>NZ_JAEQNE010000009.1 GCF_016722785.1 Ramlibacter monticola | reverse complement strand
GGCATCGGTGATGAGACTCACGTACACCATCTGCTCGCGGGTGCGCAGGTAGGTCACATCGGCCACCCAGACCTGCTCGCACCCGGTGGGCACCACCTTGGCCGGCCCGTCCTTGAGCAGATTTGGGTGCCGCCGGTAGAAATGCCGACTATTGGTCGTCTTGTGGTACGCCCGCAGCGGTCGCACCAGCATGCTGGCATCGCGCAGCACGTCGAACATCGCATCGCGCCCGATCTTGATGCCTTGGTGCTCCAGGGATTCGTGCAGCATGTGGTGCAGCTTGCGCGTGCCAATGCGGGGCTGGGTGCGCCGCTCGTCTCTCACCATTGTCACCACGGTGGCGTGCTGCTCCTTGCGGCGGTGCTCGCATGCGACCCGCTTGTAGTGCGCCTGCCGGCTGATGCCCATGAAGCGGCAAGCCATCGCTACGCTCAGTCCTTCGACGAGCTTTTCCGCGACGACTTGCCCACAGGCTTTTTTCCGATCTGCACTCCATAGTCGCGCTTGAGCACGCCCACGACTGCCTCGAAGAAAGCCGCCTTCTGCTGGGCTTCCTTGAGCTGCAGCTCAAGCTCCTTGATCCGCTGCTCCGGCGGCACGGGTTTGCTGGGGTCTGACATCTTCTGGACTGATTTGCCCATGGATGATGCCTTGCGCCAGTGGGGACGGCCATGTTTGCGCAACCACGTCAGTACGGTCGAAGAACCCTGGATCCCGTACCGGTCCTGAGCCTGGCGGTGCGTCAGTTCGCCCCGTTCCACCTGTTCAACCACCGCCAGCTTGAACGCCAGCGTGTAGTCGTTCTGCGTTCTCTTGATCCATTCAGCCAATTGAGCTTCCTTTCTGGGGGCCAGAAAGGTGTCAACCGATTTCAGGACGGGTCACAGCCCCGCTCTGGCCCTGCGGCGCGCCAGGTTCATGCGCGGCAGCTCCGATGACGCGTGCCGCAGGCTGTCCTAGGCTGCCAGCAGCTGCGCCACCTTCTGCTGCAGCACCTCCGGCTGCACCTGCGCCGCCGGCAACGGAGCACCCACGTTCAGGCCCACCCGGTTGAACATCCCGCGCCGGAACGGCCGGACCATCGCGGTGCCCTGCTCGATGCGGCTGAAGAACGAGCCCCACAGGTTGGTCAGCGCCATCGGGATCACCGGCGGCTGCACGCCCTCGGTACGCGCCGTCTCCAGCACCTTCATGATGCCGCCCTTGAACGGCTGCAACTGGCCGTCCTTCGTGATCGCGCCCTCGGGGAAGATCGCCAGCAGGTCCCCTTCGCGCAGCACCTGCGCCGCCCGCGCGAACGCCGCCTCGTACACCGCCGGATCCTCTTTCTGCGGTGCGATCGGGATCGCGCGCGCGAGGCGGAACAGCAAGCCCAGCACCGGCTGCCGGAAGATCCGGTGGTCCATCACGAAGTAGATCGGACGCGGGCTCGCCGCCATCAGCAGCGCCGCGTCGACAAAGCTCACGTGGTTGCAGGCCAGCACCGCCGCGCCCGCCACGGGGATCTGCTCGTCGCCGCGCACGCGGAAGCGGTAGACGATGCGCGTCAAGACCCACGCCGTGAAGCGGATCAGGTATTCGGGCACCAGCAGGAAGATGTAGGACGCGACCAGCGCATTGGCGATGCCCACCAGCAGGAAGATCTGCGGGATGCTGGCGCCCGCCGCCAGCAGGGCGCCGGCGATCACCGAGCTGCCGATCATGAACAGCGCGTTGAGGATATTGTTGGCGGCGATGATGCGCGCGCGGTGCGTGGGTTGCGCGCGCAGCTGGATCAGCGCGTACATCGGCACGGAGTAGAGGCCGGCGAACAGCGAAAGCAGGGCCAGGTCCGCCATCACGCGCCAGTGCGCTGAGATCGCCACGAACTGCCCCAGCGTGAGGTTCGCCGCCGGCGGCAGCCCGCGCGAGGCGAAGTAGAGGTCCACCGCGAACACCGTCATGCCGATCGCGCCCACCGGCACCAGCCCGATCTCCACGTGCCGGCGCGACAGCATCTCGCACATCAGCGAACCGGCACCGATGCCGACCGAGAACACCACCAGCAGCAGCGAAGCGACCTGCGCGTTGCCGTGCAGCACCTCCTTGGCGAAGGAGGGGAACTGGCTGAGGAACACCGCCCCGAAGAACCACATCCAGCTGATGCCCAGGAGCGAGCGGAACACCACGATGTTGCCGTGGGCGAGCTTCAGGTTGCGCCAGGTCTCGCTGAAGGGATTCCAGTTGATGCGCAGGCCGGGCGCGCTGGCGGGCGAGGCCGGGATCGCCTGCGCGACCAGCCGCCCCAGCACCGCGAGGGCGATGCAGGCGAAGCCGACGGCCTGCGGGCCGATGGCGGGAATGTCCACGAGGAGGCCGCCGGCGACCTGCCCGAGCAGGATCGCGACGAAGGTGCCCATCTCCACCATGCCGTTGCCGCCGGTGAGCTCGCGCTCGTCCAGGTGCTGGGGCAGGTAGGCGAACTTGACCGGGCCGAACAGCGTCGAGTGCAGGCCCATGAGGAAGGTGCACGCGAGCAGCACCGGCACCTGGGCGTGGAAGAAGCCCCAGGCGGCCAGCACCATGATGCCGATCTCGAGCCACTTCACGAACAGGATCAGGCTGCGCTTGTCGTGCTTGTCGGCCAGCTGCCCGCTGGTGGCGGAGAACAGCAGGTAGGGCAGGATGAACAGCGCGCCGATCACCAGGCCGGCCATGGCCGGCGGCATCCAGGCCACCTGCAGCTGGTAGGTGACCATCACCGTGAAGGCGAACTTGAACAGGTTGTCGTTGGCGGCACCGGCGAACTGGGTCCAGAAGAAGGGCCCGAAGCGGCGCTGGCGCAGCAGCGCGAACTGGTTGGGGTGCAGCGGCGCGCCAGCCGTGGGCATGGGCGCTTCGGCAGCGACGGTCTCCGTAGTCATGAGCGTCCCTCTCCTCCTTCAGGCGCGGACGGTCGCCGCGCTGCTCGGCGCATTCTGCACGGGGCGCAGGGCCCTGATCGCGGCAAGGACCGGCCAGGCGGCCAGGGCCGCCACCACATGCTTCAGCGTGTGGCCGGACAGCAACTGCGCGCTTGCGTCGAAGACGGCGTGGTCGCCGGCCTCGAGCAGCTTGGCCACCGCATAGGCGATGAGCACGCCGGCCCAGCGGACGTCCAGCGCGGCCGGCCGGGTGGCGCCAAAGCCGAACGCCAGGATCAGCAGGAGTCCACCGCCCTGCACCAGGGCCCAGGGGAGCACGTTGCCGGTGCGCAGGCACACGGCGATGGCCGCGGGGGAGACGAGCAGCACGCCCAGCGCGAGCAGCCCGCCGGAGCGCTCGCTCACCTTCGTCGCGACGAGCAGCCCCAGCAGGCCGGCGAAGGCGACACTCATGCCGGCGCGATCGACGGCCAGCCCCAGGTCGCTTGGCTGCAGGTGGTACCCGCCGGAGCAGGTCGCGGTCAGCACCAGGCCGGCGAAGAACAGGCGCGCGCAGGCCCGCTGCGTGGGCGCGAGGGGCAGCCCCCCGCCCGCGCGCAGCAGCCACAGCCCGGCGCCGCCCGCGAGCGCGAATGGCAGGTTCGACAGGACATCGAGCGCGTGCGGCACGCCCCACAAGGCGCGCTGGTCCGCGAACGCATGGAAGTGCGCCGGCTGGTTCACGGGCGGGCCGGCCAGGGCCGCCAGCAGCAGCAGGGCGCAGAGGGTTGCGAGCAGCAGCTCGGCCCGGGTGAGCGTGATCCGCATGGAGTCTCCTTCGTTGACGAGGAGTGCAGTGTTCGCCGCCTGCCCCGGAAGGGTGCCCAATTGCGGCTACATTGTCGATCCATTGCCCCGCTGGTATCGCATTCCTGTACTTCCATGAGCACCACCGCCGATCTGGTCCTCGCCCTCAAGAAGGAGTTGAAGGCCGCGCAGATGACGTATGCCGACCTCGCCGCGGGCCTGGGCATGGCGGAGTCGAGCGTCAAGCGCATGCTGGCCAAGGGCGACATGGCCCTGTCGCGCATCGACGCGATCTGCCGCGTGCTGAAGCTCGATTTCGCCGAGCTGGCCCGGCGCGTGGCGGATGCGCAGCCGCTGCTGAAGGAGCTCACGCAGGAGCAGGAACGCGCGGTGGTCGCCGACAAGAAGCTGCTGCTGTGCGCGATCTGCGTGCTGAGCCAGTGGACGCTGGACCAGATCACGACGGAGTACCGGCTGACGGAAGCGGAGTGCATCAAGTACTTCGCCGCGCTGGACCGCATCGGCATCATCGAGCTGCGCCCGCTGAACCGCTACCGCCTGAAGCTCGCGAAGACCTTCCGCTGGCGCCCGCACGGGCCCGTGATGCACTACTTCCGCGACCACGCGGTGCTGGACTACTTCAACGGCGGCTTCGACGGCCACGCCGAGGGCCTGTTGCTGGTGCACGGCGCGGTGAGCCGGGCGATCGCGCCCTCCTTCCTGGAGCGGCTGCAGCGCGTGGCGCAGGACTTCGCGCAGCAGCACCAGGCGGACCAGAAGCTGGCGGGGCGGGAACGCGAGGGCTACACGCTGGTGCTGGCGATGCGCAGCTGGGAGTTCGGGGCGTTCGCGCAGTTGCGGCGGTAGGGGACAAAACCTAACGGCCGAACGCAGAGGGCGCAGAGGACGCAGAAGAAAGCGGACATCCATTCAATGGATGTTCTTCTGCGTTCTCTGCGAACCTTTGCGCCCTCTGCGTTCGGCTGTCTGGTTTTCTTTGCGGCGCTCAGCGAAAAACCGTGAGCACGCCCGTATAGCCGTACAGATTTTTCCGCCCGATCTCGCCCCCCGCGAAGAACCCCACCAGCGGCACGTCGCCCAGCGCGCGGCGCACGATCTGCATTTCCGCGCTGGGGCCGCCGAAGTGCGGGCCGCCGCGGCCCGCACAGCTGACGTAGATCGCGCCCGCCATGGTCGACGTCGCCGGGCTCGGTGGCGCCAGCGGATCCGGGGTGGCCAGCGCCGCGGCGGCGGCCAGCGGCAGTTCTTCCGGCTCGAACTCCTCGCGGATCTCGGCGCAGATGCGCACCAGGTCCGCGCGCGCGGCCTCGGCGTCGCGGCGGCAGAAGGCCAGGCGCATGCCCTCGTCCACCTTGTTCGCCACCGCCACGCCGCGCCGGCGCGGATCGAGCCCGAGGATGTGCCGCACCACCACGTCGCTGCCGAAGTGCCCGGTGCGGCCCACGACGTCCTCGCTGGCCTGCGTGAGCCCCACCAGCGTCGTGCGCAGGGTCGCCATGGCGGCCTGCGGCTCGTCCAGCGAGAGGCGCAGGTCCTCCAGCAGCACATCCAGCGCCGGCTCGCCATCGAGCTCCGTCACCAGGTTGCCGTCCGCGCCGGTGATGCTGCGCGGCAGCGCCACCGGCTGGCAGCCCTGGGTGATGCGCGACACGACCTGCACGCCCTCGGCGAAGGCCACGCCCGACAGCCCGCCACGGAACACGCCCCCCGCGTGGCCGTGCCCGCTCAGGTTGCCATTGCCGCCGACCGCGAACTGCACCACGTCGCTGCGGCTGGAGGCCAGGCCGCCGAACAGGTAGCCGGTGGCCGTGCGGTCCGCCATCTCCGCGATCAGTTCGGCGACGTCGGGGGTGGCCGCGTCCGCATGCACCAGCGCCGTGTGGGCGCGGAAGCTTGCCGCCAGCGGGGCGACGCCGGAAAAGACGCGGAACTGGTCGGAGGGCAGGGCGCACAGCATCACCGCCATCGCCGGCTCGTCGAAGTACTCCACGTTCGAGGAGGCGATGCCCACGCCGACGGTGCCGGCCCAGTCGGTCACCTCGGGCAGTTCGGCCCCGAGGTGGTCCAGGATGTCCTGGGCCGCCGCGGCGTAATGGTCCGTGATGTACAGCAGCCCCAGCGTGGGCGCGGCCGCGTAGCCGTGCAGGGCCATCTGGGCCCGCACCTGCGCGAGCACGAGGCCAGCCGCCATCTGCCACTGCGGATGCGTGGCATGGCCGAAGGGAAAGAGCTGCACGGCGGCTCCTAGGTCGCGGTCTTCTTCGCGCGCGTCTTGCGCGCGGTCGCCTTGCGGGCCGCGGCCTTGCGGGCCGGAGCCGGCGCGGAGCCTGGCGCCACCGCGGTCTTGGCCACGCCCGCCGCCGCCTTGGCCATGCCGGTGGCCGCCTTCATGGCCATGTTGCGGGCGGTGTCCACCGAGGTCTTCTGCATCGCGTCCTTCATCGCGTTGGCCGCGATTTCCTGGAACTGCTGCGTGAGCGCGCCCCACCACTGCAGCGGATCGACCGGCTTGACGCCGGCGCTCCCCTCCTCGGTGGCGGCGGGCTCCTCGGCCTTCTTCCCGCCGGCCTTCCTGCGCACCGCGTTCGCCGCTTCGGCCGCCGCCTCGGCGACACCGGACACGGCGCCGGCGGCCGCCTCCGCGGCTTCGCCCATCTTGCGGGCACCGCTCGCCATCGTCTCGCCGGTCTTCACCTGCAGCGCGTTGGCCAGTTCGCCCATGCTGAAGTTCATGCCCTTCAGCGTCGCCAGGGTCATCTTCTGCACTTCGAGCGCCTGGATGGTCGCCGCCAGCGCCCGGCCGTTCTGTTCCAGCCAGAACTGCACCGCCTTCAGTTCGGCGATGCGCTTTTCCAGCTCCTCGACGCTCAGCGTCGGTGCCACCCAGTTGGACAGGCCCGGCATCTGCGACATCGTCTGCGATGCCCCCTTGGCGAGGTTCTGCAGGAAGTCGAAGCCGGGGACGAGCTTCGCAAAGCCGAAGTTGTTCTCATCGCTCATGGCCGCGCGCTCCTCGGGTAGTTGTCGTGCGGACAGCTTACCCCAATGCGCCCCCGGGCGGCACTTACTGCCGCGACTCGCGGGGTGGCGCCGCCTGGACCGGCACGCGCAGCGGCAGGGTGCGCAGCTTGCCCTTGGCGTCGCGGAAACGCAGCGTGAACGGGATCTGCGACCCGGCCTTGAACGGATTCTTCAGGTCCATCAGCATGAAGTGGTAGCCGCCCGGCGCCAGCTGCAGCGGCTGGCCGGCGGCCAGCGGCAGGGTGTCGGCCGCGCGCATCTTCATGATGTCGCCTTCCATCTTCATCTGGTGGATCTCGACGATGCCGGCGGCGGGCGTCTCGGCGCCCAGCAGCGTGAGCGGCTCGCTTCCCGTGAGCGTCATGTAGGCGCCGCTGGACTGCTGGCCGGGCACGATGGTCCGTGCCCAAGCCCCTTCCACCTTCACGGGCACGCCGGATTCGGCCAGTACCGCCACCGGGACGGCGAGCAGCAGGGAGGCTAGAAGTTTCTTCATCGCGGGTCCCTTCAGCGGAAGTTGGGGGCGCGCCGCTCGCGCAGGGAGGCGATCCCTTCCTGCACGTCGGGGCCGCCGAAGCCCATGAACTCGAGCGCCAGCGAAGTGTCGAAGGCCGGGCCCGCCTGCCGCAGCCAGTTGTTCAGCGAATACTTGGTCCAGCGGATCGCGCTCTGGCTGCCCTGCGCCAGCCGGTCCGCGATCTCGTAGGCCCGGGGCAACAACTGCTCCCCGTCGACCGCCAGGGACACCAGGCCGATGCGCTCGGCCTCCTCGCCGCTGACCGGATCGCAGAGCAGGAGGTAGTACTTGGCCTTGGCCATGCCGCACAGCAGCGGCCAGACGATCGCGGCATGGTCGCCCGCCGCCACCCCGAGGCGGGTGTGGCCATCGACGATCTTCGCGTCGCGCGCCGCGACCGAGATGTCCGCCAGCAGGCCGGCGACCAGCCCGGCGCCCACGGCCGGTCCGTGGAGGGCGCTGACGATCGGCTTGTCGCAGTTGATGACGCTGTAGACCAGGTCGCGCGCCTCCTTCCACACGCGGGTGCGGGTGTCGAAGTCGCTGGCCATGTCCTGCACCAGCGCCAAGTCGCCGCCGCCGGAAAAGCCCAGGCCCTCGCCGCGCAGCACGGCGCAGCGCACCGTCTCGTCCGCGCCGACGTCGCGCCAGATCTCGGCGAGTTCGCGGTGGCCGGCATGGCCGGCGGTGGGCAGCTTGCCGTTGGCGGCCTTCATCTGGATGTCGAGCACCGAGTCGTCCGGGCCGCGGCGCGCGATGCGCAGGGTTTCGTAGCGGGTGTAGTCCATGGGGCGGGAGCTTAGTCCACCCCGCGCGCCCGCGCCGGCACCTCGGCCTTTGGGCGTGGATGGGCTGGTCGCCCGCGCACACCCCAGCACGGTGTCGGCCCGCTCCTACGTCGGCCGACGGTCCGAACGTCTCGCCGCAGCGCTGCGGGTTCTGCTACGGTTCCGTCGCATGACGCTTGCGGAGATCCTCCATCCCTCCTGCGCCCTGTTCCTCGACTTCGACGGAACCATGGTCGACATCGCGCCGCAACCGAGCGCCGTGCACGTGCCGGAGCCGCTGATCGGCGTGCTGCAGGATCTCCACGGCCGGCTGCAGGGCGCCATCGCCGTGATCTCGGGGCGCCCGATCGCGCAGATCGACGACTTCCTCGATCCCCTGAAGCTGCCCGTGGCCGGCGTGCACGGCGCGGAGCGCCGCGGCGCCGACGGCGCTGTGCACCTGCTGCACACGCAGCCGCTCGACGCGGTGGAGGAAGCCGCCTGCCTGCTGGCGGCGCAGAACCCCGGCCTGCTGGTGGAGAACAAGCGCGGCTCGCTGGCGCTGCACTACCGCCAGCGGCCCGACCTCGAGGACCTGTGCCGGCGCACGATGCAGCAGGCCGTCGACGAATCGCCCGGCATCACCCTGCAGCTCGGGAAGATGGTCGTCGAAGCCAAGCCGGGCGGCGCCAGCAAGGGCCGCGCGATCGAGGCCTTCCTCGCGGAGCCGCCCTTCGCCAGCCGCATCCCGGTGTTCATCGGCGACGACATCACCGACGAAGTCGGCTTCTCCACCGTGCAGCGCCTCGGCGGCATGGGCATCAAGGTCGGCGAGGGCGCCACCTGCGCCTGGCGCCGCCTGCGCGACCCGCAAGCCCTCCGACAAGAACTGGAGGCGGCTGTCGCCGCCCGTCTCACGCGAACGAAATGAACAAGACAACGTACCCCAACTCGCTCTCGCTGGGCATGATCGGCAACTGCGCCTACAGCGGCCTGATCGACCGCGAAGGCCGCCTCATGTGGTGCTGCCTGCCCCGCTTCGACGGCGAGCCGGTGTTCAACGCACTGCTCGACCCGAGCGAGAACGGCGCGGTGTGGCAGTTCGAGCTGGAAGGCCTGGAACGCAGCGAGCAGGAGTACGAGCCCAACACGGCCGTCCTGCGCACGCGCCTGTACGACGGACGCGGCCAGGGCATCGAGATCGTCGACTTCGCGCCGCGCTTCTGGAGTCGCGGCCGCATGTTCCGGCCCACCACGCTGATTCGCCGCGTGAAGGTGCTGCAGGGCTCGCCGCGCATGCGCGTGGTGCTGCGGCCGCGCTTCGAATGGGGCCGCCAGCCGCCGCAGGTGACGCAGGGCAGCTCGCACCTGCGCTTCGTCGGCCCCGGCCTGACGCTGCGCGTGAACACCGACGCGCCGGTCTCGTACATCCTGGCCGAGACCTTCTTCGTGGTCGACCGGCCGATGAACTTCATCATGGGCCCGGACGAGACGCTCGCCTCCGGCATCGAGGACACCGCCCGCCTGTTCGAGCAGGAGACGATCGCCTACTGGAAGCAGTGGTCACGCGCGCTGGCAGTGCCGCTGGAGTGGCAGGACGCGGTGATCCGCGCCGCCATCACGCTGAAGCTGTCGCTGTTCGAGGACACGGGGGCCATCGTCGCCGCAATGACCACCTCGATCCCGGAGGCGCCCAACAGCGGGCGCAACTGGGACTACCGCTACTGCTGGCTGCGCGACGCCTTCTTCGTCGTGCGGGCGCTGAACTCGATCTCCGAAGTCGCGACGATGGAGGAGTACCTGCGCTGGCTGATGAACATCGTGATCCGCACCGGCGGCGGCCACATCCAGCCGCTGTACGGCATCGGGCAGGAGGAGAAGCTGCCGGAAGCGATCCTGGAGCACCTGCCCGGCTACCGCGGCATGGGGCCGGTGCGGGTGGGCAACCAGGCGCAGGAGCACTTCCAGCACGACGTCTACGGCAACATCATCCTGGCGGCCGCGCAGGCCTTCCACGACCACCGCCTGTTCCGCCGCGCCGGCCGCGCCGAGTTCGTGCACCTGGAGGCGGTGGGCGAGCAGGCCTTCAGGATCTACGACTCGCCCGACGCCGGCATGTGGGAGTTGCGCACCCGCGCGCGCATCCACACCTCGTCGGCCCTCATGAGCTGGGTGGCCTGCGACCGGCTCGCCAAGGTGGCGCGCTCGCTAGGCCTGCCGGAACGCATCCGCTACTGGCGCGAGCGGGCCGACATCATCCGCAACCGCATCCTGAAGGAATCCTGGAGCGAGGAGCGCCAGGCCTTCGCCGAGAGCTTCGGCGGCCGCGACCTCGATGCCAGCGCGCTGCTGATGGCGGAAGTGAACATGATCGACCCGAACGACGCGCGCTTCGTGGCAACCGTCGACGCCCTGGAGAAGTCGCTGTGCGACGGCCCGTTCATGCGCCGCTACGAGGCGGCCGACGACTTCGGCAAGCCCGAGACCTCCTTCAACGTCTGCACCTTCTGGCGCATCGACGCGCTGGCGCGCATCGGCCGCAAGGCCCAGGCGCGCGAGATCTTCGAGGTGATGCTGAAGCACCGCAACCACCTGGGCATGCTGTCGGAGGACATCCACCCCATCACCGGCGAGATGTGGGGCAACTTCCCGCAGACCTATTCCATGGTCGGCACCATCAATGCCGCGGTGCGCCTGTCGGCACCGTGGGACAACGTGATCTAGGCGCCGGATGGGCCGTCTCGTCGTCGTCTCCAATCGCATCGCCGACCCGCGCCAGACGGCGGCGGGCGGCCTCGCGGTTGCGCTCGCGGAAGTCCTGAACAGCACGGGCGGGATGTGGTTCGGCTGGAGCGGCAAGATCGTGGACGCGACCGAGAGCGACGACGTCGTGTTCAAGCGCGCCGGGCCGGTGACGCTGGCCACGGTCGATCTCTCGCAGGTGGACCACGACGCCTTCTACCTCGGGTACTCCAACGGCGTGCTGTGGCCGGTGTTCCACTACCGGCTGGACCTGGCGGACTTCGACGCCGGCTACATCACCGGCTACCGGCGGGTGAACCAGCTGTTCGCGCGCAAGCTGCTGCCGTTGCTGCGGCCGGACGACATCCTCTGGGTGCACGACTACCACCTGATCCCGCTGGCGGCGGAACTGCGCGCGCTGGGCTGCAGGCAGCGCATCGGCTTCTTCCTCCACATCCCGCTGCCGCCGCCGCTGATGCTGGCGGCAATCCCGGGCCACGACTGGCTGATCCGCGCCCTGTTCGCCTACGACCTGGTCGGCTTCCAGAGCAAGGCGGACCTCGACCACTTCGCCCGCTACGTGGAGACCGAGGCGCACGCGCAGCCAGTGGACGACGGCCGCTGGCGCGCCTTCGGCCGCACGGTGCAGGCCGGCGCCTTCCCGATCGGCATCGACGTGCAGGAGTTCAACGAACTCGCCCGCGCGCCCGAGGCGGTGGAGATGTACGAGCGCATGCGCATGGAATACTCGCGCCGCAAGCTGCTGGTGGGCGTGGACCGGCTCGACTACTCCAAGGGGCTGCCGCAGCGCATGCGCGCGTTCCGCGAGTTCCTCACCAAGAACCCCGACCTGCGGTCCAGCGCCACGCTGATCCAGATCGCCTCGCCGAGCCGCGAGAACGTCGGCGCCTACACCGAGATCCTGCACGAGCTGGAGTCGCTGTGCGGCTCCATCAACGGCAACTTCGGCGAGCTGGACTGGATGCCGGTGCGCTACATCCACCGCACGGTGGCGCGGGCGCGCCTGCCCGGCCTCTACCGCGCGAGCCGCGTGGCCCTGGTCACGCCCTTGCGCGACGGCATGAACCTGGTCGCCAAGGAGTTCCTCGCCGCGCAGAACGAAGAGGATCCCGGGGTGCTGGTGCTCTCGCGCTTCGCGGGCGCCGCGGAACAGCTGCGCGAGGCGCTGCTGGTGAATCCCTACGACACCGAAGGCACGGCCGCGGCGATCCTGCTGGCGCTGCAGATGCCGCTGGAAGAGCGGCGAAACAGGCACCGGGCGCTGATGGAAACCATCCGGCGCTACGACGTGCACTGGTGGTGCGACGGCTTCCTGGTGGCGCTGGAGCGGACGATGGCGGAGGAGAAGGGAACGTCCTGGCTGCGGCTGTGACTTGCGGGGTCAGAACACCGTCGACAGCAGGCCCGCCGCCCCGATGGCCAGCGCCGCGATCGCATCGCCGGCGATCAGCCCCCCGCCGAACAGCGAGGTGCCGCTCATGTCTTCCGGCAGGGCGCGCTGTTTCCTGGGCGCGAAGCGCTCGACGAGGCTGGCCACCACGCCGCCCGCACCGAGCCACAGGGAGGTCGGCAGGTTGACGAAGCCGCCGAACGACAGCGCATAGGGCGAGGGCAGCACGATCGCATCCAGCACGAAGTGCCGAGGCTTCAGCCACTTGCGCAGCAGCTCGATGGCGAAGCCGAGGGCGATGCCCACGAGGATCGCGGTGCGCTGGTAGGGCTTGTCGTCGGTGAGGCTGCGCAGCACGCCCACGAACTTGTAGGTCATCGCGGAGCTCCACTCCGCCGGCTGCTGCCCCGCCTTCATCAGCGTCTGGTCCTGCAGCAGCACGGGATAGGCCGCCATGAACAGGCGCGCGAACACCACCGCCAGCACGGCGCCCACCAGGATCCCCAGCACCTGGTAGCGGAACTGCAGCGTGCGCGGCGTGCCCAGGCGCCAGCCGGTCGAGCGGTCCTGCTGCATGTCGCAGGCGACGCTGGTGGACACGAGCAGGATCGCGCCCGCCATCAGGCCGACGCCGGGATCGGTGAGGCCCAGCAGCGCCATCACCACCACCGAGACGACGAAGGCGGAAGAGATCGGGTTGGAGTCGCTCACGCCCGCCGAAATGCCGTTGACGAGGGCGAACAGGAACACCAGCGCGATGGCCAGGGCGAGGAAGAACAGCGGCTGCTTCAGCAGGAGGTGCCCGGTGGCGAGGATCGCGGCGGCCCACGCGACGACCCACAGCCACAGGCGGCCGCGGTGCACCCGGCGCCACTCCGGGTCGTCTTCGACCGCACGCGCCTGGCGGGCGCCCTGCCACGCGCGCCAGAAGATCAGCGCGAGGTCGACGATCGCCGCGCCGAGGATGGCGCCCAGCGCGATCAGGAAGGTGATCTTGCGGAACGGGTCGCCGGCCTGCAGCCAGCCGATGGAGACGAAGAAGGGCTGCAGCGCCCAGCTGATCACGCCGCCCAGGACCGCCGGCACGCCGATGCGCGCACCGACCACGAGCCCGGCCCCGAAGGTGGGGGCGGAGAACTCGATGGCGCCGAGGAAGGCCAGCCGGCTCGCGGCCAGGCCCGACGCGAGACCCGCGAGGCCGCCGCTCGCGAGCTGCTTCACCGAGTGCCGCAGCAGGGTCGTGTCCGTCAGGGCGCGCAGGATGTTGGCCACCGCCAGCCCCGAGGGAAAGGCCAGCCGCAGCCGGTCGACCAGCACCGGCGTGTAGAGCATGCCCACGCCGACGCCGAACATGCCGACGCACACGAAGTACGCCACCAGCTGCCACGCCGGCGGCTGCGGCAGGCCCATCCAGACCATCGCCTGCACCAGCACCGCCATGCCGCTCATGCTGGCGACGGAGGCCGCCGCGGTCTGGATGTAGTTCGCGCCATGCTTGCCCTCCGCGCCGTAGCCCGCGGTGACGGCGGAGCCGAGCAGGCCGGCGAGCACCTGGCCGCCGACGAAGAAGCCCAGCGAGAAGTTCATGTAGGCCGCGGTGACGCCGGCGAGCGGCCCGAGGACCAGCATGCCGGTGGCGGCGAGCAGGAGGTGGTAGCGCCAGGAGCCCTGGGCGGGCAGCCAGGACCAGCGCTGGGTGTTCTTCTCTGCCGGAAACGCGGCGCTCATGCCGCGCAGTATGTCCTGCTCCTTCCCCCGCGGGGGAGGGAGGAGATCAGGGCCCGACCAGCTTCTGCTCGATCGCCCCGAACACGCTCTGCCCGTCCTTCCCCTTCATCTCGATCCGGATCGTGTCCCCGAACCGCATGAATTCCGTCGTCGGCTTGCCGTCCTGGATCGTCTCGATCGCCCGCTTCTCGGCGATGCAGCTGTAGCCCTTGGGCCACTCGGTCCTGCCGCCGGCGCCCGGCACGCCGCGGTTGCTCACCGTGCCCGAGCCGACGATGCTGCCCGCGCGCACGTTGCGCGTCTTGCAGATGTGCGCGATCAGCTGGCCGAAGTGGAAGGTCATGTCGGGGCCCGCCTCGCACATGCCCACCTTGCGGCCGTTCCAGGCGCTTTGCAGCACCAGGTTCACGCGGCCGCCTTCCCAGGCCTCGCCAAGCTCGTCGGGCGTGACGGCCACCGGGCTGAAGGCGGTGGCGGGCTTGCTCTGGAAGAAGCCGAAGCCCTTGCCCAGTTCCGCCGGGATCAGGTTGCGCAGGCTCCAGTCGTTGGCCAGCATCAGCAGGCGCACGCCGTCCAGCGCCTGCTCCGGCGTGGCGGCCATGGGGACGTCGCCGGTGACGACCGCGACTTCCGCCTCGAAGTCGATCCCCCACTCCTCGTTGAAGAACTTCGCGTCCTCCATGGGGCCGAGGAAGTCGTCGCTGCCGCCCTGGTACATGAGCGGGTCCTCATAGTAGCTCTTGGGCACTTCCGCGTTGCGCGCGGCCCGCACCAGCTCCACGTGGTTGATGTAGGCGGAGCCGTCGGCCCACTGGAAGGCGCGCGGCAGGGGCGCCATGCACTGCGCGGGATCGAAAGGAAAGGCGTGGCGCGCCTTGCCGCCGTTCAGCGTTTCGGAGAGGTCCTGCAACTGGGGGGCGAGGAAGTTCCAGTCGTCCAGCACCTGCTGCAGGCGCGCGGCAATGCCGGTCGCATAATGGGCCGACTGCAGGTCGCGCGAGACCACCACCAGTTGCCCATCGCGCGAGCCATCCTTGTACGTTGCCAGCTTCATGAAGCGTCATTCTACGAGGGGCTTCCGGGGATGAAGCGCGCGAGCGCAGCCCCCTGGCGCCGGCTCGCGCCGCTGGCGGCCTGCGTGCTCGCGGTGCACCTTGCGCTGCTGCAGGGCGGTGCGCGGCGAGTGGTTCCGGCGCGGCAGGTGCCGGTGCAGTTCGCCACGCGCAGCGTCGTGCTGCCGCCCGTCGTGGTGGCCGCTGCGCCAGCGCCCACGCCCACGCCGACGCCAGCGGCCGAGCGACCGGCGGAGCCCGCGCCGGCGCCGATCCGGCGTGTCCAGCACGTGCCGCCCCGCCGCCCCGCGCCTTCGCTGCTGCGCGCCGCCCTCGGCGCGGCCTCGGCTCCGTCGCCCGTTCCGGCCTCGACGGACACGGCGGCCGTGTCCGTCCCGCCCTCCATTCGCCTGCACTACGAAGTCACCGTGCAGAAGGGCCCGTTCTCCCTGGCCGGCCGGGCCGTCTTCGACTGGCGCCACGACGGCCGCGCGTACGAAGCCCGGCTCGAAGCGACCAGCGTCGCGGGCAGCCGCGTGCAGCGCAGCACCGGCCGCATCGCGCCGGAAGGCCTGGTGCCGGACTATTTCTCGGACAAGTCGCGCAGCGAGCAGGCCACGCATTTCGACCGCGCGCAGGGCCGCATCGTCTTCAGCAACAACCAACCCGTGGCGCCGCTCGCCGAAGGCATTCAGGATCGATTGAGCGTGATCGTGCAGGTGGCGGCGCTGCTGGCCGCGCGGCCCGCGAACTTCCCGCCGGGCACGCAGCTCGCCCTCCCGACTGCCGGCACGCGCGAGGCCGACACGTGGATCTTCTCGGTCGAAGGCGAGGAGGACCTCGCGCTTCCGGGCGGCCAGGTCCGCGCGCTCAAGGTGCAGCGACTTCCGCGCCGCGAGTACGACCAGAAGCTCGAACTGTGGTTCGCCCCCTCCATGGATTACGCCCCCGTGCGCCTGCGTCTGACAAACCCCAACGGTGACGCAGTGGACAACCGGTGGTCCTCTACCGACAAGGGTTGAGACAGGCGGTACCTAAATTGGAGTCATGGCCAATCCGGCCGGTGCCTGCGGCACTTCACTTTGAGTGCGACACTTGAATCGAAGTCTTCCGCAGCCAGCTAAGGCAGAAGGAATACATCATGCAAATGCTTTACGACTCCGATTCTTTCGTGGTGGTGCACCTGCAGGCCAACGAGCCCGCGGAGGGAGAGGCGCACCCCCAGATCGTGCGGCACGGATTCGAAATCGTCGACAAGCGGTCCAACAAGGAGGTCTATCTCGACGGTTCCTGGGCGGATGCCTTCCAGCGCCAGATCAACGCCTGGCAGCTGAACACCCCGACCCAGGAAGAGGTGGAAGCCACCCTCGACGGCTACGCCGAACTGGCGCAGAACCCGCTGGTCATCCACTGAAGAACTTCCCCGCCCGGCCGCCAGGCCGGGCTTCGGACCGCGGGCCGCCTCAGCGCGGCCCGATCCATTTGTAAAGCGGCTCCACCAGCAGGAGCACCGCCACCAGCCGGCAGACCTGGAACGCGGTCACCACCGGCACCCCCAGCTGGAGCACCTTGGCCGTGATGGCCATCTCCGCGATGCCGCCGGGCGAAGTCCCGAGCACCAGCGTGGCGGCATGGAGCTTCGTGCCCCAGGCGAGCAGCCAGGCGAAGCCGGCGCACAGCAGGATCATGGCCACCGTGCCGAGCGCCACGTCCAGCAGCCAGCGCGGCGCCGCCCGCAGGAACTCGCGCCGGAAGCGCACGCCCAGGCTGATGCCGATCAGGAGCTGCGCCACGTTGGTCGCCCCATTGGGCAGGGCCGACAGTTCCAGCCCCGCCATCGTGAAGCCCATGCTCACCAGCAGCGCCCCCATGAACCACGGGTTGGCGCGGCCGGTGCGCGCCATCAGCCAGGCCCCGGCACCGGTGGCCGCCGCCAGCAGCAGCAGGCCGGGCACGTGCACCGTGCGCGGCCCGGGCAGCGTCGCATCCAGACCGTGCAGGCCCGAATAGAGCATGGCCGGCGGGATCACCAGCGTCACGATGATCAGTCGCACGGTGTGCGCCGCCGCCACCAGGTCGCTGCGACCGTGTTCCCGCTCGGCCAGCAGGGTCATCTCGGAAGCGCCGCCGATCGAGCCCGAGAAGTAGGTGGTGGCCCGCTGGCACCGTTCGTCGCCGCCGATGCGTCCGGCGTGGCGACGGTGCAGCCAGCGGCCGAAGGCCCAGCCCAGGCCCAGCGCCCAGGCGATCGCAAGCAGGATTGCCCACCACAGGCTCGCCACCAGCGCGGTCACCTGGGGCGTGAAATAGAGGCCCAGCGCGGCGGCGATCACCCATTGGCCGGCGTTGCGCAGGGGCGGCCAGTTGCGCGTGGGCGCGCCGAGGATGGAGGCGATGGAGGTGGCTAGCAGGGGGCCGATCATCCAGGGCAGGGGCGTGCGCAGCCAGGCGCAGAGCAGGGCGGCGGCCAGGGCCAGCAACAGCGTGGCGGCCGCCCGCAGGAAAAAAGGCAGGGACATTGAGAACGGGCAACGAACGGCGCCCATCCCGGCGCCGGCGGGCCGTTAGTATGGGGCCATGCGCCTGACCCTTGCCGTCGTCCCGCTTCTCCTCGCCGGTTGCGCGGCGATCGCCCCGGTGCCGGTGCCGGAGACCCAGGGCATCGACGCGGTCCTGATCGGCGAGCAGCACGACGCCGCGGCGCATCCCCGGCTCCAGGAGCGCTGGGTGAGCACGCTGGCGCAGCGCGGCCAGCTCGGCGCCGTCGCCCTGGAGATGGCGGAGCGCGGCACCACCACGGCGGGGCTGGCACCCGGCGCATCGGACGACGAGGTCAAGCAGGCGCTGAAGTGGAACAAGGGCACCGGCTGGGCCTGGGACCGCTACGGACCCGCGATCATGGCCGCCGTGCGGGCCGGGGTGCCCGTGGTGGGCGGCAACCTGCCGCGCGAGGAGATGCGCCAGGCCATGAAGGACGAGACGCTGGACGTGCTGCTGCCCGGGCCGGCGCTGAAGGCGCAGCAGCAGGCGATCCGCCGCGGCCACTGCGACATGCTGCCGGAGACGCAGGTCCAGCCGATGACGCGGGTCCAGATCGCGCGCGACATCTCGATGGCGCGCACCATCTCCTCGTCGGCGGCGCCGGGCAAGACGGTGCTGCTGCTGGCCGGCTCGGGCCACGTGCTGCCGGACATCGGCGTGCCGCAGCACCTGCCGGCGACGCTGGTCGCCAGGTCGGTGCTGCTGCCCGCGCAGGACACGGGCAAGGATTACTGCGAGGATTTCCGCAAGGACATGGAGAAGAAGCGCCCGCAGGTGGCTTCCTGAGCGGCCTCCCCGCGCAGGCGGGGGGTGACGTTCAGGCGTGCGCCTTCACCGAATCGGCCAGCGTGTTCACCAGCCGGTCGATGTGCTCCTTCTCCACCACGTACGGGGGCGCGATCACCAGCACGTCGCCGGCCGGGCGCACCAGCGCGCCCTTCTTGAAGCAGTCCACGAAGATGTCGTAGGCGCGCTTGCCGGGCGAACCGGCGATCGGCGCCAGTTCCACGGCGGCGGCCAGGCCCAGGCTGCGAATGCCGATCACGTTCGGCAGGCCCTTGAAGGTGGAATGGAAGGCGTCGCCCAGCACCTTGCCCATTTCGCCGGCACGTGCGAACAGGTTCTCCTGCCGGTACACGTCCAGAGTCGCCACCGCCGCGGCGCAGGCCACCGGGTGGCCCGAGTAGGTGTAGCCGTGGAAGAACTCGATCACGTGCTCCGCCGCGTCGGTCTTCATCATCTGGTCGTAGATCCTGTCGCGGCAGATCACGCCGCCCAGCGGGATCACGCCGTTGGTGACGCACTTGGCGAAGTTCAGCATGTCCGGCACGACCCCGTAGAAGTCCGCGCCGAAGGCCGTGCCCATGCGGCCGAAGCCGGTGATCACCTCGTCGAAGATCAGCAGGATGCCGTGCTTGTCGCAGATCTCGCGCAGGCGCTTCAGGTAGCCCCTGGGCGGGATGTACCAGCCGGCCGAACCCGCCACCGGCTCGACGATGATCGCGGCCACGTTGCTCGGGTCGTGCAGGGGCAGGATCCGGTTCTCCAGTTCCAGCAGGAAGTCTTCCTGCGATTCCGGTTCCCGGTTGTGGATGTAGGCGTTGGCCGGGTCGTGGATGAAGCGCAGGTGGTCCACCCGCGGCAGCAGCGCCGTGCCGTACACCTTGCGGTTGGCCGGGATGCCGCCCACGCTCATGCCGCCGAAGCCGACGCCGTGGTAGCCCTTCTCGCGGCCGATGAAGACGTTGCGGTGCCCCTCGCCGCGGGCGCGGTGGTAGGCCAGCGCCACCTTCAGCGAGGTGTCCGCGGCTTCCGAGCCCGAGTTGCAGAACAGCACCTTGTTCAGGTCGCCGGGCGCCATCTGCGCGATCATCTCGGCCGCCTTGAAGGCCTGGTCGTTGCTCGCCTGGAAGGCGGTGGCGTAGTCGAGCGTGTCGAGCTGCTTCTTGATCGCGTCGTTGATCGGCTTGCGGTTGTGGCCGGCGCCGACGCACCACAGGCTGGAGATGCCGTCGATCACCTGGCGACCGTCGTGGGTCGTGAACGTCATGCCGTCGGCGGCGACGAACACCCGCGGGTCCTTGCGGAAGGCACGGTTGGGCGTGAAGGGCAGCCAGTGGCTGTCCATGTTGAAGTCGTTGTAGGCCATGCGAGAACTCCTGGGACGGACCGCCATTTTGCGCCCGGGGCGCCGGCCGCCCCTACCTCAGCGAGCCGAAGACCTTCTGCAGCAGCGCGCTGCCCGTCCCCACCGGATCGCGGCGGATCTTCTTCTCCTCTTCCCCGATCATGAAGAAGAGGCCGTCGAGCGACTTGCGCGTGACGTAGTGGTCCACGGTGGGATCCTGCGGCCGGTAGAAGCCCAGGCCCTGCGCCTTCCTGGAAACCTGCTCGTACTGCTCCACCACGCCGACCTTGGCCGTCGCCTGGTGCACCACCGGCAGGAAGGTCTCGGTCAGCGGCTGGCGGGTCTTCTGGGCGAAGAAGTCGGTGACCGAGGTGTCGCCGCCGCCGAGGATCCGCCGGGCATCGTCGACCGACATCTGCTGCACGGCGTTCACG
The DNA here is from genome assembly GCF_016722785.1 of Ramlibacter monticola. Lineage (GTDB taxonomy): Bacteria > Pseudomonadota > Gammaproteobacteria > Burkholderiales > Burkholderiaceae_C > Ramlibacter > Ramlibacter monticola. The sequence continues at coordinate 211,033 of NZ_JAEQNE010000009.1, read as the reverse complement.
AGCAGGGGCTTCGCCATGGGAACGGCCGCCTCGGCGGCGCGGTTCATGGAGACTTCCAGCTCCTCCAACTGTCGGCGGAAACCCAGGGTGGAAAGCAGGCCGGCGACCTGCTGCAGCGCCTCGGGCAGCGGGATGCGCACCTGCGGATTGCCCAGGAAGCCGTCCTGGCGCCCGAGCAGCTGCACCGCGGCGAGGGCGCCCTTCTCCAGCGCGGCACGCACGCCCTTGCTGGCGTCGAGCTCGCTGATCCCGGCCAGGCCGGCCTGGCCGCGGGCGCGCGGGAGGGCGAAGGGAAGGAGCAGGACGGGGAGGGCGGAAGCGAACTGGCGACGCTGCATGGAAGGGCCTGAACTCCAAGGCTGAGGCATGATGCCGGACGCGCTCCGGCAAGGTCAATCATGCCCCTGCCACAATTGCAAGGATATGTCCGCAGCCTACATCCTCACCCTGTCCTGCCCCGACCGTCCCGGCATCGTCCACGCCGTCTCCGGCTTCCTGCTGGAACGCGGCGGCAACATCGAGGAAGCCGCCCAGTACAACGACCACGGCACGGGCCTGTTCTTCATGCGGGTGCGCTTCGCGCTCGGGCAGCTCACGCAGGAGGACCTGCGCGCGCAGCTGAAGCTGTTCGCCGATTCGTTCCAGATGCAATGGAAGCTGCACGCGTCGGCCCAGCCCATGAAGACGGTGATCTTCGTGAGCAAGGAAGGCCACTGCCTGAACGACCTGCTGTTCCGCTGGAAGACGGGCCTGCTGCCGGTGGACATCCGCGCGATCGTCTCCAATCACCGCGACTTCTACCAGCTCGCGGCCAGCTACAACGTGCCCTTCCACCACATCCCCGTGACGGCCGCCACCAAGGCGCAGGCCGAGGCGCGCCAGTACGAGGTGATCGAGACCGAGGGCGCGGAGCTGGTGGTGCTGGCGCGCTACATGCAGATCCTGTCGGACGACCTGTGCCGCAAGCTGTCCGGGCGGGCGATCAACATCCACCACAGCTTTCTTCCGAGCTTCAAGGGCGCCAAGCCCTACTACCAGGCGCACGACCGCGGCGTGAAGCTGATCGGCGCCACCGCGCACTACGTGACGGCGGACCTCGACGAGGGCCCGATCATCGAGCAGGACGTGGCGCGGGTGGACCACAGCGACACGGTGGAAGACCTGACCGCCACCGGCCGCGACACCGAGGCGATGGTGCTGGCGCGGGCCGTGAAGTGGCACAGCGAACACCGCGTGCTGCTCGATGGGCACAAGACGGTGATCTTCCGCTAGCGCAGGAGGCGCGCATGAACGCACCCGGATCCGCCGACGTCCTGCAACGCGCCGAGCGCCAGGCCCAGGTCGTGAACGCCCTGCAGAAGGTGCTGCCGCCGGGGGCGCTGCTGTGGCACAACGAGGACACCACGCCCTACGAGTGCGACGGCCTCACGGCCTACCGGCAGCGGCCGCTGGTGGTGGCGCTGCCCGAGTCGGAGCTGCAGGTGCAGGCGGTGCTGAAGGCCTGCCACGCGCTGGAGGTCCCGGTGGTCGCGCGCGGCGCCGGCACGGGCCTCTCGGGCGGCGCGATGCCCCACGCCCTGGGCGTGACGCTCTCGCTGGCGAAGTTCAACGCGATCCTGCGGGTGGACCCGGTCGCGCGCACGGCCGACGTGCAGTGCGGCGTGCGCAACCTCGCAATCAGCGAGGCGGCCGCGGCCTACGGCCTCTACTACGCGCCCGACCCTTCCAGCCAGATCGCCTGCACCATCGGCGGCAACGTCGCCGAGAACTCGGGCGGCGTGCACTGCCTCAAGTACGGCCTGACGGTGCACAACGTGCTGAAGGTGCGCGGCTACACCGCCGCCGGCGAACCGGTGGAATTCGGCAGCGACGCGCTCGACGCGCCGGGCTACGACCTGCTGGCGGTGATGATCGGCAGCGAAGGCATGCTGGCGGTGGTCACCGAGGTCAAGGTGAAGCTGGTGCCCAAGCCGCAGCTGGCGCGCTGCATCATGGCCAGCTTCGACGACGTGCGCAAGGCGGGCGACGCGGTCGCGGCCGTGATCGCCGCCGGCATCATCCCCGCCGGCCTGGAGATGATGGACAAGCCGATGACGGCGGCCGTCGAGGACTTCGTGCACGCCGGCTACGACCTCACGGCCGAAGCGATCCTGCTGTGCGAGAGCGACGGCACGCCGGAGGAGGTGGAGGAAGAGATCGTCCGCATGAGCGAGGTGCTGCGCAACGCCGGCGCCACCGCCATCGCGGTGAGCCGCGACGAGGCCGAGCGCCTGCGCTTCTGGAGCGGCCGCAAGAACGCCTTCCCCGCCTCGGGCCGCATCAGCCCCGACTACATGTGCATGGATTCGACCATCCCGCGCAAGCGGCTGGCCGACATCCTGCTCGCGATCCAGGAGATGGAGAAGAAGTACGCGCTGCGCTGCGCCAACGTGTTCCACGCCGGCGACGGCAACCTGCACCCGCTGATCCTGTTCGACGCCAACGACGCCGACCAGCTGCATCGCTGCGAGCAGTTCGGCGCCGAGATCCTGGAGACCAGCGTCGCGATGGGCGGCACGGTCACGGGCGAGCACGGGGTGGGCGTGGAGAAGCTCAACTCGATGTGCGTGCAGTTCAGCCCCGAGGAGCTGGAGCAGATGCGCGGCGTGAAGCGCGCCTTCGACGGGCGGGAGCTGCTCAATCCCGGCAAGGTGATCCCGACGCTCAACCGCTGCGCCGAGTACGGCAAGATGCTCGTGCGCGGCGGCCGGCTCGTGCGACCGGATCTGCCGCGCTTCTGAGGGCCCTCAGCGCACGCAGGCGGAGTCGGTGAGGACGATGGCGTCCCGGTTCCGGCCGTCCTTGTCGCGGTCGGTCCCGCGGCGCGGCGTATCGAAGGCCGGATGCGCCTGCGTCGCCTCGGTGAACAGGTCGGCGAAGGTAACCACCTGGTTGTTCACCTGCACCTCCGCGACCTGCACCGCCGGCGGCCTCGGCGCGCCCGCGCCGACCACGGCCAGCGCGCCATCGCGGAACGACACGCTGTAGTTGCCCGCGCGGAACCCGCCGCTGCCCACCGGCCCGCTGGCCGTGATCGCGTAGGCACCGGGGGCCGCGCTCGCCGCCGCGCCGGCGCTGGCCAGCGACACGCGATCGACCTTCTCGCCCCCGACGAGGCCCTGCGCGGTGAATTCGGTGCCGTTGAACACCAGCACGTTGCCTTCGGGCTTGCTCTGGTTGTTGGCGGCGATCACCAGCGCCGCCGGCGTGATGCTGGCGCTCAGGCCGGTGGGCAGCACCAGGGTGTAGTTGCCCGCGTCCGCCCCGGCCAGCGTACCTCCCTGCAGCGTGACGGGCTTGGCGCTGCCCACGTCCGGATTGCCGAAGCGGGCGTCCACGCTGCCCAGGGAGACCACGTCGCCGGCCACCAGGCCGTCGAAGCGCGCGCTGCCGCCCAGCGATGCGCTCACCGTGCCGTCGTACACCTTGTCCCGCGCCACCAGGCCGCCGACCCCCAGCGTGGCGGGCGTGATGCTGGCGAGCGCCGGCGTGAAGCTGCCGAAGGCATACCCGTCCGGCGCCTGCAGCGTCCCGCGCGCGATGGCGTAGCTGCCCACGTTCTTCGTGGCAGCGGGCACGGCGAGCGCTCCCGTGAGGGTGTCCTGCAGGAACACGTTGCCGAAGCTGGCGGCATCCACCAGCCCGGTGACGGTGAAGCCCAGGGTGCCGAAGCTGCTGCTGCCGTCGTACACCTTGCTCGTGGCCTCGGCCGCCACGTCGACGACGGGCCGGCGCGCGAACACGTAGCGGTTGCCCGGGGCGGTGATGGTGGGCGGCGGGTCGAGCGCGAAACTGCGGCCCCACAGCGCGAGGTTGCCGGATGGCGCAGCGGTGGCGAGGTTGGCGCTGGTGTCCGGCAGGTAGACCAGCCAGCGGCCGTTGGGAGTCTCCAGCGCGCCGGCGCCGTCGCGCAGCAGGTCGGCAGCCACCAGCGTGAGGGCGTCGCCGCCCGCCCCCGCCTGCACGACGCCCGAGAGTTGCAGCAGGCCGGGTGTGCGAACGAACACCGCGCCGGTGGCCGAAATGCCGCGGGCGCCGAGCCGCAGCGGCGCGGGACTCGGCTGCGTGGCGAGGACACGGAAGTCGCCGGCGGAGGCTTGGCCCGAGAGCGCACCCCCGCCGATCGAGACTTCCTCGAGGAGCACGGAGGAGCCCTCCGCGTGCAAGACCCCGCCCGCCGCCGTTTGCAGCGTGGAGGACGCGACGCGCACCGCCTGCGGCGACCGGAAGGTGACGCTGCCGCCGCTGCTGGCGACGTGCGAAGCGTCCACGGCGACGCCGACGACGCCGGGGCTCGCGCCCTCCATCAGGATGTCGCCGCCGGCGTCCAGCGTGGCGCCCTGCAGGACCACGCCGCCCGCGGTGGTGCTTTCCACGGCCTGGGAACCGCGCAGGACGATGTCGCCCTGCGCAGCGATCCGGCCGCGGGCGAGCGCCGAGCCTCCCGCGCCGGAGGTCGGCAACTCGATGGGCGGGAGCGGCAGCTCGCCGACGTTGATCGGCGGCAGGGTGTCGCCCGCGACCAGCGACACGGATCCGGCGCTGCTGGTGACCAGCGCCAGGGCCACGATGTCGCCGGCCGAGCGGACCGACACGCCGGCGTTGCCGCTGAGGCCACTGCTGCGGGCGTACGGCGTCGCGAGCGCATCGATTCCCACGGGGCCGAGGGCGTTCACCAGGTCGAAACGGCCGCTGGCGCTTCCCGTCACCGAGCGCAGCACGTTCGATCGCGTCAGGTTCACGTCCCCGCCATCCGCCTGCGCGATCAGGCCGGAAGCGGCCAGCAAGCCGGCGCCGGGACCCTGGCGGATGTCTCCGCCGGTGCTGTGCAGGCTCAGCGCCGAACCCGGGTCGCCGAAGGCGGCGAGGGTGCTGGCCAGCGTGATGCCTTCCGTGGCCCCCAGGTGGAAGCCCTTGCCCGCCCGCCAGAGCTGGAAGGTGCCGGCCGCGGTCTCCACCGTGCCCTGCGTGGCCCGTACCTCGGTGTCGCCGGACAACTCCACGGTGCGCAGGACGACGCTCCCGCCCGTGAGCAGCGTGCGGCCCGAGGCGCCCGCATCGGCGCTGCGCCCCGTCGCGAGTTCCGCCACCCCGCCCGCCCCGCCTCGCGCGGAAATGCGGATGGAGTTGGTCCCGGCGCGGCCGACCGCCAGCGCGTTGCCGCGGACCGTGACCGCGCCACCGTCGCCGCCGATTCCGGCAAGCGCGCTCGTGGTGGCGCCGCCTGCGTTGGAGCCGCCCACGCCGCCCTCGGCGTCGATGCTCGCCACGCGGTCCAGGACGCCCGTCGCGCCGGTGAAGCTGATGTCGACGGAGCCGCCCGCGCCGCCCCTGCCGCCGGCGACCGTGGCGCTCGCCACGCCGCCCTGGCCCCCGCGGGCGAGGATCTCCGGGACGTCGAGGATGCCGTCCACCCCCACGGTGACCGTACCACCCGCGCCCCCGGTGCCGCCTGGCGCCGGGACGCTGCCGTTGCCCGCCCCACCCTGCGCGTCCAGCCGGGAGACCAGCCCGTCGCCCGCGGACTGGACGACGAGATCGCCGCCCCGGCCGCCGTCACGGCCCTCGCCGCCCTGCGCCTCGACGGTCGCATTGGCCGCGCGGAGGGACCCTGTGACCGTGCGCAACGTGATCGTGCCGCCGCGCCCGCCGGTCTCCAGGGTGCTGCTGCCGCCGCGGGCGGACAGCCGCGCGCCCTCCGCCGGGTTGGTCGTGATGTTGCCGCCGGCCTCGACCGTGATCGCCCCGCCGGCGCCGCCGGTTCCGGAGCGCGCGGACGAGCCGGTGGCGGACAGTTCGCCCGAGAGAAGGATCCGGCCCTGGCCCGGCGCACTGGAAAGCGCCGACAGCGTCACCTGGCCGCCCCCCGCGGCGGCTCCGTTGAGGGGGCTGCCGCCGTTGGCCCCGACCGTGCCGAACAGGTCGATGCCGCCGCCGGTCGAGGTGAGCGATACGACGCCTCCGGCGCCGCCATCCGCGGCGCCCAGCGTGGTGAAGGCCGCGCCGCCATCCGCGCGGACCTGGGCGGCGTTCGCCGACAGCCCGCCGCGCGCGCCGATCACGACGTCGCCGGCCGCCGTGACGGCGATATTCCCACCCGCGCCCGCAGCGAACGCAGGGCTCGCCGTCGTGGCGGCCGTCCCGGAGAAGACCTGGCCCCCCACCGCCGACAGCCGGCTGCGCACACGGACCTGCCCGCCGGCCGTCAGCGCGATGCTGCCGCCGGCGCCGCCGTTGGCGTCGAGGCTGCTGCCGCCGTCCGCCGCGACCGCGTCCACGGCGATGTCGCCCGCCGTGGCGGTGATCGTGACCGTGCCGCCCCGTCCGCCGTTCAGTCCGCTCGCGCCTATCGTCCCGCCGTCGATGTTCCCCCCGGCCTGCAGCGTCACCGCGCCGCCGGCCCCCGTGGTTCCGGCCGAAAGGATCTCGCCGAAGCCGATGCGGCCGCCGGCAAGCACCGTGATCGGCGCGCCGGCGCTGAGCACCAGGGTGCTGCCCAAGTCGGCATCGCCGCCGACGTCGACCCTGACGCCGGCCAGGCCGAAGATGGTGGCGGCGGTGTTCGGGGCGACGGGCCGTAGCGAGCCCCCGGCCGTAAGCTCGACTTCCTTGCCCGCGACCCCGGCGAGGGCGACTCCCGCCACCGGCCGGCTCCCGCCCAGGACGATGTCGCCGTCCGAGTGCAGGCTCACCTTGCCGCCGGCCAGGACGACGTCGTCCTGGATGCCCAGGTTGTCGGCGTTGCGGAACGAGAAGTCGCCGAGAGCGCCCCCGGACAGCAGGCCGACGCGGTTGGCGCCTCCCATGCCGACGCTGCCGGCTTGCGCCTCGGCGTGAAGACGGGCAACGCGGACCACGGAGTCCGGTCCCTGCACGATGTCGCCGGCGCCCGCGATCAGGCGCAGGGCACCGTTCGTGGCGCCCTGCGCGCCGCCGGTGGTGGTCGCCGTGATCTGGCCCAGGAGGTCGATGCCGTGGTCCGCGGACAGGGTCAGCTGGTTGCCGGACTTCCAGGCGACCGCGGCATCCCCTGCCAGCCTGATGTGCCCCTCGCCCTGGAGCCCGGAGGGACTCGTCGCCACGGTCACGTTCGCCTGTTCCAGCTGCTTGTTCAACGACTCGGTCGTGAGGATCGACTCGCCTTCCGGAAGCGGGTCGGACGAGTCCGCCGGCCGGATGGTGATGTCGACCGGGTCCAGCAGCAAGGTCCCCGTCTTCCCGCGCGGCGCGCGCAGGTCGGCCTGGCCCGTGAACTGCAGCGACTGCCGGCCCGACACTTCGGCGAAGCCGCCGTCGCCGCCCCACGCGCCGCCGCGCGCCGAGATCGTGCCGTGCATGCGCGTGCCCTCGTCGGCCCACACGATGACGCGGCCGCCGTCGCCCTCGCGCGTGGCATCGGCCTGGATGTTCGCGCCGGCATCGACGGAGGTGCGCCGCGCATTGGGCACATCGGGATTGCCCCCCTGGGAGTCGCCGCCGATGCGGACCTGGCCGCCGCCCGCGGCGCCGCTCGCGTCCACGCGCGCGCCCGCCAGCAGGCCCACGCGCTCGCCGAGCACGTCGACGCGGCCGCCGCGCTCGCCCGCGCGCGCCGTGATGCGCCCGTCCACCAGGGCGTCGCCGGTCGCCTTGAGCACCACCTTGCCGCCCTCGACGCTCGCCGACTGCGCCTGCACCAGGCCGCTGTGCTTCAGCGTGCCGGCGAAGATGCCGACCGCATCGCCCTGGAGGGTCCCCAGGTTCACGGCTTCGTTGCCGGCCTGGACTTCCATGTGGATGCCTTCCAGGCCGCGCCCGGTGATCTCCACCCGCTGGCCGGCGAGCAGCAGGGTGGCGCCGTCGCTCTGGAGCAGGGCCTTGTCCGCCGTCTGCACGTGCGGCGCGATCAGAACCAGGTCGCCGCCCTGCGCCCGCACCACCGCGCCCGACTCCACCTTGAGCAGCGCGCCGGGGCCACCGAAGCGCAGCAGGCCCGCCTTCGCGTCCTCGGGGCTCATGGCGAGCGTCGAGGCCGTGAAGCCGGCCGTGTCGATCACCGCGCTGCCGCCCACCGTGATGCCCGACGGGTTCACCAGCACCAGCCGCCCGTTGGACCTCAGCTGGCCGAGGATCGAGGAAGGATTGGCCTCCACCACCCGGTTGATCGAGGTGCTGCTGGCCGAGGGCTGCAGGAACTGCGTCACGCTGCCCTGCGGGACCGAGAAGCTCCTCCAGTCGATCGCCGAGTGGTTGGTCCCGGCCCCGTTGCGCGTGGTCACCAGCAGGTTCGCGCCGTTGCGGGTGAAGGTCGCGCCGCCGTGGATCGCCTGCAGCGGCACCGGCTGCGCCCCCGCGGGCGGCGCCGGCAGGGCGAAAGCCGTGGCCAGGGCGAGCAGCGCCCCCGCGGGCCGGAAGCCGGCTGCCATGGGGTGCGGCGCGCGGAGGGGCCGCACGCCCTGCGGGATTCCGTGACAACGGCGGAAATTCCTGCTCATGCGTTTTCTCCATCTGCCGGCGATGCTGCGGGGGCCGGAGACCGTTCGTCCTGCGACGCACCCTGAACCGAAACGGCAACGCCCGCTTCCCGGCGTGCGTTGCGCTGGCCTGCCCAGTGTAGAGAGCTCACGCGATCCCGCATCGTGCTTGGTGGGGCTTGACGCGGGGGCCAGGGTTTCCCTAACTTCCCCGGAGCCACGAAACCGTCGATGAGCCTCTTCGTCAGCGTCGCATCCTACTGCGACCCGGTCCTGCCCTTCACCCTGCGGCGCGCGGTCGCCACGGCGGCGGCGCCGCAGCGGCTGCACTTCGGCGTGGTGGACCAGTCGCCGCGCGGGTCTGCCCCGGCGGCGCATCCGGGCGGCGGCTGCCGGCTGTCGCAGGTGCAGATCGCCATCGAGCATGCGCGCGGGCCGTGCTGGGCCCGCGCCATCGCGATGTCGCTGCACGAGGGCGAGGACTGGTTCCTGCAGCTCGATGCCCACATGGACTTCGACCCGGGCTGGGACGCGCGCCTGGTGGCGCAGGCGCGCGCGCTCGGCGCGCCGCAGCGGGGCCTCGCGATCTCCACCTACCCGGCGGCGTTCCGCCTCGTCGACGGCCGGCCGCGGCGCGAGACGCTCACCCGCGGCGTGCTGGCGCAGGTGCTGCGGCCCGGCGCCGCCTTCGACGCCGCCCACCCCGTGCTGCCCTTCGAGGCCCATCCGGTGGAAACTCGCGCTCCCCTGCCCGCGTTCCACCTGGGCGCGGGCTGCCTGTTCGCGCCGGGGCGCATCGTGCAGCAGTTCCCGTACGACCCCTGGCTTTACTTCCACGGAGAGGAGCAGGCCCTGGCGCTGCGCCTGTACACGCACGGCTGGGACCTGTTCCACATGCCCGACCTGCCGATCCACCACCAGTACAACGAGAGCGGCCCGGGAGCCGCCAGCCGTCCCCTGCACTGGGACGCGCCGCACGACGCCCTGCACGAAGTGGACTGGCAGACGCTGGAGCAGCGCTCGCGGGTGCGCCTGGCGGCGCTGGTGGCGGGCGACGACCTGGGCGTGTACGGGCTTGGCCGCGTGCGCAGCCTCGCCGACTTCGCCCGCTTCAGCGGGATCGACTACGCCCGGCGGACGCTGGCGCCAAGCGCCTGGCTGCCGAGGAGCCTGGGCGGCAGAGAAACGGGCCCGTTTCTCTGCCGCCCAGGCTCCTAGGACAACTTGCGCATGACCTCCTGCGCCAGGCACAGGTCGGCCCAGGCCTTGGCCTTGTCCGGCAGGTTGCGCAGCAGGTAGGCGGGGTGGTAGGTGACGACCACCGGCACGTCGTGGTAGCGGTGGACGCGGCCGCGCAGGCGGCCCAAGGGTTCGGTGGTCTGCAGCAGCGTCTGGACGGCGAAACGCCCCATGGCCAGGATGATCTTGGGCTGCAGGAGCTCGACCTGCCGGCGCAGGAAGGGCTCGCATTGCGCGATCTCCTCCGGCAGCGGATTGCGGTTGCCGGGCGGCCGGCACTTCAGCACGTTGGCGATGTAGACGCCCTTGCGGCGGCCGATGGCCAGCGCGGCGAGCATGTTGTCCAGCAGCTTGCCGGCCTGGCCGACGAAAGGCTCCCCCTGCAGGTCCTCGTTCTCCCCGGGGGCCTCGCCGATCACCATCCAGTCCGCCTGCAGGTCGCCGACGCCGAAGACGGTGTTGGTGCGGCCTTCGCACAGGCGGCAGGCGCGGCAGGCGGCCACGGACTGGCCGAGGGCGTCCCAGTCCATCTCCGTGACGCCGGGCATGCGCTGCCGCATGGGGGCTTCGGCGACGACGGGTGCCGGGCGGGAAGCCGATTCCGAAGACGGTTGCCCCAGTCCTGCGGGCCGAAGGTCCGCACTCCCCCCCGCTTGGCGGGGGGGACCAGGGGGGGTGCCGTCAGCAGGCGCAGGGCGGTGCTCGACGAAATTGGCGTCCGGGGCGAAGACCCGCACGCCAATTTCCGCGAGCATCGCGCGCTGGCGCTCGTCGAGGTCCAGGCTCATAGCTTGTAGCTCATGACGATCGCGTCTTCGCGGCCCTGCGCGGCGGGGTAGTAGTTCTTGCGCTCCCCCACGCGCCGGTAGCCGTAGCGCTCGTACACGTCCTGCGCCCGCGTGTTGCTGGTGCGCACCTCCAGCCAGACCCAGTGCGCGTTCTCCGAGCGCGCCCACAGCGCCACGGCGTCCAGCAGGATGCGGCCCCAGCCCTGGCCCTGGTAGGGCACGTCGACGGTGATGTTCAGCAGGTGCACCTCGTCGACGCCCTGCATGGCCACGAAGTAGCCCAGCGTCGTCTCGCCGGCGCACAGCAGCTGGGCCCGGTAGCCGGAACGCAGCGAATCGGAGAAGTTGCCGCGGGTCCAAGGGTGGTCGTAGGCGCGGCGTTCGATGGCCACCACCTCGTCGAGCCGGGCCTCGGTCATGGGCTCGAAGCCCGCTTCGATGGTCTTGAAGACTGCGCTCATGGGGAATCGGCTGCGATGCGGCGCTGGTCCTTGCGCGCCCGTTCGGCGGCGCGCTCTTCGGTAGTTTGCGCCACCTTGTCGCGAATGTAGAGCGGAAGTGCCTGTGCGGGCGCGTGCGGCCCCCCGGCGGCCAGCAAGGAGGGCGCCAGCCGCAGCAGGGCCGCCGCGGTTGGCAGGGCCGGGACATGGGTGGCCGCGCCGGGCAAGCGCGCCGCGTGCAAGTCGAACACGTTGCCGGCGATGCCCCAGCCGGCGGGCACCGGGGCGTCTTCGGGCCGGCCGAGCGCCGGGGGCGAGCGGGTGATCCAGGCGGCGCCGACCCGTTCGTAGCTGGCGAAGTAGACCTCCCCCATGCGCGCGTCGAGCATCGCGACCACCCGCGCCAGCCCCGTGCGGCCGTGCGCCTCCTCGGCCACCGCGAGCAGCGTCTCGACCGGCAGCACCGGCACCCCGGCGCCGAAACCCAGGCCCTGCGCCACGGCGGCGGCCGTGCGCAAGCCGGTGAAGGAGCCCGGGCCGCAACCGAAGACGATGGCATCCAGCTCGTCCAGCGCCAGCCCGGCCTGCGCCAGCAAGTCCTCGATCGCGGGGATCAGAGAGGCCGAGGCCTGGGCGCCGCCCGGCCCCGTCCGCTCCAGCACCGGCTGGCCGCCCCCGCGGCCGACGGCGAGGGAGAGGGTTTCCGTGCTGGTATCGAAGGCGAGCAGTTTCAAGGCGGTTCCGGCGAGCCCGCCATTATCGAAGGTTCGTATCATGGCGCGCATGCCGCGCTGGTTCCGCCTCGCCTGCTGCCTGTTGGCCTGGGCCGCCGCCCCCTTGTTGGCCCAGCCTCTGCCGCCCGAGATCGAGGCGGTGCTGGCCCAGGGCGAGCTGCCGCGGGACTCCGTGGTGGTGCTGCTGGCCCCCGCCGAAGGCGGCCCGCCGCGCATCGCCCACCGGGTGGACGCGCCCGTCAATCCGGCGTCGGTGGCGAAGCTGGCGACCACCTTCGCGGCGCTGGAGCTGCTGGGCCCGACCTTCGCCTGGACGACGCCGGTCTACTTCGACGGGCCGGTCCGCGACGGCGTGCTGCAGGGCAACCTGGTCCTGCGGGGCCAGGGCGACCCGAAGCTGGTGATGGAGCGGCTCTGGCTGCTGCTGCACCAGGTGCAGTCGCTCGGCGTGCGCAGCATCACCGGCGACATCGTGCTGGATCGCAGCGCCTTCGCGCTGCCGCCGCACGACCCCGCGGCCTTCGACGGCCAGCCCCTGCGCCCCTACAACGCCAGCCCGGACGCCCTGCTGGTGAACTACAAGGCCGTCACCCTCAGCTTCACGCCCGAGGGCGGCGCCGCGCGCGTGCGCGCCGAGCCGCCGCTGGCCGGCGTGCAATGGCCTGCCAGCGTGCCCCTGGCCAACGGCGCCGAATGCGGCGACTGGATCACCGCGCTGGCCGCCGATTTCCGCAACCCCGCGCAGGTGCGCTTCGGCGGCCGCTTCCCCGCCGCCTGCGGCGAGCGGGTCTGGCAGCTGGCCTGGCCGGAGCCGGCGGCCTACACGCCGCGCGCGATCGCGGCGAGCTGGCGCGACATGGGCGGCCGCCTGGGGGGCCAAGTGCGCGACGGCACGGTGCCGGCGGGGCTGAAGCCGGCCTTCGAGTTCGCCTCGCCGCCGCTCGCGGAGGTGATCCGCGACATCAACAAGTTCAGCAACAACGTGATGGCCCAGCAGGTGTTCCTCACCCTGAGCCTGCAGCAGCGCGGCACCGGCAGCTTCGAGGCCTCGCGCGAGGTGCTGCGCACCTGGTGGCGCGAGCGCATCGGCAGCGAGCCGCCGGTGACGGAGAACGGCTCCGGCCTGTCGCGCACCGAGAGCTTCACGGCGCGCCAGCTCGGGCAGCTGCTGCAGGTCGCGTGGGTGTCGCCGCTGATGCCGGACCTCGCCGCCTCCCTGCCCGCGCTGGGGCTCGACGGCACGCTGCGCCGGCAGCGCCAGAACGTCGGCCTGGCGCACCTGAAGACCGGCAGCCTGAACGAGGTGTCCGGCGTGGCCGGCTACGTCCATGGCCAGCAGGGCCGTCGCTGGGTGCTGGTGGCCATCGCCAACCACCCGCGCCGCGCCTCCGCCATCCGGCCCGCCGTGCAGGCGCTGGTCGAATGGGCGGCGCGCCAGCAATGAGGCGCTACCAGCGGTTGTGGATCTGGTTGAAGGCGAATTCGCCGAGGATCTGGTGCCCGCGCGGCGTCGGGTAGACCCGGTCGGCCCACAGGAAACGCGTGGAATCCGCGCCGGCAACCAGCGTGGACGGCGTGCAGAGGTTGGAATTCACCTGGCCCGCGCCCGTGCCGATGCCGGGGCCCGGATCGACCGAGGTGCATACCACCGTGGTCACGTTGCTGAGCGCGAAGGCGCCGTCGCCCGGGTTGGCGGTGGCCAGGTTGATCTGCTGCTCGAAGTCCACGTACAGGACATTGGCGCCGAGATTCACCATCGACGCCACCAGGCGCCGGTTGAACGTCCGGGTGGCGTTTTCCATCAGTCCGCTCTGGCCCGTCTGGGCGGGGTTCGCCCAGGCCGAGCGCCCCAGGTTGTAGGGCCCCGCGATGGCGACGTGGTGGGCGCCGGCATCCACCAGCCGCTGCACCTGCGCACTGAGGGCGCGGGCGGCGGTTTCGAGCTTGGCCCGCATCTGGTCCTCGGTCTGGGTCCCCGCGAGGACCGCCTGGACTTCCACGATGAGGTCGGAGGTGCCGCCGCTCACCAGGACCAGGTCCGTCTCGCTCAGGGTGCCGGACGCCAGGAAGCCGTCGATCTGCTGCTGGATCGTCGGCGTGGCGGCGTTGCCGGCCGCGTCGGGCGTGGCGACCACGCGCGCATTGCCGGTGGCGAAGGACAGGCCGCCGGCGGCGCTGGCCGCCAGCGGGCGCCCATAGGAATTGGCCACCTGGAGCGTCCAGTTGTTGTTGCCCGAGCCGTCGTTGATGGTGTAGCGGCTGCCGTTCTGGCCGAGGTCGCCCATGGCGTCCCCGAAGGCGACGACGCGCGCGGGGGTGAAGCCGGACACGATCGAGCCGCCGCCGCAGGCGGCTACCACCAGGGCCGACGCGCAGGCGGCGAGCAGGCACGCCCGGCGCAACCACTGAAAAGCCATTTGAATCTCCGATGAAACCGGTGAGTTTAGCGAGGGCACGTGAAGCACTCGTAAGCGGCGGCCGGGCGCCGCCCAGCCGGGGCGCCGCTCAGCCGGCCGCCGCGCGGTGCAGCCGGTCGCGCACGCCGTCCCACTCCGGCCCTTCCGGCGGCGTCTCGACCCAGATCAGCTTGACCCCCGCGGCGTCGAAATCGCGCAGCACCGCGAACAGCTGGCGCGCGGTCTCGGCCGCGTCGTCGGGCATGCGCCGGTAGTGCGGGGTGCGGGTGCGCAGGGCGCTGCGGGCGTAGACCGCGACCGCGACGGAGTCGGGGCCCAGCACGTCCAGCGCGGTCTGCAGGCTCCTGCCGTCCATCAGCCGCACCCGCGCCTCGGGGGCGTAGTGCGAGGCCAGCGTGCCGGAGGCGCGCGGGCCCGCTTCGGAGCGCTCTTCCGGCAACCAGACCCGTTCGCCGCAGGCGGCCTCGATCTGCGCGCGGGTGAGCATGCCCGGGCGCAGCAGCACCGGCACCCCGCGCGTGCAGTCGACGATGGCCGACTCGATGCCGACGGCCGTCGGGCCGCCATCGAGCACCGGCAGGGTGTCGCCGAACTCGCCCTGCACGTGCGCCGCCGTGGTGGGGCTGACCCGGCCGAAGCGGTTGGCGCTGGGGCCGGCGAGGCCGTACACCGGCGGCGTGCCGCCGGCGCAGGCGAGCAGCAGCGCGTGGGCGACCGGGTGCGCCGGGCAGCGCAGCCCGATCGTGTCCTGGCCGCCCGCCGCCGCGCGTCCGACGTCGGGGCGGCGCGGCAGGATCAGCGTGAGCGGCCCGGGCCAGAAGGCGTCCATCAGCCGCTGGGCGACCGGCGGGATCCCGGCGGCGAAGCGGCCGGCGGCCGCGGCATCCGGCACGTGCACGATCAGCGGGTGGTCGCTGGGCCGGCCCTTGGCGGCGAAGATGCCGGCCACCGCGCGGTCGCTGCCCGCATCGGCGCCGAGGCCGTAGACGGTTTCGGTGGGGAACGCGATCAGCCCGCCGGCGGCGAGGACGCGCGCGGCTTCGGCGATGGAGCTGTCCTGTCGTCCGTCGAGGATCATGGGCTCAGAACGGCTCGATGCCCAGGCGCTGCGCGGCCTCGAGCGCCGTGTCGCGGACGGACTCCACGCTCGGCCCGGTCACGGTGAGGTGGCCCATCTTGCGGCCGCGCCGTGCCTCGGTCTTGCCGTACAGGTGCAGGTGGGTGCCGGGCAGGCACAGCACGCCGGCCCAGTCGGGCGTGCGCGCCGCCGTGGCGCCGTCGGGGAACCAGAGATCGCCCAGCAGGTTGAGCATCACGGCGGGGCTGTGCTGCCGCGGTTGCACCAGCGGCAGGCCCGCGAGCGTGCGCACCTGCAACTCGAACTGCGAGACGTCGGCCCCTTCGATGCTCCAGTGGCCGCTGTTGTGCGGCCGCGGCGCCATCTCGTTGACGACCAGCGCGCCATCCTCGAGCCCGAAGAACTCGATGCACAGCACGCCGACGTACTGCAGGCCCTCGGCGATCGCCTTGGCGGCCTCGATGGCGCGCAGGGCCTGCGCGGCCGGCACGCAGGTCTCGTGGACCTCGGTCACGGCGAGGATGCCGCCGCGGTGCAGGTTGCGCTGCACCGGCAGGTGCACCACGGCGCCGTCGCGGCCGCGCGCCACCACCACCGAGCACTCGAAGGCCAGCGGCAGCATCTTTTCCAGCACGCAGTCGGCGCGCTTGAGGCCGTCCCAGGCGGCCTGGAGCTCGGCGCGCGAATTCACGCGGACCTGGCCCTTGCCGTCGTAGCCCAGGCGCGCCGTCTTGAGGATGCCGGGGAACAGGTCGTCGCCCACGGCGGCGGGCAGCTTCCCGCCGGCGATCACCGCGTACGGGGCGCAGGCGACGCCGCAGCGCGTGAAGTGCGCCTTTTCCGCGGCGCGGTCCTGGGCGATGGCGACGGCGTCGGCGGCCGGCGCCACCGGTCGGTGCTCCGCCAGGCGCGCGAGCGCCTCCGCCGGCACGTTCTCGAACTCGGTCGTGATGGCGTCGCTGTGGCCGCATAGCGCGGCAAGACCCAGTTCGTCGAGGTAGTCGGCGCGCACGTGGTGGTGGCTCACGCGGCCGGCGGGGCTGCCCTCGTCCGGGTCGAGCACCGCGGTGAAGTAGCCCATGCGCTGGGCGGCGTGCACGAACATGCGACCGAGCTGGCCGCCGCCCATCACGCCGAGCGTGGAGCCGGGCAGGAGCACGGTCACTGGATAACCTCCCCCAGGCTCCGCACTGCGTGCTCCGCCTCCCCCCTCCGCAAGCGGAGGGGGCGAGCGCCTTCGGGCGGCCGTGCGGCGCTCATGCCGGGTCCCGCGGCGGCGGCAGCGTCATGGCGCGCGCCGCCTCGGTCTGCCGGGTGCGGAAGGCCTCCAGCCTGGCGCGCAGATCCGCATCGCCCGTGGCGAGCATGGCGACCGCGAACAGCGCCGCGTTGGCGGCCCCGGCCGCGCCGATGGCGAAGGTGGCCACCGGGATGCCCTTGGGCATCTGCACGATGCTGTGCAGCGAATCGACGCCCTGCAGGTGGCGGCTGGCGACCGGCACGCCCAGCACCGGCACCGTGGTCTTGGCGGCCAGCATGCCGGGCAGGTGGGCGGCACCGCCCGCGCCGGCGATGATGGCCTTCAGGCCGCGGCCGGCCGCCGCCTCCGCATAGGCGAACATGTCGTCCGGCATCCGGTGCGCCGAAACGACCTTCGCCTCGTGGGCGATCCCGAAATCCTGCAGGATCGCCACTGCGTTCTGCAGGGTGTCCCAGTCGCTGCTGGAGCCCATCACGACCCCGACGGTCACGCCGCCTGCGCTCATGTCCATAGAATTCCCGTAAAGAGCCCGAATTTTACTTTTGAGAGCGGAGGCACCCCGGTCATGATCGACATCACCATCGAGAACTTCGAACAGGACGTCATTGCGGCCTCGATGAGCCAGCCCGTGCTGGTGGACTTCTGGGCGCCCTGGTGCGGCCCGTGCAAGGCCATCGGCCCGATCCTTGAGAAGCTCGAGGTCGAATACGGAGGCGGCTTCACGCTGGCGAAGATCAATTCCGACGAGGAGCAGCAGCTCGCCTCCGCGTTCGGCGTGCGCAGCATCCCGACGGTCGTCCTGATGAAGAACGGCCAGCCGGTGGACGGCTTCATGGGCGCGCTGCCGGAAGGCAAGGTGCGCGAGTTCCTCGACAAGCACGTGCAGGCGCTGGCGGGCGAGCCCGAGGAAGAGGAAATGCCGCCGGACGAAGTGCCGGAGTCGCCGGAGGGCCAGCTCGAGAAGCTGCAGCACGCGGTGGCCACCGACCCGTCGAACGACGACGCCCGCTTCGACTACGCCAAGGCGCTGCTGCTGGCCGGCCGCGAGGCCGACGCGCGGCGCGCGTTCGAGCCGGTCGCCAACAAGGTTGCGCTGTCGCGCCGCATCGACGCGCTGGCGCGCTGGCTCGACGCGATCGACTTCGCCGCCACGCAGGCCTCCCCGGCCGACCTCGATGCCAGGATCGCCGCGGACCGGCGCGATTTCCAGGCCCGCTTCGACCGTGCCCGCCTGCTGGTCGCGCAGCAGCGCTGGACGGCCGCGATGGACGAGCTGCTGGAGATCCTGATGCGCGACAAGTCCTGGAGCGGGGACCTGGCGCGCAAGACCTACATCGCGATCCTGGAGATCATCGAGCCGCCCAAGCCCAAGGTCGCCGAAGGCCAGGTGCCGCCGGAGGATCCGACGGTGGCGACGTACCGGCGGCGGCTGTCGAGCGTCGTGCTCAGTTGAGCCGCGCCCGCGCGGCGTGCCGGGGCCGGCGCTCGACGAGGGAGCTTCATCGACCCGGCACCGCGCGCAGCGGCGCGCCCATCGGTTACCGGATCTGCATCAGGAGGCGCTGCGCGCGCATCTTCAGCCGCAACTCGACGACGCCGTCGGCCGTCTCGGGGGGCGGCTGCAGGACCGCATCGATCTCCAGCGGGCCGATGTCCAGGGGCGGCCGCACGGCCGCGGGATCGGGGTTCGTGCAGCGGAACAGGAGTGTGTCGCGCAGGGCGGCCAGCATGTCGGGCGCCGCGCGCAGGACCAGGTGGCCGCGCGGGCCGTGCAGCTCCAGGCTGTCGCCCTGCTCCACCCAGCCGCCGCAGGGCAGGTCGGCGTGCGCACAGGCGCACGCGGCCAGGGTGGCCGCGGCCAGCAGGAGCCGACTCGCTTCCATCGGGCCAGCATAGCGCGCCCGGGCGCGCCGCGGGGCCCGAGGCGGGCCGCTCAGGGCGCGGTCAGGCGGTCGAGCGCTTCGCGGTACTTGGCCGCGGTCTTCTCGATCACGTCCCTGGGCAGGCGCGGCGCGGGCGGCGTCTTGTCCCAGGGTTGGCCGTCGACCCGGACGCCCTCGAGCCAGTCGCGCACGAACTGCTTGTCGTAGCTGGGCGGGTTCTCGCCCTTCGCGAACGCGGACTGGTAGCCCTCGACCGGCCAGTAGCGCGAGGAGTCGGGCGTCAGCACCTCGTCCATCAGCACCAGCTTGCCGTTCTCGTCGAGGCCGAACTCGAACTTCGTGTCCGCGATGATCAGGCCCTTGGTCAGGGCGAAATCCGCGGCTTCCCGGTAGATGCGGATGCTCAGGTCGCGGATCTGCGCGGCCAGGTCCGGGCCGATCGTCTCCACCACCTTCTCGTAGCTGATGTTCTCGTCGTGGCCGGAGGCCGCCTTGGCGGCCGGCGTGAAGATCGGCTCGGGCAGCTTGCTGGCGTTCTTCAGGCCGGCCGGCAGCGGCACGCCGCACACGGACTGCGTCTGCTGGTACTCCTTCCAGCCGCTGCCCGCGAGGTAGCCGCGCACCACCGCCTCCACCAGGATCGGCTTCAGGCGCTTCACCAGCATGGAACGGCCCTGCACCTGCTGCACCTCCGCCGGGTTCACCACGCTCTCCGGCGCCGCGCCGGTCAGGTGGTTGGGGCAGACCTTGCCGAGGCGCGCGAACCAGAACAGGGCCATCTTGGTGAGGATCTCGCCCTTGCCGGGGATCGGCTCGCCCATGATCACGTCGAAGGCCGAGAGCCGGTCGCTCGCCACCATCAGGATGCGGTCGTTGCCGACCGCGTAGTTGTCGCGCACCTTGCCGCGCGCCAGCAGCGGGAGGGAGGTGATGTTGGAGGTGTGGAGGGCGGTGGGCATGGCTCGGTCCGAAAGAAAACGGCCCGCGTCGCGGCGGGCCGTCCATTATGGCAAGCGGGCGGGACTCAGTTCACGACCTGGGCCAGTTCGCCCTTCGCGTACCTGCCGGCCACGACCTGCAGCGCGTCGCCCTTGATCTTGCCGGCCTGGCCTTCGCAGCCGAACTCCAGGTAGCGCTGCTTGCAGATCTGCTTCGCGGCCTCGCGGGCGGGCTTCATCCACTCGCGCATGTCGAACTTGTCGGGGTTCTCCGCCAGGAACTTGCGCACGGCGCCGGTCATCGCCAGGCGGATGTCGGTGTCGATGTTGATCTTGCGCACGCCGTGCTTGATCGCTTCCTGGATCTCCTCGACCGGCACGCCGTAGGTTTCCTTCATCTTGCCGCCGTGCTGGCGGATGATCTCCAGCAGGTCCTGCGGCACCGAGGAGGAGCCGTGCATCACCAGGTGGGTGTTGGGGATGCGGCGGTGGATTTCCTTGATGCGCTCGATGGCCAGGATGTCGCCGGTGGGCTTGCGCGTGAACTTGTAGGCGCCGTGGCTGGTGCCGATGGCGATGGCCAGCGCGTCCAACTGCGTCTTCTTGACGAAGTCGGCGGCCTGCTCGGGATCGGTCAGCAGTTGCTCGCGCGTCATGGTGCCTTCGGCGCCGTGGCCGTCTTCCTTGTCGCCCTTCATGGTCTCCAGCGAGCCCAGGCAGCCCAGCTCGCCCTCGACGGTGACGCCCAGCCGGTGCGCCAGGTCGACGACCTTCTTGGTCACGTCGACGTTGTAGTCGTAGCTGGCGATGGTCTTGCCGTCGGCCTGCAGGGAGCCGTCCATCATCACCGAGGTGAAGCCCAGGTCGATGGCGCCCTTGCAGATCTCGGGGCTCTGGCCGTGGTCCTGGTGCATCACCAGCGGGATCGTGGGGTACGCCTCGACGGCGGCCTGGATCAGGTGCTTGACGAAAGCCTCGCCCGCGTACTTGCGCGCGCCGGCGCTGGCCTGCAGGATGACCGGCGCCCCGACTTCCTTGGCCGCTTCCATGACGGCCTGCACCTGTTCGAGGTTGTTGACGTTGTAAGCCGGGATGCCGTAGCCATTGGCGGCGGCATGGTCCAGCAGTTCGCGCATGGAAACGAGAGGCATGGCAGTTCCTGGGGAGGGACAACGAGGAGGCGCACGGTCGACGTAACCGCGCGGTAACTGCCGGAGATTCTAGCGCCCCGCCCCTGCGGCAGGGCTTACGCCGCCCGCACGATCTTCAGCATGTTGGTGCCGCCCGGCGCTCCCATCGGCTCGCCGCAGGTGATCGCGTAGATGTCGCCCGAAGTGACGATGCCGCGGCTCTTGAGGTGCTCCTCGGCCTGGTGCAGCGCCGTGTCGCGGTCCGCGCTCTGGTCCATCAGCAGCGGCCGCACGTTGCGGTACAGCGCCATGCGCCGCTGCGTCACCAGCTTGGGCGTGAGCGCGTAGATCGGGATGTGGATGCGGTGGCGGCTCATCCACAGCGGCGTCGAGCCCGAGTCCGTCAGCGCCACGATCGCCTTGCAACCGAGGTGGTAGGCCGTGAACAGCGCCCCCATCGCGATCGACTGGTCGATGCGCGAGAACGCCATGCCGGTGAAGTCGGCATCGAGCCGCACGTCCTCCGCCATCTCGGCCTCGGCGCAGATCGCGACCATCTGCTGCACCACTTCCACCGGGTACTTGCCGGTGGCCGTCTCGGCGCTGGTCATCACGGCGTCGGTGCCATCGAGCACCGCGTTGGCGACGTCGCTCACCTCGGCGCGCGTGGGCACCGGGGCGGAGATCATCGACTCCATCATCTGCGTCGCCGTGATCACGACCTTGTCGTGCTCGCGCGCGAGCCGGATCATGCGCTTCTGCAGCGCCGGGACGGCGGCATTGCCGACCTCCACCGCGAGGTCGCCGCGCGCCACCATGATGGCGTCGCTGGCCTTGAGGATCTGCTCCAGGTTCGGGATCGCCTCGGCCCGCTCGATCTTCGCGATCAGCGCCGGCTTGTGGCGGAACTCCGCCGCGGCCACGTTGCACAGCTGGCGCGCCATCTCCATATCGGTGGCGTTCTTGGGGAAGCTCACGGCCACGTAGTCGGCCTGGAAGCTCATCGCGGTGCGGATGTCCTCCATGTCCTTGGCGGTCAGCGCCGGCGCGGTGAGGCCGCCGCCCTGCTTGTTGATGCCCTTGTTGTTGGACAGCACGCCCCCGAGCTTGACCGTCGTGCGGATCTGGTCGCCCTTGACCGCATCCACCGTCAGCACGATCAGGCCGTCGTTCAGCAGCAGGTGGTCGCCGGGCTTCACGTCGCGGGGCAGCTCCTTGTAGTCGAGGCCCACCGCGTTGATGTCGCCCGGTTCCGCGCGCCCGGCATCGAGCACGAACTTCGCGCCCGCCTCCAGCATCACCTTGCCTTCGGCGAACTTGCCGACGCGGATCTTGGGGCCCTGCAGGTCGGCCATGATGGCCACTTCGCGGCCGGCCTTCTGCGCGACTTCGCGCACGAGGCGCGCCCGGTCGATGTGGTCCTGCCCGCTGCCATGGCTGAAGTTCAGGCGCACCACGTTCACGCCGGCGCGGATCATGCGCTCCAGGACGGCGGGCTCGCTGGACGCGGGACCCAGGGTGACAACGATCTTGGTGGCGCGACGGGCCATAAAAGGCGATCTCCTCGTGAACGTCGCCGATTCTCACATGAACGAGTTACGCACCGGTTACCAAAGCAGTCGGACGGGCGGGAGCCATGCAGGGATGGGCGGCGTGCGGACGCGGTCCCTTACAAGGATCGGTGACTCCGTACCAACGACCGCGGAAAAGGACCTTGGCGTCCGGCGGATGAGCAGGTTGCAATGCGTCATCGATGACCTGGGAGGGCGCGATGCGCGAGGGAGCGAGCAACAGGAACGCCGCATTCCGGCGACGCGGGGGCGCGGCCGCGAGGCGGCTGGCGGGAGCCGTGCTGGCGCTGGGCGTTGCGCCGGCCTTCGCGCTGGACCCGCGCGAGAACGCGGTCGAAGCCGCGCTCGCGGACGGCATGACCACCGCCTTCGGCGTGGCCGCCAGCAGCGGCGCCATCAACCCCCTGGGCGGCCTGCTCACCATCGCCACCAAGGCGGTCACCTTCCACCACGCCAGCACGCTGCCGGAAACCGAGCAGCCCGCGGCCTATTCGGCCGCCTCGGCGATGTGGCTGGGCAGCGCCGTGAGCAACGTGTGCATCACCGTGGTGTTCCTCACCGGCGGCGGCCTCGCGCCCGCCTGCCTCGCGCTCGGCGCGGCCTGGGGCCTGAAGACCTGGGACGACACCGAGCACGAGCGCCGGTTCTGGGAACGGTGCGCGATCCTGCGGCAGTTCGCGGTGCAGCAGGACGTGCAGTGCGTCTACGCGCCGCCGGCGAAGGATGCCGCGACGGAGCTTGCGGCCACGCAGGACGCGCCGCAGGACAGCGCGTGGAGGGAGCCTCTCCCGCCCGTGGCCGCGCCGCGGCCGGCGGTGGCGAAACAGGCCGCGCCCAGGCAGGTCCCCGCGAAGTCCCCCGCCGCGAAGTCGGCGCGCAGGCAGAAGCCCGCCAGCCCCGTGCCGGAGCCCACGCTGGAACCCGTGCCGCCGCCACCCGCGCCGGCGCCCGAGCCGCTGCTCGCCACCTCGCGCGAGATCGAGGCGCCCTGAGGGCCCCGGTCAGCCCTGCGCGCGCTTTTCCAGGATCTCGAAGGCCGGCAGCTTCTTGCCTTCCAGCACCTCGAGGAAGGCGCCGCCGCCGGTGGAGATGTAGCCCACGTCCTTCTCGATGCCGTACTTGGCGATCGCCGCCAGCGTGTCGCCGCCGCCCGCGATGCTGAAGGCGTTCGATCCGGCGATGGCGCGAGCGATCGTTTCGGTGCCCTTGGCGAAGGCGTCGAACTCGAACACGCCCACCGGGCCGTTCCACACGATGGTGCCGGCGGCCTTCAGCTGCGTAGCGAGGCGCTGCGCCGTCTCGGGACCGATGTCCAGGATGAGGTCGTCGGCGGCGACCTCCGCAGCCTTCTTCACGGTGGCGGGCGCATCGGCCGCGAAGCTCTTGGCCACGACCACGTCGGTGGGGATCGGCACCTCGGCGCCGCGCGCCTTCATGGCCTGGATGACCGACTTGGCTTCGTCGACGAGGTCCGCCTCGGCCAGCGACTTGCCGATCGGCAGTCCCTCGGCCAGCAGGAAGGTGTTGGCGATGCCGCCGCCGACGATCAGCTGGTCGACGTTCTTCGCCAGCGACTGCAGGATGGTGAGCTTGGTCGAGACCTTGGAGCCCGCGACGATCGCGACCAGCGGCCGCTTCGGGTTGGCCAGCGCCTTGGAGATCGCGTCGATCTCGGCGGCGAGCAGCGGGCCGGCGCAGGCCACCTTGGCGTACTGGGCGATGCCGTAGGTGGTCGCCTCGGCGCGGTGCGCGGTGCCGAAGGCGTCGTTGACGTAGATGTCGCACAGGGCGGCCATTTTCTGCGCCAGCTCGGGGTTGTTCTTCTTCTCGCCCTTGTTGACGCGGCAGTTCTCCAGCAGCACGACTTCGCCCTGCTGCACGTCCACGCCGGCCAGCCAGTCCTGCTTCAGCGCCACCGGGCGGCCCAGCAGCTCGGACAGGCGCTTTGCCACCGGCGCCAGCGAGTCTTCCGGCTTCAGCTCGCCCTCCGTCGGGCGGCCCAGGTGCGAGGTGACCATCACGGCCGCGCCGCCGGCCAGGGCCATCTCGATGCAGGGCACCGAAGCGCGGATGCGGGTGTCCTCGGTGATGTTGCCGGCGTCGTCCTGCGGCACGTTCAGGTCGGCCCGGATGAAGACGCGGCGGCCGCGGGCACGGCCTTCGTCGCAGAGGTCGGAAAAGCGCAGGACATTCATGGCGGGTCTTTTTCGAATGAGGGGAAACCCGTCATTCTAGGAAGGCTGGCGAACGGGGAGCTGACCGACCCTACTCGGATCACGCGGCGCCATCCGCGCAGGCGTCACCAGCCGAGCATCAGGTGCAGCGGGAGGTACACCGCCATGCCCGCCAGCAGCGTCAGCAACACGCTGCGCCGCCAGAAGTAGAGCGCCGCCCCGACCGCCGCTCCGAACAGCCGCGCGTCCTGCCAGTCGGGCACCACGTGCCCGTTGGTCATGACGACCTCCGGCAGGACCACGCCGGCCAGCGCCGCCACCGGCGCGTAGTAGAGCGCGCGGTGGGCCCAGGGCGGCAGCGTCCAGGGCCGGTCGAGGATGAAGAAGAAGCAGCGCGCCAGCACCGTGACGCCGGCCAGCCCGGCGATCACGAACAGCGTCCACAGGTCGGTGGCGCCCCTCATGCCAGTTTCTCCCGCGGCGGCGCCGGGCGCCGGCCGTCGAGCCAGAAGCAGGCGAGCACCGCCACCACGATCGCGGCCACGATGTTCAGCTTGAGCGGCAGCGCATACGCGACGACCGCGACCAGGCCGGAGAGAACGGCGGCCAGCAGGCGCAGCCGCGTGTTGGCCAGCGAGCAGAGCACGCCCAGCAGGCACAGCACCCCGGCGAAGCCGAGCCCCCAGGCGCTCGGGATCCAGTTGCCCAGGGCGATCCCGAGCAGGCTGGCGAC
Source organism: Ramlibacter monticola (assembly GCF_016722785.1). GTDB lineage: Bacteria > Pseudomonadota > Gammaproteobacteria > Burkholderiales > Burkholderiaceae_C > Ramlibacter > Ramlibacter monticola. The sequence continues at coordinate 186,155 of NZ_JAEQNE010000009.1, read as the reverse complement.
GTTCCACGACAGCCAGGTCAGGAAGTAGTTGCCCGCCAGATAGGACTCCTGCGCCAGCCGCCCTTGGTCGTCCGTCGCCGGCTCCGGAAAGCGGTTCGTGAACAGGGCGTAGCTCAGGTCCGCCGTGAGGAAGCCGTTCACGAGACGGCGCCAGCGTGGCAGGTGCATCAGGTAGTTGCGCAGGTGCAGGCTGAACACCACGAAGCGCAGGTTGACGCAGAAGCCCGTCATCCAGATCACCCAGAAGGGCGCGCCGGCGACGATCAGCGGGATCGCCGCGAGCTGCGAGCTGCCCGCATACACGAACAGCGTCATCGCCACCGCCTCGGCAACGCTCATGCCGGACTTGACCATGGCCACGCCGGTCATGAGCCCCCAGGCGGCCAGCCCCGGCGCCACCGGCGCGGTGGCCCGCATGCCACTGCGGAACTCGGGATGACTGCGGATGGCGCGCAGGAAGAACATCAGGCCTCGAAGCGCTGGCCGGCCTGCAGCGGGAAGCCGCGCAGGAACTCGGAAGCGGGCAGGCGCCTGCCGCCGGCGCGCTGTAGTTCGGTGACTTCGAGCCGGCCCTCGTCGCCGCAGGCCACGCCGATGCCGGCCGCGTCCACCGAGACGATCGTCCCGGGCTCCACGCTGCCGCGACCGGGCAGCGCGCGCGCCTTCCAGAACTTCACGGTCTCCCCCCCGACCTGCGCGGTGGCGCCGGGGAAGGGGTCGAAGGCCCGGATCCGGCGCGCGAGCGCCTCGGCCGGCTGGCTCCAGTCGATCGCCGCCTCGGCCTTCTCGATCTTGTGGGCGTAGGTCACGCCTTCGGCCGGCTGCTTCACGGGCTTCAGCCCGCCGCAGGCGGCGAGTTCCAGCGCTTCCACGATCAGCCGGCCGCCCAGCGCTGCCACCTTGTCGTGGAGCGTGGCGGTGGTGTCCTCGGGCGCGATGGCGATGCGCTCGTCCACCAGCATGTCGCCGGTGTCGAGTCCCGCGTCCATCTGCATGATGGTGACGCCGGTCTCGGCATCACCCGCTTCGATCGCCCGGTGGATCGGCGCGGCGCCGCGCCACCGCGGCAGCAGGGAGGCATGGATGTTGAGGCAGCCCAGGCGCGGCAGGTCGAGCACCCATTGCGGCAGGATCAGACCATAGGCGGCGACCACCATCACGTCGGCGCCGGCCTCCAGCAGGGCGGCCCGGGCGGCGGCGGCGTCCTCCGGGTACTTGCCATCGAGGCGCAGGCTGCGCGGCTGGGCCACGGCGATGCCGTGCTCCAGGGCGAACTGCTTCACCGGCGAAGGCTGCAGCTTCATGCCGCGGCCGGCCGGCCGGTCCGGCTGCGTGAGCACCAGGGGAATGACGAAACCCGCGGCGTGCAGGCGTTCCAGTGCGACCCGGGCGAATTCCGGGGTGCCAGCGAAGATCACCCGCATCTACTTGCGATCGGCCGGGGAGTTGATGAATTCCATGCCCTGGTGCGAGCGCTGCACGATACCGTTCGGATCGACGTAGACGAAATAGAACATGGGGTTGTTGCCCTCGGCCCAGCGATAGGTCATCACGTCGCCGTAGAAACTGGTGACGCGGGTGAGTTCGGCCGGCGGGCCGAACTCGCGCAGCACGTCATCGCGGGTCCAGCCAGGCTGGATCCGGTTGAATTCGGACGGGGTCAGCACCTGGCGGGTCTGCACCACGCGGCCGGAGGGATCGAGATCCACCATGAAGGCATAGCGGCCCAGGGGCTGCAGCGTGTACTGCATGCGTTGGCCGCCGCCGGGCAGCGGCAACTCGCGGATCGGCGGGCCGGCGCGGGCGATCACCTCGTCGTGCGGGGTGCCCGGCGGGATGTTCATGGTGTTCCAGGGATGGGCGCAGCCGCCGAGCACCGCGGCGGCAGCCAAGACGTACGCACGCATGCGAGCCTCCTCTTCAGACCCGCTCGGGATCGCGGCGGGCCTTCAGCATCTTGGTCTTGATCCGATTCCTCTTCAGCGGGGAGAGGTATTCGACGAACACCTTGCCCATCAGGTGGTCCATCTCGTGCTGGATGCAGACCGCCAGGATGCCCTCGGCGCTGATCTCCCGCGCCTGGCCCTCGCCGTCCAGCGCCCGCACCTTGATCGACCGGGACCGCTCCACGCCGTCGTAGATGCCCGGCACCGACAGGCAGCCTTCGTCGCCGACCTGCTTTTCCTCGCTGGCCCAGACGATCTCCGGGTTGATCAGCACCAGGGGTTCGTTGCGTTCTTCCGACACATCGATCACGACCAGGCGCTCGTGCACATCCACCTGGGTGGCGGCCAGACCGATGCCGTTGGCGTCGTACATCGTCTCCAGCATGTCGGCGATCAGGCCCCGGATGCGGGCGTCGACAGCCTGCACCGGCTTGGCGACGGTGTGCAGGCGGGGATCGGGATAGGTCAGGATGGACAGGACGGCCATGGGGAACAGATGGGGTTGTCGCTTATTTTCGCCACTTTTGCTGCCGCCCGACGGCGACAAACGGAATATTCATTGCCCGATCAAGGACTTGGGCCCAGAATCGGCAGCAACTTGTCAAGAGCGGACTCATCACAGATGGCTTCTTCCAAGCGCCTGGCCACCCGCAGTATCGCGGTTTGTGCCGCGCTTCTCCTGGGTGCCGGCCTGGCCTCCACGACGGTAGCGCAGAACTTCCCCATCACCCCGTCCCAGCGTTCCACGGCCGAGCAGGTCGCCGCCGCTGGCGTCCCCTTGTCGGAGCTGGCGCCCGACGCGCCGGATTCCTATACGGTCAAGCGCGGCGACACGCTGTGGCGCATCTCCGGGCTGTTCCTGCGCTCGCCGTGGCGCTGGCCGGAGCTGTGGGGGATGAACATGGACGAGATCCATAACCCCCACCGGATCTACCCGGGCCAGACCCTGTACCTGGAAAAGGTCGACGGAAGGGCGCGACTGCGCGCGGGCGTGCCGCCCTCGGGCATGCCGCCGGTGGACGAAACCGTGCGGGTGTCCCCCCGCGTGCGCATGAACGGGCTGCCGGACACGGCCATCCCGACCCTGCCGCCGCACCTGATCGAGCCCTTCCTGAACGAGGCGATCCTGGTGGAGGACGCCGGCCTGCTCGACCGCGCGCCGCGCATCGTGTCGGCCCCGGAAGACCGCGTCCTGATCACCGAAGGCGACCGCGCCTACGTGCGCGGCCGCGCCGGCACGCCGATGGTCGAGAACGATCCGCGCCGGGTCGAAGCCTTCCGGGTCTTCCGCAACGCCGTGCCCCTGAACGACCCCGTCACCGGCCAGGTGCTGGGCTACCAGGCCGCCTACCTGGGCAGCGCCGAACTGGTGCGCAGCGAGTCGGTGCAACCGGTCCAGGCGACGAACGGCAAGCTGGTCCCCACCATCGTCCCGGCCACGGTCGACATCACCCGCGCGAAGGAAGAAATGCGCGTGGGCGACCGCCTGCTGCCGGAACCGCCGCGGGTCTTCAGCACCTACGTGCCGCGGGCGCCGACGCTGCCGGTCGACGGCAGCATCATTTCCGTCTACGGCGACGCCGTTGCCATGGTCGGCCAGAACCAAGTCGTGGTGCTCAATCGCGGAACGGCCGAAGGCCTGGAGAACGGCCACGTGCTGTCGATCCTGAAGGCCGGCCGCATGGTGCTGGACCGCTCCGAGCCGCGCGAGCGCGCCAACCTCAAGCTGCCCGACGAGCGCAGCGGGTTCCTGATGGTGTTCCGCGCCTTCGAGCACCTGTCGTATGCGCTGGTGCTGGAGATCAACGACACGGTGGCGATCGGCGATCGCGTGATCAACCCGCGCTGATCCCGTGCAGCGCGACGAGCTGGCCGGCTGGCTGCGACTCGCGCTGACCCCGCAGCTCGGCCCCGTCGCCGCGCGCCGGCTGCTCGCCGCCTTCGGGCTGCCGGAGGCGATCCTGGCGCAGGGCGAAGCGGCGCTGGCCAAGGCCGTCGGCAGCCCGCTCGCGCAGGCGCTGCGCCAGCCGCCGGAAGGCTTCGAGGCGCAGTTGGAGGCCACGCTCGCGTGGCTGGCCGCGGATCCCGACCACCGGCAGGTGCTCACCCTCGGCGACCCGGACTACCCCACCGCCCTTCTGACGATCGCGGACCCGCCCCTGATGCTTTACCGCATGGGGCGCATCGCCGCGGCGCCGCAGCGCGCCGTGGCCGTCGTGGGCAGCCGCAACGCCACCCCGCAGGGCCTGCAGAACGCCCGCCGCTTTTCGAGCGCGCTGGCCGAAGCGGGCGTGACGGTCGTCTCCGGCATGGCGCTGGGCATCGACGGCGCCGCCCACGAAGGGGCGATGGACGGCGCGGCACCGGACGCGGTGGCCACCATCGCCGTCGTCGGCACCGGGCTCGACCGCGTGTACCCGAAGCCCCATCTGGAACTGGCGCACCGCATCGCCGCGCGCGGCATGATCCTGAGCGAATACCCGATCGGCACCCCGCCGCTGGCGCCCAACTTTCCGCGCCGCAACCGGCTGATCGCGGCCCTGGGCCAGGGCACGCTGGTGGTGGAGGCGGCGCTGCAGTCCGGCTCCCTGATCACCGCCCGGCTGGCCGCCGAATGCGGCCGGGAGGTGTTCGCCATCCCCGGTTCGATCCACTCGCCGCATGCGCGCGGCTGCCACGCGCTGCTGCGCCAGGGGGCCAAGCTGGTGGAAAGCGCGCAGGACGTGCTGGAGGACCTGCGCTTCGTGCTGCCGGCAGCGCCAGCCCCCGCGCCGGATGGCGAGGCCGAAGGACCCGAGGGCGGGACGACCGCCACGGAAGACCCGCTGCTGGCCGCCATGGGCTACGACCCGATCGGGCTCGACGACCTCATCGCGCGCACCGGCATCCCGGCGCCGCGCCTGCAGGCGCGGCTGCTCGAACTGGAGCTCGCGGGCGAGGTCGCGCGCCTGCCGGGCGGCCGGTTCCAGCGGCAGGCCAGCGCCTGAGCTTCGCGATTGCATGGCACCTTGGTGCCGACGCGCAACGTGGCCGCGTAAAACCGATGGCGTTCGCCGCGCTCCTCTTCTATATTGGGATCATGTTTGAAGTGCTGGTATTCGTTTACGAAAACTACTGGCGCGGCGATGCCTGTCCCGAGCCGCACGCGCTCGAACGCAAGCTCAGCGCCCATGGCTTCGAACCCGAGGAGATCCAGGAGGCCCTGGCCTGGCTGGACGGCCTCAATCTCGCGGCGCAAAACGTCTGCGATTCGGCGGATCTGGAGCTCGAATGGGCCCCCGAGCCGAGCACGGCCAGCATGCGCGTCTACTCGGTCGCCGAGCAGGACAAGCTGGGCGCCGCGTGCCTCGGCTTCATCACCTTCCTGGAAAGCTCGGGTGTGCTGCCGCCGGCCCTGCGCGAGATCGTGGTGGACCGCGCGATGGCCGCGCCGGGCGACACGGTCTGCCTCGACGCCCTGAAGATCGTCGTGCTGATGGTGTACTGGCGCTTCGGCCACGAGCCGGACGCTCTGATCCTCGACGAGTTGTGCGACGACGCGGAGGACCGGATCGCGCACTAGCCCCCTCACCCGGAGAAAGAAAAAGCGGCCGAGGGCCTAGGCGTTCACTTGACGTGTCGATGGGCTGAGGCCCAGCCTACAAAGACAAGGCCGCTGCATCGCTGCATCTGCTAGGCGTTCACTTAGTGTGTTGATGCTCGGCTAGGAAAGACCCGAACATCTCGCGATGTTCGGGTCGATGGCTGTTTTCAGTCGCTGGGTTGGGGCACGGCTTTGCGTGCCCGAGATCGTTCACTCGATCATGTCACTTGGCATGCATCGCCTTGATGTCCGCCGCCCGACCCGTGCCGTGGCACACCAGGCACGTCTCCGTAACGGCAAAGCCTTTCGCCCGGTCGGCGCCGACAGCGACGCTGGAGGCTTGCTTGTACAGCGTGCCGCCGTTGCCCTGGATGTGGCCCACCGCCGCCTTGCTGTCGTGGCAGCCGAAGCAGGCCGAGGAGATCGGCGAGGACACCAGGTTGGCATTGGGGCTCGTCGAGTAGTCGATGAGGCCGAGGCCCAGCGTCGTCACCCACGGGGAAAGGCCCAGGGTGGCGGCGTCGGGGTTGGTCATGTTCTTGTTGGCATCGGTCGACCAGAGCAGGTTGGGCACGGCTGCCTTGTTCGCCGCGGCACTGAAGTCATAGCTGCCCGGCACGTGGCACTGCTCGCAGTTGCTCAGCACGCCAGGGTAGGTGACTTCCTTGAAGCCGTTGGGATTGTCGGCGGTGGCCATCCAGTTGAAGGCCTGCTCGCGCTTGCCTGAGGCGTGGATCGAGTGGACCATGTTCTTCTCGGACACGTTCCAGCCGCCGCCCTTGTCGCCAGGGCCGCCGTGGCCGGTGGAGTAGTTGGCCGTGTGGCAGGCAGCGCACCCTTCGCCGTTGTTGCGGGCACCGCTGTGGAACGAAGGCTCGACACCCAGCTGGCCGTGGCAGCTGTTGCACTTGTCCTTCGAGACGATCTGCCGGCGCGGTGTGTAGCCCTCGGCCGTCTTGATCACGAAGGCTGGCTCGCGCAGGCGGATTCCCTTCGGATAGGTCGCCAGGTTCGTCTGGACGAAACCCTGGTAGGAAACGCCCAGCGAAGCCGTGACCATCTTGGCGTTGTCGGGAATCACCAGGGCCAGGGTCGCGGTGTAGAAGCCATTGGCATCCGGGCCGGTTTGCGCGTTGCCGCCCACGCCGTCACGGATGTTCTTGACCGTGACGCCGCCCCCGAGGTCCTGCACGAAGTTCCAGTCAGCCGGCTCCGTGATGCCGTCCTGAGGAACCGCGTACGCCACCATGATGCTGGGTGAGCCGTCGACGCCGTCGATCAGGAATCCGCTGGGATTCAGCGTGACCGGGCTACCGTCCTTGAGGATCCGGTAGGTCACGTTCAGGTGCTTCGCGCCGGAGGCGCCGGTCACCGTGGCCTTGGCGATCTCGAGGTTGATTTTGTAGACGCCGGACGGCAGGTTGCCCAGCTGCGAGGCGAGCGGAATGGCCGGGCCCATGCCGGCAGGCAGTCCGGGGGTGGGGACGTTGGGTGCCGTGTTGATCGGATAGCCGCCGCGGTCTGCGGAGCCCGTCCGGTCGACCGTCACGTGGTAGATCTTTTCGATCGCGGCCGCGCTGTGACACTGCGCACACCTCGTGTCGTCGGCCTGCGCGCCGCCCACGTGTCCATAGGCGTCGAACTTGCCGGTGACGGTCTTGCCCAGCCCGGTTGCAAAATTGATGCCGTCATGGCAGGCGCCGCACGCCACCCGGCTGGGCTTCGTCTTCCAGTTGTCACCCTGGGGCGTCGGGTTGGCGGCCGTTGCCGATCCGTCGTGGCACTTGACGCAGTTGGTCTGCGACTGCGGGTAGGTGATCTCGTTGTACTTGACGCCGAACTGGTTGTAGCCCTTGTAGTAGAGCTTCTGCCCCATGTGGATCTTGTGGACCATGTTGGGGAAGACGCCCACCGCCCGGTCCATCACTTTCATGGTGGCGCCGTAGGCCGCGTACTTGCCAGCGGGCACGAGCGTGTTGCCGGAGGCCGGCACCGATTCGCCGCTGCCGAACTTGACCTGGTCGGTGTGACAGACCACGCACATCTTGGTGTCGTGCATCACCGGAAGCATGTTCGCGTGCAAGCTCAGATTGCTGTGGCAACTGTTGCACGACGCGGTGGTGACGATCAGCCGCTGCGGGTCTACATCCGTCGTCGGCTTGCCGGTCGCGGGGACGAAGTCGTAGGTGAAATTGGCTGAGCCCTTCAGCAGGGTGGTCGCGTCGGGCATCTTGCCGCCGATGGCGACGATCACGCGGTGCGGCAGGCTGGGGTTGTAGCTCAGGTCGTCCAGGTCGGCCTTGATGCTGGTGGCACTGAAGGCGCCCGCATCCACATAGCTCTTGACTTTGGTGATGTCAACGCCGAACGTGTAGACGTAGCTGCCGTCACCGTTGTCCACCATCGATCCGGAATTCTCCGGCTCCGGGAACATCAACACTGGAGGCTTGTCGGCGACCGGGGTGGCCCCGAACACGTTGTAGTTGACCCAGCGGCTGGGTGCGCCTGCCGTGGCCGGCATCAGCTTGGCGATGCCGAAGCTGAAGTTGGGATACGCGCCGGCGGCGTTCTTCTGCGCCAGGCCGCTGACCGGGGTGCCCGCCGCGTCGGTCACCTTGAAGCTGATGACGGGCGCGCCCTTGCTCATGTCGACGGCGGTGACTTCCCCGCCAAGCGAGAGGACTCGCCACTGGGAGGCCGACAGCAAATTGGCCTTGACCGTTGTCACGGCGCCCGTTCCCGGGGGGCCGGACGGGCCCGGTGATCCGGCCGGGCCGGCCGGGCCGGTCGCTCCATCCGTTCCATCCGATCCGCCGCAACCGCTCAATACGATTGCCGTCGTCAATATTGCCGCATAGAGCGACACCTTTCTCGACTTTCCACTTCCTTCTGCCACTGCACACTCTCCGCTTCTAATCGAATGCCTCTTGGGCTTGCGTCGTGCCTTTTGCACTTGCCGCACGCATTGTTGAGCTTGGCACTGGCGTTTCCACGGCACCTGGATGGGCTTTGGGAACCAATTGACGTTGTGTTGACAGTTGTCAGTTGGGTCGACCAGGAGGTGCCCGCCTGTCGGCGCATTCGGCGGACTTTTGTCACGGTCCCCCTGCGCAGGGCCTGACCGAGACCCGACGATGCGAGAACACGACTTCCGAAAACGGGTCAGCCACGGGTTCTCGGCTTGTACGCGGCGTAGCCTGACCAGACTCGCCCGGCCTTCGCGGTAGCCCCTTGAGCAGCTGAAAGCGGCCGTCCATGGCGTACTGCTGCCGAGAAGGCTTCTTCAGCAAAGAGAAAGACCGCACAGCAAGGTGCTGTGCGGTCTGTGCCGGTTACGTCAACACTTTTCCGTTTCGGGAGGACGCGCTTACTGCAGCAGCCGTTCCGGATTCGCATCCAGCTTCGCCAGCGCGTCGCGCGTGGCACGGACGGTGAGCGCTTCCTCCTCGGTCGGCACCAGCAGGCCGGCCTGCAGGTAGGAAGCCAGGCGCCGCACCGGCATGAGGTAGCAGTAGCCGTCGCCGGCGGCGAACAGGTGCAGCTGGCGGCGGTCGCTGCACCAGGCGTACTGCACCTGGACGATCCGGCCGTTGTGGTCCAGCGTGAACCAGTTGCCCAGGGTCAGCTCGTTGGCCCAGGACATGATCGCCGCGCTCGGCTGCGTGCCGCCGGAGCCGATCACCTCGATCATCGAGGCGTCGATGCCCAGCATCATCTCGATGCTTTCCTGGTCCAGCGGCAGCTCGCCCGCCGCGTCGTCGGACACGAAGTCCTCCAGGTTCGCCAGCCGGCGCGTCATCTCCTCGATGCGCGCGTGCGGGATCGCCTCGGTCTTGGACAGGAAGGCGTCGGCCAGGGTGTCGCCGATCACCTTGATGTGGTTCTCCTGCTCGCCCGCCTCCAGCCCCAGCAGCGACATGCCGCGGCGCAGGCGCGTCAGCAGGTCCGGCAGGTCCTGGATCACCTTCGCGCGGTCGTTGCGGTTCGGCTTCGCGCTGGCCGCCCACACCAGGTCGGACGCGGACTTCTTCAGCGCCAGCGTTTCCTCGTGCTGCGGGCCGTTCTTCACCGCCGCCACGGCCAGCACCTCCGCCCAGACCTTGAACAGGTACTCGCGGATCTCTTCGCGCACCGGCACGTCGTTGAGCATCTTGCGCAACTCGATGGTGTACTGGACCGCCATCGTCTCCTTCTGCTCCACCTGCTGGGCGACGCTGACCAGCTTCTGCGTCGGGCCCTTCTCGGTCAGGTAGCGCGCCAGGAAGCGCTGGAACTCGTCGTACACCAGCTGGAAGACGCGGCGGCCGGTCTCGGGATACTGCTCGATCACCTGCACCACCCGCTTGACCTCGGTCTCCAGCGCGCTGCCGCTGATGGCGCTGGCGTCGAATCCCATCACGCAGGCGCCCATGCGGTCGATCAGCTGGCGCGCCGGGTGCTCCAGCGAGCCGAAGAACTCGGGCTCGGACAGGGCCACGCGCAGCACCGGCATCTGCAGCCGCGCGAACCACACGCGGATGGCCGCCGGGATGCGTTCCTCCGACAGGATCGCCTGGAACATCAGGGCCACGATCTCGATGGTGGCCTTTTCCGAATGGGTGGCCGCCTGCCGCTTCAGTTGCTGGGTGCGCTGCCGCAGGTCGAGGGCGACTTCCTCGACGGCGTCGTCGTCGAAGATCACCACGTCGCCGTGCGTGATCGCGTCGTTCTGGCGCGTCTGGACCTGGGTCTGCACCTGGGTCTGGTGGTGCGTGACCGCCTGGACCAGCGAGGCCGAGGGCTGCATCGTCCCGACCTCGACGCTGTCGTAGCCGGCCACCCGCTCGCGCAGCAGCCGTTTCAGCTGGCCGATGACGCCGGTCGCGCGCATGCGCGCCCGCGCCAGCGGCGAGGTGCCGGTCGCGCTGATCGTGTCGCCCGCTCCCGCGGCGGCCGTGGCCGGGCTGGGGCCGAAGAAGGAATCGACCGCGCCGCCGTTCCCCATGCCATTGCCGTTGGCCATGCCCGGTGCGCCGTTCGCACCGGCCGGACCGTGGTAGCCAGCGCCTCCACCCGCGGCGGCGCCGCCGGCTCCGTGGCCCCAGGCTCCGCCGCCGGGAGCACCGGGAGCACCGGGAGCACCGGGAGCACCCGGCGCCCAGCCGCCCCCCGCGGCCCCATGGCCGCCCGCTCCGCCGGCATATGCGCCCGCTCCACCGGCATACGCGCCCGCTCCGCCTGCATGGCCGCCGCCGTAGCCGCCGCCCGCCCCCGGATCCATGGCGCCGGCCGGTCCGCCGGGACCCGCCGGACCGCCGGCGGCCCCGTAGCCGCCGTAGCCCAGGTCGGCACCCGCGGCCGTCGGATCGCCCTGCGGCGCCTCGCCGGCATGCGGCGGCACCGGCCCGCGGCCGGGGCCCCGCGGCGGGCGCTTCACCCGCGACTTCAGGTCGATGTGCGGCAGCACGCCGCTCTGGACCAGGAATTCGTTGGCCTTCTTGTAGCCCTCCAGGGCGCGCGGCACGATGAGCTTCTGGATCACCTCCTTGGCCAGCACCCACGTGTCGCGCGGCAATGCCGCCGCCGTCCACTGCTCCACGAGCGTCTGCGCCAGCGCCTCGGGCCGCAGCACGTCCTCGCTGGCGAGTTCCTCGCCGCCTTCGAGGTGCGTGATGCGCAGCTTCAGGTCGTTGAGTTCCCAGACCGCCTTCTCCTGCACCGCCATCGCCAGGCGGGAGGACAGGATCTTGTTCTCGACGACGTCGTCGCCGATCAGCTCCAGGGTGCCCATTTCCAGCCGGGCCCGGCCGGTGGTCGTCGGGGGCACCACCGCCCGCCGCCACGCCTTGCCGGCAAGGTCCACCCAGCGGGTGGCGGACTGCTCGAATTCCACCAGGGCATCGCGGCGCTGCTGCATCTCGCGGCTGCTCTCGGCGTTGTTCATCTGCTCGCTCAGCGAGGTCCGGATCGCCTCCGAGATCTCCGGCAGCACGCCTTCCATGTGCGTGACGAAGCGCTCGCGCGCCTGCCGTGCCAGGGGTGCCGCTGCGGGACCGAGCGTGGAAGACATCAGGCCTGCCTCAGACGGTGGCGCCCGCGTTGGGGTCGTTGGGATCGCCTTCGCGCTTGCGGTCGCCCTTCACCAGGTCCTCGCGCTTGATGCCCAGCCACATGGCGATGGCCGCGGCGACGAACACGGAGGAATAGATCCCGAACAGGATGCCGATGGTCAGGGCCAGGGCGAAGTAGTGCAGGGTGGCGCCGCCGAACAGCAGCATCGACAGCACCATCATCTGGGTCGAGCCGTGGGTGATGATCGTGCGGCTGATGGTCGACGTGATCGCGTTGTCGATCGTCTCGACCGTGTTCATCTTGCGGTAGCGCCGGAAGTTCTCGCGGATCCGGTCGAAGATCACCACCGACTCGTTGACCGAGTAGCCCAGCACCGCCAGCACCGCGGCCAGCACCGCCAGCGAGAACTCCCACTGGAAGAAGGCGAAGAAGCCGAGGATGATCACCACGTCGTGGAGGTTGGCGATGATGGCCGCGACGGCGAACTTCCACTCGAAGCGCACCGCGAGGTAGAGCATGATGCCCGCGACCACCATGGCCAGGGCCTTCAGCCCGTTGGAGACCAGTTCCTCGCCGACCTGCGGCCCGACGAATTCCACCCGGCGCAGGGTGACGGCCGGATCGGTCGCCTTCAGGGCCTGCAGGGTGCGCTCGCTCTGTTGCGCGGAACTGACGCCTTTCTGCGCCGGCAGCCGGATGATGACGTCGCGGGCGGTGCCGAAGTTCTGCACCTGGACGTCCGTGAAGCCCAGGGAACTGACCGTGCGGCGCACGTTCTCGACGTCCGCCGGCTGCGAATAACTGACCTCCATCACGGTGCCGCCGGTGAACTCCACCGACAGGTGCAGCCCCCGCGTGACGAGGAAGAAGACGGCTGCCAGGAACGTGACCAGGGAGATCACGTTGAAGACCAGCGCATTCTTCATGAACGGGATGTCCCGCCGGATCTTGAAGAACTCCACTACTTTGTCCTTATGCAGGCGATAGCCGCCCGTTGGCGCAACGCCTACTCTGCCTTGGTTATAGCGCCATCGGCGCCCGGCCGCCAGACCGTGCCGATGGAGACCGCCTTCAATTTCTTCTGCCTTCCGTACCAGAGGTTCACCAGACCCCGCGAGAAGAACACCGCGGAGAACATGGAGGTCAGGATGCCGATGCAGTGGACCACCGCGAAGCCGCGCACCGGGCCGGTGCCGAAGGCCAGCAGCGCCACGCCCGCGATCAGCGTCGTGACGTTCGAATCGAGAATGGTCGCCCAGGCGCGGTCGTAGCCGGCGTGGATCGCCGCCTGCGGCGAGGCGCCATTGCGCAATTCTTCACGCACCCGTTCGTTGATCAGCACGTTCGAGTCGATGGCCATGCCCAGCGCCAGCGCCATGGCCGCCATGCCGGGCAGCGTCAGGGTGGCCTGCAGCATCGACAGGATCGCCACCAGCAGCAGCAGGTTCACGCCCAGCGCCACGCTGGAGAACACGCCGAACAGCATGTAGTAGACGATCATGAAGGCGCAGATGGCCGCGAAACCCCAGGCCACGCTGTGGAAGCCCTTGGCGATGTTCTCGGCGCCCAGGCTGGGGCCGATGGTCATCTCCTCGATGATCTCCATGGGCGCGGCCAGCGAGCCGGCGCGCAGCAGCAGCGCCACGTCGTTGGCTTCCTTGGTCGTCATGCGGCCGGAGATCTGGACCCGGCCGCCGCCGATCTCGGTGCGGATCACCGGCGCCGTCACGACCTCGCCCTTGCCCTTCTCGAACAGCAGGATGGCCATGCGCTTGCCGACGTTCTCGCGCGTCACGTCGCGGAAGATGCGCGCGCCCTTGGCGTCCAGCGTCAGGTGCACCGCCGCTTCCTGCGTCTGGTTGTCGAAGCCGGCCTGGGCGTCGGTCAGGTTCTCGCCGGTCAGGATCACCTGCTTGCGGACGATCACCGGGCGGCCTTCGCGGTCCATGTAGCGCTCGGCGCCGAAGGGCACCGCGCCGGTGCCGAGTTCGGCGGACCGGCCCTCGGTGCTCTCGTCCACCATGCGCACTTCCAGGGTGGCGGTGCGGCCCAGGATGTCCTTGGCGCGCGAGGTGTCCTGCACCCCGGGCAGCTGCACCACGATGCGGTCCACGCCCTGCTGCTGGATCACGGGCTCGGCCACGCCCAGCTCGTTGATCCGGTTGTGCAGGGTGACCATGTTCTGCTTGAGCGCCTGGTCCTGGATGCGGCGCGCGGCTTCCGGCTTGATCGTCGCCGTGATGACAGTGGTGTCGCCCTCGACCTTCTCCGCCGCCAGCAGGTCGGGGAACTGGTCGGCGATCACGTTGCGGGCGCCCGTCAGCGCCTCGGGGTCGCGGAAGCGCACCACCACCGCCTGGCTGCTGCGCTCGATGCCGGCGTGGCGGATGTTCTTCTCGCGCAGGATGCTGCGCAGGTCGCCCGCGAAGGATTCGGCCTTCTTGGTGAGCGCCGCCTGCATGTCGACCTGCAGCATGAAGTGCACGCCGCCGCGCAGGTCCAGGCCCAGGTACATGGGCGCCGCATTGATGGACGCCATCCATTGCGGCGTCTTGGACAGCAGGTTGAGCGCCACCACGTAGCCGGCGTCGTTCGGGTCCGGGTTCAGCGAACGCTGGATCGCATCCTTGGCCTTGAGCTGGATGTCGGTGTTCTCGAACCGGGCCTTGACCGAGTTGGGGTCGACCGCGATGGCCAGCGGCTTGATGCCGGCCTGCCCCAGTGCCTGCTCGATGCGGGCGCGGGTGGTCTGGTCGATGGAGATGCTGCTGCGGCCGGACGAGACCTGGACGGCCGGGTCCTCGCCGAAGAAATTGGGCAGGGTGTAGAGCACCCCGATCAGCAACGCGACCAGGAGGATCGCGTATTTCCAGAGAGGATATCTGTTCATGGTCGGCCGTTGGGCGTCGGGTGTCGGGTGGCGGGCGCGTCAGCCTGGCTGAACGCCCGGCGGGGGACTTCCGACTTACTTGATGGAGCCCTTGGGCAGGACCTGCACGACGGCCGTGCGCTGAACCTGTACTTCCACGCCGGGGGCCACTTCGACGCCCAGGTAGCTGTCACCCAGCTTGGTGACCCGGCCCAGCAAGCCGCCCGAGGTTGCCACCTCGTCGCCCTTGGCCAGCGCCTCGATCATGGCGCGATGTTCCTTCTGGCGCTTCATCTGCGGCCGGATCATCACGAAATAGAGGACGACGAACATGAGCACGAGCGGCAGCAGGCTCATGAACGAGGACGACATGTCGCCGCCCGCGGCGGCCGGCGCCCCTTGGGCGAAGGCGGAAGAAATGAACACGGTGACTCCAGCTGGAAGGCCGGCGGCAGGGGGACCCCGCCGCACAATCGGCCATTGTATGCGGCGCCCTCCGGCACTGACCAGTTCCGACAACACCGGTGCGGCTTGGTGGCCGCACCCCGTCAGTCGGCGTCAGGCGGCCTGCCTGTGCGCGGCGGGCTCCCCCCGCCACTGCTGCAGCAGCTCGCGCCACTGCGGCCGCACCTGCTCCAGGTTGCGCGCCTTGACGTGGCCGTAGCCGCGGATCTTCTCCGGCAGGCCGGCGATCTGCACCGCCAGGGCATGCTTGCCCGGCTCCAGGCCCTGCAGCAGTTCCAGCACCGTGGCGCGGTATTCCTCGATCAGGGCCCGCTCGGTGCGGCGCTCCTCCGTCCGGCCGAAGACGTCCAGTGCCGTGCCGCGCAGGCCGCGCAGGCGGGCCAGCAGGCGGAACACATGGATGGTGCCGGGCCCGAACTTGCGCTTGACCAGCTCGCCCTTCTCGTTGCGCTTCGCGACCAGCGGCGGCGCCAGGTGGTAGTGGATCCTGAAGTCGCCTTCGAACTGCGACGCCACCTTCTCGCGGAAGCCGGTGTCGGCGTGCAGGCGCGCGACCTCGTATTCGTCCTTGTACGCCATCAGGCGGAACAGTCCCCGGGCGACCGTCTCGGCCAGGGTCGTCTTGCCCAGCGGCGCCTCGGCCGCGCGCACCCGCTCCACCAGTTCGCGGTACTGCGCCGCATAGGCGGCGTTCTGGTAGTCGGTGAGGAATTCGACGCGGCGCGCCACCAGGTCGTCGAGCGTCTCGCGCTTGCGGAACGCGACCACCTGGGCGGCGGGGGCCAGCACCGCGGCGACGCGGGCCGGGTCGTGGGCGGCGCGGCGGCCCCATTCGAAGGCGGCCTTGTTGTTCTCCACCGCCACTTCGTTGAGCTCGATGGCCCGCAGCAGCGACTCGCGCGCCAGCGGGATCCAGCCCTTCTGCCAGGCGTAGCCGAGCATCATGGGGTTGGTGTAGATGCTGTCGCCCATCGTCCGGGCCGCCAGCTCCTCGGCGTTGAAGGCCGCCAGGTCCTGCGGGGCCACCGCCTTGGCGATCTCGCCGGCGCAGGCGTCCGAAGGATTGGCCCATTCCGTGTTCTTCACGAAGGCGGCCGTCGGCGTGGCATGGCCATTGAGCGCGACGCGCGTGCGGCCCTGGCGCATGCGCAGCACGGTCTCCTTGCTGGCGGCCACGATCGGGTCGCAGCCGATCACCAGGTCGGCGGCGGCCATGCTCACGCGGGTGGTGCGGATCGCCTCCTGCGTGTCGCCGATCAGGACGTGGCTCCAGGTCGCGCCGCCCTTCTGCGCCAGCCCGGCGGAGTCCTGGGTGACGACGCCGCGGCCTTCCATGTGGGCCGCCATCCCGAGCAGCTGGCCGATGGTGATCACGCCGGTGCCGCCGACGCCGGCGACGATGATGCCGTAGGCCTCCGGCGTGCGGGGCAGCTGCGGCTCGGGGATCTCGCCGCCCTCGTAGGGCGAGGGCGCGGACTGGCTCTTCGCCTTGCGCTTCAGGCTGCCGCCTTCGACGGTCACGAAGCTGGGGCAGAAGCCCTTGAGGCAGCTCGTGTCCTTGTTGCAGGTGCTCTGGTTGATGGTGCGCTTGCGGCCGAACTCGGTCTCCAGCGGCTCCACCGAGAGGCAGTTGGACTTGGCGCTGCAGTCGCCGCAGCCTTCGCAGACCAGGTCGTTGATCATCACGCGCAGGGCCGGATCGACCATCGTGCCGCGCTTGCGACGGCGCCGCTTCTCGGTGGCGCAGGTCTGGTCGTAGATCATCGCCGTGACGCCGGCGGTGTCGCGCAGCTCGCGCTGGATGCGATCGAGCTCGTCGCGGTGGTGCACGGTGGCGCCGGCCGGCAGTTTCGCGCCCTGGTACTTCTCCGGCTGGTCGGTGACCACGACCAGGCGGCTCACGCCTTCCGCATCGAGGCTTTGCGCGATCTGCAGGGGCGTGTGGCCCTCGGGGCGCTCGCCCACCGGCTGGCCGCCGGTCATGGCGACGGCGTCGTTGTACAGGACCTTGTAGGTGATGTTCACGCCGGCCGCGATGGACTGCCGGATCGCCAGCAGGCCGCTGTGGAAGTAGGTGCCGTCGCCGATGTTGGCGAACACGTGCTTCTCGTTGGAGAAGGGCTGCTGGCCGACCCACGGCACGCCCTCGCCGCCCATCTGGGTGAAGCCCACGGTGGCGCGGTCCATCCAGACGGCCATGAAGTGGCAGCCGATCCCGGCCATCGCGCGCGAGCCCTCGGGCACCACGGTGGACGTGTTGTGCGGACAGCCGGAGCAGAACCAGGGCATGCGCTCGCCCTTCACCTCCACCACCTGCATCGCGCGTTCCTTCGCCTCGATCAGGGCGAGCTGGGCGTCGATGCGGGCCTGGACGTCGCCGTCCAGCCCCAGCTTCTTCAGCCGCCGGGCGATGGCGCGTGCGATCAGGTGCGGCGACAGGTCGGCGTTGGCGCGCAGCAGGGTGTGCTCGTTGGGGTTCGCCACCGACCACTCGCCGCCGGAGAAGCCGTCGTCCTGGTCGAACTTGCCGACCACGTTGGGACGCACGTCGGGGCGCCAGTTGTACAGCTCCTCCTTCACCTGGTACTCGATGACCTGGCGCTTTTCCTCCACCACCAGGATCTCGCGCAGGCCTTCGGCGAATTCGCGCGTGCCCTGCGCCTCCAGCGGCCAGACCACGCCCACCTTGTGCAGGCGGATGCCGAGGCGGCGGCAGGTGTCGTCGTCGAGGCCCAGGTCCAGCAGCGCCTGGCGCGTGTCGTTCCAGGCCTTTCCGCTGGCCATGATGCCGAAGCGGTCGTGCGGCGTGGCGACGGCGTTGTAGTTCAGGCGGTTGGCCCGGATGTAGGCCAGCGCGGCGTACCACTTGAAGTCGAACAGGCGCGCCTCCTGCTCCAGCGGCGCGTCGGGCCAGCGGATGTGCAGGCCGCCGGGCGGCATGCGGAAGTCGGTGGGCAACTGGATCTGCACCCGCTCGGGGTCGATCACCGCGGTGGCACTGGATTCGACGATCTCCTGGATCGTCTTCATGCCCGACCAGACGCCGGCGTAGCGGCTCATGGCGAAGGCGTGCAGGCCCATGTCGAGGATTTCCTGCACCGTCGCCGGGAAGAACACCGGCAGGCCGCAGGCCTTGAAGATATGGTCGCTCTGGTGCGCCGCCGTCGAGCTCTTGGCCACGTGGTCGTCGCCGGCCACGGCGATGACACCGCCCCAGGGAGTGGTGCCGGCCATGTTGGCGTGCTTGAAGACATCGGAGCAGCGGTCCACTCCCGGGCCCTTGCCGTACCAGATGCCGAAGACGCCGTCGAACTTGTTGGAGCCGGGCGGCGCGAACCCGAGCTGCTGCGTGCCCCACAGCGCCGTCGCGGCCAGTTCCTCGTTGACGCCCGGCTGGAACACGATGTTCTGCGCCTGCAGGTACTTGCGCGCCTTCCACAGGGCCTGGTCGTAGCCGCCAAGCGGCGAGCCGCGGTAGCCGCTGATGAAGCCGGCGGCGTTCCTGCCCGCCAGCGCGTCGCGCTGGCGCTGCAGCATGGGGAGCTTCACCAGCGCCTGCACGCCGCTCATGAAGGCGCGGCCCATGTCCAGCGAATACTTGTCGTCGAGGGTGACGGTTTCCAGCGCCTTGCGAATGTGTTCGGGCAGCGGTGCGTTCATCTTCGGCTTGTCTCCTGAGGGGCCAGTGTGCGCATGGCCTGACTGCGGCTGCACAGTGTATGTCCCGAGTCCGGATATGTCTTTGCTTTTCATGCCCGCCAACGGCTAGGATGGGAAAGAATCTTTCTCAACCCGGGCGAAAATGGAAACGCTTGACCGCTACGACATCCATATTCTTGCCGAGCTGCAGGCCGACGCGCGCCTGACCAACGCCGAACTGGCGCAGCGCGTGGGCCTGTCCGCCGCGCCCTGCTGGCGCCGCGTGCGGGCGCTGGAGGAAGCCGGCTTCATCAAGGGCTACCACGCCGAGATCGACCGCCGCCGCATCGGCCTGGGCGTGCTGGCCTTCGTGCGGCTGGACGCGGAGCGCAACACGGGCGAGCGGACCCGGGAGATGGAAGAGGCGATCCGCCGGATCCCGGAGATCGTCTCCTGCCACTACATCAGCGGCACCGGGACCTTCGAGCTGCAGGTGGTGGCGCGCGACCTCGACGCCTTCTCGCAGCTCGCCCGCGAGGTGCTGATCAACCTGCCCAACGTGAAGGACCTGCACACCAGCTTCTCGCTGGGGGAGGTGAAGGCGAGCAGCAGCTTGCCGTTGGGGCATTTGAGGGGGCAGGGAACGAAAACCTGACAGCCGAACGCAGAGGGCGCAAAGGTACGCAAAGGACGCAGAAAACATCCTTCAAAGGTATTTTCTGCGTCCTTTGCGCTTCTCTGCGGCCTCTGCGTTCGGCTGTTTGGTTTGGGAATCTCAGCGAGGCCAAAGCACCCACAAGGCGAGCGGCTGCTTCAGGCGGCCGGCCACCTCGCCCGCTTCCGCGCCCCAGCCCGTGAAGTAGTCGGCGCGCACGGCGCCGACGATGGCGCTGCCCGTGTCCTGCGCGAAGACCAGCCGGTTCAGCGACAGCACCGGCCCCGGCGAAGACAGCCACATCGGCGTTCCGTACGGCACGCTGTCCTTCTCGATCGCGATCGATCGGCCGGGCGTCAGCGGCACGCCCTGCGCGCCCCGCGGACCGAACGCCGCGTCGAGGTCCGTCAGCGGCCCCTCGCGGAAGAACACCACGCGCGGATTGCTCCACAGCATCTCCTGCAGCCGCTGGGGGTTGGCGCGCGCCCAGGCCTTGATCCCGGGCCAGGAGGCGTCGCGCAGCGCACCCTGCTGCAGCAGCCAGCCACCGACGCTGCGATAGGGCTGCTCGTTGGTGCCGGCGAACGCGACCCGCACCACGCTCACCCGCCCATCGGGCTCGGCGATCCGCAGCCGCCCCGAGCCCTGGATCTGCAGCGCCAGCGCGTCGAGCGGATCGGCCACGTAGGCGATCTCGCGCCCGCGCAGGCCCGCGCGCGCCTGCGGCAGCGTGTCGATCTCCTGCCGCGTGTACCAGGGGCGCCGGGTGGCCAGGTCCGCGGGCGGACGGAACAGCGGCACCTGCTGCGCCGCCGTGGGCAGGCGCGACGCGTCCAGCATCGGCTCGTAGTAGCCGGTGAGCAGGGATTCGGCGGCCTGCAGCGGCTCGATCCGGTAGGGCTGCAGCCGCTGCTGCAGCCAGGCGCGCTGTTCGTCGGCGTTCGCGATCGACAGCCGGCGCACGTCGGGGCACAAGGCGGCGTGCGGCGGCAGAGGCCGTTCGCAGCTGCGGATCCAGGCGTTCCACGCCTCGTGCAGGGCGTCGTCGGCGACGCCGGGCAGCTCGGACCAGCGCGCCGGCACCCAGCGCGCCTTGCCGCGCACCGCCGGCGGTGGCGCCACGCCGTCCTCGGGCGCCGCGGCGGGGGGCGCCACGGCGGGGGCAGCCTGCGGCGGCGACGCTGGCGGCTGGACGCGCGGCAGCGGCACCGAAGTGCAGGCGGCCAGCATTCCTAGAATGCCGGCAGATATCAGGACCCGGACCATGTTGTTGATTCTGCTGGAAGCGCTCGCCGCGCTGGTGCTGCTCGTGGCCATCGTCTGGTGGACGATGTTCTCCGGCCGCAAGGGCGGGGAACCGCCGCGGGACGCCGATCGGGACGCATCCTAGGCTCGAAAAACCCAACAGCCGAACGCAGAGGGCGCGAAGGTACGCAAAGGACGCAGAAAAGACCTTTAAAGGATGTTTTCTGCGTCCTTTGCGTACCTTCGCGCTCTCTGCGTTCGGTATTTGGTTTGAAGTCCCCTCAAAGATCCCGCAGCAGGTTCGCCAGCTCCACCGCGGACTTCACTTCCATCTTGTCGAACACGCGCGCCCGGTGCACTTCCACTGTCCGCACGCTGATGGCGAGCTGGTCGGCGATCAGCTTGTTGGGCAGGCCCTTGGCCACCAGGCGCATCACGTCGCGCTCGCGGTCGGTCAGGTCGTCCAGCCGGTGCTGCAGCGCGCCCTTCTCCCGCTGCGAGGCCTGGATCTCGGCGGAGCGGCGCAGGGCCTCCTCGATCCGGTCCACCAGCGCGTTGTCGGAAAAGGGCTTCTCGCAGAAATCGAAGGCGCCGCGCTTGACCATGTCGACCGCCGTCGGCACATCCGCGTGGCCGGTCAGGAAGATCACCGGCATCACCTGCTGCAGCTGGCGCTCGACCAGCTTCTCGAACAGCGCCAGGCCGCTCATGCCGGGCATGCGCACGTCCAGCAGCAGGCAGCAGGGCTGTCCGGGCTGGAAGCCGCCCTGCAGCATGGTCTCGAACTCCTCGGCGCTGCCGAAGCTGGACGACAGCAGCCGCCGCGAACGCAGCAGCCAGGCCAGCGCCTCGCGCACGCCGGCGTCGTCGTCGACGATGAAGACGGTGGCATCGGCGGCAGGTTGCATGGTCAGGGGGCGGACGCTTCGGCGGGCAGGGTGAATCGGAAGATCGTACCCTGCGGCGCGTTGGGTTCGAACAGCAGGCCGCCGCCGTGCTGTTCGATCACGGTGCGGCAGAGGCTGAGGCCCAGGCCCATGCCCTCCTCCTTGGTCGTGAAGAAGGGCGTGAACAACTGCTTCTTCACCTCGTCCGGAATGCCCGGCCCGCGGTCCGCCACCGAGAACTCGAGCCAGCGCTTGCCGGACTCGCTGGCCGAGGTGGCGCGCACCTGGATCAGGAGCTCGGGATTCGGCACCCGCGCCTCGTCCATGGCCTGCATGGCGTTGCGCGCCAGGTTGAGCAGCACCTGTTCGACCATCGTGCGGTCGCACAGCGCGCGCGGCAGGCCTTCCGGCGTCCGGATCTCCACCCGCACGCCGAGCTTGTGCGCCTGCAGGGTCATCAGCGGCAGGATCGCGTCGATCAGCGCCTGCGGCGCGACCGCCTCGCGCGCCTGGTCGCGCCGCCGCACGAAGTCGTGCACGCTCTTGATCACGCGGCCGGCGCGGTCGGCTTGTTCGGCGATGCGCGCCATGGCCACCTGCAGCTCGCCGGCGGACACGCCTTCATGGCGCAGCAGGTTCATCGAGCCGTTGGCGTAGCTGGAGATTGCCGCCAGCGGCTGGTTCAGCTCGTGGCTCAGGAGCGAGGCCATCTCGCCGACCGTCGCGAGCCGGGCGGTGGCCTGCAGCCGCTCCTGGCTGGCGCGCGAGAGTTCCTCGACGCGGCGCTGCTCGCTGATGTCCAGCACCGCGCTCATCCAGCCGGTCTGCAGCCCCTGGGCGTTGATCAGCGGCGCCTCGATCACCAGCACCGGGAAGCGGGTGCCGTTCTTGCGCATGAAGACCGACTCGTAGCCTTCGCGCGGCGGCGCGTTGCGGCCGGCCAGCCGCACCTCCTGCCGCTTGCGGTATTCCTCGGCGCGCTCGGGCGGCCAGTAGGGCGCGGGCGCGCCCTTGCCCATCAGCTCGTCGGGGCTGAAGCCCACCATCTGGCAGAAGGCTGGGTTGACGTAGGTGGTGCGCCCCTGCAGGTCTCGCGCCCGCAGGCCGGTGACCAGCGAGTCCTCCATCGCCTTGCGGAAGGCCAGGGCGTCGGCGAGGTCCTGCTCCACGCGCAGGCGCCGCCGCGTGTCGTGGCCCAGCATGAACAGCACCGTCACCAGCGCGATCGACATCACCGTGACCAGCGCCGTGAGCACGTTGGGGAACAGGTCCGGCTCGGAGCGGCGCCAGCTGTCCATGCGCAGCACCATGGTGTTGCCGGGCAGGTCCAGCAGCTGCTGGGCCGAGAACACGCGGCGCCCGCGCCGCGCCAGGCCGTGCATGGCCAGCCGGGTGCCGTCGGCCTCGGTGAAGGAGATCTCCTGGCTCTTGCCCAGCTGCGGACCCGCGTGCGTGGCCAGCAGGTCCGCCAGCGAATAGGTCGCGACCACGAAACCCACGAGGCGACCCGCCTCCACCTGCGGCAGGCACAGTTCCATCAGTTCCATCCCCAGGCCGTCGGCCTGCGGCACGAAGTGGCTGCGCGCGTAGGCGTGGCTGCTGATGCGGGTGGCGGTGGCGCAGGCCTGCTGCACCTCGGGCAGCGAGTTCTCGCGGCCGAAACGGGCGAACACCGGCGTGCGGAACAGCGTGTCGGCGCCCTGCACCAGTTCCAGGCGCGGGCCGCGCCACTCGATGCGCACCCACTCGCGGTGCGAGCGCAGGAGCCGGTCGGCCTCGGCCCGCCACTGTTCGCGGGTCGGCTGTCCGCTTTGAAGCGCCTGCAGTTCCTGGACGTTGCGGGTGAGGCCGGAGCGGATGTCGCTCAGCGCATCGGCGACGTCGCGTTCGACGTTGGCCTGCGCGACGCTCGCCTCGTAGCGCGCGGCCAGGTACACCAGGGTGACCAGCATGCCCACCACGAGCACGCCCAGCAGCACCCACAGCGACCAGCGCCTGAGCGTGGACAGCCGGATCGACGAAACACCGGGAACGAAATTCGACGTTATTTGAGTACCTCCCCCAGGCTTGTCCGCTGCGCGGCCTTCGCATCCCCCCTCCGCAAGCGGAGGGGTCGAGCGCCTTCGGGCGGCCGTGCGGCGCTCACAACACCCTGTGATCCAGCGCCGGCAGCTGGGTTCGCACCTGCCGCAGGCGCTCCTGCGAGAGCTCGGCGAGCACGACGCCGGCGCCCTCCTGCCCGCGCTGCGCCAGCACCTCGCCCCAGGGATCGACCACCATGGAATGGCCCCAGGTGCGCCGCCCGTTGTCGTGCCGGCCGCCCTGCGCCGGGGCCGCCACGTAGGCCAGGTTCTCGACCGCGCGGGCGCGCAGCAGGAGCTCCCAGTGCGCCTGCCCGGTGCCGTAGGTGAAGGCGCTGGGCACCAGCAGCAGGTCGGCCTTCAGCGCCCGGTACAGCTCGGGGAAGCGCAGGTCGTAACAGACCGACAGGCCGACGCGCCAGTCGTGCCCGTCGCGCGAGCGCAGCGTGAAGGCCTGCGGCGCGCGCCCGGCCTCGATCACGCGCGCCTCGTCGTACTGCTCGCCGCGCCCGTTGTCGAAGCGGAACAGGTGGATCTTGTCGTAGCGCGCCACGCACTCGCCCTGCGGCGAGAAGGCGAGGCTGGAATTGCGCACGTGCTTCTCGGAGCCGGCCACCAGCGGCAGCGTGCCGCCGACGATCCAGATCCCTAGCTCGCGCGCGCGCTGCGCCAGGAAGGCCTGCACCTTGCCGTCGCCGAAGGGCTCGCGCACCGCGAGCTTGTCGGTGTCGCGCTGCCCCATGAGGCAGAAGTACTCGGGCAGCACCGCCAGTTCCGCACCCGAGCGCGCGGCCTCGGCCAGCAGGCCGGAGGCGCTTTCGAGGTTGGCGGGCAGGTCGGAGCCGGAGACGGTCTGGAGGGCTGCGATCTTCATGCGGTCTCCCCGGTTCAGCGAGTGGTGGGTTCGGGCGTCGTGCCGGAGGCGCCGGTGGTCTCGTTCTGGCCGTTGCGGCCCACGCGCCTCATGCGCGGCTCGGCCCAGGTGCCGTCGATGTGGAATTCCTGGGTCGCGGCCCGCATCAGCGGCTGGCGCAGGAACAGCTGCGCCACGAAGGTGCCGAGCCCGATCGCCGGGTTGATCGCGGTGGCGACCAGCGAGGCGGTGCCGGCGTTGATCTCGGGCACCACCAGCACCTTCAGGTCCTGCGTTTCGCGCGCGATGTCGGCCTTGCCCTCCATCAGCACCGCAGCATTCACGCCCTTCATCTGCAGGTTGTTGGTGAAGGCGATGCCGTGCTCGATGTTGACGTCGCCACGCACGAAGTCGAAGGTGAAGCCCTCGCTGAAGACGTCGCGGAAGTCCAGCGCCAGCCGGCGCGGCAGCGACTGCAGGCTCAGCACGCCCAGCAGCTTGGCCATGCCGGGGTCGGCCTTGAGGAACTGACCGTTCTCCACGGAGACGTTGAAGCTGCCTGCCAGGGTCGGATAGTCCAGCGCGAGCGGCGAGCCGACCCACGACACGGTGCCCTCCATCGCGCCGCGGCCGCGCCGCAGCACGTCCTTCATGCCCATGCGGGTGAGCAGAGCGCCGCCGTCGGCGATGTCGAAGCGGAACTTCATCGAGGTGCGGCGACGTTCCCCCGGCTTGGCATCGGGCCGCGGGCCGCCCGGCGCCGCCGGCTGCTCGCCCAGCGCCGCCCAGTTGCCGGACGCCGTGAAGGTCGCTTCCGGCATGGCGAGGCTCAGCTTGTTGAGGCGCCACTCGCGGATGCCGCCTTCGCGCGCCACCGTGCCCGCGCCCCGGTTGACCGCGTCGATCTCCAGCCGCCCGAGCCGCCGGCCCTTGAGCTCGAAGTCGTCCACGATCACGTCCAGTGCCGGGATGGCGCTCTGCTGGTCCAGCAATTCCTCCACCTCGGTGGCGGCGGAGGCGGCCATGCTGAGGCGCGCCAGCCGGGCGTACAGGCGGCCGGCGCCCGCGTTCTGCGGCTGCCGGTATTCGATGTAGCCATTGAGCTCGTCGGCCTCGACGTTGGCGCGCCACACCCGGCCGTCGCGCGAGCCGCCCACCACCACGTTGTGCAGGGTGCGGCCGTCCATGCTCAGCGCGCGGGCGCGCACCGCGATCATCGTCGGCAGGTAGGACAGGCTGGCGCCCATGTCGCGCGCCACCGGGGCGGCCGTCGCCGTGCCGGCCGCCGGGGTGGGGGGGGCGGGCGCAGGCGCCGCATCGCCGCCGCCCACGCGGGCCAGCGCATCCTCCCAGGCGTCGATGTTGAAGTTCGCCAGCTGCACGTTGGCCATCACGCCTTCCGGCGGCATCACCACGCCCTCGTTGGACGCGAGGCCGACCCCGATCGCGCCGCGCACCACCTGCGGCTCGGCGCCGGACAGGTCGCGCAGGAAGCTGACCGAGCCGACCCGGCCGAGGTCCACCGAGAGCAGCTCCTGCAGCTTCGCCTGCGGAGCCAGCGACTCGCGCGTGAGCGCCGTCTCGTAGCGCAGCGGCAGCATGGCGTCGGCGGGCTTGTTCAGCGGCGGCGGCAGGCCCACCGCGAGCCCCTGCAGGTTGGAGAGGACCTGCACTTCGGGCGGCCCGCGGCGGAAGTTCAGGGCCAGGGTGTAGCCGGTGGCGCCGCTGAAATCGCGGGCCAGCCGGGCGAGAAAACCGAGTTCGCGCGCCTGCCGCAGCCCTTCGGCCGTGACCGTGCCCTGCCCGCGCAGCTGCACGGTCGCGGGCTCGCCCGGCGCGCCGGGGCGGGTGCCGCCCTCCAGCCGCACCTCGCCGCCGAGCGCGCGGGCCTGCACGCCGGCGAGCTGGAAGCCCTTCTCGGAAAACAGCACCGTGCCGCGGGCGCGCGCCAGCGGCGGGCTGTCGGGCGACATCTGCACATCGTTGTTGGCCAGCGTGACGGTGCCCTGCACCTGCGAGCGCGTCAGGTCGTGCAGCGGCAGCGCGAGCCGCAGGTCCACGTCGGCGTTGCCGGTTCCGGTGGTCCGGGCCAGCGCCTGGCTGGTCATCGCCGCCACCGGGGAGGTGTTGACGATCGCCAGCGATTCGCTCACCGGCCCCTGGATGCGCCCCGCCACGTTCACCCGCGGCTGGTGGAAATCGGGGATGCGCGCATCGGCGCGCATCTGCAGGCCCGGCCGGCCATGCACGCGGCCGGCCGCGCCCTTCACCTGCATGCCGTTGCCCTCGAACACCAGCTCGCCGGCCAGGTTGGTGAACGCCGGCCACACGCCGTTGCCCTGGGTGAGGCTGGGCGGCACGTAGGCATAGGTCACGTCGCGCACCTGCGTCGCGACCAGGAACTCGCCGCCCGCGCCCTCCGGGAAGGGGAACCGGCGCAGGTCGCCCTTCACGCGGAACTTCGTGCCCGTGGCGGCGCCGCTCACCACCGATTCCTGCACGTAGTCGCGCGCCTGCTTCGGCACCGCCAGCGGCAGGTAGCGCCACACGCGCGCGCCGTCGGCGCGGCTGAGGCTGCCCTGCAGGTCCAGCACGCCCGGGAAGCGCGCCGCGCCGGACTTCGCGTCCGCCGTGCGCCAGCTCGCGCGCGCCTCCCCCTCGGCATCGGCATTGGCGAACTTCAGGCTCGTGACGTTCAGCGACAGCTGCTCCCCGCGCACCTGCCACTGCACGTCGGCGGCCAGGCTGGTGACGGGAATGGTCGGCTCCTCGAACACGCCGGGGAAGTCCAGCGCCCCCTGCGCGATGGCCAGCCGCGCGCGCCCGCCGCCCTGGTTGAAATCGAAATCGAGCGCCGCCCCGCGCACGCCCGGGATGCCGGCGTGGCCCTGCGGGTCCGCCTGCGGCACCGTCTCCAGCCGCACGGCCCGCCCGCGCGCCTCGTACTTCTCCAGCGCCTCCAGCGGGCCCTGCCAGCGGGCGTGCAGCGTTTCGACCAGCCCCTGCGGCGCATAGGCCTGCAGCGCCTCGTGCGTCGGCGCGCCCAGCGGCAGGCGGGTGGCGATCTGGCTCAGCGCCTTCAGGTCCAGCCGGTCCGCGCGCAGTTCGCCCTGCGCCGGCGCGAGGCCCTCGGCGTCGCTCCACGTCACGGCGACGTTGCCGCCCGGCCAGGCCTGGCCGTCCTCGGTCAGGAACTGCAGGTCCTGTGTCTGGAAGGCGAAGCCGGTGGCGGTGCGCTGGCCGCCCAGCCGGCCGGACACCGATTGCAGCACCAGCGGCTCCAGCGCCTCGCCCAGGGTGGCCCGCACCTGGGTCAGCACGACGTCGGCGGTGCCGCCGACGAGCTGGCCGCGTTCGAGGTCGGCCCAGGCGCGCAGCCGGCCGCGGCCCTGCGCGATGTCGATGCCGAGGTCGGCGTACTGCCGCAGCAGCGAGAGGTCGACCGCGCCGAAGTCCGCGTGCAACTCGCCGGTCCACTCCTGCCAGCGCCCGGCGTTGGTGGTCAGCAGGGGCTGGCGGAACATGCCGGTGAGCATGAAGCGCTGGCCCCATTCCGCCCGCGGCGTGGCGTCCAGCCGCAGCAGGTGGCGCCGCGCCTGGTTGCGGGCGACGAAATCGACCTGGCCCAGCGCCAGCGTCGGTGCGCCGCGCTGTTCGTCGATCCATTCGATGGTGCCGCCCTGGATGATGAATTCCCGCTGGCTGAAGAACCAGTCGGCGGCGCGGCCCTCGTTGTGGCTGCCGCGCGAGACATCGATGCCGGCGATGTAGAAGCGGCCGTCGGCGGCGCGCCGGATCGCCACCGTGGGGCGGTCGATATAGAGCTGCTCGAAACCGAGATTCCACAGCGAGTGCGGGGACAAGGCGCCCACCACCAGGGGCAGCCGCAGCGCCTCGCGGCCCTGGGGATCCAGCAGCACCACGTCCTCGAGGGTGAAGGAGGGCACGAGGCCTTCGGTGCGGGCGCTGATCGCGCCGATGCGCACCGGAATCCCCAGCACCTGGCTGGCCCGGGTTTCCAGCGCGGGGCGCAGCTCGCCGATTCGCGGCACAATGAATCCATGCAGCGCACCCCAGGCGACCGTGAGCAGCAGCAATGCAGCGAGCAGCAGCCACAGGGACCACTTGACCGCTGTGGAAAACAACCTCAGCGACCGTGAGGGATTCGGTGGCGTCGCAATCATGAAGACTTGGGAGTGGCGGGAATTATGACCCTCGGCGACGCGCCGGGCTCTGGCGGATTCGGCTTCGCGGCCGTCAACGGGGCCATGCCGGGCGCGGCGGACGCCGTTTCCGGATCCGAGCCGCTCTCGGGCCAATCCCGCTTCGTTCAGCGGCTGCGGCGCCGCTATGCCGGCGAACTGGCGCTGCTGCCGCCCGGGCCGCCTTCGCATGCCACCCTCGGCCTGGCCTACGAAGCGTTACGTTCACGCGGCCACGATGTGCCATCGGCGCTACGCGTGCTGCGCCAGCTGGTCATGGAGCGGCTGGTGGTGCTCGATTGCGACCGGGAGGCTCCGCTGGAGGTGGTCACCGGCGCCGTCACCGAGCTGGCCGAGTTCGCGCTCGACGTCGCCTGCCGCCACGCCTGCGCCGACCTGGACGAGGCCTACGGCGCGCCGCTGCGCGCGGACGGCCGGCGCTCGCAGCTGTGGATCGTCGGCATGGGCAAGCTGGGCGCGCGCGAGCTCAATGTCTCCAGCGACATCGACCTGGTCTATATCTACGACGAGGACGGCGAGACGGCGGGCTACGGCGAGGGCCGCAACCGCATCAGCAACCATGAGTATTTCGCCAAGGCGGTCAAGGCGATCTTCGGCCTGATCGGCGACGTGACGGAGCACGGCTTCGTGTTCCGCGTCGACCTCGCCCTGCGTCCCAACGGCAACTCGGGGCCGCCGGCGGTGTCGCTCGGCGCGCTGGAGGACTACTTCCAGGTGCAGGGCCGCGAGTGGGAGCGCTTCGCCTGGATGAAGAGCCGGGTGGTGGCGCCGCGCAGCTGCATCGAGGACGGCGGCGCGCAGGCGCTGCGCGGCGCGGTGCTGCCCTTCGTGTTCCGCCGCTACCTCGACTACGCGGTGTTCGACTCCCTGCGCACGCTGCACCGCCAGATCCGCGAGCATGCGGCGCGGCGCGCGGCCGGCCGGCCGGAGCGCGCCAACGACGTCAAGCTGTCGCGCGGCGGCATCCGCGAGATCGAGTTCACCGTGCAGCTGCTGCAGGTGGTGCGCGGCGGCACCTTTCCCGAGCTGCGCACGCGGCCGACGCTGCAGGCGCTGCAGCGGCTGTCGGTCGCCGGCCTGATGTCGGAGGCGACGGCCGGCGCGCTGGCCCGGGCCTATATCTTCCTGCGCCGTGTCGAGCACCGCATCCAGTACCTGGACGACCAGCAGACCCACGTGCTGCCCATGGGTTGCCGCAACGACGACGATGGGGACCTGACCTGGATCGCCCAGACCATGGGCTATGCGGACTGCTGCCCCTTCCTGCACGAGCTGGACGGGCACCGTGAGCTGGTGGCGGAGGAATTCGACAAGCTGCTGGGCGGCTCCCAGGAGTGCCGCAGCTGCAAGGGCCCCAACGGCGGCCCCAAGCCGCCGCCGGACCTGAACGACCTGCTGGAGCAACTGCCGGCGCAGCTGCAGCAGCGCATCCACCGCTGGGCCGCCCATCCGCGGGTGATGGCGCTGCGCGAGGACGCGCGCCAGCGCCTGTCCCGCCTGGTGGCGCGCACCGCCCAGTGGCTGCAGGAAGGCCGCGTGAGCGAGGAGGCCGCGCTGCGCATGGTGGACTGGATCGAGCCGCTGCTGCGGCGCGAGAGCTACCTCGCGCTGCTGTGGGAACGCCCCGGCGTGCACGAGCGCCTGCTGCGCCTGCTGGGCGCGGCGCGCTGGCCGGCCCGCTACCTGATCCAGCATCCCGGCGTCATCGACGAACTCGCCAGCGAGGGGCTGCTGACCGAGCGCTTCAACGCGCAGGAGTTCGAACGCGAGCTGGAACACCGCAAGCGCTCGGTGCAGATCACCGGCGAAGACGACGACGAGATGCTGCTCAACCTGCTGCGCCGGGCCCACCATGCGGAACTGTTCCGCACGCTGGCGCGCGACGTGGAAGGCGTGCTCACCGTCGAACAGGTCGCCGACGAACTGAGCGCGCTGGCCGACGCCACGCTGAACATCACCGCCCGCTGGTGCTGGCAGCGCCTGAAGCAGCGGCATCGCGAGACGCCCAATTTCGCCGTCATCGGCTACGGCAAGCTCGGGGGCAAGGAGCTGGGCTACGGCAGCGACCTCGACATCGTGTTCGTCTACGAGGACGAGGACGAGCGCGCGCCGGAAGCCTACGCGGCCTTCGTGCGCAAGATCATCATCTGGCTGTCGACCAAGACGGGCGAGGGCGACCTGTTCGAGATCGACACGGCCCTGCGGCCCAACGGCAGCTCCGGCCTCCTGATCACGACCTTCCGCGCCTACGAGGACTACCAGCTGCGCCGGGGCAGCAACACCGCGTGGACCTGGGAGCACCAGGCCATGACGCGGGCCCGTTTCGTGAACGGCCCGGAAGCACTGCAGGACAAGTTCGACGCGGTCCGGCAGTCGGTGATCACCGCGCCGCGCGACGTGGCCGCGCTGCAGCGCGAGATCGTGGCCATGCGCGAGCGCGTGCGCAGCGCCCACCCGGTGCGCGCCGGCCGCTTCGACCTGAAGCACAGCGCGGGAGGCATGGTGGACGCCGAGTTCGCGGTGCAGTTCCTGGTGCTGTCCGAATCGGCGCGGCATCCGGAGCTGATCCCCAACGTGGGCAACATCGCGCTGCTGCAGCGCGCCGAGGCGGCGGGCCTGTTGCCGGCCGGCGTCGGCCAGGGCGCCGCCGCGGCCTACCGCGAACTGCGCCGGCACCAGCACCACGCGCGCCTGAACGAGGAGACCACGCAGGTGCCGCAGGAACTGCTGGCCGCCGAACGGGAGGCGATCCTGGCGCTGTGGCGGCACGTCTTCGGGGCGTAACCCGATAGACCGCCCTCCCCACCGCGGCGGTGGGGCCGGTGGTAGGCTGGCGGGCTCTCCGAAGATCCTGGAATGACCCACTTGCGCCCCCTCGCGGCGGCCGGCCTGTTGCTGTTGCTGGCCGGCTGCGCGCTGCCCCGTCCGCCCGCCGCCGTCGAGTCCGAAGCGGCGCCGCGCTGGTATGCCCCCTTGCCGCACGGCGGCCGGTTGGTCGACCTGTCGCAATGGTGGCAGCAGTTCCGCGAGCCGGTCCTGGTCGACCTGATCGCGGCCGCGCAGGCGGTGAGCCCCGACGTCGCCACCGCCGGCACCCGCATCGCCGAAGCGCGCGCGAACCGCGTCGCCGCCCAGGCTGCCCAGCTGCCCGCGGTCGACCTGAACGCCTCCGCGACCCGCGGCAATTCCCAGGCCGGGCAGGTGGTGGGCGGAGGACCGGTCTCCACGGTCCTGCAGTCCACGGTGCAGGCCAGCTGGGAGATCGACCTGTTCGGCGCCCGCCAGTCGCAGGCGGACGCCGCCGGCGCGCGCCTGCGCGGCGCCGAGGCCGGCTGGCACGACGCCCGCGTCGCCATCGCGGCGGAGACCGCCACCACGTATTTCGACCTGCGCATCTGCGAGCGCCAGCTCGAGGTCACGCGCAACGACGCGCAGTCCCGCGCCGAAACTGCACGGCTGACGGGACTCAGCGCCGAGGCCGGCTTCACCGCGCCGGCGGTCGCCGCCCAGGCGCGCGCCAGCGCGGCCGAAGGCGCCGTACGCGCGTTGCAGCAGAACGCGCAATGCGAACTGCTGGTGAAGGGCCTGGTCGCGCTCACCGGCGTCGGCGAACCCGAACTCCGGCGTCGGCTGGCCGAAGGCTGGACGGAACCGGCCGGCATCGCCGACGATGCGATCCCGCCGCTGCCGGCGGCCCTGCTCGCGCAGCGGCCGGACGTCTACGCGGCCGAGCGCAACGTGGAGGCGGCCAGCGCCGACGTCGGCGCCTTCCTCGCCGACCAGTTCCCGCGCCTGACGCTCACCGGCCAGGTCGGCAGCGGCACGATCCGCGCGGGCGGCCAGACCCTCCACTTGCAGACCTGGGCGATCGGCCCGCTCGCGTTGAGCATGCCGCTGTTCGACGCCGGTCGCCGCGCCGCCGCCACGGACGCGGCCCGGGTCCGCTACGACGAAGCCGTGGTCCAGTACCGCGCGCGGGTGCGGCAGGCCGTGCGCGAAGTCGAGGAGGCGCTGGTGAACCTGGAAAGCGCCCGCGCGCGCGCCGAGGACGCCCGCACCGCGGTGGAAGGCTACCGGATCTCGCTGGCGGCGAACGACGCCCGCTACCGCGCCGGGCTCGGCACGCTGATCGAGTTGGAGGACCAGCGCCGCACCCTGCTGGTCGCCGAGCTGACCCTGGTGGGTGTCCAGCGCGACCGCGTGGCCGCCTGGATCGCGCTGTACCGCGCCCTCGGCGGCGGCTGGCAGCGCCCGGAGAACAGCGCCCGTACCGAATCCCAGAACGAGGAAGTGGCCCAGTGATTTCCCTTTCGCTCCGTACCACGGCGGGCCTGCTGGCGCTCGCGACCCTGCTGGCGGCCTGCGGCAACAAGGAAGAGGCCGCGAAGAAGCCCGCGGCCACGACCAAGCCCGCCCTGACCGTGACCACCGTGACGCCGCAGCAGGTCATGCTGCCCCTGACCCTCGCCGCCAACGGCAACCTGGCCGCCTGGCAGGAAGCCAGCGTCGGCGCCGAGGGCAACGGCCTGCGGATCTCCGAAGTGCTGGTCAACGTGGGCGACCGCGTGCGGCGCGGCCAGGTGCTGGCCCGCTTCGATGCCGGCACGGTGCAGGCCGAAGCGGCGCAGGCGCAGGCCGCGCTGGCCGAAGCCGAGGCGAGCGCCGCCGAGGCGGCCAACAACGCGGCGCGCGCCCGCACGCTGTCGCAGACCGGGGCGATGAGCGCCTCGCAGATCAACCAGTACGTCACCGGCGAGGCCACGGCCAAGGCGCGGGTGGCGGCCGCGGCGGCGCAGCTGCAGCAGCAGAGGGTGCGGCTGGCGCAGGCGGCCGTGCATGCGCCCGACGACGGCGTGATCTCGGCGCGCGCGGCGACGGTCGGCGCGGTGATCAACAACGGCACGGAGCTGTTCCGCCTGATCCGCAAGGGCCGGCTCGAATGGAGGGCCGAGGTCACGTCGGCGGAACTGGGCCGGCTGACGGCGGGTACCCGCGCGCTGGTCACCTCCCCCAGCGGCGCCCGGCTCGAGGGCCGGGTGCGCATGATCGGCCCCACGGTCGATCCGCAGACCCGCATCGCCATCGTCTACGTGGACGTGCACCCGCTGCCCGGTCCCGCCGCCGACAGCGCCCGCGCCGGCATGTACGCGCGCGGGGAATTCGACCTCGGCGCGGCGCCGGCACTGACCGTGCCGCAGCCGGCCATCGTCGTGCGCGAAGGCTTCAGCTACGTGCTGCGCGTCAATCCGGACAACCGCGTGTCGCAGGTGAAGGTGCAGACCGGCCGCATCGCGGGCGACCGCGTGCAGGTGCTGGCGGGCGTCACCGCCGACATGAAGCTGGTGGCCAGCGGCGGCGGCTTCCTCAACGACGGCGACCTCGTCCGGGTGGCGGACGGCCCGGCCAGCGCCACGCCCGCCGCGGCCGCCGGCGCGGCCTCGGCGCCGGCCTCCGCACCCGCAAGCGCGCAGCGCTGAGACGCGAAAGGCGCGCCATGAATTTCTCCGCCTGGTCCATCCGCAACCCGATCCCGTCGGTGATGCTGTTCGTGCTGCTCACGTTCGCGGGGCTGCTGTCCTTCAAGGCGATGAAGGTCCAGAACTTCCCCGACATCGACCTGCCGACGGTGATGGTCACGGCCTCGCTGCCCGGCGGCTCGCCCCAGCAGCTGGAGACCGACGTCGCCCGCAAGATCGAGAACGCGATCGCGACGATCCAGGGCCTCAAGCACATCATGACGAAGGTGCAGGACGGCGTGGTCACCCTCACCGTCGAATTCCGGCTGGAGAAGCCGGTGCAGGAGGCCGTGGACGACGTGCGCTCGGCGGTCGCGCGCGTGCGCTCGGACCTGCCTTCCGACCTGCGCGATCCCATCGTCAACAAGCTGGAGCTGGCGAGCCAGCCGATGCTCGCCTTCACCATCGCCTCGCGCGGCATGGACGACGAAGCGCTCTCCTGGTTCGTGGACAACGACCTTTCGCGCAAGCTGCTCGCGGTCCCGGGCGTCGGCGCGGTGAACCGCGTGGGCGGCGTCACGCGCGAGATCCGCGTGGCGCTCGATCCGGTGAAGCTGGAAGGGCTGGGCATCACAACGGCCGACCTCTCGCGCCAGCTGCGCCAGGTGCAGGTGGAAAGCGCCGGCGGCCGCGCCGACGTGGGCGGCGGCGAGCAGCCGGTGCGCACGCTGGCCACCGTGCAGACGGCGCGCGAGATCGGCTCGATGCAGATCGCGATCCCCGGCGGCCGCAAGATCCAGCTGCAGGACATCGCCGAAGTCTCCGACACGATCGCCGAGCCGCGCGCGGCGGCCTTGCTCGATGGCAAGCCGGTGGTGGGCTTCGAGGTGTCGCGCAGCCGCGGCGAGAGCGAAGTGCAGGTCGGCGCGGCCGTGCGCAAGGCGCTGGACGAACTGAAGGCGCAGCACCCGGACCTCCAGCTCACCCAGGCCTTCGACTTCGTCACGCCGGTGCAGGAGGAATACGAGGGCTCGCTGCACCTGCTGTACGAGGGCGCCATCCTGGCGGTGCTGGTCGTGTGGCTGTTCCTGCGCGACTTCCGCGCCACCTTCGTGTCGGCCGTGGCGCTGCCGATGTCGGTGATCCCGGCCTTCATCGGCATGCACCTGCTGGGCTTCAGCATCAACGTGGTGACGCTGCTGGCGCTGTCGCTGGTGATCGGCATCCTGGTCGACGACGCCATCGTGGAGGTCGAGAACATCGTGCGCCACCTGCGCATGGGCAAGACGCCCTACCAGGCGGCGATGGAGGCGGCGGACGAAATCGGGCTGGCGGTGATCGCCACCACCTTCACGCTGATCGCGGTGTTCCTGCCCACCGCCTTCATGAGCGGCATCGCGGGCAAGTTCTTCAAGCAGTTCGGCTGGACCGCCGCGCTCGCGGTGTTCGCCTCGCTGGTGGTCGCGCGCCTGCTGACGCCGATGATGGCCGCCTACCTGCTCAAGCCGCACCACCACGACCACGGCGATCCGGCGTGGATGCGTCTCTACATGCGCGCCGTGCGCTGGAGCATGACGAACCGCGTGAAGACGATGATCCTCGCCACGCTGTTCTTCTTCGCCTCGGTGGCCCTGATTCCGCTGCTGCCCACCGGCTTCATCCCGCCCGACGACAACTCGCAGACCCAGGTCTACCTGGAGCTGCCGCCCGGGTCCACGCTGCAGCAGACCCGCGCGGCAGCGGAGGAAGCACGCCGCGCCGTGCTGCGGGTGAAGCACGTGCGCAGCGTCTACACCACCATTGGCGGCGGCAGCGCCGGTGGCGACCCCATGGCCAACGTCGGCGCAGCCGAGGCGCGCAAGGCCACGCTCACCATCCTGCTGGACGAACGCGGCGACCGTCCGCGCAAGCAGGGCATCGAGAACCAGATCCGCACCGCGCTGGAGGCGCTGCCCGGCACGCGGAGCAAGGTGGGCCTGGGCGGCTCGGGCGAGAAGTACATCCTGGTGCTCACCGGCGAGGACCCGCGGGCGCTGGGCGACGCGGCGGTGGCGGTGCAGAAGGACCTGCGCACCATCCCCGGGCTGGGGCAGATCGCCTCCACCGCGAGCCTGATCCGGCCGGAGATCGTGGTGCGGCCGGACTTCGCGCGGGCCGCCGACCTCGGCGTCACCAGCCAGGCGATCGGCGACACCCTGCGCATCGCGACCGCCGGCGACTTCGACGTGGCGCTGCCGAAACTGAACCTGGCGCAGCGCCAGGTGCCGATCGTGGTGAAGCTGCGCGAGGACGCGCGGCAGGACCTGGGGGTGCTGGAGCGGCTGTCGGTGCCCAGCGCGCGCGGCGGCACCGTGATGCTGGGACAGGTGGCCACCCTGGAGCTGTCCGGCGGGCCGGCGGTGATCGACCGCTACGACCGCTCGCGCAACATCAACTTCGAGATCGAGCTGTCCGGCCTGCCGCTGGGCGAGGTGGCCGAGGCAGTGAAGGAGCTGCCGGCGATCCGCAACCTGCCGCCCGGCGTGCGCGTGGTGCAGGTCGGCGACGCCGAGATGATGGGCGAACTGTTCGCCAGCTTCGGGCTGGCGATGCTCACCGGCGTGCTGTGCATCTACATCGTGCTGGTGCTGCTGTTCAAGGACTTCCTGCATCCGGTGACGATCCTCAGCGCGCTGCCGCTGTCGCTGGGCGGCGCCTTCGTGGGCCTGCTGGTGGCGCAGAAGAGCTTCTCGATGCCTTCGCTGATCGGGCTGATCATGCTGATGGGGATCGCGACCAAGAACTCGATCCTGCTGGTGGAGTACGCGATCGTGGCGCGGCGAGACCGCGGCCTCGGACGCTTCGAGGCGCTGCTCGACGCCTGCCACAAGCGGGCGCGGCCGATCATCATGACCACCATCGCCATGGGCGCCGGCATGCTGCCGATCGCGGTGGGCATCGGCACCGCCGACCCCAGCTTCCGTTCGCCGATGGCGATCGCGGTGATCGGCGGGCTGTTCACGTCGACGATCCTGAGCCTGCTGGTGGTGCCGGTGGTGTACGAGGTGGTGGACGACTCGGAACACTGGCTGCGGCGCCGGTTCACCGGCCTGCGGCACCGGGCCGCTCGTCTGCGGCGCCGGACCGCCTGAGCGGCTGCGGGGCGCCACCGCGCGTCCGTGCCCCAGAATCAGGCACCATGGGACCCATCAACGACAGGGAAGCGGTCCGCTGGCGCGCCCCTGCCGTCCGCTTCCTCGCCTATTTCGCGGGCTTCTTCGCCGCCGCCCTCGCGCTCTGGGTGAACCGCGAGTTCGGTTCGCCCACGATCGAGCAGATCCTGTACCACCTGCACTTCGCCGAAGGTGCGGCCGTCGAGATGAGCGAGGTCTTCGTCTCCACCTTCCTGGTGGAGGTGCTCGCAGCGGCACTGGCCCTGGCCGGCATCGCCTCGGCGCTGCACGGCCTGGCGGCGCAGGGTCGCGGCCTCTGGCGGACGCGCAGCGCGCGCGCAGTGCCGCTCCTGGTGGTGGGCGGCGGGCTGAGCATGTTGCTGCTGCAGTTCTCCGCGTTCTCCTGGGCGGCGGCGCACTTCGAGGAAGACCGCTTCGCGCAGTCCTACCGCGCCCCGGCCGCATCGGCCCTGAAGGAAGAGCGGCGGCGCAACCTCATCCTCATCTACGTCGAAAGCCTGGAGGAGTCCTATTCGGACCCGGCGCTGTTCGGCGCGGACCTGCTGGCCCCCCTGCGGACGGTCGGCGGCCAGAGCCTGCC
The DNA here is from genome assembly GCF_016722785.1 of Ramlibacter monticola. Classification (GTDB taxonomy): domain Bacteria; phylum Pseudomonadota; class Gammaproteobacteria; order Burkholderiales; family Burkholderiaceae_C; genus Ramlibacter; species Ramlibacter monticola. Next base: position 148,449 of record NZ_JAEQNE010000009.1, on the reverse strand, counting down.
TGCCTACCACGCGGCGCCGGGCGCGACATGGACGATCGCCGCCATGGTCGCCACGCAATGCGGCATCCCCCTCACGATCTACGACGATGCCGAGCGGAAGGAAGGCGAGGGACGCACCTTCCTGCCGGGCGCGACCTGCCTGGGCGACCTCCTGCAGGCACGCGGCTATCGCAACGTGTTCATGGGCGGTGCCCCGCTGTCGTTCTCCGGCAAGGGCCGGTTTCTCAACGATCACGGTTACCAGGAACGCTGGGGCAAGGAAGAATGGCTCGCGGCCGGCGCGCGCCAGCCCGGAACCCCCGATCCCGAAATGGGCGGCTGGGGCATGTACGACGACGCCCTCCTGGCACGCGCGCGAGAGCGGCTTGCCGCCCTCCGGGCCGCGGGGCAGCCGTTCAACCTCACCCTGCTCACCCTCGACACCCACAATCCGAACGGCTATCTCTCGCCGCGTTGCCGCCGCGATGCGGTGAACGACGAAGCGGACGCCTTCCGCGCCATCGTCGGCTGCACCAGCACGCAACTGGCGCAGTTCGTGCGATTCGTCCGCGAGCAGGGCTATCTCGAGGACACCACCCTGGTCATCATCGGAGACCACCCGGCCGTGGGCAACCCGGTCGACGCGAAACTGCGCAGCGGGGCGGACCGCCGCGTGTTCAATCTCTTCGTCGGCGCCGCGCCCTTCCCGGAGCGCGTGCAGCCCCTGACGTCCTTCGACATGTTCCCGACCTTGCTGGAAGCCACCGGGATGCGCGCCACGGAGGGCCGCCTGGGACTGGGCCGTTCCGCCTGGACGCCGGACACGGCTGCGTCCGCCTGGGTGCTGCGGCCGAACATGCCGGCGCTCGCCGGCTCGGCGGCCTACAGGAAGCTGTGGAGCGGCAATCCGGGATGAGGTTTGCGCGTGCCGCCCGTCAGCGGCTCGCGCGGATGCGCTGCACCAGCGTCGTGGTCGAATAGCCGTCGACGAAGGGGATCGCCAGCGAGCGGCCGCCGTAGCCTTCCACCAGGGCAGTTTCGGCCAGCGTGCGCATGTCGTAGTCGCCGCCCTTCACGTACACCTGCGGCCGCAGCTCGGACAGCAGCTGCACCGGCGTGTCCTCGTCGAACCAGGTGACCAGGCTGACGGACTCCAGCGCGGCGATCACGATCGCGCGGTCATGTTCGGCGTTGAGGGGCCGGTCCGGGCCCTTGCCGAGCCGGCGCGCGGAGGCGTCGGTGTTCAGCCCCACCACCAGGCTGCCGCCCAGCGCGCGCGCCTGCGCGAGGTAGGTGACGTGCCCGCGGTGCAGCACGTCGAACACACCGTTGGTGAAGACGACCGGCCCGGGCAGGGCCGCGAGTCGCGCCGGCGCGTCCCGGCGCGCGACGATCTTCGACAGGAAGCCTGCCTCGCTCACTGGGCAACCTCCCCCAGGCTCCGCACTGCGTGCTGCGCCACACCTCTCACCCCACAAAAATGCTGAAGCATTTTTGTGGGGACCCCAGAGGCCCCCCTCCGCAAGCGAAGGGGGCGAGCGCCTTCGGGCGGCCGTGCGGCGCTCACGCCGGCTGCGGCTCGCCGCCGGCCTGGCCCAGGCTCGCCTGCAGCTCCTTGCGGTAGCGGTTGAGCTCCTGCACGGTCTTGAAGCTGCGGTCCATCAGCAGGCTCATGTTGTGCAGGATGCGCTCGACCACCTTGCCTTCCCAGGAGGCGTCGAATTCGATCTGCTTGTCCAGCCAGTGCTCCAGCCACTCGGGGTCGGGCAGGCGGGACTGGATCGTGTCGCGCGGGAACAGGGCCTTGTTGACGTGCAGGTTGGTGGGATGCAGCGCCTGCGCGGTGCGGCGCGCGCTCGCCATCAGGACGCCGACCTTGGCGAATGCGGCCTTCGCCTCGTTGCCGAAATTCTGGATGGCGCGCTTCATGTAGCGCAGGTAGGCGCCGCCGTGGCGCGCTTCGTCCTGGCTCAGGGTCTGGTAGATCTCGCGGATCACCGGCTCGGTGTGCCATTCGGCGGCACGGCGGTACCAGTGGTTCAGGCGGATCTCGCCGCAGAAGTGCAGCATCAGCGTTTCCAGCGCCGGGGCCGGGTCGAACTCGAAGCGGATCTGGTGCAGTTCCTCCTCGGTGGGCACGAGGTCCGGGCGGAAGCGCCGCAGGTACTCCATCAGCACCAGGGAGTGCTTCTGCTCCTCGAAGAACCAGATCGACATGAAGGCGGAGAAGTCGCTGTCGTTGCGGTTGTCCCGCAGGAACATCTCGGTGGCGGGCAGGGCGGCCCACTCAGTGATGGCGTTCATCTTGACGGTCTGGGCCTGCTCCTCGGTCAGCAGGGCGGCGTCGAACTTGTCCCAGGGGATGTCCTTGTCCATGTCCCAGCGGACGGACTCGAGTTGCTTGAACAGTTCGGGATAGAGCATGGCCTGGACTTCGAGAGTAACCGGACATTCTAGGAGGATGGGGGTTTTCCCCTGAAGGGACCGGGACTCCCGGAAGTCCATGTCGCGACAAAGGGCCGGCCGGCCTCGCCACAATGGCTTTTCGCGACCTTTCCCCCGGAGTCCCCAATGAAAAGCCTGGCCGCCCTGATCGCCCTCGCCGCCTCCCTGGCTGCCCCGCTGCCCGCCGCGGCCGCGACGCCCGAAGCCCCGGCGCCGGCCGCCGCCTGCCCTGCGGTGCTGCAGTACACCTTCCCCCGCCTGCAGGACGAAAAACCCCAGCCGCTGTGCCAGTACGCCGGCCGGGTGGTGCTGGTGGTGAACACGGCGAGCTTCTGCGGCTACACCCCGCAGTACGAGGGCCTGGAGGCGCTGTACGGCCGCTACCGCGACAAGGGGCTGGTCGTGCTCGGCTTTCCGTCCAACGACTTCAACCAGGAAAAGGCCAGCAACAAGGAGATCGCCGACTTCTGCGAGAACACCTTCGGGGTCAAGTTCCCGATGTTCGGCAAGAGCTCGGTGAAGGGGCCGGAAGCCAATCCGCTGTTCCGCCAGCTGGCCGCCCAGACCGGCAAGGCGCCGACCTGGAACTTCCACAAGTACCTGATCGGCCGCGACGGCAAGGTCATCGCCCACTACGGCAGCTCCACCACGCCCGACGATCCGACGCTCCTGCGCGCCTTGGAGCAGCAGCTCGCGGCGCGGTGAGTGTGGCGCGGATGCAGCTCGACTAACAAATATTTACGAACGAATTGCATTCGCACCGGAACCGTCGGGTACGTCCCGGACTCCATCGGCGAGAGGCAGGGATACCGCCGTTTGCTGCTGCGAAGTCGTCCGGACCGCTGGTCGCGGATGCAATCCCGAGGCGACTCTTCTCCTCCTCCCTCCCTCCCTCTTCGTTTCGGGGCGCTTCGCAGCAATTTTCTTGAAGTGAAAAGGCCGCCCGATGGGCGGCCTTTTCACGTCCGGCTGCGGCAGCTCAGGCCGGCAGGGTGTCGGAGAAGCTGGCCCGCTGGGACAGCTTCTCCTTCAGCTTGGCGAGGTTCGGATAGGCCGTGCGCCAGTCGATCTCGGGGAAGCGGAAATCCAGGTAGCCCAGGGCGCAGCCGACCGCGATGTCGGCCAGGCTCAGATAGATCCCCGCGCAAAAGGGCTTGTCTCCCAGGCCCTGGCTCATGGCCTTCAGGCTGGCCTGCGTCTTGGCCACCTGGCGGTCGATCCAGGCCTGGCAGCGCTGCGCCTTGGGCCGCCCGGACCAGTGCGACTCCAGCCGCGCCAGGATCAGGGCATCCAGCACCCCGTCGGCCAGCGCTTCCCAGGTCTTGACTTCGGCGCGTTCGCGGCCCACCGCCGGGATCAGCTTGCCCACCGGCGACAGGGTGTCCAGGTACTCCACGATCACGCGCGAGTCGAACAGCGCCTCGCCGCCTTCCATCACCAGGCAGGGCACCTTGCCCAGCGGGTTGGAATGCATGATGGTCGTGTCCGCGGCCCATACGTCCTCTTCCACGAACTGGTAGTCCAGCTTTTTCTCGGCCATCACGACGCGAACCTTGCGCACGTACGGGCTGGTGGTGGATCCGATCAACTTCATGGGCGCTGCCTGGCGTGTTCTCGTTGTGGAGGGAGGTTCGGATTCATTCTAGGGGAATGGATTTTGACCGCTGTCGCCGACCCGCGACAGGATCTAGGTCCAAAGTCCGATGGCGCAGGCACCTAAAATTCGGGAATGCCTCTCTCCACGATTTCCGCGCTGTCCCCGCTGGACGGCCGCTACGCCGCGCGGCTCGCGCCGCTGCGCCCGCTGATGAGCGAGCAGGGCTACATGCACAAGCGCGTGCAAGTGGAGATCTGCTGGTTCATCGCCCTGTCCGATGCCGGATTTGCCGAATTCAAGCCTCTCACGCCGGGAGCGCGCACTTACCTCCTGGGGCTGGTGAAGAACTTCTCCGAGGCCGACGCCCTCGCCATCAAGGAGATCGAGAAGACCACCAACCACGACGTGAAGGCCGTGGAGTACTGGATCAAGTCGAAGTTCGACGCCCGGCCGGAGCTGCGCGCGGCCAGCGAGTTCGTCCACTTCGCCTGCACCAGCGAGGACATCAACAACACCAGCCACGCCCTGCAGCTGAAGGGCGCGCGCGAACTGGTGCTGCTGCCGGCGCTGGACACCGTGATCGGCCGGATGCGCGAGATGGCGCACCAGTACGCCGCCGTCCCGATGTTGAGCCGCACCCACGGCCAGACCGCCAGCCCGACCACCGTGGGCAAGGAAATCGCCAACGTGGTCGTGCGTCTCGCCGCCGCGCGCGAAAAGATCGCCTCGGTGAAGATGCTCGCCAAGATGAACGGTGCCGTGGGCAACTACAACGCCCACCTGGCCGCCTGGCCCGACTTCGACTGGGAAGCCTTCGCCCGCAAGGTGGTGGAGGCGCCCGAGCCCCTGGGGTTGGGCCTGAGCTTCCAGCCGTACAGCATCCAGATCGAGCCGCACGACTACATGGCGGAGCTGTTCGACGCGATCGCGCGCGCCAACACGATCCTGATCGACTGGTGCCGCGACGCCTGGGGCTACATCAGCCTCGCTTATTTCAAGCAGAGGCTGCGCGAGGGCGAGATCGGCTCCTCCACGATGCCGCACAAGGTCAACCCGATCGACTTCGAGAACGCCGAGGGCAACCTGGGGCTGGCCAATGCGCTGCTGAAGCACCTTTCGGAGAAGCTGCCGGTGTCGCGCTGGCAGCGCGACCTGACCGACTCCACGGTGCTGCGCAACATGGGCGTGGCGCTCGGCTACGCGGCGCTCGCCTACAACGCGCTGGGAGTGGGGCTCGCCAAGCTGGAACTGAACGAGGAAGCGCTGCGCGCCGACCTCGAGGGTTCGTGGGAAGTGCTGGCCGAGCCGATCCAGACCGTGATGCGCCGCTACGGCGTGCACGGCGCCTACGAGAAGCTCAAGGAAGTCACGCGCGGCAAGACCGTCTCGGCCGAGGACCTCCACGGGCTGATCCGCTCGCTGGACATCCCGGCGGCGGAGAAGGAGCGGCTGCTGGCCATGACCCCGGCCTCGTACATCGGCAAGGCCGCCGAACTCGCGCGCAGGGTGTAGATCCTTGGCGCTCAAGTCCACCGTCTTCAAGGCGCAGATCGCCGTGGCCGACATCGACCACGGCTACTACGCCGACCATGCGCTGACCCTGGCGCGTCACCCCAGCGAAACCGACGAACGGATGATGGTCCGGCTGGCCGCGCTGGCCCTGCATGCGCACGAGTTGCAGTCCGTGTGCGGCGGCGACGGCACGCTCGCCTTCGGCAAGGGCCTGTCGGACCCGGACGAGCCGGACGCCTGGCTGCGTGACTTCACCGGCCAGACCCGCCTGTGGGTCGAGGTGGGCCAGCCCGACGAGGTGGCGCTCGCCAAGGCCTGCCGGCAGTCGGATCAGGTCGCGGTCTATGCCTTCCACCACGCCGCGGAAGTGTGGTGGCGCGGGATCGAGAACAAGCTCACGCGGCTGTCGAACCTGGCCGTGTGGCGCATCCCCGCGGAAGCCTCGCAGGAGCTGGAGCGGCTCGCGCAGCGCTCGATGCAGCTGCAGGCAACCATCCAGGAAGGCGTGCTGATGCTCGGCGACGCGGCGCGCCACGTGGACATCGATCCGGTCCGCTGGAAGTAGCCGGCGTCAGGGCATCGGCCGCCCGCAGTTCCAGCACGACTCGAAGCCCCCCTCCACCAGTTCCCCGCAGGCGCAGCGCCACCGGTGCTGCGGCAACGCCTGCAGCTGGCGCAGGAAGGCCCGCGCGGGCTCCAGCTGCTCGTCGTGCATGATCCAGATCTCCGGCAGGCACTGGTCCGGCGGCACCTCCCCGGCCACGCTGGAAAGGAACTGCCGCTGCACCGAGGCCTCGATGCCCGCCTGCCGCAGCGTGTCGGCCCACAGCGACGCGATGGCGATGTTGGGGGCCTGGGTGAGCCGCCGCACGATCAGGGCCGCGGGGTCGGTGCCGATGCCGGGCCCTCGGTGGGCGCCCGCTCCGCATACCGGTTGAAGCGCCACGCGCTCTGCTGCCGCGTGATGCGGCGCCAGACCTGCCGCTTCTGCGCCGGCGTCATCGCGGGCCAGTGCTGCACCTCGTCGAAGCTGCGGCCGCAGCCCTTGCAAAGCGCGTCGCCCTGGCTGGTGGAGCAGATCGCGATGCAGGGGGTATCCGGCTGGGTGTCGTACCAGGCCTTCCACGCCGCATAGGCGCCGGCGGGGAAGCCGCGCTCCTCGGCCTCGTCCTCGTGATGGAAGACCATCAGCGCGTAGACCTCGGCGAGCGCGCGCAGCTCGGGCGCCAGCGTCACCCCGTCGGGCGACGGCTTGCGCTCGCGCCAGAAGTTGATGGCGGCTTCTATGTCTGTAATGTGGATGCCGGCCATGGCTGGGCCATCGGGTACTGCTGGACGGCCATGATAGCGGGGCATTGAAATACCTGCTGCACGCGGCGCGCAGCTATGGTCTAATTGCGGCCGCGAAGGGGAGTAGCTCCCGGCCCGCCTCCCACCCGGGGTGCGGCGCCATCGGCACGCCGTCAATACGAAGCGCATGCTTCCGGCTGGCCGGGCTGCAGTCAGCAACTGCATGCCGAGCAAGACCTTCGATCGGGCCCGTGCGGCCTGGATCGAAGCCCGTTCGCCCTGCGAAGGCTTCGATCCGTTCCGCCCCGGCGATCAAGGGTCTTGTTTCGGAGCGTCGCATGGAATTTTTCTCTCCCGCCTGGTTCTCGGCCCTGTTGGCCATCATCCTGATCGACCTGGTCCTCGCGGGCGACAACGCGATCGTCATCGCGCTGGCCGCCCGCAGCCTGCCCGCGCGCTTGCAGAAGAAGGCCATCATCTGGGGGACGGTGGGCGCCATCGTGGTGCGCTCGCTGATGACCGTCGGCGTGGTCTGGCTGCTGCAGATCCCCGGCCTCATGCTGGTCGGCGGCCTGGGCCTGACGTGGATCGCCTATCGCCTGATCGCCGACGACGGAGGCGGCGAGGGTCACGGCCCGGCCGCCACCACCTTCTGGGGCGCCATGCGCACCATCGTGATCGCCGACGCGCTGATGGGGGTGGACAACGTGCTCGGCGTGGCGGGCGCGGCCCACGGCTCCTTCGACCTGGTGGTGATCGGCCTGCTCGTCAGCGTGCCGATCGTCGTGTTCGGCAGCAGCATGGTGCTCAAGCTGGTGGAGCGCTTCCCCGTCATCATCCAGCTGGGCGCGGCGGTGCTGGCGTTCACGGCGGCCAAGATGATCATCGACGAGCCGCTGCTCGACGCGGTGTTCGACCCGGCAGGAACCCTGCATGCAATTGCGCGCTGGAGCACGTATGCTCTGTGCATCGCCGGCGTGCTCGGCGCTGGGTGGCTGGCCACCCGCGCGGCGCGTCGTTCCGCCGATGCCCCCTGAGCCGGGGCGCACCAGGAGGCTCCATGGAGAAGGTGATCGTGTATCTGGACGACGCGGCCTATGCGCGGCAGCAACTGCTCGCGGCCGCGGAGCCCACCCACTGGCTGCTGGTGGCCTGCGCCCCGCGCATGACCCACCGCATCAGCAAGTGGGTCAGCCACTCCGCGCGCGAGAACTGGCGGGCGAAGTGGGCCGACAAGCTGTTCGACCAAGTGGTGCCGACCCTGCGCGAGCGCGGCGACACGGTCACCCCGATCCTCGCCAGGGGCCCGCTGCCCGAGCTCACCCGCAGCCTCATGACGGAACACGGCAACGCCCGCGTCATCGACGCGCGCCGTCCCAAGTCGGCCGACAACGGCGGTGACAGCATGCGCTTTTCGCCCGGCGCCCTGCTGGGGTTCGGCGCCTGGATGGTCTGCACCTTCGCGTCCTTCGACTACTGAAGCCAGGGCGGCGGCCCCGGGCGCCCCGTGACCCGGGTGCTATCCTTGCCGCCCATGCTCAAGCTCATCACGAAGTGGCTGCTCAGCGCCTCGGCGCTCCTGTTCGTCGCCTACGTGTACAGCGGGGTCGAAGTGAAGTCCTTCGCTTCGGCCATGGCCGCCGCCCTCGTCATCGGGCTGCTCAACACGGTGGTGCGGCCGGTGCTGGTGGTGCTCACGCTGCCGGTGACCGTGCTCACGCTGGGCCTGTTCCTGTTCGTCATCAACGCGCTGGTGTTCTGGGCCGCGGCAGCGGTGCTGCAGGGCTTCCTGGTGCGCGACTTCGTCGCCGCCCTCGTGGGTTCCCTGATCTACACCGCGGTGGGCGTGGTGATCGAGTCAGCGCTCGAGAGCCTGTTCGCGAAGCGCTGATTCGACCTGGCGCGCCCGGGTGTCGATGATCGACGCCTCGATGTGGTCGCCGCCGCCCGCGCCCCTGCGCACGAGGTCCTGCGCCGCCTTGAAGCGGTCCAGTGCCGCGGTGTAATCGAGCTGCGCCACGCGCGCTTCGGCCTCCGCCCGCACGGCCCGCAGTGACTGCCCCTGGGCCGCATAGGCGGAAGACAGCAGCTGCCACGCGGCCGCATCGCGCGGCTGCGTCGCCACCCAGGTCTGCAGCCGCTGCGCCGCTTCCGCCGCCTTGCCGGACTGCACCTGCGCCTGCGCCGTGAGCAGCAGCTCGGGGCGGCGCTTGCTGTCCGCGTCCAGGGTGCGCAGCACGCGCGTGTTGTCCCCGAGCGCGAGCGCGATCTCCGCCGCCAGCAGGCGCGCGAGCCGCTGGCCGGTGGGGTCGCCCGCCACGACGGCATCGAGCCGCCCCATCAGGCGGCTGACGGCCGCCGGGTCGCGCAGGCGCCAAGCGGCGAGCGTCGCCGCGTACAGCACGTTGGCCTGCCGCACCCGCGGCAGCGCGGCGAAGCCGCTCGCATCCGCTTCGACGACCGTGGCGCGCAGCGCGTCGACGCCGGGGTTGGAGATCACCCGCGCGCGGGCGGCCATCAGGGCGTGTTCCAGCGTGGGCTGCACCGGCCCGTGGTCCGACAGCTGCTGGCGCGACTGCATGTCGGCGATGCGCTCGCTGGTCATCGGGTGCGTGCGCAGGTAGGGATAGTTGCCGGTGTCGTTCAGGCGCGCGGCCTGCTGCAGCTTCTCGAACATGGTGACGAAGCCCTGCGGCTCGAAGCCGGCCTGCGTGGCCACGCCGAAGCCGATGCGATCGGCCTCGCGCTCCATGTCGCGCGAGAAATTGAGCGACTGCTGCGCGGCCAGCGCCTGGCTGCCCGCCATCACGGCGCCACCGGCCTGCGGATTGCGCGAGGCCGCCATCGCGCCGAGGATCATCGCCGCCAGCACCCAGGGCGTCTGCTGGCTCTCCTTGGCCACCATGCGCGAGATGTGCCGCTGCGTCACGTGGCTCAGTTCGTGCGCCAGCACCGAGGCGACTTCGTCGCGCGAGCTGGTGACGCTGACCAGCCCGAGGTGCAACCCGAGCCAGCCGCCCGGCAGCGCGAAGGCGTTGATGGTGCGGTCCTTGCCCAGCAGCACCTGCCAGGCGAAGCGTTCGTCGAGTTCGGCCGTGAGCTCGCCGCGCGCGCGGGCCGCCGCCAGCAGGGGCTGCCACAGACTCTGCACGTACTCCACGAGTTCGGGATCGTCGATGTAGTCGGGGTCGCGGTACAGCTCGCGGGCGATGCGCTCGCCCAGCTTGCGCTCCGCGCTGCTGCTGATGGCGCCCGCATCGCCGAGCGTGGGCAGCTGCGCGCCCGCGGGAGCGGTCGCGAGCAGCAGGGCCGCCAGAGTGGCGGCCACTCCGCGGCGGGCGATGGGCGGGCGGGACAGGCTCAAAACGAATCCAGCGGCAGGAATCCGATCGTTTCCGCCGTGCGGGCGTCGAGCAGGACGGTCCAGCCCTCCGCCTTGCGGGCGATCAGGGGCAAGTATGCCGCTTGCGAGGGCTCCCGGCCCGCCTGCCGCACCGCCGCGTCGATCGCGGCCGCCCTCTGCGGGAATCGGCGCTTCAGCTCGGGCACCGGCTTCGCGGCTGCCAGCACGCGCTCGCGCGCCGCCTCGTAGGGCTGCCACAGCTCCGGCCGCGCCGACAGCGGCAGGCCCTGCAAGGCCGCCATGGTGTACTCGAGCTGCTCCGCGTCGTTCCGGAAGGGTCGCAGTGCGATCACAGTCGGACCTCCGAGCGGAGCGAGCGGGATCCCGGCGGGAGCGCGGTCGGCGAGTTGGACGGGAATCTCCACTTGGTGCACAACTCGGAACCGGTCCAGCTCGAAGACCATGTGCACCGGGCGCGCGAGATGGACGGTCCAGAGGCCGTAGGCCAGGCCGGCGAGCTGAAGCAGGCCGACCACGGCCAGGTCGCGCCGCAGTTCCTTGCGCGGCTTGGCCCGATTGAAGATCGCGAAGGTGATCAGCGGGCCCAGCACCACGTCGACCGAGACCACCAGGGCGAACAGCTCGCGGCCGCCGGAGATTTCGCGGTAGGGCCACGGGTACCAGAGCGCGAAGACCAGCAGGCCGGCCAGCACCGCGACGAGCGCGCTCAGCCCCAGGTGGATGGTGGCGGCGCGCAGCCGGCTGCGCCAGTCGAAGCTGGCCGTATGATGGTTCAGGGAAAAGGAAGGTTGTTGCATGAGCGGACTCACCCATTTCGATGCGCAGGGGCAGGCCCACATGGTGGACGTCGGGTCCAAGGCGGCGACGCATCGGGTCGCCGTGGCGGCCGGCCGGATCGAGATGCTACCCGCTACGCTGGCCATCATCCAGAGCGGGACCGTAAAGAAAGGCGACGTCCTCGGCATCGCCCGGGTCGCGGGCATCATGGCCGCCAAGAAGACCAGCGAGCTGATCCCGCTGTGCCATCCGCTGGCGCTGACACGCGTCGCCGTCGACTTCGAGCTCGCCCCGGCCCAGGCCGGCCGCGCGGACGCCGTCGCGTGCACCGCGACGGTCGAGACAACGGGCCCCACCGGCGTCGAAATGGAAGCGCTGACGGCGGTGAATGTCGCCCTTCTGACGATCTACGACATGTGCAAGGCGGTGGATCGGGGGATGACGATCACAGGCGTGCACCTGGTTGAAAAGCACGGAGGGAAGTCGGGCAGCTATGTAGTGCCAGAGGGAGCAGGGCCATGTTGACGGCCATCAGGGCTTCCGCCTGACCGCCGATCGGGACCGACCGTCGTATCGCACGGCCCCGGCTTGAGGTTCTGTCCAACGCTTGTCCAACGGAAAAGCGTGTGAAGCCAACTTCCGGGATAGCCCTTCCGGACAATCTGTGCCCACCAGCGACCGTCTCTCGCTGGCGAATTGTTGGAGGCGACTAGTTACCTCCCTGTGGCGCGAATGTCTCGCAAGAATAGGTCCCCTGCTTGCCGCGGCGATGCTCAAGCGCAACACTTGAGCTTCACACAACTCAACGGCGCAGGAAGCAACCGATATGTTAGTGAGCGCCAACCCCGCAGGACGCAATCGCACGACTCCAATATGAAGCAAACCAACGCTTGGCTAGACGTCGTCCGATCGACAGCGATTTGGTTCGTTCTGCTGAGTCACAGCAGGATCTTCTTGGTTAGGGCCTACCCAAGCGCCGAGTTTATGAGATTTGGCGGATTCATAGGCGTTGAATTGTTTTTTGTGCTCAGTGGCCTGCTAATCGGCGGAATACTGCATTCTCTGTCAACGAATTTCACTTGCGACAGAGTCAGAACTTTCTTCATTCGCCGATGGCTACGGACCCTGCCAAACTACTACCTCTTCCTTTTAATCGCAACTGCATTGTCACTAACCGACGTCAGACCCGACGATTTGTCGACTGCTTGGAAGTACTTGTTCTTTGTCCAGAGCCTCACGGATGCGCATCCTGGTTTCTTTGGTGAGGCGTGGAGCCTGAGTGTCGAAGAGGTGTTCTATCTTTCCTTTCCGCTAGCTGCGACGGTTTTCATGATCTTGTTCAGGATGACAGCGAAAAGATCAATGATCGTCCTCGGAATCCTGACGATCCTCGTTTGCACTGCCTACCGCTTTCGCACAGCCCTAACGCCGACGATCGCCTGGGATTCTGACGTTCGGAAGGTCGTGATGCTACGGCTGGATGCGATCATGATTGGCGTGCTCTCGGCATTCCTGCTTGCCAGCGGGAATCGCATCATCAGATCACGCGTCGTCGCGGCGACGCTCTCCTTGCTGTTCCTGTTTTCGATTGTTTATTCGGCCAACACGCCAACGGCTGATCTTAACAGCTCGCTTTTTGCCAAGACGATACTTTTCAACGTTTCATCCTTGGGCTGCCTGGGATTCATCTTGCTCGGGTACTCACTTGAGATCGGCAAAGTATCAATGCAGATTCCCAGGTTTTTCGCCAAGATCTCATACAGCGCTTACCTGTGCAACCTGTCGCTGGTCGTCGTTCTCGACAGGTTTATTGATCTCGCGCCGATCATCAAATGGACCTTATTCTTCCCCACCGTGATCGGCGTTTCCTATGTTGCACATCGGTTCTGGGAATCCAAGTTCATGGCGTACCGCGACAGAAGGTTCAGGGATACCCCATTCAGCTCGGGTCCGGTTCACCGGTCCAGGAGCGCTCCAACCCGGGCTGACGATCTCCGCTCCGCAGAATAAAGAGCACCCAGGCATCGTCATCTCGAGTGAACCAAACCCATGCTTACCGACTACCGCGCATGGGCGCGACAACAATCTCTGATCCGGTTTGTCGCCGGGATTGCTGTACTGCTCAGCTAACGTCTCCGCTTGCACTTAGGCACGGATACATAGACCCCCTCGCCCGATGTTCGGCCGGGGCGCGCTTCGGCGTACGGAAATACGCAGGGATGCTGCCGTCCATCGGCTGACCGTGCGAAAAACCACGACAACAGCGCTCGTTACTAGGCCAAGTGCTAACCCCCCCTTGCGCCGATCCCCTAAATCCGCAGAATGAATGTTAGGAAATTCATCAGAGGTAACTGACTGGTATCAAAGTAGGCCGGTCCTGTAACACTCAAGGGGTCAGCATCATGTTCACTTGGCTCAAGCGACACGTCACCGGTCCGGCTCAGCCGGTCCGCAAGTCCGTCGCCAAGCCGGTCCGCACGACCGCCAAGGCGGTTCCGACACGCGCGGACGCGTCGCGCCATGCGCCCCGCTTCGTCGATACGGCCCCGCTGCCCGAAGTGGTCGCGGAGGGCAATACCCAGGCCGACTGGAGCGTCTGGGAAGACTCGGTGATGGCCCTGGACAGCCAGATGCAGGACATGGTGCCGAGCAACCGCGTGTACGTGCGGGACACCGGTCACAGCCAGCTCGACCCGGTCGACGCCTTCGCCAGCGTGCGCGGCAAGCGCGACGTCTAGCCCCCCGGGCGCGACGTCCGTCCGCGCTCGCCCCATACCCTCGCTTCGGCCGGAAAGGCCGCACGGTAGCGCGCCAGCAGCTGCACCGCCTCGTCCTCGCGGCCCAGCAGGGTCGCGCTTTCGATCGCCCGCTCGATGACGCGCGGCTCGGGGGAATAGTGGAGCATCTCCAGCGCCAGCGGATGCATGCGCGCCGCATTGGCCGCCGAGACGCTGGACAGCGTGAGCTCGGCGAAGCGGGCCTGGCCGGCGAACAGCCACGAGCGCCGCGCCTTTCCCAGGGTGTCTTCGCGCCAGGCGACGCGCCGCTCCTCGGGCGGCAGGTAGATCTGGCTCACCCGCAGGTAATCCCAGGCCGCGTAGCCGGTCAGCGCCAGCAGTGACGCGCCCAGCAGGAGAGGAACTTCGCGGGGAGCCTGCGAGGACGCCTCGCCACGCCGGGTCAGCAGCCAGCCGAGCGCCGCGCCGAACGCCAGCTGGAATGGCCCGTACCACAGCGGGTACTCGAGCAGGCTGTGCAGGAGGATCACCGCCACCACCGCCCAGGCGAGCCGGCGCAGCGGCGCTGCCTCCTGCCAGGGCCGCTGGCGCCAGATCCACCAGGCCGCGCCGCCGCAGACGGCCAGGGCCGCCGGCACCCCCAGTTCCACCGCCAGGTGCAGCGGCAGGCTGTGGGCGTTGTCGAGGATGTCGCAGAAGCGCGGGCCGTCGTACACGGTGGCGAAGTGGGCGTAGTCCAGGTTGCCCCAGCCCCAGCCCGCCAGCGGCTTCTGCGCGATCAGGTGCAGCACGTTGGACCACAGCACGATGCGGCTGCCGCAACCTTCGGCCGCGCCCACGCGCCCCAGCAGCGTGCGACCGGGCAAGGCGCCCGCGAACGCTTCCAGCAGGGCCGGCAGCAGCCAGGCCGCGGCGAAGTAGGCGACGCCGGCCAGCGCGCACTGCAGCATCCGCTGGCGCCGCTGCGGTCCGTTCCAGAGGGCCGCCAGCAGCGTCAGCGCCAGGCCTTCGAGCACGCCGGTCCGGGAGACCGAGGCGGCGCTGCCCACCGCCAGCAACACGATCAACGCGGCGGAGATCCCGCTGCGCAAGCCCAGCGTGCCCCACAGCAGCACCGCCGCGCCGATCCACGTGAGCGTGGCGAACTGGTTCGGCTGGCGCAGGTTGGCGAAGGCCTCGCCGGGCGCGGTGCGGGCCACCCACGGTGCGAGCGCATCGGACAGCCCGAAGTACTGGAGCAGTCCCAGCACCGCGCTCGCGACGGCGGCGAGCAGCAGGCCGGCCTGAAAGCCGTACGTGACCACATCATCCGTCGCCACCTGCGCGGAGATGGCGATCAATGCCAGTCCACCGGCAAGGAACAGCACCTCCGGCCGCAGGCCACCGCCAGTCAGCACGGCCCACGCCACGGCGGCAAGCACCGGCCAGGCCACGCGCAGATCCGCGCGCGCCCCGCCGCCCGCGGCCAAGACCCACAGCAGGATGCCGCAGGCGGCGCTCACAAGCCAGGGCTGCACGCTGGGCGAGGGGCCGCCGGCGAAGGGGTCGAGCCAGGGAAGCGCGGCGAGCAGGGCGGCGCCTGCCACACGCCAGGAACAAGCGAAAGCCATGGCCCGGTCAGCCGACCCTTTCCGGCATCTGGGAGGGACGCGGCAGCAGGGCGCGAACCGCGGCGAACACTTCGTCCACGGAAATGGTGTTCATGCAGTCGACCGGGCCCCTCGGATATTCGAAGCCCAGGCTCAGGAACTCTGCGGCCGCTCTGTTTGACGGCGCGAGCGCGATGCTGCGCGCACCCACAGGCCCCCAGCGAAGGCGGCTGGTCGGCCCGTGCAGTGCCACCATCGGTACGTCCAGCAGCGCCGCAAGATGCATCACACCCGTGTTGACCGCAACCACCGCAGAGGCCGCCCGCAACACTGCGGCGAGTTCGGACAGCGATACTTCGCCCGCCATCGACGTGACTGGCATGCCGGCAGGGCAGGCGCGGACGAGCGCAGCGGCCTTGTCCCGGTCACCGGGGCTGCCGGAGACGAGCACCGACAGGCCCAGTCCGCACGCCCGCTCGATCAGCTCGGTCCAGCGCGCCAGCGGCCACTCGCGCGAGGAATAACGGAAGCCGCTCGCCCAGGGATGCACGACGAGATACGGCGCACGGGCCGAGATATGGGGCGGCGGCTCGCACACGGGCTTCAGGGCACGCTCCGGCGGCAGCGGCCGGACGCCTGCCAGGGGCCGAAGCAGCCGCTGGAAGTTTTCCACTTCGTGCACGTCTGCGCCGTGGGGCACCGCCGCGTCGTAGGCATAGTGGCGCGCCTGCCCCGGGGTCGCGAAGCCGATCGTGAATTGGCTACGCGAGGCGGCGCACAGCACGGCGTACCAGCGCGGCCACTGGCCGATGTCGATCATGACGTCCACCGCGACGCGTCGGATCCCGGCCAGCGCGGCGCGCGGTTTAGTGAGAGGCACCTCCACCACGGTGTCGATGCCATCGAGCAGCGTCAGGATGCCGCAGTTGCCTGCCGATGCAAACACCGTGATCTTCGCGCCTGGCACGCTCGCCCGCAGACTCGCAACGAGCGTCCCGGCCAGCAGAGTGTCGCCGATCGTCTCGAAGGCCATGATCCCGAAGCGACGCGGCGCCGCAGGCGGAGAGCGCCGGCGCCGCAACGCGCCCCAGAGCCACAGCAGCGGCGCGCCCGCGGCCTGATCCACCAGCCGCGGCAACGCACTTCTCCGGATCGTGGACAGGTTGAAAGCCATTCGGTGGCGGGAATTGTGCCAGCGGCCGGCCCCCAACCCCGGCCGCGCACGGCAAGTGCCGGAACGAGACCCGGGCCGGCCGGTGCCGTATAGTGCGACGGCAAAGGCGATGAAGATCCTGTTGTGGAAGATCGGTGCGCTGGGCGACATCATCATGACGACTCCCCTGGTGCGGCAACTGCGGCGCGCACTGCCGGGAGCCACCATCGACTTTCTCACGGGCCGCGGCTGCGCGTCCATCCTCCAGGGCAGCCCTCACATCGACCGGGTTCTGGGCTTCGACGCCTCCATCCTGTATAGGGGCCAAGTGGGCCGGTTGCGGGAGTTGCTGCCTCAGCTGCGCGGCTACGACTGCATCTTCACCCTGGACAAGCACTGGATCTTCCCGCTGCTCGCGCGCATGGCCGGCGCCCCGATGCGCATCGGATTCCGCCGGCGCGCGCATGAAGGTGCCTTGCTCACGCGCACGGTGCGATATGGCGCGCTGCGGCACGAGGTCGACTACTACCTCGACCTCGCGCAGGCGGCCGGCTGGCCGGTGAGGCGCGACGATGTGGCGCTGGAGGCGCCGGCCGCAGTGCAGGTCCCCTGGCAGCCCGGCGCGGTGGTGCTGGTGAACAGCGGCGGCGACAACCCCAACGAGCAGTCGCAAGTGCGACGCATGCCCGACTCGCTGTTCGGTGCACTGGTCGAGACGTGCGCAGCGCGGGCGGCCGTGGCCTTCGTCGGCTCGGCAGGCGAGGCGGCCTACTACAAGCGCTTCGCAGGCGCCGGCCGCACGAACATGTGCGGCCGCACGAACCTCGCCGAAGTCACCGCGGTGTTGCGCGACGCCAGCCGCGTGATCACCACGGACACCGGCCTGATGCACCTTGCAGGCGCCGTGAACCGCGAGGTGACCGCCGTCTTCGGACCCACGCATCCGCTGCGGAAATGCCCGCCGGGCGCGCGGTGGGTCTGGCACGACGCGCAGCGGTACGATTCCCGGTACGAGTTGTTCGGAACGGTTCCGAAGGGTGATTTCTTCATGTCGCTGACGACCGCCGATATCCTTGCGGACATGCATACCTCGCCCCTCGACGGCCGGCGCGAGCCGGCACCGCTATGACCATGCAGCGGACACTGGCGACGCGCCTGCGGCACGCCCTCGTGACGTGGCTGCGTCCCCGTGGAAAGCAGGCTTTCCTGCGCTCGCTGCCGCCGGGGGCGCGGCTGCTGGACGTCGGCTGCGGCAACAATTCGCCGCGCGACGCCAAGATGCTGCGCCCCGATCTGCACTACACCGGCCTGGACGTCGCCGACTACAACCAGCAGGACTCGATCCGCTTCGCCGACGCTTACGTCGTCGTGCCAGCGGACCGATTCGCGGAGACGGTCAGGGCGCAGGCCGGGCAGATGGACGCTGTCGTGTGCTCGCACAACCTGGAGCACTGCGATGATCCGGCTGCAGTCCTGGGCGCGATGGCGGCCGCGCTCCGCCCTGGCGGGCGGATGTTCCTCGCCTTCCCGTGCGAGCAGAGCGTGCGCTTCCCCCACCGGCGGGGATGCCTCAACTTCTTCGATGATCCGACCCACAAGACGGTCCCGTCGTGGGATGGCGTGGTCGCGACGCTGCGCGGGCAAGGGATGTCGGTCCTCTACGCCTGCAGGCGCTACCGCCCATGGCTGCTCGCCAGCATAGGACTCGTGCTGGAACCCCTGGGGGCGATGCTCCGACGCAACATGCCAGCAGGGTCGACTTGGGCACTGTACGGTTTCGAGACAATCATCTGGGCCGGAAGGCAGCAATCGTTCGCCCCGGATTCCACCCAGACAGATCCAGCGATGCAGTGATGATCCCCGTGTCGCGGCGCGGCCGCCGAGGCTGGGCCTCTTTCCTGCGATCGCGCGCGCGCTCGCGCCAGCGTGAGCCTCGTCCCATCGCGCCGCCGTCTGCGCCAGTGGACGTCATCGTGCCCGTGTACCGGGGGCTGGCGGACACCCGCCTGTGCGTGGACTCGGTGCTTGCCAGCCCGGTTCGCACGCCTTACCGCCTGGTCGTCATCAACGACGCCAGTCCGGATCCCGAAGTCACCTCCTGGCTACGCCGGCGTGCGGAGCAGGACGGCCGCATCCTGCTGCTCGAGAACGCGGAGAACCTCGGCTTCGTGGCCACCGTGAACCGGGGAATGGGGCTCGATGCGCAGAACGACGTCGTGCTCCTCAACAGCGACACCGAGGTCGCGAACGACTGGCTGGACCGCTTGCGCGACGCTGCCTACAGCGATGCACGGGTGGCCTCGGTGACGCCGCTGTCCACCAACGCCACCATCTGCAGCTACCCGCGCTTCTGCCAGGACAACCCACTGCCGCAGGGCTACACCACCGCTCGCCTGGACGCGCTCTGCGCGCGCGTCAATCGTGGCGTGGCCGTGGACGTGCCCACCGGCGTGGGCTTCTGCATGTACATCCGCCGCGATGCCCTGCTCGAGGTCGGACTGTTCGATGTCGAACACTTCGGGAAGGGCTATGGCGAGGAGAACGACTTCTGCCTGCGCGCCGACGCGGCGGGCTGGCGCAACCTGCACTTGCTAGACACCTTCGTGCTGCACACGGGCGGCGTGAGCTTCGGGGCGGGCAAGGCATCGCGCGAACATGCCGCGATGCAGGTCATGCGCCGGATGCACCCGCAGTACGAAGCGGACGTCATGAGCTTCATCCGTGACGATCCCGCCCTCGGTGCCCGGCTGGCACTGGACCTCGCCCGCATCGCGGAGTCTGGCCTGCCGGTAATCCTGGCGCTCCTCCACAACCGCTCCGGCGGCACCATGCGCCATGTCAAAGACGTCGCCAGGCTGCTTGCCGGGCGCGCCGTCATGCTCACGCTGACGCCCGCGAGCAGTCGCCGAGTTCTGCTGCGCCTGGCCGAGGACGCCGAGGGGCTGGAGCTCGCGTTCCGGCTTCCGGAGCAATGGGAAGGACTGCTCGACGTCCTGCGGCGCGTCGGCGTGCGTCACGTGCACTTCCACCATCTGCTCGGGCACCCCCAGGCGCTGCGCGACCTGCCGGACCTGCTGGGCGTCGATTACGACTTCACGGTGCACGACTTCTACAGCTATTGCACGCACATCTCGCTGACCGGGAGGGACGAGCGCTACGCGGGCGAGAGAGGGCCCGGGCAATGCGGTTGCTGCGCGCCGGAGATCTCCGGCCCCAAGGGATTCGGCACGGTGGGGCAGTGGCGTGCCGCAAACGCCCGGCTGCTCGCGGGCGCGCGCTACGTACTTGCTCCCAGCCACGACGCCGCCCTTCGCATCGCTGGCTTCGCGCCCGACGCCCGCATGGTGGTCGTTCCGCACCCGGACCTCGCTGGCGCCGGCACCCTGCCGCCAGCAGGCCCTGCGCCGCTACGCGGCGATG
Source organism: Ramlibacter monticola (assembly GCF_016722785.1). GTDB lineage: Bacteria > Pseudomonadota > Gammaproteobacteria > Burkholderiales > Burkholderiaceae_C > Ramlibacter > Ramlibacter monticola. The sequence continues at coordinate 128,585 of NZ_JAEQNE010000009.1, read as the reverse complement.
CCCCCCTGAAGATCGTCGTGCTGGGCGCACTCAGCCGCATGAAGGGTGCGGATGTCCTGGAGGCGACGGCGCGCGAAGCGGCGCGGCGCGGCGCCCCGCTCGAATTCCATCTTCTGGGCTACGGTTACCGTGCGTTCCATGGCTGCGCCGCCAGCCTCGTCGTCCACGGGAAATACGAGGAACGGGACCTTCCCGGCCTGCTTGCCTCGCTACGGCCGCATCTCGCGTGGTTTCCGGCGCAATGTCCCGAGACCTACAGCTACACCCTGAGTTCCGCACTGGAGGCGGGGCTGCCCGTGGTCGTGCCGGATCTCGGCGCCTTTCCCGAACGGGTGCAAGGGCGCGCCTGGAGCTGGATACGTCCCTGGGACACGCGCCCGGCGCAGTGGACTGATGAGTTCGTCGCGCTCCGGGAAAAGTACTTCCGCCCCGGCAAGCCGCCGCCGCTTTCCGAGAGCCGGGTCCTCGGTTCCGCCGGATTCCCGACGCCCTATGCTGACTGGCAATACGGCCATGAGTATCTCGCTGGTCTGCAGGCGAATCCGCAGGTGACCGCACCCTTCACGGCGACAGAACTGGTGCCGTACCTTTCGACCCACTTCATGACGGCGCGCCTGAGGGTCTTCGCCGTTCTCGACTATCTGCGGACGCATCGGCTCTTGCAAGGACTCGCCGCCAGTATTCCGGCCGCTTGGCGCCAACGCGTCAGCGACTGGCTGAGTGCCTGAGGAGAATGCGCCGGTGGACCCAGCGTAGCGGCGCGGTGACCTTCCAGGACATCGAATTGATGAAACCGTCGATCCGCTCGTCGCGCTCCTTCAGCGTCTTTTCCAGCGAGGCAACGCGCTCGTCGGCGAGCTTGGCGTGGTTGGCGACGAATACCAGCACTGCGGCCCTGGTTTCCGGGGACAGCTCGGAAAAGATCTTGTGGTCTAGGTCCTGCTGTCGCATGTATTCCTCCAGGTGCCGGATGATGATTGATTCCTCGCTGGGAGCACCCAACCGGAAACGCAGGTACTGCGGCTCGAGCTGCAGCGCGAACGGCACGAGGTACCCGAGCAGGTAGAACGCCAGGCGATCCAACTGCTCGCTCCTCTCCATCCTGGACAGCAGGAAGTCGAATGAGCAGTCACCGAATGCCTCGGCCGGTCGCCCGACAAGCACCGCTTCCAGCCCGACACTCGAATTGGTCGTCAGCACGCGCGCGGAGCGCTGGACGAAGGTGAAGCTATCCGGCGAGTCATCCAGCCTGAACGTCGGGTCGCGCAGCGCGAAAACACTGCCGGGGTGGGGCCGGACGCAGACGTCGAGCCGGCCTCCCTGGGCCTGAAGCCTGGCGGCGAGCAGGAGCCCGAGGTTGTCCATCCCGTTGCCGAAGGCCACCAGGTTGGAGTCATCCTCCACCTGCAGCACGATGCCGATATCCCATTCCGGGTCCTTCGCCTTCCGCAGCCGGGCCGCCATTCCATTTCCGAAGAAATGCAGCAGGTCGTTCCATTCGAACGGTGGACGGCGGCCGTGCCAGGCCGCATATCTCGACGCGCACTCGGTATTGCCGTTCACGCCCCGGAAGTCCACGTAGCCTGTGTCCCGGTACACCGGGGCGCGCATCGGCCCGAGTTCCACGTGGATGACAGGGATCGCCAATTCGGCGCAGACCGCCTCTAGGGAGGGCACATTGCAGGGCGTAATAACCGCCTCGAGCGCAGCCGGGGCCGCCTTCAGCAGCGAACGCAGTTCGTCTTCGTAGACAGCATCCCGCTCCGTCAGGAAGCGCCGGAACACGGCAAGCGGGTTGCCCCCTGCCGACGCCAGCCAGTGCCCGAAGCGATCGTCCAGCCAGCCGAACCGGTGTTGTGCGGGATGCGGCTCGTCCGGCAGGCGATAGTCCAGGCGGGTTGCCCACCCAGGGAGGCACTCCCAGCGGTCCTGCCAGTGGGCCACGGGCTGGGTGTACTCCCGACCGGTGATGAAATAGGCTGACTCGTCGGACCAGAGTGTGAGCAGACGGTAATACCACCAGAGGTACGGCGCGGCCGTCCCCCTGAAGGGATAGGGAGGAAGGAAGGCCGCGAGCATGGCCGCTAGGTCGGAGCCAGGACGCTGATGGGCGCATGCACGATGCCGCCCAGTTCGCGGGACGACCAGAACTGCAACGCGCAGACCGGCCGGCGCTGGTCCAGCTCCTCGCGCCGACCGCCGCTGAGCGTCGCCAGCCCGCAGTGCAGCAGGTACTCGCCACTGTTGAGCGGCAAGCTCACCTGGTACACCACTTCGGTCCAGCCCGGCTCCAGCGTGAGGGGGTGCCCGGCGGCGAGGTTGTTGTCACCCCAGACATCACCTCCCTGCGAGCGGCTGAGCGAGAGGCCCAGGATGACGGCCTCAATGCACTCGCACGCCACCAGCGTGAAGCGCAGATTCAAGGTCTCGCCCGTCTTCACGACGGGTTCGTCGTGCAACGGGGTGCCGTTGGCCTTGCTGATCTCCACCTTCGCGATGATCGCGCGCGCCGAACCGAAGCGCTTCTCCTGCACGGCCGCGCTCGCCTCGGCACGCTGGCGCGCCACCAGCATTGCGTGCGTCGGCACCGCGCCACCCTCCGGCGCACCATCCACTGCGTCCGCGCTCGCCGGCTCCTTGCGCTCCCGCGTGAGGATCATGCCCTTCTCGTAGGCCATGACTGCGGCCAGGACGTCGCTGGTATCGCCGATCAGGCGACCGGCCTGCAGAACCAGGCAGCGGTCGGCATACTCCAGGATGCTGCTGGAGGAGTGAGTCACCATGAGAATCGTCGTGCCCCTGGCGCGCAGCGCCTCCATGCGCCTGAAGCATTTGTACTGGAAGCCGATGTCCCCCACGGCCAGCGCCTCGTCGACGATCAGGATGTCGGGTTCGATGCACGCCTGGACGGCGAACGCGAGCCGTACGAACATGCCGCTGGAATAGGTCTTGACCGGTTGGTCCAGGTGCTCTCCGATGTCGGCGAACGCAGCGATCTCGTCGAAGCGCGCATCGATCTCCTTCTTCTTCAGCCCGAGGACCTGGCCATTGAGGTAGACATTCTCGCGCCCGGTGAATTCCGGGTTGAATCCCGAGCCCAGTTCCAGCAAGGCAGCGATCCGCCCGCGCGTTTTGATCTCGCCTTCGGTGGGATCGAGCGTCTCGCAGATCAACTGGAGGAGCGTGGACTTGCCGCTGCCATTTGCACCCATGATGCCGACGGTCTCGCCCTTGCGAATTTCAAACGAGATTTTGCGCAAGGCCCAGAAGTCGCGGAAGTACTGGCAGGGGACCCGGCCGGCGAGGCGATGCAAGGTGGGGAGCACGAGTTGCTTCACCCGGTCGGTCGGCCTGTTGTAAATGGAATAGGACTTGGACAGCCCCTCCACCTTGATCACGACGTCAGAGGACATTCGCGAACCCCCTGCGCGCCTTCTGGAAGCCCGCGAATCCCGCCCAGGCCAGGCCCATTCCCACCGCCAGGGTCAAGGACCACACCTGCAGGTCGGGCGCCCGGCCGAACAGCAGCACGTCGCGGCTCTGCTCGATGACGACGGCGAGCGGATTGAGGCGCAGCCAGGATCGGTACGGTTCCGGCAGTGCACTCAGCGGGAAGAACACGGCGGAGATGAATTGCATCACCGTCGCGAACATGGCCGTGAGCTGGCTGATGTCACGCAAGTACACGCCCAGGCTCGCGAGCAGCCAAGCGAGTCCCATCACGCCGAAGACCAGCGGCAGCAGCACGAGGGGCAACAGCAACGCGGTGGCCGGGATGGGACGCGCGAGCACCACTTGCGCCCCCATCAGCACGACCAGGCTGATCACCGCGTGAAAGAGGGCCGATCCCAGTGCCACCCACGGAATAATCTCCAGCGGGAAAACCACCTTCTTGACGTAGTTGGTGTTATTGACGATCAGGGCCGGCGCACGATTGATGCATTCCGCGAACACGCCGTGCACGATCAGGCCGACGAACAGGATCAGCGCGAAGTCCGCCTTGCCGCTGTCCCCGCCGCCTGGCCAGCGGGTGTTGAACACGCCCGAAAACACCAGCGTGTAGATCGCCAGCATGAACAAAGGGTTGAACAGGGACCAGGCCCAACCCAGCATGGACCCGCGGTAACGGCCCAGGACTTCGCGCTGCGTGAGCTGCACGACCAGGTGCCAGTGGCGTCCGAGGCTGGCCAACATTTCGAAAGGCGTGGCAGGGAACTTTCTCATCTCGAATCCGGGATCAACGCAACCAACGCAAGGGCGACGCCATCAGTCGCAAGACCAGGCCGGCCCGATCCCACTCGCGGTTCACGAAGCGGTCCAAAGCAACCGCGAACAGGCTGAGCCATACGATCGGCAAGTAGTGGGGCCAGAACTTGCGTGTGATCCGCAGCCGGTTAATCACCCCATAGTGCTCGGACAGCAGGGACTTGTTCCGGACGCCTCCGTGCGATCCGGTGCTGGCGCCCTCCTTGTGGCGCAGGCGGCTGCCGAGGGCCACGAGGGGACGATAGCCGTGGCGGCGCCCGCGCTCGACCCAGTCCATCTCCTCGTAATACAGGAAGTAGCTGGCGTCCATCAGGCCGACCCGGTCCAGGTACTCCGAACTGACGTACAGGGATGCGCCCACGGGGTAGTCCAGAGCCATGCTCACCGCGTCGCTGCCCGCAGGAACCTTCCTTTCATGCCAGCCCACGCCGAGCCAGCGGCTGTAGATGCCGGCCACGGCCTGGATGCGCCGCGGCTCTTCCCAGTCCAGCAAGATGGAGCCGCAGATGCCGGCGTCCGGGGTTGCGGCATGGGCGGCGAGCAAGGCATCCAGCGCCCTCGGCTGCGCCTGCACGTCGTTGTTCAACAGCCAGAACCCCCCCGGGGACCATCTCTCCCGCGCCCACCGGATCCCCGCATTGAGGCCGCCCGCGTAGCCGAGGTTGGACGGCAGGGGCAGCACGTGCACCGACAGGACAGCGCCCTCGCCGGCGGCCGACCTGATGTCCGTTCCTTGTCCCGACATCGGCCGCGACGGCAGGCGCTCGCGAAGCCACCCATGGAGTTCGGCCACGGAACCATCGGTGGACGCGTTGTCGCACACGATGACGTGCATGGGCCCGCCCTCCAGCGCAAGAAGGCTCTCCAAGCAGACGACCGTGTCGCGCCAGCCATTCCAGTTGACGATCACGACGCAGGTCGAAGTTGCGTTCACGCAGTGCATGTCGCTAGATCTCGCGCTTCCACGGCGTCCCCGAGCGGCCGCGGATGTGATCGCAGTCGACGCGTGCCTTGCCCGCGAGCAGATCCGGCACGCTGCCGACCAGCACCCGGTTGAGAGCGCGATAGTACTTGTAGTAGACCGCGCCGCTGTCGTACACGTAGGCCTTCATCTCCGCCTGCACGTAGCTGCGGACTTCGCCGTCGGACAAAGGCAGGCTGGGCCCGTCGCCGCCGGGCGGGAAAAACCGCGGGCACTGCGTCTCCAGGACCTTGAACACGGCGTCGTGGCGATGGCCTCCCCCCTTTGGCGGCGCGGCGCTCGCCGGGATGCGCTGCAGCTCGCACAGCCAGAAGCCAGCCTGCGCGAGCTGCTGCGGCGACTGCTCTCCGAGCCACATTTCACCCAGCGCCGGCGCCGCCAGGAATCGGCACGATTGCGGCTGGCGGAAGCCGAGCCGCCAGACTGCAAGCTGCTCGCCGATGACCCTGGAGACCTGCGCGTCGGGCAACCGCTCGGGCGTGAGCATCCCGGGAACGACTGGCACAAGCAGCCTCAAGGGCTGCGCGCCGCCCTTGGCCAGAAACGTCTCGGCCCGGCGGGCATCATCACCGCCAACCTCCGGCGCCGGCGAGCTATGCAGGCTCATCCATCGCGAGCCCGGGTGGAACAGGGGCGCGAGGAGCGAATACGTGATCGCGGACATCGTCACGTACGTCGCCGGTTGCGAGCGCGCATCCGCCGGAAGGTCCACGCGGACGTAGGGGGGCGCGCTCCAGCCGATCATCGTCCAGGCACGCCACGGAGCGCTTTGCTGCACGACGAACGCCTGCAGCGCCAGCATTCCCGCCACTGCGGTGATTCGCATCGCGCGGGTCGCCGGCAGCAAGCGCGCCAGGCCGACGCATACCGGGCCGACCAGCAAGAGGCCGGCGAGGAAATAGCGACCGTTGCCCGTCGTGGCAAGCCACGGCACGAAGGCGATCGCCAGCACGCCAAGCATCAGATAGACGTTGCGCGCCGGGCCCGTATCAGCGGCGTGCGCGTCGCGGCGGCGGCGCAGGACGGCGAACGCCGCCAGTACTGCCAGCAAGGCGAGTACGAACACGAAGCGCAGGTCGGGCGCCATGATCTCTACGTAGACGTTCGCGTCGGGCGCAGCCATGGCGACCGGGCGCAGCATGGCCTCGAGCCAGGTGTCGGGCTGGAAGCGCACGTCTCAGCCCGCCCAGCCCATCCAGGCACGCAACGGCACGAACCAGTTGTCGAGGAAGGGGAACACCGGGTTGCCGAAGTGGCGCCACAGGAGCCAGCCCCACTGGCCGTATCCGAGCAGAAATCCGGTGATCGCGCCCAGGCATCCCACGAACAAGGCTTCCACCCGCCCGCGCAGCTTGCGCCTGCCCAGCAACCACAGGCCGGGCATGCACACGGCCAGCGGACCGTTGCTCAGTTTCAGCGCCACGGAGAGGCCAGCGCACAAGCCCGAGAGGAGGACCAGGGCGCGTGCGCCATCGGGCTTCGTGGCGGCAGGGTGGAGGGCCAGCGCGATCGACCACAGCAGGGGGGCGGATCCCAGCAGGTCGGTCGAGGTGGAGCCGAACACGGACAGTGCCACGCCCGACATCAGCGCCAATGCGACCGCCATCGAACGCATCGTCACATCGAAGACCGTGGGGCCTGGCAGGCAAGTGCGCGCGAGCATCCACACCGGAGCGACGGCAACCAGGTGGAGAGAGGCGAGAACCGCCGCGGCCATCACGCCACCCCAGCCGCCGGTGGCCATCTTGTAGACCGGCCAGTAAAGGTAGGGCGACTGGAAGGACTGGTAGCCGGCGCCCAAGAAGTCGCGGTCGAAGCGGTGCTGCTCCGCCGTCCAGCCCAGGTAGATGTGGTGGTTGAGGGCGTCCCAACCGAGACCCAGTTGACCGAGCGAGAGAGGAATCGCGAGCAGGCCGGCCCACGCCGCGAGGCACACGAGCACGCATTCCCGTCGCAGCCATCGGTCAGGCACCGGTCGCTCCAGCCAGCGCGAATCCATTGCCTTCACGTACTCCCTTCCCGGGTGGACGCCCAGCTGAAATTCAGGGCTCCGGCGAACAGCGAGCCCGCCGCGGCCTGGGCGCCCAGGATCATCAGCGTCACGGCGGGGATGGCGACGCGCATCGTCTCGGTCGGGTCCAGGGCGCCGAAGCCCGTCGCTCCCCAGCCCCATGTCAGCCAGGCCGACCAGCCCAAACCGACCGCCATGAGCAGGAAGCCGGCGACGAGCCCGTGTTCCAGCTTCATGTAGGGTGTCCAGCGTGTCACCCACGGCTGCGGCGGCACGACCCTCGATATGATGCCGACCCACTTGGTGAGCAGCGCCAGTTGGACCAGTTGGGCACCGAGCACCGTGGCCGCCGCCATGTAAAGGAGCGAGTGGATGCCGACGGAAGCCGAAATTCCCGGCAACGCGCTCAGCGCGAATCCGCCCAGTCCGAGTGCGAAAAGGGTCAGCCCCGGATAGAGGAACAGCCAACGGGGGCAGAACAGCAGCAGGAAGCGCAGGTGCCGCCAGCCGTCGCGCCAGGTGCGCAGGTGCGGCGGCCGGTCGCGGCCGTCGGGCCGCAGCGTGGTGGGCACTTCCTCGATCCGCATACCCGCCAGCGCGGCCTTGGCGACCATCTCGCTGGCGAACTCCATCCCGGGAGAGACGAGGCCGAGGCGATTGATCGCCGCACGCGAGAAGCCGCGCAGGCCGCAATGGAAATCGCGGATCGCGGAGCGGAAGAACAGGCGCCCCACGAAGCTGAGCACCGGGTTGCCCAGGTAACGATGCAGCGCCGGCATGGCTCCTGGCGCGATGCCGCCGCGGAAACGGTTGCCCATGACGAGCTCCGCCCCACCGCGCAGCGCGTCGACGAACGCCTGCAAGGCGGAAAAGTCGTAGCTTTCGTCCGCGTCTCCCATGATTACGTAGCGGCCGCTGGCCGACGCAATGCCGGCCAGCAGGGCCGCGCCGTAGCCGCGGCGCGGGACGTGGATGACGCGGGCCCCGGCTCGGCGCGCCTGTTCCTGCGACCCGTCGGTCGACCCGTTGTCGGCGACCAGGACTTCACCGGCCAGCCCGGATTCCTCGAGGAAGCGGCGGGCGGCGTGGATGCAAGTCGCCACCGTCCGCGCCTCGTTCAGGCATGGCATGAGGATCGTTAGTTCGACCGGGGTTTGGTGGGCCAGCAGGGCGTCCACGAAGGAGGCATCGGCAGCAAGAACGTCCATGGCGCGGGGGACGATGAAGGGGAAAGCAAAAGAGCGGCCCCAGGGCCGCTCGATTCAGGTCGCGCGCCGGACCTCGGGCGAGGGCGGGCGGGCGAACCATTTCATGTCATCAGCCGCGGCAGGAACCCGGCAGGTACTTCGGATTCACGTCGGTGCCGGAGCCACCGCAGACCCACTTGCCCACCGTCGTGCCGGCCAACGGAGCCGACGTGCCATCGGCCTGGTAGGGAATCAGCGTCACGACACCGCCCGCGCTGCCGTCGACCTTGTTCGGGATGTTCCGGCTCGTGACCTTGATCGTGCCGTTGTGCGGCGCGGCGACGGTCTCGACTTTCAGCACGTACTGGGAGGACCCGGTCGCAGCCGTCTGCTCGCAGCCCCAGTTGCCGACAGTTGGCAGCGTGGTGGCCGACTGGATCACTTCCGTAATCGACGTGCGGCAGCTGGAGGCGGCCAGGATCACCTCGGACATCTTCGCACGCTTGGTGTAGTCCTGGTAGGCGGGCAGCGCGACGGCAGCCAGGATACCGATGATCGCGACCACGATCATCAGTTCGATCAGGGTAAAGCCCTTTTGGAGTTGACGCTTCATGAATCCTCCGGTTGTTTGAGAAGCACCGAGACATGTGCAATCGGTGTGCCAGAGCCGGAACGTGAGGAATTGGGCCTTTCGCCGGTATTTCAGGGATGCGACTGACGAGCCCCGTCACTCGGCGTGACAAATTCTGTCGGTTAGCGGATGCAAACCGACCGAACCTGCTTCAGGTTCGTCAGCCCCTCAGTATCTTTCCCCTGCCGTCCGTCTTCACCGTGCGCGTGCCGGCGGCGACGGCGGTGAAGATTCGGCCACGCGGGCGCGCTCCTGGACCAGGCGCTTGATCCCGTCGTGGGCGATCAGGAGTTCTTGCAGACCCATGCGGCATTTGTAGCCGGTGTCGTTGCACTTTGGGGCAGCCCACCGCCTGATACAGGCGCATTTCGCCGTTCGTGCCGGAGCTTTCGACGAAGCTTTCGAGCAGCTTCTGCGCCTCGCTCCCCGGATTCGGCTGCCACGCTTCGGTGTTTTCTTCAAGTCGAGTGCGCGTGCTCGCTGATGAAGGTGAGCAGTTCCTGGAGCGAGGAGCGCTACCCTTCCTTGCAATCGAACGGGCGCTGCATCAGGATTCCAAGCAGGGCATCCGCGAAGTTGAGCGGGTCCATGCCCATGTCCAGCAGGCGGATGATGGACTCCGCGCGGAGTTGGTGTGCTGCGTCGAGAACAGCAGGTGGCCCGCCAGCGAGGCCTCATGGCCACCGTTTCCTTGTCGCGCGACGCCCACCACGATGACGTCCGGCTCGGCGCGCAGGAAGGCCTGCATCACTATTTTCGGCCTGCGTGGTTACTCGCCACGCGAAGCGGCCGAGGCGCGGGAAGATCTGCGGCAGGCTTGGCGACCAAGCCCTCAGGACTTTTTAGCAGCGGGATCCAGCCCTGCTCGGTAAACAAACTCGGGCTTCAGTATGCCCTGCAGCGCTTCCACCCGGATGCACTGCGGAACGGGCGGCTCCGTAGGCCACGCCAAAGAACCGGTGTCCGCGCTCGGTTCCAGCATGATCTCGTCGACGTGCTCTGTCGCGTGGATGCGCGTCGACGGCCTGCAGCTGCCCGAGGAACAGCGCCTCGAAGAGGTCCCCCCCTTCTCAGTGGGCCACTGTTGGAAACGGGAGAACTCGCCGCCCCGGTCTCTCAGGAGCGCGCCCATTTGGGAGCCTCCGTACCGGGTGCTGCGGCTTTCGCCTTGGGAACGGCCCGGCGCTCACAGCTCGAATTCCTGCCCCGCCCGCAACCAGCGGATGTCGTGGCTCACATCGGGCCCGAAAGGCTGCGTCTGGTCGAACTTCTGGATCTCGGTCATGATCAGTTCGGTCTCCGCGGGCTTGGTGTGCGTGATGTAGATGGGGAAGCGCTTGCTCTTGTCGATGCAGTCCAGTTCCTCGGCCAGCGCGCTGGGCGACAGGTGGAGGCTGCGGCGCGCGAGCTCGCGCTCGCGGTTGCTGAAGGCCGTCTCGATCACCAGCGCCGCCACGTCCAGCTGGTTCAGGCGATTCCAGAAGGCCGGGTTGCGCTCGGTGTCGCCCGTGAACACCCAGCAGCCGCGGCCCGTGCCGAGCGCGTAGCCGCAGGCCGGCACCGTGTGCACGGCAGGCAGAACTTCGACGGACTTGCCGCCCAGTTCCAGCAATTGCCCGACCTGCACTTCGTGGAAGACGACGAAGGGCGACTGCGGCGAGGGAATGCGGCCGAAGTCCGGCCAGATCACGTTGTTGAACACATGGGTCTTCAGCGCCGAGATGGTGCCCGGCAGCGCGCAGATGCGGATCGGCTGCCGCATCTGCGAGGCCACCGCATCGACCATGAGCGGCAGGGCGGCGATGTGGTCCAGGTGCGAGTGCGTCAGCAGCACGTGGCGGATGCCGCGCATTTCCTCGAGGGTCAGGTCGCCCACCCCCGTGCCCGCATCGACCAGCACGTCGCTGTCGACGAGGAAAGAGGTGGTTCTGCAGTCCCTGGCGATGGCGCCGGAACAGCCCAGGACCCGCACCCGCATTCAGCGCCCCTCGGTCATTTCGTCTCGAAAGTGGTCGCGCCGTCCCACGACGGGTCGAAGGGCAGCAGCTTCATGGAGGCTACACGTTCGCTATAGAGCTCGTAAAGGTATTTTTTGGCGTGGATTCGGCGCAGATTGCGCAGTTCCAGCTCGCTTCGCTCCCACTCCTGGGCCCGGTACGCCGCCAGGAAAGTACCCCAGGCTTCCAGCTCCTCCGCAGTCCCCGCGTCCAGCGTGGCGAGCACCCCGACGGGGGTGAAGATGCCCACCGCCTGTTCCTTTCCCTTCACGCGCACCCGGTCGAGCTCCTGCCAGGCGAACTCGGGCGCCTGCCTGCGCGCGGCGTCGCTCACCACGATCGCCACGCCATAGACCTTGGACAGGCCCTCCAGCCGCGAGCCGAGGTTCACGGCGTCGCCGATCACGGTGTAGCTGCGGCGGATGTCGGAACCCATGTCGCCCACGCACATGGTGCCCGTGTTGATGCCGATGCCGACACCGATCTCGGGGATGCCCCTGGCGCGGTGGTCCTCGTTGATCTGCACCACCGACTGCTCCATGGCCAGCGCCGAGCGGACCGCGAGCTGCGCGTGCCTGGGCGTGTCGACCGGCGCGCCCCAGAAGGCCATGACGCAGTCGCCCATGTACTTGTCGATGGTGCCGCGGTTCGCGCGGATGATGTCGGTGAGGCGGCTGAAGACCTCGTTCAGGAGCTCCTGCAACTGCGTCGGCTCCATCTTCTCGGACATCTTGGTGAAGCCGCGCATGTCGCAGAACATCACCGTCAGTTCCTTGCTGGTGGCCTTCATGCTGTAGCTGTCGGGATCCTTCACCATCTCGTCGACCAGCTCCGGGGGGACGTAGGTGCCGAACAGGTTGGCGAGCTCGCGCTTGCTGCGGCTTTCCACGAAGTAGCCGTAACTCATGTTGAGCGCGAAGGCGGTGCCCGCCATCAGCAGGCCGGACGCGAGCGGCAGCACCAGTCCGTGGGCCGCGAACAGCCAGTAGTTCAGGCCCACCAGCGCCGCCACCACGCCGAAGCTGGCCAGCACGGCGACGCTTGCCGACAGGAGCGGCAGCAGCAGGGCGAGCAAGAGGCCCGCCACCAGCAGCATCACCACCTCGTAGCCGACGGCGTAGTCGGGCATCACGTGCAGCCGGCCATCGAGCAGGCCGGCGATCACGTTGGCGTGCGTCTCCACCCCGGGGTAGGTCTCGCCGACCGGCGTGACCCGCAGGTCCAGCAGGCCGGGCGCCGTGGTGCCCACCAGCACGATCTTGTCCTTCAGGTCGTCGGGCGGCAGCCGGTGCAGCAGCACGTCGGAGGCGGACACGTAGCGGAAGGAGCCGCCGGCCGGACCGCCGGGCCCGCGAAAGGGCACCAGAGTCGCGACCCGGTCGTCCACCGGGATGGGCAGCGCGCGTCGGCCCTGGCGCAGGACGAGGCTGGCCAGGCCGGGATAGTCGTGCCCCGCCAGGTGCTCGGTCGGAAACCCCGGCTCGACCGCCGGCTTGCCGACCAGCAGGCGGAACATCGCGAGCGAGAGCGCTTCGTAGTAGGCGCCGTCGTGCTCCGCCACGAGCGGAATCGAGCGGACCACGCCGTCGCCGTCGGTGAGCGGGGTGAAGTGGCCGGCCATCGGTGCAGCCCGCGCGAGGGCCTCGATGTTGGCCCCGTAGCCGCTGAAGCGAGTGAAGCGGATGGGTCGTCCCCGCAGGCTCTCGCGCGTCATTACGGGCGCGGGCAGCACGCCGCTCTTGCGCCCCTCGCCGGTGAAGTAGTAACCCAGGACCACGGGGCGCTTCTCCAGCGCCCGCGCGAACACCGCATCGTAGTCAAGGTCGGCCTGCAGCTGCTGCAGGCGCTGGCGGAAACCCGCGGCATCGCGCAGTTCGTCCTCCGCCATCTGGCGCAGGCGCTTCAGGCCGGAGCTGTCGTCCGGCTCCGCGAAGACCACGTCGAAGCCGAGGAGCGCGATCTTCTGGCGCTCGAACAGCTCGTCGACCATCTCGGCCAGGCGGTTGCGGCTCCAGGGCCAGCGTCCGGCCTCGGCCAGGCTCTTTTCATCGATGTCGATGATGACCACCCGCGGGTCGAGCGTTCCCGGCATGCTGGCGCGCAGCCGGGCGTCGTACAGGTTCGCGTCGAGCCGCTCGACGAAGGGAATGGGCAGCACGCCCACCGCGTGCAGCAGCGCGAACACCAGCGGCAGCAGGGTGATCGCGATGCGGGACCAGTGCCGGGCGAGCAGTCCCATGGATCTGCCAGGATCCGGCCCCGGCCGCTCAGCTTGCGAGCACGAATTGCATCTGGGTGCCGGCCAACTCCAGCATGTCGCCGTTCTTCAGCACGACCGGCTCGCCGCCGATCTGCGCGCCATTGAGCAGCGGCTTGCTGGAGCCTTCCACGTGGGCGACGACGAAACCGTTGGAGCGCTTGGTGATGGCCGCGACGGCCACGCCCGGCTTGCCGATGGTGGTGACCACCTTCACCAGCGGCACCTCGCGACCGGCGGCGGCGCCCGACAGCACCTTGATGCTGGCGTTCATCGAGCTCGGGTCGAAGGGCTTGTTGATCACGGCGGCGGCCGCGGCCTGCGCTGCGGTTTGCGCGGCGGACTGGGTCGGCGCGGCGGCGACCGGGGTCACCGCGGGCGCGCTGGCCGGCTTCGGCACCGGCGGCACCATGCCCGGCTTGATGATCATCGTCTTCTCGAAGGTCGCCCCGGGCACCTCGTTGATGAACTTGATCTTGTACTTGCCGATTTCGACCGTGTCGTTGTTCTGCAGCTGCTGCTTCTTGACGGCCTTGCCGTTGACGTAGGTGCCGTTGGTGCTGTTCAGGTCTTCCAGGAAGACCTCGTTGCCCGTCAGCTGCAGGACCGCGTGCTCGCCGGAAACGGCGAGGTTGTCGATCACGATGTCGTTGTAAGGCCGGCGACCCAGGGTCGTCCGGTCCTTGGTCAACTGCACTTCCTTGATGACGACACCGTCGATCGAAACGATCATTTTCGGCATGGTCGACTCCTGTTCATGTCCTGCTGTCCGTTGTCCCGCGTCATTGTCCCAGCCAGCGCGAGATCAAGCCCTTTTTTCTGGAGCCGCTGTTGGCCTGCGCCAGCAGCACCGAAATGTTGTCGCGCCCGCCGTTGGCATTCGCCGCGTCCACCAGCTGGATCGACTTCTGCTCGAGGGTGGCCTCCGTCACCATGATGCGGGCGATCGAGTCGTCGTCGAGCATGTCCGACAAACCGTCCGAGCACATCAGGTAAAGATCACCGGGTTCGACCTTGTGTTCGTTGACTTCCAGCAACACCGCGTCCTCCACGCCGAGGGCGCGCGTGACGAGGTTCTTGTTGGTGGAGGTGGCCGCCTGTTCGGGGGTGATCAGGCCGGCATCCATCTGCTCCTGCAGCAGGGAGTGGTCCTTCGTGATCTGTTCCAGCGTGCCATTGCGCAGCCGGTAGCAGCGCGAATCGCCGATGTGGCCGAGCATCAGCCGGCCGTCCTGGAACACGCCCACCACCAGCGTGGTGCCCATGCCGCTGTACTGCGGATTGGAATTGGCGGCGTTGAAGATCGAGCGATTGGCGTTGTCGACGCAGATTTCCATCGCCCGGCGCACTTCGCGTGCGTTGGCGTGGCGGCCCGCCTGGGCCAGCCAGCGACCGAGTTCGGACTTGATGAAGGTGGTGGCCATGCCGCTGGCGACTTCGCCCGCGTTGTAGCCGCCCATGCCGTCGGCCAGGATTCCGAGACGCGTCGCTTCGTCGACAGTGACCGAATCCTCGTTGTTTTCGCGCGCAAGACCTGGGTCCGTGCGGAAGCAAAACTCGTAGTTCATAGTAGGCGGGTCAAGGCGTCCGGCCGGCCTTGCCGCCGCCGGCCAGGGGCTTTTCAGCGGCCCCGGACAGGTTCATCGCGGACTTGGGGCCGGACCGCGCCTTGCGCGTGTGCCGGTCGTTCTCAACCGCATCATAGCTGGGCAGGCCTGCGCCCGACAGCGGGTTCTCAAAAGCGTTGCCTGCCCGCACCGGCGCGCCGCCTGGCTTCCCGGGGCGACCGCTGGCCGCCACGGCCGCCACGCGCTTGTCCATCGAAGGCTTGCTCACTCCTGCCCCTTGCCGGCAACGTCACCGGCGAACCTGCGGGCTCTCCGCAGGGCTGTGTTTCCCGACCTCCCCACCGGGGCAGGACTCTGCCGATGAAGTTAGCAGAGGGCCCCCTGACGGACAAGCGACTTTCTCACGACCATCATACAAATTGTTGCAACTTCCGTGGTCGAACCGGAAATGCCGCGCCGGATGCAAGAAAGGCCGGCGCCTGGGGCAGCCGGCCTCGCGCCGCGCGCGGATGTGTCAGAGCAGCGACTTCAGCAGCTTGCCCATCTCGGACGGGTTGCGGGTGATCTTGAACCCGCACTCTTCCATGATGGCCAGCTTGGCTTCCGCCGTGTCGGCGCCGCCGGAGATCAGCGCGCCGGCGTGGCCCATGCGCTTGCCGGGGGGCGCCGTGACGCCGGCGATGAAGCCGACGACCGGCTTCTTCATGTTGACCTTGCACCAGCGGGCGGCGTCGGCCTCGTCGGGGCCGCCGATCTCGCCGATCATGATCACGGCGTCGGTGTCCGGATCGTCGTTGAAGGCCTGCATCACGTCGATGTGCTTCAGGCCGTTGATCGGGTCGCCGCCGATGCCCACGGCGCTGGACTGGCCGATGCCCAGCTCGGAGAGCTGCGCCACGGCTTCATAGGTCAGGGTACCGGAGCGCGACACCACGCCGATGCGGCCCTTCTTGTGGATGTGGCCGGGCATGATGCCGATCTTGATCTCGTCGGGCGTGATCAGGCCGGGGCAGTTGGGGCCCAGCAGCAGCGTCTTCTTGCCGCCCTTGGCTTCCTTCTGCTTCATCTTGTTGCGCACTTCCAGCATGTCGCGCACCGGGATGCCCTCGGTGATGCAGATTGCCAGGTCCAGGTCGGCTTCCGCCGCTTCCCAGATCGCCGCAGCGGCGCCCGCCGGCGGCACGTAGATCACGGAAACGGTCGCGCCGGTCTGCTGCTTCGCTTCCTTGACGGAAGCAAAGATCGGGATGTCGAAGACCTTCTCGCCCGCCTTCTTGGGGTTCACGCCGGCCACGAAGCAGTTCTTGCCGTTCGCGTATTCCTGGCACTTCTCGGTGTGGAACTGGCCGGTCTTGCCCGTGATGCCCTGGGTGATGACCTTGGTGTCCTTGTTGATGAAGATCGACATGACTTGAGTTCCTTACCTTTACTTGACCGCCGCCACGACCTTCTGGGCCGCTTCCGCCATGGTGTCCGCGCTGATGATGGGCAGGCCGCTCTCGGCCAGCAGGCGCTTGCCCAGTTCCTCGTTGGTGCCCTTCATGCGCACGACCAGCGGAACGTTCAGGTTCACGGCCTTGCAGGCGGTGATCACGCCGGTGGCGATGGTGTCGCAGCGCATGATGCCGCCGAAGATGTTCACCAGGATCGCCTTGACCTTCGGGTTCTTCAGCATGATCTTGAAGGCCTCGGTGACCTTCTCGGGGGTGGCACCGCCGCCCACGTCGAGGAAGTTGGCCGGCGAGGCGCCGAACAGCTTGATGGTGTCCATGGTGGCCATGGCCAGGCCGGCGCCGTTCACCAGGCAGCCGATGTTGCCGTCCAGGGAGATGTACGCCAGGTCGAATTTGGAGGCCTCGATTTCGGCGGCGTCTTCCTCGTCCAGGTCACGCAGCGCCACGATCTCGGGGTGGCGGAACAGCGCGTTGCTGTCGAAGTTGAACTTGGCGTCGAGCGCGATCACCTTGCCCTTGCTGTCGCGGTTCAGCGGGTTGATTTCCACCAGCGACGCATCGGTGTCCATGTAGCACTTGTAGAGCTTCTGGCAGATGTCGATGAACTGCGCCTGCGAGTCGGCCGGCATGCCGATGCCGCGGGCCAGTTCCTCGCCCTGGGCCTGCGTCAGGCCGATCAGCGGGTTCACGAAAACCTTCACGATCTTCTCGGGGGTGGAGTGCGCCACTTCCTCGATGTCCATGCCGCCTTCGCTGGAGGCGATGAACGCCACGTTCTGGGTGGCGCGGTCGGTCACGACGGAGAGGTAGTACTCCTTCTGGATGTCCGCGCCGTCCTCGATGTACAGGCGACGGACCTTCTGGCCCTCGGGACCGGTCTGGTGCGTCTTGAGCTGCATGCCGAGGATCTCCCCGGCCAGGCGCTTCACGTCGTCGACGCTCTTGGCAACCTTGACGCCGCCGCCCTTGCCCCGGCCGCCGGCGTGGATCTGGGCCTTGACCACCCAGACCGGGCCGCCCAGCTTCTGGGCGGCTTCGACCGCCTCTTGGACCGTGAAGGCCGGAATGCCGCGCGGGACCGGCACGCCGAAGTTGCGCAAGATTTCCTTGCCTTGGTACTCGTGGATCTTCATGAGCTGTCTCTCGGGGAAGTGGGAAATCGGACGACCGGCGGGCGCGGAATTTCGAGGCGTGGACGGTCAGCGTGGCAAGATCGCGCGAACTGTATCATGCTGCAATGCACCAATTCCGACTTGGGACTTACAGTCACCATAACGCTTTCCTATAGGACGCCCGATGCCCAAGGTCTTCATTGACGGCGAGGCCGGAACGACCGGCCTGCAGATCCGCGAGCGGCTCGAGACGATGCCGCAGATCCAGTTGGTGAGCATCTCCCCCGACAAGCGCAAGGACCCGGCTGCCAAGCGCGAACTGATGGCGGGAGTGGACCTCGTGATCTTCTGCCTGCACGACGACGCGGCGCGCGAGTCGGCGGCGATGATCGAAGAGATCGGCCGCTCCGGCGGCCGGAAGCCGCGCATCATCGACGCGTCCACCGCGCACCGCACGGCCGATGGCTGGGTGTTCGGCTTCCCCGAGCTTTCCGCCGGCCAGCGCGAGGCGGTGGCGAAGGCAGAGCGCGTGAGCAACCCCGGCTGCTACGCCACCGGCGCGATCGCGCTGCTGCGTCCGTTGGTGGAGGCCGGCGTGCTGCCGAACGACTACCCCGTGGTGCTGCCCTCGGTGAGCGGCTATTCGGGCGGCGGCCGCACGATGATCGAGGCCTACGAATCGGGCCAGGCGCCCGCGTACGAGCTGTATGCGCTGGGGCTGAAGCACAAGCACCTGCCGGAGATCATGAAGTACACCGGGCTGCTGCGCCGGCCGATCTTCCTGCCCGCGGTTGGCAACTTCCGCCAGGGCATGCTGGTGCAGCTGCCGCTGCATCTGAACACGCTGCCCGGCAAGCCCACGCCGGGGGACCTGGAGAGCGTGCTGAAGCGCCACTACCAGGGCAGCGAATGGGTGACCGTGCAGGCGCCCACCGAGGACGGCAAGCTGGAGCCGGAAGCGCTGAACGACACCAACAAGATGGAACTGCGCGTGTTCCACAACATGGACTACGCGCACGCGGTGCTGATCGCACGGCTGGACAACCTGGGCAAGGGCGCCAGCGGGGCGGCGGTGCAGAACCTGAAGTTGATGCTCGGGATCTGAAGTTCGCGGGCCTTCGCAGCGCAGGGGAAGGTCCAGGATTTTTTTAACGCAAAGGCCGCTAAAGAAACGCAAAAGCCGCCAAAGAACATCCTCATGAGGATGTCTCTTTCGCGGCTTTTGCGTAGCCTTTGCGGCTTTTGCGTTCTACTTGCCCGCGCCCGCATGGCGCCTGTGAATCCCCCCGCTACTCGTCGTCCGGCGTATTCAGGACGCGTCGCACGACTTCTCCGCTGAACCCGCGCGCAGCCAGGAACCGCGCCTGCTTCGCCCGCTGGGACGCATCCTCCGGCTGCGCGCCGAACTTCTTTCGCCAGACTTCGCGGGCTCGTTCGAACTCGCTCGCGTTGAGGCTCGCCACGGCGATGGCCACCCGCTCCGCATCGATCCCTTTCGCCTGCAGCTCCTGCCGGATCCGCCCCACCCCCACGCGCCCGGCGCGGCGGTGGACGATCGAATCCACCACGCGCTGCTCGTCGAGGAATCCCCGCGCCTGCAGTTCGTCGAGCGCCTGCTTGACCTCGGCGGGGTCGGGCTCCTTCGCCGCGAGCTTGCGTTCCAGCTCCTGGCGCGAGTGCTCGCGGGCGGCCAGCAGCTTGAGGGCCCGGCCCTTCACCGAAAGCTGGCCGAAGGCCATGTCAGCCTCCGCCGAGCCGCCTCAAGGAGGCTGAAGCCCCCTCGGGGGGCAGCGACCCACACGCAGTGGGGGAGCGTGGGGGCACCATTTGCTTATTCCTCCGCGACGTCGGCCGGCAGCAGCGGGATGCCCAGGTGCTCGCGGACCTTGTTCTCGATCTCGCGGGCCAGCTCCGGGTTCTCGCGCAGGAACTCGCGGGCGTTGTCGCGCCCCTGGCCGATCTTCTCGCCGTTGTAGGCGTACCAGGCGCCCGACTTGTCCAGCACCTGGTTGGCGACGCCCATGTCGATGATCTCGCCCTCGCGGCTGATGCCCTCGCCGAACAGGATGTCGAATTCCGCCGTCTTGAACGGGGGCGCGACCTTGTTCTTCACGACCTTCACCTTGGTCTCGTTGCCGATCGCCTCCTCGCCCTTCTTGATCGTGCCGGTGCGGCGGATGTCCAGGCGCACGGAGGCGTAGAACTTCAGCGCGTTGCCGCCGGTGGTGGTTTCGGGGCTGCCGAACATCACGCCGATCTTCATGCGGATCTGGTTGATGAAGATGACCATGCAGTTGGTCTTCTTGATCGTGGCGGTGAGCTTGCGCAGCGCCTGGCTCATGAGGCGGGCCTGCAGGCCGGGCAGGGCATCGCCCATCTCGCCTTCGATTTCCGCCTTGGGCACCAGGGCCGCCACCGAGTCGATGATGATCAGGTCGACGGCGCCGGAGCGCACCAGGCTGTCGACGATCTCGAGGGCCTGCTCGCCGGTATCGGGCTGGGAGATCAGCAGGTCGGACACGTTGACGCCCAGCTTCTGCGCGTACTGGATGTCGAGCGCGTGTTCGGCGTCGACGAACGCGCACTGGCCGCCCTGGGCCTGCATCTCGGCCACGACCTGCAGCGTCAGCGTGGTCTTGCCGGACGATTCCGGGCCGTAGATCTCGATCACGCGGCCGCGCGGCAGGCCGCCGACGCCCAGCGCGATGTCCAGGCCGAGCGAGCCGGTGGAGACGACCTGGATGTCCTCGATGGCCTCGCCCTCGCCCAGGCGCATGATCGTGCCCTTGCCGAACTGCTTCTCGATCTGGGCCAGCGCGGCGGCCAGGGCCTTGGCCTTTTCGTTGTCGGCGGCGGCGACCTTCGAGCCTTTGACTTGGGCGTCCATCTTCGTTTTCTCCTTGGGAATCAATGGGTTGGTACGGGTTTTCCAGCTGGATTCAAGCACAGGCTGGATGCATGGCCAGTAATGTAACGGCCCAGGTCTCGGGCGGACAACGGGTTTTTTGGTCAGTTTGCCTTACGATTTGGGCATGAATGCACTGGACGACGGCTGGCGACTCACCCACCTGGGCCGCCTGCTCGGGGAGGCGATGCGCCGCTTCGACGAGCGCGTGCTGCACCTGATGGCGCACAACGTGGACGTGCCGCTGGCGCTGTCCAACCTCGCCGCGCGGGCGCAGGTGAGCGCGGCGCACATCCACGTCACGCGCCACCTGGAACTGCAGGGGACGCGCCTGACCGAGCTGGCGCAGCGCGCCGGGATGAGCAAGCAGGCCATGGGCGACCTGGTGGACCAGTGCGAAGCCTGGGGCCTGGTCACGCGCGAGGCGGACGCGCGCGACGCCCGGGCGCGGCTGGTCAAGTTCACGCCCACCGGGCTGGCCTGGCTGCAGGCCTTCAAGGACGCGGTGGCGCAGGCGGAGCGTGAGTTCCGCGCCGAAGTGGGCGCGGAAGTCGCCACCGTGGTCTCGATCGGGCTCGAGGCCTATGCCGGCAGCCCCGCATGACGGTGGGGCCGAACTGATCCACGTCATATGGGGGGCGGGTCGCGAACCTAGAATTCGCCCGACATTACGCCCCCGCTGGCGGCACAGGAGACATGCATGCGGATCCTCATCGCGGAAGACGACCAGGTGCTCGCCGACGGCCTGCTGCGCAGCCTGCGCGCCTCCGGCGCCGCCGTCGACCACGTCGCGAGCGGCTCCGAAGCGGACGCGGCGCTGATGACGAACAACGAGTTCGACCTCCTGATCCTCGACCTGGGCCTGCCCCGGATGCACGGACTGGAAGTGCTGCGCAAGCTGCGCGCGCGGGGCTCCACCATGCCGGTGCTGATCCTGACCGCCGCCGATGCCATCGAGGAGCGGGTGAAGGGCCTCGACCTGGGCGCCGACGACTACATGGCCAAGCCCTTCGCGCTGTCGGAGCTGGAGGCGCGCGTGCGGGCGCTCACCCGCCGCGGCATGGGCGCCACCAGCAGCACGATCAAGCACGGCCCGCTGGTGTACGACCAGGCCGGCCGCGTGGCGACCATCGACGGCAAGATGGTCGAACTGTCCGCGCGCGAACTGGGCCTGCTCGAAGTGCTGCTGCAGCGCGCCGGCCGGCTGGTCAGCAAGGACCAGCTCGTGGAACGCCTGTGCGAATGGGGCGAGGAGGTGAGCAACAACGCCATCGAGGTGTACATCCACCGCCTGCGCAAGAAGATCGAGAAGGGGCCGATCCGCATTGCGACGGTGCGGGGGCTGGGCTACTGTCTCGAGAAGATCCCCTGAACGTCATCCCCGCGTCAGGCGGCAAGCCCAGCATCCGCCTGGAGCGCAGAGGGCGGCTGCGCGGCCGGGGCCGGTCCGGTCCCGGGAATGACGCCTCGCGGAGCCACGCAGTACGTCCATGAAAATCTTCCAGCGCGAGCAGCGCTCGCTCTTCGGCGAGATCCTCGACTGGATGCTCACGCCGCTGCTGCTGCTGTGGCCGGTGAGCCTGGCGCTCACCTGGCTGGTGGCGCAGAGCATCGCCGGCAAGCCCTTCGACCGCGCGCTCGAATACAACGTGCAGGCGCTGGCGCAGCTGGTGACGGTGCAGAACCAGCGCGCCTCCTTCAACCTGCCGCAGCCGGCGCGCGAGATCCTGCGCGCCGACGATGCCGACCAGGTCTACTACCAGGTGCTGGGCTCGCGCGGCGAGCTGCTGTCCGGCGAACGCGACTTCCCGCCGCCGCCCGACGACGAGCGCCCCGCCCCTGGCGAAACGCGCCTGCGCGACGACGAGATGCGCGGACTGGGCGTGCGCGTGGCTTACACCTGGGTGCGCATCGACGCCCCCGGCTCGCCGCCGGCGCTGGTGCAGGTGGCCGAGACGCGCGAGAAGCGTTCCGTGCTCGCCACCGAGATCATCAAGGGCGTGATGCTGCCGCAGCTGGCGATCCTGCCGCTGGCCGTGCTGCTGGTGTGGATGGCGCTGGTGCGGGGCATCAAGCCGCTGTCCGAGCTGGAGGAGCGCATCCGCGCGCGCAAGCCCGACGACCTGAGCCCGCTCGACGAGAAGGTGGTTCCGCTGGAGGTCGCTCCGCTGGTGTCCTCGGTGAACGACCTGCTCACGCGGCTGACAAGCTCCATCGCG
The DNA here is from genome assembly GCF_016722785.1 of Ramlibacter monticola. Taxonomy (GTDB): domain Bacteria; phylum Pseudomonadota; class Gammaproteobacteria; order Burkholderiales; family Burkholderiaceae_C; genus Ramlibacter; species Ramlibacter monticola. Next base: position 105,996 of record NZ_JAEQNE010000009.1, on the reverse strand, counting down.
ACGCAGAAGCGCTTCCTCGCCGACGCGGCGCACCAGCTCAAGACGCCGCTGGCCGGCCTGCGCATGCAGGCCGACCTCGCCCAGCGCGAGCAGTTCCATCCCGAGGAACTGAAGCAGTCGCTCAAGCAGATCGGCCGCTCCAGCATGCGCGCCACCCACACGGTGAACCAGCTGCTGGCGCTGGCGCGCGCGGAGAACAGCGCCAAGGTGCTGGTGCGCCAGGCCTGCGACCTGGCGGAGATCGCGATCGAGGCGGTGCGCGACACGGTGCCGCGGGCGATGGAAAAGCACCTGGACATCGGCTACGACGGCCCCGAGCCGGGCGCGCACGGCGTGCTCCTGCGAGGCAACCCCACGCTGCTGAAGGAGCTGGTGCGCAACCTCCTGGACAACGCGGTGAACTACACGCCTTCGACGGAGCAGCAGCCCGGGATCGTGACCGCGCGGGTGCTGGCCGACCCGTTCGGGCAGGCGCTGGTGCTGCAGGTGGAGGACACCGGCCCGGGCATTCCGGAGGCCGAGCGCGAGCTGGTGTTCCAGCCCTTCTACCGGACGCTGGGCACCAACGTGGACGGCTCCGGCCTGGGCCTGCCGATCGTGCAGGAGATCGCGCGCCAGCACGACGCGACGATCGAGCTGGAAGACGCACGCCCCGGGCAGGTGCCGCCGGGGACGCGGGTCACGGTGCGCTTCGTGGCGACCGAGTCGCAGGCCCAGCCGGCCGAGGAGGCCGCGGTGCGCGCCTGAAGGCGGCTCAGGCCGCCTTGTACAGGTTCAGCTGCAGCCGCTCCCGCTCGATCGCCCGCGCCACTCCGGGCTGCTGCGCCACCTTCTGCACGTGCGCCCACAGCGCCTGGAAGCCCGTGGGGTCGATCCCGGCGAAGCCGCCCCAGCGCAGCAGGGTCAGCGCATAGACGTCCAGCGGGCCGAGGCGCTCGCCACCCAGCCAGGACTGGCCGCGGGCGGCCGCCCGCTGCGCCAGCGCCTCGATCTCCCCCAGGTAGCCGGCGTACACCCTCGCGTTGAAGGACTTGAGTTCCGCCTGCGCTTCCGGGCTGCCCGCGTATTTCTGCGGCATGAACACGTGCGTGAAGGTCGGATGCACGGTGTTGTTCATCCACGCCAGCGTCTCCAGCACGCGGGTGCGCGCCAGCGTCTCGCGCGGCAGGAACTGCTGCTCCGGGAACTTCGCGTCCAGGTACTGGAGGATCGCCGGGATCTGCGTGATCACCTCGTCGCCGTCGACCAGCACCGGCACCTGGCCGCGCGGGTTGATCGCCTTGAATGCCGCCTCGTTCTGCTCGCCCTTGTGCAGCTTGACCATCACGGGCTCGAACGGCGCGCCGGTGGTCTCCAGCAGGCTGTGCGGGACGAAGGAACAGGCCCCGGGGGCGAAATAGAGCTTGAGCGACATGGCGGGAATCTCCTGGTGTTGTTCAGCGGCAGGGCCGCAGGGTTGTCGTGTCCAGCGCGGGGCGGAGCTCGTTCAGCCGCGGCCGCAAGGCGTCGGTCATCGCCGCCAGCTGCAGGCGGAAGCCACGCTGCTCGGGGCGGTCCTGCACCACCCGCGCGCTGCGCACCCCGCGCGTAACGAGCGCCTGCAGCTGCTGCTGCGCGGAGGGCTCGCTGCTGAAGCTGCCGAGCGCGAGCCCTGGCTCCAGCTGGGGATCGAGCGGCGCATCGAAGGCGATGCCCAGCTGGCGCAGTTCCGCCCGCTTGCGGGCCAGCTGCTCCGGGTCCGCGTACTTGCCCATGTAGAGGATCCACCGCGGCGGTTCGACCACCGGTTCGAGCGTCCAGGAGCCGGCCGGCCAGGACTGCAGCGCCGTGCGCACCGTGGCCGCCTGCGGCTCCGCCAGGGTGGCCGAAGCCAGGCATTCGGATGCGCGCGCGGCCGGGGCCACCTGCGCCACCTGGGCCTCGAGGGCGCGCAGTTCTTCGGCGGGCAGCAGGCGCACGCCCTCGGGCTGGAGCTGCTGCTGCATCCGCTGCGGTTCCGATTGCTGCACCGGCCCGACGCCCCAGGGCATCAGCAGCCCCTGGGACCAGGCGTAGTAGGCCCCGTTGGCGAGCAGCAGGAACAGGACGATCAGGCGCAGCATGGACGGTGTTCAGGGGGCGGCGGGCCGCACGCTCACCTCCGAGCTGCTCACCGCCTGCAGGCCGGCCGCAGTATGCACCAGCAGGCTGCCGGATTCGCTCACCCCCTGGGCCACGCCGGCGCTGCCGTCGCTGAGCGTCACGGCGCGCCCGCGCAGCGCGTCGCGCGCATCGAAGTGGGAGTGGAAGGCCTCGAAGCCGGCCTGCGCGAAGCGCAGCACGTCGGCCACCAGCGGCGCGGCGACGAGCTGCAGCACGTCGGGCGCCTGGGCGTAGGGCAGCAGCTCGCGCAAGGCCGCCGGCGGGGTGGACAGCCCCTCCGCAGGCCGCGGCGCGAGGTTCAGGCCGATGCCGACCACCGCGTAGCGCCCGCCGGCGCTGCCCGTGCCGAAGCTGGCGGTCTCGATCAGGATCCCGCCCAGCTTGCGGTCGTCCAGCCACAGGTCGTTGGGCCACTTCAGCCGGATGGCGGGATGCAGGGCCTCGGCCACGCTGGCCCCGACCGCCAGCGACAGGCCGGACCAGTCCGCCGGCGCCAGGGGCACGCCCAGCGAAAAGGTCAGCGAGTCACCGGCGGCGCTCTGCCAGCCCCGGCCGAGCCGGCCGCGCCCTGCGGTCTGCCGCTCGGCGACCAGCAGCACGGGCTCGGACCGGCCGTCGCGGGAGCGCCGCATCAGCTCGCTGTTGGTCGAATCCAGCTCCGGCAGGATCTCCACGGTGAACCCGGGCAGCAGCGGCGCCACCGCCTCCCAGATCGCCTCCGCCGGCCACCTCATGGCGGTCAGCGCTTGCCGCGCTTGGGCGCCAGCAGCGTGCCGCGGCAGTTCCGGCTGCCGCACCAGCAGGGGTATTCCGCCTTCAGCTTCTTCGTGTACGGCTCGTCGATGATCAGGCCGTAGTCGTAGCTCAGCTCTTCGCCGGCCTTGATGTCGCGCAGGCTCTTGATGAAGATGCGGCCTTCGACTTCGTCGGCCTCGCAGTTCGGCTCGCAGGAGTGGTTGATCCAGCGGGCCGCGTTGCCCCCCACGGCGGCGTCGATCACGCGCTTGTCGTCGACATGGAAGTAGAAGGTATGGTTGGGCTCTTCCGGGTTCCACGGGTGGCGGCGCTGGGCCTCCTTCCACGAGATGATCTCGCCCAGGTATTCGATCAGGGTCTCGCCCTCGGGGATGTCCTGCAGGGCGAACACGCCCTTGCCGTGCACGCCCGACTTGCGGACCTGGATGCGGCGATTCGTCTTGGGGGCGGCGGCGGCTTTGGCGGGCATGTAGAAAATTCTGTTAACTTGGATTCGTACGCGTACGCGCGTGCGTGCGCGCGCGAGGAAAGCGCGATTGTAAGAACGTCAAGGGACGAGGTGCCGAAAGGCATCCGGGATGGTCGTGAAAACATTGGTGATCGCCGAGAAGCCGTCGGTGGCCCAGGACATTGTCCGGGCCCTGACCCCCGTGGCCGGCAAGTTCGACAAGCACGACGAGTACTTCGAGAACGGCAAGTACATCGTCACCAGCGCCGTGGGTCACCTGGTGGAGATCCAGGCGCCGGAGGAGTTCGACGTCAAGCGCGGCAAGTGGAGCTTCGCCCACCTGCCCGTGATTCCGCCGTACTTCGACCTCAAGCCGGTGGACAAGACCAAGTCGCGCCTCAACGCGGTGGTGAAGCTGGCCAAGCGCAAGGACGTCACCGACCTGGTGAACGCCTGCGACGCCGGGCGCGAGGGCGAGTTGATCTTCCGGCTGATCGAGCAGTTCGCCTTCGGCACCGACGGCCAGGGCGCGGGCAAGAAGGGCGCCGCGCACAAGCCGGTGCGGCGCCTCTGGCTGCAGTCGATGACGCCGCAGGCCATCCGCGACGGCTTCGACAAGCTGCGTACCGACAAGCAGATGGAAGGCCTGGCGCACGCCGCCCGCTCGCGTTCGGAGGCCGACTGGCTGGTGGGCATCAATGGCACCCGCGCCATGACCGCCTTCAATTCCCGCGACGGCGGCTTCTTCCTGACCACCGTGGGCCGCGTGCAGACCCCGACGCTGGCGATCGTGGTGGAGCGGGAGGAGCAGATCCGCAAGTTCGTCAGCCGCGACTACTGGGAGATCCACGCCAGTTTCGCCGCCGAGGCCGGCGAGTACCCCGGCAAGTGGTTCGACCCGAACTGGAAGAAGGACCCCGACGATCCCGAGAAACGCGCCGACCGCCTCTGGAACGAGCAGGACGCGCAGGCCATCGCCCAGGCGGTGCGCGGCAAGAAGGCGAGCGTCACCGAGGAATCCAAGCCCAGCACCCAAGCCTCGCCCGGCCTGTTCGACCTGACCTCCCTACAGCGCGAGGCCAACGGCCGCTTCGGCTATTCCGCCAAGACCACGCTGTCGCTGGCGCAGTCGCTGTACGAGCGCCACAAGGCGCTGACCTATCCCCGGACGGACTCGCGCCACCTGCCCGCCGACTACGTGAAGGTGGTCCAGGAGACCATGGGCGTGCTGGCCGACAGCGGCATGCCGCACCTGGCGCCGTTCGCGCGGCAGGCGGTCACGGAGGGCTACGTCAAGCCGGTCAAGCGCGTGTTCGACGACAGCAAGGTGTCGGACCACTTCGCCATCATCCCGACCCTGCAGGCGCCCAGCGGCCTGTCGGAGGCGGAGCAGAAGCTGTACGACCTGGTGGTGCGGCGCTTCCTGGCGGTGTTCTTCCCCAGCGCCGAATACCTGGTCACCACCCGCATCAGCGAGGCGGCGGGCCACCAGTTCCGCACCGAGGGCAAGGTGCTGGTGAAGCCGGGCTGGCTGGCGATCTACGGCAAGGAAGCCGCCGACCAGGACCCGGACGCCAAGGAAGGCGACAAGGGCCAGAACCTGGTGTCGGTGAAGCCGGGCGAGAAGGTGGACACCGCCTCGGTCGAGGCCAAGGGCCTGAAGACCCGGCCGCCGGCGCGCTACAGCGAGGCGACGCTGCTGGGCGCGATGGAAGGCGCCGGCAAGTTCGTGGAGGACGACGAATTGCGCGAGGCCATGGCCGAAAAGGGCCTGGGCACGCCGGCCACCCGCGCGGCCATCATCGAAGGCCTCATCAACGAGAAGTACATCCTGCGCGAAGGCCGCGAGATGATCCCCACGGCCAAGGCCTTCCAGCTCATGACGCTGCTGCGCGGGCTGGGCGTGGAGGAGCTCTCCAAGCCGGAGCTCACCGGCGAATGGGAGTACAAGCTGGCGCAGATGGAGCACGGCCGCCTCTCGCGCGACCAGTTCATGCGCGAGATCGCCGACATGACGAAGCGCATCGTCATGAAGGCCAAGGAGTACGACCGCGACACCGTCCCGGGCGACTACGCCACGCTGAAGACGCCCTGCCCCAACTGCGGCGGCGTGGTGCAGGAAACCTACCGCCGCTACAACTGCGTGGGCGGCAGGGGCAAGGAGCCCTGCGGCTTCTCCTTCACCAAGATCCCGGCCGGCCGGCCGTTCGAGCTGGAGGAGGTCGAGACCTTCCTGCGCGACAAGCGCATCGGCCCGCTGCAGGGCTTCCGCTCCAAGGCGGGCTGGCCCTTCACCGCCGAACTGGCGCTGGCCTACGACGAGGACGAGAAGAACTGGAAGCTGGAGTTCGACTTCGGCGAGGACAAGAACCCGGCCGAGACGGGCGAGATCGTCGACCTGTCGGCGCAGGAGCCCCTGGGCCCCTGCCCCAGGTGCGGCCACCAGGTCTTCGAATGGGGCAGCAACTACGTCTGCGAGCGTTCCGTGCCCACCGAGAAGCATCCCGCGCCCACCTGCGACTTCCGCAGCGGCAAGGTGATCCTGCAGCAGCCGGTCGAGCGCGAGCAGATGGCCAAGCTGCTCGCCACCGGCAAGACCGACCTGCTGGACAAGTTCATCTCGATGCGCACGCGGCGCCCGTTCAAGGCCTACCTGGCCTGGGACGCGGAAGCCGGCAAGGTGAACTTCGAATTCGAACCGCGCGCCTCCAAGTTCCCGCCGCGCAAGACGGCGGGCGCCGCGAGCGCGAAGACGGCCACCGCCAAGGCCGCCGCCAAGAAGCCGCCGAGCGAGGAAAAGGCCACCGCGAAGGCGGCGAAGAAGGTCGCCGCCAAGAAGTCCCCGGCGAAGAAGACCGGTCCCGGACTCAAGCCGAGCCCCGAGCTGGCCGCCGTGGTCGGCGACGCGCCGATCGCGCGCACCGAGGTGATCAAGAAGATCTGGGACTACATCAAGGCCCACGGCCTGCAGGACCAGAAGGACAAGCGCGCGATCAACGCGGACGCGAAGCTCAAGCCCCTGTTCGGCAAGCCGCAGGTCTCGATGTTCGAGCTGGCCGGCATCGTCGGCAAGCACCTTTCCTCCGAGTGACGCGTCTTCATCCCTCCCCTCCGGGGGAGGGATGGGGTGGGGCGCCCCGCAAGACAAATCCGCCGCTTTCGTAGCATCATCCCGATCCCCAAGCTCCAACGAACAAGGAGAGGATCCATGACGCGCACCCTCGCGGCCGCCGCCGCGCTCGCCCTTGCCACCGCCGCGACCTCCGCCGCGGCCTTCAAGCTGGAAAGCCCCGACATCAAGCCGGGCGCGACGATGGACAAGAAGTTCGAGGCCAACGTGTTCGGCTGCGGCGGGGAGAACAAGTCGCCGGCGCTCAAGTGGAGCGGCGCCCCGAAGGACACGAAGAGCTACGCCGTCACGGTGTACGACCCCGACGCGCCGACCGGGTCGGGCTGGTGGCACTGGTCCGTCATCAACATCCCCGCCAGCGTCACCGAGCTGAAGCCCGACGCCGGCAACGCCAGCAACGCCAACCTGCCGCAGGGCGCGCGCCAGGTGCGCATCGACTACGGCGTCGCGGCCTGGGGCGGCGCCTGCCCGCCGCCCGGCGACAAGCCGCACCGCTACGTCTTCACCGTGCACGCGCTGAAGACCGACAAGCTGGACATCCCGGCGGATGCCACGGCGGCGCTGGCCGGCTTCATGATCAACGCCAACTCCCTCGGCAAGGCCAGCTTCACCGCCAGGTACGGGCGGCCGAAGGCCAAGTAACCCAGCGTGCCCGGGGAGGGGGGCACAATGGGCTGGTGAAACGGCCCCTCAGCCCGTCCGAGACCACGCCCGAGCTGGCCACGGAGAAGCTGCGGCTGCGCAGCATCCTGCTGGCGTCCCTGGTCCTGCTCGGCGTGCTCTACCTGCACCTGCTGTCGGCACTGTTCGCCGGCCTTGCCGGCTTCGTGCTGTACCGGCGCGTGCGTGACTTCACCGGCCCGGCGAAGGGCTCCCTGTGGAACCGCGCGCTGCGCTGGCTGCTGGTGACGGTCGCCGTGGCCGGCCTGGGGCTGGTGTTCGCGGCAGGGGCCGAGCTGCTGTTCAAGTCGGGCGGGCTCTCCCGGCTGATGCAGCTGATCGCCGACACCCTGGACCAGCTGCGCGCCACCGCGCCGGGCTGGATCGTCTCGCGCCTGCCCGAGTCGGCCGACACCGTGCAGCACGCGATGAGCCGCTGGCTGCGCGAGCACTCCGGCGAGATGCAGCGCTGGGGCGCGGAGGCGCTGAAGATCCTGGTGCACATCCTGCTCGGCCTCGCGATCGGCCTGATGGCCGCCACGGCGGCGCGCACCGTCGAACCCGCGCAGCCGCGCCGGCCCCTGATCGTGCTGGCCCAGGCGCGTATGCTGCAGCTGGCCAATGCCTTCGGCGACGTGTTCTCGGCGCAGCTGCGCATCTCGCTGATCAACTCGGCCCTGACCGGGATCTACCTGCTGGTCGTGCTGCCCGCGCTGGGCTACCGCGTCCCCCTCGCGCCGACGCTGGTCGGCTTCACCTTCTTCGGCGGCCTGCTCCCGATCGTGGGCAACCTGCTGTCGAACACGGCGATCACGATCGCGGCGCTGACGGTGTCCGTCTGGGTGGGCGTCGCCTCGCTGGTGTTCCTGGTGGTCATCCACAAGCTCGAGTACTTCCTCAACGCGAAGATCGTGGGCGGACGCACCAACGTGCCGACCTACGCGATGCTCGCGTCGATGCTGCTGCTGGAGTCGGCGTTCGGGGTCCCGGGGCTGGTGGCAGCGCCGTTCTATTGCGCCTGGCTCACGCGGGAGCTGCGCGAGGGGGAGTGGGTCTAGCCGGCGCTGCGCAAGTGCCACGCCTTGGGCCGCGTGAAGGTCTGGATGCCGTACTTCGACAGCGTCAGCCCCACGCCGGAATCCCCCACGCCGCTCCAGGGCAGCCGCGGGCTCACGCGGTCGCAGCAGTTCCAGTACACGCTGCCCGCGTGCACCTGCGACAGGATGCGGCGAGCCCGCGTCTCGTCGCGCGTGTAGACGCCGGCCGTGAGCCCGTAGCGGGTGTCGTTCATCAGGCGGACCGCCTCGGCGTCGTCGCGGACCTTCTGGATGCCGATCACGGGGCCGAAGCTCTCCTCCCGCATGATCTCCATCGTGTGGTCGACGCCCACCAGCACGGTGGGTTCGAACCAGTTGCCCGGCCCGTCACCGACGCGGCCGCCGGTCAACACCTTCGCGCCGCGCTGGCGCGCGTCCGCCACCTGCGCCGCCAGCACGTCCAGCTGCGGCGTGCGCGTGAGCGGGCCGATGTAGGTGTCCTCGCTCATCGGGTCGCCCATGCGGAAGGCCCCGACCGCGCGCACGAAGGCCTCGACGAAGGCGTCGTGGATCGCCTCGTGCACGTAGATGCGTTCCACCGAGCAGCAGCTCTGGCCGGTGTTGTACATGGCGCCGTCGGCGAGCGATTCCGCCGCGGTCTGCGGGTCGGCGTCCTCGCACACGTAGGTGGGGTCCTTGCCGCCCAGCTCCAGCTGCAGCTTGAGGAAGCGCTTGCCCACGGACTCGGCGATGCGCTGCCCGGTGGCGTGCGAGCCGGTGAAGAACACGCCGTCCACGTCCTGCGCCAGCAGCGCCGTGCCGACCTCGCCTGTGCCGACGAGGCAGCACATCGCCTGGCGCGGCACGCCGGCCTCGTGCAGCAGCCGCGCGATCTCCAGTCCGGAGAGCGTGGCGTACTCCGAAGGCTTGTACAGCACCGCGTTGCCGGTCGCGAGCGCGGGCAGGATCACGTTGCAGCCGACGAACCACGGATAGTTCCACGCCGAGATGTTGGCGATCACGCCCAGCGGCACGTGCTCGATCTGCTCGCGCAGCCCGCTCTCCTCGTACACCGTCTCCGGCGCGATCGCGCGCTCGCATTCGGCGAGGAAGAAGTCGATGCGCGGCAGCAGGCCGTTCAGCTCGTTGCGCGCCATGCGGATCGGCTTGCCGGTCTCGCGCGTCATGATCGTGGCCAGCGTGTCGAGCTCCGCGACCACGCCGGCACGGAACGCCCGCAGGCAGGCCAGCCGGTCGGCCAGGGGCCACGCGGCCCAGGCGGGCTGCGCCGCCCGGGCGGCCATCGCCTTCACGGCGACGCTGCGGGCGTCGTCGGCCGGCAGGGCGATGACCAGTTCGCCGCTGGCCGGGTTGCGGATCTTCAGGGTGTTCATGCGCAGCGCGCCGCGCGGGCGGCCTCCAGGAAGTCCCGCAGCAGCGGGGTATCGTCGATCACCCCCAGTTCGGGACGGTGGAATTCGGGATGCCACTGGACCGCCGCGACCCACGCGTCGCCGGTGTGGCGGATCGCTTCGATCACCCCGTCGTCGGGCGACACGGCCTCCACCACGAAGGCGGGGGCGAGGTCCTTCACGCCCTGGTGGTGCACGCTGTTGACCTTGTGGCGGCCGGGGGGCAGCAGTTGCGCCAGCCGGGTCCGCGGCAGGAGGTCGACTTCGTGGAAGTTCAGGTCGTAGGCCTCGGCGTCGCGGTGCCTGCGCGCGCCCGGCTTCTGCGTGCTGATGTCCTGGTACAGCGTGCCGCCGTGCGCCACGTTGATCAGCTGCAGCCCGCGGCAGATGCCGAACACCGGCTTGCCCGCGGCGCGGAAGGCCTGCACCAGCGCGATGTCGTTCTCGTCGCGGATGCGGTCGCCGCGCCACTCGGGGCGCAGCGGCTGCTCACCGTAGGTGCCGGGCCAGACGTCGGCGCCGCCGTGCATCACCAGGCCGTCGAGCCACTGCGCGTACTCCCGCACCGTGATGTCGCCGCGGAAGGTGGCGCCGTTGAGCGAAGGCACCATCACCGGCAAGGCGCCCTCGGACATCACCCAGTGCGCGGTGGACTGCTCGATCCACAGGAGGGTCTTGGACGGCGCCGCCTGGCGCTCGCCGTCGGGGTGGAAGAAGCAGGCGCTGATGCCGATCTTCAGTCTGTCCATCGTGTCCCTACATCGCTGCCTCGAACAGGCGCTGGAAATCCGCCGCCGCCACCGGCCGCGGGTTGGTCTGGTGGCAGACGTCCTTCACCGCCACTTCCACGAGCCGCGGGACCTGCTGCTGCTTCACCCCGTGCGAGGACAGCGTGCCCGTGATCCCGACCTGCTGCTTCAGGTGCCCCAGCCAGCGCACCAGCCCGGGGCCGCCGCCGGCCACGCGGCACACGTGCGCCAGCTCCTCGAACTTGTCGGGCGCGGCTTCCACGTTCCAGGCCAGCACGGCCTCGATCATCAGCGCGTTGGCGAGTCCGTGGTGCAGGTCGCAGACGGCGCCCAGCGCGTGGGCGCAGGAATGCACCGCGCCCAGGTCCTTCTGGAAGGCGATGGCCCCCATCATGGACGCCATCATCATGTCGCTGCGCGCGGCGAGGTTGGCGGGCTCGCGCACGGCCCGCACCAGCGAACGCGCGGCGATGCGCGTGCCTTCCAGCGCGATGCCGTCGCACAGGGGGTGGTAGGCCGGCGAAAGATAGCTCTCGATGTTGTGCGTGAGCGCGTCCATGCCCGTGGCGGCGGTGACGTGGGCCGGCAGCCCCAGCGTGAGCTCGGGGTCGGCGAACACCTTCCTCGCCAGCAGCTTCGGGCTGAAGATCACGCGCTTGAGGTGCGTCTCGTCCTCGCTGATCACGGAGGAGCGGCCCACCTCGGAGCCGGTGCCGGCCGTGGTGGGCAGCGCGACGAAATAGGGCAGCGGGTTGGTGATGGGCCGCACCCGCGGATGGTCCCACGCGTATTCGAGGATGTCGCCGTCGTGGGTGGCGGCCAGGCCGACCACCTTGGCCACGTCGAGCGCCGCACCTCCGCCGATGCCGACCACGCAGTCGGCCTGGTGCGTCTTCAAGGCCGCCGCGCCGGCCAGGACCTGGCTGGCGGTGGGGTTGCCGGCCACGCCGGCGAAGACCAGCACGTCCAGCCCGCCCAGGTGCGACTGGAACTCCGCCATCGCGGGCAGCGCGCCGAGTCCGCGGTCCGTGACGATCAGCGGCCGTTTCAGCCCCAGGGCCTGCAGGTGCGCCGCGACCTCCTTGCGCGCGCCCGGGCCGAAGCGGATGTCGGTGGGAAAGGAGAAGCTGGAGAGGCTCATCTCAGGTCCAGGTGCATGTGGATCTTCCCGTACGAGCGACCCGCCACGCGGATCGCGTCCGGCTCGACGCCGATCGAGCGGAAGCCCGCGCCGGCGTACAGCTGCTGCGCTTCGGCGTTGCCGTCGGTGACCGTGAGCACGAGCGACTCGATGCCGACGGCGCGGGCATGCGCCACCAGCGCGTCCAGCAGCGCGCGGCCCACGCCCTGCCGCGCCACCTCCGGCGCGACGTACATGCCCACGACGGTCGCCTTGTGCCGGTTCTTGGCGCGGCGCTCGCGCTCCAGTCCGAGCATGCCGTAGAGCTCCTCGCCCTCGAAGGCGCCCCAGGCCGCGAAGTCCGGCGAAGCCAGGCGCTGCGCCGTGAAGGCAGCCGGCTGCACCGCATCCTCCTCGTAGCTGGAGGTGAAGGCCTCCGGATGCGCGCGCAAGGCGCGCAGCCGCAGGGCGCGATAGGCGGACACGTCGGCGGCCTCGAGGCGGCGGATCTGCATCTTCAGACGATCTCGAAGTAGCGGCGGAGTTCCCAGTCGGTCACCGCGTCCTGCCACTGACGCCATTCCCAGTCGCGGGTGGCCGCGAAGTGGTCCACGAAGGCGTCGCCCAGCCAGTCGCGCGCGATCTGCGACTGCTGGAACACGCGGGTGGTCTCGATCAGCGAGCGCGGCGCGCGCGGCACGTTCTCGCCGCCGACGTTGGTGCCCGTGATCGGCGGCGTCGTGAGCTTCAGGCCCTTCTCCACCCCGTGCATGCCGGCGGCGATCACGGCGGCCATGGCGAGGTAGGGATTCACGTCCGAGCCGGGGCAGCGGGTTTCCAGGCGGGTGGCCTTGGGCGAACCGGCCAGCACGCGGAAACTCGCGGTGCGGTTGTCCATGCCCCAGGTCGGCTTCACCGGCGCCCAGAAGCCGTCCACCAGCCGCTTGTAGCTGTTGATGGTGGGCCACAGCATCGGCCCGAACTCCATCATGCAGGCGACCTGGCCGGCCAGGTAGCTCTCGAACAGCGCGCTCATCCTGCGCGGCGCGTCGCCGTCGTAAAAGAGGTTGGACTTGCCGTCCGACAGGCTCTGGTGGATGTGGCCGCTGCAGCCGGGGTACTTCGGGCTCCACTTGGCGATGAAGCTGGGCATGACGCCGAAGCGCTTGCCGATCTCCCGCGCGCCGGTCTTGAACAGGATGGCGCGGTCCGCCTGCTCCAGCGCGCCGGAGAAGGCGATCGCCGCCTCGTAGACGCCGGGACCGGTCTCGGTGTGCAGGCCCTCGATCGGCACGCCGAAGGCCAGCATGTCGTCCATCAGCGCGTTGAAGAAGCCGGGGTTGTCGGCCATGCGCAGGATCGAATAGCCGAACATGCCGGGCGTGATCGGCTCCGGCGGCTGGCCGTTCTTGCCGGCCCAGCTGTGCGGCGTCTCCCGGAAGTTGAACCACTCGAACTCCATGCCGCACATGGCCTGGTAGCCGAGCTTCGCGGCGCGGGCCAGCACGCGCTTGAGCGTCTGGCGCGGGCACAGCGGATGGGGCGAACCGTCCGCATTGACGAACTCGCCGAGGAAGAAGGGCACGCCGCCGTCCCATGGCACGTTGCGCGCCGTGCCCAGGTCGATGCGCGCCAGCGCGTCGGGGAAGCCGTGCTGCCAGCCCGTGACCTGCGTGTTGTCGTAGGTGACGTCGTGCATGTCCCATCCCAGCACCACGTCGCAGAAGCCGAAGCCGCCCTCGGCCGCGCCCTCGAACTTGTCGATGTGCAGGAACTTGCCGCGCAGGATGCCGTCGATGTCGCTGACGGCAACCTTCACCTTGCTGGCGTTGCTCTTGCGCAGCTTCTCCAGGGCGGGGTGATGCAGGCTGGCCAAGGGTGCTCTCCCTTCGTTCACGTCGCGTCTGCTATCTTGACAGCCTTCGCCGCGGCTGTGTGGCGCCCTCCCGGGAGGACCTGTTTTGATTTGCAGCGCACGATGGGCCTGACCTGGCCCGTGGTCGCCGCGGTGCTGTTCGGCGCCCTGCTTCACGCGGGGTGGAACGCCGTGGTCAAGGCCAGCAGCGACAAGGCGCTGGACACCGCCGTGATCCACCTGACCGCCTCCCTGCTGGCCCTGCCGCTGGTGGCCGTGGCCGGCTTGCCCCCTCCCGCCGCCTGGCCCTACATCCTGGCTTCGGTCGCGATCCACATCGGCTACTACGTCGCCCTCGTCGGCGCCTACAAGCACGGCGACCTGGGGCTGACCTATCCCCTGATGCGCGGCACGGCACCGCTGCTGGTCGCCCTGTCGGCGGCGGCCACCGTGGGCGAGGCGCCGTCCCCGATCGCCTGGGTCGGGGTGCTCGGGGTGAGCTGCGGCGTGCTGGCGCTGGGCCTGTCGCGGCACGCGCTGGATTCGCCGCGGGCGGTCGGCTTCGCGCTCGCCAACGCGGTCGTGATCGCCCTTTACACGGTGGTCGACGCGCTGGGCACGCGGACATCCGGCAATGCCCTGCAATACGTGGCGGCGCTGTTCGCGCTCGAGGGGTGGCCCTTCGGCTTACTGGTGATCGCGCGGCGCGGCTGGCGGCACGCCCTCCCCTATGCCCGGCAGCGTGCGCCGGTGGCGCTGCTGGGCGCCGGTGCCTCGCTCGTGTCGTACGGGATCGCCTTGTGGGCGATGACGCGCGCGCCGGTGGCCACGATCGCGGCCCTGCGCGAGACTTCGGTGCTGTTCGCCGCGCTGCTGGGGACCTGGCTGCTGAAGGAGGCATTCACGCCGCGGCGGGCCCTCGGCACGGCGGTGATCGTCGCAGGCGTGATGGCTCTGCGGCTGGGTTAGGAGTGCCGGCGCTCACTCGCATTCGCGCTGCAAACGACCTGCACGAATGTTGAGTTAAGGACGTTGCGGCGCCCGCACGGCGTGCGTAGGATTCCTCATCCTCACTCTCATCCAAGGGAGCTTCCTTCGTGTCAACCAATCGCGACATCGCCTCGCGCCGCACTGTGGCCCTCGTGGGCCCGAGCGCCGCAGGCAAGACCAGCCTGGCCGAAGCCTTGCTGTGGAAGGCCGGGGCGGTGGGCGCGCCCGGCAGCGTCGAACGGGGCAGCACCGTCTCGGACCACGACCCGCTGGAGAGGCGGGCCCTGCGTTCGCTCAACACGACGCTGCTGCACTTCGAACACCGCGAAATCACCACCCACCTGATCGACACCCCCGGAGCGCCGGACTTCCTCGGCCAGTCGCTGCCGGCGCTGGAGGCGGTCGAGACCGCCGCCATCGTCATCAACGCGTCGACCGGCGTCGAGCCCATGGCCCTGCGCATGATGGAGTGGGCCCGGCAGCGCGAACGCGACCGCATCATCGTCGTCAACAAGATCGACGCGCAGGGCGTGAACCTGCAGGCGCTGGTGCAGGAGATCCAGGCCGCGTTCGGCCGCGAGTGCCTGCCGGTGAACCTGCCCTCGCAGAAGGGCGAGTCCGTGCTGGACTGCTTCTGGAAGCTCAAGGACGAGGGGCCGCCGGCCGACTTCTCCTCGGTGGAACAGGCCCACCGCGCGCTGGTGGAGCAGGTGGTGGAGGTGGATGCCGCCTTCGTCGAGCGCTACCTCAACGAAGGCGACGTCGATCCGTCCGAGCTGCACGCGCCGCTGGAGCAGGCGCTGCGCGAAGGGCACCTGGTGCCGATCTGCTTCGTCTCCTCGCGCACCGGCGCCGGCGTGCCCGAACTGCTGGACGTGATCGAGCGCCTGCTGCCCGACCCCACCGAGAGCAATCCGCCGGCCTTCCTGGAAGGCGAGGGCGAGAAGGCCAGGCCGGTCCAGGCCGCGGTGGACCCGGACAAGCACGTGCTGGCCCACGTCTTCAAGATCACGCAGGATCCCTACGTGGGCAAGGTCGGCCTGGTGCGCGTTCACCAGGGCACGCTCACCAAGGACAGCCAGCTGTATGTCGGCGACGGTCGCCGTCCCTTCAAGGTCGGCCACCTGTTCATGCTGCAGGGCAAGGAGCTGAAGGAGGTGGCCAAGGCGGTGCCCGGCGACCTCTGCGCCATCGCGAAGGTGGAGGAACTGCATTTCGACGCGGTGCTGCACGACGCGGCCGAGGATTCGCACATCCACCTGAAGCCGCTGGAGTTTCCGGTGCCCGTGCACGGGCTGGCGATCGCGCCCAAGCGGCGCGGGGACGAGCAGCGCCTGCACGACATCCTGCAGAAGCTGATCAGCGAGGATCCCTGCCTCAAGCTGGAGCACGTGTCCACCACCAACGAGACGGTGATCTACGGCCTGGGCGAGTTGCACCTGCGCACCCTGCTCGATCGGCTGCAGGAGGTGCACAACTGCCAGGTCGACACGCGGCCGCCGCGCATTGCCTACCGCGAGACGGTGACCGCGCCCGCCGAGGGCCACCACCGCCACAAGAAGCAGACCGGCGGCGCCGGCCAGTTCGGCGAGGTGTTCCTGCGCATCGAGCCCCTGCCGCGCGGCAGCGGCTTCCAGTTCGTCGACGAGGTCAAGGGCGGGACGATCCCGACCAACTTCATGCCGGCCGTCGAGAAGGGCGTGCGGGCGGCGATGGAGGAAGGCGTCGTGGCCGGCTATCCCGTGGTGGACCTGAAGTGCGTCGTCTACGACGGCAAGCACCACACGGTGGACAGCAAGGAAATCGCCTTCGTCACCGCCGGCAAGAAGGCGCTGCAGGCCGCGGTGCAGGCGGCGCGGCCCTGCGTGCTGGAGCCGATCGTCAACGTGGAGATCACCGCGCCCGAAGCCAACATGGGCGACATCACGGGCGACCTCGCGTCGCGCCGCGGCCAGGTCAGCGGCACGCGAAGCGATAGCACGGGCTCGCTCACGGTGCTGGCGATGGCGCCCCTGTCCGAGCTGGCGAGCTACCAGTCGCGGCTGAACTCGCTCACCGGCGGGCAGGGCCGCTACACCATCGCCTTCAGCCACTACGAGCAGGTGCCGCCGAACGTGCAGGCGCAGCTGGCTTCGTCGTACAAACTGAAGGACGAGGGCTGACCCTCCCCGTCATTCCCGCGCAGGCGGGAATCCGGGGCTTTCAAGACAAAGCGGCCCGCGGGCCGCTTTGTCTTGGTCTTCCAGATTGCGAAGCGGGCGTCAGCGCCACCCGCCGCGGCCGCCGCGACCGCCGCCTTGCTGGCCCTGCCCCTGCTCGGGTCCACCCCCGTTGCCCTGCTGGCCTTGCCCCCCGCGTTCGCCGCGGTTCATGGGGGCGGCATGCGGAGGCTGCTGATGCTGCGGAGGCTGCTGATGCTGCTGCGGCGGCTGCATCTGCTGGACCGCCTGCACCTGCTGCTGCGGCACCGGCACCACCGCCTGCTGCTGTTGCTGCGTCGGCTGCACGGGGGGACGCTGGGGATGCGCGGTCGGGCGTTGCGGCTGGCTGGCGTTCTGCTCCCGCTGGTGGCGCCAGGCTTCCCGCTGCGCCTCGCGCTGCGCCTGCTCCTGCGGCGTCCGCTGAACCTGCTCCGGCTGCGGCCGCTGCGCCTGCTGCATCCGCTGTGCCTGGTCCTGCTGCATCCGCTGGGCCTGCTCCTGCTGCATGCGCTGCGCCTGGAAGCGGGCGCCCTGCTCCTGCTGCTGGCGGATCGCCTGTTCGCGCTGGAAGCGGGTGTCCGCCTGCTGCGGGCGCGCCGCCTCGGCCTGCCGCTGCTGGTCGCGCGCGGTGCGATCGGCCTCGCGCTGCAGGCGCTCCTGCTCGCGGGCGGCGCGGAACTGCTCGCGCACCGCGGCCGGCGGCTCGCGGCCGCCGAAGAAGCGCTGGGGCGCCACCGGCTGCGACCCGGGCTGCACGCCCGCCTGCGGCGCCGCGGGCTGCCCGCGCCACGAGCGCTGGAACTCGCCCCGCGGCCGCAGTTCCGGCCGCACCGGCACCACGTTGATCTGCGCGTTGCCGATCGTCTGCGGCGCCAGCGGCTGCCAGTGGCGATAGACCGGGCGGCCGCGGCGGAAATCGTCCTCGCCCACCGCCGTCACGGCGAAGGGCCGCTGCCGCCACACGTGGTTGGTGAACGTGCGCGGATACGCGTTCAGGTTGATGTTGAAGTTGGCGAACCCGACGTAGCGCGGCGAATGGCGGAAGGTGGGCCACCAGGCTTCGCCGGGCGCGAGCGGATACCAGCCGACGGCCGGCCCCGAGCCGGCGGCCAGGCGCGTGCCGCCGCCACCGAGGAACACGACCAGCGCCGGCGAGTACACCGGGCGATGCGCCAGGCGCCCCGGCACCCAGGCCCAGCGATTGGAGATCATCGTCCAGCGCCCGTAGTGGAAGGGTGCGAAACCCCAGGGCGCATCGTCGACCCAGGTCCAGCCCCAGGGCCCGATCCAGCTCCAGTGGCCGTAGCGGTAGGGCGCCCAGTTCGCGACCTGCACGGCGGGGTACCAGACGGCGCCGTAGGTGGGGTCCTGGTTCCAGGTGCCGTACTGATCGAGCTGCGAGTAGCCGACCACGCCGCGCGGCACGTAGCGCGCGGCGACCGACTGGTCCTCGGCGCGATTGCGTTCGGCCGCCCAGAGCCCGAAGTCGTCCGGCCGGAACTCCGGCCCCTGCACCTGCGCCAGGACGCGCCCGGTAAAGGCGGCGACCTGGCCGCCGCCCAGGTGGATGGACTCGCCCGCCTCGCCGAACACGGAGCCCAGCCCGCTCTGCACGACCACGCGCGTCTCGCCGTTGCGCACGTCGACGTCGATGCGGTAGTCCCCGGGCTGCAGCGCGCGGAACGCCAGGTTGGGCGTGTCGACTTCGACGTTCTCGCCCTGCGCCACCTCGCGCACGCGCAGGTTGAGGCTGCCTTGCAGCAGGATCACCTTGAGCGCGCGCTCCTCGAGCTCGCTCACGCCCATGTGGCTCTCGCCATCGAGGTGCAGGGTGGTGGTGCCGACCTGGAACTCGGCGCGCGCGCCCTGGTCCGTCCAGAGGCGGTCGCCGGCGGTGATGGGGCGGTTGGTGGGCAGGTCCACCCAGTCTTCCTCGCCCTCGGGCGCGAACACCACCCCGCCCTTCTGGTAGCTCACGTAGCCGACGCGGCCCGGGGGGTCCTCCGCGTCCTGCGCGAAGGCGGCGCCGGCCATCCCGACCAGGACGATGGCGGCGAACCAGAAGAGGCGCCAGAGGCGGCGCTGGTACAGGGTGCTCATGGCGGGCTGCAGGCGTGACTTCATGTTCACCTCTTCAACGCGCGAGCGTGAGCCCCTGCCGTGAAGCGCCTGTAAATTTCGCAACCTGCCGCACGAGCGAAAGGGCCGCACGTGACTTCTTCACGGCACGGCCTGGCGGCAGACGGAAACTGGCGCATCGACCGGAATTCGCTTTTCGCGCCCCGCCAGCGTACGCCGGTTCGGACTTCGCAGGTGAGTGGGAGAAGTGCCTAGGACCTTAGACCCGGAAGATCGCTTCCAGGTCTGCTTCCCCCGGCGCGTTGTCGAGCTGCAGGCTCCCCTCGATGTGATCGAGGTGGTCCAGCATGAGCGCCTCGGCCCGGCCCCGATCGCGCCGCGCCACCGCGTCGACGATGGCCTGGTGCTCGTCCTCGCGGCAGCTATGCGCCGTGGGCGCGTCGTACAGGAAGATGGTCAGGCAGGTGAGCATGCACAACTCGCGCGTGGTGCGTGCCAGCGCGGAATTGCCTGCGAGTTCCGCCAGCAGCGTATGGAACTCGCCCGAAAGACGGATCACCATGCGCCTGTCGCCGCGGCGGTGCGCGTCGTGCTCGCGCCCCACGTGCCGGCGCAGGCGCTGGGTCTTTTCCGGCGTGAGGGTGTCCGCCAGCCGGCGCAGCACCGCCGGCTCGATCAGGCGGCGCGCTTCGAACACGTCGCGCGCCTGCTCGATGGTGGGCCTGGCCACGAAGGCGCCGCGCTGCGGGAACAGTTCCACGATCCGTTCGTGCGCGAGCCGCCCCAGCACCTCGCGGATGCGCGCGCGGCTGACGCCGAAGATGTCGGCCATCTTCTCCTCGCCCAGCTTGGTGCCGGGGTGCAGGCGGTGTTCCAGGATCGCGACGTAGATCTTCTCGTGGATTTCCTCGACGCTCTTTTCGCGCTCGGCGGGCGGCTTGGAAGCGGGGGCAGGCCCGGGAGCGCGATGCGGACGGGAGGGGCCGGCGACTCTTTCGGCGACCCTCGCGGCGGCCTGCTGCCGGCCCGTTCGGAAGGTGTTGCTCATCGGACAGGTCTGGGTTGGTTGGCCTGCAGGACACCTGCGGAGCTTCGATTCCACATGTTTTGGTCTATTTTGTCGACACTGGTGTAAACACCAAGACGGCGCACCAAAGCAGTCGTGGATAGTCCCTTCACTTCGGAATCCGACTTCGCCGCCGTCCGGTGGTCCGGATGTTGCTGATCTCCTCGACAAAAGCCATGAAGAACCTGTCGCATGACCCGATGAGCGCCTCCAGCAGCTTGTCAACATGTTTGTCTGCACTTGTCTGGATCAGATGCTGCACCGCGGTGGTGCCGCGAGGTTCCCTCCATGGCTGACGCCCTCGACCTGGTGCTGCGCAACGCCCGCGTGGCGACCGCCGCCGACACCTTTGTCTGCGATATCGGAGTCCGCGGCGGCCGCATCGCCCTCCTGGGCGAATCGCTGCCTGCCGGCACCCGCGAGATCGACGTCGCCGGGCGCACCGTCACGCCGGGCGGCGTCGACGCCCACTGCCACCTCGACCAGCCCATGGAAGGTCCGGCCAAGATGGCCGACGGCTTCCTCACCGGCACCCGCTCGGCGGCCTGCGGCGGCACCACCACCGTGATTCCCTTCGCCGCGCAGATGAAGGGCCAGTCGCTGGAGGCGGCGGTGCTCGACTACCACGGCCGCGCCGAAGGCAAGGCCAGCGTCGACTACGCCTTCCACCTGATCGTGAGCGATCCCACGCCCACGGTGCTGGCCAAGGAACTGCCCGCGCTGATCGCCCGGGGCTACACCTCCTTCAAGGTCTACATGACCTACGACGACCTGAAGCTGGACGACGGCCAGGTGCTGGACGTGCTGGACGTCGCGCGCACCCACGGCGCGCTGGCCATGATCCACGCGGAGAACGCCGACTGCATCGAGTGGCTGACCAAGCGGCTGGAAGCGGCCGGGCGCACCGCGCCGCGCTGGCACGCGCATGCGCGCCCGATGCTGGTGGAGCGCGAGGCCACCCACCGCGCCATCGCGCTGTCGGAACTGGTGGACGTGCCGATCCTGATCGTGCACGTGTCCGGCCGCGAAGCCATCGAGCAGATCCGCTGGGCGCGCGGCCAGGGCCTGCCGGTGTTCGCCGAGACCTGCCCGCAGTACCTGTTCCTCACCGCCGAGGACCTGGGCATCGACGACAGCTACCAGGGCGCGCGCTGCGTGTGCAGCCCGCCGCCGCGCGACAAGGCCAACCAGCAGCGCATCTGGGAAGGCCTGGCCGACGGGTTGTTCACCGTGTTCTCCTCCGACCACGCCCCGTTCCGATTCGAAGACCCGCAGGGCAAGAAGCCCGGCGGCGAGGAGGTGCCCTTTCGCCACATCCCCAACGGCATCCCCGGGCTGGAGACGCGCCTGGCGCTGCTGTACTCCGAGGGCGTGCTGGGCGGGCGCATCACGCTGCAGAAGTTCGTGGAGCTGACCGCCACCAATCCGGCCAAGGCCTACGGGCTGCATCCGCGCAAGGGCACGATCGCCGTGGGCAGCGACGCCGACCTGGTGGTGTGGGACGAGCGCGAGCTGACCGTGCGCAACGAGCGGCTGCACCACGCGGTGGACTACACGCCCTACGAAGGCACCCCATTGAAGGCCTGGCCGGGCCTGACCCTCCTGCGCGGCGAGGTGGTCTGGGACGGCCAGCATTTCACCGGCGCGGCCGGCCGCGGCCGCTTCCTGCCTTGCGGCACCCCCTCTCTGCTGCCGCGCGCCTGCCCCGACTCTCCCCGCTGATCCATCACGCAACCCTTCCCTCAGGAGCTCGCCATGTCCTTCCGCCTTCCCTTCACCTCCCTCGCCGTGGCCGCCCTGGCCGCGGCGCTGGCACTGCCCGCCGCGGCGCAGGAACGCATCAAGTTCAAGGCCATCGGCCAGCCGCTGGCCACCGGCCTGATCCAGAAGAACAAGGAGCAGCCCTTCTTCGAGAACTTCGCCGCCAGGACGGGCCTGCCGATCGACGTCGACTACAAGCCGATCGACACGCTGGGCCTGAAGGACACCGAGCAGCTGCGCGTGATGAAAGCCGGCCTGTTCGACATCGTGTCGCTGCGCGTCTCGCAGAACTCCCGCGACGAGCCCACCATCCTGGGCCTGGACCTGGTCGGCGCCGCACCCGACTTCGCCACGGGCCGCAAGGTGTCCAAGGCCTACTTCGACACCATCGACGCGCGCCTGCAGCAGCAGTTCAACGTGAAGCTGCTGGGCGTGTGGCCCTTCGGCCCGCAGATCCTGTTCTGCAAGAAGCCGATCACCAAGCTCGCCGACGTGAAGGGCATGAAGGTCCGCGTCTACGACCAGAACCTGGCCAAGTTCATCGAGCTGGTGGGCGGCACGCCGGTGCCCGTGTCCTTCGCCGACACGCACCAGTCGCTGTCGCTCGGCGTGGTCGACTGCGCGATCACCGGCCCCAGCTCCGCCAACTCGGCCGGCTGGCCGGAAGTGACGACGCACCAGCTGCCCCTGGGCTTCCAGATGGCCCTGAACGGCTACGCGATCTCCATGAAGTCCTGGAACAGCCTCAAGCCCGACCAGCAGGCCAGGCTGAAGACCGCCTTCGAAGGCCTGACCGAGGAGATCTGGAAGTACTCCGAGGAACTGTTCCAGGATGCGCTGAACTGCAACCAGGGCAAGGACCCCTGCACCACCGGCAAGAAATTCAAGCTGACCAGCGTGGCCGTGACGCCCGCCGACCTCGAGCTCGTGCGCGGCGCCGTGACCAAGGTGTCGCTGCCGGCTTGGGCCGAGGTCTGCGACAAGTCCAACCCCGGCTGCTCGCAGAAGTGGAAGGCGACGGTCGCTCCCGTGCTGGGGCTGAAGTGAACACCGCGCTCGAACGCGAAGAAATGCTCGCGCCCCCGGGCGCGGGCAAGGCGGGCACCGCACAGGCGGCGTCCTCGAAGAACCACGTCGAGACGGTGCTCGCCACCCTCTTCGGCGTGATCTTCCTGGGCCTCGCGGTGGTCGTGACCATCGAGACGATCTCCCGCAAGGTCTTCAACATCTCGCTGCAGGGCGCCGACGAACTGGGCGGCTATGCGCTGGCGGTCGGCTCCACGCTGGCCTTCAGCCTGGCGCTCATGGGCCGGGCCCACATCCGCGTGGACGTGTTCCACGAGCGGATGCCGCCGCGCCTGCAGGCCTTCATGAACTGGTTCTCGGTGGTGTCGCTGGCCGCCTTCGGCCTCTTCATCGCCTGGGTCGCGTTCAAGGTGATCGGCGACACGCTGCAGTACCGCAGCACCGCGCAGACGCCCTGGGCCACGCCGCTGATCATCCCGCAAGGCGTCTGGTACGCGGGGCTGGTGATCTTCGCGCTGGTGGCGGGCGGCTATGCGCTGCGGGCCACCACCCTGCTGTTCACCGGCCGCATCGACAGGCTCAACACGGACTTCCATCCCAAGAGCGCGAAGGAAGAACTGAAGGAAGAACTCGACGACCTGGCGCAGCGCCAGGCGGCGGAAGGAGACAAGCCATGAACGTCGGGCTCATCTCGCTCGCATTCTTCGCGATGCTGGGCATGATGCTGGTCGGCATGCCGATCGCCGTGTCCATGGCGGTGGTGGGCATCGTGGGCGGCATCGCCGCCTACGGCACGCCCTTCATGGATTCGATCGCGCCGGTGATCTGGGGCGTGCAGAACGAAAACCTGCTCACCTCCATCCCGCTGTTCGTGCTGCTCGGCGAGCTCCTGCTGCGCTCCGGCATCGCCGACCGCATGTACGTCGCGCTGTCGGCGTGGCTCGGGCGAATGCCGGGCGGCCTGCTGCACACCAACATCGGCAGCTGCGCGCTGTTCGCCGCCACTTCGGGCTCCTCGGTGGCCACCGCGGCCACCGTGGGCACGGTGGCCCTGCCTTCGCTGCAGAAGCGCGGCTACTCGATGCGGCAGTCGCTCGGCTCGCTGGCCGCCGGCGGGACGCTGGGCATCCTGATCCCGCCCTCGGTCAACATGATCGTGTACGGCTCGCTCACCAACAACTCGATCGGCAAGCTGTTCATCGCCGGCATCATCCCCGGGCTGCTGCTCACCGGCTGCTTCATGCTGTGGATCTACCTGCAGAGCATCATGAGCGGCGAAGTGAAGCGCGAGGAGAAGGTGCCGCTGGCCGAGCGCATCCGCACCCTGCAGCACCTGATCCCGCCGACGGTGGTGTTCGGGATCGTGATGGGCAGCCTCTACTTCGGCATCGCCACCGCCGCCGAGAGCGCCGCGCTGGGCGTGATGGCGGCGCTGTTCTTCGCCTGGCAGTCGGGCAAGCTGTCGCTGGAACTGCTGCGCAACTGCTTCATCTCCACGGCGCGCATCAGCGGCATGATCCTGCTGATCATCACGGCGGCCTTCATCCTGAACCTGGCGATCAGCCTCACCGGGGTGGCCGAGGCGATGACCAAGTGGGTGGCGGGCCTCGGCCTGTCGGCGACCGGCCTGATCCTGGCGCTGATCGTCTTCTACCTGATCCTCGGCATGTTCATGGACGTGCTGTCGATGCAGGTCGCGACCATCCCGATCACCTACCCGATCGCGACCGCCCTCGGCGTGGACCCGATCTGGTTCGGCATCTTCATCGTGCTGATGTGCGAACTGGGCCTGATCACGCCGCCGGTGGGCATGAACCTGTTCGTGGTGCACGGCATCCGGCCGGACAAGGGCGGCATCGAGGACGCGATCTGGGGCGCGCTGCCCTACGCCGTGATCATGATCCTGTTCACCCTGCTGCTGATGGTCGTGCCGCAGCTGGTGACCTGGCTGCCGGCCCACATGTGACATGGCGAGCGTGAAGGAACCGTGGCGGCTGTCCGCCACCGAACTGCAGCGCGGCTACCGCGAGGGCAGCCTGACGCCGCTGGAGGCGGCGCGGGCCTGCCTCGCGCGGCTCGAGGTGGTCAACCCGAAGATCAACGCGGTGGTGGCGCGCCGCGACGGCCCCTTCATGGAGGAGGCCGAGGCGGCGACCGAGCGCTTCGCGCGCGGCACGCCGCTGTCGCCGCTGGATGGCATTCCGCTGTCCGTGAAGGACAGCCTCTACACCCGCGACCTGCCCACTACCTGGGGCTGCCCCGCGCTGCGCGACCACGCGACGGGCCAGGACGAATTCGCGGTGGCGCGGGCGCGGGCGGCCGGCGCGCTGGTCATCGGCAAGACCAACGTCCCCGAGTTCGCGCTGGAGGGCTATACCGGCAACCCCATCTTCGGCGTCACGCGCAACCCCTGGAATCCCGCGCTCACGCCCGGCGGTTCGAGCGGCGGCGCGGTGGCCTCGGTCGCCGCCGGCATCACGCCGCTGGCCATCGGGCAGGACGGCGGCGGCTCGATCCGCCGGCCGGCCTCGCACACCGGACTGGTGGGACTCAAGCCGACGCTGTCGGCGGTGCCCCGCGAGCACGTGCTGCCCAGCCTGCTGCTCGATTTCGAGGTGATCGGTCCGCTCGCGCGCACGGTCGCCGATGCGCGCCTGCTGTTCGAGGTGATGCGCGGGCCGGCCGCGGTGGACCGGTCCTCGCTGGCGGCTGCGCACGCCGCGGCGCGCCAGCGGCCCGGGCGGGCGCTGCGCATCCTCTACGTGGAGCGCTTCGGTGCCGCTCCGCTCGACCCGCAGATCGCGACGAGCGTGCGGCAGGCGGTGCAGCGCCTGGCCGCCCTCGGCCATGAAGTCCGCGAAGGGCCGCTGCCGCTGGACCTGGACTTCTACGCGCAGGCCTGGCCGCAGATCGGCCAGGCGGGCCTCGCCCAGCTGTTCGACCGCCACCCGGACTGGGCGCGCTACGCCTCGCCCAAATATCTCGCGATGGCGGACCAGGGGCGCGGCATTCCGGCCGCGCGCCTGTGGCAGATCCTGGAGGAAGTGAAGCGCCTGCGCCGCGACAGCGTGGCTCTGTTCGAGGCCACCGACGTGATCGTGCTGCCCGCCGCCGCGGCCCTGCCGTGGCAGGCGGAGGAGGCCTTCCCGACCCGGATCGACGGCCAGGAGGTCGGTCCACGCGGCCACGCCGTCTACACGGGATGGGTCAATGCCGCAGGCCTTCCGGGGCTGGCGCTGCCCTGCGAGCCCTCGAGCGAGGGCCTGCCGATCGGCCTGCAGCTGATCGGCCCCTACGGCGCCGATGACCTGCTGCTCGATCTGGGCGAGGCGTACGAAGCGACGTGGCCCTGGGCGGAGCGCTGGCCCTCCCTGTGATCGCACCGCTGCGGCCGGCATCGATTGCTGCGCCGCAGCGAGTCCATCCCTTTCAGGCAAAAGCCTTTCGACTTGGCATGCACTGATCAGGGGCGTACGCTTCCATATGTCGGGCTCACGTCCCGCATCGTGAAACGAAAGAGAAGGAGACAAACGATGACCACTCCCCGCAAGATCCTGGTCCTGGGCGCGTCCTATGGCTCGCTGCTGGCCTCGAAACTGCTGTTCGCCGGGCACGAGGTCAAGCTGGTGTGCCTGCCGGCCGAAGCCGACCTGATCAACACCGAGGGCTTCCGCGTGCGCATGCCGGTGCGCGGGCGCAGCGAGCCGGTCGTGATCGATTCGCGCCAGCTGCCCGGCAAGGTGTCGGCCGCCGGCACGTCCGAGGTGAACCCCTCCGACTACGACCTGGTGGGCCTCGCGATGCAGGAACCGCAGTACCGCTCGCCCGGCGTGCGGGAGTTGCTGGCCGCCGTGGCACGCTCGCGCGTGCCCTGCATGTCGATCATGAACATGCCGCCGCTGCCCTACCTGAAGCGCATCCCCGGCCTGGATGCGAATGCGCTGAAATCGGCCTACACGGACGCAAGCGTCTGGGACGAATTCGATCCCCGCACGCTCACCCTGTGCAGCCCCGACCCGCAGGCGATCCGCCCGCCGGAAGAGAAGGTCAACGTGCTGCAGGTCACGCTGCCCACCAACTTCAAGGCGGCGCGCTTCGACGAGCCGGCGCACACGCAGATCCTGCGCGACCTGGAACGCGACATCGACGCGGTGCGTTTCCCGGCGCCGGAAGGTCCGATCGAGCTGCCGGTGAAGCTGCGCGTGTCCGAATCGATCTTCGTGCCGCTGGCCAAGTGGTCCATGCTGCTGGCCGGCAACTACCGCTGCATCACCCGCGACGGCATGCGCACGGCGCAGGAGGCGGTGCACACCGACATCGAGGAGTCGCGCTCGGTCTACAACTTCGTGTACGACCTCTGCCTGCGCCTGGGCGCCCGGGACGATGACCTGGTGCCCTTCGAGAAATACGCGGCCGCCGCGCAGAGCCTGGCGCGCCCGGCCTCGGCCGCCCGCGCGCTGCAGAACGGCGCGCCCAACATCGAGCGCGCCGACAAGCTGGTGCAGCTGGTCGCGCGCCAGCTCGGCCTGCGCCATCCCGTGATCGACCGCATCGTCGACCTGGTCGACACGCGCCTGCACGCCAACCGCGAAGCCCTGGCGAAGAAGTGAGCGGCAGGGCCGCGCGTGCGACACTCGCGCGGTCCT
Source organism: Ramlibacter monticola (assembly GCF_016722785.1). Lineage (GTDB taxonomy): Bacteria > Pseudomonadota > Gammaproteobacteria > Burkholderiales > Burkholderiaceae_C > Ramlibacter > Ramlibacter monticola. Next base: position 78,918 of record NZ_JAEQNE010000009.1, on the reverse strand, counting down.
TTTTCCGTGGAGATGCCCGAATGACCGAACCCGCTGCCGGCGGCGTGGAGACCGTCGCCCGTGCCCTGCTGGAGGCCTGGCGCGAGGAGCGCCCGGTCGATGCCGCGCGGCTCGCAGACCAGCTGAAGAACGCCGAGGACGGCTACGCCGTGCAGGAGAGCGTGGCGCGCGCGAGCAACTGGTTCGACCGCGCGGTGCCGCAGCACTGGAAGTCCGGCGGGCCCACGCGCGAGGCCGTGCTCACGCATGCGGCGCTGCCGCCCCGGCGCGTCTGGACGAGCCCCGCCGATGGCAGCGGCAGCCACTTCAACATGCGGCTGATCGAAGCCGAAGTCGCGTTGCGCCTGGCGCGCGACGTGGCGCCGGCGCAGGCCGCGGCGCTCTCGCACGAGGAGGCCGGCTCGCTGGTCGATGCCATGTGCGTGTCGATCGAGATCGTGGACTCGCGCTGGCGGGAGGCGCGCACCGCGCCGGCGCTGCTGAAGCTCGCGGACCTGCAGTCGCACGGCGCGCTGGTGCTGGGCGAGTGGAAGCCGTATGCGGCGCGCGACTGGAGCCGGCAGGGCTGCGTGGTGCGCATCGGCGGCGCGGAGCCGCGCAGCTTCCAGGGCACGCATTCGCTCGGGGATCCGGCCTGGCTGCTGCCGACGTGGTTGCGGCACGTGACACGCCAGGGCGCGACGGTTCCCAAGGGCACGGTCGTGACCACGGGCACGTGGTGCGGCATGCTGGAGGCGCAGCGCGGCGACAAGGTCCGCGCCGAGTTCGAGGGCATCGGCGCCGCGGAAGTGCAGCTCTGAACGGCGTCGCTCCGCTCTCTCCCGCCGTCATCCCCGCGCCTGCCTGAGGGCATCCCCGCGCAGGCGGGGATGGCGGCGAGCCCCGGGAATGACGGATAGAGTCCACGGGTGACTTCCTCCTCCCGCTCCCCCTGGCTCATGCTCCTGGTGCTGATCTCCGGCTTCGCCATGAGCCAGGCCTTCCGCACCGCCGCGGGCATCATGGCGCCGCCCCTGCAGCACGAGTTCAGCATCACGCCGCAGCAGCTCGGGTTGTTCGCCGCCGCCTTTCACTTCTCCTTCGCCTCCCTGCAGCTGTTCATGGGCATGGGCATCGACGTCTACGGCCCCAAGCGCACGGTCGCCAGCGTGCTGCCGCTCACCGTGGCCGGCGCGCTGATCACGGCCTCCGCCCACAGCTACCCGGCGCTGATCCTGGGCCAGGTCCTCACCGGCGTCGGCTGCGCGCCCGCCTTCCTGGTCTGCACCGTGTTCATCGCCCGCAACTTCGAAGTTCGGCGCTTCGCGGCCGTGAACGGCGCGGCGCTCGGCATCGGCTCGGTCGGCCTCCTCATGACGGGCACGCCGCTCGCCTGGGTGATCGAGCACGTCTCCTGGCGCGCCGGCTACGTCGCGATGGCGGTCCTGTCCGCCTGCGCCTGGCTCGCCATCGTGCTGCTGGTGCGCGAGGACCGGCCCGCGCACCACCAGCCGCTGCAGGTGCTGCCGGCGCTGCGCGGCTACGGCGAACTGTTCCGGCTGCCGCACACGCTCGGCATCATCGGGCTGGCGCTTTTCAGCTATGCCGCCTTCATGTCGCTGCGCGGGCTCTGGCTCACGCCCCTGCTGATCGAGCGCCACGGCTTCACGCTGGTCGAGACCGGCAACGTGGCGATCGGCATCTCCGTGCTGGGCATGATCGGGGCGCCCCTGTTCGGCCGGCTCGACCCGGGCGAGCGGCGCCGCCGGCGCTGGATCCTGGCCTGCGCCCTGCTGACCGCGCTGCTGTTCTTCGGCATTGCGCTGCGCCCCGGCGCGCCGGCCGAAGTGGCGCTGGCGCTCGTGATCAGCATGCTGTCGGGCTTCGGCACCCTCCAGTACGCCGACGTGCGCTCCGCGTATCCCTCGCGCATGACGGGCCGCGCGATGGCCGTGTTCACCATGGCGATGTTCCTCGGCGTGGCGATCATGCAGTGGCTCACGGGCGGCGTCGCCTCCGCCGCGGCGGCCCTGCACTTGGAGCGCTACGCCGCCGTCATGGCCGCCATCGGCGCCTTCCTGGTCGGGGGGGCGCTGCTGTTCCGCTGGCTGCCCGCCCCTGGCGGCGCCAGCGCGGAAACGGGCGAGCCGTCACAATCGGCGCCATGAAAATCGCCAAAGACACGGTCGTCACGCTCAAGTACAAGGTCTCCGAACCCAGCGGAAAGCTCATCGAGGAAAGCAGGGAGCCCATGGTCTACCTGCACGGGGGCTACGACAACACGCTGCCCAGGATCGAGGCGGCGCTCGAAGGTCGCGAAGCCGGATACGAGTGCACTCTCGACCTGCAGCCCTCGGACGCCTTCGGCCAGCGCGACGAATCGCTGGTGCGCGTGATCCCCAAGAGCGAATTCCCCCCCGGCGTGAAGGTGGGCGGGCAGCTCGAAGGCCGCACCGACGACGGCCAGCCGCACGTCTTCCACGTCATGAAGATCAAGGGCCCGGAAGTCCATCTCGACGGCAACCATCCGCTGGCGGGCAGGGCGCTGCGCTTCGTGCTGAAGGTCACCGGCGTGCGCGCCGCCAACGCCGAAGAGATCGCGCACGGGCACGTGCATGGAGAGCACGGGCACCATCACTGAAAACCGCCGTTGCATTGATGTCCGGGCAGTCAACCCCATCTCGAGACATGAGCACACCTGCCTCCCCCATCCTCGCTGTCCGCCCCCTCGGCTTCCCCTGGGAAACCGCCGATCCCTTCCTGTTCTGCGCCTATCACGACGACGCCTATCCGCGCGGCAACGGGAAGATGGGGCCCGCCGGCTCGCTGGCGGGTCGCGACATCGGCCAGGACTTCAGCCGCAAGGACGGCTGGAGCATGTACCACGGCGACACCGTGCCGGGCTTCCCGGCGCACCCGCACCGCGGCTTCGAGGCGGTGACCATCGTGCGCCGCGGCCTGATCGACCACAGCGACTCGCTGGGCGCCGTCGCGCGCTTCGGCGGCGGCGACGTGCAGTGGGTGACCGCCGGCCGCGGCATCGTGCACTCGGAGATGTTCCCGCTGCTCAAGACCGGGGAGGACAACCCGCTGGAGCTGTTCCAGGTCTGGCTGAACCTGCCCCAGCGAAGCAAGATGGCGGAGCCGCACTTCACCATGCTGTGGAACGAGCAGGTGCCGCGCCGCGTGCTGCGCGATGGCGAGGGTCGCCGCACGGAGGTCGCGGTGATCGCGGGCCGCTTCGGCGACATGGCGCCGCTGGCCCCGCCGCCGGATTCGTGGGCGGCCGACCCGCGTTCGAACGTGGCGATCTGGACCATCGCCATGGAACCGGGCGCGGCCTGGACGCTGCCGGCCGCCGAGGACGGCGGCACCCGCCGCACGCTCTACTTCTTCAAGGGCGACGAGGCGATGGTCGCCGGCCAGCTGGTGGAAGGCCCCGTTGCGATCTCGCTACAGGCCGATGCCGAAGTGCCGATCACGACCGGCGACACCGGCGCCGAATTCCTGCTGCTGCAAGGCCGCCCGATCGGCGAGCCGGTGGCCCAGTACGGCCCCTTCGTGATGAACACGCAGCAGGAGATCATGCAGGCGATGCAGGACTACCGCCGCACCCAGTTCGGCGGCTGGAAGTTCGGCGCCAGCGGGCCCGTGCACGGCGCCGAGCCGGAGCGCTTCGCACGTTATCCGGACGGCCGCGAGGAGCGTCCGGGGGGGTACTAGGAGCACTCCTAAGCCGTTGACCCGAGGCGGCGCTAGGCCCTTGACCTATTGGGTTACTTCCATCGCGACTGTTAGCTTTTGTCTCGCTCTTCAGGAGCGAGAGGGAGTCAGCAAAATGGAAGCAGTGTTCGGTCTGGCGCGCCTGGCGCGCGCCCTCGTGCTGGTGGCGGCAGGCACCAGCGCCTTCGCCCAGCAGGGTACCCCCGCCCCCGTGCGCAAGGAGGCCGCGCCGCCGGCCGTCGCCGCGTGGCCGACCAAACCCGTGAAGCTCGTGATCGGCTTCCCGCCCGGGTCGGTGCAGGACCTTTCGGCCCGCGCGCTCTCCGAGCCCCTGGCCAAGGCGCTCGGCCAGCCGGTGATCGTCGAGAACAAGGCGGGCGCCTCCGGCACCATCGCCGGCGCGTTCGTGGCCAAGGCCACGGACCTGCACACCTTCGGCGTGATGAACAACAGCCAGCTGACCATCGCCAAATTGCTCAATCCGGCGATCCAGTACGACCCGGCCCGCGACCTGACGCCGGTGGCCCTGATCGGCACCACCCCCATGGTGCTGGTCGTCGGCGCCGCCGCGCCCGGCAAGACCCCGCTCGACTGGCTCGGGTGGCTGCGCGGCCAGGGTGACAAGGCCAGCTACGGCTCGCCGGGCAACGGCACGCCGGGCCACCTGGGCATGGAACTGATCAAGAGCCGCAGCGGCCTCGACACGATGCACGTGCCCTTCCAGGGCAACCCGCAGATCATCACGGCCCTGCTCGGCGGCCACCTGCAGGCGGCGCTGCTGCCCCCGGGGCTCGCGATGCAGCAGGTCGCGGCCGGCAAACTCAAGGCGGTCGCGGTGACCTCGGAGCGGCGCAGCGTGCTGGCGCCGGACCTGCCCACCATGCGCGAAGTCGGCGTGATGGGCGCCGACGTGGAACTGTGGACGGCGCTCGCCGGCCCGGCCTCGCTGCCGCCCCACGTCCGCGACAAGCTGGCCAGCACGGTGATCGAGGTGGTGAAGGCGGACGAAACCCGCCAGCGCCTGCTGACGGCGGGCTGGCAGGCCGCGCCTTCCACGGGCGAGGGCCTGCGTGTGCGCATGAAGAACGACACCAAGACCTTCGGCGGCATCATCATGATGCGCAACATCCGGGCCGATCTCTAGGGCCTGCGCGGGCAACCTTCCGGCCGGCGGATTCCGCCGGCGGCCCCCGAGGGTCATTGCGACTTGAGCTGGCGCAAACGGAATGCTACGTTGCTCCGTAGACTGCCTGCCAGCATGGGGCCGTGCCCCCGGGAGTGACTCGTGAGCCTGAACCGTCGCCGATTCCTGCAATCCGCCGCCGCGGTCGCCGCCGTTCCGGGGCTGCCTTCCCCCGACGCGCTGGCCGCGACCGCGCCCTTCGAGCTGATCGCCGGCGTGTTCAAGCAGCAGGTGCGCGAGACCGGGGCGGCCAGCGGCGTGTGGGGCTACAACCTGCAGGTCCCGGGTCCGGTGCTGCGCTTCAAGCAGGGCGAGGAAGCCACCTTCCTGCTGCGCAACCGGCTGCCCCAGGCCACCACCATCCACTGGCACGGCATCCGGGTCCCCAATGAAATGGACGGCGTGCCGAACGTGACGCAGGTCGCGATCGCGCCCGACACCGACTTCACCTACAAGTACCGCCTGCCGGACAGCGGCACCTATTGGTACCACCCCCACCAGTCCAGCTTCGAGCAGGTGCCGCGCGGCCTCTACGGCGCGCTGATCGTGGAGGAGGCCCGGCCGGTGCCGGTGGACCGCGAGGTGCTCTGGGTGCTGAGCGACTTCAAGCTCGGTCCGGAGAACCAGCAGGTCGAGGACTTCGGCCGGGTGACGGACTTCGGCAGCGGCGGCCGCCTGGGCAACGTCATCGCCATCAACGGCAAGGCCGCCGGCGCCCAGCAGCGCCTGGAGCTGCGCCCGAACGAGCGGGTGCGGCTGCGCCTGATCAACGCGTCCTCGGCGCGCATCCTGGCGCTCGATTTCACCGGCCACCAGCCCTGGGTCCTCTCGCTCGATGGCCAGGGCGTGCCGCCGCGGCCCCTGAAGGGACAGTTGATCCTCGGCGGCGGCCAGCGCACCGACCTCATCCTGGATGGCAGCGCGGGCAGTGGCCAGTTCGAAGTGTGGGATCGGCGCGACAAGGGCGCGCGCATCGCCACCATCGCGTATGCCGGCAGTCCGGTGCGCGCCAAGGTCCTGGGCGCGCCGCCGGCGATCCCGCCGAACCGCCTCACCACGCCCAACCTGCAGCGCGCCTCGCGCCACTACCTCGCCTTCGAAGGCGGCGTGCTGGGCATGCCGGCGATCGGCATGGTGGACGGCAAGCCGCAGGACGTGAAGAGCATCATGGAACAGCACGGGCTGTCGTGGACCATGAACTACACGGCGCAGCACGAACACGCGCTGATGCACGAGCCGCTGTTCCGCTTCCGCAAGGGCGAGCACGTCGTGATCCGCATGATCAACCGCACGGACTTCGAGCATCCGATGCACATGCACGGCCACTTCTTCCAGGTGGTGGCGATCAACAACAAGCCGGTCAAGGAGCGCGTGTGGCGCGACACCGTGGTGATGGCGCCGCGGCAGGACATGGACATCGCGCTGGTGGCCGACAACGTGGGCGAGTGGATGTTCCACTGCCACATCCTGGACCACGCCGCCGGCGGCATGATGGGGACGGTGCTGGTCGAGTGAGCGCCGCACGGCCGCCCGAAGGCGCTCGCCCCCTCCGCTGGCGGAGGGGGGAGGCGGAGCACGCAGTGCGGAGCCTGGGGGAGGTTACCCGGTGAACCGGCGCCCGCGCCGCGCTCAGATGCGCGAGCGCAGGTGGCTGCGGGTGGAAGGCATGGGATCGTAGGGCCCGAACGAGGGCGCGGCGGCCACGAGCAGCTGCGAAAGCTCCGCGAGCCGTTCCACGACCTCCTGCAGGGCGGCCACCTGGTCGGGGGCGAGCGCCCCGCCCCAGGGGTCTTCCGGTCGGTGCGGCTTGGCCCGCAGGGGCCTGACCTTGCTCGCATCCGCGAGGATGCTGGCGAGCGGCTCCGTGAAGCCCGCCGCCTCCACGGCCTCCGCGTAGGCGCGCAGGTGTTCGGTGAGGGCACCCAGTTCGTTCATCGCGCGGATGTAGAGGTGCTCCCGCCAGGCGGGCCGCGGCACGCCCGTGTCGGAGACGAAGCGCCGCACCAGCAGGCGTCCGCCCTGGGTGCCGTATTCGTGCGCCATCCGCAGGATGCTGGTCCCCGGCATGGCGATGTTCAGCTGTCCCTCGCCCTTGCGCAGCCCCATGCGAAGCACGCGGTTGCGCACATGGGGCAGGCGGGCGATCAGGTTGTCGTTCCACTCCAGCGCGCTGCTCACCAGGCCGGTCAGCAGGCCCAGCAGCCCGAAGAGCGGGGATCGCGGTCCATCCGCGCCCGGGACGGCGCGCAGCCAGTTGTCCGCAAGCCCGTCCATGTGGAACTTCGGCAGCCAGACGGACTTCTCCTTGATCGAGATCCTGCGGCTCAGCATCAGCCCGAAGGTCGGCCAGCGGGGATGGGCCGAATCGAACAGGTGGATGGGGAAGTTGGTGCACAGGCCGCCATCGGTCAGCTGGCACTGGCGCAGCTCGCGGGGCTTTCTCGAGTAATCGATGGCATAGACCGGGATGAAGCTGAAAAGGAAGGGAAAGGAGAGGCTCAGTCGCGCGGCGATGGCGATCGGCAGGTCCGCGCACGGCACTTCGAGGAAGCCCCGGGTGAGGTCGCCGGCCGGAGGATCGCTGTCGCTCGCCGGGGCGTAGGGCCGGGCGACCGCGCAGACGGCATCGAGCAAGCGGGCCGGCAGGCAGGGCTCCCATTCCTCGCGGCGGAAGAACAGCCTCGCATTCTGGTCGCGCAACGGCCAGAGCACCGGCCGCCCGAGCGTGATGTTGGTGCTGAACATCTCCAGGCTGATGGATTCCGGGCACCCGGTGGTCGGCAGGCCGGCACGCGGCGCAGACCAGAGATCGCGGAAGGTCAGGGGCGGGTCGTCGTGCTCGCGGCCGGCCGACAGCTGGATGCCCTTGTGCAGCCATTCGACGATGGCGAGCTCGCGCAGGGGCGCACCCGGCCACTCGGGCTGCGCCTTGCCGGAGCAGAGGCCGTAGCCGTTCTCCTTCAACGCCCGCAGTTCCGGCCAGAGCCGGCACAGTCCCAGCACCGCCACCACCAGCACCCAGCCCAGTGCGCCCAGCAGCGGAAGAACGCCGGCGGGAGACCACGCAGGCCCGACGTGGAACCAGAGATGCACGCACAGGAACACGGCAGCGAGCCCATGCGCCGCCGCCAGCAGGATGAAGAGGTGGCGCAGGAGGTCGCCGCGATCGGAATGGCCCCATCGGTGCGCCACCCGTTCCGAGGCGACCAGGTAGACCGTGGGCACCAGCAGCACCAGGGCCCAGGTGAAGGGGGAACTCGTGAGCGCCAGGGCCGGCAGCAGCAGCACCAGCACCCCGGCCAGCCACCAGCCGCCCAGCCCGTACTCGCCGGCGATGTCGCGCAGCGTCAGCAACCAGGCCGACGGCGGGTTCCTCTCGGAGTTCAGGTGGCGCACGCCGATCAGGAAGCACTCGAACAGGCGGCGCAGCGCGGGCGGTGGCTGGAACAGCCGCAGCATCTGCGTGCGTCCTTGCGCGTCCTCCTCGGCGAGGTCGCCCGGCGTGCGGCGCAGGACCTCGAAGGCATCGGGGTTCGAGCAGCAACGGCCGTACTCCGCGGCCGCCGCGAGCGCCGCCGCCATGGCGCCCACCGAATTGCCACCGATGCGGCGGAAGCGGTAGCGCCGCGCGAGCTCCACCACCGCCCAGGGATAGACCACGCCGCTCGCCACCCCGCCGTTGAGGATCAGGTCGCAGAAGCGGTCGTCGGGTGGAATCTCGCGCACGGGGTCGGGCGTGGGTGGCCCCGGTTGCGGGCTGCTTGGCCTCACAGCCACGGTCCGCCCTTGTCCTTGTCCGGATAGTCGTCCCGCAGGATGCAGTCGAGCGCCGGGCCCGACGGGCACCACATGTAGGCGGTTCCGAGGGTCCGGGTCCACGCCCGGAACCCCCTGAGCTGCAATGAGGGTCGGCCCGGCACGGGCACGAGGGCTGCGGCCTCGGCGTCGCCATTGCGGCCGGCAAAGACATCGCTCGCCATCTCCGCGCCCTCGGCGCCGGCCTCCCCGGGCGGGGCCCCCTGCGCCCATTCGCCCACCAGCAACTCGAACTGGTCCTCGAGGCTGGCGCAGAAGAACAGGCCCAGGAGGCCGCGTTCCTGCTGGTCCTGGGCGCCCTCCCAGTTGGGAGTGCCGTAAGGCATGCCCCGCCGCAGCACGGGCCGCTGCCGCCTTCCGGAGCCGGGATGGCCCCGTGCGTCCATGCGCCGCACGTGGGAAGACCAGGGGCAGCCGAAGCCTTCCCTGTCGCGAGCGAAGTCCAATTCGAAGTCGTCCGGCTCGGGCTTCAGGCGGCCCGGCAGCACCTTCTCGCCACTCGGCCACCGCCCACCGAGCTTCGCCCGGATCCAGTCCTCTCCGACCTCCTCGTCCAGTTGCGCGCGGGCCTCGGCCGCCCATCGGGTCACCGCCTCCTGGAAGCCCGCCACATCCTGGCGGATGGGGCGCAGCACGCCGAAGCTGCTGCTGCGGAAGAACTCGCGCACCTTCGCGGGCGCCATGCCCAAGGCGAACAGGTTGCCGTTGTCGTCGTCGGGGTGCCCGAGCAGGAACTCGCCGGCGGCATGCGGAATGTGCTCCATCCTGGAGTTCTTCTCCGCAGGCCGCCGGGCCGGGTCGATGCCCTGGATGCAGTGGTTGACGAGACCGTCGCGGAAGCGGAAATGGACCCATTGGCCCGCGCCGCCGGAGGGCGCGCCCAGGCGCTTGCCGGTGAACGTCTCGACGAGCTGGAGCGGAGCCCTGTTTCCGCGGCAGGGCGCCAGGACATCGTTCACTTCTTCCACGGCGTCGACGCTTCCGTGTACGGTCAACAGCACATGCGCATCGTCCAGGCCGAAGCCCTGGACCCAGTTCGCGGGTGCGCTGGCCCCGGTATCGCCCAGGCGCCCGGCCCGCAGGGGCGCGCCCTGCTTGAACCCGGGGGCCAGGCGGGAGTAGACGCGCAGGTAGGCGTCCGGCATGTCGAGCGCCTCCAGCCCCCGGTAGGTGAAGCCGATCGTGCAGTGCAGGCCCTGGTCGCCGGTCTCGTTGCCGTACGTGACCGGCAAAGCCAGCAGCAGCCGCTTCAGGTCCTCGCGCGCGGCGCCTCCTTCGCCCGGCGTGACCCGGTACACGAGGTGCAGGACCGCCTTCTCGTACACCGGCCGCAGCAGCAGGGCCTGGACGTCTTTCGGCTCCATCGGGCCTACCCCCTCCCGCCCGTGATCCGCGGCACCTTCTGGTCCGGGTAGGCGGAATAGAAGTAGCCTCCCAGCGGCCCACGGTTGTAGCGGCGGATCGTCTCCACGAACTCGTGCGGATGCTCCGCCACCGGCATCGGGGGGCCGCCCTCGATGTGGGCGAACAGCTGGTCGAACAGGTCGCCCGCGCGCAGCGCGAAGTGCTGGATGTAGGTGTCGAAGTCGCCGTCGTACACGGTGCGCAGCGCCAGCAGCGAGTCCTCCTGCATGAACTCGAACCAGGCCACGTGCACCATCCTCGAGTCGTCCAGCGCCCACTGGATGCGGGGCGCGCCGGTACGGATCACCGCGCGCAGGTACTCCGCGTGCACGGCGACCGGCGACTTGACGGGCATGACGACGATCAGGGGCTGCTGCACGCGCAGCTTCTCGCGCCGGTGGCGCAGCCCGTAGCGCAGGCAGCCGAAGCCCCAGAGCCGCACGGGATCGAGCACCTCGCCGGTGACGCTGTCCAGGAGCTCTTCGAGATCGGGCAGCGCCACGACGCGCCGGGTCAGCACCTCGAGCAAGGGCTGGACGAAGTCGCGGCCCAGGCAGGAATGACGGAACTTCTCCTTGCTGCCTCCCCAGGGGCAGTCGGGGTGGCCGCTTCCCGGCAGGACGAGGATGCAGTCCGTGGGGGCTTCGATCGGGACCTCGCCGATCCCCTTCAGCCCCTCGCGGGTCCGCCGGGGCAGGAAGGGCACGGGCGGCCTGGCCCTCAGCCTCCGCCCCAGGTACTCGGCGACCTCGTCGCGCTGTCCTTGCGCGGCCGGCCCCGAGGCCGGCTTCTTCGCCTCCCCCCCACAGGCTGCCAGGGGCACCTCCGCGGCATCCTGCCTGAGCGGGTGGACGGCGAGGTAGTCCTTCAGCCGTTGCAGCTCGGTCGGGGCGCGCATCAGGTCCTGCACGACCTGGCAGATGCTGGTCTGCACGTTGCCGACCATGCCCACCAGCAGCCCGCCGACGACGTTGCAGAGGTCCTGCCCGCTCAGGTCCTGCGCCAGTTCAGGCAGCTGCCTCAGCGCGGGCTGGCCGAGGGAGCTCAGGCCGATCTCGGACCAGGGCTGCACCCCCGTCGGCCAATCCGCGTCCGGCCTGGGCACCCCCAGCCGGGAGGGCTGCCGGGGCACGCGCTTCAGCGTGGCGTATTCGTCGATGAGGGAGGCGGTGCGCGCGGCCAGCTGCCCCAGCGCCTGCTGTGCGGCGGGCAGCGTGCCCGGCTCGCTGACGAAGTGCCGGCCCACGATGACGTACTGCAGCGCACGGTAGCCGTGGCGGGCGGCGTTCTCCAGCGGCACGTGGTCGGCGCTCGCGTAACCGAACACCAGACCGAAGTAGCGCAGCGCGGCCTGCTCCGCGAATTCGGCCAGGTCGAACACCTCGGAGCGCAGGCTCAGGATGGCGGCCTGTTCGACCGCCCATGTCGCCGCGCGCCGGAGCTGGCCCGGTGCGAACCGGGCGAACAGGTCCTCGACGACCTTGCGCTGCACCGCGTGCCAGTCCGTGCCGCCATCCCGGGGAGGATCGAGCGCGAGCATGAAGCTCGCCCCTCCCAGCTCCGCGTACGGGATATTGAGGTAGTCGTGCGGATTGGACAACGCATCGACGACCTGCTGCGGGTCGGAGACCAGGGCCACCTTCGCCAGCCCCTGCCTGGCGGGGACCGAGCGCGGCGGCGCCGGATCGTCCTCGACCGGCGCGCGGCTGTAGATCCACTCCAGCTTGCCGCCCAGGGCCTCCAGGTACCGGGCCCGGTCCTCGTCGTCGCACCACCAGTCGAACTGCAAGCGGGTTCTCTGCTCGTTGCGCAGCGCGTCCAGCTGGGCGAGCTTGACTTCCGGGCGGTCGAACCGGCGCATCGTCAGTCCCTTTCGTGTTCTTGCTCGGCACCGCTGCCGACCCATTCCTGGTGCAGGGCCCGCGCGGTGCGCAGGTCGAGCGTGCTGCGGTGGCCCGGCACGGCCTGCATCGCGTCCCGGACGAGTGCGGCGGCGCGCGCCGCCTCCCCCCGTTCCGCCCAGGTGCGCCCGAGCGCCACCGCGCTGCGCAGGGCGAAGCCCAGGTTGCCCTGCTCGCGCGCGAGCGCCAGCGCCTGCTGCAGCAGGTCCTGCGCTGCCGCCGCGCGCGCCGCGTTCCTGCGCAGGCGCCACTGGGCGCAACCGCGCAGGCGCAGGAGTTCCGCTTCGTAGTAGCGTTCGCCGTGGCGGGTCGCGATTTCCTGCGCCAGCGTCAGCTTGTCGAGCGCGAGTTCGGGCTGGCCGAGATCCAGCCGGACTTCCGCCTGCAGCGCCAGGTAGGTGGCCGCGGTGATCCGCGCGCCGGTCTCGGTCCAGAGGCGGAAGCCTTCCTCCATGTCCTGCAGCCCGGCGCGGGTTTCGCCGAGCGCCGCGCGCAGCCGCCCGCGCATCACCTGCGCGTGCGCCAGCCACGCCTGGAAGGCCTTGGCACGGCAGCGGCGGATCGCCTCCTCGGCGTGCCTGAGCCCCTCCGCGTGCTCGCCGCAGAACATGGCGACGCTGGCGGCGAAGCCGTGCGCGATGGCGAGGCTGAAGGGATGCTCCAGCGTGTCGGCGAGGGCGAGCGCGCGCTGGATCCGGCGCCGCGCCTCGTCCGCGCTGCCTTGCTGGAACAGGCCCCAGGCGCTGTAGCACAGGAGCAGGATCGCCGGATCCTGCACGGCGCTCGGATAGTGCAGGGTGGTCTCGTAGCGCGCCAGGCACTGCTCCGCCATGTCGAGCGAGGAGACGAGGTCGCCCTGGTGGAACACCACGTTGGCCCAGGCCCAGCGCGCCTGCAGCGCCAGCCGCAGGTTGCCCTCCCAGGGCGTGTTGTTGACGGCGCTCTCCGCCAGCGCCCGGGCGCGGGGGAGGTCGCCCCGCATCGCGTAGCACGCTTCCAGGCCGAGGTCCACGCGGATGCGCATCGTGCCGGCCTCGGCTTCATTGCACAGGGCGGCGGCGCGCAGGTAGGCCGATTCGACGCTGGCCGCGCCATAGCCATCGAGCGCGATGCAGCGGGCGGCCTGCAGCAGGTGCAGCTGCAGGGCCTGCTGCTGCAGGGCGGGCGTCGCCGGCAGCTTCTGCAGCAGCGCAAGTGCGTGCTGCGACAACACCAACGCCTCGCGGTCGGCCCCCGCCGCGGCGGCGCCGCGCGCGGCCTCGGCCCAGGCGGCGACGGCGGACTCGAACTCGCCCGCCGCGGAAAGGTGGTGGGCGCGCAGGGCGCCGCCATCGTTCAGCGGGTGATGCTCCAGGATGCGCGCCACCACGCCGTGCAGGTGCTTCTGGTCGCGCTCCCACAGCGAGCGGTAGGCGGCATCGCGGATCAGCGCGTGACGGAAGCGGCAGCGGCCCCCATCCCCCGCGACGCCCACCAGCACGCCGGCATCCATCAGCCGCTGCCGGGCGCCCGGCGTGCGGGCGCTCTGGATCCAGCTGTCGGCGTCCGCCAGCACCTCCTCCCACAGGCTGACCGGGAACTCCGCGCCCAGCACCGCGGCAAGCTGGGCCATCCGGCGCGCCGGCCCGAGCCGGTCGAGGCGCGCGGCGAGAAGGCCCTGCAAGGTGGCGGGGATGCCATGCACCGCCTCCGAGGAATCGCTCTCCAGCTGGGCCACCATGCGGACCGTTTCCTCCAGGAACAGGGGGATGCCGGCGGCCCGCTCCGCGATGAAGCTGCGGACGCCGGGCGCCAGCGGCGCGGCGGCGGACAGCGCGCCGATCAGGTCCAGCGACTCGTGCAGGTCCAGCGCCTGCAGCGTCAGCGCTCCTTCGGTGTCGAAGCCGCGCACCATGCCACGCGCGTCCTCGCGCAGGCTCACGACCAGCAGCAGCGGCGTCGTCGCGGCGCGGGAGCGCAGGCGCTCGACGAACTCGATGGTGGACGGGTCCAGCCACTGCGCGTCATCGACCAGGACGCAGATCGGCGCGCGCCGCGCCACCTGCAGGCAGGCGGCGGCCAGGCGCTCCAGCAGCTCGTTGCGGTCGAAGGGTTCGTCCGGCGCGGCACCTCCCTCGCTCGCCCTCGGCGGCTGCAGCAGGGCGGCGATCTCCTGCAGCCCTGCGTGTTCCGCGGCCAGGGCCAGCGTGGCGAAGGCACTCGACTGCATCTCCTCGTAGCCGGCGATGTGCAGGACGGTGACCTGCTCGGCGCCGCGGCGCAGCTCGCGCTCGAACTCGTGCAGCAGGCGCGTCTTGCCGATGCCGGGCTCGCCCAGCAGGCAGTGGTACTGGCCGCGCCGGTTGGCACGCGCCACGAACCAGGCCTCACGCAGGGCCGACAGCTCACGCTGGCGCCCGACGAAGCGCGCCTGGCCGGCGGGGAGCCAGCGCGCGGCGTGCGGCGACGGCAGGCTGACGACGCGGTAGGCCACCTGCGGTTCGGCGAAGCCCTTGACCACCAGCTTCCCGGGCAGGAGCTCGCAGACCACGCCGGGGCCGAGCAGGGCGTGCGTCGCCGCCGACACGATGATGCCGTTGGGACTCGCCAGGTGCTGCAGGCGCGCGGCGAGGTGGATGTACTCGCTGAAGGCCAGCCCCCGCTGCACGGCTACCTGGCCGGTGGCGATGCCGATGCGGACTTCGAGCCCGATGCGGGTGACCTCCGCCGCCAGCGCCCAGCCGGCGCGCACCGCCGTGGCCGCCGAATCCTCGCGCGCGTGCTCCAGGCCGAAGTAGGCCATCAGCCCGTCGTCGCCCTGGTCCTGGTCCAGCCGGCCGTGGTGCTCCTCCACGACGATGCGTCGGCACAGCTGGTAGAAGGCGCCGTGCGCCTGGGCGTAGTTCTCGTCGCCCCAGGCCTGCAGCAGCCGGGTCGAGTCCACCAGGTCGATGTTCATGCTGGTGACCGGGCGCTTCTCGTCCTCGGGCTGCGCTGGCGCGAACCAGGCGTCACCGTAGAGGCGCCATTGGTCGCGGGACAGGCCGCAGTCCTGCGCGGCGAGCACCGCGGCCGCGGAGAACCTGGGCTCCGGGCCCCACCGGCGCAGCAGCGCGGCGCGGAAGCCCGCGGCCTGCTCCGCGGACACCGCATCCGACACCACCATGACGGCGACGCCCTGGGCACCCGCCATCGCGACGCGCCCGGCCGGGCCGGGCGGCGCGCCGTGGCACCAGAGCGGATCGGTCCGGCTGCTCGCGCCAAGGCTCCCGAGCCCCTTCTCCGCCGCACCGGGCGCTGCGTTGTCCGTCGAGCGCACGTAGCGCGCCACCTGCAGCCCCGCACGGGCGCCTTCCAGTTCCGCTTCCCAGGGCCAGTCGTCGACGGCTTCGTCGAGCTGCAGCCGCAGCGCCCCGGCGCTGCTCTGGGCAACGGCCTGGAGCACCGAAGCGGGAAGCCCCGCGTGGCTGGACGGGGGCGGCCAGGGGCAGTCCGCGTGTTCGAAGCGACCGAGGCCGTCCGTGAGGAAGCAGGTCAGGCCGGAGGGAGAGCGCGACAGGGCCAGGATCCAGCCTGCGGCCGGGGTGGGATCCTGCAAGCTCGTTTCCATGGTGCTCACGCGTTCCGGAAGACCGCGGCCTCCGCGATCTCCCGCCGGGCTGGAACGACCATTCGCATCGCTTGCTCCTTGCAACCGATCGATCACGACGGCTTGCGAGGATACGCAAAAGCCGCCGACCGGAAACCCTCCATTGGAGGGTGTCATGGCCGCGGATGCAAATAAAAAAAGGCGCCCGAGGGCGCCTTCGCGGAGCGGGGCGGGCTTACTTCGCCACCACGCGCACCATGTCCAGGCACTTGTTCGAATAGCCCCACTCGTTGTCGTACCAGGCCACGACCTTGACGAAGGTCGAGTCCAGCGCGATGCCGGCGTCGGCGTCGAAGATCGAGGTGCGCGGGTCGGTGCGGAAATCGGTCGCCACCACCTTGTCTTCCGTGTAGCCCAGGATGCCCTTGAGTGCGCCTTCGCTCTGCGCCTTCATCTCGGCGCAGATCTCCTCGTACGTGGCGGGCTTGTTCAGCTCCACCGTCAGGTCGACCACCGAGACGTCGGAGGTCGGCACGCGGAAGGACATGCCGGTCAGCTTCTTGTTCAGCTCGGGGATCACCACGCCCACCGCCTTGGCCGCGCCGGTCGAGGAGGGGATGATGTTCTCGAGGATGCCGCGGCCGCCGCGCCAGTCCTTGTTGGACGGGCCGTCGACGGTCTTCTGCGTGGCGGTGGCGGCGTGCACGGTGGTCATCAGGCCGCGCTTGATGCCCCACTTGTCGTTCAGCACCTTGGCGACGGGCGCCAGGCAGTTCGTCGTGCAGGAGGCGTTGGAGATGATCGCCTCGCCGTTGTACTTCTGGTGGTTGACGCCGAAGACGAACATGGGCGTGTCGTCCTTGGACGGGGCCGACATGATGACCTTCTTCGCGCCGGCCTGGATGTGCTTCTGCGCGCCGTCCTTGGTCAGGAAGATGCCGGTGGACTCGATCACCACCTCGGCGCCGATCTCGCCCCACTTCAGGTTGGCGGGATCCTTCTCGGCGGTCAGGCGGATCTTCTTGCCATTGACGATCAGCGTGTTGCCGTCGACGGCGACGGTGCCCTTGAAGCGGCCGTGCACGGAGTCGTACTGGAGCATGTACGCGAGGTAGTCCGGCTCGAGCAGGTCGTTGATGCCGACGATCTCGATGTCGGAGAAGTTCTGCACGGCCGAGCGCAGCACGTTGCGGCCGATGCGGCCGAAGCCATTGATGCCAACCTTGATAGCCATTCCATTCACTCCTGATGAACCAAAACCTGCTCGCCCCCGGCCCGCGGGCCGGGCTTGACCGTGACTATGCCTCGACCAGCGCGCGCTGGAGCACCGCCCGGACGGTGTCCGCGACGTTGTCAGGCGTAAAGCCGAAATGCTTGAACAGCGCCCCGGCGGGCGCGGACTCGCCGAAGGTGTCGATGCCGACCACGGCAGCGCAGCCGTACTTCCACCAGAAG
Organism: Ramlibacter monticola; assembly: GCF_016722785.1. Taxonomy (GTDB): domain Bacteria; phylum Pseudomonadota; class Gammaproteobacteria; order Burkholderiales; family Burkholderiaceae_C; genus Ramlibacter; species Ramlibacter monticola. Next base: position 61,889 of record NZ_JAEQNE010000009.1, on the reverse strand, counting down.
TCGGTCACGCCGGCCTCGACGGCGATGCGCGGGATGCCTTCCGGCAGCACGCTGCGCTTGTACTGCGCGTCCTGGCGGTCGAAGGTGGTCGTGCTGGGCATGGAAACCACGCGCACGGCGACGCCGCCCTGCTGCAGCAGTTCCTGCGCCCGCAGCGCCAGCTGGACTTCGGAGCCGGTCGCGATGATCACCGCCTCGGCCTCGTCGCCACCCACTTCGCTCGGCTCGGCCAGCACGTAGGCGCCGCGGCTGATCTCGTCCAGCCCGGCCTTGGGCGCGTAGGGGAGGTTCTGGCGGGACAGCAGCAGCGCGGTCGGCCGGCGCTTGTTCTGCAGCGCGACCGCCCAGGCCACCGCCGTCTCGGCGGTATCGCCGGGACGCCAGACGTCCAGGTTGGGGATCAGGCGCAGGCTGGCGGCGTGCTCGATCGACTGGTGGGTCGGGCCGTCCTCGCCGAGGCCGATGGAATCGTGCGTGAACACGTGCACCACGCGGCGCTTCATCAGCGCGGCCATGCGGATGGCGTTGCGGCTGTAGTCGCTGAAGGTGAGGAAGGTGCCGCCGTAGGGGATGTAGCCGCCATGCAGCGCCACGCCGTTCATGATCGCGGCCATGCCGAACTCGCGCACGCCGTAGTTGATGTGGCGGCCGATCTTGCCGTCCGCCAGCACCACCTCGCCGGCCTGGTCGAAGCGCAGGGGCGGAGTGCTCTTCGTGTTGGTGAGGTTGGAGCCGGTCAGGTCGGCCGAGCCACCCAGCAGTTCGGGCAGGGCGGCGGTGAAGGCTTCCAGCGCGATCTGCGAGGCCTTGCGCGAGGCCACCGTCTCGGCCTTGGTGTGCGCAGCCACGACGGCGTCGACCGCCACCTGGGCGAAATTCGCCGGCAGCTCGCCCTTCATGCGGCGGGTGAATTCGGCCGCCAGTTCCGGGTGCTCCGCGGCGTAGGCCTGGAAGCGCTGCTGCCAGCCGCTTTCGAGCTCGTCGCCCTTGGCGCGCGCGTCCCACTCCTCGTACACGGCCTGCGGCAGGACGAAGGGCTCGTGCTCCCAGCCGAGGGCCGTGCGGGTCAGCGCGATCTCGTCGGCGCCGAGCGGCTCGCCGTGGGCCTTGGCGGTGTTGGCGCGGTTGGGCGAACCCTTGCCGATGTGCGTCTTGCAGACGACGATCGTCGGCTTGTCGGCGCTGTTCTTCGCGTCGGCGATGGCGCGGTCCACCGCTTCGATGTCGTGGCCGTCGACCGGGCCGACCACGTTCCAGCCGTAGGACTTGAAGCGGCCCGGCACGTCGTCGACGTACCAGGGCGTGACCTGGCCGTCGATGGAGATGCCGTTGTCGTCGTACAGCGCGACCAGCTTGTTCAGCTTCCAGGCGCCGGCCAGCGCGAAGGCCTCGTGGCTGATGCCTTCCATCAGGCAGCCGTCGCCCAGGAACACGTAGGTGTGGTGGTCGACGATGGCGTGGCCGGGGCGGTTGAATTCGGTGGCCAGCAGCTTCTCCGCCAGCGCCATGCCGACCGCGTTGGTCAGGCCCTGGCCCAGCGGGCCGGTGGTGGTCTCGACGCCCGGGGTCACGTCCACTTCGGGGTGGCCGGGGGTCTTGCTGTGCAGCTGGCGGAAGCCCTTCAGCTCGCCGACCGGCAGCTCGTAGCCGGTGAGGTGCAGCAGCGCGTAGATCAGCATCGACGCATGGCCGTTGGACAACACGAAGCGGTCGCGGTCGGCCCAGTGCGGGTTCCTGGGGTTATGCCGCAGGTGGCGGTGCCAGAGGGCGACGGCGATGTCCGCCATGCCCATGGGCGCGCCCGGGTGGCCCGAGTTCGCTTGTTGCACGGCGTCCATGGCCAACGCGCGGATCGCGTTCGCCATCAGGGAATCGTTGGCCATCGGGGGCAGCTCCGGGAAGGGGGGATTGGGGGAAACCCGGCATTTTAATGGACCGGGTCCGGGCACCCCCGCGCAGGCGTCCGCGGCGACTGTGTACAGTCGGCGGCATGAAGGGCCTGCACCTCACCGCCGACCTGTACCGCTGCCGTTGCGACCCCGCGTGGCTGACCGATGCGGTGCGGCTCGGCGCCTGGTGCCTCGCGGCGGTCGAATCCGTCGGCCTCGAGGCCGTGCAGCATCTGTTCCACACCTTTCCGGCGCCGCCCGAGGGGCCCGGCGGCGTGACCGCCACCGTGCTGCTGGCCGAATCGCACGTGTGCCTGCACACCTGGCCGCAGGACAGGTCGGTGACCTGCGACGTCTACGTGTGCAACTCCAGCGGCGACCACTCCGCCCGGGCGCGCGAGCTGATGGCCGCGCTGGTCCAGCGCTTCCAGCCGGAGTGGACCGAGCAGCGTTCGTTGGATCGCGGGGAGGATGCGTGAGTCGGAGCGCCGCACGGCCGCCCGAAGGCGCTCGCCCCCTCCGCTTGCGGAGGGGGGAGGCGAAGGCTGCGCAGCAGACGAGCCTGGGGGAGGCTTCTTGATTTCGCAGGCCATGATCCTGGCGGCCGGGCGCGGCGAGCGCATGCGGCCGCTGACCGACAGTTGCCCCAAGCCGCTGCTGCGCCTGAAGGGCAAGCCGCTGATGCAGTACCACCTGGAAGCCTTCGGCCGCGGCGGCTTCCGCGACGTGGTCGTCAACACGGCCTGGCTGGGCGAGCAGATCGAGGACCACTTCGGGCACGCGACCGCCGACGACGTGCGGATCCGGTATTCGCACGAGGGCAGGGACTTCGGCGGCGCCCTGGAAACCGCGGGCGGGATCGCGCGCGCGCTGCCGCTGCTGGCCGACGCGTTCTGGATCGTGGCGGGCGACGTCTACATGCCGGACTTCCTGTTCACGCGGGCGGCGTACGACCGCTTCGTGGCCGGCGGCAAGCTGGCGCACCTGTTCCTGGTGCCGAACCCGCCGCACAACGTGAAGGGCGACTTCGGGCTCTCGGCGGACGGCCTTGCGCTCAACCAGGCGGACGTCCGCTACACGTACTCCACGACCGCGCTGTTCCGCCAGGCGTTCTTCCGGTCGCTGCCGGCGGGCAATCCGCAGGGGCAGAAGCTCGCGCTGGCGCCGCTGCTGCGGGCCGCCATGGACCGGGGCGAGGTCAGCGCGGAGCTTTACCACGGCGCCTGGACCGACGTCGGCACCCCCGAACGCCTCGCCGCGCTGAATGACGACAGAATGACGCCATGAACACCAGCGTTCCCACCTCCGTCTACGCCCAGCGCCGCGCCCGCATGGCCCAGCAGCTGGGGGACAACGGCATCGCGATCCTCCCCACCGCGCCGGAGCGCCAGCGCAACCGCGACTCCGACTTCCTGTTCCGGCACGACAGCTACTTCTACTACCTCACCGGCTTCACCGAACCCAATGCCTGGCTGGTGGTGACCGGCGACGGCCACAGCACGCTGTTCTGCCAGCCCAAGGACCTGGAACGCGAGATCTGGGACGGTTACCGCCTCGGTCCCGACGCCGCCGTGGGCGCGCTGGGCGTCGACGCCGCCTTCCCCGTCGGCGACCTCGACCAGCAGGTGCCGAAGCTGCTGGAAAACCGCGAGGTCGTCTGGTTCCCCTTCGCCACCCACCAGGGCCTGGAGCAGCGGGTGGCCGGCTGGCTGAACCAGGTGCGGGCCCGCGTCCGCTACGGCGCGCTGTGCCCCGAGCAGCAGCGCGACCTGTGCGCCGTCCTCGACGAGATGCGCCTGGTGAAGGACGCCCACGAGCAGGACATCATGCGCCGCGCCGCCGCGATCAGCGCCCGGGCCCACGTGCGTGCCATGAAGACCAGCGCCCGCATGCTGCGGGAAGGCAGGGACCTGCGCGAGTACCACCTCGACGCCGAACTGCTGCACGAGTTCCGCATGGGCGGCTCGCAGTACCCCGCCTACGGCTCCATCGTCGCGGCCGGCGCCAACGCCTGCGTCCTGCACTACCGCGCCGACGTCGCCCCGGTGCGCGCCGGCGAGCTGGTGCTGATCGACGCCGGCTGCGAGCTCGATGGCTATGCCAGCGACATCACGCGCACCTTCCCCGCCGACGGCAGGTTCACCGGCCCGCAGCGCGCGCTGTACGACATCGTGCTGGCTTCGCAGGAGGCCGCAGCGGCCGTCACGAAGCCGGGCGCGCGCTTCACCGATCCGCACGATGCCGCGGTAAAGGTGCTCGCGCAGGGCATGCTGGACGTCGGCCTGCTGGCGAAGGACAAGGTCGGCACGCTCGACGACGTGATCGAGAAGCGCGCCTACTTCCCCTTCTACATGCACCGCACGGGCCACTGGCTGGGCATGGACGTGCACGACGCCGGCGGCTACGTGGAGCCGGGCGAGGTGGGCCAGGTGAGCGAGCGGAAGGATCCCCTGTCCGGCGAGATCATCAAGAACCGCCCCAGCCGCATCCTGCAGCCCGGCATGGTGCTCACCATCGAGCCGGGCCTGTACGTGCGGCCGGGCGAAGGCGTGCCGGAGCAGTTCCACCACATCGGCATCCGCATCGAGGATGACGCCATCGTCACGCACCAGGGCTGCGACCTGATCACGCGCGGTGTGCCGGTGAAGGCCGACGAGATCGAGGCGTTGATGCGGGACTGAGGGGGCGGGCGCCTATCGCGGCGCTAGGGACGATCAATTGGCCGCTTCGCCCCGGCCTCCCTACCATGGAGTGCAAGGAGAACACCCCATGGCCAACTTCGCCAGAGCCAACCTCGAAACGCTGAAGAAGACCGCGAGCTACTACGTGATGCACATCACGGTCGCCGCGGTGGTGGGCTACGTCGTGACCGGCAATCTCTGGATGGCGCTGACGCTCAGCCTGGTCGAGCCCACGGTGCAGGCGGTGGCGTTCTTCTTCCACGAGAAGGCGTGGGAGCGGGTCGGGAAGCGGCGCACCCTGCTCACGCAGGCCGGCCCGAGCGGCGTCCCGGCGTGAACGCCTCCTCGTGACACCGATGAACTGCTGCCTGATGAAGTCCATCCGGCCCATGCGTGCGCTTCATCACGGCTGTGCTGCACGGCATATGCCCGGAACTTAGGCGTTTCGGGAGAGTCGTACCCGGCCCGCATGCGACAAGAACCGAACTATCTCCAGGAAGACACCCCCGGCGGCGTGCCGGTGAAGATGTGGACGCGCGGCGTGCCGGTGGAGGACGAGGCGAAGCGCCAGTTGCAGAACGCGGCGCGGCTGCCGATCGTGTTCCGGCATATCGCCGCCATGCCCGACGTGCACTTCGGCATCGGCGCCACCGTCGGCTCGGTGATCCCGACCTTCCGCGCCATCATCCCCGCCGCCGTCGGCGTGGACATCGGCTGCGGGATGATCGCCTGCAAGACCACGCTGACGGCGGAAGACCTGCCGGACAACCTTGGCCCCCTGCGCGCCGTGATCGAGCGCGCGGTGCCGCACGGCCGCACGCCGGGCGCGCGCGATCCGGGCGCCTGGCAGAAGACGCCCGGAGCGGTCGACACCGCCTGGGCCCAGCTGGAGCCCGAGTTCACGGAGCTGTGCCGCGACTATCCCAAGCTGGAGAAGACCAACCACCACAAGCACCTGGGCACCCTGGGCGGCGGCAACCACTTCGTCGAGGTCTGCCTGGACGAGGAGGGCTTCGTCTGGTTCATGCTGCACTCGGGTTCGCGCGGGGTGGGCAACGCGATCGGCACGATGTTCATCGAGCTGGCCCGGCAGGATGCGATGCGCAACGACGTGCACCTGCCGGACCGCGACCTCGCCTACTTCGAGGAAGGCTCGCGCTACTTCGGCGACTACGTGCGCGCGGTGGGCTGGGCCCAGAAGTTCGCGCGGCTCAATCGCGAGGTGATGATGCGGCGCGTGATCGAGGCCGCGAAGACCGTGGTCCGCAAGAACTTCCAGGCCCACGTCGAGGCGGTGAACTGCCACCACAACTACGTGCAGAAGGAAACCCACTTCGGCCAGGACGTGTACGTCACGCGAAAGGGCGCGGTGAGCGCGAAGAAGGGCGAACTGGGAATCATCCCGGGCAGCATGGGCGCGCGCAGCTACATCGTGCGCGGCAAGGGCAACCCGGAAAGCTTCCAGTCCTGCTCGCACGGGGCCGGCCGCGCGATGAGCCGCGGCGACGCCAGGCGCCGCTTCACGCTGGAGGACCACCGCCGCGCCACCGCCGGTGTCGAATGCCGCAAGGACAAGGACGTGATCGACGAGACGCCGGCGGCCTACAAGGACATCGACAAGGTCATGGAGGCGCAGCAGGACCTGGTGGAGGTCGTGCACGCGCTGAAGCAGGTCGTTTGCGTGAAGGGGTGAGGCCTCACTGACGTCTGCCCCTTCGTACGGCTGTGCCAGCCTTGGTCAACCCGGAACGACCGGAATGTCAAAACGTGTCACCCACCTCGGCGGGGCGTGAAAAAATCCGCGGGTTTTGCGGTGCACGAAAGTTGCTTTGCGTTACCAACGAGGAAGAATCATGGGACGTATGGGACGCAAAAGACAACAGGGCTTCTCGGTGATCGAGCTGATCATCACGGCGTGCATCCTCGCGATCCTCAGCTCCGTGGCGATCGCGCAGATGCGCGATTACACGCGGCGCGCCAAGCTCAGCGAGGTGATGATGGCGCTCGGCGGCTGCAAGAACATGATCGGCGAGAGCTACACGATCATGGACAGCGCGCCGCCGGCGGGGCGCTGGGGCTGCGAGGGCGTGGGGGTGAGCTATTACGCCGGCGCGGTCCAGACGAGCTCCGACGGCGTGGTCCGGGTTCCGATCAGCAACCTGGACCGCGTGGTGGACGGCCGCTACATCTACCTCGTTCCCGCCAAGTCGGACGGCATCACGGCCATGACCACGCCCGACGACCTGGGCAAGTCCGTGAAGAACTGGATTTGCGGCTCCGACTGGCTGCCGGTGCGCAATGCCTTGCCGTCAGGCTGCCGCTACGACACGACCACCTACTCGTCCCACGAGTTCCATTGAAGGCGCGCTGAACCGAGGGGCGTGCCTTCCGGCCCTGGTCGGCCGGAGAGCATCGTGGCGCGAAAAAGCCCTCACCACGACAGCCTGCGCACCGTTTCCCCCGCCGCGAACAGCACCAGCCCGATCGCGCCGCCCACCAGGGTGCCGTTGATGCGGATCTTCTGCAGCTGCGGGCCGATGCTCAGTTCGATCTGCGAGGCCATCTCGCGCGCATCCCAGGCGCGCACGGTGTCGCGGATGTGCGAGGTGAGGTAGGCCGAGAATTCGGGCGCGGCCGAGCGCGCAGCCGTTTCGATCTGCACGTTGAGCGTGGAGCGCAGCACCGGATCGGCGGCCAGTTCCCGGCCGAACCAGCCGCCGGCGGCGATGAGGTTACGGTGCAGCCCCGAGTCCTCGTCCTCCACGCTGCGGTGCAGCCAGTGCGAGAAGGTGCCCCACAGCTGCGCGGCATACCGCCCCAGGTCCTCGTCGTTCAGCAGCCAGGCCTTGATCTCCTCGGTGCGCGCCCGCAGCACCGGGTCCTCCTTCAGGCGCTCGATCAGCAGCGCCACCTGCGCATCGAACACGACCCGCAGCCCGTGGCCCGGATCGTTGCGCACCTCGTCCAGATAGCGTCCCAGCTCGCGCGCGATCAGCTCGCTGCCCTTCTCGCCGATCCACTCGGTCGGCAGCACGAGTTGCTTCTTGTAGTGCTCGGTCCGCAGCCACTCGATGATCTTGTCGGCCAGCATGGCGCGCGTGCGCGCCGAAGACAGCAGCCGCAGCAGCGTCGCGATCACCTGGTCCAGCAGCTGCTGGTGCCGGCCGCCTTCCGTCAGCGTGTCCAGCACCTCGGCGGCGCCGCGCGACAGGTCCACCCGCGCCAGCAGCGTGCGGCTCGCGTCCTTCAGCAGCTGCTGCACGCGCTGCTCCTCCACCAGGTGCAGCGAGCCGGCCACGCACTTGACGAGGAAGCCGCCCAGGCGGCGCGTGTTCTCCTCCTGCGTCAGCCAGTCCGCCAGGCCGGCGGCGAGGTCGTGCCGACGGATCAACGCCGCCAGCGAATCGGGATCGAGGAACTTCTCCTGCACGAAGGCGGCGAGCTTGTCGCCGATCTCGTCCTTCTTGCGCGCGATCACGTCGGTGTCGCGGCCGATCACCGGCACCGGCAGCGGCCGGAACAGCGCCGACACGGCGAACCAGTCGGCCAGCCCGCCGACGATCGCGGCCTCGCTCGTCGTGCGCAATGCGTCGGCGAACAGGCCGGGCGGCAGCGACACGCTCAGCACCAGCGCGCAGCCCATGACGCCCAGCAGCAGCAGGGCGTTGGTCTTCGCGTGGGCGAGCTGGGCGCCCGGGTCGGCGGCGGGGGGCGGCCTGCGCAGCCCCATGCGCACGAGCAGGCCGGCGATGCCGGCCAGGGCGGCGAGCGCGACCAGCGACGGCGTCGTCATGCGGCGCGCGTCACACCAGGTTCCGCAGCTCCCTCAGGGCCACCGACAGCATCGCCAGGTCGCCCGTGCCCGTGTCTCGCAGTTCCTGCAGCAGCCGCTGCGCCCGCTCCAGCGCCTGGCGGTTGCCCTGCTCCCAGCGATCCAGCACCTGGCCGGCCTCGCCGTCCTCGTGGCTGAACGCCTGCCGGGCGATGGAGCGTTGCAGATCGTTGAGGTCGTCGCTCAGCGCCACCTTGGCCAGCTCGTGCCAGAAGGTGTCGGCCGGCAGCTGCTCGATCTGCTGCCGCATGCGCGCCAGGCCCAGGCGCTCGCCCACGCCGGCGTGCACCTGCGCGGTCAACTCCAGCGGCTTGTGGCTCTGTTCGGCGATCTCGGCGACGTCCAGCGCGTGGAACAGCGCCTCGGCGTTGTCCACCTGCACGGCCAGCGCGCGCGGCACCCCGGCCGCGACCCAGCGTGCGGCGCGCGCCGACTCGGGCGCGTCGCCTTCCATGTGCCCGCGCAGCGCCTTCACCGCCGGCGCGAAGCGCGCGACCTGCTGCTCGGTCGGCTCGAACAGCCGGCGCGAGCGCAGGAACCAGGTGGTGGAACGCGTGAGCAGGCCCCGCAGCGTGATCACCATGTCGGCCTGCACTTCGTCGGGCACCAGGTTGTCCAGCGCCTCGATCTGCTGCCACAGGCCCACCAGCCCGAACACCTCGCGGGTGGCGAGGTAGGCGCGCACGACCTGCGGCGGCGTGGCGCCGGTGATCTCGCCCTGCCGGTGCACGAAGGTCGGCCCCACGCGGTTCACCATGCTGTTCAGGACGTGGGTGGCGATGATCTCGCGGCGCAGCGGATGGCGCGGGATCCAGGCGCCGAACTTCTCCTTCAGCAGCGCGGGGAAGTAGCGCTCCAGCGCCCGGGCGACCCACGGGTCCTCCGGCAGGTCCGAAGCAAGCAGCTCGTCGTTCAGCCACATCTTGCTGTAGGCGAGCAGGACCGCGCGCTCGGGGTGGGTGAGCCCCAGGCCCTTGGCCGCGCGCTCGGCGATCTCTTCCTCGGACGGCAGGAATTCGATCGCGCGATTCAGCTCGCCCTTCTTCTCCAGGAAGCGGATGAAGCGGGCCTGGTCCTCGAGCTGGCGCCTGGCCAGCCGGCCGCCGATCGACAGCGCCTGGCTCTGGAAGTAGTTGTCTCGCAGCACCAGCGCCGCGACCTCGTCGGTCATCTGCGGCATCAGCGTGTTGCGCTGCTTCTCGGTCAGCTCGCCGTCGCCCTGCGCGAGCCCGAGCAGGATCTTGATGTTGACCTCGTGGTCCGAGGTGTCGACACCGGCGGAGTTGTCGATCGCGTCGGTGTAGAGCTTCACGCCCTTCTGCGCCGCCTCGATGCGCCCGCGCTGGGTGAAGCCCAGGTTGCCGCCTTCGCCGACGACGCGGCAGCGCAGCTCGCCGCCGTTGATGCGCACGGCGTCGTTGGCGCGGTCGCCCACGTCGGCATTCGCCTGGCTGGCGGCCTTCACGTAGGTGCCGATGCCGCCGTTGTAGAGGAGGTCCACGGGCGCCTTCAGGATCGCCGTCATCAGTTCCGCCGGGGTCAGCGATTCGGCCTCGATGCCCAGCGCGCGCCGGGCCTGCGGCGAGATCGCCACCGACTTCTCGGAGCGGGCCCAGACGCCGCCACCCTCGGAAATCAGCTTCGTGTCGTAGTCGGCCCAGGAGGAACGCGGCAGCTCGAACATGCGCTTGCGTTCCGCGAACGAGGATTCCGCCTGCGGGTCCGGGTCGATGAAGATGTGGCGGTGGTCGAAGGCCGCCACCAGCCGGATGTGCTTCGACAGCAGCATGCCGTTGCCGAACACGTCGCCGGACATGTCGCCGACGCCGACCACGGTGAAGTCGGTGGACTGCGTGTCGAGCCCCAGTTCGCGGAAGTGGCGCTTCACGCTCTCCCAGGCGCCGCGGGCGGTGATGCCCATCTCCTTGTGGTCGTAGCCCTGGCTGCCGCCGGAGGCGAAGGCATCGCCCAGCCAGTGGCCGTACTCGATGCTGACCGCGTTGGCGTAGTCCGAGAAGGTGGCCGTGCCCTTGTCGGCGGCCACCACGAGGTAGGGATCCTCGCCGTCGATGCGCACGACCTGCGGCGGCGGCACCGGCTTGCCGGCGACCAGGTTGTCGGTGAGGTCCAGCAGGCCGCGCAGGTACTCCTGGTAGCAGGCCACGCCTTCCTTCATGAAGGCCTCGCGGTCGCTGGCGGGCGGCGCCTTCTTCAGCACGAAACCGCCCTTGGAGCCGGTGGGCACGATCACGGTGTTCTTCACCATCTGCGCCTTGACCAGGCCCAGCACCTCGGTGCGGAAGTCGTCCGGCCGGTCGGACCAGCGCAGGCCGCCGCGCGCGACCTTGCCGCCGCGCAGGTGGATGCCCTCGAAGCGCGGCGAATAGACCCAGATCTCGTACAGCGGACGGGGCTCGGGCAGGCCCGGCACCTTGTGCGAATCGAACTTGAAGCTGAGGAAGGGCCGGCGCGCGCCGGCCGCGCCGCTCGCGCCGACACCGGTGCGCCAGTAGTTGGTGCGCAGCGTGGCCTGCACCAGCGCCACCAGCTGCCGCAGCACCCGGTCTTCCGACAGGTTGCTGACCTTGTCCAGCGCCTGGTTCAGGGCGTTGACCTGCGAGGCCGCCGCCTGCTCGTCGTGCGCCTGCGGATCGAAGCGCAGGCGGAACAGCGAGACCAGCATGCGCGCGATGCGCGGATGCGCCTCCAGCGTCGACGCGATGGTCGCCTGCGAGGCGGCGAAGCCGACCTGCTTGAGGTACTTGGCATAGGCGCGCAGCACCACGACCTCTTCGGCCGACAGCCCGGCCAGCAGCACCAGCCGGTTGAAGTCGTCGTTCTCGACTTCGCCCCGGAACACGCGCGCGAACGCGTCCTCGAACAGGCGGGCCAGCGCCTGCTGCTCGATTTCCTCGTTGGGCCGGGCCTGCAGCGCGAAGTCGTGCAGCCAGACAGGCTGCGCGTTGTCGGCATCCTGGATGCGGTGGTTGTCCTCGGCGAGCACGCGCACGCCCATGTGTTCCAGCATGGGCAGGCTGTCGGACAGGATCACCGGCGCGCCGAGGCGGTACACCTTGAGGCCGATGCGGCCTTCCGCCGCTCCCAGCGGCCAGTACAGCGCGAGAGCGAAGGGCGCCTCCGGCGTGAGCGCCGCGATCTTGCGGATGTCGTGGACGGCGGCGCGCGCGGGCACCTGCTCGCGGTACGCCACCGGGAAGCCACTGGCCCAGCGCCGCTCCAGCGCCAGCCCCGCGGCCTCGCCTTCCGCGTCGACCAGCGCCTCGCGCAGCTCGTCGTCCCAGCGGCGCGCGGCCGCGGCGAGCTTGCGCTCCAGGTCCTTGCGGTCGAACGCCGGCACCGGCTTGGGCGCGATGCGCACGTTGAAGTGGATGCGCGCCAGCTGCGTGCCCGAGAGCAGCACGTCGAAGTCGATGTGGCTGCCGTTCAGTTCCTTCAGCAGGATGCGCTGGAAGCGCAGGCGCAGCTGCGTCGAGAAGGCCTCGCGCGGCACGAACACCAGGCAGGAGACGAAGCGGCCGAATGGGTCCTTCCAGGCGAACAGGCGCAGGCGGTGGCGCTCGCCCACGGCCAGGATGCCCAGCACGATGTCGTAGAGCTCGTCCTCGGGGATCTGGAACAGGTCGTCGCGCGGGAAGGTCTCCAGAGTGTGCTGCAGCGCCTTGGCCAGGTGGCCCTGCGGCGCGAAGCCGGCCCGCTGCGCGATCGCCTCCACCTTGCGGCGCAGCAGCGGCGTCTCGGAGACGCGCGCCGAATACATCGTGGAGGTGAACAGGCCGATGAAGCGGTGCTCGCCGAGCACCCGCCCCTGCGCATCGAAGCGTTTCACGCCCAGGTAGTCGGTGTAGCCGTCGCGGTGCACGGTGGAACGGGTGTTGGCCTTGGTCACCACCAGCACCGGGGAGGGGGTGCGTGCCATCGCCCGCGCTGCCGGCGGCAGCGCCGCGAAGCTGGCGGAGGGCACGGCGTCGGCGGTTTCGCGCAGCACGCCCAGCGCGCTGCCCGGCACCAGTTTCAGCGCCAGGTCCTCGCCTTCCTCGACCAGGTCGTGCTGGCGATAGCCCAGCATGGTGAAGTGGCCGTCCGCCAGCCAGTCGAGGAAGGCGCGGCTCTCCGCGGCCTCCTCCGGGCTCACGTTGGCCGGCGGCGAGGCGAGTTCGGCGGAGGCCTCGCGCAGGCGCTCCTGCATCGGCTTCCAGTCGCTGACCGCCGCGCGCACGTCCGCGAGCACGCGCTCGATGCCGCGGCACAGGTTGGCGCGCTGTTCCGCATCGACCAGGCGGTCCACCTCGATGTACATCCACGATTCACGCGGCAGCTCCGGCGCGCTGGCCCGCGGTGCGATCGACTGCAGCGAGCCCTTGGCATCGCGCTGCACCGCGTAGACCGGGTGCACCAGCAGGTGGAGGGCGAGGCCCTGGCGATGGATCTCCATCGAGACCGAATCGACCAGGAAGGGCATGTCGTCGTTGACGATCTCGACGATGGTGTGGCGCGAACCCCAGCCGTCCTCGCCGGGCGAGGGGCTGAAGACGCGCACCTTCGGCGCGCCCGGCTGGCGCTGCGCCCCGAACTGCCAGTGCGACAACAAGGCGCCCAGCAGGTCTTCCGGGGTGCGCTCGTCCAGGTCCTCGACGTCGACCTGGCGGAAGTACTCGTGGCCGAAGCCATTGAGGGGTTGCGCTGCGGCTTGGCCAGGTCGGCTGGCGGCCAGCGCGAGCACGGCAGCGATCCGTTCCTCGCGCTGGTTTTCGGTAGTGACGGTCATGGGGGACTCCTCAGCGGGAAAGAACTGTACGCCCGGGTCCGGGCGGCTCTTTGCCTTCTCGTCGGCGAGCCTATGCGGATTGCGCATACCGCGTGCTGAGCTTGCGCAACAGCGCCATGCGAGGTCGAACCGGCGGCAGCCGCCACGGCAGTACGATGGAAGGCGTTCCGATACGCAGAGCTCCGTACTAGGGTTTTCCCGGCGACGCGGATTACAATCGCGAACTTTTCGTCCGAACAAGCGCGGGCGCCGACCGGCCGTTCCCGCAACCAGGAGACTGGATTCCATGTCCACCGATTCCCCGCCGTCCCGCGACAAGCGCGCCGAACTCCGCCAGGCCGCACTCGAGTACCACCAGTTCCCCACCCCCGGGAAGGTGCAGATCGCGGCGACCAAGCAGCTGATCAACCAGCACGACCTGTCCCTGGCCTATTCGCCCGGCGTCGCGGCGCCCTGCGAGGAGATCGTCAAGGATCCGGCCAACGCCTTCCGCTACACCAGCCGGGGCAACCTGGTGGCGGTGATCACCAACGGCACCGCCGTGCTGGGCCTGGGCGACATCGGCCCGCTGGCCGCCAAGCCGGTGATGGAGGGCAAGGGCGTCCTGTTCAAGAAGTTCGCCGGCATCGACGTGTTCGACATCGAGATCGCCGAGAAGGAGAACCTGGACAAGCTGGTCGACGTGATCGCGGCGCTGGAGCCCACCTTCGGCGGCGTGAACCTCGAGGACATCAAGGCGCCGGACTGCTTCTACGTGGAGCGCAAGCTGCGCGAGCGCATGAAGATCCCGGTCTTCCACGACGACCAGCACGGCACGGCCATCGTCGTCGGCGCGGCGATCATGAACGGCCTCAAGGTGGTCGGCAAGGACTTCAAGAGCGTCAAGCTGGTGACCTCCGGCGCCGGCGCCGCCGCCCTGGCCTGCCTGGGCCTGCTGCTGAAGCTGGGCCTGCCGCGCGAGAACATCTACGTCACCGACCTGGCCGGCGTGGTCTACAAGGGCCGCAAGGAACTGATGGACCCGGACAAGGAGCAGTTCGCGCAGGAGACCCCCGCCCGCACCCTGTCCGAGGTGATCAGGGACGCCGACGTGTTCCTGGGCCTTTCCGCCGGCGGCGTGCTGAAGCCGGACATGGTCAAGACGATGGCGGCCAACCCGCTGATCCTGGCGCTGGCCAATCCCAACCCGGAGATCTCGCCGGAAGACGCGAAGGCTGCGCGGGCCGACTGCATCATCGCCACCGGGCGCACGGACTACCCCAACCAGGTCAACAACGTCCTGTGCTTCCCCTACATCTTCCGCGGCGCGCTCGATTGCGGCGCGACCACGATCACCATGGAGATGGAGATCGCCGCGGTGCACGCCATCGCCGAGCTGGCGCAGGCGGAGCAGAGCGAGGTGGTGGCGGCGGCCTATGCGGGCGAGAAACTCGCGTTCGGGCCCGAGTACCTGATCCCGAAGCCCTTCGATCCGCGGCTGATGATCAAGATCGCGCCGGCCGTGGCCCAAGCCGCGGCCGACAGCGGCGTGGCGTCGCGCCCGATCGCGGACATGGACGCCTACCGCGAGAAGCTGCAGAGCTTCGTCTACGCCTCCGGCACGACCATGAAGCCGATCTTCGCCCTGGCCCGCTCGGCGCCGAAGAAGAAGGTGTGCTTCTGCGAAGGCGAGGAAGAGCGGGTGCTGCGCGCCGCCCAGATCGTCTCCGACGAGCGGGTGGCGCGCCCGACGCTGATCGGCCGGCCCAAGATCATCGCCGAGCGCGTCGAGCACTTCGGCCTGCGCCTGCAGGAGGGCCGCGACTACGACGTGGTCAACACCGAGTTCGACGAGCGCTACCGCGACTTCTGGCAGACCTACCACCGCATGACCGAGCGCAAGGGCGTGACGGCGCAGATGGCCAAGATCGAGATGCGCCGTCGCCTCACCCTGATCGGCGCCATGATGCTGCAGAAGGATTATGTCGACGGCATGATCTGCGGCACCTGGGGCACCACCGACATCCACCTGCGCTACGTCGACCAGGTGATCGGCAAGCGGCCCGGCGTGAAGAACTACGCCGCCATGAACGGCCTGATGATGCCCGGCCGCCAGGTGTTCCTGGTGGACACGCACGTCAATTACGACCCCAGCGCGGAGCAGCTCGCCGAGATCACCCAGATGGCGGCCGAGGAGATGCTGCGCTTCGGCCTGAAGCCGAAGGTCGCGCTGCTGAGCCACTCCAACTTCGGCAGCAGCAACCAGCCGAGCGCCGTGAAGATGCGCGAAACGCTGTGCATGCTGCGGGAGCAGGCGCCCTGGATGGAAGTGGACGGCGAGATGCACGGCGACATTGCCC
Organism: Ramlibacter monticola; assembly: GCF_016722785.1. Lineage (GTDB taxonomy): Bacteria > Pseudomonadota > Gammaproteobacteria > Burkholderiales > Burkholderiaceae_C > Ramlibacter > Ramlibacter monticola. The sequence continues at coordinate 46,362 of NZ_JAEQNE010000009.1, read as the reverse complement.
TCGACGCCCACGGCCGCGAGTCGCTCATGCCGCGCAGCACGCTGTCCGGCGAGGCCAACCTGTTGGTGCTGCCCAACATCGACGCCGCCAACATCTCCTACAACCTGCTGAAGACGGCCGCGGGCGGCAACATCGCCATCGGCCCGGTGCTGCTGGGAGCGGCCAAGCCGGTTCACATCCTGACAGCCAGCACGACGGTGCGCCGTATCGTCAACATGGCAGCCCTTGTGGTGGCCGACGCCAACGCGGCACGCTAAGGGTTCACCCGACAGCAGGCGCTAACTTTGGCGCCTGCCTCCCGACGCCGAAAAGCCTTGCCCGCTGCCCAATTTTTGGGCAGCGGCTTGCTTTTGGGAGACACATGCGTCAAACTACCGGGCTTGAAGTTCCGGGTTAACCCGGAGAGAAAGAAGTGAATAGTAGGCCGGTACTTAACTGTACCGGTTGGCGTACCTTGAAGATCTCCCCAGAAGGTCCGTTCATGACCCGATTCGCGGCAGCCAAGTTGGCGCTCACCAGCTGTCTTCTGGCCGTCGCGCTTACCGGGTTTTCCCAGGCGCAGGCCTGGAGCTGGAAGGACGGGAACGCCCCGGCAGCGGCGGCCACGGTGCATGTCACCGAGCTGCCTCGGCAGGGACTGGAGACGTACGAACTGATCCGCCAAGGCGGTCCGTTCCCCTACGACAAGGATGGCACGGTGTTCGGAAACCGGGAGCGATTGCTGCCGGCGGAGAAGCGCGGGTATTACCGCGAATACACCGTGAAGACGCCGGGCTCACGCGACCGGGGGGCCCGGCGCATCGTGTGCGGAGGTCCTGCCCGGGAGCCGCACGCCTGTTATTACACCGCTGACCACTACACCAGCTTTCGCAAGATCGTCGTAGATCCGAAATGAAGCGGGACCAGATTGTGACCACTGAGAAAGAAACGGACATGGACAAGCCGGTTCGTGTTGATATTTCCGAGACGCCCCTGAAGGGCATCCGCAGCAACATCGTGCAGTCGATCCGCGCGTTCCGCGTGCAGGACCTGCAGGAAACGGCCAGCGCCCTCGGCCACCATTTCCTGTACGCCAACCTGGCCACCGCCCAGAGCAAGCAGGACGTGCTGGACATGATCGCGCAGCAGTTCACCTTCCCGGCGCATTTCGGCAAGAACTTCGATGCGCTGTACGACTGCATGACGGACCCGCTGCACAAATCGGGCCCGCAGCCGGGCTTCATCGTGGTGCTGGAACACATCCCGGCCCACGGCAAGTTCGACAAGGAAGCGCGCGAGCAGCTGCTGGACATCTTCCGCGACACCGCCGACTACTGGTCGGACCGCAAGGTGCCTTTCCGCTGTTTCTATTCCTTCTCCGTCGCCCGCTCGGCGCAGGCCGGCGCGGCCAACGAAGGCCAGGCCGAGGCGGCGCCCCCGGTGGTGGTGGACGGCGGCGAGAAGATGCCGACCGACAAGCTGCTGGACGTGTCGCCGCTGGCGCTTCGCATGAGCAGCCCGTTCAATGCGGGTTACTGGCTCGCGGCGGCCTGAGGCGAAGCCGTCATTCCCGCGCCGGCGGGAAACCCGAGAATCCCCGCGCCGCGGGGATTTTTTTTGGGCGCCTACCAGCCAGCGCCGTCCCGGCTCACCGCCACCGCGAGGTCCAGGTACTCGGGCACGGGCACTTCCTCCGCGCGCCGCTGCAGGTCGAACCTGCCGCCGTGGCCCTTCTGCTCCAGCCACTTGCCGAGCGTGTGGCGCAGCAGCTTGCGCCGCTGCGAGAAGGACACCTGCACCAGTTCGGACAGCAGCTGCTCGTCGACGGCCACCGGCTGCTCGTACGGCACCATGCGCACCACCGCGCTGTCCACCCTGGGCGGCGGGTCGAAGGCTTCGGGCGGCACGAACAGCACGTCCTCCATCGCGTAGCGCCACTGCAGCATCACCGACAGCCGTCCGTAGTCCGACGTCGCCGGCGCGGCCACCATGCGGTCCACCACTTCCTTCTGCAGCATGAAGTGCTGGTCGGCCACGCGATCGACGTACTGCAGCAGGTGGAACAGGATCGGGCTGGAGATGTTGTAGGGCAGGTTGCCCACCACCCTCAGTTTCGCCGCGCCGCGCGCGTCGGCGAGCGCGCGGAAGTCCACCTTGAGCACGTCGGCCTCGACGACCTCCAGCTGCGGATGCCGGCGCAGGCGCTCGGCGAGGTCGCGATCCAGCTCCACCACCGCCAGCTTGCCGACGCGCTCCACCAGCGGCTGCGTGAGGGCGGCCAGCCCGGGGCCGATCTCCACCATCGACTGCCCGGGGCGCGGATCGATCTCGCGCACGATGGCGTCGATGACGCTCTCGTCGGACAGGAAGTGCTGGCCGAAGCGCTTGCGGGCGACGTGCTTCATGAAGGGCGCCGCCGCCGGAAATTGGAATCTGACCCCATTTATTGGGGAGGCTCGCGGTACTCCACGTAGGCCCGGCCGCGCACCTCCTGCGCCCACCGGACGTAGGCTTCGTCGAGCTTGCGCTCGCGCACCAGGTTGCGGACGACTTCACGCTGCTCGCGCGCCGACAGCGTGGACTGGCGGCGCTCCAGCAGCTGGATCAGGTGGGCGCCGAAGCGGCTGACGATCGGGTCGGCGATCTGGCCGGGCTTCAGCGCGGCGAGCACCTCCTCGAACTCCGGTACGAACATGCCGGGGCTGGCCCAGCCCAGGTCGCCGCCGTTGCGGGCGCTGGCGTCCTGCGAGTTCTCCCGCGCGAGCTGGGCGAAGTCGGCCTGGCCAGCCTCGATGCGGCGCTTGAAATCGGCCAGCTTCTGGCGCGCCGCCGCCTCGGTCAGCTGCGCGTTCGGGCGCAGCAGGATATGCCGGGCATGGGCCTGGGTGACCGCCACTCCCGCGTTCCCGAGCCGGCGCTTTTCCAGCACCTTGACGATGTGGAAGCCGGCTGCCGAGCGCAGCACGCCGGTGAGGCCGCCCGCCTGCAGATCGCGCGTGGCCTCGACGAACATGCCCGGCAGCCGGTCCGCGGTGCGCGTGCCGATCACGCCGCTGTTCGAGGCCGCGCCGGCGGCGTCGGAGTTCTCGCGGGCGAGCTTGCCGAAGTCCTCGCCGCCGCGGGCGCGCTGCAACAGCTGCTGCGCCTTCGCCTCGGCCTGGGCCGCCTGCGCCGGGGCGGCGTCGTCGGGCACGGCCACCAGGATGTGGGCGAGGTTCAGCTCGGTCAGCGCCGGGTCGCCGGCGCCGTCCTGCTGCTCGCGCAGGTACTGCTCGACGTCGAGGTCGGAGACCTTCACCCGCTGCTCCAGCTCGCGGTCGCGCAGGCGCTGCAGCAGGATCTGGTTGCGCAGGTCCTCGCGGAACTGCGCCACGTCGATGCCCTCCTGGCCCATGCGGCGGCGCAGTTCGGGCAGGGCGATGCCGTTCTGGCGGGCGATGTTCAGTTCCGCCTGGTCCACCAGGCTTTCGTCGACCCGCACGCCGGTTTCCCGCGCCACCTGCAGTTGCGCCTTCTCGGTGATCAGGCGCTCCAGCACCTCGCGGGCCAGCTGGCCGCGCGGCGGCATGGCGGAGCCCTGCTGCGCGAGCTGCTGCTCGTAGCGCAGCATGCGCGTGCGCACCTCGTTGTTGGTGATCGGCTCGGAATTGACCACCGCCACGATGAAGTCGGCGGGGCGAGGGCCGCTGTCGCGGGCGGCAGGGCGGCCGGCGCCCAGCTGGGGCGTGGGTCGCAGGCCCTGCGCGGCCGCGGGCAGGCCGGCCGCCAGCGCGCTGCCGGCCAGGACCAGGGCCAGGAAACGGGAATTCATCGTCTATGCACTTTAATCGTAATTGCTGAACCGGCTGGGAACGGTGGTGCGCTCGCGCAGGTACTGGTAACGGGGGATATTGTCCTTGAGTGCCTGCAGGGCGTTGGAGCCGAGCCGGCTGAATCCGACGAACTCGAGCTGGAACAGGACGCGCTTGTTGGCGCTGTCGGTGCCGGACGTCATGCGCTCGAACACGATGCGCCCCAGCCAGCAGCCGCCGTCGTACTCGAGGCCGAGAACGCCCTCGGTGATCCTCGGCGCCGGCTGGTTCACGTCCCGCAGGCTGATGTTGATGCGGCCCACGCTGTACCAGCGGCCCTCGCCCTGGCCCCGGCCGGGGCCGAGTTCCTGGCCCTTGTCGCCCCACAGGTCGTTCAGCGGCCACTGCCAGCCGATGTCGATCTGCTCGCTGGGGATGGTGCGCTGCAGGCGATACGCCGCGCTGATCACCCGGTAGTTGCCGGGGCTGTAGCGCGCACCGATGGTCGAGCGGATCGACTGCCCGGTCTTCGGGTTGTACTGCAGCGTCATGTCGGTGCTCCAGCGCGGGACGAGGTTCACCGAGGCGCCGAACAGCAGGTCCGACAGGCGCTCGCTCACCGGGCTGCCCCCGGGCAGGGTCACGAGCTGGTCCTTGAAGCGCAGGCGGTTGGCCACCGAGAAGCGCGCCGTCTCGGCGCCCGTGTTCTGGTCGATCAGCCGGGTGGACACGCCCAGCGTCAGCAGGTTGTTGTCGGAGATCCGGTCGTTGCCGCTGAACGCGTTCTCCGTGTAGATGCTGGCGAAGTTGAAGTCGTTCAGCGCCGAGTCGTAGTTGGGCAGGCTGTTCTGGTCGCGGAAGGGCGTGTAGACGTAGAACGCGCGCGGCTCCAGCGTCTGCAGGAAGTCGCGTCCGAACACGTGGGTGGGCCGCTCGAACACCAGCCCCGAGTCGAGGCTGAAGGTGGGCACCGTGACGCTGGCCGTGCTCTGGCCGGCCGCCGTGGCGGCATCGAAGTTGTAGTACCGCGTGTGCAGCTGGCCCTTGGGCGTCACGAACCAGCCGGGCGCCTGGAACGGGCGGCTCACCTGCAGCAGGGCGAAGCTGCGCTGCCCGTTGGGCTGCGTGATCTCCGCCGGCGGGTTGGTGGGGAACAGGTTGCGCAGCTCGTCGGAGATGCTGTGCGTGAAATGCGTGTAGTCGGCCTCGACGTAGCTGTCGAAGCCGCCGGGCAGGGCGGTGCGGGTCTGGCGGGCGGTGAACTGCGGCGCGCGGTTGTACGGCGGGATGATCGGCGCCGTCAGGTCCTGCAGCGTCTGCCAGCGCAGCACCCGCGCGCTCATGCTGACGTCCTTCCAGGCCCATGCCAGCGTGCCGTCGTTGGTCAGCAGGCGCTGCGTCAGCGACGAGGAATCGCGCGAGAAGTCGCGCCAGTAGTCGTCGTCGCTCACCCGGTTCAGGTTGAGCGACAGGTTGCTGGTGCCCAGCCCCGGCAGCTGCAGGCCGCTCTGGGCGTGCGTGCCGGAGAAGCCCCAGCGATCGCGCTCGCGCAGGCGGTCGTTGGCCATGAAGTTGCCGCGGACCTGGCCCCGGTAGCTCGGTTCGAGGTAGCGGAATTCGCCGCCCAGGTCCACGCCCCGGCGGGTCATGATCGTCGGATAGAAGGTGGCGTCGCGGTTGGGGGCGATGTTCCAGTAGTAGGGAAGCGTGACCTCCAGCCCGCTCACGTTGTCCAGGCCGATGGTGGGGGGCAGGACCCCGCTCTTGCGCCCGTCGCCCAGCGGGAAGCTGAGGGACGGCACCGGCAGCAGCGGCACTCCCTTGAAGCTGAGGACGGCCTCCTTGGCCACCCCGATTTCCTCTTCCTGGTCCAGGCTGATCGAGGCGGCGCGCAGGATCCAGTCCGGCATCCAGCCCGGGCCCGGCTTGCGCTGGCAGGTCGTGTAGGTCGCCTTGCGGATGAGGGCGTGCTTGTCGTCGGCGAACTCGATCCGCTCGGCTTCGCCGTAGGCGTCGTTGAGGAGGAAGCGGTAGCGCGGCTCGTTGAAGAAGCCCTCGAAGGCGTCGACCTTCAGCTCCAGCAGCGTGCCTTCGAAGATGTTGCCGGCCTTGTTGATCCGCACGTTGCCGCTGGCGCGTGCCAGGTCGTCCGGCTGGTGGTACTCGATGCGGTTGGCCCGGATCACCGTGTCGCCGCGCCGCAGTTCCGCGTTGCCCTCGATGATCGTTTCCACGTCGGGACGGCCGCGCACCTGGTCGCCCTGGACGAACACAGGCAGCTGCGGGCGCGCGGCCGGCGGGATGTCCTCGCGCAGTTGCGGCGCAGGCTTCAGGCGCGGGGCGGGCTCGCCATCGGCCGGGGCCTGGGCGTAGCCGGCCGCGGGCTGCAGCAGCGTCGCCGCGACGAGTGCCACCGGGCTGAGCGCGAAGCGCGCGACGCAGGCCTTGTTTCTCGGGTGATGCATCGGGAAGGCGAAGACAGCGCGCCGGTTCTCCGGCGCGCCACGTTGGATTTGTAGAATCGATTATCCATGAGCGATTCCGCGCCCTCCCCTTCCGCCGTCGCCTGGAGCGACTCCCGGCGCGAAGCCGCATTCCACGGCTGGCTCGCCCGGGTCGCCCCGGCGCACGCCCTGCAACCCGCCACGCTGCGGCCGGCCTCGGCCGACGCCAGCTTCCGCCGCTACCTGCGCATCGACGGCGCGGGCCGCTCCTTCATCGTGATGGACGCGCCGCCCGAACGCGAGAACTGCGAGCCCTTTGTAAAGGTCGCGCAGCTGATGGCCGACGCCGGGCTGAACGTGCCGCGCGTGCTCGATTGGGACGCCCCGCAGGGCTTCATGCTGCTGGACGACCTGGGCGCGCAGACCATGATCGAGGTGGTCGATCCGGCCCATGCGCAGGCGAACCAGTCGCTGTACCTGCGCGCCGTGGATGCGCTGGTCGCGTGGCAGCTCGCCTCGAAGCCCGGGGTGCTGCCGCCCTACGACGAGGCCCTGCTCGCCCGCGAGCTGGCGCTGTTCCCCGACTGGTACCTGCGGCAACACAAGCAGTTGGAACTGACGGCCGCGCAGCGCGCCACGCTGGATGCGCAGTTCAAGCTGATCGTGCAGCGCAACCTGGCGTCGCCCGGCGTCTACGTGCACCGCGACTTCATGCCGCGCAACCTGATGATCCCGCGCGACCCGGCCGAACCGCGGCTGGGCGTGCTCGACTTCCAGGATGCCGTGTATGGGCCGATCACCTACGACATCGCCTGCCTGATGCGCGATGCCTTCCTCAGCTGGGACGAGGAGTTCGTGCTCGACGTCACAGTTCGCTACTGGCAGAAGGCGCAGAAGGCCGGCCTGCCGGTGGACAGCGACTTCGGCGAGTTCTACCGCGGCGTCGAGTGGATGGGCCTGCAGCGGCACCTGAAGGTGGCGGGCATCTTCGCGCGCCTGACCTTGCGCGACGGCAAGCCGAAGTACCTGGCCGACGCGCCCCGCTTCATCGCGTACATCCGCGCCACCGCCAACCGCTACCGCGAGCTGGCCCCGCTGGCGCGGCTGGTCGACGAGGTGGAAGGCACGGACGCCGTCGCCGGCTACGCCTTCGGCCGCATCTAGACCCGTGCCCCGCCTCTACTGCGGCGAGCCCCTCGCCACCGGCGCCGTGCTGGCGCTTGCCGCTGGCGCGGCGCGGCACGTGCAGGTGCTGCGCCTGCAGCCGGGAGACACCATCACCCTGTTCGACGGCCGCGGCGGCGAGTACGACGCGCGGATCGAGCACATGGGGCGCACCGAGGTGCGCGTGCAGGTCGCCGCCCACCGCGACCTCGAATGCGAGACCGGCGTCGCCGTCCACCTCGCGCTGGGCATGCCCGCCAACGAACGCATGGACTGGCTGGTGGAAAAGGCAACGGAACTCGGAGTCGCCTCGATCCAGCCGCTGCTGGCCGAGCGCAGCGTGCTGCGGCTGGCGGGCGAGCGGGCGGAGAAGAAACAGGCGCACTGGCAGGCGGTGGCGGTAGCGGCCTGCGAGCAGTGCGGGCGCAACCGGGTGCCGGTGGTGCATCCGGTGCAGCCGCTGGTGGCGTGGGTGGCGGCGCAGGGGAAGCCCGGCTTCGTGCTGTCGCTGCGCGAGGGCACGCAGGCGCTGGCGCGGGCGGCGGCATCGCTTGGCGAAGTCACGCTCCTGAGCGGGCCCGAAGGCGGCCTGGCACCGGCGGAAGAAGATGCCGCGCTGGCGCGCGGCTGGCAGGCAGTGCACCTGGGGCCGCGGGTGCTGCGGGCCGAGACGGCGCCGCTGGCCGCGCTCGCGGTGCTGACGCTGGCCGCCTAATCGGCCAGCGCAATCGCCAGCAGCGTTCCGACGGCCGCCGGAATCCCGTACCGCTCCCACTTCGACACCGCCGTCCCCGCGATCACCTCCACCGGCACGGTGGTGAGTTCCAGCACCCGGTTCACCACGCAGTCCTCCACCAGCCGCACCAGCGAATCCTTGCGGGCCGTTCCCATCAGGATGCGATCGCAGCGCAGGCGATGCGCCGCCTGCGTGATGCACAGCGCGCTGTCGCCCACCGCGGTGTGCACGGTGTACGGGATGCGCGCGCGGTCGAGCCGCTCGCGGCAGGGCCGCAGGGCGTCGCGCGACTGCTCCCGGTAGAAGCCCTCACGCTCGTGGCGGGGAACGAAGCGCGCGACGTGCCAGCGGAACGGCGTCTGCACGTTCAGCAGGTGGACTTCCAGCGCGTTGCCCTGCAGGACCAGCCGCACCACGTGCCGGAGGACGGCCTCGTCATTCGGCGAGCCCGCAATGGGGACGAGGATCTTCTGCATGCCGTACAGCATACCGAAAGCAGCGTTGCCCTGCGCTCCCCGCCCCTCACTCGGCCGCCGCCAGGAACAGCGCCAGCACCGCGGCGAACGCCGCCGGGATGCCATAGCGCTCCCAGTTCGACACGCCTTGGCCCGCCACCACCTCGACCGGGACGGTCGTGAGTTCCATCACCCGGTTGGTGACCGAGTCCTCCACCAGCCGCGTCAGCGTGTTCTTGCGCGCCGTGGCCAGCACGATGTGGTCGCAGTGCAGCCGCTCCGCCGTCTGGGTGATGCAGCGCGCGCTGTCGCCCACCTGCACGTGCACGGCGTAGGGGATGCCGAAGCGGTCCAGCCGCTCGCGGCAGGAGCGCAGCGCCTTCTCGGCCTCCTCGCGGTGGAAGCCGTCGCGGTCGCGCTTGCGCACGAAGCGCGCCACGTCGATGCGGAACGGCGGCTGCACGTTCAGCAGGTGGATCTCCAGCGCGGTGTTGTTCATGAAGAGACGGATCACGTGCTGGATCGCGGCCTCGCAGTTGCGGGTACCGCGGACGGGGACGAGGATCTTGTCCATGCTGCTGCCTCCGACGCGTTGGACGAAAGTCGGGCCCGCCGGTTCCGGCTTGCGCGCGGCAGCGGCCGTGCGGCTGCGGAAGTAGAGCTTCAGGAGCTCCATGGCCAGCGGGGAAACGAAGAAGAAATGAATCATGAGCAGCCAGTCGTCGGCCGTGAGCGGGACCGTGTCGAGGCGGCGCTCGCCGCCTTCGCCCGGCGGGGGCTCGCCCCGCGCATCCGGATGGAGTTGGGCAGCAACGAAGCGATCCGGGAAGCGATCCTGGCGGGGGCGGGGGTCGCCGTCCTGCCCCGCCACCTGCTGGGCGCGCAGCCCGAGCCGCCCGGACTGGTCTGCCTGGACGTGGAAGGCTTCCCGCTGGAAAGCATGCTGCAGTTCGCCTGGCCGGTGGGCAAGCAGCTGGCGCCGGCGGCACGGGCCTTCCTCGATTTCGCGCGCTCGCAGGCCGAAGGCCCGCTGCCCGGGGCGCCGGCCGCCGTCCCGGCACGGCTGCAGGCCATCGAGCTGCAGTACACGTGAAGAGGGCCGCCGCGCGTCAGCGGCCCGGGTTCAGAACCGGGCGTCCAGCCACTGCTGCAGGTGGCTGAAGACCGGCTGCGCCCCCGCTTCGTTGAAGACCTCGTGGTAGGCGCCGGCGAAGCAGTGGGCGCCCACCATGTTGCGCGGGGCGGCTTTCGCGAAGACCTTGCTGCCCTTCGGGTCGACCATGTGGTCGTCGCCGGCGAACAGCAGCAGCGTGGGCACGGACCAGCGCGGTGCGCAGGACCGCACCAGCGCGCCCTCGTCGGCGATGAAGCGGGCCAGCCGCCCCGAGATGCGATCGTGCACCAGCGGGTCGTCGCGGTAGGCCTGCACCACCTCGGGATCGTGCGACAGGTAGCGCGGATCCAGCCCGTTGCCGACAGTGAGGTCGGGCGCCACCCGCGGCACGACCGCCAGCAGCAGCTTCTGCAGCGGGTTCAGGCGCGGCGCCAGCGCCGGCGAGGACAGCACCAGGCCGTCGACCGGCGCGATGCCGCGCGCCACCAGGCCGGCGGCCACCAGGCCGCCCAGGCTGTGGCCCAGCAGGACGAGCGGCAGGCCCGGGCTGCGGCTGCGGGTGCTTTCCACCAGGTCGGCCAGGTCGTCCAGCAACCGGTGGGGCTGGGGCAGGGCGCCCCGCGTGCCGCCGGACTGGCCATGGCCGTAGTGGTCGTAGCCGCGGACCAGGAAACCCCAGTGGCTCAGGAGCCGCGCCAGCCCGTCGTAGCGGCCGGCGTGTTCCCCCAGGCCATGCACCAGCAGCACGAGCGCCCGCGGCCGGACGCCGTACGACAGATGCCAGTCCTGCACCGCCAGGTTCTCTCCGTCACTGGCGGTATAGGTGGTCAGGGTCGATTCGGGGCCCGGGTGGCTCATCGGTCCCGATCATGGCGGGCCGGCCCATCCTGTCAATGACCCGTTTGGACGGCAGTTCAGGGCATTTGCGCCATCACCTCCGCCACCGCCGCGGTCAGGCGCTTGGCGTAGGGGACGTGCAGGAACTCGTTGGGCCCGTGGGCGTTGCTGCGCGGGCCCAACACGCCGCAGACCATCATCTGCGCCGCCGGGAAGCCGGCGCTGAGCATGTTCATCAGGGGGATGGTGCCGCCCTGGCCGATGTAGCCCACCGGCGCGCCGAAGTGCGCCAGCGAGGCGGCATTGAGCGCCTGCTCGAACCAGGGGGTGGTGGGCGGCGCGTTCCAGCCGGAAGCGGCGCTGCCGGACTCGAAGGTCACGACCGCTTGGTAGGGGGCGTTGTCTTCCAGCAGCGTCTTGAGTTCCTGCACCGCCTGGCCCGCGTCGATCAGGGGCGGCAGGCGCAGCGACAGCTTGAAGGCGGTGTAGGGCCGCAGCACGTTGCCGGCGTCCTGCAGGGCGGGCAGGCCTTCCGCGCCGGTGACCGACAGCGTCGGCTTCCAGGTGCGGTTGACGAGCGCCTCGACCGGGTCGGTGGTGGTCGGCAGCGCGAACACGGTGGAGCCGCCGCAGTCCGCATGGGCCCAGGGGAAGCGCTTGTAGACCTCTTCGCCCAGGATGGCGGCGGTCGCCTTCGCCTGCGCCAGCCGATCGGCGGGCACCTCGCAGTGGAAGCTGGCCGGCAGCAGCCGGCCGGTCTGGCTGTCTTCGAGGCGATCGAGCACCTGCCGCATGATGCGGAAGCTGGAGGGCACGAGGCCGGAGGCGTCGCCGGAGTGCACGCCCTCGGTCAGCACCTGCACCTTGAGGGTGCCGCCGGCCAGGCCGCGCAGGGAGGTGGTGAGCCACAGCTGGTCGTAGTTGCCGGCGCCGGAATCCAGGCAGATCACCAGGCCGACGTCGCCCAGGCGCGGGCGCAAGGCATCGACGTAGGGCAGCAGGTCGTAGGAGCCGGACTCCTCGCAGGTCTCGATGAGGCCGACGATGCGCGCGTGCGGCTTGCCCTGCGCCTTGAGCGCCTGCACCGCGGCGATGCTGGCGTAGACCGCGTAGCCGTCGTCGGCGCCGCCGCGGCCGTAGAGCTTGCCCTCTTCGTACTTGGGCGTCCACGGGCCGAGGCCGGCGCGCCAGCCGGTGAACTCGGGCTGCTTGTCGAGGTGGCCGTACATCAGGATCGTCTGGGCCGCCCCGGGCCGGGTGCCCTCGATCTCGAAGAACAGCACGGGGGTGCGGCCCGGCAGTCGCACGATCTCCAGCTTCAGGCCCTGGACCTTCTGCGCCTCGACCCAGCTGGCGGCGTTGCGCAGCACCGTCTCGATGTAGCCGTGCTGCTCCCATTGCGGGTCGAAGCCGGGCGACTTGGCGGGAATGGCGATGTAGTCGGTGAGCTGGCGGACGATGTCGCCGTCCCACTGCTGGGTGACCTGGTCCAGGGCACGGACGCTGTCGAGGATCGTGGAGGGGAGGTCGCGAGGCTTGTTCATGCATGCAACTGTACGCGGCAGCCGGTGGCTGGGCTAGGATGCGCCGCGGATGTCCCCTGGCCCTTCACTTCTACCTCCCTATGGAACAACGCATCCACGTCGGCGTCGGCGGCTGGACCTTCGAGCCCTGGCGCAGCAACTTCTATCCGGCCGGGCTGCCCCACAGCAAGGAGCTGCACTACGCCAGCCGCCAGCTCACCGCGATCGAGGTGAACGGCACCTTCTACAGCACCTTCCAGCCCTCCACCTTCGCCAAGTGGCGCGATGAAACGCCGGAGGGCTTCGTGTTCTCCCTCAAGGCGAACCGGTTCGCCACCCACCGGCGGGAGCTGGCCTCGGCGGGCGACAGCATCGCGCGCTTCGTCGGCAGCGGCATCGCCGAACTGGGCGACAAGCTGGGGCCCCTGCTGTGGCAGCTGATGCCGACCACGCCCTTCCGGCCGGACGACCTCGAGGCCTTCGTGCGCCTGCTGCCGCGCGAGGTGGGCGGAAGGGAGCTGCGCCACGTGCTGGACGTGCGCCATCCCAGCTTCGCCTGCGAGGAGTACCTGGAGCTGCTGGCGCGCAATGGCTGCACCACGGTCTACACGGACTCGGACAAGTTCCCTTCGATCCCCCATGCGCGCAGCGAGCTGGCGTACCTGCGCCTGATGCGCAGCGAATCGGACTGCGCCACCGGCTACCGGCCGGACGACATCGCGGCCTGGGTGAAGGGGGCGCAGGAGTGGGTCGCGGCGGACCCGCGCAGCGAGGCGTTCGTGTTCTTCATCAGCGCGGCGAAGGAACGCAATCCGGCGGCGGCGATGGAGTTCCTGCGCCAGCTGCGCGAAGGAAGCTAGTCGGCATCGAGCCAGTGCAGCTGCCCCTGCCCTGACTCGTTCAACCGGGAGCGCAGCGCCGCCGCCGCATCCTCCGTCACGGTGAACGCGATCTCCACCGCCTCCCCGTGCTGCACCTGCCCGAGGCTCGCGCCCGCCTCCTGCAGCTCGCGCCGCACCAGCCCCTCCAGCGAATACGGCACCCGGCAGGCGAACTCCAGCGTGCGCCGCAAGGGCAGCTTTTCCGCCTGCAGCAGCGCCTGCGCCACCGCGTCGGTGTACGCCCGCACCAGGCCGCCGGCGCCCAGCTTCACGCCGCCGAAGTAGCGCACCACCGTCGCCAGCACGCCTTCGAGCTGCTGGTGACGCAGCACCTCCAGCATCGGCCGGCCCGCCGTGCCGCCCGGCTCGCCGTCGTCGTTGGCCGCGGACTGGCCGCCGGCCAGCAGGGCCCAGCAGACGTGGGCGGCGCCCGGATGCTGCGCCCGCAGCAACTCGACGACCTGCTGCGCTTCGGGGCGGCCCGCCACCGGCTGCACGCAGCCGATGAAACGGCTCTTCTTGATCAGCAATTCGCTGTGGACGGGACGCGCCAGGGTCAGGGCCATGCGGCAAGCCTAACCCAGCGCTGGCGCACATCCGATTCCGCCTTCGTCCGACATGGCTGAGCCATCCGGCTGCATCACTCTTCCGTGAGAGTAACAAGGGAGAACGACGGGATGTTCGACATGCAAGCCCCCTGGTGGGAATTCGTCGTCCGCGCCAGCGTGGTCTACATCGCGCTGCTGGTCATGGTGCGCATCAGCGGCAAGCGCACGGTGGGCCAGTTCACGCCCTTCGACCTGGTGGTGGTGATGCTGCTGTCCGAAGCGGTCAGCGGCTCCATCAACGGCCAGGACCAATCGCTGCCCGGCGGCCTGATCGCGGCGGCGACCCTCGTGGCGCTGGACGTGCTGATCGCCATCGGCAGCTCGCGCAGCCGCCGCTTCGACGCGGCGATGCAAGGCAAGCCGGTGCTGGTGGGCCGGGACGGCGTGATCTACGACGACGTGCTGAAAAGCCAGCGGGTGCCGCGCAGCGACCTCGACAAGGCCCTGCGCGCCGCCGACTGCCAGGTCGAGGACATGCGCATGGCCGTCCTCGAGGCCGACGGCAACATCGACATCCTCAAGAAGACCTAGCCTTGCGCATCCACCCGAGGCCCGCGGACGTGCCGCCCGGCTGCGCGCCGCGCGCCGGCCGGTACTCGCAGCCCACCCAGCCGTCCCAGCCGCAGGCCGACGAGACCTCGTCGATCACCGAGAACAGGTAGTCGTAGTTCACCTCGCCGAGGTCCGGCTCGTGCCGCTGCGGCACGCCGGCGATCTGGAAGTGGCCCACGCGGCCGGTCGGCAGGTACTGGCGGATCTTCATGGCGACGTCGCCCTCGACGATCTGGCAGTGGTACAGGTCCATCTGCACCTGCACGTTGAGCGCGCCGATCTCCGACAGCAGTTGGTGCGCCTCGTCCTGGCGATTGAGGAAGAAGCCGGGGATGTCGCGCGTGTTGATCGGCTCCAGCAGCAGGTTCACGCCCTGCTGCGCGGCCTCGCGCGCCGCCCAGCGCAGGTTCTCGATGTAGACCGGGCGCAGGGCCGAGCGCTCCTCGTCCTTCGGCACCAGGCCCGCCATCACGTGCACGCGCGGGCAGCCGAGCGCCTCGGCGTAGCGCAGCGCCTTGGCGATGCCCTCGCGGAACTCCTTCTCGCGCCCGGGCAGGCAGGCCAGGCCGCGCTCGCCGGCATCCCACTGGCCGGGCGGCGCATTGAACAGCACCTGCTGCAGGCCGTTCGCCTGCAGTCGCGCGGCCAGCGCCTGCGGCTCGAAGTCGTAGGGGAACAGGTACTCGACCGCCTGGAAGCCGTCGCGGGCGGCGGCCTCGAAGCGGTCCAGGAAGGCATGCTCCGGATAGAGCATGGAGAGGTTGGCGGCGAAACGCGGCATGGCGGCTCCCCCGGTTCAGCGCACCGGCAGCTTGACGGCCTGCGGGTTCTCGCGCACGTACTCGCGCACGATGCTCTCGAAATCGCCGTCGGGCCGCAGGCCCAGGCCCTGCGCGCGCGTGGACTTCACGTCGCCGGGCCAGGTGCTCACCAGGCGCTCGATCGCCGGGTCCGGCGTCCAGTCGAGGAGCCCGGCGGCATCGCTGCCGGCCACCCGCTCCAGCGCCGCGGCCATCTCGCCCACCGTGGTGCGCAAGGCCGGCAGGTTGACCGCGGTGAGCGGCCCCCACTCGGCGTCCGACGCTTCCGCGGCGCGGACGATGCCCTCGATGGTGCGGCCCGGCGAGGCCAGCGCCACCACCGTCGCAGCCGCCACCGGCACCTGCGCGCGCACGCCGGCCAGCGGCTCGCGCAGCATGCCGGACAGGAAGCCCGAGGCCGCGCCGTTGGGCCGCCCGGGGCGCACGCTCACGGTCATCAGCCGCACGCTGCGGGCGCGGATGAAGCCCTTGCGGCCGTAGTCCGCCATCAGCTGCTCGCCGACGAACTTCTGGATGCCGTAGCTGCTTTGCGGCGTGGGCAGGGTGAAGTCGTCGATGCCGGTGGGCATGGGCTGGCCCGGCAGCTTGCCGAACACGGCCAGCGAACTCGCGAACACCACCGTGGGCCGGGTGCCCAGCGCGCGGCAGTTCGCCAGCAGCGTCTGGGTGGCAGCGAAGTTGCTGCGCATGCCGAGGTCGAAGTCGGCCTCGCATTCGCCGCTGACGGCCGCCGCGAGGTGGAACACGCAGTCGGTGCCGGCCTGCGGCAGCTGACCGCCGGCGAGCAGCTCGTTGAGGTCGCCGCCGACGAAGCGCACGCGCGCGTCGTCCTGCAGGTCCTGCGGCGGCGGCGCGCGGTCCGTCAGGGTGATCGAGGCGATGCGCTGGGCGGCGCCGCCGGCCAGCGCCAGCGTGCCCCTGGAAAGAAGCGTGCGCGCGAGGCGCGCGCCGAGGAAGCCGCTGCCCCCAGTGATCAGGATGTTCATCTGGCGTGTGTCTCCATGTGGGCGGCCCCGGGCCGCATTGTTCGATGCGCAAGCATATGTCAGGCGGCGCCGGAGAGTCGCAGCGCCATGCCCAGCAGCGCGCATGCGGCGATCACCGGGATCACGCCGGCCTTGAAGTGGAACAGCGCGAGGGCGGCCGCGGCCGCGATGGCCAGCGCCACCCCGTCGACGGGCAGGCCCAGCGCCGGCCGGGCCTGCGCGATGTGCAGCAGGAAGAAGAGGGCCAGGCTGCCGATCACGCCCACCACGGCCGCCGTGATCGCGGTCAGCGGCGCGGTGAAGCGCAGGTCGCCGTGGGTGGACTCCACCAGCGGCCCGCCCGCCAGGATGAACAGGAAGGAAGGCAGGAAGGTGAACCAGGTGACCACCGTGGCCGCGAGCGCGGCCCCCGCGAACAGCGCGTCGGGCCCGAGCACCTGCCGGGTCCAGCCACCCACGAAGCCGACGAAGGCCACGACCATGATCAGGGGGCCGGGCGTGGTTTCGCCGAGGGCCAGGCCGTCGATCATCTGCGCCCCCGTGAGCCACTGGTACTGCTCCACCGCGCCCTGGTAGACGTAAGGCAGCACCGCATACGCCCCGCCGAAGGTGAGCAGGGCCGCCTTGGTGAAGAACCATCCCATGCGCGCCAGCGTGCCTTCGAATCCCTGCGTGACGACCAGCAGCGCCATGGGCAGCAGCCACAGGACCGCGCCCACGCCCACCACCTGCGCCAGCCGCGTCCTGCGGAACCGGGCGTGCGATGGCGTGGGCGTGTGGTCGTCGATCAGCGCCGGGCCCCAGCGCTTGTCCGCCTTGCCGTGGCCGCCGCCGGCGGCGAACTGCGCCGGCGCGATCCGCGCACCGGCGACGCCGGCCAGTGCCGCCGCCGCGACGACCAGGGGAAAGGGCAACTTCCACCAGGCGATGCAGGCGAAGCTCGCGAGCGCGATGGCCCACAGCAGCGGCACCTGGCGCGGGCTCCGGAGCGTGCGGCTGCCGATGCGCCATACCGCGTGCAGCACGATCGCGGCCACCGCGGGCTTGATGCCGTAGAACAGGCCCGCCACCCAGTCCACCTCGCCGTAGACGAGGTAGACCCAGCTCAGCGCGACCAGGATGAACAGCGAGGGCAGCACGAACAGAGCGCCCGCGACGATGCCTCCCCAGGTGCGGTGCATCAGCCAGCCGATGTAGGTGGCGAGCTGCTGCGCCTCGGGGCCGGGCAGCAGCATGCAGTAGTTGAGGGCATGCAGGAAGCGCCGCTCCGAGATCCAGCGCTTCTGCTCCACCAGCTCGCGGTGCATGATCGCGATCTGGCCGGCCGGCCCGCCGAAGCTGATGAAGCCCAGCCTGAGCCAGAACTTCAGCGCCTCGCCGAAAGGCACGGACGCGGGGGGCGCGGCCAGCGCCTCGGGAGGGCCGGCCGCCTGCATCGCGCTAGCCCCGCTCGAACTTGAACACCGCGGTGCCGGCGGTGAGGTTGGGCAGCATCCGCCGCTCCTGGCCGTCCTGCAGGCCGAAGGCGTCCAGGATGGTGAGGCGGTTCTTGGTCGCCAGCACCTCGAAGTCCTTGTAGGTGCCGACGCGGATGTTGGGCGTGTCGTACCACTGGTAGGGCAGGCGCTTGGTCACGGGCATGCGGCCGCGCGCGACGGACAGCCGGTTCGGCCAGTGCGCGAAGTTGGGGAAGGCGACGATCCCCAACTTGCCCACCCGCGCCGTCTCGCGCAGCATCCATTCGGCATTGCGCAGGTGCTGCAGGGTGTCGATCTGCAGCACCACGTCGAAGGAGTCGTCCTCGAAGACGGTCAGGCCCTGGTCCAGGTTCAGCTGGATCACGTTGACCCCGCGCCTGACGCAGGCCAGCAGGTTCTCGTCGTCGATCTCGATGCCGTAGCCGGTGCAGCCGCGCTCGCGCTGCAGCAGGTCCAGCAGCGCGCCGTCGCCGCAGCCCAGGTCCAGCACGCGCGAGCCCGGCGGCACCAGCTTCGCGATCGTGTGCAAGGTTGCCTTGTCGGTCATCGAGCCCCCACGCTTGTCACTTCGTGTCCTGCGCTGGCCTCCGAGGGGGCCTTCGCGTCCTGGGGCGGCCCGGCGACGCTCACAGCACGGCTCCCGCGGGCAGGTCGGCGAGGGTGTCGGCGGCTGCCGCCACGGACTCGGCCGCGATGCGGTCGAAATAGGAGCGCACCAGCGACAGGTAGCGCGGGTCCTCCAGCAGGAAGGCATCGTGCCCGTGCGGCGCGTCGATCTCGGCGTAGCTGACGTCGCGTCCGTTGTCCAGCAGCGCCTTGACGATCTCGCGGCTGCGTTTCGGCGAGAAGCGCCAGTCGGTGGTGAAGCTGACCAGCAGGAACTTCGCCCGGGCGACGGCCAGCGCGCGGGTGAGGCTGCCGCCGTGGCGCGCCGCCGGGTCGAAGTAGTCCAGCGCGCGCGTGATCAGCAGGTAGGTGTTGGCGTCGAAGTACTCGCTGAACTTGTCGCCCTGGTAGCGCAGGTAGCTCTCGATCTGGAACTCGATGTCCTGCGTCGTGTAGCGCAGGTCCATGCCCTCGCGCAGCTGGCGCCCGAACTTCTCGTTCATCACGTCGTCGGACAGGTAGGTGATGTGGCCGACCATGCGGGCGATGCGCAGCCCCCTCTTGGGCACGACGCCATGTTCGTAGAAGTGGCCGCCGTGGAAGTCCGGGTCGGTGACGATCGCGCGCCGTGCGACTTCGTTGAAGGCGATGTTCTCGGCGGTGAGGTTGGGCGCGCTGGCGACCACCACCGCGTGCCGCACGCGCTCCGGGTACTGCAGCGTCCACGACAGCGCCTGCATGCCGCCGAGGCTGCCGCCCATCACCGCGGCCAGCTTGCGGATGCCCAGGCCGTCCAGCAGGCGGGCCTGCGCGTGGACCCAGTCTTCCACCGTCACGACGGGGAAGTCGGCGCCGTACACGCGGCCCGTGTCGGGGTTCACGTGCATGGGCCCGGTCGAGCCGAAGCAGGAGCCCAGGTTGTTGACGCCGATGACGAAGAAGCGGTCGGTGTCCACCGGCTTGCCGGGGCCGATCATGGTGTCCCACCAGCCTTCGGACTTGTCCTGGCCCGCGTAGACGCCCGCCACGTGGTGCGAGGCGTTGAGCGCGTGGCAGATCAGGACGGCGTTGCTCCTGTCGGCGTCGAGCGTGCCGTAGGTCTCGTAGGCGAGCGAGTAGCCGCGGATGGAGGCGCCGCTCTGCAGGGCAAGCGGCGCGTCGAACTGCATCGAGCGAGGCGTGGCGATGAAGGACATGGAACGAAAAAAACCCGGCCCCGCTGAAGCGGGCCGGGTCTCGGCCTTCTTTAGCGGCATTTATTGAGCGCCCGCAAGCGAGGCAAATCGGCGCTGGGGGCAGTATAGCCCGCCTACTTCAGCAGCGCGAGCACGCCCAGCACCAGGAACACCACGGCGCCGACGCCGTGCACCGCGCGGATCGGGACCTTGCGCATGAGGCGGTCGCCGAACCAGACCACCGGCGCATTGGCGATGATCATGCCGAGCGTCGTGCCGGCCACGACCGCGGCCCAGGCGTTGTACTCGGCGGCCAGCATCACGGTGGCGATCTGCGTCTTGTCGCCCATCTCGGCCAGGAAGAAGGCGATCACCGTCGCGCCGAAGACGCCGAACCGGTGCTTGCCGCCGGCTTCGTCTTCGTCGATCTTGTCGGGGATCAGCATCCAGATGGCCATCGCGATGAACGAGCCGCCCAGCACCCAGCGCAGCAAGTCCGGGCCGAGCGCCTGGGTGACCCAGCTGCCCAGCGCGCCGGCCAGCGCATGGTTGAACACGGTGGCCACGAAGATGCCCAGCACGATCGGCCAGGGCTTGCGGAAGCGCGCGGCCAGCACGAGGGACAGCAACTGCGTCTTGTCGCCGATTTCGGCGAGCGCGACGATGCCGGTGGAAACGAGGAAGGCTTGCATGGAAGAGGGACTCCGGCCGGTACGCACGCACCATTGACTGCGCAGCATCCCCGGCCTGAAACGGAGGCTGCACAGTCAAAGGTCTCGCCAAACCGAAGCGTCGCGGGTGCCATGCGCCGTGAGGCGCAAGTCTGTTGACAACCGCCCCTTTCGAGGTGAAGGGAGGCTACTCCCCAATGACTGGGCCGTATTGTAGCAGCGGCCGCTCATGCACGCGGATGGGCTCAAATATTGCTTTAGTTTGGTGCGGTGGCCGGATTCACGGCCAAAACGCACCACAACGACGCGAATCATTCCTCTGGGGGAACAATGGAAGCACTAAAACAGGGCGCGGACGTCCTGTTCATTCTGCTGGGCGCCATGCTGGTCCTGGCCATGCATTCGGGGTTTGCCTTCCTCGAACTGGGCACCGTGCGCAAGAAGAACCAGGTCAATGCGCTGGTGAAGATCCTGGTGGATTTCTCGGTGTCGACCGTCGCCTACTTCCTCCTGGGCTACGCCGTCGCCTACGGCACCGGCTTCCTGGTGGGCGCCGACCAGCTCGTCGCGCGCAACGGCTACGAACTGGTGAAGTTCTTCTTCCTGCTCACCTTCGCCGCCGCGATCCCCGCCATCATCTCCGGCGGCATCGCCGAACGCGCCCGCTTCGGCCCGCAGCTGATCGCCACTGCGGTCATCGTCGGCATCGTTTACCCGCTGTTCGAGGGCGTGGCCTGGAACCAGCGCTTCGGCATCCAGGGCTGGATCAAGTCGCTCACCGGCGCGGAGTTCCACGACTTCGCCGGCTCGATCGTGGTGCATGCCGTGGGGGGCTGGCTCGCGCTGCCCGCGGTGCTGTTGCTCGGGGCCCGCAGCAACCGCTACCGCAAGGACGGCGCGATCTCCGCGCACCCGCCCTCCAACATCCCTTTCCTGGCGCTGGGCGCCTGGGTGCTCACGGTGGGCTGGTTCGGCTTCAACGTGATGAGCGCGCAGACCATCGACAAGGTCTCTGGCCTGGTGGCCGTGAATTCGCTGCTGGCGATGGTGGGCGGCACGCTGGCGGCGCTGGCCCTGGGACGCAACGACCCCGGCTTCGTGCACAACGGGCCGCTGGCCGGCCTGGTGGCGGTGTGCGCGGGCAGCGACGTGATGCACCCGATCGGCGCCCTGGCCGTGGGCGGCGCTGCGGGCGCGATCTTCGTCTTCATGTTCACGCTGACCCAGAACCGCTGGAAGATCGACGACGTGCTGGGCGTGTGGCCGCTGCACGGCCTGTGCGGCCTGTGGGGCGGCATCGCCTGCGGCATCTTCGGCAGCAGGACCTTCGCGGGCCTGGGCGGGGTGAACCTGGGCGCGCAGTTGATCGGCAGCCTGCTGGGCGCGGCCTGGGCGCTCGCCGCAGGCTTCGCGGTCTACGGCGTGCTCAAGGTCGCGGTGGGCCTGCGGCTGTCCCCGGAAGAGGAACACGAGGGCGCGGACCTGGCGATCCACCGCATCGGCTCGACGCCGGAGCGCGAGGCCAACTGGTAACCGCATTGGCATCGCGCCGTCATTTCGCCCCGTTCCCCGGCTCAGCCTGTGGTGCGGGCGCCGCAGGCGGGGCGGCCAGGACGCCTTCGGGGCATCCCGGGGTACCCAAGTTCGCAATCGCGCGCATAATGCTCGCCTCGGACCGCGAAGGCGGCCCGTGTGTGCGGTGTTTGTCGGTCTCGCGTGTCTTTGCTGCGTTTGCGGACTCCATCGCTAATTCCAGCGTTTTTTCTCAGGAGTCCGTAATGGGCAACAAGCTTTACGTGGGGAACCTCCCCTATTCCTTCCGCGACGACGACCTCCAGCAGGCGTTCAGCCAGTACGGCACCGTGGCCAGTGCCAAGGTCATGATGGAGCGCGACACCGGCCGTTCCAAGGGCTTCGGCTTCGTCGAGATGGGCAGCGCCGCCGAGGCGCAGGCCGCCATCCAGGGCATGAACGGCCAGCAGAACGGCGGCCGCGCCCTGGTGGTGAACGAAGCCCGTCCGATGGAGCCGCGCGCGCGCGGCTTCGGCGGCGGCGGCAACGGCGGCGGCTTCGGCGGCGGCCGTGAAGGCGGCGGTGGTGGCGGCGGCTTCGGCGGCGGCCGGCGCGAAGGCGGCGGCGGCTACGGCCGCGACCGTTACTGACACGCCTGTAGGCGAGTCCTTACGATCACACAAAGGGCCTACGGGCCCTTTTTGTTTTGGGCCTCCGCCACGGCACCATCGTTCCTTTTTTCATCCGAATGCGGTTTGGCCCCCTTGCCACCGCCACGCTGATGTGCTCCATAATGGGTTCGCGTGGTCAAGTTTTACACGTGGGTTGCGTTGGACAGGTGCCTTCTCGCGTCAGTCGGTTGAATGCGGTTTCGGGACTCCATCGCTAATCGTCAAATGCTTTTTGGGGAGTCCCATTGAATGGGCAATAAACTGTACGTAGGCAACCTGCCCTACCAGATGCGCGACAGCGACCTCGAACAGGCCTTCAGCCAGTTCGGCCAGGTCAATAGCGCGAAGGTCATGATGGAACGCGAGACCGGTCGTTCCAAGGGCTTTGGTTTCGTCGAGATGGCCAGCGACGCCGAGGCGCAGGCTGCCATCACCGGCATGAACGGCCAGCCCCTCGGCGGCCGCAGCATCGTCGTCAACGAGGCACGCCCGATGGAGAACCGTCCGCGCGGCTTCGGCGGTGGTGGCGGCGGCTACGGCGGTGGTGGTGGCGGCGGCGGCTACGGTGGTGGCGGCGGCGGCTATGGCGGCGGCGGCGGTGGCCGCTCCGGCGGTGGCGGCGGCTACGGTGGCCGTGGCGGCGGCGGTGGTGGTGGCGGCCAGGATGGCGGCTTCCGCAGCCCCTATGGCGCCGGCCCGCGCGGCGGGCGCTCGGGCGGCGGTGGTGGCGGCGGCTACGGCGGCGGCGGCGGCAACAACAACTACTGAGCGCGAACGAATCGCGAAAAGGCTCCTTCGGGAGCCTTTTGTCTTGGCCTCACGCCTCCCCGTGCCGCTGCTTGCGCGCGCGCCCCGCGAGGAGCCGGTCGAACAGCGGGTCGGGCAGCACGCGCAGGAGCTTGGCCACCACGCCCATCTGCCACGGGATCACGCGGTAGCTGCGGCCCGCGTCGATCACGCGGAAGGCGCGTTCGGCGAAGTCCTCCGCGCGCATCAGGAAGGGCATGCCGTAGCGGTTCTGGCGCGTGAGCGGCGTGTCGATGTAGCCGGGCGCGATCGTCACGACCCGCACGCCCGTGCCGCGCAGTTCGCCACGCAGGCTCTCGCAAAAGCTGATCACGCCCGCCTTGCTGGCGCAGTACGCGCCGTGCCCCGGCAGGCCGCGGATGCCGGCGACACTCGCGATGCCGACCAGGCGCCCGCTGCCCCGCTGCCGCATGGGCGCGATGAAGGGCTGGAAGGTGGCGGCCAGCCCCACGTTGTTGACCGCGAAGGTACGCGCCAGCACGGCCAGGTCTTCGCGTAGCGCGGTGTCCACGCCCAGGCTGATGCCGGCATTGGCGATCACCACGTCGGGCACGCCCTGGTCGGCGAGGCAGGCCGCACCCGCCGCCGCGATGCTGTCCGGGTCGGCGACGTCGGCCCCGAGCGCGCGCCAGCGCTCCGGGGCGAGGCCCTGCGCGCGCGCCCACTCGGCCATCTCCGCACTGCGCCGCGCCACCAGCGCGAGGCGCCAGCCGGCCCGTGCATAGCGCGCCGCCAGCGCCTGCCCGATGCCGCTGGACGCGCCCGTGATGAACGCGAGGGGCGCCGCCATCAGCGCGCTGCCTGCTTCGGC
Source organism: Ramlibacter monticola (assembly GCF_016722785.1). GTDB lineage: Bacteria > Pseudomonadota > Gammaproteobacteria > Burkholderiales > Burkholderiaceae_C > Ramlibacter > Ramlibacter monticola. The sequence continues at coordinate 22,740 of NZ_JAEQNE010000009.1, read as the reverse complement.
TGCAGCGTGCCGCGCACGTCGCCGGAGAGTTCCAGCACGCGCTTCTGGTGGTCGTAGTTCAGGCTGTTGCCGCGGAAGGTGTCGTCGCCGCGCCGCAGCGTCACCGGCTTGTTGGAGATCACGCGCTCCTGCTCCATGTAGGCGTGCAGGAACTCCCCGCGCATTTCCATCTTCGGGTCGGCGGCGCGCCGCTCGGCGGCCGCCTCGCGCGTGACCACCGCGTCGCCGATCAACTGCACCTGCGAGCCGTCGGCGTTGCTGATGCCGCGCTTCGCGCTCGCCACCACCACGGCGCCGTCGGGGCTGAAGGAGCGGATGCGCGGCTCGTCGATCTCCATCGTGTCGGTGTCGGCGAAGTGGCGCGCCTCCACGCCACGGATCTCGTTCTTCAGTTGACCGGCCGGGTCGAAGGACTTCACCGAAAAGCCGCGCACGAAGTAGTCCGGCTCGTGGGTGGGCGGGCGCTCGGGTGCGTTCGGCGCGAAGGTCGGGGTGCTGCGGGCCAGCCAGTAGGTGCCCAGCGCCAGCAGGCCCATCAGGATGACGGGCAGGTAGATCGTGATCCGGTCCCAGGCACGGCCGAAGCCGCGCAGCGGCGTCACCGGTAGGCCTCCAGCAATTCTGCGTAGCGTCCGCAGGCGACCAGCAGGAGATCGCAGAACTCGCGCGCCGCGCCCTGGCCGGCCGCGGCCTGCGTGACGTGCCGCGCGCAGTGGCGCACCTCGACGTGCGCGTGCGGCGGCGCCACGGCGAAGGCCACGCGGCGCAGCACCGGCAGGTCGGGCCAGTCGTCGCCCATGGCCGCGGCCTGCGACCAGTCCAGCCCCAGGTCGGCCAGCGACTTCTCGGCGGCCGGCAGCTTCACCTCGGTGCCGTAGTGCACGTGCTTCACGCCCAGCGCCTCGAGCCGGCGCCGCAGGGGCTTGGAATCGCGCCCGGTGATCACCACCGGCGTGATGCCCGCGCGCTGCAGCAGCTTGAGCCCGAGGCCGTCGAGGATGTGGAAGCGCTTGAGCGTCTCGCCCTCGTCGGAGAACAGGATGCCGCCGTCGGTCATCACGCCGTCGACATCGAAGAAGGCGACGCGGATGCCCTGCGCGGCCAGCAGCAGCTCGGGCGGGAAGCTCAGTGCCGGCGCCACGTCAGATCACCTTCGCGCGCATCAGGTCGTTGCTGTTGACTGCGCCGACCAGGACGCCGTCGCGGTCCACCACCAGCACGCTGGTGATGCGGTGCAGTTCCATCTGCTGCGCGGCCTCGGCCGCCAGCGCGTCCACGGAGATGGTCTTCGGGTTCGAGTGCATCACCTCGCGCGCCTTCACGTTGCGCAGGTCCGCGCCCTTCTCGATCAGGCGGCGCAGGTCGCCGTCGGTGAAGATGCCCAGGACGCGGCCGCCCTCGTCGACGATCGCCGACGCCCCCAGGCCCTTGGCGGTGATCTCGCGCATCAGCTGGCTGAAGCTGGCGTCCGGCAGCACTGCCGGGATGTTGTCGCCGGTGCGCATGACGTCGGCCAGGTGCGTCAGCAGCTTGCGCCCCAGCGCGCCGCCCGGGTGCGAGCGGGCGAAGTCCTCGGGCCGGAAGCCGCGCGCATCGAGCAGGGCCACCGCCAGTGCATCGCCCAGCGCGAGCTGCGCGGTGGTGCTCGCCGTGGGCGCCAGGTTCAGCGGGCAGGCCTCTTTCTCGACCCCGCTGTCCAGCACGATGTCGGCGTGGCGGGCCAGGGTGGAGCCGGCCTTGCCCGTCATCGCGATCAGGGGCACGCCCTGGCGCTTGAGCACCGGCAGGATGACCGTGATCTCGTCGCTTTCGCCGCCGTTGGAGATCGCCAGCACGAGGTCGATCGGCTTGATCATGCCCAAGTCGCCGTGGCTCGCCTCGGCGGGGTGCACGAACATCGCCGCCGTTCCGGTCGAGGCGAGGGTGGCGGCGATCTTGCGGCCGATGTGGCCGCTCTTGCCCATGCCCATCACGACCACCCGGCCGCGCACGCTGAGCATGGCCTGCACCGCCTGGGCAAAGCTGTCGCCGAGACGGCCCCGGAGGGCCAGCAGCGCAGCCGATTCGATCTCCAGCGTGTCCTTGGCCAATTGCATGGCGCGCGCGGGCTCGAAGCTGCCCTGCGGCTCCGGTACGGAAGAGGCTGAAACGGTCATCCGCCGATTCTAGAGGGCCCCGTCCGATAGCATCGGGGGGTGACCTCGCTCGAGCTGACCCTGCTCTACCTGCTGGCCGCCGTGCTCGCCGTGGTGCTCTGCCGGTTGGTGCGTCTGCCGCCGATGCTCGGCTACCTCGTGGTCGGGGTGCTGATCGGACCGAACGCGCTGGCGCTCGCGCAGGACTCCGACAGCGTGCGCCACCTGGCCGAATTCGGCGTCGTGTTCCTGATGTTCGTGATCGGCCTGGAGTTCAACATCGGCAAGCTGCGCGCCATGCGCACCCACGTGTTCGGGCTGGGGCTGTCGCAGGTGCTGCTGACCGTGGTCCCGGCCACGCTGGGCGCCTTCGCGCTGGCCTGGTACGCCCCCCGGCTGGCGCCCATGGGCTGGCAGAGCACCCTGGCGCTCTCGGGGGCCCTGGCCATGAGCAGCACGGCCATCGTGGTCAAGATGATGTCGGACCGGCTGGAACTCGATAGCGAGCACGGCAAGCGCGTCGTCGGCGTGCTGCTGTTCCAGGACCTCGCCGTGGTGCCGCTGCTGGTGCTGATCCCCGCCCTGGGCAGCCCGCCGGAGGTGCTGCTGCGCGAGGTGGCGCTGGCCAGCGTGAAGGGCGCCGCGCTGATCACGCTGCTGCTGGCCGGGGGCCAGCGGCTCATGCGCTGGTGGCTCACCCTGGTGGCGCGGCGCAAGAGCGACGAGCTGTTCGTGCTCAACCTGCTGATGGTCACGCTGGGGCTGGCCTGGCTCACCGAGATGGCGGGGCTGTCGCTGGCGCTGGGCGCCTTCATCGCCGGCATCCTGATCTCCGAGACCGAATACAAGGTGATGGTGGAAGCGGACATCCGGCCCTTCCACGACGTGTTGCTGGGCCTGTTCTTCATCACGATCGGCATGCTGCTGGACTGGCGGCCGGTGGCGGAGCACTGGCGCCTGGTGCTGCTGCTGCTGGTGGCGCCGGTGCTGTTCAAGCTGCTGCTGGTGACGGCGCTGGCCAGGCTGTTCGGCGCCACCATGGGCGTGTCGCTGCGCACCGGCCTCTACCTGGCGCAGGCCGGCGAGTTCGGTTTCGTGCTGCTGGCGCTGGCGCAGCAGAACGAGCTGGTGCCGCCGGCGCTGCTGAACCCGGTCCTCGCCAGCATGGTGCTGTCGATGCTGGCCACGCCCTTCATCATCCAGTGGAGCAACCGGATCGTGATGAAGCTGGTGGCGAGCGAATGGCTGATGCAGTCGCTGCAGATGACGCAGATCGCGCGCCGCGCGATCAACGCCAACAAGCACGTGATCCTGTGCGGCTACGGCCGCTGCGGCCAGAACCTCGCCCGCATGCTGGGGCAGGAAGGCATTCCCTACATCGCGCTGGACCTCGACCCGGACCGCGTGCGCCAGGCCAGCGCCGCCGGCGATTCGGTGGTGTTCGGCGACGCCTCCCGGCTGCAGGCGCTGATCGCGGCTGGCCTGGGCCGCGCGAGCGCGGTGGTGATCACCTACCTGGACGTGCCGGCCGCGATGAAGGTACTGGCTGCGGCGCGCCGGCACGCGCCGCAGGTGCCCGTGATCGTGCGCACGCAGGACGACCACGACCTGGAGAAGCTGCAGAAGGCCGGCGCCACCGAGGTCGTGCCGGAAACGCTGGAGGGCTCGCTGATCCTGGCCAGCCACGCGCTGGCGCTGGCGGGCATCCCGATGCGCCGGGTGCTGCGCATCGTGCAGCACCAGCGCGACGAGCGCTACCAGCTGCTGCGCGGCTACTTCCACGGCGCCGACGACGAGGAGCAGGACTTCGAGCAGGAGCGCCTGGCCACCGTGACGCTGCCGCCGGAGGCCGAGGCGCTGGGCCGCGCCCTGAGCCAGCTGCCGCTGGGGGAGCAGGGCGTGCGCGTGGTCAGCCTGCGCCGCAGCAACGGCCGCGTCGTCGACCCGGCTTCCGATCCGCCCCTGAAGGACGGCGATACTCTCGTCCTGTCGGGCCGCCCGGACACGCTGGCGCAGGCCGAGGAAATGCTCCTTCGGGGCTGAAGTGAAAGTCGAGATGCAAGAGATTCCGTTCGGCGTCGGGGACTACCTGCGCAGCCACATCCGCACCGTGCCCGACTGGCCGGCTCCCGGCGTGCAGTTCCGCGACATCACGCCGCTGCTGCAGGACCCCAAGGTCTTCCGGGTCCTGATCGACGCCTTCGTGCACCGCTACATGGACCGCCGCCCGGACGTGGTTGCCGGCCTCGACGCGCGCGGCTTCATCCTCGGCTCCGTGATCGCCTACGAGCTGGGGGTGGGCTTCGTGCCGATCCGCAAGAAGGGCAAGCTGCCGTTCACGACGGTGGAAGAGACCTACGAGCTCGAATACGGCAGTGCGACGGTGGAACTGCACACGGACGCCGTCAAGCCGGGACAGCGCGTGCTGCTGATCGACGACCTGATCGCCACCGGCGGCACGATGATGGCCGGCAAGAAGCTGCTGGAGAAACTGGGGGGCACGGTGATCGAAGGGGCGGCCATCGTGGACCTGCCGGAGCTGGGAGGCTCGGTGCGGCTGCGCGAAGGCGGGCTGGACCTGTTCACGCTGGTGCACTTCGCGGGGCACTGATCGTCGTCATTCACGCGCAGGCGGGAATGACGCGTGATCAACGCAGCGCGCCGTACTGCGTCGCGCTCAGCTGCGCCCCCGGCGCGTCGTCCGCCACCATCTCGGTGTCTTCGAATCCGGTCAGCAGCGTGTAGTTCTGGTGCGCCGCGCCGCGGCCCGCGTTCGCCACGGCCAGTGCGCGCTCGCCGCGCAGGCCGGCATTCAGCGCCTTCTGGAAGGCCGCCACTTCGTCGGCCTGCAGGGGATCGACCGGCGCCGGGCGGGAAACCGCCTGCAGCGGGGCGGGACGCGAGATGCTCTCCAGCGGCGCGGGGCGCGAATGCGGGCGGCGCTGCGGCGGCTCCGCCATCAGCGGGGCCGGCTGCGACACCGAGCCGACGCGCGGATCGCCGACCGAGACGTGCTCGCTGGCGCGCCAGTACACCGCCGTGACGAGGATGTCGTACTTGGCCCGCGCCGACTGGGCGACGGTCGCCTCGATCTCCGCCATGCGCGAGGACTCGCTCACGGCGCCGCGCATCAGGTCCACCATCACCATGTACTGCTTGCCGTGCGGGTCGAGCGACAGCACCTTGAACTTGTAGCTGGAGGACAGCACGCCGGCGCGCACCATGGCCTCGCGCACCACCGCGTACAGGTGCTCCCGGTTCGCGCTGCGTTCGTGCTTGCGCTCCGACGAGCGCCCGTGCGAGGCGTGGTGGGCCGCCTGCGCGCCGTTCACCGGCTTGGTGGAGTCCAGGCGCGAGAACGACGAACTCGGGAGGCCGCTCGGCCTCGCGTCGTGCTTGCTTTTCCGGCCCGAAGAGAACCAGCTGAAGAGGGACATGGGTACTTCCTGCGCGCTGCCTGGGGGTTGATCGGGGCGCCGCGATCCCAGTTTAGGGACAGTGCGCGACGCATTTCAGGGGTTTTGCCACGCCGCCACACGCGTGCGGGCGTTCCGGGACGAGCGTCGCGGTGCGCCGGACAGGCGGCACGTGCCGCTCAGGTGACCGCCACCCGTTTGGGCCGGTTGGCCAGCCGCCGCGACACCAGCGAGCCGAGCGCCATCGCGAGCTCCAGCGCGAGCGCGGGCTGCCGGTTGGAGAGCTCGGTGAAGCGGATCGGCGACAGCGACCACAGCTTGCACGCACTGGCGGCCTGCACGGTCGCATTGCGCGGGTTGCGGGTGAAGAAGGCGCCTTCCCCCACGGCGGACCCGCCTTCCACGCTGGCCAGCCGCAGCCGTTTCTTGTCGTCCTCGTAGTGCACCGTGAGCGCGCCCGATTCCACGATGTACACGGTGCGGTCGGTCGCGTTCTGCTCGATGAGGACCTGCCCCTGCCGCACGGCGAAGGGCTGCAGGTAGGAGCCGAGGATTTCCCACTGGGTGGGATTGAGCTGGGGGCGGAAGGCATCTGCGGTCTGGTTGCGGCCGATGGCCTGCACCAGGCCCTGCACGTCGAATTTGACCGGAGTCGGAAGAGGCGCATTCATGCCGGCAAGTTAAACGGAGCCCGGTGTGCCGAACAAGCGCTGTTACCTGCAAATTACACGAGATACGGTGCCTTTCTTCGCGGGTAACGCCCCTCTGTGGTTTGCGCGGACGGGCGGTGCGCGGGAGGGAACGAGCGGTGGCGGCGTCAGGAATAACAGGATCCGGCAGGCCGGGCCCCTCGATCTTCGGACGGCGGCCAGGCCTCGATAGCCGATGCACGTCGTGGGCTACTTGCCGATGCAGAAGCGGCTGAAGATCACTCCCAGCAGATCGTCGGCGCTGAACTCCCCGGTGATCTCCGACAGCGCGTTCTGCGCCAGCCGCAGTTCTTCCGCCAGCAGGTCGAGCGCCTGCGCTTCCCGCGCGAGGTGGGCGGCGGCCTCCATGAGATGCGCGTCGACGCGGCGCAGGGCGTGCAGGTGGCGTTCGCGGGCGATGAAGACGCCCTCGGGGGCGGACTGCCAGCCGGCGAGTTCGAGGAGTTTCCTGCGCAAGGCATCGAGGCCTGCGCCGGTTTTCGCGGAGAGCTGGATGCCCGCGTGCGCGGGAACGACGGGCATGGCATCGCTCTTGTTCCACACATCCACCACCGGCACATCCGTCGGCAGCTTCGCCGCGATCGCTTCATCCGCAGCGCGGTACTCCCCGGACGCCGCGCGCGTCAGGTCGTGGAGGAACACCACCGCGTCGGCCTTCTCGATCTGGCCCCAGGCGCGCTCGATGCCGATCTGCTCCACCTGGTCCGCGCCTTCGCGCAGGCCGGCGGTGTCGACCACGTGCAGCGGCACGCCCTCGATCTGGATCGTCTGCCGCACCACGTCGCGCGTGGTGCCGGGGATCGGCGTCACGATGGCGAGCTCCGCGCCCGCCAGCGCATTGAGCAGAGAGCTCTTGCCGGCGTTCGGCTGCCCCGCGATCACCACGTTGATGCCTTCGCGCAGCAGCGCGCCCTGGTGCGCGCGCTGCATCACGCGCGCGAGCCTGGCCTGCAGCCGGTCCAGCTGGCCCTGCGCGTCAGCCTTCTGCAGGAAGTCGATCTCCTCCTCGGGGAAGTCGAGGGTGGCCTCGACCAGCATGCGCAGGTCGATCAGCGCATCGCGCAGGGCGTGGATCTCGCGCGAGAACTCGCCGGCCAGCGAGCGCGTCGCGCTGCGGGCCGCCGCCTCGGTGCTGGCGTCGATCAGGTCGGCGATGGCCTCGGCCTGCGCGAGATCGAGCTTGCCATTGAGGAAGGCGCGGCGCGTGAACTCGCCAGGCTCGGCGACGCGCAGCTGCATCGCGGCACCGGCTTCGAGGCAGCGCGCCAGCAGCAGCTGCAGCACCACCGGCCCGCCGTGCGCCTGCAGTTCCAGCACGTCCTCGCCGGTGTAGGAATGCGGCGCGGGGAAGTGGATCGCGAGGCCCTGGTCGATGGCGCTGCCGTCGCCGGCGCGGAAGGGCAGGTAGGTGGCCTCGCGCGGCCGCAGGGCGCGGCCGCAGACGGCTGCGATCACCGCCTGCACGTCCTTCGCCGAGACCCGCACGATGCCCACCGCGCCGCGGCCGGGGGCGGTGGCGATGGCGGCGATGGGCTGGTCGAGGCGGGAGAGCATGGGGCGATTGTCCTCGCCCTCCGTCCTCTCCGCGGAGGCGGGGATCCAGGGCGTTTGAAAAGGAAAGGGCCGCGAAGCGGCCCTTTCTGGATCCCCCGCCTGCGCGGGGATGACGGAGTTACCGGAACTTCGGCAGGTTGAACTCCGGCGGCACCCCCATCCGCGTGTTGATCAGCCACTGCTGCGCGATCGACAGGATGTTGTTCGTGATCCAGTACAGCACCAGGCCGGCCGGGAAGAAGAAGAACATCACCGAGAAGATGAGCGGCATGAACCACATCATCTTGGCCTGCATCGGGTCCGGCGGGACCGGGTTCAGCGCGGTCTGCAGCAGCGTCGACAGCGTCATCACCACCGGCAGGATGAAGTAGGGGTCCTTCTGCGACAGGTCGTGGATCCAGCCGATCCAGGGCGCGCCGCGCATCTCCACCGAGGACAGCAGCACCCAGTACAGCGCGATGAACACCGGGATCTGGATGAAGATCGGCAGGCAGCCGCCCAGCGGGTTGACCTTCTCCTCGCGGTAGATGCGCATCATCTCCTGCTGCATCTGCTGCGGGTTGTCCTTGTAGCGCTCGCGCAGGGCCATCACCTTCGGGTTGATGGCCTTCATCTTGGCCATGCTCTCGTAGCCCTTGGCCTGCAGCCAGTAGAAGGCGATCTTGATGATCAGCACCAGGGCCATGATGGACCAGCCCCAGTTGCGGATGAAGTCGTGCAGCTTGGAGAGCAGCCAGTACAGCGGCTTGGCCAGGATGGTCAGCCAGCCGTAGTCCTTCACCAGGTCCAGGCCGGGGTAGATCTTCTCCAGCGTCTTTTCTTCCTGCGGGCCGGCGAAGAAGCGCGCGTCCACGGTCTGCGCCGCCCCGGGGGCGATGGCGGGCAGCGAGGTGATCATGCCGGCCGCATACAGGTTGTTGTCCACCTTGCGCATGAACAGGTCGCGCTTGAGGCCGTCCGGCAGGAGCCAGGCGCTGGCGAAGTAGTGCTGCACCATCGCCACGTAGCCGTCGCCGGAGGCCTTCTCGAAATCGGCCTTGCCCTTCTCGATGTCGCTGAACTCCACCTTCTGGAACTTCTTCTCGTGCGTGTAGACCGCCGGGCCGGTGAAGGTGGAATAGAAGGACGACTCGCCCGGCAGCTTGTTGCCGTCGCGCACGAGCTGCAGGTACAGCTGCGGCGACACCGGCGCGCTGCCGGCGTTGATCACCTCGTGCTTCACCTCGACGTCATAGGCACCGCGCTTGAACCGGTAGGTCTTGGCCAGCTTCACGCCGCCCTGCACCGGCGACTCGAAGCGGATGGACAGGTCGTTCTGGCCGTCGCGCAGCGTGCGTTCGCCCGGCACCGCGGCCATCACCGTCTTGTGCGTCGGGAAGTCGCCGCCGATCAGGCCCGACTGCGCCACGTACACGCGGTCCGGCCCCTGGTCCAGCAGCACGAAGGGGATGCCCGGCTTGTCGCCCGCGAGCTTCGGGTAGTCCGTGTGCACGATGGTCGCGCCCTCGGGATCGAAGACGACTTCCATCATGTCGGTCTTCACCGTGATGCGCTCGCGCGACGCGGCCGGGGACGCCCCGGGCACCGCGCCCGGCACCACGGCGCTGGCCGTGGCCGGCACCGCGGAGGGGCCCGCGGGCGCCGGCGTGGGCACCGCGCTGGCCGCGCCCTTGGGCGCGGTCGCGCTCTGCTTCGGCGGCGAGGGGAAGAAGGTCGCCGGCTTGCCGTTGAAGACCTGCCACTGGTCCCACAGCATGACGAGGGAGAAGCCGAAGATCACCCAGAGGATGGTGCGGCGGATGTCGGTCATGGAAGTTTCTTCTGATGGAGGAACGCGAAGATTCGTGGCTTCGCTTGCGGGACGGGATCGTGCCCGCCGGCGCACCAGGGATGGCAGCGCGCGATGCGGGTGACCGTGAGATAAGCGCCCGCGGCCGCGCCATGCTCCTGCAGGGCCTGCAGGGCATAGGCGGAACAGGTCGGCGTGAAGCGGCAGGCCGAGCCGATCCACGGCGACAGCGTGAGGCGGTAGGCCTTCACGATGCCGACCAGGATGCGCTGGGCGATGTTCATGCCGCTACCCGCTCGAACAACTGCAGCAGTTCGCGCCGCACCGAGGCCTTCAGTGCGTCGGACCAGGCGCTGGGGAATTCCGCGCGGGCGAAGTCCATCCGCAGCCGCACCACGTGGGCGGCTGCGGGCAGGCGCGAGGCGTAGGACGCGCTCACGGCGTAGATCTGGCGCCGGATGCCGTTGCGGGTGACCGCCCGTTTCGCCCAGCGCTTCGGCACGACCGCACCGACCCAGGGCTCTTCGCGCACCGGGAACAGCGGCCTGGCGCGGCCCGCCCCGGACACAGCAACGGCGCCTGCGGCGCCGGTGGTCGGACTGGGGGCCTCGGAGGGTTCGGACGGCGCGGCCAGCGGCGCGCGATGCAGCACGAAGTGCGGCGTCCGGGAGACGGTGCCACCTGCCATCGCTGCCTCGTACTGTGCCCGGGTCTTCAGCCGCTGCACGGTCGGCAGGCGCAGGCGCGCGCTTGCGATCGGACGCGGCCGATTAGACAGCCAGGCGCTTGCGCCCCTTGGCGCGGCGGGCGTTGATGACGGCGCGGCCGCCACGGGTCTTCATCCGGACGAGGAAGCCGTGGGTACGCGCGCGGCGCACTTTGGAAGGCTGGTAGGTGCGTTTCATGGTCGGTTCTCGGGAAAACCCGGCATTCTCGCAGAAAAGGCATTCCCCGGCAAACGAATTGGATGTCAAGTCCCTTCACGCTGGCTGTCGGGCCATGCAGATCGCCTTTGTGGATAAGGTGTAGACGCCCTAGAATGCGCCGTTTCGTGCGCGAAAACTAATCCACAGGAGCGACGGGGCAAAGATGAGCGAGGGGCAACACAGCAGGCTGGCGGCAACACCCAGCCTGGAAGCAGGCGACAGCCTTTGGCAGGCGTGTGTCGAGCAACTCGCGCAGGAGCTCCCCGAGCAGCAGTTCAACACCTGGATCAAGCCGCTGTCGGCCCAGGTCACCGACGATTTTTCGCGCGTCACGCTGTTCGTCGCCAACCGCTTCAAGCTCGACTGGATCCGCGCCCAGTATGCCGGCCGCATCAACGCCGTGCTGGAGAAGCTCTATGGCCAGCCGGTGCAACTCGAGTTAGCGATCACTCCTCGGGAAAACACCGTCAGGACTTATCCTGCGCCTTCCGTGGTGGCCGCCAACGCGCCCGTCGCGGAGCCCGCGGACATCGAGGAAGACCCTGCTTCCGCGGCCTTCAAGACCCGCCTGAACACGGCCCTGACCTTCGACAACCTGGTCGAAGGCACGGCCAACCGCATGGCCCGCGCGGCCGCCATGCACGTCGCCGGCACCCCCGGGCAGCTGTACAACCCGCTCTTCATCTACGGCGGCGTGGGCCTGGGAAAGACGCACCTGGTGCATGCAGTCGGTAACCGGTTGTTGGCCGATCGGCCGCAGGCGAAGGTGCTTTACATCCACGCGGAACAGTTCGTTTCCGACGTGGTGAAGGCGTACCAACGCAAGACCTTCGATGAATTCAAGGAGCGCTACCACTCCCTGGATCTCCTGTTGATAGATGACGTCCAGTTCTTCGCCAACAAGGACAGGACGCAGGAAGAGTTCTTCAACGCCTTCGAGGCCCTGCTGGCCAAGAAGAGCCACATCGTGATGACGTCGGACACCTATCCGAAGGGCCTGGCGGACATCCACGAGCGCCTGATCTCCCGCTTTGATTCCGGCCTCACGGTCGCGATCGAGCCGCCCGAGCTGGAGATGCGCGTGGCCATCCTGATCAACAAGGCCCGGCAGGAGAACGCCGAGATGCCCGAGGAAGTCGCCTTCTTCGTGGCCAAGAACGTGCGTTCCAACGTGCGGGAGCTGGAAGGCGCGCTGCGCAAGATCCTGGCCTATTCGCGCTTCAACCAGAAGGAGATCTCGATCCAGCTGGCGCGCGAGGCCCTGCGGGACCTGCTGTCGATCCAGAACCGGCAGATCAGCGTCGAGAACATCCAGAAGACGGTGGCCGACTACTACAAGATCAAGGTCGCCGACATGTACTCGAAGAAGCGCCCGGCCTCGATCGCCCGCCCGCGCCAGATCGCGATGTACCTGGCCAAGGAGCTGACCCAGAAGAGCCTGCCCGAGATCGGCGAGCTGTTCGGCGGCCGCGACCACACGACCGTGCTGCACGCCGTGCGCAAGATCTCGGCGGAGCGGCAGCAGCTGACGGAGTTGAACCAGCAGTTGCACGTGCTGGAGCAGACGCTGAAGGGATGATCCCGGCTGCCGTTCCCCGCGCGCCCCTCCTCGCCACCCCGGCGCATTCCTCCGTCACCCCCGCGCAGGCGGGGGCCCGGAGCGCGCGCGGCGAGCGAAGCGCCCGGAAGGCCCTGGATTCCCCCCGCGCGGGAATGACGCCGGGAGGGGCTGCGAACCGGCCGCCCCGCCCCCTGCCCAGCCAGCCTAAGCCCTTGTCAAAACAGGCGAAAATACGCTTTTTGGGGCTCCGCAGCGCCCCCTACTGAATCAGAAACAGAGGAAGACATGATTGTCCTGAAGGCAACGCAAGAAAAACTGCTCTCGGTGCTGCAGTCGGTGGCCGGCATCGTGGAGAAACGGCACACGTTGCCCATCCTCGCCAACGTGCTGCTGCGCAAGGCCGGCAAGGACGTGCAGTTCACCACCAGCGACCTCGAGATCCAGATCCGCACCAGCGCCGACATGGACGGCGATGCCGGGTCCTACACCACGACCATCGGCGCGCGCAAGCTGATCGACATCCTGCGCACCATGCCCGGCGACCAGACGGTGACGATCGAGTCGAACCAGAACAAGGTGATCCTCAAGGGCGGCAAGAGCCGCTTCACGCTGCAGACGCTGCCGGCCGAGGACTTCCCGTTGGTGCAGGAAGCCCCGAGCTTCGGCCCCGTGTTCGCCGTGCCGCAGAAGACACTGAAGGACCTGCTGAATCAGGTCTCCTTCGCGATGGCGGTGCACGACATCCGCTACTACCTCAATGGCATCCTGTTCGTGGCCGAGGGCAGGCAGCTCTCTCTGGTGGCCACCGACGGCCACCGCCTCGCCTACGCCAGCGCCACGCTCGACGTCGACGTGCCCCGCCAGGAAGTGATCCTGCCGCGCAAGACGGTGCTGGAGCTGCAGCGCCTGCTGTCGGATGCCGAGGGCGCCATCGAGATGCAGTTCGCCAGCAACCAGGCGAAGTTCGCCTTCGGCGGCATGGAATTCGTGACCAAGCTGGTCGAGGGCAAGTTCCCTGACTACAACCGCGTGATCCCGAAGAACCACAAGAACTCCGTGACGCTCGGGCGCGCGCCGCTGCTGGCGAGCCTGCAGCGCACCGCGATCCTGACCAGCGAGAAGTTCAAGGGCGTGCGCCTCAACATCGAGAGCGGCACGCTGCGCGTGGCGAGCAACAACGCCGAGCAGGAAGAGGCGGTGGACGAACTGGACATCGACTACGCCGGCGACAACATCGAGATCGGCTTCAACGTCACCTACCTGATCGACGCGCTCGCGAACATGGACCAGGACATGGTGAAGATGGAACTGGCGGATGCGAACAGCAGCGCGCTGATCACGATCCCGGAGAACCAGAGCTTCAAGTACGTGGTGATGCCCATGCGCATCTGATCGCGGCGGCGAGACGCGCCGCCGCATCCCGTCACCCCCGCGAAGGCGGGGGCCCAGGGCTCCCGATGACCGCGCGCGGCGCGGTTTCCCCCGAACGCTCTGGATTCCCGCTTCGCGGGAATGACGATGAACGGGGATAGGACAGCAAGACAAAGCAGGTTATGGCCCAAGATCACACCCCCGCACTCCCGGACAACGGCGATTCCTCCAACGGCCAGCCGGCCGTTCCGCCGGAAGGTCTCGGAGACTACGGCGCCAGTTCCATCCAGATCCTGGAAGGCCTGGAAGCGGTGCGCAAGCGCCCGGGCATGTACATCGGCGACACCTCCGACGGCACGGGCCTGCATCACCTCGTCTTCGAGGTGGTCGACAACTCCATCGACGAGGCGCTGGCCGGCCACTGCGACGACATCGTCGTCACCATCCACACCGACAACTCGATCAGCGTCGTCGACAACGGCCGCGGCATCCCCACCGGCATCAAGTGGGACGACAAGCACGAGCCCAAGCGCAGCGCCACCGAGATCGCGCTGACCGAGCTGCACGCCGGCGGCAAGTTCAACCAGAACAGCTACAAGGTATCCGGAGGCCTGCACGGCGTGGGCGTGAGCTGCGTGAATGCGCTGTCGAAGATGCTGCGCGTGACCGTGCGGCGCGAAGGCAAGGTCCACGTGCTGGAGTTCTGCAGGGGCTTCGTCACGCTGAGCGGCGACGTGCACGAGGAAGCGGGCCCCAACGGCGAGACGGCGCTGATCCGCCCCATGCACATCCTGGGCGACACGGACAAGCGCGGCACCGAGGTGCACTTCCTGCCGGACACCGAGATCTTCAAGGAAAACTACGATTTCCACTACGAGATCCTGTCCAAGCGCCTGCGCGAGCTGAGCTTCCTGAACAACGGCGTGCGCATCCGCCTGCTCGACGAGCGCAGCGGCAAGGAAGACGACTTCGCCGGCGCCGGCGGCGTGAAGGGCTTCGTCGACTTCATCAACAAGGGCAAGCAGATCCTGCACCCCAATGCCTTCAACGCGATCGGCGAGAAGCAGAGCGACCAGGGCACGATGATCGGCGTGGAAGTCGCGATGCAGTGGAACAGCGGCTACAACGAACAGGTCCTCTGCTTCACCAACAACATCCCGCAGCGCGACGGCGGCACCCACCTGACGGGCCTGCGCGCGGCGATGACGCGCGTCATCAACAAGTACATCGAAGAGAACGATCTGGCCAAGAAGGCCAAGGTCGAGATCTCCGGCGACGACATGCGCGAGGGCCTGACCTGCGTACTGAGCGTGAAGGTGCCCGAGCCCAAGTTCTCGAGCCAGACCAAGGACAAGCTGGTGTCGAGCGAGGTGCGCGGCCCGGTGGAAGACGTGGTGGCCAGCAAGCTGAACGACTTCCTGCAGGAGCGGCCCAACGATGCCAAGATCATCGTCGGCAAGATCGTGGAAGCCGCGCGCGCCCGCGAGGCGGCTCGCAAGGCGCGCGAGATGACGCGGCGCAAGGGCGTGCTCGATGGCATGGGCTTGCCGGGCAAGCTGGCGGATTGCCAGGAGAAGGATCCGGCGCTGTGCGAGATCTACATCGTGGAGGGCGACTCCGCCGGGGGAAGCGCCAAGCAGGGGCGGGACCGGAAGTTCCAGGCGATCCTGCCGCTGCGGGGCAAGATCCTGAACGTGGAGAAGGCGCGGTACGAGAAGCTGCTGACGTCGAATGAGATCGTCACGCTGATCACGGCGCTGGGCACCGGGATCGGCAAGGCGGCGGTTGAATCAGGCAAGAGCGGCGTGGACGACTTCGACGTGGCGAAGCTGCGCTATCACCGCATCATCATCATGACCGACGCGGACGTGGACGGTGCGCACATCCGGACGCTGCTGCTGACGTTCTTCTATCGGCAGATGCCGGAGTTGGTGGAGCGGGGGCACATCTATATCGCGCAGCCGCCGCTTTACAAGGTGAAGGCGGGCAAGGAGGAGCTGTACCTGAAGGATGGCTCCGAGCTCGATGGGTTCCTGCTGCGGATTGCGCTGCTGGGGGCGAAGGTGGAGACGGGTGGGGTTACGCCGACGACCCTGCAGGGTGACACGCTGGCCGAACTGGCTCGCAAGCACCAGGCTGCGGAGCGCGTGATCGAGCGGCTGTCCGGGTTCATGGATGCGGAAGCGCTTCGCGCGATTGCGGATGGCGTGTCGCTGAACCTGGATACGGTGACCGAAGCCGAGGCGAGTGCGGTCAAGCTGCAGGCGAAGCTGCAGGAGATCGACAAGCTGACGAATGCCGCGCCGGCGGAAGTGGCGGGGGAGTTCGACGCCCGGACCGACAAGCCGATCCTGCGCATTTCGCGTCGCCACCACGGCAACATCAAGTCCTCTGTCATCACGCAGGACTTCGTGCACGGGGCGGACTACAAGGCGTTGGCCGAAGCTGCGGAGACCTTCCGCGGGTTGCTGGGGGATGGCGCGATCGTGAAGCGCGGCGAGGGCGAGCGGGCGAAGGAAGAGAAGGTTGGGGACTTCCGGTCGGCGATGAAGTGGCTGATTGGCGAGGCCGAGCGGTCGACTGCGCGTCAGCGCTACAAGGGGCTGGGTGAGATGAATCCCGAGCAGTTATGGGAGACGACGATGGATCCCACTGTGCGGCGCCTGCTGCGTGTGCAGATCGAGGATGCGATCGAGGCGGATAAGGTCTTCACCATGCTGATGGGGGATGAGGTGGAGCCGCGGAGGGATTTCATCGAGACCAACGCCCTGCGGGCGGCGAACATAGACGTGTAGTTTGAGTTTGGGTTTTGCAGCGGCTCATACTGGGGCTGCTAGATGCCGGTCATCGATTACGACCTCCCCCAGGTAGAAGGAAGCTAGTCCCGTCACGCCACCGCCGTCGGGAAGCAAGGTCGCGCCCATGATCTCTCCCTCCGTGGTCAAACTGTCTAATGTGGTGAAGACGAAATCGGGGCTCCGCGCGGCTCCATTTTGCAAAGTCCCCAAGCAACATTAGCAGTAGACACTGCTGCCGCATACCGGGCTCGGTCGGAAGTCCGCATCTAACCCGCAGTAGTCTTGGCTTTCTTGCCGTAAGGCACATAGGTAGTGCATCATCTGCCGCCCTGAGGCGCTTCATTCCGCTTTGGCGGATATGCTCCGCATGTGGAGGTACGGAGATGAGCCGCTTTTGTGGGGATGTCGACGCTGAACCGGTACTTTCGGCCGCAGCGCACTGGAAGAAGAGCTGCCTCTTGAGCGATGGGTCGGCGCTGTCCGGCCAAGCTCTTTGGACGCCGGCATGCATTGAGGAAATCGACAAGTACTTCGTTCAGCGTCCAGACGAGGGTGCAGGCAACTTCCAGGACAAGCTGGAGCAGCAATTAGCGCCCGTCTCGCCGGAGGCAAAGATGCTCGCGGCTGAAATGATGTGGGCAATGTACCTGTGCCCGAGCAGCCTAACCGCCAGCCACAAGAGAGAAACCGTCCAAACATTATGGGCGCGATCTGGCAAACCCCTTCCATCTTCATCGGAGCAGTGGCTGTCGGACGCCGTTCTAAGCGGAGTCGGCAGCGCGGGCCCAGGATTCAATCAGAACCAGTGGCGCGAGCTGGCGTTCTGCGTAGCGTTCGCGTCCAGGTTGAAGGCGGAGCCGGAGCAGAGGCGTCAGGCTCTCCTGAACGACCCCTGGAAATTTGACGAGTGGATTACGCAGCTGCCGGACGGGAAAGCGCGGCAACTGCGGCATATGGTTTTGTATCTTCTCTTCCCCGATGAATTTGAACGCATCTTCGGGAAGACCGACAGGAGGGCTGTCCTGCGGCACTACACCGGGCGACCCAACCGAGAGATAGACAAGCTCTCTCCCGACGCGATCGACCGCGAACTGCAGAACATCCGTACCCGACTTGAGCAGCAGCACGGAACAACCCAACTCGACTACTACATACAGCCTCTCCGGGACGAATGGCGCGTCGACACTTTTTCGGCGGCGACAGAAGAAGTGACCCCCGCGAATGTGCTCGCAGCATTGGAAGAGATTGACCGAGATGGCGTGCCCGCGAGCGCGGCGTCAATGGCGTACGACTTAGTCTACAAGGCAAAGCGATATCCGCCCAAATATGTTCTATCGCTGGCGGTCAAGCACGCAACTGGGGAGCCACTGGATCGCGAGCAGTTCTCTGGCGGCGAGAAGTCTCCCGCGTTCCGGCTACTACGTCGCCTAGGCTTCAATATCCTCTTGAAGGATGACACTGCGGCCGGCGACGGGGGTGAAAGCCCCATCGCAGCACTCATGGACGGCTTCCTCGCACAAGCCCGTGAAGGCACGGACCTTTCGACACAAGGCTACCCTGGCGAATATCGCGGATTGCAGGTGAAGGTTAGCTTCGGCAAAGGGAATTTCGCGCGGATTCCTTGGATTGCGTTTCTTGCCGAAGGTCAAACAGTACCTCTGGGCATCTACCCGGTCCTCCTCTACTACAAGGCGCAGGAGCAGCTCTTACTTTGCTACGGTGTCAGTGAGGAAAACCGCCCAAAGGCGGCTTGGGAAGAGTCCCACATGAACAGGACCGTTGAACAGTGGTTTCGGGAGCGCGGCCTTGGTCGCCCAGATCGCTACGGATCCTCCTACGTCGCTGCAGCTTGGGATACATCCAAGCACCTCCCACTGCCGGAGCTGGAAGCCGCTCTGGACGGAGTCATTGACGAATATCATCGAACGCTGAAGGGAACATCCCCCGACGATGCAGAGAAGCTGGCGGTCAAGGTTGATATCCAAGCCGCCATCAATAGCTTTTCAGCCGCGCTCCGGGCGGCGCGGGTCGACTTCGGAACGCGCCATAACGAACTCGCCGCGGCATTCGTGTGCAGCCTCCTAGCGAAACCGTTCGTGATCCTCACAGGACTTTCCGGGTCCGGCAAGACACAGATTGCCGTTCGCTTTGGGGAGTGGTTAGGGGAGGGCCGGCTGCATGTGGCCGCCGTACGTCCGGACTGGACGGGCTCAGAGGCTCTATTTGGGTACGAGGACGCACTCCGCCCAAAGAGTGCCGATGGACGCGCTGCATGGGTCGTGCCGGCTCCACTGGCATTCATCCTGAGGGCGTATGAAGACCCAGACCATCCCTATCTGCTCGTGCTTGACGAAATGAACCTTGCTCACGTCGAACGGTATTTCGCTGATGTTCTGTCTGGAATGGAGAGCGGGCTTGATTGCCTGCCCAACTTGGAACTTGACGCGGGGACCTGGCGCATGAAGAAGGGCCTCGAGACGAGCATCCCTTTTCCGCCCAATCTCTACATAGTCGGCACCGTCAACGTGGACGAGACCACGTACATGTTTTCACCCAAAGTCCTCGACCGGGCGAACACGTTTGAGTTCCGAGTTTCAACACAAGACCTGGTGGCGCAGCGACACAAGCCAACGAATGCACAACCGGGCGAGATGGAGCTTGTACGCGGCCTTCTCGAGCTTTCGCGTTCCGGATCCGATGCGCCAGAGGAGCCCCTGAACGCGCTCGCAGCTCGCCTCCGGACATTACACGCCTTTCTCTCTCGGCACCATTTCGAGTTCGGCCACCGCGTGTTTCAGGAGGCGCTTCGATTCGGAGGGTTTGGGCTAGCAGCCGGCTTCCCGGACGTCAATTCAATCCTCGATCGAATCGTCATGCAGAAAGTTCTACCGCGTCTGCACGGATCGCGCCGCCGTTTGGAACTGCCGCTTCTTGGTCTGGCGCGCTTCTGCACGCAGCTCCCGGAGGTGATCGAATCCGACAAGGAACTCTCATCCATGTTGGAGGCGCTGACAGGCTCCAACGGGCCTGCGCAGCTCCCAATCTCGTATGACAAAGTGCGCCGGATGCTGTACGCCCTCCAAGTGAATCAGTTCGCGAGCTACACGGAGTAGGCGTGCAAGCGCAGGAGTCCGTCACGGTTCTGTGCCAAGCCAGCGACAACGCTCCTGTGCTTCGGGTGTACAGGTTGCCGAAGAGGAGGGATGCAAAGACGCCGGAACTCTGGGCTGCAGCGAACGTCGTCTGCTCAGATCCGGGAGTTCCAGCCTTTGAGGTTGTCGAGGGAAGCGAATACCGTTTTGAGTGGAAGTCCGTTCCTGGCAATCACCCCAGCACCACGGAACCTCAGGAACTCTTTGAGGTCGACGACGAGACAGGAAGAACAGGCCGACTCCGACCCCACCTTTCTACCGGCACCGTGGACGCCTCGCTCTTCGTCCGCGGCGAGCCTCTCGCGGCCTTCTCGTTCGAAGTCCGCTCCAAGAAAATCGACTACAAGTCGGAGTATCGCTGGATGCTGCGCGATGTCGCTGAGCATATGACCGAGTTGGTCATGCAGCGCTTCGCGGCTTCGCGCATGGCTTTCGAGGTCGACGAGCGACGCGACGCTGCGACACTGTATGAGCAGTTTGAGTTCCTGCGGGCAGCACTGCAGGGCGACAGACTACGCCAGGCGTTTGCTCGAATTGCGCTGACGCCGCATGTAAGCTGGGAAATCGCATCGGAGCTTGTGCCGGCATCTCGCGGGGTGCGGCCGACCTCTGACTCCTGGAAGCAACTCGCGCGTGGAGGCGGGCTGCGTGTCCCGATCGGTCACCTTGCTGGACTGAGCTCCGTACCTGAAAAGATTATCTCGACGCGGACTGAGCAAACACTAGACACGATTCCGAATCGCTTTATTCTCTACGCACTGGAGCACTGGCAAGGGTTGCTCTGGCGACTCGCAGACGCGCTTGCAACGAAGGGCGACAACGTCGTCATCCTCCGAGCACGTCGTGAGGTACGCGACGTGGCCGAGCACCTCAGCGAGCTTCTTGACGCCCCGCTCTTTCGAGGAGTAGGTCGGCTAGAACAGTTTCCCTCCACTAATCAGGTTCTGCAGAAGCGCGAAGGATACAGAGACTTCTACAGAACCTTCATCGAGGTCGAGCTCGCGGCCATGCTGACCTGGCACAAGCGAGACGCAAGGTATCGGGCAGGGCAGCGCGACGTAGCCGAGCTCTATGAATTCTGGGCGTTTCTTCAGATTGCCGAAATCGTTGGCGACCTAATCGGGAAGCCGTTCCTTCTCGCACCATTGCTGAAGGCCTCGCCAGATGGGCTGGCAATCAACCTACGAAGCGGACAGGAGAGCGTCCTTCACGGCGAGCTGGCTCGAGATGGCCGCTGGCTGCATATTGCCCTCCACTTCAACAGAACGTTTAACTCCAGTTCGCCGGAGCGCCCGTCTTGGACGCGTCCTATGCGCCCGGACATCACGCTGAGCATCACACGTTCAGATTCCTTTACACCAGACCCAGAGCCGACGCACATCCACTTTGATGCCAAGTACAGGGTTCAGGCGTTGGAGCAAATCTTTGGCGCTTCCACAGACGTAGACGCCGAGGCCGCTACAACTACCGGCAGTTCCACAGGTTCAGTGAGGCGCGAGGACCTGTTGAAGATGCACGCCTACAGGGACGCAATCCGGCGAACTGCTGGCGCCTATGTCTTGTACCCAGGCTCCGGTGGTGAGTCTCGGGAGTTCCGCGAATACCACGAGCTCTTGCCGGGACTCGGAGCATTTGTGCTGCGCCCAACTCAGGACGGAGTGGCGTCCGGGGCCAACGCAGTTCGCAGCTTTATTGACCGTGTGCTAAATCAAGCCGCACTCCGCTTTACACAGCACGAGCGGAGCACCTTGTGGAAAGCAGAGGTCTACGGCCCCGAACGTACACACCCCCTTTATGTGGAACCGCCTGCCAAGGCTTCTGTCCTTCTTGGGTTTCTCAAGAGCGAAGAGCACTGGAACTGGGTGCGCCAAACCCGCACCTACAATGTGCGAGCACAGCCTCGGTCTGGTGGTGTTCCGAAGGACGCAGGGCTTCTCCAGAGCCAACTACTCCTGCTTTACTGCCCCGCGAGTGGCCGAGTCGAACTACTTCGGATCGTGGGGGAGGCTGAGATCGCTTCAGCCGAAGCTATGACTCGAACTGGTTACCCTGACCCGGAGGGCAACTACTGGTGCGTACAAGTATCTCTTCTTGGCGGTGGGGAGTGGGTTAAGGATCTCACAGCAAGCGCTCTAGACGAGCATGTTATCGCCACAACCCAATTGCGCGGAGCTCCGACTCTGGTGAACTGGGAGACCGTCTGCTCGCTTAAGCGGGCCGGCAGTTCCCCATAGCCAAAGTCAAAATCTCTTGACGCCCTTCTCTGTGGCTCCGCCAGCAACTGGCTTGCGCGGCGAAGCCGGTGATTTGAGGACTATGGCATTGAGCCATTCCTCATCTCGTCTGGGGAGTACGTCCTTGGTTCGCCACATTTGTAGCCGGTCCACGTCCGGAATGTGCGCGAGCCAACCTCGAATGCGGCCCTCGCTGGCGTCCGTGAACGTGCGGCCCTGCTTGGATTGCTCCCCCTCGCCGTGCTTAAAGCTCACATACAACGCACCGCCCGGCTTCAGCGCTCTCCACAGGCTCGCGAGCGTTCGCGGCATGTCGGATGTGGATACGTGTAGGAGGCTCGCGCAACACCAGATTCCGTCGTAGACCTCAACTTCGTCCACTTCGTCGAAGGCTCGAACCTGGACAGAGAAACCGCAGTAGCCCGTAGCGAGTTGGGCAAGCGCGGATGAAGCATCGAACGCCGTGACCCGGAAACCTTGCTCGCTGAATGCTTTGGCATCTCGACCAGACCCGCATCCAGCGTCCAAAACATGTCCGCCGGTGCGAACGTGTGCCAGAAACCTCGAACGGAGCGAGGACAAGTCTACCGAGACCGTCGTTGAGAAGAAGCTATTTGCGTTTGCTTCGTAGTAGCTCGAGTTTGTATTCATTCCGTGGCAACCGCAATGAAGGCCGCATCGCCCTTCCGACTACGCGCGCATCCTTTTGACGCGCGATGGCACTCTCAAGGACGCAATGGCGAACATCAATCGGCGCTGCCCCAAGCTCCGCGGTCCACTGGTGGGACTTTCAAGGGATACGTTGCTCGCGTTGCGGCCACATAGACCAGACGCGCCCGACGTCCTCATTCTCCTCTGGCATTTCTCCAACCGCAAGCAACGCCACTCCACCTCGCTCGCGTGTCGTCATGGTCTTGACGGTGTTAGCTCTTCTGGCGCCCGCAGCCTTCGGCTTGCAATCACTCCATGTCCCCGGATGGCCACCTCAAATTCCTCCACCTGTGGCCGGGTCAAATTCCTCCAGGCCAGGACGGGGGGATTTTCGTCTTTTCTTCCTTGACGGCTGTTCGGCAAGCGAAGCGCGTCAGGCCGGA
>NZ_JAEQNE010000008.1 GCF_016722785.1 Ramlibacter monticola | reverse complement strand
GGAGGTCAGTTCACGTCCTGTCCAAAGGGGGCCGGCGGCGCCGGCCTACTACCCTCTCCCGATCAATTCAGGTGGAGGAGTTTGAGGTGGCCACGGGTGGGGGATTTTGGGTGGCCATCCGGGCGTTAGTCCGCCACGATGTCTGCCATCCCAATTCGGAGCCACGCCGGCCGCGAGTAGTTGCCGCTGCGGCCGCGGGCACTGATGGAAGCCGGGGGCATTGCGCGACGGGGCGCCGTGAGCGGCACGGCGAGCACGCTACTCTGCGAACGCGGTGTAGCCTTCAGCCGCATTGAGCAGACGTGGGAATGACAGGATCGAACTGGTTCTCCCCTTTGCTTCACGCACCGTCTTCAGCATCCCGTTTTCCCTGAACACACGAAGGATCCGCTTCGCCGTGGGGTCCGGAATGTTCACAGCCTTCATGTAGTCAGGACCACTGAAGATCGGCCGTTCAAAGATCCAGTCCAGCGCGATGACTGCGTACTGAGAGTGGGTCCACTCCACCACCTTGAGTTTCAGCTCGTCGTACAGCGCCAGAATTTGGCGCACCTTCCCCATGTTCTCGTTCGCCTGGGCCTCTATGGCGCCGAGGAAGAACTCACACCAGCCAGTCCAGTCGTCGGCGCTAGAAACCGCGAGCAGCTTGTCGTAGTAAGCATCTCGACGTTGCTCCAAGTAGGCGCTCAAGTAGAACATGGGCATGTGGATGACGCCTGCCTGCCACAGAAATAGGGGAACGAGCATGCGCCCAAGGCGGCCATTGCCGTCCAGAAAGGGATGCAGCGCCTCGAACTCCGCATGGGCGACGGCAAGCTGAATGAGCTTGTCGTGGCCGCTTTCGTGTAGATACTTCTCCCACTGGCTCATACCTTCTGGCAGGTCGGCAGCGTTGATGGGGACGAAGCGCGCCGTGTCCTCCGTGCAGCCAGGCGGGCCGATCCAGTTCGGGACCCGGCGGTACTCGCCTGGCGCCTTGTTCTGCCCCCGCACGCCGCTGAGGAGGACCCTGTGCGCTGCCGTGATCACCCGCTGGGACAGGGGAAGCTCCTTCATGAGCTTTTCGGCCTCTCTGACCGCTGACCTGTAGTTCAGGACCTCGTAAATGTCCTGAGTTTTGGAAGGAGAAGAGTCGTCTGCTCCAGCCTCGTATTCCAGGACCTCGCCCATGGTCGCTTGCGTGCCCTCGATGCGACTCGACAACACGGCTTCTTGCGTGGTCAACGGTGAAAGGAGGACGCGCGGGTTGGGAATTCCTTGCAATAGCCCGTCGTAACGAGCGACGGCGGCATTGGCGGCCCCGATGAGGGGAATGAGCCGGGGCCAGTCGAGATTCTTCGGTGGAAAATTACCGCTGTGGTATCTAATCGGCATAGTGGATCATAAACCAGATTTTATGATCCACAACTCGGGCTGCCGGTGACCGCAGAGGCGCGAGAGCTCGCCGAACGTTTGCGGACTGGAAGCCGTCCCCGTGATCCACAAGCGGATTCGGAGCCAATGCGTGATCCACAAGCGGATTCGGAGCCAACGCGTGATCCACAAGCGGATTCGGAGCCAACGCGTGATCCACAAGCGGATTCCGGAGCCAACGCGTGATCCACAAGCGGATTCGGAGCCAACACGAGATCCACAAGCGGATTCGGAGCCAACACGAGATCCACAAGCCGATTGGGAGCCAAAGCGTGATCCACAAGCCGGTTGGGAGCCAACGCGTGATCCACAAGTCGATTGGGAGTCCACGCGTGATCCACAAGCCGATTCGGAGCCAACGCGTGATCGGACCCGGAATGCGTGTCGGTGCGTGCCGAGCGCCCGCCCGAATGGCCTGAGGTTGGCACGCACGTGTCGAGCAGCGGTCATTCCACGATGTCTGAGTGTCAGAGCCGAATCGCTCCGTGCCCCTGAAGCTGCCCCGCTGCAATCAATTGCACAGCAGTCAGTTTAATCTTAAAGTGCCTTTACGACTGTCTTTTCGTACAGTGCAGGCGAGCACGAGCTGCAATCGCGCGATCAACTCGACCACCCGCTCATCGCTCAGCCCCGCGGCCTGCGCGGTCGAGCGGTAGTAGTAGGTGCTGCGTGGCATCGCGATCACTTCACATCCCCGTCGGATGGAGCAGCCTGGGGGCCGCTGATGATCGAGGACGTCTCGCTGCCGCTCACGAGGCGCAGGCGTGGAGCTTTTTTGAGCAGGTCTAGCTCCATCGTGAGCTGGCCGACCTTGCGCTCGAGAGCAGCAATCTTGGCCTCGTACTCCGCCACCGGAACCGGCTCGGCCCCCTGCATCTCGAAGTCGCCTCGATCGAACTGCGTAAGCCAAGTCTGGATAAGTGCGCTCGACAGACCGTACTTCAACTGCGCGTCTCGGCGGCGAAGCTCTCCTGATCGAAGCTCCCCGACACAGCTGCAACTTGAACTCCGGCGAGTGCCGCCGGTACGGAACCTTCCTTGACATGAACCTTCTCCTCGTGAAGGCCCAGCCAGCGTATCAGTCTCGTGAGCCTACTGGTCCAAGATCAGGGGGTCACTCCAGTACACCAAGGCGTTCAGCTGGATTTGGTCGATCAAGAGCGAGAAGCAAGTCCTAGCGTGGCAGCTCACCCGTGGCTTGAAGGAACTCGCTGCCTGAGTGCGCTCTACGGCTCCGAAACAACATACACCTCGCGGACCTTGTCAGTGTGTGCGTTGGAAAAGTTTATCCACCAGTGCACGGGAGGTGCACTCGCCGCATTAATGTTCAAGTAATAACCATCCACGCAGGGGGCATGCGGAGACGAGAGCGTCAACCGACATTGATTGAAAACCGGTTCACCCTGGTTTCTCGCGAAGCACCAAACACGCTTGGGTTCAGTAAAAATATAGTAGATCGTCTCCCGGGGGATCGTGTCCCCCCAGACACCGATCCTACGAGCTACGTCTAGTTCTCGTTGCGCCTGCGCCGTGGTGCCGGACGCAGGCAATGGATCTGCTGTGCACCAATCGGTCGCGTTCGTTGTGAAGCAAGTCGCCAAACCGAGGAGCAGCACTGCAAAGCCAAGACCTTTGGTTGCTGAGCTCATTCATCCCCCTCGTTGATGGTGTCTCGATTCTGCCCGCTGCGGGCCAACTGGTCCAGCCTCACCTGTGGGCTGAAGGAACTCGCTGCCTGAGTACCCTGCGTGCGGATTAAATATCCGCATGATACGCCCCCACCCTCGTCGCTGCCTCAGTTCTGAGCAAGTTCGCCTGATCCGCGCTTGGTACCAACACGGTGCTGAGCCGTGCTTGATCGCGAAGCCCTTCGGTATCTCACACACACTCGTGTGGCTTGTCGGCACCCTCAAGCGGTACACCGACGTTCTGTGACGAACTACGGTCCAGTTGCGAACAGGTACAACTGAGACAGCGTGAACAGTGCGAACAGCACTGGCAACAGGAACTCGAACGCGGCACGAGTTCGTGCAATGACCCGGCTGACCTTCACCGACATCGTTGATCGAAAGAAAGAAGCTGCGGCTCGCCATAGACGTGTAGCCTCGCTTACGTGAAACTAACGGGTCATCAACGTGGAGGGTGCAATTGAAGAACCTTAGCGGCTTAGTGTTTCTCGGGCTGGTCTCGCTGTCGAATGCCGCGTCGGCGGGCTATAACTGCCTGTTTGGCTTAGCAGAAAGCAGCGAGTATTGCGTGGGGTGCCCCGGCAAGGACTACATCAAGGTAGAAGAGTGTCCAGGCGGTCACGCTGGCTTGATCACCCTTGGCCCGAAGCACCCCGGTTGCGGTATCGATTACTACGATGGCAGGCGTTGCATCGGTAGAACGGCAAAGGCGCCTACCGGCTATTTGCTGAAAGTGATTCCTCCGGCGGCCGGCGCTTCGGGTGCCGCCCGAACAGTGGTTGCCAACAGCGCAGACCGCAAAGCTGCGGACGCAAAGTACAACGCTGTTGGACCCGGGAAGACTTCCATCATTGTGGAGGGCGACGAGGTGATTCTGCGAATGAAGAAGGCCGACTTCGACCGCATCGTAGAAAAGAGCATCGCAGAAAAGAAGTAGTCCCGGTTCTAGCCGCTCTCAAAAATAGTTGGTAAGGCCGCTCGGCCGGGCCGACAATCTGCCCCGGTCAATGACTGGGGCTTTTCTTTGCCCAAGGAAAATTCTTCTCCGGCCTCCGGCTCGCCCAGCCCCTGGCCGCCACGGTTCCCTCCGACGGCGGCTGGCATCCAGGTCAACCACTGCAAGAACCCGAGGTGCGGAAACTTCGGAGTGCCCCCGAAGCCGGAAAGCAAGCGGGGAGCCCACGCCGTGCGCGCGGCCGACGTCGGCCCAGGCGACTACACCGTGGTCGCCGCGGGTAAGAATCAGCCGCAGCTGAAGTGCCGGCTATGCGGCGAGATCTTCGTAAGCGCGCGGTCGAGAGCTGCGTGGTGGTGACGCGTGTCCCGCCGATGGCGCCGGTGAGTTCCTCGCACTGCCTCTGGCTAACGCCCCTGTTGCCGCTGCCGTCCCTGCCGCGACGATTCGCATCGAGCTGCGCCGCGGCGCGGTGTCCGCGTCGATCGCCTGGCCCGCGGAGGCAGCCGGTGCTTGCGGAGTGTGGCTGCGCGAGTTGCTGAAGTAATCCGAGTGGACGCGGTCTGGCTGGCCGTGGAGCCGCTGGACATGCGCTCGGGAACTGAAGCGGCGTTGGCGCGCGTCGTTCGCGTGTTCGGTGCGGCCCACCCGCACCACGCCTACCTGTTTGCGAACCGACGCTCCAACCGCATGAAAGTGCTGGTGCACGACGGCATCGGAGTCTGGCTGGCCGCGAGGCGTCTGAATGCCGGCCGCTTCGTCTGGCCACGCGAGGAAAGCATCAAGAGGTCGCTGACGCGCGCCCAGTTTGATGCGCTGGTGCTCGGTCTTCCCTGGCAACTTGTCGGCGAGGCAGGAATCATCAAGATTCTGTAGTGCCGCGCAATTGCGGCATGTGCCGATACCCGACGATCTTGCGTCGGGAACAATGCCCCTCCGTGATCGCTGATACCTCATTCGACTCACTGGATCCGCAGCAGCTTCGCCAGGCTGTGCGGGAACTGCAGGAAGTGGTCCAGCGCCAGACCCGAGAGGCGGCGCACAAGCAGGCGATCATCGACAAGCTCACGCACGAGAACGCCGTGCTCAAGCGGCTGAAGTTCGCTGCCCAGTCCGAGCGCTTCGACGCGGAGCAGCGCAGCCTGCTCGAGGAGACTCTCGACGCCGACCTGCAGGCGGTGTCCGAGGAGATAGCGCGCCTGGTGCCGCAGGACAAGCCCGCTGGCGAGAAGAACAAGCCGAAGCGCCAGCCGCTGCCGCCGCAATTGCCGCGACGCGAGATCCACCACGAGCCGGAAAACACCACCTGCAGTTGCGGCTGCCAGATGAAGCGCATCGGCGAGGACGTCGCCGAGAAGCTCGATTACCAGCCGGGCGTCCTTACGGTGGAGCGGCACGTGCGCGGCAAGTGGGCCTGCGCCAAGTGCGAGAAGCTGGTGCAAGTCGCAGTGGCGCCGCACGTGATCGATAAAGGGCTTGCGACGACCGGCTTGCTCGCGCAGGACTGGTTGCCAAATACGCCGACCACCTGCCGCTGTATCGCCAGGAAGGGATCTTTGCGCGTGCCGGCCTGGCGATCCCGAGGTCAACGCTGGCGCAATGGGTGGGCAGCTGCGGGGTGCAACTGCAGCCGCTGGTCGATGCCATGAGGGCCGAACTGCTTCAGCAGCCTGTGCTGCACGCCGACGAGACGCCGGTGGCGATGCTCGATCCCGGCGCCCGCAAGACGCACCGGGCATATCTGTGGACCTACTGCAGCACGAAACTGCAGTCCACCAGGCTGGTGGTGTTCGACTTTGCCGAGGGGCGTGCCGGCAGACATGCGGCGCAGTTTCTCGGCCACCCCGGCGAGGACGGCTGGCGCGGCACGCTGGTGTGCGATGACTACTCGGGCTACAAGGCTCTCTTTGCCGACGGCGTCACGGAGGCCGGCTGCCTGGCGCACGCGCGGCGCAAATTCCACGAGCTGTGGGCGAATCACAAGAGTGTTGTTGGCGAACAGGCACTGGCATTGTTTGGCGAGCTGTACAAAGTCGAGCGCGAGGTGGCCGACATGGATGCCGAGCGACGACGATCAATCCGACAGGAAAAGGCCAGGCCCATTGCCAAAGCGTTGCACGAGTGGCTCGTTGTGCAACGCCAGAAGGTGCCGCCTGGGTCGGCCACGGCCAAAGCGATCGACTACAGCCTCGGACGATGGCAGGCGCTCACGCGCTACATCGACGATGATGCCCTGCCTGCGGACAACAATTGGGCGGAGAACCAGATCAGGCCGGTTGCAATTGGCCGGGCGAACTTGCTATTTGCCGGCAGCCTGCGGGCCGGCAAACGCGCCGCTGCGGTGATGAGCCTGATCCACTCGGCGCGCATGAACGGGCACGACCCTTACGCGTATCTGCGTGACGTGCTCGAGCGACTTCCGACGCAGCCGGCAAGGCGGATCGACGAACTGCTGCCGCACAGGTGGGCGGCAGCACAAGCCAGCTCTTGAAGGGCGGCGTCAAGACGGGATCACCGTACGCATACCAATCGCGCGCGATCCGGCCCTGCGATCTCGCTCCGCACTGCGCAGCGCGCCTTCCAGGCGCTTGCCGTCTGCGAATGCCTGGCCGGTTCCGAGGCGCAGGTGCAGAGGGAGCTCGGTATCTAGGCTCTGACGAGCTGAGAGACGCTAGCACGCACCACGCACGTGAGTCCTCACGGGCAGTCCTTCCGTCCGACAGTGACTCAACGGCGTACTGAACTTCAGTGACCAGTGACCGGGCCGCGGTCCCAATTTTCATGGCGGACGAACCGGTGGACACGCAGAGAGTCGGTCGCCAAGCCTTATAGGGCGCGGGTCTTGACAGACTCCTGCTCCGCCAAAACATCGCCCACCGAGGTCCCAGAAACCAGCAAAAAGCCTTGAAGATCAAGGCTTTTTGTCTTTTGGGGTCCCGGGTCGTCCACGGCGATCCCGATGCTTCCCACCCGCCACCGGACCGTCCAGCTCAGTGGTCGCCTGACCGACGTGGCCTGGGCCTCTACCCAGAGGTGAGCCTTACCCGCGCATCGCAGCCGCGCAGTTCGTTCGCAGCCTTGTCGCCCACTTTGGGCTCAAGTCCGACGCGGTGTCCTCGCTCGTTGTCGCACCATTCGTGCAGAACACCGATAGCGTTTCTCGCAACCTCAGCTGCAAGGAGATCAGAGTGGCAAAGGGTGGACTCAAGAATGGGCCGAGCAGGAAGGAAGGAATGAAGTCCGGCGACCGGCGGGCGAATGCCGAGCCGAAGTCGCAAGCCCAAGGCAAGGGGCAAGCGCAGGGGCGCCAGCGTTCCCAGGGGCAGAACCAGAAGAAGTGAGTTGCCTGGCTCCGCGCCAGAACAACAACCCCTCCCCAAAACATGGCCGAAGTCACCCTGCGCGACACCATCCTGCGGATCGGCGATGAGGCCAACGCGGCCGCCATCGCGGTCGCGGCCTACGACTTCGAGCATCACACTACGTGGTCGCTCAACCCGGCCCGCTGGTTCCACGCCGCGAGCACCATCAAGGTGCCGGTGCTGCTGGCCGTGTACGAGGCCATCGAGCAGCACCGCTTCGCGCCGTTCTCGCGGGTGCACGTGCGCAATCGTTTCCTCAGCACCGTGGACGGCCGGCCCTTTCGCGTCGGCCCGGAGCGCGACGCGAACGCGGCCGTGCACGCGGCAATCGGGCGCATGCTCACGGTGCACGAGCTGGCCGAACACATGATCGTGACCAGCAGCAATCTCGCCACCAACCTGCTGCTCGATCTGGTCGGGGTCGAGGCGGCGCGCGCCTCCCTCGCGCGACTCCACCTGGGTGGGATCGACTTGCGGCGCGGCGTGGAAGACGAGGCCGCGTGGGAGGCCGGCATCAACAACCGAGTGACGGCGGCCGGCCTTTGCGACGCCATGCGCCTGATCGAAGAGGGCAAGGCCGTCTCCCCCGAAGCCTCGCGGGCGATGCTGGACATCCTGCACCAGCAGCAGTTCCGTAGCGGCATTCCCGCCGGCCTGCCGGACGACGCGCGCGTCGCCAACAAGACGGGCGAGATTTCGACCATCGCCCACGATGCGGGTATCGTGTACCTCGATGGCCGCGACGCGTACGTCGTGATCATCCTCACCGAGTGGGCAGCGGAAGTGAACGGCCGCCGGCAGGAGACGATCGCGCGCATCTCGCGGGCCGTGTACGAGTACATGACGAGGGGCACGAGATGACCACGCTGCCGCTGCCCCTCGTGCTCGCCGACGGCCTGCCGCCGGAGTGGCAGCAGGTGCTGCGTCCCGGCGAGAAGCTGCAGGACCGCTCGGGCGCCCCGCGCGTCCTGCCGTCGTCGTTCCTGCGGGTGGATTCCTGGAACCACGCGCTCGCAACGGACCTCACTCCGCACTTCAAGGTGTGGGAACTCATCGGGGTCGACGTGCGGGAGACGCTGCTGGCGCGCTCGTTCCCGCGCTACGTCCCTTGCGCGCTCCTGCTGCTTTCCGCGGCGCTCGAATTGTTCCGCCTCGAGGTGGGGACCTATGTGCACGTGGCCGCCAACGGCGGCTATCGCTCGCCGGCGCACGCCCTGAGCCGGCACGCCTCGCGCCACTGCTGGGGCACGGCGGCCAACATCTACCGTGTCGGCGACACCTACCTGGACAGCCGCGAGGAGATCGGGAAATACGCGGACATCGCCCGCCGCGTCGTCCCGGGCGTGTGGATCCGACCCTACGGCCAGGAAGACGGCCAGGCGGACGATCATCTCCACATCGACATCGGCTACACGCTGTTCGAGCCGGTGGACGGGCAGGACCGCGCCGAACCCCCGGAGGCAGGCTGATGGTGCAGCAGAAGAAGCGGGAGCAGCCCTCCGCGCCGGAACGCCTGAAGCTGGCCGCCATGGGCCTTGAGGCAGAGTTCTCCCTCGTGGTGGACGGCGAGCCGATGC
Source organism: Ramlibacter monticola (assembly GCF_016722785.1). Taxonomy (GTDB): domain Bacteria; phylum Pseudomonadota; class Gammaproteobacteria; order Burkholderiales; family Burkholderiaceae_C; genus Ramlibacter; species Ramlibacter monticola. The sequence goes on along the minus strand of NZ_JAEQNE010000008.1, from coordinate 312,373 downwards.
GTCCAGAGGACTTGTTCGGCAGCCCGCGCGACTTCATCCGGGGCGAGCTGATGCACCGCCAGGGCAGGTCGTACCACCTTCCCACGGGGGGTGCGGTCTATTTCGATACGGGCGTGATCGAGGTCGCCACGCCGGTGGTCGAGATCGCGCGCGGCTGCGCGGCGCGCGCGGGGCGCTCGCTGTGGGAGGCGATCCAGTTCGTCCGCGGCGAACTCGACGCCTGGGATGCGGGCCACGGCCGCGAGACGCGGCTGGTCGGCTTCAGCGCGCACTACAACGTCTCCTTCGAGCTGCCGCCCGGGCAGCCTGCGAACGGGCGCAGCATCGAGAAGCTGGCGCTGCTGCTCACGTACATCCTGCCCGCCCCGGTGATGCTGCTGGCGGCGAACCGGCGCTCCACCGGGGTCGGCGTGCGCCCGCGCAAGGACCGCATCGAGATCACCTGCGACTTCACGCCCAGCCCCGCCCTCACGATCGCGACCGCGGCCCTGATCGTCGGCGTGGTCCGCGAGGTGATGACCTGGCCGAGTTACGAACTGGGCGAGCTCTCCACGCACGGGATCCCCGTCATCCGCGGCTTCCGCCCCATGCCCCACACTTCGCGCAAGGGCTGGCTGGCGCGCTTCAACTGCTATCCGAAGAACCCGTTCACCTGCGACATCGACCGGGAGATGTGGCAGACCGAGCGCGACGGCGAGCTCAGCCTGCGAGCCATTGCGGGCCGCGCCGTGCGCCTCTTCCTGCGCCCGGTCCGCCGCCTCTCCGATCCCTTCACCTTCCGGCTGATCGGCTCCGTCCTGCGCGGGCGCAGTCCTTCGCTTCTCGACCAGGAAGATCGCCCGGAGGAGTACGAGCATGTCGGCCGGCTCTGCGCCTGGGATGGGCTGTCGCCGCCGGCGCAGCTGGCGCGCTCACGCTACGAGCGCGTGGTAATACGCGCCGTCTCGGGGCAGCAGCTGCGCAGGAACGGCCACAGCCTGCGGCCGGTGGGCATGAGCGGCTGGTCGGCGGTCGTGTTCCGGCGCGAGGACGACCGGCGCGAGGTGATCGCGATCGACGACCTCATCCAGCACCTGGACCAGTGGGAGCGGAGTCGCTGAACAGCCCGGGCTTGCGCGCCCGCCAGCGCATGTACTCGGTCTCCAGCAGGTCGACGTGACCTCGTTCTTCGGCCCCGAGCTCCAGGTACAGGCGCTGCTCGGGCGACCCGGGCGCGGCATTCGCGCAGCGGGCCTCGAAGAACGTGGCGGCCTTTCTTTCCATGGCGATCGCAATGCGAAAGAGCTCCGCGGGGTCTTCCGGCCGGTGCTCCTGCTCGCCGAAGACGGCGGCCAGTTCGACGGCGAATGCGTGCGAATGTGCCGGTGCCTCGACGTGATAGCGCCGGCACAGCGTCTGCAGGTGCTCGGCTTCCATGGCGGCGAAGCGGCCGAACAGGGCGCGCAGTTCCTCGTCGCTGCTGTCGGCAGCGGCGCGCCGGTAGAAGGCCAGCCCGCCCAGCTCGATCTCGAACGCCATCCGGATGGCCCGCAGCGCCGCCGCATCCGTGGCCACGGCGCCGGATTCTTCACGCAGGGCCAGCTTGCCGCCGCATTGCGGACAGCCTCCGTAGGGAAAGGCGAAACCTTCGCTGACCTTGCCGCAGGTGTCGCACTGCCATTGCAGGGACGCATCGGCGCAGCAGATATACGGGCCTTCGCCTGCGTCGGCGAGCGGCCGGTGGCACCGGGGACACAGCATTCGCTTTCTCCTCAATCCGGCAGGGACTCGGCGAGGGCCGGAAGGCCGGCGAAGGCCTCGGCCGTGTCGGCATCGACGGGCCAGCTATTCCTGCCTTGTGCCAGCCAGGCGCCGATGGAACGCGCGGCGCGGCGCCCCGCGGCCATCGCCAGGATCACGGTGGCGCCGCCGGTGACGATGTCGCCGCCGGCAAAGACACCCCGCAGGTTCGTGCACTGCGTCGCCTCGCTGGCGACGATGTAGCCGCGCTTGTCGAGCGCGAGGCCTCGCGTCGCCTGGCCGATGATCGGGTTGGCCTTGGTGCCCAACGCGTAGATCACCGTCTCGCACGGCCATTCGACGAATTCGTCCAGCGGCAGCGGCGTGCGCCGGCCGCGTGCGTCCGGTTCGCCGAGCGTCATCTTCTGGGCCCGCACCCCACGCACGTCGCCGGCTTCGTCCAGCAGGATTTCGACCGGCGCGTGCAGGAAGCTGAACTCGATGCCTTCCTCGCGCGCGTGGCGCAGTTCCTCGACGCGCGCCGGCGCCTCGGCTTCGGAACGCCGGTAGACGCAGCGCACGTCGGCCGCGCCCAGGCGCTTGGCCACCCGCAGGCAGTCCATGGCGGTGTTGCCGGCGCCGATCACGATCACCCGCTGGCCCAGGCTGATCGGCGTGTCCTGGAACGGGAAGCGGTCGCCGCCCATCAGGTTGACGCGGGTGAGGAACTCGTTGGCCGAATACACCTGGCCGGCGAATTCGCCCGGGATGCCGAGGAAGGCCGGCGCCCCGGCACCGGCGGCCACGAAGACCGCCTGGAAGCCCATCGTTTCCGTGAGCTGCGCGATCGAGAAGGTCTTGCCGATCACCTTGTTGGTCTCGATCTTGAGCCCGGCCTCGCACAGTTGCCGCACTTCGCGCTCGATGATGTCGCGGGGCAGGCGGAACGAGGGAATGCCGTAACGCAGCACGCCACCCACCACGTGCAGCGCCTCGAAGACCGTGACGTCCGCGCCGTACTTGAGCAGGTCCGCCGCGGCGGCCAGGCCGCCCGGTCCGGAACCCACGATGGCGACCTTGCCCAGCGGCCGTTCCGGCGCCACCCGCTGCACCGGCCGTGGCTTGGCGTGATCGCCGACGAAGCGCTCCAGGCGGCCGATCGCCACCGGCTCCATCTTCGCCTTGACCAGCACGCACTGCGCCTCGCACTGGCTCTCCTGCGGGCACACGCGTCCGCACACCGAGGGGAACGGGCTGGACTCGTGGATGGTGTCCACGGCCGACTCGAGGTCGCGCAGCAGCAGGTGCCGGATGAAGGTGGGGATGTCGATGCGGACCGGGCAGCCCTCGATGCAGGTCGGCTTCAGGCACTGGATGCAACGCTCCGCCTCGCGCAGGGCCTCCGCGTGGCCGTAGCCGAGGTTCACCTCGTCGAAGCACTCGGAGCGTTCGGACGCGTCGCGTTCGGGCATCCTGACCTGGACCCGCTCGAGCGCCGAATACTTCTTGTAGGTGCGCTTGCCCTGCTTGACGAGCAGTTCCTCGAGGCTGCAGACGTGCGCGTGATCGTCGTTGGCCTGCTGTTCCTGGCGCTGGAAGCGCTTCTGGCGCGCGTGCAACTCCCGGAAGTCGACCGCGTGGCCGTCGAAGTCGGGGCCATCGACGCAGGCGAATTTCACTTCGCCGCCCACCGTCACCCGGCACGAGCCGCACATGCCGGTGCCGTCCACCATCACCGTGTTCAGCGACACCATGGTGCGCACGCCGAAGGGGCGCGAGGCCTCGGCGCAGGCGTGCATCATCGGCATGGGGCCGATGGCGACCACCAGGTTTGCGGTGCCGGCCTCCAGCACGTCGCGCAGGGCCGCGTCGACGAAGCCCTGGCGGCCCGCGCTGCCGTCGTCGGTGCACAGGATCAGCTCGTCGCTGAACTGCGCGAGCTTGTCGGTCCAGAAGATGCGCTCGGCGTTGCGGAAGCCGACGATGCAGGTCACCTGGCAGCCGGCCTGCTTGAAGGCGCGCAACTGGGGAAAGATCGGCGCGATGCCGAGGCCGCCGCCCACCAGCACGACATGGCCGACGTTCTCGATGTGCTGCGGCAAGCCGAGCGGACCGGCGAAGTCGGCGAACTCGTCCCCTTCGTCGTAGTCGTCGCGCATCTGGCGCGTGGTCTTGCCCAGCGCCTGCACGACCACGGTGACGGTTCCGCGCTCGCGGTCGAAGTCGGCCACGGTCAGCGGGATGCGCTCGCCGGCGTCGTCGAGCCGCAGCATCACGAAATGGCCGGGTTGCGCAGCTTGCGCGACGTCCGGTGCGTCGACCTCCCAGAGGAAGGTCTCGGCGGAGAATTGTTCGCGGCGAAGGATGCGGACCATGGATCTTCCTTCCGGGGGGAACGAAGAACGCAGTGGAGCAGCTCGCCCCCCAGTGTGGATTTGATGCCGGTCAAGATCCGGTCGAAATACGCACGCGAATACCGGTTTACCCGCAGTCCCGGCCGCGCTCACTCCAGCAGGGCGCGCCGCACGGCCTCCCACGATGCGCGGTCGGGCGCGTAGAGCAGCCCGCCGGAGGTGTGCGACGGCAGCCAGGCGCTGCCGTCGAAATGCGCCGAGAAGCCGCCGGCTTCCCGGTGCAGCAACCACCCCGCGGCATGGTCCCAGGGCATGAGCCGGTTGTAGAACAGGATGTGGCAGTGCCCGGCAGCGGCCAGCAGGTACTCGTGGGCGGCGCAGCGGAACCAGTTCGTCATCCGCAGGCGCGACAGGTTCGTGTTGACGCGCGTGCGCAGGGGCTCGGGCAGGAAGTTGGTGCCGGCGATTCCTTCGATCTCTTCCACCGCCACCGGGTCGGCGACCCGCATCCTTTCGCGTGCGCCGCTGCGGTCCTGCAGCCAGGCTCCGGCGCCCAGGCGCGCCAGCGCCATCCTGCCGCCGACCGGATCGTGGATGACGCCCGCGACGACCTGGCCGCGCACGACCGCAGCGGCCATCAGCCCGAAGAGGGGAAGGCCGGAGGCGAAGTTCTTGGTGCCGTCGAGCGGATCGACGAGGAAGCAGAGCTCGGCGGAGTGCAGGCCTTGCAGGAGCGCCGGATCCTTGTCCGCCGCCTCTTCGCCGATCACCACGCAGCCGGGGAAGTGCGTTCGCAGCGCGCCCGCGATGGCGCGTTCCGCGGCTTCGTCCGCGTCGGTCACGATGTCGAACGCCGAGGTCTTGCGCCGCGCCGCGGGCGCCGCCACCTTGCCGAAGCGCGGCATGATCTCCTCGGCACCGGCCCGAAGCAGCGCGGAAGCGAGCCGGTCCAGGTCTTCGGGAGTGAAGTGCGCCACGGGTGCAGCCTACGTTCGCTTCCCGCACAGTGCTTGCCAGTCGATCAGCGACCGCGACGCGAAGGCGAAGACGACCGAGCCGACCCGCAGGCAAGGCACGCTACTTCCCCAGGTGCTTGTTGAAGAAGTAGGCGATCTCGCCGAAGGCCTCGCGCACTTCCGGGATGCGGTCGTCGCGGCCGTAGTGCGCGTGCGACTGCCCCTCGTAGACCTGCAGGAAGGATTCGATGCCGAGGTTGCGCAGCTTGCGGTGCACGCGCACGGTGTTGCTCAGGAGGAGGTCGCGCGTGCCCGAGGTGAGGATGGTCGGCGGGAAGCCGCCCATATCGCCGTAGACCGGCGAGATGAGCGGGTCCTTCAGGTCGTGGCCGTTGGCGTAGAAGGCGGCGGCCGCATCGCAGAAGCCTTCCGGCGAGACCAGGACGTTGTCCAGCATCTCGTTGGTGTGGAAGGTGTCGCCGGTCTTGGTGCTGTCCGACATCGGCGTGCCCGAGGCGATCGCGCCCGGCAGGGGCACGTCCAGCTGCTTGGCGCGCAGGCCCATCTCCAGCACCAGGGCGCCTCCCGCGGAGGTGCCGATCAGGCCGACGCGCCTGGGATCGGTCTTGGCGATGACCGCGCGGTACACCGCCATCGAATCGTCCAGGGCCGCCGGGAAATAGGCTTCGGGGGGCATGCGGTAGTCCACCGCGATGACGCGGTAGCCGCCGATGGCGGCGATCAGCATGGCTTCGGGCAGGGCGGCTTCGGCGGGATTGAGCACGTAGCAGCCGCCGTGGACCTGCACGAGGGTCCGCTCGCGGTTCTCGGGACGGATCGTTTCCGGCGTGACCGTGTAGATCTTCACGCCGCCCAGGGTTCCGGGCTCCACGCGCACCTTCAGGCGCTCGCGCATCGCCTGCACGTTCGGCGCGGCGGCGGCGCGCAGGCTCTCCGCCAGCTGCTTCCATCCTTCCGGCGTGGTGGGCGGCGTGTTCCAGCCGGTGCGCAGCGGCTGGCCGATCAGCTGCTGCAGCTCGGGGCTGACGGTGCTCGGCACGGGGATGCGCCTGGCGGGCAGCTCGCGCGGCTGCAGCGGCGCGTTCTGCGCCAGGGCGCCGGCGGCGGCCAGCACGAGCGAAGCCGCGAGGGCGGCCCGGACGGACGAGGCAAGGGGCATGTTCACCTCCAGACGTGGGGCGCGACAGCTTAGGACGCGGCGGCCGCCAGCACAAGCGCGCATCCGCCTGCACGGCAGTGTTGCGCGGCCCGAAAATATGATTTCCAGCGCCGGCCTTTACCCGTCCGCGGCCGCGAAATAGAGTGCCTTCCTGCGCGCCGCTGGCGCGCCAGGAGTACAAGAAGTGACTACGGGAATTTTCCAGGCCCGCAGGCGGGAGACCCTGCGGGCCCTGCTGGCCGCCGCCGGCCTGCCGCTCGCGGCCCGCGCCCAGGAGGGCCGGCCGACGACCATCGTGGTGCCGTTCACCCCGGGCACCACGCCCGACGTGCTCGCACGCACCATAGCCCCCAAGCTGATGCAGCGCCTCGGGCAGCCCGTGGTCGTGGAGAACCGCGTCGGCGCCAGCGGCAACATCGGCACCGCCTATGTCGCCAACGCGGCCCCCGACGGCCACACGCTGCTCATGACGGCCAGCACCATCGCGACCAACGCAAGTACTCCTATTCCTCGCCCGGCAACGGCACGCCGCAGCACCTGGCGATGGAGTTGTTCAAGCAGAGCGCCGGCGTGTCGCTCCTGCACATCCCGTACAAGGGTTCCGCCGGCGCGATCACCGACCTGCTGGGCGGCCAGGTGCAGGCCATGATCCTGCCGGTCAACACCGCGCTGGCGCAGCGCAAGACCGGGAAAATCCGGCTGCTCGCCGTCACCCAGGATCGCCGCGTGCCGGCGATCGCCGACGTGCCGACCCTGGCCGAAGAGGGCGTCAAGGGCGCCGACGTGGACCTCTGGTTCGGTTTCTTCGCGCCGGCCCGCACGCCGCCGCAGGTGGTGCAGCGGCTCAACGCCGAAGTCAACCAGATCCTCGCCCAGGCCGAGGTCGTCGAGGCGCTGGAGAAGCAGGGCCTGGTGGTGACGCCAGGGCGTCCCGAAGTGCTCGAAAGGCTGGTGCAGGCGGAAGTCGCGCGCTGGTCGAACGTGATCCGGACCGCCGGTATCCAGGCGGACTGAAACCGGGGAGGGGAGTCCATGAAGGTCATCATCGCCGGCGCGGGCCTGGGCGGCCTCGCGGCCGCCGCCTGCCTGCTGCAGCGCGGCGTCGAGGTCGAGGTGGTCGAGCAGGCGCAAACCCTGGGGGAGGTCGGCGCGGGCATCCAGCAAAGCGCGAATGCGGTCAAGGTGCTGTACGACCTGGGCCTGCGCGAGCAACTGGAACGCGTGGTGGTCCGCCCCAAGGCCTTCGAGTACCGCCGGTTCGACACCGCGGAACTGATGCACCGCATCCCGCTGGGCGAGCAGCACGAGTCCGCGCATGGCGCGCCCTACTTCCACATCCACCGTGCCGACCTGCACGACATCCTGGTGCGCAAGGTCAGGAGCCTGGATGCCGATGCGATCGTGCTGGGCGCGAAGGCCGAACGCTTCGAGGAATCCGCCGAGGCGGTGACCCTCGTCCTGGCCGGCGGACGCCGGGTGTCCGGCGACGTGCTGGTCGGCGCCGACGGGATCCGGTCCGCCATCCGCTCGCAGATCCTCGGCGCCACGCCGGTCAGCTACACGGGCGACGTCGCGTGGCGCGCGGTGATCCCGGTCGAGCGCCTGCCCGCCGACCTCATGGACCGCGTGTCCACCGTCTGGTGCGGGCCGAAGCGGCACGCCGTCATGTACTACCTGCGCGCCGGCGCCCTGATGAACTTCGTGGGCCTGGTCGAACACGCGCAGCCCGAGAGCGAGTCCTGGACGCAGAAAAGGCCCTGGGAGGAACTGAAGGCCGACTTCGCGGGCTGTCACCCGGTGGTCCAGACCGCGATCGACGCGATCGACCGCGATGCGTGCTTCCGCTATGCCCTGAACAACCGGCCGCCGGTGGGCGGCTGGAGTACCGCGCGCGCCACCCTGCTCGGGGATGCGGCCCATCCCACGCTGCCCTACATCGCCTCCGGCGCCGCCATGGCGATCGAGGACGCGGCGGTGCTCGCGCGCTGCCTGGCCGAAGGGCGCTCCGTCGCCGCGGCCCTGCAGGCCTACCAGGAGGCGCGGGTCGCGCGCACCTCGCGCGTGGTGAACGAGTCCACCGAGAGCCGCAGCCTCTACCGCATCGAGGACGCGCAAGCGATGCGCGAGGCCTTCCGACAGAAGGACCTCACGAAGAGCCGCTCCCAGTGGCTCTACTCCTACGATCCGTTGACCGTGCCGCTGCCGGCCTGATCAGGCGCTGCCCGCTCAGGGGCGTGGGGTCGTGGACCCGCGGGCAGGCAGGGCCCTTGGCCCAGGAGCCGGCGTCCGGTAAGCAAGGCGGATTAATGCGGAGGGCTTACGGGTTCACCCCGGTAGCTTCGCTCCGGGGTCATCTCTACAGTACCGCTCGTTTTTGGTACGAGAGTCGTGGGAGAAGTCCGGATGAAGAAGTTCGTGGTCGCGGCGTGCGCCGCGCTCGCGCCCGTGTGGGCCTGTTCCCAGCTCCTGATCGGTCAGACGGCGGGCTTCAGCGGCCCGGTCGCCGCCGGCGTGAAGGAGACGACCGAAGGCGCGAAGCTGTGGATCGACAGCATCAACGCCAAGGGGGGCGTCCACGGGCAGAAGATCGAACTGGTCTCGCTCGACGACAAGTTCGAGCCGCCGCTCGCCGCCGCCAATGCCAAGGTGCTGATCGAGGAGAAGAACGTGCTGGCCATGTTCCTCAACCGCGGCACTCCGCACACCGAGGCCTTCATCCCGCTGCTGGAAGCGCGCGGCGTGGCGCTCGTGGCGCCCTCCACGGGCGCGATGGTGCTGCACCACCCGGTCCACAGGACGATCTTCAACGTCCGCTCCTCCTACCAGCGCGAGGCCGAGAAGGCGGTGTCGCACCTGCACACGCTGGGCATCACCCGCATCGCGGTCGTCCACGCCGACGACTCGTTCGGGGAGGACGGACGCGAGGGTGCCGCCAAGGGCTTCGCCAAGGCGGGCATCGAGCCGGTGGTGGTGATCAAGGCCAGCCGCGGCAAGCCGGACTACGCCACCATCATCCCGCCCATCGTTGCCAAGGAGGCGCAGGCCATCGTGTGGATCGCGTCCGCCAACGCGGTGGCCGACGGCGTGAAGGCGCTGCGCGCGGCGAAGTCCGCGGCGCAGGTGGTGACCTTGTCCAACAATGCGTCCAGCGGCTTCATCAAGAGCCTGGGCGAGGATGCCCGCGGCGTGATCGTCACGCAGGTGTTCCCGTCCGAGCGCTCCTATGCCTACCCCTTCATCAAGGAGGCGGCTGCCCTGGCCAAGGAAAAGAACCTGGAGCTGAGCCCGCAGATGCTGGAGGGCTACGCCGCGGCCAAGGTCCTGGTCGAAGGCCTGCGCCGCGCCGGCCCGAACCCCACCCGGGCCAAGGTCGTCGCGGCGCTGGAAAGCATCCACAAGTTCGACGTGGGCGGGCTGGAGCTGGGCTTCGGGCCCGAGGACCACACGGGCTTGGACTTCGCCGACCTCTCGATCATCGGGGCGGACGGCAAGTTCAGGCGCTGAACCCGGGCCGGAGCCCGGGCCCTCTTCACTCCGGCCGGAAGCCGACCGACTTGAGGACGGCGCCGACGCGCTCGTAATCCGTCCTCAGCTCGCGCGCCATCTCCTCGGTCGCGCGGGGCAGGCCGATGTCGAAGCCCGTGTCCAGCATGCGCGTGCGCAGCGCCGGGTCGGCCAGCACCTTCAGCGTCGCCGCGCGCAGGCGGGCCTGCGCCGGGGCGCCGAGGTCCGGCTTGCACCACAGCCCCATCCAGGCGACGGCATCCATCTGCGGAAAGCCGGCCTCGTGGAAGGTCGGAACGTCCGGCAGCTGCGGCACCCGCTTCGGCGTGCTGACGGCGAGCACCTTCAGCTTGCCGCTGCGGACCAGCGGCAGCGAGGTGGCCAGGCCGTCGAACATCAGCGGCACGTGGCCGCCCATGACGTCGGCCAGCGCGGGCGGCGAACCCTTGTAGCCCACGTGCAGCAGCTCGATCCCGGCTTCCTTGTTCAGGATCACGCCGAGCACGTGCGACAGCGTGCCGGGGCTGTAGGAGGCGTAGCTCAGCTTGCCGGGGTTGGCCTTGGCGTAGGCCACCAGCTGCGGCACGGTGGCGACGGGCAGCGAGGGATTGGCCACCAGCGCCAGTCCGCCCCGGGCCAGTTCGGCCAGCGGCCGCACGGCCTGCGCCATGTCCCAGCGCAGCTTCACGATGTGCGGGATCTCGCTCACCAGCGAGTTCACGCCCACCAGCAGCGTCTGTCCGTCCGCCGGCGCGTTGAGCAGCTCGCCCACGGCGATGGCGCCGGCGGCGCCGGGCTTCGGGTCCACCATCACCGGCTGCCCCAGTTCGCGCGAGAGCGGCTCGGCCACCAGGCGCGCGACGAGGTCGGCGCTGCCGCCGGCCGGTCCCGCCACCACCAGGCGCAGCGGCTTGCCGGACGGCTCTTGCGCGGCGGCCCAGGGGCTTGCGAGCGCACCCGCGCCCAGTGCCAGCAGGGCGCGCCGGCGGAGCGGGAAATCGGAGGAACGGTTCATCGGAAGGTCTCCATTTGTACGAGTTTTCGGGTTGCCGCGCTCACGAGGCGAAGCGCAGGCAGAGGATCACGAGGACGGCCAGGAACAGCGTTTCGCCCACCATCAGGGCCACGGGGCGCCAGCCCACCTTCACCAGCTCGCGCATCTGCGTCTTCATGCCGATGCCGGCGATGGCCGCCAGCAGGCACCAGCGCGAGATGTCGCCGCCGGTGGACTGCACCACCTTCGGCACCCAGCCGAGGCTGTTGATCACCACCAGCGCGGCGAAGGCGAGCGCGAACCCGGGCAGCAGCGGCGGGCGTTGCCCGGCCGGCGCGTTGCGGTCGCGCGTGAGCAGCGTGGCCACCACGATCACCGGCAGCAGCATGGCCACCCGCATCAGCTTCACGATGGTGGCGGAGTCGCCCACCGGCGTGGACATGCTGTAGCCGGCGCCGACCACCTGTGCCACATCGTGGATGGTGGCGCCGAGGAACACCCCGGCCGCCTGCTCCGACAGGCCGAGGGCACGCGCCACCAGCGGGTAGGCGATCATCGCCACAGTCGACAGCATCGACACGCCGATCACGGTGAACAGGGTCGCGCGGTCCTTCTTCGCATGGGCCGGCAGGGCGGCCGAGATGGCCAGCGCCGCCGACGCGCCGCAGATCGCGGTGGCGCCGCCGCTCAGGAGGCCGAAGCGCCAGTCGAAGCCCATGAGGCGCGCGGCGACGATGCCCACGGTGATCGTGGCCGCCACGGACCCCACCACCAGCAGGGAGGGCTCCCAGCCAAGCGCCGCCACCTGGCCGGCGGTGATGCGCAGTCCGAGCAGGGCGATGCCGACGCGCAGCACGTGGCGCGCGGCGAACTCGATGCCCGGCTTGCACGCGCCTTCCACCGACAGGAAGTTCATCGCCATGCCGAGCAGCAGCGCGAACAGCATCACGGGCGCGCCGTAGTGCTGCGCGAGGAAGGCCGACGCCGCGGCCACCACCCCGCAGGCCAGCAGGCCGGGGGCGAGCACCCGGCCGCCTTCCATGGCGGTAGCGAGCGAGAAGGACGCGGCCGGCGCACGCATCACGCGGCCTGCAGCTGCCCGCGCACCAGGTGGTCGCGGTACTGTTCGCGCAGGCGGGCCTTCTGCACCTTGCCGGTGGCGCCGAGCGGGAGCGCCTCGATGAAGACCACGTCGTCCGGCATCCACCAGCGGGCGATGCGGCCTTCGAAGGACTTGAGCAGCTCCGCGCTGGTGAGCTCGACGCCGGGCTTCTTCACCACGATCAGCAGCGGGCGCTCGTCCCACTTGGGATGGCGCGCCGCGATGCACGCCGCCATGGCGACGCCGGGGTGCGCCATCGCGATGTTCTCCAGCTCGATGGAGCCGATCCACTCGCCGCCGGACTTGATCACGTCCTTGCTGCGGTCGGTGATCTGCATGTAGCCGTCGGCGTCGATGGTGGCCACGTCGCCGGTGGGGAACCAGCCGCCCACCAGCGGGTCGCCGCCTTCGCCCTTGAAGTAGCTCTGGATCACCCAGGGCCCGCGCACCAGCAGTTCGCCGGCGGCCTGGCCGTCGTGCGGCAGTTCCTTGCCGTCGGCGTCGACGATCTTCATGTCGATGCCGAACACGGGGCGGCCCTGCTTGGCCTGGATGGCCAGCCGCTCTTCCTCCGGCAGCGCCAGGTGCTTCGGCTTCAGCGTGCAGGCGGTGCCCAGCGGGCTGAGCTCGGTCATGCCCCAGGCGTGCAGCACGGCGACGTCGAAGCGCTGCTGGAAGGCCGTCATCATCGCGGGCGGGCAGGCGGAGCCGCCGATCACCGTGCGGCGCATGGTGGAGAACTTCAGGTTGTTCGCTTCCACGTGCGCCAGCAGGCCCTGCCACACGGTCGGCACGCCGGCCGACATGGTCACGCCTTCGGACTCGAACAGCTCGTACAGGCTGCGGCCGTCCAGGAAGGGGCCGGGCAGCACCAGCTTGGCGCCCACCATGCAGGCCGCGTAGGGCAGGCCCCAGGCGTTGACGTGGAACATGGGCACCACGGGCAGGATCGTGTCGCTCGCCGAGCAGTTCAGCGAGTCGGGCAGCGCGATGGCGTACGTGTGCAGCACGGTCGAACGGTGGCTGTACAGCGCGCCCTTCGGGTTGCCGGTGGTGCCGGACGTGTAGCACAGGGAACAGGCCGTGTTCTCGTCGAAGGTCGGCCAGGTGAATTCGGACCGCTGCACCGACAGCAGGTCCTCGTAGCACAGGAGGTTCTTGATGGTGCTGCTGGCCGGCATGTGGGCGCGGTCGGTCATCGCCACGAAGGCGCGCACCTTGCCCAGGCGCGGCGCCGCCGCTTCCACCAGGGGCAGGAAGCTCAGGTCGAAGAACAGGACTTCGTCGTCGGCGTGCTCCGCGATCCAGACCAGCTGGTCGGGGTGCAGGCGCGGGTTGAGCGTGTGCAGCACGGCGCCCGATCCGGACACGGCGTAGTACAGCTCCAGGTGGCGGTAGCCGTTCCAGGCCAGCGTGCCGACCCGGCCGCCGGGGCCGACGCCCAGCGCCGCGATGCCGTTGGCGAGCTGGCGCGTGCGGGCCGCCATTGCGCGGTAGGTGTAGCGGTGGATGTCGCCTTCGACGCGACGGGACACGATTTCCTGGTCGCCGTGGTGCCGTTCGGCGTGGGCGAGCAGGGAGGAAACCAGCAGCGGCTGCTGCATCATGGACGCGAACATTTCAGTGCTCCGGGGCAAGTCGATCAGGCGCGGGCCGCGCCGAGGGGAAGGTGGTTGGTCTCGGTGGGCGCTTCCGCGGCGCGACCCATGTCGGCGGCGTAGGTCCGCGCGGCGAGCACGAAGGCGCCGGCCGCCACCAGGGCGAAGGCGGGGGTCCAGGTCAGGGCGGCCTGCAGGCCGAAGGTGTCCGACAGCGCGCCGGCGAGCACGGGGCCGAGGGCCAGGCCGAACAGGTTCTGGAACAGCGCGAGCACCGCGGCACCGGTGGCGCGCACGGCGGGGTGCACCACGTCGATGACGATCGCCGACACCGGGCCGACCGTGCAGGTCATGATGAAGCTGCCGGCCGCGATGATCAGGAACTGCGTCGAGCCGCCGAGGGCGGCGCCGGGGCCGAAGGCGTAGGCAAGAATGCCCAGCGAGGCCACGGACATGAGCGCCATCGCGTACAGCTTGCCAGCCGGGCGGCGGCGGCCGGCACGGTCGGCGACCGCACCCCACACCACGCTGCCCAGCGCGCCGCACAGCACGATGAGCGCAGCCTGCTTGGCGGCCTGGTCGGGCGCCACGCCGTGCATGCGGTTCAGGAAACTGGGCATCCAGGCCCACACCGCGGACACCACCACCAGCTGCGCCGCGCCGCCGATGCACACCCACAGCATGGTGCGCGGACGCGTGAGGGCCTTGATGATGTGGCGCGCCGCGTTGGTGCTGCTCTCCGTCGCGCGTTCCAGCACGGGCGTGAGCCGCACCGTCTTGTAGTCCCGCACGAGCAGGTAGGCGATGGCCAGCACGAGCCCCGGGATGCCGACGACACCGAAGGCCGCCTGCCAGCCCCACTTCGCGGCGATCACGCCGCCCAGCAGCACGCCGAGCACGGAGCCCACCGAGGCGCAGGCGAAGAAGCCGGCCAGCAGCGCGCCGCGCAGGCGGTTGGGGAAGTGGCTGGCGATGAGCGCGGCGCCGACGGAGCCGTAGCCCGCCTCGCCCAGGCCCACCATGCCGCGCGCGGCCAGCAGAGCGCCGTAGCTGCGCGTGAACATGCACGACAGCGTCGCGGCGCTCCACACCGCAGCCATGGCGGCGATGCTGCGCACGCGGCTCACGCGGTCGGCGAACAGCGCCACCGGCAGCGCGCCCAGCGCCACCGTCAGGGAGACGATGGAGACGAGCGAGCCGAGCTGCGCGTCGGACAGGTTCCACTCCTTCTTCATGTAGGGGAAGAGGGAGACGATGACCTGGCGGTCGATGTAGTCCATGAGCATCAGGGCGATGGTCATGGCGTAGGCGAACCACGCGGCGCGCCGCGTGAACAGGTAGCCCTCGGCGTCGGAGCGCCCGGGAATGGAGTGCATGTTCATGGGATCAGGACGGTGGCGCCGGTGGTCTGACGGGATTCGAGGGCCCGGTGCGCCTCGGCGGCATCGGGCAGGGCGAAGGTGCGGCTGGGCGTGCTGCGGATCTTGCCGTCCAGCACGAGGCCGAACAGTTCGTCCGCCATCGCCAGCATGTGCGGGCGCGGGGTCGCGTAATGGATCATGGCCGGGCGGGTCACCCAGATCGAGCCCTTGACGGCGAGCAGCGTCGTGTCGATGTTGACGGGGCCGGAGGTGGTGCCGTTGCTCACCAGCGTGCCGCGCGGCTGCAGGGAGTCGAGCGAGGCCATCAGGGTGTCCTTGCCGACCGAGTCGTACACCACGGGCACGCCCTTGCCGTCGGTGATTTCGCGCACCCGCTTGGCGATGTCCTCGCGCGAGGTGACGATCACGTGCGCGCAGCCGTTCGCGCGGGCGACTTCGGCCTTCTCGTCGGTGCTGACGGTGCCGATCATGGTCACGCCCAGCGCCTTGGCCCACTGGCAGGCGATCAGGCCCACGCCGCCGGCGGCCGCGTGGTACAGGATGGTCTCGCCGCCCTGGAGGGGGAACACCTGCCGGAACAGGTACTGGGCGGTCATGCCCTTCATCATCAGCGTGGAGGCGGTATCGTCGCTCACGCCATCGGGCAGCGGGATCAGCACGTCGGCGGGCATCACGCGCACCTCGCTGTACGCGCCCTGCGGGCCGAGCAGGTAGCCGACCCGGTCGCCCGGCTTCACGTCGGTGACGCCGGGGCCCACGGCCTCGACCACGCCGACGGCGTCGGAGCCCAGGCCGTTCGGCAGCGCGAGCGGGTAGCGCCCGGTGCGGAAGTAGATGTCGATGAAGTTGACGGCCACGCGGGTGTGGCGCACGCGCGCCTCGCCGGGGCCCGGGTCGCGCAATTCGACGTCTTCGAAGCGCAGGACTTCCGGTCCACCCGTCTGGTGGAAGCGGATTGCATGGGGCATGTCTCTCTCCTAGTCTTTCAGTGGCTGCGGTCGCCGGGCTGGATGGCGCCGGGCGCCAGCCACGCAATCAGGGGTTCGGCCCCGGCCCAGGGGCCGAAACCGGAAGCCGGGTTCAGGTGGCCGACCTCGCCCAGGTCCACCAGCTCGCTGCCCCAGTCGCGCGCGAATTCCTGCACGCGCTCGAAGCTTCCGAGCGGGTCGTTGCGGCTGGCCGCGACGATGCTGGGGAAGGGCAGCCGCTGGCGCGGCACCGGCAGCCAGCCGCCGGCGCGCAGGGCCTCCAGCGTGGGGTAGCCGTCCGGCATCGGGCGGTCGAAATCGGGGGGCGTCGCGAGCAGCGCGCCCTGCACGGCGCGCGTGGTCTGGTGCGCCCAGTGCGCCACCATCACCACGCCGCCGCTGTGGGCCACGATCACCAGCGGCCCGTCGATTTCCTGCGCCGCCTGCTCGATCGCGGCCACGCGCTTGGCGCAGTCCAGGTCCTCGCGGCCCATGGGCGGCACGGTGCGCACGCGCGGCAGCCGCGCGGCCAGCAGCGTCTGCCAGTGCTGCTCGACGTGGTCGCGCAGCCCCGGAACGATCAGGACGGTGGGCAGGGAATGCACGGGCCGGGCCTCCTTCAGGCGGCCTTGCGCAGGAAGCCCTGCTGGCGGCCCTTGGCGTTCGGCGCGAAGCCGTTGGCGGCCAGGGTCTCTTCCACCGTCTCGTAGAACACGCCGATCTTGCAGATCTTGCGCGCTTCCTTGCCGGTGGCGACCTCGCGGCCGAACTCGCGGGAGATGCGCACCAGCTGCTCGATCTGCTGCACGGTGGTCATCTTGGCGGTGCGCGACTGGTTCCAGAGGTTGTCCTCGATGCCGCAGCGCACGTGCAGGCCCATGGCCAGGCCCATCATGTTGATCGGCAGCACGTTGCGCATGCTGCTCTCCACCGTCAGCATGGTGCCGTCGGGGATCGCGCGCAGGAAGTTCGACAGGCTGTAGACGGTCGGCTGGTCCATGCCGCCGCCGATGGCCACCCAGTTGCACACCAGCGGGCCCTTGTAGACGCCGCGGCGGATCAGCCGCTCCACGGTCTCGAAGCTGTTGATGTTGTAGAACTGGAAGGCGCTCTGGATGCCGGCCTTGGTGAGGCGTCGCACGTGCTCCTCGAAGAAGCTGGGCGTGGACGGCACGACCATGTTGGCGTAGGCGCGGTTGTTGTCCGGCTCGGCCAGCGAGGTGCCGGCGATGTCCTCGACGTCCATCTGCTCGACGACGTTCATCTGCGAGGTGTTCACCGTGACCGTGACCTGGTCCGGCTTGGGGTCCAGCTCGGCCAGCATGTGGCGCGTGTCGTCGGACAGCCACTTGGCGGCGGCGCCGTCGGTCTCGGGGGCGAAGGAGATGGAGCCGCCGACCTGGATGATCATGTCGGGCACGGCCTTGCGGACGCCGGCGATCAGCTCGTTGAACTTCGACAGGCGCTTGGAGCCCTTGCCATCGAGTTCGCGCACGTGCAGGTGCAGCACGGTGGCGCCGGCGTTGTAGCAGTCGACGGCCTTCTGGATCTGCGCTTCCATGGACACGGGGATGTCCTCGGGGAAGTCGGAGGGAATCCACTCGGGGCCGTACGGCGCGGCGGTGATCACCAGCTTGTCCTGGTTCTCGGGGAAGAGGGAGCCATCGAGGAAATTCATTTCGTTCTCTTGCTTTGTGGTTTCGGGTCGGAGTCGCTGCAGGTCAGAAGGGCTTGTCGCCCATGATTCCGGCCCGTTCCATCTTTCGATGGCAGGGCGGGTAGTCCATCACGGCGTAGTGCTGGGTGGACCGGTTGTCCCACATGGCCATGCTGTTCGGCTTCCAGCGGAAGCGCACCTGGTATTCGGGGATGAAGACCTGGCTGATCAGGTAGCGCAGCAGGTCGGAGCCGCCGTGCGTGTAGTCCTGGCCGACGCGCACGTTGGCCGGGGTGTGGAAGTTGGTGAAGTGCGTCGTGAACGCGTTGACGAACAGGATCTTCTCGCCCGTCTCCGGGTGCGTACGCACCACCGGGTGCTCCGCGTCGGGGAACTGCGCCTTCAGCGCCAGCCGCTTCTCGATCGGCATCGCCGCGCCGAAGCTGGCCTCGATGCTGTGGCGGGCGCGCAGGCCGGCGATCTGCTCCTTGACGGTGGCGGGCAGGTTCTCGTAGGCGAGCGCCATGTTGGCCCACATCGTGTCGCCGCCGACCGGCGGGCATTCCACGCAGCGCAGCACGCAGCCCATGGGCGGCTGCTCGCGCCAGGTGGCGTCGGTGTGCCAGGCGTTTTCGTAGCGGTCGTTCGGCGATTCGGGCGACTTGTAGATGCGCACGAGGCCCGGGTTCTCGGGATCGCTGCCGGCGACGGGGTGGTCCTCCAGCTCGCCGAAGTGGCGGGCGAAGGCGACGTGCTCGGCGCGCGTGATGTCCTGGTCGCGGAAGAACAGCACCTTGTGCTTCAGCAGCAGGGCGCGGATTTCGGCCACCATGCCGGCGTCGCGGGAGGCGACGCCCAGGTTCACGTTGACCAGCTCGGCGCCGATCGCGCAGGTGAGTTGCTCGACGCGGATCGAGCGGCTGAGCTCGCTGATGACGGCCGGGGCCGCGGGGGTCTTGGACGGGGTTGAAATTGCCATGGCTTGTCTCCTTGGATGGAGAGAAGGTTAGGCGGCCCACCCCTTTCCGGCCCCCCCATCGCCGAGGGGGCGCGGGCTTTCCCCGGGCCCCCCGGGGGGCCGGTTCAGGCCTCGTCGGCCAGGAACCCCAGGATCCGGGCGCGCCCCACCACCTGCTTGCGGGTGCCCGCGTCCAGCTTGGCGAACAGGTTCTTGACGTGCCACTTGATCGTCTCCTCGCCGACCTGCATGGCGAGGGCGATCTCCTTGTTCGTCAGGTTGCGCGCGAGCAGCTCCAGGACATTGCGTTCCTTGGGGGTCAGCGCGGCCGTGGCGGGGGCGCGCATGGCCTCGCGCGGACGCGCCTGCGGGGGCGCCGCCGCCGGCGCCGCCGGGGCCGTCCGCACGGAGGCGTGGCGGACCCAGTCGGCCAACTGCGGATGCGCGTCGTCGAACACGGCCTGCAGGTCGACGGCCTGAGCCAGGGTGACGACCTCCTGCAGCAGCACGACCGAGCGTTCGGAGGCGCGGTCCAGCACCCAGGCGCGCAAGGCCATGGCCTCGATGCGGTCGCGGCCCAGCTTGTGCCCCACGGCGATCGCCTCGGCCTTCTCCAGGAAGGGCAGCGCGCCGCGCCAGTCGCGCGCCGCGATGGCCGCGTGCGCCCGCGCCACCAGCAGCAGACCCTCCACGCCGTGCAGCCACAGGGGGCCGCGGGGCGTCGCGGCTTCGTCGAGCAGCTGCTCCATCTGCCGCAGCAGGGTGCGGCAGGTCTCGACCCGGAACTCCCGCGCATGCAGGCGCACCTGCTCGCCGAGGCTGGCGAGCCGCAGCCGCGGCAGGCGCCGGGCCATGCCGACGGCATCCAGCTCCCCCAGGAGGGCCAGCGCGCGCTGCTCGTTGCCCGCCGAGCGGGCGGCCCGCGCCAGGGTGCGGAAGGCCTGCAGCACCGCTTCGGGCAGGCCGCTGCGCTCCAGCACGTCGAGGCGGTCGGTCAGCAGCATGGTCGCCTCGTCGGCGAGGCCGCGCTCCCAGCGGGCGGCGGCGAGCGCGGCGGCCAGCACGCTGGCGAAGGAGCTGCGGCGCCCGAGGTCGCTCTCGGCGCTGGCCAGGGCGGGCCCGAGCAGCTGTTCCACCATCAGCGGCTGGCCTTCCCACAGGTACGTGAGTCCGACGATGTAGCCACCCCACCGGTCGACGTAGCCCGCGACCGGGAAGGCGTGGGCTGCCCGCTGCTGGCGCAGGCGCGCCAGGGCCGGTTCTCCTTCGAGCAGCGCGCGGAGGGCGGCACGGTTGGCGTGGACCTGCAGCAGCGCGTCGTTGGCGATCGGCGGGCGCTCGGCCCAGGGATCGTAGAGCGCCGCGAAGGCGTCGGGATCGTCGGCGAAGATCGCGGCCGCGCCCAGGATCAGGGCGGCTTCGCAGCGCAGCCCCTGGTCGGTCTCGGGCTGCGCCAGGATGCGATCGAGGTAGCGTGCCGCCTCCTCGTGGCGCTCGCTGATGGCCAGCGACCAGGCCGCGGCCAGCAGCAGGCGCGGCCGCCGGTCGAGTTCCTGCGGGGGCGTCTTGGCCAGCCAGTCCAGCACCGCGGCCTGGTCGCCACGGGTCATGAGGGATTCGTAGAGGCTGCGCTCGGCGAGGTCGTAGGCCTTGTCGTTCTGCCCGCAGGCCAGCGCGTGCGGGGCGGCGGCGTCGAACATGCCCTCGGCCAGCAGCCAGTCGCAGGCGCGCGCGTGCACCTGCGCGCGTTCGGCCGCCGGCAGGGCCTCGAAGCGCTGTTGCAGCGCGCCGCGCGCCAGCGCATGCATGCGCACCCAGCCTTGCAGGTCGCCGCCCACGAAGGCGGGCGTCTCGCGCATCAGGCGCTCCAGCCGCGCGGGTGTCTCCGGCGCCGGCACCAGCGCGCTGCACAGCGCCGGGTGCAGGTACTTGACGGGGCTGACCCGGGTGAGGAAGTCGAGGTCGGCCGGATCGAGCTTGCCCAGCATGAGCGACACGAACTGCTCCGGCGGCGCAGCGCCCCCCGCCAGCGCGAGTTCCGCCGCGCGTCCCGAGGGATCCGCGCTGAGGGCGAGCTGCAGGGCGAGCGGCCAGCCTTCCGTGATCTCGTGCAGCCGCGCGACGCGGTCGCGGTCCAGGGCCGGCCCCAGCCGCTGTTCGGCCAGGCGCAAGGTCTCCGCCAGCGTGAACCGCAGTTCGGCGGCGCCCACGCGCACGCACTGGCCGTACGAGACCAGGTCGTCCACGCCGAGGTCGACCTCGGCGCGCGCCGCCACCACGCAGCGCAGGTTGGATGGTGCGTTGCGCACCAGGTAGCCGAGGGCTTCGCGCACCACCTCGCGCAGGCGCTCGGCCTCGTCCACCACCAGCACCAGGTCCATGGCGCTCTGCGCCACTTCGGCGAGCCACAGCGTGACCCCTTCCAGGCCGCCGGCGGCGACGCCTTCCAGCAGCACGTGGCCGAACGTCGGACGTCCGGCACCCACCCGCACCGCCAGCGCGAGGCTGCGCACCAGGCGCTCGACGTCGTCTCGCGCCTGCGCGTTGACCCAGGCCACCGCCGCACCGCGCGCGAGGTATTCGAGCCGCCATTGCGCCAGCAGGGACGTCTTGCCGAAGCCGGGCGGCGCCTGCACCAGGACCGCCGCGCAATCGCGCAGGGCGGGGCCGTCCGCCGCGAGCTGCTCGCGCGCGAGCAGGTTCCTCGCCGCGCGCGGTGCGGTCACCTTCAGGAGCAGGTCGCTGGGGCGGACGGGGATATCAGCCACGTGGGAAATGTAACGCCGAGTGCACTCAGGGTTGGCCCTAGCCCCTCTGCGTGGGGGGGCTCGCGGAGCTTACTGTTTTTTACTCTGCGGGTCTTCTTCCTAAACCGTGCCGACGAGAACTTCATGAGATATCGCCTTGCCTTGGCCGCCGCGCCCCTCCTGGCCGCCTGCGCCCCCGCCTTTGCCCAGAGCAACGTCACGCTGTTCGGCGTGTTCGACGCGGGCCTGCTGTATATGAGCTCCGAGAGCGCCAGCCGCCTCGGCTACATTCCCCGCCCCGAGGCCGCGGGCTCGAACGTCCACTTCAAGGACGGCGGCCTGGGCGCCAGCAACTGGGGCATGCGCGGACGCGAAGACCTGGGCGGCGGCCTGGCGGCGACCTTCCGCCTGCAAGGCAACTTCAACGTGAAGGACGGCACGACCGGCGGTCCGAACAGCCTCGGCACCACCTCCTTCTTCAACCAGTACGCCACGGTGGGCCTCACCGGCAACTGGGGCGAAGTGACCCTCGGCCGCACGGTCTCCCCGATGTACTGGGCGCTCGCGAGCACGGACGCCCGCGGCGGCCGCTACTTCGGCTCGGCGCTCACGGGCCTCGTGGGCATGAACAGCGCCAGCGGCGCCTTCATCGGCAACAACTCCAACGTGGCCTTCGGCACGGTCTACAACGACAACGCGATCGTCTACAACTCGCCCGCCTTCTACGGCCTGAAGGTCAGCGCCGAATACGCCTTCGGCGAGACCCTGGACAGCACCAAGGCCAATTCGCAGCAGGCCCTGACCGCGATCTACGAGGCGGGCGGGCTGCGGCTGTCGGGCCTGGTCTACAACGGCTACGGCAACAACCTGCCCGCGGCCACCACGCTGTTCACCGCCGCCACCGGCAGCGCGGCGACCGGCGCGGCCGCGGCGGCAGCCAGGGGCTTCTCGCCCACTGCCAACACCAACCGCCTGAGCTCGCTCGGCGCCGCCTATGCCACCGGCCCCTGGAACTTCGCCGGCGGCTTCTTCTGGGCCCGCAACCCCTCGCACGCGATCGTTCCCGGCGGCTCGGACAGCCTGAACATGTGGCACGCCGGCGTCGGCTACAAGCCCCTGGCGCACATCAACGTGACGGCCGGCTTCTACCGCGTCGACGACAACAAGAACGAGGGCAACCACGCGACCCAGTTCGCGGCCGGCCTCGAATACTCCCTGTCGAAGCGGACCACGTTCTACGTCGAGGGCGCGGCCGTCCGCAACACCGGCGCCAACATGAACCTGAGCCCGGTCTATGCGACCACGGTGGCGGCGAACAAGAACGTGACCGCCTTCATGACGGGCATGCGCCACACGTTCTGACGGCCCGCCCTACATCCGAAGCGGGCGCCGGGAAATTGGACCAGAGGGCCGCTTCCGGGGCGGAGCGGTCTTCGGTACAACGATGACGCGGCGGGGCATGCAGTCCCTTCCGCGTCGTCCTACAAAGGCAGCCCCATGAACAAGTCCGAGCTCGTGCATGCGCTCGCGGCCGTGACGGAGACAACCCAGGATTCCGCCGCCAAGAACCTGGACGCCTTCCTCCGCATCGTGTCCGACGAACTCTCCAAGGGCGGCGAGGTGGCGCTCGCAGGCTTCGGCAGCTTCCGGCAGGCGGAGCGCTCCGAGCGCGCCGGCCGCAACCCGAAGACCGGCGAGGCGATCACCATCGCGGCCAGCAAGACGGTGAAATTCGTGCCGGCCACGGCGCTGAAATCCGCCGTGAACGGCAGCGCGCGGGAGTGAGCGCCGCGGGCGCGGCCCGCACCCTCCACCGCCGATGGGACGTAGGTCCCATTCCGGGGCGACCCCCCTGGGACCACCATGCGCTGCGTCCCAAGGAGTTGCCATGAACCCCCACACCGTCGTTGCCGTCCTCGTCGCCTGCGCCGCCGCGCTGGCGGGCTGCCAGACGCCCCAGACGCCCCAGGACAAGGAAGCCATGGCGGCGAAGCAATGCCAGACCTTCCGCAGCTACCTGCCCGCCCGCGCCTACGTGGACGTGCTGGAGTCCTGCACGCGCCAGCTGGGCGACGCCTACTGCCGGCAGTGCCTCGCCCAGTAGGCGACCGCGCCGCGTCATTCACGATCGTCACGAACCCGGTCCGGCCTTCGCGCTTCGCGTAAGCGTTGTTGGGATTCGTTTCGCGCGCGGGCCGGTGGTCGTAGCCCCAAAGCCGCATGGCAGGGGCTCATGGACGGCGCTATGTTGGCGAACGCCCGCGCGTCGGCGGGCCAGGAGCAGGCATGAAAGCGAGCGTTCTTCCGGCTGCCCGGTCCTTCGTGCTGGCGTGCCTGCTGGCCGCGGCCATTCCCGCCGCGCAGGCCCTCAGGCTCGGCGAGCAGGCGGAGAGTGCGCGGCGCGCCACCGCCACGGGCACCGTCACCGCCGTCGATGCAGCGGCGCGGATCATTCGCGTCAAGGGCAAGCGCGGCGAGTTCACCTTCCGGCTCGATCCGAAGGTGCGCGACGCGGAGCAACTGAAGCCCGGCGACAAGGTGAAGGTGGAGTATGTCGCGGCGTTCGCGATGACGCTGCGGCGCGGCGGCGAGGAGAGCCGGGCGAAGGTCGAATCGGAAGCCGAGGCGCGCCGGCAGGCGAACGGAGCGGGCGCCTCGGGGCCGGTGCCGATCACGATCGTGACCAAGGTGCTGGCGGTGGACCGCGGCGCCGGGACCATCCGCCTGAAGGGCCCCGAGGGACGCGAAGTCAGCTTCCAGGTGCGCGACAAGGCGGACCTCGCGGGCGTGCGCGTCGGCGACCAGGTGGTGGCGGTGGTCTACGAGGCCGTCGCGGTCGACGTGGTGTCGGCGGGGAAATGAGCAGTGGCCTCGAGGCGCCTGCCGGGCAGCACCTGCGGCAGCGCGAGCTGGAAGGTGGCGCCCTCGCCGGGCCGGCTCAGCACCGTCAGGCTGCCGCCATGCGCGGTCGCGATGCGGCGGCAGATCGCCAGCCCCATGCCCAGCCCGCTCTGCTTGGTGGTGAAGAAGGGTTCGAACACGCGGTCCATCCGGTCCGCCGGGATCCCCGGGCCGGTGTCGCTGACCGTCACCTGCACCGTGCCGTCGGCTTCGTGCGAGGTGCTGACCTCCATCACCTTGCCATGCGTCTGCGCGTCCATCGCCTCGCAGGCGTTGCACACCAGGTTCAGTAACAGCTGCTGCAGCTGCACGCGGTCGCCGCGCACCTGCGGCAGGTCGGGTGCGTAGCTCGTCTTCAGCTCGACCGTGCGCACCAGGAACTCGCTGCGGACGAAGTCGAGGACGTCGCGGACCAGCTGGTTCAGGTCCACCTGCACGAATTCCTCGTCGCCCTTCTTCATGAGCAGGCGCAGGTGGTGGATCAGGAGGCCCGCCCGCTTGTCGGATTCCGCGATCTCGACCAGGATGGCGCGGATCTCGGCCACGTTGAGCGGTTCGTGCGCGAACAGGCGCAGGGCCGCCTGGGCATTGCTCAGGATGGCGGTCAGGGGCTGGTTCAGTTCGTGCGCGATGGTGCTGGAGAAGTCCGACAGCGAGGCCACCCGGGTGAGGTGCGTGAGCTGACGGCGCTGGTCGTAGGCGTCCTTTTCGGCCTGGCGCTGGCGCGTGATATCACGCAGGATGGTGATGTGGCACGTCTCGCCCATCAGCTGCACGGGAGCGATCACCAGCAGTGCCACGTGCACGCCGCCCTGGCGGTCGGTGAGGACCACTTCCGTCTCCTGCGCGCTCCCGGGTTCGGACTTCAGGCTGCGCACCCGGTCCCGGCTGGCCGGCGACAGGTGCTCGCCGAGCGTCGCGAGGCTCTGGGCATTCGACGGATACCCGAGCAGCTCCAGCCAGCGCTTGTTGGCTTCGACGATGCCGCCATCACGCGCCCGCGTGATCGCGATGGCGTCCGGTCCCTGC
Source organism: Ramlibacter monticola (assembly GCF_016722785.1). GTDB lineage: Bacteria > Pseudomonadota > Gammaproteobacteria > Burkholderiales > Burkholderiaceae_C > Ramlibacter > Ramlibacter monticola. The sequence continues at coordinate 287,324 of NZ_JAEQNE010000008.1, read as the reverse complement.
CGGAAGGCGGTGGAGAACAGCTCCTCGGAGCCGCGCAGCATGCGTTCCGCCTCCCGGCGTTCCACGACGGCCGCCGCGAGCAGAAGCAGCAGCACGGCGACGCTGCTCAGGAACAGCTGGATCGGCAACGGGTCGTTCTGCACGGCGGCCAGCAGGAACGGGCCCCGCCCGTGCGCCGCGCCCCAGATCACGAGGAAGACGACGATGGCGTAGGCCAGGCTGGAGAGCGCCGGCCCGAAGCGCAGTGCCGCCCACACGAGGAAGGGAACCGGCAGGTACAGCAGCGTGGGCGGTATGCCCGAGTCGACGACCCCGGAGTCGAAGACGACGATGCTGGTGGCGAACAGGCCGGCGACCAGGCACACGATCTCCATCAGCTGCGCGGGCGTGACATGCCGCCGCACATCGAGTTCGGCGGTGCTCCAGGTCACGAGCACGGGTACCACGGTGAGCGTGGCCAAGAGGTTCGACGACACGCGGATGCGCCAGAGCGTGGCGAAATCGGTCGTCCCCCAGCCCACCAGCTGCACGAAGGCGGCATCGAGGAAGGAACTCAGGAGGGCGGCGACCGCGGCCGCGCAGCAGAATGCGACCGCCGACCGCAAGGTCCTCAGCTCGCAGTTGTCGGCGAAGCGACGAAAGACGAGCGCGCCGATCAGCGCCTCGCTGGCGTTGCTGGCGAACCAGCACAAGACCAATGGCGTCGGGACGCCATGCGGCAATTCGGCGAACAGGTGCGCCGGTAGCGCGCCGGCGAACACCGCCCACCATCTCCGCCTTGGCGTGACGACCAATGCACCGAGAAGGAGCGCATTCGGTGGCCACAGCACGGAGAGGGGCATCGGCGAGAAGGTCAGCGCCAGCCCTATGCGTGCGCCCGCGTAATACGCAAGCCCCACCAGCACCGCGATGCGGAAGGTCTCCCAGTGCGGGTCCGCGTTGAAGGTACCGCGGCGGACCTCGGTGGCATCGGCCATGCGTTTATCCTTGTTTGACTCGGCGGAAGCGGGACGCGTCTCCCTCCGCCGGCGAGCTGCCCATGCAACTCCAATCCCAGGAAGGCGCTGAAAAGCCGGGCAACGAACCTTGGGACCACACGCGCTCGGCGCGCACAACCTGTCCCAACGAAAAGTTACTTAGTCGAAATGCCCGCTTGACCTTCTCGTGTCGATTTCTACACTACGCCTACAAATTCTGCACGGCATTGCGGCTGCCCGCGTGCCCGGAAGGGGGAAAAGTGGACCCAGTCAGCATCGCTCCCGGTGAGCGGCAAGTTCCGTTCGTGCCCAGCCAGCAGCCTGCGCGCATCCACGTCGTCGACGACGACGCCAGCATCTGCAGGGCACTCGAACGGCTGCTTCGGATCGAGGGCTACGACGTGGTGACCCACACCAGCGCCGAAAGCTTCCTCGGCTCCTACGACCCGGACGTGCACGGCTGCGTGATCCTCGATGTCTCCATGCCTGGCCTCGACGGCCTCGGGCTTCAGCACTCGCTCGTGGCGCAGGGGCGGCACCCCGCGATCATCTTCCTCACCGGCCTGGCCGACGTTCCGCTGTGCGCCTCGGCCATGCGCGAGGGTGCGGTGGATTTCCTGACCAAGCCCGTCGGGGAAGAGGTGCTCCTGAGCGCGATCGCGCGCGCTCTCTCGGTGGACCTGCGGCAGCGCTGCGTCGTCGCGCGGCGCGCGCACGTCGAGACCCTGATGGCGTCGCTCACGCGGCGCGAGCACGAAGTGCTCCAGCACGTGATGAACGGCCGCCTGAACAAGCAGATCGCCGCCGATCTGGGCACCGCGGAAAAGACGGTGAAGGTGCATCGCGCGCGAGCGATGGAGAAGATGCAGGTGCGTTCCGTGGCCGAACTGGTGCGGCTCGTCGAGCGCGCCCTGCTGTCGCCCGAAGCCGCCTGAGGCCCTCCGAGGCCCCCTCCGTCGGCCGTGGGACCAAGGTCTTATTGGTGCCTTGGGCACAAAGCCTTAGCGTTCCCGGATGCAACAGAACGCATGTCTCGTTGCCGTGGTCGACGACGAACAATCGGTGCGCAACGCCCTCGGGCGTCTCATTCGCACCGCTGGCTTCGCCGTGGAGACCTACTCGTCCGGCGTCGAGTTCATGCACTCGGTGCAGCGCCAGGCGCCGCAATGCGTGGTGCTCGACCTGCGCATGCCGGTCGTCAACGGGATCGACATCCTGCAGGCCATTCAGAAGCTTCCGTCCCGCGTCCCGGTGGTGATCATCACCGGCGATGACTCCGCGGACAGCCGCGAGCGGACCTTGCGGATGGGCGCGGTGGCGTACCTGCGCAAGCCGGTCGACGACGCGATGCTGCTGCATGCGATCGAGAGCGCCGTCGTCTCCGCCGCTTGATCCCTCCCGCCCGCGCATGGACCAGGGTCCGTGGCGAGCACCTCCCCGCCGCCCTGACATCGTTCCACGCGACTCGCGCGCATTGGGCGCGCGCCTCTGCAACGGCCTGCTGGCGCGCGGCGACGCACGACGACTTCGAAGAGTGGCGGGGCGCCGGCGCGCGGTGAACAACCGTAAGCGGGGCGCTGTTGGCCCAAGGTCCCATTGGCAGTTGCGGCCATCGGAACGATCCTGCGGACTCCCCCGGGAGAAGCGTGCGAGAAGCGCCGCGTCGGGACCGACCAACGCGTCTCCCCGGGTCGGGACCAGAAGGCGCGACGCCTGGCCCGCTGGCTGTCGAAGCCAGCGGGCCTTTTTTCCTTCAGAGCAGCCACTCGATCGGCAGGATGCCGAGCACTCCCATCCACATCACGCGCAAGGGCCCGACGCCCGGCGTGGAGGTGTGGCGGACTTCGCCGGCCTCGGTGCGCTCGATCCACTCCACCGAGTCACCGCCGGGCGCGAGCACCGCTTCGTAGGCCTTGCGCGGCACGTCGCGGTCGAACGCATCGCCCAGCGTGGAGGCCAGGCGCGCGCTTTCCAGCACCACGCCCATCTCGGTGTTCAGGCGCGCCGAGCGCGGATCCAGGTTGAAGGAGCCGACGAAGATGCGCGCGCGATCGACGGCGAAGGTCTTCGCGTGCAGGCTGGCCCCCGAGCTGCCGCCGCTGCCGCCCGGCGCCCGGTCGGAATCCTTGTCCCGGGTCGCGCCGGGGGGCAGGGCGGCCGGCGCCAGCTCGAACAGGCGCACGCCGCCGCGCAGCAGTTCCTTGCGGTAGCGCGCGTAGCCGGCATACACCGGCCCGACGTCGGTGGCGGCCAGCGAGTTGGTGAGGATGCGGATGCGGACGCCGCTCCGGGCGAGCGCCAGCAGGGCCTGCGTGCCCTCCTCGCCGGGCACGAAGTAGGGCGAGACCAGCAGCAGTTCGCGCTCGGGCCGCCCCAGCGCCTCGGTGAGGAGCGGCAGCATGTGGAGGTCCTTGCGCTCGGGCGGGTTCACCACCTTTTCCGGCGGGTCGGCCACCAGGCGCGCGGGAACCCATTCGAGCGCCGCCTCGCCGGCCAGCATCCGCTCCGCGACGCCCAGCCTGCGCACGGCTTCCATGTACCCGGAGGCCTGCACGCGGCCGCTCAGTTCGTCCAGCTGTCGCTGCGCGGCGGCGCGGGTCGCCTCGTCCAGGGGGGGCAGGATGCTGGCCGCCGGATAGGCGACTTCGCTGTTCCAGTAGCGGTCGAAGGAATCGGAGATGTCCCGCACGACGGGGCCGGCGACCACCACGTCGAGGTCGGTGAAGGCCACGCTGGTTTCGGCCCCCATGTACTCGTCGCCCACGTTGCGCCCGCCGACCACCGAGGCCTGGTTGTCGACGGTGAACGACTTGTTGTGCATCCGGCGGTTGACGCGGGAGAAGTCCGACACGTAGTCGCCGATCCGCCAGCCCCGGTTGGCGAAGGGATTGAACAGCCGCAGCTCGATGTTGGGGTGCGCGTCCAGGGTGGCGAGCAGGGGGTCCAGGCCCTTGGTGTTGATGTCGTCCAGCAGCATGCGCACGCGCACGCCGCGTTCGGCCGCGTCCCACAGCGCGCGTGCCAGCAGGGCCCCGCTGACGTCCGCGTGCCAGATGTAGTACTGCACGTCGATACTGCGCTGGGCGGCCTGCGCCAGCGCGTGCCGCGCGGCGAAGGCCTCGCGCCCGGCGACCAGCGCGTGGGCCCCCGACCGGCCCGGATGCGCGGCGGCCGGCGGACCGAGCAGCCGGCCCAGCGTCGTTTGAGAAGTGTCGGTGAGTGCGAGCGTCGTCACCCGCGGCGGCGCGCCGGGCAGGCTTGCGCACGCGGCGAGCGCGAACGCGAACGCCACGGAACGCACGGTCCTGGACAGGCTGGCGCCCATGCCGGCCACTGTGCGTTGCGCGGCGCTCTGGCGTGGACTCCGTTCCGGCTAGCGCGAAGTCGGCTTGTCTTCGAGGCGGCCGGAACCCTGCTTGCTCACTTCCTTGCCTTCGGCCTGGCGGGCTGCCTTCGCGGCGGCCTTTTCCTCGGCGGTCGCGGGCTTCTTGCTGGAATGGCCCTTGTGCACCGGGTCCTCCAGGCGGCCCTCGTCCTTCTTGGCGATTTCCTTGCCGTGCGCCTGGCGCTTGGCCCTGGCGGCCTTCTTTTCTTCCTTCGTCGCCGGCTTGCTCGGGGCGGCCCGGCCCTCGCCGGGGGTATCCGACTGCGCGAACACGGCAGGCGGAGCGACCAGCGCGGCGATGAAGGCGGCAATGCAGAGACTGCTCTTGAACATGGGATACCTCCAGAACGGGTGGCGGCTCCTTCCGGGGTGGAGGGCGTCTCAGCCACCACGCGGCATGATGCGGGCTGCAGTCGACTCGGCACAGTGGGCTTTGGTCCCATGTCGGTGCGCCGGGGCGCCGGAAAGAATCGCGCGATGCTGCCCGAGCACCGCCTGACCGCCTGCTGCAGGCGGCAAGCCGTGCTCTGGCTGGCGCTGCTCGCGCTGGCGGGCCCCGCTCCGGCCGGGATCCTCGATTCCCTCAAGGACCCCGAAGACGGCCGGCTGGACCTGTCCGAGTGGCTGCTGGAACGCAAGGGCGCCCTGCTGGTGCCGTTCTTCATCACCGAACCCGCCGTGGGAAATGGCGGCGGACTGGGGGCCGTGTTCTTCCGCCAGGCGGGGCAGCAGCCTGACGAGGCGGCCCCCACGCGCGGCGGGCCACGCACGCCGCCGGACATCTATTTCCTCGGCGGCGCCGGGACCGAGAACGGAACCAAGGCGGCCGCCGCGGGCGGGCTGGTGACCTTCGACCAGGACCGCTACCGCTGGCGCGGCGTCGTCGGCCGCGTGAGCCTCAATCTCGATTTCTTCGGGACCAGCGCCACGCCGCTGGGCTACAACCTCGACGGGTGGGCTTCGGTGCAGCACGCGATGTTCCGCATCCGCGACAGCGACTACTGGATCGTCGGGCGCTGGAACTACCTGGATCTGTCGAACCGCTTCGACCTCGAGCCGGTCTCCGGGAGGCTGGGCGACCTGGACCGCAGCAAGCGCGCCTCGGGACTCGGGCTGTCCCTCGAGGCGGACACCCGCGACAACATCTTCACGCCGTCGCGGGGCTGGACCGGCTCCATCGACCTGACCTGGTACGACCCGAAGTGGGGCAGCGACACCAACTTCCAGACCTATCGGGCGCATGTCTTCGGCTACCTGCCCGTCGGCCGCTCGCTGGTGCTGGCCGGCCGCGCCGACGCGCGCTCGGCGGACGGCCGCGTGCCCTTCTACATGCTGCCCTTCGTCGACCTGCGCGGCGTGCCGGCGGTGCGCCTGCAGGACCGGCACACGGCGGTGCTCGAAGCCGAGGCGCGCTGGAACGTCGATGCCCGCTGGGCGCTGGTGGGCTTCTTCGGCGGCGGCCGCGCCTGGGGGCGCAACGGCAACTTCTCCGAAGGCGCCGATGCCTTCACCAAGGGCGTCGGCTTCCGCTACCTCATCGCCCGCAGGCTCGGGATCTACGCGGGCATCGACTGGGCCTGGAGCAACCTGGACCGCGCGTGGTACATCCAGGTCGGGTCGGCCTGGCGCTGAGCGTCATTGGCCCAAGGTCCCATCGCCATGCGGGCGGTGGCGGCGAAGACTGTCCTCCATGAACGCGATCGCCATCGCTCCAGCGCCGGTCGAGGCGGAGGGCATGGTCCGCCCGCCTGCGCCATGGGCGCAGCGCGAGGACTGACGCACGGAGGTGGACATGCATGACCGCGAACTGGATCGCCGCAGCGTCGAACGCCGCGCCGTCGAATCGGCGATCTGGGGCATGCCCCTGGTCAGCGTCGATGCGATGCGGCAGGCTTTCCTGCGCGATGCGGGCGGCCGCTATGACGACATCGTCTACCTGTCGAAGCAGGCCGATTGGAAATTCCAGGTCACCACGCCCAATGCGTCCTCCTGGTATGCCTATATCCCGCTGAACACCGCGGGCGGACCGGTGGTGCTCGAGATCCCGCCCGCCGAGGGAGCCGGCCTGTTCGGCAGCCTCAACGACGCATGGCAGGTGCCGGCCGCCGACGTGGGGCCCGCCGGGTCCGATGGCGGACGCGGAGGCAGGTACGTCGTCCTGCCGCCCGGTTGGAGCGAATCCGTGCCCGCCGATTGCTTCGTCGTGCCCCTGCCGACTTTCAACGGGTATTCCCTCCTGCGCGTCATCCCCAGGACGACGGCCCCCGACGATGTGGCCCGGGCCCTGGCCCTGGTGCGCAAGGTCCGGGCCTACCGGCTGGCCGACGCGGCCGACCCACCGCTGCAGCGCTTCGTCGACATGGCCGGCAAGCCCTTCGAGGGCATCGCGCGCTTCGACGACACCTTCTTCGACAGCCTGGCGCGCATGGTCCAGGAAGAACCTCTCGCGCAGCACGATCTCGTCGCGATGGCCTTGCTGCGCTCCATCGGCATCGAGAAGGGCCGTCCGTTCCAGCCGGACGCAGGCCTGCGCGAGATCCTGCGCGGCGCCGCCATCGAGGCGCACGCCGATTTCATCGCGGGCCTCCGCGCCCTGCCGGCCTACTGGTCCGCGCGGCAGTGGACCTTGCCCGCCCGGCCGGTCGGCGCCGAGACGGGCTTCACCTTCATGACCGGCCAGCTGCTCGACATCGACGCGCGCGGCGAGCTCTTCTACTTCGGCTGCGCACCCGCGCGCAGGCCGGGCGCGGCCACCTTCTACCTCTCCTCCTGCGCGGATGCGGGCGGAGCGCCCCTGCAGGGCGGCCGCAAGTACCGGCTGCGCGTGCCGCCCGACGTCCCCGCGCAGCAGTTCTGGGCGGTGACGGTGTACGAGCTCGAGACCTGCGCCTTCGTGCGCGGCGCCGAACGCATCGAGCTCAACTCGTACGACGAAGGCGTGGCCCGCAATGCCGATGGTTCGGTGGACGTCACGTTCGCCCCGCGTCCCCCCGCCGGCGGGAAGTCCAACTGGGTCGCCACGCCCGGCGAGAAGCCGTGGGTGGCGATGTTCCGCCTGTATGGCCCGGGCGCCTCCCTCTTCGACAAGAGCTGGAGCCTGGCGGACATCGAGGCTCTCTAGGAGGACCTTCCGTGGAAGGCCGCGCCTACCCGGATGGCACCAAAGTCCCATAGCGGCCGCCGGTGCGCTGAATACAGTCCAGTTCCCCTCACGCCAGGAGCCTGCCGTGGACCTTTCCGCCGCCGAGACCTTCCTTCGGGTGACCTTGCTGGACGTCGGCCTCAAGGTGCTGGCCGCGATCGCCTTCTGGGTCGTGGGGCGCTGGCTGATCGGGCGCGTGATCGGCATCGTGCGGGCAACGATGAACCGCAACAGCATCGACCCGACCCTGACGAAATACCTGGGCTCGATCATCAACATCGCGCTGAACATCGCCCTGGTGCTCGGCATCCTCGGCTACTTCGGGGTGCAGACCACCTCCTTCGCGGCGATGCTGGCCGGTGCGGGCGTGGCGATCGGCGCGGCCTGGAGCGGCATGCTGGGCAACTTCGCCGCCGGTGCCTTCATGCTGGTGCTGCGCCCGTTCAAGGTGGGTGACTTCGTCACCGTGGGCGGCGTGACCGGGACCGTGCACGAGCTGGGACTGTTCGGTACCACCCTCATCACTCCCGACAACGTGATGACCCTGATCGGCAACGGCAAGATCTTCGCCGACACGATCCAGAACTTTTCGACCCTGCCGGTGCGCCGCGTGGACCGCGTGGCGCAACTCTCCGGCGCGGTGGACCTCGCCGAGGCGCGGACCCGCCTGCGCGAAGCGGTCTCGCGGATCCCGAACGTGCAGACCTCGCCCGCGCCCGAGGTCAACCTGCTGGACCTGAACCTGCTCGGCCCGGTGATCGCGGTGCGGCCCTACTGCGACAACCAGCACTACTGGCAGGTGTACTTCGACACCAACGAAGCCATCGTGCGGACCTGCAAGGAAGCGGGCTGGCCGGCGCCGACCCCGGCCAGCATCACCATGCTCAGCGGCTTGCCGGAATTCGAACGGCGCGGCGAACTGAAGGGCCGCACGGGCCTCGAAGCCGCCGCGATGTGAGGATCGCCCCGGAATCCCTCAGTGCCGTTAAGGATAAGAACTAAGGACTGAACGGGGTCGCGCCGCTATCCTCCCGTGCTCGGTCGGCAGCAGCCTCGGCTGCCACAGCAGTACCTGAACGAGGCATGGGGGAGACAAGACAATGCAGTTCGCCAATGGCGATTTCCGGGTGGAAAGCAGCCACCCCATCTCCGGGGCGCTCTGGCCCGCGCCTGGAGCAGCCGAGTACGCGGTGAGCAGCCGGTCCGTCGCGATCGCGCTGGCCGCGAAATGCTTCGTGCCGCAAGGCAACGAGATCCGCGTGGTGCACGTGCCGAGTGGAGAGATCGTGTTCCGCAAGGGGGAGGGCGCCGCGCCCGCCCCGGAACAGCAGGCCCGCCAGAGCCAGCCGGCCTCGCACTGAGCGTCCGGCCGGCGGCCCGGCGTGCCGCGCCGCCGCTGAGCCAGGCTACCAGTGGTAGCCGACGGACAGGGTCAGGCCATCGACCTTGTGGTCGCTCTGGTTGGAGTAGCGGATCCAGTCGATGCCGGCGTAGAAGTTCCGGTTGAAGCGGTAGTTGGCCCCGATTCCCCACGAAAAGTCGTCATCGCTCTGGGTGGCGTTGAGCCCGCTGGGGCGCGCCTCGACATTCACCTTGGTGTGCGCCCAGCCGAGGCGCGCGAACAGCTCGAACTGGTTCATGGCGTACTTCGGCCGCACCCAGATCCCATACAGGGCCTTGGCATCGAAGCTGACGTTGTTCGAGACGCCGTTCACGAGGATGTCCCGGTCGTCTTTCTGGACCCCACCCCCGAGGAAGCCTTCCACGGCGAGCATCGGATGGAACTCGTAGCCGAGGACGCCCCGGATCGCGCCCGGGCGTCCGCTGGTGCCGAGGGCATCGACCTTCAGGAAGGTGTAGCCCAACTCGCCGTACAGGCCGGTGAGGGGCGGCATCTGCATCTGGGCCTGGGCAGTGCCCACGAATGCGAGTGCGGTGGTCGCCGTGAGGATGGTTCGTTTCATTTGGATTTCCCTAGTATTTGAGCGTGTCCTTGCTGCCAGGGCTCGGGGGAGCCCATTGCAGTGTCCGGAACGGGGCTGGAAACAGTCTATTGGACGAAGGGGCCATCCACGCGGGATGCGGCGCGCGCGCCACGGCCGTGCAGGCTAGCTGCTTGCGGATCCCGCCGATCCGTGGCTGCGCCGCGCGTCTTTCAGGACGTCCGCGATCAGGAACGCGAGCTCCAGGCTCTGCGAGCCGTTGAGGCGCGGATCGCAGGCGCTGCGGTAGCGGCTGGAGAGGCCTTCGTCCGTGAGGGCCTGGGCGCCGCCGCGGCACTCCGTGACATCCTCGCCCGTCATCTCGAAGTGCAGGCCCCCGGGGCAGGTCCCTTCCTGCACGTGGGCGGCGAAGAAGCCGCGCACCTCCTGCAGGATGCGTTCGAAGTCGCGCGTCTTGTAGCCGCTGCTCGAAGTGACCGTGTTGCCGTGCATGGGGTCGCAGCACCACACGGGCGTGCGGCCCGCGCGGCGCACCGCGCGCAGCAGGGGCGGCAGGCGCGCGGCCACCTTGTCGCTGCCCATGCGGGCGATCAGGACCAGCCGCCCGGGCTCCTGCCGCGGGTCGAGCCGGTCCAGCAGGCGCAGCACGTCGTCGGGATCGGCGGCGGGGCCCAGCTTGACGCCCACCACGTTGCGGATGCCCCGCAGGTATTCCACGTGCGCGCCCTCGACCTGGCGCGTGCGCTCGCCGAGCCAGAGCATGTGGGCCGAGCCGCCGTACCAGCCGCCCGCCCGCTCGCTAAGGCGGGTGAGCGACTCCTCGTAATGCAGGTGCAGCGCCTCGTGCGAGGTGTAGAACTCCACGGCATGCAGCTGCGGTGCCCGGGCCGCGTCGAAGCCGCAGGCCTCCATGAAGGCGAGGGACTGCGTGATGCGGTCGGCCAGCTCCTCGAAGCGTTCGCCCTGGGGGCTGGAGCGCACGAAGTCGGCCGTCCAGCGGTGCACCTCGTGCAGGTCGGCGAAGCCGCCCTGGGCGAGCGCCCGCAGCAGGTTGAGGGTGGCGGCGGAATGCGAATAGGCCGTGAGCAGGCGTGCCGGGTCGGGGCAGCGGGCCTCGGCGGTGAACGCGCTGGCGTTGATGATGTCGCCGCGGTAGGAGGGCAGGGTGACGCCGTCCACCGTCTCCTGCTCGGACGACCGCGGCTTGGCGAACTGGCCCGCGATGCGGCCCACCTTCACCACCGGGCAGGCGGCGGCATAGGTCAGGATCACCGCCATCTGCAGGATGACGCGGAAGGTGGACTCCACCGGCGCCTGCCCGAACTCGTCGAAGCTCTCGGCGCAGTCGCCGCCCTGCAGCAGGAAGGCCTCGCCGCGCGCCACGGCGGCGAGCCGCTCGCGCAGCTGCGCGATCTCGCCGGGGAAGATCAGCGGCGGAAGGGCGGCGAGGCGCCGCTCCGCGTGCGCGAGCGCGTGCGCCTCGGGATAGGCCGGCAGCTGCAGGGCCGGGCGGCCGCGCCAGGAGGAGGGGGACCACTCTTGCATGGCAACCATCTTAGACCGCCGCTTCCCGTCGTTCCCGCGCACCTCTTCGTCATTGCCGCGAAGGCGGGAATCCAGGGCGGCCCCAAAAGCGAAAAGCGCCGCAGCGCGGCGCTTTTCCGGATCCCCGCCTGCGCGGGGATGAAGGCGAACCGTCTTCAGTGCCCCGAAGCCCCGGAGGCGCCGAGGCCGGTCTCCGAGCGCACCTGCTGCGCGTCGAACGCGGCACGCTCCTTGGCGGCCTGCGCGCTGCGGTCCAGGATGGAGAACAGCCAGATGCCCGCGAAGCCGATGGCCATCGAGAACAGGGCCGGCGAGGTGTAGGGGAACCAGGCGCTGCCCTTCGGGTTGCCCAGCGTGACTTCCCACACCGAGGGCGACACCACCGTGAGGCCCACGGAGGAGACCAGGCCCAGGAAGCCCCCGATCACCGCGCCCTTGGTCGTGCAGTCCTTCCACAGCACCGACATGAACAGCACTGGGAAGTTGGCCGATGCGGCGATGGCGAAGGCCAGCGACACCATGAAGGCGATGTTCTGCTTCTCGAAGGCGATGCCCAGCAGGACGGCGATGAAGCCCAGCGCCAGGGTGGTGATGCGGGAGACCTTCAGTTCCTTGACGCTGTCGGCCTTGCCCTTCATGAACACCGTGGCGTACAGGTCGTGCGAGACGGCCGAGGCGCCGGAGAGCGTCAGTCCGGCTACCACCGCCAGGATGGTCGCGAAGGCCACCGCGGAGATGAAGCCGAAGAACACGTCGCCGCCCACGCTCTTGGCCACCAGCACCGCGGCCATGTTCGAGGTGCCCGCACCGCCCTTGATGATGCCCTTGGCGACGTCGGCGAACTCGGGGTTGGTGAGCACCAGCGCGATGGCGCCGAAGCCGATGATGAAGATCAGGATGTAGAAGTAGCCGATCCAGGTGGTGGCCCAGAACACCGACTTGCGCGCTTCCTTCGCGTCCGGCACGGTGAAGAAGCGCATCAGGATGTGGGGCAGGCCCGCGGTGCCGAACATCAGCGCCATGCCGAAGCTGATGGCGGAGATCGGGTCCTTCACGAAGCCGCCAGGCTGCATGATCGACAGGCCGATCTTGGACGCCTCGTCCGGCGACTTGCCCGCGTTCTGCGCGATCAGCTTCTTCACCTCCACGCCCTTGGCGAACAGCGCCTCGGGGCTGAAGCCGTACTGCGCCAGCACCATGAAGGCCATGAAGCTCACGCCGCACAGCAGCAGGATCGCCTTGATGATCTGCACCCAGGTGGTGGCCGTCATGCCGCCGAACAGCACGTAGATCATCATCAGCGCGCCCACCAGCACCACGGCGATCCAGTAGTCCAGGCCGAACAGCAGCTTGATCAGCTGGCCCGCGCCCACCATCTGCGCGATCAGGTAGAAGGCCACCACCACCAGCGTGCCGGAGGCGGCGAAGGCGCGGATCGGCGTCTGCTTGAAGCGGTAGCCGGCGACGTCGGCGAAGGTGAACTTGCCGAGGTTGCGCAGGCGCTCCGCCATCAGGAAGGTGATGACGGGCCAGCCCACGAGGAAGCCGATCGAGTAGATCAGGCCGTCGTAGCCGGTGGCCATCACGGCCGCGGAAATGCCCAGGAAGGACGCGGCGGACATGTAGTCGCCCGCGATGGCCAGCCCGTTCTGGAAGCCGGTGATGCCGCCGCCAGCGGTGTAGAAGTCGGCCGCCGAGCGGGTGCGCGCGGCAGCCCACTTGGTGATCCACAGCGTTCCCATCACGAAGATGGCGAACATGGTGATGGCCGTCCAGTTGGTGGCCTGCTTGGCCGCCTGGCCGGGGCCGTCGCCGGCGGCCAGGGCCGCCAGGGGCGCGGCGAGGACGGCCAGCGCCGCGAGGGTGCGAAGGATGCGGCTCACTTGACTTCTTCCTCGAGGATGGCGCGCGTCAGCGCATCGTATTCGTTGTTGGCACGGCGCACGTAGAAGCCCGTGATGAGGATGGTGAAGATGATCACGCCCATGCCGATCGGCACGCCGAGGGTGGTCACGCCGGAGCCGATCGGCTGCGACAGGAAGGGCTTGTTGAACGCGATCAGCGAGATGTAGCCGTAGTACACGACCAGCATCGCCGCCGTCAGCGCCCAGCCGAAGCCATTGCGCTTGCGCCGCAGTTCCTGGTACTTGGGGTTGGCGCGGATGCGCTCCGTCACGTCGTCGAGGCGCGGCGACTGCGCTTTGCCCTTGTTGGCACCGGGCATGCCCCGGGCGATTGCTGTCTCACTCACACTTGTCCCCTTTTCATTGGCCGAGGCGGCGAGTGTCGGGACCGAGGCTGACCCGTATCTGACCGGCCTGCACGTCTGACGCCAATCTGACGCCGCGGGGCGATTGAGCCAGCGCAAGCGCCGCGCGGCGTGAATCGCGATGATCGGATCCCGTGCCCGCCTCCTTCGATTTCTCCGTCTCTCCCTTCGACTGCCTGTCCGCCGACGAACAGCGCCTCGTGCGGGACCATGTCGACGTCGGCTACTTCCGCGAAGGCGCGACGCTGCTCGCGCCCGGCGTGGAGCCGGCCCACCTGTTCGTGGTGATCAAGGGCCGCGTGCAGCAGTTCGACGGCGACGAGTGCGTGGCGAGCTACGGGCCCGACGACTGCTTCGACGGCCGCGCCCTGGTGGCGGGCAAGGCGAGCAGCCGCTTCGTGGCGCAGGAGGAGGTGCTGGTGCACCTCGTCGCGCGGCAGGCGGTGAGCGAGCTGATCTCGCGCAACGCCACCTTCGGCGCGCTGCTGTTCGCGGACCTGTCGCAGAAGCTCAATGCGATCGCCGAGCAGGCCGTCGCGCAGGAGCGCCAGTCGCTGGCGCTGGGACGGGTGGGCGAGGCCTACCTGCGGACCGCCCACGCCGTCGACGCCGACGACGACATCGTCTCGGTGGTGAAGGTGTTCCAGGCGCGGCACACCGGCAACGTGCTGGTGCGCGACGCCCGCGCGCAGCCGCCGCGCACGGGCGTGTTCACCACCACCGGCCTGCAGCGCGCGGTGCTGCAGGGCACGCCGCTGGAGCGGCTGCCGGTGCGCGACTTCGCCACCTTCGAGCTGGTGACGGTGCGGCCGCAGGATTCGCTCGTGGAGGCGCTGGCGCTGATGATCCGGCACCAGGTGCACCGGCTCGTGGTGATGGACGGCGAGCGCGTCGTCGGCTTCCTGGAGCAGCTGGACCTCCTGAGTTTCCTCTCCAACCACTCCTACCTGATCACGGTGCAGATCGTGCAGGCCGAGGACCTCGCCGCGCTCGCCCGCGCGGCGGAGCAGGTGACGCGCCTGACCGCGCTGCTGTGGCGCGGCGGCGCCAAGGCCGGCGCCATCGCGCGCCTGGTGGGCGAGCTCAATGCCAAGCTGTTCGAGCGGGCCTGGGCGCTCATCGCGCCGCAGGACCTGTTCGAGAACAGCTGTTTGTTCGTGATGGGCAGCGAGGGCCGCGGCGAGCAGCTCCTCAAGACGGACCAGGACAACGGCCTGGTGCTGCGGGACGGCTACGACTGCCCGCACGACCTGGCCGCGATCTGCCAGCGGTTCTCCGACGCGCTCACCTCCTTCGGCTACCCCGAATGCCCGGGGCGCATCATGATCAGCAACCCGCAGTGGCGCCAGCCGGCCGAGGCCTTCGGCCAGATGGTGCGGCGCTGGCTGCTGATGCCGGACGCCGAAAGCCTGATCGCGCTGGCGATCTTCATCGATGCGCGCCCCGTGTGCGGCGACGCCGCGCTGCTCGCGCAGGTGCGCGCCGAGGTCGACCGGCTGCTCTCCGACAGCGACGCGCTGCTCGCGCGCTTCGCCGCGGCGATCGACGCCTTCGAGCAGGAAAGCGGCTGGTGGAACCGCCTGTTCTTCCTCGGCGACGGCGACAAGGCGCTGGACCTGAAGAAGGCCGGCATCTTCCCGCTGGTGCACGGCGTGCGCAGCCTCGCCTTCGAGGCGCGGCTGGCCTGCACCGGCACGGTGGAGCGCATCGAGGCGCTGTGCGCGATGGGTCGGCTGCCGCGCGGCGTGGGCGCGGAGCTGGTGGACAGCCTGCACTTCTTCATGGGCCTCAAGCTGCAGGCCGGGCTGGATGCCAGGGGCGGGAGCAACGGCCGCCTGATCCACGTCGAGTCGCTCACCAGCCTGCAGCGCGACCTGCTGAAGGACGCGCTGGCCGCGGTCAAGCGCTTCCAGGCGATGCTGCGGCACCGCTACCGGCTGGACATGCTGTGAGCGCCGCACGGCCGCCCGAAGGCGCTCGCCCCCTCCGCTTGCGGAGGGGGGAGGCGGAGCACGCGGTGCGGAGCCTGGGGGAGGATATCCATTGACCTGGCTGGGCGCGCTGAAGCGCGAGTGGATGCTCTACCACTTGGGGGACGAGCGCTTCCGGTTCATGTGGGATGCGCCGCCGCCCGGCGAGTGGGTGGCGCTCGATTGCGAGACCACGGGCCTCAACGTGCACCGCGACGAGATCATCTCCGTCGGCGCGGTGCGCATCGTCGGCGACCGCATCCTCACCAGCGAGCGGCTGGAACTGCTGGTGCGCCCGAGCCGGCGCCGCATCTCGGCGGACAGCGCGCGCGTGCACGGCCTGCGCGAACGCGACGTGCAGGAGGGCCTGGATTCCGACGAGGCCATGATGGCGCTGATGCGCTTCATCGGCAGCCGGCCGCTCGTGGGCTACTACCTCGAGTTCGACCTGGCGATGATCCACCGCGCCATCTTCCCGCTGCTGGGGATGGGCCTGCCGCAGCGCAGGTTCGAGGTCTCGGCGATGTTCTACGACTGGAAGCGGCGACAGCTGCCGCCGTACCAGGAGCCGGCGCAGATCGACCTGCGCTTCGCCACCATGATGAAGGCGCTGGACCTGCCCATGGAGTCGGCGCACGACGCCCTGAGCGATGCGGTGATGGCGGCGCTCGCCTTCGTCAAGCTGCGCCACCTGCTCGAGGATGCCTGACCGGGTGCTTTGTCTAGGGTAAACCCCTAGGCACCAAACTGCTTGTTCCGGATGCCAATGTGCACTATGCTGCGTTTTCTTGATGCAGATCAAAAGCATTTTGGTGCAGCAGCAACCGGAGAAGCCCTTGTCCCTCCCCGCCCCCGACACCCCGGTCGATTACCAGACGCATCCCTCCCGGTACCGCCACTGGAAACTGTCCTTCGAAGGGGCGGTCGCCCGACTGGTCGCCGACTTCGACGAGAACGCCGGCCTGCGCCCCGGCTACAAGCTCAAGCTCAATAGCTACGACCTCGGCGTCGACATCGAGCTGAACGACGCCGTCAACCGCATCCGCTTCGAGCACCCCGAGGTGCGCACGGTGGTCTTGACGAGCGCCCGCGACAAGGTGTTCTGCTCCGGCGCCAACATCTTCATGCTGGGCCTGTCCAGCCATGCCTGGAAGGTGAACTTCTGCAAGTTCACCAACGAGACCCGCAACGGGCTGGAAGACTCGTCGCGCTACAGCGGCCTCAAGTTCCTGGCCGCGGTGAACGGCGCCTGCGCCGGCGGCGGCTACGAGCTGGCGCTCGCCTGCGACGAGATCATCCTGGTCGACGACCGCAACAGCGCCGTGAGCCTGCCCGAGGTGCCCCTGCTGGGCGTGCTGCCCGGCACCGGCGGCCTCACGCGGGTCACCGACAAGCGCCACGTGCGGCACGACCTGGCCGACATCTTCTGCACCACCGCCGAAGGGGTGCGCGGCCAGAAGGCGGTGGACTGGCGCCTGGTCGACGAGGTGGTGCGGCCGGCGCAGTTCGCCGCCCGCGTGCAGGAGCGTGCGCTGCAGCTCGCCGAGGGCAGCGACCGGCCTGCCGGCGCCAGGGGTGTGGAACTGACCCCGCTGGAGCGCACCATCGAAGCCGACGCGCTGCGCTACTCCGCCGTGAACGTGGAGATCGACCGCGCCCGCCGCATCGCGACCCTCACGGTGAAGGCGCCCGCCGCGCCGGTGGAGGGCGAGATCGCAGCCATCGAGGCGCAGGGCGCGGCCTGGTACCCGCTGCGGCTCGCGCGCGAACTGGAGGACGCGATCCTCCTGCTGCGCACCAACGAGCCGGACATCGGCACCTGGCTGCTCAGGACTGAGGGCAAGGCGGAGCACGTGCGCTCCATGGACGCCGCGCTGCTGGCCCACGGGGGCCACTGGTTCGTGCGCGAGACCGTCGGCTACCTGCGCCGCACCTTCAGCCGCCTCGACGTTTCCAGCCGCAGCCTGTTCGCCCTGATCGAGCAGGGCTCCTGCTTCGTGGGCAGCCTGCTGGAGCTGGCGCTGGCCTGCGACCGCAGCTACCAGCTGGCGCTGCCGGACGATCCCTCGTCGGCGCCGACGATCGAGGTCGCCGAGACGAACTTCGGCCTCTACCCCATGGCCACCGGCCAGAGCCGCCTGGGCCGCCGCTTCTACGACGAGGCGCCGGCGCTGGCCGCGGTGCGCGCGCGAGCCGGCGAGCCGCTGGACGCCGCCTCCGCCTTCGCGCTCGGCCTCGTGACGAGCAACCCCGACGACATCGACTGGCCCGACGAGATCCGCCTCGCGATCGAGGAACGCGTCGCGATGAGCCCCGATGCGCTCACCGGCATGGAGGCGAACCTGCGCTTCAACGGCCCCGAGACCATGTTCACCCGCATCTTCGGCCGGCTCACCGCCTGGCAGAACTGGATCTTCCAGCGCCCCAATGCCGTGGGCGAGAAGGGTGCCCTCAAGGTGTACGGCAAGGGCGACCGCGCCGCCTTCGATTTCAACCGCGTCTGACCCGAGGAGCGAGACATGAGCACGATCAACTACAGCGAGAAGATCCCGAACAACGTCAACCTGAGCGAGGACCGGGCGCTGCAGCGCGCGCTGGAGCAGTGGCAGCCCAACTACCTGAGCTGGTGGCAGGACATGGGCCCGGACGGCAGCCAGAACTTCGACGTCTACCTGCGCACCGCCATCAGCGTCGACCCGGAGGGCTGGGCCCAGTTCGGCCACGTCAAGATGCCCGACTACCGCTGGGGCATCTTCCTCAATCCGCCGGAGCAGGACCGCAAGATCCACTTCGGCGACCACCTCGGCGAGGCCGCGTGGCAGGACGTCCCCGGAGAGCACCGCGCCAACCTGCGCCGCATCATCGTCACCCAGGGCGATACCGAGCCGGCCTCGGTGGAGCAGCAGCGCCACCTGGGCCTGACCTGCCCGAGCCAGTACGACCTGCGCAACCTGTTCCAGGTCAACGTGGAAGAGGGCCGCCACCTCTGGGCCATGGTGTACCTGCTGCACAAGTACTTCGGCAAGGACGGCCGCGAGGAGGGCGAGGCCCTGCTGGAGCGCCGCAGCGGCAACCAGGACAACCCGCGCATCCTGCAGGCCTTCAACGAGCAGACGCCCGACTGGCTGTCCTTCTTCATGTTCACCTACTTCACCGACCGCGACGGCAAGTTCCAGCTGTGCGCGCTCGCGGAATCGGCCTTCGACCCGCTGTCCCGCACGACGAAGTTCATGCTGACCGAGGAGGCGCACCACATGTTCGTGGGCGAGTCGGGCATCAGCCGCGTCATCCAGCGCACCTGCCAGGCGATGAACGAGCTGAAGACCGACGACCCGAAGACGCTGCGCGAGGCCGGCGTAATCGACCTGCCGACCCTCCAGCGCTACCTGAACTTCCACTTCAGCGTCACCATCGACCTGTTCGGCGCCGACGAATCGAGCAACGCCGCCACCTTCTACAGCTCCGGCCTCAAGGGCCGCTTCGAGGAAGGCAGGCGCGCGGATGACCACCAGCTGCGCGGCCAGACCTACAGGGTGCTGAACGCGGCGGACGGCAAGCTGGTGCAGAAGGAAGTGCCGATGCTCAACGCGCTCAACGAAGTGCTGCGCGACGACTACATCAAGGACAGCATGGGCGGCGTGGCGCGCTGGAACAAGGTGATCGAGAAGGCCGGCATCCCGTTCCGGCTGGTCACGCCGCACAAGGCCTTCCACCGCAACATCGGCGCGCTGGCCGGCGTGAAGGTCTCGCCCGAAGGCGTGGTGGTGAGCGAGGCGGAGTGGAACGCGAAGAAGGACCAGTGGCTGCCCAGCGGGGCCGACCGCGCCTTCGTGGCGAGCCTGATGGGCCGCGTCGTCGAGCCGGGCAAGTTCGCCAACTGGATCGCGCCGCCGGCGCTGGGCATCAACCGCCAGCCGGTGGACTTCGAGTACGTGCGCTTCGCCTGAACGGCGGGGCAGGGGCCAGTCATGGATGCATCGGACGTCATCTTCCTCAAGCAGCACCTGATCGATCCGGAGATCTGCATCCGCTGCAACACCTGCGAGGCGACCTGCCCCACCAAGGCGATCACGCACGATTCGCTCAACTACGTCGTCGACGCGGCGCTGTGCAACCTGTGCATGGCCTGCGTCCCGCCGTGCCCCACCGGCAGCATCGACAACTGGCGCACCGTGCCCAGGGCGCGGCCGTACACGCTGGAGGAGCAGTTCGGCTGGGAGTCGCTGCCCGAGGCGCTGTCCGAGGCGGAACTCGCCGAGGCCGCCGGCGGTGCCGCGCCGGTCGAGGTGCCGCCGACGCCGGGAAGCAGCGCCCCGGCGGCGGAGATCGATCCGGAGGCTTCGACCTTCCGCAGCGCCGACTGGGGCGCCACCGTGCCGCCCTGGTCGGCCGCGCATGCGTTCACCAACCTCTACGGCCCGAAGGCCCCCGCGAAGACGCTGGCCGCCACGGTCACCGGCAACCACCGGGTCACGGAGGTCGGCCGGGAGTACGACACCCACCACATCGTGCTGGACTTCGGCGGCACGCCCTTCCCGGTGCTGGAAGGCCAGAGCATCGCCATCGTCCCGCCCGGCGTCGACGGCAACGGGCGCCCGCACCATCCGCGCCAGTACAGCATCGCCAGCGCGCGCAACGGCGAGCGCCCCGGCTACAACAATGTCTCGCTGACCATCAAGCGCGTGCTGCAGGACCACGAGGGCCGCCCGGTGCGCGGCGTGGCCAGCAACTACATGTGCGACCTGAAGGTGGGCGACACGGTGGAAGTGATCGGGCCCTTCGGCGCCAGCTTCCTGATGCCCAATCACCCGAAGAGCCACATCGTGATGATCTGCACCGGCACCGGCAGCGCGCCGATGCGGGCCATGACCGAGTGGCGGCGGCGGCTGCGCAAGTCGGGCAAGTTCGAAGGCGGCAAGCTGATGCTCTTCTTCGGCGCCCGCACGCCCGAGGAACTGCCTTACTTCGGGCCGCTGCAGAACCTGCCCAGGGACTTCATCGACCTCAACCTCGCCTTCAGCCGCGTGCCCGGCCAGCCCAGGCGCTACGTGCAGGACCTGATGCGCGAGCGCGCGGCGGACCTGGGGCCGCTGCTCGCCGACCCCAACGCGTACTTCTACGTCTGCGGCCTCAAGGCCATGGAAGAGGGCGTGGTGATGACGCTGCGCGACGTGGCCGCCGCCGCGGGGCTGGACTGGGACACCGTGGGTGCGGCGCTGCGCCGCGACGGGCGCCTGCACCTGGAGACTTATTGACCCTGCGCGGGGATCGGAGCTGGCCCACAATCCCGCCATGCACATCCAGATCCCGGCGCCCGACGCCTACCAGGAAATCCGCGAGGCCCTGCGCGACCTCTGCGGCCGCTACGACTCCGCCTACTGGCAGAAGGTCGACGCCGAGCGCGGCTATCCGGAGGCCTTCGTGGACGCGCTCACCGAGGCGGGCTGGATGGCCGCGCTGATCCCTTCCGACTACGGCGGCTCCGGCCTCGGGCTGGCGGAGGCCTCCGTGATCATGGAGGAGATCAACTTCTCGGGCGGCAACTCCGGCGCCCTGCACGGGCAGATGTACAACATGAACACGCTGCTGCGCCACGGCTCGCCCGCCCAGAAGCAGCAGTACCTGCCCGGCATCGCCAGCGGCAAGCTGCGCCTGCAGTCCATGGCCGTGACCGAGCCGACCACGGGCACCGACACCACGCAGTTGAAGACCACGGCGGTGAAGAAGGGCGACCGCTACGTGGTGAACGGGCAGAAGGTGTGGATCTCGCGCATCCAGCACTCCGACCTGATGATCCTGCTGGCGCGCACCACGCCGCTGGCCGAGGTGAAGAAGAAGAGCGAGGGCATGAGCATCTTCCTGGTGGACCTGCACCAGGCCATCGGCCGTGGCATGACGGTGCGGCCGATCCCGAACATGGTGAACCACGAGACCAACGAGGTGTTCTTCGACAACCTCGAGATCCCGGCGGAGAACCTGATCGGCACCGAAGGGCAGGGCTTCAGGTACATCCTGGACGGCCTGAATGCCGAGCGCACGCTGATCGCCGCCGAATGCATCGGCGACGCCTACTGGTTCGTGAACAAGGCCCGCAAGTACGCCGGCGAGCGGGTGGTCTTCAACCGTCCCATCGGGCAGAACCAGGGCGTGGCCTTCCCGATCGCGGAGGCCTACATCGAGACCGAGGCGGCCAACCTGATGCGCTTCAAGGCCTGCTCGCTGTTCGATGCCCACAAGCCCTGCGGCGGCGAAGCGAACATGGCCAAGTACCTGGCCGCCAAGGCCTCTTGGGAAGCCGCCAACGTCTGCCTGCAGACGCACGGCGGCTTCGGCTTCGCGCACGAATACGACGTGGAGCGCAAGTTCCGCGAGACCCGCCTGTACCAGGTGGCGCCGATCTCGACCAACCTGATCTACGCGTACGTCGCCGAGCACCTGCTCGGGCTGCCGCGCAGTTTCTAGTGCGGGTCCGCCGCCCCTGTCAGCCACGGCCGCGGGCGCAGTTGCCCCGGCGGTGCCGGTGTACGCTCGCCGCGATGGAACTTCGCCAACTGCGTTACTTCGTGCGGATCGTGGAACTCGGGAGCATGAGCCGCGCGGCCATCGACCTCGAGGTGGTGCAGTCGGCGCTGAGCCAGCAGATCGCGCGCCTCGAAGGCGAACTGGCGACGCGGCTGCTGCAACGCAGCTCCAAGGGCGTCGCGCCCACCGAGGCGGGGCTCGCCTTCTTCCGCCAGGCCCAGCTGGCGCTGCGCCACGCCGACGAGGCGGCGCGCGCCGCGCAGCAGTCGCGCCTGTCCGGCAGCGTCAGCGTGGGCCTCGCGCCGACCACCGCCTCCGTGCTGGGCCTGCCCCTGATGCGCGCGGTGCGCGACCGCTACCCGGACGTGCGGCTGCACATGGTGGAGAGCCTGTCCGGCCACCTCTCGGGAATGCTCAACGCGCGGCAGCTCGATCTGGCGGTGCTGTTCGACACCGACCCCGGGCGGCGCTGGAGCGTGACGCCGCTGGTGGAGGAGAAGCTGTACTTGATCCGGGCCCGCCAGGGGCAGCGGGAGCCGCTGCCGGCGAAGATCCGCCTCGCCGCGCTCGGCGAACTGCCCCTGATCCTGCCCAGCGGTCCGCACGGGCTGCGCGCGACGCTTGACGCCGCCTTCTCGGGCCGGCGCCTGCGGCGGCTGCGCCCGATGGAGATCGATTCGCTGGCGCTGGTGATGGACGCCGTGCGCGCCGGCCTCGGCGCCACCATCCAGCCGCGCGCCGCGCTGGCGCGCTGCGAGGACGCGGAGGAGGCCTTCGAGCTGGCCGAGATCGCCGATGCCCGCGTGCGGCGCCTCAACTCCCTGTGCAGCCTGTCCGACGACGAACTCTCGCCGGCGGCCCTGGCGGTGCGGGTGGCGCTGGCGGAATGCGCGCGCGAGCTGGTCGCCGCCGGTGACTGGGCCGGGGCCCGGCCGAGCCATCACGATCCGTGATACCGGGCTGAGCGGACGCGCCTGGCAGGTGCCGGCGATGTCGCCTACAGTCCGGCGATGCACGACGTCCTGGTCATCGGGGGCGGCAACGCCGCCCTCTGCGCAGCACTCATGGCCCGCGAAGCCGGCGCCAGCGTGCTGCTGCTCGAAGCCTCGCCGCGCGAATGGCGCGGCGGCAATTCCCAGCACACCCGCAACCTGCGCTGCATGCACGACGCGCCGCAGGACGTGCTGCTCGAGTCCTATCCGGAAGAGGAGTTCTGGCAGGACCTGCTGAAGGTCACCGGCGGCAACACCGACGAGCCCCTCGCCCGGCTGGTGATCCGCGCCTCGGCCACCTGCCGGCCGTGGATGCGCAGGCACGGCGTGCGCTTCCAGCCCTCGCTCGCCGGCACGCTGCACCTCTCGCGCACCAACGCCTTCTTCATGGGCGGCGGCAAGGCGCTGGTCAACGCCTACTACCGCAGTGCGGAGAACCTGGGCGTGGAGATCCGCTACGAGTCCCCGGTGGACCGGCTGGAACTCCGCGAAGGCCGCTTCGTCGCCGCGCATGCCGGGGGACGCCGCATCGAAGCGAAGGCCTGCGTGCTGGCCTGCGGCGGCTTCGAGTCCAACCGCGAGTGGCTGCGCGAGGCCTGGGGGCGCAACGAGCGCGGCGAATGGCCGGCCGACAACTTCCTGATCCGCGGCACCCGCTTCAACCAGGGCGTCCTCCTCAGGCACATGATGGAGCAGGGCGCCGACATCATCGGCGACCCGACGCAGGCCCACTGCGTCGCGATCGACGCCCGCGCGCCGCTCTACGACGGCGGCATCGTCACCCGGGTCGACGCCGTTTCGCTGGGCGTGATGGTCAACCGCGACGGCGAGCGCTTCTACGACGAGGGCGAGGACTTCTGGCCCAAGCGCTACGCGATCTGGGGCCGGCTGGTCGCCCTGCAGCCGGGGCAGATCGGCTACTGCATCATCGACAGCAAGGCGATCGGGCGCTTCATGCCGCCCGTCTTTCCCGGCGTGAAGGCGAACACCCTGCCGGACCTGGCCCGCGCGCTGGGCCTTCCCGAACGACGCTTCATGCAGACCCTGGACGCCTACAACGCCGCCTGCCGCGTCGGCAGCTTCGACCACACCGTGCTGGACGACTGCCACACCGAAGGCCTGGCGCCGCCCAAGACGCACTGGGCCCGCCCGATCGACCAGGCGCCCTTCTTCGGTTACGCGCTGCGGCCGGGGATCACCTTCACCTACCTGGGGCTGCGGACCGACGACCGGGCGCGGGTGCATTTCGACCGGCGGCCGAGCGACAACCTCTTCGTGGCCGGCGAGATGATGGCCGGCAACGTGCTGGGCAGGGGCTACACCGCCGGCGTCGGCATGAGCATCGGCACGGCCTTCGGCCGCATCGCCGGCACGCAGGCGGCGCGCGCCGCGCTCGGGGAGGCCGCGCATGCAGTCGCTTGACGCCCTCGCGCGCGAGGCCGTGGCCCTCGCCAACGGCGCCGCCGTCGCGGAGGTGGCGCGGCAGATGCAGATCTGCAATGCCTGCCGCTATTGCGAGACCTTCTGCGCCGTCTTCCCCGCCATGACACGCCGGCTGGAGTTCGGCGCCGCGGACGTGCACTACCTGGCCAACCTGTGCCACAACTGCGGCGCCTGCCTGCACGCGTGCCAGTACGCGCCGCCGCACGAGTTCGCCGTCAACGTGCCCCGCGCGATGGCGCAGGTGCGGCGCGAGACCTATGCGGACTACGCGTGGCCGCACGCGCTCGGCGCGCTGTACCGGCGCAACGGGCTGGTGCTGGCGCTCGCCACCGCGGGAGGGCTCGCGCTGTTCCTGGTCCTGCTGCTGGCGGCGCGCGGCACGCTGTCGCACGCGCCGCTGGCGGGCGACTTCTACGCGGTCTTCCCGCATGCGATGCTGGGATGGATGTTCGGCGCCGCCTTCCTGTTCGCCGCGATCGCGCTGGGCATCGGCGCCGCGCGCTTCTGGCGCGGGCAGGCCCCCGGCGCGGTGAGCGGCCCGGCGGCGGCCGAGGCCGCGCGCAACGCCCTCGCGCTCACCTACCTGGAGGGCGGCCACGGCGACGGCTGCAACGAGCAGCACGATGCGTTCACGCGGGCGCGCCGGCGCTTCCACCACTTCACCTTCTACGGCTTTCTCCTGTGCTTCGCGGCGACTTGCGTGGCGACGCTGTACCACTACGCCCTGGGCTGGCATGCGCCCTATCCGCTCGCGAGCGTGCCGGTGCTGCTCGGCACGCTTGGCGGCATCGGCCTGCTGGTCGGGCCGGCCGGCCTGCTGTGGCTGAACCTGCGGCGGCACCCGCTGCACGGCGACCCCCAGCAGCGGCCCATGGACCGCGCCTTCACCGTGCTTCTGTTCGCGACCAGCCTGACCGGGCTGGCGCTGCTCGCGCTGCGCGCCACCGGCGCGATGGGGCTGCTGCTGGCGGTGCACCTGGGGACCGTGCTGGCGCTGTTCCTCACGCTGCCCTATGGCAAGTTCGCGCACGCGGTGTACCGGGTCGCGGCCCTGCTTAAATTTTCCATCGAGCGCCGGCGGCCGAACCGGCTGCAGCTTGGGAGCGACTAGGGCGAAACCCGGTTTCGTCCCGATGTTTGACTTGCCGCAATCGGGTGGCCCGCTTGATGCTTGACGATAGGCTGACACGAACGCCAAGGGGACCAGCCATCATGTTTGCCTCGTCTCGTTTCGGACTCCCGTTGCCGAATCGCGCCGATCCGCGTCCGGGCGAATTCGGCGCCGGCCAGGACGGCGAGAGCGATGCGTCGCGTCGCGTCACGGCCGCCGTGCTGTTCCCGCGCGGCCGCCCGGGCGCGTGGCTGCTGCTGCTGGCCGCTTCGTACGCGTACGTGATCGTGCAGGCCTCGCTGACGCGCCTGTCCTGAAAGCGGGAGTCCTTGCCGAAGATGGGAGCGTGCCCCACCGGGTGAAGTGACCCGGTCTTGGCCCCCATGTTGCCCAGCACAAAAAAAGGGTTCTTTTCACCGACTTCCGGGGAGAACAAAAGAAGCGCGGCCGATGGCTACCACCGTTCGCCGGTTGCCTCCGACCCGGACCAGGACGTGACCGTCCGCCTCTGCGACTGTCCCCCGGCGCGGATGAAAAGAGTGCCCCCCAGTTTGGCGCCGCGCCCGCGCCTCCTCCTGATATTGTTTCCACCGCTCCCGCCGCGCTGAGGGAGCCCGGGCGGATGCCCCCGTTCTCCTCCTTCGGCGAAAAGCCTGTCATTAAGAGTGGGGGCCACCCGGATTCGACGCAGTAGCTCGAATGGTGTCTTGGGGCACCGCCGGCCGCCGCCGGTGGTGACCTCGCATATCAGGATGTGCCAGTCGAATAGCGCGCTATCACGGAAAGCTCGCAGGTGAAATTGAAGCTCGGCGTGGACATCAGCAAGGCGAAGTTCGACGTTGCGTTGCTGCTGGACGGCAAGAAATATCGCTCCAAAGTGTTCAGCAACACTGGCGCCGGCTTCCGGGCGCTTCTGGAGTGGATAGCGTCCAACGTGCCCGGCGGACAGGCCAACGTTCACGTGTGCATGGAAGCCACCGGCGTGTACCACGAGAGCCTGGCGCTGTTCCTGCACGAGCAGGACATTGACGTCTCGGTGGTCAATCCGATGCTGGTCAAGAGGTTTGTCGAATCTGAAGGGGCTCGCTCCAAGACCGACAGCGCCGATGCGAAGGCGCTGGCGCGGTATGCCGATCGCACCCAGCCCGAACTCTGGCAGGCGCCGTCTCCAGCAGTGAGAAAGCTGCAAGCGCTCGTGGGCCGGCTGGAGACCTTGAAGGGGATGCGGCAGGCCGAAGACAATCGTCTGGAGGTGGCCCACGAGGCTGTGCGCTCCTCGCTGCTGGAGATCATCTCGCAGCTAGACGCAAGCATCGAGGAGGTGCGCGCGCAGATCCGCCAGACGATCAACGACGATCTGGATCTGAAGTCGCGCCGCGGTCTGCTGGAGACCATTCCCGGCCTGGGGGACAAGACGATTCCGCAGCTGCTGGCGTACATCGGCCGCCCGGAGCGGTTCAAGAGCGTCAAAGCGCTCATTGCGCATGCCGGCCTGGCGCCGATGATTCAGCAGTCGGGCTCTTCGCTGAACAAGAAAAGGGGCACTCATCCCATGGGCCACGAGGCGCTGCGGCATGCCCTTTACTTCCCAGCGATGGTCGCGGGCAAATACAACCCCATGATCGCCAGATTCTGGCAGCGCCTCAAAGAGCAGAACAAGCCGGGCAAGGTCATCGTTGTGGCGTGCATGCACAAGCTGCTGGCCATCGCCTATGGCGTGCTGAAGTCGGGCAAGCCGTTCGACCCGGCCAGGTCGCTTGCCACACCGACTTGACAACCACAATGGTGTCTTTATGTCGCCGAGTCGGACGGTCACGCCCTGGTCCTCCGTGGCGCGGGCGCGAGCGCACCGTCCATCCCAGTCGCAGAGACGGACAGACACGGCTGGTCCGGCCCGAGTGGCGCGACGTTCACCGAACACGGCTCCCAGCGGTTGCCGGTCGCACGTCAGCCCATCGCGACAACCTCAACTTGGCAGTGATGGCCATCGGCCGCCTTCCCTCGGTTTCCCCGCCAATCGGTGAAGAACCAAAAAAAAGAGCCCGGCGCATCGCGCCGGGCTTCATAGCGGGCTCGGCTTGCACCCCAGAGCCCGTCCCCACGACATCAAACAGAACCGGTCCAGTTGTGTTGAATTTATTTCGTCACAACTGTTTCAAGAAGTGTCATCGATCACAGACCGTTTGACCAGCCCGCCGGAGCTATTTTTTTAGCCGTTCATCCGTCTGGAGGGGCGCTGCCCATGAAAAAGCCCCGCGGCGCGGGGCTCGGGAGGTGCGCGAGGGGGTTCAGCCCTGGCGCTGGATCAGCGTGAGGCGCTCTTCGGCGGTCTGGCTGCCGCTGCTGGCCGTGATCCGCAGGTCATAGCGCGTGCCCGGGATCGGCAGCCCGCCGCGCGGGGTGATGGCTGCGCCGAAGTAGCCGTTGCGATCCGCCTGCACGGTCTGGTCCGCGACCGGCTGGCTCACTCCGAGCAGGCCGGCGACATTCGCCACCGAGTCGACCTGCACCCGCACGTTGGCGTAGGGCACGGTGCGGCCGTGGATGGACAGGTTCCCGCCCGCGTCGATCACCATGTTGTTGCTGTGGCTCGTGATCTGCAGCGGCAGTTCGGTGCCGCCGGCGCCGCCGACGCGGTCGCCCGGGACCACGTCGAAGGACCAGGTCTTGGTGGTGGCGTTGCCGGCCTGGTCGCGCACCGTCAGTTCGGCGCTGTAGCGTCCCGGGTCGAGGTCGGCGCGGTAGTGCACTTCCTCGGGCGAGACGCGGGCGTCGGCGGTGACGTCGCGGCCGTTGAGGTGCAGCCGCACGGAAGCCGGGTCGATCCCGGTGCCCTCGTCGGACAGGTGGGCCCGCAGGTTCAGGCGCCCGCGGTCGCTGATGCGCTCGCCGTTGGCGGGCGTCAGCTCCGAGATCTGCGGCGCGCGCTCGTCACGGCCAGCGCCGAAGTCGCGGTCCTCGCCGCGCACGTCCACGCGGGCGGTGGCGCGCTGGTTGCCGCTGCGAAGCGTCGCCACGGCGTTGCGGAAGGCGTCGACGTCGTCGCGCCGGCGGATCGTGTAGGTGCCTTCGTAGACGCCGGGCCGTACCTCGGACAGGTCGACCCCGCGGATCACGCCGGGGATGTCAAGCCAGGCGTCGCCGCCGGGCGCGCCGACCAGACGGAAGCGCAGCTCACGCCCCGGTTCGAGCCGGCCGCCGGAACGCATCACGAAGCGCTCGATGCCGGGCGCCTGCGCCGGCGCCGCACCCATGGTGGCAAGCGCCTTGAACGAGGGCGGGAAGTCGAACTGGCGTGAATAGTTGCGGTCGCCGAAGGTCACGCGCGCCGTCATCAGGGTGGTGGGGTCGATGCGGTCGCTGCGGCGCACCACGTACGAGCCGGTGTAGTTGCCGGCGGTCTGCTGGCGCAACGCCACCGTCGGCCCGTTCTGGCCGAGCGTCACGCTGGCGCGGCGCGCGTTGGGCGTGCCATAGACCTGCAGGCGCAGCGTGGCTCCGGGCGAGAGCCCGGAGTCCGAGTTGAGGGACATGTTGGTGACCTGCGGCGCGGCCGCCGCGGCGCGGGTCTGCGCCTGCACGGGCTGCGCGACGAAGGTCACGGCGACGGGCGCGAGCAGCAGGGCGGCCAGCGCGGTGGATTTCAGGAAGGCTTTCATGGCGAGTCACCTCCGACAAGTTTCAGGGAGTTCCCCTGCAACTTAGGCGGCGCAGCTCGACGGAGATGTAGGAGCCGGACCGCAGCCCTTGCCGGCCGCGGTGGCTGAAGCATGTCAATGCCGGTCGGCGGGCGGGCGGGCGCCGGGTGCGGGCAGCGGGGACTCCAGGGGCAGCTCGCTGGCCGAGCCGGCCTGGAAGGTGGTGACGCGCGTTTCCTCCCCCATGTCGCCGAAGAAGCGTTCGGCGGCCTCGCCCTCGGCGACCTGCGCCCGGTACCAGGCGATGGCGCCGGCGCCCAGCACCAGCAGCACGATGCCACCCCAGGAATGCAGGTAGGCGGACAGCCCCAGCAGCACGACGCTGGCCAGGACGATGGCGGCGATGTAGCGGGCGGGACGGTTCATGGTGGGCACGAGGGGCACCATGGTAGCGGGGGCCACGCTCAGGGGAAGTAACGGGCCGCGTCCGGCGCCCTCAAGGCACCGGCTGCGGTTCGGTGTCGCGGGCCGGCGGTTCCGCCGTGCCCTGCCGCCCCGGGGCGCGCCGGCCCATGTCCTGCGGATCGTCCAGCGAAGTCATCGCGTTGACCAGCTTCTGGACGCCCGGCATGCGCTGGACCTGGTCCAGCAGGCCGTCGCGCTCCTTGGCCAGCACGCGGCCGCCGAGGCGCACCGTGCCTTCGTTGACGCTCACGTCGATGGCGCCCGGGTAGCTCACCAGCCGGCCGAGGCGGGTCTGGATCCGGTCGCGCAGGTCGGCGTCGCTCTGCGGGTCGGCGCGGGTGGCCTGGTGGTAGGCGCGCAGGCGCCGGCGCGCCTGCCGCCGTTCCTGCGGCAGGCCGCTGCGCACCAGTTCGGCCAGCAGCCGGCGGCGCTGGGCGCCCAGCTCCGGATCCAGGTAGTACATGGCCAGCGCGCCGGCCGCGATGGCGCCAAGGGTTTCGATGGGCCTCATGGTTTGCTCCGCTTCGCCTGGGACGGGTTCAAGCATAGGTGGATTCGCGCCGCGGCGCGGTGGGCAGGAGGGTCACGCTGGTCGCCTGTTCGAGCCTGGCCAGCAGCGCCTGCAGCGCGAACCCGTGCTGCCGCCACAGCGCCATGAAGCGCCGGTCGTGGTCCGATTCCAGCCAGTACTCGGGATCGCGCAGCCACAGCGCCTGCTGCGCGCCCAGGAAATTGAGGATCCGGTTGTGGACCGCCAGCACTTCCGCCATGTCGCCGGCCAGTTCCGGGAAGCAGGCCCGCCGGACGCAGCAGGCTTCGTCGAGCGCCGCGGCGGCCTCGGGCGGCTCGCCCTGGAAGACCGCGGCCAGGCGCTGGGCGCAAATCCAGGCCGAATAGCGCTGCAGCGCCCGCAGCAGCCGTTGCGCCTGCAGGCGGCGCAGGTCCTGGCGGCGCCGGTGGCGGGCCAGCACCCAGCTCAGGACGGCGATCGCGGCCAGCAGGGCGACCAGCCAGATGCCCAGGTAGAGAGGGGTGTCCATCGGGTTCCCCTGCTTCAGGCGGCGCGCCGGGCGCGGCCCGCTTTCGTTGGGGTGGCCTTCTTCGCGGCGCTGCCGGTGGCCCGCCTGCGCGGCGCACTGGCGGCGACCGCCCGTTCCTCGCGCGGTGCCGATCGCGCCGGCGCCTTGCGCGCCACGGCCTTGCGGGCCGGCGCCGGGGCCGGCTTCGCTCCGCCCTTCAGGCTGCGGCGCAGCAATTCGGTCAGGTCGATGACGTCCGCGCCCTGGGCTTCCGGCGCTTCCTCCAGCGGCTCCACGGTCGCCGTGTCGCCCGCCTTCGCCTTGGCCTCCACCAGCTTCATGATGGCGTCGTGGAAGTCGTCGCGGAGTTCGTCGGCGCGCCAGTGGCCGCTCATCTCCTCGATCAGGTGCTTCGCCATCTTCAGCTCGGTGTCCTTGATCCCGGCGGACTTGCCTTCCGGCGGCAGGTCCAGGGCCTCCCAGGAGCGGATCTCGCCGCCCCAGCGCAGCAGGTTCAGCACCAGCGCCGGGCCGCAGGGCAGCAGCACCGCCAGGTGCTGCTTGCCGTGGATCACGACCCGGGCGAGGCCCGCCTTGCCGGTCTGCTTCAGTGCCTCGCGCAGCAGCGCGTAGACCTTCTCCCCCTTGTTGATGGGGGCCGTGAAATAGGGCTTCTCCAGGTAGACGAAGGGCACGTCGGCCACGTCCACGAAGGCCTCGATCTCGATGGTCTGGGTGGTGCGCGGGTAGGCCTCGGCGATTTCCTCGGGGAACAGCACCACGTAGTGCCCCTTGCCGTAAGCCACGCCCTTGACGACGTCTTCCTTGTCGATCTCCCGGCCGGTGCGCTTGTTGATCCGCTTGTAGCCCACCGGGTCCAGCGTGCGGCGGTCGAGCCAGTCGAAATCGACGTCGCTCTCCTCCGTGGCCGAATGGAGGCCGATCGGGATGTGGACCAGTCCGAACGTGATGGCGCCCTTCCAGAGGGACCTCGTGGAGGTCTTGGCCATGCCCTTGGTATCTGCCATTGAAATCCGTGGGTGGGTGTCTCCCGTCGAGTGTGCAAAGCTGCCCGGCCGCAGGCTGTCGGACACGCGCCGACGGACGTGTAGGCGAGCGCCCCCGGGGCGCGGGCGGGGCTTCAGTAGCGCGCGGGGAACAGGCGTGCGAACCAGCCGCGGCGCGGGGCCGGGCCTTCGGGCGTGAGTTGCTCCGCCCGGGCCTGCCAGCGGCGCGCGAGGCGGGCGAAGGTGGCACGGCAGCCGGGGGCGAAGCACTCCTGGCGCCCCAGCGTGTCGAAATTGCGGGCGATGCGGCGAGCCAGCAGCAGCCGATGCGCCGGCGCCGGGTTCTGCATGTAGGCCGCCATCAGGGAGAGCGTCGCGACCCAGAGGGCGCGGCTTGCCTGGGCAAGCTGAGGCGCCGGGGAGAGGGGGGACTCGACCGGCGCCGGGTCGGCGGGGAGGTCGGCGGGGAAGGAGGAGGGCGAAGACCGCGCGTCCTGCAGGGATGACATGGCGGCCATCCTAGGAGCCGCGCCTGGGGGGGCCTGTCGGCCCGCAACCCCTGGCGATCGGCGCGCGGTCCTACCCCCGGCCGCGTCAGGCGCGGGGAGCCTCGGAGGCGCCGGAGGAGGCGCGGGCGTGGCGCTTCTTGCCGGCGGCGCGGGCTTCTTCGCTGGTGAATTCGTGGGCGTGGCCGCTTTGGTGCGCCGCACGACCACCCAGGCTGGCGATCTCGCGCTGGCGCTGCGGATCCATCGCGGCGAAACCGCGCAGCGACTTCTTCGGGGCGGGCTTCAGGGAGTCGGTATCGTGGACGGTCTGTTCCATGGGGTCCTCGTCTAGGTTGGGGTCTGCGAACGCGGGGCGCTCGCCCTTTGTCCTGGGGGTTGCGTCGCCGGCTTGATGGGCGTCAGGTCAACGCAACGGCAGAGTCTGTGCGCATTGCGCAGGGAGTCGTGTAGGACGATGCCTCTAGCTATGTCGGTGAGGTCCTGCGCGCGTGAGCAAGCGATGGAAGGTCGCAGCGGAGGATGTTCTAGACTCGCCGCATGAAAGCGGAGAGCCTCCCGGCGCCGGCCACGTCCGCCGAACGAGACTGGGTCGAGGGCGAACTGGTTCGCAGCCTGATGCGGACCCAGCGCAGCACCCAGTGGCTGGCGCTGACGCTGGTCGCCATCGTGGTGGGCATCCTGTGGGACGACAACTACCCGGTCCTGGTGCTGTCCTGGATCGCGCTCTGGGCGGCGGTGGCCTTCTGGCGGCTGTGGGTGATCCAGCAGTACCAGAACGAGGTGCGCACCCGGTCCACCGAGGACCAGATCGCCTTCTTCCGCCGCCACCGGCTCGTCTGGCCCATGTCCGCCCTGGTCTGGGGCCTCATGACGCAGCTCTATTTCGACCGGGCGCCGCTGGGGGACCAGTACATCTGCTGGCTGGTGCTGGCCGGACTGGCCATGTTCTCCGTCAACAGCCTGTCGGCGCGGGTGCGCGTGATGCGCGCCTACCTGGACCTCCTGGCCGGCACCGCCCTGGCCCTGATGGCGTGGCGGATGGTGGTGGAACTGCGGCTGCAGGGGCCCACCTATCACTGGTGGGTGGCCCTGCTGCTCCTGATCTTCTGGCAGGTGCTGCGCCACTCCGGTCAGCGCCTGCATGCCACGCTGCGGCGCAATTTCGAGCTGCAGTACCGCAACATGCAGCTGATCGAGTCCCTGACCCGCCAGACCCAGGCCGCCCTGGACGCGGTGGAGATCAAGAACCGCTTCCTGGCCAGCGCCGCCCACGACATCCGCCAGCCGGTGCACGCCCTGGGGCTCTATGCCGACTGGCTCGGCAGCGAGCCGGAACTGGTGCACGAACTGGCGCCCAAGATCGTAGACGCCACCAAGGCGGTCAACCAGCTGTTCGACTCGCTGTTCGACGTGGCGCGGCTGGACTCCGGCAAGGTGAAGCTGAACATCGAGGCGGTGGACGTGGCCAAGCTGCTGCGGAACCTGGAACTGCAGTACCGGCCCCTGTGCGAGGCCAAGGGGCTGCGGTTCCGGCTCCACGTCTGTCCCGGCACGGTGCGCTCCGACCCGATCCTGCTGCAGCGGATCGTGGGCAACCTGATCTCCAACGCGGTGAAGTACACGCCCCGGGGCGGGGTCCTCGTCGCCTCGCGCTCCACCCGTGCGGGCCTGCGCATCGAGATCTGGGACACCGGCCTGGGCATCGCGCCGGCGCACCAGCGGGAGATCTTCCGGGAGTTCTACAAGGTGCCGGGCCACGCCGGCACCGAGGACGGCTTCGGGCTGGGCCTCTACATCGTGGCGCGGCTGACCCACATCCTGGGCCACCCGCTCACCTTCACCTCCAGGGTCGGGAGCGGGACGGTGTTTCGGCTGTCGCTGCAGCCGACCGACCCGCCCGCGGCGAGCGAGCGGGCGGTGGCCGTGGTGGCGCAGATGTTTCCCTCGCGGGACGGAGGCGGCTAGCTCAGCTGGCCAGCAGGCCGTGCGTGCGGGCGAAGTGGATGGTCTGGGTGCGGCTCTTCACGCCCAGGCGGCGGAACAGCCGCCACAGGTGCACCTTCACGGTGTGCTCGCTGATCCCCAGTTCGTCGGCGATCTCGCGGTTGGACAGGCCGCGATCCAGCATCACGATCAACTGCTTCTGGCGCTTGGACAGCTTGCTGTCGGTGGGGGCCAGTTCCTCGAACTGGCCGTCCGCGGACAGCAGCGCGCGCAGCGCGTTGCCGATCTCCAGCCCGCCCGAGGACTTCTCGATGTAGATGTCGGCGCCGGCCTCGATGCAGGCCTCCTCCGCGTCCGAGGAGGGCGAGGCGGAGAGCACCGCCAGCGGCGTTTCGGGGAACAGCTTCTTCAGTTCGTGCACGCCCGACGTGCCGGTGGTGTCCGGCAGCTTCAGGTCCAGCGTGATCAGGTCGGGCGCGCCGTGCTGCTTGACGGCCGCCTCGATGCCGCCGAGGCGATCGAGTTCGATGACGTTGGCGCCGGGTCGCATCCGGCGCAGGAGCATCACGACGGCTTCCCGCATGAGGGGGTGGTCGTCGATGACGTACATGTTCATGATCTGGCTCAAGGTTTTCTTCCCTGTTACTGCACCCTGAAGGATACAGCTTTAACCCTGAAGAAGTCCGCGCTAACTCCTTAGTTCCCGGAGTCCGCGAGTTCCTTCAAGGCGGCGTGGACCTGCTCGGATGAGACGCCGGCGGCCGGCGCGGCCTTGCCGTCCTGCGGCAAGGCCTGCGAGGCCTTCAGCCCTGCGATGAACTGCCCGGCCTCCTTCGGCGAGGCGAAACCCGCGCTCTGCAGCAGCAGGCGTCCCTGCGCATCGACGAACTTGAAATAGAACAGGCCGTCGGCCTCGCGGTACTGCTTGAAGGCGGGCAGGCTGGCCCTGGCCTTGTCCTTCTTCGTGCCGCCGGGCACGTCGGCCAGGTTGCGCAGGCCCACGGCCTGGCGCAGTTCGCGGATGAAGGGCGTGGCGCGGCCACGCGCCTTCGCCGCGCCGGCCTGCAGGATGCGCTCGAGCTCCTGCGGATGGTTCACGAGGTGCTCGTGCTTCTCGCGCATGGGCGCGATCTCGCGGTCGATGCGCTCGAACAGCAGTTGCTTGGCATCGGACCAGGCGATCCCTGCGGCGTAGGCTTCGCGCAGCTTCTGCGTCTCTTCCGCGGAAGCGAAGGCCTGGTAGATCTGGAACAGCGCCGAGCCTTCCGTGTCCTTGGGCTCGCCGGGCGCGCGCGAGTCGGTCACGATGGAGAAGATCTGCTTGCGCACCTGGTCGCGAGGGCTGAACAGGCCGATCACGTTGTCGTAGCTCTTGCTCATCTTCCGGCCGTCCAGGCCGGGCAGCAGCGCCACCGACTCGTCGATCTGCGCCTCCGGCAGCACGAGGTGCTCGCCATAGAGGTGGTTGAAGCTCTGCGCCATGTCGCGCGCCATCTCGATGTGCTGCACCTGGTCGCGTCCCACCGGGATGCGGTGCGCCTTGAACATCAGGATGTCGGCGGCCATCAGCACGGGGTACATGAACAGGCCCATGGTGACCTCGGCGTCGACATCGACGCCGGCGGCCGTGTTCTTGTCCACCTGCGCCTTGTAGGCGTGGGCGCGGTTGAGCACCCCCTTGCCGGTGACGCAGGTGAGCAGCCAGGTCAGCTCCGTGACCTCCGGGATGTCCGACTGGCGGTAGAAGAAGACCTGCTCCGGGTCCAGCCCCGCGGCCAGCCAGCAGGCCGCGATCTCCAGCGTGGAGCGCTGGATGCGCGCCGGCTCGTCGCACTTGATCAGCGCGTGGTAGTCGGCGAGGAAATAGAAGTTCTCGGTGCCGGGGCGGCGGCTCGCCTGCACGGCGGGCCGGATCGCGCCGACGTAGTTGCCCAGGTGGGGCGTGCCGGTCGTGGTGATGCCGGTGAGGAAGCGAAGGGGAGCGCCCATGTCAGTGCAGCAGGAAGGTCAGCGGAGTCAGCAGCAGGTCGAGGATCCAGTAGCCCACGGCCATCAGGGGACGCAGCCAGTAGTTGCTGAGGATCCCGAGCAGCACCAGCCCCATCACGATGAAGAAACCCCAGGGCTCGACGCGGCTCAGCGAATAGGCCTGGCGCGGCGGCAGCAGGCCCACCAGCACCCGGCCGCCATCCAGCGGAGGCAGGGGGAACAGGTTGAAGGCCCACATGACCAGGTTGACCAGCACGCCGGCCTTGGCCATGGAGAGGAAGAAGCGCTCGTTGAGCCCCAGGGCGACCAGCAGCGTGAACAGCAGCGCCCACAGGATCGCCTGGATGAAGTTGGAGGCGGGCCCGGCGAGCGCGACCCAGACCATGTCGCGCTTCGGATGGCGCAACTGGCTGAAGTTGACCGGCACCGGCTTGGCATAGCCGAAGAGGAAGGCCCCCGAGGTGGCGAAGTACAGCATCAGCGGCATCAGCACGGTGCCGATGGGGTCGATGTGCTTCAACGGGTTGAGCGTCACCCGGCCCATCATGTAGGCGGTGTTGTCCCCGAAGTGGCGCGCGACGTAGCCGTGCGCCGCCTCGTGCACGGTGATCGCGAAGAGCACCGGCAGGGCGTAGATCAGGATGGTCTGGATGGTGCTGTTGTCCACGGCGGCATTGTCTCAGAGCGGCTTCACAGGCCCAGGGCGGCCGGATCGCCGCGCCCGTGGCGCAGCACCAAGGCGGCCCCGCCGGTGTGCATGGGGGTGAGGTCCACCACCGTGGTGGGCTGGTCGGGGCAGGGGCCGGAGCCGATCACCGCATCGAGCAGTTTCTCGAAGCGGCGGCGGATCTCCTCCGGTTCGTTGAGCGGTTCCACGTCGTCCGGCGCGATGAGGGTGGTGGCGAGCAGCGGCGCGCCATGGGCGTCCAGCAACTGCTGCAGCACCCGGTGGTCCGGCACGCGGATGCCGATGGTCTTGCGCTGCGGATGGCTCACCCGCCGCGGCACCTCGCGGGTGGCGTCGAGGATGAAGGTGTAGGCGCCGGGCGTGATCGACTTGAGCAGGCGGTACTGCTTGTTGTCCACGCGGGCGTAGTTCGACAGCTCGCTCAGGTCGCGGCACAGGATGGTCAGGAGGTGCTTCTCGTCGACCCGGCGGATCTGGCGCAGGCGGTCGGCCGCCGACTTGTCGTCCAGGTGGCAGGCGATGGCGTAGCTGGAGTCCGTGGGCACCGCGATCACGCCGCCGCCATTGAGGATCGCCACGGCCTGCTTCAACAGGCGCGGCTGCGGGTTGTCCGGGTGCAGCTCGAAGAATTGGGCCATTGCTCTTGTTATTCCGCCAGGCGGCGCTCGCGCACCGTCAGCCAGGCGCCGGCGGCGCCGCAGACCGCGATCATGCCCATTCCGGCGAGCGACAGCCGGTCCGGCAGGTGCGAGAACACGATCATGCCACCCAGCATGGCGAAGCCGATCTGGGTGTAGAGATAAGGCGTGAGCGTCGCCGCCGGGGCGCGGTAGTAGGCCAGGATCAGCATGAAGTGGCCCACGCTGGCCATGAGGCCCATGAAGGCCAGCCCGGCCCACAGCCAGGGGCTCGGCAGGGCGGTCCACACGAACGGCAGGGCCAGCGAGGCGATCAGGGTGCCGGTCCAGCCCGTGTACAGGTGCATCGTCACCGGGTCCTCGGTCTGAGCCAGCTTGCTGGTGAGGACCTGGAAGGCCGAATTGCAGCCCACCAGCGCCAGCGGCAGCAGGCTGCTCCAGCCGAAGTGGCTGGCGCCGGGACGGATGATCACCAGCGTGCCGGCAAAGCCGCCGGCCACCAGCACCCAGCGCAGGGGCGACACGTGCTCCTTCAGCAGGGTGGCGGCGAGCAGGGTGATCACCAGCGGCGTGATCATCACGATCGCGGTGAATTCGCCCACCGGCATGTAGCGCAGGCTCAGGAAGGCGAGCAGGCTGCTGGCGAGCAGCAGCACGCCGCGCACCAGCTGCCAGGCCAGCCGGCGGGTGCGCCAGATCTGCCAGCCGCGCGCGGGCATCATCACCGCGGTGGTGGCGACGGCCTGGAACAGGTAGCGGACCCACAGCGCCATCAGCAGCGGCACCGAGGCGCTGACGTACTTGGTGGTGGTGTCGAGCGCGGCGAAGCAGGCGCTGGCGCCGACGGTGAGGGCGATGCCGGCGAGCGCGTTCGGCCGGCGCAGCGCGAGGGCCGCGGACGCGGCGCTCACTGGATGCGGTCGGCCAGCAGGTCCCACACCGGCGTCAGTTCCGCCGGCAGGAAGGGCAGCTGGCCCAGGTCGGTGTGGCTTTCGCCGGGGCTGTGGAAGTCGCTGCCGCGCGAGGCGGCCAGCCCGAATTCGCGGGCGGTGTCGGCGTACCTGGCGTATTCGGCCACCGTGTGGCTGCCGGTCACGACTTCGACGGCGCGGCCGCCGTGCGCCTTGAATTCCGTGAACAGGGCGTATTCCTCGTTGGCCGTGAACTTGTAGCGCGCGGGGTGGGCGATGACGGCGACGCCGCCGGCCTCGCGGATCCAGCGCACCGCATCCTTCAGGGCGGCCCAGCGGTGCGGCACGTAGCCCGGCTTGCCTTCGGTGAGGTAGCGGCGGAACACCTCCGCGGTGTCCTTGCACACGCCGGTCTCGACCA
This sequence comes from Ramlibacter monticola, assembly GCF_016722785.1. Classification (GTDB taxonomy): domain Bacteria; phylum Pseudomonadota; class Gammaproteobacteria; order Burkholderiales; family Burkholderiaceae_C; genus Ramlibacter; species Ramlibacter monticola. Next base: position 248,796 of record NZ_JAEQNE010000008.1, on the reverse strand, counting down.
GGTAGCGGGCGAAATGCGTGCGCGAGATCAGCGCCGGGTTGCCGACGTACTTCAGCGCGCCTTCATAGGTGCCCGGGATGCCGGCCGTGGCCAGTCCGGCCGCGATCTCCCGCGCCCGGCCGCCGCGGCCGCCGCGGGTCTGCTCCAGGCCCTGCCGCATGCCCTCGTCGGCAGGGTCGAAGCCGAGGCCGACGATGTGCACCGTCTCCCCGGCGAAGGTGACGGAAATCTCGGTCCCCGTGAGGTAGCGCAGGCCCTGCGCCCGGGCCGCGGCGGCGGCGCGGTGCTGGCCGCCGATCTCGTCGTGGTCGGTCAGCGACCAGAGCTCGACGCCGTTGGACGCCGCCCGCGCGGCCAGTTCCTCGGGCGTGAGGGTGCCGTCGGAAACCACGGAATGGCAGTGCAGGTCGGCATTGAGGATGGACACAACTTGATTCTAGGGGCCGACCCGCAGTCGTGCAGGCCGCGGGCCATTCAGTTCAGGGCGCCGGCTTCCTTGCGGATGTCGTGCCGCGTCTCCAGGGCGCACGCGATCGCGATTTCCAGCCCGCGCACGATCTCGTCCAGCCGCATCGAGGGCTGGCCCTGCTCCGGCAGGAAGGGCACGTGGACCAGCCCGCCGCGCACGCCACGCCATTCCGGCGTTCTCAGCAGGTGCATCAATCCGTAAAAGGTGTTGTTGCAGACGAAGGTGCCGGCGGTCTGCGAGACCTCGGCGCGCACACCGGCATCCAGCAGGCTCTTCAGCATCGCCTTGATCGGCAGGGAGCTGAAGTAAGCTGCCGGTCCGTCCGGCACGACCGGTGTGTCGATGGGCCTGGCGCCGGCGTTGTCCGGGATGCGGGCGTCGTTCACGTTGATGGCCACGCGCTCGAGGGAGATCGCGCCGCGGCCGCCGGCCTGGCCCGTGCAGAGCACGAGGCGGGGGCGGTGCTGGCGCATCAGTTCCTCGAGCCGGCGGATCGCGCCGCCGAACACGGTGGGCAACTCGCCGCCGACGATGCGGTGCCCGGCGATTTCGCGGCCATGCAGGGCGGCCACCGCCTGCCAGCTCGGGTTGACTTCGCTCCCCCCGAAGGGGTCGAAGCCGGTCACCAATACGGACGAAGGACTACGTGCGGCCGTGCTTCCGGTGGATAGCATGGGATCACTCTACAGCAGGAGGCGGATATGCGCTGGGAAGGCAATCGCGAGTCATCCAACGTCGAGGACGCGCGCAGCGGCGGAGGCGGGGGCGGCGGCTTCGGCATCGGCGGCGGCACGATCGGCATCGGCACCATCGTGATCGCGCTCGTGGGCGGCGCCCTGCTGGGCGTCAATCCGCTCACGCTCCTGAGCATGTTGACCGGCGGCGGTGGCGGCGCGCCCCCGGCGCAGACCGGGCCCGCACCGGCGCCGCCCGCCAACGACCAGATGGCGAAGTTCGTGTCCACCGTGCTGGCCGACACCGAGGACGTGTGGACCGACCTGTTCCGCCAGGGTGGCGCCACCTACAAGCAGCCCAAGCTGGTGCTGTTCCGCGGCTCCGTGCGCACGGCCTGCGGGGCCGGCCAGGCCGCCATGGGCCCGTTCTACTGCCCGACCGACCAGAAGGTCTACATCGACCTCAGCTTCTACGAGACGATGAAGAACCGGCTGGGTGCGCCCGGCGATTTCGCGCAGGCGTACGTGATCGCGCACGAGGTCGGCCACCACGTGCAGCAGGAACTGGGCATCAGCGAGCAGGTGGAACGGGCCCGCGCCCGGTCCTCGCAGGCCCAGGCCAACGCGATGAGCGTGCGGCTGGAGTTGCAGGCGGACTGCTTCGCCGGCGTCTGGGCGAACCATGCCCAGAAGGCCCGCAACATCCTGGAACAGGGCGACATCGAGGAGGCCATGAACGCGGCCCAGAAGATCGGCGACGATGCCCTGCAGCAGTCGGCGGGCCGCGCGGTGGTGCCCGAAAGCTTCACCCACGGCACCAGCGCGCAGCGCCAGCGCTGGTTCACGACCGGCATCCAGAGCGGCAGTGTCAAGGCCTGCGATACCTTCAGTGCGCGCACTCTTTGAGCAGGGTCGAGCTCGGATTTGGCGGAAATGAGACAATAGCAGGTTAATGTCCGAATCCGCCTTTTCCAAACTGAACCTGGCTGAGCCGCTCGCAAGGGCCGTCGCCGAGATGGGCTACGAGAGCATGACGCCGATCCAGGCGCAGGCGATCCCCGTGGTGCTGGCCGGCCGCGACGTGATGGGCGCCGCCCAGACCGGCACCGGCAAGACGGCCGCCTTCTCGCTGCCCCTGCTGCAGCGGATGCTGAAGCACGAGAACGCCTCGACCTCGCCGGCCCGCCACCCGGTGCGGGCGCTGGTGCTGCTGCCCACGCGCGAACTGGCCGACCAGGTCGCGCAGCAGGTCAAGCTCTATTCCAAGTACACCAACCTGCGCAGCGCGGTGGTGTTCGGCGGCATGGACATGAAGCCGCAGACGGCGGAACTGAAGCGCGGCGTGGAAGTGCTCGTCGCCACGCCGGGCCGCCTGCTGGATCACATCGAAGCCAAGAACGCCGTCCTGAACCAGGTCGAGTACGTGGTGCTCGACGAGGCCGACCGCATGCTGGACATCGGCTTCCTGCCGGACCTGCAGCGCATCCTGTCGTACCTGCCCAAGCAGCGCACGACCCTGCTGTTCTCGGCCACCTTCTCGCCGGAGATCAAGCGGCTGGCCAACAGCTACCTGCAGGAACCGGTGGTGATCGAGGTGTCGAAGCCGAACACGACCGCTTCGACCGTCGAACAGCATTTCTTCAGCGTGCCGGAAGACGACAAGCGCCGGGCTCTGCGGCAGATCGTGCGCCAGCGCGGGATCACGCAGGCCTTCGTGTTCGTCAACAGCAAGCTCGGTTGCGCGCGCCTCGCGCGGGCGCTGGAGCGCGACGGCCTCAAGGCCGTGGCCATGCACGGCGACAAGAGCCAGGACGAACGCTTGAAGGCGCTCGACGCCTTCAAGCGCGGCGAGGTCGACCTGCTGGTGGCCACCGACGTCGCGGCCCGCGGGCTGGACATCAAGGACGTGCCGGCGGTGTTCAACTTCGACGTGCCCTTCAACCCCGAGGACTACATCCACCGCATCGGCCGCACCGGCCGCGCGGGAGCGTCGGGGCTGGCGGTCACGCTGGTGTCGCCGGGCGACAACCGCCTGGTCGCCGATGTCGAGAAGCTCCTGAAGCGCAAGCTGGAGATCGAGCCGCTGGAGTACGACGAAGACCGTCCGCGCGGCCGCATCAACGACGGCCGCCGCACCTGGCGGCAGCAGGGCGACGAAGACGACCGCCGCGAGCGCTACGAGGAGCGCCGGCGCGAGCCGCGCCAGGCCGCGGCGTCCGCGGACCCCTTCTTCGACCAGCCCTACCAGGCCCCCCAGCGCGAGGAAGCGGCGGCATGGGAAGCCAGCACCGCCGCCAAGCCGGCGGGAAACCGGATCTCGGCGAACATCAAGCCGAAGAGGAAGGTGGCGGCGCTGTTCAAGGCGGAGCAGTGAGCTTTGCGGGCGGTAGGGGCGGGCACTTCAACAGCCTTTAACGCAAAAGCCGCGAAAGCAGCGCAAAAGCCGCGAAAGGAACATCCTTCCATGGATGTCCTTTTGCGGCTTTTGCTTCCTTCCTTTCGCGGCTTTTGCGTTAATGGCTGTTCATCGCGCGTCACTCAGTCCACAGCCCCCGGCACCTGCGCCTGCTCGCACTGCTCCTGTATGAGCTCGTGCGCGCCCGCGCCGCTTTCGTCCAGGCGCAAGGCGCTCAGGCAGCCTCCCCACACGCAGCCCGTGTCCAGCGAGATGATGTCCGGCCGCCGGATGTAGCCCAGCGTCGACCAGTGCCCGAAGGCGATGCAGGTGCCCGCGCTGCGGCGGTCCGGCACGTCGAACCAGGCGAGCATGCCGGGCGGCGCCTTGTCCAGGCCGCCGGACGCCTTCATGTCCATCACGCCCTCCGGCGTGCAGAAGCGCAGGCGCGTGAGCGCGTTCACGATCACCCGCAGGCGGTCCGCGCCGGCGAGGCCGTCCTCCCAGTGGTCCGGCTGGTTGCCCCACATCCGCGCCAGGAAGGCGTCGGGGTCCGGGCCGCGCAGCACCGCTTCCACTTCGGCGGCCAGCGCCAGGGCCTGCGCCAGGTCCCAGGGCGGCAGCACGCCGCCATGCACCATCAGCACGCCGTGGGCATGGAGTGCCAGCGAGCGGTGCCGCAACCAATCGAGCATGGCCTCGCGATCGTCCGCCTGCAGGATCCCGTCCATCGTGTCGTTGCGGTGCGGCGCGCGGTGGCCATGCGCCACCGCCAGCAGGCTCAGGTCGTGGTTGCCGAGAAGGCAGCGCGCGGCATCGCCGTGGGCCATGAGGCGCCGCAGCACGGCGGCCGAGTCCGGCCCCCGGTTCACGAGGTCGCCCAGCAGGTAGAGCGTGTCGCGGCTCGGCGAGAAGGCGATCTTCTCCAGCAGCCGTCCCAGCGGCGCGTCGCAGCCCTGGATGTCGCCGATCAGATAGTGGGCCATGACTGCATCCGTTGCGAGCGGTAGGGCGTGCTGGAACGCTTCACGCGGCGGGCCCAGGCCGGCTGGTAGATCTCCAGCATGCGCTCCACCGAGCGCAGCGCCAGCGGCGTGGCCAGCACCGGTCCCAGGATGATCCGGCGCACCATCTGCTGCAGGCTGCTCCCCAGGTGCGCGGCGCCGAGGGCGTTGGGCGTGAAGCGCAGGCGCGGCTCGATGCCGCGCGGCCCGATCGCGTAATGCAGCTGTTGCGTGAACAGCCCCTGCCGGTCGCGTTCGCGCAGGTACACCAGGCGCCACTCGCGTTCCTCGTGGAAGCCGCGGTGCTTGGTGAACAGGGCGAACAGCTTGATGCGCTCGAACAGCGACGCGGCAGCCGCCTCCATGCCGCCCACCGGCCCGCCGGCGTGCCGCAGGGCATCGGCGAAGCCCTGCAGCTTGCGCTCCATCCAGGCTTCGCTTTCCTCGTACGAGAGGTACTGGACCTGGTGCACCAGCAGCGGCGAATCGGCCGCGAGCAGCGGCTGCAGGTCGAACACGATGGCCACGCCGTTGCCGTCGCCGCCGTAGCCGCGCCACATCGACAGCAGGCCGTCGTCGCCGATGGCGTCGTCGTGGTGGGAGCAGCTGAAGACATAGACGTCGAAGGCCGACTCGCTGTCGAAGGCGGTGAAGAGCGCATCGAAGGCGTCGAGCAGCGCGTTGTAGTGCGCCGGCGGGCAGGCCTCCCGCAGCCCGGTGTGGCTGCGCACGGCGTGCAGCCCCAGGTTCATGCCGTAGCGCAACTCGTCCACGTCGTTCATGTAGAGCGGGTTGGAGAACCAGATCTCGCCCGTCTGCGCGATGCGCTCCAGCGTCAGGATCGAGGTGTAGTGCGCCAGCAGCGGGAGCTGGTCGGCGCGGGGCTGGGCCTGCATGTCGGCCCACAGCGCGTCGTCCAGTTCGGGTGTGGTCGGGGTTGGGGGCATCCGGCGGCAGGGCCGCGCGGCAGGCCCGCCCGGCTCCTTGCAGTAAAGTGCAACGATGGAATTTTGTCCTGATTCATGGATTTCCTGCTGATCGCGCTGCTCACCTTGCTGAACGGCCTGTTCGCCATGTCCGAAATGGCGCTGGCCTCCAGCCGCAAGGCCCGGTTGGTGGCGATGGCCGAAGCCGGCGACGGGGGGGCGAACGCGGCGCTGAAGCTGATGGAGCAGCCGACGCGGTTCCTGTCGACCGTGCAGGTCGGCATCACCTCGATCGGCGTCATCAACGGCATCATCGGCGAGGCCGCCTTCAGCGACGACCTCGCCCACTGGCTGGCCGGCTGGGGCATCCCGCAGCGGCCGTCGGCCATCGCCGCGACGGCGATCGTGGTGGCCATCATCACCTACGTCACGATCATCTTCGGCGAGCTGGTGCCCAAGCGCATCGGCCAGCTCTACCCCGAGCCGGTGTCGCGCTGGGCGGCGCGGCCGATGCGCTGGCTGTCCCAGGCGGCAGGGCCCTTCGTGAAGCTGCTGTCCGGGTCGACCCAGGCGGTGCTGAAGCTGCTGGCCATCGACACGACCACCCCCCGCGGCATGACGGAGGAGGAGATCGCCCACAGCCTGGAAGAAGGCGTCGATGCCGGCGTGATCGAGCAGCACGAGCACCAGATGGTGCGCAACGTGTTCCACCTCGACGACCGGGCGCTCACCTCCATGATGGTTCCGCGCTCGGACCTGGTCTGGCTCGACGCCTCCACCAGCGTGCGCGAGGCGCTGCGGCGGGCCGGCGAGGGCGAGGCCCACTCCTGGTACCCCGTGTGCCGCGGTTCGCTGGACGACGTGCTGGGCGTGATCAGCGTGTCGCGCCTGATCTCGCTCGGCCCCGCGCACGAGGGGCCGGTGGAGCCGCACGTGGTGCCGGCGCTGTTCGTGCCGGAAACGCTCAGCGGCATGGAGCTGCTGGAGCAGTTCCGCAGCGAGGCCGCGCGCATCGTCTTCGTGGTGGACGAGTACGGCGTCGTGCAGGGCCTGATCACCCCGCACGACCTGCTGGAGGCGATCACCGGCGAGCTGCAGCCCCGCGAGCACACCGAGGCCTGGGCGACGCGGTGCGACGACGGCTCCTGGCTGCTGGACGGACTGATGCCGGTCTCGGAGCTGAAGGCAAGGCTGGAAATCCGGGGCTTGCCGGAAGAGGAAAAGGGACGCTACAACACGCTGGCCGGGCTTTTGATGTCCGTTTCCGGGCACTTGCCCCGGCCTGGCGAGAGAATCGACTGCGGCGACTGGTTGTTCGAGGTCGTGGACCTGGACGGCCGCCGGATCGACAAGGTGCGGGCGGTCGCCGTGCACCAGCCCGCGGAAGCGCAACACTGAGGAAAGAGGAGAAGAGTTCCATGTCGCAGCAGATGTATTACGAGAAGCCGGCATTGCTGGATCGCGAGAAGCACCGGACGCGCCGCGTGAAGCCCACCGGGGGCTTCGCCTTCGCGCGCAAGTCCAACTCGCTGTACCTGGCCGGGGCCGAGTTCAACGAGGCCGCCAAGGAGTACGCGATCGTCTTCACGCGCTCGCCCAATGGCAAGGTGGTGCCGGTCGCCGTGCTGGGCCTGCGCGACCAGGAGAACCTGTTCGTGGACGCGCAGGACCGCTGGCTGGCGCGCTACCTGCCCGCCTTCGTGCGCCGCTATCCCTTCGTGCTGGCCGAAGTGCCGGGGCAGTCGCTGGCGGTCTGCATCGACGAGGCCTATCCCGGCCTGAGCGACACCGAGGGCGAGCCCCTGTTCGACGACAAGGGGCAGGAGACGCCCTTCCTCAAGCAGGCCCTGGAGTTCCTCACCCAGTACCAGCGCGAGTACCTGCGCACCGAGGCCTTCTGCAAGCGGCTGCAGGACAACGGCCTGCTGAAGGAGACCAACGCGCGCGCCAACCTGCGCGACGGCCGCAGCTTCACGCTCAACGGCCTGCTGGTGGTCGACGAGAAGAAGCTGCTGGAACTGCCGGACGCCACCGCGCTGACCATGTTCCGCAACGGCGAGATGCACATGGTCTCGCTGCACATGGCGTCGCTGTCGAACATCCAGCTGCTGGCCGACCGCCTCGCCCAGCGCGGCGACGCGGCGCCCGCCGCGCCGGCCGCGGCCTAGCCGCGGATCGTTGCGAGCCCGAGCACCGTCAGCACCAGCGATCCCGCCAGGTGCGTGACGGCGACCAGGATCGCCCAGCCGTGCCGGCCCTGGGTCAGGTGCATGACGACTTCGGCCGAGAAGGTCGAGAACGTCGTGAGGCCGCCCAGCAGGCCGGTGACGAGGAACAGGCGCACCTGCGGCGGCAGTTCCGGATGCTGCCCCAGCCACCCCAGCACCAGGCCGATGGCATAGCCCCCGATCAGGTTGGCCGCCAGGGTGCCGAGCGGCAGGGAAGGCAGCAGGTGATTGAGCTGCAGGCCGAGCACCCAGCGCAGCAAGGCGCCGAGGGACGCGCCGGCGCAGATCGCGCCCACCGACAGCAGAAGCCCGGCGCCGCTCAAGGCGCCGGATCCGTGGGGATGCGGTAGCCGACCCCGCGGACGGTCTGGATCAGCTCGTCGCCCAGCTTCTTGCGCAGGTGGTGCACGTGCACTTCCACGGCGCCGCCGTCGCCGACACGGTTGCCGGTGCGTTCCTGGATCTCGGCGCGGCTCAGCGGGCGCGGCCGGTCTTCCAGCAGCGCCAGCAGCACCGCGAACTCCTGCTCGGTCAGCTCCACGGCCTGGCCGGCGCGCTGCACGAAGCGGCTGTTCGGGTCCAGCACCAGGTCCTTGTGGGCGATCTGGCCGGCCGACAGGGTGGTGCGCCGCCGCAGCAGGGCGCGCAGGACGGCCGCCACCTCTTCCAGGTGCACGGGCTTGATCACGTAGCCGTCGGCGCCGAGGTCCAGCGCGGTCAGGCGCGAACGCAACTGGGAACGCGCCGAGATCACGAGCACTGGGGTCTTGGCGTCCGGCAACTCACCGGCCGACGAACGGCGCAGCTTCTGCAGCAGGTCCGTGCCGTCGCCGTCAGGTAGACCGAGGTCCAGCAGGACGGAATCGAAGGGCGTGGCGCGAAGCGCTTCCCAGGCCGTGGCCAGGTCGCCGCAGACGTGGTGTTCCCAGCCCTGGCGCCGCACGACGGCGGCCAGGGTGGCGGAAGTGGTGGGATCGTCGTCGATGATGAGGACGCGTGTCATGGCGGACGGGCAGTGCCCGGATTGTGCATGACACGCGTGCGGGCGGACGGTCCGGCCTGCGGGCGGACCTCGCCGGCGGACCGGCGTCAGGCGGTCAGGTCGGGCTTCAGCTCCCGCACCGGGATGATGCCTTGGTCGCCGTCTTCGTAGACGAGGTGGGCGACGTTGCCCATGATGCGCCAGCAGGCGGTGTAGCGCTGGCCCTGGAACACGGCCGAGGCAGCCTTGTACTCGGCGACGGTGGCGGGCTCCAGGCGACGCAGCACCAGTTCGCTGTTGCAGGCGTTCTCGGACAGGCGCACCGAGTCGTCGCCCTGGCGGGCGATGAGCTCCTGGGCGAAGGTGGGAAGGGCGAAGGCGGCGGCGGCGGCGCAGAGCAGGACGGTCTTGATCACGTTGTTCTCCCGGAACGTAAGCGCATCTGCAGGCGACGGAAATGAAGACTGGAGGTCTGCGCTGGTGGGGAGCATGGTCAGGTCCGCCGGGCCAACGCCGTGTAGGACCGGCGCAGCGGCACCCGTCCGCCAACTGCGCCGAAGGGTTGAGGCGTACGGGAGGGCGCCGGGGCGCTGTCGTCCTGCTTCGCCTCAGCCGTCACGCCTAGGGAGCCGCGCCCGCAAGCGCGCCGCGCCGGATCTGGTCGCGCTCCAGCGACTCGAACAGCGCCTTGAAGTTGCCTTCCCCGAAACCCTCATCGCCCTGGCGCTGGATGAACTCGAAGAAGACCGGACCCAGCAGCGTCTCGGAGAAGATCTGCAGCAGCAGGCGCTTCTTCCCCCCTTCGGTGGACCCGTCCAGCAGGATGCCGCGCGCCTGCAGTTCGCCCACGGGCTGGCCGTGGCCGGGCAGGCGCTCCTCCAGCATCTCGTAGTAGACGTCGTTGGGCGCCGTCATCAGCGGGATCCCGTTCATCTGCAGCTGGTCCACCGTGGCGAGGAGGTCGTCGGTGAGCAGCGCCACGTGCTGGATGCCCTCGCCGTTGAATTTCATGAGGAACTCCTCGATCTGGCCGGAGCCCCGGGAGGATTCCTCGTTCAGCGGGATGCGGATGCGGCCGTCCGGCGCCGTCATGGCCTTGGAGGTCAGGCCCGTGTATTCGCCCTGGATGTCGAAGTAGCGGATCTCGCGGAAGTTGAACAGCTTCTCGTAGAAGCCGCCCCAGAAGGCCATGCGGCCGCGGTAGACGTTGTGGGTCAGGTGGTCCAGCAGCTTGAGCCCGACGCCTTTCGGATGGCGGTCCACGCCCTCGATGAACTCGAAGTCGATGTCGTAGATCGACTTGCCGTCCTCGAAGCGGTCGATCAGGTACAGCGGCGCGCCGCCGATGCCCTTGATCGCGGGCAGGCGCAATTCCATGGGGCCGGTCGGGATGTCGATCGGCTGCGCGCCCAGGTCCAGCGCGCGGTAATACGCCCGGTGCGCGTCGCGCACCCGGAACGCCAGGCCGCAGGCGGACGGTCCGTGTTCGGCGGCGAAGTAGGCGGCCTGCGACTTCGGCTCGCGGTTGACGATGAAATTGATCTCGCCCTGGCGGTACAGCAGCACGTCCTTGGAACGGTGCTTGGCGACCAGGGTGAAGCCCATCTTCTCGAACAGCGCCTCGAGCTGGCCGGGGGTGGGGGAGGCGAACTCGACGAACTCGAAGCCCATCAGGCCCATGGGGTTGTCGAACAGATCAGCCATTGCGAACTCCTGCGGGGAAAGGGAAACGACGATGAAAGGCACCGGCGGGGCCGGCAGGGGCGTCGTCAGGCAGGAGGCGCGCCCGGCACCCCGCGCACGCTGCGCGCGAGGTGGTCTCCGATGAAAAGGGCGAAGCCGGGCATGTCGCCCGATTGTGCCGCAGCCGACGCTGACGTGCGTCAATCCCCCTGCGGCCCGGCCGCCGTATCGTCGGGTGGTCATGGTTTACCCCCGCTTCACCCTCGCCACCTGGAAGCGCCTGCAGGACGACGTGCAGGGTCTGCTCACGGGCACCCTGTTCGTGGCGCTGGGCGTCTTCCTCATGAAGTCCGCCGGCCTGGTGCCGGGCGGCCTGGTCGGCCTGGCCCTGCTGCTGCACTACGGCACCGGCCTGGACCTCGGCGCGATCCTGTTCCTGGTCAATCTTCCGTTCTACCTGCTGGCGTGGACCCGCATGGGGCGGGCCTTCACCGTCCGCACCGCCATCGCGGTGAGCCTGCTGTCGCTGCTGTCCTGGTGGCTGCCGCGCGCAGTGGCGCTGCAGCAGATCGATGGCGCGCTGGCGGCGGTGCTGGGCGGCCTGCTGTGCGGCGCGGGCATGCTGATCATCTTCCGCCACCGCGCCAGCCTCGGCGGCCTCAACGTGCTGGTGCTGCGCCTGCAGGACCGCTTCGGCTGGCCCCCCGGCAAGACCCAGATGGCGATCGACGCGCTGATCGTGCTGGGCGGCGGCTGGTACGTGGGCGACGCGCACCGGCTGGCGCTGTCGATCCTCGCGGTGGTGGCGCTGAACCTGGCACTGGTCTACAACCACCGGCCGGGGTGCTACCAGCCGGTGTGAACCCGCGGACCGCTGCGCGGCGGGGCTGCGGTTAGCATTCCCCGATGCGGATCCTGCTGGTCGAAGACGACAAGGTGCTGGCCGACGCGCTCTCTCGCGCGCTGGTGCAGTCCGCCCACGCCGTGGACATCGTGTCCACCGGCGAGGAAGCCGATCACGCGCTCACGCTGGCGATCTACGACCTGGCCATCCTCGACATCGGCCTGCCCGGGCTCAGCGGCCTCGAGGTGCTGAAGCGCCTGCGCGGGCGCAAGTCCACCATCCCGGTGCTGATGCTCACCGCCTTCGACACGATGGAGGACCAGGTGCGCGGGCTGGACCTCGGCGCCGACGACTACCTGTCCAAGCCCTTCGACCTGCCGGTGCTGGAGGCGCGGGTGCGCGCCCTGCTGCGCCGCGGCACGCAGTCGACCCCCTACCTCGAACACGGCCTGCTGCGCTTCGACACGGTCGGCCGGCGCGTGTTCTACGACAAGAAGCCCCTGGAGCTCTCGCCGCGCGAGCTGGCGGTGCTCGAACTGCTGCTGATGCGCGAAGGCCGGGTGGTCAGCAAGGAGCAGATGGTCAACCACCTGTATGGCTGGGGCGACGAGGTCGGCGCCAACGCCATCGAGGTCTACGTGTACCGGCTGCGCAAGAAGCTGGAGCCCCTGGGCTGCGAGATCCGGACGGTGCGCGGCATGGGCTACCTCATGGACCGCGAGCATGCGGAAGACTGAGCCCCGCCTGCAGCGCAAGCTGCTGGCCTGGTTGCTGGGCCCGCTGCTGGTGCTGCTGGTGCTCGATGCCGTGGCGGCCTACTGGACGTCGCAGCGCTTCGCCAATCTCGCCTACGACCGGGCCCTGCACGAGATCGCGCGCGAGATCGTGCTGCACGCCAGGCCCGGCACGCCGCACCCGCGCCTGGAGCTGTCGGAGGCCGCGGCCTCCATCCTGCTGATGGACGCGCAGGACCACCTCTACTACCGCGTCGACGCGGGCGACGGCACGGTCCTGGGCGGCGACGCCTCGCTGCCGAAGGCGTCTCTGCCGGCCCGCGGGACGGAGCCGCTGTTCTACCAGGAGACGGTCCACGGCCAGCCGGTGCGCATGATCGCCGCGCGCATGCCGGTGGACGAAGCCGCCGGCGCGCCGCTGGTGCAGGTGCAGGTGGCCGAGACGCTGAACAAGCGCACCCGGCTGGCGCTGGAGATGATGGCCAACGTGGTGCTGCCGCAGCTGCTGCTGATCGTGGCGGCGACGGTGCTGGTGTGGTTCGGCGTCTCGCGCGGTCTGGAGCCGCTGCAGCGGCTGCGCAATGCGGTGTCCAACCGCTCGCACCTGGACCTGAGCCCCATCGACACCCACGACGTCCCGGGCGAGGTGCGGCCGCTGGTGGACGAGGTCAACGAGCTCATGGCCCGCCTGGGCAGGACCTTCGATTTCCAGAACCGCTTCGTGGCCGATGCCGCCCACCAGCTCAAGACGCCGGTCAGCGGCCTGAAGGCGCAGATCGAGCTCGCGCTGCGCGAGAACGACCCCGAGCGCGTGCGCCATTCGCTGGCGCAGCTCTATATCAGCGCGGACCGGCTGTCGCGCCTGGTGCGGCAGCTGCTTTCGCTGGCCCGCAACGAGCCCGGCGCGCTGGAATCCGTGCAGCTGCAGCCGCTGGACCTGAACGCCTTCGCGCTGGAGGTCAGCATGGACTGGGTGCCGCACGCGCTCAAGCGCCAGATCGACCTGGGCTTCGACGGCATCGAGCAGCCCCTGATGATTGCCGCCGACGGCGACCGGCTGCGCGAGTTGATCAACAATCTGATCGACAACGCGATCCGCTACAGCCACGAGGGCGGCCGCGTGACCGTGGGCACCTCGCGCACCGCGGAGGGCCTGTGCAAGCTGGCGATCAGCGACGACGGGCCCAGCATCCCGGTGGCCGAGCGCAAGAGGATCTTCGAGCGCTTCCACCGCCTGCTCGGAACCCAGCAGGACGGCAGCGGCCTCGGCCTGGCGATCGTCAGCGAGATCGCCATCCTGCACGGCGCGCGCATCACGCTGGAGGAGGACGTGGACGGGATCGGCAACACCTTCAGCGTCCTGTTCCAGCCCGGCGCAGGCACGACCCCGCAGGACGCCATCGGCTCGCTCGAGCGCACAAGCTGACTGGCGAGTCAGCCTCTGTAAGCGGGCTGAAAGCTGAAAGACAAGATCCTGACAGCGCAGCTCCAAGGTGCTGTCAGCGCGGCCCCTTAGCCTCCGGGAATCGGATCACGCCCGTGGTCCGTACAAATTTCCAGGAGACACAATGGCCCTCTTGACCAGCCCGGAGTTCTGGGTTGCCCTGTTCCAGATCATCCTCATCAACATCGTCCTGTCCGGCGACAACGCGGTCGTGATCGCGCTGGCCTGCCGTTCGCTGCCGCCCCAGCAGCAGAGGAACGCGATCATCTTCGGTAGCGTCGGCGCGATCGTGCTGCGCGTGATCCTGACCTTCTTCGCGGTCTACCTGCTCAGCCTGCCCTACCTGAAGCTGATCGGCGCGGCGCTGCTGCTGTGGATCGGCGTCGGCCTGCTGAAGGGCGAAGACGGGGATGAAGACATCGAAGGCAACGCCGGCCTGATGGCGGCGATCAAGACGATCATCATCGCCGACTTGGTGATGAGCCTCGACAACGTCATCGGCGTGGCCGCGGCGGCCAAGGGCAACGTGCCCCTGCTGGTGATCGGCCTCGTGATCAGCATCCCGCTGATCATCTTCGGCAGCACGCTCATCCTGAAGCTGATGAACCGCTTCCCGATCATCATCACCCTCGGCGCCGGCCTGCTGGGCTGGGTGGCCGGCGAGATGACTCTGACGGACCCGGCGATCCACGACTTCGTCGAGAAGCACCACTACCTGCACAACATCCTGCCGGCGCTGGGCGCCATCATCGTGGTGGCCGTGGGCAAGTACCTCGCCAGCCGCGGCGCCTCGGAGGAGGAGCAGGCCGCCGACCAGCCTGCCGCCTGAAGCTGCCATGCGCCAGCTGCTGGTCGCCGTCGATGCCCACAGCCCGGCGCGTACGCGCTCGGCCGTGGAGGAAGCGATGCGGATCTTCCGCAGTGAATTCGTGGGGATCCGCCTGGTGCGCGTGCAGCCCAAGCTGTCCGGGCACGTCGCGATGTTCTTCGGCACCCGCGAACTGCAGCAGCTGCAGCAGGACTCGGGCTGCGAGGAACTCGCCTATGCCCGCTCGCTGCTGGACGCGGAGGGTATCCCCTACACGGCCACCGTGCTGGTGGGCCGCACCGCGGAGACCATCGCGCAGGCCGCGCGGGAGTTCGGTTGCGACCGGATCCTGTTCGGCACCGAGGAGCCCGGCCTGGCCGGCAAGATGTTCGGTTCGCTGGCGCAGCAGGTGCGCCACCTGCTGGGGCCCGGGAAGCAGTACCAGGTGATCGGGTCCTGACCGGATCCGCGCGCAAGAGCAGACGCCCGCATCCGCGGGCGTTTCCTTTTGCGGCAACATGGACCCCCCGCTCACGACCGGAGGAGACCGTGGACACCGCCATCCGCCGCCAGACCCTGGCCGACCTGCTGCGCCGCAGCGCCAAGCGCTTTCCCCACAAGCCCGCGATCCTGTGCGGCGAGACCCGCTGGACCTTCCGCGAGTTCGACGAGATGGCCGACTGGCTGGCTGCCGGCCTCGCGCGCATGGGCGTCGCCAAGGGCGACCGCGTCGCCGTCCTGGCGCGCAACTCGCACGCCTTCGCGGCGCTGCGCTTCGCGCTGGCCCGCCTCGGGGCGGTGCTGGTGCCGATCAACTTCATGCTGAAGGCCGAAGAGGCGGCCTACATCCTGCGCCATGCCGGCGCGGGCGTGCTGGCCACCGACTCCGGCCTGGCGGACCTGGCGCGCGCCGCCGCCGCGCTCGACACCCAGGTGAAGCAGTTCGTGTGGCTGCCCTCCGAGGAAGCCTCCCAGCCCGCGGCCGGCATGACGCGTTTCGACGACCTGGTGCAAACGCGCGAAGCCCCGCCCGAAGTCGAGCTGCACGGCGGCGACCTGGCCCAGGTCGTCTACACCAGCGGAACCGAGTCGATGCCCAAGGGCGCGATGCTGACGCACGACGCCGTGATCTGGCAGTACGCGAGCTGCGCCGTGGACGCCAGCATCGCCGCGACCGACGTCATGCTGCACGCGCTGCCGCTGTACCACTGCGCCCAGCTCGACGTGTTCCTGGGCCCGATGGTCTACGTGGGCGGCACCAGCCTCGTCACGGCCAAGCCGACGCCGGACAACCTGCTGCCCCTGATCGCGAAGCACGGCATCACCTCGTTCTTCGCGCCGCCCACGGTGTGGATCTCGCTGCTGCGCTCGCCCCTGTTCGACGCGACCGACCTGTCCTCGCTGCGCAAGGGCTACTACGGCGCCTCGATCATGCCGGTGGAGGTGCTGCGCGAGTTGGCCCGGCGGCTGCCCGAGGTGCGCTTCTGGAACCTCTATGGCCAGACCGAGATCGCGCCGCTGGCGACCATGCTCGGGCCGGAGGACCAGCTGCGCAAGCCCGGCTCCTGCGGCCGCGCCGTGCTCAATGTCGAAACGCGCGTGGTCGACGAGGCCCTGCGCGACGTGAAGCCGGGCGAGGTGGGCGAGATCGTGCACCGCTCGCCGCACCTCATGCTCGGCTACTTCCACGACGACGAACGCACGCGCGCGGCCTTCGAGGGCGGCTGGTTCCATTCGGGCGACCTCGCCACCATCGACGAGGAGGGCTACATCACCGTCGTCGACCGCAAGAAGGACATGATCAAGACCGGCGGCGAGAACGTGGCCAGCCGCGAGGTCGAGGAGACGATCTACCGCCTGCCGGGCGTGTCCGAGGTCGCGGTGGTGGGCGTGCCGCACCCGCGCTGGGTCGAGGCCGTGCTCGCGGTCGTCGTGCCCAAGGCGGGCCAGGCGCTGACCGAAGCCGAGGTGCTGGCGCACTGCCAGCAGCACCTCGCCGGCTTCAAGACACCCAAGGCGGTCGTGTTCGCGGAAGCCCTGCCGAAGAACCCCAGCGGCAAACTGCTCAAGCGCGAGCTGCGCCAGCGCCACCAGTCGCGCTTCCAGGAGGCTTGAAGAATGTCCGAAGCGATCCTGCAACTGGACGCGGGCACTCTGTCGCGGCGCATCGCCGCGCGCGAAGTCTCCTGTCGCGAGCTGATGCAGGCCAGCCTCGGGCGCATCGCGCGGCTCAATCCGCTGCACAACGCGATCGTGTCGCTGCGCCCGTCGGAACAGTTGCTGGCCGAGGCGGATGCGCGCGACGCGGCGCTCGCGCGCGGCGAGCCGGCGGGATGGATGCAGGGCTTCCCGGTCGCGGTCAAGGACCTGAGCGACGCCGAAGGCCTGCCGACCAGCAAGGGCTCGCCGGCCGTGGGCCTGCGCGTCGCGAAGTCGGACGCGCTGTTCGTGCAGCGCATGAAGAAGGCCGGCGCGATCGTGATCGGCAAGACCAACACGCCGGAGTTCGGCCTCGGCTCGCACACCTTCAACCCGGTGTTCGGGCTCACGCGCAATCCGTGGGATCCGTCCAGGTCGGCCGGGGGCAGCAGCGGTGGCGCCGCCGTCGCGGTGGCGCTGGAGATGCTGCCGGTGGCCGACGGCAGCGACACCGGAGGCTCGCTGCGCAACCCGGCGGCCTTCAACAACATCGTGGGCTTCCGGCCCACCTGGGGCCGCGTGCCCGCGGTGCCGGCGGAAGAGTCCTTCTTCGCCCACCTCAACACGGCGGGCCCGATGGGGCGCACGACCGAAGACGTGGCGCGCCTGTTCTGCACGATGGCGGGCTGGGACCCGCGCGCGCCCCTGTCGCTGGACGCGCCGCTGCCCGATCCCCTTGCCGCGGACCCGATCGCCCGCGAGCCCGGCAAGCGCATCGGCTGGCTGGGCAGCATCTGGCCCGACCTGCCGCTGGAGCCGGGCATCGCGCAGCTGTGCGAATCCGCCCTGCGCAAGCTGCAGGCGGCCGGCTACGAAGTCGAGCCCTGCACGCTGGACATCCCCCGCGACCTCAACTGGAGCGCCTGGCTGCGCCTGCGCCAGATGCTCACGGCGGGCGGCCTGCGCGGCCTCTACGCCGACCCGCGCACGCGGGCGCTGATGAAGCCGGAGGCGCGCTGGGAGGTGGAGCAGAGCCTGCAGCTTTCCGGCGAGCAGGTCTTCGAAGCCTCCGTGCAGCGCACCGCCGTCTACCACGCGTTCCGCCAGCTGTTCGAGCGCTACGACTACGTCGCCGCGCCGAGCGCGCAGGTGTTCCCCTTCGACGCCGCGCTGCACTGGCCGAAGTCCATCGCCGGCGTCGCCATGGACACCTACCACCGCTGGATGGAGATCGTCACGCCCTTCACGCTGGCCTCGCTGCCGGTCGTGAGCGTGCCGGTGGGCTTCGGCGCCGCGGGCCTGCCGATGGGACTGCAGCTCGCCGGCCCGGCGCGCGCGGACCTGCGCGTGCTGGCGCTGGCCCGCGCCTTCGAGGCGATCGCCCCATGGTCGACGAAGCGGCCGCCGGCGCTGGCAACGGCCTGAGCGGGGATAGCGGGGATCCGCGCTTCGCTGCCGATGCGATGCTGGGGCGGCTCGCGCGCTGGCTGCGCGTGCTGGGCTACGACACCTTCTACGACATCGCCGTCGCCGACCCGGTGCTGGTGCGGCTGGCGGAGCAGGAGCAGCGCCTGCTGCTCACGCGCGACCGCCACCTGCTGCGCGAGCTGCGCCCGGCCCGCGCGCTGGAAGTGCGGCAGAACGATCCCCTGCAGCAGCTGGCCGGACTGGTGCTGGAACTGCGCCTGCCCCCTCCGCCCGAGCTCTTCACGCGCTGCCTGCTGTGCAACGCGGCCCTGCAGGCGATGGATCCCGCCGAGGCGCGCCCGCTGCTGCCCGAGGGTGCACGGGACCTGCCCGGCCCGGTGCGCCGCTGCCCCGTGTGCGGCCGGCTGTACTGGGATGGCTCGCACGTGCGCCGCATGCGCGCGGCGATCGAGCGGGTGCTTCCCGGGTGGATCGCGGGCTGACCCGCGGAGCTGCCGCGGGCCCGCGCTGGATGGCCCAGCGCGAAAGCGACCCGCTGGCCTGCGCTGCTTCGGCACAATCGTCTCCCGGAATCAACGAGGAGACATGCAATGAACAAGCGCGAGCTGTTGCGCACCGGTGCCTTCGCATGCGCCGCCTTCGCCCTGGCAGGCGCCGGCCAGGCCCAGGACTTCCCGCCGAAGAAGCCCGTCACCATGGTGGTCGGTTTCGCGCCCGGCGGCGCGGCCGATGCCGCCGCCCGCCTGATCGCCAAGAAGCTGGGCGACAACATCGGCCAGAGCGTGGTGGTGGACAACAAGGCCGGCGCGGGCGGCAACATCGCCCACCAGCTGGTGGCCAACGGGCCCGCCGACGGCTCGATGATCCTCCTCGGCTCCATCGGCCCGCTGACGATCGCCCCGCACATGATGAAGGTGGGCTACGACCCGTTCAAGGATCTCGCGCCCCTCTCCGGCGGCGTCAACTTCCCGAACGTGCTGGTGGTCAATGCGAATTCGGGGATCAAGTCCGTGGCCGACTTCGTGGCCCTGGCGCGCAAGGAGGCGGGCAGCGTCACCTTTGCGTCGACCGGCCCCGGCTCTGCCTCGCACCTCACGGGCGAGCTGTTCGCGCAGCAGGCCAAGGTCGAAATGACCCACGTGCCGTACAAGGGCGGCTCGGCGGCGATGCCGGACCTGCTGGCCGGCCGCTTCACCGCCTACTTCGCGGCGCCGCCCACCGCGCTGCCGCACATCGAGTCGGGCAAGCTCACGCCGCTGGCGACCACCGGGCTCGCGCGGCCGGCCTACATGCCCAACGTGCCGACGGTCGCGGAGTCCGGCTACCCCGGCTTCGAGGCGCTGAACTGGTATGCCTTCGTCGCGTCCGCGAAGACGCCCGCGCCGCTCCTCGACCGCTGGAACCAGGAGATCGTGAAGGTGCTGAACGATGCCTCGATCCGCGAGCAGCTCCTGAAGCACGGCCTCACGCCGCAGCCCACCACGCGGGCGGAGCTGGGCGACTTCATTCGCAAGGAATCGGCCAAGTGGGGCGCCATCGTGCGCGACCGCAAGATCACGGGCGAGTGAGGCTCAAGCGGCGGCCGGCGGCTGCGGCACCATCACCCGCAATGCGCCGGGGCGGATGCGGTAGTGCAGCGGCGTGTCCATCATGGTGATCTCGCCATCGGTGGCAACGCGCATGCGCGGATCGCTGGTGCTGATCACGAAGCCGGCGCCGGTCACGACCTCGAAATCCCCGGCCTGGTCCAGCCGCTTGAGCAGGGCGCGCAGTGCCAGCTGGACCAGCGCCAGCCGGCCGCTCCGCCGGCCCATGTAGAGTACGAGCTCGCCGCCCTGCAGGCTCTCGCGCTCGCCGATGCCGAAGCCCTCCATCGTGTAGCGGTTGTTGCCGACGAAGACGAAGGGCGTGCGTCGCGCCTGGGCCCCGTCCTCCGATTCGATGCGCACCGCGATCCGGTGCGGGCGCTGGGTGGCGTGCAGGCTGGCGCTCGCGAGCGCCCGCCACTTGCCCTTGCCCAGCCGCATGCGCTGCCGCTCCCGCTCGCGCACGATCTCGGGGTAGAGGCCGAGGCTGGAGTTGTTGATGAAGATCCGGCCGTTCACCTCGCCCACGTCCACCGCCAGCTCGCGGCCGCCGGCGATGGTGCGGACCGCGTCTTCCAGTTCCAGCGGGATGCCGAGGTCCTTGGCGAAATGGTTCAGGGTGCCCAGCGGCAGCACTCCCTGCACGCCCTCGGTGCCGGCCAGGTGGGAAGCCACCGCGGCCTGGGTGCCGTCGCCGCCGCCGGCGACCACCAGCCGCGTGCCCGCGGCGCGCGCGCGGTCCATGGCGGAGCGGAAGTCCTCGTCCGCGCGCGCGAGCACCACCTCGGCTTCCATCCCGCTGCGGGCGAACAGGCCGGCGATCTCCTCGCCGCGCTCCGGCCCGCAACCGGTGCCGGAGCGAGCGTTCAGCAGGACGAGTGCGCGGGTGCGCGCCTGGGCGGAGCTGTCCATGGGCGATGGAGCATACCCACAGACGGCCCATGCGGGGTCGACCCCTTCCTTCCGAAGGCGGACGAAAGTAGCATCTCCCCGCCTTTTCCACGACAGGAGACAACATGAAGAGATCGGCCTTCCTGGGCTGCGGCGTGCTGGCCGCGGCAGGCGTCCTGTGGGGTTGTTCCAGCAT
Source organism: Ramlibacter monticola (assembly GCF_016722785.1). Classification (GTDB taxonomy): domain Bacteria; phylum Pseudomonadota; class Gammaproteobacteria; order Burkholderiales; family Burkholderiaceae_C; genus Ramlibacter; species Ramlibacter monticola. Next base: position 228,365 of record NZ_JAEQNE010000008.1, on the reverse strand, counting down.
GCCCGGCATGGGCCCCAGCTGGACCACGCTGATCGACGGCGAGCGCGGGCTGGAGAACTTCGACCGCATCGGCGAGGCGAACTGGCGACCGGAGCAGGGCGCCATCGTGGCCGACCGCGGCGCCGGCGGTTACCTGGTGTCGAAGCAGACCTGGCGCGACTTCGCCCTGCGGGCCGAGTTCTGGGCCGACACCACCACCAACAGCGGCATCTTCATCCGCGCCACCGACCCGAAGAAGATCGAGGCCGCCAGCTCCTACGAAGTGAACATCTTCGACCAGCGCCCGGATCCCACCTACGGCACCGGTGCCATCGTCAACGTCGCCAAGGTCGTGCCCATGCCCAAGGCGGGCGGACAGTGGAACGTCTACGAGGTCACCGCGCAGGGCTCGCGCCTGGTCGTGAAGCTCAACGGCGTGCAGACGGTCGACGTGCAGGACGGCAAGTTCCCGCAGGGCTACATCGCGCTGCAGTACGGCGCGGGGGCCAACAACGCCCCGGGCGGGCCGATCAAGTGGCGAAAGGTGCAGGTGCGCGCGCTCTAGCGAAGTGCGGCTGGATCACCAGCTCGATCACCACGTCCTCCACCAGGGCCTGCAGCAGGCGCGGCTCGCCCGAGCGCAGCTGGCATTCGATGACCAGGCGGCGGCGCCCCATCCAGCGGGTGTCGACGTTGTCGCAGGAGCCGACGAACACCAGCTGCGGCTGCAGGCTGCGCAGCAGCGCCCAGCGGCCGCGCACGAACACGCCGGAGCTCTGGGGCGCGAGCAGGGGGCTCTCCGGCAGGCTGCGCACCTCGGCCACGTAGGCTTCGTCCGGCGCGGGCGCGGACGGCTGCGCCAGCGGATGGCCGTGCCGCCACGCGATCTCGCGCACCAGCAGGGCGAGCACGAGCAGGAGCGGCAACAGGCCGAGGAAGATCAGGGTGCGGAGCTTCACGACCCCGGATTCTCGGCGATCCGGGCGCCCCGCTGGGATCGCCCGCCTAATGCGGCCCGCTGGCTTCGTCGAGCAGCGCCACCGTGGCCGCATCGAGCCGCAGCTCCGCGGCCTTCGCCAGTTCCTCCAGCTGGGCCAGCGAGGTCGCGCTCGCGATCGGCGAGGTGACGGCCGGCTGCGCCATCGCCCAGGCGATCGCCACCTGCCCCGGTGTGCCGCCGCTGCGTTCGGCGGCCTCGTCCAGCGCCCGCACGATGCGCTGCCCGCGCGCATCGAGGTACTTCTGCACCACCATCCGGCCGCGCGGGCTCCTGGAAGCGTCCTCGGGGCTGCGGTACTTGCCGGTGAGGAAGCCCGCGGCCAGCGCGTAGTAGTTGATGACGCCGACGTGCTCGCGCCGGCACAGGCCCTGCAGGTCCTCCTCGAAGTCGAAGCGGTCGTAGAGGTTGTACAGGGGCTGCAGGCTCTCGTAGCGCGGCAGGCCGAGCCGCGCGCTGGCCTCCAGCGCGGCGTGCAGGCGCGGTGCCGTGTAGTTCGACGCGCCGATCGCGCGCACCTTGCCTTCGGCGACGAGCTTGCCGAAGGCCTCCAGCGTCGCTTCGAGCGGGGTCGACTCGTCGTCGCGGTGCGCCTGGTACAGGTCGATGCATTCCACGTGCAGCCGTCGCAGCGAGGCCTCCACCGCCTCGCGGATGCGCTCCGGCTTCAGGCCGATGCGGCCGTCGCCCATGTCGTTGCCGACCTTGGTGGCGATCACCAGCTTGCTGCGCCGGCCGCCCTGGCGGATCCAGCGGCCGATCACGCCCTCGGATTCGCCGCCCGCGTGGCCGGGGACCCAGCGCGAATAGACATCGGCGGTGTCGACGAAGTTGAAGCCCGCGTCGACCCAGGCATCGAGCAGCGAGAAGGAGGTGCGTTCGTCGGCGGTCCAGCCGAACACGTTGCCGCCGAAGCACAGGGGCGAGACCTGCAGCTCCGAGCGGCCGAGGGGGCGGTAGTCCATCGCTTGATCCTTTGCTGCGTTCACACGCCGCCGTGCGGGTGCGTGGGATCGACCCACAGCACCTGCTCCGGCTTTTCGACCGGCTCGATGTCCAGGTTGATCGCGACGGCCTGCCCGTCGCTGCGGCACAGGACGCACTCGAGCACCTCGGTGGAGCTGGCGTTGATCTCCTGGTGCGGCACGTAGGGCGGCACGTAGATGAAGTCGCCGGGTCCGGCCTCGGCGGTGAATTCGAGCTGCTCGCCCCAGCGCATGCGCGCGCGGCCCTTCACCACGTAGATCACGCTTTCGAGGTGGCCGTGGTGGTGCGCGCCGGTCTTCGCGTTCGGGTGGATGGTGACCGTGCCGGCCCACAGCTTCTGCGCGCCGACGCGCGCGAAATCGATCGCGGCCTTGCGGTCCATGCCCGGCGTGGAGGGCACGTTGGGGTCGAGCTGGTTGCCCGGGATGACGCGCACGCCATCGTGCTTCCACTTCGGCGCGCCGTGGTCGTGCGGGGGAGGGGCGGTCATGGGGCGGCAGCGTACAACGGGCGGTCCCGGGCTTCAAGGCGGCTCGCGCACAATGCGGCGATGACCGGAACCGACCTGCCGCTGCTGGACGCCGAAGGCTTGCGCCGCCTCGCGGCCGCGCTGCCGCAACAGCCGTGCCGCGCCTGCGCGGCCATTCGCGCGCCGGGCTGGGAGTCCCTGCCGGCTTCGCTCGATCGCGACCGGCTGCGCAAGGTGGCGAGCCTGCGGCAGCCGCAGGTCGAGGATCCCACGCTCGAGGAACACCACCCGGACGGCACGCATGGCTGGTCGCCGGACGCGCCGATCGCGCCGGCCTTCTTTCCCTACAACCGTTGCGACGTGTGGCAATGCGTGCAGTGCGGACGCGCCTTCCTGCGCTACACGGAATACGGCGGCTACTACGTGGAAGAGCGCATCCGCGAACTGCGCCCGCGACTCATCGTCGCGGCTTGAACCGCATCGCATCGCAGCGCTGCGCTTGCGCGCTGTAGTCGCGGGCTGACAACCACCGGCACATGCCTCCTACTGCTGGGGCAGGGGGCTTCGCCGTTTCCTAGAAGGGAAGTACCCAATGACCTCTGGAAAGGAAATGGAACCATGAAGAAGGACCTGATCGGACTGGCCGCTGCCCTCTGTCTCTGCTTCGCCGGAAGCGCCTTCGCCGCGGACAACGCCGCGATGAGCAAGGATGCGCACAAGGCCGCCAAGGACAAGATCGAGGCGCAGTACAAGGCCGACAAGGCCGCCTGCGACGGCATGAACGGCAATGCGAAGGATCTCTGCAAGGCCGACGCCAAGGGCAAGGAGAAGGTCGCCAAGGCCGAACTGGAATCGCAGTACCTGCCCAGCCCGAAGGCGGACGAGAAGGTGAAGCTGGCGAAGGCCGATGCCGCCTACGACGTCGCCAAGGAAAAGTGCGACGACATGAAGGGTAACGCCAAGGACGTCTGCAAGAAGGACGCGAAGGCGGCGCACGAGGCCGCCAAGGGCCACGCCAAGGCCGACATGAAGGCGGCGCAGAAGGGCGCGAACTCGCCCGCTGCCGCCGAGGAACGCAAGGAAGCCGCGAAGGACACGACCGACGCGCAATACGCCGCCGCCAAGGAGCGTTGCGAAGCCCTCAAGGGCGATACGAAGGACAAGTGCGTGGCCGACGCGAAGAAGAAGTTCAACAAGTCCTGAGAGAGGGGCGGCCGGGGCGGGCCGCGTCAGGACCGGGCTGGCGGGCAGGAGGGGTCCTCCCTGCCAGCTCACCATGGGGCAGGAAAGGTCCGGCGCTGCCGGACCTTTCCGCTATGGCAGGCCGACGCCCCGCAGGTAGGCGTCGATCGCCTTGCTGCCGCCGGATTCGAGGTCGAAGCCTTCCGGGTCGAGCAGCCAGTTCTGGATCAGGCCGTCGACCAGCGCGTGCAGGCCCTGTGCCGCGACGCTCGCGGGGATGTCCAGGCGCACGCCGCGCAGCTCCGCGCTCTTCAGGAGCGCCTGCCGGAACTGCCCCACGACGCGGTCGCGCGTGTGCCGGTGGCGTTCGCGCACGGCGCAGAGGCTGTCCACGTACTCGACCTTGTGGGTGGCGACCTCGAAGACGCGGCGCGTCTGGGGGTCGGACACGGTCTGGCGCAGGGCCGAGCGCAAGGCTTTCTTCAGCCGCGGCAGCGGATCCTCGCCGGGCGCCTGCTGCACCGATTCCAGTGCGCACTGCAGGGGCATCACGACCCGGTCCATCATTGCGTTGAACAGGTCGGCCTTGTCGCGGAAATGCCAGTAGATGGCGCCGCGCGTGGTGCCGGCCTCCAGCGCGATGTCGTTGAGCGAGGTTCCGGCCACCCCCTGGGCGAGGAACACGCGCTCGGCCGCATCCAGCAGGCTGTTGCGGGTGGCGAGGGCGTCTTCCTTGGAGCGGCGGACCATGACCCCCCGGAATATACATGCAAGCCTGTATGTATACTCGCGACTTGCGCCGGTCTGCCCCGAGCAACCGCCTCCTCCTTCCATCCTCACACCGAACACGAACCATGGCAGCCCGCACGCCGCAGGTCCTTGCGTCCCTTCTCATCCTGCTCGTGCTGACCGGCTGCGGCCAGGGCACGGGCTCGCCCGCGCCGGCCGCGGGAGGCGGTGCGCCGCCGCCGCCGGAAGTCGGCGTGGTCACCGTCGCCACCGGCGAGGTCGGCCTGGTGACCGAACTGCCCGGCCGCCTCGAGCCCGCGCGCGTGGCGCAGGTGCGTGCCCGCGCCGCCGGCATCGTGCAGTCGCGCCTGTTCCGCGAAGGCAGCGACGTGCGCGCCGGCCAGGTGCTGTACCGCATCGACCCGGGTCCGTATGCCGCCGCCCACCAGAGCGCGCGGGCCGCGCTCGCCAAGGCCGAGGCCAATTTCGTGCAGGCCAGCGCCCTGGCGCAACGCTACAAGCCGCTGGCGGAAGCCAACGCCATCAGCAAGCAGGAGTACGCCAATGCCGTCGCGGCCGAGAAGACCGCCGAGGCCGACATCGCGTCCGCGCGCGCCGCGGTGCGCACGGCCGAAATCAACCTGGGCTACGCCTCGGTCACGGCGCCGATCTCCGGCCGCATCGGCCGCTCGCTCGTCACCGAAGGGGCGCTGGTGGGGCAGGGCGAGGCCACGCCGCTGGCGGTGATCCAGCAGATCGATCCGCTGTTCGTGAACTTCACGCAGTCGGTTTCCGAGGTGATGAACCTGCGCCGCTCGCTGGAGCAGGGCCGCCTCAAGCGCGCCGGCGCCGAGGGCGCGCAGGTGCGCGTGGTGCTGGAAGACGGCACCGAGCATCCGCAGCCCGGGCGGCTGCTGTTCGCCGACCTGAGCGTGGACCAGAACACCGGCCAGGTGACGCTGCGCGCCGAGGTGCCCAACCCGCGCGCCATGCTGCTGCCCGGCATGTACGTGCGCGTGAAGGTGGAGCAGGCCAAGGCGCAGCACGCGATGCTGCTGCCGCAGCAGGCCGTGACGCGCTCGCCGCAGGGCGACACCGTGATGGTGGTGGCCGCCAGCGGCCAGGTGGCGCCGCGCACGATCAAGATCGGCGGCTCGCAGAACGGCCAGTGGGTCGTGCTGGAGGGCCTGCAGCCCGGCGAGCAGGTGATGGTGGACGGCTTCCAGAAGCTGCGTCCCGGCGCGCCGGTGAAACCGGTGCCCTGGGCCGCGACGCCGGTTCCGGCCGGCTCCGCCGCCCCCGCGAAACCGGCCGCGTCCGCGGCGGCGGTCCCGGCATCCGCCGCCGCCTCGCAGGCCGCCGCCCGCAGCTGAGGACAGCCGCATGTCCAGGTTCTTCATCGACCGCCCCATCTTCGCGTGGGTGATCGCGCTGTTCCTGCTGGTGATCGGCGGGGTCTCCATCACCAAGCTGCCGATCGCGCAGTACCCGCCGGTGGCGCCGCCGTCCATCGTGCTGACCGCCGTCTATCCGGGCGCTTCCGCGCAGACGCTGGAGGAAAGCGTCATCAGCGTGGTCGAGCAGGAAATGAACGGCTCGCCCGGCCTGATCTACATGGAGTCGGTCACGCAGGCCAACGGCGTCGGCCAGATCACCATCAGCTTCGAGCCCGGCACCAACCCCGACCTGGCGCAGGTCGACGTGCAGAACCGGCTGGCGCGCGCGACGCCGCGCCTCCCCGCGGCCGTGACGCAGCAGGGCGTGCGGGTGGAGAAGGCCCGCTCCAACTTCCTGCTGTTCACGACCCTGTCCTCCGACGACCCGAACTTCACGCCGGTGGACCTGGGCGACTACGCCTCGCGCGCGGTGCTGCCCGAGCTGCAGCGCATCCCCGGCGTGGGCCAGGCGCAGCTGTTCGGCACCGAGGCCGCGATGCGCGTCTGGATCGACCCGGAGAAGCTGGTGGGCTACAACCTGTCCACCAGCGAGGTCAACAACGCGATCCGCGCGCAGAACGCGCAGGTCTCGGCCGGCACCATCGGCGACCTGCCCAACGTGCCGGGGCAGTCGGTCGCCGCGACCATCGTGGTGCCGGGCCAGCTCACCACGCCGGAGCAGTTCGGCAACATCGTGCTGCGCTCCACCCCGGAGGGCTCGACGGTGCGGCTGAAGGACGTCGCCCGCGTGGAGCTCAACGCCCAGACCTTCGCGAGTTCCGCCCGCCTGAACGGCAAGCCCTCCACCGGCATCGGCGTGCAGCTTTCGCCCACCGGCAACGCGCTGGCCACGGCCGACGCGGTGCGCAAGCGCATGACCGAGCTGGCGCCGTACTTCCCGCGCGGCATGAAATGGGACATTCCGTACGACAGCTCGCGCTTCGTGCGCATCTCGATTAAGCAGGTGGTCGAGACGCTGCTGGAAGCCGTGGTGCTGGTGTTCCTGGTGATGTTCCTGTTCCTGCAGAACTGGCGCTACACGATCATCCCGACCCTGGTGGTGCCGGTGGCCCTGCTGGGGACCTTCGGCGCGCTGCTGGCACTGGGCTTCTCGATCAACGTGCTGACCATGTTCGGCATGGTGCTGGTGATCGGCATCGTGGTGGACGACGCCATCGTGGTGGTGGAGAACGTCGAGCGCATCATGAGCCACGAGGGCCTGACGCCGCGCGAGGCCACGCGCAAGGCCATGAGCCAGATCCAGGGCGCCATCGTCGGCGTGACGGTGGTGCTGATCTCGGTGTTCGTGCCGCTGGCCTTCTTCGCCGGCTCCACCGGCAACATCTACCGGCAGTTCGCCGCCGTGATGGTGGCCTCGATCGCGTGCTCGGCCTTCATGGCGCTGTCGCTCACGCCGGCCCTGTGCGCGACCCTGCTGAAGCAGGTGAGCGCCGGCCACCACGAGGAAAAGCGCGGCTTCTTCGGCGCCTTCAACCGCGTGTTCCGGCGCACCGCCAAGGGCTACGAGAGCTTCGTCGCGCGCATCCTGCGTCGCGCCGCCCGCTACCTGGTCATCTACGCCGCGATCGCGGGGGTCGCTGCGCTGATCTACACGCGCCTGCCCACGTCCTTCCTGCCGCAGGAGGACCAGGGCTACATCATCGTCAACGTGCAGCTGCCCCCTGGCGCCACGCTGGAGCGCACGCGCAGCGTGATGCAGCAGGTGGAGGACTTCATCCTCAAGCAGCCCGAGGTGCAGAGCATGGTGGGCGTGCTGGGCTTCTCCTTCTCGGGGCAGGGCCAGAACGCGGCGCTCGCCTTCGTGACGCTGAAGGACTGGCACGAGCGCCAGGGCGAGGAGCATTCGGCCGGCGCCGTCGCGGGGCGCGCCTTCGGGGCCCTGTCGCGCATCCGCGATGCCTTCATCTTCCCCCTGAGCCCGCCGCCCATCCCCGAACTGGGCGTCGCCTCCGGCTTCACCTTCCGCCTGCAGGACCGCGGCGGCAACGGCCACGAGGCCCTGGTCGCCGCCCGCAACCAGCTGCTGGGGATGGCCGCCCAGAGCAAGGTGCTGGCGCAGGTGCGCCCCGACGGCCTCGAAGATGCGCCGCAGCTGCAGGTGGACATCGACCGCGACAAGGCGCAGGCGCTGGGCGTGAGCTTCGAGTCGATCAACGCGGGTCTCTCCACCGCGCTGGGCTCGGCCTACATCAACGACTTCCCGAACCGCGGCCGCCTCCAGCGGGTGGTGGTGCAGGCCGACGCGCCTTCGCGGATGCAGCCGGAGGACCTGCTGCGCCTGAACGTGATGTCCAACACCGGCAAGGCGGTGCCCATGGCCTCCTTCGCCACCACGCGCTGGATCACGGGCGCCATGCAGGCGGTGCGCTACAACGGCTATCCGGCGATGCGCATCTCGGGCGCGCCGGCACCGGGCTACAGCACCGGCGCGGCGATGGCGGAGATGGAACGGCTGGCGGCGCAACTGCCGTCCGGCTTCGCCTACGAGTGGACCGGCCAGTCGCGCGAGGAAAAGCAGGCCGGCGCGCAGGCGCTGATCCTCTACGGCTTCGCCATCCTGTCGGTGTTCCTGTGCCTCGCGGCGCTGTACGAGAGCTGGTCGATCCCGCTCGCGGTGATCCTGGTGGTGCCGCTGGGCGTGCTGGGCGTGCTGCTCGCGACGCTGCTGCGCGGATACGCGAACGACGTGTACTTCCAGGTGGGCCTGATCACGATCATCGGCCTGTCGGCCAAGAACGCCATCCTGATCATCGAATTCGCCAAGGACCTGCAGGCCCAGGGCAAGAACGTGATCGAGGCGGCGCTGGCGGCGGCGCACCTGCGCTTCCGCCCCATCATCATGACCTCCATGGCCTTCGGCCTCGGCGTGCTGCCGCTGGCCATCGCCAGCGGTGCCGGCTCCGCGAGCCAGCGTGCCATCGGCACCGGCGTGCTGGGCGGCATGCTCACCGGCACCGGCCTGGCGGTGTTCTTCGTTCCCGTCTTCTTCGTGGTGGTGCGCGGCTTCTTCCAGGGCAGCGAACGCCAGCGCAAGCTGTACCGGCATGAACTGGGCGATCGCGAGATCCCCGCCGGCGCCACCGCGGGGGACCAGATATGAAACCGATGAAGAAACTGAGCGCGCTCACCGCGGCCCTCGTGCTGGCCGGCTGCTCCCAGATGCCGCAGTACGAGCGCCCCGCGGCGCCCGTGCCGGGTGCGTTTCCCTATCCGTCGGCGCAGGAGGGCACGCCGGCCATCGACCTGCGCTGGGAGCAGTACTTCACCGACGCGCGCCTGCGCTCGCTGATCGCCTCCGCCCTGCGTAACAACCGCGACCTGCGCATCGCGGTGCTGAACATCGCGCAGGCGCGGGCGCAGTACGACATCCGCAACGCGGACAAGTACCCCACGGTGGCGTTCAACGCCAGCGCCGCGCGCCAGCCCAGCTTCATCAACAACGCACCGCAGCAGACGACCCTGTACCAGGCCAACCTTGCGTTCAGTGCGTGGGAGCTGGATTTCTTCGGCCGCATCGCCAGCCTGAGCGAATCCGCGCTGCAGCAGTTCCTCGCCACCGAGGAAGGGCGCAATGCCGCGCAGATGAGCCTGGTGGCGAACGTGGCCGCGACCTGGCTGAACCTCGCCGCCGACGAGGAACTGCTGGCGCTCACCGAGCAGACGCTGCAGACGCGCGCGCAGTCCATGGACCTGATGAAGCTGCGCTTCGAGCAGGGCGTCTCCTCTGAGATCGACTTCCGCCTCGCGCAATCCTTGTACGAGACGGCGCGCGCGAGCCTGGCCCAGTTCCAGCGCCAGCGGGCCATCGACCTCAATACGCTGGCCCTGCTGGTCGGCGAGCCGATGGATCCGCGCTTCGAGGTCCAGGTCACGACCGCCAGCGTCGACCTGCCCGACGTGCCGGCCGGCCTCCCTTCGGAAGTGCTGGTGCGGCGTCCCGACGTGCAGCAGGCCGAGCACCTGCTGATGTCCGCCAACGCGGACATCGGGGCGGCCCGCGCGGCCTTCTTCCCGCGCATCACGCTGACCGCGGGCGTCGGGACGGCGAGCGCCGACCTCGGCGGCCTGTTCAAGGGCAGCGCCTGGGGCTACACGGTGATCCCCTCGCTGGCGCAGACCGTGTTCGACGCCGGCCGCAACCGCGCGAACCTGGCCGCCACCGAGGTGTCGCGCGACATCGCCGTGGCGCAGTACGAGCGCGCGATCCAGCAGGCCTTCCGCGAGGTGGCCGATGCGCTGGCGGGCCGGGCCACGTACAGCGAGCAGGTGCGGGCGCAGGCCGCGGTGGTGGATGCGGAGAGCGTGCGCTTCCGGCTCGCGGGGCTGCGCTACCAGAACGGCGTGGCGAGCACGCTGGACCTGCTGGATGCGCAGAGGTCGCTCTTCTCGGCGCAGCAGGACCTGGTGCGCGTCCGGCTGGGACGGCTGCAGAACCAGGTGCAGCTGTACCGTTCGCTGGGCGGCGGCTGGAACCCCTGACCGTCAGTAGCGCGTGCGCCGCGGCAGCGTCGCGAGCGCGCGCAGCCAATGGCCGAAGCGCGACTGGGCGATGGAGGAGAGCAGCGAAATGGCGAGCATCTTTTCCGTCCTGGAGATCGTTCGATTGAGGAAGCGATCTTCGGGCGGGGGCGACGCCCCGCTCGTCGGTGCGACGCGGCGATTCGCGTCGCACCTCTTCCGACGCGCGTAGGAGCGGTCGGGCGAATTCTGGCGGCGCGCCGCGTCAGGGAGCGCTCTGGGCCGGGACCTGGTGGTAGACGCTGGTGATGGCGTAACCCTTTTCGGCGATCTGGGCGCGAGGATTGTCGATCTCGTACGGGTGCAGGTGTTCCTGCGTCTCGTCCACGTCCACCGCGAGCTGGCGCACGTGCCAGTCGACGTTGTCCGCTTCCGGGGGGATGTCCTGTCCCTGCGGGACGATGAGGTAGCTGAACTTCTGCTGGGCTTCCTCGCGCCGGTAGATGTCGACTTTCATCGGTACAGGTCCTTTCGGGGGGTGGGCTACGGGCTCATTCTGGTAGGCGGCCATCCCGGCCGGAGTAGGACAAACACCATTCAGGCCGCGTGCGGCCGAGCTGGAATCCCGGGCGAGGACCGGCGATTACGGGACTGACCTAAGCCGAGGCGGCTGTCCATGGGCAAGCACCGCGCTTACACTTGTCCCTCCCCGAACTGCACCGCAGCCGATGATCGACCGATCCCTCCACAGCGTCCTCGTGGTGGATGACAACCCCTCCAGCCGCTACGCGACTTCGCGTACGCTGCGTGCCGCGGGATTCAACACCGTGGAGGCCTCGGCCGGCGCCGAGGCCCTGGAACTCGTGGAGTTCGTGTCGGCCGTGGTGCTCGACGTGCACCTGCCCGACCTGCTGGGCTTCGAGGTCTGCCGCCTGATGCGCTCGCGGGCCGCCACCGCGTCGCTGCCGGTCGTGCACGTCTCCGCCGTGTACGTGACGCAGGAAGAGCAGGCCGCGGGCATGGAGTCGGGCGCGGATGCCTACATGGTCTCCCCCGTCGACCCCGAGGCCCTCGTGGCCACCCTGGACCACCTGATCCAGGAGCGGCCGATCGCGATGCACTAGACGACCATAGCGCTCGCGGCGCCGTCCATCGACAGGATCGCGCCCGAGATGTAGGAAGCGCGCTGCGAGGCGAGGAACAGCACCGCCGCGGCGATCTCCTCCGGCTTCGCGATGCGGCCCAGCGGGAGCTTCTTCTCGGCCTGGCGCTGCACCTCCTCCTGGCTGGTGTTGCGCAGGCGGGCATCCACCGCGAAGCCCTCGGCCAGGCGCTCCGTCAGCGTGAGCGTCGGGTTCACCGCGTTGATGCGCACGCCGCGCGGTCCCCAGGCCGCCGCGAGGCCGGCGGTGGCGAGCATCAGCGCCGCGTTGGCCGCGCCGCCGGCCAGGTGCGTGGTGGTGGCCACCTTGCCGCCCATGCCGACCACGTTGACCACCGTGCCGGCCCCGCGCGCGCCCATGCGCTTCACCACCGGGTCGAGCACATGGATGGTGGTGAAGAACTTGGCCTGCATGGCGTCGTGCCAGGCCTGCGGCTGCAGTTCGTCGTAGGGCGTGCGCCTGGCGGCGCCGGCCGAATTCACCAGGACGTCGATCGGGCCGAAGCCTGCTTCCGCCGCGTCGACCGCCTGCAGCGCCGCGGCCGGGTCGGTGAGGTCGGCGCAATGGCCGGCCACCTCGCCGCTGGCGCGCAGCGCGGACAGCGCGCGTTCCATGTGCTCGGGGCTGCGGCCGACGAGGCTCACCCTGCAGCCCTCGGCCAGGAAGTCGCGCGCGCAGGCCAGGCCGATGCCGCGGCTGCCGCCGGTCACCAGCACGTGGCGGCCACGAAGTTGCAGATCCATGTCACTTGTCTCCTTGCGGGATGTCGAGGACCACGTTGCCGATCACCTGCCCCTGTTCCACCATGTCGTGGGCGCGGGCGATGTCGGCCAGCGGCATGCGCAGGGCCACGGTGTGCTGCAGCGCGCCTTCGCGCAGCAGCGCGTCGAGCTCGCGCAGGCAGGCCTCGCGTTCGGCTGCTTCCATCTCGTACACGTAGACGAACTTCACGGTGATGCGGTTGCGCATGAACCAGAAGGTGGGCAGGTTCGCCTCCTGCTGCCCCATGCCGTACACGACGATGGTGCCGCCGGCGCGCACGCAGGCCGGGTAGAGGCGGGCGTTGGCGGTGAAATCCATCTCGATCACGGCGTCGACGCCGCGCCCGCTGGTGAGCGCCTGCACGCGGGCGCCGACGTCCTCGTCGCGGTAGAGGATCGCGTGCGCGGCGCCGGCCCGCAGCGCGTGGGCAGCCTTTTGCTCGCTGCTGACGGTGGTGAGCACCGTCGCGCCGCGCAGGCGGGCGAACTGGATCGCGTAGTGCCCGACCGAGCCGGCGCCGCCGGAGACCAGCACGTGCATGCCGGACTGCACCTGCGCGAGTCGCACGGCGTGCAGCGCCGTCAGCGCCGGGATGCCGAAGCAGGCCGCTTCCGCATCGCCGACGGAATCTGGCAGCGGCACCGCCTGCGCCGAGGGCAGCACGATGGCCTGCGCGGCGGTGCCGAAAGGCCGCAGCCACTGGCCGTTCCAGATCCAGGCCCGCTCGCCGATGCGGCTGGCCGGCACGCCTTCGCCCACCGCGTCGATCACACCCGCGCCATCGCTGTGCGGGATCACCAGCGGATACGCGAGGGCGCGGCCGAAGCCGCCCTTGCGCACCTTGTAGTCCGAGGGATTGACGCCGGAGGTCCGCAGCCGCACGCGGACCTCGCCCGGCCCCGGCTCAGGTGTGGGCTGTTCGCCGAGCTGCAGCACTTCGGCCGCCGGGCCCTGCTTCGTGTAGAACGCCGCCTGCATGGTGTCGCCTCCTGCGTCGCGAAGCCGCTAGCGTACGTCAGGCTTCCGACCTGCGCTTGAGCGCGCGCGCGAAGGCCCAGCCCGTGAGCGGCAGGACCAGCGCCGGCACCAGCAGCAGCGGCGCCGGGCCCAGCCGGTCGAAGGACTGGCCGGCCAGCGAGACCCCGATCGCCTGGCCGACGAAGAAGCTGAAGGCGAACAACGACATGCCGATGCCGCGCATGGTCGGCGCCATCTGCGTTCCGTGCGTCTGCAGGGTGTTGTGGTACAGGTAGGTGCCGAAGCCCACCGCCAGCGCGATGGGCGCGGCGATCCAGCCCCGCGGGATCAGGAACCAGGCGAGGAAGCCGGCGCCCATGAGGATGCCGCCCCACAGCACCATCCGGCGCTCGCCGAAGCGGCGCACGATGTGGCGCGCCGCCATCGCATAGAGCACGCCGCCGATGGCATACAGGGCCACGAAGCCCGAGGCGACCGACAGCGCCAGCCCGAAGCGCTGGTTCAGGTAGGCGGGCAGGAAGGCCAGCGGCCCCAGCAGGAAGATCCCCTCGGCCATCACCGTCACGAGCACGACGCGCGCCCAGGGCATGCGCAGCACCTCGAGGATCGCCGGCAGCCAGGCGCGGCGCACCGGGGGCGCGCCCGCGTGCGAAGGGATGGTGCGCAGGCGCGCCAGCAGCAGCGTGCCCACCACGAGGTAGCCGGAGCACATGGTGCCGAAGGCGCCGCGCCAGCCCCAGGCCGAATCGGCGAACAGCCCGCCCGCGAGCTGGCCGGCCGTCATGCCGGAGAGCGTGCCGAGCAGCAGCCGGGCGAGGGTGGCCTGGCGCTGCTCGTAAGGCACGTTGTCGCCGATCCAGGCCATCGACATCGGGATCACGCCGCCGGCCACGGCGCCCCACAGGATGCGCAGGCGCACCAGCACGTCCAGGTCGGGCGCCATCGTGCAGGCCAGCGCGCCGGCGGCGGAGGCGAACAGGGCGATGCACACGATGCGCGCCTTGCCGTAGCGGTCGCCGAGGGTGCCGTAGGCGAGCTGGGAAAAGCCGTAGGCCATCGCGAAGGCCAGGATCACCTGGCCGGCGGTGCCGGGCGTCACGGTGAAATCGCCGGCGAGCCGCGGCAGCAGGCCGTCGCAGATGCGCAGGGCGGCGCCGCTGAAGAAGCAGGCGATGGCCAGCAGGTTGACCGCGGCGCGCGTGACGGCGGCGGAATCGTGGGCGGGGGTGGGTACTGCGGAGGAAGGCACCCGGCATCCTACCTCGGGCCTCCCTCCGGCGCCCTCAGCCCGCTTCGCTCAGGAAGCGCACGGCGGCCTCGATCACCGCCCGCGGCTGGTCCTTGTGCGGCGAATGGCCGCAGTCCGGCAGCTCCAGCAGCCGCGTGTGCGGCAGCACGCGCGCGATGCCGCGGATCTGCTCCAGCGTGCCGTACTCGTCGTCCAGGCCCTGGATCGCCAGCAGCGGGCAACGGATGGCCGCGATCTCGCGCTCGATGTTCCAGTCGCGGAAGTCCGGGTCCAGCCAGATGTCGTTCCAGCCCCAGAAGGCCGAATCGGCGTCCTCGTGGTAGCGGCCCAGGCGCTGCTTCAGGTCGGTCTGCAGGTAGGCGTTGCGCGCCTGCTGGATGCTCGCGACCGAGACCTCCTCGACGAAGATGTGCGGCGCCAGCACGATGGCGCCGCGCAGCGCCTCCGGGAAGGCCGCGGCGTGGAGCAGGGCGATGGAGGCGCCGTCGCTGTGGCCAAACAGCCAGAGGGGATCGCGCGCCGGGTCCAGTTGCAGCGCGCGTAGTAGCGGGGGCAGCACCTCCTCGGCCTGGCGGTGCATGAAGCGCGGGGTCCAGCGCTCGCCGGCCTCGCGCGGCGTGGAGCGGCCGTAGCCGGGCCGCGAGTAGAGCAGGCCGCGCACGCCCGCGGCCTCGCACAGCCGCGCCGGGAAGTCCCGCCACATGCCGACGGAGCCGAGGCCCTCGTGCAGGAACACCAGCACCGGCGCGCCCGGCGGGGCGTTGCCGACCCAGCGGTACTCGATGCGCACCGGCTGGCCGGCCCAGTCGATCTGGGCGAAGGAGGCGGTTCCGACGGAAGCTGCCATGGCCTCGCAATATAGTGGATGGCTCACAGGAGGGTCCCGATGAAGGAAACCGCAGCCCGGCCCGAAGGCGCCGAGGAGATGCCGCAGTCGACGCGGCTGGACGACGTGCGGATCCGCGACGTGCGGCCGCTGATCTCGCCCGCGCTGCTGCAGTACGAGCTGCCGACGGAGGACGCGGTGCAGTCCTTCCTCGAGCGCAGCCGCGCCGAGGTGGCGGACGTGGTGCACGGCCGCGACCCGCGGCTGCTGGCCGTGGTGGGCCCGTGCTCGATCCACGACCACGCGCAGGCGATGGAATACGCTCGGCGCCTGCACGCCCTGGCCGGCGAACTGCGCGAGGACCTGCTGCTGGTGATGCGCGTGTACTTCGAGAAGCCGCGCACCACGGTCGGCTGGAAGGGCTACATCAACGACCCGCGCCTGGACGGCAGCTTCCGCATCAACGAAGGGCTGCGGCTGGCGCGCGAGCTGCTGCTCGAGATCGCGCAGCTCGGCCTGCCGGCGGGCACCGAGTTCCTGGACCTCCTGAGCCCTCAGTACATCTCGGACCTGATCTCCTGGGGCGCGATCGGCGCCCGCACCACCGAGAGCCCCAGCCATCGCCAGCTCGCCTCGGGCCTCAGCTGCACGGTGGGCTTCAAGAACGGCACCGACGGCAGCGTGCAGATGGCGGCCGACGCGCTGATCGCCTGCAGCGCGCCGCACGCCTTCATGGGCATGACCAAGATGGGCGTGGCGGCGGTGTTCGAAACCGAGGGCAATGCGGACTGCCACATCATCCTGCGCGGCGGCTCGCGCGGGCCCAACTACGAGCCGGCCGACATCGCCGCCGCCTGCGCGATCCTGCACAAGGCGGGCGCACCGGAGCGGGTCATGGTGGACTGCTCGCATGCCAATTCCGGCAAGGACTGGCGGCGCCAGCCGTGGGTCGCGCGCGAGCTGGCGCGGCAGATCCGCGGCGGCGAGCAGCGCATCCTGGGCGTCATGATCGAGGGCCACCTGCGCGAGGGGCGGCAGGACCTGAAGCCGGGCGTCGCGCTGGCGCCGGGGGTGTCGATCACCGACGGCTGCGTCGGTTGGGAAGGCACCGAGGAGGTCCTGCGCGAGCTCGCGGCCGCGGTGCGCGAGCGGCGCGCGCGGCTCACGTGAGCCGGCGGAACCAGAGCATCGACAACGCGCCCGCGGCCAGCATCAGCAGTGCCGCGGCCAGGGCGAACAAGGCCGTGAGTTCGGTCTCGCGCGCCAGCACCTCCATGCGCGTGCCCAGGTTCTCGTAGACGACGCGCAGCGTTTCCGCCGTGGGGGCGTAGTGGTACTCGCCCGCGGTCATGCGAGCCACCTCGCGCAGGGTCGGTTCGTCGAGCTGCAGGTAGATCGGGATGCCCTCGGGCGTGGAGGCGGGGCCGTCGACGCTGCCCAGCCCCACCACGTAGATCGCCACCCCGCGGTCGGCCGCCATCTTCGCCGCCTCCAGCGTGTCCACCCCGGTGGTGCGGCGGCCGTCGCTCAGCAGGATGATCGCGGCGGAGCGGTAGGAGCCCGGGGCGACGGGCGTGATCTGTTTCGGCGGGGGCTTTTCCCCGGCGTCGAGGCTGCGACCGCGCGGCTTGCTGCCGAAGGTCATCTCGCCCACGTCGATGCCCTGGTCCGGGAACAGCTCCGCCAGGCACTGCACGATGGCGTTGCCGATCGCGGTGCCCATCTGCATCTGGAAGCCGTCGATGGCCGCGACCAGCGCTTCCCGGTCGAGCGTCGCCCGCTGGGCCACCTGGCTGCTGCCGGCGAAGGTGACCAGGCCGACCTCGATGTCCTTGGGCAGGTCGCGCAGGAAGCTCTTGGCGGCCTCCTGCGCGGCGGCCAGCCGGGTCGGCTTGACGTCGGTGACGCGCATGCTGAGCGACACGTCCATCGCGAGCAGGATCGAGGAGCGGGCCCAGGGAAGCGGCACCCGCGCGACGGGACGCGCCGCCGAGAACAGCAGCCCGCCGCAGGCCAGCAGGAGGAAGGCGGGCGGCACATGCCGGCGCCAGCTCCGGTGGGCGGCGGCCGCGCGGATCACTCCCAGGCTGCTGAAGCGCACGGCCTGCCGGACACGACGGCGGAGCAGCCACACGTAGGCCGCGGGCAACAGCGGGAGCGCCAGCATCAGCCAGAGGTTGTGCGGCCACAGGAAGGTCATGGCGGCCTCGTGCAGGGGACGCCGCTATCGTGCCGGAATCCCCTCGGGGATGCCAGCGCGGAACGGTCGCGCGACTGGCGGCGGGCCCGGCCTCTCCTTCGCCACCGTCGCGTTGCGCATGATGCACTACGGTGCACTGTGTGAAACGGCATTGTGCTTCGTGCAACGCGCATCTACAGTTCTCCCACGGCGCCACGAGGCGCTCCTTCGGAGACAAACCCATGCTGATTTCACGTCGTGCCGCCCTGGTTCTTGCGGCCGCTTCCCTCGCCACCGCCACGGCCTTCGCGCAGGGCTGGCCCAGCAAGCCGATCAAGCTGGTCGTGCCCTTCCCCGCGGGCGGCGGCACGGACACCATCACGCGTGAGCTCGCCCACAAGGTGGCCGGTTCGGGCTACACGTTCGTGGTCGACAACAAGCCCGGCTCGGGCGGCAACCTGGGCGTCGATGCGGCGGCCAAGTCGCAGCCCGACGGCTACACCCTCGTCATGGGCCAGACCAGCAACCTGGCGATCAACCCGACGCTGTACGCCAAGCTGCCCTACGACCCGTTGAAGGACCTGGCGCCGATCGGCCTGGTGGCCAGTTCCCCGCTGGTGATCGTCGCCAGCGCCAACTCGCCGTTCCACACGCTGGCGGACGTGGTGAAGGCCTCGAAGGCCAGTCCCGGCAGCATCAACTACGCGAGCTCGGGCAACGGGACGGTGGCGCACCTCGCGGCCGAATCGTTCCAGCGGCTGGCCGGCATCAAGCTCACGCACATCCCGTACAAGGGCGCCGCGCAGGGCGTGACCGACGTGATCAGCGGCCAGGTGCAGCTCTACGTCTCCTCCATCCCCACGCTCATCGGCCACATCAAGAGCGGCAAGATGCGGCCGATCGCGGTGACTTCCGCCACCCGCGTGGACGACCTGCCGCAGGTGCCCACCGTCGCGGAGTCCGGCTACAAGGGCTTCGAGGCGGTCACCTGGTTCGGCGTGCTCGGGCCGGCCAACCTGCCGAAGGACGTGGTCGCCAAGCTCAACGCCGACATCAACAAGGCGCTGAAGGATCCCGAGCTGAAGAAGAAGCTCGGCGACCAGGGCGCCGACGTGGCCGGCGGCACGCCGGAGCAGTTCGCAAGGCTGATTCGCGACGACATCGCCCGCTGGGGCAGGATCGTCAAGGAATCCGGCGCCAAGGTCGACTGAGCGCCCGCATCTGCAGCCCCGCCTGGCGGGGAAACCCCCTTCCGCAAACCTCCGCTCCAGGCTGGCGCCGCCGCGCTGGCCGGGGCTTTCCTCACCCGCAGAGACACCCCATGACCACCGACATCGTCCGCGACTTCGAGCGCGTCTCCCCCGCCCTCGTGCGCCAGGCCTCCGAATTCCAGGCCGCCATCCTGGCCGACGTGAACGGCCGCCGAGGCGCGCTGCATGGGCGCATCGCCGCCCTGCGCCCGCGCATGAAGATCGCCGGCCCCGCCCTCACCGTGGAAGTGCGCCCCGGCGACAACCTGATGATCCACGCCGCCATGGCGCTGGCCAGGCCGGGCGACGTGCTGGTGATCGACGGCAAGGGCGACCAGACCGCGGCGCTCATGGGCACCATCATGATGACGGCCTGCAAGCAGCTGGGCATCGCCGGCGTCGTGATCGACGGCGCCGTGCGCGACAGCCTGGAGATCGACGAGATGGACTTCCCCGTCTTCTCCGTCGGCACCAACCCGAACGGCCCGACCAAGAACGTCCCCGGCCGCATCGGCCACGCGATCTCGTGCGGCGGCGTCACCGTGCGCCCCGGCGACCTGATCGTGGCGGATGCCGACGGCGTGTTCGTGGGCGAGCGCGAGCGCGTGGAGTCGCTGCTGCCGCTGGCGCGCAAGAAGGTGGAGGACGAATCGACCCGCATCGCCGCGATCCGGAAGGGCAACACCAGCGCCTCGTGGCTGGACGCCGCGCTGCGCACCGCGGGTGTCCTGAAGCAGGGGGAGAGCCTGTGAGCACGCGCACCCTCATCGTCACGGGCGCCGACCTCGCGCCGCAGGCGCTCGCGGTCCTGAAGGACTTCGAGATCGTCTACGCGGGCAAGACGCCGCAGGAGGACGACCTCGTCGCGCTGTGCCGCCAGCACGATCCGGTGGCGATCATCGTCCGCTACGGCAAGGTCGGCGCCGCCGTCATGGACGCCGCCCCGTCGCTGCGCGTGATCTCCAAGCACGGCAGCGGCACGGATACGATCGACAAGGACGCCGCCCGGGCGCGCGGGATCGAGGTGCGCGCTGCGGTGGGCGCGAATGCCGCCGCGGTGGCCGAACAGGCCCTGGCCCTGCTGCTCGCCTGCGCCAAGTCGGTGGTGCAGCTCGATGCGCGCATGCACGCCGGCCACTGGGACAAGGCGACGCACAAGAGCCTCGAACTGCACGGCCGCACGATCGGCCTGGTGGGCCTCGGCGCCATCGGCCAGCGCTTCGCGCGCATGTGCGACGCCATGGCCATGAAGGTGATCGGCTTCGATCCCTACGCGCAGAACCTGCCCGATTACATCCGCCCCGTGGACCTCGCCACGCTCTGGCGCGAGTCCGATGCGATTTCCCTGCACTGCCCGCTGACGCCGGAGAACCGCAACCTGGTCAATGCGCAGACGCTGGCGGCCTGCAAGCGCGGCGTGGTGCTGGTGAACACGGCGCGCGGCGGACTCGTCGACGAGGCCGCCCTGCTGGAGGCGGTGCGTTGCGGCCAGGTGGCCTCCGCCGGACTCGACAGCTTCGCGGTCGAGCCGATGGCGGCGCCGCATCCGTTCCACGGCGAGCCCAACCTCATCCTCAGCCCGCACATCGGCGGCGTGACCGGCGATGCCTATGTCAACATGGGCGTGGGCGCGGCGAAGAACGTGCTGGCCGTGCTGGCCGAGGCGCCCACCGTCGCCTGAAGGGGAGCACCATGACCAGCCATTCCCTTTCCCGGCGGGCCCTGCTCGCCCTCGTGGCCAGCCTGGTGCTGGCCCCCGCCGCCATGGCGGCGGACGCCTGGCCGTCCAAGCCGGTGCGCATCGTCGTCCCGTACGCGCCCGGGGGCGCGGTGGACGTGGTCACGCGCAAGATGGCGCAGAAGCTGACCGAGCAGACCGGGCAGAGCTTCTTCGTCGAGAACCGCGCCGGCGGCACCGGCACGATCGGCACGCTGCAGGCGGCCAAGGCGGAGCCCGACGGCTACACGCTGCTGGCCAACGACACGACCTATTCGCTGCTGCCGCACATCTTCAAGAAGCTGCCCTTCGACTACGCGAACGACCTCGTTCCGGTGGGCGCCTATGTCTTCGCGCCCATGGGCCTGGCGGTGCACGCGCAGTCGCGCTTCAAGGACCTGCGCGGCCTGCTGGCGGAGGCGAAGGCCAATCCGGGCAAGATCACCTACGGCTCGGGCGGCGCGGGCACCACGCCGCATTTCGCCAGCGAGGCGCTGGGCATCGCGGCCGGTGTCAAGCTGATGCACGTGCCCTTCAAGGGCGCGGCGGAGGCCACGCAGGCCGTGCTGTCCAACACGATCGACCTGCAGATCGCGTCCACCACGGGCCTCATGGGCAACGTGCGCGGCGGCAAGATGCGCCTGCTGGCGATCAGCGGCGACAAGCGCCTGGCGGCGCTGCCGGACGTGCCCACCTTCCGCGAGGCGGGCGTGCCGTGGAACGGCGTGCTGAACTGGACCGGCCTGTGGGCGCCCAAGGGCACCCCGCCCGCGGTGCTGGCGCGCCTGCAGAAGGAGATCGCCACGGCCATGGCCACGCCGGACATGAAGTCCTTCGCCGAAGGCATGGGCGCCGAGCCGCGGCAGGTGGGCAGCGAAGCCTTCGCCCGGATGCTGAAGGAAAGCACCGAGGCCTGGGGCAAGGTCGTCGCCAGCACCGCCTTCGAGCGCCAGTGAGGTGAGCCGGCCATGATCCTGCTGCAGCAGCCCGAGGTGCGCGAACTGGAGGTCTTCAGCGCCATGCCGGCGGAATTCCGCCGCACGGGCGTGCGCAGCCACTGGGCGGACGTGAACCAGGGCGGCCGGCTCGCGGACTCCTTCCTCGAAGGACCGGTGTTCGACGGGGCCGGCAACCTGTACGTCACGGACATCCCCTTCGGCCGCGTGTTCCGCATCGATGCCGCGCGTAGCTGGTCGCTGGTGGGCGAATGGGACGGGGAACCGAACGGGATGAAGTTCCTGTCGGCCGGCGAGCTGCTCGTCACCGACTACAAGAACGGGCTGGTGGTGCTGGAGCTGGGGAGCGGCCGGATCCGGCCCTTCCTCGAGCGCCGCAACAGCGAGCGCTTCAAGGGCGTGAACGACCTGGTGTTCGACACGCGCGGCAACCTGTACTTCACGGACCAGGGACAGACGGGACTGCACGATCCCACCGGGCGCGTCTACCGGCTGGCCCCGGACGGCCGCCTGGACCTGCTGCTGTCCAACGTGCCGAGCCCCAACGGGATCGTGCTGTCCCCCGACGAGCGCTTCCTGTTCGTCGCGGCGACGCGCGGCAACTGCGTCTGGCGCATGCCGCTGCTCGCCGACGGCAGCGTGTCCAAGGCGGGCCAGTTCTTCACGTCCTACGGGCCCAGCGGTCCGGACGGCCTCGCCATGGACGAAGAGGGCCGGCTGCTGGTGGCCAATCCCGGCCTGGGCTACGTGTGGGTGCTGAACCGCTTCGCCGAGCCGGAGATCGTGTTCCGGGGGCCGCGCGGCGCCTCGGTCACGAACCTCGCATTCGGCGGCGCCGACCGGAAGACGCTGTACTGCACCGATTCCACGCACGGGACGGTGCTGATGGCACGCACGGACGTGGCGGGACAGGCGCTTCCGCAGGGGCGGCGCGAGGCGACCTGAAGGGCGGCGGCCGTGCCGCCGCCTCTCACATGTTGCGGCGGTACTGCCCGCCCACCTCGAACAGTGCGCTCGTGATCTGGCCCAGCGAGCACACCCGCACCGCGTCCATCAGCACCTCGAACACGTTGCGGTTCTCGATCACGGCCTGCTGCAGGCGCTTGAGCAGCGCCGGCGCCGCGTCCTTGTTGCGGGCGTGGAAGTCGCGCAGGCGCTGCAGCTGGCTCTGCTTCTCCTCCTCGGTGGAGCGGGCCAGTTCCAGCTTGTCGGGGGTCGCGTCGCCGTGCGGGTTGCGGAAGGTGTTCACGCCGATGATCGGCAGCTCGCCCGTGTGCTTGAGCATTTCGTAGTGCATGCTCTCGTCCTGGATCCGGCCGCGCTGGTAGCCGGTCTCCATGGCGCCCAGCACGCCGCCGCGCTCGGCGATGCGCTCGAATTCGGCCAGCACGGCCTCCTCCACCAGCTCGGTGAGCTCGTCGATGATGAACGCGCCCTGGTTCGGGTTCTCGTTCTTCGCCAGGCCCCACTCGCGGTTGATGATCAGCTGGATCGCCATCGCGCGCCGCACCGACTCCTCGGTGGGCGTGGTGATCGCCTCGTCGTAGGCGTTGGTGTGCAGCGAGTTGCAGTTGTCGTAGACCGCGATCAGCGCCTGCAGCGTGGTGCGGATGTCGTTGAACGCGATCTCCTGCGCGTGCAGCGAGCGGCCCGAGGTCTGGACGTGGTACTTCAGCTTCTGCGAGCGCTCGTTGGCGCCGTAGCGGTCCTTCATCGCCACCGCCCAGATGCGGCGCGCCACCCGGCCCAGCACCGTGTACTCCGGGTCCATGCCGTTGGAGAAGAAGAAGGACAGGTTGGGCGCGAAGTCGTCGATGTGCATCCCGCGGGCGAGATAGGCCTCGACGAAGGTGAAGCCGTTCGACAGCGTGAAGGCCAGCTGCGAGATCGGGTTGGCCCCGGCCTCGGCGATGTGGTAGCCCGAGATCGACACGGAGTAGAAGTTGCGCACGTCGTGGTGCACGAAGTACTCGGCGATGTCGCCCATCACCTTGAGCGAGAACTCGGTGCTGAAGATGCAGGTGTTCTGGCCCTGGTCTTCCTTCAGGATGTCGGCCTGCACGGTGCCGCGCACGTTGGCCAGCACCCATTCCCGGATCTTCGAGGCTTCCGTGTCGGTGGGTTCGCGGCCGTTGTCGGCGGCGAACTTCTCCGTCGCCTGGTCGATGGCGGCGTTCATGAACATCGCCAGGATCGAGGGCGCCGGGCCGTTGATGGTCATGGAGACCGAGGTGGCGGGGTCGCACAGGTCGAAGCCCGAATACAGCACCTTCAGGTCGTCCAGCGTGGCGATCGACACGCCGGAGTTGCCGACCTTGCCGTAGATGTCGGGGCGCGGGTCCGGGTCGTTGCCGTACAGGGTGACCGAGTCGAAGGCGGTGGACAGTCGCTTGGCCGGCATGCCGGCCGACAGCAGCTTGAAGCGCCGGTTGGTGCGGAAGGCGTCGCCCTCGCCCGCGAACATGCGCGTGGGGTCCTCGCCCTCGCGCTTGAAGGCGAACACGCCGGCGGTGTAGGGGAAGCTGCCCGGCACGTTCTCCAGCATCAGCCACTTGAGGATCTCGCCGTGGTCCTCGTACTGGGGCAGGGCGACCTTGCGCACCGTGGTGCCGGAGAGCGACCTGGTGGTGAGCCTGGTGCGGATCTCCTTGTCGCGGATCTTCACCACGTACTCGTCGCCCGCGTAGGCCTTCTGCATGTCGGGCCACTGCTTCAGCAGGTGCAGCGAATCCTTGTCCATGCGGGTGAGCCGATGGGCGGCGAGGTCCAGCGCGGCCTCGGCGGCCGGCGCGCGGTCCGGCTTGTCGACCTTCAGCATGTTCGCCGCGGCCTTGAGCTGCTGGATCTCGCGCGCGAGCTGCGCCTGCCTGCGCACGCGCGCCTTGTAGCCGCGCACGGTGTCGGCGATGTCGGCGAGGTAGCGCGAACGGGCCGGCGGCACCACCGGCGTCTGGTTGGTGCTGTGGCGCACGTCGGCCTGCGGCAGGTGGCCTTCCTTCAGGGCCAGGCCCAGCTCCACGAGGCGCGGCCTGAGCGCCTGGTACAGCGCGGTCACGCCGTCGTCGTTGAAGCGCGCCGCCATGGTGCCGAACACCGGCATCTCCTCGGGCCGCTGCGCGAAGGCCTGCTTGTTGCGCTGGACCTGCTTGGCCACGTCGCGCAGCGCGTCGGCCGCGCCCTTGCGGTCGAACTTGTTGATCGCCACGAACTCGGCGAAGTCCAGCATGTCGATCTTCTCGAGCTGGCTGGCGGCGCCGAATTCCGGCGTCATCACGTACAGCGGGATGTCCACGTGCGGCACGATGGCGGCGTCGCCCTGGCCGATGCCGGAGGTCTCTACGATCACCAGGTCGAAGCCCGCGGCCTTGCAGGCCGCGACCACGTCGCCGAGCGCGGCGGAGATCTCGCTGCCGAAGTCGCGGGTGGCGAGCGAGCGCATGTAGACGCGCGCGCCCTGCTGCCACGGGCCGATGGCGTTCATGCGGATGCGGTCGCCCAGCAGCGCGCCGCCGGTCTTGCGGCGCGACGGGTCGATCGAGATGACGGCGATGCGCAGCGCATCGTCCTGGTCGAGGCGCAGGCGCCGGATCAGTTCGTCCGTGAGCGAGGACTTGCCGGCGCCGCCGGTGCCCGTGATGCCCACGACCGGGATCCGGCGCTGGTCGGCCTGCATGCGGATCGCCTTCACGAGCTCGGCGTCGGCGCTGCCGCCTTCCAGCGCGGTGACCAGCTGGGCGAGGGCGCGCCAGTTCGTTTCTTCGTGGCCCTGGATCGCCGCCAGCTGCTTCGGCGCGAGCGGCGCCAGGTCCTGGTCGCAGCGCATGACCATCTCGCCGATCATGCCGGCGAGGCCCATGCGCTGGCCGTCCTCGGGGCTGTAGATGCGCGCGACGCCGTAGTCCTGCAGCTCGCGGATCTCGGCCGGCACGATCACGCCGCCGCCGCCGCCGAACACCTGGATGTGCGCCCCGCCGCGCTGGCGCAGCAGGTCCACCATGTACTTGAAGTATTCGACGTGGCCGCCCTGGTAGGAGCTGACGGCGATGCCCTGCGCGTCCTCCTGCAGGGCCGCGGTGACGACTTCGTCCACGCTGCGGTTGTGGCCCAGGTGGATCACCTCCGCGCCCATGCCCTGCAGGATGCGCCGCATGATGTTGATGGCGGCGTCGTGCCCGTCGAACAGGCTGGCTGCGGTGACGAAGCGGATCTTGTTGGTCGGGCGATAGTTCGCCAGCGCCTTGTATTCGGCGGACAGGTCGGTCATGAGGGGGATTCTCCGGCGGGAAGCTTAAGCCTAATTTACGTTGACGTAAACGTCAATTGGAGACTCCCGCCGCCTGCCAAAAGGAAAGGCGGCCAGTGGCCGCCTTTCCGGGCCCCCCGCCTGCGCGGGGGTGACGGACACGTCAACGTGCGTACAGCAGTTGCGGCAGCCACAGGCCGATGCCGGGGAAGATGTACAAAAGAAAGATCGCGAGTACCTGGATCGCCATGAACGGCATCATCCCCAGGAAAATCTGGTTGAGCGTCACGTGCGGCGGGCTCACCCCCTTCAGGTAGAAGGCGGCCATCGCCACCGGGGGCGACAGGAAGGCCGTCTGCAGGTTCAGCGCCACCAGCAGGCCGAAGAACAGGGGATCGACGCCGAACTTGTCCAGCAGCGGGATGAAGATCGGCATGAAGATCACGATGATCTCCGTCCACTCCAGCGGCCAGCCCAGGATGAAGATGATGACCTGCGACAGCAGAAGGAACTGCGTCTTGCTCAGGTTCATCGACAGCACCCAGCGCTCCACCAGTTCCTGCCCGCCCAGCAGCGCGAAGGCCGCCGAGAAGATCGCCGAGCCGACGAACAGCCAGCACACCATGGCCGAGGTCTTGGCGGTGAGGAACACGCTTTCCTTGACCACGCTCATCGTGAGCTGGCGATAGGCCGCCGCCAGCAGGAAGCCGCCGAAAGCGCCGACCGCCGCCGCTTCGGAGGGCGTGGCGAGGCCCAGCACGATCGAGCCCAGCACCGCCAGGATCAGGACCATCAGCGGGAAGAAGCTGGTCAGCAGCATCTTGAACACTTCGAGGCGCGCGAAGCTCAGGAAGACGTAGAAGAGCGCCAGGAGCGCGCCGAACACGCCGAGCGTGATCCAGAAGCCCTCCGGCGCAGCCACCCTGCTGCTGGCCGGCCTGGGCGCGCCGGGCTCCTTCACACCGGCGCCGGGCGGCTCCTGGACCGAGGCGCCGCCCGGAGGCTCCTGCACGCCGGCGGCGGAGGGCGGGACTTGCACGCCACCGCTGGCGGGGGGGGCCTTCACGCCGCCTTCGGCCGGCGGTTCCTTGAGTGCAGCGCCTTCTGCGGGCGGCTCCTTCGGTGCGCCGGCATCCGCCGGCGGCTCCTGCAGCGCGCCCGAGTCGGCGGGTACCTTCAGCGCGCCGTCGGAGGGCGGCTCGGCGAGGCTGCCGCCGGGAGGTGCACTGGGCGAGGCGTCGTCGATCTTCTGCATGCCGCTGGGGTTGTCGTCCTCGGGAGCGGCGGTCACGGCCTGGTAGCCCCAGAGGCCGAGGAAGGCGAAGATCACCAGCGGCATCGCGACGATGCCCAGCTGCTTGAGGATGTAGGAGGTGGGCACGTCCTGGTTGGCGCGGCCCTTCAGCGCGCCGAGCATGCCGGGCAGCACGTGCGCATTGGGCGAGCGCGCGAAGCGCTGCGTCAGCGGCGGCAGGGGCACCTTGCGGTCTTCGGCGGACAGCGGCGGTGCCAGCGAGGGCTTGACCTTCGCGAGGATGATCACATAGGCGATGTACAGGCCGGCCAGCATGATGCCGGGGAAGAACGCGCCGGCGTACAGCTGCACCACGGAGACGCCCGCGGTGGCGCCGTACACGATCAGCAGCACCGATGGCGGAATCAGGATGCCCAGGCAGCCGCCGGCCGTGATCGCGCCGGAAGAGAGCTTGATGTTGTAGCCCGCCCGCAGCATGGCCGGGAAGGCCAGCAGGCCCATCAGCGTGACGACCGCGCCGACGATGCCGGTGGCGGTGGCGAACACGGCGCAGGTCACCAGCGTAGCCACCGCCAGGGCGCCGGGCACGCGCGCCAGCGCGAGGTGAATGGACTTGAACAGCCGCTCGATCAGGTTGGCGCGCTCGACCAGGTAGCCCATGAACACGAACAGCGGGATCGAGATGAGCACGTCGTTGCCCATCACCTTGTAGGCCGCCTGCACCATCAGGTCCAGCGTCTTGTGCCAGTCCTTCTCGTAGGCCAGCCAGGTGAAGATCATCCCCATGCCCATCAGCGTGAAAGCCGTGGGGAAGCCGAGCATGATCGCCACGACCACCAGCGACAGCATCAGCAGGCCGATGTGGCCGCGCTCGATCACCGGGGCGCTCAACAGCATGTAGAGCGCCCCCACGATGATGATCCCCATCAGCGTGAAGCCGAACCAGAGTTCCTTGCGCATCTTCATCACAGGGTCCCCTTCTCGGCCGGCGGGGCCGCGAGCGCGGCGCCCGGATCGTCGGCGTGCACCATCGCCTTGAGCTTGTCGACGTCCACTTCCTCCACGTCCTGCTCGCGCGAGGGCCAGAAGCCGTCGCGGATGCAGATGATGCAGCGGGCGATCTCGACCAGCCCCTGGGTCAGCAGGATGGCGCCGGCGAACGGGATGACGAACTTGAAGGGGTATACCGGCAGCGGCACGGCGTTGAAGGTCTGCTCGCGGATCGCCAGCGCCTCGGTGAAGAAGCGCCAGCCGGCCCAGGTCATTGCGAACACGCCGGGCAGGAAGAACAGGATGTAGAGGATCAGGTCCAGTGTCGCCTGGGTGCGGTCGGAGAAGAAGCCGTAAAGAACGTCGCCGCGCACGTGGCCGTTCTTGGAGAGCGTGTACGCGCCTGCCATCATGAACAGCACGCCGTACAGCATGATCTGCACGTCGAGCATCCAGGCGTGCGGGTTGCCTAGCACGTAGCGGGAGAACACCTCCCACGAGATCATCACCGTCAACCCGATGATGGCCCAGGCGAACAGCTGCCCCAGCCAGGTCGAAATGCGGTCCACCGTCAACAGTACCTTCTGCATCCGTAGTCCTTCGTTGTATCGGAATCCCCGCAGGCCAAAAAAAGGGCGGCTGTCGCAGCCGCCCTTTTCATCCGGCCTCGGGCATCAGGCCTTCTTGGTGTTGCCGCCCTTGGCGAAGTAGCGGTCCCAGGCCATGCGGAAGTTGACCTCGTAGTCGAAGTTCCACTGGCCGGCGCGTTCGGCGAACGCGCGCTGCGAATCCAGCACCTTCTTGAAGAACGGGTTGTCGGTGGACTTCTTGGCCACCACGCGATCCCACGCATCGAGCTGCGCGCGCAGGATGGCATCGGGCGTCTTGTAGAAGTTGATCTTGTCCTTGGTCTTCAGCTCGATGTAGTCCTTCGAGTTGCGGTCGATGGCCTTCCAGGCGAAGTCGGCGGAGGCGGCCTGCACGGCGTAGTCGATGATGGCCTTGAGTTCGGGCGCCAGTGCGTTGTACTTGCCGCGGTTGAACAGGATCTCGAACTGCTCGCCGGACTGGTGGAAGCTTTGCAGCATGCAGTTCTTGGCGACGTCCGGGAAGCCCAGCACGCGGTCGGAGGAGGCGTTGTTGAATTCCGCTGCCTCGATCAGGCCGCGGTCCAGCGCCGGCACGATCTCGCCGCCGGGCAGCGGGTTGACCGCTGCGCCCAGGTCGGTGAACAGGTCCACGGCGAGGCCGACGGTGCGGTACTTCAGGCCCTTCAACTGGGCGACGTTCGAGATCGGCTTCTTGAACCAGCCCAGGGGCTGCGTCTGCATCGGGCCGTAGAGATAGGAGACGACGTCCATGTTGATGGACTTGTAGATCTCCTCCAGCAGCTGCTTGCCGCCGCCGTAGTAGTGCCAGGACAGCACGATGTTCGGGTTCATGCCGAAAGCCGGACCCGAGCCCCACAGCGCCAGGGCGGAGTTCTTGCCGTAGTGGTAGGCCACCACGCCGTGCCCGCCATCGAGCGTGCCCTTGTTGACGGCCTCGAGCAGCTGGAAGGCCGGGACCACCGCGCCGGAGGGCAGCACCTCGATCTTCAGCCGGTTGCCGGCCATGTCGTTCACCTTCTTCGCGAAGTCCAGCGCGAACTCGTGGAAGATGTCCTTCGCCGGCCACGTGCTCTGGAAACGGAACGACGTGGTCTGGGCCACCGCCACCATCGGCGCCGACATCGCTCCCGCTGCAACGGCGGCTCCTTTGAGCAGGCTGCGGCGACGCGGGGTCTTCATCTCGCTCATGCGTGTCTCCTTGACGTTGGTTTATTCGACGGGCTATCTTTGATTCGCCGGTTACAAGTGCCGATAGGGTTTACACGGATCGGCTAGCCTCAAGTGACGCCATTTCCTGACAGGTGGCTGTCGACGCGAGGCGCTTCACTCTGCAAGGCAAAGGAGACAAGGGAATGAAGAGAAGGCGTTTCTTCCAGGGCTCGGCGGCGGTGGCCGCCACGGGGCTCGCGGGTTGCGCGGCCACGGCCACGTCGACGTCGACGAGCACGGGCAGCGGGCGCACCCCGTTCGCGGTCCGGCCCAGCACCATCCCGGTGGCCGGGGCCGACATGGCGTTCCCCGTGCGCCGCATCTATTGCATCGGGCGCAACTACCGCGCCCACTCCATCGAGATGGGGTCCAACCCCGATCGCGAGCCGCCGTTCTTCTTCCAGAAGCCCACCGACGCGATCCAGTTCGTCGCGCCGGGGACGGTGGGGGACCACCCCTATCCGACGCTGACGAAGAACTACCACTACGAGGTCGAGCTCGTGGCGGCGATCGGCCGCGGCGGCCGCAACATCCCGGTGGCGAGCGCGCTGGACCACGTCTGGGGCTACACGCTGGGCCTCGACATGACGCGCCGCGACCTGCAGCGCGCGATGGGCGACGAGAAGAAGCC
This sequence comes from Ramlibacter monticola, assembly GCF_016722785.1. Classification (GTDB taxonomy): domain Bacteria; phylum Pseudomonadota; class Gammaproteobacteria; order Burkholderiales; family Burkholderiaceae_C; genus Ramlibacter; species Ramlibacter monticola. The sequence goes on along the minus strand of NZ_JAEQNE010000008.1, from coordinate 198,088 downwards.
CTGGGAGATCGGCAAGAGCTTCGACCACTCCGCCGTGATCGGGCCGCTGCACACGGTGGCCCAGACCGGGCACTTCGGCGATGGCGCGATCTGGCTGAAGGTGAACGGCCAGACCAAGCAGAACGCCAACCTCAACCAGATGATCTGGTCGGTGGCCGAGCAGATCAGCAAGCTGTCGGAAGCCAACGAGCTCTTCGCCGGCGACATCATCTACTCGGGCACGCCGGAGAACGTGGGCCCGGTGGTGCGCGGCGACGTGATCGAGATCCACATCGACAAGCTGCCGAACCTGCAGGTCCGGATCGTGTGAGAGCCGGGGTGGCGGCGCTGGCAGAATGGCCGGCATGAACGCCGCCGCCCCATCCCCCGACCGCTTCCAGCCGCGGCCCGCCGAGGGCTACGCCGGCGACGTCACGCCCGAGCTCGCCTTCCGCTGGTGGCAGCAGGGCGAGGCGGTGCTGGTGGACGTCCGCACCGACGCCGAGCGCGACTGGGTCGGCTTTATCCCCGGCGCCATCAACATCGAATGGAAGCACTGGCCGGGCATGCTGGTCCGGCCCGACTTCGACGAGGATCTGCGTGCCAGGGTGCCGTCCGACCGCAAGGTGGTCATGCTCTGCCGCAGCGGCGTGCGCTCGGTGGCTTCGTCCCGGCGCGCGACCGAACTCGGCTACGAGGCCTACAACATCCTCGAAGGCTTCCAGGGCGACCCCGACGGGCAGGGGCACCGCGACACGGTCGGCGGCTGGCGCGTGCGCGGCCTGCCGTGGCGGCAGGGCTGATCCCGCTTCTTCTCATCTTCACAAGGGCATTCCCATGGCAGTCAACCTGAGCGCGCCGGGCGCGGCAACACTGCACCCGGTTCCCGGCGTGCGCATCGGCGTCGCCGAGGCGGGCATCCGCAAGGCCAACCGCAAGGACCTGACCGTCGTCCTCCTCGACGAGGGCGCGGCGGTCGGCGGCGTGTTCACGCAGAACCGCTTCTGCGCCGCGCCGGTGCAGGTGTGCCGCGAGCACCTGCTGCGCGGCGACATCCGCGCGATCGTGATCAACACGGGCAACGCCAACGCGGGCACCGGCGAGCAGGGCCTGGCGAGCGCCCGGGCCACCTGCGCAGCCGCCGCGAAGCTGCTGAAGGTGTCGCCCGCGCAGGTGCTGCCGTTCTCCACCGGCGTCATCATGGAGCAGCTCCCTATCGAGCGCATCGAGGCCGGCCTGCCCGCCGCGATCGCCGACGCGCAGCCGGCGCACTGGCTGCGCGCGGCCGAGGGCATCATGACCACCGACACCCTGCCGAAGGCGTTCAGCCGGCAGGTGAGGATCGACGGCGCGACGGTGACCATTACCGGCATCAGCAAGGGCGCCGGCATGATCCGCCCCAACATGGCGACCATGCTGGGCTTCCTGGCGACGGATGCCCAGGTCGATCCCCGCCTGCTGCCGGAGCTCGCGTTCGAGCTGGCCGAAGGCTCCTTCAACCGCGTGACGGTGGACGGCGACACCTCCACCAACGACTCCTTCGTGGTGATCGCGACGCAGAAGGCGCAGCACCCCGTGATCACGTCGCTGCACACGCCGGCCGGCGCCGCGCTCAAGCTGGCGATGCTGGAGGTCTCGCGCCTGCTGGCGCAGGCGATCGTGCGCGACGGCGAGGGCGCCACCAAGTTCATCACCGTGCGTGTCGAGGGCGGCAGGGATGCGCCCGAGTGCCGCCAGGTGGCCTACGCCATCGCGCATTCGCCGCTCGTGAAGACCGCCTTCTTCGCCAGCGATCCGAACCTGGGCCGCATCCTGGCGGCGGTGGGCTATGCCGGCATCGCCGACCTGGACCAGACGAAGATCGAGCTGTACCTCGACGAGGTGCACGTGGCCACGCAGGGCGGCCGGCACCCCGCGTACCGCGAGGAAGACGGCCAGCGCGTGATGAAGCAGCAGGAGATCACCGTGCGGGTGGGCCTGGGCCGCGGCCTGGCCGCCGACCAGGTGTGGACCTGCGACTTCAGCCACGACTACGTGAGCATCAACGCCGATTACCGTTCATGAGCCAGGAAAAGTTCGACGTCCTGATCGAGCGTGCGCTGCACCTGCTCGGTCGCATCGAGGCCATCCTGCCGCAGCCGCTGTCCGCGCCCGACTGGAATGCGGCGATCGCGTGGCGCTACCGCAAGCGCGCGAGCGGCCACGGCGTGCTGGAGCCGGTTCGCCACGTGGCGCCGATCTCCCTCGACGACCTGAAGGAGATCGAGCCGCAGAAGGAGAAGATCCAGCGCAACACGCAGCAGTTCGTGGAGGGCCATCCGGCCAACAACGTGCTGCTGACCGGCGCGCGCGGCACCGGCAAGTCCTCGCTGATCAAGGCCTGCCTCAATGCGTATTCCGCGCAGGGCCTGCGCTTGCTCGAGGTGGACAAGGCGGACCTCACCGACCTGCCCGACATCGTGGACGTGTGCGCCGGCCGGCCCGAGAAGTTCATGGTGTTCTGCGACGACCTCAGCTTCGAGGAGGGCGAGGCCGGCTACAAGGCGCTGAAGTCCATCCTCGACGGCTCGGTGGCCGCCTCCACGCCCAACGTGCTGATCTACGCCACCAGCAACCGGCGCCACCTGCTGCCCGAGTACATGAAGGAGAACCTCACGTACACGCACACGGAGGACGGCGAGGTGCATCCGGGCGAGGTGGTGGAGGAGAAGATCTCGCTGTCGGAGCGCTTCGGCCTCTGGGTGAGCTTCTATCCCTTCAGCCAGGAGGAATACCTGCACATCACGGCGACCTGGCTGGCGCACTTCGGCGTGGCGGAAGCCGACATCGCCGCGGCGCGTCCGCAGGCGCTGGTGTGGGCGCTGGAGCGCGGCTCGCGCAGCGGCCGGGTGGCCTACCAGTTCGCGCGCGACTACGCCGGGCGGCACCACGGGTGAGTGAACCTCTCGTCGCCGACGGACACCGGCCGCGCGAGGGCGGGCCGGATCGCAAGGAGGTCGAGGTCGCCGTCGGCGTGCTGATCCGCGACGACGGCGCCTTCCTGCTCACGTCGCGCCCTGCGGGCAAGGTCTACGAGGGCTACTGGGAGTTCCCGGGCGGCAAGGTGGAACCGGGCGAGACCGTGGAGCAGGCGCTGCGGCGCGAACTGCAGGAAGAGATCGGCGTCACCATCGCCGCGGTGCATCCGTGGCGCGTCGAGCGCGTCGACTATCCGCACGCGCTGGTGCGCCTGAACTTCTGCAAGGTCTACGAGTGGAGCGGCGCGCTGCACATGCACGAGGGCCAGCAGTTCGCGTGGCAGCAACTGCCGGTGACGGTGCAGCCGGTGCTGCCGGGGACGGTGCCGGTGCTGAAGTGGTTCGCCGAGGAGCGCGGGTTCGTGGGCGCGACGCACTAAAACAAGACAGCCGAACGCAGAGGGCGCAGAGAAAGCGCAGAGGGCGCAGAAGAACATCCATCGAAAGGAAGTTCTTCTGCGTCCTCTGCGAACCTTTGCGCCCCCTGCGTTCGGCTGTCTGGCTTACTGCTCCTTCGGATCCCCGAACGGCAGGTCGTCCGGCGGCGTTTCGTCCGGCACGCGGAAGCTTTCGCTCGCCCACGCCCCCAGGTCGAAGTTCTTGCAGCGCTCGCTGCAGAAGGGCCGGTACGGGTTCTCCGGTCCATAGACGCCGTCGCCGCCGCATTGCGGACAGCGCACCAGACGCGGCTTCGCGGGCTTCGTGGCCATGCCGCCTCAGGCGCAGAGGGTGAGTTCGAACGCGGTGTTGTCCGTGCTCGGGAACAGCTTGTCGTTGTCCTGCCGCATGAGCCGCACGGACACGATCAGGCGGTTGCCGCTGATCTCCGGCACCAGGCCCAGCGCGGGATCGATGCGCAGGCGCAGGAGCTGGAAGGTCCGGCCCTGCGGCAGCGTCTGCTGCAACTGCCCGCCGGTGGCCATCACCTTCTGCGGCGAGCCGGAGTCGCGCAGCATCCGCAGCAGCAGGTGGATCGACTCGGCCAGCGGCCCCAGCGTGGAGGCCCAGCGCTCCAGGTCCCGGCGGCGCACGTCCGCGGGCTGGTGCTGCCAGGCGTAATAGGACGGCAGGTCGAATTCGCAGGTGCCGCCGGGGATGCTGGCGCGGCTCCGGATGCTCATCAGCCATTCGTTCTCGGTGAGCGGCTGGCCCGCCTTGCCCGGCGTGTTGTTGACGGTGCTGAAGCAGGACTCGAGCTGCCCCACGATCTGGTCCAGCACGGCCTCGGACACGCCCGGGTTGCCCCGGTAGGCATTGAGGACGTTCTTCTGCCGCTCGAGGTCCTTCAGCACGTCGGACTTCAGGTCGGCGCGGGCCGCGACGTCCATCACCTCGAAGATGGTGGTCAGCGCGTAGTGGTGGTCCAGCGGATGCTCGCGGGGGACCAGCTCGCCGAGGCGGCGGAACAGGTGCTCCAGCCGCAGGTAGGTCCGGATGCGTTCGTTGAAGGGATATTCGTAGAGGATCACGCGACGGGAGGACTTCGGAGGCGGACGGACGGCATCATAGCCCGAAGGCCCGCGCCGCCTGTTGCACTTCATTGCGGAGTGCCTCCAGCGTGAGCCCTTCGTTGCAGATGACGACGTCCGCCGCCGCGAGCCGCAGCGCGCGCGGCGCCTGGGCCGCGATGATGGCGCGCACCTCGTCGGGCGCGAGCGCGCTGCGCGCCACCACGCGAGCGACCTGCGTCTCGGGCTCGCAGTCCACCACCAGCACGCGATCGAGCTGCGCGCGCCAGCGGCCGGATTCCACCAGCAGCGGGATGTCGAACACGATGCAGCGCGCGCCGGCGGCGAGTGCCGCCTGCACCTGGCGCTCGATCTCCGCGCCGACGAGGGGATGGATGATCTGCTCCAGCTCGCGCCGGGCCTCGGGATGCCCGTAGGCGCGCTCGCGCATGCGGACGCGATCGAGCGCGCCTTCCGGAGTGATGAAGCCGGCGCCGAAGCGCTGCGCGATCTGCGGGATGGCCGCGCCACCGGGCGCGGTGCTGGCGCGCGAGATCGCGTCGGCGTCGATGGCCGCCGCGCCGAGCTCCTGCAGCATCGCGAGCACCGTGCTCTTGCCGCTGCCGATGCCGCCGGTGAGCCCGATGCGCGTGGCCACGCGCCTACCTCGCGCCGAAGGGGAAGGCGAAGGGCAGCAGGGCCGGCACGGCCGCCGGGCTCAGGGCCAGGCAGACCAGGCCGGCGCCGGCGAGGTAGGGCCCGAAGGGCATGGGGATGTCGCGGTTGGCGAGCTTGCCCACCACCAGCAGCACGATGCCGATCACGGCGCCGACGATGGACGACAGCAGGATGATCGCCAGCAGGTATTCCACGCCCAGCCAGGCGCCCAGCGCCGCGAGCAGCTTGAAGTCGCCGTAGCCCATGCCTTCCTTGCCCGTGGCCAACTTGTAGGCCTGGAAGATGCCCCAGAACACGAGGTAGCCCAGCGCGGCGCCCCACACCGCGGACGGCAGCGGCACGCTCCATCCGCTCGCCGAGACGATCAGGCCCAGCCACAGCAGGGAGTAGTTGAGGTCGTCGGGCAGGATCTGCGTGTCCATGTCGATCAGGAACAGGCAGATCAGCAGGGCGGCAAAGGCGGCCCAGGCGGCGGCCTGCAGCGTCAGCCCCCAGCGGGCCGCGCAGAGGGCGAAGAAGCCGGCGGTGACCAGTTCCACGATCGGGTAGCGGATGCTGATCCCATTGCGGCACTGGGAGCACTTGCCGCGCAGGAACAGCCAGCTGAGCACCGGGATGTTCTCGTACCAGCGGATCTGGTGCCCGCACTGCGGACAGCGCGAGCGCGGCACCAGCAGGTTGAAGGTCTCCTGCTCCTGCGCCGGCTGGCCGCCGAATTCCGCGCATTCCGCCGCCCATTGCCGCTCGAGCATCCTGGGCAGGCGGTGGATCACCACGTTGAGGAAGCTGCCAATGAGCAGCCCCAGGACGCCGGCGAGTGCGGCGTCGATTCCGAACAGCAAGGCCATCAGACGACCGAGCCGAGCTTGAAGATGGGCAGGTACATCGACACCACGATGCCGCCGATCAGGCCGCCCAGGAACACGATGATGATCGGCTCCATCAGGCTGGACAGGCCCGCCACCATGTCGTCGACCTCGGCTTCGTAGAAGTCCGCCGCCTTGCCCAGCATGTGGTCGATGGAGCCGGACTCCTCGCCGATGGCGCACATCTGCAGCACCATCGTCGGGAACACGTTGGCGTTGGTCATCGCCGCCGTCAGGCTGGTGCCGGTGGACACCTCCTGCTGGATCTTCAGCGTGGCCGATTCGTACACCGAGTTGCCGGAGGCGCCGCCTACGGAATCGAGCGCCTCCACCAGCGGCACGCCGGCGGCGAACATGGTGGCCAGCGTGCGCGTCCAGCGCGCGATCACGGACTTGTAGACCAGGTCGCCGAACACCGGCATCTTGAGCATCAGGCGGTCCATGAAGACCTGGACCTTCTCGTTGCGCTTCCAGGCCTGCAGGAAGAAGTAGATGCCTCCGCCCACGCTGCCGAAGATCAGCCACCACCACTTGACGAAGATCTCGCTCAGCCCGATCACGAACAGGGTCGGCGCGGGCAGGTCGGCGCCGAAGGACGTGAACACCTCCTTGAACGCCGGGATCACGAAGATCATGATGACCGAGACCACCACGAAGGCCACGACAACCACCGAGATCGGGTACATCAGCGCCGACTTGATCTTGGACTTGATCGCCTCGGTCTTCTCCATGTAGACCGCCAGGCGGTCCAGCAGGCTTTCCAGGATACCGGCCGCTTCGCCGGCTTCCACCAGGTTGCAGTACAGGCTGTCGAAGTACAGCGGGTACTTGCGGAACGCGCCCGACAGCGAGGTGCCGGTCTCGACGTCCGCGCGGATGTCGTTCAGCAGCTTGGCGACGCTGGCGTTGGAGTTGCCGCGGCCGACGATGTCGAAGGCCTGCAGCAGCGGCACGCCCGCCTTCATCATCGTCGCCAGCTGGCGGGTGAAGATCGCGATGTCCTTCGGCTTGATCTTCTGTCCCGAGCGCATCCGGCGCTTGCGGATCTTGGTGGGGTTGACGCCCTGCCGCCGCAGCGAGGCCATCACCTGGTTCTCGCCCGCGGCGCGGGTTTCTCCGCGCACCTGCTTGCCGTTGCGGTCCCGTCCCTCCCATTCGAAGACGAATTCCGCGACCTTCGTTGCTGCCGTGGCCATGGGGGCTCCTCTTGCGTCCTTGCGCTGTTTTATTCGTTCGTGACCGCCAGCACTTCCTCGAGGGAAGTCAGGCCGAGCTTGACCTTGTGCAGGCCGGACTCGCGCAGGCTCTTCACCCCCTCCTTGCGCGCCTGCGCGGCGATCTCGAGCGCGCTGCCGTCGGCCAGGATGATGCGTTGCATGTCTTCGCCGATCGGCATCACCTGGTAGATGCCGACACGGCCCTTGTATCCGCCATTGCAGGCCGGGCAGCCCACCGGGTGGTAGGGCGTCCAGGTGCCGTCGACGTCTTCCTCCTTGAAGCCCGCGTCGATCAAGTTCTCGTAGGGGATGTCGGCGGGCTGCTTGCACTGCGCGCACAGCCGCCGCGCCAGGCGCTGCGCCGTGATCAGGATCACCGAGGACGCGATGTTGAAGGGCGCGATGCCCATGTTGCGCATCCGGGTGAGGGTGGTCGGCGCGTCGTTGGTGTGCAGGGTCGACATCACCAGGTGGCCGGTCTGGGCGGCCTTGATGGCGATGTCGGCGGTTTCCAGGTCGCGGATTTCGCCGACCATGATGATGTCCGGGTCCTGCCGCAGGAAGGACTTCAGGGCCGCCGCGAAGGTGAGGCCCGCCTTGTCGTTCACGTTGACCTGGTTCACCCCGGGCAGGTTGATTTCCGCCGGGTCTTCCGCGGTGGAGATGTTCACGCCCGGCTTGTTCAGCAGGTTCAGGCAGGTGTACAGCGACACCGTCTTGCCGGAGCCGGTCGGGCCGGTGACCAGGATCATGCCGTAGGGACGCCCGATGGCCTCGATCAGGCGCGCCTTCTCCTCGGCCTCGTAGCCGAGGGCTTCGATCCCCAGCTTGGCGCTGCTCGGGTCCAGGATACGGATCACGATCTTCTCGCCGAAGAGCGTGGGCAGGGTGGACACCCGGAAGTCGATCACCTTGTCGGGGCCGACCTTCAGCTTCATCCGCCCGTCCTGCGGCACCCGCTTCTCGGAGATGTCCATGCGGGAGATCACCTTGATGCGGGAGGCGAGCTTGTCCTTGATGGCCACCGGCGGCGAGGCGATCTCGCGCAGCTCGCCGTCGATGCGGAAGCGCACGCGGTAGGTGTGCTCGTAGGGCTCGAAGTGCAGGTCGGAGGCGCGGGCGCCGATCGCGTCCAGCAGCATCTTGTGCAGGAACTTGACGACCGGGGCGTCGTCGACGTCGGGGGCGGCGCCGGAATCCTCCTCGGCCGCCGTGTCCATCGAGGTCTCGTCGAACTCGAAGTCGTCCCCGATGAGGCTGTCCATCGCCTCGGTGGCGGTGGTGGCCTGCGCCTCCACCATCTTGGTCAGCTTGTCGTATTCGGCGATGACCCAGTCCACGCCCATCTGGGTCGAGAACTTGATCTTTTCCGCGGCCTGCTGGTCCGACGGGTCGGCCGTGGCGACGATCAGGCGGTTGTTGCGCTTGGACAGCACCACCACCCGGATCTCCTGGCAGATCTTCGCGTCCAGCAGCCCCTTGGGCAGCCGGTGCGTGTCGATCGCTTCCAGGTCCAGCAGCGGCGCGCCGAACGCGGTGGACACGGTATGGGCTAGGTCGGCAGCGGAGACGGCCCCGGAACCGGTCAGCTCCGCGATGAAGCTGGTGCGGTTGGCCTGCGCCTTGCGGTAGATGTCTTCGGCGGCCTTCTGTCCAAGCTTGCCGGCAATGACGAGCGCCCGCCCGAGGCCCGGCAGGGCCAGCGCGGAGGCTTCAGTGACGGGATCGACGGCGGCCATGAACGAGTGACATTGCGAAGCCCGGGCGACGACGCTCCCGAGCCCTTGAGTAGGAATCAGGCACGATCATCCCGAAAAGCCGAGGTGAAGTAAACGCGTGTTGCCTCTGGCAACCGCCGGCGTTGGTAGGAAGTCACGTTGGCCTGCGAATGTTGCACCAACGGCGTCGGTTGATTGTTGCGACCGAGTCCCGAAGGGAGACTGGTCGGGGTGAGAGGATTCGAACCTCCGGCCTCTACGTCCCGAACGTAGCGCTCTACCAGGCTAAGCTACACCCCGATTCCGCGACACGCCGCCGGCTGAAACTGCTTTCAGTAGCGACGCTGCAGTAGTGAAGCTGCCAATTGTACCAAAGCCTGAGCATGGTGGTTCAGCGGTAGCTGATTGGCGGCTGACATCGCGCGTTCGGCCTCCGCGGCGGCGGCCTGCAGGGCCACTTCCAGGGCGCCGGTCTCGCGCACGATGGCGACGATGTGATCCAGTTCCTCCAGGGCGCCGGTCTCGATGGCGCGGCGGATCAGCGCCCGCTGGTCCTCCGTGCCCCGGCGCATGGCGGCGATCAGGGGCAGGGTGACCTTGCCCTCGCGCAGGTCGTCGCCGAGGTTCTTGCCCATCTCCGAGGCTTCGCCGGCGTAATCGAGCACGTCGTCGATCACCTGGAAGGCGGTGCCCAGCGCCTGGCCGTAGTCGGCGCAGGCCTGTTCCAGCTGCGGCGTGGCCTTGGCGAGCACGGCGCCCAGGCGCGCGCTGGCCTCGAACAGCTTGGCGGTCTTGGAGCGGATCACCTGCACGTAGGCCGGCTCGTCGAGCTCGGGGTCGTGCATGTTCATCAGCTGCATGACCTCGCCCTCGGCGATCACGTTGGTGGCGTCCGCCAGGATCTCCATGATCCGCATGTCGTGCGCATCCAGCATCATCTGGAAGGCGCGCGAATAGAGGAAGTCGCCCACCAGCACGCTGGCCGGGTTGCCGAAGTTCTCGTTGGCGGTGGCGCGGCCGCGGCGCAGGGTGGATTCGTCCACCACGTCGTCGTGCAGCAGCGTGGCCGTATGGATGAACTCCACCACGGCGGCGAGGTTGAAGCGCTGCTCGCCTCCGTAGCCCAGGGCGCCGCACACCAGCAGCAGGAGGGCGGGACGCAGGCGCTTGCCGCCCGAGGAGATGATGTAGCGCGACACCTCGCCGACCAGCGGGACCCCGGATGCGAGCCGGCGGGCGATGACGGCATCCACCTCGCGCATGTCGTCTGCGATCAGGGAAAGTACGGCGGCGGCGCTGGAGGAGGATTCAGTCAAAGGGTATACCCGCAGAGTTGCGGGATTATAAGAAGCGCTCCAGCAGCCCCTGCCGCACATCCGGCCCAATCTTGTGAGCGACCGCAAACTATGCTATAGTAGCGGGCTCTCCGGAATTGTCTTTCGGGGAAGGCAGAAAGCTCCCTACGGGAGCGTCAGGGCCCCTCTTTTGGGGCCGTTCCAAGTGAGGTCAAACATGTACGCGGTCATAAAAACCGGTGGCAAGCAGTATCGCGTTGCTTCCGGCGACAAGATCAAGGTAGAACAGATTGCTGCGGACATCGGCCAGGAAATCACCATCGACCAGGTGCTCGCCGTAGGCAACGGCGGCGACCTGAAGATCGGGGTTCCCCTGGTTTCCGGTGCCACGGTGAAGGCCACGGTCGTGGCGCACGGCAAGCACGAGAAGGTGCGAATCTTCAAGATGCGCCGCCGCAAGCACTACCAGAAGCACCAGGGCCATCGCCAGCAATACACCGAACTGCAGATCGGTGCCATTGCAAGCTAAGGAGAACGGGAAATGGCACAGAAAAAAGGCGGCGGCTCTACGCGAAACGGGCGTGACTCCCAGCCGAAGATGCTGGGCGTCAAGGCCTTCGGCGGCGAACTGATCAGCGCCGGCTCCATCATCGTGCGCCAGCGCGGCACCAAGTTCCACCCCGGCACCAACGTCGCCGTGGGTCGCGACCACACGCTGTTCGCCCTGGTGGACGGCAACGTCAAGTTCGAGATCAAGGGCGCGCTGAACAAGCACACGGTCAGCGTCATCCCGGCCGCGTAAGGTAACCTTTACCGGCAAGTCCGAAGCCCCGACTTGTCGGGGCTTTTTCATTTCGAGGTCCGCATGAAATTCGTCGACGAAGCATTCATCGACATCGCCGCCGGCGATGGGGGGAACGGCTGCGTCTCGTTCCGCCACGAGAAGTACAAGGAATTCGGCGGCCCGAACGGCGGCGACGGCGGGCGCGGCGGCCACGTCTGGGCGGTGGCGGACCCGAACCTGAACACGCTGGTCGACTACCGCTTCTCGCGCCGCCACGAGGCAGGGCGCGGCGAGCACGGCATGGGCTCCGACATGTTCGGCGCCATGGGCAACGACATCACGCTGAAGATGCCGGTGGGCACGATCATCACCGACGCCGAGACCGGCGAGGTGCTATACGAGCTGCTGCAGCCGGGCGAGAAGATCATGATCGCCAAGGGCGGCGACGGCGGCTTCGGCAACATGCGCTTCAAAAGCTCGATCAACCGGGCGCCGCGGCAGAAGACGCCGGGCTGGCCCGGCGAGAAGAAGAACCTGAAGCTCGAACTGAAGGTGCTGGCCGACGTCGGCCTGCTGGGGATGCCCAACGCCGGCAAGTCCACGCTGATCGCCGCCGTCTCCAACGCGCGGCCGAAGATCGCCGACTACCCCTTCACCACCTTGCACCCGAACCTGGGCGTGGTGCGCGTGGGCCCCGAACAGAGCTTCGTGGTGGCCGACGTGCCCGGCCTGATCGAAGGCGCGGCCGAAGGCGCGGGCCTGGGCCACCAGTTCCTGCGCCACCTGCAGCGCACCCGCCTGCTGCTGCACATCGTGGACATCGCGCCCTTCGACGAAGGCGTCGATCCCGTGGCGCAGGCGAAGGCGATCGTCGCGGAGCTGAAGAAGTACGACCTCGCGCTGTACGAGAAGCCGCGCTGGCTGGTCCTCAACAAGCTGGACATGGTGCCGCAGGAGGAGCGCGCCGCGCGCGTGAAGGACTTCGTCAAGCGCTACAAGTACAAGGGCCCGGTGTTCGAGATCAGCGCGCTGACGCGCGAGGGCTGCGAGCCGCTGGTGCAGGCCGTGTGGCAGCACGTCCACTCGCTGCAGGTCGCCGAGAACGCGCCGGTGGAAGTCGATCCCCGCTTCGCCGCCAGCGACAATCCGGAATCATGAACAGCAGCAGCAGCAGCAGCAGCGAACGAGACGCAGCGCTGGCCCTGCGCGAGGCCCGCCGCATCGTTGTGAAGGTGGGCTCCAGCCTGGTCACCAACGAGGGCCGGGGCCTGGACGAGGGCGCCATCGGCGAATGGAGCCGCCAGCTGGCGGCGCTGGCCGCGAACGGCCGCGAAGTGATCATGGTGTCCAGCGGCGCCATCGCCGAGGGCATGAAGCGCCTGGGATGGACCACCCGGCCGCGCGAGGTGCACGAGCTGCAGGCCGCCGCCGCCGTGGGCCAGATGGGCCTGGCGCAGATGTACGAGACCAAGCTGCGCGAGCAGGGCATGCCGTCGGCGCAGGTGCTGCTCACGCACGCCGACCTGGCCGACCGCGAGCGCTACCTCAACGCGCGTTCCACGCTGCTGACGCTGCTGTCGCTGCGCGTGGTGCCGGTCATCAACGAAAACGACACCGTCGTCAACGACGAGATCAAGTTCGGCGACAACGACACGCTGGGCGCGCTGGTGGCCAACCTGGTGGAGGCCGACCTGCTGGTGATCCTGACGGACCAGAAGGGGCTGTACAGCGCCGATCCGCGCAAGGACCCCGGCGCACGCTTCATCCAGGTCGGCCGCGCCGGCGACCCGGCGCTGGAGCAGATGGCCGGCGGCGCCGGCTCCAGCATCGGCAAGGGCGGCATGATCACCAAGGTGCTGGCGGCGGGGCGTGCGGCGCGCTCGGGCGCTTCCACCGTGATCGCCTGGGGCCGCGAGCCGGACTGCCTGCCGCGCCTCGTGCGCGGCGAGATCATCGGCACCCTGCTGGTGGCGCCCACGCAGAAGAGCCAGGCGCGCAAGCGCTGGATGGCGGACCACCTGCAGCTGCGTGGCGCCGTCACGGTGGACGCCGGTGCGGTGGCCAAGCTGCGGTCGGAGGGCAAGAGCCTGCTGCCGATCGGCATGACGGCGGTGGAGGGCGACTTCGCCCGCGGCGACGTGATCGCGGTGCGCGACGCCGCCGGCCAGGAGATCGCCCGCGGCCTGGCGAACTACGCCTCGGCCGAGGCCCGCATCCTGTGCCGCAAGCCCTCCGGGGAGATCGAGAAGCTGCTCGGGTACGTCGCCGAACCCGAGATGATCCACCGGACCAACCTGGTCCTCACGCGCTAGCGATTCACGCCGCCGCGTTCGAAGCGGCGGTCGATCGGCGCGCGCAGGTCCTGCACGATGGTGGCGGCGTTGCCGTTCGGGGTCCGGCCGCTGCAGGCGCCGCTGCGCGCCACCACGAGGCTGTAGCTCGAGGCCGTCCGGCCGAACAGCGGCTGCCACTCGGCGCCGCGCGAGGGCACCCAGCCGCTGCTGTCCGGGTTGTAGCGCGCGTACACCTTCACTTCCCCCTTGTCGCAGCGGATGCCCTCGTACATGGCATTGACGGTGCCGGTGGGGCTCGTCGCCACGATGACGTAGCGCACGATCGAGTCCTGTCCGACGCTGACGGAGGCCGGGTCGATGCCGAAGCGCATGGTGGTGCCCGGCACGTCCACCGGCACGAGGCCGCTGGTGCGCAGGGCCGGGGGCGGCGGCGCCTCCAGTTCCTTCCATTCCGGGTGGTCGGGCGGGAGCTGGGCGGAAACGGCCAAGGGGGCGCTGCAGAGGGCCAGCGCCAGGATCCTGCGTTGCATGTCTATCTCTTGGCGGGGGAAGAGAAGCCCCGGCCCTGCGGGCTCGGTTCGAAGGTGGCGCCGGGCGGCAGTTCCAGCCCGGGCGCGGGCAGCGGCGGCTGCAACGGCTCCTGGCCGGCATGCTCGCCGTCGCGCGTGCGCATGCCGCCGCGCAGGTAGCGGTTGCGGTGGTCGGTCCGCGGCAGGAAGCGCGCGAGCTCGCGCAGGGCCATCTCGTACACGCCGCGCTTGAACTCCACCACCACGTCGAGCGGCACCCAGTAGTCGTTCCAGCGCCAGGCGTCGAACTCCGGATGGTTGGTGGCGCGCAGGTTGAGGTTCCAGTCCTGCCCGGTCAATTGCAGCAGGAACCAGATCTGCTTCTGCCCCTTGTAGTGCCCGCGCGCGTCGCGCCGGATGTACCGCTCCGGCACTTCGTAGCGCAGCCAGTCGCGCGTGCGGGCGATGATGCGAACATGCTCCTGCTTCAACCCGATTTCCTCGTGCAGTTCCCGGAACATGGCCTGTTCGGGACTTTCGCCGCGGTCGATGCCGCCTTGCGGGAACTGCCAACTGTGTGTCCGGATGCGTTTGCCCCAGAACACCTGGTTTTTCTGGTTGAGCAGGATGATGCCGACGTTAGGCCTGAAGCCGTCCCGGTCAAGCATAATCACACCCCAAAATCTTTGAACTGAGCCCATTATGCATGGCGCCCCTGTGCGCTGGAAGGGTTCAGGCGTCCCCATTTCCCCGTCCAATTCGATGAGAGCCTCGCAGTTCCTGATTTCCACGCTGAAGGAAGCACCCGCCGACGCCGAAGTCACCAGCCACAAGCTGATGATGCGTGCCGGCATGATCAAGAAGCTGGGCGCTGGCATCTACACGTACATGCCGATGGGCCTGCGCGTGATCCGCAAGGTGGAGTCCATCGTGCGCGAGGAGATGGACCGCGCCGGCGCCGTCGAGTGCACGATGCCCGTCATCCAGCCCGCCGAACTGTGGCAGGAGACCGGGCGCTTCGAGAAGATGGGCCCGGAGCTGCTGCGCATCCGCGACCGCCACGAGCGCGACTTCGTCGTGCAGCCGACCTCCGAGGAGGTCGTCACCGACATCGCGCGCCAGGAACTCCGCAGCTACAAGCAGCTGCCGAAGAACCTGTACCAGGTGCAGACCAAGTTCCGGGACGAGCGCCGGCCGCGCTTCGGCCTGATGCGCGGGCGCGAATTCATCATGAAGGACGCCTACAGCTTCGACCGCGACCCGGCGGCCGCGAAGAAGAGCTACGAGACCATGGCGGGGGCCTACCGTCGCATCTTCGACCGCTTCGGCCTGCGCTACCGCGCCGTGGCGGCGGACAGCGGCGCCATCGGCGGCGACCTGTCGGAGGAATTCCAGGTCATCGCCGCCACCGGCGAGGACGCGATCGTGTACTGCCCCCAGAGCGAGTACGCGGCCAACATGGAGAAGGCCGAGGCGCTGGCGCCGCAGGGTCCGCGCCCCGCGGCGAAGCAGGCGCTGCAGAAGGTGCCGACGCCGGGCAAGGCCACCTGCGAGGAGGTCGCCGAACTGCTGAAGGTGCCGCTGGCCACCACGGTCAAGTCCATCGTGCTGGCGACCGACAAGCTCGATGAGAAGGGTGCGCCGGTGAGCACGCGGCTGTGGCTGCTGCTGCTGCGCGGCGACCACGGCATGAACGAGATCAAGGCGGGCAAGGTGCCGGGCCTGGATGCCGGCTTCCGCTTCGCCACCACGGGCGAGATCGAGCAGCACTTCGGCACCAGGCCGGGCTACCTCGGTCCGATCGGCCTGCGCGAGCCGGTGACGGTCATCGCCGATCGCGAAGTGGCCGTCATGGCCGACTGGATCTGCGGTGCCAACGAGGAAGACTTCCACATCGCCGGCGTGAACTGGGGCCGCGACCTGCCGGAGCCGGCGCTCGTGGCCGACCTCCGCAACGTCGTCGAGGGCGACCCGTCGCCGGACGGCAAGGGCCCGCTCGCCATCGAGCGCGGCATCGAGGTGGGCCACATCTTCTATCTCGGCACCAAGTACAGCAAGGCGATGAACGCCACCTTCCTCGACGAGGACGGCAAGCCCAAGGTGTTCGAGATGGGCTGCTACGGCATCGGCATCACGCGCCTGCCGGCCGCCGCCATCGAGCAGAACCACGACGAGCGCGGCATCATCTGGCCGGACGCCCTCGCGCCCTTCACCGTGGTGGTCTGCCCGATCGGCATGGACCGCAGCGCGGACGTGAAGGCGGCGGCCGAGAAGCTGCACGACGAACTGGTGGCCGCCGGCGTCGAGGTGCTGCTGGACGACCGCGGCGAGCGCCCCGGCGCCATGTTCGCCGACTGGGAGCTGATCGGCGTGCCGCACCGCGTCGTGATCTCCGACCGCGGCCTCAAGGAAGGCCAGCTCGAATACCAGCATCGCCGCGACGCCGCCGCGACCAAGGTGGCTGCCGGCGAGATCGCCGCCTTCGTGAAGGGGCGGCTGGCCGCGGCGTGATGCTCACGCGCAGGCTGTTCCTGCGGCCGGCCCTGGCCGGCCTCGCCTGGCCGCTGCTGCCGCGGGCGGCCCATGCCGGTGCGCAGGTGGAGGAGCCGCTCGCCGATTCGGTGCGCACCGCACTCACTTCGGCCATCGCGAACAGCGCGCCGCCCGTGCCCGTGTTCGGGGACACGGAGGCCCGCCTGAAGTACCTGCGCTGGCTGGGCGCCATGAGCAGCCGGCTGATGGCGCGCAAATCGGACTGGAACGAGCGGCGGGAATTCCTGCAGACGGTCTGGTACGAGAGCCGCCGCGCCGGGCTGGAGCCCAGCCTGGTCCTGGGGCTGATCAACGTGGAAAGCGCGTTCCGCAAGTTCGCGGTCAGCCCGGTCGGCGCGCGCGGCTACATGCAGGTCATGCCGTTCTGGACCCGCCTGATCGGCAACGGCGACCCGTCCAGCCTGTTCCACATGCAGACCAACCTGCGATTCGGCTGCGTGATCCTGCGCCACTACCTCGACCGCGAAGCCGGCGACCTGTACCTGGCCCTGGGCCGCTACAACGGCAGCCGCGGCCGCCCGGCGTATCCCAACGCGGTGTTCCGCTCGACGAAGCGCTGGGAGTGGACGCACGCCGATCGGGGCTGAGGGGAAAAAACAAGACAGCCGAACGCAGAGGGCGCAGAGGTTTCGCAGAGGGCGCAGAAGGAATTCCACTTCAAGTGGGTTTCCTTCTGCGCCCTCTGCGCTTCTTTGCGCCCTCTGCGTTCGGCTGTCTTGTTTTGGCTGTCTGGTCCTACTGCACGAACCCCATCCTCGTCTTGCCCGCGCCGCCCTTCGGCAGGTCCTCCGGCTCGATCGCATCGCGGTGCGCCAGGCGGGCGTTGCCGAAGCCCGTCATCAGGGAGCGGCGCATTTCGCGCGGCGCCAGTTCCGCCAGGCAATCCAGCACGTCGTCGGCCGGCTCCTCGTCGAAGCGCTGGCCCCACCCGTGCTCCTCGCGGATCGCGCGGTACAGGTTGCGCGCGATGCTGCGCGCCTGTTCGTGCGTGGGCGCGTCGATCTCGAACACGTTCATGCGGTTCAGGATCGGCTCGGGGATGCAGCGCTCGTCGTTGGCCGTCATGATCCAGATCACCTGGCTCGCGTCGATGGCGACCTCGGCGAATTCGTCCATGAAGGCATGCGCCGTGTCGTGTTCCAGCAGGCCGTAGAGCGCGCCCAGCGGGTCGTACTGCGCATCGGCGCTGGCCTTGTCGATCTCGTCCACCACGAGCACCGGGTTGGCGTACTGGCCGTCGACCAGCGCCTCGAACACCTTGCCCGGCTTGGCGCCCTTCCATTGCGACGAGGCGCCGGAAAGGAGCCAGCCCGCCGTCATGGAACTCATGGGAACGAGGTTCATGCCGGTACCGAGCAGCTCCGCGAGCTGCCTGGCGAAATGGGTCTTGCCGATCCCGGGCGGGCCGAGCAGCAGCATGGGCGTGATCTCGATGCCGTCGCTGGCGTCCTGCGACAGTGCGACATGCCGCCGCACGTCGTCGAGCGCGTCGGTGAAGTTGGGCAACTGCTCGTAGAGGGCGGCCATCTCCGGGATGCCGCTCGGCTTGACCTGGAAGCGCTCGGGACCGCGTTCCAGCATGCGCTCGTAGGTGGCGCGCAGGCTCTCGTGGTCGCGTGCCGGCAGCTTCGCCAGCTTGCGCTCCACGTCGTGCGGCCGGAACACGTTGCGCAGGTTGGCGATCGGCAGCTGCAGGCCGGGGGACGTTTGCGGAACCAGACTACGCGATTGCATGGCCACTCCTTCAACGACTGTGCAGGAGTTCAGCATAGGCCGTGCCAGCCGCTGACCGGGTGGCTCCGCAGGCGCATGAGCTTGTCAGCGCCCGTCGACAGCGGAAGCGGGACCGGCTGCCATTGGCAGCCGGTCCGGTGGAGTGCTGACGGGGGATTTTCCCCCCGCGCGGGTCAGCCCTGGGCGGGCGTGCCCAGCACCTGCTGCAACTCGCCGCTCTGGTACATCTCCATCATGATGTCCGAGCCGCCGATGAACTCGCCGCGCACATAGAGCTGCGGGATGGTCGGCCAGTTGCTGTATTCCTTGATGCCCTGGCGGATCCCGTCGTCCTCCAGCACGTTCACCGTCTTGAGCGTGTTCGGGTCGACGCCGCAGGCCTTGAGGATCTGCACGGCGCGGCCCGAGAAACCGCACATGGGGAAGGCCGCGCTGCCCTTCATGAACAGCAGGATGTCGTTGGACTTGACCAGATCGTCGATGCGTTGCTGGGCTTCGCTCATGGGTTGTCTCTCCTGGATGCGGTTGGCTTGGGAGCGATTATCGCCGTTCGGGCCATTGCCCACCGGAACAGCGGGTGATGCCGCCAAGGTCCTTGCGGTTGCTCAGGGCGGAAAAACCCGCGTCGCGCAGCAGGGCCTCGACCGCCGCCGGCTGGTCCCACCCGTGTTCCAGCAGCAGCCAGCCGCCGGGCGCCAGGTGGGCGGGCGCGGCGGCCACGATCGCACGCAGGTCATCCAGGCCGTCGCTGCCGGCGACCAGCGCGGACAGCGGCTCGTGCCGCAGCCCGGGCAGGTGCTCGTCGTGCTCGCGCACGTAGGGCGGGTTGCTCACGACCAGGTCGTAGCGCCCGGCGCCCTGCAGCCAGTCCGCCTGGCGGAAGTGCACCGGCAGCCCCAGTCTCTGCGCGTTCGCCTGCGCGACCGCCAGCGCGCCGGTGCTGCGGTCGACCGCCTCCACCCGCGCATCGGGCCGCGCACTCTGGATCGCCAGCGCGATGGCGCCGCTGCCGGTGCCGAGGTCGATCACGCGTGGAGCCTGCACGGGCGCCACCAGCTCCAGCGCCCACTCGACGAGGGTCTCGGTGTCCGGCCGCGGCACCAGCACGCGGGCGTCCACCTGCAGCGGCAGGCCGAAGAATTCCTTCCGGCCGGTGAGATAGGCGAGCGGTTCGCCGCCGCCGCGACGGCGGCAAAGGTCCGTGAAGGCATCCTTCGCCGCGGGCGGGAGCGGCTCGTCGTCATGGGCGATCAGCCACCCGCGGTCGCTGCCGGCGCGCCCGAGCACGTGCAGCAGCAGCAGCTGGGCGTCGATGCGCTCCAGCCCCTGCACCGCAGCCTGGGCGAGCGCCTCGCGCAGCGTCATGCCCGCGCGGCGCCCAGGCCGACCTCGAGCTCCTCGAGCTGTTCGGCGCGGCGCGCCAGCAGCAGCGCCTGCACCACCTCGTCGAGGTCGCCTTCCATGATCGCGCCGAGCTTGTACAGCGTGAGGTTGATGCGGTGGTCGGTCATGCGCCCCTGCGGGAAGTTGTAGGTGCGGATGCGGTCGGAGCGGTCGCCGCTGCCGATCAGCCCCTTGCGGGTGGCGGCTTCCCTGGCGGCGCGTTCCGCGCGCTCCTTCTCCTGGATGCGCGCGGCCAGCACCTGCATGGCCTTGGCCTTGTTGCGGTGCTGCGAGCGGTCGTCCTGGCATTCGGCGACGATGCCGGTCGGCAGGTGCGTGATGCGCACGGCGGAGTCCGTCTTGTTCACGTGCTGGCCGCCGGCGCCGGAGGCGCGGTAGGTGTCGATGCGCAGGTCCGCCGGGTTGATCTGGATCGCCGCGGCCTCGTCCGGCTCGGCCAGCGCCGCGACCGTACAGGCGCTGGTGTGGATGCGGCCCTGGTTCTCGGTGGCCGGCACGCGCTGCACGCGATGGCCGCCCGATTCGAACTTGAGCCGGCCGTAGCATCCCTCGCCGATCACGCGCACGACCACTTCCTTGAAGCCGCCGGCCTCGCCCTCGCTTTCGCTCATGAGCTCGGTGCGCCAGCCCTGGCGCTCGGCGTAGCGCGTATACATGCGCAGCAGGTCGCCGGCGAACAGGGCGGCCTCGTCACCGCCGGTGCCGGCGCGGATTTCCAGGAAGGTGTTGCGCGCGTCGTCCGGGTCGCGCGGCAGCAGCAGCGCCTGCAGGTCGGCCTCCAGCGCGGGCAGCTCGGTCTCCAGCGTGGCGATCTCCTCGCGCGCCATGTCGGCGAGCTCGGGGTCTTCCATCATCTCGCGTGCCTGCGCCAGGTCGCGTTCGTGCTGCAGGTAGCGCTGGAACCGGCCGGCGACTTCGGTCACTTCGGCATGCTCGCGCGTGAGCTCCCGGAAGCGCTCCATGTCGTTCACCACCTCGGGCTGGGACAGGAAGAAGTCCAGCTCCTGCAGGCGGACGGGAAAGCGTTCGAGTTGCTGGCGGAGGAAGGGTTTCACGGAGGTGGAGCGTTCGGCGTTGGGCGTCGAGCGTAAACGACAAAAGGAGCGTGGCGCTCGGCGCTGCACGCCGAGCGCCCGACGATCGACGACGGAAGCTAGCGCTCCTTGCGCAGGAAGAAATGCTCGATGGCCGTGCTGGCGCGCTGGCGCGACTCGGCGTCGCCGCCGCGCAGTTCGGCCATGGCGCCGTGCAGCATCTTCTGGGTGAGGCCGCGGGACAGGGCCTCCAGCACGGTATCGATGTCCTCGCCCTTGGCCAGCAGCTTGCGGGCGCGCGCCAGTTCCACGGTGCGCCACTCGTCGGTCTGCTGATTCAGCTGCTGGATCAGCGGCACCGTGCCGCGCTGGTCCATCCAGTGCACGAAGCTCTGCACGCCGGCGTCGATGATGGCCTCGGCCTGGGCCACCGCGGCCTGCCGGTTGGCATGGCCGGTCTGCACCACGTGGGCGAGGTCGTCCACGGTGTACAGGTACACGTCTTCCAGCGCCTTGACCTCGGGCTCGATGTCGCGCGGCACGGCCAGGTCCACCATGAACATGGGGCGGTGCTTGCGGGCCTTGAGGGCGCGCTCCACCGCGCCCAGGCCGATGATCGGCAGCTGGCTGGCGGTGGAACTGACGATCACGTCGAATTCGTGCAGGCGCGAGGGCAGGTCGGCCAGGCGCATCACCTCGCCGCCGAAGCGGGTGGCGAGCTTCTCGCCGCGCTCCAGCGTGCGGTTGGCGATGGCGATGCCCTTCGGGCTCCTGGCGGCGAAGTGCGTGGCGGCCAGCTCGATCATCTCGCCGGCGCCGACGAACAGGACCTTCACCTTGGTGAGGTCCTCGAACAGGTTGCCCGCCAGCCGCACGGCGGCGGCCGACATGCTGATGGAGTGCGCGCCGATCTCGGTGGACGTGCGCACTTCCTTGGCCACGGCGAAGGAACGCTGGAACAGCTGGTTCAGCGTGGTGCCCAGGGCGCCGGCCTCGTCGGCCACGCGCACGGCATCCTTCAGCTGGCCGAGGATCTGCGCCTCGCCCAGCACCATCGAATCGAGCCCGCTCGCCACGCGGAAGGCATGGCGGGCGACCCCGGCGTCCTGCAGCATGTACGAGTGCTCGCGCACGACGGCGGGGTTCACCTGGCCGGAGCGGGCCAGCCACTCCAGCGTGGTCTCGATCTCGTGCTGCCTGCCCGCGCAGTAGATCTCCGTGCGGTTGCACGTCGACAGGATGGCGGCCTCCGGCTGGCGGCCGAGACTGTTGCCGACATTGGTGCGCAGCGAGTGCAGGGTGGGCGCGATCTGGTCGAGCGCGAACGCAAACCGCCCCCGCAGATCGACGGGAGCCGTGTTGTGGTTGATGCCCAGTGCCCAGACAGCCATGACCGAATTATAAAATCTGATGAGATTCAAGCACTTACACTTGGTTCATTGGCACTTGTCCCAGATCAATTGAGGGTCTCTTGGGCTTTTTCGAACTCCTCGATCACCTGCTGAGCTTCGCCGCGCCCGCCCTGGTGGTGGCGCTGGGGGTCACCCTGGCCGCTCCCCTGGTCCTGCCCCGTACCACCGCGGGGCCTGGCTGGTGGGCCCGCCTTGCTATCAATTGCGCAGCAGGCCTGGCGGCGCTGGGCGCCGGGCTCTGGTACTTCGGCCGCGACGGCAAGATGGCGACCTATGCCGCCCTGGTCTTCGCCGTGGCCACCGTCCAGTGGCTGGTGGCGCGGGCCTGGCGTTCCTGAGCCATGCTGTTCCTGCTGTCCCCCGCC
Source organism: Ramlibacter monticola (assembly GCF_016722785.1). Classification (GTDB taxonomy): domain Bacteria; phylum Pseudomonadota; class Gammaproteobacteria; order Burkholderiales; family Burkholderiaceae_C; genus Ramlibacter; species Ramlibacter monticola. The sequence continues at coordinate 175,781 of NZ_JAEQNE010000008.1, read as the reverse complement.
AAGACGCTGGACTATGCGTCACCCATCCCGGATGTCCCGCACACCCTGCCGGCCTTCGCGGCCGACGCGGCGCGGCTGATCGAGGTGCTCCGAAGGTACTCGCCGCAGCAGCTGGCCAGCCTGATGGAGATCAGCGACCCGCTGGCGGCCCTGAACGTGGCGCGCTACCAGGCCTGGACGCCCAAGTTCACCGGGCTCAATTCGCGCCAGGCCGTGCTGGCCTTCGACGGCGACGTCTACGACGGCCTGCAGGCGCGCCGCATGGGCGCCGGCGAGCTGGAGTGGGCGCAGCAGCACCTGCGCATCCTGAGCGGCCTCTACGGCGTGCTGCGGCCGCTGGACCGAATGCAGCCCTACCGGCTGGAGATGGGCACCTCGCTCAAGGTGGACGCGGCGTCCAACCTCTACCAGTACTGGGGCAGCCGGATCTCCGCCTGCCTCAACGAGGCGCTGTCGGCCGACAAGACGCCGGTGGTGATCAACCTCGCGTCGCAGGAGTATTTCAAGGCGGTCGACCGCAAGGCGCTCAAGGCGCGGGTGATCGACTGCGTGTTCGAGGAATGGAAGGGCGGGAACTGGAAGATCATCAGCTTCTCCGCCAAGAAGGCGCGCGGCCTGATGGCGCGCTACGCCATCTCGCACCGGGTGGAGACCCCGCGCAAACTGGAAGCATTCGAACTGGAAGGCTACCGCTTCGATCCGGCTGCGTCGCAGCCCGAGCGGATGGTGTTCCGGCGCAGGACCGCATCATGAGCACGACGGGCAGCAAGCAGCAGGTCACGCCCGACCTGCGCAAGTGGATCGTGGACCAGGCCGAGGCCGGGCACGGCGCCGATTCGGTGCTGAAGGCCATGCTGGCTTCGGGCTGGAGCGAGGACGTGGCCATCGACGCCATGGAAGAAGTCCTGCGCGGACACCTGGAGCGCAAGGCCGTGGCCCAGGGCCTGCCGCCTGCCGCGACGGTGCCCGAACCCGACCTGGCCGAGTCGCCGCTGTACCTCGACGGGGGCGACCGCAAGGTGGCCGTGCTGCAGAACATGTACAGCCCGCGGGTGGTGGTGTTCGGCGGGCTGCTTTCGGACGAGGAATGCGAGCAGCTGATCGAACTGGCCACGCCGCGGCTGGCGCGCTCGCTCACGGTGGCCACCAAGACCGGCGGCGAGGAGGTCAACGACGACCGGACCAGCCAGGGGATGTTCTTCCAGCGCGGGGAGACCGAGCTGGTGCGCCGCATCGAGCAGCGCATCGCGAGGCTGGTGAACTGGCCCGAGGAGAACGGCGAGGGCCTGCAGATCCTGAAGTACGGGGCGGGCGCCGAATACAAGCCGCACTACGACTACTTCGATCCCGCGGAGCCGGGCACGCCCACCATCCTGCGCCGTGGCGGCCAGCGCGTGGCCACCCTGGTGATCTACCTGGGCGAACCGGACAAGGGCGGCGCCACGGTGTTCCCCGACGTCCGCCTGGAGGTCGCGCCCAAGCGGGGCAACGCCGTGTTCTTCAACTACGAGCGCCCGCACCCCTCGACCCGCACGCTGCATGGCGGCGCCCCGGTGCTGGCCGGCACCAAGTGGATCGCGACCAAGTGGCTGCGTGAGCGCCGCTTCGAGTAAATGAAGGTCGGCGCGAACGGCCTGGCCCTGGAGGTCGAAGACCATGGCCCGGCCGGCGCACCGCCGGTGCTGCTGGTCATGGGCCTGGGCATGCAGCTCACCGCGTGGCCGCAGGCGCTGGTCGACGCGCTGGTGGCGGCGGGCCACCGCGTGATCCGCTTCGACAACCGCGACATCGGCCTTTCGACCTGGCTCGATCACCTGCCCGCGCCCAACCTGCTGTGGGAAAGCCTGAAGCGGCGCATGGGGCTGCCGGTGCGCGCGCCCTACACGCTGGAAGACCTGGCGGCCGATGCCTTCGGCGTGCTGGATGCGTTGGGCATCGCACGGGCCCACGTCGTCGGCGCCAGCATGGGCGGCATGGTGGCGCAGCGCATGGCGCTGGCGGCGCCGGCGCGCGTGCTCTCGCTGACCAGCGTCATGAGTTCGAGCGGGGCGCGCCACCTGCCGGGGCCGCATCCTCGCGTGCTGCAGGTCCTGCTGGGACGCCCGCACGACCGCAGCGAGGCGGCGCTGCTCTCGCATTACGTGCGCCTGTTCCAGGCGATCGGCAGCCCGGGCTGGCCGGAGCCGCCGGACGTGCTGCGGCAGCGCATCCTCGATTCCCTCCGGCGCGGCGGCTACCATCCGGCGGGCAGTGCGCGGCAGCTCGCCGCAATCGCCGCCGACACCGGCCGCGCCGCCGCCCTGCACGCGGTGCGCGCGCCCACGCTCGTCCTGCACGGCGAGGCCGATCCGCTGGTGCCCGTCGCCTGCGGCATCGACACCGCGCGGCGCATCCCGGGCGCGCGGCTCGTCACCATTCCCGGCATGGGGCATGACCTTCCGCCAGGGGTGGTCGAGCGCCTGCTGCCGCCCCTCGTGGACCATCTCCGGCTAGTCTCTCCATCATGAATTCCGCCGAAGCGTCGCAGCTGGGCAAGCCGTCCCGCTACGCCGACCAGTACGACCCCAGCCTGCTGTTTCCCATCTCCCGCGCGCCCAAGCGGGAGGAGATCGGGATCGCCGGCGCGCTCCCTTTCTTCGGCGCCGATCTCTGGACCGCGTTCGAACTGAGCTGGCTCAATGCGCGCGGCAAGCCGCAAGTCGCCATCGCCCACTTCACCGTGCCTTGCGAGACCCCGAACATCGTGGAGAGCAAGTCGCTCAAGCTGTATCTCGGCAGCTTCAGCGGCACGCAGTTCGGCAGCGCCGAGGAGGTGAGGCAGCGGCTGCGCGCCGACCTCAGCGAAGCAGTCTGGCGCGGCGCGCCGGCGCCGGCGACCATCGGCGTGCGGCTGGTGCTGCCGGAACTGTTCGACCAGGAGCCGGTGCACGAGCTCGACGGGCTCAGCCTCGACCGGCTCGACATCGAATGCACCGACTACACGCCCGCCCCGCAGTGGCTGAAAACCGCGGAAGGCGAACCGCCGGTGGAAGAGGTGCTGACCAGCAACCTGCTGAAAAGCAACTGCCTGGTGACGGGCCAGCCGGACTGGGGCAGCGTGCGGATCGGCTACGCGGGCCCGCAGATCGACCAGGAGGGCCTGCTGCGCTACCTGGTGAGCTTCCGCAACCACAACGAGTTCCACGAACAGTGCGTGGAGCGCATCTTCATGGACCTGTGGCGGCAGTGCCGGCCGACGCGGCTGGCGGTGTACGCGCGCTATACCCGGCGCGGCGGGCTCGACATCAATCCGCTGCGCACCAGCCACCCGATGGCGCTGCCGCGCAACGTGCGCACGGCGCGACAGTGATTACCTGACGCCGATCCAGTCGCAACGCAGGCGCCGGGCCCGGTGGGCGCGGGCGCGCCAGGTGACGTAGAGCGTGGGTGCGGACATGGCCACTGCCAGCAGGGGCGCCGCCCAGAGCGCATCGAAGGTGAAGGCGGGGATCCATCCGACCCAGCCGGCCAGCCAGAACGTCAGCATGGCGTCCCACATGTGGTACTCGACCGGGTGGTCGTTCTGGTGGGCAACATGCCACCGCTTGATGCGCTGCAGTGCGTCCAGGTCCATTGAAGCCTCCGCTGCCGCCCCCCGCTGAACTGGAAGGTCTGAGGCTCAGTGTAAGTTCCGCGTCAGGAAGGTCAATGCACCGTTGGGCCATTCCGGCTGTCAGCCGACGTCCGGCGGCTGTCGTGAATCCTGGAACAGGTCCGGCGTGCGTTCCTCCGCGCGAGGGGCGGCTTCGTCCGACCCGGACGGCGCTGCCGCCGTGGCAACGGCGTCCGCCCGCGCCAGCTTGCCGACCCGCACCCCCAGCAGGCGCAGGCGCTGCTTCAGGTCCACGCGCTTGAGGCACTGCCCGGCCGTGCGCCGGATCAGCGCGGGATCGGCGGTGAAGTGGTCCAGCGTGTGGTCGCGCGTGGCGGTGCGGAAGTCGTCGTAGCGCAGCTTGATGCCGATCGTCTTGCCGACGTAGCCCTTGCGCTGCAGGTCCTCGGCGACGCGGGTGCACAGGTCGGTGAAGATCGCGCCCAGTTCGGCGCGGTCGCGCACCGCGTGCAGGTCGCGCTCGAAGGTGGTCTCCCGGCTCATCGAGACCGGCTCGCTTTCGGTCACCACCGGCCGCTCGTCGCGGCCCCAGGAAGCCTCGTGCATCCAGGCGCCGTAGGCCTGGCCGAAATGGGCGACCAGCCACTCGCGCGGCCGGGCCGCCAGTTCGCCGATGGTGCGGATGTCCAGCTGCTCGAGCTTCGCCCCGGACTTCGGGCCGATGCCGTTGATCTTGCGCACCGGCAGCGGCCAGATCTTCGCCTCCAGGTCGCCCTCGGCCACGATGGAGATGCCGTTGGGCTTGCTGAATTCGCTGGCCATCTTGGCGATCAGCTTGTTGGGCGCCACGCCGATGGAGCAGGTGAGGCCGGTCGCCTCGAAGATCGACTTCTGGATCAGGCGGGCCAGCACCCGGCCGCCTTCGCGCTGGCCGCCCGGCACTTCGGTGAAGTCGATGTACACCTCGTCGATCCCGCGGTCCTCCATCACCGGCGCGATCTCGCGGATCACGGACTTGAAGGTGCGCGAGAAGCGGCGCACCTCGTCGAAGTCCACCGGCAGCACGATCGCCTGCGGGCACAGCCGCGCGGCCTTCATCATGCCCATCGCGGAGCCCACGCCGAACTGGCGCGCCGGGTAGGTGGCGGTCGTGATCACGCCGCGGCCGACGTAGTCCCGCAGCAGCGGGAACGCCTCGACGGGGATCCTGGCCAGCGGCCGGTCGGCGAAGCGTTGCAGCAGGGCATCGTCGGCCTGGCGGCGGCCGCCGCCGATCACCACGGGCAGGCCCTTGAGCTGCGGATAGCGCAGCAGTTCGACGGACGCGAAGAAGGCGTCCATGTCGAGGTGGGCGATTCGGCGGGCAAAAGTCACTTACCGATTGTCCTTTCGACTGCCGGATGGCTCAGCCGGAAGGCCGGTTGATGTAAGACAAGCGTTCCTATTCATGGATCTGGATGATGCCGGCATGGACGGTTGGGAAGCTCAGCACGGACTCGACAGCGCCGAAGGCCCGGTGGCCAGGATCATGTACGCCAGCCAGGCTTCGATCCGCCAGTCGGTGTACCAGGAGATGGAGAAGATCCGGGCGAGCGCGCTGAAGCACAACGAGCCGGCGGGCATCGCGACGGCGCTGCTGCACCAGTCCGGCTGGTTCGTCCAATGGAAGGAAGGCCCCGCGCCCGCCCTCCAGGACATCATGGAACGGGTGGCCGGCGACCTGCGCCACTTCGACCTGCGCATCGTGCACCGCAGCCGCGGCCCGCGCCTCCTGAGCGGCCCCTGGTCGATGGCCATCGCCCAGTGCAGGGAAACGTCCGCCGAAATGGAAATGCGGGTGCGGCAGCTGAAGCAGCAGGTCGACGACGGCATGCAGTTCTCGCCTGCGGCGGTGTGGCGGCGGCTCTCGACGCCCATGCAGCATCCCGGCGCGATGCGCCAGCAGGACCCCGATGCCTTCCAGCGCGTGCTGGTCTGCGCGGCCCACGGCATGGGCTCCTTCGAGCTGGTGCGCTGGCTGGGCGAGCGCCACTGCGTGGAGATCGTCCACCGCCGCTTCGCCGGTGCGATCGAGCTGGACGTCGGCACCGACTACGTCGACTTCGAGCAGGAAGGGCGCGTCTGGCGCGTGATCGCGATGGCGCGCCACGGCCTGCACCTGCCGCTCACCCGCGCCTTTATCCCGGACTACTCGCATGTCGTGCTGCTGCTGTCGATCGACCCCGAGCGGAATTCTCAGCTGATGGAGCGGGTGACGCGCGCCTTCCAGGGCGTGCGGCATCCGCCGGCGCTGATCGGTGTGGCGAGCCGCCCGGAGATGCACGCACTCCCGGCTTCGCTGGCGCGCCAGCACGGGCTGCCCTACCTCACGGCGGTGGCCGACTCGCGCGATCCCCACGCGACCTGGCGCGCGGTGCAGCCGCCGCTGCTGCTGTGGCAGCAGGCGGCCAACAGTTCCATCTGCAGCGGGATCAACCCGATGGTCGTCGGTCAGTAGCCGGCGGGCAGCAGGATGCCGCGGTCCACGCTGCGGATGTCCGTGCGGCCGCAGAACGCCATCGACAGGTCGAGCTCGTTGCGGATGATGGCCAGCGCCTTTTCCACGCCTTCCTCGCCCATCGCCCCCAGGCCATAGAGCATCGCCCGGCCGATGTAGACGCCGCGCGCCCCGAGCGCCACCGCCTTCAGCACGTGCTGGCCGGATCGGATGCCGCCGTCCATGTGCACCTCGATGCGGTCGCCCACCGCGTCCACGATGTGGGGCAGGGCGGAGATGGAGGACGGCGCGCCATCGAGCTGGCGGCCGCCGTGGTTCGACACGATCACCGCGTCGGCCCCGGAGTCGGCGGCCAGGCGCGCGTCCTCCTCGTCCTGCACGCCTTTCAGGATCAGCTTGCCGCCCCAGCGGCTCTTGATCCACTCCACGTCCTGCCAGGACAGGCGCGGATCGAACTGCTTGGCGGTCCACTCCGACAGGGAGCCCATGTCGCCGACGCCCTTGACGTGGCCGACGATGTTGCCGAACTGGCGCCGGCGGGTGCCCAGCATGCCCAGGCACCAGCGCGGCTTGGTCATCATGTTCAGGATGTTGGGCACCGTCAGCTTGGGCGGCGCCGAGAGGCCGTTCTTCAGGTCCTTGTGGCGCTGGCCCAGGATCTGCAGGTCCAGCGTGAGCACCAGGGCGGAGCAGCCGGCCGCCTTGGCGCGGTCGATCAGGCTCTCGATGAAGCCCCGGTCGCGCATCACGTACAGCTGGAACCAGAACGGGTGCCCGCCCGTGCCCTCGGCCACGTCCTCGATGGAGCAGATGCTCATCGTCGACAGCGTGAACGGGACCCCTGCTTTCTTGGCGGCCCGCGCCGCGAGGATCTCGCCATCCGCGTGCTGCATGCCCGTGAGGCCGGTCGGCGCGATCGCCACCGGCATGGCAACGTCCTGGCCGACCATGGTCGTGCGGGTGCTGCGGCCTTCCATGTTCACCGCCACCCGCTGGCGCAGCAGGAGGCGGTCGAAGTCGGCTTCGTTGGCGCGGTAGGTGCTCTCCGTCCAGGAGCCTGAATCGGCGTAGTCGTAGAACATGCGCGGCACGCGCCGCTGGGCGAGGACGCGCAGGTCCTCGATGTTGGTGATCACGGGCAAGGGGGGTCTCCTCTTTGGGACGTGATGGTAGCCGCGTCCCGGGAGGCAGCTCGACATCGTCAGCGCCGCCGACGCATCATTGGTACGTGATGGTGAAGGTCATCGCCGCATTGGCCGTGCCTCCCCCGACGGTGCCGCCGGTCTGGTAGAAGCGGGCCTTCAGGGGAATGGTGTAGCTGCCGCCGGCGTTACCCAGGCTGGTCGGCGATCCCAGCGGGAACGGCGTCCCGCTGCCATCGAGCAATTGGACCCCGACCCCCGTCGCCGTGGAACCCGCATTGAGCGTCACGACCGACTGTCCGGTGTTGGCCACGACTGCCGTGGTAGGGTCGATCTGGTACGTGATGGCGCTCATGCCGATCGGGCAATTCGCCAGCTGGATGTTGAAACTCGCAGCCGACGTGAACGAGCCGATGCCAGTGAAGGCGGACGCTTGCTGGGTGCCGAGGTTGGCGGACACGTTGGCCGTGGTGCAGGGCGAGCCTGCCTTGTTGACCCTGATGTTGGTGCTCGAGACTTCCAGCTCGTGGAGCACGTATTCGTTCTGCAAACTGGCCGGGGAGTCACTGGCATAGTCCCGGGCGAGCGGTTTCGGCATGTTGAAGTTCTGATCGCCCGTCACCGGGCCGGTCACCACCAGCGACACCTGGTACGAGGGGCGCGCCCACTGTCCGTCGAAGTTGACCGGTGGGCTGAACCAACGCGTCACGGCGGTGCCGACCACGGTATAGCTCATGGTTTCGACCACCTTGATGCCGAGGTACGGCACGCTGGTCTGGTAGACAGCGGTCATTCCGGCCACCGCAACCAGGCCGTCCGCGTACTTGTGGACGCCGTAGGTCTGGCCCGCGCAAGTGATGCGGACGGCCGGCGAGTTGCTGCCTGCCGTGTTCGACCAGACAACCGTCCCTATGGCAGCATTCTGGAAAACGTACACAGTGTTCGGCAGGTTGATCTTGATGGATTTGTCGTTGTTGGGTTTGAGACAGCTGGCCCAGGCCCCCTGATGCAGGAAAAACAGCGGAAGCAGGGTCGCCAGCGCGAATTTCAGGAAGGCGTGCATCATCGGGGAAGAATCTGAGTGGCGAGGACCAGGGCGAGCCCGCTTGGCAGTGCAGCCGTCTGCTCGCTGCACACGCCGCTGGTCAGGCTCACCGCATCCGACCGGGCGCCCTGGCCGGCCGGCAGGCGGTAGGGCAGGCGGCATTGGCGGGCGTGCTCGGCGTCCAGCACGACGATCAGCTCGCCCCCGTCCTCCTTCAGACCGCGGGCGAAGATGCGCCCGCCCTGGGCCACGCTGCCCACGGCCAGGCCGCCCGTGTCGCGCACTTCGGCACCGAAGGGCAGGGGATTGCCGTCGGCCTGCCTGCCATCGATGATGGCCGTGCGGCCGGTGTTCTCCGTTTCGAACTTCAGCCTGACCACGGCCCCGGCGGTGGGAGCGACTTGCTGCATGGTGGACTTGAGTTCGACGTTCAGGGGCAGCCCCTGCGGATCGATGTCGATCTGGTTGCGCGCGAAGGGAACGAGGCCCGAGACGAGGGCGTGGCCCCACGGGTCGACGCGCAGGCCGCTGCCGTTGCTCACCCGCGCGCCGGCCGCGTCCTCGGCCTCCACCACGGCGACCGTGTCGCCCAGGCTGGGGCTGAAGACGAGGCCGCCGGAGTAGGCCACCAGCCCGCCGGAGAGGGTCGCGCTCAGCTGCGAGTAGCCGCTGCTTCGGCTGGCACTGGCGCCAACTGTGGCCATGGGCGAAATGTAGGAGACGCTTCCAGCCACGCTGCCCTCGGCCGCGGCGCCGGCGTTGCTCGTGCGCCCGAGGTTCAGGCCGTAGGAGAAGGCGTTGTCCGCGCCCAGCGTTCCGGTCACGCTGGCCTGGAGACTGTTGCCGCCGGAGGAGTCACGCTGCATGCTGCTGGTCAGGTAAGGCGCGTGAGCGTCGTTGCCGAGGGGAAGGCTGAGGCTGAACACGAGGCGGTCGTCCGTTCTCCTCGTGACGGGATCGAGCTGGCGTGCCAGCGACACGCCGTAGCTGACGCCCTTGTAGCTGTTGTTGTAGCCCGCCTGGAACTGCACATCGCGACCGGTGCGGTTCCAGTACTCCTGGACCGAGCCGGACAGGTAGAAGTTGCCCCAGCTCTCGGGCAGGCGCTGGTCCACCGTGGCCAGGAGCTTCCCGCGCTCTATGCCCCGGATGGCCAGGTCCAGTCGGCCCTGCTGGTCGCCCAGGCTGATGGCATCGGCCAGGCCCAGGTAGCCTCGGGTCGAATAGCGATAGGCCGCCAAGGTGACGTTGGTATTGGTAGGCGCCAGCAGCTTGCTGTAGTTCAGGCGCATGCTCTCGCCGCGGTGCTCGGGCTGCCCGGGCACCAGCGTCGCCGCATAGGTGAGGTCGGCGCCGACGGCGCCGTAGTCGGTGTTCAGCGCGATGCCTGCGCCTGCGGCGGCATAGTCCTTGGACAGCACGGCGCCGCCGTAGCCGGTCCACAGGTTGGTGAAGCCGTGCTGAATGGTGCCTTGCAGCAGCAAGGGCTTGGCGCCGTTGCTCGAGGCGTTGCGGTACTGCCCAGCCGTGAGGCTGTAGCGGGTGCTGCCGGGGCGCAGGGCGTTGACGGCGGCCGCATAGGGAACGCGCGAGACGTGCACGCTGCCATCGGCTTCGGTGAGCGTCAGTTCCAGGTCGCCGCCGTAGCCGGTCGGATACAGGTCGTCGATCTCGAAGGGGCCGGCGCCGACGGTGGTTTCGTAGATGAGGTTGCCGTTCTGCCGGATCTGCACGCGCGCATTGCTGCGCGCGATGCCGCGCACCGTGGGCGCATAACCGCGCTGCGACTCGGGATGCATGCGATCGTCGCTGGCGAGCTGGATGCCGCGAAAGCCGACGCTGTCGAACAGGGCGCCGTCGGTGAACGCGTCGCCCAGCACGAGCTGGCTTTGCAGCGGGATGAGGGAGCGCTGCAGGCTGGCCTGCACGCTCTGGTAACGGTTGCCCGCCTGCTCTTCGTGCGTGAAGCTGCCGCGGTGGCGCAGGCGCCAGGCGCCGAGGTTGAGGCCGGCCGTCAAACCGAGGTAGCCGCTGGTCGAAGCCGCGCCCTGGCTGTCGCTGTGGAAGAGGTTGGCGTTGTACTGCAGCAAGGCCGCAGTGATGCCTTCGTCCCAGTACTGCGGGTCCACGTAGCCCCGGGCCTGGCGTGTCATGGCGGCCTGCGGAACGCTCACATCCAGGCGCTGCTCACCCAGGTCGAAGCTCGCCGTGGCCCCCTGTACCAAGGTGTCGAGTGGGACGCATGCACCTGGTCCAGCGTCCAGGCGGGCATTGGCCTGCGCGGCGAGGCGAGCCGGGTCCACGCTGATGCGATCGAGCAGGGCACGATCGAAGCAGGGCCGGACGTCCGGGCTGTCCTTTCCGACCTGCCGTAGCAACACGTCGATGCGCCCCTGCCCGATCTGGTTGACATAGAGCTCGGCGCGGTAGTCGCCGGGCGCTGCGGCATTGCCCCGCTTGAAGCGGCTCGCGTCGATGGGCGCCCCCCCGGTGTTGCGCAGGAAGGCGGCGTCGAACTCCACGTCTGCGGCTTCGCTGGCGGCCGAGGCGGCGCCAGCGGACGCGCCCACGATCAGCAGGCATACGGCCCTGCCGATTCGGGGGTGGGTCAGCGGAGAAGCTGGATGGGCACGCATGGCAGGCTGTCGTGGAAAGTCCAGGCAAACACAAATCCCTGCCGGCGAGCGGAGCTGGCCGGCCCAGGGGAAGAGCGGTCCTCGTCAGGAAAATGCCGCGGGTCACGCGGTCAGAGAGCCCAAGAAGATCAATGCAGCAGGGACTCTCCGGTGATGGCGCCGCCATAGTCGTTGATGGCTTGGTAGCGCAGTTTCAAGGCGCCCGCCGGCGTTTCGCGAGAGAGGGGAAACTTCTTGGTCTCGCCCGGGCCGACCATGCCGCCCTGGTCGAGCTTCGCCGACGCTCCCGGCCCTGCCACCTCCAGCGAGGCGAAGGAGACGAAATAGGGCGTGGGATTCCGCGCTTCGAGCGAGGTCTGCCCGCCCTCGCGGCGTAGGCGCCATTCGATCTGCGCGGGCGCTTCCTGGGCCGAACCGGTTAATCCGGCAGGGCGGAAGAAGAGCTTGATACGCGTGCGGAACGCCAGTTGCAGCTTGTTCGTTTCGCCTTGGCTCTGCTCCTTGGCCTTGGGCGGAACTTCGAGCACATTGAGCCAGAAGACCGACTCGCGGTCCTGCGGCAGGGGCTCGCCGGTATAGAAGATGCGTAGCGTCTGGGCCTTGGCCGGGTCGATGCGCGCCACCGGGGGCGTCACCGTGAAGGGTACCGAAATCGTCGCGGGCGACGCGGAGGGGTCTCCCTTGTCCAGCCACACCTGGGTGAGTGCGGGCAGTTGCCCCTCGTTGCTCAGCTTGACGGTGAGTTCGCGCTCCTTGGCGTTGTAGATCACGCGGGTTCCCGCGATCACCACCGAAGCCTGCGCATGTAGGACCGCGGCCAGCCCGAAACCGAGCAGGGCGAGGGCCCTTCCATATCGAATGAGTCGCGCGCCATTCATGTTAGCTCCCCGGGTTCAGTGGGAGGGCCGGCCCAAGAGCGCGGCCCAGCACACTGCCTATCTGTAGCCTGCTGCTTACTCGTAAATGAGGGTGTAGGTGGCGGTGGCAGTAACTTGGCCGGCGCCGGCAGCGGCGCCATTGGCGTAGTACTGGGCGTTGTAAGTCAGAGTCGCATTACCGCTGCTCGGGTTCGCATAGTCGTAGCTCTGCGCGTTGTCGTTAACGTTGATCTGGTTGGTCCCATCCGTCTTTAGCAGTTGAATCTGCACGTTGGCGGCGCCGTTTGTGGCGCTGTTGTTGAGACGACCGTTCGTTACGGAGACACCTTCGAAGAAGGCGTGCACCTTGGTCGCGAATGTCGGGCAGTTGGTCAGTTGCAGGACAAACGGCGTCTTGCCAGCAATAGCGCCGGCGGTACTCAACTGGGTTTTGTTCACCTGCGGAAGCGTGACGGTGAAATCCGCAGCAGTGCCGCCGCCGTTGATCGTGCAGGTTGTGTCCAGGACGATGCCTTTGAAGGTGATCGTGCCATCAGGAGCGGCAAAGGATTGCTGCGCGACCAGGGCGAGGCCGGTCAGGACCAGAGCGGAGAAGAGTTTTGCTTTCATGAGAGAGTCCGGTTGAAATGAAAATGCTGAGAAAACGGAGCCGAGACATCCAGCTCAAGCTGCAGCAACGGCGCCGTACGAGACGGCGCCAGTTGCCTCCATGCCCGCCAATGCAGGCTCGGCGAAATAGTAACTAGATGTGAGAAAAGTAAGGCAAGCGCAGTCAGCTTCCACCAAGAAGCCGAATCGGCCCGGCGAGCCGCGCGCAGACCGGCCCCCAGCAGGGGCTCAGCCCTTGGCCCCTTCAGCCCGCTTTGACGCCTGAATCTTTGGCCGGCCCGACCCAGAAGCGATTCTTTTCCTGCAGGAAGTCAGCGACCTCCGCCGGCGAGGCGGAGGCCGGGACGTCGGCCCCTCGCGCGCCAGCCCTGCTTTTTGAGAGCTCTTGAAGAGCTACCGCACGACCCCCGGCGGCGCCCTGGGGGCGAAGTCGGGCGCCAGCCTGTGCCGGCGCCTGGCTTCATGGCGACCAATTGGACCGGCTGGCCGCGGGCTGGTCGCCCTTCAGCCAGCCAGCCGCTGCTTGTGCCGCGCGATCTGCGCCCGCACCTGCGCCGGCGCGGTGCCGCCCAATGTGTTTCGCGCATTCAACGATCCGCGCAGCGACAGCGCGTCGTACACATCCTTCCCGATCGCCGGATGGAACTGCTGCAGCACCGCCAGCGGCAGCTCCGACAGATCGCAGTTGTGGGACAGCGCCGCCTTCACCGCATGCGCCACCGTCTCGTGGGCGTCGCGGAACGGCAGGCCCTTCTTCACCAGGTAGTCGGCGAGGTCGGTGGCCGTCGCGTAGCCCTTGAGCGCCGCCTGCTCCATGGCCTGTGGCTGCACGGTGATGCCGTCGATCATTTCGGCGAAGATGCGCAGCGTGTCCTTCAGCGTGTCGACGGTGTCGAACAGCGGCTCCTTGTCTTCCTGGTTGTCCTTGTTGTAGGCCAGCGGCTGCCCCTTCATCAGCGTGATCAGGCCCATCAGGTGGCCGACCACGCGCCCGGTCTTGCCCCGTGCCAGTTCCGGCACGTCCGGGTTCTTCTTCTGCGGCATGATCGACGAGCCGGTGGTGAAGCGGTCGGCGATGCGGATGAAGCCGAAGTTCTGCGACATCCAGAGGATCAGTTCCTCCGAGAAGCGGCTCACGTGCACCATCACCAGCGAGGCGGCCGCCGCGAACTCGATGGCGAAGTCGCGGTCGCTCACCGCGTCCAGCGAGTTCTGGCAGACGCCTTCCATGCCCAGCTCCCGCGCGACGGACTCTCGATCGAGCGGGTAGGTGGTGCCGGCCAGCGCCGCCGCCCCGAGCGGCAGGCGGTTGACGCGCCGGCGCACGTCCAGCATGCGCTCGTGGTCGCGCGCGAACATTTCCACGTAGGCGAGCATGTGGTGCCCGAAGCTCACCGGCTGCGCGACCTGCAGGTGCGTGAACCCGGGCAGCACCACGTCGACGTTCTTCTCCGCGATCCCGACCAGGGCCTTCTGCAGTCCCACCAGCAGGTCCGCGATCAGGTCGATTTCGCCCCGCAGCCACAGGCGCACGTCGGTCGCGACCTGGTCGTTGCGGCTTCGCCCGGTGTGCAGGCGCTTGCCGGCGTCGCCCACCAGCTGCGTCAGGCGCGCCTCGATATTGAGGTGCACGTCCTCCAGATCGAGCTTCCACTCGAAGGCGCCGGAGGCGATTTCGTTGCGGATCTGCTCCATCCCGCGGCGGATGTCGGCAAGGTCCGTTGCGGAAATGACACCCTGTTTCGCCAGCATCGCCGCGTGCGCCAGGGAGCCCGCGATATCGGCCTGCCACAGTCGCTTGTCGAAAAAGACACTGGCGGTGTAGCGTTTGACGAGGTCGCTCATGGGCTCGCTGAACAGGGCGGACCATGCCTCGGATTTCTGATCGAGTTGGCTCATAGGGGATGCACGTAAGCGCTTGCAGATGGGCAGGGGAGGCCGCTTCACCAATAATGCTGACCGAAGGAGGTCACTGCGCCGCGCTCCCGCGCGGCCTCGTTGGTGATGGACGACTCAAAGCTATTATCCGCGTTCCAGGAACTGTCCCGGGAGCCGGCCAAGGCCGCCGCCCCCCGGCACAAGGCGATCTTCGATGCCTGCCACATGGGCGTGGTCCTGCGCGCCGTGCTGTTCGTGGAGGCGGTCATGGGCGTGGGCGCCATGTTCGGCGCCGATTCGCTCGCCCAGTGGGTGCAGCGGCTCGCCATCCTCAGCGCCGCGGCCCTGCCCGGGGCGCTGGGCTGGCTGGTGGTCACCTGCAGTTGCAAGTGGATGCTGGCGCGGCTGCCCGATGGGGGGCAGCAGGCGTTCGGGGTGGCCCTGGGCACCGTCTGCGGCCTCTATGGCTGCGGGATCCTGGCGCTGGCCGCCCCCGCCGCCGGACCGATGCCCTGGGTGGCCTCCGGTTTCACCGGCGCCCTGCTGTCGAGCGTGATGGTCGTCGCCCTGGTGCTGCGCGCCAAGAGCCGGCTGCCCGCCGAAACCACGGCGCGGCTGGCGGAACTGCAGGCCCGCATCCGGCCGCATTTCCTTTTCAACAGCCTGAACAGCGCGATCGCCCTGGTGCGGGAAGACCCCGCCAAGGCCGAAACCCTGCTGGAGGACCTCAGCGAGTTGTTCCGCCATGCCCTCGTGAGCAAAGGGGATTCCGCCACCCTGGCGGAGGAAGTCCGGGTTGCCCGGCATTACCTCGCGATCGAACAGGTGCGTTTCGGCGAGCGCCTGCGGGTGGAGTGGTCCATCGACCCGCGCGCGGGCAGCGCGCGCGTGCCTGCATTGTTTTTGCAGCCGTTGGTGGAGAATGCGGTCAAGCACGGCGTGGACCCGAGTCCCACCGGGGCGGACGTCAAGGTCACGACCCAGCGTCGCGGCAGCACGGTGGTGATCCGGGTGACCAACACGGTGCCGGCGGGGCAGGGGCGTCGCGGGCACGGTGTGGCACAGGAGAACGTGCGCGACCGGCTGCGGCTGCTGCACGACGTGCAGGCGCAGTTCCAGACAGCCCTCATCGACGGGCTGTACCAGGTGCGGATGGAGGTCCCGGCATGAACGCCCGCCGGGCCGCGTCAGAGGGCGAGCAACCGGCCGGCGCGCGCGCGCGTGCCGGCCATTGACGGAGGACTGCAATGGCCTTGAAGATGCTGCTGGTCGATGACGAGCCGCTGGCGCGTTCGCGCCTGCGTACGCTGCTCGCGGAGAGCAAGGCTCCCGTAGCGGAAGCCACGGCGGAAGCGGCCAACGCCGCCCAGGCGATGGAACACCTGCGGCGCCAGCAGTTCGACGGCGTGCTGCTCGACATCCACATGCCCGGCGCCGACGGCCTGGCGCTGGCGCAGGTGCTGCGCACCCTGCCGGACGCCCCCGCGGTGGTCTTCGTGACGGCTTATGCGGAACACGCCGTGACGGCCTTCGAGCTGGAGGCGGTGGATTACCTGACCAAGCCGGTCCGGCTGGAGCGCCTGGAGACCGCGCTGGGCCGGGTCGAGAAGGCCCGCCTGGGCCGCGGCGCGCCCGAGCCGGAGCAGGAGGTCCTGGTGATCCAGGACCGCGGCCGTACCGAACGGGTGCCGGTCGCCGAAGTCCTCTATTTCAAGGCCGAACTCAAATACATCACCGTGCGGACGGCCACGCGCAGCTATATTCTGGACGGGTCGCTCAGCGACCTCGAGGAAAGGCACGGCACGCAGTTCCTGCGCGTCCACCGCAATGCGCTGGTCTCGCGGCGCGCCGTGCGGGCCCTCGAAAAGCATTACGATGCCGAGGAAGGCGAAGGCTGGGCCGTGCGGCTGAACGGAGTGGACGAATCCCTGTCGGTGTCGCGGCGCCAGCTCAGCGCCGTCCGGGAGGCGCTCGCCAGCTAGGACATCGAGGAGACCGGGGGCTCGGGAAGTAGATCCTGCTTTGAGTAGTTCCGAACCCTCCAGGGACGCGCCGCCCACCGATCCGACCGAGACCGAGGACTTCCCCCGCACGCCGGTGGACCCGAAAGGGCCGCCGCACGTGCTGCTGCACCTGCCTGTCGGCGGCGCGCGCAGCGTCGGCGTCGCCGTGCTGGTCGTCATCGCGGTGCTCGCCGTGCTGCGCTGGGCCAGCGGCTTCTTCATCCCGCTCATGGTGGGGCTGGTCTTCACCTATGCGCTGTCGCCCGTGGTGGACGGGCTGCAGCGGCTGCGCATCCCGCGCGCGGCGAGCGCCGCGGTGCTGATCCTCGCGATCCTGGGCGGCGCCGGCGCCGCCGTGTACTCGCTGTCCGACGACGCCAACGATCTGATCACCTCGCTGCCGGATGCCGCGCGCAAGCTGCGCGATTCGATCAACCGCAGCCCGAGGAAGACCGACACCGCGCTCGAAACCGTGCAGAAGGCCGCGGCGGAGTTGCAGAAGGCCGCCGAGGAAGCGGGCGGAAGCGGCGGCACCGCCCCGCCCACGCGCGGCGTGGCGCGCGTGGTGGTGGAGAAACCGCGCTTCGACCTGCGCGACTACCTGTGGACCGGCACGCTCGGGCTGGCCAGCCTGCTGGGGCAGCTGGTGATGGTCACCTTCCTCACCTACTTCCTGCTCGTTTCGGGCGACACCTTCCGGCGCAAGCTGGTGAAGATCGCGGGGCCGGGCATGGCGGAGAAGAAGCTCACCGTGCAGGCGCTGGACGAGATCAACGCGCAGGTGCAGCGCTACCTCGTGGTGCAGCTGATCGCGAGCGTGGGCGTGGGGGTTGCCACCGGGATCTGCTTCGCGCTGGTGGGGCTGAAGCACGCCGCGGTGTGGGGCATCGCCGCGGGCGTGCTGAACCTCGTGCCCTATGTCGGCAACGTCGCCGTCACCGGCGCGGCGGCCCTGGTCGCCTTCCTGCAATTCGGCGAACCCCGCATGGCCCTGTTCGTGGCCGGCGCCTCGCTCGTGATCAACACCATCGAGGGCTACCTGCTGGTGCCCTGGGCCACCAGCAGGGCCAGCAGCATGAACCCGGTCGCCGTGTTCGTCGGCGTGCTGGCGTGGGGCTGGCTGTGGGGTGTGTGGGGGCTGCTGCTGGGAATCCCGATCCTGATGGCGGTGAAGGCGGTGTGCGACCGGGTGGATCACCTCAAGGGGGTGGGGGAGCTGCTCGGGACCTGAAGGCCCTTCAGCCCGTGTTCCGCAAGCCCGCCGCGATCCCGTTGATCGCGATGTGGATGCCCCGCCGCTCGCGCTCGTCCGCGCTGCCGGCGCGCCAGCGCCGCACCAGCTCCACCTGCAGGTGGTGCAGCGGGTCGATGTAGGGAAAGCGGTGCCGGATCGAGCGCGCCAGCGCCGCATTGCTTGCCAGCCGCTGTTTCTCCCCGGTGATCATCGCCAGCGCCTCCACCGTGCGCTGCCATTCCGCCTCGATCGCGCCGAAGATGCGGCGCCGCAGGCGCCCGTCCGGCACCAGCTCGGAGTAGCGCGAACCCAGCGCGAGGTCGCTCTTGGCCAGCACCATGTCCATGTTGGACAGCAGCGCCTTGAAGAAGGGCCACTGGCGGTACATGCGCTGCAGCAGCGCGGCCTGCTCCTTGCGGTCGCCGGCCGCGAGGAAGGCGGCGACCGCGCTGCCGAAACCGAACCAGCCGTTCAGCGTGAGCCGGCACTGGCCCCAGCTGAAGCTCCAGGGGATGGCCCGCAGGTCCTCGATGCGCTGCGAGGGCTTGCGCGAGGCCGGCCGCGAGCCGATGTTCAGTTCGGCGATCTCGCGGATCGGCGTGGCGCTGAAGAAGTAGTCCACGAAGCCCGGCGTCTCGTACACCAGCCCGCGATAGGCCTTCATGCTCGCCTGCGACAGCGCCTCGGCCGCCTGCAGGAAGGCCTTGGGCGCCGGCTTGGTGGGCTGCAGCAGCGTCGCCTCGAGCGTCGCCGCCACCAGCGTCTCCAGGTTGCGCCGGCCGATCTCGGGGTTGGCGTACTTGGAGGCGATCACCTCGCCCTGTTCGGTCAGGCGGATCTGGCCGCGCACGGTGCCGGGCGGCTGCGCCAGGATCGCCTGGTAGCTCGGTCCGCCGCCGCGGCCCACGGTGCCGCCCCGCCCGTGGAACAGGCGCAGCTGGATGTCGTGCGAGTTCGCGAGCTGGTCGAACAGTTCCACCAGCGCGATCTCGGCGCGGTACAGCTCCCAGTTGCTGGTGAAGATCCCGCCGTCCTTGTTGCTGTCGCTGTAGCCCAGCATGATGTCCTGCTCGGCGCCCGAGCGCTGCACCAGCTTCGCCACGCCCGGCAGGCCGTAGAAGGCGCGCATGATCGGCATCGCGTTGCGCAGGTCCTCGATCGTCTCGAACAGCGGCACCACGATCAGGTCCGCGGTGGCGGAGTCGTCGAGCGTGCCTTGCAGCAGGCCCACTTCCTTCTGCAGCAGCATCACCTCCAGGAGGTCGCTGACCGCCTCGGTGTGGCTGATGATGTAGTGGCGGATCGCCTGCGGTCCGAACTGCCGGCGCAGCCGCAGCGCGGCCTCGAAGATGGCGAGCTCCCGGCGCGTGTGCTCGCTGTAGGCGTGCCCCAGCACGCGCAGGGGCCGGGCGTCGGCCAGCAGGTGCAGCAGCACCTCGCGCCTGCCTTCCTCGTCCAGCTTGCGGTAGTCCGTCCCGATGCGGGCCGCCGCCAGCAGTTCGGCCACGACTTCCTCGTGCTGGTCGGAGCTCTGGCGCAGGTCCACCGTGGCCAGGTGGAAGCCGAACACCTCCACCGCGCGGATCAGGGGCTTCAGGCGCTGCTGCACCAGCGCGGAGGCGTGGTGCGCCAGCAGCGAGTCGCGCACGGTGCGCAGGTCCGCGAGCAACTCCTCGGCGGCCGCATAGGGCTGCTGCGGCGCCAGCACGTGGCGCGCCGCATCGCCGCCGGTGAAGTCGCGCAGCGTCGCGGCCAGCCGGGCGTACATCCAGTTGATCGCGCGCCGGTAAGGCTCGTCGTGCCGGTGCTCGCCGCGGTCGGGCGAGCTGTCCGCCAGCGCCTGCATGGCGGGCGTGACCTGCACCAGCAGCGCCGACATGGAGAACTCGCTCCCCAGCCAGAACAGTTCGGTGAGGTAGTGGCGCAGGGCCACCTCGCACTGGCGGCGCAGCGCGTACTCCAGCGTGTCCGCGGTCACGTTGGGGTTGCCGTCGCGGTCGCCGCCGATCCACTGGCCCATGCGCAGGAAGTTGCCCACCGGGTGGTGGCCCAGTTCGTCCTCCAGCTGCGCGTACAGCTTGGGGATCTCGCGCAGGAAGGTGGCTTCGTAGTAGCTGAGGGAGGTCTCGATCTCGTCGGCCACCGTGAGCTTGGTGAAGCGCAGCAGGCGCGTCTGCCACAGCTGCAGCACCCGCGCGCGCATCTGCGCTTCGTTGGCGGCGAGCTCGCGCGGGGCCAGCGCGTCGCGGGGCAGGGTGCGGGCGCGGATCTCGTCGCGCTCGGTGAGCAGCCTCGCGAGGTCGCGCTCGGCGTCGAGGATGCTCTTGCGCTGCACCTCGGTGGGGTGCGCCGTGAGCACCGGCGAGAGGTAGCTGTGGGCCAGCGTCTGCGACACGGCGCGGGGATGGATGCCGGCCCAGCGCAGCCGCGCCAGGGCGACCTCGATGCTGCCCTCCTGCGTGTCGCCGGCGCGTTCGTGCACCTGGCGCCGGCGGATGTGGTGGCGGTCCTCCGCCAGGTTGGCCAGGTGGCTGAAATAGGTGAAGGCGCGAATCACGCTCACCGCCTGCTGGCCCGAGAGGGACTTCAGCAGCGACTTCAGCTCGCGGTCGGCGGCCTCGTCCTGGTGGCGGCGGAAGGACACGGACAGCTTGCGGATGCGCTCCACCAGCTCGAAGGTCTCGACGCCTTCCTGCTCGCGGATCACGTCCCCGAGGATCCGGCCCAGCAACCGGATGTCCTCCACCAGCGGGCGTTCGTTTTCCTTGGCGCGCCGGACGGGCGGCTGCTCGGTGGACGGCATCGGGGCCTCTCGTTTTTGGGAACGCGGGGATGCTAGCATCGACCTTCCCCCATCCTTGACAAGCAGGTTACGAAGTGACCCAGTTCACCATTGCCACGCGTGAAAGCCGGCTCGCCCTCTGGCAGGCCGAACACGTGAAGTCGCTGCTGGAACAGCGGGGCTTCCGCATTGCGTTGCTGGGCATGACCACCAAGGGCGACCAGATCCTCGACCGCTCGCTTTCCAAGGTGGGCGGCAAGGGCCTGTTCGTGAAGGAACTGGAAGTGGCGCTGGAGGAAGGCCGGGCCGACCTCGCCGTGCACTCGCTCAAGGACGTGCCGATGGACCTGCCGGCGGGCTTCTCGCTCGCCTGCGTGATGGAGCGCGAGGATCCGCGCGACGCCTTCGTCTCCAACAACTACGACAAGCTTTCCGAGCTGCCGCAGGGCGCGGTGGTGGGCACCTCGAGCCTGCGCCGCGTGGTGCTGCTGCGCGCGCTGCGGCCGGACCTGAAGATCGAGCCGCTGCGCGGCAACCTCGACACCCGCCTGCGCAAGCTCGACGACAGCCAGTACGACGCGATCGTGCTCGCGAGCGCGGGCCTCAAGCGCCTGGGCCTGGGCTCGCGGATCCGCGACACCTTCGACACCGAGGCCATGCTCCCGGCCGCGGGGCAGGGCGCGCTGGGCATCGAGACGCGCGCGGAGCGTCCCGACGTCGCCGCGGCGCTGGCCCCGCTTGCGCACCAGACCACCTGGCTTTGCGTGGCGGCTGAACGCGCCGTGAGCCGCGCCATGGGCGGCAGCTGCTCGATGCCGCTGGCGGCGCACGCCACGCTCGAAGGCGAATACCTGCAGCTGCGTGCCGCCTGGGGCGACCCGGACCAGGCCGGCCGGCTGGTGACGGCCCGCGCCGCCGAAATCGTGGCCGACCTGGACGAAGCCGCCCGGCTCGGCGAGGAAGTGGCGGCGAAGCTGCGCGCCGGCGGCGCCCACTGAGGCCCCCATGGCCCTGGTGCTGACCCGGCCGCGGCAGGAGGGCGAGCGCTGGGCCGAACGCCTGCGCGCGCGGGGCCACGCGAGCCTGCTGCTGCCGCTGATCGAGATCGGCCCTCCGAAAGACCTGGCGCCGCTGCGCGCCGCGGCCGCGGACCTGGGGCGCTATGCCGCCGCGATGTTCGTCAGCCCCAATGCGGTGCAGGGGCTGTTCGCGCTCGCACCCCGCTTCGAGGGCCCGCGCGCCTGGGCGCCCGGTCTCGGCACGCGCGATGCGTTGCGGGCCGCCGGCGTGCCGCCCGGGCGCATCGACACCCCGGCCGAAGACGCCGGGCAGTTCGATTCGGAAAGCCTCTGGCAGCAGGTCGGCGGCCAGCTCCATGCCGGCGACCGCCTGCTGCTGGTGCGCGGCGGCGACAGCGAAGGCCGCAGCCAGGGCCGCGACTGGCTGGCGCAGCAACTGGCCGCGCGGGGCGTCGCGGTGGACACCGTCGTGGCCTACGTCCGCCAGCTCCCCGCCTGGGGCGAGGCGGAGCGCGACAGCGCCCGGCGTGCGGCCGAGGACGGCTCGCTGTGGCTGTTCAGCAGCTCGGAAGCCGCCGGCAACCTGCGCGCGCTGCTGCCCGGGCAGTCCTGGACCGGGGTGCGGGCGCTCGCCACCCACCCGCGCATCGCGCAAGCCGTCCGCGCGCTCGGCTTCGGCGCCGTGCACGAGTCGCGTCCCGCGTACGACGACGTGCTTGCGTCGATAGAATCCCTCGGATGAGTTCGTTGCCTCCCGCGCCTCCTCCGGAGCTGCCGCCCGTGCTGCCGGCGGCGGCCCCGGTCCCGGCACACCAGCCGCCGCCGGAGGTGCGCGCGGCGCCCTGGTCGCGCGCCGCGCTGCTGGCGCTGATCCTGCTCGCCGCGGCGGGGCTGTTGTCCAGCGTCATGCTGTGGCAGCGCCTCTCCGCCATCCAGGAGCAGCTGGCGCGCCAGAGCGCGGACACGGGCGCCAACGCGATCGAGGCGCGCGCGCTCGCGCGGCAGGCGCAGGACGTCGCGCGCGACACCGCCGCCCGCCAGGTCGTCATGGAGTCGCGCCTGTCCGAGGTCGCCCTGCAGCGCACGCAGCTCGAGGAGCTGATGCAGAGCCTTTCGCGCTCGCGCGACGAGAACCTGCTGGTCGACATCGAATCCGCGCTGCGCCTCGCGCAGCAGCAGACGCAGCTCACGGGCAGCCCCGAGCCGCTGCTGGCGGCGCTGGGCACGGCGGACCAGCGCCTCGCGCGCGCCGCGCAGCCGCGGCTGGCGCGCCTGCGCGCCTCGATCGCGCGCGACATCCAGCGCATCAAATCGGCCGCCGTGACCGACGTGCCGGGCCTGCTGGCGCGCGTCGACGACATCGTGCGCCAGGTGGACGAGCTGCCGGTCGCCAACGCCGTGCCGGCCCGCGCCTTGAACGAGTCGCCCCGCCGCGATGCCGCGCCTTCCGCCGGCTCGTGGTGGGTGCGCTGGCGCGACGCCGTGCTGGAAGACGCCCGCGCGCTCGTGCGCGTGAGCCGCATCGACCAGCCCGAGGCGGTGCTGCTGGCGCCCGAGCAGGCCTTCTTCCTGCGCGAGAACCTCAAGCTGAAGCTGCTGAACGTGCGCCTGTCGCTGCTTTCGCGCCAGACCGATGCGGCGCGGGCCGACGTGCTCGCGGCGACCTCCGCGCTGAACAAGTACTTCGATCCGGCCTCGCGCCGCACGCAGGCCGTCGCGACCCAGATGCAGCAGGTGCAGGCGCAGCTGCGCTCGGCGGAGCTGCCGCGCGTCGACGAGACCCTGGCCGCCATCGCGACGGCCGCCGCGGGGAAGTAGGCCGCCATGCGCGCCGCTCTCTGGCTCCTGGTGCTGTTCGGCGTCGCCGTCGCGGGCGCGCTGTTCGCCGGCAACAACCAGGGCTCCGTCACCCTGTTCTGGCCGCCGTACCGCATCGACCTGTCGCTGAACCTCGTCGTGCTGCTGCTGGTGGGCGCCTTCTTCGTCGTGCACGCCGCCATGCGCGCGCTGTCGGCGCTGTTCGACCTGCCGCGCCAGGCGCTGCGCTGGCGCACGCAGCAGAAGGAGCGCGCGATGCACGCGGCGCTGCTCGACGCGATCTCGCACCTGCTGGCCGGCCGCTTCATCCGGGCGCGCAAGTCGGCCGAGGCGGTGCTGGAGCAGGAGACTTCGCTGACGGCCTCGGGCCAGAAGCCCGCCAACGCGGCGCAGCTGCGCGCCATCGCGCACCTGCTCGCGGCCGAATCGGCGCAGGCCCTGCAGGACCGCGCGGCGCGCGAGGATCATTTCAAGCGCGCACTGGAACAGGCGTCGGCGCGGGATGCGCAGGAAACGCGCGACGGCGCCCTGCTGCGCGCCGCGCGCTGGGCGCTGGAGGACCGCGACCCGGGCGCCGCGATGAAGCTGCTGCTGGGGCTGCCGCAGGGGGCCGGGCGCCGCACGCTGGCGCTGCGCACGCGCCTGCGGGCCTCGCGCCAGGCCGGCCAGCCGCTGGAGGCGCTGGAGACGGCGCGGCTGCTGGCCAAGCACCACGCCTTCTCGGAGGTGGCCGCCCAGAGCATCCTGCGCGGCCTGGCGATCGACCTGCTCAATGGCTCCTACGACGTCGCGCAGCTGCAGCGCGCCTGGGCCGACCTGGAGCCGTCCGAGCGACTGATGCCCGAAGTGGCGATCCATGCCGCGCAGCGCCTCACCACGCTGCGGGGCGAGGCGCGGCTGGCGCGCGAATGGCTGCTGCCGGCCTGGGAGTCGCAGAGCGAGCTGGGCGACAACCTGCGGGTGAAGCTGGTGTGCGCGCTGGAAGAGGGCCTGGATTCGCTGGACGGCGCATGGCTGGCGCGCATCGAGGCGGCGCAGAAGGCGCACCCGCGCGACGCGACGCTGCAGTACCTGGCCGGCATGGCGTGCATGAAGCGCCAGCTCTGGGGCAAGGCGCAGCAGCTGCTGACGCAGGCGGCGCTGGGCCTGCAGGACCCGGGGCTGCACCGCAATGCGTGGCGCGCCCTGGCCGCCCTCGCCGAGCAGCGCGAGGACGCGTCGGCAGCGGCCCTGGCGTGGAAACGCGCCGCCGGCGAGTGAGCCGGCGCCTCAGGCCGGCGCGCTGACCAGGTAGGCCGCCACGGGGCACGGGGGCGGCTGCGCCACCGGCCGCGCCGCCGCCGCTTCCTGGAAGGCGGCCACGGCGCGCACCAGTCCCCGCGCGCGGCTGAGCAGCGTGTCAGCGGCGGCGGCCATCTCGTCCACCAGCGCTGCTGCGTGGTCTGGCCTATCTCAAATTCCGTGGACATCACGCGCGATGCCAGCGCCGCCTGCTCGCTGCTCGCCGCGCCGTCGATCACGCCGATGTCGACAACGTGCGGCCGGCACGCCGACAAGGAAAAAGGGCGCCCGGAGGCGCCCCTGGATTCCCGGCGGAGCCGGTCAGAACGGAAGCTGCAGGTTGCGCAGGTCGCGCTTGGTCTCGACGAGGACCAGCGGACCCTCGTCGAGCTGCACTACCGGCGGGCGCTCGCGCGGCACGTGCACCGGCTTCGGCTCCGAGGCGATCGCGGCCTGGGCGGCAGCGATCTTGTCGGCGTCCGACAGCACCCACTGCAGGCCCGAGCCTTCGGCGACGTTCTTCAGGTCGTCGACCGGCAGCTGGAAGGGCTGCACGCGCGGCACCGGGTGCAGCCGGATCGGCTCCGCCGAGGCGACGGGGGCCGGTCGGGCCTGCGCCTGCTCCGCGGGGCGCCCGGCATGGTGCTCCTGCGGCATCGGCGCGTGGCCGGCGAACACTTCCGTCTCGGCCGGCGAAACTTCCGCGCCGGCTGCCACGATCGCTTCGTCGGGCGCCCGTTCGGCGCGCTCGCCGCGCTGCCGGTCGCGGCCGTAGCGGTCGCGCGAACGGCGCTCGCGGCGCTCACCGGATTCGCCGGGTTCGCCTTCCGCCGGGCGGCGTTCGTCGAAGTGCGTGTGCGACTCGAGCACGGGGTCGGCGGACGGCGGCTGCTGCGGCTCCACCGACTCGGTCACGGTGCCGACCGAACCGGCTGCGCCGGCCAGGGCGTCCGCGGCGGCTTCGTCCGGGGCGGCTTCGCGCGGGCCGCGTTCGCGGCGGTCGCCCCGGTCACGGCGGCGGCCCTCGCCACGCTCGCCGCGCTCGCCGCGCGGGGGACGGTCGCCGCGCTGCTCGAGCGCGCCGGAGTCGGCCACGCCCTCCAGCGGCAGCTGGCCTTCCTCGGGGGTGTCGCGGCCTTCCAGCGCCTCGCGGTGCTCGCGCTGCTCGCGGCGCTGGCGCGCCTCGAAGCGCTCGCGGCTCTCGCGCGGCTCGCGGTCGTCACGCGGCTCGCGGCCTTCGCGGGTCTCGCGCGGCTCGCGGCCTTCGCGGGCCTCACGCGGTTCGCGACCCTCGCGGGCTTCGCGCGGCTCGCGACCTTCGCGCGCCTCACGCGGCTCGCGGCCTTCGCGGGCCTCTCGGGGCTCCCGGCCCTCGCGCGGTTCGCGACCCTCGCGGGCTTCGCGCGGCTCGCGACCTTCACGCTGTTCGCGGCTTTCACGCTGTTCGCGTCCTTCGCCGCGCCCACCGCGTTCACCGCGTTCACCGCGTTCACCGCGTTCGCGCCGGCCTTCCTGGCCGCGGCCCTGCTGGCCTTCCGGCCGCTGCCCGGCGCCTTCGCCCTCCGCCGCGGCGCGCTCGCGCCGCGGTTCGCCTTCCCGGCGGCGGTCGCGACCGCCACGCTCGCCCCGGCCTTCGCCGCGGCGGCCATCGCGGCGCTCGCCGCGGCCTTCACGCTTGTCTTCCTTCTTCGCCTCGGGGGCGGCCGCAGCCGGCGCCGGCGCGGGTTCGGCGGCGGGCGCCAGGCCCAGCACGCTCTTGAACCAGGCGAAGAAGCCCCGCTCGGCGGGCGCCTGCGGCACGGGCGCGGCGGCCGGGGCCGGCGCGGCCTTGGCAACCGGCTCCGGCGCGGCCGGCTTGGGTACCGGCATCGGGGCGGGCGCATCCGGCAGCACGCCCTTGATCACCGGCTCCTGCTTGTTCACGCGCTCGTGCGAGCGGCGCGTCACCGTCGTGGCCTCGTCGAAGTCCTCGGCCATGTGGTAGCTGGCCTTCAGGTTGTCCAGCCGCGGGTCGTCGTGCTTCAGGCGCTCGAGACGGTAGTTGGGCGTCTCCAGCGTCTTGTTGGGGATCATCAGCACGCTGATCTTCTGCTTCAGCTCGATCTTGGCGATCTCGGTGCGCTTCTCGTTCAGCAGGAAGGAGGCGACCTCCACCGGCACCTGGACCTGCACGGCCGCGGTGCTGTCCTTCATGGACTCTTCCTGGATGATCCGCAGGATCTGCAGTGCCGAGCTTTCCGTGTCGCGGATGTGGCCGTGGCCGCCGCAGCGCGGGCAGGGGACCGACGCGCCTTCGGACAGGGCCGGGCGCAGGCGCTGGCGGCTCATCTCCATCAGGCCGAACTTGCTGATCGAGCCGAACTGCACCCGGGCGCGGTCCTGCCGCAGGGCGTCGCGCAGGCGGTTCTCCACGTCGCGCCGGTTCTTCGACTCCTCCATGTCGATGAAGTCGATGACGATCAGGCCGCCCAGGTCGCGCAGCCGCATCTGGCGCGCCACTTCGTCGGCGGCTTCCAGGTTGGTGCGGGTCGCGGTCTCCTCGATGTCGCCGCCCTTGATGGCACGGGCCGAGTTGACGTCGATCGAGACCAGCGCTTCCGTGTGGTCGATCACGACCACGCCGCCGGAGGGCAGCTTGACCTCGCGGGCGTAGGCCGACTCGATCTGGTGCTCGATCTGGAAGCGGGAGAACAGGGGTGAATCGTCGCGGTAGCGCTTCACCTTGGTCGCATGCTCGGGCATGACATGCGACATGAACTGGTGCGCCTGATCGAAGATATCGTCGGTATCGATCAGGATGTCGCCGATGTCGCTGTTGAAGTAGTCGCGGATCGCGCGGATCACCAGGCTCGATTCCTGGTAGATCAGGAAGGCGCCCTTGCCGCCCTTGGCCGCGCCTTCGATGGCGCCCCACAGCTTCAGCAGGTAGTTCAGGTCCCACTGCAGTTCCGGCGCGCTGCGGCCGATGCCGGCCGTGCGGGCGATGATGGACATCCCGTTGGGATATTCCAGCTGGTCCATCGCCTCCTTGAGCTCGGCCCGGTCGTCGCCCTCGATGCGCCGGCTGACGCCGCCGCCGCGCGGGTTGTTGGGCATCAGGACCACGTAGCGCCCGGCCAGCGAGATGAAGGTCGTCAGGGCCGCGCCCTTGTTGCCGCGCTCTTCCTTCTCGACCTGGACCAGCAGCTCCTGGCCTTCCTTGATCGCGTCGTTGATCCGCGCCTGCGAGGGCGCCACGCCCGGGGCGAAGAACTGCTTGGAAATCTCCTTGAACGGCAGGAATCCGTGGCGATCCTCGCCGTAATCCACGAAACAGGCCTCCAGCGACGGCTCCACGCGCGTCACGACGGCCTTGTAGATGTTGCCCTTGCGCTGTTCGCGCCCTTCGATTTCGATCTCGTAGTCGAGCAGCTTCTGC
Organism: Ramlibacter monticola; assembly: GCF_016722785.1. Classification (GTDB taxonomy): domain Bacteria; phylum Pseudomonadota; class Gammaproteobacteria; order Burkholderiales; family Burkholderiaceae_C; genus Ramlibacter; species Ramlibacter monticola. Next base: position 147,949 of record NZ_JAEQNE010000008.1, on the reverse strand, counting down.
CCGTCGACGATGGCCAGCCGGCGTTCTTCGGCCTGGGTGGCATTGATCAGCATCCGCTTCATTAGCGTCACCTTCTTGTTGTCAAACACTCAGGACCCTTCTCAAGGGGTCCAACGATGCCGGAGGGACGCTTCGAAACGGAGGGAATGGCCGATGTGCAACGGGTTGCGCTGGAGCTCTCTAGCTCAGCAACCTTCGCAAGGGCGCAGGGATGGGGGCGAGGAGGTGCCGGCGCCGTACCGCAAACGCAGCGGTGGGGAGCACGCCGGCCAAGGGCCATGGGACCTGGATGGCGGGCGCCAGCAGCAGCCAGCGCCAGAAAGCCAGGAGGAGCACCATCAGCACCGGGTTGTCTCGCTTTGATCCGTCCGCCAGCGCCATGCTGGCGGACTTTGTATTCCGTTCAGTGTTTCGAAGAGCCGGACCGTGCCGGGGCCGGGCGCACGCTACGGAGGCCAAATGGCCCTATTTGTGCGCGCGTCGGTACCGGTGGCATCGACCTGCCAGTGCCTCGGTGGTGGGCGTGGACTAAACTGCCAGCCAAATCAACCACTTACAGCGTTACCCTGGTGAAACAGATTATAGGGGGCGGTTCGCCCCCTGCAAGCGCCGAGGTCCAATTCCTGACCGTCGGGGAGGAGTCGGCCGGCCAGCGCCTGGACAATTTCCTGATCCGGATGCTCAAGGGCGTCCCGAAGACGCACGTCTACCGGATCATCCGCTCCGGCGAGGTGCGGGTGAACAAGGGCCGCTCCTCCGCCGATGCCCGGGTGGAGAACGGCGACATCGTGCGGATCCCGCCGGTGCGGATGTCCGAGGCCGCGGCGCTCAAGGCCGAAAAGCCGGCGCCCGCGCGGGAATTCCCGCTCCTGTTCGAGGACGAGCACCTGGTGGCCATCGACAAGCCGGCCGGCGTGGCGGTCCACGGGGGCAGCGGCGTCAGCTTCGGGGTGATCGAGCAGCTGAGGCAGGCCCGGCCCGCGGCGAAGTTCCTCGAACTGGTGCACCGGCTGGACCGCGAGACCTCCGGCATCCTGCTGGTGGCGAAGAAGCGCTCCGCCCTCACGAAGCTGCAGGACCAGTTCCGCGAGCGCGAGACCGGCAAGACCTACCTGGCCCTGGTGGCCGGCGCCTGGCCCGCCAACAAGAAGGTGATCGACCAGCCCCTGCACAAGTACCTGCAGGCCGACGGCGAGCGCCGCGTCCGAGTCGTGGCCAGGGACGACCCGGACGGCATGCGCTCGATCACCCTGGTCAAGGTCGCCCAGGCGCTGCCTCTCCCGCCTGCGGGAGAGGGCCGGGGCGAGGGGGCCTCGCTGCTCGAAGTCACCATCAAGACCGGCCGCACCCACCAGATCCGCGTCCACCTCGCCAGCGCCGGCCATCCGATCCTCGGCGACGACAAGTACGGCGACTTCGAACTGAACAAGGTCCTGGCCCGGCAGGGCCTGCGCCGCATGTTCCTGCACGCATGGCGGTTACAGTTCGATCACCCGGCCACCGGCGAACGCATCGCGCTGCAGGCGCCGCTGCCGCCGGAGCTGCAGAAATTCACCGACCATGCCCGAATCCCGCCCGCGCCAGTACGACCTGATCGCCTTTGACTGGGACGGCACGCTGTTCGACTCCACGAAGATCATCGTCCGCTGCATCCAGCAGGCGGTGGCGGACGTGGGCGGCGCCGTGCCCACCGACGAGGCTGCCGCCTACGTGATCGGCATGGGCCTGATGGACGCGCTGGCGCACGCCGCCCCCGACGTGCCGCGCGAACGCTACGCCGAACTGGGCTCGCACTACCGCAAGCACTACCTGGCGCACCAGGACGACATCACCCTGTTCGACGGCGTGCTGCCCATGCTGGCGCAGCTGCGCGAACGCCACCACTGGCTGGCCGTGGCCACGGGCAAGTCGCGCCGGGGCCTCGACGAGGCGCTCAAATCGGCGCAGCTCGCCGGCGTGTTCGACGGCTCGCGCACCGCCGACGAGACCGCCGGCAAGCCCGATCCGCGCATGCTGCTGGAGCTGATGCGCGAATTCGGCGCCGAACCCGAACGGACGCTGATGGTCGGCGACACGACGCACGACCTGCAGATGGCGCTCAATGCGGGCTGCGCCAGCCTCGGGGTCGGCTACGGGGCCCATGCGACGGACGGTTTCGAGGCCCTGTCGCCGCGCGCCGTCGTGCACTCGGTGCGCGAGCTGCACGACTGGCTGCTGGAAAACGCCTGAAGGCATGGACGCCGAGCCCATTCCCCTGTGCAATTCGGGCGAGCTCGTCGATGGGGGCCTCGCGGTGTCCTTCGACGTGAACTATGGAGGCCAGACCTGCCGCGCCTTCGCGATCCGCTGGAAGGGCCAGGTCCACGCCTACCTGAATCGCTGCGCGCACGTGGCCATGGAAATGGACTGGCAACCGGACCGGTTCTTCGACGACAGCGGCCGCTGGCTCCTGTGCGGCACGCACGGCGCTGTCTACCACCCCGACACCGGCGCCTGCGCGGGCGGCCCCTGCCGGGGACCTCTGGTGCGCATCGCGACGAGCGAAAGCGAGGGCGTGGTGCACTGGCATACTGCCTTCAACCTGAAACCGGTCACCTTCTGACATGAACAACGATTCCGACCTGCCGCCGGCGCCGCCGCCGACCACGCCCGCCGCGCCCGTCGCCAGCACGCCGCGGGCCGAGGGCATTCCCGGCTGGGAGCGCAACACGCTGGAGAAGCTGCTGTTCGCCACGCTGGAGGAGCAGAAGGCCCAGCGCCGCTGGCGCACCTTCGTGCGGCTCGCGTGGCTCGCCTTCTTCATCGTCGTGATCTGGACGCTCACCTACCGCGGCTCCCCCGGCGCCGACAAGGCGACGCCGCACACGGCGGTGATCGAGATCGACGGCGAGATCGGCCCCAAGAGCGAGGCCAGCGCCGAATTCATCGTGGCCGCGGCGAAGGCCGCCTTCGAGGACCAGGGCGCGCAGGGCGTGGTGCTCCTGATCAATTCGCCGGGCGGCAGCCCGGTGCAGGCCGGCATCATCAACGACGAACTGCGGCGGCTGAAGGCCCGCTACAAGAAGCCGCTGTATGCCGTCGTCGAGGAGTCCTGCGCCTCCGCCGCCTACTACATCGCCGTCTCGGCCGACCGCATCTTCGTCGACAAGGCCAGCATGGTGGGCAGCATCGGCGTGCTGATGGAGGGCTTCGGCTTCGTCGGCCTGATGGACAAGCTGGGCGTGGAACGCCGCCTGTTCACGGCGGGCGAGAACAAGGGCTTCCTCGACCCGTTCAGCCCGCAGACCGACCGCCACCGCGCGCACGCCCAGCAGATGCTGGACGTGGTGCACCGCCAGTTCATCGACGTCGTGCGCACCGGCCGCGGCAAGCGCCTGAAGGAAGTGCCGGAGCTGTTCAGCGGCCTGTTCTGGACCGGCCAGCAGGCGGTGGACCTGGGCCTGGCCGACCAGCTGGGCAACCTGGACTACGTCGCCCGCGAGGTGATCAAGGCGGAGGAACTCGTGGACTACACGCGCCACGAGAACGTGGCCGAGAAGCTGGCCAAGCGCTTCGGCGCGGCGATGGGCGAGGGCGCCGTGAAGGCGCTGCGCGAAGCCCCGGCGCTGCGCTGATCAGGCGCCGATCGCGAACACCGCGGGCACGTCGTTGCGCACGGGAGCCGGCTGGATCTTCCACGCCGCCACCGCCGCACTGCGGCAGCTCGCGGTCGGCAGCGTCAGCCCCGAGCCCACCGCCACCCGCGTCTGCGGCTTCAGTGCCTGCAGCAGCGCCTGCCACACCGCCTCGTTGCGGTACGGCGTCTCGATGAACAGCTGCGTCTGCCCTGTGCGCAGCGCCAGGGCTTCCAGCTCGCGCAGGCGCTGCGCCCGCGCCGCGCCGTCCTGCGGCAGGTAGCCGACGAAGGCGAAGTTCTGCCCGTTCAGCCCGCTCGCCGCCAGCGTCAGCAGCAGCGACACCGGCCCCACCAGCGGGACCACCTCGATCCCGAGTTCGTGCGCGGCCCGCACGACGGAAGATCCGGGATCGGCGATGGCCGGCATGCCCGCTTCGCTCAGCAGGCCCATGTCCTCGCCCTCCGTCGCCGCCTGCAGCAGCGGGCGCGCATCGAAGGACGAAGGCTTGTGGTCGCCCTTCTTGTGCACCTCGCGCGGCAGCTCCGCGATGCGCTGCTGCTGCAGCGGCAGCGCGAGCGGCTGCGCCTCGCCCACGCGCTTCAGGTAGGCGCGCGCGGTCTTCGCGTTCTCGCAGATCCAGTGCGTGAGGCGCGCCGCGACGGCGATCGTGCCGGCCGGCAGCACCTCGGCGATCGCCACCGGCGGATCGCAGCCGAAGTCCAGCGGCGCCGGCACCAGGTAGAGGCGGCCCGCCATCAGAACACGCGCAGGCCGGCGGCGCGCAGCATGCGGCAGGTGCGGATCAAGGGCAGGCCCACCAGCGCCGTCGGGTCGTCGCTGTCGATCGCGTCCAGCAGCGCGATGCCCAGGCCTTCGCTGCGCGCGCTGCCGGCGCAGTCGTAGGGCTGTTCGGCCAGCAGGTAGGCCTCGATCTCGGCGGCCTCCAGCTCGCGGAAGCGCACGCGCACCGGCGCGAGCTCGTGCTGCACGAAGCCGGTTTCCTCGCACATCACGGTCAGCGCGGTCTGGAAGGTCACCACGCGGCCGCTCATGCGCTGCAACTGGGCGACGGCGTTGGCGTGGTTGCCCGGCTTGCCCAGCGGCTCGCCGTCGAGGTCGGCGACCTGGTCGGAGCCGATCACGATGGCGGCCGGGTGCCTGTGCGCCACCGCGGCGGCCTTGGCGGCCGCGAGGCGGCGGGCCAACTGTTCAGGCGTTTCGTGCGCCAGCGGCGACTCGTCGACGAACGGCGGTTCGATGCTGAACGGCAGGCGAAGGCGCGCGAGCAACTCGCGGCGATACACCGACGTGGAACCGAGCACGAGCGCACGGCTCTGTGGGACGACGGAAGACAAGGCCATGCCGCCGATTCTCTTACACTGAATTCATGGCCAAGGATTTCGACCCGCACCGCCTGGACGTGCGCCGTTTCGCCGAGGAGGGCGGAGAGATCGACACCAGCGAGCACCTGCGCAGCTTCGGTCGGCTCGTCGCGGAAACCCAGGAGGCGGAACACGCCCGCAACGTGCGCTGGCGCGCCCGCGGCGAACTGCTGAACCCCCAGCGCCACCAGCCCGAGGTGTGGGTGCACCTCGAGGCCGACACGGTGATGCCGCTCGTGTGCCAGCGCTGCCTGCACCCGGTGGACGTGCCGCTGGAGGTGCGCCGCTCCTTCCGCTTCGTGCCCGACGAGGCGACGGCCGCGGCGCAGGACGACGAGACGGAGGAGGACCTGCTGGTGCTGAGCCGCAGCTTCGACCTGGTGGAACTGGTGGAGGACGAGCTCCTGATGGAGGTACCCGTCGCGCCGCGCCACGACGTCTGCCCCGAGCCCGTGAAAATGTCCGCGGCGGACGCCGACTTCGACGCGGCACCGGCCGAAAAGGAGAATCCGTTCGCCATCCTCGGCCGCCTGAAACCGGGCAAATAGCGGGATCGTCATCTTGGGCTATAATTGCGGGCTTCGCGTCAGAAGGGTCCCGTGCTTTGCCGCCGGACCCGCGGGCAGCCTCGCAGGCGCCCCGCCCCCGGCGCACTACGTCGAACCGATCAACCCGCCGCAGCCGGCACCTGGCTGCAGCACCGAGATTCCAGGAGCCCGCCATGGCCGTCCAGCAAAACAAGAAGTCGCCTTCCAAGCGCGGCATGCACCGTTCCCACAACGCCCTGACCGTGCCGGGCATCGCCGTGGAGCCCACCACGGGCGAAACCCACCTGCGCCACCACATCAGCCCCACGGGCTTCTACCGCGGCCGCAAGGTCGTCAAGACGAAGAACGACGCCTGATCCCCGAATCCGGCAACAGGCCCGGTTTGCCTTGGCAAGCCGGGCTTTTTTCTTGCAAGCACCCGTTGGCTCTACAGTTGAGGCCATGACGACCATCCTGGCTGTCGATTGCATGGGGGGCGACCACGGCCCCCGCGTCACGCTCGTCGCGTGCCGCCACTTCCTCGATGCGCATCCCGAGGCGCAGCTGCTCCTCGTGGGCGCGCCCGCGGCGCTCGAGTCCTTCCACCATCCCCGCGCCCGCGTCGTGCCCGCCTCCGAAGTGGTGGCGATGGACGACCCGGTCGAGGTCGCCCTGCGCAAGAAGAAGGACTCTTCGATGCGGGTGGCGATCCAGCAGGTGAAGGAAGGCCAGGCCCAGGCCGCCGTCTCCGCCGGCAACACCGGCGCGCTGATGGCGCTCGCCCGCTACGTGCTGAAGACGGTCGAAGGCATCGACCGCCCCGCCATCGCCTACGGCCTGCCCAATGCGAAGGGCGGCGCCACGACGGTGCTGGATCTCGGCGCCAACGTCGACTGCACCGAGCAGCACCTGTTGCAGTTCGCGGTGCTCGGTTCCGCGCTCGCCTCCGCCCTGACGGAGAACGACAGTCCCTCGGTAGGCCTGCTGAACATCGGCGAGGAAGCCATCAAGGGCAGCGAGGTGATCAAGAAGGCCGGCGAGCTGCTGCGCGCCGCAGGCAGCGCCGGCGACCTGAACTTCTACGGCAACGTGGAAGGCAACGACATCTTCAAGGGCACCACCGACATCGTGGTGTGCGACGGCTTCGTCGGCAACGTGATGCTCAAGACCAGCGAAGGCCTGGCCTCGATGATCGGCGGCTTCCTGAAGGAGGAGTTCACGCGCAATCCGCTGACCAAGCTGGCCGCGCTCGTCTCCCTGCCGGTGCTGCACGCGTTCAAGAAGCGCGTCGACCACCGCCGCTACAACGGCGCGGCCCTGTTGGGGCTGCGCGGGCTCGTCTTCAAGAGCCACGGCTCGGCCGACGAACTGGCCTTCGAGCAGGCCCTGGTCCGAGCTTATGATGCGGCCCGGCATAATCTGCTGGACCGGGTGCAGGCGCGCATCGCCCATGCGCGGCCGCTGCTGGCGGGCACCACCGAGGTGCCGCCGCTACCGGTCACCACTGACTGAGAAATGACCCGATATTCCCGGATCACGGGGACCGGCAGCTACCTGCCCCCGAAGCGCGTCACGAACGCGGACCTGGCGGTGCAGCTGGCTGCACGCGGCATCGAGACCTCCGACGACTGGATCGTGGAGCGCACCGGCATCCGCGCGCGCCACTTCGCCGATCCCGACGTGACGAGCAGCGAACTGGGCGTGCATGCCGCGCGCCAGGCGCTGGAGTCCGCCGGCCGCACGGCCTCCGAGATCGACCTGATCATCGTCGCCACGTCCACGCCGGACATGGTGTTCCCCTCCACCGCCTGCATCCTGCAGAACAAGCTGGGCATCGCCGGCTGCCCCGCGTTCGACGTGCAGGCCGTGTGCAGCGGCTTCGTCTACGCGCTCACCGTGGCCGACGCGATGATCCGCACCGGCTCGGCGAACCGCGCCCTGGTGATCGGTTCCGAGGTCTTCTCGCGCATCCTCGACTTCGAGGACCGCACGACCTGCGTCCTGTTCGGCGACGGCGCCGGCGCGGTGGTGCTGGAAGCCTCCGACACGCCCGGAATCCTGGCGACCGACCTGCACGCGGACGGCAAGCACGTGGAGATCCTCTGCGTGCCGGGCGGCGTGTTCGGCGGCAAGGTGCACGGCAATCCCCTGCTGCGAATGGACGGCCAGGCCGTGTTCAAGCTGGCCGTGGGTGTGCTGGAAGAGGCCGCGCGCGCCACCCTGGCCAAGGCCGGCAAGACCGAAGCCGACATCGACTGGCTGGTGCCGCACCAGGCCAACATCCGCATCATGCTGGGCACCGCGCGCAAGCTGAAGCTGCCGCAGGACAAGGTCATCGTGACCGTCGACGAGCACGGCAACACCTCCGCCGCCTCGATCCCGCTGGCGCTCGATACGGCGGTGCGCACGGGCAAGATCCGCAAGGGTGACACGCTGATGCTGGAAGGCGTCGGCGGCGGTTTCACCTGGGGCGCCGTGCTGCTGGACTTCTAAAAATGGGGGTCAGATTCCAATTTCGCAGCGGCGCGCAGCGCCGCCGGCCTGCAGGCCGCGCGCATTCGCTCCGCGAAATTGGAATCTGACCCCATTTTTTCCCCCATTCAAATTCGAAGACCGACTGCCATGAAACCGTTCGCTTTCGTCTTTCCCGGCCAGGGCTCGCAGGCCGTCGGCATGCTCGACGGCTGGGGCGACCATCCCGCCGTGGTGCAGACGCTGAAGGAAGCCTCCGACGCCCTGGGCGAGGATGTCGCGCGCCTGATCAAGGAAGGCCCCAAGGAGGCGCTGGCCCTCACCACCAACACGCAACCGGTGATGCTGGTCGCCGGCATCGCGGCCTACCGCGCGTGGATCGCCGAGGGCGGCCCCGAGCCGGCCGTGCTGGCGGGCCACTCGCTCGGCGAGTACACGGCGCTGGTCGCCGCCGGCGCGCTGGCGCTGGCCGACGCCGCCCCGCTGGTGCGCTTCCGCGCGCAGGCGATGCAGGACGCGGTGCCGGTGGGCACCGGCGCGATGGCCGCCATCCTGGGCCTGGACGCGCAGAAGGTGATCGAAGGCTGCGCGCAGGCCGTTCGCAGCTTCGAGACGAACACCAGCGAAGTGGTGGAAGCCGTCAACTTCAACGATCCCGCGCAGACCGTGATCGCCGGCAGCAAGGCGGCCGTCGACAAGGCCTGCGAGGTGCTGAAGGCCGCGGGGGCCAAGCGCGCGCTGCCGTTGCCCGTCTCGGCGCCCTTCCACTCCAGCCTGATGAAGCCGGCCGCCGAGCGGCTGCGCGAGCGCCTGGCGCAGACCGCCCTGCAGGCTCCCCGCATCCCGGTGATCAACAACATCGAGGTGAAGGCCGAGACCGATCCCGACCGCATCCGCGGCGCCCTGTACGAGCAGGCCTTCGGCCCGGTGCGCTGGGTCGAGTGCGTGCGCGCGATCCAGGCGCAGGGCGTCACCACTATCCTCGAATGCGGCCCGGGCAAGGTGCTGGCCGGCCTGGCGAAGCGCATCGACGGCACGCTGACCACCGGCGCGGTATACGACCCCGCGTCCCTCAACGAAGCAAAGGGCCTCGTGCAATGACGACTCCCACCATGCAGGGCCAGGTCGCCCTGGTCACGGGCGCCTCGCGCGGCATCGGCCAGGCCATCGCGCACGAACTCGCTGCCCGCGGCATGAAGGTGATCGGCACGGCCACCAGCGACGACGGCGCCGGCAAGATCACGGCGGCTCTGTCGCAGTTCGCCGGCTGCAAGGGCGCGAAACTGGACGTCAACGACGCCGCCGCGGCCGAAGCGCTGATCGACGCCATCGCCAGGGAGCATGGCGGGCTGCACGTGCTGGTGAACAATGCCGGCATCACGCGCGACACGCTCGCCATGCGCATGAAGGACGACGACTGGGACGCGGTGCTGGACACCAACCTGAAGGCCGTCTTCCGGACCAGCCGCGCCGTGATGCGCACGATGATGAAGCAGCGCTACGGCCGCATCGTCAGCATCACCAGCGTGGTGGGCGCCTCGGGCAACCCGGGCCAGGCGAACTACGCCGCCGCCAAGGCCGGCGTGGCGGGCATGACCCGCGCGCTGGCGCGCGAGCTCGGCAGCCGCGGGATCACGGTCAATTGCGTGGCCCCCGGCTTCATCGAAACCGACATGACGGCGGCCCTGCCGGAGGAACAGCAGAAGGCCCTGCTGGGCCAGATCCCGCTGGGCCACCTGGGCAAGCCCGCCGACATCGCGCACGCGGTGGCCTGGCTCGCCTCGCCCCAGGCCGGCTACGTGAGCGGCCAGGAAATCCACGTCAACGGTGGCATGTTCATGGCCTGAGCGGCATTCCGCACAGGCGCCGCAGGCCAAGGTACCCCAGCCGGAAACTCCGCCCGGCTTAAAATCGCGGATTCAACACAAACCCTTAGAGGGCACCCAATGAGCGATATCGAAGCACGTGTCAAGAAAATCATCGCCGAGCAACTCGGCGTGGAAGAGTCCCAGGTCACCAATGAGAAGTCCTTCGTGGCCGATCTCGGTGCCGACTCTCTGGACACGGTGGAACTCGTGATGGCCCTCGAGGACGAGTTCGGCATCGAGATCCCGGACGAAGACGCCGAGAAGATCACGACGGTGCAGAACGCCATCGACTACGCCAACGCCCACCAGAAGGCCTGAGACAAAGATGCGTCGCCGCGTCGTCGTGACGGGACTGGGCTGCGTCAGCCCGGTCGGTAATACGGTCACCGAAGCCTGGGCCAACCTGCTGGCGGGCCGCAGCGGGATCGACCTTGTCGCGTCCTTCGATGCCAGTTCCCTGTCGGTGAGGTTCGCGGGCGAGGTCCGCAACTTCAATGTGGCGGACTACATGCCGGAAAAGGAAGCCCGGCACATGGACCGCTTCATCCACCTCGGCCTCGCCGCGGCCGACCAGGCGATCAAGGACGCCGGCCTGCCCACGGGCGACCAGCTCGATCCCGAACTCGCCCAGCGCATCGGCGTGAACATCGGTTCCGGCATCGGCGGCCTGCCGATGATCGAGGAAACGCACACCGAGCTGATGAACCGCGGCCCCCGCCGCATCTCGCCGTTCTTCGTGCCGGCCTCGATCATCAACATGATCTCGGGCCACGTGTCGATCCGGCACGGCTTCCAGGGCGCCAACATCGCCGTGGTGACGGCCTGCACGACGGGCCTGCACGCGATCGGCCTTTCCGCGCGCCTGATCGAGGCGGGTGACGCCGACGTCATGGTCGCCGGCGGCGCGGAATCGTGCGTCTCCATGATGGGCATCGGCGGCTTCGCCGCGGCCCGCGCGCTGTCCACCCGCAACGACGACCCGAAGACCGCGTCCCGCCCCTGGGACAAGGACCGCGACGGTTTCGTGCTGGGCGAGGGCGGCGGCGTCATGGTGCTGGAGGAGTACGAGCACGCGAAGAAGCGGGGCGCGAAGATCTACGCGGAAGTGGCCGGCTTCGGCATGAGCGCCGACGCGTACCACATGACCGCCCCGAACGTGGACGGCCCCAAGCGGTCCATGATCGCCGCGCTGAAGAACGCCGGGGTCAACCCGGACCAGGTCCAGTACCTCAACGCCCACGGCACCTCCACGCCGCTGGGGGACGTGAACGAGACGAACGCCATCAAGCTCGCGCTCGGCGAGGCCGCCAAGAAGGTCGTCGTCAACTCGACCAAGTCCATGACCGGCCACCTGCTGGGCGGCGCGGGCGGCATCGAGTCGGTGTTCACGGTGCTGGCGATCCACGACCAGAAGAGCCCGCCCACCATCAACATCTTCAACCAGGACCCGGAATGCGACCTGGACTACTGCGCCAACACGGCGCGGGACATGAAGATCGACGTGGCGCTGAAGAACAACTTCGGCTTCGGCGGCACCAACGGTTCGCTCGTCTTCAAGCGCATCTAGCGCCCGCTGACTCATGCATGCGGCCCCATCGGTGAACTATCCGGTGGGGCGCAGCGCATTCGCGCTCGCGCTCGCCGCGGGGCTCACCGCGCTCGGCCTGCTCGTGGCCGCGGCATGGACGCTGCAGCCGGTGCCGGCCGGCTGGCGGCAGGCGCTGGCCTTCGCGGCGGCCGCCGGCTGCGGGGCGGTGGCGCTCGCCGCCTGGTGGCGCTCGCCCACCGGCACCCTGCGCTGGAACGGAGTGGCCTGGGGCTGGCAGGAAGGGGTGGAAGAAGGCGGCGGGCTGCGTCCCGGCCACCCCGAGATCGCGCTGGACCTGCAGAATCGGCTGTTGCTTCGCTGGCAGGCGGAAGAGGGCGGCGCGCGCTGGTTCTGGCTGGAACGGGCCCGCGCTCCCGCGCACTGGGAGGCGCTGCGGCGTGCGGTATATTCGCGCGCCGGCACGCCCGTGCCCCCAGCCGGCGAGCCGCCGACGGCCTGACAATGACCAAGACGCCTCCCGTTGCTCCCGCACCCTCGTCCGGCGACACCGACCTGATGCTGGTGGAGCGCACGGTGGCGGGCGACCAGCGCGCCTACGAACTCCTGGTCCTGAAGTACCAGCGCCGCATCGAACGCTTGATCGGCCGCATGGTCCGCGACACCGACCTGATCGAGGATATCGCCCAGGAAACCTTCATCCGCGCCTACCGCGCCCTCTCCCAGTTCCGCGGCGAGGCGCAGTTCTATACCTGGCTGTATCGGATCGCGGTCAATACCGCGAAAAAAGCCCTGGTCGACCTCAAGCGGGATCCAGTGGTCTCCGAGAGCGCCTTGAAGGGCGGCGATGATGAGGAAGAAACTTCCGGCGTCGAGAACGAACTAACCAGCGCTGAAACGCCGGAAACGGTGCTCGCGGCCAAGGAAATCGCCGCCACGGTCAACTCGGCCATGGAGGCGCTGCCCGACGAACTTCGCCAGGCGGTGACGCTGCGCGAGATCGAAGGCCTGAGCTACGAGGAGATCGCGGAAGTGATGAATTGCCCGATCGGGACGGTCCGCTCGCGCATCTTCCGCGCCCGCGAGGCGATTTCGGCGAAGGTCAAGCCCCTGCTGGAAAACCAGTCGGGCAAGCGCTGGTGACGGGCGCGCAGGATGGAAGTGATGGATCACAAGATGGACAACCAGGAACTGATTTCGGCCTTGGCCGACGGGCATCTGCAGGGTGATGCCGTCGCCCGGGCCGTGCAGGCGGCAAGCGCCGACGCGCGGGGGCGCCAGGCCTGGTGCAGCTATCACGTGGTGGGCGAGGTGTTGCGCACCGGGCGGGCTTGCACCGGCAGCGCCCCGGAAGCCTTCCTCGCCCGGCTGCGCGAGCGCCTGGAGGAAGAAAAGCCGCTCGCTGCCCCGCAGCCGGCCCCGGTGCAGGCGGTCGTGGATACTTCCCGTCCCCCCGCCAACGACTGGATCTGGAAGCTCGCCGCCGGCGTGGCCTCCGTCGCCGCCGTCGCCGCGGTCGGCTGGAATATGTGGGGCGGCGCCGCCCCGGTCGCGCAGCCGCAACTGGCCGCGGCACCCGAAGCCGCGCCCGCGGTGGTGGAGGCGAGCGCCCCCGCCATGATCCGCGACGCGCGCCTCGACCAGCTGCTGTCCGTCCACCGCCAGTTCGGCGGCTCCGGCCTGCTGCAGACGTCCTCGGGCTTCATCCGCAACGCCACCTTCGAGGCCCCCGGCCGCTGAGCCGCGCAGGATGAGGGTCCAAGCTCCCGCACTCGCCCGCCGGCGCTTGGCGCGTGGCGCCCTGGCGCTTGCGTCCGGCGCCTTGACGCTGCTCGTCACCCAGGCCGTCCTGGCGGCGCCGGCGCTGCCCGATCCGCGGCCGTCCGACGGCCGCAACGAGCGCACCGTGAGCGAATGGCTGGCCCGCATGCAGGATGCCTCGCTGAGGCGCAGCTATATCGGCACCTTCGTGGTCTCCTCCAGCAACGGCTCGATGGCCAGCGCGCGCATCTGGCATGCCTGCGACGGCCAACGCCAGGTGGAACGCATCGACACCCTGTCGGGCGAGCGGCGCTCGACCTTCCGCCGCGACGACGAGGTGCTGACCTTCCTGCCGGAAGAGAGGACGGTGCGCGCCGAGCGCCGCGACACGGTGGGCCTGTTCCCCGAGCTGGTCCGCCCGGACGAGAGCGCCATCCCCGAGTTCTACACGGCGCGCCGCGTGGGCAGCGACCGGGTCGCCGGCTTCGACGCCGACATCGTCCAGGTGCTGCCGAAGGACGGCCTGCGTTTCGGCTACCGGATCTGGAGCGAGAAGCAGAGCGGGCTGGTCGTCAAGCTGCAGACGCTCGACGACGCCGGCAGGGTGCTGGAGCAGGCCGCCTTCTCGGAGCTGCAGCTCGACGCGCCGGTGCGCATGGACAAGCTCGCGCACCAGATGCTGGTGCCCGAGGGCTGGCGCGTGGAGAAGACCGACACGGTCAAGACCACCGCGGCCGCCGAAGGCTGGGCGCTGCGGCAGCCGGTGGCGGGCTTCAAGGCCATGAGCTGCTACAAGCGCCGCGCCGAGGGCGTGCTGCAGTGGATCTTCTCGGACGGCCTCGCCTCGGTCTCGATCTTCGTCGAGGACTACGACCGCCAGCGCCACCTGCGCGAAGGGGTCTTTGCCAGCGGCGCCACCCATACGCTCACCCGCCGGGTGCAGGATTCGTGGGTCACCGTGGTGGGCGAGGTCCCCCCGGCGACGCTGAAGGCCTTCTCGCTCAGCCTTGAGCGGCGCAAATAAGCCCCCATCTGCAGCGCGCGTAACCCGAGCGTAAAGTTGACATGCGTCTTTGGCTGACGCGGAAACTTTTCGCGTGGGCGTATCCTCAGCTATTAGTCTTGTCTGGCCCTTCTGGAGAGGTCTTCATGTTCCGCACGGATTGGAAGAACAACCTGCGTGGCTGCGGACTGGCGGTGGCTCTGGCCTTCGCCGGTGCGGCCGCATTCGCCCCCGCGCTGCCGGCCTTCGCGCAGTCGGCCCCGCAACCGCGGACCGGCCTGCCCGATTTCACCGAGCTGGTGGACCAGGTCGGTCCCGCGGTGGTCAACATCCGCACCCTGGAGCGCGCGCGCAGCGGCGGCGGCGGCGGCGCGCAGGGCCAGATGGACGAAGAGATGCAGGAGTTCTTCCGGCGCTTCTTCGGCGTGCCCATGCCCAACGTGCCGCGCGGGCAGCGGCCCAATCCGCGCGGTGACCGCGGCGGCAGCGACGAGGAGCAGCCGCGCGGCGTCGGCTCCGGCTTCATCCTCACCCAGGACGGCTTCGTGATGACCAACGCCCACGTGGTGGAAGGCGCCGACGAGGTGCTGGTCACGCTGCCGGACAAGCGCGAGTTCAAGGCCAAGATCGTCGGCTCGGACAAGCGCACCGACGTCGCCGTGGTCAAGATCGACGCCAGCGGCCTGCCGGCCGTGCGCGTGGGCGACCCGAACAAGCTTAAGGTCGGCGAGTGGGTGATGGCCATCGGCTCGCCCTTCGGCCTGGAGAACACCGTGACCGCGGGCATCGTCAGCGCCAAGGGGCGCGACACCGGCGACTACCTGCCCTTCATCCAGACCGACGTGGCGATCAACCCCGGCAATTCCGGCGGCCCGCTGATCAACCTGCGCGGCGAGGTGGTGGGCATCAACAGCCAGATCTACTCGCGCTCGGGCGGCTTCATGGGCATCTCGTTCGCGATCCCGATCGACGAGGCCAGCCGCGTGGCCGAACAGCTGCGCGTCTCGGGCCGGGTGCAGCGCGGCCGCATCGGCGTGCAGATCGACCAGGTCACGCGCGACGTCGCCGAATCGATCGGCCTCGGCCGCCCGCAGGGCGCGCTGGTGCGCAGCGTGGAGAGCGGCTCGCCGGCGGACAAGGCGGGCATCGAGGCCGGCGACATCATCACCAAGTTCAACGGCACGCAGATCGAGCGCGCCTCCGACCTGCCGCGCATGGTGGGCAACACCAAGCCGGGCAGCAAGGCGAACATGACCGTGTTCCGCCGCGGCGGCTCGCGCGACCTGCAGGTCACGGTGGCCGAGTTCGAGCAGGAGGCCACGGCGCGCGCCAAGACGCCGGCCGCGCCCGAGATGAAGCCGCAGGTCTCGCCGGCGCAGCAGCAGATCGGCATCGTGGTGACCGAGCTCACGGCGGCCCAGAAGAAGGATGCCAAGGTGAAGGGCGGGGTGCGCGTGGAGTCCGTCGCCGAGGGCGCCGCGCAGCGCGCCGGCGTGCGCGAGGGCGACATCATCACGGCCATCGGCAACACGGAGATCGGCAACGTGAAGGAATTCGAGGCCGCGATCGCCAAGTTGGACAAGAGCAAGTCGATCCCGCTGTTGCTGCGCCGCGGCGAGCTGGCCAGCTACCTGGTGATCCGCCCGGCGCGCGGCTGATCCCGCGACCGGCCGCCAGGCAAGGAAAGCCCCAAGCCCCTGCTCGGGTTTGGGGTTTTTTTACGGCCCGGTGGCCCAAAAAAGACAGGGTCCGGAACGAGCCCGGCTACCCGCGTGGCATCTTCCCAGTTTGCGCTCGCTAACTTCGCCGCGGCTCTAACAACCGGATTCGGTAGAATGCATCCCGACCAGCGCCTGATGGGTCATATCGGACGGCCGTTCCACCACCATGCGGGATTCCCGGCAGCCATGCACTGCCGATCCACAGATCGCCCACATGTTGTCCTGCCGGATGTGCACCGGAATTGTTGAAAAGTTGTGGACAACATTCCAGTTGCGGGGCTGCAACGGCCGGGTTCGAGTGACCTGCCGGCTGTACGCCCGGCCCGTTTTGCCTACAATGAAGCTCCAACTATCGCAGTTGCCATAGATTGTTGGTTCAGGGCGCGTCACCTTCATGACGCGCCCTTTTTTCTTGTGCGCGCCCTTGCGAATCAATCACTTGAACGTCCCCGTTGATGAATCACATCAGAAACTTCTCGATCATCGCGCACATCGACCACGGCAAATCGACGCTCGCTGACCGACTGATCCAGCGCTGTGGCGGCCTCTCCGACCGCGAGATGGAAGAGCAAGTGCTCGACTCGATGGATCTCGAAAAGGAGCGTGGGATAACCATCAAGGCGCAGACCGCTGCGCTCGCGTACAAGGCGCGCGATGGCAACGTCTACAACCTCAATCTGATCGACACGCCCGGCCACGTCGACTTCTCGTACGAGGTGTCGCGCTCGCTCTCCGCGTGCGAGGGCGCGCTGCTGGTCGTCGATGCGAGCCAGGGCGTGGAAGCGCAGACGGTGGCGAACTGCTACACCGCGCTCGATCTCGGCGTGGAGGTGGTGCCGGTCCTGAACAAGATGGACCTGCCGCAGGCCGATCCCGAGCGCGCCAAGGAGGAAGTGGAGGACGTCATCGGCATCGACGCGAGCGACGCGATCCCGTGCTCCGCCAAGACCGGCATGGGCATCGACGACATCCTCGAGGCGATCGTGGCGCGCATCCCGGCGCCGCGCGGCAATCCGGCCGCGGCCCCCCGCGCCATGATCATCGACAGCTGGTTCGACAGCTACGTCGGCGTGGTGATGCTGGTGCGCGTGGTCGACGGGCGCATCGCCCGCGGCGACCGCATCAAGCTGATGGCGACCGAGGCCGCCTACGAGACGACCCAGCTCGGCGTCTTCACGCCCGCCAACTCGCCGCGCGAGGCGCTGGAGGCCGGCGAGGTGGGCTACATCATCGCCGGCATCAAGGAACTGCAGGCCGCCAAGGTCGGCGACACGGTCACGATCATCAAGGGCGGCAGCGGCGGCGCCGCCTTCACGGCCACCGAGCCGCTGCCGGGCTTCAAGGAAGTCCAGCCGCAGGTGTTCGCCGGCCTCTACCCCGTGGAAGCCAACCAGTACGACTCGCTGCGCGACAGCCTGGAGAAGCTCAAGCTCAATGACGCCTCGCTGCACTACGAGCCGGAGGTGAGCCAGGCGCTGGGCTTCGGCTTCCGCTGCGGCTTCCTGGGCCTGCTGCACATGGACATCGTGCAGGAGCGCCTGGAGCGCGAGTTCGACCAGGACCTGATCACGACCGCGCCCAGCGTGGTCTACCAGGTCGTCAAGGGCGACGGCGAGGTCATCATGGTCGAGAACCCGGCCAAGATGCCGGACCAGGGCAAGCTCGCGGAGATCCGCGAGCCGATCGTGACCGTGCATCTCTACATGCCGCAGGAGTACGTCGGCCCGGTCATGACGCTCGCCAACCAGAAGCGCGGCGTGCAGATCAACATGGCCTACCACGGCCGCCAGGTGATGCTGACCTACGAGCTGCCGCTGGGCGAGATCGTGCTGGACTTCTTCGACAAGCTGAAGTCCGTCAGCCGGGGCTACGCCTCCATGGACTACGAGTTCAAGGAGTACCGGCCTTCCGACGTGGTCAAGGTCGACATCCTGCTGAACGGCGACAAGGTCGACGCCCTGTCCATCATCGTGCACCGCAGCCAGTCGCAGTACCGGGGGCGGGCGGTGGTCGCGAAGATGCGCGAGATCATCAGCCGGCAGATGTTCGACGTGGCCATCCAGGCGGCGATCGGGGCCAACGTCATCGCCCGCGAGACGGTCAAGGCCCTGCGCAAGAACGTGCTGGCAAAATGCTACGGCGGCGATATCACCCGCAAGCGCAAGCTGCTCGAAAAGCAGAAGGCCGGCAAGAAACGCATGAAGCAGATCGGCGCCGTGGAGGTGCCGCAGGAAGCGTTCCTCGCCATCCTCCAGGTCGAAGAATAAGAGTTCAAAGAAACTGATGATGCCCTTCCTGACGGCCGCGGTGCTCGCGGCCTTCGTCGGCTATGCCGGCGCGTGGTACTTCGAGCTTGTCGAAGGCAACTTCGCCCTGCTCCTGTTCCTGGCGACCATCGTCACCGGGGTCTACTGGGTCGCGGAACGCGCGTGGTACCTGCCGCGGCGCCGGCGTGCGGCGGCCGAACTGGAGGCCCGCGCCGGCGAGCGCAACAACCGCCTGGAGTCCCAGGGCATCGCCCCGGTGGACCCCCAGCTCGCCGAGGCCCGCCAGCGGGTGCTGGCGCAGCCCTGGTGGCTGGACTGGACCGCCGGCCTGTTCCCGGTGATCCTGGCCGTGTTCGTGCTGCGCTCCTTCCTGTTCGAGCCCTTCAAAATCCCGTCCGGCTCGATGATCCCCACGCTGCTGGTGGGCGACCTCATCCTGGTCAACAAGTTCACCTACGGCCTGCGCCTGCCGGTGCTGAACACCAAGATCACCGAGGGCACGCCGCCCCAGCGCGGCGACGTGATGGTGTTCCGCTACCCGCCCAAGCCGACGCTGGACTACATCAAGCGCGTGGTGGGCGTGCCCGGCGACGAGGTGGCCTACCTGAACAAGAAGCTCACCATCAACGGCAAGCCGGTGGACGAAAGCAAGCTGCAGGACTTCTTCGACCCGGACGCGATGCGCTACTTCAAGCAGTTCGAGGAGCGCCTGGGGGAGAAGAAGCACCGCCTCCTGAACGACGACGAGCGGCCCGCGTTCGTGGCGGGCGTGGACGACTTCCCGTTCAAGGAAAACTGCCGCTACAGCGTCGAGGGCGTGGTCTGCAAGGTGCCCGAAGGGCACTACTTCATGATGGGCGACAATCGGGACAATTCGCTCGACTCGCGCTACTGGGGCTTCGTGCCGGACCGGAACATCGTCGGCAAGGCGTTCCTGATCTGGATGAACTTCCGCAACCTGCAACGCGTCGGCAAGTTCGAATAAGAGACATGAGACGGAGGGAATCCATGGCAGGCAAGTCGCGGCAACGCGGTATTTCCTTGTTCACGTTGATCTTCATCCTGGCGATCCTCGGGGTCGTCGGGGCGGTGGGCTTGCGCGCATTCCCGTCGGTGATCGAATACCAGGCGGCGCTGAAGGCGATCAACCGCGCCAAGGACGAGTCCACGGTGGCGGCGGTGCGCGCGGCCTTCGACCGCGCGGCGGAGATCGACAACATCACCTCGATCAAGGGCAGGGACCTCGAGGTCACGAAGGACGGCGACAAGGTCGTCGTCTCGTTCGCGTACGAGAAGGAATTCCACCTGGCCGGCCCGGCCTGGCTGACCCTCAAGTACGAGGGTGTCACGCGGCCCGGCCGCTAGCGCGCCACACCGTGTCGGACCCGCTCGCGGCCCTGCAGCAGCGGCTGCAGTACAGCTTCCAGGACCCGCGGCTGCTGGCACTCGCGCTCACCCATCGCAGCTTCTCCGCCCAGCACAACGAGCGGCTGGAGTTCCTCGGCGACTCGGTGCTGAACCTGGCTGTCGCGCAGCTGCTGTACCAGCGGCTGCAGGACCTCCCCGAGGGCGACCTGTCGCGCGTGCGCGCCAACCTGGTCAAGCAGGACACCTTGCACCGCCTGGCCGTCGGGCTCGGCCTGCCGGGCCTGATGCGCCTGGGGGAGGGCGAGGCGCGGTCCGGGGGGCACAAGAGGCCGTCCATCCTGGCCGACGCGCTGGAGGCGGTGATCGGCGCCGTCCACCTCGACGCCGGCTACACGGCGGCCGAGGCGCTGGTGCACCGCCTGTTCGCCGCGGTGGAGATCAATCCCGGCATGTCGGCCGCCGCCAAGGACCCCAAGACGGACCTGCAGGAAGCCCTGCAGGGCCGCAAGATGAAGCTGCCCGTGTACCGAGTGGTCGGCACGCTGGGCGCCGCCCACAGGCAGACCTTCGAGGTCGAGTGCGAGGTGTCGGAACTCGGGCTGCTGGAGCGCGGCAGCGGCGCTTCCCGGCGCGCCGCCGAACAGGCGGCTGCCCAGGCGATGCTGATCGTGCTGAAATCGAAGATGAAATGACCCACCCCCGAAGCGCCTCCGGCGCCTCCCCCTCCAGGGGGCGCCCCCCGCGGTCCGGCAAAGCCGGTTCCGCGGCGGCACTGGAGCGGACCCGATGAACACCGAATCCTCCACGCCGGGCACGCCCCCGGAAACGACCCAACGCTGCGGCCTGGTGGCCATCGTGGGCAAGCCCAACGTGGGCAAGTCCACGCTGCTGAATGCCCTGGTGGGCCAGAAGATCAGCATCACCTCGCGCAAGGCGCAGACCACGCGCCACCGCATCACGGGCGTGCGCACGGAAGGCGGCACGCAGTTCGTGTTCGTCGACACGCCGGGCTTCCAGACCAAGCACGGCTCCGCCCTGAACCGCTCGCTCAATCGCGCCGTCACGGGCGTCGTGGGCGACGTGGACGTGGTGCTGTTCGTGGTGGAGGCCGGCAACTTCACGCTGGGCGACGCCAAGGTGCTGGCGCTGCTGAAGCCGGGCATCCCCGCGATCCTCGTCGCCAACAAGCTGGACCTGGTGCATCGCCGCGGCGACCTGGCGCCCTGGCTGCGCGACATGCAGGAGCGCCATTCCTTCGCCGAGTTCATTCCGCTGTCGGCCAAGAACGCCAAGGACATCGAGCGCCTGCTGGAAGTCTGTTCCAAGTACCTGCCCGAGCAGCCCTGGTGGTACGGCGAGGACGAGCTGACCGACAAGAGCGAGCGCTTCATGGCGGGCGAGATGATCCGCGAGAAGCTGTTCCGCCTGACCGGCGAGGAGCTGCCCTACACCTCCACCGTGGTGGTCGAGAAGTTCGAGGAAGAGCCCAGCCCGAAATTCAAGCGCATGGTCCGCATCGCCGCCACCATCGTGGTGGAGCGCGACAGCCACAAGGCGATGGTGATCGGCGAAGGCGGCGAAAAGCTCAAGCGCATCGGCACCGAGGCGCGGCAGGAGCTGGAGCAGCTGTTCGACGCCAAGGTGTTCCTGCAGCTGTTCGTGAAGGTGCGCTCCGGCTGGGCGGACGACGAGGCCCGCGTCAGGTCCTTCGGCTACGAGTGAGACGCTACGCGAACGAACCGGCCTATGTGCTCCACCGCTACGACTGGAGCGAATCCAGCCTGATCCTGGAGCTGTTCACGCGCGAGCACGGCCGCATCGCGGTGGTCGCCAGGGGCGCCAAGAAACCCAGTTCGAATTTCCGCCCGGTGCTGCTGCCCCTGCAGCCGCTGCACGTGGCCTTCGGCGGGGACGGCGAGATCCGGACCCTCAAGTCGGCCGAGTGGCAGGGCGGCCAGGTCATGCCCACCGGCGAGGCGCTGCTGTCCGGCTACTACCTGAACGAGTTGCTGCTGCGTCTGCTGGCGCGCGACGATCCGCACCCGGCGCTGTTCGACGTCTACGCGGCCACCGTGCGGGTGCTGTCCGGCGAGCAGCCGCAGCTGCTCCAGCCCGCCCTGCGGGCCTTCGAGCTGCTGCTGCTGCGCGAGATCGGCCTGCTGCCCTCGCTGGACCTGCAGACGGCCACGCTGGCCCCGCTGCAGCCGCAGGAGCGCTACGCCCTGCGGGCCGAGGGCGGCCTGCTGGAGGCGGGGGAGGAGGACGGCCGGGCCAGCCTGGCGGGCCCGCAGTGGCATGCGCTGCAGCTGGCGCTGGACGATCCGGCGCCCTTCGACGCGACCCTGCGCGCCGTGGCCGGCATGGGCGAACTCAAGCCGCAGCTGCGCGCCGTGCTGCACTACCATTGCGGCGTTCCGACGCTGCGCACGCGCCAACTGATGATGGACTTGCAGGCCCTATGACCCCCACCCGGACCGCGCTGTCGGTCAACCTCAACAAGGTCGCCCTGGTGCGCAACACGCGCCACCTGGGCATCCCCAGCGTCACCCGCGCGGCCACGCTGTGCCTGCAGGCGGGCGCCCACGGCATCACGGTGCACCCGCGGCCCGACGCCCGCCACATCCGGGCCGAGGACGTGCGCGAGCTCAGCGCGTTGCTGAAGGCCTGGCCGGGGGCGGAATTCAACATCGAAGGCAACCCCTTCCACAACCTGATGGACTTCGTGCGCGAGCTGCGGCCGCAGCAGTGCACCTTCGTGCCCGATACCGAAGGCCAGTTCACCAGCGACCACGGCTGGGACCTGCAGAAGGACGCGCAGCGGGTGAAGCCCCTGATCGCCGAAGCGAAGGCGCTGGGCGTGCGCGTGAGTCTGTTCATGGACGCGGAGGCGCGCAGCATCCCGCTGGCGAAAGCCGTGGGGGCCGACCGCGTGGAGCTCTACACGGAGCCCTACGCCGCCGCCTGGGGCACGCCGCAGCACGCGCAGCAGCTGCGCCGCTTCGCCGGTGCCGCCCAGGCCGCCCATGCGGCCGGCCTGGGCGTGAATGCGGGCCACGACCTCAATCGCGACAACCTGCCGGACTTCCTGGGCGCGGTGCCGGGCGTGCTGGAAGTGTCGATCGGCCACGCGCTGGTCGCCGACGCGCTGGAGATGGGCTACGACGCCACGGTGCGCGCCTACCTCGCCGCCATGACGCGCGGCCCCCGGATGGCCGACCAGTGATCTACGGCATCGGCACCGACATCTGCGACGTGCGGCGCATCCGCGCCTCCCTCGATCGGCACGGCGAGCGCTTCGCCCGCAAGATCCTCGCGGACGGCGAGTTCGCGACATGGAAGGCGCGCAGCGCCCGCTGGCCGGAGCGCGGCGTGCGCTATCTGGCCACGCGCTTTTCCGCCAAGGAAGCCTTCAGCAAGGCGGTCGGCCTCGGCATGCGCATGCCCATGACCTGGCGGGCCTGCGAAGTGGGCAAGCTGCCCAGCGGCAAGCCGGTGATCGTGCTGCACGGAGGGCTGAAGACATGGTGCGAGGAGCGCGGCCTGCACGCGCAGGTCAGCGTGACCGACGAATCGGACTACGCCGCGAGCTTCGTGGTGATCGAGCAGAAAGAAAAGAACCATGAGTGAACATGCACCGGTGATCCTGGACGTGGCGGGCCTCGCCCTGGGCGAGGACGACCGCCGCCGCCTCGCCCATCCGCTGGTGGGCGGGATGATCCTGTTCGCCCGCAACTGGGAGAACCGCGAGCAGCTCGCGGCCCTGTGCGCCGAGATCAAGGCCGTGCGCGAGGACCTGCTGATCTGCGTGGACCACGAAGGCGGGCGCGTGCAG
This sequence comes from Ramlibacter monticola, assembly GCF_016722785.1. Taxonomy (GTDB): domain Bacteria; phylum Pseudomonadota; class Gammaproteobacteria; order Burkholderiales; family Burkholderiaceae_C; genus Ramlibacter; species Ramlibacter monticola. The sequence continues at coordinate 124,585 of NZ_JAEQNE010000008.1, read as the reverse complement.
CGCTTCCGCACCGACGGCTTCACCCACCTGCCGCCGATGCGCCGCTTCGGCGAGCTGTGGCGCAAGGACGCGAAGGGGCGCGAAGGCTCCGGCGCGATGCGCGCCATGGCCGCCGCCACGGCCGCCGGCTACGTGCTCGGCGCCGAGCTGCGGGCCTGCGGCGTGGACTTCAGCTTCACCCCGGTGCTGGACCTGGACTACGGCGAGAGCTCTGTGATCGGCGACCGCGCCTTCGAGCGCGACCCGCGCGTGGTCACGCTGCTGGCGAAGAGCCTGATGCACGGCCTGCTGCAGGCGGGCGTCGCCAACTGCGGCAAGCACTTCCCGGGGCACGGCTTCGTGAAGGCGGATTCGCACCTGGAGATCCCGGTCGACCAGCGCAGCCTCAAGGCGATCCTGCAGGACGACGCCGTCCCCTACGAATGGCTGGACACCACGCTCACCAGCGTGATGCCGGCGCACGTCATCTATCCCAAGGTGGATTCGCTGCCGGCCGGCTTCTCGCCGCGCTGGCTCAACGAGATCCTGCGCGAGCGGCTGCAGTTCCAGGGCGCGATCTTCAGCGACGACCTGAGCATGGCCGGCGCCCGCAAGATCGAGGGCCGCGACGTCACCTTCACCGAGGCCGCCGTGGCGGCGCTGGGCGCCGGCTGCGACATGGTCCTGCTGTGCAACGAGTCGGTCCACAGCGAAGGCGGGAAATCCATCGACGAGATGCTCGATGGCCTGGCCGAGGCGCAGGCGCGTGGCGAGTGGCGGGCCAACGAGGTGAGCGAGCAGCGGCGCCTGGCCCTGCTGCCCTGCGGCCCGGCCGTCTCCTGGGATTCGCTGATGACGGAGCCGCGCTACATGCGCGCCCTACAGCAGCTGCCCTGACCGTTATCCCTCCCTCCGGGGAGGGCCCGGGTGGGGCGCTCCCGCCTCAGGGCGCCGCCGGGGGCCGCGCGGCGGTGGACGGAGGACGCACCGGGATCGTCTCGGCCGGGCCTTCCGCGGCCGCGCCTTCCGTGGCCGGGCGCCGCGCCGGCGCGGCATACGGGTGGCCCGCTCCGACGATCTTGGGCTGCTCCGGGTCGGCCTCGTAATGCGGCGACATGATCTGCACGCCGTGCTCGTTGAACACGTCCAGCACGTTGGCGTGCAGCGCATGCATCACCTCGGCCCGGGCCTGCGGCCGCTCCGGGGTGGCGTGGCAGACCAGGCGGTATTCCACGGCGTAGTCGGTCAGCGCGGTCTGGATCACGCGCGGGGCCGGGTCGTCGGCGCGAACGCCTTCCGTGCGCCGTGCTGCCTCCAGCAGGATGGCCTGGACCTCGCGCCACGGCGTGTCGTAGCCGATGGTCAAGGTGGTGTCGAGGATGTAGCCCTGGCCGCGCACCGTGCGCGAATAGTTGATCGTGGTCTGGCCCAGGATCGAGGAATTGGGCAGGGTCACCTCCTGGCCCAGCCCGGTGCGGATGCGGGTGGTGAAGGTTCCGAGTTCCACCACCGTGCCCTGCTGGTCGCCGATGCGCACGAACTCTCCGGGGCGCAACACGCGCGAATACATCAGGATCAGGCCGCTGAAACCCTGCCCGATCAGGCTGGAGCCGCCCAGCGTGATCATGAGGCCGACCAGGACGGACATGCCCTTGAAGGCCTCGCTCTGGGATCCCGGCAGGTAGGGATAGGCCATCACGATGGCGAACAGCCAGATGGCCACGCTGACCAGGCGGCGGGTCGGCCGGGCCATGTCGCGGTCGAGCCAGGCCGTGGACGCGTCGCCCTGTTCGACGCGGTCGAACAGGGGCCGCAGTGTCACGATCAGCGCCCGGGCCAGCAGGAAGATCACCCCCGCGACGATCAGGTCCGGCAGCGCGCGCACGGCGCCCGCTCCGATGTCCTCCAGCAGGGCGAGCACGAAGTCGCCCATCTGCTCGCCGCGCACCCGCGTGGCGGGGAACTGCTGCAGCACGAACACCAGCCACTGGTAGCTCAGGAGGGCCAGCAGCAGCCAGGCGATGCTGCGCACCAGCCAGCTGCCGAAGGCGTGGGCCCGCGTGGCTTCCCACAGCGGCTGCTGGTCGAGGCGGGCCCGTTCGGCGGCGTGCTCCAGCAGCCGCCCCGTCCGCGCCGCGAGGGCATTGCGGGCGCGCAGGACGCCCCAGGCGGCGAGCAGGAACAGCAGCGTGGCCAGCGCCGAGAAGCCGAGCGCCCGCAACAGCTTGCCGCGGTCGCGCGCCTCGCGGGTTTCGGCGATGGCGTTCGTCAGCGCGGCGACGCTGGCCTGGGTGGCGGCGTCCAGGGTTTCACGCCGCACCGTGTCCACGTCCTGCTGGGTGAGGATGAGCGCGAGCGCGCCGTCGATCAGCACGACGTTGCCCTGCGGCTCCTTCTGCGCCGTCACGACGCCGGGGCCGCCGCGCGCGAGCAGCTCGCGGATGGCGCCCTGGGTGCGGGAGGCCCGGGCCGCCGGGGAGAGGCCGAACAAGGGGGCGCGGAACACCGCGATGGGCCGGTCGAAGACGGTCACGACCGCTTCGTCGTCCGTGGCCGCGGCGGCGGACGCGTCCGCGGCCTGCTCCGCCGCCTGCGCGGCAGGCAGCGCCAGGAACAGGTTCGCGAACAGGCCCAGGAACAGGGCCGGCAGGAGGGCCATGGCCCTGCGGGCCCAGGCAGGCAGGCGCATGCGGTCTCCTCCGCGCCCGGGCGGGCTGCGGGCGCATGCCCGACTTTGCAGCGCCCCGGAGTCATCCGCTATGGGACGAAAGGGACACCTCCCCCGGAGATCAGCCCTCGCGCCGCAGCGCCGGGAACAGGATCACGTCGCGGATGCTGGGGCTGTCGGTCAGCAGCATCATGAGCCGGTCGATGCCGACCCCGCAACCGCCCGCCGGCGGCATGCCGTACTCCAGCGCCCGCACGAAGTCGTGGTCGAAGTACATGGCCTCCTCGTCGCCCGCGTCCTTGGCGCTCACCTGCGCCAGGAAGCGCGCGGCCTGGTCCTCGGCGTCGTTGAGCTCCGAGAAGCCGTTGGCCATCTCGCGGCCGGTGATGTACAGCTCGAAGCGCTCCGTCACCTCCGGGCGATCGTCGTTGGCGCGCGCCAGCGGCGAGATCTCGGTCGGGTGCTCCATGATGAAGGTCGGCTGCCACAGCTTCTCCTCCACCTTCTCCTCGAAGTACAGCACCTGCAGGGAGGCCAGCGAGCGGCCCGACAGGCGCTCCTTCTCCTCCGTCATGCCCAGCTTCTTCAGCTGGTTGACCAGCCAGTCGCGGTTGGTGACGTTCTCGCCGGCCTCGGTGTGGCGGACGATCGCTTCCGGGATGGTCAGGCGCTCGAAGGGCCTGGACAGATCCACTTCCCGGCCGCCGTACGAGAGCTGCAGCGTGCCCACCGCCCGCGTCGCCGCGTCGCGCAGCAGCGCCTCGGTGAAGTCCATCAGGTCCTGGTAGTTCCAGTAGGCCGCATAGAACTCCATCATCGTGAACTCGGGGTTGTGGCGCACCGAGATGCCTTCGTTGCGGAAGTTCCGGTTGATCTCGAACACCCGCTCGAAGCCGCCCACCAGCAGGCGCTTGAGGTACAGCTCCGGCGCGATGCGCAGATACATCTCCTGGTCGAGCGCGTTGTGGTGCGTGATGAAGGGCTTGGCGTTGGCGCCGCCGGGGATCGGGTGCAGCATCGGCGTCTCCACCTCGAGGAAGCCGGCCTGCACCATGAAGTCGCGGATCGAGGACATGGCCTTGCTGCGCGCCACGAAGCGCCTGCGGGCCTCTTCGTCCGTCATCAGGTCGATGTAGCGCTGGCGGTACTTCACCTCCTGGTCGGCCACGCCGTGGAACTTGTCCGGCATGGGGCGCAGGCTCTTGGTGAGCAGGCGGATCGAGGTGGCGTGCAGCGACAGCTCGCCGGTGCGCGTCTTGAACACCTTGCCTTCGGCGCCGAGGATGTCGCCGAGATCCCAGCGCTTGAACTCGTTGTAGGCCTCCTCGCCCACCGCGTCGCGGGTGACGTAGACCTGGATGCGGCCGCTGCCGTCCTGCAGGGTGGCGAAGCTGGCCTTGCCCATGACGCGCTTGAGCATCATGCGGCCGGCCACGCGCGCGGTCGTGCCTTCGCCTTCCAGCTGCTCGGCCGGCTTGCCGCCGTGGGCGGCGTGCAGGGCCGCGCTGGCGTCGCCGGGCTTGAAGTCGTTGGGGAAGGCGGGGCCCGCGCCCTGCCGGTGCGCCTCGCGCAGGGCCTTGAGCTTCTCGCGGCGCTCCGCGATCAGCTGGTTCTCGTCGGTGGGGGCGGAGGCCGGGGCGGCTTGGGGTTCGGACATGGGAGGGGGAGACCTGCGGGGGCGAAACCCACGATTTTAGTTGGCCGCGGCCAACCCCCCTCTTTTCAGTGGGCCACGCCCTCGCTGCGCACCACTTTCAGCGCGGTCCGCAGGATGATCCGCAGGTCCAGTGCGAGCGAGCGGTGCTGCAGGTACCAGGTGTCCAGCGCCACCTTCTGGGGAATGGGCAGCTCGTCGCGCCCGTTGATCTGCGCCCAGCCGGTGAGGCCGGGGCGCAGGGTGTGCACGCCGGCCTCGGTGCGCAAGGCGATCAGGTCGTGCTGGTTGTGCAGCGCCGGCCGCGGCCCCACGATGCTCATGTGGCCGACGAGGATGCTCCACAGCTGGGGCAGCTCGTCGAGGCTGGTGCGGCGCAGGAAGCTGCCGATGGGCGTGAGCCAGCGCTCCGGCGATTCGAGCAGGTGCGTCGCCACGACCGGGGTGTCCGTGCGCATGCTGCGGAACTTGGGCATGCGGAAGATCCGGTTGTGGCGGCCGATCCGGTCCGACCAGTACAGCACCGGCCCGGGCGAGGTGAGCTTGACCGCGAGCGCCACCAGCACGATGGGGACCAGCAGGCCCAGGCCGGCCAGCAGCACGACCAGGATGTCGAGTCCGCGCTTGGTCACGCCAGCCTCCAGGCGGCGGCGGCCCGCACGAGGCCGTCGGGGGTGCGCTCGGCGGGCACCCAGCCCAGGACGCGCCGCGCCTTGGCGGCATCGACCTGCAGCGAATCGCAGAGGCTTTCGGCGACCCGCGGCCGGCCGGCGGCCCGGGCGGCCAGCTTCAGCAGGCCGGGCGGCGCGCCCCACAGCCGCGGCGGACGCGCGAGGCCGCGCGCGATGCAGCGGACGATGTCCGGCGTCGAGACGTCCTCGTGGTCGGCCAGCAGGAACAGCTGGCGCGCCGCCCCCGGGTGGGTCGCGCACAGCAGGAGCGCGTCGCAGAGGTTGTCGAGGCCGACCAGCGTGCGCCGGTTCCGCACCGTGGCCACGGGCAGGGGCAGGCCGCGGGCCACGGCCCGCACCAGGCGGTCGAAATTGCCCGGCGCATGCGGCCCGTACACCAGCGGCGGCCGGGCCAGCACCCACTCGGTGGCGGAGCCGGCCAGGAGCGACTGCAGCTCCTGCTCGCAGCGCAGCTTGCTGCGGGCGTAGGGCTCCACCGGCGCCGGCGCATCGGTCTCGTCGAAGGGCCTGCCGCGCGTGACGTTGCCGTTGACGCCGATCGAGCTCAGGAGCACCACGCGGCGGACCCCGGCCGCCCGTGCGGCGGCGGCGACGGCGCGCGTCGCCCGCACGTTGCACTCGAAATCCGCATCGGTGCCGCCGCGATGGGCGCGGGCGGCCAGGTGCAGCACGGCGTCGGCGCCGGCGCAGGCGCGCTCCAGCGCGGCCTCGTCCTCGTAGCCGCGCGGCAGGGATCCTTCGCTGCGCGAGAGCGCGACCAGGCTGTGGCCGGCGGCATTGGCCCGGGCGACGAGCGAGCGGCCGACGAAGCCGCTGGCGCCGGTGATCACGAGCCGGCAAGGGGGGAACACGGAAGGCGTCATCGACTACAGCAGGGAGCGGTACAGGTCCAACATTGCGCGTTTCATCGCGGCCAGGCCGAATTCGTCGGCCACCCAGCGGGCGGCGGCGGCGCCGAGGCGCTCGCGCAGGGCGGTGTCCTGCGCGAGCGTGTCGATCGCCTCGGCCAGCGCGCCGGCGTCGCAGGGCGGCACCGTGAGGCTGGTCACGCCCTCGCGATTGAGGTAGTTGACCCCGTTGCCCAGCTCGCACACCACGGTGGGCTTGCCGCAGGACATGGCCTCCGCGCTGGCGATGCCGAAGGCCTCCGAGGGCTCGATGGAAGGCAGGCAGAAGAAATCGCAGCGGTGCATCGCCTCGACCAGGCCGTCGTCGGCGATCTCGCCCAGGAACAGCACCCGGTCGCGGATGCCCAGTTCCTCGGCCAGGCGGCGCAGCTCCGGCGTCAGCACGCCCGCGCCGATCATCACCAGCACGGCCTCGCTGCGCAGCTTCGCCATGGCCGACAGGAGGTACCCGTAGCCCTTGTAGTAGACGTGGCGCCCCACGGTGAGCGCGACCGGGCGTCCCCGGGCGAAGGCGTCGATCGTGGCGCGGGTCTGCGGGTCGCCGCGATCCGGGGCGAGGCGGCTGAAGTCGATGCCGATGGGCACCTTCACGATCTTGGCGGCCAGGTCGATCTGGTGCAGCTGCTCCGAGCTGTCGTAGTGCCGGGGCGTGAACACCACGATGCGGTCGGCCCGTCGCAGGGCGCGGCGCTGGATCGGGCGGTAGAACTTCAGCAGCGTGCGCTGGCGCACGATGTCGCTGTGCCAGGTCATCACCACCGGCACGTCCGACCCGCACGCCAGCGAGGCAATGTCGCCCAGCGGGTTGGGCGCGTGCAAGTGCAGCAGGTTGCAGCCGCCGCTTCGCAACTCGCGCTGGACGTGGCGGACCACGCCGGGGCTCAGGGGCAGGTTGCCCAGGAGGCCGTAGGGGCGGGCGCTCAGCACGCGGTAGGGCATGGCCGGCGGCGGCTCCGCGCGCCCGGGCCAGTCGCCGGCGACCAGGGTGCCTTCCACCTCGGGCAGGAGGGTGCGCAGCAGGGTATCGGCGTGCGCTTCCACGCCGGCATAGGGCGGCGGTACGAACTTCGCGATGTGCAGGGGACGAACAGCGGTCACAGGGGGGGCTGGTTGCGGATCGACGAGGCGTGGGCCAGGTAGCGCATCAGCAGGAAGTAGCGGTTGGGGCCGAGCACCCGCAGGGCGAGCCTGAAGGCGTACGACAGCACGCGGATCTGGAAACCATGCCGCGAGACATCGCCGGCGGTCATGCGCGCGGCCTTGCCGATCGAGGGGCCGACCAGCCGCCGCGCGCGGGCGAAGCGCAGCAGGGCGGACTCGGGGCGGAACGGGTCTTCGTCGAGCGAAAAGCCGTAGCCGGGGTTGGCGTACAGGCGCCGCAGGGTGGGCGAGACGTACTCGCCCGAGGGGAAGTAGTCGAAACCGTATTCCAGCCTGGAGAGCTCGTCGAAGCCGGCGGCGAGCAGGTCGGCCGCGTAGTCGTCCAGCAGGCGCGCGAGGTCGGGGCGGCTGCCTTCGGGGAAGCGGGCCTGGCGCTTCGCGATCGCCTGCGGCTGGTGCGGGTCGAAGCTGCTGAAGTGGAACAGGCGCAGCGGCGTGCGGCCGTTGACGACGTAGCGCCCGCCGACGACCGACAGGGTGCGCTCGTGCAGGTTCCACTGCGCCATGTTGATGCCAGGGTCCTTCAGGATGCGGCAGCCCTCGAAGTAGCAGGGCGCGAGGTTCACCCACTTCTGGTCCACGAAGACGCCGACCTGCGTCTCGTGGAAGCCGTGGCCCAGGCAGCGGTCGGACCACCAGCGCAGGAAGCGCAGGGCCTCCTCGCAGCGCGCGACCGCGATGAAGCCGAGGTTGAAGACGCCGACGCGGAGGAACTCGATGTCGTCGGGGCGGTGGCCGTCGAGGATCGGCGTGGTGGAGGCCGGGGTCACGACGATGGCGCTGTCCGCCAGGGCCTCGTGCACCGGGGCCAGCACGTCGTACACGACCATGTCCGGGTCCAGGTACATGGCGGTCTCGTAGCGATCCAGCAGCAGCGCCAGGCAGTGCGGCTTGACGTTGGTGCTGAGTTCGATGACGTCGAAGCGCAGCGCGTGGGCCGCGAAGTGCGGCAGGCCCAGGTCTTCCACCCAGGTGATGCGCACATCCGGGTAACGTGCCTCGAAGGCCTCGTCGCGCCGGTCCACCAGCACCACGTGGAAGTCGGCGTCCGGGTGCTGCGCCTGGAACGAGCGCTGCAGCAGTAGCGCCTGGGCGAAGTAGTTGCGGGCGCAGATCGTGACGGCCGCGTGGCGGGCCCGTGGCCGAGCCTGCGCGAAAGGTTCCCTGCGTGCCGAAGTCATCATTTGGCCGGAACTGTACCGCGTCGGATTGCCGGTACCGGGGATGAAAGACAATACGGGACTCCATGCAGTTGCGCCGCCTCTCCCCGTTCGACCGGATCAACGCGCTGCAGGCGCTCGTCGACGCGGGCCTGCTGCTGGTGGCCTGGGCGCTGGCCTTCTGGTTGCGCTTCAACCTCGACGTGCCGGCGGAATACCGCTACGTCGCGCTGGTGACCACGCCGGTGTGTGTGCTGTCCTATGCGCTCAGCCTGGGCGTGCTGCGGGTGCACCGCCAGGTGTGGGATTTCATCGGCCTGCCGGACCTGCGGCAGCTCGCGCTCGGCGTCGTGCTCGGTGGGGTGCTGACGGCCACCGTGATCCTGATGCTGCGCGTGCCCCTCTTCCCGCGGTCGGTGCTGCTGCTGCATCCCGTGCTGGTGCTCGTGCTGCTGGGCGCGGTGCGCGCCGCGTGGCGGACGCTGATCGAGCATCCGGGCCGCACGCACGCCGGGCGCAAGCCCCTGGTCGTGGTGGGCAGCCTGCAGGATGCCTCCGGCGCGCTGCGCGCGCTCCAGGGCGTGGCGCAGTGGCAGGCGGAGGCGATCTTGTCGCCGGTGGCGTCGGAAGTGGGCCGGGCGCTGCAGAACGTGCGCGTGCTCGGAAGCGTGGGCGAACTGAAGGAGGTGTGCGACTTCGTGCACGCCCACACGGTGCTGGTGGCCAGCCCACCCGGATCGCCCGAGCGGCGCGAAGCGCTGATGCTGGCCGCGGATGCGCGCATCGCGATGCTGCACATGCCGCGCGCCGACCAGTGGCTCAGCCCGCAACCGGAGGGCGTGCGCCAGGTGGAACTGGAGGACCTGCTCGGGCGCGAGCCGGTGCAGCTCGATGTCGCCGGCCTGGCGGAGCTGTTTTCGGGCCAGACGGTGCTCGTCACCGGCGCGGGCGGTTCGATCGGTTCCGAGCTGTGCCGCCAGATCGCGCGCCTGGGCGCGCGCCGCCTGGTCTGCGTGGACCTGTCCGAGTTCGGCCTCTACGCGCTCGAACAGGAACTGCAACAGGCCCACCCGAACATGGAGGGCCTCTACTACACCTGCAACGTGCGGGAGTACGGGCGCCTGCACGCGATCGGCTGCGAGCACCGGCCCACCGTCGTCTTCCACGCGGCGGCCTACAAGCACGTGCCGCTGATGGAGGAGCACAACGCCGTCGAGGCGCTGCGCACCAACGTGGTCGGCACCCTGCACGCCGCCCGCGCGGCTGCCGCCTGCGGCGCGCGGCGCTTCGTGATGGTCTCCACCGACAAGGCCGTCAACCCCACCAACGTGATGGGCGCCAGCAAGCGGCTGGCGGAGCTGGTGGTGCAGACCGTGGCGCTGCAGGAGCGCGCCACGGAGTTCGTCTCGGTGCGCTTCGGCAACGTGCTGGGCTCCAGCGGCTCCGTCGTGCCGCTGTTCACGCGCCAGATCGCGCGCGGCGGCCCGGTGACCGTCACGCACCCGGAGATCGTGCGTTACTTCATGACCATCCCCGAGGCGGCGCAGCTGGTCCTGCAGGCCGGGCTGATGGGCCGCTCGGGCCAGATCTTCGTGCTGGACATGGGCGAGCCGGTGAAGATCGTGGAGCTGGCGCGCATCCTGATCCGCCTGTCCGGCAAGACCGAGCAGGAGGTGCCGATCACTTTCACCGGACTTCGCCCGGGCGAGAAGCTGTACGAGGAACTGCTCGCCAGCGACGAGACCAGCGAACCGACGCCGCACCCCAAGCTGCGCATCGCCAAGACCGCGGGGCCGCTGCCGGAGATCGCCGCGGTGCTGCGCTGGCTGGAAGAGGCCGGCCCGCAGCCGGCCGGCGAGGAACTGCGGGGATGGCTGCGGCGCCAGGTGCCGGAATACGCGCCGGCCGGGCCGGTGGCTTCAGGTGGTGATGCCGGTGCGCGCGAGCACGTCGCTGACCAGCTCCAGCCGGACGAGCGGGTTGTCCAGCTCCATCATCCGCTGCTTGAGCGCCACCGGTAGCGGCAGCAGCTCGCACCAGCGGTTCGCCACCCAGCCGCAGTCGTCCAGCCGCCAGGGCGGCAGCAGCGGCATGGGCCCGGGCTGGCCCGCCTTGAGCTGCAGCGACTGGATCAGGCGCTCCAGCGCGTCGGCGGTGGGCTGCAGGTCTTCCGGGACGGGGACCGCCATGTCGGCCGGGACGCTCTCGACGTTGGCGACCCAGAGGCCGTGCTTCAGCTGGTCGCTGGCGGTGATGCGGAAGCGCTGCGTGCCGGTGGCGCGCACCAGCATCAGGCCGGACTGCGGCTGCTCGAATTCGTGGATGGTCGCCAGGGTGCCGACCCGCGAGAAAGCCTCCTGCAGGCCGGGCTGGCGCACCTCGTTGCCCTTGGTGAGCGACACGACGCCGAACGGCGCGCCGGCCTTGCGGCACTTGGCGATCATGTCGAGATAGCGGACCTCGAACACCCGCAAGGACAGCAGCCCGTCGGGAAAGAGCACGGCGCTCAGCGGAAAGAGGGGCAGGGACTGCAGGGTGAGGGTGGCGGCCACAACAGGGGTTCCGGTCGGTGCCGCTATGATCCCACGACTCACCTGATCCATGTTCTTCCAGATCATCTCCTTCCTGCTCGACGTCGCCGCCGGCCTGCTGGGCGGCGCCTGCCTGCTGCGCCTGTACATGCAGGTGCAGCGCATCCCTTTCGGCAACCCGGTCGGCCGCTTCGTCTTCGCCCTGACGGACTGGATCGTGCTGCCCCTGCGGCGCGTGCTGCCCGCCTACCGCAAGTGGGACACGGCGAGCCTGATCGCCGCCTACCTGATCGAACTGGCCCAGTTCGGCATCCTGTGGCTGATGGTCGGCCGCGCCGGCGGGGCGCTGGTGCCGCTGCTGGCCCTGTTCGGCCTGGTCCGGCTGGTGATCTCGGGCGTGATCGGGCTGGTGATCGTCTACGCGATCCTGTCCTGGGTCCAGGCCGACTCGCCGATCGCCGACGTGATCGACCGCCTGTGCGCGCCCATGCTGCGCCCCTTCCGCCGCCTGATCCCGCTGGTGGGCGGCTTCGACCTGAGCCCGCTGGCCTTGCTGGTCGTGCTGCAGGTCGCGGCGATCATCGTGGCCAGCCTGCAGGATGCGGTGATCCGGTAGGGGTTGGAGAAAACCAGACAGCCGAACGCAGAGGGCGCAAAGGTTCGCAGAGGACGCAGAAAAAATCCTTTAAAGGCTTTTTCTGCGTCTTTTGCGTACTTCTGCGCCCTCTGCGTTCGGCTGTTAGGTTTTGAATCCGGAACTACTCGACGGCGTCCGCCGCCTGCCGCGTCAGCATCGCCAGCACGTTCGCCACGGTCTTGCGCAGTTCGCGGCGATCGCAGATGAAGTCGACGCCGCCTTTTTCCTGCAGGAATTCGGCGCGCTGGAAGCCTTCCGGCAGCTTCACGCGCACGGTCGATTCGATCACGCGCGGGCCGGCGAAGCCGATCAGCGCCTTGGGCTCGGCGATCACCACGTCGCCCACGAAGGCGAAGCCGGCGCTCACGCCGCCCATGGTCGGGTCGGTCAGGACGCTGATGTAGGGCAGGCCCTTCTTCGCCAGGCGCGTGAGCGCGGCGTTGGTCTTGGCCATCTGCATCAGCGACAGCAGGCCCTCCTGCATGCGGGCGCCGCCGGTGGCGGTGAAGCACAGGAAGGGGACCTTCTGCTCGATGGCGGTCTCGACGCCGCGCGCGAAGCGCTCGCCGACCACGCTGCCCATCGAGCCGCCCATGAAGTCGAACTCGAAGGCCGCCGCCACCAGGTTGATGCTGTGCACGGAGCCGCCCATCACCACCAGCGCGTCGGTCTCGCCGGTGTTCTCCATCGCTTCCTTGATGCGCTCGGGGTACTTGCGGCTGTCCTTGAACTTCAGCGGGTCGACCGGCACCACTTCCTGGCCGATCTCGTAGCGGCCTTCGGCATCGAGAAAGGCATTCAGGCGCGCGCGGGCGCCGATGCGGTGGTGGTGGCCGCAGCTCGGGCAGACGTTCTGGTTCTGCTCCAGGTCGGTCTTGTACAGGACCGTCTCGCAGCTGGGACACTTGATCCACAGGCCTTCCGGCACGCTGCGGCGCTCGTTGGGATCCGTCGGCTGGATCTTCGGGGGCAGCAGTTTTTCCAACCAGCTCATGTGTGGGTCTTTCTGTGGGGTATTCAGGAGTCTAGCGCGCCACGGATGTCGCGCAGGAAGGCGGAAAGCTGGGGCAGCACCTGCTCGCGCGGCTGGTCCTCCACGATCTGGATGACCTTGGTGCCGATCACCACCGCGTCGGCCACGCGGCCGATCGCCTTCGCCGTGACCGCGTCGCGGATGCCGAAGCCGACGCCGACGGGGATCGTGACGTGGCGGCGGATGCGCGGCAGCGCTTCCTCGACGGCCGCCGTGTCGAGGTGGCCGGCGCCGGTCACGCCCTTCAGCGACACGTAGTAGACGTAGCCGCTGGCGACGCGCGCGACCTGCTGGATGCGCTGGTCGGTGCTGGTGGGCGCGAGCAGGAAGATCAGGTCCAGCCCGTGCGACTTCAGCTGCGCGGCGAAGGCCTCGCATTCTTCCGGCGGGTAGTCCACGATCAGCACGCCGTCGACGCCGGCCGCGGCCGCGTCGCGCGCGAAGCCGCCCTGGCCGTGCGCGAGCTCGTAGCGCTCCACCGGGTTGGCGTAGCCCATCAGGACCACCGGCGTGTGCGCATCCCGCTGGCGGAAGCTGCGCACCATGTCCAGCACGTGGCGCAGGCCGATGCCCAGCGCCAGCGCGCGTTCGCCGGCCTTCTGGATCACGGGGCCGTCGGCCATGGGGTCGGAGAAGGGCACGCCCAGCTCGATCACGTCCGAACCCGCTTCCACCATGGCGTGCATCAGGTCGGGCGTGATGTCCGCGAAGGGGAAGCCGGCGGTGACGTAGGGGATCAGCGCCTTGCGCTTCTCCCGGGCCAGGCGCTCGAAGGTGGCGGCGATGCGGCTCATTGACGGGGCCCTCCCTTGAGCGTCAGCCCGCGCATGGAGGGGCGGTCGTAGAAGTCGACGCCGGCGAGGTCGGCCACGGTGCCGATGTCCTTGTCGCCGCGGCCGGACAGGTTCACCAGGATGTGCTGGTCGCTGCGCATGGTCTTCGCCAGCTTCATCGCGTAGGCGATGGCATGGCTCGATTCCAGCGCCGGAATGATGCCTTCGGTGCGGCACAGGTAGTGGAAGGCGTCCAGCGCCTCCTTGTCCGTGATGCCGACGTATTCGGCGCGGCCGGTGTCCTTCAGCCAGGCGTGCTCGGGGCCGACGCCGGGGTAGTCGAGGCCGGCGCTGACGCTGTGCGTCTCGATGATCTGGCCGTCGGCGTCCTGCAGCACGTAGGTGCGGTTGCCGTGCAGCACGCCCGGCGCGCCGCGTTGCAGGGAGGCGGAGTGCTTGCCGCTGTCCAGCCCTTCGCCCGCCGCTTCCACGCCGATCAGGCGCGTCTTCTCGTACGGGATGTAGGGGTGGAAGATGCCCATGGCGTTGCTGCCGCCGCCCACGCAGGCGACCACCGCGTCGGGCTGCCGGCCGGCCATCTCGGGCATCTGCTCGATGCACTCCTTGCCGATCACGCTCTGGAAGTCGCGCACCATCATCGGGTAGGGGTGCGGGCCCGCCACGGTGCCGATGATGTAGAAGGTGTTCTCGACGTTGGTCACCCAGTCGCGCATCGCCTCGTTGAGGGCGTCCTTCAGCGTCTTGCTGCCGGACTCCACCGGCACCACGCGCGCGCCCAGCAGGTTCATGCGGTAGACGTTGGGGCTCTGCCGCTGCACGTCGTTGCTGCCCATGTAGACCACGCATTCCAGCCCGTAGCGGGCGCAGATGGTGGCCGTGGCCACGCCGTGCTGGCCGGCGCCGGTTTCGGCGATCACGCGCGGCTTGCCCATGCGCCTGGCGAGCATGGCCTGGCCGATCACGTTGTTGATCTTGTGGGCGCCGGTGTGATTGAGGTCCTCGCGCTTCAGGTAGATCTGCGCGCCACCCTGTTCGCGGCTCATGCGCTGGGCGTGGTAGACCGGGGAAGGGCGGCCCACGAAGTGCTTGAGCTCGTAGCGGAATTCGGCGAGGAAGTCGGGGTCGTCCCGGTACCTGGCATACGCCTCGCGCAGTTCCGCGATGGCGTGGGTCAGCGTCTCGCTGACGAAGCTGCCGCCGTAGTTGCCGAAGTGGCCGGAGGCGTCAGGTTGCTGATAAGAGGGCATGGTCGGGCCTTGCGAGGAGCACGTCCGCGGCGCGCACCGCCGCGATGAACTGATGGATCAGGCCGGCGTCCTTGATGCCCTTGGCACTCTCGACGCCGGAACTCACATCAACGGCCAGCGTGGTGAAGCGCGGCCGCACCTGCAGGATGCCGTCGGCCACGTTTGCAGGCGTGAGCCCACCAGACAAGACGGCGTGACAGCTGACGCTTGGTGGCAGGAGTGACCATGGGAAGCTGAGGCCGGCGCCGCCGTAGCCCTCGACGTGGGCGTCGAGCAGCAGGGCATGCGCCTGTGAGTAGTCCGAGGCGAATTTTACCAAGTCGAAGGGACGGGCCTGGTCCACCGGGATGCGGGCGGCGCGCAGCCAGGGGCGCCCGGGGCCGGCCGCTTCGGCGCACTCGGCGGGCGTCTCGTCACCGTGGAACTGCAGCATCGCGTGCGGCAGCAGGGCGCAGGCGGCGCGCACCTCGGCGGCGGGCGCGTTCACGAACAGCAGCACCGGCGTGACGAAGGGCGGCAGGCGCCGCGCCAGTTCCGCCGCGCGTGCGGCCGTGACGTAGCGCGGGCTCTTCGGATAGAGCACGAGGCCGATCGCATCGGCCCCGGCGGCCACGGCCGCGTCCACGTCCTGTTCGCGGGTCAGACCGCAGATCTTGATGCGCGTGCGCGGCTCTGGCGGACTCGAAATCATGAAAACCTCCGTGCGGCGCACTCCGGTTGTCGGGCCCTTCGGGCGGCCGAGCGGCTCATGGAAGCCAATCATACGCAGGGGCCTGCCCCGGCAGCCCCCACTTTTCCTCGTACACGGGCCCGAGGAAATACAGGCCGTCGGGCGAGAAGGTGGGCGCCGCGGCGTCGCGGCTGCGCGCCTGCAGCACCTCGCGCATCCACCCCGGCGGATGCACGCCCTGGCCCACGTACACCAGGCAGCCCATGATGTTGCGGATCATGTGGTGCAGGAAGGCATTGGCCTCGAACTCGAAGCGCCAATACGGGCCGCGGCGGGCGATGCGCACCGGCCGCAGCGTCTTCACGGGGGTCGGCGACTGGCAGGACGAGGCGCGGAAGGAGGTGAAGTCGTGCTCGCCCGCGAGGTGCGCGGCCGCCTGCGCCATCGCCTCGCCGTCCAGCGGCTTGAAGACCCAGCCGACCCGGCCGGCCTCGACGCTGGGCCGCACCGGCGACTCCAGCAGCACGTAGGCGTAGCGGCGCGCCTTCGCGCTGTTGCGGGCGTGGAAGTCCGGCGGCACGGCGCGGGCCCACTGCACGGCGATGTCGGGCGGCAGGAAGGTGTTGGTGCCGCGCACCCACGAGAAGTCCTCGCGCCGCAGGTCCGTATCGAAGTGGACCACCTGCATCACGCCGTGGACCCCGGCGTCGGTGCGGCCGGCGCAGACGGTCGACAGGGGCAGGGTGGCGAAGCGCCCGAGCGCCGCCTCGAGGTGGTCCTGCACCGTCCGCCCCGAGGGCTGGCTCTGCCAGCCCTCGTAGGCCTGTCCATTGTAGCTGACGCCGAGGGCGAGTCGCACCGTGGGTTCTTCAGAATGCGGAAGGGCCGCTGCGCGGCCCTCCTGCAGTCGCGATCAGGCTCGCAACTTAGCCGATTTCGGCCAGCAGGCGCTGGGCGCGGGACTTCAGGTCGCCGGAGGCTTCGGCCAGGACTTCCTCTGCGAGGCTGCGGGCGCCGTCGGCATCGCCGATGGCGTTGAATTCCTCGGCCAGGGCCAGCTTGGTGGCCAGCGGGCTGTCGATTTCCCCGTCGCCCTCCATCGTCACCGGGGACTGGGTAGACGGCTGGTCCAGGTCGAACGCCAGCGGCGGCATGTCGAGGTCCGCGGACGGGGGCTCCGGGATCGCGGCAGGGGCCGGCGCGGCGGCGTTGCTGCCAGGCAGGTCGAGCGACAGGGCGTTGAGGTCGAACTCCATCATGCCGCTGTCGGTCACGACGTGCGGCGCCGGCTTGTCGGCCGGGTCGACCACGGGCAGCGGCGAGGGCGTGTAGTCGAGGCTGTTGTCCTCTTCTTCCTCTTCCTCGAGCGGCGCGACCGGGGCGGGCGCGGTGAAGGCCGGCTTCTGGTGCTCGGCGTGCGCGACGGGGGGCGCCATGACGGGCGCCGCAGGCATCGGCGGCTGCAGGGTGTCCTGGTCGTCGTCGCCGAGCGAGAAGTCGAGGTCCAGGTCCACGTCGGAGGGGGCGGCCGCTGGCGGCGCGGCGGGCGCCGGGCTGGCGATCGCATGCGCCGCGGCCGCGGCGGCCGTCGCAGCCGCGGCTGCGGTGGCGACGCCCGGCTGGCCGCCGGGGCGGTAGAGCGGGTTGGCGGCATCGAGCTCGCGCCCGAGGTCGCAGATGTGTTCCCACTCGCTGCCGCTGCCGCCCGTCAGGTTGTAGGCCTCGGCGGCGACCGCCTCGAAGGCCTTCACGTCGCGGCGCTTGGCGTAGATCTCCAGCAGCTTGGCGTGGATGGCGACGCGCTGCGGATTGATGCGCAGGGCTTCCTTGAGAATCTCCTCGGCCTGCAGGTCGCGCCCGTAGGCCAGGTACACGTCGGCCTCGGCCACCGGGTCGACGTCGCCGGCCGCATCGAGCTGGCTGGGCGAGTAGACCATCGAGGAGCCGGTCGGGTTGTTCGCTTCGGCCGTGTCGACCCGCTGGCCGCCGCTGGCGCCGAAGAAGGAGTCGGGCTGCAGGCGGCTTTCGAGGAAGGAGCTGTCGACGGCCGCGCTCTTGCGCTTCTGGCGGAACTTGTAGAAGCCGAAGCCGGCCAGCACCGCCAGCAGGCCCACCACCGAGGCGGGCACCAGCGGGTTCTCCAGCAGGTCGTCGACCAGACTCGGCTCGGGCGGCGGGGGCGGCGCCGGCTTGCGCACCGCCGGCTTGGCCGCGGCCACGACCGGGGCGCTGGCGCCGGTGTCCGGGGCGGCCGCGGCGGCCGGTTCGGAAGCCGTGGCGGACGGGGCGGAAGCTGCCGCGACCGGAGCCGTCGCGCCCGTCGCGGCCGGCGTCGCCGCGGCCGTGGTGGTCGCCGGGGCCGGCGCAGCGCCCGGGGTGGGCGCGGCAGCGGCCGGCGCGGACGCAGGCCGGGCGGCCGCCGTCGTGGTCGAGGGCGTCGCCGGCGCTGCGGGCGTCGGCGCGGTTGCGGCCGGAGCCGAGGCGCTGCGTGCGGCCGTGGTCGCGGGCGTGGTCGCCGCAGCCGGGGCCGGCGCGGGGGCGGGCGTTGCCGCGGCCGGCGCGGACGCGCCGCGCTGGGCGGCGCTCACGCCGGGGGGTGCCGTGATGCCCGCGGCCGGACGCGCACCGGTGCCGCCGGCGGCCCCCGGGGTGGTGCCGGCCAGCTTGTTCAGTTCGGCGAGGTTCTTGTCCAGCTCGGCGACGCGGGTGGCCTGCTCCTTGGCCTGGCGCTCGCGCGCGATCGTGTCGGCCGCGCCGGTGCGGCCTTGCACGGCGCCCTTGGAAAGCTGCAGGCGGTCGCCGGGGCCGGCGGGCGCCTTCTTGTCGTCGACCTGGGCCTGCACACGGCCCGAGGCTTCGCGGGTCGCGGCCGGAGCGGACGCGGTGGGCACGCCTTCGGCCAGGCGGCGGCGGAATTCGCTGAAGTCGCGGCTCTGCGCCACCAGGACCTGGCGCGCCTCGTCCTGCGGCACGGCAGCGGCCTGTTCGCTGCTGGGCATGGCCAGCACGGAGCCCGCGCGCAGGCGGTTGACGTTGCCGGCGACGAAGGCATCCGGATTGGCGCGCAGCATCGCCACCAGCATCTGGTCGAGCGAGATGCTGGCAGGCTTGCCGGTGGCGGCAATCTTGCCGGCCGTGTCGCCGGCCTGCACCGTGACGCGCTTGCCCGCTTCGTCGGACGGCGCCGGGGCGGCGGCCCGGGCCGGGGGCTGGCCGGTGGCCGGCGCAGGCGCCGGCGTGCGGGCGGTGGCAGCGGGCGCGGGCGCCGGGATGGGGCGCGACGCTCCGCCGCGGGGCGGCACGGCCTGGGCCGAGGGGCCGATCGGGGGAGCCACCTGCGCCTGCACGGGCGCCTGCGGCGCCTGCGAGCGCGCCGTCGGCGGATCGAACAACAGCGTGAAATCGCGCTGCACCCGGCCGGACGACCAGGTGGCCTCGAGGATCACGTCGACGAAGGGATCGTTGACCGGGCGGTCGTTCGCCAGCTGCAGGAAGTAGCTGCCGTTCGCGCGGCGCTGCAGCGTGATCTGCACGCCGGTCAGGGCGGTGCTGAACTCGAGGCCCGCGGCGCGGAACTGCGCCGGCGATGCGATCGCCGCCTTGAGCGAGGAGACTTCCTCGGGCGAGATCTCGGGCAGTTCGATCTCAGCCCGCAGGGGCTCGCCCAGGGCGGATTGGACGGTGACGCGGCCGAGGGCGAGTGCCAGCGCGTCGGGCGAGGCAAGGCCGAAAGTGACTGCTGCCGCAAATGCCAGCGCGGTCAGTTTCAACTTCGGCGGGCTCTTCTGTGGCGACGTCCCCACTGCTCGGTCGAGAGGCAGTTTTGTTCTCTTCATGCGGCCAGTGCCAGGAGGCTATATTCGAAAAAGGACCATAGCAGCAACGCCTTAGGCTGACAAGCTGAGACACCTCTTAATGTTCGGAGGTGCGTCAGGGACCGCATGTGAGCGCTGGCCTTGTTGTCGTGTTACAACGTGCTGTTACAGCGGGATACAGGCGTCAGGATTCCAAAAGAACAAAGCGCCGCGAATGCGGCGCTTTGTTCCAGCCCCGCCGGCGCGCGGGGGTCGAAGCTCACGCGTCGAGCAGGACGCGCAGCATGCGGCGCAGCGGTTCCGCCGCGCCCCACAGCAGCTGGTCGCCGATGGTGAAGGCGCCGACGTACTCGGGGCCCATGGCCAGCTTGCGGATGCGGCCCACCGGGATGTCCAGGGTGCCGGTCACCGCCACCGGCGTCAGGCGCTGCAGGGTGGCTTCGCGGGTGTTCGGCACCACCTTGGCCCAGGGGTTGTCGGCGGCGATCATGGCTTCGATGTCCGCCACCGGCACGTCCTTCTTCAGCTTGAAGGTGAGTGCTTGCGAATGGCAGCGCATCGCGCCGACGCGGACGCAGAAGCCGTCCACCGGGGCAGCCGCCGTGCCGAAGGCCTCGCCCTGGCCCAGGATCTTGTTGGTCTCGGCGCCGCCCTTCCACTCCTCGCGCGAGACGCCGTTGCCCAGGTCCTTGTCGATCCAGGGGATCAGCGAGCCGCCCAGCGGGACGCCGAAGTTGGCCGTCTCGTCGCCGCCCATGGACTGCTGGCGCGCCAGCACCTTGCGGTCGATTTCCAGGATGGCGGACTTGGGGTCGTCCAGCAGGGTGCGCACCTCGGCGTTCAGGGTGCCGAACTGGGTCAGCAGCTCGCGCATGTGCTGGGCGCCGCCGCCGGAAGCGGCCTGGTAGGTCATGGTGGTCATCCACTCCACCAGCCCCGCCTTGTACAGGGCGCCCACGCCCATCAGCATGCAGCTGACCGTGCAGTTGCCGCCGATCCAGTTCTTGCCGCCCCTGGCCAGCGCGTTCCTGATCACCGGCATGTTGACGGGGTCGAGGACGATGATGGCGTCGTCCTTCATCCGCAGGCTGGAGGCGGCGTCGATCCAGTGGCCCGCCCAGCCGGCCGCGCGCAGCCTGGGGAACACCTCGGTGGTGTAGTCGCCGCCCTGGCAGGTGATGACGATGTCGCACTTCTTCAGCGCCTCGATGTCGAAGGCGTCCTTCAGCGTGGCTTCGTTCTTCGCCTGGGCCGGGGCCTTGCCGCCGGCGTTGGAGGTGGAGAAGAACACCGGCTCGATCAGGCCGAAGTCGCCTTCGGCCTGCATGCGGTCCATCAGGACCGAGCCGACCATGCCGCGCCAGCCGACCAGGCCGACCAGCGGTTGTTGTGCGTTGGAGAGAGTCATCGTCGCGCGCCTTTCAGATTTCAGGGTGAATCCGGTTTCCCCGGCTCGTCTGGGCCGGGGCAGGCACGCGACGAACCGGAGCTTGTCTAGCTCTTGGTAATCGTCTTGGTGGTGATGGCTGCAACGACGGCGTCACCCATCTCGCGGGTGCCGACCTTGCGCGTGCCTTCGGACCAGATGTCCGCCGTCCGCAGGCCCTGCGACAGCACGTCCTTCACCGCGGACTCGATGCGGTCGGCGGCTTGCGGCTGGTTGAGGGAGAAGCGGAGCATCATGGCGGCTGACAGTATTGTAGCCAAAGGGTTGGCAATCCCCTTGCCCGCGATGTCGGGGGCGCTGCCGTGGGACGGCTCGTACAGGCCCTGGTTGCTGGCGTTGAGGCTGGCCGAAGGCAGCATGCCGATGGAGCCGGTGAGCATGGCCGCCTCGTCGGACAGGATGTCGCCGAACATGTTGCCGGTGACCACCACGTCGAAGGACTTCGGGGACTTCACCAGCTGCATGGCGGCGTTGTCCACGTACATGTGGTCCAGCTTCACGTCGGGGTACTGCTGGCCCACCTCGGTGACCACGTCCTTCCAGAACTGGAAGGTCTCCAGGACGTTCGCCTTGTCGACCGAAGTCACCTTCTTGTTGCGCTTGCGCGCCGCCTGGAAGGCGACGTGCGCGATCCGCTCGATCTCCGGGCGGGCGTAGCGCATGGTGTCGAAGGCCTCCTCGGCGCCGGGGAAGTTGCCGTCGGGGGAGGTGCGGCGGCCGCGGGGCTGGCCGAAGTAGATGTCGCCGGTCAGCTCGCGGATGATCAGGATGTCCAGGCCGGCGACCAGCTCCGGCTTCAGGCTGGAGGCGTGGGTCAGCTGCTCGTAGCAGATGGCCGGGCGGAAGTTGGCGAACAGGCCCAGGTTCTTGCGCAGGCCCAGGATGGCCTGTTCGGGGCGGAACTTGCGCTCCAGCTGGTCGTACTTCCAGTCGCCGACGGCGCCGAACAGCACGGCATCGGCTTCCTTCGCCAGCTTCAGCGTGGCCTCCGGCAGGGGATGGCCGTGCCGGTCGTAGGCGACGCCGCCGACGTCGGCGGTCTCCATCTCGAACTTCAGGTCCAGGACCTTCAGGACCTTGACCGCCTCGTCGACGATCTCGGTGCCGATGCCGTCACCGGGGAGGACTGCGATTTTCATCTTGTGTCTTTCTCAAAACCAGACAGCCGAACGCAGAGGACGCAAAGGATGCGCAGAGGACGCAGAAAAGAAAAAGGAAAACTCCAAGAGGTTTTCTTCTGCGTCCTCTGCGTAATCTCTGCGCCCTCTGCGTTCGGCTGTTCGGTTTATGTCTTTAAAGTGTATGCGCCAGCCAGGGCTTCTTCGCCAGGCGCTCGGCTTCGTAGGCCTTGATCTTGTCGGCGTGGCGCAGGGTCAGGCCGATGTCGTCGAAGCCGTTCATCAGGCAGTAGCGGCGGAACGGCTGCACTTCGAAGGCGAGTTCCTCGCCCTGCGGCTTCACGACCACCTGGCGCTCCAGGTCCACCGTGAGCTCGTAGCCGGGGAAGGCGGCGACCTCGTCGAACAGCTTCGCCACCGTGGTCTCGGGCAGCACGATCGGCAGCAGGCCGTTCTTGAAGCAGTTGTTGAAGAAGATGTCGGCGAAGCTGGGCGCGATCAGCGCGCGGAAGCCGTACTGCTGGATCGCCCAGGGCGCGTGCTCGCGCGAGGAGCCGCAGCCGAAGTTCCTGCGCGCGATCAGCACGCTGGCATTGCGGTAGCGCGGCTGGTTCAGCACGAAGTCCGGATTCGGCTTGCGGCTGGCCGGGTCCTGGCCGGGCTCGCCGTGGTCCAGGTAGCGCCACTCGTCGAACAGGTTGGGGCCGAAGCCGGTCTTGCGGATCGACTTCAGGAACTGCTTCGGGATGATCGCGTCGGTGTCGACGTTCTCGCGGTCGATGGGGGCGACGACGCCCTTGTGGACGATGAACTCTTCCATGTCTTTCTCCAGTGGGGATGGGGCGCCGCTTCGCGCGTGCCTTGTCCCCTGGTCATTACTTTTTCTTCGCCGCCTCTTCGATGCTCTGGCCGGCCTTCTGGAGGTCCTGGCCCGCGCCGCGGATGGTGTTGCAGCCTCCCAGCAGCAGGAAGGTGGCGATCAGGGCAGCGGTAGTGATGGTTTTCATGGGACTCCCTTTCCTCAGGCGAACTGGCGCACGTCGACGAAGTGCCCGTGCACCGCCGCCGCCGCCGCCATCGCGGGGCTGACCAGGTGCGTGCGCCCGCCAGCCCCCTGCCGGCCCTCGAAATTGCGGTTGCTGGTGGAAGCGCAGCGCTCGCCCGGCTCCAGCCGGTCGGCGTTCATCGCCAGGCACATGGAGCAGCCCGGCTCGCGCCACTCGAAGCCGGCGGCCTTGAAGACCTGGTCCAGCCCTTCGCGTTCGGCCTGCTCCTTCACCACGCCGGAGCCCGGCACCACCATCGCGAGCTTCACGTTGGGCGCCACCTTGCGTCCGAGCTTCTTCACCACGGCGGCCGCCTCGCGCATGTCCTCGATGCGGCTGTTGGTGCAGGAGCCGATGAACACCTTGTCGACGGTGATGTCGTTCATCGGCTTGCCGGGCTGCAGGGCCATGTACTGCAGGGCGCGCTCCATGGCGTTGCGCTTGTTGGGATCCTTTTCCTTGTCGGGATCCGGCACGCGCGCGTCGATGGAGGTGACCATCTCGGGCGAGGTGCCCCAGGTCACCTGCGGCACGATCTGGGCGGCGTCGAGCTTCACCACGGTGTCGAACTTCGCGTCGGCGTCGGACTGCAGGGTGCGCCAGTAGGCGACGGCCTGGTCCCACTCCACGCCCGTGGGCGCCAGCGGCTTGCCCCTGACGTACTCGATGGTCTTCTCGTCCACCGCCACCATGCCGGCGCGCGCGCCCGCCTCGATGGCCATGTTGCAGACCGTCATGCGGCCCTCCATGGACAGCGAGCGGATCGCCGGGCCGGCGAACTCGATCGTGTAGCCGGTGCCGCCGGCGGTGCCGATCCGGCCGATGATGGCCAGCACGATGTCCTTGGCGGTGACGCCGGGGGCGAGCTTGCCGTCCACCTGGATCAGCATGTTCTTCGCCTTCTTCGCCAGCAGCGTCTGCGTGGCCAGCACGTGCTCCACTTCCGAGGTGCCGATGCCGTGCGCCAGCGCGCCGAAGGCGCCGTGCGTCGAGGTGTGCGAGTCGCCGCAGACCACGGTCATGCCGGGCAGCGTCGCGCCCTCCTCGGGGCCGATCACGTGCACGATGCCCTGGCGCTTGGACAGGAAGGGGAAGTAGGCGGCGGCGCCGAATTCCGCGATGTTCTTGTCCAGCGTCGTGACCTGCTCCTTGGAGATCGGGTCGTCGATGCCGTCGTAGCCGCGCTCCCAGCCGGTGGTCGGCGTGTTGTGGTCGGCGGTGGCCACCACGGAGCTGATGCGCCAGACCTTGCGGCCGTTCTCCCGCAGGCCCTCGAAGGCCTGCGGGCTGGTCACTTCGTGCACCAGGTGGCGGTCGATGTAGAGGACGGCGGTGCCGTCTTCCTCGGTGTGGACGACGTGCTCGTCCCAGATCTTGTCGTACAGCGTGCGTCCCATGGGGGCTTTCCTTTGGCGTGAAATTCTATGCGGCCAACGTTTGCGGCAGCTCCGCGCGGGCCTGGAGGTGGTCCACCAGCAATCGGGCGGTGAGCGGCAGCGTGGAGAAGTCGCGGGCGACCAGGCGGATGTCCCGCGCAGCCCACGCGTCGGTGAGGGCGACGCATTCCAGGTCGCCCACCCCGTGCATCAGGGTGAAGGCCCGGCGCGGCATCACGCCGACCCCGAGGCCGTTGTGGATCATCCGGCACATCGCGTCGAGGCCGGTGACGTGGATGCGCAGGCGGATCGTGCGGCCCGCGGCGGCGGCCGCCTCGCGCATGGCGAGGTAGATCGAGCTGTTGGAGTGCAGGCCCACGTGGTCGCACTCCAGCGTGTCCTCGAAGGCGACGGCCTGACGCCGGGCCAGCGCGTGGCCGCGCGGCACAATCAGCACCAGCTCGTCGCGGCGGTAGGGCAGGGTCTGCAGTTCGTGCCCGTTCATGGCGCCGACGTTGCAGATGCCCAGGTCGGCCGCGCCTTCCTGCACCGCGCGCATCACCTCGGTGGAGAGGTGCTCCTCCAGGTCGATCTTGACCTGCGGATGGGCCTGGCTGAACGCCCCCAGGTCTTCCGGCAGGAACTGCACGATGGCGGAGATGTTGGCGTGGATGCGCACGTGGCCCTTGACGCCGTCGGCGTACTCGGAGAGCTCGGCCTGCATTTTGTCGAGGCTGAACAGCACCGAGCGGGCATGGTGCAGCAGGCTCTCGCCGGCCGGCGTGAGCTTCACGCCGCGCGTGTGGCGATAGAGCAGGGGCGTCTCCAGCGTCGCTTCCAGGTCCGACAGCCGCTTGCTGACCGCCGAGGCCGCGATGAACTCGCGTTCGGCGGCGCGCCCGATCGAGCCGAGCTCGCACACCGCCACGAACAGTTGCAGCGAGGTGAGGTCGATCCGGCGGGCGAAGGAACGTTCTGTGGGGCGCATACGGCAGGCAGGGCCATCGTGGTGCGCGATGGCGAGGCGCCATTTTCCCTCAGAAAAGGGGGTTCCGCCATCGCCATCGGCGATGGCAGGCCTGCTATCCGGGAAGGACCTCGTCCAGCGCCCGGACCAGTTCGCCGAGCTGGCGGCCGAAGGCCGCGATGCGGGCCGGCACGGCCTCGCCGTCCTGCTCCGCCCGCAGCGCCTGTTCCACGTCGGCGGCCAGCGCGGCGACCGGGGCGGCGCCGAGCGTGGCCGCCGCTCCCTTGCAGTTGTGGGCGAGGCGCTCGGCGCCGTGCCGGTCGCCCGCCTGCAGCAGCTCGCGCAGCTGGTCCTCGCAGCCCCGGTACGAGTCGACGAAGACGCCCAGCATCTGCACGTAGAAGCCGGCGTCGTTGCCGGTGGTGAACTCCAGCCCGCGGGCCACGTCCAGGCCGGGCACCGCCGCCAGTCGCGCCAGTTGGGGGTCCGGCGCGGCCGCCGCATCCGGCTGCGGCTCCGGCGCCGCCGCGGGCGGCGCGGAAGGCAGCCAGCTCGCCACGACCCGGTACAGCTCCTGCGGGCGGATGGGCTTGCTCAGGAAGTCGTTCATGCCGGCCGCCAGGCAGCGCTCGCGGTCGCTGGCCATGGCGTTGGCGGTCATCGCGATCACCGGCAGCGTGAAGCCCAGGGCGCGGATGCGCTCGGTGGCCGTGACGCCGTCCATCACGGGCATCTGCATGTCCATCAGCACGGCGTCGAAGCGTCCTTCCTGCACCCGCCCCACCGCCTGCAGGCCGTTCTCCGCGATCCGTACCGCGATGCCCGCCGCCTGCAGGATCTCGCCGGCGACCTGCTGGTTGACGGGGTTGTCTTCCACCAGCAGCACGCGCGCGCCCGCCAGCGCCGGCGGCGCGTGCGGTGCGGCGCTGGGCAGCGGCGCCGGGGCCGTGGCCGGCGCCTCGTCGGGCGCGAGCTCCATCCAGGCGGTGAACCAGAAGGTGCTGCCCTCGCCGAAACGGCTCTCCACGCCCACGCTGCCGCCCATCATCTCCGCCAGGCTGCGCGAGATCGCCAGCCCCAACCCGGTGCCGCCGTACTTGCGGGTGGTGGAGCGGTCGGCCTGCTCGAACTGCCGGAAGACGCGCTCCGCCTGGTCCGGCGTGAGGCCGATGCCGGTGTCGCGCACCGCGAAGCGCAGCAGCAGGCGGCGGCCCTCGCGCCGCTCCACCGCCACCCGCAGCGCCACCTCGCCCCGCTCGGTGAACTTGATCGCGTTGTTCAGGAAGTTGATCAGGATCTGCCGTACCCGCAGCGGGTCGCCGGCGAGCCGCGGCGGCACCTGCCGGTCCGCATCGAACGCGAGGTGCAGGCCCTTGGCCTGCGCCTGCTCCACGACGACGTCCGAGACCTGCTGCAGCAGGGCGTCCAGCGCGAAGACCTCTTGCTCCAGGACCAGCTTGCCGGCCTCGATCTTCGACAGGTCGAGGATGTCGTCGACGATGCCCGCCAGGTGCTCGCCCGCGGCGTGCACCTTGGCCAGGTAGTCGCGCTGGCGCGCCGTGAGCTCCGTGCCCAGTGCCAGGTGCGTCATGCCCAGGATGGCGTTGATCGGCGTGCGGATCTCGTGGCTCATGTTGGCGAGGAAGGCCGTCTTCAGCTCGGTGGCTTCCTCGGCGAGGGCCCGCGCCCGGCGCAGTTCCTCCTCCGCCTCGCGCCGCCGGGTGACGTCGCGGCCCACCATGACCAGGCCGATGGCATGGCCGTCGGCATCGCGCATGGGGCTGCGCACGAACTCCAGCAACGCCCGGCGGCCGTCGGGATAGTCGCACCAGGCTTCGTTGACGCTGCCCCGGTTCTGCGCCAGCGCCACGGCGTCCTCCTGCCGCATCCGCGCGGCGGCGGCGGGCGACAGCACCTGTTCGACCGACAGGCCGCCGATGGACTCGGTCGGCAGGCCCACCAGCTCGCCGTACGCATCGTTGCAGCCCAGGAAGGTACCCTCGACGTCGCGATAGGCGATCAGGTCCGGGCTGGAGGCGAGCACCGCGCGCAGCAGGGCCTGCTGGCGCTGCTGCTCGTCGCGGGCGCCGGCGCTGCGCCGCAGCTCGGCGCGCACGTTGAGCGACAGCACCGACACGCTCAGCACGCAAAGTCCCAGCGTCAACAGCAGCGACACCAGCATGGCGGTGCGGTCGATCGCGAGCGTCGCCTTGCGCGCTTCGAGGGCGTCGCGCAGCGTTTGCTCCAGGAGGGTCGCCGCCACCGGCGCGCGGCCGGCGTTCGCGCCGTCGCCACGCAGGCTCGCCTCGAGTTCGCGGAACAGGCGCGTCTCGGTGCCCCCCGAGACGCTGCCCCGCAACGGCTCCAGCCCGCCGCGACAGGCCTGCGGCGGGCCGCCGGAGCGCAGGCAGGCGCGCAGCTGCCCCAGTTCCAGGCGGGCCTGCTGCACGCGGTCGACTTCCTGGGCGGCGGTGGCGAAGCGGACGTTGGAGCGGTAGGTGAGGCTGGTGGACCCGAGCAGCACCACCACCATCGCCCAGAAGAAGACGCCGACCGCGCGCTCGCCGCGGCGCGACCGCGACGCGGCCCGCGGGCCGCGCTGCTGCACGAAGACGGCCGCCCCCAGCAGGGCCAGCGTCAGCGAGGTGTTGAGCGCCACCGGCGGCAGCCAGGCGTCGGTGACGATCTTCCCGGCGTCGCGGAAGTGGCCGAGGGTGCCGAGGGCGCCGATCGCGAACACCTGCGCGGCGCACAGCAGCACGATCCAGCCGAAGCGCCGCCGCTGCAGCAGGGCGATGCCCGGTCCCAGCAGCACGAAGGACCAGGCGGCGTAGGGCGACATGCGGCCGGGCGCGCTGCGGAAGCCGGCCTCGGCATCGTGGAACAGCAGTTCGTCGATGCCGAGGTCGATGCCGGCCAGGTACTCGACCAGCGTGGCGGCGCCCAGGGCGCTGACCAGGCAGGCCACGCCGATGCCCGCCGCCGTGCTCCAGCGGGCGCCGCGGACCTGCAGCCGCAGGGCCAGTCCGGCCCCGAGCAGGGCCACCGCGGTGTTCGCCTTCATGTCGGCGGCGCCGGGAACGAGGCTCTTCAGGAGAGGGTTCCCGAGGCTCCATCCCAGCAGGACCAGCGCGCCCGAGAGCATCGCCACCCACGCGGCTGCGCTCGCCAGCCGGTGACGGGCGCGGAAAACCTCATGCATCGGGGTTAGGGGAACTGCCTAAAAAGGCGCCCACCTTAACCCAGCGGGGCGGTACCGTCCAGTTTGTCGCCTTGGCTCAGTCGCGCGGCAGCCGGATCCGGTGGCTGCGCAAGGCCAGGAGCGTCGCCAGCGCGCCGGAGAGCAGGTACACGCCGACCGCGCCGGGGCCGAAGCGCACCGACAGGCCCAGCGCCACCAGCGGCGCGAACGCGGCGCCGATCAGCCAAGCCAGGTCGGCGGTGAGCGCCGCGCCGGTGTAGCGGAAGGCCGGCAGGAAATTCGAGGCGACCGGGCCCGCGGCCTGGCCGTAGGAAAGGCCCAGCAGCGCGGATCCCACCAGGATGAAGACGTCCACGCCCGCGGTGCCGCCGCCCAGGAGGAAGGGCGCAACCAGGCTGAATGCCGCGATCGCGGCGGCCAGCACCCCGAGGGTGCTGCGCCGGCCTATGCGGTCGGCGAGCAGTCCGGACAGGGGCATCGCCAGCGCCGCGAGGACGGCGCCCGCCAGTTCCACGGAAAGCAGGTGGCCGATCTCCTGCTCCGCATGGAGCATCACCCAGGACAGCGGGAACACCGTCACCAGGTGGAACAGGGCATAGGAGGCCAGCGCCGCGAAGGCGCCGATCACCACGTTGTGGCCCTGGCTCGCGAACAGTTCACGGACCGCGCAGGGCTCCAGCTCGCGCGCCTCCAGTTCGCGCTCGTATTCGTGCGTCACCACCAGGCGCAGGCGCGCGAACAGGGCGACCACGTTGATCGCGAAGGCGGCGAAGAAGGGATAGCGCCAGCCCCAGGCGAGGAAGTCCGCCGCGGAAAGGTTCGCCCACAGGAAGGCGAACACGGCGCAGGCGACCAGGAAGCCGAGGGGCGCGCCGAGCTGCCCCAGCATCGCGTACCAGCCGCGCCGGCCTTCCGGCGCATTGAGGGCCAGCAGCGAGGGCAGGCCGTCCCAGGACCCGCCCAGCGCCAGCCCCTGGCCGATGCGGCACACCGCCAGCAAGGCGATGGCAAGCGCGCCGGCCGCGGCGTGGCCCGGCAGCAAGGCCATGCCCACCGTGGAACTTCCGAGCAGCAGCAGGGCGGCCGTGAGCTTCATGCCGCGCCCGAAGCGCCTTTGCAGCGCCATGCCGGCCACCGTGCCGAGCGGGCGCACCACGAAGGCCAGCGCCAGCAGGGCGAAGGCCCAGAGCGTGCCCTCCAGCCGCGACGCGAACGGGAAGAACACCGCGGGAAATGCCAGCACCGAGGCGATGCCGTAGACGAAGAAGTCGAAGTATTCCGAGGCCCGGCCGATCACGACGCCCACCGCGATGTCGCCGGGGGCGAGGCGGGCTTCTTCGGGGGAGTTGGCCGGATTGGCGCCGTGGGCGCCGGAGAGGGAAGGGGAGGGGAAGGGGCCGGGGGAAGCGTGGGTCGCGGAGGTCATTCGGAACGGGGGGGGCTGGGACAAAATGTCCAATGTTTGATTTGTATCAATGAGCGTAGATTTGCGACAGCAACGCAATCGGCGTTTTCCCCAGCGTTCTGTCCTCCTGATGCTCAATAACGACAAATTCCTGCGGGTGGCCCGCCTCGCCGCCCCCGCCGCCGCCCTGGCGCTGGCCGGCTGCAGCAAGCTCACGGTGATGAAGCCGCACGGCGACATCGCCGTGCAGCAGGCCGGCCTGATCGTCACCTCCACCCTGCTGATGCTCCTGATCATCGTGCCGGTGATCGCGCTGACGCTGTTCTTCGCCTGGCGCTACCGGCAGTCCAACCAGAATGCGACCTACGCGCCGGACTGGGACCACTCGACCCGCCTGGAACTGGTGATCTGGGGCGCGCCGCTCCTGATCATCATCGCGCTGGGCGCGATCACCTGGATCAGCACCCACAAGCTCGATCCCTTCCGGCCCCTGGACCGCATCGACGCCCAGCGGCCCGTGCCGGCCGGCCTGAAGCCGCTCGTGGTGAACGTGGTCGCCATGGACTGGAAGTGGCTGTTCATCTACCCGGAGCAGGGCATCGCCACGATCAACGAACTGGCCGCCCCGGTGGACCGCCCCATCGAGTTCCGCATCACCGCGACGACGGTCATGAACGCCTTCTACGTGCCGGAGCTGGCGGGCATGGTGTACGCCATGCCGGGCATGCAGACCAAGCTGAACGCGGTGATCAACCACCCCGGCACGTTCCAGGGGATCTCCGCCAACTACAGCGGCGCCGGCTTCTCCAGCATGCGCTTCGCCTTCCTGGGCCTGTCGGAGGCCAACTTCGAGGACTGGGTGGAAAGCAACCGCTCGGGCGAGGCGTTGACCCGCGCCGCCTACCTGAAGCTGGAGCGACCGAGCGAGCGCGAACCCGTGCGCCGCTTCGGCAAGGTCGACGAAGGCCTCTACGAGGCGGTCCTGAACCGCTGCGCCGACGGCCAGCAGATGTGCGCCCACGAAATGATGGCCATCGACGCCGCCGGCGGCCTGGGCAAGGGCAACCTGCGCGGCGTGCGCGAGTCGGCCCTCGACGGCCGCACCGTGGTCGCCGCCGCCGTCTGCACCCCCGACAACCCGCTGGGCCTGCCCCGGCCCCTCGCCGCGCAGTAAGAAACCGACATGAGCCTGAGTGAACTGATCCTGGGCCGCCTCAGCTGGGAGGCGATCCCCATCCACGAACCGATCCTCGTCGCCACCTTCGCCGCCGTCGCCCTCGGCGGCGCCGCGCTGCTGGGACTCCTCGCGAAGATGCGCCTCTGGGGCCCCCTTTGGCGCGACTGGATCTGCAGCATCGACCACAAGAAGATCGGCATCATGTACGTGGTGCTGGGCATCGTGATGCTGCTGCGCGGCTTCGCCGACGCCATCATGATGCGCCTGCACCAGGCGGTGGCCTTCGGTGCCAACGAGGGCTTCCTGCCGCCGCACCACTACGACCAGATCTTCACGGCCCACGGCGTGATCATGATCTTCTTCGTCGCGATGCCGCTGGTGACGGGCTTCATGAATTACGTCGTGCCGCTGCAGATCGGCGCGCGCGACGTGGCCTTCCCCTTCCTGAACAACTTCAGCTTCTGGATGACCGCCGGCGGCGCCGCGCTGGTGATGGTCTCGCTGTTCGTCGGCGAGTTCGCGCGCACCGGCTGGCTGGCCTATCCGCCGCTGTCGGGCCTCCTGCAGAGCCCGGACGTCGGGGTCGACTACTACCTCTGGTCCCTGCAGGTGGCGGGGGTGGGAACGACTCTCTCGGGCATCAACCTGATCGCGACCATCCTGAAGATGCGCGCGCCCGGCATGAAGCTGATGAAGATGCCGGTGTTCACCTGGACGTCCCTCTGCACCAACGTGCTGATCGTGGCGACCTTCCCGATCCTGGCCGCCACCCTGGCGCTGCTCACGGCGGACCGCTACCTGGGCACCAACTTCTTCACGAACGACCTCGGCGGCAACCCGATGCTGTACGTGAACCTGATCTGGATCTGGGGCCACCCCGAGGTCTACATCCTGGTGCTGCCGGTGTTCGGCATCTTCTCGGAGGTGGTGTCCACCTTCAGCGGCAAGCGACTGTTCGGCTACGCCTCCATGGTCTACGCCACCTGCGTGATCGCCATCCTGTCCTACCTGGTGTGGCTGCACCACTTCTTCACCATGGGCTCGGGACCGAGCGTGAACTCGTTCTTCGGGATCACGACGATGATCATCTCGATCCCCACCGGGGCGAAGATCTTCAACTGGCTGTTCACGATGTACCGCGGACGCATCCGCTTCGAGGTGCCGATGCTGTGGACGGTGGGCTTCATGGTCACCTTCGTGATCGGCGGCATGACGGGCGTGATGCTGGCGGTGCCGGCGGCCGACTTCGTGCTGCACAACTCGCTGTTCCTGGTCGCGCACTTCCACAACGTGATCATCGGCGGCGTGGTGTTCGGCCTGTTCGCGGGCATCAACTACTGGTTCCCCAAGGCGTTCGGCTACAAGCTGGACGACTTCTGGGGCCGGGTGTCCTTCTGGTTCTGGCTGGTGGGCTTCTGGGTCGCCTTCACGCCGCTGTACGTGCTGGGCCTGATGGGCGTGACGCGCCGCATGAGCCACTTCGACGACCCCTCGCTGCAGATCTGGTTCCAGATCGCCGCGGTCGGCGCTGTCCTGGTCGCGATCGGCATCGCCGCCTTCCTGGTGCAGCTGGTGGTGAGCTTCCTGCGCCGGAAGGAACTGCGCGACGCGACCGGCGACGCGTGGGACGGCCGCACGCTGGAGTGGTCCACCGCCTCGCCGCCTCCGGACTACAACTTCGCCTTCACGCCGGTGGTGCACGACACCGACGCCTGGCACGACATGAAGCGCCGCGGCGCGCAGCGTCCGACCGCCGGCTTCAAGCCGATCCACATGCCGAAGAACACCGGCGCCGGCTTCGTGATCGCGATGCTGGCCACGGCCTGGGGCTTCACGCTGATCTGGCACATGTGGCTGCTGGCCGGCCTGAGCTTCGCCGCGATGGTGATCGCCGCCATCGTGCACACCTTCAACTACGACCGCGACTTCCACATCCCGGCCGAGGACGTGACGCGCAGCGAGGACGACCGGACCCGCGCGCTGGCCGCCGCCTGACGACGAGCATTTGCAAGAGATGTCTTCCACCACCCTGAACGCGACCGGGGCCGCCCCGGTCTTCTACGACGACGGCGGGCACCACCCGCAGCAGGGGACCCTGTTCGGGTTCTGGCTGTACCTGATGAGCGACTGCCTGGTCTTCGCCGTCCTGTTCGCCACCTACGCGGTGCTGGGCCGCAGCTACGCGGCCGGCCCCTCCGGCGCCGACCTGTTCGACCTGCCGCTGGTGGCCGTGAACACGGGCCTGCTGCTGCTGTCCTCGATCACCTACGGCTTCGCCATGATCGGCATGCAGCACGGGCGCCAGAAGGCGCTGCTGGCCTGGCTCGCCCTCACCGGCCTGCTGGGGCTGGGCTTCCTGTCGATCGAGCTGTACGAGTTCGCGCACCTGCTGCACGAGGGCGCGGGCCCGCAGCGCAGCGCCTTCCTGTCGGCCTTCTTCACGCTGGTGGGCACGCACGGCCTGCACGTGGCGTTCGGCACGGTCTGGCTGGTGACCCTGGTGCTGCAGGTGCGCAAGCGGGGCCTGACGCGCGAGAACAAGCGCCGCCTGGTGTGCCTGTCGATGTTCTGGCACTTCCTCGACGTCGTCTGGATCGGCGTCTTCACCTTCGTGTACCTGATGGGGGTGCTGAAATGAGCGCGCAACACCACGAACACCACGACGCGCACGACGACATCGGCTACCACGCGACGGTCCGGGGCTACGTCACCGGCTTCGTGCTGTCGGTGATCCTGACGGCGATCCCCTTCTGGCTGGTGATGGGCAAGGTGCTGCCGGCCGGCGCCACCGCGCCCGTCATCCTCGGCTTCGCGGCGGTGCAGGTGCTGGTGCACATGGTGTACTTCCTGCACATGAACGCCAAGGTCGAGGGCGGCTGGTCGCTGCTGGCCCTGGTGTTCACCGCCATCGTGGTGGTGATCATGCTGGCCGGCTCGATCTGGGTCATGTACCACATGAACACCAACATGATGCCCGTCGATCCGCAGACGATGCGGAACATGGGGATGTCCTAGGCTCCTGGCCATGGAAGCTCCCGCGCGCGGCCCGCGCTCGCTCGCGACCCTGGTGGTGGTGCTCGCCGCCGCGGCGCTGGCGTGCGCCGGCTTCGTCGCGCTCGGCGCCTGGCAGCTGCAGCGCCTGGGCTGGAAGGAGGCGCTGATCGCACAGGTGGAGAGCCAGCTGCAGGCGGCCCCCACGCCCGCGCCCGGGCCCGCGCAGTGGGCCGGGCTGCAGCCGCAGGACCAGTACCGCCGCGTCGCCGTGCGGGGCCGCTTCGACTACGCGCGCGAGCTGCTGGCCGGCGCGAGCACCGACTTCGGCGCCGGCTACTGGGTGCTCACGCCGCTGCAGACCGATGCGGGCTGGTGGCTGCTGGTCAACCGCGGCTTCGTGCCGGCCGGCCTGCGCGGGCAGGTGCCGCGCGGCGCGGCGGAGCAGGAGCTGAGCGGCCTGCTGCGCATCAGCGAACCCGGCGGCGGATTCCTGCGGGCCAACGATCCCGCCGCGGGCCGCTGGTACTCGCGCGACGTGGCCGCGATGGCCGCCGCGCAGGGGCTGGCGGGCAGCGTCGCGCCCTACTTCGTCGATGCGCAGGCGCAGCCGGGCGCCGCCCCGGGCTGGCCGCGCGCGGGCCTGACGGTGGTGCGCTTCCGCAACGACCACCTCGTGTACGCGCTCACCTGGTTCGCCCTCGCCGCGATAATGGCCGCGGCCATCGGCTACCTGCTGCTGGACGCGCGGCGCCAGCGGCGGCTCTCGCGAAGCGCATCCCTTGCTGACCCCCACCCCTGACCCGCGCAAGGCACTGGACGAGGCCGGGCGCCAGCCCGAGCGGCTGGCCGAGCGCAGGAACCTGCTGCAGCTGGTGGAGCTGCGCTGGCTCGCGGTGGCGGGCCAGCTGCTCACGATCCTGATCGTGCACGTGCTGCTGCAGGTGCGGCTGCCCCTGCGCGACATGCTCACGCTGCTGGCGCTGCTGGCGCTGTTCAACGGCGCCAGCTGGCTGCGCGCCCGGCTGCCGGTGCCGGTGGGCAATGGCGAGCTGTTCGCGGGCCTGCTGGTGGACGTGGCGGTGCTCACCGCCCAGCTCCACTACTCCGGCGGGGTGAGCAATCCCTTCGTGTTCGTGTACCTGCTGCAGGTCGCGCTGGGCTCGGTGCTGCTGCGCCCGCGCTACGTGGGGGCGCTGGTGGCCGCCACCACCCTCGGCCTTCTCGTGCTCACCTTCTGGTCGCGGCCGCTGGTGCTGGCAGGGACCGGGCCCGGGGCGCTCTCCGGCCACTACGTCGGCGGCCTGTTGGTGTGCTTCGTGCTCGACGCCTCGCTGCTGGTGATCTTCATCGGCCGCATCTCGCGCAACCTGCGCCAGCGGGACGCCACCCTCGCCAACCTGCGCCAGCGCGCCGCGGAGGAGGAGCACATCGTGCGCATGGGCCTGCTCGCCTCCGGGGCGGCGCACGAACTGGGCACGCCGCTGGCGACGATCTCGGTGATCCTCGGCGACTGGGCGCGCATGGCGCCGTTCGCCGCCGAGCCGGAACTGCGCGAGGACATCGAGGAGATGCAGCGGCAGGTCGCGCGCTGCAAGAGCATCGTGGGCGGCATCCTCACCTCGGCCGGCGAGACGCGCGGCGACGCGCCGGTGGAGACCAGCCTGTGCGCCTTCCTCGACGCCCTGGTCTCGGAGTGGAAGCGCACGCGGAACGCGGAGCTGGCCTACCAGCGCGAGGGCATGGACCTGCCCATCATCTCCGACACGGCGCTGCAGCAGATGATCGGCAACGTGCTGGACAACGCGCTGGAAGCCGCGCCGGGCGCGCCGCTGGCATTCCGGGCGCAGTGGGACGAGGACACGCTGACCTTGCGCGTGCAGGACCGCGGCCCCGGCTTCCCGCCGGACATCCTGGAGCGCCTGGGCACGCCCTACCAGTCGAGCAAGGGCACGCCGGGACGCGGCCTCGGCCTGTTCCTGTCCGTCAATGTCGCAAGGACGCTGGGGGGACGGATCGCGGCGCAGAATGTCCCCGGGGGCGCGGAGGTGACGATCACTCTGCCGCTGGACGCCCTGGCGCCGGAGAAGGAAGACACGGATGGAGCCTGAACGCGAGCTGCTGGTGGTGGAGGACGACGATGCCTTCGCCCGCACGCTGCAGCGCTCCTTCGAGCGCCGCGGCTACGCCGTGCTGCGCGCCTCCGACATCGAGCAGGCCCGGGAGATCGTCGCCTCGCGCGAGCCCGGCTACGCCGTGGTGGACCTCAAGCTGGCCGGCGGCGCCTCCGGCCTCGCCTGCGTGCAGATGCTGCACGAGCACGACCCGGAGATGCTCATCGTCGTGCTGACCGGCTACGCCAGCATCGCCACCGCGGTGGAGGCGATCAAGCTCGGCGCCCGGCACTACCTCGCCAAGCCGGCCAACACCGACGACATCGAGGCGGCCTTCGCCCGCGCGGAGGGCGACGCCGAGGTCGAACTGACCGAGCGGCAGACCTCGATCAAGACGCTGGAGTGGGAGCGCATCCACGAGACGCTCGCGGAGACCGGCTTCAACATCTCCGAGACCGCGCGGCGCCTGGGCATGCACCGGCGCACGCTGGCGCGCAAGCTGGAAAAGCAGCGGGTGAAGTGAGGCGGGCGTGGCGCGGCCCTGGGCGATCGCGTTGCTGTCGTGCACTTGCCTCGGACCGCCCGGCCTCGCGCAGGAACGCCGCAATGCCTTCGACGACCCGTTCCTGCAGGTGACGGCGGCGCTTCCCGGCTGCCCGGCGCCCCGGCCGCCCGGCTTCACCGAGGAG
Source organism: Ramlibacter monticola (assembly GCF_016722785.1). GTDB lineage: Bacteria > Pseudomonadota > Gammaproteobacteria > Burkholderiales > Burkholderiaceae_C > Ramlibacter > Ramlibacter monticola. Next base: position 88,104 of record NZ_JAEQNE010000008.1, on the reverse strand, counting down.
GAGGTGCGCAAGGAGGCGCACGTGCGGTCCCAGCACGGCACGAGCTGCTACCGCTCGGGACGCTGCCGGCTGCCGAACTCCTACCTCTACGACAAGGACATCATTCCGCGCGTGCGGCAGTACCTGCAGGCGGACGGGCGCTTCGGGGACACCAGCGTGTGGGTGCTCGGGGAGCGGCGGCTGGTGACGCTCATGGGATGCGTGCGGACGGCGCAGCAGAAAGAGGAGATCGAGCGGGCCGTACTGCTGGTGGACGACGTGATGGGGGTGGTGAACCAGTTGATCGTCGGCACGAAGGAGAAGCCCAAGTACGAGCTGGCGAAGCCGTGAGCGTCCTCCGCCGATTGGTGAAATCGCGTTGGGCGGGGAGCCCACTGGTTCAATTGGCGCGGTCAGCCGCTGGCTCGCTTTGTTGCCAGTGGACCGGACCAGGACGGGCCTGTCCGCCTCGGCGACTGTCCCCCGGCGCGGATGAGAGCCCAGGCCCGCAAGCTCGCCGCGCCCGCGCCTCCTCCTTTATGTCGCCGAGGCGGACAGGCCCGCCCTGGTCCTGCGCACTGCGTGAATCAGGCAGTTCCCCTCGCGCACCTGCTTCTGCGGGGACGGCTTGCGGCCCGCGTCAACGGAGCTGCTGCACACGCACCTGGCGCGGCGCAGGACCAGAGCGGGGCTGTCCGGCTCGGCGACATAAAGGAGGAGGCGCGGGCGCCGCGCTCACCCGGGGCGCGGTTCTCATCCGCGCCGGGGGACAGTCGCAGAGACGGACAGCCCCGTTCTGGTCCGGCAAGAAAGCCACTGCGCACTCGCGGACTCCCTCATTCGGCGGAAGTGACTCCGTCCAGCAGCCTCTCCCGGAGATCGGCGAAGAACCAAAAGAAAAAGCCCGCCGAAGCGGGCCCTTCTCATTGCGCTTCGCGCGATCAACGCTGGCTGATCGGCTTCACGTCGCGCTTGACCGATCCCGTGAACAGCTGGCGCGGGCGGCCGATCTTGTACTCGGGGTCACCGATCATCTCGTTCAGCTGGGCGATCCAGCCGACCGTGCGGGCCAGCGCGAAGATCGCGGTGAACAGGCTGACCGGGATGCCGATCGCGCGCTGCACGATGCCGGAGTAGAAGTCGACGTTCGGGTACAGCTTGCGCGACACGAAGTACTCGTCTTCCAGCGCCACCTTCTCCAGGGCCATGGCCAGCTTGAACAGCGGGTCGTTGCCCAGGCCCAGCTCGGAGAGCACCTCGTGGCAGCTCTCGCGCATCAGCTTGGCGCGCGGGTCGTAGTTCTTGTACACGCGGTGGCCGAAGCCCATCAGCTTGACGCCGGAGTTCTTGTCCTTGACCTTCTCGACGAACTCGCCGATCTTGGCCACGCCGCCCATCTTCTGGATGTCTTCCAGCATGTTGAGCGCCGCCTCGTTGGCGCCGCCGTGGGCCGGGCCCCAGAGGCAGGCCACGCCGGCCGCGATCGCCGCGAACGGGTTGGTGCCGGAGGAGCCGCACAGGCGCACCGTGGAGGTGGAGGCGTTCTGCTCGTGGTCGGCGTGCAGGATGAAGATGCGGTCCATCGCGCGCACCAGCACGTCGTTGGGCTCGTAGTCCTCGCAGGGCGTCGCGAACATCATGCGCATGAAGTTCGACGTGTACGACAGCGAGTTCTTCGGGTACATGTAGGGCTGGCCCATGGAGTACTTGTACGCCATGGCAACGAGCGTCGGCAGCTTCGCGATCAGGCGGATCGCCGAGATCTCGCGGTGCTCGGGATTGTTGATGTCCGTGCTGTCGTGATAGAAGGCCGACAGCGCGCCCACCAGGCCCGTCATCACGGCCATCGGGTGCGCGTCGCGGCGGAAGCCGCGCAGGAAGAACTGCATCTGCTCGTTGACCATCGTGTGGTTGGTCACGCGCGAGACGAAGTCCTTCTTCTGCTGCTCGTTGGGCAGTTCGCCGTACAGCAGCAGGTAGCAGGTCTCGAGGTAGTCGCACGAGGTGGCCAGCTGCTCGATCGGGTAGCCGCGGTACAGCAGTTCGCCCTTGTCGCCGTCGATGTAGGTGATCGTCGACTGGCACGACGCCGTGGACATGAAGCCCGGGTCGTAGGTGAACATGCCGGTCTGGGCGTAGAGCTTGCGGATGTCGATGACGTCCGGGCCGATGGTGCCGTGGTACACCGGCATCTCGACGCTGGGGCTGCCGTTGCTGAACGACAGAGAGGCCTTGTAGTCAGCGAGTTTCATAGTGGTTCCTGTCAGGTTTCAATGCCCACGTTCCGGTGATGCGGCCGCGGGCAGGCGCAGCATCTCCAGCACTTCCTTGATGTCCGGCCGATCCAGTGCGCCTTCCGGCTCCTTGCGCTTGAGCAGCAGGTCCAGCAGGTCGTTGTCGGCCAGGTCCATCAGCTCCCCGAGCGCCTGCGCCTGCCCAACGGTCAGGCGCGAGGCGAATCGGTCGAAGAACCTTTCGATGAAGAGGTCGTTCTCCAGCAGGCCGCGGCGGCAGCGCCACCTCAGCTTGCTCAGGCCCCGCTCATCGAGCAGCTTATCGTCCATTGTCTCTCCGGTCCGGGTGAGATGTCTTTTGACCTGCGTCAGACAGCCCGGCGGACCATCAGCTCCTTGATCTTGCCGATGGCCATGGTGGGGTTCAGGCCTTTGGGGCAGACGTCCACGCAGTTCATGATCGTGTGGCACCTGAACAGCCGGTACGGATCTTCCAGGTTGTCCAGCCGCTCGCCGGTGGCCTCGTCGCGGCTGTCGGCGATGAAGCGGTAGGCCTGCAGCAGGCCGGCGGGACCGACGAACTTGTCGGGGTTCCACCAGAAGCTGGGGCAGCTGGTGGAGCAGCTGGCGCACAGGATGCACTCGTACAGGCCGTTGAGCTCCTCGCGCTCCTCGGGCGACTGCAGGCGCTCCTTGGCGGGCGGGATCGTGTCGTTGACGAGGTAGGGCTTGATCGAGTGGTACTGCTTGAAGAACTGCGTCATGTCCACGATCAGGTCGCGGATCACCGGCAGGCCCGGCAGCGGCTTCAGGACGATCGGGTCCTTCAGCGTGCGCAGGTTGGTCAGGCAGGCCAGGCCGTTCTTCCCGTTGATGTTCATGGCGTCGGAGCCGCAGACGCCCTCGCGGCAGGAGCGGCGGTAGGCGATGGTGGGGTCCACCGCCTTGAGCTTCATCAGGGCGTCGAGCAGCATGCGCTCGTTGCCCTCGAGCTCGATCTCCACCGTCTGCATGTACGGCTTGTCGTCCTTGTCCGGGTCGTAGCGGTAGATGTGGAAGGTGCGCTTTTGCATGTCTTGAATCTCTCGAAAACTCTTAGAAGGTCCGGACCTTGGGCGGCACGGATTCCACGGACAGGGGCTTGAGCTTCACGGGCTTGTACGCCAGGCGGCTGCCTTCGCTGTACCACAGCGTGTGCTTCATCCAGTTGGCGTCGTCGCGGCCGAGCGGCGCCACCGCGTCGTCGGCCGGGCGCTCGTAGTCGCTCACCGTGTGGGCGCCGCGGCATTCCCTGCGGGCGGCCGCCGAAACCATCGTGGCCTGCGCGGCTTCGATCAGGTTCTCGACTTCCAGCGCCTCGATGCGCGCCGTGTTGAACACGCGCGACTTGTCCTTCAGGCCGATGGCGCCCACGCGCTCGCGCACCGCGGCGATCTTGCGCACGCCTTCGTCCATGCTGGCCTGCGTGCGGAACACGCCCGCGTGCGTCTGCATGGTGGAGCGGATGTCGTTGGCGACGTCCTGCGCGTACTCGCCGGTCGTGGCGTTGTCCAGGCGGTTGAGGCGCTCCATCGAACGCTCGGCGGCGTCCGCGGGCAGCGGCTTGTGCGACTTGGTCCTGCTGGCGAACTCGACGATGTGGTTGCCGGCGGCCTTGCCGAACACCAGCAGGTCCAGCAGCGAGTTGGTGCCCAGGCGGTTGGCGCCGTGCACCGACACGCAGGAGCACTCGCCCACGGCGTAGAGGCCGTTGAGCGCCTCGTTGTCGTTGCCGCCCTTCTGGAGCACGACCTGGCCGTTGATGTTGGTCGGGATGCCGCCCATCTGGTAGTGGATGGTGGGCACGACCGGGATCGGCTCGCGCGTGATGTCGACGTTGGCGAAGTTCACGCCGATCTCGTACACCGAGGGCAGGCGCTTGTGGATGGTCTCGGCGCCAAGATGGTCCAGCTTCAGCAGCACGTAGTCCTTGTTGGGGCCGCAGCCGCGGCCTTCCTTGATCTCCTGGTCCATGGAGCGGGAGACGAAGTCGCGCGGGGCGAGGTCCTTCAGCGTGGGCGCGTAGCGCTCCATGAAGCGCTCGCCGTTGCTGTTCAACAGGATGGCGCCTTCGCCGCGGCAGCCTTCGGTCAGCAGCACGCCCGCGCCGGCCACGCCGGTCGGGTGGAACTGCCAGAACTCCATGTCTTCCAGCGGGATGCCGGCGCGGGCGGCCATGCCCAGGCCGTCGCCGGTGTTGATGAAGGCGTTGGTGGAGGCCTGGAAGATGCGGCCGGCGCCGCCGGTGGCCAGCAGCACGGTCTTGGCGTGCAGCACGTGCAGGTCGCCGGTCTCCATCTCGAGCGCGGTCACGCCGACCACGTCGCCCTCGGCGTCGCGGATCAGGTCCAGCGCCATCCACTCGACGAAGAAGGCGGTGCGGGCGCGCACGTTCTGCTGGTACAGGGTGTGCAGCATGGCGTGGCCGGTGCGGTCCGCCGCGGCGCAGGCACGCTGCACCGGCTTCTCGCCGTAGTTGGCCGTGTGGCCGCCGAAGGGGCGCTGGTAGATCGTGCCGTCGGGGTTGCGGTCGAACGGCATGCCGAAGTGCTCGAGCTCGTACACGACCTTCGGCGCCTCGCGGCACATGAACTCGATCGCGTCCTGGTCGCCGAGCCAGTCGGAGCCCTTGATCGTGTCGTAGAAGTGGTAGTGCCAGTTGTCCTCGGACATGTTGCCGAGGGAGGCGCCGATGCCGCCCTGCGCCGCCACGGTGTGCGAGCGGGTCGGGAACACCTTGGACAGCACGGCCACGTTCAGGCCGGCCAGGGACAGTTGCAGGGAGGCGCGCATGCCTGATCCGCCGGCGCCGACGATGACGACGTCGAACTTGCGCGTCGTGATGTTGCTCTTGGTGTATGCCATGTTCTTCAAACCCTCCACAGGACCTGGATGGCCCAGCCGGCGCAGCCGAGCAGCCAGACGATGACGAGGATCTGCAGGACCAGGCGCATCCCCACCGGTTTCACGTAATCCATCAGCACGTCGCGCATGCCCACCCAGACGTGGTACAGCAGGGCGACGATGGTGGCGAAGGTGAGCATCTTCATCGGCTGGGGCGCGAAGATGCCGGCCCACTTGTCGTAGCCGATCTCGCCGCGGAACAGGAGCAGCTGGGCGAGCACGATGAGGGTGAACAGGGCCATCAGGACCCCGGTGACGCGCTGCGCGAGCCAGTCGCGCACGCCGTAGTGGGCACCGACGACGGTGCGGCGGGAGCCGTAGTTGACTGCCATTTGGATGGTTCCTCGGGTTCTCAGTACAGGCCGAACAGCTTCGCGCCCAGGATGACGGTGAGCACCAGGCTGGCGACCAGCGTGGCCTTGGCCGTCTTCGCGCCGTTTTGCTTGCTGACGGCGGCGTGGCTGACATCGCTCCAGATGTGGCGCAGCCCGGCGAAGAAGTGGGTCAGGTAGGCCCAGATCAGCGCCAGCGCGAGCAGCTTGAGCACGACGCCGCCCGCGCCGGTGTTGAAGGCGCTGCGGAAGCGGGCGAACGAGATCTCCGACGAGATGGACTTGTCGAAGATCCACATGATCAGCGGCAGCAGCACGAACATCAGCACGCCGCTGACGCGGTGCAGGATCGACACGATGCCCGCCACGGGGAGGCGGTACGTCGGCAGGTCCTTGAACGCGTTGATGTTGCGGAACTCAGGTCGCTTCCCGGCGGCTTCTTGCATGTGTCTGTTTCTTTCAGGATGGCGCATACGCGTGGGGAGGTAGGGAGAGGAGGAGGGCGCGGACAACCCGAAATTCTATTTCAACCGAGCAAGCTGACTCCCAGGTTGCAATTGGGGCTGTCCCGAAGGCGGGGGCGTTTGCGCTAGCTCAAGTCGTTGCGGTAATGGTGGCTGTCGGTGCGATAGAGGCCGCGGCGCAGCTCCATCGGTACGTCGTTGTACGTATAGGAAAGCCGCTCCACCGAGAGCAGCGGCGCTCCGGGCGTGAGCGCCAGCAGTGCGGCCTGCGGCCCGTCGGCGGCCACCGCGCGGATCTTCTCCTCGGCGCGCACCATGCGCACGCCGAAGGCGAGCTCGAACAGCGCGTAGGTGGGGCCCTGGTGGCCCGCCATCTGTTCCGCCGTGAGCCCCTTGAAGGCATTGCCCGGCAGCCAGATGTCTTCCAGGATGGTGGGCACGCCGCCGAAGGACAGCACGCGTCGCACCTGCACGACGGAATCGCCCGTGCGCAGCTGCAGGGTGCGCGCGACGTCGGCGCTGGCGCGCACGCGCCGGCACTCGAGCACGGCGCGCTCGGCGCGGCCTTCCTCGCGCTCGCCGGTGTCCGGCACCAGCTTGAGGAAGCGGTAGCGCACGTGCTGCTCGGCGTGCGTGGCCACGAAGGTGCCCTTGCCCTGGCGGCGCACCACCAGGTTCTCGGCGGCGAGCTCGTCGATCGCCTTGCGCACGGTGCCCTGGCTCACGCGGAAGCGCGCGGCCAGTTCCATCTCGCTCGGGATTGACTCGCCCGGCTTCCACTCGCCCGCCTGCAGGCTTTGCAGGATCAGGCCCTTGATCTGCTGGTACAGCGGGCTGAAGGCCGGCGTGGCCGGGTCGGCCGCGGGTACGGATTCGGCGGTGGACGGGATGGAGGAGGGCATGGGGGGAGGCGCCGCGGGACCGCGGCGCGTGAGCTCGAATCATATCTTATATAAGACATAAGACAAATTGACGCCCCCGGGTTTCTACGGGTAAACTCGCCGGCTGTCCCGCAGGGCAAGAGCATTCCCGCGCGCGCCCCCTCGACTCCCGTTCCATCACTTCCATTCGGAGATTTCCATGAGCAAGAAGCCCGTTCGCGTTGCCGTCACCGGAGCCGCCGGCCAGATCGGTTACGCCCTGCTGTTCCGCATCGCCTCCGGCGAGATGCTGGGCAAGGACCAGCCCGTGATCCTGCAGCTGCTGGAGATCCCCGACGAGAAGGCCCAGAAGGCCCTCAAGGGCGTGATGATGGAACTGGAGGACTGCGCCTTCCCGCTGCTGGCCGGCATGGAGGCGCACAGCGACCCCATGACCGCCTTCAAGGACACCGACTACGCCCTTCTGGTCGGCGCCCGTCCGCGCGGCCCCGGCATGGAGCGCAAGGACCTGCTGTCCGCCAACGCCCAGATCTTCACGGCCCAGGGCAAGGCGCTCGACAAGGTCGCCTCGCGCAACGTCAAGGTGCTGGTGGTCGGCAACCCCGCCAACACCAACGCCTACATCGCGATGAAGAGCGCGCCCAGCCTGCCGCGCGAGAACTTCACCGCCATGCTGCGCCTGGACCACAACCGCGCGCTGTCGCAGGTTGCCGCCAAGACCGGCACCCAGGTCAAGGACATCGAGAAGCTGACCGTGTGGGGCAACCACTCGCCCACCATGTACGCCGACTACCGCTTCGCCACCGTGAACGGCAAGCCCGTGAAGGACCTGATCAACGACCAGGTCTGGAACAAGGACACCTTCCTGCCCACCGTGGGCAAGCGCGGCGCCGCCATCATCGAGGCGCGCGGCCTGTCGTCCGCCGCTTCCGCCGCCAACGCCGCCATCGACCACATGCGCGACTGGGCCCTGGGCTCCAACGGCAAGTGGGTCACCATGGGCATCCCGTCCAACGGCGACTACGGCATCCCCAAGGACACCATGTTCGGCTTCCCCGTCACCACCAAGGACGGCAAGTACGAAGTGGTCAAGGGCCTGGAGATCGACGCCTTCTCGCAGGAGCGCATCAACCTGACGCTGAAGGAACTGCAGGAAGAGCAGCAGGGCGTCGCCCACCTGCTGTAAGCCGCCCTGTGGCCCACCCCCGCGAGATCCTCCTCGGCGCCCAGGCGCGCACCGGCACCCTGCCGGTGTGCGACCACTACAGCGGTGTCGAAGCGCGCATGCGCAAGAGCCTGCAGCTGCAGGAGGAGATGACGCGGGAGTTCGGCGCCTGCGTCTTCGACGTCACGCTCGACTGCGAGGACGGCGCGCCGGTCGGCGGCGAGGCCGAGCACGCCGCGCTGGTGGTGGAACTGGCGCTGAACGCGAAGCCGCAGGCGCGCGTCGCGGTGCGCGTGCACCCGGTGGACCATCCCGCGTTCGAAAGCGACATCGCCACGATCGCGGGGCGGGCCGGCCACCGGCTGGTGCACGTCATGCTGCCGAAGGTGGAGCGGCCCGAGGACGTCGAGCGCGCCGCGCGGGCGCTCGACGCCGCCGGCGCACGCGCGCTGCCGCTGCAGGGCCTGATCGAATCGCCCGCCGCGGTGCACCGCGCCTTCGACATCGCCGCGCATCCGCGCATCCAGTCCCTCAGCTTCGGCCTGATGGACTTCGTCTCGGCCCACGGCGGCGCGATTCCGTCGGAGGGCATGGGCGTGCAGGGCCAGTTCACGCACCCGCTGGTGGTGCGCGCCAAGCTGGAGATCTCGTCGGCCTGCCACGCCCACGGCAAAGTGCCTTCCCATGGCGTGGTCACGGAGTTCCGCGACCAACGGGCGTTCCGCGCCGCGGCGTCGCGCGCAGCCAACGAGTTCGGTTACACGCGAATGTGGAGCATCCACCCCGACCAGATCAGGTCGATCGTGGAATTGTTCGCACCCTCGAAAAACGAAATACACAAGGCGTCACAACTTCTCCGTGCCGCAGAGCAGGCCGAATGGGCGCCGATCAGCTTCGACGGCAAACTGGAGGACAGGGCGAGCTACCGCTACTACTGGCATGTGCTGGAGAGGGCACACCAGACGGGGCGGCCCCTGCCCGACGAAGCGCGCGAATGGTTCGCGCGCTCCCAGTCCAACGGAGAGATCTGATGAAGTTGCTGATTGCCTCGATCGTGACCGCCTTGTTCGCTACTGCCGCTTTCGCGCAGTCTGCACCGCAGACGGCCGACAAGGCGCAGGCGAAGAAGCCCGTACCGGTGAAGAAGGCACCCGCGCCGACGAAGCGCCAGGCCATCGAGGAGGCCACGCCCACCGAGGATTTCAACCCCGCCGACAAGCTGACCGACGCGGAACGGGCCCTCGCCAAGCAGGTGTTCGTCGGCGAGATCCAGTGCGAGCTGGGTGCCAAGGTGACGATCAAGCCGATGAAGCGCGAAGGCTATTTCTTCGTCTCGCGCGGCATCTACAAGTACGTGATGCATCCGGTGGAGAGCCGCACTGGCGCGCTCCGCCTGGAGGACCCGGCCCGCGGCGCCCTGTGGCTGCAGCTGGCCAACAAGTCCATGCTGATGAACCAGAAGGAAGGCAAGCGTCTCGCGGACGAATGCCAGAGCCCCGAGCAGGCGGACTTCGCCAAGAACATGAAGCCGGTCAACCTGCTGGAGTCGGCCAAATGACAGCCCTTTAATCGGAGAGTGAACCCCCATGTTGCAAGCCTACGTTGAACACGTTGCCGAGCGCGCCGCGCTCGGCATCCCGCCGCTGCCGCTGTCGGCGAAGCAGGCGGCCGACCTGATCGAACTGATCAAGTCGGCTCCGGCCAAGGAAGAAGCCTTCCTGCTGGACCTGCTGACCCATCGCGTGCCGCCGGGCGTGGACGACGCCGCCAAGGTCAAGGCCAGCTTCCTGGCCGCGGTTGCGCATGGGGACCTCGCCGTGGGCGCCATCGGCAAGGCGAAAGCCACCGAACTGCTCGGCACGATGGTCGGCGGCTACAACGTGAAGCCGCTGATCGACCTGCTGGACGACCCGGACGTCGCGCAGATCGCCGCCGACGGCCTGAAGAAGACCCTGCTGATGTTCGACTACTTCCACGACGTGGCGGAGAAGGCCAAGGCGGGGAACGCGTTCGCGAAGCAGGTGATCCAGTCCTGGGCCGACGCCGAGTGGTTCACCAGCCGTCCGGAAGTGCCGCAGAAGATCACGGTCACCGTGTTCAAGGTGCCCGGCGAGACCAACACCGACGACCTGTCGCCCGCCCCGGACGCCTGGTCGCGTCCCGACATCCCGCTGCACACGCTGGCGATGCTGAAGAACAGCCGCCCGGGTGCCGCCTTCAAGCCGGAAGAAGAGGGCAAGCGCGGCCCGATCCAGTTCATCGAGGACCTGAAGAAGAAGGGCCACCAGGTCGCCTACGTGGGCGACGTGGTCGGCACCGGCTCCTCGCGCAAGTCCGCCACCAACAGCGTGATCTGGGCCACCGGCCAGGACATCCCCTTCGTGCCGAACAAGCGTTTCGGCGGCGTCACGCTGGGCGGCAAGATCGCCCCGATCTTCTACAACACGCAGGAAGACTCCGGCGCGCTGCCGATCGAAGTCGACGTCTCGAACTTCGAGATGGGCGACGTGATCGACATCTTCCCCTACGAGGGCACGATCCAGAAGGACGGCCAGGTCGTCACGCGCTTCGCGCTGAAGTCCGACGTGCTGTTCGACGAAGTGCGCGCCGGCGGCCGCATCAACCTGATCATCGGCCGCTCGCTGACGGCCAACGCGCGCGCCTTCCTGGGCCTGACCGCGTCCACCACCTTCCGCCTGCCCAAGGCGCCGGTCGATTCCGGCAAGGGCTACACGCTGGCGCAGAAGATGGTCGGCCGCGCCTGCGGCCTGCCGGAAGGCAAGGGCGTGCGCCCCGGCACCTACTGCGAGCCCCGCCAGACGACCGTCGGCAGCCAGGACACCACCGGCCCGATGACCCGCGACGAGCTGAAGGACCTGGCCTGCCTGGGCTTCTCCGCCGACATGGTGATGCAGTCGTTCTGCCACACGGCGGCCTACCCGAAGCCGGTGGACGTGAAGACCCACCGCGAGCTGCCCGCCTTCATCAGCAACCGCGGCGGCGTTGCCCTGCGCCCCGGCGACGGCGTGATCCACTCCTGGCTCAACCGCCTGCTGCTGCCCGACACCGTGGGCACCGGCGGCGACAGCCACACGCGGTTCCCGATCGGCATCTCCTTCCCGGCCGGCTCCGGCCTGGTGGCCTTCGCCGCCGCCACCGGCGTGATGCCGCTGGACATGCCCGAGTCCGTGCTGGTGCGCTTCAGCGGCCAGATGCAGCCGGGCATCACGCTGCGCGACCTGGTGCACGCGATCCCCTACTTCGCCATCCAGAAGGGCCTGCTGACGGTCGCCAAGGAGGGCAAGAAGAACATCTTCTCCGGCCGCATCCTCGAGATCGAGGGCCTGCCGGACCTGAAGGTGGAACAGGCCTTCGAGCTGTCCGACGCCTCCGCCGAGCGCTCCGCCGCCGGCTGCACGGTCAAGCTGAACAAGGAGCCGGTGCAGGAGTACCTGCAGTCGAACGTCGTCCTGATGAAGAACATGATCGCCCAGGGCTACGCCGACAAGCGTTCGCTGGAGCGTCGCATCAAGGCGGTGGAAGCCTGGCTGGCCAAGCCGGACCTGCTGTCCGCCGACAAGGACGCCGAGTACGCCGCCGTGATCGAGATCGACATGAACACGATCACCGAGCCGCTGCTGTGCTGCCCCAACGACCCGGACGACGTGAAGCCGCTGTCCGTCGTGCAGAACACGAAGATCGACGAGGCCTTCATCGGTTCCTGCATGACCAACATCGGCCACTTCCGCGCGGCGTCCACGCTGCTGGAAGGCAAGCGCGACATCCCGGTGAAGCTGTGGGTGGCCCCGCCGACCAAGATGGACCAGGAGCAGCTGACCCGCGAAGGCCACTACGCCAACTTCGGCGGCGCCGGCGCGCGCACCGAGATGCCCGGCTGCTCGCTGTGCATGGGCAACCAGGCGCAGGTGAAGGAAGGCGCGACCGTCGTCTCCACCTCCACCCGCAACTTCCCGAACCGCCTGGGCAAGAACACCAACGTGTTCCTCGCTTCGGCGGAGCTGGCGGCGATCGCGTCCAAGCTGGGCCGCATCCCCACGGTGACCGAGTACCACGCCGACATGGGCGTGATCAACAAGGACGCCGGCAAGGTGTACCGCTACATGAACTTCGACCAGATCGCGGAATACGCGGAGACGGCGAAGGAAGTGACGGTCTGACCGTCGCTGCCCCATGAAAAAAGCGGCCCGCGGGCCGCTTTTTTTCTTCGTGCCGGTCAGCGGAGGGCCAGGTGGCGCTCCAGCTCGCGCAACTGCGTGCCGCTCAGGCCGGTCGTGTCGATCGCGGTGCGGCTCGTGATGATGGAGTACTGCCGCCCGGGAATGGCGAAGCTGCCCTTGCCGCTGCTGGCGCCCATGATGGTGGGGCCGCTGCCGGCCATCACGGCGGGACCGCTCTGCGTGCCGGGACTGCCTTGCACGTGCTCGGTCGCGCCCGTCGTGGCGGCGGCCATCGTGGCGTCCGTGCTGCCCGGGCTGACCGGGGTGGCGGCGCTGCCGCCGGTGCTCGCTCCGACGCCCTCGGCGGACGCAACGCCCATCGCACTACCCAAGGCAGCCGCCAGCAGGACGGCATGCCAATTGCTGAACTTCGATCTCATAGATTGCTCCTGCGCTCTGAGTTCTTTCATGCTGCCGTGCAGCCACGTGGGCGCAGTCGGTACCAGGCCGCAGTTCCTGTGCGGGATGCCTGACACTGCGGTGGCGCCTGACGGCCCAGGCGTGCGTGCCAGGAGCTGGCGGGAACCGGTAGCGTGCGCGGCACGACATCTGCAGAAAAGGCAAAGCAGAAAATGTTCCGCTCCTTCTTCCTGACCCGGCGCTGGTGTGTTCCTGGCCTCCCCGGAACTGGCGGCGATCGCCTCCAAGCTGGGCCCCATCCCGACGGTGGCGGAGTACCACGCCGACGTGGGCGTGATCAACAAGGAAGCCGGCAAGGTGTACCGCTACATGAACTTCGACCAGATCGCGGAATACGCGGAAGCGGCGAAGGAAGTGACGGCTTGACGGCGCTGCGCTGAACGGAAAGAAGCGGCCCGCGGGCCGCTTCTTTCTTTGCCGCCGCCTTTAGTTGCGGTCGGCCTTCCTGGCCAGGCGCTTCGCGGGTGCCTTGTCCATCGTCGCGGCGGACGATGCCGCCGTCCCGCTGCCGAGCGCCGCGTTGCCTGCGGCTGCCGGCGCGCCACCCAGTGCGGTGCCCGTTGCGCCCGGCGAGCCCGCGGGGATCCCGCTCAGGGCTGGCGAAGGCACGAGCACCGTGGCCGGCGTTACCGCGACCGCACCCGCAGGGGCGCCAGCGACTCCAGTGCCGCCTGGGCCGCCAGGGCCGCCAGGAACGATCAACCCAGGCAGGGCGACTGTCGTTGCAGGCGCTCCGCCCGGTCCGGGGGTGCCCGGACCGCCGCCGACGGGTGTCCCACCCGGGGTGCCGCCAGCGGTCGTGCCGCCGCCCGGGGTACCGCCGCCTGGGGTGACGCCACCGTGGCCGGTGTCGCCGCCGCCGTGGCCGCCGTTGTCACCGCCGCCGTGGCCGGTGTCGCCGCCGTGGCCGCCGTTGTCGCCGCCGCCGTGGGCGGTGTCGCCGCCGCCATGACCGCCGTTGTCACCGCCGCCGTGGCCGGTGTCGCCGCCGCCGTGGCCGCCGTTGTCGCCGCCGCCGTGGCCGGTGTCGCCGCCGCCATGGCCGCCGTTGTCACCGCCGCCGTGGCCGGTGTCGCCGCCGCCATGGCCGCCGGTGTCGCCGCCGCCGTGGCCGCCGGTGTCGCCGCCGCCGTGGCCGGTGTCGCCGCCGCCATGGCCGCCGGTGTCGCCGCCGCCGTGGCCGGTGTCGCCGCCGCCGTGGCCGCCGGTGTCGCCGCCGCCGTGGCCGCCGGTGTCGCCGCCGCCGTGGCCGCCGGGGCTACCGCCGCTGCTAGCACCGCCGCCGCTCCCGCTGCCCCCACCACCGCCGCTGCTTCCGCCGCCGCTACCGCTTCCACCGCCGCCGCTGCTTCCGCCGCCGCTACCGCTTCCACCGCCGCTACCGCTTCCACCGCCGCTACCGCTTCCACCGCCGCTGCCACTTCCACCGCCGCCGCTTCCACCGCCGCCGCCTCCATCGCCGCCGCCGCTTCCGCTACCGCCGCCGCTGCCGCCACCGCCGCTGCCGCTGCCACCACCGCCGCTGCCGCTGCCACCACCGCCGCTGCCGCTGCCACCGCCGCCGCTGCCGCTGCCACCGCCGCCGCTGCCACCACCGCCGCTGCCACCACCGCCGCTGCCACCGCCGCCGCTGCCACCGCCGCTGCCACCGCCGCCGCTGCCACCACCGCCGCTGCCACCACCGCCGCTGCCACCGCCGCTGCCACCGCCGCCGCCGCCGCTGCCACCGCCGCCGCTGCCTCCTCCACCGCTACCCGCTCCCGCACCGGCGCCGCCGCCGTCCGCGTAAACCGCCGGGCTCCATGCCATGCCGAGCGCGCTCACGAGAGCTGCGGAGAGCAGCGCCACCTTCAATGTTCCGATCGTGTTTTTCATCATTCATCCCTGCTTTGAAATGCCAACCGCTGCCGGCCCGTGCTTGCGCACGGTGGGTGCGTGAACCCGTCTCCCGCGCGGCACTGGGATGCAGTGCAGGTGATGCGATCCCCATGGTCGCCCCAGCCGCCGGGGCACCGGAGTGGGGTTTGCGCCCCCCGGAGCGTGCGCGACAGCGGACAGTGTTTGCAGGCGACGAGCGACTCGTCGGCACCCGCCGGAGGCGCGCAGCCGGTAGCATGCGCACGCAAGAACCAAGAGGCCTCCGATGTTCCGTTCCTTCTTCCTTACCCGTCGCTGGTGGTCGTGGTCCATCCTGGGGACGATCCTGATCCTCTTCACCACCTGGTACCGGGTGCAGCTGGACGTGCAGATCAACGACTGGTTCGGCAGCTTCTACGACCTGGTGCAGAAGGCGCTGGGCAGCAAGGGCAGCGTGACGCTGCCGCAGTTCTGGGGCCAGCTCTCCACCTTCCTGCACATCGCGATGATCTACGTGATCGTCGCCGTGTTCGTCGACTTCTTCGTCAAGCACTACATCTTCCGCTGGCGCCAGGCGATGAACGACTACTACATCCAGTACTGGGAACGGCTGCGCGGCATCGAGGGCGCGGCGCAGCGCGTGCAGGAAGACACGATGCGCTTCGCCAGCATCATGGAAGGCCTGGGCGTGGACCTGGTGCGCAGCGTCATGACGCTGGCTGCCTTCGTGCCCATCCTGTGGACGCTGTCGGACCAGATCACGCAGCTGCCGATCGTGGGATCGATCCCGCATTCGCTGGTGTGGGTCTCGATCGGCTGGGCGGTGTTCGGCACCGTGGTGCTGGCATTCACCGGCATCCTGCTGCCGGGCCTGCAATTCCAGAACCAGCGGCGCGAGGCGGCCTACCGCAAGGAACTGGTGTACGGCGAGGACGATGCCGCGCGGGCGCAGCAGCCGGTGGTGACCTCGCTGTTCCAGGAGGTGCGCCGCAACTACTTCCGGCTGTTCTTCCACTACCTGTACTTCGACGTGGTGAAGTGGTCCTACCTGCAGGTGAGCGTGCTGGTGCCGCTGATCGCCCTGGGCCCCACGGTGGTGGCGGGCGTGATCACCCTGGGCGTGATGCAGCAGATCTCGCGCGCCTTCGACAAGGTGACGGAGTCCTTCCAGTACCTCGTGTACAGCTGGAGCACCATCGTGGAACTGATCTCGGTCTACAAGCGCCTGCGGGCCTTCGAGAGCCAGATCCACGTCGTGGAGGTCGAGGGGGGAGCCCTGCCGGCGCGGACGTGAGGCACGCTTCGTGAAGTGGCGGGCCGTTCCGCCTTCGAGGCGAAACGCTGATATCCCTCAAGTCGAGGTGGACATCGATGGCGCACAATCCGAACAGGCAATTCGCAGGTTCCAGGCGCACCGGGATGCGCCATCCGGCCTTGACGGGAGTTTCGCCGTTGCTATACCTTCGTTGTTACCTCTGCGGCGGCGTTCGGTCGTCCTCCTGATCGATCCGCACGTGGCTTCCTGAGCTCCCGTATGCTTCGCAACCCCTCCGGCCGCGCGCTGGTCTCGGCATTGGGCATCGCCCTCGCAGTGGCTGCGCTCCCGATCGGTGCGCAGCTCAGCAACTCCAAGCACAATCTCACGAGCAGCGGGCCGGGGTACCTGCCCTCCGATCCCCGTGAGCTCTGCGTTTTCTGCCACACGCCCATGGGCGCCGAGGCGACGGCCCTGGTGCCTCAGTGGAACCTCACCTTGCGGTCCCCCTCGACGTACCGGAGCTACGACTCGCTGGGGACTTCCACCATGACCGGCCAGGTGGCGCCGGTCGGGTCGGTTTCGCTCGTCTGCCTGTCCTGCCACGACGGGACGCAGGCCATGAGCGCGGTCATCAATTCCACTTCGTCCGGGTCGCTCCTGAGGGCCGGGGCGTATCCACTCCAGTCGGAGCCGATCATCGGCGCGGTCAGCAGCGTCGGGACCGACCTGCGCGACGATCACCCGGTCGGCGTGCAGTACGGCGGCGGCGGACTCACGGAAACCGCGCCGAGTGCGCCGACCCGGAACCCCGACTTCCGGGCGCCCCAGACCGGGGTGCTGAACGAGGTGCGCATCTGGTGGGTCGAAACCGAGGGGGGTGGGACCGGAACGCGCCGCAAGACGGACCTGAGCCTGTACACCCGCACGCGCTCCGACGGCTACACCGGGCAGTCCGTCGCCGAGCCGTTCGTGGAGTGCGCCAGCTGCCATGACCCGCACACCGACAGGGCCCTGTTCCTGCGCATCAGCAACACCCGCAGCGCCCTCTGCCTGACCTGCCACGTGCTCTAGCCCGGGGCCGCGTCGGCCGCTGCGATCCGCCGCAGGGCGTCGGCGGTGGCCGCGTCCACCGGGAAGAACGTTTCCAGCGCGATCTCCTGCAGGGTGACGTCCAGCGGCGTGCCGAACACGGTCACGGTGCTGATGAAACACAGCACGCCGCCCGGCGAGCGCAACTGGAGCGGCATCGCGACCCCCAGGACCTCGCCGGGCAGGCGCGGCGCTTCCGCTTCCGGCGCGACGGGATAGGCGCGCAACTCCTGTTCAAGTTGCTGCAGGTAGTCATCGGCCGTCACCTGCACCTGCTGCCGCAAGCGCTCGAACAGGTGGTGCCGCCATTGCCCCAGGTTGACGATCCGCGGCGCCAGCCCCTGCGGGTGCAGGCTCAGGCGCAGGACGTTCACGGGCGGCTGCAGCAGCGCCGGATCGATGCCCGCCAGCAGGTGCCGGATCATGGAGTTCGACGCCACCAGGTTCCAGTGCCGGTCGACCGCCAGGGCGGGATACGGCTCCTGGCTGCGCAGGATGCGCTGCACCGCCTCGCGCGCCGCCGCAAGGGCGGGGTCGTCCAGCGGCCGCTCCCGGTACATGGGCGCGTAGCCGGCCGCGACCAGCAGGGCATTGCGCTCGCGCAGCGGCACGGCGAGCCGCTCCGCCAGGCGCAGCACCATCTCGCGGCTCGGCACGGAGCGTCCCGTCTCCACGAAGCTCAGGTGCCGGGTCGAAACCTCGGCCTCGTGGGCGAGTTCGAGCTGGCTCATGCGGCGGCGCAGGCGCCAGTGGCGCAGGTGCTCGCCGAAGGGGCGCGGGGCGACGCGTGAGTCCATGGGTGGCATGGTAGACGCGCTCCGGGCGCGCCGCGCGGCAGTGGCCCGCGCCGGGAGGGGGTCCCGGTCATCTTGTATGCTGGCAGGTCCCGGCGCGCCCGCGCCCTGCCTTCCCCTGCGAGATAGAGAGAAACGATCCCCATGAGCCGCGTCTTCAACTTCAGTGCCGGTCCCGCCGTGCTGCCCGAACCCGTCCTGCGCCAGGCCGCCGACGAGATGCTCGATTGGCAGGGCACCGGCATGTCGGTCATGGAGATGAGCCACCGCGGCAAGGAATTCATCTCGATCCACGCCGAGGCGGAGGCCAACTTCCGCGAGCTGATGGACATCCCGTCCAGCTACAAGGTGCTCTTCATGCAGGGCGGCGCCATCGGCGAGAACGCCATCGTGCCGATGAACCTGATCGGCCGCACCGGCCGTGCCGACTACGTGCTGACCGGCGACTGGTCGAAGAAGTCCGCCAAGGAAGCCGCGACCTACGGCCAGGTCCATGTGGCTGCCACGGCCGCCGCGAGCAAGTTCACGGCGGTGCCCAGTCAGTCCGAATGGAAGCTGGACCCGGGCGCCGCCTACGTGCACATCTGCTCCAACGAGACCATCGGCGGGGTGCAGTTCCACTGGACGCCGGATACCGGCAGCGTGCCGCTGGTGGCCGACATGTCGTCGGACATCCTGTCGCGCCGCATCGACGTGCGCAAGTACGGCCTGATCTACGCCGGCGCCCAGAAGAACATGGGGCCCTCGGGGCTGACGATGGTGATCGTGCGAGAGGACCTGCTGGGCCACGCGCTGGCCATCACGCCATCCGCCTTCAACTACCAATTGCAGGCCGAGGCGGATTCCATGTACAACACACCCCCGACGTACGCCATCTACGTCGCGGGCCTGGTGTTCCGGCACGTGAAGAAGATGGGCGGGCTGGCGGCGATGGAGGCGCACAACCTCGCCAAGGCGAATGTCCTGTACGATTTCCTCGAGACCAGCAGCTTCTACCGCAACCCGATCGCCAAGGAGGACCGCTCGCTCATGAACGTGCCGTTCTGGCTGAACGACGAGTCGCACAACGACGCCTTCCTCAAGGGCGCGGAGCAGCGGGGCATGCTGCAGCTCAAGGGCCATCGTTCGGTGGGCGGCATGCGCGCCTCCATCTACAACGCGATGCCGATCGAGGGCGTGCAGGCGCTGGTGCAGTACATGAAGGAGTTCGAGTCCCGGCATGGCTGACAAGGCGTCCTTCGCAGTCCTGGTCCTCAACCAGATCTCGAAGGCTGGTCTCGAGCGGCTGCCCGCTGGCCGCTATCTGACGGGCAAGGACCTCGCCGAACCCGACGCGATCCTGGTCCGCTCGGCGGACATGCATTCCATGGCGATCCCCGCCTCGGTGCTGGCCATCGGCCGCGCCGGCGCGGGCACCAACAACATCCCCGTGCAGGCGCTCAACGCGCGAGGCGTGCCGGTCTTCAACACGCCCGGTGCGAACGCCAACGCGGTGAAGGAACTCGTGCTGGCCGGCATGCTGATGGCGGCGCGCCGCCTCGGTGCCGCGCAGCACTTCGTGGCGCAGCTCGATGGGGCGGACGGCCTGGACAAGGCGATCGAGGAGGGCAAGAAGCCCTTCGCCGGCTTCGAGCTGGCCAACCAGACGCTGGGCGTCATCGGCCTCGGCAAGGTGGGCTGCCTCGTCGCCGACGCGGCCATCAAGCTGGGCATGCACGTGCTGGGCTATGACCCCGACATCACCGTCGATGCGGCCTGGAGCCTGCCGTCGCAGGTGCAGCGTGCGGCGAGCGTGGAGGACGTCCTGCGCAACGCGCAGCTGGTCACCCTGCACGTGCCGCTGGTCGAGGCGACGCGCCACCTGGTGAACGCCGACCGGCTGCGCCTCATGCGCGCCGACGGCGTGCTGCTCAATTTCTCGCGCGAGGGCGTGGCCGACGACGCTGCCGTGGTCGCGGCGCTCGACGCGCGCCGGCTGGGCGCCTACGTGTGCGACTTCCCGAACCGCGCGATCCTGCGGCATCCGCAGGTGATCGCGTTCCCGCACCTGGGCGCCTCGACCCGCGAAGCGGAGGAGAACTGCGCACGCATGGTGGCCGACCAGCTGCGCGACTTCCTGGAGCACGGCAACATCCGCAATGCCGTCAACTTCCCGCAGGTGACCATGGCGCGCGAATCGAACTGGCGCGTCGCGATCGCCAATTCCAACGTGCCCAACATGCTGGGCCAGATCTCCACCGCCATGGCGCAGGCGGGGCTGAACATCCACAACATGGTCAACAAGTCGCGCGGTGACATGGCGTACACGCTGGTGGACGTGGACAGCGCGGTGGATCCTTCGGTGCTCGAGACCATCCGCGCGATCGACGGCGTGCTCGCCGTGCGCTACCTGCCGGTGGCCTGAGCGCCACCTCGACGTTTGTTCTGGCGGCACAATGCCGCAAAGCAACAACGAGAGGTGAAGAGAATGGCGCACGCGTTCCCCGAAACACTCCAGGGCTTCAAGGCCGGCCGCGGGCTGGAGGGAAAGTTCTACTCGCTCCCCGCGCTGGCCGGATATTTCCCCAATGTGAAACGGCTGCCCGTCTCGATGCGCATCGTGCTCGAGTCGGTGCTGCGCAACTGCGACGGCCGAAAGGTCACGGCCGAGCACGTCGGGCAGGTGGCGAACTGGCAGCCCAATGCCGAGCGGACGACGGAGATCCCGTTCACCGTCGCGCGCGTGGTGCTGCAGGACTTCACCGGCGTGCCGCTGCTGGCCGACCTGGCCGCGATGCGCAGCGCCGCGCAGCGGCTGGGCAAGGATGTGGGCCGGATCGAGCCGCTGGTGCCGGTCGACCTGGTGGTGGACCACTCCGTCATGATCGACCACTACGGCACGCGCGACGCGCTCGACCTCAACATGCGGCTGGAGTTCTCCCGCAACAAGGAGCGCTACCAGTTCATGAAGTGGGGCATGCAGGCCTTCGACACCTTCCGCGTCGTGCCGCCGGGCTTCGGCATCGTGCACCAGGTCAACCTGGAGTACCTGGCGCGTGGCATCCACCAGGGCGAGGACGGCGTCTGCTACTTCGATTCGCTCGTGGGTACCGACAGCCACACGACCATGATCAACGGCGTCGGCGTGGTGGGCTGGGGCGTGGGCGGCATCGAGGGCGAGGCCGCGATGCTGGGCCAGCCGGTCTACTTCCTCACCCCCGACGTGGTCGGTTTCGAGCTGTCCGGCCGGCTGCGCGAGGGCTGCACGGCCACGGACGCGGTACTGACCATCACCGAGCTCCTGCGCAAGCACAAGGTGGTGGGCAAGTTCGTCGAGTTCTTCGGCGAGGGCACGCGCAGCCTGGCGGTGCCGGACCGCGCCACCATCGCCAACATGGCGCCGGAGTACGGCGCCACCATGGGCTTCTTCCCGGTGGACGAGCGCACCCTGGACTACTTCGAGGGCACCGGCCGCAGCAAGGAGCAGGTGAAGATGCTGGAGGCCTACTTCAAGGCCCAGGGGCTGTTCGGCGTGCCGATGCCGGGCGAGATCGACTATTCCACCGTGGTGCGGCTGGACCTGGGCGACGTCGTGCCCAGCCTGTCCGGGCCCAAGCGCCCGCAGGACCGTATCGAGATCGGCCAGGTGGCCGCCACCTTCAAGTCGCTGTTCTCGAAGCCGGTGTCCGAGAACGGCTTCAACAAGCCGCAGGAGATGCTGCTCACGCGGCACCTGGTCGACAAGCCCGACACCGCCGATGACCGCAGGACCGACAACCCGCCCATGGCGGTCGCGGCGCAGCAGTCCGAGGTGGAGATGGAGGCCAACAAGCCGACACCTTCGGCGGCGCACGCCAAGTCGGTGCCGCCGGTGGAAGTGCACGACGTCACCATCGGCAACGGCGACGTGCTGATTGCCGCGATCACCAGTTGCACCAACACCTCGAACCCCGGCGTCCTGCTGGCCGCCGGCCTGCTGGCGAAGAAGGCGGTGGAGAAGGGGCTGAAAGTCCAGCCGCACATCAAGACCTCGCTGGCCCCCGGCTCGCGCATGGTCACCGAGTACCTGACGGATGCGAAGCTGCTGCCCTATCTCGAGGAGCTGGGCTTCACGGTCGCGGGCTACGGCTGCACCACTTGCATCGGCAACTCCGGCGACCTCACGCCCGAGATCAACGACGCCATCGCGCAGAGCGACCTGGTGTGCGCGGCGGTGCTTTCGGGCAACCGCAACTTCGAGGCGCGCATCCATCCGAACATCAAGGCCAACTTCCTGGCCAGCCCGCCGCTGGTGGTCGCCTACGCGCTCGCCGGCACCATGCTGCGCGACCTGATGACCGAGCCGGTGGGACAGGGCAAGGACGGCAAGGACGTGTGGCTGGGCGACATCTGGCCGTCCAGCGACGAGATCCACAAGCTGATGAAGTTCGCGATGAACCCCAAGGGCTTCCGCGCGAGCTACGGCAAGGTGAAGAGCGAGCCGGGCAAGCTGTGGGAAGCCATCCAGGGTGTCTCGGGCGACACCTACGACTGGCCGGAGAGCACCTACATCGCCGAGCCGCCCTTCTTCGAGGGCTTCGGCCTGGAAGTGCCCGCGGCGGCTGAAGCGGCCGCCGCGGCCGGCACCGCGGCGCCGGTGGCGATCCGCGATGCGCGCATCATGGCGCTGTTCGGCGACTCGATCACCACCGACCACATCTCGCCCGCCGGCTCCATCAAGGAGAACTCGCCGGCCGGACGCTGGCTGGTGGAGCACGGGGTGAAGAAGACCGACTTCAACAGCTACGGCTCGCGCCGCGGCAACCACGAGGTGATGATGCGCGGCACCTTCGCCAACGTGCGCATCAGGAACCTGATGCTGCCGCCGGGCCCGGACGGCTCGCGCGAGGAGGGGGGCCTCACGGTCCACCGCGATGCGCAGGGCAACGCGGAGAAGACGTTCATCTACGACGCGGCGATGAAGTACATCGCCGAGGGCCGCCCCACGGTGATCTTCGCCGGCGAGGAATACGGCACCGGCTCCTCGCGCGACTGGGCCGCCAAGGGCACGCAGCTGCTGGGGATCAAGGCCGTGGTGGCGCGCAGCTTCGAGCGCATCCACCGCAGCAACCTGGTGGGCATGGGCGTGCTGCCGCTGCAGTTCCAGGGCGACATGAGCTGGCAGTCGCTGGGGCTCACCGGCGAGGAGCTGGTGGACATCGAGGTCGACCCGCAGCTGAAGCCGCAGAGCCAGGCCGCGCTGATCATCCGGCAGCCCGACGGCGACTGCCGCGAGGTGAAGCTCACGCTGCGGATCGACACCCCGATCGAGACCGACTACTACCGGCACGGGGGCATCCTTCCCTACGTGCTGCGCCAGCTGCTCGCGGGGTGAGCGAAGAACTCCTCGTCATCGGTGGCGGCATCGGCGGGCTGGCCGCCGCGCTGGCGGCGCGGCGCGCCGGCTGGGAGGCGCGCCTATTCGAGCAGGCCGAAACGTTCTCCGAAGTCGGCGCCGGCATCCAGCTCGGGCCGAACGTGACGCGCATCCTGCGCGAGTGGGAGCTGCTGCAGGGCGGGTTGGCGCGGCAGGTCGTCGCGCCGCCGCGGCTGCGCGTGCGCGACGGCAGCGACGGCGACGAACTCGGCGTGCTGGAACTGGGCGACACGATCGCCCGGCGCTATGGCGCGCCCTACCTGACGGTGCACCGCGCAGACCTGCAATCGGCCCTGCTGGCCGCGGCACAGGAAGCCGGCACCCGGATCCACCCCGGCTCGCGCGCGGAAGCCGTGGAGCAAGCGGGCAAGGTGGTGCAGCTGCGCACCACGCGCGGCAAGCTGGTGGAAGGCGATGCCCTGGTGGCCGCCGACGGCGTGTGGAGCCAGTTGCGCGCCGCGGTCGTCACCGACGGCGGCCCGCAGCCCACCGGCCATCTCGCCTACCGCGGGCTCGCCCGCCAGCAGGACCTGCCCGCGGCGCTGCGCAGCGACGAAGTCACGGTCTGGCTGGCCCCGCGCATGCACCTGGTGACCTATCCGCTGCGGGGCGGCGAGTGGCTCAACGCGGTGTGCGTGGTGCAGGGCACGCAACCCGGCGATCCGCGCGACTGGGACCACGCGGCCTCGCAGGCGCAGCTGGAGGCGTCGCTCGGCCCCGTGTGCGGCGAGGTGCGCGAGCGGGTGGCGGCGATGCCCACGTGGCGCCTCTGGGTGCTGCACGACCGGCCACCGGTGGCTTCGCCCGAGGCGATGGCGCGGGGACGGGTCGCGCTGCTGGGCGATGCCGCGCATCCGATGCGGCCCTACCTGGCGCAGGGCGCGGGCATGGCCATCGAGGACGCGCGCGAGCTGCAGCGGGTGCTCTCGGTGGCCGACGACCGCACCGTGGAAGTGACGACCGCGCTGCGCCGCTATGCCCTCAACCGCTGGGAGCGCGTGGCGCGGGTGCAGGGGCGCTCGCAGCGCAACGGCACGATCTTCCACGCGACCGGGCCGCTGCGCATGGCGCGCAATGCGGCGATGGCCGTCGGGGGGACGCGCTTGCTGGACCAGCCGTGGCTGTACGGGGGGTGAGCGGGGCTACAGGTCCGTGCGCAGCTGCCAGATCTCCGGGAACAGCACCACGTCCAGCATCTTGCGCAGGTAGGGCACGCCGCCGGTGCCGCCGGTGCCGCGCTTGAAGCCGATCACGCGCTCCACCGTCGTGACATGGCGGAAGCGCCAGAGGCGGAAGGCGTCCTCCAGGTCCGTCAGCTCCTCGCCCAGCTCGTACAGGTCCCAGTGCGCCTGCGGCGCGCGGTACACCACCAGCCAGGCCTGCTCCACCTCGCGGCTGGCTTGGTAAGGCTGCGTCCAGTCGCGCGCCACGTGCGAGGCCGGCACCGGCAGGCCGCGGCGCGCCAGCAGGCGCAGCGCCTCGTCGTAGAGCGAAGGCGCCTCGAAGGCGGCCTGCACCACGGCGAGCCGCTGCGCGTGCCCCTCGTGCGGGCGCAGCATGGCCGGATTCTTGTTGCCCAGGTTGAATTCGATGCAGCGGTACTGCCAGCTCTGGAAGCCGCTGGAGGTCGCGAGGTAGGGGCGGATCGCGCTGTATTCGGCCGGCGTCATGGTGGCCAGCACGTCCCAGGCGTGCACCAGCTGCTCCATGATGCGCGACACCCGCGCCAGCATCTTGAACGCCGGCGGCAGCTCGTCGCGCGCGATGTGGGCCTTGGCCGCGGCCAGCTCGTGCAGCATCAGCTTCATCCAGAGCTCGCTGGTCTGGTGCTGCACGATGAACAGCATCTCGTTGTGGTCGGGCGAAAGCGGCTTCTGCGCCTGCAGGATCGCGTCGAGCTGCAGGTAGTCGCCGTAATTCATCTCATCGCTCACCGGGTAACCTCCCCCAGGCTCCGCACTGCGTGCTCCTCCTCCCCCCTCCGCAAGCGGAGGGGGCGAGCGCCTTCGGGCGGCCGTGCGGCGCTCACGTGACCACCTGCTGCCGGTGGAATTCGGGCCGCTGCCATTCGCCGCTTTCCAGTACTTCGCGCAGGTGCTCCACCGCGTTCCAGGCATCCTCGAAGCGCAGGTACAGCGGCGTGAAGCCGAAGCGCAGGATGTCCGGCCGGCCGGCGCGGAAGTCGCCGATCACCCCGCGCGCGACCAGCGCCTGCACGATGGCGTAGGCGCCCTCCGCGCGCGTGAGGCAGACCTGCGAGCCGCGCCGCGCGTGCTCGCGCGGCGTGGCCAGGCCCAGGCCGTGGCCGCCGCAGCGCTCCTGCACCAGCGCGATGAACAGGTCGGTCAGCGCCAGCGACTTGCGGCGCAGTGCCGCCATGCCGCCCAGGGGCTGCGCCGCCAGCACGGTGTCGAGGCCGCAGTCGAGCGCGACCATGCTCAGCACCGGCTGGGTGCCGCAAAGGTAGCGCGCGATGCCGGGCGCCGGCCGGTAGTCGCTATGGAAGGCGAAAGGCGCGGCATGGCCCCACCAGCCGGCCAGCGGCTGCCAGAAGCGGTCGGCGTGCCGCGGGTGCACCCAGGCGAAGGCCGGGGCGCCGGGGCCGCCATTGAGGTACTTGTAGCCGCAGCCGACGGCGAAGTCGGCCCCGGCCGCATGCAGGTCGACCTCCACCGCGCCGGCGCTGTGCGCGAGGTCCCAGGCCACCAGCGCGCCGGCAGCGTGCGCCGCGCGTGTGACCGCGGCCATGTCGTGCATGGCGCCGGTGCGGTAGTTGACGTGCGTGAGCATCAGCACGGCGGTGCCCTCATCGAGCGCCTCCGGGAGCTGCTCCGCCTCCAGCAGATGCAGCGTGAAGCCGCGCTCGCGGCACAGCGACTCCGCGATGTAGAGGTCGGTCGGGAAGTTGCTGCGCTCGCTCACCACGGTGCGGCGCTGCGGCGCATCGGCCTGCACGATGGACAGCGCGGCGCTCAGCACCTTGAACAGGTTGATCGAGGTGCTGTCGGTGGCGACGAGCTCGCCGGGCCGGGCGCCGACCAGCGGGGCGATGCGGTCGCCGAGGCGCTGCGGCATCTCGAACCAGCCGGCCGTGTTCCAGGAGCGGATCAGTCCCTCGCCCCATTCCTGGCGCACGGCGCGGGCGATCCGCTCCGGCGCGTGCTTCGGCAGCGGGCCGAGCGAATTGCCATCGAGGTAGATCACGCCCTCGGGCAGCGTGAACAGCTCGCGCAGGCCGCGCAGCGGGTCCTGCGCATCGAGGGCGCGGCAGTCCTGCAAGGTGGTCATGCGAGCTCCCGCAGCACGGCGCGCACCGGCGAGGCATCGGCCGTCACCAGCTTCAAGGGCAGGGCGATCAGCTCGTAGTCGCCTTCGGGGACCTCGTCCAGCACCAGGTTCTCCAGCACCCGCAGGCCGCGCCGGCGCACCACCTGGTGGCTGGGGAGTTCCTTGCTCTCGGCCGGGTCGATGCTGGCGGTGTCGATGCCCACCAGGAGGACGCCGGCATCGGCCAGACGGGCGATGGTGTCCGGCGCGAAGGCGGCGAGCTGCGGATCCCAGCGGTCCACCGGGGCGCGCGCGTAGGTGCGCACCAGCACGCGCGGGGGCAGGGCTTGCGCCGCATGCGCGAGGTGCTCCCAAGTGACGAGCGGGCCCCGCGCGATCGCGTGGATCACGCGGCAGGGGCCCAGGTAGGGATCGAGCGGCAGCGTGCCGATGGCCGCCCCTTGCGGGTCGTAGTGCAGCGGCGCGTCGGCATGCGCGCCGACGTGCGGCGACAGGGTCAGCGTGCTGACGTTGACGGGGCAGCCCGGGGCGATCGTGGCGGCCCACTGCTGCGCGTAGGGCGTGTCGCCGGGGAACACCGGCGAGCCCGCGCGCACCGGCGGGGAAATGTCCCAGAGACGAGGCATGCTTGCGACTGTAGTCGCAAGCATGCCTCGTCTGCGACGGTATCAGGAGCCCCCCATCCCAGCCTTCCCCCCGGAGGGGGGAAGGGGCGGGGCGCGTGGTGTTCAGGGCCGATGGGGCTTATGTGGCCGGGGTTTCCGGGTCGAGTGGCGGCAGGCCGTGGCGGGCGCGGGCCTTGTCGCAGGCGTGGCTGCCGGGCTCCAGTTCGCGGCAGGGGTTGGGCCGCCACTCGTAGATGCCGCAGGAGGCGCGCTCGCCCACCTTGCCCACCAGCGCGGCGCAGCGGATCGGGACGTGGTCGGTGCCGCGCATGCGCCAGGTGGTGCCGGTCACCTCCACCGCGAGGCCGGCGGGCACGGTGCCGCCGTGCTCGTCGATTTCGTGGACCGAGAAGTCGACGCGGAAGGCGGCGCAACAGGCGCCGCAACGCAGGCAGGGGTGCTCGGGATCGGCCATCGGGAGGAGTCAACGCAAGGAAGGGCGGGCGCGTTGCGGTAGGGCTGTATGCCAATACAGTGTTCGCCACGACCCTTACAGGAGGCCTGCATGGATCTGCAGATCGCGCGGCAGATTATCGATGCCCTGGCGCAGGGCATCCATCCCGTCACCGGCGAAGCCATGCCGGAAGACAGCCCCTACAACGCGCCGCCGGTGATCCGCGCGCTGCACGCGGTGTCGCGGGCGCTGGAGGAGGCGCCGGAGGGCCCGGCAACGGAGGAGGCCCGGCCGCGTGCGGCGCCGCCGCCCAATGCCGGCAAACGCTGGTCGCCGCAGGAAGACTCGGCGCTGGAGATCGCGTTCGATGCCGGCATCCCGCTCAAGCAGGTGGCGCAGGAACTCGGGCGCACCAGCTTCGCGGTGGAGCAGCGGCTGATCCGGCTGGGGAAGGTGGAGGCGCCGGCGGGAGGCGGGCGCTTCGGTCGCCCCGCCGCCTAGGTTTGCTCCTCCCCCTCGGGGGGAGGCTGGGAGGGGGCACGCAGGGGAGGCGGTGGGACGCCGGCGTGCCCCCATCCCTCTACCCTCCCCAGCGGGGGGGAGGGGGCAGGACAGGGTCAGTCCGTGACCTTGCCGAGCAGCAGGTACTCCATCAGCGCCTTCTGCACGTGCATCCGGTTCTCCGCCTCGTCCCACACCACGGACTGCGGGCCGTCGATCACCTCGGCTTCGACTTCCTCGCCGCGGTGCGCGGGCAGGCAGTGCATGAACAGCGCGTCGGGCCTGGCGACCTTCATCATCTCGGTGTCCACGCACCAGTGGGCGAAGGCCTCGCGCCGCTGCTCGTTCTCCGCCTCGAAGCCCATGCTGGTCCACACGTCGGTGGTCACCAGGTCGGCGCCGCGGCAGGCCTCCATCGGGTCCTTGAAGACCTTGAAGCTGTCGCCGCTGCGGATGCCCGCCACGGCCTGGTCGACCTCGTAGCCGCTGGGCGTGCTCACGTGCACCGTGAATCCCAGCAGCGCCGCCGCCTGCAGCCAGGTGTTGGCCATGTTGTTGCCGTCGCCGACCCACGCCACGACGCGCCCCTTGATGGAGCCGCGGTGCTCGATGTAGGTGAAGATGTCCGCCAGGATCTGGCAGGGGTGGAACTCGTTGGTCAGGCCGTTGATCACCGGCACGCGCGAGTGCTCGGCGAAGCGCGCGATCTTGTCCTGCCCGAAGGTGCGGATCATCACCAGGTCCACCATGCGGCTGATCACCTTGGCGCTGTCCTCGATCGGCTCGGCGCGACCGAGCTGGCTGTCGCCGGTGGTCAGGTGCACCACCGAGCCGCCCAGCTGGTACATGCCGGCCTCGAAGCTCACGCGCGTGCGCGTCGAGGCCTTCTCGAAGATCATCGCCAGCGTGCGGTCCGCCAGCGGGTGGTATTTCTCGTAGTTCTTGAACTTGCGCTTGATGACCGCGGCACGCTGGAAGATCCACTCGTGCTCCTCGGTGGAGAAGTCGCTGAACTGCAGGAAGTGCTTGATGGCCATGGCCGTCATTCCGCCAGGAAGTTCTTCACGAGCGGCGCCAGGATGGACACGACGTCGTCCGCCTGCGCCTCGGTCATGATCAGCGGCGGCAGCAGCCGCACCACGGTGTCCGCGGTCACGCTGATCAGCAGGCCGGCCTCGGCCGCGCGCTGTGTGAGCACGCCGCAGTTGCGGTCCAGCTCCACGCCGAGCATCAGGCCCTGGCCGCGGATCTCCACCACGCCCTTGAGCGCGCCGAGCTCGCGCGCCAGCGCGCCCTTGAGGTGCTGGCCGACGCGGGCGGCGTTTTCCAGCAGGTCGTCCTCCTCCATGATGCGGAGGGTCTCGACGCCCGCGCGCATGGCCAGCGGGTTGCCGCCGAAGGTGGTGCCGTGGTTGCCCGGCTGGAAGATCCCGGCCGCCTTCGGGCCGGCCACGACGGCGGCGATCGGCACGCCCGAGCCCAGGCCCTTGGCCAGCGGCATCACGTCCGGCACGATGCCGGCCCACTGGTGCGCGAACCACTTGCCGGTGCGGCCCATGCCGCACTGCACCTCGTCGATGATCAGCAGCCAGCCCTTGAGGTCGCACAGCTCGCGCACCTTCTGCAGGTAGTCGATGCGCATCTGGTTGATGCCGCCTTCGCCCTGGATGGTCTCGAACATGACCGCGACCACGCTGTCGTTGCCGTCGGTCGCCTGGCGCAGCGCGGCGATGTCGTTCATCGGCACGCGGATGAAGCCTTCCACCAGCGGCTCGAAGCCCTTCTGCACCTTGTCGTTGCCGGTCGCCGACAGCGTGGCGATGCTGCGGCCGTGGAAGGCCTTCTCGTACACCACGATCTGCGGCCGCGAGATGCCGCGGTCGTGCCCGTACTTGCGCGCGAGCTTGATCGCCGCCTCGTTGGCCTCCAGCCCGGTGGAGCCGAAGAACACGTTGGTCATCCCGGACAACTCGACCAGTTTGGCCGCCAGCTTCTCCTGGTTGGGCACGTGGTAGTAGTTGCAGCTGTGGATGATCCTGCCGATCTGCTCCTGCAGTGCCGGCACCAGCTTGGGATGGTTGTGGCCGAGGGTGTTGACCGCGATGCCCGCCAGCGCGTCGAGGTAGCGCTTGCCATTGACGTCCCAGACGTACACCCCTTCGCCGCGGTCGAGCGCGATCGGCAGCCGGCCGTAGGTGTTCATGGTGTGGGGCGATGCCGCCTCGAGGTAAGCCATGGACTCTTCCTGTTTCCTGAAACGAAAGCGGCTCAACGAGAGGTGAGCCGTTGGAGCACGATTGTAGGCACACGCCCCCGCGGCTTTGTTTGAGAATTCCGCATCGCAGCGATGCACGACCGCCGGGCGGCCAGACAGCCCCGTGACAGGCTTGCGGTGTCCAATGCAGCAGGTCCGCCGGGGCTCAACTCTTATATAAGATATAATACTTGTGCGGTGCAGCAGGGTGTCCTGCATCGTCCAGAACCGACCCTCCCTCCCATGGTTTCCAGCGCTGCCGCCGAAGTCTTCATCCAGGGTGTGACCCGCGAGGGCAAGACGTTCCGCCCCAGCGACTGGGCCGAGCGGCTGGCCGGCGTGATGAGTTCCTTCCGCCCGGGCGGCGCGCAGCCCGGCAGCCACCTGAACTACTCCCCCTGGTGCATCCCGACTGTGATCGACGGCATCAAGTGCGTGATCGTCAACCGCGCCCTGCGCGACTACGAGCCCATGGCCTGGGACTTCGTCATGAACTTCGCCCGCGACAACGAGCTGAAGGTCAGCGAAGGCGTCGCGCCGCAGCGGGAAGAGCGCAAGGCGGCGTAGCGGGCGTAGCGGCCTAGGGTGGGCCGCCAGATCGAACAGCCAAACCAAACGGCCAAACCAAACAGCCGAACGCAGAGGGCGCGGAGGCTACGCAGAGAACGCAGAAGAAACTCCTGCCGAAGGGCTTTTCTGCGTCCTCTGCGTACCTTTTGCGCCCTCTGCGTTCGGCTGTCTGGTTTGATGCTCGTAGAGGTGCCCCAACGAAAAAACCGCCCGAAGGCGGTTTTTCGTTTTGCTGGCAGCGCACCCGGATCAAACGGCGTGAGTCGCGGGACTCACGGGCTGACCTGACGATGGATCGTCAGGCGGCGGCCGCGGCCTGGAGGGCCTTGACCTTGGCCGACAGGCGGCTCTTGTCGCGCGCGGCCTTGTTCTTGTGGAAGATGCCCTTGTCGGCCACCGTGTCCACGATCGATTGCGCCTTGGCGAACAGGTCGGTCGCCTTGGCCTTGTCACCCGCGGCGACCGCCTTCTCGACGTTCTTCACCGCGGTACGGTACTTGGAGCGCAGCGAGGTGTTCGCCGCGTTGAGCTTGACGTCCTGGCGGGCGCGCTTGCGGCCCGACGCCAGGCGGGGGTTCTTCTTCTTGGGTTTTGCGGATGCCATGAAATATTCCTTACGTGTCTGAGGATGTTGCCAGCAAAGCCGACGATTATAACCGGCGGGCATCTCCCCGGCCAGGGGTGGGAATGGCCGCGCCAGCGCAGGGCATACTCGCCCCGGTGAGCCTGTTCAAAGCCGCTTCCACCGTTTCCGCCCTCACCCTCGCTTCCCGCGTCACCGGCCTCGGCCGCGACATGCTGTTCGTCGCCTTTTTCGGCGTGAGCGCGCTGACGGACGCGTTCTACGTCGCCTTCCGCATCCCCAACCTGTTCCGGCGCGTCTTCGGCGAGGGCGCGTTCAGCCAGGCCTTCGTCCCGGTACTGGCCTCGTGCCGCACCAAGGAAGGCGATGCCGGCGCCAAGCACATGGTGGACCACGTCTCCACCGTCCTGCTCTGGACGCTGCTGCTGCTGTGCGTGCTGGGCGTGGTCGGCGCGCCGCTGCTGGTCTGGGCGCTGGCGAGCGGCCTGCGCAAGGACCCGCACGCCTACGACGCGGCCATCCTCATGACGCGCTGGATGTTCCCCTACATCGGCTTCATGTCGCTGGTGGCCCTGGCGGGCGGGATCCTGAACACCTGGAAGCGCTTCGCGGTGCCGGCGGCCTCGCCCGTGCTGCTGAACCTGACCCTGATCGCCTCCATCCTGCTGGCGGCGCCCTGGTTCCGCCGCCTGGGGATCGAGCCGATCTACTCCCAATGCGTGGGCGTGATGCTGGGGGGCGTGCTGCAGCTCGCCATCCAGGTGCCGGCCCTGCGCCGCCTCGGCATGTGGCCGCGCTTCGGCCTCGCGTGGTCGGGGATGAAGGCCTCCTGGCGCGACCCCTCCACGCGCGAGATCCTGCGGCTGATGCTGCCGGCGCTGCTGGGCGTCAGCGTGGCCCAGATCTCGCTGCTGATCAACACCCAGATCGCCTCCTATCTCGCCGCCGGCAGCGTCAGCTGGCTCAACAACGCGGACCGGCTGATGGAGTTCCCGACCGCCATGCTGGGCGTGGCCCTGGGCGTCGTGCTGATGCCGCAGCTCGCGGCCGCGCGCGCGGGCGGAGACGAGGTGCGCTACTCCGCCATGCTCGATTGGGGGCTGCGCCTGGTCGTGCTGCTCGCCATCCCGAGTTCGGTGGCCCTGCTGGTCTTCTCCGCGCCGCTGGTGGCCACGCTGTTCCACTACGGCGCCTTCAAGGACAGCGACGTGGGCCAGGTCGCGTTCGCGCTGGCGGGCTACGGCAGCGGCCTGCTGGGCCTGATCGCGATCAAGGTGCTGGCGCCGGGCTATTACGCGAGCCACGACATGAAGACCCCGATGCGCATCGCGATCGCGGCGCTGGTCGTCACGCAGCTGCTGAACCTCGCGCTGGTGCCGTGGCTCAAGCACGCGGGCCTGGCGCTGTCGATCGGGCTCGGCGCCCTGGTCAACGCCGGCCTGCTGCTCGCCGGCCTGCTGCGCCGGGGCCGCTACAAGCCCAGCGCGGGGTGGCCGATCTTCGCCCTCCAGGTGCTGGCCGCCAGCGCGCTGCTCGCCGTGTTCCTCATGTGGGCGGCGGGCAACTTCCCCTGGGTGGCCTGGCGCGCCGAGCCGCTGAAGCGCGCCGGGATGCTGGCCGGCGTGGTCGCGGCCGCGGGTGTTCTTTACTTCGGCGCCCTGATCGCGGCGGGCCTGAAGCTGCGCCAGTTCGTCAAGCACTGAAGAGGCACCGCCCCGTGGGTCCGCTTGACGGGGTCTGGCACGTCCATTAAAACGGAACACCATGACGTCGCTGCCCCTCTCCGCGCCTTCGCCGCTGGAATACTTCCGGACGCTGGTGCAGAGCGACGAGCACTTCCCCCTGCTGGAAGCCGCGTCGAGCATCGCGCAGGACGAATACCCGGACCTGGACCTGCAGACCGTCCTGGGCGACGTGGACCAGCTCCTCGCCCGCCTGAAGCGCCGCATCCCGGCCGACGCGGCGGCCCTGCAGCGCCTGCGCACGCTCAACCAGTTCTTCTTCCGCGACCTCAGTTTCGGCGGCAACGTCAACGACTACTGCGACCCGGACAACAGCTACCTCAACGTGGTGCTGCGCACGCGCCGCGGCATCCAGATCTCGCTGGCGGTGCTGTGGATCGAACTGGCGCAGGGCATCGGCCTGCACGCGCGCGGCGTGTGCTTCCCCGGCCACTTCATGGTCAAGGTCAACCTGCCCAAGGGCCAGGTCGTGATCGATCCGTTCACCGGCCAATCGCTGTCCCGCGAGGAACTGTCGGAGCGCCTGGAGCCCTACAAGCGCCGCAGCGGCCTGGTGGACGAATTCGAGGTCCCGCTCGGCCTGTACCTGCAGGCGGCGCCGCCGCGCGACATCATCGCGCGCATGCTGCGCAACCTGAAGGAGATCCACCGCGCGCAGGAAGACTGGCAGCGGCTGATCGCGGTGCAGAACCGCCTGCTCGTGCTGCTGCCCGAC
This sequence comes from Ramlibacter monticola, assembly GCF_016722785.1. GTDB lineage: Bacteria > Pseudomonadota > Gammaproteobacteria > Burkholderiales > Burkholderiaceae_C > Ramlibacter > Ramlibacter monticola. Next base: position 54,343 of record NZ_JAEQNE010000008.1, on the reverse strand, counting down.
GCCTGGGCCGAATACCGCGACCGCGGCCTCGCCCACGCGGAGCAGGGCCACACCGAGCTGGCCGTCGACGACCTCGAGACCTACCTGGTGCACGCGCAGGACGCGCTGGACATCGACGCCATCGCGGACCGCGTCGCCAGCCTGCGGCGCGCGCGGCAATAAGCGCCTTCAGGCTTCCAGCCCCAGCAGGCGGGCTGCGTTCAATCCCAGCACGGCATCCTGCTGCGCGGGCGTCAGTCCCGCGTTCAGCACGTGGTCCACGGGCTGCTCGCTCCACGGGATCGGCGAGTCGGAGCCCAGCACCACCTGCGACTCGCCCGCCTCGCCCAGCAGGAAGCGCAGCGCGGGCCCGGTGAACACCAGCGAATCGACGTGGATCTGGCGCAGGTACTCGCTCGGCTTCTTCTTCAATCGGATCTCCGCGTTGCAGTTGGTCGGCGACACGTAGCAGGCGTGGTCCGAGCGCGCCGCGTAGGAGCCGAAGTAGCCGCCGCCGTGCGCCGCCAGGATCTTCAGGCCCGGGAACCGGTCCAGCGTCCCCTCGAAGATCAGCTTGTTCAGCGCGATCGTCGTGTCCAGCGGATTCCCGATCACGTTGGAGAGCCAGCCGTTGCCGCGGAAGCGGCCGGCCAGTTCCGGCGTGCTTTGCGGGTGGATGAACAGCACGGCGCCGAGCTCCTCCGCCTTGGCCCACACGGGATGGAATTTCGGGTCCGAGAAGTCCTGGCCGGCGAAGCTGGCGCCGATGGCGGCGCCGCGCAGCCGGTAGCGGCGCACCGCCTGTTCGAGCTGCTGCGCCGCGATCTCCGGGTTCTGCAGTGCGAGCGAGGCGAAGGCGGCGAACCGGGCGGGCCGCTGCGCGCACAGTTCCGCCAGCTTCTCGTTGTGCAGGTTGCAGATGGCGCGCCCGGTATCCACGTCCTTGCGGTACCAGAACGGGTTGATGCTCAGGACCTGCATGTCCACGCCCTGCGCGTCCATCGCCCGCAGCCGCTCGTCGATCGCGATGAAGTGCTCCGGGATGCCCTTCACGGGGGGCAGGATGCTGCGCGCATCCGGGCCCATCATGTCCAGCGCCTGCTGGAAGAAGCAATGGGTGTGGGTGTCGATGACCTTCACCCGCGATCGCCGCCGCGGGGTCGCGGGGGCGGGCGGCTGCGCCTGCGCCCAGGCGCCGCGCGCGTGCAGCAGCCCGCAGCCGCAGAACATCAGCCCCGAAAGCGTGCCGGCGGAACCCGCCAGAAAGGACCTGCGCGTGCTGCCCATGGCCTGCCTCCTCGGGGAGAGTGAGGCGGCCACCGTAGCACGGTGCCCGCGCCGCTTCAACCGGGTTGGGCGAGCATCCCGGGGTGCAACGGCCGCGCTCCGAGCACGGACGGCCGGCGCACCGGCAGGACCGGTTCGCGCCGCGGCTCCGGCGGAGCCGCCGCCGGCAGCAGCGCCGGCTTGAGCCAGCCCAGGATCGGATCCCACTGCGCGAGGTCGGTGGCGACCTGCGAGGGTGCGACGTCGAACAGGGTCAGCCCGCGTTCCAGGCTCTTCACGTACAGCTGCGTCTCGCGCAGCTTGCCGATCATCTCCACCCCGTTCTCGCGGGCCCAGGCCTCAGCACCTCGCCGCCGCTGGTGCGCCCGTCCACGCGCATGGCGACGGCGGCGACGCGGCACTGCCCCTTGGCGACGCGGGGCAGGGTCTTGAGTTCGGCGACGCAGGCGGCGGCGGACTCGCGGTCGAACAGCGAGGGGCACACGGGGATCACGATCGCGTCGGCGAACATGACGATGCGCGCGAGCTCGAATCCGTGCAGCCCCCCGGGCGTATCGAGCACCACGTGGGTGATGCCGGTCGGCACGCGCAGCACGTTCTTCTGGTCCACCACCCAGGGCGCGATGCCGGGCAGGGACGGATCACGCCGGCGCAGCCAGGCGCGGCTGGACTGCTGGCGATCGACGTCGCCCAGCATCACCGCGAGCTTCTGCCGGGCGCACCACGCCGCCACATGGGCGGCGAAGGTGCTCTTGCCGCTGCCTCCCTTGCGGTTCACCACCGCGACCACCGGCATGGGACCTCCTCTTCCGTGGTTCCGATGGTGCCCGTCAGTGCACCGTCGGACCAACGCCGCCGGTCCGCGCTCGGCCGCCGTTCAGGCCAGCCGGTGTTTCAGAATGTCTGCCACCGGGCCGCGGAAGCTTCCGCGGCTTCCGCCATGCGCGGCGCCGTCGTCAGGCCGGACGGCCGATGCGGGCAAGGCCGGGAGAGGCCATGAGGGCCAGAGCGAGAGCGCAGAGGACCGCGCCGGCGCCGAAGGTCGCGGCCGCGCCGAAGCGCTCCCACAACCAGCCGGCCAGGCCGCTGGCCACCAGCAGGGCGAAGCCGCTGGCCAGGTTGAAGACGCCGAAGGCCGTGCCGCGCAGCGCCGCCGGGGCCGTGTCGGCCACCATCGTGGCGAGCAGCCCCTGCGTGAGGGCCATGTGCAGGCCCCACAGCGCGATGCCGGTCCACAGCAGCACGCCCCGGTCGGAGGCCGCCAGCGCCAGGTCCGCTGCGACCAGCACCGCCAGCCCGATGGCCAGCAGCACCCGGTGCGACATCGTGTCCGCGAGCTTGCCGAAGGGATAGGCGCCGATCGAATACACGAGATTCATCGCGATCAGGACCAGCGGCGCCCAGGCGATGGGCAGCCCTCCCTGCTGCGCGCGCAGCACCAAGAAGGCCTCGCTGAAGCGGGCCAGCGTGAACACGGCGCCCAGGCCCACCACCCACCAGTAGGCGCCCGGGAGCTGGCGCAGGCTCTCGCGGCGGATCGGGTTGACGCGCTTCGCCGCGGGCGGCCGGTCGGGCTCGCGCACGCCGAACCACAGCATCGCCACCGACAGCACGCCCGGGATCACGGCCACCCAGAACACCGCGCGGAAGTCGTTGGCCCACAGCAGCATCAGGGCGACCGCCAGCAGCGGGCCGAGGAAGGCGCCGACGGTGTCGAGCGCCTGGCGCAGGCCGAAGGCGGCGCCGCGCTGTTCCGGGCTCGCCAGGTCGGCCACCAGCGCGTCGCGCGGGGCGCCGCGGATGCCCTTGCCCACGCGGTCGATCAGCCGGGCGCCCAGCACCATGCCGGCGCTGGAGGCCAGCGCGAAGAGGGGCTTGGAGGCGGCGCCGAGCCCGTAGCCCAGCACCGCGAGCGGCTTGCGGCGCCCGAGCCAGTCGCTCCAGACGCCGGAGAACACCTTCACGATCTGCGCCGTGGCTTCCGCCGCGCCCTCGATGAGGCCGACGGCGAGCGTGCTGGCCCCCAGCCCGGTGACGAGGAAGACGGGCAGCAGGCTGTGGATCATCTCCGAGGAGACGTCCATCAGCAGGCTGACGAAGCCGAGCGCCCAGATGCCCGCGGGGAGCCGGGGGCGCGCGGCCTGCATCGCGTCAGGCGAGCGTGACGGCGGCTCCGCTGCCGCGCGGGGCGATGCGGCCGATCTCGTGCACGGTCTCGCCGGCGCGGCGCAGCGTCTCGGCGACCCCGGCGGCTTCGGCCTGCGCTACCACCACCACCATGCCGATGCCGTTGTTGAACGTGCGGTTCATCTCGTGGTCGTCGATGCCGGCGGTGGCCTGCAGCCACGCGAACAGCTCGCTGCGCGGCCAGCTGCCCGGGCGCAACTGCGCGCCGAGGCCCTCCGGCAGCACGCGCGGGATGTTCTCCAGCAGGCCGCCGCCCGTGATGTGGGCCAGTGCCTTGATGCCGGCCGGGTGCTGCTGCAGCGCCGCCAGCACGTTCTTCACGTAGATGCGGGTCGGCTCCATCACCGCCTCGCGGAAGGGGCGGCCGTCGAGGGTGGCCGGCACCTGTGCGCCGGCGCGCTCGATGCACTTGCGCACCAGCGAGAAGCCGTTGGAGTGCACGCCGCTGGAGGCGAGCCCCAGCACGAGGTCGCCTTCCCGCACGTCCTGGCCGGCCAGGATGAGGGACTTCTCCACCGCGCCCACGGCGAACCCCGCGAGGTCGTATTCGCCGGCCGGGTACATGCCGGGCATTTCCGCGGTCTCGCCGCCGATCAGGGCGCAGCCTGCCAGCTCGCAGCCGCGCGCGATGCCGCCGACCACGGCCGCGGCCGTGTCCACGTCCAGCTTGCCGCAGGCGAAGTAATCGAGGAAGAACAGCGGCTCGGCGCCCTGCACCAGGACGTCGTTGACGCTCATGGCGACCAGGTCGATGCCCACGGTGTCGTGCATGTTCCACTCGAAGGCCAGCTTCAGCTTGGTGCCGACGCCGTCGGTGCCGCTCACCAGCACCGGCTCGCGATAGCGCTTCGGCACTTCGAACAGCGCGCCGAAGCCGCCGATGCCCGCGAGCACGCCCTCGCGGAGGGTCTTTTTCGCCAGCGGCTTGATGCGTTCGACGAGCGCGTCGCCGGCATCGATGTCGACGCCGGCATCCTTGTACGAGAGGGGGGAAGCGTTCATGCAGGTGCGGGGCCGGGGCGGAATGCGCCGGCCGATAGAATTTGCGCCTGATTTTAGTGTCATCGGGCCCTCGGGCCGGGCCAACACGCATGCAATTCACCCCCACGCAGAAGCGGGCCGCGGCCTGGGCGACCATGGCCGTCCTGGCCTTGCTGGCCCTGCGCGCGCTCGGGCCGGTGCTCACGCCCTTCCTGATCGCCGCGGTGCTCGCCTACGCGCTGACGCCGCTGGTCGACCGGCTCGACGCCGTGTGGCAGGGCCGCGTGCCCCGGCTCCTGGCGGTGATCGTGGTCGAACTGCTGGTGATCGTGGTGATCCTGTGCCTGGTGCTGCTGGTGGTGCCGGTGCTGGTGAAGGAGGTGCCCCTGATGCGCGAGCAGATCCCGGGGCTGTTCGACCGCCTGCACGTGAACCTGTCGCCCTGGCTGGCGCAATTCGGCGTGCGGATCTCGCTCGACCTGGACAGCCTGCGCGCGCAGCTGGTGGACTACCTGCAGTCCAACTGGAGCGGCAGCTTCGGCTCGGTCTGGTCCTCGGTGAAGATCGGCGGCAGCGTCGCCCTGGCGGTGGTGGGCAACGCGGTGCTGGTGCCGGTGGCGCTGTTCTACCTGCTGCTGGACTGGAAACGCCTGGTCGTCCGGGTGGCCGAGCTGGTGCCGCCGCGGATGCGCCCTGGCGTCGAGTCCTTCACCTCCGAATGCGACGAGGTGCTGGGCCAGTACCTGCGCGGCCAGCTGCTGGTGATGGTCGTCATGGCGACCTTCTACAGCGCCGGCCTGGCGCTGTTCGGGCTGGAGCTGGCGCTGCCGATCGGGGTCTTCACCGGGCTGGCGATGTTCGTGCCCTACGTCGGCTTCGGCATCGGCCTGATCCTGGCGCTGCTGGCCGGGCTGCTGCAGTTCGGGTCGGGCGAGGCCTTCCTGATGGTAGGGGTGGTGTACGGCTCCGGCCAGGTGATCGAAGGCCTGTTCCTCACCCCCCGGCTGGTGGGCGAGCGCATCGGGCTGCATCCGCTGGCGGTGATCTTCGCGCTGCTCGCCTTCGCGCAGCTGTTCGGCTTCGTCGGGGTGCTGGTGGCGCTGCCCGCCAGCGCGGTGCTGCTGGTGGCGATCCGCCGCATGCGCAGCGGTTATTTCGCCAGCAAGCTCTACCACAGCTAAGCGATGAAGCAGCTCCCCCTCGACATCGGCCTCGCCCGCGCGCCCAGCCTCGCCAGCTTCCTGGCCGGGCCCAACGAAGCGGCCTGGAAGCACCTGCAGCTGTGGGTCGGCAGCCCGACGCGCTCGCCCGTGCCGACCTACCTCTGGGGCCCGGCCGGCAGCGGCAAGACCCACCTGCTGAAGGCGGTGCAGGAGAGCCTGCGCGAGCAGGGCGCCCGGGTGGGCTGGCTGGATCCGGCGATCGCGGAGCCGCCGCCGTTCGACGAACGCTGGGCCGCCGTCCTGCTGGACGACGTGCACCGCTACGGCGCCGTCCAGCAGCACGCCGCCTTCAGCTGGTTCGTGCAGGCCCAGGCGCTGCAGCGCGGCGTGCTGGCGGCTGGCGCGGCGGCCCCGACGCACCTGAAGTTGCGCGAGGACTTGCGCACCCGCCTGGGCTGGGGCCACATCTTCGAGCTGCACGTGCTGTCCGAGCCCGAGCGCCGCGCCGTGCTGCGCCAGGCCGCCGACGAGCGCGGCGTCTTCCTGAGCGACGAGGTGATGGACTTCATCCTGCACCGCTTCTCGCGCGACCTGGGCAGCCTCCTGCAACTGCTGGAGCACCTCGACGCCTATGCGCTGCAGGCGCAGCGCGCCATCACCATCCCCCTGATCCGGGCCATGCTGGAGAGCGAGTGAGTCCCCCCAAGAAGAGAATCGCGCTGTTCGATCTCGACCACACCCTGCTGCCGATCGACTCCGACTACACCTGGGGCGAATTCACCCAGCAGATCGGCTGGACCGACCCGGTGGAGTTCAAGCGCCGCAACGACGAGTTCTATGCCCACTACGTGGCGGGCACGCTGGACGTGCACGACTACGTGCGCTTCGCCGTGGAGGCGCTGCGCGAGCGCGGCCCCGAGGCCTACCGCGAGGCCCATGCGCGCTTCATGGACGAATGGATCGCTCCGCGCCTGCGCGCAGCCGCGCTGGACCTGGTGCGCGCCCACCAGCAGGCGGGCGACCTGGTGGCGATCGTCACGGCGACCAACGAGCTGGTGACCCGCCCGATCGCGGCCGCCTTCGGCGTGCCCGAGCTGATCGCCGTCGAGCTGGAACGCGACGCCTCCGGCTGGATCACCGGCGAGATCGCCGGCGTGCCCTCCATGCGGGAGGGCAAGGTGGTGCGCGTCACGAAGTGGCTGGCCGGCCGGGGGCTGGACTGGCTCGACGTGGAATCCACCTTCTATTCCGACTCCCTGAACGACCTCCCCCTGCTGGAGCATGTGGACCACCCGGTGGCCACCAATCCGGACGCCCGCCTGCGCACCATCGCCCTGGAGCGCGGCTGGCGCATACTCGACCTCTTCGAAAGAGAATGATCAAGAAGTTCATCGACAAGCTGATCGCCGGCGCCAGCGGCCGCAAACCGAGATTCGGCAAGCGCCAGGAGGTCGGCCCCGACCAGCACGGCATCGACCCGACCCTCGTGGACGACCGGGCGCTGAGCGTCGTCCATGCCCTGAAGGAAGCGGGCTTCGAGGCCTACATCGTGGGCGGCGCGGTGCGCGACCTGCTCCTCGGCCTGCGCCCCAAGGACTTCGACGTGGCCACCAACGCCACGCCGGAGGAGGTGAAGGCGCAGTTCCGGCGCGCCTTCATCATCGGGCGGCGCTTCCGCATCGTGCACGTGGTGTTCGGCCGCGGGCGCGAGCACGAGGTGATCGAGGTCTCCACCTTCCGCGCCTACCTCGAGGCGGCGCAGGCCGAGGCCGTCAACGGCAACGAGCGCACCAGCAAGGCGGAACTCGCCGGCATGCACCACGCGGTGGATGCCTCCGGCCGCGTGCTGCGCGACAACGTCTGGGGCCCGCAGGAGGAAGACGCGGCCCGGCGCGACTTCACCATCAACGCCATGTACTACGACCCGGAGACCCGGATCGTGGTGGACTACCACGGCGGCATCGCGGACGCCAAGAAGCGCTTGCTGCGCATGATCGGCGACCCGCCCACGCGCTACCGCGAGGACCCGGTGCGCATCATCCGCGCGGTGCGCTTCGCGGCCAAGCTCGCCGGCCTCGGCTTCAAGTTCGATCCCAAGACGCGCACGCCGCTGCATCCCTCGCTGCCGCTGCTGGCCGAGGTGCCGCAGAGCCGCCTGTTCGACGAGATGCTGAAGCTGCTGCAGACCGGCCATTCGCTGGCGACCATCGAGCAGCTGAAGCACCTGGGCATGGCCAGCGGCATCTACCCGCTGCTGGACCTGGTGGTCGAACGCGCGGAGCAGCCTTTCGTGCGCGCCGCGCTGCAGGACACCGACCGCCGCGTCAACGAGGACAAGCCGGTCGCTCCCAGCTTCCTGCTGGCGTGCGTGCTGTGGGCCGACGTGCGCGATGGCTGGGCGCAGCGCATCGCGCACAAGGAGCATCCCTTCCCGGCGCTGCAGAACGCGATCGACGAGGTGTTCGACGCCCGCATCGGCGACATCTCAGGCCGCGGCAGGCTGGGGTCGGACATGCGCGAGATCTGGATGATGCAGCCGCGTTTCGAGAAGCGCAGCGGCCACACGCCCTTCAGCCTCGCGGAGCAGCCGCGCTTCCGGGCCGGCTTCGATTTCATGCGCCTGCGCGCCGACGTCGGCGAGGTCGACGTCACGCTGGCCGACTGGTGGCAGGAATTCAGCCAGGCGAGCGACGCGGTGCGCGAGGACCTGGTCGAGGCGCTGCGCGACGAAATGCACCGGCAGCGCCGCACGCGCGCGCCGCGCAAGCGGGGCGAGGAAGGCGCCGCCGAGGCGCCGGAGCCGCGCGAGCGCACCCCGCGCGCCGCGGAAGGGGCGGCGGCACCGGCCGAAGCGGGGGACGGCGAGGCGCCGCGCAAGCGCCGCCGCCGGCGCCGCAAGCCCGCGGGGCAGGGTGCCGGCGCGCCCTCCGAGGGCAGCGGGACCGGGCCGGCCGAATAGCGCGCCAATGCGCGAACCGGTGACGGCCTTCGTCGGCCTGGGCGCCAACCTCGGCGACGCCGAGGCGGCCCTGCGCGCGGCGCTGGCCGGCCTCGCCGCGCTGCCGGGGGTGCGGCAGGTGCGCAGCTCGCGCTTCTATCGCAGCGCGCCGGTCGACGCCGGCGGCCCCGACTACGTCAACGCGGTGGCGCAGCTCGAAACCACGCTGCCGGCGCCGGATCTCCTGCGGGCGCTGCAGTCCCTGGAACTCGCCGCCGGGCGCGAGCGCCCCTATCGCAATGCGCCGCGCACGCTGGACCTCGACCTGCTCCTGTACGGGTCGGCGCGCATCGCCAGCGCCGCGCTGACGGTGCCGCATCCGCGCCTGCGCGAGCGGGCCTTCGTGTTGCTGCCCTTGGCCGAGCTCGCGCCGGAACTCGTGAATGCGCGTGAACTGGCGGCGGTGGCGGACCAGCGCATCGCGCCATTACCTCCGGGGTCATCGACGCCCTGACGCCGTGCCGGCAGCATGGGGGCATCCAAGGAGAAAGGATGTCCGCCATGACAGACACCGGCCTCGTGGCCATCGCGTGCGGCCTGATCATCGGCCTGGGCGCCATCGGCGCCTGCCTGGGCATAGGCACCATGGGCGGCCGCTTCATCGAGGGCGCCGTGCGCCAGCCCGAGCTGATGAACGAGCTGCAAACCAAGATGTTCCTGCTCGCCGGCCTGATCGACGCCAACTTCCTGATCGGCGTGGGGGTGGCGATGATGTTCGTGTTCGCGAATCCGTTCGCCGGGTAGGCGCTCGGATGCCGGAGTGACCGTCAGAACCAGTCCACCAGGCCCGACTGCTCCGCGTTCTGCGGGTTCGAGCCCGCGTCGCGCACCCGCTGCAGCGCTTCGGCCGAGCCGAGGCCCAGGGCCTTGAGGACGCATGCGGCGGCGGTGCCGGTGCGGCCCAGGCCGGCGGCGCAGTGCAGCAGCACCGCCTTGCCCTCGCGGATCGTGTCGGCGATCGCGCCGATGTCGCGGCGGAAGGCCGGGGGGTCCTCCGGCAGGCCGAAGTTGCGCATCGGCACGTGCAGCCACCGGAACGGCAGCCGCCCGCGCGCGAGCGCCGCGTGGTAGTCCGGCGAAAGCTCGGCCAGCTCCGGCTTCGGCGTGAGGCACACGACCAGGCCCAGGCCGCTGCGCTCCGCCTCGGTGGTGAAGCTCGACCAGGGCTGGAAGCGCCCCGGCATGGAACCGAGCCAGAGCTGGCCGGAAACCTCCGGGGGCAGGTGCACGCGTCGCAGGGACATCCCGCGATTGTCTACTCGCGCCGGCTGCTGCGCTGCTGCGAAACCGCCAGTTCCGTCACGGGCGCCGCATTGTTGTTCCAGGAGGAACGGATGTAGGTGAGGACGGCCGCCACGTCGGCATCCGACAGCACCGGCGCGAAGGGCGGCATGCCGAAAGGCCGCGGGTGCGCGCGCGTGGCGGGCGGGAAGCCGCCATGCAGCACGATCTGCACCAGGTTCGAGGTGACCGGCAGCGTCACCGCGCGGTTGCCGGCCAGCGGCGGATAGGCGCCGCGCACGCCCTGGCCCTGCTCGCCGTGGCAGGCGGCGCAGCGGTCGCCGTAGATCTTGCCGCCGCGGTCCAGGACGTTGGCCGCCGCGCGCGGCACCTCGCGGGGATCGGAGTCGCCCGGCACCGGCGGCAGGCTCTTGAGGTACACGGCGATGGCGCGCAGGTCCGCCGGCTCCAGGTACTGCGTGCTGTGCAGCACCACTTCGGCCATCGGACCGAGCACCGTGCCGCGCGGCGACACGCCGGCCGCCAGCAGCTGCTGGATCTCCTCCACCTTCCAGTCGGCCACGCCCGCTTCGCCGGTCGCCGCGAGGGACGGTGCATACCAGTTCTGCATGGGGATCAGGCCGCCCGAGAGGTCCATCACGTCGCGCATGCCGCCCAGCGCATTGCGCGCCGTATGGCAGGCGCCGCAGTGCCCGAGCCCCTGCACCAGGTAGGCGCCGCGGTTCCATTCGGGCGTGCGCGCGGCGTCCTCCTCGTAGCGGTCGGGCCGGAAGTAGAGGGTGCGCCAGACCGCCAGCGCGGCCTGCGTGTTGTAGGGCCAGCGCAGCCGGTGCGGGCGATTGGGCTTGTTGACCGGCGGCAGGCTGCGCAGGTAGTCGAACAGCGCGTCGGCGTCCGCGCCCGTGATGCGCGTCGTGTGCGTGTACGGGAAGGCGGGATAGAGCAGGTGGCCGTCGCGCGAGCGGCCCTCGTGCAGCGCCCGTCGGAAGTGCGCGGCCGACCAGGCACCGATGCCGGTCTCGGCGTCGGGCGTGATGTTGCTCGCGTACACGGTGCCGAACGGGGTCTCGATCGGGCGTGCGCCCGCATAGGCGGCGCCGCCGCGCTCGGTATGGCACAGCATGCAGTTGCCCACGCGGGCCAGGTAGGCGCCACGCGCGACCTGCTCGCGCGCGGGGGGCGCAGACGGGGCCTTGCCGTGCAGTCCGGTGCCGCCCCAGAAGTTGAACATCCAGACGAAGGCCACCAGGGCCAGCACCAGCGCCAGCAGGCTCCACAGCACGCGCCGGATCATCGGCTCGCCCCTGCCGCGGGCGGCTCGGCGGAGCCGCAGCGCAGCGGCGGGGGCTCCGGTGGCGGCGGCGGCGGCGCCCTGCGACCCTTCTTCACCGGCGCCTTCGCGGGCTCGGGCGCCGCGGCCGGGTGCGGGTCCTTCGGCAGGGGCTCGGCCGCGAGGAAAGTGGTGACGGCCGACAGGTCTTCGGGCGAGAGCCGGCGGGCGATCTCGGCCATGCAGTCGGGCGCGAGCGCGCGGCGCTGGCCGGTCCGCCATGCGCCCAACTGCGCATTCAGGTAGTCGCGAGGCAATCCCAGCAGCCCCGGCAGGTTCGGTTGCACGCCGGTGAGCGCCTTGCCGTGGCAGCGAGCGCAGGCGGGCACGCGGCGCTCGGCATCGCCCTGCAGCGCGATCTCGCGCCCGCGCTGCAGCAGGTCGGGCGCGGCGCTGGCCGGTTGCGGCGGCGGGTAGGGCACGTCGAGGGTGGCGAAGTGTTGGGCGATCTCGTAAAGGTAGCTGTCCGACAGGGTGTCCAGCAGTCCGACCATCAGGCCGTAGTGGCGCCGCCCGTCGCGGAAATTCAGCAGCTGGTTGTACAGGTAGCCGGCCGGCTTGCCCGCGATGCGCGGGTAGTAGCCGTCCGGGCCCGCCCGGCCCTGCCGGCCGTGGCAGGCGGTGCAGGCGAGCGTCCGCTGTGCGATCGTGTCCTCGAATACCGGTGCGCCCGCGCGCGCCGCGGCTGCACACCAGAGCAGGATCAGGAGAAGGATGGTGCCCCGCATGGCCCGGCACTATGCCATCGTTGGCGGGGCGAGCACGTACCGTTCCGTCGGTGACCATCGGACATGGCCATGGGCAGCGTCCTACAACTCAGGCGCGGGCGCACTCCTAAGGTGGTTTCATGAACCTCTACCGACGTTCAAGCAAGCCGAAGCCGCAGGCGGAATCGCAACGCGGCCGGCGTCGGCAAGCCCCGGGAGGCGAGGGCAGCAACGCGGCCCAGCCCCGGCCGGATCCCAAGGCGGAGCCGATTCCCGACGGCGAGCACAAGTACGTGCCTCGCAGCCCGTACCGCACGGGCAACTACTGAAGCGGGCGCGCCCCGGTTCGCGGGCCCCGCCGGGCCGGGGGCTGCCCATAATGGGGGGTTAGCCCACGACCCCCACCGAATGGCCTCCAGCCTGCTCGCCCTCCTCGACGACATCGCCAGCATCCTCGACGACGTCGCCGGACTCACCAAGGTGGCGGCCACGAAGACCGCCGGCGTTCTGGGCGACGACCTCGCGCTCAATGCGCAGCAGGTCAGCGGCGTCCGCGCCGAGCGCGAGCTGCCCGTCGTCTGGGCGGTCGCCAAGGGCTCCCTCCTGAACAAGGCCATCCTGGTGCCGGCCGCGCTGGCGATCAGCGCGATCGCGCCCTGGGCCGTGACGCCGCTGCTGATGCTGGGCGGCGCCTACCTCGCGTTCGAGGCGGCCGAAAAGGTGGCGCACCGGCTGCTGCACAGCCGCGCCGAGGACGAGGCGCACCACCAGGAACTGCAGCACGCCGTCGCCGACGAGAAGGTGGACCTGGTGGCGCACGAGCGCGAGAAGATCCGCGGCGCCATCCGCACCGATTTCATCCTGTCCGCCGAGATCATCGTGATCGCCCTGGGCACGGTGGCGGGCCAGGACTTCGTCACCCGGCTCGCGGTGCTGGTCGCGATCGCGATCGCGATGACCGTCGGTGTCTACGGCTTCGTGGCCGGCATCGTGAAGCTGGACGACCTGGGCGCCTGGCTGAGCCGCCGCCCTCGGGCCGTCTCCCGCGCCCTGGGCAACTGGATCGTGCGCGCCGCCCCCTGGTTGATGAAGGGCCTGTCCGTCGCCGGCACGGCGGCCATGTTCCTGGTCGGCGGCAGCATCCTCGAGCACGGCATTCCGCCGCTGCACCACGCCATCGAGGAAGCCGCGGCGCGCTCCGGCGGGATGCGGATTCCGGCCGCCATGCTGCTCGAGGCGCTGGTGGGCATCGTGGCGGGCGGCCTCCTCGTCGCCGTGTATGCGCTCGCGCGCCGCATGCGGGGCAAGCCGGCGCTGCCCGCCTGAGGCTGTAGGCCCGCTCCTACGTCGTCTGGCGAGCTCTTCGGATACGGAGCTCGCGGCCTCCCCGGAACAATGGCTCTGCAACAAGAGGGAGAGTTGCCATGCCTGAAATGGAGCCGTCCGTTCCTGCCCCATCCGCCATGCCGCCGTTCCTGGAGGTGCCTGCCTCCGTGCTGGACGATCCCGACCTCGCGCTCGGCTGCGAATGCGCGGATCCCGCCCTGCAGATCGCGCTGTGGGGCGAGGAAGCGCGGGCGCCGGCCGCCGGAGCGTCCTGACGTACAGCCCGTGCCCGCTGTGCTCCTACACCGGGTGCCTTGATCCCCGGACGCGCGCCACGGCGGAGCCTGCCTAAGCTGGCGCTTCCTTCGAAGGAAGAGAAGCACCATGCAGGAAGCGGGACAGAAGAAAGCGCAGCAATCCGAATTCGTCGCCTGGATGCGCAAGGGCGTGCTGCTCGGCCTGGCCGTGATGCTGGCCTTGCCGCTGCTGTCGCTCAAGAAGAGCCGCGACACGCAGCAGGAGGCGCAGCAGCGGCCCCCCGTGGCCATGGCGCCGCATGCCAGGCCGGCACCGGGCACCGCTCCCGCCCTGCGGCTGGCGGACTTCGCGGGCGAGCAGGCCTCGCCCGATGCGCGCCTGGTGGCCAACTGGGTGGTCCACACCCGCAACAACAAGCGCCATGCCTTCGTGGTGGTCGACAAGAAGGATGCGCGGGTGTACGTCTTCGCCCCCGACGGCAGGCTGAAGGACAGCGCGCCCGCCCTGCTCGGTGAAGCCCGCGGCGACGACACCTTCCCCGGCATCGGCGACAAGCCCTTGTCCGCGGTGCGCCCCGAGGAGAAGACCACGCCGGCCGGCCGTTTCGTCGCCGAGCCGGGCATGAACGCCAACAACGAGGACGTGGTCTGGGTCGATTACGACGCGGCGGTGTCCATGCACCGCATCCGGCCGCTGGTGGCGCGCGAGCGCCGGCTGGAGCGGCTGGCCACGCTCACCACCGACGACAACCGCATCTCCTTCGGCTGCATCAACCTGCCGGTGACCTTCTACGAGGACGTGCTGAAGCCCACAGTTACGAAGTTCGGCGCCGTCATCTACGTGCTGCCGGAAGTCAAGACGCCGCAGCAGGTGTTCGGCGCCTACGACGTCACGGATCCCGCGCAGATGGCTGCCGCCCCGCAGGCGATCCAGGGCAACCCGGTGCAGAAGGTGGCCCTCCAGCCGGCCCGCTGAGGGTTCACGTCGCATTTACCTTGAGGTCCTTGCGGCCGCACGGCCGCGCTTGATAGCATCCGCCCCTGTTGAGCCTCCTGGCTCGGCGACAGGGGACCCGGATGGAGGATGCACGCCGGTGGCTGCGCAAGGCAGCCGGCAGTACGGCATGGGTGGTGGTCGCGGCGCTCGCGCCGGCGGCCGGCTGGGCCACCGAAACCTTCCAGCAGCTCGGTGCGTCGGAAGACGCGCGCAGCCTCGTGGGCTGGGTGCAGCGCACCGGTGACGCCCGCGGCCGGCCCTACGCGGTCGTCGACAAGCGCAGCGCGCACCTCTACGTGTTCGATGGCGACGGCCGCCTGGCCGGTCATTCGCCGGCGCTGCTCGGAAGCGCGCCGGGCGATCACACCGTGGCCGGGGTCGGCGACCATGCCCAGGGCGGGCACGTGCCGCCCGACGAGCGCACCACGCCGGCGGGCCGCTTCGAGGCGCAGCCGGGCGAGAACCGCACGGGCGAGCACGTGATCTGGGTCGACTACGAAAGCGCCTTCGCCATCCACCGCCTGCGGCCCGGCTTCTCCTACGCGGGCCGCGCGGGCCGCCTGTCCACCGCGCAGGCCGCGAAGATGCGCGTGTCCTGGGGCTGCGTGGTGGTGCCCGTGGCCTTCTACACGGACGTCGTGCAGCGCGTGCTCGGCGCCTCCCGCAGCGTGGTCTACGTGCTGCCGGAGACGCGGACCGTGCAGGGCTTCGTGCGCGCGCTGGAGCAGCGCTAGTCCCACGCCGTCCGATACCGTCCGACACCGGCGTGCGCGCCGGACCGACGTTGCCTCAACGGCGGCTCCTTATCTTGGCCGGACCGGCGCCTCGCCGGTCCCGAGCCATCTCAAAGGAGCGATTCCACATGTTCTCGCCCAAGATCCTGACCGCCGCGCTCGCCGCGGCGACCCTCAGCCTCGCCTTCGCGCAAGGCACGCCTCCGCGGCCCGCCACCGACCCCGCCGTCGGCGCGGGGCAGCGCAGCACGCAGAACACCCCGATGGGATCGACCGGCACGCCGGGCGGCGGCGGTGCGGCGACGCAGGGCAGCATGGGCGCCGGCGCCGCGGCCGGTGGCACGGGCGCGTCCGCCACGATGAATTCCGGCGCCACGGCCGGTGCGGCGCCCGCCGGTGGCGAGACGACGATGGCGGCCAGCACGTCCTCTTCCACCAAGGCCGCCAAGGGCAAGAAGAAGTCGAAGAAGGTCGTGAAGGGGGACCGCAACTGAAGCCGATGAAAAAAGGGCCGCGTTTGCGCCCCTTCTTCGGTCAAAAGGACTGGCCTGATGCCACCCCCTAAGTAGCGCTAACCCATTGTCCCGATTGGGAAAAATGGCAAAAACCGACAAGCCCGCTTGCCCATAGCAAGCGGGCTTTTCTGCATTCAAGTCCCCCCTTTTTGTGCACCAGGATGTGCATCAGACTGAAGTCCTTCAGTAACTCAGCCGCGCGCGAAGCGGCGCAACAAAAGGACTCCCAGCCATGCCGAAGATCGTCGAACAGATGACCGAAGACACCTTCCTCGCCGCGCTGCGCTCCGACGAGCCGCAGTACATCCACGACGGCAAGGGGCTGTACCTGATTACCGCTGGCGACCGCACGGGCCGCTGGGCCCAGGCGTACATGCGCCCCGGCAAGACCACCACCACAAAGGCCACGGTGGGCGAGTGCCGCCTGGGCGGCAACGGTCGCCTGGCGGCGGCCAGCGTCACCCCGGAGAAGGCGCGCGAGCTGGGCGCCGCGCTGGTGCTGCGCACGAAGAACGACAAGAGCTTCGATCCCAACGCCGCCGCCGCCGCGAAGCGCACCGAAACGAAGGAGAAGGCCGCGCAGGCGAAGGCCGAGGGCGCCGCCGCCGAGAAGCGCGCCGCGCTGCGCGAGAAGGAACCCAACGCGAAGCTCTGGACGTTGGACTTGTGCGTGCCGCAGTCCTTCCATGCCTGCACGCTGGGCTACATCGACGCCAACCCGATGGGCATCGGCCAGCGCCACCTCGCGCGCATCGCCGAGGCGCTCGTGAAGCACTGCATTCCGCTGTTCGGCGACAAGCACGTGAACGACGTCAACGAGTGCGACATCCAGACCGTCGAGGACGCAATGGTCGCCGCCGGTATCGCCCATACCACGTGGAAGGTGAAGGGCTACTGCCGCAAGGTGTTCGCGTGGGCCGCGAAGAGCCCGCGCAAGTGGCGCACGAACGCCTGCCCGGTGAAGGCCGACGATGGTTCGCTGAAGGCGAAGACGCCCCGCCGCCAGCACCGCGCCGCGCTCACCGAAGACTCCAAGCTCGCCGTGCTGGTGCGCGCCCTGTGGGCCCCGTTGCCCAAGTCCAGCGGTGTCAAGCAGTACTCGGTGGTGCCGAGCAACGCACTGAAGTTCACGCTGCTGACCGCGCAGCGCTACGACAACGTGCGCTTCGCCCGCTTCGATGAGATGAGCGACCTCGACGGCGCCTTCCCGAAGTGGACGATCCCCGCCGTCGATCCGCACGGCAAGGGCAAGGGCATGAAGGGTCACGAGCAGAAGAAGCGCGACGGGCTGATCCCCGACCACGTGGTGTACCTGTCGCGCCAGACCGTGGAGCTCGTGCGCGAGCTGCGCGCCGCCACCACCGGGGACTACCTGTTCCCCGGCGAGCGCGCGGGCAACATCGTCATGGGCGAGTACCAGATGAACCAGCGCCTGGTGCAGCTCGGCTTCGGCAAGCACACGCACGAAGAGGCCGCGCATCTCGCCACGCTGTCGAAGGAGAAGCGCAAGGCGCAGGCCGACCTGAACATCAACCCGCTGCACCACACGCCTCACGGCTCCCGCGCCTGCTTCCGCACGATGGCGAAGCGCATGGGCGTTCCGCCGCTCGTGCTGGAAACCGTGATCGGCCACGACGACGCGCGCGAGATGCTGGGCGGTACCGCCCGGCTGGTGGCGATGCTGGAGCGCGCGAACACGGGCGGCATGGGCGCCTCCTACGACCGTGACCGCATCAACGCGCTCGTGCAGGCCGCCGCTTCCTTCGACCTGCCCAAGGAATCCCTCGCCGCGATGCAGGCCTGGGCGAACTACCTCGACGACCTACGCGACTCGCGCGAGCTCACCGACCAAGTCGAGCCCCTGGCGCTCGCCGCCTGATTGTTCCAACCTGGGACGCGCAAGCGTTCCGCTTCCAAACCAATCCAGTGGACTCATGACCATGACAACCACGACCTACACCGTGAAGACCCGCGACCTCGGTGGATCCACCTCGCGCAACTACAAGACCCGCAAGGCCGCTATCGCGCGCTTTGAGGAGATGCTGGGCTACTCCATGGCCGCTGCCATCGAAGAAGCCTTCTACACGCTGCCTGCCGACCAGCAGCCCACGCCCGACACCGTCAAGCGCGTGCAGGGCGTGAGCCACCACGGCACTGCCGTCATCTTCGTGGCGAACGAACACCCGGATGTCTGAGTCATGGCTCTGACAGACGACCAGTTCGTGCGGCTGGAGGAACTGCGGGCGCAGGGCGAGTACGCGCGCTGCGCGCCGCGCTGTCCGCGTGGCTCACCTCGCCTACTGGACCCCTCAGAAGTGACGCGCCACGCACACGAAGAAACGGCCCCGATGGGGCCGCTTCTCTTCGCCGTGCTTCATCTGTCGGGATCGTGGTCGGGATCCTCCTGCGGCGGCGGCTTGACGTTGTCGCACGCGGGGCCAGGCACGAAAAACTCGGTCCCTCCCTCCAGCGTGCGGCGCATCCCGAGGGGCCGCGAGGCGAACGCTTGCGCCAACTCCATCCCCATCCCCATCCCCATCTTGCTCTTGCTGGTGAGGCGCATCAGTTGCATGTGCAGCTCGCTCGTGTGCTCCTCGTGCCCTCGGCGCCGCAGATCCGCGATCCAATCGGCGAGAACCGATTCCGCCTTCCAGCGAAGCTTGCGCCCGCTGCGCGGCAGATCGCTCTCGCGCAGCCAATCAAAGCCCTTGCCGTTGTTGTGGTACGTCTTCGGTTTGAACTTGCAGGTCAGCCGCCCGATCTCCACCAGCGTCATCTCCATGCCCACGGGTACCTCCCGCCACGTGCGCGGCATGGAGGCGTCGTCGTCGTTCCTCCTAACTGCTCGCTTCACCATCACTAGCCCCGCCTGTCGAAATCGCGCTGCGCCACGTGACGCTGCGCGGCGCCGAGCCAATCCTGCAGCAGCACATCGAACGAGCTCGTGCCCTCGTGCGCGCGGTAGCACTGCCCGTGATCGATCACCATCACGAACACGCTGTCGGCGTCGACCACCTTCCTGATGTTCTGCAGCATGTCTTGCAAGGCACGCTGCTTGTCCGAATTGAAGTGCGACATGTTCATCTCCAGAAAGAGTTAGACCAGGATCTACACATTCCAGATTCACCAAGGCGTACCTCTCCTGCAGTGACAGTCAATTGCCACGTGCGCAGAAAAAGCAAAGCCAGCGAGGCACCTCAATGCGCCGCCAGCTTCCCTTGTGTCGCGACTTGTGGTCGCGACAAGCTAAGAGAGTCTCAGTGACCTAGTGGCACACCGTGGTCCCTCACTACTTGGTCAATGGCCTTCGTAATGGAGTCCAGCGACGGTGCTGCCTGCTTCCATGTGGCGCCGCTCGCGCGCAACTTCGCGCGCACGACGCAGGGCGTTCGTCCTGGCAGGGTCACTGTGCGATTGGAATGAGGCGCGTAGTCGCGCCGCTCTTCGGGAGCGATGAAAACGGTGTTGAGGATGTCGGCGGCGGCGCGCTGGATGTCGTCGGGGATCTGCTTCATGACCGCGTCCTCGCGCACGACGGCGAGCTCGGCGCGCTGCTTCGCCAGCAGCGCCCGCGCGATCACATGCATCATCGTGCGCAGCCTCTGCTCGGTGGCACGCGCACGCGCTTGGCTGCCCGCGCGATCTCGTAAGCCGCCGTACCCACGGTTGTCGTCAGCGGGCACCATCAACATCCTGGCGCGCGTGATGTACTGACCATCAGCGGCCACTGCCTTGCTCTTCTTGCTCTGCTTCGGGTTGCGTCCCGTCGTGACTCGCTCGCTGGTTGCCATGGCCATCCTCTCTACGTGCTGACGTAGCTAGTCAATAGCGGGTGCGCACGGACTATGGCGCCCAGCCGGAAGGCATTCTTGTGACAGCGGCGCAACGTGACAAACGGATTTTCTGAGAGTCCATCAGTACGACCCGGAAATAACTGAACCGTGGCAGGCGCTGTGTTCGTGCGCCTCACAACTATTCGGTAACACAGTGGTAACCACCGCTGCCCAGCGGGATAACGCGGGACAACTCAGCCTCGTCCATTCCGGTGAGGCTTAGGGAAATGCGACCACGCAGAGCTTGACAAACGTGAAGCGCTTCTACGTGACTGGCAGCTCGGCCTGGCGGGCCTCTTCGTGCGCGTCTTCGACCTTGATGCCCGCAACCGTGCATTCGATCAGTTCATCCTGCGTGGGCAGGCGCGCGCTCGCCATGTGCGCGGTGGCATGCCGCTCGGCGATGTGCGGGAAGGTGGCGCGCACCAAGCGCGGCTGGGCCTGCCCCGTGATCTCCACGAGGTACACGCGGGTCTTGACCTTGTCGTTCACGAGAGTCCCCTTCACACGTTGTCCCAGGCAGCGGAGAAGTTCGCCGCCAACTCGCTCAGATCGTCCTCGCTCAGGATGCTGCGCGCCCGGTCGAGGATCTCGGTGGCGGCGTCGCGATCCGGCGCTGCCAGGATTGCAGCCGTGAGGCTCTCCACCGTGCCGCCAGGCCCGTCGTCGTCGCCGGCCTGGGACGCATCCTCGACGTCGGTGATCGGCGCGGCGAAGTGTTCGCGCGCGGCAGCCAGCACGCTCTTCAAGTGCGAGCGCTGCGTCGAGGCCACCGGCGCCTGCGCCACCAGGCCACCGTCGCGAATGACTTCGGCCTCGTCGCGGTCATAGATGCCCGCGAAGCCGAAGGCCAGGCGCGCGCACTGCATCAGGCTCTTGTGCCGCAGCATCCTGCGCGGGCTCTTGGTCCACGGCTCGGTGTTTCGCTTGCACTCGGTCATGTACTCGGTCACCACCGTGGAATGGCTGCGGTCCTTGCGCCACATGATGCAGGTCATGGCCTGCTGCGCCTCGTCCCACGCGAACTCCATGCCGTCGAACTGCGCGTGCTCGTTGACGATCCTCGACCAACCGTCGACCGACACGTAGGGGATGATGCCGCCCCTCTTGTCGTCGAAGGCGAAGAGCTCTTTCGTGAACGGGTTCAGGTTGTACTGCTCGCGCACGATCAGCAGCGCCATCATCTGTTCGTTGGTGACCTGCGGCTTGTCGGGCCCGGTGCGAAAGCAGGTCATGCGCAGCGTGTGCAGCAGTTTCTCGGGGTCCACCGCGAAGGCGGCAGCGGTGCGTTCCACGAGCGTGAGCGGGCGCGCGGGCGCCGTTGGCAAGGTGGCGATCTCGGTCATACGGGTTGTCCCATCAGGTAGCGTTTCATGTACCAGGCAGGCAGCGCGAGGTCGCGCGTGTCCTGGGGATAGCCGGGCCACGAGTCGGCCTTCAGGCATTGCGCGTACAGCTCGCGCGTGGCGCGGTTCAAGTCGGCGCCGACCTGCATGGCGGTGTCGTCCAGCGTGTAGGTGGCCGCCGCATACGGGTACTCGCGCTCGACGACGCAGAACAAGAACGACAGCACCGGCACGTTCAGCGCGCGCTCGACGCCTTCGCTGTACCAGGCCGCCTGCGTGTGGTAGCTGTAGCGCGCCGTGCTGGCGGCGAACTCCTCGGGGCTCGCGTCGTCGGTGGTCTTCAAGTCCGCGAGGATCGCGAAGCCCTTGTCGTGTATGAGCGCCAGGCGCTCCGGCGCGATGGGATGCGCCTCGTCCGCGATCACCGGGATGCCTGGTGGGTAGACCTTCACCGCGTCGGGGCGCGCCTTCACCAGCACGCCGGTGGCCGGGCACTTCCACCACAGGGACACCTCGCGCGCTGCGCCTTCGATCACCGAGGCGAAGTCTGGCAGCGCAAGCGCCGATGCCGCCATCGCGAATGCGGTGTCCCTCTGCTGCTGCGTGATCGGCTCCACCTTGCGCTCGACGCATTCGTCGGCGAACGCCTTCCACGCATTCGTGTTCTTGTTGATCTCGGGCCCGACCACGTAGCGCGTGTCGAACTCGTGCGGCTCCAGCGTCGCCGCGTGCGCCATGATCCCGCTGGCCTGCTGCGGGGCGGGCGCTTTCACCAACTCCGGCGCGCGCGGCAGCGTGAGCGCCTTGTAGTGCCACGGGCTGCGGCGCAGCCGCTTGCCGTCCGAGTGCGCGAAGCCGGGAGCGGCCCGGTAGGTGTCCGACTCCATGCCGTACACCACGCGCGAGACTTCGATGTCCATCACTGCACCTCCTCGCAGCACTCGCAGCCCCACTGCTGCGCCATCGCCTGGGCGACACCCTCGTAGGTGCGCGCGCACAGCATCCAGCGGTCCTCGGAGGACCATGCGTCGTGCCCGAGCTCGCGAAAGGCCGCGCGCACGCGGCCCGAGGCTTCGCAGGCGACCATCACTCGCACGCTCCCACCGGCGTGTTCGCGAAGTCGCCCGCCTCGTCCATCGCGGCGGCGAAGTGCGCAGCGTAGGTGTTCGCCAGATGCTCCACGACACCTTGGGCACGAGCGTCGCCACGCGCGGCGGCGCCGTGCGCCACGCGAAGCAGTTCGGCCAGCGTGTGGTGGTCGCCTTCCTGTGCGAGCACGAGCTCCGACACCACGCGCGCCAGCGCCAGCTCGGGCCCCTCGTGCGGGCAGGCCAGCGTCTCAGCGGGCGAGTCCGCGAGCACGCGCAGGAACTCCGCGTGCAATCCGATGAAGGCTTCCCAGTACAGCGCGTCGTGCTGCTGCGCCTTCGTGAGCGGCGCGGTGTCGTTGTGCATGGCGCGCGATTGCAGCACCGCTGGCGCAGGGAAAGTGCATTGAGGTCCAGAGCCTGGGGACAAAAAGCAAAGGCACTGGTCCCGAGCAAATTCACTGGCGGAAAAAGTTGGGACGTCAGTGGGTCATGTCCCGCGAACTACCGCGCGATGTCCCGCATCGTCCCGCTCTCCAATGAGATGCGAAGTCCCGTTGCGAGCGCGAACACGTTGCCCATTGCATCGCCATTTTTTTCGGCGCAAGGTTCTGCGCTTGAAAAAAAAGTAGGGGCTCGGAGATGTTGAAACGCAATGCGGTGTACGTGCTGGGGAACAGCCCCACGAAGGCGGCGCAGGCCATGGGCTGCAGCAGGCAGAACGTGGCGGCCTGGCAGACCGACAAGTTCGGCCACCTCACGAGTCGGCGCGTCGTCGACGGCGTGCTCGCCGCGCTCGTGCGCAAGGAGTGGGCTCTGGCGCACGGGCAGGAGGTGGAGTTCGTGAAGGTCGACGACCAGACCATGGCCGACCTCATGACCGTGCCCGCGCCGCGCGACGAGGTCGCCGAGGAAGACGAGCAGCAGGCCGCGTAGGGGCAGCACATGGACGCGCTCGACGCGACGCTGCTCGATGCCGTGATGCTCAAGATGTCGCTGCTGTATGGCAAGCGGTTCCTTGGCAGCTACGTGCACGCCAACGAGCAGATCCGCGCCCACTTCGGCACCGAGCTCGCGGGATTGTCCGAGGCGAGCGTGCGCTACATGCTGGAGCACCTCCCCGGCGACAGCGTGCCCAACGTGCGCCAGTTGCGGGCCCTCGCCAACCAGAGGCCCGTCGTGATCGAGCTGGCGCAGCTCGCGTGGTCGCCGCGGAAGGTGCACTCGCACGAAAAGCGCGAAGCACTCGCGGCCCTGCGCATCCTGCAGCAGGAATTCATCGACGGCGCGCGCCGCAGCGACGGCATCGCCTGGGCCCTGCGCATCCACTCCAACACGGAAGGCAAGTCCCGCCGCGCACGCGAGCTCGCCGAGGAAGTTCTGAGGGCCCATGGACACCTGTCGTGAACCACCACGTGACCCTCAACCTGGACACGCTGGAGCGCATGCGCGGCGCCGACCGTGAGCTCGCAATGACCATCGCCCTCACCGTGCACACAATGCGCCTGCTGCGCATGCTGCCGCTCGACTTCGACCAGTGCTGCGGCATCGCAGGCGCCTACAGCCGCGCAGACCGCGAGCTCTGCCAGAGCGTGCTCGACAAGCACTTCGTGGTGACCGAGCTGGGTCGCAGGCCGGGCCTGCAGCTCTTGCGTATGCCGCGCAATGCAGAGCTCGCACCAGCAGAGCTGCGTAACCCCAACGTAACCCCACCCGTAACCCCAACTGTCACCCCAGCAGGTGTTACGGGCGACGTTACGGTGACGGCGCGCATGCAACGCTACCGTGGCCGCATCGACGAGCTCCGCGATCAGGCCGAGCGCATGGGCATCGCCACTCGCAAGCACACTTCACTGCGCGAGCTGCAGCGTGCCATCGACGAGCATCGCGGCGTAACCCCAACCGTAACCCCAACGTCACCCCACGGGGTTACGCCCTCGCGCGCGCACGCGGAATACCTAAATACAAATACAGCTCTCACAGAGAGAGAGCGTCCGGCGAGCGTCACCCCGCAGCCCGGCGGGTCGCGCTACGGCGCCGTCGCGTTGCGGCTGAAGGGCGCCGGACTGCCGAGCCTGAACCCATCGCATCCCGGCTTCATGCGCTTGGTCGACGCTGGTGCCGAGCAGGAGCTGGTCGACGTTGTGGCAGAGCTGCGTGGACAGCCGCGCTGCACGTTCGCCTACGTGCTGTCGACGGTCGAAGGGCGGCGCCGGGACGCGGCTGCTGCTGGCCCTGTCGCCACTGCTGCGGCTGCGCCGGACCCCTTGCAGGGGCTGCTCAGTCCTGCGCTGCTCGCGAAGGTGCGAGGCACGCAATGACCCGTAGGACGACGCTTTGTCTTCAAGCCTGGCGCGGCCTGGCTCTGCATCGCACGAGCCGATGCACATGCCGGTGCACATCCCACCCTCCTGCTCGCGTCGCGACCTGGGAGCCGCAACGACCCCATGCAGGGGCGCGAGCTGTACCCCTACCCCAACGTCGGCTGCATCGTGATCGTGCAGCCATGGGCCTGCTGCG
The DNA here is from genome assembly GCF_016722785.1 of Ramlibacter monticola. GTDB lineage: Bacteria > Pseudomonadota > Gammaproteobacteria > Burkholderiales > Burkholderiaceae_C > Ramlibacter > Ramlibacter monticola. The sequence goes on along the minus strand of NZ_JAEQNE010000008.1, from coordinate 29,853 downwards.
GGCCTGCGTGCGTGCCTGGCGCGGGATGGCCGCCTGGCCTGGCTGCGGGCCGTGCCGGGCGCCGTGCCGAGGGGCAGGGGCGGGTCGATCCGGCGGCGGGGGGTGCCGGGGAAAAGGTAGGCCCCACCCGTCCCCGCACCCGAAAGTTGTTTCGTCACGAGGAGGCATTCGATGAGTGCCTGGTGGCTGCTGGTGGCGTACATCGCGGGCGTCCTGACGGGCCCGCTGGTGTTCCTCGTGGCGATGGTGGTGCTGGGGCTGATGCGTCCGGCGTTGTGGTGGTCGCGGTGATCGCGGTGCGCATTCCCTTGCGCACGGTGTCGGCGCCCAACGTGCGGGAGCACCACATGGCGCGAGCCAGGCGGGTGAAGCGCGAGAGGTTCGCGGTGGGGATGGTGCTGAACACCGTGAAGGAGGTGCCGTCGGTGCCGTGCGTGGTGCTGCTGCAGCGGGTGGGCCCTTACGGCAGGAAGTTGGACGACGACAACCTGCGCGGGGCGATGAAGGCGGCGAGGGACGAGGTGGCGCGGTGGCTGGGGTGCGATGACGGGGATGAGCGCATCAGGTGGGTGTACGCGCAGGAGAGGAGCAGGAACTGGGGGGTGGTGGTGATGTGCGAGAGCGACGACGCAGACGAGGTTCTGCAATGAAAGGAGAGCGAGACATGAGCGATGCGGTTTATGCGAAGTGCTTCCAGCACGTGCAGCGGCTCGATGCGCGCCAGCGCTATGCCGAGCGCGAGTGCGGCGGCTACGACAGGCTCACGTGGGTGGCCGGGTACACCGCTGCCATCGACGATGCCAGCGAGGAGATCGCGCAACTGCGCGCGGGCGCCGGGCCCAGGCCCGGCGACCTCGTGCACGAGGGGAACTGAGATGGGGACCGACTTGATGAACTACGACAGGTTTCGCGTTGCTCTCGCGGACTGCGTGCGGGTGGACGACGTCAAGGACATCCGCGACAAGGCCAAGGCGCTGGAGCTGTACGCGCTGCAGAAGAACGACCGCAAGGCGCGGCGCGACATGGCCGAGATCAAGCTGCGCGCGATGGTAAGGATCGGCGAGATCACGCGCGAGCTGCCCAAGGTGCAGGGGCTGCGTCGTGGCACTTCTTCCGCGCACGCGGAAGAAGTCACGAAGAGGGAGGCATTGCACGCGGCTGGCATCAGCACGAGCTGCGCGAACGACTACGAGCGAATTGCTGCGGGAGGGATAGCGGTGGACAAGTACTTCGCGACGACACGGGCCAAGGGTGATGTGCCCACGCAGAAGGCGCTGGCCGAAGCGGTGGCGACCCACACGGGCCGCATGCCAATCACGGCCAAGACCAAGAAGCGCCTGGTGGGCAACCCGCTGCCGCCGAAGAAGGCCGCGAGGCTCAAGCGCGAGCTCGCCGAGGCGGCGAGGATGGACGCCTCGATGCTTTGCATGTACGCGCGGCTGCTGCTGCGTGCGATTGCTGCTGCCAACGGTCAGTTCAGCGACGAGGAAAGGCACCTGCTGGACGAGGTGAGCGAAGCCATTGAAGCGAGGAGGGCCGCGTGATGAAGCAGACCATCGAACGGGTGACGCCGCGCATCGCGCGCGAGTGGATGAAACTCAACGTGGGCAACCGTCCGTTGCGCGTTGGGCACGTGGAGATGTTCCACGCGATGTTTGGGCGCGGCGAGTTCGTGACCTCGATTCAGGGCATCGCGTTCGACGAGGACGGCAACCTGATGGACGGGCAGCACCGGCTCACGGCCATCAGCCTGCTGCCCGACGGATGGGAGGGCAGGATCGTCGTGTGGCGCGACGTCTCGCGGGACACGGTGTTCCCGGTGCTGGACACGGTGAGCTCGCCGCGCAGCATCGCGGATGTGCTTCGCATCGGGCGCGACCTGTCGGAGGTGGGCAGTTTCCTGGGCATGCTGCTGGCGAATGGCCGCACGGGCCGCACCCCGCAGTTCGTCGATCCCATCGTGGCGTGGCTGATGCCCGAGTTCAACGAGTTGATGGAGTTCTGCCCGACGCGCAAGCGCACGTGGAGTTCGGCGCCGGTGCGCGCGGCGGCGATCCTGGCGATGAAGACCAGCCGCGACCGCGACTACATCAAGCTGGTGTATCAGGCACTCGTGCGGCGCGACTTCTCGTCGATGTCGCCGGTGGTCAAGGCACTCGCCAACGCGGAGATCGACGGGCGCATCGGCTCCAAAAGCACGCCGGACCTGTTCGCCCGCTGCGTGAAGGTGTTCGATCCGCGCAATGCCAACCTGAAGAAGGTGCAGGTCGCCGACGCGGCGCCGGTGCTGGAGTGGGCGCGCAGCGTGGTCGAACGCGGCCTCGTGCCGCCGCCGCCCCCGCCTGCGAAGAAGGTGCGCGTGGCCGCGCGCGACGGCGCGCTGCGCGCCGTCGCAGGTGCCTAGTGATGGGCGAGCTCACCTACGAGGAGTTCTGCGCGCAGCCGATGAAGCCTGGCATGCACCTGACGCTGGAGAGCAAGGGCATCCTCACCGCGTTCAACGAGGAGCTGGGGATCTCGCGCGAGGTGGTGACCCCGCGCAACAAGTTCGGCGAGTGGGGCACGGGCGTGGTGAGCTTCTACCTGCGCGACGACCCGCGCGAGTTTCGCAACAGCGCCACGCTGTACGTGGCATGGATGCACCTCATCTGCGGTGTCCCCGAAGACCAGTGAAAGGCCAGACGATCATGTGCGACGACAAGAGCAACGAGCGCGACAAGGACTCTTCCCACGAAGAGGGTGGCCCGAGCGAGGCCGCGCAACTGGTGGCGATGCTGCAGGAGTCCGCGCTGCAGGAGCGCTTCGCGCGCTTCCAGACATACGTCGCCGCCGTGCTGCCGGTGTTCGGCCAGGTGGATCCGGCGCTGCTGTACCTGGCGTACCTGGCGGGCAGGAAGGACGGCCACCACGAGGCGAGCGACCACGCGGACATGACGGTGGAGTCGACCAACGTGCTGATGGCGCGCGCGATGGCTTGCGTCGCCAACGAGAGCGGGCTCACGGGGGAGGATCTGGAAAGGTCCAAGCAGGAGTTCCTGGCGCAGCGTCGCGCCGACCAACCCGCGAAGGAGAACGTGCAATGAACGATTCCAGCAACGACCGCACGGTGGTGGGCGCCATCCAGAGCGACATGCTCGCTCGCCACTACCGCGACACCTACGGGCCCACCCCGCAGGAGCAGCGCGAAGCCGAGCGGCGCGAGGTCGCCCGCGCTTTCGAGCACGGCGACCATCAGCCCGATGGCACGGTGCTGCCGCCGGGCGAGTACCCCTACCGCCTGCCCGAGGACGGCATGCCCGTGCCCGCGCCCGCCGAGGGGTGGACCGAGACCCGCAAGCCGCTGAAGCCCAACAACGTCTACGACGCGGCGGGCATGTGCGGCGGCATGGGCGTGGGCCTGACGGTGCAGCAGGGCATGGACAAGGTGCGCGAGGAGAACGCGCGCCTGCACGGCATCGAGCGCTGGCGCCTGTACCACTCCGAGCAGTGGCAGCAGCGCGAGATCCGAGGCGGCGAGCTGTGCGTCGACCTCGCCAAGAAGTCGCCCGGCATCGTGCAATCCGCCGTGCAGGCCATGACGGCGGCGCAGGCGCTGGAGCAGGCATCGCGCACGCGCTGCGAGCGCCAGGGGTTCCTCACCTCGGGCGCCGCCGCGAGCCTCGTGCGGGACGAGGAGATGGTGACCATCGCGGTGAGCCTGGTGATGGACCGTGCCGAAGCAGTGGAGCTGCGCGCGCGCCTGACCGAGCATCCCGACTGCCTCCAGAAGGTGCTCGACCAGATGCAGCGCGAAGCCTGCTACGAGCTGCGCGAGGTCTTCGGCGTGCTGGCCAAGCCGCTGGCCTGAAGCAATGAACCGCACCACCCCGGCGCTGCTGCGCACCCTGGCGCCCGAGCGCCAGGCGCCGCTGCATCGCCTGGGTGGCCTTCTGGCACGCTGGCACTGCTGGCGCAAGGTCTACTCGCCCGAGCGCGGCTACGCGCGCCCCGGCGGGCCCGCCAGCCCCGAGGACGAGCTGGAGGAACTCTTGATGGGAACCATCGAAGCGCACGTGGTCAAGATGCCGCTGGAGCTGCAGCGCGCCATCGCGCAGCTCGCGCGCGCAGAGTGCCTGGGGGTCGAGGGTGAGTTCGACACCGCGCAAAGTCTCTGCGCTCGAGCTCGTGCGCTGATCGAAGCCGCCTTGATCGGCGAGGGACTGCTGTAGTACAAACCGGCCCGTGGGGCTAGCCCTGCGCGAAACCTCCTCCTCGTTGGTCATCCTCCCTTCGCGCAGCGCGACCCCCCGCATCGCCATTCAAGCCCGCCTCGTGCGGGCTTTTTCTTTGGAGCACGCATGGCCGAAGCGCAAGGTCCGAGGACCGCAGCGCAGCGCCAGCGTGCCTATCGCGAGCGGCTGAAGAAGCAGCGCGGCGCCATCACGCTGCCCAAGGCGGCGCCCCCCGCCAACGACCCCGAGCTGCCCGAGGACGACGACGCCGTGGACGGCGAGGTGAGCCTGGCGGAGCTCAACGCGCGCATGCGCCGCATGGCCGCTCGTGCGCTGCACGAGGCGGGTGGCGTCGAGTACCTGAAGAAGGTCGCGGCGAAGAACGCCTCGACCTTCCTGCGCTTTTGCGGGCAGTTCGTCTCGCGCGACGACCTTGCCAACCCCGGCGGCTTCAACATCTTCGTGCAGAAGGTGGTGATCGAAAACGCGCAGCCGGTGCGCGGCGTCATCTCCTCGCCGGTGGCCGGGCACATCGACACCACGGTGCGCACGCTGCTGCCGCCGCTGGCCGAGGTGATCGACGAGGTGCGCGATGCCCCTTGATCTCGCCATCGACGGCGGCTTCACGCCACGGCACTACCAGATGCCCTACATGGCCGCGATGGACGCGGGCTGCAAGTTTGCCTGCTGGGTGATGCACCGTAGAGGCGGCAAGGACCGCACCGCGCTCGCGCAAGCCTGCAAGGACGCCTTCCAGCGGGTGGGCCTGTACTGGCACTGCCTGCCCACGCTGCGCCAAGGCCGCAAGGTGGTCTGGGACAACATCACGAGCGAGGGCAAGAACCTCATCGCGCAGACCTTCCCGCCGCAGCTCGTGCGCCGCAAGCACGAGGACGAGATGAAGCTGGAACTCGCCAACGGGTCCATCGTGCAGATCGTGGGCGCGGATCGTTTCGACGCGTTGGTGGGCGCCTCCCCCGTGCACGTGACGTTCTCCGAGTGGGCCTTGACCGACCCGCGCGCCTACGACTACGTGCGCCCGATCCTGCGCGAGAACAACGGCAGCGTCGCCTTCATTTACACCCCGCGTGGCTACAACCACGGCTACAAGACCCTGGAGGTGGCACGCCGCCTGCCAGGCGCCTTCGTGTCGGTCATGACCATCGCCGACACCGGCGTGCTCACCGAGGCGGACATCGCACTGGAACGCGCGATGGACATGCCCGACGAGCTCATTCGCCAGGAGTACTACTGCGACTTCAGCGTCGCCAACGTGGGCGCCATCGTGGGCCGCTACATGAGCGCGGCGCAGCAGCAGGGGCGCATCACGCCCGAGGCAACCTGGGAGCCAGGTGCCCGCGTGGTGCTCTCCGGCGACCTCGGCTACCGCGACGCCGCAGCGTTCTGGTGGTGGCAGCTCGGCGAGGGTGGCTTCAGCCTCATCAACTACGACGAGGACACCGGGCTGGATGCCACCGAGTGGATCGCGCGCATCAAGGCACACGGCATCGACATCGCGCACGTGTACCTGCCGCACGACGCGCGTGCCAAGACCATGGCGACCAGGCACACGGTGATCGAACAGTTCGCCCGCGCCTGGCCTTGCTCCATCGTGCCGCGCTCGGGCTTGCAGGACCGCATCAACGCCGCGCGCATCGTGATCCCGCACTGCCGCTTCAACGAGGTGGCGTGCTCGCGCGGCATCGACGCGCTGCGAAGCTGGAGCTTTCGCTACGACGAGGAGCGCAAGGTGTTTTCCGCCGAGCCCGACCACAACTGGGCTTCGCACGGCGGCGACGGCTTTTCCTACGGCGCCCAGATGGTGCGCGAGCTGATCCGAGAACAAGTGATCGCAACGGCAACCGAGTGGGACGGCACGCACTACCCCTTCACGCTGGAGGAGCTGCACGAGCGCTGCGGCTTCTCGCGTGATCGACGCATGTGAGGGCAAGCATGGCCGACACCACCGACGTCATCGAAGAAGAGGGCAGCGAAGCCCAAACCGCGGCGCCAAAAAAACCAGGCGACAAGGGCATCGCGCAGAGCGCGCGCCTGGCGCGCAAGTGGGCCACCGAGCTCAACGCGTCCAAGAAGTGGATGGACCGCTTCACGCGCAACGCGCGCCGCTGCGAGCAGGCGTACCTGTCGCAAGGCGACGATGCGTTCAGCACCTCCATGGCGGGCGACTACAACGGCAAGACCAACCTGTTCTGGAGCAACGTGCAGGTAGTGCTGTCCGCGATCTACGGGCGCCTGCCCAAGGCCACCGTGGAGAGGCGTTTCAAGGACCACATGGACGACGTCTCGCGCGTGGCGTCGCTGATGATGCAGCGCATCCTCAATGGCGACCTTGAGCGCGATTGGGACGACACCAACGCGGCGATGCGAGACGCGGTGCAGGACCGCTTCGTGGTGGGCCTGGGGCAAGTCTGGTGCCGCTACGAGGTCGACATCGAAGAGGTCGAGGAACCCGTGCTCGACCCCGCGACGCAGCAGCCGCAACTGGACCCCGCCACGCAGCAGCCGGTGATGCAGAAGGTGGAGAAGATCGCCAACGAGGAGGCGACCGTCGACTACTGCTACTGGGACGATTTTCGCTACTCGCCGTGTCGCCGCTGGCGCGATTGCCGGTGGGTGGCGCGGCGTGTCTACATGGGCGAGAACGCCATCAAGACACGCTTCAAGCTCACGCCGGAGCAGGCCAAGATGATCCCGATGGCGGCGCGCACGCCTGCCACCGACAACTTGGGCAACGTCGAAGAGGATGTCCTCAAAGCCACCCCCTTCAAGCAGGCCGCAGTTTGGGAGATCTGGGAGAAGGAATCCAACAGCGTGTGCTGGTACGTCGAGGGCTGCACCTTCGTGCTGGACTACCAGGCCGACCCGCTGGAGCTCGACGACTTCTGGCCGTGCCCGCAGCCGGTGGTGTCCACCACGCTGACCAAGGCGTTCCTGCCGCGCGCCGACTACGCGATGGCGCAGGACTTGTACAAGGAGCTGGACCTCCTGAACAAGAAGCTGTCGCTGCTGACCAAGGCAGTCAAGGCCGCAGGCGTGTACGACAAGACCGCGATGCCGGTGAAGAACCTGCTGTCGGCCAACGTGGAGAACGAACTGATCCCGGTGGAGAACTGGTCGAACTTCACCGAGCGCGGCGGCATGAAGGGCAGCGTCGACTGGATGCCGGTGGAGGCGTTCGTCAACGCGATCACGCAACTCAACGCGCGCAAGCAACTGGTGCAGCACGACCTGTACGAGGTGCTGGGCATCAGCGACATCATGCGCGGCGCCAGCGTGGCGAGCGAGACGGCAACGGCGCAGACGCTCAAGGTGCAGTACGGCGGCGCGCGGCTGTCGAACCTGCAAAACGAGGTGTCGCGGTTCGTGAGCGAGGTGATGCGCATCCGCGCCAACATCATCAGCAACCACTTCCAGCCGCAGACCATCGTGCAGCGCTCGCTGATCGAACGCACGCCGGACGCGCAGCTCGCGCAACCTGCGGTGAAGCTCCTGAAGGACTTCGGCACCGCGCTGTACTCCATCAACGTCACCAGCGAGAGCCTGGCCGCGCCCGATTGGGCGCAGGAGAAGGAAGCGCGCACCGAGTTCCTGGGAGCGGCGAGCAACTACCTCATGAGCGCAGCACCCCTGGTGCAGCAGGCGCCCGAGGCGGGCGCCACGCTAGTGCAACTGCTGCAGTGGGCCGCTGCGGGCTTCAAGGGAGCCCAGACCATCGAAGGCATCCTTGACCAGTTCGCGCGCAGCCTGGAAGCCAAGGCGGCGCAGCCGCCGGCGCCGCAGCCGCCGTCGCCCGAGGACCAGAAGAACATCGCGCAGGCGGGCAAGTACGGCGCCGAAGCCGAGCGCACGAAGAAGGAGACGGCACTCATCCCGCCGATGGCACTGCCAGCAGGCGGGCCTGGCGGCGGCATCCAGATGACCCCCGGCGGGCCGCAGCCGCCGCAGTCGCAGCCCGCCGCCGGGCCTGGCGGCGGACTGCCCGCAGGCCCCGGCAGCGTGGCTCCCATGCAGCCGCAGCCGCCGATGCCGTTCAACCCGATGGTGCAGTGATGGACCCGCTGGACGCAGGCATGGACGACTACCGGGTGCAGCTCGCGCTGCTGCACTCGCTGGCGCACCGGCGAGCCGACCTGCTGCGCAGGCGCATGCGCGACCCCGACGCGATCAGCGAGCTGAACGCCGCGATCAGCGAGCAGCGTGCCGTGGTGCGCGCCGCGCGTTCGCAGCTCGCGCAGCTCATGGCGGGCCAACCTGGGAGCGCGTGATGCCCACCTACACCTTCCGCTGCGACAGTTGCGAGCGCGTGCAGGAGCTGGTGATGCCGATCTCCCGCTACTGCTCCGAGCCTCCGCGCCCGCAGTGCTGCGAGCGCGCGATGCAGCGCGTGTTCCTCGCCGCGCCTGGCCTGGGCGTGATCTCCGAGGCGCACTACGAGGGGCTGCGCGCCAGCGACGGCACCGACATCTCGTCGCGCGCCAAGCACCGCGCCTACATGCGCGAGCACAACCTGACCACCATCGACGACTTCACCGAAACGTGGAAGCGCGCGGCGCGGCAACGTGCACTGCGCATGCAGGGCATCGACGTCGAGCGCCCGCGCGACATCGCGCAAGCCATCGACAAACTCGGCGGCGAGGACGTCGCGCCGCGTGAGGGGAGCTAGCCATGGCGAAACTGTCCGACCTCATCCGCCAGTTCGGGCGCGAGTCGCTCGGCTACCTCGACACCGCTGCCACCATCGGCGGCAACATGGCATGGCAACCCGTGTCGGGCCTGGCGGGCCTGGCGCAGCTCGCGCGCACCGGAAGCCTGGACGAGGCAGTGGACACCATCAACCGTTCCAACGCGCTCGCCGCCCCGCGCACTGCAGAGGGGGCGCTCAACGTCGAGAAGATCGGCCAGGCAATCGACTTGCTGATCGACCCCCTCAAGCGCGCCACCGATGTGGTGGGCGAGGAGTCGCCGCTGGCGGGCGCCGCGCTCGCGGCCATTGGCAACGTGGTGGACCCGGCAAAGGGTGCAGGCCGGGCCGCGCGCGGTGCCAAGAGGGCCGCGAAAGCCGCCGAGGAGGTGGTAGCGGCGCTGCCGTCCAAGGTGCCCGCAAAGGCCGCTGCAGAGCCCGCCAAGGTGCCTGTGATGGCAGGCGGCGAGGATCCCGTGGCGAGCTCGCTCAAGAAGAACGCGAAGGCGCCGCGCAAGGCGCGCGAAGAGCCGGTCGAACAGATGGTCGAGGAGGTCGAGCCCGACACGCCGCGCGTGAACCGCGACGCTCCCTACGCGTACGAGGGAGGCGTGCTGCCCCCCATCAACGACCGCGTGAAGCCCAAGGTGACCGCGCGCGGCCCCGACCTGGGAACGCCTGCGGGCGACGCGGCGTTTCGCGCCAAGTACGGGCGCGAGCCGCTGTACGCGATGGACGAGGCCACGCGCGTGAAGCACTTCGGCGACGCCTGGAAGGAAAGCCCCGAGGTCTGGATGAGCGACCCGGTCACGCGCGAGACGCTGATGATCCCCGGCGGGCTGGAGGGCGACCTCACGCTGGCGGACTCGGCCAAGATCAGTGCGCAGGGCATCGACTACAACCGGCTGAACAAGAAGCTCGCGCAAGCCATCCACGAGAAGCTGGTGCGCAGCGTCGACCCCGGTCCCGACATGCCCGACATCGAACGATTCGGGCGGCTGAAGTTCGGCATCACCAGCGGCAACGCGCCGATCACGAAGAACCTCATCGAATACGCGCAGATGCGCCCGCGCAGCACTGCGGAGATCTCCGACTGGGCACGCTACTCGCCGGTGGGCTACGACCAGAAGCTGCCCAAGGACTACAAGAACGAGATGAACCGCGCGATCAACGAGGCGTACGGGGTGCAGGCGAGTGCGCGCGGCGGCACCGGCACCGCGAACACGGCAAACCGGCAATACGTGAGCGACCTCGCCAAGATGTACGAGGAGGATCCGTCCTTCTTCGTGAAGAAGGCCACCGAGACGGAGCCGCAGTTCGTCGAGCGGCTGATGAATCAGGTGAGGGGCCTGGGGCCGAAGACCGGGTCACTGGGCTTCGCGATGCTGGACCCGCAGAACACCAACATCTCTGCCATCGACCGGCATATCGCGGACATCACGCGCAGCGCAGTGAGCAAGGATCCGCTGACCGCGCCAATCTACGACCGGCGCATGCTCGACGCGCTCAACGCCGAGCTCAACAAGAGCGCCGAGGCGAAGACCCTGCCGACGGCGCGCAAGCGTGTCGACGAGCGTGTGGCGACGATGACTGCCAAGCAGAAGCAAAAGCTCGGCGGGACTGCGCAGGAGATCGAAGCCAACAAGTTCCGCGACATCGTCTCCACTCCCGAGTCCTTCACCTACCGCACGAAGCCGCCCGCTGGCTTCGTGCAGGGCCCCTACTCGCAGCTCGTCAACCGCGAGGTGCCGCCGCACTTGCTGGGCCTGCCCTTCTACGAGCCCAAGCAGGCGCAAGTGATCGGCCCGCTGTACGAGGCGGCACTGCGCAACATCCAGGCGGGCGGCAACAAGCTGGGCCTGGGCGGCTTCAGTGCGCAATGGTTCCCGTGGGACTACCAACGCTCGCGCGCCGAGCCGCACGCCGCGCTCAACAAGCTCGCCGGGACTTCCCCCAGGCTCACGCCCGAGGAGTACGCAATGGCGCGCGACACCTTCGCGCAGGCGGGCGGCTTCAACACGCGCAAGGATCCCGCCACGGGGCGGCTGACCCCCTTCAAGCCCAACTTGGAGAACTGGCGCAAGTACCAGTACGGCCAGGCCACGCCAGCGCTGCTGGGCGGCACCGCGCTCGCCACGGGTGCGGGCCTGGCGGCGGCGAACGACGAGGACGTTCAGGACTTGCTGCGCCGCATGTTCGGCGGGCAGCAGTGATGTTCCACGTGAAGAACCCATAACGCGCAAGGAGCAACCATGGCAAGCGGACTTGACACGACCACCGGCGCGCCTGGCGCCGACCCTGCACTCGACGAGCCGCAGGAGACGTCGCTGCGCGACGATCTGGACGCCGCCTTCCAGCAGCACGCGACCGACGAGGTCGACGACGCGCCAGGCCGCACGCGCGACGAGCTCGGACGCTTCGCCAAGACCGGCGAGGGGGAAGCCCCCGCGAAGGCCCCTGGCGGGCCGCAGGCGGCGCCGCAGCAACCTGGCCGCGCCATCGCCCCCGCAGGCGCGCCTGGCGCGCCCCAGGCCCCTGCCGCGCCCGAGCTCAAGGCCCCGGCATCGTGGACGCCGACGGCGCGCGAGAAGTGGGGCACGGTGGACCCCGAGCTGCGCGCGGAGATCCACCGGCGCGAGGGTGAGGCGCAGCGCGTGCTGCAGGAGTCGGCGGGCCTGCGCCAGTTCGCGCAGGCGTTCGACTCCATCGTGCGGCCCTACGAGATGTTCATCCGCAGCGAGAACTCGGACCCGCTGCGCGCGGTGCAGTCGCTGATGAACACCGCAGCCGAGCTGCGCGTGGGCACGCCGCAGTCGAAGGTCAACATCGTGGCGAACATCGTGCGCCAGCACGGCATCGACTTGCAGATGCTCGACAGCGCACTGGCGCAGATGCTCGGCGTCACCGACGACGGCCAGGCGCCGCAGCAGCAGCCGCTGCGCGACCCGCGCGTCGACCAGATCCTGGCCTACCAGCAGCAGCAGCAGTACGCGCAGCAGCAGCAACTCGCCGAGCGCGAAGCCTGGGAGGACAACGAGCTGCGCAAGAGCCTTGCCTCCTTCGCGCAGACGCACGAGTTCTATGCGGACGTCGCCGACACCATGGCCGACCTGATCGACGCGGCGACGCGGCGCGGCCAGGCAGTGGACATGGAGAAGATCTACGCCAGGGCTTGCCAACTCGACGAGCAAGTGTCCACAATCCTTGCCCAACGAGCGGGCCTGGCGCAGCCCACGCGCAACCAGCAGCGTGGTGCGCCAGGCCCCTCGCAAGCGGTCCTTCGTGCAAAGCGTGCAGCAGTGAGCGTCAACGGCTCCCCGTCCCCCGAAGGGGCCACGGTGCCAAAGAACGACTCCATCCGCTCTGCCATCGAAGCCGCCTTCGACGCGCACGCTGAGTGAGCGTCCACCGGGTGCCTCGCGGGGCCCATCCGGTTTTGAAGCGCCAATGACCGGCGCGGATGAACCCGTGAATGGGCCATCTCCGAAACAGGTCTGGAACTGTCCAACCTACAGGAGGCCGCAATGGCATTCCCCAACGTGTCCGACATCGTCGCGACCACCATCGAAAACCGTAGTCGGCGCATCGCCGACAACGTGGAGAAGAACAACGCGCTGCTGCGCCGCCTGCAGCAACGCGGCAACGTGCGCACCATCGACGGCGGCTCGCTGATCTACGAGGAGCTGTCCTTCGCGGAGAACAGCAACGCGGGGTGGTACAGCGGCTACGACCTGCTGCCGGTGGCGGCGCAGGACGTCATCAGCGCAGCGCAGTACGACCTCAAGCAGGCCGCGTGCCCCGTGACCATCTCCGGCCTGGATCAACTGAAGAACTCGGGCAAAGAGCAGTTCATCAACTTGCTGGAAGGGCGCATGGGAGTGGCCGAAAGCTCCATGCAGAACCTGCTGGCCGCAGGCGTGTACTCCGACGGCACCGGCGCCGGAGGCAAGCAGATCACGGGACTGAATGCCGCCGTGCCCGTGAACCCCGCCACCGGCACCTACGGCGGCATCGACCGTTCCACTGCCATCGGCACCTTCTGGCGCAGCAAGACCACCACCGCAGGCGCGGCACTCACCGCAGCCACCATCCAGGGTGCCTTCAACGACATGTGGTCGAGCCTGGTGCGCGGCATGGACCGGCCCGACCTGATCGTCGTGGACAACTTCATGTGGGGGCTGTACCTCGCGTCACTGCAGGCGCAGCAGCGCTTCACCGGCACCGAGACGGCCAAGCTGGGATTCCCCACCGTGCAGTACATGGACGCGGACGTCGTCCTCGACGGCGGCATCGGCGGCTTCATGACCACGAAGACCGCGTTCTTCCTGAACACGAAGTTCCTGTTCTGGAGGCCGCATGCGCAACGCAACATGGTGCCGCTGTCGCCGGATCGGCGCTACGCGATCAACCAAGACGCAAGCGTTTCCATCCTGGCGTTTTGCGGCCAGATGACCTGCAGCGGCGCGCAGTTCCAGGGTCGCCTCATCTCCCCGTGATCGTGAGTCCCCACGAGCTGACGCTCGTGGTTGCCATTCCCCGCCTGCGCAATCGGGCGGGGCCTTTTGCAAGGTGGGAGATGCGACATGACCATGGAAGAAGTGGAAGCGATCCTGCTGGCATCGCCGACCGCATGGGGCGACCTCCCGCTGGAGGCGCAGGACGCGATGGTGGAGTTCTTCGTGCTGCCGTGGAACGACCCGCAGCGCACGTGGGTGCGCAACTGGTGGCTGTCCTGCACGCCTGGCGACGTCGATTCGATCAACTCCTTCCTGCCTCCCGGCACGATGGTGGAAGCGGTGGTGGTGGGGCCGCAGGAGCAGTACCTGGGCAGCGACCTCGTGATGGATTCGCTGGACCCAGGTGCCACCTACTTCGACGCGGGCCCGGTGCTGCAGTCCCTGGTCTACGTGAACCTGCCAGGCGGGCCACAGGTGCCGGAAGCGGCGATGGGGTGACGCCATGGCGGCGAACCATACCGGCGTTCCCGGTGCGCTGTACGACACGCTCGCGAGCAACAAGCTCGGCGGGCTGAACACCCTCATCGGCTGGGGCACCAACGCGGTCATGGGGCCACCGCTGACGCAAGGTTTCGACGACGCCGACAAGGTGCCCTCCATGCACATTGGCTTCGGCGCCCCCTTCACTGGCGCCGAGGCTGTCGGCTTCGCCGGTCAGGTGCTTGCCATCGATGTGGTCACCGGCGCCGACGTCGCGCCTGGCGGCGCGCTGCCAGATGGCAGCATCAACCGCAGCGGCAAGACCGCGCCGGTGGGCAGTGCCGTCATCGGCGTCAAGCCACCCGTGGCCGACGCTGATGTGGCCGATTGGTATTTCCGCGTGCTCGACGCGGGCGGCACCATCTCGCAGGCGACCATCGATGCCATGGTGGCGTTCGCCACCTCCGCGAAGGCCAGCGGCTACTGGAGCAAGTTCGACCGCATCAACCTGTTCTGCGGCGACGACCTGGCCGGGTGTCTCACGCCGCTGAAGGTGGGATCCGGCACGCCGTACGACAGCAACGCGAACTTCACCGCAGCCGACTACACCGAGAACACGGGCCTGCGCGGCAACGGCAGCAACAAGTGGCTCGACACCGGCGTGCTGGGCACTGTCTTCACCGCTGGCAACCGGCACCTGTCGGCCTACGAGCGCACGCGCACGACGCTGTCCACCAAGAACCTGCTGGGGTGCGAGTCGCCCACCAGCAGCGACCCGTGGAAGCTGGGGAACACCACGCAGGACATCGAACGCGCCTACGGCTTCCAGCCGGTGATCGTGTGCGACATCAGCGGGCTGACCGGCACCCCCGGTGGTCACTTCCTGGCGAACCAGACCGTGTCGGGTGGCACGCTCACGCTGTACCGCAACGGCTTGCAGGGTGCGAACAACAGCACCGGCACCCCTGGTGTTCCGCAGGCGCAGAACGTCGGCGTGTTCGCCTCCAACCGTGGCTCGGCGCGGCTGGGCTTCACCGACGTCCTGATGGGGGGCTACTCCATCGGACAGGCTTTCACCGCAGCCGAGGTGCTCGCGTTCTACGGGCACATGCACACGTTCCAGAGCGCGCTCTCGCGCGCCGTGGGGCCGCCCCCTGCCGACACCGATGCGGTCGATTGGCAGACCCGTGTGGTGGGCAACAGCGGCACCGTGAGCGCGAACACGCTCAACGCGGTGTCGGCGTTCGTGACGAGCGCGAAGGCATCGGGCTACTGGTCGAAGATCAACCGCATCAACCTGTTCGCGGGCGACCAGCTCGCGGCGGCGAAGGTGCCGCTGAAGGTGGGCAACGGCACGGCGCTCGACACCTTCGTGAACCACGTGGGCGCCGACTACACCGAGGCGACGGGCCTGGGCGGCGGCTCTCCCAAGTACGTGAACACGGGCCTGAAGCCCAGCGCGCTCACGCTAAACTCGACCCACTTCGCGGTCTACAGCCGGGGCCTGGACGTCAACGGGGCGGGCTGGCACGGGTGCTGGTCTGCCAGTGGCCTGGATGCATTCGCCTTGGGGGCACCGAGCGATTCCGGTGGCGGCATGGAGTCGCACCAGTACAGCAACGTGACCGGACAGGGCTACCTCAGTGGGGCGGGTGGACTCAGCAACTACTGGGGCTTGTGCATGGGCAACCGGCAGGCCGCGAACAACCACGCCCTCTGGAAGAAGGGCACCAAGGTCGCGAGCGGCACCGGCAGCGGCGGCACCTTGCTCGCACTCGACATCTACGTGCTGGCGACCAACAACAGCGGCTCGTCGGTCAACGGCTACACCGCGATCCCATGCGGCGGCTACTCCATCGGCGCGGGCCTGACCGATGCGCAGTGCACCGCTTTCACCACGCACATGCAGACGTTCCAAACCGCGCTCGGGCGCGCTGTCACCTGAAGGAGAACCACCATGCCCGCAGGACTTCCCGGCGCGACGCTCGCGCAACAAAGCAACCCGTCGCAAGGCGCGTTCGTGACCTTCGACTTGCTCTCCGGCCCGAAGGGCTCTCCATTCGACAAGGACGGCACCGGCAACTTCTCCACCGGCGCGCTCGCCACGGGCATCGGCTTCAACGCGTTGCCTGTGATGGGGACGTCGACCCCGTTCGCGCAGCGTGGCTACACCGACGACTACACGCCAGGCCAAACGAAGCCCGACGGCACCCCCACCACCGACTCCACCTACATGTACATCGGCGGCGGGCGCAGCAACGGCGAGACGGGCAACGCGGCCACCCGCTACCAACCCAACCCCTACACCGCAGGCTACGGCATCGGTGGTGCGGGCAACGGTGGCTCGCGCGACGCGGGCGCCGGGCCCGCGTTCACCGGCTTCAGCATCAAGTGCGTTACCGCGACCGGCGCCGTCGCCAACGGCGCCGTCGTCGAGACGGGCTTCGCCAATCGCAGCGGCCTGGCAATGACGACCGGGCAGTCGACGTTCGGCAGCAATGCGACGGCGAGCGCCGCCGTCGCCTGATCAACCAAGGAGAGACTCACATGGACTACAGCATCGCTCACGGTGCCCCGCTGGAAGCAATCGACCCGCGCCTGTTCCAGAAACCCGATGCGGGCGACGAGTCGCTCTTCGTGGTGTTCTACATGGGGGTGGTGGTCGACCAGCAGGCGTCGACCAGCGCGGGGCGCCTGATCGCGCGCGACGAGGAGTTCGTGCGCATCATGACGCCGGGAGATCGCAACAACATCATCGACCGGCCCGCGAGCGATCAGGACAAGCGACGCTTCCCCAAGCAGTACGAGCAGTTCAAGGCGGGTGCCAAGGAGGAAGAGCAACTGGTGGGCACGCGCCTGCGCGATTGGCCCGCCGCCTCGCGCGGACAGGTGCTGGAGTACGAGTACCTGGGCATCAAGACCGTGGAGCAACTCGCCGACTTGCGCGACGACGTCTGCAGCCGCATGCCTGGCTCGCGCGACTTCAAGGAGATCGCCAAAGCCTGGCTGGGACGCGCCAAAACGACCGCAGAGGCGGCGCAGCAAGTGGCGAAGGACAAAGCCATGCAAAGCCGCATCAGCGAGCTGGAAGGGGCCATTCGCGAGCAGGCCAAGCTGATCGAAAAGCTGCGCAACGCGGAGCAGGCGAAAGCCGCCTGAATGAACGATGGCACGGCTGATGAACGCGGGCGACATCTGCAAGGAGGTGCTCGGGCTCATGGGCCTGCCAGTGCCCAACGCGGTGTCGGCGAACACGAACGACGCGACGTCACGCCAGATCTGGGTGCTGCTGCGCCAGACCGGGCGGCGACTGATGAAGCCCACGCGCACGCATCGGTGGCAGGCACTCACGCGCGAGTGGAAGCTCACCACGGTGCCAGGCAAGACGCTGTACGACCTCCCCACCGACCACGACGGCTTCATCGACAGCACCGCGTGGAACCTCGCTTCGCGCCTGCCGATGCTGGGCGCGCTCGACGCGCAGTGGCAAGCGCTGCGCGCGCGCAGCCTGGGATCCTCCACCATCAGCATCGTGTACCGCACGGTGGGCGAGCAGTTTGAGATCTACAACTCGCCAGGCGACGCACAGTCACTCTCCATCGCCTACACCTCGCGCAACTGGGTCAAGCTCGCGAGCCCGCCGGATCCGCAGGCGCCGTACGCCGACGCGCCGGTGGCCGATGGCGACATCGTGATGCTCGACCCCGAGATGATGGTCGCGGGCTTGCAGTTCGCCTTCCTGACCGCGAAGGGCTTCGACACCACTGCCGTCGCCACGCAGCTCGACGCGCTCATCGAAGCAGCCATCGACAACGACAGCGACGCGCCGGTGCTGTCTGCCGTCGGCGGCGGCAGCGACTACCCGCTGCTGTCTCCCGTGTTCAACCTGCCCGACACCGGCTACGGGAGCTAGCCGTGCCCACGAAGCCGCAGCGGCTGCTGCATCGCCTGGTAGCCAATCCGCCACCCGTGCGCGGCCTGAACAGCACCGATGCGGTGGCGACGATGCAGCCCACCGATGCGCTGGAGATGGACAACTTCATCTCTGCGGACTTCGGCGTGACGCTGCGCGAGGGATGGCGCGAGTACGCCACCAACCTGGGAGGCCCGGTGCGAACGGTGTTCTCCTACGACGGCGCGCCCACGCTGTCGACCGCGTCTCCGGTGTCGGTGTCGGTGCTGTTCGCGGCCACCGACGATGGCATCTTCGACGTCGAAGGCGGCGGCAACATGGAAGCCGAGACTCCCATGATCGCGCTGTCGGGCGCAGCGTATGCGGGGCGCCTGTCCTTCGTGGACTTCACCACCGCAGGCGGCAAGTACCTCGTGGCCTGCAGCGAAACCGACGGCGCCTTCCTGTTCGACGGCACCACGTGGTCGAAGATGTCGAGCGAAGGTGATCCTGGGCCAGGCGTGGTCACCGGCGTGGACCCCGCCATGTTCGTGCACGTGTGCGCGTGGAAGCACCGGCTCATGTTCGTGGAACGCGGCGGCACCGTCGCCTGGATCCTGCCCGTGGGCAGCGTGGGCGGCGCCGCCGCGAAGTTCGACTTCGGGCCGCTGCTGCGCTCGGGCGGCATGCTGCTGGCGCTCGCCAACTGGACGATGGACGCAGGCGCGGGCATCGACGACAGGCTCGTGGCGCTCGGCAGCTCAGGCGACCTGCTCGTGTACGAGGGCACCGACCCGACCAATGCCACGCAGTTCCGCAACGTCGGCGTGTGGTACATCGGGCGCCCGCCGGTGGGACGGCGTTGCATGACACAGTCCGGCGGCAACGTGTTCGTGCTCACGGTGTTCGGCGTGGTCCCGGTGGCGCAGGTTGTGCAGGGTGGCCTGGACACGCTGCTGATGGCGGGCACCGAGTTCCTGCAGCAACTGCGCAAGATTCAGGACGTCCTGAACGTCGACTTCGCCACGCTGATCGACACGGTGGGCTGGGAGATCATGAACTTCCCCACCAAGGCACTGATGCTGATCGCGCGCCCGCAGCTCGTGGTGGGCGAGTTCGTGCAGTACACGTTCCACAAGCATGCGCTTGCGTGGACGCGGCTGCTTGACATCCCTGCGGAGACGTTCGGGCGCAGGCTCAACGAAGCCTACGGCGGCACCGACGACGGGCGCGTGCTGCAACTCTTCGACGGCACGCAGGACGGCATGCTGCTGGATGGCACCGGCGCGCACGAGATCCGTGGCCGCGTGACGCCCGCGTTCAACTACTTCGGCGACCCAACGGTCCTCAAGCAGGCACTGATGATGCGCGTGAACTTCCTCGCGTCGTCGTCGCCGAGCTACGTGCTGCACGTCAACCGCGACTTCGCGGTGCAGCCGCCGCCATCGGCGCCCGCGCTCGCCGGAGCTGTCGGCTCCCTGTGGAACCACGCGATGTGGGACGCCGCCTTCTGGGCTGGCGCCATCGCAGCCTTCGGCGAATGGCGCAGCGTCGAAGCCATGGGCTTTGCGCTGGCGCCCACCATCTACGTCGCGAGCGAACAGGGCGCGACCATCGCCAACATCGAGTACATGGTCAAGCCTGGAGGTCCGCTATGAGCCTTGTGTCGATCACGCAGCGCGAAATGGTGGGGCAGTACTTCCACGAGAAGCTGGGCCTGCACCCGAGCGACGACTTCCGAGGCGTGTGCCACGTGGTGCCGCCGGGCCCCGGCGAGCTTGTGACCATGGACGACGTCGCCGTCGCCGTAGGCTACGACCAGTTCATCGGGCGCGCCTGCTGCATGCACACGGTGATCGCGAAACCAGAGCGCATGCTGCGCCGCCTGGTGCACGAGGCTTTCGAGTTCCCCTTCGTGACCTGCGACTGCGAAGCAGTGATCGCGCTCGTGGACTCCACCAACGAGGCGGCGCTGCGCTTCGACACGAAGCTGGGCTTCCACGAGATCGCGCGCATCCCGCACGCGGGCATGGACGGCGACCTCGTGGTTCTGTGCATGCGCCGCGAGCAGTGCCGCTGGATCCGCCAGCGGGTGACGCACTGAGGAGGCACCGTGAAGAAGTCAGGCTCGCCCGCTCCCAGCATGCAGCCCGCCGCGCAGGCCGCTGCAGCGCCAGCCGCGCCGCAGCAGTCAACCTGGGCGCCGCCGCCGCCGCAGGGCAGCATGCAGTTCGCCACGCCAGGCACCCCGCCGCCAGGCGGCAAGGCGGGCGCCGCGCCGCCGCAGATGCCCCAGCAACAGCCCCAGCAGCCCCAGCAGCCGCCGCAGCAGCCGTGGGCCATGTCCCAGGCCGCGCCGTTCCAGCCTGGCGGCAAGAAGGGCCGTTCAGACGTCCCCCCGTTCTAGGAGCTCACCATGGGCAAGAAGAGCGCACCCGCAGCTCCCGACTACACGGGGCTCGCAGAGAAGCAGGGGCAGCAGCAGCAGGACTTGCTGTCGCAGCAAACGTGGGCGAACCGCGCGAACCAGTACAACCCGTACGGCTCGCAAACCTGGCAGGCGACGCAGGGCACCGACCCGGTGACCGGCAAGCCGATCACGCAGTGGGGGCAGACCACCACGCTCGACCCGCGCCTGCAGCAGGCACTGAACTCGCAGTTCGGCAACCAGGCAACTGCGGGGCAGATCGGCACCTCCATGATGGGCAACCTGCGTTCGACGCTCGGCTCGCCGGTGAGCACGAGCGGCCTGAACCAGTGGGGTGCGGTGCCGGGTGCGATCACCGACCCGTACGGCTTCGGCGGCACCCGCCAGCGCACCGAGGACGCGTTCTACAAGAGCGCCACCTCGCGGCTGGACCCGCAGTGGCAGCAGCGCCAGGGTGATCTGGAGACGCAGCTCGCCAACCAGGGCATCACGCGCAACAGCGATGCCTGGGAGCGCGAGATGGGCAACTTCGGACGGGAGCGCACCGACGCATACGACACCGCGATGCGCGGCGCCATCACCGGCGCGGGCGCCGAGGCGCGCGGCGACTACGCGTCGCAGCTCGCTGGCGAGGGGCAGGCGTTCGGCCAGCAGTTCCAAGGCTCGCAACTGGCGAACACGCTGCGCGGCCTGCAACTGAACGAACTGTTCGGCCTGCGCAACCAGGGCATCAACGAGTACAACTCGCTCATGGGTGGCTCGCAAGTGCAGATGCCATCCTTTGGCGACTACACGCAGGCGGGCATGGGCCAGGCCACCGACTACATGGGCGCCGCGCAGCAGGGCTACCAGGGGGCACTGGACTCCTACAACGCACGCGGCGCGCAGCGCGGGCAGACCCTCGGCACCCTCGGGCAGCTCGGTGGCTCCGCGATGATGGCAGTGGCCTTCTGACATGGACACGCTGGCCGACTTCCTCGCGCGCCACGAGCGCATCCTGCTGATGTTCTCGGCAGGCAAGGACTCGGCTGCGGTCCTGAAACTGCTGCGCCCGCACCTGGCGCGCGTGATGGTCACGTGGGTGAACCCAGGCCACCCGTACCCCGAGACGCTCGACTACATGTCGCACGTGCAGCGCAGCGTGCCTCACTTCCAGATGGTGCTGGGGCAGCAGCCAGCGTTCGTGGCGCGCCATGGTCATCCTGCGGACCTCGTGCCGTTTGAAGCGACCCCGCTCGGGCGCATCGCCGCCGACACCTCGGCGCCGATGCTGGTGCCGCTGGAAGTGTGCTGCCGCGCGAACCTGTGGGGCCCGATGCGCCAGGCAGTGATCGACTACGGCGCCACCGGCTGCATTCGCGGCGACAAGGCGTGCGACCCGCTGCACGCGAACGTCGTGCACGGCGAGGTGCGTGAAGGCGTCGAGTACCACTTCCCGCTGCTGCACTGGTCCGACGATCAGGTGCGCGAGTACGTGGGCGACGACATCCCAGCGTCGTACCGGCGCGGGCTGCGCACGAGCCTGGACTGCATGAACTGCACCGCGTACCTGCACGAGAACCCCGGACGCCTGGCCGACCTGCGCGAGCACTACCCGCAAGCCTGGGCCGAGGTGCAGCCCATCGTGCACTGGATGCGTGACATCACGCGGCGCCATCTCACCGCAATGGAGGCAGCATGAGCAACTACAACTACGCGCGGCGCCAGCCGCCGCAGCTCCCCGGCATGCCGATGCCGCCGGAGCTCGACTACAACCTGCCGCAGCCCGCGCCGACCATGTACTCGCAGGGGCAAGGCATGCCGCAACTGCAGCCGCCACCCGACCCCGCCGCCGCCGCAGCGGCGCAACCTGGCGCGCCTGGCAAGGGGCTCAACGAGCAGTCCGTCGCCGCCATGATGGCTCTGTCGGGCATGAAGACGCAGCAAGCCGCGATTGAGCGGCAGCGCAAGATGGCCGACCTGCTGCGCGCCGAGGGCACCAAGCAACTGCAGGGCACGCAGGCCGGGCGCGTGTACGTCGCACCAGGCTACGGCTCGCTGCTCGGCAACTTCGCGTCGCAGGCCGCTGGCCTGATGGGCGACATGGATGCGAAGCAGCAAAGCGACGCGCTCGCGGGCGACGAACGCGAGGCGCAGCGCGCCTTCTACGAGGGCATCACGGGCAAGACCATGCCGCAGCGCCCACCTCCCAACCCGTACGCGGGCGCGGGCGGCGGCGGCGCAGGCTTCATGGATTGGCTCAAGGGTGCCTTCGGCGGCGGCGGCGCAGGGAGCTGACCATGGGAGGCACGGTACTGAAGAAGGCACTCCCGACGGGTCAGCCGACGGGCCAGCCGTCGCCGTTCGCGGACCCTGCCGAGCCCCCGCCGGATCTGCCCAACTCCTGGGACGCGGTGCTCACGCGCGAGATGGCGAAGCTCGACGAGATGGACCGCACGCGCAAGCCGATGTACACGCCAAAGCAAGTGACGCAGCGGCGCGACGCGAACCAGCGCGAATACGAGATGGGGCTGCTCGGCGTGCTGTCGGGGCACGACGACTTCAAGGAGGCGGGCGGGCTCGTGCTGAAGAACGCACTGGCAATGCGCCAGCCGAAGATCACCGAGAAGGGCAGCGCCGATCAGATCACCGGCGAGTTCAGCTACGACCCCGACTACCTGCGCCAGCAGCAACTCACGCGCATCGACGCGATCCAGAAGCTCAAGGCAGCGGAGGACTACAAGAAGCAGGCCGACCGCATGGACTTCTGGCAAAAGCAGATGCTGCTCGCGCAAGGCGGGCGGCAGAAGCTGGAGATCAAACTGCAAGGCGGCGGCGGCGAGGACGGCATGAGCGCGGGCCAGGCGCGCGTGCTGGGCATCGAAGACCGCATGTTCGACGACTTCACCAAGGAGGTGAAGCAGCACCGCGACCGCGTCGACACGTTCGCCAACCTGCAGACCACTGCGCAGCGCAACGACCCGGCAAGCGACATGGCATTCATCTTCCAGTACATGAAGATGCTCGACCCCGGCAGCGTGGTGCGCGAGGGCGAGTTCGCCTCTGCGCAGAATGCGGGCGGCATCGATGTGCGCGTCCGCAACCTCTACAACCGTGCGATCAAGGGCAACTTCCTCGACCCGAAGCAGCGCACCGAGATGCTGGGCGCGGCGGGGCGCCTTGCCACGCTGGCGCAGCAGAACATCGACCAGTCGACGCGCTCGTGGAGTGACCGCGCCCGCGCGCGCGGCATCGACCCGTATGCCGTCACCGGCACCCGCCCCGCAGCAGGGCCCCGACAAGGCGGCGGATTGCCTCGTGGGTGGTCCGTCACGCCGGAGAAGTAGATGGCTAACTACCGCATCAAGGGGCCCGACGGCACCAGCTATCGCATCACCGCACCGGACACCGCGACCCCAGCCGAGGTGGAGCAGATCGCGGGGCAGTACATCGCGTCGCTCACCGCACCGACGAAGCCGCCGGTGGACACCTCCTCCGTTGGCTTCCAGGCGAAGGCCGCGTCCGACCGTGCCGACGACCTGCAGCGGTACGACCCTCTCAACGAGATGAACTGGGGCCAGCGTGCCTTGGTCAACTTGGGAGCCGGTGTCGACAACCTCGTGCAAGGTGGCAAGCAACTCGCGGGCAAGGCGGGCTGGGGCAAAGGCATCACCGACGAGGAGATCGAAGAGAAGCGCAGGCGCGACGATGCGCTGGCCGACTCCACCACCGGCGGCGGGCTGCTGCAAGTCGCTGGCGAGGTGCTGCCAGGCATGGCCGCAGGGGCGCTCGTCGGGCCCGCTGCGCTGCCTGCGCTGGCGCGCGTAGTGCCCGCCGCGAACGCGATCAGGAATGTGCGCCCCCTGGTGAAGACGCTCATCGCGAGCGGCCTGGGCGGCGCCGCCGGTGCGGGGGTTACGCCGGTCAAGAGCGACGAGTCGCGCGCGGAAAACATGGCGATTGCGGGCACCGTGGGCATGGCAGTGCCTGGTGGCGGCGCCGCCATTGGCAAGGCCGGGCAAGGCGGCTACCGGGTGCTCACGCGCTCGGGCGCGCGCTCAAAGGCTCTTAACTTCATCGACGAGTTCCTGCCGCCTGGCTACCGTCCCAACCTGGGAGGCGCGGCGGACGAGGTGCGCGTGAACGCGCCGCATCCCTCGGGCTACGGCAACAGGGAGTTCAACGTGCCGCAGAGTGCGGCCCAGGCGACCAACGACCCGTACCTCACGCAACTGGAGCTGTACTCGCGCGGCAACAAGACCGGCGGGCCCCAGTGGCAGAACTTCGACGACATCCGCAACATGGAGCTGTATCGCGCCACGCAGGAGATGGCGCCGAGCGAGCTGCGGCTGCAGCGGCTGGACGCGGTGCGGCATGGCCGCACGGCGCCGATGCGCCAAGGTGCACTGGCGTCCGCTGAGGCGCGCGGCGGCTACGTCGAGCCCGTGCTGGAGCACGTGCGGCAAATTGCCGAGGGGCCTGCGGGCGGCGGCGCCAACCCGAATCTGGAGTCCATCACGAACTACGTGCAGCGCGTGCTCGGGCCCGACGCGAAGGGGGTCACCGCTTCGCGCCTGTACGAGGTGCGCAAGACGCTCGCGGAGAAGCTGGGTGGCAGGACGGATCCGAGCGACCAGCTCGGTGGCGCAGTGAAGAAGGCACGCGCGGAGGTGATGGACCTGCTCGACACCATCGACAACGCGCTCGACACCGCGAGCCAAGGCAGGTTCGCGCCGTACATGCAGGAGTTCCGCGCGCGCTCGGGCCCGTACTCCTCGGGGCACGCGCTCGCCGACGTTGCGCAGACCATGGAGCAGAAGGGACTCAAGGGCACCGACCCCGAGGTGACCTTCGACGCCTACAAGAAGGCACTGCAGCGCAGCACCGAGGGCAAGTGGGGCAGCAAGCTCACCCCGAGCGACGAGGGCGCCGCGCAGGTTCTGCGCGAGACGCTGCGCAGGGGAGAAGGGCCGATGCGCTCGCGCAAGCTCGCGGCCACCGGCGGCGGCGGCTCAATGACCGAGCCCAACCGGCAAGTGACCGAGGCGGGCGGCAAGATCCTCAACTGGATCCTCAACGTGAAGGGTGGTCCTGCAATGGCCGAGGGCTTGTCGCGCCTGGCGCGCTTCAACGAGGAAGCGGTGCAGGAGGAGCTGCAGCACATGCTGTCGCGCCCCACCGTGCTCGCAGCGGAGCTCGCGAAGCTGGATCCCAACTCGCGCATGGCGGCGATTCAGGAGGCAGCGCGGCGCCTGTCCAACGTGGGCAGTGCCGGTACTGGTGCCGGTGTCGTCTCGCCATAGGAGAGCAACATGCCACGCAACTCTTCCGGTAACTACACGCTGCCCGCAGGCAACCCGGTGCAGCCCGAGACGCTGATCGAAACCGCGTGGGCCAATCCCACGCTGGCAGACATCGCCGCAGCCCTCACCGACAGCCTGGACCGCTACGGGCGCGGCGGAATGCTGGGCCCCTTCAACGTCGCCGACGGCACCGTGGCCGCGCCAGGCTTGTCGTTCACTGCACAGTCCAACCTCGGGTTCTATCGCGAGGCGACGAGTGTGCTGGGCGTGAGCGTCGCAGGCGTGGCAGCGGCGAAGTTCCGCACCACGGTGATCGACCTGCTCAAGCCGGTGAGCCTGGCGGGCATCACTGGCCCGGTGCCGGGTCAGGTGACCCTCGGGGACCAACTGCACCTCGGCGCCGGCACCCTGGCGGCGCCGGTGCTCACCATCAACGACACCGACAGCGGCTTCTACTCTCCATCGCCGGGCGTGATCGCGCTCGTGCTCGACGGGGTCGAGGTGATGCGGTGGACGGCTGGGGGCGCCTCAAACTCGGTGCCACCCGGCACCATGTTCGACTTCGGCGGCACCTCGACGCCAGCGGGCTACCTGCCATGCAACGGGTCTGCCATCAGCCGCACCGACTACGCTGCGCTGTTCGCGGCTATCGGCACGAATTGGGGTGCAGGCGACGGCAGCACGACGTTCAACCTGCCCGACATGCGTCGCCGTTCCACCGTCGGCGCGGGCGGCACGTTCGCTGCCGGGCCTGGCGTGGCAGTGGGATCCGTCGGCGGCTCGGAGATGTTCAACCTGTCGGAGGCGCAACTGCCGCCCCACTTGCACACCATCACCGATCCGGGGCACAAGCACGGCATCTCAGATCCGGGGCACGCGCACGCCTACACGAAAACGTCGAACACCCAGCCCGGTGGTGCTGAAGGGGGTGCGCGCGATTCTGCTGGCACGCTGGCTGGCACAACCGATGTTGCGGCCACCGGCATCACCGAGACGACCTTCAACGGTGCTGGCATCACGCAGACCAACGCGACCGGCACCGGCGCGCCTGTGAACCAGTACCACCCCTGCGCCACCGTGCTGAAGATCATCAAGTTCTAACCCACCATTGGAGGTTTTGCCATGAACGTGACATTGACCAACCTGGGAGCCGAAGCGCTACCCCTGACCTCCTCGCAAGGCGGCGGCGTCGCGCTGTCGCTCAAGCCCGGCGAGCCGTACTCGTTCGCCGACCAGACCGTGACCATCGCCACCATCGGCGACAACCCCGACTTTCTGGAGGACTTGCAGGACGCACTGAGCTCCATCGCGAAGAAGGCTATCGAGCTGATCCTGTTCTGGCGCGAGCACGCGTCGAGGCCCAAGGACAGCGACACCCCGCTCGTGCGTGTGCGTGTGGTGGCGGGCCCCACCAACGCGATCCGCTGCACGGGCGACGACAAAAGCCTCGACGTCGAGATCGGCGGGGGCGCCACCGTGGACGTCGTCATGCCGCGCTACGTGGAGCTGCGGCAGCTCGGGGTGGGCGGCGCGGCCTCGCAGCCGGAGGCACCATGATCCCGCTGGCCTTCCTGATCGCGGCACTGGTGCTGGCTATCCTGGCGACGGTCAACGTGCCGGCGGGCCGCTACTCGCTGCTCGCGGGGAGCCTCGCATGCTGGTTCGCGGCTTTGCTTGCGGAGCGGTTCTAGCTCTCGCGGCGTGCTCGTCCGACGCGCCGGTGGCGTCCCTGTGCCTGATCAACTGCACCGTGATCGTCAGGACCAGCAGCAGCGGCGACGACGAGATCCGCGAGGCAGAGAAGGTCCGGCTGCAGGAAGCCAAGGACGCGTTCAAGCGCTTTGAGCATGGCAAGGTGCCGCCCGACCCCTGATCGCGCCCGCCGGCAGGTCTTCCCGGCCCGAAAGCAAAAGCCGCCCTCGGGCGGCCTCGTGCGTCTGGTCGCGTGGAGGCCGCTCACTGCGTCGGCCCCCTGCGGGCTGGCGAGCTCCCTGTCCGCGTCGACCTGTTAGACCTCACTTGCGCCGGCCCTTCTTCTCAGCTTCGGCCTGAAGCTCCGTGCTGCTGGGCGTGCTGAGGGCCTTGCTCGGAGGCGTCGCCTCGTCAACCTCGACCAACTCGAAAGTCACGCGGTCACCCTTGCGCAGGTGCACATGATCGCACCACGACAGCTGTCTAGGAGCGTCACCGGCAACTCCTACCAGTGCCATGACCGAAAACACTGGCCTTTCGAAGGCGAGATCCTTCTCGGCGCCCGCTCCGAGGCCAAGGCTCGCGGTCAGCAAGGAAGCGTCCTTGGCGCCTGCAACTGCCACAAGCTCACCGTTCACTTCTATTCGAATAGCCGGAATCGTCATAAGTGAGGTCTAACGTAAAGGTGACCGGCGCGTTGCGGCAAGGGGCCGCACCGTGCAGGATTTCCAACGGCGCCGTACGGCCCCTTGCCGCAACGTGTCCGAGTCGACCGACCTGTTAGAGCGCATCACAGGGCGCCCACCACTTTCTCGACGCAAGCCAGAAGCTCAGGGCCGCCTTCGCGCCCAAACTCACTCTCACACCGAAGCAAGCCTGCAGCACTGAACGCAACGGATGGCAAGGGCATCAGTTCCGTTCTCTCGCGGAAGCACGCCTTCGAGCGGTAGTAGAACATCGCAAAGTAACTGATGCTGCGATGCTCGTAAACGTCTTGAACGGTGCGCCTGATGCCACGGTAGATGCTCTTGAGCCCAGGGTCCGGGGGATCTGGCATGCGCGCGAGCACGGTTTCGAGGGACATCCCCGACTCGCGTGCCGCGAACCCGAGCGTTGCACCCTGGGCCTCGGCAGAGCAGATTGTGGCGAGCGATCGCGCCACTTCGGCGCCCGAGGGCAGCCGGAGTTCGGTGTCGGCGGCCTGAGGGAACACCGCGCCCGGTGACAAGGCGAGGACCAGAGCGGCGGTTCGGAACAGAGTCATAGTGCGCTCTAACGTCGGAGTTGACCGGCACGCAGCGGCATTGCGCCGCAAGACGCATGCTCACCCGCACGGCTTGCGGCGCAATGCCGCTGCGTGTCCGCGTCGAACGACCTGTTATGTCGCAGGTGCCCCACCCTCGAATCGCTACTGATAAATGACAAGAACATGGTGACCAGAATTGGCTGCCTGCCTATAGAAGGCTTGAAGCTTGCGGAAGGCCGGTATCAGAAACTCATCCAAGACCGAATCCTCCTCTTCAAGCCAGCCCATCCCACCAACATCGAACTTGGCCATTTCCGCTCGATTGAACGACTTCCGGAGGTCTGCCTCTGTGACTCCGTCGACAGCCTCCGAGAGCTTCCTCACCTCGTCCGGCCTGAAGTGACGTGCGCTTCCCAGGCCAAAGTTGATCTTAGGATCTCGCTGGCTTTCCGTTCCGCGGCCCTCAATCGCCTCCAGTGCAGGATCGGTCGGAATGGCATTTGTGTCCTCGGGCGGTACGCCGAGCTTCTGAAGCTCCTCGTTCAGGACACGGGAGAACTCAGCCTTGTCATAGTCGGATCCCGACTCCCTCTCCCGGTCGATAGCGCGGTAGCTCGCGACTTGCTGCGCCTGCTCCTTACGCTTCTTCGCAGAGACCAGCCAGGCGAGGACATCGTAGTCTTTATCTATATCGAACAGCACCGCCGAGGCGAAACGAGGATCGCTTCTGATGTCCCAAACAAGCGCCGGCTGCTCACGGAGGGCCTGGAGCTGTGCGTCATCAACGTGGACGTAGTAGGCGATGATGCTCATGTTGCTGTTCCTGCGACATAACGTGAAGGTGACCGGCACGTTGCGGCAAGGGGCCGCACGGTGCACGATTTTCGACGGCACTGTGCGGCCCCTTGCCGCAACGTGTCCGAGTCGACCGACCTGTTAGCGATCATGTCTCCGTCCTTAGGTCCTGGGCAGCATGCAAGCCAGTGACGGCGAGGCCTGCGTCGCGACCACGAGCACACCGAGAACAGCAAAAATTCCGAGCGTGACGAGCGTAGCCAGGCGAGCATTTGAGCCAAGCACGCGCAACTGGTCGTCTTCAATCTTCTTGTACTCACCGCGGAGGATGAGATACCACTGGGCGCCGATGTACGACATATCGCTAGCGCGATCGGCGAACAGCACCTTCTTCCCGCGGGCTGAAAGCTCGCGCCATTCCGCGGGATGCTCGGCGGATAGGCGCGACATGAACTTCGACTCGAACCAGAGGCCCACGCCACCGCCAATTACGAGCAGGAGCATGAGGGCGGACGCGACGATCTCAGTGAGCGTACACATGAGCGCTAACGAATAGCGTTTATCTGCCGCCGCGCAGCATCGACAACCACGGACCCTCCCTGCGGCAGATAAACCTTGTTGGACTAAACCGCCGAGGCACGGCGGCGCTATTGGGCAGTGTAAGGTTT
>NZ_JAEQNE010000007.1 GCF_016722785.1 Ramlibacter monticola | reverse complement strand
TGGGGATTTTCGGCAGTGCAGCCGACTTCGCCGCGATCTCCGCGTTCTTCAACTTCGTCTTGCTGGGCATAACTGGTCCTCTGGGTCATGTTATGCCCCGAACACAAAATTCAGGACAGGCTCGATCGCATGCGTCGGCTGCGACTTCAAGGACCGCGACAGCGCCGCGCCCCGCTGGGACAGGCTGGACGCAACGCCCTCCACCCTCGGTCTCGGGGCGCCCTCGTGTCTTCTGGCTGACGAGCTTGCGGACTGCAGCGACACCCAGGCCCCCGAAGCCGCGCTACGCCTGGAGCTTTGGCTGCTGCTGCCTCCGCCACGCCTTCGTGCTCAGGTGCGGCCGCGATGCTTTACCGATCGCAGATGTGAGCTGGGTGTTCTGCAAGTGAGGGTTGCGTCGCAGACATCTAACCCCACTTTTCTGGACCTTCGACGGCTGGAAGTGCAATCAGGGTGGATACCGAGGGTTGAAAAAAATTCAGCGGACGAAGCTTTAGGTAATGGCATCATCTTTCCGCTATGAAGCAGCCGACTCGCAGCCCCAGACAATTCGTTCACCTTGAACTCGCGGGCTTCCAGGTATTTGAAGCCCGAACGACCCTCCCCCTCCAACAGATCACGTTCCTGTTTGGGCCTAACTCCGCCGGAAAAGCGCCATCTACGATGCGCTTGAAGTAGCAGCACTCCTCGACCGTACAGCTTGGAATCGCAATTCTGCTGATTGGGATCGCCTTTGCGAGCTCATGGAGCGGCACTGGAGAAGGCGCCCTAACGGTGAACTGGCCGAGGCTGTGGAAATTGCGGTCGAGTATCGCACCGGCCAAAACACCTCTGAGGAGTTCATGCTCGTTCATCAACTCTGGAGGAACAGGATTGACCTTTACGAATATGATGACTGGCAAACCGAGAACTCGGTCGTGCGGAAATCATGGGTACTTCGTCGGGACTCCTCATCACGCGGGCCCCTTGAGTGGCTTTCAATTGATTTCGAGCTGTCCGTCGACGGGGCTCTACTGCTACGCTGGCTTAACTCTGAAAATCAGCGGCTCGAGTTGGGTGTTCAACACTGCTTATTGAGTCATGTCCGTCGGGAGTATGAATTTGCGAACGACGGCGCCAACGCGAAAGATCCAATAGTTGAAGGAGACTCGACGCTGTCTATCGATAACGTCATATTCTTTAACTCCGGTGGTGTGGGTTTTGAGTTCGAAGTTGGGCGGGTAGACCCTGAGTGGCTTCGCTGGGTAGAAATGAATGAGGAAGGCTCGGGATTCAGAGAGGCTTTCCCGGGATTCGCGCAGATTTTTAGCCAGATTTCCTATGTCGTGGGCCATATTTGCAAGTTCAGCGCGGCAAGCATGCCTAACTGCGAAGTGATCCCGGCGTCCAGGCAGGTTCCGACAGTTGATGATTTAACCTATTTCGAAGGGGACGCGCACCCGCCCGTTCGCGATCGTTTCGCCCGCGGCGATCCGCGCTACCGTGATCTTGCGCTGGCCTACGTGGACGCGGAACGCTTTCCCAACCGCCACCACGTAAGAACCGGGCGCGAATTGGCGGACCGCGTGAACCGCGCGTTGTCTGAGCATCTTTTTGTTGAGCGAGGCTACCGTATCGACGCGGAACTCCACTTTGTCGTGAGAGTGGAGGAGCGGGAGTGGTCAGAAGAGGGCTTGTTTTTGCGGCTGGAGCCCAGTGCGACACCGCACCAGATCGTTAGACTAAACCTGAAGGACGCGCACGGCATCAGCCACAGTTTTGCCGACGTCGGGTCTGGAATCGGCTACGTACTCCCTGTGCTCACCGCTGTTTACAACCTGAAGGAGGGCGCGTGTTTTGTACAGCAGCCGGAGTTGCATCTGCATCCTGCACTACAAGCATCCATGGCAGATGCGTTGATAGAGGCAGCATCAGCGGGAAAGCAAGTCCTGATCGAGACGCATAGTGAACACCTTCTCCTCAGAGCACTACGGCGCGTGCGGCAGACGCATGCGGGGGTACCGCTTGCTGACGCACTTCGACTTACGCCGGATCTGCTGGCCGTGTTGTATTTGAATCCATCAGCAGATGGATCAACGGAGGTGCGTAATCTTCGGGTTACGTTAGAGGGAGACTTTCTGGATTCGTGGCCGAGAGGATTCTTTACCGAGCGGGACGCGGAGTTGTTCGATGAATGAACTGTTCGGAGCAGATCCTGACCATTGCTCCGGTGCTGCTGAAGCTTCTGCGCTGCTGCGTTTGTTCGGCGTCTACTCTGGAAGGTATTTAGCGGCATACCCGACCGACTGGGTGCATCGAATGGAATTGCTCGCTCAGAGATTGTCCCCGGTCGAGGGCCAGCGTCTCCTAACGCGCCTACGTCGCGCGCGGGAGCAGATGGCATTTCAACAGATCCGAAATGTGCCTTGGAATGGATCCGCCAGCTGGATAGACAACGCGATCAGAGATGCGCTCAACGGCAAGCGCTTTGATGCGCTAATCGTAGACGCAGAAGGCCGCACTTTGCCGCTAGGCACCCCGACATACACTGTTGCCGATTTAGATGAAATCCCTCTTACGGCCGAAGAGCGCATCCGAACGGACCCGGCCGAGTTTGTCCGCGTGAGCAAGAATTTGCTCCACGCCAGTGTAGAACTGTGGTTCGTGGATCCTTACATGAGTCCATTGAAAGCGAGTTATCAAGCAGTGCTCCAAGAGATTCTCGCCGAGGCGGCGGCTGGCCGAGCCGAACGTATCCAGCTCTGGTGTCGGCGCGAGCACGCGATTGGTCCGCGGACAGGCAAGTCGGAGGCTAGCCTCCGAGAGCTCGAGCTTGCACTGAGACGGATTGCGGAGCCCGGCGGCTTTCTTAGAAAGCCCAAACGCCGCTTGGAGCTCGTGCTGGTTGACGACGAGGCCTCCGTGAACAAGTTGCACGAGCGCTTCATACTCTCGATCAAGGGAGCAATCCGCTTCGATCAAGGTTTTCAGCGATTGCCAGGATCGCGGCGGACCACCTGCTCACCTATAAGCGTCCGAGTGCACAGCGAACTGCTCGAGCTTTTTAATCGGGGAAGGCATGGGCTGCCGGTGGCTTCCCGAATCCAGGTTGCGACGTGACTCTTGGGCGCCTCCTCTCAGAACACATTGAGCTCTCGGGGGGTGCAGCGGCAGCCAAGGTTTCAGGACACATTGGGCCTCACGTACGTCGGGGCCGTCGTCCGTCGTTCTGTCCTCCACGAAGGAAAATCGCGGCCACACTCACGCGGTAAGCGGCTGGGCGGACCACCTTGACGTCGGCGGTGGCTTTCGCTGAGCGGACCGTAAGCAATGGGATGGACGCCTCCTCCTGATGACGAAATCGATGTGCCAGAGTGGAAGTGTTATCGACCACTCGACCGGAAGGAGCGTCCACCATGCAGATTACGACACTCGGCCTCGACCTGGCCAAGAACGTATTCCAGGTTCACGGCGTGAGTCGACACGGCAACGTCGAACTCCGCAAGCAGCTCAAGCGCGACCAGGTCGCCGGGTTCTTCGCCGTGAGCGGCTGGCGAGGGCACTGTGGCTATATGGCGGCGTGGCAGGCAGCCAAAGGCGCCTCCGGCATCGGTTCTCCCGAATGGCGGCACTCGGTGTCCTCCCATGTGTCCACCGGCCTGATGACTGGGTTGCAGGATGCATCGGCGCCTGGCAACGCTGGCGTCCACCGTACCAATAGGCCACAGAGCCTTTGTTCATGCAGGACCTGGCGCCATCTGTACCCCCCTCTCCCTTTGACATCCATCCCGGGAGCCGGGCACTGGTTGGGAACCGGCGCCGCCGACATGATCTGCAGCTGCGCGCCCAAGACACTTTCATTGCCGCATATCGGCCACTGCCGCTTCGGACTGCGCGCAAGCCGGCAGACCCCCCACCTCATGACAGGTGTGAGCGCGCCACCTGCAGCTCGACCAGGCACGCACCGCGTGCAGTGCCCCTGCCCCTCTGGCTCAGGACCGCCCCCCGGGGGTAGTCCGGATCTGCGCACAAAAAATCTATCTGGCTGGGTCCGCAATTTCCTTGCATGGCCTGTTTTTCAGCGGTGCGTCGGGGCGAAGATGCAGGCGGGGCGGTCGCGCTGCTTGCTCAGGTGGTCGGCCACGCCTCCTCGGCAACCCGGCGAGACCCCGATGTCGTCGCCGGGCAGTTCGGCATCATGAACTGATGCCGCCCGAGATCTCTGCAGATCTCGCGACATGCACACTCCCCGGCTTGAGCGTGGCTGCGCAGCGCGCAGGCCGGGCCTTGGTCAATCTGACCGAAGCCGAATTGCTGTCGGTCTTGGGCGCCGAGTTGCAGCGCCGCGGCCTTCAGCACCTCGGTGCGTTGCCCAAGCCGCGAGCGAAGGCAAGTAGGCGAAAGTTGATTGAACGCGAGCAGATGCTGCTGGCGTTGCCGGTTCACGACGACATGTGTGACCGATAGCAGCTGGAGTTCGAGGAACCGCGGAACAGAACGCGGAGCGGAAATCGCGCGTTTCAAATCGACGCCGTCGACGCCGTGCACAAGGTCTTGAGGCAACTATCTCGCCGCCCCCTTTCTATGGGGGGGCCACTTTCAACGAGTCAGGACCACACTGGGATCATGACGCTCTTGGCTGGGCCGGCGCCTCCGCCGAGACGTGGGTGTTGAATGTTTCTCCTACCGAAAGCGGCTGCACCACCCCCGTTGCGCACAAATTGGAAAATTCATGGACGCACAGGAATTCATGAGTCTGTATGAGCATGAGCTTCCTCCTGACCAGAGGAAGGCTGCGAAGCGTTTCGCGATGGACATGCCAAACCGGTATCAACTAGACGGCGACCGGCTCTATGGCTTCGATGGAAGCGTTGTGGAATTTCATCCGAACGACCGGAAGGGCGCGCGTGTGCTCGTGGGCGCGCGAAGGGATGCGCTCGACAGACTGGAGCATCTGGGCTATCGGACTACGCAGGTCCTTCTTAGGCCCAAGTACCTCGTCACCTTCTGCGCCGTCTTGGGCGTACCGGGGCTGTATTTCAACTTCTCGGGCAACGGCGTAGGACTGATCCCCATTACTTGCTGTTTTCTCGTGTGGTTGTTGCTTCGGGTTTCACTATGGGTGGCAGCGAGGCGTCGAAATTCGGCGCGGCGACTTTTCACATCTCGCGGTCGCAAGGAGCCCCAATTGGCAAAGCAGAGGCAGCCGGCAGCAGCCAGGAACTACCGCAACTGGCGCGTCGGCTTCGCACTTGTCGCCGCCTTAGCGACGTACCTCGTGTTAGGAATTGGGACGGACTGGCTGCATGACTGGCTTTTTCTCGAGTACACATCCATCCAGGACGGAGTCGAGGTTTGCGCTGGAAGTGGTTGGGACCGCGAATGCGATACCGAAGATGGCGTGCGCGCGTACACCAGTCATGCGGTAGCTTTCCTTGGAAATACCGTAGCGCTCATCACGACTGTCTCGCGTGCCGCTGCTGGCTATTGGGTGTACCGCCTCATCTCCCCCAGAGAATGACTTGACGGAGCTCTCCAACTGTCTCATTTTTCATCGCCGCCGGGTCACCTTCTTGCCGCGCAGCGCCAGCGGGAAAAGAACGAGCGGCGCTAGCAAGAAGCGAGCAACTATCGCGAACTGCCAGTCGTGATGTGCTTTGCCGTTACCAATATCAGCAGCGCGGCTGCAAGGTCAATGGCCGCCCACACACTCTTCGGAAAGAAGACCTTCACGAATGGGTTGAATATGACTGCCAGCACGCCATAGGCCCAAGGCAACACGCCGTGCTTCCGCGTGTAGGCAACGTATGCGGAAATCCCGAAGCCTAGGAACGCGACCAGTCGCAAGAAGATGTAGTAGCCGTATGGCAGCGGGAGGGCGCCCACACCGAGTAGGAGAGCGAGCAAGTAGACAATGGGTTTGGGCACTCTCTAGACGCCTCTGAACGTGGGCACGATATTGCACCAAACGGCACCGCGCAGACGATAGCGGGAAGGGGGGAAGCGCATATGGGGTGTTCCTATACGCGCAGGCGAGTGATGGCAATGCAATTTGAGCGCACGTCCGCGCACCTTGGATCACGGCGATGTCCCAAGGGACTTTCCATTGGCAAACTGGTGCGGAGGAGGTCGCTTGAAGAATGCGTAATAGCTGCCCAGGAGATCGTTCTCAAGCTCATGCAAGGCCGATTTCGAAGTGTCCCGGGGAAGGCTGGCACATGAGAATTCGGCGTCGCCATCGCTGTAGGTGTTCGCGTGCGCGAGCACGCCTTGCACTAACCTTCAAGCTTTCCCCGATGTACAGAAGTTCCGAGCATCCCGCTAGGCGAAGTCGATAGAGCGCCACCCCCGAGACCGCGAGCGGTTTCCTCAACGACGCCCAGGGCGTCCAGGTCAGGCCCATCCAGTCCATGCCGGTGGGCTCACCCGATGCCAGCAAGGGCTGCGGTGAGCAACGGGGTCCCGGCAACGGTCCTCCCTCTGCGACCGGCCCGCCTCGCTGACCCGTTCTGCGATTGCGGGACTTCGTGTACCCGGGATGAAAATTCCCGTGGTTGCACAGCGCCGACTCACCCATCGCCACGCGGTGGGCCCACAAGAGCCAGCACTCCAGAGCGAGGCGTTCGGCAAACACCGTGGTCGCCAATGCAGCGGAGCACTCGTACGAACAACCCTCCGCGTGCGCCCATGCCCATAGCGAAGGTGCCGCGGTGTGCGGATCGTTGAAGGGCATATTCTCGGCCAACGCGTGATTGCGTAGAGCTGTGAGTCGCTCACGCAAGTTGCGTCCAGTCTGTCCGATGTAGGCCAAGCGCTCCTGCCCCACCACACGTACCCGATACACACCGGCCCCTTGAGGCAGTGACGTGAAGTCACCGCCTTCTAACGGCACCCAAGACGTCCAAGAAAGGCCTCCCCAATTCGGATCGACGGGCCTGCCGAAGGCGTTGGATTCTTCAGTGTTCACGCAAGCCGAGAGGCGAGGAAGTGACCGGAGGAACATGGGAGCTGATTCAAGCCATCAAGCTCAGATGTCTTACCGCCACGGGCCCGTGTTGCCGGGCATTGACTGGCCAGAAAGACGTGTGGGGCATCAGCAGCACACTGGGTCCATCGGGCACTTGGTAGGTTTCTCGCCCCACTTCGTAGACCCGGCTCAATGTAGTGAGACCAGCCCAATGCTCTCGGAGGCCCGGGAATATGAGCTTTCCGGTCGTCTTCAAAGCTGAGACCCCCATCAAAACAACCCCGCGTGGCTTGACGTGCTCAATGTATCGTCTGTGCCAAGCGGCACATTGCTCAAGATATCGTGGGTGTTTGCGCCATTCCTTGTAGTTTCCTACCGTGCTATCAGTGCGCCACATGCAAAGCACTGCGTTGGTGAGAAAGCAGTCGCTGAGAGAGATACCAGCCGTGCGCAATACTTGGGAGAGATTGGCAATGGTGTCATTGCTGGCGGGTTCCCCTCCCTCTCTACCCAGTTCTTGCTGATACCAAAGTGGACCGAAATCGCCGCCGAAGATCATCACCTTCTTCGTCGGACTAGGGTAGCCGTGAAAGAAACCTCCCGCGCCCGGAAAGAAGCCAGGCAAAGACAGGAACGGGATAAAGTCCGTTGTGAAGTGGTCGTTTTCTTCACATGCGGGCATCGGGCGATTTGCAAGGTAAGTCTGCATGACATTGTCCCTTCCGAACGGCTA
The DNA here is from genome assembly GCF_016722785.1 of Ramlibacter monticola. Taxonomy (GTDB): domain Bacteria; phylum Pseudomonadota; class Gammaproteobacteria; order Burkholderiales; family Burkholderiaceae_C; genus Ramlibacter; species Ramlibacter monticola. Next base: position 351,209 of record NZ_JAEQNE010000007.1, on the reverse strand, counting down.
GACGATTCCACATGATGTCCTGTGTGCTCGATGCCGGTGACTTCTATACTAGCCCGAGCGCTCCGGCGTTAGAACCGGTCCTGAGGGACCTCTCGAGTACGCATGTTGCCCCCATGAACGCGAAATAGAGTTACGCTGACATTGCTGTATCTAATACCGCTCTCGGTGCGTTCCTCCTCCAACGCAATCAGCGTATCCGCTTCGTACACCGTTCGCGATCCTAGGAAGCGGTACCGCATAACGTAACTGCCTGGCGCGATATTTGTGCTTGCGAATGACTGCCCCGCCTTCACGAGAAAGCTGCGGACACGCGTCTGACTGCTGGCCTGGTACAGTCGCACCAAGGCATCGCCGTCTCCTTGAGCGTTATCTACTGTGACCTTCGAATAGCCTCCGGCAGCCAGCAGTGGGCCGGTATGCCCCGACTTCGAACGAAAATCAGGGTCGGCCAACGGTGTGCCAAGCGGAGACTGTGACGCGCTGCGCGTGCCGCTCTGCCCTTTTCGGCTGATTGTCCGGGATGGTCGATTTGGCTTCTCGTCGGTGAAGAGTGCGTCGTCGGATACGTACGGGACAGAAGCGCGACCCAAGAACTCCTCGTCGGATAGAAGGCGATCCTGGGAGGTGTCCGCTGTCGCGGCAGCTTGCGAGCGACGTTCCATTCCCGCACCGCCAGCGGCGAGCGCGATGACTGTGATAACCAAGGCGAGTGCACCAGCGGAGGACAGTTTGCTTAAATAGTCGTTTAGGCGCGCCAGCAGACTGACTCCGGGAGCGCTTGTTGCGGGTGCCGGAGCCGGCGCTGATCCGGCCTTCCTGCTCGCTTGTGCGGTCCTCTCTGAAGACGCAGGCGGCTCGCTGGCCTCTGCTTTGACGAGTTCTTGTTCTGCAATCCAGCTATCGTGTTCGGCCCGCCTGACCGGGTCCAAGAGAACGTCCCGGGAGTCGTTCAAGATGCGCATGACTTCCGTTGCACGCGGCCGGGGGTTCACATCCGGGTGGTATTTCTGGGCCAAAACTCGATAGGCGGCACGAATCACTTCCGCCGGTGCATTTCGAGCAACCTTCAGGTTGTCATAGTGTGTGTGGAGCTTCTCCATGGTCATCCTGAACTCTGCACGTGCCCTGCCTTGCGCGAGTCAACGCCCTTGGCCAAGGACGATGGACAGAATGCCAGCAAGCAGGAGGTCGTAGGGCGCCCTAGGTGATCGCTCTGCTTGCGCATTGCGGTCATCAGGCGCTGCGCATCACCTTGAACTTTGCCGGGGGGCGATGTGATGGTTGCGGCGACCGCTGTGTGACCTGCAGTCAGTCCGACAAGCAGCAGAAGGGCCATGGCCGAGACGTGAAAGCGCCGTGAACTGAGTAGCGTCATCTTGCCTATTCGAGAGCAACTGGTACGACATGAGCGGTCGCATGGGCTGAAGCGCTTCGACCCTCGCGTGGCGTCCGCCCACCAGCAATCAGGCGCTTGCCTCGCTGGGAACTTCCCCAGAAGAGAGTGGGGATGCGCGCTATCACCGGGCCGTGAGCGTTGATGTCAGCTGTGTATGGTGACCGAGTCCCGATCACTTGATCCATCCAGGGAGAGTGTCTGCCCACGTTTGTCTAGGGTCGCCCCCCCTGAAGGGTGGGGGAGTGGCTGGCGACAATTATCTTGACCGGTCGTACTGCCTCACGAGGAAATGTTACCAGCGCGATGTTGTCGTTCTGGATTGGATTTCTTCCTTCATTTAGAGCGCTGTGGTCATGTGGGCGAAGGGGACGGCGGTGGGCAACGCAGCGCGTTGTCCACGGGCGCACCCGGTGCGCCGCAGGCGCATCGTCCACATGTCCATGGCGCGCCGGGTGCGAAGCACCCGGCCCCCTGGTCGGTCATGGGCGTGGTGATTCGTTGTCCGCGGTCGCGGGTTGACGAGACGTTGATCTGATCCGGCCAAGAATCAGGTCCTTCGCCTTCTCCGCGCGCCAGGCTTTGATCCGCCGTTGCAGGGTGCGAAGTTGGGCCGTTCCGGCGTATGCGTCGGGGACCATTTCGGCCAACCGCGTCATGAGTTCCTTGGCGGTGACGGTCGGCTCCTTTGCGAGCCAGCCTTCGATCACCGGCCACGCGTGCTCGAACGGGTCAGAACGAGTGCGCCACCAGCGGTCGGCTGCGGGCTTCTGGCGGTGTGTCGGCCGGACCTCGCCCTCCTTCCAGGCCGAAGCCAAGCTGGCGAGAAACGTCGACAGGTCGCCGGTTCGATCTTGAGGCGCATGGACCTGTGCGCCGCCTGATGAGAGCTCGGTGAGCCGTTGCTGTGCAGATCGGATGTCGCGCAACAGCGCCACGGGATCCAGGGCGTCAAACTGCCGCCGGAGCTTGGTTTTCACGGCGTCGTTGATGTCCGGCGAAGCCAGCAGCCGTTCGCACGGCGTAGCAGGCGGATGGTACGTCTTGCTGACACGCGCACCGTCGCGGCGCTTCGCCTTCAGCTTGAACGAGGGCTGGAAGAAATTGATGTACAGGCGTGATGCCGAATACAGTTGCGTGAGTTCCTGCGTCGCCGTCAGGCCACTGAGTCGGCCGTACCCCACCAGCCGCCTGACGATAGCTCCGTTCTTCTGCTCCACCCAAGCCTGGTCGTTCTTCCGGTAGGCCCGGGAACGCGTCTGCTCCAGCCGGTTGTCCTTGCAGTAGTCGAAGACGGTCTGGTTCATGAAGGCGCTGTCGTTGTCGGTGTCGACGCCGAGCATGGGGAACGCCAACTCCTCTGCGGCGATCGCGAATGCCTCGATCACCAGCGACTGGTTCCGGACGGGCATGGCGATGCACTCCGTCCATCCGGTAGCGATGTCGGTGAGTACAAGGGTATGGACGAAGTCGCCGCCGGTCTTCATAGAACCGCAGTGCTCCACCATGTCGACTTCGAAGAAGCCCGGTGGCGGATTCCGCCAATCTGCGAATGTCCTCACTGGAATGCTTCGCCGAATCGCCGCGCCGACACCGGAGCGCCGGCGTCGCCCGGTGCCGCTCTGAGCTTTCGCTTCGCTGAGCATGCGATCCATCGTTGCCGCACTCACCTGCAGCAACTTGCTTCTCACGATCGGATCGAGCGCGAGGTGCCCGTGACGTTCCATGGCCTCGATCAACATGGGAAGCAAGGCCTTCAGGCGCTTGCCGCAAAGCCGGTCGGCCGCCTCCCAAAGCATGATGAGCGCCTGCCGAACGGCCTCGTCGTAGAGGCGGTGACGCCGCTGCTTCGGCCGCTCGCTTTCATCGGTCGATCCGAGCACCCGGATCGCATGCTTGCGGTGGTATCCCGTCACCGCCACAAACTCATCGAGGATATTGGTCCTCTTCTGGCCGGCCGCCTCCCGATACCGCGCCCCGACGGCATTCTTCAGTTCCTTGCGTGTTGCCATGCTGACTCGCCTCGTCAAGTGCCTTGCCCCCGCCGGACCATCCGGTGGGTAGCAACTTACGTGAGGCAATAGGTCAGACCCGGTGACAAAGCTGACGAGTCAATGCGAGCGGCCAAGATAGTTGACGCCGACCACGTCAGATCGCCTTGTCAACGTGGCCAGCACAGTCCGGGCCGGCATTCGTGAACAGCAGGTATACAGGAGCGGCTGCCTGTACCAATGTGGCTCGAAGAGGTAGACCCATCCGCCCCCTGGCGGTGCTGGCGGCACGCTCTGGATGTCCTGCGGAAGCACGAACCGCTCCACCTCGTCACCACCCCAGTGTGATTCCAAAAGCGAGATCGATCGCGGATCTCCCGGATCCAATCCGGCCGCTTCGCGCAGCACCTGGCGCAGCAGGTCCCGATCGCCAAGAAAGAACTCTCGCCTGCTGCTCACGCGCCGCCTGGACAATGCGTTAAAGAGTAGTTGCTCTGCGTCGTACGATGCTCGTACCGGAGTGGCCTCTACAAGACTGAACGTGCCAAGGCCCTTCATGAGAGCTGTTTCTGCGTTCAGGCGTCCAACGCGCTCGCTAGGCGTGCGTACGGTGTATCCCAACTTGTAGATCCCGTCCCGATGCAGGTCGTTGCGGGCAAGGTAAAGGTAGCCCGGCACGCCGGAATGGCGGGTGTAGTGGCCCGCGCTCATGCCCGGCGAGGCCGGAGCTGAGTAGCGCGCATCTGGGAGGGGTGGCGCGAGCGGGCCTTGGGAGAGTGCTCCAGACCCAAAGATGCCGACCCGCGCGGCTTCTTGCCGATGCAACTCTGCCGAAATGGGAGTACCGTCGCCGGGCCTCTGTCCTAGCCTCGAGATCGCAACATAACTGTCGTCAGGAGGTTTCACGGAGGGCTCAGCCGATAGCGGAGAGTCTCGCAGCCGCTGAGTGTCTACCTCCGGCAGCCGAACGGCCCCTCTGGGGCAGCGCTCGGCCGCAGTTGCTGCGCCGGTGGGATCAGCGTCGGGAGCAGAGCGCGGGGCGGCGGAACCACCTGGGATGCGCGGTACGCGTGTCGTTTCGGAGACCGGCGCACGTGCGGCGGCGGGCGGTTGCGCTGAGGGCGAACACGGCGCGGGCTCCAGCATCGTCAACACCGTGTGCTTGGCTTCGCCGTACCACTTCAGCAGATAAAAGACCACCACACCGAGGCAGCCGGCCAGAATAAGAACGGCGGCCGCGGCGAACACGACGAGTTCGAACTGGCTTGACACGTGCTGTCCTCCTCTGGTGCGCCATCTTCCCATGGGAGACTTGAGCGGACTTCGCCAGCAGGCCAGGTTTGCGGGCTCTAAGGCTCACCCGTTGCCGATCGCCAACGGGATGCCGCTGGCACCCCGATGCCCGGTTGAAAATGATCACGCGTCGAGATTGAGATGCGCCTGGCGGCTGGCGTCAGTACACGCGCTGCCCGATGCACCCTCCTCGTTGAACTGGGCGGATTCAGCGGCAGACGGGAAGAGCGCGCCTCGCAAATGCGAAGGCCCGGCAAGTGTTTGGATCCTGTCGGTCCGCCAAGGTCCCGCAGCGCTATGCGCCTTGCGAGCCCTGCACGCCCGATCCCGCAACCAGTCCCCGGTGTACGAAGACTCCTGGGGGACAACACGGGCGTTTCGCCAAGGGGCACCCAGTTTGAATCCAGCGCGCGCCACGCAGCCAACGCAATCAGAACAAGCACCACGAACGTCCACCGCAGACGATTCGCTCGCGACTGCCGCTCCGCCCACCGTTGTTCCTCCGCCTCCCACCCCCCTGGAGGTATCCGGCTTGGATGCGAGCGGTCGAAGTCGTCGTCTGGGTCGGTCACGCGGTGAGCTTAACGGGACGGCCACTGCCTCTCCACGGCCGGCGTCCCATGGGTTAGGGGATGTCCCGGGCAAGCGCATTAACTATGCGCAGATATTGGTCGCCCATGTACCGGAGACTGCTCCTCGAGAATCTCAGTAGTCATGCTTCGGAAAGGTCACCAGCGGCGTCCATGCGGACTTCTTCCAGGGGCGACGTGGGACTCACACGAGGCCAAGCAGCAAGTCCTTCGCCATGTTCTTCATCTGCTCGCCCTCCCCAAACCAGGCCTGGGTAAGGCGGCTGTCCGCGCTCCGGCCTCGTTCGTGATCAACATATTGGGTAAACGCGTTTAGAAGCTGCCAAGCGCTCTTGCCCCCAGTGAGATCAGAACCGAGGGCGCCGCCCGCAAACAGCTCCATCACGCGCCGGTACCCACGCGTCGACTTCACGTCCAGCGTCCGGCCGTGGGCGGGTCGGCTGGTGAACTTCAAAATTACCTCCGCGACTAAGTCTTCCGCAACCGCATCGCTCACCCCGACTTCGGCCAGTTTCCTAGCTTCGTCAAAGAACTGGCCAAACGCCCCCGTCACGATCCCAAGCTGTTCGCTGATCAGTCGCGCATCGAATACGGCTGTGTGCGGGAGCTTGAGACTCGACACAATGCGAGGGTCCTTGTTCCCAAGCACCGGTACCTTCAGGGCGGCCGTGATGGTGTTGTGACAGACGACGCGAATGGAGGTAAAGCGCGCTGTCGTCGTCATTTGGCCGTCGTAACTGGTGGCAAGCAACAAGTAGGGGTCGACCCTATCCTGGCCAATGATCTTGGCGCCCTCGCCCACACGCGCCAAGGCCCAAATGCGACCACCGCCCGAAAGGGCGCCGGCAGTCTCCAGCTCGAATTCCCCAGCCTTCGCGATGCTGTCGAAGTACGCAAAGATGTCAGCCGGCTGGTGAATCTTGTATCCACGAGACACCACAGACAACGCCGCACCGGTATCAGACCGATAGAGTACGTCCCGATTTGGCACCTCCTGCTCGATGGTTTGAGAGCCAAACGGGGTGGCGAAGGGGCGCCGATAAACGACAGGGGCGCGCAGGACCTCCCAATTCAGACCGGCTGCCTTGCGCCACGTGTCGACGTCTGCGCCAGGTTCGAGCTGCTGACCAAGCTCATGCCATGGGGTCTCGCCGACATAGGCGATGGCGGCGGAGCCGGTGCTGGTGTCAATCATGTGGCCCATTGCGCGACTCCTTTCAAGCTAAAGCAGACCGCTCCACCTCCTCCCCACCCGCGGAAGGTGGAGCAGCACGTTTCGGCAGGATAGCCGCTCAATTTCCGGAAGCAATGAGGCACGTCACCTATAAGCACCTATAAGCCTGTGTCACCCCGGGGGACACGGCGGCGGATTTGAAGCAAGGTTGCCTCGCCACCGCACCCGCTCAGGGGCTTGGGCGGACGCCCAATCCGTCGTACCCTGCGCGGACGTGCCTCACAGTACCCATGGCGGGCGCTTTGCGATGCCATGCCCCGCGTTGTCGGATTCGTTCGGCCAAACTGCCCGGGTCGATCGATCGATCGCTGCTCACCTGGTGCGCAGAGTCTCTGAAGCAGCAGCTTGCTGGCCTTCGCGCAGACAATGCGCGAGCCCCTGAATGGGCTCGGCAGGTGCCGGAGGCTCGACCTGCTCTTCGCGCAAGATGCGGACAAACAGGTTCGTAGACCCATCTTCGCCGACATGCAAACGTCGCAGAAGCCCTGAGGCAGCAACCTGGGCGGCGATGCGCAAGAAGCTCGCTGCGCTGCGCGCGCAGACCGACTCCAGCTCAGCGGATCCCGGTGCACGTACCCCTTCAACCTGATTTGGTGCCTGCCTTGCATTCCACCTTGTTCGGGGTGTTGGGCTATTACTTTGCCAGCCCGGCGTAGTTCTTGATCACCACGACGACGCCTTCCTGATCGTCATCACTGGCTGGGGGGTCTGCCAACCTCCCGTACTTCTTCGGGTTCATCTTTGCGGCGCGCCAGCGGCGTGCCTCAGATCGCAAGCGCCGGTTGGCCACCTCTGCATTGTCCAGTGCGACAGCCACGGCCCGCTTCTGAGTCACACCCTCGGTATGGGCGCTCGCTTCCGCCCACTCGATGTGCACGGTGCGCGGCGGCTCGTCTGCGATTGCCACCTGATCGTCAGCATCGAGCTCCGCTTGCACCTCGCGCGCGCGCGCGTACTGCGCCCGAAACCCACCGCGATCCTCCGCGAGCCACCGCATCACTGTCGTGAGGCCGGGCATGCCTTCCTTGGCACAGACCTCGCGCAACGTACAACCAAGCATAAGGTGCGCGCAGAATGCCGCCGCGACTCGAGGCGAATGCCTAGAGGGCCGTCCCCCAGGATTCTTAACCTCGGCGCAGTCGCTGTCACTCTCTACGGATACGAGGGGGTATTCACCAGCTACAGCCCGCTGTCGGTTGTTCTGAGTGCCTCTCATGCTGCCTGCCTCCTTCTTCCTCATGTGATTCTTGCCGCGACGGTGGGCTGCCGCTCCTGTGGCCATTCGATGTTTGGGAATGTTGCTCAGAACTCCTCCCGTCACTCACCCCGGAGGAAGACTCGGGACGGCCCGATCGCCACGGACACCCGCGCGATGGCTAGCCCAATCGCACGTCAGAACGCGGACGCCCTCCCGCAAGCGGTCGAACACGCGCTCGCCGAGTGCAACCCTCAGGAGGGGAACATTCAAGTTCGACAGGAGCACGGTGGGACACCTGTACTGGTAGCGCAGGTCGACGACGTCAAAGAGCTGCAACTGCTCCCCCTCGGTCCCGAAGCCATTCCCCACCTCATCGATCACCAAGAGCGCGTCCGAGGAGTACTCCTCGATGGCATCCTCCTCCGTTTCCGTCGCCCCCTTTCGCCAGCTCGCTCGTAATCGACGAACGATGCCCCGAGCACTGCAAATACTCGCTGGCATTCCGTAGCTTTCAATGACCCCCCGCACCATCGCGCAACCCAGGTGCGTCTTCCCAGTTCCGGGTCGGCCGATTAGCCACATTCCGCCCCCTTGGTGGCACTCGAAGCAGGACACAAAATTCTCGGCGGCTCGAAGCACCTCCTCCTGCGCCGCGGTCACTGCCCTGAAGTTCTCGAAGCGCGCCCCTTCGAACCGCCCGGCGATTCCAGATCGACGCAACATCTTCTCCTGCCGTTCCTTACGTTGCCGCGTCTCGGACTCCAGCCTGCGCGCAATGTCTTGTTCCTCACTGCAGTGAGGGCAGTTGGACCAGTGCTGACCAAAGAAGCGGTGAGACTGGTACTGGCCATGATCAGTGCACTCGCGCTGCTCGGTGTCACTCACAGTTGCCGTTTGCATTGACGCCCTCTTCGTAGTTCATGTCCTCGAAGCTCGGCCCGCGCACGCGCTGGCCTGCACCTGCAACTACTGACCTGGCAAGTTCAAGCTCGCTCGGCTTCAACCACGTGGCCTGGAGCCCCTGTGACCCACGAGTGCACCAGATTTGCAGAAAGAGCTCTACCGAGACGCCGGCTTTCCGGGCTTCTTCCCGCGCGCCGTTCAGGACGGTCTTAGTCACTGGGGCGCGCTTTGCCCTCCGGAGTTCTAAGAAGTCCTTCCAGGTTTGCTCCGTCACATCGTCAGGTTTCGCAACATCGGTTGAACGCCCTTGCGTTGGGCGGCTGTTCTTCTGGATAACAACAGGTTCAGAAAGGTTCCTATCATGTTTGTGCTCCGCTTTTGGATTCACTTCCCGGGAAAACGGGGTCGACTTGTGAGTGAAATTGGGTTGACCTGCTGGGAAAAGCGGGTTCACGTCGCCAGCGCGGTGCCTATTTGACCTAGCATCAGTTTCGGTATCAGTTCCAGCGCTCTCCGCGGGCATGTTCAGCACGAACACTGGCACCCCACCACGCAACACCCGCTCCGGCAGCCGAGTAATCAGGCGAGCTTCCTCGAGCCGCTTCAGGTTTGCAAGCACCGTCTTTCGGTCCATGTGAGTTCGCTTGGCGAGAGTGTCCGCCGCGGCGAAAACTTTGAATTCGGGTGCACGCACCAGATCGGCCATGACGACGAGAAGGAGTAGCGCCGGCCCGCTCGGCACCGTAGCCGTTAGCGCCCAGCGAATGTGCGTGAAGCTCATGGACGAGTGCTCCCAAGCATCAGTGCCCTTCCTTCATGCAACTTGCGTGTTGTTTCGGCGGCACGACGGGCCTCGATCACGCATGGCTTCCACGCTTCATGCGATCGATCCTTGCGCGCATCAATTGGGCGGGCTCGGACGGCTCCCGAACGCGCGGCATGTTTGCCACCGCCTGTTCCAACTCGATTCGGGACCAGCGCACGATGCGCGGGCCCAACACGATCGGAAGCGGCATCCACGGCTCGTTGCGGAGCGCCTGGAAGGTCGACTCCCCTACGCCCACAAAGCTCGCTGCCTGCGCCGGCGTGAGAAGGAGGGGAGCGATGTTGGGGGAATGCGCGGATTGCTGCACTGGCTGGCACTGCTCGCCGGCGGAGGCGCCGTTTTGGCCGCGACCGATCATACTGAACTCCGCGCGCTTGCTCATACCTCGCTCCTGCCGTGCTCGGCCGCTGCTCTGAGCCAAGCGCGCACGTCGCCCACGCGCCAAGCGGTCACTCGGTCAGATAGCTTGGACGGTTTGGGAAATCTCCCGAGTTTCACCATTCTCCAAAGCGTCGCTGGGCTGAATGGCAACGGCGCCGGTACCTCGGGGCGCCTGCAGTTGCGAACTAGTTGGGCCTCGCGGACGAACGCGGCATCAGGTAGCTGGTCGAAGGAGGGGATGCTTTGTGACATGGCTTGCAGTCGCTTGAGGCGGCACCAGCCACTCTGCCTTCATCGCTCCGGAAGAAAAACTCCCCAGACTTAAGTTCCGCGGAATTAATCTGCTCGAAGCTTTGTTCCGCGCAGCGCATTCATCAAGCTAATCTCCTCCGCCCGGGGCTCCGCAACCGGATGCGCAGTTTTCAACTTTCGCACTTGTCGCAGCAACGCGTCGGGCGTCCGGGATAACGTTCTCCAGCTCGGATCCTGAAACAGCCTATCAGCCAGCTTCCGTCGATTCTCCTTCGGATGTTCTGCGTGTAAACGCCTCAGAGCCTCTTCGGCTTTGCGACGCAGCCCATCGTTCCAAACTTGCGGTCGACCCGACCTCTTCGTCTCCTGGAATCCCGGAACGTGTGCTTCTGCCAGCAGAAAGGCCAAACTGAAGTAGACCTCCGCCGTTTCGGTCTCAGTCTTGCCCTCTATCGAAAGGCCGAAGCGCTTCAGCAACAATTCAAACTTTTGCCATTTCCGGCCGAAGTCTGCGTTGAACAGTCGCTCCCATTCTTTGCTACCACGTGCCGCTGCATCCAGGCCAAGAGGCGGGAGCCTTCTTCCGAGCTTGCCGGTGTACTTGACGACCATAGCGCCCTCGCGCTTCCCTGAATGGGCGCCAGACCAGCCCGTCAGGTTCACGGGTTTTCGGTGATCAGCCTAGGGCAGGCGGAACGAGTCCTGTCGAATATCCCGCCCCGAATGCGGCGGGTTTTGCATTGCGTTAAGCCTCGCCTGCAGTTCTCCACCTCACGCGGCGCGAGCGAATGGCAAGACCTGCGCGGTGTCTGTCAGGTAGTCGCCCCACGCCGCGAGCAGTGCGCGCCGTTCCTCCGTGAATTGTGCTCGGTTATAGGCTGCGCGAACGCGGTTGCTCTCCTCGTGCGCCAGGCACGCCTCGATCACGTCCGGGCGCGCGGCGCCCGTGTCGTTGGCCCAAGTGCTGAACGTCGCCCGGCACAAACCGTGAACCGTGGTTCGATCGCGCATCTTCATGCGGCCAAGCACCGTCAGCATGGCCATGTTGGACATGGGTCGATCCAACTTCATCGGCGAGGGGAAGACCCACCGCGGGTGCAGCTTCATGGCCTGCATCTGCCGCAGGAGCCCCACGGCCGGCGAAGACATCTGGACGAAGTGCTCCTCGCCCGCCTTCATCTTTGCCGCCGGCACGACCCAAAGCGCGGCATCGAGGTCGATCTCTGACCATTCGGCCAGCAGCGCTTCAGACGTGCGCGCAGCGGTGAGGACGGCAAACTCCAGGCAGCGCGCCGCGACCCCCTCCGCTTCGCGCAGCCGCGCCATGAAAGCGGGCGCCTCGCGGTACGGGAGGGCCGCGAACTGGCCGGACTGCTTCTTCGGGATCGCCTCTCGCATCTTGCGGCGGATCGCCAAGGCGGGGTTGGTCGTGCAGCGCTTATGGAACTGGGCGTCTTCGAACACCGCTTCCAAGCGCTGGCGCACCCGCTGCAGGGTCTCCGGGATCCGCTGGTTCTTGTCCTCCAGGCTGCGAACGCCCAGCATGGCCTGAAGCAGTTCCGGCGCCTCGATGTGAGCGATCGGCTTGTGCCACAGCGCCGGCGGCACGTGGTGCTCGAGGGAGGCGATCCACTGCGCTCCGTGCTTGGTGGTGCGCGTAGGTTCGATGACGCGCTCGTGGTAGTCGCGCGCGCAGCGCGCCAGCGTCCAGCGCTCCCGGACCTGGCTCGCCTTCTTGGCCTGCTCGGCGGCCTGCGCGACTGCTCGGCGGCCCTCGCGCGCGTCGATCGGATCCGACCCTTGCCTTAGGAGCTCGCGCGCCTCGTGGGTCTGCCTGCGCGCCGCCGTGATGCTCTCGCCGGCCTGGGCGGCGCTGCTGCGGTGGGCCACTCCCAGCCCCATCTCGCGCCGGCGGCCGCTCGGCGCCGTGAACCGGAACACCCACGCGCTGGAGGCGCCGCGGATACGCAGCAGCAGCCCACCGCCGTCGCTATGGTCGCCCTCACCTGCGTTCTGGATCTGCTTGACCGTCAGCAGATGCAGGCGCGCGACCGTTTTCGCTCTCGCCATGAACCCCTCCTGTCCGCCAGTCTGTCCGCCAGCTAGTCCGCCAGAAGCTGGCACGTGCACAGCGGACTAGAACAATCCGACAGCGGACTGGAAACAGTTTCTAGGAGGGAAAAAGTGCAGTCAATTCAAGCACTTAAAGAAAAATCCCCCGGACTGTTGTCGCACTGTGGCGGACTGTCGCGGGGGAATTTACTGGCGGAGCAGGAGGGATTCGAACCCTCGATACGGTAAACCGTATACCGGATTTCGAGTCCGGCGCATTCGACCACTCTGCCACCGCTCCTGATTCGGTTCGCGTGGTGCGAAGCCTTGGATTCTAACCCAAGCTCAGGCTGCCAACCGGTCCTTGCCGCCGAGGTAGGGGCGCAGCGCCTCCGGGACGGTCACGCTGCCGTCCGCGTTCTGGTAGTTCTCCAGGACCGCGACCAGCGTCCGGCCCACGGCCAGGCCCGAGCCGTTGAGTGTGTGCACCAGCTCGTTCTTGCCCTGCGCATTCTTGAATCGCGCCTGCAGGCGCCGCGCCTGGAAGGCCTCGCAGTTGGACACCGAGCTGATCTCGCGGTATGTGTCCTGCGCCGGCAGCCACACTTCGAGGTCGTAGGTCTTGGCGGCCCCGAAACCCATGTCGCCGCTGCACAGCAGCACCACGCGGTAGGGCAGCCCCAGCTTCTGCAGGATCGCCTCGGCATGCCCGGTCATCTGCTCCAGTGCCTCGTAGCTCTTCTCCGGGTGCACGACCTGCACCATCTCCACCTTGTCGAACTGGTGCTGGCGGATCATGCCGCGCGTGTCGCGCCCGGCGCTGCCCGCCTCCGAGCGGAAGCAGGGGGTGTGCGCCGTGAGCCGCACCGGCAGCTGCGCCTCCGGCAGGAGCTCGTCGCGCACGAAGTTGGTCAGCGTGACCTCGCTGGTGGGGATCAGGTACAGCGCCTGCTGCTCCGCGTCGGCCAGCCCTTCCTGGCCGCCCTTGCTGACCGCGAACAGGTCCCCTTCGAACTTGGGCAGTTGGCCGGTGCCGCGCAGCGTCGCCTCATTGGCGATGTAGGGCGTGTAGCACTCGGTGTAGCCGTGCTCCTGCGTCTGCACGTCCAGCATGAACTGCGCGAGTGCGCGATGCAGCCGCGCGATGGGCCCCTTCATCACGGTGAAGCGCGCGCCGGCGAGCTTCACGCCGGTGCCGAAATCGAGGCCGAGCGGCTCGCCGATGTCCACGTGGTCCTTCACCGCGAACCCGAAGGCGCGCGGCGTGCCCCAACGGCGCACTTCCACGTTCGCCGTCTCGTCCGCGCCCACCGGCACGCTCTCGTGCGGCAGGTTGGGCACGGACAGCAGCAGCGCCTGCATCTCGGGCTGGATCTGGTCCAGGCGCGCGGCGGACTGGTCCAGCTCGGTCTTGATCTGCCCCACCTCGGCCATCACGGCATCGGCGGACTCGCCCTTGGCCTTGAGCTGGCCGATCTGCTTGGACAGCTGGTTGCGACGCGCCTGCAACTCTTCGGTGCGGGTCTGGATCGTCTTGCGCTCGGCTTCCAGCTTCTGGAAGGCCTCGACATCGAGGAAGGGCTGCGGGGACTTGCGCTTCTCCAGGCGCGCGATCACCGAGGGGAGGTCTTTGCGGAGCAGGTTGACGTCGAGCATCGCGGCATTTTATTCGGCACGCACCGGGCCTCTGGGCGCCGCCCGGGCGCGCCGGGCATGCGGAACACGGCGGCTACGACAAGGTCGCCGGATCGAGATTGGCCCCGCACACGACCAGGGTTACGGTTTCCTCCGCGCGCGGGACGTACGCGCGCGCCAGCAAGGCGGCCAGCCCGAGCGCCGCGGCGGGTTCCACGGCGAGCTTGAATTCCTTCCACAACGCGAGCTGCGCCGCGCGGATCGCCTCGTCGGGCAGCAGCAGCGCATCGGCCACGTGCCGCTGCGCGAGCTCCCAGGCGATGGCCCCGACGCGCTTCGCGCCGAGCGAATCGGCCGCGATGCCGCCCACGGCGACGTCTTCCGGCCGCCCCGCCGCGCGCGCCCGGTAAAGCGTCGGCGCCAGCTCCGGCTCCAGCGCGATCACGCGGCTGCGCGACGCGAACCAGGCCGCGATGCCGGCGATGAGGCCGCCACCGCCGACGCTCACCAGCACGGCGTCCGGCGTGCGGCCGCCCTGCTCCTCGATCTCCAGCGCGATGGTGCCGGCGCCCGCCACCACTTCGGGCTGGTCGTAGGCGTGCGTGAGCAGGGCCCCCGTTTCGCGCTGGCGCCCCAGGCAGGCCTCCAGCGCCTCGGCATAGACGGCGCCCGTCACCACCACCCGCGCCCCGAGCTCGCGCAGCTTCTGCTGCTTGGCCGGGCTGCTGACGGTGGGCACGAACACCTCGCAGGGCACGCCCAGCGCGCGCGCGGCCGCCGCCGTGGCGATGCCCGCATTGCCGCCGGAGGCGACGATCACGCCCGCAGGGGGAATCGGGTTGGCGAGCAGCCGGTTGTACATGCCGCGCGCCTTGAAGCTGCCGGAGACCTGCAGGTGCTCGAGCTTGAGCCAGACCTCGGCGCAGTCCACGCCCAAGGCGGCGCCGGGAAGCTGCCACAAGGGCGTGCGGCGGATGAATCCACGGCCGTCGGCGCGGAAGCGCGCCGCGGCCATGTCGATGTCGTGCCGGTCCATGCGCCGCACTGTAGCGGCGATTACTGCTTCAGTCCCTTCGGCAGCGGGAACTTCACCGTCTCCACGATGCCGTCCATCCTGCGCACGGCCACGGCGCCCAGCGCCTTGATGCGGTCGATCACCTGCTGCACCAGCACCTCGGGGGCCGAGGCGCCGGCGGTGAGTCCCACGCGAGACTTGCCCTGCAGCCATTCGGCCTTCAGCTCGCAGGGGTTGTCGACCATGTAACTGGGCACGCCCAGCTTGCGCGCGAGTTCGGCGAGGCGGTTGCTGTTGGAGCTGGTGGGGCTGCCCACCACGACCACGACGTCCACCTCGCGCGAAAGCATCTTCACCGCGTCCTGCCGGTTCTGGGTGGCGTAGCAGATGTCCTGCTGCTTGGGCTGGCGGATGCTGGGGAAGCGAGCCTTGACCGCCGCCATGATCTCCGCGGCGTCGTCCACCGACAGCGTGGTCTGCGTGACCACCGCCAGGCGCTCGGCCTGCGCGGGGTGCACCGACGCGACGTCGGCCACGTCCTCCACCAGGTGGATGCCGTGATCGAGCTGCCCCATCGTGCCTTCCACTTCGGGATGGCCCTTGTGGCCGATCATGATGAACTCGTAGCCTTCCCTGGCGAGCTTGGCCACCTCGATGTGCACCTTGCTCACCAGCGGGCAGGTCGCGTCGAAGACGTGGAAGCCGCGCGCCGCCGCCTCGGCCTGCACCGCCTTGCTCACGCCGTGGGCGGAGAAGATCAGCGTCGCCCCGGGCGGCACCTCGTCGAGGTCCTCGATGAAGATCGCGCCCTTGGACTTCAGGTCGTTGACCACGAAGGTGTTGTGCACGATCTCGTGGCGCACGTAGATCGGCGCGCCGAAGCGGGCCAGCGCGCGCTCGACGATCTCGATGGCGCGGTCCACGCCGGCGCAGAAGCCGCGCGGCTCGGCCAGCAGGATTTCCTGCGGAGCCGCCATCAGATCACCCCGATCAGCTGCACCTCGAAGGTGACCGGATGGCTCGCGAGGGGATGGTTGAAGTCGAACAGGACGGCGTCCGGGTGGCCGTCGCCGTCCTCGTCGGCCCCGAGCTCCTTCACCGCGCCGGCGTACTGGCCGGCGCCATCGGGGGTGGGAAATTTCACCACGTCGCCCACGGAATATTGGGCATTCGCGCCGCTCACTTGCACCAGCAGTTTGCGTGCGACCCAGCGCACCATCTCGGGATTGCGTTCGCCGAAGGCTTCGCCGGCGGGGATCTCGAATTGCGTCCGGGTGCCCTCTTCCAGGCCCAGCAGGCGCTGCTCGATCGCCGGCGAGAGCTCGCTGTTGCCCACGGTCAGCGTCGAGGGCTTGCCCTCGAAGGTGTTGATGATGTCGCCGTAGGGGCCCGCGAGGCGGTAATGCAGCGTGAGGAAGGAGCCCGGTTGCACCCGGGGCGTGGAGGAGGCCATGGAAGTCCCGATAAACTGGCCCTCCATTTTAAGAAGTCGGGGCAAGGGGTGAGATGATGGCCCTCAAAGACCTCCCGGCGGACGCCCGGCCGCGCGAAAAGCTGCTGGCGCGCGGGCCGGCGGCCCTGAGCGACACCGAGCTGCTGGCCCTGCTGCTGCGCACCGGCACCCGCGGCCGCGGCGTGTTCCAGATGGCGCAGGAGGTGCTGGAGCGCTTCCGGGGCCTGGCAGGGCTGCTGCACGCCAGCGGCGACGAACTGCGCTGCGTCCACGGCCTGGGGGGCACGGCCAAGCGCTCCGAGCTGCTGGCGGTGCTGGAACTCGCCCGACGAGCGGTAGCGGAGCAACTGAGGGAACGCGAGGTGTTCAGCTCGCCCGACGCCGTGAAAAATTACCTGCAACTGCACCTGGCCCGCCGGCCGCACGAAGTCTTCGCCGCCCTGTTCCTCGATGCGCAGAACCGCCTCATCGCCATGGAAGAACTCTTCCGCGGCACGCTGACTCAGACCAGCGTGTACCCGCGCGAGGTCGTCCTGAAATCGCTGCAGCACCATGCGGCCGCCGTGGTGCTGGCGCACAACCACCCGAGCGGCACGGTGCAGCCTTCGCGGGCCGACGAGGCGCTGACGCAGACGCTGAAGGCGGCGCTGGCGCTGGTGGACGTGCGGGTGCTGGATCATGTCATCGTCGCGCCGGGGCAGGCCTTGTCGATGGCGGAGAAAGGGTTGATTTGAAAGCGAAGTCCCTGCAGGACCTGCATGCGATCAGGACGCAGGTCGCCGAGCGCGAACGCATCGCGCGCGAAGAGGCCGCGAAGCGCGCGGAGGCGCAGAAGCGCGCTGAATCCGAGCGCAACCTGTTCCAGAAAGCCGCGGGCCCGGTGCAGAAGCTGCGCTCGCACGGCCGCGTGCACCACCCTCCGGAGCCGGTGGCGCCCATCGCAGCGCAGCGCCAGCTCGACGACCAGCGGGTGCTGAAGGAGTCCATCAGCGACGAATTCGACGCCTCCACGCTGCTGGAGGTGGACGAGG
This sequence comes from Ramlibacter monticola, assembly GCF_016722785.1. GTDB lineage: Bacteria > Pseudomonadota > Gammaproteobacteria > Burkholderiales > Burkholderiaceae_C > Ramlibacter > Ramlibacter monticola. Next base: position 333,962 of record NZ_JAEQNE010000007.1, on the reverse strand, counting down.
CCATGAGCTTCCGCCGGCCCGGCATCGGCATCGATGTCGCCCGCAAGCTGCGCCGCGGCGAGTGGAGCATCCAGTCGGAGATCGACCTGCACGGCCTGCGCACGGACGACGCGCGCGAGGCCCTGGCGAGCTTCCTGCGCGAAGCCGTGCGCGGGGGCCTGCGCTGCGTGCGCGTGGTGCACGGCAAAGGGCTGGGCTCACCGGGCAAGACGCCGGTGCTCAAGGGCAAGGTGCACAGCTGGCTGGTGCAGAAGAACGAGGTGCTCGCCTTCGTGCAGGCGCGGGGGGACGAAGGCGGGGCGGGGGCGGTGGTGGTGCTGCTGAAGCCAGCCTCGTAGCCTGGAGGCGACCGACGGGAACCCCGGCGTCAGCCGGCCGTGTTTCTCATCCAGTCGGCGGTCTGGAAGAAGGACTCCCGCAGCCGCGCCCGCAGGGTCTCGTCCACCCCCACGTCACCCATCGCTTCGTCCATGCACGCCAGCCACTCGTCCCGCTCCTGGATGCCGATCCTGAACGGTAGGTGCCGCGCCCGCAGGCGCGGGTGGCCGAAGCGGTCGGTGTAGTGCTGCGGCCCGCCGAGCCAGCCGCACAGGAACCAGAACAGGTTCTGGCGCGCGCGCTCCAGGTCGACGCCATGGGTGGCGCGCACGGCGCCATAGCCCGTCTCCAGTTCCATCAGGTCGTAGAAGCGTTCGACCAGGGCCTTCACTTTCTCTTCGCCGCCGATCCACTCGAAAGGGGTCTCGAAGGGCGGCTTGTCTTGGATCTCCATCCGCCGATTGTCCCAAGAACCCTATTCGGCCGCCTTGCGCAAGGTTTCCACCACCGGGCGGTTCAGCACTTCGCGCAGCCCCCACCAGCCCGCCGCCAGCGCCAGCAGGGCGCCCGCCACCGAGCCGGCCACGGGCACCAGCGGCGAGGCGGTCCACGTGAAATCGAAGGCGTACTTCGCCAGCGCCCAGCCGACGATCGACGCCACCACGCTGGCCAGGAAGCCCGCGAGCAGCCCGATGCCCGCCAGCTCCGCCCGCTGCACCTGCCTCAGCAGCGCCCCGCGCGCGCCGACCGCGCGCATGATCGCGAACTCGCGCGCCCGCTCCTCGCGCGTGGCGGTGACTGCGGCGAACAGCACCACCACGCCGGCGGCGAGCGTGAACCCGAACAGGAACTCCACCGCGCGGATCACCTTGTCCAGGACGCCCTGCACCTGGTTCAGGGTGGCCGTCATGTCGACGTCCGTGATGTTCGGGAATTCGCGCACCAGCGCGTTGTCGAAGCCCTTGCGCTCGGGCGCGCGGAACGCGCCCATGTAGGTGACCGGCATGCCGGGCAGCGTGCTCACCGGATACATCACGAAGAAGTTGGCGCGCATCGACTGCCAGTCCAGCTTGCGCAGCGACGTGATGCGGGCCTCGCTCGTGACGCCGGCCACGTCGAACCGCAGCGTGTCGCCCAGGCGCAGCCCCAGCGTCGCGGCCAGGCCCTGCTCCACGCTCACGGCGCCCTGCTCCCCCGGCGTCCAGCGGCCGGCGACGACCTGGTTGTGCGGCGGCTGCTGCGCCGAGAACGAGAGGTTGAATTCGCGATCGAGCAGGCGGCGCGCGCGGTCCTCGCTGAAATCGTCGGGCGCGACGGTGCGCCCGTTCACCGCCACCAGCCGGCCGCGGAACATCGGATACCAGTCCAGGCGCTGCACGCCCGCGCCCCGCAGCCGCGCGAGGAAGGCCTCCGACTGCTCCGGCATCACGTTGATCACGAAGCGGTTGGGCGCATCGGCCGGGGTGGCCTGGCGCCAGCTCGCGATCAGGTCGGTGCGCAGCAGCACCAGCAGCATCAGCGCGAGCAGGCCCACCGCCAGCGCGCTGCTCTGGACCACCGCGTAGGCCGGACGCGCGCCGATCTGCCGCGTGGCGAGCACCAGCCAGCGCGGCGCGGTGGCCTCGTGCACGACCCGCCGCAGCAGCTGCACGGCAAGCCAGCTGAGCCCCGCGAACACCAGGACCGCGCCGGCGAAGCCGCCGACCGCGATCGCCCCGAGCCAGAGGTCGCTGCTGGCGGCCAGCAGCAACGCCGCGAAGCCGGCGACGCCGATGCCCAGCACCAGCAGGGAAGCAGGCCGGAGGTTGCCGACGTCGCGCCGGATCACGCGCAGCGCCGGCACCTGCGCCAGCTGCAGCACCGGCGGCAGCCCGAAGGCGAACAGCAGGGTGAGGCCCATGCCCAGGCCGAACACCACCGGCCAGGGGCCGGGCGGGGGCAGGCTCGCTTCGACCAGCCCGCCCAGCATGGCGACGAACACGAAGTGCACGGCGAAGCCCAGCGCCACGCCCGTGACGCTGGCGAACAAGCCCACCATGCCGAATTCGAAGGCATAGCTGCCGGCGATGGTGCGCTGGCTCTGCCCCAGCACGCGCAACATGGCGCAGTCGTCCAGGTGCCGGGTGGCGAAGCCGCGCGCGGCCAGCGCCACGGCCACGGCGCTCAGGAGCGCGGCGAGCAGCGCCACCAGGTTGAGGAACTTCTCGGCCCGATCGAGCGTCTGCCGCATCTCCGGCCGGCCCCCTTCGAGCGACTCGACGCGCACGCCGCGGACCTCCGGCTTCTTCGCCTCGGCCACCGCCCAGTCGGAGAAGCGGGCGACTGCGGCGTCCTCGCCGGCCACCGCGAAGCGGTACCCGATCCGGCTCGCCGGCTGCACCAGCCGCGTGGCCGGGAGTTCGTCCACGTGGATCATGACGCGCGGCGCGAAGCTCAGGAAGCCGGCGCCGCGATCGGGCTCCAGCGTGATCACGCGCGTGATGCGCAGCTGCGAGTCCCCCAGCAGCAGCGGGTCGCCGACCTGCACGCCCAGCGCCTCGAGCAGCGCGGGATCGACCCAGGCTTCGCCGCGACCGGGCACTCCGCTGGCAGGACGCCCCGGCCCCTCCGCGTCTTGCGCCACCTGCAGCCGGCCGCGCAGGGGGTAGCCGTCGGCGACGGCCTTGAGCGCCACCAGCCGGCTCGTGCCGCCCCGCGCCTCGGGCGCGCGCGCCATGGAGGGGAACAGCAGGGTGGTCACGCTGCGCAGCCCGAGGCTGCGCGCCTGCCGATCGAACTGCGGGGGCGTGGGCTGGTCGCTCACCACCACCGCGTCGCCGCCCAGGAGCTGGCGCGCGTCGCGTTCCAGCCCGGACTGGAGGCGGTCGGCGAAGAAGCCCACCGCGGTGAGCGCCGCCACCGCCAGGGTGACGGCCACGATCAGGAGGCGCAGCTCGCCGCCGCGCAGGTCGCGCCACAGGGTGCGCCAGCCGAGCGCCCCGGCTCGAATCATCGTCATGCCGGACTTCCTGCGCGGGAGCGGCTCAGGGTCGCGTCGAAGGCGGGATCGCGTCGAGCCGCGACTCCAGCGCCTTCAGCAGCGGCCTGATGCCTTCGCCCACGCTGATCTGGGGATTGGAGAAACCATCGGCCTTGCCGGCCTCCTCCTCGCGCTGGCGGATCACCGGCACGGCGGAGGCGAAGGCCTGCTCGAAGGAGTGGGTGCGGCGCAGCTGCTCGTCGAAGACGGCGCGGCCGAAGTAGGTCAGGTCGGACAGGCGCCCGCAGCCATAGGAGGTGTGGTCGGCGTCGGCGGCGGTCATCACCAGGGTCGTGTCGCTCGCCAGCGGGCCGACCCAGCCGCCGGAATAGCAGGCGGAGATCGCGATCACGCGGTTGCGGATGCCGGCCTCGTCCAGCGCCACGCGCAGCTCGCCCGGGCTCACCGACTCCACGGTGAGCGGCGGATGCGCGGCCGCGAGCTGGAAGTCGCGCGCGGCATGCGAGGTCAGGTAGATCACGAGCACGTCGTGGTCGCGGTCCATGCGCTCCGCGACCGCGTCGATGGCACGCTTCAGGTTCAGCGGCGTGGCCCAGGGCAGCGACTCCACCGTGTCGACGTGGTTCACCAGCTGCAGCACGCGGCCCTTGGCATCGAAGCGCTGCGCCAGCACCTCGGCCACCATCGTGCTTTCCTTCAGGAACACGTCTTCGGCGGCGAAGGGCGCGAAGACGATCCCGTACACGTCGGGCACGCCGGGGCGCTCGGGCGCCAGCTCCGAGCGGGCGCGCTCGAACAGCGCCTGCTGCGTCTCGAAGTTCTCCTGCGTGAGGACCAGCGACGCGGCCTCTTCGGGGGCGGCGGCGGTCGGCGACTCCCAGGCCCGCTCCGGGAACTGCCATGCGGTGAGCCCGAAGATCAGGACCAGGCCGGCCGCCAGGGCCGCGAGCCGCCGCCGCCGCAGGCCGAAGGCGCGCCCCAGCGCCACCGCGATGGCGATGCTCCAGATCCACAGCAGCAGGTAGCTGCCCCAGGCGAACGAGGCCGATTCGGACAGCTGCGGCGGCAGCATGCCGCGCGCATGCGCGATGCCCAGGAGCTGCGACACGACGCCGGGCGGCAGCGCCGCGACCAGCCACAGCGCGATCCAGTTCGCCGCGCCGGGGCGAGGGACGTCGCCCTCCGCGGCGCCGGCCCCGAGCAGCGTCCAGAGCAGCACCAGGATGGCGCCCAGCGACCACCACGGTGCCAGCCAGGCGCGCAGGACGAAGTCGGCGGGGCCGTCGATCTCCAGCCGGCCGAGCGCGATCTCCACCAGGATCGCAACGAGGGCCAGTTGCAGCAGTTCTCGCGGCCGCACCCGGGCGTTGCCGATGCGCGGCGGCCGCAGGAAGGCGGCCCGCAGCCCTTCGCGCAGCCAGGCGCGCGTGCCCAGCGCGGCCGGCGGTGCGCCGGCGCCCGGGCCGGCGGCGGTCTCGTTCATCATCGCATCATGCCAAAGGGAGCGCCGGAGATCACGCGCCGGCGCGCAGACGGTTGCCTGCCAGCTCCGGCTGCAGCGCGAGGCGCCCGGGCGCGGTGTAGCAGAGGAAGTGCCGGTTGGTCGCACGGCCGATGGTGCACAGGCCGATGCGCTCGGCGATCTCGTATCCCATCTGCGTGGTCCCGCTGCGCGACACGACGATGGCCACGCCCATCTGGGCGGACTTGATCACCATCTCGCTGGTCAGCCGGCCCGTGGTGTAGAAGACCAGCGGCTGCTCGCGCGTGGGCGCCAGCGGCGCCTCCAGCTCGCGCAGCCACATCCAGCCGGCGATGGTGTCGATCGCGTTGTGACGGCCCACGTCTTCCACGAAGAGCAGCATCTCCTCGCCCCGGAACAGTGCGCAGCCGTGCACCGAGCCGGCGGACTTGTACGTGGTCTCCTGCAACCGGATCGCATTGACGATTCCGTAGAGCTGCTTCTGTGTGATGCGCGCTTCGGGCAGCGGCGAGGCGTCGATCTCCTCCATCATGTGCCCGAACACGCTGCCCTGCCCGCAGCCCGTGGTGACCACGCGGTGGGCGGTGCGCTCCTCGATGCGATCGATGCCGTCACGGGTCTTCACCGCGGCGGCGTTGACCTCCCAGTCGACCGTGACCGACTCGATGGCGGCGGGCGAGTCGACCAGGCGCTGGTTGCGCAGGTAGCCGAGCACCAGCCATTCCGGATGCGCGCCCAGGGTCATGAGGGTCACCAACTCGCGCCTGTCCACATAGAGCGTCAGGTCGCGCTCGGCCGGGATGGAGATGGTTTCCGTCTCGCCGAATTCGTTGAGGATCTCCACGCTGCGCGTGAGGGGCGCGCGGGCATCGGTGAGCACGGGGCGGGTCATTGGCGAGAGGCTACCGCAAATGAAAAGGCCAGCCCGAGGGGCTGGCCTTCGCCGGCGTGGGGGCGCTTACTGCTTGGGCGCCTGGCCGGTCTTGCCGGAGGTCATGGTGCCCGACTCGGCGCGCACGCTGGGCGGGCTGGTCGCGTTGGCCGCGGGCGAATGGGCGCCCGACGCTTCCAGCGGCTTCTGCTCCGGCGGGGCGTAGGCGAACGGGCCCGGATCGGCGCAGGGCGGGTTGGTCACCGCGCCCGGGGCGGCGACCACGGCCACGGGGGTGCTGCCGCCCTGGGACGCCGTCGCGGACGTCGGGGTCGGCGGCTTGGCGGCTGCGGCCGCGGGCGTCGCAGTTGCCGCAGCCGGGGCGGCAGCAGCGGCCGGCGTCGGGGTTGCCGCAGCGGGGGCGGCGGCAGCGGCGGGCGCGGGGCTTGCCGCAGCCGGAGCGCCCGACGCCGCGGCGGCCGGCGCCTTCGGCGGGTGGCTGGCCTTGTACTTCGCGGCCACGCGGTCCTGCACCTGGCACAGCTTGAAGGCGTCCACCTTGCCCTGCCAGGCCGTCTTCGCGGCTGCTTCCGCGGCCTTGGCCTTGGCGGCCTCGTCCGGCGGCGGGAGCTTGGCCACGGCGGTCCCCGCCACGGCCAGCGCGAGGGCGGTCATCGTCAGACGGATCATCGTCGTTCTCTCCTTAGACGGTGTGCACGGCCTGCGTGCCGCCTGCCACCTCGGCCGGCTTGCTCCGCTGGGCCGGAACCTTGCCGGCCCTGATGTCCTCGTACCAGTAGGCGTGGTGTTCCTTCGCCCACGGCTCGTTGACGTAGCCGTGCCGCATCCCCGTATAGGCGCCGCGGAAGCCGACGGTGCCGACGTAGATGTGCAGGAACATGATCGCCAGCATCAGGGCCGCGGCCGTCGCGTGGATCATGTTGGTGACCTGCATGGTCTGGCGGTCGTAGAGCAGGCTGGGGATCAGCTTGTCCATCACCAGGCCGGAACCGACCACGATCACGCCCAGCAGCAGGGTGCCGACCCAGAAGATCACCTTCTCCATGGCGTTGAAGCGATGCGAGGGCATTTCGTTGCCGCCCAGCATGCCGCCCAGGCGCAGCAGCCACCGCAGGTCGCCCTTCTGCGGGAAGTTGTCGCGGATGAAGGCGACGATCACGATCACCAGCGACACGGCGAACAGGGGCCCGAAGAAGTTGTGCAGGTTCTTCAGCAGGTAGGTGAAGTAGCCGAACAGCGTCAGGCCCATCACCGGCAGCAGGAAGAACTTGCCGAAGGCCATGACGATGCCGGAGAGGCCCAGCACGACGAAGGCGATCGCATTGACCCAATGGGCGGCGCGTTCGAAGGGCGTGAAGCGCTCGATGCGCATCGGGCCGCTGTCGACGGTCGCATGGCCCAGGGGACCCTTGACGAAGTAGAAGATCCCGAGCCCCAGCACCGCGATCAGCAGCAGCGCGCCGCCGTAGGGGATGATCCAGTTGTTGCGCACCTCGCGCCAGGCCTGGCCGGCTGTGGTCATGCGCGAACCGGGGTACTGCACCGGTTCCTGGATCAGGACGCCGGCCTCCGGCGCCTGCGACTTGGGCAGGCTGCTGTAGCCTTCGCGCCCCGCCTGCACCCCGCGCCACATCGGCGCGTTGTTGCCCGGCTGGACCGCGTTGCGCTGGCCGTTGTTCTGCTGCAGGTAGCCCGGCTCGGACGAGGCATCGCGCTTCACCTCCGGCTTGACCTCGAAGATGTTCTGGCCCTGGATGCCCGGCACGCCCTGCTGCTGGCCGGGGGGCAGGTCCTCGGGCGCCAGCTTCGCGCCGGGTGCGGCGCCCGTGGGCGTGGCGGTGGAGCCGCCGCCCGCGGGCGTGGAGCTTTGCGACTGCGCGAGCGCGCTGCCGGCCAGGGTCGCCGCCAGCACGCCCGCGGCGAGGAGATCAAGGAACCTTGACATAGTCGTTCTGCCCGTTGACCGTGCGGGTTTTCAGCTGCTGTTCCCAGTTGGCGCGGTCGCCGGGCTTCCAGCCCACCGCCGTGTAGGGCGGCTGCTTGTTGGTGCCGTTGAACGGGGCGGCGTCGCTCTTGATGCCGCTGGCGGTCTGCTCGCGTTCGGCGCAGGCCGCCAGGGCCAGGGCCGCGAGCGCAAGGACGAGGACGGTTCTCACGACTTGGCACCTCCCGGTTGGCCGGCCTGCTTGGAGCCGTAGGCGGTGCCCCAGCCCCACACTTCCGCGCCCTTGCCGCGCTTGAGCACGCGGTTGCGGAAGATGTCGGCGATGACATCGCCGTCGCCGCCCAGCAGCGCCTTGGTCGAGCACATCTCGGCGCAGGCGGGCAGCTTGCCCTCGGCCAGGCGGTTGCGGCCGTACTTCTCGAACTCGGCCTGCGAGCCGTTGGCCTCGGGGCCGCCGGCGCAGAAGGTGCACTTGTCCATCTTGCCGCGCACCCCGAAGGTGCCGGCGGCGGGGAACTGCGGCGCGCCGAACGGGCAGGCATAGCTGCAGTAGCCGCAGCCGATGCAGGTGTCCTTGTCGTGCAGCACCACGCCCTCTTCGGTGCGGTAGAAGCAGTTGACCGGGCACACCGCCATGCACGGCGCGTCGGAGCAGTGCATGCAGGCGACCGAGACCGAGCGCTCGCCCGGCACGCCGTCGTTCAGGGTCACCACGCGGCGGCGGTTCACGCCCCAAGGGACCTCGTGCTCGTTCTTGCAGGCCGTGACGCAACTGTTGCATTCGATGCAACGCTCGGAGTCACAGATGAATTTCATTCTTGCCATCGTGGTCTCCTCACGCGCGCTCGATATTGCAGATCGTCGTCTTGGTCTCTTGCATCATGGTGACGCTGTCGTAGCCGTAGGTCGTGGCGGTGTTGACCGCCTCGCCGCGGACCACGGGCGCTGCCCCGTTCGGGTAGTACGCCAGCATGTCGTTGCCCTGCCAGCGGCCCGAGAAGTGGAACGGCATCCAGCACGTGTCGGGGCCGACGCGCTCCGTCACCAGCGCCTGCACGTTCAGCTGCGCGCCGGTCGGCGTGCGCAGCCAGACGCGGTCGCCCTGCTTGATGCCCTTGGCGGCGGCCGTCTGCGGATTGATCTCGACGAACGCTTCCTGCTGCAGTTCGGCCAGCCACGGGTTGGACCGGGTCTCCTCGCCACCGCCTTCGTACTCCGTCAGGCGGCCCGAGGTCAGGATCAGCGGGAACTTCTCGGCGACCTTGTCCGTCAGGTTCTTCTGCTGCAGCGTCTTGTAGAGCGTCGGCGTGCGCCAGAAAGCCTTCTTGTCGTCGTGCGTCGGGTACTTGGCGACCAGGTCCGGACGCGTGCTGTAGATCGGTTCGCGGTGCTGCGGGATCGGGTCGGGGAAGTTCCAGACCACCGCGCGCGCCTTGGCGTTGCCGAAGCAGTGCACGCCGTGGTTCTTCATCGCCACGCGGATCAGGCCGCCGGACAGGTCGGTCTTCCAGTTCTTGCCTTCGGCCGCGGAGCGTTCCTCCGGCGTGAGCTCTTCCCACCAGCCCAGCTTCTTGACCAGGACGTGGTCGACCTCGGGGTAGCCGGTCTGGATCTCGCAGCCCACCGGGAAGGAGCCGTCCTCGGCCAGCAGGTTGACGCCGTCCTTCTCCACGCCGAAGTTGGCGCGGAAGCAGCCGCCGCCATCCATCACGTGCTTGGTCGTGTCGTACAGGTTCGGCGAGCCCGGATGCTTCAGTTCGGGCGTGCCGTAGCAGGGCCACGGCAGGCCGAAGTAGTCTCCGGTCAGGTCGTAGCCGGTGTCCTTGTCCTTGACGTTGCCCTTGCACTTGAGCGTCTTGACGTCGAAGGCCGCCATGTTCTTCATGTGGGCCTTCAGGCGCTCGGGGCTCTGGCCCGTGTAGCCGATCGTCCAGTTGGACTTGTTGATTTCACGCAGGATGTCCTCGGGCACGGGTTCGTCCATGCCCTTGACCTTCTGCATCTTGTAGTTCTTGGTCAGTTCGGCGCCGAAGCCGAGCTTCTGCGCCAGTTGGTACATGATCATGTGGTCGCTGCGGCTTTCCCACAGCGGCTCGATCACCTTCTCGCGCCACTGCAGCGAGCGGTTGGACGCCGTGCAGGAGCCGCTGGTCTCGAACTGGGTGGCCGCCGGCAGCAGGTACACCGCGCGGTTCGGGTTGAGGTCGCCCTCCTGCCCGGGCATGGCCGCCATCGCGGCGGTGGCGGACGGATACGGGTCGACGACGACCAGCAGGTCCAGCTTGTCCATCGCGCGCTTCATCTCGAGGCCGCGGGTCTGGGAGTTCGGCGCGTGGCCCCAGTAGAAGACGCCGCGCAGGTTCGGGTCCTGGTCGAGGAGCTCGTTCTTCTCCAGCACGCCGTCGATCCAGCGCGAGACCGTCATGCCCGGCTTGGTCATCATCGTGGCGTTCTGGAAGCGGCCCTTGATCCAGTCGTAGTCGACGTTCCAGACCTTGGCGTAGTGGCGCCATGCGCCTTCGGCGATGCCGTAGTAGCCGGGCAGCGAGTCGGGGTTGGGGCCGACGTCGGTGGCGCCCTGCACGTTGTCGTGGCCGCGGAAGATGTTGGCGCCGCCGCCGGCGACGCCGATGTTGCCCAGCGCCAGTTGCAGGATGCAGGACGCACGCACCATCGCGTTGCCGATCGAGTGCTGCGTCTGGCCCATGCACCACACGATGGTGGAGGGCCGGTTCATCGCCATCGTCTGGGCGACCTTGAACACTTCCGCCTCGGGCACGCCGCAGGCCTCCTGCACCTTGTCGGGGGTCCACTTGGCCAGCACGTCCTCGCGGACCTTGTCCATGCCGTACACGCGGTCATTGAGGTACTTCTTGTCTTCCCAGCCGTTCTTGAAGACGTGGTACAGCACGCCGAACAGGAAGGGGATGTCGGAGCCGGAGCGGAAGCGGATGTACTGGTCCGCCTTTGCTGCCGTGCGCGTGAAGCGCGGGTCCGCCACCATCAGCTTGGTGCCGTTCTCCTTGGCGTGCAGCATGTGCAGCATGGAGACCGGGTGCGCCTCCGCGGCGTTGGAGCCGATGTACAACGCCGCCTTGCTGTTCTGCAGGTCGTTGTACGAGTTGGTCATCGCGCCGTAGCCCCAGGTGTTGGCCACGCCGGCCACCGTGGTGGAGTGGCAGATGCGCGCCTGGTGGTCGCAGTTGTTGCTGCCCCAGAGGCTCACGAACTTGCGCATCAGGTACGACTGCTCGTTCGAGTGCTTGGACGAACCGATCCAGAACACCGATTCCGGGCCGCTGGCCTTGCGCAGGTCCTGCAGCCTGGCGGTGATTTCATCGAGCGCCTGGTCCCAGGAGATGCGCTGGTACTTGCCGTTCACCAGCTTCATGGGATAGCGCAGGCGGAACTCGCCGTGGCCGTGCTCGCGGATCGCGGCGCCCTTGCAGCAGTGCGCGCCGAGGTTGATCGGCGAATCGAACACCGGCTCCTGGCGCACCCACAGTCCGTTCTCCACCACCGCGTCGATGGCGCAGCCCACCGAGCAGTGCGTGCAGACGGTGCGCTTGACTTCGACGCGGCCGTCTCCGACCGCGGGGCCCTTGCCATCCGCCGCCTTTGCCTTCTTCACCAGCGTCAACGACGAGGCGGCGATGCCCACGCCCACCCCGAGGCCGGACCGGCGCAGGAATGCGCGGCGGTCCATGGTGGGCAGAGCCGCGGCCAACCCGCGCTGCAGGCTGTGCACGAACGGCGAGCGCGCGGCAACCTGGGTGCCACCCGTCTTCTTGGTCAGCAACATGGAACTCTCCAGCGAGTTAGACGAGCGTGCTCTTGTAGTAACGCTTCACGTGTTCGGTCACGCGGTAGCCGCCGCCGTTCTCGGGCTTGGGCGGCGTTTCTTCCGAGACGGTTGTCTCGGGCGCGGGTGACTTGGGCAGCGTGACGACGGCGGCAGTGGCCGCGCCCGCGACGGCGGCACCGAGCATGAAGCCCCGGCGCGATGGCTTGGCCTGCGAATCGGACATGGACGTCTCCTTCAAGCTCTTATGAACTTCTGCACATAACTGTAGTGGAGCAAGTAAACCGCGGCAATTCGAAATCAAGCTCGATGCTCAGGGAAAACGCGAACGCACGGAGTCCCGACAGGAGCCCGACAGGTTCCGGCGCGCGCGAGCGACGCGCAGAGCGGCGTTCCATCCGACCAGTGGATGGAACAAACGGGACTCCGAGGGAAAGCCCTTAGGCCAAGAGCGTTACGCGAGCATGTCGAAGCCTTGCGCTTCGATGTTCACGAAAGCTCGCGTGAAGTCAGCCAGCACCGCATAGAAGCGCGCCTTCGGATGCGAACTTATTGCATCGCACAAGGAATGAATCCAGGGCTGCAGGTGCTCCGCGAAGAACTCGCGCTGCCGCGTGAGGTTGGCCACGGCCATATCGTCGCCGGCGATGAGGTAGCGCATCACCTCGAGCTCGTAGGCCACGTGGTCCTCCGTTTCCGGCATCGCTTCGTCGCGCGACAGGCCCAGCGCGGCGAGCGTGTTGCGCAGGCGCACGAGCGGCTTCTCGTTCAGATAGCCGCTGATGTAGTGGGAGCCGAAGAGGTAGACCTCGGGCTTGCCCACTCCGCCGAAGAGGGCGTCGTACTCCTCGCCGATCTCCGCGCCGTCCTGCGCGCGCGCGGCGCCGACCAGCGCGCGCCAGGGCTCCTCCAGGAACGCCCCCTGGGCCGGCGCCTCGGTGGGTGCGACCCGCAGGGCCTCCAGCAGGGGCGCGGCCGGCGGCGCGTAGAACAGCTGGGAGAGCAGGCCGTAGATCTCGGCGCGCGCGGTCTCCTCGTCGAGCGCGCTGGTGGTGGGCAGGGGCTCGCTCATAGATCCGAAACTCATAGATCCGAAATGCGGTCTTCGTCGCTGGCGGAATAGATGTCGATCACGCGGCAGTCGCTGCACATCTTCAGGCGGTCCAGCGCGGCGCCCTGGAACATCGAATGGCCGGCCAGCTTGCCGATCATGGATTCGATACCGCGCAGGGTGCCGAAGGCCTTGCCGCAGCGGATGCAGGCATAGGGCTGCGCCTCGTTGAGCACGCGCGGCTGCTTGCGCTCGGGCGCGAGCGACAGCCGGGGCTGCAGCGTGATCGCCTTCTCCGGGCAGGTCTTCGCGCAGAGCCCGCACTGCACGCAGTTGCTTTCGACCATGCGCAGTTGCGGCGCCTGCGGGTTGTCCTGCAGCGCGCTGGCGGGGCAGGCTCCGACGCAACTCATGCACATCGTGCATTTGTCCTTGTCGACGACGATGGCCCCGAAGGGCGCGCCGGGCGGCAGGGCGATGGCTTCCGGCTTCGCGGGCGCGTGCTCGATGAGATGGTCCAGCGCGAGCTCCAGCGTCGTGCGCTTCTCGGCGGCGACGGCGAAGCGGGCGCGCGCCTTCGGCGTGGCGCCGCGGCGCTGGGCGAGCAACTGCAGGTCCTGGTCGAGATCGCCGGCGCCGCGGCTGCGCAGCAGGCTGAAGTGGCGACCCTGGTAGCCGAGGCCTTCGACGATGGCCTGCGCGACCTGCATCTGCTGCTCGAGCGCGTCCAGGTACTGCGGCGCTTCTTCGTGGGTCGCGAGCAGCGCGACGTGCGCCGCGCCCTGCGCCACCGCGGTCAGCCACAGGTCGATGCCGGTGCTGGCCACGTGCCAGAGCGCCAGCGGGATCACGTTGGCCGGCACGCCCGCGGCGGCGCCGACGCGGGCCGCGCGACCGAGCTCCTCGACCAGCGCCTGGCCGCGCTCCTGGCTGTGCAGCAGCAGGATGGGCGCGACGCCGCCGGCCCGCTCGTACGTCGACAGCAAGGTGCGGATCTTCGTGCCCTGCTCGCCGGCGCGCGGGTAGACGTAGCTCAGCGCGCCGGTCGGACAGACGGTGGTGCACGCGCCGCAGCCGACGCACAGGTTGGCATCGACCTTGATCTGCTGGCGGGACTTCTCGCTGGAGATCGCCTCCGCCGAGCAGATGTCCACGCAGGCATTGCAGCCGACCTTCTCGTTGCGGCTGTGGGCGCACAGTTTCTGCCGGTAGGCGAAGAACTTCGGCTTCTCGAATTCGCCGACCAGTTCGCGCAGCTTGAGCGCGACGTCCAGCGCCTTCGGACCGTTCGCCTCGCCCGCGGGCAGGTGGAAATAGCCTTGCGGCGGCGCGTGCTGGAGGAACGCGGGCTGCTGCCGCAGGTCCAGCACCAGGTCGTAGGTGTCTTCGTGCGCCACCGGCGCGCGCGTGAAGTCGATGGCGCCGGCGACCTCGCAGGCCTTCACGCAGTCACGGTGGCTCTTGCAGGCCCCCAGGTCGACCTGGTAGTCGAGCCCGATGGCCTGCTCGGGGCAGGCCGCCACGCAGGCGTTGCAGCGGGTGCACAGGTCGAGGTCGATCGGGTTGTCCTGCGACCAGGACAGCCGGAACGCGCCGAGCCAGCCGGTGAGGCGGTCGATGCGGCCGGCCACGACGGGGAAGCGGCGCTCCTGCGCGCCGCTTCCGCCGCGCGAGAAGAGGGTCACGTCCAGCGTGTCGCCCAGGAGGGCGGCGAAGCGCTCGGCCTGCTCCAGCGGGCCGATCACGAGCAGCCGGCCTTCGCTCTTGTAGGTGACGGTGGGCACCGGCTCCGGTTCGGGCAGCTTCGCCGCGGCGAGCAGCGCGGCCAGCTTGGGGCCCGCGCTCTTCGCGTCGCGGCTCCAGCCGCCAGTCTCTCGGATGTTGACGAAGCGGACCGGGGAGACCGCGCCCTCGGTTTGCTGCCCCAGTTCGCCGAACAGGCGCCTTTCCTGGGTGCACGCCACCACCACCTCGGAGCCGCTCTTCACGGCCTGCTGGAACGCGCCGGCTTCGCGGCGGCACAGCGTGGAATGCAGCGTCAGGTTTTCATCCAGCGCCCGCCCCAGGGCCTGTGCGTCCAGGGGCATCGTCTTGTTGCAGTCGCAGATCAGGGTCGGCATGGTCGTCGGCCGGGGGTAATGCTGGTCCGGTCGGGGTGCCCGACTGTGCCACGTTTTCGGGCACCGGGTCCTGCGCGCTTTCCCTCGTCGGCGCCTCGGCCGCGGCGGCATCCTTCTCCTCCTCCTCGTCGTCGAAGAGCTTGAGGAACTTCGCGCTGGAGAGCTTCCTGAGCATCTCGGGCGGCAGGGGATCGGGCTTGGAGTAGTCGTCGATGTAGACGTCGAGCCCGTCCATCACGTTGAAGTGCGGGTCGGCGAAGAGCTTCTTGAGGGCGGCGGTCCGGACCTCGGGGGCGACGTCGGGTTTGGTGAAGCGGGTGAAGTCGGAGTCCTTGGTGAGGGACTGCGCGTCTTCCAACGTGGGGGGTGGCTCGGCGGCGGCCGTCCCCTCACCCCCGCCCTCTCCCGGCTGGGGAGAGGGAATCACTTCTCCGGTCCCGCCTGCGGGGGCGGGTTGGGGTGCAGGTTGCGGTACTGGGACCTTCAGCTCCGCTTCCGCCGCAACCTCCTCCCCCTTGCGCACGGCGTCCTTCCTTCGCGACCACCGGCCCAGGAACCCGTCGCCCACTTCAGTTCTCCCGCCCGTACTTCTTGTGCGTGCTGACCGAGGCCGGCTGCCCGAAGCGGTCTTCCAGGCGGCGGAAGCTCTCCGGGCGCTTGCGCCGGCGCGGCTCGGGCACGTAGTGCTCCTCGGCGAAGACGCGCATCCACTCGATCACGTCCGGCGGCGCGGGCACCTGCTCCACCGTCTCCTGCGCGTCCAGCCAGCGGCCGGCGTCGTGGTAGCTCAGGCTCACGATCACCGGCCGGGCGATCGGTTCGTCGGCCAGCGTCGGCTCTTCGTCCATGCGCCACAGCACGAAGAAGCAGGGCGCGGGCGAGCTCAGGTTCAGGTAGTAGCCTTCGGCGTCGTCGCGGTACAGCTCCACGCGGAAGGCGGGGTGCAGCCAGCGTTCGCCATCGGGGTCGCTGTGCAGCAGCCGGGGCTCCGTCCCGAACGCCTCCTCGTTCTCGACGACGTCGTCGAGCTCCCACTTCCATTCCTGCCAGCGGCTGTGCGTGCGCACCTTGCGCATGATCACCGCGACATCGGTGGCGGGGCGCACGATCACGGCCGTGTCCTCAGGTGTTCTTCGACACCGTGATGGTGGGGAACTTCGAGGAGAAGTCCTTGCCCCTGGCGGCGATCTTGATCGCCACCTGGCGCGCCACGCTCTTGTAGATGCCGGCGGCCTCGCCGTCGGGGTCGGCCACGACCGTGGGCTTGCCGCTGTCGGCCTGCTCGCGGATCTGCATCGACAGCGGCAGCGCGCCCAGGAAGTCGATGCCCTTCTCCTGCGCGTAGCGCTTGCCGCCGCCATCGCCGAAGATGTGCTCGGCGTGGCCGCAGTTGCTGCAGACGTGCACCGCCATGTTCTCCACCACGCCGAGGATCGGCACGCCGACCTTGTCGAACATGGTGACGGCCTTGCGGGCGTCGATCAGGGCGATGTCCTGCGGAGTGGTCACGATCACGGCGCCAGTCATGGGCACGCGCTGCGACAGCGTGAGCTGGATGTCGCCGGTGCCGGGGGGCATGTCGACGATCAGGTAGTCGAGGTCCTTCCAGTTGGTCTGGCGCAGCAGCTGCTCCAGCGCCTGGGTGGCCATGGGGCCGCGCCAGATCATGGCCTCGTCCTGGTTGACCAGGAAGCCGATCGACATGACCTGCACGCCGTGGTTCTCCAGCGGCTCCATGGTCTGGCCGTCCTCGCTCTCGGGACGGCGCGAGATGCCCAGCATCATGGGCTGGCTGGGGCCGTAGATGTCGGCGTCCAGCACGCCGACGCTGGCGCCCTCGGCCGCCAGGGCCAGCGCCAGGTTGGCCGCCGTGGTGCTCTTGCCCACGCCTCCCTTGCCGGAGGCCACGGCGATGATGTTCTTCACGTTGGGCATCAGCTGCACGCCGCGCTGGACGGCATGCGGGACCACCCTGGTCGCGATGTTGACGGAGACGTTGGCGACACCGGGCACGCCCTTGGCGGCCGCGACCAGCGCCTTGCGCAGCGCGGGCACCTGGCTCCTGGCGGGATACCCGAGTTCCACGTCGAAGGAGACGTCGCCGCCCTCGATGTGCACGTTCTTCAGCGCCTTGGTGCTGACGAAATCCTTGCCCGTATTCGGGTCCTTCACGCCCGCGAGGGCGGCAAGCAGCTGTTCCTGGGTGGCCATAAACCTTGGTTCCGGGTAATTCCGCCAGTGTAGCGGTCGCGAATAAAATCCCCGGTTCCCCAGGAAAACCCCCATGCCCCAGCGCAAGCTCTTCGTCACCACCGCCCTGCCCTACGCCAACGGCAAGTTCCACATCGGCCACATCATGGAGTACATCCAGGCCGACATCTGGGTGCGGCACCAGCGCATGCAGGGCAGCATGGTGCATTTCGTCGGTGCCGACGACGCGCACGGCGCGCCGATCATGATCGCGGCCGAAAAGGCCGGGAAGACCCCGGAGCAGTTCGTCGCCGAGATCGCGGCGGGCCGCAAGCAGTACCTGGACGGCTTCCACATCCGCTTCGACAACTGGCACTCCACGCACAGCCCGGAAAACACCCAGCTGGCGCAGGAGATCTACCGGCACCTGAAGGCCAGCGGCCTCATCACGAGCCGCACGATCGAGCAGTTCTACGACCCGGTGAAGGGCATGTTCCTGCCCGACCGCTACATCAAGGGCGAGTGCCCGACCTGCCACGCGAAGGACCAGTACGGCGATTCCTGCGAGGTGTGCAGCAGCGTCTACTCGCCCACGCAATTGATCGAGCCCTATTCGACGCTCACCGGCGCCAGGCCGGAGCTGCGCACGTCCGAGCACTATTTCTTCCAGCTCTCCAGGCCGGAGGTGGTCGAGTTCCTGAAGGCGTGGACCCAGGACGGCAAGCTCCAGTCCGAAGTGGCCAAGAAGGCCGGCGAATGGTTCGAGGCCGGGATGGCCGACTGGGACATCAGCCGCGACGCGCCCTACTTCGGCATCGAGGTCCCGGACGCGCCCGGCAAGTACTTCTACGTCTGGCTGGACGCGCCGATCGGCTACCTCGCAAGCCTGAAGAACCACTTCGACAAGGGCCAGGCGAAGAACCACTGGCACCCCGCGTCGCGCACGGATGCGAGCTTCGAGCAGTACGTGGCCGATCCGGCGGTGGAGCAGGTCCACTTCATCGGCAAGGACATCGTGTATTTCCACACCCTGTTCTGGCCGGCGATGCTGAAGTTCAGCGACCGCAAGACGCCGGACCAGGTGAACGTGCACGGCTTCATCACGGTCAGCGGCGAGAAGATGTCCAAGAGCCGCGGCACGGGGATCGATCCGCTGAAGTACCTGTCGCTGGGCATGAATCCCGAGTGGCTGCGCTACTACATCGCCGCCAAGCTGAATTCGCGCGTCGAGGACGTGGACTTCAACCCCGACGACTTCGTCGCGCGCGTGAACGCCGACCTGATCGGCAAGTACGTGAACATCGCCAGCCGCGCGGTGAAGTTCGTGCCGGGGGGCAAGCTGGTGGCCGGCGACGCCTCGGCGCTGAACCACGCGGGGCTGGTTGCGACGGTGAAGGAACTGTACGAGACGCGCGAGTTCGGCAAGGCGCTGCGCGAGGTGATGGCCTTCGCCGACCAGGTCAACACGCGCTTCGACACCGCCGCGCCCTGGAAGCTGCTGAAGGAAGGCAAGGGGGAGGAAGCGGCCAGGGTCTGCTCGGAGTGCCTGGAGGCCTTCAAGGTGATGACGGCCTGCCTGAAGCCGGTGCTGCCGGAGCTGGCGCTGGAGGCGGAGAAGTTCCTGAACTGCGGGACGCTGGACTGGGACAACGCGGTGAAGGCCCTGGGCGCGGGGCACCAGGTGGGCGAGTACAAGCATCTCATGCAGCGCGTGGACATGAAGCAGGTCGATGCACTGTTCGAGCCTCCCGCGGAAGCCGGCGCAGGCGCGCCGCCACCCCAGCCCGCCCCCAGCGGGGGGGCGAGCGGACAGCCGCCCGGGGGCGAGGAGATCGCGCCGGAAATCACCATCGACGATTTCACGAAGGTCGACCTGCGGATCGCGAAGATCGTCAACTGCGAGTCCGTCGAAGGCGCCAAGAAGCTGCTGCGGCTGACGCTCGATATCGGCGAGGGCAAGACGCGCAACGTCTTCGCGGGGATCGCCTCCGCCTACAAGCCGGAGGAACTGGTCGGAAAGCTGACGGTGATGGTGGCCAACCTGGCGCCACGCAAGATGAAGTTCGGCGTGAGCGAGGGCATGGTGCTGGCCGCCAGCAACGCGGACGACAAGGCCGGCGGGATCTACGTGCTCAACCCGTGGCCGGGCGCGGAGCCGGGGATGCGGGTTCGCTGATGCGCGGGCGCAACGCGGACTGCGCCCAGATGCAAAAGGTGTTGCGCTCCCGGCCGCGAAAGCTTGCGCATCCACGTAAAGCAGCGGCCTGGCCGATGGAGCTCGGTTAAGCTGGCGCGCATGCAGTATTTCGCTCGCGCAGCCCTCGTCGGCCTCGTGGCTTTCAGCCTCTCCGGCTGCACCGTCATCACGGTCGCCGGCACGGCCGCCGGCCTGGCCGTCACCGCCGGTTCGCTGGCGGTCGATGCCGCGGTGGGCACCGTCACGCTCACGGGCAAGGCGGTCGGCGCGGTGGCCGGCGCGGTCCTGCCCGGCGGCGACGAGGGGAAGTAGGCCGGCGCCGGCGAAGGCGTAAACTTTCGGCCATGTCCACCCCGCTCCTGCCGCTCTCCCGCCGCAGGCGCTTCATCACCCGGCTGCACCACTGCGGCCCTCCGGCAGCGAACTGAACCCGCCCGTTCCGTTCGATTTCCGGAGTCCCCCTTGATTTCCTTCGCCTTTCGTCCCCGCCTGCTGGACGCGCTGCGCGCTTACGACCGCCCGCGTTTCGTCCACGACCTGGGCGCCGGCCTCACGGTCGGCATCGTCGCCCTGCCGCTGGCGATGGCATTCGCCATCGCCTCCGGCCTCAAGCCCGAAGCCGGCCTCTGGACCGCCATCATCGCCGGCCTGCTGATCTCGCTCTTCGGGGGATCGAGCGTGCAGATCGGCGGCCCCGCCGGCGCCTTCATCGTCATCGTCTACGGCATCCTCGAGCGCTACGGGCTGCCGAACCTGCTGATCGCGACCGCCTGCGCCGGCGTGCTGCTGTTCGTCATGGGCCTGCTGCGGCTCGGGCGGCTGGTGCGCTACGTGCCGGTCAGCATCGTCATCGGCTTCACCAACGGGATCGCGGTGCTGATCGCGGCCTCGCAGCTCAAGGACTGGATGGGGCTGTCGGTGGCGAAGATGCCCGCCGACTTCTTCGCCCAACTGGGCACCATCGCCGCCCATCTCGACTCATTCAACCCCTACGCCTTCGGGCTGGGCAGCTTCTGCCTGATCGGCCTGTTCGTCTGGCCGCGCGTCTGGCATGCGCAGTCGCCCGTGAAGAAGCTGGCGCAACAGGTGCCCGGCATGCACCAGGCGAGCGAAGTCGGCGCGCGCGTCCCCGGCCCCGTCGTGGCCCTGGTCTCGCTCACGCTGCTGGCCTGGTACTTCCGGCTGCCGGTGGAAACCATCGGCAGCCGCTTCGGCAACATCCCCACGGGGCTGCCCACGTTCGCGCTGCCGGACTTCAGCTGGGCGACGGTGAAGCTGCTGGTGACGCCCACGCTCACCATCGCGCTGCTGGGGGCCATCGAGTCGCTGCTGTGCGCGCGCGTGGCCGACCAGGTGTCCAACCTGCCGCGGCACGACCCCAACCAGGAACTCATGGCGCAGGGCATCGCCAACTTCGTGGTGCCCTTCTTCGGCGGCATGCCCGCCACCGGCACCATCGCCCGCACGGTGACCAACGTCCGCTCGGGAGCGACCTCGCCGATCGCCGGCGTGGTCCACGCCCTGACGCTGGCGGCGGTGGTGTTGCTGGCCGGGCCGCTGGCGCTGCTGGTGCCGCTGTCGGTGCTGGCGGGCATCCTGTTCTACGTGGCCTGGAACATGGGCGAGTGGCGCGAGTTCGCGCACCTGCCCAGGTACAGCCTCCACTACCGCCTGCTGATGACGGGCACCTTCGCGCTGACGGTGATCTTCGACCTCACCGTGGCGGTGCAGGTGGGCCTGGTCGCCGCCTGCGTGCTGTTCATCCGCACCATGAGCTCCTTGTTCCGCGTGGAGCTGGTGCCGACCGAGGACGGCCGCCTGCGCTACGAGCTGTACGGCTCGCTGTTCTTCGGCGCCACCGCCAAGATCGATCCCATCGTACAGGCGGTGGAAAGCCTGCCGCCCGGATCGGACGTCGTGCTGGACGCCCTGCACCTGGTCCACCTGGACACCTCCGGGCTGGACGCCCTGCGGCAGCTGCACAAGGTCGTGCTGCTGCGGCAGGGGTCGCTGGCGATCGAGAACCTGCACGAGCAGCCGCGCGGGGTGATCGAGCGCAGCGGCTTCCTGGGCGAACTGGAGCGCCACCAGGCCTCGGACGAAGTGGCGGCCTGAGCGTCCCCTGCCGCCGGTCAAAAGGGCCGGCCGGACCCCACGAGTAAAATCCCCCCATGGCCAGCCTCTTCCTCCGCATCTTCCGCCGCCCGGACTACAACTCCGACGTGACCGAGTTCATTTCGCAGCTCAAGACGGAGAAGCCCGACCTGGAGGCGCAGCAGCGCGCCGGCCGGGCGATCTGGTGGGACAAGCACCTGGACCGCGAGCAGATCGACGACTGGAAGCAGGCGCGCGTCCCCGCCAAGCCCTACGCCTACGGCGACGACCCGCGCCAGCGCCGCTGACGGCGCGGTCCGATGGACAGCAGCGAAACCAGCCTGCCGGAACTGCCGGTCCGGCCGACTGCCGCCGAAGAGATCGGCCTGCCGGAGGTGGTGGACCAGGTCGCGCTCGCGCGCCTGTACGGCGAGCCCCTGTTCGCCCTGCCGCAGGACCTGTACATCCCGCCGGATGCGCTCGAGATCTTCCTCGAAGCCTTCGAGGGCCCGCTGGACCTGCTGCTGTACCTGATCCGCAAGCAGAACTTCAACATCCTCGACATCCCGATGGCGGCGGTGACCCGCCAGTACCTGCAGTACGTCGAAGAGATCCGCGAGCGCAACCTCGAACTGGCCGCCGAATACCTGCTGATGGCCGCCATGCTCATCGAGATCAAGTCGCGCATGCTGCTGCCGCCCAAGAAGACGGCCGAAGGCGAGGAAGCCGAGGACCCACGCGCGGAACTGGTGCGGCGCCTGCTCGAATACGAGCAGATGAAGGCCGCCGCCTTCCGCCTCAACGAGATGCCGCAGGTGGGCCGCGACGTGCTGCGGGCGCAGGTCTACATCGAGCAGTCGCTGCAGCCCCGCTTCCCCGACGTCCACATCCTGGACCTGCAGGAAGCCTGGCGCGACATCCTGCGCCGAGCGAAGCTGGTGCAGCACCACAAGATCACGCGCGAGGAACTGTCGGTGCGCGAGCACATGAGCCTGGTGCTCAAGAAGCTGCAGGGCCGCAAGTTCGTCGAGTTCGAGCAGCTGTTCGATCCCACCCGCGGCGTGCCGGTGCTGATCGTGACCTTCATCGCCACCCTCGAACTGGCCAAGGAAACCCTGATCGAGCTGACGCAGGCCGAAGCCTACGCGCCGATCTACGTCCGGCTCGCCTACCAGCCGGCCTGAGCAGCACCACAACGATTTTCCGGGAGACATCGTGAGCCAAGCCATTCCTCGCGATTTCGACGTCCTGATCGTCGGCAGCGGCCTCGCGGGCCTGTCCGCGGCGCTCCACCTCGCGCCCACGCACCGGGTCGCGATCCTCACCAAGCGCGCGATGTCCGACGGCTCCAGCGGCTGGGCGCAGGGCGGCATCGCCGCCGTGATGGACGCGAGCGACAGCTTCGACAGCCACGTCGACGACACCCTGGTCGCCGGCGCCGGCCTGTCCGACCCCGAGGCCACGCGCTTCGTGGTGGAGCACGCGCCCGAGAGCGTGGCCTGGCTGCGCCAGCTGGGCGTGCCCTTCTCCGAGGAGGATGGCCAGCTGCACCTCACGCGCGAGGGCGGCCACAGCGCCCGCCGCATCGTGCACGTGACCGACGCCACCGGCGCCGCGGTGCAGCGGACGCTGATCGAACGCGTGAAGCGCACGTCGAACATCACGATCCTGGAACACCACATGCTGGTGGACCTGATCTACGCCGCCAAGCTCGGCCAGCAGCCGAACCGCTGCCTGGGCCTGTACGCGCTGGACGAGGACACCGACGAAGTGCTCACCTTCCGCGCGCCGCACACCATCCTGGCGACCGGGGGCGCGGGCAAGGTCTACCTGTACACGACCAACCCGGACACGGCGACCGGCGACGGCATCGCCGCGGCCTGGCGCGCGGGCTGCCGCGCGACGAACATGGAGTTCATCCAGTTCCACCCGACCTGCCTGTACCACCCCCACGTCAAGAACTTCCTGATCTCCGAAGCGGTGCGCGGCGAAGGCGGCCGGCTGATGCTGCCGGATGGCACGCGCTTCATGCCGAACCACGACCCGCGGCTGGAACTGGCCCCGCGCGACGTGGTGGCGCGCGCGATCGACTTCGAGATGAAGAAGCACGGCCTCGACTGCGTGCTGCTGGACATCTCGCACCAGCCGCCGGAGTTCGTGCGGGAGCACTTCCCGAACATCCACGCCCGCTGCCTGGAGCTGGGCATCGACATCACGAAGCAGCCGATCCCGGTCGTGCCGGCCGCCCACTACACCTGCGGCGGCGTGCACACGGACCTGTCCGGCCGCACCGACCTGGCCGGCCTGCACGCGATCGGCGAGACCGCCTACACCGGCCTGCACGGGGCCAACCGGCTGGCCAGCAACTCGCTGGTGGAGTGCATGGTGTTCGCCCGCTCCGCCGCCAACGACATCCTGGCCACGCCGCTGCCGGCGCCGCCGGCGGTGCCCGCCTGGGACGACAGCCGCGTGACCGACGCCGACGAAGCCGTCGTGATCTCGCACAATTGGGACGAGCTGCGCCGCTTCATGTGGGACTACGTGGGCATCGTCCGCACCAACAAGCGCCTGGACCGCGCCGCGCACCGCATCGGGCTGCTGCAGGGCGAGATCCAGGAGTTCTACAGCGCCTTCCACGTCACGCGCGACCTGCTGGAGCTGCGCAACCTGGTGACGGTCGCCGACCTGATCGTGCGCTCGGCGCAGTCGCGGCACGAAAGCCGTGGCCTGCACTTCAGCCGCGACTACCCGCAGCTGGCGCCGGTGGCGCTGCCCACGACGCTGAGTCCCGGCGGCTGATCCCCTGGCGGCGCGTGCGAGCGCTTGCTATAACGCGGCGTCCATGTCGCGCCGCCGCCTCGTCCTGGCTGCCTGCCTGCTGCCGCTGCTCGCGGCGCCGGCGCGCGCCATGGAATTCCACCGGGTGGACGACGTGCTGGTCATGTCCGGCCCGGTCACCGGCAACGAACTGGTGGAGCTGCGCAACGCGCTGGCGCGCGGACCGCTGCGGCTGGTGCTGCTGCACGAAAGCCCCGGCGGCGACCTCTGGAACGGCTACCACGTCGGCCACCGCATCCGCTCCGAAGGCCTCCCCACTTCCGTCTCCGGCAGGTGCGAGTCGGCCTGCGGGCTGATCTTCCTGGGCGGCGCGGAACGGACGTTCTCCGATGGCCGGCCCATCGCAGTGACCATGGTCGGCCTGCACGGGGCGCACACGACGGACACGAAGCAGCCGCTGTCGCAGCTGTCGCCGCGCATGGCCTACGTGATCCGCAGCCTCACGGGCGACAAGTACCCGCCGGAACTGCTGCAGCGGACGGTCTATCCGCGCAACGCCGAGGACATCGTCTACGCCTTCCACCCGAGCCGCTTCCGGCAGGACGGCACTCCCCGGGGCGTGTTCGAGTGCCTCAAGCAGCCGGACATCGGCTTCAGGTGCGCCATGGTCGACGGGCTCGACGCACTGGCGATCGGCGTGATCACCCGGCCGGAGGTGCTGGAGCTGCCGCCAGCCGTGAAGCAGGTGCTGCAGGCGTTGCCGCCCCTTCCCGAAACGAACTGATCCGGGGCTCGGCAGCGGTCCCGGGAGCGCCTCGGAGCGCGCCGTTGCGGGCCTGGAGTCGGTGAGCGCCGACAACGCTCAGCTGGCGCACGGCTCGGTCGCCTCCGCGCACGAGGTGAAGACGCGGGCCGAGCAGCTAGGCGCGGCCGTGTCGCGCTTCCGCCTGCCCGCGGACGCGGCACCGGCCGCACCGATTCGTCCTACCATGGAGGCCCAGCGAGGAGAGCTTCCTTGTACGGCCTGATCTCGAAAATGAAGACGCTGCCCGGCCAGCGCGACACCCTGGTGGGCATCCTGGTCCAGGGCAGCAAGGCCATGCCCGGGTGCATCCACTACATCATCGCCAAGGACATCCACGACGAGCACACGCTGTGGGTGGTGGAGACCTGGGAAAGCGCGCAGGCGCACCAGTCCTCGCTGTCGCTACCCACCGTGGTGGAGGCGATGGCCCGGGGTCAGCCCCTCGTCGCGGAGGTCGAGCGCCGCATCGAGACGCTGCCGGTGAGCATCGCCAGCTGCAACTGAGCGTCAGGCGGCGCCGATGTCCGGCACCAGCGCGCCGGCGGGCTGCCCCGCCTTCAGCGCCGCCGTGAAGGCCAGCATGCGGTCGATCGGCACCCGCGCCCGCTCGACGATCGCGGGGTCCACGAACACTTCGTTGGCGCCCGTCTCCAGCACGTGGGCCAGGCCCGCCAGGCCGTTCATGGCCATCCAGGGGCAGTGCGCGCAGCTCTTGCAGGTGGCGCTGTTGCCCGCGGTGGGGGCCTCGATGAACACCTTGTCCGGGTTCAGCGTGCGCAGCTTGTGCATCATGCCGTTGTCGGTGGCCACGATGAACTCGCGGGCGTCGAACTCGCGCGCCGCCTTCAGGATCCCCGAGGTCGAGCCGACCGCATCGGCCAGCGCCACCACATCGGCGGGCGACTCGGGGTGCACCAGCACCTTGGCGTTCGGGTATTGCTTCTTCAGGTCCGCCAGCTCGAAGGCCTTGAACTCGTCGTGCACGATGCACGAGCCGTTCCAGAACACCATGTCGGCACCGGTCTCGCGCTGGATGTAGCCGCCCAGGTGCTTGTCGGGCGCCCACAGGATCCGGTGGCCCTTGGCCTTGAGCGCGCGCACGATGTCGAGCGCGCAGCTGGAGGTCACCAGCCAGTCCGAGCGCGCCTTCACGGCGGCGCTGGTGTTGGCGTAGACCACCACGGTGCGGTCCGGATGCTGGCGGCAGAACGCGTCGAATTCGTCCTCCGGGCAGCCCAGGTCCAGCGAGCAGGTGGCGTCCAGGTCGGGCATCAGCACGCGCTTTTCCGGCGACAGGATCTTCGCCGTCTCGCCCATGAACTTCACGCCGGACACCACCAGCGCCTGCGCCGGGTGGTCGCGGCCGAAGCGCGCCATCTCCAGCGAGTCGCTGACGATGCCGCCGGTCTCTTCCGCCAGGTCCTGCAGGTCCGGGTGCACGTAGTAGTGCGACACCATGACCGCGTTGCGCTCCTTCAGCAGGCGCTTGATCCTGTCCTTCAGCGCCGCGCGCTCGGCCGGCGACGGCTCGAGGGGCACGCGCGCCCAGGCGTGCTTGGTGTCGCAGGTGTTGCCGGGCAGCGGGTGCTCGTACTCTACGTCCTTGATCGGGATGACAACGCTCATTCGATTTCTTTCAGCCGCATGGAGAAGTCCGTGGCCTTCACGTCCTTCGTCAGGGTGCCGATGGAGATGCGGTCGACGCCCGTCTCCGCCAGCTCGCGCAGGCGCTCCAGCGTGACGCCGCCGGAGATCTCCAGGATCGCGCGGCCGGCATTGAGGCGGACCGCCTCGCGCAGCGTCGGCAGGTCCATGTTGTCCAGCAGGACCATCTTCGCCCCGGCCTCCAGCGCCTCGCGCAGCTGCTCCAGCGTCTCCACCTCGATCTCGATGAAGCTCGCGTGGCCGGCGACGCGCTGGGCCGCCTGCAGGACCGGCACCACGCCGCCGGCCGCTGCGATGTGGTTCTCCTTGATCAGCACGGCGTCGTAGAGGCCGATGCGGTGGTTGAGGCCGCCGCCGGTGCGCACCGCGTACTTCTGCGCCAGCCGCAGGCCGGGCAGCGTCTTGCGGGTGTCGACGATGCGCGCGCGCGTGCCGCGCACGGCCTCGACGTAGGTGGCCGTCTTCGTCGCGACGGCGCTCAGGAGCTGCAGGAAGTTCAGCGCGGTGCGTTCCGCCGTGAGCAGGGAGCGCGCGGCGCCCTCGACCTGCAGCACGACCTGGTCGGCGGCGCAGCGCTCGCCTTCGCCGACGAGCCACTGCACCTGCAGCCCGGGGTCGACCTGGCGCAGCGCGGCCTCGGCCCAGGGCGCGCCGCAGATCACGGCGCTTTCGCGCGCCAGCACGCGCGCCCGGGCGCGGCGGCCGGCGGGCACGAGCGAAGCGGTCAGGTCGCCTGCGCCCAGGTCCTCGGCGAGGGCGCGCGCGGCATCGCTGCGCGCGAGTTCCGCGACCGCGGAAAGGGAGAAATCGAACACGGGACTCATGGGGCAAGCATAACCGCCGGCGTATCCCCCCGCTGGCAGCGCCACTGCCGCAGGCGCTACAGTCCCCGTCCACGGAGGTTCCCATGAACGTCGGCGAGATCCAGCAGCTGTTCGAACCGCTCTTCCCCGGCCTGATGGGCGTGAAGCTCACCGAGGCGACGCCGGAACGCGTCGTCGCCACGATGCTCGTGCGCCCGGACCTCTGCACGGCGGGCGGGATCCTGCACGGCGGCGCGCACATGGCGTTCGCCGACACGCTCGGCGCCGTGGGCACGCTGCTGAACCTGCCGCCCGGCAAGCGCACGACCACCACGGATTCCAGCACCAAGTTCATCGGCGGCGCGGCCGTGAACACCACCGTGACCGCCGAGAGCGTCGCGCTGCACCGGGGCCGGACCACGATGGTCTGGCAGACCACCGTGCGCAACGAGCAGGGCCGGCTGTGCTCGGTGGTCACGCAGACGCAGCTGGTCCTCGACTAGCGCCGGCGTTCCCACAGCTTCTGGCGGGAGGCGCTGACTGCGCGCGGCGCCGGCGGTCCGACAATCGCCCCATGAACCCGACTTATGCCCCGACCGAGCCGCCGCGTGCGGAGGTGGACGCGTACAGCGGCCCCACGGTGCTGGACTTCGGCACGAACTGGTGCGGCTGGTGCAGCAATGCCCAGCCGATGATCGCCGCCGCGCTCGAGGCGCACCCCGGGCTGCGCTACCTGAAGGTGGAGGACGGCCCCGGGCGGCCGCTGGGCCGCAGCTTCCGCGTGAAGCTGTGGCCCACCCTGGTCTTCCTGAAGGACGGCCGGGAAGTAGCCCGCGTCGTGCGGCCCTCCCGGGTGGAGGAACTGCACGAGGCGCTGGCGAAGATCACCGACGCCGTGCGGGCCTAGCCAGCGCCTTCAGTTGGCGGCGAAGCAGTACAGCCGGCCGTCGCCGCCGGTCGCCTTCAGCGCGTCCAGCCCGCAGCCGCGCGATCCGTGCGAGGAGTTCCAGGACTTCGCCGGCGGCTCCTCGTTGAGGCCGGTGCGGTCGTGGTGGCCGACGATCGCGGAGCCTTCCCCGCTCTTGGTCCAGTTGCCGCAGGTGGTGTCGCCGGTGGCCGTGGAGGCCCGGCCGTCCGGCGTCGAGCCGGTCAGCACGTCGTGCATGTTCACCGCGTCGCCGCGCCCCGCCACGACCTCGCCGCGCTCGGTCAGGGCCGTCTGCTTGGTGAGCCGGTTCGTCCCGTGCAGTTCGTCGACACTGCCGGCGATCGTCTCGCCCTTGGCGTTCATCCAGGGGCCGCGCCCGATGCGGTCGCGGGCATTGACGGATCCCGCGCCGGTGGTGCTCAGGTAGGCGCGCCAGGTCTTGCCGCCGGCGCCCGCCGCGCTCGCCAGCGACTGGCAGTACTGGTCGGCACCCGCCAACCCGCCGAAGTCCGCGCCCTTGCCCGGATTCTTGCTGGTGACGAAGAAGCTCATCGGGCTGGCGGAGGCGCTGCTCGAACTCGAGAACGGATTGGACATGCTTGAGCACGCCGCCACGAGAGCGGCGGATGTGGCAAGGGCCAGGACAAGGGCGGACCGGCGCATGGGAATTCCTTCTTCGTTGGGGACCCGCAGGCTAGTGCACCGCCGCGCCCGGTGGGGGCGGGAAGCTCCCTAGGTAACCGAAGGAATAAAAAGCCGATCAGCCGCGCTCGGCGGCCGGATCGCGCCCCATTAGGGCTGCGACCGCATCGTGGGGAGAAGTTCGCCCGTCGAGCAGGTCCACCACCCCCGCCGCGATCGGCATCTCGATGCCGAGGCGGCGCGCCCGCTCGAGCACGGTCCGGGCACTGTAGACCCCTTCCGCCACGTGGCCGAGCGAATCCACCGCCTGCTGCAGCGAGCGCCCCTGGGCGAGCAGGAGCCCCACGCGCCGGTTGCGGCTCAGGTCGCCGGTCGCCGTGAGGACCAGGTCCCCGAGGCCGGAGAGACCCATGAAGGTCTCCGGCCGGGCCCCGAGGGCAGCGCCCAGGCGCGTCATCTCGGCGAGGCCCCGGGTGATCAGGGCCGCGCGCGCGTTCAGCCCCAGCGCCAGCCCGTCGCAGAGGCCGGTCGCGATCGCCAGCACGTTCTTGACCGCGCCGCCCACCTCCACGCCCGCGAGGTCCTCGTTGACGTACACCCGCATGGCGGGGCCGTGGAAGGCCGCGACCAGGGCGTCGCGCACCGGCGCGGAATCGCTGGCGGCGACCAGCGCCGTCGGCTGGCCGCCGGCCACCTCCTGCGCGAAGCTGGGGCCGCTGAGGGCGCCGGCCGCGAGCTGCGGCGCGACTTCTGCGCGCACCTCGTGGCCGAGGAGTCCGTAGGGATGCGACACCGGCGCCTCGAAGCCCTTGCAGAGCCAGGCGACGGGCCGGCCGCAGCCGGCGACCTCCACCAGCATCTGGCGCAGGGCCGCCATGGGCGTCGCGACGATCACCAGGTCGTGCCGCTGCGCGAGCGCGCGCGGCTCACCCTCCGCGCGCGACGCGACGCGGACGCCGGCAGGCAGCCGGTGGCCTGGGAGGTAATGGGCGTTCTCGCCCTGGGCGGCCATGGCCGCGGCCTGCGCCGCGTCGCGCGCCCAGAGGGTCACCCGCTGGCGTTGCCCGGCGCTGATGGCCAGCGCCGTGCCCCAGGCGCCGGCGCCGAGGACGAGGATGTCCATGCCCCGCGCGCCGGAAGCCGCCTCAGGCGGAGGTGATGATGGGCGAAGCGCCTTGCTGGCCTTGCTGGGCCTGCTGCGCCTGCTGCTGCTCGTACATGGCCTGGAAGTTGATTTCGGCCAGGTGCACGGGCGGGAAGCCGGCGCGCGTGATCATGTCGGCCACGTTGGCGCGCAGGTACGGGTAGACGATCTGCGGGCAGGCGCTGCCCATGATGGACTGCATCTGTTCGGCCGGCACGTTGCGGATCTCGAAGATGCCGGCCTGCTTGACCTCCGCCAGGAACACGGTGCGGTCCTTGATCT
This sequence comes from Ramlibacter monticola, assembly GCF_016722785.1. Classification (GTDB taxonomy): domain Bacteria; phylum Pseudomonadota; class Gammaproteobacteria; order Burkholderiales; family Burkholderiaceae_C; genus Ramlibacter; species Ramlibacter monticola. The sequence goes on along the minus strand of NZ_JAEQNE010000007.1, from coordinate 303,843 downwards.
TGGTCGTGACGGTGGCGGACACGGCCACTTCGTACACGCCCTCGGCGGCCTGCTGCGCCTCGACGCCCAACTGGATGTCGACGGTGGGCTGCTCCTGGTCCAGCAGGATGGCCGGGCTGTTGGGCTGCTCCAGCGAAGCCTCCTTCATGTAGACGCGCTGGATCTGGAACACGGGATCGTTGTTGTCGGCCATCTCTGGTGCCTCGGGTTGCGAATGAAAAAGCCCGCCGGAACGCTCCTGGCGGGCGCAATACTGCGTCAGCCGGCCATTATCTCAGGCCGGCGGGCGATCCCGAAAAAATCAGGCCGCCACGCCCTTGAGCAAGGGCACGAGGCCGCCCCGCCCGTCGAGCGCGATCAGGTCGTCGCATCCCCCGACGTGGGTTTCGCCGATGAAGATCTGCGGCACGGTGCGGCGGCCGGTGATCTCCATCATCCTGCTGCGCTCGTCCGGCTTCATGTCGATGCGGATCTCCTCGATCTGCTCGACGCCCCTGGACTTCAGGATCTGCTTGGCGCGAATGCAGTAGGGGCAAACGGCCGTGGTGTACATCTTGACAGGCTGCATCTTTGTTACTTGGGGATGGGTCAGGCTTTTTCCAGCGGAAGGTTAGCGTCCCTCCAGGCCTTCAGCCCGCCGCCCAGCACGACAGCCTTGTCGTAGCCCAGGGTTTTCGCCGTGCCGAGGGCGCGCTTGGACCGGGCGCCGCTGGGGCAGACCAGGATCAGCGGCACGGTCTTGTTCTTCGCCACCTCGGGCAGGCGGGTTTCCAGCTCGTTCACGGGCACGTTGCGCGCGCCCTTGATGTGCCCGGAGGCGAATTCGTCGGCCTCGCTGACGTCGACGACGATCGCCTTCTCGCGGTTTATCAGCTGCACCGCGCTGTCGGGGGTGATGCCCCCGGCGGCGGTGGCGGCAAGCCCGGGCCACAGCAGCAGCGTGCCCGAGACGATGGCGATCAGCACGAGCGCCCAGTTGTGGGTGAAAAACGGCAGGACGTCCATTCGCAGCTCTTTCCTTGTTCTGCGCCGGGCGATTCCCGGCCAACCCGGGATTCTAGAATGTCGGGTTTCCCCCAACCTCCGACCGCCCTTGCCATGCACAAGCTCGTCCTGATCCGCCACGGCGAATCCACCTGGAACCTGGAAAACCGATTCACCGGCTGGACCGACGTCGACCTGACGCCGCTGGGCCTGGAGCAGGCCGTGCAGGCCGGCCGCCTGCTGAAGGCCGAGGGCTACGACTTCGACCTGTGCTACACGAGCGTCCTGAAGCGCGCCACCCGTACGCTGTGGCACGTCCTGGACGAAATGGACCGCACCTGGCTGCCCGTCGCCCATTCCTGGCGCCTCAACGAGCGCCACTATGGTGCATTGCAGGGCCTGAACAAGGCAGAGACGGCGAAGAAGTTCGGCGACGAGCAGGTGCTGGTCTGGCGCCGCAGCTACGACACGCCGCCGCCGGCGCTGGGTGACGACGATCCGCGCTGGGAGCGGGCCGACCGTCGCTACGAGAAGGTGAAGAGCGAGGATTTCCCCCGCACGGAATGCCTCAAGGACACGGTGGCGCGCGTGCTGCCGTTCTGGAACGAGTCCATGGCGCCCGCGATCCGCGCGGGCAAGCGCGTGCTGGTGGCCGCCCACGGCAATTCCATGCGCGCCCTGGTCAAGTACCTGGACGACATTTCCGATAACGAGATCGTGGGTCTCAACATCCCGAACGGGATTCCCCTTGTTTACGAGTTGGACACGCACCTGAAGCCCATCCGCCACTACTATCTGGGAGACGCCGAGGCGGCCGCGAAGGCTGCCGCGGCCGTGGCCGCCCAGGGCCGCGCCGCCTGAGCCTGCTTTTTGCGAGCCGGCACGGGTCTTGAATGGGCCTGTAGGACGCTCCTGCCCCAATGCTCGTTTTTTTCACACGACGCGGAGGCCCTGCGGGAACCCCTGATAGAGGGTGCGCATCTGAGAGGTTTCTCAGGTGTATATTGAAGTCGAGAGGACTGAAGACCGACCCATGAGCCACAAACTCAAGACCGCCGGCTGGATCACCGCAGGCGCCCTCGCCGGAGCGCTCACCACGGTCTCGCTGCAGACCGTTGCCCGTGGCTCACTCGCGCCGCTGCCGCTGGAGGAACTGCAACAGCTTGCTGCAGTCTTCAGCATGATCAAGACGGACTACGTCGAGCCCGTCGACGAGAAGAAGCTGATCACCGATGCCATTTCCGGCATGGTGTCCAGCCTCGACCCGCATTCGCAGTACTTCGACAAGAAGTCCTTCAAGGAATTCCGGGAAGGCACGTCCGGCCGCTTCGTCGGCGTGGGCATCGAGATCTCGCAGGAAGACGGCCTGGTGAAGGTGGTCTCCCCGATCGAGGGCTCGCCCGCCTTCCGCGCCGGCCTGAAGACCGGCGACCTGATCACCAAGATCGACGACACCGCCGTCAAGGGCCTGTCGCTGGCCGAGGCCGTCAAGCGCATGCGCGGCGAGCCGAACACCAAGGTGATGCTCACGATCTACCGCAAGGACGAGAATCGCACCTTCCCGGTGACGATCACCCGCGAGGAGATCAAGACCCAGTCCGTGAAGGGCAAGATCGTCGAGCCGGGCTACGGCTGGATCCGCCTGTCCCAGTTCCAGGAGCGCACCGTCGACGACTTCGTGCGCAAGGTGGAAGAGCTGTACAAGGCCGAGCCCAACCTCAAGGGCATGGTGCTGGACCTGCGCAACGACCCGGGCGGCCTGCTCGATTCCGCGGTCGCGATCTCGGCGGCCTTCCTGCCCGAGAACGTGACGGTGGTGTCCACCAACGGCCAGCTGGCCGAGAGCAAGTTCGTCTACAAGGCCGCGCCGGAGTTCTACCAGCGCCGCGCCGGTGCGGACCCGCTGCGCCGCGTGCCGCAGCAGCTCAAGAGCGTGCCGCTGGTGGTGCTGGTGAACGAAGGCTCCGCCTCCGCCTCCGAGATCGTCGCCGGCGCCCTCCAGGACCACCACCGCGGTGCCATCCTGGGCAGCCAGACCTTCGGCAAGGGTTCCGTGCAGACGGTGCGTCCGCTGGGTCCCGACACGGGCCTGAAGCTGACCACCGCGCGCTACTACACGCCGAGCGGCCGTTCGATCCAGGCCAAGGGCATCGTCCCGGACGTCATGGTGGACGAGACCGAAGAGGGCAACATCTTCTCCGTGCTGCGCACGCGGGAAGCCGATCTCGACAAGCACCTGAATTCCGGCCAGGGCGCCGAAAACAAGGATCCGCAGCGCGAGAAGGTCCGCGAGGAAGCCCGCAAGCGCGCCGAGGAAGAGGCCAAGAAGGGTCCCGCCGACCGCAAGACGGCGCCGGAATTCGGCAGCGACAAGGACTTCCAGCTCGTGCAGGCCCTCAACCAGCTGAAGGGCCGGCCGGTGGTGGTCTCCAAGACGCAGGTCGTGGAGAACAAGGAAGAGAAGAAGGAGAACTGATCCTTCTTCGGCTCTGACTGCAGAAAGCCAGCCTTCGGGCTGGCTTTTTCTTTGGCAGGTCCGAAACGGATCGGCCGGGGGATGGGACCATCGTCCAATACCGATCCAGGCCGCCGACGCCCGACAGTCGCGCCATGAGACGCCTGAACCTCCTTCTCGCGGCGCTGTGCCTGGCGCCCTCCCTCACCTTCGCCCAGGGCGGCACGCCGCCGCTGGAGGGCCGCCTGAAGAAGATCCAGGCGACCCGCACGATCGCGGTGGCCTACCGGCCCGATGCCCTCCCGTTCTCCTTCGAGGACGCCGAAAAGAAGCCGGCCGGCTACACGGTGGACCTGTGCCGCGCCGTCATCGCCAGCATCGAGAAGCAGTTGGGCGTGGGGCCGCTGAAGGTGCAGTGGGTGCCCGTGACAGTGCAGACGCGCTTCACCGCGATCGCCAGCGGCCAGGCGGACATGGAATGCGGCGCGAGCACCGTGACGCTCGGGCGCAAGAAGGAGGTCGGCTTTTCCTCCCTGATCTTCGTGGACGGCACCGGCCTGCTGGTGCTCACGACCACGCCCGGGTATTCGCTGATCGCGCTCATGGGCAAGAAGATCGGGGTCCTGCGCGGCACCACCAACGAAGCCGCGCTGGCCGAGGCCCTGAAGGGCATGTCCGTCTCGGCGACGACGGTGCCGCTGCAGTCGCGGGAGGAAGGCCTGGCGCAGCTGGAGTCCGGCGCCATCGACGCCCTCGCCAGCGACCGCGTGCTGCTGCTGGGCCTGGTGGCCAGGGCGAAGGACCCCAGCAAGACGGCCTTGCTGGCCGATGCGCTCTCCTACGAACCCTATGCCATCGCCCTGCCGCGCGGCGACTGGGCGATGCAGCAGGCCGTCGACACCGGCCTGGCGCAGGTCTTCGCCAGCCCCGCGCTGCCCGAGATCTACATGCGCTGGTTCGCCGGGCTGGGGGAGCCGAGCCCGGTCATGAAGGTGATCTATTCGCTGGGACGGCTGCCGCAGTAAGGAGGAAGGCGCCCGCCGGCCGCGCCGGCCGGAAAGTGGCGCCCGCGGTGTGGGCACAATGCGCGCATGACCGACGACCAGCTCCTGCGCTACTCCCGCCACATCCTCCTCGATGAAGTGGGCGTGGAAGGCCAGGAGCGCTTCCTCGCGTCGCATGCGCTCGTCGTCGGCGCGGGGGGCCTCGGCTCGCCCGTGGCCCTGTATCTCGGCACCGCCGGTGTCGGCACGATCACGGTCGTCGACCACGACGCGGTGGACCTCACCAACCTGCAGCGGCAGATCGCGCACAACCTGGAGCGCATCGGCCGGCCCAAGGCCGAATCGATCCGCGAGGCCATCGCCGCGATCAACCCGGAGGTGCTCGTGCGCCCGCTCGTGATGAAGGCCGACGCCCAGGCCCTGGCCGAACTGGTACCCCAGGCCGACGTCGTGATCGACTGCTGCGACAACTTCGCGACCCGCCAGGCGATCAACCGCGCCTGCGTCGAGCACGGCAAGCCTCTGGTGTCGGGCGCGGCGATCCGCATGGACGGCCAGGTGAGCGTGTTCGATCCGCGCCGGCCCGACAGCCCCTGCTACGCCTGCGTGTTCCCGCCCGACCAGGAGTTCGAGGAGACGCGCTGCGCCACCATGGGCGTGTTCGCGCCGCTGGTGGGCATCATCGGCGCGATGCAGGCCTCCGAAGCCCTGCGCCTGCTGGCCGGCGTCGGCACGTCGCTCGCGGGGCGCCTGCAGATGCTGGACGGCCGCAGCATGGAATGGACGGAAATGCGCTTGCGGCGGGACGCCGCCTGCCGCGTGTGCGGCACGCGGCGCGCCGCCTGAGCCTCACTCTTCGAGGCCGAGCAGGGCGACGACGGTCGCGGAGGAGCCCTGGGACGCCATCTCCACTTCGGCGTTGCCAGGCGCACCCAGCGCCACGAGCGCTGCAGCGAGCAGCGTGCCGAAGAAGACGATCGCGGATTGGAGGAACAGCTTCATGGAAAGCATAGTGTTCCAGGCCCGCGCCAGCGCGTCAGTCGGCCTGCTGCCGCGCACCGCGTCATCCCGGCTGCATCCGGCGCCGTAGGAGGCCTCCTACCCTCGCGCCCCGGGCCCGCTGGCACAATCCGCCCCTTCTTCGCAGAAGGAAACGGGCCCCCTCCCGGGGCCTGTTGCAGCGCGAATAGTGGAACTCGGAACGTACATCGTCGAAGACAACGCGACCATCCGCGCCAACCTCGTCGAGGCGCTGCAGGAACTGGCTGGGGTGAGGACGCTCGGTTGGGCGGAAACCGAGAACGAGGCGAAAGCCTGGCTCTCGGCACACCGCGGCGGCTGGCACCTGCTGATCGTGGACCTGTTCCTCAAGCAAGGCAGCGGCCTCGGCGTGCTCGAGGCCTGCCACCAGCGCGACCGCGACCAGAGGGTCGTGGTTCTGAGCAACTACGCGACGTCCGACGTGCGCAGGCGCTGCGCGCAACTGGGCGCCGACGCGGTGTTCGACAAGTCGAACGAGATCGATGCGCTGGTGGAGTTCTGCCTCGCCATGGGCGGGCAGGCCCCGGGCTGAGGCGCCGCGCGCTTCAGTCGATCAGCTTGTTCTTCAGCGCGTAGTAGGTCAGGTCGCTGTTGGAGGAGAGGTTCATCTTCTCCATCAGGCGCGTGCGGTAGGTGCTGACCGTCTTCACCGAAAGCGACAGGGCCTTGGCGATGTCCCCGGCCGTCTCTCCCTTCGCGAGCTTGAGGAAGACCTGGAATTCGCGCTCGGAGAGCTGCTCGTGCGGTGCGCCGCCTTCCTTCCGATTGAGCTGCTGCGCCAGCAGTTCCGCCACCGCCGGGGAGATGTAGCGCCGGCCGAGCGCGATGGTGCGGATCGCGTTGACGATCTCCATCGGCTCGCATTCCTTGTTCAGGTAGCCGCTCGCGCCCTGGCGAATCAGGTTCATCGCGTAGTGCTCTTCGGGGTAACCCGAGAGGATCAGGATGCCGACGTCGGGTGCTTTCGCACGGATCATTCCGAGCGCATCGATTCCGCTTTGCCCCGGCATGGACAGGTCCATGACGAGGACGTCCATTTCGGTCGTGCGCACGAGGTCGATGGCCTCGCGCCCGCTTGCGGCTTCACCAACGACGCGCAGGTCAACCTGTTCGGAGAAGAACTGTTTGAGGCCCGACCGCACGATGGCATGGTCGTCCACAATGCCCACTTTGATCATGCTTCACCTTCCACGTCAAGCGCGATTCATTGTGCCCCACTTCCGGATGGAAATGGCCTACCCTTGAGTCATGACGTGCGCGGATTTTATGCACATCGCTGAGTCTTTAGGGTGAAACTGCTCGCATCTTTCCGCCTCAGCCGCGGCGCCATCAGTCTGGTGCTCGCCGTGCTCGCCGCGCTGGTGCTCATCGGTATCAACGAGGCGGGCTACAGCGAGTCCACCGATGCACTCGATCGCATCGAGCAGTACACGCGCACGCGCAACGCCGTGAACCGCCTGCTGCAGCACATGCTCGACGCCGAGACCGGCTCGCGCGGCTACCTGCTGACCGGCGACCCGCGCTATCTCGAGCCGTACAACGCCGCCGTCGCGGAGATCGGCCAGCAACTGGACCGGCTGCGCAACGTCTATCTCCCCAACACGCCGGAAGCGGGCACGCTCAACGCGATGACGCTGAACGTGCAGCGCAAGCTGGCCGAGATGGACCTGTCGGTGCGCATGCGCAAGCAGGGCAACGAGGACGCCTGGAAATCCGTGCTGCTGACGGACGTCGGCAAGGAGCACATGGATGCCATCCGCGCCCAGGCGGCGCGCCTGATCGAAAGCGCGAGCGCCGGCATGGCCGCCGCCCAGGACCGCGTGGAACAGAGCCTGCGTTTCGCGCGCGCCGGCATTGCCATCGGCTCCACGGCCGCCCTCCTGGCCTTCGCCCTGTACCTGCGGCAGACCACGCGCCTGAAGCTCGCGGGCGAACAGCAGCAGGCCGCCCTGCAGCAGGAGCGCGACCTGCTGGAGTCGCAGGTGCGCGAGCGCACCGCCTCGCTGGCGCAGCTGGCCACGCACCTGCAGCAGGTGCGCGAGGAAGAGCGCGGCCACCTCGCGCGCGAACTGCACGACGAACTCGGCGCCCTGCTCACGGCCGCCAAGCTGGACGTCGCCCGGCTCAAGTCCAAGATCGGAGCGCAGTCCCCGGAGCTGAACCAGCGGCTGCAGCACCTCACCGAAACGCTCAACAGCGGCATCGCCCTCAAGCGCCGGATCATCGAAGACCTGCGTCCCTCGTCGCTGGCGAACCTGGGGCTCACCGCGGCGCTGGAAATCCTGGCGCGCGAGTTCTCCGAGCGTTCGGGGATCGAGATCGCCTGCAACCTGGAGCCCGTGCAGCTCGACGAGGCCGTGCAGCTCACCGTCTATCGCATCGTGCAGGAATCGCTGACGAATGTCGGCAAGTACGCGGAGGCGGCGCAAGTCGAGATCGGCGTGCGCGAGTACAGCAGCCACATCGAGGTCGAGATCCGCGACGACGGCAAGGGCTTCGACGTGCGCAGCACCAAGCCGTCCACGCACGGCCTGGCCGGCATGCGCCACCGCGTCGAGGCCGCCGGCGGACGGCTCACGGTGAGCTCGCAACCGGGCCAGGGCACGCGCATCCTCGCCAGCCTGCCCAAGGCGACCGCGGCGGCCCCCGCGCCCCTGGCCGAAGCCGCCTGAGCGCTGCGCAGTGGCCGTCAGCCCGCTCCTACAGATGCACCGACGCGCCGATGACACCCGGAAACGGCCCCCCCTGAACTCGGCATCGGCGGGTATCCTTAAGCTAGCCGCAGGCACGAATCGCCTGCGTGCCATGTGTTGAAGGCTTGCTTGGAGTTATCCAGTGTTGCACTACGCCGTCGTCTTCCTGGTCATCGCGCTGATCGCAGCGGTGCTGGGTTTTGGCGGCATCGCGGCGGGAGCCGCCAGCATCGCGAAGCTGCTGTTCCTCGTCTTCGTGGTCCTCGCGCTCGCCGCCTTCATCGCCAGCCTGAAGCGCAAGCCCTAGTCAGGCACCCCCACCATCACAAGAGAGGACCACATGAACGATATGCATGCCACGCTCGACAGCACCCGCAAGATGGCGGCCGACGCCCTCGACCGGGCCAGCGCCACGATGAAGGACCTGCGTTCCGGCATGTCCGATCGCGCCGCCATGGCGCGCGGGTACATGGGGGACTACGCCCGCAGGGGCTCGGGCTACGTCACCGAGCATCCGCTGAAGTCGGCGCTGATCGCCGCCGCGGTGGGTGCCGCCATCGCCGGCGTGATCATCGCGCTGCGCCACCGCGAAGAGCGGGACAGCTGGTTCTGAGGCTGCGCGTACCGTCCATGGTGCATCCCATCTTCTCGGTGCTGATCACCAAGCCGGAGCTGGTGATGGAGCACGTCGCGGGCTACGCCTCGCTCCTGCGCGAGGAAACGTCCTCCGTTGGCAAGGAAGTCGCGAGACGCGCGGTCGCCTGGGGCGTCACGCTGTTCGCCTTCCTCGTGTTCCTGATCCTCGCCGGGGTCGCGGTGATGCTGGGCTCGGTCCACGCCGCCTTCCACTGGACCCTGATCGTGGTGCCGGGCATCGCCCTGGCCCTCGCGGTCGGCGGTTTCATGGTGGCGCGCAAGCCCCTGCCCGAGAAGGCCTTCACGGAGCTGAAGGCACAACTCGACGCGGACGCGCAGGCCCTGCGCGCGATCAGCGCCAGGTCATGAGCGACGCATCCGACAGGTTGGCACGCAACCGCCAGGCGATCCTCGAACACATCGCGAAGCGGCAGCGCCGCCACGATCCGCGCGAGGAACCGGCGGAACACTACGACGACCCGTACGCGACGTTCGCGGCGTACGGGGAGCCGGACGACCTCGGCAGCGGCTGGTTCGGCCGGCTGCAGCACGCGGTGCGCACCTGGTGGCGCTACCACCCGGCCAGCATGGCCGTGGACCTGGCGTCGCCCATGATGCGCAGTTACGCGCGCCGCAAGCCGCTGCAGCTGCTGGCGATCTCCGCGGCCGCGGGCGCGGCGCTCACGCTGGCGCGCCCATGGCGACTGATCTCGCTGACCACGCTGGTCGTGGCCTTGCTGAAGTCCTCGCAGCTGTCACACCTGCTCATGGCGGCAGTGTCTGCGGCGGACTACCGCAAGGACAACGAACGGCCTGGATGAAGACATGAATCCGCCGCGGGGGAGACGGTGCGGCCTCCCGCGGCCTTCGGCAATCACCGCACCACACAAGATCCTCAATGCAGGAAGGGAGTTCAATATGAATCAGACCCGCACCATCGCCCTCGCGATCCTCACCGGGCTCACGCTCGTCACCAGCGGCTGCGCCATCACGCGCGGCCAGACCGACACCGCGACCTACATCGACGATCGCGCGATTTCGACCGCCGTGAAGACCAAGCTGATCGAAGACAAGACCACCGGCGGCCTGTCGATCAACGTCGACACGCTCAATGGCGAAGTCGCGCTGTCCGGTTTCGCCAAGTCGCAGGCCGAGAAGGACCAGGCCGCCCGCATCGCCGCCAACACCAAGGGCGTGCGCGCGGTGCGCAACAACCTCGTCGTGCGTCCTTGACCACGCCTTGCGGCGGACGGCGCTGCGCCGTCCGCGGCCAGGGCAGGCCGCCGCCTGGCGGGCCTGCCCTTTTTGTCTGCGCCACCGCGGAGGACTCGCGATGAAGACGTTCCACTGCCAGTTCTGCGGCCACCCGATCTTCTTCGAGAACGTGCAGTGCCTGCAGTGCGGCAGCGCGCTCGCCTTCCTGCCCGATCGCCTGAACATGAGCGCCATCGAGGAAGTGCCCGATGGCGGCGAAGGCCTGTGGCGGCCGCGCATGCGCGGCAGGAAGGTCTCGGGCGCGCGCTACCGCCTCTGCCACAACCACACCACGCAGAACGCCTGCAACTTCGCCGTGCCGGCGAGGGACCCGAACGAGCTGTGCGTGTCCTGCCGGCTCACGCGCGTGCTGCCGGACCTCTCCGTTCCCGAAAACCCGCTGCGCTGGTACCGCCTCGAGGCCGCCAAGCGCCGCATGTTCTACACGCTCGCGAAGCTGGGGCTGGTCTCGACCGATCCGCCCGCCGGCAGCGCGGACGGACCGATCTTCGAATTCCTGGCCGACCTGCCGGGGCAGCCGGTGATGACCGGCCATGCGCAGGGCGTCATCACGCTCAACGTCGCGGAGGCCGACGACGCCGAACGCGTGCGGCGCCGCGAGGAGATGCACGAACCCTATCGCACGCTGCTCGGCCACCTGCGCCACGAGTCGGGCCACTTCTACTGGGACCGGCTGGTCGACGAGGGCGGCCGCGTCGAGAGCTTCCGCCAGGTGTTCGGCGACGAGCGCCTGGATTACCAGAAGGCCCTGCAGGACCACTACGCCCGCGGCGGCACCGTGCCCGACTGGCAGGACAGCTTCGTGAGCCAGTATGCGACGGCCCACCCCTGGGAGGACTGGGCCGAGACCTGGGCCCACTACCTGCACATGGTGGACCTGCTGGAGACGGCCGCCTCGTACAACACGCGCCTGCGCATCCCGGGGCAGGAACAGGAGGTCGAGGAGGTGGTCAATCCGCTGGAGACGGGCCGGCCCGACTTCGACACGCTGGTCGACCAGTGGGTCCCCCTCACGCTGCTCGTGAACAGCCTCAACCGCAGCCTGGGCCAGGAGGATGCGTATCCGTTCGCGCTGTCCGCCGGCGCGCTGGACAAGCTGCGCTACGTGCACGACGTGATCGGCGAGACGTATTCGCGCGTGCCGGCGAAGGACGCGCAGGCACAGAAGAACAAGGACGGCAGCGAAGCGGAGGCGGTCGGACGATGAAGAAGGGCCGCGCTGCGCGGCCCTCCGCCCGAGAAGTGCCTGGGAGCCTGGGCTCCGGGCGCGGGCCCGTTCCCTGCCCCCAAGGCGCCTAGACCCCGGCGTCGGACTCCATCTCCTGCAGGATGCGCTCGAGGCGCGCGGCCAGCGTCTCGGTCGTCAGCTTCTCCCGGAAGCGCTCCACCATCAGCGGCAGGCTCAGCGGACTGGGGTGCCGCAGCGGCGCGAACTCCACCCGCTTGCCGCGCATGCGCTCCAGGGTCGCAGCCAGCCGCGAGAGCTCCAGCTCCTGGCCGAGCACCTCCTTCTCCGCCTGGTTCAGCAGCAGGTTGCCGGCGTCGTACTTGCGGAACACCTCGTAGAACAGGGCGCTGGAGGCCTGCAGCTGGCGCGTACTTTTCGGCTGCCCCGGATACCCGGTGGAGACCAGCCCCGCGATGCGCGCGATCTCCCGGAACCGGCGCTGCGCCAGCTCGCCCGAATTGAGTGAGGCCAGCACGTCGTGCAGCAGCTCGGTGCCCGAGAAGATCGCCTGGCTGGTCACCGGAGCGACGTCGAAGGGCGCGGCGCTCACCAGCTCCAGCCCATAGTCGTTGATCGACAGGCTGAAGGTGTTGGGCTGCTCGCGGGCCAGCCGCCACGCCAGCAGGCTGGCGAGCCCCAGGTGCACGTTGCGGCCGGCGAAGGGATAGACGTACAGGTGCTGCCCTTCGCGGGACCGGTAGGCCTCCACCAGCAGCGTGTCCGGCGTGGGGATCTTCGACAGGCGCTGCTGCGTGAGCAGCATGGGGCGCGCCGCCTCCAGCTCCGGCCCGGTGAACCGGCCCTGCGCCGCCTCGTGCAGCATCTCCAGCACCGCGTCGCTCAGTTCCGTGGACAGGGCCATCTTGCTGCCCATCCAGGTCGGCACCGTGCCCTTGTTGCGCGTGGCCTTGCGCACGTAGGCCACCATGTCGCGCACCCGCTCGAACTGCAGCAGCCTGCCGGCGAAGAAGAAGCAGTCGCCCTTGCGCAGCCGCGCGATGAAGCCCTCCTCCATGGTGCCGAGCAGCGCCCCGGTCAGGTACTTCACCTGCATCGCCGCATCGCTCACGATGGTGCCGATGCCCAGGCGGTGCCGCTTGGCCACCCCGGCATCCGGCACGCGGTAGATGCCTTCCGCGTCGCGCACGATGCGGTGGTATTCCGGGTAGGCGCCCAGGCTCTCGCCGCCGCGCTCGCAGAAGGCCACGACCCAGTCGAACTCGGCCCGCGAAAGGTCGCGGTAGGACCAGGCCGTCTTCACTTCCCCGAACAGCTCGTCGGCGCGGAAGCCGCCGCCCAGGGCGATGGTGACGATGTGCTGGACCAGGACGTCCAGCGGCTTGTCGGGGGCGACGCGCTTCTCCACGCGCCCGTCCTGCGCCGCCCGCCGCGCCGCCGCGGCCTCGACGATCTCCATCGTGTGCGTGGGCACCAGGGTGACGCGGCTCGGGCGGCCCGGCGCGTGGCCGCTTCGGCCCGCGCGCTGCAGCATGCGGGCCACGCCCTTGGCGGAGCCGACCTGCAGCACGCGCTCCACCGGCAGGAAGTCGACGCCGAGGTCGAGCGAGGACGTCGCGACGACCGCGCGCAGCGTGCCGTCCTTGAGCCCCTGCTCCACCCATTCGCGCGTGGCGCGGTCCAGCGAGCCGTGGTGCAGCGCGATGTGGCCCGCCCATTGCGGCCGCGCCTCCAGCAGCAGCTGGTACCAGGTCTCGGCCTGCGAGCGCACGTTGGTGAACACCAGCGTGGTGCCGGAGCGCTCGATCTCCTCCACCACCGGCACTTGCATGCCGGCGCCGAGGTGGCCTGCCCAGGTGTACTTGCCCGGGTTGGGCGGCAGCAGCGTGTCGATCACCAGGGTCTTCTCGATCCTACCGCGCACCAGGCGGGGCGACGGCCGCTCGCCTTCGCCGCACAGCACCCCCATCGCCTCCTCGAGATTGCCGAGCGTGGCGCTCAGCCCCCAGGTGACCAGCCCGGGATGGAAGCGCCGCAGCCGCGCCAGCGCGAGCTGTGCCTGCACGCCGCGCTTGCTTCCGATCAGCTCGTGCCATTCGTCGACCACCACGAACGCGACGCCGCCGAGGACCTCGCGTGCGTTCTCGCGCGTGAGCATCAGCGTGAGCGACTCCGGCGTGGTCACCAGCACGGTGGGCATGCGGCGGTCCTGCTTCGCGCGTTCGGCGCTCGGCGTGTCGCCGGTGCGCAGGCCGAGGGTCCAGTTGGGCGCGAGCTCGGCCAGCGGCTGCGCCAGCGCCTTGGCCGTGTCGGACGCCAGCGCGCGCATCGGCGTGAGCCACACTGCGCGCAGCGGCTCGGCCGCACGTCCGGGCGGATGAAGCCGCAGCAGCGCATCCAGCATGCCGAGCCACACCGCATAGGTCTTGCCGGCCCCGGTGGTGGCGTGCAGCAGCCCGCCGCGGCCTTCGGCCACGGCCTCCCAGACCTCGCGCTGGAACGGAAAGGGTTGCCAGCCGCGGCCCGCCATCCAGGCCGCGGCCCGGGTTCCGGGCGGCTGCTCGACTTCGCCCATCGCTCAGCCCCGCGAGATGCGGGCCGCGACCCGGCGGCCGAGCTTGCAAGGCAGCAATTCGTCCAGGCCGGAAGGAGGGACGGGGCGTGCGCTCATCGGGTTTCCGCGCAGGAGGATGGATTTGATCAATCGATTGTGACCGCACTACATTGGCGGCGGCGCCGAATCCCTGGCGGCAAGGAACCCCGATGAAGAGACGAGACACGCTGCTCGCGGCGCTGCTGGCCCCGGCCGCCGGCATCCTGCGCGCGCAGGGCGAATCGCCCCTGCGCATCGTGACCGGATTCGCGCCCGGCGGCGCGACCGACCGCGTCGCCCGCATCGTCGCCGAGAAGCTGCAGGCGAAGCTGGGCATGCCCGTGATCGTGGAGAACCGCACCGGCGCGGGCGGGCGACTCGCCGCGCAGCAGGTCAAGGGCACGCCCGCGGGCCAGAACGTGCTGATGCTCGCGAACCCCGCGGTGATGGTCGTGGCTCCGCTGGTGTTCAAGGACAACGGCTACGACCCCGACCGCGATTTCGTGCCGGTCTCGCACGTCAACGACTACGAGTTCGCGTTGAGCGTCGGCACGGCGGTCCCGGTGCGCGAGCTGTCGCACCTGCTCGCCTGGTTGCGCGCGAATCCCGACCAGGCCAACTTCGGCGTGCCGGCCACCGGCAGCCTGCCGCACTTCTTCGCCCTGATGGTGGCGCAGAAGGCCGGCGTGAAGGCGCAGGTGGTGGGCTACCGCGGCTCGGCGCCGCTGATCACGGACCTGATCGGCGGCCAGGTGCCGGTCTCGATCGACACCCTCGATACCGTCCTGCCGCAGCACGAGGCCGGCAAGCTGCGCATCCTCGCGACCTCCGGAACGAAGGGTTCGGCCATCGCGCCCAAGCTGCCGACCTTCCGCGAAGCGGGCCTCGACCTCGCCGGGACGGGCTGGAACGCCTTCTTCGCGCCGTCGTCCATGCCGAAGGCCGGCGTGCAGCGCCTTGCCACGGCCATCCGCGAGGTGATGGCCGATCCGGACACGCAGCGCCGCTTCAGCTCCGCGCAGATGACGCCCGTCGTCGCCACGCAGGCGCAGACCGAAGCCATGCTCGCGGCCTTTCGCGTCCAATGGGCGCCGGTGGTGCAGCAATCGGGCTACCAGCCCTGAAGGAAGGACGATGAAACGACTGCTTGTCGCGACCCTGCTCGCCGCCGCCCTCGCACCCGTCGCCGCGCAGACCGCGTGGCCCACGAAGCCGGTACGGTTCATCAACAACTTCCCGCCGGGCGGCCCCTCCGACCTGATCGCGCGCTCGATCGCCGACGTGCTGGCCAACCAGTTCAGGCAGACCTTCATCGTGGAGAACAAGCCAGGCGCCAGCGGCAACATCGGCGCGGACGCCGCGGCCAAGGCGGCCGCCGACGGCAGCACGGTCCTGTTCGGCATCGACAGCACCTTCACGGTCAATCCGCACATCTACAAGGGCATGCCGTTCAGGACGACGGACCTGCGGCCCGTCCTGATCATGGCCTCCTCCGGGCTGCTGGTGGGGGCGCATCCCGCCAGCGGCTTCAGGACCCTGCAGGATCTGGTCGCGGCCGCCAAGGCGAAGCCGGTGACCTTCAGCTCCGCCGGCAGCGGCAGCCCCGGGCACCTCGCCGCGGAAGTGATGACCGAAGCCACCGGCGCGAAGATCACGCACGTGCCCTACAAGGGCAACACGCCGGCCGTCACCGCGGTGCTCGCCGGCGAAGTGACCGCCGGCGTGCTGGCCACGCCGGGCATGCTGCCGCACGTCAAGGCCGGCAAGATCACCCCACTGGCCGTGACCAGCCGCAAGCGCTCGGCGCTGGCGCCGGAGGTCCCCACGGTGGCCGAGGCCGGCCTGCCGCAACTCGAACAGGAAGTGCTGTACCTCGCGATGGTTCCCGCCGCCACGCCCGAGCCGGTGGTGCAGGCGATGCAGAAGGCGATGGCGGACGCGCTCGCCCGTCCCGAGTTGCGCGCGCGGCTGGAAGGGCTGGACCTGCACTACGAAGGCATCGCCGGCGCGGCGGCGGGCAGGCGCCTGGCCGACCTGTCCGAGCGCTATGGCAAGGTGATCCGGGTGACCGGCATGAAGGTGGAATGATGGCGCGACGCCCCAACGTGATCTTCATCGTGGCCGACGACCTCGGCTTCGCGGACCTGGGCTGCTATGGCGGCCGCGAGGCGGACTTCGGCGCGGTGTCGCCGCAGCTGGATGCGCTGGCGGCCAACGGCCTGCGCTTCACGCAGGGCTATTCCAATTCCCCCGTCTGCTCGCCCACCCGCTTCGCGCTGATGACGGCGCGCTACCAGTACCGCCTGCGCGGCGCCGCCGAGGAACCGATCAACAGCCGCAGCCGCGGCAGCAGCACGCTGGGCCTGCCGCCGGAACATCCCACGGTCCCCTCGCTGCTGCGGCAGGCCGGCTACCGCACGGCGCTGGTCGGCAAGTGGCACCTCGGCTACCCGCCGCATTTCGGCCCGCTGCGTTCCGGCTACGAGGAGTTCTTCGGCCCGATGTCGGGCGGCGTCGACTACTTCACCCACTGCAGTTCCAACGGCCAGCACGACCTCTGGTCCGGCGAGCAGGAACGCGCCGAGGAAGGCTACCTCACCGACCTGATCTCGCGCCGTGCCGTGGACTACGTCGAGCGCATGGCGCAGGAACCGCAGCGGCCCTTCTTCCTCAGCCTGCACTACACCGCGCCGCACTGGCCCTGGGAAACGCGCGAGGACGCGTTGCTGGCCCGGGAGGTGAAGGACAACCTGTTCCACCTGCACGGCGGCAACATCCACACCTACCGCCGCATGATCCACCACATGGACGAAGGCATCGGCTGGGTGATGCAGGCCTTGCGCCGCCACGGCCTGGAGCGCGACACGCTCGTGATCGTCACCAGCGACAACGGCGGCGAGCGCTTCTCCGACAACTGGCCCCTCGTGGGCGGCAAGATGGACCTCACCGAAGGCGGCATCCGCGTGCCCTGGATCGCGCACTGGCCGGCGGCGATCCGCCCCGGCGGGCTCGCCGCGCAGCACTGCATGACCATGGACTGGTCCGCCACCGTGCTGGAGCTGGGTGGCGCGCAGGCCGATCCGGCCTACCCGCTGGATGGCGTGTCGCTCGCCCCGGTGCTGCGCGATCCGGAGCGCGGCTTCGCCCGCCCCCTGCACTGGCGCATGAACCACCGCAGCCAGCGTGCGCTGCGCGACGGCGACTGGAAGTACCTGCGCGTGGACGGCCACGACTACCTGTTCGACCTCTCCGCCGACGAACGCGAGCGCGCCAACTTCGCGGGCCGCGACCCGCGGCGGCTGGCCGACATGCGCGATGCCTGGGAGGCCTGGAACGAGACCATGCCCCCGATCCCCGAGGACGCGACGGTGAGCCTGGGCTACTCGGTGAAGGACATGCCCCAGCGGTGAGCCATACTGCGGCCGATGTCCCCGCTGTCCCGTTGGTTTCCCTTCCTGAGCTGGCCCCGCCCCGACGCCCAACTGCTGCGCGGGGAGGCCGTCGCCGCGCTCACCGTCGCCGTCGTGATGATCCCGCAGTCGGTCGCGTATGCCGGTCTCGCCGGCATGCCGCTCGTGACCGGCCTCTACGCCACCTTCCTGCCCGCGCTGCTGTCGGTCCTCTTCAGCGCCTCGACGCGCCTGTCGGTCGGCCCCTCCGCCCTCAGCAGCGTGCTGGTGGGCGCCTCCCTGGCCGGCATGGCGCAGCAGGGCAGCGCGGGCTGGGTCTCGCTCGCGGTGTGGCTCGCATTGCTCGCGGGCGCGCTGCAATTCGCCGTCGGCGCCACGCGCTCCGCCTGGGTGCTCAACCTGGTGAGTTCGCCCGTGCTGGCGGGCTTCAGCCAGGCGGCGGCCCTGCTGATCATCGCCTCGCAACTGCCCGCGCTGCTCGGGCTGGAAGGCTCCCTGGACCAGCTCCTGCATTCGCCGCGCATCGACCTGCAGGCCCTCGCCTATGGCACGGTGAGCCTGGCCGTGTTCGTGCTGGCGCGCCGCTTCGCTCCGCGCTTCCCGATCATGGTGGTGGTGCTGGCCGCCGCCGGCGCGCTGGCCTTCGCCACCGGCTATTCGCAGCACGGCGCCGTAGTCGGCCCTCTGCCGCAGGGACTGCCCTCGCCCTACCTGCCGCACTGGCCGGGCTGGGAGCAGTTCTCCACGCTGCTGGCGCCGGCCCTCGTGCTCGCCCTGGTCAGCTCGCTGGAGATGGCCTCCAGCGCCAAGATCGAGAACCAGCGGGACGGCCGGCGCTGGGACGCCAACCAGGACCTCGTCGGCCAGGGCGTGGGCAAGCTGGCCTCCGCCTTCTCGGGCGCCTTCGCCACCAGCACCTCCTTCTCCCGTTCGGCGCTCACCCTCTACGCCGGCGCGCGCACGGGCTGGGCCACGGTGTTCGCCTCGGGCTTCGTGCTGCTGGTGCTGCTGTTCCTGACGCCGGCGCTGTCGCACGTGCCCAAGGCGGTGCTCGCCGCCGTGGTCGTCGCCGCCGTGTCCAGCCTGTTCAAGCCGCGCGTCTTCGCGGAGCTGTGGGGCATCGACCGGGTCGAGGCGGCGACGGCCGCCGCCACGTTCGCCGTCACGCTGCTGTCGGCGCCGCGCATCTACTGGGGCGTGCTGACGGGCGTGCTGCTCGGACTCGCCTACTTCCTCTACCTGCGGCTGCATCCGCGCATCATCGAGACGGGCCTGCATCCGGACGGCAGCCTGCGCGACCGTCACCTGTGGAAGCTGCCGCCGCTGGCGCCACAGCTGTTCGCGCTGCGCATGGACGCGGAGCTGGACTTCGCGTCCTCCAGCGACATGGAGCGGGCGATCGTGGAGCATCTCGCCGCCCATCCCGACGTGCGCCACGTGTGCCTGTTCGCGCAGCCGATCAACCGCATCGACGCCACCGGCGTGGAGATGTTCCGGCAGCTGCGCAAGACGCTGAAGGAGCGCGGCGTCACCCTGCACATCAGCGGCATCAAGCTCCCGGTGGAGCGCGTGCTGCAGCGCGCCGGCGTGCTGCAGCCCGACCCGCTGCTGAAGATGTACCGCACGGACAACGAGGCGCTGCACGCCTTCGGCACCCTGCGCGAAGACGAGGTGCTGCCGGAGCCTACTTCGGCCGAGGACGCGCCAGATTCCGCCCCGGCGCGCTGAGCCGGCCCTGCCGCAGCTCTCCCACTGCCTGCGCCAGCGCCCGCGCCGCATTGCGCACTTCCTCCTGCACCGCCTCGTCGCGGTCGAGCGCCTGGTGGCTGGTCGCATAGGGCTCGTAGTAGCCGATGTAGCGGTCGAGGCGGCTGCTGGCGCCGGCGTCGACGAAGCCCATCCAGTCCAGCCAGTCGCACAGGATGCGGCGCGCGCCGTCGATGCCGGCCACGTCGCCGTGCACGACGACTCCGTAGGTGCGGCCCGCGAGGTGCTGCGGGTACGACCAGCCCTTCAGCTCCAGCGCCTTCGCCCGGGCCGCGTCCTTGCCGCCCGTGGTGGTGGGGTCGGGATTGCCGCCGTCGGCGCAGACCAGGCGGTCCATCATCAGCTTCAGCGGGCTCGACATCGCGTACCAGTGCGTCGGCGAGAGCAGCAGGATGCCGTGCGCCGCCGTCCAGCGCTCGTAGATCTCCGCCATCCAGTCGTTGACCTGGTTCGTCGCGTGGTTCGGGTAGCAGCTGCAGGGCCAGTGGCACAGGGGCATCGCGGTGGACACGCAGCCCTTGCAGGGATGGATGTGGCGGTCGAAATCGGAGGTGAGCTGGCTCAGGTCCAGCAGGTCGGTCTCGAGGCCCTCCGACCCGAGGGTCTCGCGGGCGATCCGCGCCAGCCGGAAGGTCTTGGACATCTCGCCGGGGCAGCTGCCGTCGTTGCGGGCCGCGCCGGAGATCACCAGCACGCGCGAAGGCGTCGCCGGGTCGGCCCAGCGCGCCTGCGCGGCCCGCAGCCGCCGGCGCGTCTCGTACCACTCCACCGAGAGATCGTAGTCCGGGTCCTGGAATTCGCTGCCAGCCTTGCGGGTGACCGGCGCCTTGCGCCCCTGGGAATAGGCCTCCCAGGCGATCGCTTCCAGCCGCGAGATCGCCTGGTCTTCCGCCCGGTAGGCAGGGTCGAGGAAGCGGGCGCGGAAGCGTTCGCGGAATTCATCGCGCGAGTGCAGGCCTCCCCACTCCCCCTTGCGGACATCGGGCGGCTGACTGGCCATGGCGGCTCCTGGGATGCGAACCCTGCCGAGCCTAGCGGAAGCGATGCCGCCGGGCTTGCCAGACAACAGCGGCATACACGGCAAGATTGAAGACTACGAGACCGGTCCCCAGGGCCCACTGCAGTCCGCGCGTGAGGTCGGCCGGATAGAGCACCGGCAGCAGGTAGTGCTCGACGAAGCCGCCTTCGTAGCCGGCCTCGCCGCCGGCCGCGCGCAAGGCGTTCTCCAGCGGCGTGAGCGGGCAGGTGCGGCCGCTGAATTCGACGAAGGCGGCCCAGGCGAGGGCCGGCAGGTGCAATAGCGCAACCCAGCGCCAGCGCAGCGCCAGCAGGCCGCCCGCCACCGCGAAGACGACGAAGGCCAGGTGCAGCAGCACCACCGCGTCCGCCAGCACCCGCCAGCTCATCCCGCGCTCACGATCCAGCCCTCCAGCGGATCGAGCTCCTCCGGCAGGCCGTAGCGCGGCGCGCCCTGCCGCGCGGCCCACGCCGCCTGCACCAGGCACAGCACCGCGTCGAGGCTGTCGCCGCTGGCGTCCTCGGCCAGCGCGTCGCGCTGCGCGTGGGTGAGCTTCAGGCGCAGCCCGAGGCGCGAGCGGCCCTGCTCCAGCGCGGTGATGAGGTCCTTGCGCGCGATCAGGCGGTCCGGCGTCTGCTTCGCCTTCTCGTCGCTCTTGTAGCTGCGCCGCGCGATCAGCTCGCGCGCCAGCAGCCCCGGGTAGGCCTCCAGCGCCACGCGCCGCGGGTCGCCCGCGTGCAGGCCGGGGATGTCGACGTCCGCCGCCAGCAGCAGCGGCACGGCGGCGTGCAGCATGTAGGCCACCGGCGGGTTCACCCACTTCATCGAGGGGCTGGAACCGGCCAGCTTGTCGAAGCGGCGGTGCGCGAACTTGGAGCCCGCCGGGCGCGCGGCGCAGTAGGCCGCGAAGGTCTCGCGGATCTGGGGCCGCGTCAGCCCCGCGTAGTGCCGCATGCATTCGCGCCATGCGGTCGGCCAGCCGAGGTGCTCCACCAGCGCGCGCGGCAGGCCGAAGGGAAAGTCGAAGCCGCCGATCCACTCCCGGGGCTCGCGCAGCCAGTCGCCGAAGGCTGCCAGGGACTCGAAGCGCTCGATGCGCGCGAGCTGCACCCGTCCGCCGGCCTCCTCGCCGAGCGCCAGCAGGATCGGCTTGCGCCGGGTGGGCGTGCTGGAGAAGTCGCAGCCGAGGAGCATCCCGCTAGCCTAACGCGAGCGCCATCACGCCGGCGGCGATGCAGGCGGCGCCCGCGACGCGCACGGCGCGGTCGCCTTCGCCCAGCAACTGCCCACCGATCAGCGCCGCGAACAGCATCGACACCTCGCGCGCCGGCGCCACGTGGGACAGCGGCGCGACCTTCACCGCGTACAGCACCAGCACGTAGGAGACGGGGCTCACGACGCCCACGAACAGCGCGTGCTTCCACTGCAGCCGCCAGAGCGCGCGGGCCGCCGGCGGGTCGCGCAGCACCGAAGGCCCGACGACGAAGATCCGCAGCACCGCGCCGACGTAGTCGACGAGGATGGGCGACAGCAGCATCACCTTGACCGCGTAGCCGTCGACCACCGTGTAGCTGGCGATGAAGACGCCGCTCGCGACGCCGTAGAACATGCCCTTGTGCAGGCGCCTGCGGGCCTCGGGATCGTGGCTGCGGCGCCAGAGGGCCGGGCCGCCGGCGATCAGGAACACCCCGCCCACCACGCCGGCGATGCCGGCCGCGCCGAGCGCGGAGAGCGTTTCGCCGAGCAGCCAGAGGGCCGCGAGCGAGGACAGCAGCGGTCCCGCGCCGCGCGCCAGGGGATACACGACGGTCAGGTCGGCCTTGCGGTAGCCGCGCAGCAGGAGCAGGTAGTAGCCGGAGTGCAGCAGCGCGCTGAGGGCCAGCAGCGCCCATTCGCGCCCGCCCCACTGCGGCAGCGCGCGCCAGCCGATCCAGACGCCCAGGGGCGCCCAGGTGAGGATGTTGACGACGGTGGTGAAGGCGGCGAAGCGCACGTCGCCGCCAGCGCGTTTCGCGACGATGTTCCAGCTGGCGTGGATCACGCCCGCGAGCAGCACCAGCGCCAGCGCACCGACGGGCATCGGGCGGCGCGGCGCTCAGCTGCGGCCGCAGATCGCGGCGGTGGCCGCGAGGTCCTTCAGCAGCGCGAGCGAGACCTTGCCCGCAACCGAATACGGGTCGAGTTCGGTCTTCTCCGAGTACTTCAGCAGGGTGGAGTGGTTCAGCTTGGAGATGTTGACCTGCCCCATGCTCCAGGCGCCGAAGCAGCGCTCGGAGATCTCTTCGTAGTGCAGCAGGGCCACGTCCTTGTGGCGCGGATCCCTCTGGATGGTCGCGAACAGCTCGCTGACCTGCATGCGGCCGCCTTCGATGCACTGCAGGAACACGCCGTCCCCGTAGCACAGGATGCCCGTGATGCCGCAGGACGGGTTGTGCTCGCGCCCTTCGCGCAGGATCGCCTCCACGGCGTCCCCGCTGGCGTTCACCGCCCGGCTGCAATAGAGGAGTCGCACCAGCATGTCAGCCTCCGCCGAGCCGCCTCAAGGAGGCTGAAGCCCCCTCGGGGGGCAGCGACCCACACGAAGTGGGGAAGCGTGGGGGCAACATCTTCTTCAGTCCTTCTGCGGGATCAGCGCGAGGAATTCGCGGCGCAGGGTGGGGTCCTTCAGGAAGGCGCCACGCATCACCGAATTGATCATCTTGCTGTCCAGGTCCTTCACGCCGCGCCAGGCCATGCAGTAGTGGCGGGCTTCCATCACCAGCGCCAGCCCGTCGGGCTGGGTCTTTTCCATGATCAGGTCGGCCAGCTGCACCACGGCTTCTTCCTGGATCTGGGGCCGGCCCATGATCCACTCGGCCAGCCGCGCGTACTTGGACAGGCCGATCACATTGGTGTGCTCGTTGGGCATCACGCCGATCCACAGCTTGCCGACCACCGGGCACAGGTGGTGGCTGCAGGCGGAGCGCACCGTGATCGGGCCGACGATCATCAGCTCGTTGAGGTGCTCGGCGTTCGGGAATTGGGTGATGGTCGGCGGATTGACGTAGCGGCCCTTGAACACCTCGGTGAGGTACATCTTGGCCACGCGCCGGGCCGTGTCGCCGGTGTTGTGGTCGTTGCTGGTGTCGATCACCATGCTGTCCAGCACGGCCTGCATCTTCTCTTCGACCTCGTCGAGGAGCCTCTCCATCTCGCCGGGCTGGATGAACTCGGCGATGTTGTCGTTGGAGTGGAATCGCTTGCGCGCCGCCAGGACGCGCTCGCGGATCTTGACCGAGACCGGCGTCCCCTCGTCGGGGTCGACCTGGCTCAGTTGGCTGGACGGATCGGCTTTCATCAACATGGCGACTGTAACACCGGGGATTTTCGACCCTGGATAGATGCTACGAAGCCAGCAGCCGTTCCAGGTCTTGCAGGGTGTTCGCCTCGTGCAGCGGCTTGTCGTGGCGGATGCGCAGCATGCGCGGGAAGCGCACCGCGATCCCGCTGCGGTGCCGGCCGCTGCGCTGGATGCCCTCGAAGCCCAGCTCGAACACGAGGCTCGGGCGGACGCTGCGCACCGGGCCGAACTTCTCGATCGTGGTCTTGCGGATGATCGCGTCGACCTGGCGGAACTCCTCGTCGGTGAGGCCCGAATAGGCCTTGGCGAAAGGCACCAGCTGCAGCTCGCCGGGCTGGGGCGGCTCCTTGCGGGCCATCCTGGCGAGGACCGCGTCCACCTCCGCCCGGTCCGCCGGCGGACGGTTCCAGACACCGAAGGTGTAGTCGGTATGCACCGAGGATCGGCGCCCGTGCCCCGGCTGCGCGTAGACCAGCACGCAGTCGACGCTCATGGGGTCGATCTTCCACTTCCACCACAGGCCCTCGGCCTTGGTGCGGCCGGTGCCGTAGGCGGCATCGAGCCGCTTGAGCATGAAACCCTCGACGCCGCGTTCGCGCGATTGCGCGCGCTTGCGGGCGAATTCCAGCCAGGAGGCTTCCCGCTCCACGGGCGAGAGCCGGAACTCCGTGCCGGCCAGCAATGCTTCCAGCCGCGCACGCCGATCCCGCTGCGGCAGGGCGCGGACGTCCTGGCCGTCCTGCTCCAGCAGGTCGTAGGCCATGAAGCCGACCGGCGCTTCCGCCAGGATCTTCTTCGTCAGGTTCTTGCGGCCGATGCGCTGCTGCAACAGGGCGAAGGGTGCGGGCCGGCCGGCGATCTCGCCGGTCTCCGGGTCGGCCTCGTCCTTCCAGACCAGGATCTCGCCATCGAGCACCGTGCCATCGGGCAGCGCCCGCGCCAGCGCCTCGATCTCGGGGAAGCGCTCGGTCACCAGTTCCTCGCCGCGGGACCAGATCCAGACCTGGCCGGCCCGCCGGATCACCTGGCCGCGGATGCCGTCGTACTTCCACTCCACCATCCAGTCCGTCACCGGACCGAGGCGGGCCGTGAACAGCTCCGGCGGGAGGTCGAGCTGGTGGGCCAGGAAGAAGGGATAGGGCTGGCCCGCGTCGGCTGGCTCGGCCACGCCCTCCTCCGCCTTCGCGACCAGCGCCTCGTAGCGCTCCGGCGAGGGCATGACCTTGCCGTCCGTGTAGCCCATCATGCGCTGGGCGACCCGCCTGGCGTCGATGCCCGCATGGGTGGCGAGCGCGCGCTGCACCAGCAGCTTGCTCACCCCGACGCGGAAGCCGCCGCCCACCAGCTTGGTCAGGAGGAAGCGCCCGAGCGTGTCGAGCTCCCACCAGTAGCCGCCGACCCGCTCCGCCACCTCCTCGTCGGGCAGGCCGCGCAAGGGCAGGAGCCGCTGCTCCACCCACTCCGCCAATCCCACGTCCGAAGGCGCGTCGCCGCGCGGCAGCACCAGTGCGATGGTCTCCGCGAGGTCGCCCACCTGCTGGTAGCACTCGTCGAACAGCCAGTCCTCGACCTGCGCCAGGTGGCAGGCCAGGCCGACCAGCGAAGCCGTCCTGACCACCTGTCGCGGCTTGCCGCCGGCAAGGAAGTACACGGCCCAGGCGGCGTCGCGCGCCGGCGCCTCGTCGAAATAGCGCGTGAGCGCCTCCACCTTCTCGTTGGTGGAGGTGGTGGCGTCGAGCTCGCTGAAGAGGCGGGAGAAGCGCTTCATCGGGCCACCGCAACACCAGACAGCCGAACGCAGAGGGCGCAGAGAAAGCGCAAAAGACGCAGAAGGATTCCATCCAGAAAAGGGCTGTTCCTTCTGCGTCTTCTGCGTAACCTTTGCGCCCTCTGCGTTCGGTATCTGGTTTTGAGGGACCTCACGATACCTCTCCGCCCGCCTCCAGGTCGGCCTCGACCACGTCGTCGCCGTACTCGGTCTCGAACGCCTGCGCCTGCAGGCCGCGCTCGCGCAGGTGGCGCACCATGGCCGGGGAACTGCCGTGGGTGACGATCACGCGCTGCGCGCCCGTGGCGGCGATGGCTTCGTGCAGGCCGGGCCAGTCGGCGTGGTCCGAGAGCACGAAGCCGCGGTCGTAGCCGCCGCGGCGGCGGTTGCCGCGCACCTGCATCCAGCCGCTCGCGAAGGCGGTCTGCGCGGCGCCGAAGCGGCGCATCCACGGGCTCGCCGCGGCGCTGGGCGGGCAGATGACGAGGCAGCGCCGCAGGTCCGCCTTGTCCTTCACGTCGGTGACCATTGTCGTGTCCGGCAGCGACACGCCCGCCGCGCGGTAGGCCTCGTTGAGCGGCTTCACCGCGCCGTGCACGACGATGGGCGCGATGGAGGGATCGACCCCCGCGAGCACCCGCTGGGCCTTGCCGAAGCTGTAGCAGGCCAGCACGCTGGCGCGCCCGTGGTCCACGTTGCGGGCCCACCAGGCGTTGATGTCGCCGAACACCTCCTCGTCCGGGCACCAGCGGTAGATCGGCAGCCCGAAGGTGGACTCGGTGATGAAGACGTCGCAGCGCACGGGCTCGAACGGCGTGCAGGTCGGGTCGGGCGCCACCTTGTAGTCGCCGCTCGCCACCCACACCTGCCCGCCGTGCTCCAGCCGCACCTGCGCGGACCCGAGCACGTGGCCGGCGGGATGCAGCGAGACCGTCACCCCGTGGTGCTGCAGCGTCTCGCCGTAGGGCAGCGTCTGCAGCGCGATGTCGCCCAGCCGCGCCCGCAGCACGCCTTCCGCGGGCGCGGCGGCGAGGTAGTGGCCGTTGCCGTGGCGCGCGTGATCGGAATGCGCGTGGGTGATCACGGCGCGGGCCACCGGGCGCCACGGGTCGATGTAGAAGTCGCCCGGCGGGCAGTAGAGTCCCTCGGGCCGCTGGACCACGAGATCGCCGTTCACAGGTACTTCTTCCCCTGGATCGCCAGCAGCGCCCGCATCACGATCAGCGCGAGCCGTTCCTTGGCGCGCTGCAGCGGCGGCCGCCGCTCGTAGGCCGCCGCATCCATGCGCTGGCCCTCGTGCTGCATCGCGGCCACCAGCCGCTCGCGCAGCCGCGCGGCGAAGCCCCGGTCCTCGACGACGACGTTCGCCTCCCGCGCCAGCAGCAGGCTCAGCGGATCGAGGTTCGACGAGCCCACCGTCGCCCAGCGGCCGTCGATCACCGCCACCTTGGCGTGCAGGAAGCTCGGCGCATATTCGTGGATCTCCACGCCCGCGCGCAGCAGCGCGCCGAACACCGGACGCGAGGCGTAGTACTGCATGAAGTACTCGTAGCGTCCTTGCAGCAGCAGGCACACCCGCACGCCGCGCCGCGCCGCGCTCACCAGCGCCCGCCGCATGCGCCCGCCCGGCACGAAGTAGGCGTTGGCAATGAAGATCTCCCGGTGGGCCCGGCCGATGGCGCGCAGGTAGGCGCGCTCGATGACCGCGCGCCGCCGCAGGTTGTCGCGCAGCAGCAGCGCGGCCCGCACGTTGGCATGCACCGCGTCGGGCGGCACCGGCGGGGCGGCCGTGCGGCCCGCGGCGGTGCGCAGCAGCTCGAAGGCCCCACTCCACTTCGCGCGGCGCAGTTGCCCGACGGCCGCGATGCGCGACCACTGCCGCACGATGGTGGCGCGCATCTCCTGCACCAGCGGACCCTCGACGCGCAGCGAGAAGTCGAGGCGCGGCGAATCGAGGGGCCCGTGGTTCGGGTCGTGGTAGTCGTCCAGGATGTTGATGCCGCCGCAGAAGCCTGCCGCGCCGTCCACCACGCACAGCTTGCGGTGCAGGCGCCGCCACTGCCCCGGCCACAGCAGGCCGAAGTACCCCAGCGGCGAATAGACCACCCATTGCACCGGCGCCTGCTCGAAGCGGTCGCGCCAGAACGGCGGCAGCTCCGGCGTGCCGACGCCGTCGACGATCAGGCGCACGAGCACGCCGCGCCGGCCGGCGCGCTCCAGCGCGTAGGCCACCTCGGCCCCGCTGCCGGTGAAGTCGAAGATGTAGGTCTCCAGCAGCACCTCGCTGCGCGCCGCGTCGATCGCGGCGATCAGCGCCGGGAAAAACTCGCGGCTGCCCTCGAGCAGCTGGAGGTGGTGGCCGGGGCGCAGGGGCGGGACTGCGTGCGGCATGCGGGCCTACAGCTTGAAGTCGGCGATCAGGGGCAGGTGGTCCGACATGCGCCACCAGATCCGGCCCCGCGGTATGTGCATGCCCGCGGGCTTCATCCCGCGCGCGTAGACGAAGTCCAGCTGCGTGAGCGGCAGCCGCGACGGATAGGTATGCGTGCGCTCGCCCACGAAGTCCTGCAGGCCCAGCTTGTTCATCGCCGGGCGCAGCTTGGCGCCCCAGTCGTTGAAGTCGCCGGCCACCACGATGGGGGCCCTGCGCGGGATCTCGCGCTCGATGTAGCGCCCGAGCTGCTCGACCTGGCGCAAGCGGCTGCCGGCGATGAGCCCCAGGTGCAGCACGATCACGTGCACCTTGTGGCGCTTGACCTCCAGTTCCACGTGCAGGAGGCCGCGCTGCTCCCAGCGGTGGTCCGACATGTCTTCGTGCCCGTGCGACACCACCGGCCAGCGCGAAAGCAGCGCGTTGCCATGTTCGCCGTGCCTGGTGCGCGCGTTGGTCTGGTAGACGGCGAAATAGCCTTCGGGGCACAGGAACTCGGCCTGCGGCAGCTCGGGCCACTGGGTGAAATAGCGCTCCTCGCGGCGATGGACCTTGCGCACTTCCTGCAGGCAGACGACGTCGGCGTCGAGCTGCTCCACGGCGTGGCCGAGGTTGTGGATCTCGAGCCGCCGCACGGGGCCGAGGCCCTGCACGCCCTTGTGGATGTTGTAGGTGGCGACCCGCAGCACGCTCATGGCATGAATTCTGGCAGCATCAGGATCGCTTCGGCGTTCGAGGGCGAGAAGCAGGCATCCGCCGCGTGCCGGTACGGCAGCCACTGCCAGGCCGTGTGCTCGCGCGGGTTCAGCGTGACCGGCGTGCCGGCCGGCACGCACAGGCCGAACACGTGCTCGCGGTTGCGCGTCACGCCGGGGGCGTAACGGTGCAGGTAGCGCGGGTAGATGTCGTAGACGTTCTCCAGGCCCCAGTCGGTGAGCGTGCCGGTCGCGGCGTCGATGCCGGTTTCCTCGCGCACCTCGCGGATCGCGGCTTGCTCGAAGGGCTCGTCCTCTTGGTCCTTGGAGCCGGTCACGGATTGCCAGAAGCCGGGCGAGTCCGTGCGGTTGATCAGCAACACCTCCAGGGCCGGCGTGTGGATCACGACCAGGACCGAGAGCGGGATCTTGAACGGCTTGGACATGCGCGGGATCATTCTGCCGCAGGGGCAGGAAAAAGGTTCCTCGCAGATGTCCGGGGGCTTCTGGCGAGGGAGTTCTTGCGTGCAGTGGCTTTCTTGCCGGACCAGAGCGGGGCTGTCCGTCTCTGCGACTGTCCCCCGGCGCGGATGAGAACCGCGCCCCGGGTGAGCGCGGCGCCCGCGCCTCCTCCTTTATGTCGCCGAGCCGGACAGCCCCGCCCTGGTCCTGCGCCGCGCCAGGTACATGCGCAGCGGCTCCGTTGACGCGTGCTGCAAGCGGTGCGTCGCGAGAAGCAGGCCCGTCCTGGTCCGGCCCACAGGCAACAAAAAGGGCGCTTGCGCGCCCTTTGCCGGATCCCGCCCTGCGGGAATGACGGCCCTTCGCCGTGACGAGGCTTACGCCGCGCCCGGATTGCGCAGGCGGATGTGCAGTTCCCGCAGCTGCTTCTCGTCGACCGGGCCGGGGGCCTGCGTGAGCAGGTCCTGCGCGCGCTGGGTCTTGGGGAAGGCGATCACGTCGCGCAGCGACTCGGCGCCCGTCATCAGCATCACGAAGCGGTCCAGGCCGATGGCGATGCCGCCGTGCGGGGGCGCGCCGTACTGCAGGGCGTCCAGCAGGAAGCCGAATTTCGCCTTGGCCTCCTCCGGGCCGATCTTCAGCGCGCGGAACACCTTGCTCTGCACGTCCTCGCGGTGGATCCGGACCGAGCCGCCCCCCAGCTCGATGCCATTGAGCACCGCGTCGTAGGCCTTGGCCACGCAGCGGCCGGGGTTGGTCTCGAGCCAGTCCTCGTGGCCTTCCTTGGGCGAGGTGAACGGGTGGTGCACCGCGTTCCAGCGCTGGGCGTCCTCGTCGAACTCGAACATGGGGAAGTCCACCACCCACAGCGGCTGCCACTGGCCTTCCAGCAGGCCGTGCGTCTTGCCGAACTCGCTGTGGCCCACCTTCACGCGCAGCGCGCCGATGGCGTCGTTCACCACCTTCGCCTTGTCGGCGCCGAAGAAGACCAGGTCGCCGTTCTGCGCGCCGGTGCGCCGCAGGATCTCGGCGATCGCGCGGTCGTGCAGGTTCTTGACGATCGGCGACTGCAGGCCGTCGCGGCCGGCGGCCACGTCGTTGACCTTGACCCAGGCCAGGCCCTTGGCGCCGTAGATCTTCACGAACTCGGTGTAGCCGTCGATCTCGCCGCGGCTCATCCCGCTGCCGCCCGGCACGCGCAGGCCCACGACGCGGCCGTCCTCGGCGTTGGCCGGGCCCGAGAACACCTTGAAGTCGACGTCCTTCATCACGTCGGTGAGCTCGGTGAATTCGAGCTTCACGCGCAGGTCCGGCTTGTCCGAGCCGTACAGGCGCATCGCGTCGACGTGCTTCATCACCGGGAAGGGCGGCAGGTCGACGTCGATGACGTTCTTGAAGGTGCTGCGGATCATGCCCTCGAACATCGTGCGGATCTCCTCCTCCGTCATGAAGGAGGTTTCCACGTCGATCTGCGTGAACTCGGGCTGGCGGTCCGCGCGCAGGTCCTCGTCGCGGAAGCACTTGGTGATCTGGTAGTAGCGGTCGAAGCCCGAGACCATCAGCAGCTGCTTGAACAGCTGGGGCGACTGCGGCAGCGCGAAGAACATGCCGTCGTGCACGCGCGAGGGCACCAGGTAGTCGCGCGCGCCTTCCGGCGTGGACTTGGTGAGCATCGGCGTCTCGATGTCGATGAAGCCGTTGACGTCCATGAACTTGCGCACTTCCATCGTCACCCGGTAGCGCAGCATCAGGTTGTTCTGCATGTACGGGCGGCGCAGGTCCAGCACGCGGTGCATCAGGCGCGTCGTCTCGGACAGGTTCTCGTCATCGAGCTGGAAGGGCGGCGTGACCGAGGGGTTCAGCACCTTCAGCTCGTGGCACAGGACTTCGATCTTCCCGCTCTTCAGGTTCTCGTTGGTGGTGCCGGCGGGACGCGCGCGCACGACGCCCTTGACCTGCACGCAGAACTCGTTGCGCAGGCCTTCGGCGGTCTTGAACATGTCCGGGCGGTCGGGGTCGCAGACCACCTGCACGTAGCCTTCGCGGTCGCGCAGGTCGACGAAGATCACGCCGCCGTGGTCGCGGCGGCGGTTGACCCACCCGCACAGGGTGACGGTCTGGCCGAGCAGTTCCTCGGTGACCAGGCCGCAATAGGTGGTACGCATGGATTGAGCAGTCACGGACATCACGCGCCCGCCTTGCGGCGGGGCGTCCTTCTACGGGTTCAGGTGGAGATTCGGGGGGAGACGACGCCCATGGAGACGACGTACTTGAGCGCCTCGTCGACGCTCATCTTCAGTTCGATGCAGTCGCTCTTGCGCAGCATCACGAAATAGCCGCCGGTGGGGTTCGGCGTGGTGGGCACGTAGACGCTGACGTACTCGTCGCCGCGCAGGTAGGTGGTGACGTCGCCGCCGGGAGTGCCGGTCACGAAGGCGATGGTCCAGACCTCGGGGCGCGGCCACTGCACCAGCACCGCGGTGCGGAAGGCATTGCCGCTTTCCGAGAAGAGGGTGTCGGAGACCTGCTTGACGCTGGAGTAGATGCCGCGCACCACCGGGATGCGGGCGACGATCCGGTCGCCCACGACCACCAGCTTCTTGCCGATGAAGTTGGACGCCGCCGCGCCCACCAGCAGCAGGATCGCCAGGGTCAGCAGCACGCCGAAGCCCGGGATGTGGATGCCGATGAGGCGGTCAGGCTGCCAGGCTTCCGGCAGGATCAGCAGCGTCTGGTCGAGCTTGTCGATGATCCAGCGCAGCACGGCGACCGTGATGGCCACCGGAACGATGACGAGCAGCCCCGCCAGCAGCCACTTGCGCAGGGCGTGCATTCAGCCTCCGCCGAGCCGTCTCAAGGAGGCTGAAGCCCCCGCGGGGGGCAGCGACCCACACGAAGTGGGGGAGCGTGGGGGCACCATTTCCTCAGTGGCAGGCGCAGGAGCCGCCGCAGCCGCCGGCGGCCGCCGTGGGCGAGGAGTCGGGAGTGCTCTCGGTCTTGCCGCCGTCGGCCGGCTTGTCCTCGGACTTGGATGCGGTGGAGGCGCTGCTGCCGCCGCGGAAATCGGTGGCGTACCAGCCGGAGCCCTTCAGCTGGAAGCCCGCGGCCGTGATCTGCTTGGCGAACTGTTCTGCCCCGCAGGCCGGGCAGGTGCCCAGGGCCGGATCGGAAATCTTCTGCAGGACGTCCTTGGCGTGGCCGCAGGAGCCGCACTTGTAAGCGTAGATGGGCATGGCTTCCGAGGTCGGGAATGCAAAGCCATCAATTATAGGTTACAGCCCGGAATTCAATCCCCGCTCTTCCGTCACCCCCGCCGGAGGCGGGAATGACGGCGGGGCGCCGGGTCGACGGCTTTATTGCGCCGACTGGGCGGACTGCGTCGGCAGTCCCGGCACGTGCCCGGCCGCCTCGTGGCGGTTGCGCAGCTTCTGCGGCGCCAGGGAGCCGAGGACCATGCCCAGGAAAGCGGCGATCAGGCCTGCCAGCTGGCCCGGGAAGCGGCTGGCCAGGAGTTCGCCGCCCACCTGCGGGAAGAAGACGATCCAGGTGCCGATCCCCAGCACGAGGGAGGTGATCGCGCCCTGGGTGGTGGAGCGCTTCCAGTACAGGCCCATCACCAGGGGCACGAAGGCGCCCACCAGGGTCACCTGGTAGGCGGTCGACACCAGGTCGTAGATCGAGGTGCCCTTCATGGCCATCGCGTAGGCCAGCACCAGGCCCGTGAAGGTGACGATGGTGGCGCGCATCGCGAACAGCCGCTCCTTGTCGCTCATGCCGGGCCGCATGTTGCGCAGGATGTTCTCGACGAAGCTGGTGGAAGGCGCCAGCAGCGTCGCCGAGGACGTGCTCTTGATGGCCGACAGCAGGGCGCCGAAGAACAGGATCTGCATGACCAGGGGCATCTTCGTCAGCACGAAGGTGGGCAGGATGCGCTGGTACTCGTTGCGCGCCATCTCCATGACGCTGTCGCCCATCACCACCATGGCGCTGGCGACGATGAACATCGGCACGAAGGCGAACAGGATGTACGACAGGCCGCCGATCACCGCGCCGTTGCGGGCGGTTTCGGCGTTGCGGGCGGACATCACGCGCTGGTACACGTCCTGCTGCGGGATGCTCCCCAGCATCATGGTCACGGCGGCCCCGAGGAAGAAGGCGATGTCGGTGAAGCGGGGGGGCGGCAGGAAGTGCCAGAGGTCCTTGGACTGGATCGCCGCCATCACCTTGTCGCTGCCGCCGGCGAGGTCGGCGGAGAACACGGCGATGATCGCCAGGCCCACGACCAGCACGATCATCTGGATGAAGTCCGTCCAGGCCACGGCCAGGAAGCCGCCGATCACCACGTAGACCAGCACCGCCAGGGTGCCGACGACCATGCCGGCGGTCTCGGACATCGCGCCGTTGGTGAGGACGGAGAAGACCAGGCCCAGGGCGGTGATCTGCGCCGCCACCCAGCCCAGGTAGCTCAGGATGATGGCGCTGGAGCAGAACACCTCGATGCCGCGCCCGTAGCGCTGGCGGTAGAAGTCGCCGATCGTCAGCAGGTTCAGCTTGTAGAGCTTGGTGGCGAAGAACAGGCCGACCAGGATCAGGCAGGTGCCGGCGCCGAACGGGTCCTCCACGATCGCGCCGAGCCCGCCCTGCACGAACTTCGCCGGGATGCCCATCACCGTCTCGGCGCCGAACCAGGTGGCGAAGGTGGTGGTGACCACCATGATCAGCGGCAGGCTGCGGCCGGCGATCGCGAAGTCGCTGGTGTTCTTGATCCGGGTCCCTGCCCAGACCCCGACCGCGAGCGTCCCGAGCAGGTACAGGACGACGAAGGTGATCAGCGTGTAGTTCATCGACGGTCCCCTGGCACCGCTAGTTTGGGCTGCGGAATTATGCCCGACAGTAGAGCAGGGACAAAGGGGCTTGGGCCTGCCTCAGAACAGCCGGACGCGCACCAGGAATTGCATCACGATCAGCCCCAGCGCGAAACCGATCGTGGTGAAGATGATCCCCTGCAGCAGGCGGTTGGTCTTGCGCAGTTCCACCACCAGTTCGTCGGTCTCGCGGTCCCGGTGGCCGCGCTGCTTGCGCAGGTACTGGTCCAGCAGGTGGGGCAGTTCCGGCAGGATCTTGGCGTAGCGGGGCGCCTGGTCGCGCAATTCCTCCCACAGCTTGTGCGGGCCGACCTGGTCCAGCATCCAGCGCTCCAGGAAGGGCTTGGCCGTGCTCCAGAGGTCCAGGTCCGGGTCGAGCTGGCGGCCCAGGCCCTCGATGTTCAGCAGCGTCTTCTGCAGCAGCACCAGCTGCGGCTGGATCTCCACGTTGAAGCGGCGCGAGGTCTGGAACAGGCGCATCAGCACCATGCCGAGCGAGAGCTCCTTCAGCGGCCGGTCGAAGTACGGCTCGCAGACGGTGCGCACCGCCGCCTCCAGTTCGTCGACGCGGGTGCCGGCCGGCACCCAGCCCGACTCGATGTGCAGTTCGGCCACCCGCTTGTAGTCGCGGCGGAAGAAGGCCGTGAAGTTCTGCGCCAGGTACTCCTTGTCGTACTCCGTCAGCGTGCCGATGATGCCGAAGTCCAGCGAGATGTAGCGGCCGAAGGTGCCCTGCTGCAGGCTCACCTGGATGTTGCCGGGGTGCATGTCGGCGTGGAAGAAGCCGTCGCGGAACACCTGGGTGAAGAAGATCGTGACGCCGTCGCGCGCCAGCTGGCGCAGGTCCACGCCGGCGGTCACGAGCCGGTCGACCTGGCTGATGGGAACGCCGGCCATGCGTTCCATCACCATCACTTCCGGGTGCACGAAGTCCCAGTACATCTCCGGCACCAGCACCAGGTGCAGGCCGGCCATGTTGCGGCGAAGCTGCGCGGCGTTGGCCGCCTCGCGCACCAGGTCCAGCTCGTCGTGCAGGTACTTGTCGAATTCGGCGACCACCTCGCGCGGCTTCAGGCGGCGGGCGTCGTGGGAGAGGCGCTCGACCCAGCGGGCCATCATCCGCATCAGGTCGAGGTCCTTGTCGATCACCGGCAGCATGCCGGGGCGCAGCACCTTGACGGCGACTTCCTTCAGCTCCCCGGTGCGCAGCCGCAGCGTGGCGAAGTGCACCTGGGCGATGGAGGCGCTGGCGATCGGCTCGCGCTCGAAGCTCTCGAAGATGCTGTCGAGCGGGCGGCGGAAGGCGCGCTCGATGGTCGCCACGGCGACTTCGGTGGGAAACGGGGGCACCCGGTCCTGCAGCAGGGCCAGTTCGTCGGCGATGTCCGCCGGCAGCAGGTCGCGCCGCGTGGACAGCACCTGGCCGAACTTGACGAAGATGGGCCCCAGGTGCTCGAAGGCCTGGCGCAGGCGCTGGCCGCGGGGCGCGTCGAGGCGGCGTCCGAGCCGCACGACCCGCGCCAGTCCGCGCGTGACGCGGAAGCCGGAGAGCGCCAGCTCGTCCAGCCCGTACCGCAGGATCACCCAGACGATGAAGGCGGCGCGCAGGTAGCGCGTCATCCGCCGGCCTGCCCCGGTGTCGTGGGACCGCCCTGCGGCGCGGGCGCGGGCGCGGGCGCGGGCGCAGGCGCAGACCCAGGCGCGGGCGCGGGCGCCGCGCCGCCGCGGCCGACGAAGCTTCGCAAGGCCTCGACCATCCGGCGGCCGACGCCGGCCACCGCATGCGCGGGCGCGTCGCCGAAGATGCGCGCGAGGTCTTCCTCGAGGTCCCAGCGGACGTGGTCCACCATCCACTGCACTTCGGCGGCGAGCTGCACGTCGCCCACGATGCGCACGGCGGGCTTCTCGCCGCGCAGCGCGCTCTGGGCCAGCGACCAGGGGGACTCGTCGGCGAGGGTCAGCGTCAGGTCGGCGTTCTGCGTGATCGGGCCCAGGTCCAGCAGGCCCGCCGGCGTGGCCAGCAGGCGCACGCTGAACCCGCGCCAGTGCGCCTCCACCACCCGGCCGGCCTGCCGTTGCAGGCGGGCCTGCGCCTCCGGCTCCTGCTGCAGCACGTGGTTGAGGGCCAGCACCAGGCGGCGCTGCAACTCCTCCACCAGCCACGGCGGCGGCTGAAAGAGCTTGCCGGCGCGGTCGAACAGCTGGTCCAGAAACGAAGCGGGGGATGGTGTGGCCATCCCCCGATTATCACGTCCGCGCCGAGGGCTATTGAAGCGCCTGCACGCCCGCGACCAGCCAGCCGGCGGAACCGTCCTTCGGCTTGACCATGTTCCACACCTCGCGGAACGGTGCCGGGCCGGCCGAAGGCTCCTCGCGGATCATGCCGGAGAACTCCACGCTGGCCAGGTACTCGGTGGGGAGCTCCTCGATCCCGAGCAGCTGCGCCTCCAGCATCGCGACATCCGTGTTCTGCGACGAGGCCTGCGGCTGGCGATCGCGCTCGGCGAGCTGGTTGCGGATCTCGCCCAGCATCTCGTCGGTCATCATGCTGCGCAGGGTGGTCATGTCGCCGCGGTCCCACGCGGACTGCAGGGTCGTGAAGTTTCGCTTGGCGGCCACCAGGAAGCCCTCGGTGTCGAAGCCCGCCGGCACACCCCAGGACTGCGACCCCCCCAGCCCGCCGCGCTGGACTTCCAGCCCCGAGCCGATGCGCAGGCCGCTGCCGCCAGGCGACGGGGCCGGCGCCTCGGCACCGAAGGTGGATTCCCACGGGCGCGCCGAGGCGTCGTTGCCCACCTTGGCCGGGTTGTACTGGCGCGGCGACGCGGGGGCGTCGGCGCTGGTGCCGGCGCCCTGGTAGGCATAGCCGCCGGGCCCGCCGGGCCCGCCGGCCGCCGCGGCCGCGTGACGACGGGCGCGCATCATGCCGATCACCGCCATGACAACCAAGGCCAGCAGGGCGAACAGCAGGAACTGGCTGAAGCCGGCGCCCAGGCCGAGCGAGTTGGCCAGCCAGGCGAGGCCCAGGCCGGCCGCGAGGCCGCCCAGGATGCCGCCCCAGCGGCTGCGCGCCGGCTGCTGCGCGGGCGTGGTGGCCGGCGCGGGCTGCGCCGTCGGGCTGCGCTGCGGCTGGGCGTTGGCCGGCGCCACCGGCGCGGCAGGCGGGGTGGCCTGCCGCTGCGTCACGTTGGACGACTGGCGGCCGAACGAACTGCCGCCGCCGAGGCGCCGGGCCGCATCCGCATCCGCGATGGCCCCCACGGTGAGGGCCACTGCCAGCAAAACGTTCCAGAGCTTCATGGTCGCACTCCTTGCCTGCCCGGATCGAGGCTCAGCACTTGATTCCAACATGCAGGGCCGCCACGCCCGCGGTCAGGTTGTGGTAGTCCACGTGGCCGAAGCCGGCCATCTTCATCATCCCCTTGAGCTCTTCCTGGCCGGGATGCATGCGGATC
Organism: Ramlibacter monticola; assembly: GCF_016722785.1. GTDB lineage: Bacteria > Pseudomonadota > Gammaproteobacteria > Burkholderiales > Burkholderiaceae_C > Ramlibacter > Ramlibacter monticola. Next base: position 266,765 of record NZ_JAEQNE010000007.1, on the reverse strand, counting down.
GACTCGGCCAGGTAGCGGTAGCTCGCCTCGTCCCGCGCGATGAAGCGGCCGAGGCGCGGCAGCACGTTGAAGGAATACCAGTCATACGCCTTTTCCAGCGGCCGCGCGACCTTGGAAAACTCCAGCACCAGCAGCTTGCCGCCCGGCCGCAGGACCCGGTTCATCTCGGCCAGCGCCTTGTCCTTGTGGGTCATGTTGCGCAGCCCGAAGCCGACACTGACGCGGTCGAAGCTGTTCGCCGCGAAGGGCAGTTTCTCAGCATCGCAGACCACGGTGGGCAGGACCAGGCCGGCATTCAACAGCCGGTCGCGTCCGACGCGCAGCATGGCGGCGTTGATGTCGGTGTGCACCACCGTGCCCGAAGCGCCGACCTTGCGCGCGAACGCCTGCGCCAGGTCGCCGGTGCCACCGGCGATGTCCAGCACCCGCTGGCCCGGCTTGAGGTCCGCGACCAGCACCGTGTACGCCTTCCAGGCGCGGTGCAGCCCCATGGACATCAGGTCGTTCATCACGTCGTAGCTGGACGCGACGGAATCGAACACGCCGCGGACGCGCCTGGCCTTTTCGCGTTCCTCGACGGTCTCGTAGCCGAAGTGGGTCTTGCTCATGTTGTTCTCGTCTTCAGTGGCCGCAGGCGTGGCCGCCCTTGGCGGGCATGGGGGCGTCGCGGTCGGCGCCGGCGTCCCGCAGCCGGCGTTCGTAGTCCTCCCACAGCTGCGCCTGCTGCGAGCCGAGGAAGTACAGGTAGTCCCAGGAATAGATGCCGCTGTCGTGCCCGTCGGAGAACACCGGCTTGACCGCGTAGTTGCCCACCGGCTCCAGCTCCACCACGTCCACCTGGCGCTTGCCGGTCTGCAGCACTTCCTGCCCGGGGCCGTGCCCCTGCACCTCGGCCGAGGGCGAAAACACCCGCATCAGCTCGAACGGGATGCGGAACACCGAACCGTCGGAAAAACCGACCTCCAGCACGCGCGAGGCGCCGTGCAGGGTGAGGGATTCGGGAGAAGGAGTCTCGCTGCGCAAACCGGCCATGCCGCCAGTTTAAGCGCAGCGCGGCCGTTTAGAAGTGATACGACACGTTCACGTACACACGGTCGTCGCCGTCCTGCGGCGCGTCTGAATTCAGCGACAGCGGCACCCGGCTGCCCTTGACGATGCGCCCGTATTCCAGCGAGGCGGCGAAGCCGCCGATCCCGTAGCGCAGCCCCGCGCCGACGCTGGCCAGCCGGTCCGAGGAGGGCTTGTTGAGCCCGTTCGGCTTGTTGTTCCGGAGGTACCCGGCATCGACGAAGCCGTGGGCGCGCAGCCCCGGCCAAAGCTCGGGCGTGGTCAGCTCCAGGGTGGCCGAGAGGCCCTTGTCGCCCGAAATCGGGCGCTCGACATCCGTCCCGCGCACGGAGCCCACCCCGCCCAGGCCGAACTGCTCGCCCGAGATCAGCACGTCCGGGCTGTACTGGAACAGGGCGCGGGCGGACCACAGCCAGGCCTGCGCCAGCGCCGCGGTGTAGCTGGCGCCGCCGCGCAGGGCCTTCCAGTGCACGGTGTCGATCCGGGGGTCCTCGCTCCGGTACGAAGGCAGATCGTTGTGCGTGCCGGTGCCGGTGTTGGCCGCGATCTCCGCGTTGTAGCCCCACACCGCCTTGTCGCTTTCCGTGCGCGCCGTGTAGCCGAGCGTGACCGGGCGGCTGCGGCGGTCGAGCGCGCCGGGCGAGACGGTGTCGTTGATCCGGGCGGCGTCGAACACCTTGTCGTCGAGGCCGAGGGTGACGTAGCTGCGGCGCCCGCCCTGCGGCGGCAGGTAGGCGGTGTAGTTCAGGCCGAAGGTGTGGCCGGCGCCGGTGCTGTTGAAGGCGCCGAAATTGCCCACCACGTCGGACTGCGTGTAGCTGGCGCCGAGCACGCCGCCGGCGGCGTACAGCGGCGCCTTGTAGGCCAACCCCAGCTGCTGGACGTCCTCGGCGCGCTCGATCGAGGTCGTGTAGGCGCCGATGAACTGGTGGTCGCGGTCGAACAGGTTGGTGTGGCCGGCGGTGACCGTCAGCCGGTCGCGGCCGGTGGTGGAGGAGCCGGCGTTGGATGCGAGCACGCCCAACGTCCAAGGACGCTGCTCGCGCACCGTGAGGGTGGCGTCTATCCTGTCCGGCTCGTCGGACTCGCGCAGCCCCACCTGCACCTGCTTGTTCGGGTTCTCGTTGGCGATGGCTGCCTGCACCGCGAGCCGTCTGAAATTGGGGGTCTCGCCCTCGCGCAGTTCGGGCAGCGTGCGGCGGATGTTCTGCTCGCTGTAGATATTGCGACCTTCGATCTCCACCTTGCCGACCACGAACTTCACGATGGAAAGCCGCACCGCCTGCCCCACCTCCTGCGGCGGCAGCGCGACGCGGTGCAGGCCGTAGCCGGCCGCGCGGAAGGCGGCTTCGAGGGCGGCGGTGGCCTGCTGCAGCGTTTCCAGGGTGGCGTCAGCCCGCACGAAAGGCGCCAGCACGCGCTGCGCCTCGGCCTGGCCGATCGGGTTCTCGCCTTCGAGCTGGAAGCCGCGGATCGCGAACACCGCGGGCGCGGCCGGCTGCGCCATGGGCGGCACGGGCCGGACGGGGGCGGGCACCGGCGCCCGCTGCGCCTGGGCGGCGCCGGCCGCGGCCGCCAGCAGCGCCACCAGCGAATGCGCCGCGCGCGGCAGGGGAGTGGTTCGTCTCATGGTTCTTCCCGCTCCGTCGTTCTTCTTGGTCGCGCGCGCGGCGGCTAGCGGCACACGTGGCTGCTGCGGATGCCGGACTCGTTCAGGACCGACGTGAGCATCGGGTTGCGCGCGGTGGGCAGCGGCATGCGGTCGAATTCGATGAACTTCGGCACCGTCTCGGGACGCAGCGTCTCGCCGTTGGCGCCCGCGAAGCCCGCCTCGCCCTTGCCCAGGTGCAGCACCTCGCGCGCGCTGGCGATCTCGATGTGGCCGTCGCGCACGAACACGAACAGGCCCTCTTCCGCATCGGAGACCCCGGCCATGGCGAACAGCTTGGGCGGCACGATGACCTGGTCGGGACGCGCGCCTTCCATGGGCGGCTGGGTCGTCACCGGCTGGACCGTCCCGGCGGGCGAGATGAACAGGCCCTGGCCCGCCTGCAGCACCTGCAGCGCCGTCTGGCCCTGCGGGGTGACGGAGACGGTGCCCAGCCACGTCCATACCGTCAGCCCGTCGGCCGGCCCGAAGGACGCGAGCTCGCCCGCGCAGGGCCCCGTGCACACCACGTCGAAGCCGGTGCCGCGGATGCCGATGGTGGCGGTGGCGGTGCCGAAGCCGACGTTGCGGTTGTTCGCCCGGCCGATCAGGCCCGTCAGCGCGCGGACGGAACCGCGCAGGATGGAGGCGAGGAAGCGCCCGTCGGCCGGGTTCTGGTCGTCGTACACGAAGTTGTCGAGGCGGAAGCGGGTCTGCGAGCCCAGCGTCACCCGCGATTCGTCGCGAAAGGCGAGCACGGCCTGGGAGCCCCTCGCCGTCTCCACCACCTCGCCGGGATAGACGCTGCCGCCCTCGACCAGGCGGCGGCGCTCGCCGGCACCGTCGACGGCGGAGACCTCGCCCTGCGCGCTCACGACCTTGGCGCTGGCCTGCACGGCGTTGGGCCGCGCGCTGTCCTGGATCTGCGCCGACTCCGCCCCGCAGTCGCGCGCGCACAGGCGGGCGTCGAAGTCCGTGCCGCGGATGCCGATGGTGGCCGTCTGGGTCTGGATGCGCGCGGCGTCGGGGGAGCCCTTGGAGATCAGGCCGGTGACGGCGCGGAAGCCGCCGCGCACCATCTGCATCAGCATGCCGTTGCTGTCCGGGGTTTCCGGCTTGAACTGGTACTGCTGCAGCACGAACTCGGAGTTCGGCCGGATCGTCATGCGGGTGCCGTCGGCCAGCCGGATGATCGCGGAGCCGCCGTCGGCGGTGGTCAGGCGGTCGCCTTCCTTCAGGGCCAGGCCGCGGCCCAGCGTGCGGGGGGATTCGCCGGGGCCCTGGGCGAAGCCGACGCCGCGGGCGAACTCGACTTCACCGGCCGTCTGCGCGAGGACGGGACACGCCAGGAGGACGGTGGCAGCCAGCGATGCAAGCCATCGGAATGCGAGTTTTCTGGCGCGCATGTCGTACCTCCGGCGACCGGCTGTTGCGCCGGAATACTCGACTTCACCCTTATACCCGGTCGGGATGGGACGGAACTTCGCCCAATGGAGGGGTCCTGCACGATGCTCGTGCAGGAGTTCACTCCGCCGCGCTTCAGGGCGACCGCGGCGCCAGGCTCATCAGGTCCTGCTCCACCTCCGCCAGCCGCTCCTCGACGGCTTGCAAGCGGACGGGATCGGCCGGACGCTGGGGCTGGGCCCACACGGCGCCGGGAAAATGGCTGTCCCAGGCGAAGCGGCCGATCACGTGCCAGTGCAGGTGCGGCACCGCATTGCCCAGCGAAGCCAGGTTGACCTTGTCCGGTTGCAGGTGGCGCAGCAGGGCCTGCTCCATGCCGACCAGCACGTCCATGCTCTCGGCCCGCTCGGCGGCCGGCAAGTGGGAGAACTCCCTGACGTGCGCCTGCCACACCAGCCGGTAGAAGGCCGGGAAGCCGGCCTCCTGCGCATGGACGATGCGCCAGCGCGGCGCCTGCACCACCACCCGGCCGCCGGCAGCGTCGCAGAGGGGGCAGGCGGTCATACGAGCACGCGCTCGATGCCGCCCTCGTTCGCGGCCTTCACGTAGTCCTTCATCCAGTCCGCGCCCAGGATCTTGTTCGCCATCTCCACGACGATGTAGTCGGCTTCCAGCAGGCCGTTCTGCAGGTCGTGGCTGTAGCGGTGCATGCCCTGCAGGCAGCTCGGGCAGCTGGTGAGGATCTTGATGTTGCCCTTCTCGCCGACCGCGCCGGAAGCGCGCAGCGCAGCCTCGTCCTTGCGCAGTTCCTCTTCCTTGCGGAAGCGCACCTGGGTCGAGATGTCCGGCCGCGCGACCGCCAGCGTGCCGGACTCGCCGCAGCAGCGCTCGGACTTGCGCACGTTCTCGCCCACCAGCGCCTTCACCGTCTTCAGCGGCTCCTGCAGCTTCATCGGCGAGTGGCAGGGATCGTGGAACAGGTAACCGCCCGCGCCATCGAGCTTGATGCCCTTCTCCAGCAGGTACTCGTGGATGTCGATGATGCGGCAGCCCGGGAAGATCTGGTCGAACTCGTAGCCCTGGAGCTGGTCGTAGCAGGTGCCGCAGGAGACCACCACCGTCTTGATATCCAGGTAGTTCAGCGTGTTGGCCACGCGGTGGAACAGCACCCGGTTGTCGGTGATCATCTTCTCGGCCTTGTCGAACTGGCCGGCCCCGCGCTGCGGATAGCCGCAGCACAGGTAGCCCGGCGGCAGCACGGTCTGCACGCCGGCGTGCCACAGCATCGCCTGCGTGGCCAGGCCCACCTGCGAGAACAGGCGCTCCGAGCCGCAGCCCGGGAAGTAGAACACCGCCTCGGTCTCGGAGCTGGTTGCCTTCGGGTCGCGAATGATCGGGACGTAGTTCTTGTCCTCGATGTCCAGCAGCGCGCGGGCCGTCTTGCTCGGCAGGCCCCCGGGCAGCTTCTTGTTGACGAAGTGGACCACCTGCTCCTTGATGGGAGCGGGCATGTGCGTCTCGGGCGGGGCCTTGACCTGGAAGTGGGCCAGGCCGCGCATCAGCGTGTTGCCCAGGCGCTGCGCCTTGTAGCCCACGCCGATCACCGCGGTGCGCAGCATCTTGATGCTTTCCGGGTTGGTCGCGTTGAGCATCAGCATCGCCGCCGCGCTGCCGGGACGGAAGCTCTTCTGCCCCATCTTGCGCAGCAGGTTGCGCATGTTCATCGACACGTCGCCGAAGTCGATCTTCACCGGGCACGGGTTCACGCACTTGTGGCACACGGTGCAGTGCTCGGAGACGTCCTCGAACTCCTCCCAGTGCTTGATCGACACGCCGCGGCGCGTCTGCTCCTCGTACAGGAAGGCCTCGACCAGCAGCGAGGTCGCCAGGATCTTATTGCGCGGGCTATACAGCAGGTTGGCGCGCGGCACGTGGGTGGCGCACACCGGCTTGCACTTGCCGCAGCGCAGGCAGTCCTTGACCGAATCGGCGATGGCGCCGATGTCGGACTGCTGCATGATGATCGACTCGTGGCCCATCAGGCCGAACGACGGCGTGTAGGCGTTGGTGAGGTCCGCGTACACCGAGGTGTCCGCGTCCACCTGGCCCGCGGTCGAGGGCCGCAGCAGCTTGCCCTTGTTGAAGCGGCCCTGCGGATCGACCCGCTCCTTGTAGTCGGCGAAGGGCGCGATCTCCTCGTCGGTCAGGAACTCCAGCTTGGTGATGCCGATGCCGTGTTCGCCCGAGATCACGCCGTCCAGCGAGCGCGCCAGCAGCATGATGCGCTTCACCGCCTCGTGGGCGGTCTGCAGCATCTGGTAGTCGTCGCTGTTGACCGGGATGTTGGTGTGCACGTTGCCGTCGCCGGCGTGCATGTGCAGCGCCACCCACACGCGGCCCTTCAGCACGCGCTGGTGGATCGCGTTCAGCTCCGCCAGGATGGGCGCGAGGGCGTCGCCGGAGAAGACCTGCGCCAGCGGCGCGCGGATCTGCGTCTTCCAGCTCGCGCGCAGGCTGTGGTCCTGCAGCTGCGGGAACAGCGCGTCGGCCTCGTCCAGCCAGCCCTGCCACTGGGCCCGCACCTCGCGGATCAGCGCGATGGCCTGTTGCACGCGGTCTTCCAGCAGTTCGGCCGAAGGGATCTCGCCGGCGTCGTCCTGCCGGCCCAGCGGCAGATTGCCGCGGGTGAAGAACAGCTCCAGCTCGTTGGCCAGCGCGATCTTGTTGCGCAGGCTCAGCTCGATGTTGATGCGCTCGATGCCGTCGGTGTACTCCGCCATCCGCGGCAGCGGGATCACCACGTCCTCGTTGATCTTGAAGGCGTTGGTGTGCTTGCTGATCGCGGCGGTGCGCTTGCGATCGAGCCAGAACTTCTTGCGCGCCTCGGGGCTGATGGCGACGAAGCCCTCGCCGCTGCGCGAATTGGACAGGCGCACGACCTCGGAGGTGGCGCGCGCGACCGCATCGGGATCGTCGCCGGCGATATCGCCGATCAGGACCATCTTGGGCAGCACCGCCCGCTTGGACTTGGTGGCGTAGCCCACCGCCCGCAGGTAGCGGTCGTCCAGGTGCTCCAGGCCCGCCAGCACGGTGCCGGTGCGGCCCTGCTCGGCGAACATGAAGTCCTTGATCTCCACGATGCTGGGCACGGCGTCCCGGGCGTTGCCGAAGAACTCCAGGCACACCGTGCGGGTGTGCTGCGGCATGCGGTGCACCACCCAGCGCGCGCTGGTGATCAGGCCGTCGCAGCCTTCCTTCTGGATGCCCGGCAGGCCCGAGAGGAACTTGTCCGTGACGTCCTTGCCCAGGCCTTCCTTGCGGAAGCGCGAGCCGGGGATCTCCAGCCGCTCGGTGCGGTCCGGCTTGTTCCAGTCGATGCGGCTCGATGCGGCGAAGTAGCGCAGCTCGAAGGTGGCGACCGGCGCGTCGTGGATCTTGCCCAGGTTGTGGTCCAGGCGGACCACTTCGAGCCACTCGGCATCGGGCGTGACCATGCGCCAGGACGCCAGGTTGTCCAGCGCCGTGCCCCACAGCACCGCCTTCTTGCCGCCCGCGTTCATGGCGATGTTGCCGCCGATGCAGGAGGCTTCCGCCGACGTGGGGTCCACCGCGAACACGAAGCCGGCGCGCTCGGCGGCGTCGGAGACGCGCTGCGTGACCACGCCCGCCTCGGTCCAGACCGTCGCGACCGGCTCGGCGTGGCCAGGGATGGCGACGCGCTCGACCTCGGTCATGGCCTCGAGCTTCTCGGTGTTGATCACCGCGCTCTTCCAGGTCAGCGGGATCGCGCCGCCGGTGTAGCCGGTGCCGCCCCCGCGCGGGATGATGGTCAGGCCCAGCTCGATGCAGCCCTTGACCAGGCCCGCCATCTCGGCCTCGGTGTCGGGGGTGAGCACCACGAACGGGTATTCGACGCGCCAGTCGGTGGCGTCCGTCACGTGCGAGACACGCGACAGGCCGTCGAACTTGATGTTGTCCTTGCGGGTGTACTTGCGCAGCAGCCGCTGGGTGCGCCCGCGCAGTTCGGCCGTCTCGGCGAAGGCGGCGTCGAAGCGCCGCACGGCGCCCTGGGCCGCCAGCAGCAGCTCGCCGACGAGCGCATCGCGCTGCGCGTCGCCCTGCGGGTCGCGCCGCTTCTCGATCTCGCTCAGGCGATGGTGCAGGGCCTCCACCAGCAGCTTGCGCCGCCTGGGGTTGTCCAGCAGGTCGTCCTGCAGGTAGGGATTGCGCTGGACGACCCAGATGTCGCCCAGCACTTCGTACAGCATGCGGGCGGAACGGCCGGTGCGGCGTTCCTCGCGCAGGCGGCTCAGGACTTCCCAGGCACGGAAGCCCAGGAGCCGGAGCACGATCTCGCGGTCCGAGAACGAGGTGTAGTTGTAGGGAATCTCACGCAGGCGGGGCGCATCGCCATCCACCGCGGCCATCAATTGTTCGAGCGTCGTTGGCGCGTTCATCTTGTCAGTGCAACGTCAGCCAACCATGCATCTCGGCTGATGGGGGATGTTACCGCAGTGCAGCAAGCCCCTGGGTGCAGGGCTATCGGAAACCCGCTTGCCGCTGGGGTAGCCCGACTGTCTAATCCGCGCCACAAACAGATCGTAGAGTGTCGGGCTCGGCACCCAGAAGGAGATCGACTGCATGAATTCGAAGTTTTCCGCCCTCGCGCTGGCGGCCGCCCTGTTCGGCGCCGCCCCGGCCCAGGCCCAGACGGAGATCCAGTGGTGGCATTCCATGGGCGGCGCCCTCGGCGAATGGGTCAACGACCTCGCCAAGGACTTCAACGCGAGCCAGAAGAACTACAAGGTCGTGCCCACCTTCAAGGGCAGCTACGACGAGTCCATGACGGCGGCCATCGCCGCCTACCGGGCCGGCAATGCGCCCCACATCCTGCAGGTGTTCGAAGTCGGCACCGCCACCATGATGGCCAGCAAGGGCGCCATCGTGCCGGTGGGCAAGGTGATGACGGACGCCGGCCTCAAGTTCGACCAGAACGCCTATGTGCCGGCGGTGGCGGGCTACTACACGGCCCCCAGCGGCCAGATGCTGAGCTTCCCCTTCAACAGCTCCACGCCGGTGCTGCACTACAACAAGGACGCCTTCAAGGCCGCCGGGCTCGATCCCGACACGCCGCCCAAGACCTGGCCGGAAGTGGCGCTGGCAGCCGCCAAGCTCAAGGCGTCCGGCCACAAGTGCCCGTTCACGACCAGCTGGGTCAGCTGGACCCAGCTGGAAAGCTTCTCGGCCTGGCACAACGTGCTGTTCGCGACCAGGAACAACGGTTTCGGCGGGCTCGACACGCGGCTGGCGTTCAACACGCCGCTGCACGTGCGCCACATCGAGAACCTGGCCAACATGGCCAAGAGCGGCCTGTTCATCTACAAGGGCCGGGGCAACGCGGCCGACGCGACCTTCGTGTCGGGCGAGTGCGCCATGATCACCGGCTCGTCGGCGCTGTACGGCAACGTCACGCGCAACGGCAAGTTCGCCTACGGCATCGGCACCCTGCCCTACTACCCCGATGTTCCCGGCGCGCCGCAGAACACCGTGATCGGCGGCGCCAGCCTGTGGGTGATGTCCGGCAAGAAGCCGCAGGAATACAAGGGCGTGGGCGAGTTCTTCCAGTTCCTGTCGCAGCCCGACGTGGCAGCGAAGAGCCACCAGCGCACCGGCTACCTGCCGGTGACGAAGGCCTCGTTCGAGCTGACCGACAAGTCCGGCTTCTACAAGAAGAATCCGGGCAGCGACGTCTCGGTGACCCAGATGATCCGCAAGACCACCGACAAGTCGCGCGGCGTGCGCCTGGGCAACTTCGTGCAGATCCGCACCATCATCGACGAGGAGATGGAAGGCGTGTGGCGCGGGGCGAAGACGCCGAAGGAGGCGCTGGATGCGGCGGTGCAGCGCGGGAACGAGCAACTCGAACGCTTTCAGAAGGCTAACAAGACCTGACGGTCTTGCCGCCTTCTGCACGCGTTCTACGCTGCTCGCGTCTGATTGACGGCACCCCCTCCCCCTGCCCCCTCCCCCGCCAGGCGGGGGAGGGGTTCGTTGGTTGAACGAGAATAAGAGGCCATGGAGAAGAAGGTCCGATTCAAGTCCGCCTGGCTGCCGTGGGTGCTGGTGGCGCCGCAGATGGCCATCGTGCTGGTGTTCTTCTTCTGGCCGGCGGCGCAGGCGCTGCTGCAAAGCCTGATGCAGCAGGACGCCTTCGGCGGGAGCAGCGAATTCGTGGGCCTGGAGAACTTCCAGCGCCTGTTCGACGACCCGAGCTACCTCGAATCCTTCAAGACGACCGCGCTGTTCTCGGCCCTGGTCGCCTTCGCCGGGCTCGCCGTCGCCCTGCTGCTGGCGGTGATGGCCAACCGCGTGCTGCGCGGCGCGGACGTCTACAAGACCCTGCTGATCTGGCCCTACGCGGTGGCTCCCGTCGTCGCGGGCGTGCTGTGGCTGATGATGTTCGCCTCGCCCTACGGCGTGATCGCCTACTACCTGCAGGAGCTGGGCATCCCCTGGGACCACCTGCTCAACGCCAAGCACGCCATGGCGCTGATCGTGATGGCGGCGGTGTGGAAGCAGATCTCCTACAACTTCCTGTTCTTCCTGGCCGGCCTGCAATCGATCCCGCATTCGCTGATCGAGGCCGCCACCATCGACGGCGCCTCGCCCTGGAAGCGCTTCTGGAGCATCGTGTTCCCGCTGCTGTCGCCCACCACCTTCTTCCTGCTGGTGATCAACATCATCTACGCCTTCTTCGACACCTTCGCCATCGTCGACGCGGCGACCCACGGCGGGCCCGGCAAGGAGACGGCGATCCTAGTCTACAAGGTGTACTACGACGGCTTCAAGGCCCTGGACATCAACGGCTCCGCGGCCCAGTCGGTGGTGCTGATGGCGATCGTCATCGCCCTCACGGTGGTGCAGTTCCGCTTCGTGGAAAAGAAGGTCCAGTACTGATGGTCGAACGGCGCCCCGTCCTCACCTTCGTTTCCCATCTGATCCTGGTCCTCGGGGTGGCGATCGTGGTCTTCCCCGTCTTCGTCGCGCTGGTGGGCTCCACCCAGACCGCCCAGCAGATCACGAGCAGCCATCCGCTGTCGCTGGTCCCGGGAAGCAACTTCCTCGAAAGCTACCGGCTCGCCCTGTTCGGCGGCAAGACCTTCAGCGGCTCCACCATCGCGCCCGTCGCGCCGATGCTGTGGGTGAGCTTCGTGAGCGCCATGACCATCGCGCTGGGCAAGATCGCCATCTCGCTGCTGTCGGCGTTCGCGATCGTCTACTTCCGCTTCCCGCTGCGCAGCCTGGTGTTCTGGATGATCTTCGTCACCCTGATGCTGCCGGTGGAGGTGCGCATCGGGCCGACCTACCAGGTGGTGGCGGACCTGCGCATGCTGAACACCTATGCCGGCCTCACGGTGCCGCTGATCGCCTCCGCCACCGCGACCTTCCTGTTCCGGCAGTTCTTCCTCACCGTGCCCGACGAACTGGTGGAGGCGGCGCGCATGGACGGCGCCGGGCCGATGCGCTTCTTCCGCGACGTGCTGCTGCCGCTGTCGCGCACCTCGATCGCGGCCCTGTTCGTGATCCAGTTCATCTACGGCTGGAACCAGTACCTCTGGCCGCTGCTCGTGACCACCAGCGAGGACATGTACCCGGTGGTGCTGGGGATCAAGCGCGCCATCTTCGGCGAGGTCTACGTCGAGTGGAACGTGGTGATGGCCACCGCCATCCTCGCGATGATCCCGCCGGGGCTGGTGGTGGTGCTGATGCAGAAGCAGTTCGTCAAGGGCCTCGTGGACACCGAAAAATAAGATGGCAGCCATTTCTCTGCGCAACGTCGTCAAGCGCTACGGCAAGGGCCGGCACGAACTGCAGGTGCTGCACGGCATCGATGCCGAGGTCTCGGACCGCGAGTTCGTGGTGATCGTCGGGCCTTCGGGCTGCGGCAAATCCACCCTGCTGCGCATGGTGGCGGGCCTCGAGGAGATCAGCGGGGGCGAGATCGCGATCGGCGGCCGCGTCGTCAACGAGCTCGAGCCGGCGGAGCGCGACATCGCGATGGTGTTCCAGAACTACGCGCTGTATCCGCACATGAGCGTATTCGACAACATGGCCTACGGCCTGAAGATCCGCAAGCTGCCTGTCGCGGAGATCCGGGCCCGGGTGGACAAGGCGGCGGCGATCCTGGAACTGGGGCACCTGCTGGAACGCAAGCCGCGCCAGCTCTCCGGCGGCCAGCGCCAGCGCGTCGCCATGGGCCGCGCCATCGTGCGCCAGCCGCAGGTGTTCCTGTTCGACGAGCCGCTGTCCAACCTCGACGCCAAGTTGCGCGCGCAGACCCGCATCGAGATCCAGAAGCTTCACGCCGAGCTGGGCATCACCTCGCTGTTCGTGACGCACGACCAGGTCGAGGCCATGACGCTCGCGCAGCGCATGATCGTGATGAACGCCGGCCGCATGGAGCAGTTCGGCACGCCGGAGGAGGTGTACCACCGCCCGGCCTCGACCTTCGTCGCCAGCTTCATCGGCTCGCCGCCCATGAACCTGCTGAAGGACGTGCCCGGCGGCCGCGCGGGCGCGCTGCTGGGCGTGCGGCCCGAGCACCTGGACGTCGGCGACGGCGGCTGGGAGATGCGCACCGACACCGTGGAGCTGCTGGGCGCCGAGCGCCTGATCTACGGCCGGGTGGGCGAGGAGCCGATCATCGTGCGGGTGGAGGAAGACCACCGGGTGCCCGCCGCGGGGCAGGTGATCCGGGTGCGCCCGCGCGCCGACCGGCTGCACTGGTTCGATGCCAGCAGCGGCCGGAGGATCGCGGCATGAGCACCTTCGGGCCGCCCGAAGGTGCGAACGCCCCCTCGGGGCGCAGCGCAGTCCACGAAGTGACAAGCGTGGGGGCTCCATGACGTCCTGGCCGTATCCGCGCTGGATCGCGCACCGGGGGGCCGGCAGCCTGGCGCCGGAGAACACGCTGGCCGCCTTCCGGCTCGGCGCGGCGCATGGCTACCGCATGTTCGAATGCGACGTGAAACTGTCGGCGGACGGCGTGCCCTTCCTGATGCACGACGCGACGCTGGAGCGCACCACCAACGGCATCGGCCTGGGCGGCGACCAGCCCTGGGACCAGCTCGCGCGCCTGGACGCCGGCAGCTGGCATTCGCGCGCCCATGCCGGCGAGCCGCTGCCGACCTTCGAGAACATCGCGCGCTTCTGCCTGGCCAACCGCCATTTCCTGAACATCGAGATCAAGCCGACGCCCGGCCTGGAGCGGGAGACCGGCGAGGTGGTCGCGCAGTACGCGGCGCGGATCTGGGCGGGCGAGGCGGTGCCGCCGCTGCTCACCTCGTTCCGGCCCGAGTCGCTGCAGGCGGCCCGGGCGGCCCGTCCGGAACTGCCGCGAGGGCTGCTGCTGGACACCCTGTGGGAAGGCTGGTTCGACACCGCGCGCGCGCTCGACTGCGTGGCGATCGTGTGCAACCACGCCTTGTGGGATGCGCAGACGGTGGCGCAGGTGCAGGGCGCGGGGATGCGCTGCCTGAGCTACACGGTGAACGACGAATGGGCCGCGCAGCGGCTGATCGCGCTGGGCACGGACGGGATCATCACGGACCGGGTCGAGCTGTTCCCCCCGGCCTGAACCTCACTTCAGATCCCCGGCCAGGGAGGCGAGCGTCTCCGGCCCCACCGCCACATGGGCCGGGTAGTTCGTGTGGTCGCATCCCAGCTTCACGCCCGCCCCGGCCTTCACCGCGTCGCGCATCGGGCCCGTGAGCTCGAAGCGCAGGAAGTGCACCGCGGAGGTCTTCTCCTCGTTCTCGCGCTCCAGGTCCTCGTCGGCGATGGCGTAGACACGCGGGTGGCCCTCCACCTCGACGAACATGCGGTCCTCCACGCCGATCAGGCGGGCCAGCTCGCGCTGGCGCTCGTTCACGTCCGGGTACTCGATCAGCATCGTGGACTTCCAGTTGCCGCCGTCCGGCACCAGGGGCGTGTAGGTGTCGATCTCCGCCTGGATGTCCTCCTCCTCGAAGATCTTCTCGAGGCGCAGCATCTCCTGGATCTGGTAGCGCATGGTCAGCTCGCTCTCGAACTGCACCGTGACGTGCTCGCCCAGCGCCACGCTGCGCAGCTTGCGGTGGGCGATCACCTCCGGCTTGTGCTGCTTGCGCCACCTGGCATACGCCTCCAGCGTCATCAGGTTGTCGGGCGCGATCCTGCCGGTCAGTTGCATGGTCATTCCAGTCCGTAGGCGATGCGCAGCAGCGTCAGCGGATGCTGCAGCTGCGGGCTGCCCAGTGCGTTCACGTCGAATCCCTGGCCGATGTGGTGCCCGGCGAGCGCGCAGTCGGAGCTGACGTAGTCGGGCGCGCCGCCCTGCGGGTGCTCCGCCATCCGCTTGAACAGGGGCTTGCCGATCTGCATGGCGGCCTCGTGCGTGGGCTTCTTCACGCCGTAGGTGCCGGCGTGGCCGGAGCAACGCTCGTTGGTGTGCACCGTGGTGCCGGGGATCATCTTGAGCAGTTCCTCGGTCTTGCGGCCGATGTTCTGCACCCGCTGGTGGCAGGGCACGTGGTAGCTGACCTTGCCCAGCGGCTGCGGGAATTCGGTCTTGAGCAGGCCGTCCCGCCGCCGCGCCGCGAGGTATTCGAAGGGATCCCACATCGCCTCCTTGACGGCCTGGACCTCGGCTTCGTCGGGGTACATCAGCGGGATCTCCTGCTTGAACATGAGTGTGCAGCTCGGCACGGGGGAGACGATGGCCCAGCCCTCGCGCGCGTACTTCGCGAGCACGGGGATGTTGGCGCGCTTGCCCGCGTCCACCGACTCCAGGTCGCCGAGCTCCAGCTTCGGCATGCCGCAGCACTTCTCCTTGCTGACCACCACGTAGGGGATGTCGTTGTGCTTCAGGACCTTCAGCAGGTCCAGGCCGATGCCCGGCTCGTTGTAGTTCACGTAGCAGGTGGCGTAGACGGCCACCTTGCCGGGCGTGCGCTCGCCGTCCCGGACCGGCAGTTCGCCCGACTTGGGTGCGGCGCTGCGGAAGCGCCGCGTGGCCAGCGAGGGCAGCCAGGCGTGCCGGTCGACGTGCAGCGCCTTCTCCAGCGCCGCGCGCGCCGGCCTGGTGTGGCTCACGGCATTGGCGACCTGCGTCACGATGGGGATGCCGGCGAACTGCCCGTGCACGTCGGTGGAGGCGAGGAACTTCGCCCCGGCATCGACGCCGCCCTGGCGGAACTTGATCGCCTTGGCGCGCAGCATGGTGTGCGGGTAGTCCACGTTCCACTGGTGCGGCGGGACGTAGGGGCACTTGGTCATGTAGCACAGGTCGCACAGGTAGCAGTGGTCCACCACCTTCCAGTAGTCCTGCCGCGCGACCCCGTCCACCTCGCCCGTCTTGCCCCCGTCCACCAGGTCGAACAGGGTCGGGAAGGACTTGCACAGGCTGACGCAGCGGCGGCAGCCGTGGCAGATGTCGAAGATGCGCTCCAGCTCCTTGAAGCACTTCTCCTCGTCGTAGAACTCGGGGTTCTTCCAGTCGATCGGGTGGCGCGTGGGCGCCTCGAGACTGCCTTCGCGGACGGACATGGTGCTTGTTCTCGCAGGAAGGGCTGGGGTGAGGGGACGGCTGCGCGCCCTCACCCCAGCCCTCTCCCAGGGGGAGAGGGAGGAATGCCGGGGAGCAAGCCGCTCAGTCGGCCAGCTCGTTCAGGGCCTTGGTGTAGCGGTTGGCGTGCGAGCGCTCGGCCTTGGCGAGAGTCTCGAACCAGTCGGCGATCTCGTCGAAGCCTTCCTCGCGCGCGGTCCGGGCCATGCCCGGGTACATGTCGGTGTACTCGTGGGTCTCGCCGGCGACGGCGGCCTTGAGGTTGTCGCGCGTGCTGCCGATGGGCAGGCCGGTGGCCGGATCGCCGACCTGCTCCAGCCACTCCAGGTGGCCGTGGGCATGCCCGGTCTCGCCTTCGGCGGTGGAGCGGAACAGCGCCGCCACGTCGTTCTGGCCCTCCACGTCGGCCTTGTTGGCGAAGTAGAGGTAGCGACGGTTGGCCTGCGACTCGCCCGCGAACGCGGCCTTCAGGTTCTCTTCCGTCTTCGATCCCTTCAGTGCTGCCATGGATATCTCCTGCGTGGTGGTGGACACGGTGCCTGCCCCGGCGATGCCGAAGACGCAACAAGCGTAGTGAGCACGGGGGGCGCCGTCTAATAGCCGCAGTCAATGCGAGCCATTGCCATAGACTATTGACGCAATCGAATTGATAACACTTTACATCCTGCCGGGCGATGATGGCAAGGCGCAACAAGGTCATTCCGGTAAAGTGAATCCGTCCCCATCGCCGAACGAGGAAGTCCCATGGCCGCCGTTCTCCGGGCGCCCGGCGCCCTGCCCGCACCCGCGCCCATCCAGCAGTTGCACCATTACGCCTACCGCGCACGCGATGCGGAGGAGACGCGCCATTTCTACGAGGACATCCTGGGGCTGCCGCTGTACCACATCATCCAGAGCGACCACGTTCCGAGCACGGGCGAATACTGCCCGTACACGCATTTCTTCTTCCGCCTGCAGGACGGCTCGTTCATCGCCTTCTTCGACCTCGGCGACGACCAGGCCTGCGAGCCCTCGCCCAACACGCCGAAGTGGGTCAACCACATCTCCTTCCGCGTCGATTCGATCCAGGCGCTGCAGGACATGAAGGCGCGGCTGGAGGCCCACGGCGTGGAAGTGCTGGGCATCACGGACCACCACATCTTCCACAGCATCTATTTCTTCGACCCGAACGGGATCCGGCTGGAGCTGACCGCGCAGCTCGCGGACGAATTCCAGATGCTGCAGGAAAGCCGGACGGCCCACGCCCGCCTGCGCGAGTGGACGGCGCGCAAGGAACAGTGGCGACGGGACCGCGCCGCGGGCAAGGGCGACGCGCCGCTGAAGCCGCAGCAGAACGACCGGCCGGAGTTCGCGAACAAATAAGTAAGCAGGTCCCGCTGGGAAGTAAGCATGTCCCGCTAGGATGGGAACCCTGCGAGGAGGAGCTCACGATGGCGGACCACTACGCCGAGACGGCGTATTCCAACGGCTACGAATTCACCCAGGGCAGCGGCTACGAGCTGCCCGAATACCCCTTCAAGGAACCGCCGGAGATCGCCGGCGGCCAGCCCAGCCACCACGAGATCGTGATCGTGGGCGGCGGCATCACGGGCCTCACCCTGGCCTGCGCGCTGGCCCAGTACGGGATCAGCGCCGTCCTGCTGGACGAGGACAACACGGTCGGCGTCAAGGGGGCCTCCTCGCGGGGCATCTGCTACACGCAGAAGTCGCTGGAGATCTTCCAGCGCCTGGGCGTCTACGAGCGCATCGCGGCCCGGGGCATCCAGTGGAGCGTGGGCCGCACCTTCGCCGGCCAGGACGAGGTCTATTCCTTCGACCTGAAGCAGCAGGGCGCCTTCAACCTGTCGACCCAGCCGGCCTTCATCAACATCCAGCAGTTCTACATCGAGGGCTATCTCGTGGAGCGCATCTACGAGCACGGCAACGTCGAACTGCGCTGGAAGAACCGTGTCACCGCCTTCTCGCAGGACAACGAGTGCGCGACGCTCACCGTCACCACCCCGGCCGGTGACTACCAGATCCGCGCCGACCACGTGATCGACGCGACCGGCTCCCACAGCCCCTTCCGCGAGTGGGCGGGCGCCTCCGTCGCGGCGAAGAAGGGCGACGACCGCTGGTGCATCGCCGACGTGCGCTTCACCAAGCACCCGCCGGTGGAGCGCCACACCTGGATCGAGGCGCCGTTCAACGACAACCGCGCCGTGTGGCAGCACCTCATGGGCGACAACGTCTGGCGCATCGACTACCAGATGGCGCCCGATTCCGACCCGGCCGAGGCCAGCCGCGAGGAGGTGGTGCGCGAGCGCCTCGTGCGCCAGTTCGGGCCCGACGCGGAAGTCGAGATCGTGTGGGTCGGCCCCTACGCCTACCGCAGCGAGTGCGTGGACCGCATGCGGCACGGCCGCGTGTTCTTCATGGGCGATGCCGCCAAGGTGGTGAGCCCGTTCGGCGCCCGCGGCGGCAACACGGGCATCGCCGACGCCGACAACCTGGCCTGGAAGCTGGCCGCCGTCCTGAAGGGCCGCGCCGCCCCGGCGCTCCTGGACAGCTACCACGAGGAGCGGCACGAGGCCGCGCAGCAGAACGTCAAGGTCACCAACCGCACGGCGCGCTTCCTGCGCCCGGCCACGACGACCGAGAAGATGTTCCGCGACGCGACCCTGAGCCTGGCGCGCCAGTACATGTTCGCGCGCCAGCTGGTGAACACCGGCCGCATGGCGATCGCCAACCCCTACACCCGCTCCAGCGCCTGCGAGCCCACCGGCGGCCTGTCGGTGCAGAACGTGGCCTTCGAGTGGCCCGACGGCGCACCCGGCACGGTCAACGACCTGCTGCGCTGGGCCGACGGCTGCCTGCTGGTGCTGGTGTTCGGCTCGACCAGCCCGGCGGCGCTGCAGCGCCTGTCCGAGATCACGCGCATGGCGCCGGTGCGCGCGGTGCAGGTGCTGGGGCCGGACGACCGCCCCGGGGCGACGGAGTGGATCCGGGACAACCGGGACCACCTGCAGGGCGCCTGCCACGTGTTCGGCCATGCCTGGGCGCTGCTGCGGCCGGACAGCTACGTCGCCGCCACGGGCGAGAGCGTGGATGCCACGCTGGTGCACGCCGTCGGCAAGGCCCTTGGCACGGCCCTGGAGGAGGAAACCGCATGAAGACGCAACTGAACTTCCAGGACGCCGACGCCTTCTACGAGCAGCTGCTCGACGCCCACCAGGACCTGAGCGCCGAGCAGTCCGCGATGCTCAATGCGCGGCTCGTGCTCCTCCTGGCCAACCAGGTCGGCGACGCCAAGGTGCTGAAGGAGTGCGTGGAGGCGGCCAAGGCCTTTCCTTCCTGAACCGGAGGGCGCGGCGCCGCCCTCTTAAAATCCCCGGGTGAGCACCGACACCGAACAACCCGGGCTGAACAGCCTCTCCAAGTCTTTCGAGCCCGCCGCCATCGAGGCCAGGTGGGGCCCGCTGTGGGAACAGCGCGGCTACGCCAGGGCGGGCTACCGCGGCACCGGCGCGGCCCGGGAGGCAGAGCCCGCCTTCGCCATCCAGCTGCCGCCCCCGAACGTGACCGGCACCCTGCACATGGGCCACGCGTTCAACCAGACCATCATGGACAGCCTGACGCGCTACCACCGGATGCGCGGCTTCAACGCCCTCTGGCTGCCCGGCACCGACCACGCGGGCATCGCCACGCAGATCGTGGTGGAGCGCCAGCTGCAGGAGCAGGGGCTCAGCCGCCACGACCTGGGCCGCGGCGCCTTCGTGCAGAAGGTGTGGGAGTGGAAGGAGAAGTCCGGCAACACCATCACCATGCAGATGCGCCGCATGGGCGACAGCGTGGACTGGTCGCACGAGTACTTCACGATGGACGAGAAGCTCTCGAAGGTCGTGACCGAGACCTTCGTGCAGCTGTACCAGCAGGGCCTGATCTACCGCGGCAAGCGCCTGGTCAACTGGGACCCCGAGCTCAAGACCGCCGTGTCCGACCTGGAGGTGGAGAGCGAGGAGGAGGACGGCTTCCTCTGGCACATCCACTACCCGCTCAGCGACGGCTCCGGCCAGCTGACGGTGGCGACCACGCGCCCCGAGACCATGCTGGGCGACGTCGCCGTCATGGTCCACCCCGAGGACGAGCGCTACCGGCACCTGGTGGGCAAGACGGTGGAGCTTCCCCTGTGCGACCGCGCCATCCCCGTGATCGCCGACGAGTACGTGGACCGCGAGTTCGGCACCGGCGTGGTGAAGGTGACGCCGGCGCACGACCCGAACGACTACCTCGTGGGCCAGCGCCACAGGCTGCCGATGATCGGCGTGCTGACGCTGGACGCCCGGATCAACGACAACGCCCCGGCCGCCTACCGCGACATGGACCGCTTCGAGGCCCGCAAGCAGGTCGTGAAGGACCTGGAAGCCCGCGGCCTGCTCGCCGAGACGAAGAAGCACAAGCTGATGGTGCCGCGCTGCGCCCGCACGGGCCAGGTGGTGGAGCCGATGCTGACGGACCAGTGGTTCGTGGCGATGACGAAGGTCAGCGACCAGGACCCCACCGGCCAGTCGATCGCCCAGAAGGCGATCGCCGCGGTAGAGAGCGGTGCGGTGCGCTTCGTGCCCGAGAACTGGGTCAACACCTACAACCAGTGGATGAACAACATCCAGGACTGGTGCATCTCGCGCCAGCTCTGGTGGGGCCACCAGATCCCGGCCTGGTACGACGAGCAGGGCAACGTGTACGTGGCCGCCAGCGAGGCCGAGGCCCAGGCGCAGGCCCCGGGTCGCACGCTCACGCGCGACCCCGACGTGCTGGACACCTGGTATTCGTCGGCGCTGGTCCCCTTCTCGACGCTGGGCTGGCCGGCGAAGACGCCGGAGCTGGACCTGTACCTGCCGTCCACGGTGCTGGTGACGGGCTACGACATCATCTTCTTCTGGGTCGCCCGGATGATCATGATGACGACCCACTTCACCGGCCAGGTGCCCTTCCGCCACGTCTACATCCACGGCCTGGTGCGCGACTCGCACGGCAAGAAGATGAGCAAGTCGGAAGGCAACGTGCTCGACCCGGTCGACCTGATCGACGGCATCGCGCTGTCGCCGCTGCTGGAAAAGCGCACCACGGGCCTGCGCAAGCCCGAGACGGCGCCCACCGTGCGCAGGAACACCGAGAAGGAATTCCCCGAGGGCATTCCCGCCTACGGCGCCGACGCGCTGCGCTTCACCTTCGCCGCGCTGGCGACGCTGGGCCGGTCGATCAACTTCGATGCGAAGCGCTGTGAGGGCTACCGCAACTTCTGCAACAAGCTCTGGAACGCGACCCGCTTCGTGCTGATGAACTGCGAGGGGCAGGACCTGTCGGAGCAGGACGCCACGCTCACCGCCGCCGACCGCTGGATCATCTCGCTGCTGCAGAAGGCCGAGGGCGAGGTGGCGAAGGGCTTCGAGGAATACCGCCTCGACAACGTCGCCAACACCATCTACCAGTTCGTCTGGGACGAGTACTGCGACTGGTACCTGGAGATCGCCAAGGTGCAGGTGCAGACGGGCGATGCGGCGCAGCAGCGCGGCACCCGCCGCACGCTGATCCGCGTGCTGGAAGCGATCCTGCGCCTGGCGCACCCGGTGATCCCCTTCATCACCGAGGAGCTGTGGCAGAAGGTCGCCCCGGTGGCCGGCAAGCCGGGCGAGTCGGTCAGCGTCGCGCCCTACCCCGAGTCCAACGCCGCGAACGTGCATCCCGAGGCGGAAGCCTGGATGGCGCGGCTCAAGGGCGTGGTCGACGCCTGCCGCAACCTGCGCGGCGAGATGAACGTGTCGCCCGGCACGCGGCTGCCGGCCTACGTGGTCGGCGACGCGGCCTTCATGCGCGAGGCCGCGCCCGTGCTGCAGGCGCTGGCGAAGCTGAGCGAAGTGCGCATCTTCGACGACGAGGCCGCGTGGGCGGCGGCGGCGGGCGTGGCGCCGGTCGCCGTGGCGGGCGACGCGCGCCTGTGCCTGTACATGGAGATCGACGTGGCCGCCGAGAAGGCGCGCCTCGCGAAGGAGGTCGGCCGCCTGCAGGGCGAACTGGCCAAGGCGAACGGCAAGCTCGCCAACGAAGCCTTCGTGGCCAAGGCGCCGCCGGCGGTGATCGAGCAGGAACGCAAGCGCATCGCCGACTTCACCGCCACCCTGCAGAAGATGCAGGCGCAGCTGCAGCGGCTCGGCTGATCAGACGGGGCCCGGCGCGGAGGGCGTCGCCGCCCCGTCGTCGTCGAGCGGCACCGGGCCGCTGAGGATGGTGTCGAGCCCGGTGCTGCGCGGCGTGGTCAGCGTTTCGTGCAGCTTCTGGGCGACGTACCAGCTCGCCCGCAGGCGGGATTCGTGCGTCAGCGAACCGATGCGCGGCGTGAGGTACAGGTTGGGCAGGTCGGCCAGCGGCGTGCCCTTGCCGGCGAAACCCGCTTCCGCGCCATCGAGCATGGCTGCTTCGATGCGCCCGTCCTTCAGGGCCTGCGCGAACGCGTTGGGATCGAAGATCCGGGACCGCGTGGTGGCCACCCAGAGCTGGCCGGGCTTGCAATGGGCCAGCACCTTCTCGTTCAGGAAGCCCTGGAAACGCGAGGCGTACAGGACCTGCACCGACACGGCGTCGGCCATCGACAGCATTTCCTGCAGGCCCACCGGTTCGATGTGCAGGCGATGCCAGACCGAGGCGGTGTGGTGCACCGCCGGGTCGTAGCCGATCAGCCGCGCGCCGAGGCCATGCAGCATCATCGCGAGCGCGTGGGCGGCCGGCGCGAGGCCCAGGATGCCGACCACGCTGCCGTGCAGCTCGCGGCCCATCAGGGGAGGCGCGTCGCGTTCGCCCTTCAGCGCCGCGCCGATGCCGCGCCGCATCAGCAGCAGCAGGCTGGCCAGCAGGTATTCGGCATTGGAGCGCACGTGCGCGTGCCGTCCCTGGATCACCCGGATCCGGTGGTCCCGGCAGGCTTCGAGGTCGGTGTTCTCGGTGCCCACGTGCAGCCGCGCGACGGCGCGCAGGACGGGGGAGAAATCCAGCATTTCCCGGGTGACGACGATCTTGCGCGGCAGGACGAGCGCCTGCACGTTGTACAGCTCGCGGCGCAGGGCGCCGGCGTCCTCGGCCAGTTCGGGCCGGAAGCCGACCCGGTGCCGCGCCTGCAGCCAGGCCTGCGCGTCGGGAGCCAGTCGCTCGAGCAGAAGGATTTCCAAAGCAGAATCTCGTTTCAGAACCGGGTGCGGTTCGTTTCCCTGCACTGTCGCGGACCCGTCAGTACACTCTAACCACTACTCTACAGGTGGTCGATGAAAAACTTCACGAATGTCAACAAGGCTGTTTTTCCGGTCGCCGGGCTCGGCACGCGCTTCCTTCCCGCCACCAAGGCCCAGCCCAAGGAGATGCTGCCGATCGTCGACAAGCCGCTGATCCAGTACGCCGTGGAGGAGGCCTACGAGGCCGGCATCCGCCACATGGTCTTCGTCACCGGCCGCAACAAGCGCGCCATCGAGGACCATTTCGACACGGCCTACGAGCTGGAGAACGAGCTGGAGGCCGCGGGCAAGGCGGAACTGCTGTCGGTGGTGCGCTCCCTGACCCCCGAGGACATGGACTGCACCTACGTGCGGCAGCCCCGCTCGCTCGGCCTGGGCCACGCGGTGCTGTGCGCGCGCCCGATCGTCGGCGACGAGCCCTTCGCCGTGCTGCTGGCCGACGACCTGATGACCGGCCTGGCCGGCGGTCCCGGCGTGCTGGCCCAGATGGTGGAAGTGTTCCGCCAGGTGCAGGCTTCCGTGATCGCGGTGCAGGAAGTGCCGCTGGAGCACGTCAAGCGCTACGGCATCGTGGCCGGCACCCCGGCCGGCGAGCGGCTGGTGAAGGTGCAGCAGATGGTGGAAAAGCCCTCGCCCGAGCACGCGCCCTCCCGCATGGGCGTCTCCGGCCGCTACGTGCTGACCCCCGCGGTCTTCGATGCGATCAAGAACCAGCCTCGCGGCAGCGGCGGCGAGATCCAGCTCACCGACGGCATCGCGCAGCTGATCGCGCCGGAGGGCGTCTACGCCTACCAGTACGAGGGCCGGCGGTTCGACTGCGGCAGCAAGCACGGCTTCCTGGAAGCCAGTGTCGAATTCGCCATGCGCCATCCGGAAGTTGGCGCCGGCTTCCGCGAATACCTGCGCGGATTGGACCTTTCGGCCTGAACTTCAGGCGCCGGCCTGGGTGACCTGCGCCGGATCGAACTGGGGCAGCTGCGGCAGTTCCAGCCGCTGCAGCCCCCGCCAGGTCTTGCCGGGCGGCAGGTGCACGGGCGGGAGGACGGCGGCCGCCTCGATGCACACCATGCGCTCCCAGTCCGCGGGCGGCATGTCACCGAGCTGCGCGGCCTTGGCCGGCCCGGGATTCCAGACGACGGCGTCCGTGAATCCCTGCTGCACGACGCGGCGCTCCGCGGCTGCGTCGTGCAGGCGCAGCACGGGCGGCACCTGCAGGTAGACGCGGTCGATCTCTCCCGTGACCGCCAGCGCGGCACCCGGTTCGCGCTCGCGCCGGAGCGCCGCGAGGTTGTCTTCGTATTCGCAGCCCTGCAGCCCGTGCAGGCGCGCGGTCGGCACGTCCACGGCCAGGTAGGTATGCAGCGCCGCCGTGAAATCGAAGCCGCTGCGGCCGGTGTTGGCCGCCTGCAACTGAAGTTCGAGCCAGCCGGGGCCCAGCCGTGCGACCAGCACGAGGCAGAAGGCATGGTCCCAGCGCGGGGCGCTGGCGCCGGAATCCACCTGGAAGCGGGCCTCGGCCACGGCGCCGGAGGACACCGGTGCGACCAGCTCCCAGCGGGCGGTGCGCACGAAGCCGTGCTTGGGCAGGGGCCCGCGCTCCGCGAACTGGGGAAAGCAGACGGGGGTGCCCCCGCGCGCCGCCTTGCCGGGCGTCGGCGGCGACAGCGCGCTCAGGTAGATCTGGTCGCCGGCGCCGGCGGGCTTCCATGACAGCAGCTGGGCGCCATGCAGGCTGAAGATCGCCTGGTCGCCCGCGGCATTGCGCAGCGCGACGAGCGCGCGATCCGTACCGGCCGACTGGGTCCCCATCGCGCGGGCCGCGTTCAGCGCCGCCGCAGCACGTGGATGAACTCGTCGCCGACCGTCTGCTGGTCCACCAGTTCGTTGCCGGTCTGCTTGGAGAAGGCCTGGAAGTCGCGCATGGACCCGCCGTCAGTGGAGATCACCCGCAGCAGCTGGCCGCTCTGCATGTCGCTGAGCGCCTTCTTGGCCTTCAGGATGGGAAGCGGGCAGTTCAGCCCGCGGGTGTCGATTTCCTTGTCGATCTGCATCTGTTTTCCTCAGGACGCGCGCGCCGGAGGCTCCATGAATTGGGGTTCGTGGCCGCGCGACCGCAGCCAGTCGGCGAGGGCCTGCCCCGTGCCCGCGGGCCAGCAGCGCACCTGCTCGAAGGCGAACAGGCGGTAGTCCACGAGCTCGGGGGACAGCTTCACCTCGCCCTCGCACTCGGCATGGTAGGCGATGATGACCTGGTTCATCCGCTGGAAGTCGTAGACGCCGATCAGGTCGAGGGAGCGCGTGCGCAGGCTGGTTTCCTCGGCGATCTCGCGCGCGATGCCCTCGCGCGGCGTCTCCCCCGCTTCCATGAAGCCGGTGATCAGCGCGTACATCTTCTGCGTCCACGCGGCGTTGCGGGCCAGCAGGATGCGGCCCTGGTACTCGATCACCGCGGCCAGCACCGGCGTGGGATTGTTCCAGTGGGTCCAGGCGCAGGCGGGGCAGCGCAGGCGCTGCCGCTCGCCGCCGTCCTCCTGCTGGGCGAGCCACTGCAGGGGCGTCGCGCACTGCGGGCAGAAGCGGTACTCGCTCATGGCCGGCGCGGCGGCTTCAGGCAGGGAACACTCCCGTGGACAGGTAGCGGTCGCCGCGGTCGCAGACGACGAAGACGATCGTGGCGTTCTCCACCTGCTGCGCGAGCTGCAGCGCGACCCAGCAGGCGCCGGCGGCCGAGATGCCGCCGAAGATGCCTTCCTCGCGCGCCAGCCGGCGGCACATCTCCTCGGCCTCGTCCTGGCTCACCAGGACCAGTTCGTCGACCGCGCTCGGGTCGTAGATCCGGGGCAGGTATTCCTCCGGCCACTTGCGGATGCCGGGGATGCGGGAGCCTTCGCTGGGTTGCGCGCCGATGATGCGGATGGCCGGGTTCTTTTCCTTGAGGAAGCGCGACACGCCGGTGATCGTGCCCGTCGTGCCCATGGCGGAGACGAAATGCGTGATGCGGCCTTCCGTCTGCTCCCACAGTTCGGGGCCGGTGGTCTCGAAATGGATGCGCGGGTTGTCGGCATTGGCGAACTGGTCGAGCACGCGGCCCCGGCCTTCGCGCTGCATGTTCTCGGCGAGGTCGCGGGCGTACTCCATGCCGCCGCTCTTCGGGGTGAGCACCAGCTCGGCGCCGAAGGCCTTCATCGTCTGGGCGCGTTCGATGGAGAGGTCTTCCGGCATGATCAGCACCATGCGGTAGCCGCGGATGGCCGCGGCCATCGCGAGCGCGATGCCGGTGTTGCCGGAGGTCGCCTCGATGAGCGTGTCGCCCGGCTTGATTTCGCCGCGCTCCTCGGCGCGCTTGATCATCGACAGTGCGGGGCGGTCCTTCACGGACCCGGCGGGGTTGTTGCCTTCGAGCTTGCCGAGGATCACGTTGCCGCGTCCGGCGTTCTCCCGCGCACCGACGCGCTGCAGTCTCACGAGGGGCGTACGACCAATCGCGTCCTCGATCGTGGGGTAGTTCATGACCTCACTGTGCCATAATTTCGCGCGCCTCTTTTTCCCGCCGGAGTGGCGAAATCGGTAGACGCAGCAGACTCAAAATCTGCCGGTGGCAACACCGTGCCGGTTCGATTCCGGCCTCCGGCACCAACGGTTTTCAGCTATGGAAATAGGAGCGGATTTCCGCATCCGATTTCCTCGGGGTTTCCGCATGGCCAGTCGGACAGGTTTGGATCCCTGTCGGGCCGGCCGGGACAAAGCCGGCACATGTGAGACTGATCTCGGCCGCGTCGGCACCTCCTCAACTTAGTCGTCCGACCCTCGCAGCCCCTCCACTCGTGCGAGCGCCCCGCTCCATTCCCGTTGGATCATGTCCACCAGCTCGCCTTCCAGGTCTAGGTGCTCATCCTGCTGGAACCAGTACCGGTTGTGCGCGGCGACGCGGTCTTTGTATCCACCGCCCTGCCCCCACTCGCTCTGACATGCGCTCCAGAGGGCCTTGTCCACCTTCATCTCATCCCGGAACGCCGGGACCCTGGCGGGCGGGGCAGGACTGTGTGCATTCCTACCGCTTCGTGCCACGTCGGCCGCTAGTGCAAATGGCTCGGATATCCTTATGTGCTCAGCCGTGATGCTCCATGCCCCTCCAGCCTCCGCTGGCCGCGCCAAGCCGCACGACTCTGACATAGATCCAACTTACCCCCATGCTCACAGGCGAACTACGCAGCCAAGTCGATGCCATCTGGAATGCCTTCTGGTCCGGCGGCATCGCTAACCCTATCGAGGTCATCGAGCAGATCACCTATCTGCTGTTTCAGCGCCGGCTGGATGACCTTCACACGCTGGAGGAAAACAAAGCCATCCGCTTGGGCAAACCTATCGAGCGCCGCATCTACCCGCCGGGCGCCGACGCCAAGGGTCGTGACTACCAGGATCTGCGCTGGTCGCGGTTCAAGAACTTCGCCCCGGCGGAGATGTTTACCGTGGTCGGCGAGCACGTTTTCCCCTTCATGCGCAGCATGGGTGGCGACGGCTCGACCTTTGCGCACCACATGAAGGACGCCCGCTTCACCATCCCGACGCCCGCACTGCTGGCCAAGGTGGTGGACATGATCGATCATGTGCCGATGGAGGACCGCGACACCAAGGGCGATCTGTACGAGTACATGCTAAGCAAGATCGCCAGCGCCGGCCAGAACGGCCAGTTCCGCACGCCGCGACACATCATCCGGCTGATGGTGGAGATGACCGCGCCCACGCCCAAGGACGTGATCTGCGACCCGGCCGCAGGCACCTGCGGTTTCTTGGTTGTGGCGGGCGAGTACCTGCGCGAGCGGCACCCCGAGATCTTCCGCGACGCCAAACTGCGTGAGCACTTCCACGGCGGCATGTTCCACGGCTACGACTTCGACAACACCATGCTGCGCATCGGCAGCATGAACCTGGCGCTTCACGGGGTGGACAATCCCGACGTCCGCTACAAGGATTCGCTGGCGCAGGACCACGCCACGGATGAAGAGGCCTACACGCTGATTCACGCCAACCCGCCGTTCGCGGGCAGCCTGGACTACGAGAACACCGCGAAGGACCTGCTGTCCATCGTCAAGACGAAGAAGACCGAACTGCTGTTCCTTGCCCTGTTCGTTCGCCTGCTGAAGCCCGGCGGCCGGGCGGCGGTAATCGTGCCCGACGGCGTGCTGTTCGGCAGCAGCAAGGCGCACAAGGAACTGCGCCGCCTGATCGTCGAAGACCACAAGCTCGACGCCGTGGTGTCGCTGCCCTCGGGAGTGTTCAAGCCGTATGCGGGCGTGTCCACCGCCATCCTGTTCTTCACCAAGACCAATTCCGGTGGCACGGACCATGTGTGGTTCTACGATATGGAGGCGGACGGCTGGAGCTTGGACGACAAGCGCCAACCGCTGCTGGCGGAGGCGAAGTTGGGTGCGACGCCGGCGCAGGCTTTGAACGATGCCGAGCATGCGAAGAACAACCTGCCCGACGTGCTGGCGCGCTGGCGGCAGCGGGATGGGGCCGAGCGGCAGAGGGCTCGGACCGAACAGAGTTTTTGCGTGCCGAAGGCGGACATCGCTGGCAACGGGTATGACCTGTCGATCAATCGGTACAAGGACGTGGTCCACGACGCGGTGGAGCATCGGCCGCCGAAGGAGATCCTGGCGAGGTTGGCTGCGCTTGAGGTGGAAATTCAGGCGGGGATGAAGGAGCTTGAGGGGATGCTCGGATGACTCGACATCCTACCGCCCGTATCGGAGACTTTTGCCAAACGGGCAGCGGGAGCACACCTTCGCGCAGCCAACAGGAGCGCTACTACGCGGGAGGCGCGATTCCCTGGGTGAAATCTGGTGAGCTTCGTGAGGGTCTGATCGTCAAAACAGAGGAGCACGTTACCGACGCCGCAGTTAAAGAAACCGCCGTCAAGCTTGTCCCTGCCGGCGCGATTTTGCTTGCCATGTACGGAGCGACCGTTGGGCGGCTTGCTATTCTTGGGGTCGAAGCCACGACAAACCAGGCCGTATGTCACATCGTGCCTGACGCCGAGACTGCGGACACCCAATACCTCTATCGGGCGATCGCAGGTCAAGTCCCCGCGATCATTGCGATGGGCGTTGGGGGCGCGCAGCCGAACATCAGTCAAGCGATTGTTAAGAACTTACAGGTTCCCCTCCCCCCCCTTCCTGAACAACGCCGCATCGCCGCGATCCTCAACAAAGCAGATGCGCTAAGAGCGAAGCGCCGGGAAGCCTTGGCGGAACTGGACAGCCTCACGGAGTCCATGTTCATCGAGATGTTTGGGGACCCGCGAGAGTTGCCGTTGTCCTGGCCTTCGAAACCGCTGAAAGCGCTCGGGACGGTGATGACTGGCCGGACACCTTCGTCCACTAAGGAGGGAATGTTCGGAGGTGCAGTGCCATTCATCACGCCAGGCGATCTCGAATGCGATGAACCGCCCAAGCGCACTCTCACCGAAGAGGGAGTCGTTGAAGTCAACTCAGTCCGAGCGGGCGCGTCACTTGTGTGCTGCATCGGCACCATTGGCAAAATGGGAATGACCAAAGTTCGGAGCGCCTTCAATCAACAGATAAACGCTGTCGATTGGAATGAAACCGTGGATGACGCATACGGCCTTGCCGCGCTTCGATTTCTCAAGAGTCAGATGGCGGCTCAAGCCGCCAGCACCACAGTGCCGATCCTGAACAAGTCAGCCTTCGAGAGATTTGAAATCCCGGTACCGCCGCTCCCCCTTCAGAGTACCTTCGCCACCCGCATCAAGGCCGTCGAAGCGCTGAAGGTCAGCCACCGCACCGCCCTAGCCGCGTTGGACGCCCTCTTCGCTTCACTCCAACATCGCGCCTTCTCCGGACAACTCTCGTAGCCCTCGGCCGATGCGCACGCCGCCCGAACAACTCCAGCAGTGGCTCACCGAGCCCGAGAGCACCCGGCTGGAGTTCAAGGAGGCAAAGGCGCGCTACGACTTCGAGAAACTGCTGCAGTACTGCGTGGCGCTGGCCAATGAAGGCGGCGGCAAGATCATCCTTGGCGTCACTGACCGCCGCCCGCGCACGGTGGTCGGCACCGCCGCGTTCGACGAACCGGGCCGCACCGAGGCCGGCTTACATCAACGCCTGTCGCACCGCATCCCGATCGAGGAGCTGAAGCTGCCCGAAGGCCGGGTGCTGGTGGTACATGTGCCCGGCCGCCTTCCCGGCACGGCGTGGCAAATCGACGGGCGTTACCTGAAACGGGCCGGCGACGAACTCGCCACCTTGGGCGATGCCGAACTGAAAGCCATCTTCGCCGAGACCGGCCCGGACTTCTCGGCCCAGGTGTGCCGGACGGCCACGCTGACGGACCTGTCGCCGGCGACCGTTGCCGGTTTCCGTGCCCGCTGGGCGCAGAAGACCCGCGACGAACGCAAGACCGGCTGGAGCGATGCGGAAACTCTGGCCAACGCCGAACTCCTAGTCGACGGCGGCGTCACCTACGCAGCCTTGATCCTGTTCGGCACGCGGCCCGCATTGGGCCGCCACCTCGCGCAGGCCGAACTGGTGTTCGAGTACCGCTCCTCGGAAGCTTCCGGCCCAGCCGCCGAGCGCGAGGAATACCGGGAGGGCTTCTTTGCCTGGCACGACGCGCTGTGGACGCGCATCAACCTGCGCAACGACCGGCAAAGCTACCAGGATGGCTTGTTCCGCCTGGAAGTGCCCACCTTCGACGAAGTGCAGGTGCGCGAGGCCTTGCTCAACGCGGTGACGCATCGCGATTACCGGCTGGGTGGCTCGATCTTTGTGCGCCAGTTCGCCCAGCGGCTCGAGGTGGTGAGCCCGGGAGGCTTTCCGCCGGGCATCACGCCGGCCAACGTGCTGGACCAGCAAAGCCCGCGCAACCGGCGCCTGGCGGAGGCGCTGGCCCGCTGCGGGCTGATCGAGCGCTCTGGCCAGGGCATGAACCTGATGTTCGAGCGCGCCATTCGCCAGGGCAAACCGCTGCCAGACTTCACCGGCACCAGCGCCCATGAGGTGCGGCTGTCCCTGAACGGGCTGATCGGCGATCCGGCTTTCGTGCGCTTCATGGAGCGACTGGGCGAAGATACGTTGCGCGGCTTCTCTACGCATGATTTCCTCGTGCTGGACCACCTGCATCGCGAGCAGCCCTTGAACGAGGCCTTGCGCTCGCGCCTGCCGCGGCTGGCGGAAATGGGCGCAGTCGAAGCGACCGGGCGGGGCCGGGCGGCGCGCTACCTGCTGTCGCAGCGCCTGTACGAGGCGATGGGCGCCAAGGGCGTGTACACGCGCAAGAAGGGCCTGGACCGCGACACCAACAAGGCGCTGCTGCTGCGGCACATCGAACGCAACAGGAAGGTGGGTGCTCGGATGGAGGAATTCCGCCAGGTGCTGCCCGCGCTGGAGCGCAGCGAGATCCAGGTGCTGCTGCGCGAGTTGGCGGCCGAGCAGGCCATCCACAAGCAGGGCGTGACCCGGGCCGCGCGCTGGTATCCCGGGCCGCCCCCGCCCGATTACAGCCCCGGCCAGCCAGTTGCAAACGAGCCGGGTTGAATTGCAATGCGTCCTGAATTTTCCTTGTTTTTCAATGGCTTAGCGCGTTGGAGCTTTTGCAACTCGCATGTCGGCGGTTGCAATCGGGGAGGCAGACACGGATGAGCAATTTCAGGTTCCTGGAGGCTGAATGGCCGCTGCTGTACGAGTCGGCCGCCAAGGCCGAAGCCCTCGTGTACGCCGACGCCCGCGCCGCCTGTTTCTACACCCGGCGGACGCTGGAGCTGGCGGTCGCATGGCTGTACAAGCACGAGCGCAGCCTGCGCTTGCCCTACCAGGACAACCTGAGCGCATTGATCCACGAGCCGACCTTCGGCCGTCTGGTCGGCGAGGCTGTCTTCACCAAGACCAAGGTGATCAAGGATCTGGGCAACCTGGCCGTCCACAGCGCGCGCAAGGTGCTGCCGGCCGATGCGCTGGCCGCCACCCGGGAGCTGTTCCATGTCTGCTACTGGGTGGCCCGCACGTACGGCCAGCGCGCCCGGCCCGATCCAAGTCTGTCATTTAACCCGGCGCTGCTCATCCAGCCCGTCGCCCCCGCGCCGGCGCAGACGTTGGACCAGTTGCAAAGGCTGCAGGCCCAACTGACGGAGCGCGATGAAAAGCTCTCCACCCTGCTGGGCGAGAAGGCCTCACTGGATGCCGAGCTGGCCCGGATGCGCGACGAAGTGGCCGCCGCCAAGCAGGCCAATGCCGCCGCGCCCGACACGCACGACTATTCGGAGGCCGAGACTCGCGACTACTTCATCGACTTGCTGCTGAAGGAGGCGGGCTGGGAACTGGACCCGAAGAAGAACTTCGAGGTCGAGGTCACGGGGATGCCCAACGCCGAAAACAAGGGCTTCGTCGACTACGTGCTGTGGGGCGACGACGGCAGGCCGCTGGCGCTGGTGGAAGCCAAGCGCACAAAGAAGGGTGCCAAGGAGGGCCAGCAGCAGGCGAAGCTGTACGCTGACTGCCTGGAGCAGCAGTACGGGCAGCGGCCGGTGATCTTCTGCTCGAACGGCTACGAGCACTGGATATGGGACGACGCCATGTATCCGCCGCGGGCGGTACAGGGCTTCTACAAGAAAGCGGAACTGGCGCTGATGATCCAGCGCCGCGCCAGCCGCAAGCCGCTCGCCAGTGCAACGATAGATGCCGGCATCGTCGAACGCTACTACCAAGTGCGCGCCGTGCGCCGCATCGGTGAGACCTTCGAGAAAGACAACCTGCGCAAGGCGCTGGTGGTGATGGCCACCGGCGCCGGCAAGACGCGCACGGTGATCGCTCTCGTGGACCAACTGGTGCGCACGAACTGGGTCAAGCGCGTGCTTTTCCTGGCAGACCGGGTGGCGCTGGTGAACCAGGCCGTGAATGCCTTCAAGCGGCATCTACCGGATTCTTCCCCCGTCAACCTGGTGACGGACAAGTACACCGAGAGCCGGGTGTTCGTCTCCACCTATCCGACGATGATGGGTCTCATCGATGATGCGAGCGATGGACAGCGCCGCTTTGGCGTGGGGCACTTCGATCTCGTCGTGATCGACGAGGCGCACCGCTCGGTCTATCAAAAGTATCGCGCCATCTTCGAATACTTTGATTGCCTGCTGGTGGGACTGACGGCCACGCCGAAGGACGAAATCGACCACAACACCTACGGGCTGTTCGATCTGGAAGACGGCGTGCCGACGGATGCCTACTCGCTGGACCAGGCAGTGGCCGATGACCATCTGGTTCCGCCAGTGGCGGTTTCGGTGCCGTTGAAATTTCAGCGCGAGGGCATCAAGTACGCCGAACTCAGCGAAGACGAGAAGGAACAGTGGGACGCCCTGGAGTGGAGCGAGGACGGTGCACCGCCGCCCGACGAGGTGGAGGCGGCAGCGTTGAACAAGTGGCTGTTCAACACCGACACAGTGGACAAGGTGCTGGCGCATCTGATGACCAAAGGCCAGAAGGTGGCCGGTGGAGACCGATTGGGAAAGACCATCGTGTTCGCCAAGAGCAACGAACACGCCGAGTTCATCGCCGAGCGCTTCAATGTCAACTACCCCCACTACAAGGGCGAGTTCGCTCGCGTCGTGACCTACAAGACGGTCTACGCCCAGAGCCTGATCGAAGCGTTCTCGGCCAAGGACAAGCCGCCGCATATCGCCATCTCGGTGGACATGCTCGACACGGGTATAGATGTACCCGAGGTCGTGAACCTGGTGTTCTTCAAGATCGTCCGCTCGCGCACCAAGTTCTGGCAGATGGTCGGGCGCGGTACGCGGCTGTGCCCTGATCTGTTTGCGCCAGGCGAGCACAAGAAGTTCTTCTACCTGTTCGACTATTGCCAGAACCTTGAGTTCTTCAGCCAGAACCCCGCCGCTGCGGAGGGCTCGGTCAGCGAGGCCCTGAGTACCCGGTTATTCAAGGCGCGACTGACGCTGGTGCATGAGCTGGACCTGAAGGCAACCAACGGCAGTCAGATCAGTGAGCCGGCCACGCAGTCCGCGGCCCCCCCAAGCAACCAAGAGTTGCGCGAGGGAACGGCAGATTTCCTTCACCAGATCGTCGCCGCCATGAACATCGACAACTTCGTGGTGCGGCCGCAGCGGAAGCTGGTGGAGATGTTCGCAAAAGCGGATGCTTGGAAGGTCTTGACTGACGATGCACGGGCAGAGCTCGCGACGCGGCTGGCCAGCCTGCCCACCGAGTTCGTCGACAACGACGAAGAAGCCAAGCGCTTCGACCTGTTGATCTTGCGTACGCAACTAGCCATCCTGCAGGCCAATCCTGGTTTCAGCGGACTGCGCGATCAGATCCGCTCGATCGCCAGCGCGCTTGAGGAGCAGGAGGCCGTGCCCGCCATCAAGGCCGAGATCGTGTTGATCCAGGCCATTGCCGGCGAGGAATGGTGGAACGACGTAACGCTCGGCATGTTGGAGAACGCCCGCAAGCGCCTGCGTGCCTTGGTCAAGCTGATCGAAAAGTCGAAGAAGAAGGTGGTCTACACCGACTTCGTCGACGAATTGGGCACCGAGACGGCCATCGAGCTACCCGAGATCGCAGACGGCCTGGACATGTCGAAGTTCAAGGAGAAGGCGAGACAGTTCCTGAAGGCTCATGAAGGCCACCTGGCCTTGCAGCGCTTGCGACGGGGCCAAGCGCTCACACCGACTGACCTGACGGAGCTGGAGCGCATGCTTACGGACGCTGGCGGCACGCCTGAACTGATTCAGAAAGCGGCTGAGGGCAAGCTCGGCCTGGGCATCTTCATCCGCTCCTTGGTCGGCATGGATCGCGCGGCCGTGTCGCAGGCTTTCAGTGACGTAATCGCCGGCACCAAGGCTACGGCGGATCAGATCGAGTTCATTGAACTTGTCGTTTCAGAGCTGACCGCCAATGGCGTCATGGAGGCGGGCCGACTGTACGAGTCACCGTTCCTCGACATCAGCCCGCAAGGGCCTGAGGGGCTGTTCCCGGTAGCCAAGGTGGAGCGGATGGTGCAGGTGCTTGAGGAGATCAAGCAGCGGGCCGTGGGATAGGCGGGCGTTGCGAAGGTCGCCGTAAGTCGCTCGCACCGGGAGGAGATAGTGGTGCGGGCGAGGCCGCGACGCCCCAGCGTCGCGACAAACGCCGGCCGACAGGCCGGCGTTGAGCCCCGAAGGGGTGAACCGCGGCAGCGGCTCACGGCGAAGTCGCCCACGACTTCGCCGCGTGCAGGGGCCGCGCCTGACGAAACGAAGGGCCGCCAGGCCCGAAGTGGCGCCCGCCCCAAGCGGGCGTCGACTGGCGTGGGGCGCCGCCCGGGTCCCGGGCCGCGCCCGGGTTCCCGCCGACGAGGGTGAGCGATAGCGTTCGCAGCCGTTCAGGCGAGACACCCGCACATCGGCGGGAACCCGGGCGCGCAGCGCTCGGACCCGCCAAAGCAAGGACGGCGCCCTAGCGCCGAAGAGGGGGGATCCGCCCAAGCGGACGCAGGGCTTTAGCCCGGCGCCCCTCTGGTCCTGG
This sequence comes from Ramlibacter monticola, assembly GCF_016722785.1. Lineage (GTDB taxonomy): Bacteria > Pseudomonadota > Gammaproteobacteria > Burkholderiales > Burkholderiaceae_C > Ramlibacter > Ramlibacter monticola. The sequence continues at coordinate 231,245 of NZ_JAEQNE010000007.1, read as the reverse complement.
CGATCACGAGCCAATCTCGGCAGCCGTGGGCCGGGCTATGTAGCCGCTGACAAGCGGGTGCATAGCCGATAGGGGGCGATGCGGAACGAGCCCTATGTAGGGCAGACGTGCGCGCGGCAAAGGCAGGATTGCTAGACGCCGCATGACTACCCCCGCACAAGCTGCCGGCGCTCAGCTCACACAACAGCGCCCGACAAACCCGAACACGACGTGCCAGCAGAAAACGAAGCTGGCGCCGACCACTCGCGCTCGAGACAAAGAGGCAATAACGCTCGCCTGGCTCGGCATCTTCGCATGCAGCACTACGCCGCAGATCAAGAAGCTCCTGGCAATCAAGGCCGACGGCTACCTGCCGAAACTGCAACATGACGGCCTGGTGGAGGGCCGGACGGTCGGGAAGATGAACGAGAAGATTTGGACCCTGACCCCACGAGGGCGTGAAAGCGCAGCGCAAATCCTGGGCTGGCATCCTTACAAGATCCGTGCCGAGCGCGTGAATGTGTCGATCGCGTCACACAACGGAAAGGCGCAGGACATCGCCCTCGACTGGATCCTGACGCGCAAAGGTCCCCGCGTAGAAGAGATCCGCAAGTTGACTGCGTACCTCGACATGCAGCGCACCTTGAGCGTGGCCGCGCCGGACGTCGTTTACGCGAGCGAAGGCCGCTATGGAGGGGTGGTCTGGCTGGCTTGGGAAATCGAATGCAACCCCAAGGCCGACAAGGAACTCACGAACAAAGTGAAGCGCCTCGCCGAACTGCAGGTCCGCCACGGTTACTGCGACCGGCTCCACGTCGAGTGGCATATCCGGGGAGGGGAAACGGTCCTGAGGCGCTACGAAAGAGTCTGGGAAGAGGCCTGCCGCGCGCTTCGAGCCGAGATGATCAAGGACGCGTACCCCAACGAGCCGGAGATGAAGCGGATCAAGGCAATGGCCTTCCCGACCTGCAAGACGCATCACCTCCCAGACTGACCTTACCGATGCTTCGAGCTCACACCAGCCTGCACGCTGTCGGTGATCTCGCCTGACGGCCGCCAATCCGAATGTAGTCGCTACACGGCGGAGCGAACACGGCGTCGCGCAACTTTAAAGGACATATGACACCAAAACTCTGGCCCGACTCGCTCGGGAGGCACCCCTTCGCGCACGATTCGTGGTGCGGCCAAGCAATGTGGCAAACCCTCGACCTGAAGAGTTCGACAGACGAAGGGCCACTCCACGTCTTGAACCTGGCAGTACCTCCGAGCCTCCACCGGCTTGCCTGCAGCGGGAGAGTTCCGAGGGCGCTAGCCAGCTTCCTCCCATGGGGCATGGATTCGGGTGTCGGTGTGGTCACCCTGGCCGCGGTAGACGAAGCTCTGGTGGTCGTCGCGGACCTCGCTGGAAGGACGGACCTTCAGGCGCTCCATGCCGCCGGGATCGAGAACAGGGTCGCAGCGGCGGCCTGCACGGAAAAGCAGCTCGGGATATGCCCACTCTTCCCCGTAGTAGGACTCGCCGAAGCGATGAAAGAGGCTTCCTCGTGCCGACGGCTCGCCACGCGAGAGTTCATCGAGGCAGTCGAGAGCCTGCGGTGGATTCTCCGCAGTCCGGCGCTCTTTCCCCTGATCGGACGGAGTCGACAACCCGGTCCACCGCCCTTCGACAGCACCGACTTGAAGTCGCTGACGCTGAACGTGTGTCAGCCGCTCTGAAGGGCTTGCCTGACACACGCCGCACATGACGTCGGCAGACGTCGCCTTGGTTGATCTCCGAGGCACCTGAGACCCCGCCAGTTGGCGGGGTCTTCTTTTTGACAACGCCTGTCGTGTGTTTCGGCCTACCGCGTCGCGCTCTTAGAACAGGCTTGTCCGCATGCGGACTCTCGTCAACACGATCCAGAACCTGCGTGTCCCCATGCGGACACCGGTCGTCGAGGTCGCGTCCGCATGCGGACGAGCGTCAACGGGAGATGCAACCCGTTCATCCGTATGCGGACGCGAAGAACAATTCCTCGCGACGCGGTGTCCGCATGCGGACATCAACCCCTTGGGCGGGCAGCCCTTGCTTCCGCATTACCCGTGCATACACCTATTCCGCATGCGGCTAGTTTTGGCCGCAGCTAAACCGAACTGAAAAGGACAGACATGAGAATCCGTGAACGAGATGGCAACTTCTACCTGGTCCGGTGCGCGTACAGCGCGGACGCCCGCCGGGGCAAAGAAACTGGTCTGGGCTGCATCCCCTTCTGGGCGACCCCGGAAGACATCGACAGATGGTGGAAGCCGCGAGACGGCATTACGCTGACGCCGGACGAGCGTGCCCAGCTTGAGCGCCACTTGGCGTCCGCTAATCCACCCAAGGACCCGCTGGACGAGGCGGCTGCCTGGCTGAAGAAGAGCGCGACTGAACTGGCCGACCTGCCCCTGCGGGATCGCCAGGCGCGGATCCGTCAGGTCCGTCCTCAATGGACCCGGCTGTCTGCACTTGCTGGCACGAAGCGAGGCCAAGTGCAAGACGAGTAGGCGCCCCACAACGAAAAGAACGCCCAGCGCTAGTGCCCTTGAAGGACACCGGCGCAGGGCGCTCAGGACGCCGTCGAATTCAGCTGGCGAACGGATCAGACGACGACCAGCAGCTTGAGGGGCTGTCCCAGGTCGCATCCATCGTCCTGCCAAGATCCCGGTCGGCGAAAAGGTTCTCGAAGAAGTACACGGAAGGGTCCTTTCGTATCGTTGTTGTTGAGGCCGGTCTCGCCGGCGTACAGGCGGCTCAACCTGCGTGCCCCCGCACTGACGCGCGGTAGCCGGAGTCAGTCCTCGTCATCCCCCGACAGCAGCGCAAGCGCTGTCAGGAGAAAGACGACGCTGACCATGAGCAGGGAACGAGCAAATGCGGTCAGGGTCACGGAAGTCACGTCGGCACCGTTCTGCAGCGGCGAGCAACTGGATTCACGAAGCGCACTCCGTGGCGCGCGCTGCGTAGTGGATCGTGATCGCGATTTTTCGCTGCTGCATCGATCCAGTATACGGAGCGTTTCGCCGTTTGATCACACGACCGATCCACGTGTCGCGTCGTGCCGCGCGCCTCGAATTTCGACAACCGAAGACCGTTCGTCGGCTGAATCTTGTCCACGACCCATGCGTCTTACATGACCGGCATGGACAACTTTGAAAACACACTCCGAGCCTACCGCCAGATGGCGGCGGGCGTGGCGCCGGTGAGGCGGAACCCCAGTGCGCGCGAACTGGCCAAGGCGCGCGCGCTGGTGGCGATCGGACTCGTCTGGCGACATGCTGCACGCGCCTGCTGGTCTCCTGAGCAGTTGGTGAAAGGCGTCGCTGAGGCGGCCGAAGAGTGGCCCAAAGACGCCCTGCCCGAGGCGGGCGAACGCATTGGCAGCAACGGTGCTGGCGCTGCCCGGGAGGAAGGACTGCCGTCAGAAGAACGAGGCGCCCAGCTCAATCTGAACCCGACTCCTCCTGAACTCGCCTGGGCGCGCCTCACCCTGCGAGAGGAAGCGAAGCGACGCGGAATGATCAAGGACGACAGCATCGAATCGGACAGGGGAGGCGCGGGCGCCCCCCAAATTACGGAAATACAGAAAGAAGACCAAACGCCATCAAGCGGCCGTGGGGAAACGTCGGGGCATTCAGCGATCCCCGTGTCGGCGACGAACGCGATCGCCCGCGCATGGTCCGACCCAGGCACGGCTGCGCAACTGGAGAAGTGGGGGCCGGCGACGCTCGCCGCGGGCTTCACTGCGGTTCCCAGCCTGCTCCTTGCCCACCTTGAGCGCCTGGCGTTGGATCCCCTCGAAATGCTTCTGATCGTCCACTTGATCAGCTTCTGGTGGCGCGCAGGCTCGCACCCTTTTCCCTCCAAGGAGACCCTGGCAGATCGGATCGGCAAGAGCCCGACTACCGTCCGCCGGAGCATGCAGCGCCTGGAGAGGCTCGGCTACGTGGAACGGATTTCCCGCGGCCATCACGACACCAACCAGTACGACCTGAGCGGGCTGGTGCGCGCCTTGGAGAAGCTCGCCACGACGTGTGACATGCACCATGGAGCTCGCGAATGAACGGCTTGGCGCTCGGAAGTTATGTGCCCTGCACCAACGCGTGCCCCGCATGCCGTGCCCGCCGCGAATGGCACCCGGACCCGAGCGGCCCGAATGGCCAGATTTGGAGGATCTGCGAAGGCTGCCGGCTTATGCGCGACCACCGGGGACTGCCGGTGAGCGAGAGCAATCTCTGGCGTGGGATCCCGATGAATAGGCGGTGCGCAAGCCAAGCGCTGGCGCGCAGACCCGTTGACGAATCTCGGCGCAGATGCAGTATTCTGGTCGAGGAGACGGGGCCTTACTGGCAAGCGCAAACGGCAATCGCGCGCTGACCGCCGGGTAGTCCCCACGTGTTCCAGCCGCTCCAAGGGTTGGTCTGGAATCCGGTCCCACTGCAGAACGCCGGCAGGCGTTCACCAATTGCACGACCCTCGCCCACGCGGCGCAGGTCACCTCTTCATCGTTCCGCGCGCGCCTTGGCTGACAAGCGACCTCGTTCGCATCCTCTGTGTTCGCGCACGCCTTTTTTCGACAGACAGCTTGAAGACTTCGAACTGCTTTGGTGACGGCCGCCTGACGGGGGCTGCCCCGGTGTACCGGCCGGGATCTCTCTCAACCTCCTGCGGCTCCCCTCTTGCGCCGCTCCATATCGCCACCGCCGGAACCACGACGCACCCGTCCGACGGCGCAAGGCCTTCACCCGAACTTGTCGCGCTGTTCGCCTTCATCGAACGCGTCATGGCTACGCTGCCGCAATCGAGCACCGGCGCCTCGGACCTGTACGGGCCGGACGAATTGCGACAACTGACGGACAGAGCACGGGCGGCCGAGCAGTCGGCGTGGCTGCGACAGCGCGGCATCCCGCACCAGCGGGACGGATCGCGCGTTCTTGTCGCACGTCTGCACGTTCGAGCGTGGCTTGAGGGTCGCGACACGGTCGCATCTGAAGGTCCCAACTGGAGCGCCTTGAACGCTCCGCTGAAAAGGTCCGCCCAAGGGGTTGCGCATGCCTAGGCAGACCCAATACCCGCGCCTGCGGCCGCATGTTCGCAAAGGAAAGGGGGGGCGTGTGTACGTCTACTACTACTACGACATGCGGCCGGAAAACAAGCCCGACGTGCCCTTGGGCAAAGACCGGGAGCTGGCGATCGCAAAGTGGGAGGAGTTGCACTTGGGCCGGCCCCGCATCCGTGGCCGCATCCGGGAGGCGATCCAGCACTGGACTTGCGACGAGCTGCCCACCTATGCCAACGAAGGCACACGACGCAACTACAAGATGCACCTGAATCGCGTCGACGCCGTGTTCGGGATGATGACGTGGGATCAAGTCACGTTGCTGATGCTGAAGCAGTACCTGAAGAACCGCCGGAACGCAACAGATCCCACCAAGCCGGCGGGCGTGCAGGCGAATCGAGAGATGGCTGCCTTCCAGATCGTCTGGAATTGGGCGCGCCAGACCGCACCCGAAGGGCGCAACGAGGCGTACACCGCCCTGCCCTGGCCGGCAGCCGGAATGGAACGCAGCCGGTGGAAGAATCCGGAGCAGGCCCGCGAGTTCGAGGTCACCGACGAGCTCTTCGGCGCGGTGTACGTGCACGCCTGCCAGTTCCTGAAGGACACCATGGACCTGTCCTCGGCCACCGGCATGCGCCTGACCGACTGCATCAAGGTGGTGTTGCCGAAGGACGACGTGCTGCGCCTGAAGGCCAACAAGACCGGCAAGAAGGCTGACTTCGACCTGTCACTGTCGGAGGTGCTGCCGCAACTGCTGGCGCGCCGCCGCGGGTACGACGCCAACCACCTGATGCTGGTCTCCACCCCGGACGGCTTCCCCGTGCACCTGAAGGACCTGCGCCGCGAGTGGGACAAGGCCCGGGCCAAGGCGGCCGCAAAGGCGCGCGCGGCCGGCACGCCGGAGGGCGAGGCGCTCGCCAAGGAGATCGAGGCGATGTGGCTGCGCGACATGCGCAAGTACGCCGCCGACCTGGCCGAGGACGCCGAGGCCGCCAGCAAGCTGTTACAACACAGCTCCGTGGCGTTGACGAAACGCCACTACCGCACCAAGGGCGACACGCTCAAAACGACGAGGTGAGTATGGAGAGTTCTGCGGATTTCAGTCCTTGCCGGCGGTACCGATATGCACTGCGTCGTATCTGGGCGCCAGGCAAACCTTCCGCCATGTTCGTCGGCCTGAACCCTAGCACCGCCGACGAAGTGGACGACGACAACACAGTCACCCGCTGCATCGGCTTCGCCGGGCCTGGGGCATGTCGAACATTTTCGCCTGGCGAGACACCGATCCACGTGCCATGAAAGCAGCACCCGAGCCGGTAGGCCCGGAGAACGATCAGTGGCTGCGACAGCTTGCCGACGAGGCGGGCATTGTGGTGGCCGCCTGGGGCAACCACGGGCGGCACCGCGGGCGCGGTGAGCAGGTTCGCAAGCTCCTCGCAAAGCCTCAAAACTGCGCAAACTTCGAGACGCCGCCCAAGCCCGGCGCCCCCCGCGAGGGCCTCCCTAGGTTCAGGCTTTGCAGGTACTAAATATGCGAACAGCCCCTCGCCGAGGGGCTGCGAGTCAGGCCGCTCTGCGGGCGCTCACCGCCGCTGAACGAGCCCGGGCCGATTGGTCGTCGAAGTCTGCAGTCTCATCCGTTTCGTCAGTTCACCGTGAACACCCAGTCGAATGGAGTGTTCGGAGTGTCCGGGTTAAGGACGAATCGCATTTTCCCGTCAGAAAGTGAGTGAGCCCAGAAGACGTATTCGATACCGTTCCAAGCCCCGCTCCACCACTCGCGGTCGAACGACAGATAGAACCGGCAGAGCTTCTGAGTGGGGAACTTGTCGGTCAGCGTCAGCGTGCCGCTGCGCCCGGGGAGCCAGTCATAGGTGCGGCCGAGCACCACCCTTGGGAAGCTAGGGCCTGCAAGCTCCCAGCGCATGTCCTGCCCCGATCCGGAGAAAGTAAGCGTCGCACCTGGGAAGCTCGTGGGGTAGTCAGGGCCGCCGTTCGCACTGACCCACGTCAACTTGCGGTTTACAAGCGCCGCCCACCACTGTTCGCAAGTTGCCGAGGCGGCAAGCGAGCCGGTACCGCCATTGCTGGGAGATGGGCTCGGCTGCGGAGCCGGGCTCGCCGGGCCGCTTGGCAGCTTTGTATATTTCTTAGCCCCCAGAGAAGCGCTGTTGATAACGAACTCTGTGTCATCTTGCTTCGTGATCGTGCCGGTCTCGCGCGTGAAGTTTTCGAGCACGCCGTTGTTGAACTTCGGCGAGAGGACTTGCCCGGTACATGAAATAGCGTCGCAGCTGATGCCGCTAACGAGCGGTGTTCCTAGCGGCAATACGCCCGGGTTCGTTCCGAGGTTCGAGGTGCCGAAATCCTGAATGACCAGATTATCGCCGTCGAGTGCCACCACGAGGGAGTCGACGTCCTTGAACGCCCCTCCAGAAAGAAAGTTCATGGCCGCGGATATCCCGGAGTCGATGATGCTTTCGCCACCACCGCCGCCGCATGCGACTACTGCCGCGCTCAGAACAACTCCTGCACAAAACTTGGAAAACCGGATCGCATTTGCTTTCATTGAGTCTCCTCCACAGGCTGGGAAAGCTGTCGGCCAAACACGGCAGGCCGGGAGGGTCACATGCGATACAAAGTGAAACATTGATCCGCGTCAAAGGTGCAGCGCCGCTACACCTTTTGGCGGAGTGTTTCGAGAGCGGACTAGCGAAGACGACTTAGGTACAGGCGCCCGTAATGGCCCCTGTGTTCACGAACGAGATCCCGGTCGCACACGCAGTCAGTGGCAGGTGCCGCAGGTGGGCAGCTTTGTCGCCCCTAATCGGAACAGAGGAGCCGGTGGAGGAAGCGAGCAAGGAGATGTCGGCGGGACCCGAAGGAGATTGCGATTGCTTCTCAGATAAAGAAGCGCCTCCGTCGTCGTTGTCGGGGGCGGATTGTGCGACCGGCAGAGCGGCCCTCCCAACCAGATTTGAGAACGGCTAGCCCCTTCGGGCGCCTTTTTCTTTTCCGCATCCACGCGCTACAGGGGGAGGTTTCAGCCCAAAAAAGCGAGGTTGATGCGGAAAGAATCGGCCGCCAGCCCGCGCCAATCCTAGAAATGGCGTCAGACTCAAAATCTGCCGGTGGCAACACCGTGCCGGTTCGATTCCGGCCTCCGGCACCAGTCAGGCAATTCCCGACCAAAAAAGGGCCCGTGCATGAACGGGCCCTTTTTATTTTTTCCGTGCGTGAGATTCGTCGTTGCCTGCTCAAAAGGATGAGGGGTTCGTCGAAGCGTTAGCTCATCCGTGCGGTTAAGATGGCGCGCGACTAACAATATGAAACACTTCTCGCAACACGCGCTTGCGGCCGCTGCCGCATTGGTTTGCTGCACCGCCGGCGCGGTGGACACCAATCTCGCCACCGGAGGATTCACCGGCCTCTCCCTCACGCCGAATGCTCGCATTCTGGAATGGGGACAGTTGGGCCTCGTGTACGACCGCCAGTTGCCCGGGGCGGCCGATCCTTCCGGACACAACTTCCTCGCCGGCTTCGGCCTGCTGCCCTCCGTGGAGCTCGTCGGCCGCCTGGCGACGAACTCGATCCACGACAACTGCTTCACCCAGGGCTGCGGTATGCGCGACCTGTCGGCCTCCGGCAAGGTGGGAATCGGGCTGGACAGGGCCAATCGCTTCCGCATCGCCGCGGGCATCACGGACGTCGGCGGCTCGGTGACGTTTTTCCGCTCCGCCTACGGCGTGCTGACGTACTCGCGGGACACCGTCGAAGTGAGCGGCGGTTACGCGCGCCGAAGCGGGAGCGGAACCGTGACCGCGAGATCGCCGCTCGACGGCGTCTTCGGCAGCGCCGCCTGGCAGCCCTTGTCCTGGGCGCGCGGCCATGTGGAGTACACGGACGGCAACGCGTGGGCGGGCGTGCGGCTGTTCGCGCCGGCCTCCTGGCTGCCGCAGGGCTGGGCCGCGCACGTCGGCGCGAACGCGCGGCTGACGAACGCGACGGTCACCGATCGCACGTGGTTCTCCGCTGGGATCACCATTCCCCTCTACAAGGTGCCGGAGTTGCGGTCGGCGACTCCGGCGCCGCTGGCCGCGCCTGCGCCCGCCGCCGTCCCAAGCGCACCCGTCGTCCAGACCGCACCCGTCGTCGGCGCAGCACCCGTGCCGCCGCAAGCTCCCGCCGCCTCGCCGGCACCCGCCCCCGTGCGCAGCGCCAGTGACGCGGACCTCGAAGCTCTCGCACGCGACCTGCAGTCGCGCGGTCTGGAAGACATCTGGGTCGGCCGCCTGCCGGACGGCTCCATCGCGATCCGCGCCAACAACGCCACCTACAACTGGAATGCCGTGGACGCGCTGGGCGCGGCGCTGGGCGCCACCGCGAGCAGCCTCGGCGCGCAGCGCACCGTGTACCGGCTCGTGCTGACGCAGCGCCAGGTGCCGCTCGTCGCCGTCACCGGGCAGGCCGATTGCCTGCGGCAGTGGATCGAGCAGCCGGCCAGCACGTGCGCGGGAGGAGAGTTGTCCACGCCCGGCACCCTGTCGATGGACGCGGTCCAGCAGGGCGCGGCCTGGGTCGTGCGCGGCCTGCAACCGAGCTGGAAGACCTTCCGGGTGCAACTCAGCCCCGTCCTGCGCACCGCCATCGGGACGGAAGTCGGGGCCTTCGACTATTCGGCCGGCGTCAACGTCGGTTTCTCGCAGCCCCTGTGGGCCGGCGCCACCGCGGACTGGCGCATCCAGGGCGAAGTGGCGCATTCGGATGACTTCGGGCCCGGCGGCGTCTTCGAGCGCCGGCACGTGCTCCAGGGCACCGAGCGCCTCGCGCTGACCCAGACCGTGCAGTTCCCGCTCTCCCGTTGGCTGGGGGGCGCGAACGAAGCGGGCACGAGCCCGGGCGGCCTGTCGGCGGTCTCGGCGCAAGGCACGATCGGGCGCATGGGCCATCACTTCGACGGCGTGCACGGCTCGCTGCGCTGGGAGCCGGGCCAGGGCCGCCACCGCTGGACGGCGCAGGGCGGCTGGTTCCACAACAGCAAGTTCGGGCTGGTCCCGGGCGAGCCGGAAACCGCGACGCCCCTGCTTCTTTCGTATCGCTACAACCTGAATACGACCCGCACCTACCTGGAGGCGACCGGCGGGCGCTTCATGAACAACGATGCCGGCCTGCAGCTCGGGATGCGGCAGTGGTTCGGGGACGTCGCCGTGCAGGTCTACGTGCGTCGCACCAGCTTTTCCAACACGAACGCCCGCAGCTTCGCCGGACTGGAACTGTCGGTGCCGATCGGGCCGCGCCGCGACATGCAGCCTTCCGCCTTCCAGGTCACGGGCACGCCGCGCTTCTCGCACTCGATCGAGACCCAGGTCAATGCCGACGCCCCGGGAAACCCGATCGTGGTCGGCCTCGGCGTCCTGCCGCCGGCCCCTTCCATCGAAACGGTTTACAACTCCGACCGCGCGAGCCTGGTCTACTTCGAGAGCAACCTCGGCCGGATCCGGGACGCTGCAAGATGAACGACCTTCGGGGCAGCCCTCCCCGTTAGGAGGAACACCGTGAAGGGCCCGTGCAAGCACGGGCCCTTTGCGTCTGGCGCGCAATGATCAAAAGGATGAGGCCCAAGTAGAAGAACGTACTCGGCCGCAAGTTAAGATGGCGCGCCCCCATGAAGTCCCTCGCCCCACGCGCCTGCGGCCGTGTCCGCGACGTCCGTCCGCCGGCGCAGTGGACTCCATCTCGCCACCGGAGATTCCACCGGATGCGGCTTCAGGCCCGACGCGCGCGTGGCGGATCGCCATCGATCCCCCTCGCAAACCCGAATGTGCTCGACCACGGCGTCCTGCCGCTGGCGCCGTTCATCGAACGGCTTTACAACTCAGGTCGCCGGGCCCCATTCAAGATGAAAGACGCCCTGTGCAGCCATCCGCATTTCTGCAAGTATTGGGAACTACCCTCCCGCAGACGCAAAGTACTCTAAGCTACATTTCCGCGCTACCTAATATAAAGATGATGGGAACCTTGAGCCTCCGCTCCCTTTTCTGTTTCCTGCTCGCCGCAGCGACCCTGGCCCTGCACGGGTGCGCAGCACCGGGCTTCGACATCGTCGATCCGTCGTACCAATCCAGCGTCACGTTCGGCCAGTCCGCGCCCGCGGACCCGAATGCGCCTCCGCAGGGCGTGATCACGCCGATCACCGCGACCCTGATCCAGGCCCAGCGGGTGTCGCTGCCCAAGGGCGTCCCGCCGGGCGTCCAGAGCCTGTTCGCGGAGCCGGTGCCGTACACGATCGGCCCGGGCGACATCATCAGCGTGTTCGTGTACGACCACCCCGAACTGCAGCCGCTCGGCGCGCAGGTGATCGGGGGCAGCAGCGACCCCACGGGCATCAGCGGCGCTCCCGGCTTCATCGTCGACGCCCAGGGCGACGTCTTCTATCCGTATGCCAAGCGGGTGAAAGTGGCCGGCCTCACGGAATCGCAGGCCGCCGAACTGATCGAGCAGCGGATCCGGCACGTCATCAAGGACCCGCAGGTGACGGTGCGGATCACCTCCTTCCGCAGCCGCCGGGCCTACGTCGACGGCGAGGTGCGCACCCCCGGCACCCAGATCTTCACCGACGTGCCGATGACGCTCAGCGAAGCGATCAACCGCGCGGGCGGGATCACCCCCGCGGGCGACCGCTCCTTCATCACCCTGACGCGGCACGACGTGACGACCGTCATCGACCTGATGCGCCTGCAGGACCTCGGGATCAACCCCAGCCGCATCCTGCTGCAGCCGGGCGACCTGGTCACGGTCCGCAACCGCGAGGATCGCAAGGTGTTCGTCATGGGCGAGATCAGCCGCCCGTCCGCCCTGGCCATGCGCAACGGCCGCCTGAGCCTCAACGAGGCGCTCGGCGAAGCCGGCGGGCCGAACCTCGGGACCTCCAACACGGGCCAGATCTACGTGATCCGCAATTCGGGCCAGGAAGCGCCCACCCTGTTCCACCTGAACGCGAGCTCGCCGGCGGCGCTCGCGCTGGCGGAAAACTTCCCCCTGCAGCCGCGCGACGTGGTCTACGTCGACTCCGTCCCGCTGGTGCACTGGAACCGCATCATCAGCCTGATCCTGCCGAGCGCGCAGGCTGCGACGATCGGCCGCGACCTGATCATTCCGTGAACACGCTCCTCGTCGTGTGCATCGGCAACATCTGCCGCAGCCCGATGGCGCAGGGGCTGCTGGCGGCGCAGTTGCCCGCCTGGCAAGTGCAATCGGCGGGCCTGGAGGCCCTGGTCGGCGCGCCGGCGGACGACATCGCGGTCAGGCTCCTGGAAGAGCGCGGCCTCGACATCAAAGGCCACCGCGCGAGCCAGGTTACCCGTAAGATGTGCCGCGATGCAGACATGGTGTTTGTCATGAGCCGAGAGCAGCGCCGCCAGCTCGAGGGCTTGTATCCGGAAATCTGCGGTCGCGTGTTCCGGCTCGCGGAGCACTCCGATCGCGACATCCCGGATCCCTACCGCCAGCCGGAGGCGGCCTTCCGCGATGCGCTCAAGCTCATCGATGAAGGAACGGCCTCCTGGGTGCAGCGTATCCGCAGACTCTGATTGAAAGATCATGAACGCTCCCCATCCCCTGCAGACCACACTGGCACCCGCGCCGGCCGGCCCGCCCGGGCAGGAGGAGGGGATCAACCTCGTCGAATACTGCGACATCCTGCTCGATAACCGCTGGCTCGTGCTCGCGGTGACGGCGCTGGCGGTCACGGCCGGGGGTACCTACGCGTACTTGGCGCTCCCGATCTACGAGGCCAACCTGCTGGTGCAGGTGGAAGACAACGTCGGCAATACCAAGAGCCTGCTCGGCGACGCGGCCGCCTTCGTGGACGTAAAGACCGCCACGTCCGCGGAATTGGAGATTCTGCGTTCCCGACTGGTTATCGGCCAGACGGTGGACAGCACCCGTCTTTACATTCATGCGCGGCCCCGCTACCTGCCGATCGTTGGCGCGGCCATGGCGCGCTACGCAGAAGGTCTGTCCGTCCCCGGGTTCCTCGGGTTTGCGGGCTACGTGACGGGCCGCGAGACGATCTCGGTGCCGGCATTCACCGTGCCGCACGTGCTGGAGGGCAGCACTTTCCGCATCACGGCGCAACAAGGCGGTGAGTACACGCTGTCGCATCCTCGCCTGTCCGCATCCCTGCACGGCCGCGTGGGTACGCCTCTCGCGGGGAACACACCGCTAGGCCGGATTGAACTCACGGTCGCCACCCTGGAAGGAAATCCGGGTGCCGAGTTCACGGTCGCCCGCCGCTCGCGCCTGGCCGAGATTGGCGCACTGCAGCGCGATCTGAAACTAGCAGAGAAAGGCCGGCAATCGGGGGTTGTGGATGCGACCCTGCGGGGCTCCGATCCCGACCAGTTGGTTCGCGTGCTCAACGAAATCGGCCAGCAGTACGTGCGGCAAAACGTCGAGCGCAAGGCCGCCGAGGCGGAGAAGACTCTCGCCTTCCTTGACGTGCAGGTGCCACAGTTCAAGAAGCAGCTGGTGCAGGCGGAGGACTACTACACCAAGTACCGCAACCAGCAGGGCACCATCGCGCTCGATGAGGAAGCGAAGATCGCATTGAGTCAGGCGGTCGACCTGCAAAGCAAGATGTTCGAGGCGCAGCAGAAGCGGCGCGAGCTGATAGTGCGTTTCACGCCGGATCACCCTTCGGTCAAGATGCTGGACTCGCAGATCAGCGCATGGAATGAAGAACTGGGCCGACTCAACGCGCGGATCCGCAAGATGCCGACGGTCCAGCAAGATGCGCTGCGCCTGGAACGCGACGTCAAGATCAACATGGATCTCTACCAGCAGTTGCGCAACAGCGCCTTGCAACTGCAACTCGTGCGTGAAGGCAAGATCGGCAACGTGCGGGTGATCGATCAGGCCACGAAACCCGAGGAGCCGGTGGGTCCGAACCGCCTCGCCATCGTCGGTGTCGCCGCCCTCCTCGGCCTCGTCGGCGGCGCGATGCTGGCGCTGGCGCGGAACGCGTTCTTCCGCGGCATCCGTAGCGCGCTGGAGATCGAGGCCGAGACCAACTTGAACGTCTACAGCACGATCCCGATCAGCCCCGACCAGGGGGAACTGAGCCGCAAGGCGGTGGAGAAGCAGCCCGGGGTGCACGTGCTGGCGGTCACGCAGCCGGAGGATCCCGCGATTGAGAGCCTGCGCAGTCTGCGAACCGCGCTTCAATTCGCGATGATTGATGCCAGTTCCAACCTCATCCTGATCACCGGTGCCACGCCCGACTTGGGCAAGAGCTTCGTGTCCTGCAACTTCGCCACGGTGCTAGCAGGGGCCGGCAAGAGAGTGCTGCTGATCGACGCTGACCTGCGAAAGGGCCACCTGAACCAATACTTCGGCGTGCCGCGCCAGGGCGGCCTCTCCGAACTCGTGGCCGGCACACTGCAGGCCGCGGACGCCGTCCGGCGCAACGTGCTGCCGAATCTCGACCTGTTAACTACGGGAGTGATGCCGCCCAATCCGGCGGAACTGATGATGAGTGGCGCGCTCGCCGCGCACTTGCAGCACTTCTCCGCCCGCTACGACTATGTCATCGTGGACACGCCTCCCGTGCTGGTCGCTGCGGACACTCCTGCGATCGCTGCGCAAGCCGGAATCCTGCTGCTCATCGCCCGAGCAGGCGAGACGCAGATGGGGGAGATTCACGAGGCCGCCAAGCGCCTGTCGCATGCGGGCAAGGCTGTGACTGGCGTGCTGCTGAATGCACTAGACCTGAGCCGCCGGCATTACGGCAAGTACGCGTACCGGTACGGCGGCTACCGATATCGCCAATATTCCTACTCGACAGGCAAGTAAGTTCCCCGCGGATTCACCCGGAAGCGCGCTGACCGCGCGATACTCCGGTGCTGACGTTCAAGTGGATCTCGCACCTGCCGGGAGACGGCCCCTGGGTCTCCCCGCTAGATAGTGCGTTGCAATCTGTTGAAGGTTGAAATAGAGTGCGTCCCTCTGTCACATCCACAATGGATTTGGCGGAAACGGGTGTGGTCCTGCCCCGACGACGACTGGGAGGAATACGTGGTGCTTTCCGTGAGTTCGCCCATGGCCATCGCGATAACGCTCCTCGCCTCGTACGTGATCGCGGAGGCGCTGGTCCTCAGCGGACACAAGTACGGCCAGATGACGATGGACTTGCCGGACGGGATCCGAAAGTTCCATGTCGATCCAACGCCCCGCGTGGGCGGCATCGCGATCTACATCGCCATCACCGCCGCGTGGATCGTGCTGCCCGGGCGCGCCGAGGGCAAGCTGCTGGCCACGGTGCTGCTTGCCGGCATGCCCGCCCTGATGATCGGCCTGATGGAAGACGTGACCAAGCGCGTGAACGTCGGCGCGCGCCTGCTGGTCACCATGGGCAGCGGCGGCGTCGCCGCGCTCTGGAGCGGCATGGGGATCACGCGGGTGGACATGCCCCTCGTCGACGCGCTGCTGGCCTACTGGCCCGTGGCGGTTCTCTTCACGGCTTTCTGCGTGGGCGGGGTGGCGAACGCGATCAACATCGTCGACGGCTTCCATGGCCTCGCCAGCGGCACCGTGATGATCTCGCTGCTGGCACTGGCCGGGATCGCGTTCTCGGTCGGCGACGCTCCGCTGGCCATCGTCGCCATCGTCGTGGCCACCGCGGTCGCCGGCTTCTGGCTGGTGAATTTCCCCTGGGGCCGTTTGTTCCTGGGCGACGGCGGCGCGTATTTCTCCGGCTTCACGCTGGCCTGGCTCAGCGTCGAATTGCTGGCGCGCCATCCGAAGGTGTCGCCGTGGGCCAGCGTGCTGCTGTGCGGCTATCCGACGGTCGAAGTGATCTACAGCATCGCGCGGCGCCGCAAGCAGCATCGCTCGCCGACGCAGCCGGACCACCATCACCTTCACAGCCTCGTGGCGATGCACGTCGTGCAGCCGCGGCTGCGGCAGCTCCATCCCGACTTGTGCAATTCGGCGGGCTCGCTGACGATGTGGACCTGCGCGATCATGCCCGTGCTGCCGGCGATCTTCTTCCCCACCCGGCCGGACGTGCTGTTGCCCTGGCTGGCGGGTTTCTTCCTGATCTATCACCTTTCCTACCGCCGGGTCGCCTCCCTGGAGTCGCCCGGCGAGCGCAAGGCGGCGACCCAGGAAGAAGGCGCGGTGGACGCGCAGACGTGAGAAAAGGGCGCGCTCAGCGCCCGTTTTTCACCGCGAAATCCTCCAGGCTGCGCCCGTCCTTCAACGCCTGCACCACCCATTGCGGCTTGCGGCCGCGCCCGCCCGACCACGCTTCGCCATTGGGGCCGCGGTATTTCACCGCCGATTTCGTCGCGGGTTTCGCCGGCTTGGCGCGCGAGGTCCCGGGGCCGCCGGAATTTTTCCCCAGGCCGAGATCCACCGCGGTCAATCCATAAAGCTCGATTTTTCGTTTGATCTCCGCGATGGCATCGGAGATTTCCTGCTCGCGGACGCGTTCCGCTTCGGCCATCAGTTTTTCGGCCTGTTCCTTCAGTTCCTGATAAGTCGCCACGAATATTCCTTTTTAATTCGGTGCGCGAATTATGCAAAAAGATTGGCGCGCCGGCGCATGGACGCGTGCTGCCGGACGGCGGCGGCGGGTTGCGCGCCCGCTGCTTTTGACGCATCCTGAACGGCCTACTCCAGGGGATCGGCCATGGCCTTTTCCGCCTTTGCCCGGGCTGCCGCCCGGTGCCTGTGCGCGCTGTCGATCTGGGCGGCGGCGGCGTTCGCTGCCACGCCGGCGGCCGCCCAGCAGGAAGCGATCGACGCCCTGACCCGCGCGGTGGACGCCGTGGTGGGCGTGCAGGTCACGGCAGCCGAGGACGCACGCTCCGCCGAGACCCTGGGGCGCCGTCGCAGCGGCTCCGGCGTGGTGATCGGCACCGACGGCCTGATCCTCACCATCGGCTACCTGATCCTCGAAGCGGACGCCATCCAGGTCACCACGCAGGACCATCGCGTGCTGCCGGCCCGTGCCGTGGCCTACGACCTCGCCACCGGCTTCGGCCTGATCCGGCCCCTGCTGCCCCTGCGGGTGCAGCCCGTGCCGCTGGGCACCGTCGCCGGGACGGCGGCGAGCGCGACCCTCATGGCGGCCATCGGCGGCGACGACGGCGGCGTGGCGGCCACGCAGCTCGTGAGCACGCGGCCTTTCTCGGGCTACTGGGAATACCACATCGAAAGCGCCCTCTTCACCAGCCCGCCGGTGGGCAACCACAGCGGCGCGGGCCTGTTCAACCGGCGCGGCGAGCTGGTCGGTATCGGCAGCCTGTTCGTCGGCGACGCGGGCGGCGACCGGGGCGCCGTGCCGGGCAACATGTTCGTGCCGGTGGACCTGCTCAAGCCGATCCTCACCGAGCTGCAGGAGACCGGCAGCACCCGCAGCAGCCGCAGGCCCTGGCTGGGGATCAACTCCACCGAGACCGAGGGGCGCGTGCAGATCATCCGCGTCAGCCGGGACAGCCCCGCGCTGGCGGCCGGCCTCGTCGCCGGCGACATCGTGCTCGCCATCGACGGCGAGAAGGTGAGCACGCTGGAAGGCTTCTACAAGAAGTTGTGGTCCCGTCCGCAAGCGGAGGGGGAAGTGGTGCTGACGGTGCTGCAGGGCTCGCAGATCCGGCAGGTTTCGGTGAAGACCGTCGACCGCATGACGACCATGCGGCGTCCGGCCGGCATCTGAGTATCTGCCAGCCCCGTCCGACACGGCCTCCGGAGAATTCCTGACAGGGAAGCGGGCAGCAGTCCTTAGCCTTGCAAGCTGCGCGGCAGATGTCCGTCCGCGCGCGTGCTGGCGAACCGGCACGAAATGGGGGGAAGCGATGTCGGCCGAAGTACCTGGATCCACGCAGCAGCCCGTCCGCGCGGGCTGGCGCGAGTGGCTGCGATTGCTTGCCGTGGCGCTGGCCTTGCTGGCGCTGTCGGAGGCCCTGTGGGTCTGGCAGACCTGGCCCGTGCGCGAACTGCTGAACCCGGCCGCGGCGGCCCCGGGAGGGCAGCGATGAAGGCCTGGCTGCGATCCCGCTTCGCCTCGCCCTCCGCGGCGGCGCTCACGCTCGGCTGGCTGCTGGTCGGCCTGTGGGGGCTCGGCGTCGCGGTGGCCGCCATCCAGCTCGGAAGCTGGCGGCAGGAGCTTTCGCGCACGCTGCTGCAGCTCAATGCCGATGCGCAGTTCCGCGCGCGCGTCCGAAGCCGCGACGCGGTCGATCCCGAGTGGTACCGGCACAAGGCCCTGGCGCTGCTGTCCGCCACGCAGCGCCTGCAGCAGGACGCGTTCTGGACGCTGTTCGTGCCGGGGTCCTGGCGCCCGTTCGACAACCTCGAGGAGCAGGTGCAGGACCGCATCGAGCGCGAGTTCGCCGACATCGTGGTCGAGACCATGCGCCGCGAACTCCACGCGCGCGCCAGCAAGCTCACCGGCGTGCCGCTGGTGCGCGGCTCCGGCGAGCTGAATTCGGGCGGCGAGTGCCAGTCGCCGGTACCGCAGAACCTGGATCGCAAGCTGTCCGCATCGGCGGAGGACCTGCCGGAATTCGTCGCGGTCACCGACTACGTCGCCGCCGTGGAGCGCCTCGACGACGCGGTGCAGTCCTTCCTCTCGCTGCAATACAGCGGCGGAGAGCCCGAGCAGCTGCGCAAGCTGGTGGCCTACACGCTGGACCAGCGGCTGCCCGGCGCGCTGGCCGGCGCGGTGCGCATGTTCCAGTCGGCCGACGACGAGGTGAAGCTGCAGCCCGTGCTGCTGCAGACGCGCCTGCAGTGGGCCACCCGCTGCGCCATGGGCAAGGCGATGAGCGCGCTGCACACGCGCCTCCTGAACACCAACGACCTGTTCGCGCTGGAACAGGGCTACGTGGAACGCAGCAACGGCCTGTTCGACACCCCGGTGAGGCCGGCGACCTTCGACCGCACGCTGGAGCGCTATCGCGCGGTGCACGCGCTGCTGGACGACCAGCATGCCCTGCTCTCCAAGGGGCACAACGACTGGATGGGACAGGGCACGCTGCAGCTCGGCCCCGCCTACCAGCAGGTGCTCTCGCGCATCGCGCGCACCCGGCTGCTCGGGCCGGAAGTGGTGCAGCAGTTGCAGAGCCAGTCGGGCGAGGCCTTCGCCGAATTCCGCCGCCAGTTCGCGCTGGCCTTCGGCAGCCGCGGCGAACCGGGCATCGTGTGGCTGGAAGGCGAAGGGCGCTTCGGGCTGTCGACCGAGCGCGCGGCGCTACGTGAGGGCCTGGGCGCCCTGCTCAAGACCTCGTTCATGGGCGAGGAGGCCGCGCGCGGCGCGCGCTCCAGCCGCGAATCGGCCTCGCTGGCCAAGGTGGTCCAGGACTCCCGCGCGCTCGCCGAAGAACGCGAGCAAGCGGTGGCCGCCATCGTGCCCACGTTCCCGCGCCCGGCCCAGCCCGTGGTGCAGCGCGTGATCGACACGCGGGTGTCCGAACTGATCTACCAGCGCGCCTTCCGCACGCTGAAGGCCGCGCTGCCGCCCGACGTGCACACCGCGATCGACCCGGTGACCTTCCGCCAGCAGCGCGAACAGGTGCTCGCGCTGCAGTCGGTGCTGAAGGAAACCGGCGGCGCGGCCCTCGGCGACAAGCTGGTGGGCACGCTCGACAGCGAGCTGCTGCGCCGGCTCGCCATCCTGCAGGAGGACTGGATGAAGCAGCCGCTGCAGGGTCCGCGCGCCGACGACTTCAACTGGTGGCAGGGAGAGCCCTTCTCCGTGGCCCAGACGGTGGGCGCCGGCGAGCCGCCCGCCGCGCCGTCGCTGGCCCGCATGGCGACGCGCCTGGACATCCTCACCCAGCAATCCAAAACCCTGCTCTCCCTCGGCAGCCCGGGGATGGCGGGCGATCCCGCCGCGGCCCGCTGGCAGCAATTGCGTTCGGAGCTGGAGCGCTACCAGGCGCGCGCGGCGGACAGCAGCCTGCTGCAGCTGGAGCGCTACCTGGCCACGCTCGGCCCGGACCTGCGCCGCGAGAACTGCCTCGAGCGGCTCGCCACGCAGCCCGCCGCCGCGCACGAGGACGAGATCGCCCAGCGCCATCGGCAGTTGCACCACGCGCTCTCGCGGCGCTGCCAGGAGCTGCGCACGGTGCCGCCGCCCCTGCCGTTCACGCCCGCGGCGAGCCTGACGCAGTAGCCGCGGCGCTCAGGCGCGCAGCCCGGTCTCCACCGTGGGGTGCCGCAGCCGCACCCGCAGCTCCTGCTTCATCCTGCGGTTGTCCAGCCGCCGCGACTCGCTCATGAAGCTCAGGAGCACGAGCGGCAGCGACTCCTGCGCCGCATTGCGCGGCACCCGCGGCGGCCGCGGCAGCCCATACAGGTCGGCGGCGAGGTCGAAGTAGTCGCCCATCTTCAGCGCGCTGTCGTCGCTCGCGTTGTAGACACGCTGCGGCCGGCCGCGCCACAGCGCCGCCAGCACCGCCCGCGCGAGGTCGTCGGCGTGGATGTGGTTGGTGTAGACGTCGTCGCCGGCCTCGAGCACCGGCGTGCCCTTCTCCAGCCGCTCTCGCGGCGTGCCGCCCACGCGGTCGCTGGCGTAGATGCCGGGGATGCGCAGCACGCTCGTGCGCGTGCCGCTGCCGCGCCCGAAGAAGCGCACCAGCCGCTCGGCATCCACGCGCCGCTGCGCCCGCGGCGTGTGCGGCGCGACCGGGCGGTGCTCCGGCACCCACTCGCCGGCGCAGTCGCCGTAGACGCCGCTGGTGGAGGCGTACACCAGCGCCGCCGGCGCGCCGCGCAGCCGCAGCGCGCGCAGCAGGGCCTCCGTGCGGCGGTCGCGCCACCATTGCTGCGCGGGCTCGGTGGATGGCGGCGCCAGGTGCACGACGCGGTCCGCGAGCCCGGCGATGCGGGCCAGCGTGCGTGCCTGGTCGAGGTTGCCGTGCAGGGGCGTGATCCCCTGCGCGCGCAGCTGCGGCATCCGCGCGGGCGAGGACGTCAGGCCCAGCACCCGCACCCGCGAGGGGAGCGCGCGGGCCACGCGCAGCCCCACGTCGCCGCAGCCGACCACGAGGATGCGCTGGCGGCGGAAGCGCGCGGGCAAGGCGCCGAGGGGGGTCTGGTTTGAGGGCAAAATCGGGGCGGCACGATACCGACAGCGCACTAGGATACCCAAAGCATGACCGCCGCCCCGGCCCCCACGGGCCCCTTCCAGATCACCGTCCAGCCCAGCGGCCGTCAGTTCAGCGTCGAATCCGGGGAAGCCATCCTCCCGGCGGCGATCCGCCAGGGCGTCGGCATGCCCTACGGCTGCAAGGACGGCGCCTGCGGCTCCTGCAAGTGCCGCAAGCTCGAAGGCACCGTGGTCCATGGGCCGCACCAGGCCAAGGCCCTGTCGGCCGAAGAACAGGCCCAGGGCCTGATCCTCACCTGCTGCGCCGTGCCGCAGACCGACGTCGTGCTCGAATCGCGCCAGGTCACCGACGAGAGCGCGTTCCCGGTGCGCAAGATGCCCTCGCGGGTGACGACCCTCGAGAAGGTCTCGCCCGACGTGATGATCGTGAAGCTGCAGCTGCCGGCCAACGACACGCTGCGCTTCCACGCCGGCCAGTACGTCGAATTCATCCTGCGCGATGGCGCGCGCCGCAGCTACTCGATGGCCAACGCGCCGCACATCGGGCCCGGCATCGAGCTGCACATCCGGCACATGCCGGGCGGCAAGTTCACCGACCACGTGTTCTCCGCGATGAAGGAGAAGGAGATCCTGCGCCTCGAAGGGCCCTTCGGCAGCTTCTTCCTGCGCGAGGACTCCGACAAGCCCATGATCCTGCTGGCCTCGGGCACGGGCTTCGCGCCGATCAAGGCGTTGATCGAGCACATGCAGTTCAAGGGCATCCAGCGCGAAGCCACGCTCTACTGGGGCGGCCGGCGCCCGGCGGACCTCTACATGGATGCGTGGATGCGCGAGCGCCTGGCCGAGATGCCGAACCTGCACTACGTGCCGGTGATCTCGAACGCGCTGCCCGAAGACAACTGGAAGGGCCGCACGGGCTTCGTGCACAAGGCCGTGATGCAGGACTTCCCCGACCTCTCGGGCCACCAGGTCTACGCCTGCGGCGCGCCCATCGTGGTCGATTCGGCGCGCGCCGAATACTCCGCCGCGTGCAGGCTGCCGCCGGAGGAATTCTTCGCCGACTCGTTCACCAGCGAGGCCGACAAGCACGGGAAGCAGGCCTGAGCCCGCTTCCCGGGGCGTGGCTCAGCGCCGCGCCTGCAGCCTGCGCCAATCCTCGTAGGCCGCGTTGATCCGGTCCTGCCGCCCCCGCGCGTTGAGGTCCGTCACCGGGCCGGAGGGGCCGGCGCCCATCGCGTGCGTGTTGTGATGCTCGGCGTGGGCCCGTGCATGCATCTCGTGGTGCTGGTGGTGCGCCGCCTTCGTGTGCATCTCGTGGTGGTTCTTGTGGTGCGTCGCGCTGGCGTGGTGCTGCGCGTGGTCCTTCTTCGCCTTGGCCGAGACCTTGTTCTTGTGCACCTTGGCCGGGGCCGCCTCGGTCGTCTTCGCGGTGGCCGAGCTGTCGCTGTAGGACCCGGAAGTGCCGTACGACTGCGCGAACGCGGTGCCAGTGGCGGCCAGGGCCATCGCGACCAGGAGGGCGTGGATCTTCATGGTGTCTTTCCTTTCTGGATTGGTGTGTGGGCCTCTACTCAACGCGGTGCGCCGATGCCGGCTTGTCGGAGCGCACGGATGCGATGCGTCAGCCCGCTCCGGCGCGGGGTTTGCCCGGCTTGAGAGAATGGATGGCATGAAACGCCGTCAACTCCTCCTCTCCTCGGCCGCAGCCGCGGCGGCCGCTGCCGCTCCCGCCGTCTTCGCCCAGGGTCGCCCCATCCGCCTGATCGTCCCCTACGCGGCGGGCGGCCCGATCGACGTCACGGCCCGGCTGCTCGCGGAACGCGTGAAGGACTCGCTGGGCACGGTGATCATCGACAACAAGCCGGGCGGCGGCGGCAACATCGGCGCCGACGCGGTCGCCAAGGCCGCGCCCGATGGCCTGACCATCGGCATCTCCGCGGTGGCCACCCACGCCATCAACCCGTGGCTGTTCTCGAAGATGCCCTACGACCCGGTGAAGGACTTCGCCGCCATCACGCAGATGGTCCGCGTGCCCAACGTGCTGGTGGTGAACGCGGAGACGGCGCAGCGCCTGAAGATCGAGACGCTCGCGGACCTGATCGCCTACGGCAAGCGCAATCCCGGCAAGCTCAATTACGCCAGCGGCGGCAACGGCAGCGCCGGCCACCTCGCAGGCGAGATGTTCAAGCGCGACGCCGGCCTCTTCGCCGTGCACATCCCCTACAACGGCGGCAACCCGGCGCAGCTGGCGCTGCTTTCCGGGCAGGTGGACTTCAACTTCGACAACCTGGCGACGGCCGCGCCCAACATCCGCTCGGGCAAGCTCAAGGCGCTGGCGGTGACCACGCTGAAGCGCTCGCCCAACCTGCCGGAGGTGCCCCCGGTGGCCGACACGCTCAAGGGCTTCTCCATCGACACCTGGTGGGGCCTGGTGGCGCCGGCCGGAACGCCGCGCGATGCCATCCAGAAGCTCAATCACGCCTTCGTGGCGGCGCTGAACTCCCCGGAAGCGAAGACGCGCTTCGCCACGCTGATGGCCGAACCCGTGCCCACCAGCCCGGAGGAATTCGCCTCCTTCATGAAGGCCGAACTGGCCAAATACGAAAAAGTGGTGAAGGCCTCGGGTGCTAAGGTCGATTAACGGCTGAGCCGTTGCGCCTACAGTGCGTGTGGGACTTGTCCGACACGCCCTGTCGCGGTGCCCCTCCACATTGGCTCTACCAAGCAAAACGAGGGAGCCCGCGATGTGGTCTCGGCGCAATGTCCTGCTGTGGGTCCTGGGCTTCGCCGCCGTCTCGGCGGCCTGGGCGGAGCCGGAGGGCAACGGGGCACTGCGATGGCGTGGAGGCGGCGCCGCGCTGGGGCTGCAACCCGCGGCGGTGACGCCGCAACTGCAGTGCGGCCCCTTCTCCCTGGCCTGCGGCTCCTCGACCATCGTGCCGCTCTATGCCAGCCCCGTGACGCCCCGCAGCGTCAGCCTGCAGATCGGCCCCGGCGAGGAACCCGCCACAACCCTGAAAGTGGCGCGCACGCAAGGGCTGAGCCTCGCGGTCGTGGGCAAGCCGGGCTTCTTCTCCGAACTGGGCGTCTATGGGCGCGTGGGCACCGTGGGGGGCCGCGGCAGCGGCCTGGTTGCCCTGCCAGGCGCGGACGGCGGCCTCACCTACGGCGTCGGCCTGAGCTGGGACTTCTCGCGCCGCGCCTCCGCCGTGCTCGGCTTCGACAGCTACGACTTCCGGGGCGCGAGCGGCGAAATGCGTGACGTGCGCTCGACCAGCCTCGGGCTGCAGTGGCGGTACTGATTCCGATCAGGAAAACGGCATTGGCCGCCTCCTGATGCTTAAGCGCGTTGCCTAAGCACGACAGGCAACGGTGAAAAAGACCTGAAATGCCGGTTGGCCCCCCATTTGGGGAGGTGCATTTTGCTCGACCGTGGATTACAACATGGTACATCTACGTCGGTCGATCAGAGTTCATCCCGAATGAAAAAGTACACAAAAGTCGAGAAAGCGGTGTTTCCCGTCGCCGGCCTAGGCACGCGCTTCCTGCCTGCCACCAAGGCGCAGCCCAAGGAGATGCTGCCCATCGTGGACAAGCCCCTGATCCAGTACGCGGTGGAAGAGGCCTACGACGCCGGCATCCGCCACATGATCTTCGTGACGGGCCGGAACAAGCGCGCCATCGAGGACCACTTCGACACCGCGTACGAGCTGGAATCCGAGCTGGAGGCCAGCCGCAAGACGGAGCTGCTCGATCTGGTGCGGTCGCTGGCGCCGGCGGACATGGATTGCACGTACGTGCGCCAGCCGCGCATGCTGGGGCTCGGCCACGCCGTGCTGTGCGCGGCCCCCATGGTGGGGAATTCGCCTTTCGCGGTCCTCCTGGCGGACGACCTGATGAAGGGCGCCAACGGCGGCCCGAACGTGCTCGCGCAGCTGGTGGAGGCGTTCGATCAGGTCCAGACCTCCGTGATCGCGGTGCAGGAAGTGCCCCTGGAGCACGTGAAGCGGTACGGCATCGTGGCCGGCGAGGCGAAAGGCGAGCGCCTGGTCAAGGTGCAGCGGATGGTGGAAAAGCCTTCTCCCGAGAACGCACCCTCGCGGCTCGGCGTTGCGGGCCGCTACGTGCTCACGCCCTCCGTGTTCGAGAAGATCCGCAATCAGCCTCGCGGCAGCGGTGGCGAGATCCAGTTGACCGACGGCATCGCGCAGTTGATCGAAACCGAAGGCGTGCATGCCTATCGGTACGAAGGGAAGCGCTACGACTGCGGGACCAAGCAGGGATTCCTGGAGGCGACGGTGGAGTTCGCGCTGGAGCATCCGGAAGTGGGGCAGCACTTCCGTGACTATCTTCGCTCGGGGCAACTTGCTCCGTAGCCGTGTGCGCTCGCGTATCCTCAGTCGATGCTTTTCAAACGACCGTTTGCCGCCCTGGGGGCGGCGATAGTGCTTCTGCTTGTGGGTACGACGATGCCAGGCAGCCTGAAGGCCGAGATCGAAGGCCAGTTGTGGAGCGCATGGCCATGGTCCGCCTCCGCGCACTTCGTGATGTTCGCGGTGATCGCGGCCATTCCGGCCTACGGTGCGGGGCGATGGTGGCCGGCTCGCGTGCTTGCGCTGGCGATCGGCCTCGCGCTGCTCACCGAAACGCTCCAGAGTTTCGTGCCTGGGAGGCACCCTCTGCTGAGAGATGGCTTGATCGACCTGGCCGGCACTGCCACCGGCCTCCTCGCTACCTTCGTCTGGGCCAGGACCCTGACCTCACACTGAAGAACGAATGACCACCAGAAAAGAAATGCTCTCCTCCCCGCCGAACATCCGCCCCGTGATCCTCTGCGGGGGTTCGGGCACGCGCCTGTGGCCTCTTTCGCGCAAGGCGTTCCCCAAGCAGTTCATTCCGCTGGTGGGTGGCAAGAGCCTGCTGCAGCTCACGGTGGAGCGCCTCGCCGCATTGGGCCCCCAAGCCGCGGCCAACATGCTGGTGGTCTGCGGCGAAGAGCACCGGTTCATGGTGCAGGAGAACCTGGAAGCCGCCGGCGGAGCCGGTCAACTGATCCTGGAACCTGCCGCGCGGAATACGGCGCCCGCGATCGCCCTCGCCGCACTCGCGGCGCACCCCGGCGACCTGCTCCTGATCTGCCCCTCGGATCACCACGTGCCTGACAGCGCTGCGTTCGCGCAGCTGGTGAAGAGCGCGGTGCCGGCCGCGGAGGAAGGCGCCATCGTCACCTTCGGGGTGGTGCCGAGCTTTCCGAGCACCGCGTACGGGTACATCGAGCAAGGCGAGCCGCGCGCCAGCGGCGGCAGTAGCGTCGTGCGCTTCATCGAGAAGCCGCCGGCCGAACTGGCCGAACAGCTGGTCCTCGGAGGCAAGGACCTGTGGAATGCGGGCATCTTCTTCTGCCGCGCCGACACGCTGCTCGACGCGCTGCTGCTGCACTGCCCCGACATCCTTGGTGCGTGCGAAGTCGCGGTCCAAGCCGCGGTGCGTGACGGTTCCTTCATTCGCCCGGATGCCGGCAAGTTTGCGGCCAGCCGTTCCGAAAGCATCGATTACGCGGTGATGCAGAAGCACCGCAACACGGTCGTCTTCCCCTTCAGCGGCGCATGGAGCGATGTCGGCAGCTGGAATGCCGCCGCAGACCTGACGCCGGCTGACACCGAGGGAAACCGCGTCGTCGGCGCGGGTCGCACCGTCCGGTCCCAGAACACGTTCATCCACGCGCCCCATCGGCCGGTGGTGGCCCTGGGCGTGAGCGACCTGCTGATCGTGGACACGCCGGATGCAGTGCTGGTGGCCGCGCGCGATGCCGCCGAGGAAGTGCGCCAGGTAGTGATCGATCTCGAAGCGAGCAACAACAGCCAGGCCGTCATGCACCGCAAGGTGTTCCGCCCCTGGGGCTGGTACGACTCCGTCGACAACGGGGATCGCTTCCAGGTCAAGCGGATCTGCGTCAAGCCGGGGGCTTCGCTCAGCCTGCAGATGCACCATCATCGGGCGGAGCACTGGATCGTCGTCCGCGGGACGGCCGAAGTCACCTGCGGCGGCAAAACATTCACGCTCACCGAGAACCAGTCCACGTACATCCCGATCGGCGAGACGCATCGGCTGCGCAACCCGGGTAGGATCGGGCTCGAGCTGATCGAGGTGCAATCCGGCAGCTACCTGGGCGAAGACGACATCGTGCGACTGGAAGACACGTATGGGCGCGCGCCGGCGAGTGCCGAGAGCAATTGAGCACCGGGTGAGGGGCTTCGCAGGAGGACGCGTTCGGCGCTGTCGCCGCAACGCCTCGGCCACCTTCACGATTACCACAGCTTCCCACCGCGTCGGTCGGCAATGCCAATCCCGCATTGCGCAACCGCGATAATCCTGGGTTCACAAAGTAAGAAAATGACCAAGCGCGCACTGATCACCGGCGTCACGGGCCAGGACGGCTCCTACCTTGCCGAATTCCTTCTGGAGAAGGGCTACGAGGTGCACGGCATCAAGCGCCGCGCCTCGCTGTTCAACACGGACCGCATCGACCACATCTACCAGGATCCGCACGTCGATAACAAGCGGTTCATCCTGCATTACGGCGACCTGACGGACACGTCGAACCTGACGCGCATCCTGCAGCAGGTGCAGCCTGACGAGGTCTACAACCTGGGCGCCCAGTCGCACGTGGCGGTCAGCTTCGAATCGCCCGAGTACACGGCCGACGTGGACGCGATCGGTACTCTGCGCCTGCTGGAAGGCATCCGCTTCCTGGGCCTGGACAAGAAAACGCGCTTTTACCAAGCCTCCACCTCCGAGCTGTACGGCCTGGTGCAGGAGACCCCGCAGAAGGAAACCACGCCCTTCTACCCGCGCTCGCCCTATGCCGTCGCCAAGATGTATGCCTACTGGATCACGGTGAACTACCGCGAGGCCTACGGCATGTACGCCTGCAACGGCATCCTGTTCAACCACGAGTCGCCGCGCCGCGGCGAAACGTTCGTCACCCGCAAGATCACGCGCGGCCTGGCCAACATTGCCCAAGGCCTGGAGAAGTGCCTGTTCATGGGCAACATGGATTCCCTGCGCGACTGGGGACATGCGAAGGACTACGTGCGCATGCAGTGGATGATGCTGCAGCAGGACCAGCCGAAGGACTACGTCATCGCCACTGGTGCTCAGATTTCCGTGCGCGACTTCATCCGAATGACGGCGGAAAACCTCGGCCTGCGGATCCGCTTCGAGGGCAAGGGCGTGGAGGAAAAGGGCATCGTCGACGCGATCACGGGCAACAATGCACCGGCGCTGAAGGTGGGCGACGTTGTCGTCTCGGTCGACCCGCGCTACTTCCGTCCGGCCGAAGTCGAGACCCTGCTCGGTGATCCGTCCAAGGCCAAGCGCGAACTGGGATGGACGCCGGAGGTCACGGTCGATCAGATGTGCGCCGAGATGGTGGCATCGGACCTGCTGGAAGCCAAGCGGCACGCGCTGCTGCGCGCGCACGGCTACAACGTGCCGGTGTCCGTGGAGAACGGGTCGTGAGCGCAGTCTTCGTCGCCGGCCATCGCGGGATGGTCGGTTCCGCCATCGTGCGGCAGTTGGAGGCCAAGGGTCACAAGAACATCCTCACGGCCACCCGCGACGAGGTGGACCTGACCCGCCAGGAACAGGTGGAGGCGTTCTTCCGCAGTCACAACATCTCGCAGGTTTACCTGGCCGCTGCCAAGGTGGGTGGCATCCACGCCAACAATACATACCCTGCGCAGTTCATTTACGAGAACCTGATGATCGAGTGCAACGTGATTCACTCAGCGCATCTGACGAACGTGCAGAACTTGCTACTTCTGGGGTCCTCGTGCATCTATCCGCGCGCGGTACCGCAACCGATGCGGGAGGACGCGCTGCTCACCGGCGTCCTGGAGCCGACGAACGAGCCCTACGCGGTGGCAAAGATCGCCGGCATCAAGCTATGCGAAAGCTACAACCGTGAGTACGGGCGGGATTACCGGAGCGTGATGCCCACGAATTTGTACGGCCCGAACGACAACTTCCATCCCGAGAACAGCCACGTGATCCCGGCGTTGATCCGGCGCTTCCACGAGGCGGCGCAGAAGGGAGCCGAGGTGGTGACGATCTGGGGGACCGGGACGCCGAAGCGGGAATTCCTGCATGTCGACGACATGGCAGCAGCTTCTGTGCACGTCATGGAACTGCCTGTTGAGCGTTATCGGGAGTTCACACACCCGATGCTGTCGCACATCAATGTTGGTACGGGCGCGGACTGCTCCATCCGGGAGTTGGCCGAAGCTATTGCGGATGTCACCGGCTTTAATGGAACCATCGTTTTCGATGCGAGCAAGCCGGACGGGGCACCTCGGAAGTTGATGGACGTAACCAACCTTCGCGCTCTCGGCTGGACCGCGAGGATTGGACTCCATGAAGGACTTCGCCAATCTTATGCTTGGTTCTTGGCGAACCAGAGCGAAGTCCGACTCTGATGGAAGTCGCACGGCCAGCGTCGGCTATCTCCCGGGATGCGACACGGCGCATCCAAACACTTTGACATTCGCGTCAGCGCCATGAATGCACCCCACCTACTGCAGCGCCAATTCGGGCCTGCGACTGAAACTAAAATCCTGGAAGAGGACACCCACGCGAACGTACGAGAGTACTGGGACATTGTCGTTGACAATAGGTGGCTCATTGCAGGCATCACCTCCCTAGCAATCGGTATAGGCGCCGCCGTCGCCTTCCTTTCGCGACCCACGTACGAAGCTAACCTGTTGATCCAGGTTGAAGACTCGGCGGGCTCTGCTGGGAGCTTGCTGGGTCAAGCTGGCGCACTCTTTGAATTAAAAACACCCGCCATTGCGGAGATCGAGATTATTCGCTCGCGTATGGTCATTGGTGAGGCGGTCGACAAGACGCGCATGCAAATTCAGGCCAAGCCGCGATACCTTCCTTTGGTGGGGGAATGGCTCGCAGGTCGCGCTAATGGATTGTCGGAGCCTGGTTTTTTTGGATTGCCCGGCTATGTGGCGGGAAAGGAAACCATCGACGTCGGGGAGTTCAGCGTCCCTGAACTGTTTGAGGGAACACAGTTTCGTTTGCGGCTCTCTTCCGCCACCACCTTTGTTCTAAGCCACCCCGAATTAGACGGAGTACTTACGGGAACCGTCGGCACTCCGCTTGCAGCTGAGACGCCCGTAGGGAAGGTCTCCCTTTCGGTTACTCAAATCACCGCTCTTCCCGGCGCTGAATTCGATTTGGTCAGCAACTCCCGAGTCGAAACGATAGAACGACTACAAGATGGCTTGAAACTCTCAGAAAAGGGCAGGCAATCGGGCATCATTGAGGCGCGTCTCGAGGGGTTTGATCGCATTCAGGTAGCGCGTTTACTGAATGAGATCGGCCGGCAATACGTTCAGCAGAATGTCGAGCGCAAAGCTGCGGAAGCTCAGAAGACCTTGGCCTTTTTGGACACGCAACTGCCGCAATTTAAGAAGCAACTGAATCAGGCAGAAGAGGCCTATAATAGCTACCGACATCGGCAGGGAACGGTTGCGCTTGACGAAGAAGCGAAGCTGATTTTGAGCAGATCTGTTGAGCTCCAAGCCAGACTGCTGGAAGCGCAACAGAAGCGCCGCGACTTAGTAAGTCGATTTACGCCTCAGCATCCTCTGGTGACTACCCTGGACGGGCAAATCGCCGCTTGGAATGAGGAGATTAATGCCCTAAATGCGAAGGTCCGCAGCCTTCCCGCGGTACAGCAGGACGCGCTCCGGTTGGAGCGTGACGTGAAGGTAAATAACGAGCTTTACCAACAACTCAGGAACAATTCCCTCCAACTACAGCTGATTCGCGAGGGCAAGATTGGCAATGTTCGCGTAATCGATGCAGCAGTTCAGCCCAAGCAGCCCATCCGCCCGCGCCGAGGAATAACTTTGGCTCTCGCAGCTGTGTTGGGGTTGTTTGGGGGCATTTTGGGCGCCTTTTTCCGCAGTTCGTTTCTCCGCGGCATCCGCAATGCTCAAGAAATTGAAGCACGCACCGGCCTAAGCGTGTATAGCACAATACCTCTGAGCAAAGGCCAAGAGGGGCTCGTGGCAAAGGTGAAGGGCAAGCAGAAGGGTACTCATCTACTGGCATCCACTTCACCGCAAGATCCAGCTATCGAGAGTATGCGGAGTCTTCGAACTGCCCTTCAGTTCGCTATGTTGGATGCCCCAAATAACCGCGTTTTGATTACCGGTCCGACCCCCGGCGTTGGAAAAAGCTTCTTGTCTGCGAACTTCGCGGCCGTGGTGGCCAGTACCGGTAAGCGCGTTCTGCTAATTGACGCGGACCTCCGTAAGGGCTACCTGAACAACTACTTCGGCGTCTCTCGCGATCGTGGGTTGTCTGAAGTTATAGCTGGAAGTGCCAGCCCTGCAGAGGCGATTCACCCAGGCGTAGCGCCGCACTTGGATCTCTTAACTACCGGCGTGCTTCCGCCGAACCCTGCTGAGCTGCTAATGAGTAGCGCGCTGGCCTCATTGCTTGCGCAGTTCTCCAATGCTTACGACATCGTGATCATCGATACCCCGCCGGTCCTAGCAGCGGCGGATACACTCAATGTCGCACACCAAGCGGGCACGTTGCTACTTGTCGCGCGCGCGGGGGAAACCCAAATCGGCGAACTGTTGGAAAGCGGCAAACGCTTATCTCAAGCTGGCAAGGTGGCCAGTGGAGTGATCTTCAATGCGCTTGATCTAAATCGCCGGCACTACGGGCGATATGGGTACCGGTATGACAGCTATCGATACCAGCAATACGCGTATGAGGGCGCGAAAGTTTAGCCATATGCTAGGCGCCGCCATTGTGCCGATTTCGGGTTCGGTGTGTAGTACTACGCGTGGCGCCTGCATCGGCCCTGAAAAGGCTCTAGCCCGAATGTGTTGCAGCACGTCTATTCGGAAGCCCAACTGGGCGCGGGGGCCACTCAGAAGGTTCAACTGGCAATCGGATGGCAGCTGTTTCTGGTCCGGGGCTGAGGTCCTTAAGAGCCTGCGAGGACGGATCTCGTTGTAGTACGCCCGCCGCTGAGCCGCCAAGGTATGCCGCGCCTCGGTCCGCGAACACCGCCCAGTTGACGTTCAGGCGTTGGTCGCGCAGCAATTCATCGAAGGTTTCCAATTGCTGTTGACCGTGAGTACTCGGGCGGCTGGAAAACCGCAGTATGCGTTTGAACCGGCACTTACCGGCGCAGTTGTTCTCCAGCGGCTTCAGGCGCACGCGCCTGAAGCCGCGTTCGAAGACAAACACCTCCGGACGATTCAACGAGCTCTGGAGAAGTGGAGGTCTGAGGCAGGCCGCTCATTGATCCAGCGAATCCATGACGAACAACAAGCCTCTACGCTCGCAGAACCGTCCCGGTAACATTCCTCCCTGAGGCAACATGGGGGTAAGCGGCTGGCCGTCCCACCTTGAGACGTGAGGTCAGGACGGCGACGATGGTGTCCATCTAAGTTTGATGGACGTCTATGCGTGCCAATCAGAAGCCGCGCCGCCGGCAGAGCGAGCAGTTCAAGGCCCAGGTGCTGGCGGCCTGCGCCGAACCTGGCGCGTCGGTTTCGGCGGTGGCGCTGTCGTTCGCGTTGAACGCCAACCTGATGCACCAATGGCGCCGCGGCCGAGGGTACAAGGAGGAACGCCCAGCCCCGCCAGAGGCCGCGAGCGCATCGTCGCCGCAGTTCGTCGCACTGGCGTTGCCGGCGCCGCTGCCCGCCACACCACCCGCCGTGGTCGCTGCGCCGGCAGCGGCCGACTCGATCCGCGCGGAAATCAAGCGCGGTGCTCTGGTCGTGAGCGTGACATGGCCGGTGTTGGCGGCTGGCGAGTACGCAGCATGGCTGGGCGAGCTGCTGCGGTGATCCGCATCGACGCGATGTGCTGGCGGTACACCCGGTGGACCTGCGCTGCGGCCCGGAGCGCCTGCTGGCGCACGTCGTGCAAGTATTCGGCGCGGCCAGGGCGCACCACGGATACCTGTTTGCCAACCCCCGACACACGCGCGTGAAGCTGCTGGTGCATGACGGCTTCGGCCTGTGGTGCGCAGTGCGTCGGCTCAATCAAGGCAGGTTCTGCTGGCCCGATGGGGATTATTGGAAGACCACTGACAGCGATGCTCGACCCGGGCGCGGGCAAGACCAAGCGCGCCTACGTGTGGGCCTACGCTCGCGGCGAATTCGACCCGACGCCGGCCGTGGTGACCTGCTCCCCTCCTGCCGTTACCAGCCGATAGTTTGCGAAGTCCGTCAACCAGGAGAATGACGGACATGAAGAAGAGCAGATTCACGGAGGAGCAGATCATCGGGTTCATCCGCCAAGCCGAGGCGGGGATACCGGTGAAGGAGCTATGCCGCAAGGGCGGCTTCAGCGACGCCACGTTCTACAAGTGGCGCGCCAAGTACGGCGGCATGGACGTGCCCGACGCCAAGCGACTGCGTGAGCTGGAGAGCGAGAACGCCAAGCTGAAGAAGCTGCTGGCCGAGGCCCACCTGGACATCCACGCGCTCAAAGGCGTCTTCGGGGTAAAGCGTTAGCCCCACAGGCCAAGCGCAAGACGATCGCGACCATGGTGGATCAGTTCCACCTGTCCGAGCGCCGCGCCTGCCGTCTTGTGGGGCTCGCCCGCGACAGCTACCGACACCCGCCCGAGGAAAGCGAGATGAACCAGGCCCTGAGCGCCAAGATCATCGAGATCGCCCATGTGCGCCGGCGCTTTGGCTACCGTCGCATCCACGATCTGTTGCGCCCCTACTTCGCCGGGGTGAACCACAAGCGGCTGCTGCGGCTGTATCAGCAGGCCAACCTGTCGGTTCGCAAGCGCAGGAAGGCCAAACGCCCCGTGTCCGAGCGCGTGCCGCTGCAGCTGGCCAGCGTCGTCAATGAGGTCTGGAGCATGGACTTTGTCAGCGACAGCCTGGCCAACGGGCGGCGGATTAAGTGTTTGACGGTGGCGGACGACTTCACCCATGAGTGCGTGCAGATCGGCATCGACTTCGGCATCTCCGGCGAGTACGTCACGCGGCTGCTGGACGAAGCGGCCCGATTCCGCGGCTACCCCTTGGCCGTGCGGACCGATAACGGTCCGGAGTTCACCAGCCGGGCATTCATGGCCTGGGCGCAAAGCCACGGCATCCGCCACCTCCTCATTGAGCCAGGGCGCCCTATGCAGAACGGCTACATCGAGAGCTTCAACGGCAAGTTCCGCGACGAGTGCCTGAACGAGCACTGGTTTCAAACGCTGACCCAGGCCCGTGCTGCCATCGCCGCTTGGCGCCAGGACTTCAACGAGGTCAGACCACACAGCAGCCTTGGGCGCATTCCGCCGGCCAGGTTCGCCGAGCAGCATCGCCAGCGAGCTGGCGATGCTGCGGAAGACCAATTAGTCAACAGCCAAATCGATTAACCTTTCAACCCCGGACTTCGTACCTTGGATTGGTACGGCGGAGGGGGGCAGGTCAGTGGTGTACGACTTCTGCCTGGGACGCGGGGCGCAGTACCCCATCGAGTTCCTGCGCGGCGAAGACCGACCCGGAGGCCGACGAAGTTGGCAGGGCACGCTGGTGCGCGACGAATACGCGGGCTACGACAGCGCCCTGGATCCGGAAAGCTGGCCCGGACGCACCGGGGCAGGTTGTATTGCGCACGCCAGACGCAAGTGTGACGAACTGCTCAAGGCCGGCGGCGGCAGCAGCGTGGCCGACGAGGTCCTGCGACGGATGGCGCGGATCTGGCGGCTCGAACGCGAGTTCGCGGGCATGGGCGCACCGCGGCGCCTGGCCGCACGCCAGGAGCTTGCCAAGCCCCTATGGCAGGACCTGCACGAGTGGCTGCAACTGGAACGTGCCCGGGTGGCTGACGGCGGCGCGACGGCCAAGGCCATCGACTACAGCTTGAACAACTGGCCGGCGCTGACGCGCAACCTGGACGACGGCGAGTGCCGGTTTCGAACCACCACATCGAAAACCTGATACGTCCCTGGGCGGTCGGCCGGAAGGCGTAGTTGTTCTGTGGCAGCGAACTCGCCGGCCAACGCGCCGCGATGGTCATGAGCCTGGTGCAGTCCGCCTAGCTCTGTGGGCGCGATCCGCACGCCTACCTGCGAGACATCCTGCAGCGCCTACCCGAGCATCCGGCCAGCGCCCTCAACGAACTGCTGCCGCATCGCTGGAAATCCCAGGACTGATCGCCTCCGCTCGCGACCGTCAAGGTGGTGCGCCCAGCCGCTTACACATGGGGGGTCAGTTTCTCGTGTCTCCTGACACAGCTTGAGCGCAGATGCACTTGCTGAATCGATGCGGCAAGGATGCTGCGACCCTCGATCCCCCCTTCGCGTCGCACCAAGACTATACGCATGCACCAGAACCTGGGCGCCTGCTTGCTCCGCAGTTGGCCATTAGAAGCGACCACCTTTGCCCCCTCGAGGCCTTCGACCAAGGTCGCATCCGACAGGTGGCGAATCATGGCAGGCGAACTTTACCCGTTAGGTGTCGGACGGCTTGCGCGAGCTCGGATTCCGGTCCCGCAGGGCGCCGCTCGGCCACCCACAAGCCTGCGAGAGCCGCGCAATGCGCTATTGCCCCAACCAGTACGGTCCCCGCCAAGTTCAAGACGGGATTGTCGGCAAGCACGTGCCCAAGAAGCCTTTCATAGGTGAGGATTGCCGCCACCATAATGGCAGTGGCTGCAAAGGTCCGTCGGCTTGCCCACACCTGCGCACGTATACCCGGACCCGCCAACTTCCGCGCCAATGAGAGGTTCAAAACCGTGCCTAGCACACCGGCAACAGCGCGGCCAAGAAGCAGGCCCGGGATCCCGTAGGCGAAGAGGCCGAAATACACAACAGGAACTCGTACCAGAAGGTATTGAACTTCGCGAATGAAAATAGACCTCGGCGCGCCGAGCGCTAATGCCAGCGGCTGAACCTGGGACGATAGTGTTTGCAGCGCCATCACCGGCGCTGCGATCTTGATAACTAATGCAGCGCCCGCCCACTGCGGGCCAAGCACCACAGCCACGAACAGATCCGAAACCGCGGCAAAGCCGACGCCTAGGGGAAGCGCTATCGCGAATAGTGCGGACTGCGCCCTTCCATACGCACTGGCGAGTCGCAGCCGATCACCTGAAATTTTGCTGAACGAAGGCAAGAGCGTAGTAGCTACTGGTTCTGACACCTCGCGGACAGCGATCAAGCTAAAGCGCTCACCAACACTGTAGCTGCCTAAGACGGACTTACCTAGCACGTATCCGATTACCAGTTCGTCAAGCCTGACAGCCGCAGTTATCACCATCTGCGATAGAGACAGCCAAACGGAAAACGACAGCATCTCCTTCGCCCTGCTAATAGACAAGCGCGGCCGATAGTGAACTTGCATGTAGGAATACACAACAGTGGCTATTCGACCCATCAGAGGTCCGAGCACGAGCGCCCAGTACGAGAGATATAGCGCCGCAATGGCGATCCCAACGACGATCCCAACTAACCGCTCAGTGAGGCTTCTCGCAATTTCAGCACGGAAATCTATGTCGCGCGTGAACAGCACTATTTTTGGATTCAGCAGGCCACCGATAAAGGTCGTCAATGCAATGACCAGCATGATGGCGACGAGCCGCCGATCACCATACAAGGAAGCAAGCGGGCTTGCCAGCGATGCAAGAAGGCCACCCAAGAGAGTTGAACGAATCGCCTCAAGCGTAAACGCCGTAGCTAGATGGTCATCCGAAATTACAGGAACGCGAATGAGGGCCTTTACCAACGACAGCTCTGTAAGCGAGTTGGAAATTGCGAGCACGCTGATTGCAATGGCAACCAAGCCGAAATCTTCTGGCGTGAGAAATCGGGCGAGTAAAATCGTGCTAAGCGTGGCCAGCACGTTCACCACAGCGCGAGCGGCCGCGACCGTCATTACGCCGGACCGTACGCGCCCGGATATTGTCATTTCAGCGCCTCACCGCCCGCCTGCCTAGTTCGGGGATTCATTGAGGACTCCAACCGTCACCGCTGAATGTGGGGGGCATATTTCTTCAGGATCGCACAAGCACGCTCATTAAGCCGACCGACAGCACGTTCTATTGATTCGTCGCTACTCAGGCTTGGCGTGACATTGGTTAACATGGCCAAGCTTTCCGCTGCCCGCTCTGTCATGCGGCGGTCTAAAGTCTGAAGGAACCGGCGGCGTAATCCCGTCACGCCATCCAGGCGGCGGCCACTTCGCCCCCAACGCACCAACTGTTCCTGCACTGAGGAGGCACGAATTGGGCGCGGCCTAAGATCAACGTCCAACGCGCTAGCCCAATCGTTCCACTTCACATGGTGAGCCTTGCTAAACGGAAGAATTGGCACCCAGGGAACTCGGAGTGCGTCTGCAACAATCGCGCCGTGCATGGCTTCCGTAAGGACAACTTCCGACGCCTCAATTGCATGTAGCACCTCGGGGACCGGTGCGGTCGGGTCAATAAAGTGGACATTTGCAAGTCGGCAAGCCTCCTTCCAGCAGCCGCGTTCGAGGCTCTCCCAATGGGGAATGAAGGAAAACTTGTGCTGCTTGGTCCGGGTTGGGTTCCGGTAATCGTAAATTAGGATGCCACTATCCCCGACTGAGTAGCTCGGGTCCAAACCTAACGTACGAGCTGTAAAGTCACCGCGCACGCAAAATATATCCCAAGTCTCGTCCAATACCGGAGGAGCCGTATATCCACCATAGCCCGAGCCGAACACCACCTTTACCACACCGGCAGGATGATGATCAAACAGTACGGAGCCAATACCGAGCATCATGGCACTCGGGTCGTCATTGAAGAGACCGGGGAATACTTTCGGAAGAAGATAGTGATTTAGCTCGTCTCCAAAATTCGGAGATTTACCTCTGTAGAAATAGAGCCTCACGCCGAATGGGACCTTTCGTTGAAAAAATAGCTCATCACACCCCGAGTCAGCGCCCCAACTCTCCCCGGCTGCACTCGTGCATGCCATGCGTCCTCTGCAAAAGCGCGTACAACTCGCGCAACTTGGGCGCTGACCAAGTGTTTGGCGTATGTCGCGCCGGCTCCGTAGTCGTAGAACTGAAGCCGGTCAAGCGCGTCTTCTTCGCCTCGCCCGTGGTCATGCGCCACGACCGGCCCTGGAAAGAGTCCGCCCCTCCATCCGTGCCGAAGAGCCCTAATGGCCATGTCCCAGTCCTCACCGGCCCATGGAGTGCCCGCACCGAAGCGCTCATCAAAAGAGCCGATATCCGTCAAACAACGAGCGGCAAATGCCATGTTTGACCCCTGAATTACTCCCCGAGGAATCCATTCTGAAGAGGCATACACGCGCTCGGAATGAACAGGCCTACACCCGAGGGGGGAATGCTCAGTATTAAATCGCTCAATTGAACCAGTTCCAAACCCAATCCGCGGGTCTGCAAAAACATCAACCCAGGCATCGATAAAACCCGGGCGCACATAACAGTCATCGTCGATGAAGATGAGAAGACTTGAATTTGCAACACGGATCGCGTCGTTTCGCGCAGCAGAGTTTCCAGGGCGGACGCAGGTAAGTAAAGTAGTACGCCCGCAAAACCGGGCGGCAAACTCATTCAACACATCTGGCGTGCGATCCGACGAGCCATTGTCGACTAGAATGACTTCAAAGGGTCGCTTGCTTTTTATTCCAAGCACGTAAGCCAGAGCTCTCTCGAGTCCCGAGGCTCGATTCTTCGTGGCAAGAATCAAGCTCGCGCAGATTTCAGCTTTCACCGAGTTGCTCCCAGGCCTCGACACATTGCCAGCGATTTTGCGTAGCATAGACCTTCATTGGCGGCCCCACCCAATGTCCAAATCAACGTCTACGCATTCCCGTGGTTTCACGGGCTTGCACGGACTTCCAAAGCAGACGTAATTCTTGGGAAGATCCGAGAAAACGGAACTTCGCGCACCGACCACAACGCCGTCTTCAATCTTAACCCCTGGCGCAACAAATACGTCTGCAGCGAGCCAGGCCCCTGAACCGACAGTAATCGGTCGCGCGCGGATGGGAAACGAGCTCACGCGATAGTCGTGATCGCCCGCACAGAGATAGCACCCCTGAGAGACGACGGAATCGCTTGCAACGGTGATTTCACCTAGGCTATATAGGACGGCATTATCTCCGACCCAAACATCGTCGCCGAGGGTAATCTTCCAAGGGTATGTAAACTTGGCTGACGGTCGCAGCAATACTCTTCGACCCACGGTGGCGCCGAACCGCCTCAACAGCCAAGCGCGAAACGGATAAGCGAATTGCGGAGACCACGCAAAGATCGTCTCCTGAACAATCCACCACAATTGAACTTCGACCTTGCTTCGCCCTCGAAAACCCTCTGGAACACGAAAATGCCGCAATTTTTGAGGCATGCCATTCACCGTCGACCGAGGACACTGAAAGTCACAAGCACCGCCAGTCCCGTTAACACCCGTCTGCACGCCGACGTTATTCGGACAGGCAATCCCAATCCGAGTACCTGATCTTGAACAGCCCATGCTTCGGAAGCGAGCCTCAAAAAGGACCCGGTAGACACGCCGCCTAGCGCGAATATAGACACTACTTTGGGAATAGAACGGTGGGTACACCCTTGCCGCAGAAGTTGCGCAGCCAAGAAGTAGTCACCACAAATCTTGTAGTCGACAGGCCACTGAAGCCCACGCAGGATTTCCACATTGTAGAATGTAGATTGCTGAATCGCAGGGACCGAATAGGTTGCAGCAGAAAGCGGCCTTGGACGCCGCAACCTATCGCCCCCAAAACCTCGGATGAGCGTTGAGAAGAAGACCACGTTAGCACCATCCAGGTGCTCAACTGCTTCCCCTAGGGCATTAGGGCCGGCTAATTCATCACCAGCGTTAAGGAACACAACGTACGCACCGGAAGCCTTTTCTAATCCCTTCCGCATTGCGTCGTAGATGCCGTTATCGGGCTCTGATATGCACAAGCAGGCAGGCCCTAGCAGACGGCAAAATTCAACTGTTCCATCTGATGACGCACCATCGATTACAAGCCATTCAAACTCTCCAAATGTTTGGGTCAGCACAGAATTCGCGGTTCTTCGCAACCCCGAAATATTGTTGTAAGTGACGCTTACGATTGTGACCTTTGGAGTTATCATTTCCACCCGCAATCACCAAACAAGAAATCCATAGGAGAAGAAGTCGATCATAATAGAAAAGCTCGCCATTAAGGAACGCAAAGGCGATGACCAGATGCCAGAGGCGTCGAGGCACGACCACAAAGGCCAGCCATATGAAGCCGACACCAAGGACGCCGTAAAACATTAGCTGGTTCAGCATCCAGTTATCAAACAC
Source organism: Ramlibacter monticola (assembly GCF_016722785.1). GTDB lineage: Bacteria > Pseudomonadota > Gammaproteobacteria > Burkholderiales > Burkholderiaceae_C > Ramlibacter > Ramlibacter monticola. Next base: position 190,730 of record NZ_JAEQNE010000007.1, on the reverse strand, counting down.
CCCCGCACCATTCGGCGATAGCGCGCGAAGCGCCCCCTCGCTGGCGCCAAAAAACCAATTCCGCCTAAGCAGTTCGGAAATGAGTCTCACGGGCTCGAAAATTCGAACTGCCGCGGAGGCGTCCTCTCCCGACACGACGCTGATAATTCGAGTGCTCAAGAGGGGGCTGTACAGCAAAATCGCGACCGCAATGGCGAACACCCCAAGGCTCGGCAATAAGGCCCCCATGCGAGCTTGACGTCTTTGCTCTGTGATGGTGATGAAGACCCCAAATAGTAGCCCACTTAACGACATCGAGAGAGCGATTGCCAAGAATGAGAGCCAACGAAGAATCCGATTCGAGTACGAATATGATGCAACAATCCCCACCAAGCCAAGCGCCACTAATGCACTCGGCTCGGAAAAGGACGCACTCGGCCGGATGAGATACCCTGCTTGAGATAGCCACTCGCGCTGCTCAGAAAAAACTGTCCCGTAGTCGATCGCAAAGAATCTTTGCGGGATGTCGAACAGGCCACGATTGAGGTATAGTGAATCGACTAGCTGGCCAGCGGCCAAAACACATGACGCGAGAATCGCAAGGAAAAGTCCTGAGAACGCATGGCCGCCCAGACGCTTCGCTGCTGAAGGGGGCATGGCGAGCTGCGCGGCAAACAGGACTAGCATAACGACTCCCATTCTCAGGCTACGCAGCACGGTATTTAGCTCGTGGTCAGCAAGAATGTATCCCGCTCCTAAGAGGACCAGGACAGCAACACCTGGAGCGTATAAGCGCACCAGCCGCTCAAATTTCAAGTTGACGGCTAGCATTGAGAGTAAGGCGAACCCGGCAAACTGAGTCGATAGATACTCGTTGATGCCGAGGTGCAGCGCGCAGAGGGCGGCGGCAACAGCAATGGTCGCGAATACGCTCGATTTATATTCAAGGGTGCGCACCGATGCCTCAAGACGCCCCATACTGCCGCTGCAAACCATGGTCCGCGCTCGCTATCACTTGCTCATACAGATCTGCATGCAGGGCGGCAACGACGGGATAGCTAAATTTTTCTATTGCACGGCGCCGGGCAGACATCCCCAGGGTCCTCCGACGCGTGGGATCACCAAGTACCCAGCCTAATCCATGAGCAAAATCAGTCGCGTCAAAAGGTTCGGCTAGGTAGCCGGATTCTGCGTGGGATATGACGTCCTTGAGTCCCCCGATTCGGAACGCCACAACAGGGACGCCACAGGCTTGCGCTTCAGCGGCGGTTTGCGAAAAGCTCTCCTGTCGCGACGGAACCACCACGACGTCAGCCGCAGAGTAAACCAACGCCATGGCTATGTCGTCGCTCAAATGCCCCATCCACTCTACCGGACAGGGAAAGCCGCCGGCCTGCTGAGGCTCACTCTGCCCGACACAAATCAAACGGATCTTTCGCGAAGGATGTTTTTGAACTAATTGATGTAGAGCTTCACTCAGCAGATCAAACCCCTTGTTGGGATCTGATCCGCCTCCCAGTGCACAGTAGAGAATGACCCAGTCGTCATTCGGGATGCCAGCTATTTCCCGCGCCAATGCGCTGTCTACCGGTTTGTAGACGTTGGCATCGAGCGCATTAGGGATCACGCGAACCGGCCAACCCGCAAACAGTGCGCTTTCTGCGACCCGATCAGCCATCCAAGCGCTGGGAGCGACCAGTTGAAATGGCTGCTGCCAAGCCCTCCGCTTTCGCGACCATGTCCATCGATCAATATCAATTCCGCGATGCCCAATTGGCTTGTTGCCACTGCTATAGCCTCGACGCCATCGAGCTGCGTCATCAGGTGCTAAATGTTCAGTGCCGCAGAACGCCCACATATCGTGAAAGGTCCAAACTTTTGGCTTTCGGATCTTCGCGATCTGCTCTATGGACAAAAAGCCGCCGCAGACCCAATGCAGATGGAGAACCGAGAAATTGCACTGGTTAAGAGCCTCAGCCTTTACAGCGCTGAGGACGGATGGTGACCGATGCCCGGCACCTGCACGTTGAAGCTTCAGCATTATTCGGTCAAGTGCCGGACGCGCAATGGCCATTCCGCGCCCGAGTACGCCCGAGCTGGCTGCCACTGTCCAATCGTCCGTTCCTTTATGGTCAACACGCATGAGAGAAGGTATACCTTCCATCCGCAGCGCCTTGTGCAATCTGAACGCCGCGCGTGCCGCACCACCTTTCGAATCCGAGCGCGACAACAACAATGGAGTGAGACTCATGAAACGACCGTATCGGATGAAGGGCGCGCAATCTTCTTAAGCCCAAGCACGCGCGCTCGCATAGCGTGAGTCATCTCCGCTGCGCGGGTGCCAAGTTGTCGCCCAAGAAGAGCAGGCAAGCTGATTCGTCGACGTAACGAATTTCTGTCGGACAACAACGTGCTCCCTGTTTCCTCAGGCGGATGATCGATTAGGTCAACATACGATACCAGCGCATTGGAATGCTTGAGCAAAGCGTGCCATTCGTCAGCCCTTCTCAGCATTCCCTGCTGGCTTTCAAGAAGATGCTTCGCCAACTCGGGACCGACCCCATAGCAACACGTGCGCCACAGATAACGATACGTAATTGGATGGATTCGGTATACCCGCCCTGCCGCAGGCGCAGCGACGCGGCAGGGGCGGCCTCTTATGTGTCGGACGCTGCTGAGGCCGTTCTGACCACCAAGGAATAGGAGCTCATTGGGAGCGAGCTCGGAGACAAGTTGTGCGGCTTCACGCAACGCCTGATCCGTTCCTGTGACATCATCCTCAAGCACCAACACAGGCTGATTTGCCTTTACGGCTTCCTCGTAGCACCTCATATGGCTAAGGGAACAACCTACTTCTCCGGGGCTCATGACATCACGGCTAGACTGGAAGTACGGCGTGATTGCGCGAAAATAGTCTACGGACGAGATTTTTGACCCGTCGACTGCCTCCACAATCTCGAAGAGCGGGAACATCGCCGGGAATGTCCGCTTCAACTGCTCTCGTCGACCTACGGCCGATTTAAGAGAAACCACCAGAAGCTTCGAATTCAAGTTCCACCCCTCATCCTGTTAACCCTCGTCGAATCTCAACCGGAGCGTCGGTTTCCGTATTCATATGACATCTGTTGGCAGCGCGACGGAACTTCAACTTCCTTGGTGTCGATCTGAAAGTCGATTTCTACACAGCGCCTGCGACGCATCACGCATGGGCATCATTGTAGATTGAGCTTTTCTCTTGTCTGATCCTGCCCTGAAGCATCCGATGAGAACCGGTCCAGGATTTCGTTGATATCTAAGTGCTGCTCTGCATACGCTCGCGCAGCCAACCCCATCTCCATGCGGCGGCCACCGTCACCCGCAAGTTGGCGAATTGCTTTAGCCAACGCGGCCGGGTCATCAGGTGGCACAAGCAATCCACACCGGGCGTGGGTTATGACGGTGCCAAGTTCCGTTTCTGCGAGCGCTGTGGCGATCACCGGGCGGCCGCTCGCCAACATTCCCGTAAGCTTCGACGGAAGCACCAGATCTGCGGCGTCTGCGCGCTGCGGAAGAAGATGGATATCGGCCGCTCCGAGCAGGTCGTTTAGAGCCTCTTGCGGTTGGAGGGCAAGGAACTTAACGTTTTTTAGGCCGGCGCATTGCTGAACCAGTTCGTCTTTGCCGGCACCGTCACCGCAGAGCACAAAGAGGATCTCCCCGTCTTGAGACAAATCTCGCGCGACCCGAGCAACGACCTCTAAACCCTGCTTGGTACCCATGTTTCCGGAGTACAGCACAACCACGGTTCGCTCCCCAGCACCCATGGTCTTGCGGTAGACGCTCGTCGTCCGGATAGGTCTAATAGCAGAGATATCCACCCAGTTAGGCAATGGCACGAGTTGATCTCTATGAACGCCCTTCTTTGCGGCCAATTCCAGCATCCGACCGGAGATAGTGGAAACGATGTGAAATCGTTGCATCAGCCAACTCTCAACGCGGAGAGCAATGGACTTTAGGCCTCTGCCCTTCAATAGACCCATTGCGAAGGCAGCGTCCACTTCGTAGTCCTGAATGTGGAGCCAACTGCGCGCGGAGCTCAGGCGTGAAACCAATAACGCAGTCGGCGCACAAAACAGCGCTGGTTCGACCACCCAAACGATCTGCGGGCGCCATTTGAGTTGTCCCAGCATTGCGAGGAAACTCGTACAAGCGAATGAACCTAGGTGCAGAAGTCGACGTATCCCGTTCGCACGTGCCGGAACCCATAGGGGACACCGTATAACCGTGACGTTATTCCACATTTCGCGGCGAAATTCGTTGGCTTTATAGCCACTGTGCACCCTCCATTCCGGATAGTAAGGGTGACCCGTCACGACTCGCACATCATGCCCGCGTTCCGCCAGCCACTTTGCCATTTCGCCGGTGTACTTGCCGATCCCAGTCAGTTCGGGTGCAAAATTCAAGCTATACAGAAGAATTTTCACTTTTCCCGTTGATTTAAAATTCGTGCGGACGAAGCTGGCGCACTGCTTTGCCTACCTTGCGGTTCGACAAAGACTCTCCATCCGTGAATAAACTTGGATTACCTGCTCTAATCCGGCGAAGGCTGAGATGCAGGCGCAATATGTTTGGAGGGAAAGCCGAAGCCCATTCTGCAGTGGATGGGCAGACGCTCGCTACCGAGCAACCCAAGATAAGGAAACTCTGTCAGGCAACCGACTGTGGACGCGCCGCTATCACGTAACACTTTCTCGGCTGGAGCTATGCGCAACGGTCGACTGTAGCTGATCTCTTAGACCTCCTGTGCTCGTCAGGATGTCTGTCAGCGAGACCCCTGCGCAGTCAGAACAACGCTCACCGTGCGCGCGAGAATCTGAATATCCCGCCAGACTGACCAGTTGCGCACGTACTGAGCGTCTAGCAGCACCCTTTGCTGGTACGTAAGCCGGTTCCGGCCACTTACTTGCCACAGGCCAGTCAACCCTGGGCGGACAGCACAGTAATGACGCCAGTACACGCCGTACAGGTCCTTCTGGTTCGGCATGCAAGGTCGCGGCCCGACCAGGCTCATATCACCCACCAGCACGTTCCAGAACTGCGGAAACTCGTCGAGGCTCGTCTTGCGGATGAACTTCCCGAAAGCCGTGATCCGGGGATCCCGATCCAGCTTCTGGTACTTCTCCCACTGCGCCCGCGCCTCGTGGTCGCTGTCCAGGAAGGAGGTGAACACCTCCTCCGAGTTCTCCACCATGGAGCGGAACTTGTAGAACCGGAATTTCTTGCCGCCCAGACCGATCCGCTCCTGCGAGTAGATGATCGGGCCGCGGGAACTCATGCGCACGCCGAGTGCGACCACCAGCAGCAAAGGAAGGAAGAAGACCAGCAGCGCGACAGCCCCCAGGATGTCCATCGCCCGCTTGACGCCCGCATTCAGGCGCACCTCTCGTTCGGCACCGACTCCCGCCTCATGGACCCACTCACCGTCGGCGCCCACGTACTCATCGTTCGACCGATACATTATCCCTCGCCCATTTGTTACAAATTGATAGTTCGGAAACTACAAGGCAGCCGCGATGGTACACAGCCGAGGCAACGGAGGGAAGCCGCCATTCGTCGAATAGCGGTAATAGTGAAGGACTGCTCCTGGATGAGCAGGGGCCCGTCGCAGGAACGCGACTAGGTAGGGACCCTTAGGTGAAACGCGTAGTCGGAACTAAGAAGGAAGTCCGACATAGGTAGAAGAATATCCGACCCGGAGATCAGAGGAAACCGAGGAACGCAAGAACGCTGACCCATGTCAAGAGACAGAGCACACCGCCGATCCAGAAAGCCGGGCTGGTCAGCAGGCCCCCCTCTTCCGGTTCGCGACTGTCGTCATCCCGCGACGCCGAGCGAACATGGCCGCCGGGCGGATGCTGCAGCCCGTGCCTGAGTACCTTCTCGTGTTCAGCCATGCTTGTCTCCGGATTTGTCGCCTGGGCCCGTCCAGCACGGATCGTGCCGTGCCTTCCCTGCATTGGATCAAGGATCCGTCAGAAAATGGTAAGCAATTCGGCGCCGTTTGGGAACGGGGCGGTGGCTCCGCGACATTTCGCAGACGCGGGGTGGGGAGAATTCCCGGGGCTGGGGTGGGAAAAGAGGAGTATTGGAGCGGGGGCGTGCGCGCCCCAGCCCAACCCTTCCCCCGGAGGGGAAGAAGGAAAGCCCTTATTCGCCCAGGTAGGCGGCGCGGACCTTCGGGTCGGTCAGCATGTCCCGGGCTTCCCCGCTCATGCTGATCACCCCCGACTCCATGACGTAGCCGCGGTCCGCGATCTCCAGCGCGCGGCTGGCGTTCTGCTCCACCAGCAGCACGGTCACGCCCTGGTCGTGCACCTCGCGCACCACCTCGAAGATCTTGTCCACCATGATCGGCGACAGGCCCATGGAGGGCTCGTCCATCAGCAGCACCTTGGGCCGGCTCATGAGCGCGCGGCCCATGGCCAGCATCTGCTGTTCGCCGCCCGACATGGTGCCGGCGAGCTGGTCGCGGCGTTCCTTCAGGCGCGGGAAGGTGGCGAAGACCCGCTCCATGTCCTGCGCCACGCCCGCCTTGTCGCCGCTGCGGATGTGCGCGCCCATCTGCAGGTTCTCGGTGATGGTCATGCGGGTGAACACGCCGCGGCCTTCGGGCACCATCGCCAGGCCTTCCTTCACCAGGTCCCAGGGGCCGCGGCCGCGGATGCTGCGGCCCAGGTACTGGATGTCGCCGGCGTTCAGGGCCAGCAGGCCGGTGATGGCCTTCATGGTGGTGGTCTTGCCGGCGCCGTTGGAGCCGATCAGGGTGACCAGTTCGCCCTCGTGGACTTCGAAATCGACGCCCTTGACGGCCTGGATGCCGCCATAGGCCACCTTCAGCCCGCTCACCTTCAGCAGGGTCTGGCTCATTGCTTCTCTCCCACGGCGGCGGCGCCGGCCTTTTCGCCGGTCGGCTTGTGGCTGTGACCGAGGTAGGCCTCGATCACCTTCTCGTTGCGCTGCACGTCGTAGGGCGAGCCTTCGGCGATCTGCTTGCCGTAGTCCAGCACCGTGACGCGGTCGCACAGGCCCATCACCAGCTTCACGTCGTGCTCGATCAGCAGGATGGTGCGGCCGTCCTTGCGGATGCGGTCGATCAGCTCGCGCAGCACCACCTTCTCGGTGGAGTTCATGCCGGCGGCGGGCTCGTCCAGCGCGATCAGCTGGGGGTCGGTGGCAAGTGCGCGCGCGATCTCGAGCCGGCGCTGGTCGCCGTAGGACAGCGTGCGCGCCTTGTACTCGGCGAAGCGGCCGATGCCCACGTAATCGAGCAGCTCCTGCGCGCGACTGGCGATGGCGGCCTCTTCCGCCTTGAAGGTCTTGGACCGGAAGATCGCGCCGAGCAGGCCCGAATGGGTGCGCACGTGGCGGCCGACCATCACGTTCTCCAGCGCCGTCATGTCGGCGAAGAGGCGGATGTTCTGGAAGGTCCGCGCGATGCCGGCCCGCGCCACCTCGTGCACCGCGCTGGGCGTGTAGGGCTTGCCGGCCAGCTCGAAGCTGCCGGTGTCGGGCGTGTAGAGCCCGGTGATCACGTTGAAGAAGGTGGTCTTGCCCGCACCGTTGGGGCCGATCAGGCCGTAGACCTGCCCGCGCGCAATGGTGAGGCCTACTTCCGACAGGGCCTGCAGGCCGCCGAACCGCTTGGAAATGCCCGCGACGCGGAGAACGACATCGGTCATGCGCTGCTCCTCACTTGCCCGCGGAAACCTGCAGCGCCTTGCCGTGTTCCGGCGTGGGCCACAGCCCGCGCGGTCGCAGCAGCATGACGATGATCATCGCCAGCGCGATCAGCAGCTGGCGAAGGATGGCGGGGTCGAGGCGGCCGCCCGAGACCGACTGCAGGTCCATCGCGCCGGACACCCAGCGCAGCACCTCCGGCAGCGCCGACAGCAGCACCGCGCCCAGGATCACGCCCGGCAGGTGCCCGATGCCGCCCAGCACCACCATGGCGACGATCATGATCGACTCCGTGAGGCTGAAGGACTCGGGCGAGACGAATCCCTGGAAGGCCGAGAACAACACGCCGGACACACCGCCGAAGGTGGCGCCCATGCCGAAGGCCAGCAGCTTCATGTTGCGGGTGTTGATGCCCATCGCCTTGGCGGCGATCTCGTCCTCGCGGATCGCCATCCAGGCGCGGCCGATGCGAGAGAGCTCGAGGCGGTGGCAGACGACCACGCTCAGCACCGCCAGCGCCAGGAACAGGTAGTAGTAGAGCGTCACCGAGTTGATCGCATAGTCCTCGGTGATGTCCAGCGCCTTTCCGAGGTTGAGGCCGGGGATCCCCAGCCAGTCGAATTTCAACAGGGTGATCGAGTCGATCTGGCTCAGGCCCTTGGGGCCGTTGGTGATGTTGACCGGGTGGTCCAGGTTGTTCAGGAACACGCGGATGATCTCGCCGAAGCCGAGCGTCACGATGGCGAGGTAGTCGCCGCGCAGCTTCAGCGTCGGCGCGCCCAGCAGGATGCCGAAGAAGCCGGCCAGCGCCGCGCCCGCCGGAACCACCAGCCACAGGGAGGCGTGCAGGCCGTTGGGGAACATCTGCGCGAACCAGGGGAAGGCTTCCGACAGGTGCGGCGACGCCATCAGCCCGTACATGTAGGCGCCGATCGCGAAGAAGGCGACGAAGCCCAGGTCCAGCAGGCCGGCGTAGCCGACCACGATGTTGAGGCCCAGCGCGAGCAGCACGTACAGCAGCGCGGTGTCGGCAATGCGGACCCAGAAGTTGCCGGCGGACTGCAGCACCAGCGGCAGCACGAGGAGCACCGCGGCGGTGATCACCCACGCCACGGTCTTGTTCTGCTTGAAGAAGGATTGCATGGCGGATTCCTCAGGCGCGATCGGCCACGCGCTCGCCCAGCAGGCCGGAGGGGCGCAGCGTGAGCACGACGATCAGCACGATGAAGGCGAAGATGTCGGAGTAGTGGCTGCCCAGGACGCCGCCGGTCAGCACGCCCAGGTAGCCGGAGCCGATCGACTCGATCAGCCCCAGCAGCACCCCGCCCACCACGGCGCCCGCCAGGTTGCCGATGCCGCCGAACACCGCGGCGGTGAAGGCCTTGAGGCCCGGCAGGAAGCCCATGGTGTGCTGCACCGTGCCGTAGTTCGAGGCATACATGACGCCGGCGATCGTCGCCAGCACCGCGCCGATGATGAAGGTGGCGGAGATCACCATGTCCGGCTTCACGCCCATGAGGGCCGCCACGCGCGGGTTCTCCGCCGTCGCCCGCATCGCGCGTCCGAGGCGGGTGTAGTTCACGAGGTACATCAGCACGGCGAGCGAGACGGCCGTCATCGCCAGGATCATCACCTGCGTGGTGGTGATCACCGCGCCCGCGAACTGGATCGGCGCCGCGGGCAGCAGCGTCGGATAGGGCTTGTAGTTCGGCTTGAAGATGATCATCGCCAGCGTCTGCAGCAGGATCGACATGCCGATGGCGGTGATCAGCGGCGCCAGCTTGGGGCTGTTGCGCAGCGGCCGGTAGGCGATCTTCTCGATGGCGAAGTTCAGGGCCGCCGCGACCACGCAGGAGATCACCAGCGCGACCAGCAGCAGCAGCCAGCCGGGGATCCCCGGCATCGCCTCCTGCGCGGTGGTGATGATCGCCCAGCTGGTGAGCGCCCCGACCATCAGGACTTCGCCATGGGCGAAGTTGATCAGGTTGATGATGCCGTACACCATGGTGTAGCCGAGGGCCACCAGCGCGTACATGCTGCCCAGGACCAGACCATTGATGATCTGCTGCAGCAGGATCTCCATAGAGGGTATCTCCGTTTATTGGCCGGCCCGGGGGCCGGCGCCGCCTTTGTGAGGCGCTTGCGTCCAGCAAAAAACCCGCCCGGCGGATCCCCAGGCGGGTTGTTGCGGCGGCGATTGTAGCGGTGTCATCTTACGGCCTACTTTTGGCCGGCAGGGGTTTACCCTCTACTTCTTGCCTTCATTGAGCGAACGCAAGTCGCGCAGCTTTTCGGCGATGCGGATTTCCAACCCCCGCTCCACCGGACGGTAGAAGCGCGGCGGCTTCATGCCTTCCGGGAAGTAGGTCTCGCCCGCCGCGAAGCCGCCTTCCTCGTCGTGGGCGTAGCGGTAGTCCTTGCCGTAGCCCAGGTCTTTCATCAGGCGTGTCGGCGCGTTGCGCAGGTGCAGGGGCACCGGGCGGGTCCCGTCCTTTCGCACCAGGGCGCGCGCCTCGTTGTAGGCCGCGTAGACCGCGTTCGACTTGGGCGCGACGGCCAGGTACACCACGCACTCGGCCAGCGCCAGTTCGCCCTCCGGCGAGCCCAGGCGCTCGTAGACCTCGGAGGCATCCAGCGCGAGCCGCAGGGCGCGGGGGTCGGCCAGGCCGATGTCCTCCACCGCCATGCGGATCATGCGCCGGGCGATGTAGCGCGGGTCGGCGCCGCCATCGAGCATGCGCACGAACCAGTAGAGCGCCGCGTCCGGGTCCGATCCGCGCACCGACTTGTGCAGGGCGCTGATCGTGTCGTAGAACTGCTCGCCGCCCTTGTCGTAGCGGCGCATGCGCTCGCCCAGCACCCGGAGCAGCCATTCGTCCGTGATTTCGGCGCGCTTTTCCTTGGCGGCCGCGACGGCGAGCGTCTCCAGCGTGTTGAGCAGGCGGCGCGCGTCGCCGTCGGCGTACGCGATCAGGCGGTCCAGCGCCGCTTCCTCGATGGGCGGCACGGCGTCGATCGCGCGGGCGCGCTGCACGATCTGCCGCAGGTCGTCTTCCGACAGGGGTTGCAGGACGTAGACCGCGGCGCGCGACAGCAAGGCCGAGTTCACCTCGAAGGAGGGGTTTTCGGTGGTCGCGCCGATGAACGTGAAGAGCCCCGACTCCACGTGCGGCAGGAAGGCGTCCTGCTGGCTCTTGTTGAACCGGTGCACCTCGTCGACGAAGACGATCGTGCGGCGGCCGTGGCCCTGCGCGACCTGCGCCTGCTCCACCGCGTCGCGGATGTCCTTCACGCCGCCGAGCACGGCGCTGATGGTGATGAACTGGGCGTCGAAGGCGTCGGCCATCAGCCGGGCGATCGTGGTCTTGCCGGTGCCGGGCGGCCCCCACAGGATGCAGCTGTGGGGCTGGCCGGATTCGAAGGCGATGCGCAGCGGCATGCCCTCCCCCAGCAGGTGCTGCTGACCGATCACTTCTCCCAGCGATTGCGGCCGCAGGCGCTCGGCCAGCGGCGCGTGGGCGGGGTTGGCCTTGCTCATGCGGGCAGTTTACTTGGGGGGCGCGTGCGCGGCCCACGGAGCGCGCGAGATCACGAACGGTCGCGCGTGTCAATCGCTCCTCGGAAGAATGAAGCACGCGGGGATCGACGCTTTGTGCACCTTTCCTCTGTAGAGCACGCATTGGCAGGCGCCAACCTTTGAGGCACCGCAAGGCCAAATGCGGCTTCCAAGCAACTATTAACCTGTCGTTACAGTCGGGCATCCGGTGTGGAACCTAGCTCAGCCGGACACTAGCCTGTTCACGTCTGTAACCAAAGGTCACTATGAATACTTTCCGTCGCTCTGCTGTCGGCGCTGCCGCGCTCACAACCACCCTGCTCCTTGGGGGCTGCTTCGGTGACGGGGGCGACGAATCGCCGGTGGTGGCTCCGCCGCCGGTCGTGCAGGAACTGCAAAACGCCCGCTACCAGGTCAGCTTCGTCGATGCGGTGACGGGGGCGGCCATCGCCGATCCGCTGAAGGTCTCGTTCGCGGGCGAAGCCCAGCTGAAGGCGGCCGACGGCACCAGCCTGAACGGCAAGAGCCTCACCACGTCCGCCGGAACGGTGTTCGTGAGCGCCGATTTCACCTCCACCGCCAACGAGTTCACGGTGCAGGTCGCCGACGCGGGCACCAAGGGCTGGGTGCCCAGCGGAACCCGCGTGATCGGGACGGCCAACCTCAAGGGCGACCAGGCGATCGAAGTCCGCATGGTCAACACCACCAAGGCCGCCGCGGTGAACGCGTCTCCCGAGCCCATTGCCATGGCGGTGGTGACGGGTAGCGTCACCGCCAGCGGCGCGACGGCCGCCGCGATCACGTCCACCACGACGCCCAAGACCGTGACGACGGAAGAAGGGGTCTCCGAGGTGATTGGCACGGCCAGCGTGGCGATCTCCGCCGGCACCGTCGGCAAGACGGCTTCGGGCGCCGCGGCGGCTCCCGGTCCGCTGACGGTGTCCAACACCTACTTCAGCAACGCGACGCTGGATGCGCTGGAAGCTTTCCCGGGCGGCTTCGCCGCGACCGTCGTCGTTCCGGCTGCCAACGCCGCCGTCCTGAATGGAGTTGCCCCCGATGCGGGCACGTTCGTGACTGCCGGTTTCGCGCAGTTCAACGTGACCGACAGCGCCGGCAACGCCATCAAGACCTTCGACAAGCCGCTCACGCTGGGCATCGACATGCCCAAGGGCACGGCCGGCGCCAACGGTGCCGCCCTCGTCGCCGGGGACCAGTACCCGGTGTGGAGCTATGACGACAATGCCGGCACGTGGAAGTTCGAAACGCTGGGCACGGTGGCGGAAAAGACCCCCGTCGACTCGAAGAACTTCACCGTACAGTTCCAGACGACCCACCTTTCCACGTGGAGCCTGAGCCAGTACCTCGCCAGCTGCACGGCAAGCGTCAACCTGACGGGTCGCCCCGCCAGCGACGTCCGCCTCCTCGATGTGGAAGTCGTGGGCACCACGGGTCAGCGCTACGGCACTTCGCTGCCGGTGACGGACTCGAACCTGACGCTGCTGCGTGCGCCCCAGATCAACGCCACGATCACCGTCCGGGACCGCGGCACGGTGGTCGGCCAGGTGACCAACCAGGCGTTGTGCGGCGGCGCGATCAGCGTGCCGGTCACCCTGCCCGTCCTCCAGCTTGGCAACGTGCGCATCGAAACCCTTGAGAGCTGCACTGACGGCAGCAGCGAGCGTGCGATCGCGGCTGCCGCGAGCGTGCGCTACACCTCGGGAGAGGACTACTCGCGGAGCGCCTACACCACGCACCTGGCGACGGCCGACACCTTCTCCCAGGCGACCGTCAGCGGCATCCCGGCTGGCGCCGTGACCGTGCGCGCGCAGAACCCGCGCACCGGCGCCTGGGTCGAGCCCACCAGCATCGTCGGCAACAGCTCGGTCGTGACGACGGGGGCCACCACGGCGTTCCGCTTCCGGTTCCCGATGGACTGCAAGCCCGTCACGGGCGCGCTCTGATCCTTGGCGAAAGGGGCGGCCAGCAGCCGCCCCATCCCTCCAGGCGCCTCAGGGCGCCTGGACCACGTCCGCCCCCTTGGGCGGCTGGAAGCGGAAGGCATCCGCGCTCACGCCGGCGTTCACCTGCATGCCGCTGAAGGTCAGCACCGAGTGCTGGCCGAAGCTGTCCAGGATGTCCAGCGCCGCGAGCTGGTCGCCGCGGAAGCCCACCTTCATGCTGGCGAGCTGGCCTTCCTTCGCGCGCGGCGTGGCCTGCACCCACTGCAGGCCGTCGCGGTCCGGCAGGGCCTGCAGGTCGAAGTCCTTCTTCAGCGTCTCGAGGTCGGGCGACGCCGCGATCAGGGCGGCCGGCGTGGAGCCCAGCACCTTGGCCTGCTTGCGGTGCGTCACCTGGTTCAGGTCCTTGTCGTGCAGCCACAGCGTCTGGCCGTCGGCCACGATGGTCTGCTCGAAGGGCTTGCGGTACTCGAAGCGGAAGCGGTTCGGGCGCTGGAATTCGAAGGTGCCCGAGGAGGTCTTCGTGCGTGCGGCCTGGCCGTCCTTCGGCGGCGCGGTGATCACCTGGGTGAAGTCGGCGCGTCCGCTTTTCGCGTTGCGGATGAAGCTTTCGAGGCTTTCCAGGCCGCCGGCATGGGCGGCGGCGGCCAGCGCGGTGAGCGCCAGCGTGGCGAACAATTTCTTCATAAGAGGATTCTCCCAACAAGGCATTCTGCGTTGGGTGGGCGCGCCGCAGGGAAGTTCGTCAACTTCCCGTGAACTCTGCAAAAAGGCGGGCGACGGGCGGCGATCGGGGAAGCCGTCCTACTCCGCCCGGCCGGGCACCAGGATCTCGCGCTGCCCGCGGCCGTTCATCGCGCTCACCAGCCCGGCCTTTTCCATCGCTTCGAGCAGGTTGGCGGCCTTGTTGTAGCCGATGGCCAGGTGGCGCTGCACCAGCGAGATGCTGGCCTTCTGGTTCTTGAGCACCACCTCGACGGCGCGGTCGTAGAGCGGGTCGGCTTCGCCACCGCCTTCGCCGCCGAGGCCCGCGGCCCCGCCGTCTTCACCGTCGACCGTGCCGCCCTCGAGCACCCCCTCGATGTAGTTCGGCTCGCCCTGCTCCTTCAGGTAGTGCACGACGCGGTGCACCTCCTCGTCGCTCACGAAGGCGCCGTGCACGCGCACCGGAAGGCCGGTGCCGCTGGCCATGTAGAGCATGTCGCCCATGCCGAGCAGCGCCTCGGCGCCCATCTGGTCGAGGATCGTGCGGCTGTCGATCTTGCTGGAGACCTGGAAGGCGATCCGCGTGGGGATGTTGGCCTTGATCAGCCCCGTGATCACGTCGACGCTGGGCCGCTGCGTCGCCAGGATCAGGTGGATGCCGGCGGCGCGCGCCTTCTGCGCCAGCCGCGCGATCAGTTCCTCTATCTTCTTGCCGACCACCATCATCAGGTCGGCCAGTTCGTCGATCACCACGACGATGTGGGGCAGGCGCTCGAGCGGCTCGGGGCTTTCCGGCGTGAGGCTGAAAGGATTCGGGATCAGTTCGCCCTTGACCTTCGCTTCGTCGATCTTGTGGTTGTAGCCGGCCAGGTTGCGCACGCCCAGCTTGGACATCAGCTTGTAGCGGCGCTCCATCTCGGCGACGCACCACGTGAGGCCGTTGGCGGCCTGCCTCATGTCCGTGACGACCGGCGCCAGCAGGTGCGGGATGCCTTCGTACACCGACATCTCCAGCATCTTCGGGTCGATCATCAGCAGCCGCACGTCGCGCGCTTCGGACTTGTACAGCAGGCTCAGGATCATCGCGTTGATCCCCACCGACTTGCCGGAACCGGTCGTGCCGGCCACCAGCACGTGCGGCATCCGGGCGAGGTCCGCGACCACCGGGTTGCCGACGATGTCCTTGCCGAGGCCCATCGACAGCTGCGACCGGGCCTCGTTGTAGGCCTGCGAACCCAGGATCTCCGACAGCTTGATCGACTGCCGCTTGGCGTTGGGCAGTTCCAGCGCCATGAAGTTCTTGCCCGGGATCGTCTCGATCACGCGGATCGACACCAGCGACAGCGAGCGCGCCAGGTCCTTGGCCAGGTTGACGATCTGCGAGCCCTTCACGCCCGTGGCCGGCTCGATCTCGTAGCGCGTGATCACCGGGCCGGGCGCCGCCGCGACCACGCGCACCTCGACGCCGAAGTCCTTCAGCTTCTTCTCGATCAGGCGCGAGGTCATCTCCAGCGTGTCGGCCGAAACCGTCTCCTGCCGGGCGCCGGCGGCATCCAGCAGGTCCACCTGCGGCAGCTTGCTGTCGGGCATCTCCGCGAACAGCGGCTTCTGGCGCTCCTTGGCGACGCGCTCGCTCTTGGGCACGTCGACGATCACCGGCTCGATCAGCACCGGCTTGGGGTGGTGCTCCTCGATCTCGATGCGCTCTTCCTGCACCGTCTCCTCGCGTTCGCGCGCGGCCCGCTGGCCCAGCGCCAGGTCCTCGGCGATCTCGCGCTTCTCTCGCCGCGCGGTGATGAAGCCGTCCACCTGCGCGCCGATGCGTTCGGCCACGTGGCTCCAGGAGAAGCGGAACACCACCGCCATGGCCAGCACCAGCAGCGCGACGAAGAACAGGCCCGAGCCGGTGAATCCCAGCCACTGCACGGCGGCCGGTCCGACCAGGTAGCCGAGGGCCCCGCCCGCATGGTCCGGCAGGCGCCCTTCGAAGCGGTACAGGCGCGACCACTCCAGCCCCGTGCTGGCCAGCAGCAGCAGAGCGAGGCCGACCCAGAAGGTCCAGCGGCGCTGCAGCCAGCGGCTTCCCTGCTCCGGCGGCGCCGCCTCCTCGGCGCGCATCCAGCGCGCCAGCGACGCGAGCCAGGCGCGCACGCCGGCGGCCACGCACCACCAGGCCGAGTAGCCGAGAAGGAAGAAGCCGCCGTCGGCCAGCCAGGCGCCCAGCCGGCCGCCCCAGTTGCGGATCGCGCCGCCGCTGCCGGAGGTGGAGAAGGCCGCGTCCGCCGGGGAGTGACTGAGCATGGCGAGCAGCCAGAACACGAGGGCGACCGCGCCCAGCACCAGCGCGGTCTCGTGGGCGAAGCGGGCCAGGCCCGGGCGGGAACCGGACGCCGCGGGCGCCGCGTCCGTGAGGGTGTTCAGCGAGTACGTCATGCGCAGCCGCGAGCTTAGCGCAGGGAGGACTCACATCCCCCAGGACGAAGGGCGAGCGGCGGGCGGTTGTTGCGCGTTGCCGTCAGCCGAGCGTGGTGAGGCGGTCCTTCACCAGCATGGAGCCGTCCTCGCGGGTCTCGATGAAGCCGCGGTCTTCCAGGTCCTTCATCACCCGGCTGACCATTTCGCGCGAGGCGCCGACCATCTTGGCGATGTCCTGGCGGGAGATGCGCTCGCGGATCGTCATGAGGCCCTCGCGATCGGGCTGGGCGAATTCCAGCAGCGCGCGGGCCACGCGTCCGTACACATCCATCAGGGCCAGCGATTCGATCTTGCGGTCCGCCTGGCGCAGGCGCTGCACCAGGCCCTTCATGATCGCGTACGACATCGAGCTGTTCTCCGGCAGGCAGCGCGCGAACTCGGCCCGGCCGAGGGTCAGCATGTCGGTCTGCACTTCCGCCCGGCAGGTGGCCGAGTGCGGCTCGTTGTCGATGAGGCTCATCTCGCCGATGTAGTCGCCGGGATTGAGCGTTGCCAGGATCACTTCGCGACCGCGCTTGTCCGACGTCACCACGCGGACGCGCCCGGTCAGGATGATGTAGAGCGTGTTGGACTTCTCGCCCTGCTCCACGATGGTTTCGCCGCGCTTGAAACGGCGCTTGATCACGGCGTCAGCCACGGCCTCCGCCTGGGTCGATGTCAGCAGGGCAAATAGCGGCACCCGGCGAATCAGCTCCAGGTTGGACAGCATCGACATGTTTCAAATCCCTCCGGTCCGGTGGCTGGCGATGGGTTCTTACAATCTTCGCTATTGAGAAGTCGCAAGCATGCGGCATGCCCGCATCAGGGATACTTCTCCAACCGGGCAGAAATGTACACCGTCATGTGGCATTTGCCACACAGGTTTTTCCATCATGAACAGCAAGCACGCCAAAGTCCTGATCCTCGGCTCCGGCCCCGCCGGCTACACCGCCGCCGTCTATGCGGCCCGCGCCAACCTCGACCCGGTGCTGATCACCGGCATCGCGCAGGGTGGCCAGTTGATGACGACCACCGAGGTCGATAACTGGCCCGCCGACGTGCACGGCGTGCAGGGTCCCGAACTGATGCAGCGGTTCCTGGAGCACGCCGAGCGCTTCAAGACCGAGATCCTGTTCGACCACATCAACAAGGTCGACTTCTCGAAGCGCCCCTTCACGCTCACCGGCGACAGCGGCACCTACACCTGCGACTCGCTCATCGTCGCCACCGGCGCCTCGGCCAAGTACCTCGGCATCCCGTCCGAACAGGAATTCATGGGCAAGGGCGTGAGCGCCTGCGCGACCTGCGACGGCTTCTTCTACCGCGACCAGGTCACCTGCGTGATCGGCGGCGGCAACACCGCGGTGGAGGAGGCGCTGTACCTCTCCAACATCGCCAGCAAGGTGTTCCTGGTGCACCGCCGCGACAAGTTCCGGGCCGAACCCATCCTGGTCGACAAGCTGATGCAGAAGGTGGCGGAAGGGAAGATCGAGCTCAAGCTGTTCAAGGCCCTGGACCAGGTGCTCGGCGACGCCACCGGCGTCACCGGCGTGCGCCTGAAGGACCTGCAGACCGGCGCCACCGAGGACGTGACGCTGCAAGGCTGCTTCATCGCGATCGGCCATTCGCCCAACACCCAGATCTTCCAGGGCCAGCTGGAGATGAAGGACGGCTACATCCTCACCCGCGGCGGCCTCAACGGCTTCGCCACCATGACCAGCGTGCCGGGCGTGTTCGCGGCCGGCGACGTGCAGGACCACGTGTACCGGCAGGCGATCACCAGCGCCGGCACGGGGTGCATGGCGGCGCTGGACGCGCAGAGGTTCCTGGAGCAGGACTGACGGCCTTCGCCGATCCACGCTATAATCTCGGGCTCGGCTGAAATCCCCCTGGGAAGGGGGCTTGCGGCCATCACGGGTTACCGCCACCCTTCTGGCGAGGTGAGGCGCTCACGCACAGTGACCGCCGTTTGAAGTTATCGGAGAGTGCTGATGGCACGCGTCTGCGACGTGACGGGCAAGGGCCCGATGGTGGGGAACAACGTCTCCCACGCCAACAACAAGACCAAGCGCCGGTTCCTGCCGAACCTGCAATACCGCCGTTTCTGGGTCGAGACCGAGAACCGCTGGGTCCGCCTGCGCGTCACCAACGCCGCAGTCCGCCTGATCGACAAGAATGGCATCGAAGCCGTGCTCGCCGACATGCGCGCGCGCGGCCAGGCTTAAGCAATCGAATGACTTTGGGGACAGATCTTTAGCTCTGCCCCCAACTGAAAGGAAGCACCATGGCAAGCAGCAAAGGCGGCCGCGAGAAGATCAAGCTGGAGTCCACCGCGGGCACCGGCCACTTCTACACCACGAGCAAGAACAAGAAGACGATGCCCGAGAAGATGTCGATCATGAAGTTCGACCCGAAGGCTCGCAAGCACGTCGAATACAAGGAAACGAAGCTGAAGTAATTCAGCCGGCGTCCGACGAAAGCCCCGCATCGCGGGGCTTTTTCATTGGTGCGCGTCCTGCCGGCGCCCAACCCGCTGCGCACGCGCCCCTCTCCGACAAGCCCGGCCGGCCGGGCCCTCCGAAGATCGGGAGGCGATCCCGCACTCCCTCGGAGAACACGAATGAGCATCCTCGGAAAGATCTTCGGCCGCCTCTTCCCCGGCGCGCGCGCGCAGCAGCCACAGGCCCCGGCCAGTCCCCAGCCCGCGCCGTCCGGCTCGGCGCCCCAGCAACCGCAGACGCAGGCCCCGGCCGGCACCGCAAGCGCCGGCACGGCTCCCGCCGCACCCGCCGCCACGATGGAGCGGGTCGACATCGAGAAGACCCTTGACGGCATGGCGGCCAGCAACGCGCAGAAGCTGAACTGGCGCACCTCCATCGTCGACCTGATGAAGCTGGTCGGCATGGAGAGCACGCTGCAGGAGCGGCGCGAACTGGCCGACGAACTCGGCTACCACGGAGACAAGCAGGACACGGCGGCCATGAACATGTGGCTGCACAAGGCCGTGATGAAGAAGCTCGAGGAAAACGGCGGCAAGGTGCCCGCCAACCTGCTCGATTGACGCGCTGCGAAGAAAAGCCCCGCGTCTCCTGGCCGCTCTCCCAAAGAGTTGGTAATCCCCGCCTGGTGGCGCCGCGATCCGCCCCAGTCAGCGAAGGAACTGGTGTCATGAGTGAGACGGCGATCCGAGGGGCCACAACCGATGGGCTTGTGCTAGAACTGCTAGTTTCATATACTTATCTAGCAGAGATAGCCAGCCTGCTAAAGCCATGGCCCAAGTCGCCTTCGAACTAAACGACGAACTCTCCGCACAGGAGCAACTGAGCCTCCAGCAGGTTCTTCCTGGGCTGGCGCAGTCTGTCGTGGAACTGCAGCGCAGGCGCGACCAGGACAACTATGAGCGACTGGTCCAGCTCTTCCTCGGAGACGCCACACCGAGGTCGCTCGATGTCCAGAGGGCCCGTCTGCAAGCCGAGGCGCGACGTGCGGTGTTCGAAGGGTCGGAGTGGCTCACGGTCAACGAGTGGGCTGCTAACGCCGGCTTGGGCGCGAACCCCCATGCGACGATCAACCGCTGGAAGCAGGCTCGCCGCGTCTTCGCCATCCGTCGAGCCGGGAGGGACTACTTCCCCCGCTACGCGTTGGACGAAGATTTCCGACTGCTGGCCGCAATGGGCGGCGTCCTGCAGGTTCTGACAGGCTACAGCGACGAAGGGCTTGCGACCTGGTTTGAGAGCACCTCAAGCTTCCTGGGCGGGCGCCGCCCCCGAGAACTCCTGGGCACCGAGCCTGAGCGGGTGATTGCCGCGGCCCGTAACGCCGTCGAGGCCGAGGAGTTCCTGGGTTGAGCTTGGCCGACGCCCTGCGCGATGGCAGCCTGACCCCCGCAGATCTCGGCACCCGCAACTGGGCCCCGCAGGCGTGGTGGCGGGTGTACCCGCAGCGGTACGGGCCGACCGGCTTCAATGACACGCCCCACGGCAACGCCCGCTTCTCCCCGCTCGAGCACGCCGGTGCGATCGTGCCGGTTCTCTACGCAGGCACGACTGTGGGCGCAGCCCTTATGGAAACCGTCCTGCATGACGTGCCCTCGCCATCAATCGGGTTCCTGCTTCGCCTGAGCGCCAAGACTGAGAAGCGCCTGGGTTCCTTCCAGCCTGCCGGTGACCTGGTTCTGGCCGACCTCTCCGCCTTGGGGCTGCGCCGGCTCGGGCTGGATCGGGCCGACGTGATCGACTCCGACAAGGCGCAGTACCCCATCACCCGCCAGCTCGCCCAATGGATCTACACGAACCGGCCGGACGTGCAGGGGATCTCGTGAACTTCCCGACAGCACGACGAGGAGCAGGCGATCATGCTCTTCGAGCCCCGGCTGGCCGGCAGGGTGCTGCAGGTTCAGGCGATGGACGAGACCTTTGTGGACGGCATCCACCTCGGCACCCTCATGACTTTGTTGGACCGGCTCGGGGCCAAGCTGTTCCTCGACCAGTAGCCGCCCCTGCCTCAATTCAGGGCGCATAGCCCTACGGCGACCCCACCGTTTGACCTTGCAGGCGCTCTACGCGGGCGAACAGGACAGCGACCCAAAGAAACGCCCCAGTCATTGACTGGGGCGGATCGTGGCCCTATCCGACCGGGCTTGCCAACTCCCTTGGAGAACGGCTAGCCCGCGGCGCGGGGCTTTTTCATGGACGCTCAGCGATAGCGCGGGTCGTCCGGGTAGCGGTCGTAGCGGTTGATCACGCCGTCGCCGTCGCGGTCGCGCCGGTTGGCCTGGGCATAGTTGCGGTAGGCGTTGTTGCCGTACACGTTGTTGCCGTAGATCGGCCGGCCCCAGGCGTCGTAGCCCGTGATGCCGTAGTTGGTGTTCGGCTGCACGTAGACCTGGCGCCCGTCCGGATCGACGTAGACCTGCCGCGCGGTGCCGTTGGGCACGGTGTACACCTGCCGGCCATCCGGATCGACATAGACGCCAGTTCCCGCCACCACGGCCGGATTGCTGGTGGTGTAGCCCGGCGAACCGAAGCCGAGGATGTTGGTGATGACGGCGCCGAGGTCCTGCGCCGACGCCAGCGAGCCGACGGCGAGGCCGCCCGCCGCGAGCGCCATGACGATCAATCTTTTCATGCTGAATTCTCCTGTCCGCGGGTCTTCCGCTTCCGTCCATTGCAGCGTGCACGGGTCGCGCGCGCCAGCGGCGACGGCCGCTTCCGGCGTGCGACATGCCCGACCGTCGCAGTAGGCCGGAGACTGCTCAGCGGCGGAAACGAAAAAGCCCCGCAATGGCGGGGCTTCGTTCGTGGCGGGCTTGGAAGCTCAGGCGTGGGCGGCGCGCAGATTCAGCGAGAACTGGCGCAGGGCCTCGACCCCGCTTTCCTCCGCGCGGCGGCACCAGGCCTGCAGGTCGGCGGCGAGCTGCTCGCGCGAGTGGCTGGTGTTGAGCCACATCTGGCGCAGCTCCTCGCGCATGCTGGCCATCTTGTCCAGCGCCGGGTGCTGGGCCCGCACCTGCGCCAGCTGTTGGCGGGCGGCGGCCGGCACGCGGTCTTCGTCGCGCGGCAGCCAGCGCTTGGCGGCCTTCAGCATCGCGAAGTCCTGGCCCTTGGCCTTCAGCTGCGCGATCTCCGCCTTGCAGGCCAGGCGCATCTCGCGGCCGTAGCGGGCCATCACCTCGTAGCGGTTGGCGATCACCGCCTCCAGCGTCTTCTCGTCGGCCACCGGCTTGATGTCGCCCAGCACCAGCTTCGGCGGCACCTTCTTGACCGTGGCCCAGCCGATCCTGCGCATCAGGCTGATGTAGACCCAGCCGATGTCGAACTCGTACGGCTTCACCGAGAACTTGGCCGAAGTCGGGTACGTGTGGTGGTTGTTGTGCAGTTCCTCGCCGCCGATGATGATCCCCCAGGGGGAGATGTTCGTGCTGGCGTCCGGCGCCTCGAAATTGCGGTAGCCCCAGTAGTGGCCGATGCCGTTGATGATGCCGGCGGCGTTCACGGGGATCCAGAGCATCTGCACCGCCCACACCGCGGCGCCGACCGCGCCGAACAGGGCCAGGTTGATGATCAGCATCAGGCCCACGCCCTGCCAGCTGTAGCGGGTGTACAGGTTGCGCTCGATCCAGTCGTTGGGCGTGCCGTGGCCGAACTTGGCCATGGTTTCCTGGTTCTTCGCCTCGGCGCGATACAGCTCCGCGCCCTTCCAGAACACGGTCTCGATGCCGCGCGTCTGCGGGCTGTGCGGGTCCTCCGGCGTTTCGCACTTCGCGTGGTGCTTGCGGTGGATGGCGACCCACTCCTTGGTCACCATGCCGGTGCTGAGCCACAGCCAGAAGCGGAAGAAATGGGAGGGGATCGCGTGCAGGTCCATGGCCCGGTGGGCCTGGGCGCGGTGCAGGAAGATCGTCACGCCGGCGATCGTGATGTGCGTCGCCACCAGGGTGTAGAGCACGACCTGCCACCAGGACAGATCCCATAGACCGTGGGCGAGCCAGTCGATCGCCGCGTTCAGGACGGCCCAGTCGGGAAGCAACATGAAAGCGTTATCTCTTTCTCAGGAATGAGCCCACCTGAATCCGCGGGCAAAGGAACGTGTAGGACGGATTCTAGGTGCCAGGGTTCCCCCCGAAGCTAAACATTGAGCTCAGTGCTGGACTTTTTCCCAAACTGCTGCGTAGAAACCGTCGGTCCCATGTCGCTGCGGCCACAGCCGCAAATCCTGTCCGTCCTCACTGCAGAGCTTCGAACTGTCGCCGACACGGGCAGATTCAAGCAATTCCTGGACCGAAAGCCGCTTGAAACCCGGATGGGCTGCCGTGAAGGCCGCCGCAATGTCCTCGTTTTCGGCCCGCAGCAGGCTGCAGGTGGCGTAGACGATCCGACCGCCGGTCTTCAGCAGGCGCGCCGCGCTGTCCAGGATCGCCGCCTGCCTGGTCGCCAGCTCCGCCAGAACCTCGGGCGACTGGCGCCACTTCAGGTCCGGATTGCGGCGAAGGGTGCCGAGCCCGGAACAGGGGGCGTCCACGATCACGCGGTCGATCTTGCCGCCCAGCCGCTTGATGCGCTCGTCGCGCTCGTGCGCGATCGCGGCGGGGTGCACGTTGGAGAGCTTGCTGCGCGCCAGCCGCGGCTTCAGGTTCTCCAGCCGGTGGGCCGAGACGTCGAAGGCATAGAGCCGCCCGGTGTTGCGCATCATGGCGCCCAGCGCGAGCGTCTTGCCGCCCGCGCCGGCGCAGAAATCGACGACCATCTGGCCGCGCCGGGCGTCGGCGAGCAGGGCCAGCAGCTGCGAGCCTTCGTCCTGCACCTCGATCGCGCCGCGGGCGAAGGCGTCCAGGCGGGTGAGCGCCGGCTTGCCCTCCAGCCGCAGGCCCCAGGGGGAGTACGGCGTCGGCTGCGCGCGGATGCCGGCCAGGGCCAGCTCCTGGCGGATCTCCTCGCGCTTGTCGCTCAGCGCGTTCACGCGCACGTCCAGCGGCGCGGACTCGTCCAGGCTCTCCACCAGCGGCCAGAAGCCGTCGCCCAGCTGCTCCTTCAGCGGCGCGACCAGCCACTCCGGCAGGTTGTGGCGGTGCCGCTCCGACAGCGTGGACGGATCGACCGCGGTGACGCGGTCCAGCCAGGCCTTCTCCTGGTCGTTGAGCGCGCTCTTGAGGAAATCGCGGTCGCCGGCGAAGCCGAGGATCGCCAGCCGGCGCTCGCGCGGGCCGCTGCCGGAGGCGGCGAGATGCTCGAACAGCAGCTTGCGGCGGACCACGGCATAGGCCGTCTCGGCCAGCGTCGCGCGCTCGCGCGGGCCCAGCGCGCGGCGCTCGCGGAAATAGCGCGACACCACGGCGTCGGCGGGATGATCGAATCGGAGGACTTCTCGGACCAGCTCGGCGCACGCCTCGAGCAAGGCTTTGGGATGCATCCCCCGATTGTCGCCGGCGCGCGCGTTCAGACCGCGACGCGCGTGTCGTACAAGGGCCGGACCCTGCGCCGGAGCTCGGCGAGTTCAGGCGACTGTCCGCTCCAGAGCAGCAGCACCGGGCCGGGCAACCCCAGGCGCGGCTCCAGCGCCCGGCACACCGCCTCGGCCTGTTGCGGCGCCAGCCGCGGCAGGTCCAGCACCAGCAGGTAGCAGCGGCGCGCCGGGAACTCGCGCACCTCCTTGCGCAGCAGCCAGGTGCGGCTCAGGTCGGCCCAGCACGCCAGCTCCGCTTCCAGTTCCCAGCGTTCGAACTCGTTCAGGTCCGCGGGCGAGGTGTGCGCCAGCACCGGCTGTTCGGCGAGTTCGGCCCAGGCCCGGGCCTCGGCCGCCTCGGACTCCTTCAGGCGGATGCGCCACAGCTTCAGGGCCTCGTCGTCGTGGCGGGGGTCGTCTTCCAGCGCCGCCACCGCGTTCTTCGCCGCCCACCAGCGATGCTGCGGGCTGCCTTCGTGCAGGCGCTCCAGGCAGGCCATGCGCTGGCCCGCCTGCTCGGGCGGCAGGCAGGCGAAGATCCCCTGCAGCGCCGGCCCGTGGTGGGGCGACAGCGCCAGCGCCTGGTCGTAGTGCGCGCGCACGGGCGCGTCGGGCCGCAGGCGCCGCTCCAGGTCGCCGAGCTCGGCCCACTCGTCGGCGTTGCGGCTGCGCCGGGCACGCAGCTGCTCGATGCGCATGCGGATGCGCCCGAGCGCCGAATGGTGCTGCTTCCAGACCGTGGCCTGCTCGCGGCACCACTGGTGGTCGAAATGGGCGATCCAGCGATCGGCCTTGTGCCCCATCAGCTCGATGGCGGGGCGCTGCGACCACGCGGGCAGGCCGGGGGCGACGCCCAGCCGCTCGAGGCGGTCGCGCAGCACCGGGTGCGTGTCCTCGAAGCCGCTGTGATTGCGCAGCGCCTGCCGCAGGCTGCGCTGCGCGAAGGCCTCCGGCAGCGGCAGGGCGAGCAGCTTGCGCATCTGCGCGTACGGGCCGATCGGCAGGTCGTGCGCCGCCGCCTGCCCCCAGTGCGTGGGCCAGAAGTGCTGCTCGAGCCAGTCTCCCTTGAGCGCGAGTTCCGCCAGGGCCGCCGCCGCCACCCCGTTGCCCACGAGTTCGCCCGCGATGCGGTCGGCCTGGTATTCGTCCTGGCGCGCCAGCGCGAAGGTGCGCGCCACGAAGCGCGGGAAGTACCAGGCGAGGAAGCCCTGCGTCAGCGTCGCGGCGGGGCCGGCCTGGCCCTCCAGGCTCTCGTACAACCGGCTCCAGCTCGCGCGGGTGCGGTAGATCCAGGCGCTGAAGCGGCCGTGGTCGCGCCGCAGGTGCCCGTATTCGTGCGCCAGCACCGCGAGCACGCGCTGCCGGTCCAGCGCCATCAGCAGCGGCAGCCCGATCGTGAGCTGGTTGCGCGCGCCGCCCAACAGGCCCCAGCGGGGACGCTGCGCGATGCTGGCATCGAATTCGGCATCGAGCCGGACCTCGTCCAGGGCCGGCCCCTTCACCTTGCGCCGGATGCGCTCCAGTGCCTCGAACAGGGCCGGTGCGTCGTGCGGCAGCAGCCGGACGCCCGCCGCGGGCTCGAGGCGGAACCACAGGGCGCGCACGCTGGCCCAGAGCAGGCCACCGGCGGCGGTGAGGCCGAGGATCTGGAAGGCGCGGAAGTGGCCGTGCAGGAGGGCGCCGGCGATCCACGCCAGCGTGCCCGCGGCGAGCAGCAGGCAGCCCAGCACCCAGGCATAGCCCAGGCCGGCGAAGGCCGCCAGGCTGCGGCGGTAGGCCTTGCCGTTTTCTGCGCTCGCATGCTCCGAGAGCCGGACGAGATGCACGAAATCCGCGTGTCGCACGCGCTCGGGGCCTCCCCCCCAAGGTCTTTCAGGCAGCTTGCCTCAAGAGACTGGCGACCGCTCTCGGATAGATCAAATGTTCCTGCGTCAGCACGCGCGCCGCCAGCGTCGCCGCGGTGTCGCCCGGCAGGACCGGCACGACGGCCTGCTCCAGGATGGGGCCGTGATCGAGATCGGCCGTGACCTGGTGCACGGTCGCCCCGGCGAAGCGGCAGCCGGCGTCCAGCGCGCGCTGGTGCGTGTGCAACCCCGGGAAGGCGGGCAGCAGCGAGGGATGGATGTTCAGCAGCCGCCCCCGGTAACGCTCCACGAAGGCAGGCGTGAGGATGCGCATGAAGCCGGCCAGCACCACCAGCGCGGGCGAGTGGCGGTCGATGGCGGCAGCGAGCGCTTCGTCGAAGGCTTCGCGCGAAGCGAACTGCTTGTGGTCCACCACTTCGGCGGCCAGCCCCTGCTCGCGCGCGAAGGCGAGGCCGCCCGCGTCCGGCCGGTTGCTGATCACGGCGGCCACTTCCGCGGCGAAAGCCTTGCGCCAGTTGTCGCGCTGGGCCGCGCGCACAATGGCGGCCATATTCGAGCCCCCGCCCGAGATGAGGATCACGATCTTCTTCATTCCGGCGCATTATCCCAAGCCGATGGAACCCCTCACCCTTGTCGAAGCCCGCGTCCTGGGCACCCTGATGGAAAAGGCCCGCACGGTGCCGGACAGCTACCCCATGACGCTCAATGCGCTGGTGGCGGGCTGCAACCAGAAAAGCGCCCGCGAGCCGGTGACCAGCCTCGCCGAAGCGGAGGTGCAGGAAGCGCTGGACGGGCTGAAGCGCCGCTCCCTCGCGTTCGCCTCCAGCGGCAGCCGCGTCATGCGCTGGGAACACAACTTCCAGCGCGCGATGGTGGTGCCGGAGCAGTCCGCCGTGCTGCTCGGGCTGCTGATGCTGCGGGGGCCGCAGACCGCGGGCGAGCTGCGCATCCACAGCGAGCGCTGGTACCGCTTCGCCGACATCTCCTCGGTGGAAGCCTTCCTCGACGAAATGCGCAACCGCAGCGAACCGAAAGGTGGCCCACTGGTGGTGCAGCTGCCCCGCGCGGCCGGTGCGCGGGAGGCCCGCTGGGCCCACCTGCTGTGCGGGCCGGTCGACGTGGCCGCGGTGGCGGCGAGCGCCGAGTCCGCCGTCGGCGCGAACGGCCTGGCAGCGCGGGTGGCGATGCTGGAAGAGGAGGTGGCGCAGTTGCGCGAGATCGTCACCGACCTCGCCACGCAACTCGGTTTGTCACCGCCCGGACACACGGATACGAACGAGCGTGCTTGAATCGCGACTGCTTCCGGAGACAAACCCATGGATCTAGCCTTCACCCCCGAAGAACAGAAATTCCGCGAGGAGGTCCGCGCCTGGGTGCGCGAGAACCTGCCGCAGGAGATCGCGCACAAGGTGCACAACGCCCTGCATCTCACCCGTGACGACATGCAGCGCTGGGCCAAGATCCTGGGCAAGAAGGGCTGGCTGGGCTACGGCTGGCCGAGCCAGTTCGGCGGCCCCGGCTGGACGGCCGTGCAGAAGCACCTGTTCGAGGAAGAAACGGCCCTGGCCGGCGCGCCCCGCATCGTGCCCTTCGGGCCGGTCATGGTGGCGCCGGTGATCATGGCCTTCGGCTCGCCCGAGCAGCAGAAGCGCTTCCTCCCCGGCATCGCCAGCGGCGAAGTATGGTGGAGCCAAGGCTACAGCGAGCCGGGCGCCGGCTCCGACCTCGCTTCGCTCAAGACGCGCGCCGAGCGCCGCGGCGACAAGTACATCGTCAACGGCCAGAAGACCTGGACCACCCTGGCGCAGCACGGCGACTGGATCTTCTGCCTGGTGCGCACCTCCACCGAGGGCAAGCCGCAGACCGGCATCTCCTTCCTGCTGGTCGACATGAAGTCCCCCGGCGTGACGGTGCGGCCGATCGTCATGCTCGATGGCAGCCCCGAAGTGAACGAGGTGTTCTTCGACAACGTCGAAGTGCCGGCCGCGAACCTGATCGGCGAGGAGAACAAGGGCTGGACCTACGCCAAGCACCTGCTCTCGCACGAGCGCACCAACATCGCCGACGTGAACCGTGCCAAGCGCGAGCTGGAGCGCCTCAAGCGCATCGCGCGCAACGAGGGCGTGTACACGGACCAGCGCTTCCGCGACGAGGTCGCCAAGCTGGAGGTGGACGTGGTGGCGCTGGAGATGCTTGTGCTGCGCGTGCTGTCGGCCGAGAAGTCGGGCAAGAACCCGCTGGACATCGCCGGCCTGCTGAAGATCAAGGGCAGCGAGATCCAGCAGCGCTACACGGAACTGATGATGCTGGCCGCGGGCCCCTACGCCGTCCCCTTCGTCACGGAGGCGATGGAGGCGGGCTACCAGGGCGAGTACGTCGGCGCCGCCTACCTGGCGCCGCTGGCGGCCACCTACCTGAACATGCGCAAGACCACCATCTACGGCGGTTCCAACGAGGTCCAGCGCAACATCGTGGCGCAGGTCGTTCTCGGCTGACGCCGTAGAGCAACCTGCGCGTTGCGCGTATACACCGCTCCCCCGCGCCCCCTCCAGGAGGGGGCTCCAGCAAGTCGCTACGCGAGGCACAGAATGGATTTCAATTTTTCCGACGACCAGGAACAACTGCGCGACGCGGTGCGCAAGTGGGTGGACCGCAGCTACACCTTCGAGCGCCGGCGTGCCATCGCCGGCGCGGGCGGCTTCGACCGCGCCGCCTACGGCGAGCTGGCCGAACTGGGGCTGGCCGGCCTCTACGTCGCCGAAGACCACGGCGGCATGGGCATGGGCCCGGTGGAGGCGATGGTGGTGCTGGAGGAACTGGGGCGCGGCATCGTGCTGGAGCCCCTGAAGCAGACGCTCATCGCCAGCGGCGTGCTGGGGGGCTACGGGCCCGAGGCGCTGCGCTCCGCCTGGCTGCCGAAGGTCGCCTCCGGCGAGGCGCTGGTGGTGCTGGCCCACCAGGAGCGCAAGGCGCGCTACCGGCTGGACGCCTGCGAGGCGCAGGCCACGCAGGCCGGCGGAGGCTGGAAGGTCTCGGGCGACAAGAGCCTGGTGCCCGCCGGCGACCAGGCGGACGCCTTCCTGGTGCCCGCCCGGGCCGACGGCAGGATCGCCCTGTTCCTGGTCGAACGCGGGGCGCAGGGTGTCGCCGCCCGCGGCTACCCCACGCTGGAAGGCGGCCGCGCGGCCGAAGTGTCGCTGCGCGACGCGGCGGCCACGCTGGTCACCGCCGACGGCATGCCCGCGCTGGAGCACGCGGTGGACATCGGCATCGCCTGCACCTGCGCCGAAGCCGTCGGCGTGATCGACAGGACGATGCAGCTCACGGCCGAATACCTCAACACGCGCAAGCAGTTCGGCGTGACGCTCGCCACCTTCCAGGCCCTGCGCCACCGCATGGCGGACATGAAGATGCAGCAGGAGCTGGCGCGTTCCATGAGCTACTACGCGTCGCTGAAGCTGAACGCGCCGGTGGAGGAGCGCCGCCGCGCGATGGCGCGCGCGAAGTACCAGCTCGGGGTGGCCATGCGCTTCGTCGGCCAGAACTCGGTGCAGCTGCATGGCGGCATCGGCGTCACCGACGAATACGCGGGCAGCCACTACTTCCGGAAGCTGACGCAGCTCGAACTCGAATTCGGGGATACCCTGCACCACCTCGGCGAGGTCTCGGCAAGAATGCAGGACACCGCCGGCGTGTTCGCCTGACGGCCCGATGGCCCCGACAACGCCCGCCCGCCGCGGGCGTTTTCTTTTGCATTCGTTGGAGGAACGGACAACATGACCACCCGCCGCGAGGTCCTCGCACTTCCCGGTGTGCTGATTCTCGGCGCCTGCGCCACGCGCCCGGCGTCGAGCGAGCATCCCCCCATCGTCTTCGTCCACGGCAACGGCGATTCCGCCGCGCTCTGGCAGACCACGCTGTGGCGCTTCGAATCGAACGGCTGGCCGCGCGAGCGGCTGTTCGCGCCGGACCTGCCCTATCCGCTCGCCCGCGAGGACGACCGCGTCGAGCAGCCCGGTCGCACGTCGACGGCGCAGCACATGGAGTTCCTGCGCGCGGAAGTCGAGAAGGTGCTGCAGGCCACGGGCGCGCCGCAGGTGGTGCTGGTCGCGAACTCGCGCGGCGGCTACGCGGTGCGCAACTACATCCAGAACGGCGGCGGCGCCGCGCGCGTGAGCCACGCCATCCTGGGCGGCGTGCCGAACCACGGCTTGTGGAACGTCCCGGGGCGCTTGCCCGGCAACGAGTTCGCCGGCAACGGGCCCTTCCTGCAGGCGCTCAACGCGCCCAAGAACGCGCAGGGGGACGAGGTGGCGGGCCCGGTGAAGTGGCTCACGATCCGCTCGGACCGGCTCGACAAGTACGCGCAGCCCCTGGGCACCTGGATCGGGGACCCGAAGCTGCAGACCGGCGTCGGCTACGAAGGGCCGGAGTTGAAGGGCGCCAGCAACGTGGTGCTGCCGCGCGCGGACCACCGCGAGACCTCGTTCTCGGCCGCCGCGTTCGAAGCCGCCTACCGCTTCATCACCGGCCGGGCCCCGGCCACGCGGGAGATCGTGCCCGAGGACCACCTCATGCTCGGGGGCAAGGTCATGGGCCTGGGCCTGTCCTCCACGGACCCGGCCAGCGGCAGCTTCGCCAACAACCTGCCGCTGCCCGGCGCGAAGCTGGAGGTGTACGCCATCGACCCCGCCACGGCGGAGCGGCGCGGCCCGGCGGTGCTGACCCAGGCCGTGGGCGAGAGCGGCGCCTGGGGACCGATGCACGGCCAGCCCGGCACGCACTACGAGTTCGTGGTCGCGGCGCCGGGCTACGCGACGACCCACATCTACCGCAGCCCGTTCCCGCGCTCGAGTTCCATCGTCCACCTGCGCCCGGAGCGGATCCAGGCCTCCGAACGCAAGGCCGTCGCCGTGGCGATGCTGACGCGTCCGCGCGGCTACATCGACCCGGAGCGCGACCGGACCATCTTCGACCGCCGCAGCCCGCCCCCCGGCGTGCAGCCGGGCGCGGGGGTGTCGAGCTCGCGCCTGCAGTTCCTGGACACGGGACGGACCCTGCTGGCCGAGTTCAACGGCGAGAAGCTGGCGGGGCGGACGTGGCCGCTGGCGAACGAGGAGCTGACGGTGCTGGAACTGACGTACTGAACGCCGGCGAGGCCTAGGCGTGCAGCCGCGAATTCTTGGGCAGGTGCGCCATCAGGAATTCCATCTGGTCTGCCAGGATGCGGCGGTTGCGCAGGATGAAGTCCTCCCACAGGCTCGGCACGTAGGGCGTGTACAACAGCGCCATGTTGGCCTGCTCCGGCGTGCGGCTGCCCTTGCGGTGGTTGCAGGTGCGGCAGGCCGTCACCACGTTCATCCAGTGATCCCGGCCGTTCTGCGCGAAGGGGACGATGTGCTCGCGCGTGAGCTCCTCCTCGTGGAAGTGCCCGCCACAGTAGGCGCAGACGTTGCGGTCGCGCGCGAACAGCTTGCCGTTGGTGAGGCCCGGCTTGAGCTCGAAGGGGTTGATGTTCGGCACGCCCTTGGTGCCGATGATGCTGTTGACCGTGATGATCGACTGCAGGCCGCTGAGCGCATTGGTGCCGCCGCGGAACACGGCCACCTCCGCGCCTGCCTCCCACCGCACCTGGTCGGCGGCGTAGTGCAGGACGGCTTGCTCCAGCGAAATCCACGACTGGGGCAGTCCCTGGGCGGACAGCTTCAAGACCTTCAAGACGGGGCCTCCATTCAGCACGGACGTCGCCCCCGCCGGGCGCCAGCGCCCGGAGGCAGCGTGAGACACAATATACCGTGTTTTCGTGCTGCGCCTGTGTCAGGCCATGCGTGCGTCGGCCTCGGCGGCCGGCACCGGCCTGCTATCAAAAACATATCACCCCAATGCAGATCCTGCACGGTTTCCATCACCCCCAGATCGCCGGCGCCTGCGCCGTCACGATCGGCAACTTCGACGGGGTCCACCGGGGCCACCAGGCCATGCTGGCGCTGCTGAACAGCGAGGCGCGCCACCGGCGGGTCCCCA
This sequence comes from Ramlibacter monticola, assembly GCF_016722785.1. Classification (GTDB taxonomy): domain Bacteria; phylum Pseudomonadota; class Gammaproteobacteria; order Burkholderiales; family Burkholderiaceae_C; genus Ramlibacter; species Ramlibacter monticola. The sequence goes on along the minus strand of NZ_JAEQNE010000007.1, from coordinate 158,529 downwards.
GCTGCGTGCTCACCTTCGAGCCGCACCCGCGCGACTATTTCGCGGCCGTCTTCCGCAAGCCCGAAGTGGCCCCGGCCCGGGTAGCCACCCTGCGCGACAAGCTCACCGAGCTGCGCAAGTGCGGGGTCGACCAGTGCGTGATCCTCAAGTTCGACGCCCGCCTGTCCAGCCAGCAGCCCGAGGCCTTCATCGACGAAGTGCTGGTCCGCGGCCTGGGGGCGAAGTACGTGCTGGTGGGCGACGACTTCCGCTTCGGCGCCCGGCGCGCCGGCGACTACGCCATGCTCGATTCGGCCGGCAGCCGGCAGGGTTTCGACGTGGCGCGCATGAACAGCTACGAGGTGCACGGCCTGCGCGTGTCGAGCTCGGCCGTCCGCGAGGCGCTGGCCCGCGGCGACATGGCTGGCACGGCCGCCCTCCTGGGCCGCCCGTACAGCATCAGCGGCCACGTGGTGCACGGCCGCAAGCTCGGTCGCGAGCTCGGCTTCAAGACCCTCAACCTGCGGTTCTCCCACTGGAAGCCGGCGGCCAGCGGCATCTTCGCCGTGACGGTCCACGGCCTGGGCGAGGCGCCCCTGGAAGGCGTGGCCAACCTGGGGATCCGGCCCTCGCTGGACCCGCGCGACGTCAACGGCGGACGGGTGCTGCTGGAGACCCATTGCTTCGATTGGCCGGCCCGCCTGGGCGAGGAAGGGGCCTACGGTAAAATCATCCGCGTGGAACTGCTGCACAAACTGCACGACGAGCTGCGCTACGACGGGCTCGACGCCCTCAAGGCCGGCATCGCGCGCGACTGCGACGCCGCGCGGGCGTTCTTCGCTTCCACGCACGCCGAAACCCGGCGCCAGACCACGCGCGACCGAATTTAACGACCTTGTCGCCGCGGGCGTCCCGCCCGCGATCCCGCCCCACGCGAGGCACGCCGCGTGGATGCCGGCACCGGGCCGGCATGACAAGAGTCCGTGAAGGCTCCCCAATGAACGACAAGACCGATTACCGCGCCACCCTGAACCTGCCCGACACCCCCTTCCCCATGCGCGGGGACCTGCCCAAGCGCGAGCCGGGCTGGGTGAAGGAGTGGGAGGACCAGGGCCTCTACAAGCGCCTGCGCGAGGCCCGCTGCGGCCGCCAGAAGTTCATCCTGCACGACGGCCCGCCGTACGCCAACGGCCAGATCCACATGGGCCACGCCGTCAACAAGATCCTGAAGGACATGATCGTCAAGTCGCGCCAGCTCAAGGGCCTGGACGCGGCCTACATCCCGGGCTGGGACTGCCACGGCCTGCCGATCGAGAACGCGATCGAGAAGAAGCACGGCCGCAACCTGCCCCGCGACGAGATGCAGGCCAGGAGCCGCGCCTTCGCCACCGAGCAGATCGACATCCAGCGCACCGACTTCAAGCGCCTCGGCGTGCTGGGCGACTGGGAGGACCCCTACCGGACGATGGACTTCGCGACCGAGGCCAACGAGATCCGCGCCTTCAAGCGCGTGATCGAGCGCGGCTTCGTCTACCGCGGCCTCAAGCCCGTGTACTGGTGCTTCGACTGCGGCTCCTCGCTGGCCGAGTTCGAGATCGAGTACGCGGACAAGAAGTCGCAGACGCTGGATGTCGGCTTCCAGGCGGACGATGCCGCCCGGGTCTACGCAGCGTTCGGCCTGCCCGCCGGCGGCGACGACGTCTTCGCGGTGATCTGGACAACCACCGCCTGGACCATCCCGGCCAACCAGGCGCTCAACCTGAACCCCGAGATCGTCTACGCGCTGGTCGACACCCCGCGCGGCAAGCTGATCCTGGCCGAGGTGCTGGTCGAGAAGGCGCTGGCCCGCTACAAGCTGGAAGGCAAGGTGCTGGCCACCACCGAGGGCAAGAACCTCGGCGGCCTCGAATTCCGCCACCCGCTGTACGACGTGGACGCCGGCTACCGGCGCCTGTCGCCCGTGTACCTGGCCGACTACGCCACCGCCGAAGACGGCACCGGCATCGTGCACTCCTCGCCCGCCTACGGCCTGGACGACTTCAACTCCTGCGTCTCGCACGGCATGAAGTACGACCAGATCCTCAACCCGGTGCAGGGCAACGGCGCCTACGCGGCGGACTTCCCGCTGTTCCCCGGCGAAAACATCTGGAAGGCCGTGCCGCACATCCTGGCTACGCTGGACCAGGCCGGCCGCCTGTTCACCACCGAGAACATCGTCCACAGCTACCCGCACTGCTGGCGCCACAAGACGCCCGTGATCTACCGCGCCGCCGCCCAGTGGTTCATCCGCATGGACGAAGGCGAAGGGGTGTTCACCAGGAACAAGGCCCCGAAGACCCTGCGCCGGATGGCGCTGGAGGCGATCGAGGAAACCAGCTTCTTCCCCGAGAACGGCCAGGCCCGCCTGCGCGACATGATCGCCGGCCGGCCCGACTGGTGCATCAGCCGCCAGCGCAGCTGGGGCGTGCCCCTGCCCTTCTTCCTGCACCGCGACTCGGGCGACCTGCATCCGAAGACCATGGAGATCCTGGACCTGGCGGCCGACATGGTGCAGGCCGGCGGTATCGAGGCCTGGAGCAAGGCCTCCACCGAGGAGATCCTGGCGAAGGTGGGCGCCGCCGCCGACGCGCCGAACTACAGCAAGAGCACCGACATCCTCGAAGTGTGGTTCGACTCCGGCACCACGCACAGCACCGTGCTGAAGGGCTCGCATGCGGGCGCGGCGCACGAGAACGGCCCGGAAGCGGACCTCTACCTCGAAGGCCACGACCAGCACCGCGGCTGGTTCCACTCCTCGCTGCTCACGGCCTGCGCGATGTACGGGCGCGCGCCCTACCGCGGGCTGCTCACGCACGGCTTCACGGTGGACAGCCAGGGCCGCAAGATGAGCAAGTCGCTGGGCAACGGCATCGAGCCGCAGCAGGTCAGTTCCAAGCTCGGCGCCGAGATCATCCGCCTGTGGGTGGCCGCCTCCGACTACTCCGGCGACATCGCCGGCGACGACAAGATCCTGGCCCGGGTGGTCGACGCCTACCGGCGCATCCGCAATACCCTGCGGTTCCTGCTGGCGAACGTCAGCGACTTCGATCCGGCGAAGGACGCGGTGCCTCTGGCCGAGATGCTGGAGATCGACCGCTACGCGCTGGCGCGCGCGGCGCAGTTCCAGGCCGAGGTGCTGGGGCACTACGAGGTCTACGAATTCCACCCGGTGGTGGCCAAGCTGCAGGTCTACTGCTCGGAGGACCTGGGCGCGTTCTACCTCGACGTGCTGAAGGACCGCCTGTACACCACGGCCCTGAAGTCGCACGCCCGCCGCAGCGCCCAGACCGCCTTGTGGAACATCACGCACGCGATGCTGCGCTGGATGGCGCCCTTCCTCAGCTTCACCGCGGAGGAGGCCTGGAAGTTGTTCGGCAGCTCCGACTCGATCTTCCTGGAGGAGTACGCCGAGATCGGCAGCCCCGACACCGACCTGCTCGCCAAGTGGGAACGGATCCGCGCCGTGCGCGACGTGGCCAACAAGTACATCGAGGCGCTGCGCACCGAAGGCAAGGTGGGCTCCTCGCTGCAGGCCACGCTGACCATCCGGGCCAACGCCCGCGACCTGGCGCTGCTGCGCTCGCTGGGCGACGACCTCAAGTTCGTGTTCATCACGTCCCGGGTCACGCTCGATCCGCAGCCGATGGCCGACGAGGAGCTGTCGGTGATCGTCACGCCCTCCAGCGGCGCCAAGTGCGAGCGCTGCTGGCACTGGCGCGAGGACGTCGGCAGCGACGCCGGGCACCCGGCGATCTGCGGCCGCTGCGCCGAAACCATTTCCGGCAAGGGCCGGGGGGACAACGAGCACGGGGTGGCAGCCTGATGGCGGCGCGCGGCAATACGCTGGGCGTCCGGGGCGCGGGCGCGGCGCGCGGCAGCATGTGGCCGTGGCTGGCGCTGGCGCTGATCGTGCTGATCGCCGACCAGTTCACCAAGGTGCTGATCCTCGGCTACTACAAGCTCGGGGATTCGACCACCGTCACGTCCTTCTTCAACATCGTCCGGGCCCACAACACCGGCGCCGCCTTCTCCTTCCTGGCCGCGGCCTCGGGCTGGCAGCGCTGGCTGTTCACCGGGATCGGGGTGGTGGCGACGCTGTTCATCCTGTACCTGCTGAAGAAGCATGCGGGGCAGAAGCTGTTCTGCTTCGCGCTGGCGTGCATCCTCGGCGGGGCCATCGGCAACGTCGTCGACCGCCTGCTGCATGGCTACGTGGTCGACTTCCTGCAGTTCCACTGGGAAAACCGCTGGTACTTCCCGGCCTTCAACGTCGCGGACGCGGCGATCACGGTCGGCGCGGCGGGCCTGATCCTGGACGAACTGCTGCGGGTGCGGCGCAGCAAGTAAAGAAGGCGGCAAGACAGCAACACTCGCCCGGTTGACAGGACTCATCCGCAGTCCGGCCGGTGCCTGCGCGGCGTATCATGTCCTGCAGAACATGAAGCATTTGCTGAACCTGCTGGCGGCGGTGGCGCTGCTGGTCTGGGGCACGTATCTCGTTCGCACCGGCATCCTGCGGGTCTTCGGGGCGAACCTGCGCCAGGTGTTGGCGCGCAGCATCAGCACCCGCCCGGCCGCCGGCCTGGCGGGGTTCGGCGTCACGGCCCTGGTGCAGTCCAGCACCGCCACGGCCCTGATCGTCTCCGCCTTCGTCGGCCAGGGCGTGGTGAGCCTGCCCACGGCGCTGGCCATGATGCTCGGCGCCGACGTCGGCTCCAGCATGATGGCGGTGGTCTTCTCCTTCGACCTGTCCTGGCTGTCGCCCCTGTTCATCTTCGTCGGCGTGGTGCTGTTCATCACCCGCCAGTCCACCCCCCTCGGCCGCTTCGGCCGCGTGCTGATCGGCCTGGGGCTGATGCTGCTGGCGCTGCGCCTGGTGTCCGAGTCCACGGCGATCATGGTCCGCTCGCCGGCAGTCAAGGCGCTGCTGCAATCGCTTTACAGCGACATCCTGCTGGAGATCACGGTGGGCGCCCTGATGGCGGTGGTCGCCTACTCCAGCCTGGCCATCGTGCTGCTGACCGCCACGCTGGCGGCCTCCGGCGGCATCCCGCTGGACGTGGCGCTGGGCCTGACCATCGGCGCCAACCTGGGCAGCGGCCTGCTGGGCGTGCTGGCCACCGCCAAGTCCGCCGTGCCGGTGCGGCAGGTGCCGATCGGCAACCTCGTGTTCAAGTGCTTCGGCGTGGTCCTGGCCGCGCCCTTCGTCGGCTATTGGGTGACCTACCTGCGCCCGGCGGTGCCCGACCACGCCACGGCGGTGGTGCTGTACCACCTGGCCTTCAACGTCCTGATCGCGATCCTGTTCATCGGCTTCACGCAGTACGTGGCGCGCTGGGTCGGGCAGTGGCTGCCGAAGCCGGACCGCAACCCCGTCACCGGGCGGCCGCACCACCTCGACCCTTCGGCGCTCGAGACGCCCTCCCTCGCCATCTCGAACGCAGCGCGCGAGGCGCTGCACCAGGCCGACGTGGTGGAGAGCATGCTGCTGGGCATGCTGCGCGTGATCAAGGAGAACGACCTGCGGCTGGCCGAGGAACTGCGCCGCATGGACGACACGGTCGACCAGCTCTACTCCGCGATCAAGTACTACCTCACCAAGATCTCGCGCGAGGCGCTGGGCGAGGAGGAGAGCCGCCGCTGGACCGACATCATCAGCTTCACGATCAACATGGAGCAGATCGGCGACATCATCGAGCGGATCCTGCTGGACATCGAGGAGAAGAAGATCCGCAAGAACCGCAGCTTCTCCGACGCCGGCATGGCGGAGATCTGCGAACTGCACGCCCGGCTGGTGGACAACCTGCGGCTCGGCATGAGCGTCTTCCTCAACGCCTCGGTGCGCGACGCGCAGAAGCTGCTCGAGGAAAAGGCGCGCTTCCGCGACCTCGAGCGCGCCTACGCCGGCACGCACCTCACGCGGCTGACCGAGAATACGGCGCAGAGCATCGAGACCAGCTCGCTCCACCTGGACCTGATCAGCGACCTCAAGCGGATCAATTCCCACATCTGCTCGATTGCCTACCCCATCCTCGACTCGGCGGGCGCGCTGGCGCCCAGCCGGCTCAAGCCGGTGCTTCCGGAACAGCCGTCGCGGGTGCTGTAGCCGCCGCCCTCGAAGCCGCCAGCTCCGGCGCTCCGGCATCGTCCCGCTGCAGGGCGCGGCGGTGCTGCACGCAGTAGTCCACCAGCGCTTCCAGTTCGGTCGACTTGTCGAACACCGCATCGGCGCCGAGCTGCCTGCAGCGCCAGCGCACGTCGCGCGAGGAGTGGTTGCTGAGCACCACCACCTTCTGGCCGGGGCGCCGCCGACGGCAGGCTTCCAGCACGTTGAGGCCGCTGCCTTCGCGCAGGAACAGGTCCGTGATGGCCAGGTCCCAGTCGTTGCCCGCCAGCCAGCGCTTCGCCTCGTGCTCCGTCTCGCTCGTGCCGACCGGCTCGAACTCCGCAAGTTCCTTGAGGGTGGCGATGAGGTTGTGGCGGATCGTCGAACTGTCCTCGACGATGAAGACGCGGAAGGGCATTTGCTGTTCTCCAGGGCGGCCCCTCTCATTCGGGGACCGCCGTATGGGCAACCACTCTAGGCGCAGCGCTACGGTCCGGCTGCAAGCACGCAGGCCATGCCGGTGTAGGAAAGGGCAACTCAGGGTTTCCGCGCTCCCTCGCCGTCATTCCGGCGAGGGTCGACGCGCAGGCGGAATTCGAGCGGCTCAGGCCGCCGTCAGCGGATCGTTCGACGCCGTCGCCGCCGGACTGCGGCCGCCCAGCCGCTGCGACACCGCCGCGGCGCAGTGGCGCAGGCCAGTGACCAGGAGGCTGCCTTCGGAGAGATCCATGCGCTGCGTGTGGCCCAGCGCCGTCAGCGCCAGCACCATCGCCCCGCTGTGGTCGAACACGGGCACGCTCGCCGCGCTGATGCTGGTGCCGTACAGGTCGGCGAACTTGTCGGTGCCCACCAGCCGCACGATGCCGCTGGCCCGCGCCTGGGCCAGCTGCTGTTCGACCTGCACGAGGTCCATGCCCTGCGCCAGTTCCGCCTCGATGAAAGGGGCGGTGGTCTCGCGCGGCAGCCAGGCAGCGAAGGCGAGCCCGGTGGCGGAGGTGAGCACCGGCAGCACGAGCCCGGTGCGCAGGTTGTCGCTCACCGGCTCGCTGGATTCCTCCCAGCGCACGATGGTCGGGCCCTTGTTGCCCCACACGCCGAGCGCCAGGGTTTCGTCGAGTTCGTCGGACAGGCTCACCAGCGCCCGCGTGGCCAGCCGCACCGCCTTCAGGCGCGCGATGTTGGCGCCGCCCGGCGCGGCCAGCAGGCCCAGGTCGTGCGGCTGCGCCACCAGGTACTTGCCGCCGCCGAACACCAGCGGCTGCAGGCCGGTGCGCTCGATGCGGTCCACCTGCCCGAGGAACACCAGGTGGTCGCCCCCGGGGAAGCTGTTGATGCGCCGGCATTCGAGGTAGGCGGCGCAGCCCTGGATCAAGGGCACGCCGCCCAGCCCCGGCCGCGTCGGGCAGCCGTTGAACTTGTCGGCGCCGCCGCTGCCGAAGCGGTTCGAAATCTCGACCTGGTCGTCGGCGAGGATGTTGACCACGAAGCGCTCGGCTTCGCGGAACACCGGATGGCTCGGTGACGTGAGCGACTGGCTCCAGAGGATCAGCGGTGGGTCCAGCGAGACCGAGCTGAAGGAATTGGCGGTCAGGCCATGAGGGCGGCCGTCCTTGTCCACCGTGGTGATGACGGTCACGCCGGTGACGAAGGCGCCCAGCACCTGCCGCAGCGCACGCGAGTCGAAGGATGGCGAGGGAGCCGGCGCGCTCATGCCGTCACTTCAGCTTCAGCAGCCGCGCCGCGTTGCCGCCCACGATCAGGTCGCGCTCCGCCTTGGGCAGCCGCTTCACCTGGGCGACCAGGCCCAGCGGATCCTCCTCGCCCATGTCGTAGGGGTAGTCCGTGCCCAGCACGACGTGGTCGGCCCCGAACCGTTCGACCAGGTGCTTCAGCAGCAGCGGATCGTGGGTGATGGTGTCGAAGAAGAACTTCTCCAGGTACTTCGACGGCGGCCGCTTGATCACGGTGCGGCAGTCGGGCCGCGCCCGCCACGCGTGGTCCATGCGGGCCCAGTAGTGGGCGACGAAGCCGCCGCCGTGCGCCACCAGCACCTTCAGCTTCGGGTGGCGCGCCATCACGCCGTCGAAGATCAGGTGCGACACCGCCACCGTCGAATCGAGCGGGTTGCCGATCACGTTGTTGAAGTAGTGCTGCGTGAGGCGGTCCGCCTGCGTGTAGCCGAGCGGGTGCATGAACAGCAGGATGCCCAGTTCCTCGCAACGGGCGAAGAACTTCTCCAGCCCGAGCTCCGGGTCGGTGAGGTTGCGGCCGTTGACGTTGGTGCAGATCTCGACCCCGCGCAGACCCAGCTCTTTCACGGCGTGATCGAGTTCGCGCACGGCGAGCTCCGCGTCCTGCAGCGGCACCGAGCCGAGCCCGACGAAGCGCTCCGGCGTGCCGGCGACCACCTTCGCGATCCCTTCGTTGACCTCGCGCGCCAGCTGCGCGCCGTAATCCGGTTCGGTGAAGTAGAAGAAGTGGTAGGGCGCGGGGCAGATCGCCTGCACGTCGATGCCCATGCGGTCCATGTCCTTCAGCCGCACGTCCACCCCGGTGAGCTTGGGGGCGCGGCTCTTCATCTGCCGCACGTTGGTCTCGCGCGTGAGCTCGTTGGCGAAGATCACCGTGGGATCGTGCTGCGAGGCGTTCAGGTGCGCCGTCTTCGCGTTCACCTCGGGATTGAGGTAGTGGCAGTGCAGGTCAACGACCTGGATCTTGCCGCGGCGGCCGCGCGCCACGACGCGGGAGGCGGCGGCGCGCAGGGAGGGAGCCTTCAGGTGGGCGGAGCGGGCCGGTGCCGCATGGCCGTGCCGGGGATCGGAGCAGTCCGGTGCGCACGAATACAGCAATTCGCCTCCTGGGGTTTGCTTTCGGCTGATCATAGCCGCCCCGCTGGAAGGCCGGTCAAGGCGGGGCGGCCCGGGCAACGGCCTCGAGCAGGTCGCGGATTGTCGCCGCCTCAATGCGGCGGGTGATGAACACGAGGCGCGTGCGCCGGTCCGCGCCGGGCCATCGATCCAGCGTCACCGGCGGATGGAAGATGTGCTGCACGCCCTGCACCACCACCGGCTGCCCTTCCACGTTGACGATGCCCTTCACGCGCAGCAGGTCCGGCCCGCGCAGCGTCGTGAGCAGTTCCAGCGCAGCGGAGAAGCTGTCCCACGTGAAAGGGGTGTCGAAATGCAGCGCCAGCGTGCGGATGGAGCCGTCGTGCAGCCGGCCCAGGCGCTTCTCGCCGCCCGTGCCCTCGCCTTGCAGCGGCGCGCCGAGGAAGCGCAGCGTCGCCTCGCCGGCGCGCGCGCTCGCAAGGCCGAGGCCCGTCAGCGCCTGAGGATCCACCTCGCCGTGCAGGACCAGCCTCGCCTCGGCGCCGGGGTTGATCTGCGCGATCGCGGCGCGCAGTTCCTCCACCGCTTCGGGCGGCGCGATGTCGCTCTTGGTGAGGAACACGCGGTCGGCCAGCGCGATCTGCTTGGCCGGCTCCGCATGCTCGAGGAGTTGCTGCGCGCCGTTGACGGCATCCACCAGCGTCACCAGCCCGTCGAGCCGGAAGTGCGCGCAGACGAGCGCGTCCGCCAGCAGCGTCTGCACTACCGGCGCCGGATCGGCCAGGCCCGTGGTCTCGATGATCACGCGGTCGAAGTCGGCGACCTCGCCGGCGCGCCGGCGCGCGAACAGGTCGCGCAGCGTTTCCTGCAGGTCGGTGCGTACCGAACAGCAGACGCAGCCGTTGGCCAGCAGCGCGATGTTCTCGGTCGACATCGCCACGAGGTCGTGGTCGATGCCGATCTCGCCCAGCTCGTTGATCACCACGGCGACGCGGTTCATCGCCGGGTGCCGCACCAGCTTCGAGACGAGCGTCGTCTTGCCGCTGCCCAGGAAGCCGGTGACCAGGGTGACCGGCAGCTTGCCCGCGAGCGGGTCGCGCGAACTTCCCGGCATGCTCAGACGTCGAGCTCCAGGACGTAGAGCCCGCCGGTGAAGCGGTCCACGGTGTACACGATGCGGCGTTCGTCCACGTACACGTCGTTGAGCTGCACGGCGCCCGCCGGCGACAGCCGCGGCGCACCCGGCACGAAGTACGCGATCTCCTCCACGCGGTAGGGATTGCTGGTGTCGTACACGCGCACGCCGGCGTTGAAGAAGGTGCCGACGATGAGGGTGTCGGAGCGGAAGGAGGCCGGCCCCGGGAGGTTCTCGTGCAGGTTGTGGGCGCCGAAGCGGCCGCCACGGCGCGCGAACGCTTCGTAGGGCGGGGCGGGGAAGGTGCCGATCGGCACCGGGTTGGCCTCGTTGCGCGCATCGACCACCCACACCAGCTTGGGCCAGTCGGCGCCGTCGTCCTGCACGCACTCGTCGCTCACGATCCAGAGCTGGCGCTCGAACAGGGGCAGCACCGTGTGCGTGAAGCCGTTGAAGGGCGGCGAGGGATTCCAGTGCGACACCACCTGGATCCGCGAGGGATCCGCGATGGCCAGCACGAAGGCGCCGCCATCGATGTAGCCGACGTAGGCGCGGTCCGGCCGCTCGGGGAACACGTTGGTGTTGTGGGCGCGAAAGCCCATGTCGAACTTCTTCGCCAGCCGCGCCGGCGCCGGCGCCTCGTCGCCTTCGCGCGTGCCGGGATACCACCAGCGCCCCGCCTCCACCGGCTTCGCCGGGTCGGACACATCGAGGATGCGGTAGAACTGGTCGTCGAGCGGATTGCGCGGGGTGAAGTCCGGCGCGCCGGACGCCATGTGGATGGTCCTGCCGTCGACGAACCACAGCGCGTGCACGCCGCGCGAGTGCGGCCCGGAGCAGTCGAAGTGCGAGACGAGCTTCGGCTCTTCGGGCCGGCTCACGTCGAACAGGTCCACACCCGCGGGCGCGAGCCCCACCGTGCTGGTCTGATACGCCACCGCCAGGAGATCGCCCACCAGGTCCAGCGAATTGGACCGCATCCTCGTGTGCGGCAGTTCGGTCTGCACGACCAGCCGCGGCGCGCGCGGATCGGTCACGTCGACGCCGGAGAAGTTCTTGGGCGCCGACTCGTGCGCCAGCCACAGGATGCGCCGGCCGTCGCGGGTGAGCTGCAGAGCCATGCCCTCGCCGATCCCGCCGTGGCCTTGCAGCTCGTGCTGCGCGAGCAGCTTCATGTTGAGCGACAGCGTCTGGTCGGCGCGGGCGCCCGGAGCGGTGTGCAGCATGCGGGAAAGTACGCAAGTACCGTGGAACGATCGATCTTAGAGTCGATCGCGACGTGGCGCCACGCCGTGTTTTCCCCGGTCGGGTCGCACGCCATTCCGAAAGGAGTGATCCGATGAGACCCGCGTCCCGCCGTGATGCCCATCGATTCCTGCTGGCCCTGGCGTGCGCCGGCCTCGCCCCCCTGGCGGCCCAGGCGCAGAGCTTCCCGAACAAGCCCGTGCACCTGGTGGTCACCTATCCCGCCGGCGGCAGCTCCGACCTGATGGCCCGCATCATGGGCCAGAAACTGCAGGACCTCTGGGGCCAGCCGGTGTTGATCGAGAGCAAGCCCGGCGCGGCCGGTTCGATCGGCATGGAATACGCCGCGCGCCAGCCGGCCGACGGCTACACCTTCGTGGTCGGCAACCTCGGCCCGGTGGCGGTCAACCCGCTCATCAGCAAGGTGCCCTACAGCATCGAGAAGGACTTCGTGCCGGTGGCGCTCACGGCCGTCGGCGCCAACATCCTCGTGGTGCCGGCGAACTCGCCGTACAAGTCGCTGCAGGAGATCCTCGCCGCCGCGCGGGCGAAGCCCGGCCAGGTCAGCTTCGGCACCAGCGGCCCGGGCAGCATGGCGCATCTCGGCGGCGAGCTGATCATGCGGCAGGCCAGGGTGAAGATGAACGGCATCAACTACAAGGGCGGCGGCCAGGCGGTGAACGACCTGCTGGCGGGCCACATCGACATGATGGTGGCCGACGCGCTGCCGGTCTCGCAGTTCATCAAGACCAGCAGGCTGCGCCCGATCGCCATCACCAGCGGCACGCGCTCGAAGATGTTCCCCGAGATCCCGACCTTCGCCGAGGCGGGCTTGCCGGGCATCGTGGCCGAGAACTGGTGGGGCGTGTTCCTGCCCGCCGGCACGCCGAAGGCCGTCGTCGACAGCTACCACGCCGCGCTGGTGAAGATCATGGCCGACCCCGAGCTCAAGGCGAAGTTCGCCGACCTCGGCGTCGAAGCGCAGGCCAGCACGCAGGACGAGTTCCGCACCTTCCTCGCCGCCGAGGTCAACAAGTACTCGAAGCTGGTGGCGGACAACAACATCAAGGGCGAGTGAAGGTCCGCGTGCGCACCGCCGTCGGCGTCGTCGGCCTCGGCATCATGGGTTCGGCCATCTCGGCCAACCTGGTGCAGGGCGGCTTCGCGGTCCATGGCAGCGATCCCGACGAGAAGGCCCGGCGCACGCTGGTCGAGGCCGGCGGAACCGCCTGCACCAGCGCGACGGAAGTCGCGCGCGAGGCCCGCTTCATCGTCCTGTCGCTGCCCAGCGAAGCCGCGCTGGACGTCGTGGTGGACGAACTGGTCGACGCCGGCGTGCGCGGCCTGCTGGTGGCCGAGACCAGCACGCTGCCCGAGGCGGCCAAGCGGCGCGCGCACGAGCGTCTCGCGGGCCACGGCATCACCCTGCTGGACTGCCCCCTTTCCGGCACCGGCGCGCAGGCCGTGAACCGCGACCTCGCCGTCTATGCGAGCGGCGACGCCGCGGCGATCGAGGCCTTCTCGCCCGTGTTCGAGGGCTTCGCGCGCGTGCGCTACGACGTCGGCGAATTCGGCAACGGCATGCGCATGAAGCTGGTGGCCAACCTGCTGGTGGCGATCCACAACGTGTCCACCGCCGAGGCGATCCTGATGGGAGCGCGCGCGGGGCTCGACCCGGCGCAGATCGTCCGGGTGGTGGCCGATGGCGCCGGCGGCTCGCGCATGTTCCAGGTCCGCGGCCCGGTGATGGTGGACCGCGGCTGGGACAAGGCCACCATGAAGGTGGCGACCTGGCAGAAGGACATGCGGCTGATCAACGAGCAGCTGCAGGCCACCGACACGCCCGCGCCCCTGTTCGCCGCCTGCATGCCGATCTACAACGCCGCGATGGCGCTGGGGCATGGCGATGCCGATACGGCGGCGGTGTATGCCGTGCTCGAACAGCTGGTGGGCGGCGCGCCGGCTAAGGATCCCCGAACGCCGCCACCATCACCAGCGAAGCGTCGATCGTGAAGCCCTCGCCTTCCAGCAGGGACTCCACTTCGGCCGGCGCCATGCACCGGAAATCCGCCACCTCGCCATCCTGGTTGGCAGGCTCCACCCCGGCCGGCAGCGTGCACGCATACCAGTCGATGAACTCGACGACATAGCCGTGCGCCAGCTCGCGGAAGGGCCGCCGCGTCAGCAGCCGCCCGCCATGGCGCAAGCCCTGCACCTGCGCCAGCCGCAGCCCCGCCTCCTCCCAGGTCTCGCGCGCGAGCGCCTCGTCCTGCGAATCGCTCGCGGGCACGAGGCCGCCCACCAGCGTGTCCCACAGTCCCGGATCGGTCGGCTTGTCGAAGGCCCGTTGCTGCACCCAGTGGCCGCCCCGCGGGTCCGTCGCGACGAGGTGCACGGCGTGGGTGGCGATGCCCAGCGGGCGCACCAGGGCGCGCTCGACGGTGCCCAGCAGCGCGCCCGCCTCGTTGCGCACCGCGATCTGCTCGTCGCGCCAGGTGTGGGCCAGCCCCTTGTCGCGCAGCACGAACGCGATCTGCGCGAGCGAAGGCGTCAGCTCGCCCGGGATCTCCCAGGCGCCGCCCCGGGACACCAGCAAGGGGTCGCCCTCCAGCCCGGCGCGCAGGAACAGGTCCGGCTCGACCGAGCCGATGCGCTGGCCGCGCCAGGCGAGCGGCACGCGCGCGTGCCGCGGCACGCAGTCGGCCGCGTCGCGCAGGTGCGCGCGCCATGCCGCGCCGAGCCGCAGCGCGCCCACCGCGTCAGACGGTGAGGATCGTGCAGCCGGTGGTCTTGCGCGCCTCCAGGGCCTGGTGCGCCTCCCGCACCTGCGCCAGCGGGAAGCGCTGGTCGATGCGGATCTGCACCTTGCCGCCGGTCACGGCCGCGAACAGGTCGTCCGCCATCTCCTGCGTGGACTCGCGCGTGGCGATGTGCGTGAACAGCGTCTGGCGCGTGACGTACAGGGAACCCTTGTTCCCGAGGATGCCGGGCGCGAACGGCGGCACCGGGCCGGAGGCGTTGCCGAAGCTCGCCATCAGGCCGAAGGGCCGCAGGCAGTCGAGCGACTTGTCCCAGGTGTCCTTGCCGACCGAGTCGTAGACCACCTTCACGCCCTTGCCGCCGGTGATCTCCTTGACCCGGGCAAGGAAGTCTTCCTTGCCGTAGTTGATCATGAACTCGGCGCCGAGCGACTTCGCCAGCGCGCACTTCTCGTCGCTGCCCGCCGTGCCGATCAGGCGCAGGCCCATGGCCTTGGCCCACTGCACGGCGATCAGGCCGACGCCGCCGGCAGCGGCATGGAACAGCACGAAGTCGCCTTCCTTCAGGCCTCCCTGCGGCTGCGTGCGCTTCAGCAGGTACTGCGCGGTGAGGCCCTTGAGCATCATGGCCGCGCCGGTCTCGAAGCTGATGGCATCGGGCAGCTTGACCACGGTCTTCGCCGGCATCACGCGCTCTTCCGAATAGGAGCCGGGCGGATGGCTGGCGTAGGCCGCGCGGTCGCCGGCCTTCAGGTGCGTCACGCCCTCGCCCACCGCCTCGACGATGCCCGACGCTTCCATGCCCAGCGTGAGCGGCATGGGCAGCTGGTAGAGGCCCGAGCGCTGGTAGACGTCGATGAAGTTGAGGCCGACCGCCTTGTGGCGGATGCGGATCTCGCCCGCCGCGGGCTGGCCCACCTCGACGTCGACCAGTTCCATCTGCTCGGGGCCGCCGTTCTGGCGGATGCGGACTGCCTTGACCATGGCGTGTCTCCTTGTGCTTGCCTGGATTCGAATGCCGCGCATGGTGCCACGAATCCGTCAGCGCCGCCTCAGCGCGCGCGCAGGCCTCCGGCGTAAAGTCGCGGCCTCGCCCCATGCCGCCGCGCCTCACCCTTTCGACCGCCCTGCTGCTCACCCTCCCGCCCATGCTGTGGGCGGGCAACGCCGTGGTGGGGCGGATGGTGACGCCCCTGGTGCCGCCGCTCACGCTCAACTTCCTGCGCTGGGCCATCGCCTTCCTTCTGCTGCTGCCCTTCGGCTGGCGGCTGCTGCGCGCCAGCAGCCCGATCTGGCCGCGCATGCGCCGCTACGCGGTGCTGGGCCTGCTCGGCATCGGCTGCTACAACGCGCTGCAGTACCAGGCGGTGAAGACCTCGACGCCGATCAACGTGACGCTGGTCGCGGCCAGCATCCCGTTCTTCATGCTGGCCGTGGGGGCGCTGTTCTTCGGCCAGCGCATCACCGGCCGGCAGATGACGGGCGCGGCGCTCTCGATCGCCGGCGTGCTGGTCGTGCTGTGCCGCGGCGACGCGGCGCAGCTCGCCCACGTGCACTTCGTGGCGGGCGACCTCTTCATGCTGCTGGCCACCGCCGCGTGGGCGCTCTACAGCTGGCTGCTCACCCGGCCCGGGGACCCGCCGGAGGTGCGTTCCCACTGGGCAGGCATCCTGGTCGCGCAGATGGTGCCCGGGGTCGCGTGGTCGGCGCTGTTCGCCGCCAGCGAAACGCTCCTGGGCGCGCCGCCGATCCAGTGGGGCTGGCCGCTCGCGGCGGCGCTGGCCTACGTGGCGGTGGGCCCCGCGATCCTCGCCTACCGCAGCTGGGGCCTGGGCGTGCAGCGCGTCGGGCCCACGATCGCCGCCTTCTTCTCGAACCTCACGCCGCTGTTCGCGGCGCTGTTCTCGGCGGCCTTCCTGGGCGAGCCGCCGCGCCTGTTCCACGCCCTGGCGTTCGTCCTGATCGTCGCGGGAATCGTGGTGTCGTCGCGGCGGTGAAAACAGGGGAAAACCAAAAGCCGAACGCAGAGGGCGCAAAGGTTACGCAGAGGACGCAGAAAAATCCGTGAAGGATGTCCTTCTGCGTCCTTTGCGCTTCTTTGCGCCCTCTGCGTTCGGCTGTCCGGTTTGGTCCTGCTTTTGGTCTTAGTAAGTGCCCGGGTACGCGCCGCCGTCGATCAGGAAGTTCTGGCCCGTGATGTAGCTCGCCTGCGCGCTGCAGAGGAAGGCGCAGGCGGTGCCGAATTCCTCGGGCGTGCCGAAGCGGCGGGCCGGGATCGTGTTCATGCGCTGCTGGCGCATTTCCTCCACCGTCTTGCCGGTCTTCTTCGCGCTGCCTTCCAGCGTCGTCTTGATCCGGTCGGTGTCGAACACGCCGGGCAGCAGGTTGTTGATCGTCACGTTGCTGGACGCCAGCTTGCTCGTGCGCGCCACGCCGGCAACGAAGCCGGTCAGCCCGCTGCGCGCGCCGTTGGACAGGCCCAGGATGTCGATCGGCGCCTTCACCGCGCTGGACGTGATGTTCACGATGCGCCCGAAGCCGCGTTCGGCCATGCCGTCCACCGTGGCCTTGATCAGTTCGATCGGCGTCAGCATGTTCGCGTCCACGGCCTTGAGCCAGGCCTCGCGGTCCCAGTCGCGGAAGTCGCCGGGCGGCGGCCCGCCGGCATTGGTGACGACGATGTCGTAGTCCTTGCGGAAGGCGAACACCTTGGCGCGGCCTTCGGCCGCGGTGATGTCCACCGCGATCGGTTCGACCTGCGTTCCGTCCGGAACTTCGGGGTCCTTGCGCAGGCGCTCGGCGGCCGCCTGCAGCGCCTCTTCGCCGCGCGCCACGATCACCACGTTCACGCCCTCGCGCGCCAGTGCCTGCGCGCAGCCGTAACCCAGTCCCTTGCTGGCGCCGCAGACCAGCGCCCACTTCCCCGTGATGCCCAGCTTCATACCATGCCCTGCCGTGATGTCAAAAGAAGAACGCATGATACGCATCGCAGGCCGCGTCCTCGCGTTCGCGGCGGCCCCGGCAAGGGCGCGCAGGCGCGTCGCGTCGGCTAAGCCGACTGCGAATGTCCGAGCAGCCGCGTGTGCAGGCGGCGGATCGACCACCACACCGCCCCGGCCACGAAGGGAATGGCGGCGGCGGCGGTCGTTTCCGGGCTGAAGGGCCAGCCCAGCGCCCCGGCGCCCTTGGCGAGGTAGCTGACCAGGCCGACGATGTAGTAGGTGATCGCCGCCACCGACAGGCCTTCCACGGTGGCCTGCAGCTGCAACTGCAGGTCCTGCCGCCGGTTCATGGTCGCCAGCAGGCCCTGGCTGCTTTGCTGCTGTTCGATCTCCACCCGCGTGCGCAGCAGGTTGCTGATGCGCGAGACGCGCTGCGACAGCGCATCCTGCCGCCGCACCGACCAGGCGCAGGTGGCGCGGGCGGGCGACAGGCGCCGCTCGATGAACTCGCCGAGCTTCTGCAGGCCGGGCAGGCGCTGCTCATGGACGTCCTGCAGCCGCTGGTCGACCAGCTCGAAGTACGCGGCACTCGCCGAAAAGCGGGAATGCGTCGCGGCGTAGTTGCTCTCGACCTGCCCCGCCAGGCGCGTGAGGCGGTCCAGCAGCTGCGGCTCCTCGTGGCGGCCGGCCACGCGGATCGCTTCGGCCAGGGAGGCCAGTTCGCTCTCGGCCTGCGCCAGCAGCGCGGCGGACTCGCGGGCCGCCGGCAGCCCCAGCAGGGCCGCCATGCGGTAGGTGTCGATCTCCAGCAGCCGCTGCACCAGCCGGCCGAGCCGGCGCGGCGGCAGGTGGTCCGCCAGCAGCACCATGCGCGACCAGCCGTCGGCATGCAGCTCGAAATCGGTGAACACGCGCGCGTGGCCGTCGGAGACGGAGGAGCCGACCAGCGTCTCCTCGCGCAGCACGTGGCCGGTGAGCACCGTGTCCTCCTGCGACTCGCCCGCCAGCACCCAGAGGTGCAGCGCCGCGAGCACCTGCCCCGGCAGGCCCTCCAGCCAGTCCTGCGGCACGGCCTGCAAGGCGGTGGCCGGTTCCTGCCGGCCGAATCCCGCGGCATCGAAGGGCCGCGAGAAGGTCCAGGCGACGAACTCCGTGT
The DNA here is from genome assembly GCF_016722785.1 of Ramlibacter monticola. Classification (GTDB taxonomy): domain Bacteria; phylum Pseudomonadota; class Gammaproteobacteria; order Burkholderiales; family Burkholderiaceae_C; genus Ramlibacter; species Ramlibacter monticola. The sequence continues at coordinate 140,340 of NZ_JAEQNE010000007.1, read as the reverse complement.
GCAGCTCCCAGCGGATGCGGATCGCGCCCACGTCCAGCCGCACGTGCGTGGTCTGCGCGTCGGGCTGCGGCAGGTGGTGGTCGCGCAGGAGGGCGGCGAGGTGCGCGCGGCTGGCTTCGCGCTGGGCCGCGTCGCCCACCAGCACCAGGTGCGACAGCGCCAGCGGCGCCATCATCGCCTCCGGCGGGCGGGCGTGGATCTCGTTGTGCAGCGCCACCCTTTGCGGGTGGGCCGGAGGGTGGTGCATGGGAGGGGTCTTCGCGGCGGACGCGATCATTGTCGCGGAAAGCGAATGACCTTCAGTAGTCCGCCGAACGGCCCATGGACACGCCCCATCGCATCAGCATCCAGCGCCACTTCGTCACGGCGCGGAAGGCCTGCGTGGCGCCGCTCGCGTCATGCACGGCGCGGCCGGCCACCAGCGACAGCGTGATCGTCCGGGCCGCGTCGGCGCTGGCCGGGCAGGTCCAGTTGCGGCCGTCCTCGATCTGGCAGCCGGTGAAGCGGCCCGAGGGCTCGGGCCGGCCCAGCGTCCAGAACAGCACCTCCTTGCGCCGCGGCAGCGCGCGGAAGCGGAAGCGGTCCGCGGGCGCGAGCCGGCCGGTGCAGGTCTCGCCGCGCCATTCCCCGCTGCAGGCCACCGTGTAGATGGTGGATTCGCCCTGGATGGTCACGAAGTCCGTCAGCCAGGCCCACAGCGCCAGCAGCAGCAGGACGGGGATGAACAGCAGGATGGCGGCCGAATGGTTGCGCACGATGACCGCATGCTAGCGCCTGTCGAGCTATCAGGGAAAGAAAAAAAACGGCCCGCGAGGGGCCGTTTCGGTCTGGCGGGTGACGCCGCAGGTCAGTCTTCGACGAAGGCTTCCTCGCGCTTCGCCTTGATCGAAGGCAGCGCGACGATCACGACCAGGAGCAAGGCGGCCGCGAGCAGGCCCGCCGACAGCGGACGCGTGACCAGCACGCTCCAGTCGCCGCGCGACAGCAGCAGCGCCCGTCGCAGGTTTTCTTCCATCATCGGCCCCAGGATGAATCCGAGCAGCAGCGGCGCCGGCTCGCATCCCAGCTTGATGAACAGGTAGCCGATCACGCCGAAGATCGCGACCATCCAGATGTCGAACACGTTGTTGTTGGTGGAGTAGACCCCGATCGCGCAGAACAGCACGATGGACGGGAACAGCCAGCGATAGGGCACCGTCAGCAGCTTGATCCACATGCCGATCAGCGGCAGGTTCAGGATCACCAGCATCGCGTTGCCGATCCACATCGAGGCGATCAGGCCCCAGAACAGCTGCGGGTTGCTGGTCATCACCTGCGGGCCCGGCTGGATGTTGTGGATGGTCATGGCGCCCACCATCAGCGCCATCACCGCGTTGGGCGGGATGCCCAGCGTCAGCAGCGGGATGAAGGAGGTCTGCGCGCCGGCGTTGTTGGCCGACTCGGGGGCCGCCACGCCGCGGATGTTGCCGCGCCCGAAGGGCACTTCACCGGGCTGGAGCTTGGTCTTCTTCTCCACCGTGTAGGCGGCGAAGGCCGCCAGCAGCGCGCCGCCACCGGGCAGGATGCCCAGCATCGAACCCAGCGCGGTGCCGCGCAGCACCGCGGGCAGCATGCGCTTGAAGTCCTCCAGCGTCGGGAACAGGCCCTGCACCTTGGCCGTGAACACCTCGCGGTGCTCGTCGCTCTTGCCCAGGTTGGAGATGATCTCGCCGTAGCCGAACACGCCCATGGCGATGGTGATGAAGCCGATGCCGTCGGTCAGTTCCGGGATGTCGAAGGAGAAGCGCGCGACGCCGGAGTTCACGTCGGTGCCCACCAGCCCCAGCAGCAGGCCCAGCACGATCATGGCGATCGCCTTGACCAGCGAGCCGGAGGCCAGCACCACGGCGCCGATCAGGCCCAGCACCATCAGCGAGAAGTATTCGGCCGGGCCGAACTTGAAGGCGACTTCCGTCAGCGGGGCGGCGAAGGCGGCCAGGATCAGCGTGCCGACGCAGCCGGCAAAGAACGAGCCGAGGCCGGCCGCGGCCAGCGCGGGGCCGGCTCGGCCCTGGCGGGCCATCTGGTAGCCGTCGATCACTGTCACCACGGAGGACGACTCGCCCGGCAGGTTCACCAGGATGGCCGTGGTGGAGCCGCCGTACTGCGCGCCGTAGTAGATGCCGGCCAGCATGATGAGGGCCGACACCGGCGGCAGCGCATAGGTCGCCGGCAGCAGCATGGCGATGGTCGCCACGGGGCCGATGCCGGGCAGCACGCCGATCAGCGTGCCGAGCAGGCAGCCGATGAAGGCGTACAGCAGGTTGATCGGCGTGAAGGCGACGCCGAAGCCCAGGGAGAGGTTGGCAATGAGATCCATATCGTTCTTCCTCTCAGCCGCTGATGAAGCTCGGCCAGACCGGGAACTGCAGTTTCAGCAGGACGATGAAGGCCAGGTAGCTGCCGATGGCCAGGATGGTCGCCAGGATCGCCACTTCCTTGTTCTTGTGCTCGTCGCCGGCCATGCTGGCGATGAAGGTCAGCGCGTAGATGGCGACGATCAGGCCCATGGCGGGGATGCCGATCTTGGGCAGGCCCGCGAGCAGGATGCCGAAGACGAGGTTGGCGCCGATGATGAAGCCCAGGGGCTTCCAGGCCCACGTGCCGATCGGCTCGCCGTCTTCCGTCTCGACCACCATGGCCTCGAACGTGATGAAGAGGCCGATCAGGGTGAGCAGGATCCCGAGCATCAGCGGGAAATAGCCGGGGCCCATGCGGGCGCCTTCACCGATCGTGTAGTTGGTGGCGCCCCATGCGAATGCGACGCCGGTGGCCATGAACATGAGCCCGGACCAGAAATCCTTCTGGCTCTTGATTTTCATGTTGTCTCCTGAGACGGGATTTGCGACCGGCGGATTGTGGAGGATGGAGGGGCCGCCCTCGATGTGGGTTCCACCTACAACCCGTTACGGGGCTGTTGCCGAGGAGACAGCCGCGACGCGGCGCTCACTCCATCGAAGGTGTCGCCGTCAGGACTTCTTCCAGCGTGGTCAGGCCCTCGGCCACGCGCAGCGCGCCGGCCAGCCGCAGTGGGCGCATGCCATCCGCCACGGCCAGGCGGCGCAGTGCCGGCGCCGCCGGGTCGCGCATCACCTGCTCCTTGAAGGCTTCGCCGACCGTCAGCAGTTCGTACAGCCCCATGCGGCCCAGGAAGCCCGTCATGCGGCAGTCGACGCAGCCCACGGCGCGGTACGGCTGCGAAGTGCCGGTGAGCTTCCAGGGCTTCACCACCTCGGCCAGCGCGCTGCGCGGGGTTTCGGTGTCCGGGGCGCGGCACTGGGGGCAGAGGGTGCGCACCAGCCGCTGGGCCAGCACGCCGATCACGGTGGCATTGATCAGGTAGCCCGGCACGCCGAGTTCCATCAGCCGGGTGATGGCCGAGGGAGCGTCGTTGGTGTGCAGGGTCGAGAACACGAGGTGCCCGGTGAGGGCCGCCTGCACCGCCATTTCCGCGGTGGTGAGGTCGCGGATCTCGCCCACCATGATGATGTCGGGGTCCTGCCGCATCAGCGCCCGCAGGCCCTCGGCGAAGCCGAAGTCCAGCTGGGCCTGCACCTGCGTCTGGTTGAAGGACGGCTCGATCATCTCGATCGGGTCCTCCACGGTGCTGACGTTGACCTCCTCGGTCGCCAGCCGCTTCAACGTCGAATAGAGGGTGGTCGTCTTGCCGGAGCCGGTCGGGCCGGTGACCAGGACGATCCCGTGCGGGCGCTTCACCAGCCCTTCCCAGCGCTGCGCGTCGTGCGCCGAGAAGCCCAGCGCGTCGAGGTCCTTGACCGTGGTGTCGGGGTCGAAGATCCGCATCACCATCTTCTCGCCGAAGGCCGTGGGCAGCGTCGACAGGCGCATCTCCACCTCGTCGCCGCGCGGGTTGCGGGTCTTGATCCGGCCGTCCTGCGGGCGGCGCTTCTCCACCACGTCCATGCGACCGAGCAGCTTGATGCGCGCCGTCATCGCGTTCAGCACCGCCGGCGGCATCTGGTAGACCGGGTGCAGCACGCCGTCGATGCGGAAGCGGATCACGCCCTGCTCGCGTCGCGGCTCCAGGTGGATGTCGCTCGCGCGCTGGTCGAAGGCGTACTGCCACAGCCAGTCCACCACCTGCACCACGCTCTGGTCGTTGGCATCGAGCTGGCGGTTGGACTTGCCCAGTTCGACCAGCTGCTCGAAGCTGCCCGCGCCCGCGTTGCCGCCGGCGCGCTGGGCCGCGCGCACCGACTTCGCCAGGGCGAAGAATTCCGCCGTGTAGCGCAGGATCTCCTGCGGGTTGGCGACCACGCGGCGCACCGTGCGGCGCGACTGCCGCTCGACCTCGTCCACCCAGTCGGTCACGAAGGGTTCGGCGGTGGCCACCACCACCTCGGTCGGCGTGACCTGCACCGGCAGCACGTGGTGGCGCTCGGCATAGCCGGCGCTCATGGTGTCGGCCACCTTGGCCACGTCGACCTTCAGCGGGTCGATGCGCAGGTAGTCGAGCTGGGCGCGCGTGGCGAGGTACTGGGTCAGGGCCTCGATGTCCAGCGGCTTGCCGTCCGCGGCGCGGGTCATCGCGACGGCCGCCAGCCGCACCAGCGGGTGCTGCGCGCTCTCCGCGTGGGAGCAGCGGGCGATGGTGCGGCGGGCCTCCTCGTGGCCGATCACGCCGTCCTCGCTGAGCCACTCCACCATCTGGCGCCAGTGCACCGGGCCGTGCGGCGCCGTGCGGGCGGAGATCTTCAGCTTCGGATGCGCGGTCATGCGGCAATGGTAGCCGCCGGGGTCAGGTGCTCGGCTTGAAAACGCGCAGCCACTTGCGCGCCGGCAGGCCCCAGCGTGTTTCGATCACGTCCGCGCGCGCCGCGAGCTCGCCGCGTGCGGGCCGCACCGGCTCGCGCAGCGCCAGCACCACGGTGTTGCCCTCGCGCGTCGGCCGGAAGGCCCACACCGCCTCGGCGCCGAACGCGCCCTGGATCCGCTTCAGGCTGCGCTCGTAGCTGGAGGCGCGCCCGAACAGGTTGACGGTCATGCAGCCGTCCTCGGTCAGGAGCGAGCGGCAGTGGCGGTAGAACTCCTCGCTATCCAGCACGGGCGCGGCCGCTTCGTGGTCGTAGAGGTCGACCTGCAGCGCGTCGACCTGGCCGCGCCAGTGTTCGTGGGCGACGACTTCCGCGGCGTCCCCCAGGATCACGGACAGGCGCGAATCGTCCCGGGGCAGCTTGAACCACAGCCGGCAGGCGGCGATCACCTGCGGGTTCAGCTCGATGGCCGTGGTCTTCATGCGCATCCGGCGATGGCAGAACTTGGTCAGCGCGGCTGCCCCCAGCCCGAGCTGCATCGCATGCCGCTTCGAGACCCCGGGGGGGTCCACGAACAGCAGCCAGGCCATCATGCGCTGCACGTACTCCAGCTCGATCTCGAAGGGCTCGTCGAGCCGCATCGAGCCCTGGATCCATTCGGTGCCGAGGTGCAGGTAGCGGGTATCGCCCTCGTCGGAGAAGTTGACTTCGGGGAGCTGGTGGGGCGCGGAGGATTTCACGGCCGCGCATTATCCCCGCACGCCCCGTAAGGCCGTTCGGGCCCGCGCGGGGCCCGGTCGTCGCGCCGCTGCGGCCGGAACGCCACGCCGCCCACCCTCGGTGAGCGAAGTCACTTACGCGGGACCGCGAAGGTTACAGAATGTTGATATCCGGGTTTTCCCGAACCAGCAATGACCCAACTGATGCCGATCCCCCGCTCCAGCAAGCTCGAAGGACTGCCCGACCCGGTGCGGCGCGCCAGCCGCACCGCGGCCCTGCGGGAGGCGGCGAACTCCGTGGCCACGCCGACGCGTTCGCCCTCCTCGCTGGCCGCCGCCGCCCAGCAGGTGCTGCACTCCCTGACCGGCAAGCGGGTGCCGCGGCTGGGCAGCCTGCGCGAGCGGCTGCAGCAATCCGAGGCGACCTGGAGCCCCGCGGAACTGGATCGCGCGCTGCACGCGCTGCAGGAGGCGAGTGCGGCCGTGGATTTCCTGCCGCCCCGCGGCGGCGCCTTCCCGCTGGCCGAGTTCCACCGGCAGTGCGCCGCGGTCGGCGCGGCGGCGCGCCGGCTCGCCACGACGGCCCTGCACTTCATCGGCCGCCATGCCGTCGATGCCTCCACCACGCGCATGCTGTGGGCGGAGCTGCTGATGGAGTCCCGCTCCATCCACAAGCGGGTGCGCCACGGACTGGCGTGGTTGCGCAACATGGAGCAGGAGCTGGCCCTCCGCCGCCAGGCGGCGACGGCGCCGGTGTCCCGGCAGGCGCTGCAGGAGCTCGCCCGCCGCGGCGAGGCGCTGCAGGACAAGCTGCACGCGGTGGAGGATTTCTGCGGCGCCGCGCGGGCCGCGCGCTCGCTCGGCACGCAGGTCCTGGACCATCGCGCGGCCCTGTGCCGCCTGCTGCAGGACGAGGTCCGGCCGGCCGGCCTCACGCTGCAGCACCAGCTGCAGGCCATGCAGGAGGTGGCCGAGGCGCGTCCGCCGGAGCCGGCGGAACTGCTGGCCGCCATCGAGGCCCGGCATGCGCTGGAGGTCGCCGTCACCCGCGCAGTCGCCGAGCTGCACCACCTGGAAGCGCTGCAGGCGGAGCTGGACACGCAGCTCGCCTGGATGCAGCAGAAGGCGAAGCCGCTGGCGGAAGCCAGGAGCCCAGGCTCCTAGATCCGCAGCAGGGCGCCCAGCCGCGGCAGCGCCGCGCAGGCATTGCGGCTGGTCACCGCCGCCAGTTCCTCCGCTTCCATGCCCCGCAGCGCGGCCAGCGCCGCGCCGATCGCCGGCAGCTCGCCGGGCTCGTTGCGTCCCTGCGGCGCGCCGCCCGCCCGCTCCTGCGCCGTCCGGTACAGCCAGCGCGGCGGGATGTCCGGCGCATCCGTCTCCAGCACCAGGGCGGTGGCCGGCAGCTCGCGGGCCAGCCGGCGGATCTGCAGCGCGCGCTCGTAGGTGACGGTGCCGCCGAAGCCGAGCCGGAACCCGAGCTTCACGAACTCGCGCGCCTGCTGCTGGCTGCCGTTGAACGCGTGGACGATGCCCCCGACCGGTGCGCGGCGCAGCTCGCGCAGCAGCTGGTCGGCCGAGCGGCGGACGTGCAGCAGCACCGGCAGGCCATGGCGGCGCGCCAGTTGCAGTTGCTCACGATAGAAATGCTCCTGGCGCGCGGCATCGAGGTCCGGCACGAAATAGTCCAGGCCGATCTCGCCCACCGCGACCAGGCGCGGATCGTCGCGCGCCGCCGCCAGCGCGCGGTCGAGCAGCACGAGGTCCCCGTCGCCGGCCGCGCCGGTACATAGAGGATGGATGCCCAGCGCGTAGCTGTCACCATGCCGGTGCGCGAGCTCCCGCACCGCATCAAAGTTGCCCGGAAGCACCGCCGGCAACACGCAGTGCCGCACGCCGGCGGCCCGTGCGCGCTCGCGCACGGCGTCGGTCTCGCCGGCGAATTCACCGGCGTCGAGGTGGCAATGCGTATCTATCCACATAGAGGGTTTCCACATCCACCCCGGATGATGGCGCAAGCCGTGCAGAGCCCGGCAAACCGTGATACCGTGTGCCATCGCCAGGGCTGCATCGGCGTGGCCCGCGAACTTTCCGGACAGCCCAAGGATCACGGATGCGCAGGCCAGCCCTTTACAGTTCCAGCCGCCCTGCCCGCCCCGCGGCGGCCGATCAACCCGGCGCGTCCGCGGGCACCGCCGAGCCGCAGCCGCCCGATGCTGCAGCGGCGGCGGCGCCGCAACGCAAGCGCCGTCCCTTCCTGTCCCCTTCCAGTCCCGCGCTGCAGTGGTCGGCGATCCTGCTGCTCGGCGTCGCCCTCGCCCTGAGCCTCGCGCTGCGGCCCATGCCGCGCAAGCTCACGCAGGAAGACATCAACGCCGCCGTGCTCAAGACGATGGAGACGCAGGTCATGCCGTCGGAATACGCGCGGGCCTACGAGAACGTGAGGCCGGCGGTGGTGCGCGTGGTGAGCTACGTGAAGAAGAGCCGGCTGAGGGACGCCGAGACCCGGCTCTCCACCAAGAGCGCCAAGCCGAAGCCGCTGGGTCCGGCCACGACGGACCAGACCGGCGACAGCGACGAAGTCGAGAACGGCGTCGGCACCGGCGTGGTCATCATCGACAAGGGCGTGATCCTCACCAACCTGCACGTGGTGCACGGGGCCGACCACGTCCGGGTGGTGTTCTACGACGGGCTGGAGGCCGACGCCACGATCACCGGCGTGCAGGCGGAGAACGACCTCGCCGTGCTGCAGGCCAACAAGATCCCGGACGACCTGATCTCCGCCACCATGCGCTCCACCAGCGACCTCGCGCCCGGCGACAAGGTGCTGGCCGTGGGCTTCCCGTTCGGCATCGGTCCCTCGGCCTCCGGCGGGATCGTCTCCGGCCTCGGCCGCGTGTTCCGCTCGCCCGAGGGCAAGCAGGAGATGAAGAACCTGATCCAGTTCGACGCCGCCGCCAATCCGGGCAACTCCGGTGGCCCGCTGGTGACCATGGACGGTGAAGTGGTCGGCATCGTGACCGCCATCCTCAACCCCACATCCGCGCGGACGTTCATCGGCATCGGCTTCGCCGTGCCGATCGAGAACGCCGCCTCCGCCGCCGGGCTGCCGCCGTTCTGACGGCCGCCTTTTCCTTCCCGCTGCACGAGGTTTCATGGACACCAACGCCCGCACCGACAGCGCCACGGCGCAACTGATGGAACAGATCCTGTACGAGGTCAAGCGCGTCGTCGTCGGGCAGGACAGGTTCCTGGAACGGGTGATGGTCGCCATGCTGGCGCAGGGCCACCTGCTGGTGGAAGGCGTGCCGGGACTGGCCAAGACGCTGACGGTGAAGACGCTCGCCAACACCATGCGCGGGCAGTTCAAGCGCATCCAGTTCACGCCCGACCTGGTGCCGGCCGACCTGGTGGGCACGCGCATCTACAACCAGAAGACGGGCGAGTTCGCCACCTCGCTGGGCCCGGTGTTCGCCAACCTGCTGCTGGCCGACGAGATCAACCGCGCTCCCGCCAAGGTGCAGAGCGCGCTGCTGGAGGTGATGCAGGAGCGCCAGGTCACCATCGCCGGCGAGACGCACAAGGTGCCCAGCCCCTTCCTGGTGATGGCCACCCAGAACCCGATCGAGACCGAGGGCACCTACCCCCTGCCGGAAGCGCAGGTGGACCGCTTCATGATGAAGGTGCTGGTGGACTATCCCAGCGACGAAGAGGAATTCGTGATCGTGCAGCGCGTCACCGGCCCGGCCGTCGACGTGGCGGCGGTGGCCAGCACCGATCAGCTCGCGCAGCTGCAGCGCGAATGCCGGCAGGTCTACGTCGATCCCTCGCTGGTGCAGTACGCGGTGAAGCTGGTGTCGGCCACCCGCACGCCGGAGCGCCACGGCCTCAAGGAGCTCTCCCGCTTCATCACCTACGGCGCCAGCCCCCGCGCCACCATCAACCTCACCGAAGGCGCCCGCGCGCTGGCGATGCTGCGCGGCCGCGGCTACGCGCTGCCGGAGGACATGGTGGACCTCGTGCCGGACGTGCTGCGCCATCGCGTGGTGCTGTCGTACGAGGCGCTGTCGGAGGGCCTCAGCTCCGACGCCGTGGTGCAGAAGGTCATGGCCAAGATCCCGCCGCCGGCCAAGCCGCTGGAACATGAAAAGCTGGTGGCGTAAGGGCGCCGCGGCGCCCGCCGGGCCCGAGCCCTCCGGCGCGGCCGGCAGCGGCATGCAGGCGCACCACGCCGACCACGTGCTGCGCCGGCTCGAATGGAAGGTGATCCGGCGCCTCGACGGCCTGCTGCAGGGCGACTACCGCACGCTGCTGCGCGGCACCGGGCTGGACCTCGCCGACCTGCGCGAATACCAGGTGCACGACGACGTGCGCCACATCGACTGGAACGTGACGGCGCGCATGCAGGCGCCCTACGTGCGCGTCTTCACCGAGGACCGCGAGATGTCGGCCTGGTTCCTGATGGACCTGAGCCCCTCGGTGGACTTCGGCTCCAGCGAGCTGCGCAAGCGCAACGTCTCGGCCGAATTCGTGGCGGTGCTGGCCCGCCTTCTGACGCGGCACGGCAACCGCGTGGGCGCGATGCTGTACGGCTCGGGCGTGGACACGATCATCCCCACCCGCAACGGCCGGCGCCACGTGCTGCACCTGCTGCACAAGATGCTGGACCGGCCGCCGCCCGTCGAAGGCCACGTCACGCGGCTGAAGGAGCTGCTGGAGTCCGGCGCCAGCCTGATCAAGCGCCGCTCGACGGTCTACGTCGTCTCGGATTTCATCAGCGAGCCCGGCTGGGAAAAGCCCCTGGCGCAGCTCGCGCAGCGGCACGAGGTGGTGGCCGTGCGCGTTCTCGACCCGCTGGAGCTCGAACTGCCCGACCTCGGCCTGCTCACCCTGCGCGACGCCGAGACGGGCGAGCAGGTGGTGGTGGACACGCACGATGCCGGGTTCCGCAAGCGTTTCGCGCGCATCGCCGCGCAGCGCGAGGCGGAGCTGCGCGAGGCCCTCACGCGCAGCAGCGTCGACGCACTGGAGCTGGCCACCGACGCCGAACTCGTCGACGCGATCGTGCGCTTCATCGAGATGCGCAAGCGCCGCAGCCAGCTGGCCGCCGGCAGCCTGCCCGCGCACCTGAAGCGCGTCGCCTGAATCCCGGAGATCCGACATGCAATTCCTCTGGCCCCAGTTCCTCTGGCTGCTGCTGGCCCTGCCGTTGCTGGTCGGGCTGTACCTGCTGCTGCTGCGGCGCAAGAAGAAGCTCGCGGTGCGCTATGCCTCGCTGGCCTTCGTCAAGGAGGCCATGGGCCGGGGCCAGCAGGTGCGGCGCCACGTGCCGCCCCTGCTGTTCCTGCTGGCGATGACGGCCCTGGTGCTCGCCGCCTCGCGCCCGGTGGCGGTGGTCACGCTGCCCTCCAACCAGCAGACGATCATGCTGGCCATGGACGTCTCCGGCAGCATGCGCGCCACCGACGTCCAGCCCAACCGGCTGGTGGCGGCCCAGAACGCGGCCAAGGCCTTCATCGGCGAGCTGCCGCGGCACGTGAAGGTGGGCATCGTCGCCTTCGCCGGCTCGGCCCAGGTGGCGCAGCTGCCCACCACCAACCGGGAAGACCTGGTCACGGCCATCGACCGCTTCCAGCTGCAGCGCGCCACCGCGACCGGCAACGCCATCGTGATCTCGCTGGCCACGCTGTTCCCGGACCAAGGCATCGACCTCGAGAACATGCAGAGCGGGCGCGAGCGCCCGCGCGGCCAGTCGCTCGACAACGAGAAGAAGGGCAAGAAGGAGTTCACGCCGGTCGCGCCGGGGTCCTATCCCTCGGCCGCGATCATCATGCTCACCGACGGGCAGCGCACGACCGGCGTGGACCCGATCGAGGCCGCCAAGATGGCCGCCGACCGGGGCGTGCGCGTCTACACGGTGGGCATCGGCACGGTCGACGGCGAGACGATCGGCTTCGAAGGCTGGTCGATGCGCGTGCGGCTGGACGAGGAAACGCTCAAGCAGATCGCCAACAAGACCTCGGCCGAGTACTTCTACGCCGGCACCGCGCAGGACCTGCGCAAGGTCTACGAGGCGCTCAGCTCCAAGCTGACCGTGGAGAAGAAGGAGACCGAGATCTCGGCCCTGTTCGCGATGGCGGCGGCGTGCCTCGCGCTGCTGTCGGCGGGGCTGTCGTTGGTGTGGTTCAACCGGATCCTCTGACGCGTCCATGAAAAACCAGGCAGCCGAACGCAGAGGACGCAGAGATTTCGCAGAGGACGCAGAAAAACTCCCTTGAAGGTGTTTTCTGCGTCCTTTGCGTACCTTTGCGTCCTCTGCGTTCGGCTGTCTGGTTTTCCTGGTCCCTCAGAAGACCGGCTCGCCCAAGCGCCCTGAACTCAGGTGCAGCGTCCGCCCGCAGCGCGCGGCCAGCTGCTCGTCGTGCGTCACCATGACGAACGCCGTGCCGCGCTCGCGCGCCAGCCGCAGCATCAGCGCGAACACCACGTCGGCGGTCCCGCGGTCCAGGTTGCCGGTCGGCTCGTCGGCCAGCACGCACGCCGGGTGCGCCACCAGGGCCCGGGCGATCGCGACCCGCTGGCGCTCGCCGCCCGAGAGTTCGGCCGGGCGGTGCTTCATGCGGTCCTTCAGGCCCACGGCGGCCAGCATCTCGGCCGCGGCGGCGTGCATCTGCTCCACCGGCATGCGGCGGATGCGCAGGGGCATGCCGACGTTGTCGAGCGCGCTGAACTCCGGCAGCAGGTGGTGGAACTGGTAGACGAACCCCAGGTGCGCGTTGCGCAGGCGTCCCTGCGTCGCCGGGTCCAGCGAGTGCAGTTCGCGCCCCATCAGCTGCACCTTGCCGGCGGTGGGCGCATCCAGCCCGCCCAGCACGTGCAGCAGGGTGCTCTTGCCCGAGCCGGAAGCTCCCACGATGGCCAGCGTCTCGCCGGCGTGCACCTCGAGGTCCACGCCCTTGAGCACCTCGACGTCCAGCGGCCCCTCGGTGAAGCGCTTGCTCACGCCCTGGCAGGCGAGCACCACGCCCGCGTGCGGCTCCACCGCGGTCAGCGCGGCCTCGGCTTCCGGCCGCAGCGTCGGTTCATTCATAGCGCAGCGCCTCCGCCGGGTTGACCCGGCTGGCGCGCCAGCTCGGATAGATCGTGGCCACGAAGGCCAGCGCCAGCGAGATCACCGCGATCGGCACGATGTCGTTGGCCTGCGGGTCGCTGGGCATGCGGCTGATCAGGTAGATGTCCTTCGGCAGGAAGCTCGCGTTCAGCGCGTGCTCCAGCGCCGGCACGATCACGTCGATGTTGACGGCCACCAGCAGCCCGAGCAGCAGCCCCGCCAGCGTGCCGATCACGCCCACCGCCGCGCCCTGCACCACGAAGATGCCCATGATGCTGCCGGGGCTCGCCCCCAGCGTGCGCAGGATGGCGATGTCGGCGCGCTTGTCCGTGACGGTCATCACCAGCGTGCTCACGAGGTTGAAGGCGGCCACCGCGACGATCAGCGTCAGGATGATGAACATCATCCGCTTCTCGAGCTGCACCGCCGCGAACCAGGTGCGGTTCTGCCGGGTCCAGTCGCGCACCAGAAAGTCGCCCGTGAGGCTCGTGGAGAGCTCCGCGGCCACCTCGCGCGCCCGGTTCAGGTCGCGCAGCTTCAGGCGGATGCCGGTCGGCCCCTCCAGCCGGAAGATGCGGGCGGCGTCGTCCAGGTGCAGCAGCACCAGCCCGCTGTCGTACTCGAAGTGGCCGGAGTCGAAGGTGCCCACCACCGTCATCTGCTTCAGGCGCGGGACGACGCCGGCCGGCGTGACCTGCCCGCCCGGCGCGATCAGGGTGACCGCATCGCCTTCGCGCACGCCCAGGTTGCGCGCCAGTTCCGCGCCTAGCACGATGCCGAACTGGCCGGGCACCAGCTTGTCCAGCGTGCCTTGCGAGGTCGAGGCGAGGTCCGTCACCTGGGCCTCCAGCTTCGGGTCGATGCCGCGCACGACGGCGCCCCGCATGTCCTCGCCGCGCGCCAGCAGCGACTGCGTGGCGATGAAGGGTGCCGCGCCGACCACCTCGGGATTGCGGCGCACCTCGGCGAGGGTGCGGGCCGTGTCCTGCAGCACCCCGCCGCCGGGGCCGTAGACCTCGACGTGCGAGACCACGCTCAGCATCCGGTCGCGGACCTCCTTCTGGAAGCCGTTCATCACCGAAAGCACGATGATCAGCGCGGCCACGCCGAGCGAGATACCGAGCATCGAAACGCCGGAAATGAAGGAGATGAAGCCGTTGCGCCGCGTGGCGCGGCCGGCGCGGGTGTAGCGCCAACCCAGCACGAGCTCGTAAGGAAGGGCCATTGCGCCCCGTTCAGACAGGGTATTCCATCGGCCGGCATTGTGGCATCCCCGACAATATGGCTGTGTCAGACGGAGTCCACTTGCTTGTCCCCTTCGCCCGCTGCCGGGCCGAGGCCGCTTCCGAAGCCCTGCGGGGGCTCGCCCTTCCCAACCTGCAGAAGCTGCTGCGGCGGCTGGTTCTGGAGGGCACGGACACGGGCGATCCGCACAGCCTCTCCCTGCCGCACGAGCGGGTGCTGGCGCAGGCCCATGGGCTGGCCCCGGTCGACGGCCTGATCCCCCTCGCCGCCGTGCAGGCGCAGCAGGAGGGCGCGGGCGAGGGCACGGAGGGCTGGGCCTGGATCACGCCGGCGCACTGGCGGGTGGGCCAGGACCACATCGACATGGCGCATCCGCAGGAGCTGCAGCTCGATGGCGACGACTCGCGGGCGCTGCTGGCGGCCATGTCGCCCTACTTCGCCGAGGACGGGATCGCCCTGTCCTTCGACGCGCCCCTGCGCTGGCTGGCGCGCGGCGAGGCGTTCCGCACGCTGCCCAGCGCCTCGCTGGACCGCGTGGTCGGCCACCGGATCGAGGATGCCTGGATGCCCGGCGGCAGCGCCGGCCGGCCGCTGCGCCGGCTGCAGCAGGAGATGCAGATGCTGCTCTACACGCTGCCGCTCAACGAGGAGCGCGAGCGCGGCGGGCTGCTGCCCGTCAACTCCTTCTGGATCAGCGGGACCGGCGCGCTGCCGCCCGGCCACGCGCCGGGCACGCCGCCCGGCCTGCAGGTCACGCCCTACCTGCGCGAAATGGCCCTGCAGGCCGACTGGAGCGGCTGGGCCGCGGCCTGGCACAAGATCGACGAGCGCGAAGGCGCACGGCTGCTGTCCGAACTCGAACGCGGCGTGCCGGTGCGCGTCACCCTGTGCGGCGAAACGGGCGCGCGGACCTGGACTTCCGAGGGCGCGGGCAGCTGGCGCCGCGTGGCCGGCTGGTTCGGCAGCAGCACGGTGGCGCAACTGGTGGAGGGCCTGTGAAGTTCGTCACCCGCGATGCGCCGCCGCGCGCCGTCTGGGCCCTGGAACAGGCCGGCATCCATCCGCTGCTGGCGCGCCTGTACGCCGCCCGCGGCGTGCTGGCCCGCGAGGAACTGGACAACGGGCTGGCCCGACTGCTGCTCCCCGCGAGCCTGAAGGGCGCGACCGAAGCCGCGGTGCTGCTGGCCGACGCGATCGCCGCGGGGCAGCGGATCTGCATCGTGGCCGACTACGACTGCGACGGCGCGACGGCGTGCGCCGTGGCCGTGCGCGGCCTGCGCCTGCTCGGCGCGCGCGAGGTCGGCTACCTGGTGCCCGACCGCGTGGTGGACGGCTACGGCCTCACCGCCCCGATCGCGCACCGGGTGCACGCCACCGGCGCGCACGTGCTGGTGACCGTCGACAACGGCATCGCCAGCCTCGAAGGCGTGGCCGCGGCCCGCGCGCTGGGGCTGCAGGTGCTGGTGACCGACCACCACCTGCCCGGGGCGGTGCTGCCCGAAGGGGGGCTGATCGTCAACCCCAACCAGCCGGGCTGCGGCTTCGAGAGCAAATCCCTCGCCGGCGTGGGCGTCATGTTCTACGTGCTGCTGGCGCTGCGCGCGGAGCTGCGCCGGCGCGGCGTGTTCGACGAGCGCTCGCAGCCGAAGCTCGACGCGCTGCTGCCGCTGGTGGCGCTGGGCACCGTCGCCGACGTCGTGAAGCTCGATGCCAACAACCGCCGCCTCGTCGCGCAGGGGCTCAAGCGCATCCGCGCCGGCGCCCTGCCCTGCGGTCTCGCCAGCCTGTTCGCGGCGGCGGGCCGCAAGCCCGAGGCGGCCACCACCTTCGACTTCGGCTTCGCGCTGGGGCCGCGCATCAACGCGGCGGGCCGGCTGGCCGACATGACCATCGGCATCGAGTGCCTGCTGGCCGACGATTCCGCCCGCGCGGACGAACTGGCGCGGGCGCTGGACGGCATCAACCGCGAGCGGCGCGAGATCGAGGGCGACATGCGCGAGCAGGCCATCGCGCTCGCCGAGGCGCTGTTCGAGGAAGGCGAGGAGCCGCCACCCGCGATCTGCGTGTTCGATCCCGACTTCCACGAGGGCGTGGTGGGCATCGTGGCCTCGCGCATCAAGGACAGGCTGCACCGCCCGACCTTCGTCTTCGCGGCCAGCCAGGCGCCCGGGCGCGAGCACGAGCTGAAGGGTTCGGGCCGCTCGATTCCCGGCTTCCACCTGCGCGATGCGCTGGACCTGGTGGCCAAGCGCCATCCCGGCGTGCTGCTGCGCTTCGGCGGCCACGCCATGGCGGCCGGCTGCACGGTGGCCGAGGAGCATTTCGACGTCTTCGAGCAGGCGCTCGCCCAGGTCGCGCAGGAGTGGCTCGACGCCGCCACGCTGCTGCGGCGGCTGCACACCGACGGCCCCCTGGCGCGCGAATACTGCCGGCCGGACCTGGTCGACACCCTGCACGGCGAGGTCTGGGGCCAGGGTTTCGCGCCGCCGGTGTTCAGCGAGGAGGTCGAGGTCGTCTCGCAGAAGCTGGTCGGCGAGAAGCACCTGTCGCTGAAGATCCGCCACCAGGGCCAGCCCATGGACGCGATCTGGTTCGGCCACACGCAGCCGCTGCCGGCGAAGGTGAAGATCGCCTTCCGGCTGGAAGCGGACGAATGGCAGGGCACGCGGCGGGTGCGCTTTCTCGTGGAAGGCGCTGAGCTGTAGCGCGCTGGGCTGTAGCGTCCGAGCTTCCCCTGCGGCGCGGAAGCCGCCATGATCTCGGGCCATGGCCCTGAAGAACGCCTTCTACGCGCAGTCCGGCGGGGTCACCGCCGTCATCAACGCATCGGCCTGCGGCGTCATCGAGACGGTGCGTGCCAACCGCGACCGCATCGGCAAGGTCTTCGCCGGGCGCGACGGGATCATAGGCGCGCTCACCGAGGACCTGATCGACACCGACAAGGAGTCGGCCGCCACCATCGCGCAACTGCGCCACACGCCGGGGGGCGCCTTCGGCTCCTGCCGCTACAAGCTCAAGTCGCTGGAGAGCCACCGGCGCGAATACCAGCGCCTGATCGAGGTGTTCGCGGCGCACGGCATCGGCTACTTCTTCTACAACGGCGGCGGCGACTCGGCCGACACCTGCCTCAAGGTGAGCCAGCTCGCCGAGGCCATGGATTATCCGATCCAGGCGATCCACATCCCGAAGACGGTGGACAACGACCTGCCGCTCACGGACTGCTGCCCCGGCTTCGGCTCGGTGGCGAAGTACGTGGCGGTGTCGGCGCTGGAAGCCTCGCTCGACGTGCGTTCGATGGCGCGCACCTCGACCAAGGTGTTCGTGCTGGAAGTGATGGGCCGGCACGCCGGCTGGATCGCCGCGGCGGGCGGGCTGGTGGAGGACCACGGGATCCCGGTGGTCGTGCTGTTCCCGGAGATCCCCTTCGAGGAAGAGCAGTTCCTGGCGCGCGTGAGCGAGCTCGTCGCGCGGCACGGCTTCTGCACGGTGGTCGTCTCGGAGGGCTGCCACCACGCCGACGGCCGTTACCTGGCGCAGCAGGGGCCGCGCGACGCCTTCGGCCACGAGCAGCTGGGCGGAGCGGCACCGGTCGTGGCGCGCATGATCCGGCAGGGCCTCGGCCACAAGTTCCACTGGGCCGTCGCCGACTACCTGCAGCGCGCCGCCCGCCACATCGCCTCCACCACCGACGCGAAACAGGCGTACGAAGCCGGCGCCGCGGCGGTGAAGCTCGCCCTCAAGGGGCACAGCGCCGTGATGCCCACCATCGAGCGGATCAGCGACAAGCCCTATCGCTACCGCTTCGGGATGGCGCCGCTGACGGAGGTGGCGAACGTCGAGAAGCACATGCCGCGGCACTACATCTCGGAAGACGGCTTCGGCATCACCGAGGGCTGCAAGCGCTACCTGCGCCCGCTGATCCGCGGCGAGGACTACCCGAAGTACAAGGACGGGATGCCGGTGTACGTGACGCTGAAGAACGTGCCGGTGCGCAAGAAGCTCGCGACCTTCGACCTGCACTGAGCGCGGGCTACGCCGTTCCCAGGACCGGCATCGCGCTGTGCTGCGGATCGTCGAAGTAGGCGAACAGCCTCGTGGCGATCGCCTCGAGCTCCGGGTCGTCCGTCGCGCGCGCGCAAGCCAGCTGCCACATCGCGTATTCGCGGTCGCCCAGCATCATGTCGGTGTTGACGCAGCGGCCCCGCCCTGCCATCAGCAGCGCGAAGCTCGCGAGCAGCCCGGTGGGGCAGTAGCGCCCGAAGCCCTGGTCTTCCTCCGACGATTCCTGCACGGAAGCGGCCGCACCAGCGCGCGCCCCGAGCGCGGAATGCCGATGCGGGGTGCTCATGGAAGCCTCAGCGGTAGGTGAAGCTGACCGGCACCGCGCCCGTCGCGGCGGCCTGGCCGGCAGCGTGCCGCGCCTGCGCGCCCGGATCGAGGCGGATGGTGCAGCTGGCGATGGTGGAACCGGGGATGTACTGCAGGCAGTCCGTCAGGGCCATCTGCTGGACGATCGTCTCGTTGTGTCGCGCTTCGGCCTTGCGCACCTGGTGGCTGCACAGGAGCCAGAACGCGAACAGTTGCCCGAGCGCGATGGCCGCCATGAGCATCCACAGCCACCGGCTGCGTGACGATGTTGCGGGTACTGCGGCAGTCGTCAGGGTGGACATGGTGGCTTCCTTGGGTGCATTCAATGCTAGGCCTGCCGCCGCGGCCGCGCCAGTGTGGCGGGCGCGATCCGCTGTAGGACAAAATCCTGACGCGGGGGCCGAACGCATTCGAGGAATGATGGACTTCCGCGTGCACGCGTGCACCGCCCGTGCGGGTGAACCCCCACGAGCCTTGTGGCACAAGGGCGCGGCGATGCACGGGAGCGTTGCGCGCCAGCCACCGGCGGCCGGATTCCTGCTCGGCCGTGCGCTTCCGCCAGAGCAGGCGCACGCTGCAGTGCGCCGACGATTCGACGATCGGTTGTTGCTTTTTTGGCTTGCGCGAAGGGCGCGCGCGAAAGGCTACGCCTTCGGCAGGGTCACGCCGTGCTGGCCCTGGTACTTGCCGCCGCGGTCCTTGTAGCTCACGTCGCAGGCCTCGTCGCTTTCGAAGAACAGGACCTGCGCGCAGCCCTCGCCCGCGTAGATCTTCGCGGGCAGCGGCGTGGTGTTGGAGAACTCCAGCGTCACGTAGCCCTCCCACTCCGGCTCGAACGGCGTGACGTTGACGATGATGCCGCAGCGCGCGTAGGTGCTCTTGCCCAGGCAGATGGTCAGCACGTTGCGCGGGATGCGGAAGTACTCCAGCGTGCGCGCGAGCGCGAAGCTGTTGGGCGGGATGATGCAGACGTCGTCGTGGAAGTCGACGAAGCTCTTCTCGTCGAAGTTCTTCGGGTCCACCACCGTGCTGTGGATGTTGGTGAAGACCTTGAATTCCGGCGCGCAGCGGATGTCGTAGCCATAGCTGGAGGTGCCGTAGCTGATGACGCGCCGCCCCTCGACCTCGCGCACCTGCTTCGGCTCGAACGGGTCGATCAGGCCATGTTGTTCCGCCATGCGGCGGATCCACTTGTCGCTCTTGATGGTCATCGGGAGGCACTCACTTCTGGGAGTGGCTATTCTAGGTGGGCGCCGCCCCGCACCCTTGACCGCGCTCAGTTCGCCTTCACGCCCGCCTTGACCAGGAGCCCGCCGAGGGTGTCGATCTCGTTCATCAGGTGCACGCGCAGGGCCGCCGGGGTGGCCTGCTCCGGGCTCACCGCCGCCACGCCCATGCCCTCCAGCCGGGCGCGCACCTCCGGATCGACCACCGCCTTCTGCAGGGCGGCCGTGAGCTGCTCCAGCACCGGCTTCGGGGTGCCCCTGGGCGCGTAGAGGCCGAAGGAGATGTTGATGTCGAAGCCCTGCACCCCCGCTTCCGACAGC
The DNA here is from genome assembly GCF_016722785.1 of Ramlibacter monticola. Taxonomy (GTDB): domain Bacteria; phylum Pseudomonadota; class Gammaproteobacteria; order Burkholderiales; family Burkholderiaceae_C; genus Ramlibacter; species Ramlibacter monticola. The sequence goes on along the minus strand of NZ_JAEQNE010000007.1, from coordinate 120,539 downwards.
GCGGGCACCTCCGGCAGCGAGCCCAGGCGCGCCTTGCCGGCGGCCGCGTAGGCCTTGATGCGGCCGCCCTTCACCGAGGGCACGGTGCCCGAGGTCTGGTCGCACAGCACGTCCACCTGGCCGCCCATCACGTCGTTGAGCGCCGGCCCCGTGCCCTTGTACGGGATCTCGTTCAGCTTCACGCCCACCGCGTTCATCAGCATCAGACCGCACAGGTGGGAGGCGGACCCGATGCCCGCATGCGCGAGGCTCACCTTCGGGCCGTTCGCCCGCAGGTAGGCGACGAACTCCTCGAGGTCCTTCGCGGGAAAGCCGTTGCGCGCCACCACCACCATGGGCCCGCTGGTGGCAGAGCCGATCGGCTCGAAGTCGTTGACCGGGTGGTACGGCAGGTCCCTGTACATCGCCAGGTTGGTGGCGTGGCTCACGTGGATCATCAGCAGCGTGTAGCCGTCCGGCGCGGAGCGCGCCACCTTCGCCGTGCCGATGGTGCCCGACGCGCCGGCGGGGTTGTCCACCACGACCTGCTGGCCCAGCGTCTTCTGCAGGGCCGCCGCGAATACGCGCGTGATCGCATCGCCCGGGCCGCCCGGCGAATAAGGCATCACCAGCGTGATCGGCCGCGCCGGCCACGCCTGGGCCGAGGCGCCGGCGGCGGCGCAGGCCAGGCCCAGGGCAAGCAGCGCGCGGGCGCAGCGCGGGATGGCACGGTGCATGGCGTTCCCCCTTGGAGGAGGAACAGTCTATGCAGCGGGGCCCGGCACCTTGCTGGTGATAACCCCATCCACCGCGACCCGCTCCACCACGCGGTCGTCGCCCAGCACGATCATGGCGAACAGCAACTCGTCCAGGTTGCGCGCCTGCTGCGTGCGGCGCGCCAGCAGGGGCGTGGCGCGCGGATCCAGCAGCACGAAATCGGCCTCGCAGCCGGGGCGCAGGTTGCCCGCCACGCCCTCGAGCCCGAGCGCGCGCGCGGCGCCCGCGGTGTGCTGCCACCAGAGGTGCTGCGGGCCCAGGCTCACGCCGGGCTTGGTCTGGCCCTCGCGTCCCACGTAGTACGCCGCCAGCATGGTGTGGAAGGGGCTGAAGCTGGTGCCGCCGCCCACGTCGCTGGCCAGCCCGTAGCGCAAGCCCACGTGCCGGGCGCCGGCGTAGTCGAAGAAGCCGCTGCCCAGGAACAGGTTGCTGGTGGGGCTCACCGCCGCGGCCGCCCCGGTGTCGCGCAGCAGGGCGCGGTCCTCGTCGTCGATGTGGATGCAGTGCGCGTAGATCGCGCGCTCGCGCAGCAGCCCGAAGTCGCCGTACACCGAGACATAGCTGCGGGACTGCGGAAACAGCTCGCGCACCCAGCGGATCTCGTCCTGGTTTTCGGCCACGTGCGACTGGATCCACACGTCCGGGTAGCGCGCGGCCAGTTCGCCGGCGCCGCGCAGCTGCGCTTCCGTGCAGCTCGGCGCGAAACGCGGCGTGATCGCGTAGCCGAGCCGGCCGCGGCCCTGCCAGCGGCGGATCAGTGCCTCGGTGTCGACGAGGGACTGCTGCGTCTCGTCGCGCACGCCCTCGGGCGAATGGCGGTCCTGCAGCACCTTGCCGGCGATCGTGCGCATGCCGCGGCGCTCGCTCTCCTCCAGCAGCGCATCCACCGAATGCGGATGCGAGGTGCAGAACGCCAGCGCGGTGGTCACGCCGTTGCGCAGCAGCTCGTCGAGGAACACGCCCGCCATCGCGACCGCGTACGCTTGGTCGGCGAAGCGCGCCTCGTGCGGGAAGGTGTAGTCCTCCAGCCAGGGCAGCAGGCCTTCGGCCGGCGAGCCGATCACGTCCGTCTGCGGGAAGTGCACGTGCAGGTCGATGAAGCCGGGCGCGAGGATGCGGCCGGGAAACTCCGTCACGCGCACGCCCGGGTAGTTGCCGGCCAGAGCGGCGTACGAACCAGAGGCGCGGATCACCTTGCGCCCGGACGCATCGGGCCCGACGACCAGCAGGCCGTCGGATTCGTAGCGGGCGGAGCCGTCGTCGTCGAAGGAAAGGAGCGCTGCGCGGTAGGCCTGCATCGCGCTATTTTGCGATCTTCCCCTGCACGCCGGCCACGAGGAAGTTCATGTTCAGGATCTGCTCGTCGCCCAGGGCCTGCCCCTTCGCTACCACGGCCTTGCCTTCGTTGTCCGCGATCGGCCCCGCGAAGGGCTTGAGCTTGCCCGACGCGATGTCCTTCTGGCGCGCGAGCACCTCGTCCTGCACCGCCTTGGGCACGCCGGGGCCGAAAGCGCCGACGCGGACCATGCCTTCCTTCACCCCGCCCCAGACGTTGCCGGTCTTCCAGGTTCCGTCGAGCACGGCCCTGGTGCGCTGCTGGTAGTAGTCGCCCCAGACGTGCATGACCGCCAGGGCCTGCGCCTGCGGCGCGACCTTGCGCATGTCGGAGTGGTAGGCGATCGCCAGCTTGCCGCGCTCCTGCGCGGCCGCCATCACGGCGGTGGAAGCACTGTTGAACGTGAGCACGTCCGCGCCCTGGTCGATCAGCGCCATGGCCGCGTCGCGCTCCTTGCCCGGATCGAACCAGGTGTTGAGCCACACCACCTTCACCTGCGCCTGCGGGTTCACCGAGCGCATGCCGAGCGCGAACGCGTTGATCCCCTGCAGCACTTCCGGGATGGGGAAGCCCGCGACGAAACCGGCCACGTTGCTCTTCGACAGGCGGCCCGCCGCGATGCCGGCAAGGTAGCGGCCCTCGTAGTAGCGCGCATTCGCGGTCGCCACGTTGGGCGCCGTCTTGTAGCCCGTGATGGACTCGAACTTCACCTCGGGATGGTCCTTCGCCACCTTCAGCGTGGGCTCCATGTAGCCGAAGCTGGGCGTGAAGATCAGCTTGTGCCCCGTCGCGACGAGGTCGCGGAGCACGCGTTCCGCGTCCGGGCCTTCGGCGACGTTCTCGACGAACGAGGTCTTCACGCGGTCGCCGAACGCGGCCTGCACGGCCTGGCGCCCTTCCTCGTGCTGGTGCACCCAGCCGGCGTCGGTGACAGGTGCGACATAGAGGAAGCCGACCTTGAGCGGTTCGGCCTTCTGCGCGTGCGTGGGAAAGGAAAAGACACAAGCCGCCAATGCGAGGGCGGCGAGGTTTTTGTACATGGTGTTCCTCTACATGGCCCCGGAATTCGACAAAGAAAAAGGCCGCCGGGGCGCGACCTTTTGCGTATTTTAGGGCGTCCCGCGGAGAGGGCCGCCAGCCCCGGCCACGGAAGCCGAAAACGAAAACGCGACGGCTCAGGCGTCCGAGCGCGCGCCGCGGTCCGGCCCCGCGAGCTTCGGGCCGTGCTGGTCCAGCCAGCGGCGCACGATCTCGGCGTCCTTGATCCGCGTGACCTTGCTGGCCGAATCGAGGAAGACCATGATGAGGTTGCGGCCCTTGAGCCGGGTCTGCACGACCAGGCACTGGCCCGCCTCCGAGATGTAGCCCGTCTTCTGCAGGCCGATGTTCCACGCACCCTCCCGCACCAGCCGGTTGGTGTTCACGTAGCTCAGCTCGCGCCCGTCGGCGGCTTCCACCTCGTAGCCGCGCGAGGTGGAATACCTGCGCAGCAGCGGATGCGCGTAGGCGGCCTCGGCCAGCACCGCGAGGTCGCGCGCGCTGGACTTGTTGCCGCTCGACAGCCCGGTCGGGTCCACGTAGCGCGTCTGCCGCATGCCCAGCTGCCGGGCCTTGTTGTTCATGGCGCTGACGAAGGCCGCCTCGCCGCCGGGGTAGGTGCGCCCCAGGGCGTGCGCCGCGCGGTTCTCGCTGGACATCAGGGCCAGGTGCAGCGCTTCGCGGCGGGTGAGCTGGGTGCCCACCTGCAGGCGCGAGCTGCTGAACTTCAGCCGGTCGACATCGGCGCCGGTGATGGTGATGGGTTCGCCGAGCGGCAACTGCGCCTCGGCGACGACCAGGCCGGTCATGAGCTTCGTGAGCGACGCGATCGGCCGCACGTCGTCGTCGTTCTTGCCCAGGAGCACCTGGTCGCTGTCCTGGTCGATGACGTAGGCGACGCTGGCCTTCAGCGGCAGCTTCAGCGGGTCGGCAGGGAGACGCGCGGGAGCGGAAATCTTCACGGGCCTGGCGCCGCGCTTCGCCGTTGCCACTTTGTTCGCCTTCGCGCTGGCGACCGGCTTCTGCAGTCCCGCCGCGAAGCCCTCCAGCGGGGCGAGGAACACGAACGAGACCAGCAGGGCGCCCCACCAGCGGGTCGCGAGAGTCCTTTGCGCTTCAGTCATCCCGTACTGGGGTCGGCGTGTCGGCGAAAGTTCCGTGCTTCACGGGGCATTGACCTACACGCCGCGAAAACTGCATACGGAAGTGAACGGGCCGAATGGATCGGCTTGCCTATACTGGCCCGCTCAGTGACGGAGACGGACATGAGTTCCCTGAACGGCGCCGACGCCCTGGTGCGCATGCTGCAGCTCTATGGCGTGAAGCACATCTTCGGCCTCTGCGGCGACACCAGCCTCCCCTTCTACGACGCGATGGCGCGGCTCGACCACGGCATCGACCACGTGCTCACGCGCGACGAGCGCAGCGCCGCCTACATGGCCGACGGCTATGCCCGCGTGACCGGCCGGCCCGGCGTGTGCGAGGGCCCCAGCGGCGGCGGCGCGACCTACCTGCTGCCCGGCATCGTGGAAGCGAACGAATCGGCCGTGCCGGTGCTGGGCATCACCTCCGACGTCTCCGTGGGCGCGCGCGGCAAGTTCCCGCTGACCGAGCTGGACCAGCTCGCGCTGTACCAGCCGCTCACCAAGTGGAACGCCCGCATCGACCGTGTCGACCAGATCCCGCACGCGGTGCGCAGCGCCTTCCGCGCCATGACCACCGGCCGGCCGGGCGCCACGCACATCTGCCTGCCCTACGACCTGCAGAAGCAGCCCATCGCCCCGGAGGAGGTCTGGGCCCAGCCCGGGCACGATCGCTATCCTGCCTACCGCGTCGCGCCCGATCCCGCCGATGTCGAACGGGCGGCGGGCAAGCTGGTGGCGGCGCGCGCCCCCGTGTTCATCTGCGGCGGCGGGGTGGTCATCTCGGGCGCCAGCGCGGAGCTGGACCGGCTTGCGACCCTGCTGAACGCGCCCGTCTGCAGCACGGTCAGCGGCAAGGGCTGCCTGCCCGGCGACCATCCCCTGAGCGCAGGCGTGGTGGGCACCAACGGCGGCGTGGAGGCCACGCGGGCGGTGGTCGCGCAGGCGGACCTCGTGATGTTCGTCGGCGCGCGTGCCGGCTCCACCACCACCGAGCACTGGAAGATGCCGGCGCGCGACCGCACGATCCTGCACCTCGACATCGATGCGATGACCATCGCCACCAACTACCGGACCGACGTGGCGCTGGTGGCCGACGCGAAGCTGGGCCTGGCCGCGCTGGCCGAAGCGGTGCGGCAGCGCCTGGCCCATCGTCCGCACGACGCCGCCGACGGACGCGCGCTCACGGCGGCCTGCCGCGCGCGGAAGGACGCTTTCTTCGCCGGCCTGGCGGAGTCGCGCGACCGCCCGATCAAGCCGGAGCGCGTGCTCGATGCGCTGAACCGGCTGCTGCCGCGCGACGCGATCGTCGTCGCTGATCCCGGCACGCCCTGCCCCTATTTCTCGGCCTACTTCGACGCGCCTGAGGCCGGCCGCCACTTCATCACCAACCGCGCCCACGGCGCGCTCGGCTTCTCGCTCTCGGCCGCCATCGGCGCCTGGTTCGGCCGGCCGGACGCCATGGTGGTGTCCGTGATGGGCGACGGCAGCTTCGGCTTCACCTGCGGCGAGCTGGAGACCGTGGTGCGGCGCGGCGTGCCGCTGAAGATGGTGGTGTTCTCCAACGCGGTGTTCGGCTGGATCAAGGCCAGCCAGCAGACCGGCTACGGCGGGCGCTACTTCTCGGTGGACTTCGGCCGCACCGAGCACGCCCGCGTCGCCGAGGCCTTCGGCGTGAAGGCCTGGCGCGTGGAAGACCCGGCCGAGGTGCACGGCGCGCTGAAGGCGGCGCTGGCGCACGACGGGCCGGCGCTGGTCGACGTGGTCTCGCAGGAACTGCAGGACACGGCCGTGCCGGTGAGCCAGTGGATGGGTTGAACGCGAAGAAAGGCAGACGATGAGCAGCAGCCCGAACCGCCGCACGATCCTCGCCGCGCTCGCGGCGCTGGCCGGCGGCACCCCCGCCGTGGCCCAGACCGACGCACCGGTGCGCCTGGTGGTGACCTTCCCGCCCGGCGGCAGCACCGACATCGCGGCGCGCATCTTCCAGCCCGAGCTGGCGATGCGCCTCGGCCGCCCCGTGGTGGTGGACAACAAGCCGGGCGCGGCGAGCCAGCTCGCGACCAGCTTCGTTGCCAAGGCGCCGCCGGACGGCAACACGCTGCTGGTCAGCTTCGACACGCACGCGATCAATCCCATCGCCAAGCCGAAGCTGCCCTACGACACCTTCAAGGACTTCGCGGGCGTCACGCTCGCGGTGCGCTTCCCGCTGGTGATCGGCGCCTCGGCCTCGGTGGCGGCGAAGGACCTGCGCGGCTTCCTCGACCAGGCGCGCTCGCAGCCGGCGAAGTTCAGCTATGCCTCGACCGGCCTGGGCTCCATGAACCACCTGGTCATGGAGGACATCAAGCGCCGCGCGAACGTGGACGTGCTGCACGTCCCCTACGGCGGTGGCGGTCCCGCGGTGCAGGCGGTGCTCGGCGACGTGTCGCAACTCACGCTCCTGAGCTTCGCCGCGCTGAAGGGCCAGATCGCGGCTGGGAAGATCAAGCCGCTGGCCGTCACCGGCGCCAGGCGCCTGCCCGAATTGCCGGACGTTCCCACGGTGGCCGAATCGGGCTTCCCCGGCTTCGAGGCGTATTCGTGGATCGGCATCTTCGCCCCGGCGGCGACGCCGCCCGAGGTGCTGCGCAGGCTGACCGAGGATTTCCGCGCGACGCTGATGGCGCCCGAGGTGCACGGCAAGCTGACGCAGGCCGGCTTCGAGGTGATGGCCACCGACGGCGCCGGCGTCGAGCGCCATGCGCGCCAGGAGTACGAGCGCTGGGCTGCGTTCGTGCGCAACACCGGCCTGAAGCTCGAAGAGTGAGCTCCCTCCTCGCCCTGGACCACGTCGTGATCGCGGTCCGTGACCTCGAACGCACGGTGGCCGATTACACCGCCACCGGTTTCACCGTGGTCGCGGGGGGCCGCCACCCGGGACGCCACACGCGCAACGCGCTGGTGGTGTTCGAAGACGGCGCCTACATCGAGCTAATCGCCTACGACGCGCCCTCGCCGGAGGAACGCTGGTGGCGCGTGCTGGACGCCCACGGCGAAGGCCTGGTCGATTTCGCCCTGCTGCCGCGGGACCTCGCGGCCACCGTGGCCGCCGCGCGCTCGCGCGGGCTGGCCGGCCTCGTTGACCGCCCGGGCGGGCGGGCGCGGCCGGACGGCGTGCGCATCGAATGGCAGAGCGCGCGGCCCTCGACGTCCGACCTGCCCTTCCTTTGCTTCGACGTGACCCCGCGCGCGCTGCGGGTGCCGGAGGGGGAGGTGCGGCGCCATGCCAATGGCGCGCTGGGCATTTCCGAAGTCGCCGTGGCCGTCGGCGACCTGCCCGCGACGCTGGAACGCTATCGCGCCTACCTCGGGCCGGAGGCCGTGGACGGCGAGCAGGTGCGGCTGGCGGGTGCGCGCATCACGTTGCGCGAGGAACCGCTGCGCGCGCGGGGCGACGGGCCTGGCGCCGTGCAGCTGCGCTTCGCGGACTCAGGCCGCGGCGAAGGCGGCATCGAGCCGCTCGAGGTACTTCTTCTTCGCTGAAGCGTCCGCGAAGCTGCCTTCGAAGCTGTTGCGCGCGAGCCGGTAGGCATGCTGCGCGTCCAGGCCCGTCGCGGCGAAGGTCTCGAGGAAGTTGGCGTTGACGTAGCCGCCGAAGTAGGCCGGGTCGTCGGAGTTGACCGTGGCCACGAGGCCGGCGTCCAGCAGCTCGCGCAGGTTGTGCTGCTCCAGCTTGGGGAACACGCGGAGCTTCAGGTTGGACAAGGGGCAGACCGTGAGCGGGATGTGCTCGTCGGCCAGGCGCTTCATGAGCGCCGGGTCCTGCGCGGACTGCACGCCGTGGTCGATGCGCTCCACCTTCAGCACGTCCAGCGCGGACCAGACATAGGCCGGCGGCCCTTCCTCGCCCGCGTGGGCGACGAGGTGCAGCCCCTGCTGGCGGCATTTGGCGAACACGCGCGCGAACTTCTCGGGCGGATGCCCCAGCTCGCTGGAATCGAGGCCCACGCCGATGAAGCGGTCGCGCAGGGGCAGCGCCTGCTCCAGCGTGTCGAAGGCCTCCTCCTCGCTGAGGTGGCGCAGGAAGCACAGGATCAGTTCCGCGTCGACGCCGAGCTGCTTCGCGTCCTGGCAGGCCCGGTGCAGGCCATGGATCACGGTTTCCATGGGCACGCCGCGCGCCGTGTGCGTCTGGGGGTCGAAGAAGATTTCCGCGCGCAGCACGTTGTCGGCCTGCGCGCGCTGCAGGTAGGCCCAGGCCATGTCGTAGAAGTCCTGCTCCCTCAGCAGCACGCTGGCGCCGGCGTAGTAGATGTCCAGGAAACTCTGCAGGTTGCTGAAGGCATAGGCGCGCCGCAGTTCCTCCACGCTGGCGTAGGGCAGGCGCACGCCGTTGCGCCGCGCCAGCTGGAAGATCAGCTCGGGTTCGAGCGAGCCCTCGACGTGGATGTGCAGTTCGGCCTTGGGCATGGCGGCCAGCAAGGCCGGGAGGCGCTCCGGGGGCACGGCAGGAACGTTGCTCATCGGCAGACTCCGAAGGTGATTCCCAGACCCGAAAGATACCGGCGATAGGCCGCCGATGCGCGGTCGGCCACGGTGTGCAGTTCCGCCCGGGGATCCAGCGGCAGGCACCGGGGCTGCTGCGATTCCAGCACCGGCTGGTCCTGGCGGAAGATGGTGTCCTGGAAGGCGCGCAGCTTCGCGTCGGGCGACTCGAAGTCGGCCACCGCGAGCCGGAACCAGGCGAGGCTGCGTTCGGGATCGAGCGGGCAGATGAACAGGCCGATCGCTTCGCGCCACTCCGGCAGCGCGGTGGTTCCGCGCTCCGGGATCTTGGTGAGCAGCGCGCTGTACGGCCCGGTCACCTCGTAGCCGTATTCCACCTGCGCCGGCGCGGTGGAGTGCAGGTTGGACTGCGGCTGCCAGGCCTTGCAGCCGGTGGCACGCAGGCCGGTCGGCGTGGGCTCGACGCGATAGTCCTCGATGGCAGCGGCGCCGCGCTCGCCCAGCCAGCCCTCGTGCACGAAGGCGAAATGCGACCGGTCGAGGAAGTTCTCGACCAGGCGCGGCGCGCTGGTGGCGACCTCGTAGGGGCCGCAATTCACCTTGCGCAGGCGGGCGTCGCCTTCGGCGTCGAAGGCCGGCGGCTGCGTCTCGGCCTCCTCTAGCCGGACCCACACGAGCCCGTGCGCCTCGCGCGCCGCGAAGCCGCGCACGCAGTGCGTCGCGGGCGGCGTGAAGGCAGGCAGGGCGGGCACGTGCACGCACTGGCCGGAAGGCCCGAACTGCCAGCCGTGGTAGGCGCACTCGAGCCGCCCCTGCGCGATGCGCCCCAGCGAGAGGCGCGCACCGCGGTGGGGACAGCGGTCCGGCCACGCATGCACCGCGCCCTGCGCGTCGCGCCACAGGACCAGGTCCTCGCCGAGCAGGCGCGCAGCCACGGGCGCCGTGCCCAGCGCCCCGGCCGATGCCACCGGATGCCAATGCTGCCGTTCGATCATCGCTTCCCCAATGAAAAAGGGCCGCGCACAGGCGGCCCTTGCATGCGCCATGCCGGTTTACTTCTTGTCGCCGCCCGGCACCTTGCCTTCCACGCCCTTGACGTAGAAGTTGATGCCGCCGAGGAACTTGTCGTCGGCCGCGGCGTCCTTGGCCAGGACTTCCTTGCCGGTGTTGTCGGCCAGGGGGCCCTTCCAGATCACCAGGCTGCCGTCCTTCAGGCCGGCCTTCACCTTCTCGAGCTGCTGCTTGGCCGCATCGGGCACGTCGGCGGCGACGTTGACGAAGTCGATCGCGCCTTCCTTCACGCCCCACCAGGCCTGGCCCGTGGTCCACTTGTTGTCGAGGGCGTCACGCACGGCCTTGATGTAGTACGGGCCCCAGTTGATCACCGCCGAACCCAGGTGCGCCTTGGGGCCGTAGCTGCTCATGTCGCTGTCCCAGCCGAAGGCGCGCTTGCCCATCTTCTCGGCCGTCTGCAGCACGGCGGAGGAGTCCGTGTTCTGCATCAGCACGTCGGCGCCGCCGTTGATCAGCGCCGTGGCGGCTTCGGTTTCCTTCGGCGGATTGAACCAGTCGCCGACCCACACGACCTTGGTCTTGATCTTCGGGTTGACCGACTGCGCGCCCAGCGTGAAGCTGTTGATGTTGCGCACCACCTCGGGGATCGGGATCGAGCCGACCACGCCCAGCGTGTTGGTCTTGGTCATGGACCCGGCGATCACGCCGGCCATGTACGCGCCCTCGTACGTGCGGCTGTCGTAGGTGCGCATGTTCTCGGCCGTCTTGTAGCCGGTGGCATGCTCGAACTTCACGTCCTTGTTGTCCGCGGCCACCTTGAGCATCGGCTCCATGTAGCCGAAGGTGGTGCCGAAGATCAGCTTGTTGCCCTGGCCCACCATGTCGCGCATCACGCGCTCGGCGTCGGCCGACTCGGGCACCTTCTCGACGAAGCTGGTCTCGACCTTGTCGCCGAATTCCTTCTCCACCGCCTTGCGGCCGTTGTCGTGGGCGAAGGTCCAGCCACCGTCGCCCACCGGCCCGACGTAGGCGAAGGCGATCTTGAGCTTCTGCGCGGCAGGCGCAGGCGCGGAGGCCGGGGCGGCCGCCGTGGGAGCGGGCGCCGGCGCCGGTGCGGGGGTCTCCTGCTTGCTGCAGGCGGCCAGGCCCGCCACCGCCGCGGCCAGGGCCGCGACCTGGAGCAGGGAGCGTTTCTTGAGGTCGGTCATTCCAGTTCCTCTGAGGGACGGTTGGGAGAAAGGGGGATTCTATGTTCCCGGGTAGAAAGGCTTGCCGAGCGAGGCCGGCATGTTGACGCGGATCCAGGCGGGATTGCGCGAGATCAGCGCCAGCACCACGATGGTGGCCAGGTAGGGCAGCATGTTCAGGAATTCGCTGGCCACCTCGACGCCGGTGCCCTGAAGGTGGAACTGCAGCATGGTCACGCCGCCGAAGAGATAGGCCCCCAGCAACACGCGGGCCGGCCGCCAGGTGGCGAAGGTGGTGAGCGCCAGCGCGATCCAGCCCTTGCCCGCCACCATGCCCTCGACCCACAGGGGCGTGTAGATCACGGAGATGTAGGCGCCCGCGAGGCCGCACAGGGCGCCGCCGGCCACCACCGCCAGCAGGCGGATGCGGCGCACCGGATAGCCCAGCGCGTGCGCCGCCTCGGGCGACTCGCCCACCGAGCGCAGCACCAGGCCGGAGCGCGAGCGGTACAGGAACCACACCAGCCAGCCCACGAGGCCGATGGCCAGGTACACCATGGGGTGCTGGCGGAACAGCGCGGAGCCCAGCACCGGGATGTCGCCCAGCAGCGGCAGCGAGAAGTGCGGCCGCTCGGGCAGTTTCTCCTGCACGTACCCGATGCCGGCGAAAGCGGAGAAGCCGGCGCCGAACAGGCTCAGGGCCAGGCCGGTGGCGTACTGGTTGGTGTTCATCCAGATCACCAGCAGGCCGAAGGCCGCGGCCAGCAGCGCGCCCGCGCCCATGCCCGCCAGGAAGCCGAGCCAGTCGCTGCCCGTATGCACCACGGTGGCGAAGCCGGCGATGGCGGCGCACAGCATCATGCCCTCGGCGCCGAGGTTGACGATGCCGGCCTTCTCGTTGATCAACAGGCCCAGGGCCGCGATGGCGAGCACGGTGCCCGCGTTGAGCATGGAGGCGAAGAGGAGTGCGTAGCTTTCCATGTCAGGCCTTCGCGGGGGCGGCAGACGGCATGAAGCGGATGCGGTAGACCATCAGCGTGTCGCAGGCCAGCAGGGCGAACAGCAGCAGCCCCTGGAACACGCCGGTGAGCGACTTGGGCAGGCCCAGGCGCGACTGCGCCAGTTCGCCGCCGATGTAGAACATGCTCATGAGGAGGGCCGAGAAGACCATGCCCACCGGGTGCAGGCGGCCGACGAAGGCCACGATGATCGCGGCGAAGCCGTAGCCCGCCGGCACGTAGGGCGTGAGCTGCCCGATCGGGCCGGCGACTTCCAGCGCGCCGGCGAGGCCGGCCGCGCCGCCGGAGACCAGCAGCGCCGTCCACAGCGCCTTGCGCGAGGAAAAGCCGGCGTAGCGCGCCGCGGCCGGCGCCAGCCCGCCCACCTGCTGGGCGAAGCCGGCGCGGGTGCGGAACAGGAACACCCACAGCGCCGCCACGCCGGCCAGCGCCAGCAGCACGCCGATGTTCACGCGCGAACCCTGCATCAGGCGCGGGACCTGCGTCACCGCCTCGAAGGTCTTGGTCTGCGGGAAGTTGTAGCCCTGCGGGTCCTTCCAGGGCCCGAAGACCAGGTAGTTCAGGGTCAGCGTCGCCACGTAGACCAGCATCAGGCTGACGAGGATCTCGTTGGCGTTGAAGCGGTCGCGCAGCACGCCGGTGATGGCCGCCCAGGCCATGCCGCCCAGCACGCCGGCAAGCAGGATCGCCACCACGATGAAGCGGCTGGTCTCCTTGCCGGCGAGCAGCGCGACCCCGCCCGCCACCACCGCGCCGAGCACGAACTGGCCTTCGGCGCCGATGTTCCAGACGTTGGAGCGGAAGCACACGGCCAGCCCCAGCGCGATGATCAGCAGCGGCGTGGCCTTGACCATCAGCTCGCCGAGGCGGTAGCCGGAGTTGACCGGCTCCCAGAAGAACACCTGCAGTCCCCGCACCGGATCCTTGCCCAACGCGACGAACAGCAGGGTGCCGAGCAGCACGGTGACGACCAGCGCCAGCACCGGCGACGCGAGGCTCCAGAAGCGCGAGGCTTCCGGCCTGGGCTCCAGCTTAAACATTGCTGCCTTTCTCCCTCTCTCTCTGGGAGAGGGTCGGGGTGAGGGCACCGGGCGCCGTCTCGCGCAAGGGATGCACCACCCACAACCCACTCATCCACTCACCGATCTGCGTCACCGTCGCCCGGGCCCGCTCCACGCTCGGCGACAGGCGGCCCTTCGCGATCACGTGCAGCCGGTCGCTGATCTCGAACAGCTCCTCCAGCTCCTCGCTCAGCACCAGCACCGCGCAGCCGGCGTCGCGCAGCGCCAGGATCTCCGCGCGGATCTGCGCCGACGCGCCCACGTCCACGCCCCAGGTCGGCTGCGACACGATCAGCAGCTTCGGGTTGGCGTCGATCTCGCGGCCGACGATGAACTTCTGCAGGTTGCCGCCCGACAGCGACTTCGCCGCCGCCCCGGGCCCGCCGGCCTTCACGTTGAATTTCTGGATGATGCCGGCCGCCTGCCGCCGCAGCGCCTTGACGTCGATCCAGCCGCTGCCCTTGATGCTGTCGCTGCGCGTGAGCAGCAGGTTCTGCGCGAGGCTCAGGCCGGGCACGGCGCCGCGCCCGAGGCGTTCCTCCGGCACGAAATGCAGGCCCAGCTGGCGCCGTTGCGAGGGCCCGAGGCGGCCGGCGTTCTGGCCCGCGACCTGGATCATCTCGCGGGCGGCACGCCGGTCCTCGCCCGAGAGCGCGAACAGCAGCTCGCGCTGGCCGTTGCCCGAGACGCCGGCGATGCCCACCACCTCGCCCGCGCGCACCTCGAAGGACACGTCGTCGAGGTCGTGGCCGAACTGGTCCTCGCGCGGCAGGGTCAGCCCCTGCACCTTGAGCACCACCTCGCCCGGCTGGCGTTCGTGGTGTTCCAGCTCCGGCGGCTCGGCCCCGATCATCAGGCGCGACAGCGTGGCATTGGTCTCGCGCCGCGGGTCCGCGTCGCCGGTCACCTTGCCCCCGCGCATCACGGTGCAGGCCGTGCACAGCTCGCGGATCTCGTGCAGCTTGTGCGAGATGTAGAGGATGCTGCAGCCTTCGGAGGCGAGCTGCCTGAGCACCACGAACAGCTTCTCCACCGCCTGCGGCGTCAGCACCGAGGTCGGCTCGTCGAGGATCAGCAGCTTGGGGTTGGTGAGCAGCGCGCGGATGATCTCCACCCGCTGCATCTCGCCCACCGAGAGCGTGTGCACCGGGCGGGCGGGGTCGACCTCCAGGCCGTACTCGCGCGCCTTGGCGGTGATGCTGTGCGTCACCTGGTGCAGGGTCAGGCTCTTGTCCAGGCCCAGCCACACGTTCTCCGCCACCGTCAGCGTGTCGAACAGGCTGAAGTGCTGGAACACCATGCTGATGCCCAGCGCCCGTGCCTCCTGCGGGTTGCGGATGTGGACCGGCTGGCCGTCGAACATCACGCTGCCCTCGTCCGGCTTGACGGCGCCGTAGATGATCTTCATCAGCGTGGACTTGCCGGCCCCGTTCTCGCCGAGGACGGCGTGCGTCTCGCCCGCCTGGACCGTCAGCGAGACGTCGCTGTTGGCCACCACCGAGGGATAGCGCTTCGTGATGTGCGCGAGCTGCAGTCGAGGGATGCTCACTCGTCTCGTCTCCACGTCATTGCGATTTCAGCCCCGCGGCGACCTGCCGCACGCGCTCGCGCAGCCAGCGGGCGGCGGCGGACTGGTGCGTCCGCTCGTGCCACAGCTGGTAGTACACGAGCCCGGGGAAGGCCACGGGGCACTCCAGGATCTGCACCGGCAGCCGCTCGCAAAAGCGCTCGCAGAACTGCCGCCCGGTGGTGAGCACGAGCAAGCTCGATGCCACCATGCCGGGGATCAATCCGAAATGGGCGCAGCGCGCGGTGATGTTGCGCGCCAGGCCCTGTTCTTCCAGGTATTCGTCGATGACGCCGCGCGCGCCGGGGTGGGTGGCCGTCGGCGCGATGTGTTCCGCCTCCAGCCAGCTCTCGGCCGTCCAGCCGCGGCGCACCGCGGGGTGGTCGCGCGAGACCATGCAGACGATCTGGTCGTCGAACAGCTGGCCCTGGTGCAGGTCCTGCGGCGGCTTCAGCCAGTTGCCCACCACCACGTCGATCTCGCCCTGCGCCAGCCGGTCGTGGTAGTCGGAGGCGGCGGACAGGGGATGGATCTCGATGCGGCTCGCCGGTGCCTGCGCCTTCACGGCCGCCACCACCGTCGGCAGGAACACCGGGTCGAGGTAGTCGGCGGCGGCCACGCGGAAGGTGTGCACCGCCGTCTGCGGGTCGAAGCCGCGGGCCTCGGAGAACAGCGTTTCGGCGGCCCGCAGGATGCTTGCACTCGGCTCGATCATGCGCAGCCCGGCATCGGTGGGCACCATCGCGGCGCCCGAACGCACCAGCAGGGGGTCGCCGGCCAGCTCCCGCAGCCTTTTCAGGGCGGCCGACACCGCCGGCTGGTGCATTCCCAGCCGGAGCGCCGCACGCGAGACACTGCGTTCCGTCAACACGGTGTGCAACACCCTGATCAAGTGGAGGTCTATCCTGTCGAAAAGCGCCTGGTCCCTCATACCTCTGCCTGCATCTCACGCATAAGAGGTCCCGTATGCGAATCCCGGTGCAGCCCGCGTAAGCTCCCAGCATGGGGGCAATGGGCCCATACTCAGCGCATCCATGGAATCCAGGACGATCCGATTCATCCGCCGGGGCGAACTCGTCAGCTTGACCAATGTAGCACCCGAGCGCACGCTGCTGGAGGTACTCCGCGAGGACCTTTCGGCCACCGGCACGAAGGAAGGCTGCGGCGAGGGGGACTGCGGCGCGTGCACCGTGGTCCTCGCCGAACCGCACCAGGGAACCCTCAAGTATCGCGCAATCAACGCCTGCATCCGGCTGGCCCACTCCATCGACGGCATGGCGCTCTGGACGGTCGAGGACCTGGCGGGCGCCGACGGCAGCCTGCACCCGGCCCAGGAGGCCCTGGTGCAGTCCCACGGATCCCAGTGCGGTTTCTGCACGCCGGGTTTCGTGATGAGCCTGTTCGGCATGTACCAGAACCACGTCTGCCGCGGCGAGCCCGTCACCCGCGAGCTGGCGCAGGAGGAACTGTCCGGCAACCTGTGCCGCTGCACGGGCTACCGGCCGATCCTCGACGCGGCCCAGGCCATGGCCGGACTGCCGCGGGTCCAGCAGGACGAGCAGGCCATCCTGCGCCAACTGGAAGAGCTGGCCCTGCGGCAGGAGCAGTCCGGCGCCCCGGGCGGCAGCTCGTACATGGCGCCGCGCGCCCTGCCCGAGCTGCTGCGGCTGCGCGCGGAACATCCTCGGGCGCAGGTCGTCGCCGGCTGCACGGACGTCGGCCTCTGGGTCACCAAGATGCACCAGCAGTTCGCGCAGGTGCTGGACCTGACGCAGGTGCGGGAATTGCGGCAGGTCGAGCACTATGACCACCACATCGCGATCGGCGCCGCCGTCAGCCTGACCGAAGCTTTCGTGGCGCTGGCGGAACAGCGGCCGCAGCTGAAACCCTTCTTCGACCGCTTCGCCGGCCTGCCGGTGCGCAATGCGGGCACCCTGGGCGGCAACGTGGCCAACGGCTCGCCCATCGGCGATTCGATGCCGCTGCTGATCGCGCTCGGGGCGCATGTCGTGCTGCTGGGCGTGCGCGGCTACCGCGAAATGCCGCTGGAGGACTTCTACACCGGCTACCGGCAGACCGTGCTGGCGCCGGACGAGGTGGTCGGCTGGATCAAGGTGCCCCGCCCCGTCGAGGGCGAATTCCTGCGAGCCTACAAGATCTCCAAGCGCTACGACGACGACATCTCCGCCGTCTGCCTGGTGGTGGCGGCGCGGCTGGTGGGCGGCGTGGTCACGCAGGTCGGCATCGGCGCCGGCGGGGTCGCCGCGACCCCGGTCCGCGCCCTGCAGGCCGAGGCCGTGCTGCGCGGCCAGCCCTGGACCGCGGACGCCGCGCAAGCCGCCGCCGCGGCGCTGCGCGAGGAGTTCCGGCCGATCAGCGACATGCGCGCCTCGGCCGCCTACCGCGCCGAGGTGCTCGGCAACCTGATGCAGCGCTTCTGGCTCGAGACGCAGGGCCACGAGCGCATCAACCTGGAGAGCTTCCGCCTCGAGGAAGTCGCCCTGCCATGAATGCGCCCGAGAAGTTCGTGGCCGGCACGGCGGCGCAGCCCGCCGTCGGCCAGCCGCGCATCCACGAAAGCGCCCGCGCGCACGTCGCCGGCGCGGCCACGTACGTCGACGACGTGCCGGAGGTGAAGGGCACGCTGCATGCGGCGCCCATCCTGTCGAAGGTGGCACGCGGCCGGCTGCTCTCGGTCGATCCCGCCGAGGCGCTGGCGATGGAGGGCGTGAGGGAGGTCGTGCTGGCCGCCGACATCCCCGCCGATCCGCTCTTCGCCACCTTCGCGCACGACGAGCCGATCTTCGCCCGCGACACGGTCGAATACGCCGGCCAGGTGGTCGGCGTCGTGGTGGCCGAGACCGTGATGCAGGCGCGCCGCGCCGCGCGCAGGGTGAAGCTGGAGATCGAGCCGCTGCCCGCGGTGCTGGACGTGCGCGAGGCGGTGAAGCAGCAGAGCTTCGTGCTGCCGCCCGTCACGGTGCGCCGCGGCGAGCCGGAACAGGGCCTCGCGCGCGCGCCGCACCGGCTGGCGGGCAGCCTGGAGGTCGGCGGGCAGGAGCACTTCTACCTCGAAGGCCAGGTCGGCTACGCGCTGCCGCTGGAGCAGGACCAGTGGTGGATCTACTCCAGCACGCAGCATCCCGCCGAAGTGCAGCACTGGGTCGCGCACGCGCTGGGGCTGGACGCCAGCGCGGTGCGGGTGGACTGCCGCCGCATGGGCGGCGGCTTCGGCGGCAAGGAGACGCAGGCCGGCCACATCGCCGTGTGGGCGGCGCTGGCCGCGCGCAAGACCCGGCGGCCGGTGAAGCTGCGCCTGGACCGCGACGACGACTTCCTGGTCACGGGCAAGCGCCATCCCTTCGCCTACGACTACGAGGTCGGCTTCGACGACGAGGGCCGCATCCTCGGCCTGAAGCTCGTGCTGGCCGCGAACTGCGGCTGGAGCGCGGACCTCAGCGGCCCGGTGGCCGACCGCGCCGTCTTCCACGTCGACAACGCCTATTTCCTCTCCGACGTGGAGATCGTCTCCTATCGCTGCCGGACCAACGTGCAGAGCCACACCGCCTTCCGCGGTTTCGGCGGGCCGCAGGGGATGATCGTGACCGAGGCGATGCTCGGCGACATCGCCCGCGCCCTGGGCAAGGACCCGCTGGACGTGCGCAAGACCAACCTCTACGGCATCGAGGACCGCAACCTCACCCACTACCGCATGCCGGTGGAGGACAACATCCTCCACCCGCTGATCGCACGGCTGGAGCAGGACGCGGCCTACCGGCGCCGGCGCGCCGAGATCGCGCAGTGGAACGCGGCCAACCCGGTGCTGCGGCGCGGCCTCGCCCTCACCCCGGTGAAGTTCGGCATCTCCTTCACCGCGACGTTTTTCAACCAGGCCGGCGCCCTGGTGCACGTGTACACCGACGGCAGCGTGCAGGTGAACCACGGCGGCACCGAGATGGGCCAGGGCCTGCACACGAAGGTCTGCCAGCTCGTGGCGGACGAACTGGGCGTGCCCTTCGAGCGGGTGCGCATCAGCTCCACCGACACCGCCAAGGTGCCCAATGCCAGCGCCACGGCCGCCTCCAGCGGCACCGACCTCAACGGACGCGCCGCGCAGTTCGCCGCCCGCCAGATCCGCGAGAGGCTGGCCGGGTACGTGGCGGAAAAGCAGGGCTGCCGGCCCGAGCAGGTGATCTTCGCCCACGGCCAGGTGAGCGGGCCGGAGGCGGTCATGAGCTGGGAACAGCTGGTCGACGATGCCTGGCGCTCGCGCGTGCAGCTGTGGAGCGACGGCTTCTACCGCACGCCGAAGATCCACTACGACAAGGCCACGCTGAGCGGGCGGCCGTTCTACTACTTCGCCTACGGCGCGGCCTGCACGGAGGTGGCGATCGATACCCTCACCGGCGAAAACCGGGTGCTGAAGGTGGACATCCTCCACGACGTGGGCCACTCGATCAACCCGGCGCTCGACATCGGCCAGATCGAGGGCGGCTTCATCCAGGGCATGGGCTGGCTCACCACCGAGCAGCTGGTGTGGACCGGGCAGGGCGAACTCGCCACCCACGCCCCGAGCACCTACAAGATCCCCGCCACCGGCGACGTGCCGGGGCATTTCCGCATCGCGCTGTGGCCCGAGCCGAACCGGGAGGACAACGTCGGCGGCAGCAAGGCCGTCGGCGAGCCGCCCTTCATGCTGGCGATCAGCGTATGGGAGGCCCTGCGGGACGCGGTCGCCGCGGCGCGCGGGGACGGCCGGGCGAAGCTGGACGCCCCGGCGACGGCGGAGAACGTGCTGAAGGCGCTGCGGGCCTGAAGAGCCGGGCCGGCGGCAGCGGGATTGTTCCGCTTCGCGCAACAAGCCATCCCGCGGCCGCCGCTTTAAGCGGGGTCCCTCCTCCCCTAGATTCGGAGAGTGGCCGCAAGCCCGCGGCCGTTGAAGGATTCCCCGCAATGCAACGCACCCCCGTCCTCTTCGTCTCCCACGGCGCGCCGACCTTCGCGCTGCAGCCGGGCCGGCTGGGCCCGCAACTGGTCGCGGCCGGCGAAGCGCTGCCCCGGCCGAAGGCCGTGCTGGTGGTGTCGCCGCACTGGATGACCCACGGCGTGCGCGTGGCCACCACCGCCGCGCCGGCCACGGTGCACGACTTCGGCGGCTTCGACCGCGCCCTCTACCGCATCCAGTACCCCGCGCCCGGCCATCCGGAGCTCGCCGAACGCACGATCGACGTGCTGCGCGCCGCCGGCTGGCACGCCGAGCGCGACGACCGGCAGGGCCTGGACCACGGCGCCTGGGTGCCGGTGCGCTTCCTCTATCCCGGGGCCGACGTGCCGGTGTTCCAGGTCTCGCTGCCCGCCACGCTGAGCCCGCAGCAGGCCTACGACTTCGGCCGGTCGCTGGCGCCGCTGCGCGACGAAGGCGTCCTGATCGTCGGCTCCGGCTCCATGACGCACAACCTGTACGAGTTCCGCATGGACGAGGGCGGCCGCGAAGCGGAGTACGCGCGCGAGTTCGCGGACTGGGTGCGGCAGGCAGTGGAGGCCCGCGACGATGCGCGCCTGGTCGACTCCCTGCGCGTCGCGCCGCACGCGCAGCGCGCCCACCCGACGCCGGAGCACTTCCTGCCGCTGCTGGTCGCGGCCGGCGCGGCGGCGGGCGACGCGGAAGTGGAGACCCTGGAGGGCGGCATCACCTACGGCGTGCTGTCCATGGACTCCTACCTGTTCGGCGCCCGGGTCGGCGCTCCTGCGGGAGCAGTGCATTGAGCGCCGGAGTCGTGATCCAGTCGCCCGCGCAGGCGGACCGGCTGATCCTGCTGTTCCACGGCGTCGGCGCGACGCCGCAGGACCTCGTGCCGCTGGGCGCGCGGCTGGCCCGCGAGTTCCCGCAGGCGGCCGTGGTGAGCGTGCCCGGGCCCGACCGCTCCGACTTCGGCAGCGGCTTCCAGTGGTTCTCGGTGGCCGGCGTGACCGAGCAGAACCGGCCGTCGCGCGTCGCCGCGACGCTGGAGCGCTTCGTGCAGGCCGTGGGCGAGTGGCAGCAGCGCACGGGCGTGCCGCCCGCGGGCACGACCCTCGTCGGCTTCTCGCAGGGCGCGATCATGGCGCTGGCCGCCGCCCTGGCGCCGCAGCCGCCGGCCGCGCGCGTGGTCTCCCTGTCGGGCCGCTTCGCCGAACTGCCCCGCACGGCGCCGCGAGGCGTGCGCCTGCACTTCCTCCACGGCACCGCCGACCCGGTGATCCCGGCGGCGCACGCGCAGCAGGCGGCGCAGCAACTCCAGTCGCTGGGCGCGGACGTGACGCTCGACCTGATCCCCGGCCTGCCGCACGGGATCGATGGCACCGCGGAAAACCTGCTGCTGCAGCGCCTGCGCCAGCCCTGAAGCGCGGGGTCAGCCGATGGTGACCACGCGCGCGTTCGGGAAGCGCGCGAACGGGTCGTAGCCGCGCAGGCCTTCGCGCAGCGTGGCCTCGTGTTTCTGCGCGATGCGGACGCGGTGGCGCGGATCCGCCTTCCACATCGCCTCGACCAGCGCATCCTCGAAGCGCAGCATCACCGGCGCCGCGTAGGGATGGCAGGCATTGGGCTCGTCCAGGATGGACCAGGAGATCACCACGCTGCCGTTGGGCGTCTGGGCTGCCAGCGAATGGGGCGGGAACAGGTGCCGGTAGGACTGCCAGAACACCGAACGCACGTGGTCCAGCGAGCCGACGCCGATCGGCGGGGGATGCGTGCTGCCGGAATCCGTCTCTCTCACGTCGTACTTGCCCGCGGCGCGGGAGGTGGTCCACCAGGAATTCTTCCCCGGCCGGTCGGGGACGACGAGGGGTGCGAATACAACCATGGCAGCCTCCGCGAGAGGCGCGAATGGTAGGAGCCGCAGAGGCAGCCGGTTGTAGGAGGGGACCCACAGCCCTGTCGGCATTGTCGTACAGGCGGAGAAAGGTGCCGCATCACAGCCCCAGGATCCACTCGGCCATCGCATCGGCCACCTGTTGCACCATTCCGGGTTGGCCCGCCAGGTAGTGGTTGCCACCCACGATGTCGACATTGCGGATGCGGCTGCCACCCGCCGCCAGCCAGGCCGCGCGGGTACTCGGGAAGGTGGACTGGTCGGCCGTGTAGGTGCAGAGCAGTGCCGGGACGGAGGTGCGGGCCAGGTTCGCCGGGCCGTCCGCCCGGCTGCGCGGCGACCACTGCGACAGCCACGCCGTCAGCGAAGTGATGCGCCCCATCTGGCTGGCCGCGAAATTGACGGCCCGCGCGCCCGTCGCGCCGGCGCCCCAGACGCTGCCCACCGCCCGGTCGTTCGGATCGAGGCTCAGGTCCAGGAAGCGCGGGTCGGCGTGCGTGCGGTGCACCACGAAGACTTCGTCGCGCGGGCTGCCGGGCGCGGACTGCTCCCGCAGCAGCCGCAGGCGCTGGCCCACCCACTGGTCGATGCGTTCGTAGCGGGCCTGCTGCGCGTTGCGGAACCGCTCCAGGAAGGCATGGCTGTAGGGCGGCCCGTTCCGCACGTCGTACAGGTCCAGGTCGGGGTCGCGCGAAAGGCCGTCGCGTTCGTCCGTCAGCGACGGGTCGAGCCAGTTGCGCATCAGCGCCGCGCGCCCTTCGTGGGCCGCGCACAGCGCCAGGCCCTGCACGGGCGGCAGGTCCTGCGGGGAGAGCCCGGCCGGGTCGCCGTCGGGCATGCATTCGATGTCCAGGTGCTCGGCCTGGGCCTGGTAGAAGGACGCGAGCGCCGCGCCGCCGGAATTGCCGACCAGCACCACCTTCTCGTAGCCGCGCTCGCGCAGGAAGCGGACTCCGGCGCCCAGGTCCTGGATCACGCGCTCCATCAGCAGCAGGGTGTCGTTGCCGGCATAGCGCGAATTGAGGCCCATGCAGGCCACGCCGCGGGCCGCCAGCGGGGCGATCAGGTAATGCCCCATGAAGTTGCTGGCGGGATGCATCACGATCGCCGCGGCGCGCCGGGGGCCCGCCGGCTGCATCCAGGCGCCGTAGATGCGTGGACGCAACAGCTGCAGCCCGGACTGGCTTTCCAGGGCCGCCCCGGGCTTGACGTCGATGACCGCGAGCTCGAGTTCGGCCATGGAGCCGATTGTAGGCAGCGCAACCATGCTGCACGACTATGATGGCGCCCGGGAGTCACATACGACCGGGAGGCGGGCAGGCGGTAGGCCCGGCCGAACCGGGCAACCAGCCAGAAGATGCCGAACATCGCAGCCGTCCTGAAGGACGAGATCGCCCGGATCGCGCGCAAGGAAGCGCGCGCCCAGACCGCCGAATTCAAGAAGGCTTCGGCGCAGTACCGCGCAAACATCGCGGCGTTGCGCCGGCGCATCGAGGAACTCGAGCGCCAGCTGAAGCGAAGCAGCAAGGCCGCCGCCAGCAAGGGATCCGAACCGGAGGACGACGACGATCCGTCGGTGTCCCGTCGTTTCAGCGCCACGCGCCTGGCCGCGCAGCGCCGCAAGCTGGGTCTCTCCGCCGCGGACTTCGCGGCGCTGATCGGCGTGTCCGGCCAGTCCGTCTACAAGTGGGAGCACGGCGAGGCGCGGCCCCGTGCCCGCCAGCTGGAGGCGATCGCCGCGCTGCGCGGCATCGGCAAGCGCGAGGCCGCGGCCCGCCTGGCCCAACTCCAGGACGGCGGCCAGTCCTAGGCCCGCAACCGCCCCCGGCTGACACGGGCGCGCCCGCGGGGCTGCGACGCTCCGCCGCATGGACATTTCGCGGCTCGCGCTGGCCCGCACCGAACTCGATTTCCTGCAGCGGCTGCTGCTCGACGTCCAGCGGCGGCTGGCGGCCGGCGGGCCGCTCGATGCCGCCGACCCGGAGCTCGTCGCCGCCCTGGAGCTGGCCCTCGCCTTCCTGCGGTGGGACGGCGAAATGCCCCCGGAGCTGGATGCGCAGGTGGGGCTGGGCGCGGCCGTGCAGCTGAAGCTCGGTGGCGACGGAATGTGCGCGTACCGCCAATGGCGCAGCGAACGGCGCCGCCGCCCGCCGGTGCCTACTCCCGGAACAAGCCCTCGATGAGCTCGCGCAGCCAGCGGTTGCCCGGGTCGCCCTCGAAGCGCCGGCTCCAGTGCAGCGATACGGTGAAGTCGCGCTGCGGGAACGGCGGCTCGACGATCGCATAACCGCCCTGGAAGCCGCGCGCGATGTTGCGCGGCAGGATCGCGGCCAGGTCGGTGGCGCGCACGATCGCCGGCAGCACCAGGAAATGCTCGGTCACCAGCCGCAGGCGGTCCTGCAGCTCCAGCTGCTGCACGATCCGCAGCGTCTCCGCGTGCGAGCGCACGGCCACGAATTCCAGCTCGCCCAGCGCCTTCAGCAGCGCCGCGCCGCCGCGGCGCCTGCGCGCGAAGGGATGGCCTTCACGCAGCAGCACCACGTAGCGGTCGTCCAGCAGGCGTGTCCGCTGGCTCTCCCGCACCATCGGCAGGAAGCCGAAGGCGAAGTCGATGCGGCCGGCATCCAGCGCCTCCATCACCTGCTCGCGCGGCAGCGGCCGGGTCTCCAGGCGCACCCCGGGCGCCCGCTCGCGCAGCGCCATCATCAGCTCCGGCAGGAAGCGGCCCTCGCCGATGTCGCTCATGTGCAGCTGGAAGGTGCGCACGGCCCGGGCGGGGTCGAAGCCCGCGCTCTCGCCCAGGGCCTGTTCCAGGGTGGCGAGCGCGTGCCGCACCGGGTCCGCCAGGCGCTGCGCCTTGGGCGTCGGCTCCACGCCGCCGGCCGTGCGCATGAACAGGGGATCCTGGACCAGCGTGCGCAGGCGGCTGAGCCCCTGGCTGGCGGCCGGCTGGGTCAGGTCCAGCAGCTCCGCCGCGCGGCTGACGTTGCGCGTGCGGTAGACCGCGTCGAACAGCCGCAGCAAGTTCAGGTCGATGTCCTTGATATGCATTGTTCTGATACCGCTTAGTCGCCTCATTTTATTGATTGATGATGCGGAAACCCCGACACTCCCCGCTGCCCCAGGAGTACCGGCCTTGGAAGTTTCATTCGGCAAGGAAATCGAGTCCCTGCGCCTCGGCGCGGGCGACACCTTTCACGGCGAGGGCATCCTCGCCATCACCAAGGCGCTGCTGCAATCCGGGGTGGCCTACGTCGGCGGCTACCAGGGCGCGCCGGTGTCGCACCTGCTCGACGTGATGGTGCAGGCCCGGCCCTACCTCGACGAACTCGGCGTGCACGTGGAGGCCTGCTCCAACGAGGCCTCGGCCGCGGCGATGCTGGGCGCCTCCATCCACTACCCGCTGCGCGGCGCGGTCACCTGGAAGTCCATCGTCGGCACCAACGTGGCCGCCGATGCGCTGTCCAACCTGTCCTCGCCCGGGGTCACCGGCGGCGCGCTGATCGTGGTCGGCGAGGACTACGGCGAGGGCGCTTCGGTGATCCAGGAGCGCACGCACGCCTTCGCGCTGAAGTCCAGCATGTGCCTGCTGGACCCGCGGCCCGATCTCGCCGTGATGGCGCGCATGGTGGAGGAAGGCTTCCGGCTCTCCGAAGCCTCCAACATGCCGGCCATCCTGGAGCTGCGCATCCGCGCCTGCCACGTGCGAGGCAGCTTCCCGGCGCGGGACAACGTCGCGCCGGGCATCTCCACGCGGGCGCTGCTGGAGAACCCCGCCGCCTTCGACTACATGCGCCTCGCGCACCCGCCGGTCACCTTCCGCCACGAGAAGCTCAAGGGCGAGCAGCGCATCCCGGCGGCGCGCAGCTACATCCTCGAAAACCAGCTGAACGAGCTGTTCGCGGGCCGGCACGAGGACCTCGGCATCCTCGTGCAGGGCGGGCTCTACAACGCGCTGGTGCGCAGCCTGCAGCAGCTGGGACTGGCCGACGCGTTCGGCGCGACCGAGATCCCGCTGCTGGTGCTGAACGTGACCTATCCGCTGGTGCCGGAACAGGTCGCGGACTTCTGCGCCGGCAAGCGCGCCGTGCTGGTGGTGGAGGAAGGCCAGCCCGAATTCATCGAGCAGGAGATCGCCACGCTGCTGCGCCGGCGCGACCTGCAGACCAAGCTGCACGGCAAGGACCTCCTGCCCGCGGCCGGCGAGTACACCGTGGAGGTCCTCTCCGCCGGGCTCGCGCGGTTCGCGGAAAGCCACCTGCCCGGGGCGGCCACGGAGGACACCCGCCGCTGGCTGGCCGCCAACGACGAACGCCGTCAGGCCGTCGCCGCCGCCCTGGACAAGCCCCTGCCCGCGCGCCCGCCGGGTTTCTGCATCGGCTGCCCCGAGCGGCCGGTGTTCTCGGCGCTCAAGCTGGCGCAGCAGCAGATCGGCAACGTGCACATCGCCGCCGACATCGGCTGCCACGCCTTCGGCACCTTCGAACCGTTCTCGATGGGCCACTCCATCCTGGGCTACGGCATGTCGCTGGCGAGCCGCGCCGGGGTCTCGCCGATGATGCAGCGGCGCACGCTGGCCATCATGGGCGACGGCGGCTTCTGGCACAACGGCCTGCTCACGGGGGTGCAGAGCGCGCTCTTCAACGGCGACGACGCGGTGCTGCTGATCTTCAAGAACGGCTACACCTCGGCGACCGGCACGCAGGAGATCCTCTCGACGCCCGGCGAGGACGCGAAATCGCAGGCCGCCGACAAGGGCCGCAGCCTGGCGCACACCAACCAGACGATCGAGGCCGCGCTGAAGGGCCTGGGCGTGCAGTGGCTGCGCACCGTGCACACCTACGAGGTGGAAACGATGCGCGCCACGCTCATCGAGGCCTTCACCAGCGGCTTCGAGGGCCTGAAGGTGATCGTGGCCGAGGGCGAATGCCAGCTCGAACGGCAGCGCCGGCTGAAACCCTGGCTGGCCAGCCTGCTGCAGAAGGGCGAACGCGTGGTGCGCGTGAAGTACGGCGTGGACGAGGACGTGTGCAATGGCGACCACGCCTGCATCCGTCTCTCCGGCTGCCCCACGCTGACGCTCAAGGACAACCCCGACCCGCTCAAGGTGGACCCGGTGGCCACCGTGATCGACGGCTGCGTCGGCTGCGGCCTGTGCGGCGCCAACGCGCACGCGGCCACGCTGTGCCCCAGTTTCTACCGTGCCGAGGTGGTGCAGAACCCCAGGTGGCACGAACGCCTGGTCCACTCCTTCCGCAGCGCGATCGTCCGCGCGCTCCAGCCCGCATGAAGTCCTCGCCCATGAGCGCCGCACGGCCGCCCGCAGGCGCGAACGCCCCCTCGGGGGGCAGCGCGCTACACGCAGTGAGCAAGCGTGGGGGCCCCATCTCCCTCCTGATCTGCGCCCTCGGCGGCGAAGGCGGCGGCGTGCTGACCGAATGGCTGGTCGAGACCGCGCGCCACGCGGGCTATCCCGCGCAGGCGACGTCCATTCCCGGCGTGGCGCAGCGCACCGGCGCGACCACCTACTACCTCGAGGTGTTCCCGGTGCCGCTGGCGCAGCTGGGAGACCGGCGGCCCGTGTTCAGCCTCACCCCGGTGCCGGGCACGCTGGACGCCCTGGTCTCCTCCGAGCTGCTGGAGACGGCGCGCCAGATCGGCAACGGCATGGCTTCGCCGGACCGCACCCTGGTGATCACGTCCTCCGCCCGCACGCTGACCACGCAGGAGCGCATGCAGCTCGGCGACGGCCGGGCCGAGCCGGCCGACCTGCTGAAGCTGCTCGGACGCTTCGCCCGCGCGCACCAGGTCTTCGACATGAACACGCTGGCACGGGAGGCCGGCACCGTCGTGAGCGCGGTGATGCTGGGCGCGATCGCCGGCAGCGGGCTGTTCCCGTTCCGGCGGGAAGATTACGAGGCCGTGGTGCAAGCCGGCGGCAAGTCGGCGGAGGCGAGCCTGCGTGGATTCGCCAGGGCGTACGAGCGGGTCGCCCAGGGCCGCACGCAGGCGGATTACCTGGCGCAGGTGCTGGCCCCCGCGGACGCACCGCAATCGCCGCGAGGGGCGCCGCCCGCGGCGGCCGATCCGTTTCCCGAGCCCGTGCGCGGGATGTTCGGGCTGGGGTACGCGCGTCTCGTGGACTACCAGGGCACGGCGTACGCCGAGCTCTACGCCGGCCGGCTGCGGCAGGTCCTCGCCGCGGAGCGCGAGGCCGACCCGCAGGGCGCGCACGGCTTCGCCGTCACGAAGGAGATGGCGCGCTGGCTCGCGCTGTGGATGGCCTTCGACGACATCGTGCGCGTGGCGGACCTCAAGAGCCGCGCCTCGCGCAGCGCCCGGGTGCAGCGCGAGGTCAAGCCCGGCGTCCACGACCTGCTGAAGGTCTACGATCACTTCAAGCCGGGCGTGCCGGAATTCGCCGCGCTGCTGCCCGCCCCGCTGGCGGGCAGGCTCACGGCCTGGGACCGCCGGCGCGTGGCGCGCGGCAAGGCCTCCTGGGCGCTGCCCCTGAAGGTCGCCACGCACAGCGTGCTGGGCATGGCCGCCCTGCGCACCCTCGCGCGCATGAAGTGGCTGCGCCCGCGCGGCAGCCGCTACGCCATCGAGCAGGCGATGATCGGGCAATGGCTCGAAGGCGTCGTGCAAGGCACGCGGCGCGCGTGGGAACTGGGCCACGAGATCGCCCTGTGCGGGCGGCTGATCAAGGGTTACGGCTCCACCAACGAACGCGGCAAGGAAAATCTCCTGCACGTGCTGGAGCACCTCGCCCGCGGCGGCGTGGCCCCCGAAGCGGCGCAGGCGATCCGCGCGGCGCGCGAAGCGGCGCTGGCCGACGATGCCGGCAAGGCGCTCGACGCCGCGCTGGTGCAGCACGGCGCACCGCCGCGGCCCGTGAAGGCCGTGCCGGTGCGCTGGGTGCGCAAGCCGCGCGGCCTCGCCGCGGACGACGAATCCCGCCTGAAGGCACCCTGAAGACCCACCGCCCCTCAAGGAAAACCACGATGGCGGCGCCGCGTGTTCGTTATACAAAGAAACGTTCTGGCGCAGACCAAGCAAGAGGAGAGATATCGATGCGGATCCGGTTCACCCTGACGGCCGTCGCCGCCGCCCTGACGCTGGCGGCAGGTGCCGCGCAGGCGCAGGAGAAGCCCGCCATGCTGAAGCTTTCGAGCTGGGTGCCCGCGCAGCATCCGCTCAACCCGAGCCTGCTCGCCTGGGCCGAAAGCCTCAAGAAGGCCACCAACAACACGCTCACCGCGACGCTGTTCCCGTCCGAGCAACTGGGCAAGGCCTTCGACCACTACGACATGGCGCGGGACGGCATCTCCGACTTCTCGTACGTGAACCCGGGCTACCAGCCGGGGCGCTTCCCGATCATCGCCGGCGCCTCGCTGCCCTTCCTGTTCGCCAACGCGAAGGGCGGCAGCGCCGCCATCGACGCCTGGTACCGCCAGTACGCGGCGCAGGAGATGAAGGACGTGAAGTTCTGCTTCGCCTTCGTGCACGATCCCGGCACCTTCCACGCCCGCAAGAAGATCCTGCTGCCCACCGACATCAAGGGCATGAAGATCCGCCCCGCCACCAGCACCATCGGCCAGATGGTCACCGCCCTCGGCGGCACCAACGTGCAGGCCTCCGCGCCCGAGTCGCGCGACATGCTGGAGCGCGGCGTGGCCGACGCCATCACCTTCCCCTGGGGCTCCATCCCGCTGTTCGGCATCGACAAGGTGGTGAGCTACCACATGGACGTGCCGCTGTACGTCACGCCCTTCGTCTGGGTGATGAACAAGGCCAAGTACGACAGCCTGTCGCTCACGCAGAAGAAGGCGGTGGACGACCACTGCACCACCGAGTGGGCCGAGCGCGTCGCCACGCCCTGGGCCGAGTTCGAGTTCGGCGGCCATGCGAAGCTGGCGCAGCCCGGCCACGAGGTCTACAAGCTCACGCCCGAGCAGTTGAAGGCCTGGCGCGACGCCACCGCGGGCGGCGAGGCGCAGTGGGCCGAGGCGGTGCGCAAGACGGGGCAGGACCCGAAGAAGGTGATGGAATCGCTCAAGGCCAGCCTGGCCAGGTACAAGGCCGCCCTCTGAGCGGATCACGGAGGACGGAGGACGGATGACCCCCGAGTCGTCTGGTCATTCGTCATTGCCCGGCCCATGAAAAAGAACTTCGCGGACCGTTTCATCAACGGCATCGAGTGGCTGGCCGCCATCTTCGTCGGCATCGTGGCCCTCAACATCTTCGTCAACGTGCTGCTGCGCAAGTTCTTCAGCACGTCGATTCCCGACTCGTACGACTTCGGCCGGATGCTGCTGGGCATCCTGATCTTCTGGGGCATCGCGGCCACCAGCTACCGCGGCGGCCACATCACGGTGGACCTGGTCTGGTCCGCCGTCGGCACCTCGCGCCGCCGCATGATCGACGTGTTCGCCACGCTGGTGCTGCTGTTCGTGGTGACCGTGCAGACCGCCATGCTGTTCGACAAGGTGCGCCTGACCTACATCGACCACGTCCTCACCTACGACCTCAACATCCCCACCTGGCCCTTCTACGCGGTGGCCTGGATCGGCGACGTCTGCGCCGTGATCCTGATCGCGATCCGCACCTGGCGGCTGGTGTTCAGGCCCGAGGCGCTGCACGACGAGCATTTCGAGCAGAAGGGGGGGGAATGAACACCGACCTGCTCGCCCTCGGCGGCTTCGTCGCCCTGTTCGTGCTGATGCTGCTGCGGGTGCCGGTGGGCATGGCCATGGGCCTGGTCGGGATCACCGGCTATGCCTGGATCGCCGGCGCCGGGCCGGCGCTGAAGCTGGTCGGCCAGACCTCCATGCGCACGGTCACCGACTACACCTTCGGCGTCATCCCCATGTTCATGCTGATGGGCGCCTTCGTCTCGGTGTCGGGCGTCAGCCGCGAGCTGTTCAAGGCGGCCAACTCCCTGATCGGCCACCTGCGCGGCGGCCTCGGCGTCGCCACGGTGCTGGCCTGCGGCGGCTTCGCCGCGATCTGCGGCTCCTCGGTGGCCACGGCGGCCACCTTCTCCAGCGTGGCCTATCCGGAGATGCGGCGCTTCGGCTATCCGCAGTCCTTCTCCACCGGCGTGATCGCGGCCGGCGGCACGCTCGGCGCGATGCTGCCCCCTTCGACCGTGCTGGCGGTCTACGCCATCCTGACGCAGCAGGACATCGGCAAGCTGTTCATGGCGGGCGTCATCCCCGGGCTGTTCGCCATGCTGCTGTACGTGCTGACGGTGATGGTGATCGTCCGGGTGCGCCCCGACTGGCTGCCGCGCGGCGAAGTGAAGCCCTGGGCCGAGCGCGCGGCCGACCTGAAGGACGTGTGGGCGCCCGTCGTGCTGTTCCTGTTCGTGATCGGCGGCCTCTACGGCGGCCTGTTCACGCCCACGGAAGCCGGCGGCGTGGGCGCCAGCGGCGCCTTCCTGCTGGGACTGGTGCGCGGCAAGCTCGATCGCGCGAAGATCAAGCACGCGCTGCTGTCCGCCACCCGCACGGCCGCGGCGGTGTTCACGGTGCTGATCGGGGCGCTGATGTTCGGCTACTTCCTGACCATCACGCAGACGCCGCAGAAGCTCACGGAGTTCCTCACCGGGCTGGGCATCGGCCGCTACGGCGTTCTGGCGCTGATCATGGTGATGTACCTCGTGCTCGGCTGCCTGATGGACGCCATGGCCATGATCATCCTCACCGTGCCCATCATCTTCCCGGTGATCATGCAGCTCGGGTTCGACCCCATCTGGTTCGGCGTGATCATCGTGATGACCGTGGAACTGGGGCTGATCCACCCGCCCGTGGGCATGAACGTGTTCGTGATCAAGAGCGTGGTGCCCGACGTGAGCTTCACCACGATCTTCCGCGGCGTGCTGCCTTTCGTCGCCACGGACATCTGCCGGCTGGTCATCCTGATCTCCTTCCCGATGATCGCCCTCTGGCTTCCCGGCAAAATGGGATAGGAGCCTGGGCGGCAGAGAAACGGGCCTGCGCCGGGGCCTGGGAGCCCGCCAGCCGAGGCGCAGTCGATCGCCGTGTACTTTTCGTACACTAGGAGACTGCAACGACGGATGGTGGGCTCCCAGGCCCCGGCCCGGAGGGTTGGGTCTGCAAGGGGGCGCATGCGTCGTTACGGGAACGGGTCAAGCCGGCCAGGCTTGACCCGTTCCCGCGCCTAGCCTTCACCCCCTTGCAGACCCAACGCAGGCCCGTTTCTCTGCCGCCCAGGCTCCACATGAAGGAAATCATCTACACGGTCCGGGTCGAATTCGGCGACTGCGACCCGGCGCGCATCGTCTGGTTCCCCAACTTCTTCCGCTGGATCGACGCCTCCTCGCGCAACTTCTTCGTCAAGTGCGGCGTTCCGCCCTGGCACGAGACCGAAGCCGCCACCGGCATGATCGGCACGCCGGTGGTGGACACGCACGCGCGCTTCGTCAAGACGGCGAGCTACGGGGATACGCTGCAGATCCACACCAGCATCGCGGAGTGGCGCGGCAAGAGCTTCGTGCAGCGGCACCGGGTGATGCGGGAGGACGACCTGATCATGGAATGCGACGAGGTGCGGATCTTCGCGGCGCACCGCGAGGACGACCCGACGACGATCCGCGCGGTGGCAATTCCGGAGGAGATCCGCAGGCTCTGCGAGTAGAGGCGGGCTTTACTTCTTGCCCAGGCCCATGCGGGCCGCGCCCTCGGTATAGAGCTTCGTCTTGCTCGCCATGAAGGAGTCCATCTCCTCCACGCCGACGTTCACCAGTTCGAAGCCCGCCGCGGCCGCCTTCTCCTTCATCTCCGCGTCGTTGTTCAACGCGCGCCACAGGTCGGAGATGCGCTTGCGCGCTTCCGGCGGCGTCGACTTCGGCATGCCGATGCCGCGGTAGGCGCCGTCCACCCAGTCCACGCCCAGTTCCTTGAAGGTGGGCACGTCGGGCATCAGCGGATGGCGCCTGTCCATCGCGACGGCGATCGGCCGCACGCCCTTGTCCTTGTTGGCGATCGCGAACGGCACATAGGTCATCGCGCCGTCGACCTGCCCGCCCAGGACGGAGGCCGCCAGGTCGCCCGTGCCCTTGAACGGCACGTACAGCGTCTGGATTCCGAAGGCAGCGTCGAGCCGTTCGTGGGCCGCGTGGTTGGCCGAGTACTGGCCCGAGCCCGCCAGGCTCAGCGCGCCGGGCTTGGCCTTGGCCGCCTGCACGAACTCCTGGAAATTCCGGATGGGGCTCTTCGCGCTCACCACCAGGATGTCGGGCGTGAAGTGGAACCAGAACACCGGCGTCACGTCCTGCGTCTTGTACTGCACGTCGCCCTGGATCGGCTGGAACACGATGTGCGGCAGGTTGACGCCGACGACGTTCAGGCCGTCGCCGGGCAGCTGGTTCATCTGCGTCCACATCAGCGCGCCGCCGGCCCCGGCCTTGTACTGGATGATCGCGTCGACGCTGGGGCACTTGCGGTGCAGCACGAGCTGCTGGTGCCGCGCGGACAGGTCCGACTCGCCCCCCGGCGGGAAGGCCTGCCAGTACTGGACGTTCTTCTCGGGGCAGGGCACGTTCTGCGCCAGCGCCACCGGCGCGAGCAGCGCGAGCGCGAGAGTCGAAAGTACGCGTCTCATCGGGAGTCTCCTTGTGTTCTGGTGGACTGCAGGCGGCCCTTTTGGCACGAAATCAGCGGTTCTTCAACCGGGCAATCACGGCCGCCGTGACCTCCGTCGTCTTCGCCTTGCCGCCGAGATCGCCGGTGTGCAGCTTCGGGTCGGCCGTGATCTCCTCGATCGCCTGCATCAGGCGCGCGGCCGCTTCCTTCTCGCCGAGGTGTTCCAGCAGCATCACGCAGCTCCAGAAGGTTCCGACCGGGTTGGCCAGCCCCTTGCCCATGATGTCGAAGGCCGAACCGTGGATGGGCTCGAACATGCTGGGATAGCGGCGCTCCGGGTCGACGTTGCCGGTGGGCGCGATGCCCAGGCTGCCCGCCAGCGCGGCAGCCAGGTCGCTCAGGATGTCCGCATGCAGGTTGGTGGCGACCAGCGTATCCAGCGAAGCCGGGCGGTTCACCATGCGGGCGGTGCAGGCGTCCACCAGTTCCTTGTCCCACCTGACGTCCGGGAACTCCTTGCTGACGGCGAGGGCGATCTCGTCCCACATCACCATGCCGTGGCGCTGCGCATTCGACTTGGTGACCACGGTGAGCAGCTTGCGCGGCCGCGACTGCGCCAGCCGGAAGGCGAAGCGCATGATGCGCTCGACGCCGGCGCGCGTGAGGATGCTCACGTCGGTGGCGACTTCGATCGGGTGTCCCTGGTGGGCGCGGCCGCCGACGCCGGCGTACTCGCCTTCGGAGTTCTCGCGCACGATCACCCAGTCCAGGTCCGCGGGCCCGCAGCGCTTCAGGGGCGCGTCGATGCCGGGCAGGATGCGCGTGGGCCGCACGTTGGCGTACTGGTCGAAGCCCTGGCAGATCTTCAGGCGCAGGCCCCACAGGGTGATGTGGTCGGGAATGTGCGGGTCGCCGGCGGAGCCGAACAGGATCGCGTCCATGCCGCGGATCTGCTCGAGGCCGTCGTCCGGCATCATCGTGCCGTGCGCGCGGTACCAGTCGCCGCCCCAGCCGAAGCTGGTGAACTGGAAATCGAAGCCCGCGCCGCCGCCGGCCAGGGCCTGCAGCACTTCCTGCCCGGCGGGGATGACTTCCTTGCCGATGCCGTCGCCGGGGATGCACGCGATCTTGTACGTCTTCATGGAATCTTCCTTTCAGGACGCACTGTAGTCCGCCGCCGGCGCAAGGAACGCGGAGGAAGGCAAACCATTGTGAACCCGGCGGCAACAATGGCCGGGCCGCCGGCGCGCTAGATGTGAAGTGTCAACAGGTTCTTTCGAGAAAGCGAAAGGCGGGACACGGGCGGCGCCAGGTTAATTCCGTGATGCGGGCGATGCCAGTTGTAGAAGTGGGTCCAGGCCGGCAGCGCGTGCCTGCGCTGCTCTGAGTTCTGGTAGGTCCGCCCGTAGGCCCATTCGCGTAAGGCCGACTGGATGAAGCGCTCGGCCTTGCCGTTGGTCTGGGGCCGGTAGGCTCGGGTGAATTTCTGGGTGATGCCCAATTCGAGGCAAGCCTCGGAGAACAGCGCCGAGTGGAACGACATGCCGTTGTCCGTGAGCACGCGCTGGATCGGCACGCCCCAGCTGTTGAACTGGCCCACGGCTGCGCGCAGGAAAGCCGCGGCGCTGTGCCGGCTTTCGTCTGGGTACACCGCAGTGAAAGCCGCCCGGCTGTGGTCATCAACGGCCACGAAGACGTAGTCCCAACCGATGTCACGCGCGCGCTGACGGCGGTCGCCAGTGATGCGGTGGCCGACCTTGTCGAAGCGCCCCAGCTTCTTGATGTCGATGTGCAGCAGCTCGCCGGGGTTCTCCCTCTCGTACCGCTGCACGGGTTCTTCGGGTCGCAGATCGCTCAGGCGTGATAGGCCGGCGCGGCGCAGCACGCGACTCACCGTAGCCTTGGACACGCCCATGTATGACGCAATGTGCGCTTGCAGCAACAGCTTTCGGCGCAGCTCCACGATGGCAAGGGCCACATGGGGCGCAATGGCGCGCGGTGACTTGTCGGGCCGGGAGGACTTGTCCAACAAACCCGCTGCTCCATCAGCGAGGTAGCGGCCCAGCCACTTGCGCGCGGTCACGCCACTAACACCCTGCTTGGCAGCCGCCTCCGAGGCGGACAAGCCGCCTTCGAGGATGTCTTGGACCATTTCCAGGCGACGAAGGTACGTCAATCGGGCATTCTTATGGGTGTTCATCCGGTTAGGAAAGTTGAGTTGACGGGGGGTTTGGCGATTCCCAGTCTCTCAAAACCTTTCCGGGTGGACACCCGCAAGAACCTATTGAACCTTCACAGCTAGAACGCCTTGTTCAGGTCGACGTCGAGGCCGCTCTTCTTCATCTCGCGCGCGAGCAGCAGCTTCCACAGTCCGCCGTCGTCCAGGCTCTGGTGCGGCAGGCCGGGCAGGCTGTCCTGGCCGCCCTCGCCCTGCAGGACGCAGAGGCGGGCGCGGCCGAGCGCGGCGAGCAGGAAGCCGATCTCGAGCAGGCGGTCGGCCTGCAGCACGAGGGCGTAGTCCGTCTGTCGCAACGCCTCCAGCGATTCGAGCGAAGAGGCGTCCGCGCGCGGTTGCTGGCTGATCACCGGCTCCAGGCCCAGATGCGCGACGAAGCTCGTGACCGCCTCGCCGGCTTCGTCGTCGCGGCAGACGATGGCGATGCGGCGGGTCCGCGCGCTGGGGGTCTTGTTCATCGGGGCGGATCCTGTGGGTGCGGGCGCCGCGGTGGGCGCCGGAATCGGTTGGGGTGCGGTGGTCGGCGCGGGCGTGGGCGCCGGGGCGGGTGCAGGAGTCGGGGCCGGAGTCGGCGCGGGCGTCGGGGCCGGAGTCGGCGCGGGCGTCGGGGCCGGAGTCGGCGCGGGCGTCGGGGCCGCAGTCGGTGCGGGCGTCGGGGCCGGAGTCGGCGCGGGCGTCGGGGCCGCAGTCGGTGCGGGCGTCGGGGCCGGCTTGGCCGAAGCCCGCGCCGGCGCCGGCAGCGGCGCGAAATTCGACGACAAGGGCGCGAAGTTCGAGGGCAGCGCCCCGAAGTTCGACAGCGACGGGTCGGCCATAGAGGGGTCCTCGTCGTCACCCGCGAGCCGCCGCTGCAGCAGCCTGCCGATGGCCGTCAGGCGCATCCCCGCCTGCACCACCGCCTTGCGGATCTCCTCGCGCATCTCGTCCGCCGTATAGCGGTCGCCGAAGGCCGACTCCAGCGCGGCATCCAGCGGGCCGATGGCGTACTGCTTGTACAGCGGCGAACCCATGCCCAAGGCATCCGCGATGGTCTTGTTCACGTTCTTCTGCAGCACCTCCAGCCGCGTGTCCCAGCGGTCCTGGATGCCCGAGACGTCGAACGTGCGCAGCTCGCGGATGCGCCTGCCGATGCGATCCAGCACCGCATCGATCTCCCCCTTCTCCCGCGGCCCGCCCGGCGGGGGCGCGTGCTTCCCATTGCCCATGCAGCTCCTCCTGCGACAGCGCTGCACTTTAGCAGCGTGGCGGGCAGGCAGGACGGCGCCTGTCCATGTCCAGCCCCGCCGGCGCGCTGGATCAGAGCACCAGCAGCGCGCGGAAATCGTTGACGTTGGTATGCGTCGGTCCGGTGACCACCAGGTCGCCGAGCGCACTGAAGTAGCCGTAGGCGTCGTTGCGCTGCAGGAACTGGTCCACCTTCATGCCCTGGGCGCGGCCGCGCTCCAGCGTGTCCGGGGCCACATAGGCGCCGGCGTTGTCCTCCACGCCGTCGATGCCGTCGGTGTCGGCGGCCAACGCCCACACCCCGGGCTGGCTCTGCAGCGCCTGCGCCAGCCCCAGGCAGAACTCGCCGGCCCGGCCGCCGCGGCCGCGCGGCGTCCCTTCGGGCTGCTTGCGCACGGTGACGGTCGTCTCGCCGCCGGAGAGGATCACGCAGGGCCGCGCGAAGGGCTGGCCGCGCCGGGCCACCGCGCGGGCGAGCGCCGCCTGCACTTTGCCGACCTCGCGCGACTCGCCTTCCATTTCGTCGCTCAGGATGTGCGCGTCCAGGCCGGCCGCGCGGGCCGCCGCGGCGGCCGCCTCCAGCGACTGCTGCGGCGTGGCGATCATGTGCACGGCGTGGCCGGCGAACACCGCGTCGCCCGGCTTGGGCGTCTCCAGCGCGCCCTGCTCCAGCAGGCTCATGATCGCGCCCGGCACCGGGATGCCGTAGCGCTGCAGGATGGCGACGGCGTCGGCGCAGCTGGAAGAGTCGGCCACCGTGGGACCGCTGGCGATCACGGAAGGATCGTCGCCGGGCACGTCGCTGATCGTGAGCGTGACCACCTTGGCGGGCGCGCAGGCGGCCGCCAGGCGGCCGCCCTTGATGCGCGACAGGTGCTTGCGCACGCAGTTCATTTCCACGATGTTGGCGCCGGATTCCAGCAGTTCGCGGTTGATGCGCTGCTTCTCCTCCAGCGACAGCCCCTCGGCCGGCAGCGTGAGCAGCGCCGAGCCGCCGCCGGAGATCAGGCACAGCACCAGGTCGTCCGGCGTGAGGCCCTGGGCCAGCGCCAGGATGCGTTCCGCGGCGCGCAGTCCGGCGGCGTCGGGCACCGGGTGCGCGGCCTCGACGACCTCGATGCGCTGCGGCAGCCCCGAGGGCCGCGGCGGCGTGTGCTGGTAGCGCGTGACGACCAGGCCGGACAGCGGTGCGTCCGTCGGCCACAAGGCCTCGACCGCCTGCGCCATGGCGCCGCCGGCCTTGCCGGCACCCAGCACGACGGTGCGGCCGCGCGGCGGCGGCGGCAGGAAGGCCGCCGTGTTGTGCAGCGGCAGGGCGCGGTGCACGGCGGCCCGGTAGAGGTGTTCGAGGAAGGCGCGGGGCTGCTGGCGGGGGTCGGGCGCTTGCATGGGGGTCTCCTGCGACCGATTGTGCGGGAAGCTTCAGTCCACCCTGGCGCCGGCGACGAACCAGCGGCCGATCAGCCCGCGTTCGTCCTCGGTGATGTGGGTCGCGTTGTTCAGGGGCATGGTCTTCGCGACCACCGCCTGCTGGTACACCGCCTGCGCGTGCTGCTTCAGCGCCTGGGGCGAGTCCAGGCGCACGTTCTTCATCTGGACCTGCTGGCCGTGGCACAGGTAGCAGCGCTGCTCCAGGACCTTCTGGACGGAGGCGTAGTCGGCCTGTCCCGCGGCCAGCCGGGCGGTTCCCGTCGCCTGCGGCGCCAGCCACGCCAGCGTGGCGACGATCACGGCGACGCCGGCGAGCGCGTAGCCTGCCGGATGCCTGTTGCGTCCCAGCTTCCAGCCGTGGCGCAGCACGAAGAACTGCCGGATCGCCGCGCCGGCGAACATCATCACGATCAGCACCAGCCAGTTGCGCGGATGGCCGTAGAGAAAGCCGTAGTGGTTGGACAGCATCGCGAACAGCACCGGCAGCGTGAAGTAGGTGTTGTGCACGCTGCGCTGCTTGCCGCGCTGGCCGTGGATGGGGTCGACCGGCTGGCCGGCCGCGATCGCCTGCACGACCTTCTTCTGCCCCGGGATGATCACGAAGAAGACGCTGGCGCTCATCGAGGTGGCGATCATCGCTCCCACCAGCAGGAAGGCCGCGCGCCCGGCGAACCAGTGGCAGGCCAGCCAGGCGGCGACGCACACCAGGGCCAGCACGAGCAGGCCCACCACCGCCTCCCCGTTGCGGCGCCCGGTGAAGACGCGGCAGATGGCGTCGTACAGGAGCCAGAACACCACCAGGAAGGCCAGCGCCACGGCGACCGCCGTGGCCGGCGACCAGTCCATCAGCGACTTGTCGACCAGGTAGGTGCCCGCGTTCCACAGGTAGGTGACGGTGAACAGGGCGAAGCCGGACATCCAGGTGGAATAGCTCTCCCAGAAGAACCAGTGCAGCTTCTCCGGTAGCCGCGGCGGCGCCACGGCGTATTTCACCGGGTGGTAGAAGCCGCCGCCGTGCACCGCCCACAGCTCGCCGGTGGCGCCTTCGGCGCGCAGCTTGTCGTCGGCCGGCACCGTGAGGCTGCTGTCGAGGAAGACGAAGTAGAAGGAGGAGCCGACCCAGGCGATCGCCGTGATCACGTGCACCCACCGCAGCAGCAGGTTGGCCCAGTCGAGAAGGTAGCTTTCCATGCTTCCTCAGGCGAAGGACCTGCTCACCACCGCGGGCGCTCTGAGCAGAATGGGGTCGCGCTTGGATGCATGCGCCGCTGCGACGGTGGACGCGAGTGTATACACTTTTGGCGCCTTCAGGAAAGCGGCCCCAGCAGCAACTGCGCCGCCACGGCGACGGCGATCACCTCCGGCTGCTTGCCCCGGATGGCCGGGATGCCGATCGGGCAGGTGACCTGCGCCAGCTCCTGCTTGCGGAAGCCCCGCTCCTCCAGCCGGTGGCGGAAGGTCGCCCACTTGGTCTTGCTGCCGATCAGGCCGACGTAGGAGAGGTCGGCGCGTTCGCGCAGCCGGCGCAGGCAGGCCGCGACGATGTCGAGGTCCTCGGCATGGCTGAAACTCATGATCAGCACGCGCGAATCCGGCGCGAGATCCGCCACGGCGGCCTGCACCGGGTCCGAATGCTCGCAGCGCACGTTGTCGGGCACCTGCGCGGGAAAGATCTCGTCGCGGCTGTCGATCCACGTGACGGCGAAGGGCAGCGTCCCCAGCACCTGGACCAGGGCCTTGCCGACGTGGCCGCCCCCGAACAGGGCCAGCGGCGCGTGGGCTGCGCGAAGTCGGCGGGCCAGGCCGGCCGCATCGGCCGCGCCGACCTTTTCATAGCGCAGGTGCACCACGCCACCGCAACATTGTCCGAGCGACGGGCCCAGCGCGACACGCTGCAGGGCCCCCTCTCCTGCCCCGGAGAGACGGCGGCGCGCCTCCTCGATGGCCTGGAGTTCCAGGTGTCCTCCGCCTATGCTTCCGACCACCGCGTCGGAGAACACGGCCATCCAGGCGCCCTCCTCGCGCGGCACGGAGCCTTCGGCGGCGTGGACGCTCACCAACACCGCGTCTTGCGCGGCCAACCGATTCGTGATTTCCTTCAGGGGCTGCATGCTTTACAAAGAATCGAATGGCAAGGAGCCGCAGGCTTTCGTAACCAAGGTCATCATTGACCGGCGCCGTTCCGTTGTAATTTCCACGTGCACGCCGCCGGCGTGCCTACTCCGTCGGGAGCCCCCATGAAGTATCAACCCGCCCTGCGTCCCCTGACTCCCGCGCTGCTCGGTGTCGCCGCCGTGCTCGCGTCCTGCACGTCGGCTCCCTTGACGGAGCAGCCCCGGCCAGCGCCCCAGTCGATGCCCAGGCAGTCCGCGCCCGCACCGCAGGTCGCGGGCACGCCGCCCATGGTGATCAAGACTTCGATGGCGACCAACCCCCGCGCCTACCGCCAGGATGCCGCCAGCCACATCTACGCGCAGAACAGCGACCGCATCTGGAAGGGCCGCCTGCCTCCCATGCTGTACGCGGTGGGCGTGCTGCAGGTGGAGGTGGATGCGCAGGGCAACGTGCGCCACCTGAACTGGATGCGGGCGCCGAACCACGCGCCGGAAGTGGTCGCCGAGATCGAGCGCACCGTGCGCAAGGCCGCACCCTTCCCCGCGCCGGCGCGCTTGGGCAAGGTGGTCTACACGGATACCTGGCTGTGGCACAAGAGCGGCCGCTTCCAGCTGGACACGCTGACCGAAGGGCAGGACTGAGTCCGCACGACATTCGTCGTTCCCGCGCAGGCGGGAATCCGGAGAAGCGGCCCGCGGGCCGCTTTGTTTTTGCCGGCCCGGGATGCCCGCCTGCGCGGGAAGGACGGGGGCGGGCGCGGCGCTCACGAGCCGCGGTAGGTGGCATAGCTCCACGGGCTCACCAGCAGGGGCACGTGGTAGTGCTGGTCGGCGTGCGCGATGCCGAAGTCCAGCGTCACGCGGTCCAGGAAGGGCGGGTCGGGCAAGGCGACGCCGCGGGAGCGGAAGTAGGCGGCGACGTCGAACACGAGCCGGTAGGTGCCCGTCTTCAGGCTGGCCGTGTCGAACAGCGGGCCGTCCGGGTTGCGCCCGTCGGCGTTCAGCACGAAGCGCTTGACCAGGGTGGGACCGGCGGCGTCGCCGGTCGCATGCAGCTCGGCAGCCATGCCGGCCGCGGGCGTGCCGTGCATCGTGTCGAGGACGTGGGTGCTCAGGCCCATGGCGGTCTCCGGTCCGGATTGTGGACTGCAGTGTATACACTTTGGCGCCGCGTCGCTATCATGCGCCGATGGACGCCTCGCCCACCCGCACGATCGTCGATGCCCTGACGCAGGCCATCGTCGAGCACCGGCTGCAGCCGGGCACCAAGCTGGCGGAGCAGAAGCTGGCGGACCATTTCGGCGTCTCGCGCACCCTGGTGCGGCAGGCGCTGTTCCAGCTGGTGCAGAAGCACCTGGTGCGCATGGAACCGGCCCGCGGCGCCTTCGTCGCCGCGCCCACGGTGGAGGAAGCGCGCCAGGTGTTCCAGGTCCGCCGCATCCTCGAGGCCGAGATGGTGCGCGAGTTCCTGCGCAAGGTCACGCCCGCCAAGATCCGCGCCCTGCGCGAGCACGTGGCGCAGGAAAAGGCCGCGGTCGACCGGCGCGACGCCGGGGAACGCTCGCAGCTGCTCGGCGACTTCCACGTGCGCCTGGCCGAACTCACCGACAACGCCGTGCTCACCCAGATCATTCGCGACCTCGTCTCGCGCAGCTCCCTCATCGCCCTGATGTACCAGCGCGAAGCCGCCGCGGCGCATTCGCAGGAAGAGCACGTGGAACTGGTGAAGGCGCTGGCGGCGAAGGAGGAGAAGCGCGCCGTCAGGCTGATGGACGAGCACCTCCAGCACGTGCAGGAGGGCCTCGCCTTCGACCGCCCCGTGCCCACCCACGACATCGCCCTGGCCCTCTCATGAACACCCTCTACGACAGCACCGCCCCCTATCCGCGCGACCTGGCCGGCTACGGCCGCAACCCGCCGCACGCGCAGTGGCCCGGCAAGGCCCGCGTCGCGGTGCAGTTCGTCCTCAACTACGAGGAAGGCGGCGAGAACTGCGTGCTGCACGGCGACGCCGGTTCGGAGCAGTTCCTGTCCGAGATGTTCAACCCGCCGGCCTTCCCCGAGCGGCACCTGAGCATGGAGGGCATCTACGAATACGGCGCGCGCGCGGGCGTCTGGCGCATCCTGCGCGAGTTCGAGAAGCGCGGCCTGCCCCTCACCGTGTTCGGCATCGGGATGGCGCTGGAGCGCGCCCCGGAGGTGACGCAGGCCTTCGTCGAACTCGGGCACGAGATCGCCTGCCACGGCTGGAAGTGGATCCACTACCAGAACGTGGACGAAGCGACCGAACGCGAACACATGCGCATCGCCATGGAGGCGATCCGCAAGCTCACGGGAGAACGGCCGCTGGGCTGGTACACCGGGCGCGACAGCCCCAACACGCGGCGGCTGGTGGCCGACTACGGCGGCTTCGAGTACGACAGCGACTACTACGGCGACGACCTGCCCTTCTGGATGAAGGTGCGCAAGACCGACGGCGCGACGCTGAACCACCTGGTCGTGCCCTACACCCTGGACTGCAACGACATGCGCTTCGCGCTGCCCCAGGGCTATTCGCACGCGGACCCGTTCTTCCAGTACCTGCGCGACACCTTCGATGCGCTGTACGCGGAAGGCGAGGAGGCACCGAAGATGATGAGCATCGGCATGCACTGCCGCCTGCTGGGGCGGCCCGGGCGCATCACGGCCCTGCAGCGCTTCCTGGACCACGTGGAACGGCACGAGCGCGTGTGGGTGTGCCGCCGGATCGACATCGCGCGTCACTGGAAGCAGGTCCATCCCTGCCAGGAGCCCTGACATGGCCCTCACGATCGAACAGCTCAACGCGGCGAGCGAAACCGAGGCGGCGCGCCTCCTGGACGGCCTCTACGAGCATTCGCCCTGGATCGCCCAGGCGGCGCTGGTCCAGCGGCCGTTCCGCTCCCTGGACCACCTGAAGCAGGCCATGGTGCAGGTCCTGCGCGAAGCGGGCGTCGACAGGCAGCTCGCCCTGATCCGCGCCCACCCGGAGCTCGCCGGCAAGGCCATGGTGGCCAAGACGCTCACCAGCGAATCCACCCACGAGCAGGGCAAGGCGGGCCTCACCGATTGCACGCCGGAGGAATTCGCGCGGATCCAGCAGCTCAATGCCGACTACAACGCGCGCTTCGGCTTTCCGTTCATCCTGGCCGTGCGCGGGCCGCGCGGCACCGGGCTCACGCGCCACGAGATCATCGAGACCTTCGCGCGCCGGCTGGAGAACCAGCCCGGGTTCGAGCGCGCCGAGGCGCTGCGCAACATCCACCGGGTCGTGGAACTGCGGCTGAACGACAAGTTCGGCGTCGAGCCCACGCTGGGCAACCAGGTCTGGGACTGGCAGGAGGCCCTGGCGCGGCACAGCGATCCCGGCTATGCCGAGAAGGGGCAACTCACCGTCACCTACCTCACGCCCGCGCACCGCGCCGCCGCCAGGCAGATCGAGGACCTGATGCGGGATTGCGGCTTCGACGAGGTGGAGACCGACGCGGTCGGCAACGTCGTCGGCCGCTACCACGGCGCAGCGCCGGAGGCCCGCTTCGTGCTCACCGGTTCGCACTACGACACCGTGCGCAACGGCGGCAAGTACGACGGCCGCCTGGGCATCTTCACGCCGATCGCCTGCGTGCGCGAACTGGCGCGCGCCGGCCGCCGCCTGCCCTTCGGGATCGAAGTGGTCGGCTTCGCCGAGGAAGAAGGGCAGCGCTACAAGGCGACCTTCCTCGGCTCCGGCGCCCTCATCGGGCACTTCGATCCCCGCTGGCTGGAGCAGAAGGACGCGGACGGCGTGACCATGGCCGACGCGATGCGCAGCGCGGGACTCCCCGCGGAGCTGCGGGCCATCGCGGCGCTGCGGCGCGACCCGGCGCGCTACCTGGGGTTCGTGGAGGTGCACATCGAGCAGGGGCCGGTGCTCAACGAACTGGACCTGCCGCTCGGCGTCGTCACCTCGATCAACGGCGGTGTGCGCTACCAGTGCGAGGTCACCGGCATCGCGAGCCACGCGGGCACCACGCCCATGGATCGCCGGCGCGACGCCGCCGTGGCGGTGGCGGAACTGGCCCTCTACGTGGAGCAGCGCGCGGCCCGCGACGGCGACTCGGTGGGCACCATCGGCATCCTGCAGGTGCCCAACGGCTCGATCAACGTGGTGCCGGGGCGCTGCCTGTTCACGCTGGACCTGCGCGCCCCCCGCGATGCGCAGCGCGACGCCCTGGTC
Source organism: Ramlibacter monticola (assembly GCF_016722785.1). Lineage (GTDB taxonomy): Bacteria > Pseudomonadota > Gammaproteobacteria > Burkholderiales > Burkholderiaceae_C > Ramlibacter > Ramlibacter monticola. The sequence continues at coordinate 76,229 of NZ_JAEQNE010000007.1, read as the reverse complement.
GCCGACGTGCTCGCGCAGCTGGAGGCGATCTGCGAGCGCCGCGGGCTGCACCACGCCGTCGAGGAGACGATGCGTGCCGCCGCCGCCCCGAGCGCACCGCAATGGCAGGCCCGCTGGGAGCGCGCGGTGCAGTCCCTGGGCCTGCCTGCGTACCTGATGCCCAGCGGCGCCGGCCACGACGCGATGAAGCTGCACGAAGTCATGCCGCAGGCGATGCTGTTCGTGCGCGGCCAGAACTCCGGCATCAGCCACAACCCCCTCGAATCCACCACCAGCGACGACATGCAGCTCGGCGTGCTGGCCTTCCGGCACCTGCTGGAGCAACTCGCGGAAGAAACGAAATGAACGACTACGAACGCCTCGACGCCTGGGTCGACGCCCACTTCGACGAGGAAGTGCGCTTCCTGCAGGAACTGGTGCGCGTCCCCACCGACACCCCGCCCGGCAACAACGCCCCGCACGCGGAGCTCGCGGCCGGATTGCTGGCCAGGTTCGGCCTGGCGCCGGAGAAGCATCCGGTGCCGCAGGCCGAAGTGGAGGCGCAGGGGCTCGGCTCGATCACCAACCTGATCGTCCGCAGGCGCTACGGCGACGGCCCCACGGTGGCCCTGAACGCGCACGGGGACGTGGTGCCGCCGGGCGAGGGCTGGACTCGCGATCCCTACGGCGGCGAGATCGCGGACGGCCGCATCTACGGCCGCGCGGCCGCGGTGAGCAAGAGCGACTTCGCGACCTACACCTTCGCGGTGCGCGCGCTGGAGGCCCTGCAGGCGCCCCTGAAGGGAAGCGTGGAACTGCACTTCACCTACGACGAGGAGGTCGGCGGTGAACTCGGGCCGCGCTGGCTGCTCGCCAAGGGGCTGACCCGGCCCGACCTGCTGCTGGCCGCCGGCTTCAGCTACCAGGTCGTGACGGCCCACAACGGTTGCCTGCAGCTGGAAGTGACCGTGAACGGGAAGATGGCCCACGCGGCCATTCCCGAGAGCGGGGTCGACGCGCTGCAGGCCACGATGAAGATCCTGGAGGCCCTGTACGCGCTCAATGCGCAGTACAAGCAGCAGCGCTCGGCCGTGCCCGGCATCTCCCACCCGACCCTCAACGTGGGCCGCATCGACGGCGGCACCAACACCAACGTCGTGCCCGGCAGGGTCGTGTTCAAGCTCGACCGCCGCATGATCCCGGAGGAGAACCCGCAGGAAGTCGAAGCCGCGGTGCGCCAGGTGATCGCCGACGCCGCTGCCCGCTGCCCCGGAATCCAGGTCGACATCAGGCGCCTGGTGCTGGCGAATTCGATGCAGCCCTCGGCCGGCCAGCAGCCCCTGGTGGAGATGCTGCAGAAGCACGGCAAGGCGCTGTTCGGCATCGACATCCCCGCGACGGGCACGCCGCTCTATACCGACATGCGCCTCTACGGCGAAGCGGGCGTCCCCGGGGTGATGTACGGCGCCGGGCCGCGCACTGTGCTCGAATCCAACGCCAAGCGGCCGGACGAGAACCTGCTGCTGGAGGACCTGCGGCGCGCCACCAAGGTGGTCGCGCGCACGCTCCTCGACCTGCTACGGCGCGCTTGAGCGCGCGGGCGCGCCGCGCGAGCAGCACCAGCCGATGGCGGCCAGCGGCGTCGCCAGCGCGACCCAGGCCCAGACGTCGCCCCAGCCTTCGGAGAACAGGGCGCTGACGAGGCCGGTCGTCGTGAACACGGCCAGCACCAGCGGCCAGAACCAGACGCGGCGAAGTTGTTCGTTCATGGGGAAGCCTCCGTGAAGGCCAGCGCGGACCCGTCCGGCGCCGGGCGCGGCTCGCGGCGCCGCAGCCAGAGGTAGAGCCCGCTGGCCAGCACCACGATCGTGACGAGGTCCAGCAGGGTCCACAGGATCTTCATCGGCCATCCGGCGTAGTCGCCGAAGTGCAGCGGCTGCGAGAGCTGCAGGGCCGTGAGGTACCACGGCCGCTGCGGCACGGCGCTGACTTCAGCCGTGCGCGCGTCGACCAGCACGGCTTCGCGCAGGCGCCCGGTCAGCGGCGTGCTGCCGTGCAGGTAGAACGCGAAGTGATGCGGCGTCGCGAAGGAAGTCCCGGGAAAGGCGATGAAGGACACGCTCGTCCCCGGCACGCGCGAGCGCGCCGCCTCCAGCGCGCGCTGCACCGGGGCCCAGTCCGGCACCGGCACCGGCGTGTCGCCCTGGTACTTCGCCAGCAGGGGCTGCAGTTCGTGCTCGCGCCAGTAGTCCTGCGCCAGGTCGATCAGCGTGTTGGCGACGCCGGTGGCGCCCACCACCAGGGCCCAGGCGAGGCTCGCGATGCCGAGCAGGTTGTGCAGGTCCAGCCACAGCACGCGGCGCGAGCGGTCCTTGCGGACCGCGCCGAAGGGCAGCTTGCGCATGAAGGGCGCGTAGAGCACCACGCCCGACACGATGGAAACCAGCAGCAGCAGCCCCATGGAACCGAGGAACAGCTTGCCGGCGAGCCCCGCGAACAGGTCCACGTGCAGCCGCTCCATCAGCCACATGAAACCCTGGTCGATGCCCGCGCTGGGCAGCACGCCGCCGGTGCGCGCATCCACGACCACCTGGCGGAAGTCGGCGGTGGGCGCGGGCGTGGGCGTCATCGTGACGAACCAGGCCTCGTCGCTGCCGTCGTCCTGCGAGGCGAACTGCACGAAGCGGTCCGGATACACCCGGCGCGCGACGCCCAGTGCCTCGTCCAGCGGGATGCGGCGCGTCACCCCTGGCATGGGCGGGGGCGTGACGCGCGTGCCGACCCATTCGCCGATCTCGTCGTGGAAGATCAGCGGCAGCCCCGTGAGGCACAGCAGCAGCATGAACACCGTGCAGGCCAGGCTGCTCCACTTGTGCAGCCAGGACCAGGTGCGGATGGTGCGCGCGCTCAGGGGCATGCGGCCGCTCAGAAGTCGACGCTGGCGCTCAGGGTGAAGGTGCGCGGTGCGCCGACCACCAGGTAACCCGCACCCGGGAAGCCGCCGACCGAGGACCAGTAGTTGCGGTCGGTCACGTTGTCGACGCGGCCGCGCAGCGTGACGATGCGCCCGGACACGTCCATCAGGTAGCGCGCGCCGAGATCGAGGCGGGTCCAGCCGGGGACCTTGAGCGTGTTCTCCGCGTCGGCGAAGCGGCTGCCCGTGTAGGTCACGCGGGCATCGAAGGTGAGTCCGCGGGCCGCCGGCACGTCCCATTCGGCGTCCAGGGAGGCCTGGAACTCCGGCACGCCGATCACCCGCTTGCCCTGGGTGGAGCCCAGGCCCGTCTCGAGTTGCTCGGTGTCCAGCCAGGTCGCACCGCCCAGCAGGCGCACGCCACGCGCCGGCGCGCCGAAGACGGTGGCCTCCAGGCCCTGGTGCCTGTCCTTGCCGCCCGCCGCGCCCACGCCCGAAACCGTGTCGATGGTGAAGCGCGGCTTGGTGATGCTGAACGCCGCCACGCCGGCGCCGAAGTCGCCCCCGTCGTACTTGAGGCCGATCTCCCCCTGCTTCGCCGTGCCGGGCGGGAGGGCAGCGCCCCCGTTCGCGGTGGAGCGCGCGGTGCCCGTGCTGTCGATGAACGTGAAGGGGACCGTCTCGCCGTGCGTCAGGCCTTCCATGTAGTTGGCATAGAGCGAGAGTTGCCTGCTCGCGCGCCACACCGCGCCGACGGCGGGGCTGGTCCGGCTCTCGTCGGTGCGGGTGCCGAAGCTCGTGAGATCCACCTGCTGGTGACGCGCGCCCAGCGTGAGCAGGAGGCGATCCTCGAACAGGGCCAGCGTGTCGCCCAGCGCGTAGCTGGTGAGCCGCGTCGTGCCCGTGTTCGCGAGCGGCGGCAACGGGGCTAGCGGCGGGGCGGCGAAGAAGCTGGGGTTGGAGAGGTTGGTGAACAGCAGGTTGGCGAAGTTGAAGTTGAAGCTGGTGTCGATCTTGCCGCTGAAGCGGCCCGCGGCGGCGACGACTTCATGGCCGACGCTGCCGGTGCGGCCTTTCCAGCGCAGGCCCGCCTCGCCGGTGTTGACCTGGTCTTCGCGCAGGTTGTCGAAGCGGAACTGGTTGCCGGCGCCGGTGCTGCTGTTGGTCACCGTGAGGTTGGCCAGCGAATTCGCCTCTTCGCTGCTGCGGTGGCCGTAGGCGGCCCAGGCGGTCAGCGCGGGAGAGAGGTCCCATTCGCCGCGGAAGGTGCCGAACAGGTCGCGCTCGTTCGAGAAGGTCCAGGGTTGGGCGAAATTGGTGGAGCCCTCGGGCGGCGCGGGAACGCTGGTCACGTCCGCGCCGGCGAGCGTGACGTTGGGACGCGTGCGCTTCAGCCGGTTCTCCTGGTAGCCGACGTCGCCCGACAGGCGCACGTCGCGGCTGCGCCAGTCCAGGCCCACCGAGGCGAGACCCAGCGTGCCCTTCTCGTCGTCCACGCTGGTGCCGCCGTCACGGTACGCCGCGTTGACTCGGATGCCCGTGGCGCCGTCCGGGCCGAAGCGGCGCGCGATGTCCGCCGCGACCTGGCCGTAGCCGCCGCTGCCGGTGCCCACGGTCACGCGGTTCAAGGGCTCGTTCGGCGCGCGCTTGGGCAGCAGGTTGATCGCACCGCCGACGCCGCCGCCGCCCGGGTTGGCCCCGGTGAGGAAGGCCGAGGCCCCGCGCAGCACCTCGACTCGCTCGAACAATTCGGTGGCGATGTACTGGCGCGGCAGCAGGCTGTACAGGCCGTTGTAGGCGACGTCGTCGGAATTCAGGATGAAGCCGCGGATGAAGTACGACTCCTGGAAGTTGCCGAATCCACGCGCCACCCGCACCGACGGGTCGTTCAGCAGCACCTCGCCCACGCTGCGCGCCTGCCGGTCCTGGATGAACTCGTTGGTGTAGCTGGTGATGGAGAACGGCGTCTCCATGTTGTCGCGCGTGCCGAGGATGCCGGCGCGGCCGCCGCGCGCCACCTGGCCGCCGGCATAGGGCTGCGACAGGCCCTGCGCCGAGGCGTCGGCGCTGGAGTTGACGATCACGGTGGAGAGGGTCTTCTCCGGAGCCTGCGCCTGCTGGGCCTGGAGGGCCGTGGCCGACAGCAGCAGGGCGACGGCAACGGCGACGGGAGTGGGCTTTTGCAACGACATCGTTCGAGTTCTTGGTAAGGTTGTTGTTGAGCTGGGCCGATCGCATTGTAATGCGAATAGTTCGCATTATGATTCGCTCACGTGACAGCCCAACGCGCCGCCCGCCGAACGCCATGCAAGAAAACCACCGCACCTCCTCCTCGCCCGCCTTCTGGCTCCGGCTGCTCGCCGCCCTGCTCTTCGCCTGCGCCTGGCATCCGCTGGCCTTCGCTCAGGGCGCCGGGGACAAGGCCCAGACCGTGATCCACATGCTGGACTACGTCAGCGTCGACTACCCCGAGGCGGTGAAGGACGGCAAGGTCGCCGACGCGGGCGAGTACCAGGAGCAGCGCGAGTTCGTGGCCCGCTCGCTGGCGCTGATCGGCGAGCTGCCCGCGCACGCGGAGCAGCCGGCGCTGCTGGCCAGGACGCGCGAACTGCTGGCCCGGGTGGATGCCAAGGCCCCCGGCGAACAGGTGGCGGCGCAGGCGCGCACCGTCATGGCGGACCTGGTGCGCATCTACAAGCTCACGACCGCGCCCCGGCAGGCGCCCGACCTGCGCAAGGCGCAGGCCTTGTTCCAGGCGCAGTGCACGGCCTGCCACGGCGCCACCGGACGCGGCGACGGGCCCGCGGCCAAGGGCATGGATCCGGCGCCGAGCAACTTCCACGACGACGCGCGCATGCAGCAGCGCAGCGTTTACGGCCTGTACAACACCATCACGCTGGGCGTGGCGGGCACGCCGATGCGCCCCTTCACCGAGCTGTCCGAGTCGGACCGCTGGGCCCTCGCCTTCCTCGCCGCCGGCCTGCGCGCGCCGCAGGACACCCTGCGCGAGGGCGAAGCCCTGTGGCGCGGAGGCAAGGGCAAGGAGCAGCTCGGAACCCTGCGCATGCTGGTGACGCAGTCGCCCGGCGAGGTCCGCCAGCAGGGCGGCGCGGCGCTCGATGCGGTGCGCGCCTGGCTCACGGCGCATCCAGACGCGCTCGACGCCGGCCGCCCCGCGCCGCTGGACTTCACCCGCGCGAAGCTGCGCGAATCGCTCGCCGCCTACGAGCGGGGCGATGCCGCGGGCGCCCGCCAGCTCGCCATCTCCGCCTACCTCGAAGGCTTCGAGCTGATCGAGGCCAGCCTGGACAACCTCGACGCGCCGCTGCGCACCGAGACCGAGCGCGAGATGATGGCCTTGCGTTCGGCCATCGATTCCGCGCCGCCGGCAGAGGCGATCGCCGCCCAGATAGCGAAGATCGAAGCCCTGCTGGAGCGCGCCGCCGAGCGCCTGTCGGGCGACGCCATGTCCCCCGGGGCGGCCTTCGCGAGTTCGCTGCTGATCCTGCTGCGCGAGGGCCTGGAAGCGATTCTCGTGCTGGCCGCGATCATCGCCTTCGTGCGCAAGACCGGGCGCCACGATGCGCTGCCCTACATCCACGCGGGCTGGATCGGCGCGGTCCTGCTCGGCGCGGTCACCTGGGTGGTCGCGAGCTACCTGTGGGAAATCAGCGGCGCCAACCGCGAGCTGACCGAGGGCATCTCGGCGCTGCTCGCCGCCGCGATGCTGCTGTACGTCGGCTTCTGGCTGCACAAGCGCTCCTACGCGCAGGCCTGGCAGGCCTTCATCCGCGAACACGTGACGGCGGCGCTCGGCAAGCAGACGCTCTGGGCGATGGCCGGCATCTCCTTCCTCGCGGTGTACCGCGAGCTGTTCGAGATCGTGCTGTTCTACCAGACGCTGTGGGCGCAGGCCGGCCCCGAAGGCCACGGCCCGGTGCTAGCGGGCATTGCCGCTGCCATGGCGCTGCTCGCGGCGCTGGCCTGGGTCATCCTGAAATACAGCGTCCGCCTGCCGATCGGCCCCTTCTTCACCGCGACCTCGGGCCTGCTGGTGCTGATGGCCGTGGTCTTCGTCGGCAACGGCGTCGCGGCGTTGCAGGAAGCCGGCGTGCTGCAGTCCACTCCCGCGGCCTTCGTCTCGGTGCCCATCCTTGGCATCCACCCGAATGCCCAGGGTCTCCTGGCGCAGGCCGCGGTGATCGTGCTGATCGCCCTCGCCGTGCTGGCGAGCCGGCGCGCCGCGGCGAGCGGAGGCCGCGCGAGCGCCCATTGACGCCGCTCAAACTTGTGGTTGCGCGCTCCCCGCGCCGAGGGTTCTCCATACCGGGACCGGCACGCCGCTTGCATACAGTCTTGCGGACAACCGGAGGAGTCCCCCGATGCACAAGGAAATCGATTTCGTCGACGAGCGACTGCCCACGGGCAAGCTCGCCGCGCTGGGCCTGCAGCACGTCCTGGTGATGTACGCCGGCGCGGTGGCGGTGCCGCTGATCGTCGGCCGCGCGCTGAAGCTGCCGCCCGAACAGGTGGCGATGCTGATCTCCGCGGACCTGTTCTGCTGCGGCCTGGTGACGCTGATCCAGTCGCTGGGCGCCACGCAGTGGTTCGGCATCCGCCTGCCCGTGATGATGGGCGTGACCTTCGCCGCGGTGGCGCCGATGGTCGCCATCGCCAACGCGAACCCCGGCACGGCCGGCGCGCAGTTGATCTTCGGCGCCATCATCGCGGCCGGCCTGATCTCGGTGTTGCTCGCGCCGATGGTCAGCCGCATGCTGAGATTCTTCCCGCCGGTGGTGACCGGGACCATCATCGCGGTGATCGGCATCAGCCTGATGCGCATCGGCATCAACTGGATCTTCGGCAACCCCTTCGGGCCGACGGCGCCGAGCGTCGTGAACCCCGAGCACGCGCAATGGCTGTCGCAGGCCTCCGCCGCCGCGGGCGCGCCCGGCTCGCCGCTGCCGGCCGCGCCGAAGGGCCTGGCGCTGCTGCCCAGCGTCCCCAACCCGAAGTACGCGGACCTGACGGGCGTCGGCATCGCGGGGCTGGTGCTGGTTTCCATCCTCCTGATCGCGAAGTACGGGCGCGGCTTCGCGGCGAACATCTCGGTGCTGCTCGGCATCGCGATCGGCGGCGTGGCCGCGGCCGCGATGGGCCTGATGACCTTCGAGAAGGTCGGCAAGGCCGCATGGCTCGACTTGGTGCTGCCGTTCCAGTTCGGTGCACCGCGCTTCGACCCGATGCTGATCCTGACCATGACCATCGTGATGATCGTGGTGATGATCGAGTCCACCGGCATGTTCCTGGCGCTCGGGGAAATGACCGGCCGCAAGGTCGACGCGCGGGCCCTGGCGCGCGGGCTGCGCACCGACGGTCTGGGCACGCTGCTGGGCGGCATCTTCAACACCTTCCCGTACACCAGTTTCTCGCAGAACGTGGGCCTGGTGGCGGTGACCGGCGTGCGCAGCCGCTTCGTGTGCGTCGCCGGCGGCGTGATCCTGCTGGTGCTGGGCCTGCTGCCCAAGATGGCGGCCCTGGTCGAATCGCTGCCGACGGTGGTGCTGGGCGGCGCCGGCCTCGTGATGTTCGGAATGGTGACGGCCACCGGCATCCGCATCCTGGGCGGCGTGGACTTCAAGGGCAACCGCCACAACGCCCTGATCGTCGCCATCGCCATCGGCGTCGGCATGATCCCGCTCATCGCGCCCAACTTCAAGCAATGGATGCCGCACGGCATCCATCCCCTGATCGATTCCGGCATCCTGCTGTCCTCGCTCGCCGCGGTGGCGCTGAACCTGTTCTTCAACGGGGCGCGCGAGGACCAGGCCGCCGTGATCGTGGCGGCGCGGCAGGCGGAAGCGCACTGAGCTAAGGGCGTTTGCGGGCCGTCTTCGCCGGCGCCCGCGGCTGCGCCGCGGCCTTGATCGGGATGACGATGCCGGCGCCCTTGCGCCCGCGGCTCGCCGGCGGACCCACGATGTCCGCCAGCGTCGCGCCGTCCAGTTCGCGGAAATAGGCGGCCAGCGCCGAGTCGAGCAGGCGCTTCATCCGGCAGTTCGCCGTGAGCGTGCACGTGTTGGTTTCCTGCTCGAAGCACTCGACCAGGCGGAAGTCGGTCTCCGCCGCCCGCACCACGTTGCCCATGACGATTTCGGAGGGCGGCTTCAGCAGCCGGACGCCACCGCCCCGCCCGCGCGTCGTCTCGAGGATGCCCTGCCTGGCAAGATCGTTCACGACCTTCATCAGGTGGTTCTTGGACACGCCGTACGTGTCCGCCATCTCGGCGATCGTGACCAGCCGCTCAGGGTTGGCGGCACAGTACATCAGTACGCGCAGGGTGTAATCCGTGTAGTCCGCGAGGCGCATGACGCCATCGTATTGCGCCGGAAGCGGCGGCGCTATAACATGCATGCAATCTACATCTATTCAGTGGGGCATTCTGGCAGCCTGCCTCTGCCGTGACTTCCCGAAGCCTGAACCCCGACCAGGCTTTGGAAATCGGGTCACAGGCCCAGGGCGAGCTGCGCGGCTTCGGACATGCGGGAGCGATCCCAGGGCGGATCGAAGACCATGGTGACCTTCACCTCGCCGGCACCCTCGAGCGCCAGCACCTTGTCGGCGACCTCCTCGGCCAGCACATCCCCCATTCCGCAACCGGGTGCGGTGAGGGTCATGTCGATCTCGATGCGGGCGCGGCCGTCCTCCAGCTCGCCGAGCTCGCAGCGATAGACCAGGCCCAGCTCCACGATGTCGACCGGGATCTCGGGGTCGTAGCAGGTTGCGAGCGTGCGCCAGACGCGCGCGCCCAGGTCCAGCCCGGGCTCGTCGGCGAAATCGGGCTGCTGCGGCACCGGCTGGCCGATGGCATCGGCATCGCTGCCCTTTAGCCGCACCAGCTGGCCGTGCAGCAGCAGCGTGAAGTGCGACCCGAGCGCCTGCGTCACCTGCGCGATGTCGCCCGGGTCCAGCTCCACGGGCGTGCCGTCCGGGATGCACTCCACCGTGACCGCCCGCCGCAGGATCACCGATTCGCGTTTCACCCTCATGGCGTCGTCTCCGCCGCCGCGCCTTCCTCCTGGCGCAGCGCGTGCATCAGCGCATGCCACCCGAGCAGCGCGCACTTGATCCGGCTCGGATAGCGCCGCACGCCGGCCAGGCTCACCAGCTTGCCCAGCGAAGCCGCCTCCGGCTCCAGCTGTCCCGTCAGCACCGCGCGGAAGCGCTGCTGCAGGTCGCACACCGCGGCTTCGTCCTGGCCCAGGACCGCCTCGGTCATCATCGAGGCCGAGGCGATGCAGATGGCGCAGCCCTGGCCGCTGAAGCGGATGTCGCGCACCTGGTGGTCCTCCACCCGCAATTGCACCCGGACCTGGTCGCCGCATTGCGGGTTGCGCCCCTGCGCCTCCTGCGTCGCGGCTTCCAGCACCCCGAAGTGGCGCGGCGCGCGCTTGTGTTCGACCACCACCTCCTGGTACAGGTCCTCGTCGACGGTACTCATCTCAGCATCTCCAGTGCCGGCGCCACCGCGTCCACCAGCCGTTCGACCTCCTCGTGGGAGTTGTAGATGGCGAAGGAAGCGCGAGTGGTGGGCCCCACCCCCAGGCAGTCCAGCAGCGGCTGCGCGCAGTGGTGGCCGGTGCGCACGGCAATGCCGCGCGCATCGAGCAGGGTGCCGAGGTCGTGCGGGTGCACTCCGTCGGCGGTGAAGGAAACGATGGCAGAGTCCACGGACGCGGGCGACAGCACGGACACGCCCGGCAGTGCGGACAGGCCCGCGACGGCGTGCGACCGCAGGGCGCGCACGTGCGCGTCGATCCGGGCGCGGCCGACCTCGTCGATGAAGTCCGCGGCAGCCGCCAGCCCCACGGCGCCCGCCACGTTGGGCGTGCCGCCTTCCAGCCGCGCGGGCAGCTCGGCGAAGCTCGCCTGCGTCTCGGTCACGGATTCCACCATGTCGCCGCCCAGCCGCAGCGGTGCGAGCCGTTCCAGCGCCGTCCGCCGCCCCGCCAGCACGCCGATGCCCATGGGACCGTACATCTTGTGGCCGGAGAAGGCCATGAAGTCGCAGGCCAGGTGCGCGAGCGCGGGCACCTCGTGCGCCATGGCCTGCGCTGCGTCCAGCACCGTGAGCGCCCCGGCCTCCTCCGCCAGCGCGAGCAGCGCCTCGTAAGGAGGCCTCTCGCCGGTGGCGTTGGCGCAGGCGGTCACCGCGAAGACGCGGGTGCGCGGCCCGAGCAGCCGTGCCAGGTCGTCCGCATGCAACCGGCCCTCGCGATCCGGCCGCAGGAACAGCAGGCGCGCGCCGCAGCGCCGCGCGGCCGCCTGCCAGGGCACCAGGTTGGCATGGTGCTCGAGGACGCTGACCACGATCTCGTCGCCGGGCCGAAGCAGGGGCGCCCCGATGCCGGCATCGGACAGCCCGTGCGCGACCAGGTTGAGCGATTCCGTCGTGCCCGAGGTGAAGACGATTTCGTGCCGTGCGTCCGCACCGACGAAGGCCTCGAGCCGCGCCCGCGCCTGCTCGTAGGCCGCGGTGGCGCGTTCGCTGAGCGTGTGCACGCCGCGATGGATGTTCGCGCGGCTGCGCTCCTCGAAGGCCTGCATCGCGTCCAGCACCTCCCGCGGCATGTGCGTGCTGGCGGCATTGTCGAGGTACGCGAGCGGCTCGCCGTGCACGCGCTGCGCGAGGCCGGGAAAGCGGCCCGCCAGCGTGCCGGGATGGAGCATGTCACCCATGGAAGTCCTCCTGTGCAGGCGCTGCGGCGCCGAGATGGCTGGCGACCGCCGCGGCGAGATCGGCCTCGACCCGCAGGTGCCCTGGGAGTGCCGTGTCGGCCATGGTCCGCGCCAGCACCGCCTGCGCGAGGCCGGTCAGGATCAGCGCCCTGGCGGTGACCTCGTCGAGGCCGCGCTGGCGCGCCAGGAACAGGGCCTCTTCCGGCACGGCGCCCCAGGTGGCGCCATGCGCGGCCTGCACCTGGTCGTGGTGGATCTCCAGGTGCGGCCGCAGCACCAGCTTGGGTTGGCCGCCCGTGGGGATGCCCGCCAGCCGCTGGCGCGTCTGCGCATCGTCGCACCCCGGCGCGATGTGCGTCCGGGCGTTGGCCACCAGGCGCGCCGCGCCGCGCGCCAGCGCCAGCACCTCGAAGCCGCTGCGCGTGCGGGGGGCCGCGTGGTGGGCGAGCATTTGCAGGTCGAGCACGGAATCGGTCCCCAGCACCACCGCGCCGGCCTGCGCCTCGGCGCCCGGTCCCTGTAGTTCGAACACGTTGCGCTGCAGGTGGTAGCCGCAGCCCGCCGCCAGCAGGAACTGGGCATAGCGCGCGTCGCGCTCGGCCCGGAGGTGGACCTGGTGGGCCCTCTGCTCGCCGGCCCCGGGCCGCACGATGCGCAGGTGCTGCAGGCTCGCGCCGGCGCCCAGGCGCACGTGCACCTGCAGGTTCTGCACGAGCCCCGGCGCGGCCGCCGGCGCGTGCGCTTCGAGCAGCACGCAGCGGGCGCCCGGGTGCACGTCCAGGACCAGGAGCGGCGCCTCCACCGGCAGCGAAGGCTGGTGCGCGAGGTGCAGCCAGGTCGTCTCGGCGCCCGCCGCAATCTCCAGCCGCAGGCCGCGCTGCAGCAGTGCGCGGTGCGCCCAGGCGAACGGTGCGGCCTCGTCGTCGGCTGGCGGCGCCAGGTCCGCCAGCAACTGCTGCCGCTGGCGGGCATCCCGGGCGTCCAGCAATCGCACCTGCAAGTTGCCGGACGTCCCTCCGGGCAGCGAGTCGAAAGTCCAGCCGCCCCGCATGTCACCCGCATCCGCGAGCTCGCCGCCGCCCAGCCAGGCAGAGACGCCCGGCGGCGGCAGATGACGGAAGGACTCCACTCCCGGCGCGATCCAGCCGTGGGTGAGCAGGTGCTCCCGTGCCAGCAGCGCTTCGTCGCAGGCCATGTCCATGATCACGCCACCGCCGCTTCGGCAGTCCGCGCGTAGCCGGTGCGGGCGATGGCGCGGGCCAGCGCGAGGTCGCCGCTTTCGGCGATGCGGCCCTGCTCCAGCCGCAGCACGGCGTCCGGCGCCAGCGACTCGATCATCTGCTGGTAATGCGAGATCACGAGAAAGCCCGTGCCTTGCGCGCGCAGGCTCGCGACCAGGTCGAGGACCGCACGCACGCCGTCGACGTCCATGCCGGAGTCGATCTCGTCCAGGATGGCGAGGCGCGGCCGCAGCAGCGCCAGCTGCAGCAACTCGTTGCGCTTGCGCTCGCCGCCGGAGAAGCCGTCGTTGACCGGCCGGTTGAGCATCGCATCGGGCAGGCCCACGCGCGCCGCCGTCTGGCGCGCCGCGCCGAGGAAGTCGAACGCATCGAGCGGCGCTTCGCCGCGCGCTTCGCGCACCGCATTCACCGCCGTGCGCACGAACAGGTTGTTCTTCACGCCGGGAATGTCGGGAGGAGCCTGGAAGGACAGGAACAGCCCCGCCCGGGCCCGCTGTTCCACGCCCATCGCCAGCAGGTCCTCGCCGGCCAGGCGCGCGCTGCCACCCGTCACGCGGTAACGCGGGTGTCCGGCGAGCGCGAGGCCCAGCGAGCTCTTGCCGCTGCCGTTCGCGCCCATCAGCACGACCACGGCGCCGGCCGCGACCTGCAGCGAAACGGACTGCAGCACGGTGTGCTCGCCCACGGCCACGCGCAGGTCGCGCACTTCCAGCAGGCTTGTCGAAGTGTTCATCGGGGTGTGATCCTTGGTGTTGCGATGCAGGGCCATGTCGTTTTAGCCGACGGCCCCTTCCAGCGAGACGGCCAGCAGCGAACGCGCTTCCAGCGCGAACTCCATCGGCAGTTCCTCCAGCACCGCCTGGCAGAAGCCGCCGACGATCAGGGCCGTGGCTTCCTCCGCCGCCAGGCCGCGCTGCTGGCAATAGAACAGGCGCTCTTCGGAGATGCGGGTCGTGGTGGCCTCGTGCTCCACGACCGCGTCGTCCCGGCCCGCCTCCACGTACGGAAAGGTGTGGGCGCCGCAGTGCGGCCCGATCAGCAGCGAGTCGCACTGCGTGTGGTTGTGCGCGCCGGCCGCGGTCGGCGCGACCCGCACCAGTCCGCGGTAGCTGTTCTGCGCATGGCCGGCGCTGATGCCCTTGGAGACGATCCGGCTGCGCGTGCCGCGGCCGATATGGATCATCTTGGTGCCGGTGTCGGCCTGCTGGAAGTGATTGGACACGGCGATCGAGTGGAACTCTCCGACCGATTCGTCGCCGCGCAGCACCACGCTGGGGTACTTCCAGGTGATGGCCGAACCGGTCTCGACCTGGGTCCAGGCAATGCGGGAGCGCCGGCCCGCGCAAAGGCCGCGCTTGGTCACGAAGTTGTAGATGCCACCGCGCCCACGCTCGTCGCCCGGATACCAGTTCTGCACCGTCGAATACTTGATCTGCGCTTCCTCGTGCGCCACGAGTTCCACGACGGCCGCATGCAGCTGGTGCTCGTCGCGCTGCGGCGCGGTGCAGCCCTCGAGGTAGCTCACCTGACTGCCGGGCTCGGCGATGATCAGCGTGCGCTCGAACTGACCGGTGTTGCGCGCGTTGATGCGGAAATAGGACGACAGCTCCATCGGGCAGCGCACGCCCTCGGGCACGTAGACGAAGGATCCGTCCGAGAACACCGCCGAGTTCAGCGCGGCGTAGAAGTTGTCGCCGGGCGGCACCACGCTGCCCAGGTAGCGCTCGATGATCTCCGGATGGTGCTCCACCGCGTGCGAGAAGGAGCAGAAGATCACGCCGGCTTGGGCCAGCTGCTCGCGGAAGGTGGTCCCCACCGAGACGCTGTCGAACACCGCGTCGACGGCCACGCCGGCCAGCCGCGCGCGCTCGTGCAGCGGCACGTTCAGTTTCTCGTAGGTCTCCAGCAGCTTCGGATCGACCTCCTCCAGGCTTTTCGGACCGTCCTTCAGCGACTTGGGCGCCGAGTAGTAGGACAGACCCTGGAAGTCCGGCGTTTCCATGCGCAGCTGGCCCCAGGTGGGCGGCGACAGGGTGAGCCAGCGTTCGAACGCGGCGAGGCGCCAGCGCAGCAGGAACTCCGGTTCGCGCTTGCGCCGCGAGATCTCGCGGATGGTGTGTTCATCGAGCCCGGGCGGCAGCGCGTCGGACTCGATGTCCGTCACGAAGCCGTGGCGGTACGCCGTGGTGAGGACCTGTTCCAGCGGCTGCGGGGCGGCGACGTCAGCCATGGAGGGATTCCTCGTGCTGCACGGCGATCACTTCGGGGTCGTCGGCATGCTCCAGGAGGAGCCGCCGGACGCGCTCCTGCCAGAGCGAGCCGAACAGGGCCAGCTCCTCCGCGCTCGCGATTCCCCCTACGCAGCGCGGCATCAGTTGGCGCAGGCGCGGATCGCCCGCGACCCGGTCGATGCGCGCCGACACGCCGACGCTCGCGCCCGAGTCGAGCCGGGTGACCCGCAGCTGCGGCTCCATCGCCACGCCGAAGGCGAGCAGGCGCCTCCGACCGAAGCGACCGGCGATGCCCTGGAATCCGCCGTCACCGGCAGCACCGGTGAGGAAGCCCGCAACATTGCCGATGACGCCAGTTACGCCCTCCTCCAGCGGCTCGCGCAGCTCCACCCGCAGTTCGCCACGCCGGGGCGCGGTGTCCGGATACAGCGCGGCCAGCGCGGCGCGCGTCATGAGGAAGGCCGAGGCCACCGTGGGACAGGAATGTCCCGCCAGCTTGACCGCGTCGGCGTAGCCGTACTCGATGAAGCCGTCGCCGGCGCCGAGGAAGCTCGCCAGCGGGTCGTGCACCCGGATCGTGGGCGCTTCACGGAAGAACGACGGAAAGGAGGAGTTGGGTTCCTGGGTCATCGCGGTCTCGACCTCGTCTCCGTGGTCCGGAGGTTAAAGATGCATTTTATGTGCATCTATTCTAGGCACGCTTCACGCGAGCCGGGGAGTGACCCTGACGCGAGTGACGTTGTTCAGGCGCGCGGCGGCAGCAGCGATGCCAGCAGCGCCAGCAGCAGCGCCGCGAGGAAGTTGTGTGCGAGCGCCAGCACCAGCGGTGCCACCTCGCCCGCCAGCAGCCATCCGATGCCGACCTGCAGCACCGCCAGCAAGCCGATGGCGGCTCCTGCGCGCAGACCGGCGCGCCACGCCGCGACACCCAGCGCGAGCAAGGCCGCGCCCACCGCGACACCGGCCATGCGGTGCAGTCCGCACAGCGCCGATTCGCCGCATCCGTGCGCCACATGCTCTCCGCTCCCCATGGCCCCCAGCCCTGCCTGCAGCAGACCCAGCCCCAGCGCGACGATGAGCCAGGGCCGCAGACCCCGTGTTCCCATGGCGGGCGCCGGACCCGGACTCGCAGCCTGCACCAGGCGCACGCTGAGCGCGAACATGGCGAAGCCTCCCAGCAGGTTGCCCAGGATGACCGGCGGCCAGCGCGAATCGCCGGCCATGCGCCCGAGCACGGCGAGAAAGAGTGCGACCCCCAGCAGCGCCAGTGCCAGCCGGCCCTGGCTGCGCAGCACCGGCTGCTGCGCGAGCGTCTTGAACAACAGCGCGACGATCAGCAGCATGGCCGCCGATGTGGTGACGCGGTGCGCGATGCGCGCCGCTACCACGGCGTCGCCATCGAGGGCCGCCACCGCCTCGGTCGGCATCGTCGCCCGCTGCACGTAGCACTGCGGCCAGGGCGCGCATCCCAGGCCGATGCGCGCCATCCGGATGTAGGCGCTCAGGCTCGTGATGGCGAGCATCAGCACCGCGCAGGCGACAGCGATCCTGCGCACCGTGGAAAGCCTCGCGGCTCCTGTGGACATGCGGCGCATCGTAGGGGCGTGCGGCGCGCGCGCCACGCAGGGTTCTCCCTGCGGGCGCGCGCCGAAGCAACCACTCCTTGCTTCAGATCAATATCCGACCAGAAGCGTCGGAAAAACATTCACCCAGAAACACACGAGAGGAGACAAGACATGGACCACGATGAAACGGGTGACGTCCCCTTCATGCAGCAGCTGCTGGACAACCCCTTCCTGCTGCTGTTCCTGGGCGTGCTGATCCCGATGGTCGTCTACACGCTCTGGGGCGTGATCGACATCCTGACCATCCCGGTCGCGAAGTAGGAGGCCCCCATGAGCGCCATCCTGCCGCCGGCCGACCGGCTCTGGTGGAAGCATCCGCTGGACCGCGTCGAGGGAACCTGGATCGCCATCGCCTTCGCGTGGTGCATGGTGATGTTCATCATGATGATCTACTGGCATGCCTACGGGCGCCAGAACCTCTCCACCGAGACCTACAAGACCACGCCGGAGAAGTTCTCGGCGAAGACGCAGGCGATGGTGGACAAGTACACCGTGCGCACCGAGACGGACCAGAAGATCCCGGTGGTCGCGCCGCCGGCGGACGTCGACGTCTACCTGATCGCGCGCCTGTGGTCCTGGTGGCCGATGCTGGAGCTGGAAAAGGGCAAGACCTACCGGCTGCATCTCACGGCCATGGACTACAACCACGGCTTCTCGCTGCAGCCCGCCAACATCAACATCCAGGTGGTGCCGGGCTACGAACACGTCGTGAAGGTCACGCCCAACCAGTCGGGCACCTTCTCCATCGTCTGCAACGAATACTGCGGGATCAACCATCACACGATGGTGGGCCGCATCTACGTGAAGTAGGAGCCCCACGATGTCCGCCGTCCTGCCCGCCCCGCCCGCTTCGCCCGGGGCCGTCACCACCTACCGCACCTGCCCGCGCAGCGGCCTGCAGTTCGAGGCCCGCGCCGAGCGCCTGATGATCGTCAACGCCGTCACGGCGGTGGTCGCCCTGCTCGTGGGCGGCCTGCTGGCCATCGGCGTCGTGCTCACGCGCTGGCCCGCCATCCACTGGCTCGCCGCCGACACCTTCTACATGGTGCTCACCGCCCACGGCATCGACATGCTGATCTTCTGGATCATCTTCTTCGAGATGGCGGTGCTGTACTTCTGTTCGTCGACCCTGCTGCGCTGCCGGCTCGCCACGCCCAACATGGCATGGCTCGCCTTCGCGCTGATGCTGATCGGCGCCGTCACGAACAACGTGGCGGTGTTCCAGGGCGGCTCCAGCGTGATGATGACGTCCTACGTGCCGATGATGGCGTCGCCCGCCTTCTACCTCGGCCTGATCCTGTTCGCCGTCGGCGCGCTGATCGGCTGCTTCGTCTTCTTCGGCACGCTGGTGGTCGCGAAGCGCGAACGCACCTACGAAGGCTCGGTGCCGCTGGTGACCTTCGGTGCCATCACCGCCGCGATCATCGCGGTGTTCACCATCGCCTCCGGCGCGATCATCCTGATCCCGACCTTCCTGATGTCCGTCGGGCTGGTGAAGGAGGTCGACCCGTTGATGTACCGCACGATCTGGTGGGCCTTCGGGCACTCCTCGCAGCAGATCAACGTGTCGGCGCACATCTCGATCTGGTACGCGGTGGCGGCGATCGCTTTCGGCGCCAAGCCGATGTCCGAGCGGGTGAGCCGCGGCGCCTTCCTGCTGTACATCCTGTTCCTGCAGCTGGCGAGCGCGCACCACCTGCTGGCCGACCCGGGCATGTCCACCGGCTGGAAGGTGGTCAACACCAGCTACTTCATGTACTTCGCGGTGCTGGCGTCGATGATCCATGGCCTCACGATTCCCGGCGCGATCGAGGTGGCGCAGCGCCAGAAGGGCTACACCCGGGGCCTGTTCGAGTGGCTGCGCAAGGCGCCCTGGGGCGACCCGGTGTTCTCCGGCGTGGCGATCGCGCTGGTGGGCTTCGGCTTCCTGGGCGGCATCTCGGGCGTGATGATGGGCACCGAGCAGCTGAACATGCTGATCCACAACACGATCTACGTGCCGGGCCACTTCCACGCCACGGTCGTCGTGGGCACCACGCTGTCCTTCATGGCGCTCACCTACTTCCTGATCCCGGTGCTGTTCAAGCGCGAGATCTTCCTGCCGAAACTTGCGAAGCTGCAGCCCTGGCTGTTCGGCCTGTCGATGTACTTCTTCTGCCTGGTGATGATGGGCGCCGGCACGCTGGGCGTCTCGCGCCGCCACTGGGACATGGCCTTCCAGGGCGCGGCACTCGCCTACGAGTGGCCGGGCGCGGCCTACCTGATGATGGGCCTGGTCGGCATCGCCGGCGTGGCGGCCATCGCGGGCGGCGGCATCTACATCCTGGTGACGGTGGGCTCGCTGCTGTTCGGCAAGAAGCTCGAAGGCGGCGCGGCGGTCGGCGCGGCGACGCCGGTGCCGCGCGCCGCGCCCACGGTGGTGGCGCAGACCTACGGTTCCGCGGGTTTCGCGGCTCCGGGCACCTTCATGCTCGCGATGCTGTTCCTGCTGGCCTTCGTGCTGTACTACTTCATCAACTGGAAGTACCTCGGCCAGCTCTGGGGCCTGAGCTGAGCGGAGGCGGCCCATGACCACCACCGCCCTCCTCGCCAGGCCGCGCGGACTGCTGCTGGCGCGCGAAGTGCTGTCGCTGTTCAAGCTGCGCATCGGCGTGCTGATCATGGTCACCGCGCTGGTGGGCCTGGCCGTCACGCCGGGTGCGCGGCTCGATGGCGTCCAGGTGCTGGTGCTCGCGCTGTCGGTGCTCGTCGCCTCCGCCAGCGCGGGGGCGTTCAACCACTACGCGGAGCACGAGTCGGACCGGAGGATGGCGCGCACGCGCCGGCGGCCCTTCGCCACCGGCGCGCTGCCGCACCACCCGGCGTGGCTGCTGCTGTTCGCGCTGCTGCTGGCCGGCGCCGTGGGCGCGGCCTGGGCCTGCCTCAACGCCGCGGCGGCCGCCTACGTGTTCCTCGGCGCGTTCTTCTACGGCGTGGTCTACACCTTGTGGCTGAAGCGCCGCACGCACTGGAACATCGTGATCGGCGGCCTGGCCGGCAGCTTCGCGGTGCTGGCCGGCGCGGCCGCGGCCGACCCGCTGCCCGGCCCGCAGGGCTGGCTGCTGGCACTGGTGCTGTTCCTCTGGACCCCGCCGCACTTCTGGAGCCTCGCGATCGCCAACCGCAGCGACTACCAGCAGGCGGGGGTGCCCATGCTGCCGGTCGTGGTGGGCGACGCGCGGGCGGCGCGCATCGTGTTCGGCAGCACGCTCGCCCTGGTCGCGGCCTCGCTGCTGCCGCTCGCCTGCGGAGCCGGCTGGATCTACGGGCTCGGCGCGGCGGGCGGCGGCGCCTGGTTCCTGCGCCAGGCCGGGCGGCTGGCGCGCAGCCCCGGCCGGTCCTCCGCGCTGGGCTGCTTCTTCGCCTCGCTGGTGCAGCTGAGTGCCCTGCTGCTCGCCGCCACGGCGGACGCCCTGCTGCGATAGCAAGCCCATGCGAACACGGCACCGCATCTGCTGGCGTGCCGCCCTCCGCCGGGCGGCCGCGGCGCTGCTGCTGGCGCCGTCGTTCGCCGCGGCGCAGGAGCTTCCGGTGCTCGATCGCACCGAAGCCCTGCGCGCCAGCCAGGCGGCGCTCGGGCGCACGGTGGCCGACTTCGACCTGCTCGATCGCGAGGGCCGGCCCGTGCGCCTGGCCGCCTTCCACGGCCGGCCGCTGCTGGTGAGCTTCGTCTACACCGGCTGTTTCCAGGCCTGCCCCGCCGCCACGCGCGCGCTCGACGAATCGGTGCGGGCGCTGGAAGCACGCTTCGGCGAGCGCCAGTTCCAGGTGCTCAGCATCGGATTCAACCAGCCGGCCGACTCGCCGCAGGCGCTCAAGGCCTTCGCGGCGCAGCACCGCATCGTGCGGGCCAACTGGGACTTCCTCAGCGCGCCCGCCGCCGTCGTGGAACGCCTCACGCGCGAGTTCGGCTTCCTGTACGCCGCCACGCCGGCCGGCTTCGACCACGTGCTGCAGGTCACGCTGGTGGATGCGCAGGGCCGCATCGTGCGCCAGGTCTACGGGGACCAGCCGGCGGTGGACACGCTCGGCGAGGCCCTGAAGGACCTGATCGCGCGCCAGCCGCTGCCGCCGCAGGGCGCGATCACGGAGCTCGTGGACCGCATCCGCATCCTCTGCACCGTGTACGACCCGAAGACGGGCACCTACCGGGTCGACTACAGCCTGGCCCTGGAGATCGCCGGCGGCTTGACCTTCATCCTTTCCGTGGCGCTGTACATGCTCAACGAGTGGCGGGTGCGGCGCCGGGAGCGCCGCCGTGCGTCACTGCCTGCGCGCGCTTGAGCACGCCTTCGACGGCGCGTTCGGCGCCGCCGGCAACCCGCTCAAGCAGCTGGGCGCGCTGGCCTTCCTGTTGCTCTGGCTGCTCGCGGTCTCCGGCATCGTGCTGTATGCGCTGCTGGAAACGTCGGCCGAAGGCGCCTTCCGGTCCATCAGCGCGCTCTCGCGCGAGCCCTTCAGCGCCGGCAGCGCCCTGCGCGGGATGCACCGCTACGCGGCCGACGCCTTCGTGCTGCTGGCCGTGCTGCATCTCGCGCGCGAATGGGCCTGGGGCCGCTACGGGGGGGTCCGGCGCCATGCATGGATCACCGGCGTGCTGCTGCTGCCGCTGGCGTACGCCTGCGCGATCGGCGGCTTCTGGCTCCATTGGGACCGGCTCGGCCAGTTCTCGGCCACCGCCACCGCCGAATGGCTGGACGCGTTGGGCTTCCTGGGCTCGCCCCTGGCGCGCAACTTCCTCCACGGCGGCGTGAGCGACCGGCTGTTCTCGCTGTTCGTGTTCGTGCACCTGGGCCTGCCGCTGCTGCTGGTGTTCGGCTGCTGGGCGCACGTGCAGCGCATCGGCAGCGCGCGCGTGTTCCCGCAGCGCGCGCTCGCCACCGGGACGATGCTCGCGCTGCTGCTGCTCGCCTTCGCGCTGCCCGTGTCCGACCAGGGCGCCGCGGATCTTGCGAACGCGCCCGCGCGCCTGGACTTCGACTGGCTGCTGCTGTTCGTGCATCCGCTCGCGGCCGCCACCTCCGACGCGTTCGCCTGGGTCCTGCTGGCCCTCGCCCTCGCCGCCTTGCTGTGGCTGCCCTTCGCGCGGCCGGCCGAGCGCGCGCCGCCGGCGCAGGTCGCGCCCGAGCACTGCAACGGCTGCGGGCGCTGCGTGGCCGACTGCCCCTATGCCGCGATCACCCTGGTGCCGCATCCCACCCGCCGCCGGCTGCAGCTCGCGCAGGTGCGCGCGGCCGCGTGCGCGAGCTGCGGCATCTGCACGGGTGCCTGTCCTTCCTCGACGCCGCTGCGCGCCGGGGCGATCACCGGCATCGACCTGCCGCACCGCCCCCTGGCCGCGCTGCGCGAACGCCTGCAGCGGGGCCTGGAAGCGGGTGCGCGGGACATCGTGGTCGGCTGCGACCACGGCGCGCGCGTCGAGGAACTCGCCGGCCCGCGCCGGCTGGTGCTCTCCCTGCCCTGCACCGGCATGCTGCCGCCGTCCTTCGTCGAATATGCGCTGCGCCAGGGCGCCACGCGCGTGCTGGTGAGCGGCTGCCGCGAGGGCGGCTGCGAATACCGGCTGGGCCCGCGCTGGACCGAGGCGCGGCTGCAGGGCCGGCGCGAGCCGCAGCTGCGGCCCACCGCTCGCGCGACCGGCTGGCGCACCGTGTGGGCCGACGCCGGCGAAGAGGCGCGCGTGCGCGCGGCCCTGGAGACGACTGCATGAAGAAGTGGAAGACCTGGCTCGCGCAGGCGCTGTTGTACGGCCTGTTCGCGCTCTTCGTCGGCGTGTTCTCGCGCTGGCCCGCCTGGCAGGCGCTGCCGCCGCAGCAGGCCGTGCTGAAGGTGAGCTTCATCCACCACGGGCAGCGCATCGCGCCCTGCCGCCCCGCCACGCCCGAGGAGCTGGCGAAGCTGGCGCCCAACATGCGCACGCCGCTGAAGTGCGAACGCGAGCGCGCGCCGGTCGAGATCGAGGTGGACCTCGACGGCGCGAGCGTCTTGCGCCACGTCGCGCAGCCCTCGGGCCTGTCGCGCGACGGCCCATCCTCGGTCTACCACCGCCTGAACGTCGCCGCCGGCGAGCACCGCATCCGCGTGCGGCTGAAGGACGCCGCCGGCGGCACCTTCGGCTACACGCGCGAGACGACCCTGCGGCTGGCCCCCGCGCAGGTGCTGGTGATCGATTTCGACCCGGAAAAAGGAGGCATCACCTTCTCATGAACACGCTGCCCGTTTCCTTGCCGGCTGGCGCCGCCCCGCGCCCGCGGCCGGTGCAGACTGCCGCCGCCTACGACCTGCCCGTCGTGCGCGACGCCCGGCTCGCGCTCGCGCGCGGCTGGCTGGGGCTGGGGCTCGCGGCGCTGGCCGGCTCGGGCCTGTTCTCGGTGCTGCTGGTGGCCTCGCGCACGCCCGGCCTGAACGGCCTGCTGCCCACGGCGGACTTCTTCCGGGTCGCGCTGGTGGTGCACGTGGACCTCTCCGTGCTGGTCTGGTTCGTGGCCCTCGCCGGCATGCTGTGGAGCCTGAACACCGCGCCGCGCGCGTCGGCCACCGGCCGCGTCGCGCTCGGGCTGGCGGCGACGGGCACCGCCGCCATGGCGCTGGCGCCCTTCCTCGCCCCCGGCGAGCCGGTGATGGCGAACTACATCCCGGTGCTGGACTCGCGCCTGTTCCTCGGCGGCCTCCTGCTTTTCGGCCTCGGCGCGGGGCTGCTCGTGTGGCGCACGCTGGCGCAATCGCCGCGGCTCGGGCTGGACTTCGACGGCCCCGGCGCGCTGCGCTTCGGCCTCAACGCGGCCGCCATCGCGGGCGCCGTGGCGCTGCTCGCCTTCGGCTGGTCGTGGGCGGTGCTGCCCGCGCAACTGGCCGGCAAGGCCTATTACGAGATCCTGTTCTGGGGCGGCGGCCATGCGCTGCAATTCACCTGGACCCTGCTGATGCTGGTCGCCTGGCTGTGGCTGGCCGGTGCCTGCGGCGCGCGACTGCCGCTGAGCCCGCGCGTGACCGTGCTGATGTTCGCGCTGGCGCTCGCCAGCGTGTTCGTGACGCCGGTGGCCTACCTCGCCCACGACCCGGCCTCCGTGGAACACCGGGCGCTGCTCACGTGGGCCATGCGCCTCGGTGGCGGTCCCGCCATCCTGCCGATCGGGCTGGCCGTGCTGGCGGGGCTGCGCACGGCGCCCGCGCCCAGGGCCGAGGCGCGGCCCTGGCGCGCCGCCCTGCTCGCCTCCCTCCTGCTGTTCGGCGCCGGCGGGCTGATCGGCGTCTTCATCGCCGGCAGCAACGTGCGCATCCCGGCGCACTACCACGGCTGCATCGTCGGCGTGACGCTGGCCCTGATGGGACTGGTCTACCACCTGCTGCCGGCGCTCGGGTATGCCGCGCCGCGGGGGAGGCTGGCGACGGCGCAGCCCTGGATCTACGGCGCCGGCCAGTTGATGCACATAGTCGGCCTGGTCTGGTCGGGCGGCTACGGCGTGCAGCGCAAGGTGGCAGGCACGGAGCAGGTGCTGCGCAGCACCGGCGAAGTGGCGGGCATGGGCCTCATGGGCCTGGGCGGTGCGATCGCGATCGTCGGTGGCCTTCTTTTCGCGGTCGTGGTGCTGCGCGCGATGCGCGCCGGGGCGCCGGGGCGCGTGTCCGTGGCGGCGGCGTGATGGCGAGGCTGCAGGCGCTGCTGCAAGGGCTGCTGCTGCGCGCGGAAGCCGTGTTCAACGCGGCCTTCGGCGAGCGCCTGAATCCGCTGTACCACCTCGGGGCCATCACCTTCTTCCTGTTCTGGCTGGTGGGGGCCAGCGGGCTGTATCTCTACGCCTTCTTCGAGACCGGCGTGGCGGCGGCGCATGCCTCGGTCGAGGCGCTCACGCACGGGCAGTGGTTCGCCGGGGGTGTGATGCGCAGCGTGCACCGCTACGCGTCCGACGCGATGGTGGCGACCATGCTGCTGCACCTGCTGCGGCACTTCGCCTTCGACCGCTTCCGCGGCTGGCGCTGGTTCTCCTGGCTCACCGGCGTGGCGCTGGTGTGGCTGGTGTACGTGTCCGGCATCAACGGCTACATGCTGCCGTGGGACCGGCTGGCGCAGTTCGTGGCCGTCACCAGCTTCGAGTGGCTGGACTGGCTGCCGGCCTTCGGCGGCAGCCTGATGCGCAACTTCATCTACGCCAGCAGCATCAGCGACCGCTTCTTCTCGCTGCTTTCCTTCCTGCACGTGGGGCTGCCGCTGGCGGTGCTGCTGCTGATGTGGGTGCACGTGCAGCGGGTGCCCAAGGCGCGCACGCTGCCGCCGCGGCCGATCGCGCTCGGCCTGGCCGCGGCCCTGCTGCTGCTGTCGCTCGCCTGGCCGGCGCTGAGCCAGGGCGGCGCCGCCGAACTGGGCCAGGCCGTCGCGCGCATCGCGCCCGACTGGTTCTACCTCGCGCTGTTCCCGTGGATCGCCGGCGGCGCGCCGGGGCCGGCCTGGGCCCTGGTCGGCGCCGGCACGGTGCTGCTGGCGACGCTGCCTTTCTGGCCCCGCCGCCGCGGCGCCGGCGCGACCGGGCACCGCATGACCCTGGCGGGCCCTGCCGGCGAAGACGTGCTGGTGCCGGTGCGGCCCGACGAGACGCTGCTCGACGCCGGGCTGCGGCACGGCCTGCCGCTGCCCTTCGAGTGCCGCAACGGCGCCTGCGGTGCCTGCCTGTGCAGCGTGGAGCAGGGCACCGTCGCGCATCTTCCGTACCAGGCCCATGCGCTGCCCGACGCGCTGAAGATGCAGGGCAAGGCGCTCCTGTGCTGCGCGGTGCCGCTGCAGGACGTGGCCGTCGCCGTCGATGCGTGGGCCGCCGCGGGAGTGCGCGAGTTCGCCGGCAAGGTGGTCCGGATGGAGCGGCTGGCCGAGGATGTGATGCGCCTGTGGATCGGGTTGCCGGGCGGCGAACGCGTGCGCTTCGCGGCCGGCCAGTACCTGAACGTGATCCTCGAAGACGGCCAGCGCCGCGCCTTCTCCTTCGCCAACCCGCCGCATGACGACGCGCAGATCGAACTGCACGTGCGCCGCATTCCCGGCGGGCGCTTCACGGGCCGCGTGTTCGACGGCCTGCGCGCGGGCGACACGCTTCGCCTCGAAGGCCCGCTCGGCAGCTTCCGCCTCGCGGCCAGCGAGCGGCCCATCTTCTTCGTCGCCGGAGCCACCGGCTTCGCACCGGTCAAGAGCATCGTGGAGGACGCGTTCCGGCGCGGCATCTCGCGGCCCATGCGGCTGTACTGGGGCGTGCGGCGGCCGGCGGACCTGTACCTGCTGCCGCTCGCGCAGCAGTGGCAGCGCGATCATCCGCAGTTCCGCGTGGTCCCGGTGGTGTCCGAGCCGCGGCCGGAGGACCGCTGGACGGGCCGCACGGGACTCGTGCACGAAGCGATGCTGGCCGACGCCCAGGATCTCGCGGGCATCGAGGTCTACGTCTGCGGCTCGGTGCGGATGGTCGACACCGCGGTGCCGGCGCTGTTGGCGCACGGCTTGGACGAGCAAGCCTGCTTCTCCGATGCGTTCCGGCCGGCAGCGCAGGCTCGGCCGATCCAGGCGCCGGATCCCGCGTAGCGCCGAGTCCTCGCTCAAATGGGGGAGATGGGGCCCGCTGCGGCTTGCGCGCCCCTAGACTGGGATCTTCCCAACGAACCCCGTCGCTTCGTGCCGCACACCCTCAGGCCCCGGTTGGACCAGGCCCTTCGAGAAGAGGCCGAGGCTCTGCAGCAGGCCGCGCGGCTCGTCGCCTCCCGTGCCAGCCATCAGGAGTTCGCGCAGATCCTGCGCCGCATCGAGGAACTGCGGAGCAAGCGGATCGGGATCCAGCGCGAGATCGAAGAGCTGCGCAAGAAGCGCGACACGGTCGGTTGAACCGCGCCGGCCGCCGCCCCCCGGTCAGTTCCGGCTGGCGTGCTCGGTCTTCGTGCGGGACGCGTCGGCCACCAACTTCATCCCGGCAGGGTGCGGATAGAACTTCGACGCGTAGTCGTAGCCCTGGGCGGCGATGACCCGGCGGGCGACGATGGCGGGATGCTCGCCGTTGCCGGCGGCATGGGCCAGCGGCGCTGCGGCGACGAGGGTCAGGGCGATGAATGCGATGCGCATGGTGGTTTTCCTGGTGATGCGGATGGATAAAGCGTTCGGCTGCGACGGGAATGCCCACCCCCGGGTCTCTCGACGGGGTGCAGGGCGGTCCCGGCTCTCGCGGCTGTTCGGATGGGATCTGGGGGGCGTGCATGCCATGCACACCCGGCACGGGTCGCGGCTGGAACTGCCTGCCGGGGACCGGTGACGCCACGACGCGTGTCTCTCGCGCGTGGCCATGGTCCGTATTTTCAGGCCAAGGCGCTCCCCCCGCCGCTGGTGGGCGACGCGCCCCCTTGATGCCCGTCAAGCGGGGGCCGCTTCGTCAGAGCTCCAGCAGGACGACGGTCGCTTCGCCGGCCTGCAGGAGGTCCAGTGCGGCGGCAGCCGCCCTGCTCAGGTCGATGAGGCGGTCGCGGACCTGGGGGCCGCGGTCGTTGATGCGCACCACCACCTCGCGGCCGTTCTGGGGATTGCGCACCAGCACGCGGGTGCCGAACGGAAGCGTCCGGTGGGCCGCCGTCAGGGCATTCATGTCGAAGCGCTCGCCGCTCGCCGTGCGCTTGCCGTGGAAGCCGGGCCCGTACCAGGAGGCCCTGCCGCGGGCGATCTCGGCGCCGGAGGGCGTGCTCGCGCCGGAGGGCGTGCTCGCGCCGGAGGGCGTGCTCGCGCCCGCGGGCTGGCGACCGCGCTCCGGCGTGGTGGAGCAGCCGGCCAGCGTCGCCAGCAACACCGCCATCGCGATCCAGCCGGCCCGGCGAGCCGGCGCGGGCACGGTGGCGACGGCAGGGGCGAACGCAAGGTCCATCGGGCCCCATTGTAGAAAGCGGTGCCGGGAGCCCTGGCGAAGCCCGCCATCGGGTACAAACGCCGCATGCGCATCGGCCTGCAGACCTGGGGCAGCGAGGGCGACGTCACGCCCTTCCTCGCGCTTGCCGCGGGCCTCGTGCGCCGGGGCCACGAGGTGCGCCTCGTCGTCACCGACAACGCGCGCCGCGACTACCGGCGCCACGCCCTGGCCGACGGCTACGAGCTGGTGGAGGTGCCCCTGCCCGGCGCCGACGCGCAGTCGCAGGAGCGGCTGTGGCGCGAGGTCCTCGCCCTGTCCAATCCCCTGCGGCAGGTGGAGGTGATCCTGCGCCACGGCTATGACCCGGCGGCCCCCGCGATGCTGCGCGCCGCCCACGACATGGTGGCGAGGAGCGACGCGGTGGTCGGACACTTCTTCGCCTATCCGCTGCGCATCGCCGCGGAGCACGCGGGCGTCCCCGCCGCCACGCTCGCCATCGTGCACAACTGCATTCCGACCCGCGAACGCGCCGCACCGGGGCTGCCCGACCCGGGCCGCTGGTCGCACGGGCCGGGCTGGCGGCTCGCGGCCTGGATCCTGAACCGCATCTTCCTGCCGCGCTACAACGGCCAGCGCCACGCGGTCGGCCTGCCGCCGGTGCGGGACACGATGACCGGGGCGTGGGCTAGCCCGCTCCTGAACCTGGTCGCCGTCAGCCCGCAGATCTGCCGGCGGCCCGCCGACTGGGGGCCCAACCACGTCGTCGCGGGCTTCCTCAACCCCGCCGACGCGCCCGTCCGACCGCTGCCAGACCCGCTGGAGCGCTTCCTCGCCGGTGGCGACCCGCCCGTGTTCTTCGGCTTCGGCAGCATGATGCCGGCCCATGCCGACGCGCGCGAGACGATCGCGCTGTGGGCGCGCGCGGTCGCGAGGCTGGGTTGCCGCGCGGTGTTCCAGTTGCCGGCCGCCCTGCTCCCTCTGGTGCCGCAGGATCCGCGCACCTGCGCGGTCGAATGGGCCGATTACCGGCTGCTCTTTCCGCGCTGCGCCGCCATCGTCCACCATGGCGGCTCGGGGACGACGCAGTCCGCACTGCGCGCCGGCCGGGCGAGCGTGGTCGTGTCGCACATCGCCGACCAGGCGTTCTGGGGCCAGGAGCTGGAACGGTTGCGCGTGGCGGGCCCCAGCCAGCGCCGCCAGGGCCTGCGTGCGCGCAGGCTCCAGGCCGCGATCCGCGCGGTGCTGGACGACCCGGCGCTGGCGCGCAACGCCGCGCGCCTGGGTGCGGCCATGGCGGAAGAAGACGGCGTGCGCGTCGCCGTGGAGGCCATCGAAGGCCGGCTCGGCAAGGGTGTGCTGCCGTGAAGGCACTGGAGGAAACCCCGCGCGCGATCTAGGATGGGGGCGTGGAAGCCGGCTACGCCACCCGGACGATGACGCGCGAGGAAGTCGCGCTCGCGATCGGGTGGGCGGCCCGGGAGGGCTGGAATCCGGGCCTGCACGATGCGGAGACTTTCCGCGCGGCCGATCCCGAAGGCTTCTTCGTCGGCACGCTGCAGGGCGAGCCGGTGGCCTCGATCTCGGTGGTCAGGTACGAGCCGGGCTTCGCCTTCCTCGGTCTCTACATCGTGCGGCCGGAATGGCGCGGGCGCGGGCTGGGCTGGGCGCTGTGGCAGCATGGGATGGCCTCCGCAGCCGGCCGGCAGGTCGGGCTGGACGGCGTGCCCGCGCAGCAGCCCAACTACCGCAAGTCCGGCTTCGAACTGGCCTGGCGCAACATGCGCCACGAGGGACGCGGCGGGGCGTCCGCCCCCGCGGACGCGCGGATCGTCGATCTCGCCGGCGTGCCCTTCGCCGCAGTGTGCGCGTACGACCGCGCGTACTTCCCCGCCGAACGCACGGCCTTCCTGCGCGCCTGGCTGGCGCAGCCCGACGCCGCCGGCCGCGCCTGGATCGAGGACGGCCGGCTGCAGGGCTACGGGCTGGTCCGGCGCTGCCGCAGCGGCTGGAAGATCGGACCGCTGTTCGCCGAACGCGAAGCCATCGCCGAGGGCCTCTACCTCGCGCTGTGCTCCCGCGTGGGGGCCGACGAAGCCGTCTGCCTCGACCTGCCGGAGTCGAACCCGGCCGCGCTGGCACTGGCGCAGCGCCACGGCATGCGGATGGTCTTCGAGACCGCGCGCATGTACACCGGCCGGCCGCCACCCGTGACCCTGCACGGCCTGTACGGGATCACGACGTTCGAGCTGGGTTGAGACCTCGCGGCATCCGCGCGACAAGGAAGCCTCCATGCCCACACGCCGAATTGCGCTTTGCTACCCGCTCGCAGCGCTTGCGCTCCATATGGCCAGGGCGCAAGCGCAGCAGCCCATCCCCGTGTCGGACATGCACTCCCACTACGGGCTGATCACGCGGCAGCTGGATACATCGGGACTGGCCGAGGAGATGCGCGCGCAACGCGTGGCCTTCATCGCCTGGAAGGCCGTCCCGGACGGGCGCTGGCTGCGGCAGACGAATTCCGGGATCGAACCGGCCGGGATTCCCGAGCCGGGCGCACTGAACGCGTCCTTCACGCGGAAGCTGGAAGGCATGCGCAGCTACATCGCGGCCCACAAGCTGCTCACCGTGCTGACCGCGGCCGACGTGGACCGCTGCCTCGCCGGCGAACCCGGAATCGTGATCGCCTCGGAAGGGGCCGACTTCGTGGAGGGCGAGCCCGGCCGGCTCGCGCCGGCGATCGACGCCGGCTTGCGGCTGCTCCAACTGGTCCATTACATCCCGACGCCCGTCGGTGATCGCCAGACCGCGGCACCCACGCACCAGGGGCTTTCCCCGCTGGGCAAAACGCTGATCGAGGAATGCAACAAGCGCGGGGTCCTGCTCGACCTCGCCCACCTGTCGGGCGAGGCGGTGGACCAGGCCCTCACCCTCGCCACCAAGCCGCTGATCTGGTCGCATGGCTGGGTCGACAAGTCCGGCGGGAGCTGGGACGACCGCTTCGGCTACCTGCAACGCCGGCTCTCGCTGGCCCGCGCGAGGAAGATCGCGGACGGCGGGGGGGTCGTGGGCGTGTGGGCGTTCGGCTTGCAGAACCCGGGGGGCTCGCTGTTCAGGAGCTCGGGCAGCTGGCCGGTGGGCCGCCGCGATACGGAGGGCTACGCGAAAGAGCTCCTGTTCATGGTGGAACAACTGGGCCGCGACGCCGTCGCCCTGGGCACGGACATCGAGGGGGTCGGGCCCAACTGGGTCGTCAACGACTATGCCGGGTTGCGGCTGGTCATCGAACATCTCGGACGCCTGAAGGCGCCCACCGAAACCATCGAGAAGCTCGCATACGCGAACTTCGCCCGCGTGCTGAAGGCGAACCTGCCAACTTAGTCCAGCGGAATCCGCGAGTACACCGCCGTCGGGAACTGGACCAGTGCGAACACCTTCCCCGCGCCGCGCGGGCGATCCAGCCTTGCGGCCGGGCGGCTAGCGGCGGCTGGCCGCTTCCACGTAGCGCGCGACCGCCTGCACCTGCGCGTCGCTCAGCTGCGAGAAGGCCGGCATCTGGCCGATGCCCGTCTTCATGGCCTTGGCCACGCGCGCGGCATCGGGCTTCAGTTCGTCGAGGGAGGGACCGATGGCGCCCTCGGCCCCCGCGTCCCTGAGCGTGTGGCACAGGATGCACGCGGGCGTGCCGCTGGTGAACAGGCGCTTGCCCTCGACCTCCGGGTTGTCCTGCGCCGAGGCGATGCCGGCGGCCAGCGCCGCCAGGGTGATGCAAAGCTTCTTCATGCGACCGTGATGCTGAAGCCGTGCGCGCGCCAGCCGGAGTTGAGATAGCCGCCCGAATTCTCGGGCGTGACTTCGGCCTGCCAGTTGAACTTCACGTCCTGCGCGCGGCACGCGAGCTGGTAGGTCCCCGGCTCCAGCTTCAGCGGCAGCACGAACTGGCGCCAGGCGAAGCGGCCGAGGTCCGGGCCCACCAGGCGCGCCTCGCGCCAGGTCTGCCCGCCGTCGATGGACACGTCCACGCGCTTGACCGCCTGCATGCCGCCCATGGCCACGCCATGGATCTGGACCATGCCCGCCTTGACCGGGCCCGCGTCGGGCGCGGGGCCGTTGATCCAGGACTTCACCTCCATCTCCCACACGGAGGGATGGCTGGGGTCGTGCTTCTCCCCCAGCGGCGAGATGCGGTAGCCCGTCTTCTGGATCGCGGCCTCCGACTCCTGGGCGGTGAAGGCCAGGCGCTTGATGTACTTGATGTTGTTGACGCCGCTGTAGCCCGGCACGATCAGCCGCAGCGGGCCGCCGTGCGCATGCGGCAGCGGCTCGCCGTTCATCTCCCACGCCAGCAGGGCGTTCTCCAGGTTGGACAGCGGCACCGAGCGCTCGACCATCACCGACTTGGGGTCGATGCCCTCGGGCAGCTTCTCGCCGCCGGTGCCCGTGAGGAAGCGGGCGCCGTCGGCCAGGCCGCCCAGCGCGGCGACCACCGAGCGCACCGGCACGCCGCTCCAGATCACGCAGCCGGCCGCGCCCACCTGCCACTTGGTGCCGCTGGGCTTGCTGGGGAAGTAGCCCCGGCCGTTGCCGGAACACTGCAGCACGGTCGCCGTGGTCTCGATGCCCAGCGACTTGAGCTCGCGCACGGTGAGGACGCGCGGCGAGCGCACGCCCTCCACGGCCAGCGACCAGCCGTCGCGGTCGTTGACGATGGAGGCGTCCGGCGCGGGCAGGTTGTTGCGGATGTAGAGGCGGTCGACCGGCGTGACGACGCTGGTGCCGTACGCCGTCCGCTTCGTCTCGATCGTCGTTCCCGTGTGCTGGATCATCTGCGCCTGGTTCTTCCAGGCCACGTAGGCGGGGAACGGCTTGGCTTCGGCCGCCGCGGCCGGAGCCGGCGCGGCAGTCTGGGCTTGCGCGGCGCCGCTGGTGGCGGCCACGAGGGCCGCGCCCTGGGCGAGCAGGCGACGGCGCGAGGGGTCGGCGGGGAGCTGCATGCTTCTCTTCCTTGAGTTCGGCGGCGTGGAGCACACGCCGGGCCGCCCGTATTTCAGGCGGCCGGAAGGCGTGCGCGCCCCCTCTTGGCGGGGGGGTTACCAGCCCAGACCGAAGCGCAGCGCCAGCATCACCCCCGTCCCGCACACGATAGTGCCGAACAGATCCTGGCGCCAGATGAAGAACGCCAGCCCCGCGAGCGCGCCGAAGATGCGCGCGTCGCGCAGGGTGTGGATCAGTTGCCCCTGCGTCATGACGATCTCGGGCGCGACGACGGCCGCCAGCGCCGCGATGGGCGCATAGCGCAGGCCCTCGCGCAGCCAGCGCGGCATGGACAGTTCCTGTTCAGGAAGCAGGAAGAAGGCCCGGCACAGGAGCGTGACCGCCGCCATGCCGAGGATGGTGAAGAAGATCTCGAGCGGGCTCATGGCGTTGCGTGCATCAGCGGGGCGAAGCCTCCACGCGCGTGTGCTGGGCCAGCACACCGATGGCCACGGCGGCGGCGATCGCGACGACGATGTTCAGCCGCAGGGGCAAGGCATAGGCGGCCACCGCGGCGCAGGCGGCGACGAAGGCCGCCACCCAGGTCGAGCGGCTGCGCAACTGGCTGCAGGTCAGCGCCAGCAGCGCCATGGTGCCGGCGAACCCGACGCCCCACTCGGGCGGGATCGCGTGGCCGGCGACGATGCCGGCGATCACCGCCAGCTGCCATGCGCCGTAGTTGGCCAGGGCGGCGCCCCAGAAGTAGTCCAGTTGCCCGGGTTCGCGCTTCGGCTCGGGATAGCGACGCAGGAACATGGCGAAGATGGTGTCGCCCATGAAGTAGCTGAGGACGACGCGCCGGCGGCGCGACAGGTGCGCGAAGTACGGACGGTACTGGTAGCTGAAGACGAGGAAGCGCAGGTTGACGCAGGCCACGGTGGCCCAGACCACCCACATCGGCGCGTCCGCGGCGATCAGCGGCAGGGCCGCGACCTGCGAGGAGCCGGCGGACACCAGGATGGACATGAGGATGCCGAGCGGGACGCCCATGCCGCTCTTGCCCATCGCCACGCCGGCGACCAGCCCCCAGGCCGCGACGCCGATGGACATCGGCACGCACTCGATCACGCCTTCGCGGAACAGCGGCCGGCGCGTGGCGGCCCACGCCTTGCGGCGCACCCTGGCGATGCGATACGTCAGATCCAACTCTCCCCCCTGCACCCGCCGATTTTCCACCAGGGCCGCGAACCGCGTGGACATGCAGTGGAAAGTTATCGTCGATCGGCTTCGGGTACTCCGGGCGGCCGCAAGCCTGGGCTCCTTGCAGTCTTGCGCGGGTTCCCGTTTGACTACCTGGCCCGTTCCAGCCGGATCAGCAGCATCTTGCCGTCGACGGTATCGAACTGCGCGCGGATCCTGTCGCCGGCCTTCAGGCCCTGCAGCATCTTCTTGTCCGCCACCTCGAAGGGCATGACCATGGCCGGCATGTTCAGGTTGGGGATGTCCTCGTGCTGGAGGGTCACCAGGCCCGCGCTTTCGTCCACCTCGGTGACTTCCGCATTGACGAAGGGCGGTGTGGCCTGCGCGACCTGGATGGCCCCCTGGCTCTCCACCGGCAGGGTCAGCGCATGGGCGTCCACCTGCACCTGGAATGCGGCCGCCATGACCGGCAGCGCCACGGCGCCTGGGAGGAATTTCATCGGAGAAATGGTATGCCCCTGCGCCCGCGCGAGCCTGAAGCCCCGACGAAGGACAGGGGCACACCGTGTTTCAAGCGGCAAGGTTGGCCTCAGGGCGCGCCCTGCGTATTCACGTACATCGCGTACAACGAATGGCTTGCCGCCATGAACAGCCGGTTGCGGTGGCGCCCGCCGAAGCAGACGTTGGCGCAGCGTTCGGGGAGGTGGATGTGGGCAATGGCGCTGCCGTCCGGCGCGAACACGCGCACGCCGTCCAGGGTGGCAGGGTCGGCGTCGACGGCGCCGTTGCTGCCGAAGCCGCACCAGAGGTTGCCTTCGACGTCGACGCGGAAGCCGTCGAAGGCGCCGGGGCCCTGCGCGTCGACCGCGAGGCGCTTGTTCGACAGCGTGCCGTCGGCCGCGTGCTCGTAGGCCCAGATCTTCCGGTGCGGCGTCGCCCGGCTTTCGACCACGTAGAGGATCTTCTCGTCGGGCGAGAAGGCGAGGCCGTTGGGCGCGGCCAGGTCGGTGAGCACCTGCCGCAGGCTGCCATCCGGCGCGATGCGGTACACCGCCTGCGGCAGTTCCGGCTCCGCCGGCTCGCCCTCCCAGTAGCCCGAGATGCCGAACAGCGGATCGGTGAACCAGATGCTGCCGTCCTTCGCGCAGACGAGATCGTTGGGGGAATTGAGGCGCCTGCCCTCGTGGCGGTCCGCCAGCACGGTGATGCAGCCGTCGTACTCGGTGCGCGTGACCCGGCGCGTGAGGTGCTCGCAGGTGAGCAGCCGGCCCTGCCGGTCGCGGTAGTTGCCGTTGGCGTTGTTCGATGGCTTGCGGAACTCGCTGAGCGCGCCCGAAGCCTCGTCCCAGCGCAGGATGCGGTCATTGGGAATGTCCGAGACCAGCAGGTAGCGGCCGTCGCCGAACCACACCGGGCCTTCGGCCCAGCGCATCCCGGTGGCGAGCCGTTCGACCGTGGCGCTGAACAGGCGCAGCTTCAGGAAGCGCTCGTCGAGCACCTCGATGCGCGGGTCGGGATAGCGCGCGCTGGGGACGAAGTCGTCGCTCATTTGAGAATCGCGTTGGGCAGGGCCATGGAAAACGCCGGCACGTAGGTGACCAGCATCAGCGCGGCGATCAGCGCCCCGTAGAAGGGCCAGATCGTCTTCATCACCTCGCCGACGGAAACCTCGCCGATCGTGCAGCCCACGAATTGCGTGGTGCCCACCGGCGGCGTGTTGAGGCCCAGAGCGCAGTTGATCAGCATCACGATGCCGAACTGCTCCGTGCTCATGCCGAACTGCTGGCAGATCGGCAGGAAGATGGGCGTGCAGATCAGGATGGTCGCGGCCATGTCGAGGAAGGTGCCGAGCACGAACAGGATGACGTTCACCCACAGGAAGATCACCCAGGGCTGCGTGCTCAGGCCGGCCAGCGTCTTGCCCGTGAGTTCCGCCACGCCGTAGAGGCCGATCAGGTAGCCGAACATCGAGCTGATGCCGATCAGCAGCAGCACGGTGCCGGTGCTCTTCACCGCCTTGGCGGCCGCCTTCAGGAACTGCTCGCGCGTGAGCCGCCGGTACACCAGCGCCGCCAGGAACAGCGCCCACAGCACGGCGACGGAAGCCGACTCGGTGGCGGTGAAGGCCCCGGAGAGGATGCCCGCGATGATGATGGCCACCACGAACAGGCCCGGCAGGGCCGCCGCGAACGACCAGGCGACGATGGACCAGCCGGGGAAGCGGCCCGCCGGGTAGCCGCGCCGCACCGCCACCCAGTACGCCGCCGCCAGGTTGCACAGCGTCAGGATCACCGCCGGCACCACGCCCGCCAGGATCAGCGCCGCCACGCTCACCTTCCCGCTGGCCGCCAGGGTGAAGATGATGATGTTGTGCGAGGTCGGCATCAGCGCCCCGACCAGCGAGGCATGCGTGGTGACGTTGACGGCGTAGTCGGCGTCGTAGCCTTCCTTCTTCATCTGCGGGATCAGCACCGCGCCCATCGCGGAGACGTCCGCCACCGGCGAACCGGAGACGCCGCCGAACAGCGTGCAGGCGACCACGTTGCTCATGCCCAGGCCGCCCCGCACGTGGCCCGCGAGCGACTTGGCGAACTGGATGATCTTCTCCGCGATGCCGCCGTACATCATGATCTCGCCGGCGAAGATGAAGAAGGGGATCGCCAGGAAGGAGAACGGGTTCATCCCGGAAATCATCTGCTGGAAGCCCACCGCCAGCGGCAGCCCCTCGTACAGCAGCGTGGCCAGCGAGGACAGGCCGATGGAGAACGCCACCGGCACGCCCAGCAGCAGGAGCGCCGTGAAGCTCACGCAGAGGATCGTCAGTGCCATGAAGGCTCCACTTCGGTGCCGCGCGCCAGCGCGACCAAGTGTTCCAGCGAGAACAGCGCGACCAGCACGCCCGCCATCGCCGGCGGAACGTACTTGAAGGCCTCGGAGATGCCCAGCGTGGGGATGCGGTAGTCCCACACGCTGGCGGCCAGCACGCCGCAGTTCCACGCCATGACCAGCCCGAACACCAGCACCAGCAGGTGGATGAGGCGCTCCATCTGCACCCTCACCTTCGCCGGCGCCAGCACCAGCAGCGACTCCAGGCCGATGTGGCCGGCGTCGCGCACGCCCACCGCCATGCCCAGCATGGTCACGTACAGCACCAGCAGCACGGCGCCGCTCTCGGCCCAGGTGGGCGTGTTGTTGAAGATGTAGCGCCCCACCACCTGGTACAGCACCGCGACGACCAGCAGGCACATGCCCGCCACGCCGAGGCGCAGGCACAGGCGCGCGAGCGCGGCGCAGCAGCGCGTGTAGAGGGAAGCCGCCCCCTCGACGAAGACGGGGGCGGCAGTCATGGACGCCATCGGCCTATTTGGTGTCGTTGACGCGCCGGACCATGTCCTGCAGCTTCGGGTCCTGCAGGAACTTGTCGTAGACCGGCTTCATCGCGGCGCGGAAGCTGGCGGTGTCGACGTCCACGATCTGGGCGCCCCCGGCCTTGACGACGGCCAGCGACTTGGCCTCGCGTTCGTCCCACAGCTTGCGCATGAGGCCCACCGACTCCTTCGCCGCGGCGCGGACGGCCTTCTGGTCCTCCGGCGTGAGCGTGTCCCACACCTTCTTCGAGAACAGCAGGATCTCCGGCGCCATCGAATGCTCGGTGCGGTTGTAGTACTTCGCCACCTCGAAGTGGCGCGTGCTCTCGTAGCTGGGGTAGTTGTTCTCCGCGGCGTCCACCAGCCCGGTCTTCAGCGCGGTATAGACCTCGCCGAAGGGCATGGGCGTGGCGTTCGCGCCCATGGCCTCCATCAGCGCCACCCACAGGTCGGACTGCTGCACGCGGATCTTCATGCCCTTGGTGTCGGCCAGCGTCTTCACCGGCTTCTTCACCGAATAGATGGAACGCGAGCCGGAATCGTAGAAGGCCAGACCGATGAAGCCCTGGGCTTCGCAGCTGCGCAGGATCTCGTCGCCGACCGGGCCGTCCAGCACCTTGCGCATGTGCTCGGTCGAGCGGAACAGGAAGGGCATGGTCGGCACCATGGTGGCGGGGCAGATGTTGTTCATCGGCGCCACGTTGACGCGGGTCATCGCCAGCGCGCCGAGCTTGGTCTGCTCGATCGTGTCCTTCTCGTTGCCGAGCGCGGACTTCGCGAACACCTTGATCGAGTGCCTGCCGCCGGTTGCCTTGGCCAGCGTCTCGCCCATGTGGCGCACCGCCAGCACCGTGGGGTAGTCGTCCGGGTGGATGTCGGCGGAACGGAACTCCGTGGCGTGGACGGACGCGGCGCCGGACAGCGCCAGGGCGGCGGCAAGGGCGCGCAGGATGGTCTTCATCGCAGGTTCTCCTCGGTTGGCCTGGGGTTGCAGCTTCACTCGAACGGGCCCATGCGCACGAAGGCGCCGCCCTGGTAGATCACGGCCGGATCGTCCCGGTCCAGCACCGGCTGCGCCGCTTCGCGCGCGGCGCGGAAGGGCTCGGAACTGTCCTGCGGGCGGAAGCCCAGGTGGCGGGCGGGCGTGTTGTCCCACCAGCTCGCCTTGTTGTCCGACAGGCCGTAGACGATGCTGTGGCCCACGACGGGCGCGGTGAGGCTGGCCAGCACCAGACGCTCCAGGTCGTCGTAGCTCAGCCAGGTGGCGAGCATGCGGCGGTCCTTCGGCTCGGGGAAGGAGGAGCCGATGCGCAGGCACACGGATTCGATGCCGTAGCGGTCGAAGTAGAAGCGCGCGAGATCCTCGCCGAAGGCCTTGGACAGGCCGTAGTAGCCGTCGGGCCGGGCGGGCAGGGTCGCGTCGATGACCTGGTCCTGGCGGTAGAAGCCGGTGACGTGGTTGGAGCTGGCGTAGACGATGCGCTTCACGCCGTGCCGGCGCGCGGCCTCGTAGACGTTGTACGTGCCGAGGATGTTGGCCTGCAGGATGGCGTCGAAGGGGTGTTCGGTGGAGAGGCCGCCGAGGTGGACCACGGCGTCCATGCCCTGCAGCAGCCCGGCGACGGCCGGCCGGTCCTGCAGCGCCGCCTCGACCACCTCCTCCCCGCTCGCCGGGGGCTCCATGGCCGCGATGTCGCTCACCCGCAGCAGGGTGCAGCGCGGGCGCAGCCGGGGCCGCAGCACGCGCCCGAGGGCGCCGGCGGCGCCGGTCAGCACCACGCGGCCGAGGGAAGGCGCTTCGGAAGCCGGTTCCATGGGGTTTCCTCCGGGGGGCGCCTGCTACATTCCGACGGACGGGCGCTTGTCATCCGTTATCAGTTGTCGTACAAGTATCGACATGCCCGCAGAACCGCATCGAGAGTATTAACCCTATGGCCGAAGTCGCCCGCCGCCGTCCCCGCAGCCTCGCCCACGACCTAGTCGACGGGCTGGCGGGCCGTATCCGCGACGGCACGCTGGGCTCCGGCGAGAAGTTGCCCACCGAGGCGGCGATCATGGAGGAGTTCGGGGTCAGCCGCACCGTGGTGCGGGAGGCGATCTCGCGCCTGCAGGCCGCCGGCCTGGTCGAGACCCGGCACGGTGTCGGCACCTTCGTGGTCGGCCTGGGCGACGCGGCCACCTTCCGGATCTCGCCGGAGCGGCTGGAGACGCTGCAGGACGTGATCGCGGTGCTGGAACTGCGCATCGGCGTGGAGACCGAGAGCGCCGCCCTGGCCGCCCTGCGGCGCACGCCGGCCAACGTGGAGGCGCTGCGGGGCGCCCTGAAGGCCTTCACCAGCGCGGTGGAGGAGGGCCGGGACGCCGTCGGCCCGGACTTCCAGTTCCACCTGGAGATCGCCCGCGCGACCCAGAACCACCATTTCGTGGACCTGATGGCGACCCTGGGCGGGATGATGATCCCGCGGGCGCGGCTGGAGCCGCCGGGGCCCCTCACCCCCGAGCGGCAGGCCTACCTGCGCCGGGTGAACGCCGAGCACGAGAGCATCGTCGACGCCATCAGCCACGGCGACGCGGAAGCCGCGCGGGCGGCGATGCGGACGCACCTGGCGAACAGCCGCGAGCGGCGGCGGAAGCTGGCGGAAGCCGCCTGACCGGTTTGCTGGAACCCTGAAGGGGCTTGCCATGCGTTCCGGGGTAGTTGTATGATGTCCTACCTCTTGACCGAAACTGCCATGTCCCCCAACGAACTGAAGAAGGCCCTGTCCACGGGCCTGCTGTCCTTCCCCCTGACCGATTTCGACAACGAGCTGCGCTTCGACCCGAAGGGCTACGCCGGCCGCCTCGAATGGCTGATGCCCTATGGCGCGAGCGTGCTGTTCGCCGCCGGCGGCACGGGCGAGTTCTTCTCGCTGGAGCCGCAGGAATACGCCGCCGTCATCAAGACCGCGGCCGAGACCTGCAAGGGCCGCGTGCCCATCGTCGGCGGCGCCGGCGGCGGCACCACGCTGGCCATCAAGTACGCGCAGGAAGCCGAGCGCAACGGCGCCGAAGGCGTGCTGCTGCTGCCGCACTACCTGACCGAAGCCACGCAGGATGGCCTGGTCCAGCACGTCGAGGCCGTCTGCAAGAGCGTGAAGATCGGCGTGATCGTCTACAACCGCGGCGCGACCCGGCTGAGCCCCGAATCGCTGCTGAAGCTGGCCGAGCGCTGCCCCAACCTGGTCGGCTTCAAGGACGGCCTGGGCGACATCGAGCGCATCGTCTCGATCCGCCAGAAGCTGGGCGACCGCTTCGTCTACATCGGCGGCATGCCGACCCACGAGGTCTACGCCAACGCGTACAAGGCCCTCGGCGTGCCCACTTATTCGTCCGCGGTGTTCAACTTCATCCCGCGCACCGCGATCGAGTTCTACAACGCCTACTGGGCCGGCGACACGACCACGGTCGGCCGCCTGCTCGACGAGTTCTTCCTGCCCTACCTGGCGATCCGCAACAAGGGCGAAGGCTATGCCGTGTCCATCGTCAAGGCCGGCGCCACCATCGTCGGCAAGAGCGCCGGCCGCGTGCGCCCGCCGCTGTCGGACCTGAAGCCGCAGGAAGCCGAGGAACTGGCCGCGCTGATCCGCAAGCTCGGCCCGCAGTAAGCCCAGCGCATTTCCCAAGGAGACACCATGATCAAGAAGACCCTGATGGGCCTGGCCCTGGCCGCCGCGGCCGCCACCGCGTTCGCCGCCTACCCCGACAAGCCCGTGACGATGGTCGTGCCCTTCCCGCCGGGCGGCTCCACCGACGCCATCGCGCGCGTGCTGGCGCTGGAACTGCCCAAGAGGCTGGGCGGCACCTGGATCGTCGACAACAAGCCGGGCGCCACCGGCACCATCGGCGCCGCGTTCGTCAAGCGCGCGGCCCCGGACGGCTACACGCTGTTCGTGTCCTCCCTCGGCCCGTTCGTGATCGCGCCGCACCTGATCAAGGGCGTGCAGTACGACGCGCTGAAGGACTTCGACCCGCTCACGATCGCCGTGCAGGCGCCCAACGTGCTGGTCGTGCCCGCCGCCTCGCCCTACAAGACGGTGGCCGACCTGCTCGCCGGCCTCAAGAAGAGCCCGGGCAAGGTGAGCTTCGCCTCTTCCGGCAACGGCTCCTCGGACCACCTGTCCGCGGAACTGTTCTGGCAGCAGACCGGTACCGACGGCCTGCACGTCCCGTACAAGGGCGGCGGCCCCGCCATCAACGACCTGCTGGGCGCGCAGGTCGATGCGGCCTTCGTGAACATCAACAGCATCATCCAGCACATCAAGGCGGGCAAGGTGCGCGCGCTGGCGATCTCCTCCGACAAGCGCTCGCCGCTGCTGCCGGACGTGGCCACGCTGCAGGAGCAGGGCGTCAAGGGCGCCGAGGTGCAGTCCTGGCAGGCCGTCGCGGCGCCGAAGGGCCTGCCGGCCGACGTCAAGGCCAAGCTGCACAAGGCGATGGCGGAGTCGCTCAACGACCCCGCGGTGAAGGAAAAGCTGCTGGCGCAAGGCTTCGAGATCGTGGCCAACACGCCGGAGCAGTTCGCGAAGTACCAGGCGGCGGAATACGCCAAGTGGAAGCAGCTGATCGAAACCCGCAAGATCACGGCGGACTGATCCGCCCACCCCCGAAGCGGCCTTCGGCCGCCTCCCCCTCCAGGGGGCGCCACCAGCGGCCCGGCGAAGCCGGTTCCGCGGTGGCACCCGATCAAGCCAAAGTGAGCCTCGAATGAGTTCTCCTGTCGTTCGCCAGATGCGCGTGGTCCCGGTCGCCGGCCGGGACGACATGCTGCTGAACCTGTCGGGCGCGCACGCGCCCTTCTTCACCCGCAACATCGTCCTGGTGACGGACAGCGCCGGCCACACCGGCCTCGGCGAAGTCCCCGGCGGCGAGAAGATCCGCCAGACGCTGGAAGACGCCCGTCCGCTGGTCGAAGGCCAGGGCATCGGCAACCTGCAGGCCATCCTGAACGCGATGCGCACGAAGTTCGCGGACCGCGACGCCGGCGGCCGCGGCAACCAGACCTTCGACCTGCGCACCACGATCCATGCGGTCACCGCGGTCGAATCCGCGCTGCTGGACCTGCAGGGCCAGCACCTCGGCGTGCCGGTCGCGGCGCTGCTCGGCGAAGGCCAGCAGCGGGAGGCGGTGCAGATGCTGGGCTACCTGTTCTTCGTCGGCGACCGCAGCAAGACCAACCTGCCCTACGCGTCCGAGCCGGATGCACAGGACGACTGGTTCCGCCTGCGCCACGAAGAGGCGCTGACGCCGGAAGCGATCGTGCGCCTGGCCGAGGCCGCGCAGAAGCGCTACGGCTTCCAGGACTTCAAGCTCAAGGGCGGGGTGCTCGCCGGCGACGCGGAAGTCGAGGCGGTGACGGCGCTGCACGAGCGCTTCCCGCAGGCGCGCGTGACGCTGGACCCGAACGGCGGCTGGCTGCTGAAGGATGCGATCCGCCTCGGCCACAGGATGCGCGGCATCGTCGCCTATGCCGAAGACCCCTGCGGCGCGGAGGAAGGCTTCTCCGGCCGCGAGGTGATGGCGGAGTTCCGCCGCGCCACCGGCCTGCCGACCGCGACCAACATGGTCGCGACCGACTGGCGCCAGCTGGCCCATTCGCTCGCGCTGCAGTCGGTGGACATCCCGCTGGCCGATCCGCATTTCTGGACGATGGCCGGCTCGGTGCGCGTGGCGCAGACCTGCCGCGACTGGGGCCTGACCTGGGGCTCGCACTCGAACAACCACTTCGACATCTCGCTGGCCATGTTCACGCACG
The DNA here is from genome assembly GCF_016722785.1 of Ramlibacter monticola. GTDB lineage: Bacteria > Pseudomonadota > Gammaproteobacteria > Burkholderiales > Burkholderiaceae_C > Ramlibacter > Ramlibacter monticola. Next base: position 33,269 of record NZ_JAEQNE010000007.1, on the reverse strand, counting down.
TCGGCGCGGCCGCGCCCGGCAAGGTGACGGCGATCGACACGCACTGGATCTGGCAGGACGGCCAGCGCCTGACGAAGGAGCCGCTGAAGATCGAAGGCGGCTACGTGCAGGTGCCGAAGAAGCCGGGCCTGGGCATCGAGATCGACGAGGGCGAGCTGGAGAAGGCCAATGCCCTGTACAGGCAGCACGGCCTGGGCGCGCGCGACGACGCGGTCGGGATGCAGTTCCTGGTGCCGGGCTGGAAGTTCGACCCGAAGAAGCCCTGCCTGGTCAGATAGGCAAGCGCGCTGCACGTTCATTCGAGCGCTCCACGTGCCGCTGCGCGGTGGTGAAAGACAGAGAGGACCGAGTATGTTCAAGAACCTGATCAACGGCGAGTGGGTCGAAGGCGCCCGCGTCTCGCGCAACATCAATCCCTCCGACACGCGCGACGTCGTCGGCGAGTACGCCCAGGCCGATGCCGCGCAGGCACGCGAGGCGATCGCCGCCGCCGCGAAGGCCCAGCACGCCTGGGGCCTCTCCACCCCGCAGCAGCGCTTCGACATCCTCGATTCCGCCGGCGCCGAGATCCTGGCCCGCAAGGCCGAACTCGGCGACCTGCTCGCGCGCGAGGAAGGCAAGACGCTGCCCGAAGCCACCGGCGAAGTGGTCCGCGCCGGCAACATCTTCAAGTTCTTCGCCGGCGAGGCGCTGCGCGTCGGCGGCCAGGTGGTGCCTTCCGTGCGCCCGGGCGTCGGCGTGGAAGTCACGCGCGAGCCGGTCGGCGTGGTCGGCCTGATCACGCCCTGGAACTTCCCCATCGCGATCCCGGCCTGGAAGATTGCCCCGGCCCTCGCCTATGGCAACACCGTGGTGCTGAAGCCCGCCGACCTGGTCCCCGGCAGCGCCTGGGCCATCGCCGACATCCTGCAGCGCGCGGGCCTTCCCGCCGGCGTCTTCAACCTCGTGATGGGCCGCGGCTCCGAGGTAGGCCAGGTGCTGCTGGACGACCGGCGCGTCAACGCGATCAGCTTCACCGGCTCGGTCGCCACCGGCCAGCGCATCGCGCAGGCCTGCGTGGCGCGCATGGCCAAGTTCCAGCTCGAAATGGGCGGCAAGAACCCCATGGTGGTGCTGGACGACGCGGACCTCGAAGTCGCCGTGAACGCGGCCGTCAACAGCGGCTTCTTCTCCACCGGCCAGCGCTGCACCGCGTCCTCGCGCCTGATCGTCACCGAAGGCATCCACGACCGCTTCGTCGCCGCCATGGCCGAGAAGATGAAGTCCATCAAGGTGGACGACGCGCGCAAGAAAGGCACCGACATCGGCCCCGTCGTCGACGAGAAGCAGCTCGCCCAGGACCTCGAATACATCGCCATCGGCAAGTCCGAGGGCGCGAAGCTGGTGGCCGGCGGCGAAGCGATAGCGAAGAATGCCGACGGCGCGCCCGGCTGGTACCTGCGTCCGGCGCTGTTCACCGAGACCACGCCGCAGATGCGCATCAACCGCGAAGAGATCTTCGGCCCGGTCGTCTCCGTGGTCCGCGTGAAGGGCTACGAGGAAGCGCTGGCCCAGGCCAACGACACCGAGTTCGGCCTCTCCGCCGGCATCGCCACCACCTCGCTGAAGCATGCGACGCACTTCAAGCGCCATGTGCAGGCCGGCATGGTGATGGTGAACCTGCCCACCGCCGGCGTGGACTACCACGTGCCCTTCGGCGGCCGCAAGGGTTCCAGCTACGGCCCGCGCGAGCAGGGAACTTACGCGGCGGAGTTCTACACCACCGTCAAGACGGCCTACACCCAGGCCTGAACCCAGCCCCAGCCATGAGCCAGCCCCTCTACATCACCATGCACGAGGCCGACAACGTCGGCATCGTGGCGAACGATGGCGGGCTGCCCGCCGGCACCGTGTTCCCCTCGGGCCTGACCCTGCGCGACAAGGTGCCGCAGGGCCACAAGGTGGCCCTGGTCGACCTGCCGGCCGGCTCCGCCGTGCGCCGCTACGACGTGACCATCGGCTACGCCGAGAAGGACATCCCCGCCGGCAGCTGGGTGCACGAGCGCCTGCTGCGCATGCCGGAGGCGCGCAGCCTGGTCGACCTGCCCATCGCCACGGCCGCCCGCCGCGCCGCGGAGCCGCTGCAGGGCTACACCTTCGAGGGCTACCGCAACGCGGACGGCTCCGTGGGCACGCGCAACCTGCTCGCGATCACGCAGAGCGTGCAGTGCGTGGCCGGGGTGACGCGCTTCGCCGTGGACCGCATCCGCGCCGAGCTGCTGCCGAAATACCCCCACGTGGACGGCGTGGTCGCGCTGGAACACAGCTACGGCTGCGGCGTGGCCATCGACGCGCCGGACGCGGTGGTCCCGATCCGCACGCTGCGCAACATCAGCCTCAACCCGAACTTCGGCGGCGAGGTGATGGTGGTGAGCCTGGGCTGCGAGAAGCTGCAGCCGGAGCGCCTGCTGCCGCCCGGCACGATCCCGATCGCCGACCAGCGCGAAGAGCAGGCGCTCGACGTGGTCTGCCTGCAGGACGAGGGCCATGTCGGCTTCATGTCCATGGTCGAATCGATCCTGCGGCAGGCCGAAGTTCACCTGCAGAGGTTGGAAAGGCGCCGCCGCGAGACGGTGCCGGCCAGCGAACTGGTGGTGGGGGTGCAGTGCGGCGGCAGCGACGCCTTCTCGGGCGTCACGGCCAATCCGGCGGTGGGCTTCTGCGCCGACCTGCTCGTGCGCGCCGGCGCGACCATCATGTTCTCAGAGAACACAGAGGTGCGCGACGGCGTGGCGCAGCTCACCTCGCGCGCGGCAACGCCGCAGGTGGCGCAGGACATCATCCGCGAGCTGGGCTGGTACGACGAGTACCTGAAGCGCGGCAACGTGGACCGCAGCGCCAACACCACCCCCGGCAACAAGAAGGGCGGCCTGTCCAACATCGTCGAGAAGGCGATGGGCTCGATCGTGAAGTCGGGCTCGGCGCCCATCGCGGGCGTGGTGGCCCCGGGCGAGAAGCTGAACGGACGCAAGGGCCTGATCTACGCGGCCACGCCGGCCAGCGACTTTATCTGCGGCACGCTGCAGCTGGCCGCGGGCATGAACCTGCACGTGTTCACCACGGGGCGCGGCACGCCCTACGGGCTCGCCGAAGTGCCGGTGATCAAGGTGGCGACGCGCAGCGACCTGGCGCGCCGCTGGCACGACCTGATGGACGTGAACGCGGGCACCATCGCCGACGGCAAGGCCACGATCGAGGACGTGGGCTGGGAGCTGTTCCGCCTGATGCTGGACGTGGCCAGCGGGAGGAAGAAGACCTGGGCGGAGCGGTGGAAGCTGCACAACCAGCTGGTGCTGTTCAATCCGGCGCCGGTGACTTGAGGGTCGCGTCCTCGGTGATTCCCAGGAAGGAATCGAGGATGTGGAAATGGTCGTCGTGGAACTGCTCCTCCAGCGAAGGCAGTTCCGCGATCGGCACCCACCGTGCCTCCGCCGCGTCGTCGCTGCCCGCAATCTCGGGCAGCATGCGCGCGCCGAAGTCGAAGTAGAAGGCGTGCGTGATCACGCGGCCGCGCTGGCTGCGGTCCGGGTGGTCGAAGACGCGCGCCGCCTTCAGCGCGTGATCCATCTCGGAGGGGAAGAGCTCGAAGCCGGTCTCCTCCTGCAGCTCGCGCACCGCCGACTGGTAGGCCGTCTCGCGCTGCTCGATGAAGCCGCCCGGCACCGCCAGCAGGCCCTTGCCGGGCGCGCGGCCGCGGCGGATCAACAGCACCTGGTCGGCGACGCGCACGACCGCGTCCACGGTGACGAACACCGGCGGATACGGCGCGCAGGCCCACTTGTCGTGCTCCTCGGCGAGCTCGCGCCACTCCTCGCGCAGCTTGTCCAGGAAGGGCAGCTGCGCCCACGCGCGCAGGAAGTCCAGCGTGCTCGCCGGCACCTGGCTGCCGATGGCGGCCAGCGCGGCATCGAGGGAGTCGCTGCCGAACAGCGCTGCGCGCAGCGCCTTGCCGTGGATTTCGCCCAGGCGCCCGATGTCGTGCAGCGGCCAGCCCGGGAAGTCGTCGAGGTAGTCGCTGGTCGGATCCTTGCGGTGGCCCACCAGCACGATCCGCGTGCGGTCCGAGCCGGTCAGCTTCGCCATCGCGGAGCGCACCTGCGCCGCCCAGCGCTTCTCGTCGAAGACCTCGCGGATGGCGGCGAAGTCCACCCGCTCGCGCTCGTCCTCGGACAGCGCCAGCCGGATCGTGGCGACCCGCTCCTGGAAGGTGAAGGGGTTGCGCGGCGAGCGCGCCTGGAAGGCCGAGCCGACCAGCACGGCGCAGCGCGGCGCCAGTTCCAGCCCCTTGCGGATCAGCGCGAGCTGCGCGTCGTGCAACAGCTGGAAGCGGCCGATGCAGGCCGCCCATTCGGGCCGGTCCTCCTTCATTGCTGCATCAGCTGCTGCATGGTGCGCTGCCCCACGCGCCTGGCCGGGGGCAGGCCCTTCGCCACGAACTCCTTCTCGATCGCGTCGCGCGTGTTGCGGCCCATCACGCCGTCGGCCGTGACCTGCGCGTGCCCGCGCTGCAGCAGCCAGGCCTGCAGCTGGCGCACCTGCGCGCGCGTGAGGCCCGGGTCGTCGGTGGGCCAGGGTGTGACGAAATCCGTGCCGCCGGCGATCTTGTGCGCCAGCAGCGACACTTCCATCACGTAGCGGTCCGAACGGTTGTAGCGCATGATCGTGTCGAAGTTGCGCGAGACCAGGAAGGCCGGCCCGGGCAGGCCCACGGGCAGGTACGGGTACATCTCGGGATCCCCGTTCACCTTCAGCACCACGGGTTGCCCCGGGGCGGCGCCGACCGGGCGCCAGCCCTGCGCGATCCACTGCGAGACCGGCCTGGCGCGATCCGGCAGGCGGATCGCCTTGCCGGCGCCGGCGAATTCCGCCTGCTGCCCGGCGGGCACGTCGACCTCGATGTAGACCGGCGCGTTCAGGTTCCAGCCGCCGCGCTGCTTCAGGTGGTTCGCGGTGGTGGCCCAGGCGTCGGCTTCCGAGTTGATGATGTCGGCGAAGCCGTCGCCGTCGAAGTCCACGGCGAGCTGCTCGAAGCTGTCGGGCACGAACTGCGTGCGGCCGAACGCGGCCGCCCAGGAGCCCTGCCAGTTCTCGGCGCGCACGCGCCGGTCGCGCAGCACGCGCACCGCGGCGTAGGCCCGCTCGCGCGACACGCACGCGCCCGCGCCGCTCGCGGACTCCGGGCACGGCCGCAGGCAGGCGTAGCTCAGCGCCGCGTCGAGCACCGGGATCTTGCCCTGCGCCGGACCGAAGTTGGTCTCGATGCCGTAGATCGCGACCACGATCTCCTTCGGCACGCCGAACTGCGACTCGATGCGCTGCAGCGTCTGCGCCTCCCGCGCCAGGATCGCGCGGCCCTCGCGCACGCGGTCCTCGTCGGTGGTGGCCGCCAGCTCGTCCCACAGCAGGGTCGGTTCGCCCGCGGCTACCTGCATGGACTGGCGCACGCGGTCGTCGTAGCGGCCGGTCGAGGCGATGCGCAGGAAGTCGGCCTGGCTGAGCGGCCGGCCGGCACTGGAGGTCTTCGCGGCCAGTCCCTGCACGCAGGCGGAGAACTGCTCGGGGGTGAGCGGCTGTTCGAGGCTGACCTGCGCGAGGCCGCCCTGCGCGAACGAGGCGGCCAGGACGGCCGCCGCAAGACAGGAAAGGAAACGGGTTGCCATGGGGGCCAATATAGGAGCCCCCTCCTCCGCCGTGGGGCGCTTGCGCCCGCTCGTTACAGCCGCCTGGCTCAGCCGGCGACCAGGCCTGCGGCCGCCACGCCGGCGGCGCAGATCGCCTCGTCCTCCTCGCCGGTGCCGCCGCTGGCGCCCACGGCGCCCAGCACCTGCCCCTGCGCGTCCTTGATGACCACGGCGCCCGGCTGGGGCAGGAAGCGGCCCTCGGCCGTCGCGGCCAGCGCGACGAAGAAGTTCGGGTTGTCCTTCGCGCGTTGCGCCAGCACGCCGCTGGCCACGCCCATGCCGACCGCGCCCCAGGCCTTGGCGCGGGCGATGTCGAAGCGGAACATGCTGGCGCCGTCCTCGCTCGCAAACGCCTTCAGGTGGCCGGAGGCGTCGAGCACCGCCACGCCCATCGGCTTGTAGCCGCACTCCCTCGCCTTGGCCAGGGCGGCAGTAATGATTTGGTTGGCGGTCTGCAGCGACAGATGGGTCATGGTTCCTCCGGGCTGCGAGCGTAGCAGCGCTGCCGCGACCAGCGGCCGTTCCCGCCGACCGAGCGGGGCGGTTACGAATTGAAAATTTCAGAAACTTGCAGCCACTCGTGGCCGTCGGCCGCCGCATTGCAGTAACGAGAGAGACACCCTTGAAAATCTGGCACAAGATCCTGGTGGCCCCCGCCGTGGCCATCGTCTTCCTGGTCGCCCTCGGCGCGACGGCCTTCCTGATGCTGAAGCAGCAGAACGAGGGACTCGACGCCCTGGTGACGCAGCGCATGGCCCGCTTCGAGACCGCCGCCGATGCCGCGCGCGACATGGCGCAGATCCACTCCGGCGTCTACCGCCTCATCACCTGGATGGCGAACTACGACGAGGCCCGCATCAAGTCGACGGCCGCGGCCTTGCGCAAGAGCACGGAAGGCGTCGAGGCTTCGCTGGCGCAGCTGGGTGCCAGCGACCTCGGCCCCGAGGAGCGCCACGCGCTCGAGACCGTGCAGCCGCTGCTGACCAGATACCGCGCCGCGGTGGACAAGGCGATCGACATCAGCACGATCGACATCGCCACCGGCCTGATGGCCATGCAGAACGCCGACACCGCCTTCCAGGCCGTGGAGCAGGAAGTCGACGCGCTCGTCTCGCTGGAGCAGCGCCTCGCGCGCGCCAGCCACGAAGCGGCCGGCATCGCCTACCACCGCACCCTGGCGGTGCTCGCCGCGCTGGTCGCGGCTGCCGTCGCCGCGGCCGTGCTGGTGGCGTGGAAGATGAGCCGCACCATCGTGCGCCCGCTGCACACCGCCATGGCCGCCGCCAACCGCATCGCCGAAGGCGACCTCAGCGTGCAGGTGCACGCCCGGGGCAGCGACGAATCGGCGCAGCTGCTGCGCGCGGTGGGGGGCATGAACGACGGCCTGCGCCGGCTGGTCGGCGAAGTCTCCAGCGGCGCCCGCATGGTGGCCGACACCAGCGCGCAGATCGCGCAGGGCAACGTCGACCTGTCGCAGCGCACCGAGGAGCAGGCCAGTACCCTGGAGGAGACGGCCAGCTCGATGGAGGAGCTCACGTCCTCCGTCACCCAGAACGCGCAGAACGCCCGCCAGGCGAGCGAGCTGGCCCGCGGCGCGGCCGACGTGGCGCGCAAGGGCGGCAGCGTGGTCGGCGAAGTGGTCAGCACCATGGACGGCATCTCCGGCGCCTCGCGCCGCATCTCCGAGATCATCGGCGTGATCGACGGCATCGCCTTCCAGACCAACATCCTGGCGCTGAACGCCGCGGTGGAGGCGGCGCGCGCGGGCGAACAGGGCCGCGGCTTCGCGGTGGTGGCCGGCGAGGTGCGCCAGCTGGCGCAGCGCAGCGCGGAGGCGGCCAAGCAGATCAAGGCCCTGATCGGCGATTCGGTGACCAAGGTCGAGGCCGGCACCCGGCAGGTCGACGCGGCCGGCAGGACGATGAACGAGATCGTGGCCTCGGTCTCGCGGGTCAGCGACCTCATCGCGGACATCGCGGCGGCGAGCCAGGAGCAGAGCGCCGGCATCGGGCAGGTCAACACCGCGGTCACGCAGATGGAGCAGGTGGTGCAGCAGAACGCCTCGCTGGTGGAGGAGTCCTCCGCCGCGACCGAGGCGATGAAGCAGCAGGCGGCCACGCTGCTGGAACTGGTGACGCGCTTCCGCCTCGGCGAGGAGCACGCGGCCGCGCAGGCCGCGCCGGTGCAGGCCGCGCCGGTGCAGGCCGCGCCGGTGCAGGCCGCGCCGGTGCAGGTCGCGCCGGTGCAGGTCGCGCCGGCCCCGGCCCCCGCCGCGCCGCGCCCCGCGCTCGAGGCGGAGGTGCCCACGATCAAGGTGCGGCCGGCGGCGGCCCTGCCCCGGAAGGAACCCGCGTTCAGCCCGCCCCCCAAGGCCCCGGCCAAGGCACCGCAGGCCGGCGCCGGCTGGCAGGAGTTCTGACGGGCCCAGGCCCGCGCGGCCGGCTCAGGGCTTCCCGGCCGGCCCCCAGATGGAAGGCCGGCTGGCCGCGTCGCGGGCCGGCCAGCGGCCCGATTCCACCTGGTGCAGGAAGTCCTCCAGCAGCCGGTTGAACAGCGCCGGCTCCTCCAGGTTGATCGCGTGGCCGCTGCGGGGCAGCAGCGCGAGCCCCGCCTTCGCGACCGTGCGCTTGATCAGCAGCGATGGCTCGAGGCAGGGCTCGTCCTCGTCGCCCGCCATCACCAGCACCGGCACGTCGATGCGCGCCATCTCCTGCGTCAGTTCGTAGAGGCAGGGCCGGCGCGCCTGGTAGCCGCGCATGGTGTTGGCCGAGCCGGTGGCCGAGTGGCCGGCGAGCTGGCGCGCGTATTCGGCGAAGCCGCGCGGGTCCTTGGCGCGCAGCTGCAGCCGCGCCGGGCCGTGGCCGTAGGTGGCGGCGAAGTGCTCCATGCCATGGCGCGCGATGCCGTCGGCGAGCGCCCGCGCGTCCGCCTGGAACGTCGCGTACGCGGCCGGATGCGCGCCGGTGCCGCAGCCGGCCAGCGTGAGCGAACGGGCCCGCGCCGGCGCGCCCTGCGCGCAGTAGCGCATGCCGAAGTGCAGCGTCGCGAAGGCGCCCATGGACAGGCCCACGACGTGCGGCAACTGCAGCCCCAGCGCCTCGATCACGCAGCGCAGGTCCTCGCGCACCCGCTCCTGCGAATAGCGCTCGAAGTCCTCGGGCACGTCGGAGGGCGGATAGCCGCGCGCGTTGTACGTGACGCAGCGGTAACGGCGTGCGAAGTGGCGCACCTGCGGCTCCCAGCTGCGGCCGTCGCCCGCGAACTCGTGCACGAACACGATGGGCGTGCCGCTGCCGGTGTCCTCGCAATGCAGGCGGACGCCGTCGTCGGTGGTGATGCTGGGCATGGGCGGGCCTCCTCGCGCGCATTGGAGCACGCCCCGCCCTGAAACAACAAAGCCGGCGTGTGCCGGCTTGCGTCTGGTGCCCAGGAGAGGACTCGAACCTCCACGGAGTTACCCGCTAGTACCTGAAACTAGTGCGTCTACCAATTCCGCCACCTGGGCATCTCAGGAAGGCGCCATTGTAGAGCATTTTTCAGCGCGCCCAGCCCGGCCTCAGCGCCTGGCCGCAAGCTGCCCCGTCACGAATTCGCGGAGGGTCCGCAGCGCGGGGTTGCGGTTGTCCTCGCGCCAGGCGAGATGGATCTCCGCCGACCTGCGCGAGGCGATCGGCCGCGAGGAGCTGCGCGACAAGCTGCTGCAGCTCGGCGCGGTGCCGGCGCCGACCTCGCCGGAGAAATTCTCGGCCCTGAACGACAATGACAGGAAGCGCTACGCGCAGATCATCCGTGAGCGCCGGATCACCGCCAACTGACATGAACTCCAGACCCGTCCTCCTGCAAGCCCTGCCCCTGCTGCCCTGGCTCGAGCGGCAGCTCGCCGAACGCTACACCGTGCAGCGCCTGCCCGCGCCCGGGCCGGAACGCGAGGCCTTCCTGCGCGAACACGGCGCCGGCCTCGAAGGGCTGGTGACGTCGGCGGCGCACGGCGCCAGTGCCGCGCTCCTCCAGGCGCTGCCCCGCCTGCGGGTGATCTCCAGCTTCGGCGTCGGGCTCGACCAGCTCGATCTCGCGGCGGCGGCGCAGCGGAGCATCCCGGTGGGCTACACGCCCGACGTGCTGAACGACTGCGTGGCCGACCTCGCCTTCGGCCTGCTGCTGGCCGTGGGCCGGCGCATTCCCGAGGGCGACCGCTTCGTGCGCGCCAGCCGCTGGAGCGCGCAGCCGCCCACGCCCTTCCCGCTGGGCCGGCGCGTCAGCGGCGCGAAGCTGGGCATCGTGGGCCTGGGCCGCATCGGCCGCACCATCGCGAAGCGCGCGAGCGGCTTCGACATGGAGGTGCGCTACCACAGCCGCCGCCCGGTGGAAGACGTGGCCTGGCAGCACGAGCCGCAGTTGCCGGAGCTGGCGCGCTGGTCCGACTTCCTGGTGGTGATCACGGCGGGCGGCCCCGAGACCCGGCACCTGATCGACGAGGCGGTGCTGGAGGCCCTCGGACCCAAGGGCTTCCTGGTCAACGTCGCGCGCGGCACCGTGGTCGACGAGAAGGCGCTGGTGCGCGCGCTGCAGGGCAAGCGCATCGGAGGCGCCGCCCTCGACGTGTTCGAGCGCGAGCCGCACGTGCCGCCGGAACTGTTCACCCTCGACAACGTCGTCCTCGTGCCGCACATCGCGAGCGCCACCGTGCAGACGCGCGAGGCGATGGCGCAGCGGGTGGTGGACAACCTGGATGCGTTCTTCGCCGGCCGGGAACTGCCCAGCGCGGCGTGATGCACGCCCAGGGGCCTGGGCGGCGGCAGAGAAGAGCGCCTGCGTTGGGCCTGCCGTCCACGCTCCTAATGCGGCAGCAGGTCGTCCTCGAACTCGATCTCCAGCATGCAGTGCTGCATCGCGAACACGTGCATGGCGTCCTCGCGATCCACGCGATAGGTCTCGTGCGGACCGAGGATGATGTCCTTGGGATCCCCGTCGTGCGTGATCCACACGCTCCCGCTCGCGCAGCAGACCAGCACGGTCCTGCCCACATGGTCGAAGCGCCACGCCGCCCCTTTCTCCAGTGCCACCGCGAAGCGGCGCCGGATGCGCTCCGGCGGGCGCAGGTGCAGGTCCCGGTGCAGCGGCGAATGGTTGCGGCGCAACCGCTCGCGCACGAACTGCAACGAGTCGTTCTGTTTCATCGCTCACTCCTTGCCTGGCATCTTGCGGCGCAAGGCAGTGGGCGCGCGCCGGGACGGTCCGGCAGCAGGCGTCGGAACGCGTCCCCGCGCCGGGTAAGGGCAGCCGCCTGATCCGTTCGCGGGCCGGGCTCAGCTTTTCGGCAGCTCCGCCCACCAGCCCGGGCCGAAGCGCCCCTGCAGGAAGGCGATGAAGGCCAGCACCTTCTGCGGCACCAGCTTGGGCGAGGGGTAGACCGCGTGGATCTCCTGCTCGGGCAGGCTGTGGTCCTTGAGCACCTCGACGATCGCGCCAGCGGCCAGTGAATCGGCCGCCACGTACCATGGCAGCGCCGCGATGCCCATGTCCGAGCGGGCCGCCGCGAGCACCGCGGACAGGTTGTTGGAGCGCAGCCGCGGGGTGACGGACACGGTCACCGTCTCGCCGCGGGGCTCCAGCACCCGCCAGACGTCGTTGCCCTGCACGCTGCTGTAGATCAGGGTGTCGTGGCCGCTCAGGTCGGCCGGCCGCCGCGGCGTGCCGGCCCGCTTCAGGTAACGCGGCGAGGCCACCAGCAGCCACGGATTGGCGCCCAGGAAACGCGCGCCGAGGGTCGAATCGGCCAGCTTGCCCATGCGGATCGCGACGTCGATCCCCTGCGCCACCAGGTCCGTGTAGCGGTCCTCGAAACTGAGGTCCACCAGCAGCTGCGGATGCTGCCGCATGAACTCCAGCGCCAGCGGCACGATGACGCGCCGGCCGAAGGCCACCGAGCTGCCCACCCGCAGCAGCCCCTGGGCCTGCGACTGCTGCATGCGCGCGACGTTGTCGGCCTCCTCGGCCTCGCGCACGATGGTCTTGCACTTCTCGTAGTACAGCGCCCCGGCCTCCGTGAGGCTCACCCCGCGCGTGTTGCGATTGAGCAGCCGCACCTTCAGCCGCGCCTCGGTGGCCGCGATCTGCTTGGTCACGGTGGGCTGGGTGGTGGAGAACTCACGGGCGGCGCGCGAGAAGCTGCCGGTCTCGACCACCCGCACGAACATTTCCATTGCCTGCAAACGATCCATGGTCAGCCATTCCAACGCGGAATGGCCGACCTGGCAAGCCGCGCGTTCAGCGGGGGGTGAGGCCCCAGGTGCCGGGGGCGCCGCCCGCGTCTTCTTCCGGCAGGCCGAGGACGGTGCGCACGGCGCGCAGCAGCGCGTCCGCTTCGAAGGGCTTGGTGAGGTACCCGTCGGCGCCGCCGGCGATGCCCTGCAGCACCGCCTCGCGCGTGGCCTTGCCGGTGAGCATGATCACCGGCACATCCTTCAGCACCGAGTGCTGGCGCACCCGCTGCAGGATGTCGAAACCGTCCGCGTCCGGGAGCATCACGTCGAGCAGGATCAGGTCGGGAACGGGCGGCCGGCGGATCTCCGCCACCACCTCGGCCCGGTTGTGCGCGCTGCGCACCTCGAAGCCGGAGAGCGTCAGCAGCATGCGGGTGAACTTGGCGAGCGCCGCGTCGTCCTCGATCACGACGGCCGTCAGCGGACGGCCCTCCGGGCGCGGCGGCGCCGCGCCGCGCTCGCGGGCAATCTGCACGTAGAAGCCGCTGCGCTTGAGGGAGGCGAGGCCCGCCTCCGCTTCCGCCGGCTTCACCGACCGCGAGAGCTGGGCCACCTGCGCGTTCCAGGTCCGGGTGAAGGGGTCGACCTCGACCCGTTGCACCAGGCCGCGGTCCCGCAGGTTGTGCAGCACCGCGACGAACTGCTCGCGCGCCTCGGTCGACAGGCCGCCCGCGATCTGGCCGAGGCTCAGAGTCCCGTCCAGGCGCACCAGCACATCGATCTCGGAAGGTGCGAGCCGGGTTGCGCTGCTACGCAGCTCGTTCTCGCCGAGCCGGCTGAGGGTGTAGACGTCGTCGTTCTGCATGGGGTGGGGCGCTTTTCGGCGCCACCTTAACCCAATTCGGACCGGGCCGCGCAACGCGGCGGTTCGGGCCCGGCCGGGCAGTTGCATTCCAGCGCGGAATAAGTCTTATGGCCCGCGCCCGTCTTCTGGCGCAGGCGCCCGCTGCCTAGAGTCGACCGCAAGCCCCGAACCCACAGTACAGGAGACATCCATGGCAAGAATGACCGCCGCCCAGGCCGCCGTCTGGGTCCTCGAGAAGGAAGGGATCACGCAGGCCTTCGGCGTGCCCGGCGCCGCGATCAACCCCTTCTACGCCGCGCTGCGCCAGCAGGGCTCGATCGGGCACATCCTGGCGCGCCACGTCGAGGGCGCGTCGCACATGGCCGAGGGCTACACGCGCGCCGCGGCCGGCAACATCGGCGTGTGCATCGGCACCTCGGGCCCCGCGGGCACGGACATGATCACCGGCCTGTATTCCGCGCAGGCCGACTCGATCCCCATCCTGTGCATCACCGGCCAGGCGCCGCGCGCCCGCATGTACAAGGAAGACTTCCAGGCGGTCGACATCGAGTCCATCGCCAAGCCGGTCACGAAGTGGGCCGTCACCGTGCGCGAGCCGGCCCAGGTGCCGCGCGCCTTCCAGCAGGCCTTCCACCTCATGCGCTCGGGCCGGCCGGGCCCGGTGCTGATCGACCTGCCGGTGGACGTGCAGACCAGCGAGATCGAATTCGACCCGGACACCTACGCGCCGCTGCCCGTGTACAAGCCGGCGGCCACCCGGGCCCAGGCGGAAAAGGCGATCGCGCTGCTGCAGGAGGCCGAGCGGCCCCTGGTCGTGGCGGGCGGCGGCATCATCAACGCCGACGCCAGCGACCTGCTGGTGGAGTTCGCCGAGCTCACCGGCGTGCCGGTGATCCCGACCCTGATGGCCTGGGGCAGCATCCCCGACGACCACCCGCTGATGGCCGGCATGTGCGGCCTGCAGACCAGCCACCGCTACGGCAACGCGACGATGCTGGCCAGCGACTTCGTGCTGGGCATCGGCAACCGCTGGGCGAACCGCCACACCGGCTCCATCGACGTCTACACGAAGGGCCGCAAGTTCGTGCACGTGGACATCGAGCCCACGCAGATCGGCCGCGTGTTCGCGCCGGACTACGGCATCGTGTCGGACGCCGGCGCCGCCCTGCGCCTCTTCATCGAGGTGGCGCGCGAGATGAAGGCCGACGGCCGCCTCAAGGACCGCTCGGCCTGGGCCGCGGACTGCCTGCAGCGCAAGCGCACGATGCTGCGCAAGACCAACTACGACAACGTGCCGATGAAGCCGCAGCGCGTGTACCAGTGCATGAACCGCGCCTTCGGCCCGGAGACCTGCTACGTCACCACCATCGGCCTGTCGCAGATCGCGGCGGCGCAGTTCCTGCACGTGTTCGGCCCGCGCAACTGGATCAACTGCGGCCAGGCCGGCCCGCTGGGCTGGACCGCGCCGGCCGCGCTGGGCGTGCGCGCGGCCGACCCGTCTCGGCGCATCGTGGCGATCTCCGGCGACTACGACTTCCAGTTCCTGATGGAGGAGCTGGCGGTGGGCGCGCAGTTCCAGCTGCCCTACCTGCACATCGTGGTGAACAACGCCTACCTCGGCCTGATCCGGCAGGCCCAGCGCAACTTCGACATGGACTACTGCGTGCAGCTCGCCTTCGACAACATCAACCAGCCGGCCGAGGCCCCCGAGCGCAGCTACGGCGTGGACCACGTCAAGGTGGTCGAAGGCCTGGGCTGCAAGGCGATCCGCGTGCACCGCCCCGACCAGATGGCGCCCGCGATCGCGCAGGCCGAGGCCTGGATGGCCGAGCACCGCGTGCCGGTGGTGATCGAGGTGATGCTGGAGCGCGTGACCAACGTCGCGATGGGCACCGAGATCGACAAGGTGGTGGAGTTCGAGGAACTCGCGCTCACCGCGGCCGACGCGCCGACCGCCGTCGCCGCCATGCTCGAGATGGACTGAGGAGGGAAACGCCATGCCCCGCTTCGCCGCCAACCTCAGCATGCTCTTCACCGAGCTGCCCTTCCTGGACCGCTTCGCCGCCGCCCGCAGCGCCGGCTTCCGCGCCGTCGAATACCTGTTCCCCTACGAGTACCCGAAGGAAGAACTCGCCGCGCGCCTGCGCGGCGAAGGCCTGCGGCAGGTGCTGCACAACCTGCCCGCGGGCGACTGGGCCGCGGGCGATCGCGGCATCGCCTGCGACCCCCGGCGCACCGAGGAATTCCGCGCCGGGGTCGGGCGCGCGATCGACTATGCGATGGCCCTCGACTGCGGCCAGCTCAATTGCCTGGCCGGCAAGCTGCCGCCCGGCGTCAGCCGCGAAGAGGCGCATGCCACCCTGGTCGAGAACCTGCGGCACGCCGCGTCCCGCCTGCGCAAGGGCGGCATCCGGCTGCTCGTCGAGCCGATCAACAGCTACGACATCCCTGGCTTCTTCCTCACGCGCACCGAACAGGCCGTCGCGCTGATCGAGGAAATCGGCTCCGACAACCTGCTGCTGCAGTACGACGTGTACCACGCGCAGCGCATGGAGGGCGAGCTCGCCGCCACGCTGCAGCGCCACCTGGCGAACATCGGCCACATCCAGATCGCCGACAACCCGGGGCGCAACGAGCCGGGCACCGGCGAGATCAACTTCGCCTTCCTGCTGCGGCACCTGGATGCCCTCGGCTGGAAGGGGTACATTGGCTGCGAGTACCGCCCGCGCGGCACGACGCCGGAAGGGCTGGGCTGGATGAAGGAGTTCGCAGCATGAATCTGGGTTTCGTCGGCCTCGGCGTGATGGGCGCGCCGATGGCGGGTCACCTCATCGCCGCCGGCCATGCGCTGTTCGTCCAGACGCGCAGCAAGGTCCCCGCGGCCATCGCGGAGGCCGGCGCTACGGTGTGCAAGAGCGGGCGCGAGGTGGCGCAGCGCGCCGAGCTCGTGTTCCTCATGCTGCCGGACACGCCCGATGTCGAGAAGGTGCTGTTCGGGCCGGAAGGCGTGGCCGCGGGGCTGTCCTCCGGCAAGACGGTGGTCGACTGCAGTTCGATCGACCCGATCGCCACCCGGGAGTTCGCGAAGCGGGTCGGCGAGCTCGGCTGCGACTACCTCGACGCCCCGGTCTCGGGCGGCGAGGTCGGCGCCAAGGCCGCCAGCCTCAGCATCATGGTCGGCGGCACGGAGGCGGCCTTCGACCGCGTGCGGCCGCTGCTCGCCACGATGGGCAAGAACATCACGCACGTGGGCGCGGTGGGCGATGGCCAGGTCGCGAAGGTGGCCAACCAGATGATCGTGGCGCTCAACATCGCCGCCGTCGCGGAAGCGCTGGTGTTCGCGTCGAAGGCCGGGGCCGATCCGGCCCGCGTGCGGCAGGCGCTGATGGGCGGCTTCGCCTCCTCGCGCGTGCTCGAGGTGCACGGCGAACGCATGCTCAAGCGCACCTTCGATCCGGGCTTCCGCATCGCCCTGCACCAGAAGGATTTGAACCTGGCGTTGCAGGGCGCTCGCAGCGTGGGCGCGGCTTTGCCGCAGACCGCGATCGCGGCGCAGCTGATGCAGTCCTGCGCGGCCCTGGGGCTGGCCCAGTCAGACCATTCCGCGCTGGTCCGTGCGCTCGAGAACCTCGCGCAGCATGAGCTCGGCCGTTAGCTGATCCGCATCAAGGTCGAGTAGTTTCACCCACTCGCGGGATGGCCGCGAACGGCGTAGGGTGAGGGGTTCCAGAACAAAAGAGCGGAGAGCAGCAATGCACGAACCCACCACCCAGGCCGAACTGGCCCTGCGCGACGCGGCCCGTGAGTACCACCGCAGTCCGGGGCGCGGCAAGATCTCGATCACCCCGACCAAGCCGCTGTCCAACCAGCGCGACCTGTCGCTCGCGTATTCGCCGGGCGTGGCCTATCCCTGCCTCGACATCCAGGCCGACCCCGCGATGGCGGCGGAGTACACCTCCCGCGGCAACCTCGTGGGCGTGATCACGAACGGCACCGCGGTGCTCGGCCTCGGCGACATCGGGCCGCTGGCCGGCAAGCCGGTCATGGAAGGCAAGGGCTGCCTGTTCAAGAAGTTCGCCGGCATCGACGTGTTCGACATCGAGCTGGCGGAGCGCGACCCCGACAAGCTGGTCGACATCGTCGCGGCCCTGGAGCCGACGCTGGGCGGCATCAACCTCGAGGACATCAAGGCGCCCGAGTGCTTCTACATCGAGCGCAAGCTGCGCGAGCGGCTCAACATCCCGGTGTTCCACGACGACCAGCACGGCACCGCGATCATCTCGGCGGCCGCCCTGCTCAATGGCCTGGAACTGGTGGGCAAGAAGCTCGGCGACGTGAAACTCGTCTCTTCGGGCGCGGGCGCCGCGGCGATCGCCTGCCTCGACATCTTCGTCGGCCTGGGCATCAACCCCCGCAACATCTTCGTGGTCGACTCGAAGGGCGTGATCTACCACGGCCGGCCGGGCGGCTTCGACGAGTCGAAGGCGAAGTACGCGCAGGACACCTCCAAGCGCACGCTGGCCGACGTGGTGAAGGACGCCGACGTGTTCCTGGGCTGCTCCACCGCCGGCGTGCTGACGGCCGACATGGTGAAGACCATGGCGGACCGGCCGATCATCCTGGCGCTGGCCAATCCGGAGCCGGAGATCCGGCCCGAGCTGGCCAGGGAGGCGCGGCCCGACTGCATCATCGCGACGGGGCGCTCCGACTACCCGAACCAGGTCAACAACGTCCTGTGCTTCCCCTACATCTTCCGCGGCGCGCTCGATTGCGGCGCCACCAAGATCACGGAGGCGATGAAGCTCGCCTGCGTGCGCGAGATCGCGCAGCTGGCCAAGGCCGACATCAGCGAGGAAGTGGCGAACGCCTATGCGGGCAAGGAGCTGTCCTTCGGGCCGGACTACATCATCCCCACGCCTTTCGACTCCAGGCTGATCCTGCGCATCGCGCCGGCGGTGGCGCGCGCCGCGGCCGAGTCCGGCGTCGCCACGCGGCCGATCACCGACTTCGAGGGCTACACGCAGAACCTCACGCGCTTCGTCTACCAGACCGGGATGATCATGCGGCCGGTGTTCGAGGCAGCCCGCAAGGCGAGCGCGCGGCGCGTCGCGTATGCCGAAGGGGAGGACGAGCGCGTGCTGCGCGCGGCCCAGCTGGCGCTGGACGAGAAGCTGGCCCAGCCGATCCTGATCGGGCGCCCGGCCGTGATCGAGACGCGCATCGCCAAGGCGGGCCTGCGCATGAAGCTGGGGCAGGACGTGCAGTGCGTCAACCCGGATACCGACGCCCGCTTCCGCCAGTACTGGGAGAGCTATCACCGCCTCATGGGCCGCAACGGCATCACGCCGGAGATGGCCAAGGCGGCGGTGCGCCGCTCCAACACCCTGATCGGCGCGCTGTCCGTTCACCTCGGCGATGCCGACGCCATGCTGTGCGGCATGGTGGGCCGCTTCGAGCACCACCTGGAGCACATCCGCGACGTGATCGGCTGCCGCGAGGGCGAGGGGCTGGCCGCGCTGAACGCGCTGATGCTGCCGGACCGCACGCTGTTCATCGCCGACACCTACGTCAACGAGGACCCGGACGCCCAGCTGCTGGCCCGCATCGCCCTCATGTCGGCGATGGAGGTGCGGCGCTTCGGCCTGCCGCCCAAGGTGGCCTTCCTGTCGCACAGCAACTATGGCTCGTCCACGCGCGGCTCGGCGCGCAAGATGCGGCAGGCGCGCGACCTGTTCCGGCAGATGGCGCCGGACGTGGAGTGCGACGGCGAACTGCAGGGCGACGCGGCGCTGTCGGAAAAGGTGCGCGGCGCCGGCCTGATGGAGCAGTCCACCCTGAGCGGCGAGGCCAACCTGCTGATCTGCCCCAACCTCGACGCGGCCAACATCCTCTTCAATGTGCTGAAGATGACCGGCGGCCACGGCGTGACGGTGGGGCCGATGCTGCTGGGCGCCAAGGCGCCGGTGCACGTGCTCACGCCCTCCGCCACGGTGCGCCGCATCGTCAACATGACGGCTCTGGTGTCGGCGACCTCGGCGCGGTCCTGAAAACAAAAGGGAGCGCCAGTGCTGGCGCTCCCGATGCGGGGACGAGCCCGCGAATCCGTGTTTCTTCTTGGGGCCGCGCTCAGCGGACCCGTCCGCGGCGGAACAGGTTCACGATGGCGAGCAGGATGATGGCGCCGATCAGGGACACGACCACCGATCCGATGCTGATGCCCTGGTTGATGGTGCCCACGCCCACCAGCGGGGAGATGAGCCAGCCGCCCAGGAACGCACCCACGATACCCACCACGATGTTCAGCAGGAGGCCCTGCTGGCCATCGGTGCGCATGATCATGCTAGCCAGCCAGCCGACGATACCGCCAATGATCAACCAAATCAGAAAACCCATAGTCGCACTCCTTTTGCCGCAAATGGGCGAGTTGTTGAAGGTCGGGCCCCACCCCGACGGGGCAAGGTCCACCTGCCCAAGGAGGGCCGGTGCTGCTCACTATGGGGTCCGCCGTCAAGCGCGGGCGTAGTCGGTCTTAACCCGAATCGGTGCGGGGCAGGCGCAACGGCGCGTCGGACAACAGCGCACCGTCGCGAACCGGAGTCACGGTCCAGCGCGGCTTGCAGCGGGCCGGCGCCCGACAGCTGACTACACTCGACCGCATGCCCTGGCACGCCCGGCTCCGACTCGACTACACCCGCGAAGGCGCCCGCAGCGTGGCGCGCTTCGGCCACGACGGCCCGCTGCGCATCCTGCAAAGCCTCTGGCCCGAAGGCGAGGCGGTGTGCCACAACGTGCTGGTGCACCCGCCCGGCGGCCTGGTCGGCGGCGACACGCTCGCGATCGAAGTCACGGCGGCCGAAGGCAGCCACGGGCTGGTGACCACGCCGGGCGCGTCGCGCTTCTACCGCAGCGAGGGCGAAGCCGCGGTGCAGGACGTGCGCCTCCGGCTCGCGGCGGGCGCGCGGCTCGAGTGGCTGCCGCTCGAAGCGCTCTACTACAGCGGCTGCCGGGCGGAGAACCGCCTGCGCATGCAACTGGATCCCGGCGCGCAGTTGCTCGGGTGGGACATCGCCGCGCTGGGACTGCCGCAGGCGGGCCGACCCTTCGAGCGCGGCAGCGTGTTGCAGCACCTGGAAGTGGAAGGCGCGTGGCTGGAGCGCGGGCGCATCGCCGCCGAGGACGTGCGGCTCATGGAGGGCCCGCTGGGCCTGGCGGGGCATCGCTGCCTGGGCAGCCTCTTCTTCGCCGCGGGCGAGGAACTGCCGCGCCAGCTGCGCGAGGATCTGCTCGAAGCGGCCCGCGCGGCCATCGGGGTTCATGCGCTGGCGGCCAGTGCGGGCGCAACGGCACCCGGTCCGCGCGTCGTCGTCGTGCGCGTGCTGGCCCCCCTGGTCGAACCGGCCATGCAACTGCTGAAGGCGATCCGCCGCGCGTGGAGGCTCTTGCTGTGGAATATTCCGGGCCCCGAACCCCGGGGCTGGAACGTCTAGCGCCGCCTGCCGGCATCGTCCTACTGTCGCGCGGGGCAACGTCGGTAAACAGGAACGCCCCTCTCCGGCATCGGGTCCGCGATGCGCCATCCAGACTGCGGGTATTCAATCGAAATGCAAGGAGTTCCCGCCATGAAAAAGACGGACCGATCCCTCAAGGCCATGCTGTCCTTCGGTGCCGCCGCCCTGCTGGCCGTGGGTGCCGCGACCGCCCAGGTCGCCTCCGACAAGGCATTCCCGGGCGCGGAAAGCATCGATTCGAGCGGCAGCTACCAGTCCGAGCTGAGCGCCTGCCGCAGCGGCCACACCCAGCAGGACCTGGCCACCTGCCTGAAGGAAGCCCGCAACGCCCAGGCCGAGAAGCAGCGTGGGCGGCTGGAAGACTATGCCTTGAATGCGGCGGCGCGCTGCGAGTACCACACCCTCGCCGATGACCGCGCTGCCTGCCGTTCGCGCATGCTGGGCAACACCGGCGACGTCGAGGGCAGCGTCGCCGCCGGCGGCCTGCTGCGCGAATCGGAGACCGTGATCGGCTCGTCCTCCTCCACGAGCTCCATGGGCGCGTCCCCGTCCTCGCCGACGATGGGCAACTCCTCGTCGCCTATGGGCAGCTCCTCGATGCCGTCCATGGGCTCCAGCGGCGGCTCCAAGTACTAAGCCGCGCGATCGCGACGGCGCCAGCGGGCGTCGTCCTACGCCCCGACCCGCCGCAAGGGCTCACCCTTGGGCGGGTCAGCCGTTTTTGGGAGTGCACGATGAACGAGAACCAACGCAAGGATCCGGCCGAAGCCGAAGGCGATGCCCGTGGGAAGCAGGGCCAGGAGGACGGCCGCGCGAAGCACGGCTACCGCAACGAGGTGAGCTGGGATGACGGCAAGGGCGCGCAGCCTTATGCCAACCAGGAGGCGCAGGTGGGGCCGGCCGCCGGCAGGGAGACCGAAGGCGGCAACCGGGGTGACGCCTCGGGCCGGAACTTCGAGCAGATGGAGCAGCTCAGGCGAAAACCCGAGCCGCCCGAAACGGAAGTCCCACGCGAAGACGCCACCCGCAAGGGTGGCGTGAGCTGAACGCGCGTCGCGTCAGAGGACGCCGAAGAGCATCAGCAGCAGCACGATGCCCAGCGGGACGCCGAGGAGCCAGAGGATGACCGGCATGGAGATTCTCCTTTTGAAGATGTTGCTGCATCCAGCTTAAGGAGACGCACGCGCGCGAGCTGCCGGGCGCCTGCGGCAGGCCCGGTAGGAAGGCTCCGATTTGATTCCCGGGCAGGCTCAGATGGCGACCAGCTGGCGGACGCCGTGGGCCTCCATGTCCTTGCCCAGGCCGCGCGCGAGGACCTCGCCGCGTTCCATCACGACGTAGGCATCGGCCAACTCGCGGGCGAAGTCGTAGTACTGCTCCACCAGCAGGATCGCCATGTCGCCGCGGTCGGCCAGCAGGCGGATCACGCGGCCGATGTCCTTGATGATGCTGGGCTGGATGCCCTCGGTCGGCTCGTCCAGCACCAGCAGGCGCGGCTTCGCCGCCAGGGCCCGCGCGATCGCGAGCTGCTGCTGCTGGCCACCGGAGAGGTCGCCGCCGCGCCGGTGCAGCATCTGCCGGAGCACCGGGAAGCGCTCGAAGGTCTCGGGGGGGATGGGCGTGCCGCCGGGCCGCGTGGCCAGGCCCATGCGCAGGTTCTCTTCCACCGTGAGCCGGGCGAAGATCTCGCGCCCCTGCGGAACGTAGCCGATGCCGGCGCGGGCGCGCTGGTAGGGCGTGGCGCGGGCGAGCGAGTGGCCTTCGAAGGAGATGCTGCCGTTGCGGACCGGCACCAGCCCCATCAGCGCCTTCAGCAGCGTGGTCTTGCCGACGCCGTTGCGCCCGAGGATCACGGTGACCTGCCCCGGCTTCGCCTCGAGGCTCACGTCGCGCAGGATGTGGGAGCCGCCGTAGTACTGGTTGACGTTCTGGATGGAAAGCATTCAGCGCCCCAGGTAAACCTCGATCACGCGCTCGTCCGCCTGCACCTGCTCCAGCGAACCCTCGGCCAGCACCGCGCCTTCGTGCAGCACCGTCACCTTCTCGGAGATGGTCTTGATGAAGCCCATGTCGTGTTCCACCACCATCAGCGAGTGCCTTCCCTTGAGCGACAGGAACAGCTCCGCGGTCCGCGCGGTTTCCTCGTCGGTCATGCCGGCCACCGGCTCGTCCAGCAGCAGCAGTTTCGGGTCCTGCATCAGCAGCATGCCGATCTCCAGCCACTGCTTCTGGCCGTGGCTCAGCGTGCCGGCGAGGCGGTCCACGTGGCCCGCGAGGTGGATGGTCCGCAGCACTTCCGCGAGCCGGTCGCCTTCGGCCGAATCGGGGCGGAAGCGCACCGAGGCGAGCACGCCCTTGTCGGTCTTGAGCGCCAGCTCCAGGTTCTCGTACACCGTGAGCTGCTCGAACACGGTGGGCTTCTGGAACTTGCGGCCGATGCCCAACTGCGCGATCTCGGCCTCGCGGTAGCGCAGCAGGTCGATGGTGCTGCCGAAGAAGACCGAGCCGCTGTCGGGGCGGGTCTTGCCGGTGATGATGTCCATCATGGTCGTCTTGCCGGCGCCGTTCGGCCCGATCACGCAGCGCAGCTCGCCCGGCGCGATGTCCAGCGACAGCTTGTCGATGGCCTTGAAGCCGTCGAAGCTGACGCTGACGTCCTCGAGGTACAGGATGCGGCCGTGCGTGACGTCCACCTCGCCGGGCTTGACCGGCCGGCCGAAGCCGGCGGCGCGTCCGCCGGACGCAGTGCGCCCGCGCGCCTTCATCGCCGCGTAGGCCGAGGCGCGCCGCGCGCCCTCCTCCATCAGGTCCGGGGTCATGGCGCCCTCTTCCTCCAGAATTTCTTCACCAGGCCCACCACCCCGTCCGGCAGGAACAGCGTGACGGCAATGAACAGGGCGCCGAGGAAATACAGCCAGAACTCGGGCGCGCTCACGGTCAGCCAGCTCTTGGCCCCGTTGACGATGAAGGCCCCCACGATCGGCCCGACGAGGCTGGCGCGGCCGCCCACCGCCGCCCAGATCGCGATCTCGATGGAGTTGGCCGGGCTCATCTCGCCGGGATTGATGATGCCCACCTGCGGCACGTAGAGCGCCCCGGCCACGCCGCACATGACGGCGCTGAGCGTCCAGACGGCCAGCTTGTAGCCCACCGGGTTGTAGCCGCAGAACATGACGCGGGACTCGGCATCGCGGATCGCCTGCAGCACCCGGCCGAACTTGCTGGCCACGAGGAAGCGGGCGAACAGGAAGAAGCCGAGCAGCGCCAGCCCGGTCAGCACGAACAGCGTCATGCGCATCTGCGGCGTGGCGATGGCGACGCCGACGATGCGCTTGAAGTCCGTGAAGCCGTTGTTGCCGCCGAAGCCGGTCTCGTTGCGGAAGAACAGCAGCATCGCGGCATAGGTCAGCGCCTGCGTGATGATCGAGAAGTACACGCCCTTGATGCGCGAGCGGAAGGCGAAGTAGCCGAACACGAAGGCGAGCAGGCCGGGCACCGCCACGATCAAGAGGCAGGTGGCGAGGAAGCTGTCGGAGAAGGTCCAGTGCCAGGGCAGGGATTTCCAGTCCAGGAACACCATGAAGTCCGGCAGCTCGCTGTGGTAGTGGCCGTCGCGGCCGATCTGCCGCATCAGGTACATGCCCATCGCATAGCCGCCGAGCGCGAAGAAGACGCCGTGCCCCAGCGAGAGGATGCCGGTGTAGCCCCAGATCAGGTCCATGGCCAGCGCGGCGATGGCGTAGCACATGATCTTGCCGACCAGGGCGACGGCATAGTCGCTGAGGTGGAAGGCGCTGGTCTGGGGGACGAGGAGGTTGAGGATCGGGGCGACGGCGCAGACGAAGATCAGGGCGACGGCGAAAGCGGTCCAGCCGGCGCGGGTCAACACCGTCGGGACGCGGGGCAGGTTCACTCCCTCTCCCGCCTGCGGCAGGGGGCCGGGGTGAGGGCCCTGCGCGCCCGGATCCCCCTCCTCGCCCGCCTTCTCACGCAAGCGGGAGAAGGCGCCGTCGTCCAGGGGTGGAAGGACTGCGCTCATGCCTCCGCGCTCCTTCCCTTCACCGCGAACAGCCCCTGCGGCCGCTTCTGGATGAACACCACGATCAGCACCAGCACCGCGATCTTCGCCAGGACAGCGCCGGCCCAGCCCTCGATGAACTTGTTCAGGACCCCCAGCCCCAGCGCCGCGTACACCGTGCCCGCCAATTGCCCCACGCCGCCCAGCACCACCACCATGAAGGAGTCCACGATGTAGGCCTGCCCCAGGTCGGGACCGACGTTGCCGATCTGGCTGAGCGCGCACCCTGCCAGGCCCGCGATGCCGGAGCCGAGCGCGAAGGCATAGGTGTCCACCCGCGCGGTGTTCACGCCCATGCAGGACGCGATCGGCCGGTTCTGCGTCACGCCGCGCACGAACAGCCCCAGCCGCGTGCGCGCGATCAGGAAGGCCATCCCGCCCAGCACCGCGAACGCGAAGGCGACGATCACGATGCGGTTCCACGGCAGCTGCAGGTTGCCCAGGAGCACGACGCCGCCGCTCATCCACCTGGGGTTCTCGACCGCGACGTTCTGCGCCCCGAACACCGAGCGCACCAGCTGCATCAGCATCAGGCTGATGCCCCAGGTGGCCAGCAGGGTCTCCAGCGGCCGGCCATACAGGAATCGGATCACGCCGCGTTCGAGCACCGCGCCCATCAGCGCCGAGGCGCCGAAGGCGACCGGCAGCGCGGCCGGCAGGTACCAGTCGAAGGCGCCGGGCAGGTATTTCTGGAACAGGCCCTGCACCACGTAGGTCGCGTAGGCGCCGATCATCATCAGCTCGCCGTGGGCCATGTTGATCACGCCCATCAGGCCGTAGGTGATCGCGAGCCCCAGCGCCACCAGCAGCAGGATGGAGCCGAGGCTGATGCCGGAAAACAGGGCCGCGGCGCGTTCGCCCCAGACCAGCGAGGCATCGAGGCTGCGCACGGAAGCCTGCAGCGCGGAGCGCACTTGCGGGTCGCTCTCGTCCTGCAGGCGCTGCAGCAGCAGGTTGCGCGTCGCCGGGCTGCGGCTCGCCGTCAGCGCCTGCGCGGCCTCCAGCCGCCGCGCGCGATCGCTGCTGGAAAGCAGCGCCGCCGCGCGCACCAGCCCGAGCTGCGCCCGGATCGCCGCATTCGTTTCGGCCGCGTGGGCCTTCTCGATCAGCGCCAGCTTGGACTCGTCCGGCTCCTTCTGCAGTTCGGCGACCGCCGCGGCGCGCAGCTTCTCGTCCTTCGAGAACAGCTTCAGGGCGGCCAACGCCGAGTCCAGTTCGCCGCGCATGCGGTTGTTGTTGATCACGTCCTCGGCATCGGCGGGCAGCGCGACCGGCGCGCCGCTGACCGGGTCGCTCGCCTTCTCGTCGCGCACGATGAAAACCTGGCCGCCGGCGGTCTTCACGGCGTCGTCCGCGAGCGCCTGCAGGAAGGCGGCCGTCCGGTCGTCGGCCGCCGCGACGGCCTTGTTCAGCGCCTCGATGCGGGCGTCGGACTCGCCGAGGGCGAGGGCCTTCGCTTCGTCGAGGGTGAGCGCGTGGGCAGCGCCCGCCAGGACGAACGAGAGTGAGATGAGGAGACGGAGCATCGGATCAGACGGTGTTCATTCGCGCAGGCGCGCCGCGCCGGGCCGCCCCAAGCGGCCGCGCCGCCCCCTCGAGGGGGAGGCGGCCGCAGGCCGCTTCGGGGGTGGGTCACATCTTCGACTTGCCGTCCGGCTCGTCCTTCTTCTTGTCGTTGCCGTCGATGAAGGGCGACCAGGGCTTGGCCTTGACGGGACCCGGCGTCTTCCACACCACGTTGAACTGGCCGTCGGACTTCACCTCGCCGATGAACACCGGCTTGTGCAGGTGGTGGTTCTTCTCGTCCATCTTGGCCGTGAAGCCGGAGGGCGCCTTGAAGGTCTGGCCGGACATGGCGGCGATCACCTTGTCCACGTCGGTGGACTTGGCCTTCTCCACCGCCTGCTTCCACATGTAGACGCCGATGTAGGTGGCCTCCATCGGGTCGTTGGTCAGCGGCTTGTCCTTGTGGCCGGGGATGTTCTTGGTCTTGGCGTAGTCGCCCCACTTCTTGGTGAACTCGGTGTTGGTGGGGTTCTTCACCGACATGAAGTAGTTCCAGGCGGCGAGGTGGCCCACCAGCGGCTTGGTGTCGACGCCGCGCAGTTCCTCCTCGCCGACCGAGAAGGCCACCACCGGCACGTCCTTGGCCTTCAGGCCGGCGTTGCCCAGCTCCTTGTAGAAGGGCACGTTGGAGTCGCCGTTGATGGTGGAGATCACCGCGGTCTTCTTGCCCTCGCCGGCGAACTTCTTGACCTTCTGGATGATGGTCTGGTAGTCGCTGTGGCCGAAGGGCGTGTACTCCTCCATGATGTCCGCATCGGCGATGCCCTTGGACTTCAGGAAGGCGCGCAGGATCTTGTTGGTGGTGCGCGGGTAGACGTAGTCGGTGCCCAGCAGCACGAAGCGCTTGGCCCCGCCGCCTTCCTTGCTCATGAGGTATTCGACGGCCGGGATGGCCTGCTGGTTGGGCGCGGCGCCGGTGTAGAACACGTTCCTCGAGAGCTCCTCGCCCTCGTACTGGACCGGATAGAACAGCAGGCCGTTGAGCTCTTCCACGACCGGCAGCACCGACTTGCGGCTCACCGAGGTCCAGCAGCCGAAGATCACGGCCACCTTGTCCTGGGTCAGCAGCTGCTTGGTCTTCTCGGCGAACAGGGGCCAGTTGGACGCGGGGTCGACCACCACCGGCTCCAGCTTCTTGCCCAGCACGCCGCCCTTGGCGTTGATCTCCTCGATCGCCATCAGGGCCGTGTCCTTGAGCACGGTTTCGGAGATGGCCATGGTGCCGGAGAGGCTGTGCAGGATGCCGACCTTGATGGTGTCGGCGGCCCACGCGGGCAGGCCGGCGGCGCTCAGCGCGGCAGCAGCGGTCAGGGCCTTCAGGGTGAAGCGACGTTGCATGTGGACTCCAGGAGAAGTTGTTGGTGGGACTGCGCAGCTGATTCTGGGGAGCGCCCCGCGGCGGGTCTGTACGCCGCATGGCGTACGGCCGCGCCGGGCGTCCGGCGGGACGGTGCCGGCGAGCGACTAGCGGTCCCGTCTGACAGGCAGGGCTGCGCCAACGCGGCCGAATGGCTGGCAAACGAATCCCAGGAGCGAGCGAGATGTCTTCCCTGCTATCCCAGCTGTCGCCGAGCATCACGAACATGATCCGGCTGGACCACACGCACGTGCTCACGGCTTTCCACCAGTACGAGATCGGGTCCTCCGAGCGGCAGAAGCGCGGGCTGGCGGACAACGTGTGCCTCGCGATCGAGATCCACGCCCAGCTGGAGGAAGAGATCTTCTACCCCGCCCTGCGCGTGGTGGCGGACACCGAGGTCCTGCGCAAGAGCACGCCGGAGCACGACGAGATGCGCGGCCTGATCTCGCGCCTGCGCAACATGCCGGTGACCGACGGCGCGTTCGACGACACCTACTTCGATCTGATGCGGCACGTGATGCACCACGTGGCCGACGAGGAGACGCTGCTGCTGCCCGCGGCGGAGCGCCTGATCCCCGAGCAGCTGTCGGAGCTGGGCGCGCGCATGACCCGGCGCCGGCTCGAACTGGCCGGGCCGCGCGCGCCGGAACTGGCCAGCAGCGTGGCGCGCTCATTGGGCACCGGCACGATCGTCGGCTTCGGCAGCATGATGCTGGCCGGCGCCCACCTGCTCACGCGCGGGAAGTACGCGAATCGCCTGGCGTCGGCGCGCGCGCGGTTCTCGCGGGCGAACTAGCCGTCAGGGGGTGGCGCCGGTGGCGCGCCCCCGCAGCACCTCGACGAAGCCCAGCGCCGCCGGCGACAGCTCGCGCTGCCTGCGCGTCATCAGGTGGATCGGTGGCACCCGCAGCGGCAATTCCACCGGCAGCACCTGCAGCAGCCCGAGCCGCGCGTAGTGCGCCGCCAGCGACGCCGGCATGATCGCCAGCATGTCGCTGGCCTCCAGCAGCACGGTGGTGGCGACGGTCGACGCGGTCTCCGTGATGTCCAGCCGCACGTGCAGCCCGGCCTCGCGCAGGCCGGCTTCGAAGCGGCTGCGCTGCGGCGCGCCCGGCGGCTGCAGGATCCAGGGCCAGGACACGAGGTCCGCCAGCGCGATGCCGGCCTGCTGCAGCAGCGGGTGCGCGGCCCGCGCCACGGCCACCTGCGGCTCCGCCAGCAGCTGCTCGATTGCAAGCTCGTCGTCGAAGTGGCGCTCCGTCGGGCGGCCCAGCACGAGGTCGACCTCACCGCGTTCGAGCAGGCCCAGCATCACGTCGCTGGTCTCCACCAGCACCGACACCGCCACCTGCGGATGCTGCCGCTTGTACTCGCCCAGCGCGGGCCCGAGCAGCTGCGGCAGGGCGCCCGGCACGCTGCCCACGCGCAGCTGGCCGCGCAGGCCGGAGAGCAGCGCCGTCATCTGTTCGCGCGCCACGCGGAAGTCCACCAGGTGCTGGCGGGCGAAGCGCACCAGCACCTCGCCGCTGGGCGTGGGCTCCATGCCGCGCGCGAGCCGGGTGAAGAGCGGGACGCCCACGGTGTCTTCCGCCTGCTGCAGCAGGCGCGTCGCCGCCGGCTGGCTCATGCCCAGCGCGGCCGCCGCGCGGCCGAGGTTGTGCTCCCGCCCCAGGGCCTCCAGCAACAGCAGTTGCCGGGTGCGCAGGCGCATCAGCAGGGCGGTGTCCGACAAGGGCTTGGACACGGTCGAGATATCCGATTCTGCATGGATTATTCAGGGAAATTCATTGGAATGGAATGATGGGAGCTCTTACCCTGCGCTGGAGCGCGGCCCGGACCGCGCCAGCAGGAGACAAGAATGGCAACTCCGACCCGCCGCCACGCCACCGTGGCGCTCGCGGCCTTCGCCCTGGCGCTGGCCGCCGGCGCGCCCGCGCAGGCCCAGGGCTGGCCCGACAAACCCTTGCGCATCATGGTGGGCGCCTCGCCCGGTGGCGGCACGGACATCCTCGCGCGCATGCTGGCCGAGAAGTTCGCGGCCGCCTTCCGGCAGTCGGTGGTGGTCGAGAACCGGCCCGGCGCCTCCAACACGATCGCGGCCGACGTCGCCGCGCACGCCCCGCCCGACGGCAATACGCTGCTGCTCGCCACCAACACCGGGCAGGCGATCGCGCCCCACCTGCTGAAGCTGAAGTTCGATCCGCTGAAGGACCTGCAGCCGATCGGGCTGGTGGCCGTGATGCCCAACGTGCTGGTGGTGTCCGCCGCCTCGCCCTACCGCTCGGCGAAGGAACTGGTCGCGGCGATGGCGGACAAGCCGGGCCAGCTGAAATACGCCTCCTCCGGCATCGGTAGCACCCAGCACATCGCCGGCGAAGCCTTCGCGCTCGCCACCGGCACCAAGGCGATCCACGTCCCCTACAAGGGCAGTTCGCAGGCGCACATCGACATCCTCGGCGGCGAGGTCACCATGATGTTCGACTCCACCTCGTCGGCCATGGGGCAGATCCGCGGCGGCAAGTTCCGCCCGCTGGCGGTGATGTCCGAGCGGCGGGCGGCCGAACTGCCCGACGTGCCGACCCTGGCCGAAGCCGGCGTCAAGGGCGCCGACGTGCAGACCTGGTACGGCCTCTACGTCACCGCCGGCACGCCGAAGGCGGTGGTCGATGCGCTGGCTGCCGAACTGGCGAAGGTGCTGAAGCTGCCCGACGTGCAGGCGCGGATCAAGGGGCTGGGTGGCGAAGTGGGCGCCTTGAGCGGCGAGGCCTTCGCCGAGATGAACCGGCAGGAATTCGAGCGCTTCCGCAAGCTGGTGCGGGACGCCAACATCAAGGGAGAAGGTTTGTGAGCCTGACGAGGAAGCCGCGGCTGGCGGTGCTGCTCGGGGACCCGGCCGGCGTCGGTCCCGAAATGGGCGTGCGGCTGCTGGCGCGGGCGGAGAACCGCGAAGCCTGCGACGTGCTGCTGCTCGCCGCGTCCTCGGTGCTGGCCGCCGGCGAGCGCATCGCGGGCGCGCGCGTCCCGGTCCACACGGCGGCCAGTCGCGATGCGCTGCGCTTCGAGGTGGGCCGCGTCGCCCACCTCGCGCTGCGCGAGCCCGCAGCCGGCCTGCCGCCCATGGGCCAGTGCAGCGAGGTGGCCGGCGAGCTGGCGCTGGACGCCCTCGCCACCGCGACCGCGCTGGCGCACGAAGGCGTCGTCGACGGCATCGTGTTCGCGCCCCTCAACAAGCATTCGCTGCGGGTGGCGGGCATGCAGGAGGAGGACGAGCTGCGCTTCATGCAGGGCCTGTTCGGGGTGCGCGGCTTCGTCTGCGAATTCAACATCACCGACGCCCTGTGGACCTCGCGCGTCACCTCCCACGTGCCGCTGCGCGAGGTGGCGCGCCTGATCACGCCGGAGGCGGTCGCCGATGCAGTGCACATCCTCGATACCGCACTGCGCCGCGCCGGCATCGCGCGTCCGCGCATCGCCGTCTCGGGCCTCAATCCGCATGCCGGCGACGGCGGCTCGATCGGCCGCGAGGAGATCGAGGTGATCGCGCCCACCATCGAGCGCCTGCAGCGCGACGGCCTGGAGGCAAGCGGCCCCTGGTCGCCCGACACGGTGTTCATCGCGGCGCGGCGCGGCGACTTCGACGCGGTGGTCTCGATGTACCACGACCAGGGCCAGATCGCGATGAAGCTGATGGGGTTCGAGCGCGGCGTCACCCTGCACGGCGGACTACCGGTGCCGGTGGCGACGTCCGCCAGCGGCAGCGCCTTCGACATCGCCGGCCGCGGCATCGCGCGCGCCGACGGACTGCAGCACGCGTTCGACCTGTGCCTGCGGATGGCGGGGCAGGCGATGCGCTAGTCAGGGACAGGCACTCACCCCTGGCGCGCGCGGATGCGCCAGCATGAACAGATCGCCTTCCCTGCGCAGCTTCACAAGGTGCTCGCAGCCGCGGAAGCGGTAGCTGACCTGGTACATCCCGCCGCTCGCGTGCACCGACAGCAGTTCGCGCTGGCCGGGCCGGCCCGGCACGTGGCCCATGTAGCGCGCCAGCACCAGCACGTCCTGCGGCGTCACCTCCGGGCCGATCGCGATCGCCCCGCCCGCGGCGGGCTGCACCACGTGGGCGACGGGCTCGCATTTCCAGGCTCCCGTCCCGTTCGAGCACAGGGCCCTGAACCACAGGCGGAAATCCTCCGCGCGGTCGACGTCCACGGAATCGATCTCCACCTCCAGCAGGCGCGCGCCCTCATCGCCGACTTGCCGCACATGCACGCCGCGGATCGGCTGGCCTGGCCAGGCCAGCACGCTGCGGATCTCGCTCCATTCGCCCGCAGTGAGACGGACATCGCCTTCCAGCAGGGGCCCGGCCGCCGCGCAACCGAGCGCGGCGCAGGCCAGGGCCGCGGCTGGGTGATGCGCGCGAACGATGAACTTGGCCATCGATGCTCCCCGCGGGGGTGGAATCCGCATGCTAGCGCGGAACGAAAGAAGGTTCTTTCGCGGATTTGCGGGGAGGCTGCTGGAGGGGGTTCATTTCCGTAGGATGCGAATCCGCTCGTGCGCGCAGTGGCTTTCTTGCAGGACCAGAACGGGGCTGTCCGTCTCTGCGACTGTCCCCCGGCGCGGATGAGAACCGCGCCCCGGGTGAGCGCGGCGCCCGCGCCTCCTCCTTTATGTCGCCGAGCCGGACAGCCCCGCTCTGGTCCTGCGCCTCGCCAGGTTCGTGCGCAGCGGCTCCGGTGACGCGCGCCGCAAGCGGTGCGCCGCGAGAAGCAGGTGCGCGAGGGAAGCTGCCGGATCCGCGCGCTGCGTAGGGCCAGGGCGGGCCTGTGACCCGTCCTGAAATCGGTTGACACCTTTCTGGCCCCCAGAAAGGAAGCTCAATTGGCTGAATGGATCAAGAGAACGCAGAACGACTACACACTGGCCTTCAAGCTGGCCGTGGTTGAACAGGTGGAACGAGGCGAACTGACGCACCGCCAGGCTCAGGACCGGTACGGGATCCAGGGTTCTTCGACCGTACTGACGTGGTTGCGCAAACATGGCCGTCCACACTGGCGCAAGGCATCATCTATGGGCAAAAAGGTCCAAGGAATGTCGGCGCCCAGCAAACCAGTACCGCCAGAGCAGCGGATCAAAGAGCTCGAGTTGCAGCTCAAGGAAGCCCAGCAAAAGGCAGCCTTCTTCGAGGCAGTCGTGGGCGTGCTCAAGCGCGACTATGGAGTCCAAGTCGCAAAAAAGCCTGTGGGCAAGTCGTCGCGGAAAAGCTCGTCGAAGGACTGAGCGTGGCGATGGCTTGCCGCTTCATGGGCATCAGCCGCCAAGCGCACTACAAGCGGGTCGCATGCGAGCACCGCCGCAAGGAGCAGCACGCCACCGTGGTGACAATGGTGAGAGACGAGCGGCGCACCCAGCCGCGCATTGGCACGCGCAAGCTGCACCAGATGCTGCACGAGCCGCTGCAGCGCCAGGGCATCAAGATCGGGCGCGATGCGATGTTCGACGTGCTGCGCGATGCCAGCATGCTGGTGCGGCCGCTGCGGGCGTACCACAAGACGACCAACAGTCGGCATTTCTACCGGCGTCACCCGAATCTGCTCAAGGACGGGCCGGCCAAGGTGGTGCCCACCGGGTGCGAGCAGGTCTGGGTGGCCGATGTGACCTACCTGCGCACCCGCGAGCAGATGGTGTACGTGAGTCTCATCACCGATGCCTATTCGCGCAAGATCATGGGGTGGCACGTGCACGACGGCCTGAGCAGCGAGGAGGTCAGCCAGGCATTCAAGATGGCGCTGCGCCAAAGGCGAACGCGTCATCCCTTAGTGCACCACTCCGACCGCGGTATCCAAGGTGAATTCAACTCGTCGTAGCAACACGTCCTGATTGGAGGTGTTGATGAAAGCGAAGAAGCGGAAGTCGAATCGGTCACTACGCGCGAACCTGCGCTCGCCTGGTCGACCGCCGGTGTTGCA
>NZ_JAEQNE010000006.1:237500-395471 GCF_016722785.1 Ramlibacter monticola | reverse complement strand
CCAAACCTTACACTGCCCAATAGCGCCGCCGTGCCTCGGCGGTTTAGTCCAACAAGGTTTATCTGCCGCAGGGAGGGTCCGTGGTTGTCGATGCTGCGCGGCGGCAGATAAACGCTATTCGTTAGACCGCATGAAACTGTTCGAGGTTATCGCCAAGCTTGAGACGCTGGACGACGAGTGGTGCATTGTCGCGAAGCGGCCGTGGTCAGCGGACGCGGAGGCGGAGCTCGTGGAGCTGACGGAGGACTATCGCATTCCCAGCGCCGCTCTTTCTGCGGGGTACGAGTATTTCTTAGAAGTCTCCGTGGCGCTCGACGCCGTGTTGGATGGTCTCGGCGCTCGACTCACCTCGGAGCAGCGCGTTGAGGCAGTCATCTTCTATGCCGAGAATGACGCATACCCCGAATGGCTTTATGCGTTGCGCCAGGAGGCTGCTGAATGAGGACCAAGTCGCCTCTGCGGTCTAACAGGTCGTTCGACGCGGACACGCACCGGCAGGGCGCCGCGAGGCGCGCGCGCAATCGTACGCCTCACGGCGCCCTGCCGCTGCGCGCCGGTCAACTCCGACGTTAGGACGCACGATGCTCCGTTGTCTAATGACGATCTTAGGCGGAAGCATGTTGATCGCTTGCGCGCCTCCGCATGGCTCGGCGGATGTCGACCTCAAGGCGAAGCTCGTAGGCAGCTGGCGGTTCGAATACAAGGACGAATTCGAACGGGCTGTGCAAGGCACTGTTAGGTTGAGCGATGACGGCAAGTTTTTTGCCGTCGAAATGGTAAACGGAGAGCAGGGCTTTCGAGAGTCAAGGCTCTCAGGCCCCTGGTATGTGACAGAGGGCCTGTTCAAGCTGAATACGCAGGTCGAGGACGGTAAGGCTCTGGGGAGCCTGCAACAGTCCTTCTTCACATGCAAGGTCGCGGAGTTCAGTGCGATGAAGTTTGACTGCAGCGACGAATTGGCCAAGAAGACTTACACCTACACGCGAGTGTCAAGTGCGTCCTAACAAGTCGTTCGACGCGGACACGCAACGGCATTGCGTCGCGAGGCGTGCAGGTGAGCATACGCCCCGCGGCGCAATGCCGTTGCGTGCCGGTCAACTCCGACGTTAGGCATCACAATTCAAACCGTCGCTCACCTTCGCCTAGGAACCTGGAGACCTTGTGGCTGCCGATATCCAGCATGCAGACGCTGTCGCTCTTCTCGCACACCTTGAGGCCAAGATATTGGCTGACCCAGCGTTTCACATGACCTACTCTGACGCAGCGGTCGCCGTCGGAAGAGAACCGACCAGTGCCGGACGACATATCGGTCAAGTGACCTCTCGAATCGATGCCGCATGTTTCTACGCGAAGACACCCTTCCTCGCCATGCACCGCGTGCGGGAGACCTACGGTGGAGGAATTAATCCGCGCTCGTTTCAAACACAGCTCTGGCAGGCACACACAGCCGGTCTCGTCGTCCGAGCCGAAACCCACGTCTGGTCCGCTGAGGACTTCAAGAACATCAGGAGGCACCTTCTGAGCCTTGGCGACGACTCGGCCGCCCTCCAGTGGAAGCGCATCGAACAGTTTGGAGAGAGGGGGGTCAACCAAGCACTCGGTCTTCCTCCAGGTCCGTAAGCCCGGTGCCAGCGATGCCTAACAGGTCGTTCGACGCGGACACGCACCGGCAAGGCGCCGCCGGCCGTGCGCGGGAGCATACGTCCGGCGGCGCCTTGCCGGTGCGTGCCGGTCAACTCCAACGTTAGCCCTCACCAGGGTGGCGCTCGGAAGCGGTCGGCGTATCATGAGTGGAGTCGTGGAGCACCTTATGGCTGACCCTGTTGCAGATCTCGTGGAACGCGCCAGGTCCTTGGGGCCGGAGGAGCGCGTCCGCTTGGTGGAGCTTCTCCTCGATTCACTGCACGAAGAGCCGATCGCGCAAGTCGAAGCCGCTTGGGAAGACGAGATTCGACGCCGAGTGGAAGCGTTTGAGCGCGGGGAAGTCGAGACTTTCTCTGCCGAAGACGTCTTCGCCGAAGCCCGTCGTATTGCCCCGTGAAGCAGGCGCGCTTTACCGCGCTTGCTCGAGCCGAGCTTCTGGCTGAGATCTCATATTACGAAAGCCGCCGCACGGGTCTTGGGGCTCGCTTTCGCGCCGAAGTCGAGGCGGCTGCGGAGCTTGCAGCTTCTTCCCCCAAATCTGGCGCACCCGTCGCCGGAGTAGCACGCCGGCGCCTCCTTGCGACATTCCCGTTCTCACTCGTGTACACCGAGACCGATTACGGCGTCCTCATTCATGCCGTCGCACACAACCGCCGGCGGCCGACATATTGGATCGGGAGGCTTGGGGATGAGGGCTAATAGGTCGTTCGACG
The DNA here is from genome assembly GCF_016722785.1 of Ramlibacter monticola. GTDB lineage: Bacteria > Pseudomonadota > Gammaproteobacteria > Burkholderiales > Burkholderiaceae_C > Ramlibacter > Ramlibacter monticola. The sequence continues at coordinate 393,114 of NZ_JAEQNE010000006.1, read as the reverse complement.
CGGACACGCAGCGGCATTGCGCCGCAAGCCGTGCGGGTGAGCATACGTCTCGCGGCGCAATGCCGCTGCGTGCCGGTCAACTCCGACGTTAGCCCGCACATGAGCGACATTTGGCACGTTCAATTTAGCGCGAAGGACTTTAGCGCCGCGAACCAGTTCCTCATGCGGAGCATGTGGGCACGCTTACCGCATCGGTGGGCGCTCTCCGTTCTGAGTGGCTCGTACTCCTTAATTTTCACCCTGGGGATCTTCACCCTTTGGAGAGTCGTCGAAGCGAGAAACATTCCCTACGGTCGGTGGTTTGTCGGCATCTTTGCCATGGCGTTCCTAGTCGGTCTGTTGGCGACTGCTGCCAGCCGGCGCATCTGGTCGCGCGGCATGCAGCAGCTTTGGGGCTCGAATACTTCGCCGGACACTGTCCGCCTCGATGCCAGCGCCATATCAATTGAAGGCGGGATGGGGCTTACGCGCGTGCCCTGGGCGATGGTTCAGGACATCGTCCGTGAGAAGCAGTACATCTACCTGGTGTACCGAGGGGTTGCGTGCCTCTACATCCCCGCAGGTGGGTTTGCCACTCCGGCTGACTTCGATGCCTTCGAGGCAAGAGCACGCGATCTCTTGGGCAAGAGTCGCCAGGCTACTACAGGTGAGGGTGGCGGTGCCGGCTAACAGGTCGTTCGACGTGGACACGCAGCGGCATTGCGCCGCAAGCCGTGCGCGAGAGCATACGTCTTGCGGCGCAATGCCACTGCGCGCCGGTCAACTCCAACGTTAGAGCGCACGATCGAGCCATGTTTACGCTCCGCTGCACTCAAAAGCTTCTTGGCCGCGGTCTGGCTGCTGCTCCCGGCCCCGAGGCGGAGCCCACTACGTTGCTTGGCGATTGGTATGCCAACGTTCTTGTTCGGAGGCCGCAGCATCTTGTCCTTTGCGTCAGCGAGAGGACCTTGCTGCCCGTGCTCGTTCCAGCGAAGGATTTGAGATTGTTAGCGGCCCGTGTGGTGGACTGCGCTTGCACTATGCTTGAGCTCTAGGGAGTCGATGCGGCGGCAGTTGAGAGGGAGCGTCGCGAAATGGCATCCGTACGCGTCGGTCGTACCGCGAATCGGCGCGTTCTTGGTTCCCTTAACGAGTTCCTGTTTCAGCTCCAACATGGCTCAGACTATTGGCCTGAGCGTTCGCTGATCGAGCGGGCTCTGTGGCTCGCTGAGACGCCGTGCAAGCCGATAGACTACGCCAGCCCGGCGGTTGCAACGAAGGCGCTGTTTCTGTCGGCTGCAGTACTCACGAAGGCAGGTCAGAGTGCGCTCTAACAGGTCGATCGACGCGGACGTCCTATTGGCGGGCTCTCGCCCGCCTACTGTCCGCCGGTCATCTTCACGTTAGCTCTCAGGCTGCTTGTGAACGACCGCCGCTACCGTCACTTGGCGTTTTGGCGATTTGCCACAAGTCGCCAGAGGGGTGCGGCTACTGCTTGCGTGACTCTAGCCTTCGATTGCAGAGCTGCGTATCATGGCGAGCACCATGCCAGTCAAAATCATTTCCATCTTCAATAACAAGGGCGGTGTAGGGAAGACGACTCTCACGTTCCATTTGGCTCACGCGTTGGCGAAGATGGGGCACAAGGTACTCCTGGTCGATCTTGATCCCCAATGCAACCTGTCGATCTACTGCATGCCGGTGGAGACAATCCAGGAGATCTGGGATGCAGAAGTCCCCTACATTGACGAACCGGGATTTGCTGACACGCGAAAGACGGTTTCCGCACGCGCATTCAAGACTGTTTGCTCAAAGCCGCGGACCATTCATTTTCTTCTGAAGCCCGCGGAAGAAGGTACAGGCGAGCTTGAGACGCTTCCACCCCCGTATCGTCTGGCCCCGAATCTCGACTTAATTCCGGGGCGTCTCACCCTGCACATGTTTGAGGAAATGGTCGCGAGGCGCTGGAGCGAGGCGTTCGTCGGCCAGCCGCTGGCGCTGAGAACCCTGAGCGAAATCCGGCGACTGATTTCGGAGTACGCCGAACACCACGGGTACGACATCGCCATCGCAGATACGTCCCCCAGCCTTGGCCCGTTGAACAAGGTGGCACTCAGCACGGTTGATGCATTCCTGATTCCTTGTGCGCCCGATTTGTTCAGCCTTTATGGCGTCAGAAACATCGGCAATTCTCTAACCCGATGGAATGCGGAGCTACGGACGCTGTACACGCTGATCCCGGCATCGCGCAGGCCTCACTTTCCGAACACGTTCGTGCGCTTCCTTGGCTATACGATCTACAACGCCAAACTTCGTGCGGGTGCAACGAAGTGGGACATGGCGATAGCGCACTACAACTACGCTCAGCAGATTCCCGACGTGATCTCGCAGCACGTGCCCAAGGAGCTTAGCGAGGGCATCGCGGCAAAGCTCCTCAGGCAGCCCATTGGTGAGACCGCGGTAATGCACACGCATAACACCTTTCCGGCGCATGCACAGAAGTACCACTGCCCCATGTGGGAACTGCCAGATCGCGAGGACTTGGAGGAAAGCGACCAAGCGACCATTCGGCCGAATCGTCAAAGGTACTTGGATACCAAAGACGCCTACGCGAAGTTCGCGCAGGCGGTGCTGAAAAGAACCGCATTGGTGGAGGCGGACCTGTGAAGGAGCCAAAGCCTCCGTCTCCGCGCAAAGCGCAGGTGGATGCAGTCGTCGAGGCTTACCTGGCACGGCGGGACGAGCTGGACTACTTTCGGAGGCAGGTCACTGACTTCTTCCTGATCTCTCGCCAGTTCAACGCACCGCCGCTTCCATTGGTTCACTCGGTGAAGTCACGCCTCAAGGACGTAGACCACCTTCGAGAGAAGGTACAACGGAAGTGGGTTGACGGACCAGTTACTCCGGAGAATCTGTTCTCCAGGATCACAGATCTGGCGGGAGTGCGAGTGATCCATCTGTACTCTCGTCAGTTCACTGAGATTCATCGCGCCATCGAGCAGCATATCCAACAGGGCTATTGGCACTTGTTCGAGCCCCCTGTCGCATATAGCTGGGACCCGGAGGCGACCGCATACTTTGAGAGCCTAAACCTTCGGGCGATGACTCGTGAGTCGTACTACACAAGCATCCACTACGTAGTCAAGCCGCAAGCCTCGGCGGATCTGTCGTGTGAAATTCAAATTCGAACGCTCTTCGAGGAAGCCTGGGGAGAAATCGACCATGCGCTGAATTACCCGACTGAGACGAAGCTACTGGCATGTCGCGAGCAGATTAGAGTACTTGCCAAGCTGGCGTCCACGGGAACGCGACTCGCTGACTCGATCTTTGCGACTGCACAAGACGGCTGCCAGAATCCTCCAACCGCGAAGGCGACGGCGAAGCGGAAGTCGAGAGCCAAGGCGTAGTCATCTGCAAATCCGCCTCTTAATTCGAGCTAACAAGTCGTTCGACGCGGACATGCACCGGCAAGGCGCCGCAAGCCGTGCGCGGGAGCATACGTCTTGCGGCGCCTTGCCGGTGCGTGCCGGTCAACTCCGACGTTAGATCTCGCATGCAACCGCTGTTCCGGTACATGGCCCCCCGGCATCTGCAATCGTTCCTTCGAAACGGTTCCATGCTTATGCGGTCGCTCTCGTACTACCGGGACTACGAGGACGCTGGGGTCCGAGCAGACCCGTTCGAGGGCACTCTCGCCCATCGGCCGCAGGGTGGGTTGAAGGTGAGGATGGTTGATAGTGGCGAAGAGATCCCTCTTCCGCACACCCTGGAGTCCACGGCCCGCGAGGATGACATCTTTGTCTTTTGCGTGAGCTCTGAGCTGAACTCCGAAACGGCAAAGCGGTTTGGAACTTCTGTGTGCGTCGAGATTCACAAACCGGTCCATTTCCTCCACCGTCTGCGCACCGCGCTTTCACTGCGCGCTCGTATACGCGCACACCATTTGGTTCATGGCGATGTTCGCTACTACGACTTGCACGAACCTCCCATCGTGGACTGGGCCCTCCCGGAGCGCATTGCACTGCGGAAACCGAGGCACTTCTCATGGCAACGGGAGTACCGTTTCGCAGTACCTCGTGGGGATGCATTTGCGGTGGAGAACGTGTCCGTGAAATTGGTGCCACTAGACGTCCCACGCCCGCCTCGCTCCATGGATCATCCGTTCATCTCCTTGAAGCTAGGTGATCTCTCCCAGTGCTGTAAGGTGCACAACCTGTGATGGCGAGACCTAACTTGGCAATCGACGCGGACGTCCGATCGGCCCGCTTTCGCGGGCCTACTGTCCGCCGGTCATTTCTACGTTAGCCATCACTGAGCGTCAGTGCTAGCATGAGTGCCATGATCGACTGGTCCAGCTGTTCCGCCGTGGAAAACGACCCCAGCCGTGTGAGCGGCGCCTGGGTCTTCCGTGGCACGCGCGTGCCCGTCGCTGCCCTCTTCGAGAACCTGGAAGATGGTGCTTCCATCGAGGACTTCGTGCAGTGGTTCCCCGGCGTGTCTCTGGAGCAAGTCCGCGCTGTTCTTGAGCACGCTGCTCGGAGCGCTGCGGCCGTCGCGTAGTGCGCGTCCTGTTCGACCAAGGTACGCCGGCGCCTCTGCGCCACGCGCTGGTCGGACACTCTGTTGAGACCGCGTTCGAATTGGGCTGGGGTACGCTCCAAAACGGTGCCCTGATCGCTGCCACGGAGAGCCACGGCTTTGAGGTGCTGCTCACGACGGATAAGAATCTGAAGTACCAGCAGAACCTCGCAGGCCGGCGCCTCGCGGTTGTCGTTCTATCAACCACAAGCTGGCCCCGTATTCGCGGAGTGACTGCCAAGGTACTGGAGGCTGTAAGTAGCGCAGTGCCAGGCAGCTACATGGAAGTCGAGGTGGGTTGATGGCTAACAGGTTGTTCGACGCGGACACGCAGCGGCATTGCGCCGCGAGCCATGCGCGAGGGCATACGTCTTGCGGCGTAATGCCACTGCGCGCCAGTCAACTCCGACGTTAGCCCTCACGAATGGCCCCCGTTGTCAGCTTTGCCGAACTGCTCGAAGCGTACGAGTGGGTGAGCGCGGGCATTGAGATGGAGGCCGAGGCCTATGTCAGCCGTGCCACCGGGCAGATCTTCCTTTCGACGGCCTCGGGCGAGTTCGGGGCGGGCGAGGACGCATTGCCGGAAAACGTCGGAGACGAGAGCCTGTACATTCCGGTGCCGAGTAAACGCGACCTCGATCTTGGCAAGCCGTTGGTGTTTCGTTTCGTGCGCGAGCGTCTACCCGAAGCTCATGCTAGGGTCGAAAGTATCTTCGCGCGACGCGGAGCGTATGGTCAGTTCAAGAGTCTTCTTGAAGGCGCCGGACTTCTGCAGTCGTGGTACGAATTTGAAGCGCGAGCTGTCGAAGCCACGCTTCGGGAGTGGGCGGAAGAACAAGAGCTCACCCTAGATGACGGGGGGAACGATGAGGGCTAACAGGTCGTTCGACGCGGACACGCGGCGGCATTGCGCCGCGAGCCGTGCGCGGGAGCATACGCCTCGCGGCGCAATGCCGCTACGTGCCGGTCAACTCCGACGTTATACGGCGAGAGAACGGCCGGTTTGGAGCGCGACGCCCTCCCTGCTATCCTTTATTGAAGATTGCCGAGGTGCTTCGCCTGCTTCATGAAGACGGCTGGTACCTGGTCGCAACTCGCGGGAGTCACCGGCAGTTCAAGCACCCGACCAAGCCCGGTCGCGTGACTGTCCCGGGTAAGCCCAGCGACGATGTGGCCCTTGGCACCCTGAACAGCATCCGGAAGCAAGCCGGGCTGAAGTGAGGCTGTGATGCGCTATGCGATCGTGATCGAGAAGGCGGAGGACAACTACTCTGCGTACGTCCCTGATCTTCCGGGGTGCATTGCTACGGGCGCGACGCTCGAAGAAGTCGAATCCGAGATCCGCGAGGCGATCGTCTTCCATCTTGAGGGACTGCGCGAAGACGGTCTTCCTGTCCCTCCAGGCGAGAGCACGGTCGACTACGTGGATGTCGCCGTATAACAGGCCGGTCGACGAGGGAACTCAGCGGCAAGGCGCCGCGAGGCGCCATGGGAAATTCTGCACCTCGCGGCGCCTTGCCACCGGGTGCCGGTCATCTTCACGCTAGGCGACACAGGGGAGCGTTTCTCGCGAATTGCGCTCGTGTGTTGAAGCCTTGCCGCAAGTTTCGTGTATTGGCGACAAGATTGCGGTGCATCCGCTGTTGCAGTAGAACTGTGCGCCTTCGGAACCTCGCAGCGATCAGTTGGAGCCAGACGGCTGGGCGTCTCGTCGAGTATCTCGAACGGAGGACACCATGGGACTATTGACCTTCAGTATCAACGTCACCCTGGACGGTTGCGTCGACCACCAGGAAGGAATCGCTGACGACGAGACACACGCCTTCTTCACCCGCCTCATGGACGAGGCCGGGGCGATGCTGTGGGGTCGCGTCACGTACGAGATGATGGAGAGCTACTGGCCGGCGGTCGCCCGCGGCGACACGGAAGCGCCGCCAGCGATGCGCGAGTGGGCGGTCAAGCTGGAGGCCAAGCCGAAGTACGTGGTGTCGTCGACGCGAAAGGACTTCCCGTGGACCAACAGCCACCAAGTCGCCGGCGACCTGCGCGCGGGCGTGCAGAAGCTCAAGGACGCGACCCCGGACGGCGTGCTCCTCGCTGGCGGCAAGCTCGCGACCGAGCTGGACGGGCTGGATCTGATCGACGAGTACAAGTTGCTCGTCCATCCCAGAATCGCGGGGCACGGCCCGACGCTGTACGAGAGCGGGCTACGCAGCACGCGACGGCTCGAGTTGGTCTCGGTGAAGCCGCTCCGCAGCGGCGCGGTCGCCATGCACTACCGGCGCGCGCGCTGACTCGGAGAGGGATCATGTCGCCCAACAACGCGCTGCACTCGGGCGGGGAGGGAGCTTGCCTCGCCTTCGTTGACACTTTCACCTAACGGAGAGAGTGGTCAATGGGAAAACCTGGGACTAGGAGGATCAAGGACTACGGCATCGAGATCGACAACTCGACGGCCGAACCTGGTCCGCGCGGGGTCGCGCTGGATCAACCGAGTTTGAGACGCTGCTGCCCTGGAACGCAGACCAGCAGCTGAAGCGGGCTGCTCAGTTGCCACAGCACCCCGGCGAGCAGCAAGACTGCCTGCTCGCCTGCGCGCTTGCCCTCCCTTCACCCTTGGCGACCGGCGCGCTCACAGGCTTTCTCGCCCGCACGAAGCCGCTCACGAACTTTCCGTCCACCTGCGCGGCCAGCTGTTGGACTTCCTCGCCTTCATGGGCCAGGAATGCCTGGGCGTCCTCGACGGAGTAGACGCGCGTGACCTCGATGGCCGCCTGCTCGAACCCGGCGGCTTGCAGCTTGGCGAGGTACTCGTCGTGTGACAACGCGCCGGCCACGCACCCGATCCACAGGTTCATGCTGCGACGGATGGAGTCGGGAACCTCCCCGCGCACCACCACATCCGAGACCGCGAAGCGGCCGCCCGGCTTGAGGACGCGGAATGCCTCCCGCAGCACCCGGTCCTTGTCGGCGGACAGGTTGATCACGCAGTTGGAGATGACCACGTCCACGGAGTCGTCTGGCAGGGGAATGCGCTCGATCTCTCCCTTGAGGAACTGCACGTTCTTCAGCCCGCTCTTGCGCTTGTTCTCCCCGGCCAGTGCGAGCATTTCATCGGTCATGTCCAATCCGAAGGCGAACCCCTCAGGGCCGACGCGCCGCGCCGACAGCAGCACGTCGATGCCGCCGCCCGATCCCAGATCTAGGACGCTTTCTCCGGGCTTGAGCTCGGCCAACGCCGTGGGGTTGCCGCATCCCAGAGAGGCAAGCAGCGCCTTCTCGGGAACGTCGGCCGCCTGGCTGGCGTCGTACAGATTCGACGTGATCGGATCCACCGCGTCCAGCGATGCTGCCTTGCCGCCGCAGCAGCCGTTGCTGCCCCCGCGGGTCACCCGGTCGGCCGCAGCGCCGTATCGTTCCCGGACCACTTCCTTGACGTTCTCATGCATGGTCATGCGCTTCTCCTGTGTCGGTTTCCTGGCTGGCCCCACAGTATTGCTCCATAATTCCCAGAGTTCAAGTATCATTGAAATATGGATCAAGCCTCGGTCGTGAAGTCCTTGGCTGCCCTGGCGCAGCCCATCCGCCTGGAGGTGTTCCGCGCCCTGGTGGTCGCCGGTCCGCGCGGCATGACGCCTTCGACGATGGCAGAGGGCCTCGGGATCTCGGCGAGCTCGCTGTCCTTTCACCTCAAGGAGCTTGCCAACGCCGGGCTGATTACCCAGGAGCGTTCCAGCAGGAACCTGATCTACCGAGCCGCGTTCGACCACATGAACGCCTTGCTTGGGTACCTCACCGAAAACTGCTGCCAGGGCGCCGGGTGCACGGCTGATTCGGCGGCTGCGAATTGCCGCTGCTGACCTCCGTCTCCAAGGCACCCCGTGATCACCATGATGAAGCACCGGTGGCGCATCAATGCTGTCCCTGCCGCTCGAACGCCTCGACCGTCTCGCCAGCCAAAGGAAGTCCGAACCATCCCCGCGAAATGACCACAAACGTCCTGATCCTCTGCACGCACAATTCCGCCCGCAGCGTGCTCTCCGAGGGCATGCTGGATCACTGGGCGAAGAAGCTCGGCAAGGACGTGCGTGCCTACAGCGCCGGCAGCGCTCCCAGCGGTCGTGTCAATCCTTACGCGGTGGAATCACTTTCGGAAGCCGGAGTGGACACCGCGGGCTACTACAGCAAGAGCTGGGACGAGTTCACCAAGGCGGAGGCGCCCCGGATGCGGATCGTGATCACTGTCTGCGACAGCGCGGCCGCCGAGCAGTGTCCGTACTGGCCGGGAAGTCCGGTCAAGGTGCACTGGGGCTACCCGGACCCCTCCAATGCGCCGGAGAGCGAGAGGAAGAAGGCCTTCGAGCTCACTCGCCAGGCCATCGGGTACCGCATGCTGCAGCTGCTGCAATTGCCGCTCGACACCATGGACGACGCGGACTTGCAGAAGGCCCTGGACGCCATCTGCGCGAGCTGAGATGAAGGCGACTCTTCCACAGAAGTTGTCGTCGGAGCTCCTGGGCACGGCGATGCTGCTGGCGGTGGTCATCGGCTCCGGAATCATGGGCGAGCGCCTGGCCGGCGGCAACGTCGCCATTGCCTTGCTGGCCAATTCCCTGGCCACGGTGGGCGGTCTGTACATCCTGATCGAGCTGTTCGGGCCCATCGGAGGCGCGCATTTCAACCCCGCCGTTTCGCTCACGATGGCCTGCCGCGGAAATCTCCCCTGGCCGATGCTGGCACCCTACATCCTGTGCCAGCTGGCGGGCGCCATTCTGGGCGCGTGGCTGGCGCATGCGATGTTCGACATGCCCATTCTGCAGTTCTCGACGAAGGTGCGGACGGGCATCGGGCAATGGGTGGCCGAGGGCGTGGCCACCTTCGGGCTCCTGCTGGTGATCTTGCGCGCACCGGCTTCCCGCGTTGCCGCCATGGTCGCGGCCTACATCGGCGCCGCCTACTGGTTCACGGCATCCACGTCGTTCGCCAATCCAGCGGCTGCGTTCGGCCGGATGTTCAGCGACAGCTTTGCGGGAATCGCGCCCTCCAGCGCACCGGGATTCGTGTTGGCACAGCTCGCGGGCGCTGTGATCGCCGTGGGAGCGCATCAACTGTTGGGGGTTGCGGGCGATGGGACGAGCGAGCAGGAGGCGGTCCCTGCGGACACAAGCGACTCTGCGTGACGTTCACGCGGACATGGGTGACCCGGGGCATGTCAAGAGGGCATCGAAGCCACACTGACGGCGAAGGAAGGATATGACGATCAAACGCATGGACAACGTCCTCATCGTTGTCGACGATCTCGAGGCCGTCAAGGCGTTCTTCCTCGACCTGGGTCTCAGGCTCGAAGGCGAGACCACCGTTGAAGGGCCTTCGGTCGGGCGCCTGATCGGACTCGAGGACGTCCGGGCCACTCTCGCGATGATGCGGACTCCCGATGGGCAGGGAATCGAGCTGGACAAGTTTCACACGCCCAGTGCGATCAGGTTCGGGCCCGTGGATGTGCCGGTCAACACGCTGGGCTTCCGTCGCGTCATGTTCTCCGTCGATGACATCGACGCCCTGGTTGCGCACATGCGTGCCCAAGGGGCCGAGCTCATTGGCGAAATGCAGTACGAGAACTCGCATCGGCTGGCCTACCTCCGGGGTCCGGAGGGCATCATCGTCGCGCTGGCCGAGGAGCTTGGCTGAGGCCATGGTCCGCCGATTCCCCTTCACCTTGGACCACGGAGTCAAGTAGCTTGCGTCTCTGGTCGCTCCACCCCAAGTATCTTGACCCGCAGGGCTTGGTCGCGCTCTGGCGGGAGGCCCTTCTTGCGCAGGCGGTACTGCAAGGCCACACGCGTGGCTACAAGGCCCACCCTCAGTTGGAGCGCTTTCGCGCGCAGCGCAACGCCGTGGCGGCCATTGGCTCCTATCTGGCGGCCGTGTGCACCGAAGCCCGCACGCGCAACTACGCATTCGACGAAGCGAAGATCGTGATCGGGAAGCCGCACAAGCCCATTGCAGTGACCGCGGGACAGGTGCAGTACGAGTGGCAGCACCTCATGGGCAAGCTCTCGAGACGGAGCCCCGAGACTCTGCGACGCTGGCGCACAGTGGAAACACCCGAGTGCCATCCTCTGTTCGAGGTCACCGCCGGCGATGTCGAGTCATGGGAGCGGCAGAATGGAAACGGGTAGTGTGTTCCAGAGCGTCCCGACCGGCCGATCCACCTTGTTGGCGAGTTCGACTCGCAGGGTGAGAATGGCGAGCGACTTCCCCGTTCCTTAGGCGCCAGGTGCTCTCGCTGTTCCTCAAGTGCTTGCTCGGCGCATTGGCCGTGCTGATCATCGCGCTGCTGTCCAGGTCCCGAAGCTTCTTCGTCGCGGGGCTCGTGCCGTTGTTTCCGACCTTCGCGCTCATCGCGCACTACATCGTCGGGACGGAGCGCTCGGCGGCCGACTTGCGTGCCACCGCACTGTTCGGTCTTTGGTCGCTCGTGCCCTACGCCGTGTATCTGGCGTCGGTCTACTGGCTCAGCGTTCGGCTGGCATTGGTCGCTACTCTGGCATGGGCAACACTCGCCTGGACACTCTGTGCCTTGCTCATCCTGGTCGCCTGGTATCGACTGTATCCGGCGGCCTAGAATCGAATTCGCGCTCGTCCCCGCACGGAGTGGAGGTGGCACCATGGCATCCATTCGCCGGCAAGTCCGCATCGACAGGCCCTCGGCAGAGGTCTGGGATGCGCTGCGCGATGTAGGCGCGCTGCACACCCGGCTCGTCGTCGGATTCGTCACCGACTGCAGGCTCGAAGGCGACTCGCGGATCGTCACCTTCGCCAACGGAATGACCGTTCGCGAACGGATCGTCGACATCAGCGAAGAAGACCAGAGGGTCGCGTGGTCGGCCGAGGGCGGCAGCCTGAGTCACCACAACGCCTCGGCACAGGTCGTTCCGGTGGCGAGCGGGGCATGCAACGTCGTCTGGATCGCCGACCTGCTTCCCAATGAGATGGCGCCAGCCATCGCTGCCATGATCGACCAAGGCCTCGCGGCCATGAAGCGCACCCTGGAATCGGCGAATGGCGCGTAAGCCCTGCGCGTCAAGGCAACTGCTCCTGTCGTGTCTGTGCCTCCTGGCGGCCTGCGAAGGCAGGAACGATCCGGCTGCGGCGCCGGTTCGCGGCGCCCTTCCGAGCGCCTCAACGGATCGGTGGATCGGCCGATGGGTGGGACCCGAAGGCACGTTCCTCGACATTTCCGCTGACGGCCAGAAGTACCGGATCACGATCCGGAATCTGGATGGTCCGCGCACCTTCGACGGGACTCCCGCCGGAAACCGCATCACCTTCGAGAGGGACGGAGCCGGCGAATCCATCCGCGCCGGCACTGGCGCGGAGACGGGCATGAAGTGGCTCGCCGACAAGACCGACTGCCTCGTGGTGAAGCCAGGCGAAGGGTATTGCCGCGGCTGAGTCCGGCGCCCAAGCGCGCGAAACCTTGCCCCAGCGGCCCTCAGCTCTCGAGGTCCTCCGCTTCCGGCCCTTCCTCCGCCAGGCTCTCGTGCAGTTCGATCATCTTCCGGAGAGTCTTCTTCAGTTCCTGCGACCGGGCCATCCCGAAGGGCTCCAGCACCCGGCGCTCGTGCTCGTTCGCCAGCTCGATCAGGTCGGCAACCTGCCGTGATCCCGCGGGCGTGATCGCCACCAGGGTGACGCGCCTGTCCTTTTCGTGGGCGACCCGCTGCACGTGGCCGCGGCTTTCCATCCGGTCCAGCACGCGGGTGAGGGTGGGCTGCTTCATGATCGACGACCGCGCCAGTTCGCCGATGCTCATCAGCTCCGCCCCGGCCAGGCTCGCCAGGACGCGCCACTCGGAAACGGTCATGCCCTTGCGCGTGACGATCCGGTGGAACTCCCCCGAGATCAGGTGACTGGCCTGCGCCAGCAGGGCCGGCAGGTAGCCATCGACGAACGAGCCCTCGACGGGCTTGGCCTTGCTCATGTCCCCATTCTCGCTTTCCCTGAGTGCTGCGGGCCCTTGCGCCCTCGCGGGGCAAGTTCATTGTTGACAGCTCAATATATGAAAAGTAATGTAGCTGCGCAAGCGGGCGAAGCTTCGCGCACCGCATCTGGAGACGAACGGAGATGAAAATTGCCATCCTGGGCGGCGGCCACGGCTGCTATGCCGCTGCCGCGGACCTGTCGGAAGCCGGCCACGAAGTGCGCCTGTGGCGGCGCGACGCGGCGGCGCTGCGGCCCGTGATCGACAGCGGTTCCATCGTGCTGAAGGACTCGGACGGGGCGCGCGAGGTTCGTATCGCCCGGGCGACATCGGACATGGGCGAGGCGCTGCGGGGGGCGGAGCTCATCGTCCTTCCCTCGCCGGCGACGGCGCAGGAGGACATCGCCCGTGCCATGGCCCCCTACCTGGCGGACGGCCAGGTGGTGTTCCTGGCGCCGGGCACCTTCGGCAGCTTCGTCATGTCGCGCATCGTCCGGGCCGCCGGCAACCGCGCCGACGTGGCCTGGGCCGAAACGGGGACCCTGCCTTACCTCGCCCGCAAGCATGGCGACCGGGAAGTGAACGTGACGATCCGCGCCGTGCGCCTGCCCACCGGCGTCTATCCGGCGCGCAAGTCGGAGCAGGCCCTCGCCGTGATCCGCCGGGCCTACCCGAGCGTGCACGGCTGCGGCGATGCGCTCTCGGGCGCCTTGATGAACGCGGGCCCGATCATCCATCCGCCCCTGATCGTGATGAATGCCGCGCCGCTGCAGCACTTCGAGCGCTGGGACATCCACAACGAGGGCACGCAGCCCGCCGTGCGCGCCGTGACCGACCGGCTCGACCAGGAACGCGTGGCCGTCCGCGAGGCCCTGGGCTATGGGGCGCCGCACTACCCGCTGGCCGACCACTATCGCAACGACCAGTGGATGTACGGCGATGCGCACAGGAAGCTGGTGAAGTCCGGTGACTGGCGCGAGCACATCGACCTGCATGCGCACCGCTACGTGACCGAAGACACCGAGCTGGGGCTCGCCTTCCTCGCCTCCGTGGCCCGCTGGGCGCAGGCGGATGCGCCGATCGCGCACGGCCTGCTGGCCGTCGTCGGCGGCTATCTCGGGCGGGACCTGCGGCAGGGGCCGCGGACGCTCGAGGCGCTGGGACTGCATCGGCTCGACCGCAAGGCGCTGCAGCAACTGCTGCACGAGGGCGAATGAGCGGGCCCCGCTTTGCCGCGGTCGGCGCCGGCCGCATGGGCCGCGGCATCGCGATCAGCTTCGCGTATGCCGGATACCGCATCGCCCTGGTGGACCTGCGGCGGCGCACGCCCCGGGCCTTGCAGGCCCTGCACGAGGAGGCGGGCGCCGAGATCCGCGGCGCGCTGCAGGGCCTCGCGAAGCTGGGTGCCGTCCGTGAGGAGCAGATCCCCGAGATCGCGTCGCGCGTGGACTTCGTGGACGCCGACGGCGCACCGGCGGCGCTCGCGGCCGCGGAACTGGTCTTCGAAGGCGTGCCGGAGACCCTGGAGGCCAAGCGCGATGCCTTCGAGGCGATGAACCGGCATTGCCGCGACGACGCGATCCTCACCTCCACCACCAGCAGCATCCTGGTGACGCAGCTCGCGCAACTGGTGCGCCGGCCCGGGCGCTTCCTCAACATGCACTGGCTCAACCCGGCCTACCTCATCCCGGTCGTGGAGCTGAGCACGCACCCCGGCACGAGCGCGGCGGTGCTGGCGCGCACGCGCGCGCTGATGGAAAGCATCGGCAAGGTGCCCGTCGTCTGCGGCCCGGCGCCGGGCTACATCGTGCCGCGCCTGCAGGCGCTGATCATGAACGAGGCGGCGCGCATGGTGGAAGAAGGCGTCGCGACGGCGGAGGAGATCGACAAGGCCACCCGCTTCGGCCTCGGCCTGCGCTTCGCGGCGCTGGGAGTCGTGGAATTCATCGACTTCGGCGGCTGCGACATCCTGCACCACGCGAGCCGCGAAATGGCCGGCAGCATCGATGCGGCGCGCTATCGCGCACCGGCCATCGTCGGCCGCATGATGGAAGAGGGGCGCCTGGGGCTCAAGACGGGCAGCGGCTTCTTCGACTACGCCGGCCGCGACGTCGGAGCCTACCGGCTGGACGTCCTGTCGCGCGTGCTGGGCCAGCTGCGCCAGGCGGGACTGTGGCATCCCCCCGGGGACGGGACGCTGTCGTGAAGCCCCGCCGCGCCTATGTCGACCTGCCGCACGGCCAGGTGCACTACGCGGAGTGCGGTGAGCGCGGCGCCCCCGCCGTGCTGCTGCTGCACCAGACGCCGCGCAGCTGGGCGGAGTACCGCGAGGTCCTGCCCCTGCTCGGTGCGCGTTACCGGGCCATCGCCATGGACACCCCCGGCTTCGGCGCGTCGGACCCGCCGGCCGCCGTGCCCTCGATCGAAGCCTGGGCCGCCATCGCCGCGCAACTGCTGGAGGCGCTGGGCATCGCCCGCGTGCACGTCGTGGGCCACCACACGGGCGGCGTGATCGCCATCGAGCTGGCGGCGCGGTACGGGCAGCGTGTGCGCTCCCTCGTGCTGTCGTCCACGCCGTACACCGACGAGCCGTTCCGCCGCGCGCGCGCCGGGCAGCCGCCGATCGACGCGGTGGAGGCAAGCGGGGACGGCGCGCACCTCGCTCAGCTGTGGCGCAAGCGCCAGGGCTTCTACCCGGCCGGCCGGCCCGAGCTGCTGCACGCCTTCGTTCTCGATGCGCTCAAGGTGGGTGGCGACGTGGAGGCGGGTCACCGTGCCGTCGCCTCCTATCGCATGGAGGACCGCATCGCCGTGGTGCAGCAGCCGGTGCTGGTGCTCCGCGCGACGGACGACCCCTTCGCCGCGCCGCATGCGGTGCACTGGCGGCAGGTCCTGCCGCGCGCCCGGTTCGTCGACATTCCGGGCGGCATGGTGCCCCTCCCGGACCAGCTGCCGGAAGCCTTCGCAGCGGCGGTGCTGCCCTTCCTGGATGCCCAGGCATGAAGGCCGCGCGCGTGCACGCCTGGGGCGAGGCGCCCCGCATCGAGCAAGTGCCGGATCCGGCCGGCGGGGCGGGCCTGAGCCTCGTGCGCATGCATGCCGCGACCGTGGGGCACATCGACCGCAGCGTGTGGAGCGGGAGCTTCCTGCGGCGGCCGACGCTGCCCTATGTGCCCGGCGTGGAGGCGGCCGGCGTGGTCGTGCGCAGCAGCGTGTTCCAGCCCGGGGAACGGGTCTGGCTGCGGGGCGCGGGACTCGGCATCGCGCGCGACGGAACCTGGCGCGAGCTGGTCGAGGCACCGGACCACGCGCTCGGCGCGCTGCCGTCGGGGGTCTCCTTCGCGCTGGGCTCCGCGTTCTTCTCGCCTTGCACCTCCGCCTGGGTCGCGCTGCACGAAGTGGGGCACGTGCACCCGGGCGAGCGCGTGCTGGTGACCGGCGCGACGGGCGCCGTCGGCTCCATCACGCTGCAGCTGGCGCGCGCGGCCGGCGCGCAGGCCGTGGCGGTCGTGTTCGACGATGCGCAGGCCGGGCGCCTGCCGCCCGGCACGGAGCGCATCCCGGCCTCCGAGCTGCGCGCGGATGCGCCGCTGCTCATCGACACCGTGGGCGGCGCGGCGCTGCCCCTGGCCCTGCGCGGCGTGGCTCCCGGCGGACGCGCCGTGCTGGTGGGCTATGCGGGCGGAACGCAGGCGCAGCTGGACCTGCCGGAGCTGCTGCAGCGCGACGTGGCCCTGCTGCCGCTGAACATGTTGCGGCGTGAAGCCGCAGGGCGTGCCGCGGCACCGCGGCTGCTGCAGATGCTCGAGCGCGGCGAGCTGCAGCTCGCGGTGACGACGTTTCCGCTGGAGGAGGCCGCCCGCGCGCTCGAATGGATCGCGATGCGCGGCCATGCCGGCCGCGCGGTGCTGACGGCCTGAGGCTGCTAGGGTTCCGCGTGGTCTTCCGCGGCGGGCCCGTGCAGGGCGATCAGCCGCTGCAATCCCGCCTTCATCCCGGCGGCGCGGCGCGGCCCGAGCGGCCGCAGGAGGCTCCGTTCGTGGGAGCGCGCCAGGGGCACGAGCTTGCGCGCGAGTTGCCGGCCTGCCGGCGTGATACTCACCAGGACGATGCGCCGGTCCCCAGGATGGCGCACGCGGTCCACCTGTCCGGCCGCCACCATGCGATCGAGCACGCGCGTGAGGGTCGGCTGCTTCATCACGACGATCCCGGCGAGCCGGCCGATGCTCACGGGCTGTCCTTCCGCGAGCGTGGCGAGCACCCGCCACTCGGCGGCCGCGCAACCGTGCGTCGCCGCGACGGCGTGGAACTCTCCCGAGACGATGGCGTGCACCCGGGCCAGGAGCGCGGGCAGGTAAGCCCCGACGAAGGGCTGCGCCGGTTCGCGCCGGCTCATGCGGCGACCCGGATCCGACTTGGCCTCGTCCGTCAACTTAGGGGATTCCCCGGGGCTGGAAATCGCATGACTTTTCATATGTTCCAGCTTAAACTAATCCGAACTCATACGCACCTCCTGCGTGGGGCGATGGCGATACCGGGGATCTGAATGGCCGAGCGTTCGTTTGTCGAAGAAGTGAAGAAGCTGCGCCTGGGCGCGGGCGAGACCTTCCGTGGCGAGGGCATCCTCGCCGTGACCAAGGCGCTGCTCGAATCCGGCGTCGCGTACGTGGCCGGCTACCAGGGCTCGCCGATCTCGCACCTGATGGACGTGCTGGCCGACGCGCAGGACATCCTGGCCGAGTACGGCATCCGCTTCGAGAACAGCGCCAGCGAGGCCACGGCCGCCGCGACGCTGGCGGCTTCGGTCAACTACCCGCTGCGCGGCGCCGTGACCTTCAAGTCCACCGTGGGCACAAACGTCGCGTCGGACGCCCTGGCCAACCTGGCCTCCGGCGGCGTGACGGGCGGGGCGCTGATCGTGGTCGGCGAGGACTACGGCGAGGGCTCCTCCATCATGCAGGAGCGCAGCCATGCCTTCGCGATGAAGTCGCAGATCTGGCTGCTGGACCCGCGCCCCAACCTGCCCAGCATCGTGCAGGCGGTGAAGGCGGGCTTCGAGCTCTCCGAGGCCAGCCACACGCCGGTGATGCTGCAGTTGCGCATCCGCGCCTGCCACGTGCACGGCGAGTTCGTCGCCTCCGACAACCGCATCCCGTCCTTCACCATCGCCGACGCGGTCGACAACCCGAAGCGCGACGTGGACCGCATCGTGCTGCCGCCCGCGAGCTTCGTGCACGAGCAGGAGAAGGTGCGCCAGCGCTGGCCCGCCGCGGTGAAGTTCATCCAGGAGCACAAGCTCAACGAATTCTTCGCCGAGGGCAGCGACGAGATCGGCATCATCGTCCAGGGCGGCTCCTACAACACGCTGGTGCGCGTCCTGGAGCGCCTGGGCTTCGCCGACGTGTACGGCAACAGCCGCATCCCGCTGTACTGCATGAACGTGGCCTACCCGGTGGTGGACCCCGAGGTGCTGCGCTTCTGCGAAGGCAAGCGCGCGGTGCTCATGGTGGAAGAGGGCCAGCCCAACTTCATCGAGCAGAACATCGCGACCATCCTGCGCCAGGCCGGCTCCGCCACCGCGCTGCACGGCAAGGACGTGCTTCCGGTGGCCGGCGAGTACACCGCCGCCGAGACGCTCAAGGGCGTGCGGGCCTTCCTCGAGCGCTACGGCCGCCTGCAGCCGCAGCCCGCGCCCGTGCAGGCGCACAAGGTGATCCCGCTGAAGCCACTGGGGGAAAGCGTGTCGCCGCGGCCGCCGGGCTTCTGCACCGGCTGCCCGGAGCGCCCGATCTTCACGGCCATGAAGCTGGTGGAGCGCGAGCTGGGCCCGCACCACGTGAGCGCCGACATCGGCTGCCACCTGTTCTCCATCCTGCCGCCGTTCAACATCGGCAACACCACGATGGGCTACGGCCTGGGCGCCGCCGGGGCGGCCGCGCTGAACGCGCCCTCGCACAAGCGCGCCATCAGCGTCATGGGCGACGGCGGCTTCTGGCACAACGGCCTCACCAGCGGCATCGCCAACGCGGTGTTCAACAAGAGCGACAACCTGACCATCGTGGTCGACAACAGCTACACCTCGGCCACCGGCGGCCAGGACATCCTGTCGTCCACGGCGCAGAACCAGTCGCGCAGCACCGGCCACGCGATCGAGAAAGCCGTGCGCGGCGTCGGCGTGAACTGGGTGAAGACGCTGCGCCGGACCTATGACGTCGCGGGCATGCGCGACGCGCTGCGCGAAGCGCTCACCACCAGGGAGCAGGGCCCCAAGGTGCTGGTGGCGCAATCCGAGTGCATGCTGAACCGGCAGCGGCGCGAGAAGCCGCTGGCGCGCAAGGCCGCCGCCGAAGGCAAGCGCGTGGTGCGCGATCGATTCGGCGTGGATTCCGATACCTGCACGGGCGACCACTCGTGCATCCGCCTGTCCGGCTGCCCCTCGCTGTCGATCAAGACCAATCCCGATCCGCTGCGCACCGACCCGGTCGCGACCGTACTCGATTCCTGCGTCGGCTGCGGCTTGTGCGGCGAGGTGTCGCATGCCGCCGTCCTGTGCCCTTCCTTCTACAAGGCGCAGATCATCACCAACCCGACGCGCTGGGACCGGTTCCGCCAGCGCGTGCGCAGCGCCGTCATCGGCTACCTGCAGCGCCGCGACGCCCGGGCCCGCGCGCGCTACGCCTTCTGAGGAACCCGGATGAACAAGGTGCAGCCGATCAAGATTGCCATCCTCGCCATGGGCGGGGAGGGGGGCGGGGTGCTGGCGGACTGGATCGTCGATCTCGGCGAAGCCAATGGCTACATCGCCCAGACCACGTCCGTGCCCGGTGTCGCGCAGCGCACGGGCGCGACGATCTACTACGTGGAGATGTATCCGCGCGCCCAGGCCGAAGCGGACGGCGGCCACCCCGTGCTGGCGCTGATGCCCCTGCCGGGCGACGTCGACGTGGTGCTGGCCTCCGAACTGATGGAAGCTGGCCGCGCGGTGCAGCGCGGACTCGTGACGCCCGACCGCACGACGCTGGTCGCCTCCACGCACCGCGTCTACGCCATCGCCGAGAAGATCGCGATGGGCGACGGGCGCGCCGACACCGCCAACCTCCTGGCGCACGCCCAGCGTGCCGCCAAGCGCCTGGTGCGCTTCGACATGGCGCAGGTGGCGGAGGAATCGGGCAGCGTCATCAGCGCCGTGCTGTTCGGTGCGTTGGCCGGCACCGGCGTGCTGCCCTTCAGCCGCGCGCAGTTCGAGGCCACCATCGAGCGCGGCGGGGTGGGTGTGAAGGCCAGCCTGAAGGCTTTCGGTGCGGGCTTCGGCCGTGCGAACGCCGAGGACGACAAGGAAGTCGCCGCTCCGGCCGCGGCGCCGGAAACCCAACCCGCCGCGGCGAGTGATCCGCAGGTGCGCGCGCTGCTCGCGCGCATCGCGGGCGACTTCCCCGCCTCCGCCCGTTTCGTGCTCACCGAGGGCGTGCGCCGCCTCGTCGACTACCAGGACCCCGACTACGCCGGGCTCTATCTCCAGCGGCTCGCGCACCTGTACGCGCAACCCGGCGGCAACGACGCGCAACTTCTGTCCGAGACGGCCCGCCACCTGGCGCTCTGGATGTCCTACGAGGACACCATCCGGGTGGCGGAACTGAAGACGCGCAGCAGTCGCTTCGAGCGCGTGAGCTCCGAGGTGCACGTGCAGAAGGACCAGCTGCTGGCGATCAACGAATTCATGCACCCGCGGCTGCAGGAGATCTGCGAAACGATGCCGGCCGGCCTCGGCCGCTGGCTCGCGCGTTCGGGCTGGCCGCGCCGCCTGGTCGAGCGCCTCACCTGCAAGGGCAGGGTGGTGGCCACGAGCTCCCTCCCGGGTTTCCTGATGCTCTACACGCTGTCGGGCATGAAGCGCTGGCGCCGCAGCACGCTGCGTTACCAGCTGGAAGTGGGCCGGATCGAGGACTGGCTGGCGCGCATCGTGCGCATTGCCGCCATCAATCCGCAGCTCGCGACCGAAGTCGCCCAGTGCCAGCGCCTGGTGAAAGGCTACGGCGACACGCACGAGCGCGGCTTGGGCAACTACGAGACCCTGATGGCCGCCATCGAGCGCGCCGGCGCACGCATCGCACCGGCCGCGGTGCGCGAACTGCGCGACGCCGCCCTGGCGGACGAACGCGGGGACAAGCTGCAGGTGGCGCTGGAGCGCCTGGGCTTCGGCGAAACCGCCGCCACCGCCACGCGCGGTGCGGCCCTTGCGGTGGGAGAAGCGGCATGAGCCTGGCGCTGCGCGTCATCGAAACGCGGGACCTGAACCCCCTGATCCGCCAATTGCGGCTCGCCGCCGCCGACGGCGCGATCCTTCCGGGCTTCACGCCCGGCGCGCACGTCCGCGTGCAGGTGCCGCCCGCCAGCGGTGCGGGCGACTGGCGTCACTACTCCCTGGTGGAACTGGACCCGTCGGCGGACCTGCAGGCGCCCCGCAGCTACACCATCGCCGTGCGCAGGGAAGACGAAGGCCGCGGAGGCTCGCGCTTCATGCACTCCGTTCGCGTCGGGGACCAGCTCACGGTCGAAGCGCCGAAGAACGAGTTTCCGCTGCACCGCGGCCCCGGCCGTGTCGTGCTGGTGGCCGGAGGCATCGGCGTCACGCCCCTGGCCACCATGGCCGCGCACTGCCGCGCGCAGGGCCAGGCCGTGCGCATGCAATACGCGGGACGCAGCCGCGACCTGATGGCCCTGCTGCCCGAACTGCAGGCACTGCTGGGCGAAGACCTCGCCGTGCACGCCGACGCGGAAGCGGGTGCGCCGCTCGCCGTGGACGCGCTGCTGGCCGCCTGCGGGGCGCACGACCAGTTGCACGTGTGCGGCCCCAAGCCCCTGCTCGACGCGGTGCTCGCCGGCGCGAAGGCCCGCGGCTGGCCGCACGACCGCGTGCACTTCGAACTGTTCAGCGCGCCGGAAGCGCAGGCGGGCGACCATGCCTTCGAGGTGGTGCTGTCGCAAAGCGGGCGCACGGTGGCCGTCGGCGCGAGCCAGTCGGTGCTGGACGCCCTGATCGATGCCGGCTGCGACCCCATGTTCGACTGCAAGCGCGGCGAGTGCGGCGTGTGCACGTGCACGGTCCTGGAGGGCGAGGTGGAGCACCGGGACTACTGCCAGAGCGAGGCCGAACGGTCCGCGGGCAGGGTGATGCAGATCTGTGTGTCGCGCGCCCGCGGGCCGCGGCTGGTACTTGACTTGTGAGGAGCGAGGAGCCATGACGAGCCAAAGCTATCGAGGAAACCCGGACGCCGTGCGCGCGCTGGTCAAGCCGGACCGGGTGCACCGCGACCTGTACATCAGCCAGGAACTGTTCGAGCTGGAGCAGGAGAACTTCTTCGCCAACACCTGGAACTACGTCGGCCACGACAGCCAGGTGCCGAAGGCGGGCGACTACATCACGGCCGACGTGGCCGGCCAGCCGCTGATCGTCGTGCGCCACTCCGACCAGAGCGTGCGCGTGATGATGAACCGCTGCGCCCACAAGGGCGCCAAGGTGGTGAGCGACGGCTGCGGCAGCACCGGCAAGTTCTTCCGCTGCCCCTACCACGCCTGGACCTTCAAGACCGACGGCTCGCTGCTGTCGATCCCGCTGAAGAACGGCTACGACAACACGATGTTCTCGGAGTGCGAGGGCTCGCGGGGGCTGGTGGCGGTGAAGAACGTGCGGCTGTACCGCGGCTTCATCTTCGTGAAGATCAACGACGTGGGCCCGGGCTTCGAGGAGTACTTCGGCGACTCGCTCAGCTCCATCGACAACATGGCCGACCGCTCGCCGCAGGGCGAGCTGGAGATCGCCGGCGGCGTGCTGCGCTTCATGCACGACTGCAACTGGAAGATGGTCATCGAGAACCTCAACGACACCATGCATCCCATGGTGACGCACGAGTCCTCGGCGGGCACGGCCAAGAAGCTGTGGTCCGGCCAGCCGGCGGATGCGCCCAAGCCGATGGCCGTGGAGCAGTTCGTGCCCTTCATGTCCGACTACAAGTTCTTCGAGGACATGGGCGTGCGGGTCTACGAGAACGGCCACAGTTTCTCGGGCGTGCACTTCAGCATCCACAGCAAGTATTCGGGCATCCCCGCCTACGAAGAGTCCCTGAAGGCCGCGCACGGCGAGGAGAAGGCCGCGCAGGTCCTGGGCCAGGCGCGCCACAACACGGTGTACTACCCGACGCTCACCATCAAGGGCGCGATCCAGACGATCCGCGTCATCAAGCCGCTCGCGGCGGACAAGACCCTCGTGGAGAGCTGGAGCTTCCGCCTCAAGGGCGCGCCGCCGGAACTCCTGCAGCGCACCACCATGTACAACCGGCTGATCAACTCGCCCTTCTCGGTGGTCGGCCACGACGACCTGGCGGCGTACCGCGGCATCCAGCGTGGCCTGCACGCCAGCGGCAACGACTGGATCAGCCTGCACCGCAACTACGAAGAGTCCGAGATCGGCAAGCGCGAAGTGACGACCATCGGCACCAGCGAGATCTCGATGCGCAACCAGTACCGCGCCTGGGCCCGGTACATGACCCTGACCATGGGAGGCAAGGCATGAGCGAACCGACCCGCCAGGACCTGATCGATTTCGTGGTGCGCGAGGCGCGCCTGCTGGACGCCAGGCACTTCGACGAGTGGAACCAGCTGTTCACCGACGACGCCTTCTACTGGGTGCCGCTGGTGCCCGACCAGGTGGACGGCCTCAACCACACCTCCCACATGTACGAGGACAAGCTGCTGCGCGACGTGCGCATCGAGCGGCTGAAGAGCCCGCGCGCCTTCTCGCAGCAGCCGGCCAGCCGCGCGCACCACCTGCTGCAGACCCCCACGGTGGAGGAATTCGAGCCGGCCTCCAACCGCTACGTGGTGCGCACCGAGTTCCACTACACCGAGGCGCAGGGCGACTCCCTGATCTTCCTGGTGGGCCACACCGTGCACCACCTGACGGTGCAGGAGGGCGCGCTGCGCATGACGCTCAAGCGCGTCAACCTCCTCAACCCCGACGCCGCGCTGCCCTCGGTGCAGCTGTTCATCTGAAGCGAATGTCCACGGTCCACCAGCGATTTGCCGCCACGGCGCGGCGGGCGCCCGAGGGCGAGTTCCTGTTCGTCGACGCGGTCACGGCGGAGGTCTACGGGATTCCTGCCGCGCCGGTGACCTGGGCGGCGGCCGCCGCGGAAGTGGAGCGCCTGCGCCAGCAGTACGCGCAGGCGGGCTACGGCCACGGCCACCGGGTCGGCCTGCTGCTGGAGAACCGGCCCGCCTTCCTGTTCCACTGGTTCGCGCTGAACGCCGTGGGCGCCAGCGTGGTGCCGATCAACGCCGAAATGCGCTCGGCCGAACTGGAGTACCTGATCGGCCACAGCGAGATCGCGCTCGCCGTCACGCTGCCGCAGCGCGCGGCGGACCTGCAGGACGCGGCGCGCGCCGCCGGCGTGCCCATGGGAACGTGGGACGCCGTCGGTAGCCCGCCCCGCGCGACCAGCGCCGCACCCGCGGCGGCAACGGCTCCCGGCCTCGCGACCGAGTGCGCGCTGCTGTACACCTCGGGAACCACCGGGCGGCCGAAGGGCTGCCGCCTCACGAACGAGTACTTCCTGCGCGCCGGCGACTGGTACGCGGGGCTGGACGGCGTGTGCCCGGTCCGCCCCGACCGCGAACGCATCATCACGCCGCTCCCCCTGAACCACGTGAACGCGATGGCCTTCTCCACGATGGTGGTGCTGACGGCCGGCGGCTGCCTGATCCAGCTCGATCGCTTCCATCCGAAGAGCTGGTGGCACAGCGTGCGCGAAAGTCGCGCGAGCATCGTGCACTACCTCGGCGTGATGCCCGCGATGCTGCTGTCCGCACCGGCATCGGAAGCCGACCGCGCCCATTCGGTGCGCTGGGGCTTCGGTGCCGGCGTGGACCGGAAGAACCATGGCGTCTTCGAGCAGCGCTTCGGCTTCCCGTTGGTGGAGGCCTGGGCCATGACGGAAACGGGCGCGGCCGCCTGCATCATGGCCAACCACGAGCCCCGCCACATCGGCACGAGCTGCTTCGGCAAGCCCGAGTCCTTCGTGGAGTTGCGGCTGGTGGACGAGGCCGGCGAAGACGTGCCAGCGGGCGTGCCTGGCGAGCTGCTGGTGCGTTCCAGCGGGCCGGACCCGCGCCGCTACTTCTTCTCGGGCTACCTCAAGGACGACAAGGCGACCGACGAGGCCTGGGAGGGCGGCTGGTTCCACACCGGCGACATGGTCCGGCGCGACGACGCCGGCTCCATGTTCTTCGTGGACCGCAAGAAGAACGTGATCCGCCGCAGCGGCGAGAACATCTCCGCGGTCGAAGTCGAGAGCGTGCTGAACCAGCATCCCGCGGTGAAGAGCGCCGCGGTGGCCGCGACGCCGGACGCGGTCCGCGGCGACGAGGTCCTGGCCTGCATCATCCCCCGCGACCCGGTGCCCGAGGCGCAGCGCGCCGCCGTGGCCGCGGCCATCGTGCAGCACGCGCTGGCGCAGCTGGCCTACTACAAGGCCCCGGGCTACGTCGCCTTCGTCGACGAAGTGCCGCTCACGAGCTCGCAGAAGATCCAGCGCGGCCAGCTGCGCGAGCTGGCGCGGACCTTGCCTTCGAAGCCGTGTTGCATCGACACGCGCACCATGAAGAAGCGGCAAGCATGACCCGCAGGCGGCTCTCCTACGAAGGCATCGCCGTCGCGGTACCGATCACGGTGCCCTACGAGCGCTACTCCACGCGCGGCGCCCACTGGTTCATCGGCCAGGCGCTGCACCGGCTGGTGCAGGAATCCGGCATCGCCAAGGAGCAGATCGACGGACTCACCGTCAGCAGCTTTTCGCTCACGCCGGACACGGCGGTCGGCGTCACGCAGCACATGGGCCTCTCGCCGCGCTGGCTGGACCACATCCCCACCGGCGGCGCCTCGGGCGTGATGTCGCTGCGCCGCGCCGCCCGCGCGGTGCAGGCGGGCGACGCCGACATCGTGGCCTGCGTGTCGGGCGACACCAACCACGTCGACTCCTTCCGCCAGACGCTGGGCGCCTTCAGCAACTTCGCGCGCGACGCCAGCTACCCCTACGGCTCCGGCGGCCCGAACTCCATCTTCGCGATGATCACGGCCAACTACATGCGCGCCTACGGGGCGACGCGCGAGGACTTCGGCCGCATCGCGGTGGACCAGCGCACGAACGCGCTGCGCAACCCGAACGCGCTGTTCAAGAAGCCGCTGACGCTGGACGAATACATGGGCGCGCGGTCCATCTCGGACCCGATCCACCTGTTCGACTGCGTCATGCCCTGCGCTGGCGCGGAAGCCTTCCTGGTGATGCGCGAGGAGCGCGCCCGCGAACTCGGCTTGCCGCACGCCCTGGTGCGCGGCGCCATCGAGCGGCACAACGCCTACTCCGACGATCCCATCATGGTGCGGGGCGGCTGGCGCATGGATCGCGACGAGCTCTACGCGCAGGCCGGCACGAAGCCGGACGACGTCGACTTCGTCCAGACCTACGACGACTACCCCGTGATCGTGATGATCCAGTTCGAGGACCTGGGCTTCTGCGAGAAGGGCGAAGGGCCGGCGTTCGTGCGCGCGCACCGCGGCACCTTCGACGGCGAGCTTCCCAACAACACCAGCGGCGGCCAGCTCTCCTGCGGGCAGGCGGGCGCGGCCGGGGGCTTCCTCGGCCTGACCGAGGCGGTCCGCCAGCTCACCGGCGCGGCCGGCGAGCGTGCCGTGAAGGACGCGAAGCTGGGCCTGGTGGGCGGCTTCGGCATGGTCACCTACGACCGCTGCCTGTGCACGGGCGCCGTGCTCCTCGGGAGGTCCGCATGACGATGCCGCTGATGAAGCCCAAGCGCAAGAACCCGGTCCTGCGCACGCGGCAGATGAACCTGCCGCCCTGGGCCCGCGGCCGCGTGGCCCTGGGCATGACGGCCGCCGCCGCGGAAGGCCGCTTCGAACTGCAGGCGTGCAAGGACTGCGGCGCCATCCAGTACCCGCCGCGCGAAGCCTGCCACCAGTGCCTGTCGCCGCGCCTGCAATGGAAGCCGCAGCCGGGCGAGGGCACGCTGCTCGCGCTCACCACGCTGCACCACAGCAACGACCTGTTCTTCCGCGAGCGCCTGCCGTGGCGCCTCGGGCTGGTGAAGCTGGACAGCGGCCCCTCGCTGATCGTGCACCTGCACGGCGAGGTGGGGGAGGCGCCGACGCGCGTGCACGTGGGCGCGCGCCTGGACCGCGCCGGGCAGGCGGTGCTGATCGGATTCCCCCCGGACGGGAGCGAACACATGGCGGACGACAAGATGCTGAGAGAAATGACGAGCGACCCCAAGTTCCGCAAGGTGCTGGTCACCGATGGCAAGACGGCGGTGGGCCAGGCCATGGTGCAGGCCCTGGTGAAGGCCGGCGCCGAGATCGTGTGGGTCGGCCATGCCGAACCCTGGAAGAAGCTGCCGGGATTCGACGACATCTCGAAGATGAAGGAGGTCACGCTGGTGCCGCTGGACCTCACCAACGGCCGCTCCGTCACCGAGCTGGCCGGGGAGATCGGCGGCAAGGTGGACATCGTGATCAACACCGCGGAGGTGCACCGCACCTTCGGCATCTCCGGCCGGCGCGGCACCGACGTCGCCAAGGCGGAGATGGACATCAACTACTTCGGCCTGCTGCGGCTGGCGCAGGAGTTCGGCCCCGCGCTGCGGGCGCGCTCGGCCGACGGCGTGACGCACGCGGCCGCCTGGGTCAACCTGCTGTCGATCTATGCGCTGGCGAACTACCCGGCGCACGGCACCTTCTCGGCCTCCAAGGCCGCGGCGCTGTCGCTGGCGCAGTGCCTGCGCGCGGAGATGCGGCCGGCGGGCATCCGGGTGGTCAACGTGTTCCCGGGCCCGATCGACGACGAGTGGAACCAGAACATGCCGCCGCCCAAGCTCGCGCCCTCGGCGCTGGCCAGTGCCATCGTGAAGGCGCTGAAGGAAGGCATCGAGGACGTGTACCCGGGCGACGTCGCCCAGGAATGGCTGGAACGCTGGCGCGAGAACCCCAAGGTGCTCGAGCGCGAACTCGCAGCTGGAGGACATTGAGATGAAGACACAGGCAGGCGCCGGCGCGCTGGCGGCGATGGCGCTCGCGCTCGCGAGCGGCCGCATCCGCGTCGTGGACCTCACGCAGACGCTCACGCCGGAATTCCCCCAGATCGCGCTGCCGCCCGAGATGGGCCAGTGCTGGCCCTTCCGCATCGAGGAGGTCTCGCGCTACGACGAGCGCGGCCCGGGCTGGTACTGGAACAACTTCTCCTGCGGCGAGCACACCGGCACGCACTTCGACGCCCCGATCCACTGGATCTCCGGCAAGGACCTCCCGAACAACTCGGTGGACACGATCCCGGTGCAGGATTTCGTCGCGCCGGCCTTCGTGATCGACTGCTCCGCCCAGGTGCAGCAGGACCCGGACTACCTGCTCACGGTGGAGGACATCGAGCGCTTCGAGCGCGAGCACGGGCGCATCACGCCCGGCGCCTGGGTGCTGATGCGCACGGACTGGTCCAAGCGCATGGATCCCGAGGCCTACCAGAACTTCGACGAGGCGGGCCAACACACCCCGGGCCCCAGCTCGGAAGCGGTGCAGTTCCTGGTGCAGCAGCGCCAGGTGCTCGGCTTCGGCTCGGAGGCGATCGGCACGGATGCGGGGCAGGGCTACCACCTGCGTCCGCCGTACCCCTGCCATTACTTCATGCACGGCGCCGGCAAGTACGGCCTGCAGTGCCTGACCAACCTGGACCTGCTGCCGCCCACGGGGGCGCTGCTGATCTGCCCGCCCCTGAAGATCCAGAAGGGCAGCGGCAGCCCCTTGCGCGTGCTGGCACTGGTGGAGGAGACGAAATGAGAGCGAACAAGGTCGCCGCCGTCACGGGCGGCAGCGCGGGCATCGGCAAGGTCATCGTCGAGCGCCTGCTGTCCGAGGGTTACGACGTGGTGTCGCTGGCGCGCCGGCGCAGCGGCATCGACCACGCCCGCCTGCACGAAGTGGAGGTGGACCTGACGAACCGCGCCGCGACGAAGCAAGCCGCGGGCGAGGTCGCGCGCCGCTTCGAGCTGACCACGATCGTGCACAACGCCGGCGTGATCCGTCCCGCCCTGCTGCCGGAAGTGCAGCTGGAGGACCTGGACGCGCTGGTGAACCTGCACCTCGGCTCCGCCGTGCTGCTGGCGCAGGCCGCGCTGCCGCACATGCAGGAGCGCCGCTTCGGCCGCATCCTGCTGCTGTCCTCCCGTGCCGCGCTGGGCGCCCAGACGCGCACCAGCTACTCCGCCACCAAGGCCGGCATGCTGGGCATGGCGCGCACCTGGGCGCTGGAACTGGCGCCGCAGGGCATCACGGTCAACGTGGTCGCCCCCGGCCCCGTGCACACCGACATGTTCTACGACGTGATCCCGGCCGGCAGCGAGCGCGAGCAGAAGCTCGCCGCCTCCATCCCGGTCGGTCGCATCGGCGAGCCGGAAGACGTCGCCCGCAGCGTGTCCTTCTTCATCCAGCCGGAGGCCGGCTTCATCACCGGCCAGGTCCTGTACGTCTGCGGGGGCGCCAGCCTCGGCAGCCTTTCGCTTTGAACCAGAGGAGACCCATGAAAGCCTTCAAGCAGTTCGCCGCCGTCGCCCTGGGCGCGGCCTTCGCGTTCAACACCCTGGCCGCCGACCTGAAGGTCGGTTTCATCACCTCGCAGTCGGGCCCCGTCTCCTCCCTGGGCATCCCGTACGGCAAGGGCATCCAGGCCGGCGCCGCCTACAAGTCCACCATCGGCGGGCGCAAGGTGCAGCTGATCCAGCTGGACGACGCCTCCGACCCGTCCACCGCCGCGCGCAACGCCCGCAAGCTGATCGACGAGGACAAGGTCGACGTGATCATCGGCACGGCGGGCTCGCCCGGCGCGCTGGCCATCGCCGCCGTGGCGCGCGAGACGAAGACGCCGCTGATCTCCATCGCCAATGCCAACCTGCCCGGTCCCGACGGGGAGTGGATGGTCACGCTGCCGCAGCCCGCGCCCCTGATGGTCAGTGCCATCGTCGAGCGCATGAAGAAGAGCGGCGTCAAGACGGTCGGCTACATCGGCTTCTCGGATGCCTGGGGCGACCTGGTGTACGACTCGCTGGTGCCCGCGGCCAAGGCGGCCGGCATCCAGGTGGTGACCAACGAGCGCTACGCCCGCGGCGACACCTCGGTCACGGGCCAGGTGCTCAAAATCGTGGCCGCGCGCCCGGACGCGGTGCTGACCGGCACCTCCGGCACGCCCGGCGCGCTGCCTTACCGCGCGCTCGCCGAGCGCGGCTGGAAGGGCCAGATCTACGGCACGCACGCCCTCATCAACCCCGAGTTCGTGCGCGTGGGCGGCTCCTCGGTGGAAGGCCTGCTGGCGCCCACCGGCCCGGTGATCGTGGCGGAGCAGCTGCCGGCGAACAACCCGGTGCGCAAGGTGGCGCTGGACTACCGCGCGGCCTATGAAAAGGCCAACGGCGCTGCCCCGACCGATGCCTTCTCCGCCTATTCGTTCGACGCCTGGCTGCTGTTCGAAAGCGCCGCGCAGCGCGCCCTGGCCAGCAAGGCGGAGCCGGGCTCGCCCCAGTTCCGCGTCGCGCTGCGCGATGCGATCGTCAGCACCAGGGAGCTGGTGGGAACGCACGGCGTCTACAACTTCAAGCCGGACAACCGCTACGGGTCCGACGAGCGCTCGCGCGTCATCGTGAAGCTGGAAAAGGGTCAATGGAAGCTGGAGCAGTAAGCTACATGAATCGCATCGCTGTACGCCTCGCCGGCCTGGCGCTGGGCACCGTGGTGGGCGCCCAGGCGCTCGCCGCGGACATCAAGGTCGGCTTCATCACCTCGCTGTCGGGCCCCGTGTCCGCGCTGGGCATCCCCTACCACAAGGGGATCCAGGCGGCGCAGCAGTACAAGGCCACGGTGGCCGGCCGCAACGTGCAGTTGCTGGTGCTGGACGACGCGTCCGACCCCACGGTCGCGGCGCGCAACGCGCGCAAGCTGGTGACCGAGGACCACGTCGACGTGCTGATCGGCACGTCCGGCGTGCCGGGCGCGCTGGCCATCGCCGCCGTGGCGCGCGAGACCGGCACGCCGCTGATCTCGCCGACCCCGGTGAGCGTGCCCGCGAACGACAACGGCTGGACGGTGACGGTCTCCCAGCCGTTCCCGCTCATGGTCGCCGCCGTGGTGGACAAGATGAAGGCCGCCGGCGTGAAGCGCGTGGCCTTCATCGGCTTCTCCGACGCCCTGGGCGATCTCGCCTACGACTCGCTGGTGAAGGCGGCCCAGCCGGCCGGCATCGAGGTGATCGCCAACGAGCGCTATGCGCGAGGCGACAGCTCGGTGGCCGGCCAGGTGCTGAAGATCGTGGCGGCGCGCCCCGACGCGGTGTTCGCCGGCAACTCCGGCACGCCAGGGGCCCTGCCGTACCTGGCGCTCGCCGAGCGCGGCTACAAGGGCCAGATCTACGGCACGCACGGCCTGATCACCGCGGACTTCGTGCGCGTCGCCGGCACGGCCGCCAACAACCTGATGGTTCCGAGCGGCCCGGTGATGGTGGCGGACCAGCTGCCCGCCGAGAGTCCCGTGCGCAAGATCGCGCTGGACTACCGCGCCGCCTACCAGAAGGCGCACGGGGCGCAGCCGGTGGACGCTTTCTCGGCCTACACCTTCGATGCCTGGCTGGTGTTCGCCGACGCCGCCGCGCGCGCCGCCAAGGCCGGCAAGGCGGAGCCGGGCACGCCGCAGTTCCGCCAGGCCCTGCGCGACGCCATCGCGCAGACGCACGAACTCGCTGGCACGCACGGGATCTTCAACTTCAAGCCGAACGATCCTTACGGCCTGGACCGGCGCTCGGCCGTCGTGATCCGCCTGGACAAGGCGCAGTGGAGGCTGGCGCCCTGAGCGCCCGCCGGGAGCACCGGATGGTGGTGGGAACCTACGGCGTCTACAACTTCAAGCCGGGCAGCCTGTATGGCGTGGACGAGCGCGCGCGCGTGATCGTCAAGCTCGATAACGGCCAATGGAAACTGGTACCTTGACATGACCTGGGACGTCGCACTCATCCTCGGCATCGACGGCGTAGCCAACGGGGCGGTGTACCTGTTGGCGGGCCTCGGCCTCGTTCTCATCTTTTCCGTCACGCGGGTGGTGTTCGTCCCCTTCGGCGACGTCGCGGCCTTCGCCGCCCTGAGCCTGGCGGCCTTCGAAGCCGGCAAGCAGCCGGCGACGATCGCCCTGGTGCTCACGCTGGCCCTGCTCGCCGTGGTTGCGGAATGCGTGACGCTCCTGCGCCGCGGCGAGGCGGCGCGCATCCCGCGCGCCATCCTGGGCTGGGGCGTGCTTCCGGCGCTGCCCTGCGCGCTGGCCTGGGCCGCTTCGGGCCAGCAGCTGCCCCATGCGGTGTTCATCGTGAGCGCGATCCTGCTGGTGGTGCCGATCACGCCGCTGGTGGCGCGCGTGGCGCTGCAGCCGATCGCGGATGCGTCCGTGCTGGTGCTGCTGATCGCGTCGCTGGCGCTGCACTTCCTGCTGTCCGGACTGGGCCTGCTGTTCTTCGGGCCCGAGGGTTCGCGCACCGCGCCGCTGGCCGAAGGGGCCTTCACGCTGGGGAGCTTCTCGGTCACGGCGCAGGTGGTGCTGATGGTGGTCTCGGCACTCGTCCTCAGCGGCCTGTTCTTCCTGGCCTTCGAGCGCACGGCGGTGGGCAAGTCGCTGCGCGCCACGGCGGTCAACCGTGTGGGCGCCCGCCTGGTGGCGATCCGGCCGGCCCGCACGGCCCTGCTGGCCTATACCTTCGCCTCGCTGCTGGCCGGCCTGATCGGCGTGCTGGTCGCCCCGGTGATGACCATGTACTACGACTCGGGCTTCCTGATCGGCCTGAAGGCCCTCGTCGCCGCGATCATCGGCGGCCTGCTCAGCTACCCGCTGACGGCCGTCGGCGCGCTGGCGGTGGGCGTGGTGGAGGCCTTCGGCTCGTTCTGGAGCGGCGCGCTCAAGGACGTGATCGTGTTCAGCCTGCTGGTGCCGGTGCTGATGCTGCGCTCCGCGCTGACGCGCCATCCCGAAGAAGAGGTGGAGGAAATCGAGGCATGACGCAGGATCGTCGACAGCTCGCGCTGGTTGCGACCGTGGTGGCCGGGGTGGCGATCGCCCCGGCCCTGCTGGGCAACTTCGGCGTGAGCCTCCTGAATGACATCGGCATCGGCGCCCTGGTGGCGCTGGGGCTCGTGCTGCTCACGGGCGTGGGCGGCGCCACCTCCTTCGGCCAGGCCGCCTTCGTCGGCATCGCTGCCTATGCGAGCGCCTGGCTCACCACCAAGCAGGGCATGTCGCCCTGGATCGGCCTGCTGTTCGCGCTGGGGCTCACGGGCACGGCGGCGCTGGTGATCGGCTCGCTGACGCTGCGCCTGGGCGGGCACTTCCTGCCGCTGTCCACCATCGCCTGGGGACTGTCGATCGCGCTGCTGTTCGGCAACGTGGATGCGCTCGGCCGCCACACGGGCCTGTCCAACATCCCGCCGCTGCACCTCGCGGGCTGGTCGCTGGCCGACCCGCGCGCGATGTACTACCTGATCTGGGCCATCGTGGGGCTGGCCTTCCTGTTCTCGCACAACGTGCTGCAGTCCCGCAGCGGCCGCGCCATCCGCAGCCTGCGCGGGGGCAGCATCCTGATGGCGAGCGTGGGCGCGGACGCGTTCCGCGTGCGGCTGGCGCTGTTCGTCATGGCCGCCCTGCTCGCGGGGGTGGCGGGCTGGTTGTACGCCCACATGAACCGCTTCGTCAGCCCGTCTCCTTTCGACGTGCGCGCCAGCATCGAATTCCTGCTGATGGCGGTCGCCGGCGGCCTGGGGCACCTGGGCGGCGCCATCGTCGGCGCGGCGGCGGTGCTGGTCATGAAGAACGGCCTGCAGGACGTGCTGCCGCTGCTCACCACGCGCGCCGGCCAGCTCGAGGCCGTGGCCTTCGCCGTGCTGTTCCTGCTGCTGCTGCACTACGCGCGAGGCGGCGTGATGGGCTTCGTGGCGCGCTGGACGCGTGGCCGCTTCGCTCCCTCCGCACCGCTGGCGCTGCCGGCCGCCGAGCCGCTGCCGCGGCGGACGCTGCCCGCGCGCGGGCAGCCGCTGCTGTCGGTGCGCGGTGCGGTGAAGCGCTTCGGCGGCCTGATCGCCGTGAACGAGGTGAGCTTCGACGTGCGCGCCGGCGAGATCGTCGGCCTGATCGGGCCCAACGGGGCCGGCAAGTCGACGATGTTCAACCTGGTCACCGGCGCGGCGGCGCTGACGCGTGGCGAGGTGCACTTCCTGGGGCAGGACGTGACGGGCCTGGCGCAGCGGCAGATCGCCAGCCGCGGCATGGCGCGCACCTTCCAGCACGTGAAGCTGCGTCCGCACATGAGCCTGCTGGACAACGTCGCCCTGGGCGCCCACGGCCGGACCCGCGCGGGCATGCTGGCCGCGGGCCTGCGCCTGGACCGTGGCGAAGAAGCGCAGATCCTCGCCGAAGCGCATCGGCAACTGGCCCGCATCGGGCTGGCCGGGCGCGCGCACGAACTGGCGGGAAGCCTGCCCCTCGGCACGCAGCGCATCCTGGAGATCGCCCGCGCGCTGGCGGCCGACCCGGTGCTGCTGGTGCTGGACGAGCCGGCCGCCGGCCTGCGGCGCAAGGAGAAGCAGGAGCTCGGCGAGCTGCTGCGCAAGCTGCGCGCCGAGGGCGTGACGATCCTGATCGTCGAACACGACATGGATTTCGTGATGAAGCTGGTCGACCGGCTGGTGGTCATGAATTTCGGCTCCAAGCTGACCGAGGGCCTGCCGGCGGAGGTCCGGGCCAATCCCGAGGTGCAGGCCGCGTACCTGGGCGGCAGCGTGATCGCCGCGGCGCCGCGCGCCGGCAAGAGCGTCGCCTCGCCGACGGAAGTGTCCGCCGGGGCGGCCATGGAGCAGCCGCGCAGGGTCGCGGCGGGAGGGATGTGATGGGCGCGCCCATGCTGGAAATCGGGGACCTGCACGTCGGCTACGGGCAGGTGGAGGCGGTGCGGGGCGTGTCCCTGACGCTGGACGCGGGCGAGATCGTCTCGGTGATCGGGCCGAACGGCGCGGGCAAGTCGACCCTGCTGGGTGCCGCCATGGGCCTGCTGCCCTCGAAGGGCAAGCTGTGCTTCGAGGGCGAGGACCTGCACGAACTGGAAGTCGAGGAGCGCGTCGAGCGGGGCCTGTGCCTGGTGCCGGAAAAGCGCGAGCTGTTCGGCGAGCTGACCGTGCTGGACAACCTGATGCTCGGCGCCTTCCCGAAGAAGCTGCGCGGCGCCGCGCTGAAGAGCCGGCTGGAGTTCGTCTACGACCGCTTCCCCCGCCTGGGCGAGCGGCGGGCCCAGCGGGCCGACACGCTCTCCGGCGGCGAGCGCCAGATGCTGGCCCTGGGCCGTGCCCTGATGTCCTCGCCCCGTCTCATGATGCTGGACGAACCGAGCCTGGGGCTCGCGCCGCTGATCGTGCAGGAGATCCTCACCTTCGTGCGCAGCCTGCGCGGGGAGGGCGTTTCGGTGCTGCTGGTGGAGCAGAACGCGCACGCCGCGCTCCTCAGCTCGGACCACGGCTACGTGCTGGAGACCGGGGAGATCGCCCTGAGCGGCGCCTCGGACGTCCTGATCAACGATCCGCGGGTGCAGGCCACCTACCTCGGGGGCGACGCGGATGAAGACTGAGTGGCTGCTGCCGCCGGCGCAGCGCACCCTTCCGGCGCTGCTGCGCCGCCAGGCGAGCCGGTTCGGCGAGCGGCCCTGCGTCGCGCTCCCCGGTGGCGAGTGGCGGCACGGCGAACTGGCGACGGTGGCGGCGCGCCGCGCGGGGGCGCTGCAGGCGGCCGGCGTGCAGCGCGGCGACCGCGTGGCCGTGATGTGCGGCAATCGCGCCGAGTTCCTGGAGACGGTGCTGGCCTGCGGCTGGATGGGCGCCGTGGCGGTGCCGGTCAACAGCGCCTCCATGGGGCCGCAGATCGAATACCTGCTGGCGGACAGCGGGGCGCGCCTGCTGGTGATGGAGAACCTCTTCGTCGAGCGGCTGCGGATGGCGGACCTGGACCGCACGACGCTCGAGTCCGTGTGGGTGGTCGGCGAGGGCAGCAGCGCGGCCGGCGGCATCGAAGCCCGCGTGCGCTTGCACGCCTGGCCCGCGCCCGGCGAGGCGGTGGAAGCGGCGGACGTGCTTCCTTCCGACACCCTGGCGATCCTCTACACCTCCGGCACGACGGGGCCGTCCAAGGGCGTGCTGTGCCCGCACGCCCAGTACTACTGGTGGGGCGTGCACAGCGCCGACGTGCTGGACCTGCGCGGCGACGACGTGCTGTGCACGACGCTGCCGCTGTTCCACGTCAACGCGCTCAACACCTTCGCGCAGGCGTCGGTCACCGGCTGCCGCGTGCAGTTCCTGGAGAAGTTCTCCGCCTCGGGCTTCTGGCCCGCGATGGCGGACAGCGGGGCCACGGTCGTCTACCTGCTGGGCGCCATGGTCCCCATCCTGCTGGCGCAGGCGCCCGGCCCGGCGGAACGCGCGCACCGCGTGCGGCTGGGCCTCGGCCCGGGCGTTCCCGAGGCGGCCGGCACCGCCTTCCGCGAGCGCACCGGCGTGCCGCTGCTGGAAGGCTACGGCTCCACCGAGACGAACTTCGTCATCGCCACCCGGCCCGATTCGCCCCGGCAGGGCGTCATGGGCTGGGTGCGCGCCGGCTTCGACGCCCGGGTCGTGGACGAGGCCGACAACGAGCTGCCGCCCGGCGAGGCCGGCGAACTCGTGCTGCGCGCCGACGCGCCCTTCGCCTTCGCGACCGGCTACTTCGGCCAGCCCGGCAAGACGGTGGAGGCCTGGCGCAACCTCTGGTTCCACACCGGCGACCGCGTCGTGCGCGACGCCGACGGCGCCTTCCGCTTCGTGGACCGCATCAAGGATGCGATCCGCCGCCGCGGCGAGAACATCTCCTCGTGGGAGGTGGAGCAGGTGCTGACCATGCATCCCGCCGTCGGGGCCGCCGCGGTCTATCCGGTGCGTTCCGAACTGGCCGAGGACGAGGTCATGGCGGCGGTGACGGCGCGCGAGGGCGCGATGCTGGCGCCGGCCGAACTGGCGGCATTCTGCGAGGGGCGGCTGCCCAGGTTCGCGATCCCGCGCTTCATCGACATCGTCGCGGAGCTGCCACGCACGGAGAACGGCAAGGTGCAGAAGTACAAGCTGCGCGAGCGGGGCATCCCGCCCGGTTGTTGGGACCGCGGGGCGAGGGCGTGATGCGCAGCTTCCGCACCGAGCGGCGCATCCGCTTTTCCGACTGCGATCCCGCCGGGATCGTGTTCTATCCGCAGTACTTCGTGCTGTTCAACGGGGCGATGGAGGACTGGGTCGATGCCCTGGGGGTCGGCTTCGCCGACCTCGTCACCCGGCGCCGCATCGGCCTGCCGAGCGTCCACATCGAGGCCGACTTCCAGGCCCCGAGCCGGGTCGGCGATGCCGTCCACCTGCTGCTCGAGGTGGAGCGGCTGGGCAGCCGCTCCCTCACCCTGGACTGGCGCTGCGTGGCCGCCAGGGACGGCGAAGTCCGCATGCGCATGCGGCAGGTCGTCGTCACTACCTCGCTCGAGACGCACCGCGCCGTCGCCATCCCCCCGGACCTGCGCGCCGCCATCGAAGGCGACGGGCCGTCCCTGCCGAGCCACACCTGAGGGTTTCCCCGCAGCTTGCCAGTCGGGGAAGCTCGCCCTAGAATTGTTTAACCCTAAACAAATGATTATTCATCTAACTGTCGCAACTGCGGGAAGGAGCGTCCCTTGAAGATCGTCTGCATCGGTGGCGGCCCCTCGGGCCTGTACTTCGCCCTGTTGATGAAGAAACAGGATCCACGCCACGAAGTCATCGTGGTCGAGCGCAACCGTCCCTACGACACCTTCGGCTGGGGCGTCGTGTTCTCGGACCAGACCCTGGGCAACCTGCAGCTCGCCGACGCCCCCACGGCGGAGAAGATCCTCGATGCGTTCAACCACTGGGACGACATCGAGATCAACATCGAGGGCAACAGGATGCGCTCCGGCGGCCACGGCTTCTGCGGCATCGGCCGCAAGCGCCTGCTGAACATCCTGCAGGAGCGCTGCGAGGAGCTGGGCGTCAAGCTGGTGTTCGAGACCGACGTGCAGGACGACACCGACTACCCGGACGCCGACCTGATCATCGCCAGCGACGGCCTCAACAGCCGCTTCCGCACCAAGTACGCCGAAACCTACCAGCCCGACATCGACACGCGCCGCTGCCGCTTCGTCTGGCTCGGCACGCACAAGCTGTTCGACGCCTTCACCTTCGCCTTCGAGAAGACGCAGTGGGGCTGGTTCCAGGCCCACGCCTACCGCTTCGACGACCACACCTCCACCTTCATCGTCGAGACGCCCGACGAGGTCTGGCAGGCCGCCGGCCTCGACAAGATGGACAAGGACGAATCCATCGCCTTCTGCGAGAAGCTGTTCGGCAAGTATCTGGACGGCCACCGCCTGATGTCCAATGCGGCGCACCTGCGCGGCTCGGCCCAGTGGATCCGCTTCCCGCGCGTGGTCTGCAAGCGCTGGGTGCACCACAACGGCCGCGCGCCCGTGGTCCTGATGGGCGACGCCGCCCACACCGCGCACTTCTCCATCGGCTCCGGCACGAAGCTGGGCTTCGAGGATGCGATCGAGCTGGCGCGCTGCATCGCGAAGAACCCGGCCGAACTCGGCCAGGCCCTGAACGACTACGAGGCCGAGCGCAGCGTGGGCGTGCTGCGCATCCAGAACGCCGCGCGCAACTCCACCGAGTGGTTCGAGAACGTCGACCGCTACGTGGGCCTGCCGCCGGCGCAGTTCGCCTACTCGCTGCTCACGCGCAGCCAGCGCATCAGCCACGAGAACCTGCGCCTGCGCGACAAGGCCTACGTGGAAGCCTACGAGGACTGGATGGCCGTGCGCGCCGGCGTGGAGCGCCATCCGCAGCAGATGCCGATCCCGCCGATGTTCACGCCCTTCACGGTGCGCGGCACGACGCTGAAGAACCGCGTGCTGGTCTCGCCGATGGCGCAGTACTCCTGCGTGGACGGCATGCCGGCCGACTACCACCTCGTGCACCTGGGGGCGCGCGCCATGGGCGGCGCCGGCATGGTGATGGTGGAGATGACCTGCCCCTCGCCGGATGCCCGCATCACCCCCGGATGCCCCGGCATCTGGAGCGACGCCCAGCGCGACGGCTGGAAGCGCATCGTCGATTACGTGCACACGAACTCCGACGCCAAGATCGGCCTGCAGATCGGGCATGCCGGCGCCAAGGGCGCGACGCGCGTGGCCTGGGAAGGCATCGACCAGCCGCTGGAGCAGGGCGCCTGGCCGCTGATCTCCGCCTCGCCGCAGCAGTACCTGGACGGCGTCAGCCAGTGGTCGCGCGCCATGAGCCGCGCCGACATGGACCGCGTGCGCGACGACTTCGTGGCCGGCGCGCGGCGCGCGGCGCAGGCCGGCTTCGACTGGCTGGAGCTGCACTGCGCCCACGGCTACCTGCTGTCCTCCTTCATCTCGCCGCTGACCAACCAGCGCACCGACCAGTACGGCGGCTCGCTGGAGAACCGGCTGCGCTATCCGCTGGAGGTGTTCAAGGCCGTGCGCGCCGCCTGGCCGAGCCACCTGCCGATGTCGGTGCGGATCTCCGCGCACGACTGGGTCGAGGGCGGCATCACGCCCGACGATGCCGTCCAGATCGCGCGCGCCTTCAAGAGCGCCGGCGCCGACCTGATCGACTGCTCTTCCGGCCAGGTGAGCAAGCAGGAACAGCCGGTCTACGGCCGCATGTTCCAAACGCCGTTCGCCGACCGCATCCGCAACGAGGCCGGCATCGCCACCATCGCGGTCGGCGCCATCTCGGAGGCGGACCACGTCAACAGCATCATCGCGGCCGGCCGCGCGGACCTCTGCGCGGTGGCGCGGCCGCATCTGGCCAACCCCGCGTGGACGCTGATGGAAGCCGCGAAGATCGGCTACCTCGATCTCGCCTGGCCCAAGCAGTACCGCTCGGCCAAGATGCAGCTGGAACGCAACCTGGAGCGCGAGCGCGCTGCCGCCAGCCAGGCCGCCGGCCTCACGGCGCTGCAGCAGGCGAACAGCGCGATGGGCGCCTGATGCTGCAGGGCCGGCACGCCCTCGTCACCGGCGCGGCGCGCGGCATCGGCGCCGCCATCGCGCGCACGCTCGCCGAGGAGGGCGCGTCGCTGACGCTGCTGGGGCGCAACGAGGCGGCGCTGCAGGCGCTCGCCGCGCAGCTTCCGGGGCGTCACGGCATCGCCGTCGCCGACGTGGCCGACCCGCAGCAGGTCGGCGCCGCGTTCGCGCGGGCCCATGCCGAGCGGGGCGCGCTGCATGTCCTCGTGAACAACGCGGGCCAGGCGGAGAGCGCGCCCCTGCTCAAGACCAGCGTGGAGCTGTGGCAGCGCATGCTGGCCGTCAACCTCACGGGCACCTTCCTCTGTTCGCAGGCCGCGCTGCCGCAGATGCTGGCGGCCGGCGGCGGCCGCATCGTGAACATCGCCAGCACGGCGGCCCAGAAGGGCTATGCCTACGTCAGCGCGTACGTCGCCGCCAAGCACGGCGTGCTGGGGCTCACCCGCGCGCTGGCGCTGGAGGTGGCGAAGAAGGGCATCACCGTGAACGCGGTGTGTCCCGGCTACACCGAAACAGACATCCTGCGCGAGAGCGTGGCCAACGTGGTGGCCAAGACCGGCCGCAGCGAGGCGGAGGCGCTGGCGGAGTTCGCCAGGGGCAATCCGCAGCAGCGCATCGTGCACCCCCGGGAAGTGGCCGACGCCGTGCGCTGGCTGTGCGGCGACGGCGCTTCCGCGATCACCGGGCAGGCCATCTCGGTCTCCGGTGGCGAAGTGATGTGAACAAACCAGGGAACCAGACCATGGACGACAAGGACACGCGGGTCGACCCCGCCCTGCTGGCGGGCAACCGCCGCCCCGCCGCGGGCTACCGTGCCACCCACTTCCTGTGGGAAGTGAAGGAAGGCGTGGCCACGGTCACGCTGAACCGCCCGGAACGCAAGAACCCGCTCACCTTCGACTCGTACGCGGAGCTGCGCGACCTGTTCCGGCAACTGAAGTACGCCGACGACGTGAAGGCCGTGGTGGTGCAGGGCGCCGGCGGCAACTTCTGCTCCGGCGGCGACGTGCACGAGATCATCGGCCCGCTGGTGAAGCTGAAGGCGCCGGAACTGCTGATGTTCACGCGCATGACCGGCGACCTGGTCAACGCGATGCGGCAGTGCCCGCAGCCGATCGTGGCGGCGGTCGACGGCGTCTGCGCCGGCGCCGGCGCGATCGTCGCCATGGCGTCCGACCTGCGGATCGGCACGGCCCGCAGCAAGACCGCCTTCCTGTTCAACCGCGTCGGCCTGGCCGGCTGCGACATGGGCGCCTGCGCCATGCTGCCGCGCATCATCGGCCAGGGCCGTGCCGGCGAGCTGCTCTACACGGGGCGCGCGCTGGGTGGCGAAGAGGGCGAGCGCTGGGGTTTCTTCAACCGGCTCGCCGCGCCCGAGGCCCTGGCGCACGAAGCGCAGACCCTGGCCCGCCAGCTGGTCGAAGGCCCCAGCTTCGCCAACGGCATCACCAAGACCATGCTGCACCAGGAATGGGCCATGACGATCGAGCAAGCCATCGAGGCCGAGGCGCAGGCGCAGGCCCTGTGCATGCTGGCGCAGGACTTCAACCGCGCCTACGAAGCCTTCGTGGCCAAGCAGAAGCCTCGCTTCGAGGGCAACTGAGATGCAGCGCGAACACCTGGACTGGCCCTTCTTCGAGCCGCGGCACCGCGATCTCGAACAGGCGCTGGAGCCCTGGGCCGCCGCCCAGGTCCGCGACGTGCACGGCGACGACGTCGATGCCGACTGCCGCCGCCTCGTCCGCATGCTCGGCGCCGCCGGCTGGCTGTCGCACGCCGTGGCCGGGCGGCAGTACGGCGGCGCGGCGGACGTCATCGACACCCGCTCCATCTGCCTGCTGCGCGAAACGCTGGCGCGCCACAACGGCCTGGCGGACTTCGCCTTCGCCATGCAGGGCCTGGGCTCCGGCGCGATCAGCCTCGCCGGCAGCGAGGCCCAGAAGGCGCAGTGGCTGCCCAGGGTGGCCCGCGGCGAGGCGATCTCCGCCTTCGCGCTGTCGGAGCCGGATGCGGGCTCCGACGTGGCGGCCATGCAATGCGCGGCGCGCGCCGAGGGGGGGGACTACGTCCTCGACGGCGAGAAGACCTGGATCTCCAACGGCGGCATCGCCGACCTGTACGTGGTCTTCGCGCGCACCGGCGAGGCGCCGGGCGCGCGCGGCATCAGCGCCTTCATCGTCGAAGCCGGCACGCCGGGCTTCGAGATCGCCGAGCGCATCGAGGTGATCGCGCCGCACCCGCTGGCGCGCCTGCGCTTCAGCGACTGCCGCATTCCCGCTGCGAACCGGATCGGCGCCGCCGGCGAGGGCTTCAAGGTCGCGATGCGCACGCTGGACGTGTTCCGCACTTCCGTGGCCGCCGCCGCCCTGGGCTTCGCCCGCCGCGCGATGGAGGAGGCGCTGCAGCACGCCACCTCCCGCAGGATGTTCAACGGCACGCTGGCCGACTTCCAGCTCACGCAGGCCAAGCTGGCCCAGATGGCGACCACCATCGACGCGTCCGCGCTCCTGACCTACCGCGCTGCCTGGCAGCGCGACCAGGGCCGCGCCGTCACCCGGGAGGCCGCCATGGCCAAGATGACCGCCACCGAGGGCGCGCAGCAGGTGATCGACGCCGCCGTGCAGATGTTCGGCGGCCTGGGCGTGCGCAGCGGCATGCCCGTGGAGCGTCTCTACCGCGAGATCCGCAGCCTGCGCATCTACGAAGGCGCGACCGAGGTCCAGCAGCTGATCATCGCCCGCGAACTGTTGAAGGCGGGCCGCTGAGCGCGGCGCGCCACCGAGATATCAAACCATCCGAGGAACCCCGATGCAAGTGCTTCTCCCCGCCGGCTGGCCCCGTCCCAAGGGCTACGCGAACGGCGTCACCGTCACCGGCCGCCAGGTCTACATCGCCGGCATGATCGGCTGGGACGCCCAGGGCGTGTTCCACACCGACGATTTCGCCGGCCAGGCGCAGCAGGCGCTGCAGAACATCGTCGACGTGCTGCGCGAAGCCGGCGGCCGGCCGGAGCACATCGTGCGCATGACCTGGTACGTCACCGACAAGCGCGAGTACCTGGCCGCCGGCCGCGACGTGGGCCGCGCCTTCCGCGAGATCATCGGCAGTTACAACGCCGCGATGACCGCCGTGGAAGTGACGGCGCTGATGGAGGACCGCGCGAAGGTGGAGATCGAGGCCACGGCGGTGATCCCCGAGTAGGTCCCGGGTGCGCCCCCGCGGCGGGGGTGGGCGGATTTCTTCGACAGGAAAGGAACACGCAGTATGGAAAACGGCGCGCATCGTCCCGATGCCCAGC
Source organism: Ramlibacter monticola (assembly GCF_016722785.1). GTDB lineage: Bacteria > Pseudomonadota > Gammaproteobacteria > Burkholderiales > Burkholderiaceae_C > Ramlibacter > Ramlibacter monticola. Next base: position 350,018 of record NZ_JAEQNE010000006.1, on the reverse strand, counting down.
ACCTGTTCGCAGTGCAGGCTGACCTGAGGGACCGCCTCCTGCATCCGGGCCGCCTGTCGCGCGAATCGCGCGGCGTCGCGGCGGAAATGCTGCTGTACCTCGACGATCCCGCCGCCTGCTGGACGGTGTGCACGAGCTGGTTGCTGTCGGAGACCGGCGCCGACCGGGTGGACGGGGGCTTCGCCCGGGCCGCCGACCCGGTGTACACCCCGCGCATCGAGCGGCGCCGCGACGACATCGAGCTGCCCTCCGTGCTCGGCGCCCGGTTCCACACCGGCGAGGAAGCCATCCGCACGGTCTGGGGGGCGGAGCGCGCGATCGTCTTCCACAACGCGCAGGACGACCGCCGCATCAGCGCGCCCATGCGCAGCGCGCTGCTCTCGGTGGGCACCCGCAGCAAGATCGCGATCGCCTTGCGCGACCGCGGCCGCGACGTGGGCCTGGTCTGCGTGGACAGCCACCGGGCCTTCGCCTGGTCCGCGGACGATTGCGAGCACGCCGACCATCTCGCGCGCGAAGTGATGGGCCCCATCCTCGGCGCCGCGCAGGAACTCGCGCAGGGGCCCTCGAACGCCGCCTCGCCGCTGCCTTCGCGCACCTGCCTGCCCGGGCTCACGCCGGCGGAGACGCGGGTGGCGGAGCTGGTGCTGGCCGGCTGCAGCTACAAGGAGATCGCGCGCAAGCTCGATCGCTCCTGCTCCACCATCGACCACCAGCTGCGCAGCATGCGGCAGAAGCTCGGCGTGAACTCCACGGCGAAGCTGATGCGCGAACTCTCGCAGATCACCGGCGTGCCGCTGGCGGCCTGAGCCTCAAGGCGTCCCCGGGTCCTTCATCTCCCGCACCAGCCGGGCGCGGAAAGCCATGATGTCCGCCGGCCGGCTGCTGCGCAGCCGCGCGATCTCCTGCGCCGTGTACGGCTGGAAGCCGGCGGGCAGGGTCGCGGCGGAAACCGCGGGCACCAGCCAGTTCATCAGGTTCGCGACGTCGGCGTCGCGCAGCGCGGAGTTCATGACGCCGGGAACCTGCACGATGAACTCGCGCCCGCCGGGCACCTGGAGGAAGCGCCCCAGCATGCCGCGCATGGAGGGGATGCCCTTGGTGGGCGATCCGCTGCCGTCGACGAGGTGGCAGCCGGAGCAATGCTGCAGGTACTGCAGCCGGGCCCGGGCCTCGTCGCCGGCGGCCGCGGCGCCGCCTGCGGCCAGCAGGGCGCCGGACAAGAGCAGGGCGGCCGGGCGCATGGTCACTTCAGCAGGCGCTCGCGCAGTTCGCGCAGCTGCTTGTGGGTGACGGTGGTGCCGCGGGCCCGCGCCACGTCCTCGGCCGCGAACGATGCGGTGCTTCCGTTCAGGCTGGCGACATAGCGGGCGGCGTCGGCGAGCTCGGGGTCGGAGAAGCCTCCCTGCGGCGGCATCGCCAGGTTGAACAGCTGCCCCTTGGAGACGATCTTGCCGGAGAGGCCGTTCACCATGACCTGGAGCAGGTAGTCGCGGCCTTCCGGCGCCGCGAGCACGGGCCCGAGCGCGCCCGCGAGCGGCGGCGCCAGGCCCGCCAGGCCCGTGCCCCCCTTCTGGTGGCAGGCCGCGCACTGGCGCTCGAAGAAGGCCTGTCCCGGGCCCGTGTCCTGGGCGAAGGCCGGCGCGGTGCCGGCGAGGGCGGCCGCGGCCGCCAGTGTTGCGATGCAGTTGCGATTCATCATTCCTTCTCCGCCACGCCGACGATGACCGACACGGTGCAGTGGTACATGGAGCTGTCGTTGCTCATGCACCAGTTGACGTCGTTGTGCACGCCGAGCCGGTAGCCGGGGCGGTCGCCGTGATTGGTGTTGCAGAAGCAGCGGCCGCAGGTCGTGCGTCCGCAGCAGTCGTTGTAGCTGACCAGGTAGTCGCGGCCGTCCGCGGGGTTGTGGCAGGTGCCGACCCAGGTCACCTTGGAAGGCGAGGTTCCCGGCGGGCAGGTGGTGGCGCTGCCCCCGCAGCACGAGCAGAGAAAGCCGTCCACCGAGCAGTAGCGCCAGTAGTCGCAGTCCGTGGTGCCCGGCTTCTTCTTGCCGCCGGCGGCGCCGTGCGCGCCGGCGGCGTGCGCCTGCGAGGTGCGGTCGAAGGGCAGCACCGGCAGCGCCAGCGCGGAGCCGAGTGCCACGCGGCCGATCCGTGCCAGCATGCCGCGGCGGGAGGTGCGGCTGGCGAGCGTCCGTGTATTGCGCTCCGCCAGCCGGTCGATGAATGCGAACAGGCGGTTCATGCGCTGGCCTTCGCCGGCTGGCCTTCGAGGTATTGCTGGACCGAGGCCACGCCGAGTTCCTGCGCGGCCAGCAGGCTCTCCAGCTGCTCGCGCGAGTTAACGAGGCCCTTGGCGCGGACGGTGCCCTGCGCATCCATCAGCACCGCGTAGGGCAGCTTGCTCACGTGGAAGCGCATGCCGAGCTCCGCCGAGAGCACGTAGGGGAAGGCGCCCAGGTCGGCGCGCTGGCGGAACTCCTCGTGTTCGGGCAGCTCGCCGTCCGAGGCCAGCACCACCTGCGTGGTGGACGCTTCCGCCTTCTGCACCGACTTCAGGATCGGCAGCAGCTTCTTGCAGACCGGGCAGGTGGGCGAGAGGAAGAACAGCAGGGTATTGCGCGGGCCGGTGCCGCCGATGTTCACCTGGCCGCCGCCCAGCGCGGGCAGCGCGAACACGGGCGCGGGCTGGCCGACGCCGGGGCCGCTGTCCATCATCAGCGCGCCCATGGGCGCGATGCGCTCGTACAGGATGCCGATCTGGCGGCCGAGTGCGAGCACCGTGGCCAGCAGGGCCAGCACGGCCAGCCACAGCAGGATGTTGGAGACGATGAGGGCTTCGATCATGGCAGATTCCTGAGGGACTGGAGACGGGCGTGTTGGGCGAGCAGCGCGGTGGCGAGCGCCTGCAGGCCGAAGAGGAAGAGGGCGAGGAAGAGGGCGGCGAGGAGGTCCAGCCACACGGTCGCGCGCGGCGCCACCGGCAGCAGCAGGAGCAGCGCCGCCGCGACGAGCACGGCGTTGCGCACGAGCAGGCCGGGGCCGATGGGGACCTCCGTGCCGAGGCCGCAGCCGCAATCGAGGTGCGTGCGGCCGCGCCGGATGTTCACGGCGATGGCGATGGACACGAGAACGAGCAGCAGAGCGGCCAGCAAGCTGCCGGTCGCGCGCGTGCCGTCCGCGAACAGCAGCACGCCGGCAGCGCATTCCGCCAGCGGGAGCAGCCAGGCGAACGCGGCGACCAGCGGCTCGGGCAGCAGCCGATAGTTGTCGACGGTGGCGCGGAAGAGCGCCGGATCGCGCAGCTTGCCGAGCCCGGCGAGCAGGAAGACGGCGGCGAGCGCGGAGGCCGTCGCGTGCGCCACCACCGGGTCGAGGGCGGGCGTCATCAGTGCAGCTCCAGGTAGATGGGCGTCTCGCCGAAGGGGGCGGAGCGCTTGCGGGCGCGCGGGTTGGCCGGGTCGAAGCTCACCAGCTTGTTGTCGGCGGCGCTCAGGAGGTACAGGCGGCGCGGCGCCGAGCGGGTCATCGCCATCGACAGCGCCAGGTCCCCCGGCAGGCGGGCGATCCGCTTGCGGGCGGCGAGGTCCAGCACCCAGAGTTCCTTGGCGGGATTCTTGTGCGAGCCTTCGGCCTGCTGGTCGTGCATGCCCACGTAGAGCCGGCGCGTGTCGGGGTCGAGCGCGAACAGCGCGTAGCCGCCGGGCGCCCAGCGCTGCTTGCGGGCCGCGGCGTCGATGAAGTTCCAGGGCTCGCGCACGGTTGGCGCCGCGCCGGCCAGCTGGACGGAATAGAGCGCGCCGTAGTACGAGACCATCAGCAGCTCGTCCCCGAGCATCTCGTAGTGCATGAAGACGGGATCGCGGTCCGGATCGAAGAAGGACTTCGTGACCAGCGGCTCCTGCGCCTTACCCTCGGAATTCAGCTCGAAGGTGGCCAGGGTCCCGTCCCCGCACACGGTGGTGAACTTCGCCGGTGCCGAGGGCCAGGGAATCACGCCCCAGCAGCCGGGGTTGGCGATTTCGCTGGCAACGCGCTTCTGCGCCAGGTCGACCACGGTGATCGAAGTCGCCGGCGTCGCGTTCTGCACCAGCAGGAAGCGCCCGTCGCCGGTTGCCGCCGTCAGCGCCTTGATCGGGAGCGACTGCGCGTGCTTGGCGGGAATCTCGATCTCGTAGCGCAGGGTGAGGTCGCCGGTGTCGTAGGCCTCGATGACGTCCGTGCGGGTGCCGCGTTGCAACCGGCTGAGATAGGTCGTGGCCACGTACAGCGTCTTGCGGTCGGGCGAAACGACGCTGCTGCCTGCGAAGCCGCTCCCGACCATGCCCAGGTACTTCATGGCGGCGCCGTCGATCACGTGGATGCGGCCGTCGACCAGGTGCGGCATGGTGGGATCGCTCAGGTAGATGCGATGGGCGTCCGCCGGCGCCAGCGGTTCCATCGCCAGCGTTTCGACGGCGAGTTGCGCCTGCGCGGCGCCGGCGGCGATCAGGAGCGAGAGCCCCAGGGGCAGTGCGCCTCGGGCCGGATGAAGTGGCATGTCGGTCTCCGGACGGCTGGGTCGCCGTCGCGAGCGCAGTCTAGGCCGGGCCCGCGCGGGACGAATCGCGAACTTTCGCGATGCCGCGTCGGGGGTGGTGTCATGCGCGCCCGCGACGGCAGGGGAAACCCGCAGCGAATCTACGCGATGCCCGCCGCCGCGGAATTCCAGAAACTCCCGCTGACATCAACGTGCCCCCCGGGCCAGGAGAACAGCGCATGCAAAGCTTCACGAACACCGTGAATGGCCGCCAGGTCCATTCCGCCAGCAGCTTCGAATCCAGGAACCCGGCCACGGGCGAAGCGATCGGGCTGGTGCCCCGCTCGACCCGCCAGGAAGTCGCGGCCGCCGTCGCGGCGGCGAAGGCGGCGCAGCCCGCGTGGGCGGCCCTGCCGGACGAGACGCGCCGCGAGCTGCTGCACAAGGTGGCGGACGTGATCAAGGAGAACGCCGACTACCTGTCGCAGTGGGTCACGCGCGAGCAGGGCAAGCCGCTGGGCGGCGTCGGCCCCGGCAACGTGCCGGGCTCCCGCTTCGAGCTGTGGGGCTGCGAGACCTGGACGCGCGTGCCGGCCAGCCTGGAGCTGCCGGTCGAAGTGGCCTTCGAGGACAACAGCCGCCGCGACGAGGTGCACCGCCGGCCCTTCGGCGTGGTGGCCGCCATCGCGCCCTGGAACTGGCCGCTGCTGATCGCCATCTGGCAGATGATCCCCTCGCTGCGCGCCGGCAACACGGTGGTGCTCAAGCCCTCCGAGTACACCAGCATCTGCAGCCTCGAGCTGGTGCGCCTGATCGCACAGGTGCTGCCGGCCGGCGTGCTGAACACGGTCAGCGGCGACGGCGAAGTCGGCGCCGCGCTGGTGGACAACCCCGCCGTCGACAAGATCATGTTCACCGGCTCCGGCGCCACCGGCGCGAAGATCGCCGCCACCGCCGCCCGCCACCTCACGCCCACCACCATGGAGCTGGGCGGCAACGACGCCGCCATCGTGCTGGACGACGCCGATCCGAAGCAGATCGCGATCGGCCTGTTCTGGGGCGCCTTCATCAACATGGGCCAGACCTGCGCCGCCATCAAGCGCCTCTACGTGCCCGAGAGCCGCCACGACGCCATCGTCGCCGAGCTCAAGGTGCTGGCCGAGGGCATGCCCATGGGCGACGGCATGCAGGCCGAGACCGTGGTCGGCCCGATCCAGAACGCGATGCAGTTCCGCAAGGTCACCGAGCTGGTGGAGCAGGCGCGCCAGGGCGGCGCGACCATCGTCTGCGGCGGCGAGGCGCCGCAGGGCCCGGGCAACTTCTACCCGCTGACGCTCGTCACCGACATCGCCGACGGCGCCAGCCTGGTCGACCAGGAGCAGTTCGGCCCGGTGCTGCCGATCATCAAGTACCGCAGCGTCGACGACGCGGTGCGCAGCGCCAACGGGCTCGACGTGGGCCTCGGCGCCTCGGTGTGGAGCCCCGACGTGCAGAAGGCGAAGTCCGTCGCCGCCCGCCTGCAGGCCGGCACGGTCTGGATCAACCAGCACGGCATGGTGCATCCCATGGTGCCCTTCGGCGGCAGCAAGAAATCCGGCTGGGGCGTGGAGTTCGGCGCCGAGGGCCTGAAGGCCGTCACGCAGCCGCAGGTGATCAGCATCCCGAAGTGAAGCTCCTCCGCCACCCGACCCCCCTTTCCGGAGCCACCATGTCGCACGAACGCAAGACCCGATTCGCCTGGGCGGCCCTGGCCGCCGCCACCCTGGGGCTGGCCGCGCCGGCCCACGCGCAATCCGATGCCGGCCGGCTCGGCAAGGAGCTGACGCCCCTGGGCGGCGAGGCCGCCGCCAGCAAGGACGGCCTGATCCCCGCCTATGCCGCCGCGGACCCGGCCCAGCCCGGCTGGGCCCCGGGCAAGCGGCGCGAGGACTTCTTCCGCTTCAAGGGCGACAAGCCCCTGTACTCCGTCGACGCGTCCAACGTCGACAAGCACGCGGACAAGCTCTCGCCCGGCCAGCTCGCCCTGGTCAAGCAGGTGAAGGGCTACCGCATGGACGTGTACCCCACGCGCCGCACCTGCGGCAGCCCCGACTTCGTGGCCGAGAACACGAAGAAGAACGCCGCCGGCGGCGCGAAGCTGGGCGCGGATGGCTGGAGCCTGCAGGAAGCCGCGATGCCCGGCATTCCCTTCCCGGTGCCGCAGAACGGCGCGCAGGCGATGTGGAACACCAAGATGAAGTACGCGGGCGTGGGCCTGGACATGCCCCGCCTGTACACGGCGCTGTCGCCGCGCAAGGGCGGCAGCGAGTGGGTGGCCGCGACCTCCAACCAGACCTACTTCTACCCCTGGGGCAACAAGGGCTCCAAGCCGCTGTCGCAGCTGCCTCAGATGGAGTACTACACCTACTTCGCGTACGAGTCGCCCGCCGCGCTGGCCGGCCAGGCGCTCATCTTCGCGAACTACTCGAACGCCGCGAGCGAGACCTTCTACTACTTCCCCGGCCAGCGCCGCGTGCGCCGCATGCCGACCTACGCCTACGACGCGCCGCAGATCGGCTTCGAGAACCAGTACCTGATCGACGAGCCGCGCGTGTTCAACGGCACCATCGACCGCTTCGACTGGAAGCTGGTGGGCAAGAAGGAAATGCTGGTGGGCTACAACGCCTTCGGCATGTACGACCCGGCGGTGAAGTTCGACGCCGTCGCCAAGGCCGACGCCATCGACCCGGCGCAGCGCCGCTACGAGATGCACCGCGTGTGGGTCGTCGAAGCGACCGTCAAGGCGGGCGTGCGGCACGTGTCGCCCAGGCGCACCTTCTACATCGACGAGGACAGCTGGTCGCTGGTCGCCGCCGACGACTACGACGCCCAGGGCAAGCTGTGGAAGCTGCGCGAGGCCTTCGTGATCCCGGTGTACGAGACGGGCAGCTGCGACAACCCCGCCTTCGTCCAGTACAACCTGACGGAAGGGCGCTACCTGGTCGACCAGGCGCCGCTCGCCTCGGGCAAGGACTTCCGCTGGGTGGTGGAGGCGAAGGAGCAGCGGTTCCGCGAGAACTTCTACACCTCCGACAACCTGCGCGCGATCAGCGAGCGCTGAGCGGCCGCATCCGGCAACACAAGAACGAGAGGGGACCATGCAAGAGAAACGAGCCGGCGCGCCGCGCGCCATCGCACTCGCCTGCGCACTGCTGGCATCGGGCGGCAGCCAGGCGTTCACATTCGAGACGGAAAGCATCCGGGGCAGCTTCGACTCCACCATCACGGTGGGCGCCGGGATCCGCACGCGCCAGCCGGCGTGCGACCTGGTGATCCAGGGGGCCAGCGGGCCCGGTGCGCCCGCGGGCTGCCTCGCACCCACTTCGATGCTGGGCGACCAGGGCAACCTGAACTACGGGCGCGGCGATGCCTTCACCACCTACCTCAAGGGCAACCACGAGCTGCTGCTCAAGCTGCCCAGCGAGGTGACGGCCATGGCGCGCGCCAACTGGGTGCGCGACTTCACCGCCACGCACACCACCGGCATCCTGAGCGCCACGACGCCGCCGAACCTGACCGACGGCCTGTCCGACTCGGCGCGCGACGACCTGACCTTCAAGGCGCGCCTGCTGGACCTGTGGGTCAGCAAGGGCTTCGAGGTGGGCGAGCAGCATGCCCGCGTGCGCGTGGGCAACCAGGTGATCAGCTGGGGCGAGAGCCTGTTCCTGCCCGGTGGCATCAACAGCACCAACGCGGTCGACATCATGCGGCTCTCGCAGCCCGGCACGCAGCTGAAGGAAGTCTTCCTGCCGGCGCCGATGGTGAGCGTGGCGAGCGGCGTGGCGCGCGGCGTGAACGTCGAAGCCTACGTCCAGACCAACTGGAACAAGAGCTACTTCCCGCCGACGGGCAGCTACTGGTCGGTCGTCAACGGGCTCGGCAAGGGCGCCGATGCCTACGGCCTGGTGGACGTGGACGCGAAGAACGCGGGCCAGTGGGGCGCGGCGGTGAAGTACCAGCCGGCGGGCACCCAGCTGAACCTGGGCGCCTATTTCCTCAACTACCACGACAAGACGCCGAACTTCAGCTTCAACGCGGACCGCAATGGCGCCCTCGGGTGGACCTACCTGGAGGACCGCAAGCTGTATGGCGTCAGCGCGAACTTCCCGCTCGGCGACTGGGCCGTCGGCACCGAGCTCTCGTACCGGCCGCGCGACGCGGTCGCCCTCAATGCCAACAGCGGCTGCACGTCGCAGAACGGCAACTGCTGGGTGGACGAGAAGCGCTTCCAGTGGCACCTGACGGGCCTCCTGAGCCTGACGCCGAACGGCACCGGCGGCGGCTTCCTGCAGGCGGTGGGCGCCCAGACCGCGACCCTGCTGGCGGAAGCCGTCGTGATCCGCTATCCCAACCTGCAGCCGACCTATGGCGGCGACCCCGTCGCCGCGGGCGGCTGGGGCTGGGGCCAGGAGACCGACCCGACGGCCGCGCCGGTGCCGGTGGGCACCAAGACCTCCAGCGGCATCAACTTCGATTTCAGCTGGGTGTACGACGGCACGCTGGTGCCCGGCTGGCAGGTGACGCCGGGCGTCTACTACTTCCAGGCGCTCTCCGGCCGCACGCCGAACGCCTCCGGCCTGTTCATGAAGGGCGCCAAGTCGGCCAACCTCTACCTGAACTTCGCGCAGAACCCGACGAAGTGGCAGTTCGGCTTCAACTACGCGATGTTCCGGGGCGGCGCGAGCTCGCTGGACCAGCCGCTGGGCGACCGCGACTTCTTCGGCATGTACCTGTCCCGCAACTTCTAGGCGTCCTCCCATCGTGAGCACCTCCACTCCCCCCGGCGCGGGCGCCCGCCTGCTCGCGCGGCTGGAAGCGTTCTGCTTCCGGCATCGCGCCGCCCTGCTGCTCGCCATGGCCGCGATCACCGCGGTCATGGGCTGGTTCGCCCTGCAACTGCGCATGGAAGCCGGCTTCGACAAGCAGATGCCGCTGCACCACGAATACACCGCCACGTTCCAGCAGTACCGCAACGACACGCTGGGCGCGAACCGGCTGAACATCGTGGTCAAGGCGCGCCAGGGGGAGATCTGGACGAAGGCCGGACTGCAGCGCCTCTACGAGGTGACGCAGGCCGTGACCTTCCTGCCCAACGTGGACCGCGTGGGCGTGCAGTCGCTCTGGACGCCCAACACCTTCGTCAACGAGATCACCGAGGACGGCTTCCGCGCCGACCCGCTGATCGCGGGGACGGTCTCGCCGGCGCAGCTGACGCCGGAGACGATCGCCGGCATCCGCGCCGCCGCGGCGCAGGGCGGTTTCGTGGGCACGCTGGTGTCGCGCGACCAGTCCAGCGCGATGGTGGTGGCGGAGCTGTCGGAGACCGACAAGGACGGCACGCACCTGGACTACGTGGCCTACAACCGCGTGCTCGAGGAAGAGATCCGGGCCAGGTTCGAAGATGCCGGCTTCGAGGTCCAGATCATCGGCTTCGCCAAGCAGATCGGCGACATCGCCGCCGGCGCGTCCGCGGTGCTGGAGTTCTGCCTGGTGGCGCTGCTGCTGACCGCGCTGGCCGTGTACTGGTACTGCCGTTCGGTGCCGTTCACGATCCTGCCCATCGTCTGCTCCCTGACCTCGCTGGTGTGGCAGTTCGGCGCCGTGCGCCTGTTCGGCTTCGGGCTGGACCCGCTGGCGGTGCTGGTGCCCTTCCTGGTGTTCGCCATCGGCGTCTCGCACGGCGTGCAGCAGATCAACTTCATCGTGCGGGAGATCTCGCACGGCAAGACCTGCCTGGAGGCGGCGCGGGCCAGCTTCACGGGCCTGCTGATCCCGGGCACGCTGGCGCTGGTCACCGCCTTCGTCTCCTTCGTCACGCTGCTGCTGATCCCGATCCCGATGGTGCGGGAGCTGGCGATCACGGCGGCGCTCGGCGTCGGCTTCAAGATCGTCACCAACCTGCTGATGCTGCCGATCGCGGCCTCCTTCTTCCGCGTCGACAGCGGCTACGCCCGCGACGCCATGCGCCAGCGCGAGCAGCGTGCCGGCTGGCTGCGGGTGGTGGCGCGGCTGGCGCAGCCGAAGGCCGCGGCCTGGACCCTCGCGGTGGTGGCGGCCGTGTTTGTCGGCGCGGTGTGGCAAAGCCGCGACCGCGTGATCGGCACGCTGCAGCCGGGCGCGCCGGAACTGCGGGCGGACGCGCGCTTCAACCGCGATGCCGTGGCCATCGCGGGCAACTACGACACCGGCCTGGACTGGCTGACGGTGGTCTTCGAGGCGGCCCCGGACAGCTGCGACAACGTGAACATGGGCCTGTTCCAGGACCGCTTCGTCTGGGCCATGCAGCCGGTGGCGGGGGTGCTGTCGATCTCGTCCTTCGCGGGCCAGCTGCGCCTGTACAACGAGGGCTACAACGAGGGCAACCCGAAGATGGGCGTCGTGCCCATCGACCCGGGCAACTACGCCGCGCTCGCCACCGAGATCGCGCGGGTGCGCGGCATGATGCGCAAGGACTGCAGCATGACGGCGGTGCACCTGTTCCTGACGGACCACAAGGCGACCACCATCAACGGCGTGATCGCGGCGGTCAAGGCCTTCCGCGACACGCAGTCGGAGCCGGGCGTGAAGATCCGGCTGGCCTCGGGCAATGCGGGCGTGCTGGCGGCCATCAACGAGGAGGTCGAGCACAGCGAGCTGCCGATGATGCTGTACGTCTACGCGGCCATCGTGCTGCTGGTGTTCGCGGTGTACCGCGACTTCCGCGCCGTGCTGGCCTGCTGCCTGCCGCTGACCGTGGGCACCTTCATCGGCTACTGGTTCATGAAGGAGCTGGAGATCGGGCTCACCGTCGCCACGCTGCCGGTGATGGTGCTGGCGGTGGGCATCGGCGTGGACTACGCCTTCTACATCTACAACCGGCTGCAGCTGCACCTGGCGCACGGCCAGCCGGTGGTCAAGGCCGTGGAGCACGCGATCCTGGAAGTGGGCACCGCCACGATCTTCACGGCCATCACGCTGGCCATCGGCGTGGCGACCTGGGCCTTCTCGGAACTCAAGTTCCAGGCCGACATGGGCAAGCTGCTGGCCTTCATGTTCATGGTCAACATGGTCATGGCGATGACCGCGCTGCCCGCCTTCGCGGTGTGGCTGGAACGGCTGTTCCCGCGCCGTTCCGCGGTGCATGCGCCCGGCATCCTGCAGCACTAGGAGATGCGATGAAAAATGTCCTTCGCCTTGCGCCGGCGCTGCTTGCCGCCGCGCTCCTCGCCGGCGCCACGGGCGACGCGGTGGCCGCCGAGGGGGCTGTGCCCCGCATCCAGGCTGCCGCCCGCGTGGCGCACGCCGCCAGCGCCAAGCTGCTGGCCGGCACCCGGGCCGGCGCGCGCCTGGTGGCCGTGGGCGACCACGGGGTCGTGCTGCTCTCCGACGACGACGGTGCATCGTGGCGGCAGGCCGCCAGCGTGCCGGTGGACGTGCAGCTGAACGCCGTCAGCTTCGCCGATGCGCGCGAGGGCTGGGCGGTCGGCCACTGGGGCGTGGTGCTGCACACCAGCGACGGCGGCGAGTCCTGGACCGTCCAGCGCCAGTCCCTGCAGGAGGACAGGCCCCTGTTCGGCGTGCACTTCTTCGACGCCCGCGAGGGCGTGGCCGTGGGGCTGTGGTCGCTGGTGCTGGCGACCCGGGACGGCGGGCGCACCTGGACGCCCGTCGTGCTGCCCACGCCGGAGGGCGCGAAGAAGGCCGACCTGAACCTGTACGGCCTGTTCGCCACGCCGCGCGGCGAGCTCTATGCGACCTCCGAGCGCGGCACGCTGCTGCGGTCCGTGGACCGCGGGCAGGGCTGGAGCTACGTCGCGACCGGCTACAAAGGATCGTTCTGGACAGGTGCCGGCCTGGCCGACGGCAGCGTGCTCGTCGCGGGCCTGCGCGGGACCGTCTACCGCAGCGCCGACGGCGTGGGCGGCTGGACCCGGGTGGACAGCGGCACGGCCGCATCCATCGTCGCCATCCAGGAAAAGACCAACGGCGGCGGAGTGGTCGCTGCCTCGGTCGATGGCTCACTGCTGCGCAGCGGGGACGCCGGCCTCACGTTCCGGCGTGTGGCTCCCAAGGCCGGCGTCGACTCGCTGACGGGGCTGGTCCTCGACCCGTCGGGGCGCGAGGTGATGCTTTCGCGCCAGGGGCCGGTTCGCTGATCCGCAATGAATAGGGTTCTTAGTGCGTTCAACGGGTCAGCGCAACACCCACGCTGCGAATGTATCGGCAGGGGTGGCAAAGCCTAAAGTCTCCCGTGACCGGGTATTGAGTTGGTAGGCAACCGCTGGGAGCCGTGTTCGGTGGACGTCGCGCCGCTCGGGCCGGACCAGCCCGTGTCTGTCCGTCTCAGCGACTGTCCCCCGGCGCGGATGAGAACCGTTGCTCGTGCCGGCGCCGCGCCCGCGCCTCCTCCTTGATGTCGCTGAGCCGGACAGCCACGGACTGGTCCTGCAGCGTGTCGGTCGCAAGGGGGCGGCTTCGGTTGACGCGGTCGCCGACGCTCGAAGCGCGCTCACTGATGGACGGTGCGCTTGCACCCGCGCCGCGGAGGACCAGGGCGTGATCGTCCGACTCGGCGACATAAAGGAGGAGGCGCGGGCGCGGCGCCAAACTGGGGCACGCTTTTCATCCGCGCCGGGGGACAGTCGCAGAGGCGGACGGTCACGTCCTGGTCCGGGTCGGAGGCAACCGGCGAACCGTGGTAGCCGTCGGCCGCACTTCGCGTTGGTTCCCCGAATTCGGTGAAGAGCCAAGAAAAAGCGGCCCGTGCGGGCCGCTTTCTTCTTTCTGGGGGGGCACCGGCCCGCGCTCAGAAGTGATCCAGCACCGCCCCCTTGCTGGCGCTCGACGCGTTGAACGCGAACTTGGCCTGCACGCCGCGGGTGTAACGTGGCTCCGGTTGCGTCCAGTTGGCGCGGCGCTTCGCGATCTCCTCGTCCGTCACGTTGAGCTGCAGCTTCAGCTGGTGCGCGTCGATGGTGATCGAGTCGCCCTCGTGCACGAAGGCGATGGTGCCGCCCGCCGCCGCTTCCGGCGCGACGTGGCCCACCACCATGCCCCAGGTGCCACCCGAGAAGCGGCCGTCGGTGATCAGGCCCACGCTCTCGCCCAGCCCCGCACCGATGAGCGCGCCCGTCGGCGCGAGCATCTCCGGCATACCCGGGCCGCCCTTGGGGCCGAGGTAGCGGAGTACCATCACGTCGCCGGCCTGGATTTTGCCGTCCAGAATGGCCTGCAGCGCCGACTGCTCGTCATCGAACACGCGCGCCGGGCCGGTAATCACCGGGTTCTTCAGCCCGGTGATCTTGGCCACCGCACCTTCGGGCGAGAGGTTGCCCTTCAGGATCGCCAGGTGGCCTTCCTTGTACATGGGGTTGCCGATCGTGCGGATCACGTCCTGGCCCGCCGGCGGCTGGTCGGGGATGTCCTTCAGCGTCTCGGCGATGGTCTTGCCGGTGATCGTGATGCAGTCGCCGTGCAGCAGACCGGCGTTCAGCAGCAGCTTCATCACCTGCGGGATGCCGCCCGCCTCGTGCAGGTCCACCGCGAGGTACTTGCCCGAGGGCTTGAGGTCGCAGATCACGGGCGTGCGCTTGCGGATGCGCTCGAAGTCGTCGATGGTCCACTCCACGCCCGCCGCATGGGCGATGGCCAGGAAGTGCAGCACCGCGTTGGTGGAGCCGCCGGTGGCCATGATCACCGCCACCGCGTTCTCCAGCGACCTGCGCGTGACGATGTCGCGCGGCTTCAGGTCCTTGCGGATGGCTTCCATCAGCACCTTGGCCGATTCCTTCGCCGAGTTCTGCTTCTCGTCGTGCGGGTTGGCCATGGTGGAGGAATAGGGCAGCGACATGCCCATCGCCTCGAAGGCCGAGGACATCGTGTTGGCGGTGTACATGCCGCCGCAGGAGCCGGTGCCGGGGATGGCGTGCTGCTCGATGTCCTTCAGTTCCTGGTCGCTCATCTTGCCGGCGGCGTTCTGGCCCACGGCCTCGAACACGCTGACGATGTTCAGGTCCTGGCCCTTCCACTTGCCGGGCAGGATGGTGCCGCCGTAGACGTAGATGGCCGGCACGTTGGCGCGCAGCATGCCCATCATGCCGCCGGGCATGTTCTTGTCGCAGCCGCCCACGACCACCACCCCGTCCATCCACTGGCCCTGCACGCAGGTCTCGATGCAGTCGGCGATCACCTCGCGCGAGACCAGCGAGTACTTCATGCCCTCGGTGCCCATGGCCATGCCGTCGCTGATGGTCGGGGTGCCGAAGATCTGCGGGTTGCCGCCGGCTTCCTCGATGCCCTGCACCGCGGCGTCGGCCAGCTTCTGCAGGCCGCTGTTGCAGGGGGTGATGGTGCTGTGGCCGTTGGCCACGCCCACCATCGGCTTGCCGAAGTCGGTCTCCTTGTAGCCCATGCCGTAGTACATGGAGCGGTTCGGGGCGCGCGACTTGCCCTCGGTGATGTTGGCGCTGCGCAGGCGCAGCTGGATGGTTTTCTGGTCCATGGCGGATGTCCGTCGATGCGGGGAAGGCCCGGAGTATGCGCCCGCGCCGTGATTCCTTCCAATCCATTTTTGACTGGCGATTAATATGCGGTGCGTATGAGTGAACCGCTGATCGAATTGCGCCTGTGGCGCCAGTTCCTGGCCGTGGCCGAGGCGCTGCACTTCGGCCGCGCCGCCCGCAGCCTGCACATGACGCAGCCCCCGCTGACGCAGGGCATCGCGCAGCTGGAGCGCCTGCTGGGCGCGCGCCTGTTCGAGCGCACCAAGCGCAGCGTGCGCCTCACCCCGGCCGGCGAGGCGCTGCTGCCGCAGGTGCGCGAGCTGCTCGCGCGGGCGCTGGGCCTGCCGGCGCAGGCGCGCGCGGCGGCGGGCGGCGAGCTGGGGCGGCTGCGCATCGCCTTCGTCTCCACCGTGGGCTTCGCCCTGCTGCCGCAGTGGCTGCGGGCCTTCCGGGCGCGGCATCCGCAGGTGCAGATGGAGCTGATCGAGGCGACCGGCGACGTGCAGATGGAAGCCTTCGCGCGCGGCGAGATCGATGCCGGCTTCGTGCTGCACTCGCCGGATTTCGCGCCGGCCGGCCTGCAGCACCTGCGGGTGGCCCGCGAGCCGCTGGTGCTGGCGCTGCCCGAGGCGCACCCGCTCGCGCGGGCCGCGCGCCTGTCGCTGCCGGCCCTGCTGGAGGAGCCGCTGGTGATCTTCCCGCGCCGCATCGTGCCGTCGCTGCACGACGCGATCTTCGGCATGTACCACGCCGCCGGCCGCGAGCCGCGCGTGGCGCAGGAGGCGATCCAGATGCAGACCATCGTCAACCTGGTCTCGGCGGGGCTGGGCCTGGCCTGGGTGCCGGACAGCGTGCGCCAGTTCCAGCGCAGCGGCGTGGTGTACCGCCAGCTCGGGGGCCGGCAGGGCACTCAGGTGCCGTCGTGCGAGACGACGCTGGTGTGGGACAGCCTGTCGCCCGTGCTGGAACGCTTCGTGGAGTGCGTGCAGGCCTGAGAGGGGGAAAAACCAGACAGCCGAACGCAGAGGTCGCAAAGGTACGCAGAAGACGCAGAAAAGACTTCCTTTCAAATGGATGTTCTTCTGCGTCCTCTGCGATTGCTCTGCGCCCTCTGCGTTCGGCTGTCGGGTTTTCGCCTCCGCCCCGACGCTGCGTCCCCTGAGCCACAATACGCGCCCATGCTCACCCACCCGAAGATCGATCCGGTCGCCTTGCAGCTCGGCCCGCTGGCCATCCACTGGTACGGGCTGACCTACCTGCTCGCGTTCGGCCTCTTCATGCTGCTGGCGAACCTGCGCCTCAAGCACGAACCCTTCCGCTCCCTCCAGGGGCCCGGCGCGTGGTCGCGCAAGGACGTGGAAGACATGCTCTTCGCCGGCGTGCTGGGGGTGGTGCTGGGCGGGCGACTCGGCTACTGCCTGTTCTACAAACCCGCCTTCTACCTCGCCAATCCGCTGGAGATCCTCTTCGTCTGGCAGGGCGGGATGAGTTTCCACGGCGGCCTGATCGGCGTCATCGTGTCGCAGATCTGGTTCGCCCGCAGCCGCGGCAAACCGTTCTGGCAGCTGATGGACTTCGTCGCTCCCTGCGTGCCGCCGGGGCTGGGGGCAGGGCGTCTCGGCAATTTCATCAACGGCGAACTGTGGGGCCGCGCGGCCGACCCCGACCTGCCCTGGGCCATGGTGTTCCCGCAGAGCGGTACCGCCGTGCCGCGCCACCCCTCCCAGATCTACGAACTGCTGCTGGAAGGCGTGCTGCTGTGGATCGTGCTGTGGCTCTACGCCCGCAAGCCGCGCAAGGAGGCGCAGGTCTCCGCCGCCTTCCTGGTCGGCTACGGCGTCGCCCGCTTCACGGCGGAATACTTCCGCGAGCCGGATGCCCACCTGGGCATCCTCGCCATGAAGATGAGCATGGGGCAGTGGCTGTGCATCCCCATGATCTTCGCCGGCGTGCTGATCTGGGTCTGGGCCGAAACCCGCGACGACACCGCCGGCCGCCCCGCGGCCCGCTGAGGCCTGCGCGCCCCGCCGGGCACCGGCTGCCCGGCGTAGTCCCCTTCCGCCCCGCAAACGCGCGGCGGAGCCCACACGCTTCAGGGGTTTCCTTCTACATCGAATCCGCCCACGCCGCGCCGGCGAGGTCCATAATTATCCGTAATTACAGGAAATTATCGCGAGCCCCGCCATGCGCCTGGTCCACAACTCCCTGCACGACGAAGTCGCGGCGCAGCTGCGCGAGCGCATCTTCGCGGGCGAGCTGGCCCCCGGCACCTTCCTCGACGAGGTGCGGCTCGCCGAGCAGATGGCCATCTCGCGCACGCCGCTGCGCGAGGCGCTCAAGGTGCTCACCGTGGAGGGGCTGGTCCGGCACGAGCCGCGCCGCGGCTGCTTCGTCAACGAGGTGACCGAGCAGGACCTCGACGAGATCTTCCCCGTCCTCGCCCTGCTGGAAGGGCGCTGCGCCTTCGAGGCCGCCCAGCACGCCACCGACGCCGACCTGCAGGTGCTGGAAGACCTGCACCAGAAGCTCTCGAAGCACGCCAGGGCCAGGCGGATCAACGAGTACTACCAGGCCAACTTCGCGATCCACGAGATGATCATCGCGCTGGCCGGCAATCGCTGGCTGGCCATGGTGATCGGCGACCTGCGCAAGATCGTCAAGCTGGCGCGCCTGCAGCAGCTGCATGCGCCCGGCCGCCTGGAGCAGAGCCTCAGCGAGCACCTCGCCGTCTTCGCCGCCCTGAAGGCGCGCGACGCCGAGGGCGCCGAGGCCGCCATGCGCACCCACCTGCAACGCCAGCGCAGCGCGCTGCGCGAGCTGGCGCGCGCCCAACGGCCGAGGTTGGCATGAGGGTTGCTCGCGTCCGGTTCATCCACATTGCAGCGAAGGTGGTGCCATGAGTCCCGTCGACTGGATTGCACGCGGCGTCTCCCTCTGGCGGCCCGGTTTCGAACTGAGGGCCGCCGGCGGCGCCACCCTGCGGGAGCCCAAACCCGGGGCTTCTTCCCCGACATTGGAGGCGCCCGCCCTGCCGGGAGGCCGCAGCACGCGCGAGCGCCTGCAGGCGACCCTGCGCCGCGGCCAGGAGGCGCTGTCGCCGCGCGTGCTGCGCCGCACCCTGGCCGAACTGCAGGCCATCGTGGACCCGCGCGCCAGCGAGGTCGAGGGCGGCCGGCGCGCCAGGGCCTTCTCGCTCTGGTACCGCACCGCGACGGCGGAACAGCAGCGCGACGCCTGGCTCCTCATGAGCGAGCAGTTCGGCCCCGACCCGAAGAAGATCCGCTCCGTGCGCGAACAGTACGAAGCCGCCCAGGGCACGCCGGAAGAGGGCGCGGCGGAAATCCGCCTGCGCCGCGCGCTGCTGTCCCCGCGCGCGCGCCTGCTGCAACGCTTCGCCGCCTTCCCCGAGGGCATGCGCTTCCTGGTGGACCTGCGCGCCGAGCTGCTGCCGCACCTGAAGGCCGACAAGCGCCTGCTGCCGCTGGACGCCGAACTGGAGCAGCTGTTCTCGACCTGGTTCGACGTCGCCTTCCTCGAGCTGCGCCGCCTGTCCTGGGACTCGCCCGCCTCGCTGCTCGAGAAGCTGATCAAGTACGAGGCGGTGCACGACATCCGCAGCTGGGGCGACCTGAAGAACCGCCTCGACAGCGACCGCCGCTGCTACGGCTTCTTCCATCCGCGCCTCGACGGCGATCCCCTGATCTTCGTGGAGGTCGCGCTCACCGACAGCATCTCCGACTGCATCACCCCGCTGCTGGACGAAACCGCCGCGGCCGCCGACCTGTCGAAGGCCACCACCGCGATCTTCTATTCGATCAGCAACTGCCAGACCGGCCTGCGCGGCGTGAGCTTCGGCGACTCGCTGATCAAGCGCGTGGTGGAGACGCTGAAGGAGGAGTTCCCCAAGCTCAAGACCTTCTGCACGCTGTCGCCGATCCCCGGCTTCCGGGGCTGGGTCGCGAAGCAGGTGCCGGCCGACAGGCTGGCCGCGTGGGACAAGCCGCTGGAGCTCGGGGCGAAGTCGGCCGAGCGCCAGGAACTGCTGTCCTGGGCCGCGCGCTACCTCGGCAAGGAACTGCAGGACGGCAAGCCGGTCGATCCGGTCGCGCGCTTCCACCTCGGCAACGGCGCCCGCGTCGAACGCCTCAACTGGGCCGGCGATCCGTCGGCCAAGGGCCTGAAGCAGTCTTTCGGCCTCATGGTGAACTACCTCTACGACGTGAAGCGGCTCGACAAGCACCGCACCATGTTGTCGCAAGGAGAAATCCCGATAGCAGGCGCCGTCGAAGACCTGTATCGTTGAGCTCGCGTGCGACCCTGCCGGGAGGCGGTCGCACGCTGCTTTTCCCAAGGAGACAAACAACATGCATTCCCCCCGCCTCACCCGGCGCGCTGTCCTGCGCGCGGCGGCCGCCGCGAGCGCCGTCGGCGCGGTGCCCTACGTGCACGCCCAGGGCTCCGCCTGGCCCGCCAAGCCCGTGCAGATGATCGTTCCCTTCCCCGCCGGCGGGGGCACGGATGCATTCGCCCGGCCCCTGGCGGCGCAGTTCGCCGACCAGACGAAGCACCAGCTGGTGATCGACAACAAGGGCGGCGCGGGCGGCACCGTGGGTGCCACGCTGGCCTCGCGCGCCGCGCCGGACGGCTACAACTTCTTCATGGGCGCGGTGCACCACACGATCGCGCCCTCGATCTACCCGCGCCTCGAATACGACCTGCAGAAGGACCTGATCCCGATCTCCCTGGTGGCGCGCGTGCCGCAGGTGCTGGTGGTGAACCCGCAGCGCATCCCGGTCAAGGACTTCAAGGAGTTCCTGGCGCTGATCAAGGCCAACCCCGGCAAGTACAACTACGCCTCGGCGGGCAACGGCACCTCGCACCACCTGGCCGGCGAGCTCTTCAAGCTGCAGACCAAGACCTTCATCACGCACATTCCCTACCGCGGCGCCGGCCCGGCCCTGCAGGACCTGATCACCGGCAGCGCCGACCTGATGTTCGACGGCCTCGGTTCCTCGGCCGCGCACATCAAGGGCGGCCGCATCAAGGCCCTGATGGTCGCGGGCAACAAGCGCGTGCCGGCCTTCCCGGACGTGCCGGCCGCCTCCGAGCTGGGCCTGCCCGATTACACCGTCACCACCTGGTACGGCATCTGGGCGCCCAAGGGCACCCCGACGGAAATCCAGCAGCGCATGCACGATGAAGTGCGCAAGGCCATCCAGTCCGAGAAGCTGAAGGCCGTGTGGGCCGGCCAGGGCGCCGAGTTCCCGGACCTGTCGCAGCAGCAGTTCGCCGCCTTCATCGACAGCGAGGTCAAGCGCTGGGCCGGTGTGGTGAAGGCAGCCAACGTGAAGGCGGACTGAGGCCAGATGGCAGGACAGGTGCGGCTGGCCCTCCAGGGCCCCATCGGGCGGCTGACACTGTCGCACCCCGGCAAGCTCGATGCCATGTCGCGTGCGATGTGGCGCGAGCTGCGCGAAGCCTTCCTGCGCATCCAGCAGGATGCGCAGCTGCGCTGCGTGATCGTGAGCGGCGAGAACGGCAGCTTCTGCGCCGGCGGCGACATCGCCGAATACCCCTCGTTCCGCTTCGATCCGGAAGCGCTTCGGCGCTTCCACGAGGAGGAGGTGTGGGGCGGGCTCGCGGCCGTGCTCGCCTGCGACGTGCCGGTGATCGCGCACATCGACGGCGCCTGCATGGGCGCCGGCCTGGAGATCGCCTGCTGCTGCGACATCCGCATCGCCGGCACCGCCGCGCGCTTCGGCGCGCCGATCGGCCGGCTCGGCTTTCCCATGGCGCCGCGCGAGCTGCAGCTGGTCGCCGCGCGCGCCGGCGAGTCCACCCTGCGCGAGATGCTGCTCGAGGGCGTGCAGCTCGACGCGCGCGAGATGAAGGCGCGCGGCTTCCTGCAGCGCGTCGTGCCCAACGAAGGCCTCACGCTGGAAGTGGAGGCGAGCGCAGCGCGGGTGGCGCAGCTCGCGCCGCAGGCCGCGCGCATGAACAAGAGAATGCTCCGGCGGCTGGCCGGGCAGGCGGCCGGGGCGCCCCTGCCGGAGGACCTGCTGGAGCGGGCGTACGATTACGCCACCAGCGCCGAGCACCGCGAGGGCATCTCGGCCTTCCTCGCCAAACGACCGCCCCGCTTCTGACCCCAAGAGCTTCCTGCTTCCCCCTGACGAACCACGCAATGACGGATAACCGCAACCTGTTCGCGGCGCTGCGCGCCGCTTTCCCGCAAGACCTCGACAGCGTCGCCGTGGAGACGGACAACGGCCTGCACTACAGCTGGCGCGACCTCGACCGCGGCACGGCCATGATCGCCAACCTGCTGCAGTCGCTGGGCCTGGAGGAGGGCGCCCGCGTCGCGGTGCAGGTGGAGAAGTCGGTCGAGGCCATGATGCTGTACCTGGCGACCCTGCGCGCCGGCTACGTGTTCCTGCCGCTCAACACGGCCTACCAGAAGGCCGAGATCGAATACTTCGTCGGCAACGCGGAACCCGCCGTCGTCGTCTGCACGCCGGGCAACTTCGGCTGGGTCAGCAAGATCGCCTTCCAGGCCGGTACCCAGCATGTGTTCACGCTCGGTGACGATCGCAACGGTTCATTGCTGGAGCGCGCAGCGCAGCAGTCCGACCGGCAGGAACCGGTGCGCAGGACCGACGACGACCTCGCCGCGATCCTCTACACCAGCGGCACCACGGGCCGCAGCAAGGGCGCGATGCTCACGCACGGCAATCTGCGGTCCAACGCCGAAGTGCTGAAGACGTACTGGGGCTGGCGCGAGGGCGACGTCCTCATTCACGCGCTGCCGATCTTCCACGTGCACGGCCTGTTCGTGGCCCTGCACGGCGCGCTGCTCAATGGCAGCCGCATGCTCTGGTTCGCGAAGTTCGATCCGAAGAAGGTGATCGAGCGCATGCCCGATGCCACCGTGTTCATGGGCGTGCCCACGCTGTACGTGCGCATGCTGGCCGAGCCGACGCTCACGCCGGAGGCCTGCGGCCTGATGCGGCTGTTCATCTCCGGCTCCGCGCCCCTGCTGCTGGAGACCTTCGGCGAGTGGAAGGAGCGCACCGGCCACACGATCCTGGAGCGCTACGGCATGAGCGAGACGATCATGCTGACTTCCAATCCGTACCACGCGAAGGACGGCGAGCGCCGCGGCGGCACCGTGGGTTTCCCGCTGCCCGGCGTCGGCCTGCGCGTGCGCGACGACCAGGGCAACGAGGTGCCGGCCGGCGAGATCGGCGGCATCCAGGTGCGGGGCCCCAACGTCTTCGGCGGCTACTGGCGCATGCCGGAGAAGACGAAGGAGGAGTTCACGGACGACGGCTGGTTCAAGACCGGCGACGTCGGCAGGATCGACGCCCGGGGCTACGTCACCATCGTGGGCCGCAGCAAGGACCTGATCATCAGCGGCGGCTACAACGTGTACCCGGCGGAAATCGAAGGTTACATCAACGACCTGCCCGGCGTCGCCGAGAGCGCCGTGGTCGGCGTGCCGCATCCGGACTTCGGCGAAGTGGGCGTCGCCATCGTGATCCCCAAGCCCGGCGCCCGCGTCGACGGCGAAGAGGTGATCTCCACGCTGAAGTCGCAGCTCGCGAACTTCAAGATTCCGAAGCGCTGCTTCGTCGTGCAGGAACTCCCTCGCAACACCATGGGCAAGGTGCAGAAGAACCTGTTGCGCGACGAGCACAAGACCTTGTTCGCCTAGGGCGGCGACGGACGCCAGGGCGGTGCCGCGGACGCCATTCGTCGGCTCCCACGCCCCCGGCGCGCGCCATAAGGGAATCCCGGAGGTTGCCTCGCGAGGGCTTTGTACACTTTCAACGAGTCCATCATGTCCGCCTCGCACGCGCCCGCGCTCGATGCCATCGCCTTCCAGCTGGCAGCCGCCCTGGAAGAATACGAGGTGTCCGTCGGCCGCATGATCGACACCTGGCTTGACATGGAACTGTATGGGCGCGTGAGCGAGCAGATCGAGGAGATCCGGCTTTACTGCCTGCCGCTTCCGCAACTGAGCGCGCCCTGGGTCGAACTGCTGATCGCCCACGCGGAACTGGTGCATGCGCTGTGGCGACTGCGGTTCCAGGAGGAGGGGACGGACCGCGAACGGCTGGAGGAGGTGCGGCAGCACCACACGGCTTGCGTCCGCAAGCTGAGGTCCCGCTGCCTGGTCCTGCTCTCCGGCGCCCCCCTCTCCTGATACATCGTCCCCCTCGCGGGCGGGGAAAGCCCAAAATGGGCCATGGCCACTGAATCCCTCTCCGGCCACCTCGTCGTCGTGGGCGCCTCCGCGGGCGGTATCGCACCGCTGCTGGTCCTGGCCGAGACCCTGCCGCCCGGCTTCGCGGCGCCGGTGTGCATCGTCCTCCACGTGGGTGCCCAGCCCAGCCTGCTTCCCGAACTGCTGTCGAACAAGGGCCCGCACCCGGCGGTGCATGCGCGCGACCGCCAGTTGCTGACCAACGGGGTGCTGCACATCGCCCCGCCGGACCACCACATGCTGGTCGACGGACGCTACCTGCGCCTGAACCGCGGCCCGCGCGAAAACCACACGCGGCCGGCCGTGGACCCGCTGTTCCGCTCGGCGGCCCTGGCCTGGGGCTCGCGCGTGATCGGCATCGTCCTGTCCGGCTTCATGGACGACGGCACGGCCGGCCTCGGGACGATCAAGGACTGCGGCGGCATCGCCATCGTCCAGGACCCGGCGACGGCCGAGGAGCCGTCGATGCCGCAGAACGCGCTCGACCACGTGGAGGTGGACTACACGCTGCCCGCCGCCAGGATCGGCCCGCTGCTCGCCCGGCTGGTGAGCGCGCCCCCGGGACCGGACCTGCCGGCCCCCGAGGAAGTCGTCCGTGAAGTGTCAATCAACCGGGGCGAGGACCTGGTCGAGAACCTCCAGGCGATCGCCCAGCCGGCCGGGCTGGCCTGCCCCGACTGCGGCGGCGGACTGTACGAGGTGAAGCACTCGCGCCCCCTGCGCTTTCGCTGCCACACCGGGCACGCGTTCACGGTGCGCAGCCTCGAGGGCGCGCAGGCGGACAACGGCGAGCTGGCGTTGCGCAGCAGCGTGCGCGCCCTGCAGGAGCGCGAGATCCTGCTGCGGCGGATGGCGGCCATCTCGGAGGCCGCGGGCGCGCCGAGCCAGGCGGAGGCTGCGCGCCGCGAGGCTGACCGGCTGCTCCGGCAGGTGCGCGAACTCGGCGCGATGGCGGGTGCCGTCCGGGGCGAACAGCCCTGACCGGCGCGCACCGCGAACCGTATGATGGAAGTGCGGCCGCCGATGCAGTAGGCCGGCAAGGGCGCTCCGATGACGACCGAATTCACCCCCGACGAAGCCGAGGAAGCACTCGGCAGCCAGATCGACGACGCCGTTCCTTCGCACGGGTACCACAGCCTGCCCGTCGTCGGCATCGGCACGTCGCGCTCGGCGCTGCCGCAGCTGCAGGTGCTGCTGCAGGGCGTGCCGCGCGACAGCGGCCTGGCCTTCGTCGTCCTGCGGCACGACGGGCCCGGCACGGGGGCGACCGAGGAGTGGATCTCGCAGGTGAGCCATTCCACGACCCTGCGGGTGCTCCCGCTGGAGCGCTCGCTGCGCCTCCAGCCCGATACCGTGTACCTGGTGCCGCCCGGGCGGGGCGCCCGCGCCATCGACGGCAAGCTCGTGCTCACCGACGGCGAGGCCCAGCACGGCCGCATGGTGATCGACCTGTTCCTGCGCAGCATGGCCGACACCCATGGCGCGCATGCCGCCGCGGTGGTGCTGTCCGGCCCCGGCGCCGACGGCGCGGTGGGCATCAAGCGCGTGAAGGAGCGGGGCGGCCTCACGGTCGCCCAGGACCCGGACGAATCGGTGGAAAGCGCCATGCCGCGCGCCGCCATCTCCACCGGCATGGTGGACTGGATCCTGCCGGCGAGCGAGATGCCCCGGCGGCTGCTGTCGTACTTCCGCCTCGAGCCGCAGCTGCAGCTGCCGCCGGAAGACGCCGCGCCCGCGGCGGAGATCGCGCGGCACGACGGCGATACGGCCCTGCGCGACATCCTGACGCTGCTGCGGACCCGCACCGGGCGGGACTTCGCACACTACAAGCGGGCCACCATCCTGCGCCGCATCGGCCGGCGCATGCAGGTCAACGGCGTGGCCACGCTGACGGAATACCTCGATTGCCTGCGCACCCGCCCCGGCGAGCCGGCGGCGCTGCTGCAGGACCTGCTGATCACGGTCACCAATTTCTTCCGCGACGCCGGCTGCTTCGCGGCGCTGGAACAGGTGCTGCCGGACCTGTTCCGCGGCAAGGGCCCGGGCGACACGCTGCGCGTGTGGGTGCCCGCCTGCGCCACCGGCGAGGAGGCCTACAGCATTGCCATGCTGCTGGCGGAACACGCCCGCACCCTCGACGACCCGCCGCTGATCCAGGTGTTCGCGACCGACCTCGACGAGGAGGCGATCTCGGCCGCCCGCGAGGGCATCTATCCCGAGACCATCGAGGCGGACCTCGGCGAGGAGCGGCTGCGCCGCTTCTTCGTCAAGGAGCACCGCGGCTACCGGGTGCGGCGCGAGCTGCGCGAAACCGTGCTGTTCGCCCTGCACGACGTGTTGAAGGATTCGCCGTTCTCGCGGCTGGACCTGATCAGCTGCCGCAACCTGCTGATCTACCTGACGCGCGAGGCGCAGCGCCGGCTGTTCGACATCTTCCATTTCGCGCTGGTGGCGGACGGCAAACTGTTCCTCGGTTCGTCCGAGGCGGTGGAGGACGGCACCCTGCTGTTCGGGGTGGTGGACAAGAAGCATCGCATCTACTGCCAGCGCAGCACGCCGCGCACCGGGCTGGCCCTTCCCGCGGCCCCGAGCACGCTGGTGCAGGCCCTGCAGGCGCAGCCGGGAATGAAGGAAGGGCCGGTGATCGCCGGCCGCGCCTTCGTGCAGGCCAGTGCCATCCGCGCGGGGTGGGCGGTCCCGCAGGCCGACCGCGTCACGTCCTGGGGCGAGCTGCACCTGCGGCTGCTGGAGCACCTGGCGCCGCCGTCGATCCTGATCAACAGCGAGTACGACATCGTGCACCTGTCGCCCGGCGCGGGCCGCTACCTGCAGTTCGGCGGCGGAGAGCCGACGCGCAACCTGCTGCGCGCCGTGCCCGCCACGCTGCGCATCGAGCTGCGCGCGGCGCTGTTCCAGGCGGCGCAATCCCACAGTCCGGTGGAACTGCCCGCGATCCCGGTGGAAATGCCCGGCGGCCAGGCGGTACCGGTGGCGATCCGCGTCTCGCCGGCCAACGACATCGGCAGCGGCATGTTCCTGGTCCTGTTGCAGGAACACAAGGAGCAGCCGGCGCCGCTGGTGCTGGAGGCCAGCGCCGCCGCCCTGAACGACCCGGTGGCGCAGCACCTGGACCGCGAGATCGAGCGGCTGAAGTCGCACCTGCGCGATACCGTCGAACAGTACGAGGCCTCCACCGAGGAACTCAAGGCCAGCAACGAAGAGCTGCAGGCCATGAACGAGGAGCTGCGCTCCGCCACCGAGGAACTGGAGACCAGCCGCGAGGAGCTGCAGTCCATCAACGAGGAACTCACCACCGTCAACCAGGAGCTCAAGACCAAGGTGGACGAACTGGGGCATGCCAACAGCGACATGCACAACCTGATGGACGCCACGGCCATTGCCACCGTCTTCCTGGACCGCGAGCTGCTCATCATGCGCTACACGCCGTCGGCGGTGAGCCTGTTCAACCTCATCCCCACCGACGTCGGGCGGCCGCTCACCGACCTGACCACGCAGCTGCAGTATCCGGAGCTGGGCGCCGACGCCAGGCGCGTGCTGGAGCGGCTGGTGCCGGTCGAACGCGAGGTGGGGCACGCGGACGGCAGCTGGTACCTGGCGCGGCTGCTGCCCTATCGCACCTTCGAGGACCGCATCGCCGGCGTGGTGATGTCCTTCGTCGACATCACCGAACGCAAGCAGGCCGAGGAGATGCGGCTGTGGCTGTCGGCCGTGATCAGCTCCACCACGGACGCCATCATCAGCTTCTCGCTGGACCAGACCATCCTGAGCTGGAACAGCGGCGCCGAGCGCATCTTCGGCTACTCGCCCGAGGAAGCCATCGGCCGGCCCCTGTCCATCCTGGCGCGCCCCGGCAGCAGCGAGGAGGACCAGCTGCTGGAGCGCATCGCGGCGGCCCAGCGCGTCGAGAACCACGAGACGGTGCGCGGGCGCAAGGATGGCGGCGAGGCGCACGTGGCGCTGACGGTCTCGCCGATCCGCGACGGCTCCGGCCGCGTGATCGCGGGCACCCTGACCGCGCGTGACGTCAGCGCGGCGCGCACTGCAGCGCAGCAGCTGCGCGACACCAGCGAGAAGCTGGGCCACACCGTGGAGCAGGTGCGCGTCGCCCTGGGCAAGCAGCAGCAGGTGGCCGAGGATATCCATGGGCGCGTCGAGCGCCTGCTCCAGACCGGGCTGACCCCCGAGCAGAAGGCGCTGGCCGAAGCGATCCGGCGCGATGCGCAGCCGCTGCAGGAGAGCCTGGGCCGGCTGCTGCAGTCCGGCGACTAGGAAAGCCGGGCGGCCGCGCGCGCCGCCGGTTCCCTGGCGGCGCCTGCGTGGCTACACTGGTCCGGCGAGGACCGCATGGACGCCCAGCTCGCGCCGCTCCCGGCGGCACCCTTCGACATCGTCGCGATCGTTGCCTCCGCCGGCGGTCTCGATGCGATGAGCGCCGTCCTGGCGGAACTGCCGGCCGGCCTGCCCGCGGCGATCGTCCTGGCGCAGCACCTCGGCGCCGAGAGCGCGCTGGTCGAGATCCTCGGCCGCCGGCTGAGCCTGCCGGTGGCCTGGGCCGCGCAAGGAACGCCGCTGCTGCCCGGGCACGTGTACGTGTGCCCGCCGCACCAGAGCATGGAGGTGCTGCCGGACCGCACCTGCACGCTGACGGCCTTCACCCGCGATCTGCTGCAGGAGCATCCTTTCGACACCCTGCTGGCCTCGGTGGCGGACAGCTGCGGCAGCCGTGCCGTGGCCGTGGTGCTGACCGGCATGGGCCGCGACGGCGCGGCGGGCGCGCGTGCCGTGCGCACGGCCGGCGGCGCCGTGATCGTGCAGAGCGAGGACACGGCGGCCTATCCGGACATGCCGCGCGCCGCCAGCCGGGCCGGCGCGGCCGACCTGGTGCTGCCGCTGGCGCTGATCGGCCGCACCCTCAACGACGTGGTCGCCGGCGGCCGCTTCCCGCACCCGCGCAGCGAGGAGGAGGCGCGCCAGAGGCTGCTCGCCGGCGAGGGGGAAGCGCGGGCGGCGCTGCGCGCCGTGGACTGGAGCGCCACCGCCCTGGGCAACGTGCGCGACTGGCCGCAGAGCCTCAAGGCCATCGTCGCCACCATGCTGCATTCGCGCTTCCCCACCTGCATCTTCTGGGGCGGCGAGTTCCTGCAGATCTACAACG
Source organism: Ramlibacter monticola (assembly GCF_016722785.1). Classification (GTDB taxonomy): domain Bacteria; phylum Pseudomonadota; class Gammaproteobacteria; order Burkholderiales; family Burkholderiaceae_C; genus Ramlibacter; species Ramlibacter monticola. The sequence goes on along the minus strand of NZ_JAEQNE010000006.1, from coordinate 321,535 downwards.
ATGCCTGGACGTCGATCCTCGGGGCGGGCCATCCGGCGGCGGCCGGCCTGCCGGCGCGGGCGACCTGGGGCGGTGCCTGGGCCGGGCAGGTGGCGGCCTACCGCGCGGTGCTGCAGACCGGCCAGTCGCGCTATGCCGAGGACCAGCCGTTCGAGGTGAGCCGCAATGGCTTCCTCGAGGAAGCCTACTTCACCGTGTCGCACAGCCCGGTGCACGACGACCACGACATGGTGCAGGGCGCGATGACCATCGCCAGCGAGACCACCGCCCGCGTGCTGGCGGCGCGCCGCCAGCAGGCCTTGCGCGCGCTCGCCTTTGCCGCCGCCGGGGCGGAGGGCGTGCCTGCCGCCTGCGCCAGGATCGCCGAGGTGCTGGCGGAGATCCCGCGCGAGCTGCCCTTCGCGCTGCTGTACGTGGCCGACGCGGCCGCCCTGCGGGCCACCCTCGGCTTCGTGGTGGGCTTGCGCGCGGGGGCGCACCTGGCCGCGCGCGTGGTGAACCTCGCCAGCGGGAGCAGCACCTGGCCGATCGCCGACGTGCTGCGCGAAGGGCTGCCGCGGGTGGTGGGCGACCTCGGCCTGCGCCAGCCCGGCTTCCATGCCGGCCCGTGGCCGGAAGGGACCGGCGCGGCGATGCTGCTGCCCGTGCACATCGGTCCGGTGCGGCCCGGCGCCGTGCTGGTCGCCGGCCTGAGCCGGCGCATCCCGCTCGACGCCGCGTACCGCGATTTCCTGGAGCTGCTGGCACAGCAGGTGGGCACCAACCTGGCCGAGGCACAGCTGCGCGAGCGCGAGCGCGAGCGGCTGGCGCAGCTGGCGGAGCTGGACCGCTCGCGCACTGCCTTCTTCTCGAACATCAGCCACGAGTTCCGCACGCCGCTGACCCTGATCCTGGCGCCGCTGGAGGACCTGCTGGCGGCGCAGAAGACCGAGGGCGGCGCGGCGCAGGGCGAACTGGACGTGGCGACGCGCAATGCGAGGCGACTGCTGCAGCTGGTGGACACGCTGCTCGATTTCACGCAGATCGAGGCCGGGCGGCTGCGCGCGCACTACCGCGACGTCGACCTCGCGGCGCTGACCTGCGACATCGCGGGCCTGTTCCGCAGCGCGATCGAGCGCGGCGGCGTGCGTTTCGAGGTCGATTGCCCGCCGCTGCTGCGGCCCGTGCTGGTGGATCCGCGCATGTGGGAGAAGATCGTCTCCAACCTGCTGTCCAACGCGCTGAAGTTCACCTTCACCGGCGTGATCGCGGTGCGGCTGCGGGCCCGCAACGAGCACGTGGAGCTGGAGGTGGCCGACACCGGCGTGGGGATCCCGGCGGAGGAACTGCCGGCGGTGTTCCGCCGCTTCCACCGGGTGCGCGGGACCCCCGCGCGCACGGAGGAGGGCGCGGGCATCGGCCTGGCGCTGGTGCACGAGCTGGTCGGCCTGCTCCACGGCCGCGTGCGCGCCACCAGCGTGCCCGGGCAGGGCAGCACGTTCACCGTCTGGCTGCACCTCGAGCAGCCCGGGTGGCGCGCGGCGCCGGTCGCGGCGCTGGGCGCCGGCGAAACGCATCGCACCGCGCTGCAGCTGGCGCAGGAGGCCGAGCGCTGGAATGCGGCCGCCGCGCGGCCGCTCCCGCGGGGCGAGGTGATGGACAGCCCGCTGGGCCCATGCGCGCTGCCGCCGGCGGCGCACGTGCCCGACGCGCGCATCCTGGTGGCGGACGACAACGCCGACATGCGCGACTACCTGGCGCGCACCCTCGGCGCGCACTGGAAGGTGACGCTGGCGGCGGACGGCGCCGAGGCGCTGCGGCTGGCCCGGCAGCAGCCGCCGGACCTGGTGCTGGCGGACGTGATGATGCCGCGGCTGGACGGCTTCGCCCTGCTGCGCGAGCTGCGCGACGATCCGGCGCTGAAGGCGACGCCGCTGGTGCTGGTGACGGCCCGCACCCACGAGGAAGCCGCGGTCGAAGGCCTGCTGGCCGGCGCCGACGACTACCTGGCCAAGCCGTTCTCCTCGCGCGAGCTGGTCGCGCGCATCGGCGCGCAGCTGGAGCTGGCGCGGGTGCGGCGCGAAGGCGAGCGGCAGGTGCGCGAACTGCTCGGCCTGATGCCGGTGGGCGTGTATGCCTGCGACGCCCACGGACGCTTCGAGTACTGGAACCGACGCGCCGTCGAGATCTGGGGCCGCGAGCCGGACGTGGAGGACCGCTTCTGGGCCCTGGCGGGCGCGCCGCGGGCGCTCTCCGCGCAGGCGGAACCCCTGTTGCCGGAGGAAGGCCTGATGGCGCGCGCGCTGCGCAGCGGCGAGCCGGTGCAGGACGGCGAGCTGGTCCTGCTGCGCGCCGACGGCGCCCGGCTGGAACTGCTGGTGAGCATCCGGCCCCTGCGGGTGGAGGGCAGGGTGGCGGGCGCGGTGGCCGCGTTCATCGACGTCACGGCGCGCCGCCAGGCGGAGCGCGCGCTGCAGGCGCTCAACGAGGAACTGGAGCAGCGGGTCGCCGAGCGGACGGCGGCCCTGCAGGCGAGCGCGGCGCGCCAGTCCTTCCTGCTGCGTCTGAACGACGCGGTGCGGCCGCTGACCGACGCGGCGGAGATCCACCAGGTGGCCACGGGGCTGCTTGCCGCGCAGCTGGGCGTCAGCCGCGCCAGCTATTGGGAGCCGGAGGCAGACGGCGTCACGGTGCGCGCCGGCCCCGGCGCGGAGCCTGTCGCGCTGCCGCAGCGGCACCCGGTTTCCTACTCCGACGTGGAGGAAGATGCGCGCCTGGGCCAGCCGGAGCGCGCGGCCTTCCGGGCCCTGGGAATCCGTGCGCGCGCGGGGGTCCCGCTGCGCAAGGGCGGCCGCCTGGTCGCCGTGCTGGGCGTCGACCATTGCGCGCCCCGGCCCTGGACGGCCGACGAACTGACGCTGCTGCAGGAGGTGGCGCAGCGCACCTGGGCGGCGGTGGAGCGCACGCGGGTCGAGGCCGCGCTGCGCGAAAGCGAGGCCCGGCTGGTCGCCGAACTCTCCGGTGCGCGCACGCTGCAGCGCCTCAGCACCCGGCTGGTCGGCGAGCAGGGCGCGGACACCCTGTTCGAGCCGATCCTGGAAGCCGCGACGGAGCTGATGGCTGCCGACGCCGCCAGCCTGCAACTGCTGGATCCGGGCGGCGAGCGGCTGCTGCTGCTGGGCGCGCGCAAGCTGCATCCGGCATCCTGCGCCTGGTGGCAGCAGGTCGATGCCGGCTCCGCCAGCGCCCGTGGTCAGTCGCTGCGCAGCGGCAGCCGCGCGATCGTGGAGGACGTGGAGGACGTGGAGGACGTGGAGCGCGACCCCTTGATGGCCGGCTCGCGCGACCTGGAGGAATACCGCCGGTCCGGGCTGCGGGCCGTGCAGTCCACGCCCCTGCTGTCGCGGTCGGGGCGGCCGATCGGGCTGCTCTCGACCCACTGGCGGGAGCCGCGCCGCGCGGCGGACATGGACTTCGACCTGTTCGATCTGCTGGCGCGCCAGCTCGCGGACCTGGTCGAGCGCGCGCAGTCGGAGCGGGCGCTGCGGGTCTCGGAGGAGAAGTACCGTACGCTGTTCGAGCGCACGCGGTGCGGACGGACGCCGGCGGTGGGCGTCGTGGAGGACGAACCGGCGAGCGCCGGCCCCGCCGGGATCCCGGTCCGATAGGCCACAATGCCCACCTCACCTGCAAGGAGAACCGCGTTGAAGGCGAACAGCATCCTCGAAACCATCGGCCGCACGCCGCACATCAAGATCAACCGCCTGTTCGGCGACACGCACCACGTGTGGGTGAAGTCCGAACGCGCCAATCCGGGCGGCTCGATCAAGGACCGCATCGCGCTGTCGATGATCGAGGACGCCGAGAAGAGCGGCAAGCTGAAGCCGGGCGGCACCATCATCGAGCCCACCTCCGGCAACACGGGCATCGGCCTGGCGATGGTGGCGGCCGTGAAGGGCTACAGGCTGGTGCTGGTGATGCCTGACAGCATGTCGATCGAGCGGCGCCGGCTGATGCTCGCCTACGGCGCGAGCTTCGACCTGACCCCGCGCGAGAAGGGCATGAAGGGCGCGATCGCGCGCGCGCAGGAACTCGCGGCGCAGACGCCCGACGCCTGGATCCCGCAGCAGTTCGAGAACCCCGCCAACGTCGAGGTGCACGAGCGCACCACGGCCCGCGAGATCGCCGAGGACTTCCCGGGGGGCGTCGATTACCTGATCACGGGCGTGGGCACCGGCGGCCACATCACGGCCTGCGCGAAGGTCCTGAAGGAGAAGTGGCCGCAGCTGAAGGTGTTCGCGGTGGAGCCGGTGGCCTCGCCGGTGCTCTCCGGCGGCCAGCCTTCGCCGCACCCGATCCAGGGCATAGGCGCCGGCTTCATCCCGCAGATCATGGACACCGCGCTCCTGGACGGCATCATCCAGGTCGACGCGGAGCCGGCCCGCGAGATGGCGCGGCGCTGCGCCCGCGAGGAGGGCATCCTGGTGGGCATCTCCTCCGGCGCGTCGCTGGCCGCGGTCGCGCAGAAGCTCAAGGAGATCCCGGCCGGCGCCACCGTACTGTGCTTCAACTACGACACGGGCGAACGCTACCTCTCGGTCGAGGGCTTCCTGCCGGCGGGCTGAAATCGGCTGCGAGACCCTCCTCGCCGCATCGGGTTCCGCCAGGCACACAAGAAAAATGCAACAAGAGCCTCCGCGCCTGTGGCGCGGAGCGCACAATGGTGCCGTTGTCGGATTGGGTTGTTGTGCAGGTACCGTTGTCCCACCAAGTCGATGTGAGTGGCTTCCACCACGAGGCGACCCGGTTGCTGGCCCAGCAGGTACCACCCGATACCGTGCAGTGGTCCGCCGCGCCGGGCCAGTCGGTCGAAGAGGAAGACCTCGACGCCGGCCGCGCCGCCATCCGCAATCGCGCGGCCCGCGCCATCATCCCGCAGTCCTTCATCCGCATGAGCGAACTGGTCGTTCTGCACCGGGACGTCCTCCGCTTCGATCTCCTCTACCGCTCGCTGTGGCGGCTGGTGTACGAGCCCGACTTCAAGAACGACCTGGGCGATGGCGACATGGCGCGGCTGCGGCAGATGGCGCAGGCCGTGCGCCGCGACATCCAGAAGATGAAGACGCGGCTGGAGTTCCGCACGATCGAGATCCGCGGTGAATCGGTGCAGGTGGCCTGGTACGAGCCGGCCCACTACGTCGGCGAGACGGTCGGCGCCTGGCTCGCCAAGGGCGACTCCGACAGTCGCTGGATCCTGCTCACCCCCGACCGCAGCCTGCGCTGGGACGGGCACAAGCTGCTCAGCGCACCGGCGGTCGCGCCGATGCAGCATGGCGGGCCCATGACCGACGGGGACTGGGCCCACGTGCTCGAAGCCATGCCCTGGCTCTGATCAGGGCGCGGGCTGCGAAGGCATCCCCATGTCTCCGCTCGAGAAGCTGAAATCGCTGCGCGTGCGCCGCCACCCGGAGCCCGAATCGCCCCCGAGTTGCCGGCAGCGCAGGAACAGGCTGTCGAGCAGGCCGTCCTGGCGGTCGCGGATGTTGTGGTAGCGCGGGTCCGCGTAGTGCGGCCGCAGCGGCGACGCGTGCTTCATGCGCAGGATGTTCTCCTCCCACAGGTACTGCATCAGCTCGCGGTGCGTGCGCAGGAGGTCCAGCACGAGGGTGCCGAGTTCGGGAAAGTGCTGGTCCTTGATCTGCACCGCCTGCGCCAGCGCCGCGGGGATGCCGCCCTCGTCCGGGTTCTGGTGCAGCAGCGGCTCGTCGCGGTGCCAGTCGATCCAGGCGGTGTAGGCCTTCAGGCAGTCGATGAGCTGGTAGGCGGCCGCGCGCCGCCGCGCGATCCGCCGCCGGTGCTGCCAGCGCAGGCGCCACAGCGCGCCCGTCACGACGAGCGCGAACACCGCCAGGACCAGCGGGACGAGGAGATCGGGGTCGGACAGCAGGCGCACGGCATGCTCGCGGGGGGCGCTCCAGGTTTCTCGTGGCGCCGCATTGTCCCCCTGCACCGCAGCGCGCCCTGTTGGGCGCGCCGGGCGGCGCGGCGGGAACGATGGCCGGCGATTGACGCAAATCAGTATGCATGAGGACTCGGGCCCGCAAGATGGATTTCTTCGATTCCCCCCAGGCCACGATGAATTTCGAGCCATCCCCGCGCGCCTGCGAGTGGCTGGCGCGCCTCGAGGCTTTCCAGGAACGCTACCTGCTGCCCTGCAACGCGGCCTGGCAGGCCTCCGCGCAGCGCGGCGAGCAGCCGGACTTCCTGCCCGACCTGAGGGCGCTGGCGCGCGACGAGGGCCTGTGGAACCTGTGCCTGCCGAAGCTGCCCGCGGACGCCCCGGGATCAGCGCTGTCCCACCTGGACTACGCGCCCCTGGCCGAGGCGATGGGCCGCCTGCCCTGGGCGGCCGAGGTCTTCAACTGCAATGCGCCCGACAGCGGCAACATGGAGTTGCTGCTGCGCCATGCCTCGTCGGCCCAGCGCGCGCGATGGCTGCAGCCGCTGCTGGCCGGCGAGATGCGTTCCGCCTTCGCGATGTCGGAGCCCGACGTGGCCTCTTCGGATCCGACCAACCTGCAGACCGAGGTGCGGCGCGAAGGCGACGCGCTGGTGGTGAGCGGGCGCAAGTGGTTCGTCACCGGCGCCGCCAACCCGGACTGCCGGCTGCTGATCGTGGTCTGCCGCAACGGCGACGCGGCGGAGGGCGAGCCGCACCGGGCGCACAGCCTGGTGCTGGTGCCGCTGGACGCGCCCGGCGTGGAGATCGTGCGCAACATCCCCGTCCTGCAGCACACCGCGCTGGAAGGGCATTGCGAGATCGTGTTCCGGCAGGTGCGCGTGCCGGCGGCCCACCTGCTGGGCGCGTGGGGCGAGGGCTTCGCGCTGGCGCAGGCCCGGCTGGGGCCCGGGCGCGTGCACCACTGCATGCGCACCATCGGCCAGTGCGAGCTGGCGCTGGCGCTGGCCTGCGACCGCGCGCTGGAGCGCCGCGCCTTCGGCAAGCCCCTGGCCCAGCAGGCCAACGTGCAGGAGTGGCTGGCCGACTCGCGCATCGAGATCGACATGGCGCGCCTGCTGGTGCTGCGCACGGCCTGGGCGCTGGACCAGGACGCGCCGCCGGCGGACCTGCGCGAGCAGATCGCCGCGATCAAGGTGGCGGCTGCGCGCCTGCAGGTGCGGGTGGTGGACCGGGCGATCCAGGTGTTCGGGGCGATGGGCCTGTCGCCGGACACGCCGCTGGCGTGGCTGTTCACGTGGGGAAGGGCGCTGCGGCTCATGGACGGACCGGACGAGGTGCACCTGCGCACGATCGCGCGCGGGGAACTGCGGCGGGCCGGGGACCAGCGCGGGAAGTGGGCGGACTACTTCACGACGCCGGAACAGCTGGTGGCGCCGGTGCGGATCCGGTGACGCCAGGGCCACGGGCGGCGCACCCGTCGAAGAAGGGGAGCGTCGTCTTCGCGGCGCTCGCGGCGGCCCTGTCCGTGCCCCAGGCCGCGGCGCAGCCATCCATCAGCGGGTCCGACCCCCGCGCGCTCGTGGAGGAGCTGAGGTCCGAGGAGGACCCCACCCTCCTCGTGCCGCGCTTCTGGGTCGACACCGAGTGGAACAGCTTCCGGGATTCGAGCTCCGACTTCGACCTCACGCTGGGCCGGCTCTGGGCCTGGCGGCTCTCGCCCACGCAGGACTGGGCGCTGCGCCTCAAGCTGCCGCTGCGCACCCACAGTGCGGGCGCTGCGCCGGGCGACTCGGACAAGCAGGGAATCGGTGACCTCAAGCTGGCGGTGGGCACGGCCGTGCGGCTCGACGCATCGAGGCGTCTCGGCGCTGGCCTCGAGATGCGCTTTCCCACGGCGACCGAGCCTGCGCTGGGGGCCAATGTCTGGCGGCCGATGGTGTTCGGGGTCTTCGCCTGGGACATCACGCCCGCCGTGACCTTCAGTCCCTCGGTGGAGTACAACAAGTCGATCGCCGAGAAGAACGGCGCGGCGCCGCAGCATTACGCGGAATTCTTCTTCCCGCTCACCTTCGTGGTGGGCAGGTGGGCCTTCACCCCGCGCTACGAGTTCAAGGTCGACTTCGCGAACGGCGACGAGGTGACACGCTCGGCCAAGTTCCTGGCTTCCACGCGGCTCGAGGACCGGCCGCTCGGCTTCGCGTTCTCGGTCAAGATGCCGCTCGACAAGGTGGACAAGAAGCTGCAGCTGAACTTCGTCACGACCTGGTACCTGCGTTGAGCCCCGGCCACCGTGGGGCGAGGCGGGCCGGGCCGCTACAGGCGGGGGCCGTGCCGCTACCTGACGCCGCGCCGGCGCATCATCTCCTCGCCGGCCCTTGCCACCGTGTCCGGGTCCAGCAGGGCCTGCGCCGCCGGATAGGCGATGCCTTCCTCGGCCTGGATGTGATCGCCATAGAGCGCGGCGAAAGTGTCGAGAGCGGCCTCGTCGTCCGGCGCGAGGCGCTGCAGCTGCGCCTCGGCGACGCGCACCAGCACCGCCCGTGCCGCAGCCCAATTGCGTTCCATCGCCACGTGATCCGCCTGCAGCCGCTTCACCACCGCCGCCACGCCTTCGTCGCCCTGCGCCAGCAGGGGCGGGAAGACGTGCAGCTCCTCGTCCTGGTGATGCAGCGGCGCCGCCTGGTCGAAATAGCGCATCACGTCGCGCGCGGCCTGCGCAGCCTGCGCGTCGGCGCCGTGCCCGGCCAGGTGCGTGCGCAGGCGCCCCAGCAGGTCCAGCATGCGGTGCACCCGCTCGTGGCAGGCCTCCAGCATCTCGAAGGGCTGCTCGAAGCTCGCCGCCGGCGCCGACAGCAGCGAGCGCAGCGGGATGGGGCGGCTCATGGCTTCAGCTCGGAGACGTAGTGGTCCGGCGTGGCCCGCACGCGGTTGCGCCGCGGACCGACGGTGGTGCCGAAGCTGACGAAGCACAGGGCTTCCTCGTCGGCGCCCACCTGGAACAGCGAACGCAAGGCCCGCGACTCCAGGGCCTTGCCGCTGGTGAGCGACGAGCCGTAGCCGAGCGCGGTGCCGACCAGCAGCATGTTCTGGATCGCGCAGCCGGCCGAGACCAGCCGCTGGTTCGCCGGGATCTCGGGATCCTCGTCCCGCAGCCGCGCGATGGCCAGCAGCAGCAGCGGCGACCGGAACGCCTTCTCGCGCGCCTTGCCGAACTGCTCGGGCGTCGCCGCCGGATCGCGCTCGCGCAGGGCCGCCTCGAAGGCATCGGCCAGCGCGGGCCGGGCCTGCGCGGGAACGATCACGAAGCGCCAGGGCACCAGGTCGTGGTGGTCCGGCGCGGCGGAGGCCGCGAGCAGGATGCGCTGCAGCTGCTCGGGACCGGGCCCGGGCTCGCCCAGGCGGGCCGGCAACACGGTGCGGCGGCCGTGCACGAGCGCTGCCGCCCATTCACCCGCCAGCACCGAGTCCGGCGGGGAGCTCACTGAGAACCTCCCCCAGGATCCGTCCGCTTCGCGGACTCCTCCTCCCCCCTCCGCAAGCGGAGGGGGCGGGCGCCTTCGGGCGGCCGTGCGGCGCTCACCCGCAGGCCCCCACGTGGCCGCAGGAGGTGCAGAAGTCGCAGCCGTCCTTGCGGATCATGGCGTGCGCGCCGCACTCGGGGCACTTGGTGCCCGCCATGGTGCCGGGGGCGGCCGACACGGACGGAGGTGCCGGCGGCGTGGCCAGGGCCGCGACCGGCTCGCCGTTGCGGCGCGAGATGATGTTCTGCACCGCATAGGCGATCGCGCCGACCTCGGAGTCGTGCCACATCGGCACCGAGGTGCCGTCGGCCTTGGAGTAGGTCCCCAGGCGCACCGGCCCGCGGTCCCAGGCCACCTTGCGCATGTCCGCCAGCGCGCGGTCGAGGAAGCCGCCGCGCGCCGCCAGCGAGAGCAGGCGGAAGCTGGCCGTGATCCACTGCTGCGACTCGCCGCTCTGGCCCACCGGCATGAAGAACTCGATGGCGCGCTCGCGGCCGTCCTCCAGCGGCAGGAAGGACACGACGATGTAGAGCGTCTGCCGGCCTTGCTGCGTCCAGTACTCGACCTTCTCCGCCACCGCGGAGAGCTGGCCGTTGGGCCGCCGCGAGATCACCGCGCGCATCGGGTCGATCTTGGGCTGCGTCGCGGATTCCTGCTGCGCCTTCGCTTCGGGCGTGGTGGAGAGCACGGAACCGAGGATGTCGTTGGGACGGTAGGTCGCCAGGCCCTTCAGGCCGGCGCGCCACGCCTCCAGGTACAGGCCCTGGAAGTCCTCGTAAGGATAGTCCGCCGGCACGTTGACCGTCTTGGAGATCGCCGTGTCGACGAAGGGCTGCACCGCCTCCATCATCGCCAGGTGGTCGGCCGCGGGCATCTCCAGCGCGGAGACGAAATAGGACGGCAGGTGGGTGGTGTCGCCGCCCAGCGAACGGAACAGGCGCCACGCGTGGTCTTCCACCGTGTATTCGGTCGTGCGGCCGTCGCTCTCGCGCTTCTTGCGGTGGTAGGTCCAGGAGAAGGGCGGCTCGATGCCGTTGGAGGCGTTGTCGGCGAACGCCAGGCTGACCGTGCCGGTGGGGGCGATGGACAGCAGGTGGCTGTTGCGGATGCCGTGCTTGCGGATCAGCTTCTTCAGCGGCTCGTCGAGGCGGCTGGCGAAGGTGCCCGCTTCCAGGTACGGCTCGGCGTCGAACAGGGGGAACGCCCCCTTCTCCTTCGCCAGCTCGACCGATGCGGCATAGGCGGCGTCGCGCATGCCGCGGGCGATGCGCGCCGCCGTCTCGCGGCCTTCGGGCGCGTCGTAGCGCTGGCGCAGCATGGCCAGCGCGTTGCCGAGGCCGGTGAAGCCCACGCCGATGCGGCGCTTGGCCTGCGCTTCCAGGCGCTGCTGTTCCAGCGGCCAGAAGGTCAGGTCCAGCACGTTGTCGAGGGCGCGCACCTGCACGGCCACGGCCTGGCTGAAGGCCTCGAAATCGAAGTGCGGCGGCCCGCCGAAGCCGAAGGGATGGCGGACGAACTTCGTCAGGATGATCGGGCCGAGGTCGCAGCAGCCATAGGCGGGCAGGGGCTGCTCGCCGCAGGGATTGGTGGCGGAGATCTTCTCCGCGTAGCGCAGGTTGTTCTCGCGGTTGATCGTGTCGACGAACAGGATCCCGGGCTCGGCGAAGTCGTAGGCCGAGCGCATGATCGTGTCCCACAGCTGCTGCGCGGGCACGGACTTGTAGACCCACAGCCCGTCGCCGCGCACGTGGGCGCCCTGGGCGACCAGCGTGGCGCCGGGCCTGGCGCGGTGCACCAGCGGCCAGTCGCCGCCCGCCTGCAGCGTGCGGATGAATTCGTCGGTGACGGCCACCGACACGTTGAAGTTGTTCCAGCGGCCGGGCGTGCGCTTGGCCGTGATGAACTCCATCACGTCCGGGTGGTCGATGCGCATCACGCCCATCTGGGCGCCGCGGCGGGCGCCGGCGCTCTCCACCGTGGAGCACGAGTGGTCGAACACGTCGATGTAGCTGCAGGGGCCGGAGGCCAGCGAGCCGGTGCCCCTGACCTCGGCGCCGCGCGGGCGGATGCGCGAGAAGTCGTAGCCCACGCCGCCGCCGCGCCGCATGGTCTCGGCCGCTTCGCGCAGGGCTTCGTAGATGCCGGGGAAGCCTTCGTCGTCGCGGCCCTGGATGGCGTCGCCCACCGGCTGCACGAAGCAGTTGATCAGGGTGGCCTGCAGGTCGGTGCCGGCGGCGCTCATGATGCGGCCCGCGCCGATGGCGCCGGCCTGCATGTTCTCGAAGAAGCGCCGCTCCCATTCGGCACGCAGCGGCTCGGCCTCGACGCTGGCGAGGGCCCGGGAGACGCGGCGCAGCAGGTCGGTTTCGGTGCTTTCGCCTTCCTTCAGGTACTTCTCCCGCACCACATCGAGGCTGATGGGTTGCGGGGGCAATGCGGGGACTTCGTGGGGTGCTGGATCTCTCTTCATGCTTCCTGGAATTCAGGTGCGGTCATCATGGTAGGTGGGACCAGGTTGCCCAAAAGCCAGTTCAAAAGGTCCTGGACGGGGCGAATCTGGCTGCCGAAGGGGAGCCGGCCGGCGCCCCGGAAGAACAGGCCCTTGCGGACGTCGCCGTTGAAGGCATAGGACAGCACCTTGTCGATGCAGAACTGGCCCCAGTCGGATTTTCCATCACGCAGGCCGCATTGGGCCAGGCAGTCGAACCACATGGTGCAGTGGGGCTTTTCGTGCGCGGCCTTCTGCATGCGCTGCTCGATGCGCAGGTACTTGTCGAGCCAGGGGGTGCGCACGGCGCGGGCGGGCAGGCCGGCCACGCTGGTGAACTCGACGATGTCCTCGGGCCTGGCGCCGGCCAGCACTTCCTTGAAGGCCTGGCTGGCGTCGCTCTCGCACGTGACGGCGAAGGCGGTGCCGAGCTGCACGGCCGTGGCGCCCAGGCCCTGCAGGCGCTGGATGTCCTCGCGGCAGGAGATGCCGCCGGCGGCGATCAGGGGGATCTCGAAGCCGCTCTTGCGGAAGAACTCGCGCACCTCGGGCAGCACGACGTCGAAATCGAAGCGGCGGTCGTTCAGGTCGCCGACGCGCTGGGCGCCGAGGTGGCCGCCGGCCAGCTTCGGATGCTCGATCACGATCGCGTCGGGCAGGCGGCCCTTCTTCTCCCACTTGCGCACGATCAGCTGCACGCCGCGGGCGTCGGACAGGATCGGGATCAGCGAGGTCTTGGGGAAGTCGCGGGCCAGGTCCGGCAGGTCGAGCGGCAGGCCGGCGCCGGCCACCAGCGCGTCGGCGCCGCTTTCCAGCGCCTGGCGCACGTAGGTCTCGTACTGGTCGAGCGCGCGCATCACGTTCACGGCGATGAGGCCGCGGCCGCGCGAGATCTCGCGCGCGCGCTTGATCTCGCGGTGCAGGGCTTCCTTGTTCGCCGCGTCGATCTGCGGCTTGGCCTCGGGGCCGGTGAGCTCGCCGGTGGCTTCCATCAGGTCCGGATGCAGGCGGCGCAGGTCCACCGAGGAGATCGTGCCGATGGCGTCGAAGGATGCGACCGTGCCGGCGAGGCGCCCTGCCGAGATGCCCACGCCCATGCCGCCCTGGACGACGGGCAGCAGCGTACGGCCGCGCAAGGTCCACAGATTCAGGCCGGCGGCGCGGGCCAGTTCAGTCGCAGAGGATTTGTCCATGAATTCCACGTGTTCGGTCCGGTGAAAACCGGTACGGGAGCGGAGGCTACAGGCGTGAGCGGGCACTAACGTTGCTCCAAGTCAACTGCGCCGGGCTTTTCGGTTCAGTCGCAGAGCACCTGCCCGTCGTGCTCCACATAGTGCCGGTACGGCCCGGTTCCGGCATGCGGCGCGTCGGCGGCCGCCAGGAATCCGCCCTGCTGGGCGTCGAAAACGTGGATCTCGCCATCTTCGATGACGTAGTGCCAGCCGTGGAGGGTCAACTGGCCCGATTCCACCCGGCGCCGGACCATGGGATAGCCCATCAGCCGTTCCAGCTGCAGCACCACGGCGCGCTGTTCGGTGCGGCGCAGCGCCTCGGGGCAGGCACACACGGGCAGCACCGCCTCGTCGGCCAGCTTGAGCCAGGCCTGCAGGTTCACCGCCTCCTGCGGCGCGCCCTCGTAGCAGGCCCGGATGGCGCCGCAGTGGCTGTGGCCGCAGACCACGATGCGCTCCACCTCGAGGCTCAAGACGGCGAATTCGATGGCGGCCGTGGTGCCGTGCAGGCCGTGCGAGCCGTCGTAGGGGGGCACGAAAGCCCCCACGTTGCGGACGATGAACAGCTCGCCCGGGCCGGCGCCGGTCAGGAGGTAGGGCACCAGGCGCGAGTCGCTGCAGCCGATGAACAGGGTCTTCGGATGCTGCCCCTGCGCCACCAGGTCCTGGAAGCGCTGCTGGTGGCGCGGGAAATAGTCCGAATGGAAATGGCGCAGCCGGGTCAGCAGTTCATCGCTCATTGGAAAACCTCCCCCAGGCTCGTCCGCTGCGCGGCCTTCTCCTCCCCCCTCCGCAAGCGGAGGGGGCGAGCGCCTTCGGGCGGCCGTGCGGCGCTCACTGCACCAACGGCGAATCCGCCGCCTCGAGCTCCACCCCCTCCACCCGGGCGCGGCCGGCCAGCACGCGGATGTACTGGTGCATCGCGGTCAGGCGCGAACGCTGCGCGAGGTGGTTGGCGATGCGCTCGCGCACCTGCTCGAAAGGCAGCGGCCGCCCGGGCTCGCGCGCCAGCACGTCGAGGATGTGGAAGCCGAAGCGGCTCTGCACCAGTTTCGGCTGCAGCCCGGTGACCGCCTGCTCGAACAGCACCGTGCCGAGTTCCGGCGCGCAGTCCTGCGGCGCGAGCCAGCCCAGGTCGCCGCCCTGCGCGCTGCTGGGGCAGTTGGACAGCGCGCGGGCCCGTTCGGCGAAGAGCTCCGGCGGGGCGTCGCGGTGCGTCAGCTCCAGCAGCACCTGCTCGGCGCGCTGGGCGAGCGCGCGCACGTCCACTCCCGGCGTCACCGCGAACAGGATGTGGCGGACGTGGACCCTGCTGCCTTCCATGAAGCGCTGCGGCCGGGCGTCGTGGAAGCGGGCGCATTCCTCCTCCTGCGGCAGGCGCAGCGGCACCTCCCGTTCCAGCATGCGGTGGATGGTTGCTTCCTCCTCCGGCGCCAGCTGCGGCGCCTGCAGCACGTGGCGCTCGGGCAGCCAGCCGGTGCGCACGGCCTCCTGTCGCAGCAGCTCGGTCCAGGCCCGTTCGCGCAGCGCGGCGGGCTCGAGGGTCTCGTCCGCCGCCTGCAGCGCGATGCCGTTGATGGACGGAAGCGCCTGCGGCGCGCCACCGCAGGTGCAGGCGCCGCCGCCGCAGCTCATGCCGCCCTCCGCGGTTCGTACTCGGGAATCGCCTGCGCGCTCGGAGAGCGGGTCGTGCCGGCCGGCGCCGGCTGCCGCGGCTGGATCCTGCGCTTCGTGCGCACGACCTGGTAGGGCCGCCACACGTAGGCCAGGCTGCCGAAGCCGCTCCACACGTGCACCATGCGGGTGAAGGGGAACACCAGGAAGATCGTCATGCCCAGGACCATGTGCACCCGGAACACCCAGTTCGCCTCGGCCAGCTGTTCGGCCGCGCCGGGACGGAAGGTGACGATGCGCTGCGCCCATTCGCCGAACTTCATCATCAGCCCGCCATCGAGGTGCTGCGCCGAGGAGTGGATGGAGACGAGCCCCAGCGCCAGTTGCAGCCACAGCAGCACCAGCAGCGCGATGTCGGCCGGCCGCGAGGTGACGCGGACGCGCACGTCGGTGAGCCGCCGGTGCAGCAGGATGGACACGCCCAGGAAGCCGAGCAGGCCGAAGATGCCGCCGCTGGCCATGGCCAGCACCTGCTTGGCGCCCGGGGAGATGAAGGGCTCGTAGACGAAGTGCGGCGTCAGCAGGCCCACGGTGTGGCCCGCCAGCAGGAACAGCACGCCGACGTGGAACAGGTTGCTGCCCAGGCGCAGCTGGCCGGCGCGCAGCAGCTGCGAGGAATCGCTCTTCCAGGTGTACTGCTCGCGATCGAAGCGCAGCAGCGAGCCGAGCAGGAAGACCGCCAGGCAGATGTACGGGAAGGTCCCGAACAGGAAGGAGTCGAGGGCTTTCATGCGGGCTCTCCTTGCGCCGCCTTCCGGCGCACGATCTGGATCGGTTGCGGCTGGCCGGGCGCGGCCTGGCCGTGCTGGCTGCAGCCGCCGAAGGCCACGGGCTCTTCCCACGTGGCGTCGAGGCTTTCCTCCGGGGCGACGGGCACCGCCTCCACCTTCTGGCCGGCGAGCTCCAGCACCGCGGCGACCAGCGTCGCGTAGGCGCTTTCGCGCTGGCGCAGGGCGCTGAAGACGGCCTGCAGGATGTGCGCCATCTCGCCGAGGAAGTCCTGCGCGATCCTGGGCGGCTGGGTGGAGGCGAACTCCAGCACCACGCACAGGTGGTCGGGCAGCTCGCGCCCGCCGAGGTGCAGGCCGGCCGTCTCGTAGGTCTTGATCAGGTCCACCATCGCCGGGCCGCGGTCGCGCGAGTCGCCGTGGACGTGCTCGAACAGGTGCAGCGAGGTGCTGCGGCCGCGGTCGAACAGTTCCACGTAGCGCGACTCGACTTCCAGCGGATCGGCGGTGAGCAGGCCGACCGCGAGCGCCCGGATCTCCGCGCGTCGCGCCGCGGGCAGGGCGGCTTCGGCGTCGATGGCGGCGACGAGTTCCGGGACGACCGCGCGCACCTGCTCACTGGGATAGGACAGCAGCAGGGCCAGCGCCCGCAGGGTGTAGTGCATGGCGTGTTTCATGCCTTCTCCACCGCGATCGGGATGGTCCGCTTCTTCTTGCCGCCGAACAGGCTGGCCTCGCTGGCGCCGTCGGAGCAGCCGTTGCCGAAGGAGAAGCCGCAGCCGCCCTTCATGTCGAAGGTGTTCTCGGCGTACTCGCGGTGCGAGGACGGGATCACGAAGCGGTCCTCGTAGTTGGCGATGGCCATGATCCGGTACATGTCCTCGACCTGCGCCTCGGTCAGGCCGGTCTGGGCCAGCACCTTCGTGTCGCGCACGCCGTCGACGTGCTTGCCGCGCTGGAAGGCGCGCATGGCCAGCATGCGCTCCAGTGCGCGGATCACCGGGCCGGTCTGGCCGGCGGTCAGCAGGTTGGCCAGGTATTGCAGCGGGATGCGCAGCTCGGAGACGTCGGGCAGCTCGCCGTTGGCGCCGATCTCGCCGGCGTTCGCCGCGGCCGTGATCGGCGACAGCGGCGGCACGTACCAGACCATCGGCAGCGTGCGGTACTCGGGGTGCAGGGGCAGGGCGACCTTCCAGTCCATCGCCATCTTCCACACCGGGCTCACCTTCGCCGCCGCGAGCCAGGCCTCGGGGATGCCGTCCTTGCGGGCCTGCTCGATCACGTAGGGATCGTTGGGATCGAGGAACACGTTGAGCTGGGCCTCGTAGAGGTCCTTCTCGTCGGCCACGCTGGCCGCATGCTCGATGCGGTCGGCGTCGTAGAGCACCACGCCGAGGTAGCGGATGCGGCCCACGCAGGTCTCGGAGCAGACGGTGGGCTGGCCGGCCTCGATGCGGGGATAGCAGAAGATGCACTTCTCGGCCTTGCCGCTCTGCCAGTTGTAGTAGATCTTCTTGTAGGGGCAGCCCGAGACGCACATGCGCCAGCCGCGGCACTTGTCCTGGTCGATCAGGACGATGCCGTCCTCCTCGCGCTTGTAGATCGAGCCGGAGGGGCAGGAGGCCACGCAGGCCGGGTTGAGGCAGTGCTCGCACAGGCGCGGCAGGTACATCAGGAAGGTGTTCTCGAACTGGCCCACCATGTCCTTCTGCACCTGCTCGAAGCTGGCGAGGTTCTGGTCCTTGCCCCGCTTGGCGAACTCGCCGCCCAGGATCTCCTCCCAGTTCGGGCCCCACTCGATCTTCTCCATGCGCTGGCCGGTGATCAGGCTGCGCGGACGCGCCGTCGGCGCGGCCTTCATCACGGGCGCCGTCTGCAGGTGCTCGTAGTCGAAGGTGAAGGGCTCGTAGTAGTCGTCGATCTGCGGCAGGTTGGGGTTGGCGAAGATGCGCATCAGCAGCTTCCACTTGCCGCCCTGGCGCGGCTCGATGCTGCCGTCGGCGTTGCGCGCCCAGCCGCCCTGCCACTTGCCCTGGTTCTCCCAGTCCTTGGGGTAGCCGATGCCGGGCTTGCTCTCGACGTTGTTGAACCAGGCGTACTCCATGCCCGGGCGGGAGGTCCAGACGTTCTTGCAGGTCACCGAGCAGGTGTGGCAACCGATGCACTTGTCCAGGTTCAGGACCATCGCGATCTGCGCGCGGACTTTCATGCTTGCACTCCTTCTTCGTGGGCGCTGGCTTCGTCGTCCATCCAGTCCACCTTCTTCATCTTGCGCACCACCACGAATTCGTCGCGGTTGGTGCCGATCGTCCCGTAGTAGTTGAAGCCGTAGCTGAACTGCGCGTAGCCACCGATCATGTGCGTGGGCTTGACGACGATGCGCGTCACCGAGTTGTGGATGCCTCCCCGCGCGCCGGTGATCTCCGAACCGGGGGTGTTGATGATCTTTTCCTGCGCGTGGTACATCAGCACCATGCCGGGGTTGACGCGCTGGCTCACCACCGCGCGGGCCGTGATCGCGCCGTTCACGTTGAACAGCTCCACCCAGTCGTTGTCGGCGATGCCGGCGCGCTTCGCGTCGTCCTCCGACAGCCAGATCACCGGGCCACCCCGGTTGAGCGTGAGCATCAGCAGGTTGTCGCTGTAGGTGGAGTGGATGCCCCACTTCTGGTGCGGCGTGATGAAGTTCAGCTGGATCTCGGGATGGCCGTTCGGCTTGATCCCGGCGATCTCGCCGGTCGTCTTCAGGTCCACCGGCGGGCGGTAGCTGGAGAACTGCTCCCCGAAGGCCGTCATCCACGGGTGGTCCAGGAAGAACTGCTGGCGCCCCGTGAGGGTGCGCCATGGGATCAGCTCGTGGACGTTGGTGTAGCCCGCGTTGTACGAGACCTTCTCGCTCTCCAGCCCGCTCCAGGTCGGCGAGGAGATGATCTTGCGCGGCTGTGCCTGCACGTCGCGGAAGCGGATCTTCTCGTCCTCGCGGTGCAGCGCCAGGTGGGTGTGGTCGCGGCCGGTGGCCTTGCCCAGCGCCTCCCAGGCCTTGACGGCGACGTGGCCGTTGGTCTCGGGAGCCAGCTGCAGGATCACCTCGCAGGCGTCGATGTCGCTCTGGATCTTCGGCAGGCCCTGGGTGGGGCCGGCCTCCGGCACCGTGCCATTGAGCTGCGCCAGCTGCTCCACTTCGTCCTGGGTGTTCCAGGCGATGCCCTTGCCGCCGTTGCCGGCCTTGGCCAGCAGGGGGCCCAGCGCGGTGAAGCGCTTGTAGACGTTCGGATAGTCGCGCTCGACCACCGCGATGCTGGGCGCGGTCTTGCCGGGGATCAGGTCGCAGTCGCCGTGCTTCCAGTCGGCCACGCCGGTGGGCTGGGCCAGTTCGGCGGGGGTGTCGTGCATCAGCGGCGACAGCACCACTTCCTTCTCCACGCCGAGGTGGCCTTCGGCCAGTTCGCTGAACTTCTTCGCGAAGCCCTTGTAGATCTCCCAGTCGCTGCGCGCTTCCCAGGCCGGGTCCACCGCCGTCGACAGCGGGTGGATGAAGGGATGCATGTCGCTGGTGTTGAGGTCGTTCTTCTCGTACCAGGTGGCCGTGGGCAGCACGATGTCCGAGTAGAGGCAGGTGGTGGACATGCGGAAGTCCAGCGTGACCACCAGGTCCAGCTTGCCTTCCGGTGCCTTCGCATGCCACACCACTTCCTTCGGCTTGGCCTCGTCGCGGCCCAGGTCCTTGCCCTGCACGCCGTGCGAGGTGCCCAGCAGGTGCTTGAGGAAGTACTCGTGGCCCTTGCCCGAGGAGCCCAGGATGTTGGAGCGCCAAACGAACATGTTGCGCGGCCAGTTGGCCGGGTGATCCGGGTCCTCGCAGGACATCTTCAGCTTGCCGGACTTGAGCGACTGGACGACGTACTCCTTGACATCGCCGCCGCCCGCGTCCTTCACCACCTGCAGCGGGTTGGTCTGCAGCTGCGGCGCGGAGGGCAGCCAGCCCATGCGCTCGGCGCGCACGTTGTAGTCGATCAGGCTGCCGTTGAACTGCTTGGGGTCGGCCAGCGGCGACAGTACCTCCTCCACGCCCAGCTTCTCGTAGCGCCACTGGTCGGTGTGGGCGTAGAAGAAGGAGGTGGAGTTCATCTGCCGCGGCGGGCGGATCCAGTCCAGCGCGAAGGCCAGGGCCGTCCAGCCGGTCTGCGGCCGCAGCTTCTCCTGGCCCACGTAGTGGGCCCAGCCGCCGCCGGACTGGCCGATGCAGCCGCACAGCATCAGCATGTTGATGACGCCGCGGTAGTTCATGTCGGCGTGGTACCAGTGGTTCATGGCGGCGCCGATGATCACCATCGAGCGGCCCCGGGTGCGGTCGGCGTTGTCGGCGAACTGGCGCGCCACCGTGATCGCCTGCTGGCGCGGCACGCCGGTGATCTTCTCCTGCCACGCGGGCGTGTAGGGAACGTCCTCGTCGTAGTTCGCGGCGGCGTACTCGCCGGGCAGGCCGCGGGCGACGCCGTACTGCCCCGCCTGCAGGTCGAACACGGTGGCGACCGTCGCGTAGCGTTCCTCGCCCGCCTTGCCCAGCCTGATGCGCTGGACCGGCACGGTGCGCACCAGCACATTGCCATGCTCGCTGGCGGTGAAGTGCTCGTGGGCGATGCCGCCGAAGTAGGGGAAGGCCACCTTCGCGCTCTGCGCGTCGGCGTTGTCACCCTCCAGCACCGAGAGCTTCAGCTTGACGTCGGCATTGCCCCGGGCTTCCTTCGCCTCGAGGTTCCACTGGCCGGCGTCGGGGCGGCCGTCGGGGCCCCAGCGGAAGCCGATCGCGCCCTTGGGCACGACCACCTTGCCGGCCTCGTCGAAGGCCAGCGTCTTCCACTCGGGGTTGTTCGACTGGCCCAGCTTGCCGTTGAAGTCGGAGGCGCGCAGGTAGCGGTCGGGTACCAGCGCGGTCTCGCCGGAAGGCAGCTGCTGCTCCTTCATCAGGACCAGCATGGGCAGGTCGGTATAGCGGCGCGCGTAGTCGTCGAAGTACGCCGAGCGCCGGTCGAAGTAGAACTCCTTCAGGATCACGTGGCCCATGGCCATCGCGAGCGCCGCGTCCGTGCCCTGCTTGGGGTGCATCCACAGGTCGGCCAGCTTGGCGACCTCGGAGTAGTCGGGCGTGACGGCGACGGTCTTGGTGCCCTTGTAGCGGACCTCGGTGAAGAAGTGGGCGTCGGGCGTGCGGGTCTGCGGGACGTTGGAGCCCCAGGCGATGATGTAGTTGCTGTTGTACCAGTCGGCCGATTCCGGCACGTCGGTCTGTTCGCCCCAGATCTGCGGCGAGGAGGGCGGCAGGTCGCAGTACCAGTCGTAGAAGGACATGCACACCCCGCCGATCAGCGACAGGTAGCGCGAGCCGGCGGCGTAGCTGACCATGGACATCGCCGGGATCGGCGAGAAGCCGATGATGCGGTCCGGCCCGTGGCGGCCGATCGTGTGGATGTTGGCCGCCGCAATGAGCTCGTTGACTTCGTCCCAGCTCGAACGCACGAAGCCGCCGAGGCCGCGCACCTGCTGCCAGCTGCGGCGCGCGCTGTCGTCGCCGACGATCCGGGCCCAGGCCGCCACCGGCGGCAGCGTGCGGCGCGCCTCGCGCCACAGCTTCAGCAGGCGGCCGCGCACCAGCGGGTACTTCACGCGGTTGGCGGAATAGAGGTACCAGCTGTAGCTGGCGCCGCGGGCGCAACCGCGCGGCTCGTGGTTGGGCATGTCCCAGCGGGTGCGGGGATAGTCCGTCTGCTGGGTCTCCCAGGTGACGATGCCTCCCTTCACGTAGATCTTCCACGAGCAGGAGCCCGTGCAGTTCACGCCGTGGGTGCTGCGCACGATCTTGTCGTGGGCCCAGCGGTCCCGGTAGGCCTGCTCCCAGCTGCGATCTTCGTTGGTGGTCTGGCCGTGGCCCTCCGCGAAGGGTTCGCGCGGTTGCGCGAACCAGGTGAGGCGGTCGAGGAAATGGCTCATTTTTGTCTTCCCAGGTTGATCAGCAAGGCATCTCGGCGCCCTTGCGCGCGTAGTACCACCAGGTGACGGCGATGCACAGGAGGTAGAAGCCCACGAACACCATCAGGGCCGCTTCCGGGCCGCCGGTCAGCGTGATGGAGGTGCCGTAGCTCTTGGGGATGAAGAAGCCGCCGTAGGCCGCGAAGGCCGCGGTGAAGCCCAGGGTGGCGGCGCCTTCGGTGTTGCCTTCCTTGGTGG
Organism: Ramlibacter monticola; assembly: GCF_016722785.1. Lineage (GTDB taxonomy): Bacteria > Pseudomonadota > Gammaproteobacteria > Burkholderiales > Burkholderiaceae_C > Ramlibacter > Ramlibacter monticola. The sequence goes on along the minus strand of NZ_JAEQNE010000006.1, from coordinate 299,726 downwards.
CGCGGGCGACGGCGTCGCGGTCGTACCGGTTCACGCCGCGCAGCGCCTGGCTCAGGAAGATCACCGGGATCATGCGGAAGGTGGAGCCGTTGCCGATGCCCGTGGTGAGGAACAGCAGCAGGAACATGACGAAGAAGCCGGCGAAGTTGCCGCCCTGGCCGTTCACCGGCAGGAAGTACAGCACGCCGACCACCGCGCAGGCCATCACGACGAAGTTCCAGAGGGTCACGCGGGCGCCGCCGAGCTTGTCGGACAGCCAGCCGCCGAAGGGGCGGATCACGGCGCCGACCAGGGGGCCCATCCAGGCGTAGGCGAGCGGGTTGACGCCCGGGAACTGGCTCTTGATCAGGAGCGGGAAGCCGGCGGCGTAGCCGATGAAGGAGCCGAAGGTCCCGAGGTACAGCACGCACATCAGCCACGTGTGCTTGCGGCCGAAGATGGTGGCCTGGGTGGCGAAGGAGGCCTTGGCGTCGGCGATGTCGTTCATGCCGAACCACGCCGTCACCGAGGCCAGCAGGATGAAGGGCACCCAGATGAAGGCGGCGTTCTGCGTCCACACCTTCACGGTCTCGCCGTTCTTGACGATCGTCTGCGCGTCGCCGCCGAAGATGCCGAACACGCCGGCCGTGATCACGAGCGGGCTGAGGAACTGCACCACCGAGACGCCCAGGTTGCCGAGGCCGGCGTTCACGCCCAGCGCCGAGCCCTTGCGCTCCTTCGGGAAGAAGAAGCTGATGTTGGCCATGCTGGAGCTGAAGTTGCCGCCGCCCAGGCCGCACAGCAGCGCGAGCGTCAGCATCGTGGGATAGCTGGTGCTGCTGTCCTGCACCGCCATGCCGATGCCGATGGCGGGGATCAGCAGCGAGGCGGTGGAGATCGCCGTCCAGCGCCGCCCGCCCACCAGCGGCACGATGAAGGAGTAGAAGATGCGCAGCGTGGCGCCGGAGAGCGCGGGCGCCGCGGCCAGCCAGAACAGCTGGTTGGTCGAATACTTGAAGCCCAGGGCCGGCAGGCCGACGGCGACGACGCTCCAGACCTGCCAGACGGCGAAGGCGAGGAACAGCGCGGGCACGCTGATCCACAGGTTGATCTTGGCGATGGCCTCGCCCTCGCGCTCCCAGAACGCCTTGTCCTCGGGAGTCCAGATGGTCAGGGTGCGTCCCGGCCGCGAGAGCGGGACGGTGGTGGTGCCGAATGCCATGGACAGGCTCCTGGAGTCAGTGATGGAAGGAAGGGGAAGCGGGCGCGTGCTCGCCCAGCACCTCGGTCTTGCGCACCTCGGTGAAGTACATCCAGATCAGGGAGACCCACACGACGCCGTACATCAGCATGAAGGCGCTGGAGCGCACGCCGGTGAGGTCCATGAGGGCGCCGAACATGATCGGCAGCAGGAATCCGCCCAGGCCGCCGGCCAGGCCGACGATGCCGGAGATGGCGCCGATGTTGTGCGGGTAGTCGTCGCTGATGTACTTGAAGACGCTGGCCTTGCCGAACGCCCAGGCGATGCCCAGGACGAACATCAGCGCGGTGAATCCGTAGACGTTCAGGCCGATGTGGAAGCTCTTCGCGCCTTCGACGGTGAAGATGGTCAGGTCGGTCTGCGGATACGACAGCAAGAACAGGCAGATCCAGCTGACCCACATGACCCACCAGGTCATCTGGTGCGCGCCGTACTTGTCGGACAGCCAGCCGCCGATGGCGCGCAGCACGCCGCCGGGCAGCGAGAAGCAGGCCGCCAGCAGGGCGGCGACGCGGATGTCGAGGCCGAACTCGCCGACGTAGTACTGCACCATCCACAGCGACAGGGCCACGTAGCCGCCGAACACGATGCTGTAGTACTGGCAGTAGCGCAGCACCTTCGGGTCCTTCAGCGCGCGCAGCTGGTCGCGGAAGGTGACGGTGCTGGGCACCAGGTGCTGCGGGTTGCTGAAGCTGAACATGCAGAACAGGACCACCATGCCCAGCATCACGGCCGCATAGACCTGCGGCACCGCCTGCCAGCCGAACGCGACGAGCAGCGCCGGGGCGACGAACTTGTTGACCGCGGCGCCGGAGTTGCCCGCGCCGTACACGCCCATCGCGAAGCCCTGGCGGCTCTTCGGGAACCAGCGCGCGACGTAGGGCGTTCCGACCGAGAAGGAGCCGCCGGCGAGGCCGACGAACAGGCCGATCGCCAGGAAGTGCCAGAACTGGGTGGCGTAGGCCATCAGCCAGATCGCCGGCACGGTGAGGGCCATCAGGGCGGCCAGCACGATGCGGCCGCCGAAGCGGTCGGTCCAGATGCCCAGCGGCACGCGGATCAGCGAGCCGGTGAGCACGGGAGTGGCGGTGAGCAGGCCGAACTCGGTGGCGCTGAGGTTCAGCGCCTTCTTGATCGGGATGCCGATGACGCCGAACATCATCCACACCATGAAGCACACGGTGAAGGACAGGGTGCTGACCACGAGGACCGACCACGCCTGGCGGGTGGCCGAGGGCGCCGCGCGCGAGACGACGGCAGGTGCGTCGGCGGAGAGGGTTGCGCTGGACAAGATGGGCTCCGTTGGTTGTGCTTGTCGACACCATCACTGTGGTCGCGCAGGGCGACTCGGAACATCCCTCCGTGGACCAGCCGCGCGCGGCGGAAGAACGAGCCTCGATAGTTCCGTGGGAGTAGTCCCGCGGCGACCTTGATCTGGGGCAAGAAATCCGGGGTGGGGCGGGCGTAACCTGTCTTCACTCGCCACAGATCCCGGCGAGATCCCTGACGCATCGAGCGTCACCCCGCTTCAGGCGGGAAAGAGAGCGGCCCCAGGCCGCTCTCTCATTTGGGTCTTCAGTTCCGGGCCTCCGCCACCTTGGCCGCGCCGCGCCGCAGCGCCGCCAGCTCGCCCTGGCGCGCGTAGTCGATCGCTTCGGCCAGCGCGCGGGCCGCTTCCTGCGGCGCGTGGAAGCCCATCGAGTTCTCGGCGGCGATGAAGTCCAGCCGCCACTGGGCCTTGCGCTGCAGCTCCAGCGCCGGGGCGAGCTGCGCGTCGCTCGCGCCGTCCTGCTTCGCGGCCAGCACGGCGTCCATCAGCGCGGTGATCGCCACGCCGCCCCGCTGCAGCAGCTCGTTGTTCCTGGTCTGGATCAGGTCGACGCGCGTCTTGATCTCGTCCTCGGACATGCGGTGGCAGGGCTGGCAGGCGCGGCTGATGTTCAGCAGCGGGCTGCGCACCCAGTGGTCGGACACCTTGGTCGCGCCGTCGCGGGCATAGGGCATGTGGCAGTCGGCGCAGGCGACGCCGCTGCGCGCATGCACGCCCTGGCTCCAGAGCTCGAACTCGGGGTGCTGCGCCTTCAGGATGGGCGCGCCCGTTTCGGCGTGCTTGTAGTCGAAGAAGCGGCCGCCGTCGGGCATCTTCGTCTCGTTCCAGAACATCTCGATCTGGTCCACGTTCAGGCCCTTGCCCCAGGGCGCCGTGAGCGGCATCGCGGAGGAGCAGTAGTACTCGATGTGGCACTGGGCGCAGACGAAGGTGCGCATCTCGTTGCGCGTCGCGTCCGCGTTCGGGTCGTAGGGCCTGGACTTGTCCGTGGCGCGCCAGCGCTCGATGGAGGGCGCGAACGGCGTGGAGGCCTGGCTGGCGGCCAGCTTCTGGATGCCGATCAGGAAGGCCGGCCGCGTCACGATCAGCTTCATGGTCTGGGCATCGTGGCAGTCCGGGCAGCTCACGGTCTGGGCATGGCCCATGTCGTGCAGCTTCTTGTTCAGCTCCTTGTAGGGGATCTTGTAGGTCGTCTCGAAGCCCTTGATCACGTCGCCGCCCCCGAGCTCGCGGTACAGCGGGATCACGGAGCCGTGGCAGTGCAGGCAGGAGCCGGTCTGCGGCTTGGTCTGCCGCTGCGTGTTCTCCTGGTCCACCAGCATGTACGCGTGGCCGCGCCGGTCGCGGTAGTCGATCGAGAAGGCGTAGCCGAGGAACATGCGCTTGAGCCACGGATCGCGGTCGATCTTCTCCTGCGGCAGCGCCTCGCTGCCGCCGTGGCCGCCGAAGCGCGTGCGCGTGGGCTGGGCGGTGAGCTTGTACGCGTCGTACTGCTTGGGCCAGTTCACGCCCCACTTGGCCGGGTCGGTGGTGTCCTGCGTCACTTCGACCAGCCGGGTCGTCGTGACCTTCGCCTCCTGCTTGCGCTCGGCGATGTTCACCAGCAGGGCTGCCAGGCCCGCGGCGAAGATGGCGGCCAGCGCGGCCGCCGACAGGACCGGGATTTTCGAGAGGCCGCGCTGGGCGCGCCGACGGGATGCGGATTTCATGAGAGTCCCTCCGTGGTTCAGGTGCGCGGTCCGCCGAGTCCGGTGCGCTCGCCGTGGCCCGCGGTCGCGTGGCAGTGCACGCAGCTCGCTTCCTCCGTGGGGCCGCGCGCCATCACGGCGTCGTGCACCAGGTCGCGGTGGCAGGCCAGGCAGCTGGCCTGCAGGATCTCGCTGTTGAACGGCTTGATCGCGATCGGCTCGGCGAAGTCCTGCAGCGTGTACGCCTTGGAATGGTTCCAGCCGTTGACCAGCTTCGCGAAGTACGGTGCGACGAAGCCACGCGGCAGGTGGCAGTCGTTGCAGGTGGCGACGTGGTGGTGGCTCGATTTCTGCCAGGCGTCGTACTGCGCCTGCATCACGTGGCAGTTCGCGCACACCTTCGGCTCGGAGCTCAGGTACGAGAAGCCTTCCGCGTAGAACAGCGTGTAGCCTCCGATGCCGGCCACCGCGCCCACCAGGACAGCCAGTGCGAGCAGCAGCGGCGAGCTGCCTCCGATGCCGCGTTGCGGCCTTTCCAGAGCGGTGCCCATGTGTGCTCCCCCGTTCCTTCATTGATAGGTCGGGGGGCGGGATCTACGTTGATGGGCATCAAGGTGGAAGTGCGGTCGCCTGGGGGGCGTCCGGGCTGTCGCAGTGACAGCCGCTGAAAGTTATTCGCCAATCTCCAGGGCTGCTGGCCAGGGTTCACTTCTGCCGGATGAGGGCATCCTCGGGTGCGCGCAGCGGCCTTCTTGCCGGACCAGAGCGGGGCTGTCCGTCTCTGCGACTGTCCCCCGGCGCGGGTGAGAACCGCACCCCGGGTGAGCGCGGCGCCCGCGCCTCCTCCTTTATGTCGCCGAGCCGGACAGCCCCGCTCTGGTCCTGCGCCGCGCCGGGTTCGGGCGCAGCGGCTTCGTTGACGCGTACCGCAAGTGGTGCACCGCGAGAAGCAGGTGCGCGAGGGAAGCTGCCTGATCCGCGCGCTGCGTAGGACCAGGGCGGGCCTGTCCGGCTCGGCGACATAAAGGAGGAGGCGCGGGCGCGGCGAGCTTACGGGCCTGGGCTCTCATCCGCGCCGGGGGACAGTCGCAGAGGCGGACAGGCCCGTCCTGGTCCGGCCCACTGGCAACGAATCGAACCAGCGCAGGACCGCGCCAATTCGAACCACGGTGCGCTCCCCGCCGAACGCGAATTCACCCGTTTCCCGCAAATCGGCGAAGGACCAAAAAAAAATCCCGCAGGGGCGAACCCGTGCGGGACCAAGAGGGCTGAAATGAATTCAGGGCATGCGCGTCAGCCGGGACGGCCGTCCAGGCGTGGGCGGGTCAGCACGTTCCAGTAGCTCACGAAGTACAGCGCGAAGCCGGCCGACCACAGCGTGGCGGCGCACAGCACGGCCTCCATGGTGAAGGCGGGCGCGGCGAGCGGCACCAGCACGCGCACGAAGGCGGCGCTGGCGACCAGCAGGTAGCAGGCGACGTCGCGCCGGTCGGCGCGCAGCGGACGGGCCGTGTGGCCGCGGGCGGTGCGGGTCATCATTCCGATCACCAGGCCGCCGATGGCGCCGACGGTCAGCGAATGGATGGCAGCGGAAGGCGCGACCCAGCCGGCGGCGGCCAGGGCGCGCAGCGCGAGGTGCACCGGGATCCAGGCGTACGCGAGATGCAGCACCCACACCAGTGGCGTGCGCAGCGTGACCCACGGCTGCCACAGCACCCAGCGCGCCAGGTGGGCGAGGGCGGCGACGGCCGCGACGGCGCCCAGCACCAGCGGCGGCGCCTGCAGGGCGTCGGCCGCGAACAGCGCGAGCACCGAGCCCAGTGCCACCTGCTCCACCCGGGGATGGCGCCGCGACGCCGCGCCGGGCACGCCGTTGATCGTGAACATGGGGATCACCCGTCCGCCCATCACGCACAGGACGAACAGCACCGCGTCCAGCCCGAGCTGGATGCCGGCCCAGGCCGGCAGGGCCACCACGCCCAGCTGGTTCAGGTGCACGGCGAGGGACCCCAGCCCCAGCAGCGTGAGCACGCCGACGAAGAAGTAGTTGCGGCGGTTGCCCGCCTTCACGAAGGGAATGCCCAGCGCGACGGCCGCCGCGAGCGGGAAGGCGGTGTTGGCGACGGCGGAGAGCCAGCCCCAGGGCGTGAGCACCAGCACCCGCGCGAGCAGCCAGAGGACGGCCAGCGCGGCGAGCTTGCCGCCGGTGGGCGTGGGCAGGCCGGTCCAGTTGCGTCCCGCCGTGAACAGGAAGCCCACGATCACCGCCAGCGCGAATCCGAACAGCATCTCGTGCGCGTGCCACAGCGCGCCCGGCAGGTAGGGCGCGGCGAGGTGGCCGGTGAACTGCAGGCCCCACAGCAGGATGGACACGGCGGCGAAGGCGCTGGCCAGCAGGTAGAAGGGCCGGAAGCCCAGTTGCCACAGGGCGAAGCCACGCGGGGCGGCGCGCGGCGGTTCCTCGATCTGGAAGAAGCTGCTCATGGTCTCGGGTCGGAAACGCGGCGCGGCCCCTGCCGCTGCCGCCAGGCCAGCGCGGAGCCGCCGGCGGTGGCGGCGAACAGCGCGATGGCCAGTGCGTTGAAAAGGGCCCCCTGGGCGCGGAGGTGGAAGTCCACCGCGCCGCCGGCCAGGCGCAGGGCGAGCGACAGGTGCAGCGCGAGCAGGGGCAGGTAGAAGAAGTTGCCGAACTGCAGCTTCACGCGGGTGACGGCGGGCAGGATCACCGGCGCGTGGCCCATGATCATGCTGACGATGAAGCCGAGCCCGAGCGCGTGCAGGGCGATGTCGCGCACCGGATAGCCGAGGGCCGTGGCGCCCCAGGCGACGCCGCCGATGGCGAGCCACACGTAGCCCCCGAGCAGGCACACGGCCATGTAGCGCGACAGGCCTTCGGCGCGCACCGTGCGCCGCGCGATGTCGAAGGCGAGCAGCCAGGCGGCCAGGCCGCACAGCGCGGCGCCGAACAGCACGCCGCCGAAGCGCGGCTCGAGGCCGGAACAGGCGGCGCCCCAGGCCAGCGCGGCCAGCACGAGGTGCAGCGCGGGCTGGGCGCCGCGGCGGCGCCGCATCAGGCGGGTCATCTCGAGGCGTTCGGCGGCGATGGTCACCACCAGGAAGGCGAACCACCAGGGCAGCACGGTGCTGCTGCTGGCGCCCACGGCCAGCAGCACGTTGCCGGTGAACCAGGCGACGGCGCTGGCGAGCAGCAGGGCGGTGTGGGCCGCGGGCTGGCGGCGCAGCAGCAGCGCGTTGACGAGGACGAAGGCGCCGGAGCCGAGCACCAGCAGCAGGGCGGCGGGCAGCTGGGCGCCGCACAGGAGGGCGAGGGCGGCGGCGCCCGAGGCGAACGGGGCCGTCCAGGCGGCGCGATGCTTGAAGGCGACGGCACGCTCGATGGAGATCACGGTGCCCATGAAGCCGCACATCATCAGCGCGGCATGGGCGAGGGCGGCGCGGGTGAGCCAGGGGGCGTCGGCCGCCACCGGCAGGGTGATGCCCACGCGCAGCAGGCCGCCGGCGATGCCGGAGAGCAGCGCCGCCGCCACGCAGGCGACCAGCGAGCCGGCGATGACGGAACGAGGGTTCACCAGCCCATGAAGCCGCGGGCCTTGTCGCTCATGCGCTCGGGCGTCCATGGCGGCTCCCAGACCAGCTCCACGTGGATCAGCATGTCGGGCGGCAGGGCCCGGTCCAGCTGGGTTTCGATGTCGTCGATGATCGTGTCCGTGACCGGGCAGGCGGCCGAGGTCATCGTCACGCTGACGTCCATGCGCTTGTCCTTGACGACGACGCCGTACACGAGGCCGACGTCGACGATGTTGAGGGCCACCTCCGGGTCCACCACGCGTTCCAGCGCTTCGACCAGGGGCGGCAGCAGTTCCGGCGGGCCGGAGTAGATGAAGCGGTCTTCGTCGCTCATGGGCGGGCTCCCTTGCGTGGCGCGGCGTCGCGCTCGACGAACAGGATCTGCGCGAGCTGCTTGCGGTTGCCGACCAGGTCGGCGAGGGTGTAGCGGTCCAGCACGCCGTAGAAGGCCTTGATGGATTCGCCCAGCACGCCGCGCAGGCGGCAGTCGGGGGCGATGGCGCAGTCGCCGTCGGTCTCGCCGAAGCATTCGGCCAACTGGCTCAGGCCTTCGGTTTCCCGCACCACCTTGCCGACGACGATCGCCTCGGGGGGCATCCCGAGTTCCATCCCACCTCCCTTGCCGCGCACGTTGGTCAGCCAGCCCTGCTTGCCGAGGAAGTGCACCACCTTGACCAAATGGTTCTCGGACACCTGGAACGCGCCGGCGATCTGCGCGATCGTGGCGCGGTCGGCGGGTTGCGCGGCCAGGTAGATCAGCACGCGCAGGCTGTAGTCGGTGAAGGTGGTCAGTTTCATCGGGGGTCCCCTCAACGGCAAAGGCCGGCTTGCGCCGGCCTCCGCAGCTTACCTCGTCACGGATGCCATCTCACCCGTAGCCACTCCTTGCGGCGAGGTGTCGCGCCGCAGCAGCTTGAGGGCATAGACGCCGAGCAGGACCGCGCCGATGGCGAACACGATGTCGCCGGGGACGCGCAGCCACACCAGGGTTTCCATCACGCCGGAGTGGATCACTTCCGGCGAGCGGGCGAACCACAGGCCCTTGGTGATCGCCGCGTACGCCTGGTAGATGCCGGCGGGCAGCAGCGACATGAACACCATCATGGCCAGGCCGATGTTCAGGCTCCAGAAGGCGGGCTTGATCCAGCCGTCGGCGTGCAGGTGGCGGGCATAGAGGCCGCGCAGGCAGAACAGCATCAGGCCGATGCCGAGCATGCCGTAGACACCGAACAGGGCGGCGTGGCCGTGGGCGGCGGTCATGTTCAGGCCCTGCACGTAGTACAGCGAGGCCGGCGGGTTGATCGCGAAGCCGAGCAGGCCGGCGCCGACGGTGTTCCAGAAGCCCACGGCGACGAAGCACAGGGTGGGCCACTTGTAGGCGTTCAGCCAGGCGATGCCTTGCGAGCGCTTCCAGGTCTGCAGGGCTTCCAGGCCGATCAGCGTCAGCGGAACCACTTCCAGCGCGGAGAACACGGCGCCGACGGCGATCACGGACACCGGCGTGCCGGTCCAGTACAGGTGGTGCAGGGTGCCCAGGATGCCGCCGAACAGGAACACGATGGTCTCGGCGATGATGGCGCGGTTGGCGCTCTCGGCGCGGACCAGGCCCAGCTTGGTGAAGATCAGCGCGATCACCGCGGTGGCGAACACTTCGAAGAAGCCCTCCACCCACAGGTGCACCAGCCACCACCTCCAGTACTCCACCATCGAGTAGTGGGTGTTCTGGCCCCAGGTCAGCGACGTGGAGTAGAAGCCGCCGATGCAGACGGCCGACAGGAACACCATGGCGATCAGGCCGCGGCTTTCCGAGGGCTTGGTCAGCGCGGGCCACAGGGCGCGGCCGAGCAGGAAGGCCCAGAACAGCAGGCCGATGAACAGCAGGATCTGCCAGACGCGGCCCATGCTGGTGAATTCCAGGCCCTGGTTGCCGAGCCAGAAGGCGAAGTCGACGCCGCGGTGCTGCAGGGTGCCGAGCCAGCCGGTGGCGGTGGAGCCGACCACGATCGCGATCAGCGCCCAGAACAGGACGTCCACGCCCAGCTTCTGCAGCTTGGGTTCCTTGCCGCCGAGCAGCGGGGCGATGTAGAGGCCGGTGGCGAGCCACGCGGTGGCGATCCAGAAAATGCCCACTTGCGTGTGGATGGTGCGGCTGGTCACGTAGGGCAGCAGGTCGCCGATCGGCAGGCCGAAGAAGGACTGGCCTTCGACCGCGTAGTGCGCGGTGATGGCGCCCATGGCGATCTGCAGCAGCATCAGGCCGATCACGACGAAGAAGTACTTGCGGGTGGCCTTCATGGAAGGCGTCGCCTTGGCGCCCGCCAGCGGGTCGCTCTTGGGCGGGACGGCTTCTTCCTCGTGCTTGCCGGCGCCGTGCAGCCACAGCAGGGCGGCGATGCCGGCCAGCAGCAGGATCACGGAGGCGACCGACCACATCGCGGCCGAGGCCGTCATGGTGTTGCCGATCAGCGGCTCGTGCGGCCAGTTGCTGGTGTAGGAAATGCCGGGGTCGTTCGGACGGTCGGTGCCGGCGGCCCAGGCGCTCCAGAAGAAGAAGGCGCTCAGGGCCTGGCGCTCGGCGGCGTCGGGCACGGTGCCGTCGCGCATGGCGTATTGCTCGCGCAGCTTGGACAGCGAGGCGGCATTGCCGAACAGGCCGGTGTAGTGGTCGGTGACTTCGCGGATGGCCTGGGCGCGGACCGGGGACACCGAGACGGCGCCGGTGGCGGCGTCGTAGGTATTGCGGCGCATCTCGTCCTTCACCGCCGCGTCGACGGCGCCGCGCTCGGCGGGCTTCAGGGCGGAGGGGTCGCTGACGATGGCCTTGGCGCGCAGGGTCTGCAGGGCGACCGCTTCGCGGTGCAGCCAGTCGGCCGACCAGTCGGGCGCGACGTAGGCGCCGTGGCCCCAGACGGAGCCCTGCTGCTGGCCGCCGGCGGCGAGCCAGACCTGCTGGCCCTTCTGGATCTGTTCACCGGTGAAGAGCACCTGGCCATCGGTGCTGACCACCTTCTGCGGGATGGGAGGGGCCGTCAGGTAGATCTGGTAGCCCAGGTAACCGAGGACGCCGAAGGACAGCACGAAGATCAGTGCCAGCCAGCGCCAGAGAGTGTTGTTGCTTCGCATGGATCTTGACTCGTAAAGAGGAAGGGCGATGGATTCGGGCGGAGGAGGGGTTCAGCCGCCGCAGCCGCCGCCGCAGCAGCTGCTGCCGCCGTCGTAGGCGGCGCCGTCCTTGATGCGCTTGATCGCGACGCGCCAGGTCTGCGGCCCCTGCTCCAGGTAGGCCCAGTCGAACTGGCCGGGCACGAAGTTCTGGAACTGGAAGAACAGGGGGCGCGGATCGTGGTTGTTCACGAGCTCCAGCCCCTGGCCGGTGGCCAGCTCGCCGAAGGTGGCGAAGATCGTGGAATGCCGCACGTGCGGCGGAAGGGACTGGACGTCGATGCGGACTGCGGTCTGGCTCATGCGGGCTCCTCTTGGATAAGGTGCATTTCGGATGCACCTAATGTCGCGGAGCCCGGGCAGACCCGATTTGATCTGGGTCAAAGGTCTATTTCAAATACACCTTTACGCAACGGGGCGTAATGGGGGTTCACTACAACATCCGGACGCAGAGGGCGCAAAGGGACGCAGAGGACGCAAAAAAAACCTTTGAAGGATGTTCTTTTGCGTTCTCTGCACCTTTGCGCACCCTGCGTTCGGTTGTTGCAGTGGCGGCCGATCGCCGGCCACACCCCTACATGCGCGCCTGTCCCGCCGTCGCCACCACCGCTGCCTGCACCCGCGAGCTCACGCCGAGCTTGCGCAGGATGTGCTGGACGTGGATCTTCACCGTGGTCTCGGCGATCTGCAGCGCGCGCGCGATCTCCTTGTTGCTGGCGCCGCGGGCGATCTCCTGCAGCACCTCCTGCTCGCGCGGGGAGAGCAGGGCCGCCCCTTCCGGGTGCGGGGTCGGCTCGGCGCTCAGGGCCGAGAGGGCCTGCGCGCCGCCGGCCTGCAGCGCCGTCACCAGCCGGGTCATGAGCTCCGGGCTGATCACGGGCTCGCCCCGCATCACGCGGTGGATGCAGGCGATCAGCATGTCGCCCTCGATGGTCTTGAGCAGGTAGCCGTTGGCGCCGCCCTGCAGCGCCATCCGCAGGTCCTGGTCGTCCTCGCTCACGGTGAGCAGCACCACCTTGGCCAGCGGCGCCGCCTCGCGCAGCTCCGCCAGCGCCTGGATGCCGGTGGCGCCGGGCAGGTGGTTGTCCAGCAGGATGAGGTCCGGCTGCAGGGCACCGGCTTTGCGTACGGCCTCGGGTGCGTCGGCGGCCTCGCCCACCACTTCGACGCTGAGGTCGGCCGCCAGCAGGGCGACGAGTCCGCGGCGGAACAGGGTGTGGTCGTCGACGACCAGCAGGCGAACGGGGGACATCTCGTTTTCTCCTTATCGGGCCAGCGCCTCCGCCAGCGGGGCGGGGGCTGCGGCCGGGCCCGTGGCGGGCAGGTCCAGGGTGACGGTGCAGCCGGCGCCGGGCGCCGAGTGCACCCGCACGCGCGCGCCGATGCGCAGCGCGCGCTCCTGCATGATCCGCAGGCCCACGTGGGTGGCGTCCGAGCCGGGGCGCTGCGGGTCGAAGCCGGCGCCGTCGTCGTGCACCTCGAAGGTCCAGTGCGGAGCGGAGCACACGCGCAGCTCCACGTGGCGGGCGTGCGCGTGCTTGCGCACGTTCGACAGCGCCTCCTGCACGATGTGCAGCACCTGCACCTGCACGTCGGGCGCCAGCGGCACGCCGTGGCCCTCCATGCGCAGCTGCGCCGGCAGCCCGGTCTGGTGCTCGAATTTCTGCAGCGTGGTGCGCAGCGCCGGCTCGATGTCCTCGGCGCTGGTGCGGGTGCGGAAGTGCAGCAGCAGCTCGCGCACGTCGGCATAACAGTCGCGCACGCCGGTCTCCAGTTCGGCGATGCCGCGCTCCACCGCGGCGTGGTCGCCGCGCTGCGCCGCCTGCCGCACCAGGCCGACCTGGATCTTCATGAACAGCAGCGCCTGGGCGATGGAGTCGTGCAGCTCGCGCGCCAGCAGCCCGCGTTCCTCGGCGACGGCGGCCTCGCGCTCCAGGGCGGCGGCACGCTGGCTCTCCAGGCCGCTGGCGAGGTGGCTGGCCAGGGCGTCCAGCAGCTCGCGGTCCTCGTGCGACAGCTCCACCGGGTGGCGGTAGAACAGGTTCACTTCGCCCAGCAGGCGGTCGTGCACGCGGATCGGCACCGACACCATCGCCGAAAAGCCCGCCCGCCCGCAGTGGCCCAGCGTCGGGCGGCCGCCGTCGAGGATCGGGATCACGCGGGTGTGGCCGTGCGCCGTGACCTCGCCGCAATAGCAGTCACCGCGCTCGATGCAGGCGCCCGCGGCAGCGATCTCCTGCGGCAGGCACTCGTGCGCGACCAGCACGAAGCGGCCGGGGTCCGGCGCGCACAGGCGCACCGCCGAGGCGTCCGCGCGGCCGATGCGGCGCAGGTGGGCGGCGAAGCCCCGGGCCAGCGCGTCCAGGGTGGGTGCGTCGGCCACGAAGGCGCTGATCTCGTACAGGTCCGCCAGCCGCTGGCGCTCGCGCTCCAGCCGCTGCGTCTTCTCGCGCACCTTGCCCTCCAGCTCGCCGTAGAGCGACTGCAGGGTGCCGGTCATGGCGTTAAAGCCCGCGGCCAGTTCGCCGAATTCGTCGCCGCTGTCGACCTCCACGCGCGTGCCCAGGTCGCCCGCCTGCACCGCTGCGAGGCCCTTCTTCAGGCGCGCGAGCGGTTGCAGCACGAACACGTAGCCGGAATAGAACGCGGCCATGGCGCTCGCGACGGCCAGGCCCACCAGCGCCAGCTGGAACATCTGCAGCACCGCGGTCCAGCGGGAGATCTGGGTCTCGATCGCGGCGACGAAGCCGTCCACCAGCGCCACGAAACCGGCGCTTTCCGCCACCAGGTCCGGGTCGGGGTGCTCGTCGAGCCAGCGCCCGCGCAGCGCTTCCCAGCGCGTGCCCACTTGCGCGAAGCGCGCGCGCGACTCCTCCGACCAGGGCACGAACAGGGGCCGCGACGGGTCCCCCTGCCGCAGCAGGGCGACGCTCTCGTCGAAGCCGCGGGCCAGCAGGCGTGCTTCGGCGCCGTTGCCCGAGGTGTGCAGGATCAGCGCCAGCCGGTAGGTCTGCATGCGCAGGCGGCCGGCCTCGTTCACCGCGGCGGCGCCGCCCTGCATGTTCCAGGTGACCCACAGCGTGAGAACGATGGAAACCAGCGCCAGCAGCAGGAGGCCGATTGCGGTGACGACCAGCTTGGCGGTGATGGTGAGGGTCGGCTTCACGAAGGGGCGGGCGCAAGCTCGCGCCTGCCCCCAGCTTAGGAGCCGGGTGGCGAGGCGCCTTGACGGCGGTCAACAGGGGCGCGGGGCCCCTACTTCACGAGCAGGACCGGGATCTCGATCTGCGTCAGCACGTTCTGGGCGACGCTGCCCAGGATCGCGCGCCCCAGGATGCCGTGGCCGTGGGTGCCCATCACGATCATCTGCGCCTTGTCCTTCTTGGCGGCCTTGACGATCTCGACGCCGGGATTGCCGACCGCCCAGCGCGAGGTGTAGGAAATGGAGTGGCGCTCCAGGAACTTCTCGATCGGCTTGAGCACCTTCTCGGCTTCCTCGCGGTGGTAGTCCTGCACGGCGGCCGCGCCGACCATGCTCTTCACGCGCGGCGGCATGGCCGGCTGCACGTTCACGACCACGATTTCCCCGTCCCCGCCGGCGATCTCGTGATTCGTGACGAGGAAGGCGAGGGCCTTCTTGGTGTAGGTGCTGCCATCGGCAGCGAGGAGGATCTTCATGCTTCCACTCTCTTGTTCTTTGCCATTGGGATGCCGGTCAGCGCAGGACCAGCACCGGTATGTTGCCATGGGTCAGCACGTGCTGCGTCTCGCTGCCCAGCAGCAGCCGCTTGATGCCCCTGCGGCCGTGCGAGGCCATCACGATCAGGTCGCACCTGCTCTTGCGCGCGGCGGCGAGGATCGCCTCCGCCACCAGGTCGGAGCGCACGGTGGTCGCGCGGGACTGCACGCCCGCCTTCGCGGCCGCCTTGCCGACCTCGTCGGCCACCGCCTGGCCCTGCTCGGCCCACTGCTTCTCGATGCGCGCCACGTCCGCGACGCTGACGGACACGCCGCCCTCGAAGTAGGAGCGGGGATAGCGCGGCACCACGTTGAGGGCCACGACTTCCGCGCCGAGCGCCGCGGCCAGTTCCACGGCGCTCTTGATGGCCTTCTTCGACAGCGCGGACCCGTCGGTCGGAACCAGGATGCGTTTGTACATGGCGGCTCCCGTCGTTGCTGTATGGATGAGGCAAGCTTAGGCGGCGGCCCCCGGCGCCGATTGACGTGCATCAACCGGCGGGCGTGGGGCGGCCCTTAGTCTCGTCGCATGCAGGCTGCTGCCCTCCCGTCTCCCCTGTCCGTCGCACCGCAGGCCGCGGAAGCGCCCGCGCGCGGCGCGGACGCGGCGGCGCTGGACGACCGCGCCGAGTGGGAGTCGTTCAGCCGGCCGGTCAAGGGCCGCGACGACGCCTGGGAGTCCTACCTGGCCATCGAGGGCATGTACTGCCCCGGCTGCTCGCTCACCGTCGAGGACGCCCTGAAACCCCTGCCCGGGGTGGAGGACGTGCAGGTGAACGGCGCCACCGCCACCGCCCGCGTGGTCTGGACGCCGCAGCGGGGCCGGCCTTCGCAGTGGCTGGAGGCCCTGCAGCGCGCCGGCTACCGCGGCCTGCCGGCGAGCGACCAGCTCGTGGCCGTCCCGCGGCGGCAGGCCCAGCGCATGCTGCTGTGGCGCTGGCTGGTGGCCGGCTTCTGCATGATGCAGGTGATGATGTACGCCGTGCCGGCCTACGTCGCCGCCCCGGGGGAGATGACGCCGGACGTGGCCGCGCTGCTGCGCTGGGCCGCCTGGCTGCTGACGCTGCCGGTGCTGGTGTTCTCCTGCCGTCCCTTCTTCGCCTCCGCCTGGCGCGACCTGCGCCACGCCCGCGTGGGCATGGACGTGCCGGTCTCGCTGGGGATCCTGATCGCCTTCGGGGCGAGCACCGCCGTCACCTTCGATCCCCAGGGGCCCATGGGCGGCGAAGTCTGGTACGACTCGGTCACCATGTTCGTGTTCTTCCTGCTGTCCGGCCGGTTGCTGGAACAGCGCCTGCGCGACCGCACCGCCGGCGCGCTGGAGGCCCTGGCGCGCCGCCTGCCGGACACGGTGGAGCGCCTGGCCGCCGACGGCGGCGCCGAACGCGTCCCGGTGCGCCGCCTGCAAGCCGGCGACCGCATCCGCCTGCGGGCCGGCGAGGTCTTCCCGGCCGACGGCCGCATCCTGGAGGGCGAGACCCAGGTCGACGAGGCGCTGCTGACGGGCGAGTCGACGCCGCTGCCGCGCGCGGCGGGGCAGGGCGTGATCGCCGGCAGCGCCAACCTCGGCGGAACCATCGTCGTGCTGGTGGAGCGCACCGGCGCGGACACCCGCTATGGCCAGATCGTGGCCATGATGGAGCGCGCCTCGGTGGAGAAGCCCGCCATCGCGCGGCTGGCGGACCGCCTGGCGACCCCCTTCCTGCTGGCCGTCCTGTTCGCCGCCGGCGCCGCCGCCTGGTGGTGGTGGCCCCAGGGCCCGGGCCAGGCGCTCGGCGTGGCCGTCGCCGTGCTGATCGTGACCTGCCCCTGCGCGCTGTCGCTGGCCACGCCCGCGGCCACGCTGGCCGCCGCCGGCGCGCTGGCGCGCCGCGGCATCCTGGTGCAGCGGCTGGACGCACTCGAATCCGGCGCCTCCATCGACACGGTGGTGTTCGACAAGACCGGCACGCTCACCACGGATCGCATGTCGGTGCGCAGCGTGCGCACGCGGGACGGCGTCGCCGAACAGGAAGCGCTCGCGCTGGCCGGCGCGCTGGCGCGGCATTCATTGCATCCGGCTTCGCGGGCGCTCGCCGACGCGGCGTCCGGGACGGGGCCGCAGGTGCAGGCCGTGCAGGAACAGGGCGGCCGTGGCGTCCAGGGCCGGCTGGAGGCAGCCGGCGCGAGTCGCACGCTGCGCCTGGGCTCCGCCGCCTTCTGCGGCATCGCGGCCGGGGAACAGGCCGGCTTTCCCCAGGTCCACCTGGCGGACGAGAGCGGCTGGCTCGCCAGCTTCGCGCTGGAGGAGACCCTGCGGCCTGGCGCGCCGGAAGCGATGGCCGGCCTGCAGCGCCTGGGCCTGCAGCCCGAGGTGCTGTCCGGGGACCAGCCCGCGGCCGTGCAGCGGCTGGCGCAACGGCTCGGCTTCTCCAGCGCCCTGGGCGGCCAGACGCCGCAGCACAAGCTCGATCACGTGGCCGGCCTGCAGGCGCATGGCCATCGCGTCGCCATGGTCGGCGACGGCATGAACGACGGCCCGGTGCTCGCCCGGGCCGACCTCTCCATCGCGCTGGGGCAGGCCGTGCCGGTCGCCCAGGCGCGGGCCGATTTCATTATCCAGGGCGGGCAGCTGGAGGGCGTGGCTGCGGTGCTGCGGCAGGCGCGGCGCACCCGCTCGGTCGTGCGGCAGAACCTGTTCTGGGCGGGCCTCTACAACGCGGTGTCCGTGCCGCTCGCGATCGCGGGGCAGATGCCGCCTTGGCTCGCGGGCCTGGGCATGGCGGCCAGTTCCCTGTTGGTCGTACTCAATGCGGCGCGCCTGGCGCGCCTGCGGACGTAACAAGTATGGACATCCTCTTCGTGCTGGTTCCCCTGTCGGTCGTGCTCGCGCTCGCCATCCTGGCCGCGCTCGGGTGGGCCGTGTGGCGCGGGCAGTTCGACGGCATCGAGGCCGAGGGCGAACGCATCCTGCGCGAAGATTGACGTCGCGCAAAACTTGATGCGGGTCAAGAAAACCCGGGCCGCTTGACCTTCATCAACCGGGGCGCAGATCCCCGACAGGACACTCTCGGGCATCTGTAAAAGGTGCTTCATGAACGAACCTAGCGTTACCTCTGCCACGTACAACGACACGGTCGTCCGGCAGTTCTCGCTGATGGCCGTGGTATGGGGCGTGGTGGGCATGCTCGTCGGCGTGTTCATCGCGGCCCAGCTGGCCTGGCCCGAACTGAATCTGGGCATTCCCTGGCTCAGCTATGGGCGACTGCGCCCGCTGCACACCAACGCGGTCATCTTCGCGTTCGGCGGCAGCGCCCTGTTCGCCACCTCCTACTGGGTGGTCCAGCGCACCTCGCAGGTCTCCCTTTTCGCGCCGAAGCTGGCGTCGTTCACCTTCTGGGGCTGGCAGGCCGTGATCGTGGCGGCCGCCATCAGCCTGCCCCTGGGCTACACCTCGGGCAAGGAATACGCCGAACTCGAGTGGCCGATCGACATCCTGATCGCGCTCGTCTGGGTGGCCTACGCCATCGTGTTCTTCGGCACGGTCGGCATCCGCAAGGTCAGGCACATCTACGTGGCCAACTGGTTCTACGGCGGCTTCATCCTGGCGGTGGCGCTGCTGCACATCGTCAACAGCGCCGCGATCCCCGCCGGCTTCATGAAGTCCTACTCCGCCTACGCCGGCGTGCAGGACGCCATGGTGCAGTGGTGGTACGGCCATAACGCGGTGGGCTTCTTCCTGACCGCGGGCTTCCTGGGGATGATGTACTACTTCATCCCCAAGCAGGCCGAGCGCCCGGTGTACAGCTATCGCCTGTCCATCGTGCACTTCTGGGCCCTGATCTTCACCTACATGTGGGCGGGCCCGCACCACCTGCACTACACCGCGCTGCCGGACTGGACGCAGTCGGTCGGCATGATGTTCTCCCTGATCCTGCTGGCGCCCAGCTGGGGCGGCATGATCAACGGCATCATGACCCTCTCGGGGGCCTGGCACAAGCTGCGCGACGACCCCGTGCTGCGCTTCCTGATCGTGTCGCTGTCCTTCTACGGCATGAGCACGTTCGAGGGCCCGATGATGTCGATCAAGACGGTCAACGCGCTGTCGCACTACACCGACTGGACGATCGGCCACGTGCACTCCGGCGCGCTGGGCTGGGTGGGCCTGATCTCCATGGGCTCCCTGTACTACCTGATCCCGCGCCTGTTCGGCCAGAAGAAGATGTACTCGGTCAAGGCGATCGAGCTGCACTTCTGGACCGCCACCATCGGCATCGTGCTGTACATCGCCGCCATGTGGATCGCCGGCGTGATGCAGGGCCTGATGTGGCGCGCGGTCAACGTCGACGGCACGCTCACCTACACCTTCGTGGAAAGCGTCAAGGCGACCTATCCCTTCTACGTGATCCGCGTGCTCGGCGGCCTGCTGTACCTGACCGGCATGGTGGTGATGGCCTGGAACACCTGGATGACCGTTGCCAACGGCCGCGCCGTGCGCGTCAGCATCCCCGCGGTGGCCGCCCACGCCTGACACCAGAAAGAGCAGCACCATGAGCGACAAGACCGCACCCGGCTTCTCCCACGAGAAGATCGAGACCAACAACTTCCTGATGATCGTGCTGATCCTCGTCGTGGTCGCCTTCGGCGGCCTGGCGGAGATCGTGCCCCTGTTCTTCCAGAAGTCCACCACCGAGCCCGTCGCCGGCCTGAAGCCCTACACGGCGCTGCAGGTCGCCGGCCGCGACATCTACCTGCGCGAGGGCTGCTACAACTGCCACTCTCAGATGATCCGGCCGTTCCGCGCCGAGACCATGCGCTACGGCCACTACTCCGTGGCGGGCGAGTTCGTGTGGGACCACCCCTTCCAGTGGGGTTCCAAGCGCACCGGCCCCGACCTGCACCGCGTGGGCGGCAAGTACTCGGACGAGTGGCATCGCATCCACCTGAACAACCCTCGCGACGTCGTGCCCGAGTCCAACATGCCGGCCTACACGTGGCTGGAGAAGAACGCAGCCGACGCGTCCACCATCTCCGCCCACATGAAGGCGCTGCGCACCGTCGGCGTCCCGTACACCGACGAAGAGATCGCCAAGGCCCCCGAGCAGCTCAAGGGCAAGACCGAGATGGACGCCGTGGTGGCCTATCTCCAGTCCCTGGGCAAGGCCCTCAAGTAAGGAGAACAAGAGCATGGACATCAACACCGTGCGCGAGATCGTGACGGTCGTCTCGTTCGCCACCTTCATCGGCATCGTCGCCTGGGCCTGGGCCCGCCGCAACCGCGCCAGCTTCGAGGAAGCCGGCCGCATCCCTTTCCTGCAGGACTAAGAGGAGACCATGAGCGATTTCACGAGTAGCTTCTGGTCCTTCTGGGTCATCACGATCACGCTGGGCGGCATCTTCGGCTGCGCGCTTCTGCTGTGGATGACGTCGCGCAAGAAGGTCGAGCCGGGCGCCGACAACACCACGGGCCACGTCTGGGACGAGGACCTGACGGAGATGAACAACCCGCTGCCCATGTGGTGGGTGGGCCTGTTCATCATCACGATCGTCTTCTCGCTGCTGTACCTGGTCGCCTACCCCGGCCTGGGTTCCTACGAGGGCGAACTGAAGTGGAGCACCCGCGGCGAGTACGAGTCCGAGGTGGCCAAGGCCAACAAGGAACTCGAGCCGATGTACGCGCAGTTCACGGCGAAGAAGACGGAAGAGCTGGCCGGCGACCCGAATGCCATGGCGATCGGCGAGCGCCTGTTCATGAACAACTGCGCGCAGTGCCACGGCTCCGACGCCCGCGGCAGCAAGGGCTTCCCGAACCTGGCCGACGCCGACTGGCTGCACGGCGGCACGCCCGAGAAGATCAAGGAAACGATCACCAAGGGCCGCATCGGCATGATGCCCCCGATGGCCGCCGCCGTCGGCTCGCCCGACGACGTGCGCAACGTGGCGCACTACGTCCTGAGCCTGTCGGGCAGCCCGCACGACTCCGTGCGCGCCCAACTGGGCAAGGCGAAATTCGCCGCCTGCGCCGCCTGCCACGGGCCGGACGGCAAGGGCAACCAGGCGATCGGCGCGCCCAACCTGTCGGACGACATCTGGCTGCACGGCTGGGGTGAGAACGCGATCGTCGCCATGGTGACCGGCGGCAAGACCAACCAGATGCCGGCCCAGGAGGGCAAGCTGACCGAAGCCCAGATCCACGTGCTCGCGAGCTACGTCTGGAGCCTGTCGCACAAGCCGGCCAGCGCGAAACCATAGGTCGAAAGTTCTCGGATTGTCGTCGGGAAAGCGGGGGGGGGCCCGAGGCGCCCCCTTTTTCTTTGCGTCTGATCAAAGTCAACTGACGGCTTCCTTGCGCGCCGCATGATTCCCGAAATATGAAAGTCATCCCGATCGTCCCGGTGGATGCCGCAGCAGACGGCCAGATCCAGGGGCTCTACACGTCCGAAAGCAAGGTCTACCCGCGCTGGGTGAGAGGCATCTTCGCGCGCTGGCGCTGGGCCTTCGTGTGGCTGACGCAGATCATCTTCTACGGCCTGCCCTGGCTGCAGTGGGGCGAGCGCCAGGCGGTGCTGTTCGACCTGGGGGCGCGGCGCTTCTACATCTTCGGCTACGTCCTGTACCCGCAGGACTTCATCTACCTGACCGGGCTGCTGGTGATCGCGGCCCTGTCGCTGTTCCTCTTCACCGCCGTCGCCGGGCGGCTGTGGTGCGGCTTCTCCTGCCCGCAGACCGTCTACACGGAGATCTTCCTGTGGATCGAGCACAAGGTCGAGGGCGACCGCGGCGCCCGCATGAAGCTCGATCGCTCCGGCCTCGACCTGGAGAAGTTCGTCAAGAAGGCGTTCAAGCACCTGCTTTGGGGCATGTTCGCGATGTGGACCGGCTTCACCTTCGTCGGCTACTTCACGCCCATCACCGAACTGGGGATGGAGTTCCTGCAGACCCGCATGGGTTCGTGGGAGATCTTCTGGGTCTTCTTCTACGCCTTCGCCACCTACGGCAACGCCGGCTTCATGCGCGAGCAGGTGTGCAAGTACATGTGCCCGTACGCGCGCTTCCAGAGCGCGATGTTCGACCGCGACACCCTGATCGTGAGCTACGACACGGACCGCGGCGAACCGCGCGGCTCGCGCGCCCGCAAGGCCGACCCGAAGGCGCTGAACCTCGGCTCCTGCATCGACTGCACGCTGTGCGTGCAGGTCTGCCCGACCGGCATCGACATCCGCCAGGGCCTGCAGTACGAGTGCATCGGCTGCGGCGCCTGCATCGACGCCTGCGACGGCGTGATGGACAAGATGAACTACCCGCGCGGGCTGATCCGGTTCTCCACGCAGAACGCGATGGCCACCGGCGGCGGCCGCGACGCGATCGTCGCGCGCATCCTGCGCCCGCGCGTGCTCGTCTACGCGTCGATCCTGCTGGTGCTCACGTGCGCCGTGATGGTGAGCCTGGCGATGCGCACGCCGCTGAAGGTGGACGTGGTCCGCGACCGCGCAGCGCTCTCGCGCATCGTGGCCGGCGGCATGCTGGAGAACGTCTACCGGCTGCAGGTCATGAACGCGAGCGAGCAGCCGCAGCGCTACCGCCTCGACGCCTCCGGCCTGCCGGGCCTGTCGATCGCCTCCGAGCGGGTGGTCGAGGTCGGCCCGGCCGAATCGCGCTGGGTCGCCGTGCGGCTGCAGATCCCGTACGGCTCCGCCGCGTCGGGTTCGCATCCCATCCACTTCGAGATCGACAACGGCGCCGATGCCCGCGTGCGCGAGAAATCGGTGTTCCTGGTCCCCCGCTGAAACGAAAGGCAGTCCCGCATGAGCAACGAGACCGAGAAGCAGGCCGGCGCCCCGTGGTGGAAGTACGGCCACGTGTGGCTGCTGATCGCCGGGCCCGCCACCGTCGTCGTGGCAGGGTTTGTCACAGCCTGGATCGCGGTGAAAAGCCCTGATCCCGTCGTGGAAGCCGACTATTATCGGCGTGGGATCGAAATCAACAAGACCCTGGCCGCGCGAGACAAGGCCAACCTGCCGGCGCTGCAGGGGCGCAACCACGCCGCCGCGCCGACGCAGCAGCCCTGACACGCGCGCCAGGTCACCAGTCTGGGAGACGAGACGGACATGGGCACGCGCTTGATGTGGATCGCCTGGCCGGCGTTCATGGCCGCCTGCATGCTGGAACTGCTGGTGTTCGCGGTGGTGGACCCGCTCGAACTGCAGTGGTCCGGCCAGAACCTGGGCTGGTCGCGGCAGGCGGTGTACACGCTGTCGTTCTTCACGTTCTGGGTTGTGTGCATGGGCGCCTGCGCGCTGACCACCCTGCTGCGCATGGATCCCTCCGAATTCAATTCCTGCCCGTATCCGCGCGACCAGCGCCCCGCGGCCTGTCCCGGCGAAACGGGCGTCGTGTAATTCCCCTTCGGTCCAGGGGCTCGATCACGGGGGACCTCCGGCCGCAGGTCCGGACGCGGCCAGCAGGCTGCACTGGTGCGCGCAGTAGTCCACCAGCGCGTCGATCTCGGTGGACTTGTCGAACACCGCATCCACGCCCAGCTGGGCGCAGCGCTTGCGCACGCTGGCGTTCACGTAGTTGCTGAAGACGACGATCTTCTGGTCGGCGCGGGCGCGCTGCACCCGCTGCACGAGGCGCATGCCGCTGCCGCCCCGGAGGAACAGGTCGACGATGACCATGTGCCAGTCCGTGCGCGCGGCGATCCAGGCCAGCGCGCCTTCCTCGGTGGTCGCGCCGCCGATCACCTTGACGCAGGTGAGTGCCTCGAGCGCGCCCACGAGGTTTTCATGGATCTCCGTGTTGTCCTCGACGAGGAAGACCGCGAGTTGCACGGGCGATGGGGTGGGTGTCGGTTCCAAGGCGTAAGGCACTCTATCCGCTCAGCCAGGCCCTCTTTTCGGAGGCCCCCGCGTTTGCATGTAGGAGCCTGCCTACCGCGGAAACCGGGATCGTGCCATGCCCCGTAAGATGGCGACGAGCATGTCCATGGACCCGGTCTTCGCGCGCGAACCCGGCCAGCTGCTGCAGCTGGTGGAGCAAAGCGTCTCCCTCGGTTTCTGGCGGCTCGATGCGCGCGAGGGCCGCCCTTCCTGGTCCGCGCAGCTCGCCCGCCTGCACGACGCCCCGGAGGGCTACGCCCCCACCCTGGAAGACGCGCTGGCGCGCTACGCCGGGGAACACCGGTCGGAGCTGCGCGCGGGCATCCGCGCCTGCCTGGAGGAGGGCACGCCCTTCGATCTCGAGGTGCAGCTCCACTCCATGCAGGGGCGCCGCACCTGGGTCCGCTGCGTGGGGCAGGCGCTGCGCGACCCCGGCGGTGCCATCGTCGGCTGCGAGGGCCTGGTGCAGGAGATCGCGCCTTCCGGCTACGCGCCCGGCACGCTGCTGCGCCACGTCGTCAGCATGGGAGGCGCGCTGGGTAGCGGCGAGGCCTTCGCGACCGTCGACCGCCAGGGCCGCATCAGCTACGCCAACGGGGAGGCGGCCCGGATGCTGGCCCCCGGCGGCGAGCCGCTGGTGGGCCGCAAGATCTGGAGCTACTTCCAGAAGCGCGCCCGGCTCGGCCTGGAGGAGCGCTTCATGCAGGCGCTGGAGCAGCGCGAGGCCATCGAGCTGGAGGAACTCGACGCCCAGGTGCGCCACTGGCTGGAGCTGCGCGGCTTCCCCTTCGGCTCGGGGCTGGCGCTGCACCTGCGCGACGTGTCCTCGCGCCGGCGCGCCCAGCAGCACCTGATGCTGCTGGAAGGCAGCATCGCGCGGCTGAACGACATCGTCATCATCACCGAGGCGGCGCCGTACCGCGCGCCGGGCCCGCGCATCGTGTTCGTCAACGAGGCCTTCGAGCGGCGCACCGGCTACACCCGCGACGAGGTCCTGGGCCACTCGCCGCGCTTCCTGCAGGGGCCGGACACGCAGCGAAGCCAGCTCGATCGCATTCGCGCCGCGCTGGAGCAGTGGGAGCGCGTGCGCGTCGACCTGGTCAACTACACCCGCAGTGGCGAGCCCTACTGGGTAGACCTCGACGTCTCGCCGGTGTGGGACGAATCGCGGCGCCTCACGCACTGGGTGGCGGTGGGCCGCGACATCACCGAGCGCAAGCGCGACGAGGAGAAGATCCAGTACCTCGCGTTCTACGACCCCCTGACGGAGCTGCCGAACCGGCAGCGGTTGCTCGAGCGGCTGGGCGCGGCGGCCGGCGAGGGCGGGCCGGGCCGCGACGGCGCCCTGATGTTCATCGACCTCGACAACTTCAAGGTGCTGAACGATACCCTGGGCCACCAGAAGGGCGACCTGCTGCTGCAGCAGGTGGCGCGCCGGCTGCGCAACTGCGTGGCTCGCGGCGACATGGTGGCGCGGCTCGGGGGCGACGAGTTCGTGGTGCTGCTGGAAAACACGCCGGAGAAGCCGCTGGACCCGCTGACGGCGGCGCAGTCGGTCAGCCAGCGCATCCTCGACGCGCTGGGGGAACCCTACGTGCTTCCGGGCTACCTGCACCACAGCACCTGCAGCATCGGCGTGACGGTGTTCGGCCCGGCCCGCTCGGGGGTCAGCGAACTGCTGAAGCAGGCGGACCTGGCCATGTACCAGGCCAAGGCCGCCGGCCGCAATACCGTGCGCTTCTTCGACCCCGAGATGCAGGCCGTGGCGAGCGAGAACGCGGCGCTGGCGGCCGACCTGCGCCAGGCCTGGCGCGACAACCACCTGGCCATCGAATACCAGCCGCAGGTCGGCATGGACGGCCGCATGACCGGCGTGGAGGCGCTGCTGCGCTGGGAGCACCCAAGCCGCGGCCTGGTGCAGCCGGACCACTTCATCCCCACCGCCGAAGAAACGTCCCTGATCATCCCGATCGGCCATTGGGTGCTGGAAACCGCCTGCGCGCAGCTGGCCCTGTGGGCGCGGCACCCCGGGCGTGCCCACCTGGGCATCGCGGTGAACGTGAGCGTGCGGCAGTTCCGCCATCCCGACTTCATCGACGAGGTGATGCACTGCGTTCGGCGCCACGGCGTGCCCCCCGGCAGGCTCAAGCTGGAACTCACCGAGAGCCTGCTGGCCGACAACCTCGACGCCGCCATCGCCAGGATGCGCAACCTGAAGGACATGGGCGTGCGGCTGTCGGTCGACGATTTCGGCATCGGCTATTCCGCGCTGTCGTACCTGAAGCGGCTGCCGATCGACGAGCTCAAGATCGACCGCGGCTTCATCCGGGACATCCTCACGGACGGCAACGACGCCGCCATCGCCGGGACGATCATCGGCCTGTGCCGCAACCTGGGGCTGGAGGTGATCGCGGAGGGGGTCGAGACCGAGGCGCAGCGGGAGTTCCTGGCCCGCCAGGGCTGCCACCGCTACCAGGGCTACCTGTTCTGCCGCCCGCTGCCGATCGCGGACCTGGAGGCCTTCATCGACCGTGCCGAGGGCGGGGCGCGCCTCACACCGGAACCATCTTCAGCGGGCTCGTGACCACCGCGCGGGGCAGGCGCAGCATGATCGCCGGGCCGTTGCGCAGCAGTTCCACGCCATGCTGCACGGCCAGCGCCTGCACCTCCGGCCACGCCAGCGGGCAATCGCCCGGCTCGTGCGGCTGGGTGGAACTGCCATCCGGCCGCGGCTGGTATTCCACCGCCACCACGCCGTGGGAGGAGGAGCGCTCGGTGCGCACCACCAGCTCGCCCGGGCCCGGTGCCGCGTCGGCCAGGGTGAGGAGGGCCGCCGAGAGGAGGAAGCGCACGGCGCTGCGCGAGACCTCGAAATCGCCGTCGCCCGGCTCGGTGCGCAGGTCGAATCCGCGGAAATTGAGGCTGGTGGAGAGCAGCCGCAGCACCTCCGACACGCCCTCGCGCAGTTCGACGGAATCGTCCTCGTCGGCCTGCATCCAGGTGCAGACCTCCAGGCAGCGCGCGACGGCCTGGCGCGACAGACGGTTGAGCCTGGAGACGGCGGCCTGGAGATCGTCCGGGGCGACCGCGCCCCGGTCCATGCGGGCGCCCAGCGCTTCGGCCATCATGCCCAGGGACTGCAGGGGCACCACCATGTCGTGCCGCAGCGGCGGCGTCAGGCGCCTCAGGATGTCGTGCTGCGCGGCCCGGGCGAGACTGCGCAGGCGCTGGGGCGACGCATCGGGGCCACCGGCCGCTGGGGGGACGGAGTTGGGGGTGACGGGATCTTCGAGCGCCAGCACGTGGAAGAGTCTCGGACCGGGGCCGCGCCCCCCCTGTCAGGTCCCTTTGGGGCGGGGTGTAGGACCATTGCGGCAGCACCCTGGCGCCCTCGACCCCGCATCGAGCCTGACGAGCCATGTTGGCGGCGCTCAGGTTGTGCTGTAATTTGCGGGCTATGACAGGCGACATTCTGTGACCTTCTCGCTCCTCTCCGACGCCAACGCCAAGCAGCGGCTGGCCGGCTTGCTCGAGTCCGCCATGGATGCGATCATCAGCTGCGACGACACGCAGAAGATCGTGCTGTACAACCGCGCCGCCGAAAGGATCTTCGGCTGGCCACCCGAAGAGGCGATCGGGCAGCCGCTGGAAATGCTCATTCCGACGCGCTTCCACCAGCTGCACGCGCAGCAGGTGCGCCGCTTCGGCGCCACCGGCACGACCTCGCGTCGCATGGGCGACACCACGGTGCTGTACGCGCGGCGCAAGAGCGGGGACGAATTCCCGATCGACGCCTCGATCTCGCAGCTGAACACCCCCGAGGGCAAGCTCTATACCGTGATCCTGCGGGACATCACGGAGCGGGAGCGGGCGCGCGAGGAACTGGCGGCCTTCGCCTCCGAATCGGCCGGCGTGCGCGAGCAGGAGAAGTCGCGCATCGCCCGCGAACTGCACGACGAACTGGCGCAGTCGCTCACCGCCGCCAAGATGGACGCGATCTGGCTGCGCGACCACCTGTCCGCCGACCCCGAGGCGCAGTCCAAGATCGCCACCATGCTGAGCATGCTGGATACCTGCGTCGCCTCCACCCGGCGCATCGCGGCCGACCTGCGGCCGCTGGTGCTGGACGACCTCGGGCTGGTGCCGGCGCTGGAATGGGTGGTGCAGAACTTCATGCAGCGCACCCACGTGCCCTGCGAGCTGATCGTCGACGAGGACCTCGAACTGGAAGAACCCTTCGCCACCGGCGTGTTCCGGATCGTGCAGGAGTCGCTCCAGAACGTGGCCAAGCACGCCGAGGCGACCCAGGTGGAGGTGGAACTGAATTCCGAGGGAGACTACCTATTGCTGCGGGTGCAGGACGACGGCATCGGCTTCCGGCCCTCGCAGCCGCGCAAGCCGCAGTCGCTGGGCCTGGTGGGCCTGCGAGAGCGCGCCCAGCTGATGCGCGGCGAACTGCGCGTGGACAGCAGCCCCGGCGCGGGCACGCGCGTGGAGGCCCGCATCCCCACGACCAGGGCCGACGCATGACGATCCGCATCGTCATCGCGGACGATCATGCGATCGTCCGGGAGGGGCTCAAGCGCATCGTCGGCGGGGCCGGGGACCTGGAGGTCACCGGCGAGGCAGCGGACGGCGGCGAGGTGATGAAGGCCGTGCGCGAGCTGGAGTTCGACATCCTGGTGCTGGACCTGTCGATGCCGGGGCGCAGCGGCATGGAGCTGATCAAGCTCGTCAAGTCCGAGAAGCCGAAGCTGCGCATCCTGGTCCTGAGCATGCACCAGGAGACGCAGTACGCGGTGCGGGCCATCAAGTCGGGCGCCAGCGGCTACCTCACCAAGGAAAGCGCGCCGGCGCAGCTCGAACAGGCCATCCGCAAGATCGCCGGCGGCGGCGCCTACATCAGCGCCGAAGTGGCGGAGCAGCTCGCGCTGGGCGCCATGCCGGGCAGCGACACGCTGCCGCACGAGAGCCTGTCGGACCGGGAGTTCGAGGTGTTCCGGCTGCTGGTGGCGGGCGATGCGGTCTCCGACATCGCGCACCAGCTGAACCTGTCCGTGAAGACCGTCAGCACGCACAAGGCCAACCTGATGCAGAAGCTGGGGCTGAGCAACCAGACCGAGCTGGTGCGGTATGCACTGAAGCACGGGCTGGCGGATCCGCTCAGCTGAACACCCGTCCTTCCCGCGCAGGCGGGAATCCGGGCTGACGGCAGCCGCGTCCTGCGACCGTGCCGGCAGCGGCGCTCAGTCGCCGACCTCGATCTCCAGCACGCAATCGCCCCGCAGCGCATGCACCGTCATGCGCCTGCCGTGGCCCTCCACGCGATAGCTCTGCTGCGGCTGCAGCACGATGTCGCGCGGGTCGCCGTCGTGCGTGATCCAGGCTTCGCCATCGCGGCAGTGCACGGTCTGGCGCGGGCCCATGCGGGGAATCTCGCGCGTGGTGCCCTGGCGCACCCCGGCCGCGTACCAGCGGGTGACGCGCGGCGGCGCTTCGGCGCGCGCGAACAGGCGGGAGACGAAAGCCGGCGGCTGGAGGGCGAATTGCATAGGGCATCCATGTTCCGCCCGCCCGCGGGCGGCCTTTCGTCGGACGGCTTCCGGCACGGCTGTACGAAGGCCGGCCACCGCGCCCGCATTCCGTCATCCGCAGGGGCAATCCGCACGCGGCAAAGCCCCCGTTCCCACCGCGCAGCCGTCCTACAGTCGCGCCACCGCCGTGCCGCCCTAATTCCTCCACCCATGAGGAACACCGCATCATGAAAAGAGCGACAGAGGGAGTCACGGGCCGCGCGGCCTCCGGCCTGCGGCGCATCGCCGGCGCGATCCGCCGGCACCCATGGCGCGCCGCGCTCGCGCTGCCGCTGGCGCTCGTCGTGTACACGGCGGCCCTGCTGCCCTTCACGCCCAGCATCGGGGACATCAAGAAGGCCAAGCAGGAACAGCCCTCGGTGGTGCTGTCGGCGGACGGCAAGGAACTGGCGGTGTTCAAGCGCGCCAACCGCGACTGGGTGAAGCTTGCCGACATCTCGCCGAAAGTGACGGACGCCCTGCTCGCCACCGAGGACAAGCGCTTCTACGAGCACCACGGCATCGACGTGGCGCGCACGGCCAAGGCGGTGCTCAACACGCTCAACGGCGACGTGGAAGGCGGCTCCACCCTCACGCAGCAGCTCGCGCGCAACCTGTACCCGGGACAGATCGGGCGCGAGCAGACGGTCACGCGCAAGGTCAAGGAAGCGATCACCGCGCTGAAGATCGAGGCGGTCTACAGCAAGGAGGAGATCCTGGAGACCTACCTCAACTCCGTTTCCTTCCTCTACAACGCCTGGGGCATCCAGATGGCCGCGCGGACCTATTTCGACAAGTCCGCGAAAGACCTCAACGAGGTGGAAGCCGCCACGCTGGTCGGCATGCTGAAGGGCACGGCCTACTACAACCCCGTGATGAACCCGGAACGCGCGCTGCAGCGCCGCAACACGGTGCTGGCCATGATGGTCAAGGAGGGCAAGCTGCCCGAGGCGCGCTACGAGCAGCTCAAGGCCCAGCCCATGAAGCTCGATTTCGAGCGGGTGCCGGAATTCAACGGCATGGCGCCGCACCTGGCGGAATCCCTGCGCCGCTGGCTGATCGAGTGGGCCGACCGGCACGACTACAACATCTATGCCGACGGCCTGGTGGTGCGGACCACCATCGACTCCCGCCTGCAGGAGATGGCCACGAAGGCGGTGGAGCGCCAGACCCGGGCGCTGCAGGCCGTGGCGGACGTCGAGTGGAGCCGCAGCGCGCTGGTCGCGCTGGGGTCCGATCCGAACAACTACGCGGCGGCGCGCGGCAAGTACGCGCCCTTCGAATTCTTCTGGAACAGCAACCCGAACCTGGTGAAGGCCTGGATCAAGGACTCGCAGGAGTACAAGGCGGCGCGCGAGCAGGGCCAGGGCGAGGCCCAGGCCCTCAAGGACCTGCAGGCCAACGCCGAATTCATGCGCGCGCTGCGGCGGCAGAAGACCCTGCTGCAGGCCGGCTTCCTGGCGATCGAGCCGCAGACCGGCGCCGTGAAGGCCTGGGTCGGCAGCCGCGACTACGCCGAGGACAAGTTCGACCACGTGCAGCAGGCCCGGCGCCAGGCCGGTTCCACGTTCAAGCCCTTCGTGTACGGCGCCGCCTTCGAGATGGGGCACCAGCCGAACGAGACCCTCATGGACCAGCCGGTGGAGATCCAGATCGACCGCAACAAGGTCTGGCGTCCGGGCGACATCGAAGGCTCCCCGACCGGCCTGCCCGTGACGCTGCGCGACGGCCTCGCCAAGTCCAAGAACACCATCACCGCGCAGCTCATGATGCAGGTCGGCCCCTCCCGCGTGGCGGGCCTGGCGCGGGCGATGGGCGTGCGCCAGAGCAAGCTGGACGAAGTGCCTTCGCTGGCCCTGGGCACCAGCCCGGTCACGCTGAAGGAGATGGTGGCGTCCTTCGGCACCATCGCCAACGGCGGCAACTACATCGAGCCGCAGATCGTGACGGCGGTGGAGGATCGCCAGCACAACGTGCTGGAAAGCTTCGCGCCCCGCACGCCCGAGCCGGCCCTGCAGAACCAGGCCGCGCTGACGCTGCTGGACGTGCTGCGCGGCACGATCGAGTACGGCACGGCCGCCGGCCTGCGGCCGCGCTTCGGCCTCAGCGGCGACCTCGCCGGCAAGACCGGCACCACCCAGGACAACACCGACGGCTGGTTCATCCTGATGCACCCGCAGCTGGTGGCCGGCGCCTGGGTCGGCTTCAACGACAACCGCGTGACCATGCGCAGTTCCTACTGGGGGCAGGGCGCGCACAACGCGCTGCTGCTGGTGGGCGACTTCATGCAGCAGACCACCAAGGCGAACCTGGTCGATGCCAAGGCGGCCTTCGCCGCGCCGCGCCTGAGGGACCAGGAGAAGCCCCTGCTGGATCGCATGGGCGACTGGTGGAACAGCGTGTTCAACATCCCCACGGAGCCGGCGTCCGAGCCGGAAGTGGCCTCGCTGCCCCCGGTCAACCTGGAGCCGCCGGTGCTCGAGCCGCCGCCGCAGCAGATCACCGTGGCGCCCCCGCCGCTGCCGCTGCCCGAGACGGCGCCCCTGCCCGCGGTGACCCCGGATGCGCCGGTGATCGCGGACAACCTGCCGCGTCGCATCCCGGCCTTCCCGCGCCCGCTGGAGCAGCCCGCCCCCGCGCGGCCGATCGACACCATCCCGGGAACGCAGGTCTACCGCATGCCCGACACGCCGCGGAATGCGCCCGACCCGACGCTGCCGCCGGACGTGGTGCGGGCGCCTCCTCAGACGGCGCGGACGGCGCCACCGGCGGGCACCGGCTCCTCCACGGCGACGCTGGGCGGGCCCTCGAGCCGGGCGGACGACCGTATCGGCGGTCCCGCCACCAGCCGGGAACCGGCGACGAACCTGGACGGGCGGTCGGACGGCACGGCGATGCGCGGCGGCACCGCCGGCAGCAACCGTCCGGACACGACCACGACCTCCACCCCGAGCGGGAGCAGCCGGCCCGATACCACGGCCACTACGGGCGGAGGCAGCCGCCCGGACACGCTGGGGACGTCGCCGGGCAGCAGCACGCGGATCGAGTCGAATGGGCCTGTTCCGTCGGGCGCCGATGCGAGCCCGAGCCCTGCACCGGCGGGACAGGCGAGCGGCAGCGTGTCGGCGCCCAGCGAGTGAATGGCCTTGGCGGGGCAAAGGGGTGAAGGGTGTTCGGCGGAGAGGCACTGTCGTTCGAATTGGCGCGGTCATACGCTGACTCGCTTCGTTGCCAGTGGCCCGGACCAGGACGGACCTGTCCGCCTCGGCGACTGTCCCCCGGCGCGGATGAGAGTCCAGGCCCGTAAGCTCGCCGCGCCCGCGCACCCTCCTTTATGTCGCCGAGGCGGACAGGCCCGCCCTGGTCCTGCGCAGCGCGCGATTCGGCAGCTTCCCTCGCGCACCTGGTTCTTGCGGGGGACGGCATACGGCACGCGTCAACGAAGCCGCTGCGCACGAACCTGGCGCGGCGCAGGGCCAGAGCGGGGCTGTCCGGCTCGGCGACATAAAGGAGGAGGCGCGGGCGCGGCGCTCACCCCGGGCCGCGCGTCTCACCCGCGCCGGGGGACAGTCGCAGAGACGGACAGCCCCGCTCTGGTCCGGCAAGAAGGCCGCTGCGCGCACCTGCGATTCCCTCATCCGGCGGAAATGAACCCCGACCATCACCCCCCCGGGAGATCGGCGCAAAAAAAAAGCCGGGACAGTCCCGGCTTTTTTCATGGGATGCGTCAGGACCTCAACGCCGGTCCAGCCGCTCGCGCTCGATGTCGCGTTTCAGTTCGCGCTCCTGCCGCACGTCCTCGCGCGCGTTGCCGATGCCCTGCTGCACGCGGCCCTTGATCTCGCGGGCGTGGCCGCTCGCCGTGGTGCTGCTGTCGCCGGTCAGGCGCCCGACCTTCTGCTTGATCTCGCCCGTCACCTGGTTGGCGACACCCTTGATCTGCTGCTTGTTCATCTGGCCTCCTTGGGATGGTTGATGCTTACCATCTTGGGGCGCAGGCGTGGCCGCGACAGGGGCGCAACGCGGCAATGCGGGTCCGCCCGCTCCTACAGCAGAGGGCTCGCCGGCGGCGCGGCCGTCAGAAGCCGGTGCCCGGCTGGGCCAGCAGGCCGCGCAGGCGATCGACGTCCACGATGCGCACGTGGCGCTGGTGCACCTCGATCATGTTTTCTTCGGCGAAGCGTGAGAAGGTGCGGCTCACCGTCTCCAACTTGAGGCCGAGGTAGCTGCCGATCTCCTGCCGGGTCATGCGCAGCACCAGCTCGGAGCGCGAGAAGCCGCGGGCCTGCAGGCGCTGCACGAGGTTCAGCAGGAAGGCCGCGAGGCGCTCCTCGGCGCGCATGGTCCCGAGCAGCAGCATCACGCCGTGCTCGCGCACGATCTCGCGGCTCATCACGCGGTGCAGGTGGTGCTGCAGCGCGCCGACTTCGCGCGACAGCTCGCCGATGCGGTCGAAGGGCAGGACGCACACCTCGGCGTCCTCCAGGGCCACGGCGTCGCAGGTGTGGTGGTCGTTGACGATGCCGTCGAGGCCGACGATCTCGCCCGCCATCTGGAAGCCCGTCACCTGGTCGCGGCCGTCCTCGGCCGTCACGCAGGTCTTGAACACGCCGGTGCGGATGGCGTAGAGCGCGTGGAACTTCTCGCCATTGCGGAACAACGCCGTCTTGCGCCGTACCTTGCGCCGCGAGGTGATCACCTCGTCGAGGCGGGCCAGGTCCTCGTCGCTCAGGCCGATCGGCATGCATAGTTCGCGCAGGTTGCAGTTCGAGCACGCCACCTTGATGGTGGTGGGGCTCAGCTTGGGCGCGTCTTCTCTCGCAACTGGGGACATGAGGGTGGGCACTTTCCGGGCGTAAGGGTGCTCGTATCGACAGGTAAATTGTCAGGGGCGGGTTTCCCCCCCGGTTGACTCAGATCAACTGGGCCCGGAGTGGCCGGGCGCACGATTCACCGCCAGAGAAGACCCCCCAATGACGACCACCATCTCCCCCGATCTGCTGCGCAAGTACGACGTTCCCGGTCCCCGGTATACCTCCTATCCGACCGCGGACCGTTTCGTCGAGGCGTTCGGACCGGCCGACTACGAGCAGGCCCTGGCCCAGCGCCGGGAGGGCCCTGCGGCCATGGCCCTGCCGCTGTCGCTGTACGTGCACATTCCGTTCTGCGAATCGCTGTGCTACTACTGCGCCTGCAACAAGATCATCACCAAGCACCACGAGCGGGCCGCGCCCTACCTGCGCTACCTGACCCGCGAGGTGGAACTGCACGCCGAGGTGCTGGGCACCGGGCAGCCGGTCAGCCAGCTCCACCTGGGCGGCGGCTCGCCGACCTTCCTGACCGACGACGAACTGCGCCAGCTGATGGCCATGCTGCGCCGCAACTTCGCGATCGCGCCCGGCGCCGAGTCCTCGATCGAGATCGACCCGCGCACCGTCACCACCGAGCGCCTGCAGTTCCTGTACGACCTGGGTTTCAACCGCATCAGCTACGGCGTGCAGGACTTCGACCCCGACGTGCAGAAGGCCGTGCACCGCGTGCAGCCCTACGAGCAGGTCGCCGCCCTGATGGAAGATGCCCGCCGCATCGGCTTCGACTCCGTCAACGTGGACCTGATCTACGGCCTGCCGCGCCAGACGCCCGAGTCCTTCACCCGCACGCTGCAGCAGGTCTCCACCCTGCGGCCGGACCGTATCGCCCTGTACGCGTACGCGCACCTGCCGGAGCGCTTCAAGCCGCAGCGGCGCATCATCGCGGCCGAACTGCCCGGCGCGGCCAACAAGGTCTCCATGCTGTCGCAGGCGCTGGCCGCCTTCATCAGCGCCGGCTACGTCTACATCGGCATGGACCACTTCGCGCTGCCCGGCGACGCGCTGGCCGTAGCCAAGCGCCAGGGCCGCCTGCATCGCAACTTCCAGGGCTACAGCACGCAGGCCGACTGCGACCTGATCGGCCTGGGCGTCTCGGCGATCGGCAAGGTGGGCGCCACCTACAGCCAGAACGCCAAGACCATGGACGAATATTGCGACTCGCTCGACCAGGGCAGGCTGCCGGTCGTGCGCGGGCTGGCGCTGTCGCGCGACGACCTGGCGCGGCGGGCGGTGATCATGGCCCTGATGTGCCAGGGGCAGGTGGTGTTCGAGTCGATCGAGCTGGCCTGGCTGCTGGACTTCAAGAGCTACTTCGCCGCCGAGATGGAACAGATGCGCCAGCTGCAGGAGCAGGGCATGGTCGTCGTCGACGACGAGGGCATCCAGGTCACCGCGCAGGGCTGGTTCTTCGTCCGCGCCGTCGCCATGCAGTTCGACAAGTACCTGCAGGCCGACCGCAACCGGACGCGCTTCTCCCGGATCATCTGATGACGCTCACCCTCGCCGGCACCGCCTTTCTGATGGGGCTGGTCGGGGGACCCCACTGCCTGGCCATGTGCGGCGCCGCCTGCGGCGGCGTGATCCGCGGCGTCGGCGCGAAGCCGGCCCGCGGCATGTGGACCTTCCAGGCCGGCCGCCTGCTGGGTTACAGCCTGGCGGGCGCCGCGGCCGGACTGGCCGTGCAGAGCTTCGCCTGGCTCTCCTCCCACACCGCCGCCCTGCGCCCGGCCTGGACGCTGTTCCACGTCGCCGTGCTCGTCTGGGGCGTGATGCTGCTGGCGCAGGCCCGCCAGCCGCAGTGGGTGGAGTCCGCCGGCCGCGGGATCTGGCAGCGCGTGCGGCCGCTGGCGCAGCGCCGCGGCGGGCTCGTCGTGACCGGCGCGCTGTGGACCTTCATGCCCTGCGGGCTGCTCTATTCGGCGTTGCTGGTGGCATCGCTCTCCGGCGGCCCGCTGGAGGGCGCGCTGAGCATGGCCCTGTTCGCCCTGGGCAGCGGCATCGCGCTGGGGCTCGCCCCGGCCGCCTTCCGCAAGCTGCAGGACCTGGGCAACCGCCTGCGCAAGGACTGGGGCACCCGCATCGCCGGCGGCCTGCTGGCCGCCACCGCCGCCTGGGCGCTGTGGATGGACCTGGCCCATCGCATCGCCGAGTGGTGCGGGCTGGCCTGAGCCGCTGGCTTCCGCGGCGCCTCAGGACACGGACGGCGGCTTCCAGGCCGGCAACCGGATCTCGACGCCGGTCAGCGAAAGTTCCAGATCGCCCCCCATGCCCTCGATGCGACGGCGGGCCGCGGCCATGCGGCCCTCGTCGGGCGGGATGCGGCAGGCCAGCTGGTGCGGGCCGCATTGGCAGGCGATGTGGAGGCGCACCGTGTCCTGCAGCGCCTCCGTGCTCACCACCAGCCGGGTGCCGCCGGCGCCGCCGCAGCGCTCGCAGTTCTCTTCCAGGGCGTGCAGCAGCCCCATCAGCACCTCGGTGAGCTGGTCCGGGATCGCCTCGCAGGCCAGCAGCCCCTCGCCGCGGCGCTGCTCGATCGGCGTGCCGCGGAAGCGGCGGTCGAAACGCAGGAAATCGCACACCGAGCTCACCGCCTGGTTGATGTTCACCACTTCGGGGGTGTCGCTGCCGGCCGTGGCGAAGTCGCTGATGCGGCGCGTCATGCCGGAGATGCGGGCGGTCTGCTGCACGATGGTCCTGGCCATCTCCGGCTGGATGTCGGCCGGCGTGCGCCAGTGCTCGATCTCCTCCGCCATGCCGGAGATGATCGCCAGCGGGTTGCCCACCTCGTGCGAGATGTGGGCCGCCATGGTCGCCATGGTGGCCATCTTGTCCTGGTGCCACTCGTGCTCGCGCACGGCCATCTGCTCGCGGGCGCGCGCCTCGGCGTCGATGATGCGCTGGGCGTTGCGCACCAGATAGAGCAGCGCGAGGTACACCATCACGAGCAGCGCCGCGCTCACCAGCAGCAGTCGCGTGGAGGACCGCTCCATCGTCGCCTGGTTGCGCTCGGCGGCCTGCTGCACGCGCTCCTGGTTGCGCTTCGTCACGTCGCCCAGCCGCAGGCCGGCGGAATCGAGCTGCTGCAGCAGCGGGGTGACGTCCGAGTAGATCTCGAAGACGCCGCCCACCCCGCCGCGCGGCAGGTCCACCGGGATGTAGCTCTGGATCAGGTCGCGGTGCTCGACTTCCCCCTCGAAGGCGCTGAAGCGATTGCGGTGGACCAGCTCGCTGGCCGGGTGGCCGTCCGCGGCGGAGCGCCAGCCCCGGTTCTCGGCCTTGTCCTCGCCGACCTGCGCCAGCTCGGAGGAATAGACGGTGAGGCCGCGCAGGTCGTAGACCTTGATCTTGAACACGCTGGTGCGGCGCATGAGCGCGCGCACCGGCGCGTCGACGTCGGGGAAGCCGGGCAGGGCGGCCACCTGCCGCCGCAGCTCCGCGGTGCAGGCCTTCGCGTCCGCGACGGGGCCGCGCTGGACGTCCGGGGCCGATGCGCGGCAACGCTCCACCGGCACCGCCTGGGCGCGGGCGACCAGCGGGGCGAAGTGCGACTCCCACAGCGCATTGGCGAACACGTGCGCCAGCGTGACGTGGCCGGCTTCGTGGACCGAGACCAGGTTGCTGCGGCCCGCTTCCTTTTGTTCCTGCAGCAGCTGCGCCTGCACGGTGGCGAGGAAGTTGCCCTGTTCGCGCTGGGTCGCGGCGAAGAAGCGCTGCTCGCCCAGCTCCAGCAGGTACAGCGCGATCGCCAGCACGACGAACGCCATCAGGCTGGTGGCGGTGAAGTAGCGGGTCAGCTGGAAGGGGCGGCCACTCTCCGCCGAGGGGCCGGGGAGGGCAGGCCGCCACGAAGCGAGCAGGGGGCGCAGCCTCATGCTCGCCTCCTTGGCGAAGGCGGCTCGTCGCCGCCGGGAATCCGGTACTTCCTCACCTTCGCGAGTCTAATGGACGAGGGCATGCCCATCAACGCGAAGCTTGCGCGGTGTCGCATCGCGCGGGGCGCGCCTCGTGTAATCTCCGGCGCGCGAATGGAAGGACGGGTGCGAATGAAAGACAGGGTCCGTGGGCTGGGGATGCTTGCGCTGGCGGTGCTGGCGCAGTCCGCGCACGCCGCGTATGCCGGCCTCTGGTTCCAGTGCCAGCCGCGGTGGACGGCGGAGAAGAACTACCTGCTGGTCGACGTGCGCAAGGGCGAGCGCGCCTGGGAGGCGAGCTGGGGCCGCGCGGACGCGGCCGCAGGCCAGGCGCAAAAGGACAAGGAGGGCAACCTGGTGCTGCGCGGCTGCCATGCGCTGGCCGGCAAGCCCGCGCCCGCTTGCGAGCCGGCCCGGCCGCCCCTGTTCGCCACCCTCCCGAAGGCGGTGGCCGACGGCAAGGGCCTCGCGGTCGACGCTGCCCTGCGCGGCGGCGCCTGGCTGCGCACCGACCAGGCCGGCCTCGAATCCCTCGCGCGACAATGCGCCGCATTGCGGCCCAGAGCCAATGGCTGACGCCGCACGCAAGGAGCAGGCATGAACGCAATCCAGGCGGGGGCCCTGCGCCAGCTGCTGGAACGGCAGGAGATCGCCGCGCTCGGCACGCTGCACAACGGCGAACCCTTCGTCTCCATGGTGCCCTATGCGCTGGCGCCGCAGGGTCGCGGCTTCGTGATCCACGTGAGCCGGCTGGCCACGCACACGAAGGACATGGAGCAGCACCCCGGCGTCAGCCTGCTCGTGATGGACGAGCGCGCGCCCGAGGTGCCCCCGCAGGCGCTGGCGCGCGTCACGGTGCAGGGCGACGCGCGGCCTTGCCCGCCCGAGGCGCCGCTGTACGCGGCGGCGAAGGAGGCCTACCTCTCGCGCTTCCCGAACAGCCAGGAGATGTTCGGCTTCGCCGACTTCTCGCTGTTCCTGATCGAACCGCGCTCGCTACGCGTGGTGGGGGGCTTCGCGCAGGCGTGGTCGTTCACGGCGGCCGACTACGCGCGCTGCATGGGGGCCGAAGGCTGATTCCACACGGCGCTCACCTCAGGGCGCCGATGTAGGCGACCAGGGCCTTGATCTCGGCATCCGTCAGGCCCTTGGTGTACTTGAACATCTTCTCGTCGGTGCGCACGTCGTTGTCGCGGTAGCGCCGGATCGCCGTTTCCAGGTAGTTCGGCTGCTGGCCGGCGAGGCGCGAGTTCTTCTCGCTGCCGGCGCCGGACTCGCCGTGGCACTTCCTGCAGCCGTTCTCGTACACCGCCTTGCCCTGGGCGGCCAGCTTCGCGTCGCCCGACGGCCGCGCCGCGGGCGCTTCCTGGTTCGTGTAATAGACGGCGACGGCGAAGCGCTCCTCGTTGCTCATCGCCTTCACCAGGCCTTCCATGAAGAAGGCGCCCTTGCGGCGGCCGTCGTGGAACTTGTTCAGCTGGTTCAGCACGTAGATCGTGTTCTGCCCGGCCAGGTTGGGCACGTCGGGCCGCACGCTCTGGCCGGAGGGGCCGTGGCAGTTGGCACAGAAGGTGGCGAGCTTGGCGCCCTGCCGGTAGGCCTGCTCCTGGAGCTTCGGGTCTGCCTTGGCCGCGGCCAGCTTGTCCTGCGCCCACTGCGGGAGGACGGCCGCCGGATGGGACGCCGCCGGCTGCGCCGGAGTGGCCGCGGTCGGCTGCGCCGAGGCGGCGCAGGCGAGCCCCATCGCGAGCAGGCACGCGAGTGCGGAATATTTCATCGCCGAGATGATGCAGAGGGCGGCCGGGGTGCGCTTGAGAAAAGTCAAGTGCGACGCGGCCACGGCGTGCCTTGCGGCCCCGGCCGCCCGGCCCCAGAATGCGCGGCCGTGGAATACCTCTTCGTTCTCGTGGTGGGGCTGGCGGCGGGCACGCTCGGCGGCGTCGTCGGCACCGGCTCGTCGATCGTGCTGATGCCGGTGCTGGTGCTCCTGTTCGGCGCCCGGCAGGCGGTGCCGATCATGGCGATCGCCGCGATCATGGGCAACGCCGGCCGCGTGATCGCCTGGCGCCGCGACATCGACTGGCGCGCCTGCCTGGCCTATTGCGCGACGGCCGTTCCCGGCGCGGTGCTCGGGGCCAGCCTGCTGCTGGCCATCCCGCCGGGCGTGGCCGAACTCGCGCTGGGCGTGTTCTTCCTGTCGCTGATCCCGCTGCGGCGCTGGCTGGCGCGGCGCTCGTTCCGCCTGACCCGCCTGCACCTCGCGCTGCTCGGAGGGCCGATGGGCGTGCTGACCGGGCTGGTCGTGTCGACCGGGCCGATGACCGTGCCGCTCTTCACCTTCTACGGCCTGGAGCGGGGCGGCCTGCTGGGGACCGAGGCGGCCGCCTCCATCGGCATGTACGCCTCCAAGGTGGCGACGTTCCAGGCGCTGGGCGCACTGCCGGCGCCGGTGGTGCTGGACGGGCTGATCGTCGGCTCCTCGCTGATGGCGGGTTCCTTCGTCGGCCGGGCGATCGTGCTCGCGCTCACGCCGGGCGCGTACCGGACGCTGGTCGACGGGCTCATGCTGTGCTCGGGCCTCACCTTGCTGTGGGCCGCCGTTCGCTAGGTCGAGCATTTCGACGTGCTGGCGCGGATCCGCCCCCTGCCGTTCCCGGGCGGCACGCTCATGCGCACGCCCGCGCTGGTGCTGGGCATGGGGTCTTGCCTCCTGCCCGACGCCTTGTAGCCGTGCCGCCACTGGGAGGGGACACGGATTGGGCCGGAGCTCCTACAGCCTGGCGGGCGTGGTGGCGCGAGGATGGGATCACCTCTACCATGGGACATCCGCATGCCTGACCTGAAGCTGGAGCCCGCCCCCACCGCCATGGACGCCGCGCGCAAGCCGAACCCGCCCGCCCAGCCGCCGCTGGATGCGCGCCTGACCGAGCAGCGCAATCCGCGCAGCCTGCGCGTCGACCAGATGTCGTCGCTGGAGATCGTCGACCTGGTCAACGGCGAGGACCGGCTGGTGGCCGCGGCCGTGAGCGACGAGCGCGAGCACATCGCGCGCGCGATCGACCTGGTCGTCGAATCCTTCCGCCAGGGTGGCCGGCTGATCTACGTCGGCGCCGGCACGTCCGGTCGCCTGGGGGTGCTGGACGCCTCCGAGATGCCGCCCACCTACCGCATCGAGCCGGAGTTGGTGCAGGGCGTCATGGCCGGCGGCTACGAGGCGCTGCTGCGCGCGCAGGAGGGCGCCGAGGACATCCCCGAGGATGGGGCCCAAGCGATGGACGACCGCGAGGTGGACGGCCGCGACTTCGTGCTGGGCATCGCGGCCTCGGGCACCACGCCCTTCGTGCACGGCGCCTTGCAGCGCGCGCGCGAGCGGGGCGCCCGCACCGGATTCCTGCTCTGCACCTACCCCACCGAGGAACTGCTGCAGGCCCATGACGTGGTGATCGCGCCGCTGGTGGGGCCCGAGGTGATCACGGGGTCCACGCGCATGAAGGCGGGGACCGCGACCAAGATGGTGCTGAACATGATCAGCACCGCCGCCATGGTGAAGACCGGCAAGGTGTACGGCAACCTGATGGTGGACCTGCAGGTGACCTGCCAGAAGCTGCAGGACCGGGGCGAGCGGATCCTGATGGAGACGCTGGGCGTTTCCCGCGACGAGGCCGCGCAGCTGCTCGATGCGTCGGGCGGCCACGTGAAGACCGCGATCGTGATGTCGCGCCTGTCCCTCGATGCGGAAGCCGCGCGCAAGCGCCTGGAAAAGGCCGGCGGCTCCATCGCGGCCTTGTTCGGTCGCTGAATCGCGACTGCGCCATTCCCGCGTGCGCGGGAGTGACGACGCAAGCTACTTGTTCTCCCCCCAGGGCATTTCCTTCCACATCTGCCGGAAGCCCATCTCCGCCTCGCGCAGTTCCGCCTCGTACTTCGCCGGCGGCAGGTAGCGCAGCGGCGCGAAGTAGCCGGCGGCCTTGGCCTGGAACTCGGGGTCGGCGGCGGCCTTCTGGACCGCGTTCACCAGCTGCTCGCGCACGGCCGGCGGCAGGCCCTTGGGCGCGGCGATGCCGCGCAGGGAGGCCATCACGATCCTGTAGCCCTGCTCGCTGAAGGTGGGGACACCGGGCGCCAGGTTGGTGCGGCTCGCGCTCATCTGGCCCAGGTGCCGCAGCGGCGTGCCGCCCTTCTGGTACTGCAGGGCCTCGCCGATGTTCATGGAGGCCATGTAGATCTGCTTGCTGGCGATCGCGTTGTGCACTTCGGCCGCGCCCTTGAAAGGCACGTGCGTCAGCTTCACGCCGGCCGCGCGCTCGAACATCATGGCGGCGAGGTGGTCGTCCGAGCCGATGCCGGTGGTGCCGTAGCTCACCGCGCCCGGGTTGGCCTTGGCGTAGGCCACCAGTTCGGCCAGGTTCTTCACCGGGCTGTCCGCGTGCACCGAGAAGTTGCCCGGGTCGTCGATCACGTTTCCCAGCAGGTCGAAGCTCTGCCAGGTGAAGGGCGCCTTGCGCTCGATCGGGATCGTCAGCACGTTGGGCGTGTTGATGAAGCCGATGGTGTAGCCGTCCGGCGGCGCGTTGGCGACTTCCGCGAAGCCGATGCCGCCGCCCGCGCCCGGACGGTTGATCACGACGATGCTCGCGCCGGGGCCCAGGTACTTGCCGATGTAGGGCGCCATCACGCGGGCGATGATGTCGGTGCCGCCGCCGGCGGCGTAGGCCACCACCATCTTGATCGGCTGCTCGGGATAGGCGGCGCGCGCCAGGCCGGGCGCGGCGGCCGCGGCCGCCAGCAGCAGCGTCGGCAGCAGCCGGCGCAGGAGGGAGGGAATGCGTTGCATGACTACTTTGTCTCCGTCTTGGTTCGTTCTTCCGGGGCCTCAAGCCAGCGCGCGGGCGCGCCGTTCCAGGTAGGCCGGCCAGACCTCCGGGTTGACCAGCCGCGGCGGCCGGGCGCCGCCCAGCAGTTCCACGATCTGGTCGGCCGCGATCTGCGCCACGTTGCGCCGCGCCTCGTGCGTCACGCCGGCGTTGTGGAAGGTGCAGTACACGTTGTCCATGGCCAG
Organism: Ramlibacter monticola; assembly: GCF_016722785.1. Taxonomy (GTDB): domain Bacteria; phylum Pseudomonadota; class Gammaproteobacteria; order Burkholderiales; family Burkholderiaceae_C; genus Ramlibacter; species Ramlibacter monticola. Next base: position 256,708 of record NZ_JAEQNE010000006.1, on the reverse strand, counting down.
CAGCGGGTGGTCCAGTGGCGGCGGCTCGCGGTCCCACACGTCGACACCTGCGCCTGCAAGATGCCCCGACTGCAGCGCCCGCACCAGGGCCGATTCGTCGTGGATGCCGCCGCGCGCCGTGCTGATGAAGATCGCGCCCTTCTTCATGCGGGCGAAGGCCGCGTCGTCGATCATCTTCAGCGTGCTGGCGTCGCGCGGGCAGTGCAGCGAGACGAAGTCGGATTGCTCCAGCAACTGCTGCAGGCTCACCGGGCGGGCGCCGCGGCGCTCGATCTCCGCCGCGTCCACGTAGGGGTCGGTGCCGACCACCTCCATGCCGAAGGCCCGGGCCAGCCGCGCCACCCGCGTGCCCACGTTGCCGATGCCCACCACACCCACCGTGCGGCCGCGCGCCTCGTGGCCCATGATGTCCTCGCGCGTGAAGCCGGTCTCGCGGCGCATGCGGCGGTCGCACTGCAGCATGTGCCGCGACAGCGAGAGCAGCATCGCCAGCGTGTGCTCCGCCACCGAGTCGGCGTTGCCGCCGGCCTGGTTGACCACCGCGATCCCCGCGGCGGTGCAGGCCGGCACGTCCACCGTGTCGTAGCCGGCGCCGCTGGAGGAGACGCAGAAGAGCCGCGGGCAGCGCGCGATCAACTCCTTCGTCGCGAACCACTCGTGCGGCAGTTCGTCCTTGGCCGCGGAGACGTGGTACACGTTCGCGCCGGCGAGGATCTCCCAGGCCGCGGCGGCGTTGCCGCGCACCGGGAAGACGCCGAGGGAGATGTCCTTTTCCCGCGCCAGCCGCGCGTCGAAGACCGGATTGAGCCAGAGGTCCGACCGGACCACGTGCTTGCCGTGCGCCATGCCGCTGCTCATCGCGGGACCGGGTCGCAGCCGAGGGCCTTCAGGCGCGCGTCGACCCAGGAGGTGTCGTGCGTGCCGCCGCGGATGTTGGCGATGGTCTTCTGCTCCAGCGCGACCTTCTCGCGCGAGGCGGCCAGCACCTGCTCCACGTCGTCGTAGGGCACGCACAGCAGGCCGTCGGCGTCGCCGAGCACCAGGTCGCCGGGATGGATCACCATGCCGTCGATGGCGATCGGCACGTTGATCTCGCCGGGGCCGTCCTTGTAGGGGCCGCGGTGGGTGACGCCCGCGGCATAGAGCGGGAAGCTGCCCGCGGCGATCACGTCGATGTCGCGCACCGCGCCGTTCAGGACGATGCCGCCCAGGCGCCGCTGCATCGCATAGGACAGCATCAGTTCGCCGAACAGCGAGTTGGTCAGGTCGCCGCCGGCGTCGACCACGACGACGTCGCCCGGCACGGCCAGGTCCAGCGCCTTGTGGATCATCAGGTTGTCGCCGGGCCGGCACTTCACGGTGAGGGCGGGGCCGCCCAGGCGGCCGCCCTTGTGCATGGGGCGCAGGCGCGGTCCGCCAGCGGTCAGGCGCGTCATGCAGTCGCTGACGTTCGCCACCGGGATGTCGGCGAAGGCCTGGACGTGGCGCGGGTCCACCTGGCGGTGGCGCTTGAGGATCTGGAATCCGACCATGTTCTGGAGTCTCTCTCTCGGGGAAGAATGCGGAATGTACGGCGGATGCTCAGGCGCCCGCCTTGCGCAGGTAGCTGGCATCGAGCTCGGACAGCGAGTTCACGCCCAGCATGGCCATGTTGCGCGAGACCTCCTGCTGCAGCAGGGCGATCGCGTGGCGCACGCCGGCCTCCCCCGCCACGGCGGCGGCGTAGTTGAAGGGCCGCCCCACGAAGACGAACTTCGCGCCCAGCGCCAGCGCCTTGAGCACGTCGCTGCCGCGGCGGATGCCGCTGTCGATCATCACTGGCACGTCGGGGCAGGCGGCCACCACCTGCGGCAGCACGCGCAGCGGCGCCACGGCGCCATCGAGCTGGCGGCCGCCATGGTTGGAGACGATGATGCCGTCGGCGCCGTGGTCCACCGCGAGGCGGGCGTCGCGCGCATCGAGGATGCCCTTGACCACGATCTGGCCCGGCCACATGCGGCGGATGGTGCGGAAGTGCTGCCAGTCCAGGTGGCCGCGCTCGGACAGGTCGCGCACCACGTCCTGCGACAGGATGGGCGCGCCGCGGTGCGCGAAGTTGTTCTCGAAGTGCGGCATGCCGTGCAGCGCGATCGTCTTCAGGAAGGTGCCGAACAGCCAGCGCGGGTGGCTGAGGCCGTCCCAGGCCAGGCGCAGGCTGGGCCGCAGCGGCGTGGAGAAGCCGGCGCGGACGTTGTTCTCGCGGTTGGAGCTGACCGGCGTGTCCACCGTGATCACCAGCGTGCGGAAGCCCGCCGCGCGCACCCGCTCGATCAGCGCCACGATGTTCGGCTCGTCGCCCGGCAGGTAGGCCTGGAACCAGGCGTCGGGGTTGGCGCGGGCCACTTCCTCCATGCGGATCAGGGAGGAGCCGCTCATGACCATGGGCACGTTCCCGGCGGCCGCGGCCTGCGCCTGCACCAGGTCGCCGCGGTAGGCGGAGAGGGCGCTGATGCCCATGGGCGCGATGCCGAAGGGCGCCGCGTAGCGCCGGCCCAGCAGCGGGGCCGCGGTGGAGCGGCGCGAGATGTCGACCAGCACGCGGGGAACGAACTCGTACTGGGCGTAGGAGTCGCGGTTGGCCGCCAGCGACTGGTTGCGTTCGACGGCGCCCGAGATGTAGGCGAAGACCGGGCGCGGCAGGTGGCGGCGCGCGGCCTCCTCGAAGTCGTCGAGGGACAGGAGGTGGCCCAGGCGCACGGGCAGCGCGAGGGCGGGTGCGGCAGCGGCGGTCCGGGGGGAGGCCGGTGGCGCCGCGGCGGCGCCGGCGGCGGAAGACTCGATCGGCATCCCGCGAGTGTCGGGCCGGGGCAGTTGGGCGTCCAATACATAATTGAGCGCAGATTGATACCCGTGCGGCATTGCCAATGATCGACCTGCGCCAGCTGCGCTACTTCCAGGCGGTGGCCGAGGAACTGCACTTCGGCCGCGCCGCGGCGCGGCTGGCCATCGCCCAGCCCGCCCTGTCGCGCCAGATCCAGCAGATCGAGGAGGAGCTGGGCACGCCCCTGCTGCGGCGCACGCAGCGGCGGGTGGAACTGCTGCCGGCCGGCGCGCTGCTGCTGGAACGCAGCCGCGCCATCCAGCAGGAACTGGCGCGGACGCTCAACGACGTCCGCCGCACGGGCGCGGGGGAGCTGGGGCGGCTCTCGCTGGGCTTCATCCACTCCGCCACCTACGGGCTGCTGCCCTCGATCATCGGGCGCTTCCGCCAGCTCTATCCGGGCATCGAGCTGGAACTGCACGAGATGCCGATCACGGTGCAGCACACGGCCTTGCTGCGCGGGACCATCGACGTCGGCCTGCTGCGCGTGCAGCACGCGCCGGCGGAGCTGGAGGTGCTCACCATCCTGTCGGACCCTTTCGTGCTGGCGCTGCCGGCCGCCCATCCGCTGGCGGACCGCCGCCTCGTGCGCCTGCGCAGCGTGGCGGACGATCCCTTCGTGATGTTCGCGGAGCAGAGCGCGCCCCTCCTGAGCGACCGCGTGCAGGCGATGTGCCGGCAGGCGGGCTTCACGCCCGACGTGGTGCAGCATGCGACCCAGATCCACACCGTGGTGGGCCTGGTGGGCGCGGGGCTCGGGGTGGCGGTGGTCCCGGCCAGCGGGCGCAACCTGCATCCGCGCCAGGTGCGCTTCGTGCAGATCGCCGACAAGGCCGAGCCGGTGCACGTGGCCCTGGCGTGGCGCCGGGGCCACGAGACGCCGGCGATCCGCTCCTTCCGCAAGGTGACGCAGGACGTGGTGGCAGGCCTCGACGAGGCATGATGCCGGGGCGGCGGCGGACGCACCGCCCGCCGGAGGAGACGTCATGGACCAGGTTTTCGACAGGCAGCAGCCGGTGGGCTTCATCGGCCTCGGCGTGATGGGCGGCGGCATGGCGCAGTGCCTGCTGCGCCAGGGATGGAAGCTGCAGGTGTTCGCGCGCCGCGACGAGGCGGCGCGCCCGGTGGTCGACGCCGGGGCGCAGCGCGCCCCTTCGCCGGCTGCGCTGGCGCGGGACTGCCGGCTGGTGTTCCTGTGCCTGTCGGACGACGCGGCGGTGGAGCAGGTCCTGTTCGGCGAAGCCGGCCTCGCCCAGGGGCTCGCCGCCGGCAGCTGCGTGGTCGACACCAGCACCATCGCCGCGAGCTCGGCGCGCGCCTTCGCGCAGCGGCTGGCGCCGCGGGGCGTCACCTTCCTCGACGCGCCCATCAGCGGCGGCCAGCAGGGCGCCGAGACCGGCACGCTGGCCTGCATGATCGGCGGCCCGGCCGACGCGGTGGCGGCGCTGCGCGAGGTGATGGGCGCCTTCTGCAAGGCGATCACGCACGTGGGCGAGGTCGGCGCGGGCCAGACGGTGAAGTCCTGCAACCAGGTCGCCGTGGCCGGCGCACTGCTGGGCGTCGCCGACGCGATCGCGCTGGCGCGCTCGCAGGGCGTGGACCCGAAGGTGATGCGCGAGGTCCTGCTCGGTGGGACTGCGCGCAGTTTCGTGCTGGAGAAGCACGGCCAGCGCGTGATCGACGGCGACTACCAGCCCGGTTTCCGGGCGCGCCTGATGCGCAAGGACCTGCGCATCGCGCTGGCCACCGCGCGCAGCGCCGGCGCCGGCCTGCAGGGCGCCGTGCTGGCCGAACGCCTCGTCGACGAGTTGTGCGAAAGCGGCCGCGGCGAGCTGGATTGGGCCGCGCTGGGCCTGCTGGTGCAGGAGAAGGGGCAGGGCTGAGCCCCGGGCCCGGCTGCGGTCGGCGCACCACGGGCGGCGCGTCGGCGTGACGCTTGTTGCTTTCGGTCAAGGCGAGGACGAGGGGCGACGGGACCGTGCGCGATGCCGGCGGCACGCGTCTCTAGAATCGCACCATGCGCATCCCCACTGCTTTCCCGCGCCGGGCCGTCCTGCTGGCCGCGTTCGCCTTCGGCTGGAGCTTCTCGCTGGCCGCTGCGGCGGACGACGTGAAGGTCTTCGCCGCCAAGGCATTCCAGCCGGTCGTCACGGCCGTGGCCCCCGCCTTCGAGAAACGCACCGGCCACAAGGTGGTGGTGGTCAGCGAGGGCGTCGACGCGCTGGCCGAGCGCCTCCGCCGGGGCGAGGAGTTCGACCTCGCGGTGCTGCCGCCGGCGCTGCTGGAGGCGCTGGCGAAGGACGGCGCCGTGTCCGACGGCTCCATCATCCTGCTCGCCAGGGACCTGCCGGGCCGGACGAATGCCGGCGTCTACGCGGGAGCGGTGTCGACCATGGCGTCCAATTCGAACGCCGCCCTCTCGCTGCTGATCCTGCTGGCGAGCGAGGACACGCAGGCGACCTTCAAGGCGAACGGACTGGCCGCGCCCTGATCCCCGACTGGCGGGCTTGGCCGGGAAGCGGCCGAAGCCGAACGGGATTCAGGTCGTGACGCGGCTGCGCCGGTCGCGGAACACCAGCGGCCGCTCGGGCGGCTCGCCGCGCTCCGCCCGCTGAAGCGCCTCTTGCACCCGCCCGTGCTCCGGGCTCTTGGGGCAGACCGGGTCCGCCGCCGCCGCATCCCCGGCCAGCAGGAAGGCCTGGCAGCGGCAGCCGCCCAGGTCCTGTTCGCGGAATTCGCAGCTGCTGCAGGGCTCCTTCATCCAACCGGTGCCGCGGTAGCGTTCGAAACCTTCCGATTCGTACCAGGCGGCGCTCACGCTGGTGTCGCGCAGGCTGGGGAAGCGCAGTCCCGGCAGCATGCGCGCCGTGTGGCAGGGCAGGGCGACGCCGTCGGGCGCCACCGTCAGCAGCGTCGTCCCCCAGCCGTTGACACAGCGCTTCGGCTTGCCGTCGTGGTAGTCGGGGGCGACGAAGAACAGGCGCATGCGCCCGGCCAGGCGCACGCGCCACTGGTCCGTCACCTCCTCGGCCTGCCGCAGCTGCTCCCGCGTGGGCAGCAGGTGCTCGCGGTTCTCGAAGGCCCAGGAGTAGTACTGCGTGTTGGCCAGCTCCAGGTATTCGGCGCCGATCTCGTCGGCCATCGCGATGATGCGGTCGACGTGGTCTATGTTGAGGCGGTGGATCACGCAGTTCATCACCATGGGCCAGCCCTGCGCCTTGATGATGCGGGCGACCTTCTGCTTCAGGTCGAAGGTGCGCGTGTGCGACAGGAAGTCGTTCACCTCGCGGGTGGAGTCCTGGAAGGACAACTGCACGTGGTCGAGGCCCGCCGCCTTCAGCGCCGCCGCCCGCGCTTCGGTGAGGCCCACCCCCGAGGTGAGCAGGTTGGTGTAGTAGCCCAGGGCGTGGGCCTCGGCCACCAGTTCCTCGAGGTCGTCGCGCACCAGCGGCTCGCCGCCGGAAAAGCCGCACTGCACCGAGCCCAGCGCGCGCGCCTCGCGCAGGATGCGCAGCCAGTCCGCGGTGGGCAGTTCGTCCTCGTGCTTGGCGAAGTCCAGCGGGTTGTAGCAGAAGGCGCAATGCAGCGGGCAGCGGTAGGTCAGCTCCGCCAGCAGCCACAGGGGCGGACCGGGCTTCATGCCAGCTCCACCCAGCGTTGTTGCATCGCGATGGCCAGGAAGGCCAGCACGTCGTCGCGCAGGCCGGTGGTCCCGAAGCTGTCCTCGAGGTCGGAGACGATCGCGTTCACGTCCTTCGCGCCGTCGCAACGCTTGAGGATCTCGCCCGCGCTCTGGTTCAGCTTCACCATGCCCTCGGGATAGAGCAGCACGTGGCACTCCTGCGCCGGCTCCCATTGGAGCCGGAACCCGGCCGCCACGCGCGGGCGGCTTTCGACGGCGGGCGGGTTCATAGGGCAACCTCCCCCAGGCTCCGCACTGCGTGCTTCGCCTCCCCCCTCCGCGAGCGGAGGGGGCGAGCGCCTTCGGGCGGCCGTGCGGCGCTCACGCCGCCACCCCGTAGTGCTTCCCCATCGCGTCGTTCATGGCCCACAGGATGTCCAGCTTGAACTGCAGGATGTCCAGTGCGCGCTGCTGCTGGCCGCGCGTGGTGAAGTGGTCCAGCGTCAGCGCCAGCGCCTGCTCCACGTCGCGCCGGGCCTGGCTCACGCGGTTGCGGAAGTACTGCAGGCCGGCGCTTTCGATCCAGGGGTAGTACTCGGGCCAGCCGGCCAGGCGCTGCTTGTGGATGTCCGGCGCGAACAGCTCGGTGAGCGAGGAACACACGGCCTCCTGCCACGGCGCCCGGCGCGCGAAGTTCACGTAGGCGTCGACCGCGAAGCGCAGCGCCGGCAGCACGTGGCGCAGGTCGGTGATCTCCTCGCGCGCGAGGCCGGCGGCGATGCCCAGCCGGATCCAGGCCTCGATGCCGCCCGGGTCGTCGCCGCTGCCGTCGTGGTCCAGGATGCGCTGCACCCAGGCGCGCCGCACCTCGCGGTCGGGGCAGTTCGAGAGCACCGCGGCGTCCTTCACCGGGATGGCGATCTGGTAGTAGAAGCGGTTGGCGACCCAGCCGCGCACCTGTTCGCGCGAGGCCTTGCCGGTATTGAGCATCACGTTGAAGGGATGCCGGATGTGGTAGCCGGCGCCCTTGTCGCGCAGGCGGGCCTCGAATTCCTCGCGGCTCCACCCCGGCTCCGTGTCGGGCGCGCGGGGCGGGGCGAGGGCGGAGTCGATCAGGGCGCTCATGCAAGGTCTCCCGGTGCGGTTGTCATGGTTCGATTTCCAGGCCGTCCCAGGCCACCTCGACGCCGCGCTGCCGGAGCTCCGCGCGCTGGGGCGAGTCCTCGTCGAGGATGGGATTGGTGTTGTTCACGTGGATCAGCACCTTGCGCGTGGACTGCGGCAGTTCCGCCAGCCACTCGAGCATGCCGCCGGGGCCGGACTGCGGCAGGTGGCCGATGCTGCGGCCGGTCTTGCGGCTCAGGCCCATGGCGATCATCTCGTCGTCGGTCCAGAAGGTGCCGTCGACCAGCACGCACTGCGCGGCGCGCATCGCGGCATCCACCGCGTCCGTGCGCTCGCCGAGGCCGGGCGCATAGAACAGGCGCCGGCCGCTGGCCGTGTCGATGAAGGTGAGGCCGATGTTGTCGCCCGGCACCGGGTGCTCGCGATGCGGCGAGTAGGGCGCCGCCTTGCTCGCCAGCGGCATCGCGGAAACCTGCAGGCCCGGCACCCCGTCGATCGTGAACGGGCTGCCGTCCAGGGGCACGGCCCGGCGTTCGACGCCGCAGAAGTGCCCCAGCACGCCCAGGATCGGGTTGCCGCGCGTCAGGTCCTCGTACACGGGGTCGGTGCACCACAGCGGCAGCGGCCGGGTGCTCTCGCGCAGCATCAGCAGGCCGGTGGAGTGGTCCACCTGCGCGTCGCTGAGCAGCACGGCGGCGATGCCGCTGTCGCGCGCGGCGCGGTTGGGTTGCAGGACGGCCGCGGCGCGGATCTGCGCAAGGATGTCCGGCGACGCGTTCACGAGGGCCCAGTCCGGCCCCGGCAGCCCCTGCACGCAGATCGAGGATTGCGTGCGCGCTCGCCCGTTCAGCCGGCCGGCACGCAGTCGCGTGCAGTTGGGGCAGTTGCAGTTCCACTGCGGGAAGCCGCCGCCGGCAGCAGCCCCCAGGACATGCACGCGCATGGGCAGTCGGTGCGCGGCACCGCGCGTTGCGGCGCGGTGCCGCTGGCGCCCGTCAGCGGGCCGCGACGTACATCGTGATTTCGAAACCGAAGCGGAAATCGATGGCTTGCGGTGTCGTCCAGGTCATCAAGGTCTCCTCGTGGGGTGGTGCCGGGATTGGAGGCGCCGTCCCGGCGAATCGGCGCTGAGCGCCTTGAGCGCCCCTTGTTCCGACCCGAGCTTAGGGGCTGCGGCCCGCCACCGTCTTCCAGATTTTCATGAATCCGCCCGATTGCCAACGGCCGCGCTTTCAGGCCGAATGCCGCGAAAGGACCGCATCGGTGAGCCTCAGCCTGCGCATCAACCTCATCGTGGCCGGCGTGATCACCGTGCTGGTCGCGTCGATGATCGCCCTGCAGCTCGTGTCGCTGCGCAGCGCGGTGCGCGAGGAGATCGTGGCCGCCAACCGCGTGACCACGCAGTTGCTGAACCGGGTGGGCCGGGTCTACGCCGAGGGCGGCCCCCTCGGGCTGGTGCGCTTCCTCGAGCAGCTCGGGCGCGTGCGCGCCAACGACATCACCCTGACCGACTCCACCGGCAAGGTGCTCTACCGTTCACCGCCCTCGACCTACAAGGTGGGGCGGGAGGCGCCCGACTGGTTCGCGGCGCTGGTCGTCCCGCAGCCGTCGCACCAGATCATCGAGCTGCCCGGCGGGCGCATGACCATCGACGCCGAACCCTCGCGCGCCGTGCTCGACGGCTGGGACGAGGTGGTGACGCTCGCGGCCATCGGCGCCGGCGGGCTGCTCGTGATCAACGTGCTGGTGTTCTGGGCCGTGGGCCGGGCCTTGCGCCCCTTCTCGCAGATCGTGGCGGCGCTCGACCGCCTGAAGGCCGGCGACTTCGGCGTGACCCTGCCGGCGCTGCCGGGGCGGGAGGCGGCCGCCATCGGCGGCGCCTTCAACCGCATGGCCGCCGTGCTGCAGGAGAACATCGCCAGCGGCCAGCGCGCCTTCGAGGCGGAACGACGGCTGTCCGATTCGCGCGAGCTGGCCGGGCTGATCGAGACCCACATCGAAACGGAACGGCGCGAGATCGCGCGGGCCCTGCACGACGAGCTGGGGCAGTCGGTCACGGCGATCCGCAGCCTGGCGCTGTCGGTCGCGCGCCGATGCGGGGACGCCGACGCCGAGGCGGCGCAGGCCGCGGGCGTGATCGCCGACGAGGCCGGCCGCCTCTACGACGCCATGCACCGCATGATCCCGCGGCTGGCGCCGATGGAACTGGAGTCCCTGGGCCTGGGCGAGGCGGTGGCCGAACTGCTGGAGCGGGCGCGCTCCGCGCACCCTGCGGTGGCCATCGAGCACGACCTGCGGGACCTGCCGCCGGAGCTGGCCCCGGCCACGACGCTGGCCGCCTACCGCATCGTGCAGGAAGGGCTCACGAATGCGCTGCAGCACGCGTCCGCGCGCCGGGTGCGCGTGCAGCTGGCGCGCGAGCGCGACTTCCTCGTGGTGCGGGTGCAGGACGACGGCGTGGGGCCGCCCGCCGACTGGTCCCGGCCCGGCCATTTCGGCCTGCGCTGGCTGGGCGAACGGGCCGATGCCGTGGGCGGCGAACTGGGCTTGTCGCGGCGGCCCGAAGGCGGCGCCGAACTGTGCGCGCGGCTGCCGCTGGCGCCGGCGCTGGCGGAGGCCGCATGATCCGCGTGATGCTGGTCGACGACCACGCCGTCGTGCGCATGGGCTTCCGCATGCTGCTGGCGACCGCGCAGATGGAGGTGGTGGCCGAGGCCGAGAGCGGGGAGCAGGCCTGCCGCGACGATCCGCGGGTGCTGGCGGACGTGGTGGTGATGGACATCTCCATGCCCGGCATGGGCGGCCTGGAGGCGCTGCGCCGCCTGCTGGCGCACCGGCCCGATGCGCGCGTGCTGGCGCTGTCGGCGCACGACGCGGTCGCGTACGCGCAGCGCGCCCTCAATGGCGGTGCGCTGGGCTACCTCTCCAAGCGCAGCGCCCCGGATGCGCTGATCGAGGCGGTGCGCACCGTCGCCCGGGGCGAGCGCTACGTCGATCCCGACATCGCCCACCGCATGGCGCAGGCCCAGGTCGAAGGGGAGGCGAGTCCGTCGGACGTCCTGTCCGAGCGCGAATTCGCCGTGTTCATCCAGCTGGCGCAGGGCTTCACGGTGCCCCAGATCGCGGAGCAGCTGAAGCTGGCCAGCAGCACGGTCGGCACGCACCTGTACAACATCAAGCAGAAGCTGGGCGTGGCCAACCAGGCGGAGCTGACGCTGATCGGGCTGAGCTGGGGCCTGATCCAGCCTTGAGCCTGCGCTTTCCCCTGCGCGACCTGGCGCTGGCGTGGCTGGTGGCCACGGTCTTCAGCGGCCTGCCGTCGACGCTGTACGCCTTGCTCACGGGGGCGGACCCGCTCGAGGCGACGCGCGCCGCCGGGCGCATGCTGCTGCCCGGCGCGAACGCCACCCCCGTGCTGTTCGCGGCTGCGGCGGTGGTGCACCCCGCGGTGTCGGCGCTCTGGACGCTGGTGTTCGCGTGCCTGCTGCCGCGCCGCCGCGTGGCCCTGTGGGCGCTCGCGGGATCGGCGGCGGTCGCCTGGCTGGACCTGCGGGTGATCGCGCCGCTGCTGTTCCCTTCGGTGGCAGCGCTGCCGTTCTGGCCGCAGTTCGCGGACCACCTGGCCTGGGGCGCGTTGCTGGGCGAGACGCTGCAGTGGCGCCGGGCCGCGAGGCGCGCGTAGGATCAACCCGCCACGGGCACAAGCCGCGCGCGCAGGCGGTCCGTCATCCAGAGGCCGCCATCCGCCGAGGCGATGAGCGCTTCCACGCCCTCGCCACGCCGCAGCAGTTCCCGCCCGGCGCGCGCGCCGAGCACCATTCCGGCCGTGCCCAGCCCGTTCACTGCCTCCAGCGAGTCGGCCACCAGCGTGATGCCGCGCACGCCCTCGGTGGGCCGGCCGGTGCGCGGATCCAGCACGTGGTGCCACCGCCGGCCGTCCTGCACGAAGAAACGTTCGTAGTCGCCCGAGGAAGCGACGAAGCCGCTGCGGACTTCGAGGGTCGCGAGCAGCCGCTGCGGCGCGCGCGGATCGCGGATGCCGACCCGCCAGGGTGCATCCCCTCTCTGCGAGCAGGCGACCACGTCGCCGCCGCCGTTGACCAGGGCCGTGCCCACGCCGTGCGCCTGCAGGGTGTCCAGCCCGGACTGCAGGATGGAGAGCTTGGCGATGCCGCCCAGGTCCAGCCGCATGCCGCGCTCGGTGAGGTACGCGGTCTGCCGGCGCTCGTCGAGCACGAGATGGCGCCAGTCGACGCTGGAAATCCTGCGCCGGATTTCCGACGCCGTGGGGATCGAGGACTGCGGCGCATCGAAATGCCACAGGCCCAGCGCGCCGACGGTGGGATCGAAGGCGCCGTCGGTGCGGCGCGCCACGTCGCGCGCCATGTGCAGCACCTGCATCAGTTCGGGCGCGACCTCCACCGGCTGCAGGCCGGCGGCGAGCCCGATCGCGGAGACCTGGCTCGCAGGCGCGTAGTGGCTCATGAGCGCGCTCAGCGCCGTCATGCGGGCGAAGGCCGCATCGATTGCGCGCTGCAGCGCTTCCGCGTCCGGCCCCTGCGCCGCCACGTCCAAGCGCGTGCCCATGAGGGCGCGCGAGTCGCGCACGCGCTGCGGCGCCCGCGCGGCGCTCGCGGCGAGTGGCCACGCAGCGAGACACGCGCCTGCCAGCAGCAGGCGGCGCCGCGCAGGATCGGCGGGAGTCATCAGCGCGACTGGTCCACGATGTAACGCACCGCGGCCTTCATCTCGTCGTCGGAGGCAGTGGAGCCGCCGCGCGGGGGCATCTGGCCCTTCTTGCCGGTGAAGCCCTCGATGGCGTGCTTCTCCAGGACGTCCATGCCCTGGGCGATGCGCGGCGCCCAGTCTTCCTTGTCGCCGGGCTTCGGTGCGCCCGCCACGCCGGCCGCATGGCACAGCGCGCAGGTCTTGCCATACAGGGACTTGCCGACGGCGTTGTCGGCCGCTGCAGTGGTGGTCGCTGCAGCAGGCGCTGCGGCCGGTGTGGGCGCAGCCGCCGGAGCGGCAGGTGCCGCCGCGGGCGCGGGAGCCTCCTGCTTGCTGCAGCCGGCGAGGGCCGCCGCAAAGAGGAGTGCAATGGTCAGGTATTTCATCTCGGGGTCTCGTCGTTTCGAAGGAGTGCGCGGTGATTCTAGAGAGGGCGACCCATGCGTGGAGAAATAGATGGGCCTTGATTGATGCATCTCAAATACACCTTTTGCGTAGCTGCCGATGATTCGCATGGGACGAGAAAGACAGGCGCGCCGATGCACGGTGCGCGAACGATTTTGTAACCAGAGGACCTTGATCCATGAACCGAGCGAAAGATCTTTCGCACCCCGAGCCCACCCCCGCGCGCCGTCGCTTCCTGGGCACCGCTGCGGCGGCGGGCCTGGCCGGCGTCGGCCTCGCGGCCTGCTCCGAGAAGCCGGCGACCGCGCCGGCCGCCAAGGCGGCTTCTGCACCGGCGCTCGCCAATCCCGGCGAGCACGCCAATGCGGCGCACCTGAAGCCGGGTGAGCTGGATACGTACTACGGTCTCTGGAGTGGCGGCCACACCGGCGACATGCGCGTGCTGGGCCTGCCTTCGGGCCGCGAAATCATGCGCATCCCGGTGTTCGTGCCCGACGCGCTGGTCGGCTGGGGCATCACCAACGAGTCCAAGCAGATCATGGGTACGAAGGCCGACGGCAGCCTGAAGTACACCGTGGCCGACACCCACCACGTGCACGCTTCCTACAAGGACGGCAACTACGACGGCCGCTATGCCTGGATCAACGACAAGATCAACAGCCGCATCGCGCGCATCCGCCTCGACTACTTCGTCTGCGACAAGATCACCGAACTGCCCAACGTGCAGGGCTTCCACGGCATTTTCCCGGACAAGCGCGACCCGGTCGACGCCAACATCAACTACACGACCCGCGTGTTCTGCGGCGCCGAGTTCTCGGTCCCCCTGCCCAACGCCGGCATCGAGGACGGCACCAAGTACCGCTCGATGTTCACCTGCGTGGACGCCGAGACGATGGAAGTGCGCTGGCAGGTCCTGATCGACGGCAACTGCGACCTCACGGCCACGTCCTACGACGGCAAGCTGGCCGCGACCAACCAGTACAACACGGAGATGGGCGTCAAGTACGAGGACATGATGTCCGCCGAGCGCGACGCCTGCCTGTTCTTCAACATCGCCCGCATCGAGGAAGCCGTCAAGGCCGGCAAGTTCAAGACCATCGGCACCTCCAAGGTGCCGGTCGTGGACGGCACGCGCGAAGCCAACAAGGACCCCAAGACGGCGCTCACCGCCTACGTGTCCGTGCCGAAGAACCCGCACGGCGTGAACGCCAGCCCGGACGGCAAGTACTTCATCTGCGCCGGCAAGCTGTCGCCCACGGGCACCGTGATCGAGCTGGCCAAGGTGCTGGAGTACTTCGACGGCAAGCTGGCCAAGGCCGACGAGGCGATCGTCGCCGAAGTGGAGCTGGGCCTGGGCCCGCTGCACACCGCCTTCGACGGCCGCGGCAATGCCTACACCACGCTCTTCCTGGACAGCCAGGTGGTCAAGTGGAACGTCGAGAAGGCCATCGCCTTCCACAAGGGCGACAAGAACGCCAAGTACGTGGTCGACCGCATCGACGTGCAGTACCAGCCGGGCCACCTGAACGCGAGCCAGTCCGAGACCAGGGCCGCCGACGGCAAGTACCTGGCCGTGGGCTGCAAGTTCTCCAAGGACCGCTTCCTGCCCGCCGGCCCGCTGCACCCCGAGAACGAGCAGCTGATCGACATCTCGGGCGACAAGATGGTGCTGATGGCCGACCACCCGGTGCGCGGCGAGCCGCACGACTTCATCATCTTCAAGCGCGAGCTGGTCAAGCCGAAGCAGGTCTACAACCTGGACGATTCGCCCATCGCGGTGAAGGACCCGAAGGAAAGCAGCGTCACGCGCAACGGCCGGAAGGTCACCGTGAAGATGACGTCGCAGGCGCCGGCCTTCAGCATGCGCGAGTTCAAGGTGAAGAAGGGTGACGAGGTCACGCTGATCCTGACCAACCTGGACAAGGTGGAGGACCTCACGCACGGCTTCGCGATCCCGCAGCACAACGTCAACTTCATCGTGAACCCGCAGGAGACGAAGTCGGTCACCTTCGTGGCCGACAAGCCCGGCGTGTTCTGGTGCTACTGCACGCACTTCTGCCACGCGCTCCACTTGGAGATGCGCACCCGCATGATCGTCGAGGCGTAACGCCTCGCCCGAGCCCCGCGCCCGGCGCGCGGGGCTCCCGCCGTACCATGACCCTGTTCTCGTATCTCATGCGCCTGTGGGCGCTGGCTGCCGCATTGCTCGTCCCGGGGTTCGCCTGGGCCGATGCCTACGAGGCCAAGCTGCCGGAGGACCTCCACACCGCGCGGCGGCTGTGCGACCTGGTCCCCTGCACCCAGGTGTTCCCTGGCGCGAAGACGTTCTCCGAGCGCAAGGGCCAGCCGCCCTACGTGGAGGCTTACGGCGAGGACACGCAGGGCAAGCCCGCGCTGCTGGGGTACGTGATGCTGTCCACCGACATCACCGACACGCCGGCCTATTCCGGCAAGCCGGTGGTGACGCTGATCGGCATGGACCTCAAGGGCCGCTTCGTCGGCGTGAAGGTCCTGAAGCACTCGGAGCCCATCCTGCTGCTGGGCATTCCCGAATCCGCGCTGGTGAAGTTCAACGAGCAATACCTCGGGAAGTTCGTCGGCGACAAGGTGGAAATCGGCCGCTCCCGTCCCGAGGAGGACGTGGTGGGCCTCGACGCAATTTCCGGCGCCACCGTCACGGTGATCGCGCAGAACCAGGTCATGATGACCTCCGGCGGCGCCGTCGCGCGCCAGACCGGCATCCTCGCGCCCACGGTGCGCGAGCCGGCGAAGTTCGCCGACACCGGCCGCACGCTGGACTGGGCCGCGCTGGCGAAGGAAGGCGCGGTGCAGCGCCTGGCCGTCGCGCCCGAGCAGGTGGGGCTGCCGCGCTCCTCCGAGCCCTTCATCGAACTGTGGTTCGGCGCGCTCAACGCGCCGGACATCGGCCGCTCGCTCCTGGGCAAGACCGCCTGGGAGAGCCTGATGTCCCAGCTCAAGCCGAACGAGCAGGCCATCTTCGTGATCCGCACGGGAGGCAAGGAGTCCTTCAAGGGCTCCGGCTTCGTGCGCGGCGGCATCTACGACCGGGTGCAGCTGCGCCAGGGCCTGGACACCTTCACCTTCCGCGACCTGGACTACCAGAACCTGTACGGGCTGGAAGCCACCGGCGCGCCCGCGTACAACGAATCCGCGATCTTCATCGTGCGCTCCGGCGCCTTTTCCGGTGCCTATCCCTGGAAGCTGGTGATGCTGGGCAACCGGGTCGACCGCGCCACCGGCACGCGCAGCTTCGCCAGCTTCGAGGCGAAGTACTGGGTACCCGCCTGGTCGCTGCAAGGCGGCCGGCCGGAAGTGCAGGAGCCGCCGCCGGCCTGGCTGAAGGTGTGGAAGGCCAAGGCACCGGAGATCGCGCTGTTCGGCCTGCTGCTGGCGCTGGTGGCGACGGCCTACGCCTTCCGCGACCAGATGACGAAGCGCGCGACCCGCAAGAACAAGTGGCCGGTCAACATCTTCAAGTATTCCGCCTGGATCCTGAGCATCGCCTTCGTGGGCTTCGGCGTGATGGCGCAGCCCTCCATCACCCAGGTGCTCACCTGGTTCCATGCGCTGCTGTTCAAGTGGGAGTGGGCGCTTTTCCTGAGCGATCCGTTCATCTTCCTGTTCTGGGTGTTCATCATCCTCACGGTGTTCGTGTGGGGCCGCGGCCTGTTCTGCGGCTGGCTGTGCCCCTTCGGCTCGCTCTCGGAGCTGATCTACAAGGCGGCCGGCGCGATCGGGCTCAGGCGCTTCCAGCGTGCGCTGCCCAAGCGGCTGCACGACAAGCTGAAGTGGGTCAAGTACGGCGTGTTCTTCGGCCTGCTGGCGGTCTCGATGTTCTCCATGACCACGGCGGAGATGCTCGCCGAGGTGGAACCGTTCAAGACCACCTTCCTGGTCGGCTGGTTCCAGCGTTCCTGGCCCTACACGCTGTTCGCCGCGGGGCTGCTGGCCCTGTCGATCTTCGTCGAGCGGCCCTTCTGCAAGTACCTCTGCCCGCTGGGCGCCTCGCTGGCGATGCCCTCGACCTTCCGCTGGTTCGGCCTGCGCCGCAAGCAGGAGTGCAGCACGTGCAAGGCCTGCGCCAAGGGTTGCGGCGCCCAGGCGATCGACGCCGACGGGCGCATCGACCACCGCGAGTGCCTGCACTGCCTGGACTGCATGGTCCTGTACACGGACACGCATGCCTGCCCGCCCCTGGTAAAGGAACGCAAGCGCCGCGAGGTCGCCGGGCTGCCGCTGACGAGGATCAATCGGGATGGCTACTTCATCCCCATCATTCCGGTGGAGAAGCTCTGATGGTCGATCCCCGCATGCCCACCGATCCCGCGCAGCCGGCGTACGCCGCCGGCCAGCCCGGCCTGTGCGGCTGGATCTGCGCCGAGATCTGGGATCACGTGTGGCCCTGGCGCCGCGGCGTCGGCGCCCCGCACACACTGCTGCGCGCCGCCGGCATCGCCCTGGCGCTGGCCGTGACGCTGGCCTGGGTGGGTGCCGCGCTGGGCGAGCTGCGCGCCGGCGGCATCATCGGCTGGTGGTTCGGCTGGAGCGTCTACGAGGTGCTGGTGCGCCTGCGCGCCAAGCGCTACGTGAAGGACGGTCCCTGGTGGGGCCGCCGCTACCGGGTCGCGTCGGTGATGGACATGCTCTGCTACGTGGCGTTCAAGAACCTGCTGATCGGCGCCTCGCTGTTCCTGGCCTTGAAGGCGCTCGGCTGGCCGGTGGCGGGATGAAGCGCCTCCTCGCCCTGTTGCTCCTGGCCCTGGCCGGCGCCGCGCAGGCGGCGACGTGGCCGGTGCGCGCCGGCGAGGCCATCCAGCCCGCGCTGGACCGGGCCGCCGCCGGCGACGTGGTCGAAGTGCAGCCGGGACGGTACGAGGGCAACCTGGTGATCTCCAAACCGCTGACCCTGCGCGGCATCGGCAAGCCCACCCTCAGCGGCGGCATGCAGGGCGACACCATCCGCATCAAGTCGGCCGACGTGACGATCGAGGGCCTGATCGTGCGCGACTCGGGCGACAGCCTGCTGGCGCAGAACGCCGGCATCTACGTCGAACCCGGTGCGCACCGCACCGTGGTCCGCCGCAACGACCTGGTCTACAACCTGTTCGGCCTGTGGATCGAGAAGGCCAACGACGTGCGGGTGGAGGACAACATCATCGTCGGCAAGCGCGACTACGCCTCCTCGCAGCGGGGCAACGGCGTGCAGCTGTACAACACGACCGGCGCGCGCATCGAGCGCAACCACATCAGCTTCGTGCGCGACGCGCTCTACGTGGACGTGTCGCACGACGCCATCTTCCGCGGCAACCGGCTGCACCACAGCCGCTACGGCACGCACTACATGAACTCCTACCGCAACCTCTGGGAGGACAACGACAGCTACCTGAACCGCGGCGGCCTGGCCCTCATGGAAGTGCGCGACCAGGTGGTGCGCAACAACCGCGCCTGGGGCAACACCGACCACGGCATCATGCTGCGCACCCTGCAGGACTCGCGGGTCGAGAACAACGTCGTCGCCGGCAACGCACGCGGCTTCTTCATCTACGACGTGGAGTACGCCAGCCTGGCGGGCAACCTGGTCGTGAACAACCAGGTGGGCGTGCACCTGGCCGCCGGGTCCACGCGCAACAAGGTGGACGGCAACGACTTCATCGGCAACCGCGAGCAGGTGCGCTACGTCGGTTCGCGCGACGAGACCTGGGGCGGCGAGCAGGGCAACTACTGGAGCAACTACCTGGGCTGGGACCGCGACGGCAACGGCCGTGGCGACGTCCCCTACGAAGCCAACGACCTGGTGGACCGGATGATCTGGCGCCACCCCGCGGCGCGCCTGCTGCTGGCCAGCCCCGCGGTGCAGGCACTGCGGCTGGTGAGCCAGCAGTTCCCGCTGCTGCGCGTGCCGAGCGTGGTGGAGCCCAAGCCGCGCATGAAGCCCACCCACAAGACCTGGAGCGACTGGAATGGAAAAGAGCGGCCCCTCCCGCACTGAGGCGCCCGCGATCAGCGTGCGCGGCGCCGTCAAGCTGTACGGCCCCGTGTACGCCGTCAACGGGGTGGACCTGGAGATCGGCAACGGCGAGGTGTTCGGCCTGATTGGCCACAACGGCGCCGGCAAGAGCACCCTGTTCAAGATGATGCTGGGGCTGGTGCGCGCCACCGACGGCGAGATCCGCATCCACGGCGCGTCGGTGCAGGGGCGCGGCTTCCGCGCCGTACGGCGCGGCATCGGCTACCTGCCGGAAAACGTCGTTCTCTACGACAACCTCACGGGCACGGAAACGCTGCACTACTTCGCGCGGCTGAAGGGCGCGCCGCTGGGAGATTGCGCCGCCGCGCTGGAACTCGTGGGCCTCACCCACGCCGCCGGCCGCGCCGTGCGCGAGTACAGCAAGGGCATGCGCCAGCGGCTCGGCTTCGCGCAGGCGCTGCTGGGATCCCCGAAGGTGC
>NZ_JAEQNE010000006.1:0-232500 GCF_016722785.1 Ramlibacter monticola | reverse complement strand
GGGCGGAGGAAAGAGGGGCGAGCTGCGCCCGCGAAGGGGCGTGGACGCGAGTGTAGAGAGGCTTCCTCGCCGCACCGATGAACGAAGGTGCCGTTGGACTCCCACCATCGGGAGAAAGATGTAATCGCTTGTGTCGCTGCCCTTCGGGGCCCGCGTTCACCAGCGCGCGCCGAATGCAATGCGCAGCTGGTCGAGCGCGTCCTCCCCGAGGGGATGCGGCTTCGGATCGGCGATCGCCCAGAGCTTCGCCGTCTCCTCCAGCTCCTCCAGCACGGCCATCGCCTGCGCGGGCGAGTCGTGCCAGACGTTGGGCCCCAGCCGCGTGAGCATCACGGCGCGCAAGGGCGTGCCCCGGCCGGCGTAGCGGGTGATCAGCGAGGCCACGGCCTCGGCCGCTTCCGGCGCGCCAGGGCGGTGGTAGGGAACAACGGGCACGTGCCCCACCTTCATTACGAAATAAGGAGTAATGGGCGGCAGCAGTTCGCCCTGCGGGTCGCCGAGCGTCAGCGCCACGCAGTGGGTGCTGTGCGTGTGGATGATGCAGCGCGGCGCCGCCGCGGGCGCGGCGTGCGCCGCATAGATGCGCCGGTGCAGCATCAGCGTCTTGCTGGCCGGTGCGCCGCCCACCTGCCGCCCCTGCAGGTCCACCTTCGCCAGCGCCTCCGGCTCGAGGAAGCCGAGGCAGGCGTCGGTCGGCGTGATCAGGAAGCCGTCGTCCAGGCGCGCGCTGATGTTGCCGGCAGTGGCGTGCACGTAGCCGCGCTCGAACAGGCTCCTGCCCACGCGGCAGATCTCTTCACGCAGCCGGGCTTCGGTCAGGGTCGTTCCTTCTTCTCAGTAGGGAGGGGCGAAGCCGTTGCGGCCGGCGTTCACGCGCACCACGGTGGGCGTGCCGTTGACGTCCTGCACGACGGCGGCCACGCGTTGGCCGGCCTGCACCATGCCGCGCTCGCCGGGGCGCAGGCTCACGATCGGCGCTTCGGGCGGCACGATGATGGTCTTCTGGCCATCCTTGTACTTAAGTTCCAGCCGCTCGCCCGTGGGCGACTTCGCGACGTCGGCCACGGTCGCATTGGTCATGGTGCTTTGTGGCAGGAAGTCGAACGGATAGTGGCCCTCGCCGGTGCCCC
Organism: Ramlibacter monticola; assembly: GCF_016722785.1. Taxonomy (GTDB): domain Bacteria; phylum Pseudomonadota; class Gammaproteobacteria; order Burkholderiales; family Burkholderiaceae_C; genus Ramlibacter; species Ramlibacter monticola. Next base: position 231,370 of record NZ_JAEQNE010000006.1, on the reverse strand, counting down.
GCATGGTTTCGGGAAACAGCACCACGGCGATGGCGCGCTGGCTGCCATCGGGCTGCGGCATGCCGCCCACGCCGACGAAGCTGCCGGCCTTCACGTCTTCCAGCTTCACCGGATAGACCTCGGTGACGATCCAGTTGGGGGACAGTGCGAGTTCCATGCGCTGGCCGCTGCGTTCGAGCAGGGTCAGCTTCGAGTCGGAGATCGCCTCCACGGTGCCGCGCAGGCGCGTGGTGCGAGGCTGCTGCGCGACCGCGATGGCGGGCGAGGCCGCGGCGAAGGCGAGTGCATGGAGGAACTGGCGACGGTGCAAGGTCATGGGGATCTCCTGTCCGTGTTCTCCCGCAGGCCCTCCCGGATCGCCTCCAGCAGCGCATCCGGTGCCGCGGGTTTGACCAGGTGCTGGCGGAAGCCGGCCGCGCGCGCACGGGCGAGGTCCGACGCGGTGCCGTACCCGGTCAGCGCCACAAGATAGCAGTTCCTGCCATTGGGGTGCGCCTTCAACCGCCCGGCCAGCTCGTAGCCGTTCATGCCGGGCAGGCCGATGTCGAGCACCGCGACGTCGGGCGGGAAGCGCTCCAGCATGCTCAGTGCGACGCCGGGGTCGTACGCCACCTGGACTTCCAGGCCCGACAGTTCGAGCAGCACGGCCGCGGTGTCGGCGGCATCGCGGTTGTCTTCCACCAGCAGGATGCGGCCCCGCTGGCGGTAGGGGGGCGCCAGGCCCGCCTCTGCCGCGGCGGCTGCCTCGGGCGGGGCGGCGGCCACCGGCAGGCGCACCGTGAAGGTGCTGCCGCGGCCGGCGCCCGCGCTCGCCACTTCCACCCCGCCGCCGTGCATCTCGAGCAGGCTGCGCACGATGGCGAGGCCCAGCCCGAGCCCGCCGCGCGAGCGGTCCACGCCCTGCGGAGCCTGGTAGAACTGGTCGAACACGTGCTTCAGCACTTCGGGCGGCATGCCGACGCCGTCGTCCGCGACCGTGATCCGCGCTTCGGCGCCGGCCTGCGCGAGCCCCAGGGTGATCGCGCCTTCGGGACCGGTGAACTTGATTGCGTTGCCGAGCAGGTTGTTGAGCACCTGCGCGAGCCGCACCTCGTCGCCCGCGACCCAGAGGGCCTCGGCCCCGCCGTCGATCCGGAGGTCCAGGTGGCGCAGCCCGAGCACCGGCTGGACCGCGCTGGCGGCGTGGCGCACGAGGGTGGCCAGGTGCAGCGGCTGCAGGCGCATCTCGAGCCGCTTGCCGGTGATGCGCGAGACGTCGAGCAGGTCGTCGACGAGGCGCTTCATGTGGGCGACCTGGCGCTCCATCACCTCGCGCTCGCGCTGCGTGCCGGGATCGCCCTTGCGCGCCATCAGGTGCAGGGCCGTCGACATCGGCGCCAGCGGATTGCGCAGTTCGTGGCCGAGCATCGCCAGGAATTCGTCCTTGGCATGGCCGGCCTCCTCGGCCCGCTGCAGCGCCTCGGTGGCGCGGGCGAGCAGGGTCTCGCGTTCGGCTTCGGCGGCGCGGCGTTCCTGCGCGGCGCAGTCCCGGTCGGTGGAGGCGTGTTCCAGGGCCGCGCCGACCTCCTGCAGCTCCGCGATGTCGAGCCGCGGCAGGTGCACCGGATCGCCGCGCCCGAGCGCCCCGGCCGCGGCCTTGAGGGCGTCGATCGGGTCCGCGACGTCGCGCGCGAAGTACCAGGCGAGAATGGCCGCCAGCGCCAGCGAGGCGAACAGGCCCGCGGCCACCGCGCCCAGCGCCTCGTACACGCCGGTGCCGGCGTCGGCCGCGGCGATGCTGGTCGCGACCACCCAGCCCCAGGCCGCCAGGCGCGTATAGCCGGTCTGGCTGCGCACGCCGTCCAGGGTGAAGGTGGTGCCCATGCCTTCCGGGTTGCCCTTCTCCAGCAGCGCCTGCAGGGAGGCGGGCGGTCTCTCGGTGGGATGGGGGCGCGAGCGCGCCACCCGTTGCAGCCGGCGGTCGAACACCGAGACCACGGAGGTGGCGGGGATCTGCTGCCTCATCAGCACGGTGAGGACGTGCTCCGTGGGAATCACGGCCGAGAGAACGTAGCGCAGCTCGCCGTCTTTCTCCACCGGCAGGCGCACCGCGAACGCCGGCAGGCGCAGGGGGCCGCGCGCCACGTCGCCCACCACCGGCTGGCGTTTCTCGATCGCGAGGCGCATGCTGCCGGGTTCGACCGGCGCCGGGTTGGCCGCGTCGGGGTCCATGGACGAATTCAGCAGGATACGACCCTGGTGATCGGCCAGCACGATGGAGCGCCAGCCCTGGGCTTCGGCCACCCGGCGCGCCAGGGCATGGAAGCGGCGCAGGTGGGCGGGCGCCAGTTCGTCGGAGAGCGCCAGGCTTTGCAGCACGCCGAGGGTGGCGCGGAGCTCCGCGTCGACGGCGGTGGCCATCGCGCGCGACACCGCCAGCGCGTTCTCGCGCGCATCCCGCTGGCGCTCGGCGCTGAGCCACGCCAGCACGATGCCCGCCACGATGGCCAGGGGCAGCAGCCCGCTCGCGGCCAGCAGGAACAGCCGGAAGCGCAGCGTTCGTCGCGGGCGGCCGGGCCTCATTTCTGCCGGATCACGTAGCGGACGAAGCCGTCCGCCTGCGTGAAGCGGTCATACAGGCGCCGGGCCGGGGCGTTGTCCGCCTTGGTCGTCCAGTACAGGCGGGCCCAGCCCTCGGCGCGCATGGCGTTGCGCAGCCACTCGATCAGGGCGGTGCCCAGCCCGTGGCCGCGGGCGGACGGCATGACGAACAGGTCTTCGAGGTAGCAGACCGGCTGCGTCTCCCAGGTGTTCTCGTGCACGACGCAGTTGGCGAATCCGTACACCTGGCCATCGACCTCCGCCACGATGCACATGACGGCGGAATCGGGATCGAGGATGCGGCTCCAGGTCCTGCGGGTGGTTTCCTCCGGCACCTGGGCGCGGTAGAAGTCGCAGTAGCCGCGCCACATCCGGCGCCAGGCAGCTTCGTCCGAGGGGAGGGCGGCGCGGATGGTGCAGGATGAGGTCACGTCCCCATTGTGCCCGCGCACGGCCGGGTTCGCACGGGATGTGTGCCCGATGCGACCCTGCGCGCCCGCCCGCCCCGGACGGCTCAGGCCCGCAGCGCCATCTCCAGCACCACCGCCGCATGCAGCGCCTGCCGCTGCGCGCCGTCGTGGATCTGGTGGCGGCAGCTGGTGCCGTCCGCCACGACGAGGGCGTCCGGCGCCGAGCGCACGGCGGGCAGCAGGCTCAGTTCGGCCATCTGCATCGACACGGCGTGGTGCTTCGCCTCGTAGCCGAAGCTGCCGGCCATGCCGCAGCAGCTCGATTCAATGAGCTGGGGCTGCGCGCCGGGAACCAGCTTCAGCACGTCCAGCACCGGCGAGATCGCGCCGAAAGCTTTCTGGTGGCAGTGGCCGTGCACCAGGATGGGCTTGTCCAGGGGCTTGAGCTTGCCGCGCAGTTCTTCCAGCCGGCCGGCCGCGGCTTCGCGCGCCAGGAACTCCTCCAGCAGCAGCGCCTGCCCGGCGAGCACCCGGGCCCGTTCGCCGAAGCCCATCGCCGTGAACTCGTCGCGCAGGGAGAGCAGGCAGGAGGGCTCCAGCCCCACCACCGGGATGCCCTTGGCCGCCAGCGGGTGCAGGGCGTCCACCAACTCCGTCGCCTTGGCGCGGGCTTCGTCCACCATGCCGCTGGCCAGGTAGGTGCGGCCGCAGCACAGGTGCTTGCCGTCGCCGGTTTCCTTGCTGGCGATGTGCACCGTGTAGCCAGCCGCCGCCAGCACGTGGAAGGCGGCCTTGGCGTTGGCCGATTCGAAGAAGGCGTTGAAGGTGTCGACGAACAGCACCACGGGCCTTTGCGCGGCGAGCAGTTCCTCGCGCGAGGCGCCCGGCACGCCGGCCTGGAAGAAGTGGCAGCTTTCCCATTCCGGCAGGCTGCGCTGCGCCGACAGCCCCAGGAATTTCTCGCCCAGCTTCGCCAGCAGGGGCACGCGGTTGCGCAGGTTCAGCAGGCCGGCGAAGCGGCTGGCGGTGGCGGCGTAATCGGGCAGGCGGCCGATCAGGCGGTCCTTCAGGGAGAAGCCGTTCTTCCTGCGGTCGGCGGCCAGGAACTCGATCTTCATGCGCGCCATGTCCACGCCCGTGGGGCAGTCGCGCTTGCAGCCCTTGCAGCTGACACACAGTTCCAGCGCCTCGCGCACGTCCTCGCTCGCCAGGCCGTCCGGGCCCAGCTGGCCGGAGAGGGCCAGCCGCAGGGTGTTGGCGCGGCCGCGCGTGAGGTGCTTCTCGTCGCGCGTGACGCGGTAGCTGGGGCACATCGTGCCGGCGTCGAACTTGCGGCAGTGGCCGTTGTTGTTGCACATCTCCACGGCCTTGGCGAGGCCCTTCGCCTGGTCGCCGCCGGTGCCGGGCGCGGTGGTCTTTTCCGTGGCGGGGTCGTTCTGCACGTCCCAGGCGCTCCAGTCCAGGGCCGGCTGCAGCGGGATGACCTTGTAAGTGGGCGGGAAGCGCATCAGGCGCGTGTCGTCCATGCGCGGCGGATCGATGATGCGCCTGGGCGAGAGCAGGTCCAGCGGGTCGAACATCCGCTTGATCTCGCGGAAGGCGTCGTCGATCTTCGGGCCGAACTGCCAGCGGATCCACTCGCCGCGGCACAGGCCGTCGCCATGCTCGCCGCTGTAGGCGCCCTTGTACTTGCGCACCAGGGCCGAGGCTTCCTCCGCGATGGCGCGCATCTCGGGCGCGCCGTTGCGCCGCATGTCGAGGATGGGCCGCACGTGCAGCGTGCCCACGGAGGCGTGCGCGTACCAGGTGCCTTTGGTGCCGTGCTTGCGGAACACCTGGGTGAGGGCGTCGGTGTATTCCGCCAGGTGCTGCAGCGGCACCGCGCAGTCCTCGATGAAGGACACCGGCTTGCCGTCGCCCTTGAGGCTCATCATGATGTTGAGGCCGGCCTTGCGGACTTCCCACAGGTTCTTCTGCGGGGCCTCGTCGGACATCAGGACCACCGAGCCGGGCAGGCCCAGGTCGCCCATCAGCTGTTCGAGCTCGGACAGCTTCCTCGCCAGCGCCGCCTTGTCGGCGCCGGCGAATTCCACCAGCAGCAGGGCGTCGGGCCGGCCGATCAGGGCCGTGCGCACGGTGGGCGCGAAGGCGGGGTTCTGCAGCGACAGGTCGATCATCGTGCGGTCGACCAGTTCGACCGCGGTGAGCGTGCCGTCGGTGCCCAGCTTCACGATGTGCTGGGCCGAGTCCATCGCCTGGTAGAAGGTCGGGAAGTTCACCACGCCCAGCACCTTGTGCCGCGGGAGCTCCGACAGCTGCAGCTTGAGGCTGCGGGTGAGGGCCAGCGTGCCTTCGCTGCCGACCAGGAGGTGCGCCAGGTTGACGCTGCCGTCCTTCGTGTACGGCTTCTCGTTCTGGTTGTGGAAGACGTCGAGGTTGTAGCCGGCGACGCGCCGCAGCACCTTGGGCCAGTTCGCCTCGATCTCGGGGGCCAGCGCCAGCGCCAGGTCGCGCACGCGTTCGCCGAGGGCGCGCACCGCGCCGCCCGCCTCGTCGAAGCGGCCGAAGGTGTGCAGCTGGCCGTCGGAGGTCCAGGCCTGCGCGCCCAGCACGTTGTGCACCATGTTGCCGTAGGCGATGCTGCGGCTGCCGCAGGAGTTGTTGCCGGCCATGCCGCCCAGCGTGGCCTGCGCCGCGGTGGACACGTCCACCGGGTACCAGAGGCCGGTCTTCTTCAGGTGGGCATTGAGGTGGTCCAGCACGATGCCCGGTTCCACCGTGGCGGTGCGTTGGGCCGCGTCCACCTCGAGCACCTTGCGCACGTGCTTGGAGAAGTCGATGACGAGGCCGGCGCCCACCGTCTGGCCGCACTGGCTGGTGCCGCCGCCGCGCGGCACCACCGGCACCTTGAGGTCCCGGCAGATGTCGAGGGCGATGCGCGCGTCCTCGGCCGACTTCGGCACGAACACGCCGACCGGCACCACCTGGTAGATCGAGGCGTCGGTGGCGTAGCGGCCGCGGTCGGCCGGCGAGAACAGCACCTCGCCCTGGGTCTCGGCGGCCAGCCGCTGGGCCAGCCGGCCGGCGACCTCGTTGCTGGCCTGGCTGACGGTGTCGTAGGCGTTGCCCGCGGCTTCGCGGGCGATCTCCAGCGGCAGCGGGGCGTTCACGACGCGGCCTCCGCGCGCGCGGCGCGCAGCTGCTCCAGCACCACCTCGCGCTTGTTGCGCAGGTGCGAGAGCAGCACTTCGCGCATCGCCGCGCCGTCGTGCGCGGCCAGGGCTTCGATCATCTTCTCGTGTTCCTTCATGGCGTTCTTCCACTTCTCGCCGTCCTGGTTGGAACGGAAGCGCAGGGCCTGCAGGCGTGCGTTGACCTGCTGGTAGACCTGCGCGAGCACCGGGTTCTTGGCCGCGGCGCTGATCGCGGAATGGATCCGCGCGTTGAGCGTGTAGTAGGAGGACAGGTCGCGCCGGGTATAGGCGGCCATCATCTCGAAATGCATGGCCTGGATCTCGGCGAGCTCCGACTCCGTGATGCGCTGGGCCGCCAGCTCGCCGGCCTGCGACTCCAGCCCCGCCATCACCTCGAAGGTGTTGGCGATGTCCTCCTCGGTCAGCGAGACCGCGACCGCGCCGCGGTTGGGCAGCAGTTCCACCAGGCCTTCGGCCGCCAGCATCTTGATCGCCTCGCGAAGGGGGGTGCGCGAGACGTTCAGGCGCTCGGACAGCTCGCGCTCGTTGAGCTTGGCGCCGGGGGCGATGCGGCCTTCCACCAGCATCTGGCGCAAGCGCTGCGCGACCTGCTCGTGGAGGGCGGCACGCGGGATGGCGATGACTTCAGCGGACATGGAGTGGCATTTTGTATGCAAAACCTTCGTTGCGCAAATGTCCTACTAAGGGTCATAGCCATTGACAAGCGAATTTTGTATGCAAAAAATGGCCGCCACCTGCAACCACCCCGCCGCCATGCTGACCCTCGACTACCACCCCACCGGCCGCCATTTCCTGCAGATCCCCGGCCCGTCGCCGGTGCCGGATCGCATCCTGCGGGCCATGAGCCTGCCCACCATCGACCACCGCGGGCCGGAGTTCGGCGCCCTCGGCCTGCGGGTGCTCAAGGGGATCCAGCAGATCTTCCAGACCAGGCACCCGGTGGCGATCTATCCGGCCTCGGGCACCGGCGCCTGGGAAGCGGCGCTGGCCAACGTCCTGAGCCCCGGCGACCACGTGCTGATGTACGAGACCGGCCACTTCGCCACCCTGTGGAACAAGATGGCGACGCGCCTGGGCGTGAAGACCGAGTTCCTGGGCCTGCCGGGCGTGGAGGGCTGGCGGCGCGGCGTGCAGGCGCACCTGATCGAGGAGCGCCTGCGGGCCGACAAGGAGCATTCCATCAAGGCCGTGTGCGTGGTCCACAACGAGACCTCCACCGGCGCCACCAGCAACATCCTGGCCGTGCGCCGCGCGATCGACGCCGCCAGGCACCCGGCCCTGCTGCTGGTCGACAGCATCTCGGGCCTGGCCTCGGCCGAATACAAGCATGACGAGTGGGGCGTGGACGTCACCGTCAGCGGCTCGCAGAAGGGGCTGATGCTGCCTCCGGGCATCAGCTTCAACGCGCTGTCGCCCAAGGCGCTGGAGGCGAGCAGGACGGCCCGGCTGCCCAAGTCCTTCTGGGCGTGGGACGAGATCGTGGAGATGAACAAGACGGGCTACTGGCCCTACACGCCCAACACCAACCTGCTGTACGGCCTGGCCGAAGCCTGCGACATGCTGCTGGATCCCGCCTTCGGCGGCCTGCAGGGCGTGTTCGCGCGCCACCAGCGCTGGGCCGAGGGCGTTCGCGCCGCCGTCCGGGCCTGGGGCCTGGAGATCCAGGTCACCGAGACCGCGACGCAGTCGCCGGTGCTCACCGGGGTGGTGATGCCCGAGGGCGTCGACGCCGACGCCGTGCGCAAGCTGATCTACGAACGCTTCGACCTGTCGCTGGGCACCGGCCTGGGCAAGGTCAAGGGCCGCATGTTCCGCATCGGCCACCTCGGCGACTGCAACGACCTGACGCTGATGGCTGCCCTGTCCGGCTGCGAAATGGGACTCAAGCTCTCCGGCGTGAAGCTGGCGGGCTCGGGCGTCGCCGCTGCCATGGAGTACTTCGCCGGCCACCCGGCCCCCGTCGCCCTGCAGAAGGCCGCCTGAGATTTCGACAGAACCACACTAGGAGACACCATGCAACGCAGAACCTTCGTGACCGGCGTCGCGGCTTCGATCGCCCTGCCGCTGGCCCGCGCGCAGAACCTGCCCCAGGGCCCCGTCCGCATCATCGTCGGCTTCGCGCCCGGCGGCGGCACCGACCTGCTGGCCCGCGTGATCGGCCAGAAACTCGGCGAGATGTGGAAGACCCAGGTGATCGTGGAGAACAAGGCAGGCGCGTCGGGCACCATCGCGGCCGACTACGTCTCCAAGCAGCCCTCGGACGGCTCCGTGCTGCACATGGCGCACATCAACAGCCACGCGATCGTCCCGCACCTGCAGAAGCTGAACTACGACGCCGAGAAGGACTTCACCCCGATCGCCATGGTGGGCGTCACGCCCAACCTCCTGATCTGCAACGCGCAGCAGCCGGCCAAGACCGTGAAGGACCTCGTGGCCCTGTGCAAGGCCAATCCGGGCCAGGTCAGCTTCGGGTCCGCCGGCAACGGCAGCGCGCAGCACCTGGCGCTGGAGATGTTCATGCTGCAGGCCGGGGTGAAGGCGATCCACGTGCCGTACAAGGGCTCGGGCCCGATGCTCACCGACCTCATCGGCGGCCAGGTGCAGTACAGCTTCGACACGATGACGGCCGCCACGCCGCACGTGAAGAGCGGCAAGGCGATCCCCATCGCGCAGACGCGCCTGAAGCGCGCCGCCGGCCACCCCAACGTGCCCACGATGGCGGAATCGGGCTTCCCCGGCTTCGAGGCGACGACGTGGTACGGCCTGGTGGGCCCGGGCAAGATGTCGCCCGCGATGGCCAGGCGGATGAACGAGGACGTGAACAAGGCGCTCGTCATGCCCGACGTGATGGAAAAGCTGGAAGCGTCCGGCGCCGAGGACGGCGGCGGCTCCACCGAGAAGTTCCAGGCCTTCATGCACGCCGAACAGGTGAAGTGGGGCAAGATCATCAAGGAAGCCGGCGTGAAGGGGGATGCGTGACGGCGGAAGGTTCGGTCGACCTCCTGATCGAGGGGAAGGTGGCTTCGGTCACCTTCAACCGTCCCGAGGCGCGCAACGCGATGACCTGGGCGATGTACGAGCGCCTGCGCGCGATCTGCGAGCAGTTGCGCGAGGACCGCTCGGTGCGCGTGGTGCGCTTCCAGGGCGCCGGCGGCGAGGCCTTCGTCGCCGGCACCGACATCGCGCAGTTCCAGGACTTCGACGGCGAGCGCGGCGTCGCCTACGAGCGCCAGATCGACGGCACCATGCAACTGCTGGCCGGCCTGCCCATGCCCACGGTGGCGGTGGTGCAGGGCTGGTGCATCGGCGGCGGCCTCGCCATCGCGAGCACCTGCGATTTCCGCATCGCCACGCCGGGCAGCAGGTTCGGCGTGCCGATCGCGCGCACGCTGGGCAACTGCCTGTCGATGGCCAACGTGGCGGGCCTCGTTGCCAGTTTCGGGCGCCCGCGCGTGCAGCGCCTGCTGCTGCTGGCGGACCTGATCGCCGCCGAGGAGGCGCACGCCTGCGGCTACGTGCTGGAGATCGCGCCGGCGGAGGCGATCGAGGCGGCGGCGCAGAAGCTCTGTGCGAAGCTGGCGTCGCTGGCGCCCGTCACGCAGCAGGTCAGCAAGGAGGCGCTCGCCCGCCTGCTGCGCCACGGCCTGCCCGAGGCCGAGGACCTGATCCGCCGCACCTACGGCAGCGCCGACTTCCGCGAAGGCGTGCAGGCCTTCGTGCAGAAGCGTCCGCCCGTCTGGCAGGGTCGCTGACTTCGGCGCGCCCAAGGTGGGCGCCTGTCCTACGCCGCGGTGGACCGCCGCTTCCTAGGATGGGCGCTTCACACGAGGACGCACCATGGCCGGCAACCAGCAAGAATCCACGACGGGCTCCAGGGCCCGGCCACGTCCGGACGATCCCGACGACCTGCTCGCCTCCGTGGCAGGGGAAGAGGATCCGGGCGCTTCCTTCGACCTTCCCGCCGGCACCGAGGGGCGCTCCGACCAGGCCGCCGGGCACACCGGCGGCCAGCCGGGCCCCGCGCGGCGGCCCATGAGCCCCGGCGACCAAGCCCCGGCCGGCACGCCCGGCACCGGTGAGACCGTGTGCCCCCGCTGCGGCGGCAGCGGCCGGCTCGGCGCCTCCGACTGCCCCGAGTGCAGCGGCACCGGCAGGATCAACGTGGGGATCGGCGGGGCTTGAGCCCGGCGCCGGGGCATGCCGCAGTTCGCGCCCACCCGACGCGCCCGGCTCCCCGGCATCCAGGCCGTGCAGACGCGCAGCGGCCGCCTGAGCTACATCCTCTCGGGGCACGGGGCCGCCCGGATCGTGCTGTTCAGCGGCACGGGAATGAGCCTGCAGGGCTGGGAGGCGCTCTATCCGGGCGTCGAGCGCGTCGGCCGCGTGCTGGGCTGGAACCGCTTCGGGATGCAGGGCAGCGACCGTCCCCGGGCGCGCCAGACCGGCGCCGTGGTGCTCGGCGCGCTGCGCGAACTGCTCGGGTACGCGGACCTCGCGCCGCCGTATGTGCTGGTGGCGCATTCCCTCGGCGGCCTGTTCGCGAATCTCTACGCGCGGCTGTATCCGCGGGAAGTCGCGGGCGTGCTGCTGATCGAGGCGACGCATCCCGCCGACCACGAGGTGCTGAAGAAGCACGAGGCGCAGATCGAGCGGGCGCTGGCGAAACTGCTGGTGCTGCCGGACGTGTTCTTCCGGCCCAACCTGCATGCGGAGCTGGCCTGCGTGGAAGACACCGTGCGCGAGGTCGAGGCGGCCGGCCCTTTCCCCGAGGTGCCGCTGCGCGTGGTCACGGGCGGGCTCACGCCCAAGGCCTGGCTGATGTCGCCCGCCGCGGTGGGCGCGCGGCGCGCCAACCAGCAGGCGCTGGCGCGGCTGTCGCCGCGGGGGGAACAGGTGGTTGCGCACAAGAGCGGGCACTTCCCGCAGCTCACGGAGCCGCAGCTGGTGTTGCGGGTGCTGGAGGAGTTGCTCGTGGAGGTGCGGACGGCGTAGGCTCGCGCAGCGCATGGCGCGCGAAGGAGTCCGCATGATCGCCGTCATCTTCGAGGTCTGGCCACGCGACGAACATCGCCAGGCCTACCTGGACTGGGCTGCCCGCCTGCGGCCGGAACTGGAGAAGATGGAAGGCTTCCTCTCCATCGAGCGTTTCCAGAGCCTCGCCGAGCCCGGCAAGCTGCTGTCCCTGTCCTTCTGGCGCGACGAGGAGTGCCTCGCGCGCTGGCGCCAGCTGGAATCGCACCGCGCGGCCCAGGCGGCGGGCCGGGGGACGATGTTCCGCGACTACCGCCTGCGCATCGCGGCGGTGGTGCGCGACTACGGCCTGGAGGAGCGGGCGCAGGCGCCGGAGGATTCGCGCCGCGTGCACGGTTAGTGTCCTGTCCCACAAATATCTAGGCTCTCGCTGCCCCGTATCGGGCCGCAGGCAAGGCGCGGGCGCGGGTCAAGCCTGGCCGGCTTGACCCGTGCACGCAACGCGGCATGCGGCCCGATACGGGGCAGCCCGGAGGGTTCGGCGCATGCGGGGCCCTCGGCGGTCGTCCAGAGTGGGTCCAGCCGGCCAGGCTGGACCCACTCTGGCCAACCACCGATCATCCCCGCATGCACCGAACGAGAGCCTAGATATTTGTGGGACAGGACACTAGGCCGTGGCGCGGCCCGCGAGGAAATGCGCCAGGAGCGCCACCGGCCGGCCCGTCGCGCCCTTGTCCGCACCGCCCTTCGAGGCCGTTCCCGCGATGTCGAGGTGCACCCAGGGGTAGCGCCGGGTGAACCGCGAGAGGAAGCACGCCGCGGTCACCGCGCAGTCGGCGTGCGAGCCGATGTTCGGCAGGTCCGCGAAGTTCGACTGGAGCGCGTCCTGGTACTCGTCCCACAGCGGCATCCGCCAGACGCGGTCCCACGCGCTTTCGCCGGCCGCGAGGACCTCGCGGGCGAGCACTTCGCTGTTGGTGAACATGCCAGTGGCGACATCCCCGAGCGCGCTCACGATCTCGCCCGTCAGCGTGGCGATGTCGATGACGGCCGCGGGCTCGTACCTCTCCGCGTAGGTGAGCGCATCGCAGAGGACGAGCCGCCCCTCCGAATCGGTGTCGAGGATTTCCACGGTCCGGCCCGACATCGTCCTCACGATGTCGCCGGGCCGCGTCGCGTTGCCGTCGGGCATGTTCTCCGCGGCCGGGATGATGCCGACCACGTCGAGCGGCAGCTTCATGAGCGCCGCCGCGCACAGGGCGCCGAACACGCTCGCGGCGCCGCACATGTCGAACTTCATCTCGTCCATCTCGGGCGCGGGCTTGATGGAGATGCCTCCCGCGTCGAACGTGATGCCCTTGCCGACGAGAACCAGCGGCCGCGCGCCGGGCGGTCCGCCGCGGTACTCCATGACGATGAGCTTCGGGGGCTGGCGGCTGCCGCGCGCGACCGCGAGGAAGCCGTTCATTCCCAGCCGCTCGATGTCCGGCTGCTCGAGGATCTCCACGTTGAAGCCCTGGCGCTGGCCGACTTCGCGGGCCTGGTCGGCGAGGTACGCGGGGGTGCAGAGATTGGGGGGCATGTTGCCGAGATCCTTGGCGAGCGCGATGCCCTCGGCGATCGCCGCGGCGCGGTGGATGGCCGCCTCGCCCGCGGCCGCATCCGCGCGATCGGCGACGTGGAAGACCGCTTTCCTCAGCGCGCGCTTCGCTGCCGGGGGGGTGCTCTTGAGCCCGTCGAAGCGATACAGGCCCTCCATGACCGCCAGCACCGCCTGTTCGATCTTCCATGGGGTGTCGCGACCCTGCACGCCGAGCTCGGTGAGGCAGATCGTCGCCTCCGCGGCGCCCGTGGCCCGCAGCGTCCGGGTCGCGCAGGAGAGCGCCCTGCGGTAGCGGCTTTCGGCGAGTTCGCCCTCGTCGCCCAGGCCGACGAGAAGCACGCGCTCGGAGTCCACGTTCGGGAGGTCGTGGAGCAGCAGCGTCGTGCCGGCTTCGCCTTCGAGGTCGCCGCGCCCCAGGATCCTGGCAATGGCCTGGCCCGATGCGGCATCGAGCTCCGCCGCCGAGGGCGACAGCCTGCGCCCCTCGTACACGCCGACGACGATGCAGCCGGTGCGCTGCCGCGCGAGGCTGCCATAGGTGATGCCGAATTCCATGGGGGCCTTCACTTGGCGGCGCCGCCTCTCGCCTCCGCGATGCGGCGCGCGAACACGCCGAGGACTTCGCGGTAGAGCGCCTCGCCGAGCACCTGGTCTTCGTTGCCCGCGTCGATGTTGGGATTGCAGTTCACCTCGATCAGGTAGACGCGATCGTCGACCTGCTTCAGGTCCGCTCCGTACAGCCCGCGGCCGATCAGGTTGGCGGCGCGCACGGCCATGTCGACCACCTGCTCGGGCGCTTCGCCCACGGCCATCGCCACCGTCTGGCCCTCGATCAGCCGCTGCCCTTCGGCGACCTGGTTCACCTTCCAGTGGCCGGGCGCCATGAAGTACTTGGCGACGAACAGCGGCCGCCGGTCGTAGACGCCGACGCGCCAGTCGAAGCCGGTCGGCAGCCACTCCTGGGCGACGATGAGCTCGGACACCTGGAAAAAGCGTTCCGCCTCGCGCCGCAGCTGCTCCTCCGATTCGATCTTGATCACGTCGAGGCCGAAGCCGCTGTCCGGCAGCTTGAGCACGCAGGGCAGGCCCAGCGTGCCCACCACCTCGTCGAGGTTGCCGCGCTGCACGATCAGCGTGCGCGGCTGCGCGATCCCGTGCCGCGTCATCAGCTCGTGCATGTACACCTTGTTCAGGCACTTGAGGATGGATTCGGGATCGTCCACCACCGGCATGCCCAGCGCTTCGGCGCGGCGCACGAACTCGTAGGTGACCCCGTTCACTTCGGGGCTGGCGCGGTTGAAGAGCCCATCGAATTCCGGCAGGCGCTCCAGGTCGCCGGGGCCGATGAGCTCCGCCTCCAGGCCCACCAGCGGCGCGGCCTGCACGAGCCGCTGCAGCGCTTCCTCGTTGGACGGCTTGTGCGCTTCGTCCCGGTCCCACAGGATCGCAAGCCGGGGCCGGTCCGTCGCGCCGCGCTTCGGCCGGGCGGGCGCCGGGTCGGCGATGAACGCCTTCGCGACCTCCAGCAGGAACGCACGGTGCTGCGGCGGAATGTCGGCGATGCCGATGGCCTCGACGGCATCGAGGCGCCAGCGTCCTTGCGCGCGGCCGAACAGTGCGCGCAGGAGGGGTGCGCGTACGCTCGCGAACAGCTTCTCGGCGAGGGCCTGGTGGCGTCGTGCCGGATCCTTCCCGAGGTACACGTCGAGCTCGAAGCGGTCGCTCTCGTCGTGGTGCAGCGTCTCGTCCACCAGCGTTTCGAGCTGGGCCGAAATCGCGCGCACGTGCGTCTCGGACTTCAGGTCCTCCACGGTCTTGACGTCGGGCAGCGGCCGTTGGCCTCGCGCCTCGGCGAGGAGCGACACGTAGTAGCCGCGCCCCTGGTAGCGGCCGGTGCGGCAGAGGTTGAGGATGCGGGCGTCGGCCTCGCGACCGCTGCCGGTCTGCGCCAGGTAGCGGCGGGCCGTCAGGACGGTGGCGCCCGGAATGTCGAACCACTCCTGGCGCTGATCGGTCACGAACAGGGTGCGCATTCCCCGATGCTGGACCGCGCGCGGCCGTCCGGGCAGTCGGCGGGCGTCGACGTCGGCTGTCAGGGGCTTGCCCGCGCCATGACAGCACCTTTAGGCCAGCGAGCGCGCCTTCTCCAGCAGGAACTCGATGCACGTGCGCACCGCGCGGATCTGGTGCCGGTCCGGCATGTACAGCAGGTACATGCTGGTGCCGAAGATGCTCAGGCGATAGTCGTCCAGCGTGCTGAGCACCTCGCCGCCGGCGATGGCGTCCTTCACCACGTAGTCCGGCACGATGCCCACGCCGAGCCCGGCGAGGATCGCCTTGCGCAGGAAGGGGAAGTGCTCGGAGATCAGCGTCGGCTCCAGGATCACGTCCTCGCGTTCGCCGCCCTGGTACGCGCGCACCCGCAACTGGCGGCCCTGCACGCCGGAGGTGATCACGGGCGTGGCGGCGAGCTGCGCCAGCTGCGTCGGCAGGCCGTGCTGCTCCGCGTACGCGCGCGAGGCGCAGGCGAGGTAGCGCACGTTGCCGAGGTCCCGAGCCACCAGCGACGGCGGCGGCTCCGCCATCACGCGGATCGCGATGTCGACCTCGTCGCGCAGCACGTCGGCGCGGTTCTCGAACAGCACGTCCAGCACGATGCCGGGGAACTGGCGCTTGAACTCGATCAGCCACTGCGACATCACCAGCTCGCCGAAGCCGCTGGGCACCGACAGGCCGACCCGGCCCTGCAGGCCCTGGCCGAAGGTGGCGATGGTTTCGCGCGCCGCAAGCATCTCGTTCTGGACCCGCCGGCCATGCTCGTAGAGGCGGCGGCCGACCTCCGTGGGCTCGACCCGGCGCGTCGTGCGCCGCACCAGTTGCACGCCGGCGTCTTTTTCCAGCTGATTCAGGTGGTAGCTGACATTGGCCCGCGTCATCCGCAGCTTGCGGGCGGCGAGGCTGAGGTTGCCGGCGTCGATGATCTCGACGAGCAGGGTGAGGGCGCCGAGGTCCATGGCGGTGTCAAAGAGAATTTGACAGTCTGTCCAGTGGCTTGGCAATTGTCAAGTCGGATTGATCGATCCAGAATCCGCTCGCGCCATCTCCAAGGGAACCCCGTATGCCAAGCTCCAGCTCGGCCGCCTCTGCCGCGGTCCGCACGCATCGCCAGGGCGCGCTCCTGGTCGCCACCATCTCCAATCCCCCCGTCAATGCCCTCAGCGCCGACGTGCGCCGGGGACTGTTGCAGGCCGTCGAAGCCGCCGAAGCGGACCCCGAGGTCCGCGCGCTGGTCCTGGCCGGCGAAGGCCGCGGCTTCATCGCCGGCGCGGACATCCGCGAATTCGGCAAGCCGGCGCTGCCTCCCAGCCTGCCGGAGGTCTGCAACCGGATCGAGGCCAGCGGCAAGCCGGTGATCGCGGCCCTCCACGGCCCCGCCCTCGGCGGCGGACTGGAAGTGGCGATGGCGGCGCACTTCCGCATCGCGCTGGCCGACGCGAAGCTGGGCCTGCCCGAAGTGCAGCTGGGGCTGATGCCCGGGTCCGGCGGCACGCAGCGCGCCCCGCGCCTGATGGGCCTGAAGCCCGCGCTGGACCTGATGCTGAGCGGCCGCCACATGGGCGCGCAGGAAGCGCTGGAAGCCGGCCTGGTCGACCGCATCGCCGAGGGCAGCCAGGCCGAGGCGGCCGGCGTGGCCTACGCGCAGTATCTTCTTGCCAGCCGCGCCGCGATCCGCCGCGCCGGCGACTCGCCGCTCGCCGCCGACATCGAGGCCGCCCGCGCGACCCTGAAGGAGATCGCCGCCGACACCGCGAAGAAGTCGCGCGGCCTGTTCTCGCCGCTGAAGATCGTCGAGGCGGTGGAAGCGGGCCTGGACCTGCCTTTCGCCGAAGCGCTGTGGAACGAGCGCCGCCTCTTCCTGCAATGCATCGACAGCCCGCAGCGCGCCGGCCTCATCCACGCCTTCTTCGCCGAGCGTGAAGTGGTGAAGGCGCCGGAGACGCGCGCCGCGAAACCACGCCAGGTCGCTTCGGTCGGCGTGATCGGCGGCGGCACCATGGGCGCCGGCATCGCCGTCGCCGTGCTCGACGCCGGCCTGTCCGTCACCATGGTGGAGCGCGACGAGCCCTCGCTCGCCCGGGGCCGCGCCAACGTGGAGAAGGTCTACGACGGCCTGGTGCAGAAGGGCCGCATGACGGCCGAAGCCAGGGCAGCCGTGCTGGCGCGTTTCGGCGGCAGCACCGGCTACGCGGCCCTGTCCGGCACCGACCTCGTGATCGAAGCCGTGTTCGAGGACATCGAAGTCAAGAAGGCCGTCTTCGCCGAACTGGATCGCGTGTGCAAGCCGGGCGCCGTGCTCGCCACCAATACCTCCTACCTCGACATCGATGCGATCGCGGCCTCGATCTCGCGGCCGCAGGACGTGATCGGCCTGCACTTCTTCTCGCCGGCCAACATCATGAAGCTGCTGGAGATCGTGGTGCCGTCGAAGGTCTCGGCCGACGTGGTCGCCACCGCCTTCGAACTGGCGAAGAAGCTGAAGAAGGTGCCGGTGCGCGCCGGCGTCTGCGACGGCTTCATCGGCAACCGCATCCTGGCGAAGTACCGGCAGGCCGCCGATTACCTGGTGGAGGACGGCGCCAGCCCCTACGACGTCGACGAGGCCGTGCGCGCCTTCGGCTACCCCATGGGGCCCTTCCAGGTGTCGGACCTGGCCGGCGGCGACATCGGCTGGGCCACGCGCAAGCGCAAGGCCGCCACCCGCGACCCGCGCGCCCGCTACGTGCAGATCGCCGACCGCATCTGCGAGCGCGGCTGGTTCGGCCAGAAGACCGGCCGCGGCTGGTACCTCTACCCGCAAGGCGCGCGCGCCGGAACCCCCGATCCCGAGGTGCTGGCCATCATCGATGCCGAGCGCCAGCGCGCGGGCGTGAAGCCGCGCAAGTTCAGCGCCGAGGAGATCGTGCGCCGCTACATGGCCGCGATGATCAACGAGGGCGCCAACGTCGTGCGCGAAGGCATCGCGCTGCGCCCGCTCGACGTGGACGTGACCTTCCTCTACGGCTACGGCTTCCCGCGCTTCCGCGGCGGCCCGATGAAGTACGCCGACAGCATCGGCCTCGACCGCGTGCTGGCCGACATCCGCGAGTTCGCGCAGGAAGACCCGCTGTTCTGGCAGCCCTCCCCGCTGCTGGTGGAACTGGTCACGCAGGGCCGCAACTTCGACAGCCTCAACCACCCCGCCGACTGAGGCAGGAGACACACCATGGACCTGACATTCACCCCCGAGGAACAGGCGTTCCGCGCCGAGGTGCAGCGCTTCCTCGCCAACGAGGTGCCCGCGCGCCTGACCGCCAAGGTGCGCGGCGGCCAGCGGCTGACCAAGGCCGACCTGGAGGAGTGGCACGCGCTCCTGAACGCCCGCGGCTGGCTGGCCAACCACTGGCCGAAGGAATACGGCGGCCCGGGCTGGAACGCGGTGCAGAAGTTCATCTTCGAGCACGACTGCGCGCTGGCCTATGCGCCGCGCACGGTGCCTTTCGGCCTCAACATGCTGGGCCCGGTGCTGATCAAGTACGGCAACGAAGCGCAGAAGCGCTACTGGCTGCCCCGCATCCTGGACGGCGCCGACTGGTGGTGCCAGGGCTACTCGGAGCCGGGCGCCGGCTCCGACCTGGCCTCGGTGAAGACCACCGCGGTGCGCCAGGGCGAGCACTACGTCGTGAACGGGCAGAAGACCTGGACCACGCTGGGCCAGCACGCCAACATGATGTTCGCGCTGGTGCGCACCGACCGCGAGGCCAAGGCGCAGGAGGGCATCAGCTTCCTCCTGATCGACATGGACTCGCCCGGCGTCGAGGTGCGGCCGATCATCACGCTGGACGGCGAGCACGAAGTCAACGAAGTGTTCCTCACCGACGTGAAGGTGCCGGTGGAGAACCTGGTGGGCGGCGAGAACAAGGGCTGGACCTGCGCCAAGTACCTGCTGACCTACGAGCGCACCAACATCGCCGGCGTGGGCTTCTCGGTGGCCGCGATGGAGCGGCTGAAGGCGGTCGCGTCGCGCGTGCGCAAGAACGGCCGCCCGCTGGCGCAGGACCCGCTGTTCGCCGCCCGCATGGCGAAGGTGGAGATCGACCTCGAGAACATGAAGACCACCAACCTGCGCGTGATCGCGGCGGTGGCCGGCGGCGGGGTGCCGGGGGCGGAGAGCTCCATGCTGAAGATCCGCGGCACCGAGATCCGCCAGGAGCTCAACTCGCTGATCCGCCGAGCGATGGGGCCGTACGCGCTGCCCTTCATCGACGAGGCGCTGGACGAAGGCTACGACGGCGAGCGGGTGGGCCCGGCCGAGGCGAGCTTCGCCGCGCTCCAGTACTTCAACAATCGCAAGCTGTCGATCTTCGGGGGCTCGAACGAGATCCAGAAGAACATCATTTCCAAGATGATCCTGGGGCTGTGACACCATGAACTTCGACCACACGGAAGACCGCCGCATGCTGGCGGACCTGCTGCAGCGCTACGTGAGCGAGCAGTACTCCATCGAGAAGCGCCACGCGATCGCGAAGTCGGCCGGGGGCTTCAGCCGCGAGCAATGGAAGCAGTTCGCCGAACTGGGCGTGATCGGCGCCCTGTTCGACGCGGAGCAGGGCGGCTTCGGCGGCGGCGGCTTCGACATCGCCGTCGTCTTCGAGGCGCTGGGCCGCGGCCTGGTGCTGGAGCCCTTCCTGCCGACGCTGCTGGCGGGCAGCGCGCTGGCGCAGGGCGGCGAGCGCTGGGCCGAGGCCGTCGCGGCGCTGATCGCCGGCGACTGCATCGCCACGCTGGCGCACGAGGAGGCCGATTCGCACTACGCGCTGCAGCGCGTCGCCACGAGCGCGCGGCGCGAGGGTGCGGACTACGTCCTGAGCGGCCGCAAGGCCGTCGTGCCGCTGGGGGCGCAGGCGGAGCTGCTGCTCGTGTCGGCGCGCACCTCGGGGGCGGTGGACGATGCGGAAGGCATTTCGCTGTTCGTGATCCCCGCCGCCACGCCGGGCCTGCGCGTGCGCGACTATCCCACCATCGACGGCGGCCGCGCGGCCGAAGTGGTGCTGGAGGAGGTGCGGCTGCCGGCCAGTGCGCTGCTCGGCCCGGAAGGCGAGGGATTCGCGCTGCTCGAGCAGGCGGTGGGCCGCGGCGTGCTGGCCCTGTGCGCCGAAGCCGTCGGCGCGATGGACACGGCCAAGGCCATGACCATCGACTACCTGCAGACGCGCCGCCAGTTCGGCAAGCCGATCGGCAGCTTCCAGGCCCTGCAGCACCGCATGGCCGACGTGCTGCTGGAAATCGAGCAGGCGCGCTCCGCCGTGATCAATGCCGCCGCGGCGCTGGACGCCGAGCGCATCGTGCGCGAGCGCGCGCTGTCGGCGGCCAAGTACAGCATCGGCCGCATCGGCACGCTGGTGGCGGAGGAGAGCATCCAGCTGCACGGCGGCATCGGCATGACCTGGGAGCTGCCGCTGCCGCACTTCGCCAAGCGCCTGGTCATGATCGACCACCAGCTCGGCGACGAGGACCACCACCTGGCGCGCTTCATCGCGCTGGGCGCGGCGCAGGAGGCCGCGTCGGCCGTGCTGCAGTCCGCGCGCGGCACGGGGGTGCCGGCGTGAGCGCTTTGCCGCTGGCCGGCGTCCGGGTGCTGGACCTGTCGCGCGTGCTGGCGGGCCCGCTGTGCGCGCAGGTGCTGGGCGACTTCGGCGCCGAGGTGATCAAGGTCGAACATCCCAAGCGCGGCGACGACACGCGCGACTGGGGCCTGCGCGTCGGCAAGACCGAAACGGCCTACTTCAACAGCATGAACCGCAACAAGCGTTCGGTCACGGTGGACCTCGCCACCGCCGAAGGCCAGGCGCTGGTGCGGGAGCTGGCGAAGCAGTGCGACGTGGTGGTGCAGAACTTCAAGTTCGGCGGCGCCGAAAAGATGGGCCTGGGCTACGAGCAGATCCGGGCTGTGAAGCCCGACATCGTCTACTGCTCCGTCTCCGGCTACGACCGGCACGGCCCCGAGGCGACGCGGCCCGGCTACGACCTGGTGATCCAGGGCGAGTCCGGGCTGATGGCCATCAACGGCGAGCCGACGCAGCAGCCGCTGAAGTTCGGCGTCGCCGCGGTGGACATGTTCACCGGCATGTATGCGGCGCAGGCCGTGCTGGCGGCGCTGTTCGATCGCCAGCGCACGGGGCAGGGCCGCCACATCGAGATGGCGCTGTTCGACAGCGGCCTGATGATCAGCGCCTACTACGGGCTCGAGGCCCTGCTGATGGAGAAGGATCCGCCGCGCTACGGCAACGCCCATCCTTCCATCGTGCCCTACGGCGTGTTCGATGCGAAGGACGGCCCGCTGATCATCGCGGTGGGCAACAACGCGCAGTTCGAGCGCTTCTGCATCGACGTGATCGAGCGGCCCGACGTCGCCGCCGACGAGCGCTACAAGACCAACCTCGTGCGCGGCCAGAACCGCGACACGCTGGTGCCGCTGCTGCTGGCCGAGATCGGCGCGCGACCGCGCAAGCTGCTGCTGGAGCGCCTGGCCGCCGTCGGCATCCCCTGCGGCGAGGTGCTGGGCCTGTACGAGGCGCTGACCTCGCCGCGCGCGGTGAGCGCGGGCCTCGTCACGCGGCAGCCGCACCCCGTCGCCGGGCAGATGCATGTGATGGCGCCCCCTTACCGCATGGACGGCGAGCGGCTGCCCGTGCGCCTGCCGCCGCCCGTGCTGGGCGAGGGCACCCGCGAGGTCCTGCGAGACCTGCTCGGTTTCGACGAACAACGCCTGGCGCAACTCGAAGCGCAGGGCGTGACCAAGACTACCTGACGGAGATTCCCAAGTGCGATCCTCTTCCCTGGCGGGGCTCACCCGCCGCGCGCTGTACCTTTGCCTGCTGCCCCTCTTCGCCGCGCCCGCGCTCGCCGCCGACGCCTGGCCCACCCGGCCGATCAAGCTGATCGTCCCCTTCCCGCCGGGAGGCCCCACCGACACCGCTTCGCGCATCGTCGGCCAGCAACTGGCCGAGCGGCTGAAGCAGCCGGTGGTGGTGGAGAACAAGGCCGGCGCGTCCGGCTCCATCGCGGCCGCGCAGGTCGCGAAGATGCCCGGCGACGGCTACACCTTCATGATGCTGGCCACGCCGACGCTGCTGGCGCCGCACATGTACAAGAAGGCCGGCTACGACACCGTGACGGACTTCGTGCCGGTGGCGACCGTGTACGACCTGCCGATCGTGATGGTGGTGAATCCCTCGTTGATGCCCACCGTGACCGACGTGCAGAAGCTGATCACGCACGCGAAGGCGCGCCCGGGGCAGATCAGCTACACCAGCTCCGGCGCCGGCAGCTTCGGCCACCTGAGCATGGAGCTGCTGAAGCAACTGGGCCAGTTCGACATGCAGCACATCGCCTACAAGGGCGGCGTGCCCGCGATCACGGACACCATCGGCGGGCAGGTGCCCATGATGTACGCGGACCTGGTCGCGGCGCTGCCGCACATCAAGTCGGGCAAGCTGCGCGCCATCGGCGTCGGCTCGCCGCAGCGGGTGTCGGTGCTGCCGGAGGTGAAGACGATCGCGGAGCAGGGCTTCAAGGGTTTCGATGCGGTGTCCTGGGGCGGGCTGCTGGCGCCGCCCGGAACGCCGAAGGACGTCGTCGAGCGCGTGAGCAGGGAAGTGGGCGAGATCCTGGCCGACAAGGTGGTGCAGGAGAAGCTGCTCAATGCCGGCGCGATCGCGAACTACCAGAAGCCGCAGCAGATGGCGGTGCGGATCAGGACCGACTACGACAAGTGGGGCAAGGTGATCCGCGACAAGGCGATCGCGGCGGAATAGAGAGTTGTCGATCCGAGGAGACAGGAAGAAGATGCAACGCCGTCATTTCACTGCCGCTGTCGCGGCGACGCTGGCCGCGCCGATGGTGCGGGCGCAGAACTGGCCGCAGCGGCCGATCAAGGTGCTCGTGGGGTATCCGCCTGGCGGCTTCACCGACGTCACCGCGCGGCTGATCTGCGACAAGCTCGGGCAGCGCCTGGGCCAGCCCGTGATCGTGGACAACAAGCCCGGCGCCAATGGCATCGTCGCGGTGGACCAGCTCGCGAAGGCGGCGCCCGACGGCCAGACCTTCGCGGTGGTGATCGCTGCGCATGCGGCTAACACCACGCTGTACAAGAAGCTGCCGTACGACCCGAAGAAGGACCTGGCGGCCGTGTCGCTGATCGGGCTGTCGCCGCTGGTGGCGGCGGTGAACAACGATGCGCCGTACAGGACGGCGAAGGACTTCATCGCTTTCGCCAGGGCGAATCCCGGCAAGATCAGTTATGGCTCGAGCGGCAACGGTTCCGCGGTGCACCTGTCGACCGAACTGCTGAAGATCCTGACCGGCACGCGCATGGTCCACATCCCGTACCGCGGCTCCGCGGCGGCTTTCACGGACCTGCTCGGGGGCCAGATCCACCTGTTCATGGATGCGGCCCAGGGCCTGATCGCGCCCGGCAAGGCCGGCAAGGTGCGGCTGATCGGCGTGGCGAGCGATAAGCGGCTGCCGGCGCTGCCGGACGTTCCGACCTTCGTGGAGCAGGGGATCAAGGGCTTCGTCGCCAGCACCTGGGCCGGCGTGCTGGCGCCGGCGGGCACGCCCGCGCCGATCGTGAAGCGCGTGTCCGACGAGATCGCGGCGATTGTGAAGATGGACGACGTGCGGGCCAAGCTCGATGCGATGGGCACGATCCCCGCGGGCAGCACGCCGGCGGAGTTCCAGGGCTTCATCGACGCCGAAACGGCCAAGTGGGGCAAGGTGATCCGCGAGGCGAACGTCTCGCTGGACTGACCGCCCTTCCTCCCTTCCCCTCCGGGGGAGGGGGCGCCCCGCCTCGGCACCACGCCTGCCCGGGTGGATCCCCGGACGACTGATCCGCACCAGGCTCGCTCACTCCTCGGCGCCCTTGACGGCCCGGCCGTTGACCGTGCCTTCCTTCAGCATGACCTGGTATTCCTTGCCGTCTTCTTCCACCTGGTGCAGGCGCACCAGCAGGTAGCCCCAGTCCCTGGCGAACCACATCACGGTCTTGCGGCTGTTCTCGGCCGGGTCGCGCACGCGTTCGACCTTGATCGCCGCGACCCATCCGGCCTGGGTGGGGACGCGCTCCTCGCCCAGCACGCGGAAGTCGTAGGTGCTGATCTCGTCGCCGTCGACCACCTGGTAGCTCATGCTCTTCTTGCCGGCGGCGACGTCCTGCTGCAGCACCAGCTGGTAGGTCGAGTTGTCCAGCATGCCGCGCTCGAGCGCGATGCGCACCGGCTTGCCGCGGTTGTTGCCGACGACCTGCTTCCCGGCCCAGTCGAACTCCTGCGCGACCTCCCTGGACCTGCCCAGGCTCCTGCGCTGGTACCGGTAGGTTTGCGGCAGGAAGGTGCCGTCGTCCACGCAGAAGGTACTGATTTCGCTGAACCGGATCACCAGCACGGCGGCCTCGAAGCTCAGTTCCCAGCATCCGTTGCCCAGGGGCTTCAGGGCGCGCCCGGAGGTCCCGCTGACCGGCACCTTTTCCGAGTCGGTGGTGTAGGTGGCGGAGAAGGGCTGCAGCTCGGCTGCCTGAAGCGGCAGGCCGAGCAATGCGAGGAGCATCGGCAGTACGCAGCGCATGGGCCGCATCTTCCCTGAGCCTGCAGGCGGGCGACAGTGGACCAAGGGGCCGCCGGAGCGGACGCTGCAGCCGCGCCTGCGTCGCAGCACGAAACCGCCGGATCGGGTACCATGGGCCGGCTGACGTTGCACAAGACCCTGCCTCTTCAGGTCCCTGGCCTGCTCGCACCTGCCGAGCCGCCGAATCTCCCATCGATGATCTTCCTGGCGCTTGCACCGCGTGGCGCGTGCGGCGCGGGCCATTGTTTTCGAGGGACATCCGACTTGACGGCCACGGCGACGACGCGAGCCTCGAGCGCTCACCTTACCCACACTAGAAGAACGATATGACGACAACCCATCATCACGCGACCGTCACGGTCGGCAAGTACCTCATCTCGCCGCTCACCAAGCTGGTGGAGGGCGGCTGGTTCGCCTGTTCCGTCTCCATCCGGGCGGGCAGCGGGCGCGGCACCACGGATCGCGTCGTGCGGCTCACGCGGATCTTCCGCGACCGCCTGGCCGCGGCCGACTATGCCCTGCAGGAAGGACTGCGCTGGGTGGCCGCCCCCGCGGCGCGCGCGGCCGCCTGAGCTCGCGCCCCTCAACAGCCGTCGCGGCAGCGGTACTGCAATCCGGTGGCCAACCTGAAGGCCACCAGCCGGGACCTTGCGACGTGCCGCCCGCAGACGAAGCAGCTCATGGTCCCGCCATAGGGGCCGGGGAAATCGGTTCCGCCCGATTTCGACTCGTACCGCAGGCCCCCGGGACGGACCTTCGTCTTTACCTCGTCGTCCTTCATGTCCGCACCTGCCATCCCGGTTGCTGGGCGGACAAGGGCTCCTGCCGCGGCGCGCTCGTACGGTCTTTCTCCTGCTGCTTCCTGCACTTCATTTCGAGATCGTGCCGCACTTTCCCGAATGCGCAATCGGGTCTGGCCAGGGTGTATCGCACAATGCCTCGCGGCCGAAATGAAAAAGGCGCCGCAGTGCGGCGCCTTCTGAAGCCCCGAGGTCCTTCGCGGGGATGAACGAGAGCAGGGCGGGTCGGACGGAAGAGCGGGCAACGCCCCTTACTTCGCCGGCGCGAACGCCTGCTCCAGCGCCTCTTCCTGCGCCTTCCGCAGGATCTGCCCACCCCCGAAGCTCACCTGCTCCGGCTCCGTCCCGCCCGGCGTCACCCGGATCGCGCAGTACTTCAACTCCGGAATCTTCGCGACCGGGTCGAACTTGTCGTTCGTCACCTTGTTGATGGCGGCCTCGTAATAGCAGAACGGCACGAACACGGCGCCGCGCGGCGAGCCGTCGTCGGCCCGGGCGTACAGCGAGACCTTGCCGCGCCGCGACTCGATCGTCACCAGCTCGCCCGGCTTCACGCCCAGCGCCGCGATGTCCAGCGGGTGGATCAGCGCCACCGGATCCGGTTCGATCGCATCCAGCACACCCGCGCGCCGGGTCATGCTGCCCGTGTGCCAGTGCTCCAGCTGCCGACCGGTGATCAGCACCATCGGGAAGGCCGCGTCCGGACGCTCCGCCGCCGGGATGATGTCCGCCGGCACGAAGCGCGCCCTGCCGCCCTCGCGCGGGAAGTCCTCGACGAACACCACCGGCTCGCCCGGGTCGCCCTCGTTGGAGCAGGGGTAGGTGACGGCGTGCTCGCGCTCCAGGCGGTCCCAGGTGATGCCGGCGATGCTGGGCATCGTGTGCCGCATCTCGTCGAACACCTCGGACACGTGCTTGTAGTTCCAGTCCAGGCCGATGCGCTTGGCGATCTCCTGGACGATCCAGAGGTCCTGCTTCGCATCGCCGGGCGGGGTGACCGCCTGCCGGCCCAGCTGCACCAGCCGGTCGGTGTTGGTGAAGGTGCCCGTCTTCTCCGGGAAGGCGCTGGCGGGCAGCACCACGTCCGCGAGGACGGCCGTCTCGGTCAGGAAGATGTCCTGCACGACCAGGTGGTCCAGCCTGGCCAGCGCCTCGCGGGCATGGTCGGCATCCGGGTCGGACATCGCGGGGTTCTCGCCCATGATGTACATCCCGTTCACCTTGCCTTCCAGGATGGCGTGCATCACCTCCACCACGGTCAGGCCGGGCTGGTCGTCCAGCGTGCCGGGCTTCAGGTTCCAGTGCTTCTCGAAGCGCGCGCGCACCGTGGGATCCACCACCTTCTGGTAGTCCGGGTACATCATCGGGATCAGGCCGGCGTCGGACGCACCCTGCACGTTGTTCTGGCCGCGCAGCGGATGCAGGCCGGTACCGGGTCGGCCGATCTGGCCCGTCATCAGCGACAGCGCGATCAGGCAGCGCGCGTTGTCGGTGCCGTGCACGTGCTGCGACACGCCCATGCCCCACAGGATCATGGAGGCGTTGGAGCTCGCATAGGCCCGCGCCACTTCGCGCAGCGTCTCGGCCGGCACGCCGCAGACCGGTGCCATCTCCTCGGGGCTGTAGCCCACCAGGTTCTTCTTCAGCTCGTCGTAGCCGATGGTGCGCGCGGCGATGAAGTCCTCGTCGACCAGGCCCTCGTGCACGATGACGTGCATCATCGCGTTGAGCATCGCCACGTCGGTGTCCGGCTTGAACTGCACGTGCCGCCAGGCCAGGCGCGACAGGTCCGACTGGCGCGGGTCCATGATCACCAGCCTGGCGCCGCGCTTGACCGCGTTCTTCATCCAGGTGGCGGCCACCGGGTGGTTCACGGTCGGATTGGAGCCGATCACCACGATCACTTCGGCCTGCGTCACGTCCATCACGGGGTTGGACACGGCGCCGGAACCGATGCCTTCCAGCAGCGCCGCCACGGACGAAGCGTGGCACAGGCGCGTGCAGTGGTCGACGTTGTTGCTGCCGAAGCCGGTGCGCACCAGCTTCTGGAACAGGTACGCCTCTTCGTTGCTGCCCTTGGCGGAGCCGAAGCCGACCAGGGCCTTGGGCCCCCTGGTGTCTCGGATCGCGGAGAGCTTGCTGCCGGCCAGCGCCAGCGCTTCTTCCCAGGTGGCTTCGCGGAACACGTCGAAGACGCGGTCCGGGTCCAGCACCATCTTCGGATCCTTGGGCACGTCGGAACGGCGGATCAGCGGGGTGGTGAGGCGATGCGGGTGGTGCGCGTAGTCGAAACCGTAGCGGCCCTTGACGCACAGGCGTCCGTGGTTGGCGGGACCGTCGCGGCCTTCGACGTAGAGGATCTTGTTGTCCTTGACGTTGTAGGTGAGCTGGCAGCCCACGCCGCAATAGGGGCAGACCGAGTCGACCTTCTTGTCGGGGACGGGCAGGGCGGCGCCGCGCGCGGGCATCAGCGCGCCCGTGGGGCAGGCCTGCACGCACTCGCCGCAGGCCACGCAGGTGGACACGCCCATCGGGTCGTCCATGTCGAACACGATCTTGGCGTGCTCGCCGCGGAAGGCCAGGCCGATCACGTCGTTGACCTGCTCGTCGCGGCAGGCGCGCAGGCAGCGCGTGCACTGGATGCAGGCGTCGAGGTTGACGGCGATGGCGGGGTGCGAGAGGTCGGCGGTGACCTGGCCGCGCGAGGGGAAGCGGGGCTTGCCGACCCCCAGCCTGGCGGACCACTGGTCCAGCTCGTTGTTGCGGGTGTACTCGGCCTCGGGCATGTCCGACTGCAGCAGCTCCAGCACCATCTTCTGGGCGCTGACGGCGCGGTCGCTGTCGGTGGTGACCTCCATCCCGGGCGTCGGCGCGCGGCAGCAGCTGGGGGCCAGGGTGCGCTCACCCTTGATCTCCACCATGCAGCAGCGGCAGTTGCCGGCGGTGTCCAGCCCGTCCTTGTAGCAGAGGCGCGGGATCTCCACCCCTTCGCGGTCGGCGACCTGGATCAGCGTCTCGCTGGCGCGAGCCTCGACCTGCTTGCCGTTCAGCGTGAACTTGACAGTGGGCGCTTCGATCTGCGCCAGTTCGGCGCGGGTGACGGCGTTCATGTTTATCGTTCCTGTAAAACCCAATACCGAACGCAGAGGTCGCAGAGGTTACGCAGAGGACGCAGAAAAAACCTTGAAAGGTATTCTTCTGTGTCCTTTGCGATCCTTTGCGTCCTCTGCGTTCGGCTGTCTTGTTTTCACGCCAGCTCGTGCGGGAAGTACTTGATCACGCAATCTACCGGGTTCGGCGCCGCCTGCCCAAGACCGCAGATCGATGCGTCGCGCATCACCTGCGACAGCTCGGCCAGCAGCGGGAGGTCCCATTTCGGTGCATTGATCAGCGCCAGCGCCTTGGCCGTGCCGGAGCGGCAGGGCGTGCACTGGCCGCAGGACTCGTCGCGGAAGAAGCGCATCAGGTTGCGCGCCGCGCCCACGGCCGAATCCTTGTCCGACAGCACCACGATCGCGGCCGACCCGATGAAGCAGCCATAGGGCTGCAGCGTGTCGAAGTCCAGCGGGATCTCGTTCAGGCTCGCCGGCAGGATGCCGCCCGAGGCGCCGCCCGGCAGGTAGGCGTAGAACTTGTGGCCGTCGGCCATACCGCCGCAGTATTCGTCGATCAGCTCCTGGATCGTGACGCCGGCCGGGGCCAGCTTCACGCCGGGCTCGCGCACGCGGCCGGAGACCGAGAAGGAACGCAGGCCCTTGCGGCCGTTCGCGCCCTTGGAGGAGAACCACTCGGGGCCACGCTCGACCAGTTCGCGCACCCAGTAGAGGGTCTCGAAGTTGTGCTCCAGCGTCGGGCGGCCGAACAGGCCGACCTGGGCCACGTAGGGCGGACGCAGGCGCGGCATGCCGCGCTTGCCTTCGATCGACTCGATCATCGCGGACTCTTCGCCGCAGATGTAGGCACCGGCGCCGCGGCGCAGCTCGATGCGCGGCAGCGACTTGGCGATCGGGTCGGCCTGCAGGCGCGCCAGTTCCTGCTCCAGCAGGGAACGGCAGCCGTGGTATTCGTCGCGCAGGTAGACGTAGATGGCGTCGATGCCCACCGCCCAGGCGGCGACCAGCATGCCTTCCAGGAAGCGGTGCGGATCGCGCTCGAGGTAGACGCGGTCCTTGAACGTCCCGGGCTCGCCCTCGTCGATGTTCACGGCCATCAGGCGCGGCGCGGGCTCGTTGCGCACGATGCGCCACTTGCGGCCGGCCGGGAAGCCGGCGCCGCCCAGGCCGCGCAGGCCCGAGGCCTCCATCACCTTGATCACCGACTCGACGTCGCGCTTGCCGCCCAGGCACTCGGCCAGGAGCTTGTACCCGCCCGCCGCCTTGTACTGCGACAGCCCCATGTAGCCCTCGGGCTCGTGCTTCGTGCTGCCCTCCGTGAGCGCCTCCTTCACGCACTCCGCGACCTTCTGGGTCGTGGCGCAGGCCACGGGCTTCTGGCCCACGGCCACGGCCGGTGCCTGTTCGCAGCGGCCGATGCAGGGTGCAGGGATCACGCGCACGTCGCGGCCCAGGATGGCGGGCAGCTTCTGCAGCAGCTGCTGCGAGCCTGCCATCTCGCAGGAGAGGCTGTCGCACACGCGGACCGTGAGGGCCTCGGGCGCTTCCTCGCCTTCCTTGACGATGTCGAAGTGGTGGTAGAACGAGGCCACCTCGTACACCTCCGACTGGGCCAGCCGCATCTCCTGCGCCAGGGCGGAGAGATGGGCCGCCGAGAGGTGGCCGAAGTGGTCCTGCAGCTTGTGCAGGTGCTCGATCAGCAGGTCGCGCTGGCGCGACGCGTCACCGAGCAGCTGCCGCACTTCGGCCAGGGCCGAATCCGTGGGCTTGCGGCCCTTGGGACCCTGCCGCTTGCGCTCCCGCAAGGGGAGCGCGGCGGCCGCGGCGATCGGGATGACGCGTCGACCCGACATCGCTTCTCCTTACTTCAGCAGGCCCGCGGCGCGGGCCCACTTGTACTTGGCCCCCAGCACTTCCACCGGCAGTTCGGTGGAGTAGGCGTAGGCGGGGATGCCGTTCTCGTACAGGTACTGCGCCGCTTCCTCGACTTCCACGTCGCCGGCGAGCGAGGCGACGACGGGCTTGACCTTGCCCTTCTCCTTCATCTCGTTGACGACCTGCACCATGTTGCGGGCGAAGACCATCGGAGGCGTGACGATCGTGTGCCAGTAGCCCAGGATCAGGGCGTGGATGCGGTCGTCCTCCAGGCCCAGGCGCACCGTGTTCACGTAGGTGATGGGCGGCTCGCCGCCGGTGATGTCCACCGGGTTGCCGGCCGCGCCGAACGGCGGGATGAACTTGCGGAAGGCGGCGTCCAGGTCCTCGGGCATCGGCTTGATCAGCTTCAGGCCGTTGTCGACGCAGGCGTCGGACAGCAGCACGCCGGAGCCGCCGGCGCCGGTGATGATCACCACGTTCTCGCCCTTGGGCGTCGGCAGGATCGGCACGCCGCGCGACAGCTCCAGCATCTGGCGCAGGCTGTTGGCGCGGATCACGCCGGCGCTGCGCAGGATGTCGTCATAGATCTTGTCGGTGCCGGCGACGGCGCCGGTGTGCGACGCGGCGGCGGCGGCGCCCATCTCGGTGCGGCCGGCCTTCAGCACGATCACGGGCTTCTTCTTCGAGACGCGCCGGGCGACCTCGGCGAAGGCACGGCCGTCCTTCAGGTCCTCGCAGTGCTGGGCGATCACCTTGGTGTTGTCGTCCTGCTCGAAGAACAGCAGCAGGTCGTCTTCGTCGATGTCGGACTTGTTGCCCAGGCCGACGATCGCGGAGACGCCCATCTTGGCGGAACGCGAGAAGCCGATGATGGCCATGCCGATGCCGCCGGACTGCGAGGACAGGGCGGTGGAGCCCTTGACGTCGTAGGCCGTGCAGAAGGTGGCGCACAGGTTGGCCGGCGTGTAGTAGAAGCCGTAGATGTTCGGCCCCATCAGGCGGATGTTGTACTCGCGCCCGATGCGCTGCAGTTCTTCCTGGCCTTCGATGTTGCCCGTCTCGCCGAAGCCGGAGGGGATCAGCACCGCGCCGGCGATCTTCTTCTCGCCGCACTCCTTCAGGGCGCCGGCCACCAGCTTGGCGGGGATGGCGAACACGGCGGTGTCGACCTCGCCCGGGATGTCCTTCACGCTCTTGTAGGCCTTGATCCCCATGATCTCGGCTTCCTTCGGGTGGATCGGGTAGATCGTGCCCTTGTAGCCGCCGTTGATCAGGTTCTTCATCACCGAGTTGCCGATCTTGCCGGCCTCGTTGGAAGCGCCGATCACCGCCACCGCCTTCGGCTGCATGATCCGCTTCATGGACGTGACGACGTCCTTCTCTTCCGGGCGGAAGCGCGCCGGCTTCTGGTCGAAATTCAGCACGATGCGCACGTCGGCCGCGATCGCGCCCTCGTCGGACGCGAACACCGGGTTCAGGTCCATCTCGGAGATCTCGGGGAAGTCGGAGACCAGCTGCGAGACGCGGACGATCGTGTCCTGCAGCGCCTCGCGGTTCACCGGCTTGGCGCCGCGCACGCCCTTCAGGATTTCCGCGGCCTGGATGCCGTCCAGCATGGAGGCGGCGTCTTCACGCGTCGCCGGCGCCAGGCGGAAGGTCACGTCCTTCAGCACTTCGACCAGCACGCCGCCCATGCCGAAGGCGACCAGCTTGCCGAAGCTGCCGTCGGTCATCGCGCCGATGATGGTTTCCTGGCCGCCCTTGATCATCTGCTGGACCTGCACGCCGACGATCTTCGCGTCGGCCTTGTACTTCCTGGCGTTGGCGATGATCTGCTCGTAGGCGGTGGCGGCGTCGTCGGCGCTCTTCACGCCCACCACCACGCCGCCGGCTTCGGTCTTGTGCAGGATGTCGGGGGAGACGATCTTCATCACCACCGGGAAGCCCATGGAGGAGGCGGTGCTCATGGCCTCCTTGGCGCTGCTGACGACGGCTTCCTTCGGCACGTTGATGCCGTAGGCGTCGCAGATCTGCTTGCCTTCGGGCGCGGTCAGCGAGTCGCGTCCGTCCTTCTTCACCGCATCCAGGATCGCGCGGACCTTCTGCTTGTCGCCTTGGAAGTTGGCCATGTGTTGCCCCTTGATAAGTTTGGTTTGTCTCTCTCGGATCCCGGCCGGTCAGATGACCTTGGCCGCGCGCAGTTCTTCGATCTGGTCGGGCTTGTAGCCCAGTTGCGCCAGCACTTCTTCGGTGTGCTCGCCCAGCAGGGGAGAGCGCTTCACCTCGGTTTCGCTGTCGGACATCTTGATCGGGTTGCCCACCGTCAGGTACTTGCCGCGGGTCGGGTGGTCGACTTCCACCACGGTGCCGGTGGCGCGCAGCGCCGGCTCCTCGGCGATCTCCTTCATCGACAGGATCGGGCCGCAGGGAATGTCGTACTTGTTGAGGATCTCCATCGCCTCGAACTTGGTCTTGGTCTTGGTCCACTCCTCGATGCGGGAGAAGATCGTCTTCAGGTGCGGCAGGCGCGCCTTCGGCGTCGCGTAGCTCGGGTCGGTGATCCAGCTCTCCTCGCCGATCACCTTGCAGATGGCGGCCCACACCGGCGCCTGCGTGATGAAGTAGATGTAGGCGTTGGGATCGTGCTGCCAGCCCTTGCACTTCAGGATCCACCCCGGCTGGCCGCCACCGGAGGCATTGCCCGCGCGGGGCACGGCGTCGCCGAACTCGCCTTCGGGGTATTGCGGGTACTCTTCCATCACGCCCTTGCGCGCCAGGCGCTGCTGGTCGCGCAGCTTCACGCGGCACAGGTTCAGCACGGCGTCCTGCATGGCGGCCAGCACCTTCTGGCCGCGGCCGGTCTTCTCGCGCTGGAACAGGGCGGTCACGATGCCCAGGCACAGGTGCAGGCCGGTGCCGGAATCGCCGATCTGGGCGCCGGTGACCAGCGGGGGGCCGTCGTCGAAGCCGGTGGTGGAGGCGGCACCGCCCGCGCACTGGGCGACGTTCTCGTACACCTTGCAGTCCTCGTAGGGGCCGGGGCCGAAGCCCTTGACCGAGGCCATGATCATGCGCGGGTTGATCTGCTGGATGCGTTCCCACGAGAAGCCCATGCGGTCCAGCGCGCCGGGGGCGAAGTTCTCCACCAGCACGTCGCACTGCTTGATCAGCTCGATGAGCACTTCCTTGCCCTTGGGGTTCTTCGTGTCCAGGGTGATGGAGCGCTTGTTGTGGTTCAGCATGGTGAAGTACAAGCTGTCCACGTCCGGGATGTCGCGCAGTTGGCCACGCGTGGCGTCGCCTTCGCCCGCCTTCTCCACCTTGATCACGTCGGCGCCGAACCACGCCAGCAGTTGCGTGCAGGTGGGACCCGATTGCACGTGCGTGAAATCGAGGATCTTGATGCCGTCGAGTGCTTTACCCATTGTGAGCTTCCTCAGGAGTTTTCGAAATCGTTGCGACGCCGGCGGATCACGCGGTCTTCTTCTTCGCCGCCGCCGGATTCAGGCTCGTGATGCGGCCCGACTCGGTGCCCGCCGTCTCGTCGATGATCGCGTTGATCAGCGTCGGCCGGCGCGAGGCGATCGCTTCCTTCAGGGCGCGATCGAGTTCCTCGGGGTTCTTCGCGACCACGCCGACGCCGCCGAAGGCCTGCATCATCTGGTCGTAGCGGGCGTTCTTGACGAACTGCGTGGGCGCCATCGCGTCGCCGCGCGGGTTGACGTCGGTGCCCTTGTAGATGCCGTTGTTGTTCATCACGACCACGCACACCGGCAGCTCGTAGCGGCAGATCGTTTCGACTTCCATGCCGCTGAAGCCGAAGGCGCTGTCGCCTTCCACCGCGATGACCTGCTCGCCGGTGATGGCCGCCGCCGCGACGGCGAAGCCCATGCCGATTCCCATGATGCCCCAGGTGCCCACGTCGAGGCGCCTGCGCGGCTCGTACATGTCGACGATGGAGCGGGTGAAGTCCAGCGCGTTGGCGCCCTCGTTCACCAGGTAGGCCTTCGGGTTCTCCTTGACCGTGTTCTTGATGACGTTCAGCGCGCTGTGGAAGTTCATCACCGGCGGGTTCTTCGCCAGCGTCTCGGCCATCTTGGTCAGGTTCTTGTCCTTGCGCTCGGCGATCGCGCCCGTCCAGTCGGACGGCGGCTTGCTCCAGCCGGAGGCGATGGCGGTGTTGAGCGCGGAGATGCAGGAACCGATGTCGCCCACCAGGGGCGCGGCGATGGCGACGTTGCTGTCGGCCTCCGTCGGCGAGATGTCGATCTGGATGAACTGCTGCTTGCCTGCTTCCTTGGAGGCGCCGGCGCCCCAGGTCTTGCCCTTGCCGTGCGACAGCAGCCAGTTCAGGCGCGCGCCCACCAGCATCACCACGTCGGCTTCGGCCAGCACGTAGGAACGGGCGGCGGAGGCGGACAGGTTGTGGTTGTCGGGCAGCAGGCCCTTGGCCATGGACATCGGCAGGTAGGGGATGCCGCTCTTCTCGACGAAGTTCTTGATCTCGGCGTCGGCCTGCGCGTAGGCGGCGCCCTTGCCCAGGATGACCAGCGGCTTCTTCGCGCCCTTCAGCAGGTCGACCGCGCGCTTGATCGCGTCCGGCGCGGGAATCTGCTTCGGCGCCGGGTCGACGACCTTGATCAGCGACTTCTGGCCCGCTTCCTTGTCCATCGTCTGCGCGAACAGCTTGGCGGGCAGGTCCAGGTACACGCCGCCCGGGCGGCCGGAGACGGCGGCGCGGATGGCGCGGGCGATGCCGACGCCGATGTCCTCGGCGTGCAGCACGCGGAAGGCGGCCTTGCACAGGGGCTTGGCGATGGCCAGTTGGTCCATCTCCTCGTAGTCGCCCTGCTGCAGGTCGACGATCTCGCGCTCGCTGGAGCCGGAGATCAGGATCATCGGGAAGCAGTTGGTGGTGGCGTTGGCCAGCGCGGTGAGGCCGTTCAGGAAGCCGGGGGCCGACACGGTGAAGCAGATGCCGGGCTTCTGGGTGATGAAGCCGGCGGCGGCGGCGGCGTTGCCGGCGTGCTGCTCGTGGCGGAAGGAGATGACCTTCAGGCCGTCCGCCTGCGCCATGCGCAGGAAGTCCGTGATCGGGATGCCCGGCAGGGCGAAGATCGTGTCGATGTCGTTGAGCTTCAGGGCGTCGATGACGAGATGGAAGCCGTCGGTCGTTTCGCGATCCTGCGTTTCGGTGGTCATGGTGAATGCGTCCAGTGAAGGTCCGGGTTTCGGGAGTGCGAGAATGGTAGAAGTCGCCCTCGGCAAACCCTCTTGACTGCGGTCAATTTTCGAAAAAATGCATTGAGGGGAATCCCTCGGTGCCGAATCCATGTCCTCGATAGAACAACATCCAGAACGCAATGTGATCCGGGTCCAGCTGGCGCATAACGTGGTGCTCAAGGGCATGACGGCGGCGCAGATGGCAGAGCTGGAACCGCTCCTGGTCGTCGTCGATTGCCAGAAGGGGGAAGCGCTGCTGAACCAGGGGGTCCACGAGATGGAGCAGTACTTCATCCTCGAAGGCATCCTCAAGCGCGTGGTGAGCAACCGCGAGGCCAAGGAGATGATCCTGCGCTTCGCCGACGAAGGGCAGATGGAGACGAGCTACGCCGCCTGGCGGCTCGGCACCCCGGCGCCCTACAGCATCGTGTGCGTGACCAAGGCGCGGGTGGCCAAGCTGCCGCTGCGCGACTGGGTCGCCTTCATCGAGCGGCACCCGGGCCTGAAGCAGGTGTTCGAGTACGACGTGATGTACGTCATGAGCGAGATCATGGCGCACACGATCACGCTGCACCTGCTCGATGCGCCGGGGCGCGTGAAGCGCTTCTTCCGCAAGCATCCGGAGCTGGAGGAGCGGCTGCCGAAGAAGGAAACGGCCTCCTACCTCAACCTTTCCGCGGAAACGCTGAGCCGGCTGAAGTCGCGCGGAAAGATATGAATCCCTCCCAATGAAAAAACGGGCGCCGAGGCGCCCGTTTCCGTTGGCGGCGGTCCCGTTCAGGCTTCGCGCGCCGACTGCTCCAGGTGGGCGCGGCGCATCGGGCGCAGCGCGAACCAGGCGAGGGCCGCCGCGATCGCGTTCATCACGCTGGCGACGATGAACACGGCGTGCCAGCTGCCGGTGGCGGCGGTCAGCACGCTGGAGAGCGGCACCAGCAGCGCGGCCGTGCCCTTGGCGGTGTACAGCAGGCCCGCGTTGGCGGCGGCGTACTTCGAGCCGAAGGTGTCCGCGCAGGTCGAGGGGAACAGGCTGTAGATCTCGCCCCAGGCGAAGAACACCAGGCCGGTCAGGATCACGAAGGCGATCGGGTTGTGGCCGAACTTGTAGAGGCAAAGGATGCCCACCGCTTCCAGCGCGAAGGCGATGAACATCGTCAGCTCGCGGCCGATCTGGTCGGACACCCAGCCGAAGAAGGGACGGGTGAGGCCGTTGAGGACGCGGTCGATGGCCAGCGCGAAGGTCAGCGCGGGCAGCACCAGGCCCATGATGTTGACCGGCACGCCGTCGATCTTGAAATCCCTGGCGATCGGCGCCAGCTGCGCGGTGGCCATCAGGCCGCCGGCGGCGACCATCACGAACATCAGGTACATGACCCAGAAGACGGGCTTGCGCACCATCTCGCCGGTGGTGTAGTCGCGGCGCGACTGCATCACCTTGGCCGAGCCGGCGGCGCCGCTCTTGTGCTCGGGGGCGCGGGTCAGGAACCACGACAGCAGGAAGATGATCGCGCCCTGGCCGATGCCGAAGTACAGGAAGGCCGCTTCGTAGCCGTGCGACTGGATGTAGGCCGAAATGGGCACCACGGTGAGGGCGGAGCCGGCGCCGAAGCCGGCGGCCGTCAGGCCCGCGGCCAGGCCGCGGCGGTCCGGGAACCACTTGAGCGCGTTGCCCACGCAGGTGCCGTACACGGCCCCCGCGCCGACGCCGCCGACGGCCGCGCCCACGTACAGCAGCGTCAGCGTGTCGGCATAGGCGTTGATCATCCAGCCGAGGCCGGCCAGGATGCCGCCGCCCATCACGACGACGCGCGGGCCGTACTTGTCGACCAGCCAGCCCTCGATCGGCACCAGCCACGTCTCGGTCAGCACGAAGATGGTGAAGGCGACCTGGATCGCCGCCCGGGTCCAGTGGTACTTGTCCGCGATCGGGTTGACGAACAGCGTCCAGCCGTATTGCAGGTTGGCGATCATCGCCATGCAGATGATGCCCATGACGAGCTGGCCCCAGCGGTAGGCCGATCCGTAGCCGGCGCTGGCGTGCGCTCCGCTGGCAGGGGCGCCGTAGCCCGGTACTGCGTCAACTGTCTTTTCCATCCGATGTCTCCTGAGTCTCTGCTGTCGCCAATGAGGAAGTGGGATTCGCCGCGCCGCATTTCGGTGGGACGGCGCATTCTGGAAGCGGCAGGCGGGGCAAAAAATTGACCGCGGTCATGAACGCGGGTAAGTACCTAAAGGTATTTCTCGCCGGGCCTGGAGTTGTTTGAGGTGGGTCATCGTTCCGAGGGAAACGAACCATCAACGATGCTTTGTTAGAGCATCAATGAAAGTTTGAATGACCCGCGCACCCCGCCTCCCGCCATTCCTGCGGAGGCGGGAATCCAGGCATGGCGACGCAATGAAAAAGCGGCCCGCAGGCCGCTTTCCAGGGGCTCCCGCCTGCGCGGGAGTGAGGAACATTCACGTCTTCGCGTAAGTGAATTTCCGCGAAATCACCATCAGGTGAAGCTGGTTGTCCACGCTTCCCACGCCGGCGACCGTACTCGCGATCCGCTCCGCTTCCACCTTCTCCTTCTCGTTGACCACGATCCCGCTCAACACCACGCGCCCTTCAGATGCGTCGATCTGCACGTCCGTGTGCTGCGTGGATGCGTTGGCCTTCAGCGCCGCGCGCACCTTCGCCGCCAGCGCCAGCCCCGCGAGCTTCGCGCGCGACTGCGGCGTCTCCTGGAACTCGGGCTGCGCCGCCAGCGAGAGGATCGTCTGCGCGGCGCCCTCCACCGTGACGCGGTCGGTGTTGATCACCAGGTCGTACAGCAGCGGATCGCCCCAGGTGACGCCATAGGTGGTGTGCATGCGCGCGGCGTGTGCGTTGTCGCTGCGGCGCACCTCGGCTTCCGCCGACGCGCGGTTGTCGGTCTCCAGGTCGTCCATCACCCACTTGACGCGCGAGTCGAACGAGCGCGTGACGCGCACCCGCAGGACGTGGGGCACGGCGTGCAGCACGCGGGTGGCGCCCCAGCCGCGCAGGATGACGTTGCCGCGCTCCGCCTGGTGGAGGACCTCCTCCTCCGTGTAGAGCGCGAACTGCTGCTTGTCGGTGGTGAAGCGCTCGACCAGGCCGGCCTTGCCTTCGCGCACGCGGCGGATCAGGCTGGGCGGCAGGTGCATGCGCTCCGCCACGTTGTCCACCACCTCGTTGCGCATGATGGCCAGGCCGGCGATCTGGGCGACGCGCTCGGCGACGTCCTTGGCCAGCGAGCCCATTTCCTGGGTCAGTGCGATGACTGGCATGACAGGTCCCCTTCCTCTCTACGGATGACTCAGTCCACGGGCTGCTCGGACGCGAAGTTGCTGCCCTTGGGCGGGCGCAGCTTGTGCACGAGCTTCGAGAGCAGCGGCCAGAACAGCAGCAGCAGCGCCAGGCCGGTGATGGTGCCCACCAGCGGATTGGCCACCATGATCGACAGGTCGCCCTGCGACACCAGCATGGCCTGGCGGAACGAATCCTCCGCCTTGTCGCCCAGCACCAGGGCCAGCACCAGCGGCGCCAACGGGTAGTCGAGCTTCTTGAACACGTAGCCGACCACGCCGAACAGCAGCATCAGCCACACGTCCATCATCGCGTTGTGCACGGTGAAGGCACCGATCGCGCAGATCACCACGATCACCGGGGCGATGATCGAGAAGGGGATGCGCAGGATGGATGCGAACAGCGGCACTGTGGTCAGCACCACGATCAGGCCGGCCAGGTTGCCGAGGTACATCGAAGCGATCAGGCCCCAGACGAAGTCCTTCTGCTCCACGAACAGCAGCGGGCCGGGCTGCAGGCCCCAGATCAGCAGGCCGCCCAGCAGCACCGCGGCGGTCGGCGAACCGGGGATGCCCAGCGCCAGCATCGGGAGCAGGGCGCTCGTGCCGGCGGCGTGCGCCGCGGTTTCCGGCGCAACCACGCCTTCGAGCTGGCCGGTGCCGAACTTGGCGCCGTCCTTCGACATCTTCTTCGCCAGGCCATAGCTCATGAAGGAGGCCGGCGTCGCGCCGCCGGGGGTGATGCCCATCCACATGCCGACCAGTGAGCTGCGCACCGAGGTCATCCAGTACTTTGGCAACTGCTTCCAGGTCTCGAGCACGACCCTCGGGCTGATCCTGGCGGTCTTGCCGGAAAAGGCAAGGCCTTCCTCCATCGACAGCAGGATCTCGCCGATGCCGAACAGGCCGATCACCGCGATCAGGAAGTCGAAGCCGCGCATCAGTTCCTCGAACCCGAAGGTGAGGCGCAGCTGGCCGGTGACGGTGTCCATGCCCACGGCGGCCAGCGCGAAGCCGATCGCCATCGAGGCCAGGATCTTGAAGGGCGAGCCCTTGCCCATGCCCACGAAGCTGCAGAAGGTCAGCAGGTACACCGCGAAGAACTCCGGCGGGCCGAACTTCAGCGCGAACTTGGCGACCAGCGGGGCCATGAAGGTGATCATCAGCACCGCGACGAAGGCGCCGACGAAGGAGGAGGTGAAGGCCGCCGTCAGCGCCTGCCCCGCCTGCCCCTTCTGCGCCAGCGGATAGCCGTCGAAGGTGGTGGCCACGGACCACGGTTCGCCAGGGATGTTGAACAGCACCGAGGTGATGGCGCCGCCGAAGAGGGCGCCCCAGTAGATGCAGGACAGCATGATGATCGCCGAGGTGGGCGACATCGTGAAGGTCAGGGGCAGCAGGATGGCGACGCCGTTGGCGCCGCCGAGCCCCGGCAGCACGCCGATGAGCACGCCGAGCGTGATGCCCACCAGCATGAGGAGCATGTTCATCGGCGTCAGGATGACGCTGAAGCCATGGAACAGTGCGCTGAGTTCGGTCATGAGCGGAAGTCCGTTGCCTGGTTGCGGGGCGGGCTCAATAGCCCAGGAAGCCGAGCGGGTTCAGGACGCCCTTGTGCAGCGGGACCTTGAACCAGACTTCGAACATCGCGAAGAAGATGGCGGCGATCGCGAGCGCGAGCAGCACGCTCTTCACGCGCGGGAACTTGCCCAGGATGATCATGAAGCCGGCGATGTAGATCGCCGAGGCCACGTACATGCCCACGAGCTGGATCGCGCCGACATAGACCGCGGCGGGGATCAGCACCACCAGCACGCGCTTGATCTGCTCCCGGTCGACGAAGATCTCGGTGTTGCGCTTCTTGCCCAGCAGCGACTGGTACAGGATGCCGCCACCGGAGACGCACAGGATCACGCCGATGTAGAACGGAAAGTAGCCGGCGCCGGGGCCGTCGCTCATCCAGCCCGCGCCGAGCTTCCAACTCGTCGTGGTGACGACCAGGCCCATGAGCAGCACCAGGGCCGCGACGACGGCCTCGACCGCGAACGTGGGCACGCCCGTGCGCTCGGCGCCTTCGGGCTGCTGTTGGATCTCCATTGCGCTTGTCTCCTGCCGCCTGCCGGCCTGTTGCGTGAATCGTTCTCGGAAAGGGGAACCTGGAAACGGAACGCCCCCGGCGTGCGGGGGCGTTAGTGGACGGCTACTTGGCGAGGAAGCCGGCGTCCTTCATCAGCTCGCGGTGGTTCTGCTCCGCCTTGCCCAGCCACTGGAAGAAGGCGTCGCCGTCCATGTAGGTCTGGTTGAACGCGCCCTTCTCCATGTAGTCCTTCCACTCGGGCGTCTCGCGGACCTTCTTCAGCAGGTCGACGTAGAACTGCTTCTGCTCCGCGCTGACGCCGGGCGGCATGAAGATGCCGCGCAGCATGGTGTAGTGCGTGGGCACGCCGGATTCGGCGCAGGTCGGGATGTCGCCCCAGGACATGGTGTCGGTCACCTTGTTCTTGTACGGCATGCGCTTTTCGTCGAACACGCACAGCGGCCGTAGCTGGCCGGCGCGCCACTGCGCCACGGCTTCGATGGGGTTGTTCACCGTGGAGTCCACGTGCTTGCCGACCAGCTGCACGGCCACTTCGCCGCCGCCCTTGAAGGGCACGTAGATGAACTTGGCGCCCGTGGCCTTCTCGAGGCCCACGGTGAGGATCTGGTCCTCCTGCTTGGAGCCGGTGCCGCCCATCTTGATCTTGCCCGGGCCTGCGGCCTTGGCGGCGGCGAGGTAGTCCTTGGCGGTCTTGTAGGGCGTCTCGGCGTTGACCCACAGCACGAAGTTGTCCAGCGCCATCATCGACACCGGGGTCATGTCGCGCCAGTTGAAGGGCACGCCGGTGGCCAGCGGGGTGGTGAACAGGTTCGACAGCGTCACCACGATCTTGTGCGGATCGCCCTTGGCGTTCTTCACGTCGAGGAAGCCTTCGGCGCCGGCGCCGCCCGACTTGTTGACCACCACCAGGGGCTGCTTCATCAGGTTGTGCTTGACCACCACGCCCTGGATCAGGCGGGCCATCTGGTCCGCGCCGCCGCCGGTGCCGGCGGGCACCACGAACTCCACGGGCTTGGAGGGTTCCCACGCCGCGAAGGCGGGTGCCGCGAACATGGCGGCGGAAGCTGCGACGGCCGACAGGGCGACCGACGTGCGGAACATGACTTTGCTTGGCTTCACGCTTTTGTCTCCTTGAGCTTGCCCCGCCGCGCCATCTTGTCCGTTGATGACGTCCATCGCGAGACCGCGTCGCATGCTCCGGCCAACCGGCTCCGAATCCTCTTGACTGCGGTCAATTTTGCGGAAATCAGGACGGCGTCTAGGGAAAGTCCGGGGGCGGTGCGACGCCTCTCTGCGGGGCGGAAAACACTCTGGCGCGAAGGGCACGCAGGCGTCCATCGGTGCGACTACCGAGGAACGCGTGAACATTCTTCCTGCTGGGCCCCCATGCGAAAGCGGCGCCGGGAGAGGCGCCGCGCTGCGGAGGTGGCCGTTCAGGATTGCCTGCGGCCGCGTGCACGGGCCAGCGCATCGACCAGGAACTCGGCGTCGTAGGCGCGCAGCAGGTGCGGCAGCTCCTTCTCGACGTAGGCGCGCAGGCCTTCGCGGCCCTCGCCGTGGCGCTGCGGGTCCCAATCGCAGGTCAGGTCCAGCTCCTCGTCGGCGCTGCAGACATGGGAAAGAGGCGTGGCCTGCACGGGCGTGCTTTGCTGGCGCATGACGGTCTCCTTTCGTACTCCGATGCCTTGCACTCTAGGCGCCTGGTTCGATTAATGATAGTGAAAGTAGTTGATGGTTTCCATCATCTGCAGATTATGATCGGCACGCATGAAGAACGCCACCCTGCGCCAGCTCAAGGTCTTCGAGGCCGTGGCGCGGCACCGCAGCTTCTCGCGGGCCGCGGAGGAACTGCACCTGACCCAGCCGGCCGTGTCGACGCAGGTGCGCAAGCTCGAGGAGCACGCGGGCCTGCCGCTGTTCGAGCAACTGGGCAAGAAGATCCACCTCACGCCGGCGGGCGCGCAGATGCTGCAGTCGAGCCGCGAGATCATCCAGAAGTTCCAGGAAGCCGAGGAGGCGATGGCCCAGTACAAGGGCGTCTCCGGCGGTCGGCTCAATGTCTCGGTCATCAGCGCCGGTGACTATTTCTTTCCGCGCCTGCTCGTCGAGTTCGCGCAGCGCCACGAGGGCGTGACGCTGAACTTCGGCGTCTGCAACCGCGAGGAACTGCTGGCCCAGCTGCGGGACAACACGACGGACCTCGCGGTGATGGTGCGCCCGCCGGAGGACGAGGACACGGTGGCGGAGGCCTTCGCGCCGCACCCCTACGTGGTGGTGGCCGCGCCCACGCACCCGCTGGCGAAGACGCCGCGCATCCCGATCTACCGCGTGATCCGCGAGCCCTTCGTGGTGCGCGAGAAGGGCTCCGACACCTGGAACTCGATGGCGCAGGCCTTCGGCGGCAACCTTGGCGGGCTCAACGTCGCGATGGAGATCCGCAGCACCGAGACCATCAAGCAGGCGGTGATGGCGGGCATGGGGGTGAGCTTCCTGTCGGCGCACACCGTCAGCCGCGAACTGCAGGCGGGCAGCCTCGCGGTGCTCGACGTGCAGGCCTTCCCGCTGATGCTGAACTGGTTCGTGGTGCACCGGCGCGCCAAGCGGCTGCCGCCGGTGGCGCAGGCCTTCAAGAACTTCCTGCTGGCCGATGGCGCGACGCTGATCGACCAGGCGCTCGGTGTCAGGCCGGCGAAGCCTGCCGCACCCAGGACTGCCACCCGGTCGAAATAGCCAGGCCGCGCTGGCGCGCGAACTCGCCGGCACTCATCTTGCCGCTGCCCTCGGGGCGCAGCTTCAGGATCTCGACCAGGCCGCCCTGGGCCCAGATCACGATCGAGTGCTCGGTGACGCCGGCGACGTCGCCCGGCTTGTGGCCGCGCGCGACGAAGCGCCCCACCACGTGCTTGCGGCAGTCGTACACGCGCACCTTCGTCCCATCGAGCATCATCCAGGCGCCCGGCGCCGGGTTGCAGGCGCGGATCAGGTTGTAGATGGTGTCCACGTGGCCGGGCCAGTGGATCTCGCACTCCTCGTCGTGCATCCAGCCCTCGTAGGTGGCGGTCGATTCGTCCTGCACGCGCTCCTCGTGGCGGCCGGCCATCACGAGGTCGGTGGCCTCCAGCAGGGCCGCCACGCCCAACGGGAACAGCTTGTTGAAGTAGACCTCGCCGAGCGTCTCGTCGGCGCCGATGTCGCAGGTCTTCTGCAGCACCACGGGGCCTTCGTCGAGGCCGTCGGTGGGGCGGAAGATCGTGATGCCGGTGCGCTTCGCGCCGAGCGCGATCGGCCAGCTGATGGACGACGGCCCGCGGTGCAGCGGCAGCAGCGAGGGATGGAACTGGATCGT
This sequence comes from Ramlibacter monticola, assembly GCF_016722785.1. GTDB lineage: Bacteria > Pseudomonadota > Gammaproteobacteria > Burkholderiales > Burkholderiaceae_C > Ramlibacter > Ramlibacter monticola. The sequence goes on along the minus strand of NZ_JAEQNE010000006.1, from coordinate 187,160 downwards.
GCCGTGCCTGGGGATGTTGACGAAGGACTGCGGCGCGAACTGCAGCACGTAGGCCATGATGCCGATGTCCGCGTCGAGCGAACGCATGGCGGCTTCGGCCTCGGGGCTGCGCAGGCTGGGGAAGGTGAAGACCTGCAGGCCCAGCGCCAGGGCGTCGGCCTTCAGCGCGTCGGGCCTGGCGCCGGGCTTGTCGGGGACGCAGAACACGCCGGCGATGGTGTCGCCGCGGGCGATGAAGGCTTCCAGGACGGCCTTGCCGAATTCCTGTTGTCCGATGAAGGCGATGCGGGCGATGGCGGGCTCCTTGGTCAGCGCAGCAGGAAGTACGCGGAGATGCAGTAGAGGACCACGGCGAAGATCCGCTTGAGCGGCTGGATCTCCATGCCATGGGCGATGCGCGCGCCGAGCGGCGCGAGGGTCATGCTGGCCAGCGCGATGATCACGAGGCCGGGAACGAAGATGTAGCCGATCGAGCCGGGCGGCGCCTGCGGCAGCGCGCGGCCGGCCCAGATGTAGCCCGCCGTGCCGGCCAGCGCGATCGGGAAGCCCAGCGCCGCGGAGGTGCCCACGGCTTCGTGGATCTTCACGTTGCACCAGGTCATGAAGGGCACGGAGATGAAGGCGCCGCCGGCGCCCACGATGGCCGAGAGCAGGCCGATCACGAGGCCCACGCCGAAGGTGGCGGCCGGGCGCGGAATGGTGCGCGAGGCCTGCGGCTTGCGATTGAGCAGCATCTGCGTCGCCGAGAACGCGATGAAGACGGCGAACAGGATGCCCAGCGCCTTCGAGGGCAGGGCGACCGCCACCTGCGCGCCCGCCAGCGAGCCCAGCACGATGCCGGGCGCGAGCACGCGGGCGATGTCCCAGCGCACGGCGCCGCGCCGGTGGTGCGCGCGCACGGAGGATGCGGAGGTGAACATGATCGTGGCGAGCGAGGTCGCCACCGCCATCTTCACGGTGTACTCGGGCGGCGTCCCGGTGTGTCCCAGCACGAAGGTGAGGACGGGGACCAGCACCATCGCGCCGCCGATGCCCAGCAGGCCGGACAGCAGCCCGGCGCCGACGCCGGCGAGCAGCAGTTCGAGAATCAGGACGGGTTGCAGCAACATCGTTCTTGTGCCGCGCGCGGCGCGCGGGGCGGCCGCCACGCGGCGGACGCATGACGCCATTGTGGCTCAGCCGTGCGAGGGGGCTTCGAAAACGGAGCCGGCCGCGCGAGGCGGCCGGCCGGAATAAGGTGTCTGTAGTGCCACCGGACCGCATCCTGAACCGGGGTTCAGGTGGGCGAGGTCAGCTTCGGCGTTGGGATCATCTGACGCGAGATGTTCACGCTCACCGAGCGATGTTCCAAGCCCTTGCTCGTTGAGCATTGGTTCAAGGAAATATAAAGCCCGATACGCACTGCAGACGAATCCATTCTAGGTCCCAAATCGCCTCCGGGTGCAATGCCACTGCGATGCCATCAGAGATTTTCAGGCTTGACATGATTGCGGCTAAGCTCAACTGCTTTGCCTGTTCGGGTGGACACCAGACAGCCGAACGCAGAGGGCGCAAAGGATACGCAGAGGGCGCAGAAAAAACCTTCAAAAAGGTCTTCTCTGCGCCCTCTGCGCAATCTCTGCGTCCGGCTGTCTGGTTTTCCCGGCCTCAGAGCAGCCGGCCGTCGTCGCCCAGCGCCTTGTCCAGGCGCACCAGCAATTGCGCCATCTTCACGTCGTCGGCGAGGTTGCGCAGGTTGGTGACGGTGGCGTCGCCGTTGGCGAAGCTGGAGGCCTGCAGCGGAGGCGCAGCGGCCTTGCCGGCGAGGTCGAACGCGAGGTTCAGCGCCGCCAGCACCGCGATGCGGTCGCGCGCCTTCACCTTGCCGGCGTCGCGGATGCGGCACATGGCGGTGTCGACCTTCTCCACGGCTTCCAGCAGGCGCTGCTCGCCGCCTTCCGGGCATCCGAGCAGGTAGCTCTGGCCCATGATCTGGACTTCGAGCTGCTTCATGCGGGCGTGTTGAGATCGGGCAGGCGTTCCAGCAGCGCGTCGACGCGCGCGCGGGCGGCCGAGAGGCGCGACTTCAGCGAGTCGCGCTCGGTCGTGAGCAGCTCCACCTGTTCGGCGAGCAGCGCGTTGGTGCGCTGCAGCTCCTCGTAGCGCACGAGCAAACGCTCGACGCGTTCGACGAGGAGGTCGATCTGGGAGCCGCTGGCCATGGCCGCGATTGTAGGGTTTTGTGTCGGCCGCTGCTTTAGAATCCTCGGGTTGGTGCTCGCGGTGTGGTTCGCATGCCGCAGTTCAACGGGAAGCAGGGGGCCTGCCGCGCGCCGCGCGAAAGGCCAACCTGCGCTGCCCCCGCAACGGTAAGCGGAGGGCGAGGCCCGCGGGCCTTGCCCACTTCCATCCTCGAAAGCCACTGGCAGGCGCCTGAAACAGCGCAGCCGGGAAGGCGATGGAACGTTCTTCCGCCAGCCCGGATACCGGCCAACGAAGAGGCCGCGCGTGCAAGCGCGCGGACATTTCGCCCAATGCGCCGGCGGGGAAGCCGGCCCGGGTGTTCGATCCCTTGTCTCCAATGAAAATCAGATCCACGGCTTGCGCACGGGCGATGCTGCTGCCGCTTGCCGTCGCCTCCCTGCCCGCCTGGGCCCAGCCGACCTTGCGGGAAACCGTCGTCACCGCCAACCGCGTCGGCAGCCGCGCCGACGAACTGGTGAGCGACGTCACCGTGATCGGCCGCGACCAGATCGAAGCCTCGACGGCGCGCACGCTCGCCGAGCTGCTGGCCCGCAACGCCGGCCTGCAGATGGCGGCCAACGGCGGCCTGGGCAAGCAGTCCAGCGTGTTCATCCGCGGCACCGAGGACCGCCACACCATCCTGCTGGTGGACGGCGTGCGCGTCGGCTCGGCCACCGCCGGCATTCCCAGCTGGGACGGGATCCCGGTGGAAATGATCGAACGCATCGAGATCCTCAAGGGGCCGGCCTCCGCGCTCTACGGCAGCGACGGCGTCGGCGGCGTGGTGCAGATCTTCACCCGCAAGGGGCGCGAGGGCTTTCATCCCTTCGCCTCGCTCACCGCCGGCACCTACGGGCACGCCACCGGCGCGGCCGGCCTCACGGGCGGGCAGGGCGGCCTGGGCTACACCCTGAGCGTGCAGCGCACGCGCGAGCACGGCTTCTCCGCCACCAACCCGCGCGAGCCCTTCGGCAACTTCAACCCGGATGACGACCCGTTCGAGCAGAACGCGGTCAACGGCTCCTTGCAGTACGACCTGGGCCGCGGCTGGACGGTGGACGCCGGCGCGCTCTACTCCGACGGCATCACCTGGATCGACGACGGCCCGGGCTTCGACTCCCGCTCGGCGATCCGTGCCCTCGCGGCCCATGCAGGCGTCAAGGGCCGGCCCACGGCGAACTGGCAGACCTCGCTGCGCGTGAACCAGGGCGAGGACACCTCCAACAGCATCGTCGCGAGCTTCCCCGGCGCCTTCAAGACGGCGCAGACCGAGTGGGTCTGGCAGAACGACATCGGCACGCCGCTCGGCGTCGTGCTGGCGGGCCTGGAGCACCGCGTGCAGCGCGTGAGCGGCTCGGTCGACTACACGGTCAAGCAGCGGACCATCAACGCCGTCTTCGCCGGCATCAGCGGGGACAGCGGCCCGCACAGCTGGCAGGTCAACCTGCGCCGCGACGACAACTCCCAGTTCGGCGGCGCCACCACCGGTTTCGCCGGCTACGGCTACCGCATCACGCCCGCGTGGCGCGCCAGCGCCTCCTACGGCACGAGCTTCGTCGCGCCCTCGTTCAACCAGCTGTATTTCCCCGACTTCGGCAACCCCGACCTGCAACCGGAGAAGGGCCGCAACTACGACCTCGCGCTCACCTGGGCGCAGGACGGCCACCAGGTGCAGCTGGTGCGCTTCGACAACCGCATCCGCGGCTTCATGACCAACACCACGCTGCCGCAGAACATCCCGCACGCGCGCATCGACGGCTGGACGCTGGGCTACACCGGGGCCTTCGGCCGCCTGGCGCTGCGCGGCTCGCTGGACCTGCTGGACCCGCGCAACGAAGGCGATGGCACGCAGTTGCCGCGCCGCGCCAAGGAGCAGGTGACCGCGGGAGCGGACTGGACCCAGGGCGCCTGGACTTTCGGCGGCAAGGTGCTGGCAGCCGGCGAACGCTTCGACGACGCCGCCAATGCGAACCGGCTCGCCGGCTACGCCACCATCGACCTCTACGCCGACTGGCAGCTGGCGCGCGACTGGAGCCTGCAGGCCAAGGTCAACAACCTCGCCGACCGCGAGTACGAGACCGCCCTGGGCTACAACCAGGCGGGTCGCGCCTTCTACCTCACGCTGCGCTGGCAGCCGAAGTAAGCTCGCCGCCATGCTGGAGATCGCGCGCGGCCCCCGCCGCATCGTCTGCCTCACCGAGGAAGCCACCGAGTGGCTGTACCTCCTCGGCGAGGAGGCGCGCATCGTGGGCATTTCCGGCTACACGGTGCGGCCGCGCCGCGCCCGCGAGGAGAAGCCCCGGGTCAGCGCCTTCCTCAGCGCGAAGATCGACAGGATCCTGGAACTGCGGCCGGACTGCGTGTTCGGCTTCTCCGACCTGCAGGCCGACATCGCCGCGGAACTGGTGCGCAAGGGCGTGCAGGTCACCATCTTCAACCAGCGCAGCGTGGAGGAGATCTTCGCCATGCTGTACCAGGTGGCGGCGATGGTGGGCCGGGCCGACGATGGCCTGCGCCTGCTGGAGGGGATGCGCGCGCGCCTGCTGGAGATCGAAGCCGCGGGCCGGGCCCTGCCGCGCCGGCCGCGCGTCTTCTTCGAGGAATGGGACGAGCCGCACATCAGCGCCATCCGCTGGGTGTCGGAACTCACGGCCATCGCCGGCGGCGACGACGTCTTTCCCGAGCTGGCGCGCGCCCCGCTGGGCAGGGACCGCATCGTCGCCGACGGCGCGGAGATCGTGCGCCGCAATCCCGACATCGTCGTCGGTTCCTGGTGCGGCAAGAAGTTCCGCCCGGAGAAGGTGGCCGCGCGCCCCGGCTGGGAGGGCGTGAACGCGGTGCGCGACGGCCAGTTGTTCGAGATCAAGTCCGCCGACATCCTGCAGCCCGGACCGGCCGCGTTGACTGACGGCGTGGAGCAGCTGCATCGCATCGTCCTGGCCTGGAGCCGCGCGCATGGATGATCTGCGGGTGGCGCGCAGCGAGCTGATCCTGGGCGGCCAGAAGAGCGGCAAGACCTCGCGTGCCGAGGCGCTGGCGGCTGCCTGGCTGGCGCAGTCGGCGGCGCACCGGGCCGTGTACATCGCGACCGCGCAAGCCTGGGGCGAGGAGATGCGCGCGCGGATCGAGCGCCACCGGCAGGACCGCGCGCGGCGCGTGCCGGCCATGGAGACGGTGGAGGAACCGCAGGACATCGTGCGCGCGATCGCCGCGCACAGCCGTCCCGGCACGCTGGTCGTGGTGGACTGCCTCACCCTGTGGCTGACGGCGCGCATGATGCCGCCCCCCGGGAACGTGGCGCTGCCGGCGCCGGAGGAGGAACTGATGGCGCACGCCGTCGCCGCGGCCGCCGGGCCCCTGGTGCTGGTGAGCAACGAGATCGGCCTGGGCGTGGTGCCGATGGGCCGCGAGACGCGCGCCTTCGTCGACGCGCTGGGCCGCTTGAACCAGCAGGGCGCGCGGGCCTGCGAGCGCGTGACGCTGATGGTCGCGGGTCTCCCCGTCCCCGTGAAAGGGCATCCGTGAAGAGGATTCTCGGCGCCCTGGCGCTGGCTCTGGGGCTGGCCCTGCCGGCCGCGGCGGAACTCAGGCTGACCGACGACCGGGGCGTCGGCGTGACGCTGCCCCGGTCGCCGCGGCGCATCGTGAGCCTGCTGCCGTCCCTGACGGAAACGGTCTGCGAACTGGGCGAATGTGCCCGCCTGGTCGGCGTGGATCGCTACTCCAACTTTCCCGCGGCGGTGCAGGCACTGCCCCAGGTGGGCGGCGGAGAAGATCCCAACATCGAGGCCGTGGTCGCGCTCAGGCCCGACGTGGTGCTGATGGCCACGTCCTCGGGCGGCGCGCCGCGGCTGGAGGCGCTGGGACTGAAGGTGCTGGCGCTGGAGCCCCGCACCGCCGCGGAGGTGCAGCGGGTCGCGGAGACGCTGGGCCGGCTGCTGGAAGTGCGCGATGCGCAGCGGCTCTGGCGCGACATCGATGCCGGCGTCGCCGCCGCCGCGCGATCGCTGCCGGCGGCGGCGCGCGGCGCGCGCGTCTACTTCGAGGTGGGCCCCGGGCCCTATGCCGCCGGCCCCGGCTCCTTCATCGGCGAGATCCTGCAACGTCTCGGCGCGCGCAACATCGTCGCCCCGGAGCTGGGACCGTTCCCCCTCGTCAATCCCGAATTCGTGGTGAGGACGGATCCCGACCTGATCCTGATCGGGCTGCGCGATGCCCCTGGCCTCGCGCAGCGCCCCGGCTGGGCGAACCTGCGGGCGCTGCGCGAGAAGCGCATCTGCCTCTTCGACGACGCGCAGTCGGACGTGCTGCTGCGCCCCGGCCCGCGCATGGCGGAAGCCGCGCGGCTGCTGGCCGCATGCATGGCGGCGAAGGCGGGTGGATGAGCGCGCAGACGCACAGCGCAGCGTTCCCCGACCGGCGTGCCGGGCTGACCCATTACTTTCACCTGCCAACATGAACATCCCCGACCTGCACGACCCCGCGCTGGCGCAACGCCTGCAGCACAAGATCGACCGCAAGACCAAGCCGCTGGGCGCGCTGGGTCGCCTGGAGTCCCTGGCGGTGCAGCTGGGGCTGGTCCTCGGCACCGAGACGCCGCGCCTGGAGCAGCCGCAGGTGCTGGTCTGCGCCGGCGACCACGGCCTGGCCGCGCGCGGCGTGTCCGCCTATCCCAGCGACGTCACCTGGCAGATGGTGGAGAACTTCCTCGCCGGCGGCGCCGCCGTCAGCGTGCTGGCGCGCCAGCATGGCCTGGCGCTCACGGTGGTGGACTGCGGCGTCCGGCACGACTTCACGCCGCGCCCCGGCCTGCTGGTCCGCAAGCTGGGTCCCGGCACCGCCGACAGCTCGCAAGGCGCGGCCATGACGCCGGCGCAATGCGAGCAGGCCCTCGCCAACGGCCGCGGCGTCGTGCGCGACCTCCCCGGTAACGCCCTGCTGCTGGGCGAGATGGGCATCGGCAACACCTCCGCCGCCTCGCTGCTGCTGGCGGCCCTGACGGGACAGCCGCTGGCCGATTGCGTCGGCGCAGGGACCGGCCTGGACGAAGCGGGCGTCGCGCGCAAGCTCGCGGTGCTGCAGGAAGTGCAGCGGCGCCATGCCGGCGCACGCGAGCCGCTGCAGGCACTGGCGGCCTTCGGCGGCTTCGAGATCGCCACTCTCGTGGGCGCGGTGCTGCAGGCGGCGGGCGAACGCCGCGTGATCGTGGTGGATGGCTTCATCTCCAGCGCCGCCGCGCTGGTGGCGCAGGCGCTGGCGCCCCACGTGACGCAGCGCTGCGTCTTCTCGCATCGCTCCAGCGAGAGCGGCCATGCCCTGATGCTGCGCCACCTGGGAAGCGGCGCATCCGCGCTGCTGGATCTCGGCCTGCGCCTGGGCGAGGGCTCGGGCGCGGTGCTGGCCTGGCCGCTGCTGCAATCGGCCTGCGCCATCCTGTCCGAGATGGCGAGCTTCGAATCGGCCGGCGTGTCCGACCGCCAGGACCGATGAACGCGCTGCGGCATTACCTGCTGGCCTTGCAGTTCTTCACCCGCGTGCCGGTGACGGGCCGGCTCGCCGCCTGGGTGGGCTACAGCCCGGCGATGCTGCGGGCGAGCGCGGCCCACTTCCCCGGCGTCGGCCTGCTGGTCGGCCTGCTGGCCGCCGCGGTGGCGGGCGGGCTGCTGGTGCTGCTGCCGCCGGTGGGGTTCGCGCCGCTGGTGGCCGCGGTGCTGTCCACCGTCGCCACCGTGCTCTTCACCGGCGCGCTGCACGAGGACGGCCTGGCGGACGTCGCGGACGGCCTGGGCGGCTCGCAGGATCGCCTGCGCGCGCTGGAGATCATGAAGGACTCGCGCACCGGCGCCTTCGGCGTCCTGGCGCTGGTGCTGGCCGTGGCCGCCAAGGTGTCGCTGCTCGCACTGCTCGGTTCCATCGATGCGCGAATGCTGGTTGCGGCACTGGTGCTGGCGCACGTCCTCTCGCGCGGCTGGCCGCTGGTGCTGATCCGCTTGCTGCCCTATGTCGGCGATGCGGCCGGCAGCAAGGCCAAGCCCATGGCCGAGGCCATCGGCGGCGGCGCCCTGGCCGGCGCACTGGCGTGGACCGCGCTGGCCGCGGGGGCCGGCGCCTGGCTGCAGGGCCCCGCCTTCGTGCTGGCGCCGCTGTGCGCCTCCGCCCTGGCGCTGGCCTGGATGGCGCGGCTGTTCCGTCGCCGGCTGCAGGGCTTCACGGGCGATTGCCTCGGGGCGACGCAGCAGGTGTGCGAACTCGCCTGCTACCTCGGCATCGCACTGGCGGCGGCATGAGGCTCTGGCTGGTGCGCCACGCCATGCCGATCGCGGCCGAGGGGCTGTGCTATGGAGCGTCCGACCTCGAGGCGGATCCTGCGGCGACGCAGCAGGCCGCCGCGGCGCTGGCGACATCCGTGCCGCGAGGCCTGGCCGCGCGCTGCTCGCCGCTGCAGCGCTGCCGGCAACTGGCTGTCGCCTTGCAGCAGCTTCGTCCGGACCTGACCTGGCAGGACGACGCGCGGCTGGCGGAATTGGACTTCGGATGCTGGGAAGGGCAGCGCTGGAGTGCCATCGCGCAGGAGGAGTACGCGCGCTGGACCGCGGACTTCGCGCTCTACCGCTTCGGCGGGCGCGAGAACGTGGCGGAACTGATGGCTCGGGTCGCTTCGGCGCTTGCCGAGGCGCGGCGCTCGGGCCGCGACGGGCTGTGGGTCACGCATGGAGGCGTGGCGCGCGCGCTGCACCTGCTGGTGGCGGGGCAGGGCGTCCCGCGCACGGCCGCCGACTGGCCGCGCGAGGGCCTGGGCTTCGGCGAAGCGCGCGTGTTCACCGTGACGGACGCCTAAGAGGGGATGCCGCGTGTGCCTTGATCCGCCGCTGCAGCCCCTCGACAGGGGCCGTATCATCGCGGGCGCCGGGAAGATCGCACACCGGCGGCCCGACATCGTGCTCGGAGTGCTGGACTGGAGTCACCGCCATGCGTGAACGCAGGGCTTTCGCGGCCTTGATCGCCGCGTTCCTTTTCCTCCTGGCAGGCACCGCCCGCGCCGTGGAGGTGATCGACGACCGGGGCGCGCGCGTCGACATTTCGCGGCCGCCCCAGCGCATCGTCTCGCTGATGCCCGCGCTGACCGAAACCGTGTGCGCCCTCGGGGCCTGCGGCCGGCTGGTGGGCGTGGACGACTACTCCAACTGGCCCGCCGCCGTGAACGCGCTGCCCCGCGTGGGCGGCCTGGAGGACGCGCGGGTCGAGGCCATCGTGGCGCTCAGGCCGGACCTGGTCCTGGCGCCGGCCTCCTCGCGGGCCCTGCCGCGGCTGCAGGCGCTGGGCCTCACCGTGCTGGTGCTGGAGCCCCGCACCCTGCGCGACGTGCGGCGCGTGCTGCAGGCCCTCGGCCCGGTGCTCGGCGTCGGGGATCCGGAGGAGGTGTGGCTGCGGATCAACCGCGACGTGCAGCAGGCCGCGCTGCGCCTGCCGGCGGAGCGCCGCGGCACGCGCGTCTACGTGGAGGTGTCCAGCACGCCCTATGCCGCGAGCGAAGGGTCCTTCATCGGCGAACTGCTGGTGCGCCTGGGTGCCGAGAACATCGTGCCGGCCTCGCTCGGGCCCTTCCCCAAGCTCAATCCCGAATTCGTGGTGCGGGCCGATCCGCAGGTGATCATCGTCGCGCGCAACGACGCCGCCTCGCTGCGCACGCGTCCCGGCTGGAGCCGCATCGCCGCGCTGCGCACGGGCCAGGTCTGCGCGCTGGACCAGGCGCACATCGACGTGGTCATGCGCGCGGGCCCGCGCCTGGGCGAGGGCGCGCAACTGCTGGTGGACTGCCTCGAGGGCAAGCTGCAGCAGGGGAGCCCCGGTCGATGAGCGAGGCGCAGCGCGCGCCGGGCGCGCTGGCAGTGGGGCTGGCGGCCGCCAGCGCGGGTCTCCTGGTGGTGGGCATCGCCGTCGGCAGCATGGGCTGGGAGCCCCTGCTCGACCAGAGCGGCGCCGGCCTCACGATCCTGTGGGAGATCCGCCTGCCGCGTACCCTGGGCGCCTGGCTCGCGGGTGCGCTGCTGGGCCTGTCCGGCGCGGTGGCGCAGGGCCTGTTCCGCAACCCGCTGGCGGATCCCTACCTGCTCGGAAGCTCCACCGGCGCCGCGCTGGGCGTGGCCCTGCTGCTGGCGCTGCTGGGGGCCGCGCCCCTCGCCACGGCGGCCTGGGCCATGTCGTTCGGCATGACGGGCGCGGCCTTCGCCGGCGCGGTCTGCGCCGTGATGCTGACCCTGGCGCTCGCGCGGGGCGTGCAGCAAACCCTGCGGCTGCTGCTCGCCGGCGTGATCGTCGGCATGGTGTTCGGCGCCCTGGCCTCGCTGGTGATCTTCCTCGTGCCCGAGCTGCTGCGCAGCATGCAGTCCTTCCTGCTCGGCACCACGGGCTACCTCGGGTGGGCCAGCGTCGGCGTGCTGGCGCTGGTGCTGCTCGCGTGCGGCGCGGTGGCGCTGGCGTGGGGGCGGGCACTGGACGCCCTGGCGCTCGGCGAGACGACGGCCTCCAGCCTCGGCGTGCCGCTGGCCCGCGCGCGGCTGGGCCTGGTCGGCGTGATCGCCCTCGGAACCGGCGCCGCGGTGGCGCACGTGGGCCTGGTCGCCTTCATCGGCCTGATGGCCCCGCACCTCGTGCGCGCGCTCGCCAAGCCCACGCACCGCTGGCTGCTGCCCCTGTCCGGCCTGGCCGGCGGCACGCTGCTGCTGGCCGCGGACGTGCTGGCGCGCTGGCTGCTGGCGCCGCGCGAACTGCCGGTGGGCGTGGTGACCGCCGTGCTCGGGGGGGGCTACCTCCTCGCCCTGATGCAGCGGAGGCCTCAATGAACGTGGCTGCCTTGCGTTGCAGCGGACTGTGCGTGCGGCTCGGCGAGCGCGAGGTGCTGCACGGCCTCGAGCTCGCGCTGCCGGCGGGCCGCTGGACCGCGCTGGCCGGCCCCAACGGCGCCGGCAAGACGACCTTGCTGAAGGCCCTGGCGCAACTGCTGCCGGCGCAGGGGCAGGTCGAACTCCTCGGCCGGCCGGCCCCGCAATGGCCGGTGCGCGAGCGGGCCCGCGCGCTCGCGTGGCTGGGGCAGGCCGAGGCAGGCGCCGAGGACCTGCTGGCGCAGGACGTGGTGATGCTCGGCCGTCTGCCGCACCAGGACTGGCTGGGCGGCGCGAGCGGCGCCGACCACGCCGCGGTGCGCGCCGCGATGGAGGAAACGCAGTGCTGGGACTGGCGCACCCGCCCGCTGGGCAGCCTGTCGGGTGGCGAACGCCAGCGCGTGCTGCTGGCGCGGGCGCTGGCGGTGCAGGCGCCCGTCCTGCTGATGGACGAGCCGCTGGCGCACCTCGACCCGCCGCACCAGGCCGACTGGCTGGCGATCGTGCGCCGCCACGTGGCGCGCGGCGGCACCGCCGTGAGCGTGCTGCACGAGATCGGGCTGGCCCTGCAGGCCGACGACCTCGTCTTGCTGCAGGACGGGCGGGTGGCGCACCATGGCCCTGCCGGCGATCCGGCCACGCATCGCGCGCTGGAGTCGGTGTTCGCGCACCGCCTGCAGGTGCATGCGGTCGCCGGCCGCTGGGTCGCCCTGCCGGTGGAGGAGCGGTGAGCGCCGCACGGCCGCCCGAAGGCGCGGGCCCCCTCCGCTGGCGGAGGGGGGAGGAGAAGGCCGCGAAGCGGACAAGCCTGGGGGAGGTTCTCCCATGACTGCGCGTTGCGTGATGGTGCTGGGGACCAGCAGCGGCGCCGGCAAGAGCTGGCTGGCCACCGCGCTGTGCCGCTGGTATGCGCGGCAAGGCCTGCGCGTCGCGCCCTTCAAGGCGCAGAACATGAGCAACAACGCGCGCGTGGTGGCGGCGGCGGACGGCGCGCTCGGCGAGATCGGCTGCGCGCAGTACTTCCAGGCGCTGGCCGCGCGCGCGGCGCCCGAGGTGCGCATGAACCCGGTGCTGCTGAAGCCCGAGCGCGACGACCACAGCCAGCTGGTGCTGCTCGGGCAAGTCCACCCTCAGCTCACCGCGCTGCCCTGGCGTCAACGGGCCCCGCTGCTGTGGCCGCCGGTGCGCGACGCGCTCGACGCCCTGCGCGCGGAAAACGATGTCGTCGTGATCGAGGGCGCCGGCTCGCCGGCGGAGATCAACCTGCAGGACAGCGACATCGTCAACCTGCGCGTCGCCGCGCATGCCCGGGCCGCCTGCCTGCTGGTCACCGACATCGACCGCGGCGGCGCCTTCGCGCACCTGTACGGCACCTGGGCCCTGCTGGCACCGGAACACCGGGCGCTGCTGCGCGGCTTCGTGCTCAATCGCTTCCGCGGCGACCCGGCGCTGCTGGAGCCCGGGCCGGCGCAGCTCGAAGGGCTCACCGGCGTGCCCACGGTGGCCACGCTGCCGATGGTGTGGCAGCACGGCCTGCCGGAGGAGGACGGCGTGTTCGACGACCGCGCCGCGGCCGCCGGCGAGGTGCGCCTGCGCATTGCGGTGATCGCCTGGCCGCGCATCAGCAACCTCGACGAGTTCCAGCCGCTGAAGAACATCCCCGGCGTGCGCCTGCGCTGGGTGCGCACGCCGGCCGAACTGGCCGATGCCGACTGGGTGGTCCTGCCCGGCTCCAAGAACACGGTCGCCGACCTGCAATGGCTGCGCGCGCAGGGCCTCGCGCGCGCCATCGTCGACCACGCCAACGCCGGCCGGCCGGTGCTGGGCATCTGCGGCGGCCTGCAGGTGCTGGGCGAGGCCCTCGTCGATCCGGCCGACATCGCCGGCAACGCGCCCGGGCTCGGGCTGCTGCCGCTGGTCACGCAGTTCGCGGAGAGCAAGACGGTGCGCCGCACGGGCGTGCGGTTCGAGGCGCTGGCCGGCCCCTGGTCCGCGCTGTCCGGCCTGCAGGTGCAGGGCTACGAGATCCACACCGGCCAGACGGCGCAGCATGCGGGGATGGCGCCGGGGCGCATCGCGCTGCCGCATGGACTGGGCTGGACCAACGAGCAGGGCAACGTGCTGGGCATCTACCTGCATGGCCTGTTCGAGGACGCCGGCGTGCTGCAGGCGCTGTTCGGCGCCGCCGCACCGACGCTCGATTCCGTGTTCGACCGGCTCGCCGATGTCATCGAGTCGCATTTCGCCACCGGCGCTCTGGCCGGACTGATTGCCTGCTGATTGATCTGGAGCAGGGTCCAGGGCCGAGGCGGTAAAAACGCGGGGTACCCAATCCGGACGTTGCGGTCCATACTTGGTCAGCCGGGGCACGGGGCCGCGGCGTCCCTGGGGCGTTGCAACATGTACAAGAAGATCCTGCTCGCATACGACGGCTCGGACGCGGGCCAGAAGGCACTGCTGGACATCCGCGAACTGGCGCAGTGGTCGAATTCGGAACTGCACCTGGTGGCCGTGATGCCCTCCGCGATGAGCTTCGTCGGCCTGGAAGGCGGCGTGTACGACGTCGAACTCGAGGAACGGGAGAAGAGGAAGTACCGCGGTGTCCTCGACGACGGCCTGCGGCGCCTCGGCGAGGCCGGCTTCACGGCGCGCGGCGAAGTCGTGACGGGCGAAGCGATCGACGAGATCTGCAAGTACGCGCGGCGCATCGCGGCCGACCTGATCGTGGTCGGCCACAAGCACCTGGACAGCTGGGCCGCCCGCTGGTGGCGCGGCTCGATCTCCGGGGCGCTGATCGAGCACGCCCCCTGCAGCGTGCTCGTCGTCATCATCCACTAGCCGAAGCATGGGCGCCATGCCGCTTCCCACCGGCCCCGGCCGGATGCCGGATCCATCCCTCGCGCGGGTTCAGTACAGCCGGCGCGCCGGGCACTACGACCTCGAGCTGATGCCCTTCGAGCCGGTGCGCCGCGACGCGATCGCGGCGCTCGAACTGCAGCGGGGCGCCACCGTGCTCGACGTGGGCTGCGGCACCGGCCTCAGCTTCGAGGGCCTGCGGCAAGGCGTCGGAGCTGCCGGCCGCATCGTCGGCATCGAACCCTCGCCGGAGATGCTGGCGCAGGCCCGCCGGCGCATCCAGGGCCGCCGCTGGAACGGCATCGAACTGCTGGAGGCTACCGCCGCGCAGGCGCCGCTGGAGGGCCTGGCGGATGCCGCGCTGTTCCATTTCACGCACGACGTGCTGCAGGACGAAGCGGCGCTCGACCACATCCTCGCCCACCTGAAGCCGGGCGCGCGGGTGGTGGCCGTGGGCCTGCAGTGGGCGCCGGCCTGGTGCGTGCCGGTGAACATGTTCGTGCTGGGCGCGGCGCTGTACTCGGTCACCTGCCTCGCCGGACTGGACCAGCCCTGGCGCCTGCTCGCTGCCCGCCTGCGCGACGTGCGGGTGCGCACGCCCGGCTTCGGCGGCGTCTACATCGCTTCCGGCGACGTCTAGCCACACAGGTTCGCGCACGCGACAAACTTCACGCGCGCGCAACAAAAATCACACGCCTGGGTTACGCTCGGCACGCATGCTTTTGCCACGAGCGAGGGGCAAAGCACAGCAGAATCCCGCCTACACGTGCTTGCGACCGTCACTGTCGGTCCGTTGAGCCATGTGGGGGCAACCTCAGCGCCTGCTGAACTTGCCCTTCTCGCGCCAGAACTACAAGGACTCCGATGCCCACACCGCCCGCGCCTCCGGCGACCTCCCCCGAAGACAGTGCCCTGCCGCCCCCGGCGGCCCAGCCGCCGCGCCGCAAGCTGAGTCGCCGCGCGTCCGTGGTCGGCACCGTCATCGCGCTGCTGGTCGCGACCGGACTGGCGTGGCTGGCATGGGACCTGACGCGTCCGGAGCAGACCGCCGCGATGCAACGCAGCGGCCCGGGGGGCGCCCGCGGCGGCGCGGGCGGCGGGCCGGGGGGCCCCGGCGGCGGCGGAGCTGGCGGCCGGACGGCGACGACGGTCGGTGTGGCCCCGGCCGAGGCCGCCGACATCCCCGTCAACCTGGAGGCGCTCGGCACCGTCGTGCCGCAGGCCACGGTGCGCGTTCGCCCGCAGGTCAACGGCGTGCTGACGCAGGTGCTGTTCAAGGAAGGCCAGAACGTCCGCAAGGGCCAGCAGCTCGCCACCATCGATCCGCGAAGCTACGAGATGGCAGTGCAGCAGGCGGTGGGCCAGCGCATGCGCGACGAGGCCCAGCTCACCGCCGCGCGCGTCACGCTGGAGCGCTTCGAGACGCTGCTGAAGCAGGACTCGATCGCCCGGCAGGAAGTCGACACGCAGCGCGCCACCGTCCACCAGCTCGAAGCGGCCGTGGTGGCCGACAAGGCGGCCGAGGGCACCGCGCGCCTCAACCTGTCGTACACGAACATCGTCGCGCCCATCGAGGGACGCGTCGGCCTGCGCACCGTCGACGTCGGCAACCAGGTGAGCACCGGCGACACCAACGGCATCGCGTTGATCACCAAGATGAGCCCGATCGACGTCGAGTTCGCGGTCCCGCAGGACCATGCGGCCTGGCTGGCGCAGAACGCCGGCGCGTTCATGGAGGTGAGGGCCATGGACCGCACCCGCACCACCTTGCTGGACACGGGCGTGTTCGCCTCGCTCGACAACCAGATCGACACGCAGACCGGCACCGTGCGGGCCAAGGCCCGCTTCAACAACGCGCGGCAGCAGCTGTTCCCGAGCCAGTTCGTCAACGTGCAGCTGCAGCTGCGCACGATCAATAACGCGGTGGTGGTGCCGGTGGCGGCGGTGCGGCAGGGCGGCAGCGGCGAGTACGTGTTCGTGCTGCAGGAGGACCGCACGGTCAAGCAGCGCCCGGTGGTGCGCGGGCAGCCGCTCGGCGAGCGGGTCCAGATCCTCAGCGGCCTGCAGCTCGGCGAGCGGGTGATCACCGAAGGCGCGGACCGGCTGCGCGACGGCTCGCGCGTGCTGCTGCCCGGCGATTCGCCGGGGCAGGGCGGCGGCGCAGCCAGTGGCCGCCGCCGGCGCGACGGGGCCGTGCCGCCGGGCGCCGGCGCCTCGGCCGCGCAACCCGCGGCCTCGCAACCCTTCACCGGCGCGTCCGCCGCCGAGGCGGCTCCTCCCTCTCCCGCCGGGCGAGGGTCGGGGAGGGCGCGCCCGGCCGAGGCCACGGCGCGCGAAAGTGGCTCCCCCGCGGCTGCCGCCTCCGCCACCGCGGCGGCTTCCGGCCCTGGCGCCGCCAGCGCCCGCTTCCAGTCCATGAGCCCCGAGGAGCGTGCCGCCCGCATGGCGGAGTGGCAGAAGCTCACGCCCGAGGAGCGCGAGGAGCGCCGGCGCCAGCGGCGCGAGGCGCGCGAGGCGGGTGCGGCGGGGCCGCAGACGACCCAATGAGTCCGTCGCGCCCCTTCATCCTGCGGCCGGTCGCGACCTCGCTGCTGATGCTGGCCATCGTGCTGGCGGGCCTGGTCGGCTTGAGATTCCTGCCGCTCTCGGCGCTGCCGCAGGTCGACTACCCGACGATCCAGGTGCAGACGCTGTTTCCCGGCGCCAGCCCGGAGGTGATGGCGCAGACGGTCACGGCGCCGCTGGAGCGCCAGTTCGGCCAGATGCCGGGCCTCTCGCGCATGAGTTCCACCAGCGCGGCGGGCGTCTCCATCGTCACGCTGCAGTTCGGGCTGGGCCTGGCGCTCGACGTCGCGGAGCAGCAGGTGCAGGCCGCGATCAATGCCGGCGCGTCTTTGCTGCCGGCCGACCTGCCGGCGCCGCCCGTCTACGCGAAAGTGAACCCGGCCGACGCGCCGGTCCTGACCCTGGCGCTGACCTCGGCCACGCTGCCGCTCACCGAGGTGCGCAACATCGCCGATACGCGCCTGGCCCTCAAGATCAGCCAGGTCGGCGGGGTGGGCCTGGTCACGCTGTCCGGCGGCCAGCGGCCGGCCGTGCGCATCCAGGCCGACAACCGCGCGCTCGCCTCGCTGAGCCTCACGCTGGACAACATCCGCAGCACGATCTCCTCGGCCAATGCGAATGCGGCCAAGGGCAGCATCGACGGGCCTTCGCGCGCCTACACGATCAACTCCAACGACCAGCTGCTCACCGCCAAGGACTATGGCGAGCTGGTGGTGGCGTTCCGCAATGGCGCCCCGGTGCGGCTGCGCGACGTCGCGCAGGTCGTGGAGAGCGCCGAGAACGTCAAGCTGGGCGCCTGGGCCAACGTGCAGCCGGCCATCATCCTCAACGTGCAGCGGCAGCCCGGCGCCAACGTGATCGCCACGGTGGACGCGATCAAGGCGCGGCTGCCCGAACTCACCGCGGGCCTGCCGGAGTCGATCCGGGTCGACGTGCTGACGGACCGCACGACCGGCATCCGCGCCTCGGTGCACCACGTGCAGATCGAGCTGGTGCTGGCCGTGGTGCTGGTGGTGCTGGTGATCTTCGCCTTCCTGCACAGCCCGCGGGCCACGCTGATCGCCAGCCTGGCCGTGCCGATCTCGCTGATCGGCACCTGCGGCGCGATGTACCTGCTGGGTTACAGCCTGAACAACCTGTCGCTGATGGCGATGACCATCGCCACCGGCTTCGTGGTGGACGACGCGATCGTGATGATCGAGAACATCTCGCGCCACATCGAGGACGGCGTGAAGCCCATGGAGGCCGCGCTGCAGGGCGCGAGCGAGATCGGCTTCACCATCATCTCCCTGACGGTGTCGCTGGTCGCGGTGCTGATCCCCCTGCTGTTCATGGGCGACGTGATCGGGCGCCTGTTCCGCGAATTCGCCGTGACGCTGGCGATCACCATCCTGATCTCCGCGGTGGTCTCGCTGACGCTGGTGCCGATGATGTCCGGCCGCTGGCTGCAGGCGCACCGGGAACCGCAGGGCGGCCTCGGCGGCCGCCTGCAGCGGGGCTTCGACCGCGTGATCGCGCGCTACGACGTCGCGCTCGGCTGGGTGCTGGAGCGCCAGAAGGCGACGCTGCTGGTGGCGCTGGGCACCCTGGCCTTCACGGTGCTGCTGTACGTCGCCATCCCCAAGGGCCTGTTCCCGGTGCAGGACACGGGGCAGCTGCAGGTGCGGGTGGATGCGGCCCAGTCGATTTCGTACCCGCGGATGGCGGCGCTGCAGCAGGACGTCGCCCGCGCGCTGCTGGAGGATCCGGCGGTCGAGTCGATCTCCAGCTTCGTCGGCGTCGACGCGGCCAACAACACCATGCTGCACACCGGCCGCATGCTGGTGAACCTCAAGTCCTCCCGCGGAAGCCTGCAGGCGGTGATGGACCGCCTGCGCGAACGGGGCCAGAAGGTCGCGGGCACGCGCCTGTTCCTGCAGCCGGTGCAGGACCTGACGATCGAATCGGAGACCGGACCCACGCAGTACCGGCTCTCGCTGGAGGGCTCCGACCCGGGCACCGTGAACGAGTGGGCGCGGCGCCTGGTGGAGCGGCTGCAGCGCGAGCCGCGGCTGGCCAACGTCACCACCGACGCCAACGCCACCGGGGCGGCGATGTTCGTCGATGTCGACCGCGACACCGCGTCGCGCCTCGGGATCAGCGCGTCCGCCATCAACGAGGCGCTGTACAGCGCCTTCGGGCAGCGCATCGTCTCCACGATCTTCACCGAGACCAACCAGTACCGGGTGGTGCTCGAAGCGCGTCCGGACGCCGAGGCGCAGGGCAACGCGCTCGGCGCGATCCAGCTGCGCAGCAGCTCGGGCGAGCCGACGCCGCTCACGGCCGTGGCGCGCATCTCGGAGCGGCGGGCGCCGCTGCAGATCACGCACGTGGCGCAGTACCCCGCCGCGACCGTCGGCTTCGACGCCGCGCCCGGCGTCGCCCTGGGCACGGCCGTGGACGTGATCCGCACCGCGATGAAGGACCTGGAACTGCCGCCGACGGTCAGCATGACCTTCCTCGGCGCGTCGGGCGCCTACGAGTCCTCGCTGAGCAACCAGCTCTGGCTGATCCTGGCGGCGGTGGTGTGCGTCTACATCGTGCTGGGCGTGCTGTACGAGAGCTACGTGCACCCGCTGACGATCCTGTCCACGCTGCCTTCGGCCGGCGTGGGCGCGCTGCTGGCGCTGATGCTGACCGGCAACGACCTCGGCGTGATCGGCATCATCGGCATCATCCTGCTGATCGGCATCGTGAAGAAGAACGCGATCATGATGATCGACTTCGCGCTGGACGCCGAGCGCGGGGAGGGCAAGTCGCCGCGCGAGGCGATCCACCAGGCGGCGCTGCTGCGCTTCCGGCCCATCCTCATGACCACGCTGGCGGCCTTGTTCGCGGCGGTGCCGCTGATGTTCGGGTTCGGGGAAGGGGCGGAGCTGAGAAGGCCCCTGGGCCTGGCGATCTTCGGCGGGCTGATCGTGAGCCAGCTGCTGACGCTGTTCACGACGCCGGTGATCTATCTCGGGTTCGACCGGCTGGGGCGGCGGTGGCGCTCGAAGACCCGGCGCCCCGTTCCCAACCCTGCCGCGGAGGGGGAGGGAGTCTCCCCGTGAACCTCTCCAGTCCCTTCGTCCGCCGCCCCGTCGGCACCGTGCTGCTCACCGCCTGGCTGGCGCTGGCCGGCATCGCGGCCTTCTTCAAGCTGCCGGTCGCCTCGCTGCCGCAGGTGGACTTCCCGGTGATCTCGGTCAGCGCCAACCTGCCGGGCGCCAGCCCGCAGACCATGGCCACCAGTGTGGCCACGCCGCTGGAGCGGCGCCTCGCCACCATCGCCGGCGTCAACGAAGTCACCTCCAACAGCGGCACGGGCAGCTCGCGCATCACGCTGCAGTTCGACCTGAACCGCAACATCGACGCCGCCGCGCGCGAAGTGCAGGCGGCCATCAACGCGGCCCGCAGCGACCTGCCTTCCACCCTGCGCAGCAACCCGACCTACCGCAAGGCCAACCCCTCGGCCGCGCCGGTGATCATCCTGGCGCTCACCTCGCCGTCGCGCTCGCCGGGGCAGATCTACGACGCGGTGTCCAACGTCGTGCAGCAGAAGATCGCGCAGGTGCCCGGCGTCGGCGACGTGGAACTGGGCGGCGGCTCGCAGCCCGCCGTGCGGGTGGAGATGATCCCGTTCGCGCTGAACCGCTACGGCATCGGCATGGAGGACGTGCGTGCCGCGCTGCAGGCCGGCACCGCCAACCGGCCCAAGGGCGACGTCACCGTCGAAGGCCAGCGGCTGCAGATCTACACCGGCACCGGCATGCCGAACAACGGCAAGACGGCCTCCGACTACCGCAGCATGGTGGTGGCCTGGCGGGAGGGCGCGGCGGTGCGGCTGGCGGACGTCGCCGAGGTCAGCGACGGCGTCGAGAACATCAACACCATGGGCCTGTTCAACGGCCGGCCCGCCGTGATCGTGCTGGTGACGCTGCAGCCCGGCGCCAACGTGATCCAGACGGTCGACGGCGTGCGATCGCTGCTGCCCTCCCTGCAGGCGGCGCTGCCCAAGGACATCGCGCTGGAGGTGGCCTCGGACCGCACGCACTCCATCCGCGCCTCGCTGCACGAGGTGGAGCTCACGCTGGGCATCGCGATCCTGCTGGTGGTGCTGGTGGTGAGCCTGTTCCTGCGCAGCGCGCGCGCCAC
Source organism: Ramlibacter monticola (assembly GCF_016722785.1). GTDB lineage: Bacteria > Pseudomonadota > Gammaproteobacteria > Burkholderiales > Burkholderiaceae_C > Ramlibacter > Ramlibacter monticola. The sequence continues at coordinate 166,458 of NZ_JAEQNE010000006.1, read as the reverse complement.
CTTCATCCCCGCGGTCGCGACGATCGTCTCCCTGCTCGGCACCTTCGGGGTCATGCACCTGCTGGGGTTCTCGCTCAACAACCTGTCGCTGATGGCGCTGACCGTGGCCACGGGCTTCGTGGTGGACGACGCCATCGTGGTGCTGGAGAACACCTCGCGCCACATCGAGCACGGGATGGACCGCTTCCAGGCGGCCCTGCGCGGCGCGCGCGAGGTGGGCTTCACGGTGCTGTCGATCAGCCTGTCGCTGATCGCCGTGTTCATCCCGCTGCTGTTCATGGGCGGCCAGGTCGGCCGGCTGTTCCGGGAGTTCGCGGTGACGCTGTCGGCCGCGGTGATGATCTCGCTGCTGATCTCGTTGACCACCACGCCGATGATGTGCGCCTGGCTGCTGCATCCCGGCGCGCACCGGCAGCAGCCGGGGCGGATCTCGCGCTGGGCCGAGCGCGCCTTCGGCTGGGTGCAGCACGCCTACGGGATCGCGCTCGAGTGGGCGCTGGCCGCCCGCTGGCTGGTGCTGCTGATCCTGGCGCTGGTGATCGGGCTGAACGCCTTCCTGTTCGTGCGCATCCCCAAGGGCTACTTCCCGCAGCAGGACACCGGGCAGATCAACGGCGGCATCCGCGCCGACCAGAGCATCTCCTTCCAGCAGATGCAGGACAAGCTGCGCCAGCTGGTGGACATCGTGCGCAACGACCCCGCCGTGGACACGGTCGTCGCCTTCACCGGCGGCGGCCGCGCCGGCGGCGGCTTCATGTTCGTCAACCTCAAGCGCGACCGCGACGAGCGCGGCCAGGCCGTCATCGCCCGGCTGCGGCCGCAGCTGGCGCGCGTCACCGGCGTGAGCCTGTTCCTCAACCCGGTGCAGGACCTGCGCATGGGCGGCCGCCAGAGCAACAGCACCTACCAGTACACGCTCAAGAGCGACAACGTGGCCGACCTCAAGCTGTGGGCAGGCCGTCTGGCCGATGCCATGAAGCGGCAGGAGGCGCTGACGGACGTCGACACCGACCAGCAGGAAAACGGCGTCGAGGCCTACGTGGAAGTCGACAAGCCGACCGCGGCGCGCATGGGCATCACCTCGCGCGACATCGACAACGCGCTCTACAACGCCTTCGGCCAGCGGCAGGTGGCCACCATCTACGAAGAGGTCAACCAGTACCGCGTGATCCTGCAGCTGGCGCCGCGCTATATCCGCAGCCCGGAAGCGCTGAAGGACATCTTCGTGCCGGCGCGCAACACCGGGCCGGCGACCACCGGCGCGGAAGCCTCGACGGCGGCCAGCACCACGGCGACGGCGACCGTCACCGCGACCAGCGCCAATCCCTCGCTGCGCGATGCCTCCACGGGCCAGGCCCTCAACACCGCGGCGACCAGCATGGTGCCGCTGTCGGCGATCGCGCGCTTCTCCGAGCGCCCGACCGCCACCTCGGTGAACCACCAGGACGCGGAGCTCGCCACCACGGTCTCCTTCAACACCGCCGAGGGCTCCACGCTCGACCAGGCCAAGCAGGCGGTGCGCGACGCGCAGGACGAGATCCGGATGCCGATCAACGTGCGCGGCAGCTTCCAGGGCACGGCCCGGGCGGCGGAGGAGAGCAACCAGCAGCAGCCGCTGCTGATCCTCGCCGCCATCGTCGTGATCTACATCGTGCTGGGGGTGCTGTACGAAAGCCTGGTGCACCCGGTGACCGTGCTGTCGACGCTGCCCTCGGCCGGCATCGGCGCCGTGCTGGCGCTGCTGCTGTTCAAGATGGAGTTCTCCATCATGGCCCTGATCGGCCTGTTCCTGCTGATCGGCATCGTGAAGAAGAACGCCATCCTGATCATCGACTTCGCCCTCGATGCCGAGCGCTCGCGCGGCCTGGCGCCGGAAGACGCCGTGCGCGAAGCCTGCCTGCTGCGCTTCCGCCCCATCCTCATGACCACGCTGGCGGCCATCCTCGGCGCGCTGCCGCTGGCCATCGGCTTCGGCGAAGGCGCGGAACTGCGCCGGCCGCTGGGCGTCACCATCATCGGCGGCCTGATCGCCAGCCAGGTGATCACGCTGCTGACCACGCCCGTCGTGTACCTGCTGCTGGACAAGTTGCGCCGGCGCAGCCCGATCGAGAACCAGCTCTCGCGCCATGGCGGCGAAGCGCAAACCGCCTGAACGATGAACCGCTCCCTGACCTTCCGCCCCGTCCTTGCCGTCCTCGCCGCCAGCCTGGTGCTGGCCGGCTGCACGCCCCTGCCGCTGGCGCCCGCCTACGAGGTGCCGCCCGTGGACACGCCGGCCGCCTTCAAGGAAGGGAGGGGCGCCTGGGTGCCCGCGGCGCCGGCCGACACGCTGGAGCGCGGCCCCTGGTGGGAGCTGTTCGACGATCCGGTGCTGAACCGGCTCGCCTCGCAGGTCGACGTCTCCAACCAGAACGTCGCCGCGGCGCTCGCTTCGTATGCGCAGGCGCGCGCCTTCACGCGCGAGCAGCGGGCCAGCCTGTTCCCGCACGTGGACCTCAACCTGACCAGCAACCGCACGGGCGGCCGGGACCGTCCCACGACGCGCAGCTACCAGTGGAACATCGGCGCGAGCTGGGAACCCGACGTGTTCGGGCGGCTGCGCCTGGGCGTGGACAGCGCGCGGGCCGGCGAGCAGGTCGCGGAGGCCGACCTCGAAGCGGCGCGGCTCGCCGCCCAGGGCGAACTCGCGGCCAATTACTTCGGCCTGCGCCAGACCGACGTGGCCTACGCGCTGCAGGCGGAAACCATCGCGGGCTACGCGCGCAGCATGCAGATCACGCGCAACCGCTACGAGGCGGGCGTCGTGGCCCGCACCGACGTGCTGCAAGCGGAAAGCCAGCTCGCCAACAGCCAGGCGGACCTGCTGGGGCTGGAGCGCCAGCGGGCCAATTTCGAGCATGCGGTCGCGGTGCTGGTGGGCAAGGCGCCGGCGGACTTCAGCGTCGCGGTGGACCCGGGCTGGAGCGCGCGGGTGCCGGCGATCCCGCCGGAAGTGCCGTCCCTGCTGCTGCAGCGGCGGCCGGACATCGCGGCGGCGGAGCGCCAGGTGGCGCAGGCCAACGCGCAGATCGGCATCGCGCGCGCCGGTTTCTTCCCGAGCATCAACCTGACCGGCTCGCTCGCCAACAGCGCCACCAGCATCGGCGACCTGTTCAGCGTGTCCAGTCTCGTCTGGGCGCTCGGCACCTCGGTGGCGCAGTTGATCTTCGACGCCGGCGCCACCCAGTCGCGCGTGGACCAGGCCCGCGCCTCGCTGGACCAGACGGCCGCGCGCTACCGCCAGACGGTGCTCGTCGCCTTCCAGGACGTCGAGGACCAGCTGGTGGGCCTGCGCGTGCTGGGGCAGCAGCAGGCGCTGCGCCTGCAGGCCAGCCGCGCGGCGGACCTGGTGGAGCGGCAGGTGCTCAATCGCTACGAGGCCGGGCAGGTGAATTACACCGAGGTGATCACCGCGCAGCAGAACGCCGCCGCCGCGCGGCGTGCGCTGGTGCTGGCGCAGGTGGACCACCAGATCGCGGCGGTGGCCCTGATCCAGTCGCTGGGTGGCGGCTGGCACGGGCTGGGTGCCGTCGCGTCCAGCGCCCCTTGACGGTCGTCAAGGCCGGCGCGCCGCCGGGGAGTACCTTGGCGGCATGAGCCTGGGCAAATTCGCGATCGCGATGGTGCTGCTGGTGGTGCTGGGCGTCGCCGCCTGGCCCAGCGCCACGCAGACCAGCGAGGTGGGCGGCGTGACCGTCGCGGTCACGCCCGGCAACCTCGACCCCGACAGCAGCCTCTGGGATTTCGCGATCGCCTTCGAGGCGGGCAGCCGGCGGCTCGACGACGAGGTGCTCGACTCCATCGTGCTGGTGGGAGACGGCCGGCGCATGAAGCCGCTGGCGTGGGAGGGCGAAGCCGGCGGCGTGAGGGGCCACCGGGCGGGCGTGCTGAAGTTCATCGCGATCCGCCCGCGGCCGCAGGAACTGCGGCTGGAGATGACCCGGCCGGGGGAGGCGAAGCCCAGGGTGTTCCGCTTCGTGTTCGGGGAGTGGTCGGCCTGACCCGACTCCCGTGGCCTATCGCTCCGGCTCCGTCCCCTGCCCCAGCAGGGCCAGCATCCCGCCCTCCAGGGCTTCCATGTGCCGCGACAGTTGCGGCGTGGATTCCTTGGAGATCTTCATGTAGCCCTTGAAGGTCCGCAGCAGCGTGGCACGGTCGGCGTGGTGCAGCAGCACGGTGGCCAGTGCCGCCTGCAGCACCTGCACCTGCGCCGCCAGCATCAGCTGGTTGTCGACCAGTCCCTGGATGCTCTGCGTGTGGATCTCGAGCGTTTCCCTGATTTCCTTGTCCTGTTCCATGACGCCCCCTCAGCGTGTGCCCGACCCATTGTGACGCAGCGCCGGCGGCGGCGTCTTGGGCTGGAAGTCGCAATAGCGCGCGACGGCGCACTGCCAGCACTTCGGCAGCCGCGCCACGCAGACGTAGCGCCCGTGCAGGATCAGCCAGTGGTGCGCATCGACGCGGTAGGCCGGCGGCACCCGCTCCATGAGCCGCTGCTCCACCTCCAGCGGATTGCGCCCCGGCGCCAGCCCGGTGCGGTTGCCGACTCGGAAGATGTGCGTGTCCACCGCCATCGCCTCCTCGCCGAAGGCGACGTTCAGCACCACGTTGGCCGTCTTGCGGCCCACGCCGGGCAGCGCCTCCAGCGCCTCGCGCTCGCGCGGCACCTTGCCCCCGTGCCGTTCCACCAGGATGCGGCAGGTCTCCAGCAGGTGCCTGGCCTTCATCCGGTACAGGCCGATGGTCCTGATGTGGTCCTCCAGCCCCTGCTGCCCCAGCGCCAGGATCTTCTGCGGCGTGTTGGCGACGTGGAACAGGCGCCGCGTGGCCTTGTTCACGCCGGCATCGGTGGCCTGCGCCGACAGCAGCACCGCCGTCAGCAGCTCGAACACGGTGCTGTATTCGAGCTCGCTCACCGGCATGGGGTTGGCCGCCTTGAGCGTGGCGAAGAACGGTTCGATGTCGGCGTCTTTCATGGAGCGAGTGTAGGGCTCAAGCCGTGCGGCCCCGGAGCTCGCGCACCACGGCGGCGCCGACGCGCGCCTTGCCCGAATCCCGCCGCTGCACCAGCGCGATCCGCCGCTCCTCCGCCCGCGGGATCTCCAGCACCCGCAGGCGTGCATCGCCCTGCCAGCGCGCATCGCGCAGCAGCGGCACCACGCTCACCCCCAGCCCCGAGCGCACCAGTTCCACGATGCTCTCCAGCGCATTGAGCTCCAGGAATTCCTGCGGCTTCACCCGCAGCCGCGCCAGCGTGCGCTCCACCAGCAGGCCGGTGTGCTGTGTCGGATCGAAGCGGATGAAGGGCTGCGACTGCAGGATGGCGCGCGGGCTGGCCTCCTCCAGCCGGCGCGGGGCCAGCAGCACCATGGGCTCGGCGTAGAGCGGCGTCCAGGCGACGTCGGCCGGGGCGCCGGGCTCGCGCACCACGACGGCGGCGTCCAGGGCGCCGGCCTGCACGCTGTCGATGAGGTCGATCGACTTGGCCGCGGCCACGTGCAGGTCCAGCGCCGGATGCCGCGCCTTCAAGGCCAGCGTGGCCTGGATCAGCGGCCGCACGGCCGACACGATGGCGCCCAGGTGCACGGTACCCGCCATCGCCTCGGCCGCCTGGGCGGGCGCCAGCATCTGGTCGTACAGCGCCAGCAGCCGGCGCACCTGCGGCACCAGTTCACGGCCGGCCTCGTTGAGGACCACTGTCTTGCCCTGGCGCTGGAACAGGGGCCGCCGCAGGTCGGCCTCCAGCGCCCGCATCTGCTGGCCCACGGCCGCCTGCGTCAGCGCCACGCGGGCGGCCGCGGCGGCGAAGGAGCCCTCGGCGGCGACCGCCGCGAAAGTCCTCAGGACGCGGATGCTGCTCATGCCCGCCATGCTAAAGCAGGCCTTTAGGCTTGCTAAAGGATTATTCGGATTTGCTTTGCCGTGGCGGTTCTATGATTAGAGGATGAAGCTCCTTGCGTCCCTGATCCTGGCCGCCGCCTCGCTGGCGGCGTCCCTTGCCCACGCCGAAGGTTACCCCAGCCGCCCGATCCGCCTCGTCGTGCCGTTCCCCGCCGGCGGCGCCACCGACATCTTCGCCCGCGCGCTGTCGCAGAAGGTCGGCGATCGGCTGGGCCAGCCCATCGTCGTCGACAACAAGCCGGGCGCCGGCGGCGCCATCGGCTCCGACCAGGCCGCGAAGGCGCAGCCGGACGGCTACACGCTGCTGCTGGCGACCACCAGCACGCACAGCATCGGCCCGCTGCTGGCCGCCAGGCTGCCCTACGACGCCGTTCGCGACTTCACGCCCATCGCCCACGTGGGCGACGCGCCCAGCATCATGCTGGTGCCGAACAGTTCGCCCGCGAAGACCGTGAAGGAATGGGTGGACCACGCCCGCAAGAACCCCGGCAAGCTCAATTACGCGAGCAGCGGCAACGGCACCGTGGTGCACCTCACGGCCGAATACTTCAAGGCGCAGGCCGGCCTGTTCCTCGTGCACATCCCCTACAAGGGCACCGCGCTCGCCATCCCCGACCTGGTGAGCGGCAAGGTGGACGTGCTGTTCGACTCCCTGCCCAGCGGCCTGCCGCACGTGAAGGAAGGCCGCCTGCGCGCGCTGGGCATCACCAGCCTGAAGCGCTCGCCCCTGCTGCCGGACCTGCCGCCCGTGTCGGACACGATCCCCGGCTTCGAGTCGGTGACCTGGTTCGGCGTCTACGGTCCCAAGGGCCTGCCCGCCGACATCGCGGCCAAGGTCAACGCCGCCTTCAACTTCGCCCTGCAGGATGCCGAGGTGAAGGACCGCCTCGCGCGCCTGGGCATCGAGCCGGTGGGCGGCACGCCCCAGCAGTTCGCCGCCATGCTGGAGAAGGACCGCGCGAAGTGGAGGAAGATCGTCACCGACCGCCGCATCACCGCCGACTGAGGGAAGCCGCATGAAGAACTTCGATTTCCACAATCCCTACCCGACCACGCGCGTGCCGGTGTTCGCGCGCAATGCGGTCTCCACCTCCCATCCGCTGGCCGCGCAGGCCGGCCTGCGCATGCTGTGGAAGGGCGGCAATGCGGTCGACGCCGCGATCGCCGCCGCCGCCGCCATGACGATCGTGGAGCCGGTCAGCAACGGCCTGGGCAGCGACGCCTTCGCCATCCTGTGGGACGGCAAGCAGCTGCAGGGCATCAACGGCTCCGGCCGGGCCCCGGCCGGCTGGACGCCGGAGTACTTCCGCGGCAAGTACGGCGCCGACGCGAAGAACCCGCCCAAGCGCGGCATCGACTCGGCGACGGTGCCGGGCGCAGTGGCCACCTGGGTGGCCCTGAGCGAGCGCTACGGCAAGCTGCCCTTCGGCGACCTGCTGCAGCCGGCCATCGAGATCGCCGAGCGCGGCTACCTGCTGCCGATCGTGGTGCAGCAGAAGTGGGCGGCGGCCACGCCCGAACTGGGCAGCCTGCCCGGTTTCGCCCAGGGCTTCCTGCCCTGGGGCCGCGCGCCCAGGGTGGGCGAGTTGTTCCAGTTCCCCGCCGCGGCCCGCGCGCTGCGCGCCATCGCCGAGACCCGGGGCGGCGCCTTCTACCAGGGCGAGATCGCGCAGGCCATCGCGCGCTTCAGCCGGGAGAACGGCGGCGTGCACGACGAGAAGGACTTCGCGGCCTACCAGCCCGAGTGGGTCACGCCGATCTCCAAGGACTACCGCGGCTACACGCTGCACGAGATCCCGCCGAACGGGCAGGGCATCGCGGCGCTGATGGCGCTGGGCATCCTGAAGAACTTCGACCTCGCCTCGCACAAGGTGGACGGCGCCGATTCGCAGCACTTGCAGATCGAGGCGATGAAGCTCGCCTTCGCCGACGTCTACCGCTTCGTCGCCGAGCGTTCGGCGATGGAGGTGACGACCGAGCAGATGCTCGACGACGCCTACCTCGCGAGCCGCGCGAAGCTGATCGACCTGCAGCGCGCGCAGGACTTCCGCGCCGGCAACCCGGTGAAGGGCGGCACGATCTACCTGACCGCGGCCGACGAGAGCGGCATGATGATCAGCTTCATCCAGAGCAACTACATGGGCTTCGGCTCGGGTTGCGTTGAGCCCACCTACGGCATCAGCCTGCAGAACCGCGGCCACGGCTTCAGCCTGCAGCCGGGGGCCAACCAGGTCGCCCCGGGCAAGCGTCCCTTCCACACGATCATCCCCGCCTTCCTCACCAAGGACGGCCAGCCGGTCATGAGCTTCGGCGTGATGGGGGGCAACATGCAGCCGCAGGGCCACCTGCAGACGGTGGTGCGCATGATCGACTACGGCCAGAACCCGCAGGCCGCCTGCGACGCGCCGCGCTGGCGCTTCAATACCGGGCTGGAGATCAACGTCGAACAGCAGATGAACAAGGCCACGGTGGAGGAACTCGCCCGCCGCGGCCACCGCATCGACGTGATCGAGGACAGCTACCAGGACTTCGGCGCCGGCCAGTTCATCTGGCGCATGGGCGAGCCGTCGCGCGAAGGCTACGTCATTGCGTCGGATTCCCGGCGCGACGGGCTCGCGGCCGGGTTCTGAAGCGCGGCCGGGGGTAACTCCCGGCAACGGCGTGTGAAGCGGACCTTCGGGTCCGCAACACCTGTTTCACGAAGCGGAGGGCCAATTAGTGGACAGCGCGCTGCCCGGCGCTGCCCCACAGTGGGTCGCATGAGGTTCGATGTCTCCATTGCCCACGAGGCCCCATGCACCCGGGTCGTCGTGATCGGCGAACCGACGCTGGGCCGCCTCCTGTCGCTGGTGCAGGTCCTGGAGGTCGACTGCGGCTCCTGGCCGCGCGACACTCTGCTGCTCGACCTGCGGGGGCTGCGCGTGCCGCTCTCGCCCGAGGCGCTGTCCCGCCTCGCGGCGGCCGCCGCCCGCCTCTTGCGCTGCGTCCGGAGGATCGCCCTGCTCGCGGGGGAGGCCGACCAGCCCGGGGTGGCGCAGGTGCGCTTCTTCGGCGAAGCGGACGCCGCGCTGAAGTGGCTGGCAGGAAGCCCGTAGGCAAGCGAACGCAGGGGCGCGCCCCCTGCGTCCGGCTATCTGGTTCCCATCTTCGTCAGTACGCGATCCGCGCGTGCGAGCGCAGCGTTTCGGGCGTGGCCGGCGGGAAGCCGAAGAACTCCAGGTAGGCCGGGATCATCTCGAACAGCATGTCGGTGCCGACCTGCACGCGGCAGCCGCGCGCCTGCGCCGCCGCCAGGAAAGGCGTGATCTCGTTCTTCATGACCACCTCGCCGACGAAGCTGCGCGGGTCGATGCGCGCCACGTCGACGGGCAGCGGGTCGCCCGCCTGCATGCCCAGCGGCGTGGCGTTCACGACCAGGTCGAAGGCGGCCGGGTCGCGGCTGCCGGTGCGCACCGCCAGCGCGGGGTACTCGCGGCGCAGGCGCTGCGCCAGCGCCTCGGCGCTCGCCTCGTTCACGTCGACCAGCGCCAGCGTGGCGGCGCCCGCGGCGGCCAGCGACGCGGCGATGGCGGAGCCGACACCGCCGCTGCCCACCACCAGCGCGCTCGCGCCCTGCAGCCGCAGCCCCTTGCGCTCGACGCCGCGCACGAAGCCCTCGCCGTCGAACATGTCGCCGGCGAGGCGGCCGTCCGGCAGCCGCTTCACCGCGTTGCAGGAGCCCGCCACCTTCACCGTGGGCGTCACCTCGTCGAGCAGTTCCACCACCGAAACCTTGTGCGGCATGGTGATCAGCGCGCCGCGGACGTTCTGCAGCGCGAACACGCCGAGCAGCACCTGCGGGAAGGACTCGGGCGGGCAGCCCATGGGCACGACGACCGCGTTGACGCCGACCGCCTCGAAGTAGGGGTTGTAGATCATCGGCGCCTTGAAGGCGTGGGTCGGCCACCCCAGGTGCGCGATGAGTTCCGTCTTGCCGTCGATCACTTCCGCAGCTTCGCCAGCTCCGACATCATGGCCTTGACCGTCTCCTCGCCGACCGTGGCGCTGTGCTTGGCGATCACGGGCTTCATCTTCTCGCGCAGCTTCGCGACCTCCGCCGGCGGCAGCTCGACGATCTCCATGCCGCCCTTGCGCAGATCCTCCACGCCGCTTTGCAGCATGGCGCGCGACTGGGTGCGCTGGTAGGCGGCCGATTCGGCGGCGGCTTCGCGCAGGACCTTGCGGTCCGGCTCGGCCAGCCCGTCCCAGAAGCGCTTGCTGATCACCACCGACTGCGGGTTGTACTGGTGGTTGGTCATGGTGAGGTACTTCTGCACCTCGTACAGCTTGGCGCCCCTGATGGTGGCGACCGGGTTCTCCTGCCCGTCCACCGCCTTCTGCTCCAGGGCGGCATAGAGCTCGGGGAAGGGCAGCGGCGTGGGGTTGGCGCCCAGCGCGGTGACCCAGTCGACGTTGATCGGATTCGGGATCACGCGCAGCTTCAGCCCCGCGATGTCCTCCACCTTGCGCACCGGGCGCCGGCTGTTGGTGAGTTCGCGGAAGCCCAGCTCGTAGTAGGCGAGGCCGACCAGTCCCTTCTCCTCCAGCTTGCGGTGCAGGTTCTGGCCGAAGGGGCCGTCGACCACCGCGTCGGCCTCCTTCGGGTTCCCGAACAGGAAGGGGAAGTCGTAGATGGCGAAGTCCTTGACCAGGTTGGCGAAGATGCCCGAGTTCATCGAGGCCATCTCCAGTGTGCCGCCCTGCAGCGCCGAGACATTGGCCTGGTCGCTGCCCAGGGCGCCGCCGGGGAAGACCTGCACCTTCAGCCGCCCGCCGGACTTCTTGTCCACCAGCTCGGCGAAGCGCTCCATCCCGAGCACGATGGGGTGGCCCTTGGCGTTCTGGTTGGCGAACTTGATCGTCCGCGTCTGCGCCTGCGCGACGCCCAGCGCGCCGAGCGCGAGGGCGGCCACCACGGCCTGCAGGAAGAATCGCTTCATCGTTCCGTCTCCTTCGAAGTTGCGGGATCAGCCGTGGAACCAGCGCGCCGGCACGGTGACGAGTTGGGGGAAGAACACCATCAGGAACATCATGGCGAACTGGGCCACCATGAAGGGCCACACGCCGCGCGTGACGTCGTCCATGCTCACCTTGCCGACGCCGGCCACCGTGCTGAGCACCGTGCCCACCGGCGGCGTGATCAGGCCGATGGCGTTGTTGATCATGAACAGCACGCCGAAGTAGACGGGGTCGATGCCGGCGGCCTTCACCAGCGGCATCAGCACCGGGGTGAGGATCAGGATGGTGGGCGTCATGTCCATCGCCGTGCCCACGACCATCGTCAGCACCATGATGGCGATCATCAGCAGGGTGGGGCGGTCCAGCAGCGGCTGCAGCAGCGACACCACCTCGCCGGGCAGGTTGGCCACCGTGATCATCCAGGCCGACACCATGGCCGCGGCGACCAGGAACATGATGATCGCGGAGGTCTTCGCCGCCGCCTCGAACAGGCGATAGAGCTCGCGCAGCTTCAGCTCCTGGTACACCACGGTGGAAACGAACAGCGCGTAGACCGCGGCCACCACCGCCGCCTCCGTGGGGGTGAACACGCCGAACTTGAGGCCGACCACCACGATCAGCGGCATCACCAGCGCCAGGGTGGCGTCCTTGAACGCGGCGAGGATCTCGGCGCGGCTGGCGCGCGGCGCCGGCTGGATCTTCTCCTTGCGCACCAGCCACCACCAGGTGACCCACAGCGCCAATCCGAGCAACAGGCCCGGCACGATGCCGGCCATGAACAGCTTGGAGATCGACACGTTGGCGGCCACGCCGAACACGACGAAGCCGATCGAGGGCGGGATGATGGGCGCGATGATGCCGGCGGCGGACAGCAGGCCGGCGGAGCGCGCCGTGTCGTAGCCCGCGCGGTTCATCATGGGCAGCAGCAGCGCGGCCAGCGCCGCCGCGTCCGCGACCGCGGAACCGGAGAGGGCGGCCATGATGACCGCCGCCATGATGCCCACGTAGCCGAGGCCGCCGCGGACGTGGCCCACCAGCGTCATGGCGAAGTGCACGATGCGGCGCGACAGGCCGCCCGCGTTCATGATCTCGCCGGCAAGCATGAAGAAGGGCACCGCCAGCAGCGGGAAGCTGTTGGCCCCCTCGATGGTGTTCTGGGCCAGGATCTGCGGATCGAACATGTCCATGTGCCACATGAGCGCGGCGCCGCAGGCCAGGAGGGAGAAGGCGATCGGCACGCCGAGGGCCATGGCGCCCAGCAACGCGCCCAGGAAGATGGCGATGGTCATGGCTTACTTGCCGGGGGCCGGCTGGGGATGGGATTGCCCCGTGGGCATGTCGTCGGACTCCACCACGCCGACCAGTTCGCTGTCCTGCAGCCGGCCGCTCACCAGCTTCCAGAAGTCGTCGAGGATGAACACGAGGGCGAACAGGGAGAAGAACACGCCGGTGCCGTAGAACCAGGCCATGGACACTTCCATCACGGCGCTGGTCGTGCCGGCGTTGATGCGCATCTGCTGCCAGGAGCCGCTCAGCATCAGCCAGCACAGGTACAGCATCAGCAGGTGCGTGAAGCCGAGGCAGATCTTCTTGCCGCGCACCGGCAGGCGCGCCACCAGGCTGTCGGTGCCCAGGTGGTGGTGCGAGCGCAGGGCGACCAGCGCGCCCAGGAACGTCATCCACACGAAGAGCCAGCGGGACAACTCCTCGGACATGGTGATGCCGCTGTTGAAGCCGTAGCGCAGGACCACGTTGCCGAACACCATCACCACCATCAGCGCCAGCAGCAGCACCATCACCGCGGACAGCAGGCGGCAGAGCCGGTCGATCAGGGTTCCAAGCATGCAAGAGTCTCCTGGGGGCGCATTTTGTACCAACTGGTTCATCGTTCCGGGATGGGGAAACCCGGGCCCCGGCCTACGGGGCGCGCATGAAGCGCACCACCATCTCGATGACGCTTTCGCGCCGGTGGGCGACGTAGGCCCGGGAGGTGGTGTCCAGCTTGAAGATCAGGCCGAAGGTGTGGCGGTTGGACACGTTGAAGAAGCTCAGGGCGGAGATGGAGGCGTGGATGTCCACCGGGTCGAGCCCGGGGCGGAACACGCCGCGCTGCACGCCCCGCTGGTAGAGGTGCTCGATCGCCGCGATGGCCGGGACGTTCAGGTCCTGGATGCGCTGCGAACGGGCGAGGAACTGGCCGCGGTTGATGTTCTCGTCCATCACCAGCCGGATGAAGTTCTCGTTGTGCAGGTGGTGGTCGAAGGTGAAGGCGACCAGGCGGCGCAGCGCTTGTTCCGGCTCGAGGTCCTGCAGGTGCAGTTCCTCCTCGGTGGCCCGCACGCGCCGGTACGACTCCTCCAGCACCGCGAGGTAGAGGCCCTCCTTGCTGCCGAAGTAGTAGTAGATCATCCGCTTGCTGGTCTGCGTCAGCGCGGCGATCTCGTCGATGCGCGCGCCGGCCAGCCCCTTCTCGCCGAACTCCGCGGCGGCGACCGCGAGGATGTTCGCCTTCGTGCGTTCGGGGTCGTTGGTGCGGGCCCGCGAATGGACTACTTCGTTCATTGCGCGGAGTATAGGGAGCCCCCGGCCGGGGCCTCGCCTCAGGGGCGCCGCATGCTCAACGCAAGCCAGCCAGGAAGTGCCCCAGGTTCTCGATGTCCGTTTCGCTGAGCGTGCGGGCCACGCTGGTCATGGTGCCGGCGTCGTTGGTGCGCCTGCGTTCCCTGAAGGCCTTGAGCTGCGCGACGACGTAGGCGTAGTTCTGGCCGGCCACGCGCGGGACCTCGTTCTGGCCCAGGAAACCGCCGCTCGCCGATGCGCTGCTGGCGGTGCAGCCGGACGTGCAGTTGCCGAACCCCGCGGGGGTGACTCCGCTGATGGCTGCCGCCCACGCCGGCAAGCCGAAGCTCGTGCGCAAGCTGCTCGCGGCGGGTGCCCGCATCGACCCGGTGGACCGCGTCAGGAACGGTCACGCGGACACCGCCCGCTGGCTGATCGGTCACGGAGCGGACCGCAGCCTGCGCGACGACCCCGGAAAGACGGCGGCGGACATCGCACGGGAGCAGAACTACCTCGAACTCGCGCAGCTGCTGCAACCCTGAGGGTGCGCCGACGGGGCACCGGGCGCTGCGCCGCCGGACGGCGACGCATGCCACCGCCCGGCACCCGCGTATCAGCGTCCTTTTCCTCCTTTCCCGCGCCCCCGGCGCGCGTCACCCATCGCCCGGGTGAAGTAGTTGGTCGAGACCGCGGTGCGCTCGAAGCGGTCGGGTGCGGCGGCGCTGCGGGTCAACTGCTCTCCCGCCAGCCGCAGCAGCGCCTGCACGTCGCCTGCGCGTGCGGGGCCGGCCGACAGCATCGCGGAGGCCGCAAGATGGAGCAGGACTGCGCCACGCCGGAAGCTCTCGCTGTTCATGTCTGGGTTCTCCTTGAGTGACGTGGCATCAGCGGATGGTGAACACCGCGTTGCCCTGGTTCACCGTGGCATTTCCGCCCAGGCTGGAGCGCACGGTGACGGAGGTCGGGGCAACCAGGACCGCCGGAACCTTGCTGGTGTCCTGGATCACGCCCGTGACGTCGCCCACCCAGCACGGTGTGGCGCCGCAGGTCGGGGTCAGAGTTCCAGGCAGGTCCGCCGGCGTGTACTTCAGCGGGACCGTGATCGGCAGCGCCGTGCTGCCCGGCACGCTGGCCGGCAAGCTGCTGTTCACGAGGGTGGTGTTCATCGTCATGCCCACCGGGACCGGGTTGAGGTTGGTCTCGTTGGAGGTGGCGATGATGTTGAGCTTGCCCAACTCGGCCGGCGCGCCGACGCGGCTCACGATCGCGCGATACGCCACGCTGGTGATGGTCACCACGTCCGCCAGGATGGCCGGGCTCTTCACCGTGATCGGGTTGCTGGTGGTCGTCATGCCCGTGGTCGGGTCGGTGGCGATCGCGACGAAGGTGAACTGCGTCTGCGCGGCGCTGACCGGCACGGTGAAGTTCGCGGTGCCCACCTGGTTCGGCGGCAGCCCCGCGAGCGTCACCGGCCCGATGCCCACCGTCGGCCCGCCGGTCTGCTGGAAGGCAAGGGTGATGGGCGTCACGCCGTTGTCCGCCTTCGCCGTCGCGTTGAGGGTCACCACCGCGCCGGCCTGCGTGGAGCCCTGCTTGGTGACCACCGGCGGCTTGGATGCAGCCGAGGCGACGACGATGGACGCGGTCGCCACCTGCGAGGGCAGCACTCCGTTGTTGACCACCGTGTTGAAAGCGATCGTCCCGGTCTTCGTCGTGGTGACGGTGGCGATCACCGTGTAGGGCGAGGGTCCTGCCGACGGGATGCAGGTCCCGCACGAGAAGCTCACGCCCGCGGCTGCCGTGTTGAACGAGTAGGACATGAGGGTCGCGGGCGTGTTCGGGTTGGTCGCCGTCACGGTCAGCGTCACGGGGTGCGGCAAGCCATCGGCGATCACGGCCCCGGTGGCGGTGAACGCATTGATCACGGCCGGCAGGGGCTGGATGGGCGGCGCGACCGGCGTTCCCGGGGCGGCCCCCACCGACGTGGCTTGCGGGCACAACGTCGCGTGGAAGGCCGGATCCGCCATCGGCAGTGCCCACGGCGGCGGGTCGAGCTGGCCGACCAGGGGCGAGGCCGAGCCCGGTCCGTCGAGCGGGCCGGAACCGCAGAACAGGAAGGGCAGGTCCTGCAGGTTGGCCGGGATGATCGGGCCGCCCATCGTGAGGTTCTCGCCGAAGATGAACTCGAAGTTCGGCAACAGGTACTTGCCGACCGTGAGCCCGTTGCCGTTCTGCGCGATGGTGGCGGGACCGGCTCCCGCGTCGGGCACGACCGGCGGCGCCATCATGCAGCGCGTCTGGATCGCCGGCGCATTGGGCGCGTTGATGCCGGGCGGCTGGCACATGGTGCGGCTGACGGCGCGGTAGTTGCGCGTGGGCTCGCCGAACACGCCGATGTTGTTCACCGGCGAGCGGAAGCGGCCCAGGGGGGCGCAGCAGGGCTGGTAGCTCTGGAGGAAGAAGTCGCTTTCCGCTCCGGTCACCGGGTGCTGGTGCACGGCGTAGAAGTCGACGGCCTCGGTGGGATCGGTGCTGAAGCCGACCCAGGCGACGCGCGAGGTCGATTCGACGGCGATGCCGCCCACCGTGCCGCCCCCGGTGCCCACGATCAGGGCCTCCATGGACACGTACGCGGGTTGCGTGTGCGGCTGCGTGTAGATGCCCAGGTTCGCTTCGATCGTGTGCGCGGAGATGTAGGGCCCGTTGGCGTCCGCCTTCAGCGTGCCGTGGAAGCCGATCGTGTCCCCGATCACCAGCGGCGCGGCCACGTTCGGGTCGGTCGAGAAGCCGTCTGCGGCGTGGGCCCCGGGCATGTCCATCACCCAGGTCGTGCAGTAGGTGCCGTCGGGCTGCGGCCCAAAGGCGGGCAGGAGCGTCAGCGGGTCGAATGACCTGCAGTTCGGCGCGACCGGACGGTTGTACATCGGGCATTTGGGATCGATGCCGGGCGTGATCGTCGCGCCCGTGATCGGGTTGGTGATCGGATTGACCGGATTCACCGAGGGGATGCAGATCGGGTAGCCCAGCGCCGAATGCATGGTGGGGTTGTCGGTGTCGGCGGTGAAGCGCCGGTCGTACCCGGCCTCCCACACGTCGGCCGCCGGGTCGCCCGGCAGGCCGTGCCGGATCCCGAAGCGGCCGACCGGATCGTTCATCCGCACGCGCGTCACGCCCGGCACGAGGGGCGGGCAGGGCGCGCCGGTCGGCTGCAGCGCGCCGCCGACCTGCAATTCGCCCGTGGCGTAGTCGATGCAGCTGATCACGCCCTGTCCCGCGTTGAGCGATTGCTGCGAGATGAACATCAGGCCGGCGACGTACTCGCCGTTGATCACGTTGCCGACCACATGCAGTTCCATCCCGGGCAGCGCCGCGTTGTAGCTGGTGACCGTGCGGGACGGATCGTTCCACGTCATGTTCAGCAGGCCCGGCGAGCCGACGCCGAAGGCGTCGCCGAGTGCGAGCCCGCTTTCACCGGCCGGCGTGATGTCGGCGGGAGCGGAGGTGAACAGGTCGGCCCAGGACGTCGCGAAAGCCGGCATCTGCAGGATCGTGTTGCAAGGAACGATGATCACCTGGCCGTTGATGGTCACCGTGCCGCCCGCGAGCCGCGGGTCCTTGACCGGAAGGTTGGGGCACAGGTTGAAGTTCGTGTCGACGGTGGCGGCTTCGATGTAGCCGGTCAGGTCGAACTGCGGCGGCACCGGGACCGGGGCCACGCCCGGGGGCACGAGCACGCCGCCGGGCAGGCCGCCGTTGATGCGCTTCGCCCAAGCCGGATGGCCGGCCAGGCCGATCACCATGAGCAGGAGCACGAAGAGCCATCTCCAGGATGCTGCTCCGTCCCTGCCGGCTGCTTCTGTAGTGTGTTTCATAGAGCCTCGTATGGGGAAAAGTGGGTCCTCGCCTGAATGGGCTGGGATCGCTTCCCCGGACTGCTCTGTGGGGCTTCCAAATCCTCAGTCCCGAGATGACTGAGCATGGGTTGTGCCCGAAAACGACGACGTTTTACTTACATACAGGGACGCCTTGAAACGCTTCTCATCCCTCTGTACGGCGATTCCCGCGGCCGGCGAACGAGCACGAAAGTTCTGGGGATTCGGCACCTTAGTTCGCCCCGTGGACGGGGATTTCAGCCCGAAATTGGGTGAAGATAGGTGCAATTGATGGCTAGATCGTCGCCTTTAGGCCGTATTTCATTGTCTTTGGCCGAACTCGCGGGCGACTTGGCTTAAGGGCGCCTTAAGACGAGGGGGAACCTTCGTTCCTCCCGGAGGGGCGAAGGTGCATCCGTCCGCGAGCCGTATGGCGAGCGCGTTTCGACCGCAGATGCCGCTTGGGCAAGGGCGCGGTGTAAGCAGATGAAATCGCTTGGATTCCGGCGAATCCAGGCGGCCGGGGACGCTCCCTCAGGACCGGCGCAGCGTGCGCCGGAACAAGGCGAACAGGCGTTCCCAGTGGCGCTCCGCGGAGGGCTGGTGGTAGATGCCGGCTCGCTTGGGGAACACGAAGCCGTGCTGCGCGCCGGGATACCACTCGATGCGATGCGGCGTGCCGGCCGCTTCCAGCGCGGACTGCAGCGTGGCGATAGCCTCGGGCGGCGCCCAGATGTCCGTCTCCGCGCAGGCCACGTAGGTCTCGCAGCGGATGCGCGGGGCCATCCGGTGCGGCGAGTCGTCGCGTTCGGTCACCATGCGCGCGCCGTGGATGGAGGCGATCGCGGCGATGCGCTCCGGAAATGCGGCGGCTGCCGCGAACACGAAGGGGCCGCTCATGCAGTAGCCCACGGCGCCGACGCGCTTCGCGTCCGCTTCGGGCTGCGCGTCGACGAACTCCAGCAGGCCGTCGGTGTCGCGCACGGTCATCGCGTTGCTCAGGCTGTCCATCAGCTCGAACATCGGCTTCATGGCTTCCGGCGTGCGCTCCTTCAATTCGAACTCGCGGGTGCGCCGGTAGTAGAGGTTGGGCAGGACGACGTAGTAGCCGACGCTGGCCAGGCGCCGCGCCATGTCGTGCAGTTCCTCGCGCTTGCCGGGGGCGTCCATGTAGAAGAGCACGACGGGGTGCGGCCCGCCTTCTTCCGGGTGGACCACGAAGCTGTTCATGGCGCCGTCGGCGGTGGGGATGTCCAGGTGTTTTTCGATCATCGTGGTTCTCCCGAGCGGCAGAGCATGCGCGTGGCTGCGGACCACGGCTACAGGGTAGTCCCGGGCCTACCCCGCCGACCTCGGCCGGACGACACGCGAAGCACGGCGGGGGGCCTACACAGGAGGGTGACAGCGAAAAGGGGAAACACGCCTATGCATACCGCCATCTGCGCCTTCGAGGATCGCCAACGGGCCGAGCAGGCCGCCGACAGCCTGGTGCGCTCCGGCTTCGAGCGCCACGACGTGCACATCGAGCACAAGGACCTTCACGGCGAGCACCCCGACGCCAACGACCGCTGGGACGGGATGGAGCGCGAGATCGCCGTCGACCGCGGCGTGCTGGCCTCCTTCGGCCAATTCTTCGCCCGCCTGTTCGGCCGCGACGACGGCGCCGGCCCGGTCGACACTTATGCGCAGCACGTGGAACGCGGCAGCTATGTGGTGGTCGTCGACGCGCACGACACGGCCGACGCCGAGCGCGCCCGCACGGTGCTGCAGGGCATGCAGGCCGGCGACCTCGACGTCGTCCATCGCCCCGGGCAGCGGCCGCTGCGCGACATCGTGGGGATGCGGCAGGAGAACGCCGGCATGGTCGAGCGCAGCCGCGAGCCCTCCGAGAACTGGACCGACAACGCCACGTCGTCCGACATGGAGAGCGAGCGCGCCATGGCCTCGCACGGCATGACGCCCACGACCGGCCCCGAGCCGCGCGACCCGGACCTGGAGCGCGCCCCCGGCCTGCGCTACGCGGACAAGGGCAAGGACAAGCCGAACGGCTGATCTCCACCGGTCACGCCGGGCTTGACCCGGCATCCGTCGCGGCGCGAGCATGAACCCGGCGCCACCACAGGAGGTACCCCATGCATACGGCCATCTGTACATTCGAGGACCGCGCCGCGGCCGAACAAGCCGCCGAGCGCCTGGTGCAGGCGGGCTTCGACCGGCGCGAAGTCCACGTCGAACACCGCCACGCGGACGGCACGCCCATGGCGGAGCCCGATGCGGGCGCGCAGCGGCGCGACCACGACGTGGTCGGCAAGTTCTCCTTCTTCGAGCGCCTGTTCGGCGCGGGCCGGCACGCGCCGCACGCGGACACCTACAGCCGCGCCGTGGAGGAAGGCCTCTACGTCGTGCTGGTCGAGGGCCGCGACGAAGAAGAGGCGCAGCGCGCGCAGGACGTGCTGCACGGGCTCAACCCCTCCGACTTCAGCCTGGTGCACCGCGCGGGCGAACGGCCGCTGCGCGACGTCGTGGCGGAGCACCGTGGCGGCAGCCCGGAGGAGCGCTTCGGCACGGCGCGCTCGGACATGGGCGCGAGCAGCGACACGGATGCGCGGCGCGAGGGCCAGTTCTTCCCGCCGGAGCGGACCGCCGAGCCGACCGAGGAGCGTGCCATCGCCTCGCAGGGCTGGGGCGAGCAGCGCGAGCTGAAGGTGGTCGACGAGGACAAGCCGATCGCCTCGCCGGACATCGCGGCGGCGCACGAGGGAACTCCCCGGGACAAGCCGCGCTGAGCCGGACGCTAGACTCGCCCCCGGAGGACTCTCGGGGTGGCGATTTTTCCTCAGGGCAAGACGAAGGTCATCGAGCGCGCCAGGGGCGGTGAGAAGCGCCTGCTGGAGGCGCTGGCGCGCAAGCTGGAAGACGACTACACCGTCTGGCACAACATCCCCATCATGGGCTCCGGCCGCGAGCCGGACGTCGTGCTGCTGCACCCGAGCCGCGGGCTGCTGGTGCTGGAAGTGAAGGACTGGAAGCGGGGCACGATCGCCGACGCGAATCCCATGCAGGTCCTGCTCCAGACCGAGGCCGGGCTGGTAAGCACCGACCATCCGCTCGCGCAGGCGCGCGGTTACGTCCTGGACCTGACGCACCAGTTGCAGAAGTTCCCGGAACTGCTGCACCCGGAGGGCCGATACCGCGGCAAGCTGCTCCTCCCCTGGGGCTGGGGCGCCGTCATGAACGGCGTCCGGCGCAAGGAGGTCGAAGGCGACGCCAGCTTCGCGACCGTGTTCGAGCCGCACAAGGTGCTGCTGTGGGACGACCTCGCGGACGACGTGGAGCCCATGGTCTTCCAGGAGAGGCTCTGGGGCATGTTCAACGTGCAGTGGCAGCACCCGCTGTCGCTGCCGCAGATGAACATCGTGCGCGGCCTGCTGTTTCCCGAGCTGCGCATCGGTTCGCAGCAGGCCCTGTGGCCGGAAAGCTCGCCGGCCAGGCTGGTGGTGCAGGACGTGCTGCAGGTCATGGACCTGCACCAGGAGGCGATCGCGCGCAATCTCGGCGAGGGGCACCGCGTGATCCATGGCCCGGCCGGCTCGGGCAAGACCATGATCCTGGTCTTCCGCGCCGTGCAGCTCGCCGCGGCCGCGAGGCCGGACAAGCCGATCCTCGTGCTCTGCTTCAACCGCGATCTCGCCACCCGCATCGGAACCATGCTGCGGCTCAAGGGCGTGGGGCGGGCCGTGCAGGTGAGCACCTTCCACGGTTGGGCGATGGACCTGATCCGCACCTACCAGCTGGGGCCCGTTCGCACCGGCAAGCTGACCGGCGAGGACTACGACGCCTTCGCGCGGCTGGCGTGCGAGGGGATCACCGCGTCGCGCGTCCCGAAGGGCCAGTACACCGCCCTCCTGATCGACGAGGCCCACGATCTCGCGGACGAGTGGCTCGCCGCGGCGGTGCAGATGGTGGACCCCGCGACAAAGTCCCTGCTGGTGCTTTACGACGACGCGCAGTCCATCTACCAGAAGAAGCGCCGGAAGTTCAACTTCGCCAGTCTCGGCATCGAGGCCAAGGGACGCACGGACATCCTGCGCGTCAACTATCGCAACACGACGGAGGTGCTCGCGCTGGCCATGGAGTGCGCGGAAGGCATCCTGCGGGAAGGCCGGCCGCGGGCCGAGGAGGAACTGCCGCTGGTGGTGCCGCAGTCCGCCGGTCGCAGCGGGCCGGTGCCGGTGTTCCTGCGCTTCGACAGCGGGCGGCAGGAGGCGGCCGCCGTCGCGCGGCAGGTTGCGGAGTGGCTCGCGCAGGGGCGCAAGCCGCAGGACATCGCGGTGCTCGCGCGCTACTGGAAGTCCCTGGAGGGGATCCGCGCGGCGCTCGAAACGGCGGGCGTGCCCTGTACGGCGCCCAAGGGGGAATGGCGCCGCGACACGGACGGCGCGGTCGTCACGCTGGGCACCTTCCACGGCAGCAAGGGGCTGGAGTTCCCATGCGTGATGCTGGTCGGCCTCGACCGGATCGACGAATCGGAGGCGAACCGCGTGGAGGAGTTGCGGCTGCTCTATGTCGCGATGACGCGCGCCACGCACGGCATCGTCCTGACCGCCTTCGGTTCGTCCCGCCTGACGCGGCATGTGGAGCAGGCCCTCGAACGGGTCCGGGCGGCCTGCCACTAGCGTTGGGCGAGAATAGGGCCAGGACCCTTCCCGTACCCCCCCACCATGCCCCTGCAATTCGCCACCCGCCTCGACAACGTCGAGACCTCCGCCATCCGCGAGCTGTTCAAGCTGCTCGGCAAGCCCGGCATCATCAGCTTCGCCGGTGGCTTCCCCGACAGCGCCATGTTCGATGTGGAGGGCCTGCGCGAGGCCTCCCAGAAGGCGCTGGCGGAGGAGCCGGGGGGCGCGCTCCAGTACGGCGCGACCGAGGGCTACGAGCCGCTGCGCGCACAGCTCGCCGCCTTCGAGCGCAGCAAGGGCGTGGCCGACATGGAGCCGAACCAGCTGATCGTGACCACCGGCAGCCAGCAGGCGCTGGACCTGATCGGCAAGACCATGATCAGCCCCGGGGACAAGGTGATCGTCGAGGGCCCGACCTTCCTGGCCACGATCCAGTGCTTCCGCCTCTATGGCGCCGACATCCAGAGCGCCCCCATCGACGCGCAGGGCGTGCAGGTGGACCGGCTGGAGCAGTTGATCGTCGAACACCGGCCGAAGTTCGTCTACCTGATCCCCACCTTCGGCAATCCGAGCGGCGCCCTGCTGTCGCTGGAACGCCGTCGCCGCATCCTGGAACTGGCGGTGAAGTACCAGGTGCTGGTCGTGGAGGACGATCCCTATGGCGACCTGTACTTCGGCGAGGCGCCGCCTCCCAGCCTGCTGGCGCTGGCCAGCGAGGTGCCGGGCAGCCGCGAGTGGATCGCCCACTGCGGCAGCATGAGCAAGGTGCTGAGCCCGGGCCTGCGCGTGGGCTGGCTCGTCGCGCAGCCGGAACTGCTCGCCAAGGCCACCATGTGCAAGCAGTTCAGCGACGCGCACACCAGCACCTTCGCCCAGGCGACCGCGGCGCAGTACCTGAAGAGCGGCCGCATGCCGGCGACGCTGCGCAACGTGCGCCAGAAATACGCGGAGCGCTCCCACGGCATGGCCGAAGCGCTGAAGCGCGAACTGGGCGAGGCGATCGAGTTCACCGAGCCGAAGGGCGGCCTGTTCTTCTGGGCCCGCCTGAGCGGCCGGGGCGGCAAGCCGACGCACGCGGGCGAGTTCGCCAGGCGCGCGATCGAGCAGGGCGTGGCCTTCGTGCCCGGCGCGCCCTTCTTCGCCAAGGACCCGGACCTGGCGACGCTGCGACTGAGTTTCGCGACGGCGGACGTGGACAAGATCAGGGAAGGCGTCGGCCGCCTCGGCCGGGCGCTGTAATGCGCTTCGCGGGACGTCTGCACGACTGGAACGAGCAGCGCGGCTTCGGATTCATCCGTCCGACGGCAGGTGGCGACGACATTTTCGTGCACGGTTCGGCACTGCCCATGCTGCGGCCCGGCCCGGACGAGGTCCTGAGCTTTGAGGTGGCCCTGGACCGCCAGGGCAGGAAGAAGGCCGTTCACGTGCGAAGGCAGGCTGACGAGGCCTCGGCCCTGGCGACCGATCGCCTGCGCGACGCTCAGCGCGTCGAACGCGCGCTCGCACGCAAGGGCGCGGGCGTGCATCACGGCCCGGGCATCGTGCAGGGGCTCGTGATGATGGTGATCACCGGGGTGCTGGCCTGGTCGGCCTACCGGGCGTACGGCGTGCTGGCAGCTCGGCACCCCGCACCGGAACAGGCCGTCGCCGAGCGGTCGGCGGGCCCCCTGCAGGATGTGAAGCGTGCGTCGGCGTCGCCGTTCAGGTGCGATGGCAGGACGCAGTGCTCTCAGATGACATCCTGCGCGGAAGCGACCTTCTTCCTGCGCAACTGTCCCGGGACGAAGATGGATGGCGACGGGGACGGCGTGCCGTGCGAGCAGCAGTGGTGCTCCGCCGAGTCGCGTTGAGGCGGTTGTCGCCCAGCGCGCCCTGGAGCGGGCCGGATGGATGGACGCGGCACGCCAGTCGCTCTAGATTGCGGGCATGAAGCCCTCCCTGTCCGGCGCGCGCGCCAGAACAGTCCGGTGACGTGTTCCAGCAACTCGTGATCGACCTGCTGGGCGCGCAGCACGGCGCCGCCGCGTACGGGCTGCTGTTCCTGCTGCTCGCCGTGGCGGGCATCGGGGCGCCCTGGGCGCAGGACCTGGTGCTGCTGGCTGCGGCGGGCCTCACGCTGCAGCCGGGCGGCCTGCACCCGCTGGCGATGGCGGCGAGCGCCTGGGCCGGCATGCTCGCCGGCGATGTGACCAGCGTCTGGGCCGGACACCACTACGGCGCCCGCTGGATCCGCCGCCCCTGGGCCGCGCGCTTCGTGCCGCCGCAACGGCTGCCGGAACTGGAGGAGGGCATGCGGCGCCAAGCCGGGCTGCTGTCCTTCGTGACGCGCTTCCTGCCCGGCCAGCGGGGCACGCTCTTCTTCCTCGCGGGGGCGCTGCGCATGCCCTGGCGGCCTTTCCTGGCCTGGAATGGCGCGGCCGCGGTGATCCAGATCGGCTTCTTCCTCTACGCCGCGCGCACCCTGGGGTGGCGCTGGGAGATGCTGCGCGCGCCCTTCGAGCGGGCCGATGACGTGCTGACCGTGGCGCTGGTCGTGCTGCTGGCGGCGTGGTGGCTGCGCGCGCGGCGCGCCGGACCGCGTTAGGCGGGCGGGCCTACCAGCGCGCCGGCAGTTCGCGCGCCAGCACGATCCTGCCGTCGCGCTTGGTCACGTAGCCGCCCATCTCCAGGTCCTTCATGAGGCGGCTCACCATCTCGCGCGAGCAGGCGAGGTGGTTGGCGATCTGCTGGTGCGTGATGCGCTCGTGCAGGACGCGGGTGCCGTCGGCGGCCGGCGGTTCCGAGAGCTGGTCGAGCAGGCGCCTGAAGCGGCCGTAGACGTCGATCAGCGCCAGGCTGCGCGTGCTCTCGGTGGCCAGCCGGGCGCGGCGGATCAGGCGCGCCATCATCTCCAGCGCGAAGTCGGGCTCCTCCGCGATGTAGGCCAGCAGGGTCTCGCGCGGGATCACCGCGCAGGTGGTGGCCTCCAGCGTCTCGACGTTGGCCGAGCGGGGGCCGCCGTCGAGCGACATCTCGCCCACGTACTCGCCGGGCCCGTACAGGCCCAGGGTGATCTCCTTGCCCTTGGGGTCGGCGGCGAAGGCGCGCAGCCGGCCCGAACGGACGATGTAGAGGGTGCTGCCGCTGTCGCCCTCCTGGATCAGCAGCATGCCGCGGCGGAAGTTGCGCAGGTTGCCGCGCGCCGCCAGCGCCTCGGTGTGGCGCGAACCGGCCAGGGATGGGCCCTCCGCCTCCGGGGTGTCGACACCGGGGGTGCGGAGGTCCCGATTCACTGGTGCACCATGCGGCCGGGCGTGCCCGGCAGCGTCGGGTTGGTGGGAAGCATCGGCGGCAGCATCGCCACGCGCTGGGCCAGCAGGCGGATGTGCCGCAGCCCCGTCTTCTCGCGCAGCGAGCGCAGGTGCGTGCGCACGGTGGACGGCGTGATCCCCTTGGCGCGCGCGATCTCCTTGACCTGCAGGCCCTCGCACAGGTGGCGCAGGACGGACTCCTCCGCGGCGGTCAGGCCGTGGGTGCGCGAGAAGAAGCCCACGTTCAGGTTGCGGGTGGCGCTCTGGCGGGCCAGCATCAGCAGCACCGGCGTGGCGCTGCCTTCCATGGGCATCAGCGGGACGCAGGTGACGGGCAGCACGTCGCCGCCGTCGCGCAGCATCAGCATGTGGCGGCGGCCCTGGGCGGCGGCCTGCAGGCCGCGGCGCAGTTCCTGGGTGAGGGCGACGGACTGGCCTACCACCTGCCCGCTCTCGGTGTGGAGGAAGCGGGCGCGCGACAGTTCGCTCCAGCCCAGCTGGTTGGCGTGCTGCAGTTCGCCCGTCGCGCTGAGGAGGATCAGGCCGTAGTCGATTTCCTCCAGCACGCGCCAGGCGCAGCGGGCCACCGTACGCGGATCCGTGGGCGTGGGCATGGCCACCGGCCGGGGAAGGGTGAAGGTCGTGGGCGACTGGGTGGCTGCTTCCATGGTCTGTCCTCCAAAAGATGGAGGAGAGTCTAGGAACGGACGGCAACGCCGTAAAACGACTCGATACCGGTGTAAGTGTGATCCGTTCACGTCGCTTTGGGCTTGCGTTCGTCGAGCAGCTGGTGTAGCGCGGCGTGGAAGGCCGCGGGAGCCTCGAACTGTACCCAATGTCCGGCCTCCGGGATCAGGACCAGGCGGCCGAAACGGGGCGCAGCCGCCAGAAGGCGCTCCAGCTCGGCCAGCATGCCACCGCTGTACAGCGCGTCGTGCTCGCCGTAGATCGCGTCCACCGGGCACTCGATCGCGGGCAGGTTGCGCAGCAGGACGTCCGTCATGGCGAGCTTGCGGCGGCGCATTCGGTCGTGCGGCACGTTGGCCGCCTGCACCGCGACCGCGAGCGCGTCGACGGATTCCGGCCGGTGCAGCATCAGCGTGGCCAGGTTGCGCCGATGCGCCGACTCGCGCGCGTGCGGGTCGTCGAGGTGCTGCCACGCGACCAGCGTGAGGCGCTTCTCGCGCAGGCCGAAGCCGGGCGCCCCGACCAGGACCAGCTGCCGCACCAGTTCCGGGTGCGCCGCGGCCAGCAGTCCGGCGCAGAGCCCGCCGAAGGAAAAGCCGACGATGTCGACGGCCTGCATGCCGAGCAGGTAGGGCAGGCCCTCGGCGAGCACGGGCACCACGCCGTCCGCGTCGCCGTTGCCCGGGGGCCGCTCCGAATCCCCGAAACCCGGCAGGTCGGGCACCAGCACGCGCCGGCCGCCGGCCGCCAGGGCCTCGACGTTGCGGATCCAGTGGGCCCAGCTGCCGCTGCCCCCGTGCAGCAGCACCAGCGGCTCGCCGTCGCCCCAGGCGTGCCAGACCATGTCGCCCTCACCGCAGGGCGAGGTCAGCCGGCTGGCCTGCTTCAGGATTCGAAGGGCTTCGGGCGGGAGGTCTTCGGCGAGCGGTCGGGCCATAGGGCGCGATTCTCACCGAAGGCGAGGGGGGTATCCCGCCCGCAGCCGCCGGTCGGCGGGCCGGGCCCCTTCGCCCATCAGGGGGATGATTGCCGCCGTGCAGAGGCATAGCGTGGGCCTCTCTCCACGCAACGGGAGCACGCATGGCCAGCCATTTCCTCCTGAAGGGCGACACGGGCGAGTCCGTCCGCAAGCTGAAGACCGCCCTGGCGGGCGAGCTCGGAGCCAGCGCCGCCGCCTTTCCCGGCCTGGGCACCAACGACGCGTTCGACGCCGAGACCGAAGCGGCGCTGCGCCACTGGCAGGCCGGCATCGGCGCTGTGGCCGACGGTATCGCGGGGCCGCACTGCCGCCAGCTGCTGCGGCTCGCCCCGCCCGTCGCCATGGAGATCAAGCCGGAACTGGCGGCGATCCGCGCGCTGTTCCCGCAGACCAAGCCGTCGAACATCGTGCGCTTCCTGCCCTACATCACCGACGCGCTGGAGGCGCTGGGCCTGGTCGACCGGCCGATGATCCTGGCGGCGCTCGGAACCATCCGCGCCGAGACGGCGGGCTTCGTGCCGATCAGCGAATTCCCGTCCCGCTTCAACACGCTGCCGGGCAAGCCACCCTTCAGCGCCTACGAGCCGGGAACGCGGCGAGGGGAGCTGCTCGGCAACCGGCAGAGCGGGGACGGCGCGCGCTACTGCGGGCGCGGCTTCATCCAGCTCACCGGCGCCGACAACTACCAGCGCTACTCGAAGCAGATCGGGCTGGACACCCGGCTGACCACGAACCCCGAACTGGCCAACGCCCCCGAGGTGGCCGCGGTGCTGCTGGCCCAGTTCCTGGCCAACTGCGCGGACCGGATGCGTGCGGCGCTGGCGCGCGGCGATTACGGCGCGGCCCGCAAGCTGGTCAACGGCGGCGCGCACGGGCTGGAGGAATTCCGCCAGGTGTTCCGCATCGCGGAGGACGTGTGGCCGGACGACGGCCGGCTGGTGGCGGCCCGCCCCGAGCCGGGCCTGGCAGGGGCAGGCGCCGCGGCGGCGGCCGGCACCCAGCAGCCGCAGGTCCGGCGCACGCGCGACACCCGCAAGGATCCGCCCGACCTGCGCGACCGCCCGTACCAGCCCGCGCCCATCCTGCTGCCCGACGCGCATCCTCCCGAGAAGGCGGTGCGCGAGTATTTCGCCGAGTACCGCTCCATGGTGCTGGACCAGGGCGCCGACTCCTCCTGCACCGGCTACGGGCTGGCCTGCGTGATCAACTTCGCGCGCTGGCAGAAGGCCGGCTACGCGCCGGAACTCAAGCAGGTCAGCGCGCGCATGCTGTACAACTACGCGCGCCGCTACGACGAGTACGAGGGCGAGGACTACGACGGCTCCAGCTGCCGCGGCGCGCTCAAGGGCTGGTTCAACCACGGCGTGTGCCTGGAGCCGGACTGGCCCGACCACACGCGCCCGCGCTTCGGCTATGCCGAGCGCGCGGCGCAGACCACGCTGGGCGTGTACTACCGCATCGACACGCAGTCGATCACCGACCTGCAGGCGGCCATCGTGCAGTCGCAGGCCATCTACGTTTCGGCCTACACGCACGAGGGCTGGACGGCCCTGCAGCGCGACGCCGAGGACAGGGGCACGCCCACCCACGACACGCTGCCGGCCATCGCGTTCAGCGGCAAGGCCTCGAAAAGCGACGGCCACGCCTTCGCCATCGTGGGCTTCAACAGCCGCGGCTTCATCGTGCAGAACTCCTGGGGCCGGCGCTTCGGCATCGGCGGCTTCGCCGTGCTCACCTACGAGGACTGGCTGGCCAATGCCATGGATGCGTGGGTGGCCTCGCTGGGCGTGCCGGGCGTGGTGCAGGGGCGGCTGGCAGCGGGCGGCACCGATCCGAAGGGCCGGGCCGGCAAGGCGGTCGACAAGTCGCGCTGGTGGGATGCGGCGACGGCCTATGAGCACAGCGTCGTCGTCGGCAACGACGGCCGCGTGAGCCGCTACCTGAGCCAGGACGAGCTCTCGCGCTCGCTGCTGTACCAGGCCTGCGCGCTGCCGGACCACTGGTTCCGCACCGACCCGCGGGCGATGGCAGGGGCCAGGAAGCGGCTGGTGATCTACGCGCACGGCGGCCTGAACAGCGAGGCCGATGCCATCGAACGGGCGCGGGCGATGGGCCGCTTCTTCATCGGCAACGGCTGCTACCCGCTGTTCCTGGTGTGGAAGACCGGGATGCTGGAATCGCTCGCCGATGCGGTGGAAGACGCCTTCCGGCAGGCACCGGGGCTGGTGGGCGGTGCGCGCGAGCGCCTGCTCGACGCCACCGACGCGCTGCTCGAACGCCTGCTGGGCCGCGGCCCCGGCAAGCTGGTGTGGAGCGAGATGAAGGAGAACGCGCGCTTCTCCTGCATGTCCAACCGCGCCGGGGACTACCTGGCGCAGGCCCTGCAGAAACTCGCGGCGACCTGGGGCGAGCAGCTGGAGATCCACCTGATCGGGCACTCCGCCGGCTCGATCATCCTGGGCCACCTGCTGGAGGAGTTCGCCCGGCGCGACCTCAAGGAGCGCATCGCGTCCGCGCACCTGTTCGCGCCTGCGTGCACGGTGCAGTTCGCCAACCGCTACTACGCGCCGCACGAGGAACTGCTGAAGAAGCTGTGGCTGCACGTGCTGTCCGACGACCAGGAGCGCGACGACAACGTCGTGGCGATCTACCGCAAGTCGCTGCTGTACATGGTCTCCAATGCGCTCGAGCCCGACCTGCGCACGCCGCTGCTGGGCATGGCCAACGTGGAGAAGCCCGACTACGTGGGCTGGGACGGCTCCAGCACCACCATGGAGGCGCTCAGCCGCTGGCGCTTCGCCGCGCGCGACGCGCGGCTGGACCAGCGCACGGTGGTGGTGTCCGGCCCGCGGGTGCCTTGCGCAGCGGAAGCCGGTAAGTCCCCGGAAACCATCGCGGCGAGCCACGGCAGCTTCGACAACAACGTCGAGGTGATCGCGCGCACGCTCAAGAGCATCACGGGGCTGGCCCAGCTGCCCCTGCCGGTGGACGACCTGCGCGGGTTCTAGAGGATGTCGTTGAGCAGGTAGGCGGCGTTGTCGTGCAGCTTGTGCAGCACGCCGCGCTTGCGCCACTTCTGCAGGTCGACCTCCTCGGCGCGCCGGACGTACTTGTCGAAGATCGCATCGAAGCGCGCGGCGATGTCGCGGTCGAGGATGCCCAGCGTGATCTCGTCGTTGGTGTCGAAGGAGCGGTCGTCGAAGTTGGTCGAGCCCACGGCGCACCAGCAGCCGTCCACCGTCATGAGCTTCTGGTGCAGCAGGGTGTGCGGGTATTCGAACAGGCGCACGCCGCCGCGCAGCAGCGTCTCGAAATGGCGGTGGCCGGCGTGCTGCACCATCGGGCTGTCGGAGCCGCTGGCCGCCGGCATCAGCACCCGCACGTCGACGCCGCGCTTCACGGCCGCGGCCAGCGCCTCGATCGCTTCCACCTTGGGGATGAAGTAGGGGTTCTGGATCCAGATCTTCTCGCGGGCGAGGCACAGCACCGCGTGGTGCAGGATCTTGACGGCCGGCGCGGAGTTCTCCGGCTTCACGAAGGCGGCGTGGATGGCCGTGCCGCCGGCCTTGTGCAGCACGGGGAAGAAGGCGTCCCCCACGAACAGCTCGCCGGTCTCGCCGGCCCAGTTCTCGCTGAACGCGCCCTGGATGCTGTGCACGATGGGACCGTGCAGCCGCACGCTGACGTCGGAGAAGTGCTTGCCGTCCTCGGCGTCCCCGAGCCATTCGTCGGTGATGCAGTGGCCGCCGACGAAGGCCTCGCGCCCGTCGATCACGCACAGCTTGCGGTGGTCGCGGTCGTTCAGCACTCCGATCGTGTAGAGCGACTTCTTGTGGAAGAACTTCAGCTTGCAGCCGTGCTCGCGCAGCCGCAGCACCATGTCCTGCTCGATGGTCTTGCTGCCCTGCGCGTCCAGCAGGATGCGCACGGGCACGCCGGCGCGGGCGCGGTCCATGAAGGCGGCCGCCATGCGGCTGGAGAGCTCGCCGGGCTTCCACAGGAAGGTCTCGAAATGCACCGAGTGCTCCGCCGCGCGGATGCGCTCGATCAGGACGTCGAAGAAGGCGCCGTTCTCCAGCACCTCCACCCCATTGCCTTCCACCGAAGTGCTGAGCGTCAGGCCGGACAGGGAGGGCATCAGCTTGTCGATGCCGGACTCGGAGGTGACCTGCAGGACCGGGCTGCGGTGCCGGCGGATGGACCAGATCACGGTCACCAGGGCCGCGATCAGGAGGAAGGAGAGCCAGGCCCACAGGTTGGAGAACATCGGGAGAAAGGAAAACTCGGCCGTTGTTGTTGAAACGATTGTGAGTGCGCGGCCGCCGGCTAGGGGATGTCCGTAACGAGGTGTGTGTCCACCCGGCTAGACTGCGCCGGACCCGACCACTTCCATCCCCATGAAGCAGTCCACGCCCCGCTACGCCGCCACCGACCTGCTCTCCTTCGCGCGCAAGCTGCTCGTCGCGGGGGGCATGCCCGACGACAAGGCCCAGGGTGTCGCCGAGATCCTCGTCGACGGCGACCTGCTCGGCCACACCACGCACGGGCTGCAGTTGCTGCCGTCCTACCTGCGCGAGGTCGAGTCCGGCTCGATGCGCGTGGACGGCGGCCCGCAGGTGATCGGCGAGTCGCCCGCCACGCTCACCTGGAACGGCCGGCGGCTGCCGGGGCCCTGGCTGGTGCTGCAGGCCATGGAGGCCGCCGCGGCCAAGGCCAGGCAGTGCGGCACCGGCACCGTGGTGATCCGCCAGAGCCACCACATCGCCTGCCTCGCCGCCTTCCACCAGCGCGCGACGGAGCAGGGCCTCATGATGATCCTGGCCTCCTCGGACGCGAACTCCGCCAGCGTCGCGCCCTACGGCGGGCTGGACGCGGTGTTCACGCCCAACCCGATCTCCATCGGCATCCCGAAGAGCGGGGCGCCCATCGTGACGGACATCTCCACCTCCGCCACCACCAACGGGCTGACCAAGCGACTGCACGACGAGGGCGGCCGCTTGCCGGCCGAGTGGGTGATCGACGGCCTGGGCCGGCCGTCCGACGATCCGTCGGTCCTGTTCCAGGAACCCCGGGGCACGATCCTGCCGCTGGGCGGCCTCGATTCGGGGCACAAGGGCTACGGGCTGTCGCTCACGGTCGAAGCCCTGACCGGCGGCCTGGCGGGGTTCGGCCGGGCCGACCCGAAGCAGGGTTGGGGCGCGACGGTGTTCCTGCAGGTCCTCGACCCGGAAGCGTTCGCCGGCCGGGCGGACTTCGTGCGGCAGATGGACGAGGTCGCGCGCCAGTGCCATGCGTCGCGCCCGGCGCAGGCGGGCAGGGCGGTGCGCCTGCCGGGGGAGAAGGGCCATGCGCTGGCGCAGCAGCAGCGCGCTCAGGGCGTTACGCTGCACGCCGGCATCCTCGAGGCGCTGCAGCCGTGGGCGGAGAAGCTGCGCGTGGCGATGCCCCGCGCGCTTTGAAGACCGCTACGCCGGCACGGCCGCCCGCCGCGCCCGCAGCGCCTTCAGCAGCGGCGGCATGAACCACACCAGCAGCGTCACCACCGCCAGCCCCGCCGCGATCGGCCGCGCCACGAAGGCCGACAGGTCGCCGCCGGACTTGATCATGGAGGTGATGAAGTTCTCCTCCAGCATCCCGCCAAGCACCACGCCCAGGATCGCGGGCGCGATCGGGAAGCGGTTGGCCTCCAGCACGTAGGCCACGATGCCCGCCACCAGCATCACCGTCACCTCGAAGATCGAGTTGTTGATCGCGAAGGTGCCGACGATGCAGAACAGCAGGATCAGCGGCATCAGCACGTTGCGCGGCACCTGCAGGATGCGCTTGGCCACCTTGATGCACAGCAGCCCCAGCGGCACCATGATGATGTTGGCCACGATGAACAGCAGGAACACCGCGTAGATGTTCTGCGGGTTGGTCGTGAACAGCGTCGGCCCCGGGTTCATGTTCTTCATGTACAGCACGCCGATCACGATGGCTGTGATCGAGTCGCCCGGAATGCCGAACACCAGTGCCGGGATCCAGGCGCCGGCCAGCGCGCTGTTGTTCGCCGAGCCCGATTCGACGATGCCCTCCACGTGCCCGGTGCCGAACTTCTCCGGCTCCTTCGACAGCTTCTTGCTCATCGCATACGACATCCAGGCGGCGATGTCCGCGCCGGCGCCGGGCAGGGCGCCCACCGCGGTGCCCAGGATGCTGCCGCGCAGGATCTGCAGGGGATACTTCTTCGCCAGCTCCCACTGGCCCTTCATCACGTTGCCGACCTTCTCCACCGCCAGTACGGCGGGCGGGCTGGTGTCGACCACGAAGCGGATCACCTCCGAGATCGCGAACATGCCGATCATCATCGCGATCATGCCGATGCCGCCGGTCATCTCGGTGCTGCCGAAGGTGAAGCGCGGGAAGCCCGCCGGGTTGCCCAGGCCGACGCAGGCGACCAGCAGCCCCAGCAGCAGCGTGATCACGCCCTTCAGCGGTTCGTCGCTGGTGATGAACACGGCGCAGGTCAGCCCCAGCAGCACCAGCCAGAAGTACTCGAAGGAGCTGAAGTGCAGCGCGAATTCGGCCAGCGCCGGCGCCGCGACGATCAGCACCAAGGTCCCGAACAGGCCGCCGACGGCGGAGAACACCAGGCCGGCGCCGAGCGCCAGTTCGGCCTGGCCCTTGCGCGTCATGGCGAAGGCCTCGTCGGTGTAGGCCGCCGAGGCCGGCGTGCCGGGGATGCGCAGCAGGCAGCCGGGCACGTCGCCGGAGAAGATCGCCATCGCGGTGGCGGTGACGATGGTCGCGATGGCCGGGATCGGGGGCATGAAGAAGGTCACCGGCACCAGCAGGGCCGTCGCCATCGTGGCGGTGAGCCCGGGCACGGCGCCGACGAACAGGCCGAACAGGGAGGCCAGCAGCATGGCCACCAGCGTGCCCGGCTCGAACACCATGGCGAAGGCCTGCGTCACGGCGGCGGGGATCACCAGGCGACTCCCGTCAGCACGCCCCAGGGCAGCGGCACGCGCAGCAGCTTGTAGAAGGCCAGGTGGACCAGCAGCGTGGCGACGAGCGCGATGCCCACCGCGCGCACCGGCGGCACGCGCAGCACGAGGAACAGGGCGGCGAGGATCAGCGTGGCCGTGACCAGGAAGCCGAGCCGGTCGACCGCCAGGATGTAGAAGACGACCGATCCGAGCAGCACCGCCAGCGCCAGCAGGTGGCGCGGCGAGCGCACCCAGGCGTCCCACGCCAGCCAGGGCTGCGTCGCGCGTGCGCGCCAGCCGCGCGCGACCAGCAGCACGCCGCAGATGCACAGGCCGGCGGCGATCAGGCCGGGGAAGAGGGCGGGCCCGACCGGCTGGCCGGGGATCTTCGGATAACCCTGGATCGCGACCAGCACGGCCGCGCCCAGGGCCATGAGCAGCAGGCCGAAGATCGCGTCGTTCAGCTTCACTTCGCGATGCCCACCGCCTTCATCGTCGCCCCCAGTTCCGCGTCCGACTTCGCCATGAACTTGCCGAAGTCCTCCGGCCCCGCGTAGACCACGCCGAAGCCGCGGCTGGCCATGAAGTCCTGGTACTCCTTGCTGTTGGCCACCTTGCGCACCACGGCGGAAAGCTTGTCGCGCGCGTCGGCGGGGATGCCCTTGGGCGCGACGATGCCGCGCCAGGCGGCCATGGTCCAGTCGCTGCCCAGTGCCGCCTTCAGCGTCGGCACGTTGGGGTAGAGCGCCGCCGGCTTGTCGTTCATGATGGCCAGGCTCTTCACCTTGCCGGCGTCGATCAGCGAGCGCGCTTCCGGCAGCGACACCGGCGCGATCTCGATGCCGCCCGCCACCATGTCCTGCAGGCCCGGCGCCGCGCCGTTGCTCGGCACCCAGGGAACGGAGGCCGGGTCGATCTTCTGGTCCTTCAGCAGGCCCGCCAGCGCCAGGTGCCAGATGCCGCCCTGGCCGGTGCCCGACGCCTTGAACTTGCCCGGGTTCGCCTTGATGGCCGCCAGCAGGTCCTGCACGGTCTTGTAGGGCGCGTCGGCGCGCACCTGGATGCCCGCCGGGTCGGCGTTGACGAGCCCGATCGGCGTGTACGAGGCGCCGCTCAGCTCGGTGAGACCCTGCCAGTGCATCATGCCGATTTCGACCGTGGCCAGGCCGATCGTGTAGCCGTCCGGCGCGGCCGAGGCGATCGCCGCGTGGCCGACCACGCCGCTGCCGCCGGTGCGGTTCACCACGGTCACCGGCTGGCCCAGCTCCTTCTCCATCAGGCTGCCCAGGATGCGGGCCGTGGCGTCGGTGCCGCCGCCGGCGCCCCAGGGCACGATCAGCTGGATCGGCCGCGAGGGCCAGTTCTGCGCTGCGGCCGGGAGGGCGGCAGCGGCCAGGGCAACGGCGGCGAACGCGCCGGCGATCAGCGTGCGGCGGGAAGGACGGGGCATGGTGGTCTCCTGGTCGCGGTGAAGGGGTGATGCAGCGACTCGGACTGCAATCTAGCCTTGGTGCCCCGGCCCGGTTCTAGGGAGAACCCCCCTGCCGCGCCATGGATTTCCGCCATCCGGCCGATGGCGGACCGCCCGTTGAGGCGAGGACAGGCCGGCGCCCGCCGCGCACACTGCCCGCATCCGCAGGAGGAACGCCATGCTCGTCTTCACGAACCGCGACCTTGTGCCCGAGTCGGGGGCGGCCGCGTTCCAGCGCAGCTTCACCCCGGGAGGCAACCGCGTCGCCGTCGCCGCCGTGGCGCGCGACGCCGGTGGCCGCTGGGCGCTCTCCCGCCTCGACGACGACGTGACGGACCGGGACTCCCTCGACCTGCTGCTGCCCCTCCTGGGCGGGTCCCGGCCGGTGCTGTTCTACCTCCACGACCACGCCAGCACGCCGGCCGCCTGCTTCGCGCGCTGCGCCGCGCTGGAGGCCGAATACGGGGTGGAGGTGGTCGGCTTCTCCTGGCCCGCCGAAGGCTTGCAATGCGACGGCCAGCCGCTGCCGAACCTGGCCGCGGCCGACGCGCCCGCGGAGGAACTGGAGCTCGCCGGGCTCAAGGGCGCCAACCGCGCCGAGCCCGCGGGCCAGGCGCTGGCGCGCCGCTACCGGCAGGCGCGGACCAACGCGCAGGAGTCGGTCGATGCGCTCGCCAGGTGCCTGCGCATGCTGGCGACCGCGCGCCTGATCTCCAACGCGCAGCCCTTCACCCTCGCCGCCCACGGACTGGGCGCGCACCTCCTGCAGTACGCGCTGGAGGTGCCCGGCGCCAGCGAGGCGATCGGCGCGGCCCACAACGTGGTGCTGCTCGCGCCCTGCGTGCGTGCCGACGGCCACCGCGGCTGGATGCACCAGCTGCGTCCCCGCGGCCGCACCTTCATCACCTTCAACCGGGGCGACAGCGTGCTGGCCGGCGCCTTCGTGGCGGACGGCCGCAAGCAGGCGAAGCTGGGCGCCGACCCCGGCACGGAGCTGCTGCAGGGCCCGGGCTTCCGCTACATCGGCTTCCCGAGCGCGCAGGCCGGCAGCGCCGGCCACCGCTACTTCGTCGATGGGCTGGGCGCCGAGAGCCGCCGCCTGTTCGGCCGCCTGTTCCGCTCCGAAGCGGACCTGCAGCCGGGCGAACCGGAGCGCAAGTCCTATCCGGGCGGCATCGAGGGAGCGGTGGGCTGCATGGCGCTGTCCGACGCGGGCCGGCTGCCCGGCTAGGGAGGAACCATGGACATCCTCGACCTGGAGGCGGCCGCGGCCCTGTGGGCGCTGGGGATCGCCGGCGCGCTGGTGTTGCTCGAATGGGTGCTCGCGCGCTCCGGGCGCAGGCGTTGATCTGCCGCAAGGGGACGTTCCGCCCGGCGCCTAGCATGGAAGCATGCCTTCCATGCGCCTTCTCCCGCCGCTGCTGGTCGCGCCCGCGGTGCTCCTGGCGGCCGCCGGCGCGCACGCGCAGGCCTCGCCTTCGCGCGGACTACTGCTGTACACGACGCACTGCGTCGAATGCCACACCAGCCAGATGCACTGGCGCGACCGGCGCCAGGCGCGTGACTGGGAAACGCTGAAGGCCTGGGTGCGGCACTGGCAGGGCGACGCCCGCCTGCAGTGGAACGAGGACGACGTCGAGGCGGTCGCCCGCCACCTGAACGAGACGGTGTACCGCTTCCCGCGCCAGCAGGCGGCGCAGTGAGCGCTGCGGCCGCAGGCATACTGCGGCCGTCATGAAATCGCGCTCTCCCACCGGCGGCCTGGTGTACTCCACCGAGGGCGGCCGCATGTGCCCCGGCTGCCGGCGCCCGCTGGCGCAATGCAACTGCAGCAAGGCCGCCACGCCGGCCGCGCCCGCCGACGGCATCGTGCGCGTCCTGCGCGAGACCAAGGGCCGCGGCGGCAAGGCGGTGACGGTGGTGCGCGGCGCCCCCGGCGACGCCGCCGCCCTGGCGAAACTGGGCCAGGAGCTGAAGGCGACCTGCGGCAGCGGCGGCACCGTCCGGGACGGTACCATCGAGGTCCAGGGCGACCACGTGGACAAGGTCATGGCCCTGCTGCAGCAGCGCGGCCTCAAGGTGAAGCGGGCCGGCGGCTGAGCTAAACATGCCCTTACGACGTGAGCTGAACTGTTGCCGACGCGCCCGAGTCCTACACCGTCCAGTAACCCTCCTCTCCTAGATTCCCTCGGATGAATCCGGCCCTTGCCCGGGCCCAGGCCCGGGCCGTCGAACTCTGGCGCCGCGTGCGCGAACTCGTGCGGCGCTACCCGGTGCGCTCGGCGCTGCTGCTGCCCACGCTGCTGCTCGTCTACCTGCTCGCGCTGATCCCCTTCACGCCCAGCATCTCCGACCTGCGCAAGGCCAAGTCGGAAGTGCCGACGGTGGTGATGTCGGCCGACGGCGTGGTGCTGGCCGAGTTCAAGCGCGTCAACCGCCAGTGGGTGCCGCTGGCCAAGGTCTCCAAACCGGTGGTGGACGCGCTGATCGCCACCGAGGACCACCGCTTCTACGAGCACCACGGCATCGACCTGCGCCGCACCGGCGCCGCCCTCCTGAACACGCTGCGTGGCGAGCGCCAGGGCGGCTCCACCCTCACGCAGCAGCTCGCGCGCAACCTCTATCCGCAGGAGATCGGCCGCGCGCCCTCGCTCACCCGCAAGGCCAAGGAGGCGATCACCGCGCTCAAGATCGAGGCGATCTACTCCAAGCAGGAGATCCTGGAGACCTACCTCAACACGGTCCCCTTCCTCTACAACGCCTTCGGCATCGAGATGGCCGCGCGGACCTACTTCGACAAGTCCGCCGACCGGCTCGACGTGCTGGAGGCGGCCACGCTGATCGGCATGCTCAAGGGCACGAGCTACTACAACCCGGTGCTCAACCCCGAGCGGGCCCGCGCGCGCCGCAACACGGTGCTGGCGCAGATGGTCAAGCGCGGCAAGCTGGACGCGCAGCGCGCGCAGGTGCTGGCGGCGCGGCCGGTGCGCCTCGACTTCGAGCGCCAGACCGAGCCCGTCGGCATCGCGCCGCACGTCGCGCAGCAGGTCCGCAAGTGGCTGATCTCCTGGGCCGACCGCGAGGATTACGACATCTACGCCGACGGCCTGGTGGTGCGCACCACCATCGACACCCGGCTGCAGAAGGCAGCCAACCAGGCGGTGGCGCGGCAGCTCGCGCAACTGCAGGGGATCGTCGACCGCGCGCGGCGCCGCGACGAGGAACGCGCGGTGCTGCAGGCCGGCTTCGTGGCCATCGACCCGCGCAGCGCCCAGGTCAAGGCCTGGGTGGGCAGCGCCGACTACGCGCAGGAGCAGTTCGACCACGTGAACCAGGCGCGCCGTCAGCCCGGTTCCACCTTCAAGCCCTTCGTCTACGGGGCCGCCTTCGGGATCGGCATGATGCCGGAGGACGTGTTCGTCGACCAGCCGGTGGCGATCCGCGACCGCGGCGGCGCCGTCTGGAGCCCGCGCGACTCCACCCCGCCCACCAACCAGCCGATGACGCTGCGCGACGGCCTCGTGCAGTCGCGCAACAGCATCACCGCGCAGGTGATGCAGAAGGTCGGCCCGTCGCGCGTCGTGGACCTCGCCTGGAACCTCGGCGTGCGCGAGAGCAAGCTGGACCCGGTGCCCTCGCTGGCGCTGGGCACCAGCCCGGTGACGCTGCGCGAGATGGTCACCGCCTACGGCACGCTCGCCAACGACGGCCGCTACCTCGGCGAGCCGCAGCTGATCGCGTCGGTGGAGGACCGCAAGGGCCACACCCTGGCGCTGTTCACGCGCCCGAAGGGCGTGGAGGCGATGCCCCGGCCGCTCGCCCTGCAGCTCGTGAACGTGATGCGCGGCGTGGTCGACGAGGGCACCGGCACCGCCATCCGCACCCGCTACGGCATCCAGGCCGACGTCGCCGGCAAGACCGGCACCACGCAGGACAACAGCGACGGCTGGTTCATCCTGATGCACCCGCAGCTGGTGGCGGGCGCCTGGGTCGGCTTCAACGACAACCGCATCACGATGGGCGACAGCTGGGGCCAGGGCGCCCGCAGCGCCCTGCCGATCGTGGGCGACTTCTTCATGCACGCGCTGCGCTCGCGGCTGGTGGACGGCCGCGTCGAATTCGACATCCCGCGGCCGCGGGCGAAGCCGCCGGAACCTGCCCCGGTGCCGGTGCCGGAGATCGTCAACGACCTGCTGGGGCGGCTGTGGAAGATGATCCAGTGAGCGTCTCGCGCAGCGCGTAGTAGACGCACAGGGCGGCCCATGCATCGTTGGCGGCGTACAGCAGCTGCGACTCCGACAGCTCGCGCCGGGCCCAGTTGGAGGTGGTGGCGCGTTTCGACTTCTGGTAGCGCTGCCCGAACAGCACCGCCACCGCCGCCTTGATGCCCATCTGCCGGCGATAGCCGCGCTGCCGGAACACGGTGTCCAGGTCCAGCACGTCCTGCGGGGCGACGCCCAGCTTGTGCTGGATGCGCTTGCGGTCCTCGCGCAGGCCGAAGCCCGCCTTGACGATGCCTTCGCGGGCCAGCAGCTCGCCGGCCACGGCGCGGCAGGCCTCGTCGTGCAGCTGGAACACGAAGGCCCGTTCCAGCGTGGCGAGCTGGATCACGTGCGGCCCTTCGGAGGCCTCGCCGGCCTGGAAGGTGGGCTTCGATTCGGTGTCGAAGCCCCAGGCCTCGGCGCGCAGCAGCGCGTCGGCGGCGAGCGCGGCTTCGCTGGCGCTGGCGACCACCACGATGCGATCGAGCCCCATGCGCGGGAAGGGCTGGAGCAGCAGGAGCTCTTCCGGGGAGGGCACGGGCGGCAGCATCCCGCGAGGATAGCGGCTGTCGCGGCGGGGACTAGGGCACAGGAGCATTTGCAGGGGGACAGCCCGCCGGGAGAATGGTTGCATGCCAACCAACGACCCGAAGCAGGAGTTCCGCATGCATCGTTCGCGCGTCCGCGCCGTTGTGGCGCTGGCCGGCCTGGTCCTCGCCGCCGCGCTGCCGCAGGCCCACGCCCAGGGCGCCGCCTGGCCCACCAGGCCGGTTCGCATCGTCGTCACCTTCCCGCCCGGCGGCGCGCCCGACACGCTGGCGCGCGTGCTGGCCGAAAAGTGGGCGCCCCTGGGCCAGCCGATCACCGTGGAGAACAAGCCGGGCGCCGGCGGCAACATCGGCGCCGACCTCGTGGCCAAGGCGCCGGGCGACGGCCACACGCTTGTGATCGGCACCGTGGGCACGCACGCGATCAACGCGTCGCTGTACCAGAAGATGCCCTACAACAACATCAAGGACTTCACGCCGATCAGCTTCCTGGCCTCCACCCCGAACCTGCTGGTCGTGAACAACAACGTGCCGGCGGCCAACGTGAAGGAACTGATCGAGCTGGCGAAGAAGCAGCAGCTGTTCTTCGGCTCCTCGGGCAGCGGCACCTCGATCCACCTGTCCGGCGAGCTGTTCAACACCCTGGCCGGCGTGAAGATGCAGCACATCCCCTACAAGGGCCGCGCCGAGGCCATCCCCGACCTGATGGGAGGCCGCATCCAGATGATCTTCGACAACATGCCTTCGGCGCTGCCGCTGGTGCAGGAGGGCAAGATCAAGGCGATCGCCGTCACGAGCGCCCAGCGTTCGGCGGCGGCGCCCACCATCCCCACCATCGCAGAATCGGGCCTGCCCGGGTTCGAGGCCACCTCCTGGTTCGCGCTGCTCGGCTCGCCCGGCATTCCGCGCGAGGTGCAGATGCGCATCAACGCGGAGACGCTGAAGGTGATGGCGCTGCCCGACGTGAAGGAGAAGCTCGCCAAGCTGGGGCTGGACCCGAACCCCGGCACGCCGGAGGCGCTCGCCGCCCTGATCCTGGCCGAGACCGGCAAGTGGGCCAGGGTGGTCAAGGAATCCGGCGCCAAGATCGAATGAGGAGAACGCGATGCTGACCTTGCACGGATTCGCCATCAGCAACTACTACAACAAGGCCAAGCTCGCCCTGCTGGAAAAGGGCGTGCCTTTCGAGGAGCGCTACGCGGGCGTGCGAGACAAGGGCGAGGCGCTGCTGGCCGGCTCCCCGCTGGGCAAGATCCCGTACCTCACGACGGAGCAGGGCTGCCTGTGCGAGAGCCAGGTGATCCTGGAGTACCTGGAGGCCACGTACCCGGATCCACCGTTGCTCCCCCGCGACCCGTTTGCCGCCGCCAAGGTGCGCGAGCTCGTCACCTTCCTCGACTGGCACCTGGAGATCGCGGCGCGCCAGCTCTATCCCACCGCCTTCTTCGGCGCGCCGGCGCTGTCGGAGGGCAATTCCGCGCGCATCCGCAAGGAGGTGGAACAGAAGATAGTCGCGGTGCAGCGCCTGCTCAAGTTCGCCCCCTACGCCGCGGGCGACAGCTTCACGATGGCGGACTGCT
This sequence comes from Ramlibacter monticola, assembly GCF_016722785.1. Taxonomy (GTDB): domain Bacteria; phylum Pseudomonadota; class Gammaproteobacteria; order Burkholderiales; family Burkholderiaceae_C; genus Ramlibacter; species Ramlibacter monticola. The sequence goes on along the minus strand of NZ_JAEQNE010000006.1, from coordinate 124,625 downwards.
GCGCCTTCGTCGACTTGCCGCTGGTGGGCCTGGCGACGAAGACGATCTATGGCGAGGACCTGCTGCTGGCCCACGGCCTCGACTACAAGCCCTACCTGAAATTCGTGGGCGAGCGGGCGTCGGCGCAGAAGGTCAACGCCGACCGCAAGGCGGCGCTGGAGCAGGCGAAGCCATGAGCACGCAACGCAAGGTCGCCCTGGTCACGGGCTCCGCCACCGGCGTCGGTGCCGCCACCGCGCGGATCCTCGCCGGGCGCGGCTGGGACGTGGTGATCAACTACTCGCGCAGCCAGTCCGAGGCCGAGGCCACCCAGGCCGCGTGCCGCGCGGCCGGCGCCGGGACGCTGCTGCTGCGCGGCGACGTCTCGCAGGACGCCGACTGCCGCGCGCTCGCCGCCGCGACGGTGGAGCGCTGGGGCCGCATCGACGCGCTGGTGAACAACGCCGGCATGTCGGTGTTCGGCGCCGACGCCGCCTGGGACGCGCTGGACCTGGAGGCTTTCCAGCGCATCTACGCCGTCAATGCAGTCGGCGCCTTCCAGATGGCGCGGGCCTGCCTGCCGCAGCTGAAGGCGGCGCAGGGCTGCATCGTCAACGTGTCCTCCATCGCCGGCTCGCTGGGCATCGGGTCCTCGGTGCCGTACATCGCGTCGAAGGGCGCGCTGAACGCGGTCACGCTGCACCTGGCGCGCACGCTGGCGCCGGAAGTGCGCGTGAATGCCGTCTGCCCGGGCCTGATCACCAGCCGCTGGTTTGTGGACGGAATCGGGCAGGAAGGCTTCGAGAAGCTGAAGGCCACGGTCGAAAAGACCGCGCCGCTGGGCCGCGCCTCCACGCCGGAGGACGTGGCCGAGGCCATCGTGTGGCTGGTCGACGGCGCCCGCACCGTCACCGGTGAACTGCTTCTCCTCGACGGCGGCGTGCACCTCGGGCCGCGCCCGCCCGCCGCCGCACGCTAAGCTGTCGGCATGAAGCCGGAATCGCTCCTGCGGCACCTGGACGATGCCACCCCCTGGCCGCAGGGCTGCGGGCTGGACGTGGGCGAGGCCTACGAGCGGGCGCTGACCGTGCGCCAGCTGCGCATCCGGCGCGGCGAGCAGCCGCGCGGCTTCAAGGTGGGTTTCACCAACCGCACGATCTGGGAGCGCTACGGCGTCTACGGGCCGATCTGGGGCACCGTCTGGAACACGACCCTGTCCTTCTGCGAAGGCGAGGGCGAGATCGCGCTGGCCGGCACCTGCCAGCCGCGCATCGAGCCGGAGTGCGTGTTCGGCCTCAAGGCCACGCCGCCGGCGCGCGCCACGCTGGACCAGCTGCTGGCCTGCGTCGAGTGGATGGCGCCCGGCTTCGAGATCGTGCAGTCGCACATGAAGGACTGGAAGTTCACCGCGGCCGACACCGTGGCGGACAGCGGCCTGCACGCCCGGCTGCTGGCGGGGCCCAGGATCGCGGTCGATCCGCTCGCGGCCGGCGGCGGCGCCGCCTTCGACGCGCGGCTGGCGGCCGCGCGCATCACCCTGTCCCGGGGCGGCGAGCGCATCGACGAAGGCGCCGGCGCCAACGTGCTGGAGGGCCCCCTGCACGCGCTGGCGCATTTCCTGGGCGCGCTGCGCGACTGCCCCGGCGCGCCCGACCTGCTGCCCGGCGACGTCGTGACCACCGGCACCTGGACCGACGCCTGGCCGGTCCATCGCGGCGAGCAGTGGCGCGCCGCCTTCGATCCACCCCTTGCGCCGCTCGCGGTGCGATTCGTCTGAGACCCACCGCATGACCATCGACGATCCCCAGTCCTCCCTCGCCGCCACGGACCTCGTGGACAGCGACCACCCGGCGGTGCGCGAGTTCGCCGCCCGCCACGCCGAAGGCGGCAACGCGCGCGAGCGTGCCGTGGCGCTGTACTACGCGGTGCGCGACCGCTTCCGCTACGACCCGTACCGCATCGACCTGAGCCCGCGCGGCATGCGCGCCAGCACCGTGCTGGAGATCGGCTACGGCTGGTGCGTCACGAAGGCGGCGCTGATGGCGGCCGCCTGCCGCGCCGCCGGCATCCCCGCGCGCATGGGCTTCGCCGACGTGCGCAACCACCTGTCCACGCAGCGCATGCGCGAGACCATGGAGACGGACGTCTTCACCTGGCATGGCTATGCCGACGTGTGGATCGACGGGAGCTGGGTCAAGGCGACGCCCGCCTTCAACCTCGCGCTGTGCGAGCGCTTCGGCCTGCATCCGCTGGAGTTCGACGGCCGCGAGGACTCGATCTACCACGCCTTCGACCGCTCCGGGCAGCGGCACATGGAATACCTGGCGGATCGCGGCCGCTACGCCGACGTGCCGTTGGCGGAACTGGTGGCGGACTTCCGCCTGCGCTACCCGCGCTGGCTGGCGGAGGCCGGGACGCTCAGCGCCCTCAGTTCCAGCGACTTCCTTTCGGACGTGGCGCGCGAGCCGGGAATTTCTTGAGCTTGCGCAGAGCCTTTCCCGCCGGCGCGGCGCTATAACGGGGCAGGGTGCAAGCTTGTGGAGGTGGTGATGCCGCGCGTTGTCGTGCCGCTGGAACTCGCCGCGGCGAAGCTCATAGTCGCGATCCAGCGGGAGTGGAACGCCGAGGCCGGCGGGCCGGGCGGCGCCGAGAGCGAGGAGGTCATGCGCAGCGCCCATGCCCTGCGGAGGGCCGCCCGGGCCGGCACCCTGGCAGGTGTGCTGGGTAGCGCGTCCGTGTCGCAGTACCTCGGGCGCAGCTGGGTCAACAGCCATCCGCGGGTGTGGCCCTCGGTGCAGGTCCTGGAGTGCATGGCACTTGCTCCGATCGACCCCTGAGCCCCGGGGACAGCCGCCGCCGACCGCGCCCTTCGCTCCGCGACTACAGGAGCGCGGTCGCAGCAGCACTACGGTAGGACATCCTTCACGGAGTCCTGCCATGCCAAAGCATTCACCTCTCCTGCGCGCGCTCGCCCTGGCCCTGCCGCTGGGCCTGGCCGCCCTGCCGGCCACGGCGCCGGCGGCCCCGCAGCACAAGAACCGCCACGCCACCCCGGCGAAGCCGGTGGCCATCGTGCCGACCCCATTCCCCGCCGACGCCATGCAGCACCTCGCGCAGCTCAATGCCGACGCCGCAATGCCGGTGCTGGCGCAGGGCGCCAAGGGGCCGGCGGTGATCCGGGCGCAGGTGCTGCTCGATCGGGCCTGGTTCTCCGTGGGCGAGATCGACGGCAGCTTCGGCTCCAACATGACGCGCGCGGTGAACGCCTTCCAGACCTCGCGCGGGCTGCCCGTGACGGGCAAGATGGACGAGCCCACCTGGCAGGCCCTGGCGCCGCAGCAGGCCCCGGCGTTCGCGAGCTACGTGCTGACCGATGCCGACATCGCCGGGCCCTACGTCAAGCTGTCGGAGGACCCCGAGCAGCAGGCGCAGCTGCCGTCGCTGGCCTACGAGAGCCTTGGCGAAGCGATCGGCGAGCGCTTCCACATGAGCCCCAAGCTGCTCGCCGCCCTGAACAAGGACCGGCCGCTGCAGGCAGGGCAGGCGCTGGTCGTCACCGACGTGGGCCGCGCGGCCACGGCGCCGGCGGGCCTGACCGCGCTCCGCATCGACAAGTCCGACAAGCTGCTGTACCTCCTGGGCGACGGCGGCAAGGTGCTGGGCGCCTTCCCGGTCAGCCTGGGCGAACCGCCGTTGCCACTGGGCACGCTGCAGATCGTGAGCAAGGCCAAGAACCCCGACTACAGCTACGACCCGTCGCTGCTGCGCAATCCCAAGAGCGACCAGAAGCTGAAGCTGCCGCCCGGGCCCAACAACCCCGTGGGCGTGATGTGGCTGGGCCTGAGCAAGGAACACGCGGGCATTCACGGCACCGCCGAGCCCTCGCAGATGGCGCGGGTCACCACCAACGGCTGCGTGCGGCTCACCAACTGGGACGTGCTGCGCCTGTCGACGCTCGCCGGCCCCGGCATGACGGTGGAGGTGCAGGCATGAGGACCTGGCGCCTGGGCCTGCTCGCCGCGCTGGCGGTCCTGGGCCTGCAGGCCTGCGACCAGTCGGCCCCCGTCACCACCGTGCAGCCGCCGCAGGCCTCGCTGCCGGACGACACAGTGCTGCGTGGCGGCGAGGCGACCCCTGCGCCGCAGGCGGCGGCCCCCGTCGAGGGCGGCACGGCTGCGCAGGTCGCGGGCACGCCCGCACCGGCGGCGCAAGCCCCCGCACCGGAAACCAGCGCCATGGGCGCGCCGCCCGCCGATCCGAATGCGCAGCCGGCGCCGCCGCCCGCAGCGGAGGGCAGCGCCGCGATGACCGAGATGGGGCAGTTCCACGCACCCGCCGGCGGCGGCGCGACCGCCGAACCGGCGTCCGCGGCCAGCGCGCCGCAGAAGCTCTCGGCCGCCGACCTGCCCGCCGTGCGCGACCCGGGCGATGCGCAGGGTGCGCAGCTGCTCGCGCAGCGTCCGCTCGAAGTGCCGGTGGCGGGCATCCTCCCGGCCACCCTGCGCGACAACTACGAGCAGAGCCGCGGCAGCCGCCGGCACGAGGCGATCGACATCCTGGCGCCCACGGGCACGCCGGTGGTCGCCGTGGACGACGGCCGCGTCGCCAAGCTGTTCACCAGCAAGCCCGGCGGGCTCACGGTGTACCAGTTCGACCCGCAGGGGCGGCTTTGCTACTACTACGCGCACCTCGCGCGCTACGCGCCGGGCGTGCGCGAAGGCATGGACGTGAAGCGCGGCGACCTGATCGGCTACGTGGGCAGCACCGGCAACGCGGATCCGGGGACGCCGCACCTGCACTTCGCGGTGTTCCGGCTCGGCTCGCCGCCGAAGTGGTGGCAGGGCGAGGCGATCAACCCGTATCCCGCACTGAGCCGCGCCGCGCCGACGCAGGTCGCGGCGCGCTGAGCACGGGGTAGGCGCGCGCCAGCCCCACGTAGAGGAGCGCGCCCGCCAGCAGGATCCCGCTGGCGATCCACAGCGACAGCGCGAAGCCTTCGGCCGCCGTGCGACTGCGCGCCACCAGCCAGGCCGCCAGCGGCGGGCCCGCGATCTGCCCCACGCCGTACATCGCGGTGAGCAGGCCCATGGTGCTGGCGGCGTGCTGCGGGCGCAGCCGGCGCGCCTCCTGCATGGCGAAGAAGGTGATGGTCGTGAACGGCAGTCCCACCAGCAGGCTGCCGATCGCGAAGCCGGCGAGCGTCGGCGAGACGATGCTGGACGCGACGCCCACCGCCTGGATCGCATAGCAGGCCGCCAGCCGCAGGCGCAGGTCGCCGCCGCCGCGCAGGCGCGACGCAAGCACCGCGCCGGCCATCACGCCGGCCCCCAGCAGGGGCCAGAACAGGTCCAGCCAGTGCGATCCGGGCAGGGCCTGCCGCGCGATCACCGGCAGGAAGGTGGCGGTGATGATGTAGCCGATCCCGGCCAGCCCGTAGGCGAGGGTGAGCGCTCCGACTTCGGTCGTCCCGGCGGGCGCGGGCGCCGGCGCGGCGGCCGGCCCGCTCGCGGCCACCATGGGCGCCGGCACCGCGTTGCGCGGGTGGAACACCGGCCAGGCCAGGGCGGTGAGCGCCGCCGCCAGCACCGCGAACGTCAGCCAGCCGACCGTCGCCGCCGCGCCGAGGGCGACCAGCCCCGTGGCCGCCAGCCCGCTGGCCACGATGCCCGCGCCGGGGCCCACGTAGATCAGGGCGCCCATGGCCGGCTGGTCGCGCCGCGCGAGCTGCTCGAGGCACCAGGCCGAGGTGTAGAGGAAGGCGACGGCGCTGGCCACGCCCGCGGCAAAGCGCAGGGCCGGCCACGCCGCCGGCGGCTGCCACGCCATGCCCAGCGTCAGCAGGGCGGTCGCCACCAGCGCCGCGCGCACCGTGCGCGGGGCGTTCACGGCGCCGCCGCGCCCGAGGCGGCGCGCGATCCAGGGCTGGAAGGTGCAGGCGAGCGCGCCCACCAGGTAACCGAGGTAGTTCGCGCTGGCCAGCAGGCTGGCCCCGGGGATGCTGACCGTGCCCTCCGCCAGCATCATCGGCAGCAGCGGCGTGAAGGCGAATCGGCCGATGCCCATCGCGACCCCCAGGGAGACGAGCCCCGCCAGGGCGATGGCGAGGGGGCTGGGGAGGGGACGGGAGGCGGGCATGGGGCGGGCAAGTGTCGCACGCGGCATTGGCCGACGCGGCGACGGCGCGGCTGCCGCTACCATCAGCGGCCATGAAGATCATGCTCGCGCTGCGACCCTGCAGCCCCGGCCTGGCGCAACGCCTCGGGGCGGACGAAGCCCTGGCCCGCACCCTCGGCGCCAAGGCGCACCCCGCCCTCGGCTTCCTGTTCCCCAAGTTCTTCGATGCCTCCGGGCCGGTGCTGCCGCGCCTGCTGGAACTCGCCGACGGCGAGCCCGTGAGCTTCCTGCGCGACTTGCAGTGCAGCCCCGCGGACCTGGCGGCGTCGAGCCGCCTCGAGGCCCTGTGCCGTTCGACCATCGCGCAGACGCGGGCCGATTCCAAGGCCACCATGGCCGCCTACCATTCGGACAGCCTGCATCCCACCGCCAGCCGCTGGTCGGTGCGGCTGCCGCAGAAGATCTTCCTGAGCAAGCCGGTGGCGGGCAGCGCGATCAGCCACGTGGACGACTGGACCGGCGAATACGTGGTCGGCCCGCAGGTGGCGCAGGCGCTGCGGGGCAGCGGGCTGACCGGATTCGAACTGCGCCCGCTGCTGCACGCCGACACGGGCAGCGGGCACGAGGGCGGCCACCACCTGGTCGCGCGCGAACTGCTGCCGGCGGCGCTGGAGGACCAGACGGTCTTCGAGACCTTCGACGACGGCCCGCGCCAGCCCTCGACGCCGCGCCGCTACGGCCTCCTGACTTACGCCGCCGGCGCGCTGGAGTCCAGCCCGGACCTGGCACGCACCGCGGAGCCCTGGGGCGCGTGGCGCACGCCGCTGTGGATCGTGCACCAGCGGGCGCGCCAGTGGTTCGAGGCGGCGCCGGTGAAGGGCTGGAAGTTCCAGCCGGTGCTGGAGCAGGGCAGCCGGCTGCACGCCGAGCACACGCAGCGCTGGGACGAGGTCCTGGGGCGGCTGCGCGAGGCCGGGGCCAGCGTGCTGGCGTAGAGGGGCCGGGTCTCCGCCCCCTCTGGAACGACGACGCCCGCGCGGGGCTGGCGCGTTACCGCGCCACCAGCACCGGGATCGGCGACTCCGCCACCACCTTGCTGGCGACGCTGCCCAGCATCAGGCGGGCGACGCCGGTGCGGCCGTGCGAGCCGACGACGATCAGGTCGGCCTCGACCTGGCGGGCCGACTGCACGATGCCGGTCGCCGCGGCGACATCCTCGGCGAGCCGGGCCTGGAAGGGGACGGCGGGCGCCTGCTCGCACAGCGCGGCCACCTTGTTGTGCGCTTCCGCGGCGTGCTGCAGCGCCGCGCCCATGTAGGCCTGGAAGCCGAGCGGATTGGCCTCGCCCACGCCGAGGTAGGGGTAGGGATCGACCACGTAGAGCGCCGTCAGGCGGGCGCCGTGCACCCGGGCCAGGTCCACCGCCACCTGGGAGGCGTGCTCCGAAGCGGAAGAGCCGTCGGTGGCGAACAGGATGTGGCGGAACATGCGGGACCTCCTTGTGCTTTTCGATAGCGCCATGGTGCAGGCGCCCCCGAGCAGGCCGGTTGACGTGTATCAAGTGCCGCAGCGGGGTCGGGGGCAACATGGCGCCATCACGACCCAGGAGCCACGAGCCCATGAGAAGCCTGCAGCCCGAGCCCGTCGCGCCGAGCCAGCTGGAACGCACGTCCGCGAACGAGCCCACCCTCACGCCGCCGCAGGCAGCGGACTCCGGCGCGGCGCTGGAGATGCCAGCGGAAACCCCGCTGACCTCCTTCACCCGCTGCCACCTCGGGATCGTCACGCAGCTGGAAGGCACGGCCCGCCTGCCCGAACTGGTGGATGCCGCCAACCACGCCCGCCAGGTGGCGCAGAGCACGCTGGAGCTGTTCCGCACCGCCATCCTGCCGCACCACGCGGAGGAGGAAGCCGAGCTGTTCCCCGCCGTGCTGCAGAGCGCCAACGCCAACGAGCGCAAGGCGGTGCGCGGCATGATCGAGCGACTGGTCGCCGAACACCGCGAGGTCGAAGGGCTGTGGAAGCGCCTGGAGCCCTCCGTGCGCGCGGCCGCGCGCGGCAACCGCGCCGAGGTCGACGCCGAGATCATGGAGGAACTGGTGCGGGCCTTCCTGCGCCATGCCCGCTACGAGGAAACCGTGTTCCTGCCGCTGGCCGAACGCATCCTCGGGCGCAACGGCAACCACATGGCCGCCCTGGGCCTCGCGCTGCACCTGCGCAACGTGCCGCAGGTGGTCGGGTACATCTAGCCCTCACAAACCTCCTTGTGGCGGTCCCGCCGCGGCGCTAGCATGGTGCCGGGGTCGCAGCGCAGCCCGGAGGGTGCACATGCCGCAGCTCATAGCGAGCGTCAAGGGCGTCGAGGTCAAGCACGTGTTCCTGCACAAGGACCGCACGACGCTGGGCCGCAAGCCGGAAAACGACATCGTGCTCGATACGATGGTGGTGAGCGGCAGCCATTGCGCCTTCGACCTGGTCGGCGTGGCGGACGTCTTCCTCCAGGACCTGGGGAGCACCAACGGCACCTACGTCAACGACCGCATGCTCAAGGAGCGCACGCAACTGCAGGACGGCGACGTGATCGCCATCGGCCCCTACCGCATCAAGTACCTGCAGGCCAGCGAGGAGCCCAGCTCCTTCGGCGGCGGCACCCACATGCTCAGCGTGGATCCGCCGCAACTGCAAGCCACCCTCTCCGTCAAGAACGGCTCGTCCGCCGGGCTGGAGATGCCCGTGGTGAAGGCGGTCACCACCTTCGGCAAGCCGGGCGTCTGCGTCGTCTCGGTGGCGCACCGGCGCGGCGGCTTCTTCGTCACGCATCTCGGCGGGCCGACGGCGCCCCTGCTCAACGGCGCTCCCTTCAGCACGGAACCCGTCCAACTCACCGACTCGGACATCCTGGAGCTCGCGGGCACCCGCATGCAGTTCCAGCTCAGGGAATGAAGCAGAATCCCCGCATGGGTCTGATCGATCGCATTTTCAAGAACAGCACCCCCGCCAGCAGGGAGGAGAGGAAGAGCGCGCCGTCGACGCAGGCCAGCACGCAGTTCTTCGAGGACGATCCGGACAGCGGGGACACCCAGACGGGGCGCAACGCGCCGCGCCGCGAACTCGTGCAAGTGATCCTGCGCGACACCATGCGCAAGCACGGCATCCCGTCCGACTGGATCGAATGCCGCATCCTGTCGGCCGTCACGCGCGCCGGCCGCCGTGGCCTGCACGTCAACTTCGTGGTGAAGCAGGCGCACGAGCGGCTGCTGCCCTACGTGTTCCCCTTCCAGGACGGCTTCGAGCGCGAACTGTCCCGCTTCGAGCCGCGCTGCCGCGACTGGCTCCTGAGCCTGGGCTGGGAGTTCACGGGCGTGAAGGCCGAGGACATGCCCGACCCCAAGAGCTGGAACCTGGCCGCGGCCCGCGCCGCCGCCGCCGTCGTGCCGGCCGAGGCCGCACGCGCGGCGCCGGAAGGCGGAGAGCAGGCGCATCCCGACGACGAGATCGAGCAAGACCTGCAGGCGCTGTTCGCCATCCGCGACGCCGCCATGGCGGACACCGCCCGCAAGCCGCCGCAGGCTCCCGAGCCGCCTGACTTCGAGGACACCCACCCCGGCGGCCGCTAGCGCGCCGGGTGTTGCGGGGTCCCCGCAAGCCCTGTTTCCATCGGCAACAGCCCGGCTGCAACGGCAACAGCCGGGCTGCTCACGCGCGCTCGTGGTTACGCCCGGTCACGGCCGGGGCGCATCCTCCCGACAGCATTGCAAGCTCTTCGGACACCGAAAGGAATGGAATGCGCAAGTCGTATGGGAGTGCCTGCCGTTGGGGAATCCGGGCTGCCACGTGGATGTCGGCCCTCGTGCTGGCGGGCTGCGGCGGCGGCGGCGGCAGCGGAGGCGTCGCGGGCGACGGCACGCTGCGCGTGGCGATGACCGATGCCCCGAGCTGCTACGAGCACGTGTTCGTCACGGTGGAGAAGGTGCGGGTGCACACCAGTGCCGGCGCCGGCGACAACGATGCGGGCTGGCGCGACCTGACGCTCGCGGCGCCGCGGCGGGTCGACCTCCTGGGCCTCACCAACGGCGTGCTGGAGGAACTGGGCAGCACGGCCCTGCCGGCCGGCGACTACTCGCAGGTGCGCCTGGTGCTCGCCGAGAACAGCGTCCAGCAGCCGCTCGCCAACGCGGTGCAGCCGATCGGCGGCACGCTGACGCCGCTGCGGACGCCCAGCGCGCAGCAGAGCGGCCTGAAGCTGCAGGTTCACTTCAGCGTCGAGGCCGGCAAGCAGGCCGACCTGGTGCTCGACTTCGATGCCTGCAAGTCCGTGGTGGCAGCGGGCAACAGCGGCAGCTTCGTGCTCAAGCCGGTGGTCTCGGTCACCCCGCGCTTCGTCACCTCGATCCAGGGCTTCGTCACGACGACGATGACCCTGACCGCCACCTCGGTGTCGGCGCAGAAGGACGGGGCCATCGTGCGCTCCACGGTGCCCGACGCCAGCGGGAAGTTCGTGCTGTCCTTCCTGCCGGAGGACACGTACACCCTGGTGATCACCTCGGACGGCCGCGCCGCCGGCGTGGTGAGCGGCGTGCCGGTCAGCCTCGCGGCCAGCGTGACGAGCGTGAACAGCGCCGCGGCGCCGATCGTGCTGCCCACCTCCCCCATGGGGACGGTGACCGGCACCGTCACGGCGAACGCGAACCCGCTGGGCGACGCCACCGTCCGTGCGCTGCAGGTCGTCGGCGCCGACACCGTCCAGGTGGCGGCCACGCCGGTGGACGTGGAACTGGCCACCTACACGCTGCGCCTGCCCACGGCGGCCCCCGTGCGCGCGCCGTTCTCGGCCACCGGGCTGAGCTTCGCGGCGCAGGCCGCGGCAGCGGGCAAGTACACCCTGAGTGCGAGCACCCCCGACCGCCTCGCGCTGACCCGCGCGCTCGACCTGGGCAGCGCCCCCGCTTCGACGGTCAACTTCGCGTACTGAGGCCGGCCAGTCGCCGGAAGGGGCCTGTCGGCCGGCAGGCCCCTTCTGTAGCGGCGCGGCCCTGGAGGCGGTGCTCCCGGCCTCCCCCGCGCGACGCCGGTCGGCTCAGCCGAAGCGCTGAAGCGGTACGTAGCCACGGCCGCCGGGGAGCGACTGCATCAGCAGGTACTCCGGTGCGGCCTGCCAGCGCAGCGGCGCGAACTCCCCCGGCGGGCGGGCGCCCTGCGCCTTGCGCGCGAAGGTGACGTGCGGGCGGTAGCGGCGCGTTTCCACCGCCGCGCCGCAAGCTCGCAGGTTCTCTCCCAGCGCCGCGTGCAGCGCCTGCAGGGCGTCGGGGACCTGCGTGCCCTCCAGCACCGCGATCCCGCCCGGCCATACGCCGGCCCGGTCCAGGACGAGATCGCAGCCCGGCCAGGGCACGTGCAGCGCCGCCTGCAAGGGCAGGACTTCGGCCGAGGGCACCTCTCCGATGAAATGCAGGGTGATGTGCAGCCGCTCGGGTCGCGTGCGACGTGCGTTGGGGGGCCAGGTCCACGCGTCCGCGTGCGACCGCAGCGCCGCGCCCACCGGGGCGGGCGGCCACAGCGCCAGGAACAGGCGCAAGGAAGCGGGCGGCGGCGCGGCCATCGACGCCGCATTGTCGAAAAAAATGAGCCCCGGAGGGCTCCAACGCTCGTCAAACGTCCCTGATGAGCAGCATCGGCCGACGACAGGCGCTACATTCACGGCCAATGTACAGGCGCATGCCCGAGGTGCAAGGGGGAAAACCAGCGCGACGGGCCGCCTGCAGTTCAGAACAATGATCTCCAGCGAGCTGCCGGCGGAGTTGCGCCGGTTCATCCTCACCAGCATCCCGTCGGTGCCTTACCTCGAGGCGGTGCTGCTGCTGCGCGCCGACCCCGCCCAGCCCTGGGGCGCGGGGCAGCTGGCGCGCCGGCTCTACGTGCCGGAGCAGCGGGGCGCGGAGCTGATCGGGCTGCTGCGCGACAGCGGCGTCGCGGTCGACTCGGGTGCGGACGGCACCATCCGCTATGCGCCGGCCGACGACCTCGGCGGCCTCTTCGATCGCCTGGCGGAGGCCTATGCGCAGGACCTCGTGGCCGTCACGCGCCTCATCCACTCCCGCATCGACCGGCGCGCGCAGCAGTTCGCCGATGCGTTCCGTTTCCGGAAGGAATAGGGTCATGGCGACGGTCATCTATTCCCTTTGCGCGCTCACCTCGATCACCTGCCTGGTGCTGCTGTGGCGCAGCTGGCGTGCCAGCGGGGCGCGGCTCCTGTTCTGGAGCGCGCTGTGCTTCGCGGCGCTGAGCGTCAACAACGTGCTGCTGGTCCTCGACCGGGTGGTCTGGCCGGTGGAGATCGACCTGCGCATGCCGCGCCTCGTGGCGGCGCTGGTGGCGGTGCTGCTGCTGCTGTTCGGCCTCATCTGGGAGGAGGACTGAGCATGGAGCAGATGCTCATGGGCGCGATCGCGGCCGGCTGGCTGGTGGCCGGCCTGTTCTTCTTCCGCTTCTGGCGCCAGACCGGCGACCGCTTCTTCCTCTGGTTCGCGCTGTCCTTCTGGCTGGAGACCGCCGGCCGGGTGGCGCTGGCGCTCATGTCGCCCGCGGCCGAGGACAACCCCGGCATCTTCGGGGTGCGGGTGGTGGCCTACGGGCTGATCCTGCTGGCCATCTGGCAGAAGAACCGCAAGCGCTGATTCAGAACTTCGGGATCCGCAGCGTCTTGCTGATCATGAGGCTGCCGGAGAGCACGAAGAGCAGGGCGATCGGGTGCAGGTCCCAGGGGCCGAGGTCGGCCACGCCGCCCCAGATGCCGTCGCCCAGCCGCCCCTGCCACCCGGCCAGCGCCAGGATGCCGGTGAGCACCACGCTGGTCGGGATCGGCGTGCCTTCGAAGTACTTCACCTTGCCGGAGGCGTCGGTCGCGAGTTCCTCGGCGGTCACGTTGAAGCGGGCCAGCCGGCTCACGCCGCAGCAGACGAAGTAGATCAGGGCGGCGGCATCCCAGCCGCCCTGCAGCCCCGCGGCGAAGCCCAGCGCCGCCGGCGCCATGCCGAAGGAGATCACGTCCGAGAGCGAGTCGAGCTCCCGGCCCAGGGCCGAATGCTGGTGCCGGGCCCGCGCGATGCGGCCGTCGAGGACGTCGCAGATGAAGGCGGCCGGCGCCAGCGCCGCGGCCAACAGGAAGTGCACGCGCTCGCCACCGGCCATGAACAGCATGGCCAGCAGGATGGCGCCCACGCCGCAGGCCGCGTTGCCGAGGGTAAAGAAGTCGGCCAGGTGGAATTCCCGCACCATGGAGAAGTGGCGGGGACGGGACGCGCTCTCCGGCATGTGTGGCTCCTCGAAGCCGGACCATGATACTCACCAGCTGGTCCAGCACGCCGTCGGCCCCGGGGAGGGGCCTCTGTAGTCGTCCGCTTACTGGCGGATCCTGCCGGCGCCGCTCACGATCGACAGTTCGACGAAACGCGAGCCGTTGTGCTGGTTCGGCCTGAAGCCGACCAGGTACCCGCCCGCATCGTAGCTCTCCATCGCGTCCAGCGCGTTCTGCATGCCCTCGCGGGTGGGCCGGGCGCCCTGGCGCCGCACCGCCTCGGCGATCACCTTGGCGGTGATGAATCCCTCGATCATCGAATAGCTCACGGGCACGTCCGGGGCCGGGGAGCGGGCCAGGATGTCGTTGAACTCCTTGCCGATGCGGGTGGAGATCTTGTACGGGTTGGGCGTGACCTGCGCGATCGCCACGCCCTGCATCTGCTCCTCGGACAGGCGCTTGGCGAGCTGCTCGATGTCGGCGCCCGAATGCGCGAACAGCTGCGCGGCGCCGCCGGCGGAGCGGTACTGCTCGATGAAGGCGGCCGCGGCGGCGCCGCTGGCGACCAGCAGGATGGCCTGCGGCGGATTCTTGATGAACAGGTCCACGGCCTGCTTGGCGCGCGCCGTGCCGGCCGGGTAGGCGGCCTTGTGCGCGATCGTGGCGCGGGCCTTGCCCGCGGCCTCGTCGACCGCTTCCAACAAGGCCTTGGCGCCGGGCCCGTCCTCGTAGTACAGGCCCAGGCGCGTGATGCCGATGGTGGCCAGGTGCTCGGTGAGCTTCTGCAGCTCGTCGCGCAGGGTCGCGCGCACGTTGAACAGCTGCGGGTTCTGCGCTCGCAGCTCGGTGGTCCGGTAGCCCACCAGCGCGATGTGCTCCTTCTCCAGCAGGCCGGCCGCGAGCACTTCCGCGATGTTGCGGCTGCCGAAGTAGCCCGCCAGCACCATCGGCTTGTCCTCGGCCAGCAGGGCCCGGGTGTGGCCGACGGTGTCCTCGGGGCGGCCGTTGTCGTCCCGCTTCACCAGGGCGAAGGTGTGGCCGTTGACGCCGCCCCCCTTGTTCAACTGGTTGAAATAGAGCTGCATGCCCGCCGCATAGGCCCGCCCCTGGGCGGCCTCGAGGCCGGAAAGGGGAGCGACCTGTCCCACCACCACCTGCGCGGCCAGCGCGGCCTCCCCGCCCAGGGCCACGGCCCCCGCCAGGATTGCGCGGGTGGCCAACTGCTTGTACTGCCTCAAAACCAGACCTCCTCGGACGGCGCAGGGGGCGGGCGATCCGGAACCCTGGAAAGCCCTGACGACGGTCCCCGTTGCGCCAGAGCGTGGATGGTATCCAATCGGGGGCCATGACCAGCGGCCGCGACCCCATCGAATCGCCCTACGCGTGGCTTCGCCTGACGATGTCCCTCCTGCTGATGACGATCGGCGGCTCGGGCATGTACTCCATCACGGTGGTGTTGCCCCGCATTCAGCAGGACTTCGGCATCGCGCGCGGCGATGCGGCGATCCCCTACACGCTCACCATGATCGGTTTCGGTTTGGGGGGAATCCTCATGGGCCGGCTGGCGGACCGCTTCGGCGTGATGCGGGTCGTGATGCTCGGGGGCGTGGGCCTGGGCCTCGGCTACATCGCGGCCGGCCTCGCGCCCGGGGTGGTCCTGTTCGGCGCGGCGCAGGGGCTGCTGGTGGGCCTGCTGGGAACCTCCGCCAGCTTCGCCCCGCTGGTGGCGGACACCACGCGCTGGTTCGATCGCCGCCGCGGCATCGCGCTGGCGATCTGCATGAGCGGCAACTACACCGCCGGCACCGTGTGGCCGCCGGTGATGCAGCACTTCATCGACACGGTGGGCTGGCGCCAGACCTACGTGGGCATGGGCGTGTTCTGCCTCGCCACCATGCTGCCGCTGGCCCTGGTGCTGCGGCGGCGGCCGCCGCCGCAGCCCGTGCCGGCCGCGCCGTCGGCGTCGGCGGGCGCCACGGCCCCGGCGCGTCCGCTCGGCATGGCGCCCCAGGTGCTGCTGGGGCTGCTGTGCGTGGCCGGCGTGGCCTGCTGCGTCGCGATGTCGATGCCGCAGGTGCACATCGTGGCCTATTGCGGCGACCTCGGCTTCGGCGCGGCGCGCGGCGCGGAGATGCTGTCGCTGATGCTGGCCATGGGCGTGGTGAGCCGGCTCGTCTCGGGCTGGATCGCCGACCGCGTCGGCGGGCTGCGCACGCTGCTGCTCGGGTCGCTGCTGC
The DNA here is from genome assembly GCF_016722785.1 of Ramlibacter monticola. Taxonomy (GTDB): domain Bacteria; phylum Pseudomonadota; class Gammaproteobacteria; order Burkholderiales; family Burkholderiaceae_C; genus Ramlibacter; species Ramlibacter monticola. The sequence continues at coordinate 109,001 of NZ_JAEQNE010000006.1, read as the reverse complement.
AGGGCGTCGCGCTGCTGCTGTTCCTGCCTTCCGACGGCCTCACGTCGCTGTACGTCGTGTCGGCCCTGTTCGGGCTGTTCCAGGGCGGGATCGTGCCGTGCTATCCGCTGATCGTGCGCGAGTACTTCGCGCCGGAGGAGGTCGGCGCGCGCGTCGGCACGGTGCTGATGGCCACGCTCATGGGCATGGCGCTGGGCGGCTGGATGTCGGGCGCGGTGTTCGACCTCACCGGCTCCTACCGGGCCGCCTTCCTCAACGGCATCGCCTGGAACCTGCTGAACCTGAGCATCGTGGGCTTCCTGCTCTGGCGCGCCAGCGCCCTGGGCCTGATCCGCGGGTGGCCCGCCGCCGCGCCGCGCGCTGCCACGTGATGGAGCGGCGCCGGCTGCTGCAGCTGGCGACGGCCGTCGCCGGTACGACCTGGCTGCCGCGCAGCGCCTGGAGCCAGCCGCGCCTGCCGGACGATCCCTTCACCCTCGGCGTCGCGAGCGGCTCGCCCGCCGCGACCTCCGTGGTGCTGTGGACGCGGCTCGCGGGCGCCGCGCTGGTCGGCGAGCCCGTAACCCTGCGCTGGGAGATCGCGGACGACGAGCGCTTCGCGCGCGTCGTGCAGTCGGGGCAGGCGCAGGCGCTGCCGGAGCTCGCGCACGCGGCGCACGTGGAGGCGCAGGGGCTGGCGCCGGACCGCTGGTACTTCTATCGCTTCACGGCGGGCCCGTGGGTGAGCCCGGTGGGCCGCACGCGCACCTTTCCCGCCGACGATGCGCCGGCCGGGCGCCTGCGCCTCGCCTATGCCTCCTGCCAGCGCTGGGAGCATGGCTGGTACGGCGCCTGGCGCCACATGCGCGCCGACGCGCCCGATGCGGTGGTGTTCCTGGGCGACTACATCTACGAGTACCCGATGGCCGCCAACCCCGTGCGTTCGACGGGCAGCGGCTGGGTGCTGTCGCTGGACGACTACCGGGCGCGCTATGCCCTACATCGAAGCGACCCGGACCTGCAGGCCATGCACCACGCCTGCCCGTGGCTGTACACCTGGGACGACCACGAGGTGCAGAACGACTACGCGGGCGAGCAGGCCGGCGTCGGCGGGCCGCCGGTCGGCGACTTCCCGCGCCGCCGCGCCGCGGCCTACCAGGCCTGGTACGAGCACACGCCGGTGCGCGCCAGCGTGCTCACGCGTGCCCTGCAGGGCCTCGCGTCGGGGCAGGGGCTGCGCATCTACGGCCAGCAGCGCTTCGGCCGGCTCGCCACGCTGCTGCTGCTGGACACGCGCCAGTACAAGAGCCCGCAGGCGTGCACGCCGGGCGGGCAGGCCGGGTCGGGCGTGGTCAATCCCCTGCAGTGCGCGGCCTGGGGAGAGCCTGAGCGCACGATGCTGGGCGCCCAGCAGGAGGCCTGGCTGGCGGCGCAACTGGCGCGGGGCGGCGCGGCCTGGACGGTGCTCGGGCAATCCACGCTGTTCGGGATGCGCGACTTCGCGCCGGGGCCGGGGCGGCTGTTGTGGAACGACGGGTGGGACGGCTATCCCGCCGCGCGCCGCCGCCTCGTGGAAGCCTTGCAGGCCACGGCCGCGCCGAATCCCGTGCTGCTGGGGGGCGACGTGCATGAGAACTGGGTGGGCCACGTGAAGGCGGATTACGAGCGGCCCGGGAGCACCAGCGTCGGCGTGGAGTTCTGCGGCACCAGCATCACCTCGCGCGCGAGCCGGCCGGAAACGGTGGCGGTGCGGCTGGAGGAGAACCCGCACTTCGTCTATGCAGAGGCGGACCACCGCGGCTACGGCATCGCGGAGTTCACGCCGGAGCGGCTGCAGGTGACGCTGCGCGGCGTGGACGACGTGCGGCGCAAGGACAGCGGCGTGCTCACGCTCGCGCGCTTCGTGGTGGAGGCGGGTCGCCCGGTCGTCCAGCGGGCCTGATCGGACATCCTCCCTCCGCTCCGGCGAGGGCCGGGACGGAGGCGCGCCCTTTACGCGAACACTTCCAGCAGCCGATCCACCCCGCCCTGGTCGATCGCCACCATCGCCTGCTCCCGCACCTGCGGCTTCGCGCGGTACGCCACCGGCAAGCCCGCCTCTCCCATCATGGGAAGGTCGTCGGCGTCGCCGCCCATCGCGATCGCCTGGCTGGGCGGGATGCCGAGTTGCTGGCAGGTCTCCAGCAGCATCGTGCGCTTCTCCGCGCCGTCGCCCCACGGCGGGCCCACCATCCGGCCGGTGAGCTCGCCGCAGTTGGGGCCCGAGCGCACCTCCAGCACGTTGGAGCGCGTGAAGTCGATGCCCAGCCGGTCGCGGATTCGCTCGGTGAAGAAGCTGAAGCCGCCCGAGACCAGCAGCACCTTCAGGCCGGCCGCCTTGCAGGCCTGCACCAGCTTCTCCGCGCCCGGGGCGAGTTGCAGGCGCTGGACGTAGATCGCTTCCAGGTCGGCGACGGTGGCCCCCTTCAGCAGGGCGACGCGCCGGCGCAGGCTTTCCCTGGCGTCGGCGATCTCGCCGCGCAGCGCGGCATCCGAGAGGGCGGCCACTTCGGCCTTCATGCCTACCGCGTCGGCGATCTCGTCGACGACATCGAGGTCGACCAGGGTCGAATCCATGGCGAGCGCGAGCAACCGGAAGTCGGAAAGGCGCAGCGGCGGCGTGAACCCGCGGATCGCGAGCCCGGGGGCGAACTCTTGCGGAACGGTCATGGTGGGCGCGAGCCTGGGCGTGATCCGCAGTGAATTGATCCAGCGCAAACTTCCTGCGAGCCGAAGGACCGGGAAAATGCCGGGTGGCTGCAAGTTTGCGCCCCATCATACTGGCCGCGCCAGTTCCCTGCCTCCCTTCCAATCCCGAGGAGCACGCCATGAGTCTTCAGACGAAGTACTTGCTGGATGAAAGCCGGATGCCGAAGTTTTGGTACAACATCCAGGCCGACCTGCCCAGTCCCGCACCCGCGGTGCTGCATCCGGGGACGCTGCAGCCCGTGGGCCCCGACGACCTCGCGCCGCTGTTCCCCATGGAACTCATCCTGCAGGAGGTCAGCACCCAGCGGGAGATCGAGATCCCCGAGCCGGTGCGCGACGTCTACCGCGCCTGGCGTCCGGCGCCGCTGTACCGCGCGCATCGCCTGGAACGCGCGCTCGGCACGCCCGCCAAGATCTTCTACAAGTACGAGGGCGTGAGTCCGGCCGGCAGCCACAAGCCGAACACCGCGGTGGCGCAGGCCTTCTACAACCAGAAGGCCGGCGTGAAGCGGCTGGTCACCGAAACCGGCGCCGGCCAGTGGGGCACGTCGCTGGCCTACGCCGGGGCGCTCTTCGGCCTTCAGGTGGAAGTCTTCCAGGTGCGCGTGTCCTACGACCAGAAGCCGTACCGCCGGGCCGTGATGGAAACGTACGGCGCGCGCTGCGTGGCGTCGCCGTCCAGCGAAACGGAATTCGGCCGGTCGGTGCTCGCGAAGACGCCGGATCATCCCGGCAGCCTGGGGATCGCCATCTCGGAGGCGGTCGAACTCGCGGTGCAGCGCGAAGACACCAAGTACGCGCTGGGCTCGGTGCTCAATCACGTGCTGCTGCACCAGACCATCATCGGGCTCGAGGCCATGGAGCAGCTGCAGATGGCCGACGAGTGGCCGGACGTGATCGTGGGCTGCACCGGCGGCGGGTCCAACTTCGCCGGCATCGCCTTCCCCTTCATCGGGCACGGCCTGCGCGGCGGCCGCAAGCCGCGCATCGTGGCGGTGGAACCGGCGGCCTGTCCGTCCCTCACGCGGGGCAGGTACGCCTACGACTTCGGCGACACCGGCCGCATGACGCCGCTCACCAAGATGCACACGCTGGGCAGCCAGTTCACGCCGCCCGGCTTCCATGCCGGGGGCCTGCGCTACCACGGCATGGCGCCGCTGGTGTCGCACTGCAAGCAGCTGGGCCTGCTCGAGGCGGTGGCCTACAACCAGGTCGAGTGCTTCGAGGCCGGCGTGCTGTTCGCGCGCAACGAGGGCATCGTGCCGGCGCCGGAGGCCAACCATGCGGTGAAGGGCGCGATCGCCGAGGCGCTGCGCTGCAAGCGCGAGGGCAAGGCCGACACGATCCTGTTCAACCTCTGCGGCCACGGCCACTTCGACATGGCGGCCTACCAGAAGTACTTCGCCGGCGAGCTGACCGACGAACACTACGACGAGAAGGAACTCGCGATGGCGCTGGCCGGACTGCCCAGCGTGCCGGCCTGATCAGGCGTAGGCGACCGAGGGCACCGTGACTTCGAGCAGGCGGTTCAGGCCGCCCGTGTCGATGCTCACGTTGGCGTATTCGCGCACCTTCGGCTTGGCCCGGTAGGCGACGGACAGGCCGGCGAGCTGCATCATCGGCAGGTCGTTGGCGCCGTCGCCCACCGCGATCACCTGTTCGGGCGCGCAGCCGATGTCGACGCAGGCCTGGGCCACGGCATCGCGCTTGGCCGCGCCATCGATCACGCGGCCGGTGACACGGCCCGTGAGGACGCCGTCCTCGATCTCCAACTGGTTGGAAAAAGCGTAGTCCAGTCCCAGCCGCGGCTTCAGGCGGTCGGTGAAATAGGTGAAGCCGCCCGAAACCAGCAGGATCTTCAGGCCGTCCCAGCGCGCGTAGGCCAGCAGTTCCAGCGCGCCGGGGTTCAGGCGCAGGCGGTGCTCGTACACGCGCTGCAGGGCCGAGACTGGCGTGCCGGCCAGCAGGGCCAGGCGGCGCGCCAGGCTTTCCCTGAAGTCGCTGATCTCGCCCCGCATGGCGGCCTCGGTGATCGCGGCCACGGCCGGTCCCTTGCCGACGACCTCCGCGATCTCGTCCACGCATTCGATGTTGATCAGCGTGGAATCCATGTCGAAGGCGATCAGCTTGTAGTCGGCGAGGCGCAGGGGCGGAGTGAAGCCCTGGACCGTGAGGCCGGGGGAGATTTCTCGGGTAGCCATGGCGGGATTGTCCGGCATTTGCCGTCCGTCATTTCCGCGCCCGCAGCGCCGCCTGCAGCGCCAGCGCCGCCCAGGGCCGCATCAGGGCCGGGGAATCCATCGCCTCCGCGGGCGCGGCGCGGTACGCCATCGAAACCCGCCGCCCCTTGGCTTCGTACGCGAAGGGCGCGCAGCCGGCCGCCTCGAAGCGCGGCGTCGTCTCGGCGTCCGCCTTCAGGTAGAGGGTTTCGCCCACGACGATGGCGACGAACAGGTCGTCGACGTAGATGCCGTGCCCGCCGAACATGCGCTTGACGCGAACCGCGCCCAGGCCGGAGAGCAGCTCACCGCAGTAGTTGGCGAATTCGTCCTTCGCGGCCATGGCCCAGTGTAGCTACCGGCGCAGGTAGCGCCGGTCCGACCAGGTCAGCAGCCATTGCGGTTTGAACGCCACGAAGATGGCCGTGAGCATGCCGGTGACGAAGGCGTCGCCCCAGGCCATGAGCCAGCGGGCGACCCGGCCCAGGTCGCCGGCCACGCCCGGCAGGGGCTGGCCGAAGGCCTGCGCGAGCAGGTGCGAGGCGAACAGGCAGGCCACCGCCCCCAGGAAGCCGCGCCCGAGGATGTACACGAAGGGATGGTCCGGCAGCCGCCGCAGCAGCGCGCCGAGGAGCACGGCCAGGCTGGCCGGCACGACTCCTATCCAAACGCTGAGCGACAAGGCTTGCTGCGCTTGCAGCGGCGACAGCACCCAGGCCAGCAAGCCCGTCGCCAGCAGCACCGGCACCGCCAGCGGCCAGCCGAGCATCAGCAGCACCAGCACCGCGCCCGACCAGTGCAGCGGCAGCGGCGAGCGCTGCAGCGCGGGCAGGGCCCACAGCCAGGGCAGCACGACGAGCGTCGCGAGCAGCGGGCCGAGGAGCGCAGGCGCGCGGGCGAGGATGCGCCAGGGGCGGAAGGCGAGGGCCAGGGCCAGCGCGAGGAGGGCGAGGGCGAGTTCGAGCGCCATGGCCGAAGGCGGGTCAGGCCGGCTCCGCCACCTTCGGCTGCCCCAGCGAACGCAGCACGTCGCGCACCATCTGCGCCCGCTCCTTCACGTCCACCAGCGACTTCTCGATGCGCAGCTTGTCGTTGCCGGCCAGCTTGATGTGCCTGTTCTTCTGCACCAGCTGGATGATCGAGAGCGGCTCGATCGGCGGATTCGGCCGGAAGGTGATGTGGATGACGGTGGGCGCCGCATCGACCTTGACCACCCCGTAGGGCCGCGCCAGCACGCGCAGCCGGTGCACGTCGATCAGCGTCTGCGCCTGCGGCGGCAGCTTGCCGAAGCGGTCGACGATCTCCTCCAGCAGGCGGTCGATCTGGTCCACGGTCTTCGCGGTCGCCAGCTTCTTGTAGAAGGACAGGCGCAGGTGCACGTCGCCGCAGTAGTCGTCCGGCAGCAGCGCCGGCGCGTGCAGGTTGATCTCGGTGGTGACCGACAGCGGCGCCAGCAGGTCCGGCTCCTTGCCGGCCTTGAGGGACTTCACCGCCTCGCCCAGCATCTCGTTGTAAAGCTGGAAGCCGACCTCCAGCATGTTGCCGCTCTGGTTCTCGCCCAGCACCTCGCCGGCGCCGCGGATCTCCAGGTCGTGCATCGCGAGATAGAAGCCGGAGCCCAGTTCCTCCATCTGCTGGATCGCCTCCAGCCGCTGCTCCGCCTGCTTGGTGAGGCTGTCCACGTCCGGCACCATCAGGTAGGCATAGGCCTGGTGGTGGCTGCGGCCGACCCGGCCGCGCAGCTGGTGCAGCTGCGCCAGGCCGAACTTGTCGGCGCGCGCGATCACGATGGTGTTGGCCGTCGGCACGTCGATGCCGGTCTCGATGATGGTGGAGCACAGCAGCACGTTGTAGCGCTGCTGCACGAAGTCGCGCATCACGCGTTCCAGCTCGCGCTCCGGCATCTGGCCGTGGGCCACGGCGATGCGCGCCTCGGGCAGCAGCCGCTCCAGCGCCTCGCGCCGGTTCTGGATCGTCTCGACCTCGTTATGCAGGAAGTAGACCTGGCCGCCGCGCTTGAGCTCGCGCAGCACGGCCTCGCGGATCACGCCGTTGCCCTCGTTGCGCACGAAAGTCTTGATCGCGAGGCGCCGCTGCGGCGCGGTGGCGATCACCGACAGGTCGCGCAGGCCTTCCAGCGCCATGCCCAGCGTGCGCGGGATCGGCGTGGCGGTGAGCGTGAGCACGTCGACTTCCGCCCGCATCGCCTTGATCGCCTCCTTGTGGCGCACGCCGAAGCGGTGCTCCTCGTCGATGATCAGCAGGCCGAGGTTCTTGAACTTCGTGGATTGCGACAGCAGCTTGTGCGTGCCGACCACGATGTCGACACTCCCGTCCTCCAGCCCCTTGACCGCCGTGTTGATCTCCTTGGTCGAGCGGAAGCGGCTCATCTCCGCCACCTTCACCGGCCACTTGCCGAAGCGGTCGACCAGCGTCTGGAAATGCTGTTCGGCGAGGAGGGTGGTGGGCGCCAGGAAGGCGACCTGCTTGCCCCCGGTCACGGCGACGAAGGCCGCGCGCAGCGCCACCTCGGTCTTGCCGAAGCCGACGTCGCCGCAAACCAGCCGGTCCATCGGCCGCGGCGAGACCATGTCCTGGATCACCGCGTGGATCGCCGCCTTCTGGTCCGGCGTCTCCTCGAAGCCGAAGTCGTCGGCGAAGGTCTCGTAGTCCTGCGGCGAGAAGCGGAAGGCGTGCCCCTGGCGCGCCGCGCGCCGGGCGTAGAGATTGAGCAGTTCGGCCGCCGTGTCGCGCACCTGTTCGGCCGCCTTGCGCCTGGCCTTTTCCCACTGGCCCGAACCCAGCTTGTGCAGCGGCGCTTCCTCGGCGCCGACGCCGGTATAGCGGCTGATCAGGTGCAGCTGGCTCACCGGCACGTAGAGCGTGGCCGCGGCCGCGTACTCGAGGTGCAGGAACTCGGTGCTTCCCTGGCCCAGGTCCAGGTTCACGAGCCCCTTGTAGCGGCCGATGCCATGCTGCGAGTGCACGACCGGGTCGCCGACGTTCAGCTCCGACAGGTCCTTGATCAGCGCCTCGACGTCGCTGACCTGTTCCTGCTTCTTCCGCCGCCGCGCCGTGGGCGCGCTGGCGAACAGCTCCGTCTCGGTGACGAAGTCGATCGCCTCCTCGGCCCAGGCGAAGCCGCTGGCGAGGGCCGCGGTCGCGATGCCCAGCTTCTCGTCGCTGGCCTGGAATTCGGCCAGCGAGTCGAAGGCCGGCAGGTTCAGGTGGCTGGCGCGCAGGAAATCGAGCAGGCTCTCGCGCCGGCCGGCGCTCTCGGCGAGCACCAGCACGCGGTGCGGGCTGTGCTGCGCGTGGTACTTGAAGTTCTTGAGCGGCTCCTCGGCGCCGCGCACCACCGCCATCTCCGGCAGGCGCCGGAATTCGGCATAGCCTTCCTCCTGCGGGATCGCCTTGAGCGCGAGCTGCGCATGCGCGTTCGCGCGGGTGTAGAACTGCTCGCTGGAGAGGAACAGCGCATCGGGCGGCAGCACCGGCCGTTCCGGGTCGCCCTGCACGAGGCGGTAGCGGTCCCGGGTGTCCTGCCAGAAGCGCAGGAAGGAAGGCTCCAGGTCGCCGTGCAGCACCACCACCGACTGCTCGCCGAGGTAGTCGAACACGGTGGCGGGCGCCTCGAAAAACAGGGGCAGGTAGTACTCGATGCCGGCGGTCGCGACGCCGTTGCCCATGTCCTTGTAGATGCGGCTCTTGGTGGGATCGCCTTCCAGCAGCTCGCGCCAGCGGCTGCGGAAGCGCGCCCGTGCGTCCTCGTCCATCGGGAATTCGCGACCGGGCAGCAGGCGCACTTCGGGCACCGGGTAGAGGCTGCGCTGCGAGTCCGGGTCGAAGGTGCGGATCGAGTCGACCTCGTCGTCGAACAGGTCGACGCGGTACGGCACCGGCGAACCCATGGGGAACAGGTCGATCAGGCCGCCGCGCACCGCGTATTCGCCGGGGCTCACGACCTGCGTGACGTGGTTGTAGCCGGCGAGGGTGAGCTGCGCCTTCAGCTTCGCCTCGTCCAGCTTCTGCTGCACGCGGAAGTGGAAGGTGTAGCCGGCCAGGAAGCTGGGCGGCGCGAGGCGGTATAGGGCCGTGCTGGCGGGCACCAGCACCACGTCGGCTTCGCGCTGAAGGATGCGCCACAGCGTCGCGAGCCGCTCGCTGATCAGGTCCTGGTGCGGCGAGAACTGGTCGTAAGGAAGCGTTTCCCAGTCGGGGAAGAGGGCGCAGCGGAGTTCCGGCGCGAAGAACGCCATCTCGTCCAGCAGGCGCTGCGCGTCGTTCGCGTCGGCGGTGACGATCGCGGTGAGCTTGCCGTCCAGCAATTCGCGCCGGGCCACGCGCGCGAGCAGCAGCGCGTCGGCCGAGCCGACGGGGCGCGGCAGCGCCATCCGTTTTCCGGGGGAGAGCTTGGGCAGGTCCATTGAACGAAAGGCGGAAAGCGCGAACAAAAATGCAAAACACCCCGCGCCTGGAGAGGGTGGGGTGTGCGACGATTGTAGGGGGAACGACGCCCTCCGTAGAATGAAGGGGACGGATATGAACGCAACGGCATCCAGCTCCCGGTACTTCGCCCTGATTCCCTGCGCCGGCAACGGCAGCCGCGCCGGCACGTCCGGCCCGAAGCAATACGAACGTGTTGCCGGCCAGCCCATGATCTGGCACACGCTGTCGGCCTTCGCCGGCGTGAAGCGCATCGCGCGCACGCTGGTCGTGGTCGCGCCCGGCGACGGCTTCTTCGAACGCAATCCCACCACCTCGGCCCTGGTGGTGCCCTGCGGCGGCGCCACGCGCGCGCAGAGCGTGGAAAACGGACTGCGCGAGCTGCGCCGCGCCGGCGCCGTCGACAACGACTGGGTCCTGGTGCACGACGCCGTGCGCTGCCTCATCACGCCCGACCTGGTCAACCGGCTGATCGACCGCTGCAGCGGGGACGCAGTGGGCGGGCTGCTGGCCCATCCGCTGCCCGACACGCTGAAGATCGGCGAGGAGGGCCGCGTCGCGTCGACCGTGACGCGCACCGACAAGTGGCAGGCGCAGACGCCGCAGATGTTCCGCCTGGGCATGCTGCGGCAGGCGCTGGAAGCCTCCGGCGGCGAGATCACCGACGAATCGAGCGCCATCGAGCAGATGGGCCTGAAGCCGCTGCTGGTGGAAGCCGGCGCGCAGAACTTCAAGGTGACCTATCCCGAGGACTTCGCGATGGCCGAGGCCGTCCTGCGCGGTCGCGCGAGATGAGCCCCCACGCTCCGGACTACGTGTCGTCGCTGCCCCCCGAGGGGGCGCAGGCGCCCTTCGGTCGCCTGTGACCGTGCAACTGCGCGTCGGTGAAGGCTGGGACACGCACGCCCTGGTGCCCGGCCGCCGCCTCCTGCTGGGCGGCGTGGAGATCCCCTACGAGCGTGGCCTGCTCGGCCATTCGGACGCCGACGTGCTGCTGCACGCGATCACCGACGCCCTGATCGGCGCGGCGGGCCTGGGGGACATCGGTAAGCATTTCCCCGATACCGACGAACGCTTCCGCGGCGCCGATTCGATCGTGCTGCTGCGGGAGGCCGCGCGGCGGGTGCGCGAAGCGGGCTGGAGTCTCGCCAACGTGGACAGTACCGTGGTGGCGCAGGCGCCGAAGCTGGCGCCGCACATCGAGGCGATGCGCTCGCGCATCGCCGAGGCGCTGGGCATCGCGCCAGGTCAGGTCAACGTGAAGGCGAAGACGGCGGAGAAGCTCGGCCCCGTGGGCATGGGCCAGAGCATCGAGGCCCGGGCGGTGGTGCTGCTGGCGCGGTAGGGGCGCTCAGACCGCCTCGCGCGTCCGGCTCCACTCCGAGTCGCCGTTGCCGGTCCCCGGCACCGAAGGCATCATCCTGGGCCGCTGCAGCTTGATGTGCGCGGCGAGTCCGCCGGAAGTGGTGTTCGACAGCGCGAAGATCCCGCCCATGCGCTGCACCGTCTTGTCGACGATGGCCAGACCCAGGCCGGCGCCGGTGGCCGCCGTGCGCGCGGCGTCGCCGCGGAAGAAGGGCTTGACGAGATTGGGCAGCGCCTCCGGCGACACGCCCATGCCGTGATCGCGCACCTTCAGCAGCACCCATTCGTTGCGCGCCTTCGCGGCGATGTCCACCACCGCGATGCCGGTCTCGGGCGTCTTGCCGTAGCGCCGCGCGTTTTCCAGCAGGTTGGACACGACGCGCGCCAGTTCGACCTCGTCGGCGAGCACCTGCAGATTCTTGGACATGTCGAGATTCACACGGATGTCCCCGTGGTCCTCGATGGCGTACATGCAGGCCTCGATCACGTCGTTCAGCATCACGGGCTTGAGCTCCGCGTGGTCGGGGCGGGCGTAGTCGAGGAACTTGTCGATGATCGCGTCGAGCTGGTCGATGTCGGCGGCCATGTGCTCGCGCGCGTCCGGGTCGACCACGCTCATCTCGGTTTCCAGCCGCAGGCGCGCCAGCGGCGTGCGCAGGTCGTGCGAGATGCCGGCCAGCATGACGGCCCGGTCCTGCTCGATCTTCGCGAGCTGCTGCGCCATGCGGTTGAAGCCGATGTTCACCTCGCGGATCTCGCTGGTCACGGCCTTCTCGTCGAGGCGGCTGGCGTCGAAGTCGCCGTCGCGCACGCGGCTGGCGGCGAAGGACAGCTGCTTCAGCGGCCTGTTGATCAGGCGGGCGATCACCGCCGCGCCGGCCAGCGACAGCGCCGCCGCCGTGATCAGCCACACCAGCCAGGTGCGGCCGCCCACCTGCGAGAAGCGCGTGCGGTCCATCAGCATCCAGTAGTCGTCCCTGTCGATCTTGAAGCCGACCCACAGGCCTTCCTCGCCGTTGACGCTGCTGGCCATGACGGTTCCGCTGCCGAGGCGGCCGGCCAGCTCGTCCAGGATGCGGCGGTCCATGGCGCTGGCCGACAGCGGCGCGAACTTGTCCTTGGGCTCGCGCGGCAGGATGCGCACGCCTTCCTGGTCGGCCAGGGTCTTGATCAGCGAGACGCGGGCGATCGGGTCCGCGTGCACCAGGGCGGCGCGGCTGAGGTTCACCAGCGAGGCGATCTGCTGCGCGGTCTGCACCGCCCGCGGCTCGAATTCGAGCGCGCGGAAGGTCTGCAGCCAGGCGACGATGGAGCCGATCAGCAGCAGCGACAGCAGGAAGAACGTGCGCCAGAACAGGGAGAGCCCGAGGCGCGGCCGCAACTCCAGCGGGGCTGGCGCGGTTTCCAGCGGGGCGGGACTGGTGGGCTCGGGTTGTGTCATGACGGCGCGGATCATGGGGTAGGACGAATGACGAACGACATATGAATAACCCTGCTCAGCAGGGCATTGTGGGGCCCGCGGGCTCCGTTGTCATTCGTCATTGCGGGCGAAGCCGTGTCATTTGTCATGCACGGCCCGTGGCGCGGGATCAGCCCGCGCCGTCCGGCACGAACACGTAGCCCACGCCCCATACCGTCTGGATGTAGCGCGGCGAGGCCGGGTCGGCTTCGATCAGCTTGCGCAGGCGCGAGACCTGCACGTCGAGGCTGCGGTCGAAGGGTTCGAATTCGCGGCCGCGGGCGAGCTGCGCGAGCTTCTCGCGCGACAGCGGCTGGCGGGGGTGGCGCACCAGCGCCTTCAGCATGGCGAACTCGCCGGTGGTCAAGGGCAGTTCCTCGCCGTTCTTGCGCAGCGTGCGCGCGCCCAGGTCGAAGGCGAAGGGGCCGAAGGTCACCACCTCGTTGTCGGAGGACGGGGCGCCGGGCGCTTCCTGCGCGGGGCGGCGGCGCAGCACCGCGTGCACGCGGGCCAGCAGCTCGCGCGGGTTGAAGGGCTTGCCAAGGTAGTCGTCGGCGCCGACTTCCAGGCCGACGATGCGGTCCACGTCTTCGCCCTTGGCGGTGAGCATGATGATCGGCGTGCGATCGTTGGCCGCGCGCAGGCGGCGGCAGATGGACAGGCCGTCCTCGCCGGGCATCATCAGGTCCAGCACGATCAGGTCCGCGGTTTCCCGCAGCATCAGCCGGTTCAGCGCCTTGCCGTCTTCCGCCAGGATGACCTCGAAGCCTTCCTGGGTGAGGTAGCGGCGGAGCAGGTCGCGGATGCGAGCGTCATCGTCGACGACGAGGATCTTGTCAGTCCGTGCTGCAGCTTGCGTCATGGTTCTCCCGAGGCCAATTTGTAACAGCGCCGATGGTACGGGTCAGCCGAGCCGTTTTCCGCGTTTTTTCAGCTCACCTTTCACCGTGTTACAGATGTTGCCCCAGCATCGGGCGCTTGACAAGCCGTACGTGAACAGGGCGGCAACGGCAGCGTTCAATAGGGATATGACTATCTTCGCCGCCGTTTTTGCCTCAGTGGGCCTGGCCGCTTCCCTGGCGGTAGCCGCCGCGGACGCGCCGCCGGCGGGCTCGCCGGAGCGCAGCGCGGCGCGCGACCACGGCCTGCGCCAGGCCGTGCAGGACTTCTTCCGCCAGGAGCAGCAGAGTCCTCCGCCGCCCCGCCAGCTGAGCGCCAGCGAGCGCGCGGAGCTGCGCCGACAATTGAGTGAATATGCGCGGCCCACTTCGCGCCGCCACTGACCCCGGAGACCCGATGACCCGAACGCCGCGCCTGTTGGCGACCGGTGCCCTGTGCCTTGCGGCGCTGGGCGCCTCCGCCCAGACCCTGCCGCCGCCCCAGAACGTCCTGCAGCTGCAGGCGAGCGGCACCGTCGAAGTCCAGCAGGACCTGCTGCAGATGACGCTGACCACCTCGCGCGACGGGCTGGACCCGGCGGCGGTCCAGGCCCAGCTCAAGACGGCGCTGGACGCGGCCCTGGCGGAAGCCAAGCGCAGCGCCCAGCCCGGGCAGCTGGACGTGCGCACCGGCAACTTCGCGCTCTACCCGCGCCACAACCGGGACGGCCGCATCGGCGGCTGGACCGGCACGGCCGAACTGATCCTGGAGGGCCGCGACTTCCCGCGCATCAGCCAGAGCGCCGGCCGCATCAGCACCATGACGCTCGGCGGCATCAGCTTCGGGCTCAGCCGCGAGCAGCGGGCCCGGGTCGAAGGCGAGGCGCAGACGCAGGCGATCGAGCGCTTCAAGGCCAAGGCCGCCGACCTGGCGCGCGGCTTCGGCTTCGCCGGCTACACGCTGCGCGAGGTGGCGGTGAATACCAACGAGCCGGGCTTCGTGCCGCGCATGCGGATGGCCGCCGCCCCGGAAGCGCGCGCCGGTGCCGCCGACCAGTCCGTGCCGGTGGAGCCGGGCAAGAGCGCCGTGACGGTGATGGTGTCCGGCTCGGTCCAGCTGCGCTGATCGGCGGTCCGGCCCGGCGTCGACGGATGCCGGCGCCCGGTTCAGTCCGACAGTGCGGCCGTGCGGACGCGGCTAAGCTGCGGCGGATGGATGCCGTCCTGTCCGCCCAAGACGAGCCCGCCCTGCGCCAGCCCCCTGACGTGGAGGTGGACGCCGAGCTGTTCATCGTCATGAACCAGGGCTCGGGGGCCACCGAAAAGGACGAAGTCCGCGCGGCGATCGCCGCCGAACTGGAGCGTGCCGGCCGGCCCTTCCGCTTCGTGCCCGTCGCGCCGGGCCAGATCCTGCAGGCCTGCCTCGACGGTGGCCGGCTCGCGCGCGAGCACGGCGGCATCCTGGTCGCGGCCGGCGGCGACGGCACCATGAACTGCGCGGCGCAGGCGGCTATGGCCCACGACTGCCCCCTGGGGGTCATAGCGCAAGGCACTTTCAATCTGTTCGCCCGCCAGCTCGGCTTGCCGCTCGAACCGGCCGAAGCGGCGCGGGCGCTGCTCGCCGGCCGGCCCGAGCCGGTGCAGGTCGGCTGGGTCAACCAGCGGACCTTCCTGGTCAACGCGTCGGTGGGGCTCTATCCGAAGCTGCTGGCCGACCGCGAAGCGGCCAAGCAGAAGCTGGGGCGCCGGCGCTGGATCGCCATGCTGGTGGCACTGAAGAGCCTGCTGGAGTGGCGCCTGCAGCTCGTGCTCGATGCCGAACTCGATGGCCGGCTCATCCAGCTGCGCGCCGCCAGCGTCTTCGTCTGCAACAACCAGCTGCAGCTGGAGCGCATCGGCGTGGAGCCGGATGTGGTGGCGCAGACGGGGGAGGGGCGCCTCGCCTGCCTGCTGCTGCCCGCGATGGGCACCTGGGCCAAGCTGCGCATGCTCGCGGCTGCCGCCGCCGGCCAACTGGCCGCCGACCGCGAGATCCGCAGCTTCACCCTGCGTACGCTGGCCGTCGGCACGCGCCACGTGCGCCGGCTCAAGGTGGCCACGGATGGCGAGGTGCAATGGATGGAACTGCCGCTGCGCTTCACCGTGGCCCCGCGGCCGCTGCGGGTGATGCTGCCGCCGCCGCAGCAGCGACTGCCCGCCCGATGACCGTCATCCTGCACCTGTCGGACACGCATTTCGGCACCGAGGAAGGCCCCGTGGTCGCCGCCTTGCAGGCGCTGGTGCGCGAGGTGAAGCCCGTGGCGGCCATCCTGAGCGGCGACATCACGCAGCGGGCGCGACGCGCGCAGTTCGCGGCCGCCCGCGCGTTCTGCGATTCGCTGCGCGTCGACCATCTGCTGACCCTGCCGGGCAACCACGACATCCCCCTGTACAACCTCGCCGCCCGCCTGTTCGCGCCGTACCGCGGCTATGCGCGGGCGTTCGGGCACAACCTGGAACCCGAGCTGGAGTTCGCGGACGTGCTGGTGATCGGGGTCAACACGACCCGGCCGGAGCGCCACAAGGACGGCGTGGTCTCGCCGCGGCAGATCCGGCGCGTGTGCGAGCGCCTGCGCGGCGCCCGGCGCGAGCAGCTGCGCGTGGTGGTGACGCACCAGCCCGCCTGCGTGATGCGGACCCAGGACGAGAAGGACCGGCTGCACGGCGGCGAGGAAGCGGTCCAGGCCTGGTCGCGCGCCGGCGCGGACCTGGTGCTGGGCGGGCACATCCACCTGCCCTACGTGAGCGATGTCTGCGCGCGGGTGAAGGCGGCGTCGCGCACGATGTACTGCGTGCAGGCCGGCACGGCCCTGTCGCACCGGGTGCGGCACAACACGCCGAATTCGGTCAACGTGGTCCGCTGGGAACCGCCGGCACCCGGCGAGCCGCGGACCTGCCAGGTGGAGCGCTGGGACTACGACCTGGCGGACGGCCGCTTCGAGTTGACGCACCCGTATGCGTTGAGGCTGGGGGAGTGAGAAAACCCGATACCGAACGCAGAGGGCGCAAAGATCCGCAAAGGACGCAGAAGAACTTCCACCAAGGATGGTTTTCTTCTGCGTCCTTTGCGCATCCTTTGCGCCCTCTGCGTTCGGCTGTCAGGTTTTTACTGCGCGACCCAGCCCCCATCCATGTTCCACGCCACCCCCCGCACGTTCTTGCCCGCGTCGGAGCAGAAGAAAACGGCCAGCTCGCCCAGTTCCTCGGGGGTCGTGAACTGCAGCGAGGGCTCCTTCTCGGCCAGCAGTTGCTTCTTCGACTCCTCGTTGCTCACGCCCAGCGCCGCAGCCTTGGCGTCGACCTGCTTCTGCACCAGCGGCGTCAGCACCCAGCCGGGGCAGATCGCGTTGCAGGTGATGCCGGTGGTGGCGGTTTCCAGCGCCGTGACCTTGGTCAGGCCCACGATGCCGTGCTTGGCGGCGACGTAGGCGGCCTTCTCCGCCGAGGCCACGAGGCCGTGCACCGAGGCGACGTTGATGATGCGCCCCCAGTTGGCCTTCTTCATCGCGGGCAGGGCGAGGCGCGTGGTGTGGAAGGCGCTCGTCAGGTTGATGGCGATCACGGCGTCCCAGCGCTCGGGCGGAAAGTCCTCGACCTTCGCCACGTGCTGGATGCCGGCATTGTTGACCAGTACGTCGGTGCGGCCGAAGGTCTCGGCCACGTAGTGCATCATCGCCTCGATCTCGGCGGGCTTGCTCATGTCGGCGCCGTGGTAGCCGACCTTCACGCCCAGCGCGGCGACTTCCGCCTTCGGGCCCTCGGCGTCGCCGAAGCCATTCAGCACGATGTTGGCGCCCTGGCGGGCCAGCGCCTTGGCGATGCCAAGGCCGATGCCGCTGGTGGAGCCTGTGACGAGGGCGGTCTTGCCTTTCAGCATGGGGTTCTCTCCTCTCCGGGATAATCTGGGTTTAAGCCGAATGCGAGAGCGTAATCGCTTCCGGCCCGAACGCGAAAAACCATGACCGACCCCCGCCTCGACTACGTGACCTGCCCGGATGCCGGCGGCAGCCACCGCATGGCCTATTGGCTATGGGGGGATACCGGGGCGGCCCACGTCGTGGTGTGCGCGCACGGGCTGTCGCGGCAGGGACGCGACTTCGACACGCTGGCGCGCGCACTGGTCGCACGCAGCCCGCATCCGCTGCGCGTCGCCTGCCCGGACGTGGTCGGTCGGGGCCGCAGCGACTGGCTGGCCGATCCGAAGGGCTATGCGATCCCCCAATACGCCGCCGACATGCTGCAGCTGGTCGGCCAGCTGCATGCCGCTGCGCCGATCCAGGCCCTGGACTGGGTCGGCACCAGCATGGGCGGCCTGATCGGCCTGACGCTGGCCGGCGCGCCGCGGCTGCCGCTGCCCGTGCCGCTGCGCCGCCTGGTGCTGAACGACGTCGGCCCGGTGATCCAGTGGACCGCCTTGCAGCGCATCGGCACCTATCTCGGCAACACCGGCCGTTTCGACTCGGTGGAGCAGGCCGCCGAGGCGATGTGGCAGATCTCGCGCGGCTTCGGCCCGCACACGAGCGCGCAGTGGCTGGCGCTGTCGCAACCCATGGTCAAGCCGCTGGCCGGCGGCGGCTTCACGCTCCACTACGACCCGGCCATCGCGCTGCCCTTCCGCACGGTCACCGAGGCCGATGCGAAGAACGGCCAGGCGGCCCTGTGGCAGCTCTACGACGCCGTGCAGGCCCGCACGCTGCTGCTGCGCGGCGCCGAGTCCGACCTGCTGGCGCGCGAGACCGCGCTGGAAATGACGCGCCGCGGCCCGCAGCCGCGGCTGCTCGAATTCGAAGGTGTCGGCCATGCGCCGACGCTCATCACCGACAACCAGGTGGAGGCCGTGGCCTCCTTCCTCCTGGACTCCGAATCCGCTTCCAATGAAAAGCCACACGGCGGAACAGGTTGAAAGCCGGGCGCTGCCCGAACTCGTCACCGCGGCCGAGCAGGCGCTGCCCCACCAGGTCAACGCCCTGCAGCGTGCGCGCGCCTTCGCCGAGCCGCTGATCGCCGGCGAGGTGCTGGACACCGGCGAGAACACGCTGGCACATGCCGACGCGGTGGCCGCCATCCTCAAGTCCATGGGCGGCTCGGAGGCCATGCAGGCCGCGAGCTACCTGGTCTACGCCAGCCCCCACCTGAACAAGCCGCAGGAGGTGATCGCCAAGGCCTTCGGCGAGAGTTACGCCGCGCTGGCGGTGGAGACCACCAAGCTGGTGCGGATCCAGCAGCAGGCCCGGGGCGCCGAGCACTTCCTGGAAGACCCGCGGGTGCAGACCGAGAACGTGCGCAAGATGCTGCTCGGGTTCTCGCGCGACCTGCGGGTGATCCTGCTGCGGCTGGCGTCGCGCCTGCAGACCCTGCGCTACTACGCCGCGACCAAGCAGCCGACGCCGCCGGCGGTCGCGCGCGAGGCGCTGCAGGTGTTCGCGCCGCTGGCCAACCGCCTGGGCATCTGGCAGTTGAAGTGGGAGATGGAGGACCTGGCCTTCCGCTTCCTCGAGCCGGACACCTACAAGCAGGTCGCCCGCTGGCTGGACGAGAAGCGCGTCGAGCGCGAAGACTACGTGGACCACATGCGCCGCCGGCTCGAGTCGGAGCTGCGCGCCCAGGGCATCCATGCGCTGGTGTACGGCCGGCCCAAGCACATCTACAGCATCGTCAAGAAGATGCGGGGCAAGTCGCTCGGCTTCGACCAGGTGCTCGACGTGCGCGCGCTGCGCGTGATCGTTCCGGACGTGAAGGACTGCTACGCGGCGCTCGACTGGGTGCATTCGCGCCTCACGCCGGTCCTCGAGGAATTCGACGACTACATCGCCAAGCCCAAGCCCAACGGCTACCAGTCGCTGCACACCATCGTGCGCGATCCCGCCGGCCGGCCCATCGAGATCCAGATCCGCACCCAGGCCATGCACGAGCACGCGGAGCACGGCGTGGCCGCGCACTGGGCGTACAAGGAAGCGGGTCAAAAGGGCTATGCGGGCGTCAGCGCCTCGAGCGAATACGACAGCAAGATCGCGGTGCTGCGGCAACTGCTGGCGTGGGAGCGCGACCTCTCCGGCTCCGAGGCGGGCCTGTTCGAGGACCGCATCTACGTGCTGACGCCGCAGGCCTCGATCGTGGAGCTGCCCAAGGGTTCGACCCCGGTGGACTTCGCCTACACGGTGCACACCAGCCTGGGCCATCGCTGCCGCGGAGCGCGCATCGACGGCGTGATGGTGCCGCTGAACACGCCCCTGGCCAACGGCCAGACCGTGGAGATCGTCGCGGCCAAGGAGGGCGGCCCCTCGCGCGACTGGCTCAATCCGGAACTGGGCTTCCTGGCCAGCAACCGGGGCAGGACCAAGGTGCGCGCCTGGTTCAACGAACAGCAGCGCCACGAGACGGTGGCGCGCGGGCGCGAGCTGGTGGAGCGGCTGCTGCAGCGCGAAGGCAAGACGGCGCTCAAGCTGGAAGACCTCGCGGGCCGCCTCGGCTTCAAGTCCGCGGAAGACCTGTTCGCGGTGGTCGGCAAGGACGAATTCTCGCTGCGCACCATCGAGACGCTGCTGCATCCGCCCGAGCCCGCGCCGAGCGAGGACGAAGTCCTGCTGGCGAAGAAGTCGAAGCCGACGGCGGCGAAGTCGAACAAGGGCGGCGTGCTGGTGGTGGGCGTGGATTCGCTCATGACGCAGCTGGCCAAGTGCTGCAAGCCGGCGCCGCCGGACGCGATCAGCGGCTTCGTCACGCGCGGCAAGGGCGTGAGCATCCACCGCCGGGACTGCGCGAACTTCCGCGAGCTCGCGGGCCGCGACCCGGAGCGCGTGATCGAGGTGGAATGGGGCCGGCCCAAGGGCGGCGAGCCGCTGGTGTACCCGGTGGACATCGCCATCGTCGCGAACGACCGGCAGGGACTGCTGCGCGACATCTCCGAAGTGTTCGCCAAGGAGAAGATGAACGTCATCGGCGTGCAGACACAGTCGGTCAAGGGCACGGCGTGGATGACGTTCACCGTCGAAGTGGCGGATTCGCAGCGGCTCGGCAAGGTGCTCTCGATCGTGCGCGACGTGGGCGGCGTGGAGTCGGCGCGCCGGCGCTGACATGGACGACCTGCTGCTGCGCAACGTGCGGCCGCTGGGCGAACCGGCCGTGGACGTGTTGGTCCGCGGAGGCGCGATCGCCGCGATCGGCAGGGACCTTGGCGCGGATCCCGCGGTCCCGGTGGAAGAGGGTGGGGGCGCGCTGCTGCTGCCCGGCCTCGTCGAGTCGCATGCGCACCTGGACAAGACGCTGTGGGGCCTGCCCTGGTACGTCAACGAGGTCGGCCCGCGCCTGCAGGATCGCATCGACAACGAGCGGCGCTTCCGCGCGGAGAGCGGCCACGATGCGGGCGCGCAGTCGCTGGCGCTCGCCCGCGCCTACCTTGCGCAGGGCACCACGCGCGTGCGCACGCACGTGGACGTGGATACCGATGCGGGACTGCGCCACCTGCACGGCGTGCTCGCCACGCGCGAGGCCTTGCGCGGGGTGATGGAACTCCAGGTCGTGGCCTTCCCGCAGTCCGGCCTGCTGAGGCGGCCGGGGACGGCGGAGCTGCTGGACGAGGCGCTGCGGCTGGGGGCGGACGTGCTGGGAGGCCTGGACCCGCAGGAGGTCGATGGCGATCGCGCGGCCTCGCTGGATCGGCTGGCCGGACTGGCGCAGCGGCACGGCAAGCCGCTCGACATGCACCTGCACGAAGGGGGAGAAGAGGGGGCGGCCACGCTGGATGCGCTGCTGGACCGCGTCGCCGGCCTCGGGCTGGCGGGTCGCGTGGCGATCAGCCATTGCTTCTGCCTCGGTGACGTGGACGCGGTCCGCCGCGGGCAACTGCTGGAGCGCATGGCGCGGCTGGAGGTCGCGGTCATCACGACGGGCACCGCCTCGCGGCCGGTGCCGCCGCTGCTGGCCTGCCGCGAGGCCGGCGTGCAAGTCGCCGGCGGCAACGATGGCATCCGCGACACCTGGACTCCCTATGGCCGTCCCGACATGCTGGAACGCGCGATGCTGATCGGCTTGCGCAACAACCTGCGCCGCGACGACGAACTGGCGCTTGCGCTGGAGACCGTCACGAGCGCGGGCGCGCGGGTCTGCGGCTTTGCGGGCTACGGTCTCGCGCCAGGGTGCCGGGCGGACTTCGTGCTGGTCGATGCGGCGAACGTGCAGGAGGCCGTGGTGAGCCGTCCGACCCGCGAACTGGTCGTGTCGCGCGGCCGCATCGTCGCGCGGAAGGGGGCCCTGAATTCCTCTGCTACAATAGCGGGCTCAACGACAGGCGCGTAGCTCAGCTGGTTAGAGCACCACCTTGACATGGTGGGGGTCGTTGGTTCGAGTCCAATCGCGCCTACCAACACGAAGGCCTGAAGAGTCCAGTGAATGCTGGAGTTTTCAGGCCTTTTCTTATTCGTCGTGCTGACTCGCGAGGGAAATGCCAGGGCGATGGCTTTCGCAGGCGGCAAACCAAGCGGCAATCGGGCTCTTCATCGCAGGCGCCAGATCAGATGTCCAGCCGTCGCTCGCTGATCCACTTGACCATGGCCGGATCGCGGTGCGAGAAGAAACTGCTTTGTCCCGTCTCCAGCTGCGCCATGCGGGCCATGTCGGACTCGTCCAGCGCGAAGTCGAATACGCGCAGGTTCTCCTGCATGCGCTCCTTGCGAACTGACTTGGCCAGCGCCACGATTCCCCGCTGGACCACCCAGCGCAGGACCACCTGTCCCACGGACCTGTCATGCTTGCGGGCGATGTCCGTGAGCGTCTGGTTGCCGAACAGGTTGTTGCGGCCTTCAGCAAACGGCGCCCAAGCCTCGGGCTGCACGCCGTTCTCGCGCATGAACTTGACGCTCTCCTCCTGCTGAAGGAACGGGTTCACCTCGACCTGGTTCACGGCGGGCACGACCTCGTTCTGGATGATCATGTCCATCAGGCGGTCGGGATGGAAGTTGCTCACGCCGATGGCGCGGACCTTTCCAGCCTTCAGGGCCTCTTCCATCGCGCGCCAGGAGCCGTGCACGTCGCCGAACGGTTGGTGGATCAGGTACAGGTCGAGGTAGTCGAGCTGAAGCCGCGCCAGCGCCTTGTCCAAGGCCTGGCGGGTGCGCTCGTGGCCTGTGTCCTGCACCCACAGCTTGGTGGTCACGAACAGTTCGCCGCGTGGGGCGCCGCTGCGGCGGATACCGCGCCCGACGGCTTCTTCGTTCAGGTACGAGGCCGCGGTGTCGATGAGGCGGTAGCCGACGGCGATCGCGTCCACGACGGCCTGCTCGCACTGCGTGGGGTCCGGGATCTGGAAGACGCCGAAGCCGGCAAGAGGCATGACGACGCCGTTGTTCAGGGTGGTGGTTTGCATGTATGGGATCCTGGTTCAACGGCCGGCCCGTGCGGCCAGGTGCGCGGGGTAGCGTTCGCCAACTGCCTTGGTGTTTGCCAGGCCGTCGGCAATCTGCCGGAGCTCGTTCTCACTCAGGGCGAGAGTGGCTCCGCCGAGGTTCTCTTCCAGCCGGTGCAGCTTGGTCGTGCCCGGGATCGGCACGATCCAGGGGCGTTGTGCCAGCAGCCACGCGAGTGCCACTTGCGCTGGAGTCGCCTGGCGCGCGGCCGCCACGCGGGCAAGCAGGTCGACGAAACCTTGATTGGCCTTGAGCGCCTCCGGCGTGAAGCGCGGGACGATGCTGCGGAAATCGTTCTTGGCAAAGGAGCTGTCGGCGGACATCTTCCCGGTGAGGAAGCCTTTGCCTAGCGGCGCGAACGGGACGAATCCGATGCCGAGTTCTTCGAGGGTCGGCAGGATTTCGCGCTCGGGCTCGCGCCACCACATGGAGTATTCGCTCTGAAGTGCCGCGACGGGTTGCACCGCATGCGCACGTCGGATCGAGGTCACGCCCGCTTCGGACAACCCGAAGTGCAGTACCTTGCCTTCCGCGATGAGGTCCCGCACCGTACCGGCCACGTCCTCCATCGGGACATCGGTGTCCACTCGGTGCTGGTAGAAAAGGTCGATGCGGTCCGTGCGCAAGCGCTTGAGCGAGGCATCGCAGACGGCCCGGATGCGCTCGGGCCGACTGTCCTGGCCCTTCGTGGCGTCGCCTTCCTTGAATCCGAACTTGGTGGCAATGACGACCTGGTCCCGCATCGGCGCGAGTGCCTCGCCGACGAGTTCTTCATTCGTGAAAGGCCCATAGGTTTCGGCGGTGTCGAAGAACGTCACTCCACGCTCGAAAGCCGCCCGGATCATGGCGATCGCTTGCGGCTTTTCCAGCTGGGTTCCGTACCCGTAGTTCAGACCCATGCAGCCGAAGCCGAGGGCAGATACGACAGGTCCGCGGGTACCAAGTTGACGTGTTGGAAGTTGGTTCATGCCTCGAATTTAGGCCTTGCCCCCTCCGGGAACTAGCCACGAACGCCTTGAAGGATTCGCAAGCGGCGAGTTGATAATCGACGCCATGCCCATCAATGAAATGCGGTCGATCACGATCTTCGCGAAGACGGCGGAGCTCGGGAGCCTGCGCAAGGCAGCGGACGCGCAAGGGATGACGCCGCAGGCGGCCAGCCAGGCGCTCGCGCAGCTGGAAGAGCACTTGGGCGTGCGCCTGTTCCACCGTACGACGCGCAGCATGGCGCTCACGGACGAAGGTCGCCAGTTCCTGGAGTCGGCGCTGCCCGCCCTGGCGGGACTGCAGCGGGCGCTAGCAGTCACTCGACGAGCCAAGGACGAGATTGCCGGGCCGCTGCGCATCGTGGCGCCGCGCTCAGTGCTCGCTCCGGCGCTGTGGCCGGTCTTGCACGAGTTCTGCGGCCTCTACCCGGAAGTGCAGCCCGACGTCCAGCTGGAGGACCGGCTGGGCAACTGGGTCGAGGATCGCGTGGACGTCGGTTTCCGGATCGGAGCTTCACCTGCCGAGGGAGTCGTCGCCCGCAAGCTGTTCCCGCTGCAGCTGATCATCTGCGCCGCACCGGGGTATCTGGCCCGGTACGGCGCTCCCGAGACGCTCCACAGCCTCGCATCCCACCGCTGCAGCGCCTTCCGCAGCCCGGGTACAGGTCGCGTGGTCCCCTGGCGTGTCAGGCAAGGCGACAGCGTGGTGGAGCATCAAGTCGCACCCGCACTGTGTGTCAACGACGAGGCGCTGGAAACCGAAGCGGTGCTCGCGGGAAACGTGATCGGCATGTTGACAGCGGTGGCTGCTGCGTCGCACATACGTGCTGGCCGCCTGGTGCCCCTGCTGACCGACCACGTGGTGGACCATTCGAGCGTATTCGTCTACTACGGCAGTCGCGCGGCCCAGCCGACGCGGGTGCGCGCATTCATCGACTTGGCCGTGGCGCGTCTGGGAGGGAACGCGGATTTCGTGCTGACCGCCAAGGAGCTTGCGACCGCAGAGAAGAAGGGGCGGGCACTTCGGCACCTGCGGTGAGTTGGCTACGAGTGTCAAGCGACATCAGAATCTGACCCCCGGCGACATCCAAGCACGACCAAGAAGAAAAGGCCCGAAAAACCCAGCATTCACTGGACTTTTCGGGCCTCGGATTTGGTAGGCGCGATTGGACTCGAACCAAAATGCCGTCGCTGGGCCACGACCGGCGACTCAGCGATGGCCGAGGGCGCGCCAACCCGCCGGCGGCGGCGATATCACTAGCTGGCTAGATGTCGTCTGCGGACGTCCTCGCCGAGACGCCTCGATGAACGCGACTCCATCTTCCTCAGCTCGCGCTGCCCGGGTACGATCGAAAACCTCGGTGCGCCCGGGTTGCGCATCGCGGCTGGAGTTCCTTGCAAGCGATGCCCGCCGGCCCCGGGCTGGTCCGTTTGCAAGCCGCCCGCAGTCCACTTGAGAATCGGGAATGCTGTTCAGACGAGCGGAACCACTTCGGGGTGCCCCATGGCGGAACGTCAACGCGAGCTGACCCGAACGCTTCTCGGCGCTATCTTTCTGGGCGGGTTGATCGTGGCGTCGCTCTGGATCCTGCGGCCGTTCGTTGCCGCCGCGATTTGGGCGACGACGATCGTCGTCGCCACGTGGCCCGTGCTGTTGTGGTTCCAGGCTCGGTTGTGGAAGCGCCGGTGGCTTGCCATTGCCGCAATGACCGCGGTGTTGCTGCTCGTGTTCGTAGTACCGCTGGCGCTCGCGATCGGCACGGTGGTCCTGAACGCAGACGAACTCCTCACGTGGCTGAAATCGATGGCCAGCTTCCGCATGCCGACGCCCCCGGACTGGATCGCCCGTCTGCCCTTCATCGGGTCGAAACTGACGCTGGCCTGGGAGCAGGCCGCAGCGTCAGGTGTCGAGGGGCTGCTGTCGCGAGCGATGCCTTATGCGGGAAGGTTGACGCAATGGTTGGCCTCGGAGGCCGGCAATGCAGGAGTCCTGTTCATGCAGTTCCTGCTGACGCTGATTCTCACGGCGTTGATGTACGCGAGCGGCGAAGCCGCCGCGCTGGTCGTTCTGGGCTTCGGCCGCCGCCTGGCGGGGAACCGCGGCGAGAACGCCGTGCGGCTTGCCGGCCAGGCGATCCGCGGCGTCGCGCTCGGGGTGGTCGTGACGGCGGTCGTGCAGGCTGCACTCAGCGGGATCGGGCTGGGTATGGCTGGAATCAAGTTTGCCGGACTGCTCACGGCGGTGGTTGCCTTCTTGTGCATTGCGCAGATCGGCCCGTCGCCGGTGCTGGTTCCCGCGGTGATCTGGCTTTATTGGAGCGGCGAGACGACGTGGGGCACGTTCCTGCTCGTCTGGTCCATGGTCGTTGTGATCATGGACAACTTCCTTCGGCCGGTGCTCATCAAGCGTGGCGCTGACTTGCCGCTGTTGCTGATCTTTGCTGGCGTGGTTGGTGGGCTGCTGGCATTCGGCCTGGTGGGCGTTTTCGTCGGTCCTGTCGTGCTCGCAGTGGCCTATACGCTGCTCCGAGCCTGGATCGACGACGACAGACTCGACCCATAGCGCTGCACGCTCGCAGGTTCCTTGGCCCCTGTGCAAGTCGCCGGCGCCAGGGGGGAGCAACGGCGATCAGCTCGTCGCTCGTTTGCCCCTGGTCAGCGACAAGGCGTCAGCGGACGTCCCTGGTCCTCGATGTCGCGTTCGCGCCGCCCCGTGAAGTGCTGCAGCGCCGCCCCTCCTGCCAATGTCGCTGAGACGCGCGTCGATCCACTATGTTGTGGGGTGTCCCGACCGGTGCCACAACAAGTTACCCGCCTGCGCCGCGGTCGGGAGACCTTGAGCACACAATGGTCCAATAGTCTCGAGCGATTCCTTGCCGGGGCTTTCGGTGGGAGGCTGCAAATCGATGCTCCACGACGCTCGCACGACAGCGAGAATGATCCATGCGCCGCGGCGGATGCTGCAGTCGCGGCTTGGGCGGAAATCGACGCGCTGCTCGCGCCGGTTCTCGGCCGGCGCGGTGTAGCCGCGCCGTACCAGCGCAGCGTCCATCTGACGCTGACCACCCGGCCGTGGCTCGCCCCCGCCCGCGATGGACTGTTGCAGCCAGGCGGGCTCGACCCATTGCACACCGCGCTGGCCGCACAGGACGGTGCGACCGCCGCTGCCGCCAGCCCGGAACTGCTGGCGAACTTCCGCGTCCTGCTGGCCAGCCTTCTCGGTGAGTCGTTGACCACCCGACTGCTGGCTCCGCAGCAACGCGCGCCCCCGCGCGGCGACGCCGCCAAGGAATCCCAGCCATGAATGCCGCCAACGACCGAGCGATCATCCACCGCCTCCTCACCGGAGTGCCCGGCCTCGACAACGTGCTGGGAGGCGGCCTCCCCGAGTTCTCCTTCAACGTCATAGCGGGCCCCCCGGGTTCCGGCAAGACGACGCTGGCGCACCAGATCATGTTCGCATTGGCCAGTGCGGAGCGTCCGGCCCGCTACTTTACCGTCCTGGGTGAGCCGCCGTTGAAGATGCTGCGCTACCAGCAGGAGTTCGATTTCTTCGACGCGGGCAAGCTGCGACACGCCATCCATTTCATCAACCTCGCGGAGGAGGCGGCCTCGGGCGACCTCGGCAAGGTGCTGCATCGCATCCTGGCTGAAGTCGAGTCGAAGGGACCGGGGCTCCAGGGCAACGACAACAACCCGGTGTTTCACGGTGGCCGACGGCCTGATCTGGCTGCGCCAGAGCGAGCAGCGCAACTCGGTGGTGCGCAAACTGGAGATCGCCAGGATGCGAGGGCAAGCGACCCTGGCTGGCCTGCACTCGTTCCGCATCGACAGCGCCGGCATCCACGTGTTCTCGCTGCCCGCGGTGGACCGGCCGCAACTGCGGGCGGCCCCGCATCCGTCGCGGCAGCGCGTGCGCATGGGTGTCGAGGGGCTGGACGCCATGCTGGGGGGCGGTCTGCCGCGCGGTTACTCGCTCCTGGTGGCCGGCCCGTCGGGTGCCGGCAAGAGCATCCTCGCCTCGTCCTTCCTGGTGGAAGGGGCGGCCGAGGGCACGGCAACGGCATCCGGCTGGGAGGCATGCTGCACCAACACGAAGGCTTGCTGGGTGGCCGAGCCACCCTGCGCAAGAGAGACGCAGGAGAGCCCACCGATCCCAGCTGGGGAAGCCCGAATCCGAAGAAGAGCTCATGAATCCCAATGTCCTTTCTTGCCGAGGTGCGACCATGAAGAGCGATTCTTCCCGTAGGAGCTCCACCCGGGGCCCCAGCCCGCTGGAAGTGCTGGCCGTCGAGGCGGCGGCCTTGCGAACCGAACTGGTGACGCTGCGACAGAAGCTCGCCAGTGTCGAACGAGACCTGAGCGCAGCAGGCGGCGGAGTCCTGCACGAGACCAATCAAGAGCTCGTGGTGGCCGCCGAGCGCGCCCATGAAATCGCGGACGCGGCGCGCACCGCCCTAGAGCGCGTGAGCAGCCCGGCCGCCCCCGAGGATGCCATGGCGCGGCTGGATCGGCCTGAGACCTTCGACAATCTGCGAGAGGCCAACGAACGACTCGTGGTGGCGGCCCTGCACTCGCAGGAGCTGGAGGAGGAGGCGAAGCAAGCCTACCGCCAGTACGTGGCCTTCTTCGCCACCGTGGCCCATGAACTGCGCAATCCGCTCCTGCCGCTGCGGCTGGCAGCGCGCATGCTGGATCGTGCGCACGACGACCCCGAGATGCTGGCCAAGCTGCAGGCCACCATCACCGGGCAGGTGAATCACATCGCACGCCTGATCAGTGACCTTCTGGACGGCGCACGCGTGAGCACCGGAAAATTCCGGCTTGAGCGGGTGAGCGTCGACCTGGTTCGACTACTGGCGCTGGCCGTCGAGTCCTTCCTCCCGCTGGCGGAAGGGCGCCACCAGAAGTTCAGCAGTGCGATGCCGGCGGGTGCGGTGCCGGTGTTTGCCGATCCGGTGCGGCTGGTGCAGGTCTTTGGCAACCTGCTGGAGAATGCCTCCAAGTACACGCCCGAGGGCGGCGAGCTCGCGTTGGACGTCAGCGTCCAGGGGCCGAATGTGGTGGTCGCCATCTCCGACAACGGCATCGGCATCACCCCGGAGGCGCTGCCGCACCTGTTCAAGATCTTCGTGCAGGACGCCCATGCCGTGGCCTTCGACCGGGGCGGCTTCGGCATCGGGCTCGCCGTCGTGCAGGAACTGGTCCTCGAGCATGGCGGCGCCGTCGTCGCGACCAGCGCGGGGAAGGGCCGGGGGAGCCAGTTCCGGGTCACTCTTCCGCTTGAGGTGCCGGGCGTGAGCCATGGCGCCCATCGTCCGGGCGCGCCATCAGCCGGGCCCGGCCCTTGTGTCCGGAAACGCACGGACACGGGAGCGTGAATTCCCCATGCTGTGGAGGACCACCTGAAGGCCCCGATGAACCCCATCACCATCTTCGTTGTCGCGGCGATTGCGCTGGCAGGCGCGGGACTCGCCTTCCTCGGCTGGCTGCAGGCGGCCATGGCCTTGTGGGTGGTCGCGGCGGTCGTCGCCGCCTCGCTCAAGATGGCCAACACCTGGCAGAAGTTCGTCGTGCTGCGCGCGGGCAAGCTGCAAGGGGTCCGCGGACCTGGCCTGTTTGCCATCATCCCCGTCGTTGACACGGTAGTGGCCGTGATCGACGAGCGCATCCAGACCACCGCGTTCAACGCGGAGCAGGCGCTGACGCGCGATACGGTGCCCGTGAATGTTGACGCGATCATTTTCTGGCACGTGCACGACGCGCAGAAGGCAGCGCTGGCCATCACGGACTACCGGCAGGCGATCGACCGCGTGGCTCAGACGTCGCTGCGCGAGATGATCGGGGCGTCGATGCTGGCCGCTCTGCTATCGGACCGGCGCGCGGCCGACCGCCAGCTCGGGGAAGAAATCGGCGCCAAGACCGTCGAGTGGGGCGTGACAGTGCGATCGGTCGAAATCCGCGACGTCGCGATCCCCGTGGCGTTGCAGGACTCGATGTCGCGCCAGGCGCAGGCCGAACGCGAGAAGCAGGCCCGGATCATCCTGGGCTCGGCCGAAGCCGAGATCGCGGCGCGGTTCGTCGAGGCGGCCCGCGTCTACGCCGGCCAGCCGGGTGCCTTGCAGCTGCGGGCGATGAACATCGTCTACGAGACCACGAAGGAGCGCGGCACGACGATCTTGATCCCGAGCGCGATGGTCGACAGCATGAACCCCGCAGCCGTCGCCGTCGCCCTGGCGACGGCCCAAGCGGGTGCCCCGGTTGCAGCGGAAACACCCGTGCACTAGTCCACTGAATCATTGAAATGGCACCGGCTGGATTCGCCGGGGAAGGGTCCGGGGCGGGGCGGTTTGATATGCGCCCCAGTGGGTTTGATGTGGCGCGAAACCCGCCACCCCACGCCAGCGCGGCATTTTGCCGAATGGCGAGGCGTCGCCTCGACCCCGGATCATGACTTCCGGTCCCTGGGGGGCAAGTGGCACGAGGTCGACGTGTCGTTCCCATACATCTTGCCTCTGTCCCGCCCGGTGCCGCGGAAGGACCGTATCTACGGGGACCGGGCAGCGAAGGGCCGCAGAAGAATCTTGGCCAAAGAGAAGCCCTTCGGGCCTGTCAGCTCAGGGGCTGTCCAAAAGTTCACGGCGCCGGCATCAACACCGTAACCGAACGGCTAGGCAGCCAACCCCAGCATGACCCGCGCCACCGATTCGGCCACCTCGATGCCATCGACGCCGGCGGACATGATGCCTCCGGCATAGCCCGCGCCTTCGCCGGCCGGATACAGGCCGCGGACATTCAGGCTTTCGTGCTGGCGGTTGCGGGTGATGCGCAGCGGCGACGAAGTGCGCGTCTCCACGCCGGTCAGCACCGCGTCCGGCATGGAGAAACCGGCGATCTGCCGCTCGAACGCGGGCAGGGCCTCGCGGATGGCGTCGAGCGCGTCCACGGGCAGGCTGCCGCGCCCCGGCTGCGCCAGGTCGGTCAGGCGCACGCCCGGCCGATAGGACGGCAGCACGTTGCCCAGCTCGCGGCTGCGCTGGCGCTTGATGAAGTCACCCACCAGCTGCCCCGGCGCCATGTAGCCGCCTTCACCCAGTTCGTAGGCCCGAGACTCCCAGAAGCGCTGGAACGCCATGCCGTCCAGTGGGTTCACCGTGCCTTCGGCCTTGCCGTCCTGCCGGTAGTCCTGCGGGGAGATGCCCACCACGATGCCGGCATTGGCGTTGCGCTCGTTGCGCGAATACTGGCTCATGCCGTTGGTGACCACGCGTTGCGGCTCGGAGGTCGCGGCCACTACCGTGCCGCCGGGGCACATGCAGAAGCTGTACACGCTGCGGCCGTTACTGGCGTGGTGCACCAGCTTGTAGTCGGCCGCGCCCAGGATGGGATTGCCGGCGTTCCGGCCGAAGCGCGCGCGATCGATCACGCTCTGCGGGTGTTCGATGCGGAAGCCGACCGAGAACGGCTTGGCTTCCATGAAGACCCCGCGCTCATGCAGCATGGTGAAGGTGTCACGCGCGCTGTGTCCCAGTGCCAGCACGAGGTGATCGGCGCGCAGCTGTTCGCCGGACGCCAGCGTCACGCCGCGCAGTTGGGCCGCCTCGCCCTGCCGCTCGATATGAACGTCGGTCACCTGCTCGCCGAAGCGGACCTCGCCGCCCAGCGCCACGATGTCGGCCCGCATCTTCTCGACCATGCTCACCAGCCGGAAGGTGCCAATGTGGGGCTTGCTGACGAACAGGATTTCTTCCGGCGCGCCAGCCTTGACGAACTCGGCCAGCACCTTGCGGGTCAGGTGGCGCGGGTCGCTGATCTGGCTCCAGAGCTTGCCGTCGCTGAAGGTGCCGGCCCCGCCTTCGCCGAACTGCACGTTCGATTCGGGGTTCAGCACGCCCTTGCGCCACAGGCCCCAGGTGTCCTGGGTACGCTGGCGTACTTCCTTGCCGCGTTCCAGGACGATCGGCCGCAGGCCCATCTGCGCCAGAATCAGGGCCGCAAAGATGCCGCAGGGTCCGAACCCGACCACCAGCGGGCGCGGGGCCTGCTGCGCCAGGAAATCGGCGGGCGCATGTCCGACGAAGCGGTAGCGGGTATCCGGGGCGGGCCGCAGATGCGGGTCGCCCTGTTTCGTGGCCAGCACCGCCGGTTCGTCGCGCAGTTCGCAGTCGATCGTGTAGATCAGCACGATCGCGTTCTTCTTGCGCGCGTCGTAGGCGCGCCGGGAGACGGTGAACGCCAGCAGGTCGGCGTCCGGGACGCCCAGGCGCGCCACGATCGCCGGGCGCAAGGCGTCCTCGGCGTGGTCGAGCGGCAACCGAAGTTCGTTGAGTCTCAGCATTGCGCCTGAATGCAAAACGCCGCCCCAGGGGCGGCGATGCGCAGTCACCCTCGGGGTTTAGCCGCCCTTGCGGGGGCGCTTGCCGGGGTTCTTCTTGCTGCGGGTGTGCGAGCCGCGCTCGAGGCTGATCTTCTGGCCACGGCCGACGGTGTTGGTGACGCCGGCGGGGGCGGCGGGTCTCGGGGTGGCGCGGCGATCCGCTTCGGTGACGATCTTGTTGCCCATGACGGCTCCGTTGAGGGGTTATTGGAAGGAGAAAGCCTTCGATTATCCCTCAGGCCGCTGGAGGTCGCCCAGCCAGCCAAAGTCCAACGGCCGCAGTACCTCGTACAGCCGCCATTCGGGGCAGCGCATGTCGCCGGGTTCAATGACCGCTGTGCACCAGGCAGCGCGAATAGGCTCGCCGGCGGTTACCGACAGCAAGCGACCCGTTGCAGCCGTACATGCCTTTCAAAACCAGTCGTTCATGGCTGACGCTTCAGTCAAGCGGCGGCTGCCGAACTACGGCGCCGAACCGGCCGCAGCAACTCAGGCGTGAAGAACCGGCTCGCAATGGCCGCCAAAATGATCGGCGTGAAACCGATCACGGCGGCATAGACCAGCAGGCCCGCGGTGCCGATCACTCCGGCCTTGAAAAGCCCGTAGCCCACGAACAGCAAGACATGGGTCAGGGCTCCAGCGGCATACGCCACGCCCACGACCTTGCCACTGTACGGTCCGCGAATCGCGCAGACGTAAATGACCCAGAGGGAGAACGGAACAAACAATAAGGCGGCGCTCCACAAGCCGGTGTTGTAAGCGCCCGCCGCGACGCCCCCAGCGCTGTGCACAAGTCCGTTGGCGAAGAGCAATCCCCAGAAGCTGAGCCCGATGAGCACGTTGCGTCTAAAGAGGTACGCTGCTAGCGGCGCGCCGAACCACATGAGAGCGATGTTCACCACCGGGTAGAAAGCCAAGGGAATGGGGCAGTCGGGATACGGCGGAAAGCCGATTTTCTGGCAGATCATTTCCTGGAT
The DNA here is from genome assembly GCF_016722785.1 of Ramlibacter monticola. Lineage (GTDB taxonomy): Bacteria > Pseudomonadota > Gammaproteobacteria > Burkholderiales > Burkholderiaceae_C > Ramlibacter > Ramlibacter monticola. The sequence goes on along the minus strand of NZ_JAEQNE010000006.1, from coordinate 76,127 downwards.
CGAGTAGTCGAAGCCGATCACCGGCAGGCTGTACTCCTCGAACTGATGTATCCAGTAGAACGGCACGGCGAGCCATGCCAGCCACATCGGATCACGCCAGCGCGACACCGTGGTGTCGCCACGGAACGTGTCGGTCAGCAGAAGGATCGCGACCATCACGATCGCTCCCCCCACTCCAATGAACGGCCAAACGGTGTAGAACCAGTGTGTTTGCACAGTGCCATCCTGTTGTTGAACCGTGACTGGATCGCTGAAGCCAGAAGGCGTATTCCGTCCTCAGAATGAGGCCGTTGTTCCCGGACTTGCCCTGCGCATACTCAAGGTTCAGCACGATGCCGACTGCGGGCTTGAGGACGTACTGAACTCCTGCTCGGAAGGCCGGGAAGTTTGAATCTGATTCAATCTAGCGTCAATGTAATCTCCCTGCTCGCACAACTTCCTTCAATCCACGACGCGATGGCCGAGGCCCGAAGCAACCTCCGTACCGATGGGCAAGCGACCCGCGAGCGCATCCTGGAAGCCGCAGGTGAACTCTTCGCCGCTGATGGCTACGCGCAGACCACCGCGAAGGCGATCGCAGACCGGGCCGAGGTGGGCTTGACCCTGATCAACTACCACTTCGGCGGTCGTGAAGGGCTCTATCGAGCCGTGTTGATAGAGGCCCACCGGCGCCTCGGCAAACTGTCCGAATTACGCGAGCTTGCCGAAAGTGAGTTGCCCGCCACGGCGAAGCTGCGCGCGCTGATTTACGGCCTGGTACGACCTGCGACGAAGCGCCAGCCAGGGTGGCACATCAACGTGCTTGGCAAGGAAATCTTTGCGCCTTCGGCGCACTTCCCCGTTCTGTTTGAGGCCGAGGTGCCACCCAAATTGGCGATCATCAAGCAGATCCTCAGTGACATCACGACGATTCCCGTCGACGACCCTGCACTGGTCCGCTGCGTAATCAGCGTGTTGGCGCCGTGCTCGATGCTGCTGGTCGCAGCACGGGGCGCGCCCGGGCCGCTGGACGAAGTTCGTCGGATGCCTCGGGAAGCCATCATCAGCCATCTGCACACATACGCGCTTGCCGGCCTCGAGGCAATTGGCCGCGAACACGGCCGTCGCGAGTCACCCAGGTCGAATCGAGTCAGCGCGGCAAAGCCAAGGGGCCGGAGCCGACCGGTCGGGTCGAAAAAGTGATTGCAAATCGCCGGCAGCGCGAGCGAACCGGCGTGCTTCAAGTTCCTTCACGCCAACGGCCGTCTTAGATGCGCTTCACCTACCTCGCAGGCATAAAACAGATTTGCTCGAACTTTATCGGCATTGCGCGACTGCGCCTTCGCACCTCGTAGTCTCGCCACTGGAGTTCACGCAGAAAACGACCGCTGTGCGGCGATCAATCCGAAATCGTGGATGTCGCTGCTGGGTCGATCGCGTTTTCGAAGGGCAGCTTATCGGCGCAAGGCCCGGCGACTCCTTGTGGCCGGGACCGTGAGTCCGAACGCTCGCTTCGAAGCTGACCGGCATCGCCAGGCTCTGGCGTCACCCGCGTGTGGCGGGTCGCGGCACGCCACGTCGACTTCATGGCGATGCTGCCGACTCACCCTCCCGACCAAGAGGGGCAACTGGCCTCCGGCGGCTTTCTGCCTCACTAAACCCGTAACAGCGCCTTGATGGCCCGCCGCTCGTCCATCGCCTTCTAGCCTTCGGCGACGTCGGCCAGCGGGATCTGCAGATCGAAGACCTTGCCTGGGTGAACTTGGCGTTTCAGTCCCATCATCAGGGCCGCCACTCCGGCGCCGCGACCACCGCTCGCGCCGCGGGCCACCGCTGGTGCGGCGCGGGCCCGCGCGGCCGCACCTTCAAGAGTCTCGCGCCGGGCTCGACGCAACTGCCCAGGCGGTGCGCAGCCCGCTGGCCGCCTCCTCGAGGCTGTCGGCTCCGATCAGGGTCTGCTGGATCTGGGCGGGCGACAAGGCGCGTGCGGGGTAGTCCTGCGCCAGGCGCGCCACCGCAGCATCCTGGTCAGGGAAGAAGCGTCCGATCAGGCTCTGCAGCTGGCTACGCGTCGCATTGCCGAGCTCGATCGCCAAGTCGATGCGACCCGGGCGGATCAGCGCCGGATCGAGCCGCTCGCGGTGGTTCGTGGTCAGCACGACGATGCGGCCCTCCTGGGCACCGACGCCGTCGAGCGCGTTCAGCAGACCCGAGAAGCTGAACTGGATCCGGCTGTCTTGCTTATCGCGCGCGACGAAGAAGGCGTCGATGTCCTCGATCAGGATCAGCGAGCGCGGTGGTGTCTCCTGCAGCAGGCTGGCCAGCACGTTGTCGGTCAGCTTGGGGTTAGTCAGCGACAGCGTGCACAGCTTCAGGCGCAACTCGCCGGCCAGCGCCATGGCGACACTGGTCTTGCCGGTGCCCGGCGGGCCGTACAGCAGGTAGCCGCGCCGCCAGGGGATGCCCATCCCCGCATACCACTCGCGACGACCGAAGAACTCGTGAATGTCGTCGTGGAGTAGCCGGGCCACGCCGTCCTCGAGCACGACCGAGTCGAGGCTGCGCCGCGGCTTGCTGTCGGCCAGCCGCCATTCGTCACCCCAGCGGTCAACCGTGTACAGCGTGAGCCGGTTCGCGCGCCGATCGCCTGCGTGGCGAACGACGGCCTCGAGCAATTCCTCGAGCACGCGCCGGCGGGCCAGCAGCGCGCCGATCCGGACCGTCTCGATCACCTGCATGTTCGTCGCGATCTCGCGCTGCATCCACATCGGTCGACCGCGGTACCAGAAGAAGTGGAACCCTGGCGCCGGGCTGTATTGCAGCCGGGGCGCATCGTCGGCGTCGGCCTCGTCCTCGGCGACCGATGCGGGCGCCTGTACGACCGTGAAGAAGCGGCTGCGCTGTCCGAAGCGCTGCTCGTCCATCCAGGCGACGAAGGCGCCGAACAGGTCGTTGCGGCTGTCGAGCGTGGCCGTGACGATGACCGCGCGCTTGAGTTGACCCCACAGCGCGCCGGGCAGGTTGCGCAGCAACGCGGCGACCACGCCAACCAGCCCGAGCGCGATGGCACCGGCGACGACCTGGTTGTCCAGCTGGGCGCGAACCGCCTCGGTGATTTCGGTCCACATGGGACGACGATCCTAGCGAGGTTTGCATGCCTCGATGAGGTAGACCGTCGGATCGGTCAGCGTGAACTTTAGACACGTCCAACGCCAAGCGAGCGCATCACGGCGCCCAGCGCCACAGGCTCGGAGTAGTTGGCGATCGCACTGACCCATCCGCGCATCGCCGGCTCGACCGACCTTTGGGCATTGCTGGAGGCTGCAATCGGGCGACCCGATCGCCCCCAACGTCCGCTTCATGGCGATACTGCCGACTCACGGTCCCGGCCAGGAGCCGACACCGGCCACGGGCAGCTTCCCGGCACCGGACTAAAGTGCGGAAGCAGGATCGCAAGTTGACCTTTGGACGACTCGATCCAGGCTCGCCCATCCCTCAGTTCGGGAGAATCGGACATGCAGGTCTTCTTCGTCGCTCCTTGCCGTCAGTCGGTCGGCCTCACCTCGGTTGCACTCGGCATCGTGCGCGGGTTTCAGCAACTCGCGCTGAACGTCCGCTTCGTTAAGCCGATCGCCGAGGTGGTCCCGAATCCCTCGGCGCACTTCCTGCGCAACATTTGCCAGCTCGACGCGCCCGAGCCGCTGTCGATGGAGTACGTCGAGGGACGCTTCACCGCAGGCGAGTCCGCCGACCTGCTCGAAGAGGTCGTGGGCCTGACACTCGGGGCCGCCGGCGACGCCGACGTGCTGGTCATCGAGGGGCTGCAGGCCGATCCGGCACGGCCTTTCATCCCGCGACTGTGCGCCGACATCGTTCGCAGCATGCAGGCCTCGGTAGTGCTCGTCGCGAGCGGCGAAGACGCGCACGGCGTTTCGCAGGCGCGCAAGATGGCCGCGCTGGTCGGCAACAGCGGCTTGCGTGTTAGGGGCGTCGTCTTCAACAAGGTGATGGGCGATTTCGATCGCGAGGCGGCGGTGAGCGAGTTCGCCGGCACCCCAGTCTGGGGCTTCGTCCCGCACGACCCGGATCTGCAGGCACCGCGTACTCTGGACATTGCCCGTCACATGAACGCCGAGATCGTCGTCGAAGGCGAACTCGCCACCCGGAGGGTGCGCGACACGGTGCTGGGGGCGCGGGGGGTGGCCGAAGTGATCCCGCGCCTGATCCCCGGTGCGCTGATCATCTGCGCGGGCGACCGTGACGACCTGATGCTCGCGACCGCGCTTGCCGAATCGAGCGGCGTGAAGCTCGCGGGTTTGCTGCTCACGCACGACAGCTGGATCAACGGCAACATCCTGAAGCTCGGTGCGCTGGCGCTCAACGGCGACCTGCCGATCCTGCGCACCCAGGGCGATTCCTACCGAACCGCCACCCGAGTCAGCCGCCTGTCTTCGGCGGTACCCCTCGATGACCTGGAGCGTATGAACATGGTGCTCGAAAGCGTTGCCGAGGCGCTCGATCAGAAGGCCATGACGGCGGGCATCGCAGTACCCGTGTCTACCCGGCTTTCGCCGCCTGCATTCCGCCACCAGCTGATCCAGAAGGCGCGTGCGGCGAACAAGCGCATCGTGCTGCCGGAGGGCGAGGAGCCCCGAACGGTCAAGGCGGCGATCATCTGCCAGCACAAGGGCATCGCACGCTGCGTGCTGCTCGGCAAGCGCACGAAGATCGAAGCCGTGGCCGCCGCGCAGGGCGTGTCGCTGCCGCCCGAGCTGGAAATCCTGGATCCGGATTTGATCCGCCGCGACTACGTCGCGCCGATGGTGGGGCTGCGCAAGAGCAAGGGGCTCACGGCCCTCCAGGCCGTGAGCCAGCTCGAAGACACGGTGGTGCTGGGCACGATGATGCTGGCCGTGGGACATGTCGATGGGCTCGTGTCCGGAGCGGTCCATACGACGGCGAATACGGTGCGTCCGGCGCTGCAGCTCATCAAGACCACGCCGGGCTCGTCGATCGTCTCCTCTTGCTTCTTCATGCTGATGCCCGATCAGGTGCTGGTGTACGCCGACTGCGCGATCAATCCCGACCCGACGGCCGAGCAGCTCGCCGAGATCGCCAGGCAGAGCGCGGATTCCGCACGTGCCTTCGGGGTCGAGCCCAAGGTGGCGATGATTTCGTACTCGACCGGCAGCTCCGGCGCCGGCGAGGACGTCGAGAAAGTGCGCCAGGCCGCCGAGTTCGCGCACAGCCGCTTCCCTGATCTCGTGCTCGACGGCCCGCTGCAGTACGACGCGGCGAGCGTGGCCGAAGTCGGCGCGCAGAAGGCGCCGGACAGCGCCGTGGCAGGCCAAGCCACGGTCTTCGTGTTCCCGGATCTCAATACCGGCAACACGACCTACAAGGCCGTGCAGCGCAGCGCCAACGTGGTGTCGGTCGGACCGATGCTGCAGGGCTTGCGCAAGCCGGTGAACGACCTCTCGCGCGGCGCGCTCGTCGACGACATCGTTTTCACGATCGCGCTGACGGCGATTCAGGCTGCCACGCAGGCCCACCAGGAAGCGGGCACCGAATGAGCCACGACTGGCGGTGTCGGCAGCGTCCCGCCTGCACACCGGAGACTGGGCCTGCCGCCGCTATCGTTGTTCGATGAAGACCTTGTCGACTTCAACGTCCGAGTCTGGCCGTACAGCTCTGGTGCGAGGTCAGGTCGCGAACCACCGCAAAAACCACAAGCCAGGTGTCGGCCCAGGGGTCGGGAGTGCCAGTTCAAGCCGCGTGCAAGCGGCCTCTCGCGAGTCCCAGTTCGCCGCGGCACTGGGCAGAGTCAGCAACACCTTCGATACCGGTCGTTGGGGCTGACGCACGCAGCGACGACGAATGACCGCGATCTGGCCGAAAACGTGAGTTCGGGCGTCGGCGGCGACGGATTCGCGCGTTGCGAACGCGGCCTGCATGAAAGGCGGGCCAAGTTACTTGCCTCCTCCGCCGCCACCACCACCACCACCACCGCCGCCGCCGCCGCCACCACCGCCGCCCCCACCGCCGCCGCCGCCGCCACCGCCACCGCCACCGCCACCGCCACCGCCACCGCCACCGCCACCGCCGCCGCCGCCGCCTCCACTGCTTCCGGAACTGCCGGATGGGCCTGTGCTTCCGGACGCACTGCCGCCCCCTGAACTCGACCCACCGGGGCCACTGGACCCACCCTGGCCACTGGACCCACTGGAGCCATGGGAGCCGCTCGACCCGCTCGATCCGCTCGACCCGTGTCCGGAAGCCGAACTTCCCACCGCGCCACCCGGGCCACCCGCTTCGATCACGACCCGGTCGATCACGATCCGCCGTTCGGGATCCATGCGTCCCGTCACGCGGACGAACTGGTTGAGTGTCAGCCTGGCTGCACTGCCGCCCAGCACTTGCGCACCGGCGTCCAGTTGCAGGCTGTCCTGCCCCAGGCTGATGGAACCTGCATCCAGTTCCTGCACATACCCTTCGAGCACCACGTCGCGCACGAGCCCGATCTCGTCGCGCGCCGGGTTGATCGCCACGCTTTCCGCGAGGAGGCTGCTTCCGTCCCATGGACCAGCCACGCGCACATGCTGGCCGAGCGCGAGTCCGCGCGGTGCCGTGCCCGCTGGAAGCTGGACCCGCGTGCCGTTGACCTGCATCGCGTCCGCGGTGATCGCAGTCACGCGCCCGGAAACCTGCGCCTGGCGGGGTGCGGCGGGGGGCAAGGGCGCGACGCTCGTCGCCGCGAGCACGCCATCGGCCTGTCGGTGCCCGCTGACCCGCACCCACTCGCCGGGGTGCAGGGCGACGGGCGTCAGCACGATCACGTCTTCGCCAAGCACCCGGATCGATCGGCCCTCGTCCCTGATCGCCTCGACGGGGCCCACCACGGCGTGCATCACAGCGATCGATTCGGCGCGCAGTTCCTTGCCCTGGCCGGTGGCTCGGACGGCGACCACCTGGCCGACGGCGAGCTGGCTCGCGGAACTCGGATGTCCGTTGTCGGAGACGGGCGTGTCGCGATCGAAGTGCACCTCCAGCCCATTCACGCAGATGCTGGCGAAGCCGGTGATCAAGCCGACGATGCCGGTTCCTCCGATACCGCCGCCGGGGGTGCCCGCGCTTGCCGTGACTCCCGTTCCGCCGATGCCGCCGCGGCCGCCTCCCGCACCGCTGCCTCCGCCGGTCCCCCCGATGCCGCCGGCGCCGCCGGTGCCCGCCCCGCCCGTGGCCGAGACCGCAGCCGGATTGACCTTCGAGGCGCCCGACCTGCAGATGTCCTGCGCCGTCGCCGGCAGGGCCAGGCCCGCACACAGGAGGGCGGCGCACAGGGCGCCAGCAAGGCGATGGGGCCTGGGATGGGCCATTGCTATGCCTTCTTGCGACTCGGCCGGCCCGGCGGCTTGGCCGCAACCGCTTTCGAGACCGCGGGTGGAGCTTCCGCCGCGGCTTCGTCCGACGCCTCGGCGTAGAAGTACACGCCGAAGGTCATGCGTTGACGCGGAAGCGAGGTCGTCCCGCCGCGCTTCGTCAGCGACAGCGCGTTCTTGTTGACGGCCACCAGCGCCTCCATGCCCAGCGTGGACGCCTGGCGGGCGAGCTGCGCGACAGCGTCCGCGCTCAGCCCGTCGTAATGCACGCTTCGCTCCATGAAAGGCGGCTCGCCACCGAGCAGGTTGTGCGCTGCAGCCGCCGCATGGTCATGCACGTTGTGGCCGAAATAGAAGCTCATCTCGTCGAAGCCCTTGCTGGGGACGAAGGCGCCTGCGTGCAGGCGGATGCGGCCGTCCTCGTCGATCTCCACGACGCCAAGGCGCAGCCACTCGTCGAGCACGACACGCGGCCGGATGTCCCGGTTCACCCGCGCGACCAGCGCCTCGAAGGACAGCTCCGCGCCTTCGCTCGCGAAACGGGCCAGGGGCCGGGGGTGCCCGCCTTCGTCCACGTAGGGAGCGGCCCCCATCCATTGCGCCACCACCTGCGCGCCGAGGGAGATCACCTCCGGCACGGACTCTTCACCCGATTCCAGCACCTCGCGCAGGCGACTGACTTCCTTGCGATGCACCCCGGACACGAGGCTGACCCGGCTGTCGGTCGGCACCTTGCCGTCCAGGCGAAAGTCTCGGTCCGCCACTTCCACGAACAGCGACTTCAGGAGTTCGCTGGCGTAGGGGAAGGTCATGCCGCGCGCGAGCATGACCTTCACGAGCGGACGCAATGCATGCCGCAGCGCCTGGATCAGCGCGCGAGGCGGCGCGGCATGGGACGAAGGACTCTCGGGCATACCGATGGGGCAGGTGATTTGTTTGTGGCGTGCCGGTCTGGCCGGTGCGTGGGAAATTGTCACACAAAAATATTGGACGTGGGAAAGTTTCCCGCGTACTCTCCGCCGCAGACGTGGGAAATATTCCCACGTCTGTCAAAGCCAAAGGGAAATCGGCCAGGGGTAGACCACTTTCGGACCGGGCAAGTCCCGGTCCTTACAGGAGATCGACATGATCAGCTTCAGAAAGATCGCAGCGAATGGAATCGTGACCTTGACACTGTGCCTGTTCGCCGCATCCGCTCTCGCGCATGGCGGTGGCGGTGGCGGTGGCGGTGGCGGTGGTGGAGGTGGTGGTGGAGGTGGTGGTGGTGGTGGTGGTGGTGGTGGCAGTTCGGGTTCTTCGGGCAGTTCGGGCTCGTCGGGGAGCTCCGGGTCGTCGGGCAGTTCAGGATCGTCCGGGAGCGCAAGTTCTTCGGCAAGCTCCGGCTCGTCGGGGAATTCGGGTCCGTCGGGCAATTCGGGTCCCTCCGCAAACTCGGGTCCGTCGGCAAACTCGGGTCCGGGGAGCGGCACCGGCAACGCCACTGCGGGCCATGGAATGGGCCACGGCGCGGACGACGCTGCCGGGCATGAAGCAGGGGAGGCCGGACATGGTCTGGGCCATGGCGCAGACGACGCGGCAGGGCATCAATGATCGAGGCCTGCAAACCCGCCCACCGGGTTGCAGGCCTTTTCTTTCCTTCCGCGACCCGCCACACGCGGGTGAATGCCGGAGCCGGACGGTGGCGGTCAGTTTCGGAGCCAGCGTTCGGACTCACGGTTCCGGCCAGGTCCCGCCGCCGGCCACAGGCAGTTCCCGCGCAGTTTCACGTCGATGCCCGATGGTGACTCGATGCGGCACGGGAAGGCTTGGACTATGCTTGCAGCCCGCCTTGAACCGGCATCCCGCATCGAAAGGATATTCACATGCTGAATCGAACCATCCCAGGCGTGGGATACGCGTCCATCCTCGCACTGACCCTGGCCGTTGCCGGCTGCAGCGTCACCGGTGGACAGCAATCGATGGGTTCGTACATGACTGACACCACGATCACGGGCGATGTCAAAGGCCAATTCGCCACCGATTCGGGCGTGCCGGGCACGGCTATCAGTGTCGAGACGCTCAAGGGCGAAGTGATTCTCAGCGGCTTCGTCAAGACCCAGGCCGAGAAGGACCGTGCGGCCGCGCTGGCTCGCGGCACCAAGGGCGTCACTTCGGTACGGAATGACATCGTCGTTCGTCCGTAGGAGGAGATCACCATGCCGTCCGTTTCGCCGTAGAGGCGCTGCTTGACGGAGCAAGTCTCGACGATTGAAAGAGTTTGAGTGGAACGCGCGAGTTGCGGCCCTGGTGCCACCGCTCGCGGCTGCGCCTGATCTACGTCCACGGTGTGCCAGGGAATGTCGACGGGAGCCGCCGCCAGAGCGGTGGCCGGAAAGAATTCCGGTTCTGAACTTCCAGTGCTTGGGCGCCGGGTAACCATACGCGCACTGCCTACGGAATCCGCTTAGACTGCCTGAATCCTGATGTCGGCTTCCGTTGTGCCCTGGCCGATGGGGTTCACCCGATCAGTCTGCATGCGCACCTCTCCAACGAAGTACCTCATGCAGCGCTCCACCTTCTCCGCATCGCCGACTGTCATCGGCCATCTGCCCTCCACTCCCGCGGGGCCCCCTGGGACACCATTCCCGGTGCGCCTGCCGCGCCACCATGCAGCCTGAACCGCGCACCGGCACGCCTGCCGGCGACGCGCCGCCCCCGCGCACGAGCGACGCACTGCAGGCATGGAAGGATGCCGACGAGACGGCCAGCGAGGCGGAGCGGTGCCTGTACGCCGCGTGGCACGCCTACCGGGCTTCCGGGCGTTCGGTGCCGGCACTGCTCCAGCACCGCGCCACGATGGCCAGGATGGTCGCCCGGCAGCGGCTGCACGAGGCCATCGCGGCGAACAAGGCCGCCGCGCCAGCGGACGTGATGGCGGGGCCGGCGCGACGCCTGGACGAATGACCGTGCCCTGCGCCGGCTACGGCACGAGAGGCGCCGACAGCAGTCGCTCGTATTCCCTGCGCACGACGGCATAGCACTCGCACGTGCGCTGCTCGAGGCCTGGGCGGTCCAGCACCGTGATGCGGCCGCGGTGGTAGCGGATCAGCCCGGCACGCTGTAGATCGAGCGCCGCCCCGGTCACCCCTTCGCGGCGCACGCCGAGCATGTTGGCGATCAGTTCCTGCGTCATCACCAGGTCGTTCCCCGCCAGGCGGTCGAGGCTGAGCAGCAACCAGCGGCACAACTGCTGGTCCAGCGAGTGATGGCGATTGCAGGCCGCCGTCTGCACCATCTGCGTGATCAGGGCCTGCGTGTAGCGCAGCAGCAGGTGCATCACCGGCCCCGAGCGGCTGAATTCCTGCTTCAGGGCCTGGCCGCTCATGCGGAAACCTTCGCCGGCGCTCTGCACGACGCACCGGCTCGGCGTGGTCTCGCCCCCCATGAACAGGGAAATCCCGACCAGGCCTTCGTTGCCGATCACCGCGATCTCCGCCGACGCGCCGTCTTCCATCACGTACAGCAGCGAAACGATGCACGTGGTGGGGAAGTACACGTGCGTCATCGCCCTGCCGGACTCGGAAAGCACCTGCCCCAGCGGCATCGTCACCGGTTCGAGCTCGGGTTGCCAGCGCGCCCACTCCTCGGCCGGCAGGGCGGCGAGGAGGAGGTTCTTCCGGGGATCCGGCGGGCTGTCCATGCCGGTCCAGTATAGGGAGGCGGCCGGCCCTGTGGGGCCGGCGCCCGGACGCCCTGGACCGGGGCCGCTCACTCCACCATGGCGGTCGCCGCAGTGCCTGTCCGGACCCGTGCCGTGCGCACGCGCACCGCGTGGTCCTTCCGGTCGTCGACGAGCGCCAGCGCATCGCCGGCCTGCTGGCGGCCGTCCAGCTCGATTGCCGTCGGCGCGTCCGCTTCGCCGGTGAGCACGATCTCGATGCGGTAGACGGTATCGCGGAAGCGGTAGTCCACCCCGAACGAGGTCCAGTGTTCCGGCACGCAGGGCACGATCGCCAGCCATGCGCCCTCGTCGTCGATGCGCAGCCGCAGCCCGAGCAGCGATTCGAGGACGAGGCGGTACATCCACCCCGCGGAGCCGGTATACCAGGTCCAGCCGCCGCGGCCGGTGTGCGGGGGCATGCTGTAGACGTCGGCCGCCACCACGTACGGCTCCACCTGGTACACGGCCACTTCCTGCGGCGTGCGACCGTGGTGCAGGGGGTTGATGATGTCCATCAGCTGCCACGCGCGATGCGCGTCGCCGAGCGCCGCGAACGCCATCGCCGCCCATACCGCGGCATGCGTGTACTGTCCACCGTTCTCGCGCACACCCGGCAGGTAGCCGGCGATGTAGCCCGGGTCCGGCCCCTTGCGGTCGAACGGCGGATCCAGCAGCTGCACCAGCATGGCCTCGGGCCGCACCAGCCGCGCCGCCAGCGAGGTCATTGCTTCGCGCGTGCGCGGCGTGTCCGTCGTGCCGTCCAGCACCGACCAGCTCTGCGCGATCGCGTCGATGCTGCATTCCGCGCTGTCGCGGGAGCCGAGCGGGGTGCCATCGTCGAACCACGCGCGGCGATACCACTGGCCGTCCCAGGCCGAGGCCTCCAGCCGCGCGCGCAGCGCCAGCCGCTCGGAGTCGCAGCGCCGGGCCAGGGAGTCGTCCCCGCGGCGGCGCGCGAGCGGCGCGAACTGGCGCAGCACCTCGCAGAGGAAGAACCCCAGCCACACGCTTTCGCCCCGTCCGCCGTGGCCGACCCGGTTCATGCCGTCGTTCCAGTCGCCGCCGCCCATCAGGGGCAGCCCGAGCTCCCCGAATCGCAGGCCATGTTCCAGGGCGAGCGCCGCGTGCGCATACACGCTGGCACTGCGGCCGGAGCGCGCCGGCAGGTCGTACCAGGACTCCTGCTCGGGGGGCAGCGCCCGGCCCTCGAGGAAGGGCACGCTTTCGTCCAGCACGCCGGTGTCGTTGGTGGCCTCCACGTACCGGCACAGCGCCAGCGGCAGCCACAGGTAGTCGTCGGCGATGTGGGTGCGGACGCCCTGGCCCCCGGGCGGGTGCCACCAGTGCTGCACGTCGCCTTCCTGGAACTGGCGCCCCGCGCACGCCACGAGATGCTCGCGCAGCAGCTGCGGTCGGGAGTGCACCAGCGCCATCGCGTCCTGCAGCTGGTCGCGGAAGCCGAAGGCACCGCCCGACTGGTAGTGGCCGCTGCGCGCCATCATGCGGCAGGCGAGCGTCTGGTAGACGAGCCAGCCGTTGGCCAGCAGGTCGAGCGCCGGGTCCGGCGTGCGGACCTGCACCGAGCCCAGCAGGTGCTTCCAGTACGCGTGCACGTCCGCCAGCGCCTGCTGCACGGCGGCGCGGCCGCGGAAGCGCCGCACCAGCTGCTGCACTTCGTCGAGGCTGCGGCCCATGCCGAGCCGGAAGCTCACTTCGCGCGACTCGCCGGGGTCCAGCCGCACCGGCACCTGGATCGCGGCGCACGGGTCCATCGCCGCGCCGCTGCGGCCGGACAGGTGCGCGCGGCGCAGCGCGTCGGGCCGGCGCAACGAGCCGTTGCGCCCGATGAATTCGCCGCGGTCGCAGGTCATCGTGCCGGCCAGCCGGTCGGCCTCGTCGACATCCAGGAAACCCAGCCAGTCGCCGAACTGGTTGCTGTAGCGGTTGCGCGCCATCACGGCGCCGCTGCCGGCCACCTCGGTCTGGATGTGGACCCCCGTCTTCGCGCGCATGTCCCCCAGCACCCACTCCACGTACGCGGTCACCGAGAGCCGGCAGGCCCGCCCGCCGTCGTTGCGCAGCACCAGCCGCGAGAACTTCACCGCCGCGTCGGTGGCGACGAACACGGTGAGTTCGCTGTGGATGCCGTTGGCGTCGTGCTCGAACACGCTGTAGCCGAAGCCGTGCCGCGTCACGAACGGCGCAGCGCCGTCGTCCGCCAGCGGCAGGGAGGTCGGATTCCAGACCTGCCCCGTCTCCTCGTCGCGCAGGTACAGCACCTCGCCGCAGTCGTCGGTCACCGCGTCGTTGTGCCACGGCGTCAGCCGCAGCTCGTGCGCGTTCTCGCACCAGGTGTAGCTGCTGCCGCCATCGGAGACGACGGTGCCGAAGCGCGGATTCGCGATGACGTTGACCCACGGGGCGGGAGGCCGCTCGCCCGCCGGCGCGGCGATCACGTACTCGCGGCCGTCGGGCGCGAAGCCGCCGAGGCCGTTGTCGAACAGCAGCCGCGGGCGCGGCGGCGCGCTGCCGCGCGGCACGACGGCGGGCGCGCGGGTCGTCTCGAGGGGGCCTACGCGCCGCTGCTGCACGCGCTTGCGGCCGACCTGGTCGGCCAGCGAACCGAGGCGGTCGCTGAGGACGACGCGCGCCACGGCCTGCAGCAGCACGCGGTCTTCCACCGCGATCTGCTCCGCCTGGCGCACGAAGATGCCGCCGGGCCGGTCGACCTCGTGCGACTCGATGCTGCCCGCGATCAGCCCCAGGATCTGCTCCTGCAGCCGCTGGCGGTACACGTCGCGCTCCTCGTTCCAGATCACCAGGTCCACCTGCAGGCCCTTGAGGCGCCACCACGCGTGCGCGTGCACCAGCTGGTGCACCAGCGCGATGTTGGCGGCATCGCCCACCTGCAGCAGCACGATCGGCAGGTCGCCGGAGATCGCGTAGCCCCACAGGCCCGACTGCGGCCGCCGGTTGCGCAGCAGCACGCCCGGCGCCGCCCGCAACGGCGCATCGGCATGGACCACGCCGTTGGCCAGCCGGGCGTAGAGCTGGGCCTCCCCCTCGCTCACGTTGAGCTGCCGCAGGCTCACCTGGCTGTGCGTCCACGCCAGCTCGAACACGCGGTCCGCGAGCCGGCGGTCGATGTACTTGTGGACCAGCGCAAGGCAGGCCTCGCGGCTGTCCGCCGCGCCCCAGACGAGGTCGATCACCGCGCTCTGCTCCGGCTCCAGCGTAACGACGCGGCGGGTGGCCAGCACCGGGTCGAGCACCGCGCCGCTGCTGCCGGAGAGCGGCTGCACCGCGCCCAGCGCCGCCGGCGCCTGCAGGCTGCGGCCGCGGCCGATGAAGCGTGCCCGGTCGCTCTCGTGCGAAGCCTCGCCGCTGGGCGCGCCATGCACCGCGACCAGGTGGAACATGGAAGGCGAGGCCTCTTCGGCGGAGCGGGGCCGGCGCGTGCACAGCAGCGCAGGCGGGTCAGCCACGATTTCGGTCTGCAGGAACAGCTTGCTGAAGGCGGGGTGCTGGGCGTCGGACGCGGCGGTCGCGAGCACCGGTTCCGTGTAGCTGGTGACCTCGATGGTGCGCCGGGTATCCCCCAGGTTGGTCAGCCGCAGGCGGCGCAGCTCGATGTCGTCCTCGGGCGAGACCACGACCTCGGTGTAGGCCTCGATGCCCTGGGCGCGGCGGCGGAATTCCGCGCGGCCTTCGGTGAAGATCGCTTCGTCCTGTTCCGCCGGCTCGCGCGTGGGCTGGTGGGCGGCGGACCAGACGGTGCCCGTGTCCAGGTCGCGCAGGTAGCAGAAGCTGCCGCAGGCGTCGGTGGTGCCGTCCTCGTGCCAGCGGGTGAGCGCGAGGTCCTTCCAGCGGCTGTAGCCGCCGCCGGCATGGGTGAGCATCACGTGGTAGCGGCCGTTCGACAGCAGCTGCACCTCGGGCGTCGGCGTGTCCGGCGTGGTGACGACGCGCATCGGGATGGCGGCGCCGGCGATGCTGGCGCGATCTTCCGCCGCGTCCGGGGCTTCGCGGTGAAGCGCGATGCCCCGGGGGATGCGCTCCTGCAGCAGCAGCAGGGTCGCGCGCAGCCGCACCTCGGCGGCGAAACGCCGCTGCATCGGCGCATCCAGCAGCACGTGCGCCAGCGCCAGCAGGCTCATGCCCTGGTGGTGGGCCATGTGGGAACGCACGACGGCATGGGTCTCGCCGTGCCGCAGGCGCGCGGGGGTGTAGTCCACCGCTTCGTAGAAGCCGAAGCGGCCGGCGGCGCCTTCGCCGGCGAGCCGGCGAAGGTTCTGCACCGCGGCGGCAGGGTCGACCATCAGCGCCATGACCGTGGCGTACGGCGCCACCACCAGGTCCTCGCCGAGGCCGCGCTGCAGCCCCAGCCCCGGCACGCCGAAGGCGCGGTACTGGTAGTTCAGGTGCGCATCGGTGAGGTTGTACCCGGACTCCGACATGCCCCAGGGCACGCCGCGCTGGCGGCCGTACTGGATCTGGCGCTGCACGGCGCCCTGCATCGCCCGCGCCAGCAGCGTGTTGCCATAGGTCGGCATCACCAGCATCGGCATCAGGTACTCGAACATCGAGCCGCTCCACGACAGCAGCACAGCCGCGCCCCCCACCGCCGCGGACTGGCGCCCGAGCGCGAACCAGCTCTGTTGCGGCAGCTGCGCCTGCGCGATCGCCACGAACACGGCCAGCCGCGCCTCGGAAGCCAGCAGGTCGTAATAGCCCGCATCGTGGCGGCGGTCGTCGACGTTGTAGCCGATGGCCAGCAGATGGCAGCTCGTGTCGTAGAGGAAGGCGGGATCCGCCGAGGCCAGCGCGCCCGCGCGCTGCGCCAGCGCCTGCAAGGCGGTGCGCCGTGCGAGCAGCGCCGTCGCGTCCCAGGCGCCGCCGGCGACGCGGGGCGCGGCCGGCTCCAGCTGCAGCAGCGCGGCCCGCGCGGCAGCGCATTGGTGGACCAGCGCGCGCACCCAGCGGTCGGCTTCCACGGGCTCCGGGCCGGACTCGACCAGCATGTCGACGGCGCAGTCGTGCAGGGCGTCGAAGGCCCGCGGTCCGGGCTCGCCCTGCGGCGCCTTCCGCTCGTCGAGCAAGGCGGCGAAGCGCACCGCGGCGGCGCCGGGAAGCGCGCCCCCGGCAGCCTCGCACGCGAGCTCGAACGTATCGCGCAAGCCGTCGAACAGCGGCTGCCACTCGGGCGCTGCGTCGGCCAGCATCAGCAGGCCCGAGCGCAGGGTGAGCAGGTGCCCCGAGAGGTTGCCGCTGTCGACGCTCGAGACGTAGGCCGGCCGCAGCGGTTGGAGTGACCGCGTGTCGTACCAGTTGAGGAAGTGCCCCTGGAAACGCTGGAGCCGGTCCATCGTGTCGAAGGTGGCGGTGGTGCGTTCCACGAGCTGTTGCTCGGTGAGGTAGCCGAAGTCGCGGGCAGCCAGGTTGGCGAGCAGCGACAGCCCGATGTTGGTGGGCGAGGTGCGGTGCGCCACGCGCTCCTCGGGCACCTCCTGCATGTTGTCGGGGGGCAGGAAGTTGTCGTCGGCGGTGACGAAACTTTCGAAGAAGGCCCAGGTGCGGCGGGCCAGCCGCCGCAGTTCGGCCGCTTCCGTGGCATCGAGCACGTTGCGCGCGGCGGCCACCGGCTGGCTGATCCACCACGCCAGCACCGGCGCGAGCAGCCACAGTGCCAGCACCGCGCTGGCAGCGTGCAGGGCGTCGGGACGCAAGGCCTCGAGCGCTGCGGCGACGGCGAGCGCGCAGGCGGGTGCGATCCCCATGCGCCGCACGGTCGCCAGCAGGTCGCGGGCAGCCCCGCCCGGGCGGGGGCGTTCGGCGTCGACCGCGGGTTGCCACTCGAGCAGGCGGCGGCCCGACAGCCTCATCCGCCACACCGTCCGCAGCACCGCGTCGAGGCTGATCCACGCTTCATACGGCAGGCAGGCCAGCGCAATGAGCGCCTGACCCGCACCGCGCCGCGCCGCGGGCGCGATCGACGCCAGGTGTTGCGGCCAGGGCAGGTCCGCGGGTTTGCGCACGAGATCGGCGACGAGCGCCAGCAGGGAGGGCAGGAGCAGCACCGCCACGCCGGCCAGCGTCCACAGCCAG
This sequence comes from Ramlibacter monticola, assembly GCF_016722785.1. Lineage (GTDB taxonomy): Bacteria > Pseudomonadota > Gammaproteobacteria > Burkholderiales > Burkholderiaceae_C > Ramlibacter > Ramlibacter monticola. The sequence continues at coordinate 58,964 of NZ_JAEQNE010000006.1, read as the reverse complement.
GGCGCTTGCAGCACGGTCCATCCCAGCACGAAGGAAGCGGTGAGCGCGCCGGGCGCCAGGCTGCGCCGCAGGTTGTCGAGGATCTTCCAGCGTGACAGGGCCGACAGCGGATTGCGCACCGACACCAGGCGCACTGGCGCCGCGGCGCCGGGGTCCGTCACCGGCAGGCGCACCCGCGGCAGCAGCCAGCCGGCGATCTGCCAGTCGCCGCGCATCCAGCGATGGCGCCGCCGCACGTCCGCGTCGTAGCGCGAGGGCGAATCCTCCACCAGTTCCACGTCGCTCAGCAGGCCGCTGCGCGCGTAGCAGCCTTCCAGCAGGTCGTGGCTGAGGATCAGGTTTTCGGGCATGCGCCCGGCCATCACGTGCTCGAAGGCCGCGACGTCGTAGATGCCCTTGCCGATGAACGAGCCTTCGCCGAACACGTCCTGGTAGACGTCGCTCACCGCGCGCGTGTACGGGTCCACCCCCGAGTCGCCGCCGTACAGGCGCCCGTACCACGAGCGATTGGCGGCCACCAGGCTGACGCCCACGCGCGGCTGCAGGATGCCGTAGCCCTCCACCACGCGGCGCGCCTCGTCGGCGCCGGCGATGCGCGGGCGGTTCAGCGGATGCGCCATGGTGGCAACGAACTTCCAGCCGGCGTCGCGCGGCAGCTGCGTGTCGGTGTCCAGCGTGATGACGTAGCGCACGCCGGAAAGCAGCCACAGGTCGCCGACCACGGCGGCGAAGCGCCCCGTGTCGCCCTCGCGCAGCAGCGCATTGAGGTCGGCGAGCTTGCCGCGCTTGCGCTCGTAGCCCATCCAGGTGTTCTCGCGCGGGTTCCACTGGCGCGCGCGGTGGAACAGGAAGAAGCGGCTGCCGCAGGCCGGCCCCGAAGGATCCGGATAGCGCTCGTTCAGGGCCTCGATGCCCGCGCGGGCGGCGTGCAGCAGGGCCTCGTCGGCGGGCATTTGCTCGGACCGCGCGTCCTGGAAGTCGGTCAACAAGGCGAAGCGCAGTTGCGGATCGCGGTTGGCGAGGAAGCGGACTTCCAGCGCTTCGACCAGGGCGGCGACGCCATCCTCGCTGGCCAGCATGGTGGGCACGACGACCAGGGTGCGCGAGGCCGGCGGGATGCCGTGGGAGAAATCCATGCGCGGCAGCGCCTGCGGCCGCGCCGTCAGGGAGACCAGCCAGTTCACCAGCGCGACGGCCAGCTGGCTGGCCGCGAGCGCCAGCACGATCCCCAGCACCGCGGCGAGCGGCCAGCCGCCCGGGCGCTCGCGCATCCATGGCAGGGCAGCGCCCCCCGCCCACCACAGCACCAGGGCGGGCAGCACGAAGCTGGCGGACACGATGCTGCCGGCATACCAGGCCAGGGGGTGGCGCGCGAATTCGCGCCGCAGGCGCTCCGGGAAGTCCGGTTGCATGCCGACCTGCGACTCGGTGGCCGTGTGGCCCGGGCCGACCAGGTAGTAGCCGACGTGCGCCTGCCGCTGGTCGTCGGACGTGACGCGCGCGGCGGCTTCCACGGCCAGCGCGAGCGCCGCCTCGGCCACCTCGCCCTCGCTGGCCTCGCTGTGGCGCGCGATGCGCTCGACCGCGTGGCGGTAGGCGTCACGGGTGGCGAAGTCCATGCGGGCATAGACGCCGATCGGGTCGCCGCGCAGCGTGCGCTCCACGGTGGACAGCGTCTCCACGAACTCGCGCCAGTCGGTGGCGGCGAGCAGGCGCAGGCTGCCGATGCTGTTGCTCACCGAGACCTGTTCGGCGGCCTGGTGCTGCGCCTCCAGCTGCACGAGCTGCTCGGCGTTCTGGTGGTTCTCCGCCAGCCGCTGTTCCAGCCAGGTGAGGGGCAGCGCCAGGGCCGCGGTGTGGCCGTGCAGGCGCCGCACCAGTTCGGCCACGAACGGCGCGGTCATCGGCGGTTCCGAGCGTGCCATGTCGGCCACCACCAGGATCAGCCCCTTGGGGTCGCGCTCCGCCACCTCGAACATGCGGTCCGACCATTGGCCGGCCAGGTTGCGTTCGCTGCGGCTGGCGGCCACCTGCACCGCCACGCGGCGCAGGTTCTCGATCAGCGCCAGCCGCAGCATGATGGGGAAAGCCCAGAGCTCGCCCAGCAGCAGCGGACGCACCGACTGGTAGGCCGCGACGAAGCCCGTCAGCGAGGCGAGCTCCAGCCGCCCGTCGCCGTGCGACACGGACTGCACGGCGAGGTCGTAGACCCGCGGCAGTCCGGCGCCCCGGCCGGTGCGCAGGCGCGGCAGCTCACGGCTGTAGCCCGTGGGCAGCAAGCGCGCGGCGCGGCGCGTCTCTTCCTGCAGCAGGTAATCGTTGTCGACCAGCCAATCGCCGGCGGGCGTGCCCCGGCGCTGGGGGTCCTCGCAGAGCAGGGCGCAGACCGCCGCGAGCGTGCGGCGGTTGTCGGCCAGGCGCGGCAGCAGCCGGTCGGGCGCGCGCGAGAGTTCCCAGTCGTGCGCCTCGGCCAGCAACCTGCCGTGCCGCTCCATCTGGTCGGTGGTGAGCAGCTCCGCGCGCAGGGGCGCATCGCCGTATGCGGCATCCACCACGGCCCATGGCTGCGCGTTTCCGGCCCGCGCGCGCTGCGGGCGCAGCCTGGGATGCGTCCGCGCCTTCACTCGCCCCCGATCCGGGGGACCGCCAGGCGCGCTACTTCTTCAGCCAGCGAGGCGGCCCGGCTTTCGCCGTGGGGGCCACGGAGGCGGTTCCCGCCGGGATGGGCGCCGGCGCCGGTGCCTTCTTCGGCTTCTTGGCTTCCTTGTTGCCGCGCTGTTGTCCCTTGGGCATTCATCTCTCCTCGGTTGGGCATGACGCAAGACTTCCTCGCCCCTACGTCGGGCGTGCGAGGCAGGGTACGGAGGGTTCCGGGGCCGGTCTGTGCGGCAACGCACTGAACGCACGGCCGGCGGCTTTCTCCTACAGGACCGGCTCGTCGAGGGCGAACGCTGCGGGAGTCACGCCGGCCGGTAGCGTGGCCTCCAGCTCCCCGGCTGTGGGGCTGCATCCGTCGGCACGGAGGTGGCCGCGGCGGCCCGGGCAGCCGCGTCGACGCGCTCGGCGTCGGCGTTCAGCGCGCGCACTTCGCCGGCAGCCGCGTTGGAACGTGCATGCGCCGCCAGGGCCGAGCGCATGGCCTTCTCTGCCTCCAGGCTCGCGGCGCCGCTGGTCTTCACGGCCTCGCCCGCGCTCGCCAGGGCTTCACCTTCCTCGCGCAGCGCCTCGTTCAGGTTCGCGCGGGCCGTATCCAGTGTGTTGGTGTTCATCAGCCGTCCTTCGTGCAGGGACTTCAAATCAGCAGGGATGGCCTTCGCCGTCTTCCTTCACGGCCCCGGGCACCCTGCCTCCCAGCCTGGAAAGTGCGGCCTGGACGGCCTTGTTCTCGACTTCGTTGAGGGCCTGCCAGGCCCCGGGCGGCCGCAGCGGCCCGACCAGGGTCCCCGCCAGCTCGGCGAGCGCATCCTCGTCCTCGCGTCCACAGAAGCGCACCATGAGCACGTCCTGACCCACGACCTCGATCACCTGGGGTGCCGAGCCCATCGCATCGAGGTACCAGTAGAAGCCGGCGTCCGTGATGTCGTCAGGGGTGAGCATGAGCCGAGGGTGCGCGGTCGGGCGGCCGGCGTCTGTGCGGCGGCGCACACGGTGCCGAGGAGTGTTCGCGCTCGGCTCGGCCGTGAGGGCGAATCGGGGAAGACTCCGGGACAGGGGCCATTTCCGGTTTTTCCGTCTGGCGCATCCGGTTCCGTCCGGGCCAAGGATGAGGCATTGTCTGGCGCCGAGCCTCAGCCGGATGGGGCATCCTGCGCAAGTCCCAGCGCCCCGCCTTCATCGGCTTGGTGTGCGCCCGGCTCCATTGAGCGTTAGAGTAATTCAGGAAACTGCCCACCCCCGAGATGGCTCAGAAACGATCGGCAAGAAGCGTGCCCCCTCCCGAGCAACTGAGGAAGACGCTCACCGGCATCAGCGGCCTGGACGAGATCACCGAAGGGGGGTTGCCCGCGGGTCGTCCCACCCTTGTCTGTGGCGCGGCCGGCTGCGGCAAGACCCTGCTGGCTGCCGAGTTCATCGTGCGCGGCGCCGTGGTTCATGGCGAGCCGGGCGTCATCATGACCTTCGAGGAGAGCACGCAGGAACTCACCGACAACATGCGGTCGCTGGGGTTCGACCTGGACAGGCTGCAGCGCCAGCGCAAGGTGGTGCTCGACTACGTGAGGGTCGAGCGCAGCGAGATCCAGGAGACGGGCGAGTACGACCTCGAGGGGCTGTTCATCCGCCTGGCCTACGCCATCGATTCGATCGGCGCGAAGCGAGTGGTCCTCGACACCATCGAGGCGCTCTTCGCCGGCCTGCCCAACCAGGCGATCCTGCGCGCCGAACTGCGCAGGCTCTTCCACTGGCTGAAGGAAAAAGGGGTGACCGCCGTGATCACCGCCGAGCGCGGCGACGGGACCCTCACGCGTTACGGGCTCGAGGAATACGTGGCCGACTGCGTCATCCTCCTCGACCATCGCATCGTCGACCAGGTGTCCACGCGGCGCTTGCGCATCGTGAAGTACCGGGGCTCGTCGCACGGCACGAACGAATACCCCTTCCTCATCGGCGCGCACGGGTTATCGGTGCTGCCCGTCACCTCGCTCCGCCTGGACCACAAGGTGACGGAGAAGCGGGTGGGCACCGGGATCCCGGGCCTGGACGAGATGCTCAGTGGCAAGGGCTTCTACAAGGGCAGCAGCGTCCTGGTATCCGGCGCGCCGGGCACCGGCAAGAGCAGCGTGGCAGCGAGCTTCGCCCACGCCGCCTGCTCCCGCGGCGAGCGGGCCCTGTTCTTCGCGTACGAAGAGTCCGAAGGCCAACTGCTGCGCAACATGCGATCGATCGGCCTCGACCTGGGCCGGTGGGTCAGGAACGGGCTGCTGCAGATCCACGCGTCGCGGCCCACGCTGCACGGGCTGGAGCAGCACCTGGTGCTGATGTACGACCTGGTGCGCGAGTTCAAGCCTTCCGTGGTCGTCGTGGATCCGATCAGCAACCTGAGCAACCAGCGCGAGGACGTGGGGCTCAAGCTCACGCTGATGCGCCTGATCGACTTCCTGAAGCAGGAGGGCGTCACCGCGATGTTCACCTCCCTCACGGTCGATGTGGCGACCGCGATCGCGAGTTCCGAAGTCGGCGTGTCGTCGCTCATGGACAGCTGGCTGCTGCTGACCAACCTGGCCTACAACGGCGAACGCACGCGGACCCTGCAGGTGCTCAAGTCGAGAGGCATGTACCACTCCAACCAGGTGCGCGAGTTCGTCTTCAGCGACAACGGCGTCGACCTCATCGATGTCTACCTCTCGGGCGACCGCGTTTTGACGGGCACCGCGCGCATCGCGCAGGAAGCGCAGGAGCTCGCGGCGAGCCAGCTGCGTGGCAGCGACCACGAGCGGCGCATGCGCGACCTGGCGAACCGGCGGCGGGCCCTCGACGCGCAGATCGCGGCCCTGACCGCCGAGGCGGAGGAGCGCGCCGGCGAGGTCGAGTTCGCCATCGCGCGCGAGAAGTTCGAGGCGGAAGGCCTCGCGTCGCGCTCGCGCGAGATCGCCGCGGCCAGCGGCAGGCAGAAGACCGCGCGCGGCCCGGACGGGAACGGATCGAAGTCCGCGAGGGGCGCGCGATGAGCACGGCCACGTCATCCAGGAAGAAGGCCGCCCCCTCCGTTGCCGAGTGGCAGCTGCGGCTTTACGTCGCGGGGAAGACGGCCAAGTCCGAGGCCGCGCTCGCCAACCTCAAGCTGATCTGCGAGAACCACCTGGCCGGCCGCTACACCATCGAGGTCATCGACCTGCTGGTCAACCCGAAGCTGGCGGCCGGCGACCAGATCCTGGCGGTGCCGACGCTGGTGCGCAAGTTTCCGACGCCGATCCGCAAGATCATCGGCGACCTGTCCAACAAGGAACGCGTGCTGGTGGGCCTGAACCTGCTGCCGCTCGCGGCGGCCAAGGAATGAGCGTGGGCAAGGCCGTCGAACCCGTTCGTCCCAAACGGAAGGATTGCGCCTGCATGCTGCGCCTGTGGGTGAGTTCGGCGGCCCCGCTGTCCGCGCGCGCCGTCGTCAACACGCGCGCCTTCTGCGAAGCGCACATGCCGGGCCGCTACGAGCTCGAGATCCTGAGCATTGCCGACCACGTGGAGCGCGCGGCCAGCGACGAGGTCATCGCGGCGCCGACCCTGCTGCGCGTCTGGCCCCTGCCGGTGCGCCGCTTCATCGGCGACATGTCGAACCCGGCCCGCCTGCTCGACGGCCTGAACCTGGGGTCCTAGCATGGCGAAAACCCAGCCCGAGGAACCGATGCCGACCGGCTCCGAGGATCCGGACGTGATGCGCGCGGAGCTGGAAGAACTGCGCATCCGCCTCGACGAGGCGGAGGAGACCCTGTGGGCCATCCGGCAGGGCGACGTCGACGCGCTGGTCGTGGGCAGCGACATCTACACGCTCGACTCGTCCAACGCGGTGGCCAACAGGCTGCGCCAGGACGTGCTCGCGCAGATGCAGGACGCCGTGCTCGCCTTCGATGCCGACGAGCACGTCGTCTTCATGAATCCGGCTGCGGAGAAGCAGTACGGCAAGGACGCGTCGGCGACCCTGGGACGCCTGAAGGGCGAGGTGTTCACCGAAGTCTGGCCCGAGGGCGAGGGTGCGCGTGAAGCTGCCGCTGAATCCCTGCGTGTGCACGGCGTCTTCCGGGGCAACCTCGTGCACCGGAATGCCGACGGCGCCCAGACGCATGTCGAGACGACGATCTCGGCGCTGCGCGATGGCGACGGGCAGACCACGGGCTTCCTGTACGTGATCCGCGACGTCACCGAAAGAGTGCTCGCGGACCGCGCGCTGGCGCAGACGGCGGCGGCGCTGAAGGAGGCCGACCGCAGGAAGGACGAGTTCCTGGCCACGCTGGCGCACGAACTGCGCAACCCGCTTGCGCCGATCCGCAATGCGCTGCACATCATGGCGCTTTCGCCGGAAGCGCAGGTCAAGGAATCGGCCCGGAACATCATCGAGCGGCAGCTCGCGCAGCTGGTCCACCTGGTGGACGACCTGCTGGACGTGAGCCGCATCAGCCAGGGCAAGGTGGAACTGCGCATCGAACAGGCCGACGTGGTGACGGCCGTGCAGGATGCGCTGGAAACGAGCCAGCCGATGATCCGGGCGGGCAAGCACGAACTGACGCTCGTCGTGCCCCCGCCGCGCACGCTGTTCGTGGCGGCGGACCCCACCCGCCTGTGCCAGATCATCGCGAACCTCCTGAACAACGCGGCGAAATACACCCCCGACGGGGGCCGCATCACGGTGACGGCGGGGCGGCAGGATGGCTTCGCGGTCATCACGGTGGAGGATTCGGGCGTGGGCATCCCGGTGCAGTTGCTGCCGCGCGTGTTCGACATGTTCACGCAGGTGGACCGGTCGCTGGAACGCTCGCAGGGCGGCCTCGGCATCGGCCTGGCGCTCGTGCGGCAGCTCGTCGAGATGCATGGCGGCCAGGTCGAAGCCGCCAGCGATGGGCCGGGCACCGGCTCGAAATTCACGGTGCGCCTGCCGATGTCGGACATGCGGCCGCCCGCCGAACCGGGCGGGGGCGGGCCCAGGCTGCATGCCTCGGGCGACAAGGGCGTTCGCGTGCTGGTGGTGGACGACAACGTGGACGGCGCGGCGACGATGGCGCAGTTCCTCGGAATCCTCGGCTACGAGACCCTCATGGTGCACGATGGACTGGCAGCGGTCAGCGCCGCGGCGTCGTTCCGCCCGGGCGTGGTCATCCTGGACATCGGCTTGCCGAGCCTGGACGGCCATGAAGTCGCCAGGCGCATCCGCCAGGCGCCGGGTGGCAGCGGGATCCTGCTGATCGCGGTGAGCGGCTGGGGCCAGGCCGAAGACCGGCGGAAGTCGAAGGAGGCCGGATTCGACCGCCACTTCGTGAAACCCGTGGAACTGGAAATGCTGATGGAAGTCATGGGGGTGGTGTCAGCCGCGAGGCACGAAGCCGTCGACGACACGTGACCGCCCGGCCCGCGATCGAGGCCGAGGGGTCTGGATTGAAGAGCGGGATCGGCAGTCGAAGGCGCGTGCGGCCTCAGCCGAACGGCCCGATGTGGAAGACCATGCTGACGATCGCGAACAGGCCGACCAGCAGCAGGATCAGCGCCGTCACCAGCGTGAACGAAGGCGGAAAGCCGCTCTCGCCGTGGACCAGGCCTGCGGCCTTCATCTCGGAGCGGATGCGGCGCAGCCCCAGCATGAACTGCACGTGGTAGACGATGCCGATCGCCAGCATCAGGATGCCCAGCGACACGAGTGCCGTGCCGAAATTGCGCGGCGCGTTGACGTTGCGTATGACTTCGTTGTGGGCGAGCTTGTCGAACACCTGGTAGATCGTGAAGCCGAAGCTGATCAGCGACAAGGAAGTGCGCAGCACCGACATCAGCGTCCGGTCGGCACTCATGCGCGTGCGCTGGAAGGACATGCCGGTGCGGCGCATCGACATGTCCGTGCGGCGCCGCGACAGGGTCGTCCGGTAGGTCGAGAGGTCGGTGCGGTGCTCCGACAGGGCCGTGCGGTGCTCCGACAGCGAGGTGCGGTGCGTCGACAGGTGCGTCCGATGCCGCGACAGCACGGTCGACGGATCCGTCGGCGGCGGCTGGATGTCGGGCTCCGGCGGCGGCGCCGTTTCCGCCACCCGCGCCGGGCGCTCCAGGGATTCCCGCTCGTCCACGGTGGGGTCGTCCATGCAGTGCTCCTTCGGCCTCTCAGGCGTTCGCGCGCTGGCGCTCGCGCACGTCCTCGAGGTCGCGTTCGAGGAAGTAGCTGAGGAAGGTGCGGATCACCGCGATGCCATCGGGCAGCACGATGGCCGGCTCCGTCAGCCACGCCAGCCATTCACGCATGGATCACCCCGGCGCCCGCTTCACGCAGCGGAAGCCCACGTGGCTGGTCGACGTGTCCACCGGCTGCGCATGCCGTGCCGCCGGCCGGTAGCGCCGGCAGTAGTTGGGCGCGCACAGGTGCGAGCCGCCCTTGAGCACCTTGCGCGCGATGCGCACTTCCGGCTGGCAGGGATCGAAGCTGCCCTGCTCGCTGCCGCCGCGCGGGTTTACGGGCGCGCAGCACGGGCGCTGCGCGCTGTCGGCGTGGGCGGCGGCGTACCAGTCCTGCGTCCACTCCCAGACGTTGCCGATCATGTCCAGCAGGCCGTGCCCATTGGGGGGAAACGCGTCGACGGGCGAGGTGCGCTCGAAGCCGTCGGTGGCGAGGTTCTGGTGCGGGAAGCTGCCCTGCCACGTGTTGGCCATGTGGCGGCCCTGCGGCATGAACTCCGGGCCCCAGGCGAACTCGGCGTCCTCCAGGCCGCCGCGCGCCGCGAACTCCCATTCGGCCTCGGTCGGCAGCTCCTTGCCGGCCCAGGCCGCGTACGCGGCGACGTCGCGCCACGCGACGTGCACCACCGGATGGTCGTGCAGGCCTTCGATCCTGCTGCCGGGGCCCTGCGGATGGCGCCAGTCGGCGCCGAAGCAGAACTGCCACCAGTTCGCGAAGTTGTGCAGGTCCACCGGGCCGGGCGGCTGCATGAACAGCAGCGAGCCGGGCTGCAGCATCTCCGGCAGCGCGCCCGGATAGTCGGCGGCATCGGGGGCGATTTCGGCAAAGGTGACGTAGGCCGTGGCCTCGACGAAGGCACGGAACTGCGCGTTGGTGACGGGCGTGCGGTCGATCCAGAATCCGCCGACCTGCACGAAGTGCGCGGGCTTCTCTTCCGGGTAGTGCCGGTCCGATCCCATGCGGAAGGTGCCGCCCGGGATCCACACCATGTCCGCGGCATCCGCCGCCGCGCCGGCATCGGCTCCCATCACTGCGTTCATCGGCAGGCTCCGTCTCGCATCACAGGGGGAAATGCATGTTCAGGCCGAAGAACAGCTGGAACTTCGGCAGGCCGTCGCCGTCGCCCGGCCGTAGAAGCGGCCGGTGCAGGCGTCCTGCAGGTTCACTCCCACCGCCGGATGCGGCGGGTTGTTGGCGGCGTTCATCTCCTCCGTGCTGGGCTGGGCCCAGCACGGAGCGGCGGCGACGCAGGCCCAGAGCAGGATGTTGCGCACGTCGGACCTTCGGCGGCGTCAGCCCGCGCCTGCCGGCGGCTCCGCCATCATCTTCAGCGCATCGTCGATGGTGAACGTGTTGGGGGTCTGCACCGGCGGAAAGTCCTTGAAGGTCGAGGCGAACTTCGCGGCCACCGCCTGGGCCCCGTACACGATGTAGGCCCGCTGGATCACCCAGTCCCAGTAGCTGTTCGAGGTGATGTCGGCATACTCGTACGGGTCGGTACGCAGGTTGTAGAGTTTCACGCCCCGCAGCCGCACGAACGGGTCCACCCAGACCGCCATGGTGCCCTGCGTGCGCTGCTCCATGAAGACCATCTTCCAGTTTTCGTAGCGCAGGGCGAGCATGTCGCCGTCGTCGCTGAAGTAGAAGAACAGCTTGCGCGGGCTCTCCTTCGCTTCGCCTGTCAGGTAGGGCAGCAGGTTGAATCCGTCGATATGGTTCTTGTAGGTGCGGCCGATCGCCGGGTAGCCGCCCTTGACCTTCTCGACGATGTCGGGCTCGCCGGCCAGCGCCAGGAAGGTGGGCAGCCAGTCGTGGTGCTGCACGATGCCATTGGCCACGGAGCCGGGGGCGATCCTGCCGGGCCAGCGCACCAGCAGGGGAATGCGGAAGGCGCCTTCCCAATTCGTGTTCTTCTCGCTGCGGAAGGGCGTGGTTCCGGCGTCGGGCCAGGAGTTGCGGTGCGGCCCGTTGTCCGTGGAGTACTGGACGAAGGTGTTCTCCGCGATGCCCAGTTCGTCCAGCAGGTCCAGCATCTGGCCGACGTTGCGGTCGTGGTCGATCATCGTGTCGTGGTAGGGCGATTGCCAGATGCCCGCCTGGCCCAGGCTGGACGTCTTGGTGTGGGTGACGAAGTGCATGTGCGTGGTGTTCAGCCACACGAACCAGGGCTTGCCGGCCTTCTCCTGGCGCCGGATGAAGTCCTGCGCGGCGGCGGCGAAGTCGTCGTCGCACGTCAGCATGCGCTCCCGCGTGAGCGGGCCGGTGTCCTCGATCTTCTGCTTGCCGACGCGGCCCCAGCGCGGCTGCTCGGCCGCATCGTCCTTGTCGGTCGCCCACGAGCGCATCACGCCGCGCGGACCGAACTGCGCCTTGAAGCCCGCGGCTTGCGGGTAGTCCGCCTGCTCGGGCTCCTCCTCGGCGTTCAGGTGATAGAGGTTGCCGTAGAACTCGTCGAAGCCATGGTTGGTCGGCAGGTGCTCGTTGCGGTCCCCGAGGTGGTTCTTGCCGAACTGGCCGGTGGCGTAGCCCTGCGCCTTCAGCAGCGCGGCGATCGTGACGATCTTCTCGGACATGCCCTTTGGCGCGCCCGGAATGCCCACCTTCGACAGACCCGTGCGGTACACGCTCTGCCCGGTGATGAACGACGAGCGCCCGGCGGTGCAGCTCTGCTCGCCGTAGCTGTCGGTGAACATCATCCCTTCGCGCGCGATGCGGTCGATGTTCGGCGTGCGATAGCCCATCAGGCCGTGGGAGTAGCAACTCAGGTTGGAGATGCCGATGTCGTCGCCCCAGATGACGAGGATGTTGGGCTTCCTGGAAGTCGTGGCCATGGGGACTCCTTTCCTTCGGGAGGGCTGCGTTTCAGACGCCGAGAAGAGGTGGGGGGAAATAGCTGCCGTCCGCCATCGTCGCAGCCCGGAGGAAGCCGACGATGCCCTGCTTCACCGCGCCGTCGTTCCAGGAGGGCAGCGGATCCGCTTGCGCCAGCGCCGCCGCCGGTCCCGAAGCGAACACGAACAGCAGCCAGAGCCGCAGCCAGCCGCGCAGGAAGTTCGTCACGCGTGCCGGCTCCCCGCCGGCGCGTGGCTCCCCGCGCGCCACTTCACATAGGGCCCGGTGGCGATGCCGCCCACGAGGAGGACCAGCAGGACGGCCGCAAGGACCGACGCCCGGTCCGGCTCCGCGTGCAGCACCGCGATCGCCACCGCGGGGTGCCGCGTGCAGGTGGACAGCGCCAGTACCGTGCGCTCGTCCGGGTCCGGGCCGCCGAGCAGGTGGCCTATCGCCAGGCCGGCCAGCGTAAAGACGATGATCGCCACCAGCGTGAAATGGCCGAGCAAGGACAGCATCTTCGGCCACACCTGCAGCAGCACGGGGATGCAGGCGAGCGCCAGCAGCGCGCCCGAGGCGATCGCCAGCGGGCGCACCACGTGCTGCGCCAGCGCCGGCGCCGCATGGCGTACCAAGGCGCCGAGCAGCAGCGGCAACAGCATCCAGGTGGCGACGATGCGCGCGATGGAGCCCATGGAGATCTGCACCGGCTTGTCGAGCACGTGGCCCAGCAGCGCGATCATGGCCGGCACCAGCACGATGGACAGCGCCGCCGACACGAACACCAGCCCCATCGTGTACGCGCGCGGCCCGCCGGCCTTCAGCTCCTTGCCGGGCAGGATGGGCGGCACCGGCCCCAGGGACATGGCCATCAGCGACACCACCACGGCATGCTCCAACTGCTGGACGAAAGCGAGGCCCAGCGCAACCGCGAACAGGGGCATGACCACGTTCATCGCCAGCACGGAGCGCAGCAGCAGGGAAGGGCGACGCAGAAGGTGCAGGAGGTCGCCGAACCGGGTCTCCAGCGCCACCGACAGCAGCAGGCCGGCCATGCTCAGGGTGATGGCCAGGGGAATGAGTTGCGCCCACGTCATGCAAACCCCGCAGCGCGAGATCATGGCGAGCGTGCCGCACCGCAGGAATTGGACGTTGGTCCAACGGCTGCGGCAGAGTCGGAACAGGAGGCCGTCGAGTCGGTTCAGCTCGCCGGCGCACCGTTTCGCCGGGGCCTCAGTCCTTCAACAGCCGCGCCTTGACGCTGCGCCCCTTGATGCGTCCTTCGTTCAGGCGCGCCGCCACGTCGCGCGCGATGCCGCGCTCCACCGCGACGTAAGTGGCGAACTCGTTGATGTCGATCCTGCCCACCTGCTCGCGGGTGTAGCCAAGGTCGGCCGTGAGCGCGCCCAGCACGTCGCCCGGGCGGATCTTCTCCTTCCGGCCGGCCTGGATGTGGACGGTCGCCATGGCCGGCAGCAGGCGGCCGCCGGGGGCCGCCGTGAGCTCGGCGAGGCCGTGCCAGACCGATTCCCGCCCCTGCAACTGCTCGATGCGGCCGACGGCCCCCATCTCGTCGAGGCTGGCGAGGCTGAGCGCCAGGCCGGTCTCGCCGGCACGGCCCGTGCGGCCGATCCGGTGCACGTGCAGTTCCGGATCGGGAGGCATGTCGACGTTGATGACGGCGGCGAGGCCCGCGACGTCGAGCCCCCGCGCGGCCACGTCGGTGGCGACCAGCACCGAGCAACTGCCGTTCGCGAAGCGCACCAGCACCTGGTCGCGGTCCCGCTGCTCCAGTTCGCCGTGCAGCGCGAGCGCGCTGTAGCCCTGCGCCTGCAGCAGTTCCACCAGCTCGCGGCAACGCGCCCGGGTGTTGCAGAAGGCGAGCGTGCTCGCCGGACGGAAGTGATCCAGCAGGCGCGCCACCGTCGCCAGGCGCTGGGATTCGGTCACCTCGTACCAGCGCTGCTCGATCTGCTCGCCGCCGTGCTGCGCCTCGACCTTCACCGTGACGGGTTCGCGCAGGTACTGCGCCGCGAGCGTGGCGATGCCTTCCGGATACGTCGCCGAGAACAGCAGGGTCTGGCGCTGCGCCGGGCAGCGTCGCGCCACCTTCGCGATGTCGTCGATGAACCCCATGTCGAGCATGCGGTCCGCCTCGTCGAGCACGAGGGTGTTCAGGGCTTCGAGCTGCAGGTTGCCGCGATCGAGGTGATCGAGGATGCGACCCGGCGTGCCGACCACGATGTGCGCTCCGTACCCGAGGCTGGTGGTCTGGCCCCGCAGCGGGACGCCGCCCGCGAGCGTGACGACCTTGACGTTGTCCTCGGCGCGGGCGAGGCGGCGGACCTCGGTGGTGACCTGGTCCGCCAGCTCGCGCGTGGGGCACAGCACCAGTGCCTGCACCGCGAAGCGGCGCGCATCGAGCCTGGCCAGCAAGGCCAGCGCGAAGGCAGCGGTCTTCCCGCTGCCCGTCTTGGCCTGCGCGATCAGGTCCCGGCCCGAAAGGGCGATCGGCAGGCTGGCGGCCTGGATCGCCGTCATCTCCAGGTAGCCGAGACGGTGCAGGTTGTCCAGCGTGGCGGGCGGCAGGGAAAGCGTATCGAAACTGGTCCGGGGTTCTTGGGGCATGGCCCGATCATTCCACAGTGCTCCGGCGGACAATGCACCCTTCACCCTCTCCGCGAAGAAATCCGTGAGTCAATCCTCTGCATGGCCCGGCAAGATCATGGCGCTGCTGCGCGCCGGCAATCCGGCGGCCGCCATCGCCCAGATCAAGGTGGCGCCCAGCGTCCGCGAACTGCGTGCACTGGAAAAGGCGCTCGTCGCCGCGCAGCTGGCGGGCCGGTGGCCCGACGTCGATGCCGCCGTCGCCGACAGCGTGAGCGCGCTCTCCGGCCCGAGGCTGCACCGGTCGCCATGACCGTCGCAACCTTTGCGTCCTTGGGGCTCTCCCCACCCCTGCTGCAGGCGTGCGCCGAGGTGGGCTACACCACCCCCACGGCGATCCAGGCCGAGGCCATCCCGCCCCTGCTGCGCGGGCAGGACCTGCTCGGCCTGGCGCCGACCGGCTCCGGCAAGACCGCGGCGTTCGCGCTGCCCTTGCTGCAGCGGGTCATCGCGGGCCGGCAGCATGCCTATCGGCGAGTGCGGGCGCTGGTGCTGGTGCCCACGCGCGAACTGGCGCAGCAGGTCGGCCAGACCTTCCGCCGCCTGGGCACGTCCTGCCCCCGTCCGCTCAAGGTGGCGGTGCTGCACGGCGGGGTTTCGCCCAATCCGCAGATGATGGCGCTGCGGGGTGGCTGCGACGTCGTGGTGGCCACGCCGGGACGCTTGCTGGACCTGCTGGATCGCAATGCGGTGAGGCTGGACACCGTCGAGGCGCTGGTACTCGACGAGGCCGACCGCCTGCTGGACCTGGGCTTTTCCGCCGAACGCGAACGCGTGTTCGCGGCACTCCCGGCGGACCGTCAGAACCTGCTGTTCTCGGCAACCTTTCCGCCCGAGGTGCAGGCGCTGGCCGACGGCTTGCTGCGCGACGCCGTGCGCATCGAGGCCGCCGCCGAGGCGCGGGCGGAACCCGCGATCGTCCAGCGCGTGATCGCGGTGGACGCGCCGCGCCGCACCGAGCTGCTGCGCCAGCTGGTGAAGCAGGAGGGCTGGCGGCGCGTGCTGGTGTTCGTGGCCACGCGTTACGCCACCGAGCACGTCGCGCGCAAGCTGCACGAGCGCGGCATCCGCGCCGCGGCGCTGCACGGGGAGAAGAGCCAGTCGCACCGCACCGGCGTGCTGGAGGAATTCAGGGACGGCCGCTGGGACGTGCTGGTGACCACCGATCTCGCGGCCCGCGGCATCGACATCCGCGGGCTGGAGGTGGTGGTCAACTACGACCTGCCGCGCTCGGCGGACGACTACGTGCATCGCATCGGCCGCACGGGCCGCGCGGGCGCCAGCGGGCTGGCCGTGAGCTTCGCGAGCGCCGCCACGGAGGCGCATTTCCAGTTGATCGAGAAGCGGAACGGGCTGCTGCTGCCGCGGGAGCGGGTGGCGGGCTTCGAGCCGGTGGAGGCGGCCCCGCCGCCGTCCGAGGCCCCGGCCGGCACCGGCGGGGTGAAGGGAAAGAGACCGAGCAAGAAGGACAAGCTACGGGCCGCGGCGGCCGCCGCGGCGCAGCGCGGGACGAAGGTCTAGGGTCGGCTCGAGCATGGGACCTTCGTCCAATACGGCGCCGACGGGCGCCGCGCGAGGATCAATGGTTTCGCCGCAACTTCCATACGGAGGGTTCTCATGCAACGACGCAAGTTCCTCATCGCAGTCCCCACCCTCGCCGCCGTGGGCGCCACTGCCCACGCCCAGGGCGACAAGGGCGCCAAGCAGTCCGAGGTCAAGGCCAAGGCCACGCAGGCGCTGCAGGACTTCTACAAGGCCGATCCCAATCTCAAGGCCGCCGTGTCGAAGGCGCCCGGCTACGCCGTGTTCACGACGTACGGCCTCAGCTTCGGCCTCGGCGGGGCCGGCGGCAAGGGCGTCGCGCACGACGCCAAGACCGGCAAGGACACGTTCATGAACGTCGCGCAGGCGAGCGCGGGCTTCCAGCTCGGCGCGTCGGACACGCGGTATCTCTTCGTCTTCGACAGCCCGAAGGCGCTGGCCGACTTCATCGACAAGGGCTGGGAGGCCTCGGCCAGCGCAGCCGCGGGCGCGGGCACGGGGACCAGCGCCGCCAACGTCGGGGCAGGCGCCGGCAACGTGCAGGGCGGCAGGTTCTTCGCCCTGACCAAGGCTGGCCTGCAGGCGGGCGCGGCGGTGTCCGGCCTGAAGGCCTGGAAGGACGGCGACCTGAACTGAGCGAAGGCGAACGCTACTTCTTCGCGCCGGATGCATTGCCCGCAACCGGCGCGGAGCGCGCATCTTCGAGCAGCCGGTAAGCCACGTAGTACTTGTAGATGTTGCGGACGTACGTGGTGGTCTCGATCCCGATCTTCTCCGCCGTCACGACCTCGACGTTGTTGAACCACTTGTCCTGGTCGAGTCCGCGCTTCGCCGCCTCCTTGCGCATCTTGCCGATGTTGCCCGGCCCCGCGTTGTAGGCGGCGAAGGCAAAAAGGGAGCGGTCCGCCTCGCTGAATTTCGCGTCCGGGAAGTGACGCGTCATCAACTGGTCCATGTACTTGGCCCCGGCATGGATGTTCGGCTCGAGCGTCGTGATGTCGCCGACGTTCAGCTCCTTGCCGGTGGCAGGCATCACCTGCATCACGCCGATCGCGCCGACGTGGCTGCGCGCTTCCTGCCGCAGCTGCGATTCCTGGTAGCCCTGCGCCGCGAGCATGAGCGGGTCGAACTTGTACCGGGTGCCGTACTTGCTGAACAGCGCAAGGGTGTCCTCGAAGCGCTTGGCCTCGGCCCCGCTGGAGTTGTTGCGGATCTGCTTGACGCGCCTGAAGTACTGGGCCACGCGCGCGTCCAGCGTCCCCTGCTTCTTGGCGTAGTTCGCGAAGAAGTCGACGATCTCCGCCTCCAGCTTGGGACTGTTCTTCCGGATGCCCCAGCCGATCGCGCCCTCCTGGCGCAGGACCAGGTCGTCGCGCAGCCTGACCTTCGGCAGGACCTGCGCCCAGACCCGCCCCAGCCAGTCGTCGACCACGACCACGTCGAGCACGCCGGCATTCAGCATCTCCAGCTTGTCCTCGTCTGCCAGCGCGTCGGGCAGCGGGATCACCTTGGCCGGCGCCTTGCCCGCAGCCTGGAACCGCTGGTTGAGCGCCGCCACGCTTTCCGCGAAACTCGTCGACGGCCGGACGTGCAAGGTCTTGCCCGAGAGATCGTCCAGCGACTTGATCTCCGGGGCCTTGGGACCGGTGGCGATCAGTTCGCGCACCTTCACGCCTTCCTTGGGCGCCACGAAGTCGAGGACCTTGCGGCGCTCGTCCGTCACAGTGATGTTCCCGGCGGCAATGTCCCCCACGCCCTGGCTCACGCCGGCCAGGAGCTTGTCTTGCGTCGTCGGGACCAGGACGACGGTCAGGGGCCTCTTTCCGAGTTGCTTGCCGTACTTGCGGTTCAGGTGGCGCTCGAAATCGCGCAGGTTCTCCGCCGTGATCCCGCGCTCCTGTCCCTTGTCGATGAAGAACAGGGTCCTGCCGGGCGGCACCAGCACGCGGATGAGGCGCCGCTCCACCATCTGGTCGAAGTCGCCCTGCCGGGCCTGGTTTTCGAGACTGAGCTGGCGCCCCGTCGAAGGAGACGGTTTGCCTTGCGCTGAAACGAGAGGTGCGGTGCCCAGCAGAAAGGCCGCAAGGAGCGTCATGCGCCCGAGGCGCGCGGCACACGAACGCCAGGGCAGGGAATGCAAGGGCGGGCATCGCATGACGGCCTCCAGGATCGTTCTTGCCGGCGGATTCTGTCGGGGAGAGGCGGCGCAGGTATCGTTACGTTACGCCGCACGGTCCGGGCGCACATTGGACCAAGGACCTAGGGCTGAGCGGGGGCGAGCGAGAGCGTCGTGGCCGCGAGAAACCAGGCCGCGGCGGCGATCCGACCCAACTGCGTCATTTCGTGGCCGCGCCTGCGCTGCCGTCGCCGAGGACGTCCAGCCGGTAGCCAACGTTGTACACGGCACCCAGCTTGAACCCGTTCTCGGGCCGCAGCTTCATCTTGCCGCGCACCATCGAAACCAGCGTGTCCAGCGTCCGCGAGTTGAGCTCCACGCCGAAACCCCACAGCGCCTCGGTGAGGTGGCGCCGGGACAGCGGCTGCCCGACGTTCTTGAACAGGAAGAGCGCCAGGTCGTACTCGCGCCCGCGCAGGTCGATGGGGCTACCCTTCATCGTCACCGCGCGCGTCCTGGTGTCGAATTCCACGTCGCCGAAGCGCCGCACGTCCGACTGTTCCTGCTGGCCGCTGCGTCCGCGCCGCAGCAGCGCGCGCGTGCGGGCCATCAGTTCGCCCACCCGGACGGGCTTGCACATGTAGTCGTCGGCACCGCAGTTCAGGCCGCGCACGATGTCGCATTCCTCGTCGCGCACGGTTACGAACATCACGGGCAGGGTGGTCGAGACCTTTTCGCGGATCCACATCACCAGGTCCGGCCCGCTCATGTCCGGCATCTGCCAGTCGACCAGGAGCAGGTCGAAGGTCTCGGTGCGCATCGCGCGCAGCAGGGCCTTGCCGCTGGTAAAGGTGTGGCAGCCATGGCCCATCGCGCGCATGGTGCTGGCGAGGAGGCTCAACTGCGCCGGATCGTCGTCGACGGCCGCGACGCGGATCTCCATCGACGGCTTCCCCTCCGGGCGGGGGCGCACACTTCCCGAAGCCGGGGACGAGGATTCCCGAAACATGCGGGCACTGTGTCCTCTTGCCCGGAACGATGCGCCCCCCATCGGTGGGGGCGCGCGGGCAGGACGTCAAGCGGGCTGGGTGGCCCGAAGCGCCGCTGCGCACGAATGAAGGCGGGGGGGCGGGCCGTGACGCCAACGATGCGCCGCTCGGCAGTGGAATTCGGGCTTTGCCGCGGCGCCGCATCCATGGCATGCTGGGCCCGATGCAGGCCGAGCTTGCCCGAGCTGACACCCGCCCGCCGGTGTTCGAACGCGCCGGGAGCACCCCACGCTCCCGCATCCGCTATGCCGCGCCCGCCGCGCTCGATCCCGAGCTGACGCTCAAGGCGACCGCGCCGCGCACGCCGCGCGCGCTGATCACGCGCGAACGGCTGTCCCTCGACGCCCCCCTGCTGGTCGACCGGCATGCGCTGCTGGTGCAGGCACCCGCCGGCTACGGCAAGACTTCCCTGCTCACGCAGTGGCGCAGGCAGGCCTTGCAGCGCGGCGCCGTCGTCGTGTGGCTGTCGCTCGACGAGGCCGACGGGCCGCAGCGTTTCGTGCAGGGACTGCGCACGGCGCTCGCGGTCGGGGGCGGCGGGGCGCTGGAGTCGCGCGTGGGCGAACTCGCGTCGGGAACGCAGCAGGCCATGGACGGTCCGACGAACTGGCTGGCGCGCGTCGCGCTTCTGTCCAGCGAGGTCCTGCTGATGCTGGACAACGTGCATCTCGCGCCCGAAGCGGCCGCGCGGGATTACCTCCGCTACCTGGTGCTCAACGCACCCGCGAACCTGAGCCTGGTGTTGGCCAGCCAGGTCCCGCTGCCCGGCTTCGTGTCGTACGCGGCGGGGGATGGCGGACTGGCCGTGGTCACCGCGCGCGACCTCCTGTTCAGCCGGGCCGAAGTCGCCCAGGTGCTGCGGCGCCGGCTCGGCAAGCGGGTCGAACCCGTGCACGGGCTGCGCGCGTTCGAGCTGACCGGCGGCTGGCCGCTGGGGGTGCAGATGATCGGCTCGGCCGCGCTGGACAGCGCCGACATCGAGCAGGTGCTGGAGCGGGCCCACCAGGGCTTCGGCGGCTTCGACCAGTACCTGCAGCGCTTCGTGCTCGGGGAACTGCCGCAGGAGGACGTCGATTTCCTCATCCGCGTGAGCGACCCGCCGCTGCTGAACGGGGAACTGTGCGCGGCGATCACCGGGCGGCCGGACAGTCCCGCAGTGTTGAACCGGCTGGTCGACATGGCACCCTTGTTCGACCCGCTCGTGAGCGGCGGCTGGGTGCGCCTGCACAGCCTCGCGCGCGGGCACCTGCGGCGGCGCGCGGACATGGAGCTCGACGAGTCGGAGCGCACGCGCCTGCACCTGCGGGCCGCGAAGTGGTTCGCGGCCAGGGACATGGCGGAGCATGCGGTGGAACACGCGCTGGCGGCGCGCCAGCACGAACTGGCCTACGACCTGGCCCAGAAGAGCCTGCCCGTGATCTGGGGGCGGGGCGACTTCGACCGGGCGCTGCGCTGGGTGGATGCGATCCCCGAATCCGAGCTGCTGGCGCGTCCCTCGCTGGCCGTGACCGCGGCGTCGGTGCTGGCCAACTCCGCCCGGCACGAGGCCAAGCGCGAGCGGCTGGTCCGGGGCCTGCTGCGGCGCCCCGGCGCGGAGCCTGCCCTGCGGCGCGAAGCCGCGGCGGTCCTGCTGCGCGCAGCCACCTGTCGCGACGACGGCGCCGCGGTGTCCCGCCTCGTGGGCGAGTGGGAGGGCGAATTCGGCAAGGGCTGCATCGCCCTCGACCTCTTCCTGACCTTCGCCCGCAGCCTCATGAGCCTGTACGCGGGGCAGGTCGAGCTGTCGCGGCACGTCTGGACGCTGCTGAAGGTGCCGCGCGGGCATCCGGACACCACCTTGGCGTCCTTCTTCCGCCGCGCGAGCGAGGGCGACAGCTTCCAGTGGGACGCCAATCCGGGCGAAGCCGTTGCGATCCTGGAGCCGCTCCTGGGCGAGCTCGAATCGGCGCTGGGACGGCGCAGCACCTTCGCGACCGCGGTGGCCGCGCTGCTGGCCGCGGCGCGCTGGCACCGGGGCGAGCGGGCGCAGGCGCACGAGCTGCTGGCGGACCGGCTCGACGTGCTGGAGCGGGTGCAGATGTTCCGGCCGGTGATCCTCGGCTTCGGAACGGCGGCGCGGCTGGCGGTCGCCGAGGGCGACGAAGCGCGGGCGCTCGGACTGCTGCAGCGGCTGTGCTTCCTGGGCGAATTGCAGGACGTGCCCCGCTACGTCGTCGAGTCCCTCGTCGAGCAGATCCGGTTCCACTCGCACGCCCGCCGGGCGGCCGCCTGCGCCGACCTGCTCGCGCGGCTGGAGCAGGTCTGCGCCTCGCCTGCGGTGCAGGCCCACGCCTGGGGCAGCGGCTACCGCGGGGTCGTCCTGTGCCTGGCGCGTGCCTACACGGCCCTGGCGGCGAAAGACCACGAGGCAGCCCTGCCGCACGTCGAGGCCGGACTGCCGGCGGCCGCGGCCCTGCGGCTGGGCCGCCAGCGCCTGATGTTCCAGCTGCTGCGGGCGCTGGCGAAATACCGCACCGGGCGTCCCGGGGCCGAGCAGGACCTGCACGAAGCGGCCAGCTTCGCCGCCGCGTACGGCCTGGACGCGATCCTCCAGGACACCCACCCCGACTTGCGGAACCTGATGCCGGCGGCCCTCGAACCCGCCGCTCCCTCGCCGGGCGAGCCGCCGCAGCCGCGTCCCGAGCCGGGCGCGGCGCCGGCGTTCCGCGTCATCGAGACGCAGCTGCTGACGCCGCGCGAACGCGAAGTCCTGCGCTGCCTCGCACTGGGCCTGCCGAACAAGCGGATCGCGGCTTCCCTCGGCCTCGGGGACGAGACGGTGAAGTGGCACGTCAAGAACCTGCTGAGCAAGCTCGGCGGCGCGAATCGCAAGCACGTGCTGGACCGCGCACGGCAGATCGGCGTGCTGGTGAGCGGGGGTCCGGACGAGGCTGGCGCCCGGCCGGCATGAGGTCTACGATGGCATCCCCATCCTTCTGAAGGGGACCGCCATGGACCATGCGTTCGACCGAGACCATGCCGTGCAGCCCGCGGCGGAGCCGCAGGTGCGGCAGGTGGCGCTGGAGACACCCATCGAATGGCTGCGGCTGGGCGCGCGCGACCTCCGTCGCAGCCTGCGTCCCAGCCTCCAGGTGGGCATCGCCGTCGCGGTGGCGGGCTGGCTGCTGCTGGCCGCCACGTGGAAGGTGGCGTACCTCGCTCCCGCGCTCCTGGGCGGCTTCCTCTTCGTCGCGCCGTTCGCGGCGATCGCCATCTACGGGTTCACGCGCCAGCTGGAGCGGGGCGACACCCTGGACCCGGCCGAAGCCCGCGCGGCATGGCGCGCCAACGCGTCGTCCATCGCGCTGTTCGGCTTCATGCTGGCGGTGGCGCTGATCTTCTGGGAACGGGTCGCCGCGATCGTGTTCGCCGCGTTCTACCGCGGCGAGCCCCTGCAGGCCGCCAACCTGCTCACGAGCCTGATCTTCTCGGGCGCGCACGTGCCGCTGCTGCTCGCCCTGGCCGCCGCCGGCGCGCTGATCGCGGCGGTGGTGTTCGCGCTGAGCGTGATCACGGTGCCGCTGCTGCTGGACCGGCCGGTGGACGTGATCACGGCCGCCATCACCAGCGTGCGCTGCTGCCTTCGCAACCCCGGTCCCATGCTGCTGTGGGCGCTGCTGATCGCCGTCATCACCTGGATCGGCCTGCTCACGCTCATGCTGGGGCTGGTGGTGGTGTTCCCCTGGATCGCGCACGCCAGCTGGCACGCCTACCGCGGGCTGGTCGCGCGCGAGGACTAGCGGCCTGCGCGCGTCGTGCGTCACGGGGTAGGGGCGCCGACGACAGTTTCGGCACAAGCCCAACAGCTAAGGGTTAAACCCCGCACCCCGGGTTTATCCTCTCCCTAGAATCTGCTGCATTGCAACAGTGCGGGCGCCAGACCCGCCCAGAGGAGCCCCGTTTCGTGACGAGCAAGAAAATCAGCGGCGCCAAGCCGGCGCAGCGCATCATCAAGAAGTACCCGAACCGGCGGCTCTACGACACCGACACTTCGACGTACATCACGCTGACCGAGGTCAAGCAGCTGGTGATGGACAGCCAGGCCTTCGTCGTGCGCGACGCCAAGACCAACGAGGACCTCACGCGCAGCATCCTGCTGCAGATCATCCTGGAAGAGGAAGCGGGCGGGGCCCCGATGTTCAGCGAGGCGGCGCTGGCCAACATCATCCGCTTCTACGGCCACGCCATGCAGGGCTTCATGGGCAGCTACATCGAGAAGAACGTCCAGGCCTTCACCGACCTGCAGTCCCAGGTGGCCGAACAGACGAAGAATTTCACGCCGGAGATGTGGGCCCAGTTCATGAACCTGCAGAACCCCCTGCAGGGCATGATGGGCAACTACGCCGAGCAGTCGAAGAACATGTTCGAGAAGATGCAGGAGCAGGTGCAGAAGAACACGGAGCAGATGCTCGGCGCATTCGGCATCAAGAAATAGGTCTTTCGATAACAACGACAATACGGGGATGAGCGACATCGCGTCCCCGGATCTTCCCGTTTCCGCTTCCCCTGCCTCTGCCGTGCCCAAGGTGGGCTTCGTGAGCCTCGGCTGCCCGAAGGCCTTGACCGATTCCGAGCTGATCCTGACCCAGCTCAGCGCCGAGGGCTACACCACCTCCAAGACCTTCGAGGGCGCCGACCTCGTGATCGTGAACACCTGCGGCTTCATCGACGACGCCGTGAAGGAAAGCCTCGACACGATCGGCGAGGCCCTGGCCGCCAACGGCAAGGTGATCGTCACCGGCTGCCTCGGCGCCCGCAAGGGCGAGGACGGCGGCAACATGGTGGCCGGCGTCCATCCCTCGGTGCTGGCCGTCACGGGCCCGCACGCCACGCAGGAAGTGATGGACGCGGTGCACGCGCACCTGCCCAAGCCGCACGATCCCTTCGTCGACCTGGTGCCGCCCGCCGGCATCAAGCTCACGCCGAAGCACTACGCCTACCTGAAGATCAGCGAGGGCTGCAACCACCGCTGCACCTTCTGCATCATTCCCTCGATGCGCGGCGACCTCGTGAGCCGCCCTATCGGCGACGTGCTGAAGGAGGCGAAGGCGCTGTTCGAGGGCGGCGTGAAGGAGTTGCTGGTGGTGAGCCAGGACACGTCCGCCTACGGCGTCGACGTCAAGTACCGCACCGGCTTCTTCGACGGCCGCCCGGTGCGCACCCGCATGCTGGAACTGGTGCAGGCACTCGGCGAACTGGCCGAGCCGCACGGCGCCTGGGTGCGGCTGCACTACGTGTACCCGTACCCGCACGTCGACGAGGTCGTCTCGCTGATGGCGCAGGGTCGGGTGCTGCCTTACCTGGACGTGCCCTTCCAGCACAGCCACCCCGAGGTGCTGCGCCGGATGAAGCGCCCCGCGAGCGGCGAGAGGAACCTGGAGCGCATCGCGCGCTGGCGCGAGCTGTGCCCGGAGCTGGTGATCCGCAGCACCTTCATCGCCGGCTTCCCCGGCGAGACGGAGGAGGAGTTCCAGCACCTGCTGGACTTCCTGCGCGAGGCGCAGATCGACCGCGCCGGCTGCTTCGCCTACAGCCCCGTGGAAGGTGCAGCCGCCAACGAACTGCCCGGCATGCTGCCGCAGGCCGTGCGCGAGGAGCGCCGCGCGCGCTTCATGGCGGTCGCCGAAGAGGTCTCCGCCGCGCGCCTGAAGCGTCGCGTCGGCGCGACCATGCAGGTGCTGGTGGATTCGGCGCCGGCGCTGGGCCGCAAGGGCGGCGTGGGCCGCTCGTACGCGGACGCGCCGGAGATCGACGGTACCGTGAAGCTGCTGCCGCCGCAGAAGCTCAGCAAGCGGCTGGGCGTGGGCGAGTTCACGAAGGCGCGCATCGTGGCCACCGACGGCCACGACCTGGTGGCGGAACCGATCTGAGCACAAAAACTACAAAGCCGGCGATGCCGGCTTTATCATGGACCATGGTTTGCGAGTTGGTCCGCGCAGTCGATCCTGGGGTCCCGACGAAAAAAGCCGGCATCGCCGGCTTTTTTGAAATTGTCTGGTGCCCAGGAGAGGACTCGAACCTCCACGGAGTTACCCGCTAGTACCTGAAACTAGTGCGTCTACCAATTCCGCCACCTGGGCATTTCAGGAAAAACAAGATTGTATATCAAAAACGCAGAGCGAAACAACGGCAGCGGCCTCCTCGATGAGATCGAGGGCGCGATCCAGGGACACCGCGACGGCCACGGCTACGTCGTCCGCGACGACGGCGAAGCCGACATCTACCTGCCTCCCAACGAGATGCGCGCGGTGCTGCACCGCGACCGCGTGCGCGCGCGCATCGTGCGGCACGACCGCAAGGGGCGGCCCGAAGGGCGCGTCGTCGAGATCATCGAGCGCCCGCCGCACCCCATCATCGGCCGCCTGCTGCACGAAAGTGGCGTGTGGCTGGTTGCGCCCGAAGACAAGCGCTATGGCCAGGACGTGCTGATCCCCAAGGGCGCCACCGGCCTCGCCAAGGCGGGCCAGGTGGTCGTGGTGGAACTCACCGAGCCGCCCAGCCTCTACGGCCAGCCCGTGGGACGCGTGAAGGAGGTGCTGGGCGAGATCGACGACCCCGGCATGGAGATCGAGATCGCGGTGCGCAAGTACGGCGTGCCGCACGAGTTCTCCGAGGGCTGCATCGCGCAGGCCCGCTCGCTGCCGGACAAGGTGCGCGCGGTCGACCGCAAGCGGCGCGTCGACCTCACCGACGTCCCGCTGGTCACCATCGACGGCGAGGACGCGCGCGACTTCGACGACGCCGTCTACTGCGAGCCGGCCAAGGCGGGGCGCGGCAAGGGCTGGCGCATGCTGGTCGCGATCGCCGACGTGAGCCACTACGTGGAGACCGGCAACGCGATCGACGTCGACGCCTACGACCGCGCCACCAGCGTGTACTTCCCGCGCCGCGTGATCCCGATGCTGCCGGAGAAGCTGTCCAACGGCCTGTGCTCGCTGAACCCCGAGGTGGACCGCCTCTGCATGGTCTGCGACATGCTGATCACCGGCACCGGCGACATCCACGCCTACCAGTTCTATCCGGCCGTGATGTACAGCCACGCCCGCATGACCTACACCGAGGTCGCGGCGATCCTGGCCAACACGCGCGGGCCGGAGGCGACGCGCCGCAAGGACCTGGTGCCGCACTTCCTGAACCTGCACGACGTGTTCCGCGCGCTGCTGAAGGCGCGCAACGCGCGCGGCGCGGTGGACTTCGAGACCACCGAGACGCAGATCATCTGCGACGAGAACGGCCGCATCGAGCAGATCGTGCCGCGCGTGCGCAACGACGCCCACCGCCTGATCGAGGAGGCCATGCTGGCCGCCAACGTCTGCGCGGCCGACTTCATCCAGCAGGCCGAGCACCCGGGCGTGTACCGCGTGCACGAAGGCCCGACGCCGGAGAAGAAGGAGATCCTGCGCGGCTACCTCAAGGCGATGGGCGTGGGCATGACCATCGGCGACGACCCGAAGCCGGGCGACTTCCAGAAGATCGCCGAGGCCACCAAGGACCGCCCGGACGCCCAGCAGATCCACACCATGCTGCTGCGCTCCATGCAGCAGGCCATCTACACGCCGATCAACAGCGGCCACTTCGGGCTCGCCTACGAGGCCTACACGCACTTCACCAGCCCGATCCGGCGCTACCCGGACCTGCTGGTGCACCGGGTGATCAAGGCGATCCTCGCCAAGGAGCGCTACCAGCTGCCCGCGCTGCCCACGCCGGGCGAGGCGCACGAGAAGCTGGCGCGCCGCCTGGCCGGCCAGGGCAAGACGCTGCACAAGCCGAAGAAGCCCGCGGCCAGCTCGCGCGAGGTGCAGGCCTGGGAGGCCGCCGGCCTGCACTGCAGCGCCAACGAGCGGCGCGCGGACGAAGCGAGCCGCGACGTCGAGGCCTGGCTCAAGTGCAAGTTCATGCGCGACCACCTCGGCGAGGAATACGCCGGCGTGGTCACGGCCGCCACCAGCTTCGGCATCTTCGTCACGCTGGACGCGCTCTACGTCGAGGGCCTGGTGCACATCACCGAGCTGGGCGGCGAATACTTCAAGTTCGACGAGGCCCGGCAGGAACTGCGCGGCGAGCGCACGGGCATCCGCTATGCCATCGGCACGCGGCTGCGCGTGCAGGTCAGCCGCGTCGACCTCGACGGCCGCAAGATCGACTTCCGCCTGGTCCGCGAGGACGAGGAATTCATGGCCCGCGCCATGAAGGAGAAGGGCGTGGTGGCCGGCCGCGGCGAAGGCGTGCCGGTCAAGGCGTCGGCCAAGCGCGCCGCCGCCAAGAAGGCCGCGGGCAAGAAGGCGAAGTCGCCGCTGGACGCGGTAAAGTCCGTCCCCAAGAAGGCGGCGGCCAAGGCGCGCACGGTCCGCAAGAGCCGCCGCTGAGCCATTCCATCGACAGGGGACATCCCATGGCAAGCAATGCAAGCGCGGCCGGCCGGGTCGCGATCGTCACGGGCGGCGGCACCGGCATCGGCCGCGCCGCCGCCGAAGCGCTGCTCGGCGCGGGCTGGAAGGTGGCCGTCGCCGGCCGCCGGCCCGAACCGCTGAAGGAGGTGGTGGCGCAGGCGGCCGAGCGCGCGCTCGCGGTGCCGACCGACGTCACCGATGCCGGCTCCGTCGAGGCGCTGTTCCAGGAGACGGTGAAGGCCTTCGGCCGCGTCGACCTGCTGTTCAACAACGCGGGCATGGGCCTGGGCGCGGCGCCGCTGGAAGACATCGCCACCGCCGACTGGAAGCGCGTGGTGGACACCAACCTGAACGGGATGTTCTACGGCATCCAGCAGGCCTTCCGCGTGATGAAGGCGCAGGACCCCATGGGCGGGCGCATCATCAACAACGGCTCGATCTCGGCGCACGCGCCGCGGCCGCACTCGATCGCCTACACCGCGACCAAGCATGCGGTCACGGGCCTGACCAAGGCCGCTTCGCTGGACGGGCGCCGCTACAACATCGCGGTGGGGCAGATCGACATCGGCAACGCGATGACGGACCTGGCCGCGCGCATGGCCAAGGGCGTGCCGCAGGCCAACGGCGAGATCGCCGTGGAGCCGCTGATGGACGTGAAGATCGTCGGCGAGTCCATCCTCTACATGGCCAACCTGCCGCTGGAAGCGAACGTGCTGTTCCACACGGTGATGGCCACGAAGATGCCGTTCGTGGGGCGGGGCTGAGATCAGCTTGAGGCCAGGCCCGACGCCGTGAGGGGCCGGTCCGCCGGCCAGCGGTCGGCGGCGAGACCGTGCAGGTAGACGGCGGCGCTGGCGGCCTCGAAGGCACTTTCGCCGGAGGCGAGCCGCGCCGCGATCCAGCCCGCGAGCACGTCGCCCGTGCCGGCGATCGCGAGCCGCGCATTCCCGGTGGGATTGATCCGCACGGCGCCCTCCGGCGCGGCGATCACGCTGCCGGATCCCTTCAGCACCACGACGCTGGCGAACTTGCGCGCCAGCTCGCGCGCGGCCGCGATGCGGTCGGCCTGGACCGCCTTCGTGTCCCGCGCCAGCAGCCGCGCGGCTTCCAGCGGATGCGGCGTCAGCACGGTGGGCACACCGCGGCGGCCGCGGCCGGCCAGCAGGGACTGGAGCTGCGGGTCCGCTGCAATGGCATTCAGCGCATCGGCATCCAGCACCAGCGCGCGGGCGCCCAGCGCGCGCGGCAGGGCCATGCGCACAGCCTCCCCGCCGCCGCAGCCGCAGGCGACGGCCATCGTGTCCAGTCCCAGCCCTTCCCACGCCCGCACCATCAGGTCCGGTTGCCGCGGATCGAGCGCACGGGCATCGGGATCGAGGAAACCCACGAAGACGCGGCCGGCGCCGTGATGCAGGGCGGCCCGCGCCGCCAGCAAGGCCGCGCCGGCCATGCCCGGCGCGCCGCCGATCACGGCGACGTCGCCATGGCTGCCCTTGTGGCTGGCGTGCGGCCGGAGGCGCGCGGCCGGCGGGGATGACAGCGTGGCGCCCGCGGGGTCCGTGCCGGCATCCACCCCCAGGTCGTCGAACCAGGGCACACCGGCCGCGTCGCGGCCCTGCATCGTGAAGAGGCCGGGCTTGAGGGCCAGCAGGCAGAGGGTGTGGCTGGCCCGCACGAAGGCGCTGCCGGAGCCGGTGCCGGCGTCCAGACCCGAGGGCACGTCGATGGAAAGCACCGGGGCGCCGCCGGCGTTCATCCGCTCGATGTCGCGCAGCAGCGCGCCCTCGGGCGCGCGCGTGCCGCCGATCCCGAGCAATGCGTCGAGGGCGAGGTCGAAAGACGGAGGCGGCTCGGGCGCGAACGCGACGCGGGCCTCGCGGGCGCGTGCCAGCGAGGCCAGTGCGTCCGCGGGGGCGCGGGCTGCGTCGCCGCGCCAGGTCACCACCGGCTCCTTGCCCCAGCGCTTCAGGTGCAGCGCGGCCTCGAAGCCGTCGCCGCCGTTGTTGCCGGGCCCGCAGGCCACCCACACGGTGCGCGCATGCGGCGCGATGGCGAGGGCGAGCCGCGCGACGGCGAGGCCGGCGCGTTGCATCAGGGTGTGGGGGGGCAGGGCGGCCGCGGCAGCCTGCTCGATCCGCCGCGTCGCGGCCACGTCGTACAGGGGCCAGGGGCGGTCGGGGGTGACGCGCTGCATGGGCCCATTGTGCCCCGCAGGACGGAAACCGGACGCAGAGGGCGCCCTCTGCGTTCGGTTGCTGGATGTTCGAAGCTTCAGCTCGCCAGCCGCTCCACCCCGAGTCCCTCGAGATCCACCTCCGGCGCGCGCTGCGACACCAGGTCCGCCAGCGCCCGCGCGCTGCCGCAGGCCAGCGCCCAGCCGCTCGAGCCGTGCCCGATGTTGACCCAGACGCCCGGCACGCCGGAGGGGCCGAGCACCGGCGGGCCGTCCGGCAGCATGGGACGCGCGCCCTTCCACTCCTGCACCGCGGACCCGGTGTTGGCCATCTGCGCGGCGCCCGGGAACCAGTCCTGCAGCACCTTGTAGAGGGTGCGGATCGCCTCCGGCCGCTTGCGATCGGGCTGGCCGCCGATCTCGGCGCTGCCCGCCACCCGCACCCGGTTGCCCAGGCGCGAGATCGCGACCTTGTAGCGGTCGTCCATCACGCCGCTGCGCGGCGCGTTGAGGGGCTCGCGGATCGGCGCGCTGATCGAGTAGCCGTGGACCGCCGCCAGCGGGACGCGCAGCCCCACCGGGCGCAGCAGGTCCGCCGAGGCGAGGCCACCGCACACCACCACGGCATCGAAGCGCGCCGTCGCGGTCGGCGCGGCGTCGCCCACCTGCGTCAGGCGCAGCGTCGTGGGCTGCGCCGGATCCAGCGGCGCCACCGAGCAATTGAATTCGAAGTGCGCGCCCAGCGCCTGCGCCTGGTTCTTCAGCAGCAGCGCGAACTGGCGGCAGTTGCCCACCTCGTCGTCCGGCAGGTACACCCCGCCGAGGAACTGCGTGTCGGGATTGAGGGCCGGCTCCAGTTCGCGGGCCTGGGCGGCGTCGACCTCCTGGAACTTGATGCCGCTGTCGCGCAGCAGCTGCAGCCCCGGCTGCACCAGCTTGCGATCGCGCTCGGCCCGCAGCAGCACCAGGTAGCCGCGGCTGTGGTCGTATTCGAGCTGCAGGTCCTCGGTGAGCTGCTGCAGCCGGTGCCGGCTGTAGAAGGCCAGCCGCTGCAGCCGCGCGCGGTTGGCCATGTAGGTGTCCATGTCGCAGGCGCTGCGCCAGCGCATCATCCAGCGCACTTCGTGCGCGGCCAGCGGCCAGCACACGCGCACCGGCGCATGGCGGCTGAACAGGTAGCGCGCGACCTTGCCCGGCATGCCCGGCGCGGCCCACGGCGTGACGTAGCCGGGGGCCACGACGCCTGCATTGGCGAAGCTGGTTTCGAGCGCGGCGGCGCCGTGCCGTTCCAGCACGGTCACGTCATGGCCGTCGGCGGCCAGCTCGTACGCTGTGGTCACGCCGATGATGCCGGCGCCCACGATGGCGACTTTCATTCCGATCAGGCCTTGGAAGACAGGAGATTCTCGATCTGAACGGAGAGATTCAGGATCGCATCGTCATGCAGGGCGCCATGCCAGGCCATCAGGCCCACCGGAAGTTCGTCCGGCGCGTGGCAGGGCAGGGAGAGGGCGCAGCCGTCCAGCATGTTCACCACGCTCGGGTTGCGCAGGAGCAGGGCGTTGAGGCCGAAGAAGGCTTCGTCGCGCCCGGCGCCGGGCGCCACGTCGGCGATGGGCGGCGCCACGATGGGGACCGTGGGCGACAGCACGGCGTCGTAGCCGGCCAGCGCCTGCCCGACCTCCCGCACCCAGGCGCCGCGGGCGCGCTGCAGCTCGATGTATTCGTAGGCCTTCATGCCCGCGCCGCGCTCGATGCGGACGCGCACGCGCGGGTCGTAGCGGCTGCCTTCCTGCAGCAGCAGCTGGCGGTGCCAGGCGTAGCTCTCGGCCGCGGCGAAGCCGCCGGCGGACTGGATGCTCCCCAGCTCGTGGACCTGCGGCAGCGGGATCTCGTCGATGCGGGCGCCGGCGTCGCCCAGGCGCCTCAGCGTGCGCTGGAAGGCGCGCGCCACGGTGGCATCCATGTCGTCCAGCAGCTGCGTGGTGGCGACGGCGAAGCGGTAGCCGGAGAGCGGCGCGTCGCTGCGCGCCACCGTGCGCGCGGCCAGGATCTCGTGCGCCAGCACGGCATCGCGCACGCTGCGCGTCATGGCGCAGACCGTGTCCAGCGTGCCGGAGAGCGGATACGCGCCTTCCAGCGGCGTCAGGCGCGCGGTGTTCTTGAAGCCGACGATGCCGCACAGCGCCGCCGGGATGCGGATCGAGCCGCCGGTGTCGGAGCCCAGGCCGATGAAGGCGGCGCCGGTGGCCACCGAGACCGCGCCGCCCGAGGACGAGCCGCCCGGGATGCGCGGCGTCTTCGGGTCGCAGGGGTTCGGCGGCGTGCCGTAGTGCGGATTGACGCCCACCCCCGAGAAGGCGAACTCGGTCATGTTGGTGCGCCCCACCACGGTGCCGCCGGCGGCGCGCAGCCGCTGCACGGCCGGCGCATCGACCCGGGCGGGCTCGGCATCGACCAGCGCCACGGAGCCGGCGGTGGTCACGTCGCCGGCGAAATCGAACAGGTCCTTGATCGAGACCGGCAGGCCGGCCAGCGGCGCCCCGGGCGGCACCGCGGCCGCTTCGGCGGCGGCCGCCTCGAAACGCGTCTTCAGGAACACGTGGGTGCAGGCCGCCGAGCGGGCGACGGCTGCCGCCGCACCGAGCTCGGCGGCGACGTCGGTCCGGCCCTGGCGCAGGCGCTCGCGGGTGCTGTGAAGGTCAGGCAGAGGCATGGTCTGTCGGCGGCGGGACGGTCTCGGGGCGCGGGGAAGGGGGCTGTGCTAGAATCTCGCGGTTTTGCTGGGTGGCACGCGCAAGGTGTGCGAGCCGTCGTCAGCGAAGCAAATCGCGAATCCCGCCCCCTCGAGGTGTCGCAACCCAGCAGGCTTGCGATTTCTGGCCGGATTCTAGACCCAACCTTCGGAGCTCCCATGACCGTATCCATGCGTGAAATGCTGGAAGCCGGTGTCCATTTCGGACACCAGACGCGCTTCTGGAACCCCAAGATGGCCCCGTACATCTTCGGCCATCGCAACAAGATCCACATCATCAACCTGGAAAAGACGCTGCCCATGTTCCAGGAGGCGACCAAGTTCGCCCGGCAGCTCGCTTCCAACCGCGGCACGATCCTGATGGTGGGCACCAAGCGCCAGGCGCGCGAGCTGGTGTCCGCCGAGGCGCAGCGCGCCGGCGTGCCCTTCGTCGACCAGCGCTGGCTGGGCGGCATGCTGACCAACTTCAAGACGGTCAAGACCTCCATCAAGCGCCTGAAGGACATGAAGGCCCAGCAGGAAGCCGGCCTCGAGTCCATGTCCAAGAAGGAACAGCTGATGTTCCAGCGCGAGATCACCAAGCTGGAAAAGGACATCGGCGGCATCCAGGACATGAACACCCTGCCGGACGCCCTGTTCGTGGTGGACGTGGGCTTCCACAAGATCGCCGTGGCCGAAGCCCAGAAGCTGGGCATCCCGATCATCGGCGTGGTGGACTCCAACCACTCCCCCGAGGGCATCGACTACGTGATCCCCGGCAACGACGACTCCGCCAAGGCCGTCACGCTGTACGTGCGCGGCATGGCCGACGCCATCCTGGAAGGCAAGAACAACGCGGTGACTGACGTGCAGCGCGCCGTGGCCGAAGGCGGCGACGAATTCGTGGAAGTGAAGGAAGGCGCCGCCTCCTGAGCACCGGCTGATGCCGCGACAGAGGGGGCTTTCGGGCCCCCTTTGCACAACCAGACCCCATTGAAGAGACACTGACAGAGGACAAGATGGCTGCTATCACCGCAAGCATGGTCGGCGAACTCCGCGCCAAGACCGACGCCCCCATGATGGAGTGCAAGAAGGCCCTGACCGAAGCCAACGGCGACATGGAAAAGGCCGAGGAGATCCTGCGCGTCAAGCTGGGCAACAAGGCCGGCAAGGCCGCCTCCCGCATCACGGCCGAAGGCGTGGTCGCCGCCTCCATCGAGGGCACCACCGGCGCCCTGCTGGAAGTCAACTGCGAGACCGACTTCGTCACCAAGAACGACAGTTTCCTGGCCATGGCCCGCGCCGCCGCCGAACTGATCGCGAAGAACAACCCCGCCGACGTGGCCGCCCTGGGCGCGCTGCCGTACAGCCAGGACAGCTTCGGCCCCACCCTGGAAGACGTGCGCAAGGGCCTGATCGGCAAGATCGGCGAGAACATGAGCTTCCGCCGCTTCAAGCGCTTCGCCGGCGACACCAAGCTGGTGAGCTACCTGCACGGCACCCGCATCGGCGTGGTGGTGGAGTTCGAGGGCGACGAAGTGGCCGCCAAGGACGTTGCCATGCACGTGGCCGCCATGAAGCCGGTGGCGCTGTCCAGCGCCGACGTGCCCGCCGAGCTGATCGCGAAGGAGCGTGCGGTCGCCACCGGCAAGGCGGAGGAAGATCGCAAAGCCGCCGAGGCCGCCGGCAAGCCGGTGCAATCCGCCGAAATCGTTGCCAAGCGTATCGAAGGCGGCGTGCAGAAGTACCTGAAGGAAGTCTCGCTGCTGAACCAGCCGTTCGTGAAGAACGACAAGCAGACCGTCGAGGCGATGCTCAAGGCCGCCAACACCACGATCAAGGGCTTCACCCTGTACGTGGTCGGCGAGGGCATCGAGAAGAAGGCGGACGACTTCGCCGCCGAAGTGGCCGCCCAGGTGGCCGCCGCCAAGCAGGCGGCGTAAAGCGCCTGCAAAGACGCGGCTGCGCCC
This sequence comes from Ramlibacter monticola, assembly GCF_016722785.1. Lineage (GTDB taxonomy): Bacteria > Pseudomonadota > Gammaproteobacteria > Burkholderiales > Burkholderiaceae_C > Ramlibacter > Ramlibacter monticola. The sequence continues at coordinate 24,592 of NZ_JAEQNE010000006.1, read as the reverse complement.
CGTGCCGGCGCAGCCGCGTTGATGACAAAATGACAGGTGGCATCCGTATAGTCATTCGTCATCGCGCGGCCGCGCCGCGAGCCCAATTCGCCATTTGTCACTGAAACCGGAGAACGACTGCATGCCCACCCCCGCCCACAAGCGCATCCTGCTCAAGCTGTCGGGGGAGGCCCTGATGGGGGATGACGCCTTCGGCATCAACCGCGCGACCATCGTGCGGATGGTGGAGGAGGTCGCCGAGGTGGTGCGCCTGGGCGTGGAAGTGGCCGTCGTGATCGGCGGCGGCAACATCTTCCGCGGCGTGGCCGGCGGCTCCGTCGGCATGGACCGCGCCACCGCCGATTACATGGGCATGCTGGCCACCGTGATGAACGCGCTGGCCCTGTCGGACGCGATGCAGAAGCAGGGCCTGGTGCCCCGCGTGATGTCCGCCATCGCCATCGAGCAGGTGGTGGAGCCCTACGTGCGCCCCAAGGCTCTGCAGTACCTGGAAGAAGGCAAGGTCGTGATCTTCGCGGCCGGCACCGGCAACCCCTTCTTCACCACCGACACCGCCGCGGCACTGCGCGGCGCCGAGATCGGCGCCGAGATGGTGCTCAAGGCCACCAAGGTCGACGGCGTGTACACCGCCGACCCCAACAAGGATCCTTCGGCCGAGCGTTACTCGCGCCTGAGCTTCGACGAGGCGATGGTGCGCAACCTCGGCATCATGGACGCCACGGCCTTCGCGCTGTGCCGCGACCAGAAGCTACCCATCAGGGTGTTCTCCATCTTCAAGCACGGGGCGCTCAAGCGCGTGGTCCTCGGCGAGGATGAAGGCACGCTGGTGTACGCCTGAGAGAGAGGAAGACCCATGACAACGATCGCCGAAATCAAGCAGACGCTGCAGCACAAGATGGATCAGACCATCGCGAACTTCAAGAACACGCTCACCCACATCCGCACGGGCCGCGCCAATCCCGGCCTGCTGGACGTGGTGCACGTGGACTACTACGGTTCGTCGGTGCCGATCAACCAGGTGGCCAACGTGTCGCTGCTGGATGCGCGCACGATCAGCGTCCAGCCCTGGGAAAAGGGCATGGGCGCCAAGATCGAGAAGGCCATCCGCGACAGCGACCTGGGCCTCAACCCCGCCTCCATGGGCGACCTGATCCGCGTGCCGATGCCGCCGATGTCCGAGGAGCGCCGCAAGGAGATGACCAAGCTGGTGCGCCACGAGGGCGAGAACGCCAAGGTCGCCGTGCGCAACCTGCGCCGCGACGCGAACGAGCACGTCAAGAAGCTGGTCAAGGACAAGGTCGCCACCGAGGACGACCTGAAGCGCGCCGAGGCCGACGTGCAGAAGGTCACCGACAAGCACATCTCGGAGATCGACCAGATGGTGGCGGGCAAGGAAAAGGAAATCATGGAGGTCTGACGCCGAGGCGTCCGTCTTCCATCCTCCCTTCATGACCGCCAAGCGCGCCATCCCGCACCACATCGCCATCGTCATGGATGGCAACGGCCGCTGGGCCACCAAGCGCTTCCTGCCGCGCGTGGCCGGCCACAAGAAGGGCGTCGACGCCCTGCGTGCCTGCGTCCGCCGCTGCGGCGACCTCGGCGTGCGCGCGCTGACCGTGTTCGCCTTCTCCTCCGAGAACTGGAAGCGGCCCGCCGACGAGGTGTCCGGCCTGATGGAGCTGCTGGCCGTGGCGCTCTCGCGCGAGGTGCCGCAGCTGCAGGCCGAGGGCGTGCGCATCCTCTTCGTGGGGGACCGCACGCGCCTGTCCGAGAAGGTGCGCAACGGCCTCGCGCAGGCCGAGGCGCTGACGGCGGGCAACACGCGCCTGACCTTCAACATCTGCTTCAACTACGGCGGCCGCTGGGACATCGCCCAGGCCGCCGCCAGGCTCGCCGCGCGCGGCGAAGAGATCACCGAGGACAACCTGGCGGGTGCCATGGCGCTGGCGCACGTGCCCGACCCGGACCTCCTGATCCGCACCGGCGGCGAGCAGCGCATCAGCAATTTCCTGCTCTGGCAGGCGGCCTACAGCGAGCTGTACTTCACCGACAAGCTGTGGCCCGAATTCGACGACGCCGCGCTCGACGCCGCCATCGCCGACTACGGCCGGCGCGAACGCCGCTTCGGCCGCACCTCCGAACAGGTCGCCGACCCCAGCCCGCGCGTGAGCCGCAAGGCCGCCTGAACGAGGTGCCGCGATGCTGAAGCAGCGCGTGATCACGGCCATCGTCCTGCTGGCGATCCTGCTGCCGGCCCTGTTCTGGAAGACGCCGGAGCCCTTCCTCGCCATCACCCTCGTCCTGATCGCCGCCGGCGGTTGGGAATGGGGCCGCCTCAACGGCCTGTCGCCGGGCACGAACATCCTGCTGGGCGTCGTGACGCTGGCCCTGTGCGCCGGCGCCTGGGCGCTGGGGTGGCCGCAGCGTCCGTCCGCCGTGCTGTGGGCGTTCGTCGGCGCCGCCTGGGTGCTGGCCGGCGCGGCCCTGGTGCGTGCCGGCGTCGACGGCTGGCCGAAGATCCCGCGCGCCCTGCGCGTGCCGGTCGGCGTGCTGGCGCTGGCGCTGGCCTGGCTGGCGATGGCGCAGGCCCGCGTCATCGGCGTCAACTTCCTGCTGTCGATCCTCGTGCTGGTGTGGGTGGCGGACATCTTCGCCTACTTCGCCGGCCGCGCCATCGGCGGCAAGTTCACGCAGCGCAAGCTGGCCCCGGTCATCAGCCCGAAGAAGAGCTGGGAAGGGGTGTGGGGCGGCATGCTCGGCGTCGTGGTGCTGGCCGTGGCCTGGGCCCTGGCCGACAGCGCGGCCCATGCCCAAGTGCCCAGCCTCTATTCCGTGCTGGCCGGCCTGGGCTGGCCCGTGGTCGTTCTCGCCGCCATCTTCCTCGCCGCCATGAGCGTGGTCGGCGACCTCGCCGAATCCCTCGTCAAGCGCAGCGCGGGCATCAAGGACTCGAGCCAGCTGCTGCCCGGCCACGGCGGCGTGCTGGATCGGGTCGATGCCCTCCTGCCGACGCTGCCCCTCGCCATGATGCTGGCCACCCTGGCCCAACGATGAAACAACGCCTTGCCGTCCTCGGCTCCACCGGTTCGATCGGGGCCAACACGCTGGACGTGGTGGCGCGCCATCCGGAGCGCTTCGAAGTCTTCGCCCTCAGCGCCGGTTCGCGCGTCGAGCCGATGCTGCAGCAGTGCCTGCGCTTCCGCCCCGCCTTCGCCGTCATGGCGGGCGAGGAGGCCGGCCGCGCGCTCGCCGCCAGGCTCGAATCCAGCGGCCTGCCCACGCGCGTCCTGTGGGGCGCCGCCGCACTGGACACGGTCGCCGCCCACGAATCGGTCGACACGGTGATGGCCGCCATCGTCGGCGCCGCCGGCCTGTCGTCCTGCATCGCCGCGGCCCGCGCCGGCAAGAAGCTGCTGCTGGCGAACAAGGAGGCCCTGGTGGTCGGCGGCGAATTGTTCCTGCAGGCGGTGCGCCAGGGCGGCGCGCGCCTGCTGCCGATCGACAGCGAGCACTCGGCGATCTTCCAGTCGCTGCCGGAGGATCCGTCCACCTGGGAGGCGCGGGTCGAGAAGATCATCCTCACCGCCTCGGGGGGGCCCTTCCGCACCCGCGCGCCGGAGAGCCTGCGCGCGGTGACGCCGGAGCAGGCCTGCGCCCACCCGAACTGGGTGATGGGCCGCAAGATCTCGGTCGACTCCGCCACCATGATGAACAAGGCGCTGGAGGTGATCGAGGCCCGCTACCTGTTCGGCCTGGCGCCGCAGCGCCTGCAGGTGGTGATCCACCCGCAGAGCGTGATCCACTCGATGGTGCAGTACCGCGACACTTCGGTCGTGGCGCAGCTCGGCACGCCGGACATGCGGGTGCCCATCGCCTACGGCCTGGCCTGGCCGGAACGGGTGGAGTCCGGCGCGCAGGCGCTCGACTTCGGCGCGCTGGCCGACATGAGCTTCGAGTCGCTCGACAGCCGCGGCCACCGCGAGCGCTTCCCCGGCCTCCAGCTGGCCTGGGATGCCCTGGCCGCCGCGCCGGGAACCACGGCGGTGCTCAACGCCGCCAACGAGGTGGCCGTGGCCGCCTTCCTGGAGCGGCGCATCCGCTTCGACCAGATCCACTCGGTAAACCTTGCAACCCTGACGGCCGTCCTTCCCACGAAGCCGCATTCGCTGCAGGATCTGCTGGAACTGGACGCCCGGGCCCGCCGCGCGGCGGAACAGGCGATCGGCCGGCTTCCGGCCTAGGGGACTTTCGATGCTGACCGTCATTGCCTTCATCGTCGCGCTCGGCCTGCTGATCGCGGTGCACGAATACGGCCACTACCGCGTGGCCGTCGCCTGCGGCGTGAAGGTGCTGCGCTTCTCGGTCGGCTTCGGCAAGGCGCTTTACACGTGGAAGGCGCGCCGGCCGCGCCCGGGGCAGGACACCGAGTTCGTGATCGGCGCCTTCCCGCTGGGCGGCTTCGTGAAGATGCTGGACGAGCGCGAGGGCCCGGTCGATGCGTCGGAGCGCCATCGCGCCTTCAACACCCAGCCGCTGCGCTCGCGGGTGGCCATCGTGGCCGCCGGCCCGCTCGCCAACCTGCTGCTGGCGGTGCTGCTCTATTCGATCGTCAACTGGACCGGGGTGCAGGAGCCGCAGCCGATCCTCGGCAGCCCCGTCGCGGGCTCGATCGCGGCCGAGGCCGGCCTGCGCGGCGGTGAACGGGTGGAAGGCGCCGCCCTCGAAGGTGACACGGTCGAACCGATGGAGTCCTTCGAGGAACTGCGCTGGCTGCTCACGCGCGGGGCGCTCGACGGCCGCGACCTGCGCCTGACCCTGGCGCGCGAAGGCTCCGGCGGCCGGCGCGAGGTGCTGCTGCCGCTGTCCACCCTGAACGTGCGCGATGCCGACGCCCAGCTGCTGCGCAAGGTCGGCATCGTCTCGCCCTGGAGCCCGCCGGTGCTGGGCGAGGTGATGGCCGGCGGCGCCGCCGAACGGGCCGGCCTGCGCAAGGGCGACGTGGTGCTGCGGGTGGGCCAGCAGCCGGTGGGCGACGCGCAGCAGCTGCGCGACCTGATCCGCACGCAGGTGCAGGGCGGCCGCGGCCTCGCGGCCACCTGGGACGTCGACCGGGCGGGCCAGCGCGTGCAGCTGCAGGTCACCCCGGACGTGGTGAACGCCGACCGCACGGTGCCCCCCTTCGGTCGCATCGCCGCCTACGTGGGCGCTCCGCCCGCGATGGTAACGGTGCGCAGCGGCCCGGTCGACGGGCTGTGGAAGGGCGTGGAGAAGACCTGGGAGGTCTCGGCGCTCACCCTGCGCATGATGGGCCGCATGGTGGTCGGTCAAGCTTCGGTAAAGAATCTTTCCGGACCTCTCACCATCGCCGACTACGCGGGCAAGTCCGCGAGCCTCGGGCTCACGCAGTACCTGCTGTTCCTCGCCCTGATCAGCGTCAGCCTCGGGGTGCTGAACCTGCTGCCGCTGCCCGTCTTGGACGGGGGACACCTGATGTATTATCTTTGGGAGGCCATCACGGGCCGGAGCGTCTCCGACGCCTGGATGGAGCGCCTGCAGCGCGGTGGCGTCGCGGTGCTGCTGGTGATGATGTCGATCGCGCTGTTCAACGACGTCGCCCGCTTCTTTGGATAGAACAACATAGCTGTAGTCGCTGCCGCTGATCCCGCGCGGATTCGCCGGCGCCCTTTCCTGATTCGATGAAGAAACATTTCAAGCGCTTCCGCGCGCGCACCGTTTCGGCCGTGTGCGTGCTGGCCTTCGCGGCGAATTCCTGGGCGGTGGATCCGTTCACGGTGCGCGACATCCGCGTCGAGGGCCTGCAGCGGGTGGAGCCGGGAACGGTCTTCGGCTCGCTGCCGTTCCGGGTCGGCGACCAGTACAACGACGACAAGGGCTCGGCCGCGATCCGGGCCCTGTTCGCATTGGGCCTGTTCAAGGACGTGCGCCTGGAAGTGCAGGGCGACGTGCTGATCGTGGTCGTGGAGGAGCGCCCCACGGTGGCCGACGTCGACTTCGTGGGCACCAAGGAGTTCGACAAGGACACGCTGAAGAAGGCGCTGCGCGAGATCGGCCTGACCGAGGGCCGCCCCTACGACCAGGCCCTGGCCGACCGCGCCGAGCAGGAACTCAAGCGCCAGTACATCAACCGCAGCCTCTACGGCGCGGAGGTGGTGACCACCGTCACTCCCATCGAGCGCAACCGCGTGAACCTCACGTTCAGCGTGAACGAAGGCGAGCCGACCCGCATCAAGGAGATGCACATCATCGGCAACCGCAGCTTCAACGAGAAGCAGCTGCTGGGCCTGATGGACCTGGACACCGGCGGGTGGCTGTCCTGGTACACCAAGTCGGACCGCTATTCGCGCGCCAAGCTCAACGCCGACCTGGAAGCCCTGCGCTCCTACTACCTGCAGCGCGGCTTCCTCGAGTTCCGCATCGATTCCACCCAAGTGGCGATCTCGCCGAACAAGCAGGACATCAGCGTCACCATCAACATCTCGGAAGGCGAACGCTACGTGGTGTCCGGGGTGAAGCTGGAAGGCGACTACCTCGGCAAGGAAGAGGAATTCAAATCCCTGGTGGCGATCCGCCCGGGCGAGCCCTACAACGCCGACCAGGTGACCGCCACCACCAAGGGCTTCACCGATTACTTCGGCAACTTCGGCTATGCCTTCGCCCAGGTGGAGGCCCGCCCCGAGATCGACCGCACCAACAACCGCGTGTTCTTCACGCTGGTGGCGGAGCCCTCGCGCCGCGCCTACGTGCGCCGCATCAACATCGCCGGCAACAACCGCACCCGCGACGAAGTGATCCGGCGCGAGTTCCGCCAGTTCGAATCGAGCTGGTACGACGCCGACAAGATCAAGCTCTCGCGCGACCGCGTGGACCGCCTGGGCTTCTTCAAGGACGTCAACATCGAGACCGGCGACGTGCCGGGCGCGCCCGACCAGGTGGACCTGAACGTCACCGTGACGGAGCGCCCCACCGGCAGCCTGCAGCTCGGTGCCGGCTTCTCCAGCGCCGAAAAGCTGGCGCTGTCGTTCTCGATCCGGCAGGAGAACGCCTTCGGCACCGGCAACTACCTGAGCGCCGAGGTCAACACCAGCAAGTTCAACCGCACCTTCGCGCTGACCTCGGTGGATCCGTACTTCACGGCCAACGGCGTCTCGCGCACGCTGGACGCCTACTACCGCACCTCGCGCCCGTACGACGAGCAGGGCGGCAACTACCAGCTGGTGACGGCCGGCGTGGGCATGCGATTCGGCGTGCCCTTCAGCGAGGTGGACACGGTGTTCTTCGGCGGCAGCTTCGAGCGCACCGAGATCCGCCCCGGCACCAGCATCCCGGCGGCCTACCTGGATTACGCCGACCGCTTCGGCACCATCAGCCGGACCATCCCGCTGACGGTGGGCTGGTCGCGCGACGACCGCGACAGCGCGCTGACCCCCAGCCGCGGCCGCTTCCAGCGCTTCTCGGGCGAATGGGGCGTGACCGGCGACGCGCGCTACCTGCGCGCCAACTACCAGGGCCAGCTCTTCATGCCGCTGTCGCGGCTCTACACGCTGGCCTTCAACGGCGAGATCGGCTGGGGCACGGGCCTGGCGGGCCGGCCCTATCCGGTGTTCAAGAACTTCTATTCGGGCGGCCTGGGCTCCGTGCGCGGCTACCAGCAGGGTACCCTGGGCCCGAAGGACGTGACCGGCGCCTCCATCGGCGGCGCCCGCAAGGTCACTTTGAACGCCGAGGTCATCACGCCCTTCCCGGGGGCCGGCAACGACCGCTCGCTGCGGCTGTTCGGGTTCGTCGACATGGGCAACGTGTTCGCCGAGAACCAGCCGGTGCGGGCCTCGGACCTGCGGGCTTCCGCCGGCATCGGCCTGTCCTGGCTGTCGCCGATCGGCCCGCTGCGCATCGCCATTGCCGAACCGTTCCGTACCCAGCCAGGCGATAGAATCCAGCGTTTCCAATTCCAGATCGGTACCTCCTTCTGATGAAGTATCTTTTCCGCCACGGCGTGGCGTTCCTGCTGGGTGCCCTGGCGCTCGCCGCCCAGGTGCAGGCCGAGGACTTCCGCGTGGGGTTCGTGAACACCGATCGCATCTTCCGCGAAGCCAACTCCGCGAAGGCCGCGCAGTCGAAGCTGGAACAGGAGTTCGCGCGGCGCGAGAAGGAGCTCAACGATCTGGGCACCTCGCTGAAGACCGCCTCGGACAAGTTCGAGCGCGAGGCGGCGACGCTGTCGGAACTGCAGCGCGGCCAGCGGCAGAAGCAGCTGGTCGACCAGGACCGCGAATTCCAGCGCAAGCGCCGCGAATTCCAGGAAGACCTGAACGCGCGCAAGAACGAGGAACTGCAGCAGGTGCTGGACCGCGCCAACCGCGTGGTGCGCCAGGTGGCCGAACAGGAGAAGTACGACCTGATCCTGCAGGAAGCCGTCTACATCAACCCCAAGCACGACATCACCGACAAGGTGATCAAGGCGCTCAACTCGGCGCGCTGACCGACCGGGGGATCCCGTGGCGCTGCAACTCGGCGAGATCATCGCGGCGCTCGGCGGCGAGCTCCATGGCGACGCGTCGCTGCGCATCGAGGGCCTCGCGCCGCTCGAAGCCGCGCAGCCGGCGCAGCTGGCCTTCCTCAGCAATCCGAAATACCGGCAGCAGCTGGACGCCTCGCGCGCCGGCTGCGTGATCGTGGCGCCGGCCCTGCGCGAGCAGGCACTGGCCCGCGGCGCCTGCATCGTCGTCGACGACCCCTACCTCTATTTCGCGCGCGTCACGCAGCTGTGGAAGCGCGCGCAGGCCCGACCCGAAGGCCCCGCGATCCACCCGAGCGCGGCGATCGCGGACGACGCCGTGATCGGCGAAGGCGCCCGCATCGGCGCGCACTGCGTGGTGGAGCGGGGCGCGCGCATCGGCGCCGGCACCGTGCTGAAGGCGCGCGTGTACGTGGGCGAGGACTGCACGATCGGCGCGCGCTGCCTCCTGCACGCGGGCGTGGTGATCGGCGCCGACGGCTTCGGCTTCGCGCCGAACCAGGGCGCGTGGGAGAAGATCGAGCAGCTCGGCGCCGTGCGCATCGGCGACGACGTGGAGATCGGCGCCAACACCTGCATCGACCGCGGCGCGCTGGCCGACACGGTGATCGAGGACGGCGTGAAGATGGACAACCTGATCCAGGTCGGCCACAACTGCCGCATCGGCGCCCACACCGCGATCGCCGGCTGCGTCGGCATCGCCGGCAGCGCCAACATCGGCCGCCACTGCATGCTCGGCGGCGCGGCCATGATCCTCGGCCACCTCACCATCGGCGACCGGGTGACCATCTCGTCCGGCTCCTTCGTGGCGCGCTCCATCCTGAAGCCGGGCCTTTATACGGGCATCTTTCCCATCGACGACAATGCGAGCTGGGAAAAGAACGCCGCCACCCTGAAGCAGCTGCACACGCTGCGCGACCGCATCAAGGCGCTCGAGAAAGCGCTCGGCCCCCGGCCCGAAGAGAACGAACCATGACGATGGACATCCACCAGATCCTCAAGAAACTGCCGCACCGCTACCCGATCCTGCTGGTGGACCGCGTGCTCGCCGTCGATCCCGGCAAGTCGATCCGGGCGCTGAAGAACGTGACCATCAACGAACCCTTCTTCGTCGGCCACTTCCCGCACCGGCCGGTGATGCCGGGCGTGCTGATGCTGGAAGCCATGGCGCAGACGGCCGGGCTGCTGGCCTTCGCCGACGAGTCCGGCTCGCGCGACCCGAACTCCGTGATCTATTTCGCCGGCATCGACGGCGCGCGCTTCAAGCGCCCGGTCGAGCCGGGCGACCAGCTGGTGATGGACGTCGAGCTGCTGCGCCACAAGGCCGGCATCTACAAGTTCAAGGGCACGGCCCGGGTGGGCGAGGAGATCGCCTGCGAGGCCGAGCTCATGTGCACGATGCGCACCGTCGCCTGACGCAGGAGCGTTCCTTGGCGAACATCCATCCCACCGCGATCGTCGATCCGCAGGCGGAGCTGGACGAGAGTGTCGTGATCGGCGCCTACACGCTGGTGGGCCCGCACGTGAAGATCGCCGCCGGCACCACGGTGGGGCCCCACGTCGTGATCGAGGGCCACACCACGATCGGCCGCGACAACCGCATCTTCCAGTTCGGCTCCATCGGCGCGGCCAACCAGGACAAGAAGTACCAGGGGGAGCCGACCGAGCTGGTGATCGGCGATCGCAACACGATCCGCGAATTCGTCACGCTGCACGTCGGCACGGTGCAGGACAAGGCCGTCACGCGCATCGGCGACGACAACTGGATCATGGCCTACACCCACATCGCGCACGACTGCGTGGTGGGCAGCCACACCACGCTCGCCAACAACGCCACGCTGGCCGGCCACGTGGAGCTGGGCGACTGGGTCACCGTCGGCGGCCTCACGGGCATCCACCAGTTCGTCAAGGTCGGCGCCCATGCGATGCTGGGCTTCGCCAGCGCGGTGTCGCAGGACATCCCGCCCTACATGCTGGTGGACGGCAACCCGCTGGCCGTGCGCGGCATCAATGCCGTGGGACTGCGTCGGCGCGATTTCAGCAACGAGCGCATCGCGGCGGTCAAGCAGATGCACAAGCTGCTGTACCGCGAAGGCCGCACGCTGGAGTCCGCCCGCGAGGCGATCGCGGCGCTGGCGCAAGCCACGCCGGAAGCGTCCGCCGACGTGGCGCTCATGGGCGCCTTCCTTGCCGGCGCCACGCGCGGGATCGCTCGCTAGATGGCCTCGCCCCGTTTCGCCATGGTCGCCGGGGAAGCGTCCGGCGACCTGCTGGCCGGCCACGTGCTGGACGCCATGCGCTCGCGCTGGCCGCAGCTGTCCGCGCAGGGCATCGGCGGCGCGCAAATGCAGAAGCGCGGCTTCGAGCCCTGGTGGCCGGCGGAGAAGCTCTCGGTGAGCGGCTACGCGGAGGTCCTGAAGCACCTGCGCGAGATCCTCGGCATCCGCGAGCAGCTGCGCGAGCGGCTGCTGGCGGAGCGCCCCGATGTCTTCATCGGCGTCGACGCACCCGACTTCAACCTGGGGCTCGAGGAGCAGCTCCGTGCCAACGGCGTGAAGACGGTGCACTTCGTCTGCCCCTCGATCTGGGCCTGGCGCCGCAAGCGGGTGGAGAAGCTGAAGAAGGCCTGCGACCACGTCCTGTGCATCTTCCCCTTCGAGCCGGAGCTGCTGGCCAAGCACGGGGTGCCGGCCACCTACGTGGGGCACCCGCTGGCGAGCGTGATCCCGATGGAGCCGGACCGGATGGCGGCCCGCCGCAGCCTGGGGTTGCCCCTGAACGGCAAGGTGATCGCGCTGCTTCCGGGCAGCCGGGCTTCGGAGGTCGAGGCGCTGACGCGGCGCTTCCTGAAGGCCGCGGCGCTGCTCGAGAAGCGCCACCCGGATTCCTGGTTCGTGATCCCCGCCGTGCCCGCGCTGCAGTCGCGCATCAGCGAGATCGCGCGCGGCCGCAAGGGGCCGCGGCACCTGACCATCGTCGCCGGCCAGTCGCACGGGGCGCTCGCGGCCTGCGACGTCGCCATGGTGGCCAGCGGCACCGCGACCCTGGAGGCGGCCCTGTTCAAGCGGCCGATGGTGATCGCCTACCGCACCAGCTGGCTCACCTATGCGCTGATGAAGCCGCGCCAGCTGCAGCCCTGGGTGGGGCTGCCCAACATCCTGTGCGGCGAGTTCGTCGTGCCGGAGTTGCTGCAGTCCAACGCAAAACCCGACAAGCTCTGCGGGGCGCTGGACGACTGGCTGACCAGCCCTGACAGAATGCGCTCCGTGCAGGAGAGGTTCCGGGACCTGCATGCCCGGCTGCTGCGCGACACCGCCACCCTCGCCACCGATGCCATCGAAAAAGTCCTCGCGGCCTGAGCCGAAGCAGAAGCCGCTCGCCTGGGATCCGGTCGGCCTGCGGGCCGGCGTGGACGAGGCCGGCCGCGGCCCGCTGGCCGGGCCCGTGGTGGCCGCCGCCGTGATCCTCGACGACGGCAAGCGCATCCTGGGCCTGAACGACTCCAAGGTGCTGACGCCGCTGCAGCGCGACAAGCTGTACGACAAGATCCGCGAGAAGGCGCTGTGCTGCTCGGTCGGCATGGCCAGCGTGCCGGAGATCGACGAACTGAACATCCTCCACGCGACCATGCTGGCGATGCAGCGCGCGGTGGAGGGCCTGCGGCTCAAGCCCGTGAAGGTGCTGGTGGATGGCAACCGGCTGCCCAGGCTGGACATCCTGTCCGAAGCGATCGTCGACGGCGACGCCAAGGTCAAGTCGATCTCCGCCGCCTCCATCATCGCCAAGGTCACCCGCGACCGCATGCTGCTGGAACTGCACGAGGCCTTCCCGCAGTACGGCTTCGCCGCGCACAAGGGCTACAGCACGCCGGAGCACCTGGAGGCGCTGCGGGTGCACGGGCCGTGCGTCCACCATCGCCGCCACTTCGCGCCGGTGGCCGCCTGGATCGAGACGGTCGAGGGCGCCACCGTGTCGGTGCAGGCCCAGTGACCTCCGCCGGCCCGCAATTCGTTTCCTCCCGCGACAACCCGCTGCTCAAGGACCTGCGGCGGCTGGCGCAGGACAGCACCGCCTACCGCAAGCAGGGCCGGGTCTGGCTGGAAGGCGACCACCTGTGCCGCGCCGCCCTGCAGCGCGGGCTGCATCCCACCCATGCCGTGTTCCAGGCCTCGTACTGGGACAGCGCCGGCCACCAGTGGGCCGACGCGGGCGGCAAGGCGGTGGCCATCGAGGACGGCCTGTTCGCCTCGATCAGCGGATTGGAGTCGCCGGCGCGCATGGGCTTCGTGCTGCCGCTGCCGGCGCAGCCGGCGCTGCAGGCCGACGCGCCTTCCGTGGTCCTGGACGGGCTGCAGGATGCCGGCAACGTCGGGACCATCCTGCGCAGCGCGGGCGCCTTCGGCTTCGGCCAGGTGCTGGCGATGAAGGGCACGGCGGCGCTGTGGAGTCCCAAGGTGCTGCGGGCGGGCATGGGCGCGCATTTCGGCCTGCGGCTGGTCGAAGGGCTGGACCCCGCCGCGCTGGAGAAGCTGAAGGTGCCCCTGCTGGCCACCAGTTCGCACCAGGGGGACTACTTGCACAAGGCGGCTCTGCCGTGGCCCTGCGCCTGGGTGTTCGGGCACGAGGGGCAGGGGGTCGGCGCCGCGCTGGCCGAGCGGGCGGCGCACTTCGTGCGGATCGTGCAGCCGGGGGGCGAGGAGTCGCTGAACGTGGCGGCGGCGGCGGCGATCTGCCTGCATGCGAGCGCCGCGGGGCGCTAGGTGTCACCCCCCAGGTCGGGGGGAAACCTTTCGTCGGGCTATAATCAGAGGCTTTTCCAAAACCCCCCACGCCCGTAGCGCATCAGCCTCTCCCCCGACAAAAGCAGCATCGAGAGCCCCTCTCGACATGCGTTCTGGGCGTGCCGTAACCATCCGGAGAACCCAGTGCTTTCGTCGCTTCAGGGCGCATTCCCGCCCGCCATCCTGGCGCTCGCAGACGGCACGGTCTTTCTCGGCAACTCGATCGGTGCCACCGGCGCCACCACCGGCGAAGTCGTGTTCAACACGGCGCTCACCGGTTATCAGGAAATCCTGACCGATCCGAGCTACTGCCAGCAGATCGTCACGCTCACCTATCCGCACATCGGCAACTATGGCGTCAACGCCGAGGACGTCGAGGCGACGAAGGTCCATGCCGCCGGCCTGATCATCCGCGACCTGCCGCTGATCGCCTCCAGCTTCCGCGCGGACATGACGCTGCAGCAGTACCTGCAGCGCGAGAACACCGTCGCCATCGCCAACATCGACACCCGCAAGCTCACCCGCATCCTGCGCAGCAAGGGCGCCCAGAACGGCTGCATCCTGGGGCTGGGGCAGGGCGAGGAGATCACGCCGGCGCTGGTCGAGAAGGCGGTCGCCGAGGCCCGCAAGGCGCCGTCCATGGCCGGACTCGACCTCGCGAAGCAGGTCACGGTCTCGAAGAGCTACGGCTGGGACCAGACCGAGTGGCAGCTGGGCACCGGCTACGGCCGGCAGGAGCAGCCGAAGCACCACGTGGTGGCCTTCGACTACGGCGTGAAGAAGAACATCCTGCGCATGCTGGCCGAGCGCGGCTGCAAGGTCACCGTGGTGCCGGCGAAGACGCCCGCCGCCGAAGTGAAGAAGCTCAATCCGGACGGCGTGTTCCTGTCCAACGGCCCCGGCGACCCGGAGCCCTGCGACTACGCGATCGCGTCCGCCCGCGAGCTGATCGAGGACGGCTACCCCACCTTCGGCATCTGCCTGGGCCACCAGATCATGGCGCTGGCCTCCGGCGCGAAGACCTTCAAGATGAAGTTCGGCCACCACGGCGCGAACCATCCGGTGAAGGATCTCGACAGCGGCCGCGTGAGCATCACGAGCCAGAACCACGGCTTCGCGGTGGACGAGAAGACGCTGCCCGGGAACCTGCGCGCGACGCACGTCTCCCTGTTCGACGGCACGCTGCAAGGCCTTGCGCGCACCGACAAGCCCGCGTTCTGCTTCCAGGGCCACCCGGAAGCCTCGCCCGGCCCCCACGACATCGGTTACCTGTTCGACCGCTTCACCGGCCTGATGGACGCGAAGAAGAAGTAAGACATGCCCAAGCGTCAAGACATCAAGAGCATCCTCATCATCGGCGCCGGCCCGATCATCATCGGCCAGGCCTGTGAATTCGACTACTCCGGCGTGCAGGCCTGCAAGGCGCTGCGCGAGGAGGGCTACAAGGTCATCCTGATCAACTCCAACCCGGCGACGATCATGACGGACCCGGCCACGGCCGACGTCACCTACATCGAGCCGATCACCTGGCAGACGGTCGAGAAGATCATCGCCAAGGAGCGCCCCGACGCGATCCTGCCCACCATGGGCGGCCAGACCGCTCTGAACTGCGCGCTGGACCTGTGGCGCAACGGCGTGCTGCACAAGTACAAGTGCGAGCTGATCGGCGCCACGCCGGAGGCCATCGACAAGGCCGAAGACCGCCTGAAGTTCAAGGAAGCGATGACGCGCATCGGCCTCGGCTCGGCGCGTTCCGGCATCGCGCACAGCCTCGACGAGGCCTGGGCGGTGCAGAAGCAGGTCGGCTTCCCCGCCGTGATCCGCCCCAGCTTCACGCTGGGCGGCACCGGCGGCGGCATCGCCTACAACCCGGAAGAATTCGAGACGATCTGCAAGCGTGGCCTGGAAGCCTCGCCCACCAGCGAACTGCTGATCGAGGAGTCGCTCCTCGGCTGGAAGGAGTTCGAGATGGAGGTGGTTCGGGACAAGAAGGACAACTGCATCATCATCTGCTCGATCGAGAACCTCGACCCCATGGGCGTGCACACGGGCGACTCGATCACCGTGGCGCCGGCGCAGACGCTGACCGACAAGGAATACCAGATCATGCGCAACGCCTCGCTGGCGGTGCTGCGCGAGATCGGCGTGGACACGGGCGGCTCCAACGTGCAGTTCTCGATCAACCCGGCCGACGGCCGCATGATCGTGATCGAGATGAACCCGCGCGTGTCGCGGTCCTCCGCGCTCGCCTCCAAGGCCACCGGCTTCCCGATCGCCAAGGTCGCGGCCAAGCTGGCCGTGGGCTACACGCTGGACGAACTGCGCAACGAGATCACCGGCGGCGCGACCCCGGCCTCCTTCGAGCCCTCGATCGACTACGTGGTCACCAAGATCCCGCGCTTCGCCTTCGAGAAGTTCAAGGACGCCAACGACCGCCTCACCACCCAGATGAAGTCGGTGGGCGAGGTGATGGCCATGGGCCGCACCTTCCAGGAGAGCTTCCAGAAGGCCCTGCGCGGCCTGGAAGTGGGCGTGGACGGCCTCAACCAGAAGACGGTGGACCGCGAGGTGCTGGAGAAGGAACTGGGCGAGCCCGGTCCCGAGCGCATCTGGTACGTGGGCGACGCCTTCGGCATGGGCCTGTCGGTCGACGAGGTCTACGAACTCACGAAGATCGACAAGTGGTTCCTGGTGCAGATCGAGGAGATCGTGAAGATCGAACTCGACCTCGACAAGCTGGTGGAGGAGAAGGGCGACCAGGCGCTGGCCGCGCTCGACGCCACCACGCTGCGCGCGCTCAAGCGCAAGGGCTTCTCCGACCGCCGCCTCGCCAAGCTGCTGAAGACCACCGACAAGGCCGTGCGCGACCTGCGCAAGAAGCTGGACGTCCGCCCGGTCTACAAGCGCGTGGACACCTGCGCGGCCGAATTCGCAACCAACACCGCCTACATGTACTCGACCTACGAGGACGAGTGCGAGGCCGAGCCGACGAACCGGAAGAAGATCATCGTGCTGGGCGGCGGCCCCAACCGCATCGGCCAGGGCATCGAGTTCGACTACTGCTGCGTGCATGCCGCGCTCGCCCTGCGCGAGGACGGCTACGAGACCATCATGGTCAACTGCAACCCGGAGACGGTCTCCACCGACTACGACACCTCCGACCGCCTGTACTTCGAGCCTCTGACGCTGGAGGACGTGCTGGAGATCGTCGACAAGGAAAAGCCCACCGGCGTGATCGTGCAGTACGGCGGCCAGACCCCGCTGAAGCTGGCGCTGGGACTGGAGCGCGAGGGCGTGCCGATCATCGGCACCTCGCCCGACATGATCGACGCGGCGGAAGACCGCGAGCGCTTCCAGAAGCTGCTGAACGAGCTGAAGCTGCGCCAGCCGCCCAATGCGACGGCGCGCACCGAGGCCGAGGCGCTGGAGAAGGCGCAGGCCCTGGGTTATCCGCTGGTGGTGCGTCCTTCCTACGTGCTGGGCGGCCGGGCGATGGAGATCGTGCACGAGCAGCGCGACCTCGAGCGCTACATGCGCGAGGCCGTGAAGGTGTCGAACGACTCCCCGGTGCTGCTGGACCGCTTCCTGAACGACGCCATCGAGTGCGACGTGGACTGCATCGCGGACGCCAGCGGCGCCGTGTACATCGGCGGCGTGATGGAGCACATCGAGCAGGCCGGCGTGCATTCGGGCGATTCCGCCTGCTCGCTGCCGCCGTACTCGCTGTCGCAGGCGACCATCGACGAACTGAAGCGCCAGACCGCCGCCATGGCGAAGGCCCTGAACGTCGTCGGCCTGATGAACGTGCAGTTCGCCATCCAGGAGAAGGACGGCCAGGACGTGATCTTCGTGCTGGAGGTCAACCCGCGCGCCTCGCGCACCGTGCCCTACGTGAGCAAGGCCACCGGCGTGCAGCTGGCGAAGGTGGCGGCGCGCTGCATGGTGGGCCGCACGCTCGCCCAGCAGGGCATCACGAAGGAGGTGACGCCGCCTTACTTCAGCGTGAAGGAGGCCGTGTTCCCCTTCGTCAAGTTCCCGGGCGTGGACACCATCCTGGGCCCGGAGATGAAGTCGACCGGCGAGGTGATGGGCGTGGGCAAGACCTTCGGCGAGGCCTTCGTGAAGAGCCAGCTGGGCGCGGGCACCCGCCTGCCCAGGCCGAGCGACGGCGAGGGCAAGCCCACCGGCAAGGTGTTCCTGACCGTGAAGGACAGTGACAAGCCGCGCGCGGTGGAAGTCGCCCGCTGCCTGCACGAGATGGGCTTCCCGCTGGTCGCGACCAAGGGCACCGCGGCGGCGATCCGCGCCGCCGGCGTCCCCTGCGAGAGCGTGAACAAGGTCACGGAAGGCCGGCCGCACGTGGTGGACATGATCAAGAACAACGACATCGTCATGGTCATCAACACCGTGGAAGAGCGCCGCAACGCGATCGCCGACTCGCGCGCGATCCGCACCTCCTCGCTGCTGGCCCGGGTGACGACGTTCACGACCATCGCCGGCGCCGAGGCGGCGGTGGAGGGCATGCGGGCCGTGGATAACCTGGACGTCATCTCGGTCCAGGAGATGCACGCCCAGTTGCAAGCGAGCTGAGCACGAAAATGGCCCCGGTTTTATAATCGGGGCCAGTAGTCATTACAGAACCGCCGGGCGGCAACGTTCGGCGGTTTCGCTTTGTACGGAGTCCAGATGGCCACCATCCCCATCACCATTCGCGGCGCGGAGAAGCTCAAGGCCGAACTGCACCGCCTGAAGACGGTCGACCGCCCGGCCGTGATCACCGCCATCGCCGAGGCGCGGGCCCAGGGCGACCTGTCCGAGAACGCGGAATACGACGCCGCCAAGGACCGCCAGGGCTTCATCGAGGGCCGCATCCGCGAGCTCGAGGGCAAGCTGGCCGCGGCCCAGGTCATCGACCCGTCCAGCCTGGACGCCGGCGGCCGCATCGTGTTCGGCGCCACCGTCGAACTCGAAGACGAGGACAGCGGCGCCACGGTCAAGTACCAGATCGTGGGCGAGGACGAGGCCGACCTGAAGCAGGGCCTGATCAACATCTCCAGTCCGATCGCCCGCGCGCTGATCGGCAAGGAGGAGGGCGACACGGCCGAAGTGCAGGCGCCCGGCGGCCTGCGCCGCTACGAGATCGTCGCGGTCCACTACCTCTGACCGTGCACTGGAAGGCGCGCCTGACGCTGCTCGCGGCGGCCCTCTGGTGGGGCAGCCTGGGCGCGATCGGGTTCCTTGCCGTGCCGCTGCTGTTCCGCAACGCGCCTTCGGCGGCGCTGGCCGGCCAGCTGGCCGGCCGGCTGTTCGAGGCGCAGTCCTGGCTGAGCCTCGTGTGCGGCATCGTGGTGCTGATGGGCGCGCGGGACCCGGAAGGCACCGCGACCATGGGCTGGGCGCGCGGCGCGGTGGCCTATGTGCTGCTGGGGATGCTGTGCGCGCTGGTGCAGGAATTCGCGGTGGCGCCGCGCATCGTCGCGCGGCAGAACCTGGCGGTCTGGCACAGCTTCGGGTCGGCCCTCTATGTCGCCCAGTGGCTGTGCGCGCTCGTGGTGCTGTGGAAGGTGTCGGCTCCCGCCACCCCCGCGGAGGCGGCTATTCCGCGCGGGTCTTCTTGACCGACTTCTGCTTGGGTTTCGCCTTCTTGACCATCCCCCCGGGGGTGAGGCGCTGGTTGCCCAGCACGCGCACGCGCTTGACCTCCGGCCGCTGGCCGCCCCGGCTGGAGTTCTTGACGACCTTGAATTCGCGCGGGCCGGGCTTGCGGTCCTCGTCCTCGGTCTTGGCCTTCTTCGGCTTCGGACGCCACAGCACCAGCAGCTTGCCGATGTGCTGGATCGGCGCGGCATTGAGCTGGTCGGCCAGCTGCTGGTACATGGCTTCCCGTTGTTCGCGGTCGTCGCCGAGCACGCGCACCTTGATCAGCCCGTGGGCGTTCAGCGCCGCATTGGTTTCCTTGACGACGGCGGCGGTCAGGCCGTCGTTGCCGACCATCACCACCGGATCGAGGTGATGGGCTTCGGCCCGATGCGCCTTGCGCTCGGCCACACTCAGTTGAATCGCTGGCATCCCCGTATTATCCGACGCATACATGAAAGTCCGAACCAAGAGCAAGAAGGTCAACAAGGCGTGGCTCAACGACCACCTGAACGACCCCTACGTCAAGCTGGCGCAGAAAGAGGGCTACCGCGCCCGCGCCGCCTACAAGCTCAAGGAGATCGACGAGAGCCTGGGCCTGATCAAGCCCGGCCACCTCGTCGTGGACCTGGGTTCCACGCCCGGCGCATGGAGCCAGTACGTGCGCCGCAGGCTCGCGCCCGAGGGTGCGGCCGCCGGCGTGCTCGCAGGGCAGATCCTGGCGCTCGACATCCTGCCGATGGAGCCGATCGAGGGCGTCACCTTCGTGCAGGGCGACTTCCGCGAGCCCGAACCGGCCGCCGAGCTCGACAAGCTGCTGGCCGGCCGCAAGGCCGACGTGGTCGTCTCGGACATGGCGCCCAACCTGTCGGGCATTCCGTCCTCGGACTCCGCGCGCATCTCTCACCTGGTCGAACTGGCCGTGGACTTCGCCGGCGCGCACCTCAAGCCCGAGGGGGCCCTCGTGTGCAAGGTGTTCCACGGCAGCGGCTACAGCCAGCTCGTCAAGCTGTTCAAGGAGCGGTTCCGGATCGTCAAGCCGCTGAAGCCGAAGGCCTCCCGCGACAAGTCCTCGGAGACCTTCCTGGTCGGCATCGGCCTCAAGGGCTGAACCGGCGGCGGCACCGCCTCCGCGTTTGAGCGGAATTCCAGCGGAGGCAGGGCGTCGCGGCGGCAGGCGGCGCTGGCGTGCTGCCATTCGGGCTCGTTCATCAGGGCGTCGGCCATGCCCCACAGCGCGACGGCGCCCGCGCCCAGCAGTTCCAGGGTGCGCATGTTCATGTGCGGCCTCCTGCAAGAAATGCCCCTGCCGGCGTTCACATTTGCCGGCCGGCGCGTCGCAGGGTGGTGGCGACCGGCTCGACGAGGTACTGCAGCGCCGTCTGGCGGCTGCCTTCGATGTAGACCTCGGCGGGCATGCCCGCCTGCAGCTTGAAGTCGCCGATGGAGGCGAGCGCGCCGGCATCGGCGAGGATCAGCGCGGTGTAGTACGGCTGGCCGTTCTGGCGGTCGGTGAGGCGGTCGCCGGAGACGTAGGTGACCTGGCCGGTCACCATCGTGGTGTTGCGGTACTTCAGCGCCATGAACTTGATGCGCGCGCGCTGCTGCAGGTGCACGTTGGCGATGTCCTCGGGCCGCACGCGGGCCTCCACCACGAGTTGCGTGTCGTGCGGCACGATGCCGGCGATGGTGTCGCCGGCAGCCACGACGGCACCGGGCGAGGTGTACTTGAGGTCGATGATCTCGCCGCCGGCGGGCGCCACGACGACCTGCCGCCGCGCCGCGTCGTCGGACTTGCGCCGCTCCTGTTCGATCTCGCCGAACTGCTGCGTCGTGGCTTTCAGCTGGTCGCTGGCCACCTTGACGTAGTCGTTGCGGGTGGTCTGGATCCTCAGGTCAATCTCCACCAGCCGCTGCTGCGCGCGGGCGAGCTCGCCGCGGCGTTCCTCCAGCTTGGACGCGTAGTCCATCACGGTGGCTTCGAGCTGGGAGATGCGGCTCGCGGAGACGAAGCCCTGGTCGACGAGGCGGCGGTTGTTTTCCAGGTCGGAGCGCTGCAGCTCCAGCGACTGGCGCGCCTGCGCGATCTGTGCGCGCACGGCCTCGATCTCGTGCTCCACGCGCTCGCGCTGCGCGCCCATCAGGATGGTGCCGCTGTCGAGGGAATGGCGCTGGGCGCGGAACAGCGCCGCTTCCTTGGCCAGCGCGTGCTCGATGCGCGGGTCCTGCCTGGCCGCCTGCAGCAGGTCGGCGGGGAACTGCAGCGCGGGCGCCACCGCCTGTTCGGCTTCCAGGCGTGCCATGGCCGCGCGTTCCACCTGCACTCGGTAGTCGAGGCGGTTGCGTTCGGCATCGACCCGGACGTCCCCGAGGATCAGCACGGGCTCGCCGGCGTTCACGTGTTGGCCGTCGCGCACCAGCACCTCGCGCACGGTGCCGCCTTCGAGGTGCTGCACCGGACGGCGATTCAGGTCCACCTTCACCACGGCGGGCGCCACCACCGCCATGGCCAGCGGGGCCTGTGTCATCCACAAGCCGATGGGCAGCACCGCGCCGACGATGATCCAGCAACCGGCGCGCACGAGCCGCGCGGCGGCGTGCTGCTGGCTGAGGCCGCGGCGGGCGCCGGGCGGCACGGGGAGTGTCGGGGTGTTCATGATGCCCTCCGTCGTTCAGGCGGCCCTGGCCATGGCGGCCTGGGCCTGGCGTTGCATTTCCTTCATCACTTCGCTGGCCGGGCCGAACTGCTGAATGCGTCCGGAACCCAGCACCATGATCTTGTCGACGTGCGCGATCAGCGACGGCCGGTGCGTGATGACGACCGTCGTCACCCCGGCTTCGCGCAGGGCGCCCATCGCGTGCGCCAGCGCCACCTCGCCGGCGCCGTCGAGGTTGGAGTTCGGCTCGTCCAGCACCACCAGCTGCGGCTTGCCGTAGAGGGCGCGGGCGAGGGCGACACGCTGGCGCTGCCCCGGCGACAGCCGCGATCCCTGTTCGCCGACCGGCGTGTCGTAGCCCTGTGGCAGGGTCAGGATCATCTCGTGCGCGTTGGCGCGCTGGGCGGCGTCGACGACGGCCTCGGATTCCACCTTGTCCAGCCGCGCGATGTTGTCGGCCACCGTGCCGTCGAACAGCTCCACGTCCTGCGGCACGTAGCCGATGTGCGGTCCGAGCTGCTCGCGAGGCCAGTAGGCCACGTCGACGCCATCGAGTCGCACCCGCCCGCTGCTGGGCGCCCACACGCCGGTGAGCAGGCGGGCGAGGGTGGACTTGCCCGCGGCGCTCGGGCCGACGATGGCCAGGGCTTCGCCCGGCGCCAGCGCGAAGGCGATGTTCGAGAGCACCAGGGTCTCGGTCCCGACGGGACGGTACGAGAGGCTCTCGGCGGCCAGCCGGCCCTCCGGCGCGGGCAGGGTCAGGCGCGGATCGCCCGCATCGAAATCCTTCGAGAGTTCCGCCAGCCGCCCGTAGGCCGCGCGCGCCTCGATCAGCACGCGCCAGCTGGCCACCAGCTGTTCGACCGGCTGCACCGCCTTCCCGAGCAGGATGCTGGTGGCGATCATGATGCCGCCGGAGGCCTCCTGGCTCAGGACGAGGTACGCGCCCAGGGACAGCATCAGGATCTGGATGGCCTGGCGCACCGTCTTGGTCGCCGCGGTGAAGGCCACCGTGAGGCGGCTGGCGCGGGTCTGCAGGCCGACGATCCGGTTCTGCTGGCCGCGCCAGCGCGCCAGCAGGCGCTGCGTCATGCCCAGGGCCTGCAGCACTTCGGCGTTGCGCAGCGAACTCTCCACGTAGTGGGAGGCGCGGCGGCCTTCCTTCTGCAGGTTCTCCAGCGCGCTTCGGCTGAGGCGGTCGTTGAGCCAGGCCAGCGTGAGCATCAGGAGCGCCGCCAGCGCCGCGCCGATGCCCAGCGCCGGATGGAACATCCAGATGACGGCCACGTAGACGAACACCCAGGGGGTGTCGAAGAGGGCGATCAGGCCGTTGGCGGCGAACATGGCACGCAGCGCCGCCACGTCGCGCACGCCGTCGATGCGGGTGGCGCCGGGCGCCCGGGCCGCGCGCGCCACGACGGCCTGGACCACGGGCGGCGACAGCTGCTCGTCGACCAGGTTGCCGATCACGTTCTGCAACCGCGTGCGCACGTAGTCGAGCAGCAGCAGGATCAGCAGCGCCACGCCGGTGCCGGCGAGCAGCACCACCAGCGTTTCCGGGCTGTGCGCCGAGATCACCCGGTCGAACACCTGCAGCGTGAAGAACGCCGGCACCAGGAACAGCACGTTGATGACCAGCGAGAACGCCGCGATGCAGGCGAGCAGCGGCCGCAGTTCACTCCACAGCGGTTTCATCGGGCCACCGTGGCCGCCACCGCGCGCGGGTCGGCGACTGAACGCCTTTCGGGCTGGCGGTTGCCAGGCTGGCTGCCCACCTGCGCGCGGGCGGAGGAAGGCTCGGGAGTCTTCTGCTGTTCGTCGGCCATGATTGCTCCTTCGGATTGAATGCTCCTGCCCGACCCCGGGCCGACGCCTGCCGGCCCGGGGCCTCCGTCCCTCAACTCAGGATGAAGTCGTCTTGGGTCACGACGTTGGCGCCCACGCCGGTGACGCTGAACAGCGTGATGATCTCGGCGCCGATGGTCACCCGCGTGTCGAGAACTGCATCGCCACCGAAGCTGCCGACGTCGATGTGCACCTGGGCGGCGAAATTCGTGATGCCCAGCGCCACGAGGTCGATCTCGTCCTGGCCACCGGAGGCCGGATTGGCGTCGAAGTCGGCGACCGTGTCCGCGCCGAAGGAAGGCGCGAAGACGAACACGTCGAATCCGGCACCGCCGGTCAGGGCGTCGTTGCCGGCCCCGCCGCGCAGCACGTCGTTGCCGCCGCCACCCGAGAGCGTGTCGCTGCCTGCGCCGCCGGTGATCGTGTTGGCCGAGGCGTTGCCGGTCCCCGTGAAGTTCCCGGCGCCCACGAAGGTCAGGTTCTCTACATTGGCATTGGCGAGCGCGTAGGTGTTGGCGAACGAGCGCACTTCGTCGGTGCCACCGCCCGCGGCTTCGATCACCACGTCGGCTGTGTCGTGCACGAAGTAGGTGTCGTTGCCGCCGCCCCCGGTCAGCATGTTGGTGACGCCCGCCTTGTCCGCCAGCGTGTCGTTGCCGGAGCCGCCGACCACGTTCTCGATGTTGGCGATCGACGTGAAGCCCGAGGCGGTGCCCGCGCCCAGGTCCACCGTCACGGCGCTCGTGGTGCTGCCATAGCTCAGGGAGTCGACGCCGGCGAGCAGGTCGAGCGTGATGCGCTCGATGCCCCCGGGCGTGAGCCCCATGACACTGGTGAGAGCCGTCCCCGAGACCACGGCATTGACGGTGTTGGCCGCAGCGGTGCCGAGGATGTCGAGGGTATCGAGTCCCAGCCCGCCGTCGAGGACATCCGTGCCGTCGCCAAACGCATAGGCGATCGTGTCGTCACCGTCGCCGCCGTGGATCGTGTCGTTGCCGGTGCCGCCGCGCAACGTGTCGTTCCCGGCGCCGCCGGTGATGACGTTGGCCGCTGCGTTGCCGGTGCCGGTGAAGTCGCCCGTGCCGACGTAGGTGAGGTTCTCCAACGTGACACTTAGCGTGTATGCCGAGGTGAAG
>NZ_JAEQNE010000005.1 GCF_016722785.1 Ramlibacter monticola | reverse complement strand
GGAGGTCAGTTCACGTCCTGTCCAAAGGGGGCCGGCGGCGCCGGCCTACTACCCTCTCCCGATCAATTCAGGTGGAGGAGTTTGAGGTGGCCACGGGTGGGGGATTTTGGGTGGCCATCCGGGGAGACAAACAGCCGTGAGCCTTCCCGGTGGTGCGCGGAGCGTCAGAGGCACTTCGTGTAGCAACTCATTCCGCGGCGACGAGTCGTCTGACGCCTTTAGGGTGTTAAAGGTGCTTTTCGGCCAGCTGCAATCCAGTGGGGGGCGTGTCTATGAATCCTTGGTTGACGCCGTGAGCCTTCCCAGGTCCTGGCTAGTGCGCACTTGGTTGGCCGTGGCGCCCTGAGTGCCCCGCTAGGGACTTCAATGGCGCTTGCGGCCTTGCGGCGGAACCGTGTGCTTCGGAGGTGTAGCGACCAGGACTTGGGCTGCTCGAGATTGGGGGAGTTCCAGCCCGAGGGAGTCCCGCGAGCAGCGCCGACCCGTATTCACGGGGGAACTCGAGCGTAGTTAATGCTGCCTTTCGGTTGTAAGCTTCCCTGTTACTCGGCAGAACAGAGACAAATCCGAATGCTTCCCTTTGGCCCAGGGTCCCGTGTCGTCATCCGGGATGAGGAATGGCTGGTACGCCGCTCAGACCCGTCTACGGACGGAGGCTGGCTTCTGACCTGCGACGGCGTTTCCGACCTCGTCCGGGGCAGGTCGGCTCTATTCCTCACCGAGCTCGAAGACGCGATTCAGGTTCTGGACCCGGCGGCGACGGAACTCGTTCCGGATGACAGCCCGATGTTCGCTGCGGCAATGCTGTACATCGAAAGCACTCGTCGCCGTCTGGTTCCGAATGACGAGTCCATCCACTTGGGCCACCGCGGTGTGATGAACCTCGTGCCCTACCAGTTGGACCCGGCAATCCAAGCCCTCCGCCAGCCGCGGGCGCGGATTCTCATTGCCGATGCGGTTGGTCTGGGCAAGACGATGGAAGCGGGTGTACTGGCGACGGAGCTCATTCAACGGGGGCGCGGCAAGCGCATTCTGGTGGTTACCCAGAAGGCGATGCTCACCCAGTTTCAGAAGGAGTGGTGGAGCCGTTTCGCGATTCCGCTGGTACGGTTGGACTCGGTCGGCCTGGCCCGCGTCCGAAATCGCATCCCGGCCAATCACAACCCCTTCAACCACTTCGACCGAAGCATCATCTCGGTCGACACCCTCAAAAGCAATCTCGAATACAGGAACTACCTGGAAAACGCTTGGTGGGACATCATCGTCATCGACGAGTGTCACAACGTGGCGGCCCGTGCCGGGGAGTCGGGGCTTTCCCGTCGCGCGCGCCTAGCCAAGCTGCTGGCAACTCGTTCCGACACCCTTATCCTACTTTCGGCCACGCCCCACGACGGGTCGGCCCGGAGCTTCGCGTCGCTCATGAGTTTGCTCGACCCCACGGCAACCTCGGACCCCGACGACTACACCCCGGACGACTTCAAAAGCAAAGGTTTGGTCATCCGACGATTCAAGAAGGACATTCGGGACCAGGTCTCAGCGGATTTCCAGGAGCGGAAGACCACGCGCCTGGGCCGTCCTGCCACCGCGCAAGAGGAAGCAGCGTATCGGGCCCTGCTGGAGGTCCAGTTCACCCAAGGTGGAGCCCACAAAGCCGGAAAGCAGCAGGAACTGCAGCGCGTGGGCCTGCAGAAGGCGCTGTTCTCCAGTCCGGCCGCGGCGTTGGAATCGACTGTCAGGCGAATTCAATTGCTCGAGAGCAAGCCGGCAGCTACCCCCGACGAGACCGTGGAAGTCGCCGGACTGCTCGAACTCAAGGCAACCCTTGTGCCGCTGGTCGACGACCAAACGGCCACGGGATTCAGCCGCTATCAGAACCTGCTGGAAGTGTTGAAGTCGCGGGATTTTGGTTGGCAGGCGGATGATGCCAACGACCGGCTGGTCGTGTTCTCGGAGCGCATCGAAACTCTCCATTGGCTGGAAAAGCACCTGCGCGCTGACCTCCGCCTGCGAGACAAGCAGCTCGCCGTGCTGCACGGAGGGATGGCGGACACCGAGCAGGCTGAACTTGTCGAACGATTCGGAAGGTTGGAAGACCCGATTCGGGTTCTCCTGTGTTCGGACGTCGCCAGCGAAGGCTTGAACCTCCACTACTTCTGCCACCGACTCGTGCACTTCGACTTGCCTTGGTCGCTGATGGTGTTCCAGCAGCGAAATGGGCGAGTGGACCGCTACGGTCAGAAGAAGCAGCCGGAAATCATCTACATGTTCACCGACACCGTGAACGAAAAGGTTCGAGGAGACCAGCGCATCCTTCAAATCCTCGCACGCAAGGACGAGCAAGCGAACTTGAATTTGGGCGACCCTTCGGCCTTCCTGAGCGTTTTTGACGCCGAGAAGGAGGCGGAGAAGGTAAGCGGCTTCATGGCAGATGGGATGACGCCCGAGCAGGTGGAGGCAACGCTCGACCAGGCGGCGGCGAGTACCACGGACAACGAAGCCGACTACCTGATGACGCTGTTCGGAGGTGCCGAATCCGCCCCAGAGCATTCCAACGGAGCGGCGAGCCTGGGGCGTATCGAAGCACCGTCGTCCCTCTTCGAAAGTGACTTCCAATACGCGAAGGCGGCCCTCAAGCAGCTGAATCAAGGGGGCGACTTCTGTCAATGGCAACACAGCGACGCCGAGCAACTCATCAACCTGACCGCGCCGCCGGACCTCCAGGAGAGGCTCAGGCAGCTACCGCGAGAGGTTCAGGCGGAGCATGACTACTACTCCCTCTGTGCGGACCCTCAACGCGTCGCAACTGCCATCGAATTGGCAAGGCAGGCACGTGAAGAGGACAACACCTGGCCCCAGCTGCACTATCTCTGGCAGCAGCATCCCATCATGGAGTGGCTGGGTGACCGGGTGCTGACCCATTTCGGCCGGCACCGGGCACCCCTGCTCCAGAGTGTGCGGATTCATGAGGACGAGCAGGCCTTCGTCCTCATGAGCCTGGTGCCGAATCGAAAGGGCCAACCGCTTCTCGTCGAATGGCGGGTCGCCAGTCGACGCTCGGACCCTGCTGGCGCGAAAGGGTTCACATTGGAGCCATTCGAGGCGTTCGTTGAGCGAGCGGGTCTGAGGGCAGAGAAGCTTCCGAATCGCGGCGCGGCCAATGGGCTCTCGCATGTCTCGCACGCCATGCAAAAGGCGCTGCCAGACGCAGTCCAGGCCATGCACGCGCGCATGGTGGACATGCAGGCGGACTTCGCGAGGGGGCTGAATGAGCGTCTGGAAACCACGTTGCGCGACCTGAAGCGGCTTCAGGACGGACAGATTCACCAGCTCACGCTCGCCCTGGACAAGCAGCTCGAAACGGTCAAGCGGGGACGATTCGAGCAACGCAGTCAGCAAATCAATCGGGTATTCGACGAGTACCGCCAGTGGGTGCACGACACCCTCACCACTGAGCCCCAGCCCTGGATTCAGGTGCTGGCGGGCGTATGCCACCCTAGCGCCATCCAGGCGGCCTGACCATGCCAGTACTCGACGCCGTTCAGACCTTTGCTGGCATCGCCAATGAGAACGAGTTCTACAGCCATCACTATCTGGCCGAGGTCTTCAAGGGGGACGTCAAGTCTCGCCTGGACGCTTGGGATGCGGCCGAGGCCGAGCACTCCGGGGAAGAGGCTTGGCGTGCACCGCACAAGCGGCTCCAGGCGTGGGCTCAGAAGTGGTTCGGACTCCGCGGACAGGTGCAGCGTGGGCACGAGGCTGCCGAGCGTTGGGAGCTGTTCACTCAACTCCAATCCGGCCTGCTGCAAGCCCTTGGCTACGACGCGCCGCCCAAGCTGCCAGTGGTGCACGAGCTGGCGCCGGGGCTACCGCTGCCTTTTTGGAAGGTGCAAACGCCCCAGCTCGCCATCATCCCTGCGTATCAGCCGGGGTCGGAGAACGAGGACCTCCTGGACAACAGTGTGCTCAGCCTGCACCTCGGTGGACAGCCGGTACCGCCCGCCATGCAGCGTGAGACATGGGCCGAACTGCTCTCCGATGCCGTGTTCGGCGCTGACCAGCCGCCTCGGTACGCACTGCTGGTGGGCTTGGACGACTGGCTTCTGCTGGACCGCTACAAGTGGCCCAACAACCGTGCTCTGCGATTCGACTGGGCCGACATCCTTGACCGCAAGGATGCTGACACGCTCAGGGCGTGCGCAGCGCTCCTGCACAAGGATTCCCTCTCTCCCGGAGAAGGAGCCAGTCTGCTCGAGACTCTGGACGAAAACGCTCACAAGCACGCCTTCGGCGTCAGCGAAGACCTGAAGTACGCGCTGCGCGAAGCCATCGAGCTGCTGGGGAACGAAGCTGCACGGCAACTCGACGAACAAGCCAGCGGTAGCAAGAAGAGCGTCTACTCCGGGCAATACAAGCTGGACCCGGCCCAACTCAGCCTGGAATGCCTGCGCCTAGTGTACAGGTTGCTATTCATGTTCTACATCGAGGCGCGGCCCGAACTGGGCTATGTGCCCATCGCGCGCAGCGAGGTCTACCTCAAGGGCTACAGCCTTGAGAAGCTGCGCGACCTGGAGATGCAACCCCTCTCCAGCCCGCAAGCGCGCGATGGCCGCTACTTCGATGCCACGTTGCGCCGTCTGTTTAAGCTGGTCGCCGAGGGGTGTGGTCTCGGCCAAGTCACCCAGCAACTCGATGCTGCGGTTGCCGGGGCTCAGGAGACCTTTGCGCTGGCGCCGCTGGACAGCCGCCTGTTCGACGACTCCGCGCTGCCGCTGCTTGCGAAGGTGAATTTCCCCAACCACCTGTGGCAGCGCATCATCCGGTTGATGTCACTCAGTCGCGGCCAAGGGAAGGGCCGCCGCAGTGGGCGTGTCAGCTATCAGCTGCTTTCCATCAACCAGTTGGGCGCGGTGTATGAGGCCCTCCTCAGCTACCGCGGATTTTTTGCAGCAGACGACCTGTACGAAGTCAAACCAGCACCGAAAAAGAGCCGCGCCGCGGCCGATGCTGACGCGGCGGATGCAGATTCGGAAGAAGACAACGGGGACGAGGGCGACAACGGCGATGTGTCGTCCACCAGCCGCCGCCGCTTCGCTGGCGCGCAGAACAGCGAAGCCGAAAAGCTTGCGAACGCTTGGTTTGTGCCCGCCGGGCGCTTGGCCGAGTACCACGAGGACGAGCGCGTCTATGACATTGACGACAACGGCCATCGGAGACTGCGCCTGTACCCCAAGGGCAGCTTCATCTACCGCCTGGCCGGCCGCGACCGGCAAAAGAGCGCCAGCTACTACACCCCGCAGGTGCTCACGCAGTGCTTGGTGAAGTACGCGCTTAAAGAGCTGCTGGCCCCGGAGAATGGCCGGGTCAACAAGGCCGATGACATCCTCACACTCACCGTTTGCGAGCCCGCAATGGGCAGCGCCGCGTTCCTGAACGAGGCAGTCAACCAGCTTGCCGATGCCTACCTTGAGCGCAAGCAGGCCGAAGAGGGGCGACGCATCCCGCATGACGAGTATCCGCAGGAACTGCAGAAGGTCCGCATGGTACTGGCGGACCGCAACGTATTCGGAGTCGACTTGAACCCCGTGGCGGTTGAACTTGCCGAGGTGTCTTTGTGGCTCAATGCCATCTACGGCGAGCCCACGCACGACAAGGATGGCAACCCGCTGCCGCTGAAACCGGCCCGCGTGCCCTGGTTTGGCTACCAGCTCTTTGCCGGCAACAGCCTGATTGGCGCACGCCGGCAGGTCTACCGTGCTAGCAGCGTCGTCAAAGGCGCCAAGCCCGCTTGGCACCAGGAGCCACCTCGCCGCGTCACGGCGGACGCGCCGCTCAAGGCCGACGACATCTGGCACTTCCTGCTGCCCGACCCAGGCATGGCCGACTATGCCGACAAGGACGCCAAGAAGCTCTATCCCGAGCACTTCGAGCGCCTGAAAGCTTGGAGGCGAGCCTTTAATGCCTCGCTGGCGCCCCACGAAGTCGCCCGCTTGCAGCAGCTGAGCGCCAAGGTGCAGGAGCTGTGGCACGAGCACACCCAGGGCCTAGCACGTGACCGCGCCCGCACCGAAGACCCGCTGGACGTGTGGCCGCACCGCAAGGTCAGGGTGGGGGCCGGGGTCGACGACGAGTCCGAACGCTTGTCACGCGCGCAGAAGGAAGCCATTCGCCGACAGGGCCTACTCAACGAAGACGGCGACTTGGCCACGCCTTTCCGCCGCCTGAAGCTGGTAATGGACTACTGGAGCGCGCTATGGTTCTGGCCCATTACCGAGAGCGCTCAGCTCCCAACTCGTGAGGCTTGGTGGTTGGAGATTGGGGCCATCCTGGAGGGTAACGTTGTCGACATCGGGTCTCAGACGGCCCTGGACCTCCAGCCTGCCGGCCACGAACGGTTCACGCCCCTGGCACCGGAGGTGCAAGGTACCTTTGCCGGGTTTGAGACCCAACTGCCGCTGCAACACGCCGCCGACCAGCCTCGGCTGCACGACCGCTTCGGCCAATTGCGCATTAGTCGGTTGCGAGAGGCATTTCCCCGCGTCACGCTGGTCGAGTCCATCGCCATGAAGCGGCGCTTCATGCATTGGGAACTGTGCTTTGCTGACGTATTGGTTCGGCGTGGCGGCTTCGACCTCGTACTCGGCAACCCGCCGTGGCTGCGAGTGGAGTGGAATGAGTCCGGCATTCTGGGCGAATTCAACCCGTTGTTTGCCATTCGCGATATTCGTGCAGCAGAACTGGCGCAACGGCGTAGCGAGGCCTTTTCTCGTCACGCAGGACTTCAGGCAGCGTGGACAGAGGAAATGCAGGAGGCAGAAGGAGCGCAGAACTTCATAAATGCGGCTCAGAACTACCCCACCCTCGCGGGAATGAAGGCCAACCTCTACAAGTGCTTCATGACCCTGTCGTGGTCTTTGAACGGACCTCAAGGCATCGCTGGCCTGCTCCACCCCGAAGGACCTTATGACGATACAAAGGGGGCTGTACTGCGAGAAGAAGTGTATGCACGCCTTCGTAAGCATTTCCAGTTTGTGAACGAACTAGCGCTATTTGCCGAGGTACACAACCTTACCAAATACAGCATCAACGTGTATGGCCCGACCCAACCTATTCCCAGGTTCGACCATCTAGCCAACTTGTTTGCGCCGGCCACGGTCGATGCCTGCTATCGACACGACGGGGCCGGCGTTGTAGGCGGGTACAAGAACGAACGAGGTGAGTGGAACACTGCGGGGCACGCCGACCGCATCGTTCAGGTCGATGAAGCGGCGCTGAGCACGTTCGCGCAGTTGTACGACGAGGCTGAAACACCTGCGCGCCGTGCGCGCTTGCCAGCCCTGCATGCCGGTGCGTTAAGTAGCGTGCTCAGAAAGCTTGCCGCTTGGCGCCATCGCCTGGTGGACTTGGAGGACGACTACTTGTCCACGGTAATGTTCGACGAAACAGCGTCGCAGCGAGATGGCACCTTGGCCCGCCGTCCTGTCAGCGATGCCCGCTTCCCAGCGAATCCTAAAGACTTGGTACTCTCAGGCCCGCACATCTTCTTGGCCAATCCGTGCAACAAGACGCCTCGCAAGGTCTGCACGGCCAACCGCCACTACGATGTGCTCGACCTTGATTCTTTGCCGGACGACTACCTGCCCCGTACGAACTACATACCGATGTCCGACCGTGCCGAGTTCGCCCGTCGTGTTCCGCGCGTGAACTGGGTGGACGCAGGAGAGGAACAGGGGCGCCCCGTCACAGAGTACTTTCGGCTGGTGACACGAAGGATGGTCCCACCATCAGGCGAGCGGACTCTGACCCCGGCACTTATGCCTCTCGGAAGTACGCACATTGACGGAGCACTCTCTGTCATCTTCAGGTATTCGAATGACCTAGTCCTGACGTTGGCATGCTGGTCCTCGCTCTTAGTCGACTTTCTGCTAAAGACAACGGGCAAGGCAAACTTCCTTGGAGATACCTCGGACCACATGCCTGTACTGCGAGTCGGAGTTCCGGGCGAGGCGGAGATTCGTGCACGCGTGGCCGCCCTAAATTGCCTTACCAGCCACTACGCTCCGCTATGGGAAAAGGTCTACGACGTCGCTGCCGCGGACCAGGAGTGGAGCCAGCCCGACAATCTGCGCCTGCCCCAGGACTTCTGGGCCAACCTCAGCGGCACTTGGACACGCCACAGCGCACTGCGCGGCGACTACGCCCGCCGCATGGCCCTGGTGGAAATCGACGTGCTGGTCGCCCAGGCCCTTGGCCTGACGTTGGAGGAACTGTTGCTCGTCTATCGCGTGCAGTTCCCGGTGATGCAGGGCTACGAGCGCGACACTTGGTACGACATCCACGGTCGCATCGTCTTTACCAACAGCAAGGGCTTGGTCGGCGTCGGCTTGCCGCGTAAGGGCGGCGCCAAGACGCCCAAAACCCGTATCGTTCCGCCCGATGGCAGGCAGCGCGACGGCAACTTCGGCTGGGAAGACATGTGGGAGTACAACGTCACGTCGGATGGCGGCCAGCCCAAAGTGCCTGACAGAACCGTCATCACCCAATGGGTGACCGACGACACCCTTCCTGGCGGTCCGCGCACGGTCGAGCGCCGCTACGTCGCGCCCTTTGCCCGCGCTGACCGCGAATCCGACTACCGTACCGCTTGGGCATTCTTCGAGTCGCAGAGCGAATCCACATAAGAGGAACGGCATGCTCCCTTCGCTTCTCGCGCGCGACATCCAAGTCGGACTCAAGCAGTTTCTCGTTTCCGGCTTCGAGCCGGCAGACGCCTTCATGCACGGGCTAATGAGCCGGTTCGTCGAGGACGAAGAGGGATGGTTGAAGGGACCCTACGTCCAAGTCGGCCTCCCGTTCGCCCAGGGCTCGTCTGGCCGCAAGTTCTTCAAAGACTTCGACACTCCTCGCCCCGCCTGGAGTCACCAGGAACAGTCCTGGAAGCGCCTTTCTTCGAAGCACATGGCGGCCAGTACCTTGGTGGCTACCGGCACTGGCAGCGGCAAGACCGAGTGCTTCCTGTTCCCGGTCTTTGACCATTGCGCCCGTGAGCGGGCCGCGGGCAAGCCAGGCATCAAGGCCCTGGTCATCTACCCGATGAACGCACTGGCGACGGACCAGGCGCGGCGCATGGCGGAACTGGTCTCTGGAATTTCGGCGTTCGCGGGGCTGCGGGTAGGCCTCTATGTTGGCGGCATTGCCGGCAAGCCAGGCGAGGGCATGGTGATGACGCCCACTGGTGTCATCACAGACCGCGAAACGCTGCGCAAGAATCCGCCCGACATCCTGCTGACCAACTACAAGATGTTGGACTACCTGATGCTGCGGCCGAGGGACCGGCAGCTCTGGGCGCACAACACACCCACCACGCTGCGCTACCTGGTGGTCGATGAACTTCACACCTTCGATGGTGCGCAGGGCACTGACCTTGCGCTGCTGCTGCGCCGCCTGCGCGCCCGCCTGAAAGTTGATGGCGGCCAGCTTATCTGTGCGGGCACGTCCGCTACGTTGGGCGGCGCGTCCGACACCACGCCGCTGCGCGAGTATGCGCGGCAGGTGTTCGGCACGCCCTTCGCGGCGGATTCCGTCATCACCGAGAACCGGCTTTCGGTGGATGCCTTTCTCGGTGACGCGACGGTGGACCATATGTTCATCTGGCGCCCCGAGCTGGACCCGCTGTTCACTCCTGCCCAGTACGCGTCCCCGCAGGCAGCGGTGCTGGCTTGGTTCGGGGCATTCTTCCCCGGATTTTCCCAGCCGAGGGACGAGGTCGAAGTCGCAGGTGTCGCTTGGCGGCAGGCGCTGGGCGAGCAATTGAAGCGCCACCAGCTCTTTGTCAACCTGTTGCGGCTGATGAAGGGCGGCGTGGTCAACTACGCCTCGCTGGAAGAAGCGTTCGCCCGC
The DNA here is from genome assembly GCF_016722785.1 of Ramlibacter monticola. GTDB lineage: Bacteria > Pseudomonadota > Gammaproteobacteria > Burkholderiales > Burkholderiaceae_C > Ramlibacter > Ramlibacter monticola. The sequence goes on along the minus strand of NZ_JAEQNE010000005.1, from coordinate 414,477 downwards.
AACATGCCATCCGCCACGCGCATCCAGGTGGCGCGAGTTCTCGACGCGCTGCTCGTATTGGTGGCGTGGGCGATGCGCGAAGGCAACCAGCCGCTGGTGACGCTGCGCGTGCAACTCTGGGTACGCGAACTGCGGCGAATGGTAGGCAAAATAGCATCGGACCCACAGGACGTGCGTCTGCGCAGCGAACGTGACCTGCCGGGAGAGCGCGATGGCGTCTACCTGCCCATGGTGCAGTGCAGCCAGTGCCGCACCACCGGGTGGCTGTCGCGTCTGGTGCCGGGTAGCAACAAGCTATCGACGCAGCTCGACGAAATTTACAACACATGGTTCTCGCGCAGGCCAGAGGCGGCCAGACTCTATGCGGCGCGCAGCGTCGGCCGCCCGCATGTGGATGGCGTCGAACAACATGTGTGCGTCGCTTGCGGCAATGTACAGGCGGCCGGTTCTGATGCAGGGGCGGCGTGCCTGGCGTGCGCGCATCAAGACCTGCTCCCGGTCTATCGCGTGACGGCTCAGCGCACGCAGGTCGTTGGAACCGCGCAATACACACGCCACGACGACACCTGCCCTGGCTGCGGAGAGCGTGACGAGTTGCTGCTGCTCGGCGCGCGCAACGCGACGCTGGGCTCGCAAATCGTGGAGGCAAGCTGGGCCAGCATCTTCAACGACGACAAGAAGCTGATTGCCTTCTCGGACTCCGTGCAGGATGCGGCGCACCGCGCAGGATTCTTCGGCGCTCGCACCTGGCTCAACAACGTCCGGACCGCCTGGGCGCACGTATTGGACCAACTCGAGGTCCCTCGCATGCCATGGACCCAGTTTCTGGCGCTCGCGGAAAAACGGTTCGACGAGGTCGGCTCGGTGCTGCATATGCCGCCTGAGACCTTGGTGGCGGAGTTCCTGGCGCCGAACATGACTTGGCATCACGATTGGTCCGTTGAGCTGTTGCAACACGGGCAGCTTCCCGCCAACTCCCGTCTGCCAGGCAAGGTGAAGAAGCGACTGTTGTGGCAGCTGTTCAGCGACCTGACATACCAAAGCCAGCGTGGGCGTACGCTGGAGCGAATCGGGAAGGCGACGCTGAGCGTGCCATGGTCGCGTGTGCAGGAAGTGGCCACGCATCTGATGCCAGTTTTTCGTGAGCAGTTCGGTGGCCAGGGGCTGGAGTCCTCCGTGCTCACCCAGTGGCTCTGGGGGCTGCTTGTGCACATGCGGCGCCGCGGTGGGGTCATGCACGCCGAGATGACGAACTACGCAGGCGATGGCAAGGTATGGATGCTCGCAAGGGGCGCTGGCAGGGCGGAATGGATGCCCAGGATGGGTGACTACGGGCCGCGCCCGGTCCTGCTCACGCTGGGCAAGCACCACGATTTCGACAAACTCACGGGGACCAACCGGTCAACCTGGTATGACCGCTGGGCCGCTGCGGCTCTGGGCTCACAGATGCTCCTTGCCAAGGGGATGGCGGCAGACCTCTACCGAGCGGCTTTCGATGCGTTGCTGGCAGCGGGAGTGCTGCTGAAGACCTCGCATCCCCTCGGTGACACGCTGGCCATCAATCCGGAAGCACTGGAACTCGACGCCGAAGTTGCGTTCATTGCGGTCGAGGGGAGCAAGCGGCGCCTGGCCGTGCCAAAGCGGGACTCTGAATACCTATTGGGCATGCCTTGCCTGGACGCCGTGGAGTCGCAATACGAACAACTCATTCCGGAGGCATCTGACTGGTGGTCCCGTCGGTTCAGTCAAGGTGACTTGCGCCGAGTGATTGCCGCGGAACACACGGGTTTGCTCGAGCGGCAGGAGCGTGAGGCCCTGGAGCTTCGCTTCAAGGACAAGAATCCCAAGCCCTGGTACGAAAACCTGCTGTCGGCGACGCCCACGCTCGAAATGGGGGTCGATATTGGTGACCTGTCGTCGGTGTTGCTGTGCTCAGTGCCACCGAACCAAGCCAGCTTCCTGCAGCGCATGGGCCGCGCCGGGCGGCGCGACGGCAATGCGATGACCACCACGCTGGCCGACGGCAACAGCCCACACGACCTCTACTTCTTTGCAGAGACCGAGGAGATGATGGCCGGCGAGGTGGCGCCCCCGGGTGTCTTCTTGCAGGCAGCCGAGGTGCTGCGACGCCAGCTTTTTGCGTTCTGCATGGATGACTGGGTGTCGAGTCTAGGCAACGCCACAGCGCTGCCCGAGAAGACCTCGCAGGCCTTGGACGCCATGGAGCAGGCGAAGTTGGACCGATTCCCGTACATCTTCGGCGACCATGTTTTGAAAAATGAACAGCGCCTGTTTGACAGCTTCATGGCGCTGCTCGACAAGGACGTTGACGATGTCGTTCGCGGGCGCCTGCGGGACTTCATGCAGGGACAAGGAGAAGCGGACGGCCTGCGCACCCGGCTGACCAAGGCGCTGGAGGAATTGGTCGAGGAACGACGCACCTATAAGAAGAAAAAGGACGAGCTCGACAAGGCGAAGACCAAGGTGCAGCAACAGCCGCAGGATGAAGCGACGCAGAACCAAATCGACAACCTGATGCGCGAGCGCGACAAGATGCTCGAGCTCATCAAGGAAATCAATGGGCGCGACCTGCTCAATACGCTGACCGACGCCGGGCTGATTCCCAACTATGCCTTCCCCGAGTCGGGCATCCAGCTGAAGTCCGTGCTATGGCGCAAGCGCGGTAACGACGAGCCTGGGAACGGCGCATACGTATCGCTGGCGACCCAGAAATACGAGCGGCCGGCGCAGTCGGCACTGTCCGAGTTCGCGCCCGAGAACCGCTTCTATGCCAACCAGCGGCGGGTGGAGGTCGACCAGATAAACATGAGCCTGGCCAAGACAGAGGACTGGCGCTTCTGTCCCGGCTGCCACCACATGCAGAATCTGCTCGTCGAACCTGACGTGCACCCGACCTGCCCGCACTGCGGCGACCCGATGTGGTCGGACGGCGGACAGAAGCGCACGTTGCTGCGCTTCCGACAAGCGATTGCCAACAGCAACGACACCGACGTCCGCATCGACGATAGCTCGGAAGACCGGGAGCCGAAGTACTACGTGCGGCAGCTGATGGCGGACTTCCAGCCTTCAAGCGTTCGCGAGGCCTGGCAGATTCCCACGGACGGCACACCGTTCGGCTTCGAATTCATTGCGCGCGTGACCTTCCGCGACGTGAACTTCGGAGAGCTCGCCAAGCCAGGTGAGACCTTCAAGGTCGCCGACAAGGACGCTCAGCGCCCCGGCTTCCGGCTTTGCAAGCATTGTGGAAAGGTGCAGAAGCCACCACGGCGTGGCGCGCAATCCGCCGAACAAAGCCACAGCTTCGACTGTCCAAAGCACGGGACCGACGACCCGGCCAACCTGCTGGAATGCCTGTACCTGTATCGGGAGTTCGAGTCGGAGGCGCTGCGTATCCTGGTCCCGTACACGAAGAGCGGCGTCGACGAGCGGGTGGTGCAGTCCTTCATGGCGGCCGTGCAACTGGGACTGAAGAGGCGATTCGGCGGAAAGGTCGACCACCTGCGGATGGTGCTGCAGGACGAGCCCGGAAAGGACGGGGGGCCTCGAAAGCACTTCGTCATGCTGTACGACTCCGTGCCAGGCGGCACTGGTTACCTTCACCAGCTGCTGGCTCACGATGCCCGCACCCTGGCTGACGTGCTGCGCCTTGCGCTCGATGCGTTGACTACCTGCTCCTGCAATCATGACCCGGAGAAGGACGGTTGCTACCGCTGCCTGTACCAGTACCGACTGGGCCGCAGCATGGAGCTGGTGTCACGTGACAACGCGAAAGCAGTCCTGTCCGAGCTGGTGGGGTCGCTGGACGCGCTCGAGCGCGTCAAGACCATTTCGGACATCTACATCAACCCGAACTTCGACTCGGTGCTCGAGGCCCGCTTCATCGAAAGCTTGAAGAAGCTCGGGGGCGTCGGAGGGTTGCCGCCGGTCAAACTGATTCAGGACGTGGTCAACGGCAAGTCGGGCTATCTCCTTGAAGTCGGCAGTCAGCGATACCGAGTCGAACCGCAGTCGGAGCTCAATGATGGCGTCGGAGTTTCTGTCTGGAGCCAGCCAGACTTCGTCATCTTTCCTTGGGCCGCGGGCTCGAAGCGCAGGCCGGTGGCCGTCTTCTGCGATGGTTGGGCGTATCACAAGGAATGCCTGCGGGAGGATGCACTGAAGCGCAGTGCCATCGTGTCGAGTGGGCGATTCTGGACGTGGTCTGTCACACACCAGGATGTCGCCTCGGCGCTTCTTGCGAGCCTGGATACCGACCTGGAGTCGCCTTTGGTCGCCTTGTCCAGGCACGATGGGGCAAAGGCGCCGGCAACTCTTCCACGCGCGCAGGAGAAGGCATTCACACAGAACGCCGTCGCGCGACTCCTACATTGGCTGGGAGCGCCAGAAGGCGAGGGGAGTGGGGATGGCGGCGTGGAAATTCAGCAGCGCAATGCAGCGTGGCTGACGTTCCTCATGGTGCCGGCCACGCCGCAAGACAAGACACTTGCTGATGACCAGCGTGGCCAATGGCTTGCCAGGCTACCGTCCCCCATCCGTGAGCCGGGCGGAGGTTACGCGCCTATGACGTCGAAGGCCAAGACAGGCACTGTGGCGCTCGGGTGGTGGCCCCTCTCGCTTGCCAAGGGCTTGCCGAGTACGCCGGGATGGTCGGTTCCTGCGGCCGTGATTCTCGACTCGGCCTCGGCCGAAGGAGATGAGTCACTGCACGCTCACTGGCGTCGTTGGCTGCAGCTGTTCAATGCCATGCAATTCCTGCCAGGCGTCCTGCTAGCCACCGCATCCGGCCTTGACGCGCATGACTACGAGGGACTTGCCGCTAGTCCGGGCGCTGGAGTGAGCCCAGGAAAGGCTGGTGACCACGGAGCGTTGAGTGGGGCGTGGCTTCAGGCCCTGTCAGAGGCGATGCCAGCTCTCTCTGCAGGTCTCAAGGAGCTGGCTGGGCAGGGTGCTTCAGTGCCGGAGGTTGGTCTGGAACTGGCCGACGAAAAGGGGCGAGTGCTTGCGGATTGCGAGCTCGCGTGGACTGCTTCCAAGCTGGTGGTGCTGCGCTCCGACCAGGAAGACGTTGGCGATGCGTGGCGCGCAGAGCACTGGACGGTGATTCTTCTCAATGACGCTGCGGAGGTCCAAGGGGAGCCCTGGCAGATTGCCGCAGCCAAGTGCCTCAATCTAGTGAAGACTGAGTCTGGAGGGAACAAGGAATGAGTCTGAAGCCAAAGGTCGCGCTGTCACAGGACTTTCTGATTCAGCTTTCAAAACTCCCTTCGAACGTCCATTCGAAGGTAATGAAATGGGCCATCCAGTTCCAGTCTGACCCGACGAGCCCGGGCATCAACTACGAGAACATCAACAGCGCCCGTGACTCCAACCTCAAGTCCGTTCGCCTGGACCGAGACTGGCGCGGCATCGTCTTCAAGCCAAGCAGCGGCGATGTTTATGTGCTGCTCTATGTAGACCACCACGACGATGCCTACAGGTGGGCCGAGAATCGAAGGCTTTCCATCAACCCGGTGACCGGGGCGATGCAGTTGGTTGTCATCGAGCGGCAGGCCGAGCCGGAAGCCCCTCCGTTGCAAGACCGGCCTAAGCTCGCTCCTCCGAGCCCGCCCGCTGCGGTCGCCGCCCCGCCTGTCTACGCGACGTTGTCGGACCGTGAATTGGTCAGCCTGGGAGTGCCGGAAGAACTGCTCTCGGAAGTTCGGGAGATTTGCGGCGAACAGGAACTCGACACGTTGCAGCCGCGATTGCCGGTCGAGGCGTATGAAGGTCTGTTCCTCGTTGCGGCGGGCGACTCTGTCAGCCAGGTGCTCTCGGAGCGGGAAACGAGAGTCGACAAGAAGGTCGACACTTCAGACTTCGCGGCGGCGCTGGCCACGCCAGAATCGCAGGCGCGGTTCGTTGTCGTGAACGACGACGAGTCAATGATGGCCATCATGAACGCGCCGCTCGAGCAATGGCGCGTCTTTCTTCATCCGACGCAGCACAAGCTGGCAAGTGGTGACCGTAGCGGCCCCGTGCGCATCCTGGGTGGAGCCGGTACGGGCAAGACGGTGTTGGCAATGCATCGCGCCAAGTGGCTGGCCGAAAGCCGCACGCCGGCGGGAAAAAAGGTCCTCTTCACGACGTTCACCCGGAACCTGGCGAGCGACATCGAACAGAACCTCCGGACCCTGTGCGGACCGTCGACCATGGAGAAGCTGGAGGTGCGCAACCTGGACTCATGGGTTCATGGCTTCATGCGCAGCCGAAAGCTTGAGCACCGCATCGTCTACGGCCGCCGAGATGACCCCGCCCGTCAGGCCTGGCAGAAGGCACTCGCAGTGCGTGACACCAAACTCGAGCTCACCGAGGAGTTCTACGAACAGGAGCTTGAGCAAGTCGTTCTTGCGCAAGGGATTACGACTCTTGAGGAGTACAAGGTGGCTCGGCGGACGGGCCGGGCCGGCGTGCTCAGTCGGTCGAAGCGGGAGGCTGTCTGGCCGGTGTTTGAAGAATACCGAGGCCAACTCGCTTCCCGAAAATTGAAGGAGGTTGACGACGCGTACCGCGAAGTGGCCGCACTGCTCGCGGACTCACAAGCGGACGGTCAGTACAGCGCCATCGTGGTGGATGAAACGCAGGACCTCGGGCCGCAGGCTCTAAAGCTGCTCCGGGCACTCATCGCTCCAGGACCCAACGACCTGTTCTTCGTGGGCGACGGGCATCAACGCATCTACAGCCGGAACCGAGCGGCGATGAGTCGTTGCGGCATTGACATCCGCGGACGCGCCCGAAAGCTGTACCTGAACTATCGCACGACGGACGAAATCCGCCGCCAGGCGGTGGCGCTACTGGAGGGCTGCGAGGTCGACGACCTGGACGAAGGCCACGATGAAGTTCGGCGGTATCGGTCACTGTCGCATGGTCCGACACCGGAGGTTTTGACGGTCAAGGGATTGGAGGGTGCGGCAGCCGCGGCCACTCGCTTCATCAAGGAGCTAAGGGCGGAGTGGAGCGGGGAGAGCGCCCCCTCCGTGTGCGTCATCGCGGCGACCGAAAAGCAAAGGGAAGCGCTGGCTTCCCAGCTCCAGGGAGCTGGGCTCAATGGCGTCACCATTTCCGCAGAGAGCAATCACGCAGATGCGCGCGACGTTGTTCACTTTGCGACGATGCATCGGGCAAAGGGACTGGAGTTCGATGCAGTTGTAGTGGTTGCGCCGGACGACTTTCTGGGTGTTCCGGAGGAAACGGTGAACCAGCGCAAGCTTCTGTATGTTGCGCTGACACGTGCTAAACGGGCTGCGCTGCTTATCCGGTTGAAGTGAGCAGGTAGCGCAAAGCCAAACAAGAAGCAGGAGGAGAGGGTATGGCACAACGCGAGACGATGTCGCTGAAGGACGGACAAGCCCAAAAGCCAGTGGCAAAGCTACTGGTCGCCAACGGGCGATATGTCACCCGGGGCGCGCCGCGAAGTGGCGGGTTGGCTTCCGTGTATCAAGCCACCGACACGGACTCCGGGGATACGGTGGCCCTCAAGGTCTTCAAAACGGGAGAGGGAACGGACCCCGTCGTCGAAGAGTCGTTTCGCAGAGAGGTTCAAGCACTGACTGACCTGAAGCATCCGAACATCGTGCGCATCGTGGATTCGGGAAGGGACTCAGAGGCGGACGTTCACTACATCGTCATGGAATGGGTGGATGCCGACCTGCGGCAGCTCTGTGAACGGGAGTCTCTCAAGACCTGGGATGAGTTCTATCGCACGGCGGGGGGCGGTGTGCTCGAGGCCCTTGTGTATGCGCACTCCCGCTCCACAGTACATCGGGACGTGAAGCCAAGCAATGTGCTCGTGAGCGGCGATGGAGTGGTGAAGCTGTGCGACTTCGGGATATCCAAAATCCGGAGGTTCCTATCACCGGGGGTCACACTGCGACAGTTTGCTTCCATGCCGTTCGCGCCGCCAGAACCCGACGACGGAAGCTATAGCTACAGCCGTGATGTGTTCGGCTTTGCAGCGCTGGCAGTCGTTTCCCTTGCGAAGGCACCGATTGGGACGCACAGGGAGCTTCTCGCGGCGCTAGAAGAGGTCGCGATTCCGGAATCGCTGCGCACGTTGTTGCGCCGCTGCCTCAATCTTGACGACCCGACAGCGCGTCCGACCAACGCGGTGACGTTGCGGGCGGAACTGGAACGCGCATTGCCACCGGCGGCGGCGCGTCACGACCAAGGCGTGCTGTTCACTCTCACGAACAAGGTCCGTCGCGTCCTCGAGGCAGATATGGGTTTGCGAGCGGATGCTGCCGACCGGTTCGCTGAGCGTGACCTTGAGGGCGCAGTCGCCGAGGAGCTCGCCCCTACCCCCGACCACCCCGAGAGGGCGCTGCGGCTGTACGGTGGAAAGTACGGATACAACGCGGTCGTTGAAGAGTCCGGATGCAAATTGGTGCTGGTTTCCGCAATGGAGCCGTCTGCATCCGAACTGGACCGTAGACGAGCTGCGGCCTGCGAAGTGGGTCTCCGGCTTCAGCTCGCGGGCACCGGCTTAGCGGCGTCGAAGGAGGCGTTGGCCGGACTCACTGAGCGTCTCCTTTTCTTTTCGGGGGAACAGAAGCTTCGCAAGCTCGAAGAGAAGGAGCAGGCCATCTATCGAAAGTGGCTCAACCTGCTCAGTGCAAAGACGGAGCTGGAGAAGCTCCGGCGCTTCAGCATGGAGTACGTCAAGCGGGACGCCCAGGGAGAGTTCCTGAAGCTCACTCCCAAACCGGGGGTGTCGGTCGGTGGGCTGATGGAGCAAGACGTCGCCATCGAAGTTCGGGGAGGAAGGACTTTCCGAGGGAAGGTCGTATCGGCGTCGGCTGGTGCGATAAGTATCCGCCCGAGTGAGTGGAACGAGGTGGAAATGTCCGCTGTTTCCTCGGAAGGAACGCTCGAGAAGGACACCAGGCGAACCGACGTCGCCTTGGACAAGCAGAAGGCAGCGGTTGATGCGGTCCGGTACGGGCGTTCGGTCGACACAGAGCTCGGGAAACACATCGTCAATCCTGACCAGGTCCTCGTTCCCCCGCTGGTACAAGTAGAGTTCATCCAAACGAACATCGACGAGGACAAGAAGGAGGCTGTGGTTGCCGCCTTTTCCGGCCCCGAGTTGATGATTGTGGAGGGCCCACCCGGTACGGGTAAGACGACGTTCATCACGGAACTCGTACTGCAGACGCTGCGGGCGAATCCCACCGCGCGGGTGCTCCTGACCTCGCAGACGCACGTGGCCCTGGACAACTCCCTCGAGCGCATCGTAAAGGTCTCTGGCGAACCGGTTGAAGCTGTCCGAATCGGTCACGAAAGCAATGACCGGATTGCAGATTCAACACGGAGACTTATGCTCGACGCGAAGCTTCCCGAACTTCGGAAAAGGGCGCTTGCCCCGGGTCGGGCCTTCGTGGAACGCTGGGCCAGCGAGCGCGGTGTCAATCCAAAGGACATGCGGCGTGCTATGGCGCTGGAGCGGCACGCTGGACTGAAGGCTCGGCTCGAAGGCGTGGAGGCTGACCTTCACGCCTTGCAGCCTCAGCTCACAGACGACTACCGCAAGACCCTCGACCCTGAAGCCCGGTCTGAGCTGGACGACCGCTTCGAAGGGCTGACTTCAGAGCGTGAGGAGCTTGCCCGAGCGCTCAAGGAGTCCTGGTCGGAGCTTGCTGTCTACGTCGAGGAAAAGGAAGACCTGAAGGAGTATGAAGCGAGCAGTGCGGCAGATTTGAAGGTGTGGGCTGAGGCGTTCGCCGGCGACAGCCCGCATCGCGTGCAGCTACGCGCGTTGCTCCAGGCTCACGGCGATTGGGAGGCGCGGTTCGGGCGTAGCAGTCAGTTCCAGGCTGCCGTCATTGCTGGGTCCCAGGTCGTCGCGGGAACTTGTCTGGGCGTGATGGGAATCCCCGGCCGCAGCGAAATTGTCTACGACCTCTGCATCATCGACGAGGCCTCCATCGCTACGCCCACAGAGGCGCTGGTGCCGATGTCCAGGTCTCGGCGGACCGTGCTCGTGGGCGATAGCAAGCAGTTGCCGCCCTTTCAGGACGCGGAGTTGAGGAAGGCCGGTCTTCTGCTGAAGTTTGACCTTCAACCTCAGGACCAGAAGGCGACGCTCTTCAATCACCTCCGCGACGGTTTGCCTTCTGGGCTGAAGAAGGCACTTTGGACCCAGCACCGCATGATTCCGGCCATCGGCGACCTCGTGTCCGAATGCTTCTATGGCGGCGACCTGAAGACAGTCGAGCGTGCGCAGGAGACCAGCTTGGTGGGCGCGACACCTCGCCCGGTAACCTGGTATTCCACCAGTCGGCGTTCCGACCGGGCGTCGAGGACCGTAGATGGCGGAACCTCCCACTACAACCTCTGTGAGGTCGATGAGGTCACGAGGTTGCTGGGGCGCATAGACTTTCGGGTTCAGAAAGGCAAGGGTGACAAGAAGAAGTTCAGCGTGGCTGTCCTGACCGGATATTCGGCTCAGATGGAGCGGCTCAACACGGCCATCGCCACGTCTCGCCACAAGTGGGCGACCTACACAGACATTTTTGTCAACGTGGTGGATGCCTTCCAGGGCAGGGAGGCCGACATCCTCATCTTCTCACTAACTCGCTCCGGCGCAGATACGCTCGGCTTCTTGCGGGACATGGAGCGCATCAATGTGGCCCTATCGAGAGGCAAGGAGCTATTGGCCATTGTTGGTGACCATGCGTTTTGCCAATCAGTGCCCGACGCAGTCAACCCGCTGCGGGAAGTTCTTGATTACATCCGCGGCAATCCTGGCACTTGTGAGCTGGTCGAAGTGGAGGTCACGCGATGATTCTCGAGGAAGTTCTTGAACGAGCGGCGCAGGAATACCCCGGCTACGAAATTGCAACCTTTCGGGAAGCGGGCCTACCTGTCTACGCGTTGACTCTCAAAGTACTGGTTCTCGAGCGGAAAGAGTTGAGCCCTATCGAAGAAGGCGTTCTGCGTGCTGTCCACGCCGGTCTGGCGGACACCGACGACATCGTGCAGTTCCTCGGGCTACCTTCTTCGGTGCTGACGCCTGTCCTTGCCGCTCTGAATTCAGCTGAACTCGTGAACTACATGCGCTCGGTGGGTGATGCCTCGCCCAAGGTCGCCATGACTGCGAAGGGAAAGACCGCACTCATGGAGTTAGTCACCGTGGCACCGGAGGAGAGAACGATTCCGGTCTGCTTCGATGCTCTCACACGCAAGCTGCTTTTCATCAGCCCGGAGCAGCTGTATCGGCCTCGGGACATGCGGGAATTTGGCATGCTCGAGGTGTCTCCCGCGTCCAGTAAGAGACCGGAGAAGGAGGACATCCCCGTAGAGGAGTTCGACAAAGTGCTGCAGCGCCGGCGAACCAGCGATAGCAAGCCGGAGCTGTTGGCCATTCGGCGCATCGAGCGACGGGAGATGCGGTTTTTGGATTGTCTGCTCGTCTACTACCGGAACGTCGCCAACCCCCAAGACATCCGGGTGGGATTCTGGAAGGAAGATGGACCTTCTGTGGAGCACGAGAACGCATTCCGAGCCCTGGGTGGGCCGGAACAGGTGGGTGCAAAGCTCCTGGCAGAGAAGAAGCCGTCGCTGGAGGAAATGGCGGCACCTTTGATTTCCAACGTTGAACCCCCAAGCGGCGAAGGAGTAGCTGCAGCTCGAGCGCCGTCGGATGGCCCGGCCGGTGATGCTCAGCCCCTGATGGGCGACACGTTGCAGTATGTTCAGTGCCACGAGCATCCCAAACTCTTGAGACGGGCACTCACTAGCGCGAAGAAGAGGCTGGTCATCATTTCGCCGTGGGTGCGCCACCAGGTTGTGGACTGGGGCTTCATCGCGTCCCTTGAAGCGCTGTTGCGCCAGGGTGTGCAGGTGGACATCGGGTATGGCATCGACGAGGGGGCCGATGATGGCCGGAAGGACCCGACCGCCAAGGTCGCCATCACGAAGGAGGCGGAGCGCGATTTGAGAGACCTCGAAAGACGCTTCAAGAACTTTCGCCTCACCCTAGTGGGCAACACGCACCGCAAACAGCTGATTTGTGATGACGAGTTCGCCGTTACGACCAGCTTCAACTGGCTTTCGTTCAAGGGTAGCTCTCGAGGAAAGCCGCGGGATGAATTCGGGGTAGTGGTGCGGAAGAAGCCGTATGTGGAGAAGGCATTTGAGGATGCCAAGCGATTGCTTGCGGACGGCTACACGGGACGGTGACAACAAAGGCGGCATCAATCTGAACTCACCGTTAGCAAGCTACCGCTTCATTGAAGCCAAAGCGCACGGTAACTCTGAACCTGTTCGCCTACGCCGCCGCACTCGTGAGGAACGCTGTTAGCATGAAATCTTCCCAATCCCCTATCACCAGAGACGCCGAGCAGGCGGTATTTGGCGTCAACGGCTCCCTGATGCTGGAAACCGTTCGGACCACTGTCCGGGCGCTGGAGGGCGCGCCTGTCCGCTACAAGTACCTGTCGTTGGACGAGCACGAGGCGCTGTTCAAGACAGACGCGACGGCCGGCGTAAGAGTACAGATGACCGAGCTGCTGTACCACGCGCACTTCGCGGCTGTCGCGACACTCGTGCGTGCGTACCGCTGGGCCGAGGGATGTATTGCCGCCTACTCGCAAGATTTGTTTTTGCCATTCTGTGCCTCCGCGCGTGGCCTTCTCGAGGCCACTGGCGACTCGTATGACGGGTTGCCTCGTGTGCCGCTTGCGCTTGCGGGACAGAAGGCGAACATCCAGAAAGCCTTGAAAGGCGCGTCGCCGCCGCTCCAACTCAGATACAAGGAGCTTGAGGATGTCCTTCTCCATTTCTCTCACGCCAAGCGAGTGGACAAGTCGCAAAGGGCTACGTCTCCGGATTACGTTCCGGCCAAGCTGCCGAGTACCTATACGAAGCCGCTCGAAGACTTCCCTCCGGGCGGGTTCTACGACTGGTACCAAGAGCTATGCGAGTTGACGCATCCTGCAAGTGACAGTGTCTGCTACATGCTCGTGCCCGATACAGAGGGGCGCCTTGAATTCCAAGCATCCGTAGACCGCGAACGTATCCAAGCCCATCTAAACAGGAATCAAGCCAGACTGGCTGAGGTACTCAGAATTTCTCAAGTGCCCGCCCTCGTGATGCTGCGTGTGCTCTTGTACGTTGGTCCGCCGGAGCTTCACGTCAGCGCGGTAAAGGCCATCGACCTCCGGCAAATCGGACTTTGGCGAAAGTGCGCCGCGGCCCTTGAAGTTGAGCCATAAAGGGCCGCACCCAGGCGGTTTGCCGCTCTCTCGCGGCGGCTAAGCTCAGAATACCGTGTCCGCCGGCGGTCCTCTCATGGTGCGAGTTGCTGCCGCGACCCACCGAGTCAAGGCGAGGCGGGCGGCTCCAGTACCCCGTTGTCGGACGCGAATTCCTCCGAGGCACTCTCAATGTGCTTGCGAGCCTCTCTAACCGAGTACCGCTGCTGCCGCCTACCCTTCTCGGCCTCAAGGTACGCAGTCTTGAACTCTTCGAAGTCTGAGCTTCCGTGCACCGCCTGGTGAATCGCCGCTAGGGAGTCACTGAATTCTCTCTCGGCTGCACGGAGGCGCAGCTCCACCTCAAAAATGTACCCGGCCGTGGTCATTACGCAGTCGCTCCTTCCACTGTCGCAAGATACGGCCCTCGTCCTCGATTTCACACGTGGCGAATTCGACGGCCTTTTCCCACTGCACCTTGTCCGCCCATTGCGCCGGAGTCGTCTCAGGGGCGGCGTTCACCCTGATGCGTGAGCCATCAAGTCGCACAGGACGGTAAATAAGTGGGTCACTTACCGGATGCGCAGGCCACATTGAGATTTGCTTGGGTGGCGAGGAAGAACGGCCGGCTCGCCGGCGTTCATGCCTCTGGAAGAGGCCCGGCACGCGTACGAGGCAGCTACTTCCGCTCCGCCAGCAGCGGCGAGCGACCGACCTTCTTGGGACGCGGCGCTTGGGGCTTCGGGACGTCCTGGTAGCCTGCTGCCTGAATCTTCTCGTCTAGCGTCGGAAGGCTCCACTTGCGCTGCAGTCGCAGACTGTTCATGCCGCCATTCCAAGCGTGCAGCATTCTGGGCCCGATGTCCTTGAACGACGAATATGTGTGGGACGCCTGGATGACTTGGGCCGAAACGTCGACCATCGCCTCACAGATTTTTTCGATACGCGTCTGAATCTCTGCCGGCTTTAAGACGCAGTGGGTCTGCAGGTACAACTCAAGTGCTTTCCCTGGGCTCCATGTGCTCCGTCCGTGAACAGGCATGCCAGGGGGGTTCTTGCAGTAGTCCTCATACACCGAAATCGTGAGCATGTCGTAAACCGGGGCAAGGTGTACGTCGTGCGAGCCTGAATACAGGAGGGCGATGTTCTTCGTATGGCAGTCCGCATTGCGAAGTGCGTATGTCAGAAGCAGGAGGTCTCCCAGAGAGGCCAGTGCTTGCTGCTGACGCTCAACGGGGACGACGTCCTTGATGCGGTTCGCCACCTTTTCCCACGTGGACTCGTATTTCTGTTCCGGCCTCAGGGCGAGAAGACTGCACAAGTCCTCCATCCCCAGGCGAGAGCCATCCTCGGCATAGTCGAACCGGTGCACGACCAGAGCTTGGCCATCTTCGGAAACTTCTGTCATCGCAGTGGAGATGCCGGCTCGCCGCGCCACTTCCATGCAGAAATGCTCATTCAGCGCGACGCCCGGCAGACGCGAGGTGGTTCCCTTGACGATGAACTTCTCTGTGGCCAGTGTTCCCTTGTTGTGCTCGCCAATCACATTGGGCGAAAGGAACTTGGGTACAACCCCCGAGACTCCCGAGGCCGCAAAGCGCCGGACCAACTGCACGAATGCCTCTTCGGAGTTGTCTCCCCGCAGAATATCCTTGACCTCGAAGGGCAGCGGCTCTGAGTTTGGATTGGCGCCTTCTGGTGCGACCTTTACTCTCCCGATGGCATTCCTTCCCACTACTGAGAGGAGACTCAAGGGAGATGCTCCCACGTGCGGACCGAGCTGCTCCTGCAGAATGGACAGCAAGAACCCTTCCGGCAAATTCATGCGGAATACGGGGTGCAACTCAGGGTAGCTGTAGGACTCCGTCCGAACAGGCATTAGCAGCGAGATGAACTGCTCTTCCTGGGCCTGCGGGTAGTACGTGACAACGTGTTTGTAGCTGTCCGGGGAGTCCAGAGTTGCGACTGCTTGGTTCTGAACGAAGACGGTTAACTTCAAGCCGTCATCGCCGCAGAAGAGCTGGCCTCGTGCCGACGCTGCTCAAGGGCATCGTCCAACGTAAAACGAGGCCGATTCGGACTAACGGCCAACCCGCATCCAAGAACTTCGAGCACGCGCAAGAGCTTGCGCGAGCCAAATTCTGCAACCTGTCCTGTCTCAAAGCGAGCCAGCGTCGACTGGCCCATTCCGGTGAGCGCACCTAGTTGCTTCTGAGTGAGGCCCTTCGCTTTGCGAAGGCGAGCCACTTCTCTGCCGAGGTCGGTGAAGTCTGAAAGATGTTGCTGCATTTGCTATATCCCCTTTCCAGTCCTCAATGCTGCTAATGCTATCAAGCCGAACAACAGAGGGCACACGTGGTTAGTGTCTATGTGACGTCACTAAGTTCACTGAGTAGGGTGAGACTGTTGACGGGCAATATAGCACATACGGCACTTTTGTCAAGCCTCCCAGGCTCCGCAGCGTCAGACGAGTATGACAAATAAAGCACCGAGCGCACGCCTTGAAACCTTGAGTGAGCTGTATATCAATACAGTCAAATCTCTTGTTTGGGAGTGCGGAAGGCTCTCGGAGCGAGCGTTCAGCTAGGGTGCTTCACGTGCGTTGAAGCACGACTTAGTGATGGCTGCGAGCCGGCGCACAAGCCCCACGGTGCTGCGTCTGCTCGTGCTTGTCCAATACGCCCTTGGCGCTGCCCGTTGATGGCGACGGCGCAGAGGCCGAGTGACGCGGGCTGCTAGCGCTGTACCTGTTGTGCTCGACGAGGGTGAACTCCATGGAAATCTCCCGCCAAGACCTTTACGAACGTGTCTGGAAGACGCCTCTGCGCAAACTCGCAACCGAGTTCGGCATCTCGGACGTGGGACTTGCCAAGGCCTGCCGCCGGCACGCCATTCCGACGCCCCCGATGGGGCATTGGACGCGCATTGAGCACGGCAAGAGCTCAGAACGTCCGCCTCTGCCCGCCGCCCCGCACGGCGACACAGTCTCACTTTCGCAGGAACAAAGTCGAGCCCAGCGCCTGCCGACAGGCGCTCCTGTCCTCAAGGAGGTCAAAGTCCCGGTTGCGTCCGATACGGCCAGCCTCACTCCCTTCGCCAAGGCCACCTTCGCCACGCTTTCCAAGACAAAGCCCGACAGGGCGGGCCTCGTGTCCTGCGGCGGTGGCGCGCACTTCCAGGCGACGGTGAGCCCGGCGCTGGCCGAGCGTGCCTGCCGCATCCTGGACGCCATCGAGCGCAAGCTGCCTGAGCTTGGGGGACAGGTCACCAAGGGCGCCGACAACAAGCCCCTCTATTTAGATATGGGCGGCCAGCCAGTCACCTTCACCCTCACGGAGCGCTACACCCGCACGGAAATCATCCCAGAATCCGAGCGCAAGTCCCCGTACCCCCGCAAGGAGTACGCGTACCACCTCACCGGGGAGCTGAAGTTCGCCATTGAGGGCTACTTCGAAGGCCGCAAGACCTGGTCGGACGGCACCCGCGCGAAGCTGGAAGACAAGCTCCCGGAAGTCCTCGCAGGCCTGGCCGCCGCGGCGGCCGCCATGAAGCAGCTGGCCGAGGAGCGTGCAGAGCAACACCGGCGCTGGGAAGAGGAAGCGCGCATCCGGCAAGAGCGGGAGGAAAAGGCGCGGCGCAGGGCAGCGTTTCGGGAGGCGTTCGCCACGGAGGCGGCGGGCTGGCAGCGCCACCAAGCAGCGGCCGAGTACCTCGCGCACCTGCGCAAGAGCCTGGAAGGCGACCCCCAGCTTCCCGAGCTGAGCACCGAGTGGCTTGCCCATGCCGAGCAGGCGGTCGCGGACCTGGACCCCACGGGGCGGCGTCTTCGGTTGCTACACGAGGGAGTCAAACCCGACTGGTACGGCCCGTTCGGCGCGAAGCTGGTGGAGGACAAGCGCCCGCCGGGCATCTAGGGCTGATGCCCGCGCGACCTCGTACACGCGCCGGGGCATGCCGGCACGGCCGCCGGATGGCGCTTTGAAGAGCTCGTCGCTACAATGAAGGCACTCGGAATTTCTGGCGCAGTTTCTGGCAATCCCGAGTGAAAGTGGGTGCGAACCGGTGCGTTTGACTGCGTTTTGCTGCGGTCCACTGCGCTGTAAGTACTTGATTTTGTTAGTATTGCGTGTGGACGGCGAGTCACTGCAAAGCGGATTTGGGATTGAAAATCCGCGTGTCGGTGGTTCGATTCCGCCCCAGGCCACCAGATCCAAAGCCCCCAGGTGATCCCACCTCGGGGCTTTTTCCTTTCCGTGCCCGCGGTTGGTCGTCCGGCAGTCCTCCCCACTTCCAGCACATTCGGGCAATGGAAGAAAAGCGGGCTTGCGCAGCAAGAGTTGGGACGGGTTCACGTCCAGGGAATCAGCGCGCCGCGCCCAGCAGCCGGTCGAAGCCGGGATAGCGCTGCGGGGTGACGGTGACCTTGTGCGCCGCGCCGCCCCACTTCTCTCCCGCATCTACGCGCGCGAGGAAGCTCTCCGCATCGCTCACCCACGCGGCACCCACCGCGCTCACCCCCGCCGCGAACAGCGCGTCTGGCGGGCAGCCGGCCGACGGCCCCACGATCGCCACCGCGTCCGCGTGACGCCAGTACGAGGCGACCTGCTCGAAGGTGTCGTTCAGCAGCAGCGTGCTGGTGGACACGATCTTGTTGCAGCCCGCCAGCCGGCCCGGGTCGAGCGTGACGGCGAGCCCCGGTTCCTCGCGCACGAGTTCCGCTTTCAGTTCGAGCACGACGACGGGGATGCCGAGCGCAAGCGCCTCCCGGATCAGCGGCGTGAAGTGGCCCACCATGCCGAGGCGGTCGCCGTGCGCGAGCGCAAGCGAGCCGAAGGAACCGACCGAGCCGTCCGGCTCGAATCCGGCGCGGTCGTAGAGCCGGCGCGTCAAGGCGTTGATCGTGGCGAGCCCGAGGGCGCGCGCGGCGGCATCCCCGGCGGCATACCCCGCGACCAGCTCCGACGCGGAGCGGCCGGCGGGGCTCGGCCGCGCATGCAAGGCCCGCAGCGTGCCGTCCAGGAGCGTGAACGACAGGCCCACGCTGCCGTCATCGAGTTGCACCGCGCAGAACTCGCCCTCCTTGCCGGGGTGTGCCACCGGCGGCGGCAGCGCGAGGCGCTCCACCCGCGAGGGGCCGAGCGCGGCTTCGATGCGGCGGGCCGCATCGACCAGCCAGAGGCGAACGGGCGCAGTGCTCATGCGCCCATTGTGGCCTCGGGCCGTGAATGGACGAGGGGACGACGGCGCGGGCCGCTGGGCAGCATGGCTGCGCTGGCCGGCGGCATCGCACTTCGGGCGGGGCGGGAATACCCCGCGTCCTTTGCCTCCGGCCCCGCCGGGGCGCCAGAATGCCCGCTCAGGAGTCTGGCGATGGCAAAGTTCAAGCTGCTGGCGTTCGAAGTGGTGATGCTCCCCGCGGCGCTGGCCGCCTGCGCCGGTGCTCCGGTCGACCAGGTCGTCAAGCCCGAGATCCTGTTCGCTTCGGGTGACGTCATCCGGCTCCAGTGGAATCCCCAGCAGACCGGCGAGTCCAGGGTGCTCGGCACGGTGCGCGCGTTCTGCGGCGGCCGCAACTTCGACGAGGTGCCCTCGCCGCAGGACGCAAGTCCTTCCGGCCCCTCGAGGACGAAGACCTGGCGCTGCCACCTCTTCCCCGGGTCGGGCGCCGGCGGCATGTAGCGCAAACGCGCGGCGCTACCCCGGGGCGTCGCCGCCCAGGCCCACCAGCGGGAACTCCCGCCAGAGGTCCGTCAGCTGCGCGTGCAGCACGGGGGTGAAGTCGTGCGCCAGGTAATAGAGCACCGTGAGCCCCATCGTCGCCAGCAGGAAGGTGCGGCACAGGTTCGCCGGTTGCCAGCGCGCATGCTCCGTCACGGCGCGTGGCATCCGGTTGCGCGTGGCGGCGAGCACGAACAGCGAGAACAGCATGGGCAGGTCCGAGATCGCCTCCATCGCGTCCAGCATCGGCATGGTCCCGGCCATCAGCGCCAGCATCACGGCGGCCGCCACCTGCGAGGACGCCCGCCCGAACAGCAGCACGAACGCGAGCCCCACCTCGACGAAACCGGCCGCCAGCGTCCAGAACGCCGGGTCGAGCCCCAACTGCAGCATCGGCAGGCGCTGCACCAGGGCCTCGGAAGTCCAGTCGGGGTAGAGCCAGCGCTCGATCCCCACCCAGAGGAAGTTGCCGGCCACCAGGATGCGCAGGACCAGCAGGCCGGTCGTGGCACCTTGGCGCGGCGACAAGTGGTCCAGCGCCAGGAACACGCAAACCCCGAAGAACAGCTCATAGTCGAGCAACTGGCCCGCCCCCTGGAGATGGGACGGATGCAGGTACAGCAACAGCATGCCCGCGCAGGCCGGGAGCACCCCGGAGGGGAACAGGAGGCCGAGGGCGATCAGCAGCTTCAGGGGAACGATCCAGTCGCCCGGGGATTTCACCTCCGGCGTCCAGGCGGAGGAGGTGTCGCCGAAATGGACCGCGACCGCCGCGAAGAACACCGCCACCGCCACGCGCAGCACAGGCGCCGCGGCCGGTGTCGCCCGGGCGTCACAGTCGGCCAGCAGGCGCATGAACGACGATCCGCCGGCGGCCAGCCGGGTATCGGCGCGGCGCACCCAGGCGAGCACGGCCAGCGTCACGACCAACAGGGCCAGGAAGTCCAGCGACGCGAGCAGCGTTTCCATCGATTCCGGCGCCGTGTCGGCGTGCGCCGCGCCGGTGAACCAGCGGACGTGCGCCTGCGCCGCATGGGGCAGCGCGAACAGCAGGGCGGCGCCGCACGCGATCGCGCTGCGCCCCATCGCTTTCGAGCGTTCCCCTCCAGCCTGCGACATGACGAGTCTCCTCCGGGCGCGCCTTGCGCCATTGCGTCTTGGTACGTAGCAATTTGCATTCCACCAAAGGAAAGGGGCGACCGCCCGCGCGGCCGCCCCCTCCCACCCCCGGAGCAATCAGTCGCTCACGCCGAAGCCGAATCCGCTACGGAATGTCGGGATGCCGACGGAAGGCGCGTAGTCCACGCCTTCCCAGGACGGCAGCGGCGTCGGCATCAGCATGAACTGGCCGGGCTTCTCGAGGTCCCACCGCAGCAGCATGGAGCTGTCTTCGTGCTGCGTGTTGTGGCAGTGCTCGACGTAGGTGCCGGCGAACTCGCGGAACCGGATCGCGAATTCCACGGTGGACGTGCTCTCCTCCTCGCCGCCGATGCGGTAGACGTCCTTGCGCGCCCACTTCTCCCACTCCGGCGGCGCCTTGCCTCCGCGCTTGAGGATGATGCCTTCCTCGAAGTGCACGTGCACCGGGTGGCTCCAGCCGCCGCCGGTCTTCACCTCCCAGACTTCGACGGTGCTGTCGCCGCTGTAGCCGCCCGGCGTGGGGCCGGTGGCGAGCTGCGGGGCGGCGTCGATGCGGCGCGGGTCGGCCAGGTAGGCCGTGCCCTCGTCGGTCTTGACCGTCCACGGCAGATCGTCCGTATTGGTAGAGCGGCCGAACACGAACTCGCGGCGGCGCGCATCGCGCAGCGTCTGCAGGTAGCCGGGATTGCTGCGGTCCAGCCACAGCGGCACCATCTTCCTGCCCGCCGGCTTCCCGGCCTTCGCCGGCTCGTAGTCGGCCGGGTTCATGCTCAGGTCGGTGCCGGCGTACGGCTGGACGACCATCTGCATCACCATGCCCACGCCCGGGTCGCCCTCCCGCCAGCGGTGGTCCTGGCCGTCCTTGCGCTCGATGACGGCCTTGTACTCCTCGCTCAGGACTTCCGACAGCGGGATGTTCTTCTTCACCCCGATGCCGGTGTCGTGCTCCATGATGTTCACCAGGTACAGCCTGGTGCCCACGGCGAGCCTGGAGAAGTCCACGACGATGTCGTAGCGCTCCGCGATGGCCTGCAGCGGCAGGATGCCGTTGTGCTCCTGGCGGTCGCCGTCGCCGTCCAGGTCCATCGAGCCGTCGAACGGCACCGCGTGCTCCAGGATGTTGCCGTCGTTGGCGATCATGTGGAACGGGACGCGCTTGTACGACTTGTTGGACTTGCGCGGGCCGGGCATCGCGCAGGTCTTCTCGCCGGCGCACTCGGCCACCAGCGCCAGCGTGAAGTAGCGCGACACCGATCCGTTGAGGATGCGGAAGCGGTACTTGCGCGCCCGCACGTCGAGCGTCGGGGCCCACTGCCAGTTCACCGTCATCCGGTCGCCGATGAAGCCGTCGGCGTTGAACGGGTTGAACCACAGTTGGCCGGAGCGGTCCCAGGCCTTGTCCGCGATCACGAGGTTGACGTCGTAGTCGCGGTTGCCCCAGGGCAGCGCCGAGCCCGACGGCATCCGCAGGTTCGCCCCGTCGTTGATGGACTCGTTGCCGCGATCGAGCGCGGAGTAGTAGTTCATCATCGCGGCGTTGCCCTTGTAGACGTTCTGCGCGGTGAAGTCGACCATGTGGTCGTGGAACCAGTGGGTCGACATCGTCTCGCGCCAGTCGCCGCGGATGTTGATCCGGCCGTTCTCGCAGGTCTTCAGCCCCGGGGTGGCATCGTTGACCCATAGCGTTTCGCCGGGGCCGCACGGGAAGGCCGCCAGCTTCTCGCCGGCCGCCGTGTTGATGCTGTCGTAGCCCGCCAGCTGCAGCGGCCAGCGGTAGTCGTAGAACTGGCCGGGGAAGAAGAAGGCGTTGGCGAAGCCGTCGCTTTCCGCCGGGTTGTGGCCGTTGTGCTCGTGCGTCGAGATGGTATGCAGGCCGAACCCGTGGTTGGCCGCCGGGTCGATCGGCAGCGCGTTGTAGTGGCGCATGAGGACCGGCTGGCCATAGCGCACCATCAGCAGCTTGGGCGGCAGCGTGCCGTCGAAGGTCCACACCGACTTGTGGTCCTGCACCGGCATCTTGGGGTGGATCCGGATCTCCGTGCCCCGGGTCGTGCCCCCGTGGTGGTACAGGCCGCCGGGTCCGAACTCGCCGTACCTGTACTGGTGCAGCTGCTTCGCGTCGCGCAAGCCGCCGTTGACGCGCGCGCCCGCCTGCACCGTCTTGAAGTAGGACTGCGGGTAGAACTCGTTCCAGCGCTGGTGGGCCCAGCCCTCACCCGGCGGGCGGCCTTCGGCGGGGGCCCGCGCGAGATAGCGTTCCAGGAACAGCTCCACTTCCGGCTTCCACGGATTGGTCAGGCCGTCGTTGGCCATGCGGGTGGGGAAGGGATGCAGGCCGGACTGCTGCAGGAAGGTGTCCAGCTCGCCGGACTCCGGGCTGCTGCGCGAGACGCTGGAAGGGTCCTGCTGCGGCGCGGCACCGACCTTCGGCAGGGGGAAGGGCAGGGTGCCTGCCGCTTCGTCGGGGTTGAGCCGGTCGGTGCCGAACTCTTCGAACATCAGCAGCTTCTGCGTCCAGGGTTGCGCGCCGAACAGGGAGCTGGGGTACCCATTGGTGGGGTAGTTATAGGAACTCAGCGCCTCGCGCGGCAGCACGTTTCCGGCACTCACCTGTTCGCGGGTGAGGTGCTCGTGCTCCTGGATCTCCATCGCGCCCGCATTCGTGTGGGGCTGCGTGGCCAGCTCGCCGATCGCTGTCAGCGGATCGGCGGGCTGTTCCGTGTAGCGGGACGGATCGGTGGCTGGCGGCTCACCGAACGAGTCCAGGTCCGATGCGAAGCTGGCGTTCAGGCTCATGGAGCCGATCGCGGCAGCGCACACGGCGGTCAGGACACACCAGCTTCTTCTCGTGGGGCGTGCTGTCCGACGCCCCCGTGCGTCTTTCGTCATTGCTTTTCCTGAAGGTTGGTTGAAGCGCTGCGATATGCAACGTCTCTGCAGATACTGCAAGTACCTGTAACGCACCCTATGTGCCCGGGGAGAGGACGCGGATTGCTAGGTCCAAGGGCCTAGAGCGAGAACCAGAACTGTTTGCGTTCTCCTTACAGGGCCCCGCCAATGGGGGGGAAAGCAAGACCCATAGTCGGGGAACTTCCCCACCATCGGGCCCCGGGGTGCGGCACCAAGGTGCCTTGTCGTGCCGGCGGATTCCTGACCGGGAAGCGCTTGACGAACGTCAAGCGGCCTGGCGTCCGCCGCCCGCATGCTCCGCCCCACCGTTTCTCCGCCAATGGGTCCGCCATGCACGTCGTCCACACGCTCCCCGAACTGCGCGAGCACCTCGCCGCGTTCCGGCGCCCTGCCTTCGTGCCCACGATGGGCAACCTGCACGAGGGCCACATCGCGCTCGTGCGCATGGCACGGCCGCTGGGCGACGTGACCGTCGCCAGCGTGTTCGTCAACCGCCTGCAGTTCCTGCCGCACGAGGACTTCGACAGCTACCCGCGCACCCTGGCCGGGGACGCGGAGAAACTGGCGGCGGCCGGCTGTGACCTGCTGTTCGCCCCGGCCGAGCGGGACCTGTACCCCGAGCCCCAGACTTTCAAGGTGCACCCCGATCCGGTGCTGGCCGACATCCTCGAGGGCCAGTTCCGCCCCGGCTTCTTCACCGGCGTCTGCACGGTGGTGATGAAGCTGTTCCAGTGCGTGCAGCCCCGGTTCGCCGTGTTCGGCGAGAAGGACTACCAGCAGCTGCTGGTGATCCAGCGCATGGTGCGGCAGTTCGCCATGCCGATCGAGATCGTCCCGGCCGCGACGTACCGGGACGGCGACGGGCTGGCGCTGTCCTCGCGCAACGGCTACCTGTCGGCCGAAGAGCGCCGAGAAGCGGTGGAGTTGTCCCGCGTGCTGGCGCGCATGGCGCAGCAAGCGCGCGCGCCGGGCGCCGACCTCCCGTCCATCGAGGCGGCGGCCCTGGCCACCCTGGCGCAGCGTGGCTGGGCGCCCGACTACCTGGCCCTGCGCCGCCGGTCCGACCTGCAGACCCCCGGGCCGGGCGACGCGCTGGTGGCGCTGGGCGCGGCCCGGCTCGGGACCACGCGCCTGATCGACAACCTCGCGGTGTAGTCCGCCCGGGCGCGTCGCCTGCGCGCGACACGCGTCCCCGGCTTGGGCGCACGTCTACGCCCTTTGGGCGGGGCGCGGACCCGTTCGTCCGGCCCTGCCCAAGCTCCATTGATGGCCGTCAAGAAACAGACGGTTACAAGCCGGGCATCCTTCGTCGGTACTACAACCGATGGAGGTGAGGGGATATGTTCCAGAACCTGAGGGTGACCAACAAACTGGGGCTGGCCTTCGGCCTGCTCGTGCTGCTGGCGCTGGCGATGGCCGGCGCCGGCGTGAAGAGCCTGAGAGACTTGAAGGGCGGGCTGGACGACATCGCCGTCCACCATTCGCCGGCGATCATGTATGCGGGCGAGTGGCATGCCCACCTGGAGGGGACGGCGCGGCACATGCGGTCCTTCCTCCTGGTGGCGCCGGAGGCCCGGAAGGCGGAACTCGATGGCGTGCGCTCCATGCACGCCGAGATGGAGCGCCTGCGCGGCGAACTGGTCAAGATCATCCAGGAGGGCGATGCGAAGAAGCAGCTCGCCGCGCTGGAAGAGACCCGCAAGGCGTACGCGGTGCTGGAATCCGACTTCCTGCAGCTGGCCGACGCCGGCCGCACGGACGATGCGCGTGAGCTCCTGCTCGCCCGGCTCGCCCGGGTGCAGGCGAGCTACAACGATGCGCTCGACAAGCTGGTCGACGTCATCGAGGAGGAAGAGCAAGGCGAGGTGCGCGAAGCCGAGGCAACCTACCACACGGGTCTGGAGTTGCTTGCAGGCAGCGCCGCCGTCTGCCTGGTGCTGAGCGCCGTCCTCGGCTGGCAGATCGGCCGCTCGATCACGGTGCCGATCGGCCAGGCCGTGGAGGCGGCGAAGCGCGTCGCGGAAGGCGACCTCTCGCAGGACATCCGGACCACGCGCCGCGACGAACCCGGCCAACTGCTGCAGGCTGTGGGCGACATGACGCGCAACCTGCGCCAGTTGGTCGGCGAGGTCACCAACGGGGCCGCCGTCGTGGCGCAGGCCAGCACCCAGATCGCGCAGGGCAACGTGGACCTGTCGCAGCGCACCGAGGAACAGGCCAGCACGCTGGAAGAGACGGCCGGCTCCATGGAGGAACTGACCTCCAGCGTCACGCAGAACGCCAGCCACGCGCAGCAGGCGAGCCAGCTCGCGGTGGAGGCCTCGAACGTGGCGCGCAAGGGCGGCGAGGTGGTCGGCCAGGTGGTGCGGACCATGAACGGGATCTCCGCGTCCTCCGCGAAGATCTCCGAGATCATCGGCGTGATCGACGGGATCGCCTTCCAGACCAACATCCTGGCGCTGAATGCCGCGGTCGAAGCAGCGCGTGCGGGCGACCAGGGCCGCGGCTTCGCCGTCGTGGCCGCGGAAGTGCGCACGCTGGCGCAGCGCAGCGCCGCCGCCGCCAAGGAGATCAAGGAACTGATCGGCGGCTCGGTGCAACAGGTGGATGCCGGCTCGCACTTGGTGGAGGACGCCGGCCGCACCATGGGGGACATCGTCGCCTCCGTGAAGAAGGTGAGCGACCTGGTCGGCGAGATCGCCGCCGCCAGCCAGGAGCAGAGCATGGGCATCGAGCAGGTCAACACCGCCGTCACGGCGATGGACCAGGTCGTGCAGCAGAACGCGTCGCTGGTGGAAGAGGCCGCCGCTGCCACCGAGTCGATGAAGGCGCAGGCCGCGGCGCTGCTGCGGACGGTCTCGCGCTTCCGCATCGACGCGGGCGGGATGCAGCCCGCCTGGATGGCGCCGGCCGCGCCAGCGCCGGCTGTGGCCGCCAGGCCCGCCCCTGCCGCCGGCTCCATCCCCTTCAGGACCTCGGTGGCCGGGACGCCGCACTTCGCCGCCGGCGCGCCTGCGGCCAACGCGGAGTGGAAGACCTTCTGAGCAGGGGCTAGGCGACAGGCTTATTTCGGCTGGAGGAGATCGCGCAGGCTGCGGGGACGCGGGGGTGTCGCGTCGAAGCTGGCCCGCATCCTGCTTGATAGCTCTCGACAGGCCGAGGGCACGCGGCCTGTGCAAGTTGTCTCCTCCACCTCGGGAAAAGGGTGGTTGGCCCCGGCGCGGCGACGCATCGGGGCCATTTTTCTGCGCGCTGGCCGATACTGGGCGCCATGGACGCCATGCCGCTGGCCAACACCGAGGACAGGTACGGCTGGATCGCCATGCTCCTGCACTGGGGCATGGCGGGCCTGCTGGTGGGGCTGGTCGTTCTCGGGATCTCCATGGTGCGGCTCCCGGATGTGGGATTCGACCAGGAAAAGATCACCCTGATCCTGGTGCACAAGGCCCTGGGGATGGTGGCCCTGGCCGTCGCGGTGGCGCGCCTGCTGTGGCGACTGACAAATGCGTTGCCCCGTTTTGTCGATGGCCTGCCGCAATGGCAGGAGGTGAGCGCCCTCTTCGTTCACATGTGGTTATATGTGCTGATGTTCCTGTTACCGGTGACGGGCTGGCTGATGTCGTCCGCCGGCGGCTATCCGACCCCGGTGTTCTCCTGGTTCAACGCGCCGGACCTGATCGCCCGCAACGAGCACCTGTTCCACACCCTCATCGCCGTGCACCGCTGGCTGGGGTATGCGTTCACTCTCGTGATCCTGCTGCATGCGGCGGCGGCCCTGCGCCATCACTTCGTGCAGCGGGACGCGACCCTGCGCAAGATGATTCCGCGAGCCTGACGGCTTCGCGCCGCGCCAGGGGGCCGAACCTATACTGGCCCGGCATTCACAACAAGAAACATGCTGGACGGAAAACAGGTCCTGATCGTCGAAGACGACCCGGTGACGGCCGTCGTGCTGCAAGGCATGCTGCGCAAGCTCGGCGCAGTGGCGGTCGTGCGGGACGATGCGGCCTGCGCCTGGAAGGCGCTGTGCGCGCAGCCCTTCGACCTGGTCTTCCTCGACCTGTGCCTCGGCGAGAGCGACGGCGAGACGCTGCTGCGCCAGTTGCGCGCGACTGGTGCGTCCGGCGCACCGGACCCGCGCACGCCGGTGGTCGTGATCACCGGCCGCGCCGACCTCGACTCGCGCGTGCGCCTGCTCGATAGCGGCGCCGACCAGTTCGTCATGAAGCCCTTCGACCTGCGCGAACTGGAAGCGCTGGTGCGCGCCGTGTTCCGCCGCCGTTCCGCGAACGGCCGGCTGGGCGACCGCGCCGAACTGGAGCTCGATGCGCCCGGACGCAGCTGCGTCTTCCGCGGCCGGCGCGTGGTGCTCACGCGCGCCGAGTTCGACATCCTCCTGTGCCTCGTGCGCTCCTATCCGCAGGCGGTGCCGGCCGCCGGCCTGCTGAAGGAAGCGAACGACGCCCCCCAGCGCTCCACCGCCCTGCAAGTGCATATCCACCACCTGCGGCAGAAGCTGCACGAGGATGCGATCGAGACGGTGGGCGGCGTCGGCTACCGGCTGGCCGACGGCCAGGTCGCGGACCCGACCCTGCAGCTCGCGGCGTAGGGACCTCGGCGCAGGCCCGTTTCCCAGCCGCCCGGGCTCCTACCGCACCTGCTCCAGCACGAACGAGGCGACCTCGCGCAGCACCTGGGCCATCGCCTCGTTGGCCGCGCGCACGCCTCCGTCCGGCGAGGATTCCACGAGCGGCTGCTGCGCGACGAACTCGCGCGAGGCGATCGTGCGCTGGGCCGCATCGGCCAGCTGCACGTGCAGCACGAGACGCAGCACCGGCGGCTGGCGGTCGAAGTCCTGCAGCAGTTCCAGCACCTCGGCGTGCAAGGAATGCGTATAGGGGCCGGAATGGGGCGGCGCCAGCACGGCCTGGAAGCGGCCGGTGGATTCGAGCGCTCGCACCAGCAGCGGCTGCAGCATCTGCGGCGGCGTCTCGGCCCATTCGTTGCGGCTGTAGTAGGCGATGTGGTGTGGCCGCAGGCTGTAGGCCATGCGCGCCGTGTCGTAGACGGGGCGCGCCTGCGGCGAGAGCACGAGGAGGGTCGCCGCGCCGCGCGGCGCCTGCGGCAGGTTGGCCGGCAGCCGGTCGATCAGGGCGGCGGTCATCGCCGGCTCGGGCGCCGGCAGGGGCAGCGACAGGGAGCAGCCGGCCAGCAGCGCCGCCGCGAGCAGTTGCACGGCGGTGCGCCGCCCGTGCCCTGTCATCGGGCCTCGCCCGGACCGGCCGGCGCGGGGCCGGCGCCGCGCCACAGCACCGAGGGATCGCGCCGGATGCGGATGGCGGTTTCATCCAGGGTGTTCGACAGGTGTTCCATGCGCGCCAGCGTGCGGTGCGCCTCCGGCAGCAGCTGGGTCTGCAGCGAGCGCACCGTCTCGTTGCTCGATTGCAGCAGCGGTTCCAGCCGGGTGCTGGCGCGCTCGGTGTTGTCCAGGATGCTGCCCATGCGCTGGCGCGCCGAGGTCGAGAGTTCGTCCAGGCGGACGAGCGTCTGCCGCGTCTCGGGCAGGATCTGCGTCTGCAGCGAGCGCAGCACGGCGTCGCTCGATTGCAGCAGCGGCTGCACGCGCACGCTGGCGCGTTCGGCGTTCGCCAGGATGGTCTCGATGCGCTGGTTGTTCGCGGCCAGCGAGTGCGTGATCTGCTCCAGGTTCGCGAGCGACTGCTTCATGGTGGCGACCGTGCCGCGGTCCAGGACGCCTTCGAGCATTCCCGTGACCCGCTGCACGCTCTCGTTCAGGTCGCTGATGCTGGTGTCGAGGCTCACCGACTGCGAAGGCGCGCTGGCGATCACCGGGTGCGCGCCGTCCCTGGCCGGGGCGAGCGGCCCGCCGGGGCCCTCCCGGTCTTCCAGGCTCACGTACACGTAGCCCGTGAAGCCGCGCGTGGCCAGCCCGCGCCCCGTGATCGTGGCCACGGTGGCCGTGCTGACCGGCGCGTCCTTGCGCACCGACAGCAGCACGCGCACGGTGCGCGGGTCGGCCAGCAGCACCTCGCGCACCTGGCCGACGTCGACGCCGTGGAATTCCACCGGCGCCCCGGCGAGCAGGCCGGACACCGGCTCGTGCGACTGGAGCTCGTAGGTCGTGTAGCGGCCGGCCGTGAAGGCATAGCCGGCCGCGGCCGCGGCGGCAAGGACGGCGAGGGACAGGGCGAAAGCCCACCTCGCCCTGGACGTTGCGCTCTGGGTCATCGCGCGCCTCCCTGGCAAGTAGCCGAGCGGGGTCGATCCGCATGGCGGGGCATTGGTTCCCCGCCGCCCGGAGCCTACACTGGGTCCATGCAGACTGCCACTGCTTCCCCACGCACAGGCGCGGAAGGCGTCGAGGTCCTCCTGTTCGACGTCTTCGGCACCGTCGTCGACTGGCATGGCAGCATCGCGCGCGAGATGGCGCACGACCACCCGCAGGTCGATGGCGCCGCCTTCGCTCGCGCCTGGCGCGCCGGCTATCAGCCCGCGATGGCGCGGGTGCGCTCCGGTGAACTGGGCTGGACGCGGATCGACGACCTGCACCGCATGATCCTGGACGGCATCCTGCCGCAGTTCGGGCTCGCCCACCTGGACGAAGCGGCGCGGGCCGGGCTCAATCGCGTATGGCACCGGCTCGATCCCTGGCCGGACGCGGTGGATGGCATCCGGCGGCTCAAGGGCCGGGCCCTCTGCTGCACGCTGTCGAACGGCAACCTCGGCCTGCTGACGCGCATGGCGAAGCGCGCCGGCCTGCCCTGGGACTGCATCCTGTCGGCCGAGGTGTTCCGCGCGTACAAGCCCGATCCCGCCACCTATCTGGGGGCGGCTGGCGTGTTCGACGTGCCGCCCGAACGCGTGATGCTGGTGGCGGCGCACCACGACGACCTGGCCGCGGCGCGGGCCTGCGGCCTGCGCACCGCCTATGTCGAGCGCCCCTTCGAATTCGGGCGCGACGCGCCCAAGGACGTGGCGGCGCGGCCGGAGAACGACCTGCACGCCCGCGACCTGCTGGACCTTGCCGACCAGCTGGGCTGCCCGGCCGCGGTGTAGTCAGGGACTGACAGTCGAGCGGGGACGCGGACTAGCCGCGTCGGCTTCGCTGGCGCGCAAGATGGCATCGAAAGGAAGAGCGATGCCGGAAGACCGTACCCCCATCGACCACGGGCTGGCGCATCCGCAGCCGGAACGCGGCCGCATCCCGCAGCCCAAGCCGCAGGCCGGCGAGGACGAACGCGAGCTGGTGCCCAATCAGCCGACCCACCGCGACGAGAAGCAGCCGGGCGTCGGCGGCCACACCGATTTCGTGCAGACGCCGGATTGAGGATCGCGCCATGGTCATGTTCAAGGCGAAATTCAGGCCGGCTTCGGAGAAGCCGCAGGCGCAGCAACAGCAGCAACCGCAGCCGGTGCCCCCGATGCCCAAGCCGCAGCAGCAGGAGGAGGACAAGGCCCCGCCCATCGAGAAGGAGCGCGGCCCGCAATATCCGGTGAAGGAACCCGGCCCGCGGCACGAGCCGGAGCGGGTGCGTTCCGAGCGCGCGCGCTAGTCGCGCGTCACGCGCAGCACTTCTTCCCGCGAGGTGATGCCCTCGCGGATCAGCCGCTCGCCGTCCTGCCGCATCAGCCGCATGCCGCTGGCGAGCGCCGCCTCGCGGATGGCCGCCTCGCCGGCCTGCGTGTGGACCAGTCCGCGCACGCGCTCGTCGGCGTTCATCAGTTCGAAGATGCCCGTGCGGCCCTGGTAGCCGGTGTAGCCGCAGTGCTGGCAGCCGCGCGCCACCCCTTCCGCTTCCACCTTGCAATGCTCGCACAGCCGGCGCACGAGGCGCTGCGCCAGCACGCCCAGCAGCGAGGAGCTGAGCAGGAACGGCTCCACGCCCATGTCGGTCAGGCGGGTGACGGCGCTCGCGGCATCGTTGGTGTGCAGCGTGGCCAGCACGAGGTGGCCGGTCAGCGAAGCCTGGATCGCGATCTGCGCGGTCTCGTAGTCGCGGATCTCGCCGATCATGATCACGTCCGGGTCCTGCCGCAGGATCGCGCGCAGGGCCTTGGCGAAGTCGAGGTCGATCTTCGGGTTGACCTGCGTCTGCCCGATGCCGGGCAGCTCGTACTCGATCGGGTCCTCCACCGTCATGATGTTGCTGGTGGAGGCATCGAGGCGGCTCAGCGCAGCGTAGAGCGTCGTCGTCTTGCCGGAGCCGGTCGGGCCGGTCACCAGGATGATCCCGTGGGGCTGCCCGATCAGGTGCAGGAAGCGCTTCAGCGTGTCGCCCGTCATGCCCACCGATTCCAGGCTGATGCGGCTCTCGCTCTTGTCCAGCAGGCGGAGCACGGCCCGTTCGCCGTGCGCGCTGGGGATGGTGGAGACGCGCACGTCCACCGCGCGGGTGCCGATGCGCAGCGAGATGCGGCCGTCCTGCGGCAGGCGCTTCTCGGCGATGTCCAGCTCCGCCATGATCTTCAGGCGCGAAATCAGCGCCGCATGCAGCGCGCGATTGGGCTGCACGACTTCGCGCAGCGCGCCGTCGACGCGGAAGCGCACGCTCGAATGCCGCTCGTAGGGCTCGATGTGGATGTCGCTGGCGCCGTCTCGCGCGGCCTGCGTCAGCAGCGCGTTGAGCATGCGGATGATGGGCGCGTCGTCGCTCGCCTCCAGCAGGTCCTCCACCGCGGGCAGCTCCTGCATCATGCGCGAGAGGTCGGCGTCGTTCTGCACCTCGCTGACCACGGTGGCCGCGCTCGACTCGCCCTGGGCATAGGCGGCGCTGATGCGCTGCGCCAGTTCCTGCGCGTCGAGCTGTTGCAGCGTGCGCACCGGGTACTTGCGCAGCACCTCGGTCCAGGCGGGCTGCGGCGCACCCGCGTGCCACAGCACGAACTGGTGGCCGTCGTCTTCCAGCAGCAGCTGCTGGCTGCGCGCGAAGGCGTAGGGCAGGGGATAGCGCATGAACTTCAGCGCGAGCTGGGGGCGGTGGTGGCCGGCGGCGGCATCAGCGGCGACCACGAGTCGCCGGGAGGAACGGGCTTGTTCAGTTCGGGCGCGATGGGCGCTTCGTTCACGTTGTGGAGAACGTCGCTCGGCCGCGGCTGCAGGTTCTGCTGCTTGGTGCGCATCATCTCGTAGCGGTCCAGCGACAGCGCCTCCGAATCCTGCGCGTCGCGCACGACCACCGGCCGCAGGAACACCATCAGGTTGCTCTTGGTGCGCTGGCGGTTGTCGGAGCGGAACAGCGCGCCCAGCCCGGGCACGTCGCCGAGGCCGGGGATCTTCTGCGTGGTGCCGGAATACTGGTCCTGCAGCAGCCCCCCGATCACCACGATCTGGCCGTCGTCCACCAGCACGTTGGTTTCGACCGTCTGCTTGGTGGTGGTCGGGCCGTTCGGCGCTAGCTCGGTGCCGGCCTTCACCGCGGAGTTCTCCTGGTAGATGGTCAGGCGCACGCTGCCGTTCTCGCTGATCTGCGGCTTCACGCGCAGCGTCAGGCCGACGTCCTTGCGGTCGACCGTCGTGAACGGGTTGACGGAGCCGTTGCTGGCGCCGGTGTTGGTGAACTGGCCGGTCACGAAAGGCACGTTCTCGCCGATGACGATCTTGGCTTCCTCGTTGTCCAGCGTCAGCAGGTTGGGCGTGGACAGCACGTTGCCGTCGCCGCTGCTTTCCAGGAAGTTCGCGATCGCGCTCAGGATGAAGCGGCCGTTGATGTTGCGGACGGCGCCGATGTTGAAGCCGTTGGCTGGCGGCGTGAGGTTCCCGGTGCCGAGGCCGGGCTGCGTCGCGAGGCCGATGATGTTCGGCTGCGTGCCCACCGTGAAGTTGCTGCCCAGGAAGCCGATGACGCTGCTCGTCGCCGTGCCGAGCACGGTCTGCCACTGGATGCCGAACTGCGCCACCTTGTCGGCGTTCACCTGCACGACGATGCCTTCCACCAGCACCTGCGCGCGGCGGCCATCGAGCTGCTCGATCACCGCGCGCAGCTGCCGGTACTGCGGTTCGGGGGCGGTGATGATCAGCGAGTTGGTCGCCGGGTCGGCCTGCACCTGCCCGCCCGTGGACGGCTGCGCCGAAGGCGTGATCGGCGAGGTGGCCGCGCTGGTGCCGGTGCCCGCGCCGGCGCCGCTGAGGCCGCTGACCACGTTGGGCGGGACGGCGACGTTGGGCGCGGCGACCGCGCCGCCGGCGCCGCTCGCCGCGGTGCTGGCGATCGCGGCCCGCAGGATGGCGGCGAGCTTGGTCGCGTCGGCATTGCGCAGGTAGACCACGTGGATGTTCCCGGCGGGGCCCATGCCGCCGCCGGCGGCGCCGGGCTGGTCCAGGCGCGCGACCACCGTGCGCACGAGGTTCAGCCGCGCCGGGTTGGCGGCGCGCACGATCAGCGAATTGCTGCGCGGCTCGGCGACGACCGTGGTGCGGAACAGGGTGTCCACCTGGCCCTGCCCGGCGGGGGCGCCGCCGCCCGAGGCCTCCAGCAGCCGCTGCACCACCGGCGCGAGGTCCACCGCCAGCGCGTTCTGCAGGTTGATCACCTCGACGTCGGTCGCGCTGGGCAGGTCGAGCGCCGTGATGATGCGCGCCAGCCGTTGCAGGTTGTCCGCATAGTCCGTGATCACCAGCGAGTTGGTGCCGGGGTTCACGTTGATCGTGTTGTTGGGGCTGATCAGCGGCCGCAGGATCGGCACCATGTTGCCGGCGTTCTCGTGGTTCAGGCGGAAGATCTGCGTGACGATCTGGTTGCCGGAGATGCCGCCTTCCACCGTGACCTGGCCGCCCTGCAGCTTGGCCTCCGCCTCGGGCACCACCTTGAGCAGGCCGCCGGACTCCACCACGGTGAAGCCGGACAGCCGCAGCGTCGCCACGAACTGGTTGAAGGCCGCCTGCGGCGCCACCGGCCGGTCGGTCGAGAGCGTGATCGTGCCCTTCACCCGGGGATCGACCACGATGTTGCGGCCGGTGATGGCGGCCATCGTGCGCGCCACCGCCTCGATCTCCGCGTTGACGAAATTCAGGGTGATCGGCTCGTTGGCGCGTTGCGCGTGCAGGACGCCGGGCGCGCCGGCCAGCACCAGGGCGGCAGCCAACGAGGCGAGGGCGAAACGGAAATTCATGGCGGTGGTCGGATCTAGCCGATCGAGATGAGGGAGCGGGCGCCGCTGCGCCGGCCGATGATGTTCAGGAGGTTGGCGAGGGCGGCCTCGCGTTCGGGCGCCGCGCTCGCTTCGCCGCGGAAGCGCAGCCGCTCGCCGACCCACTGTCCCGTCCCGGACAGCTGCAGGCTGCCTTCCAGGGTTTCCAGCCGCAAGGTGGCGGGCGTGCCCCCTTGCACGGTAATGCGGTAGCTGCCCATGGGCCTCAGGGTAGACAGGCGCGACGCGACGCGCAGCGCCATCAGCTCGGCCCGCCCGGCGATCGCCGGACGGCCTGCGGACCATTCTACTGAAAGGCCCTGCGTGGTCAGCCGCAGCTCGCCGTCGAATTGCAAAGTGTTCCACGGCGTGCCGAGTCCGGCGACCACGCTGGCGGGCCACTGGGAGGCAGAGTCGCCCACCTGCAGGGCCAGCCGGCCCCAGTGCCAGCGGGCCCGCAGGGGGATGGCGCGCGGCGTGCAGCATTCGGCGCGCAGCGCGGCGGCCACGCCGTCCCAGCGCGGGGCGAGCGTCCAGGCGATCCGGCCCGGCAGGGCCGTCGCATCCGTGCTGCCCCGCCCCCCGGTGAGCACCAGCCGGGCGGAGCCGTCCCACACCGTGCCGCGCACGTCGGCCAGCAGCACCTGCTCGCCGGTCAGGCGTTCGATGCCGTCGGCCAGCCAGCGGGCGGGGGCGAAGAGCACGAACGCGAGCAGCAGGCCCAGGGTGGCGCCACCGGCGGCCCAGCCCCAGGGCACTTCGCGGGGGGCTCGCTGCGGGCGCGCCACTACCGCGCCGGCAGGGTCAGCACCAGCGTGCCGTCCCAGCCGCCGTTGCCGTTGCGCGTCAGCCGGGCCTCGCCGGGCAGCGCGCGGGCGTTGCTGCGCACCTGCGTGAGCCAGCGCGCCAGGCGCTCGGGCGGCGTGTTGGCCAGGGTGAGGGTGACGCGCTCGCCGGCGATGGTGTAGCGCGCTGTGGTGCCGAGCTGATCGCGGATCGTCGCTTCCAGCAGGCGCATGGCCTCCTCGGGGCTCTGGCGCGGCTGCGACTGCATGGCCCGGGCCTGGGCCTGCAGGCGGCGCATCTGCTGCAGCTGCGTGTCCAGCTGGCGGTGCTGGGCGTCGGCGGAACGCAGCGTGGCGACCGCGGGTGCGATGAGGAGCCACCAGAGCAGGGCCAGCCCCACCAGCAGGCCGGCGGCGGCGACCAGGGCCTGCTCGCGCGGGGCGAGCGCCACCCAGCGCTGGCGCAACGGTTCGAGCTGCTTCATCGCGCATCCTCCGCCGCCACCACGAGCGTGCTGCCTTCGGCGCTGGTGCCGTAGCCGAGGGCCTTGAGCTGCGCGGAGACCTGCTCGAGTTCGTTGGGCGAGAGCGCCATGCCGCCGGCGCGCAGTTCGCTGCCGCTGTATTGCAGCGACGCCGGCACGCGCCCGGGCGGCAGGACGGCGGCCAGCGCGCCGAGCACCGCGTCGAGGTCGCGGGCGGAGGCGACGCCGGTCTGCTGGCGCAGCGCCGCCACCTCGCGTTCCATCTGCACCGGCGCGTCGACCACCACCTTGACCTGCGGGAAGGTGTCGGTGAGCGTGCGCCGCACGGCTTCGTGCTTGGCCGACAGGCTGGCACGCTCTTTCCAGGCCCAGGCGTTCAGGCCCGCGAGGTGGACCAGGACCAGGGCCACGGCGGCCCAGCGGGCCGGCCGCCAGGACGCCGCTCGCAGCACCTCGCCCGAGCCGGTGGCCAGTTTCCTGAGCGTGCGCGCGCGCGGCGAGCTGGCGAATTCGAACTGCGCCAGGTCCCAGCGGGTGGCCGCGGCATCGACCCAGCGTTGCGGGGCCTGCTGCAGCGCGAACTTCTGCTGCAGCACCTGCTCCGCGAGGCCGGCCACGGCGGGTTCGGCCAGCCGAGGCGCCCCTTCCGCGAGGGCGGGCAGCAGGGCCAGCGCGGTCGGGCCGAGCGGCAGGTTGAGAACGCCCTCTTCGCTGCTGGCGACGACCACGGGCTGTTCCGGGTCGCCGATCGCCGCCAGCGCCGGGGGACCCTCCGGGGCGAACTCCGGCACGATCCGGCTGGCGGGGCGGCCGGCGGCATCCAGCACCTGCAGGGCGTTGCGCAGCCAGGCGCGGTCGCACACCGCGACCCAGGCGCGCTCGCCGGCGCGGGCGCCGGGCTGCAGGGCGAAGTGCACCGCCTCGGTGTCGTCCAGCAACTGTTCTTCCAGCAGGCCCTCCAGCGCGGTGCGCAGGCGCGGCGAACCGGGCACGATGCCCTTGGGCAGGTCCACGCGGTGCCAGGCCAGCGCCTGCACCGGCACCAGCGCCACCACTTCGGCACCCGGCCCGCGGGGCTGCGGCAGCAGGGCGGCCGGCGTGCGGCCATGGTCGGACAGCGCGCGACCGTCGGTCGTCACCGCGTAGGCCCATTCGGTCGCGTTCGACGCGTTCTCGAGGGGCAGGGAAACGACGAGCGTGCTCATGGGCTGCGGGGCATTGTAGGTGGCGGATTCCCGCTAGCGCTTGATCTCGGTCGAGGGAGTCGACCGGGTGGCGCTGCGTTCGCGCTGCACGGCCTGCACCTGGCGTCCCTGGCGCTGCACCATCGAGCGCTCCTCGATCACCACGTCCTCGATGCGCAGCCGCCCGTGGACCTCGAACCAGAGGGTGTTGACCGAGACCAGGCTGGGGTCGAAGTCCGCGCCCGTCGGCAGCAGCACCTTGGCGTCGTTGACGTTGGCGAAGTGCTTGCGCTCGCGTTCGGCCACCAGCCGCTGGGCGTCGGCCAGGCCGATGTTGCCGATCACCGCGTACAGCACTTCGGCCGGGGCGGTGTTCAGGTTGACCGGGCTGGCTTGCGGCAGGATGGTGACATAGGGGCCCAGGGCCGCGACCGTGTCGGCCGGCAGGCCGAGCCAGACGAGTTGCTCGACGCGCTGCGGCAGCAGCGGGGCCTGGGCCGCATTGCGGTTCTCGATGCTGATGTCGGAGGCGAAGCGCAGGTTCGCCGCCATCGTCGTGAGCTGTGCCGCGGGCAGCCCGAGCACGTCGAACAGGCGGCCGAAGGCGGCCAGCGGCTTGGCCTGGGTCGCCCCGGCGACGACCAGGCTGGTCAGGTTCAGCCGGCCCTGCAGGTCGACGATGTCGCCGGAGAGGAACACCTGGTCGGCGTCGCTGGT
The DNA here is from genome assembly GCF_016722785.1 of Ramlibacter monticola. Taxonomy (GTDB): domain Bacteria; phylum Pseudomonadota; class Gammaproteobacteria; order Burkholderiales; family Burkholderiaceae_C; genus Ramlibacter; species Ramlibacter monticola. Next base: position 377,140 of record NZ_JAEQNE010000005.1, on the reverse strand, counting down.
CTCCGTCATGGCGTTGTTGCTCGGGTCGGCGGCGAGGAAGGTGGCCAGGCGCGCTTCCTGCAACGGTACCGCCCAGGGTTCGGCGAGGTGGTCGGGGCTGCCGGAGTCCTCGCGCAGGATCAGCCGCGCCCAGTCGAGCGCCCCGGTGAGGATCCAGGCCGACTGGATCCGCTGGCGGTCCGCGCTCTCGATCTCCACGCTGCGCCACTGGTGCCACAGCGCCCCGGCGGCGAGGGTGGCCACCAGGGTGACGGTGAGCATGGCCGCGAGCAGGGCGGCGCCGCGTTCGCGCCGCTTCATAGGATCGGACGGACCCAGTCGCGCAGCAGGCGGCCGCCGATGGCGCCGCCGGCGGGCAGCTGCAGCACCAGCCGCACGCCGTCCGGCAGGGTGCTGGCGCTGCCGGTGGCGCCCCGGCCCGTGAACTGCGAGCCGCCCGTGGCCGGCTGCACCGCCCCGGCGCTGGACAGCGGGTTGGACCAGGTGTTGCCGCGGTAGAAGAAGATCTGCCAGTCCTCCAGCGGCGCGATCATGATTTCCTGTTGCCGCATCGCGTCGCTGGGGGTCTGGGACCACAGGTCGGCCTGCAGCCAGGCGGCCTCGAGGTCGCCGCGGGTGAACACCGGCGGCGACTGCCAGCGCAGCCAGCGGCCCTCGCGGCGGGCCCAGCCCACCACGCGCACGCCGTCGCCCGGCGCCAGGCTGCCGTGACGGGTGAGGCGCAGCACGCGCCCGTTCCATTCCAGCCCGCTGGCCGGCGGAAACTCCTCGATCGCCTCCAGGTCCGCCGTCCACTGCGCCAGCCCGGTCTGCAGGGCGAGCACCTCGTCGGCCCGCGCCTCGGTGATCGCGCGCGCGCGGATCATGCCGTCGAGGCCGCGCCAGCTGAGGCCCGCGAGGATGGCCAGCGCGAACAGCGCCACCAGCAGTTCGATCAGGGTGAAGCCTCGATTCCGCCGCATCATTACCGCCCCATGACGGTCGACAGGCGCAGGATGGGCGAGCGCGTGTCGGTGACCTGCGCGTCCACCCGGCGGAAGCTCGGGTTCGGCGTGGGCGAGACCCGCACCCGCACCTGGAACAGCTGCCCGCCCTGCTCGCAATCCTGCTGGCTGTCGCCCACGGGCGGGAACTGGTGCGCCAGGCGCAGGCGGACCAGCTCGTTCTCGGCGCAGATGTGCGCCAGCAGCGCGTCGGACTGGCGCTGCGCGTTGTTGGTGAGCGCCGCGCTCGCCTGCAGGCCGGCGACCAGCGCGATCGCCACGATCGCCAGCGCCACCAGCACCTCTATCAGCGTGAATCCGCGTGCGTGCTTCATGGCGGCGCCGTGCTGACGGAGAAGGGCCGCAGGCCGTCGGTGGTCACGCGCACGCTGTGCCCGGGATGGATGGCGCTGGTGATGACCACCGCCTGCGGATCGATCACCGGCTCCGGGCCCAGCACCACCACGCGGCGGCCGGTCACCACGGTGTCCGGCGACAGCCAGTGGTTGGGAAGGGCGTTGGCCGGCAGGCCCTCGAAGCGGAAGCCGTCGTCCACGGCGACCCAGCGCACCGGCAGCCCGCTCAGGCGCGAACGGGCACGGGCCGAATCGAACAGGGCGGCGAGCCGCTGCGCCTCGCGCTCCAGCGGGTCACCGGCGGAGTCGCGCAGCGCGAAGGCGACACCGGCCGAGGCAAACGCGATGATCGCGAGTACCACCAGCAGTTCCAGCAGGGTGAAGCCGGCCACGGGCCGGCGCGTGCGGCGGGCGCGCTCGCGGGCCTTATTGCCAGGAGCCGACGTCGGCATTCTTGCCCTCGCCGCCGGGCTGGCCATCGGCGCCGAAGGACATCACGTCGATCTCGCCCTTGACGCCCGGATTGAGGTACTGGTAAGGCTTGCCCCAGGGGTCGTTGGGGAGCTTCTCGAGGTAGGGCTTCCAGTTCGGCGGGACCGGGCCGCTGGTGGGCTTGGCGATCAGCGACTGCAGGCCCTGCTCGCCGGTGGGGTAGCGCTGGTTGTCCAGCTTGTAGAGCTTCAGCGCCTGCATCAGGTTGTTCACGTCGGTGCGCGCCGCGGTGACGCGCGCGTCGTCCGCGCGATCCAGCACGTTGGGCACGATCAGGGCGGCCAGCACGCCGATGATGACCAGCACCACCATCAGCTCGATCAGGGTGAAGCCGCGCGCGAGGGCGCCTCTTTGCGGGACGGGATTGGACGTCATCGCATCAATGATAATCGGGACCATGCTGACGTCGGCTTCCACCCCCTGGATCGTGCGTGGCGCGACCTTCGCGTTGTGGGCGCTCGCCGCGGGCAGCGTGGCCTACTGGGGGCTGAAGCTGACGGCCACCAGCCGTCCGGTGAACGCGCCGGTGGCCGCGCCGCGGCAGGTCGGTCCGGTCGACGCCGTCGCCCTGGGCCGCCTGCTGGGCAGCTCCCCCGCGGCGGTGGCCGCGGCGCCGCCGCCTCCCGCACTGGCCAGCCGCTTCCAGCTCCTGGGGGTGGCCGCCGGAGAGTCTTCGGGCGGCGGGGGTGCGGTCATTGCCGTCGACGGCAAGCCGCCCCGCTCCTACCGGGTGGGCAGCCTGCTGGAGGAAGGGCTCGTGCTGCAGTCCGTGCACGGCCGGCAGGCGGTGATCGCCTCCAGCGATGGCCGGCCGGTGCTGACGCTGGAACTGCCGGTGCAGCGCCTCGACACCTCGAGCCGGCCTGCGCCCATGGTCGCGCCACAGCCCGTGATGCCGCCCGTGGCGCCGCCGCAGATGGCCAACCCCGTGCCGCCCCAGCCCATCGCCGACCCGGTTCAGGCCCCCAGCGCCGCGCCCAGGTAGAAGCCCAGTTCGCACGCCTGCTGCAGGCCGGCCGCGCGCTCCTCGTCGAAGCTGGCCGGCCGCTGGCGGAAGAAGCGCAGCAGCGCGATCCAGGCCACGGCGGCCCCGAACAGCGCCACGAGCAGGAAGGCCACGCCGTTCGCCAGCAGCATGAGCGCCAGCGGCACCAGGCACCACAGGGCCGCGACGCGGACGGTGGCGGCGCCCTCGCCGCCCTCGGGCGCGGCCCAGTGCGACGCCAGCAGCGGCGCGAAGCGGGATATCACCGGCGCCGCCAGCAGCGCGGCCAGCACGCCCGGCTCGGACATCTCGCCGATCGCGGCGACGGTGACGATGCGCCCGGCCAGCAGCAGGACCAGAGCGATCGTGCCCAGGCCGGTGCCGCCGCCTTCCGCGGCGCCTTGCGCCATTCGTTCGGCCAGCCGGAACACCTCGCTCTCCTGGGCGGCCCCGGTGAGCACCAGCACGGCCAGGAGGCTCGCCAGCGCGGCGACCGCGGGCCCGGCGGGATTGGCCTGCAGCAGCAGGGCCACCACCGCGAAGACGAAGGCCGACAGCAGGCCCACCACCGCGCCGGCCCCGGGGAGGTGGCGCGCGCTGGTGCGCATGGGGTCGTCCTCCGGGCCGGCGGGGGCCGAGGCGGCCTGCAACCGGGTGGCGCGCTGCAGCGCCAGCGCGAACTGGCGCACGAAGTCGTTCAGGGTGCCACGCAGGCCGCGCATCCACCGATGCTAGCCAGCGGCGGGCCCTCCGTGGGCCGCGCTGCGCAGGAACAGCTGGTAGACCGGATTGGCGGTTTCCTCGACGTAGGGATAGCCGAGGTCGGCCAGGAAGGCCTGGAAGGCGCGTTCGTCCGCCTTGGGCACCTGCAGGCCGACCAGCGTGCGGCCGTAGTCGGCGCCCTGGTTGCGGTAGTGGAACAGCGAGATGTTCCAGGTGGGGTGCATGGTGGAGAGGAACTTCAGCAGCGCGCCCGGACGCTCCGGGAACACGAAGCGCAGCAGGCGCTCGTCCTGCGCCAGCGGCGAGGGCCCGCCCACCATGTGGCGGATGTGCTCCTTCGCCAGTTCGTCGTGCGTGAGGTCCACCGACTGGAAGCCGTGGCGCGTGAAGTTGGCCGCGATCCGGGGCGACTCGCCCTTGTTGTGCGTGGTCAGGCCGACGAACACGTGGGCCTGCTGCGCATCGCTGATGCGGTAGTTGAATTCCGTCACGTTGCGCGGCCCGCCCGGCAGGGTGCCGATCAGCTCGATCAGGCGGCGGAAGGCACCCCGCTCCTCGGGGATGGTGACCGCGAACAGCGCCTCGCGCTCCTCGCCCACCTCGGCGCGTTCGGCCACGAAGCGCAGCCGGTCGAAGTTCATGTTGGCGCCGCACAGGATGGCGGCGTAAGTCTCGCCGCGGGTCTTGCGCGCGGCCACGTACTGCTTGATCGCCGCCACGGCCAGCGCGCCGGCGGGTTCGACGATGCTGCGGGTGTCCACGAACACGTCCTTGATGGCGGCGCACACGGCGTCGGTGTCCACCAGCATGTATTCGTCGACCAGCTCGCGGGTGAGGCGGAAGGTCTCCTCGCCGACCAGCTTGACGGCGGTACCGTCCGAGAACAGGCCGACGTCGCCCAGCGTCACGCGCTTGTTCGCGGCCACCGACTGCGCCATCGCGTCGGAGTCGCTCATCTGCACGCCGATCACCTTCACCTCGGGCCGCACCGCCTTGATGTAGCTGGCCACGCCCGAGATCAGCCCGCCGCCGCCGATGGCGACGAACACCGCGTCCAGCGGCCCCTGGTGCTGGCGCAGTATCTCCATCGCGATGGTCCCCTGGCCGGCGATCACGTCGGGGTCGTCGAAGGGGTGCACGAAGGTGAGCTGCTCGCGTTCGCACAGGGCGCTGGCGTGCGTGTAGGCGTCCGAATAGCTGTCACCGTGCAGCACGACCTCGCCGCCGAGGGCCTTGACCGCCTCGATCTTCACCTGCGGGGTGGTCACCGGCATGACGATCACGGCGCGCGTGCCCATCCGGTGGGCGGCCAGCGCGACGCCCTGGGCGTGGTTGCCGGCCGAGGCGCAGATCACGCCGCGCTGCAACTGCTCCGGCGGCAGGTGCGCCATCTTGTTGTAGGCCCCGCGCAGCTTGAAGCTGAATACGGGCTGCTGGTCCTCGCGCTTGAGCAGCACCTTGTTGTGCAGGCGGCGGCTGAGATTGCGCGCGGGCTCGAGGGGCGACTCCACCGCCACGTCGTACACGCGCGCCGTGAGGATCTTCTTCAGGTAGTCCTGCGGCTGCAGGTGTTTCTTCATGGCGGCGAATGATAGGCGGCCCACGGCCGAGCCACCGCACAAGGAACAGAAAAAAGCCCCTGGACCTTGCGATCCGGGGGCTAAATCCACCAAAGGAGGAGGTGGAGGAGACAACCGTTGCGCCACCGGGCTGGGCCCGTTCGGCGGTGCTTAGCGGAATCGCTATGCTCTGGACGCAGTATAGCGGGTTGATTGCTGCAATGCACAAGAACGCCGCCTTACGCACCACTACGTAGCCTGCGCCCAACAGGGCCGCATCAGAGCAAGGAATCAGCGATGGAATGCACAGTGACGTGGACCGGGGCCGCCGGCGCACGTTCGGGGATGGGTTTTCTGGCCGAGACCGGCACCGGCCACGTGCTGGTGATGGACGGCGCGCCGGACGAGGCGCGGCCGGAGAACGGCGGGCTCAACCTCGCTCCGCGGCCGATGGAGACGGTGCTTGCCGGCACCGGCGGCTGCACCGCCTACGACGTGGTCTTGATCCTCAAGCGCGGACGCCACGACGTGCGCGGCTGCTCGGTGAAGCTGAGCGCGGAGCGCGCCGCCACCGACCCGAAGGTGTTCACGAAGATCCACATGCACTTCACCGTGCGCGGGCGCAAGCTGCCTGCCGCCGCCGTGGAGCGGGCGATCGCGATGAGCCACGAGAAGTACTGCTCCGCGAGCGCGATGCTCGCGAAGACGGCGGAAATGACGACCAGCTTCGACCTCCTCGAAGACGGGGAGGGCGCCGCGGGCTAGATGTAGTGCGCGGTGGTGGTCATGACGCGCGCCGCCGCCCGCATGGCCATCTTCACCGGCGCCGGCAGTTCCACGCCGCCGGCGTGCAGCGCGAGGTTCGCATGGGCGGCCTCGTCGTCCTTCATCTGCGCCACGATGGCGCGCGAGGCGTGGTCGGCCGCGGGCAGTCGATCGAGGTGGCCCTGCAGGTGCGCCTCGACCTGCCTTTCCGTCTCGACCACGAACCCCAGGCTCACCGGGTCGCCCATGCGCGCGGCGACGAGCCCGAACGTGAAGGCGCCCGCGTACCAGAAGGGGTTGAGGACCGACGGGCGCGCGCCGAGTTCGTCGAGGCGCGCTTTCGTCCATGCCAGATGGTCCGTCTCCTCCCGGGCGGCCTGTTCCAGTTGCACGCGCAGCCCCTCGTTGCGCGTGGCCAGCGCCTGCGCGGTGTAGAGCGCCTGGGCGCAGATCTCGCCGACGTGGTTCACGCGCATCAGGGCGGCCGCGTGCTGCTTTTCCTGGGCGCCGAGGTGGGTGGCTTCTGCGGGCACGACGGGGCACGGCCGCGTGCTGCGCGGCGTGGCAAAGAGGGTGCGCAGCGCCTGGTCGGCGGCGCCGAGGATGCGATCGATCATGGCTGGAGTTTAGGCGGCCACCGGCCTCGTGGCGAGGCCTTTGCACCCATGGAAATGCCCCGGCGGACCCGCTCCGAAGTGCGGCGAAACGACAAATTCGTTGCGCCGATCCCACTCGACCGAACCGGTCGCGTTGCCAGTCTGCAACGGAACGTGGCTTGTGCCGCAAATTGCTTTGCGGTGCAAAAAGCGCTCTGGTGGAATGGCAAAAAAAGTCCCAAGAGGAGGGGACCGGTGGAGTGCGCGACGTGCCTGGGAGCGTGCTTCATGCGTAACGCAGCCCTTTCTTAACCTTGGAGAAACTTGCATGAAAAAGTCACTGATTGCGCTGGCCGTGATGGCTGCCGCAGGTGCGGCCTCCGCACAGTCCTCGGTCACCCTGTTCGGCATCGTCGACGCGACGATCGCCTACGGCAAGGGCAGCGACGGCGCTGCCAGCAAGACGCAACTGACCAACTCCGGCTACAACAGTTCGCGCATCGGCTTCCGTGGCACGGAAGACCTCGGTGGCGGACTGGCCGCTTCCTTCTGGCTGGAAGGCTCCCTGGGCAACGACGACGGCACCGCTGGCCAGCGCATCCCGGTGGGCAACCAGAACGGCCTGCAGGCCCCCAACGACGGCGCCGGTCTGGTGTTCAACCGCCGTTCGACGGTCAGCCTGTCCGGCAACTGGGGCGAAATTCGCATGGGTCGCGACTACACCCCGACCTTCTGGAACCTGACCATCTTCGATCCGTTCGGCACGAATGGCACGGGCACGACCCTGACCCTGGTCGCTCCGGCCGGCGGCCTGGGCGTTGCCGCCAACGCGCTGGTGCCGGTGGGCACCCGTGGCGTGATCGTCCGCGCTTCCAACGACATCGGCTACTTCCTGCCGGCCAACCTGGGCGGCATCTACGGCCAGATCAACTACTGGATGGGTGAGAACCTCAGGAACGCCAACGTCAGCGGAGTCTCCAGCAAGAACGACGGCACCGGCGGTGGCGTTCGCGTCGGCTACGGCGCCGGTCCGTTCAACGTGGCTGCTGCCTGGGCGAAGACCAAGTACGACGTGACGGCCGTGAACGGTGTGTTCGGCGGCCCGACGGGTGACTTCACGACCTGGAACATCGGCGGCCAGTGGGACTTCGGCATGGCCAAGGTGATGGGCCACTACACCGCCGACAAGCGCGGCAACAGCGCATTCAACGGCGACACCGACGGCAAGGGCTGGCTGCTCGGTGCCCTGGTGCCGGTGGGCGCCGGCGAGATCCGCGCCGCCTTCTCGGAGTACAAGATCGAGTTGGCCAGCGGTGCCGAGCCGAAGGCCCAGCAGCTCGCCCTGGGTTACGTGCACAACCTGTCCAAGCGCACCGCGCTCTACACGACCGTGGCCCGCGTGAAGAACGAGGGCGGCTCGGCCTTCGCCCTGAACGGCGCCCAAGCTGTCGTCAACAACAACTCGACCGGCTTCGACCTGGGCATCCGCCACAGCTTCTGATTTCGAAGCGGCCCGAAGGCCGCCACGGAAGAAAAGAAACTTGAAAGGGCCGCCGAAGGGCGGCCCTTTTTTCCGTTGCGCCGCATGGTCATCGATCCCCTGGTTGTGGCGCCGAGGATGCGGCGGGCCATCTGCCGGGATGTGCCCCCCACTGGCGTGGGGGCCCCCGAAGATTTCACGGCGCGCCAGCATCTGCGATGCGGAAAAACCACAAAATTGTTGTGTACGGTCCACTCGACCATGGCAATCCTGTTGTCGGACTGCAACGAAACCTCGTCCGCAGGGCGAATTACTTTGCGCGGCAAAAAGCGCTCTGGTGGAATAGCAGCAACTTCCCAAAAGGAGGTTGGCCCGGGGATCCGGTGGGAATGCGCCACGTGCTTGGATGAGCGCCCCATACGTACCGGAGCCCTCGTTTAACCTTGGAGAAACTTGCAATGAAAAAGTCCCTGATTGCGCTGGCCGTGATGGCCGCTGCGGGTGCGGCCTCCGCCCAGTCGTCGGTCACCGTGTTCGGCATCGTTGACGCGACGATCGCCTACGGCAAGGGCACCGACGGCGCCTCCAGCAAGACGCAGCTGACCAACTCCGGCTACAACAGCTCGCGCCTCGGCTTCCGTGGCACGGAAGACCTGGGTGGCGGCCTGGCCGCTTCCTTCTGGCTGGAAGGTTCCCTGGGTAACGACGACGGCACCGCTGGCCAGCGCATCCCGGTGGGCAACCAGAACGGCCTGCAGGCCCCCAACGACGGCGCCGGCCTGGTGTTCAACCGCCGTTCCACGGTCAGCCTGTCCGGCAACTGGGGCGAAGTGCGCCTGGGTCGTGACTACACCCCGACCTTCTGGAACCTGACGATTTTCGATCCGTTCGGCACGAACGGCGTCGGCACCACCCTGACCCTGGTTGCCCCCGCGGGCGGTCTGGGCGTTGCGGCCAACGCGCTGGTGCCGGTGGGCACCCGTGGCGTGATCGTCCGCGCTTCCAACGACATCGGCTACTTCCTGCCGGCCAACCTGGGCGGCATCTACGGCCAGATCAACTACTGGATGGGCGAGAACGTCCAGAACAACGCCGCCAACGAAAAGGACGGCAGTGGCTGGGGTGGTCGCATCGGCTACGGCGCCGGCCCGTTCAACGTGGCTGCCGCTTACGCCCAGACCAAGTACGACGCCACCCCGGTCAACGGCGCGGCCGGTGGCCCGTCGGGTGACTTCACGACCTGGAACATCGGCGGCCAGTGGGACTTCGGCATGGCCAAGCTGATGGGCCACTACTCCGCCGAAAAGCGTGATGCCAGCGTCACCAGTGCCGAGGCCAAGGGCAAGGGCTGGCTGATCGGCGCCCTGGTGCCGGTCGGCGCCGGCGAAATCCGTGCTTCCTACTCGACCTACAAGATCGAGCTGGTCGGCGGCGCCGAGCCGGAAGCCAAGCAGTTTGCCCTGGGCTACGTGCACAACCTGTCCAAGCGCACTGCGCTCTACACGACCATTGCCCGCGCGAAGAACGAAGGTGGCGCGGCCTTCGCCCTGAACGGCTCCACCGCGGTCGTGAACAACACCTCCACCGGCTTCGACCTGGGCATCCGCCACAGCTTCTGATTTTCGAAGCGGCCGCAAGGCCGCTGCAGAAAACAAGAAACTTGAAAAGCCGCCCATGTGGCGGCTTTTTTTGCCCAACTCTGCGCCGCAAGAGCGCTCTGTCGGGATAGAACAACCTCCCAAAGTGGAGGTTGGCCGGGGTTCGGTAGGAGTGCGGCGTGCACCTGCATGCGCGCCTCATGCGTAACCGGGCCCCATGTTTAACCTTGGAGAAACTTGAATGAAAAAGTCCCTGATTGCGCTGGCTGTGATGGCCGCTGCAGGTGCGGCCTCCGCACAGTCGTCGGTCACCCTGTTCGGTATCGTCGACGCGACGATCGCCTACGGCAAGGGCACCGACGGCGCCTCCAGCAAGACGCAGCTGACCAACTCCGGCTACAACAGCTCGCGCATCGGCTTCCGTGGCACGGAAGACCTGGGTGGCGGTCTGGCCGCTTCCTTCTGGCTGGAAGGTTCCCTGGGTAACGACGACGGCACCGCTGGCCAGCGCATCCCGGTGGGCAACCAGAACGGCCTGCAGGCCCCCAACGACGGCGCCGGCCTGGTGTTCAACCGCCGTTCGACGGTCAGCCTGTCCGGCAACTGGGGCGAAGTGCGCCTGGGTCGCGACTACACCCCGACCTTCTGGAACCTGACGATTTTCGATCCGTTCGGCACGAACGGCGTGGGCACGACCCTGACCCTGGTGGCGCCTGCCGGCGGCCTGGGCACGGCCGCCAACGCGCTGGTGCCGGTCGGCACCCGTGGCGTGATCGTCCGCGCTTCCAACGACATCGGCTACTTCCTGCCGGCCAACCTGGGCGGCATCTACGGCCAGGTCAACTACTGGATGGGTGAGAACGTCCAGAACAACGCCGCCAACGAGAAGGACGGCACCGGCTGGGGCGGTCGCATCGGCTACGGCGCCGGCCCGTTCAACGTGGCGATCTCCTATGCCAAGACCCGCTACGACGCCACGCCGGTCAACGGCGCGGCCGGTGGCCCGTCGGGCGACTTCACGACCTGGAACATCGGCGGCCAGTGGGACTTCGGCATGGCCAAGCTGATGGGCCACTACAGCCAGGAAAACCGTGACACCAGCGCCACCAGCGCTGAAGTCGACGGCAAGGGCTGGCTGATCGGCGCCCTGGTGCCGGTCGGCGCCGGCGAAATCCGCATCGCCTACTCGACCTACAAGATCGAGCTGGCCGGCGGCGCCGAGCCGGAAGCCAAGCAACTGGCCCTGGGCTACGTGCACAACCTGTCCAAGCGCACCGCGATCTACACGACCGTGGCCCGCGTGAAGAACGAAGGCGGCTCGGCCTTCGCCCTGAACGGTTCCAGCGCTGTTGCCAACAACAACTCCACTGGCTTCGACCTGGGCATCCGCCACAGCTTCTAATCTTCGAAGCGGCCGCGAGGCCGCTGCAGAAGAAAAGAAACTTGAAAGCCGCCCTCGGGCGGCTTTTTTCCTCCACTCAATGGACACCCCGCTGTTTTCCGGACGTCGCCGCCGCTGCGCCACCCTCCTGTGCGCCGCCGCCCTGCTGGCCGGCTGCGCGTCGCCGCCCGCGCAGCAGGCCGCCGACCCTGCGAGCTCGCCCTGGGCCGGGCAATCCGGGCTGCACGCCGATGCGGCCGACGCTCCCTGGGTGCACAAGACCTTCCCCGGCAAGACCGCCACCCATTTCCAATATGCGCGCCTCGACGGCCGCGATGCGATGTCGGTGCAGGCCGAGAGCTCGGCGAGCATGCTGCGCCAGCAGGTCCGCATCGCGCCGGCCGACCTGGGCCGCGTGCGCTTCTCCTGGAAGGTGCCCGGCCTGATCGAGCAGGCCGACCTGGCGCTGCGCGACCGCGACGACGCCCCGGTGCGCATCGTGCTCGCCTTCGAGGGCGACCGCTCGCGCTTCTCGGCGCGCGACGCCGCCCTTTCCGAACTGGCCCGCGCGCTCACCGGCGAGGAGATGCCGTACGCCACGCTGATGTACGTGTGGTGCAACCATCGCGAACCCGGCAGCGTCATCCGCAGCCCGCGCACCGACCGCATCCGCAAGCTGGTGGTCGAATCGGGCCCGCAGCGGCTGAACCGCTGGCTGGATTACGAGCGCGACATCCGCGCCGATTACCTGCGCGTGTTCGGCGAGGAGCCCGGTGCGCTGGTCGGCATCGCGATCATGACCGACAGCGACAACACGCATTCGCACACGCAGGCCTGGTACGGACCGGTGCGCCTGGTGCCCGCGCAACGGGCGCACTGAGCCGGGGAACGTTCAGAGTTTCCCCGCGTTCCGGCACGGGAATTGCCATGCTAGCCTCGGCAGCCCAACGCTCGGACCCGATGCTCGCCTTCATCCTGCGCCGCATGCTCCAGGCCGTCGTGGTCATGGTCACGGTCGCCTTCATCGCCTTCCTGCTGTTCCAGTACGTCGGGGACCCGGTGGTGTTCCTGCTCGGGCAGGACGCGAGGCCGGAGCAGATCCGCGAGCTGCGCTCCGCGCTGGGGCTCGACCAGCCCTTTTTCGTGCAGTTCTGGCACTTCCTGGGCAACGCGGTGCAGGGCGAGTTCGGCCTCAGCCTGCGCCAGGGCGCCAAGGTCTCGCGCCTGATCGCGGAACGCTTCCCCGCCACGCTGGAACTGGCGCTGATCGCGGCGCTGCTCGCGCTGCTGGTGGGCGTGCCCATGGGCGTGTACGCGGCCCTGCGGCGCGGCAGCTTCGGCAGCCAGTTGTTCATGACGCTGTCGCTGCTGGGCGTGTCGCTGCCGACGTTCCTGATCGGCATCCTGCTGATCCTGGTCTTCTCCGTCACGCTCGGCTGGTTCCCCAGCTTCGGCCGCGGCCAGACGGTGCAGGTCGGCTGGTGGGGCACCGGCCTGGCGACGCGCGACGGCTGGCACCACATCGTGCTGCCGTCGATCACGCTGGCGATCTTCCAGCTGACGCTGATCATGCGCCTGGTGCGCGCGGAGATGCTGGAGGTGCTGCGCACCGACTACATCAAGTTCGCGCGCGCCCGTGGCCTGTCGAACCGCGCGATCCACTTCGGCCACGCGCTGAAGAACACCATGGTGCCCGTGATGACCATCACGGGCCTGCAGCTCGGCCAGCTGATCGCCTTCGCGATCATCACCGAGACCGTGTTCCAGTGGCCCGGCATGGGTCTTCTCTTCATCCAGGCGGTGACCTTCGCCGACATCCCCGTGATGGCGTGCTACCTCTGCCTGATCGCCCTGATCTTCGTCGCGATCAACCTGGTCGTCGACCTGCTTTACTTCGTCGTCGATCCGCGCCTGCGCGTGGCGGCGGCGGGAGGACATTGACCCGTATGCTGGCCCCGGCCGCCCGACTGGCGCACGCGCGCCCCTTCGCGCACATCGCGCAGTTCCATCCCGAACTCACCGCCTTCCGGCGCGACCTGCACGCGCACCCGGAACTGGGCTTCGAGGAGGTCTACACCGCCGCCCGCGTGCAGGAAGCCCTGCGCCTGTGCGGGGTGGACGAGATCCACACCGGCATCGGCAAGACTGGCGTCGTGGGCCTCGTCCGCGGCCGCGCCAACACCTCGAACCGCATGATCGGCCTGCGCGCCGACATGGACGCCCTCACCATGGCCGAGAGCAACGACTTCCCCTGGAAGTCCACCCGCAACGGGATGATGCACGGCTGTGGCCACGACGGCCACGTCACGATGCTGATCGGCGCGGCGCGCTACCTCGCGGAGACGCGCAACTTCGACGGGACCGCGGTGCTGATCTTCCAGCCCGGCGAGGAAGGCTTCGCCGGCGCCAAGGCCATGATCGAGGACGGCCTGTTCCAGCGCTGGCCGGTGGAGTCGGTCTATGCGATGCACAACTGGCCCGGCCTCAAGCCCGGCTGCTTCGGCATCCGCCACCACGCGATGATGGCCTCGGCCGACCGCGTCACCATCGAGATCACCGGCAAGGGCGGCCACGGCGCGCACGCCTACCTTGCGGTCGACCCCGTGCTGGTCGCCGGCCACATCATCACCGCCGTCCAGAGCATCGTCTCGCGCAACGTGAAGCCGGTTGACGGCGCGGTGATCAGCCTGTGCGCGATGCAGGCGGGCGACCTGCACGCGATGAGCGTGATCCCCGGCAAGGCGACGCTGGTGGGCACGGTGCGCACCTTCCGCCCGGAAGTGCAGGACATGGTGGAAAGGCGGCTGAAGGAGCTGTGCAGCGCGGTGGCGCTGGGCTTCGGCGCCTCGGCCACGGTGCAGTACGAGCGCATCTACCCGGCGACCATCAACACCGCCCGCGAGACCGAATTCGCGGGTGACGTGGCGGAGTCCCTGGTGGGCCCCGAGAACGTGGTGCGCGACATGGAACCCAGCATGGGCGCCGAGGACTTCTCCTTCATGCTGCAGGTCCGCCCCGGCGCCTACCTCCGCATCGGCCAGGGCGGCGAAGGCAGCTGCATGCTGCACATGACGCGCTACGACTTCAACGACGAGATCCTTCCGCTCGGCTCCGCGCTGCACGCGAGCCTGGTGGAGCAGGGCCTGCCGCTCGCGACCTGAGCCGCAGGCACGCTTTCATCCGAGGGCATCACTTCCAACAAGGAGTTCCATCATGCGAATCAAGAGCGTTCTCGCCGTGGGTCTGCTGTGCGCCGCACTGGGCGTGCAGGCGCAGGCCGTGCGCATCGCCAACCAGGGCGATGCACTGTCGATGGACCCGCATTCCCTGAACGAGTCGCTGCAGCTGGACGTGCTGGGCAACATCTACGACGCGCTGGTGCTGCGCGACAAGGACCTGAGCCTGATGCCCGGGCTGGCGACCGCCTGGAAGCAGACCTCGCCGACGGTGTGGCGCTTCGACCTGCGCAAGAACGTGCAGTTCCACGACGGCACGCCCTTCACGGCCGACGACGTGCTGTTCTCGATGGCGCGCACGCAGGCCGACGGCTCCGACATGAAGAGCTACACCAACGACTTCAAGGCGGTGCGCAAGGTCGACAGCCACACCGTGGAGATCGAGACCAACAAGCCCTTCCCCATCCTGCCGGACATGATGTCGCGCGTGATGATCATGTCCAAGAAGTGGTGCGAGGACAACCAGGCCACCCGCCCGGTGGACCGCCGCAAGGGCATCGAGAACGCCGCCTCCTTCCGCGCCAACGGCACCGGCCCGTATCGCCTGCGCGAGCGCCAGCCCGGCGTGCGCACGACCTTCGTGCGCAACGGCAACTACTGGGGCAAGGTCGAGGGCAACGTGCAGGAGGTGGTCTTCACGCCCATCGGCAACGACGCCACCCGCGTGGCCGCGCTGCTCTCCGGCGAGATCGACGTGATGGAACCGGTGCCGCTGCAGGACGTGGACCGTGTCAACGCCTCGCCCAACGCGCGGGCGCTCACCGGCCCCGAACTGCGCACCATCTTCCTGGGCATGGACCAGAAGCGCGACGAGCTGCTGTACTCGAACATCAAGGGCAAGAACCCGTTCAAGGACAAGCGCGTGCGCCAGGCCTTCTACCAGGCGATCGACATCGAGGGCATCAGGAAGACGGTGATGCGCGGCGCTTCCTCGCCCACCGGGGAGATGGTCGGCAACGGCATCAACGGCTTCCAGCCCGACCTGAACAAGCGCCTGCCCTACGACCCGGAGGGCGCGAAGAAGCTGCTGACCGAGGCCGGCTACCCGAACGGCTTCGAGGTCACGATGAACTGCCCGAACGACCGCTACGTCAACGACTCGCGGATCTGCCAGGCGGTGGCGGCCAACCTCTCGCGCATCGGCGTCAAGATCAACCTGGCGGCCGAGACCAAGGGCACCTACTTCCCGAAGATCCTGCGCCGCGACACCAGCTTCTACCTGCTCGGGTGGACGCCCAGCACCGTGGACGCCCACGACCCGCTGAACGCGATCATGTCCTGCGTGGACGACAAGGGCGCCGGCCAGTTCAACCTCGGCGCCTACTGCAACCCGAAGGTCGACGAGCTCGCCCGCAAGGTGCAGGCGGAGACCGACAAGACGAAGCGCAACGCGATGATCCACGAGGCCTTCAAGATCCACCAGGACGACATCGGCCACATCCCGCTGCACCAGCAGGCGCTGGCCTGGGGCGTGAGCAAGCGCGTGGAGTTGGTCCAGCGCCCCGACAACAACATCTCCTTCAAGTGGATCAAGGTGAAGTCGGGCGCCTGACGCGATGAGGCAGCTGCTCGCGCGCTGGCTTGACGGCGACGTCGGCTACAGCTTCCGCACGTCCCCGGTGGCGATGCTGGCGGCGGCCATCGCCATCGTGTGCCTGTTCTGTGCGGTCTTCGCCGGCTGGGTGGCGCCGCACAATCCCTTCGACCTCACCACGCTGGAGCTGGGCGACGCGCGCCGTCCGCCGGCGTGGCTGGCGGAGGGCAGCCGCAAGTACCTGCTGGGCACCGACGACCAGGGCCGTGACATCCTGTCGGCCCTGATGTACGGCGCCCGCATCTCGCTGGTCGTGGGCGTGGTCTCCGTGCTGCTGTCGATGGTGATCGGCGTGTCGCTCGGACTGCTGGCCGGCTTCCGCGGCGGCTGGGTCGACGCCTTCCTGATGCGCCTGTGCGACGTGATGCTCAGTTTCCCGGCGATCCTGGTGGCGCTGCTGATCGCCGGCGTGGGGCGCGCGCTGTTCCCCAACGCGCCGAACACCGTCGCCTTCGGCGTGCTGATCCTCGCGATCACGCTGGCCGGCTGGGTGCAGTACGCGCGCACCGTGCGCGGTTCCACGCTGGTGGAGCGCAGCAAGGAATACGTGCAGGCGGCGCGCGTGACGGGCGTGGCGCCGCTGCGCATCATGCTGCGCCACGTGCTGCCCAATGTGCTGGGGCCGGTGCTGGTGCTGGCCACCATCCACATCGCCACGGCCATCATCACCGAGGCGACGCTGTCCTTCCTGGGCGTGGGCGTGCCGCCCACCTCGCCCTCGCTGGGCACGTTGATCCAGGTCGGCAACAACTACCTGTTCTCGGGCGAGTGGTGGATCACGGTGTTCCCGGCGGTCATGTTGATCCTGATCGCGCTGTCGGTGAACCTCCTGGGCGACTGGCTGCGCGATGCGCTGAACCCGCGGCTGCGATGAACCCGCTCCTTCAAGTCCAGGATCTGGTGGTGGAGTTCCCGACGCGGCGCGGGACGCTGCGGGCGCTGGACCGCATCTCCTTCGACATCGCGCCGGGCGAGATCCTGGGCGTGGTCGGCGAGTCGGGTGCCGGCAAGTCGCTCACCGGCGCGGCCATCATCGGCCTGCTGGAGCCGCCGGGGCGCATCGCCTCGGGGCAGGTGCTGCTGGAAGGCGAGCGCATCGACAACCTGCCCTTCGAGCGCATGCGGCACATCCGCGGCCGCAGGATAGGCGCGATCTTCCAGGACCCGCTCACCTCGCTCAATCCCCTCTACACCATCGGCCGCCAGCTCGAGGAGACGATCCGGGCGCACCTTCCGGTGGAACGCGCCGAGGCGCGCCGGCGCGCCATCGCGCTGCTGGAGGAGACCGGGATCGCGGCCGCCGACGAGCGCATCGACCACTATCCGCACCAGTTTTCCGGCGGCATGCGGCAGCGCGTGGTGATCGCGCTCGCGCTGGCGGCGGAGCCGCAACTGGTGGTCGCCGACGAACCGACCACCGCGCTGGACGTGTCGATCCAGGCCCAGATCATCCAGCTGCTCAAGCGCATCTGCCGCGAGCGCGGCGCGGCGGTCATGCTGATCACGCACGACATGGGCGTGATCGCGGAGACCTGCGACCGCGTGGCCGTGATGTACGCGGGGCGCCTGGCGGAGATCGGCCCGGTGCACGAGGTGATCCACCAGCCGGCGCACCCCTACACGATGGGCCTGATGGCCTCGATCCCCGACATGGAGGGCGAGCGCGAGCGCCTGAACCAGATCGACGGCGCCATGCCGCGCCTGAACGCGATCCCGTCCGGCTGCGCCTACAACCCGCGCTGCCCGCGCGCCTTCGAGCGCTGCACGCACGAGCGGCCCGAACTGCTGAATGCCGGCGCCACGCGGGCGGCCTGCTGGCTGCACGACGCCCACGCGGAGGTGCCGGGATGAGCACGGTCTTTCCCATGGACTCGCTCCCGCTCCCCTCCGGAGAGAGGGCAGGGGTGAGGGGCGCTTCCCTCGAAGCCCCCCTCGTCCAGGCCATCGACCTCGCCAGGACCTTCGACGTCTCCGCCCCCTGGCTCAACCGCGTGCTCGAACGCAAGCCGCGCCAGCTGCTCCATGCCGTGGACGGCGTGAGCTTCGCCATCGAGAAGGGCCGGACGCTGGGCCTCGTCGGCGAATCCGGCTGCGGCAAGAGCACCGTCGCCCGCCTGCTCGTGGGACTGTACGCGCCCACGCGGGGCAGCTTCCGCTTCGACGGCCAGGACGCGCATGCGGCCTTCCGCTCGGCCGAGGGCCGCAAGCTGCGCCGCCGCATCCAGATGATCTTCCAGGACCCGTACGCCAGCCTCAACCCGCGCTGGACGGTGGAGGACATCGTGGGCGAGCCGCTGAAGGAGCACGGGCTCGTCGAAGGCCGGGCGGCGCTGCGCGAGCGGGTGGGCGAGCTTCTGTCCTCGGTCGGCCTCGGCCTGCAGGACGCCGCCAAGTACCCGCACCAGTTTTCCGGCGGCCAGCGCCAGCGCATCTCGATCGCGCGCGCCATCGCCACGCACCCGGACTTCCTCGTGTGCGACGAGCCCACGTCGGCGCTGGACGTCAGCGTGCAGGCGCAGGTCCTCAACATCATGAAGGACCTGCAGCGGCGGCTGGGGCTCACCTACCTGTTCATCTCGCACAACCTCGCGGTGGTGCGGCACGTGAGCGACGACGTCGGCGTGATGTACCTCGGGCGCCTGGTGGAGGTCGCCCCCAAGCAGCAGCTGTTCGCGCGGCCGCAGCACCCCTACACGCGCATGCTGCTGGACGCGATCCCGAAGATGCACGACACCGGCCGCGCGCGCACGCCGGTGCAGGGCGAGGTGCCGAACCCGCTGAACCCGCCGGCGGGCTGCGCCTTCCATCCGCGCTGCCCGCATGCCGGTGCGCGCTGCAAGGCGGAGCGGCCGGCCTTGCTGGAACTGCGGGGCGTGCGGGTGGCCTGCCACGCGGTGGAGGAAGCACGGATCTAGGCGTACCGCTTGTTCCGCAGGTTGTTCTTCATCTCCCGCAACAAGGGCTGCAGCCTCCCCCCGCCGATCCTCAGCGCCACCGTCGTCGCCAGCACGTCGATGATCATCAGGTGCAGCAGCCGCGACACCATCGGGCTGTAGCGGTCGTAGCCCTCCGGGTGGTCCGCCGCCAGGTGGATCTGCCCCGCCGCCGCCAGCGGCGAGCCGGTCGCGGTGATGACGATCGCCGTCGCGCCGTTGCGCCGCGCGATGTCGCAGGCGTCCATCAGGTCGCGGGTGCGGCCCGAGTTCGAGATCACCACCACGCAGTCTCCCGCTCCCAGCAGTGTCGCGCTCATGACCTGCATGTGGCCGTCGCTGTACGAGATGGTGTTGACGCCGAGGCGGAAGAACTTGTGCTGCGCGTCGAGCGCCACCACGCCGGAGTTGCCCACCCCGTAGAACTCGATGCGGCCGCGGGTGCGATGGGTGGCCGTCAGCGCCTCCGCCGCCTTCTCGATGGCGAAGGTCGAGGCGTCGTTGCGGTACTTGAGGAAGGCGGCGACGGCGTTGTCGATCACCTTGACCATCACGTCGCCGGTTTTGTCGTCCGGGTCGACGCTGCGGTGGATGAAGGGCACGCCCTCGCTGACGCTGCCGGCCAGCTTCAGCTTGAAGTCCGACAGCCCGTCGTAGCCCATGCTGCGGCAGAAGCGCACGACGGTGGGCTTGCTCACGTGCGCGCGGTCCGCCAGCTCGCTCACCGGCAGGTTGGCGAAGGAGCGCGGGTCGCCCAGCACGAGGCGCGCCACGCGCTGCTCCGCCGGGGCCAGAGAGGGCATGGATGCGCGGATGCGATCTAACACGTGAGCCTCGCCGCGGCCTGCAAGGCCAGCGCAGGACACGAAGTTACAAGCGTGGGGGCTAACATTCCTCGCTCCAGCAGAAGCCGTCGCGGGCGATCATGGCGCTGGCGGCGCTCGGGCCCCAGGTGCCCGCCGCGTAGGGCCGCGGGCCGCGGTCGTCGTTGCGCCAGTGCTCGATGATCGGTTCCACCCAGCGCCACGCCGCCTCCTGTTCGTCGCTGCGCACGAACAGGTTGAGGCGGCCGGCGATCACGTCGAGCAGCAGACGCTCGTAGGCGCCCACCCGCTCGGAGCCGAAGCGCTTGTCGAAGTCGAGGTCCAGGTGCACCGGCGCCAGCACCTGGCCGTTGCGCCGGTTCTCCTGGCCCTGCGCCAGCAGGTGCAGTTCCAGGCCGTCGCGCGGCTGCAGGTTGATCACCAGCCGGTTGGCGCTGCCCGGCGGCGCGGTGAAGATCGCGTGCGGCGCCTCGCGGTAGCTCACCACGATCTCGGCTTCGCGCCCGGCCAGGCGCTTGCCGGTCCGGATGTAGAAGGGCACGCCCGCCCAGCGCCAGCTCGCGATCTCCGCCCGCAGGGCGACGAAGGTCTCCGTCCTGCTGTCGGGAGCGACGCCCGCTTCCTCGCGGTAGCCCTTCACGGGCTGGCCGCCCACCGTGCCGGGGCCGTACTGGCCGCGCACCACGTGCTGGTCCAGGGTCTCGGGCGTCCAGCGCTTGAGCGAACGCAGCACCTTCAGTTTCTCGTCGCGGATCGCATCGGCATGCGCGCTGATCGGCGGCTCCATGGCCAGCGCGCACAGCAGCTGCAGCGCGTGGTTCTGCACCATGTCGCGCAGGGCGCCGGTCTTGTCGTAGAAGGCGCCGCGCTTCTCCACGCCAAGGTCTTCGGCGATGGTGATCTGCACGTGCGACACGTGCTCGCGCCGCCACACCGGCTCGAACAGCGCGTTGCCGAAGCGCATCGCGAAGAGGTTCTGCACGGCGGGCTTGCCGAGGTAGTGGTCGATGCGGAAGATCTGGCGCTCGTCCAGCACGCTGCGCACCGTGTCGTTGATCTCCCGGTTGGAGGCGAGGTCGTGGCCCAGCGGCTTCTCCAGCACCAGCCGCGTGTTGGGCCGGTTGAGGCCGGCCGCCGCGAGCTGCTTCACCACGGTGGCGAACAGGTCGGGCGCCGTGGCCAGGTACATCACGACCACTTCGGCATGCCGCTCGCGTAACATGTCCGCGAGCCGGCGGTAGTCCTGCGGCTGCGACAGGTCGAGCCGCAGGAAGTGCAGCAACCCGGCAAAACGCTGGAACTCCTCCGGGCTGGGCCGCTTGGAGAGGTCGACGTCGACGAAGCGGGATCGGATCAGCTCGCGGTACTGGTCGTCGCTGAGGTCGTCGCGGGCGATGCCGATGATCCGGCCGCCCTCGGGCAGCGTGCCGTGGCGGAAGGCCTGGAACAGGGCCGGCATGATCTTGCGCCATGCGAGGTCGCCGGTGCCGCCGAAAAGTACGAGATCGAAGCTCATTGATTTGTTCTTGGTGGGGGTTGCGGGGACTGTAACTTAGTTTCTCGCATTCGGCAGACTTGGGTGTAATTCCGTTACGAGGAGGGGCGATGCGCAAGTGGTGTTTCGGCCTGGGACTGGCCGTGTCGGCAGCCGCGGCCGCGGCGCAGGGCCAGGTCAACGTGATCTGCTCGGTGCAGGCGGAGTGGTGCAACATGATCTCCACCGTCTATGCGCGCACCACGGGCACGCGGGTGAACGTCACCATGAAGGGCTCGGGCGAGGCGCTCGCGCAGCTGATCGCGGAAAAGGAGAATCCGAAGACGGACGTCTGGTTCGGCGGCACCGGCGACCCGCATCTGCAGGCGGCGGAGCAGGGCCTCACCCTCGAATACAGGTCGCCGACGCTGCCGCAGCTGCACGCGTGGGCGCAGCAGCAGGCGAAGCAGTCGAACTGGCGCACGGTGGGCATCTACTCGGGCCCGCTCGGCTTCGGCTACAACCCCGAACTGCTCGCGAAGAAGAAGCTGCCGGTGCCCAGGACGTGGGCCGACCTGCTCAAGCCCGAATACAAGGGCGAGGTGCAGGTGGCCAACCCCGCCTCCAGCGGCACGGCCTACACCATGATCGCCACGCTGGTGCAGCTGATGGGCGAGGAGAAGGCCTTCGACTACCTCAAGGGCCTGCACCGCAACGTCGGCAGCTATCCGCGTTCCGGCACGGCGCCGATCAAGGCGGTGGCGCGCGGCGAGACGGCGCTTTCGATCAGCTTCGTGCACGACGGCCCGGGCGAGAAGATGCAGGGCTTCCCGGTCGAAACAGTCACGCCCGCCGACGGCACCGGCGCCGAGATCGGCTCCATGAGCCTCGTGAAGGGCGCGCGCAACCTCGAGGCCGCGAAGAAGTTCTACGAGTGGGCGTTGAGCCCCGCCGCGCAGGAGATGGCGGCGGCGGCCAAGTCCTTCCAGCTCCCGAGCAACAAGTCCGCGAAGGTGGATGAGCGGGTGCCGGACTTCCGCAAGATCCGCTTCGTCGACTACGACTACGCGAAGTACGGCGCCAGCGCAGAGCGCCGGCGCCTGATCGCGCGCTGGGAGAAGGAAGTCAATTCGCAGCCGCGGTGACGCCTCCGGCCCTCCTGCGCCAGCCCGGTGCGCCCCTGTGGGCCTGGCTCGCCGCCGGCCTGGCCGGCTACCTGCTCTTTCCCTGGTACGCGCTGCAGGACGCGAACGGCCTGCTGGCCGTCACGCGAAGCTGGGGCGCGCAGGATGCGGCCAACGGCATCCTGCAGGCGACCGTGTTCGGCCGCCCGTGGCTGCTGGCGGGACTGGCGGGGCTGCTCCTCTGCGGCGCGGCCGCGCTGCTGCCGCCGGGCCGGCGGCAGGGCCTGCTGCTCGTTGCCGGCGGATTCGGCGGCGCGCTGGCCCTGCTGGCCGGCGGCTTCGCCGTCGGCGCGAAGGGCTGGAACTTCGCCGTGCTCCAGGCCTGGTTCGGCGAGCTCGCGCTGCAGCAGTTCGGCATGGGCTGGGGCGCCGTGCTGGCGTTGCTGGCGCTGGTCGTGCTCGGCGCCTTCGGACTCGCGCGCCGCGGGCTGTTCCGCGGCGACCTGTTCGTCGCGGCCGCTGTCGTCACCTGCGCAGCCCTGCTGGGGCTGTTCATCGTGTTCCCGGTGCTGAAGGCGCTGGCGGGCGCCTTCGTCGACGAGGACGGGCGGCTCGCGCTGGCCGCGTTCGCCGTCCGCATCGCAAGCGAGCGCAACTGGGGCCTGCAGTGCCTGTGGGGCGGGGTGCGCTGCGGCGTCGCCTGGAACACGCTGTTCCTCGGGCTGCTCACCGCGACCAGCACCACGCTGCTGGGAACCCTGATGGCCCTGCTGGCGGAGCGCGGCGCGCGGCGCTACGCGAAGCCGCTGAACGTACTGGCGCTGCTGCCGATCATCACGCCGCCCTTCGTGGTGGGGCTGGGGCTGATCCTGCTGTTCGGGCGCGCCGGCCTCGTCAACCAGCTGCTGGAGGCCGCCTTCGGCGTGCCGCCCTCGCGCTGGTTCTACGGCGGGCTGGGCGTGTGGGTCGCGCAGACCTTCGCCTTCACGCCGATCGCCTTCCTGACCATGCGCGGCGTGGTGCAAGGCGTCTCGCCCAGCCTGGAGGAGGCGGCGCAGACGCTGCACGCCGACGCGCGCCGCACCTTCGCGACGATCACGCTGCCGCTGCTGCGGCCCGGGCTCGCCAATGCCTTCCTGGTCGGCTTCATCGAGAGCATGGCGGATTTCGGCAATCCCATCGTGGTGGGCGGGCAGTTCTCCGTGCTCTCGACCGAGATCTTCTTCGCGATCGTCGGGGCGCAGTACGACCAGGGCCGCGCCGCTTCGTTGGCGTGGCTGCTGACGCTGTTCGCGCTGGGCGCCTTCGCCTTGCAGCGGCAGGCCCTGGGCCGGCGCCGCTACACCACGGTGGCGGGCAAGGGCGACGCCGGCGTGCCCATGCCCTTGCCGGCCCACGTGCGCCGGCTGGTGAACGCCGTCGCGCTGCCGTGGCTCGCCTTCA
This sequence comes from Ramlibacter monticola, assembly GCF_016722785.1. Lineage (GTDB taxonomy): Bacteria > Pseudomonadota > Gammaproteobacteria > Burkholderiales > Burkholderiaceae_C > Ramlibacter > Ramlibacter monticola. The sequence continues at coordinate 353,594 of NZ_JAEQNE010000005.1, read as the reverse complement.
CCTGCCTGCTGTACGCATTCGCCTTCGCCGGCGGCTTCGTGCAGACCTGGGGCCGCGATTACACGCCGACGCTGGCGCACTTCCGCACCGCCTTCGCGCTGGAGTGGGGCGCGTTCGGGTTCGTGTGGGCCGGCACGGCCTGGAACTCCTTCTTCACCACCCTGAAGCTGGCCGCCCTGTCGGCGCCCGTGACGGCGGCGCTCGGCCTGCTGGTCGCGTGGCTGCTCGCGCGCACGAGCTTCCGCGGCCAGGGGCTGTTCGAGTTTTCCGCCCTGCTCGCCTTCGCGATCCCGGGCACGGTGCTGGGGGTGAGCTATATCCTCGCCTTCAACGTGCCGCCCTTCGAGCTGACCGGCACGGCCCTGATCATCATGCTGTGCTTCGTGTTCCGCAACCTGCCGGTCGGCGTGCGCGCCGGCACGGCGGCCCTGCACCAGATCGACGCCTCGCTGGACGAAGCTTCGCTGATGCTGCGCGCCTCCACGCTGCAGACCCTGCGCCACGTCGTGCTGCCGCTGCTGAAGCCGGCGCTGGTCGCCGCGCTGGTCTACAGCTTCGTGCGCGCGATCACCACCGTGTCGGCCGTGATCTTCCTCGTCACGGCGGAAAACGAACTGGCGACCACCTACATCCTCGGGCGCGTGGGCAACGGCGACTATGGCGTGGCGCTGGCCTACTGCACGGTGCTGATCGTGATGATGTCGCTCGCCACCGCGGCGATCCAGTGGCTGGTCGGGGAGCGGCGTCTCGGGCGACGCGCGGCGGCGCTGCCGCGGCCCGTGGCGGGAGCGGCGGCATGACGGCGGGCATCGAGTTCCGCGCGGTGACCAAGCGCTATGGCGACGACCCGGCGGGCCCGGCGGCCGTCGACGGCATCAGCTTCGAGATCCCGCGCGGCACGCTCACGACCATCCTCGGCCCTTCGGGCTGCGGCAAGACCACGACGCTGCGGCTCATCGCCGGCCTGGAGACGCCCAGCGCGGGCCGCATCCTGATCGGCGGACGCGACGTGACCGGGCTGGGCCCGGCGCAGCGCAACGTCAGCATGGTGTTCCAGAGCTACGCCCTGTTCCCGCACATGGACGTGGTGGAGAACGTCAGCTACGGCCTGCGCATGTCCGGCATGGCCCCGGCGGAGGCGCGGCGGCGCGCCGTCGAGGCGCTGCACGGGGTGGGCCTGGTGGACCTGGAGGCCCGTCTGCCCAGCGAACTCTCCGGCGGCCAGCAGCAGCGCGTGGCCCTGGCCCGGGCGCTGGTGCTGCAGCCGGAGGTGCTGCTGTTCGACGAGCCGTTGTCCAACCTCGATACGCGCCTGCGCCGCGAGATGCGCGAGGAGATCCGATCGCTGCAGCAGCGGCTGCGGCTCACCGTGGCCTACGTCACGCACGACCGCAGCGAAGCGCTGGCGGTGAGCGACCGGATCGTCGTGATGGACCGGGGCGCGATCGCCCAGCGCGGCACGCCGCAGGAACTGTACGAGTCGCCGGCGAGCGAGTTCGTCGCGGCCTTCATGGGCGAAGCCTCGCTGTTCCCGGCGCAGGCCGATGCGGAGGGCCAGGTGCTGCTGGGGCCGCTGCGCATCGCGCCGCGGCGGCCGGCGCCCGCCGGTCCGGTGACGGTCGCGGTGCGGCCCGAGGCCTGGCACGTCGTCCCGCCGGGGCAGGGCCTGGACGCCCGGCTCGCCAAGCTGTCCTATCTCGGCAGCAGCTACGAGTACACCTTCGAGACGGAGCTGGGCCCCGTCTTCGTCGTCTCGCCCGACGTGGGCCACGCGCTCGGCATTGGCAGCGCCGTCGGCCTGCAGTTGGCGAGCCACGGCGTGGCCATCGTGCCGGCTCCCCGAGCCCGGGCGCGCGCCGGATAATCGGGCCATGAACCAGCTCGAAGCCCTGAAGCAGTACACCACGGTCGTGGCGGACACCGGCGACTTCCGCCAGCTTGCGCAATACCACCCGCAGGACGCGACGACCAATCCCTCGCTGATCCTCAAGGCGGTGCAGAAGGCGGAGTACGCGCACCTGCTCCAGGAGACGGTGCACCAGCACCGCCAGGAGCCCCTCGACGAGATCATGGACCGGCTGCTGGTGCGCTTCGGCACCGAGATCCTGCAGCACATCCCGGGCCGCGTGTCGACCGAAGTCGATGCCCGACTGAGCTTCGACGCCGCCGGCAGCGTCGCCCGCGGCCGGCGCATCATCGAGCTGTACCGCGCGGCGGGCATTCCCGCCGAACGCGTCCTGATCAAGGTGGCTTCCACCTGGGAAGGTATCCAGGCGGCGGCGCAGCTGCAGCAGGAGGGCATCAACTGCAACCTGACCCTGCTGTTCTCGTTCTGCCAGGCCGTGGCCTGCGGGCAGGCGAAGGTGAAGCTGATCTCGCCCTTCGTGGGCCGCATCTACGACTGGTACAGGAAGGCGGCCGGCGAGGCCTGGAACGAGGTCGCCAATTCCGGCGCGTCGGACCCGGGCGTGCGCTCCGTGCGCCAGATCTGGACCTACTACAAGCGCTACGGCATCGCCACCGAGGTGATGGGCGCGAGCTTCCGCAACGTGGGCCAGATCCTGGCGCTGGCCGGCTGCGACCTGCTGACCATCAGCCCCGAGCTGCTGGCGCAGCTTGCCGCCTCGGACCTGCCGGTGTTGCGCTCGCTGGACCGCGACGAAGCCCTGGGCGCCGACATCGAACGCGTGCAGTACGACGAGAAGGGCTTCCGCTGGGCGCTCAACGAGGACGTGATGGCCAGCGAGAAGCTGGCCGAAGGCATCCGCACCTTCGCCGTCGACGCGGTGAAGCTGGAAAAGCTGATCCGGGCCGCCTGACGCCATGAGCGCCGCACGCACGCGCTGCGACCGCACGGCCGCCTGGGGGCAGCTGCAGGAGCGCTTCCGCACCGCGGGTTCGTCCTTCGACCTGCGCGACGCGTTCGCGCAGGACCCGGATCGCTTCACCCGCTTCAGCCTGCAGGCGCCGCACGTGTTCGCGGACCTGTCGAAGAACCTGGTCGACGCGGGCACCGAGCAGCTGCTGCTGGCGCTGGGGCGCGATTCCGGCCTGGAGGCGCACCGGGCCGCGATGTTCGCCGGCGAGCGCATCAACAACACCGAGAACCGCGCCGTCAAGCACTGGCTGCTGCGGGCGCCGCGCGACGCGCAGGCCCCGGACTCGGTGGCCGTGCACGAGACGCTGGAGGCGATGCTCGCGTACGCCGAGCACGTGCGGGCCGACGCCGACATCACCGACGTGGTCAACATCGGCATCGGCGGCTCCGACCTGGGGCCGCAGATGGCGGTGGCCGCCCTCGACGCCTTCCGCATCCGCGGCAAGCGCTTCCACTTCGTCTCCAACATCGACGCCCACGAGCTGGACGCGGTGCTGCAGCCGCTGCGGCCGGAGCGCACGCTGTTCCTGATCGCCTCCAAGACCTTCACGACGCTGGAGACGATGACCAACGCGCGCAGCGCCCGCGTCTGGTTCCAGCAGCAGGGCGGGTCGGACGTTGCGCGCCACTTTGCCGCCCTCACCACCAACGTGGAGGCGGCGCGCCAGTTCGGCATCGCCACCACCTTCGGCTTCTGGGACTGGGTGGGCGGGCGCTATTCGCTGTGGTCGGCCATCGGCCTGCCGCTGGCGATCGCCATCGGCGCCGGGCGCTTCCAGGCCTTCCTGGCGGGCGCCCACGCGATGGACCAGCACTTCCGCACCGAGCCGCTGGAGCGCAACCTGCCGGCGCGCCTGGGCCTGCTCGACGTGTGGTACCGCGACTTCCACCGCTTCGGCAGCCGCAGCATCGCGCCCTACCACAGTGCGCTGCGCCGCTTCCCGGCCTACCTGCAGCAGCTGGAGATGGAGAGCAACGGCAAGGGTGTCGACGCGCAGGGCCAGCCGTTGCCCTTCGACACCTCGCCGGTGCTGTGGGGCGAGGCCGGCACCAATGGCCAGCACGCCTACTTCCAGATGCTGCACCAGGGCACCGAGCGCGTGCCGGTCGAGTTCTTCGCGGTGCGCGAGCCGGCGCACCGGATCCCCGGCCACCACGAACTGCTGCTGGCCAACGCGCTCGCGCAGGCGCAGGCGCTGATGCAGGGGCGGGTGGACCCGGGCGGCCACCGCAACTTCACGGGCAACCGGCCCAGCACCTTCTTCGTGCTGGATGCGCTCACGCCCGAGTCGCTGGGGGCGCTGATCGCCCTGTACGAGCACCGCGTGTTCACCAGCGGCAGCGTGTGGGGCATCGACAGCTTCGACCAGTGGGGCGTGGAACTGGGCAAGGTGCTCGCGACCGACCTGGCCGGGCGCCTGCAAGCGGGCGCCACCGAGGGGCTCGACGCCTCCACGGCCGGCCTGCTGCGGCGCCTTCGACCCTGAGGCGCCACTGCCGCGCTCGCGCCGGAGGATGCAGTCAGCTTCGGACAGCAACTGCCTACGGATGCATCACCGCGTCGGAAGCCAATGCCGGCGCGGCCTCGCGGCACCTTCCACACGGTTGTCCACAACGTTCTCCACGAAAGCTGTGAGAAGGCGCCTGCCGGGCCTGTGCTAAGGAGCCTGGGTTCCCAGGCGGGTCAGCGCTGGCCGAAATGGGCGCCGGCGAACAGGTCCTTGTGCTCGCGGGGCTGGCTGCGCCAGTACTGTTTCGGCGCGGCCACCTGCGCGCCGAGCTGCGCCGCTGCGTGCCAGGGCCAGCGCGGGTCGTACAGCATGGCGCGGGCCAGCGCGATGGCGTCGGCCTGGCCGTCGCGGACGATCCGGTCGGCCTGCGCTGCGTCCGTGATCAGGCCCACCGCGATGGTGGGCAGGCCCACGGCCTCCTTGATCCGCTGCGCGAACGGCACCTGGTAGCCGGGGCCCAGGGCGATCTTCTGCGCCGGCGACACGCCGCCGCTGGACACGTGGTCGGCCGCGCAGCCACGCGCCTTCAATGCCTGCGCGAAGGCGATCGTGTCGTCCACGTCCCAGCCGCCCGGCACCCAGTCGGCGGCCGACACGCGGGTCCACACCGGCCTGTCGGCGGGGAAGGCCGCGCGCACCGCATCGAACACCTCGAGCGGGAAGCGCATGCGGTTCACCAGGCTGCCGCCGTATTCGTCCTCGCGCTGGTTCGCCAGCGGCGAGAGGAACTGGTGCAGCAGATAGCCGTGCGCGGCATGCAGCTCGATGCCCTCCAGGCCCAGGCGGCCGGCGCGCGCCGCGGCGTGCGCGAAGGCGTCGCGCACGCGCGCGAGCCCGGTGCGGTCCAGCGCCACCGGCGGCACTTCGTCCGGCGAGTGCGGCACGGCCGAAGGCGCTTCGGCGACCCAGCCGCGCGGCGCGTCGGGGCGGATCTGCGAGCCGCCTTCCCAGGGGGCGCGGCTGGAGGCCTTGCGGCCCGCATGCGCGAGCTGGATGGCCACGGGCATGGGGGAATGCCGCCGCACGGCGGCCAGCACGCGTTGCAGCGCGGCTTCGTTCGCATCGGAATAGAGCCCGAGGTCCTCCGGCGAGATGCGGCCGGTGGCGGAGACGGCGGTGGCTTCGATGACCAGCAGGCCGGCGCCGGAGAGCGCGAGGTGGCCCAGGTGGACCATGTGCCAATCCGTCGCGCTGCCCTCGTCGGCGGAGTACTGGCACATCGGCGCGATGACGATACGGTTGGCCAGGCGCAGCTTGCCGAGCTGCAGCGGGTCGAACAGGTGGGTCATAGGCTCCTTTTTCCCTGCCGGCATTAAAGCAGCGACGGGGCGACCCGTGCCGGCCCACGGAAATCGGCGCGCAGCACACAATGCAGGGAGTTCCTCGCCGCGCCCCCCATGTCTCTCCGCACGAGCGCCATGCAGTCCGACGCGCCAGCCGATCCCGCGCGAGCCCGCACGGTGCTCGTCGTCGACGACGACCGCGGCACCGCGGACACCCTCTGCGAGCTGCTGCAGCTGGCGGGCTACCGCACGCTGGTGGCCTACGACGGCGACGAAGGCGTGGCCGTCGCGCTGCGGGAGCGGCCGCCTTGCGTGATCCTCGACCTGCACATGCCCCGCATGGGCGGGGTGCTCGCCTGCACGCGCGTCCGCCAGCAGGTGGACCGGCGTGACATGAAGCTGGTCGCGCTGACCGGCTCGGACAACGCCCTGGACCGCGAGGCGGCGGAGCTCGCCGGCTTCGATCACTTCCTGGTGAAGCCGGTGATGCTGAGCGCCCTGCTGCTCCTGCTGTCTCCCGCATAGCGCATCCGGGCCCGCGCGGCCCCCGTCCGCCTCCTTCAACTGCGCGGGGCCGATTGTGATCGGCTCCTGTGAATTCGCTCACTCAACGAGCTTGCGCGCGGCGCGCAAAGTGCCCCTTCACGACGATGCCAGGGGGAATGCGATGCACGGTGATCTCGCTATGCGGATGACGGCGGACCTGTTCTGGACCGGGCTGGTGGTGTGCCTTCCGGTGCTGGGCATCACGCTGCTGGTGGGCCTTCTCGTGAGCATCGCGCAGGTCGTCACCCAGATTCAGGAAATGTCCCTGAGTTTCGTGCCGAAGCTGTTCGCCGCGGCCGTCGCCGTGATCGCCTTCGGGCCCTGGATGCTGCGCAAGCTGTGCGGCTTCGCGCTGTTGCTCTGGACGCAGATCCCCGCGCTGACGTGAAGGAGCGGCGCATGAACGCCATCGTGTCGCTCCTGGGCCCCGACTGGATCGTGACCATGCTGCTGCTGTCGGCGCGCATCGCGGCGCTGCTGTTGATGACGCCGCTGCTGTACGCGGCGTCCATGCCGCTGCTGGTGCGGGTGCTGGTGACCCTGGGTTTCTCCTGCGTGATCGCCCTGCCGTTTGCCGGCAGCCCGGCCACCGTGCCGCAGGAGCCCGGCCCCCTGCTGCAGGCCCTGCTGCGCGAGGTGACCGTGGGCGCCACATTGGGCCTCGGGGTGCTCATGGCCTTCGCCGGCTTCGGGCTGGCGGGGCGGCTGGTGGACGTGCAGGTGGGCTTCGGCATCGCCCAGGTCTTCGACCCCCTCACGCGCAGCCGCATGCCGGTGCTGTCGTCGATCTTCGCGCTGTTCGCGGCCGTGTTCTTCTTCCTCGTCAACGGCCATCACGCGCTGCTGCGCGGCATTGCCTACAGCGTGGAGCGCTTCCCGGTGGGGCAGTCCCCGTCGCTCGCGGGAGCGGCCGAGGCGATCGCCCGTGAGGCCGCGGCCCTGTTCACCCTGGGCTTCGCGCTGGCCGCGCCGATCGTGCTCGGGCTGCTGCTGGTGGACTTCGCCCTCGGCGTGATCGCGCGCAACCTGCCGCAGCTGAACATGCTGGTGCTGGGGGTGCCGGTCAAGATCGTGGCGGGCCTGCTGGCCCTCTGGGCCTGGGCCGGCGCGTTCGGCGCCCCGGCGGGGCGCCTGTACGCAGGCATCTACCGCACCTGGACGGCCTGGCTGGCGGCGGGAGCACGCTGATGGCGGAGCAGGACCTCGATCGCAGCGAAGCCGCGACGCCCTTCAAGCTGCAGAAGGCGCGCGAGCAGGGGCGGACGCCGCGCAGCGCCGAGGTGGTGGCCTGCGCCGTCTTTCTCGCGGCCGTGGGCTGGCTGGCGGCACTGGGCCTGGGCGCCTGGCAGGCGCTGCTGCGCATCGCGCGGCTGCCTTTCACTCGCCTCGCTCAGGCGACGGATGCGACGTCGGCCTGGGCGTTGGCGGCGGAGGTCGCGGCCGGCGCAGCCTCCGTGCTGTGGCCCCTGTTCCTGGCCGCGGGACTGGCAGCCGTCGTCGCCTCCATCGCCCAGTCGGGCATGGTGCTCTCGTTCGAGCCGCTGCGCCCCGACTTCACTCGCCTGCATCCCGGGCAGGGCTTGCGCCGCATCTTCTCCTTGCGCACGCTGTTCGAAGCGGCACGGGCCGTGGTCAAGCTGGTGCTGCTCACGGTCGTTGCCTGGCTCGCGCTGCGCAGCCTGTTGCCCGAGTTCGCCGGCCTCGCCGCGCTGCCGCCGGCGGAATTCGTGCGTGTGCTGCTGGTCGATGCTGCGGGACTGGGCTGGAAGCTGGCCCTGGCCCTGGCGCTGGTCGCCGCGGCTGACCTCGCCTTCACGCGCCGGGAATTCGCGGGGCGCATGCGCATGAGCCGCCGCGAGCTGAAGGAGGAATTCCGCAACCGCGAGGGCGATCCCCGCATCCGTGCCCGGCTGCGCGAACTGCGGCGCGAGATGCTGCGGCGTAGCCGCGCGCTGAAGAACACCCGCGATGCCGACGTGGTGCTCACGAACCCGACGCACTACGCCGTGGCGCTGCGCTACGCGCACGGCGAGATGCCCGCGCCGCGCGTGGTTGCGAAAGGGGCCGGGCAACTGGCCGCGGCGATGCGTGAGATTGCCGCCCGCCACCGGGTCGTCGTCGTCCAGAACCCGCCGCTGGCCCGCCGCCTGTTCCGCGAAGCGACGCTGGACGACTACCTCCCGGCCGACTTCCACGCCGAAGTCGCGCGGATCATCGTGTGGGTGCTGGCGATGCGGCGGCAGCAGGCCGGGAGGGAAGCCGGATGAGCGCGATCCGCCGCTTTCTCGCCCGCCACACCGACGTGGCTATGGTGCTCGCGCTGCTGGGTGTGCTGCTGGTGCTGTTCCTGCCGATCCCGCGCGGCCTGCTGGACTTCCTGATCCTTGCCAACTTCAGCTTCGCCTTCCTGCTTCTGCTGCTCACCTTCTCGATGGCGCGGCCGGTGGATTTCTCTACCTTCCCGTCGCTGCTGCTGCTGGCGACGCTGTTCCGCCTGTCCCTGAACGTGGCCGCCACCCGCCTGATCCTGGCGGAAGGCGACGCCGGCCGCGTGATCGCGGCGATCGGTTCGCACGTGGTGGCGGGCAACTTCGTCGTGGGCCTGATCGTTTTCTTCATCCTGGTCGTGGTGCAGTTCGTGGTGGTCTCCAGCGGCGCCCAGCGGGTCTCCGAGGTGGCGGCGCGCTTCACGCTGGACAGCATGCCGGGCCAGCAAATGAGCATCGACGCCGACCTGAACATGGGCTTCATCAATCAGGCCGAGGCCCAGCGGCGCCGCCGCCAGTTGGAAAAGGAAGCGGGTTTTTACGGCGCAATGGACGGGGCGAGCAAATTCGTCAAGGGCGATGCCATCGCCGGGATCCTGGTGCTCCTGATCAACATCGTCGGGGGCCTCGTCATCGGCGTGCTGCAGCACAAGATGCCCTGGGCGCAGGCCCTTCAGGTCTATACGCTGCTGACCATCGGGGACGGCATCGTCACGCAGGTCCCGGCGCTGGTGATCGCGGTGGGCACCGGGATCATCGTGACCCGTTCGGCCTCCGACGGCAACCTGGGCCAGCAGGCGCTGCGCCAGGTGACGGCCTTCCCCAAGACGCTGGTGCTGGTGGCCTGCGCACTCGCGGCGCTGCTGTTCCTGCCGGGAATCCCGCTGCTGCCTGCGTCCGCGCTGTTCGGGGCGGCCGTGCTGGTGGCGTGGTGGGCCCGGCGGGCGCAAGGCGGGGCGCAGGAAGAGCAGCCCGGTGCCGTGCCAACCACGAGCATCGACCCCTACGCGCAGATGGCCGTCGAGGCCGTGGAAGTGCGGGTCGGTAGCCGCTGGGCACTGCAGGTCGGGGAGAGCGGGGCGCTGTTCCAGGAGCGCATCGCGGCCCTGCGCAGCCAGCATGCGCAGGAACTGGGGCTGGTGATCCCGCCGATCCGCTTCCGTGCCGGCGCCCAGCTCCATCCCGATGCCTACGAGGTGTCCGTGGATGGCGTGCTGGCCGGGCGCGGCGAGGTGCGCCCCGGCCAGTTGCTTGCGATCCATCCGGCCGGTGACCAGGGCGCCGTCGTCGGGGAGGCGACCCGCGATCCCACTTACGGCCTGCCCGCCGTCTGGATCGATCCGTCGCGTCGCGACCAGGCCGCGGCCGCCCGCTACACGCTGGTCGACGGGCCCACGGTGTTCATGACCCACCTCACGGAGTTGCTGCGGCGCGAGGCGGCCACGCTGCTCACGCGTGCCGAAACAGACCGCCTGCTGGCCCGCGTGCGGCAGTCGCAGCCCTCGCTGGTGGAGGAGCTTGTGCCGACCGTGCTGTCCGTTGGCGACGTGCAGAAGGTCCTGCAGAACCTGTTGCGCGAGAAGGTCTCCATCCGCAACCTGGAGGCCATCCTGGAGACGCTGGCGGATGCCGGCCGCGGCACCAAGGATGCCGCGCAACTCACCGAATGCGTGCGCCAGCGCCTGGGGCACAGCATCTGCCAGGGCCTGGCGGGCGGCGCCGGCGCCTTGCACGTGCTGACGCTCGACCCCGTCATCGAAGGCCGCCTGCTGCAGGGCGTGCAGGCGGCGCGGCGCGAGGGCGCGGCCTCCGGTGCGCCGCTGATCGAGCCGAAGCTGCTCGAAAAACTCCTGCTGCAGCTGGTGCAGCAGGCCGAACGAATGATGAAGAGCAACCTGCTGCCGGTGCTGCTGTGCGCGCCGGAGTTGCGGCGCTACCTGCGCTCCCTGTCCGAGCGCGGCCTGCCCCACCTTCGCGTGCTCTCGATGGCGGAGATTCCGCACGCCATCGAGCTGAAGTCGTGGGGCACCGTGACCGTGCGCGAGGGAGGCAGTGCATGAACGAAATCCTCTCCCTGGTCCTGGGCAGCATGCATGCCGATCTTGCGCGGCTGGACCACGTGGCCATGAACCTGGCCAACGTGCAGACCCCCGGCTTCAAGCGTGAGGTCGGCCTGACCCTGCCGTTCGCCGCGCGCGTGGACCGCGGCGTGCAGCAAGGGCTCCTGGCTGGGGACGGCGTCGCACCGGAATCCTTGCGTGCGCTGCACGTGGACGCCCGCCCGGGAACGCTGAAGTCCACGGGGCAGGCGCTGGACCTCGCGCTGGCGGGCCCGGGCTGGTTCGAGGTGCGGACGGAATCCGGCGCGGCCTACACCCGCCAGGGCAATTTCCGGCTCGACGCGCGCGGCCGCATCGTGACGCCCCAGGGCCATCCGGTGATGGGTGCCGGCGGCGAGATCCAGCTGGTGCAGGGCAAGCCTGTGATCGATGCTAGCGGACGCGTCTTCGAGGGCGACGCCGGGCCGGGCGCGCAGCCGGTCGGGCAACTGCGCATCGTGCAGTTCGAGCCTTCCGTGCGCGTCGAGAGGCTCGGCGACGGACTGCTCCTGCTGCACGGCGAGGCAGCCGCAGCGCCCGAGGGCAGTACGCGGGTGGAACAGGGCTTCCTGGAGAACTCGAACGTCGCGCCGATGCATGAAATGGTGCAGCTGCTGCAGTCGGTGCGCCACCTCGAAACCATGCAGAAGGTGGCCATGGGCTACGACGAGATGCTGGGCACCAGCATCCGTCGCCTGGGGGAGCCGTCATGAGCCCGGAGTCTTGGGTCCACGCGGAGGTCGTCCATGTTTGATGCGCTCGCCATCGGTGCCACCGGCATGCAGGCGCAACAGGCGCACGTCGAAGCCATCGCCAACAATCTGGCGAACGTCAACACGGCCGGTTTCAAGAAGAACCGCACCAGTTTCTCCGAGCTGGTGGTCTCTGCCGTGCAGCCCGGGCGCGATGTGGCGGGCGCGGGTGTGTTCGCGACGGCCGGCGTGGGCGCGGGCGTCCAGCTCGCAGCCGCGGCCAAGGTGTTCGACCCAGGCGAACTGAGAAGGACCGAGGCGCCGCTAGACCTCGCCATCGTGGGGGATGGCTTCCTCGAACTGGCGATGCCGGACGGCACCCGCGCCTACGCGCGCGGCGGCTCGCTGAAGCTCAGCGCCGAGGGCCAGCTGGTGACCCAGGCGGGCGTGCCGTTGAAGCCGGGAGTGGCCATTCCGGAGAACGCCGAAGCCATCACGATCTCCGCTACCGGTCGCGTGCAGGCTCGCCTGCCGGGGCAGTCCACCCCCGTGGACGTGGGGCAGCTGGAACTTGCACGCTTCGCCTCGCCGCAAGGGCTGCTGGCGCAGGGCGCGAACGTCTACCGCGCCACGGAAGCGTCCGGAGAGCCGATCGGCGGCCGTCCCGGCGAGGACGGCATGGGCACGCTCGTGCAGGGCGCGCTCGAGAGCTCCAACGTGAAGTTGGTCGAGGAGATGGTGAACCTCATGGTCGCCCAGCGCGCCTATGAAGCGAGCGTGAAGGTGGTGCAGGCCTCCGACGAAATGCTCGGCATGATCAACGGGCTGCGGCGATGAAGATCCGGTCCTCCTTCGCCGCCGCCGTCGTCGCGCTGGGCTTCAGTTGCGCGCTCGCTGCGCCACGCGCCAGCATCGAGCTGCTGCCGGAGGCGGAAGTGAGTAGCGACGCCGTCTCGCTGGGCCAGGTGGCGCGCCTGCACTCCCCTGAACTCGCACTCATGCGCCAGCTGGTCGACCTGCCGATCGGGCGCGTGCCCGGCGACGGCCAGCCGGCGTACGTGCGGCGGGAGTTGCTGGCCGGGTGGTTGCGGCGCGCGACGGGACTCCTCGAGGCGGATGTCGTGTGGCTCGGCAGCGAGTCCGCCCGTGTCACGCGCGCCACGCGCCAGCTGAAGGGCGCCGAGCTCGCGGTCGTCGCGACGCAGGCCCTGCGTGACTACATGGCGCTGCGCGGCATCGCCGGCCAGGTGCGCGCGGCGCGCTGGCCACGTGATCTCCCGATCCCGGCTGGCGAAGTCCAGTTGCGGGCGCGGTCCCTGGAAGACGCCGCCCTGCGCCAACGCATGCTGGTGTGGGTGGACATCTGGAGCGAGGGCGCCTTTCTTGGGACGGTCCCGGTGCCTGTGGAGGTGGAGGCGGCGGTTTCTCCCGGCGCGATGGATTCCGGCGTCTCCGCCGTGGCCACCCGTCGCGGACCGACACGCTCTTCGCCACTGTCGGTGGAGCGCGGCGGCTGGGCGACCCTGCGCAGCAGTGACGGCGTCGTCTCGCTGGAGAGCAAGGTCGCCGTGCTGCAGGACGGCCGGGTGGGCGACCAAGTGCGGGTGCGGGCGCCGGGTGGAGGCGCCATCGTCTTCGCGCGCGTGACAGGGCCCGGGCAACTGGAGTTGGCGCCATGAGCCGCTTCTGCCATGCGGCGTTCGTCACCGGCGTTTGCGTCCTCGCTCTCGGCGCGGATGCGCAGAGCCTGTTCCGCGAAGAAGCCTGGCGCGGTTTCACCGCCGACAACAAGGCCTACCGGCCCGGCGACGTGCTCACGGTGCAGGTCTTCGAAAACTCCAGTGCCTCGAGCAGCGCCGAAACCGGGACCCGGCGCAGCAACCGCCTGCAGGCGGAGCTGGCGCATGGGAGCACCAAGGCAGGACAGGCGGCCCTCGCTGCCGCGGGCGAGTTCGACGGCGGCGGCCGCACGCAACGTACCAGCCGGCTGCTCACCACGGTGACGGTCAGCGTGCAGGAAGTGCTGCCCGGGGGCCAGCTGCGCATCGCCGGCACGCAGTCCGTGACCGTGAACGAGGAAGCGCAGCGGGTCACCCTGGAGGGCATGGTGCGCCCGGCCGACATCAGCGAGGGCAACGTCGTGCACTCCACCCGCATCGCGCAGGCCCGCATCACCTACGTCGGGGAGGGCGACCTGACGGAGCGGAGCCGGCGCGCCTGGTGGCGCGTGGTGCTCGACGCCCTGGGGTTGTAGCCATGCGGCGCATGCTTCGTCCGCTCCTGCTGGTCCTCGCCTGGCTGCTCGCGTCCGCCTGCGCCGCGAAGGATGCGCCCTTGCGGGTCAAGGACCTCGGAAAGATGCAGGGCTGGCGCGACAACGTGCTGGTCGGAACCGGCATCGTGACGGGGCTCGCCGGGACGGGCGATTCGCCCGCCAACCGCGCGACGCGGCAGGCGCTGTCCAACGTGCTGTCCCAGTTCAATCTCACGGTGGCGCCGGAGCAGGTGAACAGCCGCAACGTTGCCGTCGTGATGGTGAGCGCCTCCCTGCCGGCCTTCGCGCGCGAAGGCGATGGCCTCGACGTGACGGTGAGTTCCAGTGGCGATGCGCGCAGCCTGCTCGGGGGCAACCTGCTGCTGACCGCGCTGCGCGGACCGGACGGCCGCATCTACGCCCTCGCCCAGGGTCCGCTCTCCGTCGGGGGCCATCGCTATGACGCCAACGGCAACGTGGTGCAGAAGAACCATCCCACCGCGGGCTCCATTCCCAACGGGGCCACCGTCGAAGTGGGCATGGCCGGCCGCACGGCGCCGCTCAGCCAGGTCACCTTCGTCCTCGCGGAGCCGGACTACACCACGGCGAGCCGGGTGGCGGCCGCCATCGACGCGCAGGTCGGGCCCGGCCTCGCGCGCGCCCGGGATGCCTCGGGCGTGGAGATCGAGATCCCGCCGGCCCTGCGCAACGAGCTCGTGGAGTTCCTCGCCCGGATCGAGAACGTGGCCGTGGAGCCGGATCGCCGCGCCCGGGTGGTGATCAACGAGCGGACGGGCACCGTGGTCGCCGGAGGCGACGTGCGGATCTCCCGGATCGCGGTCTCGCACGGCGACCTCAAGATCTTCATCGCCAGCCAGAACAGCGTCTCGCAGCCCGCGTTCATCGGCCGCACCGGTCCCGGCGTGGTCAGCGCGCTGGTCACCAACACGCAGGTCGACGTGGAGGAGCCGGACGGGGTCGGCTTCCTGGCCGGCGCCGGCACCGTGTCAGATCTCGTGCAGTCGCTCGCGCGCCTGAAGACCAGTACGCGCGACATCATTTCCATCCTCCGCGCCGTCAAGGCGGCCGGGGCCCTGCACGGCGAGCTCGTCGTGCAATGAGGAGCGATGCCCATGCCCGCATCCCTCGAGTCGGTCACCACGGTGGCCCTGTCGGCTGCGCTGGACACAGCCAGCCGGAGGCAGGCGGCCGTGGCGGCCAACGTCGCCAACGCCAGCACCCCTGGCTACGTGCCGCTGCGACTCTCCTTCGATGGCCACCTGGCCGAGGCGCGCACCGCGCTGCGGGAAAGGGGGGGGCTGGACCGGGCCGCGGCCGAAAGCCTGCGCGCGGAGATGGAGCCCGCGCCCGACTCCGGGGGCCAGCCGGCGGCGGTGCAACTGGACGTGGAGATGGCGGAACTCGCCCGCAACTCGGTGGAGTACCAGGCGCTGCTGCAGGGGCTGTCCCGGCATCTCGCGCTGCTCGCGCTGGCCGCTTCGGACGGAAGGAGATAGCGATGGATTTCGCCCAGGTCTTTGCCATTGGCGCCGCCGGCATGTCCGTGCAGCGGATGCGCGTCGAGGTGGCCGCCCTGAACCTCGCGAACGCCCACACCGTGCAGGCCCCCGGCACGCCCGGCTACCAGCCGCAGCGCGTCGTGGTGAACCCTTCTCTGCCCTTCGACGCGCTGGTGGCGGCCGGCTTGCATGCGGGGGCGCTCCCGACCGCCAGCGTCGAGCCGGCGGCGAGCTCGCCGCGGATGGTGCACGACCCGGGCCATCCCCTGGCGGACGCGCGCGGCTTCGTGCGCCATCCCGGCGTCGATCCTGCGACCGAAATGGTCACGCTGATGGAAGCCATGCGTTCCTACGAAGCAAACGTCGCGGCCCTCAACACCGCGCGTGCGCTGGCACTGAAGACGCTCGAGATCGGGAGGGGCACTTGAACCTCGAAGCCATCCAGGCCCTGGGCCTGCACGATGAAGTGCCGGGCGCGTTGCGGCCGCTGGCGCCTGCCGCAGGGACGACGGACTTCGGCGCGCAGGTGGCGCAGGGCCTGCAGGAGCTGAACCAGCAACTGCTCGCCAGCCAGGTGGACCTGCAGCGGATGGCCGCCGGCGAGACCGCGAACCTGCACGAGGTGATGGTACGCCTGGAGGAGGGCCGGATCGCGCTGCAGCTCGCGCTGCAGGTGCGCAACCGCGCCCTGGAGGCCTACCAGGACCTCATGCGCATGCAGATCTAGCAAGTCGATGCCGGGGGATTCCGCATGAAGACCTGGTGGGACACGATGGCGCCGCGCGTGCGGCGGGCCCTGCTCGCGGGAGGCGTGCTCGTGCTGCTGCTGTGCGGCAGCGGCGGCTGGTGGCTGCTGCGGGGCGAGCCTGCGGTCCTGTTCTCGGACTTGCGCGAGCAGGACGCCGCCACTCTTGCGGGCGAACTGGACAAGCTGAAGATCCCCTACACCGTCGCGGACCATGGCAGCACGCTGCTGGTGGACCGTTCCCAGGTGCACTCGGCCCGCATGAAGCTGATGGGGCGCGAGCTGCCGCTGCATGGTTCGGTCGGCTTCGAGTTGTTCAACACCAGCGACTTCGGCATGACGGAGTTTGCCCAGAAGGTCAATTACCAGCGCGCGCTCCAGGGCGAGCTGACGCGCACGATCCTCGCGTTCCCCGAGGTGCGCGACGCCCGGGTACACCTCGCGCTGGCGGAGCAGGGTCTATTCCGGCAGAACACCACGCGGCCGAAGGCGGCCATCACGCTGACCCTGAGGGCGGGGGAGTCGCTGCGGCCCGAGCAGGTCAGCGGCATCCAGCGGCTGGTGGCGGCCGCCGTCCCGGGCCTGCAGGCGCAGGAGGTGACGCTCGTGGACCAGCGCGGGGTCGCGCTCACCCGCGTGGCGGAAGCGGACGAAGGCCCAGGGGGCGCGGCCCGCCTGGAGCTGAAGCGCGAGATGGAGAACTATCTCGCCCGCAAAGCCGCGGCCGTGCTGGACCAGGCCTTCGGTGCGGGGCAGGCGCTCGCCAGCGTGGACCTCACGCTCGACATGGACCAGGTGCGGGTCACGACGGAAGACGTGCTGTCCGCGCCCGATCCGCGTGGCGGGCCGGCCATGGGGGTGCTGGTGCGCGAGCGCGAGTCGGTTCGCGACGGCGCCACGTCGCCGGATCCGCGCAACCCCGAGCCGCGCGTGGCGCGTGGCGGCAGCATGCAGCGCGATGTCGATTACCAGGCCGGGCGTCGCGTCGAGCAAGTGGTGAGCCAGCCGGGGGCGGTGCGGCGAATCCAGGTGGTGGCGGTGGTCCGGCAAGCGCTTGCTCCCGAACAGCGAGAACAGGTGCAGAAGCTGGTGGCGGCGGCCGTGGGCGCCGCGCCGGAACGCGGCGACACGGTCGTCGTGCAGGCGCTGCAAGCGGCGCCGCAACCCGTGGCCGCCGAGCCTGTAAGCGAGTCCACGCCGGTCGCGCCACGGGTGAGCGCCGGGGCCGCGGTTCCGCAGGCGTACTGGTGGCCGGTGCTGGGCGCGGCCTGTGCTCTGTTCCTGGGAACGCTGCTGTGGTTGCGCCGGCGGGCGCGCCTGCGGCCTTTGTTGCAAGCGCCGCGCCTGACGCAGGCGCAGCGCGAGGCAGCGTTGCAGCAGGTGCGCGGCTGGATGCTGCAGGCGAGCGAAACCACACCCAGGCCTGCGGCGACGCCGACCCGGGGAGCGACACCATGACACTCCAGCTTCCAAGTCCTTCGCCGGCCCACCGCGCGGCCCTGACGCTCCATGCCTTGTCCGGCGACGACCGCGCATGGGTCCTGGAGGCCTTGAGCAGTCAGCAGCGGTCCGTGCTGAAGCCGCTGTTGGGTGAGCTCGACGAGCTCGGAATTCCCAGGGAGGCGGACCTGCTCCGTGGACTCGCCGGAACAGGCAGCGAGGCAGCGATCCCCGCATCCGATGCATTGCAGGCACTGGACGATCCGGGCGTGCGCAGGCTGGCGAACCTGCTCGCTGCGGAGCCGCCCCGCCTCGCCGCTGCTCTGCTCGCCGCCGGCTCCTGGCCGTGGGGCGGGCAACTTCTCGCCGGATTGCCGCAGGCGATGGCGCAGGAGGTGGAATCGCTGGCACGGTCCGCAAGTCCCGCGGTTGCGCTGCAAGCCGCCGTCGTCGCAGAGACGGCGCTCCGGGTCGCGGGCGAGCGAGCGGAGCCAAAGCCGGTCTCGCGCTGGCAATTGCTGCGGCGCCGGCTGCTCGCGCTGGGGAGAGGGCGATGAGCGCCCTCCCCGCCATCGGCCGCGAGGTGTTGCGCGGCGTCCCAGTCGAGGCGACGCCCCTGCGGCTGGGCCGCGCCCGAGCCGCGGTTGCACCGGCGGCAGCCGAAGACGCAGCCCGCGAGCAGGCGCTGCGCGAGGCGCTCGCGCTCGCCCGGGAGGAAGCGCGCGAGGAGGGCCTGCGCGCAGGTCGCGCGGAGGGGCTGCGGGAAGGCCGTGCGCAGGCAGCGGACGAGGTCCGCCAGGCCGTGCAGCGCGCCGTGGACGAAGCCGTGCTTCCCTTGCAGGCCCAACACGAACGCCTGCAGAAGATGGCACAGGGCGCGCAGGAATCGATGGCTACGCTGCTCGCCGCAGCCGAGGACGACATGGTGGCGCTGTGCTACGAAACGCTCTGCCGCCTGATCGGCGCGAGCGCCGGGGGCCCGGGGGCCGTCCGTGCGCAGCTCGCGCGGCTGGCCGCGCTGCATGGCGGGACGGACCTCGTTCTGCACGTGCACCCGCAGGATGCGGAGCTGCTGGCACGCGGTCCCGCCGGCGCGTTCACGTGGGTCGCAGACATCGAGGTGGGACTCGGCGGATGCATCCTGAAATCCTCCCGGGGCGCGCTCGATGCGCGGCTGGAAACGATGCTCTCCGCCTGCAAGGCCACCCTGCTGGAAGCGCGCGCCCGGCGATCGCAAGGGCCGCTCGCGGGGGAGGGCTCGTGAGCGTGATCGCCGGCTATCGCGAAGCCTTGCGCTCCGCCGAACTCGCCCAGCGCATCGGCTGGGTGCGGCGGCTGCAGGGGCTCGCGATCGAGGCGGACGGGCCGCGCGCGGAGCTCGGTGAGATGTGCAGCGTGCTGCCGCACGAGTCCGGGTCCGCACGACCCGTGCTCGCCGAAGTCGTCGGCCTCGAGCCGGGGCGCGTGGTGTTGCTGCCGTACGGCGTCTTGCGCGGCATCGGAGCCGGGGCACGCGTGGTCGCCCTGGGGCACGCGTCGCGCATCGCGGTGGGGCCGCAGCTGCTGGGCCGGGTCATCGACGGCTTCGGTGAACCGCTGGACGGACGTGCGCCGCCGGTGCTGTCGGAGTGGGCGTGCCTTCACGCAGCGCCGACGAACCCCCTGCAGCGGCCGCGGATCGCACGGGTGCTGGAGACCGGCGTGCGCGCCATCGACGTCTTCCTCACCCTGGGAGAAGGCCAGCGCATGGGCATCTTCGCCGGCAGCGGCGTCGGCAAGAGCAGCCTGCTCGGGATGATCGTCCGCCATGCCCGCGCGGATCTCAATGTGGTGGCGCTGATCGGGGAGCGTGGCCGCGAGGTGCGCGAATTCGTCGAGGAGCAGCTCGGCGAGGAGGGGCTGCGCCGCTCGGTCGTCATCGCCGCCAGTTCCGAGCAGCCGGCCCTGGCACGGATCCGTGCCGCACATGCCGCGGTGGCCGTGGCGCGTCATTTCGCGCAGCAGGACCGCTCCGTGCTGCTGACGATGGACTCGATCACGCGGCTGGCCATGGCCCGCAGGGAGGTCGGGCTGGCGGCCGGCGAACCGGCGACGGCGCGCGGCTACACGCCTTCGGTGTTCGCGGAGCTGCCGCAGATCTGCGAGCGTTGCGGCACCCTGGCCTCGGGCGGCTCGGTCACGGCGCTGCTGACGGTGCTGGTGGAAGGCGACGACCTCAACGAACCGGTCGCCGACAGCATGCGTTCGATCTTGGACGGGCACATCGTGCTTTCGCGTGAACTGGCGCAGCAGGCGCATTTCCCGGCTATCGACCTGCTTCGCAGCGCCAGCCGCCTGCTGCGCGACCTGGTTCCGCAGGAAGACCGGCAGCTGGTGCGCGAGGCCGTGCGCCACCTCTCCGTGCTGGAGCGCAACCGCCAGCTGGTCGAACTCGGTGCCTACACCAAGGGCAGCCATCCCGCACTCGATGCCGCCCTCGCCCTGGAAGCCTCGCTCTTTGCGTGGCTGCGGCAGGAGCATGGCGGCGTCGACCGGGCGGAGGCCCTGGGGCAGCTTGCGCGGGTGCTGGCACGACGGAGCGGTGCATGAACGATCTCAAAGCCGTTCCCCGGGTCGACCTGCGGGCGTTTCGCTGGCACCTCGAACCGCTGCAGCGACACCTGGATGGCGCGGTGGAGAGTGCGCGGCTGGAGCTCGGCGCGCTGCAGCGTCACCTGCACTTACTTGACGAGGCGGCGCAGCGCCGCTCGGCGCACCAGCGCGAGCAGGAGCGACGGGCCGCGCGCAGCGCCCCCGACGACCTCCACGCCAGAGCGCGGGCCGTGCGCTACCTGGCCAGCCTGGAAGAGGCCCGGCTCGCCGCCGAGGCGTCCCGCGTCGGACTGGAGCAGCGCGTCGTCGCCGCCCGGGCGGCTTGCGCGGAGCGGCAGCGGCAGCTCGAATCCGTGGAGGCGCTACGGCACGCCGCGCAGCGGCAGCACGCGCAGCAACAACTGCGCCGCGAATGGAGCGAGGCGGACGCGGCCTGGCTGGCGCTGATGCAAAGGCGCCGCGCCGCGGAGACCCGCGAGAGGACGGACGCATCATGAATCTCGGGCTGGTCGACCTGCGTCTCGCCGCTCCATTCCCGCCGACGGTGCCGACGGTGCCGCATGCGCAGGACTTTCCCGGCTGGATCGCGCAGCTGCAGCGCGCCGGGAGCGACAACGAAGCACCGGAACGCGCCGCACCCGAAAGTGCGGAGACACAACTCGAATCCTGCGGGATCCCGCTGGCTCCGGCCGAAGCCGCGCCGGTGCGCGTCGCGGCGCCGCCAGTCTCGCATGTTGCCGCCGGGGAATCCGCGCCGCCACTGCCCGGCCCCGGGCCGGTGGAGCAGAGGCCGTCCCTGCGGGTGCACGTCCAGGCCGACGCAGCCGAAGGCCTCAAGGTCTGGCTGGGCATCGATGGCGACGCCGCGCTGGTCGCCCAACGCGCCGGCGTTGCCGTGGCGGACCTGTGTCGCAGCCTGCAGCAGCCTGCCGGCGCGCGCGTCGTCTCCGTGATCTGCAACGGCGTGCCGGTGTACCCGCGCGCCTCCCTCGATTCCTCTCTCCTGAAGGAAGCACCATGGCCATCGGATCGGTAGCGGCCCCCGCGGGCGCCGGGGCAGCCTCCAGCGCGCTGGGGCTGCGCGAGTTCATGAACGTCCTGCTGACGCAGCTCACGTTCCAGGACCCGCTCAAGCCCATGGACAACCAGGCCTTCATGGCGCAGATGGCGCAGTTCAGCGCGCTGGAACAGTCCCAGCAGCTCAACGACCGCATGCAGCAACTGATCGAGAACCAGGCCGCGCTGCAGTCGATCGGGCTGCTCGGACGCAGCGTCGACGTGATTGTCGAGGGGGGCCGCAGCACCGGAAAGGTGACTGCCATGGCGCTGCAGGGAGACGCGCCGCTGCTCACCGTGTCGCTCGCCGGCGGTGCCGTCGTGGCGGACATCCCGCTTTCGCAACTGCTCGCCGTCCGCTGAAGGGAGCCGCTCATGCTCGATTCCATCCACGTCGGCCTGACCGGCCTGCAGGCTTTCCAGCAGGGGCTGCGCGTGATCGCGAACAACACCACCAACCTGAACACGCCGGGCTTCAAGGCGTCCACGCTGCAGTTCTCCGAAATGGTCGGAACCGGCTCTCCGTCAGGCGAGGCGACCCTCGGCCAAGGCGTGGACGCGACTTCCGCGCACCTGGACTGGCGTCAGGGCGATTTCCGCGAGACCGGCAACGAGTTCGACCTGGCACTGGAGGGCGAGGGGCTCTTCGTGCTGCGCGACGCGCAGGGCCAGACGCGGTACACCCGGGCCGGGCAATTCCAGTTGGGCACCGACGGCGTGCTGGTCAACCGCGTCGACGCCAGCAAGGTGATGGGGCGCGCGGCCGACGGCGCACTTGGCGAAATCTCCGTCGCGGGCTTGCGCACGAGCGCTGGCGAGGCCACGAGGACCGTCCGCTTCACGGGAAACCTGTCCAGCACGGTGGCGGAGCAGACGGTCGGCTCGGTGAAGGTCTTCGACGCCGCCGGCGCGGAACACGAGCTCGAGGTTCGCCTCACCAGCCTTGCGCCGGACAACGCCGGACGATGGAAGCTCGAACTGCTGGACGGGGCCGCTTTGGTAGGCACTTCGGAGATCGCGTTCGACGACGGACAACCCACGCCCGCAACGAGCCGCCTTTCCTTCACCTACGCGCCCGCGGGAGGAACCGCGCAAGCGCTCGAACTCGACTTCTCGGCGGACGTCACCTCCTTCGCCTCCGGCAACCTGTCGACACTGGCGATGAGCTCGCAGGATGGCTTCGGGCCCGGCGCGCTGACCAAGCTCGCCTTCGATGCGAGCGGCAGGCTCGTCGCCACGTACACCAACGGCCAGACCCGGAAAGGAGCGCAACTGGCGCTGGGGCGCTTCAACGCGTCCGGCGCCCTCCGCGACCTGGGCGGCGGCCTGTTCGCCGAGGCCGGCGCCGGGGCCTGGCAGCTTGGGGTGGCCGGCGAGGCGGGCTTCGCGGGCGTGCGGGCCGGCGCGCTCGAGACCTCCAACGTGGACCTTTCGCGCGAGTTCAGCGATCTGGTGATCCTGCAGCGCGGCTACCAGGCGTCCTCGCAGATCGTCGCCACCGCGAACGACATGTTGCAGGAACTCTTCGGGATGAAGAACAAGTGAGTGCCGCCAGCAGTCCTGCGACCTGGCGTCGCATCGAAGGCGCACGGCCGCTGGTCGCCTGGCGTGCAGCGCAGCTCGCCGCCGCCGCGTATGCGCTGGCCCCCGCGCCACAGGCATGGAGAGAGGCCTGGGGAATGCCGTCCAGAGCGGGAGGCGTGACTTGCACCCATCCGACGCCGCAGGATCTCCTACGCCCATGGCAGTGCGTTGCAGGCGGCACCGCCGGGGCGGCATGGCTCTCCCTGCCGGCTTCCTTCGACACGGAACTGGCGCAACTCCTGTGGGGCTGCGACGGCATCGCGGGACCGATCGCGCTCGGCGTTCTGACCGCGTGCCGTGCCGATTTCGCAGCGCGCCTGCGTGCGGCTCTCTGCCTCGAGGCGGGCGGGGAACGGGTGCCTTCGTCATGCGCTTGGTCCGGGCAGGTCGTGGCGGCAATGGGCACCGGCGTGTTCCTGTTGCTGGATGCGCCGGCCATGGACCACTTGCTGCGCGGCGCCGCGCCGGAACTGGCCGGCGAGATGCGGCCTGCGACCGCGCTCCCGGCACTCACTCCGCTCACGACCGCCGTCGGCGGCACGCGGCTGCCGCTGCGGGCACGGCTGGCCGATTGCGAACTGGATCTCGCCAGCCTGCAGGACCTGCGCATCGGCGACATCGTCCCGGTGCCGCATCGGCTGGACACCCCGCTGCGGGTCTGCGACGCGCAGGGGCAGGCTGTGCTGGCCGGGTACCTCGCGCGTCGGGGGCAGCGCAAGGCCCTGGAACTGGCCACCCCGGGCGTCTGCGCCGCCCCGTCTTCCGGAAAGGTCGCGTCATGAGCCAGATGTTCGAATCCTTCCTGCAGGCCGGCGTGCACGCGCAGGCGATCGCGCTGGAAGAGCCCGGCGCGGAAGCGGGCGCGGCCGCGGCGCTGCTGCGGGAAGGAAATCCCCTGCATGCGGTGAAGGTCAGGCTGCAGGTTTGCGTGGGGGAAGCCGACATGAGCATCGGCGAATTGCTGGGCGCGCGCGAAAGCGAGGTCCTCGTGCTGCAGCGCGGCCTCGACCAGCCGGTGGACCTCCTGCTGGAAGGCAAAGT
This sequence comes from Ramlibacter monticola, assembly GCF_016722785.1. Lineage (GTDB taxonomy): Bacteria > Pseudomonadota > Gammaproteobacteria > Burkholderiales > Burkholderiaceae_C > Ramlibacter > Ramlibacter monticola. Next base: position 330,086 of record NZ_JAEQNE010000005.1, on the reverse strand, counting down.
CGTCGCCCGGGGGCAACTGGTCGCGGTGGACGGATGCTTCGCCGTCCGCATCACCGAGCTGCCGCTGCCGCTGAAGCTCTGAGCATGCGAAGCGCCCTCCTGCATCGCATGGTCGCGGGCCTGCTCGCCTGTGCGTCCATCGTGGGGACGGGGCTCGCGTGGGCCGACGCGCTCCCCGGCAGCCTGCCCCTGCGCCGCGATCCTGAACCTCTTTCCGACGGCGGACTCTGGATCCCCACGGTGCTCCTGCTGGGGCTGGGGCTGGCTGCCGGTGGCTATGCCTGGTGGCGCCGCGGCGCGGGTGCGCAGCCGCACTCCGGTGCCAGGCGGACCGATGCCGCCGTGACCCGGCTGTCCAGCCAGGCGCTGACGCCGCACGCGAGCGTGCATGCGGTGCAGTGGAACGGCGAGGAGTTCCTTCTCGCGTGCACCACGCAGCAGGTGACCCTGCTGGCACGTCGATCGCTCCCGTCGCCCGAGGAAGGATCCCCATGAATCCGCTGATTCGCGGCAGTACTGCGCTCGCCGTGGCCGTCCTGCTGGCGCTGGGACCGGCCAGCGATGCTGGCGCAGCGGCCCAGGCGGCGCCGGTCGTCGAGCGCACCCTGGCCGCGGCGCCGAACGACACGGCGCAGGCCCTGCGCGTCGTCCTCGGCCTGAGCGTGCTCGCAGTGCTGCCCGCGCTGCTGGTCTGCGTCACCTCCTTCCTGAGGATCATCATCGTGCTTTCGATGCTTCGGCAAGCGATCGGCATGCCGGAGACGCCGCCGAACCCGGTGCTGATCGGGCTCGCCCTGTTCTTCACGCTGTTCACGATGGCGCCGGTGCTGCAGTCCCTCGACGAGCAGGCGTTCCAGCCCTTCATGAACGGCACGCTCGGCATGGAAGCCGCCTATGCGAAAGGAACGGCGCCCCTGCGCGAGTTCATGGTGCGGCAGACCCGCGAACAGGACCTGGCCCTCATGATCGAGCTCTCCAGCGCCCGGGTCCCGCAAGGCATCGAGGACGTCGGGAACGTACAGCTGATTCCCGCCTTCATGCTGTCGGAGCTGCGGGCCGCGTTTCAGATCGGCTTTCTGATTTTTCTTCCCTTCCTCCTGATCGATCTCGTCGTGTCGTCGGTCCTGATGACGCTCGGGATGATGATGCTGCCGCCCACCACGATCGCGTTACCGCTCAAGGTGCTCATGTTCGTGCTGGTGGACGGGTGGGCCCTGATCCTCAAGGCCCTCGTCGGGTCCTTCCACTGAGGCGGCCATGCAGGCGGTCGCGGCGGCAGTGGACGAGGAAGCCCTCTTGTGGCGGCAACTCCGGGTGGAGGGCGACGCGCGGGCGCGCGAGCGCCTTCTGGCCTTTCATCAGGGCTACGCGCGCGTGGTAGCGGCTTCGTATTATTCGCGCCGCTACCACGACGAGATCGAGTTTGCCGACTACCTGCAGTACGCCTCCATCGGCCTGCTGGAAGCCTTGGAGCGATTCGATCCGGCGCGCGGCGTGCAATTCCGCACCTTCGCGGCGCGGCGCATGCACGGCGCCATCCTCAACGGCCTGGAGCGCTTCACCGAGAAGCAGCAGCAGATCGCCGCGCGCCGGCGCCTGAGGGCCGAGCGCATGCAGGACCTGAAGGCGCTCGCCGGCGAGCGCAGTGGTTCCGGTGCGCTGCCCCCGCGGGACGCGAAGCAACTGCTGGCCTTCGTTTCCGAGACGGGTATCGGGCTCGCCCTGTGCTGGCTGCTGGAAGGCAGCGGCATGGTCGACGACGGTGCCGAAGCCCCATCGCAACCCTTCTACCGCAGCGCGGAGCTGCGGCAGTTGCGCGCGCGGCTGTTGCAGGCCGTGGAAGGCCTGCCAGTGCAGGAGAGGACCGTGATCCGCAACCACTACCTGCAGGAAATTCCCTTCGAGCAGATCGCCGCCAGCCTGCAGCTCACGCGCGGCCGCATCTCGCAGGTGCACCGGCGGGCGCTGCTGCGCCTGCGCGGGCTGCTGGCCGACCAGGGCGACTGGAGCGCCCTGTTCTGACCAGGCGAGCGTGGCGGACGCCGCAGGAGCGCCTAGATCTTCAGCAGGGAGACCATGGCTACGAGACTACCCAGCGCCGCCACGCCGTAGCAGCACAGCCACCAGAACGCGTTCAGGTGGATGCCGAAGTCATGCAGCGTGTGGTAGATCCGGTGCGCCGCATGCCACAGGAAGAGGGCGATCACGAAGAAGATGAACAGGCCGCCCAGCGGGTTGCGGGCGAACGCGACCAGGTGCTCGTAGGTGATGGGGTTGGCCGCGCCGAGCAGGCCCAGCGGGCCGGCCAGCCCGGTCAGGAACACCAGCGCCGCACCGATCAGGGCCGACACCATGCCGCCCGCGCCGAACAGCAGCCAGAAGGGAGCTTGGTTGGAGTGTTTCATCGTGCGAGCACCCATGCCGTGACGAGGACGAAGGTCGAGGCCGCGATCGCCGCCGCCAGGCCCAGGGCCGTGACGGTGGCCGGCGCCAGCTTCTTGCCGCCGACCACCACCGGGGGCATGGTCTTGGGCATGATCTCGAACCAGCTGTACGTGTGGTAGATGAACACCAGCAGCAGCACCACGTGCAGCGCGATCGACCAGCCGCTGCGCAACTGCTCGAGCCAGCCGTTGAAGGCCGCCTCGCCCTGCGCCAGGCGCACCAGGCCGGCCAGCATCACGAGCCCGTAGACGGCGACGAAGAACGCCGTCACCTCGCGGGCCATGTAGCGCTGGAAGAACGGGACGCGGTTCCACCACCCTTCCATGCTGCGCACATAAGGTCGTCTTGCTGCCATCTCAGCGCCTCCCTCCGGGAATCACGCGCGCGAACCAGCCGAGCGCGCTCGCCGTCTTGTTCTGGTTCACCGCGTTGGCGGGGTCCACGTGCTTGGGACACACCTCCGAGCAGTAGCCCACCGCGGTGCAGTTCCACACGCCTTCGGTGGAGTGGATCAGTTCGTCGCGGGCCGCGTGGTGGCCGTCGCGCGAGTCCGCGTTGTAGCGGTGCGCCAGCGCCGTGAGGCCGGGGCCCAGGAACTTCTGGTCCAGCCCATACTGCGGACAGGCCGCGTAGCACAGCATGCAGTTGATGCAGTGGCTGAAGGACTCGAACTGCTCCAGCTGCGCCGGCGTCTGCAGGTACTCGCCCTGTTCCAGCGGCTTCTCGCGCTGCGGCTCGATCCAGGGCTCGATGCGCGGCAGCTTGTCGATGAAGTCGCTGGCGTCGACCACCAGGTCGCGTTCGATCGGGAAGTGCGCCAGCGCCTCGACGCGGAAGCCCTTCGGGTAGTAATCCCGCATGAAGGTCTTGCAGCCGAGGCTGGGAACGCCGTCGATCATCACGCCGCAGCTGCCGCAGATCGCCATGCGGCAGGACCAGCGGAAGGTCAGTGTGCCGTCGAAGTTGTCCTTGATGTACTGCAGCCCCTGCAGCACGGACATGTCGTCGGTGAACGGGACCTCGAACTTCTCCACGTAGGGCGCCTCCGCCTTGTCAGGCTGGTAGCGCAGCACCTCGACGACGATGGTGCGGGTCTCAGGCAACGACGACACCCTGCTTCTCCTTGGACTGTTGTTGGGCCTTGTCCGCCGTCTCGGCGGCCTCGCCGGCGGCGCCGTAGGCGCGGGTGCCGGGCTGCGACTTCGTGATCACCACGTCGCTGTACGAGATGACCGGCGCCCCGTCGGGGCCGATGGTGGCCAGCGTGTGCTTCAGGAAGCGCTGGTCGTTGCGCTCGGTGCAGTCGGCGTCGAGCCGCTGGTGCGCGCCACGCGATTCCTGGCGGGCGACGGCCGAATGCACCATCGCCTGCGCCACGTCCAGCTGGTATTGCAGCTCCAGGACGCCGAGCCACTCGGTGTTCCAGGCTTCGGCGCGGTCCTGCAACTGCAGGTGCTGCGCGCGCTGTTTCAGCACGGCGATCTCGTTGCGGGCCTGTTCCATCTCGGGGCCGGTACGGTAGATGCCGCAGCCTTGCTCCATGGCCTTGGCCATGGCGTTGCGCAGGTCCCCCAGTTTCTCGGTGCCGTGCTTGCGCCGCAGCGGCGCGGTGGCGCGCTCGCGCGCGTCTTCGGCCTGGCCGCGCAGGTTGGCCGCGTGGCCGAAGGAATGGCCCTTGGCGAAGGCCGCGGCCGATTCGCCAGCCAGCTTGCCGAACACGCACAGTTCCGCGAGCGAATTGGAGCCGAGCCGGTTGGCCCCGTGGATGCCGCTGGAGGCGCACTCGCCGGCGGCGAACAGCCCGGGCAGGGGCGCGGCGGCCGCGACGGTCGTCGGGATGCCGCCCATCGTGTAGTGCACCGCGGGACGCACCGGGATCGGGCTGTCCGCTGGGTCCAGGCCCATGAACTCCTCGGCCAGCTCGCAGATCTGCGGCAGGCGCTCGCGCAGCTTGGCCTTGCCCAGCTGGCGCAGGTCGAGGTTGACGTAGGTGCCGTGCGGGCCTTCCAGCGTGCGGCCCTTGCGCTCCTCGTGCCAGAAGGCCTGCGAGAGGCGGTCGCGCGGGCCGAGTTCCATCGCCTTCTTGCGCGGCCACGGGTCGGCGGGGCCGAGTCCGTAGTCCTGCAGGTAGCGGTAGCCGTCCTTGTTGGTCAGGATGCCGCCTTCGCCGCGGCAGCCTTCCGTGAACAGCAGGCCCGTGCCCGGCATGCAGGTCGGGTGGTACTGCACGAATTCCATGTCGCGCAGCGGCACGCCGTGGCGGTAGGCGAGCGCCATGCCGTCGCCGGTGACGATGCCGCCATTGGTGTTCTGGCGGAACACGCGGCCGGCGCCGCCGGTGGCGACCACCACCGCGCGCGCCTCGATCAGCTGGAAGTCGCCGGTGGCGATCTCCACGGCCAGCACGCCCTGGGCTCGGCCGTCCTCGACCAGCAGGTCGCAGCAGAAATGCTCGTCGAAGCGCCGGATGCCCGGGTACTTCAGCGAAGTCTGGAACAGCGTGTGCAGCATGTGGAAGCCGGTCATGTCGGCGGCGAACCACGTGCGCTCGATCTTCATGCCGCCGAAGGCGCGGGTGTTGATGTGGCCGTCTTCCTTGCGGCTCCAGGGGCAGCCCCAGTGCTCCAGCTGCACCATCTCCTCGGTGCAGTGGGCCACGAAGTACTCCACCGCGTCCTGGTCGCACAACCAGTCGCCGCCGTGCACGGTGTCGTTGAAGTGGTGCTCGAGGCTGTCGTCGGGGCGCACGACGGCGGCAGAGCCCCCCTCCGCCGCCACCGTGTGGCTGCGCATCGGGTACACCTTGGAGACCAGCGCGATTCGCAGCGCCGGATCCTTCTCCGCCACCGCGATGGCAGCGCGCAAGCCGGCGCCCCCTCCCCCCACGATGACCACGTCGCACTGATGGATAGCTATGGAGCTCAAGGGACCCTCGCTCTTTTGTGTGGGTCTACTTTCGCGAGCTTCCGGGTGGCGCGTCTTGATGCCCGTCAACCGGGGGTAAACACGGAGGCGGGCCCTTCGAACGTGTATCCATCGGTAGAGGTCCCACCCACTGCGGCAACTGGACGTTGGAGACCTGGCATCGCGGTCCACTCACCCACCCGGGCGTATCCACATTTACAAATGAGAGTGATTTGCATTAGGATGTGGGCAGCTGAAGAAGAAAGCACTCAATGCGCCTGCTCCCCATCGCCGCCTGCCTCGCCTTCACCCTCGCGCTCACCACGGCCGCGGCCGCGGAGCCCGAGTTCACGCTGCTGATCAAGAACCACCGCTTCGAGCCGACGGAACTGAAAGTGCCCGCCGGCCAGCGCGTGAAGCTGGTCGTCCACAACCAGGACAGCACCCCCGAGGAATTCGAGAGCCACAGCCTCAATCGCGAGAAGGTGATCCCCGGCGGCGCCAAGGCCACGATCTTCATCGGGCCGCTGAAGCCCGGGCGCTACACCTTCTTCGGCGAGTTCAACGAAGCGACCGCCAAGGGTGCGGTCGTCGCCGAATAGGGCGCGCCATGTTCGCCACCGCCCTCATCGTCTTCCGCGAGTCCCTTGAAGCCGCCCTGTTCGTGGGCATCGTGGCCGCCGCGACGCGCCAGCTCGCGGGCCGCGGCCGCTGGCTCGCCGGTGGAATCGGCGCCGGCGTCCTCGGCGCCATCCTGCTGGCACTCGGGGCACAGCAGATCAGCGCCCAGTTCGAAGGCACGGGACAGGACCTCGTGAACATCGCGGTGCTCTCGGTGGCGCTCGCGATGCTGCTCTGGCACTGCATCTGGGTCAGCACGCATTCGCGCGAGATGGCGATGGAAGCGCGCCAGCTCGGGACGTCGGTCCAGCAGGGGCAGCGCACGCCTTGGGCCCTGGGCATCGCGGTGGCGCTGGCAGTGCTGCGCGAAGGCGCGGAAACGGTGCTGTTCGTCGGCGGCGCGCTCACCGGGCAAGGCGCGGTGCGCCCCGTGGAGGTGGTGATGTCCTGCCTGCTCGGCGTGCTGTGCGGCGTCGGCGCGGGTGTGGTGATCTACGGCGGGCTCGCGCGGCTGCCCACGCGGCACGTGTTCGCCACCACCAATGCGCTGATCGCGATCCTCGCCGGCTCGATCGCCAGCCAGCTGGTGAAGGCGCTGGCGCAGGCGGGCTTCCTGGAGCGTGGCACGACGCCGCTGTGGGACACGTCGGCGGCGCTGGCGCCGGACTCCGCCCTGGGCACCCTGCTGCACGCCCTCATGGGCTACGACGCGCAGCCCTCGGCGGCCCAGCTCGCCTCGTACGTCGGCGTGCTCCTGCTGATCTACGCCGGCACCCGCTGGATGCGCCGCTCGCTCCACGCGACCTGACGCCCGCTCCGTTTTCCTCAACCACCGCAGAAAGACACCAATGAAAAATGCTGTGCATGCGGCAGCGCTGTGCGCGCTCGCCTCCCTTTCCCTGGCGCCGGCGGCGCCGGCCCTTGCGGGCCCTGCCGAATACGTCTTCCCCGCCATCGTCGAAGAAGGGGAGAAGGAGATCGAGCTGAAGGCAGGCACCCGCAAGCTGCGCGACGGCAGCCGCGAGAGCGAATACATGATCGGCTTCGGGATCGGCGTCAACCGCTGGTGGTTCACCGAGCTCTCCGCCAAGTGGCACAAGGAGCCAGCCGAACACCACGACTTCGACGCCTGGGAATGGGAGAACCGTTTCCAGTTCACCGAGACCGGCCGCTACCCGGTCGACGTCGGGTTCCTGCTGGAGATCGAACGGCCGCACGACCGCGCCGAAGGCTACGAATACCGCTGGGGGCCGCTGTTCCAGGCCGACATCGGCACGAGCTGGACGACCAACCTCAACCTGCTGATCGAAAAGCACATCCGCACCGAGGAACCCGAGCCGGCGGAGCTGGGTTACCAGGTGCAGGCGCGCTACCGCTGGCGCCCCGAGCTCGAAGTGGGCCTCCAGGGTTTCGGCGAGTTCGGGCCCTGGGACCACTGGAAGCCGACCACGGAGCAGTCGCACCGCTGGGGTCCGGCGCTGTTCGGCGCGGTGAAGGTCAGCCAGCGCACCAGCCTCAAGTGGAACGCGGCAGTCCTGTTCGGCCTCACCAACGGTTCACCGCGCAACCAGTTGCGGATGCAGGCCGAATACGAGTTCTGAGGGAAGGGAAGGGGCGCGCGCCCCTTCAGAAGGTCAGGGTGATCGCCGCGGGCGCCGCGGCTTCGACGTGCGTGCGCAGCGTCGGGGTGGGATCGCTGCCCCATTGCCAGGGCGCCCACTCCATGGTCGTCTGAGCCACGGTGAGCGTTTGCGCGTCGTCGTCGACACGCGGGGCTGTCTCGGCCCAGGACGGGAGGGGGAGCTCGATCCTCATGATTCCCACTGTAACCAGCCGTTGCTCTACCACCATGCCGCGCGTCGCCGATACCCGGCAGGAATCGTCGAAAAGTTCACATTGGCCTTCCGCCACCCCGGGAAGGCTTGAAAACTTCACGACCCGCCCTCAGATCCCCGGCGCCGTTCGTCCCTTCAGAACAACAGCATCCAGACATGAGCCAGAAACAAACCCTGTCCTTCCAGGCCGAGGTCGCGCAGTTGCTGCACCTCGTCACCCATTCGCTGTATTCCAACAAGGAGATCTTCCTGCGGGAGCTGATCTCCAACGCCTCCGACGCCTGCGACAAGCTGCGCTTCGAGGCCCTGCACCGGCCCGAGCTGTACGAGGACATGCCCAATCTCGAGGTGCGCGTGGGCTTCGACAAGGAGGCGCGCACCCTCACGATCGCCGACAACGGCATCGGCATGTCGCAGCAGGAGGCGATCGAGAACCTCGGCACCATCGCCAAGAGCGGCACGCGCGAGTTCGTGAGCCACCTCTCCGGCGACCAGAAGGCCGACTCGCAGCTCATCGGCCAGTTCGGCGTAGGCTTCTATTCCGGTTTCATCGTCGCCGACCGCATCACGGTCGAATCGCGCCGCGCCGGGCTGAAGCCCGAAGAGGGCGTGCGCTGGGCCAGCGGCGGCGCCGGCGACTTCGAGGTCGAGACGGTCACGCGCGCGCAGCGCGGCACCAGCGTCACGCTGCACCTGCGCGAGGACGCGCTCGACTACCTCTCCACCTGGCGGCTGAAGTCGATCATCGGCAAGTACTCCGACCACATCTCGCTGCCCATCCTGATGCGCAAGGAGGAGTGGAAGGAAGGCGGGGAGGAAGGCCAGGGCGGCGAGCACGTCGCGACCGACGAGTGGGAAACCGTCAACCAGGCCACCGCGCTGTGGTCGCGCCCCAAGAAGGACGTCACGCCGGAGCAGTACCGGGAGTTCTACAAGGCGATCAGCCACGACTACGAGGACCCGCTCGCCTGGAGCCACAACCGGGTGGAAGGCAGCACCGAGTACACGCAGCTGCTGTACCTGCCCGCGCGCGCGCCCTTCGACCTGTGGAACCGCGACAAGGCCGCGGGGGTGAAGCTGTACGTCAAGCGCGTGTTCATCATGGACGAGGCCGAGGCGCTGCTGCCCGCGTACCTGCGCTTCGTCAAGGGCGTGGTCGATTCGGCCGACCTGCCGCTGAACGTCAGCCGCGAGCTGCTGCAGGAAAGCCGCGACGTGAAGGCGATCCGCGAGGGCAACACGCGCCGCGTGCTGTCCATGCTGGAAGACATGGCCAAGGCGGAGAAGGACGAAGCCGCCAGCGCCGAGGACAAGGCGAAGTTCGCGAAATTCTGGGCCGAGTTCGGCGCGGTGCTGAAGGAAGGCCTGGGCGAGGACTTCGGCAACCGCGAGCGGCTGGCCAAGCTGCTGCGCTTCGCCTCCACGCAGAGCGATGCGGTGGGCGTCTCGCTGGCCGACTACAAGGCGCGCATGAAGGAGGGCCAGGAGGCGATCTACTACATCACCGCCGACACGCAGGCGGCCGCCGCGAACAGCCCGCAGCTCGAGGTCTTCCGCAAGAAGGGCATCGAGGTGCTGTACATGACCGACCGCGTCGACGAGTGGGCCATGTCGTACCTGAACGAATTCGACGGCACGCCGCTGCAGTCGGTGGCCAAGGGCCAGGTGGAACTGGGCAAGCTGCAGGACGAGGCGGAGAAGAAGGCCGCCGAGGAAGCCGCCGAGTCCTTCAAGCCGGTGCTGGCGAAGCTGAAGGAGGCGCTGAAGGACAAGGCGCAGGACGTGCGCGTCACCACGCGCCTGGTCGATTCGCCGGCCTGCCTGGTGGTGAACGAGGGCGGCATGAGCCTGCAGCTGGCGCGCCTGCTGAAGCAGGCGGGACAGAAGGCGCCGGAGGCGAAGCCCGTGCTGGAGGTCAATGCCGCGCACCCGCTGGTGAAGAAGCTGGAGGGCTCGCCCGACTTCCACGACCTGGCGCACATCCTGTTCGACCAGGCGCTGCTGGCCGAGGGCGGCCTGCCGGAGGATCCGGCGGCGTACGTGAAGCGGGTGAACGCGCTACTGTCGTAAGCGCGCGCGGTTGCGGGTCCGGGCTTACTCGAACCCGCACTCCTTGCGCACCTGAGCCGCATCCGGTGCGGTCAGCGCCGCGACCAGGGCGCGCGCCAGGTCAGGCTCCTTCGCCCCGGCGGCGACCGCCGCGGTGTACGTGGTGGCCAGTTCGTGGGGCGAGGGCAGCAGCCCGGTGAGGTGCACGCCCTGGGTGATCAGGATCTCCGTCACCTGCGTGCAGCCCACCGCCTCGGGCTCGGGGGCCCTCGCCAGTTCGGCCATCGCCGTCGCGCCGTTCGGGAAGGTGCGCAGCCTGCGCGGGTCGTCCGCCAGGCCCAGCGCCTGCAGCACCTTCATGAAGTGGATCCCCGCCGTGGCCTTGGCCGGGTCGGGGAAGTAGATCGCGGGCGCGGATGCGAGAAGCGCCTTCAGGTCGTTCGCCGTGCGGATGGCGACGGGTTCGCGGCCCGCCTTGAGTGCCACCCCGGTCTTCACCAGCCCCAGGGGCCGGGCCGACGAGGCGTCGGCATGGCCCTGGGCACCGAGGTCCTGGACCAGGGCCTGGGTGAGGATCAGCAGGTCGCAGGGGGCGCCCGCGAGCAGCTTGTCCTTCATCGCGCCGACCGCCCCGAAGGTGCCGGCGAGCCTGCAATCGTGCCTTGCCTCGAATTCCGCCTGCAGGCGGGAGACCAGTCCCTGCGCGGCACCGCCGCTCAGGATGTGGAGCGTCTTCGTCATCAATCGGCCTTGATATTGGCGGCGTGGATCACCTTGGCCCACTTCTGGATGTCGTCCTGCACGTACTTGTCGAAGGCCTTCGGGTCCATCACCAGGGGCACCGCGCCCTGCCTGGCCCACGCCTGCTGCAGCTCGGGCTGCCCGACGATCTTGCTCACCGCCGCATTGAGGCGGTTCACCACGTCGGCGGGGGTGCCCTTGGGCGCCATCAGCCCCAGCCAGATCGTCGCCTCGTAGCCGGGCACGCCGGATTCGTCGACCGTCGGCACCTCGGGCAGCACCGAAGAACGCTTCTTGCCCGTGGTGGCGATGGCCTTCACCTTGCCGGCCTTGATCTGCTCCGTCATCGTCGTGACGGCATCGAACATCAGGTTCACCTGGCCGCCCAGGACGTCGGTGCGCGCGCCGGAACTGCCCTTGTACGGGATGTGCAGGATGCGCGTTCCCGTCATGCTCTTGAACAGCTCGCCGGCCATGTGGTACGGCGTACCGGTCCCCGAAGAGGCATAGGTCAGCTTGCCGGGCTGCGCCTTCGCGGCCTTCACCAGCTCGCGCACGTTGTTCATCGGGACGGAGGGGTGCGCCACCAGCACCAGGTCCGAATAGTTGATCGGCGCCACCGGCACGAAGTCGCGCAGCAGGTCGTAGGGCTTGCTCGCCACCAGCGTCTCGTTCACCGTGTGGGTGTTCGACATCAGCAGCAGCGTGTAGCCGTCGGGCGGCGACTTCGCCACCTGGTCGGTGCCGATGACGGCGCCGGCGCCCGGCTTGTTCTCGACCACGAAGGCCTGGCCCCCGAGGAGGTCGGGCAGGCGCTGCGCCAGCGCGCGGGCGAACACGTCCGCCGGACCGCCGACCGCGAACGGCACGATGATCTTCACCGGATGGCTGGGGTACGTCTGCGCCGCCGCGGGCAGCGCCTGCAGGAAGCCGGCGGCGCAGACGGCGGCCAGCAGCGAACGGACGAACAGGTGACGCTTCATCGGGCCTCCGGTGGGTGGGGCTTATTCGACCTTGCCGATCTTCTTCACGACGTCGCCCATGCGGCGCACGTCGTTCTGCACGTACTTCTCGAACTCGGGCGCGTCCTGGTACAGCACGGGGCTGCCGGCATTGAGGATCACGTCCTTGACCTTGGCGTCGTTGGCGGCGGCGCGCGCGGCCTGGCGCAGGCGCTGCACTACCGGCTCGGGCGTGCTGGCCGGCACGAACAGGCCCGACCACTGCGCGTACTCGGCGTTGTAGCCGGCCTCCTTCAGCGAAGGCACGTCGGGCAGGGTCTGCAGGCGGCCGGCGCCCCAGTGGCCCAGCACGCGGATCTTGCCGGCCTTGACGTGCTGCAGCACGGTCGCCGGCCCCGTGGACAGGGCATCGACCTGGCCGCCGAGCAGCGCCACCACCGCCGGGCCGGCGCCGGTGTACGGGATGTGCGTGATGTGCACGTTGGCGACCTGCTTGAGGATCTCCATCGGCACGTGCATGGTGCCGTAGTTGCCGGACGAACCGAAGTTCAGCTGGCCCGGGCGCTTGCGCGCGTCCTCGACGAAGTCCTTCACGGACTTCCACGGCGCATCGGCACGCACGGCGAGCACGGTCGGGTCGGCGGTGAAGCGGGCGATGGGGCGCAGCGAGCCGTACGCGTACATCTGCTGGCGGCCGAGGATCTTGTCGGCTTCGGGCAGCACGCTGTACGACGAAAGTGCCATCAGGATCGTGTAGCCGTCGGCGGGCGCCTTGGCGGCCTGGGCCATGCCGATGCCACCGCCGGCGCCGCCCTTGTTCTCGATGATCACGGGCTGGTGCAGGTCCTTGCTCATCGCTTCCGCGACCGGACGGCCGACGGTATCGGCCAGCCCGCCCGGCGGGAAGGGCACGATCATCGTGATGGGCTTGCTGGGGAACGCGGCCTGCGCTGCCGCCAGCCCGGCCGCGGCGGCGAGGCCCGCGGCACAAAGGAAACGACGCAACATCGGGGGAACTCCTTGTTTTGTTAGCATGCTACAGAGCGCCAATTGTGGCGCGATAGAGAGTTTGCCCCATGAAAATCGCCGCCTACCGTCACCAGGGCCAGCCCGGCGTCGGCCGCATCACCGCCGACGGCAAGCAGGTCGAACCCTTCCAGCTTTCGCCCGAGCAGGCCGCGCGCGGCGCGCTGCCCATCGTCGAGGCCCAGGTCGCGGGCCGTGCGCTGCCGGCCACCGGCGCGCCCATTGCGCTGGATCAGGTCCAGCTGCTCGCGCCCATTCCCCAGCCGCGCCGCAACATCTTCTGCGTGGGCAAGAACTACCACGCGCACGCGAAGGAATTCGCGGGCAGCGGTTTCGATTCGAGCGCCAAGTCGCACGGCGACATCCCCGCCGAGCCGATCTTCTTCACCAAGGTCCCCGAGTCCGTGATCGGCCACGGCGCGGACATCCTCCATCCCGGTGAAGTCTCCGGCGCGATCGACTACGAGTGCGAGCTCGGCGTGATCATCGGCAAGGGCGGCAAGGGCATCAAGCGTGCCGACGCCATGAACCACGTGTGGGGTTACACGATCATCAACGACGTGACCGCGCGCGACTGGCAGAGCCGCCACCAGCAGTGGATGCTGGGCAAGTCATTCGACACCTTCTGCCCCATGGGGCCGTGGATCGTGACGGCCGACGAGCTCGATGGCCGGGACACCAACATCCGCCTGTGGGTCAACGGCGAGAAGCGCCAGGAAGCCAATACCAAGGACTTCATCTTCGATATCCCGAAGATGATCGAGACCCTGTCGGGCGGCATCACCATCTACCCGGGCGACGTGATCGCCACGGGCACGCCGGTGGGCGTGGGCATCGGCTTCAAGCCGCCGAAGTACCTGCAGCCGGGCGACGTGGTGCGGCTGGAGATCGACGGGATCGGCGTGCTGGAGAACAAGCTGCGCTAGCACCGCCCTCCCCGGAAGGGGAGGGAGTTCGTTCACGCCACGAGGGGTGGCTCCTCCATCGCCTCGAGCTGCTCCTCCAGCATCTGCACCTGCCCGCGCCAGTAGTCGCTGGTGCCGAACCACGGGAAGGCGAGCGGGAACGCCGGGTCGTCCCAGCGTCGCGCCAGCCAGGCGCTGTAGTGGACCAGCCGCAGCGTGCGCAGCGGCTCCACCAGCGCGAGTTCCGCGCGGTCGAAGTCGCGCAGCTGCTCGTAGCCATCGAGCAGCGCGCCGAGCTGGCGCTGGCGCTGCGCCCGTTCACCCGACATCAGCATCCACAGGTCCTGCACCGCCGGCCCGGTGCGCGCGTCGTCGAGGTCGACGAAATGCGGCCCCGCATCGGGCGTCCAGAGGATGTTGCCGGGGTGGCAGTCCCCGTGCACCCGCAGCTTTCCCACGCCCGCTTCCCGCGCGCGCTCGAACGCCGCCTGGATCGCGACCAGGGCCCGCGCGCACAGCCGCGCCCACTCGCCCTGCACGTCCAGCGGGATCGCTTCGTGCGTCAGCAGCCAGTCGCGCGGCTCCTCGCCGAAGGTCTGCACGTCGAGGGCGGGCCGCTCGCGGAACACATGCTGCGCGCCCACGGTGTGCAGGCGGGCGAGGTAGCGCCCGATCCACTCCAGCACCTCCTGGTCGTCGAGCTCGGGCGGACGGCCGCCCCGGCGCGGCGAGACGCTGAAGGCAAAGCCCGCGTGCTGGTGCAGCGTCCGCCCGCCGGGCGCGAGCGGCGCCACGGCCGGCACTTCGGCGCGCTGCAACTCGGCGGCGAAGGCGTGCTCTTCCAGGATCGCCGCATCGCTCCAGCGGCCGGGGCGGTAGAACTTGGCGACCACCACGTCGGAGCCGTGGAAGGGCTCCTCCAGGTGCACCTGGTAGACCCGGTTCTCGTAGGAGCTCAGCGCGAGCAGCCGGCCGTCGCCGTACAGGCCGAGCGGCAGCAGCGCGTCGAGCACCACGTCGGGCGTGAGCGCCTCGTAAGGGTGGCGGGTGGGGTCGTTCATGGGGCATTGTCGCCGCGCAGCCGCGGAAGCGAGAAAGGCCGGACGGGCCGGCCTTTCTCGCAGTGGGCGCGCCTTCAGGCGATGTTGAGCTTGACGTCGATGTTGTTGCGCGTGGCGTTGGAGTAGGGGCAGATCTTGTGCGCCTCCTCCACCAGCTTCTGCGCCTGCTCGCCCTGCAGGCCGGGCAGCTTGATGTTCAGGCGCACCGAGATGCCGTAGCCGAGCGAGGTCGGGCCCAGGTCCACTTCGCTGTCGATGGCGGCGTCGTTGGGCACCTGTACGCCGACCTTGGGCGCCACCGCCTTCATCGCGCCCATGAAGCAGGCGGCATAGCCGATGCCGAACAGCTGCTCTGGATTGGTGCCGGTGCCGCCCTGCGCCGGCGGCGAGAGCTTGACTTCGATCTTGCCGTCGTCCGAGCGGCCATTGCCGTCGCGGCCGCCGGTCACGTGGGTCTTCGCGGTGTACACGACCTTGTCCAGGGAAGTCGCCATGGTTCCTCCTTGTGCATGCTTCGGGGCGAAGCGGGGGCTGGATTATGGGCGCGGAACGATGCCCCCGGGGGAACCGCAGCTTCGTCGTGCCCGGCCGTGGCGCGATTAGAGCGGCCTCCCGGTCGCGCCGGCCGCCGATTCCCTAGACTGGCGCAGGAGGACGAAAACGATGGCTCCCAGCGACGCCCTGTCCATGGATTACGTGATCGTCGGCGGCGGCTCCGCCGGCTGCGTGCTCGCCGCCCGCCTCAGCGAGGACCCCGCCGTGCAGGTCGCACTGCTGGAGGCCGGCCCGGCGGACCGCAACGTGCTGCTGCACTGCCCCGCGGGGCTCGCCGTGCTGGCCCTCACCGGCCAGGCGAACTGGAAGTTCGAGACCGTGCCGCAGCGGGGGCTGGACGGCCGGCGCGGCTACGTGCCCCGCGGCAAGGTGCTGGGCGGGTCCAGCTCGATCAACGCGATGATCTACACCCGCGGCCACCCGGCAGACTACGACGCCTGGGCCGCCGAGGGCAACGCCGGCTGGGGCTGGGAGGACGTGCTGCCCTTCTTCAAGCGCGCCGAGCACAACGAGCGCGGCGCCGACGCCTTCCACGGCACGGGCGGGCCGCTCAACGTGATGGACCTGCGCAGCCCGCACCGCTTCGGGCCGGTGTTCGTCGAGGCGGCGAAGCAGGCCGGCTACCCGCAAACGCGCGACTTCAACGGCGCGACGCCGGACGGCGTGGGCCTGTACCAGGTCACGCACAGGAACGGCGAGCGCTGCAGCGCCGCCAAGGCCTACCTCACGCCCAACCTCCAGCGCCCCAACCTGCACATCCTCACGGGGGCGCAGGCCACGCGCGTGCTGCTGGAAGGCCGCCGCGCGGTGGGCGTGCGCTATCGCCAGGACGGGCAGGACCAGGAGGTGCGCGCCCGCCGCGAGGTGGTCCTGAGCGCCGGCGCGCTGCTGTCGCCGCAGCTGCTGATGCTCTCCGGCATCGGCCCCGGCGGGCACCTGCGCGAACACGGCATCCCCGTGCTGCACGACCTGCCGGGCGTCGGGCGCAACCTGCACGACCACGTCGACGTGGTGCAGGTCGTGGACGCGCCGCACCTGACCGACCTGCTGGGAGTGTCGATGGCCGGCGTCGCCAACGCGGTCAAGGGCATCCTGGAGTGGCGGCGGGAGCGCCGCGGCTTGCTCACCACCAACTTCGCCGAGGCCGGCGGCTTCATCCGCAGCTCGCCCGAGGAAGCCCTGCCCGACCTGCAGCTGCACTTCGTGATCGGCAAGCTGGTGAACCACGGCCGCCGCATCGTGCCGGGGCACGGCTACTCCTGCCACGTGTGCCTGCTGCGCCCCAGGAGCCGCGGCGCGCTGACGCTCGCCAGCGCCGACCCCTTCGCGCCGCCGCGCATCGACCCCGACTTCCTCGGCGACCCGGACGACCTGCGCCGGCTGGTGCTCGGCTTCCGGGCGATGCGGCGCATCCTGGAGCAGCCCGCGCTGGCGGGTTACCGCGGCCGCGAGCTCGCTGCGTCCGCCGCCGCGCGCGACGACGCCGCCATCGCCGCCTTCATCCGCGGCCATGCGGACACGATCTACCATCCGGTGGGCACCTGCCGCATGGGCAGCGGCTCGCTGGACGTGGTCGATGCGCAGCTGCGCGTGCACGGGATCGAGGGGCTGCGGGTGGCGGACGCGTCCATCATGCCCCGCATCGTCGGGGGCAACACCAACGCGCCGGCGATCATGATCGGCGAGAAGGCCGCCGACCTGCTGGGTCAGGCCGCGAAGCGCTTGCGCGTCAGCGCCAGCGCCGCCCAGAACGCCGTCGCCGCGTAGGCCGCGAGCACCACGAGGTGGCGCAGGACGTCCTGCGGCCAGCGGTCCATGAACATGGGGCGCACCAGTTCCACCGCGTTGGTGAGCGGCAGCCAGTCCGACACCGTGCGCACCACCTCGGGCAGCTGCTCGCGCGGGAAGAACACGCCGGAGAGGAACATCATGGGCGTGAGGAACAGGGTGAAGTAGTAGGTGAAGAAGTCGTAGTTCTTCGCCAGCGCGTTGAAGATCAGCGCGATGCACGAGAAGGTGACACCCACCGCCGCCAGCACCAGCCAGGCGGCCAGCAGCTTGGGGCTGTGGCTGATGTCCAGGGCGAGCATCACCGCCAGGATCGCGGTGGAGGTGAAGATCGCCTTGAAGGCCGCCCACAGCGTCTCGGCCATCACGATGTCGTCCAGGCTCACCGGGGCGTTCATGATGCCGTCCCAGGTCTTCTGCACGTGCATGCGCGAGAAGGCGGAGTACAGGGCCTCGAAGCTGGCGGCGTTCATCGCGCTCATGCAGATCGAGCCGCTCGCGAGGAACAGGATGTAGGGCACCTCGGTGTCGCCCACGCGGACGCGGCCCACCAGCATGCCCATCCCGTAGCCGAAGGCCACCAGCCAGATCAGCGGCTCGGCGATGTTGCCGATCAGGCTGGGCACCGCGAGCTTGCGCCACACCAGCAGGTTGCGGCGGAACACGGGCCAGAAGCGCATCGACAGCGCGGGGGGACGCCAGTGGCTCATCGCGGACCTTGCGCGAAGGCGGAGGCCGGCGAAAACCAGACAGCCGAACGCAGAGGACGCAGAGATTCCGCAGAGGGCGCAGAAGAATGCACCAAAAGGGTTCTTCCTTCTGCGTCTTCTGCGGATCCTCTGCGCCCTCTGCGTTCGGCTGTCTGGTTTGTTTTCATCCGTCCTCCCGGATCTGGCGGCCCGTGAGCTTGAGGAACAGGTCTTCCAGGTTTGCGGGCCGGTGCAGCGTGCGCAGCTTCGGGTGGTCGCGCCCAAGCGCGGCCAGCAGCGGCCGCGCGTCCTGCGTGTAGAAGAACACCGTCTCGCCGCTCACCTCGGTGCGGCCGGCCAGCGTGCGCAGCGGCGACTCCGCCAGCGAGAGCGCGCCGTTGCCGTAGGCCTCCACCACGTCCGGCTCCAGGTGCTGCGCGATCAGGTCGCGCGGACGGCCCTCGGCGATCTTGCGCCCGTGGTCCAGGACCAGCAGGCGGTGGCACAGGCGCTCGGCTTCGTCCATGAAGTGCGTGGTCAGCAGGATAGCCTTGCCCTGCTGCAGCAGCACCTGCAGTCGCTCCCACATCAGGTGGCGCGCCTGCGGGTCGAGGCCGGTCGTCGGCTCGTCGAGCATCAACAGGCGCGGATCGTTGACCAGCGCCCGTGCCAGCGACAATCGCCGCCGCATGCCGCCCGACAGCTGGACCGGCCGCGCATCCGCCTTGTGCGACAGCGCGGCGAATTCCAGCAGCTGCGGGATACGTCCGCGGATGTGTTGCTCCGGCAGCCCGAAGTAGCGCCCGTACACCAGCAGGTTCTCGGCGCAGCTGAAGTCCGGGTCGAGCGAATCGAACTGGCTCACCACGCCGAGCTGCGCCTTGATTGCCAGCGCGTCGCGCGGCATGCGCAGGCCCAGGGCGGCGATCTCGCCGCTGTCGGGCTCGGTGAGCCCCAGGCACATCCGGATGGTCGTGGTCTTGCCGGCGCCGTTGGGGCCGATCACGCCCAGGCATTCGCCGGGCTCGATCCGGAAGGACAGCGCGTCGACGACCGTGCTGTCGCCGTACCGCTTGGTCAGGGCGCGGGCGTCGAGGAGCGGCTCGGTCATGACGGCGGCTATTGTGCCGCCGCCCGGCGCGCCCATCGCAGCCGTAGAATTTTCGTCTTTGCCTGAGAGGTCCCCCGCTTGTTCCCCCTCCTGCCGCCGCTGCCCATCACCCAGCAGTACCTGCTGCCGAAGAAACTGCTCACGGTGCTGGCGGGCAAGTTCGCCTCGGCACGCCTCGGCGGGCTCACGCACTGGACCATCCGACGCTTCATCGCCAAGTACAAGGTGAACATGGCGGAAGCGGCCGATCCGCGGGTCGAGAGCTACGCGAGCTTCAACGAATTCTTCACGCGGCCGCTGCGGCCCGATGCCCGCCCGATCGCGGCCGCGCCCTTCATCTGCCCGGTCGACGCGGCGATCAGCCAGTTCGGCCCGATCGAGCACGACCAGCTGTTCCAGGCCAAGGGCCACAGCTACTCCACCCGCGCGCTGGTCGGGGGCGACCAGGCGCTGGCGCACGGCTTCGATCATGGCCACTTCGCCACCCTGTACCTCGCGCCCAAGGACTACCACCGCATCCACATGCCCTGCGAAGGCCGGCTGAAGCGGATGATCCATGTGCCGGGCGACCTGTTCTCGGTCAACCCGCTCACCGCGCGCCACGTGCCGAGCCTGTTCGCGCGCAACGAGCGCGTCGTGTGCGAGTTCGACTGCGCGCACGGCCCCATGGTGATGGTGCTGGTGGGCGCCACCATCGTCGGCAGCATGGCGACCGTGTGGCACGGCGTGGTGAACCCGCCGCGCCCGGGGCGGGTGCGCGAATGGCGCTACGACGACCAGCAGGTCGTGCTGCGCAAGGGCGAGGAGATGGGCCGCTTCCTGCTCGGGTCCACCGTCATCATGCTGTTCCCGGCGAACGTCCTCACCTTCACGCCGGACTGGTCAGCGACCAGGCCGGTGCGCCTCGGCGAGGCGATGGCGACGGTGATCGAGACCGAAGCGGCCATGTAGGCCGCGCCAGCGCGAACCCGGCGCCGGGTTCGGCCTGCGGCGCCCACCCCCGCCTACTGGAACCCCACCTCGTCGAACGCCCGCAGCTTGCGGCTGTGCAGCCGCTGCGGGCCGCCCTGGCGCAGGATCTCGATGGCGCGCATGCCGATGCGCAGGTGCTGGTCCACCCGCTCGCGGTAGAAGTGGTTGGCCATGCCGGGCAGCTTGATCTCGCCGTGCAGCGGCTTGTCGCTCACGCACAGCAGGGTCCCGTAGGGCACGCGGAAGCGGAAACCGTTGGCGGCGATGGTGGCGCTTTCCATGTCCAGCGCCACCGCGCGGCTCTGCGAGAAGCGGCGCTGCGGCTCGTTGCCCGGGAGCAGCTCCCAGTTGCGGTTGTCGGTGCTGGCCACCGTGCCCGTGCGCATGATCCGCTTCAGGTCCGCGCCCTGGCACTGCGTGACGTCCGCCACCGCGTGCTCCAGCGCCAGCTGGATTTCGGCCAGCGCGGGGATCGGCACCCACAGGGGCAGTTCCTCGTCCAGCACGTGGTCCTCGCGGACGTAGGCGTGCGCCAGCACGTAGTCCCCGAGCTGCTGGCTGTTGCGCAGGCCCGCGCAGTGCCCCAGCATCAGCCACGCATGCGGCCGCAGCACCGCCACGTGGTCGGTGATGTTCTTCGCGTTGGCCGGGCCGACGCCGATGTTGATCATCGTGATGCCGTCGCTGCCGGGGCGCACGAGGTGGTAGGCGGGCATCTGCGGCAGCCGCGGCGGCGACGAGCCCAGGCTGTCCATGGCCTCGCGCGGCAGGCCGACGCGGCGCGTCACCACGTTGCCCGGTTCGACGAAGGCCACGTACTCGCTGTCCGGCCGGTTCATCTCCTCGTGACCGAGCTTGATGAATTCGTCGATGTAGAACTGGTAGTTGGTGAACAGGATGAAGTTCTGGCACCACTCGGGTGCGCTGCCGGTGTAGTGCCGCAGGCGATGCAGCGAGTAGTCGACGCGCGAGCCGGTGAACAGGGCCAGCGGCAGCGGCTGCTCCAGGCCGAACTGCAGCGTGCCGTTGGCGATGCCGTCGTCCATCCGGCCGAGGTCCGGCAGGTCGAACAGGTCACGCATCATCATGCGGCGCTGCGGCGGCATGTTGCCCTCGATGTGGTCGTGCTCCGCGAACGAGAAGTGGATCGGGATCGGCTCGCCGCTCACGCCCACTTCCAGCGGCATGCCGTGGTTCTGCAGCAGCAGCCGGAACTGGTCGAGGTAGTAGCTCGCGTACAGGTCGGGGCGGGTGAGCGTCGTCTCGTAGCAGCCGGCGCTGGCGACGAAGCCGTACGACAGTCCCGAGTTCTCGAGCGCCGCCTGCGGCATGACGCTCTCCGTCTGGATCCGCACGTAGGGGTAGCAGGCCCGTACGCGCCCCGGCATCGCCTCGCCCGCCACGAACCGCTGCATGGCCTCGCGCAGGTGGTTGATCTGCTGCGAGTAGATGGCGCGCACCTGGTCGAACGCGCTTTCGGGGTCGGTATGGAGGGTCTGGGCGATGAAAGGCGGCATGAATGGCATGCGCCTATTGTGCAACTGCCCTTCCACGGTCCCGCACATCCCCGCCCGGCGGTGGGCTGCGTCCTACAGAGTCAAACGCACTCGGCTGACCTTGCCTCCCGCGGGCAGGGACGACAGTCTGCGTCATCCAAGAACAAGCTCGTCGCACACCATTAAATCGAATCAAGGAGTCCCAGAATGACGCAAGCGTTGGCCGCCAATCCCTTTGCCTTGATGGTCGATCCCGACCAGGTGAAGCAGCATGTCGACAGCTCCGAACAACTGAGCAAACTGAGCCAACGCCAGTGCCACCCGCTGGACCGCGCCGTGATCCGCTGCGCGAGCGCCGAGATCGCCGCCTTCGACGCGAAGATCGACCGGACGACGATCTACCTGCCGCCGGAGGAAGAGAAGTCGGCGGCCACGGTGACGCGCACCTACACGCGCCGCGTCAACTGATCCTGCGGGCGGGCACGCCCATCGGCTGCGGGCGGATCGGCTGGTAGATCTGCTGCTGCTGCCGCAGCCACACTTCCTCGTCGCGGCGCGCCTGGTCGCGCCGCGCCTGCTCCGCCTGCGCCCGCTGGCGCCGCTCCGCTTCCTCGCGGCGGGCCACTTCTTCCTTGCGGGCCTCTTCCTCGCGACGCGCCTGTTCCGAGCGCCGGGCCTGGTCGTCGGCGCGCCGGGCCTGGTCCTCGCGGCGTTCGTCGTCGGCGCGCCGGGCGGCTTCCGCGCGGCGCACCTGCGAGGACTGCTCCTCGCGCCGCGCCTGTTCCTGCAGGCGCGCGAGGTGCTGGCGGCGGGCCGCTTCGGCGGCCAGCTTCTGTTCCTGTTCGGCCTTGCGCAGCGCCGCCAGGCGCTTTTCCTCGGCGGCATGGCGGGCCGCCGCCTGCTTCTTCTGCTTTTCTTCCTCGGCCCGCTTGGCGGCGAGCTGGCGCTTCGACTCGTGATCGCGCTTGAGTTCCTGCTCGCGCTTCGCCTGCAGGGCACGGCGCTCTTCCTCCGCCCGCTTGGCCGCGACGGCGCGGCGGCGGTCTTCGGTCCGCTTCGCCTCGAGGGCTGCGGCGCGCTTCTCCTGCTCGAGACGGGCGGCGGCGGAGCGGCGTTCCTGCTCGGCGCGCGCGGCGGCGGCCTGGCGCTCTTCCTCGGCCCGCTTCGCTTCGGCGGCGGCGGCCGCGGCGCGCTTCTCCTGGTCGATGCGGGCGGCGGCGGAGCGGCGTTCCTGCTCGGCGCGGGCGGCGGTGGCCTGGCGCGTTTCCTCGACGCGCTTCGCTTCGGCGGCAGCCGCGGTGCGCTTTTCGTGTTCGATGCGGGCGGCGGCGGCCTGGCGCGTTTCCTCGGCGCGCTTCGCTTCGGCGGCGGCTGCAGTGCGCTTTTCCTGCTCGAGGCGGGCGGCGGCGGCCTGGCGCGCTTCCTCGGCGCGCTTCGCTTCGGCGGCGGCTGCGGTGCGCTTCTCCTGCTCGAGGCGGGCGACGGCGGCCTGGCGCGCCTCCTCGGCGCGCTTCGCTTCGGCGGCGGCCGCGGTGCGCTTCTCCTGCTCGATGCGGGCGGCGGCGGCGCGGCGTTCCTGCTCGGCGTGGGCGGAGGTGGTGCGGCGCTCCTGCTCGGCGCGCACCGCGGCGGCCTGGCGCTCCTGCTCGGCGCGCGCGGCGGCCGCCTGGCGCTCGTCCTCGGCGCGTTGCTGCGCGAGCCGCTGCTGTTCGCGTTCGCGCGCGGCCTGGGATTCGGCGGCGGCCCTGGGCTGCATCACCGGCGGCGTGGGCAGCGCCGCCTGCATCACCGGCGCAGCAGGCAGGGAGGCCTGCTGCACCGAGGCGGCGGGCGGCAGCACCGGCGCCGTGACCTTGAGGGTGGGCGGCGTCGACGGCACCACCTTGGCGGCGGGTTCCGCGACGGCCATCGGCGGGGCCACCGACGGTGCGAGCGGCGGGCTTGCCTTGGGCGGCTGCTTCAGGCTGGCGGCCGAGCCCGAGATCACGATTTCCTTGCCCCGGGTGACGGTGTTGGGGATCGGCTGCGCCGGCGCGGCGGCGACCGAGGGCATGCTCACCGTGGGCTCGCCGCGCTTGCGCGCCCCGGCCCAGCGATCGAAGTCGTCGGTGGCGGCGAAGGCCGGCTGCAGCATGCGCGTGAGGTTGCGATCGCGGAAGGTCAGGCGCTGGCCCGTGCGGACCTCCAGCGCCTCGCCCTTCTCGCCGTACACCACGCCGGCGCCGGCGAGCACGACGACGCGCGTGACGCCCTGCCTGGTGTCGACGTCGATGCGGTAGTCGCCGGCCTGGCGGGCGCGGAACGCGAGGTTGGGCGTGCCGATCTCGAAGCTGTCGCCGGCATTCGAGCGCGTGACGGTGGCCGCGAGGCTGCCCTGCGTGAGGCTCAGCTGCGTGGCCGTCTCGCTGACGTTCTCCAGGACCAGCTGGGTCTCGCCGTTGAGGCGCACGGCATGGCCGCCGGCCTGGACCTCGGCGCGCGAGCCGCGGTCCGTCCACAGCCGGTCGCCGCGCTTGAGCAGTCGGCGCGGCTGTACGTCATGCCATTCCTTGTCGCCGAGCGGAGCGTAGGCAACCGACCCCTCGGTGTGGTTCAGGTGGGCCGATGGGACCGACACCACCTGGGAGAACGCCGCCGACCCGACAGCGACCGCGAGGGCTGCGATGCCTGGGCTCCACCGGCAGCAGCCCTGCCTGCCGGTCGTTGTGGTCTTTGCGCTCATGCGTTATTGAACGCCTGAGACATGGGGCGGAAGCGCTAAGCGCGTGTAAATCCTGTAGTCCCAGTCCGACGGGTTGCGACATACGTGAAGTTGTCACATGCGCTTTCCCCACGGCTCAGCGCGTAACTGCTTCACGCATCGTCACGAACTCCTCCGCCGCCGTGGGGTGGATCCCGAGGGTGCTGTCGAACAGGTTTTTCGTCGCTCCCGCGCGCATCGCCACGGCGAATCCCTGCACGATCTCGCCCGCGTCCGGGCCGACCATGTGCAGGCCCAGGACGCGGTCGTTCTGTGCGTCCACCACCAGCTTCATCAGCGTGCGTTCGCTGCCGCCGCCGAGGGTGTGCCTGAGGGCGCGGAACTCGGAAAGGAAGATGCGCGGCTCGCCGTGCCGCTCCCGCGCCTGCTGTTCGGTGAGTCCCACCGTGCCTATGTTCGGGTGCGTGAAGACGGCGGTGGGAACCAGCGCGTAGTCCATGCGGCGCCCGCCGTCGCCGAACAGGCGGTCGACGACCACCATCGCCTCCGCCAGCGCCACCGGCGTGAGCTGCAGGTGCGAGGACACGTCGCCGACGGCGAAGACCGACGGCGTGGAACTGCGGAAGCCCTCGTCGACCACGATGTTGCCGTGCGCGCCGACCGCCACCCCGGCGGCATCGAGGCCGAGCCCGGCCACGTTGGGCACGCGCCCCGTCGCATAGAGCACCGCATCCGCCGCGAGCACGTCCCCCTGTTCGAGCGTGACGGCGAGGGACCCGCCGGTGCGCGCGACCGAGGCCACGGTGCTGTGCAGGCGCAAGTCCACGCCGTTCTTCGCCAGCTCCTGCGCGATGAAGCGGCGCACGTCGTCGTCGAAGCCGCGCAGGACCTGGCCACCGCGGTAGAGCAGCGTCACCCCGGCGCCGAGTCCGCGGAAGATCGACGCGAACTCGCAGGCGATGTAGCCGCCGCCCACCACGACCAGCCGGCGGGGGAAGGGCTCGAGGTCGAACATCTGGTCCGAGGTGAGTACCAGCTCGCAGCCGGGGAAGCGCGGCACCGAAGGCGTGGCGCCCGTGGCGAGCAGGATGTGGGCGGCGCGCCAGCGCCGGTCGCCGGCGCCGGTGGCGACCTGCACCGCATGGCCGTCCAGCAGGGTCGCCCAGCCCCGCACGAGCTCGACCCCGGCGTCCCGCAGCAGCGCCTCGTACACGCCATTGAGGCGCGCGATCTCCGCGGCGCGGTTTCTCTTCAGCCGCTGCCAGTCGAATCGCGCGGGCGGCAGGTCCCAGCCGAAGCCGGCGGCGTCGGCGAAGTCGTGGGCGAAGTGCGCCGCATAGCTGTAAAGCTTTTTCGGGATGCAGCCGACGTTCACGCACGTGCCGCCGAGCGCCGCCGCCTCGGCCAGCACCACGCGCGCGCCGTGTTGCGCCGCCCTGCGCGCCGCGCGCACGCCACCGCTGCCGCCACCGATGACGAACAGGTCGCAATCGAATCCGCTCATGAAGTCTCCCGTGCCAGGCCCTCGCCGGTCAGCGAAGGCTCTGCTGTAGGCGCCGCCTTACGAGGCGCGCGTCAAAGCGCCCTTACCATCGCCTGATATGACCCATCTGTCGATGTGGTACCGCAGGGTCGGCCACACCAGCCTGGCGCCGGTCCGCTGGGCGGCCGCGTGGGCGCGCATCACCTTCTTCGGTTCGGTGATGGTGGTGCGCGCATTCTCGCCGCGCAGCTACGGCCCGGAGACGCGCTACAACCTCGCGCGCCACGTATACATCGACACGGCGCCCATTCTGGGCTGGTTCACGGTGCTGATCGCGCTGTTCACGCTGATCATCACCCGCATCGTGATCGTGACGTCGGAGAACTACGGCCTGTCGCAGTACGCGCTGGAGATGGTGGTCCGCGTGCTGCTGGTGGAACTGATCCCCCTGACCGCGGCCCTCTTCGTGGCCCTGCGCTGCACGATCCCGAATGGCGCCGCACTGGTCGAGATGCGGCGCATGGGGCACTTCCGGACGCTGCGGCGACGGCGGCTGGATCCGATCGCGGTGGAGGTGCTGCCGCGGCTGCTGGCCGGCATCTTCGCCTGCATCACGCTGGCCGTCCTGAGCTGCGTGGTCGCGGGCATCCTCGCCTACCTCGCGGTATGGGGCCCCACGAGCGCCGGCATCAGTTCGTACATGCACACCACCGGCCGCGTCTTCAACCCGATGTTCACCTTCATCTTCGTGATGAAGACGCTGTTCTTCGCGATCGCGGTGTCCATCATCCCGATGGCCTCGGGCCTCAACAATATCGAGGACGACGGCTCGCGCGAAAGCGCCGCCCTGCAGGGCCTGGTGCGCATGTTCGGCGTGCTCCTGATCCTCGAGGCGCTGTCGCTGGTGGGGAACTACATCTGACCATGACCGAGAAGCTGAGTCCGCCTCCCCCGCACGAGCCGCCGAAGCCGCCGCCGACGGCGCCCGAAACCCCGGTGCAGAAGTCCGAGCCGACCGCGCGCGTGCCGGTCCGGAACCTGGAGCTGAAGGCGACCATGCTGCTGGCGTTCACGCTGGCGCTGATCCTGGTCGCGGCGATCTTCCTGATGCGCTCGCGCGGCTACTTCGAACCCAAGCAGCAGCTGTACCTGATCGCCGACAACGCCGAAGGCGTGGTGGCGGGCATGGACCTGACCTTCTCCGGTTTTCCGATCGGGACGGTGAAGAAGGTGTCCCTGAGCGAGAAGGGCCAGGTGCGCATCGAGGTGGACGTGCTCGAGTCCGAGGCCAAGTGGCTGCGCACCTCGAGCGTCTTCACGCTGATCAAGACCATCCTGGGGCCGGCGCAGCTGCGCGCCTACAGCGGCGTGCTGACCGACCCGCCGCTGCCCGACGGCGCGGAGCGGCAGGTGCTGCGCGGCGACTTCAACGAGGAATTGGCCCGCGTCGTCGGCGCGGCGAAGGACGTGCTGGACAACCTGAACCAGATCACGGCCTCGGATTCGGAACTGAACCGCTCGATGGCCAACCTGCAGGCCTTCACGCAGAAGCTGCAGGGCCGCCGCGGCGCGCTGCACGCGATCTTCGGCAACGAGGAGGACGCGCGCAAGCTGGTCGCCGCGGTGGAACGGGCCAATTCGGCGATGGCGGAGGTGCAGCGCCTCGCCCAGCGGGGCGAGAACTTCGTGCAGCACGCGGACACTCGCGTCTTCGGCACGAACGGCCTCGCCACCGACGCCCAGGCCACCGTGCGCCAGTTGCACGGCCTGCTGACCGACGCGCGCGGCAGCCTGCAGCGCGTGGATGCCGTGCTGGTGGAGGCGCAGGGCGCGGCCGGCAACGTGCGCGACGCCACCGCCGACCTCGGCACGCTGCGCGGCGAGGTCGAGACCAACCTGCGCAAGGTCGAGGACCTGATCAACGACCTGCAGCGCAAGTGGCCGTTCGCCAAGGAACGGAAGATCGAACTGCCATGAGGCTGCTCGTGCTCGCCGCGCTGCTCGCGCTGCTGGCCGGCTGCGGCAACAAGCCGCGCCAGCCGGACTGGCTGGTGAACGCCGACAGCGCGCAGGACCGCTTCGAGCGCGCCTACCTGTCCGGGCGGGACGCGGCGGCCCTGACCGAGTTCGAGCGCTTCCGGCACGAGGTGGCGAGCACCGGCCAGCCTGCGCTGGTGGCGCGCGCCGAACTCACCCGCTGCGCGGTGCGCGTGGCGAGCCTGGACTTCTCGCCTTGCAGCGGCTTCGAGCCGCTGCGGCCGGACGTGGGCGACGCCGAGCGCGCCTATGCGGACTTCCTGGAGGGTAAGCTGCCGCCGGACCAGGCCAAGGCCCTGCCGGAGGACTACCGCGGCCTCGTCGGGGAGGGGGGGTCCGGGCGCCTGGAGAAGATCAGGAACCCGGTTTCGCGCCTGATCGCCGCGGGCGTCCTGCTGCGCACCGGCAGCGCCGACCCGAAGGTGCTGGAGATCGCCAGCAGCACCGCGTCCGAGCAGGGCTGGCGGCGCGCCGTGATGGCCTGGCTGGGCGCGCAGGCGATGCTGGCGGACAAGAACGGCGACGCCGACGCGGCCGCGCGGCTGCGCCGCCGGATGGAACTGGCGGCCGAAGAACCCGAAGCTCCGGCCCGGCGCCTGCGCGAGCCCCGGCCGTCCGAGGGCGTGCGCAAGGTGATGGAATAGCGCAGCGGCTGCGCCGGTGCGGCCGCTGGCGCAGAATCGACGGCCATGGACCTGGCCAGGCAGCCCCGCCTGCACGCGCTGGACAACCTGCGTGCGATCATGATGTGGCTGGGCATCGTGCTGCACGTGAGCTTCATGCACGTCGTCGGGCCCACCTCGCTCCCCTGGCGCGACGAGCGCCGCACGGCGGTGGCCGACATGCTGGTCACCTTCATCCACGCCTTCCGCATGCCCGTGTTCTTCATCCTCGCGGGCTTCTTCGTCGCGCTGCTGGCGCAGCGTCTCGGCGCCATGGGCATGCTGCGGCACCGGATGTGCCGGCTGGCCTTGCCCTTTGCCGTGTTCTGGCCACTCCTGTTTTTCGCCAGCAGCCTCGCCGGGCTGGCCTTCCTGAACCGGATCGCGCACGGCCGCTGGGGGCTGGACGAAAGCGTCGTGCCGGCCCATCTGTCGGGCGCGCCGAACACGATGCACCTGTGGTTCCTGTGGATGCTGATCTGGTACAGCGTCGCGACGGCCCTGGTGCTGCGGCTGGGCGGCCGGCGGCTGGGGGCGTGGCTGCAGTGCGCCGGCAATTGCCTCGGGCTGCTCGGGGCCCGCTGGTGGGGCTTCGTGCTGCTCGCGCTCCCGCTGGCCTGGATCGGAAGCGCCTATCCGGGCGGTTTCCTGCCGGTGGGAGGCTCGTTCCTGCCGCCGCCGCCCGAGTGGCTGCACCACGGCCTGTTCTTCGCCTTCGGCCTCGCCCTGTTCGCGCACCAGCAGGTGCTGTTCGCGGCGTACCGGCGGCACTGGGGTGTCTTCGCCTTCGCCGGCCTGGCATTCTTCCTCCTCGCGCTCGACCTGCTGAAGCGCTATGCGCCCCCCTTCTTCATCGCCTACGCGTACAACGCCGCGGCCTGGTTGTGGAGCTTCGCCTGGATCGGGCTCGCCCTGCGCGTGCTCGACGCGCGGCGGGCCTGGATGGCGTGGCTGGCCGACAGCGCGTACTGGGTCTACCTGGTGCACATGCCGCTGACCATGGTGTTCGGGGCGCTGCTGTTCGGGCTGCCGTTGCCGGCGGAGGTGAAGATCCTGGCGAACATCGGGGTCACGACCGCGGTGTGCCTGCTCACGTATGCCTGGTGGGTGCGGCGCGGCTGGATCGGCGTGCTGCTCAATGGAAGGCGCCATCCGGCCGGCCTGCAGGCGACGCCCGCCCTCGGCTAGGACCGGTGCGGGCGGCGCCCGGTCGAAGGAGTGCGGAAGGTGACCGAGTACCGCAGCAGCTTCGTCGGCGCGACGCTGTGCTGCCAGCTCCAGCGCGCCACGCCGCGCAGCAGGTAGATCGAGCGCGGCGCCAGCGCGAGTCTCACCACGTCCGATTTTTTCGGGGCCTCGGGTGGGTAGGGCCGCAAGCGCATGAGCGCCTCGTTCAGCAGCGAGATGCCGACGATGTCTTCGAAAGCGGGCACGTCGCGGTGCCAGCCGAGCGGCGTGCCGGGGCGGTACTCGGCGATGAGGGCCTGGGTGAACGACGCGGGATCGATGCCGATCCAGGCCGCGGCCCGCTCGCGCAAGGGATCCAGCCACGCCGGCAGCGGGTCGGCTTCGTTCAGCTGGCGGGCGCTGAAGTCGTACTGGCCGCCGTAGCTCACCACGCGGCGCAGGGCGGTGTACTGCTGGTACTTCATGGGCGCGAGCGGGAGTTGCCCGATTCGGGCGACGAGCGCGGCTTCTTCTTCGCGCG
Organism: Ramlibacter monticola; assembly: GCF_016722785.1. Lineage (GTDB taxonomy): Bacteria > Pseudomonadota > Gammaproteobacteria > Burkholderiales > Burkholderiaceae_C > Ramlibacter > Ramlibacter monticola. The sequence continues at coordinate 300,335 of NZ_JAEQNE010000005.1, read as the reverse complement.
ACAGGAATTCCTCCTCGTAGCGCAGGCCTTCGGGCAGGGGCGGGGTGGCGGGTGGAGGTGCGCCGAACAGGTCGGCCTGGGCGTCCTTCATGGGGGCTAGATTAGGGCGGGGAACGCCCGTACCCCGGCCCTTCCCCGGAAGTGGAGGAGAAAAACCGGGGCACCAAGTAAAAGACCCGCACCGAGGTGCGGGTCTAGGCGAGGCCAAGCCTCGGAGAAAACGCAGGGCGCTTTCTCCGGGGACTGCTTACGGCTTGGCTGCAGTTGGAAACGGCCAGGCGGCCTGCGGGTTCAGCGTGGTCTGAGCCGCGGGCGCCGGCGCCGCCGTGGTGGACGCGCCGGCGGCAGCAGGAGCTTTCGCCGCCTTCTTCGCGCCGCCGGACGACTTCTTGGCCGCCTTCTTGGCCGTCGTCTTCTTCGCAGCGGTCTTGCGCGCGCCGCCGGCGGCCTTCTTCGCCGTCGCCTTCTTGGCGGTGGTCTTCTTCGCCGCGGTCTTCTTCGCAGCCGGGCGCTTCGCCGCGGTCTTCTTCGCGGCCGGGCGCTTGGCGGCGGTCTTCTTCGCAGCCGGGCGCTTGGCAGCCGTCGCCTTCTTCGCCGGCGCCTTCTTGGCGGCCGTCGTCTTCTTGGCGGTGGCCTTCTTCGCCGTCGTCTTCTTCGCCGTGGCCTTCTTGGCCGTCGTCTTCTTCGCGGCGGGGGACTTCTTCGCGGTCGCCTTCTTGGCGGCCGACTTCTTCGCAGTTGCCATTTCTATCTCCTGTTCAAGTTGACTCAAACATCAACCAAAGAAGCACTCCGGCGCCTTGTTGGGAGGCGCGAAGCGATCCGTGGGGTTGGGCCGTAGCCCAGCCCCACGAACACCATGCCCGCCCGCCCCGGTCTCTCCGGACCGTGGAGCGTGCGGGCTTTGTCCAAGCTCATTCGCAGTTGCCGTTCAATCCCATGAAAGGGCGCCACCCGTCTGGTATTCGATCACGCGGGTCTCAAAGAAATTGCGCTCTTTCTTCAGGTCAATCATCTCACTCATCCACGGGAAGGGATTTTCTTCGTTCGGGAACAGCGCTTCCAGGCCGATCTGCGTGGCGCGGCGGTTCGCGATGTAGCGAAGGTAGCCCTTGAACATGGATGCATTGAGCCCCAGCACGCCGCGGGGCATGGTGTCCTCGGCGTAGCGGTACTCGAGTTCGACGGCTTTGAGGAACAGCGCCTTGATCTCCGCCTTGAATTCGGCGGTCCAGAGGTGCGGGTTCTCGAGCTTGATCTGGTTGATGAGGTCGATGCCGAAGTTGCAGTGCATCGACTCGTCGCGGAGGATGTACTGGTACTGCTCGGCGGCGCCGGTCATCTTGTTCTGCCGGCCCAGCGCCAGGATCTGGGTGAAGCCGACGTAGAAGAACAGGCCCTCCATCAGGCAGGCGAAGACGATCAGGCTCTTGAGCAGGCGCTGGTCGGCCTCCGGCGTGCCGGTGTGGAAGGCGGGGTCCATGATCCCGTCGATGAACGGGATCAGGAACTCGTCCTTGTCGCGGATCGCCTGGACCTCGTGGTAGGCGTTGAAGATCTCGGCCTCGTCCAGGCCGAGCGACTCCACGATGTACTGGTAGGCGTGGGTGTGGATCGCCTCCTCGAAGGCCTGGCGCAGCAGGAACTGGCGGCACTCCGGCGCCGTGATGTGGCGGTAGGTGCCCAGCACGATGTTGTTGGCGGCCAGGGAGTCGGCGGTGACGAAGAAGCCGAGGTTGCGCTTGATGATCCGGCGCTCGTCCTCGGAAAGGCCGTTCGGGTCCTTCCACAGGGCGATGTCGCGGTTCATGTTGATTTCCTGCGGCATCCAGTGGTTGGCGCAGGTGGCCAGGTACTTCTCCCAGGCCCACTTGTACTTGAAGGGGACGAGCTGGTTGACGTCGGTCTGGCCGTTGATGATGCGCTTGTCGGCGGCGGCCACGCGGCGCGCGCTGTTCGACTGCGCGGAGCCCGCCGGGATGCGCGCGGCCGGCTGCGTCGCGACGGGGGCCGCCGGAGCGACGGCGCCGTCGTCCAGCGTGCGCAAGGCAGGTTGGGGAATGGGAACGGTCGGCTGGCGGTTCGATTGCAAACCGCTGCTCACGGACTTTGACGGTGTGGGCGTGACTTCGTCGTCCCAGGTCAACATAGGTTTTCCAGTGCTCGGATTATGTGAGCCTGTGTGGGGAAATCAAAGTGTCCGTTCACACTCGGCACGCATTTTGTTGCTTGCTTGCATCGACGTTCTGTCGGAGAACGCCGACAACTCTTGGCTCTCGTTCGTGCTTGCGTGCGCATCGCGCGCACGCAAGCACCTCACGCCGTGCTCACTGGCACGCTTCGCAGGTGGGGTCGTCGACGCCGCAGAACCTGATGTCCGTCGCGGGCGTCGCCGCCTCGATCTGCGCGCGCGCCGCCGCCGCCGCCGCGTCGAGGGCGGACATGCCGCCGCCCGCGGCGGTGCCGTTGCTCACCGCATTCAGCCGGCCGGATTGGACCGTCGACTTCTCGGCCTGCGTCGCGCTGGTCGTGCGCAGGTAGTAGGTGGTCTTCAGGCCGCGCAGCCAGGCGAGCTTGTAGGTCTCGTCCAGCTTCTTGCCCGAGGCGCCGGCCATGTAGATGTTGAGCGACTGGGCCTGGTCGATCCACTTCTGCCGGCGCGCCGCGGCTTCCACCAGCCACACCGGCTCGACCTCGAAGGCGGTCGCGTAGAGCGCCTTCACGTCCTCCGGCACCCGGTCGATCGGGCGCAGCGAGCCGTCGAAGTGCTTCAGGTCCATCACCATGACGTCGTCCCAGATGCCCAGGCGCTTGAGGTCGCGCACCAGGTAATGGTTGATCACGGTGAACTCGCCCGACAGGTTGGACTTGACCGACAGGTTGCCGAAGCAGGGCTCGATCGAGGCGTCCACGCCGATGATGTTGGAGATCGTGGCGGTCGGCGCGATGGCGACGCAATTGGAGTTGCGCATGCCGTCGGCGGCGATCTTGCGGCGCAGCGCGTCCCAGTCGAGGGTGGCGGAACGGTCGACCTCCACGTACTGCTCGCCGCGCTGGGCGGCCAGCAGGGCCAGCGTGTCCGGCGGCAGGACGCCCTGGTCCCACAGCGAACCCTTGTAGCTGGAGTAGCGGCCGCGCTCGCGCGCCAGCTCGGTCGAGGCCCAGTAGGCGTGGTAGCAGACCGCTTCCATCGACTCGTCGGCGAACTGGATGGCCTCGGTCGAGGCGTAGGGGATCCGCAGTTCGTAGAGCGCGTCCTGGAAGCCCATCACGCCCAGGCCGACCGGGCGGTGGCGCAGGTTGGAGTCGCGGGCCTTCTTGACCGCGTAGTAGTTGATGTCGATCACGTTGTCGAGCATCCGCATGGCCGTGGCGACGGTGCGCTTCAGCTTCTCCTGGTCGATCCGGCCGTCCTTCAGGTGCTGCAGCAGGTTCACCGAGCCCAGGTTGCAGACCGCCGTCTCGGTGTCCGAGGTGTTCAGGGTGATCTCGGTGCACAGGTTGGACGAGTGCACCACGCCCACGTGCTGCTGCGGCGAGCGGACGTTGCAGGCGTCCTTGAAGGTGATCCAGGGGTGGCCGGTCTCGAACAGCATCGAGAGCATCTTGCGCCACAGGTCGTTGGCCTGGACCGTCCTGGACGGCTTGATCTCGCCGCGCTTCGCCTTTTCCTCGTAAGCGACATAGGCTTTCTCGAACTCGGTGCCGAACTTGTCGTGCAGGTCCGGCACGGAGGAGGGCGAGAACAGCGTCCACTCGCCCTTTTCCATCACGCGGCGCATGAACAGGTCCGGGATCCAGTTGGCCGTGTTCATGTCGTGGGTGCGGCGGCGGTCGTCGCCGGTGTTCTTGCGCAGCTCCAGGAATTCCTCGACGTCCAGGTGCCAGGATTCCAGGTAGGCGCAGACGGCGCCCTTGCGCTTGCCGCCCTGGTTGACGGCCACGGCCGTGTCGTTGACCACCTTCAGGAAGGGCACGACGCCCTGCGACTCGCCGTTGGTGCCCTTGATGTGGGAGCCCAGCGCGCGCACGCGGGTCCAGTCGTTGCCCAGGCCGCCGGCGAACTTGGACAGCAGGGCGTTTTCCTTGATCGATTCGTAGATGCCGTCCAGGTCGTCCGGCACCGTGGTCAGGTAGCAGGAGGACAGCTGGGAGCGCAGCGAGCCGCTGTTGAACAGCGTCGGCGTGGACGACATGAAGTCGAAGCTGCTCAGCACTTCGTAGAACTCGATCGCGCGGGCCTCGCGGTCGATCTCGTTGAGCGCCAGCCCCATGGCCACGCGCATGAAGAAGGCCTGCGGCAGCTCGATGCGGGTCTTGCGCACGTGCAGGAAGTAGCGGTCGTACAGGGTCTGCAGGCCCAGGTAGTCGAACTTCAGGTCGCGCTCGGGCTTCAGCGCGGCGCCCAGGCGCTTCAGGTCGTACTGCAGCAGCTTCTCGTCCAGCAGCTCGTTCTCCACGCCCTTCTTGACGAAGAGCGGGAAGTTGTCGGCGTAGGCGGCGGCGCGCTCGGCCGGGGCGACTTCCTCGCCCAATGCTTCCTTGAAGATCGTGTGCAGCAGCAGGCGGGCGGTGACGAAGGTGTAGTCGGGCTCCTTCTCGATCAGCGTGCGGGCGGCCAGGATCGACGCCTTGTAGACCTCGTCCAGCGGCACGCTGTCGTACAAGTTGCGCATCGTTTCGGCAACGATCGGCTCCGGCTTCACCTCGGCACCGAGGCCCTCGCAGGCCGCGACGATCAGCTGCTGCAGCGACGCGACGTCCAGCGGCACGCGCTGGCCGTGGTCCAGCACGTGGAACTGCGGCGTGGCCGGCGCTTCTTCCCGCCCCTGCTTGGCGCGCTCCTGCGCGCGGCGCTCGCGGTACAGCACGTAGGCGCGCGCGACCTCGTGGTGGCCGCCGCGCATCAGGCCCAGTTCGACCTGGTCCTGCACGTCCTCGATGTGGAAGGTGCCGCCGCCCGGGCGCGAGCGGACGAGGCCGCGCACCACCGCCTGCGTGAGGCCGTCCACCGTCTCGCGCACGCTGGCGGACGCGGCGCCCTGCGTGCCGTGCACGGCCAGGAAGGCCTTCATCATCGCGATGGCGATCTTGTTCGGCTCGAAGGGGACCACCGCGCCGTTGCGGCGCAGGATCTGGTAGTGGGCGAGCGGGCTGTTGGCCGCCGCACCGGCGCCGCCGGATTGCGGCGGGTTCAGCGAGCTGGAGAGCGGCTGGAGGGGAGTGGCCAGGCCAGGGTGCATCTTCGTTTCTTCCTCTCGTGCGTGTGTTCTTTGTGCTGGGGCAAGGACGGCGAGCCCGCAACGTGGCAGGCACTATATCTAGTGTCCGGGCCGCCAGCAAGCACTATAGGTAGTGCCCACGATCCGAGTGGAGCACATGGTCTGCACAGCGTTTTCCACAGGCTTTTCACCGTCCGCGGCGCGCCCGCGCGCTGCCACGGCGCGGGTTCGATGCGAGTGCTGGCGCGGGCTGCGCGCGCTTTTCCCGATGCGGTGCGGGCGTCGGGGGGAGTTATCCACCGCGCGTGGGGCCAGCTCGGAGGAGTCCGGTGCGCGACACCACCGGCGGTGTGCGCGAGCGTTCATCCGGAAGCGAAATGCGGGAACTGTTGCGCGGAGGCTTCGTTTCTCGCCGGCTCACGCGGTGGGGAACCAGTCTTGCGGCCAGCCGAGGTCGCGCTTCAGCAGGGCCCACTCGAAGCCCGGACCCGGATCCTTCTTGCGCCCCGGCGCGATGTGCTCGTGGCCGGCGACGTGGCGCACCGGATAGTGCTGCGCGATCGCGGCGCACAGCGCGGCCAGCGCTTCGTACTGCGCGTCCTCGAAGGTCTCGCCCTCCAGGCCTTCCAGCTCGATGCCGATCGAATCGTCGTTGCAGTTGGCGCGCCCGCGCCAGCTCGAGGCACCGGCATGCCAGGCCCGCGCGTCGCAGCTCACGAACTGCAGCAGCGCGCCGTCGCGGCGGATGAAGAAGTGCGCCGACACCTCGGCGCCGCGGATCTGCTGGAAATAGGGATGCGCATCCCAGTCCAGCCGGTTGGTGAACAGGCGCTCCACCTCGTCGCCGCCGTACACCCCGGGCGGCAGGCTGATCGAGTGCAGCACGATCAGGTCGATCGCGCTGCCTTCGGGCCGCGGCCCGAAGTTGGGCGACGCCACTTGGTGGGCGAAGCGGTACCAGCCCTGCGCCCAGAGCGCGTCGGCCGGCTCAGGTGCCGTTGTCATCGGGCTCTTCGCTGCCCGGCGTCGCGATGGCCAGGCGGGCGATGCGGTAGCGGATCTGGCGCAGGCTCAGGCCCAGGCGCTGCGCTGCGGCGGTGCGGTTGAAGTTGGTTTCGCGCAGCGCCTTCATCAGGATCTCGCGCTCCTGCTGGTCCAGGTAGGCCTGCAGGTCGCTGGGCACGCGTTCCGCGGCCGCGGCAGCGGGCGCTTCGGTGGGCGAGGGCGCCGGTGCCGGCGCCGACGCCGAAGGCGTGAGGTCGACCTGCAGCTCCGAGCCGTCGCTCAGCGCCAGCGCGCGGTGCAGCAGGTTCTCCAGCTCGCGCACGTTGCCGGGCAGCGGATGCGCCTGCAGCTGCGCCAGCACCTGCGGCGACAGCTGCGGCGCGGGCATCCCGGTCTCCTGCGCGATGCGGGACAGCAGCGCGGTGCACAGCGTCGGCAGGTCCTCGCGCCGCTCGCGCAGCGGCGGCACCAGGATCTCGATCACGTTGAGGCGGTAGAACAGGTCCTGCCTGAAGCGGCCGGCCTGCACGTCGGCGGCGAGGTCCTTGTGGGTGGCGCTGACGATGCGCACGTCCACCGCCTCCTCCTGCGTGGAGCCGATGGCGCGCACGCTGCGCTCCTGGATGGCGCGCAGCAGCTTGGACTGCATGGGCAGCGGCAGGTCGCCGATCTCGTCGAGGAACAGCGTGCCGCCGCGCGCCGCCTGGAAGAAGCCCTCGCGGTCGGCGGTGGCGCCGGTGTAGGAGCCCTTCCTGGCGCCGAAGAATTCCGCCTCCAGCAGGGTCTCGGGGATGGCGCTGCAGTTGACCGCGACGAAGGGGCCGTCGGCGCGGTGGCTGCACGCGTGGATGGCGCGCGCCACCAGCTCCTTGCCGGTGCCGGACTCGCCGCGCACCAGCACGGGGGCCATGCTGCGCGCCACCTTGCCCACCCGTTCCTTCACCTGCCGCATCGGCGCCGACTCGCCCACCAGCCGCGCCAGCGCGCCCGCGCCGCTGGCGCGCTGCTCGCCGGCGCCGTGCGCGCGCGGGGCGCCCGAGCTGCGCTGGCGCTCGGGCACGCCGCTTTCCTCGATCGCGGCGGCCACCACCGCGCGGAACTGCTTCAGGTCCACCGGCTTGGTCAGGTAGTCGAAGGCGCCGGCCTTGAGCGCCTCCACGGCGTTCTCGGCGGACCCGTAGGCCGTCATCACGATGCAGCGCTCGGGCCGCTGCTGCGCCGCCATGCGATGCAGCAGCTCCAGCCCGAGGCCGTCGGGCAGCCGCATGTCGGTGATCACGGCGTCGAAGCGCTGCTGCGCCAGCAGCGTCCAGCCCTCCTCCAGGGTTCCCGCGGCGTCCACGCGGTAGCCTTCGCGCAGCAGCGTCAGTTCGTAGAGGGTGCGAAGGTCCGGTTCGTCGTCGACGACGAGCACGCGGGGAACGGCTGCGGGCGGGGGCATCAGGCTCCTATTGTGTCAAACGGCGCGCCTCCGGGCACCATGCTCGCGCGCGTGCGGAATGTCACGGTGAAGGCGTTGCCCTCGCGGCCGCTGCCGTCGGGGGCGCGGCCGCGCGTGTAGGCGACCGTGGCGCCGTGGCGCTGGCACAGTTCGCGGCAGATGAAGAGGCCCAGGCCGCTGGAGCGGCTCTCGGAGGAGAAGAAGGGCTCGAACAGGTGCCGCTGCACGCTCGCGTCGAGCGGCGCGCCGTCGCTCCAGACCTGCAGCCGCGCCTTGGTCGAACCCATGACCGTGGCCACCACGATGGCCGCGGGCGCGGCCGAGGCGTAGCGCAGCGCGTTGTCCAGGAGGTTGACCAGCACGCGCCGCAGGTGCTCGCCGTCGAAGGTGACCCAGGCCGTGCCCGAATTTAGCAGCAGGCGCATCCGCGCCCCGGCCTGCGCCTGCCGTTCCCATTCGCCGACGAAGCCCCCCACCGACTGGTCCAGTTCCAGCCAGTCCGCCACCGGCTGCTGCGGGACGCGGACGAGGTTGAGGATCTCCTCGACGATCTGCGACAGCCGGTGCGCGTTCTTGCCCACCATGTCGCTCAGTTGCCGCTGTCCCGCGTCGGACAGTTCCTCGGCCAGCAGCGCGTTGGCCTGGGCGATGGCGGCGAGCGGGTTGCGGATCTCGTGGGCCACGGCGGCCGACATGCGGCCCATGGCGGCCAGCTTCTCGGTGCGCACCTGCGCCTCGGCCTCGCGCAGGTCCTGCAGGAACATCACGCAGAGGGTTTCGCTGTAGGGGTCCTGCGCGGAGGTGGGCCGGGTGCGCACGCGCAGGTGCAGGCGCTCGCCCGGCGTGAGTTCGAGCGCCAGTTCGGCGCTCTGCGGGTCCATGGTGTCGAAGGTGCGCTGGGCGATCGCGGCCAGCGGCCGCCAGCCGGGGCGCGACACCAGCGCCAGCGAGGCCGGCGCTTCCGGCGCCTGCCAACCGAGCAGCTGGCGGGCGGAGGGGTTTGCGGCGTGGATGCGCCAGTCCATGCCGACCACCAGCAGGCCGTCGCCCAGCGTCTCGATCACCAGTTCGTTGACGTGCGCCTGGGTGCGGGCGGCCGACAGGCTGCGGCGCGCCGCCTCCTCCTCGCGCGCGAGCCGCATCGCGAGTTCGTTGGCCAGCAGCGCCACCACGAAATAGCCGCCGCCGGTGAGCGCCGCCTGCACCAGGCGGGCGGTGTGCTCGGGTTCCAGCGCCTGCAGCGAGGCGTCGACCAGCAGCAGCAGCGTGACGGCGGCGGCCGTGCCCAGCGCCAGCAGCAAGGAGCCGAGCACGGAGGCGGTCAGCACCGGCACCGCGAACAGCGGCGAAAAGCTGAGGTTGGCGACCTGCAGGAAGTGCAGCAGCGAGAACGCAAGCAGGTCGATGCCGATGGTGGAGACCCACTGCGGATCGAAGGTGCGGCCCGGCGGCACCGGCTTCATGAACAGGCGCACCGCCAGCGAGGCCGCGAGGTAGGCGCTGCAGAGGGCGAACTGCCAGGGAAAGACCGGGGCGATGCCGGCGAGCGCGATCCCGGCCAGCACGAACAGCAGCACGATCGCGATGCCGATGCGCGCCGACATGAAGCCGCGCCACAGGCGTTCGAAGGCGGACACGCCGGGCGGCCGGGCGACCACCGGCGCGTCCCAGGTCCAGGTGGAATGGCCGGAAGAGTACGCCGTGACCATCGCTTTCAGCGCCCGCCCGGCCGCCCGAAGGGCGCTGATGGCCCCCGCGGGGGGCAGGGAGTTACACGAAGTGAGCGACCGTGGGGGCTCATGTCAGCCGTCGGCGCGCAGCCGGTGCTCGTTGCTGCAGTAGAGGATGCCGCGCTGGCCCGGCACCGCCTCGGAGCGCGGCAGGTGCAGCCCGCACACCGGGCAGCTCACCATCTCCTGCGGGTCGGCGGGCGGGGGCGGGCGCCGGGAGCGGGTTTCCCGCTCGTCGGTCACGCGGGCGTTGCGCCACAGCATGTAGGCGACGAACAGCACCGCGAACAGCAGCAGGTACTTCATGCGTCGGGCTTCCGGAGCAGGACTTCGAGCACGAAGCGGGAACCGACGTAGGCCAGCAGCAGCAGCAGGGAGCCGACGTAGATCACGCGCACCGCCTTGCGCCCGCGCCAGCCGAAGCGGGCCCGCCCCAGCAACAGCAGCGCGAAGGCGATCCAGGCCAGCATGGAGAAGATCGTCTTGTGGTCCCAGCGCCAGGCGCGGCCGTACAGCACCTCGGAAAAGAACACGCCGGCCAGCAGCGTCGCCGACAGCAGCACGAAACCGGCGGTGGCGAAGCGGAAGGTGAGGCGTTCCAGGGTCAGCAGCGGGAGGCCGGCCTCCGGTTCGGCCGCATGGCGCATGGTGTATTCGGCGCGCTGCATCAGCCAGGCGTGGACCACGGAGGCGGCGAACAGGCCGTAGGCCGCGATGCCCAGGGCCCAATGCAGCGGCAGCCACGGCGAGGTGGTGACGTGCAGGGGCGAGCCGGGGAAGACCAGGGCCAGCAGCACCGCCGCCGAGCCCAGCGCCGCCAGCGCCCAGCGGGCCTGCAGTTGCGGAAACATCTGCTTTTCCACGGCGTAGACCGTCAGCACGAGCCAGGCCGTCATGGACACGGCCGGCGCGAAACCGAAGCGCGGCGACTCTCCCAGCAGGCCCCAGCCGAGGGTCAGGCCGTGCAGCAGCCAGGCGGCCAGCAGCGCCCGCCGTGCGGCGACTTCGCTCAGCCGGGAGTGGCCGGCGGCCGGCAACGCATAGGCCGCGGCCGTGGCGACGCTCAGGGCCAGGCTGGCCGGGGACGCGCTGGATAGAATCATGGGACAAGTTTAGCCCTTCCGTTCCCCGCGGACCGGTCACGCGGCGCGCAACCACCACACCCCATGGCCTCCGCACTCTCCGAAAAACTTTCCCGCCTGGTCAAGCAGATGCGCGGCCAGGCCCGCATCACCGAAGAAAACGTCCAGGAGATGCTGCGCGAAGTGCGCATGGCGCTGCTGGAAGCCGACGTGGCGCTGCCCGTCGTGCGCGACTTCGTCGCGCGCGTCAAGGAGAAGGCGCTGGGCCAGGAGGTCGTGGGTTCCCTGAACCCGGGCCAGGCCCTGGTCGGCATCGTCCACCGCGAACTCGTGGCCACCATGGGCCAGGGCGTGGCGGACATCAATCTCGCCACCCAGCCGCCCGCCGTGATCCTGATGGCGGGCCTGCAGGGCGCGGGCAAGACGACCACCACCGCCAAGCTGGCCAAGCACCTGATCGAGAAGCGCAAGAAGAAGGTGCTCACGGTCTCCGGCGACGTCTACCGGCCGGCCGCCATCGAGCAGCTCAAGACGGTGACGAAGCAGGCTGGCGCCGAGTGGTTCCCGAGCTCGCCGGACCAGAAGCCGGTGGACATCGCCCGGGCCGCGCTCGATCACGCCCGCCGGCAGTATTTCGACGTGCTGCTGGTCGACACCGCCGGCCGCCTCGCGATCGACGAGGCCATGATGCGCGAGATCAAGGAACTGCACGCGGCGGTGAAGCCGGTGGAGACCCTGTTCGTGGTGGACGCCATGCAGGGCCAGGACGCGGTCAACACGGCCAAGGCCTTCAAGGAGGCGCTGCCGCTCACCGGCATCGTCCTGACCAAGCTCGATGGCGACTCGCGCGGCGGCGCGGCGCTGTCGGTGCGCCAGGTCACGGGCGCGCCGATCAAGTTCGCCGGTGTCAGCGAGAAGATCGACGGCCTGGAGGTGTTCGACGCCGAGCGCCACGCGGGCCGCATCCTCGGCATGGGCGACATCGTGGCGCTGGTGGAGCAGGTGCAGGCCGGCGTCGACATCGAGGCCGCGCAGAAGCTCGCCGCCAAGGTCAAGAGCGGCGAGGGCTTCGACCTGAACGACTTCCTGGCCCAGCTGCAGCAGATGAAGCAGATGGGCGGCCTGTCCACGCTGATGGACAAGATGCCGGCGCAGGTGCAGGCCAAGGCCGGCCACGTCGACATGGAGAAGGCCGAGCGCGACATCCGCCGCAAGGAGGGGATCATCTGCTCCATGACCGCGGCGGAGCGCCGCAAGCCCGAGATCATCAAGGCGACCCGCAAGCGCCGCATCGCCGCCGGCGCCGGCGTCCAGGTGCAGGAAGTCAACCGCCTGCTCAACGAGTTCGAGCAGATGCAGACGATGATGAAGAAGATGAAGGGCGGCGGGCTGATGAAGCTGATGAAGCGCATGGGTGGGGGGAAAGGGATGCCCAAGATGCCTTTCTAGCCTCCGGCTAGAAAGGCATCCTGGGCTTCCGGGCGTCACAGGAACCCCCTCTCCCCAACCCTCTCCCCCGAGGGGGAGAGGGGGCGGAGCGCGTCGCTGAAGTGTTCTTGCCGTCCTTTCAGGCCCGGAATTCGTTGGCTCGCTTGGTCCAGCCGGCCAGGAAGACGCGCTGGCTGCGGTCGCCCTGGGCGATGCGGTGGTACAGCGCCAGGCGGCTCTCCACCAGGCGGTTCACGAGCTCCGGGCCCAGGGCCTGGTCCGCCTGCCGTGCGGCGCCTATCGTCTGGTCGCCGATGCCGCCGTCCACCACGCAGGGGAAGCCCGCCTCGGTCAGGGTGCGCTGCAGCAGCTTGACCGCGGTGGCGGGGCCGTGGTTGATGCTCATGTCGAACATCACGGGCTGGAGCCGCTCCGGCAGCCGGTTGATCCGGGGGCCGGTGAAGTAGTTGGCGAGGTAGATCTTCTCGGCTTCCTGTACGCCCAGGTTGCGCACGTCCTCCGCGTCGACGCCGCGCTGGCGCCAGTTGGCCAGCGTGCGCAGCGTGATGCCGAACTTGGTCGGGCCGCCGCGGTCGTTCGGGTGGTTCACGTAGCCGCCTTCGCGCCGCAGGATGTCGGCGACCATGCGCTGCACGCTGGCCGGGCCCGCCTGCGCGCCGTCGTGTCCGTTGATGGGGCGGGACAACTCGCGCATTGGCGGCACGATCGGCTCGGCGGGGGAGGGAAAGCTGGCCCGGTTGGTGTCGTCCATGCCCGGCAAGGCGCTCGCCGGCTCCCCGGAGAGCAGGTGATCGACGCCGTCGTGCAGGGCATTGATCTGGTTCAGCGCGAAGCGCGAGCGTTCCAGCAACTGCCAGGCCGGGTGGGACTGCAGTCCGGCGACGATGGTCTCCAGCTTGGCGGCCGCGTCCTCCAGCCGCAGCGAGGCGGTGCCGAAGGCGGCCCGGGACTCCGCATCGGCCGCGGCGTCCAGGGCGGCGATCGCGGCCTTCAGCTTGATCCACTCCGGGCTGTTCTCCTCGGCCACGGAGAGCGCGGCACCGAGCGTGTCGCGGGCCTGCTGGTAGTCGGGCATGGCGCAGCTCCTTCGAAAAGGCGCGCGGAGTATGCGCCGGCCCTACGCGCGACCGGGCAACCAAACGTAGGCACTGCCGAGCGCACGGACGGCCCCTATACTCGCTTCCCCACGCGGAGGACCCCTTGAACCTCGTCGACAGCTTCGCCGACATCGCCCGCTTCGTGGCCCTGCGCCGCGACATCCACATGCACCCGGAGCTCGGCTTCGAGGAGCATCGCACGTCGAACCTCGTGGCCGAGCGGCTGCGCGAGTGGGGCGTCGAGGTGCACACCGGCATCGCCGGCACCGGCGTGGTCGGCGTGCTGCGCAACGGCAGCGGCCGGCGCACCGTCGGCCTGCGCGCCGACCTCGACGCGCTGCCGCTGCAGGAAGAGAACCGCTTCGCGCACCGCTCCCGCCACGACGGCCGCATGCACGCGTGCGGGCACGACGGCCACACGACCATGCTGCTGGCCGCGGCCTGGCACCTCGCGCAGGCGCGCGACTTCGACGGCACGGTCCACTTCATCTTCCAGCCGGCCGAGGAGATGGGCAAGGCGGGCGCGCTGAAGATGGTGCAGGAGGGCCTGTTCGAACGCTTCCCGTGCGAGGCCGTGTTCGCGCTGCACAACTTCGCGGTACCCACCGGCAGCTTCGCGCTGAATCCGGGTCCGCTCATGGCCTCGAGCAATACCTGGCGGGTGACCTTGCACGGCCGCGGCACGCATGCCTCGCAGCCGCACACGGGCATCGATCCCGTGGCGGCCGTGCTCGACCTCGGGCAGCAGCTGCAGGCCCTGGTGGCCAGGACGATCCCTTCGACCGAGCGGGCGCTGCTGGCGGTGACGCAGGTCCAGGGCTCGGGCGCGCCCAACGTGATCCCGGACGAGGCCTGGGTGGGCGGCACCGTGCGCACCTTCTCCACCGAGGCCACCGACCGCATCGAGGCCGGCATCCGGCGCCTGGCCGAAGGCATTGCCGCCGCGCACGGCTGCCGGGCCGAGGTGAGCTTCCGCCGGGCCTCGCCGCCGGTGGTCAATCACGAACGCGAGGCGCGCTTCGCCGCCGAGGTGATGCGCGAGATCGTCGGCGCGCAGCGCGTGGACGACCGGTTCCCGGCCGTGATGGCGGCCGAGGATTTCGCCCACATGCTGAACGTGCGACCGGGCTGCTATGCCTTCATCGGCAACGGCGACGGCGGCCACCGCCTGCCCGAGCACGGCCCCGGGCCTTGCATCATCCACAACACCTCGTTCGACTTCAACGACGAGATCATCCCGATCGGCGCCAGCTATTTCGTGCGGCTGGCGCAGAAGTGGCTCGCCCAACCCTGAGGAGTCCCCGATGCAGTTCCGCCCCTTCCGCAGCGCCGCGCTGGCGCTCGTTCTCGCCGCCGCCGCGGCCACGCCCGCCTTCGCGCAGCGCGTGGTCCGGATCGTGGTGCCCTTCGGCCCCGGCGCGGTGCAGGACACGATCGCCCGCACCTTCAACGCCGAACTCGGGCAGCAGCTCGGTGCGTCGGTGATCGTCGAGAACCGGCCGGGCGCCGGCGGAACGGTCGGGACCGCGCAGGCCGCCAAGGCCAGCGACAACAACACGCTCGTGCTGGCCGCCGCAAGCCACACGCTGGCGGGCCATCTCTACAGCAAGCTGCCCTACGACCCGGTGAAGGACTTCGTGGGCGTGGCCTACGTCGGCAACACCGGCTACGTGATCGCGGCGCCGGGCAACCTGGGCGTGAACTCGCTGGCCGACTACGTGAAGCTGGTCAAGGCGCAGCCCGGCAGGCTGAACTACGCCTCGGCCGGCAACGGCAGCGCGACCCATCTCGGCATGGCCTATTTCCTGTCGCGCGCCGGGCTCGACATGCAGCACGTGCCCATGAAGTCCACCGGCGATGCGGTCAACGAGGTGCTCGCCGGACGGGTGCAGGGCGTGGCCTCCTCCCTGATCGGCGTGATGGGCTTCAAGCAGGACCCCCGCATCAAGATCCTGGCGTACACCGGCGCGCAGCGCTCGAAGTTCATGCCGGAGCTGCCCACCGTCGCCGAGGCCGGCGTCGCGGGCTACAGGTTCGATTCCTGGATCGGCCTGCTCGCGCCGGCGTCGCTGCCGAAGGCGGAGGTGGAGAAGATCAACGCCGCCATGCAGAAGGTGCTGGCACTGCCCGCGGTGCAGGAGCGGCTGGCGAACCTGGGCGTGGAGCCCGGCACGATGTCGTCCGACGAATTCCAGGCGCTGCTGCGCTCGGACTACGAGCAGGCCGGGGTGCTGGTGAAGGCGTCCGGGGCGCGGATCGAGTGACCGTTCAGGCGGTCACCGACGCGTCGACCACCACCTCGCCGCGCAACGAATGCGGCAGCGCCTGCGTGATCGCCACGTCCACCATCCGCCCCGTCAGCCGCTGCGGGCCCGCGAAGTTGACGATGCGGTTGCACTCCGTGCGCCCCATCAGCTCGTTCGGGTCCTTGCGCGAAGGGCCCTCGACCAGGATGCGCTGGACCGTGCCCACCCGGCTGGCGCTGATGCGGCGCACGTTCTCCTCCAGCACCGCCTGCAGGTGCTGCAGGCGCTTGAGCTTCACCTCGTGCGGCGTATCGTCGTGCAGGTTCGAGGCCGGCGTGCCGGGCCGCGGGCTGAAGATGAAGGAGAAGCTCGCGTCGTAGCCGACGTCCTCCACCAGCTTCATCAGCCGGGCGAAGTCCTGCTCGGTCTCGCCCGGGAAGCCCACGATGAAGTCGGAGGACAGCGAGATCTGCGGCCGCACGGCGCGCAGCTTGCGGATCGTGCTCTTGTACTCCATGGCGGTGTAGCCGCGCTTCATCGCCATCAGGATCCGGTCGCTGCCATGCTGCACCGGCAGGTGCAGGTGGCTCACGAGCTGCGGCACCTTGCCGTAGACGTCGACCAGGCGCTGGGTGAACTCGTTCGGATGGCTGGTCGTGTAGCGGATGCGCTCGATGCCGGGGATCTCCGCCACGTACTCGATCAGCAGGGCGAAGTCGGCGATCTCGCTCGTGTCGCCCATCTTCCCGCGGTAGGCGTTGACGTTCTGCCCGAGCAGCGTCACTTCCCGGACGCCCTGGTCGGCGAGGCCGGCGATCTCGGTCAGCACGTCCTCGAAGGGCCGCGACACCTCTTCGCCGCGCGTGTAGGGCACCACGCAGTAGCTGCAGTACTTGGAGCAGCCCTCCATGATGGAGACGAAGGCCGACGCGCCTTCCACCCGCGCGGGCGGCAGGTTGTCGAACTTCTCGATCTCCGGGAAGCTGATGTCCACCTGCGGGCGCTGCTGGCGCTCGCGCTCGGTCAGCAGCTGCGGCAGGCGGTGCAGGGTCTGCGGCCCGAACACCACGTCGACATAGGGCGCGCGCTCGATGATGGCGGCGCCTTCCTGCGAGGCCACGCAGCCGCCGACGCCGATCAGCACGCCCTTCTTCTTCAGGTGCTTCACGCGCCCGAGGTCGGAGAACACCTTCTCCTGCGCCTTCTCGCGCACCGAGCAGGTGTTGAACAGGATCAGGTCGGCCTGCTCCGGGTCCTGCGTGGGCTCGTAGCCCTGCGCCGCGTTCATCACGTCCGCCATCTTGTCCGAGTCGTACTCGTTCATCTGGCAGCCGAAGGTCTTGATGTACACCTTCTTCATGGCGGACCTCAGCGCAGCAGCGTCACGGCCCGGGCGGCCCAGACCAGGTCCAGCAGCTCGGCGAAGCGCCGGATGCCGTCGGGCGTGCCGGCGTACTTGCCGCCCACCTTCGCGTACTCCTTCTCGTCGAGGAGCCACACCTCGTGCACGAGGCCGGCGCCGTCGCGGCGGTAGACCGTGTAGAGGGTCTGGCCCGCGAGCGCGCCGGACAGGACCAGCATGTTGTTGCGGTCGCGCAAGCGCGCGCCGGGCGAAAGGCGGTCTTCCTTGCCGTCGACGGTGATCACGGGCGGCGTCGCGCTCACGGCGATGATGGCGGGCTTGACGTCCTTGGGGGCTTCGCGCACGACGGTCTGCGCGCACACCGCGGCGGCGGCCAGCGACAGGCCGAGGAGGGCGGTTCGGGTCCAGCGGGGCATGGTTTAGATCCAGGGGCTGTGGGGGCTGAGGGCGACTTTGCGGGGGCAAGGCCCGGCGTGTCAACGCGCGCTGTTGCGCGGAAGCGAGTGCGCGCGGTGGAGGGAGGAATTATCCCATGGGGCTCCGGCCGCCGCGGCCGGCCGCGGCGGCTCAGTGGGAGGCGAGCAGGTCGGCCACCGCCTGCACGGCGCCCTGGCCGGTGTGCGGCGCGGCGAGCGGCACCACCGGCAGGCCCACGCCGCCGCGCAGGGCCTGCATGCCCCAGGCGCGCGTCGCGGCGCAGGGCGACACCAGGTGCACCAGCGGCCGCAGCGGCAGCCGCCCGATCAGGCGGGCGATTTCGTCCAGCAGCCCGGGCTGGCCCAGCGTCTGGGGATTGAGCAGGACGACCAGCCGATCGAGCTGGCGCAGCCCGAGCAACTCGATCCCCGAGGCCAGCGCGCGGCGCGAGAGCGCCTGCACGCGCGTGGTCGCGGAGTCCGCATGCTCCAGGTCCATGTAGGCGGCGCCCAGGTCGCGGCGCTGCACGTCGCTGCCGGCATAGCGCTGGTAGACGACGCGGGCGCCGGAGCGGGCGGCCAGGCTGCGCAGCAGGTCCTCGGCGTCGTTGTCCTCGGAGGCGACGGCGACCACTTCGCGCCGGCCCACCAGCGCGGGCTTCCAGTTCCCGAGCTGGCACGGCGCGCAGAGCGCCTGCCAGACCTCGGCCGGCCCGGCGTCCCAGCCCTGTTCGTGCTGGCGCTCGAGGAACTGCAGCCGGCGGGCCACGTCGGCGGCCTGCTCCACGACCTGCAGCGAGGCGATCTGCACCGGCTCCGACAAGGTGCCCGGGCCGACGCTGCCGTGCAGCAGCCGCGGGGCGTCGAGCCCGAGTTCGGCCTGCACCATGTCGCGCTGCGCCGTCACCGCCCCGGCTGCGCCTTCGTGCCACTGGACCAGCCAGTCCTGGGAGGACAGCAGCGCGGTGCGTGCGCCATTGGTCAGGCCCTGCTGCAGCAGGGCCGGCTGCAGCCGCAGCAGTGCTTCGACGGCGGAGCCCTCGCGGCGCCAATGGCTGGCGCACACCATGCGAACTACGGGCGGAGCGGACATCGGGCAGGTGGGAGAGGAAGGGAGGGCCGGGTGATTCTTCAGGCTTGAAGAACCGAGGGCGCAGCATAGCAAACGCGTTTGTCGCGTGGGGCGCGCAGTCAGCGCCGTCCAAGAAAGTCGATGCCGATGGGCGACGCCGCGCGGTATTTCTGCACGGACGCAGCCCGTGTCGAGCCGATGGCAGGAATGTAATTGTTTGTTGTGGCCACGCGGGAGGGGCGTGGCGGCGCTCAGGCCGCCTGGAGCCTGGCCGCGTGCAGGTTCAACTCGCGCACCAGCTTGGCCGTGGAATTCACGCCCAGCTTCGCCCGGATGCTGCGCAACTGGTGGTCGATCGTGGAGCACGAGCGATCGAGCTTGCGCGCGATCTCCTTGTAGCTGCAGCCGGCCAGCACCAGTTGCGCGACCCGCGTTTCGGCCACGGTGAGACCCGGCAGGCGGGCCGGCGCGGCTGGCGCAGCCGGGACCTCGGTCCTGCCTTGCTCGAGCTCCAGTGCGGCCGAGAGGACGGGCGCCATCACTTCGCGCGCCACCCGGTCCATGCCCTCGCAGGCCCGGGCGTCCCAGGCGAACGCCCTGCCGCTGTCCATGCACAGCAGGCCGAGATCCCGTCCGCGATCCCGGATGGCGACCGCGATCTTGCTGCGCGTTTGCGCCGCGAGCAGGAGGCTGCGCACCTCGCCCTGGATGCGCGGCTCGTTGGCGGCGTCCTGGTAGACGACGGCGCGCGGCGCCGCCCAGACGGCGCGGATCGCTTCCTGCCTGGCGTCGAAGCGGGCGCCCAGCACGGACGGCAATTCCCCGTCGCGCTGCCTGCGCTCCAGGCGCGGCACGTACACCGGATCGGCCGCGGTCGCGAAGCCGGCGTCGACCCGGTCCGCCGCGGTCCGGGCGAGCAACCAGTCCGCACAGACCGCCCAGCACCCGGGCAGGTCGTCGAGGTACAGCAGCATTTCCGCCGCGAGCCCCCGCTCCTCGGACGAAAGCCGTCCGCGGCGCAGCAGGCGGTCCCGCAGGTCCGCCTGCAGCAGGAACAAGCCCTGGGCATCCACGGGTTGCCTCTGCATCTCGTGCTTCCTCGAGAGGATGGCGCCGTCGCGCCGCTCAGGGCTTCGCAGGCAGCTTGGACACCAGCGTGAGGATGTCGTAGCTGGCCACCAGCTCGCCGTCCTGGTTCGTCACCTGCACGTCCCAGGCGACCACGCCCTGCGGCTCCTGTCCCTTCTTCGCCGGCCGGTCGATCTTGCGCTTGCAGGTCAGGCGCGCCTGGATGGTGTCGCCGATTCCCACCGGCTTCACGAAGCGCAGGGTGTCCAGGCCATAGTTCGCCAGCACGGGGCCCTTGCCGGGCGACACGAACAGGCCGGCCGCCGCGGAGAGGACGAAGTAGCCGTGCGCGATGCGCTTGCCGAAGGGGCTCTCCTTCGCGGCGATCTCGTCGAAGTGCATGTAGAAGTAGTCGCCCGACAGGCCGCCGAAGGCCACGATGTCCGCCTCTGTCACCGTGCGGCGGTGGGTCAGCAGCGAATCGCCGATCGCCAGATCCTCGAAGTGCTTGCGGAACGGATGCACGGTCTCTTCGCGCACCTGCGCACCGCGCACGTACTCCTGGGTCACTGCGGTGAGCATGGTGGGGGATCCCTGCACCGCGGCGCGCTGCAGGTAGTGCTTGACGGCGCGAATTCCGCCCAGTTCCTCGCCGCCGCCCGCGCGGCCGGGTCCGCCGTGCTTCAACGCGGGCAGCGGAGAGCCATGGCCGGTGGACTCCGTCGCGGCCTCCCGGTCCAGGATGTGGACCCGGCCATGCCAGCGCGCCAGGGCCGGGACGACCCGGGCGGCGACGGCCGGATCGCGCGTCGCCAGCGTGGTGACCAGGCTGCCCTTGCCGCGCGCGGCCAGGTCCACGGCGTGGTCCAGGTCCTCGTAGGGCAGCAGCGTGCTGACCGGCCCGAAGGCTTCCACGTCGTGCACGGCCGCGTCCCCTGCATCGCGGCGCAGCAGCAGGGTGGGGGCGAAGAAGGCACCGCCCTTCACGCCTTCCCCGACCGGCTGGAAGGAGCCGCGGTCCCCGAAGACGATCTCGCTGCCGCGCGCGAGCTGCGCGACGCGCTCGGCGACGTCGGCCTGCTGCGCCCGCGACGCCAGCGCGCCCATCTTCACGCCCTCCACCGCCGGGTCGCCGACCACCACCCTGGCGAGCCGCTGCGCCAGGCGTTCCGCCACGGCATCGAGGTGCCGGCGCGGCACCAGCGCGCGCCGGATGGCCGTGCACTTCTGGCCGGCCTTGACGGTCATCTCGCGCACGACCTCGCGCACGAACAGGTCGAACTCCTCGTCGTCGGGAGAGACGTCGTCCGCCAGGATCGCGCAATTCAGGCTGTCCGCTTCGGCGTTGAAAGGCACCGAGCGCGCCACCAGGTTGGGATGGACGCGCAGCTTCGCCGCGGTATCCGCCGAGCCGGTGAAGGTGACCACATCCTGCGTGTCGAGGCGCTCCAGCAGGTCGCCGGTGCCGCCGATCACCAGTTGCAGGCTGCCCTCCGGCAGCAGGCCGCTTTCGTGCAGCAGGCGGACCGCGGCTTCCGTGAGGTAGCTGGTGGAAGTCGCCGGCTTCGCGATGCAGGGCATGCCCGCGAGGAAACTGGGCGCGAACTTCTCCAGCAGGCCCCAGACGGGAAAGTTGAAGGCGTTGATGTGAACGGCCACGCCGCCGCGCGGCACCAGCACGTGCGTGCCGGCAAAGCGCCCCTGCTTGCCGAGCGAAATGGCGGGGCCCTCGTGGATCAGGTTGCCCGAGGGCAGCTCGCCGGCGCCCATGCTGGCGTACGCGTACAGGGTGCCGGCGCCGCCCTCGATGTCGATCCAGCTGTCGCCGCGCGTCGCGCCCGTGTGGCGCGAGATCTCGTACAGCTTCTCCTTGTTCTCCAGGAGGAAGGCGGCGATCGCCTTGAGGCGCGCGGCACGCGCCTGGAAATCCAGTTTCAGCAGTTCCGTGAGGCCTCTGGCCCGGGCATGGTGCACCGCTTCGGCGAAATCGATCCGCTCGGCGTGGGTGTGGCAGACGGTGCGCCCGTCGATGGCGCTGGAGAGGGGGGCAGCGGGTTCCGCGCCGAGCCAGCGGCCGGCGATCAGGCTTTGCAGAGTGGGAGCTTCGGTCATGGTGGGGTTCGGGGAAAAGGGTTGAAAGGGACGCTGGCTCACATGCCCAGGTAGGCGCGCCGGACGTTTTCGTCGTCGAGCAACTCCGCGCCGGTCCCGGACAGGCTCACCCGCCCGGTCTCGAGCACGTAGCCGGCGTCCGCGATGGACAGCGCGGCGTGGGCGTTCTGCTCCACGAGGAGGATGGTCATCCCCTGGTCGACCAGGGCGCGGATGATGCGGAAGATCTCGACGATCAGCAGCGGCGCCAGTCCCATGCTCGGTTCGTCGAGCAGCAGCAACCTGGGTTGCGCCATCAGGGCGCGCGCCATGGCCAGCATCTGCTGCTGGCCGCCCGAGAGCGTGCCCGCGGGCAGCGCGCGCTTTTCGTGCAGCACGGGAAAGAGTTCCCAGGCGCGCTGCAGCCCGGAGGCGATCTCCTGCCGCGTGCGCGTGTAGCCGCCCAGCCGCAGGTTGTCCTCCACGGAAAGCGGAGCGAAGACCTGCCGACCCTCCGGCACCTGCGACATGCCGGCGCGCACCCGCGCCTCGGGCGAACTCGCGACGATGCTGCGGCCGCCGTAGAGGACGTCGCCGCCGCTCGCGGGCTGCACGCCCGAGAGGGTGCGCAGCAGCGTCGTCTTGCCCGCCCCGTTCGCGCCGACGATGGCGACCAGCTGGCCGGGGCGCACCAGCAGGTCCACGCCCTTGAGCGCCTGGATGCGGCCGTAGTGGCTTGTGAGGCCGCGGACTTCGAGCAGGGGCAGGCCCGCCGGGCCCGCCACGCTCGAAACGGGTGGCGCCATTCCGGAAGAAGGAAGGTGCTGCAGGGGGGCTCGGATCGCCAGGCTCATGCGGGTTCTCCGAGGTAGGCCGCGATCACCTCCGGATTCGCGCGCACCTGCGCCGGCGTGCCTTCGGCCAGCTTGCGGCCGTGATCCAGCACCAGGACGTGGTCGGACAGGTTCATCACCAGCTTCATGTCATGCTCCACCAGCACCACCGTCACGCCGCTGTCGGAGATCTGCCGGACCAGGGCCTCCATCTCGCGGGTTTCCGTGTCGTTGAGGCCGGCGGCCGGCTCGTCCAGCAGGACCATCCCGGGGCGGCTCGCGAGCGCCCGCGCGATCTCCAGCCGCTTCAGCGCGCCGTACGGCATCTCGCTGGCATGCGCGCCCAGCCAGTTCCCCAGGCCCACGAGTTCCATGAGCTCCAGGCACCGGCGGCGGCAGTCGGCGTCGGCCCTGCGCAGGCGCGGCAGGTGCAGGATGCTCGCGAGCAGGCCCTGCGCCAGGTGCAGGTGGGCGCCGACCATCACGTTCTCGACGGCGGACATGTTCATGCAGACCTGCAGGTTCTGGAACGTGCGGCTCATGCCCAGCCTCGCCAGCTCGAAGGGCGCGCGGCCGGACACCTCCACGCCGTCGAAGGTGATGCTGCCCGCGGAGGGCGTGCAGATCCCGGTGACCAGGTTGAACAGCGTCGTCTTGCCCGCCCCGTTCGGCCCGATGACCGCATGGACGCTGCCCTTGGCCACGGTGAAGTCGACGTCGTCGACCGCCTTGAGGCCGCCGAAGGACCGGGAGAGTCCTTTCACACGCAGTTGCGTCATCGCGCCGCTCCCTTGCGCAGCCGCGCCGCGAGGGTGGGGACGATGCCGCGCGGCAGGAAGATCATCGTGCCCATCAGGATGGCCCCGAAGACCACGGTTTCCCAGCCTTCGAACGTGGACAGCAGCTGCGGCAGCACGGTGAGGATCGCCGCGCCGACGATGGAGCCGAACACGGAAGCCATGCCGCCGACCACGACCATCGTGACGAGCTCGATGGAGTGGAAGAAGCCGGCGAGTCCCGGTGTCACGAACGCCACGTAGTGCGCCGTCAGGCTGCCGACGATGCTGGCCACCACCGCCGACACGACGAAGATGCGCACCTTCACGCGGGTGGTCATGACGCCCGCGACCTGGGCGGCGATCTCCGACCCGTGGATCGCCTGCAGCGCGCGGCCGGCGGGCGAGTCGATCAGGTTGCACGCGAGCCAGGTGACCAGCAGCAGGAGGCCGGCCACCAGCGCGTACCAGGCCTTCTCGCCCGCGAGCTCCAGGCCCGCCACCCCGAGCGCCGGCACCGCGAAGCCGTCCGGGCCGCCGGTGTAGCGCGCCTCGTTCGTGAGGACGATGGCGATGATGATGCCGAGGCCCAGCGTCGCCATGGCCAGGTAGTGGCCCTTGAGTTTTAGGATCGGGCGGGCCAGCGCGAACGCCAGCAGGCCGGCGGCGAGTGCCCCGGCGGGCAGGGCCAGCAGCGGAGGCCAGCCGAATTGCGCCGTCAGGACGCCGCTGGCGTAGGCGCCGATGCCCAGGAAGCCGGCGTGGCCGAGGCTGATCTGCCCCGTGTACCCGATCAGCAGGTTGAGGGCGATCACGGCGATCGCGTTGAGCGCGATCCGGATCGCGACGTCGTACTGGTAGCTGTTGGTGAGGACCAGCGGCAGCAGCAGCAGCAGCGCCGCGAGTGCGGCGAGTCCCTTGTTCCCGCGGCTCATACTCGCTCCGTCACCCGGGCGCCGAACAGGCCGCGCGGCAGGAAGAACAGCACCAGCAGGATCAGCACGAAGGGAACGGCGTCCTTGTAGGCGGACGACACGTAGCCTGCCGTGAGCGCTTCCACCAGCCCGAGGAGCAGCCCGCCCAGCACGGCACCGAGGCCGCTGCCCAGGCCGCCCAGCGTGGCGGCCACGAAGCCCTTCAGGCCCAGCATGATGCCGACGTCGGCCGAGGTGTTGGTGATGGGCGCGACCAGGATGCCGCCCAGGGCGCCCAGCGCGGCGGACAGCCCGAAGCTCGCCAGCAGGACGCGGCGCACCGGCACCCCCACGAGTTGCGCGGCCAGCTTGTTGCAGGAGCTGGCCAGCATGGCCTTGCCCTGCAGGGTGCGGGTGAAGAACCAGGCCAGCGCCAGCACGATGGCCAGGCTCACGCCCAGCACCCACACGCTCTGCGGCAGCAGCGTGGCGCCCAGCACCGCGATCGGCGCGTCGCCGCTGAAGGAAGGCAGCGCGTAGGACCCCTTGCCGACGGTCACCTGCACGAGGCCCCGGATGAACAGCGAAGCGCCGATCGTGATGATGATCAGCGACACGACTTCCGCATTGCCGGCGGGCTGGATCGCGAAGCGCTGGACGAGCAGGCCGGCCAGCGCGGCGGCCGCTACCGCGATGGCCACCGCCAGCGGCAGGGGCACGCCCTGCGCCGACAGCAGCACGGCCCCCATGCCGCCCAGCATGATGAACTCGCCCTGGGCGAAGTTGATGACGCCGCTGGCGTTGTAGATCAGCGCGAACCCGAGCGCGGCCAGCGCGTAGGTGGCGCCGACCGTGAGCCCGGAAAACACGAATTGCAGCAGTTGGGCGAGCATGGAACCCCCGGCGTCGTGGCTCAGTTCACCAGTTGCCAGTCGCCGTTGCGGATCTCCAGCATCCGGAAGGCGGAAAGGTCCAGGCCCATGTGGTCGGCGGCGCTCATGTTGACCACGCCGCCGGTGCCCACGAAGCCGCGGGTGGCCTCGAGCGCATCGCGCACCTTGGCCTTGTCGGTGCCGCCCGCCTTGCGGATCGCCTCCACGGAGAGCATCAGCGCATCCAGGGCATGGCCGCCGAAGGTGGACACGTCCTCCTTGTACTTCTCCTTGTAGGCCTTGGCATAGCCGGTCACGACCGGCTTCTGCGGATCGTTCGCCGGCAGGGTGTCCGCGACCAGCAGCGAAGCCGCCGGCAGGCGCGCGCCCTCGGCGGCCTTGCCCGCCAGCTTGATGAATTCCTCGGAAGCGACGCCGTGCGACTGGTACAGCGGCAGCTTGATGCCCAGTTGCGCGTAGTTCCGCGTCACGACGGCGGGGCCCTGGCCCAGTCCGAAGACGAGCACCGCCTGCACGCCGGGCACGGCCTTGATCTTCGTGAGCTGCGCCGTCATGTCGGCGTCCCTGGCGCCGTAGGTCTCGTCGGCGACCAGCTCGATGCCCATCTTCTGGGCCACGGCCTGCGTCTCCTTGCGGCCCGACTGGCCGAATCCGCTGGTTTCGGACAGCAGCGCCACCTTGGACAAGCCGCGCTTCTTCATGTCGGCGAAGATCTTTTCCGCCGCCATGCGGTCGGTGTGCGGCGTCTTGAATACCCAGCGCTTCACCGGCTCGACGACCGCGACGGCGCCGGCCAGCGAGATGAACGGGACGCCCGCCTTCTCCACCAGGGGCGCCATCGCCATGGTGGCGCCGGTGGTCGTGCCTCCGATGATCAGGTCGACCTGGTCCGACTCGATCAGCCGCTTGCCGAAGCCGTTGGCCTTGTTCGCGTCGCTGGCGTCGTCGTAGTGCACCAGGGCCAGCTTGCGGCCCTGCACGCCGCCGGCGGCATTGATCCTCTCCACGTACATCTGCAGCGTCTTCAGCTCGGGGTCGCCGAGGAAGGCCGCGGGCCCGGTGACGGACAGCACGGCGCCGATGCGGATGTCGCTGGCCTGGGCGACGGCGGGCAGGGTGGCGGACAGCAGCAGGGCCGCCGCCGCCTGCAGCAGGTGGCGTTTGTTCATGGAAGTCTCCTTGGAGTTGGACGGGCGGAAATTCAGGCGGGCTGCGCGATCTTGGGTCGCTTGTCCACGACGCGGCGGGCCTTGCCGGTGGCGGTGCGTTCGATGCTGTGGCTGGCCAGCACGCGGACCTTGGTGCTGACGCCCACATAGGTCTTGACGGCGTGCTCCAGCGCGCGGCCGATGCCTTCCGACTCGGTCGTGGTGAGCTGGTTCGACACCTCCGGGCGGGCTTCCACCAGCACGTCGAGCTTGTCCAGGTGGCCGTCGCGCGTCACCACGAGCTGGTAGATCGGGGCGAGCTTGTCGTTCTTCAGGATCAGTTCCTCGATCTGCGTCGGGAACACGTTGACCCCGCGGATGATCAGCATGTCGTCGCTGCGGCCGGTGATCTTGCCGATGCGGCGCATGGAGCGGGACGTCGGCGGCAGCAGGCGGGTGAGGTCGCGCGTGCGGTAGCGGATCACCGGCATCGCCTCCTTGGTCAGGGAGGTGAACACCAGCTCGCCCTCCTCGCCGTCCGGCAGCACCTCGCCCGTTTCGGGGTCGATGATCTCGGGGTAGAAGTGGTCTTCCCAGATCACCGGGCCGTCCTTGGACTCCACGCATTCGCTCGCCACGCCGGGGCCCATCACTTCGGACAGGCCGTAGATGTCCACCGCGTCGATGCCGGCGCGCGCCTCGATCTCTCCGCGCATGGCATCCGTCCAGGGCTCGGCGCCGAAGATGCCGATGCGCAGCGAGCTCTCGACCGGGTCGAGTCCCTGGCGCAGGAATTCCTCGATCAGGTTCAGCATGTAGCTGGGCGTCACCATGATGATGTCGGGCTTGAAGTCGCAGATCAGCTGGACCTGCTTCTCCGTCTGGCCGCCCGACATCGGCACCACCGTGCAGCCCAGCTTCTCGGCGCCGTAGTGCGCACCGAGGCCGCCGGTGAACAGGCCGTAACCGTAGGCCACGTGGACGATGTCGCCCGGGCGGCCGCCGGCGGCCCGGATCGAGCGCGCCACCACGGTGGCCCAGGTCTCGATGTCGTTGCGGGTGTAGCCCACCACGGTGGGCTTGCCGGTGGTGCCGGAGGAGGCGTGCACCCGCGCCACCTGCTCGCGCGGAACGGCGAACATGCCGTAGGGATAGTTGTCGCGCAGGTCCTTCTTGGTGGTGAAGGGGAAGCGGGCGAGGTCCGCCAGTGAGCGGCAGTCCTCGGGCCGCACGCCGGCGGCGTCGAAGGCGGCGCGGTAGTGGGGAACGTTCTCGTAGGCGCGGCGCAGCGTGGTCCGCAGGCGTTCGAGCTGCAGGGCCTGGATTTCGTCGCGGCTGGCGACTTCGATCGGGTCGAGCCGGCTGCGGAGCGGCGTGGGAGCGAGCATGGGGTTTCCTCTCGGGAATGAATCGGGGTGGGAGTGGCCGGGCCTCAGGCGCCGGTGAAGCGCGGCGGCCGTTTTTCCAGGAAGGCGCTGACGCCTTCGCGGTAGTCGTTGCTGCGCCCGAGTTCGCGCATGAAGTCGCGCTCGAGATCCAGCTGCGCCTCCAGCGTGTTCAGGCCGCTGGCCTGGAGCGCCTGGCGCGTGCGCAGCACGCCCAGGGTGGGCGCTGCGGCGAGGCGGCGCGCCAGCGCATCCGCTTCGGCCGCGAGCTGGGCGTCGTCGACGCATTTCCAGATCAGGCCCCAGGCGGCGGCCTGTTCGGCGCTCAGCTTGTCGCCCAGCATGGCCAGCGCCGTGGCGCGGGCCGGCCCGAGCAGCCGCGGCAGGAAGTACGTCCCGCCGGTATCCGGGATCAGGCCGAGGTTGCAGAAGGCCTCGATGAAATGGGCCGAACGCGCGGCGATGACGATGTCGCAGGCGAGCGGCAGGTTCGCCCCGGCGCCGGCCGCGACGCCGTTGACGACGCACAGCACCGGGACGCTCAGGCGGCGCAGGGCCAGCACCAGGGGGCCGTAGTACAGCTCGATGGAAGCGCCCAGGTCGGGCGCGGCCGCACCCGGGTCCACCGAGCGGTCGGCGAGGTCCTGGCCGGCGCAGAACGCGCGCCCGGCCCCGGTGAGGACCAGCACGCGCACGGTGCGCTCCGCGGCCGCGCTTTCGACGCGCTGCAGCGCGTGGCGCAGTTCTTCGTGCATCGCGACGTTGAACGCATTCAGCCGCTCGGGTCGGTTCAGCGTGATGCGGGCGATCCCGTCCGCGACCGAAAAGAGGATGTTGCGGTAGTCCATGGCCGGGCCTCAGGAGTCCTGGTCGAAGTCGATCACCAGGCGGTCGCTGACCGGGAACGACTGGCAGGAGAGGACGAAGCCGCGGGCGATCTCGTAGTCTTCCAGCGCGAAGTTCGCGTCCATGTCGACCTTGCCCTCGACCACCTTGCAGCGGCAGGTGGCGCACACGCCGCCCTTGCACGAGTAGCGCATGTCGATGCCCTGCGCCAGCGCCGCGTCCAGCACCGAGGTCTTGTCCTTCTCCATGGTGAACTGGCGCTCGGCGCCGTCCATCACCACCACGACCTCGCATTCCTGGCGGCCGACGACGGGCCGCGGGTGCGCCTCCTTGCGGGCCTTCGGGATGCTCGCGGCGAAGAGTTCCATCTTCACCGCTTCCCTGGGCATGCCGTGGGCCTGCAGGGCCTCGCTCACGGCGCGCATCATCGGCTCCGGGCCGCAGATGTAGGCGGCGTCGTGGTCCGCGACGTCGATCCAGCGGGCGAAGAGCGCCTCGCACTTCTCGCGGTCGATGCGGCCGTTGAACAGGTCGGTGTCCTGCTGCTCCCGGCTCATCACGTGGACGAGGTTGAGGCGCTCCGGGAACAGGTCCTTCAGTTCCGCGAGTTCCTCGCGAAAGATCACCGAGGAGGTCGAGCGGTTGCCGTAGACCAGGGTGAAGCTGGACTGCGGCTCGCGCACCAGCGTGGTCTTGAGGATCGACAGGATCGGGGTGATGCCGCTGCCGGCCGCGAACGCCAGGTAGCGCTTGGCCTGCGCGGGATCCAGGGGCAGGTGGAAGTGGCCCATCGGCGGCATCACCTCCAGGGTGACGCCCGGCTTCAGGGTGTCGTTGGCCCAGGTGGAGAACTGGCCGCCGGGCGTGCGCTTGATCGCGATGCGCAGCTCGGGATCGTCCACGGCCGAACAGATCGAATAGGAACGGCGCAGGTCTTCGCCGTTGACCTGGGCGCGCAGCGTCAGGTGCTGGCCCTGCGTGAAGGCGAAGCGTTCGCGCAGCGATTCGGGCACGGCCAGGGTGGCGACGATGGTGTCGCGCGTTTCCTGGCGCACCTGCGCGATCGTGATCGGATGGAACTTGCTCATGGGGGACTCGCCTTCAGTGGCACTTGAAGAGGTCGAAGGGCTCGAGGCAGCTGCGGCACCGGTACAGCGCCTTGCAGGGCGTGGAGCCGAACTGGCTGGTGAGCGCGACATCGGTGGAGTCGCAGTTGGGGCATTGCACGCCCGGAGCGGCGCAGACCCGTCCCCGCCCGATGTCCTCGGGCCGGATGAACTGTTCCGCCGCCGAACCGATGGGCGGGGCGATGCCGTAGGCGCGCAGCTTGCGACGCCCGTCCTCGCTCATCCAGTCGGTCGTCCAGGGCGGAGCGATCCGGCTTTCCAGCCGCACGTGTTCCACGCCGCGGTCCCGCAGGGCGGTCTTCACGCTGTCCGCGATGACGTGCGTCGCGGGGCAGCCGGAGTAGGTGGGGGTGATCGTCACCACGCACTCGCGGCGATCGCCCTCGTCGGCCCACGCGACCTCGCGCACGATCCCGAGGTCGACGATCGAGATCACCGGGATCTCGGGATCCTCCACCTCGGCCAGCCAGGCCCAGACCTCGGCGGTGGTGGGCTCGACGCTCACCATTGCTGCCCCGGATAGGCGCGCTGCAGGAACTGCATCTCGGCCAGCAGGTAGCCCATGTGCTCCGAGTGCCGGCCCTGCTTGCCGCCCTTGTGCATCCAGGCGTTGGCGGGCGGGAGGACGAGCGTGGCGGCCGCCAGTGTGCGGCGCACCTGCGCCAGCCACGGTTCGCGCAGTTCGCAGACGCTGTCGGCGATGCCCTGGGCCGCCATGACCTCGTCGACCGCGTCGGCGACGAACAGCTCGCCGGTGTAGGGCCACAGTTCGTCCAGGGCCTCCTGCATGCGGGCGTGGCTCTCCTGCGTGCCGTCGCCGAGCCGCACGACCAGGTCGGCGCTGCGGCGCAGGTGGTACGTCACCTCCTTGCGCGCCTTCGCCGCGATGGCGGCGATCCGGCCATCCGCGGAGCGTTCGAGTTGCCCGAGCAGCAGCAGGTGCCAGCTGTCGAACAGGTACTGGCGCATGAGCGTGTCGGCGTAGCTGCCGTTGGGGCGCTCCACCAGCAGCAGGTTGCGGAATTGGTGGGCGTCGCGCAGGAAGGCGAGCTGGTCCTCGCCGCGGCCCTGCTCCTCCACCTCCCCCGCATACGCCAGCCACAGCCGCGCCTGCCCCATCAGGTCCAGCGCGGTGTTGGCCAGGGCCATGTCTTCTTCCAGCGCCGGGCCCTTGCCCACCCAGCCGCACAGCCTCTGGCTGAGGACGAGGGCGTTGTCGCCCAGGCGCAGGAGCAGTTCGAACTTGTCGTCCAGCATGGCCGCCTCAGAGGTTCTTCACTTCTTCCGGCATGGGGAAGAAGGTCGGGTGGCGGTACACCTTGCTGTTGGATGGCTCGAACAGCGGCCCCTTGTCCGAGGGACTGCTCGAAACGATCTCCGAGGCCCGCACCACCCAGATGCCGGTGCCTTCGTTGCGGCGCGTGTAGACGTCGCGGGCGTTGGCCACGGCCATTTCCGCGTCCGGCGCGTGCAGGCTGCCGACGTGCTTGTGCGCCAGGCCGTGCTGGCTGCGGACAAAGACTTCCCACAGGGGCCAGTCGCGCCCCTTGCTCTTGCTCATGTTGGCTCCTCGGTGGTGATTCAGGCGGCGCGCGCCTGCTGCTCCTGCTTGTCGGCGTGCGCGACCAGCGCGTCGCGGAACCAGCGGCCGTCCTCGTAGGCCTGCACTCGGGTGCGCAGGCGTTCGCGGTTGCAGGGTCCGTTGCCCTTCAGGACCTCATGGAACTCGGTCCAGTCGATCGCGCCGAAGTCGTAGTGGCCGCGCTCCTCGTTCCAGCGCAGGTCCGGGTCGGGGACGGTGAGGCCCAGGTGCTCGGCCTGGGGGACCGTCTGGTCCACCATGCGCTGGCGCAGTTCGTCGTTCGAGAACAGCTTGATGCGCCACCGGGCGCTCTGGGCGCTGTTGACCGAGTCCGCGTCCGGCGGGCCGAACATCATCAGGGCCGGCCACCACCAGCGGTTCAGGGCGTCCTGCGCCATCTGCTTCTGTTCGGCGCTGCCGCGGCACAGTGCCAGCAGGATGTCGTAGCCCTGGCGGGCGTGGAAGGACTCCTCCTTGCACACGCGGATCATCGCCCGCGAGTACGGGCCGTAGGAGCAGCGGCACAAGGGGATCTGGTTGATGATCGCGGCGCCGTCCACGAGCCAGCCGATCGCGCCCATGTCGGCCCAGGACAGGGTGGGGTAGTTGAAGATGCTCGAATACTTGGCCTTGCCGGCGTGCAGCGCGTCGAGCAGGTCGTCGCGCGAGACGCCCAGCGTCTCGGCCGCGCTGTACAGGTAGAGGCCGTGGCCGGCTTCGTCCTGGATCTTGGCCAGCAGGATGGACTTGCGCTGCAGCGTCGGCGCGCGGGTGACCCAGTTGCCCTCCGGCAGCTGGCCGACGATCTCCGAATGGGCGTGCTGCGAAATCTGGCGGATCAGGGTGCGGCGGTACGCCTCCGGCATCCAGTCCTTGGGTTCGATCTTGATCCCCGCGTCGATGCGCTCCTGGAACGCCCGCTCCTCCTCGGGCATCTCGTCCAGCGCCCGGACCCTCTGCGCGCCGGTGTCGACCAGTTGTGCGTACACGTTGCCGTCTCCTGATGCGATCGCGGATTGCGATCGGTTCGGGAATACTAGGAATCGGCGCGTGTTTGCGGCAGGTGCGGTCTTCTGACAGCGAGTCCGGGTTAGTACTAGGTCCGTGCGTCGGGACTGCGGGATTCAGTCGAGCAGGCCATGGCGCACCGCGTACTGCACGAGTTCCGCGTTGCTCCCGAGGGCCAGCTTCTCCAGGATGCGGCTGCGATGGGTGGCGATGGTCTTGACGCTGACGCACATCTGCACGCCGATCTCGGTGAGCGGCACGCCCCGGGCGATCTTGAGCATCACCTGCATCTCGCGCGGCGAGAGCTGCTCGTGCGCGGGCGCATCGCGGTCGCCGCCCTGGGCGGCAAAGGTTTCGGCGGCGTAGCTGGCCGTGACGTAGACGTTGCCGCGCGCGACGTGTCGGATCGCCCGCAGCAGCTCCTCGTGGCTCACGTCCTTCGACAGGTAGGCGTTGGCGCTCGCCTTGAGCGCGCGGCGTGCGTACTGCGACTCCACGTACATCGACAGCATGATCACGGGCAGGCGCGGCTGCTCGGCGCGAATGGCGGACAAGGTGTCCAGCCCGCTGCGGGCCCCCATGTTGATGTCCAGCAGCACGACGTCGTAGCGATGGGAGCGGATCAGCGCCAGCGCGGTGGGGCCGTCGCTCGCTTCGCCCGTAACGCGGATGTCGTCTTCGTCCTCCATCAGGCGCGCGATGCCCCGGCGGAAGATGGTGTGGTCGTCGACGACGAGCAGTTCGATCATGGCTGCGCGGGCGCCGGGAAGGACAGGACGACTTCGGTGCCGCCTTCGGCGCCGGGGCGCATCTCGAGGCTGGCTCCGATTTCCCGCGCCCGTTCGGCCATGCTGAACAGCCCGATCGAGCCCGGGCGGCGCGGCGCGGCGTCGGGGCCGACGCCGTCGTCGGCGACCTTGAGCTCGAGAACCGGCCCGACGCGCGCGAGCTGCAGCGTCACCCGCGAGGCTTGCGCATGCCGGGAGACGTTGGTGAGCGCCTCCTGCACGATCCGGTAGACCTGCACGGAGACGGCCTGCGGCAACTCGGGCCAATCACCCGCCCCGCCGAAGTGCGTCGCGATCCCGTGCCGGTCCCCGAAGCGCTGCAGGCCGATGGCCAGGGCCGTGCCGAGCCCGAGCACGTCGAGGCTCGCGGGCCGCAGGTCGTCGGAGATGGAGCGCGCCGTATCGATCGTTTCCTGCAGCAGGACCAGGAGCTCCCGGGCCACGCGCTGCAGGTCTTCCTGCCCCGGCTCGCCGGTGCGGCGCAGGATGCGCGCGACTTCGAACTTGGCGGAAGTCAGCATGCCGCCCAGGACATCGTGCACTTCGCGCGCGAGGCGGGCCCGTTCGATCTCGCGCATCTTGTTGATGTGCTGGGCCAGCTCCCGCAGGCTCTCGCGCGAGCTCCGCAATTCCTCCTGCGCCTCGATCCGTTCGGTCACGTCGAGCGCGACGCCCGCCAGCGCCGGCCGGCCGCGGCACTCCACGCGCGAAGCGTGGAGTTCCAGGTGCACGATGCGGCCGTCCTTGCGCACGCCCTTGGTGAAGTAGTGGATGGCCTGCACCTCGCCGTCGATGCGCTTGCGGTAGTTCTCCATTACCTGCGCCGCCGAATCGGGGGTGACGCAGTCGACCATCCGCCGGCCGATGAACTCCTCGCGGGGATAGCCGAACATGGCCGCGAAGGTGTCGTTGGCGTACATGAAGCGCTCGTCCAGCACCACGTAGATCCCGGCCAGCGACTGCTCCACGATGCCCCGGAAAGGAACATCGTCCAGGTCGACGGCTGCGGCTGCGAAAGGTGGGGGCGGCGACGTCATGGGGGGGGTGCCAGGCACAGGCAGGCATTGTGCTCCGGCCGAGATGGCGCCGCGGCGCCGTGCCCGGCCCAAGCGGAGAAGCCTTGCAGGTCGTGGACCGGCAAGGCTTCGTGCGTTCTGGTGGCGCTTCAGGGATTCGAACCCCGGACCTGCGGATTATGATTCCGTCGCTCTAACCGGCTGAGCTAAAGCGCCAAAGGAAAGAGATTATAGAGGATTCCGGAGCCCCTCTGCCGAGCACCGGGCCTCAGCGGTTCCTGAACTGCGCCTTGCGCTTGTTCACGAAGGCGTCCATGCCTTCCTTTTGGTCCTCGGTGGCGAACAGGGCGTGGAACATGCGCCGCTCGAACATCACGCCGTCGGCGAGGCCGCCCTCGTAGGAGCGGTTCACCGATTCCTTGGCCGCGTACACCGCCAGGCGCGAGTATTCGCAGATTTGCAGCGCGGCCCCGAGGACTTCCTCCATCAGCTTGTCCAGCGCCACGACGCGGCTGACCAGGCCGGAGCGCTCCGCCTCGGCGGCGTCCATCATGCGGCCGGTCAGCACCATGTCCATGGCCTTGGCCTTGCCGAGCGCGCGCGGCAGGCGCTGCGTGCCGCCGGCGCCGGGGATGATCCCGAGCTTGATCTCGGGCTGGCCGAACTTCGCGTTGTCCGCCGCGATGATGAAGTCGCACATCATCGCGAGCTCGCAGCCGCCGCCCAGGGCGAAGCCGCTCACGGCGGCGATCACCGGCTTGCGGATGCTGCGGATCGTCTCCCAGTTGCGCGTGATGTAGTCGCCGCCGTAGACGTCGGCGAAACCGTACTTGGCCATCGCGGCGATGTCGGCGCCGGCGGCGAAGGCCTTCTCGCTGCCGGTGATCACCATACAGCCGATCGCGTCGTCGGCGTCGAAGGACTTCAGCGCGGCGCCGAGCTCGTCCATCAGCTGGTTGTTCAGGGCATTGAGCTGCTTGGGGCGGTTCAGCGTGATCACGCCCACCTTGCCCGCTTCGGTGCGTACTTCGATCATTTCGTAGGCCATCGCGATCTCCTCACGTTGCGCGCAACTATAACCAAGGGAAACCGTGCTCCGGCCGCGCGCCGGCCGGATGCTAGATTCGGGCGCCGGGAAGGAGACCCCATGAGCGAAGCCACCGTCCTGTTCGAGGCGCGCGCCAGCGTCGCCCTCGTCACCCTGAACCGCCCGCAGGCGCTCAACAGCTTCACGCGCCAGATGCACGAGGAACTGCGCGCCGCGCTCGATCGCATCGCCGGCGACAAGGGCATCCGCGCCGCGGTGATCACGGGGGCAGGCCGCGGCTTCTGCGCCGGCGCCGACCTCGCGGAGTTCGACGTCAGCCCCGGACCGAACCGCGTGGAGCGGGCCGACCCCGGGCCGGTCATCGACAAGCTGTTCAACCCCACCGTGCGCAAGCTGATGGAGCTGCGCGTGCCGACCATCGCCGCCGTCAACGGCGTGGCGGCCGGCGCGGGCGCCTCGCTGGCCATGACCTGCGACCTCGCCGTGGCGGCCTCGTCCGCGGTGTTCATCCAGGCCTTCAGCCGGATCGGCCTGATTCCCGACGCCGGCGGCTCCTGGTTCCTGGTGAAGAAGCTGGGGCTGGCGCGCGCCATGGGCTGCGCGATGCTGGGCGACAAGGTGGGGGCCCAGGACGCGAAGGAATGGGGAATGATCTGGGACGTTGCGCCCGAGGGCCAGGACTGCGTCGAGGCCGCCATGAAGCTGGCGGAGCGCCTGGCCACGATGCCCACCGCGGCGCTGGTGCAGACGCGCAAGCTGCTGCGCGCGGCCGCCAGCAACGAACTGGACCGGCAGCTCGATCTGGAACGCGACACGCAGTCGGCCCTCGGCCGCACGCACGATTACCTCGAAGGCGTCACCGCCTTCCTCGAAAAACGACCCGCCCAGTTCAAAGGTGAATAGAGAAAGATGCTGACTCCCGCCGCCCTGGCCGCCCGCGTGGGCGAGGCCATGTTCGCCGTCGATACGGCCACCAAGGATTTCCTGCAGATGGAGCTGCTCGCCTGCGAGCCCGGCCGGGCGCGCATGCGCATGACGGTGCGCGAGCCCATGCTCAACGGCCACAAGATCTGCCATGGCGGCCTGATCTTCACGCTGGCCGATTCCACCTTCGCCTACGCCTGCAACAGCCACAACAAGGTGACGGTGGCCGCCGGCTGCAGCATCGAGTTCCTCAAGCCCGCGCACCTGGGCGACGTGCTCACCTGCGAGGGCGTGGAGCAGGTCCTGCAGGGTCGCCACGGCATCTACGACATGCGCGTGAGCAACCAGCGCGGCGAGGTGATCGCGGTGTTCCGGGGCAAGAGCACGAGCATCCAGGGAACGGTGATCCCGGAGGGGACCTGACGGAGGGAACATGGCTTCATTTCCGCTCGAACCGATCGAGAAGGCCAGCGTCGACGAACTGCGCTCGCTGCAGTTCAAGCGGCTGAAGTCCTCCCTGCAGCACGCCTACCGGAACGCGCCCGCCTACCGGCGCAAGTTCGACTCCGCCGGCGTGCATCCGGACGACCTGAAGAGCCTGGCGGACCTGCGCCGGTTCCCCTTCACCACCAAGGCGGACCTGCGCGAGAACTATCCCTTCGGCATGTTCGCGGTGCCGCGCGAGCGCTGCGTGCGCATCCACGCCTCCAGCGGCACCACCGGCAAGCCCACGGTGGTGGGTTACACGCACAACGACATCGAGATGTGGTCGCACGTGATGGCCCGCAGCATCCGGGCGGCCGGCGCGCGCCCGGGCGAGCTGGTGCACGTGAGCTACGGATACGGCCTGTTCACCGGCGGGCTGGGCGCGCACTACGGCGCCGAGAAGCTGGGGCTCACGGTGGTGCCCTTCGGCGGCGGCCAGACCGAGCGCCAGGTGCAGCTCATTCACGACTTCCGGCCCGACATCATCATGGTGACGCCCAGCTACGCGCTGGCGATCGCCGACGAATTCGAGCGCCAGGGGCTGGACCCGCGCGAGTGCAGCCTGCGCCTGGGCATCTTCGGCGCCGAGCCCTGGACCAACGACATGCGGCAGAAGATCCAGCAGCGGCTGGCCATCGACGCCGTCGACATCTACGGCCTGTCGGAGGTGATCGGCCCGGGCGTGGCCAACGAGTGCGTCGAGACCAAGGACGGCCCGACGATCTGGGAGGACCACTTCTACCCCGAGATCGTCGATCCCGAGACGGGCGAGCCGCTGCCGGACGGCGAGTTCGGCGAGCTGGTGTTCACCACGCTCACCAAGGAGGCGCTCCCGGTCATCCGCTACCGCACGCGCGACCTCACGCGCCTGCTGCCCGGCACCGCGCGCACGATGCGGCGCATGGAGAAGATCACCGGCCGCAGCGACGACATGATGATCGTGCGCGGCGTCAACGTGTTCCCGACCCAGATCGAGGAGCTGATCCTGAAGCAGCCGGTGCTGGCGCCGCACTACCAGTGCATCCTCACGCGCGAGGGCCCGCTGGACCACCTGACGGTGGCGGTGGAAGCCGGCGCGGGCCTCCCGCCGGAACACGACGACGTGCGCTCCGCCGCCGACCGCCTGGCGCACGAAATCAAGGTCTACATCGGCACCACGGCCCGCATCGACGTGCGGCCGTCGGGAGGCATCGAGCGGAGCATGGGGAAGGCGAAGCGGGTGGTGGATCAGCGGAGGCTGTAGAAGACCAAAACCAGACAGCCGAACGCAGAGGGCGCAAAGGATTCGCAGAAGACGCAGGAGAAAATCCTTAAGAGGGGATGTCCTTCCGCGCCCTTTGCGAATCCTTTGCGCCCTCTGCGTTCGGTACCTGGTTTACTAGCGCTGCTCGATCTGGTCCACCACCAGGTCCAGCCACGCTTCCGTCCCCATGATCACCCTGATCTTCGCCGGCAGGTACTGCAGGCTCGGCGCGAACCACATTTCGGCGGTGATGTTGCCCCGCGGGTTCGCGATCGGGCGCGGCTTCAGGTGGAAGGTCTCGACCGGGCCCAGCCGCGGCAGGTGCAGCGTCTCGCGTTCCGCCACGTCGTAGGTCCATTCGTCCATGCCGCCCGGGCGCGCCAGCCAGAACTTGACCGTGCGGCCGACCGCCAGCACCTCCTTGCCGGTGGCGAAGCGCTGCGACAGCTCGACGAACTGGCTGGCCGTGTCCTGCACGCCCGGCGGGCGCGGCAGGGTGCCTTTCTCCGTGATCACCACCTCGTCGCCGAATTGCGTGGTGCGGCGCTTGCCGCCGGTGCGCAGCTCCTCGTAGGCGCGCGGAAGCAGTCCGGCCGGCGTGACCTCGCCCTGGCTGGTGAGCGTCTGCGTGATCGGCACGACGATGCGGATCGTGACGTCCAGCCGCACCTGGTAGCGGTTGCCCTCGCGCTGCCACTGCACGTGCGCTTCGCCGTGCACGCGATCCCGGTACTCGCCGGTCACTTCGTAGGTGAGGCGGGTGTCGGTGGGCCATTGGTCCAGCGACGCGGTGTCGGTGGCGGGCGCACTGGCAGCGCCGGCCGGTGCGCTCGCGGCCGCGACCGGTTCCGATGCAGCCGTCAGGGCCGCGGAGGCGGCGGCCAGGGGCTCGGAGGCGGCGGGCTCCGGCGCCTGCGCCACGGCTTCCTCCGGTGGGGGCGGCAGCTCGGGCGGGGGCTCGGCCTGCGCGACGGGCTCCGGCGGTTTCTCCTCTACTTCCTTTGCGCTCGATGCCGGCGGCTTGGGCTTGGGCGCGGCCCGCGCGGGCGGTTTCGCCGGCGCCACCGGCGCCGCGGCGGCGACCACCGGCGACGGGGCCGCCGGCTGCAGCAGGCGCGTGTACATCGGCGGCGTCATCAAGGTCAGGCCGGAGAGCGCATCGGCCTGGCGCGCGAGCCACTCCAGCGAGGCGAAGTGCCCCAGCACGACCAGCACCGCGAGCAGTGCCAGCTTCAGCTTTGGGGGCCGAACCACGCCTGCGCCTGCGCCGGATCGCGCAGCACCAACCGCCAGGTGGTGATGCCCGACGGAATCGTGAGGTCCAGCCGCAGCAGCCGCCGGTCGCGCGCGACGATCGCGGTCACCTTGCGGTGGCTGCCCGCGTACAGCAGGAGGTCGTCCAGCTTGCCCATGCGCCAGCCGGTGCCCGCGACTTCCACCGCGAGCCACTCGTCGTTGGCGGCGAAGCCGGCCTGTTCCGCCGCGCCGCCGCGCAGCACGTTCTTCAGGACGACCGCGCCCTGCGACTCGCCGACGCGCACGCCCAGGCGCTGCTGCATCGGCGCGGGCTCCTCCATCACCGTGATGCCGTGCTGCTCCAGCAGTTCGCGCAGCGGCAGCTCGCGCGTGCCGTGCACCCAGGAGGCGAGCTCGCGGTTGAAGGCGCGGCCGCCGAGTTCCTTCAGCACCGCGGCGAAGTCGGCCTCCGCCATCGGCCCCGCCTTGCAGCGCTGCCACAGGGCGCGCATGACCTCGTCGAGGTTGGCGTGCCCTTCCAGCCGCAGCGTGAGGTCGAAGCACAGGGCCACCAGCGAGCCCTTGGTGTAGTAGCTGACCGTGGCGTTGGCCGTGTTCTCGTCCTGCCGGTAGTACTTGATCCAGGCATCGAAGCTCGCCTGCGCCACGGACTGCACCTCGCGCCCCGGCGTCTGCAACACCTGGTTGGCGGTCTTGGTGAGCAGCTTCAGGTAGGTGGCGTCGTCGATCAGCCCGGCGCGGCGCAGGAACAGGTCGTCGTAGTAGCTGGTGAAGCCCTCGAAGAACCAGAGCAGCTGGGTGTAGTTCTCGCCGCTGTACTCGTAGTGCGCGAACTCCGCCGGCCGCAGGCGCTTGACGTTCCAGGTGTGGAAGTACTCGTGGCTGATCAGCCCCAGCAAGGTCACGTAGCCTTCGGCCGTGCGCGCCTCGCCCTTGCGCGGCAGGTCGCGGCGCGAGCAGATCAGGGCGGTGGAGTTGCGGTGTTCCAGGCCGCCGTAGCCGTCGTCCACCGCGTTGAGCATGAACAGGTAGCTCTTGAAGGGCGGCTTCCGGCGTTCGTGCCAGAAGCGGATCTCGGCTTCGCAGATCTTCTGCGTGTCGGCCACCAGGCGCTCGGCGTCGAGGGACTCGGTGGCGCCGGCGATCACGATGCGGTGCGGCACGCCGGAGGCGCGGAACTCGGCGCTGTAGAAGGGCCCGAGCTCCACCGGGCAGTCCACCAGCTCGTCGTAGTTCTCCGCCGCGTAGGTGCCGAAGCCGCGCTTGCCGGTCTTCAGGGGCTCCAGGCCCGTGGCCGCCTCCCAGTGCGGGTAGGCGCGCGGGGCCACCAGCTCCAGCTGGTGCGGCTCCTGCGCCTGGCCATGCACGCGCAGGCACAGGCTGGTGCCGTTGAAGAAGCCCCGCTGCGTATCGAGCCAGGCCGCCCGCACCGAGTTGTCGAAGGCGTAGACCTCGTAGCTCAGGACCAGCGGGATCGAGGGCACGCAGTCGACCTGCCAGCTGGCCTTGTCGACCTGCTGCACCGGCACCGGCCTGCCGTCCTGGCGCGCGCTGACCTTCTGCAGGTGGCGCGCGAACTCGCGCACCAGGTAACTCCCCGGGATCCAGGCCGGCAGCGAAACCCGCTGCCCCGCCTGGGGCTGCGACACCGTCAGCGTGACGTGGAACAGGTGGGCGGCGGGATCCACCGCCTCGACCCGGTAATGCGGGCCGTCCGCGCGCGCTGCGATCACTTGGCCGCCAGCATCCTCTCGATGTCGGCGGTGCCGATCGCGCCCGGCACCCGCGTGCCGTCGGTGAAGATCAGCGTCGGCGTGCCCGTGATCTTGTGCTTCTTGCCGAATTCGATGTTGCGGCTCAGCGCCTGCAGGTCGCAGCCGGCCTCCGCCTTGGACGGCGCCTCGTTGCGCAGCATGTAGTCCTGCCAGGCCTTCGCCTTGTCCTTCGCGCACCAGATGTTGCGCGACTTGTCGGTCGAATCCGGGCCGAGGATCGGGTACAGGTACATGTAGACCGTGACGTTGTCGACCTTCTGCAGGTCGCGCTCGAACTTCTTGCAGTAGGGGCAGTTCGGGTCCTCGAACACGGCCAGCTTGCGCTTGCCGTTGCCGCGCACCATCACGAAGGCGTCCTTCGTGGGCAGCGTGTCGAAGTCCACCGCCAGCAGCTTGTCCAGGCGCTCCTCGGTGAGGTTCTTGCGCGCCTTGGTGTCGATCAGCTGGCCCTGCAGCAGGTAGGCGCCGTCGGCGTCCGTGTAGAACAGGTCGGTGCCGATGCGGACTTCGAACAGGCCGGGCATGGGCGTGCGGCTGATCTCGTCGATCCTGCCGATGCTGGGCAGGCGCTCGGCCAGGTTCTTGCGCAGCAACTGGTCCTGCTCCTTGCTGACCTGGAGGGCGGCGTTGGCCACCGTGGGGGCCTTGTCGCTGGGCCCGGCGGCGCCGGCGACGAGCGCCAGCGTGGCCAGGACGGCGGCCAGCACGCCGTGGATCGCATTCGGTTTCATGTTCTTCCCGTTCTCAAGAGATTTCCGGCCCGGCCCATGGCCTGCCGCACCACCCAGCGTTTCACGGGCCCGCTGTGGTCGAAGCCCCGCATTCCCCAGTTGCGCAGCAGGGCCCAGGGCTCCGTCGGCTGCGCGAACAATTGCTGCAGCCCGTCCGTCGTCCAGGCCATGGCCAGCACGTCCATCTTGCGCGCCCGCTCGTAGCGGCGCAGCAGCTTCGCGTCGCCCAGGGAGCGCCAGTACTCGCGCTCGTGCAGCACCTGCGCGAGCTTCTCGGCGTCCGCCAGCCCCAGGTTCAGGCCCTGGCCGGCCAGCGGATGCACGTTGTGCGCGGCATCCCCGGCCAGCACCCAGCCCGGGCCGCACCAGCGGTCGGCCTGCGCCCGCTGCAGCGGCCACGCCGTGCGCTCGCTGGTGAGCGTCATGCGCCCCAGCTCGTGGCCCGAGCAGGTCGACAGCCGCGCGGCGAAATCGTCCGGTGTCATCCCCAGAAGCTCGTCCGCACGGGGTTCCTGCACAGACCACACCAGGGCCACCGAGTTCCCCTGCGGTCCGCCGAGCGGCAGCAGCGCCAGCACGTTGCCGGATTCGAACCACTGGTGCGCCACACCGCCATGCGGTTTTTCACAGTCCAGGCGGGCGGCGATGGCGCGCTGCGGATAGGAGGCGACCTCGAAATGGACGCCGAATTCCTCGCGGGTGGCGCTGGCGCGGCCCTCGCACACGACCGTGAGCGCGGCCGGCTGCGGCGCGGGCAGCAGTTCCACCTGGGGCTGGAAGCGGACCGCCTCGTACAGGCGGGCCAGCAGCGGCTCGACGTCGACGATCCAGGCCAGGGCCTCCACGCCCTCGTCGCCGGCGGAGAAGCGGACCCGCCCGCCGTCGTCGCCGCGGATGTCCATGGCGGCGACCGGGGTGGCGTGCTGTTCGTCCGGCCAGGCGCGCAGGCGCAGCAGCAGGTCGCGCGCGGCGGCGTTGAGCGCATAGGCGCGGTTGTCCCGCTGGGGTGTCGCGGCGGGGGCGCCGTTGACCAGCCCCACGCGCAGGCGGTCGCGCGCCAGCAGCAGGGCCAGCGTGCGGCCCACCATGCCCGCGCCGCGGATACAGACATCGAGAGGAGCGGCCATAAGAGGGGATTGTAGGAGGCGGGCACAATCCGGGGCTGCGACGCATCCCACCCGCCATCCCAGCCCATGAGCACCGCCCCCGACCTGAGCGCCACGATCGCCCGCCTGTTCGTCTATCCCGTCAAGTCCTGTGCCGGCGTGGAGCTGCGCGAGGCGCTGCTGACCGAGACCGGGCTGGACCTGGACCGGGCCTGGATGGTGGTGGACGAAAAAGGCGAGTTCGTCAGCCAGCGCGAGCTGCCGCGCATGGCCCTGATCCGGCCGACCATCCGCGTGAACGACGTGGTGCTGCGGGCCCCGGGCATGCTGGCGCTGCACCTGCAGATCGACACGGTGGAGGAGCCGGTGAAGGTGCGGGTCTGGGACGACGAGGTGCAGGCCTACGACATGGGCGCGGTGGCGGCCCAGTGGTTCACGGACTTCCTCGGCCGCCCGCTGCGGCTGGTGCGCTTCGACCCCGAGCACCGGCGCCTCGCCAGCCTGCAGTGGACCGGCGGCGTCGAGGCGCCGACCCAGTTCGCCGACGGCTACCCGCTGCTGCTGGCGAGCACCGCCTCGCTGGACCTGCTGAACGCGAAGCTCGCGGCCGCCGGCCATGCGGCGGTGGGCATCGAGCGCTTCCGGCCCAACATCGTGCTGGCCGGCCTGGAGGCGCACGACGAAGACCGGCTGGAGCTGGTGCGCATCGCGACCGACGACGGCGAGGTCCAGCTGCGGCCGGTCAAGCCGTGCTCCCGCTGCACCATCCCGAACGTGGACCCGGCCACCGCCCAGGTCGACCCGGCCGTCGGCGACGCCCTGCAGGCCTACCGGCGGGACCCGGTGCTGGACGGCGCGGTCAGCTTTGCCATGAACGCGATCGTGGTCGAAGGGGTCGATCGCACCCTGCGCATCGGGCAGCCGGTGGCCGCCGCGATCCGGTTCTAGCCGGGCGATCGGCCGGGTTTCGGTCCACCGAATACAATTTCCGGCTTCGTTTGCGGGAACTGA
This sequence comes from Ramlibacter monticola, assembly GCF_016722785.1. Lineage (GTDB taxonomy): Bacteria > Pseudomonadota > Gammaproteobacteria > Burkholderiales > Burkholderiaceae_C > Ramlibacter > Ramlibacter monticola. The sequence goes on along the minus strand of NZ_JAEQNE010000005.1, from coordinate 257,156 downwards.
CATGAGTTTGAAGTGCGGGATCGTGGGCTTGCCCAACGTCGGGAAGTCCACCTTGTTCAATGCCTTGACCAAGGCCGGGATCGCCGCCGAGAACTATCCGTTCTGCACGATCGAGCCGAACGTGGGCGTGGTCGAACTGCCGGACCCGCGCCTCTCGGCGCTGGCCGAGATCGTGCAGCCGGAGCGGATCGTCCCGGCCATCGTCGAATTCGTCGACATTGCCGGCCTGGTCGCCGGCGCCAGCAAGGGCGAGGGCCTAGGCAACCAGTTCCTGGCCCACATCCGCGAGACGGACGCGGTGGTGAACGTGGTGCGCTGCTTCGAGGATCCGAACGTGATCCACGTCTCCGGCCGGGTCGACCCGGTTTCCGACATCGAGGTGATCCAGACCGAGCTGTGCCTGGCCGACCTGGGCACGGTGGAGAAGACGCTGGCCCGCTACAGCAAAGCCGCGAAGTCGGGCAACGACAAGGAAGCGGCCCGCATGGTGCAGTTGCTGCCCAAGGTGCAGCAGGCCCTGGACCAGGGCCAACCGGTGCGCACGCTGCAGCTCACCGACGAGGAAAAGGCGCTGCTCCGGCCGCTGTTCCTGATCACCGCCAAGCCCGCCATGTTCGTCGGCAACGTCGACGAGAACGGCTATCACGACAACCCCCACCTCGATCGCCTGCGCGAATACGCGGCGACGCAGAACGCGCCGGTGGTGGTGATCTGCGCCAAGATCGAGTCCGAGATCGCCGACATGGGCGAAGAGGACAAGAAGATGTTCCTGGCCGAGATCGGCCAGGACGAACCGGGCCTCAACCGCCTGATCCGCGCGGCCTTCACGCTGCTGGGGCTGCAGACCTACTTCACGGCGGGCGTGAAGGAAGTGCGCGCCTGGACCGTCCCGATCGGCGCCACCGCGCCGCAGGCCGCCGGCGTGATCCACACCGACTTCGAGCGCGGCTTCATCCGCGCGCAGACCATCGCGTTCGGCGACTTCATCGCCTTCAAGGGCGAGCAGGGCGCCAAGGACGCGGGCAAGATGCGCAGCGAAGGGAAGGAATACGTCGTGAAGGATGGCGACGTGATGAACTTCCTGTTCAACGTTTGACGCACGGCAAGAAACGCGCGCGACGGACCCTGCGTCCGTAGGTCGCGCGCGACGCTTCCCCCATTCGGTGGTTGAGCGCTCGCGCCCCGCTGCCTAAAGTCGCGCGAGCCTGCGCTATCCGGGTGCGGCATGAGAAGGTGGGGGGGGAATATGGGATTGCGCGGCTTCCGCGCGGCGGGCGCGCTCGTCGTCGTTCTGTTTTTCGCGGCGTGCGCTGCCCGGGTTCCGGTTGCGCCCGCATCCCTGATGCCATTGGCCGGCGAAGCGCCGGACTTCGTGGTCCAGAGCGACCTCCCGATCAGCCTGTCCACCGGTTACACGCGCACCGTGCCCGCGAAGAGCCGCTGGCGCGCCGTCGGCGCGCTGCCCCAGGGCACCGTCTACCGGCCCGTCGATTCGGTCTTCGCCATCGAGGGCCGCCAGATCCACGAGGCCTACCTCGTGGTGCGCGGGGCCACGCTGCAGGGCTTCTACCTGCCGGGCGAGGGCAACTACTCGGCGCTCGTGACCACCCTCCAGATACCCATTCACCAAGGAGTCCAACGATGAGAAGAACGATCCTGAAACTCGCATGCGCCGCCGCGGCGGCCGTCCTCGTGAGCGGCTGCGCCACGGGGCCGAAGCACGACGAGATCGCCTCCAGCATCCCGAGCCTGAAGGCCGGCCAGTCGCGGATCTATTTCTTCCGCTCGTCCACCTTCGGCGCCGCCGTGCAGCCCGACATCCGCCTCAATGGGGAGGTGGTCGGCCAATCCAAGCCGAACGGCTTCTTCTTCGTGGACCGGCCCGCCGGCAACTTCCTGGCGAGCGCCTCCACCGAAACCGAAAAGACGCTGTCCTTCGTGACGCAGCCCGGCGAAACGAAGTACATCCGGTCCTTCGTGAGCTTCGGCCTGATGGTGGGGCGCGTCAACCTGGAGCCGGAGACGCCGGAGAAGGCGAAAGCCGACCTCGCCACCCTGAGCTTCACGGGCAAGCTCGCGGGCAAGTGACCCGCGTAGCGCACCCACGCGGCGCTTAGCATGTAGAAAGCGGGGACTGGCGCTGCACCGGTCCCCGCTTTTTTTGGGTTCTTCGCCGATCTGCGGGAGGGGTGAAGCGCGTACGGCGGAGAGCGGTGGTTCGAATTGGCGCGGTCAGCCGCTGGCTCGATTCGTTGCCAGTGGGCCGGACCAGGACGGGCCTGCCCGCCTCGGCGACTGTCCCCCGGCGCGGATGAGAGCCCAGGCCCGTAAGCTCGCCGCGCCCGCGCCTCCTCCTTTATGTCGCCGAGGCGGACAGGCCCGCCCTGGTCCTACGCACTGCGCGAATCAGGCAGTTCCCCTCGCGCACCTGCTTCTGCGGGCGACGGCTTGCGGCACGCGTCAACGGAGCTGCTGCACGCGAACCTGGCGCGGCGCAGGACCAGAGCGGGGCTGTCCGGCTCGGCGACATAAAGGAGGAGGCGCGGGCGCGGCGCTCACCCGGGGCGCGGTTCTCACCCGCGCCGGGGGACAGTCGCAGAGACGGACAGCCCCGCTCTGGTCCGGCAAGAAAGCCACGGCGCACCCGTGGATTTCCCTCACCCGGCGGAAATGAACCTAAGTCCAGCAGCCTCCCCGGAGATCGGCGAAGAACCTTTTCTTCCCCTTCACACCAGCCCGCGCACCGTCGCCAGCAGCAGCCCGAACACGCACGAAGTGAACACGCCGATCAGCCCCGGCAGGATGAAGCTGTGGTTCACCACGAAGCGGCCGATGTGCGTGGTGCCGGAGCGGTCGAACTGGATGGTCGCCAGGTCGCTCGGGTAGGTGGGCAGGATGTAGTAGCCGTAGGCCGCCGCGCCGAAGGCGACCACGTAGCCGGGCGGCACGCCGATCGCCAGCGCCACCGGCACCAGCGCGCTGATCGCCGCGGCCTGCGAGTTGACGAACTTCGACACCAGCAGCAGGGCCAGCGCATAGGCCCAGGGGTGCGCCTTCACGACGTCGGCCAGCGCGGCCTTGAGCTGCGGCAGGTTGCTCTCGAAGACGGTGTCGGCCATCCACGCGATGCCGAACACCGCGATGACGGCGATCATGCCGGCGCGGAACACCTCGCTCCTGCCGATCGCCGCGGGGTCGGTCTTCGTGAACACCACCATCAGCGCGCCGGCCATCAGCATGAACATCTGGATGGTCAGGATCATGGAGATCGGCTTGCCGTTGGCGAGCGGGCGCAGCGATTCGAAGGCGCCGAGCAGCGCGACGACGGCGATGCCGCCCAGGAAGATCCACATCGCGGTCCACTGGTCCCGGGTGAGCTTCTTCTGGAGCAGCGTGGCGGTGTCGCCGTAGACGCGCTTGCGGTTCTCGGGGTCGGCGATGAGGGCCTGGAAGTCGGGATCCTTGTCCAGGTCCTTGCCGCGGAACCAGCTGAAGATGCCGATGGCGAGCACGCCGGCCAGCGTGGCCGGGATCGAGATCGACAGCAGCGTGACGAAGGTGATCACCTGCCCGTCCACTGGCGCCTTGGCGAGGAAGGCGGCGAGCGAGACGATCGCCACCGAGACCGGGCTGGCCATGATGCCCATCTGGCTGGCGATCGAGGCCGCAGCCATGGGGCGCTCGGGCCGGATGTCGTTCTTGATCGCCACGTCGTAGATGATCGGCAGCATCGTGTAGACCACGTGGCCCGTGCCGCACAGCATGGTCAGGATGCAGGTGGTGAAGGGCGCGAGGATCGAGACGTAGCGCGGATTGCGCCGCAGCAGTTTCTCCGCGTACTGCAGCATCACGTCGAGTCCGCCGGAGGCCTGCAGGGTGGCCGACGCGGCCACCACCGCCACGATCGTGAGCATCACGTCGACCGGCGGCTTGCCGGGCGGCAGCTTGAACGCGAAGGCGAGGATGACGAGGCCGAGGCCGCCGAGCAGGCCCAGGGCGATGCCGCCCTTGCGCGCGCCGTAGAACAGGCAGGCCAGGACGATGGCGAGTTCAAGTGTGAAGAGCATGGCGATGCCCACCTCCCGGCTGTGGCCGGAAGGACCTCCGTTGTGGTCGGTTCTTCGGTCCGGCCAGCCCGCGGACCGGGGCAGGTAGCTGCCCGCTTCCGCCGGACGCGCCGGGCGTCCGGTTGGCCGGGAGAACATCGGCGCTGACTTCGGGTCTGCAGCCCGTCAGGGCGGCGTCGACGTGCTGGTCGGCGGCAGGGGCCGCCAGCCAGCGATTTCATTCTGGACCTGCCTAGGGTAATCCCGGTTGACACGTATCAACAGGGCCCGAGGTATCGCTCGCCGGCGGTCGCGCGACGGGATGCACAGCGGCGCGGTGGACCAATTCACTGCAAGTGCGCGCCGGGCCACGCACCATGCGCGCTTCACGCCATGGATGCGTGCCCGCGGAGTTGCCCATGACCCACCCTCCCGGCCTTGCCTGGCGCCTGCGCCGCGGCCTCCTGCGTTCGTACGAGGTCACCCTGTACGTGCTGCTGCTTGCCCTCGGCCTCGCGGTGGCGCTGCCGCCATTCCCCGGCGAAGCCGAGGAGGCGCCCCTTCAGTGCGGGAACATCCAGAGCAGGGCGGTGGTCATCACCAGGTAGCGCAGGAACTTGCCCACCAGCATGTAGCAGGTGCAGGGCCAGAAGGGCAGGCGCAGCCAGCCCGCCACGGCGCACAGCGGGTCGCCGACGATCGGCAGCCACGCCAGCAGGCAGGCCTTGGGGCCCAGCCGCTCCAGGAAATCGAGCGCCTTCATGTGGTGCTTCGACTTGCGGTACTTGTCGACGACGTGGTGCGCCTCGTAGCCCATCCACCAGTCGACCATGCCGCCCAGCGTGTTGCCCGCCGTGGCGACGAAGAGGGCGCTCCAGAACAGCTCGGGATTGAGCTTGAGCAGGCCGAACAACGCCGGCTCCGATCCCATGGGCAACAAGGTCGCCGAGACGAAGGCGGCGACGAAGAGCGTGCTCAGCCCGTACTGCGGCAGCGCGAGCAGCGCCAGCAGTGATTCCAGCCAGGGTTGCATGCGGGCGCATCTTAGCGACTCGAGCGCGACCGGAGCCGCCTGGCCCTGCAATTCGATTTCAAGCGGTGGAACGGCCGGGGCCTACAATCGTGCCTCTTTTTTCGGCAGCACCCTTTCCATGCGCATCGGCTCCCACACCCTGGCGAACAACGTGTTCGTGGCGCCGATGGCAGGCGTCACGGACCGGCCGTTCCGCCAGTTGTGCCGCGCCTTCGGGGCCGGCCATGCGGTGAGCGAGATGGTCACCTCGCGCAGGGACCTGTGGAGCAGCCTCAAGACTTCGCGCCGCGCCGATCACCGGGGCGAGCCGGGGCCGATCGCCGTGCAGATCGCCGGCACCGACGCGCAGATGATGGCGGAGGCCGCCGTCTACAACGTCGAACGCGGCGCGCAGATCATCGACATCAACATGGGCTGCCCGGCCAAGAAGGTGTGCAACAAGTGGGCGGGTTCGGCGCTGATGCAGGACGAGCCGCTCGCCGTCGCCATCGCCGATGCCGTGGTGCGCGCCTGCGAGCCGCTGGGCGTGCCGGTCACGCTGAAGATGCGCACGGGCTGGTCGCGGGAGCACCGCAACGCCGTGGCGCTGGCGCGGGCCTTCGAGGACTGCGGCGTGCGCATGCTCACCGTGCACGGCCGCACGCGCGAGCAGGGCTACCAGGGCGAGGCCGAATACGACACCATCGCCGCGGTGAAATCCGCCGTGCGCGTGCCCGTGGTGGCCAACGGGGACATCGTCTCGCCGCGCAAGGCGCGCGACGTGCTCGCGGCCACCGGCGCCGACGCCATCATGATCGGCCGCGCGGCCCAGGGGCGGCCCTGGATCTTCCGCGAGATCGTGCACTTCCTGGCCACCGGCAGCGAACTCGCGCCGCCGCTGGTGGCCGAGGTGCAACGGGCGCTGCTGGCGCACCTGCAGGACCACTACGCGCTGTACGGCGAATACACCGGCGTGCGCAGCGCGCGCAAGCACATCGGCTGGTACGTCCGCGCGCTGCCGGGCGGCGAGGCGTTCCGCGCCGCCATGAACGGCATCGAGGACAGTGCCAGCCAGCTGGCGGCGGTGACCGGCTTCTTCGAAGCGCTGGGCGCCCGCATGGACCGTTTGCCACCCGGGGGGGAATCAGAAAAGGAGACATTCGCCGACAGCGACGCCTGAGAAACGCTGCGGCGGGCGTGCACCCGAGTGCGCGCCTTGGAGGAACACGAATGAGCAAGAAACAAATCGAGGACTGCGTCCGGCAGAGCCTGGAGGGCTACTTCCGGGACCTGCGGGGCACCGAACCCGACGGGATGTACGAGATGCTGCTGAAGGTGGTGGAGAAACCGCTGCTGGAGGTGGTGATGGCGAAAGCCGAGAACAACCAGTCGCGCGCGGCCGAATGGCTGGGCCTGAACCGCAACACGCTGCGCAAGAAGCTGATCGAACACAAGTTACTGAAATGAACGCCCTGATCTCAGTCTCCGACAAGAGTGGCATCGTCGAACTCGCCCGCGCGCTGCATGACGCGGGCGTGCGCCTCATCTCCACCGGCGGCACCGCGAAGCTGCTGGCCGAACAGGGCCTGCCCGTCACCGAGGTGGCCGAAGTGACCGGCTTCCCCGAGATGCTGGACGGCCGCGTGAAGACGCTGCACCCGAAGATCCATGGCGGCCTGCTGGCGCGCCGCGACCACCCGGACCACGTGGCGGCGCTGAAGCGCCACATGATCAGCACGATCGACATCCTGGTGGTGAACCTCTACCCCTTCGAGAGCACGGTGGCCCGCGCGGACTGCACGCTGGAAGAGGCGATCGAAAACATCGACATCGGCGGGCCCGCGATGGTCCGCAGCGGCGCGAAGAACTGGAAGGACGTGGCCGTGCTCACCGACGCGTCGCAGTACGGGCCGGTGGTCGCGGAGCTGAAGGCCTCGGGCCAGGTCTCGCAGAAGACGAAGTTCGCGCTGGCGGTCGCCGCCTTCAACCGCATCAGCAACTACGACGCGGCGATCAGCGACCACCTGTCGGCGCTGCAGGAAGACGGCTCGCTGTCGCCCTTCCCCGCGCAGGCCAACGGCCGCTTCGTGAAGCTCCAGGACCTGCGCTACGGCGAGAACCCGCACCAGCAGGCCGCGTTCTACCGCGACCTGTATCCCGCGCCGGGCTCGCTGGCGGTGGCGCAGCAGTTGCAGGGCAAGGAGCTCTCGTACAACAACATCGCCGACGCCGATGCGGCCTGGGAGTGCGTCAAGAGCTTCGACACGCCGGCCTGCGTGATCGTGAAGCACGCCAACCCGTGCGGCGTCGCCATCGGCAAGGACCCGCTGGAGGCCTACTCCAAGGCCTTCCAGACCGATCCGACCTCCGCCTTCGGCGGCATCATCGCCTTCAACCGGCCGCTCGATGGCGCCGGCGCGCAGGCGGTGTCCAAGCAGTTCGTCGAGGTGCTGATGGCGCCCGACTTCTCGCCCGAGGCGCTGCAGGTCTTCGCCGGCAAGGCCAACGTGCGGCTGCTGAAGATCGCGCTGCCGCCGGGCGGCGAGCGGGCCTGGGACAAGGGCCAGAACCTGATGGACGTGAAGCGCGTCGGCTCGGGCCTGCTGATGCAGACCGCGGACAACCGCGGCCTCACGCTGGACGAGCTGAAGTGCGTGACCAAGAAGAAGCCGAGCGCCGACGAGCTCGAGGACTTGCTGTTCGCCTGGAAGGTCGCGAAGTTCGTGAAGTCGAACGCCATCGTGTTCTGCAAGGGCGGCATGACCATGGGCGTCGGCGCGGGCCAGATGAGCCGGCTGGACTCGGCCCGCATCGCCAGCATCAAGGCGCAGCATGCCAAGCTGACGCTGCAGGGCACGGCGGTGGCGAGCGACGCCTTCTTCCCGTTCCGCGACGGCCTCGACGTGGTGGTGGACGCCGGCGCAACCTGCGTGATCCAGCCGGGGGGCTCGATGCGCGACCAGGAAGTGATCGCCGCGGCGGACGAGCGCGGCGTGGCGATGGTGTTCACCGGGGTGCGGCACTTCCGGCATTGAGCGTGGCGGCCTGTTGGGGCCGCAAAAACAAGACAGCCGAACGCAGAGGGCGCAGAAGAACGCAGAGGGCGCAGAAAATACCTTGAAAGGATTTTTCTGCGCCCTCTGCGAACCTTTGCGCCCTCTGCGTTCAGCTGTTTGGTTTAGCAGCCGGTTCCGGCCGCAGCCGTCACCCCAGCGTCTTGAACACCTCGCGCGCGGCCTGCACGGTCTGGGCGATGTCGTCTTCGCTGTGCGCCGCGCTCACGAAGCCCGCTTCGTACAGCGCCGGCGCGATGTACACGCCGCGATCGAGCAGGCCGTGGAACAGGCGGCCGAACCTCGGCGAGTCGCTCTGCATCACGCTCGGATAGTTCCGCGGCAGCTCCGGCAGCAGGAAGAAGCCGAACATGCCGCCCTCGCAATCCGCCGCGAAAGGGATGCCCGCTTCGGCCGCGGCGCCCTTCAGGCCGTCGACCAGCGTGCGCGTCTTCTGCGCCAGGGCGGGGAAGAAGGCCGGGTCGGCGATCTCCTTGAGGGTCGCCAGGCCGCAGGCCGTGGCCACCGGGTTGCCCGAGAGCGTACCGGCCTGGTAGACCGGGCCCAGCGGCGCGAGCCGCTCCATGATCGCGCGCGGGCCGCCGAAGGCCGCCAGCGGCATGCCGCCGCCGATCACCTTGCCCAGCACCGTCAGGTCCGGCTGGAAGCCGGGGAGGGACTTCGCGTAGACGCTCTGCGCGCTGCCGAGGGCCACGCGGAAGCCGGTCATCACCTCGTCCAGCACCAGCAGGGCGCCGTGCTGAGTGCACAGCTCGCGGCAGCGCTTCATGAAGGGCACGCTGGCGCGCACGAAGTTCATGTTGCCGGCGATCGGCTCGATGATGATGCAGGCGATCTCCTTGCCGTGGGTGGCGAAGGCTTCCTCGATCTGCGCGATGTTGTTGTACTCGAGGACCATCGTGTGCTGCACCACCTCGGGCGGCACGCCGGCGCTGGTCGGGTGGCCGAAGGTGGCGAGCCCCGAGCCGGCCTTCACCAGCAGGGCGTCGGCGTGGCCGTGGTAGCAGCCCTCGAACTTGACGATGCGGCTGCGGCCGGTGGCGCCGCGCGCCAGCCGGATCGCGCTCATGGCGGCCTCGGTCCCCGAGCTCACCAGGCGCACCATCTCCACGGAGGGCAGGTGCTTCGCGATCTCCTCGGCCAGTTCGATCTCGCGCTCGGTCGGCGCGCCGTAGGAGAAGCCTTCCATGACCGCGCGCTGCACCGCCTCCAGCACCCGCGGGTGCCCGTGGCCCAGGATCATCGGGCCCCAGGAGCCGATGTAGTCGATGTATCGGGCGCCATTGGCGTCCCAGAAGTAGGCGCCCTGGGCGCGCTGCACGAAGCGGGGCGTGCCGCCCACGGCGCGGAAGGCGCGCACGGGCGAGTTCACCCCGCCGGGGATCAGCGCGCGGGCGCGGTCGAAGAGTTGCTGGTTGCGGTCCGTCGTGGGGTTCATTGTTGTTCTCCCTCAGTGTTTCGTATCGTGGGCAGGCAGGTCGAAGGCGGCGGAAGTCCCGGGTTCGTCGTCGTCATCGGCCTCGGGCTGGGCCCAGAAGAGGCGGTCCGGCACGACGTGGCCCATGCCGGGGCGGAAGCCGCCGTCCAGGCAGCGATCCAGGTAGGCCAGGGCCTCGGTGGCCGCCGCCGCCAGGTCGGAGCCGCCGGCGATCAATGCCGCCAGCGCCGCCGACAGGGTGTCGCCGGCGCCGGCGAAGACGGCGTCGAAGCGTTCGAACTTCTCGCTGGCCAGCACCGCCTGCGGCGTGGCCAGCACGTTCTCGACGAACTGCTCGGGCAGCGGAACGCCCGTCACCAGCGTGTAGGGCACGCCCATCTCGGAAGCGGCCTTGGCGAGGTCGCGCGCGGTCGGACTGCGCTCGTTGCTCCATTCCGGCAACAGCCAGCGCCACAGGGTGCTGTGGTTTCCAACCAACACGGTTGTCTGCGGCAGCATCAATTCGCGAAAGGCATCTTCGTAGAGATCGGCGGGGCCTTCGTCCCACCAGGACAACGCCGGCATGTACGAGATCACGGGAACGTCGGGATAGTCCGCGGCGATCTCCGCGATGGTGCTCAGGGCCTCGGGGCTGCCCGCGAAACCGACCTTGATCACCTGCACCGGCACGTCCTCGAGGATGGTGCGCGCCTGCTCCGCGACGGCCTCTTCGTCGAAGGCGAAATGGTCGAAGATCTCGCCCGTATCGCGAACATACGCGCCGCAGACGATGGGAAGCGGATGCGCGCCCACCGATGCGATCGCGGCGATGTCGGCGGCGAGGCCGCCGGCGCCGCTCGGGTCGTTCGCGTTGAACACCATCACGCAGGACGGGCCGGCCTCTTCGCCTTCGGGTTCGGCGGGGCGGGTTTCGATGGGTGTGGAATTAGTCATGGCCCAGTGGATTTCCGTGCCGGCAGCGCGCCTGAGCTTAGTCAACTGGCCTAGCTAGAATCGTTGCATTCTATTCGAACCCCCTATAAGCTGTGACTGAAAGCAAAACGTGGATGTGTCTGATCTGCGGTTGGATCTACGACGAAGCCGCAGGTGCCCCCGAACATGGCATCGCCCCCGGAACCCCGTGGGGCCAGGTGCCGATGAACTGGACTTGTCCGGAGTGCGGGGCCCGCAAGGAAGACTTCGAAATGGTCCAGATCTGAGATCGGGGCCAGCGGCTGGGGACGTCCCGGAGGAAGCCGCGAGGGAGCAGTTGGACATGAGGAGCAGCGTTTGAGCACCACTGGACTGAAGGTGCTGGTGATCGATGACAGCAACACGATCCGGCGCAGCGCGGAGATCTTCCTGAAGCAGGGCGGCCACGAGGTGATGCTGGCCGAGGACGGGTTCGATGCGCTGGCCAAGGTCAATGACTACCAGCCGAACCTGATCTTCTGCGACATCCTGATGCCGCGCCTCGATGGCTACCAGACCTGCGCCATCATCAAGCGCAACGCCAAGTTCGCGAACACCCCCGTCGTCATGCTCTCGTCCAAGGACGGCGTGTTCGACAAGGCGCGCGGGCGCATGGTCGGCTCGCAGGACTACCTGACCAAACCCTTTACGAAAGACCAGCTGCTGCAGACCGTGCAGCAGTTCGGCCAGCCGAAGTAGACAACAAGGAGAGATGACCCATGGCCATCCGCAAAGTGCTCGTTGTGGACGACTCGAAGACGGAACTGATGTTCATGACGGACCTGCTGCAGAAGAACGGCTTCTCGGTCCGCACCGCCGAAAACGCCGATGACGCCTTCCGCCGCCTCGGCGAGGAAAAGCCCGACCTGATCCTGATGGACGTGGTGATGCCGGGCCAGAACGGCTTCCAGCTCACGCGCGCCATCACCCGCGATCCGAATTTCGCCGACGTGCCCATCATCATGTGCACGAGCAAGAACCAGGAAACCGACCGCGTCTGGGGCATGCGCCAGGGCGCCCGCGACTACATCACCAAACCGGTGGACGCCGCCGAACTCATGGCCAAGATCAAGGCCCTGGGTTGAGGCGCTAGCGAAGCAGTCCCCCTCCCATGTCCAACCGCGAAGCCCTCCGCGAGCTGCAAAGCCGGCTCGCCAGCCGGCTGCAGGCCGCCCGTTCCGAGGGTGTGCAAGCCGGTTGGCTCGCGGTCGAAGCCGCGGGCCGCAAGTACCTGTTCCCGCTGAGCCAGGCGGGCGAGATCTTCCCCTTCGCCGCCACGCAGCCCGTGCCGTACACGCAGCCGTGGTTCCTGGGCGTCGCCAACCTCCGGGGTGGCCTGTTCGGCGTCGTGGACCTGGCCAGCTACATCGGCGGCCAGCCGCCGGCGCAGCGCTCGGACGCGGCGCGCGCGGAGTCGCGCGTGATCGCGCTGAATTCGCTGCTCGAGATCAATTGCGCGCTGCTGGTCGACCGCCTCGCCGGCCTGCGCAACACGGACGCCTTCACCGCCTCGAGCGACGCCCCGCCCGGCTCTCCCGACTATTTCAGCAGCGGCTACACCGATGCCAGCGGCGTGTTCTGGCAGGAACTGAACCTGCAGGCACTCTCGCAGCAAACCCAATTCCTGAGCATCAGCGCTTAGCCCTTTGTCGAAGGCAGCACCATGTCCGCTTTTTCCCTGAAAAACCTCTTCGCAAAGAAGCAGCCCGACGAGGCCGATCCCTCGGTCACGCAGGAGCTCAGCCTCGGCGCGCCCGACGCCACGACGGCCGCCATCGAAGCCGGCAGCACGGTGCACGACGATTCCGATTCCATCGATGACGATTCGATCATCGAGCACGTCGACGAAGCGGAACTGGTCTCCATTCCCCTGCTGGGACGCCGCCCCGCGGCCAGCCACCAGCGCGTGCTGTTCGGGGCCCTGGCCGTGTCGCTGGCCGCCCTCGGCACGATCGCCTTCATCGCGGTGCGCGAATCGGACCGCGTCGCCCAGCAGGTGGCCGGTACCGGCCAGTCGCTGATGCAGTCGCAGCGTCTCGCCAAGTCGGTGTCGCAGGCCCTGATCGGCAGCCCGCAGGCCTTCCCCGACGTGAAGGAGTCCTCCGAGGTGCTGGCGCAGACGGTGCGCGGCCTCAAGGACGGCAACGACGAGATCCGCCTGGCCGCCGTCGGCTCCGACCTGCAGGCGGACATCGTGAAGATCGTGCCGCTGATGGAGCGCGCCGAGAAGAACGCCAAGACCGTGATGGGGCAGCAGAAGATCCTGACCCAGGTGGGCGCGGCCCTTCGCACCATCAACCGCCAGTCGTCGGACCTGCTGGAAATCGCCGAGACGGTGTCCTCGCTGAAGCTGCAGCAGGGCGCGCCCGCCGCCGAGATCTCCGCCGCCGGCCAGCTCGTGATGTTGACGCAGCGGATCGGCAAGTCGGCCAACGAGTTCCTGACGATGGAAGGCGTGTCGCCGGAAGCCGTGTTCCTGCTGGGCAAGGACCTGAACTCGTTCAAGGAGATCGCGCTCGGCATGCTGGAGGGCAGCCCCGAACTGCGCCTGGCCGCCGCCAAGGACGAACAGACCAAGGAACGCCTGAGGGCGCTGCTGGACCTGTACGAGCAGACCCGCACGCAGGCCGGCGCCATCCTGGGCAACCTGCAGGGCCTGGTCTCCGCCCGCGAAGCGCAGGCCTCCATCATCCAGGACAGCGAACCGCTGCGGAAGAACCTGCAGGAACTGCAGGATCGCCTGTCCGCGCAGACCGGCCTGAACTTCTACGCGCTGCTGTCGCTGGTGATCGCCGCCCTGATCGCGATCGGCTGCGCCGTCGGCCTCGCCTACGTGCAGCTGCTCGATAGCCGCCGCCGCCAGGAGCGCGCCGAATCGCAGCGCCAGGAAGCCGAGCGCCAGGAGCAGGAAGCCAAGCGCGTCAACGACGCCAACCAGGCGGCCATTCTGCGGCTGATGAACGAACTGCAGTCGGTCGCCGAAGGCGACCTGACGCAGGAAGCGACCGTGACCGAGGACATCACCGGCGCCATCGCCGACTCGGTGAACTACACGGTGGAAGAACTCCGCCAGCTGGTGGGCGCCGTGCAGAACACGGCCACCAGGGTGGCGCAGACGACGGCGCAGGTGGAATCCACCTCCACCGAGCTGCTCGCGGCCTCCACCGAGCAGCTGCGCGAGATCCGCGAAACCGGCCAGTCGGTGCTCGACATGGCCATGCGAATCAACCACGTGTCCGGGCAGGCGCAGGAGTCGGCCCAGGTGGCGCGCCAGTCGCTGAAGGCCGCCGAACAGGGCCTGCAGGCCGTGCAGAACGCGATCGGCGGCATGAACGCCATCCGCGACCAGATCCAGGAAACGTCCAAGCGGATCAAGCGCCTGGGCGAATCCTCGCAGGAGATCGGCGAAATCACCGAACTGATTTCCGACATTACCGAACAGACGAACGTGCTGGCCCTGAACGCCGCCATCCAGGCCGCGTCGGCCGGTGAAGCGGGTCGCGGCTTCTCGGTGGTGGCGGAAGAAGTGCAGCGGCTGGCCGAACGCTCGGCGGACGCGACGCGCCAGATCTCGGCGCTGGTGAAGGCCATTCAGACCGACACGCAGGACGCCGTGGCCGCCATGGAGCGCTCGACGCAGGGCGTGGTGGAAGGGGCCAAGCTGTCCGACAACGCCGGTACCGCCCTGACCGAGATCGACCAGGTGTCGCGCCGCCTCGCCGAACTGATCGAACAGATCTCGATGTCGGCCTCCCGTGAAGCCGAATCGGCCAACGTGGTGGCCGGCAACATCCAGCACATCTTCGCCGTGACGGAACAGACGGGTGAAGGCACCCGCTCGACGGCGCAGCAGGTGCGCGAACTGACCCGGATGGCCGAGGAACTGCGCCAGTCGGTGTCGCGATTCAAGATCGCATGACGAAATGACTTCGTCGCTTCGCGGCTCCATGACGAAGTGATTTCGTCATGCGCGAAGCGCGTCATTGAAGCGAAGCGAAGTCATTAGCGAAGCGAGTCATATGCAAGCTGCCCAAGAACTCGATCTGGCGAACAACGACCTGGGTCCGCTGGCCTGGGTGCTGGACGAACTGCGCAAGTCGCTCGAGTCCGCGTCGTCGGCGCTGCGCCGCTTCGTGCGCGACGCGGCGCAGGCGCGCGGCCAGGACATGGCGTCCATCGACGCCGGCCAGTTGCGCATCGCGCGCCAGCACATGCACCAGGCCGTCGGCGCGCTGGAGATGGTGGGCCTCGCGGCCCCCGCGCACATGCTGCGCAGCATGGAGGCAGCGGCGCAGAAGTTCATCGAGCGCCCCGAACTGTGCACCGAAGCCGCCGCCGCCAAGGTGGAGCGCGCCGGCTACGCGCTGACCGAATACCTCGAGGCCCTGCTGGGGGGCAAGGACGTGTCGCCGCTGTCGCTGTTCGTCCAGTACAAGGACGTGCAGGACCTCACCGGCGCCGACCGCGTGCACCCTGCCGACCTGTGGGGCATGGACTGGCGCTGGAACGACTTCCAGACGCCCGTCGCCACGACGCTGGGCTACGAGCCGGCCGTGCGCGCGCGCATGGACCAGGCGGTGCTCAAGATCGTCAAGGCGGCCGACCCTGCCGCCGGCCGCGAACTCACGCAGGTGAGCCTGGGCCTGGCCGCCGGCCAGGGCGCGCGCCAGCCGAAGGTGTTCTGGAAGGCGGCCGCCGGCTACTTCGAGGCGATCGCGCTGGGCCTGCTGCCCGCCGACGTCTACGTGAAGCGCGCGGCTTCGCGCGTGCTGCTGCAGTACGCCTCGCTGGCCAAGGGCGACACCAGCGTGTCCGAGCGGCTGGCGCAGGACCTCGTGTTCTTCTGCGCGCAGGCCCTGCCGGCCCGTCCCGCCGATGCGCCGGCCCTGATCGCCGTTCGCCAGGCCTACGGTCTCGCCGAGGCGAAGCCGGTGGACTACACCAGCAGCCCCTTCGGCCGCTTCGATCCCGCGCTGCTGAGCCAGCTGCGCAAGCGCATCGCCACGGCCAAGGACACCTGGTCGGGCCTGGCCGGCGGCGACGCCCACAAGCTCAAGGGGGTGAGGGACCAGTTCGCCGCCCTGGGCGAAACGCTGATGAAGCTCTATCCGGGCAGCGAGCCGCTGGCCCGCGCCATGAGCGCCGGCGTCGAGACCGTGGTCAGCACGTCCCGCGCACCCAGCCCGGAACTGGGCATGGAAGTCGCCACCGCGATCCTGTACCTGGAAGCCGCCTTCCAGGACCTGGACCCCAACGACCAGCAACTGGCCGAGCGCACGGCGCGCCTGGCCGAGCGGCTGATGAAGGTGGTGAAGGGCGGCCACCCCGAGCCGCTGGAGCACTGGGTCGAGGACCTGTATCGCCGCGTGAGCGACAAGCAGACCATGGGCAGCGTGGTCGGCGAACTGCGCGGCACCATGGGCGAGCTCGAGAAACTGCTCGACCAGTTCTTCCGCAATCCGGCCGACAAGGGGCCCCTGCGCGACGCACCGAACTTCCTCGCGCAGATGCGCGGCGTGCTGTCGGTGCTGGGCCTGGACCACGCTTCGCAGGCCGTGCTGCGCATGCGCGACACGGTCGAGAACATCATCGTGACCGAGGTCGACGAGGAGCAGGCGCGCGGCGCCGGTACCTTCGAGAAGCTGGGCAACAACCTGGGCGCGCTGGGCTTCCTGATCGACATGCTGAATTACCAGCCGTCGCTCGCGAAGAAGCTGTTCCTGTGGGACGACGAGCACGGTGAACTGCGGCCGCTGATGGGCCGCGAGGCCGAGCCGATCGTGCCGCTGCCGACGCCGCATGCGGCACTCGCTGCGCACCATGCGCCGGCGCCCGCCGTGGCGGCTCCCGTGCCCGCGGCGCCGGTCGCCGCGCCGGCCCCGGCGGAGGATGACGACGGCGACGCCGAACTGCGCGAGATCTTCCTGGAGGAAGCGCGCGAGGTGGCGGGCAACGGCCTGGCCGCCATCGCGGCGCTGGCGGAGGACCCGCGCAACCTGGCGGACCTGACCACCCTGCGACGCGCCTTCCATACGCTCAAGGGCAGCTCGCGGATGGTCAAGCTGAACGAGTTCGGCGAGGCCGCGTGGGCCATGGAGCAGGTGCTCAATACCTGGCTGGCCGACCAGAAGTCGGCCACCGACGAACTGCGCAAGCTCTCCACGCAGGCGCTGGAAGGCTTCGGCCGCTGGATCGACGCCATCGCCGGCGGCACCGACGCCGCCTGGAAGTCCTCGGCCTTCCGCACGGCCGCCGATGCGCTGCGGACCCAGGGGCAACTGCAGACCATCGTGCTGCCCGAAGCAGATGCAGTGGAAGCGGCCGCACCGCCCATGGAAGCGCCTGCCGCCGCCGAATTCGTGCTGGAGCTGCCCGCGGCCGCCGAAGCGCCGGCCCTCGAAGCACCGGTCGTCGAAGAGATCGCGCTCGAAGCCACCGTGCCCGAAGCGCCGGCCGCCGAAGCCGCGCCCGCCCTCGCGGACCTGGGCTTCACGCTGGATCTCGATCCGCCCGCCGCGCCCGCGCACAGCGAAGCGCAGGAGATCGAAGGCGCGCCGGTGTTCGATTTCGACTTCGCCCCGGCGGGCTCCCCGCCCGAGCTGGTGCCGGCCGCGACCGAAGTCGTCGTGGAGGAACTGAGCGCCGACGAACTGCCGCCCGAATTCGCGGCGCTCGGCGCGACGATGATCCTGCAGAAGCAGGACGCGCCGGCCGCGTTCGAGGAATCGCCCGAGCTGGCGACGACCGCGATCCTGCCGAAGCTGGAGCTCGGCTCCGCGCCCGCCGCCGCGCCGACCGAGGAGCCGTCGCTGGAGATCGAGGGCATCGACTTCTCCAGCCTGTCGGCGGTGGCCGGTCCGGCCCCCGAGCCCGTCGCGCAGGCGAGCGACACCTTCGTGGACGGCGAATTCATCCTCGACCTGGATCCGGAGCCGGAGCCCGCGTCGGTCGCGCCGGCGCCGGTGCTGCAGCCCGAATCGGAACCCGAACCCGAACCCGAACCCGTCGCCAAGGTCGACGAGCAGGTGAAGGTGATCGGCGACCTGCGCATCGGCATTCCGCTGTACAACGTCTACCTCAACGAGGCGGACGAGTGGTCGCGCCGCCTGGTCACCGAAGTCAGCGAATGGACGCTGCAGATGTCCGAGCGCGTGCCCGACTCCACCGTCGGCTGGGCCCACTCCCTGGCAGGCAGCTCCGCCACCGTGGGCTTCCAGGCGCTGTCCGACATCGCCCGCGCGCTCGAAGGCGCGCTGCAGCACACGCAGTCGCTGGCCGACGGCACGCCGCAGCATGCGCAAAGCTTCACCCTGGCGGCCGAGGAAGTCCGGCGCCTGCTGCACCAGTTCGCCGCCGGCTTCCTGAAGGAACCGGATCCGCGCCTGCTGCACGCGCTGCACGAACTGAAGGAATTCGAAGGCGAACCGCGCTTCGACGTCAGCAGCCGCTTCGACGAGGACGACGACTTCGACTTCGTCGACTCCACGCCCGCGCCGCAGGCGGTCGAGCCGGTGCCGGCCTTCGTGCAGGCGCCTGTGGTGGTGCCCCTGCACGCGCCGATCCAGCCCCTCGCGGCCCTTGTCAGCACCGCCCGCGCGCCGCTGGTGAAGGTGGAAGGCGAGGAAGAACTCGACGTCGTCGACGCGATCGATCCCGACCTGTTCCCGATCTTCGAGGAAGAGGGCGCGGAGCTGATGCCCAAGCTGGCGAGCGGACTGCGTGCCTGGTCGGCCCATCCCGGCCAGCGCGAGCCGCGCGACCAGGTGCTGCGCGCGCTGCACACGCTCAAGGGCAGTGCGCGCCTGGCGGGCGCCCTGCAGCTCGGCGAGCTGGCCCACCGCCTGGAGTCCGAGGTCGAATTCCTCGGCCACGAGAACATCGCCGCGGTGGACATCGAGGCGCTGCTCCAGCGCTTCGACACGATGCAGGCGCGCTTCGACACGCTGCGCGCCACCGGCGGTTTCGCGCCGCCGGAGCCGCAGGCCGAGGAGCCCGCGCCGGTCGTGCAGGCGCTCGCGCCGGCCCCGGTGCAGCCTGACGCACCGGTTGACGCCCCCGCGCAGATCACGCCGGTGGAGCAGCCCGAGGCCCCGCCCGTGGCCGCGCAAGCCGCCGCGCCGCTGGTGCGGGCGCCCATCGCGCCGCCGGTGCAGACCAGCCTGACGTCCTCGCGCCAGGCCGCCAACCAGGCGGTGCGGGTGCGCTCGCAACTGCTGGACCGCCTCGTCAGCCAGGCCGGCGAGGTGATGATCACCCGCTCGCGCCTCGAATCCGAGCTGCGCCAGCTGCGCGGCTCGCTGGCCGACCTCACGGGCAACCTCGACCGCCTGCGCGCGCAGCTGCGCGAGATCGAGGTGCAGGCCGAGTCGCAGATGCAGTCGCGCATGGCGCAGGCCAAGGACACCGCGAGCGGCTTCGACCCGCTGGAATTCGACCGCTTCACCCGCGTGCAGGAACTGACGCGCCTGATGGCCGAATCGGTGAACGACGTGGCCACCGTGCAGCGGAACATCCAGCGCGTGGTGGAAGCGACCGAAGACGACCTGATCGCGCAGGCCCGCCAGACGCGCGAGCTGCAGCGCGACCTGCTGCGCACGCGCATGGTGGAATTCGACGGCATCTCCGAGCGCCTCTACCGCGTGGTGCGGCTGGCCGCCAAGGAATCCGCCAAGCAGGTGAAGCTGGACATCGTCGGCGCCTCGATCGAGATGGACCGCGGCGTGCTGGACCGCATGACGCCCGCCTTCGAGCACCTGCTGCGCAACTGCGTGGCGCACGGCATCGAAGCGCCGGAGCAGCGCGCCGGCGCCGGCAAGGACGCGACCGGCCAGATCGTGGTGCACGTGCGGCAGGAGGGCAATGACGTCTCGGTGGAATTCCACGACGACGGCGCCGGCCTGGACCTGGCGCGGATCCGCGAGAAGGCGCTGCAACAGGGCCTGATCGGCGCCGACCAGCAGATCGGCGAACAGGAAGCCGCCAACCTGATCTTCCTGCCCGGGTTCTCGACCGCCACGCAGGTCACGGAGCTGTCCGGCCGCGGCGTCGGCATGGACGTGGTGCGCAACGAAGTGAACGCGCTCGGTGGCCGCATCGAAACGACCACCGAAGCGGGCCGCGGCAGCCGCTTCAAGCTGGTGCTGCCCCTGACCACCGCCGTGACGCAGGTGGTGATGGTGCGCTCCGGCAAGCTGTCGATCGGCGTGCCGGCCCACCTGGTGGAGATCGTGCGCCGCGCCACGCAGGAAGAGGTGCAGAAGGCCTACGACGGCGGCGGCTTCGAGTTCGGCGGCGAGCAGCTCCCCTTCTTCTGGTCGGGCGCGCTGCTGCAGTCCTCGGCGCGCAGCAGCGAGCCGCAGGGCAAGACGCTGCCGGTGGTGATCTTCCGCTCGGCGGCGCAGCGCGTCGCGGTGCACGTCGACGAAGTGCTGGGCAACCAGGAAGTGGTGGTGAAGAACCTCGGGCCGCAGCTGTCCCGGCTGCCCGGCCTGGCCGGTATGACCGTGCTGGCCTCGGGCGCCGTGGTGCTCATCTACAACCCGGTGGCGCTGGTGCAGGTGTATGGCGAGCTGGCCCGCCAGATGGGCGTGCCGCACGCCGCGGCGGTCGCCGCTGGCGGCCAGCCGGCCAAGCCGGCCGCTCCCGCCGCGCCGGCGGTGCCGCTGGTGCTGGTGGTGGACGACTCGATCACGGTGCGCCGCGTGACCCAGCGCCTGCTGGTGCGCGAAGGCTACCGGGTCGCGTTGGCGGCCGACGGCCTGCAGGCCCTGGAACGCCTGGCGGAGGAACTGCCCTCGGTCGTGCTCTCGGACATCGAGATGCCGCGCATGGACGGCTTCGACCTCGCGCGCAACATCCGCGCCGACGAGCGGCTGAGGCAGCTGCCGATCGTGATGATCACCTCGCGCATCGCCGAGAAGCACCGCGAGCACGCCAAGGAGCTGGGCGTGAACCACTACCTCGGCAAGCCGTACTCGGAGGACGAACTGCTGCGGCTGGTCAAGGAGTATTCGCAGGCGACGGCGGCGGCGTAAGGGCCTTCACCCCTCGAAAAAGCGGCCGCCGGCCGCTTTTTCTTTTGGGGAGGCCCCGGATGCCCGCCTCCGCGGGCATGACGTTCAAGGGGCCGATAGGCATCGCCCGTAAAATACCCGCCATGAGCCACGACGCTCCGATGAATCTGACGCACCACTTCCTGATCGCCATGCCCGGGCTGCAGGACGCGTCGTTCGCGCGTTCGGTGGTGTACCTGTGCGAGCACAGCTCCAAGGGCGCCCTCGGACTCGTGATCAACAAGCCCACCGACATCAACCTCAAGAACCTGTTCGACAAGGTCGACCTGCCGCTGGGCCGCCAGGACCTCGCCAGCACCCCCGTGCTGCAGGGCGGCCCGGTGCAGACCGAGCGCGGCTTCGTGCTGCACGAGGCCGTCCACGCCGAAGGCGCGGATGCGAACGAGTCGGTCTATGCCTCGACGATGACCATCCCCGGCGGCCTCGAGATGACGACGTCCAAGGACGTGCTCGAGGCGATCTCCACCGGCGCCGGTCCGCGCAAACTGCTGGTTACGCTGGGCTACTCCGCCTGGGGCGAAGGCCAGCTGGAATCCGAACTGGCCGAGAACAGCTGGCTCACGGTCGGCGCCGATCCCCGCGTGATCTTCGACACTCCCATCGAAGAGCGCTACGACAAGGCCCTGGCGCTGCTGGGCCTGCAGTCGTGGATGCTGTCCCCGGGCGCGGGGCATGCCTGAGAGCACGCCCGCGCCCGCCGTCCCCGCGCACTTCCAGAGCTTTCTCGCTTTCGATTTCGGCCTCAAGCGCACCGGGGTCGCGGTGGGCAACCGCCTGCTGCGCACGGCCACCGGCCAGCCGACGATCCGCGCCGAGGGCAGCGACGCGCGCCTCGCCGCCGCCGAGGCGCGCGTGCGCGAATGGCAGCCCGATGCCCTTGTCGTCGGCGTGCCGTTCCACCCCGACGGGGCGAGCCACGAAAATACCGCCCGGGCGCGCAAGTTCGCGCGGCAGCTGCGGGCGCGCTGCGGCAAGCCGGTGTACGAAGTGGACGAACGCTACAGCACGACCGAGGCCCACGCCTTGGGCGCGCGCGACGCCGACGCGGGCGCGGCCTGCGTCATCCTGGAACAATTCCTGAGGAGCCTGCCTTGAACCCCGCCTCCGCCGCCTCCGGCGTGCTGTTCCTCGACGCCGAGGCCCTCTACCGCGAACTGCTGCACGGTGTGCAGCGCCTGCTGCAGCCCCATTCGCAGCTGGTCGGCATCACCTCCGGCGGCGCCTGGATGGCCGAGCGCCTGCAGAAGGACCTGGGCCGCCCCGGCGACGCGGGCGTGATCTCCTCCGCCATGCACCGCGACGACTACGCCAGCCGCGGCCTGTCGCCCACCGCGCAGACGAAGCTGGACTTCGACGTCAACGGCGCCCACATCGTGCTGCTCGACGACGTGCTGTATACCGGCCGCACCATCCGCGCCGTCCTCAACGAACTGTTCGACTACGGCCGGCCCTCCCACGTCACCCTGGCGGTGCTGGTGGACCGCGGCGGCCGCGAGCTGCCGGTGCAG
The DNA here is from genome assembly GCF_016722785.1 of Ramlibacter monticola. Taxonomy (GTDB): domain Bacteria; phylum Pseudomonadota; class Gammaproteobacteria; order Burkholderiales; family Burkholderiaceae_C; genus Ramlibacter; species Ramlibacter monticola. The sequence continues at coordinate 235,054 of NZ_JAEQNE010000005.1, read as the reverse complement.
GCCGACTATGCCGCCGCGCGCGTGAGCCTGCCGGCCGCCCAGTCGCTGGCGCTCGCGCGCGATGCCGGCGGCCTCTTCACGTTCCAGGTCCAGAGCGCCAGCTGAGCCCCAAGACATGCTCTACAAAAGAAACCCGCAACTGAACAAGAACGGAGAGCTGATCCACCTGCTCTCCATCGAGGGATTGCCGAAGGACATCCTGACGCACATCCTGGACACGGCCTCCAACTTCGTCAGCATCAGCGACCGCGAAGTGAAGAAAGTGCCCCTGCTGCGGGGCAAGAGCGTGTTCAACCTGTTCTTCGAGAACAGCACCCGCACCCGCACGACCTTCGAGATCGCGGCGACGCGCCTGTCGGCCGACGTGATCAACCTGGACATCGCGCGCTCCTCGGCGAGCAAGGGCGAGTCGCTGCTGGACACGATCGCCAACCTGTCCGCGATGGCGGCCGACATCTTCGTCGTGCGCCACAGCGAGTCGGGTGCGCCCTACCTGATCGCGCAGCACGTCGCTCCGCACGTGCACGTGGTGAACGCCGGCGACGGCCGCCACTCGCACCCCACGCAGGGGCTGCTCGACATGTACACGATCCGCCACTACAAGAAGGACTTCAGCAACCTCACGGTGGCGATCGTGGGCGACGTGCTGCATTCGCGCGTGGCCCGCTCGGACATCCACGCGCTCACCACGCTCGGCTGCGCCGAGGTGCGCGTGGTCGGCCCCAAGACCCTGGTGCCCGGCGACATGGCGCAGATGGGCGTGCGCGTCTTCCACTCGCTGGAAGAGGGCATCAAGGGCTGCGACGTGATCATCATGCTGCGGCTGCAGAACGAGCGCATGAGCGGCGCGCTGCTGCCGTCCTCGCAGGAGTTCTTCAAGCGCTACGGCCTCACGCCGGAGCGGCTGACGCTCGCCAGGCCGGACGCGATCGTGATGCACCCGGGGCCGATCAACCGCGGCGTCGAGATCGATTCGGCGGTGGTCGACGGCAAGCAGAGCGTGATCCTGCCGCAGGTGACCTTCGGCATCGCGGTGCGGATGGCGGTGATGGGCATCGTCGCGGGCAACGTCCGGGAGGCGGCATGAAGATCCTGATCAAGGGCGGCCGCGTGATCGACCCGGCGCGCAATTTCGACGAGACCTGCGACGTCGCGGTGGCCGCGGGCCGCGTGCTGGGCGTGCGCCACGTCCCCGAGGGGTTCAGTCCCAACCGCGTGATCGATGCGAAGGGCTGCATCGTGGCGCCGGGCCTGGTGGACCTGGCGGTGCGGCTGCGCGAGCCGGGCCACGAACACGAGGGCATGCTGGAAAGCGAGATGGCCGCGGCGGTGGCCGGCGGCGTCACCAGCGTCGTCTGCCCGCCCGACACGGACCCGGTGCTCGACGAGCCGGGCCTGGTCGACATGCTCAAGTTCCGCGCCGAGAAGCTGCACCAGGCGCGCGTGTTCCCGCTCGGCGCGCTCACGCGCGGGCTCGCCGGCGAGGTGCTGACCGAGATGGCGGAGCTGACCGAATCCGGCTGCGTCGGCTTCAGCCAGGCCGAGGTGCCGCTGCAGAACACGCAGGTGCTGCAGCGCGCGATGCAGTACGCCGCCACCTACGACTACGCCGTGTGGCTGCGGCCGCAGGAGTACCACCTGGGCAAGGGCGTGGCGGCCAGCGGCCCGCTCGCCACCCGCCTGGGCCTGCCGGGCGTGCCGGTCGCGGCCGAGACGATCGCGCTGCACGTGATCTTCGAGCTGATGCGCCTGACCGGCGCGCGCGTGCACCTGTGCCGCATCAGCAGCGCCGCCGGCGTCGCCCTGGTGCGCGCGGCCAGGCAGGAAGGGCTGAAAGTCACCTGCGACGTCAGCATCAACTCGCTGCACCTGACCGACGTCGACATCGGCTACTTCGATTCGCGCATGCGCCTTAACCCGCCGCTGCGGCAGCAGCGCGACCGCGAAGCGCTGCGCGCGGCGCTGGTCGACGGCACGATCGACGCGCTGGTCTCGGACCACACGCCCGTCGACGAGGACGCGAAGACGCTGCCCTTCGCGGAGGCGGAGCCGGGGGCGACCGGGCTGGAACTGCTGCTGGGGCTGGCGCTGAAGTGGAGCCAGCAGGACGGCGTGGACCTCGTGCGCGCGCTCGCCGTGCTGACCAGCGCGCCTGCGCGCGTGCTCGGCGCCTCGCTGGGCACGCTGCAGGCCAGCACCGGCCAGCTGCTCGATGGCGCCGTGGCCGACCTCTGCATCTTCGATCCACAGGCGCCGTGGAGCGTCGAGCCGGCCGCGCTGCGCAGCCAGGGGCGCAACACGCCGTTCGCCGGGCACGAGCTGCCGGCTTCGGTGCGCTGCACGATCGTCGGCGGCCAGCTCGCGTACGAAAACCGGCCGGCTTGAGTCCGCTGCGTGCCCTCTGGCGGCTCTGGCGCGTGCTGCTGCACGCGCTGCGCGGCTGGTTCATCATCGTCTTGCGATTCCCGCGCTGGCCCCAGCAGCGGCGCGACGCGACCGTGCAGGCCTGGTCGCTCGGCATGCTGCGCATCCTGGGGATCGGCCTGCGCGTGGAGGGCAGTCCGCCGCTGCGCGGGCCGATGCTGCTGGTGGCGAACCATCTCTCGTGGCTGGACATCCTGGTGATGCACGCGGCGCGGCACTGCCGCTTCGTCTCGAAGGCGGACGTGAAGCACTGGCCCCTGGTCGGTACGCTGGCCACGGGCGGCGGCACGCTCTACATCGAACGCGAGAAGCGGCGCGATGCGATGCGGGTGGTGCACCACATGGCGGAGAGCCTCGCGGCGGGGGAGATCGTCGCGGTGTTTCCCGAGGGCACGACCGGCGACGGGAAGAAGCTGCTGCCCTTCCACGCCAACCTGATCCAGGCGGCGATCTCGGCGCAGGCGCCGGTGCAGCCGGTGGGGCTGCGCTTCGTGGACGAGCGCACCGGCGAAGACGCGAAGGGTCCGCTCTATCTCGGCGACGACACCCTGGTGGGCTCGCTGTGGCGCACGCTGGCAGGGCCGCCGTTCGCGGCGCGGCTGCGCTTCGGGGAGCCGCAGGGCGCGGCGGGGCGGGATCGGCGGCAGTGGGCGAAGGACCTGCACGCGGCGGTCGATGCGCTGCGCGATGCCACTCCGGGGGAATGACGGCTACGCCGGGAACGACGCGATCGGCGGCGCCGCCGCGGCGGCTTCGCGCTGGAAGGTGACCACGTGGTCCACCTGCGCGCGGATGCCGATCCACTCCCCGATGCGGTGGTCGTGGTGGCTCGGCACGTGCGCCAGCAGCGTGTCGCCCGAGGCCAGTCGCAGCGTGTAGAGGAATTCGGAGCCGCGGAAGGCCTTGCGCATGATCTCCGCCTTCACCGGCGCGTCGTCGTCGTGGATGATGTCGTCGGCGCGCAGCAGCACCTCGCACTGCCCATAGCCGAAGGCCGAAGGCAGCACGCATTCGGCGCCGTCGCACAGCGGCCCCAGCGCCGTGTGCACCACGACCTGGTCGCCCACCCGCTTGAGCGTGGCCGGCGCGAACACGCCGTGGCCGATGAAGTCGGCGACGAAGCGCGTGGCCGGACGGTGGTACAGCGTGTACGCGTCGTCCCACTGGTGCAGCCGGCCTTCGTGCATGACGCCGATCACGTCGCCGATGGCGAAGGCCTCCAGCTGGTCGTGCGTGACGAACAGCGCCGTCGCGCCGGCCGCCTTGAGGATGCCGCGGACCTCGTGCGCGAGCCGCTCGCGCAGGTCCACGTCGAGATTCGAGAAGGGCTCGTCCAGCAACAGCAGCTGCGGCCGCGGGGCCAGGGCCCGGGCCAGCGCCACGCGCTGCTGCTGCCCGCCCGAGAGTTCGTGCGGCATGCACGCCTCGGTGCCTTCGAGGCCGACGAGGCCCAGCACTTCTGCGACACGTGCCTTGCGCTCGGCGCGCCCCATGCGCCGGTCCAGCCCGAAGGCGATGTTGCGCTGCACGTCGAGGTGCGGAAAGAGCGCGTAATCCTGGAACACCATGCCGACCTGGCGCCGCTCCGGCGGCACGTTCACCCCGGCGGCCGCGACCGGCTGGCCCGAGATCAGGATCTGTCCGCCGCTGGCCGGCTCCAGCCCGGCGACGGCGCGCAGCAGGGTGGTCTTGCCGCAGCCGGAGGGCCCGATCAGCACGCCGATCTCGCCGGCGTGCAGGCCCAGCGACGCGCCGTCGACGGCGGGACGCGGCCGGCCTGGATAGCGGACGCTCAGCAGGCGCAGTTCGATGTGCATGAGCAAAATTCTAAGTGCATACAATTCTCATTCAGTTGATTCACCACAAGCGCCCTCACGTCCCGTCGGCGTAAGCTGCCGAACCATGAACCTGCGTCGGCTGGCCGACCTGCCCCTCTTGTTGGTCGCCGGCCTGCTGGTCCTGCCGGTGCTGGCCGTGTTCGCTTCCTGGCTGTCGTGGAACGCCGCCAGCGGGCAGATCCTGCGCGAGATGGGCGCCACGGTGCTGCCCGACTATGCGCTGACCAGCCTCGTGCTCTGCCTGGCCGTCGGCATCGGCGCGGCCGCCGTCGGCACGGCCACCGCGGCGGCCGTCACCCTGTTCGACTTCCCCGGCCGGCGCGCCTTCGAGTGGGCGCTGCTGCTGCCGCTGGCCATGCCGGCCTACGTGGTCGCCTACGCGTACACGGACTTCCTGCAGTTCAGCGGGCCGTTGCAGACCTGGATGCGCTCGCAATTCGGGCTGGAAGGCCGCGTGTTCCCGGAGGTCCGCAACCTGCCCGGCGCGATCTGCGTGTTCGTGTTCTCGCTCTACCCCTACGTCTACCTGCTGGTGCGCACCGCGCTGGCGGAGCGCGCGGCCCAGCTCATGGAAGCGGCCCGGCTGCTGGGCGCCCCGCTGGCGCGCCGCATCCGCACGGTGGCCCTGCCGCTGGCGCGTCCGGCGATCATGGCCGGGGTCGCGCTGGCGCTGATGGAGACGCTGGCCGACTTCGGCGTGGCGAGCTACTTCGGCATCCAGACCTTCAGCGCCGGGATCTACAAGGCCTGGCTGGCCATGGACAACCGCATCGCGGCCGCCCAACTCGCCACGGTGCTGCTGCTGGTGGTCGCGGTGCTGCTGGCATTGGAGACGCGGGCACAGAAGCGGCTGCGCTTCACCGCGGGTCGCGCGCGCGGCGGCGCCGAAGCGCAGCCGGTGCTGCTGCGCGGCGGCAGGCGCCTGGCGGCCTGGGCACTCTGTGCCGCGCCCATCCTGTTCGGCTTCGTGCTGCCGGTGGTCTTCATGCTGCGCCCGCTCGCGGCGGACTGGACCGTCCTGCCCTGGGACCGCTTCCTGCAGTGGTCCCTCAACAGCCTGCGCCTCGGCGCCCTCAGCGCGGCGCTGGCGGTCGCCACGGCGGTGCTGCTGGCTTATCGCCTGCGCCGCTCGCCGCGCGGCATCACGCGCGGCGTCGTGCAGATCGCGGCGCTCGGCTACGCCGTGCCCGGCGCGGTGCTCGTGGTCGGCCTGCTGCTGCCGGTCGGCTGGCTGCAGCAGGCGTGGCCGCAGAGCGGCGTGGGCTACTGGATGACGGCGACGGTCCTCGGCATCGTGTGGGCCTATCTCGTGCGTTTCGTGTCGGTCGCGCTGCAGTCGGTGCAGAGCGGCTACGCGCGCATCCCCGGCAGCCTCGACGACTCGGCCCGCATGCTCGGCACGAGCGGCCCGGCGCTGCTGGCGCGCGTGCACTGGCCGCTGCTGAAGCGGTCCACGGCCGCCGCCGCGCTGCTGGTCTTCGTCGACGTGATGAAGGAGTTGCCCGCCACGCTGGTACTGCGGCCCTTCAACAGCGACACGCTGGCCGTGGTCGCCTACCAGCTCGCGCGCGACGAGCGCCTGGGCGAAGCGGCGCTGCCTTCGCTGGCGCTGGTATTGGTCGGGCTGGTCCCGGTGGTCCTGCTCAGTCGCACCTTGCGGGCCGCGCCGGTGACGGCGCTGGAGCTCGCGCACCCCTGATCAGAGGTCGTCGCTGCTGCTCCACTCGCGCCGGCTCGCCGGCTTGCGGAACACGACTTCCCCGGTGGGCACGTGCACCACGCGGATTTCGTCGGCGGAGGTGAAACTCTTCGCGGCGAGGCTCACGGCCAGGGCGCGATCACTCACGGCGTAGTGCCGCGATCCGTTGGCGGGCCAGAAACGGCCGGCGATGGGTTGGCTGCTTTCGATCCGGTATTCGGCAGATGTCATCCAGGGTCTCTCCTGCGTCGCGCGTCTGCTGGTTCTTCGTGCAATCGAAGCCATGCTAGGACGCCTTCGTGACATTGCGAAGACCGTTCGTAGCGAGAAGGGGCTTTACGTGGTAACGGATCGAAATGCTGCGACGCAACAGCCAGCAACGCAGTGAACCACGGTTCCGCAGAGGAGAAAGACGCTCATCGCTGCATAGGAGATTCGCGTCTTTATGTTGCAGTGCGAAAGCTTCCGCACGGATGGCCCATGGAGAAACCTTCGCGGCAATGGCCTAGTTGAGCCGGCGCTGGCTGGCCGTGTCGCGGTACCAGTCGAAGGGCGCATCGTCGAGCCGGATCATCACGCTCTTGGTCTCGAAGTGCTGGTCGAAGGACTCGGTGCCGCACTCGCGTCCGATGCCCGAGTCCTTCACGCCGCCCCATGGCGACGCCGGGTCCAGGCGGTGGTGATCGTTGACCCACACGATGCCGCATTTCAGCCGCGCGGCGACGCGATGCGCGCGCGTGACGTTGCTCGTGCGGATCGCGCCGGCCAGCCCGAAGTCGGAATCGTTCGCCATCGCGATCGCTTCGTCCTCGGTGGCGAAGCGGCTCACCGAAACGAAGGGGCCGAACACCTCCTCCTGGAAGATGCGCATGCGCGGCGTGACGTCGGCGAACACGGTGGGCTCCACGAAGAAGCCGTTGGCGAGCGCGGGGTCCGCGGGCACGCGGCCGCCCGCGACCAGCCGCGCCTGGTCTTCCTCCAGGCCGATGCGGATGTATTCGAGCACGCGGTTCTGCTGGCGCCTCGACACCACCGGGCCGAGCTGCACCGAAGGATCGACGGGGTTGCCGATGCGGATCGTCTTCGCCTTGGCCGCGAGCTTCTCGACGAACTCGTCGTACACGCGCTCGTGCACGATCTGCCGGCTGCCGCAGATGCAGGTCTGGCCCGCGCCGATGAAGGCGCCGAAGGCGGCGTAGTTCACCGCCTGGTCGACGTCGAAATCGTCGAAGACCAGCACCGGCGTCTTGCCACCGAGCTCCAGGGTCTGGTGGGCGAAGTTGCGGCCGGCCAGCGAGCCGGTGATGCGTCCGGCCTCCGTGCCGCCGGTGAGCACCCACTTGGCGATGCCGCGGTGCTCGGCCAGCGCTTTGCCGGTGGTGGGGCCGAGGCCCGTGACCACGTTGAACGCGCCGGGCGGCAGGCCCGCCTCCACGAACAGCTGCGCCAGCCGCAGGGTGGTGAGCGGCGTGTACTCCGAGGGCTTGACCACCGTGGTGCAGCCCGAAGCCAGCGTGGGCGCGAGCGACTTCACCATGATCATCAGCGGATGGTTGAAGGGCGTGGAATTGCCGACGACCCCCACCGGCGTGCGGACGGTGTAGTTCAGGTAGTTGCCGTCCACCGGGATGACGGCGTCCCGGCGCGCGATCGCGAGACCGGCGTTGTAGCGAAAGAAGTCCGGCAGGCGCGAGATCTGCGCCCGCGTCTCGTTGACCGAGCGGCCGTTGTTGGCTGTCTCCAGCGTGAACATCTCCTCGAGGTGCGCCTCGAACACGTCGGCCAGCTTGTTGATCAATCTGGCGCGGGTGCGGTTGGACATCGAGGCCCATTCCTTCGCCTCGAACGCCGCGCGGGCGCTGCGCACCGCGCGGTCGACGTCGGCGTCCGTCGCGTGGCTGATGCGCGCCAGCAGTTCGCCGGTGGCGGGGTTGAGCACGTCCAGGTGCTCGTCGCTCGCGGCGGGCACCTCCGTGCCGTCGATGAACAGTCCGTGGACCTTCACGCGCGCGTCGGCTGCAGTCATTCGGAAGCCTCTCTTTCGGATCTGGGAATCAGGTTCGCCCCGGCACCACCAGGCGCGACAGGGCGGTCTGCACCCGCTTGCCGGCGGTGGCGATGTGGCGTTCGGCGAGGCGCTCGGCCCGGCGTCCGTCGCGCGCCTGCAGCGCGTCGATCATCGCGCCGTGCTCGCGCACGACCGTCTGCGGATCGCCTTCCTTCACGTTGGCCACGCTGACGCGCACCACCCGCTCCATCTGGTCGATCAGGTCGGTGAGGTGGTCGCGCATGCGCGCGTTGCGGGCCAGTTCGGCCAGCGTGCGGTGGAAGGCGCGGTTGTAGGCGATGAAGCCGCCCGACCACTCGGCCGGCTCGAAGCGGCGGAAGCGGTCCAGCGTGCGGAGCTGCTCGTCGTCGGCGTGGCGCACGATGCGCTCCATGCAGGCGCGCTCCAGCGCCGCGCGCAGGTGGAACATGTCGTCCACGTCGGCCAGCGACACGGAGGCCACGCGGTAGCCCTGGCGCGGCAGCGTCTGGACCAGGCCCTCGCGCTGCAGGTGCATCAGGGCGTCGCGCACCGGCGACTTGCTGACCCCGAAGCGCAGGGCCAGTTCGCCCTCGCGGATCTCGGCGCCGGGCGCGATCCGGCAATTCAGGATGTCCGCGCGCAGCTGCTCGTAGATCTGCTCCCGCAGCAGGCGGCTGGCGGGTTCGGGGGCGGCGGGGACGGGAACAGGGACGGACATCAGGCTCATGCGGAACTGTGACTTCGTGAGATATCACGAGCGCCGCATCTTAACCAGCGCGGCAGCCCGCGGCGAGCCTTTCTCCTCTCATGGAATTCCCGCATTGGACGCGGACGGGCGGACTAGTAAGGTGCCTGCCTCGCGAGCCTGAGATATCAGGCGGGCGTCCAACAAGCAGTGCGCAAGCACCCAGGAGACATCAGGATGTTCATGTTTCAGCTTTCCAGGAGGTCCGCGGCGATGCTGATGGCGGCCTCGGCCTTCAGCCTGGGCGCGTCCGCGCAGGGCGACGAGCCGATCCGGCTCGGCTTCCTCACCATCAAGTCCGGGGCGCTGGCCGCCGGCGGCAAGCAGATGGAGGACGGCCTGCGGCTGTTCCTGAAGGAGCGCAACAACACCATCGCCGGGCGCAAGGTCGAACTGTTCGTCGCCGACACCGGCGGCCAGCCCGCCGTGACCAAGACCAAGGCCCAGGAACTGGTGGAGAAGAACAAGGTCGACGTGATCATCGGCCCGCTGGCGGCGTTCGAGGCCCTGGCCGTGGACGACTACATCCGCAAGGTGCAGATCCCGGTGATCTCGCCCTCGGCGGCCGCCGAGGACCTGACGCAGCGCAAGCCCAACCCGTGGTTCGTGCGCGCGGTGGGCACGTCGGCGCAGCCGAACCATCCCCTGGGCGAGTACGCCGCCAGGGACCTGAAGTACAAGCGCATCGCCATCGTCGCCGACGACTTCGCGTTCGGCCACGAGATCGCGGCCGGCTTCCAGCGGACCTTCGAGGAGAACGGCGGCAAGGTGGTGCAGAAGCTGTGGTCGCCCCTGAACGTCGCGGACTACGGCAGCTACATCAGCCAGATCGACCCGAAGGTCGACGCCGTGTTCGCCGCGTTCGCGGGCAGCAACGGCGTGAAGTTCCTGAAGCAGTACAACGAGTACGGCCTCAAGGGCAAGATCCCCGTGCTGGGCGCGATGACGACCGTCGACGAAGGCGTGCTCAAGATGATGGGCGACGAGGCGCTGAACATCGTCTCCTCCGGCTGGTACTCCGCCGGCGTGCAGAACGCCAGCAACAGGCACTTCGTGGACGCGATGCGCAAGGAATACAAGGACGACCCGGGCTACTACTCGATCGGCGCCTACGGCGCGGCCCTGATGCTGGAGGAGGCCGCCAAGGCCGTGAAGGGGAAGGTGGAGGACAGGCAGGCGCTGATGGACGCGCTGCGCAAGGTGGAGCTCACCAACGACCCGCGCGGCACGCTCAAGCTCGACGCGCTGGGCAACCCGGTGATGGACGTCTACATCCGCAAGGTCGAGCGCAAGGACGGCAAGCTGGTGAACACGGTGATCAAGACCTATCCCGACGTGAGCCAGTTCTGGCACTACGACCGCAAGGAGTTCCTCGCCAATCCGGTGTACTCGCGCGACTGGCCGCCGGCGAAGAACCTCGAGAAGTAAACCCCGCACGCCGACGGCCGCAAGCGCATGAACCTCTGGCTCATCCAAAGCCTGAACAGCCTTGCCCTCGGCGGGGTGCTGTTCATCCTGGCGGCGGGCTTCTCGCTGATCTTCGGGCTGATGCGCATCGCCAACCTCTCGCACGGCGCCTACTTCATGCTGGGCGCCTACGTGGGGCTGAGCGTGCTGCGCAGCGGCGCGTCCTTCGTGGTGGCGATGCTGGTGGCCGGCCTCGCGGTCGGCTGCCTCGGCGCCGTCGTCGAGCGCGTCGTGCTGCGGCGCCTGGCCGGCAACCCGCTGTCGCAGGTGCTGGCCACGCTGGGCATCGCCTTCGTGATCGCGGATTTCTGCCTCTGGTTCTGGGGCGGCGACCCGCAGCCGGTCTCGCCGCCCGCCGCGCTGCAGGGCGCGGTGCGCGTGTTCGGCCTGGCCTTCCCGCTCTACCGGCTGGCCGTGCTGCTGTTCGCCATCGCGGTGGCGATCGCCTTGTGGCTGCTGCTGGAGAAGACGCGCATCGGCATGATGATCCGCGCCAGCGTGGACGACATGCAGATGGCGCGCAGCGTCGGGATCCCCGCACCCTGGCTGTACGTGCTGGTGTTCTCGCTGGGCACCGCGCTGGCCGGCATCGGCGGCGTGGTCGCCGCGCCCATCCTCTCGGTCTACCCCGGCATGGAGGCCGACACGCTGCCGCTCGCGCTGGTGGTGGTGATCCTCGGCGGCCTCGGCAGCCTGTTCGGCGCCTTCGTCGGCAGCTTCGTGGTCGGCTTCATCTACACCTTCGGCCAGGTGCTGCTGCCCGACCTGGCGTACATCATCCTGTTCCTGCCGATGGTGGTCATCCTGGCGGCGCGCCCGCGCGGGCTGTTCGGGAGGATCAGCGCGTGAAGCCGCTCGCCGCGATCGCGCTGGCGGCGCTGGCGCTGGGGAGCGCGCCCTTCTGGCTGGGCGGCGATTACTACGTGAACCTCGCCAGCCAGGTCCTGATCGCGGCCCTGTTCGCCCTGAGCCTCAACCTGCTGGTGGGCTATGCGGGACTCACCTCGCTGGGCCACGCGGGCTACCTGGGGCTGTCGGCGTACGCCAGCGCCTGGCTGGTGCTGAACCTGAAGTGGGGCCATCTCGCCGCGGCGCTGGCCGCGCTGGGCTTCACCGGCGTGATGGCGGCCGTCTTCGGGCTGGTGGCCTTGCGGGCCTCGGGGCTCAGCTTCCTGATGATCACCCTGGCGCTGGGCCAGGTGCTGTGGGGCCTCGCCTATCGCTGGGCGAGCGTGACCGGCGGCGACAACGGCCTGTCGGGCCTGAAGCGACCCGCCCCCTTCGGCTGGGACCTCAACGAGGCGCGCGCCTTCTACTGGTTCGCGCTGATCGTGTTCGCGCTGGTGTGCCTGCTGCTGCACGTGCTGGTGCGCTCGCCCTTCGGCGCCACGATCCGCGGCACGCGCGACCAGCCGCGCCGCATGAGCACTCTCGGCTACGACGTGTGGCGCATCCGCTGGTTCACTTTCACCGCCAGTGGCTTCCTCGGCGGGGTGGCGGGCCTGATGTACGTCTACTACCAGCAGTTCATCAGCCCGCACAGCCTGTCGATCGCGAGTTCCGCCGAGATGCTGCTGATGGTGATCGCCGGCGGGCCCGGCACGCTCGCCGGGCCGGTCGCGGGCGCGGCGCTGGTCGTGCTGCTGAAGAACGTGGCCAGCGCCTACATCGACCGCTGGATCATGCTGCTGGGCGTGGTGTTCGTGCTGATCGTGCTGTTCGTGCCGGGGGGCATCGTGCCCGGCCTGCAGCGCTTGGGGAAGCGCCTGCGCGCGCGGCGGCCGCGGCCGGAGCCCGCGGGCGCGGTCGCCGACATGACCCTGAAGGAAGTGCCGTGAGCGCCGCACGGCCGCCCGAAGGCGCTCGCCCCCTCCGCTTGCGGAGGGGGGACTCTGGGGTCCCCACAAAAATGCTTCCGCATTTTTGTGGGGTGAGAGGTGTGGCGGAGCACGCAGTGCGGAGCCTGGGGGAGGTTACCCCGTGACCGCGGTGCTGGAAGTCGAGGCGCTCACGCGGTCCTTCGGCGGCCTCAAGGTCACGCGCGGAGTGAACCTGCGGCTCGAGCCCGGCGAGCGCCACCTGATCATCGGCCCCAACGGCGCCGGCAAGACGACGCTGTTTCACCTGATCGCCGGCGACCTGCGCCCCGACAGCGGCAGCATCCGGCTCGCGGGCCGGGACGTGACGCCGTCGCCCACCGCCGCGCGGGCCCAGCAGGGCATCGCCCGCACCTTCCAGATCCTCACCCTGTTCGGCCGCGACACGCTGCTGCACAACGTGATGCTTGCGCTGATGGGCAAGTCGCCCATGCGCTGGCGTCCCTGGGGCGGCTTCGGCGGGCACCGGCCGCTGCGCGAGCGCGCGCTGCGCCAGCTGGAAGCCGTGGGCCTGGCCGACAAGGCGGAGCTGCCGCTGGAGCAGACCTCCTACGGGGAGAAGCGCCGCCTCGAGATCGCGATGGCGCTGGCGCAGGACCCGCTGCTGCTGCTGCTCGACGAGCCCTTCGCCGGCCTCTCGGCGGAGGAGCGCGGCACCGTGCACGCGCTGCTGGGATCGATCGCGCGCGACATCACCGTGCTGATGATCGAGCACGACATGGACGTGGCGCTGGCGCTGGCCGACCGCATCACGCTGCTGCACTACGGCGAGGTGATCACCGCCGGCACGCGGCAGCAGGTCGTCGACGATCCGCGCACGCGGGAGATCTACCTTGGCCACTAGCATCCTCTCGCTGGAGCGCGTCAACGCCTTCTACGGCGACAGCCACGTGCTGCACGACGTGTCGCTGGCGCTGTCGCCGGGCCGGCTGCTGGCGCTGCTGGGGCGCAACGGCGCCGGCAAGAGCACCTGCATGCACGCAGTGGTGGGCTTCCTGCCGCCGCGCTCAGGCCGCATCCGCATCGGCGAGCGCGAGCTGCAGGGCGCTGCGCCGGAAGCGATCTGCCGCCACGGCGTGGGCTTCGTGCCGCAGGGCCGGCGCATCTTCCCGACGCTCACCGTGCGCGAGAACCTGGAGGTCGCGGCGCGCCGCCACGCGCCAGCCGGCGGCGGCAGGCGCTGGACCCGCGAGGACGTGCAGCAGATCTTTCCCCGCCTCAAGGAGCGCGAGAAGCAGCTGGCGGGCAGTCTCTCCGGCGGCGAGCAGCAGATGCTGGCGGTGGGGCGCGCGCTCATGACCAGCCCGCGCGTGCTGCTGCTGGACGAGCCCTCCGAAGGCCTCGCGCCGCAGATCGTGCGCGAGCTGGGCAACGTGCTGGCGGACCTGAAGAAGGAGATCTCGATCCTGCTGGTGGAGCAGAACCTGGGCCTGGCGATGAAGCTGGCCGACGACGTGGTGCTGCTCAACACGGGCCGCGTCGTTTTCTCCGGCAGCCGCGACGCATTCGAGCAGCAGCAGGACGTGCTGCAGCGGCACCTCGGCGTGCATTGAAGGAGCGCGAGATGAAGGAAGGCGAAGCCCGCATCGGCCGCTATACGCTGCGCTACGTGGAAGCCGGGCAGGGTCCGGCCATCGTCCTGATCCACGGGCTGGCGGGCGACCTCCATGCCTGGGGCGCGCAACTCGCGCTGCTGAAGCCTCACTTCCGCGTCGTCGCTTTCGACAACCGCGGCGCCGGCCGCAGCACCCAGGTCGACGAGCCGGTCGGCACCCGCGATCTCGCGGTCGACACGCTGGGCCTCATGGACCACCTCGGCATCGCGCACGCGCAGGTGGTCGGGCGCTCCATGGGCGGCGCGATCGCGCAGCACATGGCGCTGATGGCGCCGCAGCGGATCGACAGCCTGGTGCTGTGCGCCTCCTTCGCCCGGCTCGACCCGCTCGGGCGCCGGGTGCTGTCCAACATGCGCGAGGCGCTCGAATGGCGGGGCAGCTGGGCCGACCACGCGCGCCATTCGGTGCAGAACTTCGTCTCGGCGGAGTTCTTCAACTCGCGGCCGGAGCAGGTCGCGGCGATCGAGCGGCTGATCGGCGGCGAGACGAGGCTGCCCGCGTGCTACACGCGGCAGAACGAAGCCTGCCAGGCGCACGACACCAGCGGCGACCTGGCGCGCATCCGGCAGCCCACGCTGGTGATGGCGGGCGCGGCCGACCCGATCTGCTCGCCCGCCGCCACCCGCATCCTGAGCGAAGGGCTGCCGAACGCGCGCACCGAGATCTTCGACGGCGCCAGCCACTTCTTCCTGATGGAGCAGCCGGAGCGCTTCAACCGCCTGCTGTTCCAATGGCTGCAGGGGCATGCGAAGGCGCAGGCCTGAAGCGACACTCCACGCAAACAGAAAGGTCCCAGATGCCCAACGCTTTCCCATCCGCAGGCCCGCACGGCGAGGACGTGTGCCTCGCCGTGGGCGACGAGGCCGTCACCGCGCGGGTGCTGGGCGCCGGCCGGCCCGTCGTGCTGCTGCATTCGCTGCTGGCCGACCGCAGCAGCTTCGACCCGCTGGCGGCGCTGCTCGCGACCACGCACCGCGTGATCCTGCTGGACCTGCCCGGTTTCGGTGGTTCGCGCTCCGTGGCCGGCGGCCTCGAGGCGGTGGCCGACCGCGTCGCGGAGGCGATCCGCGCCCTGCGGCTGGAGCAATCGCCGGTTCTCCTGGGCAACGGCTACGGCGGCTTCGTCGCGCTGCTCACCGCGATCCGCCACCCTTCCATCGCGGCGCGCCTGGTGCTCGCCGATTGCGGGGCGGCGTTCTCCGAGCCCGGGCGGCAGGCCTTCCGCAACATGTCCGCGGCGGCTTCCGCCAAGGGGCTCGCCGCGATCGCCGACGTGGCGATGCGGCGCCTGTTCGCACCGGCCTTCCAGGAGGCCCATCCCGCGCTGGTGGAGCAGCGCCGGGCGCGCTTCCTCGCCGTGCACCCCGAGACCTTCCATGCGGCCTGCGCCGCGCTCGCCGCGCTGGACCTGCGCGCGCAGGTGCCCGGCGTCGCCGTGCCCGTGCTGGTGCTGGTGGGCGAGCAGGACGAGGCCACGCCGCCGGAGATGGCGCGCGAGCTCGCCTCGCTGTTGCCCGACGCGCGCTTCGTGCTGCTGCCCGGGTGCGCCCACGTGCCGCAGTTGCAGGCACCGCAGCAGTTCCTGGCCGCCATCTCCGAATTCGTGGCGCGCTGAAGCAAGAAGAAGGGATGCGGCGCTGCAGCAAGAGGGCCCGGATGCGGCGAGGGGCCTCAAACGGTCGCCTTCCCACGCCGCCTGTACCCCTCCTCCTACAAAAGACGAGCCAGGCCCTTGCGAACCTTGCAGCTTGGTCGCAGCATTCGATCCCAAGGCCATGCACGTTCCCTTCGCGTCCCGTCGAACGCCCCTGCTCCGGGGCGCGAACGTGGCGTCGACCCGCGAAGGCCGCGACTGCGAACCGTGCCGCCGGCTGACCCGGCTCCTGCTGTTCCCCCGCCTCGATGCTCGCCCCGGTCCGTGGCTGCTGTTCCTGGCCGCGGTCTGCAGCTTCGTTGCGATCCGGGCCCTGGAGATGGCGCGCTTCTGAGCGCGCAGCTCAATCGCCTGCGCGCGGCGGCGATCCGGCGCGAAACCGAGCTGGCGTGGGCAAGGGAGGATCGCGCGACCCTGGAGCCGGCCATCCCCGCCGACCCGGCGGGCCTGGAGGCCAGCCTGCGCGTGGCGGACCTGACCACCGGCTGGCGCCCCCGACAGGAATCGAACCTGTATCTAGCGCTTAGGAGGCGCTCGTTCTATCCATTGAACTACGGCGGCGGGATGGCCATTCTAAGGGCCCGCCGCGCTCCCCCTGTGGCTGCGCGACATGCAGGCGCATGCGCGCTTCCTGCGCGAGCGCGGCGGCTTCGCGGAAGTGAAGGTGCTCACGCACCGCAACGACGCGCCGGCGCCGGTGAAGACCGAGGCGCGCACGGCATTCCGGCGCGAGGTGGCTCAAGCCGCGCGGCAGGGGCGAGGTGGGCGTGGTGCGCAAGGGCCGCGCGTCGAATCGCGGGATACAATATCCAGCATGAGTGACGACACCGAGGCCACGAGGCCGCTGCTGGAAGCGATCGACCTGCCCCAGCGCAGGCTGGGCGAAAGCCATTCGCCCCTCACGCGCCTCATCGTCGACCAGCTGCGCGAGCGCATCCTGTCCGGCACCATCGCCGGCGGCGAACGCCTCGTGGAGGCGCGGCTTTCCGAGGAGCTCGGGGTCTCGCGGATGCCGGTGCGCGAGGCGCTGCGCCAGCTCGCTTCCGAAGGCATCGTCACCATCGAGCCGCGCCGCGGCGCCACCGTCACGCAGTTCACCGAGGAGCAGGTACGCGAGCTGGTGGAGGTGCGCGCGACCCTGGAAGGGCTCAACGCCAGGCTGGCCGCGCGCCGGCACGATCCGGCCAAGATCGCCGAACTGCAGGCCATCCTGTCGGAAGGCGTGCGGCTCTCGGAAGGCGGCGATCCCATGGTGCTGATCCGGCTGAACGAACGCTTCCACGATGCGCTGGCCAACATCGCCTCGAACTCGATCCTGCGCGACATCATGCGTTCGCTGCGCGATCGCACCGCGCTGCTGTTCGCGCCCCTGAATCGCAACCACGGCACCAGGATCTGGGAAGAGCACGCCGCCATCCTGCGCGCCGTGATCGCCGGCGACTCCGAACTGGCCGCGCTGCTCGCCACCCGCCACGTCTACAGCGCGGCGCAGATGCCGCCCACGCCCTGAGGCCGCGGGCGGCGAGCCGCGGCCGCTAACGCGCTGCCGCGACGCGCTCGTACGCCAGGCCGGCCAGCGCGATGTCCTGCAGGCCCACGCCCACCGCCTTGTAGATGGTGATGTCGTCCGGCCCGGTGCGGCCGGGTTTCCGGCCGCTCACCACGTCGGCGAACTCCACCAGCTTGCCGTCCAGGCAGCCGGGCGCGGCGCGCTGCAGGTCGCCCGCTTCGCGCAGGGTCTGCGGCCCCCAGTCCACCATGATGGAGGCGGCGCGCGCCAGCGCCGCGTCGTCCAGCTCGCGCGTGTGCGGCAGGCTGGAGCCGATCGCGGCCACGAAGCAGCCGGCCGGCAACTGCGTGCCGGCGAACAGGGGCTCGGTGGCCCGCGACGCGGTCACCACCACGTCCGCATCGTCCAGTGCGCCGGCCGCGTCCGTCATGCGCACGGGCACGCCGCACTGCGCCTGCAGTTGCGCGGCGGTGTCGGCGGGCGCGAACGGGTCCACGACGCGGATCTCCTCGAGGTCGTGCGCCTCGGCGAACTGGCAGGCGTGCGCGCGGCCCTGCACGCCCGCGCCGAAGATCGCCAGCCGGCGCACCCGCGGCCTGGCGAGATGGCGGGCCGCGATCACCGAGCAGGCCGCGGTGCGCAACCGCGTGATCGCATTGGCCTCCAGCGTGGCGAGTGGGCGACCGTCGCGGGTCGAGAAGAGCTGGATCACGAAGTTGAACTGCCCCGCGATCGTGCTGTAGACCTTGGCGCCCGCATGGCCCTGGTCGGGCAGCACGGCGCCCATCGTGGAGATCTTGACGCCGCCCGCCTCGGTGCGGATGCGCTCCTGCATGGAGGCACGGCCTTCGGCAAGGCTGCGGAAGGCCTCGAACAGCACTTGCTGCGCGTCCGTCGGCGTGACGGCGCTGTCGATCATGGCGTCGGTGATGTGGAGCATGGATTCAGTTTTTGGCATGGAAGAGGGCTTGTGCCAGCACGGCCAGCGCGCCCAGGGTGGCGAGCGTCAGCAGCACCCCGCGCAGGCCTTGCGCCGAGAGGCGCCGCGAGAGCGGCCCGGAGGCGGCGAAGCCCGCCACCATCCAGGGCGTGAGCAGAACGCCCACCAGGAGTTCGTCGCCGCTCGCGCGGCCGGCGGCATGCAGCGCCGCGAGGGAGATCACGGAACCGGCGAAGAAGACGAAACCGAGCGTCGCGCGCAGCGGCGCGGGCGGCAGGTTCTGCAGCGCGATCGCGAGCGGCGGCGCGCCGGCGGAGGTGATGGTGCCCATGAGGCCGGAGGCGAAGCCCGCGGTGCCGCTGGTCGCCGGCGTCGGCCGCACCTGCCAGCCGCGCACGCTCAGGGCCACGCCCGTGAGGATCAGCAGCGCGAACAGCACCGAGAGCGTGGAAGGCGAGGCGAAGCGCAGCACCGCGGTCGCCAGCAGCGCGCCGCCCAGGCGTCCGACCAGGGCATAGCCCGCGGTGGACCACTCGATGGCGCGGAACTCGCGCAGCATCGCGAGCAGGGCCAGCGGGCAGCTGAGCGCCAGCAGCGGTCCCGGGACCAGCTCCGGGAACAGCAGCAGCGCCAGCGGGGCGCAGAACATCGCGAAGCCCAGCCCGCCGATGCCCTGCAGGCAGGCGCCGCCGAACACCATGGCGCCCATCGCGGCGTAGCGGCCGGCGCCCAGGTCCGCCGGCCACAGGCTCCCGAGCCAGGCGGCGGCGTTCACCACGCCACCGCGATGTCGCCGTGGACGAAGGTCTGGCAGGCCAGCCGGTAGCCCTGCGCCAGCTGTGCCTCGTCCAGGATCTTGCGTTCCTTGGGCTTGACGGCGTCCGTGTTCTCGCGCCCCAGGACGATGCGGCACTTGCAGGTGCCGCACACGCCGCCGCCGCACTTGAAGGGGATGCCGCCCTGCTCGCGCAGCGATACCCGTAGCAGGTTGCTGTTGGCGGGCGCGCTCACCTGGCGCTCCTTGTTGTTGATGAAGGTGATGCGCGGCGTGGCGGGCGCCGCAGGCGCCACCGGCGCGGCCGGCGGCTCGTGCCGCACCAGCTGCGCGTCGAGGTCGCCGAAACGCACGAGGGTCTCGAGTTCGCCGCGCGCCTGCTCCAGTCGCTCGAAGGAGGGGAGGAACTTGCTGGGCACTTCGTTCACCGCGGCGGGATCGGCTTCGTCCACGATGCGCACGCGCGACGCGGCCTGCAGTTCCGCCACGACGAAGCGGGCCCGCACGCGCCCGCACAGCACGTAGTCGTAGTGTTCGCGCGGCTCCATGCCGGCGCCCGGCTCGCTGCGGAACTGCCCGGGCTTGCTGGTGAGGATGACGTACATGGCGCTTTCCTTTCAGGCGGCGGCCGCCGCGGGTTCCTGCAGCAGTTCGATGTCGTGTTCCAGCCAGAGCTGGCACAGCAGCCGGTAGCCCTGTTCCAGCCGCTCGCCCAGCTGCTTCTTCTCCTTCCAGTTGGGCGGCGGCAGGTGTTCGGCTCCGGCCAGCACCTTGCAGGCACAGGTGGCGCACTTGCCCATGCCGCACTGGTACGCGAGGTTGGGGTAGGGGAACTGCTTGATGCCGGCCCGGACCACGAGGTTGGTGCTGGGCTTGACCTCGTCGCGGTAGGTGGAGCCGTTCTTGTGCAGGGTGACGATGGGCATGGAAAGGCCTTTGCTGGCAGATTTGGGATACTGTATTCCTGATTGTTGAGGGTTCTGGGGGCCGATTCTCTAGGGGTTTACGCCGATTCTTTGATCCAAATCAAGGAATACAGTATCCCAACGCGCTCGATTGCTAGCGCCACCTGGAGAGAAGACGCATGCCTGCACTCATGGACCGCGACCAGTTCCGCACCGCCCTCGAACAAGCCATTCAGGGCAAGAGCGCCAACAAGTCGCCTTTCAGCATCGCCTGGGCCACCGGCAAGCTGAGCCGCGCGCACCTGGCGCGCTGGGCCGAGAACCACTACCACTACGTCGGTCCGTTCGCGGACTACCTGGCCTACATCTACGCCCGCACCCCGGACACGATGACGGAGGCCAAGGACTTCCTGCTGTCCAACATGTACGAGGAGGAGATCGGCGGCGACCGCCACACCGACCTGCTGATCCGCTTCGCCGAGGCCTGCGGCACCACCCGCGCCCGCGTCACGGACCCGGACAACATGTCGGCCACCACGCGCGGCCTGCAAAGCTGGTGCTACGCCGTCGCCATGCGCGAGGACCCGGTGGTCGCGGTCGCCGGCCTGGTGGTGGGCCTGGAATCGCAGGTGCCCTCCATCTACCGCAAGCAGACCCCGACGCTGCGCGAGAAGTACAAGTTCACCGACGAGGAAGTCGAGTTCTTCGACCTGCACATCGTCTCCGACGAGATCCACGGCGAGCGCGGCTACCAGATCGTGCTGCAGCACGCCAACACCGTGGAACTGCAACAGCGCTGCCTGAAGATCTGCGAGGTCGGCGCCCAGATGCGCCTGCTGTACACCACCGCCCTGTACAACGACTACGTCGCGCAGGAACTGCCGCTGTCCGAACTGGTGGCGACCGAAACCAAGAAGGCCGAGCCGGCGCTGGCATGAGCGACACGCACCGCATCCTGATCGGCGGCGAATGGGTCGCCGCCGCGTCGGGCCAGACCTTCGAGACCCGCAACCCGGCCGACCGCCGCGAAGTGGTGGGCCGCTTCACGGCCGCCGGCGCAGAGGACGCGCGGGCCGCGGTGGCCGCGGCCGCCAAGGCCTTCCCCGCCTGGCGGGCCATGGCGCCCGGCAAGCGGGCCCAGGTGCTGAACAAGGCGGCGGCCTACCTGGAGCAGCACGCGGCGCAGTTCGCCCGGGAACTCACCCGCGAGATGGGCAAGCCGCTCGCGCTGGCGCAGGACGAGATCGCTCGCACCGCGCAGACGCTGCGCTTCTACGCGGTGGAAGGCCAGACCTACAGCGGCGAGACCTTCCCCTGCGACGATCCCGACATGGTCGTCTACACGCAGCGCGAGGCGCTGGGCGTGGTCGCCGTGATCGCGCCCTGGAACTTTCCGGCCTCCATCCCGGCGCGCAAGATCGCGCCGGCGCTCATCACCGGCAACACGGTGGTGTTCAAGCCTTCCTCGGACGCGCCGCTCACCGGGCTGCGCCTGGTCGAGGCCCTGGTGGCGGGCGGCCTGCCGCCCGGCGTGCTGAACTTCGTGACCGGCCGCGCAGGCGAAGTCGGGGCGGTGCTGACCGGCTCGCCCGAAGTGCGCGCCGTCACCTTCACCGGCTCCACGGCGGCGGGCGAGCAGATCCACCGCAGCGTGGCCATGACGACCCGCACGCAGATGGAACTGGGCGGCAAGAACCCGCTGATCGTGATGGAGGACGCCAACCTGGATGCGGCAGCCGACCTCGCGGTCAAGGGCGGGCTGTCGCTGACCGGCCAGGCCTGCACCGGCACCAGCCGCGTGCTGGTGATGACGCAGGTGCGCGAGGCCTTCCTGGCGAAACTGCTGGCCCGCGTGCAGGCGCTGAAGATCGGCAACGGCCTGGAGCCGGGCATCGACCTGGGCCCGCTGGCCACCGCGAAGCAGTTCGAGACCGTGCTGTCGTACATCGGGATCGGCAAGCAGGAAGCGAAGCTGCAGTACGGCGGCCGCGCGCTCACCGGCCCGGCGCACGAGCACGGCTGGTTCGTCGAACCCGCGGTGTTCACCGACGTGTCGCCGCGCGCCCGCATCGCGCAGGAGGAGATCTTCGGACCGGTGCTGGCGGTGATCGACGTGGAGAGCTACGCGCAGGCGATCGCCATCGCCAACGACACGCCCTACGGCCTGTCGGCGGCCATCGCCACGCGCAACCCGCGCTACGTCCACGACTTCTGCCGCGACATCGAGTCGGGCACGGTGAAGGTGAACCGCACCACCACCGGCAACCTCACCAACGCCCCGTTCGGCGGCTACAAGGCCTCGACCGGATCGGGCTTCCGCGAATCCGGGCGGGTCGGCCTGGAGTTCTTCACCCAGACCAAGACGGTGTACCGCGCCGTCTGAGAGAGAAAGAGACCGAGCATGAAGAAAGCGATCAAGCTGGAACTGGCGGAAGCCAGGCACATGGCGCGTGCGGCGCTGAAGAAGGCCGAGGAGATCGGGGTGAAGGAGACGGTGTGCGTCGTCGACGAGGGCGGCTATCCCCTGGTGCTCGAACGCATGGACGGCGGCCGCATCACCGGCCCGCAGATCGCCTGGAACAAGGCCTTCACCGCGAGCGGCCACAAGCGCTCGACCCACCTGTTCACCCGTGCGCCGGACGGCCCGGCGCTGCCCGGCAACGAGGCCTTCGGCATCCAGCTCAGTTTCGAAGGCCGCTTCGCCGCCTTCGTCGGCGGCTACCCGATCGTGGTGAACGGCGAGGTGGTCGGCGGCATCGGCCTGTCCGGCGGCAACGGCGAGCAGGACACGCAGTGCGGCGTGGCCGGCCTGCAGGCGCTCGGCGAACTGCTGCAGGCGCAGGGCTACGACGTCACCGTGCAGGCGGACATCAAGAAATGAAGCACCGCGTGTTCGTGCTCGAGACCGGCTGCGCCTTCGAGGCGGGCGGCGACGAGTCCCTGCTGGACGCCGCGACGCGCCAGGGCGTGCGGCTGCCGCACGAATGCACCTTCGGCGGCTGCGGCACGTGCCGCATCCGGCTGGTGGCAGGCAACGTCGCCTACGAGGAGATGCCGATGGCGCTCTCCGACGAGGAAGCGCAGGCCGGCTTCGCGCTGGCCTGCCAGGCCCGCGCCTGCAGCGACCTGTCGATCAGCGTGCCGGCGACCACGGCCCCGGAGTCCCAGCGACGCAGCAGCGTGGTGCGCGGCCTGCGGCAGCTCGCGCCGGACGTCGTCAACCTGGAACTGGAGGTCGAGGCGGAGTCCCTGGACTACCGGCCGGGCCAGTACATGAACGTGCTGCTGCCCGGAGGCGGACACCGCAGCTTCTCGATGGCGTCGCGGCCCGCCGGCAACCGTGTCGACTTCCACGTGCGCCGGGTGCCGGGGGGGCGCTTCACCGACGGCGCGCTGCGCCAGTTGCGCGCCGGCGACCGCCTCGAGGTGGAAATCCCGCTGGGCGGCTTCCGCCTGCACGAGGAGGACTACCGGCCGCTGCTGATGGTGGCGACGGGGACGGGCCTGGCGCCGCTCAAGAGCATGCTGGAAACCCTGATGGACGACGAGGACTGCCCGCCCGTGTCCCTGTACTGGGGCATGCGCACGGAGAGCGATCTCTACCTGGCCGACGAGATCCGCCGCTGGGGCGAGCGGCTGTACGACTTCAGCTTCGTGCCGGTGCTTTCGCGCGGGAGTGACACGTGGAATGGCCGGCGGGGCTACGTGCAGGACGCCGTGGAGCGGGACCTGCCGGACCTGTCGGAACACGCGGTCTACCTCTGCGGTTCGCCGGCCATGATTTCCGACGCCAAGCGGCGCTTCCTGGCGCGGGGCGCCAGCGCGGAGCACGTCTACGCGGACGGCTTCAGCTTCCAGCACGAGGGGGCGTTGGCATGAACTTATACGGTCTATCTGCGGGACGCATGTCGTCCGCGAACTTTTGTGGCAATCTGGCCGATTCTGGCCGCCAATTGGGAAGTGGAAAGGAACAGGTCGTGAAACTGATGAAGATGGTGGCCGGTGCGGTGGCCGCAGCGGCGGTGATGACGACGGGCTCCGCGCTCGCGCAGCAATACCCCGACCGCCCGATCAAGGTGGTGGTCACCACGGTGCCCGGTCCGCTGGACGCATTCGCGCGCGCCGTGGTCAACCAGATGTCGCAGCGGCTGAAGCAGCCGATGGTGGTGGAGAACAAGCCGGGCGCGGGCGGCAACGTCGGCACCGACTTCGTCGCCAAGGCGCCGGCCGACGGCTACACGCTGCTCTTCGCGCTGGACTCCACCTTCACGGTGAATCCCTCGCTGTACGAGAAGATGCCCTTCGACGTGAACAAGGACTTCGCCGTGATCGGCGTGCCGGTGACCTACAGCCAGATGCTGGCGGTGGGCCCGAACGTGAAGGCCAACAACCTCGCCGAATTCCTGAAGCTCGCGAAGTCCAGCAAGATGGCCTATGCCTCCGGCGGCAACGGCTCGCCCAGCCACCTGACGATGGCCGCCTTCCTGGGCACCACCGGGACCGAGATGGTGCACGTCCCCTACAAGGGCACCGGCGCCTCGGTGGTCGACGTCATGAGCGGCCAGGTCGACAGCGTGTTCGCCGTCACCAGCGGCATCTGGCCGCAGGCCAAGGCGGGCAAGCTCAAGGCGCTGGCGGTGTCCGGCAGCCAGCGCTCGGCCTCCGCGCCCGATGTGCCCACGGTGGCGGAGCTCGGCTACCCGCAGTTCAACGCCACCTTCGCCTACGTGGTGGCGGTGCCTGCGAACACGCCCAAGGAGATCCAGCACCTGCTGGCGCGTGAACTGGCAGCCGCGATGAAGACGCCGGAGGTGATGGAGTTCAATCGCACGGCCGACTACGCGGCCACCGACCTGAACCCCGAAGCCTCGGCCGCCTGGCTGCGCGACACGCGCAAGCGCTGGAACCAGGTGGTGGTGCAGGCGAAGATCACCAACTGACGCTCCTTTCGCGCCAAGAGCAACGGCCCCTCGCGGGGCCGTTCTCGTTGGGGGCGCCGCAGGCTATTTGCTCAGGAGCCGCATCGCCTCTTCCAGCCCCTTGATCGTCAGCGGATACATGCGCTGGTTCATCAGCTGCTGGATCACGGCAATGCTCTGGCGGTACTGCCAGACGCCCTGCGGCTCCGGGTTGATCCAGGCGAACTTGGGAAAGGCGTGGGTCAGGCGCTGCAGCCACTCGGCGCCGGCCTCCTCGTTGTTGTATTCGACGCTGCCGCCCGGCTGCAGGATCTCGTACGGGCTCATCGTCGCGTCGCCGACGAAGACCAGCTTGTAGTCCTTGTTGTACTTGCGGATGATGTCCCAGGTCGGGAACTTCTCCGAGAAGCGCCGCCGGTTGTTCTTCCACATGAAGTCGTAGACGCAGTTGTGGAAGTAGTAGAACTCGAGATGCTTGAACTCCGCCTTCGCCGCGGAGAACATCTCCTCGACGCGGTGGATGTGTTCGTCCATGGTGCCGCCCACGTCCATCAGCAGCAGCACCTTCACGTTGTTGTGCCGCTCCGGCACCATCTTGATGTCGAGCCAGCCCGCGTTGGCGGCCGTCGAACGGATGGTGTCGTCGAGGTCCAGCTCCTCCTCGGCGCCCTCGCGCGCGAACTTGCGCAGCCGGCGCAGCGCCACCTTGATGTTGCGCGTGCCCAGTTCCTGGCTGTCGTCGTAGTCCTTGTAGGCGCGCTGGTCCCACACCTTCACGGCGCTCTTGTTGCGGCCCTTGTCCTGCCCGATGCGGATGCCCTGCGGGTTGTAGCCGTAGGCACCGAAGGGCGAGGTGCCGCCGGTGCCAATCATCTTGCTGCCGCCCTCGTGGCGTTCCTTCTGCTCCTCGAAGCGCTTCTTCAGCGTCTCCATGAGCTCGTCCCAGCCCATCTTCTCGATCTTCGCCTTCTCCTCGGGCGAGAGCTCGAGCTCCAGGTTCTTGCGCAGCCACTCCAGCGGGACGTCCTTGGTGAAGTCGGCGATCAGCTCCACGCCCTTGAAGTAGGCGGCGAAGGCGCGGTCGAACTTGTCGTAGTGCTTCTCGTCCTTCACCAGCGCGGTGCGGGCGAGATAGTAGAAGTCGTCGATGCTGAAGGCGCCATCGCTGGTCGGGCCGACCACGCCTTCCTTGAGCGCCTCGACGAGCGTCAGGTATTCCTTGACCGAGACCGGCAGCTTGGCGCTGCGCAGAGTGTAGAAGAAGTCGATCAGCATTTCAGGCCTCCCTCGGTCGGGTGAGCTGGTACCGCAGGTGCGCCTTCACCTCCGGCCACTCGCCCGCCGCCAGGCTGTACATCACCGTGTCGCGCACCGTGCCGTCGCGCCGCAGCGCGTGGTGGCGCAGCACGCCGTCCTTCTTCGCGCCGAGGCGCTCGATCGCGCGCTGGCTCGCGAAGTTGTAGTTGTCGGTGCGCCAACCCACCAGCTGCGCGCCGAGGGTCTCGAACGCGTGCTGCATCAGCAGCAGCTTGGCGGTGGTGTTCACGTGCGTGCGCTGCCAGGACCGGCCGTACCAGGTGTAGCCGATCTCCAGCCGCTCCACCGCCGGCACGATGTCGTGGTAGCGGGTGGTGCCGATGAGGCGGCCGCTGGCGGGGTCGACCACCACGAAGGGCAGCATGTGGCCTTCGTCGTAGCCCTTCAGGGCGGCCGCGACGTAGGCCGCGGTTTCGCCTGGCGCGGGCACGGAGGTCACGCGCAGGTTCCACAGTTCGCCGTCGCGCGCCGCCGTTTCGAGTGCCGCAGCATGGTCGGCCGTCATCGGCTCCAGCCGCAGCCGCGCATCGGCGAGGACGACGGGTTCCGGCTTCCTCATGCGACCCTCCTCAGGCGCCCTTGTGGAAGCCCGCGGAGGAGGTGCCGCCGCCCCAGCCGTCCGCCTCGAACCGGACCTTCACCGGCACCGACTGGGCGCAGGCCGAGAAGGTCCAGGTTTCCGTCCAGTGGCCGCGCACCAGGTAACTCTCGGCGACGAGCGTCCCCGCCAGCGGCAGGAACTGGGCGTCCTGGAGCTCGCCGGCCTCCACCGACTTGAGTTGCGGGGCCTCGCAGGTCTTTCCGCCCGACAGCTCGCGATATCCCTGCTTCGCGGCCGCGGCCGCATCGCCGTAGGCCCCGAAGAAGGCGCGCGCCGAGGCCTTGGTGCCGGCGGCTTCGCGCGCCACGGCATCGGCTTCGCGCGCGAAGCGCTCGATCACCGCGTCGCGCTCGCCGGTGCGCAGCAACACGCCCGTGATCGCGCCCAGGCGCGAGACGTTGCGCGGTGCGAGCGTGTCGTGGAAGTAGGCGGCCAGCAGGGTGCCGGCGGCGCGATTGCCCTTGCCGGCCGCGAAGCCCAGGCCTTCGATCGCCTCGATCTGCTCGCGGCGCTCCGGCACGGTGCGCGCGGCCAGCCGGCGGTAGGCCTCGGCGTCGGCCTTGCCGTCGCGCGCGGGCTGGTTGGCGGGGTCGTTCTGGAAGGCCAGGTAGAGCATCAGCCCGCCCGTGGGCTCGCCCTTGGACAGGGCCCAGCGCGCGAGCACGCGGGCCTCCTCGTAGCGGTTGGAGCTCGGAAGCGTGCCGGTCAGGATGCACTCGGCGCGGCGGGCGGCCTCGCGCGCATCGATGGGGTTCATGCCGACCGTGGCGCAGAGGCGCTTCAATTCCTCCCCTGCCGTGGGAGCGGGCGTCTGCGCGCGCGCGGCGCCGCCGGCCCCGAGGACGGCGGCCATCAGGAAAAACGCAAGGGGACGCATGGCCTTCAGCGGTTGTGCCGCTGCATGAACACGAGCTTCTCGAACAGGGTCACGTCCTGTTCGTTCTTCAGCAGCGCACCCACCAGCGGCGGCACGGCGACCTTGTCGTCCTTGCTTTGCAGCGCCTCCACCGGGATGTCCTCGGCCAGGAGCAGCTTCAGCCAGTCCAGCAGCTCGGAGGTGCTGGGCTTCTTCTTCAGGCCCGGCAGGTTGCGCACGTCGTAGAAGGTCTTCAGCGCGCCGGTCAGCAGCTCCTTCTTGAGGCCCGGGAAGTGCACGTCCACGATCTGCTTCATCGTGTCGGCATCGGGGAACTTGATGTAGTGGAAGAAGCAGCGGCGCAGGAAGGCGTCGGGCAGTTCCTTCTCGTTGTTGGAGGTGATGAACACCAGCGGCCGGTGCTTCGCCTTGACCAGCTCGCGCGTCTCGTAGACGTAGAACTCCATCCGGTCCAGTTCGCGCAGCAGGTCGTTGGGGAACTCGATGTCGGCCTTGTCGATCTCGTCGATCAGCAGCGCCACCGGCTGGTCTGCGGTGAAGGCCTGCCACAGCACGCCCTTGACGATGTAGTTGTGGATGTCCATCACGCGCTGGTCGCCGAGCTGCGAATCGCGCAGCCGGCTCACCGCGTCGTATTCGTACAGGCCCTGCTGCGCCTTCGTGGTGGACTTGATGTGCCATTGCAGCAAGGGCATCTGCAGGGCCTCGGCCACCTCCTCGGCCAGCATCGTCTTGCCCGTGCCCGGCTCGCCCTTGACCAGCAGCGGGCGCTTCAGGGTGATGGATGCGTTCACCGCCAGCATCAGGTCCTGCGTGGCGACGTAGTTCTGGGAGCCTTGGAACTTCATTGGGGAAAGTAGGTGGGAGGGGCGCGGGGGAAGGGCCCCTTATAATCTCAGGTTGATTTAAAGAGACTGACCTCCGTCAGATTGTGCGCGCAAAATGAAGAATCTGTTGATCACGGTTTTCGCCCTGTCTGTCGCTTGCGTGACCGCGCCGGCCCAGTCGCAGGCAACGAACGCGGGGAGCACTCCCGCGGTGCCTGCCGCTCCCGGCGCCACCGGCCCCGGCCCGGCGAAGGCGGTGGCCACGCCCGCCAGCCCGAAGTCGCTGGAAGCCAAGACGGCCATGTGCTTCGGCTGCCACAACATCAAGGGCTACCAGGCGAGCTTCCCCGAGGTGTACAAGGTCCCGATGATCGCGGGCCAGAACGCCAGGTACATCGCCGCGGCGCTGAACGCGTACAAGACGGGCGACCGCCGGCACCCCACGATGCGCAGCATCGCCGAGAGCCTGACCGAGCAGGACATCGCCGACATCGCCGCCTTCTACGAGAACCTCGGGAAGGAAGAGCGCAAGCCCGCCGGCGAGAAGCCGAACCGCGAACCGGAGGCCCAGGTCGCCGGCCTGCTGCAGAAGGCCAACTGCGCCTCCTGCCACGGCGCCAACCTGTCCAAGCCGATCGACCCGAGCTACCCGAAGATCGCCGGCCAGCACACGGACTACCTGTTCCAGGCACTCAAGTCGTACAAGACCACCGACAACCACGCCGTGGGCCGCAACAACGGCATCATGGGCGCGATCGCGAAGCAGTTCTCGACCGCGGAACTGAAGGCCATCGCGCAGTACGTGGGCTCGCTCGACGGCGAGGTCGCCACGGTGCCGGAGTCGCGCTTCAAGCACTGAGCGAGTTCAAGACCAGACAGCCGAACGCAGAGGGCGCAAAGGCTACGCAGAGGACGCAGAAGGACAGCCAACCTTATTGGCTTTTCTTCTGCGTCCTCTGCGTTTTCTCTGCGCCCTCTGCGTTCGGCTGTCTGGTTTCGGGAAGCCGGAAGCCTCAGCGCGTCGCGCGCCGCTGCACGCACGCCACGTACGACTGCCCGTCCGGCGGACGCCCCGCCCGCTGGCTTTCCCACAGCATCTGCCCGAGGCATTCCATCGCCTCGTGGTGCGCTTCGTGCAGCGAGTTGCGCCGGGCCGCGAGCAGTTCCACCGCCTGCCGGATCCCGCTCGGCTGGTCGATCGAGCACTGCTCGCTGATCGACAGGTGCATGGACAGGTGCAGGAAGGGATTGGACTGGCCGCCCGACCCGTCGTACACCCGCGCCACGGCGGCCTCGGTGTCCTCCAGGTCCGGGTCGTATTCCGGATGTTCCCTGAGCCACTCGCTGGCGAGCGTCTCCAGCGCGTCCAGCAGCTGGCCGGCGCGCGCCTTGGCGTGCACGCCGCAGAAGAATCGGCGGACGTCTTCCTGGGACGGGTTGAACATCCCGGCAGGTTAGCACGCCAACGCGGCCGGGCTGCCCGTGGACTGCTGGAAAGTCCGCAGACACGCAGCGAAGCCCCGCCGGCAGAATGGTCCGCGCCCGGCTGGCCGCCGGAGCGCCAACCACTTCGGAGACAAGCATGAAGTTCCTCAGGACCGTCCTCCTCGGCCTGCTCGCCAGCCTCGCGGTCGTGCTGGGCGCGCAGGCACAGAACATCTCCATCGCGACCGGCGGCACCGGCGGGGTCTACTACCCCATGGGCGGCGGGCTCGCGGCCGTGCTGTCCAAGTACGTCCCGGGCATGCAGGCCACCGCCGAAGTCACTGGCGGCTCGATCGACAACCTGAAGCTGATCGGCAGCGGCAAGCCCTACGTGGCCTTCAGCATGAGCGACGCCGCCCAGGACGCCTACAAGGGCGAGGACAAGTTCAAGAGCGGCAAGGTGGCGGTGCGCACGCTGGTGGTGCTGTATCCCAACCGCATGCACGTCGTCACCGTCGACGGCAAGGGCATCTCGAAGTTCGCCGACCTGAAGGGCAAGCGCGTTTCCACCGGCTCCCCGGGCAGCGCCACCGAGGTGATGGCCTTCCGCCTGATCGAGGCGGCCGGCATGGACAAGGACAAGGACATGAAGCGCGAGCGCCTCAGCGTCGCCGAATCCGTCAACGCGCTGAAGGACGGCAAGATCGACGCCTTCTTCTGGGTCGGCGGCCTGCCGACGGCGTCCGTTTCCGACCTGGCCAACACGCCCAATACGAAGATCAGGATGATCGACCACGCCGACCTGGTGGCGGCCATGAACAAGAAGTACGGCGACCTCTATGTGCAGGACGTGATCCCGAAGAGCGTCTACAAGGGCATGGACACCGACAACCACCAGGCCACCGTGCAGAACATCCTGGTCGTCAACGAGAACATGGACGACAAGACGGCCTACAACATCGTCAAGGCGGTGTTCGACCACAAGCCGGA
This sequence comes from Ramlibacter monticola, assembly GCF_016722785.1. Classification (GTDB taxonomy): domain Bacteria; phylum Pseudomonadota; class Gammaproteobacteria; order Burkholderiales; family Burkholderiaceae_C; genus Ramlibacter; species Ramlibacter monticola. Next base: position 204,619 of record NZ_JAEQNE010000005.1, on the reverse strand, counting down.
CATCGTCGCGGTGCACAAGGAGGCCGAGAACATCAAGCTGGAGAACCAGAAGAAGGAAGCCAGCCCCGTTCCGTGGCATCCGGGCGCGGTCAAGTACTTCGCCGAAAAGGGCATCAAGCTCAATTGATGCACCCATGAGCGAACACCAGGCGGAGCGCGCCCAGCTCAGCGCCGACATCGACGCGGCGGCGCTGCAGAAGGCGGAGGAGTACATCGAGCAGGAGGAGGGCGCGGCCAACCGGCTGAAGGGCTGGCTGGCCGTGTTCGTCACGCTGACGGCCGTCGCCATGTCGGCCTTCCACCTGTACACGGCGTACGCGATCGTGCCCACGCAGACGCTGCGGCCGGTGCACGTGGCCTTCGTGCTGTTCCTGTCCTTCCTGGTGTTCCCGGTGGCGGCCCGCTACCGCCACCGCGTGATGTGGTGGGACTGGGTCGCGGCCCTGCTGGCGGTGGCCGTCGCCTTCTACCTGGTGCAGGGCGGCGACGACCTCACGGACCGCAACACCTCGCCCCTGCCCTGGGACATCTTCTTCGGCGTCTGCCTGATCGCGCTGGTGCTGGAGGCCATGCGGCGCACCGCGGGCTGGGTGATGCCGGTGATCTGCCTCGCCTTCATCGCCTATGCGCTCGCCGGGCCGCTGCTGCCGGCGCCGTGGACCCACAAGGGCTACGAGGTCGGGCGGCTGGTCGGCGTGATGTACCTGACGCTGGAAGGCATCTACGGCACGGCCGTGGACGTGTCGTCCTCGCTGATCATCCTGTTCACCATCTTCGGCGCCTTCCTGCAGTACTCGGGCGCCGGGCGCTTCTACATCGACTTCTCCTTCTCCGCCATGGGCGGCAAGCCCACCGGCGCGGGCCGCACCGTGGTGCTCGCGTCCTTCCTGCTGGGCGGCCCCTCCGGCTCGGGCGTGGCGACCACCGTCACGCTGGGCTCGGTGGCCTACCCGATGCTGGCCAAGGTCGGCTACGAGAAGAACGCCGCCGGCGGCCTGCTGGCCGCGGGCGGGCTGGGCGCGATCATCTCGCCGCCGGTGCTGGGCGCGGCCGCCTTCCTGATCGCCGAGTTCCTGAAGATCTCCTACCTCGACGTGCTGCTGATGGCGGTGATCCCGACCATCCTCTTCTACTTCGCGCTGTTCCTCATGGTGGAGATCGACGCGCGCAAGTACGGCATGGGCAACACCACCTTCGAGAAGGTGGACACGGTGTGGAACCTCACGCGCCACTACTGGTTCCACTTCCTGTCGCTGGTGTCCATCATCGCCTTCATGCTGTGGGGCTTCTCGCCCGTGCTGTCGGTGTTCTGGGCCACGGTCGTGTCCTTCCTCACCAGCTTCCTGCGCGCGGACACGGCGCTGCTGCCGCGCGACCTGTTCCGCGGCGGCGTTCTGAGGAAGTTCTCCGACTCCGGCTTCATGAAGGCGATGGAGGGCGGCTCCATCGGCGTGCTGAACGTGGCGGCCACCTGCGCCGGCGCCGGCGTCATCGTGGGCGTGGTCACGCTCACCGGCCTGGGCCTGAAGTTCAGCACCATCGTGATCGATTACGCCGGCGGCTCGCTGCTGCTGACGGCGATCTTCACCTCGCTGGTGGTGTGGATCGTGGGGCTCGCGGTGCCGGTGACGGCCTCGTACATCATCTGCGCGGTGATCGCGGCGCCGGCCCTCACCAAGCTGGGCGTGCCCGATTTCGCGGCCCACATGTTCATCTTCTATTACGCGGTGCTGTCCGAGGTGTCGCCGCCGACGGCGCTGTCGCCCTTCGCCGCCGCCGCGATCACCGGCGGCGACCCGTACAAGACGACCCTGCAGTGCTGGAAGTACACCATGCCGGCCTTCCTGGTGCCCTTCATGTTCGTGCTGGATCCGAGCGGGCAGGGCCTGCTGCTGATGGGGTCCACCAAGGCGCTGGCGCATGCGAACTGGTGGTCCATCGCCGAAGTGACGCTCACCTGCGCGCTCGGCATCGCGGCGCTGGCGGCCGGCTTCCAGGGCTGGGCGCTGAGGCGGGCCACGCGCCTGGAGCGGGCGCTGCTGATCGTCGCGGGCATCCTGCTGGCGTACCCGGGCTGGATCGCCGACCTGGTCGGGATCGCGCTGGTGATCGCCGTGCTGGCGATCCAGGTGCTGCGGCCGCTGCCCCAGCCGGCCTGAGAGAATGTCTCCCGGCCTCCCCGCCCGGGCGGGGAGGGACGATTCAACCGAGAGACAAGCAGTGAACCAACTCGACCGCAACGCCAGGGGCGTCTACCTCATCACCGTCACCCCGTTCACCGACAGCGGTGCGCTGGACCTCGCCAGCACCGACCGCATGGTGGACTTCTGCCTGGACGCCGGCGTCACCGGCCTCACCGTGCTGGGCATCATGGGCGAGGCGACCAAGCTCACCATCGAGGAGTCGCGCGTGTTCGTCAGGCAGGTGCTGGCGCGCGTGAACGGCCGGGTGCCCGTGGTGGTCGGCGCATCCGCGCCGGGCTTCGCCGCGATGAAGGAACTGACCGACTCCGTCATGGACCTGGGCGCCTCGGGCGTGATGGTGGCGCCGCCCTCCACGGTGCGCACCGACGACCAGATCGTGTCGTACTTCCAGATGGTCGGCGAGACGCTCGGCGCCAGCGTGCCCTGGGTGCTGCAGGACCATCCCGTGTCCACGGGCGTGCAGATGTCGACCTCGGTGGTCCTGCGCATCCTGAAGAACTCGCCGACCTGCGTGATGCTGAAGCACGAGGACTGGCCGGGGCTCGCCAAGCTCTCCGCCATCCGCGCGGCGAGCGAGAAAGGCGAGTTGCAGCGCGTGTCCATCCTCACCGGCAACGGCGGCGGCCTGTTCCTGCCCGAGGAACTCACGCGCGGCGCCGACGGCGCCATGACCGGCTTCGCCTGGCCCGAAATGATGGTGGACGTCTTGGCGGCGCACGCACGCGGCGAGCGCGAGCGCGCGCACGACCTCTTCGATGCCTACCTGCCGCTGGCCAAGTACGAGCAGCAGGCCGGCGTGGGCCTGGCCGTGCGCAAGTTCCTGCTGAAGGAACGCGGCGTGATCGCGTCGGACTTCGTGCGCAAGCCCGGCCCGAAGCTGTCGGCGCAGGACGTCGACGACATCCGCTTCCTGGTCAAGCGCCAGGAGAAGCGCCTGCGCGAGATCGGCTGAGCCGGCTCTTCCACGCGGCCATCCCCCACGCTAGAGTGGCCGCGTGGACCGCCTCCAGAACATCGAGACCTTCGTCCGCGTCGCCCAGACGCAAAGCTTCGCCGAGGCGGCGCGGCAACTGCGCGTGGCCAAGTCGGTGGTCACCACCCGCATCAAGCAGTTGGAGGACTACCTCGGCGGTCCGCTGTTCCACCGCAGCACGCGCGTCGTGCGCCTGTCGGAGCTGGGCCAGGCTTTCCTGCGCGATTGCACCGAGCTGGTCGGCCGCGCCAACGACATCGTCGACCAGATGCGCGACGTGCGCGGCAAGCCGGCCGGCAAGCTGCGCGTGCACGCGCTCACGGGCCTGGTGCTGGGCCACTTCGGTTCGCTGCTGCGCGAGTTCCAGGGCACCTACCCCGACATCCACCTGGAGCTGATCGTGAGCGATGCCGTGGTCGATCCGGTCCAGGCCGGCGTCGACTGCGCGCTCCAGATCTTCCCCGCCGCCTCCACCGAGCTGGTGTCGCGGCCGCTGTTCCCGGTGCGGCGCGTGTTCTGCGCCACCCCGCAGTACCTTGCCGCGCACCGCGAGCCGGAGGACCCGCGCGACCTCCACCACCATCCGCTGGGCCTCTATTCCGGGTATCCCACGCGCGACCGCTGGACCTTCCACAAGGACGGCAGCCAGCTCACGACCTATCTCTCCGCCACGCTCCTGACCAACAGCGTGCACCTGCTGCGCGAATACGCGCTGGAGCATGCAGGCATCGTCTGCCTGCCGACGCTCGTGGCCGGCGATCCGATCCGCGACGGCCGGCTCAAAGTGGTGCTGCCGGCTTACCAGCTCTCTTCCTTCTGGTTGAGCGCGGTCTATGCCGGCACCTCGCGCAATGCCTTCAAGCTGCGCCTCTTCATCGAGCACATCACCCAGGCCTTCGGCCGCGTGCCGCCCTGGGACGCGGCGCTGATCGAGCGCGGCGTGCTTCCTGCCGGGCTCATCGAAACCTGAGGGATAACCCGCAGGATCGTTCGCAAGCCCCGAACAATCCAGCCGCGATCTGGCCTCTACCCGCCGGGCCGGCAGCTTCCTAAAGTTTGCGCCACCGCAGCGGCGGCTGCACCAGGAGACGACCATGGCCGTGGCTTACCAGACCCGATTCGGCTCGCTCGCGAGCTACGACAAGGGGCGCGTCGAACCGATCACGGACGACGTGCGCAACTACGCCTTCTCCAACTGCTTCGAGGTGGCTTCCAATAGCCGGCCCTACGAACGGGTGGTGGGCGCGCAGAACCAGATCTACGTGCTGGAGGTGGTGCGTGCCGAGGGCGAGTCGCCCTGGTACACCTGCGCCCACGACGAGTTCGCGCTGTGCATGGACGGCGAGGTGGAGGTCCACCTGCTCCAGCTGGATGCGGCGCAGCACGTGCCCGACCCCGAGCACAACGGGGCCATCCTGGTCGAAGGCAAGCCCCAGGGAACGCCGATGGGCTGGATGAAGCTGAGGCGGGGCCACCAGGGCTTGCTGCCGAGGAACACGGCCTACCAGTTTCGCGCGGCGAAGCCGGCGGTGCTGGTGCTGCAGACCTGCAAGGGCCCCCTCTCGATGGAGAGGTGGGCCGAGATCTGCCAGATGAAGTGAAGGACGAGGAGACGAGCATGAGCACGACCGCATCCACCGCCGACGTCATCGCCTCGCAGCCGCACCCGACCCACGGCTACCGCGACTTCCGGCTGGGCAGCTTCTCGTTCGCGCGCGACGAATATTTCGCGCACATCCGCTGGACCACGCGCGACGGCCGGCCGCTGTCGCACACCATGGACATCGGCAACTACCTGCGCGCGCTGATGCGCGACGTGGCCTGGGGCTTCTTCTACGGCTGGGTCAACTTCGATGGCGTCGTGGGGACGGTCAACCACTACAAGTCGGTCGACCTCTACGCGGGCAGCTACAACGGCACCCTGAAGGAGGCCGGCGTCGACCTGCTGGAGAACTTCCCCACCGCACAGATCCGCGCCACCTTCGAGCAAATGCTGGACGACTGGACCAACGAGGGCTTCGATCCCTTCGCGGCGCCGCAGGAGACCGGAACCCCCTACGGCCGCAAGCGTGGCGACAACCGCAAGGCCATCACGCGCGAGCGCGAACTCGCCACCCGCTGCGTGGGGCTGAAGGGCGACCTGCCGCTGCGCACCGACGAACGCGGCGCCCCGATCAACCGGGCCTTCGCCGACGTGCCGCAGGATGCGCCGGAACTGCATCCCGAGCCGGGCTTCGAGAACGAGGTGCACGCCTTCAACCTGTTCGCCTTCCTCTCGCGCAGCCAGGTGACGTGGAACCCCTCCTTCACCAGCGTGGTGAAGTACAGCTACATGTGCCCGACGACCGAGGAGCACATCCTGCCGATCATCCACGGCAACGATCGCGTGGAGTGGTTCTTCCAGATGTGCGACGAGATCCACTGGGACTGCGCCGACAAGAACACCGGCAAGCCGCTCGCCCGCGTGATCATGAAGGCCGGCGACATGGCCGCCATGCCGGCGTACTGCCGCCACCAGGGCTACAGCCCCAAGCGCTCGATGCTGCTGGTGTGGGAGAACGGCTCGCCGAACCTGGTGTACGAGATCCAGCGGGGCGAGGCGCCGGAAGTGCCGGTGAAGTTCTGATTCGGCGTCGTCCCCGCGCGGGGATCCCGGGCTGGCGCATTCACGCGCTGCGCGCGTGCCCTGGGCCCCCGCCCGCGCGGGGGTGTCGGTCTCACTTTCTCGGAGCCTGCCCATGAACCTCCGCCGCCAGCTGTTCATCAACGGCGAATTCACCGACGCCCTCTCCGGCGAGACGCTGCCCACGCTGAATCCGCACGACAACAGCGTGATCGCCGAAGTCGCTTTGGCGGGCCGCGAGGACGTCGACCGCGCCGTGGCCGCCGCGCGCAAGGCCTTCCCGGCCTGGAGCCGCATGGCGGCCGCGGACCGGGGCCGCATCCTGCTCAGGCTCGCCGACCTGATCGAAGCGAACGCGGAGGAACTCGCGCGCCTGGAGTCGCTCGACACCGGCCACCCGCTGCGCGACGCGCGCAAGCTCGACGTGCCCCGCACCGCCGGGTGCTTCCGCTACTTCGGCGGCATGGCCGACAAGTTCCAGGGCGAGACCATCCCCGTCGAAGAGGGCTTCCTGAACTACACGTTGCGCGAACCCGTCGGCGTGGTCGGCCAGGTCGTGCCCTGGAACTTCCCCCTCATGTTCACGAGCTGGAAGATGGCACCGGCGCTGGCAGCCGGCAACTGCGTGGTGCTCAAGCCCGCGGAGATCACGCCGCTCACGACGCTGAAGATCGCGGAGCTGATGGCGCAGGCCGGCCTGCCGCCGGGCGTGGTCAACATCGTGCCGGGCCTGGGCAGCGTGGCCGGCCAGGCGATCGCCGAGCATCCCGGCATTGCCAAGATCGCCTTCACCGGCAGCACGGCCACCGGCCGGCGCATCGTGCAGGCCTCCGCCGGCAACCTGAAGAAGGTGCAGCTGGAGCTCGGAGGCAAGGGGCCCAACATCGTGTTCGAGGATGCGAAGCTCACCGCCGCCGTCAACGGCGCCGCCTGGGCCATCTTCCACAACCAGGGGCAGGCCTGCATCGCGGGCTCGCGCCTGCTGCTGCACGAGGCCGTCGCGGACGCTTTCCTCGAGAAGTTCATCGCCCTGGCGCAGTCGATCCGCCTGGGCAATCCGCTCGACGAGTCGACCGAGATGGGCCCGCTCACCAGCCTCGAGCACCAGCGCCGGGTGCTGGCCTACGTGGAGACCGCGCGTGCAGAGGGCGGCGACGTGCTCGCCGGGGGAATGGCCCCGGCGGCCCCGGAGCTGGCGAAGGGCTGCTACGTCGTGCCGACCATCGTGCGCGCGAAGACCCCGAACGACCGCGTCGCGCAGGAGGAAGTGTTCGGGCCCTTCGTCACCGTGCTCACCTTCCGCGACGACGCCGAGGCGCTGCGGCTCGCCAACGGCACCGACTACGGCCTGGGCAGCGGCCTGTGGACCGCCGACCTGCAGCGCGCCCACCGCTTCGCGCGCGACCTGCAGGCCGGCATGGTCTGGATCAACAGCTACAAGCGCGTGAATCCCGGCTCGCCCTTCGGCGGCACGGGGCTCAGCGGCTACGGCCGCGAGATGGGATTCGACGCCATGCGCGAGTACACGCAGGTCAAGAGCGTGTGGGTCAACGTCGATGCGCAGATCCCGCCGCATTACCCCCGCTGAGAAGCCCCAGGAGACGACCATGGCATGCACCCGCAGGCAGTTCACCACCGCGTTCGGCGCGCTCGCCGCGACCGGCGCCGTCCCCGCCGCCTTCGCCGCCGACACGCTGAAGATCGGCTACGTGTCGCCGCAGACCGGTCCGCTCGCGCCTTTCGGAGAAGCCGACAAGTGGGTGATCGAGCAGATGAAGGCGGCGCTGAAGAACGGCGTCACGGTCGGGGGGAAGAAGTACGACGTGCAGGTCGTGCTGAAGGACAGCCAGTCCAGCCCCAATCGGGCGGGCGAGGTGGCCAACGACCTGATCCTGAAGGAGAAGGTCGCTCTGATCCTCACGGCCGGGACGCCCGAGACCGCCAATCCGGTCAGCGACGCCTGCGAGCTGAACGAGGTGCCCTGCATCTCCAGCGTGGTGCCGTGGCAGCCCTGGTTCTTCGGCCGCAAGGGCGACCCGGCCAAGGGCTTCCAGTGGACCTACCACGTGTTCTGGGGCCTGGAGGACGTCATCGCCAACTTCACCAACGGCTGGAAGAGCGTGCCCACCAACAGGAAGGTGGGCGGCCTGTTCCCCAACGACGGCGACGGCAATGCCTGGGGCGACAAGGAACTGGGTTTCCCGAAGCCGCTGTCGCAGATGGGGTTCACGCTCACGGACCCCGGCCGGTTCCAGAACGGCACGCAGGACTTCAGCGCGCAGATCGCGAAGTTCAAGGCCGAAGGCGTGGAGATCGTCACCGGCGTGGTGATCCCGCCCGATGCCAAGACCTTCCTGACCCAGGCGCGCCAGCAGGGCTTCCGGCCGAAAGTGATCACGCTCGGCAAGGCGCTGCTGTTCCCCGGTGCGATCGAGGCGCTGGGCGACCTGGGCGACGGCCTCACCACCGAAGTGTGGTGGAGCCCCTCGCACCCCTTCACGTCCTCGCTGACGAAGCAGAGCGCGAAGCAGCTCGCCGACGCCTACGAGGCCGGGACCAAGCGGCAATGGACGCAGCCGATCGGCTTCGCCCATGCGCTGTTCGAGCTGGCGGCCAGTGCGCTCGCCCGCAGCAAGTCGCTCAAGAACACCGACGTGCGCGATGCCATCGCCGCCACCGACCTGCAGACCGTGGTGGGCCAGGTGAAGTGGGGCGGCCAGGGGCCGTTCCGCAACGTCAGCAAGACGCCGCTCGTGCTGGGTCAGTGGGTGAAGGGCAAGGGCAAGTACAGGTACGAGCTCGTGATCGTCAACAACGAGGCCTTCAAGCAGATCCCCGCCACTGCCGCCCTCAAGCCAATCTGATGGCACTGCTCGCCCTGCACGCGGTCAGCAAGTCCTACGGTGCGCTCAAGGTCACCGACGGGATCAGCCTGGCCGTGGAGGAAGGCGAGACGCTGGGCATCCTCGGCCCCAACGGCGCCGGCAAGACCACCCTGTTCAACCTGGTCTCCGGCGACCTGCGGCTCGATGCGGGGCGCATCGAGTACGCCGGCCGCGATGTCACCGGGCTGGCGCCGCACCAGCGCTGCCGCGCCGGGATCGGGCGCAGCTACCAGGTGCCGCAACCCTTCGGCGCCATGACCGTGTTCGAGAACGTGGTGACGGCCGCCTGCTTCGGCGGCGGCCAGTCCGAACGGCAGGCGTGGCGCAGTGCCTGCGAGGTGCTCGAGGAGACCGGTCTGCTGGCCCAGGCCAACCGGCTTGCCGGCGCGCTCACCCTGCTGGATCGCAAGCGGCTGGAACTGGCGCGCGCCCTGGCCACGCAGCCGCGGTTGCTGCTGCTGGACGAGATCGCCGGGGGACTCACGGAACACGAGGCAGGGCAGCTGGTGGCGGAGTTGCGGCGCATCCGCGCGCGCGGGATCACGATGGTGTGGATCGAGCACGTCGTGCACGCGCTGCTGGCGATCGCCGACCGGCTGTTCGTGATCGACTTCGGCCGCCGCCTCGCCGACGGGCCCCCGCAGGCGGTGATGAGCGACCCGCAGGTGCAGCGCGTGTACCTCGGCATGGAGGGGTGAGCCGATGGAGCCGCTGTTGTCCACCCACGGGCTGCAGGCCTTCTATGGCGACGCCCAGGCCTTGTTCGGCATCGACTTCGTGCTGGCGCGCGGGGAGATCGTGGCGGTGATCGGGGCCAATGGTGCGGGCAAGTCCACCTTCCTGAAGGCGCTGACGGGGCTGGTGAAGGCGCCGCGCGCGGCGGTCCGCTTCCATGGCGAGGTCATCGGCGGCCTCGCGCCCGCCGAGATCGTGCGGCGCGGGCTCGCCCTGGTGCCGGAAGGGCGCCGGCTCTTTTCCAGCCTGTCGGTGGAAGAGAACCTGCAGATGGGGGCCGCCGCGCGCCGCCCCGGCGCCTGGAGCCTGCGCCGCGTCTACGAGCTGTTTCCCGCGCTGCTGAAACGGCGGCGCAGTCCCGCGCCCTCCCTTTCCGGCGGCGAGCAGCAGATGGTGGCGATCGGCCGCGCGCTCATGGGCAATCCGCAAGTGCTGCTGTGCGACGAGCTCTCCCTGGGCCTGGCGCCGATCGTGATCCGCGAGGTCTACCAGGCGCTGCCGCGCATCACGGCCGAAGGCATGACGGTGGTGGTCGTGGAGCAGGACGTGCAGACGGCGCAGCGCGTCTCGCAGCGGCTCTATTGCCTGCAGGAAGGCCGGGTGTCGCTGACCGGTGCCTCCGGCCAGCTCACGCGCGAGCAGATCTCGCGCGCGTACTTCGGGGTGTGACATGCTCGATCTGCTGGCGCAGGCCGTGTTGCTCGGGGGGCTCTACACGCTGTTCGCGCTGGGCCAGTCGCTGATGTTCGGCGTGATGCGGCTCACCAACACGGCGCATGGCGACTTCATCGTGCTGGCGGCCTTCGCCGCGGTCGCGGGGCTGATGGTGGTGGGCAGTTCGGGACTGGCGCTCGCCGCCGTCGCGCTGCTCCTGCTGCCGCTTGCCTTCGGGTTCGGCTGGGCGCTGCAGCGTTACGTGCTGAACGGCACCCTGGGCCGCGATCCCTTGCCCTCGCTGGTCGTCACCTTCGGGCTGGCCGTCGTGATCCAGAACCTGCTGCTCGAACTGTTCTCGGCCGACCCGCGCTCGATCGAGACCGGAGGCTTCGCGACGCGCAGCCTCGCCCTGGGTGCGGACTTGCGCGTGGGGGCCCTGCCGCTGCTGGTCCTGTTGCTGGCAGTGGCGGCGACGGCGGCGCTGCAGTGGCTGTTCTCGTCCACGGCGCTGGGCCGCTCCTTTCGTGCCGTGTCGGACGATCGAGAGATCGCGGAGCTGATGGGGCTGCATGCGGACCGGGTCTACGCGCTGGCCACCGGCATCGCCTTCGTGCTGGTCGCGCTCGCCGGCGTACTGCAGGCCATGCGCACGACCGTGTCGCCGTCGGACGGGCCGCTGCTGCTTCTGTTCGCGTTCGAGGCCGTGATCATCGGCGGCATGGGTTCCTTCTGGGGCACGCTGGCCGGCGGGATGCTGCTGGGGCTGGCGCAGCAGGTCGGGTTCCGGCTGGACCCGGGCTGGGGGATCTGGTTCGGCCACCTGGTGTTCCTGGCGGTGCTGGTGCTGCGGCCGCAGGGCCTGTGGCCGAAGACGAGGGGGTGAGATGAGTGCGGTATTCCATGGGGAGCCCTGGATGCGCGGTTCCGCGGCGATGACGGAGGTGATGGTGGAACGCGGTTCTCGCGCCCACCGGGCGACCTTGGGAGTGGGCGTCGCGCTGGTCGCATTGGCTGCGACCGTCCCCCTCTGGGCCGACTCCAGCTGGATGCGCGAGTTCGTCGAGATCGCCTGCTACTTCGTGTTCGCGATGATGTGGAACCTGCTGGCCGGCTACGGCGGCATGGTCAGCATCGGCCAGCAGGCCTTCTTCGGGCTGGGCGGCTACGCCATGCTGGCGCTCGGCAACTTCGCGGGCTTCGATCCCTTCCTGGCCGTCCCGGTGGCCGCGCTGGCGGTCGCCTTGCTTGCGCTGCCCGTCTCCTGGATCGCCTTCCGGCTGCAGGGCGGCTACTTCGCCATCGGCACCTGGGTCATCGCCGAGGTGTTCCGCCTGTCCATTGCCAACGTGTCGGCCGTGGGCGGCGGCTCCGGTACCACGCTCACCGCCCTGCGCGGCATTCCCAGGGCCACACGCGAGAGCCTCACCTACTGGCTCGCCCTGTCCGCGGTCGTGGCGTGCATCGCCGGCGTGTACCTGTTCCTGCGCAGCAAGCAGGGCCTGGCGCTGCAGGCGATCCGCGACAACGAGACCGCGGCGGAGTCGCAGGGCATCGCCGTGCGCCGCATGAAGCTGGCCGTCTATGCGGTCGCGGCCTTTGGCGCCGGGCTCGCGGGCGCGCTGTACTTTCTCGGCAACCTGCGCATCAGCCCGGACGCGGCCTTCAGCGTCAACTGGACGGCGTTCGCGATCTTCATGGTGGTGATCGGCGGCATCGGCCGCATCGAAGGGCCCATCGTCGGCGCGCTGGTGTTCTGGGCGCTCAGCCGCTTCTTCAGCGACTTGGGGACCTGGTACCTGCTGGGCCTGGGCCTGCTCGCGATCGTGGTGACGCTCTTCTTCAAGCAGGGACTGTGGGGCTACGCCCAGCAGCACTGGGGCTGGGCCCTGTTTCCGACCCAACGCCGGCTCGTCGCGCCGCAGAATGGGGCCATCACTTCCCGGAATCCGCCATGAGCAAGTCTTCCGCTCCCGTCCAGGGCCGCAGCATCGCGGGCAGCACCGCGGTCGAACTCTCGCTGAAGGACGCGCGCTGGCGCGCCGACCTGACGCCGCAGTTGGGCGGCAGCGGCAAGGATCCCGATCCGCACGACCTGCTGGATTCCGCCCTCGTCGCCTGCACCATCCTCACGGTGCAGATCTACGCGAAGCGCAAGCAATATCCGCTGGAGAGCGTGCAGGTGAGCCTGGTGCACGACGAGGACGATGCGGTGTACCGCATGACGCGCGAGGTCACCTTCGGCGGCGCGCTGTCGGAGCAGCAGAAGCAGGACCTGCTGCGCGTGGCGAACGCCTGTCCCCTGCACAAGGTGCTGCACAAGAAGTTCGAGATCGCGACGGAACTGCGCTAGCGTCCCAGGCGCTGCGACACCTCGCGCGCCGCGTCGCGCAGCGCCGGCAGCATCGCCTCCTGCATCTGCCGCGGCGGAGTGCGGTTCACCTGGCCGCTGATGTTCAGCGCGGCGATGGTGGCGCCCGTGCGGTCGACGATGGGCGCGGCCATCGACACCAGGCCTTCCTCCAGTTCCTGGTTGACCAGGCACCAGCCTTGCCGGCGCGCCTGCTGCACCTTGGCGAGCAGCGCGTCGACCTCGGTGATCGTGTGCCGTGTGCGCGCCTCGATGGGCGAGGCGCGCAACAGATTGAGCACCTGCTCGTCGGGCAGCCCCGCCAGCAGCATGCGGCCGAGCGAGGTGCAGTACGCGGGCAGGCGCGAGCCCACGCCGAGCGTGTTGCGCATGATCTTGCGCGTCGACACGCGCAGCACGTAGACGATGTCCGTGCCTTCCAGCACGCCGGCCGAACACGATTCCTTCACCTGCTCCACCAGCGCTTCCATCGCCGGCTCGGCCACGTTCCAGATCGGCATCGAGGACAGGTAGGCGAAGCCGAGGTCCAGGATGCGCGGCGTCAGCGCGAACAGCTTGCCGTCGCTCGCGACGTAGCCCAGCGTCTGCAAGGTCAGCAGGATGCGGCGCGCTCCGGCGCGCGTGAGCCCGGTGCGGGTGGCGACCTCCGTCAGCGTCTGGCGCGGCGCGCTGGCGCTGAAGGACCGGATCACCTCCAGCCCGCGTGCGAACGATTGCACGTACGAGTCCCCCGGACGCAGGTCGGCCGTAGGGTCTTGGTGCGGCGCGGCATTTGGCATAGAATTCATTATACGAACAGTTGTTCGATTAGCGAACTAAGATCGAACGAATCGCCTTCTCCCCGGATCCCCTTCCCAAGGACCCCGCATGATCAACAAGATCGTGGCCTCGATCGCCGAGGCCCTGCAGGACGTGCGCGACGGCAGCACCGTCCTGATCGCCGGCTTCGGCACGTCCGGCATCCCGGCCGAACTGATCGACGGCCTCATCGAGCAAGGCGCCAAGGACCTGGTCGTCGTCAACAACAACGCGGGCAACGCCGACTACGGCCTGGCCGCGCTGCTGAAGGCCGGCCGCGTGCGCAAGATCGTCTGCAGCTTCCCCCGCCAGGTGGACAGCTGGGTGTTCGACGAGCTGTACCGCAGCGGCAAGCTGGAACTCGAGCTGGTGCCGCAGGGCAACCTGGCCGAGCGCATCCGCGCCGCCGGCGCCGGCATCGGCGCCTTCTTCTGCCCCACGGCCTACGGCACCGACCTGGCCAAGGGCAAGGAGACCCGCGAGATCGACGGCAAGCAGTACGTGCTGGAATACCCGATCCACGGCGACGTGGCCCTGGTCAAGGCCGAAGCGGGCGACCGCTGGGGCAACCTGGTGTACCGCAAGGCGGCGCGCAACTTCGGCCCGGTGATGGCTTCGGCCGCAAAGATGACCGTGGCCACGGTGCACGAGATCAAGGAACTGGGCGAGCTCGATCCGGAAGCGATCGTCACGCCCGGGATCTTCGTCAACCGGATCGTGAAGATCCCCCGCGTCGCCACCCAGGCGGCCGGTTTCAGGAAGGCGGCGTGACATGCCCTACGAGAAGCGAACCAAGGACCAGCTGGCGAAACGCGTCGCGCAGGACATCTTCGACGGCGCCTACGTGAACCTCGGCATCGGCATGCCGACCACGGTGGCCAACCACATCCCCGCCGGCCGCGAAGTGATCCTGCACAGCGAGAACGGCATCCTCGGCATGGGCCCGGCGCCCGCCGAAGGCGACGAGGACTACGACCTGATCAACGCCGGCAAGCAGCCCGTCACGCTGCTGGCGGGCGGCGCCTACTTCCACCACGCCGACTCGTTCGCGATGATGCGGGGCGGCCATCTCGACATCTGCGTGCTGGGCGCCTTCCAGGTCTCGGCCACGGGCGACCTGGCCAACTGGAGCACCGGCGAACCCGGCGCGATCCCGGCGGTCGGCGGCGCGATGGACCTCGCCATCGGCGCCAAGGAAACCTGGGTGATGATGGACCTGCTGACCAAGAAGGGCGAGAGCAAGGTCGTCGAACGCTGCACCTATCCGCTCACGGGTATCGGTTGCGTCAAGAAAATCTATACCGAAGTCTGTACGCTCGCCTGCACGCCGCAGGGCCTGAAGCTGGTCGACATGGTCGATGGCCTCTCGCACGCGGAACTGGAGCGACTCGTGGGCCTGCCGATCGCGGCCTGATTGATCACCGGAGAACCCTGACATGACGAGACAAGCCTTCATCTGCGATGCGATCCGCACGCCCTTCGGCCGCTACGGCGGCGCCCTGTCCTCGGTGCGCACCGACGACCTCGCGGCCATCCCGCTCAAGGCGCTGATGGCGCGCAACCCCAAGGTCGACTGGCAGGCCGTCACCGACCTCCTCTACGGCTGCGCCAACCAGGCCGGCGAGGACAACCGCAACGTCGCCCACATGGCCAGCCTGCTGGCGGGCCTGCCGCTGGACGTGCCGGGTGCCACGATCAACCGCCTGTGCGGCTCCGGCCTCGATGCGCTCGGCACCGCGGCGCGCGCGATCAAGGCCGGCGAGGCCTCGCTGATGATCGCCGGCGGCGTGGAGAGCATGAGCCGCGCGCCCTTCGTGATGCCCAAGGCCGACTCGGCCTTCTCGCGCACGAACGCGGTGTACGACACCACCATCGGCTGGCGCTTCGTCAACAAGCTGATGAAGGAGCAGTACGGCGTCGACTCCATGCCCGAGACGGCGGAGAACGTGGCGACCGACTACAAGATCGAGCGCGAAGCGCAGGACCGCATGGCGCTGGCCTCGCAGCTGAAGGCGGTGGCGGCGCAGAAGCGCGGCTTCTTCGACGCCGAGATCACGCCCGTGACCATCCCGCAGAAGAAGGGCGAGGCGATCGTCGTCAGCAAGGACGAACATCCCCGCGAGACTTCGCTGGAGGCGCTGGGCAAGCTCAAGGGCGTGGTCAGGCCCGATGGCACGGTGACCGCCGGCAATGCCAGCGGCGTCAACGACGGCTCCTGCGCACTGCTGCTGGCCGACGAAGCCACGGCCGCGAAGAACGGCCTGACGCCGCGCGCCCGCGTGGTGGGCATGGCCACCGCCGGCGTGCCGCCGCGCGTGATGGGCATCGGCCCGGCCCCCGCGACGCAGAAGGTGCTGGCGCTGACCGGCCTGAAGCTGGAACAGATCGACGTGATCGAACTGAACGAAGCCTTCGCCGCCCAGGGCCTCGCCGTGCTGCGCACGCTGGGCCTGAAGGACGACGACGCGCGCGTGAACCCGAACGGCGGCGCGATCGCGCTCGGCCACCCGCTGGGAGCGTCCGGGGCGCGGCTGGCGACGACGGCGGTGAACCAGCTGCATGCGAGCGGTGGAAGGTATGCGCTGTGCACGATGTGCATCGGCGTCGGCCAGGGCATCGCGGTCATCCTCGAGAGGGTCTAACTCCCTCTCGCCCGTGGGGTAGAGGGTGGGGGTGAGGGGCAAGCCCGCACCGACACCACCCTCACCCCGACCCTCTCCCGCCAGCGGCAGAGGGAGCCTCCCTCCCCAAGCTTTCCCCCGAATGTCCAAGCCCCAAGCAACCCTCGTCACCGGCGGCAGCTCCGGCATCGGCCGCGCCATCTGCGAAGCGCTGCTCGCGCAGGGCCGCACCGTCGTCAATCTCGACTACAAGCTGCCCGACTGGTCGCATCCGAAGCTGGCGAACTTCCAGGCGGACCTCACGCGCGCGGACGCCACCCGCGAGCGCGCCGCGCAGATCGCCAACGAGTTCGACATCGTCGCGCTCGTCAACAACGCCGGCGCCACCCGCCCCGGCACCATCGATAGCCAAACCGCGGAAGACCTGGCGTACGTCAACGCCCTGACGCTCCAGGCCACCCTGCTGCTCACGCAGGCCTTCCTGCCCGCGCTGCGCGCCTGCGGCCAGGGGCGCGTCGTCAACATGGCCTCACGCGCCGCGCTGGGCAAGACCGAGCGCATCGCCTATTCGGCGGCCAAGGCGGGCCTCGTGGGCATGACCCGCACCCTGGCCATGGAACTGGGCGGCGACGGCATCACGGTCAACGCGATCGCCCCCGGGCCGATCGCCACCGAGCTGTTCCGCCAGAGCAACCCGGAGGGTGCGCCACGCACCCAGCGCATCCTCGACAGCATCGTGGTCAAGCGCATGGGCACGCCGGACGACGTGGCCCGCGCCGCGCTGTTCTTCCTCTCGCCGGACAACGGCTTCGTCACCGGCCAGGTGCTGTACGTCTGCGGCGGCACGACGCTGGGGCTCGCTCCCGTCTGATCCCGACTTCCCTCTTCCTCCCCCTACTGAACATGAAAAGCATCCAAGCCTCCCGCCGCCAGATCGTGCTGGCCGGCCTCGCCCTCGCGGCCTCCGTCGCGGCGCCCCTGGACGCCGCCGCCCAGGCCTATCCCAACAAGCCCATCACCATCGTCGTGCCCTTCGCCGCCGGCGGCACGACCGACATCCTGGCCCGCGTGGTCGGCCAGGCCCTCACCAAGGAACTCGGCCAGCCGGTGATCATCGACAACCGCGCCGGCGCGGGCGGCAACATCGGCGGCGCGCTGGCGGCCAAGGCCGCGCCCGACGGCTACACCCTGTTCATGGGCACGGTCGGCACGCACGCCATCAACCAGAGCCTGTACAAGAAGATGCCCTTCGACCCGATCAAGGACTTCGTCCCGCTCACCCGCGTGGCCATGGTCCCGAACCTGCTGGTCGCGAATCCGGGCAAGCCGTACAAGAACGTGAAGGAGCTGATCGCCTACGCCAAGGCCAATCCGGGCAAGGTGAACTTCGGCTCCTCCGGCAGCGGCAGCTCGATCCACCTGTCGGGCGAGCTGTTCAACGCGATGGCCAAGGTGGACATGGTGCACGTGCCCTACAAGGGCAGCGCGCCGGCCGTGTCCGACCTGATCGGCGGGCAGATCGACGTCATGTTCGACAACATGCCCTCGGCCATCCAGCACGTGCGTGCCGGCAAGCTGCGCGCCCTGGCGGTGACCACGGCCAAGCGCTCGCCCGAGCTGCCCGACGTGCCGACCATCGCCGAAGCCGGCGTGCCCGGCTACGAGGCCACGTCCTGGTTCGGCATGTTCGCGCCGGCCGGCACGCCGGCCCCGGTGCTCGCCAAGCTCAACGGTGCGCTGGTGAAGGTGCTGGCCGAACCGGAAGTGAAGAAGAAACTGGCGGAGCAGGGCGCCGAGCCCTACGGCGAGAAGCCGGAGCAGTTCGCCGAGTTCATCCGCAAGGAGACGGCGAAGTGGAGCAAGGTGGTGAAGGACTCGGGCGCCACCGCCGACTGAACGTCCACCGAGCGAGCCAAAGGCGGCCTGCGGGCCGCCTTTTTCTTTGGCAGGAAAACTGAATTCCGCCGCCCGTCTTGCCACGACCCGGGCCCACGCAAGACACTGCCGCCAATCCTCACACAAGGAACGGCAGGCAATGGCGAACCAGATCGGATGGATCGGCCTCGGGCGCATGGGCGAGGCGATGGTGAAAAGGCTGCTCGCGGCCGGCCACGGCGCCACGGTGTGGAACCGCACGCGCAGCAAGGCCGAGCCGCTGCGCGAGTACGGCGCCGAACTCGCCGGCCACAAGACGGAGCTGGCCGGCTGCGCGGTGGTCTTCACCATGGTGTCCACCACCGACGACCTCAAGGAAGTGCTGTTCGCCGAAGGCGGCCTCGTCACGGGTGCGAAGAAGCCCCAGGTGGTGGTCGACAGCTCCTCGATCTCGCAGGAGGGCTCGGCCGAGATCCGCGCCCGGCTCGAAGCCATGGGCGTGGCCTACCTCTGCGCCCCCGTCTCCGGCAATGCCAAGGTGGCCAAGGCCGGCAAGCTGCTGATCGTCGCTTCCGGCCCCCGGGCCCTCTACGATAAGGTCGAGCCCTACCTGCAGGCGATGGGCCGCAAGGCCATGTGGGTGGGCGAGGGCGAGCTGGCGCGCATCTGGAAGATCGCCCACAACACCATGTTCGGCGTGGTGATCCAGAACCTGTGCGAGATCACCGTGCTGGCCGAGAAGGCCGGCATCCCGCGCCACGTGTTCCTGGAAAGCATCAACGACTCGGTGCTGGGCTCGATGTACACGCGCTACAAGACGCCGGTGCTCACGAACCTCGGCTTCGACCAGGTGACCTTCACGCCCAAGCTGCTGCTGAAGGACATGGACCTCGGCATGGGCGCCGCCAGGGCGCACGGCGTGGCGATGCCCGCGGCAGCGGCGACGCGCGAGTCGGTCGCGCGGCTGGTCGGCCGCGGCTACGACCACATCGACTTCGCCGTGCTGCTGCAGGAGCTGGCGCGCGACGCCGGCCTGGAGCTCCAGCCCGAGAACGTGCAGGTGAGCGACGGCCTGCAATCCTGAGCCGTCCAGCCAATCCCCACCCCAGGAGACAAGCCATGAAGCGCATCCTCACCCTGCTGGCCTCCACGCTGTTCGCGGCCGCCGTCGCCGCGCAGGGCGCGTGGCCCGGCAAGCCGATCCGGATGGTCGTGCCCTTCACGGCGGGCAGCGGCACCGACATCATCGCCCGCACGGTCGGCGACGTGATGGCGAAGAACCTGGGGCAGCCGGTGGTGATCGAGAACAAACCCGGCGCCGGCGGCACGATCGGCGCCGCGCAGGTGGCCAAGAGCGATCCCGATGGCTACACGATCCTGATCCACTCCTCGGGGCACGCGCTCAATCCGGCCATCTATCCCGCGCTGCAGTACGACACGCTGAAGGACCTGACCGGCGTCACGCCCCTGGCGGCCCTGCCCAACGTGCTGGTGGTCTCGCCGGCGAGGGGATGGAAGTCGGTCGCCGACCTGGTGGCGGCCGCCAAGGCGAAGCCCGGCCAGCTGAACTACGCGTCCGCCGGCATGGGCAGCGCGACCCACATGAACGCGGAGAAGTTCAAGCTGCGGGCCGGCATCGAGGCGCAGCACGTCCCCTTCAAGGGCACTCCGGAGGCGCTCACCGACGTCATCGGCGGCCGCAACGACTGGTTCTTCGCGCCGCTGTCCTCGGCCCTGCCGCTGATCCGCGACGGCAAGCTGCAGGCGCTGGCCGTCAGCACCTCGCAGCGTTCGCCCGTGCTGCCGGAGGTGCCGACCACCGTGGAGGCCGGCATCGCGGATTCCGACTACACGTTCTGGGTCGGCATGATCGTGCCGGCGGCGACGCCCGCCCCGGTGGTGCAGCGCCTGCACGACGAGGCGCTCAAGGCCCTGAACAGCCCCGAGGTGAAGGAGCGCCTCGTGAAGCTCGGCGCCGAGCCCTTCACGATGGCGCCGGAACAGTTCAACGCCTACATCCGCACCGAGATGGGCGCGGCTGCGCAGATCGCGAAGGCCGCCAACCTCAAGGCGCAGTGACGCGCATGCGAAGCTTCGTCTACAACGGCCAGCCCGGGCGCGTGGTGTTCGGCGCCGGCGCGCTGTCGCAACTGGGCAAGGAGATCGAGACCCTGGGCGCGCGGCGCGCGCTGGTGCTGTCCACGCCGGAGCAGCGCGCGTCGGCCGAGCGTGTCGCGGACATGCTGGGCGACAAGGCCGCCGGCGTGTTCGACCGCGCGGTCATGCACGTGCCGATCGAGACGGCGCGCGAGGCGCGCGAGCTGGCGCGCAAGCTCGATGCCGACTGCGCGGTGGCCGTGGGCGGCGGCTCCACCACCGGCCTGGGCAAGGCCATCGCCCTCGATTCGGGCCTGCCCATCCTGGCCATTCCCACCACCTACGCGGGCAGCGAGATGACGCCGATCTACGGCATCACCGAGGCCGGCCTGAAGAAGACGGGCCGCGATGCGAAGGTCCTGCCCCGCACCGTGATCTACGACCCCGAGCTCACGCTCACGCTGCCGGTGGGCCTCAGCGTCACCAGCGGCATCAACGCGATCGCGCACGCCGCCGAGGGCCTCTACGCCGTCGACGCCAACCCGGTGATGGACCTGATGGCGGAAGAGGGCATCCGCGCGCTGGGTGGCGCGCTGCCCGGCCTCCGGGCCGACCCGCAGGACCTGGAGGCGCGCTCCGCGGCGCTGTATGGGGCCTGGCTGTGCGGCATCGTGCTGGGCAACGTCGGCATGGCCTTGCACCACAAGCTGTGCCATACGCTGGGCGGCAGCTTCAACCTGCCGCATGCCGAGACGCACACCATCGTCCTGCCGCACGCGCTGGCCTACAACGCCAAGGCGGCGCCGCGGGCCATGGAGCGCATCGCCCGCGCGCTCGAAGGCCGCAGCGCCGCGCAGGCGGTGTACGAGCTGGCGCAGCACAACGGCGCGCCGGTGGCGCTGCGCGAGATCGGCATGAAGGCCGACGACCTGGACCGGGCCTGCGCCATCGCGCTGCAGAACCAGTATCCCAACCCGCGCCCGCTGGAGGCCGAGGCCCTGCGCCAGCTGCTGCAGGACGCCTTCGAGGGCCGCAGGCCTTCCGCCTGAGTGCCCGCCGGGCGGCCGCGCAGCGGGCGGCCACGCAGCGTTTACCCGCCTTCACGCGCAAACCCTGATGGGTGGCCGGGATCTCCGCCGGTAAGCTTTGCCGTTCCAAATCGAACGGTCGTTCTATTTTTGTGGAGACAAGCATGCAAACAGGAAGAAGTCCGCTGCTCGCGGTCCTCGCTGCAGCGGTCGCGCTGCTGGCCGGCTGCGGCGGTGGCGACGATCCCGCCGGTCCCAAGGTCGCCATCTCGCGCGTGGTGGTGGCCGGCGACAGCCTCGCCGACGTCGGCACCTTCGGCGGCGTCAAGTTCACCGTGCAGAACTCGGCCGACCCGGCGAACGGTTTCCCGGTGTTCCCGCAGATCGTGGCGCAGAACTTCGGCGTGAACAGCCAGTGCAACTTTTTCGTCTTCACCGGCGCCACCTTCGCTCCCAACAGCCGCGCCGGCTGCACGAACTTCGCGATCGGCGGCGGCCGGATCCGGAACCCGGATGCCGGGGGGGGACAAGCGTCGCCGCAATCGGTCGTGTTCCAGCTCGGCGCCGCGGCCCAGGCCGTGGGCGGGACCTACAGCGCCACCGACCTGGTGCTGGTGGATGGCGGGGGCAACGATTCGGGCGACCTGCTGACGGCCTTCCTCGGCGCCGCCGCCGATCCGCAGGGCCAGGGCGGCCAGCGCTACGCGGCCTTCCTCGCGCAGCAGCTCGATCCCGCGACCATCGCCGCCACGCTCCCGCAGCCGAACGGCGCGGCCACGGCGGCCGTGCTCTACATGCAGAAGCTGGCCGATACCTACTCCGGCGCCGTCAAGGCGAACGCGCTGGACCGGGGCGCCACCCACGTGGCCGTGCTCGACATGCCCGACATCACCCTGACGCCCCGCATCCAGGCCGTCTTCACGCAGGTGGTCGCGCCCGCCAACGGAGGCGGTGCCGCCGGCGCGGCGGCCGCGGCCCAGGTGCAGGCCCTGATGCGGCAATGGACCGATGCGTTCAACGCCAGGCTGCGCGCCGACGTCGGGGCCGATGCGCGCGTGATGGTGGTGCCGTTCAACGCTGACTTCACCGAGGAGGTCACGCATCCGGTGGACTTCGCGCTGAGCAACGTGACCACGCCGGCCTGCGCGGTGGTCGGCGTCACCTTCTTCGACAGCCCGGCGCAGGCCGCCCGCTGCACGTCGGCCGCGCTGGACGCCAATCCGCCCGCCGGTCTCGCACCCGGCTGGTGGCAGTCGTGGACCTTCTCCGACGGCTTCCATCCCACGCCCTACGGCCATCGCCTGCTGGCCGCGTCGACCAGCCGCGCGCTGGCGCGGGCGGGCTGGCTCTGAACGCAACGCGAGCAAGGAACGAAACCATGCACAACAACGAAATCCTGTGCCGCCTTCTCGCGGCGGCCACGCTGGCGCTGGGCGCTGCCGGCGCCCATGCCCAGGGCGCCGCCGGCAGCTGGTTCGGCGGCATCGGCGTGACGCACATCGCGCCGGACGTCTCCAGCGGCAACCTGTCGCCGCCGTCGGCGCCGGGCACGCAGATCGACGTGGACTCCGACACGCAGCCCACCATCTTCATCGGCCGCATGATCACGGACAACTGGTCGGTGGAGGTACCGATCGGGCTGGGCTTCAAGCAGAAGATCCAGGGCGCCGGCGCGATCGCCGGGGTCGGGCAGATCGCCACCGTGCGCACGCTGCCGATCACCGTGTTCGCGCAGTACCGCTTCTTCGAGCCGACGCAGCGCATCCGGCCCTATGTGATGCTGGGCCTGACCTACACGTACAACCACGACGAACAGGGCAGCGCCACGCTGAACGCCGTCAACCCGATCAACCCGCCGGGCGGGACGCAGATCGACGTGGAGAACCGCTTCAGCCTGACGCCGGGGCTGGGCGTCACGGCCATGATCAACGAGCGCTGGTTCGTCGATGCCCAGTACGCGAAGTCCTTCCTGAAGACGAAGACGACGCTGAACACCGGACAGACGATCGAGGCGAAGATCGACCCGAACGTGTTCCGGCTGGCGGTGGGGATGCGCTTCTGAGCGGGCGGGCGCCTCAGGCGCCCTTCGCGAGCACCACGTGCAGCGCCTCGTCGGCGCCCACGTGGCGCGTGCACCGGAAGCCGAGCGCCGGCAGGTCGATGCCGGCCAGCAGCGCCTCGCCGCGCCCGAGCAGCGTGGGCGACACCGCGAGGTGCATCTCGTCGACCAGCCCCGCCTGCAGGTACTGGCGGACCGTCGCCACGCCGCCGCCGATGCGGATGTCCTTGCCCCGGGCCGCGTCCCGCGCGCGCTCCAGCGCCTCGTGGATCCCGCCGGTGACGAAGTGAAAGGTGGTGCCGCCCTCCATGGGCAGCGGGGCGCGCGGGTGGTGCGTCAGCACGAACACCGGCACGTGATAGGGCGGACTGGCGCCCCACCAGCCTTTCCACTCGTCGTCGGGCCAGGGGCCGCGCACCGGCCCGAACATGTTGCGGCCCAGGATCCAGGCGCCCATGCCTTCCATGGAACGGCGGGCGAAGTCGTCGTTCACGCCGCCCGTGCCGCCCTCCTGCCCCGTCATGCGGCGGAAGGTCTGGGTCGGAACGAACCACTGGTGCAGCGTCTCGCCGCCGATGCCCAGCGGAGCCTGCAGGCTCTGGTGGGGGCCGGCGCCGTAGCCGTCGATGGAAATCGAGAAGGCCTGGACTTTCACTTTGGACATGGGCACCTCCGGGAGGCTCACCAGGAAAAGCCGGTCGACTTGCGCAGGATACGCTCGGCACCGCGCGCATGCGAGCCGCGCCACGCCACGATCTGGTCGGGCCGCACCAGCGCGAGCGGCGCTTCGTAGAGTTCGCATAGCGCCGGCGCCGGATGCCGCACGACGCGCAGGTCCATCCCGAGCGCCTGCGCCGCGTGTTCGAAAGCCGCGGTGGACGGCACCTGCGGACCGAGCGCGAGCAGGGTCCATTCGGGATGGAAGCTGTCGAAGAGGGAACGCCCGTCCTCCAGCCACGCGTGCGGCGGGCGGCCGCCGGGGCGTGCCGTGGGGACGTACTGGTTGGCCTCGTCCGCGGGGGGCAGCCCGGCTTCCGCCACGATCAGCGGCGAGCGCTCGTAGCGGCCGCCGAAGGTCACCCCCGGAATGTTGAACTCCAGCCGCACGTGCGCGTTGAGGTGCAGCGAGGCCTCGCGCCGCGCTGCCTCGCCCGCGGGACCCTCGAGCTCCAGATCCGGCCGCGCCGGGAACAGGCCCACCGAATCGGCGAAGTGCCGCGCATAGCCCGTATTGCGCACGGCGAGCGGCTTGCGCTCGATCTCGTAGCTGTCCAGCAGCGCGGGCGGATTGCGGCCGCGCACGGCGCTGGCGAGCTTCCACGCGAGGTTCACCGCGTCCTCGACCGCGGTGTTGTAGCCCAGTCCACCGGTCGGGGTGAACAGGTGGGCGGCATCGCCGGCGATGAACACGCGGCCGCGGTGGAAGGTCTGCGCGACCAACGAATGGCCCGCCGTCCAGGTCCCGAAGGACAGCACCTCGATCGGGATCTCGCGCCCGAGCGCCTGCGCGAACACCCGCCGCGCATCGCCCTCGGTCCAGCGCTCCGGGTCCTCGCCCTCGTGCACGGCCGCGTGGAACGCGAACTCCGACTGCCCGTCCACCGAGGCCATGAAGGCGCGCCGTTGCGCATTCACGGTCACGTACATCCAGGCCTGCGCGTGCGGGAACACCGCGTAGAACCGGGGAGCGCGCAGGTACACGGCGAACATCACCCCGCCCATGAAGTCGCGCCGCACCCCGGTCCCACCACCCCAGGCGATGCCCAACGTGCTGCGAACGAAGCTGCGCGGCCCGTCGGCGCCGACCAGGTACTTCGCCCGGACCCGCTGGCTTCCTCCCTGCCCGTCCGGGAGAGGGTTGAGGTGTGGGCACACGACGGCCCGCACCTCCTCGCCGGTGTCCTCGAATTCCTCCAGCCTCCACCCATACCGGATGTCGTTGCTTGCATGCCCTTGCGCATGCCGCCGGAGAATCGCCTCCACGAACTTCTGCGACACCCGATGCGGCAGTTCCGCCGCGCTCCACGAGCCGCCCATGCCGCGCACGTTCCGCACCGCCTGCCCCGCCGTCGGCAGCGACAGCCGCGCCAGCTCCCGCCCCGTGTAGCGCGTGAAATAGGCGATGTCGGTGGGATGGTCCGCCGGCAGGCCCTGGGCCCGCACCTCGTGCGCGAAGCCGAGCCGGCGGAAGTGCTCCATGGTGCGCGCCTGCGTCGCATTGGCCTGCGGGTTGAAGGCCGTGCCGGGCTTCGTGTCGACCAGCAGCGTGCGGATGCCGCGCCGGCCCAGTTCGTTGGCCAGCATCAGCCCGCAGGGTCCCCCGCCGGCGATCAGGACGTCGGTCTCGAGTTCCTGCATGGCTTCAGTAGCCGAAGCGCGCGGTCCACTTGCGCTCGTAGTCCATGCGGTCGAAGTGTTCGGCGAGGAAGTCGATGAAGGTGCGGACCTTGGCGCTCAGGTGCTTGCGGCTGGGATAGGCGAGGTTGACGGTGAGCCGCGGCAGGTCCCAGGCGTCGAGCACCGGCACCAGCCGGCCGGCCACGATGTCGTCGTAGAGGATGTAGGTCGGCTGCACCAGGATGCCGTGGTCCTTCAGGGCCGCGGCGCGCAGCACCTGGCCGTCGTTGGACTCCAGCACGCCCTTGATGGCGACGGCGCTCGTCTCGCCATCGCGCGTGAAACGCAGCTCGTGCGGGTTGTTGGCGTAGGTATAGACCAGCAGCGAATGCTGCGCCAGGTCTTCCAGCCTGCGCGGCGTGCCGGCGCGGCCGAGGTACCCGGGCGAGGCGGCGAGGATGCGGCGCGTCTCCGCCAGCCGGCGGATCGTGATGTTGGAGTCCGGCTCGAATTCGCGCGTGCGGATCGCGACGTCGATGTTGTTGTCGATCAGGTCCAGGTAGCGGTTGGCCGTCTCGACGTGCACCGTCACCTCGGGGTAGCGCCTGCTGTACTCCGGCAGCAGCGGAGCGATGTGGTGCATCGCGAAGGACAGCGAGGCCGTGACGCGCAGCGTCCCCGTGGGCTTGAGCGTGGCGGCGTTGACTGCCGACTCGGCATCCTGCAGGTCGGCCAGGAGGGACTTGCTGCGACGCAGGAACTCCTGCCCCGTCTCCGTGAGGTAGAGGCGCCGCGTGTTGCGCTCCACCAGCCGCGCGCCCAGTCTTTCCTCCAGGGCCGACAGGTGCCGGCTGGCCGCGGCATTGGACAG
This sequence comes from Ramlibacter monticola, assembly GCF_016722785.1. GTDB lineage: Bacteria > Pseudomonadota > Gammaproteobacteria > Burkholderiales > Burkholderiaceae_C > Ramlibacter > Ramlibacter monticola. The sequence goes on along the minus strand of NZ_JAEQNE010000005.1, from coordinate 178,488 downwards.
GCCCAGTTCCTCGGCCGCACGGCTCAGGCTGCCGGTTTCGGCCACTTGCACGAACAGCGCCATCTCGGTCCAGCGATCCAAAGGCTCGTCTCCTGCTTTCTTGCGCGCGGCGGAAAACTCATTTGCCGCGGCGGTCTTTCGCAAATTATGGCCCCGCCCTAGAGTCCCGCCCAAGGAGAAAGCCGCATGCGCAACCTCACCCAGGACAACATCACCCAGGCCGTGATCGCCCGCTTCGCGGACACGCCCGATCCGCGCCTGAAGGAGATCATGACCAGCCTGGTGCAGCACCTGCATGCCTTCGCCCGCGAGGTGAAGCTGACCGAGCAGGAGTGGTTCCAGGGCATCGAATTCCTCACGCGGGTGGGGCACATCACCGACGACCGGCGCCAGGAATTCATCCTGCTGTCGGACACGCTGGGCCTGTCGATGCTGACCGTGGCGATGAACCAGGACAAGCCGGCCGGCTGCACCGAGGCGACGGTGTTCGGCCCCTTCTACGTCGAGGGCGCGCCGCACTACGACCTGGGCGAGGACGTCGCGAACGGCGCCGCCGGCATCCCCTGCCAGGTACGGGGCACCGTGCGTGGCCTGAACGGCGAACCCGTGCCCGGCGCGGAGATCCACGTCTGGCAGGCCGACGCCGAAGGCAAGTACGACGTCCAGCGCGAGGACCTGCCGCAGCACCAGGCGCGCGGCGTGCTGCACGCCAACGGCCGCGGCGAATACCACTTCCGCTCGGTCCTGGCCGAGGCCTATCCGATCCCCGACGACGGCCCGGTGGGCGACATGCTGAAGGCGACGAAGCGCCACCCCTGGCGGCCCGCGCACCTGCACTTCATGATCCGGGCGCCGGGCTACGAGACGCTGATCACGCACGTGTTCCGCGACGGCGACCCGTACCTGGATTCGGACGCGGTGTTCGGCGTGCGCCAGTCGCTGATCGCCGACTGGGTGCGCCAGCCGGATGGCACGTACCTGGTCGCCTACGACTTCGCGCTGAACCCCGCGAAGGAATCGGCATGATCCGCCACATCGTCATGTGGAACGTGCGGGGCGACACGCGCGAGGAGAAGGCCGCCAACGTCGAGCGCCTGAAACGCAGCTTCGACAGCCTGCGCGGCCGCGTGCCGGGCCTGTTGCACCTGGAGATCGGCGTGGATGCGAGCCGCGTCGACTACGCCTGCGACGTGGTCCTGGTGAGCGAGTTCGAATCGCAGGCGGCGCTGGACGCCTATGCCACGCATCCGGAACACCTGCGGGTGAAGCGCGAGATCGGCGAGATCCGCACGCACCGCCACCAGGTCGACTACGAAGTCTCGCTGCCTGCCCCTCCGGGGGAGGGCCGGGATGGGGACGCTCCATGAAACGAACCCTCCTGCGCGGCGCCACCCTCCTCACGATGGATCGCCAGGGCGACCTGCCCACCGGCGACCTCCTGGTCGAAGACGACCGCATCGCGGCGATCGCTCCCACGCTCGCCGTCGACGACGCCGAAGTCGTGGACCTCCCCGGCCACATCGTCATTCCCGGCCTCGTCAACGCCCACATGCACACCTGGCAGACCGCGCTGCGCGGCGTGGCGGCCAACTGGACGCTCCTCGAGTACTTCCAGAAGATGCACGCCGGCCTCGCCACTGCCTTCCAGCCGGAGGACCTCTACATCGCCACGCGCGTGGGCGCGCTGAACCAGCTGGATTGCGGCACGACCACGCTGGCCGACTGGTGCCACAACAACCCGACGCCGGCGCACAACGACGCCGCGATCGAAGGCCTGCTCTCCAGCGGGATCCGCGCCGCCTTCTTCCACGGCACGCCCAAGCCCGAGCCCAGGCCGGGCCAGACGCCGTTCTGGGAAGTGCCGCATCCGCGCCACGAGGTCGAGCGCCTGCTGAAGAAGCATCAGGGGCATCCCCTGCTGTCGATCCAGGTGGCCGTGCTGGGCCCGCATTACGCCACGCTGGACGTGGCGATGCACGACTTCCGGATGGCGCGCGAGCTGGGCCTGATCGCGTCGCTGCACCAGGGCGGCGGCCCCGCGCGCACGCCGGAGGGCTGGCAGCGGCTGGAGGCCGCGGGCCTGCTCGGCCCCAGCATCAACATCGTGCACGGCCACGCGCTGTCCGACGAACAGCTGCAGCGCTTCTGCGAGCTGGGCATGAGCTTCTCGGCGGCGGCGGAGAACGAGATGTCGCAGGGCCACGGCCATCCCCTGACGGGCCGCCTGCGGCGCTTCGGCCGCGCGCCTTCGCTCGGCGTCGACCTGGAAAGCGTGCTCTCCGGCGACATGCTGACGCAGGCGCGCGTGGCGCTCGGCATGCAGCGCAGCCTGGACAACGTGGCGTACCGCGAGCAGCACGGCACCATCCCGCCCACCTCCACGATCACGACGCGCGAGGCGCTGTCGTGGGTGACGGTGGAAGGCGCGCGGATGCTGCAGCAGCTCGATCGCATCGGCACGCTGGCGCCCGGCAAGCAGGCCGACCTGGTGGTGATCCGCGCGACCGACCTCAACATGCAGCCGGTGCACGACCCGGTGAGCAGCGTGGTGTTCCAGGCCTCGCTGGCCAACATCGACAGCGTGATGCTCGCCGGGCAATGGAAGAAGCGCGGCGGTCGGCTGCTGGCGGGGGATTTGTCCCGCGACGTGGAACGGCTGCGCGCCTCCGGCCGCAGGATCACGCGGGCCATGGGCCTGTCCGCCTGAGCCGGGCCACCCTCCGCCGGTTTGCACGCGCGACACGATCGCGCGCCACAATGGGCCGACGATGGATCGAAGGCTGCTCATGGTCGCGCTCGCCTGCTGGTCGGCGGGGCGTCTGCTCGCGGCCGAAGAGGCACCGCCCCGGCCGCGACACCGCATTTCCGCCGCGGAACTGTACGAGGCGCTCTCGGCGCGCTTTCCCCAGCGCCTGCCCCTGGCCGGGCTGCTGCAGGTGCAGGTCAGCGCGCCGCGCCTGCTGCTGCTGCCGGCGCGCAACAAGCTGGGTGCCGCTCTCCAGGTCGAGATCGCGGGGCTGCCGGCGGCGCAGGGCATGGCCGCCGAACTGGAAGTCGTGTTCGGCCTGCGCTACGAAGCGACGGACCGGACGGTGCGCGGCCGCGAGCCGGAGTTCCTGGACTTCCGCTGGCCGGGCATGGACCGGGAGTCGCTGCGGGCCCTCCAGGGCCTGCTGCCCGCGCTGGCGCAGCAGCTCGGCGAGGTGGTCCTGCACCGGATGTCGGAGCGCGAGCTCGCCCTGCCGGAGACGATGGGGTTCGAGCCCGGCGAACTGCTGGTGACCGACGAGGGCGTGACGGTCTTCTTCAGGCCGAAGACGGCGCCACCGGGCTGACGCACGCCAGCTGGTCCCCGGCGAGCGCCAGCGGTGCCGCGAGCGCCGCGATCACGAGCAGCGCCACGATCGCCGCATGTGCCAGCCGCGGTACCGACGCGATGGAGCGGGATCCTCGATGCACGATGGTGGGCATGGCCAGCCTCCTTGGATCGGGCGCGCCGATCCGGTCCTTCAGCGATGGCCAAGCATAGGCACTGCGGGCGGCGTCGGTCAACGCGAAAAATGCCGGGGGCTAGGAGCCTGGGCGGCAGAGAAACGGGCCTGCGTTGGGCCTGCAAGGGGCTGGATGCTAGGCGCGGGAACGGGTCAAGCCCGGGTGGCTTGACCCGTTCCTGCAACGACGCAGCCGGCCCCTTGCAGGCCCAACCCTCCGGGCCGGGGCCTGGGAGCCCGCCAGCCGTCGTTGCGGTCTCCTTGCGTACGTAAAGTACGCGGCCTCGACCGCGCCTAGGCTGTCAGGCTCCCAGGCCCCGGCGCAGGCCCGTTTCTCTGCCGCCCAGGCTCCTAGGCGCGGCGCAGCTTCATGCTGAAGCGGAACTTCTCGCCCGGATACAGGTTCACCGACACTTCCGCGACCTTGTCCGCGGTCGTCTTGTAGGTGCGGCGCACCTCGACGACCGTCGAGTTCGGCTCCACGTGCAGGGGCCCGGCGATCTCCGCGGGCACGGGGCGCACGCGCAGCGTCTGCTCCACCTCCACCAGCCGTTCGCCGTAGAGGTCCTCGATCAGGCGCCAGATCGGGCCGCGCTGGCGGCCGATGAGGCGCTCCACGCCGGCGTACTCGCCCGCCACGAACACCTCGGTCCAGCACACGGGCGGGCTCGCCGGCTCGTCGCCGAGGCGGAAGCCCTGCAGGCGCAGCCACCGGCGGCCGGGCGGCAGGTCCAGCTCCGCTTGCGACACGTCCTCGCTGGCGACCACGTCGGTGCGCTCCACCTCGTAGCGGCTCTCGACGGCATAGGCCATCAGTTCGTCGATCGACGCGACCCGGTGCACGTTGAAGGGCGTACTGGGCGGCGGCGGCATCACCGTGGTGCCGGAGCCCTGGCGCGAAGAGACCAGGCCGTCGGTGCGCAACTGCCGCAGCGCCTCGCGCACCGTGTGGCGGCTGACGGCGAAGCGCTCCGCCAGTCCCTCTTCGGCCGGGAGCTGCGAGCCCACGGGAAACACGCCGCGCAGGATGTCGTTGCGCAGCGACTGCACCAGCTGCTTGTAGAGGGGTTCCCCAGTGGCCAGCGAGAGCCGCGGCAGCACCCGCTTGCGCGGCTGCGCCGGCTTGCTGCGGGCCGGTGCCGGCGGGACCTTCTTCGCTGTTCGGGGCATGGTCGGATTCTGCATCAGCGCCACTGCGGCAAGCCGCGCGGCGACTCAGGGCCGCGAGCCGCGCACGAGGTCCCGGTGCTCGTCGAGCCCGGGCGAGCGCAGGCTGGGCGTGCCCGGTTCGTTCAGGAAGCGGATCGGGCTGGCGATGTGCGGGAGCCCGGCCTCGTCGCGCAGCACCATGCCGCGCGCCAGCACTTGCGGATCGCGGAAGGCCTCCGGCAAGGTGTTCACGCCGCCGAAGCAGACGTCCAGCTTCGCCAGTCGCTCCTCCCATTCCCCGCGCGTGTGCTCGCGGAACGCCTGGGCCAGGAAGTCCATGACCGGCTTCTGGTGGGCCCCCGGCCCCTGCAGGCAAAGGGGGGCGAAGTCGGGTCGCCCGAGCTCCCGGAGCAGCGCGTGGACGAACTTCGGCTCCTGCCCCGCCAGCGCGATGCGGCCGCCATCGCGCGTCTCGTAGATGCGGTAGAACGCCCCGCCGCCGGTGGTGCGCTCCTGCTTCGGGTCGGGCTGGCGCCCCTCGGCGAAGGTCGGGCCCACCACGTTGCGCAGGGCGGCCACCATGCTGTCCATCATGGAGATGTCGATGCAGTCGCCTTCGCCCGTGGCCTGGCGGCGCAGCAAGGCCATGAGCACGGCGGCCAACCCGTTCATCCCGCTCAGGAGATCCGCGAGCGGCAGGCCGGGGATGGCGGGCTTGCCGTCGTCGGTGCCGACGTTGAGGCTCAGCGCGCCCGTGAGCGCCTCCAGGGCGAGGTCGTGCGCGGGCCGGTCGCGGTAGGGGCCGTCCTGGCCGAAGGCGCTGATCGAGCAGTACACGATGCGCGGATTGCGTGCGCGCAGCGCCGCGTAGTCCACGCCGAGCCGCTTCGCCACGCCGGGGCGGAAGGATTCCACGAACACGTCGGCGGTCGCGGCCAGTTCCAGCAGCGCGGCGCGGTCGGCGTCTTTCTTCAGGTCCAGCACGAGGCTCTTCTTGCCGCGGTTGTGGTTGCGGAAGAAGACCGTGTGCGGGCCGTCCGAGAGCCCGATGTGGCGGCCCGGGTCGCCTTCGCCGGGCTGCTCGATCTTGATCACCTCGGCGCCGTGGTCCGCCATCGTCAGCGACAGCAGCGGGCCGGGGAGGAAGTTGGAGAGGTCGAGGACCCGGATGCCTTCGAGCTTCATATGTACGTACAACTATACCAAGCTATACTGGAAAGCGACCGCTGGGGTATGTACGTACAACTTCTGGCGGCCGACGGAATCCCTCGATGAAACCCCTGGCGACCCTGGCGGAACTGATCGCCCGCCTTCCCGCGGACCGCGGAATCGTGCTGCATTCCGCCGCGGCTCACCCGACCGTGCTGGCGCGCAAGCTGGCCGAGGAGGCCGAAGCGCTGCGCGGCCGCCGCGTCTATACGCTGATGCCGCTGGGCCTCGTGCCCTATGCCGAGCCGCCCGCGCGCGATGCGCTGGAGATCGCCACCTTCCTGCCCGGCGCGGGGCTGCGTGCCGCGCTCGATGCGGGCCGCGTAACGCCCCTGCGGCAGCCGCTGTCGACGGTGCCCGACGGATTCGCGCGCGGCGACTACCCCGTCGGCGCGGTGCTGCTGCGCGTGTCGCCGCCGGACGCCGGCGGCCGCGTGAGCCTGGGCGTGTCCGTCGACTACATGAAGGCGGCGGTCGAGGCCGCCCCGCTCGTGATCGCCGAGATCGACCCGCGCATGCCGGTCGTGCAGGGCGACGCCTGGATCCCGGCGAGCCGCATCGCCGCCTGGGTGGACGCCGTCGATGCGCCCCACGCGGTGAAGCCGCAGCCGGCGGACGCGATCGAGGAGGCGATCGCGTCCCATGTGGCCTCGCTGGTGGAGGACGGCGCGGTGCTCCAGCTCGGCGTGGGTTCGCTGCCGGACCAGGTGCTGGGACGACTGGGGCACCTGCGCCACCTGGGCCTGCACACCGGCATCGTGGCCGATTCCGCGCGGCCCCTGATCGAGCGCGGCGTGATCGACAACAGCACCAAGGAGGTGTTCGCCGGCGCCAGCATCGCCACCATGGCGCTTGGCAGCGCGGAGTTCTACGCCTGGCTGGATCGCAATGCGGCGGTCGAACTGCACCCTTGCACCGTCACGCATTCCGGCGGACTGCTGCGCCGGCTGACGCGCCTGTGCGCCATCAATTCCGCCCTGCAGGTGGACCTGCAGGGGCGCGTGAACGCGGAGTGGGCCGGCCGGCGCCGGATCGCGGTCCCCGGCGGCCTGCCGGACTTCGCCCGGGCCGCGTCCTCGCTGGAAGGCGGGCGCAGCATCATCGCCCTGCGGTCGACCGATCGCAGCAGCGCCAGCACGATCCTGGATAGCCTGCCGGCGGAGGTGCCCGCCTCGCTGGAGCCGCACGAGGTGGACTTCTTCGTCACCGAGCACGGCGTGGCCGCCGTGCGCGGCTGCCCGCCCGCCGAGCGCAGGAAGGCGATGGCGGCCATCGCGCATCCCGCGCACCGGGAGGCCTTGGCTAGGGCTTGAGCAGCAGGTCCACCCGCATCGGGCGCAGGAAGTGCGCCCCGCCCGGGGTCTGGTGAGCCTCGAAGGCGCCGCGCACCGCTTCCTCCAGGGCGGGGGAAATGGCGAACTGGCTGTGCGTGGGCTGCATCAGGCGCCGGCGGAAGTCCTCGAAGTCGCTGAAGGTGACGGGTGCCATGAACTGCACGCGGCGTGCGTGGTGGAAGAGGCCGCGCTCCACCGCGCGTCCCGTCGCCTGGATCGCCTCGCGGCGCACCACGCCCTCGTCGTGGAACATGCGCACGATGTCGTTGAAGGGGCCTTCGTAGACCGGTTCCGAAATGAACAGCCATCCGCCCGGCCGCAGCACGCGCTGCATCTCGCGGAAGGCCTCGTCCATCGCCGCCACCGGCACGTGGTGCAGCGACTTGAAGAGGGTGATGCCGTCGATGCTGGCAGCGCCGAACGGCAGCGCCTCGGCGCCGCACTGCTGGAATTCCACCCCCGCCGGCCAGGAACGGGCGCGGTTCTTTTCCAGCTGGCGCTCGTCGACTTCGAGGCCGATGACCTTGCGCGCCCCGCCCTCCGATGCCATGCGCGCGCTCATCGCCGCCGTGCCGCAGCCCACGTCGAGGATGTCGCGCCCGGACAGGCCGACGAGTTCCTGCAGGAGCCGGAATTCGTCCTCGACCAGCAGCGGGAAGGTGGCAGAGAGGTCTGGCATGGCGGCGGCTTTGTTTGTACGGACAACATTCGCATCCTAGCGCAAGCGCGGCGGCAGTCCCGAGGGTTTCCCCGTATCAGCCTTGACCGAGGGTCGCTCCGCCCGATAGCATAGTTGTTCGTACAACTTGAGAGCCGCCATGCGCCCCCTGAGCCGCCGCAGTTTCGCGCTGCTGTCCCTCGCCGCCGCCCTGCCGCTGGCGGCCGAGGCCGCCTTCCCCGACAAGCAGGTCCGCCTGGTCGTGCCGTATTCGGCCGGCGGCGGCACCGACACCATCGCCCGCCACCTCGCCGAACGCCTGCGCCCGCGGCTGGGCCAGAACGTGATCGTGGAGAACAAGCCCGGTGCCGACGGCATCATCGGCACCGACCTGGTCGCCAAGGCGCCGGCGGACGGGCACACCTTCGTGCTGGTCGTCACCTCGCACCTGGTGAACCCCGCCGTGAAGAAGAAGCTGCCCTACGACACGCTGAAGGACTTCGTGGGCGTGACCAAGGTGGCGGTCTCGCCCATGGTGTTCCTGGTGAATTCGGATTTCCCCGCCAACAACCCGCGCGAACTGGCGGCGCTGCTGAAGAAGGATCCCTCGAAGGCGACCTACGGCGCCTCGGAGAACATGACCCGCCTCGTCGGCGCCATGTTCAACCAGCGCATGCAGCTGAACGTGACCTACGCGGCCTACAAGGGCGGCGCCCCGCTGATGACCGACATCGCCGGCAACAACGTGGGCTTCGGCGTCGGCACGCTGCTCACCGCCAAGCCGCTGATCCAGGCCGGCAAGATCAAGGCCATCGGCGTCACCAGCGGCAAGCGCTCGCCCATGCTGCCCAACACCCCGACGATGGTCGAGTCGGGCCTGCAGGACATGGAGGTCTACATCTCCTACAGCCTGTACGCGCCGGCGAAGACGCCGCGCGAGGCACTGGAGCGCATGCAGCAGGAAGTGCGCGCCGTGATCCACACCCCCGAGATGGAGGAGATCCTGGCCGCGCAGGCGGCCACGCCGGTGGGCAACGGCGTTGCCGAGTTCAACAAGGAAGTCCTCAGCGAAGCCCGCCTGTGGGAGCGGCTCGTGAAAGACACCGGCCTCGAGCAGGAATGAAGCCTCCGGTCCGGGGCGAAGGCGCGCATACTCGCCTGCGCCATGGACCTCCCCCATAGCCCCGCCGCCGACCGCAACAAGGAGCCGATCCTCCAGGTGCTGCGCGGCCTCCTGCCCGAACGCGGCCGGGCGCTGGAAATCGCGTCCGGCACGGGCCAGCACGTCGCGTGGTTCGCGGCGGCACTTCCGGGCTGGAGCTGGCAGCCGAGCGAGGCGGACGGCGCGATGCTCCCAGCGATCGCGGGCCGCATCGCGGAGTCCGGGCTGGCCAACGTGCGCCCGCCCTTGCGGCTCGACGTGATGGCGCCTCAGTGGCCGTCCGCGGCAGATCCTTTCCGCGAGCCTTTCGACGCGATCTATTGCGCGAACATGCTGCACATCTCGCCCTGGGAGACCTGCGCCGCCCTGATGCAGGGGGCCGCCCGGCACCTCGTGGACGAGGGCGTGCTCGTGACCTACGGTCCCTACTTCGAGCAGGGCGTGCCGGCGGCGTCCAGCAACGAAGCCTTCGACCAGGACCTGCGCTCGCGCGATCCCGCATGGGGGATCCGCCGGCTGCAGGACGTCGAGGCGCAGGCGCAGCGGGCGGGCCTCGTGCTGCGCCAGCGGCACGCGATGCCGGCGAACAACCTGCTGGTCGTCTTCGGCCGGAGCGGAAGCTAGGCCGACGCCCCGCAGGCCGCGGCGAGCGCGGCGGGATCGAGCACGCGCACGTGCCGACCCTCGGCGCGCAGCACCCGCTGCCGCTGCAGGCGGCCGAACACGCGGCTGACCGTTTCCAGCTTCAACCCCAGGTAGCTGCCGATCTCCCCGCGCGACAGCCGCAGGTGGAATTCGCGCGGCGAGTAGCCCCGCGCGTGCATGCGCTGCGTGATGTCCTGCACGAAGGTGGCCACGCGCGCTTCGGCGCTGCGGCCCATCAGCAGCTGCAGGCGTTCGCGCTGGCGCACCAGCTCGCGGCTCATGAGCCGGGGCAGCAGCGGGTCCAGGCCGGCGTCGCAGGAGGGGAGGACCAGCACCTCGGCGTCCTCCAGGGCCACCGCGGTGGACGCGTGCCGCAGGCGCGCCATTCCGTCGAGGCCGAGGATGTCGCCGTCGACGTGGAAACCGGTGACCTGCTCGAGCCCGTCCTCGTCGTGCACCGTGGACTTGAAGGAGCCGGCGCGCACGGCATAGATCGCGCCGTACGCCGAACCCTGGCGATAGAGGGGCTCGCCCCGCGGCACGCGCCGCTGCGACAGCCGCGCCCCCTCCGGCGTGCCGGCCAGCCGCGCGAGGCCGCAGGGCAGGCAGAGGTCGTCTCCCTGCAGGCTGGCGCAGGCTAGGTCGTGCATGGTGTTCCTTCGGTCCGCCGCAGGCGGGGTTGCAGGAGGTGGAGGTCCAGCACGCGTTCGGCCAGCGGGAAGAGCTCGCGCTCCTCCCACTGCACGTGCGCCCGCATGGCGTCGCCCCATTCGGGCAGGCAGGCGAGTTCGCCCTCGCGCAGGCGCACGGCGAGTGCCCTGAGCCGCGCGTGCTCCACGCGACCCCGGACCGCGGCCTCGCCGCAGCCAGCCCGCTCGAGCGCGGGCAGCAGCACCTGCTCCTCGGCCGCGAAGTGCGGCTCGAAGTGCGCATCCCAGCGCTGCAGCAGGTGCTGCCGCAAGACGGCGGGTTCGGCGCCGGGACGGTGCGGCTCGCAGGCACGGCGCGCGAGCACGAGCGCCTCGTGGTGCTCGCGGGACAGCGGCTTCAGGGCCGCGGCCCGCTTCATGGCGCGACCCTCCCGCGCCGCGCGCGTTCACTGTTCTTCCTGCTCACCCCCGGATTGTGGAGTGTCCGAGCAATTTACTCAACAATGCCCGGACGCGGCATCAGGCCTTCTCGGCCGGAGGTTTCGCGCAGCGCTTCCATCACCGCGAAGACATGGGCCCACTTCGACGGCGGCGCGAAGCCTTCGCCGCAGTCGTCGCCGATGCTGGTCGAATCGACCATCGCCACCGCATCGCGCAGGGCCTGGCTGAATTTCTGCTCGGGCGCGAAGCCCAGCTTCTGCTTCAGCACCGCGTTGGCGTCGGGCTGCACGCCGGCCTTGGTCAGGATGAACTTGTCGAAGTACTGCTTCTGCGGATACAGGGCGATGTTCTGTTCGCGCAGGTAGGCCTGCAGGTTGTCGTCCTTGAACGGAAAGGGCAGGCCGGGCCAGAACGCGTTGAACAGGCCGTCCCAGTGGTTGGGGATGTAGTGCTTCGGCCGCAGGATGGGCACGATCTGTTCGGCCACGGGCTTGCCGCCGGTGCCGATCCAGGCGTCGACCTGCGTCAGGCCCGCATCGCGCAGGGCGGCGCGCAGGTTGTTCAGGGGCGAGCCGTGGTTCACGCCGTCGACGATGATGTCCTTGTCGAGGTCGAAGGGGCTGGCCGAGTTGTTGATGAAGAACGAGAGCTGCTCGCCGCCGCGGTCGATGGTGAAGAGGAAGGCGCGGTTGCCGCCGCCGTTCGGATAGTCCTCGCCGACGCCCGCGCGGAAGCCGCCGGTGGCGGCGTCGGGGATCGGCGGGCGATAGAGCTCGCGCGCGAAGTGCTGGATCGGATTGCTGGCGTCTCCGCTGTGGTTGAAGCGCACGACGCGCATCGTGATGCCATCGCCGAGGTCGAACTTCTCGCCGCCGCTCACGCTGCGGCAGCCCGCGGCGGGCACGCCTTGCGCCTGAGCCTGCAGGCAGGAGGACACGCCGCCGATCATCGGGGCGCCGGTCAGCTTGGCCCAGCTCGGCGAGTCCCAGCTGTGGTCCCAGTGGCTGTGGCCGACCAGCAGCAGGTCGAGCTTCTCGCTCCCGAGCGCGGCGTCGCGCACCTTGCGGATCGCATCCATGTCGATGCCCTGCGGTGAGCGCGTGTAGGCGTACTGGTCGCCCGGCAGGGTGGGCGGCGCATAGAAGCTGGCCTGCGGCAGGCGCGAGAAGTAGGCGTCCATCCAGATGCGCTTGGCGCCGATCTTGAGCTCCCAGTTGGCGATGGACATCCAGGTCAGCTCGACCCTGGGAGTCTGCGCCTGGACGGGCGGGGCGCCGAGGGCGGAAACGACGAGGGCCAGGGCGAGCGCGGTGATTCTGCGGGTCATGTGCACTCCGGTTGTGGCGTGGGGGACCGGAGCGTAGGAGTGCCTTCGCCGACCTGCGCTGGAGGAAACCCTAGGCCGTGCTCTTCAACGGCGCCATGGCTCCCCGTGCGCCGCTTCCTACGCGGCGACGCCGATGGTCCGACCGACAGCGCGCCGCGCGCCGCGCAGACTGGAACGGGCGGTCCGGCACGCGGCCGCCGCGAGGCTCGGGCATTCGGAGCCCGAAGGAGCGAACGATGAACAAGCAACCCCTTTCCTTCCTCGGCGGCCTGGCGCTCGGCGTGGGCGCCATGTACTGCCTGTACACCCAGCGGTGGCGCCTGCGCCGCACCTGGGCGCGCTGGAAAGTGAGCTCCACCGGCCGCAGCATGGCGCGCGAGGTCGAGGCCAAGGCGAGGCAGGCGGCCGACTTCGCGCGCGACCTGGTCGCACCGGGTCGCGCCGGCGCGGAGCCGAAGTCACCGGCCGGAACGGACTGGCACTGAGGCCGCACGGGAGGCGATGAGTTTCACATTCACGGGCCCGGGCTTCCGCGACCGCCGCGACGCGGGCAGGGCGCTCGGCCAGGCTTTGCGGGAGCACCGCGACTGGCGGGATCCGGTGGTGCTGGCACTGCCGCGCGGCGGGGTTCCCGTGGGCGCCGAGGTCGCCAGGCTGCTCGAAGCGCCGCTGGACATCCTGGTGGTGCGCAAGATCGGCCACCCGAACCACGAGGAGTTCGCGATCGGCGCGATCGCCAGCGGGGTGACCGTGATGAATCCGGAGTCGCAGGGCATGCTGGGCCCCGCCGAGCAGGCGGAGGTCGAGCGCATCCTGGCGCGCGAGCGCGCCGAGCTGCGGCGGCGCGAAGAGGTCTACCGCAGCGGCCATCCCGCCGAGGCGCTGGAGGGCCGCGAGCTGATCGTGGTCGACGATGGCCTGGCCACCGGCGCTACCATGCGCGCCGGCGTGCAGGCGCTGCGCGCGCGCAAGCCGGCGCGGATCACGGTGGCGGTGCCGCTGGGGCCGCGCGAGACCTGCGATGCGCTGGCGCAGGTGGCGGACAGCGTGGTGTGCGTGTGCACACCCGAGCCGTTCCGCGCGGTGGGTCTCTGGTACGCGGAATTCGCGCAGGTCGGCGACGAGGAAGTGCGCGAGATCCTGCGCTCGGCGCACCGGCACGCGGCGCACTAGGCGGTCTGCGCGCGATACCAGTCGAGGATCTGTTCCCCGGTCCACGTCACCACCCCTGGGTGCGCCAGGATGTGGTCGTAGAGCATTTCGAGGTACTTGATCCGGTGCGGCACCCCGGTGAGATACGGGTGGATCGAGATCGCCATCACGCGCGGGGCCCTCGCTCCGTCCTGGTACAGGCGATCGAACTGGTCGCGGCCGCGGCGGAAGATCTCGTCGGAAGGCTGCTGCTGCACGGCGCTGATCACGACGTCGTTCACTTCGACGGTGTAGGGCACGGAGACCACGGTGCCTGCCCGCGTGCGAATCGGCACCGGCTGCTCGTCCAGCACCCAGTCGGCGACGTACTCGATGCCGGCTTCGGCCAGCAGGTCGATGGTTTCGTCCGTCTCCGCCAGGCCCGGGCTCTCCCAGCCGCGCGGCTGGCGGCCGGTGAAGTCGGCGATGGCCTTCATCGTGTCCGCGATCGCGGCGGCCTGGTCTTCCACGCGGTGCATCGGCCGCTGCACGAAACCGTGCCCCATGAACTCCCAGCCGGCCTCGCGGGCCGCGGCGCAGGCCTCGCGGTACACCGAGCAGGCGGAGCCGTTGACGGCGAAGGTAGCCTTCAGCGACCTCGCCTGCAACGTTTCGAGGAAGCGCCAGAAGCCCACGCGCATGCCATATTCGTGCCAGGACCAGTTGGGCACGTCCGGCAGCAGCGGCTGCCCCATGGGCGGCGGCAGCACCGCGCGCGGCATCGCGGCGAGCGGGCTCCAGTTCTCCACGTTCACGATGGTCCACAGCGCCACCCGGGCATCGCCCGGCAGCTTCAGCGCCGGCCGCCGGTGGATCGGTTCGTAGGAGACGCGATCGCGCACGCTGGCGCCGGGTTCCTTCACGCTCATGGTTTGCTCCCCATGTCACTCGGGCGACCGAAAACGCGCCCCCCGGATCGGGGGGACGAACGCAGATTCGGACGAATCCTAGCGCGCTCCGCGCGGCGGCGCGCCCGAATCGGAATACTCCGAGCCTTTACTCAGTGGCCGCCGATGTTGCGCGGCGCGCGATCGGAGCAAAGTACTCCCATCGGAAAAGGAGGGAGTATGAGTACCCTGACAACAAACGCCTTGATCGCCGTCCTGGTGGTGCTGGCCTGCACCGGCATGTTCTTCTTCGCGACCACCCGCGGCACTCTGATCGTGCGCGACCTCACCGGCGGCCGGCGCACGCCGGAATCGCACGTCTATCCGATCTACTCCCGCATGGGGCTGATCAAGCTGGTGGACTTCCAGCCGATCATCTCCGCGATCCTGCTGTTCCAGTACCCGCGCCTGGTGAGCAAGATCGTCAACGGCCTGCGCGCCACCGACCTGAGGGGCAAGCAGGTCCTCATCACCTCCTGTGCCTTCGGCAACGTGATGCCGCGGACCATCGAGGCTTCGCTCGCTTCGGGGGCCAGGAAGATCGTGGTGGCCGACATCATCCGCAACGAGCTGCAGCACGCCCGCAGCAAGCTGGAAACCCAGTTCGGCAGCCGCGTCGAGTACGTGGAGGACGACGCCACCTCCATGAAGCTGAAGGAAGGCTTCGCCGATGCCAACATCATGTTCTTCCTGCTGCACGAACTGCCGCACGAACTGAAGATCAAGGCGCTGCAGGAGGCCGGCCGCATGCTGGCGCAGGGCGGCAAGCTCTACCTGGGCGAATTCCACAAGCCCGGCAATCTGCTGTTCCAGGTCCTGAGCTGGACCTACTTCAAGGTCTTCGAGCCCCTGGGCCTGGCGCTGTGGGACAGCCACGACCCGGTGCGGCTGCTGCAGGACATGGGCGGCTGGAGCGTGGAGCGCCAGACCTTCTTCTTCGGCAATTTCCAGATCGTCACGGCGACCAAGTTGTAGTTCAAACCGCCAATCGATGACAAAGGGCGCCCGCGGGGCGCCCTTTCTTCTTGCATCCGGCTCGGCGTGGGGGCCCGCCTACGGCTCTTGTCGGACCCGTCCGGCGGGGCAGGTGCATGACACTTGCGATCCGGCAGGCGCGTCTCCGGCGCGCCTTCGAGCCGGGCCAGCTTGGCTTGGGTGGCCGCGTTCCCACCTCGCGGATGTCGCTGGCGCAGTACCTTGTGCGCAGTGAATCCAGGGAGCGATCCAATCCATGCAGATGCTGTCCCAGTTCGAGACGTCCGTGCGTGACCGGCTGGCTGCCCGGCCCGGCGACGAAGCCGCGGCGGCCAGGCCCGCCAAGCCGGCCAGCCCGGAATTGCGGAGCCCGGCCAGGCCGGCGGGCGGTGCCGAGTCCGGGAGCGAGGACAGCTGGCACACCATCAGCCTCACCACCGCCTATGGCGACCCGGTCGCGGCGGAAGACGTCACCCAGGCCGAATTCGGCGCCGCCCTGCGCCGCATCCACGACGAGGCGATCCCGCGCGCCAGCGCGGTGATCGTGCTCGATGGGGTCACGCACACGCGCAACTCCTTCCTCGAGTTCGTGCGCGAATTCAACGACTGGGAGGCGCGGCAGCGGGTGCCGCACGAAGCCTAGGCGGCCGTCCCGGCCGCGCGCCGGATGATTTCCGCGAAGTGCTTCAGCACCGGCGGATGCGTCGCCCCCTTGGGCCACAGCATGCCCGGCGTGCGGACCGGCGTCGGGTCCTCCAGCGGGATCACGCGCAGGTCCGCCGTCTGCGAGACCGCCGTTTCGGTGATGATCCCGGCCAGCTCGGTCTGGCGGATCAGCTCGATCATGGGCGCCACCGAATTGAGCTGCGCCACCACCACCGGCTGGGCCGAAGCCTGCGCGAAGCAGTCGTCGAGCAGCTTGCGGGTCAGGAACTGCGAAGGCAGCAGCACCATGCGCACGTTGTGCAGTTCGGCCATGCGCACCCTCCGGCGCCGCGCCAGCGGATGGCGGATGCCGACGACCAGGCGCAGTTCCTCCTTGTAGAGCGGCTCGAACCACAGCTCGCTGCCTTCGCCCGGCGGGTAGGCCACGGCGAGGTCGAGGTGGCCGCTGCGCAGGCGCTTCAGGATCTGGCCGGCGGCCAGTTCCTCCACGCACACCTGGATCCCCGGATAGGAGTTCAGCAGGGTCGCGACGCACTGCGGCACCATCCGCGTGTTGAAGCTCGGCGTCGTGCCCAGGCGGATGCAGCCGGTGATCGCCCCGGCGGGCCCGCGCAGCGCCTGCAGGCCGAGGTCGATGCGCTCCAGCGCGGGCGTCATGTGGCTGCGCAGGATCTCGCCGGCTTCCGTCATGCGCACCTGCTTGCCGCCGCGGTCGAACAGCGGCGTGCCGAGTTCATCCTCCAGCTGCCTGATCTGGTGCGACAGCGTGGACTGCGTGATGTGCAGGCGTTCGGCCGCCCGCGTGAAGTTCAGGGTCTCGGCGACGGCGTCGAAGTAGCGGAGGTGGCGGAGTTCCATCGAACCCCGGTCAGCGGCCGCGGACCGAGGGCGGGGGCGGCTCCACGGGCTGCGGCGTGAACCCCGGGTTGGCACCGGTGAAGCCGGGGAAATTCCCCGAGAAGCCCGGCGAGGACTGCGTGACGGGCGGCACCGGGGTCGGCAGCGGGATCGCGGCGAGGCCCGTGCCCGCGTCGGCTTCCGTGGTCGGCGTCTGCGCCAGCGCCGCCAGCGTGTCGAGCAGCGGGCGCTTCTGTTCCTCCAGCTCGCGGTAGCGCGCGTACAGGCGGTCGACTTCGACCTGCAGCTCGTTCATGCGCTGCACCCGGGCGTCCTCGTCGCGCTGGACATCCTCGACATTGAGCGGCGGCGCGAGCGTGGACAGGCGGTAGATCGGCATGCGCTGCAGCGCGAGCCGCTCCTCGCTGCGCCGCATCTCCTGCACGATCTGGAACTGCTGGTAGACGGCGACCTGCTCCTGCGAGAGACGATTGAGCGTCGCTTCCACGCGCTGCATCTGCTGCAGGACCGGGTTCGGTGCCTGGCCGAAGGCGACCGGGGCGGCGGCCACCGCGACGGCCAGTGCAAGCCAGCGCAAGTTCATGAGGGATCCCTTCATGCCGGACGGGAAGCCCAATTTAGCACGGCGGCGGCATCTGGAGCGTAGGCCGCCGCCGCCCGGCGCGGACGCGCGAACCCAGCCCATCCACCCTCAGGGTCGGCCCGGATTGTGATCGACAGCATCGATCACGACAGTCGAAATTCATCACTTTCGCAGCACGGCCGTCCTGCCTAGACTGCCCCCGCACACAGGAGACACACCATGGCCCAACCCGAAGTCAGTGATTTCGCGCAGGCGGTGATCGAGCGCATGGCGGACTGCAAGGACCCCCGCTTCCACCAGATCATGAGCTCCCTGGTCCGGCATGCGCATGCCTTCATGCGCGAGGTGGACCTGACGCCGGCGGAATGGATGGCGGGCATCGAGTTCCTCACCGCCACGGGCAAGAAGTGCGACGAGAAGCGGCAGGAATTCATCCTGCTGTCGGACACGCTGGGCCTGTCGATGCTGGTCGTCGCGCTCGACCAGGCCCGCGGCGCGAAGGCCCTCGCCGGCGCGCCCGGCGACAAGCCGACCGAAGCCACGGTGCAGGGGCCGTTCTTCTGGCCCGGCGCGCCCCAGCTGGAACTGGGCGCCGACATCGGCGAGGGCCATCCGGGCGAGCCGACCTATTACCACGGGCGCGTCACCGACACGGCCGGGCGGCCCATCGCCGGGTGCGAGCTCGACGTCTGGTCCGGCGACGCCGACGGCCTCTACGACATGCAGAAGGGCGACGCCATGAGCCTGCGCGCCCAGTTCCGGACCGACGAGCACGGCAACTACCGCTTCTGGTCGATCCGGCCCACCTTCTACCCCGTGCCCGGCGACGGCCCGGTCGGCAGGATGCTGGACAAGATGGGCCGGCACCTCAATCGCCCCGGCCACATGCACATGATGCTGAACGCGCCGGGCCACGAGCGGCTGGTCACGCACATCTTCGTCAAGGACAGCCCCTACCTCGATTCGGATGCGGTCTTCGGGGTGCGCAACAGCCTGGTCGTGGAGTTCCCGCAGCATGCGCCGGGGCGCGCGCCCGACGGGCGCCACATGAACAAGCCGTACTACACGGCGCAGTTCGACCTCCGACTCGTGCCCTCCGCCGCCTGAAGGGAGGTCCCCTTGAAGATCGGCAAGGCCACGGTGCCGCGCTCCGCCATCGCCACCTCCGACGCGGACCGGATCGTCGTGCGGGGGCAGGACCTCGCGCGCGACCTGATCGGGCAGGTGAACTTCGCGGACTACTTCGTCTTCCTGCTCACCGGCCGCAAGCCGGATGCCGCCACCAGCGCGGTGGTCAACGCGACGCTGGTCGCCATCGCCGACCACGGGCTGGTGCCCAGCGTGCAGGCGGCGCGCATGACCTACGCCGCCGCGCCCGAGGCGCTGCAGGGCGCCGTCGCGGCCGGCATCCTCGGTTGCGGTTCGGTGATCCTCGGCGCCTCGGAAACCGCCGGCCGCATGTTCGTCGAGATCGACGAGGAGGCGCAGCGGCACGGCGGCGACCTGCGCGCCGCCGCCTCCGCCGTGGTCGCTGCGCGGCGCGAGAAGAAGCAGGCCATCCCCGGCTACGGCCACCCCGAACACAAGCAGCGTGACCGCCGCGTCGACGCCCTGTTCGGCGTGGCCCGGCGCGCGGGCGCCAGCCAGCACTTCATCGGAATCGCGCAGACCGTGGAGGAGGTCCTCCCCGGCATCCTCGGCAAGGATCTGAAGCTCAACGTCTCCGCCGCGATCCCCGCCGTGCTGCTGGGCGTGGGCTTCCCGGTGGGCGCGCTGAAGGGCGTGCCGATCCTGGCCCGCACGGCGAGCCTGATCGCGCACCTCCACGAGGAGCAGAACGATCCGGTCGGCTTCGCCCTGTCGTACCAGGCGATGCGCGAGTTCGAATACACCGGCGAACTGCCGAAGTGAGGGACGGCGCATGATCAAGGTCCTCGACGGAGTGCGCGTCCTGGAGCACGGCACCTTCATCACCGGCCCGGCCGCCTCCATGCTGCTGGCCGACCTGGGCGCCGACGTCGTGAAGGTGGAACTGCCCGGCACGGGCGATCCCTTCCGCGCCTTCAAGGGCGGGCTCTATTCGCCGCACTACCAGACGGTCAACCGCAACAAGCGCAGCGTCGCCCTCAACACCAAACAGCCGGCCGACCTGGAGAAGTTCGACGCGCTGGTGAAGGAGGCGGACGTCTACATCCAGAACTTCCGTCCCGGCTTCGCCGAGCAGATCGGGGCCGGCTTCGAGCGGCTGCGCGCGCTCAACCCGAGGCTGATCTATTGCGCGATCAGCGGCTTCGGCGAGAGCGGGCCCTACGCGCACCGGCCCACCTACGACAGCGTGGCGCAGGCCGCCAGCGGCTACCTGCGGCTGCTGGTGAACCCGGCCAACCCGCGCGTGGTGGGGCCGGCGATCGCCGACCTCGTCACCGGCTTCTATGCCGCCTATGGCATCCTGGGCGCGCTGCACGAGCGCGAGAAGACCGGCACCGCGCGGCGGGTGGAGCTCTCGATGTTCGAGGCGATGGCGCACTTCAACCTCGACGCCTTCACGCACCTGTTCTCGGTGGGCGAGGTGATGGGGCCGTACAGCCGGCCGAGCGTGTCGCAGTCCTACGTGCTGGAGTGCAGCGACGGCAAGTGGGTGGCGCTGCACATGTCCTCGCCGGAGAAGTTCTGGCAGGGGCTGGCCACGGCGATGGAGCGGCCCGACATCTTCCAGGACGAGCGTTTCGCCAGCCGGCAGGGCCGCATCGAGCACCAGGAGGAATTGATCCAGGTGCTGCGGCCGATCTTCCTGCGGCACGACCGCCCCGAATGGTGCCGCCGGCTCGAGGCCAACGACGTGCCGCATTCCCCTATGTACACCACCGCGGAAGTTCCTGACGATCCCCAGGCCCGCCACCTGCAGCTGTTCGTGGAGACCGAGCACCCGGTGGTGGGCACCTTCCGCACGGTGCGCTCCCCGGTGTCCTTCGACGGCCAGCGGCCGCTGGAGGTCACGGCGCCGCCGCTGCTGGGGGAGCACAACGAAGAACTGGACCAGGGCTGGACACCACCGAGGAGACAAGCATGACATTCACCCGTCGCCGCATCCTTACCGCCGCCGGGGCCGCGTGCGCGCTGCCCGTGCTGGCCCAGGGCCAGCCGGTCCGCATCGGCAGCACGCTGGCGCTCACCGGCCCGCTCTCCGCCACCGCGCTCACGCACAAGCTGGTCGGCGAGATCTACGTGGAGCAGTTGAACAAGCGCGGCGGCCTGCTGGGGCGCAAGGTCGAATGGATCGTGAAGGACGACCAGTCCAAGCCGGACCTCGCGCGCACGCTCTACGAGCAGTTGGTGACCAGCGACAAGGTGGACCTGCTGATGGGCCCCTACGCCACCGGCGCGATCCTGTCGGCCATGGGCGTGGCCCAGCGCTACAACAAGGTGCTGGTCCACCACACCTTCGGCATTCCCTCGCTGGCCAAGTACGAGATGCAGTTCCCCGCCTGGGCGCTCGGCCCCGACCCGGGGCAGACGGTGCCGAACACCGTGTTCGACATGCTGGCGGCCTCGAAGAAGCCGCCGAAGACCATCGCCGTCGTCACCAGCAAGTTCCCCTCGGTGCACTTCATGTCGCTGGGCGGCCGCGAGGTGGCGAAGAAGCGCGGCCTGAAGGAAGTGCTGTTCCTGGAATGGGACTTCGGCAACCGCGACTTCGGCCCGATCGCGGCGCGCGTCAAGGATGCGAAGCCCGACTTCGTGTGGGTCGGCGACATCGGCCTCGAGGGCAACATGCTGCTCGACGCGATGAAGAAGATCGACTACACGCCGCCCCTGCACTTCCACACCTACCCGGCGCCCGGGCCGATGACCAAGTCGGCCGAAGGCGACGGCGCGCTGGCGCTCACGATCTTCGAGGAGCACGTGCCCTTCATCAACCAGGGCGAGGCGGCCGCCTTCGTCAAGACCTTCAACGAGCGCGCCGCCGCGGCCAACCTGCCCGACACGCACGTGGAAGTGCAGGCCGCCGCCTCGTACACCGCCTGGCAGATCCTGGAAGCGGGCGTGCGCGGCACCAACAGCCTCGACGACAAGAAGATCGCGGAGTACCTGCGCAAGAACCGCATCGACACCATCCAGGGCCGCCTGCGCTTCGACGGGCCCAACAACTACGGCGACGACCTCATGAAGATCAAGCAGGTGCAGGGCGGCACCTGGAAGGTGGTGTGGCCGGAATCCTTCGCCGCCCCGGGCGCGAAGCTGCAGATGCGCTGAGCCCGGCGCGGCGATGCAGCTTCCCAGCTTCAACCTCCTCGCCCAGGCCATCCTCTCCGGGATCTTCATCGGGGCGCTGTATGGCCTGATCGGGCTGGGGCTGGGGCTCGCCTGGGGCCTGCTGCGGCAGATCAACCTGTCGCACTTCGGCCTGGTGTTCCTGGGCGGCTACCTCAGCTACCAGATGGCGGCATCCTGGCACGTGGATCCGCTGCTCGCGCTGCTGCTGGTGCCGCCGCTGTTCTTCCTGCTCGGCGCCGGCATGCAGTGGGCGCTCTCGCGCTTCGCGATCACGCCCTTCAATTCGCTGCTGGTCACCTTCGGCATCACGGTGGTGATCGAGGCCGCGATCCAGGGCGTGTGGACCGCGGACTACCGGAAGCTGGAGTCGCACTACGCCGCGATGAAGTTCACGGTCGGCAGCCTCTACGTGCCGGTGCCGGAACTGCTCACGCTGCTGCTGGCGCTGGGCATCTCCCTGGCGGTCTGGGCCGGCATGCGCTACACGGACCTGGGCAAGGCCCTGCGCGCGATGGCCGAGGACGGCCCCATCGCCGCCGCCTTCGGCATCGACGCGCGCCTGCTGTCGCTGCTGCTGGCCGGCGCCTGCGCGGCGCTGGCGGGCGTGGCGGGCGTGTGCCTGGCGCTCACCTTCACGCTGACGCCGTCGCAGATCTTCGCCTGGGTCGGCGTGGTGTTCGCCGCCGTGATGCTCGGCGGCCTGGGCAGCGCGCTGGGCCCGCTGGTGGCGGGCGTGATCATCGGCGTGAGCGAGGCCGTGACGATGGCCGTGGCCTCCCCGTCCTGGGCGCCCATCGTGTCCTTCTCGCTGCTGATCCTGATGCTGCTGTTGCGCCCCGGAGCCGCGCGATGAGCCGCAGCGCGCTGGCGATCCTCGGCGCCGGCGGGCTGCTGGCGTGCATCCCCTGGCTGGGAGTGCCCTCCTTCTACGAATCGATCCTGTACCTGGTGTTCCACTGGATGGTGCTGGCGCTGTCGTGGAACATCCTTTCGGGCTATTCGGGCTACTTCTCCTTCGGGCACGGCGCCTTCTTCGGCATCGGCATGTACGCCACGGCGGTGCTGGCCGGCAAGTGGAACTGGCCCTTCCTCGCGACGCTCCCGTTCGCGGCCCTGCTGCCGGCGCTGCTGGGGCTGCTGCTCGGCTTCGTGGTGTTCCGGGTCAAGGCGGTGCGCGGCGAGCTGTTCGCGCTGCTGACGCTGGCGGTCACCTTCGTGGTGGCGACCATCATCCTCAACACGCCGATCGATGGCGGCCCGGGCGTGTACCTCAATGCCGTGGAGGTGCCCAAGCTCGGCCCGTCGCCGGCTTCCTCGATCTACCTCCTGGTGCTGGCCGCGGCGGTGGCGACGCTGCTGGTGGCCTACCGCGTCTTCGCCTCGCGGCTCGGGACCGGCCTGTTCGCGATCCACGACGACGAGGACGTGGCGGAGGTGATGGGCGTGCCGACCTTCCGCTACAAGCTGCTCGCGTTCGCGCTCTCCTGCGCGCTGGCGGGCGTGGCGGGCGGCATCCACGCGCTGTTCGTGCAGTACGTGACCACGGGCGAGACCTTCAACATCACCGTGCCGCTGACGGTGGTGCTCATGAGCGTGCTGGGTGGCACGCGGCACTGGGCGGGGCCCGCGATCGGCGCGACGGCGATCACGGGGCTGCTGTACTTCTTCACCGCCGGCGACCACGCCGTCGCGGGCCGGGCGGCGGTCGGGGCGATCCTGGTGCTGGTGATCCTGTTCATGCCGGAGGGGATCCTCGGCACGCTGTTGCGGCGCAAGCCGGGCAGGGCGGCGAGGGGCGAAGCCCTCATCCCCGCCGCGAACGCGGTCCCGGCAGCGGCGGCTGCGGAACCGGCGCCCGCGGCGCCGGCCCCGCGCCGGCACCCGATTGGCGCTCCCCTGCTGGAAGTGCGCGGACTTTCGAAGTCCTTCAAGGGCGTCCAGGCCCTCGACCGCGTCAACCTGCAGGTGCGCCAGGGCGAGATCCTCGGCCTGCTGGGGCCGAACGGCTCCGGCAAGTCCACGCTGATCAACGTGGTCAGCGGCCACTACCCGCTTTCGGCCGGCGAGATCCTGTTCGACGGCCGCGATCTCACCGGCGCGCCCGCGCACCGCATGGCGCATGCCGGCATCGCGCGCACCTACCAGATCCCGCGGCCCTTCGCGCACATGACGGTGCTGCAGAACGTCTCCATGGTGGCGATGTTCGGCTGCGCCTCGCTGGGCCGGCGCGAGGCGGTGCGCGAGGCCTGGAAGTGGCTCGAGTTCACCGGCCTGCAGGCGCGCGCGCACGCCCTGCCCGAGGACCTGAACCTGCACCAGCGCAAGTTCCTGGAACTGGCGCGCGCCCTGGCGGCACGGCCGCGCCTCGTGCTGCTGGACGAGGTGCTGTCCGGCCTCACGCCGGGCGAGATCGACGAGGCGATCGACCTGATCCGCCGCATCCGCGACCAGGGCGCCACCATCGTGTTCGTGGAGCACGTGATGCGCGCGGTGATGGCGCTCACCGACCGCATCGTGGTCCTGAACCACGGCAAGCTGATCGCGCAGGGCGAGGCCGCCGACGTCATGAAGGACGCCGAGGTGGTGAACGCCTACCTCGGGAAGCCGGCCTATGCTTGACGTGAGCGGGCTGCAGGCGAGCTACGGCGCGGCGCCGGCGCTGTGGGACGTGTCGCTCCACGTGGGGCGCGGCGAACTGGTGTGCGTGGTCGGGCCGAACGGCGCCGGCAAGAGCACGCTGATCAACGTGATCGCCGGCCTGCACCGCGCCCGCGCCGGCCGGCTGGTGTTCGAGGGCGAGGAGATCACGCGGCTGGCCAGCCACCGGTTCTGCGCCCGGGGCATCGCCATCGTGCCGGAGGGCCGTCGCCTCTTCACCGGCATGACGGTCGAAGAGAACCTGGCGCTGGGCAGCTTCCTGCCGCAGGCGCGGGCACAGCGCGCGGCCTCGCTGGCGCAGGTGCTGGCGCTGTTTCCCGCGCTGGCGCAGAAGCTGGCGAGTCCTGCCGGCGCGCTCTCGGGCGGGCAGCAGCAGATGGTGGCGATCGGCCGCGCGCTCATGAGCCGTCCGCGGCTGCTCCTGCTGGACGAGCCTTCGCTCGGGCTGGCGCCGACGGTGGTGCTCGACATGTTCCAGGCGATCCGCGACATCAACCGCCAGGGCACCTCGGTGCTGCTGGTGGAGCAGAACGTGGCGATGGCCATGCAGATCGCGCGGCGCGCCTACGTGATGGAAGAGGGCCGCATGGTGGCCGAAGGGCTGGCGCAGGACCTGGTGAACCGGCCGGAGATCCAGAAGGCCTACCTGGGTCTGGAGGCCGTTTAGTCCCCGCCTGCGCCGGGATGACGCAGGTGCCGGTCTTCCGCCGCGCGGAAAAGTCATTTGCCGTCCCCTGCCTTTTCCCGCGCTCCCGGGGCCTCTACAGTCCCGGCGACAAGGAGACATTCCAATGGACAGCAATCTCACCGACAAGCTCCTGATCCGCGAACTGGTCGAGCGCTGGGCGGTCTGGCGCGATGCCGGCGACTGGGAGCGCTTCGCCACCGTCTGGCACCCGGACGGCGTGATGATGGCGACCTGGTTCCAGGGCCCGTTCCGCGACTTCATCCGCGTGACGCAGGAAGGCTGGGACAAGGGCGTCAGCATCCTGCACTTCCTGGGCGGCTCCGCCATCGAGGTGAACGGCGACCGCGCCATCGCCCAGACCAAGATGACCATCTCCCAGCGCGGCATGGTCGAAGGCGCCGACGGCCCCGTGCTGTGCGACGTGGTCTGCACCGGCCGCTTCCACGACTTCATCACCAAGCACGACGGCCAGTGGAAGGTGCTGCACCGCCAGCCGATCTACGAGAAGGATCGCATCGACCCGGTCGACCCGAGCGCGCAGCTGAAGCTCGACCAGCAGCTGCTCGCCTCCATGCCCGAAGGCTACCGGCACCTCGCCTACATCCAGACGCGCATCGGCTACAAGGTGAAGATGGACATGCCCATGCTCAAGGGCCCGCAGGTGCAGGACCTGTACCGGCGCGGGGCGGCCTGGCTCGCCGGCGGTCCGCTGGAGCGCTGAGGATGCGCCGCCGCGCGTGGCTGGCCGCCGCCGCGTTCGCGTGCGCATCCGTGCACGTGCAGGCGCAAGCGCAAACGCAAGCGCAGGCGTTTCCCTCGAAGACGGTGCGCATCATCGTGCCGCAGCCGCCCGGCGGGGGCTTCGACACCGTGGGCCGCCTGCTGGCGGAACGCCTGGGCCGCGTCACCGGCCAGAGCTTCGTCGTGGAGAACCGCACCGGCTCCGGCACCCTCGTGGGCACGGACGCCGCGGCCAAGTCGCCGGCCGACGGCTACACGCTGGTCGTGGGCTCGATCTCCAACCTCGCGCTGAACCCCGGCCTCTACGCGAACCTGCCCTACGACAGCCTGCGCGACTTCGAGCCGGTCGGCCTGCTCGTGAGCTACAGCTACACGCTGGTCGCGCGCAAGGACCTGCCCTTCCACACCCTGCAGGACGTGCTGGCCTACGCCAGGGCGAATCCCGGCAAGCTCCACTACGCCTCCGCCGGCGTCGGCTCCGGCCAGCATGTGCTCGGCGCGGCCCTGTGGCACCTGGCCGGGGTGGACATCGGGCACGTGCCCTACCGCGGCGCGCAGCCGGCCTACCAGGACCTGCTGGGCGGACGGGTGGACCTGTTCTTCGACCTCTCGCCCACCGCGCGCGTGCAGGTGGACGCCGGCAACACCCGGGCGCTGGCCGTGTCGGGCGCGGCGCGCAACCCCATGCACCCGCAGGTGCCGACGGTGCTGGAGACCGGTGCGGCGCAGCTCGAACTGGAGTCCTGGTTCGGCCTGTTCGCGCCCGCGAAGACGCCGCCCGAAGTGCTGCAGAAGCTGCGGGCCGACTTCGCCAAGGTCGCTGCGCTTCCCGACGTGCAGGAGACGCTGGTGAAGACCGGCGGCAAGCCCATGGCGCTGATCGGCGATGATGCGCGGGCCGTGGTGCGCCGCGACGTCGAACACTGGTCGAAGCTGGTGAAGACCCTGGGCATCCGCGCCGAATGACTTTTCCAACCCCGACGAAAGAACCATGAACGTTCTCGGCATCTCCGGCAGCCTGCGCCAGGGCTCCTACAACACCATGGCCTTGCGCGCCGCCCGGAAGCTGGCGCCCGCGGGCATCAACATCGACATCGCCGACATCGCCGACATCGCGGCCATCCCTCTGTTCAACGACGACGTGCGGCTGGCGGGCGAGCCCGCGCCGGTGGCGGAGCTGAAGGCGAAGGTGCGCGCGGCCGACGCCGTGCTGATCGTGACGCCCGAGTACAACTTCTCCATCCCCGGCGTGCTGAAGAACACGCTCGACTGGCTCTCGCGCCCGCCGGAGCCGCCCTTTGCCGGCAAGCCGGTTGCCATCATGGGCGCGAGTCCGGGCCCGGTGGGCACCGCGCGGGTGCAGTACGACCTGCGCAAGGTGCTGGTCTTCCTCGACGCCTTCACCGTCAACAAGCCCGAGGTGTTCATCTCCTTCGCGCAGAACAAGTTCGACGCGCAGGGCGAGCTGACCGACGAGCCGACTGCGAAGTTCATCACGGACCTGCTGCTGTCCCTGCAGAAGCTCGCGACGCGACTGGGCTGATTGGCGCTTCCCCTCATCACCGACGGCCTGTTCTACGCCGTCTCCATCCCCGCGGTCATCCTGCTGGGCGTCAGCAAGAGCGGCTTCGGCGCGGGCTTCGGCTCACTGGCCGTGCCGCTGATGGCGCTGGCCGTGACCGTGCCCCAGGCCGCGGCCATCCTGATGCCCGTGCTGTTCGTGCTGGATTGCATGGGCATCGCGGTGTACCGGCGCGACTTCGACGGGCGGCTGCTGAAGTTCCTGCTGCCCTTCGGCCTGCTCGGCACGGTCGTGGGCACGCTGCTGTTCCGCCTGCTCGATGCGAAGCTGGTGGCCGGCATCGTCGGCATCTTCACGCTGGTCTTCCTCGCGCAGCGGGTGCTGTTCCCGCCGCGTTCCGACAGCCCGCCGCCGCCGAAGTGGCTGGGCGCGCTCCTCACCACCACCTCGGGCTTCACCAGCTTCGTCTCGCACACCGGCGGGCCGCCGCTGACCGCCTACGTGCTGCCCCTGCGCCTCCCGCCCGTGGTGTTCACGGGGACGATGGCGGTGTTCTTCTTCTTCATCAACCTCGCCAAGTGGATTCCCTACGGCTGGCTCGGCCTGCTGGACCTGCGCAACATGGCCACCTCGCTCGCGCTGCTGCCTTTCGCGCCGGTCGGCGTCTTCATCGGCGTGAAAGTCGCGCGCCGGATCCCGCCGGTGCTGTTCTACCGCTTCATCACGCTGGGCATGCTGCTCACGGGATTGAAGCTGGTGTGGGACGGCTTCCTGTCCGGCCGCTGATCGGGCGGGCCAGCCCTAACGCTGCCTTCGCCGCAGCAGGAAGCGGGTAGCGATCAGCGCGAGCACCAGCGCCTGGGCGGCGAGGCCTTGCAGGGTCGGGTGGATGCCCAGCAGCGGCAGCGTCACGAAGCGCACCGAGGTCGCCGGCAGCGCCTGGGCCTCCTGCAGGGCCGAGATGCCGTGGCCCACGAACACCAGCGCCGCCCCGGCCAGCAGCAGGGAGGTCGCGGCATGGAAGCGCGCGACCGGCAGCCGCGTGCCGTACCTGACGATGAACCACGCCAGCACCGCCAGCAGCACCGCCGCGGTCGCGAGTCCGGCGGCCACCGCGCGCTGGCCCTGCTCGCCGGCCTGCGTCCACAGCACCTGGTACAGCAGCACCATCTCGAACAGCTCGCGATAGACGGCGAGGAAGGCCACGCCCGTCACCGCCCAGAGCTTGCGGCCTGCCAGCGCGGCGCTCGCCTGCTGGCGGAGGAAGGTCTCCCAGGCATCCAGGTGGGTTTGCTTGTGCAGCCAGGGCCCCACGTACAGCAGCATCGCGGCGGCCAGCAGGTTGGTGACGCCCTCGGCGAGCTCGTGCTCCACGCCGGCGAACGCCAGCAGTCCGGCGGCGGCGAACCAGGTGAGCAGCCCCAGCAACAGGGCCCCGAACCAGCCGGCATGGAGGTAGCGCATGGCGCCGGGGCGGCCGGTCCTGCGCACCAGTGCGCCCATCGTCGCCAGCACCAGGATGGTCTCGGACCCTTCGCGCAGCAGGATCAGCAGCGAGCTCGCGAAGATGGCCTTCGCCGCCCGCGCATCGCGGGCGAGCAGGTCGGCGGCGCGATCGAGCAGCAGCTCGATGCGGGCGGCGTGGGCGACGACCGTGCCGGCGTGCTGGCGCGCCTCGATCGCCGCGCGCAGCGCCAGCAGCTCGCGCGCGATCTCGCTGCGCAGCGCCGGGTCCGCCTGGTCCAGCCGGGATGCGACGGGCGCGAGCCCCTCGGCGTGCGCTACGACCGCGAGCCGGCGCGCCTGGTCGATGTCGCCCCGCGCGTACGCCGACACCAGCTCGCGCAGCGCGCCGCGCGCCAGCACCAGTTCCGCGGGACGCGAAGTCTCCAGCGCCTCGGGATGCAGCGTGAGAAAGGCGCGCACCGCATCGAGCGCATCGCCTCCCTGGCGTTCGATCTCGGCGGGCGACTGCAGGACCAGCGTGCGCAGGTCGGGCAACTCCGCGTGGCCCTGGCCTTCGCGCCACAGGGCCTCGCCGCGGCGGACCGCCTCCAGCGGGTCCCGCAGGCCGCTCACCAGGAAGGCCAGCGCCCAGCGATCCGCGAAGGGCAGGTGGGCGCCGTGTCCCGGCTGTCCCTTCAGGCCGGTGGTGATCGCGTCGTACAGCGCCAGGATGCTTTGCTGCCCCATGCGCGCCGGGTCGAGGAAGTCGCCCGGCGGCGGCTGCAGCCCCCGGGCCACCGGACCGTCGCCGCGTCCGTCCTGGCCGTGGCAGACGGCGCATTCCAGCTGGTACAGCGCCTGCGCACGGTGCAGGTTGGGCGTCTGCCGGGGCGCCGCGGAGAGGCGGTAGATCCGCATCAGCTCCCTGCCCAGGCCGCGGGCTGGACCCACCACCTCGGACGCGCCCGCGCGCGCATCGATGCCGGCCTGCACGTGCCGGGCCTGCGCCAGCAGGGCGTCCTGTTCGGGGCGCGGGGGCAACTGCGCCAGCAGGGCCACCGACTCGGCGGCGAAGTCGTGCAGGCCCTGGTATTCCGCGGTATCGACCGTCTCGCCGCCGCGCACGACGTAGGGATAGTCGACGGCGACGTGCTCCATCCGGGCGATCACGCCCTGCGCGATCTCCTGCTCCGGCGGCGGCGCCGCGCCGACCGCGCCAGGCAGGCCGAGGGCGAGCAGGACCGCGAGCAGGCGCAGCAGGGTTGCGTGGATCGCGCCGAAAGTATTCATGGCTGGGATGAGGCCGCAGCATAGCGAGCGCATGCGCCGCTGCCATCCTGTCATTTCTGACACTGAAGGCCGCGGCGCGGGGCTCGCGGCTCCTAAACGCGGGGCTCGTCCCAGCCTGGCATCCGTTCGTCGCCCCGCTTGCGCCGGGCTTCGTTCTCGGCCCGTTCGCGCGCCATCTGTTCCTCCAGCTGCTGGCGCCCTTCCTTGACGACCGCGATCATGCGCGCGCGGTCGCGGTGGTGCGGGTACATCTTCTCGAACAGCTCCAGGTTGTGGCGGCGGAAGCGCATGGCCTGGCGGCGCGCCTCGTGCGGCGTGTGGCCCAGGACCTCCAGCACCGTGCGGCCGCTGCGCAGGCTGGATTCGAACAGCTCGCGCTCCACCCGCATCACGCCGCGGTCGCGCAGGGCGTTCCAGTGCGGCACGTCGCGCGCGCGGGCCACGAGTTCCAGGCTGGGGAAGTGCTCGCGCACCAGGTCGACGATCCGCAGCGACTGCTCCTTGTCGTCGACCGCCACCACCAGCACGCGCGCCTTCTCCGCGCCGGCCGTGCGCAGCAGGTCCAGCCGCGTGGCGTCGCCGTAGTGCACCGTGTAGCCGAAGGCGCGCGCCGCCTCCACCATGTCGGCGTCGTGATCGAGCACGGTGGAGGCGATGCCCTCCGCATTCAGCATCCGGCCGATGATCTGGCCGTAGCGGCCGAAACCCGCGATGATGACCGGAGCGGTCTGCGGCTCGACCAGCTCCGGCAACTCCCGGCGGCCGTCCGCGAAGCGGGGCAGCACGAGGCGGTCGATCGCCAGCAGCAGCAGCGGCGCCAGCAGCATCGTCACCGCCACCGCGCCGATCAGCAGCGATGCCACTTCGCCGGAGATCACCTGCGCGCCGGCGGCGGCCTGGAACACCACGAACGCGAATTCGCCCCCCTGCGCCAGCAGCAGCGTGAAGACCGGTCGCTCCGCCAGGGGAATGCCCATGGGCCCCGCGATGGACCAGATCACGACGGCCTTCAGCGCCAGCAGCATGACCACCACCAGCGCCATCCAGCCGGGCGAGCGCGCCAGCACGGCGAAATCGATGCTCATGCCCACCGCCATGAAGAACAGCCCCAGCAGCAGGCCCTTGAAGGGTTCGAGGTCGGTCTCGAGCTCGCGCTTGTATTCGCTTTCCGCCAGCAGCACGCCGGCGAGGAAGGCGCCCAGCGCCATCGACAGCCCCACCATCTGCATCAGCGCGGCGATCGCCACCACCAGCAGCAGCGCGGCGGCGGTGAAGATCTCCGGCGTGCGGCTCTTGGCGATCCAGCGCAGGAGCGGGCGCAGGGCGAGCCGGCCGCCGAGGATGATGCCGCCGATCACCGCCAGGATGCGCAGCGCCTCCAGCCCGCCGTCGCCGCCGGCTTGCGCGTCTTTCGCGCCCGCCAGCAGGGGCAGCAGCGCCAGGATCGGGATCGCCGCCACGTCCTGAAACAGGAGGATGGAGAAACCCGCGCGGCCGCTGCTGGTGGGCAGCAGGTTGCGCTCGCCCAGCACCTGCAGCGCGATGGCCGTCGACGACAGCGCGAGGCCCAGCGCCGCCACCAGCGCGGTGCGCCACTGGGCGCCGGCGAGCACGCCGACGGCGAACAGCAGCGCCGCGCACCCGAGCACCTGCGCGCTGCCCCAGCCGAAGATCGGCCGGCGCAGGCTCCACAGGCGCCGCGGCTCCAGCTCGAGGCCGATCAGGAACAGCATCAGCACCACGCCGAACTCGGCGAAGTGCAGGATGTCCTCCACGTTGGTGACCAGCCCGAAGCCCCACGGGCCGATGGCGATGCCGGCGGCGAGGTAGCCGAGGATGGAGCCGAGGCCGATCGCGCGCGACAGGGGCACGGCGATCACCGCCGCGGCGAGGTAGATCAGGCTGTTGGTGAGCCAGGCCGGTGCGTGTTCCATTCAGTCGTGGGCGGGGGGCGCGGGGCGGTCGGTGGCCGGGACGTCCGTGATCGGGCAGGCGCCGAGCTCCGCGATCTCCGGCCAGTCGGGATAGGTGGCGAGGCGATCCCGGAACACCTCGGCGTGCGCCTCCACTTCCTCGTGGCTGGCGCGGTGCGCCGCGTGCAGCACCAGCGGCGGCAGGAAGCGCATGCCGCAGAGGGCCGCGGTCTGTTCGTAGGGCGGCAGGAAGGCGTCGAAGAAATAGCGGTTGTACCCCTGCGGGTGGTAGGACGCCTCGGGCCCGCCGGTGGTGGCGACCAGCCACAGGTCCTTGCCGTGCAGCGCGGTGCCGGCGCGGCCGTAGGCCCAGCCGTAGCTGAGCACTTCGTCGAGCCACAGCTTCAGGAGCGCCGGCATCGAGTACCACTGCACCGGGTGCAGCAGCACCAGCAACTGCGCGGCGCCGGTGTTCGCCTGTTCCGCGGCGACGTCGATGTCGTAGTCGGGATAGCGCGCATAGAGGTCCTGCACCTTCACGCCGGCGACGCCGCGCGCCCGTTGCAGCAGCAGGCGGTTGACGCGCGACTCGCGCCAGTTGGGATGCGCGGCCAGCACGTAGGCGCCGCGCGCGCTGTTTGCGAACTCATCCATGCCCTGTAACATAGCCCAAAGCGGCCAATGAGGGGCCGCGCAACAGAGGAGCCCGTGGATGCCGGTCGTCGTCGTTGCGAACCCGAAGGGCGGGGTGGGCAAGTCCACCATCGCCACGAATCTCGCAGGATATCTTGCCAGCCGCGGCCACGGCGTGATGCTCGGCGATGCCGACCGCCAGCAGTCCTCGCACCTCTGGCTGCGGCTGCGCCCCGCCGAAGCCCGCGGGATCGCCGGCTGGGACGTCGGCGAAGGCAAGCTGGCCAAACCGCCGAAGGGCACCACCCACGTGGTGCTCGACACGCCCGCGGGCGTGCACGGCAAGCTGCTGCGCAAGGCCCTGGACATGGCGGACAGGGTGCTGGTGCCGCTGCAACCGAGCATCTTCGACATGTACGCCACCCGTGCCTTCCTCGACGAACTGGCGCATTCGCGCGCGGCCGGCCAGCCGAAGGTCGGGATCGTCGGGGTGCGCGTCGATCCGCGCACGATCGCCGCCGACAAGCTGCAGGAGTTCGTGGCGAGCCTCGGCCTGCCGGTGCTGGCCTTCCTGCGGCCGACGCAGAACTACGTCTACCTGGCCGCGCGCGGGCTCACGCTGTGGGACGTCGGGCCCGGGAAGGTGGAGCGGGACCTGGAGCAGTGGCAGGGCATCACCCGCTGGCTCGAAGCCCGGTGATCTAATCGGGCGCATGAAGATCTTCGACTCCCTTGCCGAACTGCCGCCGCTGGTGGGCCAGGAACTCGCGGTCAGCGACTGGATCACCGTCACACAGCGCCAGATCGACCTGTTCGCCGACGCGACCGGCGACCACCAGTGGATCCACGTCGACCCGGAGCGGGCGAAGGCCGGCCCCTACGGCGGCACCATCGCGCACGGTTTCCTCACCCTCTCGCTGATCCCGAAGATGGTGGAGTCCGCGCTGGACATCCGCAACCAGCGCATGAGCGTCAACTACGGCCTCAACCGCGTGCGCTTCCCGGCCCCGGTGCCGGCAGGCAGCCGGCTGCGCTCGCGCGTCCGGCTGCTGGAGTGTCAGGCCCTGCCGGACGACGGGCTGCAGATCATCTGGCAGATCACGGTCGAACGCGAAGGCAGCGACAAGCCCGTGTGCGTGGCCGAATCGGTGACGCGGCGCTACGGTTGAGACCTGTATCTCGTAACCGCTTTCCACCCAGCCAAAAAAGTGCCCGCACGAAGCGGGCGAGGAAGAAAGGAGTCTGGGTTGCCTGGCCTGCCCTGATCGGGCCGGTTAGAGCGCAGATGCAGGACCGTGCGCCGTCTTTCAAACACAGCGGGGTGAAACGGAATATTGCTTGTGTGCCGGGGTGCGCAAGGATCAGGCAGCGCCCCCGAAGCCCTGCTGGCGCCACGCCTCGAACACGGTGACGGCCACCGCATTGGAAAGGTTGAGGCTGCGCTGGCCCGCGCGCATGGGCAGGCGCAGGCGCTGCGTGGGCGCCAGGCTTTCCAGCAGCTCGGGAGGCAGCCCGCGCGTCTCCGAACCGAAGACCAGCCAGTCCCCCGCCGCGAAGGCCACGTCGTGCACGGGCCGCGTCGCGCGCGTGGTGAGCGCGAACAGCCGTTGCGGGTCGGGCTGTTCGGCTGCCAGCAGGGCCGGCCAGCTGGCGTGCCTCCGCACCTGCGCGTACTCGTGGTAGTCGAGGCCGGCGCGCCGCATCTGGCGGTCTTCCATGGAGAAGCCCAGCGGCTCGACCAGGTGCAGGGTGCAGCCCGTGTTGGCCGCGAGGCGGATGACGTTGCCGGTGTTCGGCGGGATCTCGGGCGTGACGAGCACGATGTGGAACATGCCCGGATTGTCGCGGTTCATCCGGGCGCGTCGGTCCGCGCCAGCACCACCGCGGCGACGCGCGCCGTTCCGGCCTGCCTCAGCACCCGCGCGACGGCGTGCAGGGAGGCGCCGCTGGTCATCACGTCGTCCACCAGCAGCACGCGCTTGCCGCGCACCGCATCCGCTCGCAGCGGCTCCAGGCCGAACGCGCCTTCGACATTACGCCGCCGCGCCGCGCGATCCAGCGCGGCCTGCGCGCCGGTCTCGCGCAAGCGCAGCAGCAGCGTGCCGTCGACCTTGCGCCCGCCCAGCCGGCGCGCCAGCAGCAGCGCCTGGTTGAAGCCCCGTTCGGCCAGCCGGCCGCGTGCCAGCGGCATCGGCAGCAGGAGATCGGCTTGCGCGATCTCCTCCGCGACGCCGGGGATGGCGGCCATGTGCCGGGCCAGGGTCGCGGCCCAGCCGGGTTCGCCGCGGAACTTGAAGCGGTGGACCAGCCCGGACCAGGGGAAGGCGTAGTCGACGGCGGCGAAGCAGGCGTCCAGCGGCGGCGGTTCGCGCACGCAGGCGCCGCAGGTGCGCACGCCTTCCGGCAGGACGAGGGCGCAGCGCCCGCAGCGGTGGCGCGCGGTGCCGAAGCGCGCCGTGCAGCCCGCGCACAGCGGCCGCGCGGGCCAGGCGCCGCACACCGCGCACCGGCCCGGCGGTGCGACGACCCATGGCGGCAGCCAGCCGATGCGCATCGGCTCAATATACTGGCGGCCCTGCGCGATGGCATCCTCAGAACGACCCCCCACGATCGACCCCGTCGCCGCGACGCGATGGGAACGCACCGCACCCGCGGCCAGCCCCTGGCTGCACGAAGAGGTGGGCCGCCGCATGGAGGAACGCCTGCAGTGGATCAAGCGCGCTCCCCCCGCCTGGGCCGACTGGGAGCCGGTGCGCGGAGGCCTGGAGGCGCACGCGCTGGTCGCGCAGCGTTACCCGCAGGCGCGCTCTTACGCGGTCGAGCCGCAGCCGGCGCGGGCCGCCGTCGCCAAGGAGCGGCTGGGCAAGCCCTGGTGGAAACGCCTTGCGGGCGGCGGGGCCGTGGAGATCGGACCGGTGCCGGCCGGCGCGGTGCAGATGCTCTGGTCCAACATGCAGCTGCACATGGCGGCCGACCCGGAGGCGCTGATGCGGCAATGGCAGGAGGCGCTCGCGGTCGACGGCTTCCTGATGTTTTCCTGTCTCGGACCGGACACCTTGAGGGAACTGCGGAGCCTCTATGCGGCGCTGGGCTGGCCCGCACCCGGCCACGAATTCACCGACATGCACGACTGGGGCGACATGCTGGTGCACGGTGGCTTCGCGGAGCCGGTGATGGACATGGAGCGCATCACCCTGGCCTTCGACACGCCCGAGCGCGTGCTGCGGGAACTTCGCGAGCTCGGCGCCAATCTGCATCCGAAGCGCTTCGCTGCCTTGCGCGGGCGCGGCTGGCACGCGCGCCTGCTGCAGGAACTTTCGCAGCACTTGCGCGGGCCGGACGGCAAGCTCACGCTGACCTTCGAAATCATCTACGGCCACGCGATCAAGCCGCTGCCCCGCGCGCGCGTGGGCGAGCACAGCGCGGTGCCCTTGTCCGACATGCGCGCCATGTTGCGTGGAGGCCGCAGTCGCGAATGAGATCGTCGTTTGATCGTTGTCATGACGCCAAATCCGTCGGCGTTGCGCCAGATCAATCCGGGTATTGGAGAAGAGTGGCAGAGCAGGGCCGGCTACAATCCGCGCGTGATTCTGGTGCGCCGCGCCGTGTCGAACCTCGTATTCCGTTTCGCCACCGTCCAGGGGCAGGCCATCCACTGGTTCCTGCGTCGTAACTGCTCCGTGACGCCGGCGCAGCTGGGTTGGCTGTACGTGTCGCTGTGCGTCGTGTCGTTGGGAATAGGGGCGTTCTTCTGGGTCCAGGGCGCGGTCCTGGTCCTGCCTTTCACGTGGGTCGAGCTGGCGGCCGTCGGCGTCGCTTTCCTGGCCTACGCCCGGCATGCGGCGGACCGCGAGCACATCCTGCTGCAGGGCCGCAGGCTGGTGGTGGAACTGGAAAGCGCGGGCCGCCTGGAGCGCGCGGAATTCAACCGCGACTGGGTGCGCGTCGAACCGGCGGCGGACGACCGATCGCTGATCGAGGTGTCGGGCCAGGGGCGGCGGGTGAACATCGGGCGCTACCTGCGGCCGGAGCTGCGGCCGGCGCTGGCGCGCGAGCTGCGCCAGGCCCTGCGCGAGGCGTGACCGGAAACGAACAAAACGGCTATTTGGAAGGTTTGAGGCTGAGAACGATGAAGAGACAAACCAATCTCGCGACGCTGCTGGCCCTGGGGGGCGGACTGGCCGGCACGGCAAGCGCGGCGGTGCAGGACCTGCCCGGAGGCCCCGCCGTCCGGCAGCTGAACCTGCATGCGGCGGCGACGCGCATCGCGGTCGAACAATCCTGGCTGCACTGGTTCATGCTGATCACCTGCACCGTGATCTTCGTGCTGGTGTTCGCCGTGATGTTCTATTCCATCTGGAAGCACCGCAAGTCGGTCGGCCACAAGGCCGCCAACTTCCACGAGTCCGTGACGGTGGAAGTGGTGTGGACGGCGATCCCCTTCATCATCGTGATCCTGATGGCGCTGCCGGCCACCAAGGTGCTGGTCGCGGCCAAGGACACCTCCAACGCCGACGTGACCATCAAGGCCACCGGCTACCAGTGGAAGTGGGGCTACGACTACCTGACCGGCGACGCCCAGGGCGTGAGCTTCATGTCCACCATCGACAGCACGCACCGCGAGATCTCCAACGCCGGCGCGAAGGGCAGCGACATCCCCAACGACTACCTGCTGAAGGTCGACAACCCGATGGTCGTGCCGGTCAACCGCAAGATCCGCGTCATCACCACCGCCAACGACGTGATCCACGCTTGGGGCGTGCCTTCGTTCGGCGTCAAGCAGGACGCCATCCCCGGCTTCGTGCGCGACACCTGGTTCCGCAGCGAGAAGGTGGGCGACTTCTACGGGCAGTGCTACGAGCTGTGCGGCAAGGAACACGCCTACATGCCCATCCACGTGAAGGTGGTGAGCCAGGAGGACTACGTGAAGTGGGCCGGCGAGCAGCGGAAGGCCCAGCAGGCCAAGGCCGACGACCCGGCCAAGGTCTGGACCCTGCCCGACATCGTGGCGCGCGGCGAGAAGGTCTACGCCGCCAACTGCGCGGCCTGCCACCAGCCGAACGGCAAGGGCGCCGGCCCGATCAAGCCGCTGGACGGCTCGCCCGTGGTGCTCGACGCGGACAAGACCAAGCAGATCCAGGTGGTGCTGAACGGCCGCGCCGCGATGCCGCCGTGGAAGCAACTGGGCGACACGGACCTCGCGGCCGTGATCAGCTACACCAAGAACCACTGGAGCAACAAGACCGGCCAGGTCGTGCAGCCCGCCGAAGTGCTGGCGCAGCGTGGCAAGTGAGCCAGGGCAGGAAAAAGAGGAAAACATGAGCGCAGTTCTCGACCCCCACGGCCACGTTGCCGGACACGACGAGCACCACCACGCGCCCGCCGGCTGGCAGCGCTGGGTCTACGCCACGAACCACAAGGACATCGGCACGCTGTACCTGCTGTTCGCCTTCTTCATGCTGATGTTCGGCGGCGTGCTGGCCCTGGGCATCCGCGCCGAGCTGTTCCAGCCCGGCCTGCAGCTGGTGAACCCCGAGCTGTTCAACCAGTTCACCACCATGCACGGCCTGATCATGGTGTTCGGCGCGATCATGCCGGCCTTCGTGGGCTTCGCGAACTGGATGATCCCGCTGCAGATCGGCGCGCCCGACATGGCCTTCGCGCGCATGAACAACTTCAGCTTCTGGCTGATGGTTCCCGCGGGCATCATGCTGGTGCTGTCCTTCTTCATGCCGGGCGGCGCCCCCGCCGCCGGCTGGACGCTCTACGCGCCGCTGACGCTGCAGATGGGCCCCTCGATGGACGCCGGCATCTTCGCGATGCACATCCTGGGCGCCTCCTCGATCATGGGCTCGATCAACATCATCGTGACCATCCTCAACATGCGCGCGCCCGGCATGACGCTGATGAAGATGCCGATGTTCGCCTGGACCTGGCTGATCACGGCCTACCTGCTGATCGCGGTGATGCCCGTGCTGGCCGGCGCCATCACGATGACGCTGACCGACCGCCACTTCGGCACGACCTTCTTCAACCCGGCCGGCGGCGGCGACCCGGTGATGTACCAGCACATCTTCTGGTTCTTCGGCCACCCCGAGGTCTACATCATGATCCTGCCGGCCTTCGGCATCATCAGCCAGGTCGTGCCCGCCTTCTCGCGCAAGCGCCTGTTCGGCTACGCCTCGATGGTGTACGCGACCAGCTCGATCGCGATCCTGTCCTTCATCGTGTGGGCGCACCACATGTTCACCACCGGCATGCCGGTGACGGGCCAGCTGTTCTTCATGTACGCGACCATGCTGATCGCGGTGCCCACGGCCGTGAAGATCTTCAACTGGATCGCCACGATGTGGCAGGGCTCGATGACCTTCGAGACCCCGATGCTGTTCGCGGTGGGCTTCATCTTCGTGTTCACCATCGGCGGCTTCACCGGCCTGATCCTGGCCATGGCGCCGATCGACCTGCTGCTGCAGGACACCTACTACGTGGTGGCGCACTTCCACTACGTGC
This sequence comes from Ramlibacter monticola, assembly GCF_016722785.1. Classification (GTDB taxonomy): domain Bacteria; phylum Pseudomonadota; class Gammaproteobacteria; order Burkholderiales; family Burkholderiaceae_C; genus Ramlibacter; species Ramlibacter monticola. The sequence continues at coordinate 139,586 of NZ_JAEQNE010000005.1, read as the reverse complement.
TGGTGGCCGGCTCGCTGTTCGCGCTGTTCGCCGGGGTCTACTACTGGGGCCCGAAGTGGACGGGCACGATGTACAACGAGTCGCGCGGCAAGATCCACTTCTGGTGGTCGATCATCTCGTTCAACGTCACCTTCTTCCCGATGCACTTCCTGGGGCTGGCGGGCATGCCGCGCCGTTACGCCGACTACCCCATGCAGTTCGCCGACTTCAACGCGCTGGCCTCCGTCGGCGCCCTGTTCTTCGGCCTGGCCCAGGTGTACTTCTTCTTCTTCGTGGTCCTGCCCATGATGCGCGGACAGGGCGCCGCCGCCCCGCAGCGCCCGTGGAACGACCCCGACGGCAAGGGCGCCGAAGGCCTGGAGTGGGAAGTGCCGTCGCCGGCGCCTTTCCACACCTTCGAAGTGCCCCCGCGCCTGGACCCGACCGCCACCCGCGTGCTGGACGCACGCGTGCAGCCGGAAAACCCCGGCGCGGTGCATTGATGGCGGACGCGATGGCCAAGGACGACGAGGACCGCAAGAAGAGCAACCTGCGCCTGGCGCTGATCCTGGCGTCGATCGCGCTGGTGTTCTTCCTCGGCTTCATCGCCAAGATGACGCTGCTCGGGAAGTAGTCTGATGGCGCGCATGGCTGGCGAGAACCGCAGGATGGTGGGCAAGCTGGCCGTCGTGGCGGCCGGCATGTTCGCCTTCGGCTACGCGCTGATCCCGATCTACCGGCACGTCTGCGAGGCGCTGGGCATCAACATCCTGGCGGTGGGCGAGCGGCAGGTGCCGGGCTCTTCCAGCGCGAAGCCCAACACCCAGGTCGACACCAGCCGCACGATCACCGTGGAGTTCGACGCCAATGCGCGCGGCCCCTGGCACTTCAAGCCGGCGCAGGCCTCGATCCGGGTGCACCCCGGCGAGCTGGCCACCGTCGTCTACGAGTTCCAGAACGTGCAGGACCGGCGCATGGCCGCCCAGGCGATCCCCAGCTACGCGCCGCGCAACGCCGCCGCGCACTTCAACAAGCTCGAGTGCTTCTGCTTCAACCAGTACACGCTGGAGCCGGGCGAAAAGAAACAATGGCCGGTGGCTTTCGTGATCGATCCGAGGCTGCCGAAGGACGTGACGACCATCACCCTGTCCTATACCTTCTTCGAGGTGGGCGGCAAGACGCCGCCGGCGCCGCAGGCCGTGGCGCCGCTGGGGGCGGGAGGCCGCGGATGAGTTTCCTGCGCACCGTGAAGACGGTGTTGTGGTCGTTCGTGGGGATCCGAAAAAGAAGTGGCTTCGAGGAGGACCTGGGCAAGGCCAATCCCTTCCACATCATCGCGGTGGCGCTGGTCGCCGTCGGATTGTTCGTGGGAGGGCTGATCGCCCTGGTCCACTGGGTCGTGAAGAATTGAGACAAGAGGAATCGACAGAATGAGTACTACCGCACCGGGGACCCGGCCCCATTACTTCGTGCCGCAGCCGTCGCGCCACCCGGCGTTCGCGGCGTTCGGCCTGTTCTTCGTCATCTTCGGCGCGGCCAACTGGATCAACGGCGCCGGCTGGGGCAAGTTCTCGCTCTTCTTCGGCCTCCTGTGGCTGTTCTGGGTCCTGTTCGGGTGGTTCGGCGACGCCATCCGCGAGAGCGAGACCGGCCAGTACGGCCGCAAGATCGACCTGTCCTTCCGCTGGAGCATGAGCTGGTTCATCTTCTCGGAGGTGATGTTCTTCGGCGCCTTCTTCACCGCGCTGTGGTGGATGCGCTCGCACTCGGTGCCCGCCCTCGGCGGCGTCGACAACGCGCTGCTGTGGCCCGACTTCAAGGCCGTCTGGCCCAGCACGACGCCCGGCGCCACGGCCTCCCCGGCCGGCGTGATCGAGCCCTTCCAGACGATGACGCCGTTCTGGCTGCCGACCATCAACACCGCGCTGCTGCTGTCCTCGGGCATCACGCTGACCATCGCCCACCACGCGCTGCGCGCCGGCCATCGCGGCACCACCGTGCTGTGGATGTGGCTCACCGTGTTGCTGGGCGCGACCTTCGTCTGCGTGCAGGGCTACGAGTACTTCCACGCCTACACCGAACTGAACCTGAAGCTCAGCTCCGGCGCCTACGGCTCGACCTTCTTCATGCTGACCGGCTTCCACGGCTTCCACGTGCTCGTCGGCATGCTGATGCTGCTGTTCATCACGATCCGCCTGATGAAGGGCCACTTCACGCCCGAGCGCCATTTCGGCTTCGAAGGCGCGGCCTGGTACTGGCACTTCGTGGACGTGGTCTGGCTGTTCCTCTACACGCTGGTCTACTGGACGTGACGCGCCCGGCCCGTCGTTCCGCGCAGGCGTGACGAAATTCGAAGGGCCGCAGTGCGGCCCTTTCGTTTTGCAGTCACTTCAGCGGAATCCCCGTCGGGTGGATATACCCGAGCTTCCACGCCCCCAGGATGCACACGAACAGCAGGACGGAAAATCCGACCCGGAACGCCAGCGCGCGGGCCATGTTGTTCGTCTTGGGCTTGCCGTCCTGCCCGTCGCGCATCATGAAGAACAGCGCGGACCCCAGGCTGGCGATGATGGCGAGGAAAGCCAGGATGACGAAATACTTCATGTGTCCGATTATGGGTACGCGGGCGACAGCATGCTGAAGCGTATCGTGATCGCCGCCGCCGCGCTCCTCGGGATTGCGCTCACCCTGAACCTGGGCTTCTGGCAATGGAGCCGCGGCCAGCAGCGCACCGCGATGCACGACGCCATCGAGGCGCGCGCCCGCCTGGCCCCGCTGGCCTCCCCCGACCTGCCGGCGCAAATGCGCCCCGACGACCCGTTGCTGCACCGCCCCGCGGTGCTGGAGGGCGAATGGCTGCCGGCCCACACCGTGTTCCTGGACAACCGCCAGATGAACGGGGTGCCCGGCTTCTACGTCGTCACGCCGCTGCGGCTCCAGGGCCGCAAGGACGTGGTCCTGGTGCAGCGAGGCTGGGTGCCGCGCAACTTCGCCCGACGCGACGCGCTGCCGCCGGTGGAAACGCCCGCCGGGGTCGTGCAGGTACGCGGCCGCCTTGCCCCACCGCCCGCGAGGCTGTACGACTTCGACCAGGAAGAGACGGGGCCGATCCGGCAGAATCTCGACCTGTCCCGGTTCCGCACGGAAACCGGCCTGCCGCTGCTGCCCTGGTCGCTGCAGCAGGCGGGTCCGGCGTCCGAGGGCCTGTTGCGCCAGTGGCCGCAGGCCGGCAGCGGCGCGGAAAAGAACTACGGCTACGCCTTCCAGTGGTGGGCCCTTGCCGCGCTCATCGCGATCCTCTATGTCTGGTTCCAACTCGTCCTCCCCCGCCGCCAAGTCCGCGCTGCTTGACCAGCCGCTCGGCCTGACGGTGCACTCGCTGCCGCTGCCGCAGGAGGCCGCGCTGGCCGACGCGCAGCGCACCCGCTCCGGCCGCTGGAAGATGCTGCTGGTGGCGATCGTGTGCGCGGCCCCGGTGCTCGCTTCCTACTTCACCTACTACGTGGTCCGGCCCGAGGGGCGACGCAGCTACGGCGAGCTGATCGAGCCGCAGCGCCCGATTCCTTCGATCACCGGCACCGACCTGGCCGGCCAGGCCGTGAGCCTGCCCACGCTGCAGGGCCAGTGGCTGCTGGTGAGCGTGGCCGGCGGCGGCTGCGAGGACGCCTGCGAGCGCCACCTGTACCTGCAGCGCCAGCTGCGGGAAGGCCTCGGCAAGGACAAGGACCGGCTCGACTGGGTCTGGCTCATCCCGGACGGCGCGCCGGTCCGCGAGAGCCTGCGGCCCGCGCTGGCGCAGGCGACGGTGCTGCGCGTCGATGGCGCGCAGCTGGCGCAATGGCTCGCGCCGGCGCACGGCCGGCAGCTGACGGAGCATCTCTACCTCGTCGACCCGATGGGCCACTGGATGATGCGCTTCCCGCCCACGCAGGACGTGGCTGGCGCGACGAAGATCCGCAAGGACCTGGAGCGCCTCATGCGCGCCTCCGCGGGCTGGGACCAGGCCGGCCGGGGCAAGTGACGCGATGGCCGACGTAGCGCTGTACGACTTCAGCCCCGTCCTGCGGATGGCCCTGCTGGGCATCGCCGTGGCGCTCGGGCCGCTCGCCTGGGTGTGGGTTCGCAACAAGAATGCGGCGCCGGGCCGGCGCCTCGCGGCGCTGACGCTGCTGACCCTGTTCCTCACCTTCGACCTGGTGCTGTTCGGCGCCTTCACGCGCCTGACCGATTCCGGCCTCGGCTGCCCCGACTGGCCAGGCTGCTACGGCAACGCCAGCCCCACCGGCGCGATCGAGCAGATCCGCGCCGAGGAGGCGCGCATGCCCACCGGGCCGGTCACGCACGGCAAGGCCTGGGTCGAGATGATCCACCGCTACCTCGCCACCGGCGTGGGCGTGCTGATCACGACGCTGGCGATCGCGACCTGGCTGCAGCGCAAGAAGGGCCTGCCGGTGTCGCCGCGCTGGCCCGCGTTCACGCTGGCCTGGGTCTGCCTGCAAGGGGCCTTCGGCGCGTGGACGGTCACGATGAAGCTGTTTCCGGCCATCGTCACCCTGCACCTGCTTGGCGGCATGGTGCTGCTGGCGCTGCTGACGATGCAGGAGGTGGCGTACCGGCAGGCGCAGCGCGGCACGGGCGCGTTCGGCATTCCGGTGCCTGCGCGCCGCTGGCTGCTGGCCGCGTACGCGCTGCTGTGGCTGCAGGTCGCGCTGGGCGGCTGGGTCAGCACCAATTACGCGGTGCTGGCCTGCAGCGAATTCCCGGCCTGCCAGGGCAGCTGGTGGCCGGCGATGGACTTCCGCCAGGGCTTCGAGCCGTGGCGCGAACTGGGTCGGACGGGGACGGGCGAGATCATCCACTTCGCGGCCTTGACCGCGATCCACTACACCCACCGTCTCGTGGCCTACGCGGTGTTCGTGGTGCTTGGCGTGCTGGCCTGGCGCCTGCGCGGCGGCCCGCTGCACCAAGCCGCCCGGGCCGTCGCCCTGCTGGCGCTGTGGCAGTTCGCCACCGGCCTGTCGAACGTGGTGCTCGGCTGGCCGCTGCTCGCCGCCGTCGCCCACACGGGCGGGGCCGCCGCGCTGGTCGTGACGCTCACCTGGGCGCTGCGCGAGAGCCGGGCCGCGTCCGCGCCCGTGCCGCTGGCCGCGGCGGGGCAGGAGGTGTCCGCATGAACGCCGCCGTCGCGCGCCAGTTCTACGCGCTGATGAAGCCGCGCGTGATCCAGCTGATCGTCTTCTGCGCCGTCATCGGCATGGTGCTGGCCGTGCCGGGGCTGCCGTCGCTGGAGGAGGTGCGCGTCGGCGCCATCGCCTCTTTCGGCATCTGGTTGGTCGCGGGCGCGGCCGCCGCCTTCAACTGCCTGGTCGAGAAAGGCATCGACGCCAAGATGCGGCGCACTGCCTGGCGCCCCACCGCCAAGGGCGAGCTGAGCGACCGGCAGACGCTCGTCTTCTCCGCCGTGCTGTGCACGATCGGTTCCTGGCTGCTGTATGCGTGGGTCAACCCGCTGACCATGTGGCTCACGCTGGCGACCTTCATCGGCTACGCCGTGATCTACACCGTGATCCTCAAGCCGCTGACGCCGCAGAACATCGTGATCGGCGGCGCGTCCGGCGCGATGCCGCCGGTGCTCGGCTGGGCCGCGCTGCGCGGCGACGTCGGGCCCGAGGCGCTGATCCTGTTCCTGATCATCTTCCTGTGGACCCCGCCGCACTTCTGGGCGCTGGCGCTGTACCGCGTCGAGGACTACCGCCGCTCCGGCCTGCCGATGCTGCCGGTCACGCACGGCAACGAGTTCACGCGGCTGCAGATCCTGCTCTACACCATCGTGCTGTTCGCGGCCTGCCTGATGCCTTTCGCCTACGGGATGAGCTCGTGGGTCTACCTCGCGGCGGCGCTGGTGCTCAGCATCGGCTTCACGTGGTACGGTTTCCGGCTGTGGCGCGAATATTCGGACGCCCTGGCGCGAAAGACCTTCCGGTTTTCCCTGATCCACCTGAGCGTGCTGTTCGCGGCACTGCTGGTGGATCATTACCTGCTGTGACCATGCTGCGACGCGATTTCATCACCCTGGGCGGCACTGCCACCCTGCTGGCGGCCTGCGGCGTCGAGACCAAGCCGCCCTACAAGGGGGTCGACATCACCGGCGCCGACTACGGACGGGACTTCAAGCTGCCCGACACCGACGGCAGGATGCGCAGCGTGCAGGACTTCGCGGGCAAGGCCGTGGTCGTGTTCTTCGGCTACACGCAATGCCCGGACGCCTGCCCGACCACGCTGGCCGAGATCGCGGGTGCGAAGAAGCTGCTGGGCGCCGACGGCGCCAGGGTGCAGCCGGTGTTGATCTCGCTCGATCCCGAGCGCGACCAGCCGGACGTGCTGAAGTCCTATGCCACCGCCTTCGGCCCCGACTTCATCGCGCTGCGCGGGACCCCGGAACAGACCGCCGCGGTCGCCAAGGACTTCAAGGTGTTCTACCGCAAGGTTCCCGGCAGCACGCACGGCAGCTACACCCTGGACCACACGGCGGCGAGCTACGTCTACGATCCCAAGGGACGGCTGCGCCTCTACGTGCGCTACGGCAGCGGGCCGCAGGCCCTGGCCGACGACCTCCGGCTGATCCTGCAGGGCTGAATGATCAGCGCCCCCACGCTTGTCACTTCGTGTACTGCGCTGCCCCCCGAGGGGGCTGGCCCGCCTTGGAGCGGCCCGGCGGCGAGCCCGGAGCACCTCCTGGGACGCAAGGGCGCCGCCCGCATCGCGCTGATCCCGCCGGAGGTGCTCGAAGCCCTCAACGCGGGGCAGGTCGCGACCGTCAACCTCAACGAGTTCCTCGCCATTGACCTGGGCCGGCTGGCCTGCAACGTGGCGCGCCAGGTCGGCCTCGATCCCGGGGCGGAGCGGCTGCAGGACACCCTGGGCATGCTCGCGGCCTTCCCGCCGATGAAGCGCCACCTGCACGTCGCGCGCGCCTTCTACGACCTGACCGAGCCGCGGGCCGACCGCGATGCGGTCGCCCAGGCGCTGGCATCGCACCCCAGCGACGTCGCGCGGTCCTGGGCGGCGCAGTGGCTCGCGTTTTCCAGCCTTCCGCTCGCCGACAAGCTGCGCTCGGTGTTCCGCTTTGCCGCCGATCCGCACTTCGGGGTGCGGGAGATGGCCTGGATGGCGGTGCGCGACGAGATCGCGGGCGACGTGGACGCGGCGCTGCGCCTGCTGCAGCCCTGGGCCACGCATCCGGACGCCAACATCCGCCGCTTCGCCAGCGAGGCGACGCGCCCGCGCGGCGTCTGGTGCGCGCAGATCGACGCGCTGAAGGCGGAGCCCTGGCGCGGCCTGGCGCTGCTGCAGCCGCTGCGCGCCGACGCCAGCCGCTACGTGCAGAACTCCGTGGCCAACTGGCTCAACGACGCCGCCAAGTCGCAGCCCGCATGGGTGCGCGACGTGTGCGCGCAGTGGTCGCGCGGCCGGCTCGCCCCCGAGACGGCCTACATCGTCAGGCGCGCGCAGCGCAGCCTGCGCGGGGAAGCCGAGGCTTCCTAGCGCAGGACGCCTTCGTCGGGAGCGCTGTCGAGGGAGCGGATCGCCTTGCGCGTGTCGGGGGTGATCTGGTCGAGGGCGTCCACCGCCCATTGCAGGGTCGCCGCGCCATCGAGGTGCGGCAGCGGCAGCACTGCCTCCGTGACGTGGAAGCGCAGGGTGGCGCCGGGCAGGGCCGGCACGTCGCGCAGGCCGCTCGCCACGAGCTGCTGGGCGCGCGAGATCGCGGCGTCGCGCGTGGAGGGCGCTTCCAGCAGCAGCGCGAATTCGCGCGGACCGACCCGCGCCGTCATGTCGTAGCCCCCGGTCAGGCGGCGCAGGTGCGATGCCGTGATCACCAGCGCCTTCTCCATCGCATCGCGGCCGTAGTGGTCGCCGATGGCGTCCAGGTTGGAGAGGCGGATGCACAGCAGCGCGCAGTTCTGCCGCTGGTTGCGGGCGTGCGTCAGGCTGCTGGCCAGGCGTTCGACCATGGCCTGGCGGTGCGGCAGCCCCGTCAGCGGGTCCGCGCGCTGCAGGCTGCTGGCCCGCAGTTCGGCCTCGCGCCGCGCCATCAGGCGCTGGCTCACCGCATAGGACAGGAGCGGCAGCGCCACCAGGGTGCCGATGTAGACGCCGAAGCGCGTGAGCAGGTTGGACGGCAGGATTCCCAGATCGCGCCCGAGCGGGAAGGCCGCCAGCAGCACGATGGGGACGAAGGCTACGGCCACCAGGCGCAGGTGGGGATCGCGTCCGCCGAGCCAGCCCCAGAGCACCATGCTCAGGACGGCGACCAGCGCCACTCCCGTCAGCGCCAGCACCAGCGTGAGGCTGCCCGAGCTGTCGACGACCATGTGCACGGCGGTCGCGCCGAGCAGCGCCGCGATCAGGGTCCACACGCCGAGGTCGAGCCACCGCGACAGCCGGGCCGGATCGGACAGTATCTTCACCAGCCACAGGCCGGCGGCCACGCCGGCGCCGGGCCAGAGCTCCAGCAGGGCGTCGTTCCAGGCGCTCCATTCCGGCCACAGGTGCTGGCCGCCGACGCCGCTGCGGGCCAGCTGGCCCAGTCCCAGCAGCAGGACGCTGACGCCGAACACGGTCGAAGCCCGGTCGCGCAAGGCCAGACCGTTGGACAGGGCGGCGAAGGCCACCAGCGCCAGCACCCCGAAGTAGATGCCGAGCATGAACTCCTCGCGCTCGCGCTGCACTTGCAGCGCATCCTGGCGCAGCAGCGTGAGCGGGGCCGAGAAGTCGCCGTGGGCGTCGTCCACCCGCATCCAGTACCGCACGCGACGGCCCGGGTCCCTGGCCAGCTCGAAGGTGGGGAGCCGGCCTGGCACCCGCCACTGCGCCACGGGCAGCCCGGTGCCGGCCTGCTGCGTGACCCACTTGCCTGCGGCATCGCGGTAGAGGAACTCGATGTGGTCGTTGACCGAAGAGCCCACCTCCACGAGCCAGGGCTGGCCGGCGGGCACCGTCGCCTCGAACATGATCCACAAGGCAATGGCGTTGTTGGACCGCTGGTTCTCGCGCCGCCGCAGGCGCCAGGGGAGCTCCTGGGCCGCTGCCTCGACCTGGTCCGCCTGCATGGCGCCGCTGTGGTCGATCCAGTAGACGCTGCGCTCGCTCAGGGGGACGGACACGTCCTCACCGAGGACCACGTTGGACGGGAAGGTCTGCGCCGCCGCACCGCCGAGAAGGGCGCACGACAGTGCGGCCCCGATCCAGAAGGCCCACCATCCGCGCAAGGTTCCAACCATCCCCCTCATCTCGCGCATTTTGGCCGGACAAGGATGAGCTCGCACCAGTCCTCCGTGAAAAACTGTCCGAAACGCGTGGATACAACAAAAAAGCCCGGCGGTGCCGGGCTTTTTTCAATCAGGACGATGGCGTCAGGCGTAGGAGGCCAGCGCCTTCTTCATCTTCTTCATCGCCGCCACCTCGATCTGGCGGATCCGCTCCGCCGAGACGCCGTATTCGGCTGCCAGTTCGTGCAGCGTCATGCCGCCGGAGCCGTCGTCGTTCACCTTCAGCCAGCGCTCCTCCACGATGCGGCGGCTGCGCGGGTCGAGCTGTTCCAGCGCTGCCCGGATGCCGTCCGTGGCCATCACGTCGCGCTGGCGGTTTTCCAGTTCCGCCGTCGGCTCGTGGGTCGCATCGGCGAGGTAGGCGATCGGGCCGAAGGCTTCCTCGCCGTCGTCCGCCGGCGCCGGGTCGAGCACCACGTCGCCGCCCGACATGCGGGTTTCCATCTCGATCACTTCCTCGCGCTTGACGTTCAGCTCGCGCGCCATCACTTCGATCTGCGCGTCCGTGAGCGTGTCGCGGTGGGTTTCCGCGTCCGCCTCGTCCTTGAACCCCTGCTTCATGGAACGCAGGTTGAAGAACAGCTTGCGCTGGGCCTTGGTGGTCGCCACCTTCACCATGCGCCAGTTCTTCAGGATGTACTCGTGGATCTCCGCCTTGATCCAGTGCAGCGCGTAGCTCACCAGCCGCACGCCCTGGTTCGGGTCGAAGCGCTTCACCGCCTTCATGAGGCCGATGTTGCCTTCCTGGATCAGGTCGCCGTGGGGCAGGCCGTAGCCCAGGTACTTGCGCGAAACCGAGACCACCAGGCGCAGGTGCGACAGCACCAGCTTCCCGGCGGCTTCCAGGTCGTTGTGTTCCTGGAACTTCTTCGCGTATTCGAGTTCTTCCTCCGCCGTCAGCATCGGCAGGCGGTTGACCGCCGAGATGTACGCATCCAGGTTGCCCAGCGACGGAACGACGGCCCAGGGGTTGGACAGCGCCAACGCCGTGGTACCCGAGGCTCCAATGGTTGAGGACATTCCGGAAACTCCTTTTTGCTCGTTGAATATTAGCACTCTGTTAGACAGAGTGCTAAGGCCTTGGTTCCGTAGGCATGAGCGCCGACCGGAGGTCGGCAAGGGCTTCCAGGGAGAACGTGTGCTGCCCTGGGGGCGCCGCCAACCAGCGGAGGCCGAGCGTCAGGAACAGCTTGCTCAAGAACCTACATGGGGCCAGCCCAAGGGGACTGCAAGGGGGCGCCGGAAGGACAATGCGCGGAACCTGGAGGCCGCACCCCATGGAAAACAGTCAAGGCCGCGACATTCTGGTCGTCACGACGACCGTCGGCTCGCCCGCCGACGCGCACAAGCTCGCCCGCACCATCCTGCAGCGCCGGCTGGCCGCCTGCGTACAGCTGGAGGAAGGGCTCACCTCATTTTACCGCTGGGAGGGCCGGGAGCTGGAAGACCCGGAAGTGCGGCTCACGATCAAGACGCTGCCTGGCTGCGCCGGGGCGCTGCAGGCGCTGTTCGGGGAACAGCACCCGTACGAGCTGCCGCAGTTCCTCGCCCAGCGCATGCAGGCGAGCGAGGCTTACTACGACTGGGCGCGCGGCGAGGTGAGCCTGCCGGAGGACCCCCGGGACACCCTGGGCCTGTGACCCCTGGTCAGGACAGCAGCGCCAGCGCGAACTCCCGCGCGCTGAAGGTCTCCAGGTCCTCCAGCTTCTCGCCCACGCCGATGAAATAGACCGGCACCGGCTTTTCCTGCGCGATCGCCGCCAGGACACCGCCCTTGGCCGTGCCATCGAGCTTGGTCACGACCAGGCCGGTGAGCTGCAGCGCGCCGTCGAAGGCCTTGACCTGCTGCAGGGCGTTCTGGCCGGTGTTGCCGTCGATCACCAGCAGCACCTCGTGCGGCGCCGTCGCGTCCGCCTTGGTGACCACCCTGCGGATCTTCTTCAACTCCTCCATCAGGTGCAGCTGCGTGGGCAGGCGGCCGGCGGTGTCGACGATCACGACGTCCTTGCCGCGCGCCTTGCCGGCCGAGACGGCGTCGAAGCTCACGGCGGCCGGGTCGCCGCCTTCCTGGCTGACGATCTCCACCTTGTTGCGGTCGGCCCAGATGGCGAGCTGCTCGCGCGCCGCCGCCCGGAAGGTGTCGGCCGCCGCCAGCAGCACTGTCTCGCCGTCGTCGGCCAGGTGCTTGGTCAGCTTGCCGATGGAGGTCGTCTTGCCGGCGCCGTTGACGCCCGCGACCATGATCACGGTCGGCTGGAATTCGCCGATCGTGAGCTCCTTCTCCAGCGGCCTGAGTAGCTGGGTGAGGGCGTCGACCAGGATGTTCTTGGCCTGCACGGGGCGCGTCGCGCCGGTGGCCGCGACCTTGCGCCGCACCTCGGTGAGCAGGTATTCGGTGGCCGGCACGCCGGTGTCGGCGAGCAGCAGGGCGGTTTCCAGCTCCTCGTAGAGTGCCTCGTCGATCTGGGCCCCGGTGAAGACCTGCGAGATGCTGGAGCCGGTCTTCTTGAGGCCCTCGGTCAGGCGGGTCATCCAGCCCTGGCGCTCGGCCGGCACGGCGGCCGGGACGGGGATTTCGATCGCCTGGACCAGCGCGCTGCCGATCAGGCCGCCGCTGCGGGCCGGGGCGGCGGGGGCGGGCGCCGGGACGACCGGAGCCGGGGTGCCGACGAACGGCGCCGGAGCGGCCACCACGGGCGCCGCAGCGGCCACGGGCGCCGGAGCAGGCGCGGCCACCGGGGGGGCGGCCGGCACGGGGGCGGGCGCGGCGACGGGGGCGGGCGTCGCGGGGGGCTTTTTCCGGAAGAAGCTGAACATCGGGGAGGTTTCTAGAATCACACGATTCTATGAAACGACTCCTGCGCTCCCTCCTCCCCCTGGCGGCCGCGCTGCCGCTGGCCCTCTTTCCTGCCGCCCAAGCCCAGATCGCGGGTCCGGCGCCGGCCCAGGAAAAGCCCCTGCAATACCAGCTCGCCAACGGCATGACGGTCATCATCAAGCCCGACCGCCGCGCCCCCACCGCCGTGCACATGGTGTACGTGCGCGTAGGCGCCATGGACGAAGTGGACGGCACGACGGGCGTCGCCCACGTGCTGGAGCACATGATGTTCAAGGGCACGCCCACCATCAAGCCGGGCGAGTTCTCGCGCCGGGTGGCCGCGCTCGGCGGCCGCGAGAACGCCTTCACCACCCGGGACCAGACCGGCTATTTCCAGCAGATCCCCGCCAGCCGGCTGGAGGACGTGATGCGGCTGGAAGCCGACCGCTTCGCCAACAACCAGTGGCCCGACGACGAGTTCAAGCGCGAGCTGGAAGTGGTGAAGGAGGAGCGCCGCACCCGCACCGAAGACAATCCGCGCGGCCTGCTCTACGAACAGCTCAGCGCCACCGTCTACCAGGCCAACCCGTACCGGCGCCCGGTCGTCGGCTGGATGAGCGACCTCGACGCCATGACGCCCCAGGACGCCCGCGAGTTCTTCCGCCGCTGGTACGTGCCGGCCAATGCCGCCGTGATCATCGCCGGCGACGTCGACCCGGCGAAGGTGCGCGCGCTGGTCGACAAGTACTACGGCAGCATCCCCTCCCGGACCTTGCCGCCGCGCAAGCCGCGCGAGGAGCCGGCGCAGAACGGCATGCGCCGCGTCGAATTCAAGGCGCCGGCGGAACAGTCGTACGTGGCGCTCGCCTTCAAGGTGCCGCAGCTGCGCTCCTTCGAGAAGACTCCCGAGAACGACGACGCGCTCGCGCTCACCGTGCTGTCCGGCGTGCTCGATGGCTACGAGGGCGCGCGCCTGGACCGCGCCCTGACGCAGGGGCCGGACCGCGTGGCCGACAGCGTCGACGCGGGCAACGGGCTCTGGGGCCGCGGCCCGCAGCTCTTCACGCTGTCCGGCGTGCCCGCCGCCGGCAAGACGCCCGAGCAGGTCGAAGCGGGCCTGCGCGCCCAGGTAGCCCGCGTGGCGCGCGAAGGCGTGAGCGAGGCGGAACTGCAGCGCGTGAAGACCCGCTGGATCGCGGGCGAGATCTACAAGCTGGACTCGGTGATGAACCAGGCCCGCGAACTGGGCAGCGCCTGGGTGATGGGCCTGCCGATCGATGCCGACGAACGCCTGATGGCCCGCCTGCGCGAAGTCACGCCGGAGCAGGTCAAGTCGGTGGCGGCGCGCTACTTCGGCGACGAGCAGCTCACCGTGGGCATCCTGCGCCCGCTGCCGGTCGACCCGAACCGCAAGCCCCGCACCCCCGCCGTCCAACTGCGCCACTGAGAGGTCCCCATGCGCATCCTGAATTTCCTCGCGCGCGGCGCGCTGGCCGGCCTGTTCGCCTGCGCCTTCGTCGCCCCGGCCGCCGCGGCGCTGCCGATCCAGAAATGGCAGCAGGCCAGCGGCGCGCAGGTCTTGCTGATCGAAAGCCCCGGCCTGCCGATGGTGGACGTCGAGATCGACTTCGACGCCGGCGAGCGCCGCGACCCGGCCGGCAAGGCGGGCCTGGCCGGCATCACCGCCGACATGACTTCCAAGGGCATCGCGGCGCGCAACGGCGAACCGGCCCTGGACGAGAACCAGCTCGGCGAAGCCTGGGCCGACCTGGGCGCCTCCTTCGGCGGCGGCGCGGGCCTGGACCGCATGAGCTTCAACCTGCGCTCGCTCACCTATCCCGACCTCCTGGACAAGGCCGTGAAGCTGGCCGCGCGCGAGCTGGGCGAGCCGTCCTTCCCCGACACGGTCTGGCAGCGCGACCGCCAGCGCATGATCGCCTCCATCCGCGAAGCCAACACCCGACCCGCCACGGTCGCGGCCCGGGCCTTCGGCCAGGCGGTCTACGGCGGGCATCCCTACGGCAACGACACGACCGAGGAATCGGTCTCGCGCATCGCGGTGCAGGACATGCAGGACTTCTACCGCGCGATCCTGCCCTGCCGCGCCAAGGTGAGCATCGTGGGCGCCGTGAGCCGGGCGCAGGCGGACCAGATCGCCACCACCCTGCTGTCGCGGCTGCCGAATGGCCGCTGCGAGCCACTGCCGCCGGTGGCCGAAGTGCCGGCGCTCAGCGCCGCGGCCGAACGCAACATCCCCTTCGCCTCGGCCCAGGCGCACGTCCTGATCGGCCAGCCGGGCTACAAGCGCTCGGACCCCGACTACTTCCCGCTGCTCCTGGGCAACTACGTCCTGGGTGGCGGCGGCTTCGTCTCGCGCCTGTCGGAGGAAGTGCGGCAGAAGCGCGGACTGAGCTACAGCGTCTACAGCTACTTCTCGCCGGGGATGCACGCGGGCGCCTTCACCGTGGGCCTGCAGACGCGCCCCGACCAGGCGGCGCAGGCGGTGCAGGTGTCGCGCGACGTGGTGCGGCGCTTCGTGGCCGAAGGCCCCACCGAGGCCGAACTGAAGGCCGCCAAGGACTTCATGATCGGCGGCTTCGCGCTGCGCATCGACAGCAACCGCAAGCTGGTGGACAACCTGGCCAACATCGCCTGGTACGACCTGCCGCTCGATTACCTGGACACCTGGACGAAGCAGGTCGAGAAGGTCACGGCGGCGGACATCAAGGCGGCTTTCGCCCGCAAACTGCAGCCGGATCGCATGGTGACGGTCGTGGTTGGCGCCGACGTGGCGTCCGCCCGACAGTGATGGCGGCGGAGTGGCCGCCCACCTGTCAACTTTGACAGGGGATCGCCAGCGCGAAATCGCGAGACCCTCAACAATTCGATTGCGCTGTCACGCATCCACTTGCGAGCACGCGAGCGAGTTTCACAGGGAGAAAGTAGGGCACGGCCGCAAGGCCGTGCCCATTTTTTTGGGCGCCCGCAAAGGTAAGCTCGCGCGATGCCCCGCCCCGCCAGCCCTCCCGTCCGCCGCAGCCTTCCCAACCAGGTCCGCATCATCGGCGGCCATTGGAAGCGCACCCGGCTGGACGTGCCGGACCGCCCCGGGCTGCGGCCCACGCCGGACCGCGTGCGCGAAACCCTGTTCAACTGGCTCGGGCAGGACCTGGCCGGCTGGCGCTGCGTCGACGCCTTCGCGGGGACCGGTGCCCTGGGCCTGGAAGCGGCTTCGCGCGGCGCGGCCGACGTCCTGCTGGTCGAAGCGGACGCCGGGCTGGTCGATGCCTTGCGGGCCGTGGTCAAGCGCCTGGAAGCGGCCAACGTGCGCGTGCAGCGAGGCAATGCCCTGACGGTGCTCGCCGGGCTGCCGGCCGGCAGCGTGGACCTGGTCTTCCTGGACCCGCCCTTCGAGGCCGACCTGTTCGACAAGGCGCTGGCCGCGGCCCTGCCGGCCGTGGCGCCGCAGGGCTTCGTCTACCTCGAGGCCCCGAGCCCCTGGCAGGGCGAGGCGCTGGCGCGGCACGGCCTCGAAGCACTGCGCCACCTGAAGGCCGGCGCGGTGCACGGGCACCTGCTGCGCCGCACTGCATAATTCGCGCACACCGCTTGCCGGCGCGGCCGGCCTCCAGGAGATTCCCATGGCCACCGACGTCCTCGCCGTCTACCCCGGCACCTTCGATCCCATGACGCTGGGCCACGAGGACGTGGTGCACCGCGCCTGCCAGCTGTTCGGCCGCCTGATCGTGGCGGTGGCGGCGGGGCACCACAAGAAGTCGCTGTTCACGATGCAGGAGCGCATCGACATGGCGCGCGAGGCCCTCAAGGACTACCCGCAGGTCACGGTGGAAGGCTTCAGCGGCCTGGTGCGCGACTTCGTCGTGGCGCGCGGCGGCAAGGCGATGGTGCGAGGCGTGCGGGCGGTGACGGACTTCGACTACGAGTTCCAGCTCGCCGGAATGAACCGCCACCTGATGCCCGAAGTGGAGACGGTGTTCCTCACCCCCAGCGACAAGTACCAGTTCATCAGCGGCACCTTCGTGCGCGAGATCGCGATCCTGGGCGGCGAGGTGCACCAGTTCGTCTCGCCGACGGTGCAGCAGCGGCTGGTCGAGAAAGTGCGCAGCTTGGGGCGGGAGTAAAACCAGACGGCCGAACGCAGAGGGCGCAGAGGATACGCAGAGGACGCAGAAAAATCCTTTTTCACTGGCTGTCCTTCTGCGTCCTCTGCGTACCTTTGCGACCTCTGCGTTCGGCGGTCAGGTTTTAAGGCGTAAATAGACCCACTGCGTGGGTTTGTGCGCACCCCGCATCTCGCAATGGAGGAGATAATTTCGCCATGCGAACTACCGAACTGGTGCTGGTGCGGCACGGCGAGACCGAGATGAACCGCGAGCTGCGGTTCCAGGGACAGGTCGATGTCGCGCTCAACGCCATCGGACTCGAACAGGCCCGCCGCCTCGCCACGCGCCTGGCCGGCGAGAAGGCCGACGCGGTCTACGCGAGCGACCTGCTGCGCGCCCGCCAGACCGCCGAACCCATCGCCGGTGAGCTCGCCCTGCGGCCGGTGGCCGACAGCGGCCTGCGCGAGCAGGCCTTCGGCCGCGTGGACGGCATGCGCGTGGACGACATCCAGCGCGAGCACCCGCAGGCCTGGGAGGGCTGGCTGCGCTTCGAGGAAGACTTCGCCATGCCCGAGGGCGAGTCCACCCGCCGGTTCCACACGCGGGTGATGGAGGCCGTGCAGCGCGTGGTCGCCGCGCACCCGGCGCAGACGGTGGTGGTGGTCACGCACGGCGGCGTGCTGGACATGGTCTACCGCACCGCGCGCTCGCTGGGTCTGAAAGGGCCGCGCCAGAGCGAGATCCCCAACGCGGGCGTGAACCGCATCCGCGTGACCGGAGGGGTATTCGAGATCCTGAGCTGGGCCGACACGCGCCACCTGGCGGACCTGCCGCCGCAGCCGGTCTACGACCAGCGCAAGCTGGTGGCCACCGAAGGCAGCTCCAGCGCGGCATAGAGCCGCGCCGCCTGGCGCTGCAGGCGCTTCGATTCGGGTTGCGCGCGCACCAGCGGCTGCAGCAGGTTCTGCGCGCCGGCGAGGTGTCCCGCCTTCACCAGGGCATCGAGGTGGACCTGCGCGAACAGGTCGCGCTGGGCGTGGCTGCCGCCGATCTCCACCAGGCGGGGCAGCGCGTGCCCCAGCGCTTCCACCGTCGTCTTCCAGTCCCCCTGCGCGTGGGCCAGCAGGCCGCGCGCCGCCGGCACGCACACGCGCTGCCACACCACGGCCTCGTCGCCGCTGCAGGCGAGCGCGTGGCGCCCGATCGATTCCATCAGGGCCTGCGCGGCCTCCTGGCGGCCGGCGCGGGCGAGGCCGTACAGGTACTGCAGGTCAAGGAAGGGCAGCACGTGGTCGTGCCCGCGCCGCGCGAGGTAGTCGCCGACCTCCTGCCAGCGCGGGCCGACGTCGATGCCGGCCAGCTCCGCGCGCGCCAGCAGCGACACCGCGTTGATCTGGTCCTGGCTGTATTCCCTGACCTCGGTCCACACGCGGCGGTCGAACAGGGCGAGGACTTCTTCCGGGCGATCCAGTTCCAGCGCGAACAGCGCCTGGTGCCACCAGTTGTGCGTGACCATGAAGGAGTTGAGGCCCGTCCACGTGGGGCTCACGTCCTGGAGGAAGGCGTGGCCCTCGGCCAGGCGGCCCTGCGTGAGCATCACGTGCGCGAGCGCGTGGTGCGCCCACGGCTCCTTGTGCCGCAGCGCGATCGCGCGCCGCGCGGCGGCCTCGGCCTGCTCGAGGAAGTGGCACTGCTCCCAGGCGAAGGCGAGCATGCCGTGCAGCCAGGGCACCTCGCCCGCGGCCGGCAGCGCCTGCAGCGCGAGGCGTAGCATGCCGGGCGAGTCGCCGCGGTTGAAGAGGTGGTATTGGCCGAGCTTCAGCGAGGCGAGATCGCGCGGATGCTCGCGAGCCTGCTCCTCGTGCAGGCGGATGGCCCGGGGCAGGTCGCCCTCGACCCAGGCGGCCACGGCTTCGATGAAGCGCTGCTCGCGGGCCGTCACGGACGCTGCGCCCGCCCGCGCGCGTTCCACGAACGGCCGCGCGTGGGCCGGCGCATCGCCCGTCTCCGCGAACATGTGCAGCGCCGCGCAGTACGCCTGCACGATCGGGCTCTCGTCCCGCTGCGCCTGCAGGATGTTGGCGACGCGCGCCTCGCTGGCCAGGAAGCCCTCGACGAAGTCCTGGACCCCGGCCAGGCTCGCCCCGTCGCGCAGGGTGAGCCCGTTGCCGAGGACGTCAGTCCACATGGTGGATGGCTTCGGAGGGCGGCTGCGGCCACGGCCGCTGCGGCTCGCGCACCAGTTCGAAGGCGCGCGCGACCTGCAGCACGCCGAGGTCGTCGAAGCGCTTGCCGATGATCTGCAGCCCGATCGGCAGACCCGCGGCCGTGTAGCCGCAGTTGATCGAGGCGGCCGGCTGCTCCGACATATTGAAGGGCACCGTGAATCCGATGTGCTCCAGCGGCCGCAGCGGGTCGTTGGTGGGCGAGGGCAGTTCCGCCGCGAAGGCCGGCAGCGGCGAGACCGGCGCGAGCACGTAGTCGAAGGGCCGGCAGGCGTTGACCGCGGCGACGCGGGTCAGGTGGAACTGGTGGAAGGCGCGGAACACGGCCTCGCCGGTGAGGCCGGCGGCGCTGTCGGCCCACTGCTGGATGTAGGGCAGCACGCGCGCCTTCACGTCCGGCGGCAGGCTGCGCATGTCGACGTGCGAGCGCATGCGCCAGAAGTGGTCCATGCCGTCCAGCATGGCCTGCGTCATGAAGGGCTTCATCGGCGCGACCACCGCGCCGGCGCGCTCGAACGCCCGCGCAGCCTTCTGCACCGCAGCCCGGACCTCCGGGTCCACGGCGAGGCCGCAGCCGGCCTCCAGCAGCAGGCCGACGCGCAGGCCGCGCAGGCGATCCGAGCCGGCATCGAAGGACGACCAGGCGATGTCCTGCGCCGGCAGGCTCATGCTGTCGCGCTCGTCGGGATGGGCCAGCACCCGCATCAGCAGCGCGGCGTCCTGCACCGTGCGCGTCATGGGCCCGGCCGCGCGGCCCATGTAGGGCGGGTCGATCGGCACGCGGCCGAGGCTGGGCTTCAAGGTGAAGATGCCGCACCAGCCCGCCGGCAGCCGCAGCGAGCCGCCGATGTCGGTGCCGAGGTGCAGCGGGCCGTAGCCGGCCGCGGCTGCGGCGCCGGCCCCGGCGCTGGATCCGCCGGGGGTCTTCGTCAGGTCCCAGGGGTTGCGCGCGAGCTTGTGGAAGGAAGACAGGCCCGAGGACAGCATGCCGTAGTCCGGCATCGTGGTCTTGGCCAGCAGCACGGCGCCCTGTTCGCGCACGCGCGCGGCGGGCGGGGCGTCGGCCGACGCCGGGATCAGTTCGCTGGCCGCGGTGCCGAGCGGCGTCGGGTCGCCGCGGGTGGCGATGTTGTCCTTGATCGTCACCGGCACGCCATCGAGCAGGCCCAGGGGCTCGCCCTTCAGCCAGCGCGCCTCGCTCGCGCGCGCCTGCTCCAGCACCTGCTCGGGGCGCAGCAGGTAGAGCGCGTGCAGGTACTGTTCCCAGCGCTCGACGTGCCCGAGCACGCTGCGCGCCACTTCAACCGGCGAGACCTCGCGCCGCCGATAGAGCTCGACGAGCGCCGGCGCGGAGAGTTCGTGCAGCGCCTCCCGCGTCATGGGAGCCTCCCCGCTTTCCCACCGCGCGTGGGTCGCTGCCCCTCGAGGGGGCGCTGGCGTCCTGGGGCGGCCCGGCGACGCTGGTTCATCATCTTCAACCCCAGGAGAGGGAGGACAGGTCGTTGGCGAAGATCGGCATGTCCTTCCACAAGCCCTTCACGTTCTTGTTGGCCACCGTGACCCACTGCGGCTGGTACAGGAATGCGTGCACCGAGTCCTCCGCGATCAGCTTCTGCAGGTCGGCCTGCAGCTTCAGGCGGTCCTTGGCGCTGGCGGTGGTCTTGTACTTGCCGTACAGCTGGTCGAACTTGTCGGAGTGGTAGTTCCAGTAGTAGTCCGGCTTGGCGAAGTTGCCGAGGTCGAAGGGCTCGACGTGCGAGATGATCGTCATGTCGTAGTTCTTGTTGCCGTACACGTTGGACAGCCACTGCGCCCACTCGACGTTCTGCAGCTTGGCCTGGATGCCGATCTTGGAAAGCTGCGAGGCGATCACCTCGCCGCCCTGGCGCGCATAAGGGGGCGGCGGCAGCGTGATGGTGACTTCCAGCGGACCGTTGACGCCCGCTTCCTTCAGCAGCGCCTTCGCCTTCTCGGGGTTGTAGGGGTTCACGCCGGTCATGTCGACGTAGCCCGGCGCGCTGGGCGGATAGTGGCTGCCGATCGGGGCGCCGAAGCCGTCGCCCGCGCCCTGGATCACCGCCTTGCGGTCGATGGCCATCGCCACCGCGCGGCGCACGCGGATGTCGTCGAACGGCTTCTTCTTGTTGTTGATCGCCAGGATGGTCTTGGCGCGCGAGCCGGACACGACGACCTGGAAGCGGCCGTTGCCCTTGAACTGCTCCACGCTGCGCGGCGTGACGCGCGGAAAGGCATCGACGTCGCCCGCGAGCAGCGCCGCCACCTGCGCGGCGGGGTCGGAGATGAAGCGGAAGGTGGCGCGCTGCAGCTTGATGGCCCCGGCGTTGCGGTAGCCGTCCCACTTCTTCAGCGTGATCGAGGAGCCCTTGACCCAGTTCTCCAGCACGAAGGGGCCGGTGCCCACCGGCTTCGTCATGTTGGTGTCGGCGCTCTTCGGCTCCACGATCACGGCGGTGGCCTGCCCGAGCAGGAAGGGGAAGTCGGGATCCACTTCCTTGGTGAGGATCACCACCGTGTGCTCGTCCACCGCGCGGGTGGTGAGGTTGGCGAAGGTGCGCTTGTCCTTGTTGGTGCTCTTCTCGCCGCCGGCGCGGTCGAACGAGAACTTCACGGCCTGGGCGTCGAAGGGCTCGCCGTTCTGGAACTTCACGCCCTTGCGCAGCCTGAAGGTGTAGGTGGTGAGGTCGGGCGAGACCTCCCAGCCTTCCGCCAGCAGCGGGGTGACCGAGCCATCCGGGTGGATCTTGGTGAGCGTCTCGAAGATGTTGTACAGCGTGACCTCGCCGATGGCCGAGGCGGCGCCGCCGGTGGGATCGAGGCCGGGGCTGGGCTCGAGGGCCATGGCCATCACGATCGAGTCCTTGCGGCCCTGGGCCAGCGCCGCGGGGGGCAGGGTGGCGAGGGCGGCGAGCGAGGCGCTGTGCGCGAGGACGCTGCGGCGATTCAACATTCTTCGAACTCCAGGAGCGAGAGCTGAGGTTGGAACGTGGGGATCATCCCCGACTTTGGAACGGGGTGGCAAGGGGGCTGGGCCGGGGTGGCGGCTCGGGCTCGGGCACCGCCTCCACGAGGGTGCGCGTGTAGTCGTGCTGCGGCCGCGCGAACAGGCGTTCGGGCGGACCCTGTTCCACGATGCGGCCCTGCCACAGCACGGCGACGTCGTCGCAGAGGTGCTGGACCACCGCGAGGTCGTGGCTGATCAGCATGTAGGTGATGCCGAACTCCGCCTGCAGGTCCTGCATCAGGTTCAGGACCTGCGCCTGCACCGAGACGTCCAGCGCGCTGACCGGCTCGTCGGCCACGATCAGCCGCGGCCGGGTGACGAGCGCGCGGGCGATGGCGATGCGCTGGCGCTGGCCGCCGGAGAACTCGTGCGGGTACTTGCGCAGGTCGCTGGGGCGCAGCCCCACGGCCTGCAGCACCTCGCTGGCGCGACGGTGCTGCTCCTCGCGCGGCGTGCCGCCCTGGGCCGCGAGCGGCTCGGTGACGATGCGTTCCACGGTGCGGCGGGGGTCGAGCGAGCCGTAGGGATCCTGGAACACCATCTGGAAGTCGCGCCGCGCCCGCCGCAGTTCCTCGCGCGGCAGCGCGTGCAGGTCCTTTCCCAGCAGCCGCACGCGGCCCGACGTCGGTCGGTCCAGCGCCATGACCAGCCGCGCCAGGGTGGACTTGCCCGACCCCGACTCCCCCACCACGCCGAGGCTGCGCCCGGCCTGGATCGTGAAGCTCACCCCGCGCAGGGCGTGCACCTTGCCTGGTGCCTCGAACAGCTTCTCGCGCGGCAATGCGTAGTCCTTGACGAGGTCCTCGACCTCCAGCAGCGGCGCCGTCATGGCTGTTGCTCCCTCCCCCTCTGCGAGAGGGCAGGGGTGAGGGCGGGCGCGGCCAGGTCCCGCTCCTTCGCCACCAACTCCAGCCGGATGCAGCGCGCCCCATGCCCTTCGGCCACCTCCCGCACCCCGGGCAAGGCCGCATTGCACTCGCCGACCGTCCACCGGCACCTTCCCGCGAACGGACAGCCCTTCGGCAGGTCCACCAGCTCCGGTACCGTCCCCGGGATCGTCACCAGCCGCTGGCCCTTCATGCCGCGCAGGCCCGGCCGCGCCGCGAACAGGCCCAGCGTGTACGGATGCATGCGGTTGGCGAACACCGAGTCCGTGGGCCCGTTCTCCACCACGCTGCCGCCGTACATCACCAGCATGCGGCGCACGTTCTGCGCGATCACCCCGAGGTCGTGCGAGATCAGGATCAAGGCCATGCGCCGTTCGGCCACCAGTTCGCGGATCAGGTCCAGGATCTGCCGCTGGATGGTGACGTCCAGCGCCGTGGTGGGCTCGTCCGCGATCAGCAGGTCGGGCCCGCAGGCGAGCGCCATCGCGATGGTGATGCGCTGGCGCTGGCCGCCGGAGAACTGGTGCGGGTAGGCGTCGATGCGGCGCGCGGCGTCCGGGATGCCGACGCGGTCCAGCAGGGCGATCGCCTCCTTGCGGGCGGTGGCCGCGGCGAGCCGGCGGTGCAGCCGCAGCGGCTCGGCCACCTGGTCGCCCACGGTGTGGACCGGGTTCAGCGCCGTCATCGGCTCCTGGAAGACCATGCCGATGCGGTCGCCGCGCAGCGCGCGCAGCGCGCGCTCGGGCAGGCCCACCAGGTCCCGGCCCTCGAACACGATGCTGCCCGTCACGCGGGCGTTCTCCGGCAGCAGGCCCAGGAGCGCCAGCGCGGTGATCGACTTGCCGCAGCCCGACTCGCCGACCAGGCCCAGCGTCTCGCCCGGCTCCAGGGAGAAGCTCACGTCGCGCACGGCGTACGCGGGCCCGCGGTGCGTTTGCAGTTCGACCGAGAGGTCCCTGACTTCGAGCAGTGCCATCAAGCCTCCCGCCGGGCCGCCCCGAGGGAGGCTTGCGCCCCTTCGGTGGGCAGCGACGACACGAAGTGCGGAGCGTGGGGGCTCATTACCTTTTGCGGGCCAGGCGCGGGTCGAACAGATCGCGCAAGCCGTCGCCCAGGAGATTGAGGCCCAGCACCGCCATGGCGATTGCGAGGCCGGGGAACACGCCCAGCCGCGGCGCCTGGAACAGGAGGCTCTGTGCCTCGCTCAGCATGCGGCCCCAGGAGGGCTGCGGCGGCTGCGTGCCCAGCCCCAGGTAGGACAGCGCGGCCTCGGCGAGGATCGCGATGGCGAAGCGGATGGTCGCCTGCACGATCAGCACCGACAGGATGTTGGGCAGCACGTGCTCCATCGTGATCGTGAAGGGGCCCTTGCCGCTGGCGCGCGCGGCCAGCACGAACTCGCGCGCCCACACCGCGTTGGCCGAGGCCCGCGTGATGCGCGCGAAGGTCGGGATGTTGTAGATGCCGATCGCGACGATCGCGTTGACCATGCCCGGGCCGAACACCGCCGTGAGCATGATGGCCGAGAGGATGGCGGGGAAGGCGAAGCCGAAGTCCGACAGGCGCATGATCGCCTCCTCGACCCAGCCGCGCTTCGCCGAGGCGAGCAGGCCCAGCGCCGTGCCGATCACCAGCCCGATGCCGACGGCGACGATCCCGACCACGATGGAAGCGCGCGCGCCGACCAGCAGCAGGGAGGCGATGTCGCGGCCGAAGGGATCGGTGCCCAGCCAGTAGCGCGCGTCGGGCGCCCTGAGCTTCAGCGCCATGTCGATCTCGTACGGGTCGTGCGGCGTCCAGGCGAAGGACAGTCCCGCCGCCAGCACCACCAGCAGGCTCAGCACCAGCCCGATCACGAAGCTGGGGTGGCGCAGGGCGCGGTGCCAGAAGCCGGGGCCGGCCGGCGGCACGAACGGTGCGGTTTCCAGTACGGCGCTCATGGGGGGCTCCCGCTCCAGTGCCACCGCGGAACCGGCTTTGCCGGGCCGCTGGTGGCGCCCCCTCGAGGCGAAGGCGGCCGCAGGCCGCTTCGGGGCGCAGTCATATGTCGCTCGCCTTCACGCGCGGGTCGATCACGGCGTACAGCACGTCCACCACGAAGTTCACGATCACCACCATCGCCGCCAGCAGCATCACGCAGTTGCGCACGACGATCAGGTCGCGGTTGGCGATCGACTGGAAGATCAGCCGGCCCAGCCCGGGCAGGTAGAACACGCTCTCCACCACGATGGTGCCGGCCAGCAGCTCCGCGAACTGCAGGCCCATGACGGTGATGACCGGGATCAGCGCGTTGCGCAGCACGTGGCCCCACAGCGCGCCGCGCTGCGACACGCCCTTGGCGCGGGCGGTGCGCACGAAGTCCTCGCGCAGCACCTCCAGCACCGAGGAGCGCGTGATGCGCGCGAGGATCGCCGCCTGCACCACCGCCAGCGACAGCGCCGGCAGCATCAGCGCGCGCAGGCCCGGCAGCAGGCCTTCCTCCCAGCCGGGGAAGCCGCCGGCGGAGAACCAGCCCAGGTGCACCGAGAACAGCAGGATCAGCAGGATCGCGAACCAGAAGTTGGGGATGGCGATGCCGATCTGCGTGAGCCCCATGATGCCCACGTCGCCCAGCTTGTTGTGGCGCGAGGCGGCGTAGATGCCGGCGGCGAGCGCCAGGACTGTCGTGAACGCCATGGCCAGCAACGCGAGCGGCACGGTCAGCGCCAGCCGTTCGAGCACCAGTTCGCCGACCGGCGTGCTGTAGGCATAGCTCAGCCCCAGGTCGCCGTGCAGCATGCCGGTGGCCCATTCCCAGTAGCGCACCGGGGCGGGCCGGTCCAGGCCCAGCTTGCGGGCCAGTGCGACGACCGCTTCGGGCGAGGCGTCGGGCCCCATCAGCACCTGCGCCGCGTTCCCCGGTAGGACTTCGAGGATGAGGAACACGACGACCGAGGTGCCTACCAGCGTCGCGATGAGGGTGATCAGCCGCTTGACCAGGAACAGGCTCATGCAGCCGGCGATAATGCCAGAAGTAGTAAGCCAGCCCCTGGAGTCCGCGCGTCATGGCATTGATGATTACCGACGAGTGCATCAACTGCGATGTGTGCGAGCCGGAGTGCCCGAACGAAGCCATTTCGCTCGGTCCCGAGATCTACCAGATCGCTCCCGAACGCTGCACGGAGTGCGTGGGGCACTTCGACGAGCCCCAGTGCGTGCAGGTGTGCCCGGTGGCGTGCATTCCGGTGGACCCGAAGAGGGTGGAGAGCCGGGAGACGCTGTGGGCGAAGTACCGCAGGCTGGTGGCGGAGGCGAAGGGTGCAGCGGCTGCAAGCGCCCCCTCCCCGGTCCTCCCCCAGGAGGGGAGCGAGAAGGAAGAAGGCTAGTCCTTCTTTTTCTTCTTTTCCTTGGGCGGCGCCGGCGAGACCGCCGTGAACTGCTCCAGCTTGCCTGACTTGGGCTTGGTGCCCTCCTTGCGCGCAGCGAGCGGGGGCGCCTCGACCGGCGCGCCGATCACGATCGCCTTCGGCGCGTTGCGCTCCTGGGTGAGCCGCGCCTTCTCCATCTCCGCCGCGAGCCGGGCGTCCGCGTTGGACACCGGGGTGGGCGCCGGCCGGCCCGTCACCGGTTCCGACAGGGGGACCGCCGTGCCGCCCGCGCAGGGCTCCTGGCTGTAGCTGTTGCCGCAGCGCCAGACCGTCTGGGCCCCGGACCAGGGGCTGGCCAGGGCCAGGGCGGCGGCGAGGATCAGGGTCTTGTCGGGCACGGTGTCTCCTCTCGGGGGTAGTGGTGCGATCAGGTCCCTTCGGGCCGCGGCGGTTTCGGGCGCGGCGCCTTGTGCGTGTGCACGATCAGCGTGGCCTTCTCCATCTCGCCGGCCAGCAGCGCGGGGAAGGCCTTGATCGTGCGGGTGACGCATTCCTCGATGGCGGTGCGCTGCTCCGGCGCCGGCTTCTTCAGCACCCAGTTGATCACTTCGGACTTGACGCCCGGGTGGCCGATGCCGAGGCGCAGCCGCCAGTAGTCCCCGGTGCCCAGCTGCGCATGGATGTCGCGCAGGCCGTTGTGGCCGGCGTGGCTGCCGCCGAACTTCAGCTTGGCCTGGCCGGGGACGACGTCGAGTTCGTCGTGGGCGACCAGGATCTCTTCCGGCTGGATCTTGTAGAAGCGCGCCAGCGCCGCGACCGAGCGGCCCGACAGGTTCATGAAGGTCTGGGGTTCCAGCAGCCAGACCGTGTGCCCGTGGATGGTGGCGCGCGCCACCAGGGCCTGGTAGCCGCGTTCGGTCACCAGGTTGACCTTCAGCTCGCGGGCCAGTTCGTCCAGCCACCAGAAGCCGGCGTTGTGGCGCGTCGCCTCGTACTCGGGGCCGGGATTGCCCAGGCCGACAAACAGCTTGATCATGGATGGAGCGAAGGTAATCGGAGGCGCGCGGGCGCCGAAGGCAATATTGTCGCCAGCCGGGCAAGAAAAAAGCCCGCTTGCGCGGGCTGATTTCGTCGTCCCCGCGCAGGCGGGGACCCAGGGCGGAAGATTACTTCTTCGCCGGGGCCTTCTTGGCGTCCTTGCCGCCCTTGGCCGGGGCGGCCTTGGCGGCCTCGGCGGCCGGGGCGGCGCCCTCGGCAGCGGCGGCGGCTTCGGCGGACTCCTCGGAGGCCGGCGTCACCACCGACACGAGCACCGGGTTCGGCTTGCCGTGCGTCACGGCCTTCACGCCCTTCGGCAGCTGGACGTCGTTCAGGTGCAGCACCGTGCCCTTCTTCAGGCCGGCCAGGTCGATCTCGATGAACTCCGGCAGGTCGGCCGGCAGGCAGGAGATGTCCAGTTCGTTCACGACCGGGTTGACCAGGCAGTGGTCCAGCTTGACCGCTTCGGATTCCTCGGCGCCCTTGTAGTGCACCGGCACCTTCATGTGCAGGCGGGTGTTGGCGTCCACGCGCTGGAAGTCGATGTGCTGGACCTGCTGGCGGAACGGGTGGTACTGCACGTCACGCAGCAGCACCTTGCCGGACTTGCCGTTCAGCTCCATGTCCAGGATGGACGAGTGGAACGCTTCCTTCTTCAGGGCGTGCCACAGGGCGTTGTGGTCCAGTTCGATCAGCTGGGGCTGGCCCTCGCCACCGTAGACGATGCCGGGCGTCTTGCCGACGTTGCGCAGGCGGCGGCTCGCACCCGTACCCTGCTTGGCGCGCTCGAAAGCGACGAATTTCATTGCAATCTCCAGTTCAGGAGCCACCGCGACCAGTGCGCCCCCGGTTCAAGAATGCCCCTTCGAAGAGGGGCGCGAAAAGCCTCAGAACAGGTCGACCTGATCCGAGAACAGACTCATGACCGATTCGCCCTTGGCGATGCGCTGCACCGTTTCGGCGATCAGCGGGGCGACGGACAGCTGGCGGATCTTGGTGCACTTGCGCGCCGCGTCCGACAGGGGAATCGTATTGGTGACCACCACCTCGTCGAGGGCCGCGCCCTTCTGGAGGCGGTCGATGGCCGGGCCCGAGAAGATCGGGTGGGTGCAGTAGGCGTAGACGTGCTTGGCGCCGCGCTCCTTCAGCACCTCGGCGGCCTTCACCAGGGTGCCGGCGGTGTCGATCATGTCGTCCATGATCACGCAGTTGCGGCCTTCGATCTCGCCGATCACGTGCATCACTTCCGACACGTTGGCCTTGGGGCGGCGCTTGTCGATGATCGCGAGATCGCATCCCATCTGCTTGGCGATCGCGCGGGCGCGCACCACGCCGCCGACGTCCGGGGAGACGACGATCAGGTCTTCGTAGTTCTTCTGCCGCAGGTCGCTCAGCAGCACCGGGGACGCGTAGATGTTGTCGACCGGGATGTCGAAGAAGCCCTGGATCTGGTCGGCGTGCAGGTCCATGGTCAGCACGCGCGCCACGCCCACCGTCTGCAGCAGGTTGGCCACCACCTTGGCCGAGATCGGCACGCGGGTGGAGCGGGGCCGGCGGTCCTGGCGGGCGTAGCCGAAGTAGGGGATCACGGCGCTGATGCGCTCGGCCGAGGCGCGCTTGAGCGCGTCGACCATGATCAGCAGTTCCATCAGGGTGTCGTTGGTCGGGGCGCAGGTGGACTGCACCACGAACACGTCACGCGCGCGGACGTTGGTGTTGATCTCCACGGTGACTTCGCCGTCGGAGAAGCGGCCGACGCTCGCGGCGCCCAGCGAGATGCCGAGATGCCCTGCGATCTCTTGCGCCAATGCCGGATTGGCATTGCCGGTGAACACCATGAAGTCGGGGGTCGGAGGAGCAGCCTGCTGCATGAGATCGGACGCCTTT
The DNA here is from genome assembly GCF_016722785.1 of Ramlibacter monticola. Classification (GTDB taxonomy): domain Bacteria; phylum Pseudomonadota; class Gammaproteobacteria; order Burkholderiales; family Burkholderiaceae_C; genus Ramlibacter; species Ramlibacter monticola. Next base: position 110,927 of record NZ_JAEQNE010000005.1, on the reverse strand, counting down.
ATCGGTCGAGGGCGGGCCGCGCCACGCGCGACCCGACTAACGACTGGTTTGGCAGGGGAGGAAGGACTCGAACCCTCGCATGCCGGAATCAAAATCCGGTGCCTTAACCAACTTGGCGACTCCCCTACACGGGTCGACAGCCGGATCAGCTGCCAACCGAATCGTCGCTGGGTGCCCACCCCACCAGGGGATGAACCTCCAGATTGCCGCATTCCCGCACCACCCAGCCCTCAACGAGCCAGCGTGCCGGCGCCTGCGCCAGGGCGATCCCCGGCGGCAGCAGCGCGAAGACCGCGCTGCCCGAACCCGTCATCCGGGCTCGCAGACCCTGCCTGGAAAGCCATTCGAGCGCCTCGCCCACTTGGGGCTCGAGTTGCCGGGCTACCGGTTCCAGGTCGTTGTGCCCGAAACCCCAGGGATCTGCAGCAAAGCCAGAGATTGTAGCACTGTTGCGATCGCGTTTCAGGGCCGGGCTGCCAAAGATGTCTTTGGTGGCCAGGCCCCGGGGCGGCTTGACCACCGCGAAACGGGCACGCGGCAATTCTACAGGAGTGATTTCTTCGCCGATTCCTTCCACCCACGCGTTGCGTCCGCGCAGGAAGAAGGGCACGTCGGCCCCCAGCTTCAGGCCGATCGCCTCCAGCGCGGGCAGCGCCAGGCCCAGTCCCCACAGGCGATCGAGTGCCAGCAGGCAGCTCGCCGCATCGGAGGACCCGCCGCCCATGCCCGCTTCGGCGGGCAGGCGTTTGAGCACCTGGATGTGCGCGCCCTGCGTGCAGCCCGTGGCCTGCTGCAGCGCGCGGGCGGCCCGCAGCGTCAGGTCTTCTTCAGGAAGGGCGGGGCCCAGGTCCTCGCGGCTCAGCGCGCCGCCAGGGCGCCGCTCGAAATGCAGCGTGTCGTGCCAGTCCAGCAGCATGAAGACGGACTGCAGCAGGTGGTAGCCATCCCCGCGCCGCCCCGTGACGTGCAGGAACAGGTTGAGCTTCGCCGGGGCGGCGACGTCGTGCAGGGAGCGCACTCAGCCTCCGCCGAGCCGCCTCGAGGAGGCTGAAGCCCCTGAGGGGCTGAGGGCTGCGGCTCCGGGCCTGCCTGCGCAGGCCTGGACAGCCCGAAGAGGCGCTGCCTCTGGCAGCGCCGCGGCCTGCAAGGCCAGCGACCCACACGGGGTGGGGAAGCGTCGGGGCACCATTTTTCAGTGGTCGAAGGCGAGGCGCAGGTCGGCGACCGGCGGCGGATCGGTGCGCCGGGCCCGCAGGCGGCCTTCGGCCACCTGGCTCACGTCGGCCTGCCAGCCCGCCACCGGCGTGGCCTTGCCGGCCAGCCAGTCGAACAGGGCCGCGATGGGGATGGGCGCGCCCGTGGCCTCCTCGGCCAGCGCATCCAGCGAGGGGAATTCCCGGGTCTTGCCGCCGGAACGCAGCAGGGCGCTGCCGGGCGCCCAGGCGAGCACCGCCACGGTGCCGCCCAGCGGGTTGAAGAGGCTCAGCTCGCCGGTCTCGGGCGCCCCCTTCAGCTCGAAGCCGGCGGAAAAGGACTCGCCCGCGCGGCCTTCGACGTTCAGGGCGAGCCGGCCGGTCCAGACCTGCACGCCGGGCGGCACCGCCGGCCGCGGCGGCGTGGCGCAGCCGGCGAGCAGCAAGGCGAGCGCCGTGGCGAACAGCCACCCACGCAGGACGCGCAGCGTCACGGCTGCACCCTCAGCCGCTTGAGGGTCTCCAGCAGCGTCTCGTTGTCGCTGCCCAACATCATGCCTTCGCGCCAGATCTTCTCGGCGAGGTCCTTCTGGCCGAGCGTCCAGAGGACCTCGCCGAGGTGGGCGGCGATCTCGGGGTCGGGGCGGTCCTTGTAGGCGCCCTGCAGGATGCGCAGCGCCTCCGCGCGGTTGCCCAGGCGGAACTCGACCCAGCCGAGGCTGTCGGTGATGAACGGGTCGCCGGGCGCGAATTCCAGCGCCTTCTGGATCAGTTGCTTGGCCTCGGGCAGGCGCAGGTTGCGCTCGGCGAACGAGAAGCCGAGCGCGTTGTACGCATGGTGGTAGTCCGGCTTGACCGCCATCACCTGCCGCAGCAGCCGCTCCATGTCGGCGAACTCGCCGAGCTTCTCGGCCATCATGGCCTGGTCGTAGAGCAGGTCGGGATCGTTCGGCGTCTTGGCCGTGGCCTGGGCGAGCAGCTCGTAGGCGGCCTTGTACTGCTTGTTCTCGCGCAGCAGGGCCACTTCGGCCGTCATCTTCATGCGCGCATCGCCGGGCGCGCGCTCCGGCAGCGACTGGATCAGCTTGCGGGCCTCGTCCATCTTGCCCTGGCGCGCGAGGATGGAGGCGCGGCGGTTCTGCGCCGCCAGCAGGTCCTGCGAGTTCTCGATGCGGTCCAGCCAGGCGCCGGCGGCCGTGAAGTCGCGGCGCTTCTCCGCCACCTGCGCCATCGACAGGTACGCCTGCGCGAGGCCGCGGCTGCGGTCCTCGCTGGCGGGCTGCTGCTGCGCCAGGTCGATGTACTTCTTCAGGGAGGTTTCCGCCGTGGCCAGCTGGTTGTCCTGCACCAGCAGGGCGCCCTGGGCCAGCCAGGCCTCCGGGAATTCGGGGCGTTCCGTGGTCACGAGCTGCAGCTGCTGGAGCGCCTCCTGGTGGCGCTGCGCATCGAGCAGCGCCCGCGCATAGCCCATGCGGATCTCCGGCAGCGGCTGCGCCTGCAGGTAGCTGCGCACCAGCACCTCCGCCTGCGGCACCTTGGGATCCATCAGCTCCAGCGCCAGCAGCGCCGGCCCTTCGGCCCGCGCGTTGAGCGCCTGGCCGCGGCGGGCGGCATCGAGGGCGCCATTGGTGTCGCCGGCGGCCTGCCGCATGCGGCCGATGGTGCTCCAGGCGGCCGCGCCCGTCTCGGGATTCTTCAGATAGTCGGCCAGCGCCTGCTCGATCACCGTGGCGGCCTGCTTCTTGTCGCTCACGCGCGCGTAGTTGCGCGGGATCATCGAGATCACCGCCGGCCGGTCGCCCGCCTCGGAGAGGTTGATCTCGGTGCGCAGCGGCTCCGCGCTCTCCGGGATGCGATTGAGCGCGACGAGGATCTGCAGCACGTAGCGGTTCGCTTCGCGCGATTGCGGGAAGGCCTGCTTCCACGCCCGCGCCGCCTGCAGCGCGGCGTCGCCGCTGCGTGCCTGGAAGGCCAGCTCCACGGCCCGCTGGTAGAGCGCGGGATCGGTGGTCTTGCGCGCCGCATCGAGGATCAGCGCGAAGCCCGCGGCCGGCTCCGGGCCGCGCACGTTCAGCTCGCCGAGCAGCAGCTGGTAGAACAGTTCGGCATCCAAGCCGCTGTTGTCGGGCGCCGCGGCGACGATCGTGCCTGCCCCTTGCGCCAGCACGGAGCCGGCGAACGCATAGCCAAGGAGCAGCAGCCCCGCCTGACGGAATCTCTTCATCGAACCATGATAGCGGGTCACTCCGGAAAATCGCAGGCCACTTCCGCGCAGCCCCGTGCCGCGGGCCGGGGAAACCGCACAATCCGTTCCGACCATGCCCGAATTGCCGGAAGTCGAGGTCACGCGCCTCAGTTTTGCCGACCGCATCGTGGGCGCGCGGGTGCTCGACGTGCGCCTGGGCAAGCCCCTGCGCTGGCCCCTCGGCTGCGCCACCGAAGCCCTCCGGGGCCGCATCGTGACCGGCGTGCGCCGGCGCGGCAAGTACCTGCTGCTCGATTTCGACCGCGGCCTGCTGCTGGTGCACCTGGGCATGTCCGGGAGCCTGCGCTTCGACACGGGCCTGCCGGATGCGGCCCTGCACGACCACTTCGACCTCGCGACCACGCAGGGCGTGCTGCGCCTGAACGACCCGCGCCGCTTCGGGGCCGTGGTGTTCTGCGAGGACGAGGGCACGGCGCAGGCGCGCAAGCTCCTGGGCGGCCTCGGCGTCGAGCCCCTCGGCGAGGACTTCGGCCTGGCCGCGTTCCACGCCGGCCTGAAGAAGCGCAGGGCCCCGGTCAAGCAGGTGTTGCTCGCAGGCGACCTCGTCGTCGGCGTCGGCAACATCTACGCATCGGAAGCATTGTTCCTGGCCGGCATCCGGCCGACGCTGCCGGCCTTCCGCATCAGCAAGCCGCGCGCGGCGAAGCTGCGCGACGCGATCCGCGAGGTGCTCGCCAGGGCGGTGGAGAAAGGGGGCAGCACCCTGCGCGACTTCTCCAACGCGCAGGGCGAGTCGGGCTACTTCCAGCTCGAAGCCATGGTGTACGACCGCGCCGGCGAGCCGTGCCGGGTCTGCGGCTCGCCGATCCGCATGTTGAGACAAGGCCAACGCGCGACTTATTTCTGCCCGAACTGCCAGAAAGGGTGATATTCCGTACAGGGGCGGGTGCTATAGTCGGTCGAGGGGCGGGATCTCAGTGGCACTAACGTTCAACGAACAGTTCGACCAGCATGGCGCCTGGCGGCGTGAATTCGCCCTGCGCCTCAAGCTGCTGTCCGAGTGGCTGAAGGACCACGACCTCCTCGATAGCGCGGTGGAAGAACGGCTGCGCCGCCTCGAATCCCAGATCCGCACCGACAAGGTCATGGTGGCCTTCGTCGCCGAGTTCTCGCGCGGCAAGTCGGAGCTGATCAACGCCATCTTCTTCGCGGGCTACAAGCGCCGCATCATGCCAGCCAGCGCCGGGCGCACCACGATGTGCCCCACGGAGCTGGGCTACGACCCGGAAGTTCCGCCCTGCCTGCGCCTGCTGCCCATCGAAACGCGCCTGCAGACGCAGCCGCTGATGGAATGGCGCATGGTGCCGGAGAAGTGGCACCGGGTGGACCTCGACGTCAACGATCCCGACCAGCTCTCGCAGGCCATCGAGAAGGTCTCGGAAATCCGCCGCGTGACGGTGGACCAGGCCCGCGCCCTCGGCCTGTGGCACGACGACACGCCCGAGGACAACCCGATGACGGGGGCGGATGGCCTGGTCGAGATCCCCAAGTGGCGCCACGCCCTGATCAACATCGCCCACCCGCTGCTGAAGCAGGGGCTGGTGATCCTGGACACGCCGGGCCTCAACGCGATCGGCGCCGAGCCCGAACTGACGGTCAACCTGATCCCGCAGGCGCACGCCGTGGTGTTCATCCTGGCCGCCGATACGGGCGTGACCAAGTCCGACCTGCAGATCTGGCGCGAGCACCTGATCTCCGAGGACAACGCGTCGGACTCGCGCCTGGTCGTCCTGAACAAGATCGACACGCTGTGGGATGCCCTGAGCACCCCCGCGCAGGTGCAGGCGCAGATCGAGCGCCAGCGCGCCACCACCGCCGAGATCCTGGGGCTGAAGCAGCACCAGGTGATCCCGGTCTCCGGCCAGAAGGGGCTGGTGGCCAAGGTCAACGACGACCACGAACTGCTCAAGGCCAGCCGCCTGCCGGTGCTGGAGCAGGCGCTGGCCCACGGCGTGATGGGCCAGCGGCAGAAGATCCTGCGCGCCTCGGTCGCGGCCAACATCACCGAGCTGCGCATGGAGGGTACCCGCCACCTGTCGATCCGCCGCCGCGACCTCGCGGAGCAGATGATGGAGCTCAAGGGCCTGCGCGGCAAGAACATGCAGGTCATCAAGCACATGCGCGCGCGCATCGAGCAGGAGCAGGGCGAGTTCGACGCCAGCGGCGCCCGCATCCACGCCGTGCGCTCGGTGCACCTGAAGCTGCTGCGCGACGTGTTCAACCTGCTGGGCACCGCGGCGCTGAAGACCGAAATGACGGAACTCACGGATGCCCTGCGCCAGCCCGGCCTGAAGCTGGGCGTGCGCAAGGCCTACGCGAAGACCTTCGACCGCCTGCGCGAGGGCCTGCGCAAGGCCGCCAAGATCAGCGACGAGATCCAGACCATGCTGACGGGCACCTTCCGCCAGCTCAATGCGGAATACGGCTTCTCGCTGCAGGCGCCGCGCGAGCCGGACCTGGCCCGCTACGAACGCGACCTGGACCTGGTCGAACGCAGCCACAACCAGTACCTGGGCGTCAGCAACGCCCTGCGCCTGGCGCAGCCCGAGTTCGCCGATCGCCTGGTGCGCGCGCTGGCCACGCGGCTGCGCGTGATCTACGAGTCGGCGCTGGGCGAAGTGGAGCTGTGGAACAAGTCCGCGGCGGCGCAGCTCGATGCGCAGCTGCGCGAGCGGCGCCGCAACTTCGGCCGCCGGCTCGAGGCCATCGAGCGCATCCAGCAGGCCGCGAGCGGGCTGGACGACCGCATCGCCGAAATCGAGGCGCAGGAGGCGGGGCTGGACCAGCTCGATGCCAAGCTCGCCGAGCTGACGCAGCACCTGGGCAACACGCCGCTGGGCGCGCGGGCGCCGGTGGCGGAGCCTGTCCTCAAGACGGCATGACGAACGCGAGCCGGCCGGGCCGCCCGAAGGGCGAGCACCGGAAGGCGGAGCCTGAAGGTTCCTGTGTCACGGCCGGCTTCGCCGGCCGCGTGGTGCGTTGGCAGCAAACGCACGGCCGCAACGAACTCCCCTGGCAGAACACGCGAGACCCGTATCGCGTGTGGCTGTCCGAGGTCATGCTGCAGCAGACGCAGGTCGCCGCGGTGCTGGGCTACTACGAGCGTTTCCTGCAGCGCTTTCCCGATGTGGGCGCCCTGGCGGCCGCGCCGCTCGACGACGTGCTGGCGCTGTGGAGCGGGCTGGGCTACTACAGCCGCGCGCGCAACCTGCATCGCTGCGCGCAGGAGGTGGTGCTGCGGCACGGCGGCGCCTTCCCGCGCACCGCGCAGGAGCTGCAGGAACTGCCCGGGATCGGCGCTTCGACCGCGGCGGCGATCTCCTCCTTCTGTTTCGGCGAGCGCGCCGCGATCCTCGATGGCAACGTCAAGCGCGTGCTCACGCGCGTGCTGGGTTTCCGCGAAGACCTGAGCGTGGCGGCGAACGAGCGCGCGCTGTGGGAGCACGCGCGGGCGCTGCTGCCCACGCGCGAGCTGCACGAAGCCATGCCGCGGTACACGCAGGGCCTGATGGACCTCGGGGCCACGGTGTGCCAGCCGCGCAATCCGGCCTGCCTGGTCTGCCCGGTGCAGGAGCAGTGCGTCGCGTTGCGCGAAGGGCGCCCGGAGGAATATCCGGTCAAGACGCGCAGGCTCAAGCGCAGCGCGGAATCCCTGTGGCTGCTGCATGCGCGGGCGGGCGACGGCTCGGTCTGGCTGCAGAAGCGGCCGACGCCGGGCGTGTGGGCGGGGCTTTATTGCCTGCCCGTGTTCGCGAGCCGCGATGCGCTGGAGCAGGCGCTGCCCGCGGCGGCCCGGCGCCGTCTGCGGGAGGTGGCGCCGTTCGTGCACGTGCTCACGCACAAGGACCTGCATCTGCATCCGGTGCAGGCGAAGCTGCCGGCGGACTGGTCCCCGGGAGGCGGGGCCTGGTTCGCGGCAGGGGAGTGGCCGGCGCTCGGCTTGCCGGCGCCGGTGCGGCGGTTCCTGGAGAACGCGTAGGCTCGTGACCGAAGGCGGTCCAGTGGCGGGCTCTCTGGGAGCAAGTTGCTCCCGGGCCGGCCCAGGATGGGACAGTCCGCCTCTGCGACTGTCCCCCGGCGCGGATGAGAGCCCCGCCCCGGACGAGGGCCGCGCCCGCGCCTCCTCCTGATATTGTTTCCACCGCTCCCGCCGCGCTGAGGGAGCCCGGGCGGACGCCCTCGTTCTCCTCCTTCGGCGAAAAGCCTGTCATTAAGAGTGGGGGCCACCCGGATTCGACGCAGTAGCTCGAATGGTGTCTTGGGGCACCGCCGGCATTGGCCGGTGGTGACCTCGCATATCAGGACGTGCCAGTCGAATAGCGCGCTATCACGGAAAGCTCGCAGGTGAAATTGAAGCTCGGTGTGGACATCAGCAAGGCGAAGTTCGACGTTGCGTTGCTGCTGGACGGCAAGAAATATCGCTCCAAAGTGTTCAGCAACACTGGCGCCGGCTTCCGGGCGCTTCTGGAGTGGATAGCATCCAACGTGCCCGGCGGACAGGCCAACGTTCACGTGTGCATGGAAGCCACCGGCGTGTACCACGAGAGCCTGGCGCTGTTCCTGCATGAGCAGGACATCGACGTTTCGGTGGTCAATCCGATGTTGGTCAAGAGGTTTGTCGAATCTGAAGGGGCTCGCTCCAAGACCGACAGCGCCGATGCGAAGGCGCTGGCGCGGTATGCCGATCGCACCCAGCCCGAACTCTGGCAGGCGCCGTCTCCAGCAGTGAGAAAGCTGCAGGCGCTCGTGGGCCGGCTGGAGACCTTGAAGGGGATGCGGCAGGCCGAAGACAATCGTCTGGAGGTGGCCCACGAGGCTGTGCGCTCCTCGCTGCTGGAGATCATCTCGCAGCTAGACGCAAGCATCGAGGAGGTGCGCGCGCAGATCCGCCAGACGATCAACGACGATCCGGATCTGAAGTCGCGCCGCGGTCTGCTGGAGACCATTCCCGGCCTGGGGGACAAGACGATTCCGCAGCTGCTGGCGTACATCGGCCGCCCGGAGCGGTTCAAGAGCGTCAAAGCGCTCATTGCGCATGCCGGCTTGGCGCCGATGATTCAGCAGTCGGGCACTTCGCTGAACAAGAAAAGGGGCACTCATCCCATTGGCCACGAGGCGCTGCGGCAGGCCCTTTACTTCCCAGCGATGGTCGCGGGCAAATACAACCCCGTCGTCGCCAGATTCTGGCAGCGCCTGAAAGAGCAGAACAAGCCGGGCAAGGTCATCGTCGTGGCGTGCATGCACAAGCTGCTGGCCATCGCCTATGGCGTGCTGAAGTCGGGCAAGCCGTTCGACCCGGGCCGCTCGCTCGCCGCAACGGCTTGACAACCACAATGGTGTCTTTATGTCGCCGAGTCGGACTGTCCCATCCTGGTCCTGCGCTGCGCCCTCGGAAAGCGCGCGTCCTCCGCGCAGTACGCGGCAGGCGTCCGGCGATCTCGACCGGGAATGACGCTGGCTAGGACCGCCCCTGCCCCGGCCCCTTGCGCACATCCATCTCCCGGTGCCGCTTCAGCGTCGTCCAGCGCGTACCGAATTCCTCCGCCAGCTTCTCCACCAGGTACACCGAGCGGTGCTGGCCGCCCGTGCAGCCGATGCCCACCGTCACGTAGCTGCGGTGGTTGCGCGCGAGGGGCTCCAGCCAGTTGTCCAGGAAGCCCGCGATGTCCGCGAACATGTCCTGCACCTCCTGGTGCTTCTGCAGGTACTCGATCACCGGCGCGTCCATGCCGGTGAGCTCGCGCAGTTCGGGCTCGTAGTGCGGGTTGGGAAGCATCCGCACGTCGAAGATGTAGTCGGCGTCCACCGGGATGCCGCGCTTGTACGAGAAGGACTCGAACACCAGCGTCAGCTGCGCCAGCGGCGCCGACAGCAGCGACTTGACGTATTCCTGCAGCTGCGAGGCCCGCAGCACGCTGGTGTCGATCACGTGCGCGCGCTGGCGCAGGTCGGCCAGCAGCTCGCGCTCCAGCTCGATGGCCTCCACCACGGCGCGGTGCTGGTCGCCCTCGGCTTCCGTTACCGTTCTCGACAGCGGATGGCGGCGCCGCGTTTCGGAGAAGCGGCGCACCAGCGTGTCGGTGGTCGCGTCCAGGAACATGGGCCGCACGGCGATGCCGCGGTGCACCAGTTCGCGCAGGTGCCCGGGCACCAGCGGCAGCGAGGTGGCCGTGCGCACGTCCATCGCGATCGCGACGCGGCGGCGCTGGTTGCGCTCCTCCAGGTCGACGAAGGACAGCAGCAGTTCCGGCGGCAGGTTGTCGACGCAAAAGTAGCCGGCGTCCTCCAGCGCGCGCAGCGCCACCGACTTGCCCGACCCGGACATGCCCGTGATGAGGACCAGTTCGAGCGACATGGCCGCCTCAGCCCTTGCCCTCGGCCGCCGCCGCATCGCCGAGCATTTCCTTCGCGTGCGCGAGCGTCGTGCCGGACAGGCGTTCGCCGCCGAGCATGCGCGCGATCTCGGCCACGCGCTTCTCGCCCTCGACCGGGCTCACGCTGCTGGTGACCTCCTTCGCCTGGGCCTTCTTCGCGACCACGAGGTGGTGGTCGGCGCAGGCGGCCACCTGCGGCAGGTGCGTCACCGCCAGCACCTGGCGGTCGCGCCCGAGCTGCTTCATGAGGCGCCCGACCGTTTCCGCGACGGCGCCGCCGACGCCCGAATCCACCTCGTCGAAGATTAGCGTCTGGGCCTCGCCCAGGCGGCTGGTGGTGACGGCGATGGCCAGCGCGATGCGCGACAGCTCGCCGCCCGAGGCCACCTTGCCCACCGGACGCGGCGTGCTGCCCGCATGGCCGGCGACGAGGAAGCCCACCTCTTCCAGCCCGTGCGCCGAGGGCTCTCCGGTCTTTTCCAGGGCGACCTCGAAGCGGCCGCCCTGCATGCCCAGGCCCTGCATGGCCTGCGTGACCGCCTTGGCCAGCTGCGGCGCGGCCTTGGCGCGGGCCTTGGACAGGGCGCGCGCCTCCGCCAGGAAGGCCTCGAGCTCGCGCTGTTCGGCCGCTTCGAGCGCGCCCAGGTCGGCCGCCGCATCGAGCCGGGCCAGGTCTTCCTTCCAGGAGGCCAGCAGCGCCGGCAGCTCCGCCGGTGTGCGCCGGTAGCGGCGGGACAGGGACACCCACAGCGACATGCGCTCGTCCAGCTCCGCCAGCCGCTGCGGGTCGGGATCGGTCTTGCGCAGGTAGGCCTGCAGCGAGTGCGTCGCGTCTTCCAGCTGCGCGAGGCTGGAGGCCAGCACGTCGGCGATCTCGCGGAACTGCGGCTCCAGGCCTTCCTGCGCGCGCAGCGCGTCCACCGCCTGCGCCAGTGGCGCGCGGGCGCCGCCTTCGTCGCCGTCCAGCAATTCCTGGGCGACCTGGGCGGCGTCGAGCAGCGCCTGCGCGTGGGACAGCCGGGTGTGGCTGGCGTTCAGCTCGTCCCACTCGGCATCGCCGGGCGCGAGCTTGTCGACCTCGCCGATCTGCCAGGCCAGCCGCTCGCGCTCGCGCTGGAGGGAGTCCTGCGCGGCGCGCGCCTCGGCCAGGGTCTTCTGGGCCGCCCGCCAGCTTGACCACAGCTGCTGCAGCCGGTCGGTGCTCACGCCGGCATAGCCATCGAGCAGGGCGCGCACCGAGGCCGGCCGCGTGAGGCTCTGCCAGGCATGCTGGCCATGGATGTCGACCAGGTGGTCGCCCACCTCCCGCAACTGGGTGGCGGTGGCGGCGCTGCCGTTGATCCAGGCGCGGCTCTTGCCCTGGCTGTCGACGGTGCGGCGCAGCAGCAGGGTGTCGCCGGCGTCGAAGCCGGCTTCCTGCAGCCAGGGCAGCAGCGCGGGCGGCAGGTCGAACTCGGTGCTGATCTCGGCGCGGGCCGCGCCTTCGCGCACGACGGTGGCTTCGGCGCGCGCGCCGAGGGCGAGCTGCAGGGCATCGATCAGGATGGACTTGCCCGCGCCGGTCTCGCCGGTCAGCACGGAGAAGCCGTCGCCCGGGTCGAGCTCCAGCTCGCGGACGATCACGAAGTCGCGCAGGGCGATGCGTTTGAGGCTCATGGTCCGGGAGTCTCGGGGCTCACGCCCCTTCGTTCCAGTGCATTTTCTTGCGCAGGGTGTCGAAGTAGCTCCAACCCCTGGGGTGCAGGAATCGTACCTTGTGCTGCGAGCGCCGCACAGTGATGCGATCCCCATGCAGCAGGGAGGCGAGCGACTGCATGTCGAAATTGGCGCTGGCATCGCGGCCGGCCACCAGCTCGATCGCGATCTCGGATGAGTCCGGCAGCACGATGGGCCGGTTCGACAGCGTGTGCGGCGCGATCGGCACCATCAGCCAGCCCGGCGTGGACGGATGCAGCAGCGGCCCGCCGGCCGACAGCGCATAGGCGGTCGAGCCCGTGGGCGTGGACATGATCAGCCCGTCGGAGCGCTGGCGCGACACGAAATGGCCGTCGACCTCGATGCGCAGTTCGACCATGCCCGAGGTCGCCCCGCGGTTGACCACGACGTCGTTGAGCGCGAGGGCGTCGAACACCGCGTGGCCGTCGCGCACCACGATGGCATGCATCAGCGTGCGGTGGTCCTCGTCGTACTCGCCGGCCAGCATGGGCGGCAGCACGGTGCGGTAGTGTTCGATGGGGATGTCGGTGATGAAACCGAGCCGGCCCTGGTTGATGCCCACCAGCGGCGTGCCGTGGCGGGCGAGCTGGCGGCCGATGCCCAGCATGGTACCGTCGCCCCCGACCACCACGCCCAGGTCGCACTGCGTCCCGATCCCGGCCACATCGGCGGTGGGATAGCCCGTGATCTCGGTGACCGCGGCGGTGTCGCGCTCCACCACCACGTGGCAGCCCTGGGATGTCAAAAATTCCGCAATTCCTTCCAGCGCGGCGTGGGCCGATGCGGCGAGGGCCGGGGCGACGGCGGCATGGTACTTGCCGATCAGGGCCACCTGCCGGAAGATCGATTTCATCGGCAAATTACATCACTAAAATTGCCGGGCAAGACCCAACCCTCTCCATGATGCTCGAAGACCGCGCCAGGCTGCTGCTGAAAACGCTGATCGAGCGCTACATCGCCGAGGGACAGCCCGTGGGCTCGCGCACCTTGTCGCGCGCCTCGGGGCTCGAGCTGTCGCCGGCCACCATCCGCAACGTGATGTCGGACCTGGAGGAACTGGGGCTGGTCGCCAGTCCGCACACCTCCGCCGGGCGCGTGCCCACGGCGCGCGGCTACCGCCTGTTCGTGGACACCATGCTGACCGCGCGCCGCGACGAGATCGTGTCGGCGAGCTCGCTGCCGCCGGACCAGCCGCAGAAGGTGATCGCGCAGGCGGCGCAGATGCTGTCGAACCTGTCGCAGTTCGTGGGCGTGGTGGTGGCGCCGCGGCGCAGCTCCGTGTTCCGCCACATCGAATTCCTGCGGCTGTCGGAGCGCCGCTTCCTGGTGATCATCGTGTCGCCGGACGGCGACGTGCAGAACCGCGTGGTGCTCACCGCGGTGGACTACGACCAGTCGCAGCTGCAGGAGGCCGCCAACTTCCTCAACGCCAACTACTCCGGCACCACCATCGAGGACGTGCGCGAGCGGCTCAAGGGCGAGGTGGAGCAACTGCGCGGCGAGATCGTCACGCTGATGAAGACGGCGGTGGACGCGAGCTCCGAAGCCATGAAGCAGGACCAGGAGGAAGTCGTGATCTCGGGGGAGCGCAACCTGCTGGCAGTGAGCGACTTCGCCAGCGACATGACGCACCTGCGCCACGCCTTCGAGCTGTTCGAGCAGAAGGCGCAGCTGATGCGGCTGCTGGACGTCTCCAGCCAGGCCGACGGCGTGCGCATCTTCATCGGCGGCGAAAGCCAGATCGTGCCCTTCGAGGAGCTTTCGGTGGTGAGCGCGCCCTACGAGGTCGACGGCCACGTGGTGGGCACGCTGGGGGTGATCGGCCCGACGCGCATGGCCTACGACCGGATGATCCAGATCGTGGACATCACCTCCCGGCTGGTGAGCAACGCGCTCAGTCATCGCGAGACCGGAGGCAGCCCGGGCGCGCCCTACAATCCCGGCTCCCGGGGCCGTTAGCTCAGTTGGTCAGAGCAGGGGACTCATAATCCCTTGGTCGCTGGTTCAAGTCCAGCACGGCCTACCACGGGCAGTCCGCATCCGTGCAAACCCCCGCCACGGTTGAGCTTCATCCGAATGGGTGATAGGCTCCCGCGCGGAGGAGTTATGCGTTGGTCCTGGTGTGGTTGCAATATCCGATTCCTGGTCCGGCTGGATCGGCTTCCCTGGATGCGCCTGGTTCCGGGCCGCCGGCGCTACTACTGTTCGATGTGCGAGGCGGACCAGTTCCTCGCCCGCGACTCGGTGCGCAAGTCGATTCCCCTCGGGACGGCCTCGAACCTGCATTGCTCGGAAACGATGCGCGGCCCACTCGGATGAACGAGGCCGGCATGGTCGGGCCCGGGGATTAGGCCCAGGCGAGGCCTCGGACTGCGTATTCGCTTAACGCCCCATGCCGGGGCGCACTCCTATAATCCCGCCGCCATCAACCCGATGCACGGCACTCCTTGACGCCCGACGAGCGCGCTTCGCCACCCCGTGAGCTCACCGCGCCCAGCGGCCCCCGGGGCAGCGCGAGTCTCGTCGACATCCTCGACCGGGTCCTCGACAAGGGCCTCGTCGTCGCGGGGGACATCAAGGTTTCCCTCGCCGACATCGAACTCCTCACCATCCGCATCCGCCTGATGATCTGCTCGATCGACAAGGCGGAACAGATCGGCCTCGACTGGTGGAAGTTCGACCCGAACCTCTCTCCGGGCCGCCACCAGGCCCTCGTGCAGGAGAACACCGCCCTGCGCGAACAACTGCGCCTGCTCGAACGCAAGGTGGAAGCCCTGGCGGCTCCCGCGCGCAAGACCCGACCCAAGGGAGCCGGCAAGCCAAAGCGCTGAACCCTGACTGAAACAAGGGTAAGCGTCGCGGTGCAAGAGCTGCCGCGAGCCGGTAAGGACTGCAACCGCAGGAAACGACGCACAGGTCCTTCACCGCCATTGGGGCGCTCCTGTGGATAAGTGAACCTGATGGGGTCTTGCATCTCGTGGAAGTTGGCAGCTACTTCTTACGCGAGCCACACACGGCGGTCACAAACTGCTTAAGACGAATTCCGCGAACCGCCGACAACGGTGGAGCGGGGTCGCCGTCGCGTCGTTGCGGAGTTTCCGCGCCAAGGAGAGCAAAAAATGTCGGTTGAACGTGTAGTGGGTGGTTCCAGCCTCGTGGAGGTCCTGGACCGTGTCCTGGACAAGGGCATCGTCGTCGACGCCTGGATCAGGGTTTCGCTGGTCGGCATCGAGCTGGTCACGATCGAAGCGCGGGTGGTCATCGCCTCCGTCGACACTTACCTGCGCTATGCGCAGGCGATCGTCGGCACGCCGCAGGTCTCCCGCCCGCGCGGCGTGGAGGCGCCGGGACGCTACGAGGAACTCTCCGCGGAGATCGCCGCCCTGCGCGCGCAGCTCGCCGCGCCGCCGCTGCGGGCCGAGCCGCAGTTGCAGCCCGCCGGCCGCGCCCGGACGCGCAAGACCATCGTGCTCGAGGACGAGCGCCCCGCCGCGCCCGCGCCGCGCGCCCGGGTCCGCAAGGCCCGCGAGCTCGAGCCGGCCGCGGCCTGAGCACCCCGCCCGGTGAGCGATTGCCATGGCCTTGCCCCTCTACGTCTACTGCATCGTCCGCGCGGATGCGCCTTTGCGCCTGGAGGTGGCGGGCCTGGAAGAGCGCCGGCCGGTACGGGCCATCCGGCACCAGGGCCTGGCGGCCGTGGTGTCGGAGGTGTCCTGCGAGGACCCGGATCCGAGCCGCGCCAACGTGCTCGCGCACGAGCGGGTGAACGAGGCCGTCCTGCGCGACCGCACGCTGATTCCCATGGCCTTCGGCACCGTCTTCCAGTCCTCCGGGGACGTGCTGGAACTGCTTCGTTCCGCCCAGGACACCTTCGACGACGTGCTCGGGAAACTGCACGGCAGGATCGAGTTCGGCCTGAAGGTGTTCTCCCCGCCGGGGCAGAGCGCCCGGGTCGATGCGGCCCTCGCGCGACAGCACGTCGCCGGTTTCCTGCAGCGACTGCGCGACGTGTGCGTCGCTTCGCGCTGCAGCGCGACGATCGGCGACCGGATGATCCTGAACGCGGCCTTCCTCGTCGAGCGCCAGCGCGAGCGGGCTTTCGACGAACGCGTCCACGAGATCGCTGCGGAACACGAGGAGCTGACCTTCCAGTTCACCGGTCCCTGGCCGCCGTACAACTTCGTCGCGATCCGCCTGAAACGCGAAACCGCGGAATGAGCGCGGTGGCCTGTTCGACACCATGATCATCTCCGGATTGCGCTGGATTCTTTCCGCGATCGGGCAGGCCGCGACGGCCGAACTGGACGACGACACGCCGCTGCGCGAGGCCCTGCTGGAGGCCGGCCTGAGGCTCCAGCAGCGGGAGATCACCGAAGAGGAGTACGCGCAGATCGAAGCGGTCGTCCTCGCCCGCATGCGCGAGATCCGCGAGCGCCGGCAGGCGGCAGCGGGCGTGGCTGCGGGCGATGTTGCGAGCCGCGGACCCATCGCCGTGGAGGCCACGATCCTGGGTGACTTCCATCAGCCCGCGCCGCCTGTCGCGCCGCGCCGGGGCGGGGCCGCGAAGCGCCGGCGGGTCCGGCTACCATCCCGCGAGTGAGCGTGCTGACGTACGTCTATGCCCTCGTCCGGGCGGAGAAGTGCCCGCCCCTGCGCGGCACGCCCGACCCGATGCCCGGCGGCGAGCCGGTGCGGCTGCTGCCCGTGGCCGAGGGCCTGTGGCTGGTGGCCAGCACGGTGCCTGCGCAGGGTTACGACCAGGCGGCGCTCGAGGCCGGCCTGCAGGATATGGCATGGCTGGCGCCCAGGGCACTGGCGCACGAGGCGGTCGTCGAGCATTTCCTGCCGTGCCCCGCGCTGCTCCCCATGCAGATCTTCACGCTCTTCATCTCCGACGCGCGGGCGCTGGAGCACGTGTTCCTCACGCGCGAGCGCATCGAGCGCATCCTGCAGCGCATCGAGCGGCACGTCGAGTGGGGCCTGCGGCTGACGTGGGACGAGAAGGCCGCGCACGCCGCAGCCCGGCAGCGGCATCCCTCGTTCGAAGCGGCGACGGGCGCGGACTACCTCGCGCGCAAGCGTGACCTGCTCGCGTCGGACCGCAGCCAGTGGACCACGGCGCTGGAGGCCGCGGAACGCCTGTACCGCACCGCGGAGGGCGAGGCCGCCGCATCCCGTCGCCACGGAGATACCGAACAGGCCATCCCGCAATCGCGCCTGCTGCTCGATGCCGCGTTCCTGGTGCCCTCCGCGCGCGCGGGGGCGTTCCGCACGCTCCTGCAGCGCCAGGAGCGCATGCTGGGCGAGCTGGGCATCGCCCTCTCGCTCACGGGACCCTGGCCGGCCTACAACTTCGTGTGATGGCGCGCGCACGCTCCCCCGAGGCGCAGGTCGCGATGCTCGACCCCCGCGGCGGCTCGCTGCTCGACCTGGTCGACAACCTCCTGAACCAGGGCGTGGTGCTCACCGGCGAGCTCACGCTCAGCCTCGCCGGCGTCGACCTCGTGTACGCGCGGCTGTCGCTGCTGCTGTGCGTGTCCGACCGCCTGCTGGACCTGCACGGGCGCCGGTCCGGGCCGGCCGGCGCCATCCGCCGGGACGCCGCGCCCCGTATTCGCCGCCGCTAGGGTGACCACGGCATGACCGCGCGCGCCTTGCTCGTCTACGCGGTCTGCCGGCGGCCCCCAGGACGCTTCGCGCTTGCCGGCATCGCGGGGGAGCGGCTCGGCGTCGTCGAGGCCGGGCGCCTGGCCGCGATCACCGGCGAGCTGGCGCGTCCCCCGAAAGCCAGCCTCTCCGCGCTGCGCCGGTACGACCGCGTGCTGCGCGAGCTCGCCGGGAGGCTGCCCGCGGTGCTGCCGGCGCGCTTCGGAACCTGCATGGCGAGCGTAGAGGAACTCGCCTTCGTCCTGCGTTCGCGCGAGGCGTCGCTGCGCGCGGCGCTGCGCGACGTGCGCGGGCGCGTGCAGATGACGCTGCGCGGCGTGGCCCCGCTCGAAGCCGGCGCGGCGCAGGCGGAGGCCCGCGCGCCGGCCGGCGGCCCGGGCGCGGCGCATCTCCGGGCGCTCGCGCTCGCGGCGGCCCGCGAACGCGCGACGCCCGCGCTGGCGCCCGTGCGGGCCGCCGTGGCGCGCTGGGTGCGCGCCGAACGGGTCGAGCGCAGCGGCGATCTCGCGAGCGTCTACCATCTGATCCCGCGCGGCGCCGTGCCGGCCTATGTCCGGGCCGCGCAGCGGGCCGCGCAGGCCGGGGGCGTCGGGATGGTGCTCACCGGGCCGTTTCCGGCCTATGCCTTCGGGAGCTGGTAGCGATGCCGCGCGCACGGCCAGGCGAAGGCGGCACGCGGGCCCCGCGGAAGAAGGCGGCGAGTCTGCGCGAGCGCACGGTCGGCGGCCTCACCGTCGCCGAGATCGGCGAGCTGGAACTCCTGCGTTCCGAGATCGAACGCAGCTCGCGCCGCGGGGAGCCCGCGCGCTGGGATGCGAACCCCGAAGACGTGCAGCGATCCGTCCTGCGCCTCGTGCTCACGCTGGTCGAATTCATCCGCAGGCTGCTGGAGCGGCAGGCCATTCGCAGGATGGAGGCGGGCACGCTCACGGACTCGGAGACGGAGGACATCGGCCGGGCCTTGATGCTGCTGGAGGCCACGGTCCGGGACCTCACCGAAAAGTTCGGCCTGCAGGCCGAAGACCTGAACCTGGACCTCGGCCCCCTCGGGAAGATGATGTGAGAAATGCCACGGATGAAGTCGGGGTCCTCGCGTCACAAGCCCGCGTCCATGTTGGAAAGTGCTCTCCAAGCGATACCGGGCGCAACATCGCGACAGCCGGGTAAAGCTTGTTGCGCAGGCCCTGTGCGGGGCCCGGCGCCGTCCCAGAATGGGAGCCCAGGACGCCCCCATGCAAGCCGAATCCATCGTCACCCACACCGCCCATGCCCGCGACCGCGAACTCGCCGCGGCGTTGAAGGGGGCGCGAACCATGCCCGTGACCGGCAAGCCGGTGCTGGTCGCCTTCCGCAACGAGGACGGCCAGATGTACCGCTTCGCCCTCCTGTACGGGCCCATGCAGCTGCGCTACCTGCGGCAGCGCCTGGTGCAGCTGCACCTGCTGCAGGACCTGGACGACCACGACGGCATGCTCACCGTGCTGGGCACCGACTGACCCTTCCGCATGTAAGCTTCTCGCGCTATGCTGCGGGCTCATGCGGAACCCGCAGCCCACCCCTCCCGCCTCCGTCCTTCCCCTTCCCGAACTGGTCCCCTCGCTGCGCGAGGTCGCGGCGGCCCTGCGCCGCGTGAAACGGGCGACCGAGCCCGGCCCCGGCTACCGCATCGGCATCTGCGATGCCGGGGGGACGCTGGTCGCCGGCACCCGGTTCGCCAGCTTCAACCAGGTGCAGCGCTTCTCGCTCGCCATGGCGGACCTCGGCTACGGCGACGTCATCGCGGAGGATGCCGAGCAGGCGCACGGCTTCCACGTGCTGTTCGTGCGGCGCGCGCCGGGCCCCTGAATCCCGCCGGACATATTTCGCCGCGCCGCGGAACGCGTCGTGGCGGCACGCGCGGCGCCGTCGAGCCGCCCGCCGGAGCAAGTAAAGTAGCCCGTCCAGGCGATGAACGAGCGCGCGCAGTCCCTTCCTCCCGGCTTCATGGTGGTGCACGGCAACCGCCCAGAGGCCCTGCGCGACCTGCTGGTGGCGTGGACGGCGCGCCATCCGCTGGCGCCGCTCGAAGACGAAGTGGTGCTGGTGCAGAGCAACGGCGTCGCCCAGTGGCTCAAGCTTTCGCTCGCGGCGGACCGCGGCCAGGGCGGCATCGGCGTCGCCGCGGCCCTGCGCACCCAGCTGCCCGCGCACGCGCTGTGGGACGTCTACCGCGCGGTGCTCGGGCGCGATGCCGTGCCGGCCCACTCCCCCCTCGACGAGCCGCGGCTGGTCTGGCGCCTGATGCGGCTGCTGCCGGCGCTGCTGGACGGGCCTGAATTCGCCCCCCTCCGGGGCTTCCTGCAGGACGACGAGGACCGCCGCAAGCTGCACCAGCTCGCGCTGCGCGTCGCCGACCTCCTCGACCAGTACCAGGTCTACCGCGCCGACTGGCTGGCGCGCTGGGCCCGCGGCGATGCGGTGCTGACGCTCGCGGGCGGCCCGCGCGAGATCCCGGTGCCGGACAACCTGCGCTGGCAGCCGCGCCTGTGGCAGGCGCTGCTGCAGGACGTCGGCGCCGCGGGCGCCGCCGGCGGCCGCGCCGAGGTGCACAGCCGCTTTCTCGCCGCGGTGCGGGATTGGCAGGGACCGCGGCCGGCCGGCCTGCCGCGGCGCATGGCCGTGTTCGGCATCTCCTCGCTGCCGCGCCAGGCGCTCGACGCGCTGGCGGCGCTCGCCCGCTTCAGCCAGGTGCTGCTGTTCGTGCACAACCCCTGCGAGCACGACTGGTCCGGCATCG
Source organism: Ramlibacter monticola (assembly GCF_016722785.1). Lineage (GTDB taxonomy): Bacteria > Pseudomonadota > Gammaproteobacteria > Burkholderiales > Burkholderiaceae_C > Ramlibacter > Ramlibacter monticola. Next base: position 90,935 of record NZ_JAEQNE010000005.1, on the reverse strand, counting down.
TCGCCCCGCAGGACGCGATGCGCCGCCGACGCCAGCAGGCGCGCCCCGGCCGGCGCGCCGAACCCGGCGCCGGGGCGCTGCACCTGGACACGCAGCCGCTGCTCGCCGCCTGGGGCAAGCAGGGCCGCGACTACATCGGCCTGCTGGAGGATTACGACCGGCCCGACAGCTACCGCCAGCGTTTCGGCGAGATCGGCCAGCGCATCGACCTGTTCGAGCGCAGTCCCGCGGACACCGTGCTGCGCCAGCTGCAGGACGACATCCTCGACCTGCGGCCGCTGCAGGAAACGCAGGCGGCCTGGCCCGAGGTCGACCCCGACCGCGACGCGTCGATCGCGTTCCACGTCGTGCACAGCCCGCAGCGCGAAGTGGAGGTGCTCCACGACCAGCTGGTCGCCGCCTTCGCCGCCGACGACACGCTGCGGCCGCGCGACGTGATCGTGATGGTGCCGGACGTGTCCGCCTACGCGCCGCACATCCGCGCCGTCTTCGGGCTCACCGACGTCGGGGACAGCCGCCACATCCCCTTCAACGTCGCCGACCAGGGCCAGCGCCAGCAGGACCCGCTGCTCGGCGCGCTGGAACGGCTGCTGAACCTGCCGCGCGAACGCATCGCGGTCAGCGAAGTGCTGGACCTGCTGGACGTGCCGGCGCTGCGCGCGCGCTTCGGCATCGCCGAGGACGACCTGCCGCTGCTGCGCGGCTGGATGGAGGCCGCGCGCATCCGCTGGGGCCTGCATGCGCGGCACCGCGCCTCGCTGGGGCTGCCCGAAGGCCTGGAGCAGAACAGCTGGCGCTTCGGCCTGCGCCGCATGCTGCTGGGGTATGCGGCGGGCCAGGGCGAGGCCTGGAACGGCATCGAGCCCCTGGCCGAAGTCGGCGGCCTCGACGCCGCGCTGCTCGGGCCGCTGGTGCGCCTGGTCGAGACGCTGGAGGCGCACTGGCAGACTCTGGACCAGCCGGCGCCGCCGGCGGTGTGGGTGGCGCGCCTGCAGCAGATGCTGGACGACTTCTTCGCGGCGGCCGAAGGCAGCACCGACGGCCTCACGCTGCTGCGCGCGCAGTCCGTGCTGGACGACTGGCAGCTGGCCTGCGAGGAAGCGCAGCTCGCGCAGCCCCTGCCGCTGTCCGTGGTGCGCGCGCACTGGCTGCAGAGCCTGGAGCCGCCGGGCCTGCGCCAGCCCTTCTTCGCCGGCGGCGTGACCTTCGCCTCGCTGATGCCGATGCGGGCGATCCCCTTCCGGCGCATCGCGCTGCTCGGGATGAACGACGGCGACTACCCGCGCTCGCGTCCGCCCATGGACTTCGACCTGATGGCGCTGGAGCACCGCCCCGGCGACCGCTCGCGGCGCGAGGACGACCGCTACCTGTTCCTCGAAGCGCTGCTGTCGGCGCGCGAGCACCTGCACGTCAGCTGGGTCGGCCGCAGCATCCTCGACAACGAGGAGCGCCCGCCCTCGGTGCTGGTCGCCCTGCTGCGCGACCACCTCGCGGCCGGCTGGCGCCTGAAGGCTGCGAAGGACGCGGCCAAGGCCGGGCGGGAGCTGGTCGATGCGCTCACCGTGCAGCATCGCCTGCAGCCTTTCCATCCCGCCTACTTCGACGGCAGCGACCCGCGCCTCTTCAGCTACGCCGACGAGTGGGCCGCGGGCGGGCAGGCGCCGACCGCGGCCGGGGCCGCGCTGGATCCTCCCCTGGTGCAGCCGAGGCTGACGCTGTCCGTGCTGGGCCGCTTCGTGCGCAATCCCGTGCGCGCCTTCTTCGAACACCGCCTCGCGGTGCGACTGTCCGACGAGGACGCGGCCGCGCAGGACCAGGAGCCCTTCGGCCTCGATGGGCTCGAGAACTGGAGCCTGCAGGATGAATTGATCCGGGTGCAGCGGGCGGCGGTGGACGCCGGGGCGGCGCGCGAGCCTGCGCTGCAGTCGCGGCTGGAGCGCTTCGCCGCCCGCGGCGAGCTGCCGCACGGCGCCTTCGCGCGCCAGGTCGCGGCGGAGCTCGCCGAGCCCATGGAACGGCTGTTCGACAGGTACACGCAGCTGCTGCGCGACTGGCCGCGCGCGCTGCCGGACGAGCCGCTCGCGTTCGCGCAGGAGGGCACGCCGCCGCTGCTGTTCGAGGACTGGCTGTCCGGCCTGCGCGCGAATGCCGAAGGCGCCCGTTGCCGCCTCGTGCTGGAGAGCAGCGGACTCGTCAGGGAGCGGCGCTGGCGCTACGCGCGCCTGCTCCCTCAGTGGGTGGCGCACGTGGCCGGCCACCTGCAGGGGCAGCCGCTCACGACGCTGGTGGTGAGCAAGGCCGGCGTCGCCACGCTGGCGCCGCTGGCGCCGCAGGCGGCACGCGCGTGGTGGAACGCCCTGCTGGAGGCGTGGCGCGAAGGCATGTGCCGGCCGCTCCCCTTCTGCGTGGAGGCCGCCGCCGGCTGGCTGCGCCACGCCGAGCCCGAGAAGGGCGAACCCGCGCCCGACAAGGCGCGCGAGGAGGCGCGCAAGGGGCACGAAGCCGAATGCGCCTACGACGCCTTCCTGGCGCGCGCCTTTCCCGACTTCGACGCCTTCTTCGGCGCCGACTTCGAGCACTGGGCGAGCACGCTGCTGCAGCCGCTGCGCGCCCACCTGGGCGCGGCGCCCAAGGGAGACGCCGCATGACGCCGGCCCTGCTGGACCCGCTGCGCTTTCCCCTGCGGGGCAGTGCGCTGATCGAGGCGAGCGCCGGCACCGGCAAGACCTTCACGATCGCGGCCCTGTACCTGCGACTGGTGCTGGGCCACGGCGGCGAGGCCGCCTTCCGGCAGCCCCTGACGCCGCCGGAGATCCTGGTCGTGACCTTCACGGAGGCGGCGACCAAGGAGTTGCGCGACCGCATCCGCGCACGCCTCGCCGAGGCGGCGGACGCCTTCCTGCGCGAGGATGGCGCCGCCGATTCCCTGCTGCAGGCGCTGCGTGCCGACTACCCGCCGGCCGAGTGGCCCGCCTGCGCGCAGCGCCTGCGCCTCGCCGCCGAATGGATGGACGAGGCCGCGGTCTCCACCATCCACGGCTGGTGCAACCGCATGCTGCGCGAGCACGCCTTCGACAGCGGCAGCCTGTTCAGCCAGACGCTGGAGGCCGACCAGACCGAGCTGACGCAGGAGGCGGTGCGCGACTACTGGCGCACCTTCTTCTACCCCCTGTCGCCCGAGGATGCCGACTGCGTCGGCGGCTGGTGGAGGACGCCCGACGCGTTGCGCTTCGCGCTGCGCAACCTGCTGGCGCAGGCGCGGCATCTCGAGGACGCGCCCGAGCCGGCCGTGGCCCTGCGCGACGCACGGCTCGCGCGCGAGCAGCAACTGGACGCGCTGCGCGGGCCCTGGGCCGCCTGGTGCGAGGAACTGCAGCATCTGCTGGACGCAGCGGTGGCCGCGAGGAAGGTGGACGGCCGCAAGCTGAGGAAGGCGGACTACGACCGCTGGCTGCAGAAGCTGCGCGACTGGTGCGCCGGCCCGCAGGCGGTGCCGGAGCTCACGGACACCGCGTGGGGGCGGCTCACCCGCGCGGGCCTGCGCGAGGCGTGGAAGAACCCCGAGGAGGCGCCGCAGCACGAGGCACTGGACGCGCTGGAGCAGTTGCGCGAGCAGCTCGCCTGCCTGCCCGAATGCAGGGACGCGGTGCTCGCGCATGCGGCGCGCTGGGTCGCTGCGCGCATGGCGGCGGAGCAGCATCGCCGCGCCGAGATGGGCTTCGACGACCTGCTGACGCAGTTGCACGACGCGCTGCGGCGCCCCGACAGCGGCCCGCGGCTCGCAGCCCTGATCCGGCGCCAGTTCCCGGTGGCGCTGATCGACGAGTTCCAGGACACGGACCCGGTGCAGTACGGCATCTTCAGCGCCGTGTACGCCCCGGGCGAGGCGCGCGACGACACCGCCCTGATCCTGATCGGCGACCCGAAGCAGGCGATCTATGCCTTCCGCGGCGCCGACATCCACACCTACCTGGAAGCGCGCCGCGACACCGCGGGCCGGCACGCGACGCTGGGCACGAACTACCGTTCGACGAAGGGAATGGTGGGTGCGGTCAACCACCTGTTCCTGCAGGCCGAACGTCGCCCCGCGGGCGAGGGCGCCTTCCTGTTCCGCGAGGAGGGCGGCGACAACCCGCTGCCCTTCCTGCCGGTGCAGGCGAAGGGTCGCGACCAGCGCTGGCGGGTCGCGGACGCGGAGGCGCCGGCGCTCACCTGCTGGTGGCATGACGAGGGCGCGGCGCTGCGTCCGGGCGAGTACCGCGAGGCGATGGCCGTCGCGACGGCCACCGAGATCGTGCGCCTGCTGCGCCTCGCGCAGCAGGGCCGGGCCGGCTTCGTCGACGAGCGCCGCAAGCTGCAGCGCCTGTGCCCGCGCGACATCGCCGTGCTGGTCAACGACGGCAGCGAGGCGCGCGCGGTCCGCCAGGCGCTGCAGGAGCGCGGCGTGCGCAGCGTCTACCTGTCCGACCGCGACAACGTCTTCTGCAGCCCCGCGGCCGCCGAACTGCAGCGCCTGCTGCAGGCCTGCGCCGCGCCGGAGGACGGGGGGCTGGTGCGCGCCGCGCTGGCGACGGCCCTGCTGGCGCTGGACTGGAAGGCGCTGGACCGCCTGAACCACGACGAGGTGCACTGGGAGGAGCAGCTGGAGCGCTTCCGCGCCTACTGCGACTGCTGGCAGCGCCAGGGCGTGCTGCCGATGCTGCGCCGGCTGCTGCACGACTTCCACGTGCCCGGCCGCCTGATCGCGCAGGGCGAGGAACGGCTGCTGACGGACCTGCTGCACCTGGCGGAACTGCTGCAGCAGGCCAGCATGCTGCTCGATGGCGAGCACGCGCTGGTGCGCCACCTCGCCGAGCAGCGCGCCGAAGGCCCCGTGGCCGCGGACAACCGGCAGCTGCGCCTCGAAAGCGACGCCGACCTGCTCAAGGTGGTGACCGTGCACAAGTCCAAGGGGCTGGAATACCCGCTGGTCTTCGTGCCCTTCCCCTGCGCCTGCCGGCCGGTGAAGGCCGATGACGTGCCGGTCAAGTGGCACGACGAAGAGGGCGCGCTGCACCTGTCGCTGCGCCCCGACGACGCAGTGCTGCAGCATGCCGACCGCGAGCGCCTGGGCGAGGACCTGCGCAAGCTCTACGTGGCGATGACGCGGGCGCGCTTCGCGACCTGGATCGCCGTGGCGCCCACCGGCGATCTCGAACGCACCGCGCTGGGCTACCTGCTCGCGGGCGGCGAAGCGATCGCGCCGGGACAGCTGCAGGGGGTGCTGGAGGCGACGCTCGCGCCGTGCACCGCGATCGCCGTCGCGCGGGCCCCGGAAGCCGCCGCGGACCGCTACGAAGCGGAGGCCCCGCCCCTGCAGCTCGCCCTGCCGCCGCCCCTGCCTGCGCGGCCGCCCGAGCCGTGGTGGATCGCCAGCTACTCGCGGCTGCGGCGCAGCACGGGGACCCTGCAGCACGACGCGGGTGCCGCGGAGACCGCGCAGGAGGAGACCTGGCTCGAATCCGCGCAGGAGCGGCGCCCGGAGGGCGTTGCGCCGGCCGCGGCGGGCACGCTGCACGAGTTCCCGCGCGGCCCCGCCGCGGGCAGCTTCCTGCACGACCTGCTGGAATGGGCCGGTCGGCAGGGCTTCGGCGCCACGGCGAGCGCCGACCTGGAGGCCATGCTCGCGCGCCGCTGCCGCCCCGCGCGCTGGGCGCCGCACCGCGACGCGCTGCGCGCATGGCTCACGGGCTGGCTCGCCACGCCGCTGGACCTGCGCCGCCTCACGCCCGGCGCCCTGCCGGTCGCGCCCCGCGAGCTGCCCGCGCTCCAGCCCGAGATGGAGTTCTGGCTCGCGACCACCCGCGTCCAGGCGCAGGCGCTCGACGCGCTGGTGTGCCGCTACACGCTCGAAGGGATGCCGCGCGCCGGCCTGGAGCCGGACTGCCTGAACGGGATGCTCAAGGGCTTCATCGACCTCGTGTTCGAGCACGAAGGCCGCTACTACGTCGCCGACTACAAGTCGAACTGGCTGGGGCCGGACGATGCGGCGTACACCGTCGCGGCGATGCGCGACGAGGTGCTGCACCACCGCTACGACCTGCAGTACTGCCTCTACCTGTTCGCGCTGCACCGGCTGCTGCGGGCCCGCCTGCCGGACTACGACTACGGGCGCCACGTCGGCGGCGCGGTGTACGTGTTCCTGCGCGGGCACGCCGCGCCTTCGCAGGGCCTGCACCTGGAGCGCCCGCCGGCCGCGCTGATGGACGCCATGGACCGCCTCTTCGGCGAGGAGGACGCGGCATGAACGAGGCGCTGCGCTCCCGCGAGGCCTGCCTGCGGCAGCTGGAAAGCTGGGTGGCGGCGGGCTGGCTGCGCGAACTGGATGCGGTGTTCCCCGCCTTCCTCGCCCGCGAAGTGCCCGAAGCCGATCCGCTGCTGCTGATGGCGGCGGCGCTCGCCAGCCACCAGCTCGGGCGCGGCCATGTGTGCCTGGACCTCGCGGGGCTGGTGCGCGATCCCGCCGAGACCCTCGCGATCCCGCCCGAGGAGGCCACGCCGCCACCGGTGCCGACGATCGAGCCCGCGGCCTTGCTGCGCGGCGTGGGCCTGGCGGACTGGCAGGGCGCGCTCACTCACGCAAGCCTCGTCGGCGGCGCGCAAGGAACGAGCCCGCTGGTGCTGGAAGGCACGCGCCTCTACCTGCGCCGCTTCTGGGAACACGAGCAGTCGGTGCGCGCCGGGATCCAGCAGCGGCTCGCACGCACCGAAGCCTGGAGCGACGATGCGCTGGAGCGCGCCCGTGCGGTGATCGAAGAACTGTTCCGGTCCGACCAGGAGGTTCCGCCGCCGAACTGGCAGAAGCTGGCCTGCGCCGTGGCACTGCGCTCGCACTTTGCCATCGTCACCGGTGGCCCGGGCACCGGCAAGACGACCACAGTGGTGCGACTGCTCGCGCTGCTGCAGCACCTCGCGCTGTCGGCGTCGGACGGCAGCGCGCGCCGGCTGCGCATTCGCCTCGCGGCGCCGACCGGCAAGGCCGCGGCCCGGCTCAACGCTTCCATCTCGGGCGCGATCGACAAGCTCCATCTCGGCCGGCTGGAGGGCGGCGAAGCGGTGCGGCAGGCCATCCCCCGCGAGGTGAGCACGGTGCATCGCCTGCTGGGAAGCTTCGGCGGCACGCGACGCTTCCGTCACGACGCCACCAATCCCCTGCCGCTGGACGTGCTGGTGCTCGACGAGGCCTCGATGGTGGACCTGGAGACGATGGCCGCCGTGATCGCGGCGCTGCCGGCGCGCGCGCGCCTGGTGCTGCTGGGGGACAAGGACCAGCTCGCCTCGGTAGAGGCCGGCAACGTTCTGGGCGAGCTGTGCAGCCGCGCCGACGGCGGGCACTACCTGCCGCGGACGCGCGACCGGCTCGAAGCGCTGAGCGGCGAGCGGATCCCTGCGGACTTCGTCGACGCGCGGGGCGAGGCGCTGGACCAGGGCGTGGTGAAGCTGCGCCACAGCTTCCGCTTCGGCGCGGCCAGCGGGATCGGGCAACTGGCGCAGGCCGTGAACGCGGGCGACGCGTCCCGGGCCCACGAGATCCTGCACGCGGGCCATGGCGACCTGGCCTGGATGGAGCTCGATCCGCGCGATGCCGCCTTGCGCCGGCTGGTGCTGGAGGGCCACCGTCCCTATCTCGAATGGGTGGCGCGCCGGCCACCGCCCGATGCACCTCGGGAGCTCTTCGACACCTGGGCGCGCTCGGTGCTGCAGGCCTACGCCGGCTTCCAGCTGCTTTGCGCGGTGCGTCGCGGCCCCCATGGCGTGGAAGGGCTCAACGAACGCATCGCGGCCCTGCTGCATGCCGAGAAGCTCACGCCGGCCGCGAGCGGCTGGTACGCCGGCCGCCCGGTGATGGTCACGCGCAACGACTATGCGCTGGGCCTCATGAACGGCGACGTCGGCATCGCGCTGCCGCTGCCGGTGCCCGAGGACCCGCAGCGCTTCCTGGTGCGCGTGGCCTTCGAGGGCAGCGACGGCGAGATCCGCTGGGTCCTGCCGAGCCGGCTGCCGGCGGTCGAGACGGTGTTCGCGATGACGGTGCACAAGTCGCAGGGCTCGGAGTTCGGCCACGCGGCCCTGCTGCTGCCGCAGGAAGCGAGCCGGGTGCTGACGCGCGAGCTGGTGTACACCGGCATCACGCGGGCCCGGGACCGTTTCACGCTCGCCTTGCCCGCGGGCGCCAGGCCCGTGCTGGACCTCGCGCTGCAGCGCCGCACCCGCCAGGGCGGCGTCGCGCCGCAGGTCGCCCCCGCAGGAGGAGTCCGTCCATGACCAACGAAGAACGCGCCGGCGTGCTGGCGCAACTGCTGGCCGAGCGCCACAGTTGCCGCGGCTTCCGGCCCGACCCGGTGCCGCGCGAGACCATAGAGCGCATCCTCGCGATGGCGCAGCGCACCGCTTCCTGGTGCAACGCGCAGCCGTGGCAGGTGCACGTCCTGTCGCACGAAGCGACGGCGCGCGTGCGCGAGGCGCTGGTGGCCCACGCGCGCGCGCATCCGCCGCAGCCCGATCTCGCTTTTCCCGCGGAGTACCTCGGCGTGTACCAGGAGCGCCGCCGCGCATGCGGCCTGCAGCTCTACTCGGCGACCGGCGTGCAGCGCGGCGACAAGGCCGCTTCCGAACGCCAGTGGCTGGAGAACTACCGGCTGTTCGGTGCGTCCCACGTCGCCATCGTCACGACCCACGCGCCGCTGGGCACCTACGGCGCCATCGACTGCGGCGCCTACGTCCACGGCTTCATGCTGGCCGCCTGGTCGCTGGGCGTCGCGAGCATCGCGCAAGCGGCCCAGGCCGCGGTCGCCGGCTTCTGGCGCGAGCGCCTGGCCCTGCCCGAGGACCGCCAGGTGGTGTGCGGCATCGCCTTCGGCTACGAGGACTCCGCGCATCCGGCCAACGCCTTCCGCACCGCGCGCGCGGAGCTGGCGCAGGCCGTGCAGTGGATCGAGTGACGCGCTTCAGCGCGCCGGCGCGGGCGCCATCAGCGTGAAGCCCTGGCGCGGCAACTGCAGCGCGACGACTGCGGCGGCGATCAGCAGCGCGCCCGAGGTGCCGAACGCGATCCAGTGGGTGCCGAAGCGCTCGTAGGCCCAGCCGCCGAGCCAGGAGCTGAGCGTCGCGCCGAGCTGGTGGCCGATATAGGCCATGCCGTAGAGGACGCCCACCAGGCGCACGCCGTACACGTCCGACAGGATCGCCGACGACAGGGCGATGCTGCCCGCCCACACCAGCCCGCCGATGGTGGCGGTGGCGTACAGCTCCCAATGCGTGCCGACGACCACCAGCGCGAAGAAGCCCAGTCCGCGCAGGAAGTAGATCGCGGCCAGGATGTTCCGGCGCGGCAGGCGGTCCGCCACGCGCCCCAGGATCAGCGTGCCCGCGATGGCGACGAAGCCGATCAGGCCGATGCCCATGGAACTGGTGAAGGCGTCGAAGCCGTGGTCCATCAGCATGGGCATGCCGTGGGTGCCCAGCAGGTTCATGCTGAAGCCGCAGCAGAACAGGCCGAAGCAGACCTTCCAGAACGGCGCGGTGCGCATGGCCTCGTGCAGCTTCAGGCTCTGCGGCAGCGTGCCGGCGCGGGCTTTCTGCGCCGCCGCTTCCTCGGGCAGCAGGTCGGTGTGCTCGGGCGCGGTGTCGCGGATCACGAACAGCGCCGCCGGCAGCGTCAGCGCGGCAAAGACCGCCGCGAAACCGGCCAGCGTGGCGCGCCAGCCGAAGGCCTCGATGGCCAGCGTGGTGACGGGCGTCATCACGGCCATGCCCGCCATGGAGCCGGTGGAGAGGAAGAACAGCGCCATGCCGCGCCGGCGCGTGAACCAGTGGCTGATCACCGGGGTCAGGGTCACCGGGCTGACGAAGGCGAGCCCCACCGAGAAGCCGACGCCGAAGGCCAGCAGGAAGGCGAGCGGATCGTGCGTGAGCACGGTCCACAGCACCGAGGCCACCACGATGGCCGCGCCCAGCAGCAGCACGCTGCGGGTGCCCCAGCGGGCGATCAGGTGCCCGCCGACGGGCATCGCGAGGCCGTAGCACAGCATGCCGACGGCCACGATGGTGGCCAGCAGGCTGCGGCTGAAGCCGAGGTCGTGCGCGATGGGCAGGAAGAACGGGCCGATCCCCAGCCGCATGCCCGTGGAGAGCAGGGTCAGGAAGGCGGCCGTGATGACGATGTTCCAGCCGAAGTACCAGCGGCTGCCGAATGCCGAAGCCAAACTCCACTCCTCGTGCTCCGGGGGTGAACGGCCCCGGTCGAGGCGTATTGTGGCGGCTTCAGTGCGCCGCAGCGGGGTTGGGGGCCATCAGGTGCGTCGCGCGGCGCGGCAACTGCAGCGCCACCAGGCCCGCGGCGAGCAGCAGCGCGCCGCAGCCGCCGAAGGCAGCCCAGTGCACACCGAAACTTTCGTAGGCCCAGCCACCCAGGAAGGAAGCCAGCGCGGCGCCCACTTGGTGGCCGAAATAGGCCAGCCCGTACAGGAGGCCCACCAGCCGCGGGCCGTAGGCGTCGGCCAGGATGACGGCCGACAGCGCCGCGCCGCCGGCCCACACCAGCCCCATGGCGGTCGCGGTGAGATAGAGCTCGAGGACCGAGCCCGCGAGCACCAGCGCGAAGAAGCCCAGGCCGCGCACGACGTACACCGCGGCGAGCAGGTTGCGCCGCGGGATCCTGTCCGACATGCCTCCGAGCAGCACCGTGCCCGCGATGGCGGCGACGCCGACCAGTCCGACGGTCAGCGAGCTGGTGAACGGGCCGAAGCCGTGGTCCATCAGCATGGGCATGCCGTGGGTTCCCAGCAGCTGCATGCTGAAGCCGCAGCAGAACAGGCCGAACGCGATCCTCCAGAACGTGCCGGTGCGCAGGGCTTCCATGGGCTCGAGCGGCTGGGGCAGGGTGGCCGCGTGGGTGCGCTGGGCCTGCGCTTCCTCGGGCAGCAGGTCGCTGCTGACCGGAGGCACGTCGCGGATCACGAACAGGGCCGCGGGGATGGTGCAGGCGGCCAGCAGCACGGCGAAGCCCAGCAGGGAGGCGCGCCAGCCGAAGAGGGTGACCGCCAGGGTCGCGAGCGGCGTGACCACCGCGATGCCCGCCATGGAACCGGACGCGAGGAGGAACAGGGCCATGCCGCGGCGCCGCACGAACCAGCGGCTGATCACCGGCGTGAGCGCGACCGGGCTGGTGAAGGCGAGGCCCACCGAGAGCAGGCCGCCGAAGGCCAGGAGGAAGCTCCAGGCCTCTCGGGTGTTCACGGCCCAGACGCTGGCGACGAGGACCGCGGCCGCGCCGGCCAGCAGCACCTTGCGGGTGCCGTGGCGCGCAACGAGGAAACCGGCGAGCGGCAGGGCGATGCCGTAGCACAGCATGGCGCCGGCCATGATCGCCGACAGCAGCGTGCGGCTGAACCCCAGCTCGTGTGCCATGGGCAGGAAGTAGGGGCCCATGCCCAGGCGCATGCCGGTGGACAGCAGGGTCAGCACGGCGGCGGCCGCGACGATGTTCCACCCGAAATACCAACGGGTGCCGATTTCCGAACGCATCCAGCTCCTCCAGTTCTTCTTGGGACCGCCCCCCTGGGCGACGGGACCGCGTATTGTTCGTGAGGCCTGCCGCGGAAATCCGGTTCCCCGCAAGGGTTTTGCCCTGCGTCAACATGTCGGGCGGGGCGCGCCGCGAGCAGGCCGGCCGGTAAGGCTGGTTTAATCGGCGGATGCCCGACTCCGCACTCTCCCCCGAACAGCTGGCCGAGCTGCGCGCCTGGGAAGGCCGCAGCGAGACGCTGCGCGACGAGATCACCGCCGCGCCCGTGCGCAATCTCTCGGCCACCCTGGACCGCGACGATCCGCTGCCGCAGGCCGGCACGGAACTGCCCCCGCTGTGGCACTGGCTGTACTTCCTGCCCGGCCATCGGCACGGCGAGATCGGCCCGGACGGCCACGCACGGCGCGGCGGCTTCCTGCCGCCGGTGCCGCTGCCACGCCGCATGTGGGCCGGCGGCCGCCTCAGCTGGCATGCGCCGCTGCGCGTGGGCGACAGCATCGAGCGCATCTCCCGCATCGGATCGGTGGCGCACAAGTCGGGCCGCAGCGGCGACCTGGTGTTCGTGACGGTGAGACACGAAGTGCGCAACGCGCAGGGGCTGGCGCTCTCGGAGGAACACGACATCGTCTACCGCGCGCTCGCGCAGGCCGGCGACCCGGCGCCCCCGCCGCAGGCCGCCCCGGCGGACGCGCCGTGGTCGCGCGAGATCGTGCCCGATCCGGTGCTGCTGTTCCGCTATTCCGCGCTGACCTTCAACGGCCACCGCATCCACTACGACCGCAGCTACGTCACCGAGGTGGAGGGCTACCCGGGCCTGATCGTGCACGGGCCGCTGATCGCGACCCTGCTGGTGGACCTGGCGCGCCGCCAGCGGCCGGACGCCACCCTGCGCAGCTTCGCCTTCCGCGCCGTCCGCCCCACCTTCGACCTGCATGCCTTCCGCGTGAACGGCAAGCCGTCGGAGGACGGGCGCGGCGCGCAGCTGTGGGCGCAGGACCATGAAGGCTGGCTCACCATGCAGGCGGAGGCGCAGTTCGCGTGAGCGCCGCACGGCCGCCCGAAGGCGCGAAAGCCCCCTCGGGGGGCAGCGCAGTACACGAAGTGACCAGCGTGGGGGCCGGGAAAGCGGCGCGCCGGCCGCTGGAGGGCGTGACGGTCGTGTCGCTCGAGCACGCGATCGCCGCGCCCTTCTGCACGCGGCAGCTCGCCGACCTGGGCGCGCGCGTGATCAAGGTGGAGCGTCCCGGCAGCGGCGATTTCGCGCGCGCCTACGACGACCGCGCGCAGGGCCTCTCGTCGCACTTCGTGTGGGTCAACCGCTCGAAGGAAAGCCTCACGCTGGACCTGAAGCAGCCGCAGGCCATGCAGGTGCTGCGGGAGCTGCTGGCGCGCGCCGACGTGCTGGTCCAGAACCTCGCGCCCGGCGCGGCCGAACGCATGGGCCTCTCGCATGCGCAGCTCGCGCCCTCCTGCCCGCGGCTGGTGGTGTGCGACATCTCCGGCTACGGCAACGACGGCCCGCACCGCGACCGCAAGGCCTACGACCTCCTGATCCAGAGCGAGGCGGGCTTCCTCTCCGTCACCGGCACGCCGGAGGAGCCGTGCAAGGCGGGCATCTCCATTGCGGACATCGCGGCCGGCATGTATGCGTACACCGGCGTGCTGGCCGCGCTGCTGCAGCGGCAGCAGACGGGCGAGGGCTCGCACGTCGAGGTCTCGATGCTCGAGGCGCTGGGCGAGTGGATGGGTTTTCCCATGTACTACGCCTACGAGGGCGCCACGCCGCCGCCGCGCAGCGGCGCCGCCCACGCCACCATCTATCCCTACGGCCCTTTCGCCGCCGGCGACGGCAAGACCGTGATGCTGGGGCTGCAGAACGAGCGCGAGTGGAAGGCCTTCTGCGAGCGGGTGCTGCAGCAGCCGGAGCTGGCGGTCGACCCGCGCTTCGATAGCAACTCGCAGCGCAACCGGCACCGCGACGCGCTGAAGGCGATCATCCTCGAAGCCTTCGGGCACCTGAGCGCGCAGCAGGTGATGGACCGCCTCGACGAGGCGCAGATCGCCAATGCGCGGGTCAACACGGTGGGCGAGCTGTGGGAGCATCCGCAACTGCGCGCCCGCGGCCGCATCGCGCAGGTCGATTCCCCCATGGGGCCGCTGGCGGCGTTGCTGCCGCCGGGCGTGCACAGCAGCTTCGACTACCGCATGGACGCGATCCCCGCCGTGGGACAGCACACCGAGGCGATCCTGATGGAACTCGGTCGCGACGCCCCTGCCATCGCCCGCCTCCGGGCGGCCGGCGCGGTGTGAATGCGAAGATATTTGGTACGGCCGGGAAGGGCGCCAAAAGTGCTGCTATAATCTGAGGCTTCGCGGCTGTAGCTCAGTTGGATAGAGTACTTGGCTACGAACCAAGGGGTCGTGGGTTCGAATCCTGCCAGCCGCGCCAATAAAATCAACGGGTTAGCTCTCACAAGGGGCTAGCCCGTTTTTCTTTTCGGCGCTGGGGGTGGCGCGGACGACACAGCACCCTTGTCGGTGCCGCGCGCAGGCTGGTGCGGCCGACGTCCGCTTCAGGCTCATTCGGCACGAGCGTCACCACTGGCGAGTGGTACTGGAAGACGGTGTCGAAGTGGCTCTGGCGCAAATCCCTGGCTTCTGTATCTTGGCGACTCGGGATCGAATTCCTGCTGCAATCTGGGTGTCTGCCAAGTGCACGCGTCCGGCATCTCGGCCCTTCCTGGCATGTTTCCTTACCAATCGCACAACAGTTTCCTGGGCGTACCTCGCGAGCAGCCGCGCCGTTTCGCCTTTGCCGGTATCCCCTACGACGGCGCCGTCACGAACCGCCCCGGCGCACGTTTCGCGCCCGAGGCGATCCGTCGCGCGAGCCTGATGATGTGCGATGCCACGCATCCGCATTTCGATGTCAGTCCGAGCTACACGCTGACCGATGTCGGCGACCTTCATCTGCCGAACACGAGCCTGGTCGCGGCGCAGGCGGCGATCGAGGAGCAGGCCGCTTCGCTTCTGTCGAGACATCACATGGTCTGGGTCGGAGGTGATCACTCGGTGACGCTGTCGTTGTTGCGCGCCTATGCCCGCCACCACGGCCGACCGCTCGCGATCGTCCATTTCGATGCCCACTGCGACACCTGGAGCGATCATTTCGGCGAGCCGGCAGGCCATGGCACCTGGACCTACCAGGCCTTGCAGGAAGGATTGCTGCTGCCGCAGGCCACCGTGCAGGTCGGCATCCGCTCGGCAGCGGTCAAGGATGCCCGCGAGCACGTGACCCGGCTGGGCGGACGCGTGTTTACCGCTCGCGAATTGCGGGGCTGCGAAAGCCCGAATCAACTCGCGGGGGTCTGCGATGAAATCCGGCAGCGCATGAAATCCGCCGGTCATCCGCCGGTTTACCTGACCCTCGACATCGACTGTCTCGACCCTGCCTTCGCTCCCGGCACGGGCACGCCCGAACCGGGGGGGCTCACCAGCAACCAGGTGTTGACGCTCATCGAGGAGCTGGCGGGACTCAATTGGGTCGGCATGGATTGCGTCGAGGTCTGCCCGCCTCACGACCATGGCGAGATGACGAGCGCGGCGGCAGCCACTTTCGTCTGGACCTACTTGTGCGGCCGTTTGGCGCATCGACCCGGTTGATGCGCGTGGTATCAGGACCTATGAATCAAGATCACCGTACGATGGCAGACATCGTTCCACTCACCCTGGACAGTGAAGCGCTGCGAGCTGAGCTGGAGTCGACCGGAGTTCGATCCGTCGAATGCGCGCTGGGCGACTTCACCGCCATCGCGCGCGGCAAGATCGTGCCCACCGCAGACCTGATTTCTGCCGGGGGTTGCAAAATGCCCTCGGTGCTGTTCGGGATGAGCACCACCGGCGGTGCTCCGATGGATCTTTTCGGAAGCGTCTTGCCCAAGGGCTATGGCGACATGCACGCCTTGCCCGACCTGGCAACGCTCGCACCGCGCCCGGGGCGGCGCAACGAGGCTACGGTCATTTGCGAGCCGACCGGCCGCTGGTTCTCGTCGCGCTACGAACGGGAAGTCGATGCGAGCGAACTGTCGCCGCGTGCAGCGTTGCGCCGCGTGGTGGCAGCTTACGAGAGCCAGGGGCTCGAGGCCAGTGTCGCGCCGGAGCTGGAAATGTTCCTCCTTCAGCGCGAAGAAGGGGGCGACGGGATTCGGCTTTGCGGTGCCCGCGCCCGTCCTGGCGCTCCCGCACGCGAGGCGGCCTGCGAACAATATTCGCTCGAACGTCTCGCCCACTTCGAGCCCTTCTTCGACGACTTGTATGCCGCCGCCGAGGCATTGACCATCCCGCTGGCCGGCTATCAGCACGAAGCCGCCTTCACTCAATACGAGGTGAACTTCTACCCCGGAAAACCGCTGGCCATGGCGGATGCGGTGTTCCGTTTCAAGCGCCTGGCCCGCGAGATTGCCGCGCGTCATGGATTCCTGGCCAGTTTCGCGGCAAAGCCTTTCCTGGACCAGCCGGGTACGGGCATGCACTGGCATTTCAGCGTCCAGCGCAGCGGAGAGGCGTGGCCGCATCTGTTCGCCACGCCGCAAGGCGCATCCACGTCGGCCTTGATGCACTACATCGCTGGCCTGCAGTCCCACGCGCGCGGCGCGATGGCGATCTTCGCGCCATACGACATGGCGTTCGACCGCATCGTCATGAACGACGCCTCGCCCACGCATGCCAACTGGGGCGACGACGACCGGCACGCGGCATTCCGCATTCCGGCTTCCAGTGGCCCCGGCCGCCGAGTCGAAAACCGGCTGCCCGGCGGCGATGCCAACCCTTACCTCACGGTCGCCGCGACACTGGCCATGGGACTGGCCGGGCTGAACGCCGAACGCTTGCCGCTGGCAGGCCAGCACGAAGCGAGCGCGCTGCCGCGGTCGCTGCCGGAGGCACTGGCTGCACTCGAGGCGGATGGCGCCCTGCGAAAGTGGCTGGGCGATCCCCTCGTGGATTTGTACGTCGCAGTCAAGCGCCACGAGCACGCGGAACGGCAGGCTCTGGCCGATCCGCGTCGCGAGTGGGACTTGAACCACCTGATCGAGCTTGCCTGAGCCTTAGTCGCAGGCCGCCCACGATTCTCGCGGGACGGGGTCGGCGAGGATCTTGCCTGACTTCCCTATGCTGCCATTGACCAGGTTGGCCAGGATCTTCGCGGCGGGTGCAAGCGCCTCCAGCGGCGTGTAGCCGTAGCCGACCACCAGGCCGCGCGAGGCAGGCGGCGCGAAGTAATAGCCGGAAAGGGGTTTGACGGCGAGTTTCTTCCGTCCTGCGGCAACCGCGATCTCGACGTCGTCGCAGTCGTCCGGCAAGTGGATGACCATGTGCAAGCCCGTGTCGGCCTGCGACAGTCGCGCCGCCGGGTCGAGAAACTTTTGCAGCGTGTACTGCAGGATCGCCCGGGACTGTCCGTAGCGATTGCGCAGATTGCGGATGTGGCTGGCGAAATGGCCCTCGCGGATGAAGTCCGCGAGAGCTGCCTGCACCGCGATCTGGCCAGGACGCTGCACATCGGACAAGCCGATGCGAAATCCCTCCAGCAGGTCTTCGGGTACGGCGATATAGCCGATCCGGATCCCGGGGTAGAGCACCTTGGAGAAGGTGCCCAGGTAAAGGACACGGTTCTGGTCGTCGAGTCCCTGCAGCGAGGCGAGCGGCTTTCCGTTGTAGCGGAACTCGGCGTCGTAGTCGTCTTCCAGGATCCAGGCGCCGTGGCGGGAGGCGAAATCGACCAGAAGCCGCCGCCTTGCCAGGCTCATCACGACATCGGTCGGATACTGATGCGAAGGCGTCACGTAGATCATTCTCGGCCGGGTTGCCAGGTCGGCTTCCGAGGGGTTGATCCCCTCGTCGTCGACCGCGATGGGCCGGATCTTGAATTCATTGGCCGAGAAGATGCGATGCGCTCCCCAGAAGCCCGGGTTCTCCATCCAGATCGGGTCCCCGGCATCACATAGCAAGCGGGAGCACAGGTCGAGCGATTGCTGCGTGCCGGCAGTGATCAGGATCTGCTCCGGGTCGATGCGAACCGAGCGTGCCAGGCGCAAATGGTCGGCCAGCGCCTCACGCAAGCCCGTATGGCCGCCGGTGCGCGAGTAGTCGAGAAAGCTTTGATCGGGCGCGCGCCAGTGGCGGGTTTGCAGCTTCTGCCACAGCTTGTGGGGAAACTGAAAGAAGCCATCGACTTCCGGCACCAATCCTTCGATCTCGAAATGTTGCCGCGACGGGAACTGCGTCAGCCGCTTGCCGCGCGCCGAGAGTTCGCGCGGCGTGTGCACCTTGCGTCGCGTCGCGGTGTTGCCGTGGGAGGGCCGGGTGTCTGCGACATAACTGCCGCTGCCGGTGTGGGCCTCGATGAAGCCTTCGGCACGTAACTGTTCGAAAGCCTGCAGGATCGTGTTGCGGGCGCAACCAAACTCCACGGACAGGCTGCGCGTCGAAGGCATCTTGGTGCCTGCCTGGATCGAACGATCGAGGATCGCGCGCCGCACGATCTCGAAGATGCGTCGATGCATGGGCAATTTCGCGTGGCAAGGTGCATCCAGGTTGACGAGGATCAAATCGGAAATCGGGGAATTCATTCTGGTCTCGTGACGAGAGCTGGCAGCACGGGAGTGCCGGTATCAGCATAGCCGAAAGTGGTACCACCGGGCCACGAAAAAGCGGCGCATCAAGGGAGCCAAAACCAAACCTACATTGAAGACGCCAGAGCTCGAATCGGCTCATAACTAGATAGAGGAGACATTGTGAGAGTCGGCGTCACCAAGGAAATCAAGAATCACGAGTATCGCGTTGGCATCACGCCCAATGGGGCAGCAACGCTGGTACGACACGGACATTCGGTGCTGGTCGAAGCAGGTGCCGGCGCCGGCGTCGGGTTTGCCGACGCCCAGTATGCGCAAGCGGGGGCGCGCATCGTCCCCTCGGCCGACGAAGTGTTCGACCAGGCCGAGATGATCGTCAAGGTCAAGGAGCCGCAGCCGGTCGAGTGCAAGCGCCTTCGGCCCGGTCAGGTGCTGTTCACGTACCTGCATCTGGCTCCGGACCCGGAGCAGACCCGGCTGCTGCTGGAATCCGACAGCGTCGCCATCGCCTACGAAACGGTCACGGACGGCAACGGCGGGTTGCCGCTGCTCAAGCCCATGTCGGAAGTTGCCGGCCGCATGTCCATCCAGGCGGGCGCCCATGCCCTGGAAAAGGCCCAGGGCGGGCTCGGCGTGCTGCTTCCGGGCGTTCCGGGTGTGCCGCCTGCGCGCGTCCTGGTGCTGGGCGGCGGGGTGGTCGGAATCAACGCGGCGCGCATGGCCATGGGCCTGGGCGCGCAGGTCACGGTGATGGATGTTTCCCTGCCGCGGCTCACGCAGATCGACAGCGATTTCGGTCCGCGCCTGCTGACCGAGGTTTCGACCCGAGAGAACATCATGGCGCACTTGCCGCAGACCGACCTGGTGATCGGGGGCGTGCTGATTCCGGGCGCGGCCGCACCGAAGCTCATCTCGTGCGAGATGCTTTCCGCGATGCGCCCGGGCAGCGTCATCGTCGACGTGGCCATCGACCAGGGTGGCTGCGTCGAAACCAGCAAGCCGACCACCCACCAGAATCCCACCTATGTGGTCGATGGGGTCGTGCACTACTGCGTGGCCAATATGCCCGGTGGAGTGGCGCGGACATCGACCCTGGCGCTGACCAATGCGACCCTGCCCTTTGTCGTGCAGCTGGCGAACAAGGGTTATCGCAAGGCGCTCCAGGAGGATCGCCATCTGCTGGCCGGGCTCAACGTGCATCGCGGCGAGCTGACCTACGAAGCGGTCGCCCGCGACCTCGGCCTGAAGTACACGCCCTACCAGGTGAATTGAGCATGATTCGTCGAGCCACACGTCGTCCCGTGGTCGGCATTGTCTCGTGCCTGAAAACGCCGGCAGGAGAAAACCCGTTCTATCGCGTCGACTGCAAGTATGTGGATGCGGTGGTCGATGTTGCGCAGTGCACGCCACTGGTCGTGCCGCCCATCGGGGCGCGACAGGATGTGGATGACGTGCTGTCGGTGATCGACGGCCTGCTGTTCACCGGCTCGCCGTCCAACATCGAGCCTGGCCGCTACGGCCAGGTGCTCAGCGTCGATGAGCATTTCGACACCGAGCGGGATGCGACGAGCTTGCCGCTGCTGGCGGCGGCAATCGAGCGGCAGGTCCCCTTCTTCGGCATCTGCCGCGGCATGCAGGAATTGAACGTCCATTGCGGCGGCACCCTGCACCAGGCAATTCACGACCAACCGGGCTTCGACGACCACCGTGTCCGCAAGGAGGTGTCCCTGGACGAGCAGTATGGCCAACGCCATCGCGTGAATCTGGTGGCCGGCTCGAGACTCCAGGCGATCTACGGCGGCCGGGATGCCGTGGAGGTCAATTCGCTGCATGGCCAGGGGGTCTCGCGTGTGGGTCGGGGCCTCAAGGTCGAAGCCCTGTCGCCGGATGGCGTGGTTGAAGCGCTGTGCGTCGAGACGAGCGACACGTTCCAGCGCGCGGTGCAGTGGCACCCCGAGTGGCGCGCAGGGGAGAACCCGGATTACGCCGTGCTGTTCGAAGTCTTCGGCGCTGCGTGCGGCGCGGCCAAGTTGCGCATGAACAAGAGATAACGGAGACGATGGACCGGCCGGCACACCGCGGCGGTTCAGGAAGGAAGATCACTATGGACGACATTGCCAGAATCGAGCGGGAAAACATCGGCTTCAACGAGATGGACGCCTGGCTCAACAAGAACGGCGTCACCGAGATCGAGTGCCTGGTCCCGGACCTGACGGGAGTTCCGCGCGGAAAGATCCTGCCGCGCGGAAAGTTTCGGGAAGAGCGCGGCATGCGCTTGCCGGAAGCGGTGCTCGGCATGACGGTGACCGGCGAAGTTCCCTCGAGCGACGTGTTCAACTCGATCATCAGCGAGGCCGACAGCGACCTTATTCTCAAGCCGGACCCCAATACCGTCCGGATCGTTCCCTGGGCGTCCGATCCGACCGCCGAGGTCATTCACGACTGCTTCACCGTCGACAACAAGCTGGTGTCCTACGCGCCGCGTTCGGTGCTGCGCCACGTTCTCGACCTGTACGCCCAACGCGGCTGGAAGCCGGTGGTAGCGCCGGAACTCGAGTTCTACATCCTTGCGCGCAACACCGACCCCAACCAGCCGCTGGAGCCGCCGGTCGGACGAAGCGGGCGCTCCGAATCCGGCCGCCAGGCCTACAGCATCGATGCCGTCAACGAATTCGATCCGCTGTTCGAAGACATCTACGAGTACTGCGACAAGCAGGAACTGGAGATCGACACGCTGATCCACGAGATCGGCACCGGGCAGATGGAAATCAATTTCCTGCACGGTGACCCGCTCGAACTGGCTGACAGCGTCTTCTATTTCAAGCGGACGGTGCGCGAGGCTGCCCTGCGCCACAACATGTACGCCACGTTCATGGCCAAGCCGATGGCGCACCAGCCGGGATCGGCGATGCACATCCACCAGAGCGTGGTCGACATCGATAGCGGGGAGAACCTCTTCAGCAACAGCGATGGAAGCGACAGCAGCCTGTTCCGCGGGGCCATCGGCGGGCTGCAGAAGTTCCTGCCTTCCACGATGGCGTTGCTGGCGCCCTACGTCAACTCCTATCGCCGGCTGGTCCGGGATACCGCCGCGCCTACCAATGTCCAGTGGGGACGGGACAACCGCACCGTGGGCATCCGGGTGCCCCATTCCTCGCCCAAGGCGAAACGGCTGGAAAACCGCGTGGTCGGCGCCGATGCCAATCCCTATCTTGCGATGGCCGCAACGCTTGCCTGCACTTACCTGGGCATGGTCAATCGCGTCGAGGCATCGCCCGAACTGCGCGGCAACGGCTACAACCACCCGCACGAACACGAGCTCCCCCGCAGCCTCAACGAGGCGATCGACCTGCTGCGCGAAACCAAGGCGCTGCACGACGTCCTGGGCCGGAGCTTCATTGCAGTCTATTCGTCGGTCAAGGAACTCGAGTACACGGAATTCATGCGGGTCATCAGCCCCTGGGAGCGGCAGCATCTGCTCCTGCATGTGTGAAACGAACCAACAAAGGTGTCCAACGTGTCTGCTAACGAAACAACGACCGATACGCGCGAATTGCAGCGCCGCGATTCGGCCCACTACATGCATCCCTTCACCGACACCAAGGCGCTGTCGGCCCAGGGAGCCCGCATCGTCGTGCGCGGAGAGGGGGTCCATATCTGGGATTCCGAAGGCAACCAGATCATCGACGGCATGTCCGGCCTGTGGTGCGTGAACATGGGTTATGGCCGCCACGAATTGATCCAGGCCGCCACCAAGCAGCTGCGTGAGCTGCCGTTCTACAACAGCTTCTTCAATACCTCGGTGGTTCCGGCGATCGAGCTCGCCGGGCTGCTCGCCGAAGTGACGCCGCCCGGCTTCGAGCACTTCTTCTTTACCAATTCCGGTTCGGAAGGCAACGACACCATCCTGCGCATGGTGCGCCGCTACTGGGACATCGAAGGCAAGCCGAAGAAGAAGACGATCATCGGGCGCAAGAACGGCTATCACGGCAGCACGGTTGCCGGTGCCTCGCTCGGTGGCATGAGCTACATGCACGAGCAAGGTGACCTCCCGATCCCGGGCATCGCGCACATCGAGCAACCCTATGCCTTCACGCTGGGCCGCGGCAAGGCGCCGGAAGACTTCGGGCGCGAAGCGGCGGGTTGGCTGGAGGCCAAGATCCTGGAGCTCGGCGCCGAGAATGTCGCCGCCTTCATCGGAGAGCCCGTGCAGGGGGCCGGGGGGGTCATCATCCCGCCGCCCGGCTATTGGCAGGAAATCGAGCGCATCTGCCGCAAGTACGACATCCTTCTGATCAGCGATGAAGTGATCTGCGGTTTCGGTCGCCTCGGCCGCTGGTTCGGCTGCGAGTATTTCGGGTTCAAGCCGGACTTGATGACGTTCGCCAAGGGGGTCACCTCAGGCTATCAGCCGCTCGGCGGCGTGGCCGTCGGCGAGCGCGTTGCATCGGCCTTGATCGGGAGGGGAAGCGACTTCAATCACGGCTTCACCTACTCCGGTCATCCGGTCGCCTGCGCCGTCGCCGTTGCCAATATCCGGCTGATGCAGCGGGAAGGCATCGTGGAGCGTGTCGCTGAGGATACGGGCCCCTACCTGCGCAAGCGCTTTCTCGAACTGGGCGATCACCCCCTGGTGGCCGAGCCGCAAACCTGCGGAATGACGGCCGGCCTGGTGCTGGTACGCAGCAAGTCCCACAACGAATACGCGCCGTTCGACGCGGAGGACGGCGTCGGCATGGTGTGCCGGCGCCATTGCTTCGAGGGCGGAATCATCATGCGCGCGGTGGGAGACCGAATGATCATTGCGCCGCCGCTGGTCATGAGCCACGCGGAGATCGACTTGATGTGCGGCCGCATTCGCGGCGCCCTCGACCGGACGGCGGACGAGTTGCGCCGCCTCGGGAAACTCTAGGAGCGCGCTTTCAGTCCGGGGCCGGATCCGCGCCCGTTCCTACATTCACTATATCCCGGAGGAGACTACACGATGTTCAGCAGAAAGATCGGAAGAAAAAAGAGATTCAGTTTGGCGATGTGCGGTGCGCTGGTGGGGAGTGCGCTGGCCCTCGGATTCGGCGCACCCGCCGCCCAGGCGGCCGAAGAGAAGGTCCTGAATATCTACAACTGGTCCGACTACATCGGCGAGGACACGGTTGCGAATTTCGAGAAGGAAACCGGAATCAAGGTTCGTTACGACAACTTCGATTCCAACGAAACCCTCCATGCCAAGCTGGTGGCAGGCAAGACCGGATATGACGTCGTCATGCCGTCTTCCAACTGGGGCAAGATCCAGATCGAAGGCGGCCTGTTCGCCAAGCTCGATCCAGGCAAGATCGCCAACCTGAAGAATCTCGACCCGTGGTTCATGCAGAACATCGCCACCATGGATCCTGGCAATCAGTACCTGGTGCCATGGCTGGGCGGCTTCACGACCATCGGCATCAACGTCGAAAAGCTCAAGGCGGCCCTGGGCGATCTGCCGATGCCGGATAACGCCTGGGATTTGCTGTTCAAGCCGGAGTACGTCAACAAGGCCAAGTCCTGCGGTGTCTCTCTCCTCGATACCGGCGATGAGGTCTTCCCCGCGGCGTTGCGTTACCTGGGCAAACCGGCATACAGCAAGAACCCGGCCGACTACAAGGAAGCAGCGGCCCTGCTGCAGACCATCCGCCCTGCCGTGGGCCTGTTCTCCTCGGCCGGCTACATCAACGACCTGGCCAACGGCTCGCTCTGCATGGTGCTGGGATGGAATGGCGACATCGCCATCGCGGCCGCCCGCGCCAGGGAAAACCGCACCGGAAACAACATCCAGCCGCTGGTCCCGAAGAAGGGTGCCGTGCTGTTCTTCGACACCATGGCCATTCCGGCGGATGCTCCGCATGTCGAGAACGCCTACAAGTGGATCAACTACATCCTTCGCCCCGAAGTGCAGGCCGGCATGGTGAACAAGGTGAAGTATCGCGGCCCGGTGCGTGCCGCCGATGCCCTGGTGAAGCCCGAGGTGAGCAGCAACAAGGCTGTCTTCATGTCGCCGGCGGATATGGCGGCGATGGTGCCGCCGGAAGCGCTCGGTAACGACATCCGTCGCCTGCGCACGCGGCTCTTCACGACCTTCAAGACCGGACTTTGATCTTCCGCCGGGATTGCCGCGCAAACGGCAATCCCCGGCTCCTGTCGTGCCGGATTCGGTTTGCGGTGAAAGGCGAACGGGAGACCCCTGCCCGATCCGAAATCGTCCCGCACGACAAGCAACAGGCAGAACTGATGAACATGACCTCCGCAGTAGTTGACCGCGCACCGGGTTTCCTGCGCATCGAGCAGTTGACCAAGCGATTTGATTCTGTCGCAGCCGTCGATGGCGTTTCCATCGACATCGCGCGTGGCGAGATCTTTGCCCTGCTGGGTTCCAGCGGCTGCGGCAAGTCGACGTTGCTGCGCATGCTGGCCGGCTTCGAGACACCGACTTCCGGGGCGATGTCGCTCGACGGACAGGACATCGTGACGATGCCGCCTTACCAGCGGCCGATCAACATGATGTTCCAGTCCTATGCGCTGTTTCCGCACCTGACGGTCTGGGAAAACGTCGCTTTCGGACTGAAGCGCGACGGCATGGCCAGGCACCTCCTGGACGAACGCGTCGACGAGATGCTGGGGATCGTCAAGCTCAGGCCCTACGCCAAACGCAAGCCGCACCAGCTCTCCGGTGGCCAGCAACAGCGCGTGGCGTTGGCGCGAGCGCTGGCGAAGAGCCCGAAACTGCTGTTGCTCGACGAACCGCTCGGGGCTCTCGATCGCAAGCTGCGCGAGCAGACCCAGTTCGAGCTCCACAGCATCATCAAGAAGGTCGGTGTCACCTGCGTCCTGGTCACTCACGACCAGGAGGAGGCCATGACCATGGCCGACCGCATCGCGGTCATGTCGGACGGGCGCTTCATGCAGATCGGCCAGCCCAACGAAATCTACGAAACACCCGGCTGCCGTTTCGTTGCGGACTTCATCGGCAAGGTCAACCTGCTTGACGGAGAGCTCGCCGAGGACAAGGCGGATCACTGCGTCATCAGCACGCCACAAGGCACGATCCGCGTGGGACACGGCATCACCGGCACTGTCGGCATGAAAGTCGCCGTCGCCTTGCGGCCGGAGAAGATTGTCCTGCGGCACGAGTGTTCCGCGGACTCCGACTACAACTGCCTGCCGGGAGAGGTGACCGACAGCGGCTACTACGGCAGCTTCTCGCTGTACCGCGTATTGCTGGCAAACGGCAAGAAGATCCAGGTGCAGATCGTGCATGCCGATCGCCATGACGAATTGCTGAAGCCCGGCGACCAGGTCTTCGCGGGCTTCTCGTCGGACGCCATGGTGGTGCTGACCAACTAGGGGCCGGATCATGCAAAAGATCAATAGCCTGGTTCATGCCCTGCCCGCCGCCTGGGGGCGGCGCGCCATCATCGGCGCGCCCTTCCTGATGCTGATCCTGCTGTTCTCGTTGCCCTTCATGGTGGTGATGAAGATCAGCGTCTCCGAGACCGAGGGGATCCGCTACCTCGATCTGGCGCGCTGGAATGATGGAATGCTGACGCTGTCCATCAAGTTCTCCAACTACATCTTCCTGGTCACGGATTCGCTGTACGCCGCGACCTATTGGTCGTCGGTCAAGTACGCCGCGCTCAACACGATCTGCTGCCTGCTGATCGGCTATCCCTTCGCCTATTTCATGGCGCGTTCGAGAGCGTCACTGCGCCCGGCGCTGGTGATGCTGGTCTCGCTTCCGTTCTGGACTTCCTACCTGCTGCGCGTGTATGCCTGGCGCGGGTTGCTGGACGACGCCGGCCTCATCAACAACTTCCTGATCTGGCTCGGCGTGATCGACGCGCCGATCAAGATGATGCACACGGGCTTTTCCATGACGGTGGGAATGGTCTACACGTACCTGCCCTTCATGATCCTTCCGCTGTACGGCAACCTGGTCAAGATGGACCTGCGCCTGCTGGAGGCCGCCAAGGATCTCGGTGCCACGCCGTGGCAGACGTTCTGGCTGATCACGGTGCCGCTGTCGAAGAACGGCATCATCGCCGGCGCCATGCTGGTATTCATTCCCAGCGTCGGCGAGTACGTGATTCCCGAACTGCTCGGTGGCCCATCGACGCTGATGATCGGGCGCGTTCTGTGGGACGAGTTCTTCAGCAACAACGACTGGGCCATGGCCGCCAGTGTCGCCGTCAGCATGGTCGTCCTGATCCTGATACCGCTGGTCATCTTCAACAAATACCAGACCAACAGCGGCGTGGCCGCACGGACGGAGTGACATGAACTCGAACTTCGGGCGCGTCTGGCTCGGACTGGGCTACCTGTTCCTCTACCTGCCCATCATCACCCTGATCGTCTTTTCCTTCAACGATTCCAACCTGGTGACCTTGTGGGGGGGCTTCACCTTCAAGTGGTATGGCGTCATCGCCCACGACAGCGAAATCATCAACGCGTTCCTGTTTTCCCTCAAGCTCGCTCTGGCCAGTGCCACATCGTCGGTGGTGCTCGGCACGCTGGCGGCCTTCGCACTGGTCCGGTATCGAAAGTTTGCCGGGCGCACCACCTTCACCGCGCATGTCAATGCGCCGCTGGTCGTTCCCGAAGTGATCACCGGGCTGTCGCTGCTGCTGTTCTTCGTGGTGTGCCAGAAGCAGTTCGGATTCCCGGCACAACGCGGCTTCTTCACCATCTGGGCCGGCCACACCTCGGTGGGCATGGCCTATGCGGCGGTGGTGATGCAGTCGCGCCTGCTCGAGCTCGACAAGTCGATCGAAGAGGCGGCGATGGATCTTGGCTGCAGGCCCTTGCAGGTCTTCCTCCTCATCACGTTGCCGATGATCACGCAGACACTGGCCTCGGCCTGGCTGCTGACGTTCACCATTTCGCTGGACGATGTGGTGGCCACCGCCTTCCTGTCGGGCCCTGGTTCGACGACGCTGCCGATCGTCATCCTTTCGCGCGCCAAGCTCGGCCTGAATCCAACCATCAATGCGGTTGCCACGCTGACCGTGGCCGTCGTTGCCGTCGGCGTGGTTGCCGGCAGCCTGTGGCTCGCCAACGCCGAACGCCGTCGCGCGGCCGAACAGGCGGCCGCCTATCGCGAGGGTTTGCAGATGCAAGCCGGCTGAAGCCACGTCCTGGCCATATCCAAGCATTCAAGAATTCATCAAAGAGGAGACCCGGCGCGTATGAGCCCGAAAGAGAACATTGCAATCCTGCTTGCCGCCTTGCCCTTTGCGGCGAGTGCCCAGACCAACTCCGAACTCAAGCAGCAGATCGAGGCGCTCAAGGCACAGGTGCAGGAACTGCGAAGCATGATGGCCCCGCAGCAGCCGGCCGCAGCCACTGCTGTCGATCCGGCCGAATTCAGCAAGGTGCGCGTCAAGGTCGAGGCTCTGGAAGACAACCAGGAAGCGATGGGCTTCAAGGGGATGAGGATCTCCGGATACATCGACCCGACGTACATCTACAACAAGAACATGGGCAAGGGCAGCGTCCTCTTCCTCAACAACAACTACAACCCCGCTGCCGATATCAACGATTTCACGCAGAACAACTTCTACTACGGCAACAGCTATTTCGGCAGCGTCACCGTGCGGTTCGACAAGGAGATGGAGGACGGCTTGAGGACCATGGTGGCGCTGCGTCCGCGCCGCACCGTGGCCGACGCCTACGGCTTGGGCTCCATCGTGGAAGAGGCGGGCATCTGGGTGCCGTTCCATGGCCTCGCCTGGAAGGCGTGGGCGGGCCAGGCGATTTCCTGGAACGGCTATGAATATGTGCAGTCGTACCTGAAGAAGAACATCACTTCCAACCTGCTGCTCGATTATGCGGGGCCGGGCTTCATCACGGGCGCGGGCATCGAGTACCAGGAAGGCAAGTGGTGGATCAAGACGGCCCTGGGCAATCTCAACACCACCCACGACGATCCGGGCAGCGCCAACCATGGCGCCCATTGGCGTGTGGACTACTCGAAAGGTGAATTCGACGGCTGGGGCGCGTCGGGCATGCACGGCAAGGTCTTCGATCAGCGGTACAACTATCTTGAGCTGGATGGCTATTTCATCCGCGGCCCCTGGACGCTGCAAGGGCAGATCGAAGCCAGTACGTGGAAGAACAGCGGTTTCAACGGCGGGAACACCGGCCACACGGGCATTTCCGGCCTTGCGGCGTACAAGTTCACGCCTCGGTTCGAGGGCATCGTCCGCGCCGACTGGCTGGACAACCACAAGAACGGCGGCGGTACGCCGTCGACGGTCTTCGGCACGAGCAATTGCCCGGCCGATCTCGGCGCCGATCCCACTGGCGCGACGCCCGCGGCGGTTTGCGGCGATCAACGCGGCGGCTTCGGCCCCGGGGCAGTGTTCGACCCGGCCACGGGGGTGTTTGCCCTGGGCGACCCGAGCGCGGGCGCCAAGCGAAGCGCGCTCACGCTGGGCCTGAACTATCAATACCACCTCAACGGCGTCCTGAAGTTCGAATTGCGCAGGGACTGGTCCAACGTGAACTCCTTCCGCCAGCACTCGTCGGGCAACTTCACGAAGTCCAACACGACCTTCGGCGTGCAGACCGTGGTCAGCTTCTGAGGATCGCGCCCGCAACTGCTACCCAACTGATCATGAACTCTCCACAACGCGACTGGCGCGCGCTCGCTGCATCGATCCGACCCGATGGCCGCGCATTCATCGATGGTCGCCGCGCGCCGCTGCGCGCCGCCTTCGATGTGATTTCCCCGATCAACGGCAAGAAGATCGCCGAGGCGGCGCGCGGCGACGCGCAGGATATCGATGCCGCCGTGGCGCGCGCGCGTGCCGCATTCACGGATGGGCGCTGGCGCTTGCTGGCGCCGCGCGCGCGCAAGGATATTCTCATTCGCCTGGCGCAGCTGATGCTGCAGCACGGCGACGAACTTGCCGTGCTGGAAGCGCTGGACATGGGCAAGCCCGTGGCCTATTCACTGGGTGTCGACGTGAATGCCGCCGCCCATTGCGTGCGCTGGTTCGGCGAGGCCACGGACAAGATCTATGACGAGATTGCGCCGACACCGGCCAGCGCGCTCGCGTTGATCCGCCGCGAGCCGGTGGGCGTGATCGGTGCGGTCGTGCCGTGGAACTACCCGCTGCTGATGGCCTGCTGGAAGATCGCGCCGGCGCTCGCCAGCGGCAACTCCGTGGTTCTGAAGCCGTCCGAGAAATCGCCGTTGACCGCATTGCGCCTGGCTGAACTGGCGCTGGAAGCCGGCGTGCCGGCCGGCGTATTCAACGTCGTTCCCGGATTCGGAGCCGAGGCCGGTGAGCCGCTGGCCTTGCACCCCGACGTCGATTGCATCGCCTTCACCGGATCGACGCGCATCGGCAAGCGCATCGCGGAATGCGCCGCCCGCTCGAACCTCAAGCGGGCCTGGACGGAACTCGGCGGGAAATCGCCCTTCCTCGTGTTCGCCGACGCCGACGTCGATGCCGCAGTCGATTCCTGCGTCGGGTCCATCTTCTTCAACCAGGGCGAAAGCTGCAATGCGCCCTCGCGCCTCCTGGTGCATGCCTCGCTGGCCGAGGACTTCATTGCTCGCGCCGCCGCCCGCGCTCCGCGCTATGGCCCTGGCGATCCGCTCGATCCCGCCACGGTGATGGGAGCGCTGGTCGACGAGACCCAGCTGAACACGGTGCTGCGCTACATCGAATCCGGCCGCAGCGAAGGCGCGCAACTGGTGGCAGGCGGTGCGCGCGCGCGTCAGGAGACGGGCGGGTACTACGTCGAGCCGACCATCTTCGCCGGCGTGAGGAACGACATGACGATCGCGCGCGAGGAGATCTTCGGCCCGGTGCTGTCGATATTGACCTTCCAGGACGAGAAGGAGGCCTTGCGACTGGCCAATGACACTCCGTACGGCCTGGCCGCGTCGGTCTGGTCGCGCGACATCGATCGGGCCCACCGGGTGGCCGCCGAACTTCGCGCCGGCACAGTGCATGTCAATTGCTACGACGAGGACGACATCACGGTCCCCTTTGGCGGCTACAAGCAATCCGGCAACGGCCGCGACAAGTCCCTGCACGCGTTCGACAAGTACACGGAACTCAAGACCACCTGGATCAAGCTGAGGGGCTGACCTTGCAAAATCTGGACGACGAGTCGCTTCCCCTGAGCCTTTACGAAGTCACTGCAGAGCGGGTCAATTATCCGGAGCTGACCGACGACGTGAGCTGCGACGTTTGCGTCGTCGGGGGTGGCCTGCTCGGCCTGCACACGGCGCTGGCAGCCGCCGAGAGCGGAGCGAGCGTCGTCCTGCTGGAAGCGCGGCGTGTCGGCTGGGGTGCGTCGGGGCGCAACGGCGGGCACCTCATTCCAGAGTTTTCCTGCGGCATGGCGAAGCTGGAAAGCGCGCTGGGCGACGGGGGTGCGTCGCGCGCGTGGCAAATCGTGCGTGGCGCCGCGCACGAATTGCGCTCCCGCATCGAGCGCCACCGGATCGATTGCGACCAGCGCGACGGCCACATGGAAGTCGCCATCGCGCAGCGGCACGCCGACCGCTTGCACCAATGGTATGAACACGCGCGCCGACGCTACGGGGCACAGTTTCGGTGGATCGACCGCAGCGAGATGCAGCGCCATGTCGGCTCGCAGCGCTATATCGCAGGATTGCTGGACATGGACGGCGGCCATGTGCATCCGCTCAAGCTGTGCATCGGCCTGGCCCGTGCGCTGGAGGACTCGGGCGGGCAGGTCTTCGAACGGTCCGCGGTGACCAGTTGGCAGGCGGCCGGCGAAGGTGTGTGCGTCGAAACGGAAACCGGAACCGTGCTCGCGAAGCGCCTCGTGCTGTGCGCCAACGTCGGCATTTCCAGCATTCGCGCGCCACTGGCGCAAAGGCTTGCCAAGCGAATCCTTCCGGTGGGCACCTGGATCATCGCCACCCAGCCGCTGTCCGGGCCACTGGCGCAGTCCGTGCTGCCGACCCGTGCTGCGGTTTGCGACAACCGCTTCGTGCTCGATTACTTCCGCCTCGACCGCGACAACCGGCTGGTCTTCGGCGGCGGATGCAGCTATCTCGGCATGGCAACGCCGCAGGGCTTTGCCGCGGGAATGCGCCGCGCGATGACGCGCGTGTTCCCCCAGCTGTCGGAAACCCGCATCGACTACGCGTGGGGCGGCGTCATCGACATCACGCAACAACGCATCCCCGACCTGGGCTGCGACGACACGGGCCGGGTCATTTACGCGCAGGGGTTTTCCGGCTCCGGCGTGGTCGCGACGATGGCGGTCGCCGGCATCCTCGAGCGCGCCTTGGGCGGCGACATGGCCGACTTCACGCTTTTCCAGCGCATCGACCAGAAGCCGTTTCCCGGCGGTCCATGGATGCGCGGCCCGCTCACGGCGGCGGGCATGTTCTGGTATCGCTTCCTCGACCAGGCGCTGTGATGGCGCCCTGACTCAAATACAAACTGGAGAACCCTATGAATCGCGAACCGCAAGCCACCAACGCCCTCCTGATGGCGCGCCGCCAGGCGGCCATCCCGCGCGGCGTGGGCCACAGCCACCAGATCTTCATCGCCCGCGGCGAGAACGCGGAGATCTGGGACGTGGAAGGCCGGCGCTTCATCGATTTCGCAGGCGGCATCGCGGTGCTGAACACGGGACACCGCCACCCCGCCGTGATCGAAGCCGTCAAGAACCAGCTTGACCGCTACACCCACACCTGCTTCCAGGTGCTCGCCTACGAGCCTTATGTCGAGCTGGCCGAACGCCTGAACGCCAAGGCGCCCGGCAACTTCGCGAAGAAGACCCTGTTCCTCACGACCGGTGCGGAAGCCGTGGAGAACGCGATCAAGATCGCGCGCTCCCATACCGGCCGCCCGGGCGTCATCGCATTCGGCGGCGGCTATCACGGCCGCACGCTGATGACGCTCGGCCTGACCGGCAAGGTCGTTCCGTACAAGGTGGGCTTCGGGCCCTTCCCGGCGGAGGTCTTCCACGCACGCTTCCCGAGCAAGCTGCATGGCGTCGGCGTCGACGAAGCAATCGCATCGATCGAACACATCTTCAAGAACGACATCGAGGCCAGCCGCGTCGCGGCCATCATCATCGAGCCGGTGCAGGGCGAAGGCGGCTTCAACGTGGCGCCGCCCGAACTGATGCAGCGGCTGCGGGCGCTGTGCGACCAGCACGGCATCCTGCTGATTGCCGATGAAGTGCAGACCGGCGCCGGACGCACCGGCACCTGGTTCGCCGTGGAACACAGCGGCGTGGCGCCAGACCTGATCACCATGGCCAAGTCGATGGCGGGCGGCTTCCCGATCTCCGCGGTCGTGGGCCGCGCCGAGGTGATGGATGCCCCTGCTCCTGGCGGCCTGGGCGGCACCTATGCGGGCAGTCCGCTCGCCTGCGCCGCGGCACTGGCCGTGCTGGATGCCTTCGAGAAGGAAAACCTCCTTGAGCGCAGTCGCATCGTGGGCGAGCACCTCGCGAAGGGACTGACGCGGATTGCGGCGAAGCACCGCTGCGTCGCGGAAGTGCGAGGCCTTGGGGCGATGGTCGCGATGGAACTGTGCAAGAACGGCGACCCGACCCGGCCGGATGCCGACCTGACCAAGGCACTGACCGTCGAAGCGGCGAAGCGCGGCCTGGTCCTTCTGAGCTGCGGCACCTACGGCAACGTGATCCGCATCCTGGTGCCGCTCACGGCCAGCGACGCGTTGCTCGACGAGGGGCTCGCCATCATCGCCGCATCCATGAATGCGGTGGCGGGCTCGTGATGACGCAGCCGAAGCAGACTCCCGCTCTCGCACCGCCGAGACCGCTGGCGGGCATTCGCGTGCTCGATCTGTCGCGCGTGCTGGCCGGGCCCTGGGCCGGCCAGCTGCTCGCCGACTATGGCGCCGACGTGCTCAAGGTCGAGCGGCCAGGTGCCGGCGACGACACCCGGGCCTGGGGTCCTCCCTGGTGGGGTGAAGGCGAGGCCCGCGTCGCCGCTTACTTCGTGTGCGCCAACCGGGGCAAACGCTCCATCGCGGTGGATATCGCCAGTGGCGCCGGCCAGCGCCTGGTGCGCGGACTCGCGGCCGAGGCCGACGTCGTGCTGGAGAACTACAAGGTGGGCCAACTGGCGAAGTACGGCCTGGATGCCGCCACGCTGCAGGGCCTCAACCCGCGCCTGATCTACTGCTCCATCACGGGCTACGGCCAGACGGGCCCGCTCGCGCAGAAGCCCGGATACGACTTCGCGATCCAGGCCGAAGGCGGTCTCATGAGCATCACCGGCGAGAAAGGCGGCGAACCGCAGAAGGTCGGCGTTGCAGTGACCGACGTCATGACGGGCCTCTATGCGACGACCGCCATCCTGGCGGCGCTGGTGGAGCGGCGGGAGACGGGCCTTGGCCGGACGATCGATGCGGCGCTGTTCGACGTGCAGGTCGCCATGCTCGCGAACCAGGCCAGCAACCAGCTCATCGGACGCAGGACGCCGACGCGCATGGGCAACGCGCATCCGAACATCGTGCCTTACCAGGTGTTTCCCACACGCGACGGCCACATGGTGCTCGCCATCGGCAACGACGGGCAATTCGCGCGCTTCTGCGAATCCGCAGGCCATCCCGAGCTTGCGAGCGACGAACGTTTCAGAACCAATCCGGCCCGTGTGCAACACCGTGACGTCCTGGTGTCGTTCATCGCGCAATGGACCGCGCAGCGCGACACCGCGCAATGGGTCGGGCTGCTCGAATCTGCCGGGGTGCCGTGCTCCCCCATTCTCGACATCGATCAGGTGCTGTCCCACCCGCAAGCCGCTGCGCGCGGCATGGTGTTGCCCGGCGACTCTCCCGACGCGCCGCCGATGGTCGCGGCCCCCGTACTCCTCGACGGCCGGCGCCCGGTCGCCGATCTGGCACCGCCCGCGCTTGGCGCGCACGAAGCACGGTGGTTGCATGCCTCATCGTGAGAACGCTTGCTCCTGCTGCGCATAGACAACGAGATACACCATGGATATGAAAGCTTCTCCGCTGGCCCTGCTCCAGGACCCCAGCCTGTTCAAGACCGACGCGTTGATCGACGGCGAATGGATCAAGGGCGCCGCCCGCTTCGACGTGCACGACCCCAGCACTGGCGCGAGGCTGGCCGACGTGGCCAACCTCGGTCCGAAGGAGGCCGAGCAGGCGATTGCTGCCGCCAATGCCGCCTGGCCCGCCTGGCGCAGCAAGACCGGCAAGGAGCGCAGCATCATCCTGCGCAAATGGTTCGACCTGCTCATTGCCAACCAGGAAGACCTGGGCCGCCTGATGACCGCCGAACAGGGCAAGCCCTTTGCCGAGGCCAAGGGCGAGGTGGCGTACGGCGCCAGCTTCGTCGAATGGTTCGCCGAAGAAGCGAAGCGCGTCAACGGCGAGACGCTGCCGCAATTCGACAACAACCGGCGCCTGGTGGTGATCCGCCAGCCGATCGGCGTGTGCGCGGCGATCACGCCCTGGAACTTCCCGCTGGCGATGATCACGCGCAAGGTCGCGCCCGCCCTGGCGGCGGGATGCCCGGTCGTGATCAAGCCGGCCGAACTGACGCCGCTCACCGCCCTGGCCGCCGCCGAGTTGGGTGCGCGCGCGGGCATCCCCGCCGGTGTGCTCAATGTGCTCACCGCAGACAGCGCCAACAGCATCGCGGTGGGAAAGGTGTTCTGCGCCAGCGACACGGTGCGTCACATCAGCTTCACCGGCTCGACCGAAGTCGGCCGGATCCTGATGGCGCAAAGCGCGCCGACGGTCAAGAAGCTGAGCCTGGAACTCGGCGGCAACGCGCCCTTCCTGGTGTTCGATGATGCCGACGTCGACTCCGCCGTGGAGGGCGCGATCGCCAGCAAGTACCGCAACGCCGGGCAAACGTGCGTCTGCGCCAACCGGATCTACGTCCAGGAAGGCGTCCACGACCTCTTCGTCGAGAAGTTCGCGGCCAAGGTCAAGGCCATGAAGGTCGGCAACGGCTTCGACGATGGCGTGGTGCAAGGGCCGTTGATCGAACGTGCCGCGGTCGAGAAGGTCGAGCGCCACGTGCGGGATGCAGTGGCCAAGGGTGCCAGGGTGGTGGTCGGCGGCAGGAAGCTGCAAGGCCAGTTCTTCGAGCCCACCGTCGTGTCCGGCGCCACCGGCGACATGCTGTGCGCGCGCGAGGAGACTTTCGGCCCGCTTGCGCCCATCTTCAAGTTCAAGACCGAGCAGGAAGCCGTCGCCGCAGCCAACAACACCGAATTCGGCCTGGCCAGCTACTTCTACAGCCGCGACGTCGGCCGCATCCTGCGCGTGAGCGAGGCGCTCGAGTGCGGCATGGTCGGGATCAACGTCGGCGGCTTCGGCACCGAGCACGTGCCCTTCGGCGGTGTCAAACAATCGGGACTCGGGCGTGAAGGGGCGCACCAAGGCATGGACGAGTACCTGGAAATCAAGTATCTGTGCATCGGCGACGTACTCAAGTGAGCGATTGAGCGCTCATGGGCGGCTGCGGATTCGGCCGCGGACCCGGCCTGGCCAGGAAAAGAAACTATTCGTGGGGGCTCCCGTGACGCAGGTCGCCGCCCCGGACGCCGGGTCCCAGCCCGGCAATCCGGCTTGCCGTACCCCCCTCAGGCCGGCAGCGCCAACTCCGGAACGCGGTCCACCCATCCCGCGCCGCCCGCCGTCCGCCGCACCGTCGCTTCCGGCATGCCTCCGGACCCGTGCAGCGTCTCCTGCTGCACGCCGAGATCGAACCGCCCCACGGCCTCCAGCAGCGCCTGCGCCTGCTCCTTCATGGACGCGGTCACGGCGGCCGCTTCCTCGACGAGCGCGGCGTTGTGCTGCACGACCTGGTCCATCTGCGAGATCGCGGTGTTCACCTGCTCGATGCCCGCGCTCTGTTCCTCGCTGGCCGCGGCGATCTCCGCGACCAGGCCGCTCACCTGGCGCACGGACGCGACGATGTCCTGCATGGTGCGGCCGGCGGCATCCACCAGCTTCGAGCCGGCGCCGACCTGGTCCACGGATTCGACGATCAGCGTCTTGATTTCCTTGGCCGCCGTGGCGCTGCGCTGGGCCAGGCTGCGGACTTCCGCCGCCACGACGGCGAAGCCGCGGCCCTGCTCCCCGGCCCGCGCGGCTTCCACCGCTGCATTGAGCGCCAGGATGTTGGTCTGGAAGGCGATGCCGTCGATCACGCCGATGATGTCGGCGATCCGCTTGGACGACGCGGAGATGCCGTCCATGGTGCGCACGACCCGCCCCACCACTTCGCCGCCGCGGGTGGCCTCTTCCGCGGCACGCGCCGCCAGCTCGCGCACCTGGCGCGCGTTCTCGGCGTTCTGCGAGACGGTGCTCGTGAGTTCCTCCGTCTGGCCCGCCGTCTCCTCCAGCGTGCACGCCTGTTCCTCCGTGCGCTGCGAGAGGTCCACGTTGCCTTGCGCGAGCTGCGCGCTGCTGTCGGCGACCGAGCGCGCGCGCACCGCCACGTCGAGCAGCAGTTCGCGCAGCCGGTCGGTCATGCGCGCCATGCTTTCGAGCAGGCGGCCGGTTTCGTCGCGTCCGTGCACCTCGACCGTGTGGGCGAGATCGCCCTCGGCCACCCGCGTCGCGGCGACTATGACTTGGCGCACGGGCCGGCGCACGCTGCGGATCAACAGCGCGGACATCACGGCGGACGCCACGAACACCACGAGGAACACACCCGCCAGCGCAGCCTGCACGCCGGTGGACCAGGCGGCAGCCGCCTGGCGCACCCTCACCCCTTCGGAGCGGGCGTGTGCCTTCACCGCGTCGACCATCTTGTCCATCTTCTCGGCCAGCGGACGGTCCTTGCCGTGCATCGCCGCATCGGCCGCCAGGCCGTCTTCCCGCTTGCCCGACTCCATCCTGCGCAGCGCTTCCGCGAAGCCGGCGACCAGCTCCCGGTGCATGCGGGCCGCTTCGTCCGCGTCCGTCGTGTCCATGCCCAGCCTGCGCATGGCGCCGCTGGCGGCAGCCAGGTGCTGGGCGACCTCTTCGCCGCGCTTGCGGACGGCGGCCACACGCTTGTCGTGTTCGGCGCGCTCGTATCCGCGCAGCGCGAGGTCCTCGAACTCCTCGACCTGCACCCGGAAGTCGAGGTCCGCGGAGCGGACTTCGTCCGTCGCGGTGATCAGCTCGCGCGCGAGCCGCAGGTTGTCTTCGTTCTGCTGCAGCGATGCGCGCAGGCCCCAGGCGCCGTAGCCGCCGATGGCGCACATGGCGACCAGCATCATGCACACGAGCATCCACAGGCGCGTGGCGATGCCGAAATTCGAGAACATTGCTTCCTCCTCCTGGCCAGAGGAGAGCCTAGGCAAGGGGCGCGTGGGTCCGGCCCCCCTCGGCGGGGGGGCGGTGGGCGGCCACGCATGGCAGCAGGCCTGGCTGTGGGAGGAAACCCACGATGGCGTGAATCACGCCTTGCCGGGGGCCACGTCCTTGTCGTCCTGCGCTTCCCCGCGGGGCGAACGGCGCTTCGGCAGCTTGCGGAACACCACGTCGTAGCCGTGCTTGCCGGCCCGTGCGCCCGACTCCTGCGCGAAACCGAGCGCGTTGAAGCGCGCCATCAGCATGAAGAGTTCGAGCGCGCTGAACAATTCCACGCGCCGATACACCTGACCGTGGCCGTTGCAGATGCCCGCGAGGGACTGCCGCGCGCCGTCCGGCACCGGCGGCAGGCTGGTGATGATGTCGAGGAGCCGGGGGTCGTCTTCGTGCCGCGCACGACGCGGGAGCAACCGCGTCCGCGGCGGCTCGGCTGGCTGCTCGCGAGGCGTGGGTGTCATGGTGGCTGGACTCCGCCGGGTGTCTGGTCCGCCGAGTATGCGCCCGCCGCCCTAGGGAGTTCGCTCCAGCGGCATGGCGGATCACCTTAAGGGATAGGGGTCTGGCCGCCCTTAGCGCCCGGCGGCAGCCGTTCGCCGCCATCGCGGGCGAACAGCAGCCAGTACTTCGACAGCACGTCCTCGTCCGCCGGGCGCTGCTGGAACCCGAGCGCATTGAGCCCGGCCCACAGGTACAGCAGCTGGACGGGGCCGTGCAGCGTCACTTCACGATAGACCGCGCCGGTCGAGTTGCAGATGCCGATGCGGCGCAGCGGCCCACTTCCGTCGGGCAAGCGCATCACGAGCGTGTGCACCTGCACGTCATCCGTGGCCGGGAGCAGGCCCGGGATCAAGAGCGTCTCCGGCGCGTAGGCACGGATTTCGCTCGGGCCGCCCGAGTGCGGCTCCGGCCAATCCCGCCGAGGGGGCTCGCGCCGTCGCATGCCACATGCTAGGGAACTCAGGGATGGGCGATGCTGGACAAATCGCAAGCAGGTGTGAAACGAAGACGGATCCGGTGACGACTTGTCACGCACGCGGCCCGACGGGCTGCTGCCGCGCGGCGGCAGGCCGGGTCGCGGACGTCGCGGTGCTGGGCTTCTGCGCGAGGTCCCTCATCAGGTAACGAAGGATGCTCGCGGAGCCGCTGCCCCAGCGGTGGCCGGGGGGTGCGGTGCAGGACGGCTGCTCGTTCATGGGTAATTGGAGTCCTACGCCAGGACCCGCGTTCACGCCGCAGAGGTGCGAATGTCACGCAGCTGCGGGTTTCTGCGGGGGGAAGGATGGGACGACCTTGAGCCCGATCAGTGTCGCGTCCGCGTGAAGTCCCAATGATGGGGCGGGGCGCAGACCCCGTGAGGAGACATGCATGAAAGCAGGCGAAGCCAAGCTTCCCTCCCTGTTCCAGCCTGGCCGCCTGGGCCGTTTCGCGACGCGCAACCGCATCAAGTACGGCGCCTGCTGCGTGTCCAACTACAACACCCGCGACGGCCACATCACCGAGCGCGAGCTGGCCCGCATGCGCGTGATCGCGCGCACCGGCTGCGGGATCGTCACCAACCAGGGCGCGTATCCCGACCCGCTCGGCGAAGGCAAGGCCTACTTCCGCCAGGTCGCGATCTTCGACGACAAGTTCCTGCCCCAGTTCGAGCGCATCGCGCGGGACATCAAGGAGCAGGGCGCGGTGGCCATCCAGCAGATCCTGCACGCGGGCCGCTACGGCGGCATCGACCTGGGCTACTGCATCCAGCCCTCCGACGTGCCGCAGACGCTGCCGCACTTCCGCCCGCCGAAGGTCATGACGCAGCAGGAGATCCGCGACTGCATCCGCCAGCACGCCGAGGCCGCCGACCGCGCCATCCGCGCCGGCTTCGACGGCACCGAGATCACCAGCTTCATGGGCTACCTGCTGGCCAACTTCAATTCGCGCTTCACCAACCAGCGCACCGACGAATACGGCGGCTCGCTCTTCAACCGCGGCCGCTTCATGCGCGAGCTGATCGACGGCATCAAGCAGGCCACGCCGGACCATCCGCTGATCGTGCGCCTCAACGGCGCCGAACTGATGGACAAGTGGGGCGGCAACACCGAGGACGAGTGCTTCGAGCTGATGCAGCAGGCGGTGGACGCAGGCGTGGACATGATCAGCGTCACCGTGGGCTGGCAGGAGGCGCCCGAGTCCTCCATCGGCCGCGATATCCCCCCGGGCCACTGGAACTACCTCGCCGAGCGGGCGAAGAAGAGCTTCCCCGACACGCTGATCACCTTCGGCAACCGCCTGCCCGACCCGCGCATGGCCGACGACTGCCTGCGCGAGGGCGTGTTCGATTTCTGGGAGGTGTGCCGGCCGCTGCTGGCCGACCCCGACCTGGTCCACAAGGCCGCCGAGGACCGGCTCGACGAGGTGCGGCGCTGCATCGGCTCGCTGAACTGCCTGTCGCGCCTGTTCCGCGACCTGCCCTACACCTGCACCATGAACCCGGCGTTGGGCCACGAGGTCGAGCCGGAGTACCACGTCACGCCGGCGGCGGTGAAGAAGAAGGTGATGGTGATCGGCGCCGGGCCCGCGGGCATGGAGTGCGCCATCACCGCCGCGAAGCGGGGCCACGAGGTCACCGTGTTCGACAAGGCCGGCCACATCGGCGGCAACCTGCTCGCCTATGCGCGCAACGATCTCGCGCGGCCGGACGACCTGCTGTCGGTGGTGTCGCACTACGAGGTGATGGCGCGCAAGCTCGGGATCGAACTGCGCCTCGGGACGGAGGTCCACGCGAAGTTCCTGCGCAGCGTGCTGCACCAGTACGACGTGTGCGTCGTGGCGGCCGGCGCGCGCATCGACAGGCCGCGCTACGCCCACGTGCCCGGCGCCGAACGCATGCTCGATGCGCTGGACGTGGCGCACGGCCGCGTGCAGCCCGGCAGGCGCGTGGTGGTCGTGGGCGGCGGCAAGATCGGCCTGACCCTGGCCGAGTCGCTTCGCAAGCACCAGGGCGCCGACGTCACGGTGGTGGAGCAGGACAAGCGCATCGCCGGCGACGTGAAACCCTCGTTCAAGTGGCGCCATGCGTCCTGGGTGGAGGAGCTGGGCATCCCCTGCCGCACTTCGAGCCGGCTGGTGCGGGTCGATGCCGAAGGCGCGACCATCGTCGGTGCGAAGGGCGAGCACGAGTTCCTGCCGGCCGACAGCGTCATCCTCGCGGGCGAGCTGGCGCCGGCCCATGCGCTGCTGCGCGAGTTCGAGTGGATGGTGGACGAACTGCATGGCGTGGGCGACGCGCTGGTTCCGCGCGGGCTGGAGCAGGCGATCCAGGAGGGTTTCCGCCTGGGCGTGCGGCTGTGAGCGGGCCGGACGTCGCGGCCTGGCAGGCGGCGGCGCAGCGCCGCCCGGACCTGTTCGGCCCCCTGGACGCGGGCGCGCGCGTCGCGCTGGTCGCGCGCGGGCAGCCGGGCACGATGCTCCTGTGGCAGGTGGAGGAGGAGGGCGTCACGGCCTGCGTCGAGCCTTTCCCCGGCTTCGCCGAGAGCGGCGCCGACATCGCACTGGCCGCCGACGACGCGGCCCTGGCCGGCCTGCGAGCCGCCCGCGGCGACGCCGTGTTCGGGCTGCTGCGCTCCGGCATCCGCAGCGGCGACATCGTCTGCTACATCCTGCGCCGGCGCTGCCATCTCGAGGAGCGCGGCTTCGAGGAGCTGCTCACCGAGCTGGGCTTCGCCTTCATGGGAGCCTGCCGATGATCTTCCGCAATCCGGCCGGCGCCCCCGAACTGGCCTGCGACGGCTGCGGCTGCCGCTGGTTCGACCGCATGACGGGCAGCTGCTACGAATGCGGCACGCCGGTGGCGGCGCAGGCGCTGGCCGAATACCGGCAGGCCCTGGACGCATTCGCGGCGACGAAGCGGGACTCCGCGGCGACAATGGCTTCGCCATGCCCCGCACCATCGTCTTCCTCACCAACCCGATAGCCCCGCAAGCCGCCGCCGAACTGGGCCGCCATGCCGAGGTGCGGCTCGCGAGCGCCGTCGACGCCGCCACGCTGCGCCGCGAGGCCCGCGACGCGGACTACCTCGTGGTCCGGGCCGCGCTGCCGGAGGACCTGTTCGAGCACACGCCGCGCCTGCGCGCCGCCGTGCGCCACGGGGCCGGGGTGGACATGATCCCCCTGCCGCAGGCCGGCGCCCACGGCATCGCGGTGGCGAACGTGCCCGGCGTGAACGCCGCGACCGTGGCCGAATACGCCGTGGCGCAGATGCTGAACCTCGCGCGCCGGCTGCCGCGCATCGACGCGCGGCTGCGCCAGGAATCCTGGGGCGCCGCCCGCGAGCTCGCCGACGAGGCCAGCGACCTGGGCGGCAAGACGCTGGCCATCGTCGGCATGGGCCACATCGGGCAGGCGCTGGCGCGCATCTGCGCGCACGGCTTCGGCATGCGTGTGCTGGGCGTGCGCCGCTCGCCGGCGGCGGACAGCGACACCGTGCGGCACGTGACGCTGCAGCAGGCGCTGCCGGAAGCCGACTACCTGGTGCTGGCCTGCCCGCTCACCGAGGCGACGCGCGGCCTGGTCGGCGCGGCCGAACTCGCCCTGCTGAAGCCCGGTGCGCGGCTGGTGAACGTGGCGCGCGGCCCCGTGATCGACGAGGCGGCGCTGGTCGAGGCGCTGCGCTCCGGCCGGCTCGCCGGCGCCGCCCTCGACGTGTTCGCGCGCCAGCCGCTGCCGGCCGACTCGCCCCTGCGCGCGTTGCCGACCGTGCTGCTCTCCCCGCACCTGGCCGGCATCACGCAGGAAAGCATGCGCCGCATGAGCGAGGGCGTGCTGGCGCAGCTGCTGGCGATGTTCGCCGGCGAGCTGCCGCGCCACCTGTGCAATCCCGAAGCCCGCGAGGCCATCCTGGCACGCTGGTCCACCCTGTCGTCCCGCTGAAGGAAGATCCATGTCGTTGAAGAACACGCTCATCGTCGTCGCCGCGCTGGCCGGACCCGCGTTCGCGCAGGTCGCGCCCGGCCCCTACGCCGGGCAGCAGGCGCGTGCGATCAAGGCGCTGTCCGAGGAGGACCGCACCGCCCTGCTGGAAGGGCAGGGCATGGGCGCCGCCAAGGCGGCGGAGCTCAATGGCTATCCCGGCCCCACCCACGTGCTGGAGCTCGCCAGCCACCTGCAACTGTCGCCCCAGCAGCGCGATGCCACTCGCAAGCTGCTCGCGGAGCACAAGGCGGCGGCGAGCCAGCTGGGCGCGTCCATCGTGGAGGCCGAGCGCGCGCTCGACGAGCTGTTCGCGAGCCGGCGCGCCGACGAGGCCTCGGTGCGGCGCGCCACGGCGGAGATCGCCCGCCTGCAGGGGGAGCTGCGCTTCGAGCACCTGAAGACGCATCTCGCGCAGGCGGCGCTGCTGCGGCCCGAGCAGGTCCAGTATTACGCGCGCCTGCGCGGCTACGACGGCCAGGGCGGCGGCGCGGGCGGGCACCAGCACCGCCACTGAAAAGAGAAAGGCCGCCGGCTTGCGCGGGCGGCCTGGGTCCGATGGACGCGTCGGGGATCAGTACCCGCCGTGCTCCTGCGCGGCCTTCAGCACCATCGCGATGGTGGCGGCCACGGGGATCACGGTCAGCACCGCCGCCGGAATCCAGGAAGTCGGGTGCAGGGTGCGGCCACGCAGCCGCACGCCGGCCGCCAGCAGCGAATCCGCCAGCAGCGCTATGACCAGCAGCACGACGTAGCCCAGCGAGAAGCCGGCATACAGGTATGCGTTGAGGATCAGGGCGCCGAGCAGCAGGACCGCCACACCGGAGGCCGCCGGCGGGAAGGCCACGCGGGTCCGCGGCAGGTTCACCAGCATGCAGACGCCCAGCGCCACGGCGAGCGCGCCACTGAGCTGGCCGATCTGCTGGCTGGAATCCAGCATGAGCGCCAGGCCGGTGCCCCCGGCGACGACGGCCAGCAGCAGGGGGTGGCGGGCGCCACCCTCGGGCGCCGCGCCGAACGCGGACCACACGGCCGCGATCACGGCGCCGGCGACCACCACGGCCACGGCCGTCTTGGCGACACCGAGGCTGGCGAGCGCGCCCGAGGCCACGACGGCGGCGATCACGAGGCCGACCACCAGCCGCAGGGCCGGGCGGGCGGCGCCGGAGCTTCGCTCCACGGCCAGGGCGGCGCCGGCGGCGCCCACGGCGA
The DNA here is from genome assembly GCF_016722785.1 of Ramlibacter monticola. Lineage (GTDB taxonomy): Bacteria > Pseudomonadota > Gammaproteobacteria > Burkholderiales > Burkholderiaceae_C > Ramlibacter > Ramlibacter monticola. The sequence continues at coordinate 47,229 of NZ_JAEQNE010000005.1, read as the reverse complement.
TCCAGGGCATCCAGTCCAGGGCCACGTGCGGGACCAGCGACCACTGCGCGTGCAGCGTCGCGGCATAGGAGGCGATGAAGGCTGCAGCCACTGCCGCCACGGCGTTCAGCCGCAGCGCACGGCTTGCAGCCAGCACGGCCAGGGCCACGAGCGCGGGCACGAGGGCGCTCTGGCACAGCAGCTGAAGCACGAGCGAATTTTCCGGCATGACGATGACTACTCCTTCGGAAGAAAGACCGGCCCCGCGGGGCCGGCCGGAACGCAATTACTGCTTGATCGCTTCGATGTTGATGCGCAGGTCGACTTCGTCGGTGGCCGCGGCCGGCACGGCGTAGTTCATGCCGAAATCGGTGCGCTTGATGGTGGTGGTGGCGACGTAGCCCACGCGCTGCTCGCCCTTCATGCCCTTGCCGGCGCCGATCTGCTTGAGCTTCAGCGTCACGGGCTTGGTCACGCCGTGCAGGTTCAGGTTGCCGGAGACGGTGCCTTCGCCCTTGCCGTCCAGCCGGACGTGGGAGGAAGTGAAGGTCAGGGTCGGGAACTGCACCGAGTTGAAGAAGTCGGGGCTCTTCAGGTGCTTGTCCAGGCCTTCGTGGTTGGTGTCGATGCTGTCGGTCTTGATCGCGACGGCGATCTTGGCCTTGTCGGAAGCGTCGACGACGAGGTCGCCGGAGATGTCGTTGAAGCGGCCCATGAAGCGGCTGATGCCGCCGAGGTGGCCGATCTCGAAGAAGGCGCCGGAGTGCGCCGGGTCGATCTTGTACGTGCCGGTCGGGGCGGCGGCGCCGGCGTTCGGCGCGGCGGGGGCCTGGGCGAAGGCGCTGGCGGACATGGCCAGGCCGGCGGCGATGGCGATCGAGGCGATGCGGAAGGTCATGGAAGCTACTCTCAGGTTCAAGGTTGGGATCGGTCGGTTCCCGGTCGACGGGTCTTGCCGCCAGCGCAGCCCGCACTTTAGGAGCCAGCCCGGCTGCGGGATGTGCGTTTACGCACACGGCCCGCAATGATGCCCGGCGATGGATCCCGACGGCAGGATGCGGGAATTCTGGGTTCAGCTCCCTGTAAGACAGTTGACGGAAGTCAGCTGGCGAGGGTGCGCCGGGCGCATCGGGCTGTTGCTGATTTGACAACAAAAGGGCTAATCCGGGGGCGCTGGGCCCCGGCCGTACCGTGCCGGCGCGGGCTCAGGGCTGCGGCACGTCCAGTTCCAGCCCTTCCATCGTGCGGCGGGCGTGCTCCATCAGGTAGTCCAGGAAGGCGCGCGTGCGCGAGGGCATGAACTTGCGGCTCGGCATCGCGGCACGCAGGCTGATGCGCGCGGTGATCCAGGGCGCCAGCACCCGTTGCAGGCGCCCTTCCTTCAGCAGGGGCGCGACCAGGTCGATCGGCTGGCTGCTGATGCCGCCGCCTTCGAGGGTGGCGCGCAGCAGCGTGTCGGTGTGGTTTGCCGTCAACACAGGGGCGACCTCCAGCTCCAGCACGCGGTCCTCGTGCGACGGGTCCAGCAGTTGCAGCGGGCCGGGACGCACCCCTGGCAGCCGCAGCCGCAGCAGCCGGTGTTGCGCCAGGTCGCCCGGCGCGGCCGGTTCGCCGTACTGCGCCAGGTAGGCCGGCGAGGCGCAGAAGACCGACTGGCTGAACACGAGGGGGCGGACGATGAAGCCGGGGTCGATGTTGGCCACCCCGCTCAGCACCGCGAGGTCGTACTCGTGCACCGCGGGGTCGGGCGAATCCTCCACCTGCACGTCCACCTTCACGTGGGGATGCGCGCGCTGGAAGCCCACCACGGCCTGCGCCAGCATGTGCACGGCCACCACCGGCGGGGCCAGAACCCGCACGGTGCCGCTCATGTCGCGGTCCTGGTCCTGCACCATCGCCTCGGCGGCCTCGATCTCGCCCAGGATCCCGCGCAGCCGTTCCAGGTAGGTCTCGCCCGCCTGCGTCAGCGACAGGCTGCGGGTCGTGCGCTGCAGGAGGCGCACGCCCAGGTGGTGCTCCAGGTCGCTCACCAGCCGCGACACCACCGCGGTCGCCAGCCCCATCTTGCGGGCCGCCGCCGCGAAACCGCCTTCCTCCACCACCTGCTGGAACACCCGCATCGACTGCAGCCGGTCCATGGCCCCTCCTTGCGCAAACCGCCGGATTATGTGGGGCGACAATCGGGCCATGTCCGAGCCGCTGGAACGCCTGCTGCAAGTCGTGATGCCCTACGGCAAGTACCAGGGCACGCCGATCGCCGACCTGCCGGGGAACTACCTGAACTGGTTTGCCCGCGAGGGCTTCCCGCCCGGCGAGATCGGCCGCCTGCTGGCGCTGATGCACGAGATCGACCACAACGGCCTCAAGCACCTGCTCGACCCCCTCCGCCGTTAGGGGGGAGGCGGGGGGCCGCACTTGTTACGATCCCCGGTCTGCACCCCACTCAGGAGGACTCATGACCAATCCCCTCATCGCCGTGATCGGCGCCGGTACCATGGGCAACGGCATCGCCCAGATCTGCGCCCAGTCCGGGCTGCGCGTCATCATGGTCGACGTCAACGACGCCGCCGTGCAGCGCGGCATCGACACCGTCGGCAAGAGCCTGGCGCGCCTCGTCAGCAAGGAGAAGATGACGGAGGCGGACCGCACCGCGGCGCTGGGCCGAATCCAGGGCAGCACCGACTACGCGCCGATCGCCGCCGCCGACATCGTGATCGAGGCCGCCACCGAGAACCTGGACCTGAAACTGCGCATCCTGCGCCAGATCGACGCCCTGGTGCGCAAGGAGGCGGTCGTCGCCACCAACACCTCGTCGATCTCGATCAGCCAGCTGGCGGCGGTGGTGTCGCGGCCCGAGCGCGTGATCGGCATGCACTTCTTCAACCCGGTGCCGATGATGGCGCTGCTGGAACTGATCCGCGGCATGCAGACTTCGGACGAGACGCTGCAGCAGGCGCAGGCCTTCGCGAAGGCGGTCGGCAAGACCCCCATCGTGGCGAAGAACAGCCCCGGCTTCGTCGTCAACCGCATCCTCTGCCCGATGATCAACGAGGCGATCTTCGCGCTGCAGGAAGGGCTGGCGAGCGCGGAGGACATCGACACCGGCATGCGCCTGGGCTGCAACCAGCCGATCGGCCCGCTGGCGCTGGCCGACCTGATCGGCCTGGACACGATGCTGTCGGTGATGAACGTGTTCTACGAGGGCTTCAATGATCCCAAGTACCGCCCGGCGCCGCTGCTGAAGGAAATGGTGGCCGCCGGCCGCCTGGGCCGCAAGACCGGCCGCGGCTTCTACGACTACGCCTGAGCGCCATCGCGTGAAGTACGCATGGCTGGCCGCCGGCCTCGTCCTGGGAGGGGCCGGCTGCGCCGCGTCCGCCGCCGCGGCGGCGGACACCGAGGCGGCGCAGGCGCTGCTGCGGGCGAACAACTGCACGAAGTGCCACTCGGTGGCCGCCGACAAGGACGGGCCGTCCTTCCGGCGCACCGCGCGCGGCCTGGCCGGCCGGCCGAACGCGGAGGAGGCGCTGCTGAAGCACCTCACCAGCGGCGAGCCGGCCACCTTCCCCGACGGCCACGAGGAGCCGCACAAGGTCGTCAGGACCGTGCCGGCGAACGACCTGGCGCAGGTCCGCAACCTGGTGCGCTGGATCCTCGAACAGAAGTAGGACTCAGGCGGCGGGCTTCCCGTCGCGCCGCGCGGCCCAATCCTTCACGGCCTGCTGCCACGCCGAGGTGCGCCGGTGCGCCTCGGTGCCGGCGGAGCGCGAGTTGGCGCCGATCAGCTTGTCGATCTGCGCCTCCTGCGCCTTGCTGAATTCCTCCGGGAACAGCGGCACCACGGTGACGATGCAGTCGGCCCGCTCGCCGTCCGCGCCCGGGAAGCCCTCGCCCTTGATGCGGTAGGTGTGGTAGCCGCGCCGCAGGCGCATCTGCTGCAGGCCCGAGGGCGTGGGCACCTCGGTCCAGCGGTTGGCGATCCAGGCGAAGCCGTCCACCGGCAACTCGCAGCGCACGGTGCCGTCCTCGTCCACCGTGAAGAACTCGTGCGGCAGGAGTTCGACCCGCACCTCCAGCGCCACCTTCTCGCCGGCGTGGCGGCCGTGCAGGTTGGCCGACACGTGCAGCAGGTCCCCCGCCCGCACGCCCGCCGGGATGCGGGCGCGACAACGGTACTTGCGCGCTGGCGCCTTGCCCGTGCCTTCGCACACCGCACAGGCGTGGCGCTGCGAGCCGCGGCCGTCGCAGGCCTTGCACTTCATCGGCGAAGCGACCCAGGAGAACCACAGCGTCTGCCGCACCTGGCCCGTGCCCCGGCAGTCGCGGCACTCGCTGGCGTGCCTCTGCAGCCCCGTGGCACTGCAGGCGATGCAGTGCTCCGCGACCTCGCCCTCCAGGTCCTTGATGCAGCCGGCGATGGCCTCTTCCAGCGACAGGTGCACGGTGTGCAGCAGCGTGCGCTCCGGCGCGGGCCGCGACGGCGGCGCCGCGGCGCCGCCGTCGAAATCGGTGAGCGGGCCGAAGTTGCTGGCGCGGAAACGGCGGATCTCCTCCAGCGCGCGGTTGATGCGCTGGATCTTGCGCAGCGCATGCGGGCTGCTGTTGCGGTCCGGGTGCCAGCGGGCGGCGAGGCGCCGCCACGCGGCCTTCACCTCGGCATCGGTGGAATCGGGTGCGAGCCCCAGTTCTCGGTAGGAATCTTCGACATTCACGCTGCCACGATGGTAGCCCAGCAGGGCTTCACGATGCGGACGCTGGGTTTCCCGCCTGTCAGCGGCGTCCTACGCACAGTGCGGCTCCTGAAGCTCAGTCGACGCGCCCGCAAGACCGGACAATGCGCCAGTGCAGAGGCGATCCCAATTCGAGGCAGGAGACGTGGTCCGGCTGAAGGCCGGCGGCCCGCCCATGATCGTGCGCGCGGTGAGCGGCGATTCGGCCTATTGCCAGTGGTATGCGGGCGTGGACCTGCACCAGGGCACCTTCCTCTTCAGCTCCCTGGAAGACATCAGCCGGCACCGGCGCAGCCCGGCGCTGGTGGCGCACCCCGAGCAGGATCTGCACGGCCTCGCGGCCTTCGGTCCGCCCCCATCCTCCGCGCCCTGAGCCGCTCCGGTCCCTTCCGGCCGGGCCCGCCATGGGGCCAGCCCGCAGCGGGTTAGGATGCGCCCCGAGGAGGCAGACGCATGAAGAAAATCGGCATGGTGGGCATCGGCCTGATGGGCCATGGCATCGCGAGCAACCTGCAGAAGCACGGCCACGCGCTGGCGCTGTTCGAGCATCCCGGCAACCAGCCGCTGGAGGCACTCAAGGCGGGCGGCGCGCGCGGCTTCAGCAGCGCGAAGGAACTGGCCGCCGCCTCCGAGATCGTGGTCACCGTGCTCACCGGTTCGCCGCAGGTGGAAGCCGTGGTGACGGGCCCCGGCGGCCTGCTCGAAGGCCTGCGTCCGGGCAGCATCGTGATCGACTGCTCCACCGCCGTCCCCTCGTCCACCGTGCGGGTCGCCGCGGCGGTGCAACAGGCCGGGTCGCGCTTCCTCGATGCCCCCATGACCCGCACGCCGAAGGAGGCCGCCGAAGGCCGCCTGAACCTGCTGGTGGGCGGCGACGCCGCGCTGCTGGAGGAGTGCCGGCCGGTGCTGCAGTGCTTCGCCGAGAACATCACGCACGTCGGCCCCGTGGGCGCGGGCCACGGCATGAAACTGCTGCACAACTACGTGTCGCTGGGCATGGTCACGCTGATCGCGGAAGCCGCCGCCTGCGCGCGCCGCAGCGGCGTGGCCCTCGACGCCTTCGCCGAGGTGCTGGCCAAGGGCGGTGGCGGCGGCATCGCGCTGGAGCGCATGAAGCCCTTCCTGCTGGCGAACGATCCCACCGGACTGAAGTTCACGATCGCCAACGCGCGCAAGGACCTCGACTACTACAACGCCATGGCGTCCGATGCGGCGGCGGCGAAGGAGATCGCGGCGGCGGTGCTGTCGACGCTGGAAGGCGCGCTGGCCCGCTCGGGGGCAGACACCTTCGTTCCGGAGCTCGTCACCCTGCTCGCCGCGCCGCGCGGATAACACGCGGCCGGGCCGCCGGCCTATGGGACCTAGGTCCCACGCCAGCGCTGGCCGCGGCCCGCTTGCGAGCCGCCCCGCGCGTTACAACCCTTCCGCTGGCAGTCCCCTGCGCCTCGCCGCAGAATCGCAACACCGCGCGGAGGGTTCATGAAGCATAGTGGCTTCACCCTGGTCGAGTTCGTCGTCACGGCAGCCATCGTCGGCCTCCTGGGGGCCGTCGCGGTGCGCGCGTACCAGCAGGTCACGGAGCGCGCATCCCTCGCGCAGCAACTGGTCGACATCGGCCACATCCGCAAGGTCGTGGAGATCGAGGCGCGCGGCGGCCGGCTCGACCTGATCGGGGGCTCCCGCCCTGGCACGGCGCCCAGCGCCCTGGCCGGCCAGCTGCCGGACACGCAGTTCCAGGATGGCAGGGGATTGCGCCTGCAACTGGTGCACATGCCCGCCGACGTGCTTCGTTCCCCGGGGACGCACAGCAGCTACGGACTCGTGGCGGACACCACCGGCAGCACGGAAAGGCTCTGGCTGCTCCATCGCGAGGTCGAAAAAGCCGGCTTCGAGGCGGCCTGGCTGTCGGAGCGCAGCTTCGTCTTTCCCATCGCGGATTACGGCGAAGAGTCCGCCGCGGCGCCGCCGCCCCAGGCGCCCGCCGTGCCGGCGCCTCCCCAGGCACCTGCGGTGCCGGCGTCTCCCGCGGCGCCGCCCCTGCCCGCGGAGACGCCTGCGCCTCCGGTGGCGACTTCGCCGCCGAACGCGCCGCCGGCCTGCGGGCCCGGCGAGGAAGCGAAGGGCCAGAGCGGCAGGTGCCGTCCCGTCGCGGACGCCGGGGGGTGCCCGCCCGGCTGGCACCCGGCGGGCCAGGGCGGCAACTGCCGGCCCGACCGCAAGCCTGGAGAGGGCCGATGATCCGGACCCGGGAGGATCTCGAACTGCAGCAGGACCTGAAGGACGCGCAGCGGGAGGCCGCGGCTTCCGAGGCCGTCACCGCGCGGATGCGCGCCCAGCGCAGCGGTCCCGCCCGCCAGCTGCGGCGCACTCGCCGCCTGCGCATCGTCGCGGTCTGCGCGGTGCTCGTTTCGGCGCTCGGCTGGACCAGCCTGCGGGTCGAGGGGCCCTCGGAGGTGGACCTGCGCCACGCACCCCAGGTGATCCTCCTGATGGCGGCGGAATGGACGCACGACTACATGCGCCGGCACGGACGGGCGCCCGCGCGGCTGGGCGACGAACTTCCGGTCGCCGCCGACGTGCAGGTGCAGCCCCACCCCGGGGGCGCCCGCCTCAGCATCCGCGACAGCGAGGGGGTCGAGCACAGCACCTTCGTGTCCGCCGGGGCCCGGCCGTGATCTCCAGGCGCGACCATCGCTGGCTGGGAGACGTCCTCGTGGCTGCCGGTCGCCTGCAGCCGGCCAGGCTGCCGGCGACCCTCGCTTCCTGCACCATCGAGGAGGCCTGGACGGAGGTCTGCGCCGCGGCGGGCATGGCGCCGCCCGAACTCGCCCAGTTGCTGTCGCACCGCTTCGAGCTGCCGCTGGCCGACCTGCGCGACATCGACGGCGAAGCCGCGACCGCGCTGCCGCCGGAGGCCTACCGCGACCGCCTGATCCGCGTGCTGCGCCGCACGCCCGCGGGCATCGAGGTGGCGATCGCGGACCCGACGGATGTCGAGCTGCCACGCGTGCTGCAGTTCATGACCCGGCTGCCCGCGATCCTGAGCATCGCTCCGCCAGACGCCTTGCGCGAGCAGCCGCCGCCGGAGCCCGGCGAAGGCGAAGCGAAGACCGGCACCGAGGACATCGGCATCGACATCGACGCGGCCGCGGACTCGGAGCCGGCCATCGTGCGCCTGTGCAACCGCATCTTCCGCCTCGCCGTGGACCGCGGCGCCAGCGACATCCACATCCAGGCGCAAGGGCCCGGCGGGGTCGTGCGCATGCGCATCGACGGCGTCCTGCAGCGCGTCGCCAGCCTGCAGAACGCGGTGATGCTGCGGCTGGTCGCGCGCATCAAGCTCGTCGCCGCGATGGACCCCACCGACCGCATGCGGCCGCAGGATGGCCGGCTGCGGCTGCGCCTGCACGGGCGGACGCACGACGTGCGCATCTCCACGGTGCCCGCCAACGGCGAGGAGAAGCTCGTCGCCCGCATCCTGGGCAGCATGAAGGCGCGCACGCTGCAGGAGGGGGGCCTCGGCCAGCCCGAGCTGGACCAGCTGAGCGGGCTGCTGTCGCGCGGCCAGGGCATCGTGCTGGTCACCGGCCCGACGGGCTCCGGCAAGACCACGACCCTGTACAGCGCGCTGGCCGAACGCAACGACCCCGGCGTGAACATCTCCACGGTGGAGGATCCGGTCGAGATCCGCCTGCCCTGGCTGGCCCAGATCGAGGTCAACACCAAGGCGGACCTGACCTTCGCCAGCGCGCTGCGCTCCGTGCTGCGGCAGGACCCCGACATCGTGATGATCGGCGAGATCCGCGACCGCGAAACGGCCCAGATCGCCGTGCAGGCGGCGATCACGGGCCACATGGTGCTCGCGTCCCTGCACAGCAACGACGCAGTGACGACGGTGCCCCGCCTGCTGGACCTGGGCGTCACGCCGCAGCTGATGGGGGAGGCGCTGGCGGGCGCGTCGGCCCAGCGGCTGGTGCGCAGGTTGTGCCCGGCCTGCGCGCGGCCCGCGCCTTCGAGCGGTGGCGGCGCGCATTGGCTCGCGACCCACGCCGCCATCCCGCGGCTGATGGCCGCCAGGGGCTGCGCCGAGTGCGGCGACACCGGCTACCGGGGGCGGCTCCCGATCTGCCAGGTGATGGAGTTCACGCGGGAGATGGCGGAACTGGTCGAGACCGGCCGCCCCTTGCAGCATCTGCGTGCAATGGCCCGCCAGGGAGGCATGCGGACCCTGGCCGAAAGCGCCGCCGACCGGCTGCGCAGCGGCGAAACCAGCCTGGAGGAAGTGCTGCGCGAACTCGGCTCCGACTTCTGGCTGGACCTCGCGCGCGCCCACGGCGTGGCAGCGTACCGCGACACCTTCGTGCCCCGTGCCCCTGCGGAGGCCACGGACGCGCCGGTCCTGGTGATCTGGGCCGATGCCGGGCAGCGCAGCAAGGCCGTGGACGCCATCCGCCAGGGCGGCTACCCCGTGCTCGAAGCGGACAGCGCCGCCGGCGCCCGCGAGTTCCTGGCCCGGGATGGGGCCGCCGTGGCCATCGTGACGCGCATCTCCGGCCTGCCGCCGGCGCAGGCGCAAGCCTTGCTGGCCTTGCGCGACACCCTGGGCGGCGCCGCGATCCCCATCGTGGGCCTGCTCGAAGGCGGCGCAGCGGTGGACGCCTGCCTGCTGGAGCGCCCGGGCGTGATCGTGCGCGAGCGGCCCGCCAGCGATGCCCTGCTGCCCGCCCTGCTGCGCGAAGCCATCGCGGCGTTCGACCGCGACGTCGGTGCCGCGCTGGACCGCGGCGAGTGAAGCGCGCTCAGGCGATCGAATACCAGGCCACGCCGTCGCGCAGTTCCTTGCGCACCTCGCCCGTGTCCATCAGGTAGTTGAGGCAGGCGACCGCCTCGCCCGTCGCCATTGCGAACACGTGGCCGTCGGGCTCGCGGATCGGGCGCTTGAACAGCGCCTCGAAGGTGTCGGGCACGCGCCTCGGTTCCCGCAGCACTTCGCGCAGGCGGGCGAAGGAGCTGGCGTGGCCTTCGCGCAGCTGCGCGATGCGCGCATGCAGGCCGTGGAAGCACTCGTTGTGCGCGGGCAGCACCAGCACGTCGTCGGGCACGCGCTGCTCCAGCACCGTGAGCGAGTCGAGCCAGTCGGCCATCGGGTTCGCGTCCGGCTCGATGGGGTGCACCGAGACGTTGGACGAGATCTTCGGCAACACCTGGTCTCCGGAGATCAGCAGCTTCAGCTCGCGGCTGTAGAGGCAGGAATGCTCCGGCGAGTGGCCCTTGCCGGCCACCACTTCCCAGTCGTAGCGGCCGATGCGGATGGTTTCGCGGTCCACGATGCGCCGGAAGCTGTCCGGCAGCGCGTGGATGTTCTTGCCGAAGTTTCCGAAGCGCGCGCGGTACTCGTCCACCGCGTCGGTGCTCCAGCCCGCCTGCTGGAAGAAGCGCAGCGCGTCGGGCGGCGCGTCGCGGCTGGTGTCGGACACCAGCACGCGGCAGGCCAGGTACTCCAGGCGCGAGATCCAGAGGCGAGCGCCCGACTTGCGCGACAGCCAGCCCGCCATGCCGATGTGGTCCGGGTGCATGTGCGTGACGACGATGCGCTTGAGCGGCCCGTCGAAGGGCGGCGCGGCCAGCAGCTGCTGCCACGCGGCCGTGGTTTCCTCGGTGCGCACGCCCGTGTCGACCAGGGTCCAGCCGTCGCCGTCCTCGAGGCCCCACACGTTGATGTGGTTCAGGCGGAAGGGCATCGGCAGCCGGATCCAGTGCACCCCGGGTGCGACGGTGGTGAACCGGCCGGGTTCGGGGACGGCTTGCGGGTACTGCAGCGATTCGTAGAGCATCTGCAGAGTTTGCCCCACGCGCCGCCGCGCTGCAGCGGGCCGGCCGGAAGCCCCTCGCTCCGGGCAGGGCCGTTTCGGTTCATCATGCACTCTCGCCCCAATGGAGACCGGCATGGACGACGAAGCCTTCAACATCAGCCTGCGCAAGTTCCTCAAGATGGTCGGCGTGAGCTCGCAACGGGAGATCGAACAGGCCGTTGCCAAGGCCCTGCAGGAGGGCGCCATCTCCGGCAGCGAGAGCTTCCCGGCCAAGATGACGCTCGAAATCCCGGGCGTGAAGCTGCAGGTGCACTTCGACGGCGAGATCCGGCTGCAGTAGGGTGCGCCGCCGGGCCGGTGCCGCACGGTTGCGGTGCTGCGCGAACCGTCCTGCATGAGCCTGCGGGAACCGCCGACACGGGGGCTCCCCCACGGCAGCGCTTCGGGATTGCACAATGCCTCGATCTCGCAGTGTTCGCAGTGACAACAACAGCAAGACGTCGTCTTCCCATCGGAGCGGAATACCGGCCAGGCGCCGGCACCCATTGCCGCGTGTGGGCGCCCGCCGCGCGCGAGGTGGACGTCGTCTTCGACGGCAGGGACGCCGCGCCCGCCACGCCGCTGCGGCACGAGGGCGACGGCTACTTCTCCGCCCTGGTGGAGCAGGCCCGGCCGGGCGCGCGCTACCGTTACCGGCTGGACGGCCAGGAGGCCTTCCCCGATCCAGCGTCGCGCTGGCAGCCGGAGGGTCCGCACGGGCCCTCGGAAGTCGTCGCGCTGGACGCCTACGAATGGGGCGACGCGGACTGGCCGGGCGTGGATGCGAAAGGCCAGGTGCTCTACGAGATGCACATCGGCACCTTCACGCCCGAAGGCACCTACGCGGCGGCGGAAACGCATCTCGAATTCCTGCGCGACCTGGGCATCACCGTGCTGGAACTGATGCCGGTCAATGAGTTCAACGGTCCCTTCGGCTGGGGCTACGACGGTGTCAACCTGTTCGCGCCGACGCGCCTGTACGGCACGCCGGACGAACTGCGGCACTTCGTGGACCGCGCCCACGGGCTCGGCCTCGGGGTGATCCTCGACGTGGTCTACAACCACTTCGGCCCGAGCGGCAACTACCTCGCGCACTTCTCGCCGCACTACATCAGCAAGCGCTACAAGAACGAGTGGGGCGAGGCGATCAACTTCGACGGCGCGGAAAGCGGCCCGGTGCGCGAGTTCTTCGCCTGCAACGCCGAGTACTGGATCCGCGAGTTCCACTTCGACGGCCTGCGACTCGACGCGACGCAGTGCCTGTTCGACGCGAGCGAGACCCACATCGTCGCGGAGGTGGCGCGGCGCGCCCGCGCGGCGGCCGGCAGGCGCAGCGTGTACCTGTGCGCAGAGAACGAGCCGCAGCACGCGGAGATCGCGCGCCCGGTGGAGCGCGGCGGCCACGGCCTGGACGCGATGTGGAACGACGACTTCCACCACAGCGCGGTCGTGGCGGCCACCGGCGCCTGCGAGGCCTACTACTCGGAGACGCGCGGCACGCCGCAGGAGCTGATCTCGGCGCTGAAGTGGGGCTTCCTCTACCAGGGCCAGTGGTACCAATGGCAGAAGCAGCGGCGCGGCCATCCGGCGCTGGACCTGCCGGCCACCGCCTTCATCCAGTTCCTGCAGAACCACGACCAGGTGGCCAACAGCGCGCGCGGCCAGCGGCTGCACCAGCTGACCACGCCGGGCCGCTATCGCGCGTTGACCGCGCTGACGCTGCTCACGCCCGGCACGCCCCTGCTGTTCCAGGGCCAGGAATTCGCGGCCAGTACACCCTTCCTCTACTTCGCGCGCCACGAGGACGAACTCGACCGCCTCATCCGCAAGGGCCGGCAGGAGTTCATGACCCAGTTCCCCAACATCGCGAGCGAAGAAGGTGGCAAGCTGCTCGCACTGCCCGCCGAAGAAGAAACCTTCCGTCGATGCAAGCTGGACCACGCCGAACGAGAACGCCATGCGGATGCCGTGCGCCTGCACCGCGAGCTGCTGCGGTTGCGCCGCGAGGACCCGGTGTTCTCGCGCTGCGACGCGCAGCGCATGCACGGCGCGGTGCTGGCGCCGGAAGCTTTCCTGCTGCGCTTCTTCGGCGACGCGGGCGACGACCGCCTGCTGCTGGTGAACCTCGGCGCCACGCTGCCGCTGTATCCGATGCCCGAGCCCCTGCTGGCGCCGCCGGCCGGCATGGGCTGGAAGCTGCTGTGGCACAGCGAGGACCCGCGCTACGGCGGCAACGGAATGATCGAACCCGATGGCGAGCACGGCTGGCGGCTGCCGGCGCACGCGCTCGCCGTACTCGTACCTCATCGCATGGAGAAGGACGATGGCCGAAGCCATCCTGAACAAGATGCCCTGGGCGGGGAGCAATGAGCATCCCGAACGCCTGCTGACGCGCGAATGGCTCGTGACCAATGGCCTGGGCGGCTACGCCTCCGGCTCGATCGCGGGCGTGGCCACGCGCCGCTACCACGGCCTGCTGATCGCCGCGCTGCCCACGCCCATCGGCCGCACGGTGATGCTCAGTCACTGCGGCGAATGGGTCCGGCTGCCGGACCGCCGCACCATCCGCCTGGCCGGCGACGAGCGGCCCGAGCGGCCCTACGAGCTGCCGGAGATCCTGACCGAGTTCCGGCTCGAGATGGGCCTGCCGGTGTGGACCTACCACGTCGGCGATGCGGTGGTCGAGAAGCGCATCGTGCTCCCCTACGGCCAGAACACCGTGCACCTGAACTACCGCATGAACGGCGGCAATCACGGCGTGCGCCTGATCCTGCGGCCCCGGCTGCACTTCCGCGGCCACGAGAACCCGGTGGAGGAGTCCTATGACGATCCCTGCCGGCTGCACGTGCTGAGCAACCGCTTCGAGGTGCACTCCGAGACGAACCCGCAGCTGCCGCCGCTGCGCATGACGCTGCTCGGTCGCGACGCGCAGCTGGTGCTCGAAGGCGGCAACTTCGAGGAGTTCTTCTACCGCGTGGAGGCGGCGCGCGGCTACGCGGCGCGCGGGCGGGTGTGGACGCCGGGGCGCTTCCGCGCCGAGCTGAACCCGGGCGAGGAATGCACCCTGGTGGCCTCCACCGAGAGCTGGGACACGATCCACGCGCTCACGCCGCAGCAGGCGCGGGTGGCCGAACACGCGCGGCGCGAAAAGCTGATCGAGCGGGCCGACCCGGCCGCACGCGACGGCCGCGCCGCCGAACTCGTGCTGGCCGCCGACCAGTTCATCATCGCGCCCTTCAGCCGCCAGGCCGATGCCGCCCGTGCCCTGGCCGAAGGCGACCAGGCCCGCACGGTGATCGCCGGCTACCACTGGTTCACCGACTGGGGCCGCGACACCATGATCAGCCTGGAAGGCCTGACGCTGGCCACCGGGCGCCACGCCGAAGCGGGCTACATCCTGCGCACCTTCCTGCACTACGTGAAGGACGGCCTGATCCCCAACATGTTCCCCGAGGGGCAGAACGAAGGCCTGTACCACACGGCCGACGCCACGCTGTGGTTCTTCCACGCCATGGACCGCTACGTGCAGGCCACGGGCGACCGCCTCACGCTGCGCCACGCGATCCCGACCTTCTGCTCCATCATCGAGCACCACCTGCGCGGAACGCGCTTCAACATCGGCGTGGACCAGCGCGACGGCCTGCTGCGCCAGGGCGCCGAGGGTTACCAGCTCACCTGGATGGACGCCAAGGTGGAAGGCTGGGTGGTGACGCCGCGGCGCGGCAAGGCGGTGGAGCTGAACGCGCTGTTCTACAACGCGCTGCGGCTGATGGAGCGCTGGCTGCGCGAGGAAGGGCAGGAGCCGCACGCGCAGCAGATGGCGCAGCACGCGCAGCGGGTCTACGAAAGCTTCAACCAGCGCTTCTGGAACCCGCAGACCGGCTGCCTCTACGACGTCGTCGACGGGGAGGGTGGCGACGACGCGGCGATCCGGCCCAACCAGGTGTTCGCGATCGGGCTGCCCCATCCCGTGCTCGACCCGCAGCGCTGGCGCAGCGTGCTGGATGTGGCCCAGCGCCTGCTGGTCACGCCGGTGGGCTTGCGCTCGCTGGCGCCGGGCCACCCGGACTACAAGCCCAACTACGACGGCGACCTGCGCGCCCGCGACGCGGCCTACCACCAGGGCACGGTGTGGGGCTGGCTGGCGGGGCCCTTCGCCGACGCCTGGCTGAAGGTGCACCCGGAGGACTTCCGCGGCATCGAGCACCTGATCGACGGCTTCGCCGCCCACCTGGGAGAGGCCTGCATCGGCTCGATCAGCGAGATCTTCGACGCCGAGCCGCCGTTCACGCCGCGCGGCTGCGTCGCGCAGGCGTGGAGCGTCGCCGAGGTGCTGCGGATCCTGGTGAAGTGCCGGCACGCGCGGGAGCGGCAACAGCAGCGGTCGCCGCAGCAGCAGCCTGCCGCAGACACTGAAGCAGCTGCGTCGTCGTGGTCGGCAGCGGCCGTCCACGCATAGTGATCACCGGGCCGGCGGACCTTCGTGGCCGTGGGTGGACGTGCTGATGTACGCGGCGGCAGCGCGCAAGCTGGCCTCGGAGTTCCTCGGCACGCCGGAAGCGCCGGCGGGATCCCGGGCGGCGTACTGAGCAGGCGAGGGAAGCTCACTGCGGCGTGATGCCCGCTTCCTTCCCCGCCTTCGCCCAGATCTCGATCTGGTCCCTCAGCATCGCCGCCAGTTCGTCCGCGCTCGACCCCTGCGGCTGGAACGCCACCGCCTCCAGTTGCGCCTTCACCTCCGGCTGGGCCAGCGCGCGCGCCAGTTCGCGTGCCAGCCGGTCGACGATCTCGCGCGGCATCTTCGCGGGGCCGAACACGCCGGCCCAGGGCGTCATGGGGATCTGCTCCGCGCCCGCCTCGGGCAGCGTCGGCACCTCCGGCAACAGCCCGGCGCGCTGCGGCAGCAGCGTCGCCAGCACGCGCAGCTTGCCTTCCTTCACATGCGGCAGCAGCGTGCCGGTGGCGATCGCCATCTGCACGCGACCCGCCAGCAGGTCCATCGTCAGCGGCGCATCGCCCTTGTAGGGCACGTGGACCATGTTCACTTTCGCCTGCTGCGCGAGCCGCGCGGTCGCGATGATGCTCGTGCTGTTGCCCGAACCGTAGCTCACCTTGCCCGGGTTCGCCCGCGCGTAGTCGATCAGCTGCGCGAGGTTGCGGGCCGGCACCGCGTCGTTGACGAACACGAAGAAGCCGAAGTTGCCGACCTTGCCCACCGGCGTGAAGTCCGTCACCGGGTTGTAGGGCACCGCCTTGTGCAGCACCGGCGCGGCATTGAAACCGGTATTGGTGGCCAGCAGCAGCGTGTAGCCGTCGGGGGCCGCCTTCATGACCGCCTCGCCGGCGATGATGCCGTCCGCGCCGGCCTTGTTCTCCACCACCACCGACTGCCCGAGCCCCTGGCCCAGGGCCTGCGCCACCGAGCGCGCCACCACGTCGGCCGAGCCGCCGGGCGGGAAGGGCACGACGAGGCGGATCGGCTTGCCGGGGTACTGGGCGAAGGCGCCGTGGCCGAGCAGGCAGCAGGCGACGAGCAGGACGCGAGCGAGGGCGACGAAGCGGTGCATGGAAGCGCTCCTTTCCGCGGCGAACGCGCGCACGTTGCGCCCGCGGGCGGCGGCGTGTCAAGCCTGGAGCAACCCGGATGCGGGCGCGGCGTTCAGGCCTTCGCCGTGCGCCGGCGCGTCTTCCTCTTCTTCACGGCCGCGAGGCTGTCCTGCAGCGCATCGCCGAGCGTGCGCCGCAAGCGTCCCTGCAACAGCGCCAGCACCGCCGCCTCCTCGGGCTTGAGGGCGGCGAGCTCGTCCACGCGGCCGCCGATCTCCAGCAGGAGATTGCCTTCGACGTAGGCGTTGAGCACCTCGGGGTGGACGTAGCACTTGCGGCAGATCGTCGGCGTGTTCCCCAGCCGCTCCGCCACCCGCTCGATGGCCTGCCTGATGTTCTTCTTCTGCGTCGCCTTGGTGTCGACCGCCTCGCATTCCCGCAGGGCCAGCGCCGCCATCACCGTGCCGGCCCAAGTGCGGAAGTCCTTGGCGGTGATGTCGCTGCCGGTGACCTCGCGCAGGTAGGCGTTGACGTCCGCCGAGGTCACCTCGCGGACTTCGCCTTGCTCGTCCAGGTACTGGAACAGCCGCTGGCCCGGCAGGTCCTGGCAGGCCCGCACGATCTTCGCGATGCGCCGGTCCTTCACCTGCAGCCGCCAGGTCTTGCCGCTCTTGCCCTTGAACTGGAAGCGCAGCTCCGAGCCCTCGACCTTCACGTGCGGGTTGCGCAGCGTGGTGAGGCCGTAGCTGCGGTTCTCCCGGGCATAGTCGTCGTTGCCGACGCGGATCAGCGTGGTCTCCAGCAGGTGGACCACGGTGGCCAGCACCTTCTCGCGCGGCAGCCCGCGCAGCGCCATGTGCTCGGCCAGCCGGCCGCGGATCGCCGGCAGGGCCTGCGCGAATTCGAGCATGTGCTCGTACTTGGTGGATTCGCGCACCTCGCGGAACTGGGGGTGGTAGCGGTACTGCTTGCGCCCCCGAGCGTCGCGGCCGGTGGCCTGCAGGTGGCCGTTGGCGCGGTTGCAGATCCACACCTCGGTCCAGGCCGGCGGGATCGCGAGCTTGCGGATGCGCTCCAGCGAGGCCTCGTCGCGCAGCCGCTCGCCGCCGGGGCGCAGGTATTCGAAGGCGTCGCCCTTGCGCTCGCGCCGGATGCCGCGGTCCTCGTCGGTCACGTAGACGAGGCCGGCCGACTCCGCAGCTTCCCTCGGGTCGGCGGGGCTGGGGGTGGGCGGCTCGCGCAGCGATTCGACGGCGGTGGAATGCATGCCGCTTCCAGTATCGGAGCGGCCCTCGAACTGCTGACGTAGGACGGGTTCGACGCTTCCCGCAGGCCGGCTGGGGTGCGGCCGGGGGCGGCTTACGCGGGCGCCGTGGGCATGGCGAGCGGCAGCAGCGGCGCCGGCGCCCGGGCCGGTTCGCACTCGCGGCAGCCGCGCGCGTGCGCGTAGCGCAGGCGGGCGACGGCCACGGCCTGGGCGGCGTCCAGGAACTCACCCAGGTATTCCGTGGTGCCTTCCCGCAGGAAGCAGCCGGGCGGGCACCGGACCCGGTCGTGCACCGCGACCTCGCCGAAGGGGGACGCGTGGTAGGCAACGAAATAGCTGGCCATGTCTTGTGCCCGTCCTCTCTGAAAGGTCATCCTAGGAATGACGTGGACGCGACAACATCCCCCATAAAGGGGAAGCCCCCGCCCGGGTTTCCCGCGTTTGGCCTAAGGGTTGCCCCTCAACGGCGGGGATGCTCCACCAGCTCGCGCCGCAGGTGGGCGACGACCTTGCTCATCTCGGCGCCGTCCGGCGCCAGCAGCGTGTGGGCCGTGCCGCGGAAGAAGCGGGCCCAGCGCACGTGCCGGTCGCGCGTGTCGGTGAGTTCGATGTAGAGCGAGGCCGGGTCGCCGGCGTGGCAATGGCCGGCGACCAGGAAGCCGATGCGCAGCTCGCGGCAGATCAGCTCCAGGGCGTGCGGCGGCGCCTTGGACAGGAAGTCGGAGCTGATCAGGATGGCCTGCAATGCCGGGTCCTGCGCGAGCCGCTCGCGCAGCAGGTCGGCAATGTCGTTGCCCAGCAGGCGAAGCGAGGGCTCCTCTTCACCGGGCGTGAAGGGCAGCACGGCCACGAGTGGCCGGCGGCGCGTGGGAACGCCCGTGGCGGCGGGAAACAGGTCGATGGCGGTAGGGGTGCTCACGGAAGACTGCCGAATGCCGCGCATCGCGGCGTGCAGGACATTCTAGGAAGGTCGATGTTGGCGCCTGATGAAGCTGGACCGGGAAAGTTGAGGCGCATCTTTGCGAAATACCGCGCTTGTTTTTTCCTCGCGACCGCTATTCTTCGGCCCATGAGCAAGGCGTTCACGCGCGAGACCGACAGCGACGACGACGAGGAAGGCGGCGGCCTGCCCCCGCTGCCGGCCGGCGGCAAGAACTACATCACCCCCCAGGGCTACGCGCGGCTGCGGGCCGAACTGCTGCAGCTGATCGACGACGAGCGGCCCAAGGTGGTCGACGTGGTGCACTGGGCGGCGAGCAATGGCGACCGTTCGGAGAACGGCGACTACCTTTACGGCAAGAAGCGGCTGCGCGAGATCGACCGCCGCATCCGCTTCCTGACCAAGCGGCTGGAGATCGCCGAGGTGACGGACCCGTCGCTGCACCACGGGCACGACCAGGTGTTCTTCGGGGCCACGGTGACCTACGCGGAGGAAGACACCGGGGTGGAGCGCACCGTGACCATCCTCGGCATCGACGAGGCCGACAGCGCGCACGGCCAGGTCAGCTGGATCTCCCCGATCGCCCGCGCGCTGCTGAAGGCGCGGGAAGGGGACGTGGTGAAGCTGGTGACGCCGGCGGGGGCGAAGGAGATCGAGATCCTGCGGGTGGAGTATCCGGCGCAGAGCCAGGCGACGCACTGACCCGTGGCCGGGCCTAGATCGTCCGCGGGTCCGTCCCGCCCGGGCGGATCCGCTGCGCGTTCATCACCGAATGCGTGCGCTTCAGGTTGCGCAGCACCGATTCGAGGTGCGGGCGATCGCGCACGGACACCACGAAGCGCAGGTCGGTCGCGTCCTGCGCGCGCTCGTCGTCCATGTCGACGTGGGTGATGTCGGCCTCCGCGTTGGCCAGCGCCGCCGCCACCCGGGCCAGCGCGCCCTTGCCATTGGCCACCGTGACCAGGATGCCGGTCTCGAAGGGCCGCACCGGCTCGTCGGCCCACTCGACACCGATGAAGCGCTCGGAATCCTTGTTCTGCAGGCGCTTGGCCACCGTGCAGTCGGTGGTGTGGACGACCAGGCCCTCGCCGCGCCCCAGGTAGCCGAGGATCGTATCGCCCGGCACCGGCCGGCAGCAGCTGGCGAACTGCACCGAGGCATTCTCGCTGCCGTCCAGCGTCAGCCCGCCCTGCGACACGTGCTCGTGCGCCGTGAAGCGCTCGCGGCTGATCAGCAAGGCATCGGGCTTCTCGCCCAGCTCCGTCAGCAGCGTCATCAGCCGCTTGGCCACGATGCCGGCGATGCGCTTGCCCAGGCCCAGGTCGGTCAGCAGCTCCGCGCGGCTCTTGTTGCCGGTGAAGCGCAGCAGCTTCTCCCAGGTGCCGTGGTAGGTCTCGTCGTCCGGGGGCAGGCGCTCCATGCCCTCGGCGCGCAGCGCCTGCGCCAGCAGCTTCTCGCCCAGCTGCTGCGATTCGGCCTGCGCCAGGGTCTTCAGGTGGTGCCGGATCTTGGAGCGGGCGCGCCCCGTGCGCACGAATCCGAGCCAGGCCGGGTTGGGCGTGGACACCGGCGCCGTCACCACTTCCACCACGTCGCCGTTCTTCAGCTCGGTGCGCAGCGGCACCTGGGCGCCGTTGATGCGGGCGGCCACCGTGTGGTCGCCCACGTCGGAGTGGATCGCATAGGCGAAGTCCACCACCGTGGCGCCGCGCGGCAGGGCGAGGATCTGGCTCTTGGGCGTGAAGACGTAGACCGCGTCCGGGAACAGGTCGATCTTGACGTGGTCCCAGAATTCCGCGGCGTCCCGCGTCTCGCTCTGGATGTCCAGCAGCGACTGCAGCCACTTGGTGCCCAGCCGCTCCGTGTTTTCTTCCCTCGGCACGCTGGCCTTGTACAGCCAGTGGGCCGCCACGCCGGACTCGGCCACCAGGTGCATGGCTTCCGTGCGCAGCTGGAATTCGACGTTGACGCCCGACGGGCCCACCAGCGTCGTGTGCAGCGACTGGTAGCCGTTGATCTTCGGGATCGCGATGTGGTCCTTGAAGCGGCCCGGCACCGGCTTGTACAGCTGGTGCAGCACGCCGAGGGCGGTATAGCAGTCCGTCACCGTGGGCACGATGATGCGGAAGCCGTAGATGTCCGTCACCTGGGCGAAGGACAGGTGCTTCTCGTCCATCTTCTTGTAGATGGAGTAGAGCGTCTTCTCGCGCCCGCCGATGCGCACCTCGAGGCCGCCCGCGGCGAAGGCGTTCTCGACGTCGCGGTGCACCTTCTGGATCAGGTCGCGGCGCCGGCTGCGCGCCCTGGAGACCGCCTTGGACAGCACCGCGTAGCGCCACGGCTTGAGGTAGCGGAACGACAGCTCCTGCAGCTCGCGGTAGCTGTTGTTGAGGCCCAGCCGGTGCGCAATGGGTGCGTAGATGTCCAGCGTCTCGCCGGCGATCCGGTTCCACTTCTCGCGCGGCACGTCTTCCAGCGTGCGCATGTTGTGGCTGCGGTCGGCGAGCTTGACGAGGATGACGCGCACGTCGCGCGCCATGGCCAGCAGCATCTTGCGGAAGGACTCGGCCTGCGTTTCCTCGCGCGTGTTGAACTGCAGCTTGTCCAGCTTGGTGAGCCCGTCCACCAGGTCGGCGACGACGACGCCGAAGCGCTCGATCAGCTGCGGCTTGGTGACGCCGCAGTCCTCCATCGCGTCGTGCAGCAGCGCCGCCATCAGCGCCTGCGCATCGAGCTTCCACTCGGCGCACTGCGCGGCGACTGCGATCGGGTGGGTGATGTAGGGCTCGCCGCTGGCGCGCATCTGGCCCAGGTGCGACTCGTCGGCGAAGCGGTAGGCCTTGCGGACCAGGTCGACTTCGGACGGGTCCAGGTAGTCGAGCCGGGCCGTGAGAGCGGCAAAGCTGGCCGCGGCGGCGTTCGCCGCGGCAGGGGAGGGGAGGATCGGACTGCTGGGCCGTTTGCCGCTGCCCGAGGTCGGCTGGAGCACCGCGCTCATGGCCTTAATGTAGCCTGCGGGCCGCTTCTTCCGGCGCCACCGAATGAATAACGCCCCCGGCGGGGGCGTTATTGAGGCGGCGGGGGGCCATGGCCAGGGAGGGCGCTGGCCTCAGCCCGGGACTTTTTTCAGCATCTCGAGGCCGATCTTGCCTTCGGCGATCTCGCGCAGGGCGGTCACGCCCGGTTTGTTCTTGCTCTCGATCTTGGGCGCGTGGCCCTGGCTCAGCATGCGGGCGCGGTAGGTCGCGGCCAGCACCAGCTGGAAACGGTTGGGGATTCGCTCGAGGCAATCTTCGACGGTGATTCGGGCCATCTCATCTCTCCGGGGGTGTCAGGGGAGCCCCAAGGCGGTGAACGTCTCGGCGCGGGCGCGGCGCTGGCACAGGTATTTCAGCCGCTGCGAATGCACGATCGCTTTCAGGTCGAAAAGCGCGCGCTCAAATAACTCGTTGATTATAACGAAATCGAATTCCTTCGCCTGCGCCAGCTCGGTGGCCGCGTTCGCCAGTCGGGTTTCGATCACTTCGGCGCTGTCCTCGCCGCGCCGCTCCAGGCGGGAGCGCAGTTCGTCCCAGCTGGGCGGCAGGATGAACACCAGCACCGCGTTGGCGAAGATCCGCCGGATCTGCAGGGCGCCTTGCCAGTCGATCTCGAGGATCACGTCGGAGCCGTGGGCGATGCGGTCCTCGATCGCCTTCTTGGAGGTGCCGTAGCGCCGGCCGTGCACGTGCGCCCACTCCACGAAGGCGTCGGCCTGCACCATCTGGTCGAACTCGGCTTCCGAGACGAAGAAGTATTCCCGCCCGTGCTTTTCCTGGCCGCGCGGCGCGCGGGTGGTGTGCGATACCGAGGGCAGGACGTGCGAATCGAGTTCGAGCAGGGCCTTGACCAGGCTGGATTTGCCGGCCCCGCTCGGGGCGGCGACGACGAAGAGGTTGCCGGGGTAGTCCATGCGCGATGTTAATTGACGCCGGCCCGCCGCCGGGCCGCCCCAAGGCGGGCCAGCCCCCTCGGGGGGCAGCGACCCACACGCAGTGGGGGAGCGTGGGGGCCTTTTTTCACTCGAGGTTCTGGACCTGCTCGCGCATCTGCTCGATCAGGACCTTCATGTCGACCGAGATCCGGGTCAGCTCCAGCGCGGCGGACTTCGAGCCCAGGGTGTTCGCCTCGCGGTGCAGTTCCTGGATCAGGAAGTCCAGCCGCTTGCCGATCTCGCCGCCCTTCTTCACCAGCCGCTCGATCTCGTCGAGGTGCGCGGCCAGGCGCGTGAGCTCCTCGGCGACGTCGATGCGGATCGCGAAGGCGGTGGCTTCGGTCAGCGCGCGGTCCTGCGCCGCCTCGGGGGTGGCCGCGCCCTCCGTGAGTGCCATCGCTTCCTTCCAGCGTTCCAGGAAGCGCTGGCGCTGCTGCTCCACCAGTTGCGGGATCAGCGGCCGGGCCTGCTCCGCGAGCCCGCGCAGCTGCGCCAGGTGGCTCAGGAGCATCTTCGCCAGCCGGCCGCCTTCGCGCTCGCGCGCGGCGACCAGGTCGCCCAGGACCTGCGTGGCGAGAGCCAGCAGCGGCTCGCCCCAGTCCGTGCTGCCGCCGTCGTCGGCCGAAGCCAGGCGCAGGATCTCGCCGACCGAGAGGGCCTGCGCATCGGGCAGCCAGGTGCGCACCGTGTCCTGCACCGCGCCGAGGCGCTGCAGCACGCGCAGGGTCGGCTCGCGCACCGCGTCGGCGGCGGCGCCCTCGACGCCGGCCCGCACTTCGACCTTGCCTCGCTTGATGCGGCCCGAGATCAGCTCGCGCAGGGCGGGTTCGTGGGCGCGCAGTTCTTCCCCGAGGCGGAAGGACAGGTCCAGGAAGCGGCTGTTGACGGAGCGGATCTCGAGCCCCAGGCGCATGCCCGCCGAAGGCCTGGTGCCTTCCTGGCCGGCTGGGGCGCTGCCCGGGCTGTGCTGCGCCGAGGCGTAGCCGGTCATGCTGTAAACTGGCATGCGAAGTTTTCTTTGAAGTTCGTTGCGGGGATTTCGAGGATAGACCGGGCCTGCGGCAGGCCCCAACAATCTTCAAATTATGTCAAAGCTCAAACCAGCCCCCTTGCCGCCGGACACCGTGATCGGTGGCTATCGGGTGGTGCGCAAGCTTTCCGCAGGCGGCTTCGGGGTGGTTTACCTGGCCGTCGACAACGAGGGCCAGCAGGTCGCGATCAAGGAATACCTGCCTTCCTCCCTCGCTACCCGCCCCCCGGGCGAGCTGCTGCCGCAGGTGGCGCCCGAGAAGCTGTCGCTCTACCGGCTGGGCCTCAAGAGCTTCTTCGAAGAAGGCCGTTCGCTCGCGCAGATCTCCCACTCCTCGGTGGTGAGCGTGCTGAATTTCTTCCGCGAGAACGAAACCGTCTACATGGTGATGAACTACCTGGAGGGCGCCACCCTGCAGGATTTCATCATCACCGCGCGCGAGCTGAAGAAGCAGAAGGTCTTCCGCGAGTCCACGATCCGCTCGCTGTTCGACGAGATCCTGCGCGGCTTGCGCATCGTGCACCAGCACAAGATGTTGCACCTGGACATCAAGCCCGCCAACATCTTCATCACCGACGACAACCGCGCGGTGATGATCGACTTCGGCGCCGCGCGCGAAGTGCTGTCCAAGGAAGGCAACTTCATCCGGCCCATGTACACCCCCGGCTTCGCGGCGCCCGAGATGTACCGCCGCGACTCCTCGATGGGCCCCTGGACGGACATCTACGCCATCGGCGCCTGCATCTACGCCTGCATGCAGGGCTATCCCCCGAACGACGCGCCGCAGCGGCTGGAAAAGGACCGCCTGTCGCTCGCACTCTCCCGCCTGCGCGGCGTGTATTCCGACAACCTGATCGAGGTGGTCGAATGGTGCATGTCGCTGGATCCGCTGTCGCGGCCGCAGTCGGTGTTCGCGCTGCAGAAGGAGCTCAGCCGAGAGGGCGAACGGCGCTACACCAAGCTGTCGGTCGGTGAGAAGATGCGCCTTCAATTCGACAACATGGTGAGCGACACGAAAAAGCGCACCGGCATCGGAGCCAAAACACGGTGAAATTCTCGGTCTTCCAGGTCAGCCGCAAGGGCGGCCGTGAAAAGAACGAAGACCGCATGGGCTATTGCTACACGCGCGAGTCGGGCCTGTTCCTGCTCGCCGACGGCATGGGCGGCCATCCGGAGGGCGAGGTCGCGGCCCAGCTCGCGCTGCAGACCATTTCCGCGCTGTACCAGAAGGAAGCCCGCCCCACGGTCAAGGACGTGGCGGAGTTCCTGTCGGTGGCGCTCATGGCGGCGCACCACCAGATCATCCGCTACGCCAGCGAAAAGGGCATGCTCGACACGCCGCGCACCACCCTGGTGGCGTCCATCGTGCAGGGCACGCACGCGACGTGGGTGCACTGCGGCGATTCCCGGTTGTACGTCGTGCGCGGCGGCGAACTGCTCACCCGCACCCGCGACCACTCGTATCTCGAACAGCAGAACGCCGGCGTGATCCGCATGGACCGGATCAACCGCAACATCCTGTTCACCTGCCTCGGCTCGCCGACCAAGCCGGTGTTCGACGTCACCGGCCCCGTGCAGCTGCAGGAGGGCGACAAGATCCTGCTGTGCTCGGACGGCCTGTGGGGCAGCCTGGAAGACAAGGACATCGTGCGCGAGCTCAGCGCCAAGCCCGTGGCCGAGGCCGTGCCGGACCTGGTGGAGAGCGCCCTGCGCAACGGCGGCGAGCACTCGGACAACGTGACCGTGATCGCGCTGGAGTGGGAGACGCCGGACAGCTTCGAGTCCACCCGTGGCATCTCGACCGACAGCATCAGCGACGGCGTCTTCGCCTCGACCATCCAGGCCGGCGTGCTCGACACGCTGGTGGACGACCTCGACGACGCCGCGATCGAACGTTCGATCGCGGAGATCAACGAGGCGATCCGGCGCAGCGCGGCGAAGAAGGCCTGATCCGTCTTCCTGCGCGAGGGTCGTCCAACCCTGCGCGGGCGGGGTCCAGAGGGCGCGCGTGGCCACGTCCCGGATTTGGCGCTGCTGTCGGACGCGAGCGGCCTTCTTGCCGGATCAGACCGGGACTGTTCGTCTCAGCGACTGTCCCCCGGCGCGGATGAGAGACGCGCCCCGAGTGGACGCCGCGCCCGCGCCTCCTCCTTTATGTCGCTGAGCCGAACAGTCCCGGTCTGATCCTGCGGCGTGCGGGTTCGGGCGCAGCGGCTTCGATCGAGATTGCCGCACGCATGCTCAGTGCTGCGCGGAGGATGCGCGCTTTCCGATGGCGCAGCGCAGGACCAGGATGGGACAGTCCGCCTCGGCGACATAAAGGAGGAGGCGCGGGCGCGGCCATCGCCCGGGGCGGGGCACTCATCCGCGCCGGGGGACAGTCGCAGAGGCGGACTGTCCCATCCTGGTCCGGCCCCGGGGGCAACGGAAATTGGGGTCCGGACCAGCGGTGTAACCTTCCGGATCCGACGCAACTCGACCCGCCTCCATTCCCGCCCCCGCCGGAATGACGAAACCGGCCTGTCCTGCCGCCGTGCTCCCCGCAAGGCACAATTCCGGATCCCCCAGCTTCCTTTCCCCATGACTTTCCAACGCCCCGGCGGCCGCGCCCCCGACCAGCTCCGTCCTGTCCGCATCACGCGCGGCTTCACCATCCATGCCGAAGGCTCGGTCCTGATCGAGTTCGGCAACACGCGCGTGCTGTGCACCGCCTCGGTCGAGGAGAAGGTGCCGCCGCACAAGCGCGGCAGCGGCGAGGGCTGGGTGACCGCCGAATACGGCATGCTGCCGCGCGCCACCCACACCCGCGGCGACCGCGAAGCGGCCCGCGGCAAGCAGAGCGGCCGCACCCAGGAGATCCAGCGCCTGATCGGCCGCTCCCTGCGCGCCGTGTTCGACCTCAAGAAGCTGGGCGAACGCACCATCACCCTCGACTGCGACGTGCTGCAGGCCGACGGCGGCACCCGCACCGCTGCCATCACGGGCGCCTTCGTGGCGGCGCAGGACGCGGTCGGCAAGCTGCTGGCCGCCGGCACGCTGGCCGAGTCGCCGGTCCTCGGACCGGTCGCGGCGATCTCCGTGGGCATCGTGGAGGGCACGCCCCTGCTGGACCTGGAATACGTCGAGGACGTCGCCTGCGACACCGACATGAACATCGTGATGACCGGCGCCGGCCACTACGTCGAAGTGCAGGGCACGGCCGAAGGCGTCGCCTTCACCCGCGCCGAGATGGACGAACTGCTGCGCCTGGCCGAAAAGGGCATCTCCGAACTGGTGGGCCTGCAGCGGCAGGCGCTGGGGGTCTGACCATGAAGGTCGAGCGCATCGTCCTGGCCTCCAACAACATGGGCAAGCTCGCCGAACTGCAGGCCATGTTCGCGCCGCTGGGCATCGCGCTGGTGCGCCAGGGCGAGCTCGGCGTGCCGGAGGCCGAGGAGCCGCACCGCACCTTCGTCGAGAACGCGCTGGCCAAGGCCCGCAACGCGGCGCAGCACACCGGGCTGCCCGCGATCGCCGACGATGCGGGCCTGTGCGTCGAGGCCTTCGGCGGCCTGCCCGGTGTCGACACGGCCTATTACGCCACGCAGTTCGGCTACCCGAAGGGCGACGACAACAACGTGAAGGCGCTGCTGGAACAGATGCGCGACGTGGCCGACCGCCGCGCCGCCCTGGTCAGCACGCTGGTGGCGGTGCGCACGCCGCTGGATCCCGAGCCCCTGATCGCGGTGGGCCGCGCGCCCGGCCAGATCGCGCGGGAGCCCGCGGGAAGCCACGGCTTCGGCTTCGACCCCGTCATGTTCATCCCCGCCTTCGGGCAGACCTTCGCGCAGCTGCCGCCGGAGGTGAAGAACGCGAACAGCCACCGCGGCAAGGCCGCGCGCCAGATGGTGGAGCTGATTCGCGAGCGCTGGCTCTGAGCCCCATGAAGGACCTCGCGCACTACATGCGCCCCGGCATGCTGCAGCTGCCGGCGCTGCCGCCCCTGTCGCTCTATGTGCACCTGCCCTGGTGCCTGAAGAAGTGCCCGTACTGCGACTTCAACTCCCATGAGATGCGACCCTCGGAGCTGCCCGAGCAACGCTACCTCGACGCCCTGCGCGCCGACCTGGAAGCGGCCCTGCCCCTGATCTGGGGCCGGCAGGTGCACAGCATCTTCATCGGCGGCGGCACGCCGAGCCTGTTCACGCCGGACGGCATTGCCCGCCTGCTGTCGGACGTGCGCGCGCGGCTGAACCTGGTGCCCGAGTGCGAGATCACGCTGGAAGCGAATCCCGGCACCTTCGAGAAGGACCGCTTCAAGGCCTTCCGCGCCGCCGGCGTGACGCGCCTGTCGGTGGGCGTGCAGAGTTTCGACGACGCCAAGCTGCGCGCGCTGGGCCGCGTGCACGACAGCCGGCAGGCCATCGCCGCGGTGGAGGAAGCCGCCGCCAGCTTCGAGACCTTCAACCTCGACCTGATGTACGCGCTGCCCGGGCAGACGCTGGCGCAGCTCGAGGCCGACGTGACGCAGGCGCTGGCGCTGATGCCGCCGCACCTGTCGGTCTACCACCTCACCATCGAGCCCAACACCTACTTCGCGAAGTTCCCGCCGGCCACGCCGCCGGACGACCTGGCCTACGCCATGCTCGATCGCATCACCGAGATGACCACGGCGGCGGGACTGGCGCGCTACGAGGTGTCCGCGTACGCCAAGCCGGGGCACCGCTGCTGGCACAACTTCAACTACTGGACCTTCGGCGACTACCTGGGCATAGGCGCCGGCGCGCACAGCAAGCTCAGTTTTCCCCACCGCGTGACGCGGCAGGTGCGCAGGCGCGAGCCGAAGCTCTACATGGACGGCGCGCTGGCCGGCGACGCGGTCGCGCAGGACGAGGAGGTGCCGCGCTCCGGCCTGCCCTTCGAGTTCATGCTCAACGCGCTGCGGCTGAAGGACGGCTTCGCGCCGCAGGACTTCATCGACCGCACGGGCCTGCCGCTGTCGGCGATCGAACGGCCGCTGCGGGAAGCGGAGGCCAAGGGCCTGGTCGCGCGCGAGCTGGCGCGCGTGAAGCCGACGGAGCGCGGCTTCGATTTCCTGTCGGACCTGCAGTCGCTGTTCCTCGACTGAAGCAAAAAAAGCAGGCCCCGAAGGGCCTGTGCAAGAGACTCCACCCCGGGCGCGGGAGCGCACGGGGGGACCCGAGGGTCAGAACAGTCCGCGGTCGTGGCGATCGTGGCCGCCGCCGCGGCCGCTGTTGCCGTTGCCGTTGCCGTTGCCGTTGCCGTTGCCGTTGCCGTTGCCGTTGCCCGGTCCGCTGTTGCCGCCGCGGCCGCGGTCGTCGTCGTCGTCATCGAGCAGGAGCCCCAGGTTGATGACGCGGTTGTCGCGGCTCGGGACCGGACCGACCGTGAGGACGTCGTTCGCGAACGTGCCCGTCACCACCACCTGGTCACCCGCGGCGATGGTCGTCGGCGTCGTCGCTCCCCGCCTGTCGACCTTGACGATGGCGGCCGGGTCGGCGTGCACCTCGACGCCGCCGACGAAGAACACGGTGGGCGTTCCGGTCACGGTGCTGTTCACCGGCGCCGGCGTGGCGTCGACCCGTCCGGCGAGGGCGGCGACGGTGGAGGCCGGCAGGATCGTCAGCGACTTGGCGACCAGCGCGCCGGCGCGGCGTTCGGCCACCACCAGGACGGTCTGCGATGCGCTGGCGGCCAGGTAGGTCTGGAAGGTCGTGATGTTGAACGGGTTCGCCGTCGGATCGCGGCGATCCCAGCCCCGGACGGACACGTCCTTCAGGCGGGTATTCGCGTCCACCGTCACGTCCTGCCCCAGCACGGTGACCAGGAAGGTGTTGGTGCCGCTCGGCGTGACCCCCGTGACGTTGCCCTTCAGCGCCAGCTTGGCGTCCTCGACCTCGGCCTCGATCCGCAGGCTGGTGGCCTGGACGCTGGCGCCGTCGGCGGCCAGCGTGCCGATCACCCGGACCTCGTCGCCCACGTTGGGTAGCGGGGTTCCGGCGGGCAGCCCGCCGACATCGATCACGATCCCGCGCACGACGAAGCTGGCCGTCCCGTTCACCGAGGAGACGATGCCTTCCACTTCGACCGTGGCTCCGGCCTCCTCCAGCGGGACCTTGTTGACCTTGCGGGCGAAGTCGGCCACGAGCAGGGTGGCGGGCAATGCCGGCGCCGTGGCGGAACCGGCGGACACGATGTCGCCGTTCGCGAACGCGCTCGCGCAGTCGACGGGTGAGCCGCGCGCGCGGCAGACGGCCTTGGAGAGGTCCAGCGTCAGGCCGTTGATGCTCACCGTGGTCGTGCCCACGGTGCCGGTGGTGGTGCCGGTGCTCGTGCCCGTGGTGACCACGCTGACCACGCCCTCGGCCTTGAAGTTGGCCCGCGAGTTGCCGCTGGGCGGGTCGCTCACGGACACCAGCGTGGCGACGATGTCGCTGCTGGCGCTGTCGAACAGGAAGCCGTTCACCGTCACGTAGTTGCCCGGCGTCGTCGTGGTGGTCGCGGTGCCGGCCACGGAGGTGGTGGCGACCAGGCCCTCGGCGGAGATGATGGGCGCGCAGGGATTGACGGTGGCGGAGACGCAGGCACGGCGGTCGCTGAAGCCGGTGCCGGAGCTCAGTTGCACCACCTGACCCATGACCGTCACGGTGGCGGCGGCGTCGTCCTTGGCGTCGACGAAGCCGCGCGCCAGCGGGTGGACGTGCAGTTCGTCGGCCTCGGCCTCGTCCCGGTCGTCGCGGCCGCGGTGCTTCACGTCCACCACCATGCCGACCTCCAGGCCGGCCGCGCCGGTGGTCTCGGCGCCGGTGTCGTCGTCGATCACGCGCGCGCGCTCGGTGCGGAAGCGGTGGCCGTTGACGAACACGCTGCCGAAGGCGGTGATGACGCCGGACGACATCGTCGTGTCCGTCGCCGTGACAGGCGTGGCCGGTGCGGGCGCCGCGCCCGTCTCGCCGCCGCCCCCGCCGCCGCCGCAGGCGCTCAGGCCCGCCGCCACGGCCAGCACCAGCGCGACCGGCAGGATGCGCCGCATCGCCCAGCCCCGGGCTTCCGATTTCCTCATGTGCATCTCCTTTGGAGAACGCGGATCCCTCCCGCGTCCGAGGCGGAGAATTACATGGGAAAAATTACCATGCAACCAGACAGCAGGTTACTATTCGCAAGATTGCAGAGCCGCCATTCACGGCGGTCCGGCAAGAATGCCCGATGCCGCGCAAGCCCAAGATCGTTGCGCTGGAGCGCGAAGCCTCCGCCGCGCCACCCTTGCCACCGGATGACGTGGCGCAGGCGGTCGCGGCCGTGTTGCGGCCCACGATCCGCCTTTTGTTGCGAAGCGGGCTCGACTACCCGCGGCTGGCCTCCGAACTGAAGGCACTCTTCATCGAAGAGGCCGTGGCACAAATTGAACAGTCCGGGCATGCGACCACCGATTCGGCGATCAGCTCGCTCAGTGGCGTGCACCGCAAGGAAGTGCGCAACTGGCGCCTGGCGGGCCGGGCGCCGGCCGCGGCGCGGCCGGTGGCGCTGGGCGGGCGGGTGTTCGCGCGCTGGATTTCGGATGCCGACTACCTCACGGCCGACGGCAAGCCCCGCGCGCTGCCGCGCACCGGCGCCGCCCCGTCCTTCGACTCGCTGGTGCGGGCCGTCACGCTCGACGTCCACCCGTTCACCGTGTTGCAGGAACTGATCCGCCTCGGCATCGCCACCGTGGAGATCCAGGACGGCGGCGAACTGGTGGTGCCGGCGCACGCCGACTTCGTGCCGCCGGCCGGATCGCGCGAGGCGCTCGACCTGCTGGCCGGCAACCTCGGCGATCACGCGCGGGCCGCCGTGTCCAACGTCCTCGGCGGCGTGCCCACGCTGGAGCAGAGCGTGTTCGCCGCCGGCATCACCGACGCCTCGGCGCACAGGCTGCAGGCGCTCGCGCGCACGCTGTGGCTGCGCATGCGCACCCAGATGATCGAGGAGGCCACGCGCCTCTACGAGGCCGACCGGGAACTGCCCGAGGCGCGCGCCCGCGTGCGCTTCGGCAGCTACTTCTGGTCCGGCCCATGGGAGCCGGCCCCGGAGCCGGAACAGGACATACCAGGGGGGGAGGAACCATGAAGCCGTTGCAGCGCCTGCTGGCCGTGGTGTTCGCGCTGTTGCTGGCTGCCTGCGGCGGCGGGGGCGTCGTGGGCCTCGGCGGCAGCGAGGGCGGCGGGGTGGGCACCGGCGGCACGGGCATCGTCGCCGGCACCGTCACGGGCCTGGGCAGCGTCATCGTGGAGGACACGCGCTTCGACGAGAGCCGGGCGCTGCTGGAAACGCGGCCGGACCTGGTGAACAGCGCGCCCCTCTCGCCCGCCGACCTGCGCATCGGCCAGTACGCCTACCTGGAGCTGGATGCCGCGGGCACGCCCTCGCGGGTGCGCATCGAATCGCAGCTGGTGGGCCCCGCGCTCGCCATCAACCTGGCGACGGGCCGCTTCAGCGTCTGGGGCCAGCCGGTGGCGATCAACGCCGATCCGGGCCGCGGCCCCGTCACCGTGTTCTCCGGCTACAGCACGCTGGCCGACCTGCGCTCGGGCGACCCGGTCCAGGTGTACGGCGTGCTGCAGGCCGGCGACGGCGGCGGCGAGCTGCTGCGCGCCACGCTGGTCGAGAAGCTGCCGGCGGTGGCGGCCCTGCCGGCGCGCCTGACCGGCACGCTGCAGCAGGGCAGCGGCACCGGGCTGCTGCTCGCCGGCAGGCCGCTGGACCTCTCCGGCACCGCGAACACGCCGCCGCTGGCGGCCGGCACCGCGGTGATCGCCGTGCTGCCGTGGACGGCGCCCGAGCCGGCCCGCTGGCAGCCCTTCGCGGTGGCGCTGCTGGCGCCGGCGGCGGCGTCTTCGCTGCGTGTGAGCGGCGCGGTGCACCTGCTGCCCGACGGCCGCGCCGTGGTGCAGGGGGTGGAGGTCGACCTATCCTCGCTGGCGCCTGCGCAGCGCGAGGAGGTGCGCGAAGGCAGCTACCTGACCGTGCAGGGCCGCTCGCGCGGCGGCGACGGCCGCCGGGCCGAGGCGGACCGCATCGAATCGCTGCCGGGCAGCGGGCGCAGCGCCCAGGTGCGCGGGTCCATCACCAGCGTCGCCGGCACGGCCAGCTTCGTGGTGCGGGGCCAGGCGGTCGATGCGACGGCGGCCGAATTCGAAGGCGGCGGAGTCGCGAACCTCCTCGTCGGCGCCTTCGTGGAGGTGCAGGGCACGCAGACGGCGTCCGGCATCGTCGCGCGCCGCGTCACCTTCCCCCGCGCCACGCCGGAGCGCGCCGTGCTCGAACTGAGCGGCACCGTGCAGTCGGTGGACGCGGCCAGCCGCAGCGCGCGCCTGCAGCCGCGCGAGGGTCCGCCGGTCGAACTGCTGCTGCCCGCCGGCATCGCCCTGCCGGCCGTGGGCGACAGCGTCCGCGCGACCGGCTACTGGGACGGCAGCCGGCTGCAGGTGCGCGAGCTCGACGAACGCTCCGACGGCGCAGGCTCCGGCCGCGGCCGCTGAAGCGGATCCTGATTTGTCCCGAGGGCGCACCCGCGGCGGCACCGGTGGTGTCCTGTCCCACAAATATCTAGGCTCTCGCTGCCCCGTATCGGGCCGCAGGCAAGGCGCGGGCGCGGGTCAAGCCTGGCCGGCTTGACCCGTGCACGCAACGCGGCATGCGGCCCGATACGGGGCAGCCCGGAGGGTTCGGCGCATGCGGGGCCCTCGGCGGTCGTCCAGAGTGGGTCCAGCCGGCCAGGCTGGACCCACTCTGGCCAACCACCGATCATCCCCGCATGCACCGAACGAGAGCCTAGATATTTGTGGGACAGGACACTAGCATGCGCCGCTCGAGCCAAGGAGACCGCATGCGCATCGGCATCGCCGGCACCGGAAGGATGGGCAGCGCCATCGCCCGCCGCCTCGCGTCCCAGGGACACGAAGTCCGCGTCTGGAACCGCACGCCCGCCCGGGCGCAGCCCCTGCTGCAGGAGGGCCTGGCCTGGGCCGCCACGCCGCGCGCGCTGGCGCAGGCGAGCGAGGTCGTGGTCTCGATGCTCACCGACGGCGCGGCGCTCGACGAGGTGTACAGCGGCGACGACGGCCTGTTCACGCACCGCGGCGGCGGCACGCTCTTCATCGACATGAGCACGGTGCCGCCCGCGACGCAGCGGGAGATGGCGCGCCGCGCCGCCGAGGCGGGCGTGGCCTACCTGGAATGCCCGGTCGGGGGCAGCGTGGGCCCGGCTCAGGAGGGCAAGCTGCTCGCCTTCGTCGGCGGCGCCCCGCAGGACGTGGCCCGCGCGCGGCCTCTGCTGGACCAGCTGTGCAGGCGCGTCGAGCACGTCGGGCCGCACGGCGCCGGCGCGACCATGAAGCTCGCGGTGAACCTGCCGCTGATGGTGTACTGGCAGACGCTCGGGGAGGCGCTGTCGCTGGTGCAGCCCCTCGAGCTGGACCCGCAGCGCGTGATCGACATCCTGGCCGATTCGTCCGGCGGGCCCAACATGCTCAAGGTGCGCGGCGCGACGATCGCGCAGGCGCTGGCGGGCGCGGCGGCGGGCGCGGTGACGGTGGACGTGGCGACCATGCGCAAGGACGTGGCGGCGATGCTGGACGAGGCCCGCGCGCACGGCCGCAGGCTCCCGCTCACGGCCGAGACGCTGGCGAGCTTCGAGCGGGCGGCGCGGCGTGGGCTGGATCCGGCCGACTGCACGCAGCTGCCCGTGTGGTGGCTGGCGGAGGGCGGCTTCTTGCTGCCCGGGTCGGGGACTTAGAATCGCGCCTTCCGGAAGCGTGGCAGAGCGGTTGAATGCACCGGTCTTGAAAACCGGCGACGTCGCAAGGCGTCCGCGAGTTCGAATCTCGCCGCTTCCGCCAGGGCTTGTGCATCCCCCCGGGGCGGCCGCCCGTCACCCCTCAACGCGGCGGGCTCGAATCCGCAGGCCGGGGCCGCTCGGACCGCACCGGCGGATCGGGTGCATCCCCGCCGCGCTGGCGCATCAATTCCCGCAGCACGCTCGCCGCCCCTTCGCCGCTGTTGCCGTGCCTGGCAGCGGGTGCGGGTAGAGCGTCTTTCTCGCCGGGCGGGTTCGGGGATTCACTCATCGAACGCACATTGGATGTGAAAAGCGCGACATTTCGCTGTAGGACAAGTGCGCACTGGCGCCGACGACGCGGCTGACCCGGCGCGACGCGACCGCCTTTGCACAAGGCAACGTCGGCACCGTCCTACACCCGACCCCACTGGCCCCGCACAAAATCGGCGGCTTCGCCCTTTCATCGTGGAGTTTCCCCGCGCGACGGCCGGGGCATGCGCTTTCGGAGGATTGGATGGCAGTTCGCGTCTTTCTCGTCGAGGACCAGAGGCCCATGCAGGCCCTGCTCGCCGACCTCCTCGATTCGGTGGGTGGCTTCGAGCTCGTGGGGGTCGCCGCCAGCGAAACGAGCGCCACCGACTGGCTCTACCGCCACCAGGGTGGCTGGGACCTTGCGATCCTGGACCTGCTGCTCGGTGAAGGATCGGGCTTCACACTCCTGAGCCGCTGCAACAAGGTACCGGGCGGCGCGGTTCTGGTGTTCAGCGACTTCGTCTCGCCCGCAGTGCGCAAGCGCTGCATCCACCTGGGCGCCGACGGCGTGATCTCCAAGGCGCAGTTCGGCGAACTACGCGCCTACCTGCAGGCCTTCCCCGGACGCGTGGTGCACGCGGAAACCGCCTGAGGGACGGCTCGCATCGGGTTCTTCGCCCATGCGAGCTACTGAAGACGTCCTACACCGTGGCGTCCGGTGGACGCGGACCATCGCGGCATCGTCGAATGCATTCCGTGCCATGTCGCAAAACGAACAACAGGACCTGACCAGGGACGAGGAGCCGTCCCCCTCCGTCACCGGACAGCAGCCGCCTCAGCAGCAGGAAGCCCACGCGGGCCAAGGCTCCGAAAGCATCATGAAGCAGCTGCGCGAGTGGGAACGCCGCCGCGCCGGCAACACCATCGGCAAGCGTCGCAACGGCCTGGTCTGAGCGACCGTGCCGGTGAAAAGGCGGCCCGCGCGGGCCGCCCTTCGTCGTTGTCACTCGGCCCGTGGGGGGCGCTCGGAGAAGCGGGTGTCCGGATCCGCGATGGGCCTGGCCTCGTACACGTGCTCGGGCGCGCTGGCGGGACGCGCCTGCAGCGACTTCGTCAGGTAAGGCAGCACGCTCTGCGCGCCCGAGCCCCAGCGCCGCCCGGGCGGTGGCAGCGTGGGGTCGTGCTCGTCGTGGTTAGCGATCGGCATGGTGGTTCCCCGCCGGCCAGAGTTCGACCGCGGGACGGCGGATGAACGAGGGGTCGTCGTCCTGTCGGCGGGCGGAGTCGGGGTGCGTGAACAGCATGTCGCAACCGTGCATGTCGTCGTCGCCGCCCAGGAGGGATTCCTTCCAGCCCGCCTTGCGCACGTGGTCGGGGAAGAAGTTCACCTGCCGGTAGCCATCGAGCCGGCCGACCGCCAGCAGGACCCCGTCGCGCACGAGGCCGATCTTCACGTCCATGCGGTGGGTGGTGGGCAGCAGCTTCGCCATCGCGAACGCCTTGGCGATGCCGTCGAAGCCGGGCGGCGCGTCGTGCAGCAGTTCCATGGGCTGCGAAAGTAAGTGAGCGTTACGCGCGAGACTGTAGGACGGAGCCTCAACCGGCGACCGTTCGGCGATTACGCCCGCCCGGCGCGTGGGGTTCAGGCCCGCTGCAGCATCCCGCGCTGCTCGATGAAGCGCACCACCTCCTGCAAGCCCGCCTGGGTCTTGAGGTTGGTCATGACGTAGGGCTTGTCGCGCCGCATCCGCTTCGTGTCCGCTTCCATCACCGACAGGTCGGCGCCCACGTAGGGCGCGAGGTCGGTCTTGTTGATCACGAACAGGTCGCTCTTGGTGATGCCGGGGCCGCCCTTGCGCGGGATCTTCTCGCCCGCGGCCACGTCGATCACGTAGATGGTGAGGTCGGAGAGCTCCGGGCTGAAGGTGGCCGCGAGGTTGTCGCCCCCCGATTCCACGAACACCACGTCGGCGTCGGGGAAGGCCGCGAGCATGCGGTCGATCGCCTCGAGGTTGATCGACGCGTCCTCGCGGATCGCCGTGTGCGGGCAGCCGCCGGTCTCCACGCCCATGATGCGCTCGGCCGGCAGCGCGCCGCTCACCGTGAGCAGGCGCTGGTCTTCCTTGGTGTAGATGTCGTTGGTGATGGCGACCAGGTCGTAGCGGTCGCGCATCGCCTTGCAGAGCATCTCCAGCAGCGTCGTCTTGCCGGAACCGACCGGGCCGCCGATGCCCACGCGCAGCGGCGGGAGCTTTCGGGTGCGGCCGGGGATGTGGTGGGCGGGGAAGTTCATGAGCGGAACAGCCGGGAGTACTGGGTTTCGTGTTGCGAGGAAAGAATGGCCAGCATGGGCGTGAAGGCCTGGCGGTGGTCGTCGTCCAGCTCCAGCGCGTGCACCACGGCCTGCGGGATGTCCGCCGCGAGCCGCGCCAGGATGCGCTGGCCGGCACCCTGGCCGAGAGGCACCGCCTTGACCGCGGCCTGCACCATGTTCTCGGACCAGCCGAAGGCGAAGGCCTGCGAGATCTGGCGCGGGGCGGCCCCGGTGCCCGCCGCCGCGACCGCGAAGGCGACCGGGTAGGTGAAACCGGAATTTGCGACTTGGGGGTGACCGAAGGGAACCCCGGCCTTCACCCATTCCCCGAGCGACCGCCCCATCTGCTCCACCTGCTGCCGCAACTCGCTCGTCTCGCGCGTCTGCCGCACCCACGCGTCCAGCGCCCGCAGCCGCTGGCCATCGCCGTGCCGGGCCGCTTCCACCGCGCTGCCCACCACCGCCAGGTCCGAGCGCGCCAGGCTCGCGTGCAACTGCTCCACCAGCCAGTCGCCCGCGCTGCGCTCGTCGCCCACCAGCCCGGCCTCCACGGCCGCCTCCAGCCCTTCCGAATAGGAGAAGCCCCCGACCGGCAGCGCCGGCGAGGCGAGCCAGATCAGGTGCAGCAGGGCGGTGTCAGCGGGTGCAGGACTGTCCGTGCTCGCCATGGCGGTGGCTGTCGTGCTCGTGGTCGTGCACCTGCGTGTCGTGCTCGTGCTCGTGGTTGTGCGGCTCGGCCGGGCGGTGCAGGTGCTGGTGCTCGTCGTGCACGTGGGCGCCGTGGCCGCCATAGGCGCCGCCCTCCGGCTCGAAGGGGCCGAAGGTGTCCGCCACCAGCAGGTGCATCGCCCGCAGCATCTCGGCCAGCACGTGGTCCGGCTCGATCTTCAGGTGGTCCGGCTGCAATTCGATCGCGACGTGCCGGTTGCCGAGGTGGTAGGCGGCGCGCAGCAGGTCGAAGGCGCTGCCGCGCTCGCCCTGCCGGATCACCATCACCGGTTGCGGCGCCGCCAGCACGCGGACCACCGAGCCGTCCTCGGCGACCAGCACGTCGCCGCCGCGCACGACGGTGCCCCGGGGCAGGAACACACCGAGCTGGCGGCCCTGCGAGTCGCTGCATTCGAAGCGGCTCTTCTGGCGCACGTCCCAGTCGAGTTCCACGGTGGCGGCGCGACCGAGCAGGACCTTGGCGAGGCCGTGCCCCTGGGGGAGGATCTTGGAGACGTGCAGCATCCGACGAGTCTAGCGCCGCGGGGCCGGCCGCATGGCCTCCCGCCAGCGCCGGCCATCGTCGGACAGAAATGCCTCCAGCGCGGCCCAGGGCGCGACGAAGGCGATGCCGCAGTGCGCCATCCGCAGGCTGTAGTGGAAGCCGAACACCATGCCGCGGTCCTCCACCGCCAGCGGCACCGCCTTTTCGGCCAGTTCGAACTCGCCGCACTCGCGCCTGGCTTCCGGCAGGTCCTCGAGCTTGCGGCGGCCGCGCAGCACCTGGGGCAGCACCAGCGTGTCATACAGCGCGCTGCCGGCGGCCGCACCGTCGCGGTACTCGGGCAGCAGCCAGCGGGGCAGCGGCAGTTCCTCCCCGGTGGCGGTGTCGAAGGTGAACTGCTGCGGGCCTGCATAGCCTTCGGGGTTGCCGCAGTTGCCGTGCAGCCAGAACTGCGCCGACAGCACGCTGCCGCGCCAGTCCAGACGCTGCAGCGAGAGCGTGTCGCCGCCGGCCGGGGCGAAGCGGCCTTTGGCTCGCACCAGCGCCTGGCATTGCAGGTGGTTGTCCAGCTGCTGCAGCAGCGCGGCGCGCAGGCGCTGGTTGACCGCCGCTTCGCCGGCCCCGGGCTGGCGGATGCGCAGGGTGACGATCTGCGGGATGCCGCGGGCCGCGATGACCTCCAGCACCCGGCCCTGCTCGGACAGCGTGCGCTGCGGCACCAGGTCGACGGCGCCCAGCCGGCGCCGGTTGAAGCTGTTGTCTTCCACGCGGCGGCCCTGCAAGGCGCTGCGCTGCCCGCCGGTGCTGGTGCGCTCGCCGCGCACGGCGTCTGCGGCGCACTCCAGGCGCAGGGACCCGGTGCGGCGCCCGTCCTCGTCGTACTCCTCCCAGGCCTGCGGATCGTTCTCCCCCGGGCGCAGCACGGCCCCCACCAGGGCAGTACCCAGGTAGTAGGAACCCAGCCCGTCCCAGTTGAACTGCAGCATCACGGGCGACGCGCCCAGGCGGCCCTCCCACGTGCCGTCGCACGGCGAGCCGGCCGCCGGCGCGGCGCACGCCGCCCCCGCGGCCAGCAGGGCCGCCACCGCTACCACCCGCCGCATCAGAACAGGAAGTAGCGCTGCGCCATCGGCAGCACGGTGGCCGGATCGCAGGTCAGGAGCTGGCCGTCGGCCCGCACCGCATAGGTCTGGGGATCGATCTCCATCTTGGGCACGTAGTCGTTGTGCACCAGATGATTCTTGCGTACCCGGCGCACGTCCTTGACGGCGCTCAGGAACTTGGCCAGTCCGAAGCGCTCCTTCACGCCCGCGGCGAGGCCTGCCTGCGACACGAACGTGATGGATCCGGCGTGCAGGGCGCCGCCGAAACTGCCGAACATGGGCCGGTAGTGCACCGGCTGCGGGGTGGGGATGGATGCGTTCGCGTCGCCCATCGCCGCCAGGGCGATGAAGCCGCCCTTGAGGACCAGCGCCGGCTTGACGCCGAAGAAGGCCGGCTTCCACACCACCAGGTCGGCCCACTTGCCCGGCTCGATGCTGCCCACCTCGTGGCTGATGCCGTGCGCGATGGCCGGGTTGATCGTGTACTTGGCGACGTAGCGCTTGGCACGAAAGTTGTCGTTTCGCGGCGCGTCGCCGGGCAGCTTGCCGCGCTGCAGCTTCATCTTGTGCGCGGTCTGCCAGCAGCGCAGGATCACCTCGCCGACCCGGCCCATGGCCTGCGAGTCGCTGGAGAACATGCTGATCGCGCCCAGGTCGTGCAGGATGTCCTCGGCCGCGATGGTCTCCTTGCGGATGCGGCTTTCGGCGAAGGCCAGGTCTTCCGGAATGGCCGGGTCCAGGTGGTGGCACACCATCAGCATGTCGACGTGCTCGTCGAGCGTGTTGACGGTGTAGGGCATCGTGGGGTTGGTGGACGAGGGGAGGAAGTTCGCCTCGCCGACCACGCGCAGGATGTCCGGGGCATGGCCGCCGCCGGCGCCTTCGGTGTGGAAGGCGCAGATGCCGCGGCCCTTGGTCGCGGCGATGGTGTTCTCGACGAAGCCCGACTCGTTGAGCGTGTCCGAGTGGATCGCGACCTGGATCTCCATCTCGTCGGCCACGTCGAGGCAGTTGCTGATGGCCGCGGGCGTGGTGCCCCAGTCCTCGTGCAGCTTCAGGCCGATCGCGCCGGCCTGCACCTGTTCGCGCAGCGCCTGGGGCAGGCTCGCATTGCCCTTGCCCATGAAGCCGAGGTTCATGGGGAAGGCGTCGGCCGCCTGCAGCATGCGCTGCAGGTTCCAGGGCCCCGGCGTGCAGGTGGTGGCGAAGGTGCCCGTCGCAGGGCCGGTGCCGCCGCCGAACATGGTGGTGACGCCGGAGGCCAGCGCCTCCTCGATCTGCTGCGGGCAGATGAAGTGGATGTGGCTGTCGATGCCGCCGGCGGTGACGATCGCGCCTTCGCAGCTGATGATCTCGGTGCCGGGGCCGATGACGATGTCCACGCCCGGCTGGGTGTCGGGGTTGCCGGCCTTGCCGATGGCGGCGATCCGGCCCTCCTTCAATCCGATGTCGGCCTTGACGATGCCCCAGTGGTCGACGACGAGCGCGTTGGTCAGCACCGTGTCCACAGCACCTCCGGTGCTGTCTCCCGGACCCGCCTTCGGCGCGTTGGTGCGCTGCGATTGCGCCATGCCGTCGCGGATGGTCTTGCCGCCGCCGAACTTCACCTCCTCGCCGTAGCCCCCGGCGCGCAGGGTGAAGTCGTCCTCGACCTCGATCACGAGCTCGGTATCGGCCAGGCGGACGCGGTCGCCCGTCGTGGGGCCGAACATCTCGGCGTAGGCGCGGCGCGGGATCGTCGCCATCAGGCCTCCCGCCGGGCCGCCCCAAGGGAGGCCTGCGCGCCCTCGGGGGGCAACGACGACACGAAGTGCGGAGCGTGGGGGTCCATGTTCCTAGAGCTTTCCTTGCGTGAGGCCACGGAAGCCGTAGACCAGGCGGTGGCCGGCGTAGTCCACCAGTTCCACCGTGCGCTGCTGGCCCGGCTCGAAGCGCACGGCGGTGCCGGAGGCGATGTTCAGGCGCATGCCCCTGGCCGCCTCGCGGTCGAACTGCAGCGCGCCGTTGGTTTCGGCGAAGTGGTAGTGCGAACCGACCTGGATCGGCCGGTCGGCCGTGTTCTGCACCACCAGCACAAGGGTGCGGCGGCCGGGGTTGAGCGCGTGGTCGCCGGTGTCGGTGAACAGTTCGCCCGGGATCATGGCAGCCTCCGCCGGGCCGCCTCGAGGAGGCTGCAGGCCCCTCGGAGGGCCGCGCAGTACACGCAGTGACGAGCGTGGGCGCCCATGGCCTAGTCGCCGCGGGTGAACCAGAGGACCAGGGTGGCGATGACGGCGACCGTGATGATCCCGGCGGTGTCGGTGGGGTGCCAGTGCCAGGCCTGTGGCGCGCCGTGGCCGGGATGGGCGTGGACGGCGCCACTCAGCGCGAACAGGGCGGTGGACAGCAGGTGCTTCTTCATGGGGGTGTCTCCTGCGGGGTCAGACGATGGGCTGGTGCACGGTCACGAGCTTGGTGCCGTCGGGGAAGGTGGCTTCGACCTGGATCTCCGGGATCATCTCGGCCACGCCTTCCATGACGTCGGCGCGGGTGAGGATCGTGCGGCCCTCGCTCATGAGCTGGGCCACCGACCTGCCGTCGCGCGCGCCTTCCATCACGGCGGCGGAGATCAGCGCCATCGCTTCCGGGTAGTTGAGCCTCAGGCCGCGCGCGCGCCGACGCTCCGCCAGCAGGGCGGCGGTGAACAGCAGCAGCTTGTCTTTCTCGCGGGGCGTGAGTTCCATGGTGCGCGGCAGTGTATTGCAAGACGCGCGCCCGGGCTCCGGCACGGAAGATGCAGTTGGCCCCCGTGGGCCGCAGCATTCCCCTCCCCCCGCACCACCACGACGCGCCGCAGCGCGTGGTGAAGGTCCGCCGCGACTACAACAGCTGGGTCGCCAGCGAAACCATGGAGGACTACGCGCTGCGCTACACCCCGCAGCGCTTCCGCAAGTGGTCCACCTGGCGCGTGGCCAACACCGCCTTCGGCGCGGCGTCCTTCCTGATCCTGGAGGCCGTGGGCGCGACGCTGCTGGTGCAATACGGCTTCGCCAACGCCTTCTGGGCCATCGTCGCCACCGGCCTGATCATCTTCCTCGCCGGCCTTCCGATCAGCATCTGCGCGGCGCGCCACGGCGTGGACATGGACCTGCTCACGCGCGGGGCCGGCTTCGGCTACATCGGCTCGACGATCACCTCCCTGATCTACGCCTCCTTCACCTTCATCTTCTTCGCGCTGGAGGCGGCGGTGATGGCGTACGCGCTGGACCTGGCGCTGGGCATCCCGCCCACCTGGGGCTACCTGCTCTGCGCCCTGGTGGTGATCCCGCTGGTGACGCACGGCGTGTCCGCCATCAGCCGCCTGCAGGTGTGGACCCAGCCGCTCTGGCTGGTGATGCTGGTGGTGCCTTTCGCCTACGTCCTGGCGCGCGATCCCGGTGCCTTCGCGGGCATCACGCACTATGCCGGGGAGAAGTCGCAGGGCGCCGGCTTCGAGCTGCACCTGTTTGGTGCCGCGCTCACCGTCGGCGTCGCGCTGATCACGCAGATGGGCGAGCAGGCCGACTACCTTCGCTTCATGCCGGCGCGCAGCGCGGCGAACCGGCGCTCCTGGTGGTTCGGCGTGCTGGCGGGCGGCCCGGGCTGGGTGGTGCTGGGCGTGCTCAAGATGCTGGGAGGCGCGCTGCTCGCGTACCTGGCGATCCAGCACATGGTGCCCGCCGAGCGCGCGGTGGATCCCAACCAGATGTAC
Source organism: Ramlibacter monticola (assembly GCF_016722785.1). Classification (GTDB taxonomy): domain Bacteria; phylum Pseudomonadota; class Gammaproteobacteria; order Burkholderiales; family Burkholderiaceae_C; genus Ramlibacter; species Ramlibacter monticola. The sequence goes on along the minus strand of NZ_JAEQNE010000005.1, from coordinate 4,483 downwards.
CTCGCCGCCTACGAATACGTCTTTCCCCGCTACGGTTGGGCGGTCGCGGCGACGGCCCTGTTCGTCGTGATCTCGCAGCTGAAGATCAACGTCACCAATGCATACGCCGGCTCGCTGGCCTGGTCCAACTTCTTCTCTCGCCTGACGCACAGCCATCCCGGCCGCGTGGTGTGGGTGGTCTTCAACACGCTGATCGCCTTCATGCTGATGGAGATGAACGTGTTCCAGGCCCTGGCCGACGTGCTGGGCCTGTACTCGAACATCGCCATCGCCTGGATCATGGCCGTGGTGGCCGACCTGGTGGTCAGCAAGCCGCTGGGCCTGTCGCCGCCGGGCATCGAGTTCAAGAGGGCGCACCTGTACGACGTCAACCCCGTGGGCGTGGGCGCGATGGCGCTCGCCTCCGCGCTCTCGATGGTGGCCTATCTCGGCGCCTTCGGGCCCACGGCGCAAGCCTTCTCGGCGCTGATCGCGATGGGGGCGGCCTTCGTCGCCGCGCCCCTGATCGCCTGGGCTACCCGCGGCCGCTACTACCTCGCGCGCGAGCCCCAGGCCGGGTCGCGCCTGCTCGCGCGCCGCTGCGTGATCTGCGAGCGCAACTACGAAGGCCCGGACATGGCCCACTGCCCGGCCTACCAGGGGCCGATCTGCTCGCTGTGCTGCACGCTCGACGCGCGCTGCGGCGACCTGTGCAAGCCGCACGCGAGCCTGGCCGCGCAATGGACCGGGGCCCTGCGCGCGCTGCTGCCCCGGCGCGCGTGGCCCTACCTGGAGACCGGCCTGGCCCACTGGCTGCTGCTGATGCTGGTGATCGCGCCCATGCTGGGCGCGCTGTTCGGCCTGCTGTACCACCAGGAACTGCAGTCGCCGGAAACGATCGCCGCGCCGGCGCTGCGGGCCACCTTCCTCAAGGCCTATCTCGCGTTGCTGCTGGTGGCGGGCCTGATCGCCTGGTGGCTGGTGCTGGCGCACAAGAGCCGGCAGGTGGCGCAGGAGGAATCGAACCGCCAGACCCACCTCCTGGTGCGCGAGATCGATTCGCACCGCCAGACCGACGCCGCGCTGCAGCGCGCGCGCCAGTCGGCGGAACAGGCGCGCCACGCCGCGGAACAGGCCAACCAGGCCAAGAGCCGTTACGTCAGCGCGATCAGCCACGAGTTGCGCACGCCCCTGAACAGCATCCTCGGCTACGCCCAGCTGATGGCGGAGGACGCCGCCATTCCGCCGCACCGCAAGCACGCGGTCCACGTGATCCGGCGCGGCGGCGAGCACCTGCTCTCGCTGATCGAGGGCACGCTGGACATCGCGCGCATCGAGTCCGGCAAGCTCACGCTGAACGTGAAGCCGATGCGCTTCGCCGACTTCGTGCACGAGCTGGCCAGCCTGTTCGAGGTGCAGGCCGCCGCCAAGGGGCTCGCCTTCCGCTTCGAGGTGGAGGGCAACCTGCCGGAGGTGGTCCGCGCCGACGAGAACCGGGTGCGCCAGATCCTGATCAACCTCCTGGGCAACGCGATCAAGTTCACCGCGGCGGGCCAGGTCCTGTTCCGCGTGCGCCATGCGCGCGAGATGGCGGTGGTGGAGATCGAGGACACCGGCCCGGGCCTCAGCGCGCAGGAAGTGGCGAACATCTTCGAGCCCTTCGCGCGCGCCGCCGGCGCCAGCCAGCTTGCGGGCTCGGGGCTCGGGCTGACCATCGCCAAGATGCTCACCGACGTGATGGGCGGCGAGCTCAGCGTCCGCAGCACGCCCGGCGCGGGCGCGGTGTTCCGCGTGCGGCTGTTCCTGCCCGAGGTGCACGCGGTCGTCCTGCCGGCCGCCGCGGCCACGCCGCAGCCGCGGCATGGCTACGAAGGCGCGCGCCGCCGCATCCTGGTGGTCGACAACGAGGAGGCAGACCGCGACGTGCTGGTCGCGCTGCTGGAGCCGCTCGGCTTCGAGCTGCGCACGGCGGCCAGCGGCCACGATGCGCTGGACCTGCTCGCGGCCGGCCTGCAGCCCGATGCGATCCTGATGGACCTGGCGATGCCCGGCATCGACGGCTGGGAGACGATCCGCCGCATCCGCCGGCTGCAGCCCGGGCAGCCGAAGATCGCCGTGGTCTCGGCCAACGCCTTCGACCGCGGCCTGGACAACGACGTCGGCATCCCGCCCGAGGATTTCCTGGTGAAGCCCGTGCGCCACGGCGAACTGCTCGATTGGCTGGAGCGGCAGCTCGCCTTGCGCTGGCTGCGGGAGCCGGCGCGCGCGCCGGCCGTGCCGCCGCCCGCCGCCGCGTGGGCCTGGCCGCGCGCCGAACTGCTGGCACCGCTGCAGCAGGCGGTGCAGCTCGGGTACTACCGCGGCATCCTCAACCAGCTCGATGCGATCGAGCGGGCGCAGCCCGAATGCGGCGCGTTCGCGAATGCGCTGCGCGAGCTGGCGCGGCAGTTCCGCTTCGAGGCGATCGCGCGCGAGCTGGCGCGTTCCACCGCCGCCCCCGAAGGAGCCCTGCGATGAACAGCCTGCCGGACCGCGCCGAGAGCGATGTCGTGCTGGTGGTCGACGACATCCCCGACAACCTCTCGGTGCTGCACGACGCGCTCGACGAATCGGGCTATACGGTGCTGGTGGCGACCAGCGGGGAAGCGGCCCTGCAGCGCGCGGCGCAGGCCCTGCCCGACATCGTGCTGCTCGACGCGATGATGCCGGGCCTGGACGGCTTCGAGGTGGCGCGCCGGTTGAAGGCGCAGGCGCACACGGCGCACATCCCGATCATCTTCATGACCGGCCTCACGGAGACCGAGCACCTGGTGGCCGCGCTGGACGCGGGCGGCGTCGACTACGTCACCAAGCCGATCAAGCCGCGCGAGGTGCTGGCGCGCATGGGCGTGCACCTGCAGGGCGCCCGGCTCGCGCGCCAGGCGCGCAACGCGCTCGACGCCTTCGGCTATGCGAGCATCACGGTGCGCCCTGCCGACGGCCGCCTCATGTGGCAGACCCCGCTGGCGCGCGAGCTGCTGCTGTCGTACTTCGGCACCAGCGCGCCGGAGACGCCGGCGGCCATCCTCGAGTGGCTGCGGCGACACCTGCACGACGCCGTGCGCCAGATCGAGCCGCCGCGCCTGGGCGTGGAGCGGGGCGCGCGGCGCCTGTCGATCCGCCTGCACCGCCAGACCGGCGACGACGACTGGCTGATCGTGATGCGCGAGGTCTCCGACGGCGCCATCATCGAGTCCATGGGCCTGTCGCTGAAGCTCACGCTGCGCGAGGCGGAAGTCCTGTACTGGGTGGTGAAGGGCAAGATCAACCGCGACATCGCCGACATCCTCGGCGCGAGCCCGGCCACCGTGAAGAAGCACCTCGAGCGCATCTTCGCCAAGCTGGGAGTGGAGACGCGCACGGCGGCGGCCGGCATGGCGATGAACCGCATCCGGCAGCTGCACCCGAATTTCGAGGGCTAGGCACCCCCTCTCCTCCATCGTGAGGAGGCCTCCCTGCGACGGATTGCACGCTTCGCGGCACACGCACGCATCGCGCGGTGCGGAATAGCACATGCCGCCTTACGCGGGCTGCCTACAGTCCGTTCCGTCGGCTGCGCAGGCCGACATCCCCCAGACCAGGGAGCGGAACCAGCTCAGATCGAAAGGAAGAACCATGAACCGCAAGATCGCCCTCACGCTCGTCCTCACCTCTTTCGTGGCAGGCAGCGCCTTCGCCGAAGGCCCCATCGGTCAGGCCGAACCCTTCAAGGGCGCCATGACCCGCCAGCAGGTCCAGGCCGAACTGCAGCAGTACAAGGGCAGCGGCATCGACCTCCACGCGGACGGCTACGACCACCTGCGCGGCTTCAGCAGCAAGCGCACGCGGGCCGAAGTGACCGCCGAGTACATCGCCTCGCGCGACGTGGTTTCCGCGCTGAACGGCGAAGACAGCGGCTCGCGCTACCTGGCCCGCCGCGAACTGCCCCGCACGTTTGGCCCGCAACTCGCCGCGCTGCCCGGCAGCAGCGACTAAGCCCACGGAGTCTCCTCGCCCGCCACCGCGGGCTTGCCAAGCGCCGCATCCGCGGCGCTTTTTTTTTGGGTTCTTCGCCGGTTCCGGTGAAAGTCCGAGTCTCGTTCGGCGGGCAGTTGCCTTGTGGTTGAAAGTGGTGCTTGACCCGCTGGCCGGTTGTTGTTGCCTGTGGGACCGGACCAGGACGGGCCTGTCCGCCTCGGCGACTGTCCCCCGGCGCGGATGAGAGCCCGGGCCCTTAAGCTCGCCGCGCCCGCGCCTCCTCCTTTATGTCGCCGAGGCGGACAGTGACCCGTCCTGCTTTAGGTTGACACCTGTTCGGGACTTGTTGCCGGCCGCCGGTGGGCGGCCAGAGACGCCCGGTGCCTGGCATCGGGCGTTTCGTATTTTAGGGATAGGTGTGGCCGCTTCTCGTTGTACAGGCGCACGGATTCACTCACCATGCGCCTCGCTTGCTTGAGATCGGCTGGAGTCTGCAGCAGGTATTCCA
>NZ_JAEQNE010000004.1:342500-436277 GCF_016722785.1 Ramlibacter monticola | reverse complement strand
CGAAGGACCGCCCCGTAAGATGCACCGACTTGCCCACCGCGGCGTGCGTTCGTCGCAAGCGACGCCCGCCGCCGTGGACAAGTCTGCCGAGCGCCTCGAACACAAAAATTCGGACAGCCCCATCGCAAAAGACGCAGAAGAAAACCTCTTGAGGTTTCCTTGTCCTTTTTGCGTCCTCTGCGTAACCTCTGCGCCCTCTGCGTTCGGCTGTTGGGTTTTCCTCAGCCCTCATCCCCCCACGGCAGCATCAGCGTCACCAGCGACAGCTTCGCGAACTCCGGCTCGAAGCGGTCGATGATCTGCTGCGGGTCGGGGCACAGTTGCGTGTCGCCCATCACGCCGAACTGCACGTTGCCGCCGTAGCTCAGGATCGACACGCCCAGGCCGATGTCGCCCGATTGCGGCACCCAGAACATCATCTGCTCGATCGTGGAGCCCAGGAAGGCCAGCGGCTCGCGCGGGCCCGGTACGTTGGTCATCACCGCGGTGGTCTTGCTGCGGAAGGTGTCCATGATCGCATCCTGCGCCGGCTTGACCAGCAGGCCCGCGAGCGCCAGCACCGCGAAGGCCAGCAGCGGCTGCGTGCTGCCCTTGAGCGCGTCCATGCGCCGCCGCACTTCGTAGACCCGCTCGATGGGGTTTTCCATGCCCACAGGCAGCACCAGCGGCGCCAGGCCGAAATGGTTGCCCAGCGCGTGCCCCTGCTGCGGCGGGCGCAGGTTCACCGGCACCATCGCGCGGATCTCCACGCCTTCCACGTCCTCGCCCCTGGCCCGCAGGTACTGCCCCAGTGCGCCGGCCACGCAGCTCAGGAGGACGTCGTTGATCGAGCAGTTGAGCGCCTTGCCGATCGCCTTCACCTCGGGCAGCGGCAGCGGCGGGCACCAGGCCACGCGCTTGCTTCCCCCGGGCTTGCCCTTGAGGGACGTGGGCGAGTCGTCGGGCATCAGCAGCAGCGCCGCCGCGTCGCCCAGGAGCTGCCACGCGCCCTGCGCCAGGTCGAGCGGGCCTTTCAGGCCGGGGGACGGCCGCTGCAGCAGGTGCAGCGAGCGCACGGCGCGATCGCCCGCCGCCTCCAGCCCCTTCAGCACCAGCGCCGCCAGCGGCCTCACCAGGCTTTCGGCCAGCCATTCCTCCGCGCCGTTGGCCTCCGCGCGGCTGGCGCGTTCCGGCGGCGGCTGGCCGCCATCGACGAGGGACAGGGTCACGCCGATGAGGGCGATGCCGTCGGCGATGCAGTGGTGGATGCGGAACACGATGGCGCTGCCGCCCTCGTGGTTCTCCACCAGGTGCAACTGCCACAGGGGCCGTCCGCGGTCCAGCGGCTGCATCGCGAGCTCGCCGATGCGCCGCTGCAGCGCCGCCTGCGCGCCGCCCCGGGTGCGCGGCAGCTTCTCGCGCACCACGTGCTGCGCCACGTCCACTTCGTGCTCCACCCAGCGGGCGGAGCCGCCGTGCTCCTCGACGCGCTGGCGGAAGCGCTCGTAGGGCAGCAGGCGCTCCTGCACGCGCGCGCACAGCTCGCGCCAGCGGATCGCGGGGCGCACGGTCCACACGCCCACGATCATCATCAGGTTGCTGGCCGAATCCATCCGCAGCCACGCGGTATCGACCTTCGACATGTTCTCGCCGGCCCGCTCCATCGCGTCCTCCTCGTGTCGTCCGCCTTAAGATAACCGGATTCATCTACCGGAGCATCCATGGCCGATCTCAACGCCGATTTCGAAGCCGCCGTCGCCAATTCGAAGAAGCTGTCCGAGCGTCCCGACAACGCCACCCTGCTGAAGATCTACGGGCTGTACAAGCAGGCCACGGTGGGGGACAACACCGAGAAGAAGCCCGGCTTCGGCGACATGGTGGGGCGCGCGAAGTGGGACGCGTGGAACGGGTTCAAGGGGACGTCCAGCGACGACGCGAAGCAGCAGTACATCGACCTGATCGCATCCCTGAGCTGAGGCGCGGGGTCGTTCTTGGGTAAAACCTGACAGCCGAACGCAGGGGGCGCAAAGGATCCGCAGAGGACGCAGAAAAATACCTTCAAAGGATTTCTCTGCGTCCTTTGCGTTCCTTTGCGCCCTCTGCGTTCGCTGTCTGGTTTTAGGGCCTAGCCGACGCGCGACGCCCTACTTCGCCTACTTCGCCTTCTTCGCCGGTGCCGCCCTGGCCTTGGCGGCGGGCTTGGGGGCCGCCTTCGTCGTCGGCTTGTGCGCTTCCGCATGCGGCTTCGCATGCTTGGGAGCGTGCTTGGGCTCGTGCTTCGCGTGCTTCGCCTCGTGCTTCGCCAGCCCCTGCTCGAAGGCGTGCAGCGGGTCCTTGTGCCCCAGCAGCTGGTCCAGGTTCCGGACGATCTCCGTCTCGATCTTGTGCTTGAACACCCCCAGCAGCATGCCCAGGCGCGCGCTCAGCTCGAAGCGGTCCCCGGTCACCTTCAGCTTGCCGTGCGCGCCCGCGCGCTTGAAGCTCACCACGTCGGCCTCGCTGCCCTCGGCGTAGGTGCACTCCATGTCGAGCTTCTTCTCCGCGACTTCGGCCCAGCGGAACGCCAGCTTGCGCGCCTGTTCGAGACCGAGCGCGTGCGCGCGAACGATGTGGATGTCAGCCAACGGAAGCCTCCTTCAATTTGCGATGCCGCTCTTCCTTGGGCAGCTTGCTCAGCTCCCGGGCCGCATCATAGAACCGCTGCCAGTCGTCGCCACCGGCGTGGAACAGCGCCTCGAAGGCGGGCACCAGTTCGTCGTAGGCAGCCTGCGCGCCGAAGTAGGCGTTGTTCGCGTCGCGCACCCAGCGGTCGTAGCCGCGCCACAGGGCGGGGTCGAAGCCGGAGCGCGCCTTCAGGGCCTCGTAGTCGGCCCGGAACTGCGCCATGATCCGGCCCTTGGCGAGGCCCTTCGCATCGGGCTCGAGACCGGGCGTGTCGTACAGCTCCTTGAGCCGCTGCCGCACCCCGCGCGACAGCTCGCGGAACATGCGGCGGCGGCCGTCGAACGCGGCGTACTCCTGCCGCGCGACCTCGCCCGCCTGCGTCTGCAGCCAGCGCGTGCCGCCCAGGCGTTCCACCGCGGTTGCGAACGACTCGTTGAAGGTCGTGTCGTTCTTCGCGTACACGACCTGGTGCGCCAGCTCGTGGAAGATCAGGCGCGCGAGTTCGCCTTCCGGATAGTTCACGAAGGTATTGAGCAGCGGGTCGCCGCCGGCCCAGTTCATGAGGCCCAGCGTGGAGTACGCGGTCACGGGGTAGACGTTGACCTCGTAGCCTTCCTGCGCGAGTTCCGAGGCCTCGCCGCGCGCCTTGGCTTCGTCGTAGTAGCCGCGGTAGCCCACGCAGCCGGTGACGGGGAAGCACCAGGTCTTGAGCTCCAGCGAGTACGCCGGGGCCGCCGTCACGTTCCAGACCGCGGCGTTGCGGTGCAGGTCGGCGTAGCGCCGGTAACTCGGGTTGTCGGGCAGCTTCAGTTCGCTGACCGCGTAGGCCCGGATACGCTGCGACAGCAGCAGGCGCTCCCGCAGGCGCGGCGAGGTCTGGGCCTCGGCGACCAGTTCCTCCACCGGCCGGGCGGAGGCCATGATGTTCAGGTGGCCCATGGCCGTCTGCCAGTAGTAGCCCAGGTTCGCGCACCCGGAGAGGCACAGCGTCGCCGCCACCGCCACCCCTGCCACCGCCGCCACGCCCATCAGGATTGCCTTCTTCCTCACGCCGGCTGGACTTCGACCAGGCAGTCGTAGAACACGGGCGCGCGGCCCAGGTCCGTGAGCTTCTGGCTGGTGAGCTGGTTGACGTTGGTCCCGGCCAGGCCCAGCTTGCGCCACCAGATGCCGAGGCCGTTGACCACCCCCGGGCGGGCGCGCGGCGACACCCGGGCCTTGCACACGTATTCGCCGCGGTCGTTGAACACGCGCACCACCTGCGCGTCGCGGATGCCGCGCGCGGCCGCGTCGTGCGCGTGCATCTCGAGGACGGGTTCGCCCTCGATGTCGCGCAGGCTTTCGACGTTGACGAAGGTGGAGTTCAGGAAGTTGCGCGCCGGCGGCGAGATCATCGCCAGCGGATAGCGCGACGAGGTGCCCGCGGCTTCGTAGTTGGGCACGTGGTCCGGCAGGCCGTCCAGGCCCTGGCGGGCAAGCCGCTCGCTGAAGAACTCGCAGCGCCCCGAAGCCGTGGGAAACCCGCCTTCGGCAAAGGGCGCGGCGGGAATGTCCAGGGTGGCGAAACCCCGCTCCAGCAGGAGCCCGAAGTCGACCTGGGCGCCGAAAGCCAGCCGGCACAGGCTCTCGTCGCTCTCGCGGAACAGCGGGTCGTCGAAGCCCATGCGCGCGGCGAGCTCGCGGAACACCTGCGTGTTGGGCCGCGCCTCGCCGCACGGGGCGATCGCCGGCCGGTTCAGCAGCACGTCCGTGTGACCGTACGAGGTGTGGATGTCCCAGTGTTCGAGCTGCGTCGTGGCCGGCAGCAGGTAGTCGGCGTAGTCCGCGGTGTCGGTGCGGAACTGCTCGATGACGACGGTGAACAGGTCCTCGCGGGCGAAGCCGCGCACCACCTGCCCGGACTCCGGCGCCACCGCCACCGGATTGCTGTTGTAGACGATCACCGCCTCGACCGCCGGGCCGAAGGAGGGCGAGGCAGGATGCAGCAGTGCGTCGCCGATCTGCACCATGTTGATGGTGCGTGGCTGGCGCCCGGCCAGCAGGTCCGGCCGTTGCAGCGCCGCCCGGTCGGCGGGATAGAAGCCGCCGCTGGAAAGCAGCACGCCGCCCGCGCGGTGGCGCCACGCCCCGGTCAGCGCGGGCAGGCAGGCCACCGCCCGCACGGCGTTGCCGCCGCCGCGCACCCGCTGCATGCCGTAGTTCAGGCGGATCGCGGCCGGCTTCGTGGTGCCGTAGTCGCGCGCCAGGTCGCGGATCTGCTGCGCCGGGATGCCGCACACCGCGGCCGCGCGCTCCGGCGTCCAGCGCAGGGCGCGCTCGCGCAGCGCCTCGAATCCGAGGGTGTGGCGCTGGATGTAGTCGTGGTCCAGCCAGTCGTTCACGATCAGCTCGTGCATCAGCGCCAGCGCCAGCGCCGCGTCGGTGCCGGGCAGCAGCTGGAGGTGCTCGTGGCACTTCTCGGCCGTCTCGCTGCGGCGCGGGTCGATGCAGACCAGCTTCGCGCCCTGCCGCTTCGCTTCCTGCGCGAGGCGCCAGAAGTGCAGGTTGCTGGCGATCGAGTTGCTGCCCCAGACCAGGATCAGCTTCGCCTCGGCGAAGAACTCCACCTTCATGCCGACCTTGCCGCCCAGCGTCTGGGTCAGCGCCTCAGCGCCGGCGGAGGCGCAGATCGTGCGATCGAGCAGCGAGGCGCCGAGCCGGTGGAAGAAGCGCGCGGCGATGCTCTCGCCCTGCACCAGCCCCATGGTGCCGGCATAGCTGTAAGGCAGGATGGCCTGCGGGTCGCGCGCGGCGATCGCCTGCAGCCGCGCCGCGATGGCGTCCAGCGCCGTGTCCCAGTCCACCGGTTCGAAGCGGCCCGAACCCTTGGGACCGACGCGGCGCATCGGCTGCAGCAGGCGCTCGGGGTGGTAGACCCGCTCGGTGTAGTGCGAGACCTTGTTGCACAGGACGCCGGCGGTCTGCGCATGGTCCGGGTTGCCCTGGACGCGGACCGCCACCCCGTCCTGCACGGTGGTCAGCAGCGCGCAGGTGTCGGGGCAGTCGTGCGGGCAGGCGCCGCGCACCGGGGGCCCGGCGGTTGCGGCAGGAAGGGAGGAAGCGGCCATGGGGCAATTTTCGTGGAGCGGCGGTCGGTCCGCTCCCCCATGCTACCGACGCCCGCCGACACCTAGGGAAATGGACTAAGTCAGCAGGCGCACACTGACAGGCATTCGACAGCCGCCCGAGCACAAAATTTGACAATGCTCAACCGTCGTAACTTCCACCGGGCCCTTGCGGGCGCCGCGGCACTCGTGGCAGTGCCCGGCCTGCGCGCCCAGGGGGATCGGATCCTGCTGGCGCAGTCCGCGCCCTTCACCGGCCCGGCCGCCCAGCTCGGCATCCAGTTCCACCAGGGCGCCCGGCTCTGCTTCGACCAGATCAATGCGCAGGGCGGCGTGCACCGCCGGACCATTGAACTCGTGCGTCTCGACGACGGCTACGAGCCGGACCGCTGCGCCGAGAACACCCGCAAGCTGCTCGCGGACGATCCGCTGGCGCTGTTCGGCTACATCGGCACCCCCACCAGCCTGGCGGCCCTGCCGCTGGCGACGGCGGCGAAGACGCCCTTCTTCGCGCCCTTCACCGGCGCGATGGCGCTGCGCCAGCCCTTCAACCGCTACGCCTTCCACCTGCGCGCCTCCTACAACGACGAGACGGGGCTGATCGTCAAGCAGCTCACCTCGCTGGGCCTGAACAAGATCGCCGTGTTCTGGCAGAACGACGCCTACGGCAAGGCCGGCCTCGACGGCGTGCAGCTCGCGCTGGCGGGGCAGAACCTCAAGCCCGTGGCGCAGGCCACGGTGGAGCGCAACTCGGTCAACGTGGCGCAGGCCGTCAAGGCGCTGGTGGCGGCGCAGCCGGATGCGATCGTGCAGATCAGCGCCTACAAGTCCTGCGCGGCCTTCATCCGCGCCGCCCGCGCGGCCGGCTACGGCGGCACCTTCCACAACGTGTCCTTCGTGGGCACGCAGGCGCTGGCCGACGAACTCGGCAAGGACGGCGCCGGCGTCGTGGTGTCCCAGGTGGTGCCCTCGCCCTACAACGCGGCACGGCCGCTCGTGCGCGAGTTCGTCGACGCCGTGAAGAAGGCGGGTGGCGAGCACCACGCCAACTTCTCCAGCATGGAGGGCTACCTCGCCGCCAAGGTGTTCGCCGAGGGCCTGCGGCGCGCGGGCGCGGCCCGGCCGACGCACGACTCGCTGATCGCCGGCCTGGAGGGCCTGGGCAACGAGATGTTCGGCGGTTTCAACGTGAGCTTCTCGCCGAGCGACCACGTCGCCTCGAAGTTCGTGGAACTGTCGATGCTGACGGGCGACGGGCGGGTGCGGACCTGAGCGCCTAGGCGATCTCGCGCACCCGGGCCAGGCCTTCCATGAAGGCCTGGCAGCGCATCAGCTGCTCCAGCGTCACGTATTCGTCCGGCTGGTGCGCCTGCGCGATGCTGCCGGGGCCGCACACCACCGAGCGGATCCCGGCGTCCTTGAACAGTCCCGCCTCGGTGCCGAACGCGACCAGCGTGGTGTGCTGCTCCCCAGCCAGTCGCAGCGCCAGCCGCGTCACCGCGTCCTCGGCCGAACCGAGGAAGCTCGGGATCTCGCAGATCGTCTCGAAGCGGATGCCCGTCTCCGGCGCCACCGCCTGCATCGCCGGCTCCAGCGAACGCGCGTACGCGACCACCTGCTGCTGCATGGCCCGGGCGTCCGCCGTCGGCAGGTCGCGGAACTCGTAGCGGAACTCGGCATCGCGCGGCACCACGTTGTCGGCGATTCCGCCGTGGAACTGGCCCACGCTGGCGGTCGAGAACGGCACGTCGAAACCCTCGTAGCGCGGTTCCTCGCGCTCGAAGGCCTCCGCCATGTCGCGCACCCGACCGACCACCCGCGCCGCCAGTTCGATCGCATTCACCGACCGGGGCGTGAGCGACGAGTGCGCCTCCTTGCCGCGCACGCAGCAGCGGTAGCGGTACACCCCCTTGTGCGCGACCGCGGGCACCATGCCGGTCGGCTCGCCGACGATGCAGGCGAGTGGCGCGATGCCCGCCTCGCGCAGGTCGGCGATCAGCTCGCGCACGCCGAAGCAGCCCACCTCCTCGTCGTAGCTGAAGGCCAGGTGGATCGCGAAGGGCAGGTCGGCCTCGAGGAACAGCGGCGCATGCGTGACCGCCGTGGCGATGAAGCCTTTCATGTCGGCCGAGCCCCGGCCGTAGAGGCGGCCGTCGCGGACCACGCCCCCCAGCGGATCGACCGACCAGTCCTGCCCGTCCCACGGCACCGTGTCGGTATGCCCCGAGAGGATCAGGCCGGCAGGCTTGCCCTCGCCCAGCGTGGCGAACAGGTTGGCCTTGGTGCGCTCCGCGTTCCAGCTCAGCCGGCAGGGCACGCCGAGCCGCGCCAGCTCGTCCCGCAGGCAGTGGATGAGCGCCAGGTTGGAGTTGGCGCTCACGGTGTTGAAGCCGACCAGGGTGCGCGCCAGCTCCAGGGCGCGGGGTGTCGCGGAGGTCACAGCCATCCACCGATTGTCACGGATATCCCCCATGCACACGCGCCGCGCCCACGGCTAGACTGCACCCCTCTTTGGCAGTACTCCCATGAAGCTCCTGGATTCCATCGTCACGCAAGCCGCGTCCATCGTGGCGCTGCGCCGCGACCTGCACGCGCATCCCGAACTTTCGTTCGAGGAGGCGCGCACCTCCGACCTGGTGGCGGCCCGCCTCGCCGAATGGGGCATCCCCGTCCAGCGCGGTCTCGGCAGGACCGGCGTGGTCGGCACCATCCGCAAGGGCACGTCCACCCGCGCCGTCGGCCTGCGCGCCGACATGGACGCCCTGCCCGTGCCCGAGGCCAACACCTTCCCCCATGCCAGCCGCCACCCCGGCAAGATGCACGCCTGCGGCCACGACGGCCACACCGCCATGCTGCTCGCGGCGGCGCGCCACCTCGCGCAGCACGGCAACTTCGACGGCACGGTGCACGTGATCTTCCAGCCCGCGGAGGAAAAGGGCGCGGGCGCGCACGAGATGATCCGCGACGGGCTGTTCGAGCGCTTCCCGATGGAGGCCGTGTTCGGCATGCACAACTGGCCGGGCGGGCAGGTCGGCAGGTTCGCCGCCAGTCCCGGGCCGGTGATGGCCTCCACCAACGAGTTCCGGATCGTCGTGCGCGGCAAGGGCAGCCACGGCGCGATGCCCCACCTGGGCGTCGATCCGGTGCCGATCGCCTGCGAGATGGTGCAGGCCTTCCAGACCATCGTCACGCGCAGCCGCAAGCCGATCGATCCCGCCGTGCTCTCGGTGACCATGATCCACGCCGGCGAGGCGACCAACGTGGTGCCGGACTCCTGCGAGCTGCAGGGGACGGTGCGCACCTTCACGCTGGAGGTGCTGGACCTGATCGAGCGCCGCATGCGCCAGGTGGCCGAGCACGTCTGCGCCGCCCACGAGGCCACGTGCGAGTTCGAGTTCGTGCGCAACTATCCCCCCACGGTGAATACGCCGGCCGAGGCCGAATTCGCCCGCAGGGTGATGGCCTCCATCGTCGGCGAGGAGAACGTGCTGGTGCAGGAACCCACCATGGGCGCGGAAGACTTCGCGTACATGCTGCAGGTGAAGCCGGGCGCCTACTGCTTCATCTACAACGGCGACGGCAGCCACCGCGGCAGCGGCCACGGCATGGGCCCCTGCACGCTGCACAACCCCAGCTACGACTTCAACGACGAACTCATCCCGCTGGGCGCGACCTACTGGGTGCGGCTGGCCGAAGAGTGGCTGGCGAAGGCATCTGCATGAACCCCGGCGAGACTTTCGCCGGGACCTACGCCCAGGCGCGGGAGAACTTCCTGCGCGCCGCCACGGAGGCCGGCCTGCCGGTGGAAGCCAAGCCGCATCCCGACCCCGGCCTGCAGGGCGAGCCGCTCGCCATGGACGTGGTGCGCGACGGCCACCCGAACGCCGCCAGGCTGCTGGTCCTCACCAGCGGCTGCCACGGCGTGGAAGGTTTCTGCGGCAGCGGCGTGCAGGTGGCTGCGCTGCGCGATGCGGAGCTGCGCCAGCGGGCGCAGGAGGCCGGCGTCGCGCTCCTGTACATCCACGCACTCAATCCCTACGGCTTCTCCCACCTGGGCCGCGCCACCCACGAGAACGTGGACCTGAATCGCAACTTCCACGATTTCACCCAGCCGCTGCCGGTGAACGAGGCCTACCGGGAGCTGCACGAGCTCCTGGTCCCCGCGAGCTGGCCGCCGCCGGAGGAGAACCAGCGCGCGGTCGGCCGCTACGTCGGCGAGCGCGGCATCGCGCACTACCAGGCGGTGGTCTCGCGCGGCCAGTACGAATACCCGGACGGCCTGTTCTACGGCGGCCGCGCGCCGTGCTGGAGCAACCTCGCGCTGCGCGAGGCGCTGCGCGCCCATGGCCGGCGCGCGGGCCGCATCGCCTGGATCGACATCCACACGGGCCTGGGCCCCAGCGGCGTGGGCGAGCGCATCCTCGCCGCCCGCGACGACGCGGCGTGCATCGCGCGCGCGACGAGCTGGTGGTCGGGCGGGGGCCGCACGCCGGTCACGTCGATCTACGACGGCAGCTCGAGCTCCGCCTTCCTCACGGGCCTGATGTTCGGCGCGGCGTACGAGGAGTGCCCGCAGGCCGAATACACCGGCATGGCGCTGGAGTACGGCACGGTGCCGGTGCTGGAAACCTTCCAGGCGCTGCGCGCGGAGCAGTGGCTGCGACGCCACCCCGAGGCGCCGGCGCCGCTGGCCGAGGCGATCCGCAGGCAGGTGTTCGAGGCGTTCTACACCGACACCGACGCGTGGCGCGCGCAGGTGTGGGCGCAGGCGCGCGAGGCCCTGCTGCAGGCCGTGGCCGGGCTCTCGGCCTGAGCCTTCAGGCCGCGCCCGCTCGCGTGCCGGCGATCACCAGCAGGCCGTCGAAGATCAGGCTTTCCACCAGCTCGAACTGCTCCAGCATGTGGGGCGCCATCTTCCAGCCCGCGCCGCCCGTCATGTAGCAGGCCGGCTCGGTGCCGCAGCGGCGCCGCACGTGCTGCACCATCCGCTCGATGGCGCCGGCGATGGCGAAGGTGCCGCCGCTGGTGAGCGCATCGCTGGTGTTGGTCGGGAATTCGCGCACCTCGCCGGTGGGCACGTGCAGGCCGGCCGTGCCGCTTTCCAGCGCGCGCAGCATGATGCCGTGGCCCGGCAGGATGAAGCCGCCCAGGAAGCGCCCGTGCTGGTCCACCGCTTCCACCGTGACCGCGGTGCCGACCATGACGACCACCATGGGGCGGATGGGCCCGTTGGCCAGCATGCGGTGGCGCGCGCCGATCATGCCGACCCAGCGGTCGGCGCCCAGGCGCGTGGGATGGTCGTAGCCGTTGATCACGCCGGCCTCGGCCGCGCTCGCCACCACCCAGTGCGCGGGCACCACCCACAGCTCCTCCATCTGCTCCTCGACCCGGCGCTTGACCGCGTCGGCGGCCACGCAGCAGCCCAGCATGCGTTCGGGCGGCCCGAGCCGGGACCACTCGCCGTCGGCCAGCTTGTCGATGTTCTCGAGGAATTCCGCGCCGGTGGCGAGCGGCTGCGCGCCCTGCTGCGCATGCGCGTACAGGGCCCACTTGAGGCGTGTGTTGCCGATGTCGACGGCGAGGAAGGTCATGGGCGCGGCACTCTCATGCGGCCGCCTGCAGCGGCTCCTGCAGGGCGGCGAGTTCGTGGCCCAGGGCCTGGTCCTGCGACTGCAGGGCGTTCGCGTCGGCGGCCCCCTGGCCCAGGGCCTCGCCGAGGCGGCGCAAGCCCTGCCGGGCCGCATCCAGCTTCGCGGCGTCGGGCGGGGTTCCCGCCAGTTCGGCCAGCGCATCGAGCTGCCGGCTCGCCTCCTTCCAGCCGGCGTCCAGCTGCTGCAGCGAAGCGGCCAGCGCGGCGCGGCGCGGCGCGGCCGCCTTGCAGTGCTCCACCATCTTCACCGCGGCGGCATCCGCCGTGCGCAGGCGCTTCAGGCGCTCCACCAGCAGTTCGCAGCGGCGCGTGTCCTCCTCGATCTTCTCCAGGGCGGCGGCGTCGCCGCCTTCGGCCCCGCGCGCCTTGAGCTGGTTGCGCATGTCCTGCAGCCAGCGGGCGCCCTGGTCCATGATCTTCTGGATCGCCCGCGCCTCCACCTCGCACTCGACCACCGAGCGCTCCAGGGCCGGCGCCTGCGCCTGCAGCCGCTGCTGCAGCGCGCGCACTTCCTTCGCCAGCGCATCGCCGGCGCGCCCGCAGCGCGCGGCCTGGCCGCGGAAGGCGGCTGCGGCCTCCTTGCCCTTGCCCGTCGCGCGCGCCAGCCAGCCCTTCGGCGCCAGCAGCGAGAAATCCAGTTCGACCAGCGCGGCGGCGAGCTCCGCGCACGCCTGCCCGGCGGCCGCGTACTGCGGATCGCCCACCTGCGTTTCCAGCTGCCGCCGCAGGTCCAGCAGGCGCCGGACGTGGCCGCTGCCGGCATCCGCGGCCAGCTGGTCCAGCCACGCCGAGGGGGACGCCGCCGGCGTGGGCCGGACTTTCAGCTGCGCCAGCCTGGCGGGCGTCATCAGGGACGCGGTGCGGTCGTCGTCGTCGCTCATGGTCGCCAATATAAACCCCCGGATGAGCTACCAGGACCTACAGCGCACCGAGCCAGCAGGCGCGCTGGATGGCCGCCAGCTTGTTGTCCGCGCGCAGCTTGTTCATGGCATTGGCCAGGTGGTAGTTCACCGTCCGCTCGGAACACTGCAGCGCCTGCGAGGTCTCCCGGGCCGTGAGGCCGCGGAAGGCGAGCTCCAGGCATTCCAGCTCGCGCGGGCTGAGCATCGAGCGCGCGCCGGCGATGGAGCGCTTCACCAGCGGCCAGATGTTCAGCGCCGACCAGGCCAGCTGGGCCACCTCGGCGCGGTCGGTCAGCTCGCGCGGGCTGAACATGAAGCACTCGAAGGCGCGGCCCGCCGGCAGCGAGAACTCGACCCGCACCAGCGTCTGGTAGCCGTGCGCCATCCAGAGCAGGCGCCAGCGGCTGGTGCCCTGGGGATCGGAGCGGGCGATGGTCTGCCAGGCCACCAGCGGCGCATCGGAATCGCGCCAGCGGGCGCCGAAGTCGCGGCTTTCGGCCAGCGCCTGGGCGGCCTCGGCCACCAGCGGCGGGTGCACCGCCACCACCAGCCGGTCCTCGTTGCCGCCGAAGGGATCGGGCCCGAGCACCACCACGGCCTCGACGGAAAACGCGCGCAGCGCCGCCACCCAGTCGCTGAGGATGCCGTCGAGGCTGACACTGTCAAAGTTAGCAGGGGTCCCCATGCATCGTCATTCGTGGCACCGCCGGGCTGTGACAATATCACCATCGGACCATCTCCAATGAACGAGGACCTGCACCGGCCCAGCTTTACGCCCGCTCCGGCACGCGCAGTGCTCGAGACGGCGCGCTACCGCATGCGCCAGTGGGCGACGCGGGAGGTGCTGGCGCCCATCGCGGACTCGGTCCTGCATCCCTCGCCGTGGCGCATCCGCGCCCTGGGAGCGTGCACCCTGGTCGGGCATCCGCTGGCCTACCTGATCTGGGTCTTCTGGCTGCCCCAGCCGTACGAGAACCTGTTCCTGCGCGTCCTGATGGCGCTCTGCGGCGCCGCCCTGCTGGCCATCGGCGCCGCGACCCGGTCCCCGCCCGGCCGCGCGGCCGCGATCGGGCTGCTGGCGCTGTTCTGGCTGACCCTGCCCTGGTTCTTCACCTGGATGTACTTCTGCAACAGCGGCTCCCCCGTCTGGCTCGCCAGCATGGCCGCGATGCTGCTGGTCTACTACCAGCTCACCGACTGGCGCCTGGCCACGGTCGGGACCTCCGCCGGGATGCTGGTTGCCTGGCTGGCGTTCGCGAACTTCGGCCCCGAGGTGCGGCCGGTGGCGCCGGGCGTCGAGGCGGTCAACGGCGTGGTGCTCGCCTGCTGCTGGTTCATGGGCATCGTGCTGGGCGTCTCCACCTCCAACCTGCGCCGCGAGCAGCTCAATTCGACCCTCGACACGATGGGCATCGTCGCCCACGAGCTGCGCACGCCGCTGGCGACGATGCAGCTGATCGGCGAGGCGCTGCGCAGCGAGGCGCCGGAGCACGGCGGCGAGAACCGCGAGCGGCTGGAACAGCTGGCCGAGCGCCTGAACAACCTGGTGCGCAACATGAACCACCAGATCGACATGCAGATGACCAACGCGCGCCTCATGCGGCTGGCGGCGAACGCCGAGCGCCTGTCCGCGGCGGACCTCGTGCAGCGGGCCATCGCCAACTACCCCTTCCGCAGCTCGCGCGAGCGGCAGTGCGTGGTGGTGCGCGTGTACAGCGACTTCCACTTCCTCGGCTCGCAGAAGCTGTTCTCGCAGGTGATCGACAACCTGACCAAGAACGCGCTGCGCTCGCTCGCGGCGGCCTTCTCGGCCAGCCGGCCCGGGGACCTGCTGATCGAAATCGGCGCGCAGGGGCCGCGGGGCCGCATCGTCTTCACCGACAATGGCGTCGGCATGGAACCCGAACTGCAGGCCCGCATCTTCCAGCCCTTCTTCTCCACCGACCGGGGGACGGGGCACGGCCTCGGCCTGGCGTTCTGCCAGCGCGTGATCCAGGCCGCACAGGGTACGATCCGCGTGAAGTCCGCCCGCCACCATGGCGCGGTCTTCACGGTCGAACTGCCGGTGGCGTAGCAAAATGCGGCTCCCACGCAAGCACTCATGACTTTTCCCCTGTTCCATCGCCCCGGCACCGTGGTCTTCCTGGATGACGATCCGGACTACCTGGAGATGCTGGCACTGGTGCTGCCGCGGCAATGGCACCTGAAACTGTTCCTGCGGCCCACGGACTGCATCGCCCACCTGCTGCAGGAGCCGCCGTTCTGGGAGGCGGATGCCTGGAACCAGCAGCAGCTGATCGCGCTGTGGCGCGAGGGCAAGCCCCTGATCCCGCAGATCCTGGCCTACTGGTCGCGCTATACCGAGCGCTACGCGCTCTCGCGCGTGTGCGTGGTGGACTTCTCCATGCCGGGCATGGACGGCCTGCAGGTGCTCTCCGAGCTCGGCGACTGGCCCGGCACGCGCGTGCTGCTCACCGGGCAGGCCGACGAGCAGGTGGCCGTGCGCGCCTTCAACCGCGGCCTGATCGACCAGTTCATCCCGAAGCAGACGCAGGACATCTCGCGCCGCCTGGTCGAGGCGGTGGAGCACCTGCTCTTCACCTCGCATTCGCGCCACGCCCAGATCTGGCGCTCCACGCTGACGCAGGAACAGAGCGCCCTGCTGCGCGCGCCGGGCGTGGACAGCTGGCTGGCCGCCTTCTGCGCCCGCAACTGGGTGGAGCACGTGGTGATCGGCGCGCCCTTCGGCGTGCTGGGCATGGACGCGGCCGGCCGGATAGGCTGGCTGCAGCTGGAGACGCCGCAGGGCCTGCACGCCCTGGCCGAACTGGCTGAAGTGGCCGGGGTGCCGTCCTCCGGCGTGGACGACATCCGCAAGGGCCTGCGCCTGGCCGACATCGAGCTGCGTCAGGCCCTGTCTTCGACGCAGCCGCCGGCGCTGGTCACCGCCGTGCCGGTCGGCGAAGGCGGCGCCCTGGTCGGCGCCCTGTTCCCCGTCGAAGCCCCCAGCGGTCCGGACCCGGACAACAGCTACAGCCGCTGGCTGGCGCGCCAGGCGAAGCGGCACGTGCAGGACTAGGTTCCAGGGAAGGCACCCTGTCAGATCTGACAGGGTGCCTTGTCACGATCTCACCACATCGGGTGACAACCGGCGCATTCACTTGCGCCGCCTGCGCTCGCCAATGAAAAAGCCGGGCGGCGCCCGGCTTTCCTGCCCCTCGAAGGACGGTCAGGTCAGCTGCCCGTGGCAGTGCTTGTACTTCTTGCCGCTGCCGCAGGGGCAGGGGTCGTTGCGGCCCACGCGCGGCAGGCCGCCGGCCATGGCGGCGGCCATCGGGCGGCGCTGCGCCGCCTGCGCGGTGGCCGTGTCGAGCGTGCTCTCCACCTCGCCGGTCTCGGTCGGCGCCGTGTAGGTGACATTGGCGACGCGCTCGGCGCGCTGCTCCATCTCCTCCGTCGCTTCCTCGATCTGCTCGGAGGACTGGATCTTCACCGTCATCAGCACGCGCGAGACCTGGTTCTTCACCGCGTCGAGCATCTGGCCGAACAGCTCGAAGGCCTCGCGCTTGTACTCCTGCTTCGGCTGCTTCTGCGCGTAGCCGCGCAGGTGGATGCCCTGGCGCAGGTAGTCCAGCGCGGCCAGGTGCTCGCGCCAGTGGCTGTCGATGCTTTGCAGCAGCACCATGCGCTCGAACTGGGTGAAGTTCTCCTCGCCGACCATGTCCACCTTGGCCTTGAAGGCCTTGTGCGCCTCGGCGACCACGCGCTCCACGATGTCGTCGTCGGTGATCGCGGTCGCGGCCTCGACTTCCTGGCGCAGCGGCACCTCGATGCCCCACTCGTCGGCCAGCACCTTCTCGAGGCTGGCCAGGTCCCACTGCTCCTCCACCGATTCCGGCGGAACGTACTGGTGCACCAGGTCGGTGAAGCAGCCTTCGCGCAGCGAGGCGATCTGCGCCGACAGGTCCTTCGCGTCGAGGATGTCGTTGCGCTGCTGGTAGATCACCTTGCGCTGGTCGTTGGCGACGTCGTCGTATTCGAGCAGTTGCTTGCGGATGTCGAAGTTGCGGCCTTCGACCTTGCGCTGCGCGCTCTCGATGGAGCGGGTGACGATGCCGGCCTCGATCGCCTCGCCCTCGGGCATCTTCAGGCGGTCCATGATCGCGCGCACGCGGTCGCCCGCGAAGATGCGCATCAGCGGGTCGTCCAGCGACAGGAAGAAGCGCGAGGAGCCCGGGTCGCCCTGGCGGCCCGAGCGGCCGCGCAGCTGGTTGTCGATGCGGCGGGATTCGTGCCGCTCGGTGGCGATGATGCGCAGGCCGCCGAGGCCCACCACCAGCTCGTGGTCCTTCTGCCATTGCGCGCGCATCTCGGCGATGCGCTGCGCCTTGGCCGCGGGGTCGATGCCCTCGTCGGCCTCGAGCGCCTCGACGGCCTTCTCCACGTTGCCGCCCAGCACGATGTCGGTGCCGCGACCCGCCATGTTGGTGGCGATCGTGATCATCTTCGGCCGGCCGGCCTGCGCCACGATGTCGGCTTCGCGCGCGTGCTGCTTGGCATTGAGCACCTGGTGCGGCAGCTGCGCGCGCTCCAGCAGCTGCGAGATCACTTCCGAGTTCTCGATCGAGGTGGTGCCCACCAGCACCGGCTGGCCGCGCTCGTGGCACTCGCGGATGTCCTCGATCGCCGCGTCGTACTTCTCCTTCGTCGTCTTGTAGACGCGATCGAGCTGGTCGTCGCGGCTGCTCGGCTTGTTGGGCGGGATCACCACGGTCTCGAGGCCGTAGATCTCCTGGAATTCGTAGGCTTCCGTGTCGGCCGTGCCGGTCATGCCGGCCAGCTTGCCGTACAGGCGGAAGTAGTTCTGGAAGGTGATCGAGGCGAGCGTCTGGTTCTCGGGCTGGATGGACACGCCTTCCTTGGCCTCCACGGCCTGGTGCAGGCCGTCGCTCCAGCGCCGGCCCTGCATCAGGCGGCCGGTGAACTCGTCGACGATGATGATCTCGCCTTCCTGCACCACGTAATGCTGGTCGCGGTGGTACAGGTGGTTGGCCCGCAGCGCCGCGTTCAGGTGGTGCATCAGCGCGATGTTGGCCGGGTCGTACAGCGTCGCGCCCTCGGCGATCAGGCCCAGGTTGGTCAGCACCTTCTCGGCCTTCTCGTGTCCCATCTCGGTGAGGAACACCTGGTGCGTCTTCTCGTCCAGCGTGAAGTCGCCGGGCTTGGTGATGCCCTCGCCGGTGCGCGGGTCGGCTTCGCCCTCCTGCTTCGTGAGCAGGGGCACGACCCGGTTCATCGTGATGTACAGGTCGGTGTGGTCCTCGGCCTGGCCGCTGATGATCAGCGGCGTGCGCGCCTCGTCGATCAGGATCGAGTCCACCTCGTCGACGATGGCGTAGTTCAGGCCCCGCTGCACGCGGTCCTGCGTTTCGTACACCATGTTGTCGCGCAGGTAGTCGAAGCCGTACTCGTTGTTCGTGCCGTAGGTGATGTCCGAGTGGTAGGCGGCCTGCTTCTGGTCCTTGGGCATCTGCGGCAGGTTCACGCCGACCGAGAGGCCCAGGAAGTTGTAGAGCTTGCCCATCCACTGGGCGTCGCGGTTGGCCAGGTAGTCGTTGACCGTCACCACGTGCACGCCCTTGCCGGAGAGCGCGTTCAGGTACACCGGCAGCGTGGCGGTGAGCGTCTTGCCCTCGCCGGTGCGCATCTCGGCGATCTTGCCCTGGTGCAGCGCGATGCCGCCCATCAGCTGGACGTCGAAGTGGCGCATCTTCATGATGCGCTTGGAGCCTTCGCGCACGACCGCGAAGGCTTCCGGCAGCAGGTCGTCGAGCGTGGCGCCCTGGCCCACGCGCTCGCGGAATTCCTGGGTCTTGGCGCGGAGCTGGTCGTCCGACAGCTGTTCCAGCTTCGGTTCCAGCGCATTGATTTGCTCCACGGTGCGCCGGTACTGCTTGAGCAGGCGGTCGTTGCGGGAGCCGAAGATCTTGGTCAGGAAGTTGGTGGCCATGGGCGCGGTGGAGGTCACGGCCCGCTGCTCGCGGGAGGGACGGCGCTGTCCTTTTTTGTTCAGCAGGTTTGGGGCCGTCGCGCGCCGAATCCGGCAGCACGACAGCCAAAGCCCCGGATTTTAGCCTTCCGGGGCCTTTCTTTCTTGCGCCCCGGAGGGGCCGGGGTACCGGCTAGCGCCCGGCGACCTGGGCGGCGTGCAGGAACCGGTGCGGATCCTGCGGCACCCCCTGCACCAGAACCTCGAAATGCAGGTGCGGGCCGGTGGAGCGGCCGGTGGTGCCCACCAGGGCCAGGCGCTGGCCGCGCTTGACCAGGTCGCCCTTCTTCACCAGCAGCCTGGAGGCGTGGGCATAGCGGGTGACCAGGTCGTTGCCGTGGTCGACTTCGACCATGTTGCCGTACTGCGGATGCGTGTCGGCCGTCACTACCACGCCGCCGGCGGCCGCCACGATGGGGGTGCCGACCTCGCCCGAGAAGTCCAGCCCGGTGTGCAGCGCCTGCCGGCCGGTGAAGGGGTCGATGCGCCAGCCGAAGCGGGAGCCGATGTCGGCGCCGGGCAACGGTTGCTGCGTGGGGACCATCATCTTCTTCAGGCGCTGGTCGATCAGGCGCGATTCCATCACGGTGAGCAGGTCGGTGCGTTCGCCGGTGAGCTGCTCCAGGTCGTTCAGTGTCGCCTGCAGTTCCTCCAGCGACAGCGGCCGGCCCTCCACCAGGGCGCCGCCGCGGGCGGCGGCCAGCTTCAGGTCGGTCGGATTCACGCCGGCGAGGCCGGACACGCGCTCGCTGAGCGCCTCGACCTGCAGCATGCGGGCCTGGATCTCGCCCAGGCGCTTCGCCATGGCGTCGAGGTTCTCGCGCATGAAGCGATCGCGCTGCTCGAATTCATCGGCCACGACGAAACGGACCACCGAGCCGATCACGGGCCAGCGCTCCCGCGCGCCCTTCAGGAAGACCCAGTGGTAGAGAGCCGCCGCGATCAGCATGAGCGCCAGCGACACGGCCAGGAATGCCGCGACCATGCGCGTGCCGCTCAGGTGGATGGCGCGGCTCCTGGCGAGCCACGCGTCCGTGATAATCAACTGCACTTCTTCCCCCTCATCGTTTTTCATGATCCGCCGCCACCACCCGGTGCCCGTGCACCAGGCCGCCGAGGAAGCGCCTTCGCTGGCGCGGCTCGCGCAATTGGCGCGCGAGTCCGGCGAACGCCTCAAGGCAGTCCAGTCGTGCATCCCGGCACCCCTGCGCGCCTCCGTGCGCGCCGGCCCCATCGACGGGACCTCCTGGTGCCTGCTGGTGGACAGCAGCGCCGCCGCCGCCAAGCTCCGACAGTTGTTGCCTGTCCTTCAAGCGAGACTCAACAGCAGCGGATGTCAGGTTACTTCAATCCGGCTGAAGCTCGGAAGCCACAAGACGTAACCCGGCGCCCGCCTGTCCCGCGGCGCAAGCCGGCCGTCCGGCGGGTCTCGGGAAGGGGAGAAAGTGGCTGGTGCCGATTGTCCGAATCGAACGGACGACCTACTGTTTACAAGACAGTTGCTCTACCAACTGAGCTAAATCGGCCTGGCGAAATTCTAGGCGCGCGTCACTTCACCCGCTTGAGCGCGGGCCGCGGGCCGCTGGGCGGACGCGGGGGCTCCTCGGGGGGCGCGGAGCCGCCTTCGGGCGTCACCAGCTGCACGACCTTGCCCTCGGCGTCGGTGGCCGCGGGCACGCTGGTCAGCGGCGAGGGCCGCGTCTCCTCCGGCGGCGCGCCCGGCACCGGCACCGGAAAGGCCATGCCCTGGCCGTTCTCGCGCGCGTAGATCGCGATCACCCGGTTGACCGGGACCATGATCTCGCGCGCGGTGCCGGCGAAGCGGGCCTTGAACTCGATGAACTCGTTGCCGAGCTTCAGGGAGCTGGTGGCGTCGTAGCTGATGTTCAGGACGATCTCGCCGTTCTTCACGTACTCGCGCGGCACCTGCACCGTGTCGTCGACCAGCACCGCCACGTACGGCGTGAAGCCGTTGTCGGTGCACCATTCGTACAGGGCCCGGATCAGGTACGGGCGGGTGGAGGTCGATTCCAGGGCGTTCATGCGTGGGGCGAGGACTTCAGCCCGACAAGTATGCGCTACTTGCGCATCACCTTTTCGGAGGGCGTCAGCGCCTCGATGTAGGCCGGGCGCGAGAAGATGCGCTCGGCGTACTTCAGGAGGGGCGCGGCGTTCTTGGACAGCTCGATGCCGTAGTAGTCCAGGCGCCACAGCAGCGGCGCGATGGCGACGTCCAGCATCGAGAAGTTCTCGCCCAGCATGTACTTGTTCTTCAGGAACACCGGGGCGAGCTGGGTCAGGCGGTCGCGGATGTGCGAGCGGGCCTTCTCCAGCGCCTTCTCGTTGCTCTTGGCCGCGCGGGATTCGAGCGTGGAGACGTGCACGAACAGTTCCTTCTCGAAATTGAGCAGGAACAGGCGCACGCGGGCGCGGTCGACGGGGTCCCCGGGCATCAGCTGCGGATGCGGGAAGCGCTCGTCGATGTACTCGTTGATGATGTTCGACTCGTACAGGATGAGGTCGCGCTCGACCAGGATGGGCACCTGGCCGTACGGATTCATCACGTTGATGTCTTCCGGCTTGTTGTACAGGTCGACGTCACGGATCTCGAAATCCATGCCCTTTTCGAACAGCACGAAGCGGCAGCGATGGGAGAAGGGGCAGGTGGTTCCCGAATACAGCACCATCATTTTGAAAGTCCTCTAAAACCAAAAAGAGTGGGTGCGACAGCAGCCCACTCTACGCGAAGAACGCGCGTCCGGCCGTAGGCCGGACCGCGTTTACGCCGTTACTTGACGTCTTTCCAGAACGCCGCGTTGAGCCGCCAGAAGACGACCAGCATCAGCGCCAGGAAGAGCATGACCCAGGCGCCCACGCGCACGCGCTGGTTTTGCGCCGGCTCGGCCATCCACTGCAGGTAGCCCACCAGGTCGCCGACGGCCTGGTCGTACTGCTGCGGCGTCATGGTGCCCGGCGTCAGCTGTTTCCAGCCCTTGAAGATCTCGACTTCGTGGCCGTGGGCCGAGGTCTTCTCGTGCTGCGGCTCCCGGTCGCCCTGCAGTTCCCACAGGACGTGCGGCATGCCGACGTTGGGGAACACCAGGTTGTTCCAACCGGTGGGACGCGTGTCGTCGCGGTAGAACGAGCGCATGTACGTGTACAGGTAGTCCGCGCCCGTGCCGCCGTGGCCCGCGCGCGAACGCGCGATCAGGGTCAGGTCGGGCGGCACCGCGCCGAACCAATCCTTGGCTTCCTTCGGATCGATCGGCGACTTCATGGTCTCGCCGACCTTGTCGCTCACGAACAGCAGGTTGTCCTTGATCTGCTGCTCGGACAGGCCGATGTCCTGCAGGCGGTTGAAGCGCATGAAGGCCGCCGAGTGGCAGTTCAGGCAGTAGTTGACGAACAGCTTGGCGCCGTTCTGCAGGGCCGGCAGGTCGTTGGTGCGGCTGGGCGCCTTGTCCCAGGCGACTTCGCCGCCTTCGGAGGCCTGCGCGCCCGCGGCCACGCCGAGGGCCAGCATCAGGGTGACGATCAGTTTTTTCATGTTGCTTGCTCCCACCCGTCAGTGCGCGAAGGTGATGCGCTCGGGCACGGGCCTGAACTCGCCCAGGCGGCTCCACCAGGGCATGAGCAGGAAGAAGCCGAAGTAGTACATCGTGCCGACCTGGGCCAGCAGCGTCTTGCCCTCCGAGGGCGGCTCGATGCCCAGGTAGGCGAGGATGACGAAGAACACGACGAAGACGCCGTACAGCCAGTAGTTCCAGCGCGGGCGGTAGCGGATCGAGCGCACCGGCGCGTGGTCCAGCCAGGGCAGGAAGAACAGGATGATCACGGCGCCGCCCATCACGACCACGCCCCAGAACTTGGCGTCGAAGGTCTTGAGCAGCACGATGGCGATCGCGGCGGCCACGACGATCGCGGCCTTGGCCATGAAGGACAGCCGGCTCTTGAAGAACGCCCAGGCGGTGGCCAGCGCGATCACGATGCAGAACACGTTCACCATCGGGTCGGTGGTGGCGCGCAGCATCGAATAGAACGGCGTGAAGTACCAGACCGGCGCGATGTGCGGCGGGGTCTTCAGCGGGTCGGCCGGGATGAAGTTGTTGTACTCGAGGAAGTAGCCGCCCAGCTCCGGCGCGAAGAAGATGATCGCGCTGAACACCATCAGGAAGACGGCGACGCCGACCATGTCGTGCACGCTGTAGTACGGGTGGAAGGGGATGCCGTCCACCGAGTGGCCCTGGGCGTCCTTCGGGTAGTTCGGCGCCTTGATGTCGATGCCGTCGGGGTTGTTGGAACCCACGTCGTGCAGCGCCAGCAGGTGCGCGACCACCAGGCCGATCAGCACCAGCGGGACCGCGATCACGTGGAAGCTGAAGAAGCGGTTCAGGGTGGCGTCGGACACCACGTAGTCGCCGCGGATCATCAGGGACAGGTCGGGACCGATGAAGGGAACCGCGGAGAACAGGTTCACGATCACCTGGGCGCCCCAGTAGGACATCTGGCCCCAGGGCAGCAGGTAGCCCATGAAGGCCTCGGCCATCAGCATCAGGAAGATCGTGCAGCCGAAGATCCAGACCAGCTCGCGCGGCTTGCGGTAGCTGCCGTAGATCAGCGCCTTGAACATGTGCAGGTACACGACGACGAAGAACGCCGACGCACCGGTGGAGTGCATGTAGCGGATCAACCAGCCCCAGGGCACGTCGCGCATGATGTACTCCACCGACGCGAAGGCGAGCGCCGCGTCAGGCTTGTAGTGCATCACGAGGAAGATGCCGGTGACGATCTGGATCACCAGCACCAGCAGCGCCAGCGAGCCGAAGAAGTACCAGAAGTTGAAGTTCTTCGGAGCGTAGTACTCCGACATGTGGACCTTGTACGAGTCGTACGCGGTCGGGAAGCGGTTGCGCATCCAGTTGTCGACCTTCTGGACGACGCTGGCGTTGGGGGAGATTTCCTTGAATTCAGCAGCCATGGCGTTCAGGCACTCTTCTTGTCTTCGCCGATCAGCAGGCGCGTATCCGACAGGTACACGTGCGGGGGCACTTCGAGGTTGTCCGGCGCGGGCTTGTTCTTGAACACGCGGCCGGCGAGGTCGAAGGTGGAGCCGTGGCAGGGGCACAGGAAGCCGCCCTGCCAGTCATCGGGCAGCGAGGGCTGCGGGCCGGTCTGGAACTTGTCGGTCGGCGAGCAACCGAGGTGGGTGCAGATGCCCACGGCGATGAAGAACTCGGGCTTGATGGAGCGCCACTCGTTCTTCGCGTAGTCGGGCGTGGGGTAGGCGTTGCGCTTGGATTCCGGGTCGGCGACCTGGGCGTCCAGCTTCTTCAGGCCTTCGACCTGCTCCTTCGTGCGGCGCACGATCCACACCGGCTTGCCGCGCCATTCCACGGTCATCTTCTGGCCGGGTTGCAGGCCGGAGATGTCGACTTCGACGGGGGCGCCGGCAGCCTTGGCGCGTTCGGAGGGCTGGAAGCTGCTGACGAAGGGCACCGCAGTGAATCCTGCGCCCACCGCGCCGGCGCACCCGGACGCGATCAGCCACGTCCGTTTGCTGGCGTCCACCGTGGAGTTGCTCATGGGGTCCTCGAGATTGCTCGCTGTTTAAGGGTCAACCCGCGATTGTAGCGGACCGTGTCAAGGGTTCCGGAGCCCCCTGTAGCCTTGCGCGGGGCTTACGGCGCATACTCCCGCGCACCCAACACGAGAGGACCCACCCATGAAGCTGCTGCAGGAGTTCCGAGAGTTCGCGGTCAAGGGCAACGTGGTCGACCTGGCGGTCGGCGTGATCATCGGCGCCGCCTTCAGCAAGATCGTCGATTCGCTGGTCGGCGACGTCGTGATGCCGATCCTGGGCCGCATCGTCGGCAAGCTCGATTTCTCCAACCTGTTCATCGTGCTGGGCGACGCGCCCGCGGGAACGCCCATGACGCTGGACGGACTGAAGAAGGCGGGCGTGCCGGTGCTGGCCTGGGGCAATTTCGTCACCGTGGCGGTGAACTTCCTGATCCTCGCCTTCGTGATCTTCCTGATGGTGCGGCAGGTGAACCGGCTGCGGCGGCACATCGAGAGCCCGCCGGCCGGCGCCGCCGCGACGGAGCCGGCGCCACCGGCGGAGGACGTGCTGCTGCTGCGCGAGATCCGCGACAGCCTCAGGGTGCGGGCCTAGGCTGCGCGCCGCCCGCGAGCTGCTTCGCCATCCGGATCGCTTCCAGCAGGCTGGAGGCGTCCGCCTGCCCGGTGCCCGCGATGTCGAAGGCCGTGCCGTGGTCGGGGCTGGTGCGCACCAGCGGCAGGCCCAGGGTCACGTTCACGCCCTTTTCCACCCCCAGGTACTTCACCGGGATCAGGCCCTGGTCGTGGTACATCGCGACCACGACGTCGAACTCGCCGCGGCGGGCGCGCATGAACACGGTATCGGGGGCGAACGGGCCGTGCACCTCCATGCCCGCGGCCTGCGCGTCGCGCAGCGCCGGCACGATCACCTCGATCTCCTCGCGCCCGAACAGGCCGCCTTCGCCGGCGTGCGGATTGAGTCCGGCGACGGCGATGCGCGGCCGCCGTCCCAGCATGGCGGACAGCGCCGCATCGGCGATGCGCAGCGTCTCGCGCACGTTGGCGAAGGTGACGGCCTCGATCGCCTCGCGCAGCGAGACGTGGATGCTCACCAGGACCGTGCGCAGTTCGTCGTTGGCCAGCATCATGCGCACCGGCATGCGCTCCAGCGCCACGCCGGCGTGCGCCGCGGCCTCGGCCTGCAGCAGTTCGGTGTGGCCCGGATAGGGCAGGCCCGCGGCCGCGAGGGCTTCCTTGTGCAGCGGCGCGGTCACGAGCGCCGCCACTTCGCCACGCAGGGCGGCGCTCGCGCCCCACAGCACCGCCTCGGCGGCGAGCCGGCCGGCCCGCTCGTCCACCCGGCCCCAGGGCGGCGGTGCAGCGGCGGCGGCGCCGACCTGCAGCACCGGGATGCAGCGGGGCGGCACCTGCGCGGCGTCCTGCACGGAGTCGACGAGGGCGGTGGCGAGCGGCGGGCGCCCGCCGGCCACCGCCGCCGCGCCACGCCGGATGCAGGCGAGGTCGCCGGCGACGACGCAGCCGGCCGTGAGCTCCGGCGCCTGCGCGAACGCCCTGGCGATGATCTCCGGCCCGATGCCGGCCGGGTCGCCCATGGTGATGGCGAGGGGTTTCAAGGGTACCTCCCCCAGGCTTGCCACTTCGTGGACTGCGCCTCCCCCCTCGGCAAGCGGAGGGGGCGAGCGCCTTCGGGCGGCCGCGCGGCGCTCAAGCGGGATTCTCGATGTCGACGAACACGTGCTCGATCCCGAGCTGCCGCGCGACGTGCGCCGCCACGGCCGGCGCGCCGTAGCGCTCGGTGGCGTGGTGCCCGCAGGCGAGGAAGCTCACCCCGCACTCGCGCGCGTAGTGCGCCTGCGGCTCGGAGATCTCGCCGG
Organism: Ramlibacter monticola; assembly: GCF_016722785.1. Classification (GTDB taxonomy): domain Bacteria; phylum Pseudomonadota; class Gammaproteobacteria; order Burkholderiales; family Burkholderiaceae_C; genus Ramlibacter; species Ramlibacter monticola. The sequence continues at coordinate 410,475 of NZ_JAEQNE010000004.1, read as the reverse complement.
TGAGGAAGGCCTCGGCGCCGGCCGCGATGGCGGCCTCGAAGTACGACTGCGCGCCGCCCGTGCACCACGCGATGCGGCGGACCGGCCCGCGCGCGCCCGGCACGCAGGTGACCGGCCGCCCGAGCGCGCCGCCCACGTGCTGCGCCAGCGCCTCGCTGTCGGCGAAAGCCGCGCCGTCGCTGCGCCCGCCGAGGAAGCCGAGGTCCTGCTCGCCAAAGCGCGCCGTGGCCTGCAGCCCCAGCTGCCGTCCGAGCTGGGCGTTGTTGCCCAGTTCCGGGTGGGCGTCGAGCGGGAGGTGGTAGGCGAGCAGGTTGATGTCGTGCGCGAGCAGCAGGGCCAGCCGCTGCTTCATCCAGCCGGTGACGCGGCCGTCCTGGCCGCGCCAGAACAGGCCGTGGTGCACGAAGATCGCGTCGGCCTGTTGCGCGACGGCCGCCTCGATCAGCGCCCGGCTGGCGGTGACGCCGGAGACGAGCCGCCGCACCGGCTCGCAGCCCTCCACCTGCAGGCCGTTGGGGCCGTAGTCCTTGAAGCGCTCCGGCTGGAGCAGGTCGTCGCAGGCTTGCAGCAGGTCTTGCCGGGTGGTCATGGGAACGGGGTCACAGGGTTCAGCCCGCATTCTGCTACGGCGCCTCCCGGGCGCCGGCGCGAACATCGCGGCTGCTGCAAGGAGGCGCGATGAACCCGCTGACGCTGATCGTGTGGTGCATGGCCCTGGGCGCGGTGGCCGCGGTGGTGCTGGCGCGCGCCGGCGACTTCCTGGCCCGCCCCGGCCGCTCGCGGCTGCGGGCGCTCGCCTGGCACGCGAGCGTGTTCCTGCTGGTCCTGCTGCTCAGCGGGGTGCTGCGCGAGGCGGCGCATCCGGCCCCCGTGCGCCTGCAACTGCTGCAGGCGCTGGCGGGCCCGCTGTGCGTGGCGATGGCCAACTTCTGGATCCACGGCTGGCTGGTCGCCGGCCGGCGCGACCGCCCCATGGCCGGCCTGCTGCGCCTGTTCGCCTTCGTGCTGCCGGTGCTGGGTGTCGCGATCCTGCGGCTGCCGCCGGAACAGCAGTTGCCCGCCGCCGCGGCGGCCTCGCTCGCCGGCAGCGCGCTGACCTGCTGGCTCACCCTCCGCGCGTGGATCTTCGGCGACCGCCTCGCGCTTCCCATGGCCGCCGGCTGCCTGCTCACCCTGCCCGCGCTGGCGGGCCTGTACGCCTTGGCGATGCACCTGGGCCAGTGGTCGGCGCTGGAGCAGGCCGGCGTCGCCCTCTGCGCCACCCTGGCCAACGCGCTGACCGGCCGCATGCTGTGGCGGCGCGAGCGCCACCTGGGACGCACCCGCGAAGCCGCCGGCGTGCCCGCGCTCGACCCGGTCACGCGCGTTCACAGCGCCGCGGCCCTGGTGAAGCGGCTGGTCGCCTCCCGCCGGCGGCGCCGCGGGAGCCGTCGCGAAGGCGCCCTGGTGGCGGTGACCGTGTTCGACGCCGGCCGGATCGCGAACCAGGTGGGCGCGGCCGGCCTCGACGAGGTCTGGATGACGCTCGCCGCGCGCCTGCAGCGCGAGGTCGGGGTGGCCAATCCCGTGGGCCGCTACTGGGACCGCTGCTTCGTGGCGGTCGTGGAGACGATCCCCACGCCGGCGTGGTTGAGCGGCTTCGGCCTGCGGCTGGCCCGCAGCCTGCGCCAGCCGATCGAAGTCACCGGCCGCGACGGCGAGCCGGAGCAGGTGCAGGTGGACGTCGGGGTCGGCGTGCTGCACCTGCGCGCCTTCCACGCGGAAGCGGAGGACGTGCTGCACGAGGTCCAGCGGCTCGCCGAGGCCGCGCGCTCCATGGCCTCCCGTGCCGCCACCAGGGACGGGGCTAGCGGTGCCCCCGTGCCGGTCGAGGAGGCCTGCTGGGGCCGGCGCCAGCGGCGCCGCGAGCGCGGCGCGCCGGCCACGCTCGCATTGCATCGCGGATAGCGCGGGCGGCCGGGATGCAGGCTGGCCCAACCGGACCGTACATCCCGCATACACTTGTGCTTTTCGCAACCAGCGAACATGCGACGCTACTGGCTCGTCTTCTCGCAGGCGGTCACCATCCTGCTGGCCGTGTATTTCGTCGTCATGACGATGAAACCGGAGTGGCTGAACCAGCGCACGGTGACGACCGGCAGCACGGGCGTGCCGCTGCAGGAGGCGCCCACGCCGCCCGGCTCGCCCGCCCCGCCCGGCAGCTTCCGGTCGGCGGCGCAGAAGGCCTCGCAGGCGGTGGTGAGCATCAACACCAGCAAGGCCGCCGAGCGGCCCTCCTCCAGCGACCCCTGGTTCCGCTTCTTCTTCGGCGAGCAGGGCTCGATCCCGCAAAGCGGCCTGGGCAGCGGCGTCATCATCAGCCCCGAGGGCTTCATCCTCACCAACAACCACGTCGTGGAAGGTGCCGCCGAAATCGAGGTGGTCCTCAACGACAGCCGCAAGGTGCGCGCCCGGGTGATCGGCACCGACCCCGAAACCGACCTCGCGATCCTCAAGGTGAACGCCGAACGCCTGCCGGTCATGACGCTCGGCAACTCCGACGCCCTGCAGGTGGGCGACCAGGTGCTGGCCATCGGCAATCCCTTCGGCGTCGGCCTCACGGTCACCAGCGGCATCGTCAGCGCGCTGGGGCGCAACCAGCTGGGCATCAACACCTTCGAGAACTTCATCCAGACGGATGCGGCGATCAACCCCGGCAACTCGGGCGGGGCGCTGGTCGACGTCAACGGCAACCTGATGGGCATCAACACGGCCATCTACTCGCGCTCGGGCGGCAGCATGGGCATCGGCTTCGCCATTCCGGTGTCCACCGCCAAGCTGGTGCTGGAAGGCATCGTGAAGGACGGCGTCGTCACCCGCGGCTGGATCGGCGTGGAGCCGGCCGACCTCTCCCCGGAGCTGATGGAAACCTTCGGCGTGAAGGCCAGGAAGGGCGTGCTGATCACCGGCGTGCTGCAGAACGGGCCGGCGGCCCAGGCGGGCGTGCGGCCGGGCGACGTGGTGATGCAGGTCGGCGGCAAGGAGGTCGCCAACGTCTCCGAGCTGCTGTCGACGGTCGCGGCGCTGAAGCCGGGCTCCGCCACGCCGTTCAAGCTGCAGCGGCGCGAAGACAGTGTGGACGTGACGGTGACGCCGGGCCGGCGTCCCAAGCCGAAGGCGCAGCCGCAGCAGCCCCTGCCACCGGTACGCTGAGCTTCAATGCCGGATCCCCGACTTCACAAGACGGCAGTCGCCGGGGCGGGTTGCCTCTGCCCCGGATCGGGACGGGACTGTCCGCCTCTGCGAATGTCCCCCGACGCGGGCTGAAGCCCGCGTCTCCTCCTTTATTTCGCCGAGTCGGACAGTCCCGTCCCGATCCTGCATTGCGCGGGCGCAGGCGCGGCGTCCCCTCAAACCGCAGCCTTCAGCGAGGAACTGCCGGCACGCAATCACGTTTGGCCCAACGCAGAACCGCGCAATGCAATGCCGTCCCGGAGGGCGGTCGAGGAGAGCGGTCGAGAAGGCCATGGCCTCCAGCGTTCGCGCCCGGCAGGGCCGGGACGGGTCGCTGTCCGACTCGGCGACATAAAGGAGGAGGCGCGGGCGCGTCCCTCGTCGGGGCCGGGGCTCTCACCCGCGCCGGGGGACAGTCGCAGAGGCGGACAGTGACCTGTCCCGGCCCGGCGAACATGCAGCCGGCCTCGACGGCGGCCGACCCCGGTCCCCGCATCGCGGCGCCGGACCTATCGCGGACAGCAGTGCGCCCCTACGGGAACGACGACCAGCGTCCCCCCCGGGATGCGCTTCGCCGTCTACTTGGTGGCGGCCTCGCCCGATTCCTCGGGCGCCCGGCTGTGCTTCACGAACAGCTTCGAGGCCCAGATCCCCAGTTCGTACAGGAAGCACATGGGAATGGCCAGTGCCAGCTGCGACACCACGTCCGGCGGGGTGATGACGGCGGCGATGATGAAGGCCAGCACCACGAAGTAGCCGCGGAATTCCTTCAGCTTCTCCACCGTGATGATCTCGAAGCGCACCAGCAGCATCACCACGATGGGGACCTGGAAGGCCAGCCCGAAGGCGAGGTAGAGCGACAGGATCGCCTCCACGTAGGAGGCGATGTCCGGGGTGGCCGCCACGCTGGCCGGGGTGAAGCCCTGGATGAAGGAAAACATGCGGTCCAGCACGAAGAACTGGACGAAGGCGATGCCGGCATACGCCAGCAGGCTGCCGAAGATGATCAGCGGCAGCGCGAACTTCTTCTCGTGGCTGTAGAGGCCGGGCGCGACGAAGGCCCAGATCTGGTACATGAGCCAGGGCAGCACCGCCAGGACGGCCACCAGCAGCAGGACCTTCAGCGGCACGAAGAAGGGCGAGAACACGCCGACGGCGATCAGCTTGGCGTCCGGCGGCATGTGGGCGCGGATCGGCCGGGCGATGAAGTCGATCAGGCCGTTGGGGCCCGGCCAGATCGCCAGCACGATGATGGCGGCGACGATGCCGTAGATGCAGTAGATCAGCCGGTCGCGCAGCTCCATGAGGTGCGCGACGAAGGGCTGCTCCGTACCGGCGAGTTCGTCTTCCTTATCGGCTTGGGGATCGGGCATGGGGGTTGGCCCGCGCCCCCTGCTCCCGGGGCGCGGCCGTGGTCAATTGAATTTCTGCGGCCGGTACCGGGCCACGCGGGCCGCGCCGGACAGCGCGCGGGTACGGGCCCCGGTGCGCGCCTTGTACCAGTGCGGGACGGCGCCCTGCTTCAGGCGCCACTTCTTCTTCGGGTGCTTGTATTCCGGAAAGGACGGCGGAGCCTCGAGCGGGGGCATGGCCGTGGAGGCCACGTCCTGCCATTGCTTCTCGAAATCGGATGCGGCGGTGGACACCGAGTTCTCGACGTCGCGGGCGGCGGATTCCACCGTCTCCTTCATCTTCCGGAGCTCGTCGAGCTCCATGGAGCGGTTCACCTCCGCCTTCACGTCGTTCACGTAGCGCTGGGCCTTGCCCAGCAGGGTGCCCACCGTCCGCGCCACGCGCGGCAGTTTCTCCGGCCCGATCACGATCAGGGCCACGGCGCCGATCAGCGCCATCTTCGAGAGGCCGAGGTCGATCACTGCCCGGGAAGGATCAGGACTTGTTGCGGGCTTCGACGTCGATGGTCGCCTTGTCGGCAGCCGGCTGCGACGACGAGGCGGTGACCTGGCTCGACGGCGGCACCGGGGTTTCCGGCTGGCTGCCGTCCTTCATGCCGTCCTTGAAGCCCTTGACGGCGCCGCCGAGGTCCTGCCCGATGTTCTTCAGCTTCTTCGTGCCGAACACGAGCACGACGATCAACAGCACGATCAGCCAGTGCCAGATGGAAAACGAACCCATGGATCTCTCCTGTCTTACTGCTCGGATTCTAGTCGCGCAGGGGAAGTTCAGCCCTTGCCCGACCGTGCGGATGCGTGTTAATTCAACCCTTCAGCCAGGGACGCGGCCCGCCGATCACGTGGAAGTGCAGGTGCGGCACCTCCTGCCCGCCGTCGTCGCCCGTGTTGCAGACCAGGCGGAAACCGCCTTCCGGGTAGGGCCGGCAGCCTTCCTGCTTCGCCAGGGCGGGAACGAGACTCATCATTTTTCCCAGCAGGGCGGCGTGCGAGGGCTCCACGTGGGCCATCGAGGGGATGTGCTGCTTCGGGATCAGCAGGAAGTGCACGGGCGCCCACGGATGGATGTCGTGGAAGACCAGGATCTCCTCGTCCTCGTAGACCTTCTTCGAGGGGATCCTGCCTGCGGCGATCTTGCAGAAGATGCAATCGGGGTCGTGCGTCATGCCGTGCTCACTGGGGGAAGCGATTGTCGTTGAAGCGCAGCCAGCCGCGCAGGAAGCGGTAGATGTACCAGGCCCCGATGAGCGTCCAGGCGATCGCGCCGGGGAAGAACAGCAGGAACCAGAGCGGCCCGGTGAGCAGGAGCCACAGCAGCGACCACCAGAAGGTGCGGATCATGTAGCTGTGGTGCGCCTCGTACAGGCGGTCCGCCTCGTCGGAGCGCTTGACGTAGTTGACGATCAGCGCGATCACCGACAGCGACCACAGCGTGAACGGCGCCACCGTGTGCAGGCCGTACAGCACGTGCATCGTGGAACGGTCGCTGCGCATGTCTTCCAGGGTCCTGAAGTCCGTCTCCGCCATGTTCTGCTCCTTCGTGCTATTCGCCGCCTTCGCGCCCGCGCACCTTGCGCATCGCCTTTTCCTCGAGTCCGCCGAGGCCTTCGCGCCGCTGCAGTTCGGCGACGACGTCGGCCGGCGTCAGCCCGTAGTGCGCCAGCGCGATCATGGAGTGGAACCAGAGGTCGGCCACCTCGCCGACCAGCTTCTTCGGGTCGCCGCCGTGGTCGGCGTCCTTGGCCGCCATGACGACCTCGGTCGCCTCCTCGCCGATCTTCTTCAGGAAGGCGTCCGGGCCCTTGTGCAGCAGGCGCGCCACGTAGCTGGATTCGGGATCGCCCCCATTGGCCGGCTTGCGGCTTTCGATGACTTCGGCCAGGCGGGCCAGGGTGTCGGTGGCAGGCATGCTCATGAGGTGTAGATGGTGGACGGGTCTTTCAAGACCGGCTCGACCGCGTGCCAGGCGCCGTCGCGCCAGACCTGGAAGAAGCAGCTGTGGCGGCCGGTGTGGCAGGCGATGGAAGGGTCGTGCCCGAGTTGCGTCACCTTCAGCAGCAGCACGTCGTTGTCGCAGTCCATGCGGATCTCGTGCACCTGCTGCACGTGGCCGGACTCCTCGCCCTTGAACCACAGCTTGCCGCGCGAGCGGCTGAAATACACGGCCCGCCCGAGTTCGGCGGTCTTCTGCAGCGCCGCGCGGTCCATCCAGGCGAACATCAGCACGTCGCCGGTCGCCGCCTCCTGCGCGATCACGGGCACGAGGCCCTGCGCGTCCCACTTGACTTCGTCCAGCCAGTTCATGGGTCTATTGTCCCCCATGGGGCGGGGCGGACCGTTCCCCGGCCTACAGCCGCACCGCGATCCCGCGCTCGGCCATCCGCGCCTTGGCCTGGGCGACCGTGTACTCGCCGTAGTGGAAGATGCTGGCGGCCAGCACCGCGTCCGCGCCGCCCTGCTGGACGCCGTCGGCCAGGTGGTCCAGGTTGCCGACCCCGCCGGAGGCGATCACCGGCACCGGCACCGCATCGGCCACCGCCCGGGTCAGTTCCAGGTCGAAGCCGGACTTGGTGCCGTCGCGGTCCATGCTGGTCAGCAGGATCTCGCCGGCGCCGCGGCCGGCCATCTCGGTGGCCCAGGCGACCGCGTCCAGGCCGGTGTTGCGGCGGCCGCCGTGGCTGTAGACGTCCCAGCCGGGGCCGCGGAGGGCGGCCTCTTCCGCGCTTCGGCGCTTGGCGTCGATGGCGACCACGATGCACTGGGCGCCATACCGGGCCGAGGCGGCGGAGATCACGTCCGGATTGGCGATCGCCGCCGAATTGAAGCTGGTCTTGTCGGCCCCGGCGTTGAGCAGCCGGCGCACGTCTTCCACCGTGCGCACGCCGCCGCCCACGGTGAGGGGGATGAACACCTGCGAGGCGACGGCCTCGATGATGTGCAGGATCAGGTCGCGGCCGTCGCTGGTGGCGGTGATGTCCAGGAAGGTCAGTTCGTCGGCGCCCTGCTCGTTGTAGCGGGCGGCGATCTCCACCGGGTCCCCGGCGTCGCGCAGCTCCACGAAGTTGACGCCCTTGACGACCCGGCCGCCGGTGACGTCCAGGCAGGGAATGATGCGTTTGGCCAGCATGGTCGGGATTCTACGAAGGCGGCGAAATGGCGTATCGAGCGTGAACCGGCAGGTTTAACGCAAAAACCGCGGAAAGCAGCAGCCAAAGCCGCGAAAGAAGACCTTTTCCAGGATGTTCTTTGCGGCTTTGGCGTCCAGCGCGGTGGACGGACGCAGCACCGGTCCGCTCCAGACGGCCTCCACCTTGATCTCGGGATCCTGCCCGAACAGGGAGCGCGGCACCGGCACGGGCAGGCCGACGTCGATGGCGTAGCCGAAGTCGGTGGGCCCCTCGCCGGCGAAGCCGAGGCGCAGGTGGACCGGCTCGTTGCGGCGCGTGCCCTGCACCTCCTGCTCGCCGCGGCACATGGCGGCGAAAATCCGCTCCGGGCCGGCCCACAGCACGGAAGGCAGCCCGCCCTCGCGGGCCAGCGAGCGCACCACGCCGCCGTGGGCCGTGTCGGCCAGCAGGCGCAATGCGCGGTACACGCTGGACTTTCCGCTGCCGTTGGGCCCCGTGATCAGGGTCAGCTGCCCCAGCGGCACCAGCAGGTGCCGCAGCGAGCGGTAGTTGGCGATGGCCAGCGTCCGCAGCACGCCGGCTCCGGGCTCAGCCGTTGCCGTTCAGTTCGTCGGCACGGGCCTGCGCCTGCGCGAAATCGAGGTCGCCGGAATAGATCGCGCGGCCGCAGATCACGCCCTCGACGCCCTCGCCCTCGACCGCGCACAGCTTCTCGATGTCGGTCATCGAGGACAGGCCGCCGGAGGCGATCACGGGGATCGACAGCGACTGGGCGAGCTTCACCGTCGCATCGATGTTGATGCCGGAGAGCATGCCGTCGCGGCCGATGTCGGTGTAGATGATGGACTCGACGCCCCAGTCCTCGAACTTGCGGGCCAGGTCGACGACCTCGTGGCCGGTGAGCTTGCTCCAGCCGTCGGTGGCGACCTTGCCGTCCTTGGCGTCGAGGCCCACGATGATGTGCCCGCCGAAGGCCGTGCACGCATCCTTCAGGAAGCCGGGGTTCTTGACCGCGGCGGTGCCGATGATCACGTAGCGCAGGCCGCCGTCGATGTACTTCTCGATCGTGTCGAGGTCGCGGATGCCGCCTCCCAGCTGCACGGGAATCTCCTCGCCCACGGCCTTGAGGATGGAACGCACGGCCGTGAAGTTCACGGGCTTGCCGGCGAACGCGCCGTTCAGGTCCACCAGGTGGAGGCGCCGGGCACCGCGCTCCAGCCAGGTCCGCGCCATGGCGGCGGGGTCCTCGCTGAAGGTGGTTGCCTGGTCCATGTCGCCCTGTTTGAGGCGTACGCAGTGGCCGTCTTTCAGGTCAATCGCAGGGATCAGGAGCATGGGGGAGTGGGAGGGCGGCCGCCGCGGGCTGCGGCGGGTGATCGGTCAGGGATTCCAGTGCAGGAAGTTGCGATAGAGCGCCAGACCCTGGTCGGCGCTTTTTTCCGGGTGGAACTGGGTCGCAAAAATGTTATCGCGGGCCACCGCACAGGTAAAGCGGCCGCCGTACTCGGATTCCCCAACGCTGTGGCGCGGGTCCGACGGACTGGCGTAGAAGGAATGGACGAAATAGAACCAGCTGCCATCCGGCACGCCCTCCCAGATCGCATGCCCCCGGGCCTGCCGCACGCGGTTCCAGCCCATTTGCGGCACCTTGTAGCGGCTGCCATCGGGCTGCCGCTGACCTTCGAGCCGAAAGCGCACGACCTCGCCATGGATCAGGCCCAGGCCGTCAGTGGGCCCTTCCTCGCTTCGATCCAGCAGCATCTGCATGCCGACGCAGACCCCGAACAGGGGCTTGGTCGCGGCGGCCTCCAGCACCGGCTCCAGCAGGCCGGACTCGCGCAGCTCGCGCATGCAATCGGGCATGGCGCCCTGCCCCGGGAGCACCACGCGTTCGGCCGCGCGCACCTCTTCCGGACGCGAGGTGATCACGGCCTGCAGCCCGCTGCCCTGGGCGACGTGCAGGACCGCCTGCGAGACGGAGCGCAGGTTGCCCATGCCGTAGTCGACGACGGCGACCGTCCTGGTCACGGGTGCACCTCCGGGGGGAGCGCTCCGGCGCGGGCGCCTTCGGGCGGCCGGGCGGCGCTCAAAGCGAGCCCTTCGTCGAAGGAATCGTGCCGGCGGCGCGCGGGTCGAGCTCCAGCGCGGAGCGCAGCGCCCGGGCGAAGGCCTTGAACACCGTCTCGCACTGGTGGTGCGCGTTCTCGCCGCGCAGGTTGTCGATGTGCAGCGTCACGAAGGCGTGGTTGGCGAAGCCCTGGAAGAATTCGTGGGCCAGCTGGGTGTCGAAGGTGCCGATCATGCCGCTCTTGAACGGCACGTTCATCACCAGGCCCGGCCGGCCCGAGAAGTCGATGACGACGCGCGACAGGGCCTCGTCCAGCGGCACGTAGGCGTGGCCGTAGCGGCGGATGCCCTTCTTGTCGCCCACCGCCTTGTAGACCGCCTGCCCCAGGGTGATGCCGACGTCTTCCACCGTGTGGTGGCCGTCGATGTGCAGGTCGCCCTTGGCGTCGATCTCCAGGTCGATCAGCCCGTGGCGGGCGATCTGGTCCAGCATGTGGTCGAAGAAGCCGATGCCGGTGGCGAGCCGGGCCTGGCCGGTGCCGTCGAGGTTGAGCCGGACGGTGATCTGGGTTTCCGCCGTGTTGCGGGTCACCTCCGCCTGCCGGAGCTGACTCATTGGACTTTCAGCGGTTCTCATAGGGTGGATCTCAGGGCGGCGAGCAGCTGGGTGTTCTCTTCGGCGGTGCCGACGGTCAGTCGCAGGCAGCCGGCCAGCAATGGGTGCATTCTAGAAACGTTCTTGACCAGCACCTTGCGCGCCTTCAGGCCCTCGAAGCTGCGCGCCGGGTCGGGCACGCGCACCAGGATCATGTTGGCGTCGCTGGGCCAGGCCTTCAGGCCCATGTCCTTCAGCGCCTCCTGCAGGCGCTCGCGCTCGCGCTTCAGGTCCGCGGCCTGGGCGGCGAACACGTCCTCGTGCTCCAGCGCGAACAGCGCGGCCTCGGCGTTCAGCACGCTCACGTTGTAGGGCGGGCGGACCTTGTCGACCTGGGCGATCAGTTCCGCGCGCCCCATCATGTAGCCGATGCGCACCCCGGCGAGGCCGAACTTGCTGAGGGTGCGCATCAGCAGCACGTGCTCGTGCTGCGCCAGGCGGTCCAGGTAGCTGCGGCTGGAGAAGGGCTGGTAGGCCTCGTCGATCACCACCAAGCCGGGCGCGGCCCGCACGATCTTCTCGATGGTGGCGTCGTCCCAGAGGTTGGCCGTGGGGTTGTTCGGGTAGGCAAGGTAGACGATCGCCGGCTGGTGCAGCGCGATTGCCTCCAGCATCGCCTTCCCATCGAGCTCGAAGTCGGGGGTGAGGTCCACGCCGACGAAGCGCAGGCCCTGCAGCTGGGCGCTCATGGCGTACATGACGAAGCCGGGCTGCGGCGCCAGGATTGTCGCGCCGGGCACGTCGCAGGCCAGCGCCAGCAGGGCGATCAGTTCGTCCGAGCCGTTGCCCAGCATCAGGGCGCAGCCGTCGGGCAGCTGCGCGTGCCTGGCCAGCGCCGTGCGCAGGTCCTCGATGCGCTCGCCGGGATAGCGGTTCAGGGCGACGGCGGCGAGGCGCTCGCCCAGTTCCTTCTGCAGGGGCGCCGGCAAGCGGTGCGGATTCTCCATCGCATCCAGCTTCACCATGCCCCTCGAATCCTGGACGGCATAGGCGTGCATGCCCTGCACGTCCTGGCGGATGCGGGCGGCGATGAGTTTTTCGAGGGAGGCGATCATGGGGAAAATCAAAACCAGGCAGCCGAACGCAGAGGGCGCAAAGATTACGCAAAGGACGCAGAAGACTCCAGAGAATACTTCAAAGGTATTTTCTGCGTCCTCTGCGGATCCTCTGCGCCCTCTGCGTTCGGCTGTTCGGTTTTCTTCGGGATCAGCGTTTCAGCCGCAGCTCCGCCGCCCGGGCATGGGCCTGGAGGCCTTCGCCGTAGGCGAGTTCGGCGGCGATGGTGCCCAGGGTCTGGGCGCCAGCTTCGCTCACCTCGATCAGGCTGCTGCGCTTCTGGAAGTCGTACACGCCCAGCGGGCTGGAAAAGCGCGCGGTGGTCGACGTGGGCAGCACGTGGTTGGGGCCCGCGCAATAGTCGCCCAGCGACTCGCTGGTGTACGCGCCCAGGAAGATCGCCCCGGCATGGCGCAGCAGCGGCTCCCACCGGTGCGGCTCGTGGCTCGCGATCTCCAGGTGCTCCGGTGCGATGCGGTTGCTGATCTCGCAGGCCTCTTCCAGGTCGCGGGTGTGGATCAGCGCGCCACGCCCGGTGAGCGACTTCGCGATGATTTCGGCGCGCGGCATCTCCGGCAGCATGCGGTCGATCGCCGCCTGCACCTGCTCGATGTAGGCCGCGTCCGGGCACAGCAGGATGCTCTGCGCCAGTTCGTCGTGCTCGGCCTGCGAGAACAGGTCCATGGCCACCCAGTCGGCCGGCGTACTGCCGTCGGCCAGCACCAGGATCTCGCTGGGCCCGGCGATCATGTCGATGCCGACCTGGCCGAACACGCGGCGCTTGGCGCTGGCGACATAGGCGTTGCCGGGGCCGGTGATCTTGTCCACGCGCGGCACGGTTTCGGTGCCGTAGGCCAGCGCGCCGACGGCCTGGGCGCCGCCGATGGTGAAGGCCCGGGTGACGCCCGCCACGTACGCCGCGGCCAGCACCAGCGGGTTCTTCTCGCCGCGCGGCGTGGGCACCACCATGACGATCTCGCCCACGCCGGCGACCTGCGCCGGGATGGCGTTCATCAGCACGGACGACGGATAGGCAGCCTTGCCGCCCGGCACGTAGATGCCGACCCGGTCCAACGGCGTGACCTTCTGCCCCAGCAGCGTGCCGTCGGCGTCGCGATAGCTCCAGCTCTCCCCGGAAGCCCTCTTCTGGGCCTCGTGGTAGGCGCGCACGCGCTGCGCTGCGGACTCGAGCGCGTCGCGCTGCTTCGCGGGCAGGCCCTCGAAGGCGGCCTTCAGTTCGGCCGGCCGCAGCAGGAAGTCCTGCACCGACTTCGCCGCGGTGCCGTCGAAGCGGTTGGTGTATTCGAGCACCGCCGCATCGCCGCGCTGCTGCACGTCGGCGAGGATGCCCGCCACGGCCTGCTCGATGCCGGCGTCGGTGTCCGCGGACCAGTGCAGGCGCGCCTTCAGCGCGGCATCGAAGCCGGCGTCGCGGGTGGCGAGGCGGAGGGGGCGGGCGACATTAGTCATCTGGGGCAGATCTTTTCGGGTGCCACCGCGGAACCGGCTTGGCCGGGCCGCTGGTGGCGCCCCCTTGAGGGGGAGGCGCCGAAGGCGCTTCGGGGGTGGGTCAATTCCGGGCAGCGACGGTCCTGGCGAAGACGTCGATCAAATGGCGGATCGGTTCCTGCTTCAGCTTCAGCGCGGCCTGGTTGACCACCAGGCGCGAGCTGATGTCCATGATGCGCTCGACCTCGACCAGGTTGTTGGCCTTCAGCGTGCCGCCCGTGGACACCAGGTCCACGATGGCGTCGGCCAGCCCGGTCAGCGGCGCCAGCTCCATGGAGCCATAGAGCTTGATCAGGTCCACGTGCACGCCCTTGGCGGCGAAGAAGTCGCGCGCGATGCTGGTGTACTTGGTGGCCACCTTCAGGCGCGCGCCCTGGCGCACGGCGGAGGCGTAGTCGAAGTCGGAGCGCACGGCCACGCTCACCCGGCACTTGGCGATGCACAGGTCCAGCGGCTGGTAGAGGCCCTGTCCCCCGTGCTCGATCAGCGTGTCCTTGCCCGTCACGCCGAGGTCGGCGCCGCCGTACTGCACGTAGGTGGGCACGTCGGTCGCCCGCACCAGCACCACCCGCAGGTCGGGGTTGGTCGTGCCGATGATCAGCTTGCGCGACTTCTCGGGGTCTTCCAGCACCTCGATCCCGGCCGCCTTCAGCAGCGGCAGGGTCTCGTCGAAGATGCGGCCCTTGGACAGGGCGAGGGTCAGGGAGGGCTTGTCCGGGGAACTCATTGGAGCCATTGCATCGAACGCCCGCAGGCGTCATTCCAGTGCCACCGCGGAACCGGCCTGGCCGGGCCGCTGGCGGCGCCCCCCTGGGCGGGAGGCGCCGCAGGCGCTTCGGGGATCATTTCACTCTTTCGATGTCCGCGCCCAGCACGCGCAGCTTGTTTTCCATCTGCTCGTAGCCGCGGTCCAGGTGGTAGATGCGGTCCACCAGCGTCTCGCCGTCGGCGACGAGGCCGGCGATCACCAGCGAGGCGGAGGCGCGCAGGTCGGTGGCCATCACCATCGCGCCCGAGAGCTTCTCCGCGCCGTGCGTGACGGCGACCTTGCCGTCCACATCGATGCGCGCGCCCATGCGCATCAGCTCGCTGACGTGCATGAAGCGGTTCTCGAAGATGGTCTCGGTGATCTTGGAGTCGCCCTCGGCGATGCAGTTCAGCGCCATGAACTGCGCCTGCATGTCGGTGGGGAAGCCGGGGTACTCGGTGGTCCGGAAGCTCTGGGCTTCGAGGCGCTTATCCGCGCTGACGCGGATCCCGTCCTTCCGCGGCTCGACCTCGGCGCCGGCGGCGCGCAGCAGGTCGATCACGGCGCCGAGGTGGTCGGCGCGGCCGTCCTTCAGCACCACGTCGCCGCCCGTGGCGGCGACCGCGCACAGGAAGGTGCCGCACTCGATGCGGTCGGCCACGACCTTGTGCGTCGCGCCGCGCAGCTTCTCGACGCCCACGATCCGGATGCGCCCGGTGCCGTGGCCTTCCACCTTGGCACCCATCGCGTTGAGCATGTCGCCGAGGTCGGTGATCTCCGGCTCCTGCGCCGGGTTCTCCAGGATCGTCTCGCCTTCGGCCAGCGCCGCGGCCATCATGAAGTTCTCGGTGCCGGTCACCGTGATCATGTCGGTGCGGATGTGCGCGCCCTTGAGCCGCTTCTGCCCGGCGGGCAGCCTCGCGATCATGTAGCCGTGCTCGATCACGATCTCGGCGCCCATCTTCTGCAGGCCCTTGATGTGCTGGTCGACCGGACGCGCGCCGATCGCGCAGCCGCCGGGCAGCGACACCGTGGCTTCGCCGAAGCGAGCGAGCAGCGGGCCGAGCGCGAGCACCGAGGCGCGCATGGTCTTCACCATCTCGTAGGGCGCTTCGGGGAAGTGCAGTTCCTTCGAGTCGATGACGACGGTGCCGTCGTTGCTGAACTCGGCCTTCGCGCCCATGTTCCGGATGAGCTTGAGCATGGTCGCCACGTCCTGCAGGCGCGGGATGTTCTGCAGCGTGACGGGCTCGTCCGTGAGCAGGGCGGCGCAGAGTTCGGGCAGGGCCGCGTTCTTGGCGCCGGAAATGCGAATCTCGCCGCGCAGCGGCCGGCCGCCGCGAATCAAGAGCTTGTCCATGGGCTTCAGGGTTGCTGTAGTGCCGCCCACTCCTGGGGCGTGAAGGTCTGCATCGACAAGGCGTGCACCTCGTCGTTCTGCATTCTCGCACCAAGGGTCGCGTACACCTTCTGGTGCCGCTGGATTCGACGCAAACCATCGAACTCGGCCGACACGATCACCGCCTGCCAGTGGCGGCCGTCGCCGTCGACCTCGAGGTGGTCGCAGGGCAGGCTGGCGGCGATGACGGAGCGCAGTTCGTCGGCGGTCATGGGGATCTCTTTCGAATGTTTCAGCCGCGGATCTTGTAGCCGATGCGCAGCAGGTGGACGGCGACGGCGCTCACGCCCAGCATGGCGCTGCCGACGATCGCCAGGCTGAGCCAGGGCGACACGTCGCTGACGCCGAAGAAGCCGTAGCGGAAGCCGTCGATCATGTAGAAGAAGGGGTTGAGGTGGCTCACGCGCTGCCAGAACTCCGGCAGCGAATGGATCGAATAGAACACGCCGGACAGGAAGGTCATCGGCATGATGATGAAGTTCTGGAAGGCCGCCATCTGGTCGAACTTCTCGGCCCACAGCCCCGCGATGAGGCCCAGCGCGCCCAGCATGCCGGCGCCCAGGAAGGCGAACACCAGGATCCACAGCGGGGCGGCGAAGCTCACCTGCGTGAACCACACGGTCACCAGGAACACGCCCAGGCCCACGCACAGGCCGCGCGCGATGGAGGAGCCGACGTAGGCGATGAACCAGCTCCAGTGCGACAGCGGCGTGAGCAGCACGAAGACCAGGTTGCCCATGATCTTGCTCTGGATCAGCGACGAGGAGCTGTTGGCGAAGGAATTCTGCAGCACGCTCATCATCACCAGGCCGGGCACCAGGAAGGCGGTGTAGCTGATGCGGTCGTAGACCTTCACGTGGTCCTGCAGCACGTGCCCGAAGATCAGCAGGTACAGCAGCGCCGTGAGCACGGGCGCGGCCACGGTCTGGAAGCTCACCTTCCAGAAGCGCAGCACTTCCTTGTACAGGAGCGTCTGCCAGCCGGTCATGGGTGGGCCTCGAAAATACAAGATACCGAACGCAGAGGGCGCAAAGGATACGCAGAGGACGCAGAAGGAACAGCCATTTTCAAGATGGCTTTCTTCTGCGCCTTCTGCGTATCTTCTGCGCCTTCTGCGTTCGGTATCTTGTTTTTCAACATCCGGATCATGCCGCCACCTCCGCCCGTCCCGCGGTCATGACGTCGAGGAACACGTCCTCCAGGTCCGCCTTGCGGATCTCGACGTCCTCCACCCGCAGGCCGGCGTGGCGGATCACGGCCAGGTGCTGCTCGATCTCGTGCGCGTCGTGCGCGGGCAGCTGCACGATGCGGCCGGTGACGCGCGCCTTGCCCTCGAATTCGCGCGGCAGCTGGCCGTCGATCTTGAAGCGCAGCACGTTGCTGGAGGCGGCCTTCAGCAGGTCGCTCGTGCGCTCCAGCGCCACCACCCTGCCGGCCTTCAGCATGGCGATGCGGCTGCACAGCGCCTCGGCTTCCTCCAGGTAGTGCGTCGTCAGCAGCACCGCATGGCCTTCGCGATTGAGCTTGGCGATGAACTGCCACAGGGTCTGGCGCAGTTCCACGTCCACGCCCGCCGTGGGCTCGTCGAGCACGATCACGGGCGGCCGGTGCACCAGGGCCTGCGCCACGAGCACCCGCCGCTTCATGCCACCCGAGAGCTGGCGCATGTTGGACGAGGCCTTGTCGGCCAGCCCCAGGTTGTGCAGCAGTTCGTCGATCCAGGCGTCGTTGTTCTTCACGCCGAAGTAGCCGGACTGGATCCGCAGCGCCTCGCGCACCGTGAAGAAGGGATCGAACACGAGTTCCTGCGGCACCACCCCCAGTTGGCGCCGCGCCGCCGCGTACTGCGCCTGCACGTCGTGGCCGCGCACCAGCACCCGGCCAGAGGTGGCGCGCACCAGGCCCGCGAGCACGCTGATCAGGGTGGTCTTGCCGGCCCCGTTGGGGCCCAGGAGACCGAAGAACTCGCCTTCCGCGATGTCGAAGCTGACGGCGTCGAGCGCCTGGAAGGGGCCGCGCGGACTGGCGTAGGTCTTGGAGACGGACTGGAAGGAGATGGCGGCCATGGGGAACCCGCCATTTTACGGGCGGCGCCCCGGCCACTGCCCCGCAGGCGCAGGGAGTGCCTAGGTGGCGGAGGGGAGCAGTTCGCCCACGCCGTACAGCGTGGCGAGCGCCCGCAGCCGCGGCTGCAGGTTTGCGACGGCGAAGCTCTTGCCCAGCGCGAGCGCCTCGCGCCGGCATTCCAGCAGCACCGCCAGCGCGGAGGAATCGAATACTCGCAGCGCCGAGGCGTCGGCGACGGCCTGCGCCGACGGGTCCGACCGCAGCGCCTGCGCCAGCATGCGGCAGCAGGCCGGGGCGGTGGCATGCGTCAGTTCGTCGGGCAGGACCAGCACCGGCTTCAGCCCTTCTTGCCGTTGGCCGTGTTGGCGCGGTTGCGCTCGGCCAGCGAGGCGATCAGGCCGTCCACGCCCTTGGCGTTGATCTCCTGCGCGAACTGGCTGCGGTAGGTCTCGACCAGCCACACGCCCAGCACGTTCAGGTTGTAGATCTTCCAGCCCGTGCCGTCGCCGGCGGTCTTCTCCAGGCGGTATTCCAGCTGGATCGGGTCCCCGCGGCCGCGGATCTCGCTGCGCACCACGACGTCGGTGTCGGTGGGTTGCGCCCGCAGCGGCTTGACCGAGACGGACTCTTCCGCCACCTGCGACAGCGCGCCCGAATACGTGCGCACCAGCAGCAGCTTGAATTCGTCCTGCAGGCGCTTGCGCTGCTCCGGCGTGGCCTGGCGCCAGGCCGGGCCGACGGCGGAAGCCGTCATGCGCTGGAAGTTCACGTTCGGCATGATCTTGCTGTCGACCACGGCCATGATCCGGTTGATGTCGCCGGACTGCACGCTCTTGTCGGTGCGGATGGTCGTCAGCACCTCGTCGGAGAGGCGCTTGATCATGACGTCGGGCGCTTCGTCGGCGGCGTGCGCGAGCGGCCAGGCGCCGGCCATGGCGGCCGCGGCGAACAGCGAGGCGGCGATACGGAACAGGGAACGTCGATTCATTGCAATCCTTTCTTGCTGCCGGGCTGGGCCCGGCCCTTGTTGGAACACGGCCGGTTCGCCGGGTTTCAGCGCATGGGGCGCTTCTGCAACAGCCTGCAACCCTACCCTAACGGGCGGGCGGGCTCCCCGGCGGGGTGGCGGGCGCATCCTGCGATTCGTCGGGCAGGGGCGGCGGGACGTCCCTATTCTCCTCGCGATCGAAGATCTCGGCCCGGCGCCGCTGCAGATAGGCGTCCCGTGTGAAGGAATATTTGTCCAGCGCCGCTTCCTCCAGCACGTTGCCCACGCGCAGGAGGTTGGAGCGTCGGTCGATCGCGCGTACGACGTAGGTCACGTCCCGCGTCGCGCTGCCGCTGATCTGGCTGACGGGATCGAAGCGGGTATCGACGGGCAGGGCCACGGTGTCGCGCAGCGTGGAGGGCCCGAAGAAGGGCAGCATCACGTACGGGCCGGCCGGGACGCCCCACCGGCCGAGGGTCTGGCCGAAGTCCTCGCGGTGCCGCTCGATGTTGAATTCGCTCGCCACGTCGAAGATGCCGAACACGCCGAACATCGTGTTGAGCTGGACGCGCGCCAGGCTTTCCTCGAACTCCGGCAGGCGCCACTGCATCAGGTTGTTGGCGGCCGACCAGACGTCGTTGAGGTTGCCGAAGAAGTTCGACACGCCCGTGCGCACCAGCGCCGGCACCTTGTCGCGGTACCAGGTGGCCGCGGGCTTCAGGAGGATGTTGTCGAGGCCTTCGTTGAAATTGTAGGCGTGCCGGTTGAAAGGCTCCCAGGGGTCGCGCGGGTTGCTTTTTCCGGCGGTGGCACACCCTGCCAGCGCCATGACGACTGCGAGGGCCAGGCCGTGCGCGGCGAGGCGTTCAAATTTCATTTCTTCGTTGTACCTGCGGTTGGGCCTTCCGCCGCCTTGTTGTAAAGGAACTGGCCGATGAGGTTCTCCAGCACCACGGCGGATTGCGTCGTCCCAATGGTATCCCCCGCGGCGAGAACCTTGTCGTCGGCGCCCGCCTCGATGCCCACATATTGCTCACCCAGCAGGCCGCTGGTGAGGATCTTCAGGGAGCTGTCCTTGGGGAATTTGTAGCGGCTCTCCATGGCCATGGTGACCCGGGCCTGGAAGGATTTGTCGTCGAACGTGATGGATTCCACGCGGCCGACGACCACGCCGGAGCTCTTGACAGCCGCCCGCGGCTTCAGGCCGCCGATGTTGTCGAACCGCGCGTCCAGCCGGTAGGTGGGCTGGAAGCTCAAGGTCAGCAGGTTGGCCGCCTGCAGAGCCAGGAACACCAGCGCGGCGGCGCCGATGAGGACGAACAGCCCCACCCAGACGTCGTTCTTGGTGCGTTCCATATCTTTCTCCTAGATGCTGAACATCATTGCGGTCAGCACGAAATCGAGGCCGAGGACGGCCAGGGAGGCCATCACGACGGTGCGCGTGGTCGCCCGCGACACGCCCTCCGGCGTCGGGTGGGCCTCGAAGCCCTGCAGCACGGCGATGAAGGTGACGGCCACGCCGAACACCAGGCTCTTGATCACGCCGTTGCCGACGTCCCTGAACACGTCCACGCCGCCTTGCATCTGGCTCCAGAAGGAGCCGGGGTCCACGCCGATCAGCACCACGCCGACGACCCAGCCGCCGATGATGCCCACCGCGTTGAACACCGCCGCCAGCAGCGGCATGGCGATCACCCCGCCCCAGAAGCGGGGCGCCAGGATGCGCTGGACCGGGTCCACCGCCATCATCTCCATGGCCGACAACTGCTCGCCGGCCTTCATCAGGCCGATCTCCGCGGTGAGCGAGGTGCCGGCACGGCCGGCGAACAGCAGCGCGGTCACCACGGGCCCGAGCTCGCGCACGAGGCTCAGGGCCACCATGAGCCCCAGTGCTTCGGAGGAGCCGTAGCGCTGCAGGACGTAGTAACCCTGGAGCGCGAGCACGAAGCCGACGAACAGGCCCGACACGCCGACGATCGCCAGCGAGTAGTTGCCCAGGAAATGCACCTGGTCGCGCAGCAGGCGGGCGCGCGCGAAGGTCGCTCCGAACAACGACAAGAGGCGCAGGAAGAGCCTTGCGGCATGGCCGACGTCGGCGACCTTGCCGCGGGTCGCGAAGCCGACGTCCGAGGGCTTCCACCAGCTCATTGCAGTCCCTCGCTGAAATCGTCGTTGACGCTGGGACCCGGGTAGTGGAAATGCACCGGCCCTTCCGACAGCGCGTTCACGAACTGGTGCACCAGCGGGTTGTCGGAGTTGCGCACTTCTTCCGGGGTGCCCTGCGCGGCGATCCTGCCGTTGGCCAGCACGATCACCTGGTCGGCGATGTGGAAGGTTTCCTCCAGGTCGTGCGAGACGACGATGCTGGTGATGCCCAGCGTGTCGTTCAGCCGCCGGATCAACTGCGCCGCGGTGCCGAGCGAGATCGGGTCGAGCCCTGCGAAGGGTTCGTCGTACATCACGAGCTCGGGATCGAGCGCGATGGCGCGGGCCAGCGCCACGCGGCGGGCCATGCCGCCGGACACCTGGCTGGGCATCAGGTCGCGCGCGCCGCGCAGGCCGACGGCGTTGAGCTTCATCAGCACGACGTCGCGCACCAGGTTCTCGGGCAGCCCCGAGTGCTCGCGCAGCGGGAAGGCGACGTTGTCGAAGACGCTCAGGTCGGTGAACAGCGCGCCGAACTGGAACAGCATGCCCATGCGGCGGCGCATCCGGTACAGGCCGTCGCGGTCCAGCCCGGGAATGGCTTCGCCGTCGAACAGCAGTTCGCCGGACCGCGGGCGGATCTGGCCGCCGATCAGGCGCAGCACCGTGGTCTTGCCGCCGCCGGACGCGCCCATGAGCGCCGTCACCTTGCCGCGCGGCACGGTGAAGCTCACGTCATCGAGGATGCGGCGCTGGTCGTAGCCGAACGTCAGGTTGCGGCATTCGACCAGCGGGCCGGATTCGTGTTGGGTCATCCGGGGGAGGTCGGGCCGGTCCACGGCCCCATGCTGAAAGCCCCGGATTATCGGTCCATTGCGGACGAGCTGCCGCCGAGGTGGCGGCAGGCGTCAGGATCCTGTCGCTTTAACGCGGCAGATCGCTGAATCCCATGAGGAATTCGTCCACGGCGCGGGCCGCCTGTCGGCCCTCGCGGATCGCCCAGACGACCAGCGATTGACCGCGGCGAATGTCGCCGGCGGCGAACACCTTGGGAACGCTCGTGGCATAGCCGCCGTGGAAATCGACGGTCGCCCGGGCGTTGCCGCGCGCGTCCTTCTCCACCCCGAAGCCCTCCAGGATGCTCTGGACGGGGCTCACGAAGCCCATGGCCAGCAGCACCAGGTCGGCCTTGTATTCCTTCTCGGTGCCGGGGATCTCGACGAACTTGCCGTCCTTCATCTCCACGTTCACCGTCTTCAGGCCCGTGACCTTGCCCTTCTCGCCGGTGAATTCCTTGGTGGCGATGGCGAACTCGCGCTCGCAGCCTTCCTCGTGGGAGGAGGAGGTGCGCAGCTTGTACGGCCAGTAGGGCCAGGTCAGTTCCTTGTTCTCCTGCTCCGGGGGCATGGGCATGAGCTCGAACTGCGTCACGCTCTTGGCGCCGTGGCGGTTGCTGGTGCCGACGCAGTCGCTGCCGGTGTCGCCGCCGCCGATCACGATGACGTGCTTGCCGTCGGCGCGGATCTGGCCCTTCACCTTGTCGCCGGCGTTGAGCTTGTTCTGCTGCGGCAGGAACTCCATGGCGAAGTGGATGCCGTCGAGATCGCGGCCCGGCACGGGCAGGTCGCGCGACTGCTCGGCGCCACCCGCGAGCACCACCGCGTCGAAGTCCTTCTGCAGCTGCTGCGGGGAGATGGTCTCCTTGGCCCAGTTGGTGACCTTGGAACCCTTGGGCAGCTCGCCGATCATGACACCGGTGCGCATCGTCACGCCTTCGGCCTCCATCTGCCCGACGCGGCGGTCGATGTGGTGCTTCTCCATCTTGAAGTCGGGGATGCCATAGCGCAGCAGGCCGCCGATGCGGTCGTTCTTCTCGAACAGCGTCACGTCGTGGCCGGCGCGCGCCAGCTGCTGCGCCGCCGCCATGCCGGCGGGGCCGGAGCCGACCACCGCGACCTTCTTGCCGGTCCGGATGCGCGGCACCCGCGGCTTCACCCAGCCGTTGTCCCAGGCCCGGTCGATGATCGCGTGCTCGATCGACTTGATGCCGACCGGGTCGTCGTTGAGGTTCAGCGTGCAGGCCGCCTCGCAGGGCGCCGGGCAGATGCGGCCGGTGAACTCCGGAAAGTTGTTGGTGGAGTCCAGGACCGTGAAGGCGTCCTGCCAGTCCTGCCGGTACACCAGGTCGTTGAAGTCCGGAATGATGTTGTTGACCGGGCAGCCCGAGTTGCAGAACGGGATGCCGCAATCCATGCAGCGCGCGCCCTGCACCTTGGCCTGCTCGTTGCTCAGGCCGATGATGAATTCCTTGTGGTGCTTCACGCGCTCGGGGACGGGCTTGTAGTCCTCCTCGACGCGCTCGAACTCCATGAAGCCGGTGACTTTACCCATGGTTCGTTTCTTCCTTTACTTCGCCGGCACCGGCTGCTGTTCGTGCTTGATCCCGACTTGGGCGTTGGTGCCCGCGCTGGCCAGCTCCACTTCGCGCTCGTACATCTCGGCGAGCGCGCGCTTGTACTCGTTCGGGAACACCTTCACGAACTTCATGCGGGCCTCGGCCCAGTTGTCCAGGAGCTCGCGGGCGCGGCGGCTGCCGGTCCAGCGGTTGTGCTCCTCGAGCAGCTTCTTCAGCAGCGCCTCGTCGGTCTGGTCGCGGTGCAGCTTGGTCTTGCCCTGGGCCGCCTGCTGTTCGGCCGTGGATCCGACGCGCTCCAGCGACACCATGGCGGTGTTGCAGCGGCTGGCGAACTTGCCGTCCTCGTCGTAGACGTAGGCGATGCCGCCCGACATGCCGGCCGCGAAGTTGCGGCCGGTCTTGCCCAGCACCACCGCCGTGCCGCCGGTCATGTATTCGCAGCCGTGGTCACCCGTGCCTTCGACGACCGCCGTGGCGCCCGAGAGGCGCACGGCGAAACGTTCGCCGGCCACGCCGCTGAAGAAGGCCTCGCCGGATGTCGCGCCGTACAGCGCGGTGTTGCCGATGATGATGTTCTTCGTGGCTTCGCCGCGGAAGTCGATGCTGGGACGCACCACGATGCGGCCGCCCGACAGGCCCTTGCCGGTGTAGTCGTTGGCATCGCCGATCAGGTACAGCGTGATGCCGCGGGCGACGAAGGCGCCGAAGGACTGGCCGCCCGTGCCTTCCAGCTGGATGCGCAGCGTGTCGTCCGGCAGGCCCTCGGGATGGTGCTTGGTCAGCTCGCCGGAGAGCATCGCGCCCACCGAGCGGTTGACGTTGCGCGCCATCTCCATGAACTGCACCTTCTCGCCGCGCTCGATGGCGGGGCGCGAGCGCTCGATCAGGATCTTGTCGAGGGCCTTCTCCAGCTTGTGGTCCTGCTCCTCGCAGTGGAAGCGCGGCACGTCGGCCGGCACCTTGGGCTGGGCGAACAGGCGGCTGAAGTCGAGGCCCCTGGCCTTCCAGTGCGACAGGCCCTTGCGCATGTCCAGCAGGTCGCTGCGGCCGACCAGCTCGTCGAACTTGCGGATGCCCAGCTGCGCCATGATCTGGCGCACTTCCTCGGCGACGAAGAAGAAGTAGTTGACGACGTGCTCGGGCTTGCCGGAGAACTTCTTGCGCAGCACCGGGTCCTGCGTGGCCACGCCCACCGGGCAGGTGTTCAGGTGGCACTTGCGCATCATGATGCAGCCCTCGACCACCAGCGGCGCGGTGGCGAAGCCGAATTCGTCGGCACCCAGCAGCGCGCCGATCACGACGTCGCGGCCGGTCTTCATCTGGCCGTCGGCCTGCACGCGGATGCGGCCGCGCAGCCGGTTCAGCACCAGGGTCTGCTGGGTCTCGGCCAGGCCGATCTCCCAGGGCGAGCCGGCATGCTTGATGGACGACCAAGGCGAGGCACCCGTGCCGCCGTCATGGCCGGCGATCACCACGTGGTCGGCCTTGCACTTGGCGACGCCCGCGGCGATGGTGCCCACGCCGACTTCCGACACCAGCTTCACCGAGACGGAGGCGTGCGTGGCGACGTTCTTCAGGTCGTGAATGAGCTGCGCCAGGTCCTCGATCGAGTAGATGTCGTGGTGCGGCGGCGGGGAGATCAGGCCCACGCCCGGCACCGAGTAGCGCAGCTTGCCGATGTACTTGGACACCTTGCCGCCCGGCAGTTGGCCGCCCTCGCCCGGCTTGGCGCCCTGCGCCATCTTGATCTGGATCTGGTCGGAGGACGCCAGGTACTCCGCAGTCACGCCGAAGCGGCCGCTGGCCACCTGCTTGATGCGAGAACGCAGCGAGTCGCCGTCCTGCAGCGGGATGTCCACCTCGACCTGCTCGCGGCCGATGATGTCGGCCATCGTCTGGCCCTTGCGGATCGGGATGCCCTTGAGCTCCTGGCGGTAGCGTGCCGGGTCCTCGCCGCCTTCGCCGGTGTTGCTCTTGCCGCCGATGCGGTTCATGGCCAGGGCGAGCGTGGAGTGGGCCTCGGTGGAGATCGAGCCGAGCGACATGGCGCCGGTGGCGAAGCGCTTGACGATCTCCTTGGCGGACTCGACCTGGTCCAGCGGGATGGCCTTGGCAGGATCGACCCGGAACTCGAACAGGCCGCGCAGCGTCATGTGGCGGCGGCTCTGGTCGTTGATCAGCTGGGCGTATTCCTTGTACGTGTTCCAGTTGTTGGCGCGCGAGGCGTGCTGCAGCTTGGCGATGGCGTCGGGCGTCCACATGTGCTCTTCGCCGCGGGTGCGCCAGGCGTACTCGCCGCCGGCGTCCAGCATGGTGGACAGCACGGGATCGTTGCCGAAGGCAGCGCGATGCAGGCGGATCGCCTCCTCGGCGATCTCGAACACGCCGATGCCTTCCACGCGGCTGGCGGTCCCGGTGAAGTACTTCTCGATCGTGTCGCTGTTGATGCCGATGGCCTCGAACAACTGGGCGCCGCAATAGGACATGTAGGTCGACACGCCCATCTTGGACATGATCTTCGACAGGCCCTTGCCGATCGCCTTGATGTAGTTGTAGATCGCCTTCTCGGGGTTCAGGTCGCCCGGCAGGTCCTTGTGGATCTCGACCAGGGTCTCCATCGCCAGGTAGGGGTGCACGGCCTCGGCGCCGTAGCCGGCCAGCACGCCGAAGTGATGCACTTCGCGGGCGGAACCCGTCTCCACTACCAGGCCGGCAGTGGTGCGCAGGCCTTCGCGGATCAGGTGCTGGTGGATCGACGACAGGGCCAGCAGCGCAGGGATGGCGATGTGCGCCGGCGACACGGCGCGGTCGCTGATGATCAGGATGTTGTGGCCGCTGCGGATCGCGTCCACCGCTTCGGCGTTCAGCGAGGCCAGCTTGGCTTCCACGCCCTCGTGGCCCCAGGCCAGCGGGTAGGTGATGTCGATCGTGTAGCTGCGGAACTTGCCGTGGGTGTGCTTCTCGATCTCGCGCAGCTTCTGCATGTCGGCGAAGTCGAGGATCGGCTGGCTCACCTCCAGCCGCATCGGCGGGTTGACCTGGTTGATGTCCAGCAGGTTCGGCTTCGGGCCGATGAAGGACACCAGCGACATCACGATCGCCTCCCGGATCGGGTCGATCGGCGGGTTGGTCACCTGGGCGAACAGCTGCTTGAAGTAGTTGAACAGGGGCTTGTTCTTGTCCGACAGCACGGCCAGCGGGCTGTCGTTGCCCATGGAGCCGACGCCCTCCTCGCCCGCGGTCGCCATCGGGGCGATCAGGAACTTGATGTCTTCCTGCGTGAAGCCGAAGGCCTGCTGGCGATCCAGCAGTTCGACGGCGGAGGCCGGCGCGTCACCCGAGGTCTCGGACAGGTCGTCGAGCTTGATGCGCAGGTTCTCGATCCACTGCTTGTAGGGCTTGGCGTTGGAGAACGAGGACTTCAGCTCCTCGTCGTCGATCATGCGGCCCTGCTCCAAGTCGATCAGGAACATCTTGCCGGGCTGCAGGCGCCACTTGCGCACGATGCGGTTCTCCGGCACCGGCAGCACGCCGGATTCGGAGGCCATGATCACCAGGTCGTCGTCGGTCACGCAGTAGCGCGAGGGACGCAGGCCGTTGCGGTCCAGCGTGGCGCCGATCTGGCGGCCGTCGGTGAACACGATGGAGGCCGGGCCGTCCCAGGGCTCCAGCATGGAGGCGTGGTACTCGTAGAAGGCCTTGCGGCGCTCGTCCATCAGCGTGTGCTGCTCCCACGGCTCGGGGATCATCATCATCACCGCGTGCGACAGCGGGTAGCCGGCCATCGTCAGCAGCTCGAGGCAGTTGTCGAAGGTGGCCGTGTCGGACTGGTCGGGGAAGCTGATGGGGTACAGCTTCTTCAGGTCGTTCTGCAGCACCGGCGAGGACATCACGCCCTCGCGCGCCTTCATCCAGTTGTAGTTGCCCTTGACCGTGTTGATCTCGCCGTTATGGGCGACGTAGCGGTAGGGGTGGGCCAGCGGCCACTCGGGGAAGGTGTTGGTGGAGAAGCGCTGGTGCACCAGGCCCAGGGCGGAGACGCAGCGCGGGTCCTGCAGGTCCTTGAAATAGACGCCGACCTGGTCGGCCAGCAGCAGGCCCTTGTAGATGATGGTCCGGCTGGAGAAGCTGGGGACGTAGTACTCCTTGGAGTGCTTCAGCTTCAGGCGCTGGATGGCGGCGCTGGCCGTCTTGCGGATCACGTAGAGCTTGCGCTCCAGGGCGTCCTGCACGATCACGTCGGCGCCGCGGCCCACGAACACCATCTTGATGATCGGTTCCTTGGCACGCACGGCCGGGGACATAGGCATCTCGCGGTCGACCGGCACCTCGCGCCAGCCGAGCAGCACCTGGCCCTCCGCCTTGATCGCGCGCTCCAGCTCCTGCTCGCAGGCCAGGCGCGACGCGTGCTCCTTGGGCAGGAAGATCATGCCGACGCCGTATTCGCCGGGCGGGGGCAGCTCGACGCCGCGCAGGCCCATCTCCTCGCGATAGAGCGCGTCGGGCAGCTGGATCAGGATGCCGGCGCCGTCGCCCATCAGCTTGTCGGCGCCGACGGCGCCGCGATGGTCCAGGTTCTCGAGGATCTTGAGCGCCTGAGTCACGATGTTGTGGCTCTTCTCGCCCTTGATGTGGGCCACGAAGCCGACGCCGCATGCGTCGTGTTCCGCGCCGGCGTAAAGGCCTTGTTCTTGAAGATGGGCGATTTCGGCAGCCGTGGTCATTGGCGCGCACCTCAGGGTATTCAGGGGAAACCCGAGGATAGTGCAGCGCAGCACCTCTTGCCAAGCAAAATAATTGGGGTCAGATTCCAATTATTCTCGGTCCGTCATCCCTTCTTCGTTAATTGGGGACAGATCATTGGTGTTCATGCGCGGCCTGCCCGCTTGCGAGCGCGTGACGCGGCGTTCGGTGCGCCGTTGCAAGTCGGCCACGTAGTCCGGCTCTCCCAGCGCCCAGCCGCGCAGGACGGAGTCCGTCAGCGCCTGCTGCTGGGCCTGCGAAACCCCGGTGCGAACCAAGTCAGCATAGGCCTGGTCGCGGGCGAAGGGCGTGTTGCCCAATTCCCAGTAGAGCGGATGCGGCGTGACGAGCCGGTCGCTGCGCCGACCGACATAGTGCTGGTGACTCGACCAGGGGTAGTCGGCCGGATCCACGACCATTCCCGCCCGCACCGGATTGAGATCGATGTAGACCATGCAGGCCAGCAGGTAGCGCTCGGCCTGGATCAGCGTGGACCGGTAGCGGCCCTCCCACAAGGTGCCGGTGCGCGCGTGCCGCAGGTTGTAGTGCCGAACGTAGCGGCGCCCGACCGCCTGCATCATCTGCGGGATGCCCTCCGCCGTCTCCGGCGTGGCGAGCAGGTGGAAGTGGTTGCTCATCAGCACATAGGCATGCAGCGCCACGTGCTGCTTGCGCGCATGTTCGTCGATCAGGCCCAGCAGCAGCTCGTAGTCCGCCTTGTCGCCGAAGATCGGCTGGCGGTTGTTGCCGCGCTGGATAATGTGGTGGGGATAACCGGGAACCGTGAGCCGGGGAAGGCGCGCCATCCGGTCATGGTAATTGGAATCTGACCCCAATTACTGGTCTGACCCCGATTGGTCGTCTGCGCTGACAAGGACCGGGCGTCGCCCCTACAGAGAATGGCGGCGAAGGAGTCTGCGCCCATGTCCTTTTCCCTTTACCTGATCGGCTTCGTCATCGTCATCGCCGGCCTCGCCTGGGGCGCGATGGTGGCAGGAGTGCCGCAAACCTACATCCTGATCGGGGCGGTGGTCCTGTTCGGGATCGGCATCCTGTCCGCGGTCAAGCGCACGCGCCCGAAGGATCCGCCCGCCCCCACCGCCGCCGGGCGCCGCACCGACGACTACTGAGACACCTCGGGCAGGCCCGGGAAGCGCCGGGCCTCCAGCCCCTGCAGTCCGAACTCCGCCAGGATGGCGCGCAGCCGTCCGGCGGAGGCGCGCCTGCGCTGCCCCGTCGAGCGCGCGAGGATCAGCTCGTTCTTCATGCTGTGCTCCCAGCCCACCAGTTCGGTGACGGTGATCTGGTAGCCCATGGCCTCCAGGTAGAGGCAGCGCAACACGTTGGTCACCTGGCTGCCCAGTTCGCGCGTGTGCAGCGGATGCCGCCACAGCTCCGCCAGCGGCGTGCGCGCCAGCGCCAGCGCCTTCTGCTCGCGCAGGACGCCGGCCAGCTCCGCCTGGCAGCACGGCACCAGCACCATGAAGCGCGCTTGCTTGCGCAGGCCGAAGGCGATTGCGTCGTCGGTGGCGGTGTCGCAGGCATGCAACGCCGTCACCACGTCGATCTTCGCCGGCAGCTGCGCGGCGTCGGCGGCTTCGGCGGCGCTCAGGTGCAGGAAGCTCATGCGCTCGAAGCCGAGCCGGCGCGCGAGTTCGCGCGACTTCTCCACCAGCTCCGCGCGCGTCTCGATGCCGTAGATGTGCCCCACCCCGCGCGGCCGGAAGAACAGGTCGTACAGCACGAAGCCGAGATAGGACTTGCCCGCGCCATGGTCGGCCAGCGTCGGGTGGCCGCCCTCGGCCGGCAACTCCAGCAGCAACTTCTCGATGAACTGGTACAGGTGGGAGACCTGCTTCAGCTTGCGCCGCGAATCCTGGTTGATCCGCCCCTCGCGCGTGACGATGTGCAGTTCCTGCAGCAGCTCGATCGACTGGTCGGGGCGCAGCCCCAGCTCCTCGCGGATGTCCTTCTTCATGCGTGCGGCCCGACGTCCAGCGCGGTCCAGCCCTCCAGGCCGAGCCGGCGCAGCGTCTCCATGTTGACTTCGTAGATCGCGGCCGCGTCCGGGAAGGCCGCGACCGCACGGTCCATGCTCTCCTCCCGCAGCAGGTGCAGCGTCGGATAGGGCGCGCGATTGCTGTAGTTGGTGACGTCGTCCTCCGCCTCCCCGGCGAAGACGAAGCGGGGATGGAAGCTGGCCACCTGGATCACGCCCTCCAGCCGGCGCTTTCGCACGATGCGCTCGGCGCGCGCGACCAGGTCGTTGAAGCCGAGGAAGTCCTCCATGCCGCGCGGGATCACCAGCAGCGTCGTGTCCCGCTCGGGCGCCGGCAGCGCCACCAGCGCCTCCAGCTCGCGCGTGAAGTCCTCCAGGACCTCCTGCGCATCCTGCGCCTCGCTCAGCGCATAGTGCACCTGGCCCTTGACGTGCACGGACTTGGCGAAGGGGCACAGGTTGAGACCGATGACGGCGCGCTCCAGCCAGCGCCGGGTGTCGGCCAGGGGGGTCGCGGCGTCGCCCATGTTCAGGCGAACGTGCTGGGCTGCCCCACGAGGCGCTTGGCCAGTTCGTCGAGCAGCTCCTGGTTGATGCGCGCGGCGGGCCAGATCGTCTGCACCACCTCGAAGCCGGCCGTGTTCAGGAGCCGGAAATGCACATGGCCCCGGTCGTGGTCCGGTGTCGCGGTGATGCTGCCGCGCGTGTGCGTGAGGTACTCGTAGCGCACCTCGCGCAGCACGTTCCTCTTCTCGGGATCGCGGATCTCGCGCCGCTCGTGCTTCACCGGTCCCATCATGAGCCGCTCTTCCACGCGCTGCATCTCGATCGGGAAATTGACGCTGACCGCGGCGGGGACCGGCTCGCCCGCCTGCGGCACGATGCGCCAGCCCACGCCGATGTAGTCGAACACTTCCTGGTTGCGCAGCCGCTTGCGGCGCGCATCCACGCGGAAGTCCACCAGCTTCATGGCAGGCCAGCGCGTCCGGCCGTCCAGCGTCAGCGCCGGGCCAGCGGGCTCGATGACGGAGAGTTGCCGCGCAAGGTCCTGCAGGTAGGGCAGGATGACCCGGCAGGCCTCCTCGGTCCGCGCCGTCGACTCGTGCAGTTGCTGGTCGTCGGAGGAACGCTTGTGCTGCAACTCCTTCGCCTGGGACTTCAGCTGGTTGAGGAAGCTCATGTAACAGGATTTTAGGGCGCGGCCTGCGATGCCGGGCCCCGACCGGTGGCGTGCCCCGCCAGGAATCGTGCAATCCCCAACGCGATGCCCATGCCGGCCAGCGCGAAGCTCGCCGTGATCCAGCCCATCACGTGCCAGCCGCCGGCCCGGGCCGCGGCCCAGGCCACCAGCGGCGGCCCGGCGAACTGGCCGAAGGCCGACCACTGCTGCAGCCAGCCGACCGTGGTGGATACGCTGCCCTCGTCCGGCGCGACCCGCACGGCCACCGAGAACAGCGTCCCCGGCACCAGGCCGCCCAGCGCCGAGAACAGCAGCACGCCCGCATAGCGGACCAGCGCAACGCCGGTGGAGCCCTCCGCGCCCCAGGGCGCGAAGGCGACGATCGCGCCCAGCGCCATCGCCGCGTAGCCGCAATGCAGCAGCACCGGCGCGCGCCAGCCCCGCTGCAGCAGGCGACCCGAGCCGATGTTGCCGATCATGTTGGCGGCGGCGGCAAGCGCGGTCGCCACCGCGACGAACGCGGTCGGCAGCCCGGCCTGCGCGTAGATGGTGGGCAGGAAGCCGATCACCGCCAGCCACTGCGCCGAATACACCGCGAAGGCGGTGGAGGCCAGCCACGGCCCGGGCGAGCGCAGCGTGCGCGAGATGCGTCCGCGCAGGCTGGCACCCGCCCCGGCGACGCGCGCGTCCGCGGCGGCGGGCACGACCAGCCACAGGCACACGGCCATCGCGCAGGAGAGGGTCGCCAGCAGCCACCACCAGCCCGGCCAGCCGCTGGCGGCGATGAAGGCCGGCCCCAGCAGCAGCGCGGCCGCCGTGCCGAAAGGCATGTACGCGCCCCACAGGCCCAGCATGCCGGCCAGCCGCGCCGGCTGCACCAGCCGGCGGATCAGCCCCGGCGCGGGCAGCGAGGCCAGCAGGAAGCCCACGCCTTCCAGCGCCCGCAGCGCCATCAGCGCCGGCGCGCTGGTCGCGGCGCCGCCGGCGAAGCTCGCCATCGACAGCAGCACCAGCCCCAGCGCCATGGTCCGGCGGGCGCCGAACGCATCGGCCAAGGCGCCCATGGCCAGCCCCAGCGTCATGCCCGCCACCTGCACCAGGGACAGCAGGAAGCCCGCCTGCACCAGCGAGATGTGCAGGCTTTCGCGCAGCACCGGCAGGGCGGGCGGGAGCTTGCCGATGTGCAGCGCGGCGCTGATGCCGGCCAGCACCACGATGAGCGCGGGGTCGGGCCGCCTCACGGTGCCAGCAGCCGCTTGCCGGTCAGCCGCTCGTGCTCGCGCAGCGCGTAGCGGTCGGTCATGCCGGCGATGTAGTCGGCCACCGCGCGCGGGGTGTCGGCGCGGGCGGCGAAGCCGGCCTGCATCTCGCCCGGCTGCGCGAGGTAGCGCGCGAACAGCTCCCGCACCACGTCCTGGGCGCGGCCGGTGGTCTCCGTGACGCGCGGATGCCGGTACAGGTTGTGGAAGAGGAAGTGCTTCAGTTCGGCCGCCTGCGCGCGCAGGCCGCCGCTGAAGGTGACGAGGGGTCCCAGCATGCGCGCCGCGTCGGCGCTGTCGGGCCGCGTCGCCGCCAGGCGTTCGCGCGTGGCGTCGATCGCGTCGTAGACCATCGCGCTGAGCATGCGGCGGATCGCTTCATAGAGGAGCCGGCGGCCCTGCAGCTGCGGGTGCTCCTGCTGCGCCCGCGCGCAGTGTTCGCCGAACTGCGGAACTTGCGCGACCTGTTCAAGCGTGATGAGGCCCGAACGCACGCCGTCGTCGATGTCGTGGGCGTTGTAGGCGATCTCGTCGGCGAGGTTGCACAGCTGCGCTTCCACGCTCGGTTGGGTGCGCTCGACGAAGCGGCGGCCGACGCCGCCCGGCTCCGCCTGTTCCAGCCGATGCGCGTTGGCGAGCGAGCAGTGCTTCAGGATGCCTTCGCGCGTCTCGAAGCACAGGTTCAGGCCGTCGAACTCGGGATAGCGCTCCTCGAGGGCGTCCACCACGCGCAGGCTTTGCAGGTTGTGCTCGAAGCCGCCGTGCGCCGCCATGCACTCGTTCAACGCATCCTGGCCCGCGTGCCCGAAAGGCGTGTGGCCCAGGTCGTGGGCGAGTGCGATCGCTTCGACCAGGTCTTCGTTCAGGCCCAGCGGCCGCGCGATGGAGCGCGCCAGCTGGGCCACCTCGATCGAATGGGTCAGCCGGGTCCGGAACAGGTCGCCCTCGTGATTGAGGAAGACCTGCGTCTTGTACACCAGCCGGCGGAACGCGGTGGAGTGCACGATCCGGTCGCGATCGCGCTGGAATTCGGTGCGCGTGGGCGGCGGCGGCTCGGGGTGCCGGCGCCCGCGCGTGGCCGCCGGGTCGCTGGCGTAGGCGGCAAGGCTCATGGACCGGGCGGCGGCGTCAGCGGGTCGACTCGGCGAGCACCTGGCGGACCAGGTCGTCGGGCGCGCCGCGCACCGCGGCCTGCCCCGGCCGCTCGATCACCACGAAGCGGACCTCGCCGGCCTCGGCCTTCTTGTCGACCCGCATCAGCGCGAGGTAGCGCTCGGCCCCGAGCGCCGGCCCGACGGTGGGCAGGCCCGCGCGCGCGATCAGGGCCGTGACGCGCTGCACGAAGGCGGCATCGACCAATCCGAGCCTGTGCGACAGCCGCAGCGCCATCACCATGCCGCAGCCCACGGCCTCGCCGTGCAGCCACTCGCCGTAGCCGAGCCCCGCCTCGATGGCGTGGCCGAAGGTGTGACCGAAATTGAGGATCGCCCGCAGGCCCGACTCGCGCTCGTCCTGCCCCACCACCTCCGCCTTGATCTCGCAGCTGCGCTTCACCGCATGCGCCAGCGCGCGCGGCTCCCGCGCCACCAGGGCGTCCACGTTCGCCTCGATCCAGTCCAGGAAGTCCAGGTCGGCGATCGGGCCGTACTTGATCACCTCCGCGAGGCCGGCGCTGAGCTCGCGCGGGGGCAGCGTCTTCAGCGTGTCGAGGTCGCAGAGCACGCGCGCCGGCTGGTAGAACGCGCCGATCATGTTCTTGCCGAGCGGATGGTTGATCGCGGTCTTGCCGCCCACCGAGGAATCGACCTGCGCCAGCAGCGTGGTCGGCACCTGCACGAAGGGCACGCCGCGCATGTAGCTCGCGGCGGCGAAGCCGGTCATGTCGCCCACCACGCCGCCGCCCAGCGCGAACAGCACCGTCCTGCGGTCGCAGCCGTGGGACAGCAGCGCATCGAAGATCAGGTTGAGGGTCGCCCAGTCCTTGTGTTCCTCGCCGTCCGGCAGCACGACCTCGAACACCGAGCGGTAGCGTGCGGCCAGCGCCGCGCGCAGCGCGCCGAGGTACAGGGGCGCCACGGTGGTGTTGGTGACGACGAGGGCGGCCGCCGCCGCGGGCAGGCCCTCCCAGCTCGCGGCGTCGGCAAGCAGGCCGGCGCCGATGCGGATCTCGTAGCTGCGCTCGCCGAGCGCGATGCGGACCTGCCGGGGGGAGTCGGAAAGCGGGGCTGGCATGCCCCGAGTTTAAGCGGCGGGCGGAAGGCCGCCGGACAGCTCCAGCTGCATCAGGATCATGTTCACCAGCCGCGGCACCGAGGGCCGGCCGGTCTCGACCTGGAAGTGGGCCGCCTCGCGGTAGAGGGGGTCGCGCTGCTCGTACAGCTCGCGCAGCTTCGCCATGGGGTCGGCCACCTGCAGCAGCGGGCGCGTGGTGTCGTGCCGCAATCGCCGGTACAGCTCCTCGGGCGAGGAGCGCAGGTAGACCACCTGGCCGGTGGCGCGCAGGCACGCGCGGTTGGCCTCGCGCAGCACGGCGCCGCCGCCGGTGGCGATCACGCAGGACGGTCCCTGCGCCAGTTCGGCGAGCACCTGCTGTTCGACGTCGCGGAAGGACGCCTCGCCTTCCCGCGCGAAGTACTCGCGGATGGAGCAGCCGAGCCGCTCCTCGATGACGTGGTCGGAATCGAAAAAAGGCAGCCCGAGCCGCCTTGCAAGTTGGCGCCCGACAGTGGTCTTGCCACTGCCGGGCATTCCGACGAGGGTGATGCTCAGGTGCGCCCCATGTCAGGGGATGATCACCGAGCCGAGCAGGGTCACGTTGCCCTTGGGCGTCGAGCTCTTCATGGACAGCTCGGCGCCGCTGCAGGTATCGCCGGGGCTGGAGCCCTTGGCGACGATCACCCGGTGGCTGGTGGCCGTCGTGGTGCTGGGCACGGTCGCGGGAATCACTTCTCGCACCACGCAGTTCGTTCCGCCGCTCACGGTGGCCGTGACGCTGGTGCCGAACGGCAGGGGGTTGCCATGCAGGTCGAACAGGTTGACGGTCACGCCCGTCGCCGACGGTGTGCCGAACACGCTGGAGTCCTCCGTCGCCGTGATGGCGAAGCTGCCGGAAAACACGATGGTCAGGCGGGCGCGCACGCGGGTCGGTCCCCAGACGCCGTCACAGGTATTCGGGACGTTCTCGATCACGCCAGTGCTGCAGGCGTTCGTGCCGATGCCGGAACCGGCCACGGAGCTGTTGCCAACCCTTTGCTCGGTCGCAGCCGGGGCGCCGTCTTCGTCCGAGTCCAGGAACGGCTGTCCCATGTCCGTGAACTGCTCTCCGGCATCGAAGCGGTTGTTGCCGTTGATGTCCACGAAGTCCTCGTCGCCATCCATGAAGGCGAGGATGCTGACCCGGCCGTCGGTCGGGCGGAAGGCCTGGCTGGCGAACTGAACCGAGCAGCCGGACTTGCCGTTGCCGTCGATGGTCAGCGTGCAGGATGCGGTGACCTGGCCGCCTTCGGAAATGAAGGACACCGGCGTGCCTTCCGGCACCGGCTGGCCGAGGCGGTCGGCGGTGCGCACGTTCAGGTTCGTGATCTCGCCGTCGAAGTCCCAGCCCTCCATGTTGAAGACGCTGGCGGATGGCGAGAAGAACTTCTGCACCGCACGGCCGGAGTTGACCGTCAGGCCCGAAGACGAGGCGGAAACCGAGGTATCGCTGGCGAGGGCAGCCGTCACGCTCAGGGGCGTGGGGAAACCACCGGACTTCACGATGACCGAGACCTCGCCGTTGGCGTCGGTCGGCACCGTCTTGGGAGCGGTCGTCTTCGTGTCGGCGAAGACGACGCCCGAGGCGATGGCCGCGGCGGACAGCGACACCTGGACATTCGTGGAGGCCCCGATGCCGCTGCCGGCGGCATCCACCACCTTGAAGCGCACCGTGGATTGCTTGTCGCCGGACGACGCCGCCGAGGTGAAGATCACAGAAGGCGTGGCGCTCTCGAACAGCACGTTCGTGGCCTGCGGGGACTGAACCGTCACCTGGGTCTGCACGGGGCTCGCACCCGGGGCGGAGGCCGTCAGCGTGGCAGTGCCGCCCAGGCAGCCGGCCGCCTGGAAGGTGGCCGAGGCCTTGCCGGTCGAATCGGTGGTTGCGGTCGCCGGGCTGAAGGTGCCGCAACTGGCTGTGAAGCCGACGGCCACCGGTGTGCTCGTCGCGGCCGTGCCGTTCACGAGCGCGTTCACCGTGACCGTGGTGTTCTGGAACGGGGTGAGCGAACTCTGCGCCGCCGCCATCTGCGCCAGCGACACGTTGGCCGGCGAAGTCTGGACGTCCAGCGAGCTGGAGACTGCGGCGCCCCCGACCGTCGCCGTGGCCGTGAGCGTGGCCGCACCGGCGCTGGTCGCGCTGGCCGGCGTGACCTG
Source organism: Ramlibacter monticola (assembly GCF_016722785.1). Taxonomy (GTDB): domain Bacteria; phylum Pseudomonadota; class Gammaproteobacteria; order Burkholderiales; family Burkholderiaceae_C; genus Ramlibacter; species Ramlibacter monticola. Next base: position 374,084 of record NZ_JAEQNE010000004.1, on the reverse strand, counting down.
CACGGTCGCGATGCCGTTCGCGTCGGTGAGCACCTGGCCGGACGCGGGCTGGAAGGCCACGGAGCTGCCCTGGCCCGCCGAGAACGTGACGAGCTTGTTCTGGACGAGCGCGCCGCTCGCGTCCTTGACCAGGGCCTTGGCGAACACCGTGGCGCCAGCGCTCACGGCGTTGCCTGCGACGGGCGCGCCCGAGGAATTCACGAGGCTCAGCGCCAGGCTCGCGCTGTCGACGGGCGTTGACGGCGAATCGCCCGATCCTCCGCCACTGCTACCGGAGCCTCCGCTGCCCGTTCCAGGCGTGGTGCCGGGGCTTCCTCCCCCCCCTCCGCATGCGGCCAGCGCGCCGACCATGACCATCGAGGCCAGCGCCTTCATCTTCTTGTTCATCGAAACAAATCCTTCCGTCGGTACTACAGGTGAACGGGTCAAAATGTCAAAGGTTCAGCGGCCGGCAGCCTGACGGTCTGCCACCATCTTCGGCGTGATGAACACCAGCATTTCCTGCTTGGTCGCCTGGCGCTGGCGGTTCTTGAACAGGTTGCCGGCGACCGGGATGTCGCCCAGCAGCGGCACCCGCGTTTCCTGCTCGGTCTCGGTCAGCTCGAAGATGCCGCCGATCACGACCGTGCCGCCGTTCTCCACCAGCACCTGCGTCTTGATGTGCTTGGTGTTGATGGCGATGCCGGCCGCCGTGGTCTCGCCACGGCTGTCCTTGGCGATGTCGAGGTCCAGGATGATGTTGCCCTCGGGCGTGATCTGCGGCGTCACTTCCAGCTTCAGCGTGGCGCGGCGGAAGGCCACCGAGGTCGCGCCGCTGGAGGTCGCCTGCTGGTACGGGAATTCCGTGCCCTGCTCGATCAGCGCCTTGGTCTTGTCGGCCGTCACGATGCGCGGGCTGGACACCAGCTTGCCCTTGCCATCCGCTTCCAGCGCCGACAGCTCCAGGTTCAGGAAGCGGTTGGCGGCGGAGCTGAAGATCGAGATGGCGAAGGTCGAGGGCGTGAAGCCACCGACGCCGACGGCCGGCAGGTTCACGACGCTGGTATTGAGCGTCGTCAGCGCGGTGTTGCTTTCGCCCGTCGTGCCGGACACGGCGTCGTAGCTGCCGCCGAAGGCGACGCGGTTGCTGTTGTTGAGCGCATAGCCGGCGTCGCCGCCGCGCACGCCGCGCAGGTCGCTGCCGCCCAGGCGCACGCCCAGGCTCTTGCCGAAGCTGTCGGAGGCTTCGACGATGCGCGCCTCGATCAGCACCTGGCGCACCGCGATATCGAGCCGCTGCACCAGCTGCTGCACCTGTTCCAGCTTGGACGGCACGTCGGTGACGAACAGCTGGTTGGTGCGCGGCTCGGCGATCGCGCTGCCGCGGGCGCTGAGGATGCGGGAGGCGCCGCTTCCGGTGAGCTGCACGGCGACGTCGGCCGCCTTGGTGTAGTTCAGGACGAAGCCCTGCGTGCGCAGCGGCTCCAGGGTCTGGATCGCGGCCTGGGCCTCGAGCTCCAGCTTTTCCTTGGCGGCGATCTCGTCCTTCGGGGCGATCCACAGCACGTTGCCGGTGCGGCGCATGCCCAGGCCCTTGGCCTGCAGGATGATGTCCAGCGCCTGGTCCCAGGGCACGTCCTTCAGGCGCAGCGTCACGCCGCCCGTGACCGAGTCGGAGGTGACGATGTTGAAGTTCGTGAAGTCCGCGATGACCTGCAGCAGCGAGCGCACTTCGATGTTCTGGAAGTTCAGCGACAGTTTCTCACCGGTGTAGCCGGGGCCCTGCGAGAGCTTGTTCGGGTCCTGCCGCTGGGTGCGGACTTCCACCACGAACTGGTTGTCGGATTGATACGCGCTGTGCTCCCAGGCGCCGCGCGGCTCGATCACCATGCGCACGCGGTCGCCCTGCTGGAAGGTGCTCACGGCCTGGATCGGCGTGCCGAAGTCGGTCACGTCCATGCGCCGGCGCAGGCCCTCGGGCAGCGTCGACTTCAGGAATTCGACCACCAGCGACTGGCCCTGCTGGCGGATGTCCACGCCGACCTGGTTGCTGGGCAGGTCCACGACCACGCGGCCGGAGCCATCCGGGCCGCGGCGGAAGTCGAGGTCGCGGATCGGCTGCGTGTCGCGGTTGCGGCTTTCGGCAAAGGCCTGCGCCGGCGCCGAGCCGGTGCTGGCCTGCGCCACGGGGTCGAGGGTGACGATCAGCGACTTGCCGTCGATCTGCGTGCGGTAGTTGGTCGAGGCCTTCAGGTTCAGGACCAGGCGGGCGCGGTCGGGCGCCTGCACCACGTTCACGGAGCGCAGGTTGCCGACGTTGAGGTCCACCGCGCTGCGGCCCAGCCCGTTGGTTGCCCCGGGGATGTCCAGCGCGATGCGCGCCGGCGACTGGATGGCGAAGCCGGTGGGCACCGACGTGAGCGGTTCGCTGAAGTCGATCCGCACGACCTCGGCGCCGCCCTGCATGCTCCCCCGGACGTTTTCCACGACCGGCGCCGCCTGCGCGACGCCCCAGCAGGCCGAAGCCACCATCGCCGCCGCGGCCGCGAAGGCGCGCCAGCTCCATTTGCTCGTTTTCATCATTTGGACTTCTCCTGCAATTGCAGCGTCGAGGTTCTCTCGATCCATTCGCCAGCCGCGTCCTGCACCAGCTCCCTCATAACGACTTCCGTTTCCGTCACCTTCGTGATGCGTCCGTAGTTCTGCCCCAGGTAGTTGCCGGGCTTGACCTGGTACAGCAGGTTGTCGATCTTGATCAGCGCCACCGGCTGGCCGGCCTTGATCAGGCTGCCCACCATCGCCATGGAATCCAGCGGATAGGCTTCCAGCGGTTCCTTGCGCCGGCTCAGCTCGGGCTGCAGCAGCGCGGCGCTGGCCGTGCCGGCCTGCTGGGCGTCGCGCTTGAACGCCACGCTCAACTTCTGCTGGCTGAAGGGTTCAACGGCGGATTCCTGCGTGTACGCCTGCGGCGCGAAGCGCTTGGGCTCCGGGATCGGCGTCACCTGCGGCTTGGTGGCGGCGCGCTGCTCCTGCATCCATTGCTGGATTTCCTCCTGGTCGGAGTCGCTGCAGGCGGCCAGTGCGGCGGCGGCGACGAGTGCGAGCAACAGCTTGCGGGTCATTTCTTGGCTCCGCCCTTCTGGCCGGGCTTGCCGGCCGTGGCCTTGCGCTGCGCCGCCACTTCGTCGGGGTCGAGGTAGCGGAAGGTCTTGGCCGTGGCGTCCAGCACCAGGTTGTCCTTGGACTGGGAGATATCGAGGTTGTTGAGCGTCACGATGCGCGAGAGGTGCGCGATGTCCGAGGCGAAGGCGCCGATGTCGTTGTAGCGGCCCTGCACCTTCACGGAGATCGGAAGCTCCGCGTAGTACTCCCTGACGCTGACCGAGCCGGGGCGGAACAGGTCGAAGGTCAGGCTGCGGCCGAGGCCCGCCTGGTTGATGTCGGACAGCAGGGCGTCCATCTCCGCCTTGCTCGGAAGCTGCTTCTCCAGCTGCGTCACGTACTGCTGCACCTGCTCGCGCTGCTTGCGCAGGGCATCGAGGTTGACCGCCTGCGTGAGCTTCTTCTTGTAGTCCTCGCGCAGGCCGAGTTCCTTCTTCTGTTCCGCCTCGAGTTCCTCGGCGGAGGTCGTGAGCCAGGAGAACCACAGGGCCACCACGATGGCGACGATGACGGCCACGCAGACCAGCAGCTTCGGGACGAGGGGCCAGGAGCCCGGTTCGTTCGGATCGAGGCCGCGGAACTGGGAGACGATCTGTTCCTTGAGGGCGGCAGTGTCGAGGGAGGGTACGGCCATGGTTCAGACCCTGGTTGCGGTAGGCGGGAAACGAGGGGGCGTCACTTCCTGGCCGAAGCGGGAGTGACGGCGGCCACGGCGGCGCTGGGGGCGCTGGCGGCGCCCATCGGCGCGGCCACCACGCCGCTCGACGGCGCGGCGGCAGCGGCAGCGCTCGCGGCGGCCGCGGCCTTCTGCGCCTCGCTGGCGCGCAGCACCTTCACGTTGATCTTGAAGTTCGCCACCCGGCGGGTGTCCTTGGGCGGCAGCGTGACGTTGGTCGCCACGATCTCGATCAGTTCCGGCCGGGCGATCCAGGGGCTGCCCGAGCTCAGGTTGCGCAGCAGTTCCGAGACGCGCTCGTTGGACTGCGCGATGCCGGCCAGCGCCACGTTGTCGTTGACCTGCTTCATGCTGGTCAGGTAGATGCCGTCCGGCAGCAGCCGGGACAGCTCGTTGAGCAGGTGCACCGGCATGTTGCGGTCGGCCTGCAGGTCTTCCACCGCCTGCTGGCGGGCGCGCAGGGCCGCGATCTCCTCCTGCAGTGCCGCGATGTCCTTGATCTGGCTGTCCAGACGCTGGTTCTCGGTGGCCAGGATGGTGTTGCGCATCTGCTGGTTGGAGATCTGGGCGCCGTACCAGAGGTAGATGCCGCCGGCGATCACCGCACCGGCCAGCGCCGAAGCGCCCAGGCCGGCGTAGAACATCTCGCGCCGGCGCTTGCGTGCCGCCTCTCGGTGCGGCAACAGGTTGATCAGGATCACTGCAGGAACCTCCGCATCGCCAGCCCGCAGGAGGTCAGGTACGACGGCGCTTCGCGGCGCACCTTCTTCTCCCGGACGTTGTCGCCGATCTCCATGCCCTGGAAGGGATCGGCCAGGGTGCAGGGGAACGAGGTGTGGGCCATGATGGATTCGCTCAGGCCCGGCAGCGCCGCCGAGCCGCCGGCCACCATGATCTGGTCCACGCGGTTGTGCGGAGTGCTGGTGAAGAAGAACTGCAGGGCGCGGGCGACTTCCTGCGCCATGCTGTCGACGAAGGGCTTCAGCACGCCCATTTCATAGTCCTCGGGCAGTTCGCCGCTGCGCTTCTTGGTCTCGGCCTCCTCCGGCGAGAAGCCGTAGTGCCGGACGATGAGCTGGGTGAGCTGGGCGCCGCCGAAAGCCTGGTCGCGGTCGTACAGCACCTCGTCGTTGCGGATGACCTGCATGCTGGTGGTGCTGGCACCGACTTCGAACAGCGCGACCAGCTGGTCCTTGCCGGCGTCGGGCAGGCCGCCGATCAGGCGACTGGCGGCGAGGCGCGCCGCGTACGATTCGACGTCGATGATCACCGGCTTCAGGCCGGCCGCTTCGGCCAGGCCCTGGCGGTCCTGCACCTTTTCCTTGCGGGAGGCGGCGATCAGCACCTCCACGTCGCCGGCGGACGTGCTGCTCGGGCCGACGACGCAGAAGTCCAGGCTCACTTCATCCAGCGAGAAGGGGATGTACTGGTTGGCTTCGGTCTCGACCTGCACTTCCAGGTCCTGTTCGGACAGGCCGCCGGGCAGGATGATTTTCTTGGTGATCACCGCCGACGCAGGCAATGCCATGGCAACATTGCGCGTCCGGGTGCCGCTCTTCTTGATGACGCGCCGCATGGCCTCGGCGACCTCGTCGAACTTCTCGACGTTGCCGTCGTTGATCCAGCCACGCTCCAGGGGCTCGATGGCACAGCGTTCCAGGACGAAACCGCCGTCCTTCCTGAGGCCGAGCTCGACGAGCTTGACGCTGGAAGAACTGATGTCCAGCCCCAGCAGCGGGGCCGACTGGCGGCCGAACAAAGACCCGAAAGTGAACAATCCCGCCTCCTACGACGCCTTCGTGTCAAGGCGTAACGAACTTAAGATTCCACATCAATGCTAGCAGTAAGGTCCTTGTCCCAAAAGGAATTTCCCCCTCTCCACGGTTGAGCGCGTTGGGAAAACCCTACGCGATTTGCTGCGATACTGACGTGGTACGCCGGCTGTCCCCAGCCCTGTGCCGGCTGTCCTTTTCCGGCCCCCGGAAACACCGGACCGGAACCGGCTGGCAGCCTCCCGGCTCTGATGAATTGCGTTTTTAAAATGGGCGCCCCGGGACGCCCCGCTGGAGTTTTATGGCTTCCGATTCTTCTTCTGACACTCCCGGACCCGGCCCCACCTCCCGCCGCCGCCCGTTCTGGCAGCGCTTCCTGCTGAAGCTGTTCGGCTGGACCTTCGGGCTGGCGTTCGCGCTGGTGGCCGCCGTGGTCACCGTGGGGGGCGTCGCCCTGGCGGTGGCTTATCCCAACCTGCCGGACATCGGAGACCTGGCGGACTACCGCCCCAAGCTGCCGCTGCGCGTGTTTTCCGCCGACGGCGTGCTGCTGGGCGAGTTCGGCGAGGAGCGCCGCAACCTGACGCCCATCGGCGAAATTCCGCAGGTGATGAAAAATGCCGTCCTGGCGATCGAGGACGCACGCTTCTATTCGCACAACGGCGTGGACTACAAGGGCCTGATGCGGGCCGGCGTCGCCAACCTGGGACGGGCCAAGAGCCAGGGCGCCTCCACCATCACCATGCAGGTGGCCCGCAACGTCTACCTGTCGTCCGAGAAGACCTTCACCCGCAAGCTGTACGAGGTCCTCCTGACCTTCAAGCTGGAACACCTGCTGTCGAAGGACCAGATCCTCGAGATCTACATGAACCAGATCTTCCTGGGCAACCGCGCCTACGGGTTCGCGGCCGCCTCGGAGACCTATTTCGGCAAGCCGCTGAAGGAAATCACGATCGCCGAGGCGGCCATGCTGGCCGGCCTGCCCAAGGCGCCGTCGGCCTTCAACCCGGTGAGCAACCCGTCGCGGGCGCGCGCCCGCCAGCTCTACATCATCGAACGGATGGAGGAGAACGGCTTCATCACGGCCGCCGAGGCGGAAGCCGCCAAGAAGCAGGAACTGCGGGTCCGCACGGGAACGCAGACCACGGCCGTCCGCGCCGAGTACATCGCCGAGACGGTGCGCCAGCTCGTCTTTGCCCAGTACGGCGACGAAACCTACACCCGCGGCCTGAACGTCTACACGACCGTGCGCGCCCGCGAGCAGGAAGCCGCATACAAGGCGCTGCGCCAGGGGATCATGGCCTACGAGAAGCGCCAGATCTACCGCGGCCCCGAGCGCTTCGTCGACCTGCCGACCGACCCGAAGGAGGTGGACGACGCCATCGACGACGCGCTGGCCGACCACCCGGACAACGGCGACGTGCTGGCGGCGGTGGTGCTGGAAGCCACGCCCAAGAAGATCGTCGCCGTGCGCGCGAACGGCGACCACGTCGACATCGTCGGCGAGGGCCTGCGGCCGGCGCAATCGGGCCTGTCCGACAAGGCGCCGCCCAAGATCAAGATCCGGCGCGGCGCGGTCATCCGCGTGATGAAGTCCGCCAAGGACACCTGGGAGATCACCCAGCTGCCCGAGGTCGAGGGCGCCTTCGTCGCCATCGACCCTCGCGACGGCTCCATCCATGCCCTGGTGGGCGGCTTCGACTTCAACAAGAACAAGTTCAACCACGTCACCCAAGCCTGGCGGCAGCCCGGCTCCGGCTTCAAGCCCTTCATCTACTCCGCCTCGCTGGAAAAGGGCTTCACGCCCTCGACCATCGTCAACGACGGCCCCCTGTTCTTCGACGCCGGGGTGACCGGCGGCCAGCCCTGGGAGCCCAAGAACTACGACGGCAAGTTCGAAGGCCCGATGCCGCTGCACACCGCGCTGGCCAAGTCCAAGAACATGGTGTCGATCCGGATCCTGCAGGCGGTGGGCGCGCAGAGCGCGCAGGACTGGATCACCCGCTTCGGCTTCGAGGCCGAGAAGCATCCGCCCTACCTCACCATGGCCCTGGGCGCGGGCTCGGTCACGCCGATGCAGATGGCGCTGGGCTACTCGGTGTTCGCCAACGGCGGCTACCGCGTCAACCCGTGGCTGATCACCCGGATCGCCGACCAGAAGGGCAAGGCGCTGGTGGAGAGCCAGCCGCCGCTGCTGAACGAGTCGATGCGCGCGATCGATGCCCGCAACGCCTTCATGATGGATCGCCTGCTGCAGGAAGTCGCCCGGGTCGGCACGGCCGCGCGCGCCCAGCGCGAACTCAAGCGCCCGGACCTCTACGGCAAGACCGGCACGACCAACGACTCGATGGACACCTGGTTCAATGGCTTCCATCCGACGCTGGTGGCCATCGTCTGGATGGGATTCGACACGCCCCGCTCGCTGGGCGACCGCGAGACGGGCGGCGGCCTGAGCCTGCCGATCTGGATCAACTTCATGGAGACCGCCCTCAAGGGCGTGCCCGTGATGGAACCGGCCGCCCCCGAGGGCGTGGTCAACGTCGCCGGCGAGTGGTACTACGAGGAATACGCGCCGGGCGCGGGCATCCGCTCGCTGGGCCTGGCGGGTGAATCGGGCGGCGCCCCGCCGGCCAATGGCGCGCCGCGCACGGGCGGCTCCTCGGGCGAGCAGTCGCCGGGCGCCCCGGGCGACCGCAGCCTGCTCAACTCCGACGGCCAGGCGCCGCGCTCCGCGCCCAACGACGAGCGCCGCAGCATCCTGGACCTGTTCAGGAACTAGCGAAGGCGAGCGGGCGTCCCGCCTGCTCGCTGGCGTAGCGGCTCAGGTCGGCGAAGAACTCGCCGCCATGGCCCTTGGTGTCGCGCCAGCACTGGCCGTCGTAGCGGTAGTGGAAGCCGCCCGCCTTGGCGGCCATCCACACTTCCTGCAGCGGCTTCTGCAGGTTCACCACGATCTGGCTCTGGTTTGGGAAGATCAGCGTCACCATGCCGCCGACCCGCTGGTTGTCGATGTCCGCGTCGGTGCTTTCGTTGATCCGGTCGCAATCCGCCTCCACGGCCTTCAGCAGGGCCTCGGCGCGGTCGAGGTATTCGAGATCGGTCATTACAATTTCCAAATGTCAGGTGTTCTGCAAATTCTAGGAGCCGCGCAGCGGCCGTTGATCGCGCTGGGCGCGATCGCCCTGCTCGCGGCCTGCGGCCAGAGGGGCGCGCTGTACCTCCCCACGGGCGAAGCCGCCGCCGGGCGCGCCACCCTGCCCGAGGCGTTGAGGCCGGAAAGCTTGACGCCGGCGCCTTCCAGCAGCGCGATCCAGCCCACGCCGGCCGCCTCCGCGCCGCCCACGGGCACCGCCAACCCGGTGCCGCGGCCATGAGCGCGCCCCGCCTGCCTGGCGCCCCCTTCGTGCAGTACCGGGGCGAGGAACTGTTCGTCGAGGACGTGCGGCTCGCCGACCTGGCGCGCGAGCACGGCACGCCCCTGTTCGTCTATTCGCGCAACGCGATGCTTGCGGCGCTCGGCGCCTACCAGCGCGGCTTCGCCGGCCGCAAGGCGAAGATCTGCTACGCGATGAAGGCGAACTCCTCGCTGGCCATCCTGCAGGTGTTCGCGCGCGCCGGCTGCGGCTTCGACATCGTCTCGGGCGGCGAGCTCGAACGCGTGCTGGCCGCCGGCGCCAGGGGCGAGGACATCATCTTCTCGGGCGTCGGCAAGAGCCGGCGCGAGATGCGGCGCGCGCTGGAAGTCGGCATCCACTGCTTCAACGTCGAAAGCGAGGCGGAGTTGGAGGTGCTGAGCGAAGTGGCCGTCGACCTGGGCACCCGGGCGCCGGTCAGCCTGCGCGTGAACCCCGACGTCAACCCGCTCACGCACCCCTACATCTCCACCGGCCTGAAGGGCAACAAGTTCGGCATCGCCCACAAGGACGCGCTGCGCGCCTACCAGCGCGCCGCCGCCCTGCCCGGGCTGCGCGTCGTCGGCATCGACTGCCACATCGGCTCGCAGATCACGCAGGTGCTGCCCTACCTCGATGCCATGGACCGCATCCTGGACCTGGTGACGCAGATCGAGGAGGCCGGCATCCCCATCGAGCACATCGACTTCGGCGGCGGCCTGGGCATCGTCTACAACGACGAGCAGCCGCCGGCGGCCGACGCGCTGTGGCAGCGCCTGTTCCAGCGGCTGGACGCGCGCGGCTTCGGCGGGCGCCAGCTGATGATCGAGCCGGGCCGCTCGCTGGTCGGCAACGCCGGCCTGTGCGTGGCCGAGGTGCTGTACCTCAAGCCCGGCGAGCAGAAGAACTTCTGCATCATCGACGCGGCGATGAACGACCTGCCGCGCCCGGCCATGTACGAGGCGTTCCACCAGATCGTGCCGCTGGCGCGCCCCACGGCGCAGTCGCAGGTGTACGACGTGGTCGGGCCGGTGTGCGAGAGCGGCGACTGGATCGGCCGCGAGCGCAGCCTCGCGGTGCAAGCGGGCGACCTGCTGGCGGTGCTCTCCGCCGGCGCCTACTGCATGAGCATGGCCAGCAACTACAACACGCGCGGGCGCGCGGCGGAGGTGCTGGTGGACGGCGCGCAGGTGCACGTGGTGCGCGAGCGGGAGGACGTCGCGGACCAGTTGCGCAAGGAGCACCTGCTGCCCTGAGCGTGCTCAGCCGGCCGACGGCCGGCGCGTGCCGGGCGACGGGCGCGCCTGCCGCTTGCGCAGGAACTCCCGCACCCGCCATCCGAGCAGCACCGCGAGGATGGCCGCATAGACGGCGACCTCGCCGAAATTGTTCTTGGCCGCCCGCATCCAGAAGAAGTGCAGGATGCCGAGCGGCGCGATCGCGTAGACCAGCTTGTGCAGGGCCTGCCAGCGCTTCGCCCCCAGCGCCTTCACGGCGCGATTGAACGAAGTGGCCGCCAGCGGCGTGAGCAGCACGAAGCCGGCGAAGCCCACCAGGATGAAGGGGCGCTTGGCGATGTCCTTGCCGATCTCGCCGAGGTCGAAGCCCTGGTCGAACCAGCTGTAGGCCAGGAAGTGCAGCACCACGTAGAAGTAGGTGAAGAGGCCCAGCATGCGCCGGAAGCGCGCCAGCGTCGGGAGGCCCGCGACCACGCGCAGGGGCGTCACCGCCAGCGTGAGGCACAGGAAGCGCAGCGTCCAGTCGCCGGTGGAGCGCGAGAGGTATTCGGCCGGATTCGCGCCCAGGCGGTCGGCCAGGGCGCCGTAGAACAGCCACGCGAAGGGCAGCAGCCCCAGCACGAACAGGACCGGCTTGGCCGCCGGATGCAGCAGGGCGCGGGAAAGCGTCATCCGCCGTTCAGAAGTTCTTCTTCAGGTCCAGGCCCGCATAGAGCTGGCCGACCTGCGGCTCGTAGCCATTGAACATGAGCGTCTTGCGCTTCTTGGCGAACAGCCCGTCCTCCCCGATGCGCCGCTCGGTGGCCTGCGACCAGCGCGGGTGGTCCACGTTGGGGTTCACGTTGGAATAGAAGCCGTACTCGTTGGCCGCGGCCTTGTTCCACGCGGTCTTGGGCATCTGCTCGACAAAGCGGATCTTCACGATGCTCTTGCCGCTCTTGAAGCCGTACTTCCACGGCACCACCACGCGCACCGGCGCGCCGTTCTGGTTCGGCAGCACCTCGCCGTACATGCCGAAGGTGAGCAGCGTGAGCGGGTGCATGGCCTCGTCCATCCGCAGACCCTCGACATAGGGCCAGTCCAGCACGCGGGAACCGACATAGGGCATCTGCTTCGGGTCCGCCAGCGTCACGAACTCGACGAACTTCGCGCTGCCCAGCGGCTCCACCTTCTCCACCAGCTTCGCCAGCGAGTAGCCGACCCAGGGGATCACCATCGACCAGCCCTCGACGCAGCGCAGGCGGTAGATCCGCTCCTCCTGGGCCGACAGCTTCAGCAGGTCCTCCAGCGCGTACTTGCCGGGCTTCTTCACCAGCCCCTCGATCTCCACCGTCCACGGCGAGGTCTTGAGCGTGTGCGCGTGCTCGACCGGGTCGCCCTTGTCGGTGCCGAACTCGTAGTAGTTGTTGTAGCTGCTGGCGTCCTTGAATTCGGTGACCTTGTCCATCGTCACCGCGCCGGGGATCGTGGAGCGCACGGCCTGCAGCGCGGGGCGCTTGCCGGGACGCGAGACCTGCGCCAGCGCCTCGCGCTGCGCCCACTGGGCCAGCGCCGCCCCGGCGACGCCGGTGGCCATCCATTTCAGCAGCCGCCGCCGGTCCTCGTAGACGGCACGCGACGTGATCTCGCTGGCGATCGGGTGCTGGAAACCGTCGCGGCCGGTCCGGATCAGCATGCTTTCGTCTCCTTCGGTGCTACGTGCCCATTCTTGCAAGGATTCGGATTTCCTGCCGACGGCAGGGACGTCAGAGCTCGCCGTAGCTGTGGAGCCCCGACAGGAACATGTTGACGCCCAGGAAGGCGAAGGTCGTGACCGCCAGGCCGACCAGCGCCCACCAGGCCGACACCGTGCCGCGCAGGCCTTTCATCAGCCGCATGTGCAGCCAGGCCGCGTAGTTCAGCCAGACGATGAGCGCCCAGGTCTCCTTCGGGTCCCAGCTCCAGTAGCCGCCCCAGGCTTCGGCCGCCCACAGCGCACCGAGCACGGTGGCGATGGTGAAGAAGGCAAAGCCGACGGCGATGGACTTGTACATGACGTCGTCCAGCACGTGGAGCGCGGGCAGCCGCGCCGCGATGCGCCGCCGCGCCAGCAGGATGCCTCCCACGATCAGCGCGGCGACCGCGAAATAGACCGTCCAGTAGCTGCTGCTGGTCTCGACCGACTTGCGGAAGGCCATCGGCAGCACCGAGAGGAACACGCCCAGCACCCACAGCGGGGCGAGCCGCCGCCAGCGCGTCTCGGCCCCCTGCAGCTTCACGAGGTAAGCGAAGGCCACCATCGCAGCCAGCGAGAAGGTCCCGTAGCCGATGAAGTTGGCCGGCACGTGCAGCTTCATCCACCAGCTCTTGAGCGCGGGCACCAGCGGCTGGATCTCGTGCGCCTCGCGGGCCATCGAGTACCAGAACAGGAAGCCGACGGCGGCGCTCACCACCAGCATCACGAAGGCGCCGACCGCGCGGGTCTCGTACTGCTGCTCGAAGTAGAGGTAGAACGCCGTGGTCATCCAGCAGAACAGGACGAACACCTCGTAAAGGTTGCTGACCGGGATGTGGCCGATGTCCGGGCCGAGCAGGTAGCTCTCGTACCACCGCACCATCGTGCCGACCAGCGCCAGCGCGATGCCCACCCAGGCGAGGCGCGAGGCGATCGTCTCCATGGTGGCGGACTGGCCGCGCGCGAACATGCCGATCCAGTAGAACACCGTGCTCATGACGAACAGCACGCTCATCCAGAGGATGGCCGACTGGCTGGAAAGGAAGTACTTCAGCCAGAACACGCTGTCGGCCCGCGCGATGTCGCCCTGGTAGGAGGCCACGCCCAGCAGCGACAGCCCCGCGACCGCCAGCATCAGCGCGCGCAGCGGCCGCCAGAACCATCCGAGCCAGATCGCGGCGGGGAGGGACGCGAGCAGGATGGCCTTCTCGTAGACGTCCATGTGCTGCGCGTAGCGGGCGAAGGCGTAGCCGCCGCCGGCGGCCACGAGCAGGGCGAAGAGCCAGTCGACCGGGTTGCGGCGGGCGAAGAAGCCCTCGTCGAGGGTGAGGGTGGTGGTGGCGGTGTTCATGCCGTGGCTCCCAGCAGCTTGTCCTTCAGGCGTTGGAATTCGCGGTCCACGTCCAGCAGCTTGCGGTTGCTGGACAGCGCCATCCGCGCCCGCGAGCCGGCGCCGTCCGGACTCAGCCAGACCCACAGCCGGCGCTCGCGAACATACAGCATGGCGAAGACCCCCAGGATCAGCAGGGCGCAACCGAGGTACACGACGGAGCGGCCGGGCGAACGCGTCACCTGGAACACGCTGGCCTGCACCTGCCGGAAGTCCTTCAACTGGAACGCGACGGGCGCCGGGTAGGCGAAGCCGTCGTTCAGCGCCAGCACCGCCTGCGTCATGAAGGCCTGGGTGCGCTCGTTGCGCGGCAGGGGCTGCAGGCCCGCCTTCTCGCGGCTCAGTTGCGCCAGCTCCAGCAGGGTGCCATTGAGGATGCGCACCAGCACCTCGCCGGCCCGGGTCCGCTCGGCCTCCGGCACCTTCGCCTCGATGAACTCCGACACCGCCTGCAGGCCTCCGGTGCCCTGGGCCCCGTCCGGCGCGGCGCCGGCGAAAAGCCCCAGCACGCGGGCCGTCGAGGCGATCATCTGCTGCGCCATCTCCGGCTTCGCCGGGTCGGTCGCCGCCTTCGCATAGGCGCGCGCCGCGGCATCGCGCAGGGCGGGATCGGCCAGGGCCGCGCGCAGGCGCAGGTAGCCCTCGAGCGTGCCGTTCTCGTCGGCCGGCACCCGCAGGTAGCGGAAGGCCTCGTCGGGGTTGTCGCGCACGCCCAGCATGAACTGCGGCACGCCGTCGCCCAGGTCCATCGGCAGCATGTAGTTCTGGAACTCGCGCGCCTGGCCGGCCGCGTCGCGCAGCTTGTAGGTCACGGTGGGGCCGACGTTGCGCAGCAGCTTCTTCGCGCTGGTCTTGTTGGCCGCGCCCAGGCGGGCGTCGAGCGACTGGCGCAGGTCGACGCCGCGCACGTCCGCCCCGCTCGCGGAGCCGCCGGCATCGGCGAGGTTCTCCACATTCATCACCCGAAGGCCGGTAAATTCCAGCGTCATCTTCTCCGCGCCGGGCTGCCGGTTCTTCGCCAGCTCGGTCGAGGCGCCGATGGTGCCCTGGACCTCGAAGCGGTGGCGGCCGCCGTCCATGGGCAGGCCCTGCAAGGTCACCGCGGAGCCGCCGTCGTCGAAGCTGGCCTGGTAGATCTCGATGCCGCGATGGCGCACCGGGTGGTTCACTTCCACCCGCGCCGGGATCTGCTCGCCGCTGATCCGGTCGTGGATCACGATGTCGCTGGCGAACAGCTTGGGCATGCCGGTCGCGTAGTGCTCCACCACGAACTTCTTCAGCTCGATCGCGAACGGCAATTCCTGCAGCAGGATGCCGTCCGACTGGTTCAGGACCGCGGTGGAGGACTGCATCCCCTCGGCCACCATGAGGTTGCCGCGGAAGGTGGGATTGGTGGACGGCAGGCGGTGCTGCGCCGGCACGTCGGCGATCGTGCCGCCGCCCTTGTACGGCTGCTTGCCGTCCCATAGCATCTGCGCCCGCACGATCAGGTCGCCATCGAGCAGGCCGCCGAGGCACACCAGCACGATCGCGCCGTGCGCGGCCAGGTAGCCGATCTTGTTCACGCCGCCGGCCCGGGCCGCGACCATCCAGCCGGACGCGCCGCGCTGCTGCAGCCGCACCTTCCAGCCGCTCTTCGCCAGCGCCTGGCCGATGCGCCGCGCCTGCGCCTCCGGCGGGCCGGCGAGCGTGCCCTCGGCCCGGTGGTGGAAGGCCAGCAGCGCGCTCTCGCGGATGTTTTCCTTGGTGGCCTTGAGGTCGGCCAGGATCTTGGGCGTGTTCCGCGCGATGCACAGGGAGGTGCTCGCCACCAGGAACGCCAGGATCAGCAGGAACCACCAGGCTCCGTAGACGGCGTTGAGGCGGATCGCCAGGAACAGCTCGGCCCAGAACGGCCCGAACTGGTTGATGTAGTTGCCCACCGGCTCCTGCTGCTTCAGCACGGTGCCGATCACCGAGGCGATGCAGATGACCGTCAGCAGCGCGATGGCGAAGCGCATCGACGACAGCAGTTCCAGCAGCGCACGGGGCCGCGAGGTGGCGGGGGCGGGCGGCAGCGGCGGGTCGGCGGTGGTTACGTTCATCGGGAGGGAAACGACAAGGGCGGGCCCTCTCGCGAGGTGCCCGCCCTTCTTGGTTGGACTTGGCGGCGCTTAGTTCAACCGCTGGCTGGCTTCAGCGCAGGCCGGCGATGTAATCCGCCACGGCGCGGATCTCGCGGTCGTTGAGCTTGGCAGCGATCTGCGCCATCTGCGCGCTGTTCTTGCGCACGCCATCGCGGAAGGCGACCAGCTGGCCGGCCGTGTAGTCGGAATGCTGGCCGGACAGGCGCGGGTACTGCGCGGGGATGCCGGCGCCGTTGGGGCTGTGGCAGCCGGCGCAGGCGGGCAGCTGGCGGCTCTGGACGCCGCCGCGGTAGATCTTCTCGCCCAGGGAGACCAGTTCCTTGTCCTTGGCGAAGCCCGGGCTGGCCTTCTGGGCGCCGACGTAGGCCGCGATGTTCTTCATGTCGCCGTCCGTCAGCTGGGAGGCGAAGCCCTGCATGATCGGGTTGGGCCGCTTGCCGCTCTTGAACTCCTGCAGCTGCTTGACGATGTACGCCGGGTGCTGGGCGGACAGCTTCGGGTTGGCGGCGGTGCCGGAATTGCCCCCCTGGCCGTGGCAGGCGACGCAGACGGTGCCGAACTTGGCCTCGCCGGCGGCCGGATCGACCTTGCCGTTCGGGGCGGCAGCCACGGCGGCGTGCGCGGGAGCGGGTTCCGCGGCGGCAGCAGGGGCCGAGGCAGCGGGCGCCGCAGCGCTGGCGGCCGGCTGCTGGGCCCCCGACGGGAGGGCGAAAAGAGCCAGCGCGGCGGCCAGCAGCAGGGAAGCAGGCGACTTGATCACGTTTCTTGGGTTCGTTGGCGCAAAACCCCGAGATTCTACAATGCCGCCTCGTCCCCTCTTCCGCCCCTATGAACTCCCCGCCGGGCCCCAGCGCCCCTTCCACCTCCACGACGGGGCCTTCCGCGGCGCAGGCCGTCTCCTGGCTGCACACCGCCCGCTTCCTCACCACCGCGCCCCGGCTCGAACACCTGCCGGAGCTGGAGGTGCCCGAAATCGCCTTCGTGGGCCGCTCCAACGCGGGCAAGTCCACCTGCATCAACACGTTGACGCAGCAGAAGCGCCTCGCGTTCGCCTCCAAGACGCCGGGCCGCACCCAGGCGATCAACCTATTCTCCCTGGGCAAGCAGGGCGTCACCGACGCCGTGCTGGCGGACCTGCCCGGCTACGGCTATGCGGCCGTGCCCAAGCTGGACAAGCTGCGCTGGCAGCAGGTCATGGCCAACTACCTGGTCACGAGGCCCAACTTGGTCGGCGTGGTCATGATGGTCGACCCGCGCCACGGCATGACCGAACTCGACGAAATCCTGCTGGAAGTGATCCGGCCGCGGGTCGAGGCGGGATTGAAGTTCCTGGTGCTCCTCACCAAGGCGGACAAGCTCAATCGCTCGGAAGCGAACAAGGCGCTGTCGATCGCGCGCCTGCAGACGGCCGGCGGCGAGGTGAAACTGTTCTCCGCCCTGAAGAAGCAGGGCGTGGAGGAGGCCTCGCTGCTCCTCTGGCACTGGGCCCATCCGGAGACCGCATGACGATCCAGACCTGGCAGCAGGCGCTCCCCCACGGCATCACCCTCAGTTGCCGCGCCGCGGGAGAGCGCGGCCGCCCGGTCCTGATGTTCCTGCACGGCTTCCCCGAAGCGGCCTTCGTGTGGGACGAACTGCTGGAGCACTTCGCGCAGGAGGCCCACGGCGGCTACCGCTGCATCGCGCCCAACCTGCGGGGCTACGAGGCCTCCTCGCAGCCCGCCGAAGTCGCGGCCTACCGGGCGAAGTTCCTCGTGCAGGACATCGCCGCGCTGGCGCAACTCGAAGGCGCGCCGCTGGCGTGCCTCGTCGCGCACGACTGGGGCGGCGGCATCGCCTGGAACCTCGCGAACCAGCAGCCGCAACTGCTGCAGCGGCTCGCGATCGTCAACTCTCCCCATCCCGGCACCTTCCTGCGCGCCCTGCAATGCAGCGATGCGCAGAAAGAGGCCAGCGCGTACATGAACTTCCTCGTGCGGCCCGATGCCGAGGCGCTGCTGCGCGAGGACGGCTACCGCCGCCTGTTCGGCTTCTTCACGCACTGGGGGCCCGCCGGCTGGCTCACGGAGGCCCTCCAGGCCCGCTACCGCGAGGTATGGGACCGCAGCCTGACGGGCGGCCTGAACTACTATCGCGCCTCGCCGCTGCGCCCCGCGCGCGCCGACGACCCGGGGGCATCCGCCATCAGCCTGCCGCGCGGAATGCTCACGGTGGACGTTCCCACGCTGGTGCTGTGGGGCATGCAGGACACGGCCTTGCTGCCCGAGCTGGTGGACGGGCTCGAGGACTACGTCCCGCGGCTCACGGTGCAGAAGGTGCCGGACGCCTCGCACTGGATCGTCCACGAGCAGCCGCAGCTCGTGGCGCAGCGCCTCGCCGCCTTTCTTCAGTAGACCGCCCGCTCCCCCGGCGGCCGCGTCTTGAAGCGCTTGTGCACCCAGTAGTACTGGGACGGCATCCCGTCGATGTACTCCTGCAGCCGGAGGTTCATCAGCGCCGTGTCCGCTTCGAGGTCCTTCGTCGGGTAGCCCCGCCAGGCCTCGCAGACCCTCACCTCGTAGCCCTCCGGCGTGAGCCGGGTGATCAGCGGCACCACCTTGGCCTTGCCGAGGCGGGAAAAGCGCGACAGCGAAGGCACCGTGGCCGCCGGCACCCC
The DNA here is from genome assembly GCF_016722785.1 of Ramlibacter monticola. GTDB lineage: Bacteria > Pseudomonadota > Gammaproteobacteria > Burkholderiales > Burkholderiaceae_C > Ramlibacter > Ramlibacter monticola. The sequence goes on along the minus strand of NZ_JAEQNE010000004.1, from coordinate 355,979 downwards.
GTAGAAGGGCACGAAGATCGATTCCTCCGGGCCGAAATTCATGTCGGGCAGCAGGTACATGACGTTGCCCGCGCGCAGCGCCGCGATCAGGTCGCGCACGCCTTCCGAGCGGCTCATGGGACGGGCGTCGCCGAAGCGGTTCCGGCCCTTGAGCACCCAGGCATCCACCACGGGATTGCTCTGCTGCGTGTAGATGCCCACGAAGGTGCGCGGCACCTGCTGCGACATGGCCGACACGCCGGCGTCGAGCCCGACGAAGTGCGGGCAGAACAGGATCGTCCCCTCCTTGCCCTCCAGTTCCCCCACTGCGCCCGTGAGCCGCACCCGGCTGCGCACGACGTCCGGAGGCGCGTGCCACAGCCAGGCGCGATCGAGGAAGGACTGCGCCACGTGGACGAACACGTCGCGCGTGGCCTGCCGCCGCTGCGCCTCCGTCCACTGGGGGAAGCACAGGCGAAGGTTGACGTCCACCACCTTGCGGCGCGACCCCACCAGGGCGTACAGCAGGACCCCGAGTGCATGGCCGAGGGCCCGCACCCACGACAGGGGCAGGTGCGCGATGGCGCGCATCAGCGCGATCCCGAGGCGGCTCATCATGCGACGACCTCCTCGCGCGGCTGCTTGTAGCGCGCGTAGCCCCACAGGTACTGGGTGGGCCCGGCGCGCACCATGCGCTCCATCTCCGCGTTGACCTGCGCGGCGGCCTCGACGGGCTCGCGCGCGAGTTCCCCGTCGAAGCGCCGCACGTGCACGTGGTAGCCGCGCCCGCCCGGCAGGCGTTCGCCCCAGACCAGCAGCAGCACGGCGCCGGTCTGCTGGACCAGGCGGGCCGGCAGGGTCATGGTGTAGGCCTCGCGGCCGAAGAACGGCGCCCAGACGCCGAGCCCCTGCGGCGGCACCTGGTCCGGCAGCAGGCCCACGGCCTCGCCGGCCTTCAGCGCCCGCAGCATCTGGCGCACGCCGGACAGGGTGGTGGGCACGGCCGTCATGTTGGGCCGGGAGCGCGAGGTGGCGACCAGCTCCCGCAGCCAGGGCTTGCGCGCCGGCCGGTAGAGCACCGTCACGGGCCCGAACTGCGCGGCGTAGGACCGGGCGGTGACCTCGAAGCAACCGAGGTGGGGGGTGAGGAAGACGATGCCGCGGCCTTCGGCGCGCAGGGCCTCGATCATCGCGGCCTGCTCCCAGTGCACAGGGGGCATGGCCCCGAACCACAGCCGGGGCGTCTCGGCCACCAGCTTGCCGGCCTCGGCGACGGCGCGCCGCACCTGGGCGAAGCCGAAGCCGCCCTGCGCGGCATTGGCCACGAAACGGCGCCGGTACGTGGGCGAGCCCAGGAAGGCGACCCAGCCCATGGCAGCCCCCAGGAAATGCAACACGGACAGGGGCCAGGCGGAGAGAATTTGGAAGAGACGTTTCACAACGGTTAAAATCGCGCTGTCGCCGAGTTATTGAACTACTTGCAGGGCGACTCTAAAGAATTCTGCTAAAGCGTTCGCCCGAGCTCCGGCAGAAGGCAACGCGCCTTCCCGCACTGGCAACCGCTGGAGTTTATTCAAATGGCGAACGACTTCCTCTTCACTTCCGAATCCGTGTCCGAAGGACACCCCGACAAGCTGGCCGACCAGGTCTCGGACGCGATCCTGGACGCGATCTTCACGCAGGACCCGCGCAGCCGCGTGGCCGCCGAAACCCTGGCCAACACGGGCCTGGTAGTCCTGGCCGGCGAGATCACCACCAACGCGCACGTCGACTACATCCAGGTCGCGCGCGACACGATCAAGCGCATCGGCTACGACAACACCGAATACGGCATCGACTACAAGGGCTGCGCGGTGATGGTCTGCTACGACAAGCAGTCCAACGACATCGCCCAGGGCGTGGACCACGCCTCCGACGACTACCTGAACACCGGCGCCGGCGACCAGGGCCTGATGTTCGGCTACGCCTGCGACGAGACGCCGGTGCTCATGCCCGCGCCGATCTACTACGCCCATCGCCTGGTGGAGCGCCAGGCCCAGCTGCGCAAGGACGGCCGCCTGCCCTTCCTGCGTCCGGACGCCAAGTCGCAGGTCACCATGCGCTACGTCGACGGCAAGCCGCACAGCATCGACACGGTCGTGCTGTCCAGCCAGCACAGCCCGGAGATGAGCGACGGCAAGCACATGAAGCCGGCCTTCGTCGAGGCGGTGGTCGAGGAGATCATCAAGCCGGTGCTGCCCAAGGAGTGGCTGAAGGAGACCCGGTACCTGATCAACCCGACCGGACGCTTCGTCATCGGCGGCCCGCAGGGCGACTGCGGCCTGACCGGCCGCAAGATCATCGTCGACACCTACGGCGGCGCCTGCCCGCACGGCGGCGGCGCCTTCTCGGGCAAGGACCCGTCGAAGGTGGACCGCTCGGCCGCCTATGCGGCGCGCTACGTGGCGAAGAACGTCGTGGCCGCCGGCCTGGCGCGCCAGTGCCAGATCCAGGTCGCGTACGCGATCGGCGTGGCCCGGCCGATGAACGTGACCGTGTACACCGAAGGCACGGGCGTGATCCCCGACCACAAGATCGCCGAGCTGGTGCACGAGCACTTCGACCTGCGCCCGAAAGGCATCATCCAGATGCTCGACCTCCTGCGCCCGATCTACTCGAAGACCGCGGCCTACGGCCACTTCGGCCGCGAGGAGCCGGAGTTCACGTGGGAGCGCACGGACAAGGCGCAGGCGCTGCGGGCAGCGGCGGGCATTCGTTGAGTTTCACGTATCCCCCGCCTGCGCGGGGGAATCAAAAAAGGGGCGCGATCGCGCCCCTTTTTTTTCTGGCCCGGGACTAGCCCCGGCCGTACTCCTGCCGCTTCATCGTCACGTACGTGCTGCGGTCCATCTCGTGCAACTGGCGCGGATAGCGTTCGGTCGCACTGAACCACCGGTCGATCCGCTGCTCCACCCGCTGGCCCGCGGGCAGGTCCATGGTGTCGAGGTACGCGTCGATCGCGAGGTAGTAGCGCATGGCGTTGCGCTCGATCGCGCCGCGCATGCCGCCCGCCGTGAAGCCCGCCTTGTTGGCGCCCGCCGTGGAAAGATAGGCCTGCATCGCGAACTTGCCGGTGCCGCCGTAGCCGTACGAATAGCTCAGGTGCAGGAAGCTGTGGCCCGCGTCCAGCGGGATCGCCTCGGCGACGATGCGGTAGTCCCGCGTGCCGAACGGCCCCTGCGCCGCGCCCAGGCGCGTCTCGAGGTAGTCGCTGCCGGAGGCGGCGCGCTGGAATCCGAGGTCGAGGCGATAGGCCTGATCCACCGGCTGGTCGTACTTGCGACCGATGCGCACGGCGAGCCGCCCGCCTCCCGCCTGGCAGGCCTTGGTGTTGAAGGGCAGCAGCATGATGTCGCACCAGGCGTTCGGGTCCTGCAGCGCCTCCTTGACCTTCTCGTAGGGGTGGTCCAGCACCGCGTAGACGTCGCCCTGCAGGGCGTTGCCGCCCTCCGAGGAGTCGATGTGCATCTGGCGGCCATAGGAGTTGCTGCGCAGGTTGCCCTGCAGCTCCGTGTACTTGTCCTTCAGGCTGCCGGCATCCGCATGCGCCGCGACGGCGGACAGGGCGAGCAGGCAGGCAGTTCCCGCGCCGGCGATCCAGCGGGCGATTCGATCGGTCGTCATGCGTGTTTCCTGTGCGGATCGGCCTCGCCCAGCGGCGCGGCGTCGGGTTGCGGGGAGCTCGTTTCGGGGGTTCCGGTCTCCGACTCTTCTTCCAGGAAGGCCTGGACGTCGAGCTGGATGCCGCCCATGAACAGCGAATGGGGAGCGACCTCGTAGAGGTAGCGGCCCCTCGGACTCAGCACCAGCCGCATGCGCAGCTTGGGGTCCTGCATGCCGTCCCACACGCGGATCAGCCGCGCCCGCACCAGGTTGTCCGGGCACTGCAGCGACTTGAGCTTGTGGTAGTTGGAGGAGAGACCGACGGCGTCCAGGTACCAGGCCGACTGCTTGTTGCGGGCCAGCAGGTTGGCGGACAGGTCGATCTCCAGCGTGAGGACGTTGGCCTCCACCTCCAGCACGAGGTTGCGGCCGAGGAGTCCCCCGTTGGCCTCGCCGTACTTGTACGTGAGGTGAAGGTGCGATGGCGTCTTGCGCAGTGAGTATTTCATGGGCGTCACCCGAAGGCACAGCGTGAGGCCGCGCGGACGGGCGCCGTGTAGGACGTTGTTGTGTCCGGCTGTGCGTGCGCTCAGCCATGGCGCGGCCGTGCGGGCGCTCGCCCGACGGCTCCTACAAGGGTTGGGGGCTCGCGACCGACGGCGTGGCTCGGCCTGCGCCCCAAGATGACCGAAAGACCTTTTCATCCACCCATTCAAAGGAGCAAACGATGGCTGCTGAAGAACGCGAAGACCGTGACCTGAACCGCGACCCGATCACCGACGAACCCGGCGCGCACCCGATCGGCACGGGCATCGGCGCCACGGGCGGTGCCGTCGCCGGCGCCGCGGCGGGCTCGATCGCGGGTCCCATCGGTGCCGCCGTGGGCGGCGTCGTGGGCGCGGTCGTCGGCGGTCTCGCCGGCCACGCTGCGGGCGAGGCGGTGAACCCGACCGCCGAGGAAGCCTTCTGGCGCGAGAACTACGACAAGGAGCCCTACCATGAGAAGGGCCACAGCTGGGACGACTACGGCCCCGCGTATCGCCTGGGCCTCTCCGGCCGCACGCGCTATGACGACCCCTGGACCTCGGTCGAGCCGCGGCTCGCGTCCGAGTGGGACAGCACCCGCGGCAACTCTTCCCTGGACTGGGAACGCGCCAGCCCCGCGGCCAGTGCCGCCTGGCGCCGCGCGGACGACCAGGCGCGCAACTACCACCAGACCGGCGGCTCGGGCACCACGGGCATGGGCCGCGCGGGCATGGGCAGTCCCGACATGGGCAACACGGGCCTGCGCGGCGCGCCCAGCGGGACCGGCGCGGCCGGCGCCGTGGGCGCCATGCAGACCGCGGGCAACAGCGACGGCGACCGCGGCGACGTGATCGACGTGCTGAAGGACCTGGTCGAGTGCTCGAAGGACGGCGAGCATGGCTTCCGCGAGTGCGCCGAGCAGGCCACCCGCCCGGACCTCAAGTCCGTGTTCATGCAGCGGGCGGAAGACTGCCGCCGCGGCGCCCAGGAGCTGAACCAGCTGCTGCGGGAATGCGGCCACGACAGCAAGGACGACGGCAGCGCGCTCGGCGCCATGCACCGCGGCTGGGTCTCGATCAAGTCCAAGCTGAGCACCTACGACGACAAGGCGGTGCTGGAAGAGTGCGAGCGCGGAGAGGACAACGCCAAGGCGCGCTACATGAAGGCGCTGCAGAAGAACCTGCCCGCCAACGTCCGCTCGGTCATCGAGCGCCAGTACCAGGGGGTGCAGCGCAACCATGACCAGATCAGGATGTTGCGGGACCAGTTCCGCGCCTCGTAAGGACAAAAGCGAAGATGATGAGGGGGCCGCGGCCCCCTCTTTCCCGTTCCGATGCCGGACCGAAACGCGCTCAAGACCTATCGCGAGAAACGCAACTTCGACGCCACGCCCGAGCCCGCCGAGGGCGGCGAGGCGGACGAGGGCGCACGCAGCTTCGTCGTCCAGAAGCACTGGGCCACGCGGCTGCACTACGACTTCCGGCTCGAACTGGACGGCACGATGAAGAGCTGGGCCGTCCCCAAGGGCCCCAGCTTCGACCCGAACGACAAGCGCATGGCGATGCCCACCGAGGACCATCCCATCGCGTACAACCGTTTCGAAGGCACCATCCCCGCCGGCAACTACGGGGCCGGCAAGGTCATCATCTGGGACAAGGGCACCTGGCATCCGCTGGAGGACCCGCACAAGGGCTGGCGCGACGGCAAGCTGAAGTTCGAGTTGCGCGGGCACAAGCTGCACGGCCACTGGACGCTGGTGCGCATGAAAGGCCGCGGCAACGGCCGCGAGGATCCCTGGCTCCTGATCAAGGAGCGCGACACCTTCGCCCGGCCCGCCACCGAGTTCAGCGTCGTCGACGAGATGCCGGACAGCGTGAAGGCCCTGGCGGACCAGCCGCAGGCCGCGGCCGCGCCGGGCGCGCGGCCCGCCGCGCCGTCCGCTTCCGGCCCGCCCGAAGGCGCGCGCCCCGCGAAACTGCCGAAGGAGCTGCAGCCGGAACTCGCGGTGCTGGTCGACGAGGCCCCGGCGGCGCCGCAAGACTGGATCTTCGAGATCAAGTTCGACGGCTACCGCATGCTCGCGCGCGCCGAAGGCGGGGCGATCGCGCTCTTCACGCGCAACGGCAACGACTGGACCTCGCGCATGCCCGGCCTGGTGGAGGCGCTGCGCAGCATGGAGCTGCCCGACGGCTGGTACGACGGCGAGATCATCATGCCGGGCGAGGACGTCCCGGCGGACTTCCAGGCGCTGCAGAGCGCCTTCGACAGCGCGCGCACGGGGCAGATCGTCTACTACCTGTTCGACCTGCCGTACTGCGCCGGCCACGACCTGCGCGAGGTGCCGCTGCTGGAGCGGCGCGCCGTGCTGCAGCGGATCGTGGAGCGCAAGCCGCATCCCAACGTGCGCTTCAGCGCCGAATTCGAGGCCAGCCCCGAGGACATGCTGGACTCGGCCTGCCGGCTCGGCCTGGAGGGCGTGATCGCCAAGCGCCGCGATTCGGCCTACGTGGGCCGGCGGTCCAGCGACTGGATCAAGCTCAAGTGCAAGCTGCGGCAGGAGTTCGTGATCGGCGGCTTCACCGACCCCAAGGGCTCGCGCACCGGCGTGGGCTCCCTGCTGCTCGGCGTCCACGAGGACGACGGAAAGCTGCGCTACGCCGGCAACGTAGGCACCGGCTTCAACGAGAAGACGCTGGCCGACCTGCGCGGCCGGTTCGATGCGATCGCGCGCGCGAGCAGCCCCTTCGACGCCGGCAGCGGGACCCCGCGCGGCGCGCACTGGGTGAAGCCGGAGCTGGTCTGCGAGGTCTCCTTTGGCGAATGGACGCGCGACGGCAAGATCCGGCACTCCGTGTTCCACGGTCTGCGCGGCGACAAGCCGGCCAGGCAGATCGGGCAAGAGCCGGTGCTGCACGAGCCGCCGCCGGACCATCCCGCGCACAAGCCGCGCAAGGCCGTGAAGAAGGCCTCGGCCGAAGCGCGGGAGGCCGCGGCCAGCACCACCCTGCCCGCCACCCTGCGCATCAGCAACCCGGACCGCGTGATCGATCCCGCCAGCGGCCTCCGGAAGATCGACCTGGTGCGCTACTACGCGCTGGTGACGCCGCTGATGATGCCGCACCTGAAGGACCGCCCCATCGCCATGGTGCGCGCGCCCGACGGCATCGAGGGGCAGCTGTTCTTCCAGAAGCACCTCGATCGCTACCGCATGGCCGGGGTGGAGTCGCTCGATCCCGCCATCTTCCCGGGCCATCCGCCCATGGTGTACATCGCGCAGCCGGAAGGGATCCTGGCCGCCGCGCAGATGAACGTGATCGAGATCCACACCTGGAACGGCGTGCGCACCGCGATCGCCAAGCCGGACCGCATGACCTTCGACATCGACCCCGGCGAAGGCGTGGCCTGGCCGCAGATCCAGGAAGCGGCGCAGCTGGTGCGCACGCTGCTGGACGAGCTTCAGCTGCCCTCCTTCCTCAAGACCAGCGGCGGCAAGGGCCTGCACCTGGTGGTGCCGCTGAAGAAGCAGTTCGACTGGGACACGGTGAAGGACTTCTCGCAGGCGGTCGTCCAGCACCTGGCGCGCACGCTGCCGGAGCGCTTCGTCGCCAAGAGCGGCGCGAAGAACCGCGTCGGCCGCATCTTCATCGACTACCTGCGCAACGGCTACGGCGCCACCACCGTGTGCGCCTGGTCGGCGCGCTCGCGGCCGGGGCTGGGCATCTCGGTTCCGGTGCGCTGGGACGAACTGCCGGCGCTCAAGAGCGGTGCGCACTGGACGGTGGGCACCGCGCACAACCGGCTGGACCAGGGCAACGCGCCCTGGGCGGATTACGAAGGCAGCCGCACCAGCCTGGCGGCGGCGATGAAGAAGCTGGGCTTCGAGCGCTGAACGCGCCGGACGCCTGCCGCCGCAGCCCCGTGCTCAGTGCCCCAGCACCGCGGGCCTGAGGCCCCCGAGCATGTTCATCACCTCGCCCTTCTCGCGGGCCGGCACCTTGAAGCGATCCAGCACCAGCGCCGTGTCCTCCGCGAGAGCGTTGAAGTCGCCGTCGGTGAGTTGCATGCCGGTGTGCGCGGAGTGCATGTCCTGGCCCTTGTAGCGGCACGGGCCGCCGCTCGCCTGGCAGAGGAAATCCACCAGCTGGCCCGCGAAGGCATCCGGGCGCGTGTGGGCGAAATGGCGGTTGATCCGGGCGTCCGCGGCAACCACGGTCCACAGCTCGCCGACCACCGCGCCGAGGGCGTCCCTGCCGCCAAGGCGTTCGTACAGGGACGGAGACGCGGACTGCGCGGCTGCGCCAGTGCAGAGGAAGGCGCCGGCGCTGGTGGCCAGCACGGCGGCGGCGATGCGGGAATGCGAAGACATGGGGGCTCCTGGGGGTAGCGCCGGGACGGATCGCCCGGTCGGCCCGCATTCTTCGCAGCTGGAGGCTTGTTGTCGGTGACCGCGGTCACCCAGTCGCCGCCACCCAGGGCAGTCGCAGCTCGATGCGCTCCTCCTGGCGCGCCAGCTGCACGCCGTCGGCCGCGGCCAGCGCCTCCAGGTCCTCCCATTCCAGCGGCCGGTAGTTGGCCTCGCCGCGGAAGCTGTTCTCGCCCTGGTTGCCGCGCACGTCCACGGCGAGGCGCACCGCGTCGCCCTCGGATGCGGCCGTGAGCACGAGGTCGGAGGGGGCGGGCAGGTGGTCGGTGCAGTGCAGGAGGGCGCCGGTCAGCAGGGTGCGCATGCCCGCGCGCCGCACCACGCCCTGCAGCTCCGGCACCTCGTTGCGCAGGGCGTAGCCGCGGAAGCTCAGGCTGGTGGCCAGCAGGGCCGCGCACTCGCGCACGGCATCGTGCACGGAGACCGTCGCCGTGTCGTCGGGCGCCAGCCAGCCGATCACGTCGACGCAGGAATTGAGCGCCGCCTTGGCGAAGCCGTTGATCTTGTTGGCGCTGTCCTGCACGTGGGCGAGATCGGGGGCGGACGCGCGCAGGCGGCGGTCCATCACCTCGTAGATCATCCCGATCGGCTGCAGGTTGACCACCAGGTGATGACGGAACGAGGGCGCGAGCCGCCGCAGCAGCGCATAGCGCGCCGCTTCGGCTGCGTGGGAAGGAACTGCCGGCATGGGTTCAGGGTATGCCAGCCCCGGGGGGGCTGTCAACGCGCCGAGGGGAGGACGGGCCCGGTCAGTCCGCGGCGCCGACGGCGATCACGTTGCGGCCCCGGATGCGGCCGGCCACCACGTCGTCGATCACGCGCGGGAGGGCGGCGAAGGGCTGCACCTGGCGGATGCGTTCGAGGTGGCGCGGGCGCAGGTCGGTCGCGAGCCGCTTCCAGAGGTGCTCGCGGGTGGGCACGTCGTTGTCCGAATTCACGCCGATCAGCCGCACGCCGCGCAGGATGAAGGGCATCACCGTGCTGGAGAACGCGATGCCGGCCGCGTTGCCGATGCTGGCGATCACGCCGTCCTTCTGGGTGGTGCGGATGATGCCGGCCAGCGGCTCGCCGCCGAGGGAGTCCACCGCGGCCTGCCACTGCGCGCTCTCCAGCGGGCGCGAACCGGTCTGGAGTCCGGAGGCCGCGATCACGCTGGCCGCGCCCAGCGCCTGCAGGTAGTCCGCCTGCTCCGGCTTGCCGGTGACGGCCACCACCTCGAAACCCAGCTGCGCCAGCAGGTCGATGGCCACGCTCGCCACGCCGCCGGTGGCGCCGTTCACCAGCACCGGGCCGCGGGAAGGCACGATCCCGTTCAGCAGCATCAGGTCCACCGCCAGAGCTGCGGTGTAGCCCGCCACGCCGATGGTCGCGGCATCCAGCGGGGTGAGGCCCGGCGGCACGTGGTTGACCCAGTCGGCCGGCACGCGCGCCCAGCCGGCGTAGCCGCCGTGATGCGACACGCCGAAGCCGTGGCTGTGCACGACGACCGCGTCGCCCTTGCGGAAGCGCGGGCTGTCCGAGGACTCCACCACGCCGGCGGCGTCGATGCCGCCGACGCAGGGAAAGCGCCGGATGATCCGGCCCTTGCCGGTGGCCGCCAGGGCGTCCTTGTAGTTCACACTCGCGTACTGCAGGCGGACCAGCACCTCGCCGGGGTCCAGCTGCGCCTGCGCCAGCTGCGTGAAGCCCGAGCGCACCGCTTCCGGCGAGCCCTCGATCAGGTAAGCCTCGAATGTGTCCATGGGCCCAGCTTACCAGCGCGCCGCGCCAATGAAAAACCGCCCCGGAGGGCGGCTTTCGCGGCGGCGAAGCGGCTTACTTGCCGGCGCGCATCTTGCCCAGCGCGTCCTGGGTCTCCTTCCAGAGATCCGGGCCCACGTTGGTGGAGATCGAGGCGTTCACGTTGGTCAGCTTGTCGCGCATGCGGTTCGCCTCGGCGGGCGACAGCTCGTTGACCTGCATGCCCTTGGCCTTCAGGTCGGCCAGCGCCTTGGCGCCTTCGTCGCGCGTGTCCTTGCGCTCGAAGTCACGGCTGGCCTTGGCGGCGTCCATCAGCACCTTCTGTTCGTCCTTGGACAGGCCGTCCCACCACTTCTTGGACACCATCACGATCCACGGGCTGTACACGTGGTTGCTGATGGTCAGGTACTTCTGCACCTCGTAGAACTTGGAGGACACGATGGTGTTGTACGGGTTCTCCTGGCCGTCGACCGTCTTGGTCTCCAGCGCGCTGAACAGCTCCGAGAAGGGCAGCGGGATCGCATTGGCGCCCAGCAGCTTGAAGGAGTCCAGGTACACCGGGTTCTGCATCACGCGCAGCTTGATGCCGTCCAGGTCTTCCATCTTGGTGACCGGACGCTTGCTGTTGGTGAGGTTGCGGAAGCCGTTCTCCCAGTAGGTCAGGCCCACCAGGCCCTTCTCCTCCAGCTTGTGCATCACCTTGGTGCCGACCGGGCCGTCCAGGACGGCGTCGGCTTCCTTGGTGTTGTTGAACAGGAAGGGCGTATCCCACAGGGCCATTTCCTTGGTGATACCCACCAGCGTGGCGGTGGAGCCCACCATCATCTCCTGGGCGCCGCCGATCAGGGCCTGCTGCATCTGGACGTCGGAGCCCAGGGCCGCGGCGCCGATGGCGCGCACCTTCATCTTGCCCTGCGAGTTCTTCTCGACCTGCTCGGCGAAGTACTTGACGGCGCGGCCCTGGTTGCTCTGCTCGTTGAGCCCGTAGCCGAAGCGGATCAGGCGCGGCTTGATGTCGGCGGCGAGGCCGGCGGTGGAGGCCAGCAGCGCACTGACGGCGGCGGCCGCGAGGACGGTACGACGAAGGAAGTTCATTTGCATCACTTTCACGGAACGAACGAAAACTCAGCGCATCCACGCGACCGGCGCGATGACGATCTGCGGGAACAAGACGAACAGGGCCAGGATGACGATGTAGACCATGAGGAAGGGGTTCACCCCCTTGATCACCTGGTGCAGCGACAGGCGGCCCACGCCGGCGACCACGTTCAGCACGGTGCCCACCGGCGGCGTGATCAGGCCGATCGCGCCGTTCAGCACGAACATGAGGCCGAAGTACACCGGGTCGATGCCGGCCTTCACCGCGATGGGCAGCATCACCGGCCCGAAGATCAGGATGGTGGGCGTGAGGTCCAGCGCGGTGCCGATCAGCACCAGCACCACCATCATCACGGCCATCAGCAGGCGCGGGCTTTCCACCAGCGGGCCCAGCCAGCCGGTCAGCACCGCGGGCAGGTCGGCCAGCGTGATCATGTAGCTCGCCACCTGCGCGCCGGCGCAGAGGAACATCACGATCGCCGTGGTCTTGGCGGCGCGCACGAGGACCGGGCCGATCTCCTGGAGCTTCATCTCGCGGTGCACGAACAGGGAGACGACCAGGGCGTAGAAGGCGGCCACCACCGCGGCTTCGGTCGGCGTGAACACGCCGGTCTTCATGCCGCCGATGATGATGATCGGCATCAGCATGGCCCAGAAGGCCTTGGCGGTGGCGTGCAGGCGCGCGCGCATCGGCAGCGGCTCGCCGGCAGGCAGGTCCATCTTGCGCAGCAGCAGCTTCCAGGCGACCAGCAGGCCCACGCCCATGATCAGGCCCGGGACGATGCCGGAGAGGAACAGCGCGGAGATCGAGGTGTTGGTCGTGACGCCATAGATCACGAAGGGCATCGACGGCGGGATGATCGGGGCGATGATGCCGCCGGAGGCGAGCAGGCCCGCCGACGTGGCGAGCGGGTAGCCCTGCCTCTTCATCATCGGCAGCAGGATGGTCGCGAGCGCCGCGGTGTCCGCCAGCGCCGAGCCGCTCATGGAGGCCATGAGCACCGCCGCGCCGATCGCGACGAAGCCCAGGCCGCCGCGGATGTGGCCGACCCAGGCCTGCGCCATGTCGATGATGCGCCTGCTGATGCCGCCGGAGTTCATCAGCTCGCCGGCCAGGATGAAGAAGGGCACCGCCAGCAGGGGGAAGCTGTCGACGCCGGCCACCAGGTTCTGCGCCAGCAGCTGCGTGTCCCAGAACCCCAGCACCCAGGCCATGCCGGCGCCGGTGAGAACGAGGGCCAGGGCCATGTTCATGCCGATGCCCATGAGCACCAGCATGCCGGCGGAAAAGACGATGAAGGCAAGGGCTTCGGGCGACATCGCGTTCACTCCACTTCCGCTTCGTGGCCCAGGTCCAGCGGTTCGCGCCGGACCAGTTCGACCAGGGCCATCACGCCGATCGCCGCCGAGGCCAGGAAGGCCGGCAGCGGCAGCAGCGCCGTGGGGTAGCCGAGCACGACCGAGGTGCTGTCCATGCCGACGATCACCTGCTGCCAGGCGCCCCAGGCCACCAGCACGCAACCCAGGAGCACCAGCAGGCGGATCAGGACCGTCATCACCGCCATCGGCACCGGCCGGTCCTTCAGCATCCCGACGAGCGAGGTGAATGCCATGTGCTCGCCGGCGGGATAGGCGGCCGTGGCGCCGATGAACACCATCCACACGAACAGCAGGCGGGAGAGCTCTTCGCTGGCGGCGATGCCGCTGCCGAAGCCGTAGCGCAGCACCACGTTGACGAACACGGCCACCGCCATCACGCCGAGGCAGGCGGCCATGAGCCAGTGGGTGATCCGCTGGAAGCGGCTGGCGGCCAGGGGTTCGTTCATTGGTTTTTCTCCGGGTGCAGCCAGGCGCCGACGCGGCGCTGCAGGGGGTCCAGGGCCTCGAGGGCGTCGACGGGCAGCACGCCCGGCTCGCCGACCGGCGATTCGAGCGTGGCGAACTGGCTGTCCACCAGGCTCGCCGAGAAGAAGTGCGAGCCGCGGCCCGCCACGCGCCGCTGCGCATCCGCGCGCGAGATTTCGAGAAAGACGAAGCGCAGCCCCGGGGCCGCGGCACGCAGGCGCTCGCGG
>NZ_JAEQNE010000004.1:0-337500 GCF_016722785.1 Ramlibacter monticola | reverse complement strand
CGCCGAGGCGGACAGGCCCGTCCTGGTCCGGCCCCCTGGCAGCGAAGCGAGCCAGCGCATGACCGCGCCAATTCGATCCACAGTGCGCTCTCCACCGGCGAAGAACCAAAAAAAAGGCCCGCATCAGCGGGCTCGGAAGCATGGCGTTAACACCTTCAGGAGCTGTGCAACGTGGATCCCATGCAGTCGCCAGATTACCGAAAGGTCAACGAAATGACAATGTTGCAGTTGCCGGGTTACAAACTCGCGCTTGCGAAGTAATACACGGATCGGCCGGTTTCGAGGCGCAGCCCGCCCCGGCCTGCCTCTTCAGCGCTTGATCTCGCTCTTGTGGTTGACGATCCGCCCCACCAGCCCGTACTCGATCGCCTCCTCGGCGGACAGCCAGCGATCGCGTTCGATGTCCTCCAGCACTTTGTCGAGGGGACGCCCCGTCTCGCGGGCAATGGTGCGGGCCACGCGCTCGCGCGCCTTGATGATCTCCTGCGCGTGGATGGCGATGTCGCTGGCCGGACCGCCCGCGCCGCCGGAGGGCTGGTGGATCAGGAAGCGCGTGTTGGGCGTGCAGAAGCGCCGTTCCTTCGGCACCGCCAGGTACAGGTGGGTCGCGGCGCTGCCCACCCAGCCGGTGCCGATCATGTTGACGGGCGCGGCGATGAAGCGAATCACGTCGTGAATCGCGTCGCCGGACTCGAGATGGCCGCCGGGCGAGCTCACCAGCATGTCGATGGGCGTCGCGGCATCGGCGTCCAGCGCGATCAGGCGGCGGGCGATGTCGCTCGCGCTCTGGTCCGTGATGGCGCCGAACAGCAGCACGGTGCGCGACTTGAACGCCTTCTCTTCCAGGAAGGCGTTGCGCGGCTCCGCCGTTGCGGCGGGGGTTTCGGGATCGGGATGTTCCAGCATGACTTCCTCCTGAGGCTGCCATCATGCAGGAAGCCGGACCGGCCGGGTACGCCGGCGGGGGGAACCCGGTAACGCGACGACTACGTGGTCTGACCGGCGTCCGGGACGTACGGGCCGAAGCGCAGCCGCACCTGTGCGCCGGCGTGGCGCTCGCTGGTGGCGGCGACGAAGCCGCCGAAACGCTCCATCGCCCGGTTCAGCAGCGGCAGCCGGGCGCCGAACTCGTACGGCACCGCGCGCTGCAGCGAAGGCGCCACGGCGCCGGCGCCCGTGTCGCTGATCACGAGTTCCAGCGCGCCGGCGGTGTCGCCCGCGCGCAGGAGAATCCGCAGTTCGCCGCCGCCGGGCATGTTCTCCACCGCGTTCGAGACCACGCTGTGCAGCGCCTGCCGCGCGACGGCGGTGTTGCCCTGCACGCGCATGCGGCACAGCTCGTCGGGCTGCCACCGCACGCGGATGCCCGAACGCTCGAAGGTCGGCTGGAACGAGGCGAGCACCCCGTCGAGGACAGTGCACAGCTCCACCGCCTCGCGGTTGCCCCCGGTCGGGCGCGAATACAGCAGCATCTCCTTGATCCATTGCGACAGGAAGTCCACCTGCGTCACGATGTCCTGCGCGTGCTTGCGCACTTCCTCGTCGTCGCTGCAGGAGGCCAGCTCCGCGCTGGAGCGCACGCTGCCGAGGGGATTGCGCAGGCTGTGCGCCAGCGCCCGCGCCGCTTCGCCGGCATACACCTGCGACTCCGCCGCGACCAGCAGCTTCTGCTGCTCCGCCAGCACGCGCGAGGCACGCCGCACGATGCCGAACAGCCCGAGGTAGATCACGGCTCCGCCCACCAGCGTGGTCCACCAGACCAGCGTCTGGCCGGCCCGGATCGATTCCATCAGGTGGCCCGGTTCCTTGTAGACCTCCACCACCGCCATCACGCGCCCGTCCGGTCCGGTGAGCGGCACGTAGTTCTCGATGAAGAACTCCCGGGGCTCCACCACGAAGCGCTGCTCGGAGCGGCTGCCCACCGTGCGGGCATGGTGCAGCGCCACGTCGTTGTGGGTGCGGAAGGCTTCCTCGAGCTCGTCGTTGTAGTCCACGTGGGTGCCGGTCAGGCTGGCGTTGGTCGACCAGACGATCTGGCGGTCGCGCGCGTACACGCTCACCAGCAATGCGTCCGGCAGCGACTCGAGGTGCGGAAAGGTGTGGGCGCGCGCGCTGGCGGCGTCGTCCGGCGACAGCCCCATCTGCCAGCTGTCCACGCGCGGGTCCAGCAGCGGCACGAGGCTTGGGACCCCGACCTGCGCGGCCTCCACCGCCACGCAGTTGGCGATGAACTCCGCGGTGAGCAGCGCGTCGCGGTGCAGCGCTTGCCGCGTCACGAAGTTCGAGAGCACCGTCCCGATCGCGGCCGCGACGGGGATCAGCGCCAGCAGGCTCACCAGCGAGAACCAGCGCAGGAGGTTGAAGCCCTGCAGCGGCCGCTGCGCCTCCACGAGGCGCGACGCGGGGGCCGTCGCGCCCGCCGGCGGCCTGGGCGTGGACAGGCGGCGCGCCTGCGGCGCCCACGCCCATCCTCTCATCCCGGCGATCCCGGCGATCGGCTTCACGCGCATCCCCCGTTGCCTGATCCGAGCCGCACGTCGGCTCCTCCGATGGCCCTGCGTCCGCAAAGGCCCAGCATATCTTGAAACCGCGACCCGAACAGGGCAATTCACGCACGTCCAGATCGGCACCAAGGTGCCTGCAAAAAGGCGCGAAAGAGCGCCGGATCAGGGCTGCGGCTGGAAGTGCGACTCGGGTGCCGGCAAGTTCTCGAAGGTCGCCCGCAGGCGTTCCAGCGCCGTCAACGAGCCTTCGAGCGTGCACAGCACCTCCTGGGAGGCAGGCAGGTGCGGGGACTGCGTCGCGCTCAGGCGGGTGATGCGGGACTTTTGCGTTTCGACCCGCAGGCGGGTCTCCTCCACCGCGCGGTCGAGGCGGGCGAGGGTATCGAAGCCGGTCTGCGCAGCCGCCGCGCCGGCGCGGGACTGGCCGGGCGTGGTGCCCCAGCGGCGCCGGAACTCGCGCACGAAGTGCGAAGCGGAGACGAAGCCGCACTGCTGGCCGACGCCGGCGACGCTCAGGTGCGCGAGGTCGGCGTTCGCGAGCAGCGCCGCCGCCTGCACCAGCCGCATCTCCCGCAGCGATTCGGAAAAAGTCGTGCCGGCGTCCTCGAAGGCGCGGGTGAGCGTGCGGACGGACACGCCGAGCATCCGCGCCACCTCGCGCACGTTCAGTTCGGAGTCGCCCATGCGCTCGGAGCACAGGCGCTGCGCGTCGGTGACGAGGTCGCTGGAAAAGCGCGGCGCCGGTTCCGTGCGCAGCGCGGCGGCCAGCTGCACGCCGATCATGTCGGCCACCGCGGCTCCCGCCTCGTTCGCCGCGATGTCGGGGTCCGCCGCCAGCTCGCGCAGGGAAGTGGACAGGATGAGCCCCCAGCCGCGCAGCCCTCCGGCCACCCGCACGGAGGGATCGTCGCCCAGCCCGCCGAGCCAGCGTTGGGCCCAGGGCCGCGACCCGGCCAGCACGCTGGCGCGGATGCCGTGGCGAAAATCGAGCGACGTTCCCGGCCCGACATGGACGATGGCGACGTCGCCGGCGGCGACCGATTCCACGGCCCCTGCCTGCTCGACTTCCCACTCGTGTTCGGCATCGACGATGACCAGCACCGGATACAGGCTGTCGCTGGCGCAGGCGAGGCGCTGGCCGACGCCCTGCAGCTCGCAGAGCAGCAGCCCCGGAAGGCTCAGCTTGCGCAGCGACCCGCTCAAACCCACGGCACCCGCCACGCTTTGCAACTGCAGCGCGCCCCCGCAGGCGGCCTCGAGGGCGACGCGCCAGTAGTCCATCCGTTGCTGAGGCGGCACGGTATCGGTCGACCAGGTTCGTTCGGCCGGCTCGCGCGCAAGGGCGCGAGGTACGGTGTGGACCTTGGCGGCAGACTTCATGTTGGTCGAGTGTGGCAGAACCGCAGCGCTCCGGTGACCATCGCCGGAGCTGATCCTGCGTGACCGCAGCAGGGATAACCCGCGCTGCGCGGAAATCGACCGCACCGCACCCGGCGCGGCAGGCCTCAGTGCGTCTCGAACGCCGCGCAGGCCTCGAGCAGCTTGTCGCTGTCGATCAGCTCGCAGCCGCACGCAGCCACGCGCGCCTGCATCTGCAGCGCGGCCGCCGCGAGTTGCTGCCAGTAGGCCGCCGCGGCCTCCAGGTCGTAGCGGACGAGGTCCAGCTGGATCGAGAGCACGTCCATGGGCCCGCAGCGGCCCTGCAGGCGTGCGACCGCCTCGCCGTGGTGCTGCAGAGCCTGCCGGGCGGCCTTTTCCTGGATCCCGCGCATTGCCTCGAAGCCGCTGAACATCGCGCACGCCGCGTGGCTGGCCATCGTGGAATGCTGGCGGGGCAGGTCCAGCAGGGCCGACCAGGCCTGGAAGGGCTGCCACACCGCCTGCGCCGCCATGGGCGCCGTCAACCGCATATCCATTGCTCGCCTCCTTCGATGGGTGTCCCATGCATTGTTGGAAGCAGCGTGCGCCCGACCTTGACGCGGCGCAAGACGTGTCTTCGCCTACGCCCTGCGTCCGCGCCCGTCCTTCGCCGTCACCTTGAGCAGGGTCAAGGTTCCGACCCTCACCGCAGTCCTAAGCTTGCCGGGGGCCCGCTGCGCCGGCGAGAGATGCTGCCCGTCACCTTCCTCCTCTTCATCGCCTCCCTGGCCATTCCCGCCGGCTTGTTCGGCTTCATGGCGTGGGAGAGCCGCGAGGAAACCGTGGCGGCCGCGCTCCGGCACGTGGAGCAGACCACCGGCATCCTGCACGAGAACGCGGAGAAGGTGCTGGAAATCAACGCCGGCGCGCTGGAACGCGCGGCGCAATTCATGGCCGCGCCGGACGGTCGCGGCGCGTTGCACGGCTTCCTCGCCCGGGTGGAGCGCAGTTCCCCGTCGATCCAGTCCCTCTGGGTGTTCGCGCCTGACGGACGCGCCCTCGGCACCAGCATGCCGTCGCCGCCACCCCAGGGGCTGGACGTGAGCGACCGCGAGTACTTCCTGCATCACCGCGCGCATCCCGGCACGAGCTTCTTCGTCTCCGCACCGCTGATCGGCCGCGCCGACGGCCGACAGCAGTTCGCCCTGACGCGGCGGCTGGAGGACGGCAGCGGCCGGTTCGCGGGCGTCGCTCTGTCCGGCATCGCCTCCGTCTACTTCGAGCGCCAGTGGCAGGGCCTGTCGCCCGAACTGCAGCCGACGGCGGCGCTGGTGCGCGACGACGGCGTCGTGCTGGTGCGCCACCCCGCGCTGCCCGTCACGGCCCCACCCCTGCCGCCCGACTCCGAGTACATGCAGGCCGTGCGGCGCGAGCCGCAGGGCGTCCGGCAGATGGGCTCCACCATCGACGGCAGGGACCGCATCGTGGGCTTCCGCAGGCTGTCCGGCTATCCGGTGTCGATCGCCTACGCCGTCAGCCTCGACGCCGTGCTCGCCGGCTGGCATCGGCTGCTGGTGCTCTACGGCTTCGTGTGCGGCTCGGTCGCGCTGGCGCTGCTGGCGATGACGGCGCTGGTGCACCGCCGGTCCCGGCTGCGCGAGATCACCGCGCGCCTGCGCGAACGGCAGGCGGTGGTGGAGGCGCACGAGGAGGTGCAGCGCGTCACGCAGGGCTTCCAGCGCGAGCTGATCGCTGCCGTCGAGGCGCGCCAGGCCTGCATCGCGCGCGACCTGCACGATTGCGTCGGCGCTTCGCTCGCGGGCGTGTCGCTTCTCGTCGGCTCCGCCCGCGCGCTGGCGGCGGACGCGCGCGCCGCGGCCGCCCTCGACAAGGCGCAGGAGCAGGTCGCGGCGACGGCCGAGGCGGTGCGAGGCATCTCGCGCGGCCTGATGCCGGCAGGCACGGATTCGGGCGGACTGCTGCACGCGCTGGAGCAGTTCGCGGCCGACCTGACGGACACCAGCGGCGTGCTCTGCATGCTGCGCGCGCGCGGCACCTTCGCCACCCTGGGGGCCGAGGAGGCCACGCACGTGTTCCGCGTGGTCCAGGAAGCGGTCGCCAACGCGCTCCGGCACGGTCACGCGACGGAGCTGCGCATCGTGCTCTGCGAATGGCGCGGTCGCTGGCGCATTTCCGTGGCCGACAACGGCCGCGGCTGCGACTTCGGCCGCCTGCCCCGCACCCATCCCGGCCTGGGGCTGCGCTCCATGCAGGCGCGCGCCCGCGCGCTCGGCGGCGAACTCGAGCTGGGCCCGGACGCCTGGGGCGGCTGCCGCGTGCGCGTGACGTGGACCGCGTCGCCCGCGCGCCGGAGCGGGCTTGTTCTGCATCAAGATCGGGAAGCGTTCGCGCACTAGCATGGAACGCATGACCAGCGATGCCCTGCCGGCGAAGCCGGGTTCCGTGGTCGTCATCGACGACCACGACATCGTGCGCTTCGGCCTCGAGACGCTGATCCGGCAGTGCCCGGACCTGCGCTTCGCGGGCTCCGCGGCGACCCTGCGCGAGGGACTGGCGCTGATCGCCGCGGAGCAGCCCGACCTCGTGATCACCGACATGGGAACCACCGACTCGCGCGGCCTGGACACGGTGCGCGCCGTGCTGGCGGTGCAGGAGCCGCGCGCGACCCTGGTGGTGTCGATGCAGGAGGAGCTTCTGTACGGTCAACAGGTCCTCGCGCTCGGCGCGCGCGGCTACCTGATGAAGGAGAGCGCCCACGCCCTCGTGATCCCCGCCGCGCTCGCCGTGCTGCGGGGCGGCACCTGGGTCAGCCCGCAGCTCAACGCGAAGCTGCTCAATCGCTTCCTGCAGCGCGCACGGCCGGGGCCGACGGAGTTCTCCCACGAAGGCGAAATGGAGCTGACGACGCGCGAGATCGACGTGCTGGAGCTGCTCAAGTCCGGGCGCACCACCAAGGAGATCGCCGCTTCGCTGGACCTCAGCACCCGCACCGTCGACATCCACCGGGCCAACATCAAGCGCAAGCTGCGGCTGCGCAGCGGGGCCGAACTGATCGCCTACGCCTCCAGCCACCTCTAGCAAATACCTGCACCGGCTAGGTGCAAGTACATAGCGCAGCCGCGCCGCCCGCGCCCACCATGGGAGCACAAGGGGCGGAGGAACCACAATGGACTTCACCACCAGCAGCCGCGACGTGCTGGCGGCAGGCGGCGCGCAACTGCCGCCAGCGCCCGCGCGCACGCCATCGCGCGCCGCCCCCGCTCCGCAGTGCGTGGGCTGCGGCGCCCGCCAGCGCTGCCTGCCCGCCGGCCTGAGCGAGCACGAGGCGCGCTGCCTGCATGCCGTCACCATCGGCCGCCGGCGGGTGCGCAAGGGGCAGGCCCTCTACCGCGAGGGCGAGCGTTTCCTGTTCCTGTACGCGGTGCGCTTCGGCACCTTCAAGTCCACCGCGATGCTGAACAGCGGAAGCGACCAGGTCACGGGCTTCCACCTGCCCGGCGACGTGATGGGCTTCGACGCCACCGTGAGCAACCGCCATCCCACGACGGCGACCGCGCTGGAAGACGCCGAAGCCTGCGCGCTGCCCTACTCGCAGCTGACCGATGCCTGCGCCGAGGAACGCAGCCTGCGCATGCAGATGCTGCGCCTGGCCGGTGCGGAACTCGTCCGCGACCAGCGGCTGCTGGCGCTGATCGCGCACACGCATTCGGAGCAGCGTGTCGCCGCCTTCCTCCTGAGCCTGTCGCAGCGCATGCGCGAGCGGGGCTTCTCGCCCAGCGATTTCCTGCTGCGCATGACGCGCGCGGAGATCGGCAGCTATCTCGGCACCACGCTCGAAACGGTCAGCCGCAGCCTCTCGGCCTTCGCGCGGCGCGGCTTCATCACCGTGCGCCGGCGCCAGATCCACCTGGCGGACCTGGACGCGCTGCGGGCGGAGTTCGAGACCGACCTGCCGTGACGCTCGAGGCGCCACCGGACCCCGGGCAGCGCCGGGGCCCGCATTGCCCTCAACGCAGCGAACGCAGTTCCTCGAGCGTCGTGGGGGTGACGGTCTCGAAGGTTCCGTCGCCGTTCGCATCCACCTGCAGGCTGAAGCTGTTGATGGCCGTCACCGACAGCAGCAGCGCGGACTGCTTGCCGTCCACCCGCAGGCTGCCCGCCGTCACGTTGCCGGAGGGATCGGCGATGACCATGGCCGTCGGCGTGCTCACGCGGTAGTTCACGGGTGCCGTGCCCAGGCGGCTGTTGAGGCTCTCGAAGTCACCGGTCACGGTGAAGCTGTTGCTGCCGCTGCTGAACGCGACGGCCTGGCGATAGTCCCGCATCGTGAACGAACGGGTGCCGCCCGCGGTGGTGACGCTGCTGGCGAGCGAGCTCCCGGTCAGCACCACGTTGCCCTGGCTTTCGCTGGTTTCGGTGAGGTCGAACACCATGTCGCCGTTCGTGGTGCTGCTCTCGCCGCCGGCGGTGACGCCGAAGCCGGCGGCGTGGATCGTCATCACGACGTGGTGCGGGAAGGGCGAGCCAGGCAGCATGCTGCCCGAAGCGACCGTGAGCGTGAGGCCGCCCGACATCATGGTCGCGACGCCGCCCACTGATTCGCGGCAGCCCGAAGCCGTGAGCGTGACGTGGTCGCCGGCCACGAGGCCGCTGTCGCCCGCAACATCCCCCGTGACGTGCACCGAGCCTGCCTCCGTGCAAGGCATCGTTCTCTCGATCGCAACGCCCATCGGCATGCCGGAGGCCGGGGCACGCTTGCTCACGAGCGCCCGGACCGCGGCCACGAGCGGCACGCTGCCCCTCGCCGGGAGCGCATTGGGCGCGACCTGCGCGCTGAGGATGAATTCGCTGCCGCCCCGCGCGGCATCGATGTTGGTCGCGTTGTCCAGCGCGTCGGCGGCGACGGGCTTCGCATTCGCCGGGGTGATGACCAGGTCGGCCTGCAGCCCCGCTCCCCCGCCGCCCCCGCCGCCACCCCCGCCGCCGCAGGCGGAGAGCGCCAGCGGAATGCACACGAGCAGCACCTGTGTTTGCAGTGCGGTGGAAATGCGGCGACGGGTCCGTGTGGCCATGGAATCCTCCTGATCGGCAATGGCGCCTCTTCAGGCTAGGAGGCCCGGCGGCGCCGACCTTGTGGCGCATCAACATCGCTGCGTCGCCGGGTCCTAGATTGAGTGCAGGAATCCATGAGGAGGACTTCATGTACCAGCGCATCCTCGTGCCCGTGGACGGCAGCGACACGGCCGTCCGCGCACTCGTCGCCGCATTGCAGATGGCCCGCGAGAGCGGGGCCCGCGTGCGCCTGGTCCACGTCCTGGACGAAATGGCGTACCTCGCCGAATTCGATCCGCAGGGGCAGGTCATCGCGACCGCGCGGCACGCCGGCGGCAAGGCACTCGATGACGCGATGGCGATCGCGCGGGCCAGCGGCGTGCCGGCGGATTGCCGGATGCTCGAAGCGCAGGGACGCCGGCTGGGCGAAGTGGTGGCCGACGAAGTCCGCAACTGGGAGGCAGATCTCGTGGTCGTCGGCACGCATGGGCGCCGGGGCGTCGAGCGCGCGCTGCTGGGAAGCGGGGCCGAGCAGGTGCTGCGCCTCACGCCGGTGCCGGTGCTGGCGATCCGCAGTCCGGAGGCGCGGGCAATCGCCTGAACCGAGGCGCCAGGGGCGTCAGCCCTGGCGCGCGAGCTGGCGCGCCCGCGCTTCGACCTTCTCCAGCGCCTTGGCCAGCGCCTCGCGTTCCTCGGGAGAGAGGTCCGACAGCAGGTATTCCTCGCGGGCCTGCACCATCGGCACGATCTTGCGATACAGGGCCGCCCCGGCGGGCAGCAGGCGCACCCGCCACGCACGCCCGTCCTCCGGATCCGGCGAGCGGGCGAGCAGGCCGCCCTGCTCCAGCCGGGCCAGCGCGCGACTGACCTGCATCTTGTCCAGCGTGGTGCGGTCCTTGACGTCCGCCGCCCGGACTTCGCCCTGCTGCGCCAGCGCCGCCAGCACGCGCCATTCGTCGCGACCCAGCGCGAAGCGCGTGCGGTAGACCTGCGCCGTCGCCAGGCTGACCTGCTCCGCCAGCAGCGCGATCCGGTAGGGGAAGAACTTCTCGAGCTCCATGCCCCAGATGGTAGCTCGTGTTACCACCACGTGCCAGCGCGGCGGCCGGTCGCATCGGTGTTTACACCTATGAAAAAAGCGCTTGCGGGAACGACCGGGTCGGCTAGGATAGTAACCGTCGTTACTACCCAAGGCCATCGAAGGAGTTCGAAGATGAAGATCCAGCGCATCCACCACGTCGCCTACCGCTGCCGCGACGCCAAGGAGACCGTCGAGTGGTACCGCAAGTACCTGAACATGGAGTTCGTGCTCGCGATCGCCGAAGACCGCGTCCCCTCCACCAAGGCGGCCGACCCCTACATGCACCTGTTCATGGACGCCGGCAACGGCAACATCCTGGCCTTCTTCGAGATCCCGAACTCGCCCCCGATGGGCCGCGACCCGAACACGCCCGACTGGGTCCAGCACATCTGCTTCAAGGTCGAGAGCGAGGCGGTGATGCTCGAGGCCAAGGCGCGCCTGGAGGCGGCCGGCATCCCCGTGGTGGGCGTGACCGACCACACGATCTTCAAGTCGATCTACTTCTACGACCCGAACGGGCATCGCCTCGAGCTGTGCTTCGACTGCGCGACGCCGGAGCAGATGAAGCAGCTCGACGACGTGAAGTGGGAGATGCTGGAGGAGTGGTCGAAGACCAAGCGCGCGCCCAAGCACGCCGCGTGGATGCACGAAAGCGAACTCGCGCAGTGAGGGGCGTGGTGCAGAAGACCTATACCTATCCCGAGTTCGCCTACCGGCAGTCCGAGGAACAGCGTCTCGGGACGGTCAGGCGCCATCCCGTCGTGATCGTCGGCGCCGGCCCGATCGGCTTGACCGCCGCGCTCGAATGCGCGAGCCGCGGCATCCCCTGCGTGCTGCTGGACGACAACAACACCGTCAGCGTCGGCTCGCGCGCCGTCTGCTACGCCAAGCGGCCCCTGGAGATCTGGGACCGCCTCGGCGTGGGCGAGGCCATGGTGCGCCGGGGCGTGAACTGGAAGGTCGGCAAGGTCTTCTTCCACGACGACCTGGTCTACCAGTTCGACCTGCTGCCTGAGGAAGGGCACAAGATGCCCGCGATGATCAACCTGCAGCAGTACTACCTGGAGGAGTACCTGGTCGAGGCCTGCGGAAAGAGCGAGCTGGTGGACCTGCGCTGGAAGCACAAGCTGATCAGCCTGGTGCAGGAAGCCGACCATGCCAGGCTCACGCTGGAAACCCCGGACGGCATCTTCCAGTTGGAGGCCGACTGGGTGATCGCCTGCGACGGCGCCAACAGCGACACGCGCAAGATGGTCGGTGCCGAGTTCACCGGCCAGTTCTTCCAGGACCGCTTCCTGATCGCCGACGTGGTGATGAAGGCGGACTTCCCGACCGAGCGCTGGTTCTGGTTCGACCCGCCCTTCCACCGCGGCCAGAGCGTGCTGCTGCACCGCGAGTGCGACAACGTCTGGCGCATCGACTTCCAGCTCGGATGGGACGCCGACCCGGCGGAAGAGAAGAAGCCGGAAAACGTCATCCCGCGCATCCAGGCGATGCTGGGCAAGGACGTGGAGTTCGAGCTCGAATGGGTCTCGGTGTACCAGTTCGCCTGCCGCCGCATCGACGAGTTCCGCTATGGCCGCGTGCTGTTCGCCGGCGACGCGGCGCACCAGGTCTCGCCCTTCGGCGCCCGCGGCGCCAACACGGGCATCCAGGACGTGGACAACCTGGTCTGGAAGCTCAAGCTGGTGCTCGATGGCCAGGCGCCCGCCACCCTGCTCGATACCTATCACGAGGAGCGCGCCTTCGCGGCCGACGACAACCTGCTGAACTCCACCCGCTCCACCGACTTCATCACGCCCAAGAGCCGCGCCAGCCGCGCGCTGCGCGATGCGGTGCTGCAGCTGGCGGAGGAACACCCCTTCGCGCGCAAGCTCGTGAACAGCGGCCGGCTGTCGACTCCGACGCCCTACGTGCAGTCTTCGCTGAACACGCCGGACGAGGACGGCTTCGCGGGCGCGATGCGTCCCGGCACCAACTGCGCCGACGCGCCGGTGAAGCGCCGCGGCGAGAACCTGTGGTTCCTGAACCAGCTGCCCGCGGGCTTCTCGCTGCTGGTGTTCGCGCCCGAGGCGCCGGCCGCGCAGGTGAGCGTGGGCGACGTCAGCGCGCAGGTGGTGTGCGTGGGCCGCGACTTCAGCGATGCCGAGGGCCTGCTGGCGCAGCGCTACGACGCGCAGCCCGGCACCGTGTACCTGCTGCGGCCCGACCGCCACGTCGCGGCGCGCTGGCGTACCTTCGATCCCACCCGCATCCGGGCCGCGCTGGCGCGCGCCTGCAACCTGAAGGAGGCCGCATGACGCTCCAGCTCCAACCCAACATTCCCGATCCGGACGACTTCTACCAGGAGCTGATCGGCATGCAGCGCGACCTCGACGAAGAACAGGCGACGCTGTTCCAGGCCCGCCTGCTGCTCGTGCTGGCCAACCACGTGGGCGACCGCGCGGTGCTGACGCAGGCGATGGAGGTCGCGCGGCGCGCGGGTTCGCGCGCGGCTGCCGCGTAGGTCGACCGCTCTCTCCCCGGGAGGGCCGGGGTGGCTCACCCCGGGCGGCCGTCCGCCCGGGGCTGCCCCAGCCAGCGGCCGTGCCGCAGCGCCCACGTTGCGGCGACTGCCAGCCACCCGGCCGCCGCGACCGGCAGCAGGATGGCGCCCGCCGCGGGCCACAAGGCCGCCAGCACGCGGACGAACACGGTGGCTTGCAGCAGCCCGTGCAGCCGACGCGCGACGCCATCGATCGCCTGCGCGCGGCCGCTGTGGGTGGCGCTGACCCGCGTCACCATGGCGAGCATGGTCCCACCCAGGTAGCCCAGCGTGAGCGCGTGCAGGGCCGCCGTGCCGAAACGGGCTGCGGTCGCCACGTCCATCACCGGCAGCCAGGCGCAAGCGAACAGGCACAAGGCGGCGTCCCACCACAGCAGGGGCCGGAACAGCATCGCCACCATCGGCTGCTTCAGGGGCGCGCTGCCCAGCCAACGCAGCGACAGCCGCAGGCTCAAGGCGGCCGCGATGGCCAGGTGGGCCGCCACCAGCCAGCGCAGGGCCGGCTGCGTTTCCAGCCAGGGAACGGCGAGCGCGGCGGTGCCCTGCACCACGGGCACCGACGCCAGCGTCCACAAGGGCCAGTCCGGCCAGCGCGCATCCAGCCGCGCCCAGGCCCCTTCGCCCAGGAAGGGCAGCATGCGGTGCGAGACGACCACGAACACCAGGGCGATGCCCCACCACAACCCTGCGCGCACGATCGGTCCCAGCGCGTCCGGCCGTTCCAGGGCCAGCGCGATGGCGGCCGCGGCGAGGGCGGCGAGGATCGCCACCGCCGCGGCAGCGACGATCCCGGCGTGCCGGCGGTCGTCCTCCGTGCTGCCGGCCACCAGGCGCAGCATGCGAATCGCCAGCAGGCTCCACGCGAGTGCGGCCAGGCCGATTCCGAGCGCCGCCAGTGCCGCGCCTGCGTGAAAGCCGGCGACGGCGACAGCCCAGCCCGCGCTGAACACGGCGACCGGCATGCGCAGCGCGCGCGCTTCGACCGGCGGGCGGCGCAGCCAGCGCGGACCGGCGGTGAACATGAAGCCGGCGATGAAAAGGGGCATGGGTCCGAGGCCGAACCACAGGCCGTGGGCGGCGGTCGGAGGAACCCGCCAGGGCCAGGCCATGCCCGAGGCCTGCGCGAACTGGGCAGCGGCCCACCACAGGGCGGCGAGCCCCCACTGGACCCCGGCCCAGAAGAAGCACAACTTGTGCGGCGCCGACAGCAGCAGCGCGGCACTCCACCTCCCTGGCCGGGAGGGCCTGTCCGGCGCGGGGGTGCCGATCTCGACGCGGCCGGGAGGCATGCGGCGATTGTAGGATCGGCCGCCACCGCTTCGCGCCGATGCGCCCCCTCAGACGGCCATCGCCTTCACCTTCAGCAGCAGCGCGTGCGCAGCGTCGCGCCCGGACTCGTCGAGCATCGGGTACAGCATCTGCTCCTCCTTCACGTTGTGCGGCTGCAGGAGGTCGAACAGCGCCTTCACGCCGTGCCGGAAGCCGGCACCGTCCTTCTCCGTCACCGCCCGCTCCATCCCGGCGAGGACCGGTTGCATCAGCTGGTGCTCGATCCGCATCTGGCGGCTCGGGCCAGCCTCCACCATGCCGGTGCGCTGCTCGAAGGCCGGGAAGAGCACGGTCTCCTCCATGTCGATGTGGCGTCGCAGGCGGCGCAGGAATTCGCCCCCTTCCCGCTGGAGGGCGTTCCAGTCGCGCGCGGCGGCGGCCTGGAAGGCGCGCCCGGCGAACCCGTCGATGACGACGTGGTCCTGCTGCATGAAGCTGGTGATCGTTTCCATCGTGGTCCTCCGTCTGCCGCGCGCCGTGTCATGGGTGCTGCAGCTGGTCGAACTTCGCGGCGACGCCCGCCCAGCGCGCCGCATCGGGCAAGGGGTCGCGCCGCTTCACGATGCTCGGCCAGTCGCGCGCGAGCTCCGCGTTCAGCGCGATGAACTTGCGCTGGTCGGCGGGGACGTCGCTGTCCGCGTAGATGGCGTTGGTGGGGCAGGCGGGGACGCAGGCCATGCAGTCGACGCAGGTGTCGGCATCGATGACCAGGAAGTTCCGCCCCTCGCGGAAGGCGTCGGCGGGGCACACCTCGACGCAGTCGGTGTGCTTGCAGTTGATGCACGCTTCGGTGACGACGTGGGTCATGGGGCCCTCCAGGTTGACGCGAACATCCTCAGGCGGTGGCCCGCTCCGCTGGCGCCGGTGCCTTCTTGACGACGACCACCGGGCACTCGCCGGGGCCCGCGCAGGGCTCGAAGCGGCTGCGCGTCGCGGCCATCGCCGACCAGCGCCGCACGGTCTGGGTCCCCTGGACCTGCCCGAGCTGGGCGGCCGTGGGCGGGATCGGCTTGCCCTCGGCCAGCAGCTTCTCCACCCGCCGCAGCCCCAGGTAGGCCGCGCCGTAGGCGCCATTGAGCTGGCCGAGCCCGTTCGGCGCGACGTGGAACTTCTCGCCGAGCGCCTCCTCGAGCGCCTTCACCATCGCCTCGTTGCGCGTCATGCCGCCGGTGAGCATGTAGCCCGGCTCCAGGCCGACGCGGCGCATCAACTGGATCGCGCGCCCGCCCAACGAGACCATCGCGCCCATCATGATGTCCTCGGCGGGGATGCCGTTGGACAGGTGGTTGATCACTTCCGACTCGGCGAACACCGCGCAGACGCTGCTGATCGCCTTGGGCGCGGTCGAGCGCAGCGCGTAGGGGCCGATGTCCTCCGTGGTCAGGCCCAGGTAGCGGGCGGTCTTCTCGAGGAAGGCGCCGGTGCCGGCCGCGCACTTGTCGTTCAGGCGGAAGGCCTTCACCCGTCCCTGCTCGTCGACCTTGATGGCCTTGATGTCCTGGCCGCCGATGTCGAGGATGGTGCGGGTGTCGGGGAACAGGTGCACCGCCGCCTGTGCGTGCGCCGTCAGTTCCGTGATCTGCGCATGGCGGTAGGGGACGGTGTAGCGGCCGTAGCCGGTCGCGCCGACGTAGGTCACGTCCCCGCGCTGCAGGCCGGCGTTCGCCAGCAGGTCCTCGAAGACCGCTTCGGAAGCCTGCGCCAGCTTGAATCCGGTCCGCCGCACGGCGGTGCCCACGACCTTGCGGTCGCCGTCGAGCGCGATCGCCTTGGTGTAGGTCGATCCGATGTCGAGTCCAACAACGTAGATCATCTTTCCTCCTCAGGCGGTGGCCGCGGTCGGTTCGGCGGCCTGCGCCAGCACGTGGTCGCGGGCGAACAGCGCCGCACCCAGGGCGCCGCAGAAGTGCGCGTCCGGGCTCACGTTGATCTTCATTCCCACCGCGTCTTCCAGCAGCTTGACCATCGCCACGTTGCGGCTCACGCCGCCGGTGAACGTGACTTCCGAGTGCACGCCCACCCGGCGCGCCAGCGACACGCAGCGGCTGGTGATCGCCTGGTGCACGCCCATGAGCACGTCCTCGGGCAGGATGCCCTTGGACAGGTGGCTGATGATCTCGGACTCGGCGAACACGGTGCAGGTGGTCGTGATGCGCACCGGGTTCTGCGACTTCAGCGCCAGCGGCCCGAGTTCGCCCAGGGGCATCTCCAGCGCGTACGACGCCGCGCCGAGGAAGCGCCCGGTGCCGGCGGCGCACTTGTCGTTCATGGTGAAGTCGGCCACCTGCCCGTCGGGCTTGACGGCGATCGCCTTCGTGTCCTGCCCGCCGATGTCGATCACCGTGCGTGTGCCGGGAAACAGCGAGACGGCGCCGCGCGCGTGGCAGGTGATCTCGGTCACCTGCTGGTGGCCGAACGACACGTTGTAGCGCCCGTAGCCGGTGCTCGCGATGCGCGCCACCTGCGCCTCCTGCAGGCCCGCGTCGGCCAGGGCCGCGCGGAAGGCATCCTGGGCGATCGTGACCATGCTGGTTTCCATGTCGAGGAGCGCGCGCCCGACGACCTGGCCTTCCTCGTCGATGATCACCGCCTTGGTCTGGGTGGATCCGACATCGACTCCGCCGATGTATCTCATGGCTGGCTCCCCTGGGCGATGGCGGCCTGCGCGCGGGCCGAAGGCGCCGGGCCGCCGCGCTGGTGCAGCGACTCGAAGAAGGCGTCGACGCGGTTCTTGATCTGGGCGTCGGACCAGTAGCGCGGGTCGATCAGGTCCGACTCCACATAGAGGCTGGGGATGTTCATGCGCTGGTTGAGGTAGTTGCGCGTGTCGGCCATGCCGGAGGAGACGAAGCGGCAGCTCTTGATGCCGTGGAACACGACGCCGTCGACGTCGTATTCGCGGATCTGCTGCGCCAGCCGCTCGTGGGCGAAGAACTGGTTGGACAGGCCCCGCTGCGCCGCCAGGGCGGAGATCTCGGCCAGGCTCTCGAGCGGGCGGGCAGTGTCGTAGACCATTTCGCCGGCATCCATGCCGCCGGCGGCGAACGTGAGGTAGTCGGAATAGGCGAACACACCGCCCCAGGACTCGAACAGTTCGACCAGCCGGCGCATGGACACGTAGCAGGGCGTGCCGGAGAACAGCAGCCGGAAGCGCTCCTCCTTGACACGGCCTTCACCGCGCGCGACCTTGGCGCGCAATTGCTCCTCGAGCCGGCGCATGTACTCGACGCCCTCCTCCGTCCCGCGGTACACGTTCATGATGCCGATGTAGGTCAAACCGTCGAGCATCGCGTTGTACGGCGCCGGGCAGACCCGGTTGAGCGCCATCACGTTGTTCCAGTGGTAGACCATGCGGTTGACGCGGTCCTGGACCACCGCGAGCTTCTCGGGGTCGAAGCGCTTGCCGGTGATGTTCTCGCACCGGATGATCAGGTCCCGGAACTGCGACTCGACCCACTGCGAGTCGGCCATGTGCTGGGCATCGCCGCGGCGCACCTGCCAGTTCGAGCCGCGCTGGCCGGGCAGGTCCAGCGTGAAGGTGGGCGTCTTGAGCATGCGCTCCCAGATCTCGCCCCACTTGATGAACGTGCTGCACATGTTCGAGGTGATGGCGATGTCCGCGTGGGGGATCGTGCCCGCGGGATGCTTCTGCTGGCGCAGGATCAGCCCCACGTCGGCCTTGACGTAGGAGCACACGTCGGGCGAGTAGCCGTAGTCCTCCGACTCGCGCAGGTACTCCTCGGAAACCTTCTTCACGCCGGTCTGCAGCGAATTGATCTCGGGGAAGACGAGCTGGAAGTCGAAGGTGCGCAGGATCTCGATGGCATTGCCCATCACGAACACGTTGGCGACCTTCTGGCCGCGCTCCTTGGCCTTCTCGAGGTCGGCGTACCACGCCTTCATCAGGCGCTGCCCCTCCTGGATCGGGTTGAATTCGTCGGCGGGTGCCTGCGACGCGGGACGTTCGAGCATTTCGGTGGTCATGGACGGCTCCGGTCAGGCGGTGGCGAAGAGGAGGGATTCGGCGAAGGTCTCGAGCTGCATCGCCATCTGCTCGAAGGAGGTCATCTTTTCCTCGAACTCCAGCACGAGGTACTGCACGCCGACTTCGTCGAAGTGCTTGGACCAGGCCACCTGTTCGTCCAGGCCGGGCTCGCAGAACTTGGCCGCCGTGACGATCGCCGCCTCGGCCTTGCTCGAGGCCAGCATCTCCATCAGGTAGCCTTCCTTGGTCTTGCGCTCGTCGTGCTGCACCGGGCTGGCCGCGGAACGCTGCACGAAGCTCTCGGCCAGCGCCCAGATCGGGTCGCCGGTGAGGGGCACGTCGCCCGTGATCCAGCGCAGGCCGATCAGCAGGTCGTCGTCGACCACGTAGCAGTTGTCGTCGATCGCCTCCAGCATCTCCAGCGGCGGCTGCTCGCAGAAGCCTCCGACGAACACTACCCGCGGCTTGTCCTGCGCGGCGCGGCGACGGGCCCGGATGCCCTCCAGCGCGCGCTCCAGCAGCGTGTTGTGCGCCTCGCAGGCCATGCGGGTGCGCGCCCGCACCAGCAGGTAGGACTCCGTGCAGCTCACCTTCCAGGGTTCGTCGCGGCGGAGCGCGTACAGCTCGCGCACCAGCGCGCGATTGCGGTTGTAGGCGCGGAGGCTGGCGCGCAGCTTTTCGTCGCTGGCCTCCTGCCCCGACCGGCGCTCAAGCTCGCCCCGCAGGCGCTGGTACTCCGCGGCGACGAAGCGCACCGCGCCGGGCGTGTTGGGGTTCTGCGGCAGGTACAGGATCTGCGCGAGCTGGTCCGGCACGTTGCGGGCCCAGATGCCGGCGAGATGCTTGGCCGCGTCGCAGATCGGATGGGTGATGAAGCCCTTGAGCCCCTGCAGCTGGCCGTTCAGCCCCATCTCCGTCGTGGAGCGGCAGATGGAGCAGATGAACGAGCCCATGTGGGCGTCCGCGTGCTTGAGCTCCAGCTTGTTGCCGCCGCCGAGGACGTTGACGGGCAGCAGGCCCGCCGCGTGCGCGATCTCCTCGGGGAAATAGACGGGGAAGTGACCGAGGGTGCCCGTGAATCCTGCCGGCAGCGCGTCGTCCGCGGGCGGCGGCGACTGCCTGAGGGTGTTGCAGTACTCCAGGATCTCGTCCAGCCCGGCCTCGGGGTTCGCTCCTTGTGTCTCCATGTCTTGCTCCACCTAAATTGGTATTTCAGTACCGGAATGCGTCTATTGCAAAACAATGGGGCGTGTTGGTTGTTGATCTGGATCAAAGATGTAGACGGGATGAACCTTTGAAGCGCCCCGTGCGCCACATGTCCCTCTTGCGCCCTCCCCCTCCGGCGGAGGGCTGGGGTGGGGGCACTCCGCGGCGCAAAAAGACAAGGGCGCCCGCAGGCGCCCCCATCCCGACCTTCCCCCGAAGGGGAAGGAGAAATACCAACTCAGGCCGTGGCCGGCGCCGCGACGATGGTCCCGGCGCAGTCGCCGAAACCGATGCGCCGGAAGCCGTCGCGCTCGCACACGCCACGCAGCATCAGCGTGTCGCCGTCGGCCAGGAACGAACGCGTTTCCCCGTTCGGCAGCCGGACCGGCTCCTTGCCACCCCGCGAGAGCTCCAGCAGCGAGCCGGCCTGTTCCGGCCCCGGGCCCGACAGCGTGCCCGACCCGAACAGGTCGCCCGGCTGCAGGTTGCAGCCGCCCACGGTGTGGTGCGCCACCAGCTGCGCCGGCGTCCAGAACGCCGCCTCGTCCGCGCGCGCCTGCGACAGGCGCACGGGCGCCTCGCCGGCGGCGCGCATGGCGCCGGTCTGCAGCCAGGCTTCCAGCCGCACCGCCAGCGAGCCCTGCTCGCGCGTCGCCTGCGAATCGAGGTAAGGCAGGGGCTGCGCCGAACCGGCCGGCCGCTGCAGCGGCGCGCGGAAGGGCGCGAGCGCCTCCATCGTCACCACCCAGGGCGAGATCGTGCTGGCGAAATTCTTCGACAGGAAAGGGCCGAGCGGCTGGTATTCCCAGGCCTGCACGTCGCGCGCAGACCAGTCGTTGAACAACGTCACGCCGAACAGATGGTCCTCGGCCGCCTCGATCCCGACGGGCTCGCCGAGCGCATTGCCGGGGCCCACCAGGAAGCCCAGTTCCACCTCGTAGTCCAGCCGCTGGCACGGCGCGAACGTGGGCCGCTGCGCGTCGGCCGCCCGGGTCTGCCCGAGGGGACGGCGCACCGGCGCGCCGCTCGCCACGATGGACGAACTGCGGCCGTGGTAGCCGATCGGAACCCACTCGTAATTGGGCAGCAGCGGGTTGTCGGGGCGGAACAGGCGCCCGACCGAGGTCGCGTGGTGGATGCCCGTGTAGAAGTCGGTGTAGTCGCCGATCGCACAGGGCACGGTCAGCTCGATCGCGGACTGCGGCACGAGGCAGCGCGCCAGCGCGCCCTGCTGCGCGCTGCCTTCGGCCAGCGCCTGCGACAGCGCCGCGCGCAGCGCCCGCCGCGGCACGGCGCCGGCGGCCATCAGCGCGTTGAGGTCGCCGGCCGCGAGGGCGTCCAGCGTGGGTGCGAGTTCCGCCGGCCATGTGGCGTGCGCGCGCGCCGCGTGCAGGTCCAGCACCTGGTCGCCGATCGCCACGCCGATGCGCCACGGCTCGTTGGAGCCGGCGCGGCGGAAGCGGCCGAAGGGCAGGTTCTGGATCGGGAAGTCGCCGGCCGGGTCGTTGGCCGAAGCCACCCAGCTGCGCAGCGCAGGATCGTGCGTGGCGTCGATGCGCATGCTCAATCCAGCTTGATGCCGGCCGACTGCACCAGCTTGCCCCAGCGATCGCGCTCCTGGCGCGTGTACGTCGCCATCTGCTGCGGCGTGCCGGGCAGGGCTTCGAGGCCCAGCGTCTGGAAGCGCGCCTTCACCGGCGTCGAATCGAGCGCGGCCTGCAGCGCCTTGCTGTACTTCGCCACGGTTTCGGCGGGCGTGCCGGCCGGCACCACCAGCCCCTGCCAGGCGTAGGCGCTGAAGTCGGCCAGGCCCTGCTCGGCGAGCGTCGGGATCTCGGGCATCGTCGCGAGGCGCGCCGGGCTGGCCACGCCCAGGGCGCGCAGCTTGCCGGCGGCGACGTACTGCTGCACGCTGGCCGTGTCGATCAGGCCGAAGGGGACCTGGCCGCCCATCAGGTCCTGCACCGCCGGCGCGGCGCCGCGGTAGGCCACGTGCTGCAGCTTCAGGCCGGTGCGCTCGCGAAACAGTTCGGTCGCCAGGTGGTGCGGGCTGCCGACGCCGGCCGAGGCGTAGTTGACCGTCGGCTGCGTCTTCGCCCAGGCGAGGAATTCCTTGAAGTTCTTCGCCGGCACGTTGGGCGACACGACCAACAGCAGCGGGAAGCGCGCCAGCATGCCGACCGGGATGAAGTCCTTCTCTGCGTTGTACGGCAGCTTGGGGAACAGCCAGGGATTGGCGGCCAGCGTCGCGAAGTCCGCGGTGAACAGCATGTGGCCCGTGTCCTTCGAATTGGCCACGTAGGCCGCCGCGATGTTGGTCGCCGCGCCCGGCTTGTTGTTGATCACGATCGGCTGGCCCAGGGCCTTGCCCATCGCTTCCGCCACCGTACGGGCCACCGCGTCGGAGCCGCCACCGGCGGCATAACCGACCACCCACTCGATGGGGCGGGCGTCCTGAGCCAGCAGGGAAGCGGGCAGCGCGGCGGCCGCCGCGGCCACTGCCAGGAGGGTGCGACGGGAAAGGTTCTTCAGGTTCACGATCTCTGTCTCCAACGGGTAGTGTGAAAGGTGCGCGGGACGGGGCTTCAGCCCTCGAGCGCGGC
Organism: Ramlibacter monticola; assembly: GCF_016722785.1. GTDB lineage: Bacteria > Pseudomonadota > Gammaproteobacteria > Burkholderiales > Burkholderiaceae_C > Ramlibacter > Ramlibacter monticola. The sequence goes on along the minus strand of NZ_JAEQNE010000004.1, from coordinate 315,815 downwards.
CCACATCTGCTGATCGCGCTCGGCGGTCCAGATGCGCGGGTCGGGGTACTGCGTGGCCTCGTCGTAGCAGCGGGTCACGTCGAAGGGCATGCAGTGGTCGAAGATCACCCAGTGGCCGTACCTGGGCTTGAGCTTCGCGTAGACGTCGCGGTAGACCGCGTTGAGGTCCTTGCCGGCTTTCACGCCCGCCTGCACGGCGGCGTAGACATCGCTGATGAAGGCGCGCGTGCCGGCGAGGCCCTCGCGCACCTGGTTCGGCGTGGTCAGCGCGGCGCCGCGCCCGGGCACCAGCGCCACCGGCTCCAGCTTCGCGATGTTGTCCAGCGTCTGCGGCCAGTCCTTGAAGTAGGCGTCGCCGGCATAGGGCGTGGCGTCGAATTCCACCAGGTCGCCCGAGAACAGGATGCGCTGCTCCGGCAGCCAGGCCACCGTGTCGCCCTTGGTGTGGCCGCGACCGAGCTGCAGCAGCTGGACTTCGAGGTCGCCCAGCCAGACGGACATGCGGCCCTCGAAGGTCATGGTGGGCCAGGTCAGGCCCGGCGGCACCGATTCGACGGCGCGGAACAGGCGGGGGAAGCGGCCGATCTCGCTGGCCTTGTCCTGCTCGCCGCGCTCGACGATCAGGTCGTAGGTGTCGCGGCTGGCGATGATGTGCTCGGGCTGGTAGCCGGAGGCCCCGAGCACACGCACCGCGTGGTAGTGGCTCATCACCACGTACTTGATCGGCTTGTCCGTCACTTCGCGGATGCGGCGCACCACGTCCTGCGCCATCACCGGCGTGGCCTGGGTGTCGATCACCATCACCGCGTCGTCGCCGACGATCACGCCGGTGTTGGGGTCGCCCTCCGCGGTGTACGCATAGGCGTTCGGGGACAGCTGGACGAAGCTGACCTTCTTCTCTTCGAGGTCGGCGTGGGAGGCAAAGGCTTTGGTGCTCATGTTCGGTCGGTGGTCCTGATTTGCGGATTGCAAATCCGTTTGCAGGATTATGCCGCGCGGACCATGGTTGTCAAACGCGTTTGCAATGAACAAAATAGGGACATGCCCTTACCTGCCAGGAACCAGCCCGCCAACGAAGAAGGCGAAGACAGCCGCCGTGCGGTGCAATCGATCGAAGTGGGCGGCCGCCTGCTGCTCGCGCTGGCCGAAAGCCCGGGGCCGCTGCCCCTGAAGGAGCTGGCCGCGCGCGCCGGCCTCGTGCCGTCGCGGGCCCATCCCTATCTCGTGAGCTTCCAGCGCCTGGGCTTGGTGGAACAGGAGCCCGGCAGCGGCTACTACGCGCTCGGCGCCTCGGCGCTGCAGATCGGCCTCGCGTGCCTGCACCAGCTCGACCCGCTCAAGGCCGCCGTGCCCGTGGCGCAGGAGCTCGCCCGGAGCACCGGCCATGCCGTGGCGATCGCGGTGTGGGGGAACTTCGGTCCGACCATCGTCCGCTTGTTCGAGGCGCAGCAGCCGCTGCACGTCGTCCTGCGACTCGGCAGCGTGATGTCGGTGCTGGGCACGGCCACCGGGCGCGCCTTCGCGGCCGCCCTGCCGGTCGAACAGCTGGAACGCGCGATCACGCTGGCGCCGGGGCAGGAAGTCGGGGGGAGCGCGGCCGGCGCGAAGAACTGGCGCAAGGAGCTCGACGAAGTGATCGCCGAGGTGCGGCACCACGGCGTGGCGCGTGCGGTGGGCCGGCCCATCCCGGGCGTGAATGCCTTCAGCGCCGCCGCCTTCGACCACGAGGGCCACTGCGCGGTGGTGCTCACGGCGCTGGACCACGAGGATCGCCTGCAGGGAGACTGGAACGGCGCCGGAGCGCGGGCCCTGCGCGAGGCGACGGCCGCGATCACCCGCCGCCTCGGCGGCAAGGGCGTGCCTGGGAGCCGGTGAAGAACACCCGGGCCGGGCCGTCCATCGGGCCTTCTAGGCCCAAGAGTCCACTTGACCCTTGCGGGGCACCCCGTATTCTTTCGTCATCCCTGCTGTCGGGGAACGGAGGTCTGTGATGCGCCTCGCACGGAGATTCGGAGTTCCCCTGGCTGTTGCAGTGCTCGCACTCTGCGGGTGCGCGACCGAGGGCGGTGGCCCCATCTCGAAGCCGGAGTCCACCAGCGTGCGCGGAACCGCATCGCCTTCCATGCGAGCGGCGCGGGACCCGGCCACCCTGAGCAGCTGCGCGAGATTCGACGCGATGCCGCACGAGTGCGAGCACTCTCTGGGCCGCTGAGCGCGCTCCGCGGGACCCCGCTTCACGCCGCGAACCACTCGCGCACCAGCCGGTCCCAGAACCTCGCGCCGAAGCCGAGGATGTCGTCGTTGAAGTCGTAGGCGGGATGGTGCAGGTTGATCCCCGGCTGGCCCGCGGGGGTGTTGCCGATGAAACCGTAGGCGCCCGGCACCCGTTCCAGCATGAAGCCGAAGTCCTCCGCCGTCATCGCCGGCGGCACATCGGCGTGCGCCTGGCCTTCGCCCGCCACCGCCGCCATCACGCGCGCCATGAAGCGCGCCTCGCGGGGATGGTTGACGGTCGTCGGGTAGCCCGGCTTGATCAGCACCTCCGCGCTCGCCCGGTGCGCCTGCGCCACGTGCGTGCTGATGCGCTCCAGGCCCTCCACCAGCAGGTCCAGCGTCGCACGGCCCAGCATGCGGCAGGTGCCGTAGATGACGGCCTCTTCGGGGATGATGTTCTCCACGGTGCCGGCTTCGATCTTCGCGACCGTGAGCACCGCGCTGTCCAAGGGATCGACGGCCCGCGAGACGAGCGTCTGCAACTGGCCCACGATGGCGCAGGCGATGGGGATCGGGTCCACCGTCGTGTGGGGCTGGGCCGCATGCCCGCCCTTGCCGCGGATGCGCACCTCGAAGCGGTTGGCCGAGGCCATGATGGGGCCCACCCGCACGCCCATCTGGCCTGCTGGCAGCCCGGGCCAGTTGTGCAGGGCGTACACGGCCTGCACCGGAAAGCGCTCGAACAGGCCGTCGTCCATCATGCGGCGCGCACCCGCCCCACCCTCCTCGCCCGGCTGGAAGATGAAGTGCACCGTCCCGTTGAAGTCCGGCCGCTGCGCGAGCAGCGTCGCCCCACCCAGCAGCATGGCCGTGTGGCCGTCGTGTCCGCACGCGTGCATGCGGCCGCGGTGCACGCTCGCGTGCGCGAAGGCATTCGCTTCCTGCACGGGCAGCGCGTCCATGTCGGCCCGCAGGCCGATGGCGCGCGCGGGGTCCGCCGCGTCGGGGCCCGTGCCTCGCAGGGTGGCCACCACGCCGGTGCCGCCCATGCCGCGATGCAGCGGCAGCCCGAGCGCCTGCAGCCAGGCCGCCACCTGGTCGGCCGTGCGGGTCTCCTCGAATTTCAGTTCGGGATGCGCGTGCAGGTCGCGCCGCAACTGGATGAGCTTGCCGAGATGGGGGCCGAGGTCCGGGGGAGAGGGCATGTCCGGACGATCTTAGCGGCCGGCTGCGCGGCCCTGGGCTGCTTCAACGCGGCAAGGTGATCCTGCGGATCTTCCGGTTGCCCATGTCGGCGACGTAGAGCGCGCCGAGCGCATCCATTGCGAGTCCCGCCGGCAGGCTGAAGCTGGCGGATGCGCCGTCGCCATCCTGGTCGCCCGACTGGCCCGTGCCGGCCAGCACGGAGGTCTTTCCTTCGGGCGTGCGCTTGAGGATCCGGTGGCCGTACAGGTCGGCAAGGTAGCTGTTGCCGGCCGCGTCGGTGGCCACGTCGCCCGGATGCGGGAAGTCGATCGGATCCTCGGCCAGCGTGAACACGAGCCCGCCGGCGACCAGCCGGGTCTGGTTGCTGCCACCGTAGTCCGCCACGTGCAGCTGCAGGGAGTCGTCCACGGCGACTGCATGGGGCATGAAGAACTGCGCCGTCGTGGCCGGGCCGTCGAGCGTGCCGAATTCGCCCGAGCCGGCCACGGTGCTCACGCAGGCGTCGGCGCCGCAGGGCCTCGCCGCCTGCGGTAGCGCGGGCCCGTCCGCGCCGCCGCCGCAGCCGGCCAGCAGGCCCGCGGCGCAGGCGCTTCGCAGCAGTCCGGAGATGAGCCCAGTCATGTCGCATTCCCTTGTGCGGGGTCCATGCTGCGCCGGTTGGACGCCTGGGACAAGTCCCTGGCTCAGCGGTTCCAGGCGGCCTGGCGGCGCAGCACGTCGGACGGATCGCTTCCGGCGAGGGACGCGTAGAGCGTCGGCGCCGTCGCACCTTCCGTGTTCAGCAGCAGCACGCGCGAACGCGCATCGAGGGCGAGCGCTTCCCACCCGGGCGCGCCGTGCAGGGCAAGGAGCGCTGCCAGGCCGGCCGCGCCGGACTCCCCTGCCAGGATGGGCACGTCGCCGTGCCGGCCCTCGGCCAGGTGGCGCATCGCCTCCACGGCCTGCGCGTCGGAGACCGTCATGAAGGCATCGACGCACGGCTGCAGGAAGCGCCACGCCAACGGGGACGTTTCGCCGCAGGCGAGACCCGCCATCACCGAATCGACGCTGCCGCTGGCCCGGGCCGGCGCCCCGGCGCGCGCGCTTTGCAGCAGGCAGTCGGCCTGCCGCGGCTCCACCACGATCAAGCGCGGACGGCTCGCGCCCCACTGCTCCCACAGATAGCTGGCCATGCCGGCCGCGAGCCCGCCGACGCCGCCCTGCAGGAAGACGTGCGTGAACGGTTCGCCCTCGTGCTGCCCGCGCAGTTCGTCCGCGATCACGGCATAGCCCTGCATCACGTCGCGCGGGATCGCCTCGTAGCCCGGGTACGAGGTGTCGGAGACGACCTGCCAGCCGTTCTCGCGCGCGAGCCGGTCGGCTTCGCGCACCGATGCGTCGTAGTCGCCGGTGATGCGGACGATGCGCGCGCCGTAGGCGGCGATGGCTTCTTCGCGCTCCGGGCTCACGTGCGCATGCAGCACGATCACGCAGCGGCAGCCGGCACTGCGGGCCGCCGCCGCCAGGGCGCGCCCGTGGTTACCGTCGGTTGCACTGGTCACGACCAGGTCGGCCAGCGGACGGGCAAAGCGCCCCGCCAGCACGTCTTCGGGTCGCGCGCGAGCTTCGGGCAGCCGTTCGAGCACCAGCCTCAGCAGGGCAGCCGGCGCACCGAGCGCCTTGAAGCTGCCCAGGGGCGAGCGCTCCGATTCGTCCTTGATGCAGACCTGCGCCAGCCCGAGCCGTGCCGCCAGCCCCGGCAGCGTGCGCAGCGGCGTCGGCCGCGGGGACAGCAGTTCCCAACCGCAGAGCCAGCGGCGGCATTCGCGCGCGCCTTCAATGGACAGGATGCGCGAGAGCTCCCCAGGGTACGTGCTGCGACCGGCGTTTTGGTTTATGAAGAGCGTGTCCATCGTGGCCGCCATTGTGCTGCGGCCATCCGGGCCAACTCGATACCTGGGTAGCGCGCGAACGGCACCTTCGGGCCTAGGCATCGCGCGGCCGCGAATGCACCATCACTTCACCCCTCAGATCCCTTCGATCCCTCTTCCTCCTCCTCCATCTGAGGGCATCCAGCGGCCGCGCGAGCGGCCGCTTTTTTTTTGGCCGGAGCGCTTCAGCGCTTCTTGCGCGGGCCGTTCTGCCGGCGCAGGGCGCGCTCGTGCGCCACCCGGCGCGACCAGGCGTCCAGTGCGCCGCGCAGCGACGCCGGCAAGAGCTTGACCGCCCGCCCGATCAGGCCAACGAGGTAGCTGTGGACGCGGGCGGGTAAGGGGATCACCGCAGGAAGATGCGTGCGGTTTCACCCGACGTCTGCTGGCTCAGGGCCACGAGATCCGCCATCACGCGCGAATCGCTCAGCGCCAGTTCCCACAGCTTGCGGTCTTCCTCGCGCTCGCGGCGCCTTTCCGCCCAGCCGGCACAGGCCAGTTGCGCGCGGCCAGCGGCGCGCACGAGGACGGAACCGATTGCCGACAGCAGGAACAGGCAAGCCCCGAGGGCGGTGGCCCGGCTGATCGTGTGGTTGGCGCGGGCGGGGCGGGTGCCGGCGAGGACGGGGGCGGGATAGGTGAGGTGGGCGGCGCGTGCCATTGTGTGGACTCCTTGATGCTCCGAGGCTGCGGCCGGGGTGTCCGTTCGCAGTATCTGGCACCAATGATCCTGCCGGCGTGCGTTGCAGCGGCTGACATAGGTCAGTCGTACCGGGAATGGGGCTGCCGAGCTTATGGCCGGTGTGCCTCAGCCGCCGGGCGGTTACTTCACACCGCGACACACGTCTTACCCGCCCGGCCGCAGTCTGTTACGGGCTTTCGTCGTTGACCGTCGCAAGTCCCCCGTCCTCGAATTGCAAGGCGCCCGAGCGATGGCATCAGCGCTCGTCGTGCCGGGTCGCACCGCAAGGGGAGAGTGATGGATCAGAAGAACGAGAAGGCGCGCTCGTCCGCGCTGCTCGCCGTGCTGTGCACGGCGTTCGGGGCCGGCGCGCAGCCCGGCGGGGCTGCCGGGCCCGAGGGCCTCGCGACGCCGCAGCCGACGCAGGCCGCGCAGGCCCCGCAAACGGCCGCGAGCGGCGTGGCACCGACCGCACCCGCCGCTCCTGCCGCACCCGCGGCACCCACCGCGCCAAGGGCCGCAGGCACGGCGGCGGCGCGCCCGCCGGCCCGCGCAGCCTCCGCATCCCCGCCGCCGCGCGCCGCCCCCGTCGCCCGCGGCAACCGCAATGCAGGCATCGTCACGCAGGTGGACCGCAGCCTGCCGCCCTCGGTGCGCGGGCCGGTCCCCAGCCGCTTCCGTCCTGCCGATCCCGTCGGGGATGCGCCGCCCGACGTGCTGCTGGACATCCCCAACGTCTCCGTCGACCGGATCCGGCTGCTGGTGGAGAACCTCACCGCGCACGTGTCGCTGGACGCGCGCGTGGGCAACCTCGTGAAGCTCACGGCCGGCGTGGACGCGGGCATCCAGAAGGTGGAGCTCGACATCGACGGCGTGCAGGCGAGCGCGCTGCTGATCGTGCGCCTCGACAACGTGCGCGAGATCGTGAACACGACGATCGGGCTGCTCGATCACAACCCGCAGATCGTGGAGCGGCTGCTGTCGACGGTGGACAACACCGTCAACACGGTGGGCAACGTCGCCAACACGGCGCTGCAGCCCGGCGGGGTCGTGTCGCAGACCGTGGGCACGGTGGGCGGACTCGCCAACAATGCGCTGCAGCCGGGCGGCGTGGTGTCGCAGACGGTGGGCACGGTGGGCGGCATCGCCAACAACACGATCGGCACGGTGGGCAGCATCGCCAACACCGCGCTGCAGCCGGGAGGCGTGCTGGCGCAGACCGTCAACACGCTGGGGCAGACGGTCACGCGGACCGTGGACGCGACGGGCAACATCGTCGAACACACGCTGGACCAGACGGGCCAGTTGCTGTCCTCGCGCGCCGTGGCGCGCCTGCTGGACCTGCCGGTGCTGCAGCAAGGCACCAACGCCGCCGGCCAGCTGGTGCGGGTGGTGCGCGACACCAGCGGCGCGCTGATCGAGCTGACCTGAACAGCAGCGGCCAGCTCACGGGATCGCGCGTGCTGACCTCCGCGCTGACACCGCTCCAGGGGGCCCTGCAAGGCGGAGGGGTGCAGGCGCCGGCGATCAACGGGCCGAGGCCCTGATGCGCCGGCTCCAGCAGCGCTCGAGCCGCTCCTGCATCTCCGGATGGTGTCCTGCCACGCGCGGGACGCCGAGCTGCTCTCGCTGGAGCGGCCGATGAGCCAGCCTACCAGCCGTTGAAGCGCTGCCAGCGGCCCTTCACCTGCCCCTTCGCGTCGACGACTTCGTAGGCGCCGAACTGCGCCGCCGTGGAGCAGGCGTGGTTGGGGAAGATGCGGACCTGCCGGCCAACCGGCAGTTCCAGCGGATCGGAGCCGGCGCCGGAGCGGCGGGCCATGATGCCGTGCTCCTGGTTCGCGCCCACCAGGATGTAGTCGCCCAAAGGTCGCCCTTCGAGGTCGCACACGAGGCCGTAGCCCTGGTCCACCGGCTGGCCCGCGGTGCCGCGGTCGCGCGACATCGCCATCCAGCCGGCGTCCAGCAGCGTCCAGCCCTTCTCGCGCTGGTGGCCGATCACCGTGGCCAGCACCGACAGGGCGATGTCGTCGACGGCGCAGACGCCGATGCCGGCCATCACCAGGTCGAAGAACACGTAGACGCCCGCGCGCAGTTCGGTCACGCCCTCCAGGTGCTGCGCGAAGAGCGCGGTCGGGGTCGAGCCGACACTCACCACCGGACAGGCGAAGCCCGCACCGCGCAGGCGCTGCGCGGCGAGCACGACGGCGGCGCGCTCCTGTTCCGCCATGGCGCGCAGCGCCTCGGGGCTGCGGCACTCGTAGGAGGCGCCGGCATGCGTCATCACGCCGCCGACCTCCACGCCGCCTTCGGCGAGTGCGCGGGCGACCGCCAGCAAGTCCGGCGAGTCGGGCTTCACACCCGAGCGATGGCCGTCCGAGTCCACCTCGATCAGCACGCGGACACCCGACGACCCGCCAGCCAGGCGCTGGCCGACTCCGAGCGCCGACTCGACGCTGTCGAGGATGATGGACATGCGCGCGCCACGCGCCTGCAAGGCCAGCACGTGGTCCATCTTGTTCGGCGCGATGACCACGGCGTACAGGATGTCCTTGACGCCGCGCTCGGCGAAGTAGTCGGCCTCCAGCAGCGTCGATACGGTGATCGGCCCCTCCGGGCTGGTCATGATGCGGCGCGCCACGTCGAGGCACTTGCAGGTCTTCACGTGCGGGCGGAAGGCCACGCCCAGCCGCTGCACCTGCCGGCGCATGCGCTCGATGTTGCGCTCCATGCGCGCCTCGTCCAGCAGCAGCGCCGGGGTTTCCAGGGTCGTCGTGATCGCTCGCGTCATTTCGACTTGCCTTGCCGCATGTCAGGCTTCGACTTTAATGGGCCCGCCCCCGCCGCGCCCGTTGCGGGCCACCCGCCGCGCCCCTTCGCGGGGCCGGACCCCTTCCGACCCTGATGGCGGCAGGGAGGTTGGCCCGGCGCTCGCAGGCCAGGCCCGGCGCGTCGCATCATGGCACCGCTTGCGAAAGGGGGGCTCCCATGCGAAGGATCTCCAGTCTCGTTCTTCTTCTCGCGCTGGCCGCGTGCGCCGACATGCAGCCTCCGGACCCGTGCACGGCCACGCCCCACAGCACCCAGTGCCAGATGGAGCGCTACACCGGCACCCGGTAGCCCCCGGAGGACTGCCGGGCGCCGCATCGAAGGAAACACAACATGAAGATCGCCTTGGCCGCGGCCACCTTGGCCGTGCTGCTGGACCTGGCTGGCTGCGCCGCCGCCGCCGTGCCGGCCAGCAGCAACTCTCCCTGCGCTGTCGAAGCCAGCAGCGCATGCCAGACCTACCGCTACGCGAACGCGCCCTGATCCGCCGGGCGCGGGCCGGGCCCACGCTAGTGCCGGTGGTGATGGTGCCGACGCCCCGTGTGGATGCCCAGCGCGTGGTACAGCGGGCAACAACGGAACATGGCCGTCGCCATGGGCAGCAGGCCGATGTAGCCCCAGGGGCCGATGAGGTGCGTGGCCGCCAGCAACAGCAGCACGAATCCGGTGGCAAGCCGCAGCCACTGGTCCACTGCGCCCATGTTTTCCCGGTCGAACCTGCGCATGACCCACTCCTTGCGATGGTGACACCTTCAAGATAGGCCGTCATGCGCAGGGTACCTTGCTGCGCATCAAGCAGCGCCCATGCGCGCGTGCGCCTCAGTTCGGGCCGGTCGCCTCCTTCGGCTGCCTGGAGACCTTCGCGCCTTCGGTCTTGCGCTGGGCCGCCGCCGCCTGGCGTTCGGACTTGCTGGCCTTCTTCGAGGCGCTCGCGGGCCGGTCGTCGCCGGGTTGCGAGGCCTGGGCGACCGTCTTGCCGTCCGCCTTGCGCGCAGCCTTGGCGCTGGCCTTCTCGGCGGAGGTGGCGGTCGTGCTGGGCGCCGCCTTGTCCTCGCCGGGACCCGCCGCGAACGCGCTGCCGGCCAGCAGGATCGCCGCCGCCAGTGTGAAGAGCAGTCGCTTCATGGGATCTCCCGGTTCGTTGATCGATGCATTGCACGCGGGTCCGGAACGCCGGGCCCGGTTCCACTATGGTCGCGGCCGCGCGGCCGAAGTTGATGCCCCGCAAGAACGGCGCCTCCGTGCGGGCCGGACCGGCGTCCGGCGAAGCCGGTAGTGGGAAGCCCGCGTTCACGGGCACGGTGGTGGGAAGCAAGACGTTCACGGGCATCCCGCTGCCTTGAAGCCGGCCGGCGCGGCAACCGTCCGTCCGGACGACCGCCACGTTCTTGCGGGAGCGCAAATCCGGACTCCCCTGCCGCACCACTCTTCATTGCGCCGCGTCCGCGGTGGATGCGGAAAGAAGCACCGACCAGGAGGATCCCATGACAAGCACAAGCACCAGGCGCGTGGTCGTCGCGGCGGCCGCACTCGCATGCTCGATCGGCGGCGCAACGGCACTCGCCCAGAACCAGGCCGCCGGAGGCAACCTGGCGAGGCCGCACGCGCTGTACGCGGCCAATGCCGTGGTGGAGGGCCGCTCCATGGCCGAATGGTCGGCGGAGTGGTGGCAGTACGTGATGGCCAGCCCGCAATCCGCCAACCCGCTGGCGGACGCCACGGGTGCGGCCTGCAGCTTCATGCAGCATGGCCCGGTGTGGTTCCTCATGGGAACCGTCGGCAGCGGTTCCGTCACGCGCGCCTGCACGCTTCCCGAGGGCAAGGCGCTGCTGCTGCCGCTGATCAACTTCCTCGACTACAACGTCGCTTCGCAGGCCGCGGCGGAACTCAGGGCGGAGGCCGTGGGATGCATGGATGCCGTTTCGCAATTGCGGCTGGAGATCGACGGCGTTCCGGTGGCTGCGCGCGTGCTGAATACCTTGCGCGTGAAGTCCGTTGTGTTCGACATCACCGTGCCATCGAACGACTCGAACGTGCCGGCGGCGACGGTCTATTCGCCCGCGATCAGCGACGGCTACTTCGCGCTGGTCGCGCCGCTGGTGCCGGGGCAGCACACGCTGCGATTCGGGGGCGCTTCGGCGGGGTGCTATTACGCGCCGACGAACTTCCAGGTGCTGCCGTGGGAGGTGGACGTCACGTACCGGCTCACGGTGAAGCCGGTCGCGCTGCGCTGAGATCTCGAGCCTCCCTCCAGCCCTTGGACGGACAGGCTGGCGGGAAAACGGCCCGGCGAGACGCCTCCTTGGAGAAGCTCCCGCCGGGCGGACCTCGCGTGGGCTACCCGAACAGATCCGCGAACATCACTTCATAGGCTTCGGGAGGCACGAGGGAGTTGGTGTTCATTTCCAGCCACCAGATCCTTCCTTCGCGGTCGAGGATGCCGTCCACCGTGATCAGGAGGGGCGCCGGGAAGGCCTGCTGCAGCAGGCGCGCGAGGGCGCGGCCTTGATCCAGCAGTTGCGTGCCCGTGAGTTGCGCGAGAGGGTCGATCTGGTTGTCGCTCACCGGAGTGGCCCCGAAGGAGGTGGGATAGAGCTGCCCGTACCTGTAGTCGAACCAGGCCGAGCGGCCCCCCTCGAGTACGTCTTGCGGCCCGATGCCCTGGAACGCGAGGCACGCCATCACGACGGGCTTCTGCGCGAAGTTGCCCCAACTCGATTGCGCGGCAGCGATTCTGGCCCGGAGCAGAGCCTCTACGGTGTTGCGTCCGTCGCCCAAGATCGCGGGGAACTCCTGCATGTGGGCGAAGAAGGGGCGGGCGCCCCAGTACCAGACCTTCAGCATCCGCCCCGGGACGAACTGCTCTGCGAAGAACCCGCCGTCCCTGGCGATCTCGATTCCTTGCGGAACCGGCGCATTCGCCCGAAATGGCCCATGAAGCCCCTGTCCGAAAGAACCCCTGCGGGCCTTGAGAACGTAGTCGTGGTCGGGCGTGGCACGCTGCACGTCCCAGGTGGCGGGCGAGCGCAGCCCCGCCTCGGCCAGATGGGCCTTGAACAGAGCCTTGTCGGTGGAATGCGGGTGGGTGACCGCCCGGTACGGCCGCCAGCCGCCGAAGCCCCGCGCGTCCGCCGTCAGGTTGGGAAGGTGTGTCAGCCTGCCGTGGACGATCGCCTGGAACGTGGGATACATGCGGTAGTACCGCCCGCGGCACTTGACCTCCACGGAGAGGTTGCTCATGTCGAGCGTCGCTTCCGCCGCGTTCCCGGTGACCCATCGCTGCATCGCGGCGAAGTGGTTCAGGGCAATATTCAAGTAGGAGCTCATGGACTCCCTGGCCGGAATGAGGGTGATGAAGCCAGACTTCGAGTGAGAACTCGGAGTGTCACCGCTTCACGCTACGCACGTAGTGTTGGAGCGTATGCCAGTGCTCCGGCTGCCGCCAGCGACGAAGTACCCGGAATTGCCGGTCCATCCGGTACTGGCAAACACTGAGTGGTGGCGGGCGTGCCACCGAGCGACTGGCAGACTGCCCAGGAGTAAGCGGCTAGGTAGACCACCTTGACGTCGGCGGTGGCCTGCGGTGAGCGGACCCGATCAGTCCTACCAGCGGTGCGGCAGCAGGTCGTCGAGAGAGCCGGCCGGATGCTCGGGTAGCGGCTGCAGCACGTCGCGCAAGTGGGCGTGTGGGTCGTGCCCACGGATCTTGGGGCAGAAAATTGGAATCCGACCCCAACTCCTCACGGCCCGAATCCGAATCCGAATCCGAATCCGAATCCGAATCCGAATCCGAATCCGAATCCGAATCCGCGCATACAGCCTACCGCTGAAACAACACCTCGAATCGGAAGCCGGTTAAGCCCTTCTCTTGTACCAGTCCCACGAACATCTCATTGACATACGTGGTGTTTCTTCGGGTCTGCGGGATCTTAAAGATCGGAGGCAGGCTCGTCACTGAGTCGAGAAGAACATGGCGCTCCACTCGCATGACTTCGCCGTCAGTGAAGCGTTTGATCTGTGATTTTTTCTCGTCCAGCACGTCCACGATAGTGGTTGGGTTGAAGCCGAAGTACTGCACAAGCTCGCTCATCTGGATCGGCGCCAACTCGCCGTGCTCGCGCAGCACAGCGCCCAGGGAATCAACGGCTCGTTGCGAGAAGGTCGGAATGGGACGCAAACCAAGCTGAGTGAAGTCAGGCAGGACCTCTGATCGCGCCTGGTCCCCCTCCCGGTTTCTCACACCGACGGGGATGGGATAGGAGGAACCGCGCCGCGTGCCCTCGAACCATCCATCACCCCACCTCGCAGACTCGCTCGCGTCCTTGAACAGGAACGAGGCATAGTTGTTCACGTCACAGACTAGGTCGAAAAGCTTCATTGCTTCGGTGGCACGGGTCGCGAGCCGGGATAAGTTCCATTCAAAAGTTGCCCACGAATGTCATTGAGCGTGTCAAGAGCGCGCTGTCTTGTATTGACCCCGCTGAAGTCTCGCTCAAGTTGTCGATAGTAATCATCGTTGTTGAGTTTCGGATGGTACGCGCCCGCCGCTTCGCTGCCCGCCTTTTGCGGCAGAAAGACGCCGTTGTCAGCCGAATTGATTTCAATGTCCCAATCCTTTAGTCGCTGTCGAATGTCGGCAGCACGCGCATCGCCCTCGGGCACGATGTGATGCGCCGCCGAATCGCTTGGCCTCCGATAGCCTGAAGCTTCCAGTGCTTCTCCCAGCTTTTGTGACGGACTCTTGAAGATGAGATTGTCCAGCAACCCGCCTAGCGCACGCACCGGCAGCGGCAATCCTGGGGTGGTGAAATCAAGCCACGAAGGACCGTCGACCAGCTTCGGCGGCGCTCCGAGGCCCAGGCTTGGGCTGGCCTGGCCGTATCCTGGTGCACCCGCGGGGAGCTCCCTCACGATGTCAAAGCCGGGCGATCCCCCGGCACCGCGAGGTCGCACCACTTGATAGCCACCGCCCACGACCCCGGCGCCGCCGGCGGCCGTCGGATTGAACAGCGGTGGCACTTGAGCAGTCGGACTGCCGCCTTGGCCAACGTTCACCAAGGCATTTGGATCTTCGGAGTCGCTGAAGACCCGCATGTCATCGAACATCGCCGAACGCACACCTTCGTAGCGCATGCCCGCAGCCCCAAGGCCGGCGACAGGCCTGAACCCAAGGCCGTCGTTGCCGGTGTTCCAGCCATACATCGCATCGGCCCGGCCGCACTCGTTCTGCTGCGCGATCTCGTCAAGCCTGAAGCTTTGATGAGGGGTGTTCTGCGACGCCGCCATGACCGCATCGCTTGATCTGTCGATCCGTGCCCAATCGCCCGTCGCCAGCGCGGTTGGTTGGGTTCCGCCATTCGAAGCCGCGCCGGCCAGACTTTGCCCCAGCGCATTTCCAAACGCATCCACCGCAACTTGCTGGGCAACGATCCTCCCACCCCGCATTGCGGCAGCAGCAACACCCGAGACCAGCCCCGCAACCCCTCGCGCTGCAAATTGGGTCATAGGAGACCTGCCCCAGGCGCGTTCGAGTTCACCGCCAACCAGCTTTCCTATCCCCGCCCCCACTGCGCTGGCGGCGACACCCTTCCAGTCGAATCGCTTCTGCAATCCCGTGATCACGCCTACGCCTTGCGAGACGGCGTTGGTGACGGCCGCTCGAACAATCACGTTCCCAAACTCGCCCAAACCAAGGGGAATCTTCGGCAATCCCGCGGAAATGCCGCCCCCGATCGCGGAAAGCGCAACTCCTTTCCAGTCGAACTTGTCGATCGTTCCGGTTGCGAGGCCCACGAGCTGACTTGCCGCGGAGCCAGCCGCGGCCCCGGCTGCCATGATTCCTGCCTCGCCCAGGGTCGCCCCGCCGGTGGCCACGCTCGCCGTCGCTTCCATTCCAGCGGCCATCGCGTCGCCGAACGCAAGCGTCCCCGAGGTCGCGGCTCCCACCGTGTAGATCGTCACCACGACGGCCACGACGAGCATGAGGAGCTTTCCCACGCCCCCACATCCCCCATGCTTCTGCGGCGTGACCAGCGTCGGCGTCTTGTCGCCCTCGATCCGCGACGGGTCGTACGGCTTGAAGGTGTTCGCGTTGTTGCTGATCGCCGAAACCCGGTTCGGGACGTTCAGGGTCTGGCCGACCCTCAGGTCGCTGTTCGACGCCAGGCCGTTCGCCTCGGCGATGCGGTACCAGAGCGAGCTATCGCCGTACGCGCCTTGGGCGATCGTCTGCAGCGTGTCGCCCGTGCGTACCGTGTAGGCGCCGGGACTCGGGAGGGGATAGCTGGAGGTGACCTTGGCGTAACCGAAGTTGAAGTCCGCCACGTTCTCGAAGACCGGGGTGGTGCCCGTGTTGGCCTCGTCCTCCCCGACACCGTAGATGCCCAGCACCTCACCGTTGACGATCAGCTGGCGCTGCAGCCTTCCGCCCTGGTTCACGGCCAGCGCGCGGCCCTCGGAATCGTTCACGAAGGTGCGGTTGTTGGCGGCCTGTCCGGAGTCGCTGATCCCGATCAGGAAGCCGTTCGCGTCGAACTGCTGCGTGGTCGCCGCCGGGAGCTGGCGCGATGAAGTCCCTTGGATCGCACTGGATTGATAGCCCTCGAACTTCACGAAGGTGTTGACGTACTCGCTTACGCCGCCGCCCTCGTAGCTCTTCACCACGTAGCTGCGTGCATTGCCCGCCGCGTCATAGCCATTCGAAGACATCGCGGTCGCGCCGTCGGCAATACTTTCAGTGCCGTCCCAGCTGGTCTCGGACTTCAGCCCGCTGCCCTGGGTACGCCAGTCGCTCCGGTACACCCTCTGGTGCGCGAGCCTGCCGTTGCCGTCGTAGCGGTTGATCCGCATTTCCTTGCCGTTCATCTCCCCCGGCGCCAGGCCTTGATTGAGGAGTTCGGCGTACTTCGTCTCCAGGTTTCCGGGCGAGCCGGACTGGAGCACCCGATCCGCCGCGTCGTAGCGACGCAGGTCGATCTGCCTCCCGTCCTTCACCACGGCCGTGAGCCGGTTGAGCTTGTCGTAGTAGTACTGCTCGGTGGTTTCACCCTCGCTGGACGTGAAACTGAGGGCGGGGCCGGAGTAGATGGCGACGCCGTTCTCGTCGAAACCTTCGAAGACCGATTCGCCAGCCGAGGTCACCACCTTCCTGCCCCAGTAGGTATCCGACGTCCGGTTGCCGTTGGCGTCGTAGGCCAGGCGGTGACCTTGCCGGCCAAGATTGCCCAAGGCATCCACGGCGTCCACCACGCGCTGGCGGTTCATCTCGTCGTACTGGAAGTACCGGTGCGTGACGGGGGTGGACACTTCCCCCGTAAGGCCCTGGTAGCCCACGTGCGTCGTGATGTGCGTCCGGTTCCCTGCGTTGTCGTAGTCGATGGTGACGTGGGCCCGCGAATCCGCGATGTCCCGCAGCTTGCCTTGCGCGTCGTAGGCCAGGTGGTTGTCCTGGTACGTTGTTCCGCCCTGCACGACCTGCTCGCGGATGCGCCTTCCGCCGAGGTCGTACGCGTAGGTGGTGGTCGTGTTGGTCGCACTGTCCACGATTCGCGTGAGCTGTCCCGCCGCGTCGTAGCCGTAGGTCAGCGACTGTCCGCGGGTGTTCGTCTGCGCTACCAGCTGGCGTGCGTTGTCGTAGGCGTAGGAATAGATCGCTCCACCGAGATCCTTGTGACCGGACTGCAGTTGGCCGAAGTAGTCATACGTCCAGGTGACGACTGCTTCGCCCGTCGCATCGACTTCCGCGATCTTGCGTCCCTGGGCGTCGAATGCGGAACCAACGGTCTCGCCGAGGGACTGCCTGGTGGCGACGATGTTGCCGCGCAGGTCGTAGGCGTAGGAGATGACTTCGCCGTTGCCGTTGGCCTGCGTGAGCTTGCGCCCCAGTTGGTCGTACGTCCACGTTTCCTCCACGTTGCGCGTGACCGCAAGGGAAGAGAGGGTATTGCCCGCCGTGACGGTGTAGACCGGCACCTTCTCCTTCGTGAGGCGCACCAGCCGCCCCATCCTGTCGTAGCTGAAGTCCATGATGTTCTTCATGGCATCGACGGTGCGCACCTTCTCGCCGAAGGCGTCGTACGCATGGGTCACCACGCCGCCGTCCGCATGCGTTTCCCTCACGAGATTGCCGCCTGCGTCGTAGACCTGGCCGTTGACCCACCCGTTGGCGTCCTTGACCGCGACCTGCCGACCCTGCGTGTCGTAGTACAGGGAGGTGACAGGACTGCTTGCACTCCGCTTGCCCGTGACGTCCGGGGCGATCTGCTCCACGAGCTGGTTGCTTGCGTTGTACCGGTAGGTCGTCTTCCAGGAGGCCGACCGCGGGTCCGTGATCCCGACGACGTTGCCCCAGCGATCCACCTCCTGCAACACGATGGGGCGCAGCACGCGAACGTCGCCATTCACCCGCCCGGCCGCCTGGGAAATGACGCTGCCCTGCGTCGTGCTGAGCGCCCGCGACCCCGCCACCGTGGTGACACTGACGCTGTACCGCGCGGCCTGTGCTGGAATCCAGTGCGCCGGGGTATAGGGCGGAGTGGTCACCGTCACCGTCGCCGACGTCACGCTGCGGACAGTGACGCTGGCGGTTGCCTGGGCCGTCGGCGGCGAGCCGACGAAGATTTCCACCTCATAAATGTTCGGCCCCAGCGGACCGAGGGAGACTCTTTGCACGCCTGCGGGGGTGCCCCACTCCTCGCGCGTCATGGAGCTGTTGTCGATCGGGAACAGCGCCCACGCCCCGCCAGGCTGGCGGTAGCGCGCCACCGTGGCATCGATGGCCATCCACTGCAGGGTCGCCGGAATCGTCGCGGTGGCGTACATCGGCAGGCCGTTTTCCTCCTGGCCGATCACCGTTCCGACCAGCGCACCCGGGACCACGACGACGCCCGGGATGTTCGGCAGGTTCGTTTCCGGTAACCACACCGCCGGCTTGGCCGCCACCACGGTGAACGTGCCTGTCGCGTGGGCGCTCGGAACATCTTGCGTCTCGGCGTTCCAGAGAAGCTCGAACTGGTACTGGCCGGCAGCCAGTCCGTTGGTGTCGACACCGTCATGGCCGGTCTCCCGGGAGATGACGGGCAGTTCGCTCCACGGGCCGGTGCTCCCACTCGGGCGGTAGCGCAGCACCTGGTTGTACGATGGACCAGGCGGGGCCCAGGCCAGAACGCCTGGCCCCGCCGGACCATAGGTGATCGGCGTCCTGATGCTGCTGAGGGAGGGCTGGGTGACGGCGATCGTCCCGGCACCGACGACGCGAGCCGCCTCGTTGAGAGGTTTCGCCGTCACCTGGTACTCATAGCTTCCGGGGGCGAGGCCGCTCGCATCGAAACGAAATCCGCTGCCGAAGTCGGCCAGTGCGCCGGTCGACCAGAGGGTCTCGCCCACGCGTCGCAGTTGCAGGGTGAGGCTGGTGGAAGGATCCGGAGGCGCCGCGACGCGGATCTCGTTGACGCCTTCGCCTGGCGGCTGGTCGATCACCAGCCGCCAGGAGCCGTTGACGTCCTTCTTGTAGACGGAGATGCGTTCGACGCTGATCACGCCGAGATCCGGGCCGACTCCGTCCGTCCATTCCAGCGTGGCAAGCGTGGCGGGTGCTCCACCGATCAGCACGCCCGAGTCGTAGGTGCGGAGCGTTCCCCATGACGAGCGGTACTGCAAGCGGACCTTGACGTCCCCGCTGCCCAGGCCGGCCAGGCTGTTCCAGCTCAGGCTGACCGTGTTCGGCCCCGTCGGCATCGAGTTCTCGTCGGGCGTGGCGCTTTGCACCACGTTCGCCTCGACGAACTGGTGCCAGACGCTCACACCGCCCTGGACTTCGGCGCGCCCTGGCTCCACCTTTGCAACAAGGCGTCCAAGCGCGTCGTACCGGAAATCCGTCCTCCGCGTCAGTGGATTGGCGGCCGCGGCCTGCGCGCTTGCGAAACTCCCGATGTCGACATTCGACCTGGCGTCGAGATTCGACCCACCCGCGCCAGCGCTCTGGATTTCAGCCGTGCGGTGGCCTTCCGCGTCGTAGAGATAGACCCTGTCGACGCCGTCTCCCGAATTCGTGCGCCACAGCCTGCCGGCGTTGTCGTAGTCGGAGTACTCCTGCCCCTCCCCCTGCGAGCCCTTGCGGACCACCTCGCCGAAGGCGTTGTATTCGAGGGTGTCGCTCACCACGCCGGCCTGGGCCTGCGTCACGGTGCCGATCCCGCCCAGTGGCGTGTAGACGGACGTGGAAGCGGGCGTGAGCGTTTGCACGAGCTGCCCCAGCTTGTCGTAGGCATTCACCTCGAAATAGGTGCGGGTAGCGCCATCGCCGGTCACCGACTGCCAGCGCTTGGCCACGTGGCCGTAGGCGTCGTAGGAGTTGAAGGACGAGTCGCCGTTGGCATCCGTGAGCTGAATGCTGCGTCCGAAGCTGTCATGGACGGACGTCGTGATGCGGTCGTTGGAGGCGTTGCCGATTGCGACGTCGTACGAGGTCGGCGTGATGCCGACGGCCGCTCCGTTCGCATGCTCCACCTTCGCGAGCACGTTGCCATGGGCATCGCGATGGAACGTGGTCAGCGGGATGAGCGTCGTTCCGCCGACGGTGCTGGTGCGGCTGGGCGCCGCCACCGCCTCGATGCGGCCGAGGGCGTCGAAATACGTGTACGTGCTCGACTCGTCGGGGCTGGTGACGCGGATCAGGTTGCCCAGCGCGTCATAGCCGTAGGTGGTGGTCAGGGTGCCGCGGACACTGGTGCCGTTGGCGGCCGTGCTGAATTCGACGTCGAGTCGGCTCTCCGCGGTCTTCCGGTTGAGCCGGTCGTAGGAGTACGTGGTGGCGCGATCGTCGGCTGACGAAACGGGCAGGCCGTGGCCCGCCGGCGTCCACGCAACCTGCAGCGGAGTCGCGTATTCCGTTTGCCGCGCCAGGTTGCCGCTGGCGTCGAATGCACGCTCGGTCACATAGCCCAGCGCGTCGATCGTCGCGGTGTGACGCCCGCCGATGTCGTAGTAGTGTGTCGTGGTCGACCACGTCCCGGCCTTCGCGTTGTGTCGCGTCTGCACCTGGACCAACTGGCCGAATGCGTCGTACGTGTTCTGGGTCGTCCTGCCTTCCGCTCCCGCCTGGTCCGCGAGTTCCGTCGCGCTGGGGTCGTACACGTACACCGACGGCTCGAGGGTCTGGATCACGCGACCGGCACGGTCGTAGACGGTCTGGAACCTGCGATCCTTCGTGTGGTCAACGCCCGCCGCGTTGACGGCTGCGGAGACCTGCGCGCGGGTGACGGCCTGGGAGGCCTGCGTGACAGCCGGTTCTGCCAGCGTCGTGCGCTGCGCGTAACGAAGCAGGGTCGTCACTTCCCCGAAGGCATTGCGGGCGTAACTGGTGACGTAGCCCATGGCGTCCACTTCGTAGACGACGTTCCCGAGGACGTCGTAGACCTTCTGGCTGATCGCATTGCCGACGTCACGGCTGGCGACCGCGTTGCCCTGCGCGTCATAGAAGGTCTGCGTCTCGAGGGCCTGCGCCGGGGTTTCCACCCGGAGGGCCATCCCCGCTGCGCCGTTGGTGGTCACCGCGTCCCCGGCGGGGTTGTACACACCCACGGGCGGATGGATCACCCGCACCTGCCGACCCACCGCGTCGTATTCGTAGCGTGTGCTTCGTTCCTCGGGACGCCCCGTGGCTTCGGTGCGTCGCACGAGATTGCCCAAGGCATCGTAGGCCATGGTCGTCACGATCGGCACCTCGTCCCCATCCGCGACCACGCGGTTGCCCGCTGCGTCCACGCCCACGATGGGGGGCCCCACCACGGGAGGCGTAGTCTCCGTCAGCAGATGGCCGGCGGCATCGTAGGTGTACGTCCAGGTGAAATTGCGCGGATTCGTCCACTTCAGCCTGCGGCCCAGGGCGTCGTAGGCGGAGGTCTCCCTGCCGCCCAGCGCATCGGTCCAGGTGAGCCGCTGGCCGGCCGCGTTGTAGGTATAGGCGTCGCTCTGGTCGAGGGCCGCATTGGCCACGAGGGCGACCGCAGCGGCAACGCCGGGCAGGGTAGCGGCCGTGCGGGAATCGATCAGCCCCGCGTGACGGGTCGTGCGGGTGAGCATTCCCGCGCCGTTGTACTGGTTGTACTCCACGCTGGAGGCCGCCACCATCGTGCCCGAGGGCCCGAGATCGCGCAGGGTGTAGACCAGCC
Source organism: Ramlibacter monticola (assembly GCF_016722785.1). Lineage (GTDB taxonomy): Bacteria > Pseudomonadota > Gammaproteobacteria > Burkholderiales > Burkholderiaceae_C > Ramlibacter > Ramlibacter monticola. The sequence continues at coordinate 294,804 of NZ_JAEQNE010000004.1, read as the reverse complement.
GGCCGGCTTCGTCGTAGACCTTCCGGGTCCTTCGGTCGGCCGTTCCATCGGGCACGATGAGCGCGCGCAGGGCCGGCAGTGTGGGCGCGTCGGCCAACGCACTCGTATCGACCGGGTCGGCGTACTCCGTCACCGCCGCCGTGTTCCCGGCCGCGTCGTAGCGGGTTTCGGTCACGGCACCCAGCGCGTCGATTTCGAGCACCTGCCGGCCGGCAGCGTCGTGGCCGAAGCGGCTGACGCGGTCGGCTGCGGGATCCGCGAGGATCCTGGAGCGGATGGCATCGACCGTGCCGCCGGCGCCCAGCGGCGGCACCGAGGCGATGGCCTTAGCGTACTGCACGCGCTGCACCACATTGCCATCCGCGTCGTACACCTGCTCGGTGACGGCGCGCAACGCGTCGACGGTGAAGACCCGTCGGTTGGCGCTGTCGTACGCCATGGAAGTGATCCGGACGCCGGCGGCGGCCACGGTATTGGGCGCCGCGCTCGCCGCCACGGTGGCGGCGTAGAGGGCCTCCCGGACCACATTGCCGTTCCTGTCGTACACGCGGCCGGTCACGGCGCCCAGACCGTTGGCGCTCCAGATCAGGCGACCGGCCGCGTCGTACACGTTGCGCTGGACGACGTCGCGCGCCGGGTCGCCCACGGCCTCGAGCGCGAGCGCGATGTCGGTCGACGTCGGTGCGGTATCCGTCGCGATGGGTGCCGCATAGGCAACGCGCTTGAGGACGTTGCCGTTTCCATCGTAGCTTTGGGCTACGACCGCACCGACGCCATTCACCGTGAAGACGGCACGATCGAGTGCGTCGTAGACCGTCCTGGTTGTTTCGTCGCGCGTCGCGTCCGCCACCGGCGCGGGCACCGTGCCTGCCACCCAGCCGTCCATCGCCACGCGCGCGGCGTAGGCCGTGCGGCTCACCACGTTGCCGTTGGCGTCGTAGACGAACTTCGTCACGCCACCGGTGCCATCCAGGGTGGCTGCCAGCCGGCCGTCCCGGTCGTAGACCCGGTGTTGCACCTGGTCCTGCGCCGGCGAGGCGACCACCCTCGCGGCGACTTCGGCGACCGTCGGGGCAGCACCGAGCGCGATGGTCGAAATGGGCGTGGCGTACACCACGGTCTTGTTCACCCTGCCGGCAGCGTCGTACCCCTCGAGGCGCGCATTGCCCATGGGGTCCACGGTGTAGACCAATCGGTCATCGGCGTCGTAGGCGTAGCGCGTGACGTTGCCGCGCGCATCCGTGCTGCTGGTGACATTGCCGTTGCCGTCGTAGGCCCAGGACCGCGTGAGCGCGAGGCCGGCCGGGTCCACGCGTTCCTGCACGCGGCGGCCCTGGGCGTCGTAGGCGTACTCGGTCACCGTGCCGCTGGGCCGCGTGACGGTCAGGACGTGGCCGCTCGCGTCGTAGCTGTAGACCGTTTCCAGGTTGAGCCCGGTAGGGTCCACGGTCTGCCGCAGCACTTGTCCGCGATTGTCGAACTGCGTGGTCGTGGCCACCCCATTGGGATCGGTGACGACGACGGCCTGCCCCTTGCCGTCGTACGAGTACGTGGTCGTCAGGTTCAGCCCGGTCGGGTCCACGCGGCGGGTGAGGACGCGGCCGGCCGCATCGTAGACGGTGGCGACCTTGAAGCCATTGGCGTCCCTGGTCTCGATTTCGCGGCCGAGCGCGTCGTAGATGCTGGACGTGGTGGTCAGCGGCGTGGCGGTGGCCAGCAGCTTGCCGTTGCGGTCGTAGGTGTAGCTGGTGAGTTGCCCCTTGCCGTCCCGGATGCTCTGCACCTGGCCGTGGCGGGTCTGCACCGTGGTGGTGGAGATCCCCTCGGGCGTCGTGACGGTCATGCTCCTCGTCGTGCGGTCGTAGGCATAGGAGGTGACCCTGCCCAGCGCATCGGTCTGGGTGAGCACCCGGTCGAAGGCGTCGTAGCTGGTGCTGCGGCGCGCGTTCAGGGGATCGACCGTGGTCACGACCCGTCCCAGCCGGTCGAAGGTCTGCTGGCGCACGTTTCCGTTCGCGTCCACGGTGCGGGTCGCCCGGCCGAAGGCGTCGTAGACGGTGGATGTGACGGTGTTGACACCTTGCACGTTGGCTGGATCCACCGTTGTCTTCGTCCGCAGGCCACGCCGGTCCACGGTGTAGGCCGTCGACAGCACCACACCGCTTGCCACTTGTTCACTGAGGGCAATCTCTTCGCCGAAGGCGTTGTAGGTACGCGTGGTGGTGTGGTCCTGGCCGTCGAAGCTGCTGCGCAGGCGACCATCCGTCGCGTAGGAATAGGTGGCGCGCAAGTCGCTCGAGGTGGCGATCGCCGCCACGGCGCTCGCGAGCGCGGCCGTCGCCAGCCCGCCGACCAGGCCGGCGGCGTCGATGCGTCCGGCATAGGCGAACTCCTGGACGACGCGCCCTAGCACGTCGTACCGGGTTTCCTTCACTTCGCCCAGTGCGTTGACGGTGTGCGTCAGCGCGCCCTCGGGGTTGTAGAAGAAAAGCGTCGTGTTCCCTGCGGGGTCCGTGCTCGAAATGCGCCGGCCCGCCGCGTCGTAGGAGTGACTGGTCCCGTGCTGGGCCCAGATCGCGTCGATCTGGGCCTGGGTCTGGCCGACGGTCAGCAGGCTCTGGCCGAGCGCGGACAGTTCCCCGGTGAGCCGCCCCTGCAGGTCGTAGCGGGCCAGGAGGGTGCGCACTTCGGTCGTGCCCACCGCGCGACTCGTGGAGACGAGATTGCCCGCCGTGTCGTACGCGTACTGGGTCACGACGCCTTCCGGGCCGGTCTCCCGGGTGAGCCGGCCCAGCTTGTCGTACACGCGCAGGGTGGCACTGTCCGCGGCTTGGGGAAGCGGGCGCAGCGAAGACACCGTGCTGGCGACGGTCGCGGTGCCCGTGGCGCGGTTCGCGTACCGCACCGCCTGGGTGAGCTTGCCGTTCGCGTCGAAGACGTTCTCGGTGAGATAGCCCTCGCCGTCGACGGCGGCGATCAGCTGCCCCTTGCCGTCGTAGAGGTTCACGCTGCGGAGGTCGTCGGCAGAGCCCAGCGGCGTAAGTTGCGCAAGCGTGCCCGTCGCGCGCAACAAGGGATCCGTGGCGTTGGCGTAGCGAATCGTCTCGTCGAGCAGGCCTGCCTCGGTGTAATGGAACACCGTCAGGTAACCCTCGGCGTCCAGCGTGCCTGTCAGCAGGCCGTCGCTGTCGTGGAAATAGCGGATGCTGCGGTCCGCGTCAGAGGCGACGGGCGCGGCGATGGTGCCAGGGACCAACGACGCCGCCGCCCGGCCGTTGGCGAATTGCACGACTTCGACGAGCCGTGACGCGCCGTCGTAGCGGTTCTCGGTGACCGCCGCCATTCCGGCCGTGCCGAAAGTGCGCGCCGTGCGCAGCAGCCGCTGCGCAGAATCGTACGAACGCCACTCGTGCACGTCCGCGGCGTTGGCGAGGGGCCGAACCGTCCCCGGCGTGGCAGCGGCCACTGGCAGCCCGGTGGCATCCACCAGCAGGGCCGTGTTCACTGCCGTGCCGTAGGTGACGGTGTGGGTCAGCAGGTCGCTGCGGTCGAACGCGTACTCGGTCATCCTGCCGTTACCGTCGATGTCGGCGACCTTGCGCCCGGCGGCGTCGTACATCGCCCAGCTGCGCACGCCGGTCGCATCCTCGGTCATGCGCAGGCGGTTGCCGGCGTCGTAGAAGTAGCGGGTCTCCCCCAGGCTCGCCGCCGCGGCATCCGAGCGCGTCACCGCGACCAGCCGCCCGGCTGCGTCGTAGGCGCTGGTGGTGACCAGCCCGTTGGTCAGCGTCACCACGGTCTTGCCGGCCGCGTCGTCGTATTGGGTCACCGTCACCTGGCCCAGGGCGTTGGTGCTGGTGAGCACGCGGCCCAGGCCGTCGTAGGTGTAGCTCGTGATGCCCGCGGCCGCGCTCACGGACTGCAGTAGCAGCCCCGACTGCGAATACACGAAGCTCTCCACCGACTGGGAGCCGTCGGCGACGCCCTCTCCGGTGGCGGCGACGCGCGCGTAAGCGGTGCGCGTCTGCAGCTGGCCGCGACCGTCGTAGGCGAAATCCACCCGCTGGGTGGCCGTCAGGTCCTGGGTTCCCGCCCAGGCGGCCATCTCCGCTTCGGTGGGAACCGCCGTGGCCGCCAGTCCGTCCGTGGGATAGAGCCCGCTCGCATAGGTGATGGAGGCCACGCGATCGCCGAAGCCGTTGTAGCGGTATTCCGTGACGCGCCCCTGAGGCGTGACCGTGAAGCGCAGCAGCTTGCGACCGGCTGCGTCATGGACGTACCGGGTCGTCGCCGGGGCGTCCGGCAGGAGCGGGCCCGCGGCGTCCGGATCGGGCGTGAAGTAGACCGTTTCCGTCGACAGCTGGTTGGACGCATCGAAGGTTCGCGTCACGGTGTTGCCGGCCGCGTCGCGCCGCAGCACCTGGTTGCCGTTGGCGTCGTAGCCGAAGCTCACCAGGCGCGACTGGCCGTCGCGAATGGCAATCACGTCCCCGGCGCCGTTGTAGCTGAAGGTCCTGGTGGGGATGCCCGCGGCCACCGCCGGAGCGGTGATCCTGGTCAGCCGGCCGGCGGTGTCGAAGTCGTAGCGGGTGACCAGGCCCTGCGCGTCGGTGGCCGTCGCGAAGCCCAGGTCGTAGGTGAAGCTGGTCGTCTGGCCCAGGCCGTCGCGGACGGAAGCGACCTTGTAGCTGCCGCCACCGAGATCGATGTAGGTGAAGGCGAGGCTGTTGCCATCGGTCTGGGTGATCGTGGCGAGGCGCGCGCTGGTGCCCTCGTAGGTGTAGGTGGTGCGGTACACCTTGCCGTCGGCCACGCTGTTGTCCGAAGGCGTGAGGTCCACAGTGACCGCGTCCAGGCGGCCACTGGTGTCGTATTCGTAGCGCACCACCGTCGTGGGCGTGGCGCCGAAGAGCGTGCGCACCTGCGCGAGCTGGTCGCCCTCGTAGTCGTAGAAGGTGACCTCCCCCTTCGCGGTGGTGACCGAGCTCAGGAAGCCGTTCGCCCCGTACGCGTAGCGCAGCGTGTTTCCGCTCCCGTCCTCGCTGGCCAGCAGGCGCCGCGCGCCGCTGCCCTCGTAGCGCTGCGTCGCATCGGTGCTGCCGTCGCGCCATTCGAACTGGCTTTCCGCCGCAAGGTAGGCGATCGTGTCGTGCGCACCCGCCCCCTCCGTGGTCAGGTACAGGCCGCGGGCCGCGTTCCAGGTGTAGACCGCCGTGCTGCCGTCGGCATCCGTGCGGGAAACGGTGCTGCCCGCGGCGTTCAGCGTGCCGGCGAGGGCGAGCGAGACCACCCCGCTGGCCCAGTTGTCGCCGTTGTCGTCGTTGAAGGTGCCGCCGCTGTCGTACGTCCGGACCACGGCGGCGTCCGGCCCCCGCGCCACGAGCAGTTCGTCCTGTGCCTGCAAGACGAGCAGGCCCGTGGACACGTTCACATAGACGTTCTGGCCGTTGCGGCCCTGCGCCGGATCGCCGACCAGGCCCGCCTGCCCGAGGACCTCCCGGGAGCCGAGGTTCAACCCCGCCCTGATGCCGCTGACGATCCCTACCATGGCGTGTCCGTTCCTTGGTTACGACTGCGGCACCCGACAGGCACCCTGCACCAAGTACATCGCCGGCGAACAGGATTCGTTTAGCGGCTCCGGATGGACCAGGGGTGTGCCCTCAATGGGCCCAAAGGCCACTGTGGCCGCCCCGCCCATGCGGCTAAGGTGCGGACCGCACGCCTCGGGAATCCGTCCATGCTTGCCCTTCGAAAGAGCCTCCTCCTCACCGCGGCTTTCTTCCTTCTCTCGGGAGGTGGGGGCGTGCTGCGCGCCGAAGAGCCCCCCGCCGCGGCCGCGCCGGCGACGACTCCGTCGCCCTGGCTCGCCTTGCCCACCGTGCAGTCGAACCCGAAACTGGGCACCTCGGTGGGCGCGCTCGGGGCCTACCTGAAGAAGTTCGACGCGCAGTCGCAGCTTTCGATGTTCGGCATCGCCGCGCAGTACACCTCGACCAATTCGATGGTGGGCACCGTGTTCGCGAGGACCTCGTTCGGGGCCGACCATCACCGGATTTCGGTCATCGCGATAGGCGGCACCATCAAGAACGACTACGACGACTTCCTCGGGACCGGGCAGCCGCTCAAGTCCGAAGACCACATCCGGGGCCTGATCGCGCGCTACCTGTACCGGATCAAGGACGACTGGTTCCTCGGCGCCCAGCTGGTGGCCACCAATTACCAGATCGTCGGCCAGACCGCGCTCGACGACGACATCCTCGGCCTGCTCGGATTGACGGGTTTCAAAGCGGGGGGCATCGGCCTCGTGGCCATGCACGACTCACGCGACGTCCAGGATTCCCCCACGCGCGGCTGGCTGCTGAATCTCAACAACATCGCCTACCGCCAGCGCATCCAGGGCGATGCCGATTTCGACGTGTACCGCGGCGACTTCCGGGGCTTCTGGACCCACGGCGACCGCCACGTCCTGGCCGTCCGGCAAAGCAACCAGTGGACGGTGGACGCACCGCCCTCCGCGTTCGCGCCCGTCCAGTTGCGCGGCTATACGGTCGGGGAGTTCCTCGGGAAGAACATGTCGTCCCTCGAGGTCGAGGAGCGCCATCGCATCGCCGAGCGCTGGACGGCCACGCTCTTCGCCGGCGTCGCCTGCCTTTACGGCGCGGGGAAAAGCTGCAGCCAGTCCGAAAACCGCTTCCCGAGCATCGGCGCCGGCGTGCAGTACCTCCTCAAGCCGGCCCAGGGGATCGTGGCCAACCTCGAATTCGCGCAGGGCAAGGAGGGCAACCGCGCCGTGCTGTTCAAGATGGGGTACGCCTGGTAGGGCGCCGTCACTCGCGCACGGCGACCATCACCGAATAGGCCTTGAACACGGCGGTGGCCGGGACGCCCACCTTCAGGCCCAGGGCTTGCGCGCCCTCGTTCGTCACGGTGGCAGAGACCGTGCCGCCGCCCGGCAGGGTGAGGACGACGAGGGTGGAGACCTGGCCCTTGTCCATGCGCGAGACCGTTCCGGAGAGCTGGTTGCGGGCGGAGAGCTTCCAGCCCGCGAAGTCGGTGACCAGGACGACGGCCGAAGCCTTGACCAGCACCAGGGCTTCCTGCCCGACGCGCGCGTCCAGGCGCTTCGCGGCGGCGGCCGTCATGGTCGCCACGATCTCGTCGCCCGTGCCGATGCGCACGGTGACCTGCGCCGACACGGGCCCGAGCTCGAGGGCGCTGATGGTGCCGGCGTACTGGTTGCGGGCCGTGGTCTTCATGGACATTCTCCTGAGCAGGCCGGCAAGCTCCGGCATGGTGGCCAGGCGCGCTTCCTGCGCGCCGAGGAATTCGTCGAGTTCGGCCCGCAGGCCGTCCCAGGCCTCCAGCAGCACGCGGGCCTGCGGGGTGAGGCGCGTGCCGCCGCCGCCGGCGCCCCCCGCGACCGACGCGAGCAGCGGCTGCTGCGCGAGGTTCGCCGCGTTCTCCAGGATCAGGCGGGCGCCCTTGTGGCTCAGGCCCACCGTGGCCGCGGCGCGCAGGATCGAGCCGGTCGCCTCCACGCCGCGCAGCAGTTCGAACACGCGCGTGTCCATGCCGCCGGCGATGCGCAGTTCGGCCGAGAGCAGGCGCGGCGGCTGGGCGGAGCCGGGCAGCTTCATTCCATCAGGGCGACGGTCTTCACCTGTGCCCACACCGGCAGTCCCGGTGCCAGCGCCAGCGCATGGGCCGAGCGCCGCGTCAGCCGCGACAGCAGGACCGCCTCGCCCACGCGCACGCGCACCAGCACCAGGCCGGGATGTTCGTCGTCGCCGAGCGCGTCCACCACCCCGCGCAGCTGGTTGCCGATGCTGGTGTCGACCTGTCGCGCGCGGGCAATGCTCACGTCGCGCGCCAGCACGCGCAGGCGCACCGCGCGGCCCACGGGCACGCCGTGATCGCGCGTCCACAGCTGGCAGGCGCCGTCCTCGGCCTCGAAGCGCGCCAGCTGCCAGTGCGCATCGCGCTCGGCGACGGTGCCTTCGAGCACCACGCCGGCGTCCCCGCCGAGCGACAGGGGAAAGTCCAGGCGTGCCAGCATTCCGGAGGCGGGCCCGTGCGCGAGCACCAGGCCCGCTTCGAGCAGGACCAGGTGGTCGGCCAGCCGGGCGACCTCGTCCACGGAATGGGTCACGTAGACGATGGGGACACCGAGGCGCGCCTGCAGCGCATCGAGGTAGGGCAGCACCTCCGCCTTGCGCCGCGCGTCCAGGGCGGCCAGCGGCTCGTCCAGCAGGAGCAACTGCGGGCTCGTGGCCAGCGCGCGCGCGATGGCCACCCGCTGGCGTTCCCCGCCCGACAGGGTGGCGGGTCGGCGGTCCATCAGGTGCGCGATGCCCAGCAGCTCGAGAACCTCTGGCAGCGCGATGCGCCGCCGCGCCTGCGGCGTGCGGCGCAGTCCGTATTCGAGGTTGCCGCGCACATCCAGGTGCGGGAACAGGGCCGCCTCCTGGATCACGTAGCCCACGGGTCGCAGGTGCGGCGGCACGAAGAGGCGGCGCGTGTCGTCCTGCCAGGTCTCGCCCGCCACCATGACGCGGCCGCGCGCGCGTTCCACGCCGGCGAGCGCGCGCAGCAGGGTGGTCTTGCCGCAGCCCGACGGGCCGAACAGCGCGGTGACGCCGCGCGCCGGCAGCTCCAGGTCGACCCGCAGCTCGAATGCTGGGCGCGGCAAGTGCAGTTGCAGCGCGATCACGCGGCGGGAACCTCGCGCCGCGGCCGGTTCAGCACCTGCAGGGCAACCAGCACGAGCAGGCAGAACGCCAGCATGCCGCCGGCCAGCGCATGCGCCGCGGCGAAGTCGCCCGCTTCCACGTGGTCGTAGACGAGGACGGACACGGTGCGGGTGCGGTCCGGGATGTTGCCCCCGATCATGAGCACCACGCCGAACTCCCCCACGGTGTGCGCGAAGCCCAGCACGGCGGCCGTGAGCACGCCGCCGCGGGCCTGCGGCAGGGCCACGGTGAAGAAGCGGTCCAGGGGACTGGCCCGCAGCGTGGCGGCGGCCTCCAGCGTGCGCTCGTCCAGCGCCTCGAAGGCCTGCTGCAGCGGCTGCACGACGAAGGGCATGGAGTACAGCACCGAGCCGACCACCAGCCCGCCGAAGGTGAAGGGCAGCCGGCCCAGGCCCAGGAGCCCCGTCAGCTGCCCGACGGGGCCGTGCGGTCCCATGGCGACCAGCAGGTAGAAGCCGAGCACGGAGGGCGGCAGCACCAGGGGCAGCGCGACCACCGCCGCCGCGAACGGCTTGGCCGCGGAACGCGTGCGCGCCAGCCACCACGCGACCGGGGTGCCGATCGCCAGCAGCAGCAGGGTGGTGAGGGCCGCGAGTTCCGCGGTGAGGCGGATCGCGCTCCAGGCTTCGGGGCCGATTCCCATCAGGGGCCCGACAGGGCGTAGCCGTAGGACTCGATCACTTGCCGTGCCGCGTCGGTCTTCAGGTAGGCCAGCAGCGCCCGCGCCGCGGGGTTGGCCTGGCCCGCCTTCAGCAGCACGGCGTCCTGCCGGATCTCGCGGTACAGCGCGGGGGGCACGATCCAGTATGAACCGGCGACCGGCTTGCCCGGCCCCATCACCTGCGACAGCGCCACGAAGCCCAGTTCCGCGTTGCCCGTCGCCACGAACTGGAAGGTCTGCGCGATGGTTTCGCCGAGCACCACGCGCGGCGCCAGCGCCTGGGCGAGGCCGCGCGCCTTGAGAACCTCGTAGCCGGCCACCCCGTAGGGCGCGAGCCGGGGATTGGCGATGGCGATGTGGCGGAAGCGGTCGCTGGCCAGCACCGTGCCCTTGTCGTCGACCAGCCCGGGCTGCGGGCTCCAGAGCACCAGCTTGCCGATAGCGTAGGTGAACTGCGTGCCGCCCACCGCATGGCCTTCCGCGACCAGCTTGCGCGGCGTCTCGTCGTCGGCCGAGAGCAAGACCTCGAAGGGCGCCCCGGCCCCGATCTGGGAGTAGAACTTGCCGGTGGCGCCGCTGGCGATCTTCACCACGTGGCCGCTCGCGGCAGCGAAGGCCTCGGCGATGCGTTGCATGGGGCCCGCGAAATTGGCCGCCACCGCCACCTGGACCTCGGCCGCCTGGGCCCAGGGGGAAGCCGCGAAGGCGGCAAGGACGAGAAACTTGCACAGCATGGGGCAGGTCGGCAAGGGACGGACCAGCGAATGGTACCGGAATACCCAACGGTCCGACCAGCCAAGGTGACGGCAGGCACGCGCAGGCGCCAGCGCCTCGGCGGCGCGGCGCGAAGAATCGAAGACGAGGGCGTCAGACGCCCCGGGCCGATGGCCGCGCTATCCGCGCGATTTGCCCATCATCCGCACGATATCGTCGAGCGGGTTGCCGTCGCCGTTGGAGTCCAGCATGGCGGCCAACCCGCCGAGTCCTCCGCCCGCGCCTTGGCCGCCCTGCGTCCCGCCGCCGAGCACGCCTCCCAGGAGTCCGCCCAGCAGTCCGCCCAGCCCCCCGGTCTCGGCCTGGGGGGCGGCCGCAGCGCCACCGCCCTTGGCCATGAAGCCGCTCACCAGCATGGCGACCAGCGGCAGCATCTTCTTCAGGAGCGCGGGGTCCAGCCCGGTCTGCGACGAGGCGTCGTGCGCTACCGCGCGGCTCACCTCGGGCGAACCGAAGATCTGGCCGAGCACGGCATCGCCCGCCGCGACATTGGTCGGCTCCGGTGCCAGCACCTGGTCCATGAGGGAGCCGCCGCCCAGTCTCGACAGCAGGTCACCGACGCCCTCGGTGCCGCCGGCCTGCGCCTGGTTCCGGAATCCGCCCATGATCGCCGGCAGCAAGGCCGCGGCGCCCGCTTCGGCGTGCTGCGGATCGATGTTCAGTTCGCGGGCGATGGCTTCCAGCCCGCCCGCCTGCGCCAGCATGTCCGTGATCTGCATGGCGGCTCCTCAGTTCACCAGTTCGGCGGGCACCTTGCCGCCGTTGGCTGCCAGCTTCTGCATCAGCACCTTGTGCAGCCACATGTTCATGCGGGCCGAGTCCGCCATCAGGTCGGGCGGGCACTGGAGTTCGGTTGCCAGTTCCTTGCGCGCCTGCAGGCTGCTGTCGAGGTCCAGCAGTTTCAGCAGGTCGACGATCGAGGTGCGCCAGTTCAGCTTCTGCGCATTGGCGGCGGCCTTCTGTTCCAGCAGCGCGGTGACGTCCACCTCGGCCATCGGCGTCGTCGGCGCGGTTGCTGCAGGGGCGGCCCCGGCGACGTTGGTCGCGGGCTGCTGCGCCGGCACGGGCGTGCGCAGCATCTCCTCGACCTTGCTTGCGCCCGCATCGAAGCCCAGCTTGTCGAGGATCTTGGAGAAGAAACTCATGGCAGCCTCCTGGAGAGAAAGCGCCATGGGCATGGCCAAGGCGCCGGGCATGCTAGCCCCGTTGCACGTGAGCAGGTGTTTCTCCCCAAGGATCGTGGGGCATCGGGCGCCCTCGAATATGACGATCATCATATTTGCGCGTACACTGCCGCCCATGGATACCGCCCCCGCGAGCCGCAAGCAGCAGACGCACGACCGCATCCTGGACACGGCGGCGCGCGTGCTGCGCGATACCGGCTTCCACGGCGTGGGCGTGGCCGACATCATGAAGAAGGCCGGGCTCACGCACGGTGGCTTCTACGCGCACTTCGCTTCGCGCGAGGCCCTGCTCGCGGAAGCGCTGGAACGCGCCGGGCAGGACAGCCAATTGCGCCTGCAGAAGTCCATCGCCGCCGGCGAGGCCAAGGGCATGAGCCGCTTCCAGGCGCTGGTGGAAGGCTATCTTTCGGATCGGCACCTCAAGGCGCCCGATGCCGGCTGCCCCGTCGCGGCCCTGGCCTCCGAGATGCCGCGCCAATCGGAGGCGGTGCGCGAGGCCGCGGCGCTGCGCGTGAGGTCGCTGGTCTCCCGTGTCGAGGCCTGCCTGCCGCCCGGCCACGAGGCCGACGCCGCCGCCGTGATCGCCAGTCATCTGATCGGCGCCCTGCAGCTGGCCCGCATGCTGGGCGACAACGCCGGCGGTCGCCGGCACCTGGCGGCATCGCGCCGCTTCCTGCTGGAGCAATTCGAACCCCCACTCCGCTGATGCGCGCCCGCCCGCGACGCGCATCGCCCTCACGCGCGAATATGACGACCATCATATGAACCAGGAATCCACCATGCAGCTTGCCGCCGCCCTGCCGGCACCGACCCCCACGCAGCGGATGCTGCGCGGACCGGTGCTGCCCACGCTCCTGCGCCTCGCCACGCCCAACGTGCTGGGCCTGCTCGCCAACACCGTGGTGATCGGCTTCGACGGCTACATCGTGGGCCGGCTGGGTCCGGAGGCGCTGGCCGGCGTCGCGGTGGTCCTGCCGGTCGCCATGCTGATGCTGCAGATGTCCGCCGGCGGCTTCGGCGGCAGCACGACGGCCGCGGTCGCGCGTGCACTCGGCGCCGGCGATGCGGCCGGGGCCACGCGCGTCGCGCAGCACGCGCTGCTGCTGGCGCTCGCGGCGTCGCTGCTGTTCACGCTGCTGTTCTCCAGTCCCGCGGCCTATGCGCTGATGGGCGCCCGCGAGGGCGTGCTGGCCCAGGCGGCCAGCTATGCCGGCGTGCTGTTCGCGGGGGCCGCGGCGGTCTGGTCGGTGAACGTGCTGGCCGGCGTCGCGCGGGGCACGGGCCAGATGGCCGCGGCGGCGCTGGCGCTCATCGCCACCACCGCGATGCACCTGACCCTGTGCCCCCTCCTCGTCTTCGGCGTCGGTCCCCTGCCGCCCCTGGGCGTCGCGGGCGCGGCGGCGAGCACGGTGAGCTGCAACGCGGTCTCGGCGCTGGGCCTGCTGGCGTGGCTGTCGCGCCGCGGCCAGCCCGTGCGCGTCCTCGGCCCCCGCTGGCAGTTGCGGCGCGCGGCGTTCCGGGCGATCCTGCGGATCGCGCTGCCCTCGTCGCTGAACCCGGTGCTGAGCAATAGCTCCATCGCCCTGGCCACGGCTTTCGTCGGCAGCTTCGGCAGCCTCGCCGTGGCGGCCTACGGCATCGCCGCGCGGCTCGAATACATCCTCGTGCCGATCGCCTTCGGCTTCGGCAGCGCGCTCACCGCGATGGTGGCGACCAACCTCGGCGCCCGCCAGCCCGCCCGCGCCAAGCGGGTGACCTGGGCCGGCGCCGGCCTGGTGTGGGCGGTCACGGGCCTCATCGGCGCCTGGGCGGCGTTGTGGCCGCAGGCGTGGATGGGCCTGTTCACGTCCGACGCCGCAGTGCAGGCCGCGGGCAGCAGCTACCTGCGCATCGTGGGCGGCTGCTACGGCTTCTTCGGCCTGGGACTGGCGCTGTTCTTCGCCTCGCAGGGCGCCGGCCGCCTCGCATGGCCGCTGCTGGCCAGCACCGTGCGGCTGCTTGTCGTGGCGATCGGCGGCTACGTCGCGGTGCGCGTCGCCGCTGCGCCGCCCGAAGCCCTGTTCGTCGTCGTCGCGCTGAGCCTCTCGGCGCTGGGCCTGACGCTGTCGGCCGCGATCCACTTCGCCGATTGGACGCGCGGGTCGCAGCCTCCCGCCTGAAGCCCAGATGCAATGACCGGACCCGCTTCGCGCCGCAGCCAGGGTGCACCCGGGCTGCCTCACGGCGGGGGTGACCGGAGCCGAAGCCGCGTCCTCGGCAGGAAAAGCGAGAAAAACCCCAAGGGGGACTCGCCTTTCCTCCCGCCCCGCGAGTAGGTCCAAAGGGCAATGACGGGGACTGCACCGCTCCGGCATCCTCGACAGCCACTACACCTCGCCCGCGGAGCACGCCATGAAGATCCTGCGACGCGCGTTGCCCGGCCTCGCCCTCCTCGCGGCGCCGCTCGCGCACGCCTCCTTTCTTTCCGGCGAAGCGCTGGACACCGCCGCCGACTGGGTTTCCTGGTTCGTGATCTTCTTCGTGCCCGCCGTCGCGATCGGGGGCTTCCTGTTCGTGCATGTGCTGCCGGAAAAGATCGCCGAGAAGCGCCAGCATCCGCACAAGGACTCGATCAAGGTCCTCTGCATCCTGTCGCTGTTCTTCGGCGGCATGCTGTGGCCCCTGGCGTGGCTGTGGGCCTACACCAAGCCGCTCGGCTACCGCGCCATCTACGGCTCCGACAAGCACGACGACTATTACCTCGAGGAAGGCGAAAAGGCGCTGGCCGGCAAGCTCTCGCCGGCGGAAGTCGAGCACCTGCGCCACGAGCTGAGCGGGATGGAGCAGAAGGGGCCGTTGTCGCCCGAGCTGCGCCAGCTCATCGCGCAGCTCGAGCGCCCGTTGGCGGCGCAGCCGCCCATGACCGTGCTCACCACGCAGGACCGCCGCGTGGCCGAAACCGCGGGTGGAGGGACCAAGTAATGGAAGTCGTGCTGCTTGCCATCTACTCGTTCTTCGTCTGGCTGATCTTCTTCAAGTTCAAGTGGCTGCCGTGGAACACGCTGTCGCAGGTGATCGTGATCACCATCCCGATCGTGGGGCTGACGGCGCTGATCCTGGCGCTCAACGTGGTCGCGCCTTCGTCGCACGACGTGCGCGTCATCAAGTACGTCGTCAACGTGACGTCCGACCAGCGCGGCCGGGTGCTCGAGGTCGCCCCCGCCAACAAGCCGATGCGCAAGGGGGAGGTCCTGTACCGGATCGACCCCACCCCTTACCAGCTGCAGGTCGCCAGCCTCGAAGCCCAGCTCGCCAACACCGTGGGCAGCAGCCGCGAACTCGAAGAACAGCTGACCGGCTCCGCGGCCCAGGTCTCGCAGTCCAAGTCCGCCATCGACCAGGCGTCGCAGCGGGTGCAGCAGACGAACGCCGACCTCGAACTCGCCTTGAAGCGCGCCGCGCAGTACCGCGAGCTGGCGGGCAAGGGCGCCGGCAACAAGTTCGACCTGGAACAGGCGGAGACCAACCTGCGCAACGCGCAGGCCGCGGTGGACTCTTCCCGCAGCGCCGAGGCCCAGTCGCGCGGCGCGCTGGCCCAGGCGCTGGCGGGTGAACGCCAGATCCGGCAACGCATGGGCGCCAAGTCCAACGGCGAATGGGCGCAGATCGCCCAGATCCGCGCCCAGCTCGACCAGGCGCGCTTCGACCTGGCGCAGACCACGGTGCGCGCGCCCGCCGACGGGACGCCGATCAACGTGCAGTTGCGGCCGGGAGCGCTGGTGACCACCCTGGCCAACCTGCCGGCCCTCACTTACGTGGAGGACGAATTCAGCGTGATCGCCCTGTACGAGCAGAACGAGCTGACCAAGGTGAAGGTCGGCGACGAGGCCGAGATCGCCCTGGAGACCCTGCCAGGCGAGATCATCAAGGCCAAGGTGGAGGCCATCATCTGGGCGAACGGCCAGGGCCAGTCGGCGATCAGCGCAACCCTGCCGCAGACCGGGTCCACGCCGCCGCCACCCGGGCGCTTCCCCGTGAAGCTGACCGTGGACCCGAAGTTCCGCGACGTGTTCTTCGCCGCCGGGGCCCGCGGCGCGGCGGCGATCTACACGGAGCACCTGGAATTCATCCAGGTCGTGCGCAAGATCATCTTGCGCGTGAACACCAAGATCAATTACCTCATCCTGAAGCTGCACTGATGGCCCCGCCCGCATTGCGATGCGTCACCCTGGCGGCGGCTTGCGCGGCAGCCGTGGCGGGTTGCGCGCTTCGGTCGCCTCCCGACGCACAGCAGATCCGCTCGCAGTCCCTGCCGCAGACCCAGCTGCCGCCCCAGTGGACCGGCGGTCCCACCCCGCCCGGGGCGGTGGCCAATGGGTGGCTGCAGACCTTCCAGGACGCGCAACTGGAGACGCTGGTCGCCGAAGCCGTCGCGTACAACCCCGATTTGCAGCTCGCCTCGGCGCGCGTCGAGGCCGCCGAGGCCAGCGCCCGGGCTGCCGGCGCCGCGCTCTACCCGCAGGTGCACCTCACCGGCCACGGCGGCGGCAAGCTCGGCGGCGACGGCAGCGGCGTCAACGGCATCGGCCTGTTCGCCAGCTGGGAACTGGATCTCTGGGGCAAGGTGCGGGCGCAGCGCGCGGCCGCCTCCGCGCAACACGAATCCACGATCTTCGATGCGATCTCCGCGCGCGAGTCGATCGCCGCGCTGGTCGCCAAGAGCTGGTTCCTGGCGCGCGAGGCGGCGGTGCAGCGGGCGATCGCGGGCGACATGATCCAGTCGGCGCAGAACCTGGTCGAGCTCTCGCGCGACCGGGCGCGCGTCGGCAGCGGCGACGAGCTGGAAATCAGCCAGGCGGAAGCCAGCGCACTGTCGTACCGCGACGTGCAGCTGCAGGCGGAGATCGCGCGGCTGAACGCGCTGCGCGCGATCGAGATCCTCGCTGGCCGCTACCCCGCCGCCGCCGTCGATGCCGGCCTCGCGCTGCCGGCGGTGCCGGGGCCGGTGCCCGCGGGCCTGCCCTCCGAGCTGCTGGAGCGCCGCCCCGACGTGCGGGCGGCCGAGCGCCGCGTCGCCGCGGCCTTCTACCGCACCGAGCAGGCCCGGGCAGCGCGCCTGCCGACGATCTCGCTCACCGCGTCGGTGAGCAGCATCACGAGCGACCTGTTCGTCATGAAGGAACGCGACAACCCCATGGCGGGCATCGGCGCCACGCTCTTCGCGCCCCTCTTCAACGCGGGCGCGCTGCAGGCCCAGGTGGACGTGCGCAGCGCCGAACAGAAGGCGGCCATCGCCGAGTACGGGCGCATCGGCCTGCGCGCCTTCGGCGAAGTGGAGGGAGCGCTGTCGCAGTCCTTCACCCTGGACAGCCGCGCGGACGTGCTGCAACGCGCGGTGAGGGCGAACGAGTCGGCCCTGGGCTACGCGCGCACGCGCTACCAGGTCGGCAACGGCGACCTGCGCGGCGTGCAGAACCAGTTGCTGGCCCTGCACTCGGCGCGCGCGACGCTGGCGCGCGTGCAGGGCGAAAGGCTGATCCAGCGGGTGAACCTGCACCTGGCGCTGGGGGGTGGTTTCGAGCCCTGAAAGGGCCCGGTCGCCGCCGGTAGCGCGGCGATCTTCATGCGTCCGCGACGCGCCGGGCCAGGTGGGCCAGAGCCTCTTCGACCTGGTCGACCAGCACCAGGCAGAGGTCGCCGGGCCCCAGGCGGGCGAGCGCCGCATCGATCGCGACGAACTCGCCGCGGATCTCCTCGACGTGCGTGGTGCGGCTCGCTCCCTTGAGCCCCTCGCGCAGCAGCGCCATCACCTCGCCGTCGGCGCGCCCGCGCTGGGCCGCATCCTGGTACAGCAGCACGTCGTCGAAGGCGGCGCCCAGGATGACGGTCTGGTCGCGGATGTCCTCGTCGCGCCGGTCGCCGGCGGCGCTGATCACCACCGAGCGGCGCTTCGCCGGCATCGCATCGACCGCCGCCACCAGCGCGCGCATCGCGTCGGGGTTGTGGCCGTAGTCGGCGATCACCGTCGCGCCCTTGTAGTCCATCACGTTGAAGCGGCCGGGCGCGTTGTGCGCGTCGTTGACGAACGATCCCAGCCCGTTGCGGATAGCCTCGAACGGCAGGCCCGCGCCCCACGCAGCGGCGACCGCCGCCATGACGTTCTCGACCTGGAAGGCAATCGCGCCGTTGCGGGTGATCGGAATGTCCGCCAGAGGGATGTGCGCGCGCTGGTTCCCTTCCGCCGCGACCACCGAGCCGCCGTCCAGCGTCGGGTCGACGTAGACCTTGCGCCCGCCCTGCGCGCGGTGCGCCGCCAGGACAGCGTGGTGGCGGTCCGCGGCGAAGAAGATCACCTTGCCGGGGCAGGTGTCGGCCATCGCGGCAACGATGGGGTCGGCCGCGTTCAGCACCGCATACCCTGTCTTCGGCGTCACGTTCTGCACGATCACGCGCTTGAGGACCGCCAGGTCCTCGACGGTGGTGATGTAGTTCAGCCCCAGGTGGTCGCCGGCGCCGACATTGGTGACCACCGCGACCTGGCAGTGGTCGAAAGCGAGGCCTTCGCGCAGGAGGCCGCCGCGCGCGGTCTCGAACACCGCCGCCTCGACGTCGGGATGCATCAGCACGCTGCGCGCGCTCTTCGGGCCGCTGCAGTCGCCCGAGTCGATCTGCCGGCCGTCGACGTAGACGCCGTCGGTGTTGGTCATGCCCACCTTCAGCCCGCTGCTGGCGAACAGGTGCGCGATCAGGCGCGCGGTGGTCGTCTTGCCGTTGGTGCCGGTGACCGTGACCACCGGGATGCGGCCGTCGTGGCCGGGTTCGAACAGGTGGTTGACGATGGCCTCGCCGACATTGCGCGGCTTGCCGTAGGACGGCGACAGGTGCATGCGCAGCCCCGGCGCGGCATTGACTTCGACGATGCCGCCGCCCTGCTCCTCCAGGGGCTTGAGGACGCCCTCGCACACCATGTCGACGCCGCACACGTGCAGCCCCACCATCTGCGCCGCGGCGATCGCGCGTTCGGCGACCTCCGGGTGCACGTCGTCGGTGACGTCGGTAGCGGTGCCGCCGGTCGACAGGTTCGCGTTGTGGCGCATCCGCACGCGCTGGCCTCGCGCCGGCACGCTGCCGGTCGTGAGGCCTTGCTCGGCGAGCAGCGCGATGGCGATGTCGTCGATGCGGATCTTGGTCAGCGAGGTGGCATGGCCGTCGCCGCGGCGCGGGTCGGCGTTGACCTTGGCGACCAGCTCGGCCACCGTCAGCTCGCCGTCGCCCACCACCAGCGGCGGTTCGCGCCGCGCGGCGGCGACCAATTGGTCGCCGACCACCAGCAGGCGGTAGTCGCAGCCGGGCAGGAACTTCTCGACCATCACGTCGCCGATCTCGGCCGCGGCCTTGTAGGCCAGCGTCATGGCATCGCGGGTGGAGAGGTTGACGGTGATGCCCTTGCCCTGGTTGCCGTCCCGCGGCTTGACCACCACCGGCAGGCCCACCTCGAGCGCGGCGGCCCAGGCGTCGGCCTCGTCGGCCACCGGGCGGCCGATGGGCACCGGGACGCCGGCGGCGTGCAGCAACTGCTTGGACAGTTCCTTGTCCTGCGCGATCGACTCCGACACCGCGCTGGTCTGGTCGACCTCGGCGGCCCAGATGCGGTGCTGGTGCTTGCCCCAGCCGAACTGCACCAGGCTGCCGTCGGTCAGGCGGCGCCACGGGATGCCCCGGGCCGCCGCGGCCTGCACGATGGAGCCCGTGCTGGGCCCCAGGCGCACGTCCTCGTCGGTCTCGCGCAGGCGGGCGATCGCGGCGTCGATGTCGAAGCCAGCCTCGGGATCCAGCGTGGCCGCGATCAGCTGCTGCGCGAGTTCGAAGGCCAGGCGGCCGACCGCCTCCTCGCTGTATTCGACGACGACCTGGTAGATGCGCGGCTCGATCGTGGCCTGGGTGCGGCTGAAGGTGACCGGGCAGCCGGCTTCTTCCTGCAGCGAGAGCGCCACGGCCTCGAGCACGTGGGCCAGCGACACCGGGCCGCCGGCGCGCAAGGCGCCGACGGCCGGAAAGAGCTTGCGCAGCCGGGCCTCGAAGCCGGGGCGGCCGGTGACCGCGGTTTCATCGTCCGAGCAGGACACGACGGCCTCGATGGCCGTGTGCCGGCTCCACAGGTTGGGCCCGCGCAGGGCGCGGATGCGGGAGATTTCCATGGCGGTCGAAAATTCAGGCGGGCTGCGCGGAAGCGGCGTTGTGGGCGTCGAAGGTCTCGATGCCGGCGATGATCAGGTCGGGCGGGACGTCCAGCGCCCAGGCGGTGGCGATCACGGCGAGCAGGGATTCGTCGGCCATGCCGCCGCGCGCCGCTGGCGACAGCGGGGCCAGCCGCGTCTCGGCGCTGCCGGAGGCCAGCACCGGGCGGCGGTCGTGCAGGAAGACGGCGCGGCCGCGCGCGCCGCCGCCGCGGTGCGCCAACAGCGCTGGCGTCTGCGGATCGGCCGCGTAGAGCATGACCTCGCCGTCGCAAAAGGCCCCCAACGCGGCGACGCGCTCGTCGGCCGCGTTCAGCACCGCCACGCCGTCGCCCAGCACCACGTCGACCTGGGTGCGGAGCACCTTGGGCATCTGGTCGGGCGACTGGATGTCGAGCTCGGCCAGCGTCTCGGAACCATCGCAGTCGGTCACCACGCCGACCGTGCAGCGGTCGTAGGCCAGGCCGTCCCGCAGCACCGTGCAGGCATCGTTCTCGAACACCGCGGCCTGCACGTTGCGGTTGACCAGCAAGCGGTGCGACACGTCCCAGCGGCGCGCGTCGCCGGACGCCAGGCGGCGGCGGTCGAGGTACAGGCCGTCGGCGCACGCCAGGCCCACGCGCTGGCCGCGCAACTGGGCGAGCCAGGCGACCATCCGCGCGATGCGGGTGCTGTCGCGCGTGCCGGCGATGCCGACGATGGGGATGCGGCCGGCGTGCGCGTGGCCGTTGTCCTCGGGGAACAGCGTGTCGATGATGGCGCGGCCCACCGGACGCGGCTTGCCGATCGCGGGCTTCAGGTGCGCCAGCAGCCCGGGGCCGGCGTTGACTTCGACGATGGCGCCGCCCTGTTCGTGCAGCGGGCGGCCGATGTCCTGGGCCACGAGGTCGACACCGGCGATGTCCAGGCCGACGATGCGTGCGGCCAGGGCGACCACGTGTTCGACCTCGGGATGGACCTGGTCGGTGCAGTCGATCGCGACGTTGCCATTGCGCTGGATCAGCACCTTGCGTCCGGCCTCGGGCACGGTCGCGGGCGCCAGGCCCTGCCGTGCCAGTTCGGCCAGGATGGCTCCGTCGTCCTCGATCCCCAGGCGGTTCAGGGGGTGGTCCTCGGTGGTGCCGCGGCGCGGGTCGGTGTTGATCTGCGCGTCGACCAGCTGGCTCACGGTCGAACGGCCGTCGCCGGTGACCCAGGCGGTCTCGCCGCGCGCCGCCGCCGCCACCTTGCCGCCGATGACCAGCAGCCGGTGCTCGTCGCCGGCGATGCAGCGCTCCACCAGCACCTCGCTGCCATGGCGGGCGGCGACCTCGAAGGCGGCTTCGACGTCGGCCTGGGTGCGCAGGTCCAGCATGACGCCGCGGCCGTGGTTGCCGTCGCTGGGCTTGAGGACCACGGGCAGGCCGATGTCCTGTGCGGCTTCCCAGGCCTCGGCCGGCGTCTTTACGGCGCGGCCGTCCGGCACCGGTACGCCGCAGCCGGCGATCAGGCGCTTGGTCAGGTCCTTGTCGCGTGCGATGCCCTGGGCGATGGCGCTGGTGCGGTCGGTCTCGGCGGTCCAGATCCGGCGCTGGCGCGCGCCGTACCCCAGCTGCACCAGGTTGCCGTCGTTCAGGCGGATGTGCGGGATGCGCCGGTCGGTCGCCGCCGCGACGATGGCCGCGGTGCTGGGGCCGAGGTACGAGTCGTCGACCTGCTCGCGCACCTCTGCGACCGCTGCAGCGACATCGAAGGGCTCGTCGTTGATCGCCGCCATCAGCAGCCGATGGCCCTGCCTAAGCGCACTGCGCGCAACCTGCTCGTCGCGGGCGCGGAACACCATGCGGTAGACGCCGCGCTGCGAGGTGCTGCGCGTCTGGCCGAAGCCCGTGGGCATGCCGGCCAGGTTCAGCAGCTCGATCACCACGTGCTCCAGCACGTGGCCGGCCCAGGTGCCCTCCTGCAGGCGCTGCAGGAAGCCGCCGCGCTCACCGACGCCGCAGTGATGCTCGATCAGCGCCGGCAGCAGCGTGGTCAGCCGGTCGTTGAAACCGGGCAGTCGGTGCGACGGCCAGTCTTCCAGCTCGCCGAGGTCCAGCCAGACCTCGAGCACCGGCCGGTAGGTCCAGAGGTTGGGACCGCGCAGGTAGTTGATGCGCAGCAGTTGGATGTCGTTCTTCTTGCTCATGATCGGGCGCGGTGGGTGGAAAGCGCGGGCGGGTGATCAGCCAGGGCTCCATTGTCCGCCTGATCAGGTCGGCCCGGCTTTCGGCGAAAATCCGCGGTTCAGCCAGGGCATGACGCCCAGGGCTTTCTCACGACGTCGAATGCAATCCACCTCCTCCGTCGCGGCCATGCCGGGCTTGCCGCCAGACTGGCGCAAGGCGCTCGCCACCAGGCTCGCCAGCCATGAGAACGTGCTGGCCACGCTCGAGGTTGACATGGACCCGGCCATGTGTTTCGGGGCGGGCGGCTTGGCCCTGACCGATCGCCGCTTGCTGAGCTGGGTCGACGGCAGCTGGTCGGATTGGCGCCTGGCCGATGGCCTGCTGCTGCGCCACGGCGACCACGCCGGCGTCGGCACGCTGGAACTGATGGACGGCGAGCGGCGGCTCGCCCTGTGGCGTTTCACGCTGGCCCAGCAGCGTGCAGTGCTGGCCTTCGTCGCCCGTTTCGAGCGCCTTCAGTCGGGCGAGCCCGCCCTGGTGGAGGAAGCCACCGACGAAGACGAAGCCGACGAGGACACCCGCCCCCCCTCGACCTGGGTGCTGCTGCGCCTGGGCCGCTTCGCGCGCCCCTACCGCACGCAGCTCGCCATCGGCTTCGGATTGACGCTCGCGTCCACCGCTGCGACGCTCGTGCCGCCCTATCTGACCATTCCGCTGATGGACCGGGTGCTGATCCCGTTCCAGAACGGGCAGCGCATCGATCCGGGCTACGTGCTGCTGCTGCTGTCGGGCCTGCTGGGTTCGGCGCTGCTGGCCTGGGGCCTGGGCTGGGCTCGCACCTGGCTGCTGGCCCTGGTGTCGGAGCGCATCGCGGCCGACCTGCGCACCACGGCCTTCGAGCACCTGCTGCAACTCTCGCTGGACTACTTCGGCGGCAAGCGCACCGGAGACCTGGTCTCGCGCATCGGCTCGGAAACCGACCGCATCTCGGTCTTCCTGTCGCTGCACGCGCTCGACTTCGCCACCGATGTCCTGATGTTCGCCATGACCGCGGTGATCCTGTTCTCGATCAACCCCTGGCTGGCGCTGGTGACGCTGCTGCCGCTGCCTTTCATCGCGTGGATGATCCACGCCGTGCGCGACCGGCTGCGCACCGGCTTCGAAAAGATCGACCGGGTCTGGGGCGACGTGACCAGCGTGCTGGCCGACACCATTCCCGGCATCCGCGTGGTCAAGGCCTTCGCGCAGGAGCAGCGCGAGGCGCAGCGCTTCCGCGAGGCCAACCAGGCCAACCTGCTCGTGAACGACAGGCTCAACAAGACCTGGAGCCTGTTCTCGCCCACGGTCTCGCTGCTGACCGACGTGGGCCTGCTGGTGGTCTGGGCCTTCGGCATCTGGCTGGTCAGCCGCGGCGAGATCACGGTGGGCGTGCTGACGGCATTCATCGCCTACATCGGGCGCTTCTACACGCGGCTGGATTCCATGAGCCGCATCGTGTCGGTCACGCAGAAGGCGGCCTCCGGCGCCAAGCGGATCTTCGACATCCTCGACCACGTCTCCAACGTGCCCGAGCCGGCGCACCCGGTGAAGATCGATTCCCTGGAAGGCTCCATCGCCATGCAGGGCCTGGGCTTCCGCTACGGCAACCGCAGCGTGATCCGCGACCTGGACCTGACGATCCACCCGGGCGAGATGATCGGCCTGGTGGGCCACAGCGGCTCGGGCAAGAGCACGCTGGTCAACCTGATCTGCCGCTTCTACGACGTGAGCGAGGGCGCGATCAAGGTCGACGGCATCGACATCCGGCGCTTCGGCGTGGCCGACTACCGGCGCCACATCGGCCTGGTGCTGCAGGAGCCGTTCCTGTTCTTCGGCACCATCGCCGAGAACATCGCCTACGGGCGGCCGGACGCGACGCGGGCCGAAATCGTGGCGGCGGCGCGCGCCGCGCACGCGCACGAGTTCATCCTGCGCCTGCCGCTGGGCTACGACTCCATGGTCGGCGAACGCGGCCAGGGCCTGTCCGGCGGCGAGCGCCAGCGCATCTCGATCGCCCGCGCGCTGCTGATCGACCCGCGCATCCTGATCCTCGACGAGGCCACTTCCAGCGTCGACACCGAGACCGAGACGGAGATCCAGAAGGCGCTGGACAACCTGGTGCAGGGACGGACCACCATCGCCGTCGCGCACCGGCTGTCGACACTGCGCAAGGCCGACCGGCTGGTCGTGATGGACCGGGGCCGGGTGGTCGAGGTCGGGCCGCACGACGAGCTGATGGCCAGGCAGGGATCCTATTGGCGGCTTTACGAGGCCCAGGCGCGCCGGGTCGAGGACGACGGCAGCGGCGGCGACGACCTCCAATTGCCGGCGCCGGCGCATGCGGCCCATCCCGCGGGGCAATGACGATGTTCCAGCTCGAACGCAATCCCTTCGGCCGCCTGGTGCTGACGCTGCCCGACGGCACGGTGCACGAGGGCGTGGTGCCGGTGCGGGCCTTCCCGCTGGCCGCCCCCGCGGAGGGCGTGTCGCTGGTCAGCACCGAGGGGCGCGAGCTCGCGTGGGTGCCCCACCTGGGCGCGCTGCAGCGCGAGGCCCACGCGCTGATCGAACAGGAACTGGCGGGCCGCGAGTTCGTGCCGACGGTGCAGCGCATCGAGTCGGTCTCCAGCTTCTCGACCCCCAGCACCTGGCACGTGACGACGGACCGCGGGCCGACCCGCTTCGTGCTCAAGGGGGAGGAGGACATCCGTCGCCTGGGCGAGGGTGCCCTGCTGATCGCCAGCGCCGAGGGGATCAACTTCCGCATCGCCGACCGGCTGGCGCTGGACCGCCATTCGCGCGGGCTGCTCGAACGCTTCCTGTGAGCGTGGGAACAAGATCCGTCTTCCAGCCCCGGGACGGGACGGCCGCCCCATCGCGCCCCGGCACCTATTCGATCACCACCCGCGGGAAGTAGTACGACACCACCCAGTGGGGCACGTCGACGATGGAGCTGATCCGAAGGTCGGCGCAGACGCTGCACAGCATGTACGCGTCGACCGGCTGGTAGCCGTAGCGCTTGCTGAGAAGATCGATCATCTCGGACACGGCCACGCGCGCCCCTTCCATCAGGTCCGGGCCGATGCCCGTCGTCACTTCGTAGCCCTTGCGGTCGAAATGGTTCGTCACCGGGCCGGGCACCACGTAGCGCGGCATGCGCAGCCGCGCGCCCTTCACCAGCTCGAACTTCAGCACGACGTCGATGGGGCTTTCGATCGCGGTGCCGCAGACCTCGCCGTCGCCTTGCGCCGCATGCGTGTCGCCCACCGAGAAAAGCGCGCCCGGCACCTCGATCGGCAGGTACAGCTCGGCGCCTTCGGCGATATCGCGCGCATCCATGTTGCCGCCCACGTTGCGCGGCGGAATGATGCTGTGCAGGCCCGGCGCCGCGGGCGCCACGCCGATCGTTCCGGTGAACGGCCGCAGCGGCACGCGGCCGCCGGGCCCGTACATCGCCGGCGCGAGCCCGGGGTCGTAGTTCCAGTGATGCAGGCGGGCCTGCGGGAACTGGCTGCTCAGCAATCCGAAGCCCGGAATGTTGCCGGTCCAGCCCCAGCCCGAAGGCCGCAGCGACAGCACGGTCACCTTCAGCGCGTCGCCCGGCTCGGCGCCGTCGATGTAGACCGGGCCGGTGACCGGGTTGACGCGCGCGAGGTCGAGCCGCTCGAGATCGGCGGCCGTCGACTCGTGCGTCAGCTGCCCGGAGGACGCATCGACCGTCTGGAACTCGATGGTCTCGCCGGGCGCGATGCGCAGGCAGGGCGCGAATGCGTTGTTCCAGCCGTGATGGATGTGGTCCTTGTGGATCGTGTGACCGGCCAGTGCAGCCATGGCTTGCTCCTTCAGACGGCGACGGTGAGCGCGCCGTCGATCACCAGGTTGGCGCCGGAGATGCGGCTGGCGGCGGGGCTGGCGAGGAACACCACGCCGTTGGCCACCTCCTGTGCGGTGCCGAACTTGTGCGTCGGGTTGGCCTCGACCGTCGACGCGAACAGGTCCGGCATGTTCTTCTCGATGTTCTGCCAGATGCCGCCTTCGAAGTAGGTGTTGCCCGGCGACACGCAGTTGACGCGGATGCCCTGGCCGACGAGCTTGCGGCTCAGGCCCTTGGCGTAGTGGATCAGCGCCGCCTTGGTCGCGCCATACGAGCCCGCGGCGAAGTCGACCTCGAAGCCCGAGACGCTGGAGATCAGGACGATGGCACCGCCGCCCGATTTTTCGAGGAAGGGAACCGCGGCCGCCACCGCGTTGACCGTGTGCATCATGTCGGTGGCGAAGGACTTCGCCCACGTGTCGGGCGAGTCGCCGACGGCCAGGGCGCTGACGTTGCAGACCAGCACGTCGACGCCGCCCAGCGCCTCGGCGCTGGCATCGATCCAACCCTTCAGGGCACCGGCATCGGTGACGTCGATCGCGCGACCGAAGGCCGGCACGCCCTTCTTCTTCAGCGCGGCCACCGCGGTTTCGACATCGCCGGGGTTGCGCGCGCAGAGCGAGACGCCGGCTCCTTCATCGGCGAAGGTCTCGGCGATCGCCCGGCCGATGCCCTTGCTGCCGCCCGTGACGAGTGCCCGCTTGCCTTTGAGTCCGAGGTCCATCGCGTGTCTCCTTTGCTGCTGGCTCAGATCCTGGGGTCCTCGGCGGCGCGATCCGGCGGCCGGATGCCCCAGCGCTGCATGCGCCGGTACACCGTCATTCGCGCCACGCCGAGCTGGTGCGCGACCGCGCTCACGCTCCAGCCTGCCGCGCGCAGGTACTGCAGCAGCAGTTGCGCCTCCGGCGGCATCGACGACGCGGCCGAGGCCGGCGCGGCCGCAGCCGCGTCGCCGCCGATCAGCGCATCGGGCAGTTCGGACAGTCCGATGACGCCGTCCTTCCCGGCCATCGCGCAGGCATAGGCCATGACGTTCTTCAGTTCGCGCAGGTTGCCCGGCCAGGCATAGGCACGCAGCCACGCCTCCGCCTCCGGGCTGAGCCTCGGCAGCGACGGATGCTCGCCGAGCATCTTGTGCGCGAGCCAGGGAAGGTCGCGGCGCTGGCGCAGCGGCGGCAAGGCGAGCTGCGCGCCGGCCAGGCGGTAGTACAGGTCGTCGCGAAAACGCCCTTCCCGCACGCGCGCGGCGAGGTCGGCGTGGGTGGCCGAGATCACCCGCACGTCCACCTTGTGCGCACGCGCGCCGCCGAGGGGCATGACCTCGCGCTCGGCCAGCACGCGCAGCAGCCTCGGCTGCAGCGCGAGCGGCATGTCGCCGATCTCGTCGAGGAACAGCGTGCCGCCGTCGGCCTCCTGGATCAGCCCGCGCTTGCCTTTGGTCGCGGCGCCGCTGAAGCTGCCGGGCAGGTAGCCGAACAGCTCGCTCTCGATCAGGGTCTCGGGGATGGCCGCGCAATTCACGGCGACGAAAGGCTTGCCGCGGCGCAGGCTGGCCTGGTGCATGGCCTTGGCGAAGTATTCCTTGCCGCTGCCGGTTTCGCCGGTGATCAGCACGCTCATCGTCGTGTCGACCAGGCGTGCCGCACGCTGGATCTGCCGGTCGAGCGCCGGGTCCCCGCCCGACAAGCGCGCCAGCGGAACGGGCACGCCCGCATCCGGCAGCGACGCCACCGTGGCGGCCGGCGCCGTGCTCCATCGCACGGGCGGCGGCACCGCATGCAGGAACAGCACGCGGCCGCTGCGCGCCAGCGTCACGGCACGCTGGTCACCCGAGAGCATGGCGCGCAGGTAGCGCCCCAGCTCCTCGAAGCGTGCATCGAACAACTGGTCGAACGGCAGGCCGAGCACCGGGCTGCCGGCCTCGGCTTCGAGCAGCAGTTGCGCGGCACGGTTGTGGCCGACGATGCGCCCGCCGGCGTCCAGCGCCAGCAGGTGGTCCGGGCTGATCTCGACGAACTCCGGCGAGGGATGCAGCTTCAGGACCCAGTGCTTGCGGAACCAGCGCAGGAAGTTGGCGTTCTCGACGCGCTGCGCGAACACCTTCACCAGCTGCAGCGCGAGCTGCTGGCTGCTCTTGGCCTGCGGCGACGTGAGGGCCGAGATGTCGAGCACCGCCTTCAGGCCGCCCAGCGGGTCGTACACCGGTGCCGCGGTGCAGGTGAGCGGGATGTGGGTGACGTCGAAATGGTCGCCCTGGTGCACGGTGAGCGCCTGCCCGGTCGCGATGGCGGTGCCGACGCCGCAGGTGCCGGCATGCTGCTCGTTCCAGTCGCTGCCGAGGTACAGGCCCGCATGGCGCAGCGACACATCCAGCTGCAGGTCGCCGATGAAGTCGACCGTCACGCCGCGCGCATCGGTGAGCAGCACGCAATAGCCGAGGCCGGCCACCTGCTGGTAGAGCGCTTCGAGGCCGTGGCGGGCGATGTGCAGCAGTTCCTCGAGGCGTTCCTGGTGCTCCCGCACCACGTGCGACGGCAGGATGATCGCCTCCTGCATGCGCGTCGGATCGAGGTGGTGCTCGTGCACGCAGCGCGTCCAGCTCTCGCGGATGACGGGATCCGGCGCAGGCGCGTCCGCCAGGGGCATGCCTTCCCCGGCCAGCCGCATGACGGCATGGATGTGTTCGCGCTGCAGCGTTTCCATGCGGAACCTCCGACGCGCTCAAGGGGCCGACAATGTACACCCCCTCAGCCGGGGTGCGAAGGGGCTTGTCCGAACCGGGCCGCGACGGCAAGCAGGGCGCGACGCGCCACCTGCGGGTCTCCCGCCTCGATGGCCACGCTGGTGAGCGCATCGGCGCGGTAGCGCGTGTCGCTGCCGAGCGCCGCCTCGAAGGCGTTGGCCTGCGCGGTCAGCCGCTCGGGGGCGGCATCGACCACGATCACCGCATGCGCCAGCACCACCGGCCGCCCCGCCAGGCGGCGCCAGGCCTGCGCGGTGCCGACCAGCTTGCGTGCATTGACGGCGAGGTTGTAGCGGCCGTCGCAGAACGAGCCCGTCACCGGCTGCGGCGTGGCCACGATGCCCAGCTGCGCGAAGGCCGCCGCCAGCTCAGCGCACAGCGCGAGATACACGCCGGAGGTATCGACGGGCGCCGAACTCGGCGCGGACCACACGAGGCTCAGGTTCCAGACCCCGGGACCCTGCGGCACCAGCCCCCCGCCGGAGGAGCGCACCTGGAGTTCACCGGCAGCCGCGTCGCGCGCCGCCGCCCAGCCCGGGAGCAGCGTGTAGCGACGCGGCACGACGAGCCCCACCGGGGCCTGCCACAGATGCGCCGCCGCACTCCCGGTCGCTGCGCAGCGCTCCATCCAGTCGGATTCGCACGCCACGCCGCCTGCGAGCGGCTGCTCGTGGATGGTCACGGACTCGAAGACTGGGAGGTTCACGACTTCGCGCCAAGGCCCGCGGCTCACGCCCCGATGTGCCGCTTCAGCAGCGCGTTCACCTCGCTCGCCTTCTCCATCATCGCCATGTGCCCTGCCCCTTCCAGCACCTGCACCGTCGCCCACGGCGGCGCATTGCCAGCATGCGCCGCCGGGATGACACGGTCCTGCGCCCCCCACACCACCAACAGCGGAAGGCCACGTTCGGCCAATCGCAGTGCCGGCAGGTCGGCCTGTCGGCCCGCTGCGAAGAGCGCGCCTTGCAAGGCATCGAGCAGCTCGCCCACGCCGTCCACCCGCTTGTACTTCAGCAGGTCGTCGACCATCTGGCGGCTGGCCATCGCAGGGGTGGCAAACAGCTGTTCGACCACCGGCTTGAGCTCGCGGCGCGAACTCGCGCGCGCAAAGCCCCGCGTGTAGTCGCCGTTGATCTCGGGCCCCAGGCCGGCCGGGTTGATCAAGGCGAGCGATGCCACCCGCTCCGGATGATCGAGCGCCAGTTGCGCGCCTATGGCGCCCCCCATCGAGTGGCCGACCAGGTGCACGCGATCGACGCCGATCTTCGCCAGGAACGCGGCGACGAAGGCGGAGAGATCCGCCAGCGAGGTGCCCGGCAACCTGGCATCCGACTGCCCGTGCCCCGGCAGGTCGAGCGCGATCACGGGAGCCGCGGCCGACAGCGCATCGAGGTTGAACAGCCAGTTGCCCAGGTCGCCGCCGTAGCCGTGCAGGAACAGCACCGGCACGCCGGTGTCCGGGCCGCGCCGCGCATAGCGCACGCGGATGCCATCCACCTCGGCCCAGTCGTAGGCGGGGCCCGCCTCCCCGGCTTCGTCACCGGCCGCCGGCACCTCGTAGGCCGCGATGTAGGCGTCGATTTCGGCATCGGGCACTTCGGCCTCGGCCAGCACGCCGAGCAGCGCCTTGACGGGCCGCCGCTCGCCGTTCTTCGCGACCTGCCGCCGCAGCAGGCCGGGGTCGGGCGCTTCCACCGCATTCGAGATCTTGTCGGTCTCGACATCGATGACGGGCGTGCCGACCTCGATGCGCGTGCCCTCCCCGACCAGCCAGCCGGCGACCGTCCCCTCCCGCATCTCGAGGCCCCACTTCGGCATCACGAGCGGCGTGATCTGCCCGGCCATCAGTGCCTTCCCCCCTGCATCGTGCGGTGCACCGCCGCCACGATCTGCGCCGCGCCCGGCAGGTACAGGTCTTCCAGCGCGGGCGAGAACGGCACCGGCGCATGCGGCGGCGTCACCATCTCGATCGGGCCCTTGAGCGCCGCGAACGCCTGCTGCGCCACCTGCGCCGAGACGTCCGCCGCGATGCTGCAGCGCGGGTTGGCCTCGTCGACGCACACCAGGCGCCCGGTCGCCTCGACGCTCTCCAGCACGGTGTCGATGTCGAGCGGACTCAGAGTGCGCAGGTCGATCACCTCCGCCTCGACGCGGTCCTTGGCCAGTGCGGCGGCGGCATCGAGCGCACGGTGCACCATCAGGCCGTAGGTCACGATGGTGACGTCCCTGCCTTCGCGCACGACGTTGGCCTCGCCGAACGGAATCGTGTAGCTGGCCTCCGGCACTTCGCCTTCGAAGCCATAGAGATTCTTGTGCTCGCAGAAGATCACCGGGTCGTTGTCGCGGATCGCCTGGATGAGCAGGCCCTTGGTGTCGTAGGGAGTGCTCGGGCACACCACCTTCAGCCCGGGGATGTGGGTGAACAGCGGCGTGAGCATCTGCGAGTGCTGCGCGGCAGCGCGGAAGCCCGCGCCGACCATCGTGCGGATCACCACCGGCGTCTGCGCCTTGCCGCCGAACATGTACCTGAACTTGGCGGCCTGGTTGTAGATCTGGTCGAAGCACACGCCCATGAAGTCGATGAACATCAGCTCGGCGACCGGGCGCATGCCGCAGGCGGCGGCGCCGATGGCCGCGCCCACATAAGCCGATTCCGACAACGGCGTGTCGAGCAGCCGGTCGCCATGCTTGGCGTAGAGCCCCTTGGTGACGCCGAGCACGCCGCCCCAGGCGTCACGCTCTCCGTTGCCGCCGGCGCCGCCGACGATGTCCTCGCCCATCAGGACGACGGTCGGGTCGCGGGTCATCTCCTGGTCCAGCGCCTCGTTGATCGCCTGCTTCATGCTGATCTTGCGTGCCATGTCGTTCTCCTCGAAGCTCAATACGCGACGTACACGTCGGTGGTGAGGTCGGCCGCGGTGGGCAAGGGTGCGGCCTTGGCTTCCACGACGGCGTTCTCGATGAGGCCCAGCACCTCGTGGTCGATCGCCGTCAGCTCCTCGCCCGTGATGACGCCGGAGGCCGTGACGGCCGCGGCGAACTTCTTCAGGCAGTCGTGGTCGGCGCGGATCTGCTCCACTTCGCCTGCACCGCGGTAGGTCTGCGCATCGCCCTCGAAGTGGCCGTAGAAGCGGACCATCTTGCATTCCAGCAGCGCGGGGCCGCCGCCCTTGCGGGCGCGGGCGATGATCTCGCCGGCTGCCTCGTGCACCGCGAAGAAGTCGGTGCCGTCCACGGTGACGCCCGGCAAGCCGAAGCCCGCGGCGCGATCGACGTAGCTGTCCACCGCCACGCCGTAATCGCGCGAGGTGCTCTCGGCATAGCCGTTGTTCTCGACGACGAAGAGGGCCGGCAGGTTCCACACCGCCGCCAGGTTCAGGCTTTCGAGGAAGGTCCCCTGGTTGCTGGCGCCGTCGCCCACGAAGCTGACCGCCACTTCGCCCTTGCCGCGGTACTTCGCGGCGAGCGCGGCGCCGCATACGAGGGGCGCGCCGGCACCGAGGATGCCGTTGGCGCCCATCATGCCCTTGTCGAGATCGGCGATGTGCATCGAGCCGCCCTTGCCTTCGCAGGCGCCGCCCTTGCGGCCGTAGATCTCCTTCATCATCGAGCGCACGTCCACGCCCTTGGCGATGCAGTGGCCGTGGCCGCGGTGGGTGCTCGCGATACGGTCGCCGTCCCCCAGGTGCATCATGATCCCCGTGCCTGCCGCCTCCTCGCCGGCATACAGGTGCACGAAGCCCGGGATGTCGCCGCGGCCGAAGTCCACGTGCAGCCGCTCCTCGAATTCCCGGATCGTGCGCATGGTCCGATAGGCCTGCAGGAGTTGCTCCTTCGGGAGCGGTAACGGATGGACTGCCATGGCGTGTCTCCTCGTCGTCAGGGGTTGGGAATGCGGGTCGTCAGCAGCCCGTCGCGCGCGGCTGCAGCCATGCAGCGCTTCACGTCGAGCGTGTGGAAGGCGTCTTCGCGCAACGTCATCGTCACGCGTTCGCCGGGATCGAAGGTGAGTTCGCGTTCGCCGTCGAGCGCGACGCTGCCGGCCTCGGCGCTCACGGCCTGCGGCTCATCGGCCACCATGCGCTGCCAGCTCGCCACGGCCACGGGGCGCACGAGACCCGGCGCGATCGGCGCGTTCAGGTGCAGCAGCGCATGGCGCGCGTCGGTTGCCAGTTGCACGGAGAGCCCCCCCGGGTCGCGGCGACCCACCGGCTGCAGCAGCCCGCCGATGGACGACAGCCCGATCGCCTCGGGCTCGGCGAATGCGAAGTAGGCGGCCGCCAGCGATTGCGGCTTCCACAGCGCGCGGGCGCCGACCGTCCTGTCCTGCGTGACCACCGCATCGACGATGGCGATGTCCCGCCGCGGCGCCCCCGCGCCATTCAGGATGCTCACCTCGATGAGCTTGTTCGGCAGCAACGCCTCGCCGGCGTCGAGCCGGCCCATCGCGTAGAGGCCGGCCGCCAGGCCCGTGATCGTGGGCTCGCGCATTTCGGGAAAGGCGTTGTTGGTGCCGGTCGACAAGCCGGCGATCGGCAGCGCGGAAAGGGTGGCATCGGCTCCGGCAACCAGCTCGCGCACCACGGCCCGATGCGTGCCGTCGCCGCCCAGCACGATGATGGCCGCCACGCCGGCGCGCTGCAGCAGGCGCGTCGCCGCGAAGGTGTCTTCCACCGTCGAAGTCGGCTCCATGTCGAGCAGCTCGAGCTCCGGCAACTCCGTGTCGCCGCGCTTCAGGTGGCGATCGAGCAAGGCCCGGATGCCGGAGCGATCGGGCATCAGCAGCACGCGTTGAACTCCGGCAGCGCGCGCGGCCTGCAGCACGCGGATGACGATGTTCACCCGCTCGCTGATCTGCAGGTTGCCGGCATGCGCGACGACGCGGCGGATGTCGCGCGCGGAAACGGGGTTCGCGATGATGCCGAGCGTGGGCGTTGACATGGGGTCGCATCGGCGCAAGAGCCATGCCAAACGGGACCCCTGCGGGCACGGCGCCGAAATCATTCGTAGTACGTGCGGGAGTCGACGAACGGTCCCGCATCCCACGGCGTCACGCTGAGACGCGGCTGTCACGGGGGATGTGACTGGCAGTCGTCGCGGACGGATCGACTCCGGGCTCTTGCACCCGCGCGCGAACTGCCGAGCTGGTACGTTTTGGGACCTCCTTTACCGTGACTTGCGTCAAGGAAAAGCCCAGCACCCCCTACTACTTTACACACCCCTGTTTACGAGTTTTCTTCTCGGCCGGCGCGAGGGCGGTCGATGGTTCGCAGGGCTTACCCCAGGCAGTTACCCCACTTCGAGGAGGTGATCATGTGTGAACGGCATGAGGGAATCTGGCGTCTTTCAACCACGGTCAGTCCGCCTAAGTTGCGACGCTGGAAACGCACTGCGCATGCGTTCGCACTGACCGGCCTGGCGGCGCTGGCAGCGGCGATGGCGCCCGATGCGCAGGCGGCCATCACCTGCCAGCGGCAGGTGACCGCGAACGTCGTCGCATTCGACAAGCCCTTGATGTACAACCGGCTCGGCGCCGGCAACGTCAACGGCATGATGTTCGCGCTCAAGCGCGACGTCATCAACACCAGCACCCAGTCGCCGCTGACGGTGACGGGCGCCGCAACCCCGGGCAAGCTGGACCTGCGTCCAGACAAGCGGCACCGGCCGCTGGTGCTGCGCGTGCGCGTGGGCGATTGCCTCACGGTGAACCTGCAGAACCTGCTGACTGCCGCGGCGAACCCGCTCAACGTGCCGCTGACCGAACCTTCGGGACAGAAGCACACGGTGTTCCTCGACGAGCAGGTCAGGGGCCGTTTCGTCGGCTTCCATGCATCGGGCATGGAGCTCGTCGACAGCATCGCTGACGACGGAAGCAACACCGGCGCCAACGTAAGCAGTCTTGTCGCGCCCGGTGCAAGCAAGAGCTACCGCTTGTATGCCAGCAAGGAAGGCGTCTTCAACGTCACCAGCGGCGGCGCAGTGGTCGGCTCCGACGGCAACCAGGGCAATTCCTCCAATGGCTTGTTCGGCCAGCTGATCGTCGAGCCCACCGACGCGAAGATCTACCGCGGCCAGGTGTTCGAGGAAGAAATGCGCCTGTCGGCGGACGTCAACGGCGACGGCATCCTGAGCGCCGCCGAACTGACGCCCGACGGGCAGCCCCGCATCCGCTACGAAGCGACCTACCCTGCAGGCAACCCGTGGACGGCGGAAGGCAAGGCCGGCCTGCCGATCCTGAACATGATGAAGTGCGCCACCGCCACGGCGTGCGAGATCGTGCATTCGGAAATCAACGCGGTGATCGCCGGCCCCAATGGCGGCGCCTTCCCGCCCAGCACCTACCCGCTGGAGTCGGTCGGCAAGCGCAATCCCACGGTGCCGAACCGGCTGGAGCCGTTCCGCGACTTCGCCTCGGTGTTCCATGACGAGACCGCCAACGGCCAGGCGTTCCCCGGGTTCTACAAGAACGACCCGGTGTTCCGCTACGTGCTCGAGGGCGTCAAGGACGCCTTCATGATCAACTACGGATCGGGCGGCATCGGCTCCGAGATCATCGCCAACCGCCTGGGGGTCGGCCCCACCAGCGACTGCGCGGACTGTGCGTACGAGGAGTTCTTCCTGACCTCGCACGCGCTGAACGACCCGGCGCTGACCGTCGACATTCCCGCCAACGTCGGCCTCGAAAGCCTGCTGCCCGGCCAGGTTCCGCCACCCGGCACCCAGGGGCCCAAGGCGAACTACGTGATCGGCGCGGAAGACGCGGCCAACGTGCATCACAGCTACATCAACGACTTCGTGAAGTTCCGCAATACCCACATCGGGAAGGAACAGCACGTCTTCCACCTGCACAACCACCAGTGGCTGTTCAACCCGAACGACGACAACGCGAACTACCTCGATGCGCAAGGCATCGGCCCGGGGGCCGGCTACACGTACGAGATCAACTTCGGCGGCTCGGGCAACCGCAACAAGTCCGCCGGTGACGCGATCTTCCACTGCCACTTCTACCCTCACTTCGCGCAGGGCATGTGGTACCACTGGCGCAACAACGACACGTTCAGCACCGGCACCAGGCTGGCCGCGTCGGGGACGGGCTACCACACGACGGTCTGGGCACTGGGCAACACGACGCCGGCCGCCGGCGCGCGCGCCTATCCCGATGGCGAGATCGTCGCCGGCACGCCGATCCCGGCCCTCGTGCCGCTGCCAGGCAAGGGACTCGCGCCCATGCCGGCGCAGGTCACGGTGGTGACCAATCCGCTGGCTTCCACCTTCAACGGCAAGCCGCTGGGCTCGCTGGCCAAGGTGGTCGACCGCAGCAAGAACCCGGGGTACCCGTT
The DNA here is from genome assembly GCF_016722785.1 of Ramlibacter monticola. Classification (GTDB taxonomy): domain Bacteria; phylum Pseudomonadota; class Gammaproteobacteria; order Burkholderiales; family Burkholderiaceae_C; genus Ramlibacter; species Ramlibacter monticola. The sequence goes on along the minus strand of NZ_JAEQNE010000004.1, from coordinate 259,076 downwards.
CTGGGTTGCCGGCATGGAGGACACGATCGGCCACCGGCCGCCCACTCCGCCGCTGGACATGCTCACCAAGGCCAAGGCGCAGGAGCTCAAGGCTTCGGGCAAGGCGCTCTGGTCGCAACTGCAGCCGGCCCAGGCCGACGGATTCGACGGTGGCCTGCCGCGCCATGCGATGAAGGGGTACGCCGCCGGCGCCGCCACCAACACCGTGACCGCGCGGCTCGACTTCTCGAAGGAATTCGTGAAGGCCGTGCCGGTGTACTTCCCCGAGGAAGGCACCGACCTCGAGCAGGTCGCGATGGCGTTCCACGCCGTGCGTGAACATGCCACCTACAAGCTGGACATGAACGGCGTTGCCACGCAGGCGACGTTCGTGACCAACGGCAGCGGTGGTCCGGTGGTGGGCGCGCCCTTCCACAACCCCTGCATCGACGACACGGGTGTCGTGCTGAAGCCCGGCGTGGTCGGCTCGTTCTTCTCCGGTGACAGCCTCACCGGGATGAACACGCACGGGTCGAGCATCTTCAACTCGGACTCGCCGCGGATCTACAAGGGCACCAACATGCAGTTCGACGCGGTGCTGAACAAGACCGGCTACCACTTCCCGCAGCAGCGCATCGTCGCGCTGTGGCAGGACGTGGCTCCGATCATCACCAAGACGAAGCCGCCCGAGCCGCTCGTCTTCCGCGCCAACACGTTCGATTGCACGGTCTACCACCACAGCAACCTGGTGCCCGGCGTGTACGAGATCGACGACTACCAGGTGCGCACGCCGACCGACATCATCGGCCAGCACATCCACCTGCCCAAGTGGGACCTGACCACCACCGACGGCGCGGCCAACGGCTGGAACTTCGAGGATGGCACGATGGCCGCCAGCGTGATCCGCGAGCGCATCCTTGCGATCCGCAGGTTCAACGCCTGTACCGGCGTCGAGTCCGGCGACCCGCGTGACGGCACCGGCGCCTGCCCGGTGGCGAAGGACCACCCGTACTGGGGCAAGGTTGCCGCGCAACTCGGCGGCCGCTTCCCCGAGGAATGGAGGGGCGCGCGCACGACGATGGAACGCTGGTTCACCGACCCGGTGGTCAACACCGAGGGCGTGGACCGCGGCCTGGGCATCGTGTTCACGCACGACCACTACGGTCCCTCGACGCACCAGCAGATCGGCCTGTATTCGACGCTGCTCGCCGAGCCCGCCGGCTCGCGCTGGGTGATGAACGAAACCGGCCAGCAACTGGGGTACGACCCCGTCAGCGGCGCCCCGGCGCGCACCGACACCAACACGGACGGCTCGCAGTTCAGCGACGGCGGCCCGACGAGTTGGCAGGCGGCGATCCTGACGCCCGCCACCGCCACCGGCGGCAGCACCGTCAAGAGCGAAGCGCTCACGCCCTACCGCGAGTTCTACTTCGAGTTCAGCGACTTCCAGCACGCCTATGAGGCCGGCGTGTACATGGGCGCGGGGCAGGACGGCCTGCCGCTCGTGGGCACCGGAGCGGGCCTGCCGCCGGTGGTCCTGAACGCGGGCAACGCGCAGTTCGACGGCAACACGGCGAATGCATTCCGGTTCGCCATCAACCCGCCGGCACGCCAGCAGATCACCCCGGTATTCCCGGACCTCGTGCTCGAAGTGCAGAACACGGCCAACAACGCGCTCAACAACTTCTGTCCGTCGCGACCCTGCCCGCAGGCGATCGACGTGCAGGACCCGGGCGTGCTGGTGGTGAACTACCGCATGGAGCCGGTCGCGCTGCGCGTGTTCGATCCGAACAAGATCGGGCCGGACGGCAAGCCGGGCATGCAGGCCGCCGGAAAGCCGGGCGACCTCGCCTTCGCGCTGCAGTCGCGCACCGACCGCGTGATTCCGCAACTGAACGTCATGCCGAACGGCAGCACCGTGATCAACGGCACGAAGTTCCCGCCGCACATCAACGCGGCCGGCTTCACCGGCGGCGACCCCTTCACGCCCATGATGCGCACCTATCAGGGTGACGTCGTGCGGGTGAAGATCCAGGCCGGCGGCCACGAGGAGGAGCACAACGCGACCATCCACGGCGTCAAGTGGCTGCAGAGTGGCTCGGGCCACGGCACGTCGCCGAACTCCGGCTGGCGCAATGCGCAGGCGGCGGGCATCTCCGAGCAGTTCACGCTGCGCAGCCCGATCCTGCCGGTGGACGCCGCGCGCGGCCCGCTGGCGGACTACGCCTACTCGATGGACTCGGGCAACGACGGCTGGTGGAGCGGCATGTGGGGCGTGATGCGCTCCTACGAGCAGCTGCGCGCGGACCTGTTCAAGCTGCCCGGCCCCAACACCGGACCGGTGGCCTTCGGCAACCAGCAGAACTTCAACGGGGTCTGCCCGAAGTCGGCGCCGGTACGCGCGTATGACATCACGGCGGTGCTGGCCAATGTGGCCCTGGACAACACGCTCGGCGTCACCGTGGCCCCCGCGGGCCCGGTCGGCACCATGCATGTCGGCGCACCCCTGAATCCGGCCGGCGGCACGCTGGTTTACAACCATCGCAACACCACGGTGGCAGGCAACTTCGTCACCGACAACGGCGTGGTGGTCAACCTGACGCACCAGGGCCCGCTGCATGATCCGACCGCGATCGTGTACGTGCGCACTGCCGATCTCGTCGCAGGCAAGCTCAAGCCGGGCGTGCCGCTCGAACCGGTGGTGATCCGTGCCGCGGCAGGCGACTGCTTGCAGGTCCAGCTGAACAACAACCTGCCCGCGCTGGTGCCCGACCTGGCCACCTACAGCACGCTGCAGGGCGTTGCCAAGCGCAACCGCCTCGGTGCCGAGGGTTCGACGAGGTTCGACCAGAACCTGATCCGTCCGTCGAGTTTTGTCGGTATCCACCCGCAACTGGTGGCCATCGACGTCACGCAGGACGACGGCCGCCTGGTAGGTGCCAACCCGGAACGCCGTCAGCTGGCGGTCCCCGGTGGCGGCACGTTCTACCGCTGGTACGTGGGTGACCTCAATGGCACGCCCCTGAACGGACAGGTGACCGTGACGGCGACGCCGATCGAGTTCGGCGGCTTCAACCTGCAGCCTGCGGATGTCATCAAGCAAGGCGCCAAGTCGCTGGTCGGCACCATGGTGGTCCACCCGACGGGCTCCACCTGGGTGGAAGACACGCTGGTGTTCAACCACCAGAACGGAGTCGGAACGCGGGCAACCCGCGGCCAGGCGACCGTCACGGCCGGTGCCAACACCTTCCGCGACTTCTCCTTGGTGCTGACCAAGGGCAACACGCACTACTACCGCGATGGCTCGCCCGTCGAGCACATGAACGGTGAAGGCGTGGGCATCCCCGAAGACAGCCAGGAGGCCAGCGGCATGCTGCTGAACTACGGCACCGAACCCCTGTGGTTCCGCTTCGGCATCCTGCCGCAGGCGCCGTTCGGCCACTGCGCGGTGGGACAGACCGGGTGCTACGGCGACATCGCCAATCCCGAACTGGCCTACAGCAATGCGCTGGCGGGTGTCGGTGGCGATCCGGTGACGCCGGTGTTCCAGGCCAACCGCAACCAGCAGACGCGGGTGCACATCACCAACCCGCACGGCACGACGCGGGGCTCCACCCTGGCCCTGCACGGGCACGTGTGGCAGCGTGATCCCTACATCTGCCCGGGCGAAGCGCGCAATACGCTGACAGGTTCCTGCCTGATGACGTCGGTCGGCTCCCGCGCACTCGGCGTGAATCCGCAAGGCTTCGCGACCGGCGGCCAGGAAAGCTGGACCCCGTCGAGCCACTTCGATGTCTTCCTGCCCAGCGCAGGCGGTGGCAACGGCGTGATCGGCGACTACCTGATGCGTGACCAGGCGGCGTTCGGCAATGCCAGCGGCGTGTGGGGAATCATGCGCGTGAAGTAGCAAGCAAGCAGCAGTAAGCAGCCCGCCGGCGGCGCAAGCCGCCGGCGGGATCTCGCCGGAAGTTGTGCCCGCAACGGGCAACAGGGGTTCTCGATGAAGCTGCAGCAAGGGGCCAAGGCCCTCCCGATCGGCGCAATGCTCGCGCTCGTTCTTCGTCTCGGGGCGGCAGCGGATGCGCCGGCGACGCCGGCGGATACGGACAGCGACCACCGCCTCGCGCGCAATGGCGTGGTGGTGCAGTTTTCGGCCCAGCCCGTGGAAAAACCGGGCGCGGGCGTGATGGAAGGCGACATCGCCGACGTGCGCTTCAAGATCAGCGACGAAGCGAGTGGCCAGCCGATGCGGGGCGTGGTCCCCGGCGCCTGGATGGACATGGCGTTCCATATCCAGGGACAGGCCGGCAGCGACCAGAAATCCTGCAAGGACAAGGTCGCGCTCTACCTCAAGGGCGCCGTCGGCATGCGGCCGATGCTGGACCTGAACAGCTATTTCGTCGTGTTGATGAACAACGACGCCAGCATTTCGGTGGTGGACCCGCTGGTGACCATGGCCGGCGTGACCAGCACCTTCGCCACCACCTTGTTGAAGCGGCCCGGCGCCGACTGGGCCCGGCACGACAACTCGCGCCGCCTGTTCGTGAGCATGCCCAAGGCGGGCGAGGTGGCGGTGATCGAAACCGACAACTTCAAGGTCACGGGCAACGTCGCGGCGGGCAAGGACCCGATGCGCGTCGTGCTGCAGCCGGACCAGCGCTACCTGTGGGTCGGCAACAACGCGGCGGAGGCGAAGGACAGCGGCGCGACGGCGATCGACACCGCCAGCCTCAAGCCGGCCGGATTCATTGCCACCGGTGCGGGCCATCACGAGTTCGCGTTCACCGCGGACAGCAGGTACGCCTTCGTCTCCAACCGCAACGACGGCACCGTGAGCGTGATCGACGTCGCCCGGCGCACCAAGGTCAAGGACATCAGGACGGGGACCATGCCGCTGGCCCTCGACTACTCCGCCCTCTCGCGCCGGCTCTACGTCGCCGACGGCAAGGAGGGCGTCGTCACCGTGATCGACACCGAGAAGCTCGCCGTGGCGAGCCGCGTTGCGGCCAAGCCGGGGCTCGGTCCGCTGAAGGTGACGCCGGACGGGCGCTTCGCGCTGGTCGTCAACACGGCGGAGAACCGGGTGCACGTGCTGGACACCGCCAGCGACACGCTGGTGCAGGAGGTCCCGATCAAGGCGCAGCCCTACCAGATCACCTTCAGCAAGACCTTCGCGTTCGTCCGCGCCCTCGGGTCGGAGCGCGTCAGCATGATCAACCTTTCCACCCTGGGCAAGGGCAAGACCGCCACCGTGCAGAGCTTTGCCGCCGGCGAAACGGCGCCCAACCTCGCCGGCAACCTGGTGATCGCCGACTCGGTGGCCGCCGCCGCCAACGAGGGCACGGTGTTCGTGGTGAACCCCGCCGACGGCACCACCTACTACTACATGGAGGGAATGAACTCGCCTTCCAGCAACTACCGGGTCTACGGTTCGAATCCCCGCGCGGTGACGGTGGTGGACCGCAGCCTCAAGGAAGTCGAACCCGGCGTCTACGCCGGCCGCGTGAGGATCCCCGTGTCCGGCAAGTACGACGTGGCCTTCATGCTGGACAGCCCGAAGCTGCTGCACTGCTTCGCGATGGACGCCAAGGCCAATCCGTCGATCGCCAGGACGACGGATCCCCTGCTGGTGGAATTCGACGAGCGCTCGCGCCACGTCACCGCGGGCGGCGCGCTGGCGCTGCGCTTCAAGCTGCTCGACCCGGCCACGCGGCAGGTGAAGGCCGGCATCAAGGATGCGCGCGTCATGTACTTCCTGGCACCGGGACGCGGCCGCAGCGAGGCGCCGGTGAAGGAAGTCGGCAAGGGCGTGTACGAGGTCCAGATGCAGCTGGAGCAGCCCGGTGCCTACTACGTGTACGTCGGCGTTCCTTCGATGGAACTGGCGTATGGAAAGCTGCCCTTCTTCACGCTGATGGCGGCGCCGCCGGCCACCGCGCGCAGCGCGGCGGGCGGCAAGGGTTGACGGCCATGAAGCACACCTTCCTGCGGGGCGCGCTCGCCATGGTCGCGGCGCTGGCGCTCACCACGGTGGCGACCGGAGTCTGCGCCCACGACGGTGCCCACCACGGTGCGCAGGAAGCCCGCGCGCCGAGCACGGTGCGCATCAAGCTGCCCGACAGCCTGGTCGTCGACCAGCACGGCAAGGCGGCACGCTTCAAGTCGGACATCGTGGGCGACCGGCTGGTGCTGGTCACCTTCGTGTACACGACCTGCACCACCGTGTGCCCTCCCCTGTCGGCGCTCTTCGCCGACCTGCAGCAGCGGCTCGGGGACAAGGTCGGCCGCGAGGTGGCGCTGGTCACGATCACGGTCGATCCCGTGCGCGACACGCCGCTGCGGCTCAAGGCGTACGCGGCGCAATACAACGCCGGGCCCGGCTGGAGCTTTCTGACCGGGCGCAAGCAGGCGATCGACGAGGTATTGACCGCGCTCGGTGTGTACACGCCGAATTTCGCGGACCATCCTTCCGTGGTGCTGGTGGGCGATCCCCGCAGCGGCGAATGGACAAGGTTCTTCGGTTTCCCGAGCTCGGACCAGCTGCTGGCCAGGGTCGGGCAGTTGCAGGCGGCGCGCGAGGGCGCGCCGCTGGCGAAGAACAATTAGGAAGGACGGGACCGATGCGAACGAACCTGCTGCTGGCCGCCGTGGCCACGGCGCTGCTGGCATTCCCGGCGCTGGCGCACACCGACCACGCGGGCAGCAATCCGGCCGCCGCCGACCCGGCGGTCCGCGCACCCGTCACCACCGGCACGCGCGACCCGCGCGCCTATTTCACCGATGCCGACCTGGTGGACCAGGACGGACGCAAGGTCCGCTTCTACTCGGATGCGCTCAAGGGCCGCACGGTGGTGCTGAACGTGACGTACACGAACTGCACCGAGGCCTGCCCCCTGATCACCAACCAGCTGCTGCAGGTGCGCGAGGAGCTGGGCGGCGCGTTCGGCAAGCAGGTGTCCTTCGTCACCCTCACCAGCGATCCGGCGCGCGACACCCCCAAGGCGCTCAAGGCCTTCGCGGTGAAGCAGAACGCCAACGTGGCCGGCTGGTCCTTCCTCACCGGCCGCAAGGAAGACGTCGACGTGATCCTCAAGCGCCTGGGCGTCTACTCGGAGAACGCCGAGGAGCACGCCACGGTGCTGTACATCATGGACGTCGACGCCAGGCGCATGCGCCGCATGTTGCCCAACCTGCCGCCCAAGGCCATCGCCGAAGCGGCGCGCCTCGTCGCCACCGGCGGCAAGGCGCCGGGCGCGGCCCCGCCGGCGGGGGCGCACTGATCCAGGAAGCGGCGGTGCCCGAAGCAGTCCTGTCCCGCCTGCGCCGCGTCGCTGCCGTCCTCGCGGTTTCGGTGGCGGCCTGGGCGCCCGCGCTCCAGGCCGGAACGCCGCTGACCCCCGAGCAACAGGCCGGACGCCACCTTTACCTGGAAGGCGAGAGCGCCTTCGGCGATGCGTTCACCGGGCGCATCGGCATGGGGCAGCAGCAGTTGCCGGGCGCCGCGGTGCGCTGCGGCAACTGCCACGGCGGCGACGGGCGCGGGCGGCCCGAAGGGGGCGTGCGCCCGGGCAACATCACGTGGTCGGACCTGACCAAGTCGTACGGGCACGAACATGAGGACGGCCGCCGCCATGCCGCGTTCGACGAAGCCTCGCTGAAGCGCGCGCTCGTCGACGGCGTGGACCCGGCCGGCCATCGGCTCGACGGATCCATGCCGCGCTACCAGATCAGCGCCCGCGACTGGAAGGCGCTGCTGGCCTACATGAAGGTGCTGGAGTTCCAGCAGGACCCGGGCGTCGGCAGCGACACCTTGCGCATCGGCACGCTGCTGCCCGCGACCGGACGCTTCGCGGGACTCGGGCAGGCGGTGAAGGGCATCCTGCAGGCGCACCTGGACGAGATCAATGCCGGCGGCGGCATCCATGGCCGCAAGCTGGAACTGGTCAGCGCCGGCTACGCGAGCGAGGACCGTGACGCCGCCGTGCGCGAGTTGCGCAAGCTGGTGGCGCAAGGCGACGTGTTCGCCCTGCTCTCTCCCTTCGCGGCCGGCATCGAGGACGAGCTGGGCCGCGTGGCGAACGAAGCCGGTGTGCCGGTGCTGGGTCCGCTCTCGCTGTTCGGCGACGACCCGCGCACCAGCAACCAGCAGGTGTTCCATCTGCTGTCCGGCGTCGGCGAGCTGGCCGAAGTGCTGGCGCTGTACGTCGGGCGCGAGCCGAAGATGAAGACGCTGCCCGCCGTGCTGCTGCACGCGCAGGGCGAGGCCGGGGCGGCGCTGGCGGAAACGGTCGAACAGCGGCTGAAAGGGCACGGCTGGGGCCGGCTCGAGCGGCTGGCCTTCCAGCCGGGCGCATCGGACGCCGCCGGACTCGCCAGGGAGCTGAAGGCGCGCGGCGCCGAAGCGGTGTTCCTGCTCGGCCCGGGCGCCGACGTCGCCGCGCTGGCGCGCCAGCTGGCGGACGCCGGACGCGCGCCCTACCTGTTGCTGCCGGGCCCGCTGGCGCCTCGCGCGGTGCTCGAACTGCCGCCGGCTTTCGAAGGCCGCGTCCTGCTCGCGTACCCCACCGTCCCCGCCGACCAGAAGCCCGACGCCTTGCGCCATTACGCCGCCCTGTTCAAGGGCGGCGCACTCGTGCCCGCCCACCAGACCAGCCAGGTGCCGGCGTACAGCAGTGCCGTGCTGCTGGTGGAGACGCTCAAGCAGGTGGGACGCGACCTCACGCGCGAGAAGCTGGTGGCGGCGCTCGAATCGGTCCATGGCTTCGAGCCCGGGCTGGTGCCCGCCGTGAGCTTCACCGCGGGGCGCCGCATCGGTGCGCTGGGTGGCTACGTCGTTGCAGTCGATCTCAAGGGCAGGAACTTCCGGCAGCTCGGTGGCTTCCTGGCCCTGCCTTGAACGGGAAGCAGCAGTCATGCGAAGAATCTTCATCGCTCTCCTGGTGCTGCCGCTGGCGCTGGCACTCACGCCCGCACGCGCGCAGGCCATCCTGGCCGCCCGCGTCAACGGCACGGGCATCTCGCAGGAGCAACTGGAGCGCAACTTCGACGAGGACCTGCGACAGCGCAAGCTCAATCTCCTGCAGATCCGCAATCCCGATCGCATGAAGCAGATGAAGCGGGCCGTGCTGGACCGCCTGATCGAGCAGGAACTGTTCTGGCAGCAGGCGCAGCTTGCCGGCACGCTGGCGAGCCCGCAGGAGGTCGAGCAGGCTGTCGATTCCACGCAGGGGCAGTTCAAGAGCCGGCAGGCGTTCGAGCAGCGCCTGCTGGTCGAGGGATACACGCCCGAGACCTACCGGGTGCTGGTGCGCAAGCAGGTGTCGGCCACCAAGTACGCCAACAGCGTGGGCGCCAAGGCAGCGACGGTCAGCGACGAGGAGGTGCACCAGTTCTACCTGCAGAACCCGGATCGGTTCCGGCGCCCGCAACAGGTCCGTGCCCACGAGATCCTGGTCGCGGTGGCACCGGCCGCCAGCGAGGCGGAACGCGCAGCGGCCCGCGGCCGCGCGGAGCAGGTGCTCCAGGCTGCACGCGCGGGCGAAGACTTCGAGCAGCTCGCGCGCCAGCATTCCCAGGCCCCCACGAAGCAGTGGGGCGGCGCGATGGATCCCTTCGCGCGCGGCCAGCTCGCCAAGCCGCTGGAGGACGCGGCCTTCGCATTGGCGGCAGGGCAGCTGTCCGGGGTCGTGAGCACGCCGGCGGGCTTCCACATCCTCAAGGTCGACGGCATCGACGCCGAGGTGCTCGTGGGCGAGGAGCAGGCGAGCGCGCGCATCCGCGCCTACCTGCAGGAGCGCAAGGCCAGTGAAGCCATCGCCAAGGAGGCCGAGCGGCTGCGTGGCGCCGGCAAGGTCGAGATCCTTCTGCCCCTGTGAGCGGCCCGTGCGCCAGGAAGGATTCAGGGTTGACCTTCGTCAACTGCGGCCCGGGGCCTTGGGTCTACGGTTGCTTGCGCGTCGTGCTCCCTGGAGTTCCTGGTGGCCCGCGTCGCGTGACGAGCGAAGGATGGATCGATGACGGACGTTCTGCCGGCCAACGCTGCCGCTGCTTCGGCCAGCCAGCCGAGCGGCCCACGCGCGCCCGCCATCGACCTGCAGGCGATACGGGAGGCGCGGCAGGTGGCCTCGCGCTCGGGGCTCGGCATCATGACGGAGCTCGAACGGCTCGCGGGCCTGGAGCGGACCGAATTCATCACCCGCCTGGGCCTTGCCCTCGACTACCCCGTGCTCCAGGGCGAGGTGTTCTTCGCCTCGGAAGCCCTGTTGGACCGCGTGCCGCTCACCGAGGCGCTGCAGCGCGGCGCCGTGGCCGTGCGCACGCCCTCCGGCGAGCAATGCGCGGTGTTCGCCGATCCCTTCGACCGCGACCACAAGGCCTGGCTCGACGAGCGCCTGCGCGGCCTCCCGGTGCACCTGACCCACGCGTCCGACCTCGCGGCCTATCTCGGGCGGCTCGAGGAGCAGACCCGCGCGATCGACAGCGTCGGCCGCAGCATGCCGGGCGCCGCGGCGACCGAGGATGCGGTCGAGAACCTGTCGCTCAGCAAGATCAGCGAGAGTTCCAGCGTGGTCGTGCGGCTGGTGAACTCCACGCTGTACGACGCCTACCGCATCCACGCGAGCGACGTGCACCTGGAAACGACGCCGGGCGGCATGGACATCCGCTACCGCATCGACGGCGTGCTCGATCTCGCCGGCGCGATCCAGGGCGCGGAACTGGCCGAGCAGGTGATCTCGCGCATCAAGGTGATGGCGGAACTGGACATCGCGGAACGCCGGGTGCCGCAGGACGGCCGCTTCAAGGTGGGCATAGGCGCGCGCCAGATCGACTTCCGCGTGTCCATCATGCCCAGCATGTTCGGCGAAGACGCGGTGCTGCGCATCCTGGACAAGCAGGAGCTGGCCGAACAGCTGCAGGGCGTGCGCATCAACAACCTCGGCTTCGACGAGCCGACGGTCCGCACGCTGCAGAGGCTCTCGGACGAACCGCACGGCATGCTGCTGGTGACCGGCCCGACGGGAAGCGGCAAGACCACCACGCTGTACGCGATGATCACCGAGGTCAACACGCGGCGCGAGAAGATCGTGACGATCGAGGACCCGGTGGAATACCAGCTGCCGGGCGTGCTGCAGATCCCGGTCAACGAGAAGAAGGGCCTGACCTTCAGCCGCGGCCTGCGCTCCATCCTGCGCCACGACCCGGACAAGATCATGGTCGGCGAAATCCGCGACGCGGAAACCGCGCAGATCGCCGTGCAATCGGCGCTCACCGGCCACCTGGTCTACACCACGATCCACGCCAACAACGTATTCGACGTCATCGGCCGCTTCATGCAGCTGGGGGTGGATCCGTACAACCTGGTCTCGGCGCTCAACGCCATCATCGCGCAGCGCCTGCTGCGCCTTTCGTGCCCGCATTGCGCGACCGAGATCACGCCGGATGCGGAACTGCTCGCAAAGTCGGGCCTGACGGGCGCCGACCTGCGCGACTGGCACCTGATCCGGTGCAAGGGCTGCGAGCATTGCCGCGGCACGGGGTACCGCGGCCGCACCGCGATCGCGGAGATGCTGATCCTGGACGACGAGATCCGCCAGCTGATCATCGAGCGCCAGCCGGTCAGCCGCCTCAAGGAAGTGGCATGCGCCAAGGGCACGCGCTTCCTGCGCGACTCCGCGCTGGATCTCGCACGGCAAGGGCGTACGACGCTGCAGGAGGTCAATCGTGTCACGTTTGTGGCCTGAGCGGACCTGCGCGGTGCTGTGCCCGGACCAGCTGCAGGTCGTGCGGACCGGCCCGCGCTGGCGCCGCGGCGCTCCCTTCACCCTGGCCGAAAGCTTCGCCGGCGATGAGGCCACGCCGCCGTGGCAGGCGGCCGTCGACGCCCTGGGGCGCTTCCTCGCCAGCGGGGAAGCGGGCTCGGGCGCGCTCGACGTCGTGCTGTCGAACCACTTCGTCCGCTACCTGCTGATGCCGTGGAACCCGCAGATCGCCAGCGCCGAGGAATTTCGCCATTGCGCGGCGGCGATGTTCGAGGACATCCACGGCGACGTGGCGGCGGAATGGGACGTCACGGTGTCGGCGGAACGCGCGGGCGCGTCGCGCGTGGCCGCGGCGGTCGATCGGTCGCTGCTGGCCGCCATTCGCGCGGCGATGGCCCCGTCGCGCCTGCGGCTGGCGTCGGTGCAGCCTTACCTGATGGCGGCCTACAACCGGGTGGCGCGGGCGCACACCGGCAAGGACTTCGTCTTCATGCTGCTCGAGGCGCGCCGCGCATGCATTCTCGCGGCGCAAGGCGGCAAGTGGTGCTACCTCAGCACGGCGGCCGCGCCCGAGCCTGCGCAGGCGCTTTCGTCTCTGCTCGCACGCGAGCTGCAACTGGCCGACCTGCAGGGGGAGGCGCTGCCGCCCGTCTATGTCCATGCCGCACACAGGCGCGGGCTGGACCTGCCGCCGGTGCATGGGGCGCAACCTCGTGTGCTCGAAGCCAGGCCCCTGGCGGGCCTGCCCCCGTCGAACGTCCTTGCCTGCGAGCTGGCCGCCAGCCTGGCCTGATTCCCATGCGTCCCCTCTTCCTCGACTTCGAACGCAAGGTGCACGGCACGAAGCTGGGATACGGGCTGCTCGTGGCGGGCGTGCTGGTGACGGCGGCCGTGGTCGGTGCGCAGGCGCTGGTGGCCGAGGAGATCGAGCGCCACACGGCGGCGGCGCCTGCAGCGGAGCCGAAACGCGACCCCTGGGTCCTTCCCGCCGGCATCTCCTCGGAGGCCGACGCCATCGCCGGCGCGCGCGCGGTGGTGGGCCATCTGGCCGGCGCCGGCGACCGGCTGTTCGTGAGCCTGGAAGCCATCGACGAACCGGACGTGGCGCTGCTCGCGCTGCGGCCGGACACGAGGAAGCGCACCTTGCGCATCGACGCGGAGGCGAGGAGCGCCGACGCGATGCTGGCCTACCTGCGCGTGCTGGAGCAGAGCCGCGCCTTCACGCAGGTGGTGCTGGTGGAGCACGAGATCCAGGACAGCGATCCCCTGCGCCCGATGCGTTTCAGCGTGACGGCTGCGTGGGGGCCCTGACGCATGGCCGCCCCCCGCTTCGCGCTTTCCGACACGCTGCAACGGCTAGGTCGCCCGGGTGCGCTCGGCATCGCCTTGCTGGTGGTCGGCGCGAGCCTCGCGGCGTCGACCTTGTGGCCCTCGTGGCAGGAGCTCACGCGCCAGCGGGCCAGGCTCGCCGCGGCGCAGGAACGCCAGCGCACGGCGGCCGCGCGGTCGCCGCTGGCGGACGACTCGCCGGCGGGCCAGTTGCAGGCGTTCTACGCGCTCTTCCCGGCCCACAACGACGCCTCCCAGTCGCTTTCGCACATGTTCGCGGCCGCCAAGGAAAGCGGGCTGCAGCTTTCGCGCGGGGAATATGTGATCGTGACGGATCGCCAGACCGGCCTGGTCGCCTACCGCATGACCCTGCCGGTGCGGGGCGCCTACCCGCAGGTGCGCGCGTTCGTGGCCGCCGCGCTCAAGGCCGTGCCGGCGCTGGCGCTGGATGAACTGGCGTTCGAGCGACCCAAGATTTCGGAGACTCAGGTGCAGGCGCGCGTGCGCCTCACGCTGTACCTGCGGCTGGCACCATGAAGAAGAGTGCCCGGTTGCTGTTCCTGCTGGGCTTCTCCGGCATCGGCCTCGCGGCCCTGGATCATTACGCCGCGAGCGATACGGGCGAGCGCCGCAAGGACGGTGCGAGCCGCGCCGTGGCGGCGACGCCGGCCCGCGCGGCGTCTGCCGTGCGCCCGGCGCTGTTGCGCGAACTGGAGGCGCTGAAGGTCGCGCGGGGGCAAGCTCCGGGGGCCGAACTGTTTCCCGCGAAGTCCTGGCAGCCGCCGCCGCCGCCGCCCGCACCGCCGCCTCCACCGCCGCCGCCGCCCGCGCCCGTCGCGCCGGTGGCCCCGCCCCTGCCCTTCGTGTTCATGGGCAGGATGTTCGATGCCGACCCGCCGACGGTCTTCCTGGTCAAGGGCGAACGCGCCTACCTGGTGGCGCAGGGCGAAGTGATCGACGACATCTACCGGCTGGAAAAAGTGGAACCCGGCCAGTTGACGCTGCGGTATCTGCCGCTCGATGCAGTGCAGACGCTGCCGGTAGGAGAAAAACCATGAATCGGAGTGCGGCCATGCGATGGCTTGCGCAGCGCTGCGGCCTCGTCGTCGGGGCCCTCGTCCTGGTCGCCTGTGCCGGCCCCATGTCGGACCGCGACGGCCTGGCGCTGATCGTCGACGGCCAGTACGAGCAGGGCCTGGAGAAGCTGGAGGAAGCCGCGAAGTCGGACCCCAACAACGTGCCCCTGCGGATGCGCCTGTTGACGACGCGCGAGCGCGTCGTGGTGCAGCTCCTGGCCACGGCCGAGAGCGCGCGACTGGCCGGCGACGTGCGCGAGGCCGACGCCCGCTACCGCAGGGTGCTCGCGATTTCGCCGGGCGACACGCGCGCCTCGGAGGGCTTGCGGCTGCTGGAAAAGCGCGACCTGCACGGCGAGATGGTGCGCCAGGCGCAGGCGGCGATGAAGAACGGCGACCTGGAACATGCGGAAAGCCAGGCGTTGAAGATCCTGATGCTGAGCCCGAAGCACCCTGGCGCCACGGAGGTGCTGGCGCAGGTGGAGCGCGTGCGGGCCCTGGACGGCATGGTCCCGCCGCAGCTCAAGTCGCGGCTCACCAAGCCAGTGAGCCTGGAGTTCCGCGACGCCAACATCAAGATGGTCTTCGACGTCCTGTCCCGCATCAGCGGCATCAACTTCCTGCTGGACAAGGACATCAAGAGCGACACCAAGGTCACGATCTACGTGCGCAACGTGGCGGTCGAAGACGCGATCGACCTCACGCTGGTCCAGAGCCAGCTCGAAAAGAAGGTGCTGTCGGACAACTCCGTCCTGATCTACCCGAACACGCCGCAGAAGGTGCGCGAGTACCAGGACCTGGTGGTGCGCGCCTTCTACCTGGTGAACAGCGAGGCCAAGCAGACCGCCGTCGTGCTCAAGAGCATCCTGAAGCTCAAGGACATGCACGTCGACGATCGCCTGAACATGATCCTGGTGCGCGACACCCCCGAAGCGATCCGGCTGGCCGAGAAGGTGATCCGGGTGCAGGACCTGGCCGAGCCCGAAGTGCTGCTGGAAATCGAGGTGCTCGAGATCAACCGCACGCGCGCGCTCGAACTGGGCGTGAGCTGGCCCGACACCTTCACCTGGCTCGTGCCGGACCCGCGCAACATCACGGTGGCCGACCTGCCGTTCAACCAGCACACCACGGCCTCGCGCGTAGGCGTCAACTCCACCGTTCTGGCGAAGCTGAAGGCGGACAGCAGCATCGCCAACACCATCTCGAATCCCCGCATCCGCATCAAGAACCGCGACCGGGCGCGCGTGCTGGTGGGTGACCGCGTGCCGATCATCACGGCGACCATCACGCCCGGCTCCACCAACCCCGTGACCACCGAGTCGATCTCCTACCTGGACGTCGGGCTGAAGCTGGAGGCCGAGCCGGTGGTGCTGCTCGACGACGACGTGCAGGTCAAGGTGGCCCTGGAAGTGAGCACGCTGGGCGAATCGGTGACGACGAATTCGGGCTCCGTGGCCTACCGGGTGGGTACGCGCACCATCAGCACCCTGCTGCGGCTGAAGGACGGCGAGACCCAGGTGCTGATGGGACTGATCCGCGACGAGGAGCGCAGGACGGCCAGTGGCGTGCCGGGCCTGATGGAGATGCCGGTGCTGGGTCGCCTGTTTTCCATCCCCCGCGACGAGCGCCAGAAGACCGAAATCGTCCTGTCGATCACGCCGCGCATCATCCGCAACCTGACGCGGCCCGATGCGCAGGAGATGGAGTTCTGGTCCGGCACCGACGCCAACATGAAGGCCCGGCGGCCGGTGCTGCAAAGCGGGATGGCGACGGGCGCGGTCGCCGTCACCACCGCGGCGGCGGGCACGGGCACGGGCACGGGCACGGGTGCGGCCACGGCCAACGCCGCCGCCCCGGCGCTGCCCGCGCCCCGGCAGGATGCCGCGCTGCCGCCGGTGGCCCGGGCGCCGGAGAGCGCCGCCGCGGTCAGCGCGCCTCCCGTGACGAACACGCCGCCAGCGGCGCTCCAGCCGCTGCAGGTGACCTGGCAGGCGCCGCCGAGCGCGCGCGTGGGCGAGCAGTTCGTCGTGGGCGTGCAGGCGAACGCGCCGTCGCCGCTCGCGGGCGCCGCGGTGTCGCTCCGGTTCGACCCGTCCGCGCTGGAAGTGGTGGGCGTCGAACAGGGCGACCTGCTCAAGCAGGGCAACGTGGAGAACCGCTTCAACCACACGACGGACGCACTCGGCGGACGGCTGGCCGTCAGCGTCGCGCGCCCGGGCGCGGACGGGGTGCAGGGGCAGGGACGGCTGTTCAACGTGACCTTCCGCGTCAAGCGGCCGGCGCCCCAGTCGCAGATCCTGTTGACCAGCATGTCGCCGCTGGCCCCCGACGGAAGCCCGGTCCCGTTCAGCGTGAGCGGGGCCCTGTCGATCGCCTTGCAGCCATGAAGCTGGCGGCGGCGCGCGGATTCACGCTGATCGAACTGATGGTGACGGTGGCCATCGTGGCGCTGCTCGCCAGCGTCGCGCTGCCGGTGGCGGAGCTGGCCGTGCGGCGGCACAAGGAACAGGCCCTGTACTCGGCGCTGCGCGAGATCCGCGCCGCGATCGACGCCTACAAGCTGGCCGTCGACCAGGGCCGCATCCGCAGGAGCGCGGAGCAGTCGGGCTATCCGGAGTCGCTCGACGCGCTGGTGACGGGCGTGGAGGATGCGCGCAGCGCGAAGCAGGAAAAGATCTATTTCCTGCGCCGGCTGCCGCGCGACCCGCTGTTCCCCGAGGCGGACGCCCGCGCCGCCGACACCTGGGGCAAGCGAAGCTACGCGAGCCCGCCGGACGCGCCGCGCGAAGGCGATGACGTCTTCGACGTGTATTCGCTGTCGCCGGGCACCGGCCTGAACGGCGTGGCCTACCGGGACTGGTGACCGATGGCCGCACCCAAGACCCACAGGCGCCGCGCCGGCTTCACGCTGATCGAGCTGCTGGTGGTGATGTGCATCATCGCGCTGCTGCTCGCGGTAGCGGTGCCGCGCTACTTCCACAGCGTGGCGCGGGCGCGGGAGGCGGTGCTGAAGGAAAACCTGACGCTGATCCGCGACGCGCTGGACAAGCACTACTCCGACACGGGGGCCTACCCGCCCAACATGGAGACGCTGGTCACGAAGAAGTACCTGCGCAAGCTGCCGGAGGACCCACTGACGGAGAGCGCCACCACCTGGGTCGTGATCCCCCCGGACAAGTCGGAAAAGGGCGGCGTGTTCGACGTCAGGAGCGGCGCGCCGGGCAATTCCCTGGCCGGCGAACCGTACGCCGCATGGTAGGCGCCGCGCGGCCCGCCCACCGCGCCCCACGGCAGCGCGGCTTCACCTACGTCGCGCTGGTGCTCGCCATCGCGCTGCATGGTGCCGTGATGGCGGCCGCGGGTTCGGTGTGGCACGTGGCGCAGAAGCGCGAGCGCGAGCGCGAGCTGCTGTTCATCGGCGACCAGTTCCGCAGCGCGATCCGCGCCTATGCCCAGAGCGGGCCCGGCACCAAGGGACAGTTGCCGCGGACGCTGGACGACCTGCTGCTGGACCCGCGCTTGCCAGGAACCAGGCGGCACCTGCGAAAGATCTTCGTCGACCCCATGACCTGGAAGGCGGAATGGGGCCTGGTGACGACGCCGGACGGCAGGGGGATTCTCGGCGTCTACAGCCTGTCGGAGGAGGCACCGCTCAAGACGGGCCGGTTCCTGCCGGCCGACCGCGCTTTCGAAGGCGCGGCCCGCTACTCGGAATGGAAGTTCGTGTACAAGCCGCAGTGAGCGGCGGTGCGGCGGCCGCGCGCTATTCGATGCTGCTGGCCAGTTCGAAGATCGGCAGGTACATCAGCATGACGATGATGCCGATGAGCACGCCGATCACCGTCATCAGGATCGGTTCGAACAGCTTGACGAACCAGTCCACCCAGCGCTCCATCTCCTCGTCGTAGAAGTCCGCCGCCTGCTCCAGCATCTCACCCAGTTTTCCGGAGCGCTCGCCCGCGCGCAGCAGCTTCAGGGAAACGACGGTCGTCAACCCGGCCTCCTCCAGCGCACGTGACAGGGGATGGCCTTCGCTGACGCGCGCCGACACTTGCGTCAGGCGTTCGCGCATGTCGCCGGTCAGCAGCCCCTGCACCATGTCCAGCGAAGCCAGGATCGGAATGCCGCCGCGCAGGGTCATGCCCAGGGAACGGTAGAAGCGGGCCAGCTGGTACAGGAACACGCGCTCGCGCACGGCCGGCATGCGCGCCACCACGCGGCCCATCCGGGCGCGCACGTCGGGATGCCGGACGGAAATAACCAGCAGCGCGATCGCCGCGCCTGCGCCGATGGCGAGCGGCACCTGGTGTGCGGCGAGAAACTTGCCCCACAACATCAGCACCTGCGACAGCCACGGCAGCTTGTGGCCGATGCCCTCGTAGACCACGCTGAACCGGGGCACGACGTAACCCAGCAGGAACAGCATGGCCGCCGTCCCCACCGTCAGCAGCAGCGCCGGATAGATTGCCGCGCTCGCGATCTTCTTCTTCACCTGGTCCACCTGCACGTGGTAGCCGATGTAGCGCGACAGGGTCTCTTCCAGCTCGCCCGTGCGCTCGCTGGAACGCACCAACGCGATGAACAGGCCGGGAAAGGCGGAGGGGACAAGGGCCAGTGCCTGGGAAAACGACTGACCTTCGTGCAGCGCGCAGGCGACGCCGTCCAGCACCTTCTTGTGCTGCGGCTGCTGCTCCTTGTCTGCCAGGGTTTCGATGGTGTCGATCAGGGGCAGGCCGGCGCGCAGCAAGGTCATCAGCTCCCGGGTGAAGAGGAGCAGCGGGAAAGCCTGCTCACGCGTGCGCGGTGCCGGGAACCAGTCCGACTGCGAGGTGATGGAAAGGACGCGCAGCCCCTGGACGCGGGCCATCAGCTCCGCCTCGGCCTGCGTCGGCGCCTCCAGCACCGCCTCGACAATGCCGCCCCCCTTGCGACGTGCCTTGAGCTGGAATCGCATGGCGGCTACCCGTTCACCGGCAGTTCGCGCAGCGTGCAGCCGGACGCCGGATGCCGGAGGCTAGGGGCATGTGACGTGGGCTGCATGGCAAGGCCATGCTAGACAGCGCATCGACGCAGGACTTGAGGCAAGTCAACGCCACGCAGGGCCATCGTTGATATCCAGAGAAGTTGGGATCACGCAGCGGAGACGGACCAGGCTGCCGCTGCTGGTGGGCCCATCGTTCGCTCAACCTTGAATGCCATGAGGACCGTCGCTTGCTCCAGAGGAGTCGCCCTGACCGTGCTGGTCAGTATCGGCGGCGGCCTGGGCTCGCTCTTTGTTCCATGCACGGCACGGGCCGACATGTTCATCTATACGGATTCGAGCGGGGCGCAGCATGTCACCAACATCCCGGGCGATGCCCGCTACCAGCTCGTACTGCCCGAGGGCGGCACACAGCCCCAGGCGCCGGCTCCGGTCCCTGCCCCGCAGCGCGAGGCGGGCCGTGAGCGCTATGCGCTGCCGGTGGCGCAGGCGGCAGCGGACACGGGACTTCCGGAAGGCTTGCTCCACGCGGTCATCAAGGCCGAGTCGAACTACGACGCCGACGCCGTGTCGCACAAAGGCGCAGTGGGGCTGATGCAGCTCATGCCGGAAACCGCCCGGCGCTTCGGTGTGCTCGATGCGCGCGATCCGGCCGCCAATGTTCTCGGTGGGGCGCGCTACCTCAAGACCCTGCTCGCGATGTTCGACGCCGACCTTGCGTTGGCACTGGCCGCCTACAACGCCGGCCCTGCCGCAGTGCTGCGTAGCGGACGCGCGGTGCCACCGTATGCCGAGACGCAGCGCTACGTTCCCCGCGTGCTGGACCTCTATGGACGCGAGGGCGGCCACTGAGCGCTGCATTCGCGCTGGAAGCGCGCGATGATGCGATCGGTCAGAGATTTCCCAAGGGGCTCTGCGACTTCGCTTCGGCGACCTGAGGCGATCGCGTGCCAGCATCGAGGTTCATGACCGGTGCCCTCAGACCCGACCACCGCGGCGCGTACAGCAGCAAGACTCCGCCCGCGGCGATGCCCGCCACCCACATGCAAACAAAGGAGAACAGCACTACGCCCAGCGGGTGGATCAGTTGCAGCTTGAGTCCGATCATCAGCATGGCCTGGGGTAATACCAGCTTGGTGAAATCCTCCATGCCACACAACAGCATGGTCCGGCGGCCCAGCGCGCGCAGCAACTGCACGCCTTCGATTGCGCGAGCAATTGCGATGTTGGCGACTACGACCACGATCACTGGCAGTACGCCGAGGCCGGTTGCCGCCAACGCCTGCACTCGCCCCATCGGGAAGCGTTGCAGCGCCGCGAACATGGGCGCCGTGCCGCAAAAATAGAGCCAGACGGCCGCCGCGACCGCGGCGATTCCCACTGCAGGGAACCATGCATGGTGCACCACCCGACGCAACAGCGGAAAGGCAGCGTGGCCGAGGGCGTACCAGAAAACGTAGTACAGAGCGCTGTCCGCATTCAAGGCCCAGGAAGGGGTGGCCAGCGGATTGGCTGTCAAGCCGTGCTGCGATATCAACAGGCAACCCGCCCCGAAAGCGAGTCCGGCGAGTGGATTGCGTGTGAACCGCAGTACCACAGCGTGAGCAATGGCGACGATGAACAGGCACGGGAGGAACCACAGCGAACCAGCAGGAGTCTGATTGCGGATGCCGACCGCAAAGGCCGTGAGAGCGGCCTGTGTCTTTTCCCAAGGCCAGTCATTGAAGAGGACCAGCGTGATCGTGTACAGGAGCGCGAAGAATACGTACGG
The DNA here is from genome assembly GCF_016722785.1 of Ramlibacter monticola. Lineage (GTDB taxonomy): Bacteria > Pseudomonadota > Gammaproteobacteria > Burkholderiales > Burkholderiaceae_C > Ramlibacter > Ramlibacter monticola. The sequence continues at coordinate 238,181 of NZ_JAEQNE010000004.1, read as the reverse complement.
CGCAAGCAGCCTGCGCGCAAGACGGACGGCGGTCGCCGCGATGCTCTCGTCTGCCCTTGCAAAAAATCCGGCCGCAATGAAAAACAGCGGAACGTGATACAGGAAGACAAACGGGTACAGCTTGCCCCCAACCTGTCCAAAGTGCCCGATGTAGATCGCCAGCATTCCAAGGAAGCGAAGGCTATCCACCCACGCGACTCTGCCGTCCCCGCCGCCTGAGGAGCTCTTCGGGCTTCGCGGCGTCCAGAACAGATGGCGAGGGCGGTCGTGCACAGCGGGAATTTTGCCCGAAGAACGCCCACGTCCTGCGTCGGCTTCAGGTCCGTGCGTAATCCTTGCGTGAGCGTCTACAACGCTCATAGGCGAGCGTGAATAGCCCGCAGCCGCACCTTGCCCTTCACCACGGTGAGGAACTGCTTCCCGGCGAGCTGGCCCATCTTGTTGGCGAAGCTGCAGGAGCCGTAGGCAAGCAGGCTCTCGGTCTCGCTGTAGCCGCCCGGATACAGCAGGATGTCACCCGCGGGGGAATGACTGGTGTGGTTCTCGAATCCCACACCGAGCTCGAAAGTCGCCCAGCGGGATCCACACGGCTTCGCCGCTTCAGCGAACGTGGATCAGCTTCTGCCGTAGGGCAACAGCTTCAGGAAGGCTTCGGTCGTGCGCGGGGGTGTCCGAACCGGTCTCGGCGACGCCCGGCACCTTCCCTCCTGATCGTGAACCTGCTGCCCGAGGAGCGGCCGCGCACACCGCGCTGCGAACGGCCGTTCGCAATCGGCCGATCGCAATCGCTCAGTAGCTGGACTTGGCGTGCTGGTCCCGGTACTCCTTCTTGTCAACCTTCTTGGCATAGTCCTTCTTCTCATCCTTCCTGGCGTACTCCTTCTTGTCATAGCCCTTCTTGTCAGGGTGCAGGTTCGCCTCGTGTCGCTCCTTCGCGGCGTCGAGGTTGGCCTGGTGGCGCTTGTCCGCCAGATCCAGGTTCCTTTCATGCCGGGCGGCCGCAGCCGCGAGATTCTGGTCATGCCGCTTGTCGGCATCCCGCAACGCCTGCTGATGCCGGCGCTCCGCATCGCTCAGTCCGTGATCGTGATCGCGATCGTGATGCCGGTCCGAGTCGTATTCGTTCTTGGCGTGACCAGGCGGCATGCAGCCGTTGTCCTTCTTCATCAATCCCGGCGGACAGCCATGAGGACGCGCCGCGTCGTACCCATGGTCGCGGTCGCCAGCTTGGGCGAGAGGAATGCACGCGAATGCGCCTGCGAGAGCAATTGCTAGAAACTTGGTCATTGGATACTCCTGCACTATGTGGTTTCGCCTCTTGTTCAACGAAACGTCGGCAGGCGCAGGCGTCGGACAAGGTCCGTTCCCGCACGCAGCCCCGAGGCACACGCTTCGTAGGGTAGTTCCTGCTGCTTGCGGGCGAGGCGTGAACCGTCGTGTCCAGCATCCCGCCGCGCGCGTGGCTTACGTCACCTCGAAAGCGACGGCGACAGCCACTTTGTTTCCAAGATTCGATCTCATGGAACCGGGCTCCATTGGGGTCTCCATGAGAGCCAGAGTAAGCCGGGGGAGACGAACGCATGCAGGGGCGAAGGCGCTCCGCTGCGTAGGTTGAAAGCAAGCAAGCGGAGAGCAGCGCGCCTACCCCATGCAACGCCAGCGCCTTGCCAAGCCGTGAATGCAAGAGGCAGTGCGGATCAGCCTCCGCCAGCACACGGAGGCGCTGCGATGACGCCTGAGGCAGCACTTTCGAAAACGCGACGGCTTTCTTGCGAACCGGGCTTCGGGTTTTGACGTAGTCCTCTGTCGCGACAGCGGCCCGGGGAGCGACGAGGGCAGGGATGGATTCAAAGCAGCTGCCATGCTTGTGGCGGTCCGACACGGGTCACCTACTGACAGGCGGGCGGCAGACGTGTCCGGAATGTCGTATGATGATCGTCATGCGAGTTGAAAAGCACTGCGCACGAACGGCTGCCAAGGAGGCCTCCCACGAACGCATCGTGTCCGTGGCCGCGCGGGCGATCCGCCGCAGCGGGTACGACGGGACCGGGGTCGCTGAAATCATGAAGCAGGCCGGCCTCACGCATGGTGCCTTTTACGCGCACTTCCCTTCACGCGAGGCCATGCTGGCGGAAGCGTCGAACCGGGCTTGCGCGGAGTCCGCCGCGGCGGTTGCAAGCGTGGTGGCCAAGGTACCGACGGAGCAGGCCCTGGGTTCCCTGCTTCGCGCCTATCTGTCACGGGAACACCTCGAGAATGTCGAATCGGGCTGCCCCCTGGCCGCGCTTGGCTCCGAGACCGCGCGCCAAGCACCGGAAGTCCGTCGAACGACCACGCAGCACGTCAAGTCGATGATCGACCTGGTCGCTCGCCAAGCGCCTGGCTGCGGGCAGCCCGGCGCCCGCGAACGCGCACTCCTCACCGTCTCCGCCATGGTCGGCACATTGCTCCTGGCTCGCGCAGTCGACGAGCCCGCACTGTCCCGGAGCCTGTGTGAGGCCACATTGAAATTCCTGGCGCCTGCCTGAATACATGGAGACGCGGCGCTATTCGCTCGCCCATTAATATGACGATCATCATACGACGCGACAACGCGCCAAGGAACGAGTCATGAAAGCCCAGGTGCTCCGTCGCTACGGCAAGAAGCGCGCACTCGAATTGGCGGACATGCCGACTCCGGATCTGCGCGATGACGAGGTCCTGGTCCGGGTCCATGCAGCGGGCGTAAACCAGCTCGACTCCAAGCTCCGGGATGGGGAGTTCAAGCTCATCCTGCCCTATCGCCTGCCGCTCATCCTGGGCCACGACGTCGCCGGCGAAGTCGTCAAGGTCGGCGCGCGCGTGCGGCAGTTCAAGCCAGGCGACGAGGTCTATGCGCGAGCGGATGATTTCCGGATCGGCACATTCGCTGAATTCGTGCCCGTCAGGGAAGCGAGCGTGGCGCTCAAGCCCAAGGGGCTGACGATGGAAGAGGCGGCTTCCGTCCCTCTGGTCGCCCTGACGGCGTGGCAGGCACTCGTCGCCAAGGCCAACTTGAAGAAGGGGCAGACAGTCTTCATCCAGGCGGGCTCGGGTGGCGTGGGCACTTTCGCCATCCAGTTGGCCAAACATCTGGGTGCAACCGTGGCCACCACGACGAGCGCGGCCAATGTCGCACTGGTGAAGAGCCTGGGTGCAGACGTGGTCATCGACTACAGGACGCAGGACTTCGAAGAGGTCTTGGCCAACTACGACGTGGTCCTGAACAGCCAGGACAGCACGACGCTCGAAAAGTCCCTGCGCGTGCTCAAGACGGGCGGGCAGCTCATTTCCATCTCCGGGCCGCCGGACCCGGATTTCGGCAAGCAGATCGGTGCACGTGCATTCGTGAGGCTGGTGATCCGATTGCTGAGTGCAGGCATCAGGCGAAGGGCGAAGAGCCGCGGAGTCGCTTACTCGTTCCTCTTCATGAAGGCGAATGGAAGCGAACTGCGCGAGATCACCCGGCTCTTCGAGGCCGGCGTGATCCGCTCCGTGATCGATCGGGTGTATCCGTTCGCGTCCACCAACGAGGCACTTGCGTACGTCGACGCAGGCCGCGCGAAGGGCAAGGTCGTCGTCAAGCTCCTGTGAGCTCGCATCCAGGTTGAATTCGTTCCTCTCCTGTCTGGAGTATCCATGAAGATCAAGAACACCGTCGCGCTCGTCACGGGCGCCAATCGCGGCATCGGGCTGGCATTCGCGCACGAACTGCTCGCCCGGGGTGCCCGCAAGGTCTACGTTGGGGCACGCGACGCGGCGAGCGTCACGCAGTCCGGCGTCCAGGCCTTGCGGCTCGACGTCAACAAGCCGGAGGACGTGGCAGCCGCGGCGGCGCAGGCGTCGGATGTCGCGCTCGTGGTCAACAACGCCGGCATCGCGCAGCCTGGAGGCTTTCTTGCGCCGGACAGCGAAGAAGTCGCACGACGCATCTTCGAGACCAACTTCTTCTCCATGTTGCGCGTGAGCAAGGCCTTCGCGCCCATCCTGAAGGCCAACGGCGGCGGCGCGTTGCTCAACGTGCTGTCGGTCGCCTCCTGGGTCAATGGCGGAGAACTGGCCGCTTATTCGGCAAGCAAGTCCGCGGCCTGGTCCCTCACCAATGCGCTGCGCCACGAACTGGCGGCGCAGAAGACGCAGGTCGTGGCTCTGCACATGGGGTATGTGGACACCGATCTCACGCGCGGGCTGGATGCGCCCAAAAGCAGCCCCGAGGAAATCGTCCGGCGTGCGCTCGACGGGCTGGAGGCTGGCCTTGATGAAGTTCTGGCCGATGAACTCTCGCTGCAGGTCAAGCGCGGGATGACGGCGACTCGGCCGAGTTACCTGCCGCAGCCGTCCTGAACCAGATCCCTGCCGCACGCGCAATCTCTCGCCCGGCCACCCTCATCCAAGGACCCTCATGCTTTTCGAACCTCTCGCGACGCCCTCCCTTCAACTGGCCAATCGCGCCGTCATGGCGCCGATGACGCGCAGTCGTGCCGTCGATGCCAACACGCCCAATGCCCTGATGGCCGACTACTACGGCCAGCGGGCCACGGCGGGCCTGATCATCACCGAGGGCACCTCGCCCTCGCCGAACGGCCTGGGCTACGCGCGCATCCCAGGGCTCTTCAACGATGCCCACGTGCGAGGCTGGAAGCTGGTCACCGACGCGGTGCACGCCAAAGGCGGCAAGATCTTCGTCCAGCTGATGCACACCGGCCGGGTGTCGCATGTCGCGAACCTCCCGCCTGGCGCCGAAGTGCTGGCGCCCACGGCCGATGCGTGCCCCGGCCAAATGTTCACCGACGCGCAGGGGATGCTGCCGCACAGCGTTCCGCGAGCAATGACCGGGTCCGACATCGCCCATGCCATCGGCGAGTTCACGAATTCGGCGCGGCTGGCGCTGCAAGCGGGATTCGACGGGGTCGAACTGCATGCTGCCAACGGCTACCTGATCGAGCAGTTCCTCAACGCCAATGTGAACCGGCGCACCGACGGGTACGGTGGCAGCGTCGAAGGCCGCAATCGCTTCGCGCTGGAAGTCGCCCGCGCGACGGCCGCTGCGATCGGTGGGGATCGTGTCGGGATCCGGCTTTCACCCTATGGCGTGTTCAATGGCACGGGGAGCTTTCCCGAGGTCGAGGCCCAGTACCTGGCGCTCACCCAGGAACTGTCCGGGCTCGGATTGCTGTACCTCCATCTGCTGGACCACTCCGCGCTCGGGGCGCCGCCCGTTCCCGCCGATTTGAAGAACCGGCTCCGCGCTGCATTTCACGGCCGGTTCATCCTGGCCGGGGGCTTCGATGCTGCCACTGCCGAAACAGCGCTCAAGGCAGGCCAGGCAGATCTCATCGCGTTCGCGCGCCCCTTCCTCGCCAACCCCGACCTCGTGCATCGGATGCGAATCGATGCAGCGCTCAATCCCGTCGACATGGCGACGTTCTACACGCCGGGCCCCAAGGGCTACATCGACTATCCGGCCCTTTCCGCCTGAAGGACGACGGTGGCGCTGCCTGGCGAAATCGGCGGGCGCGCTCCAAGGCGCGGACCTGCGCCCCTGAAATGGATCAAGGAGAGTCATGAAATGACTGCAGACGATTTCAACAGCGCAGGCGTTGGCAAGCTGCCGGGCTACCTCGGAATTCGCGTGCTCGCGGTCACCGGTCGCGAGTTGCGGGCAGAGCTGTCCGTTCGGTCGGAGCTGATGGCACCGAACGGGTATCTGCATGCAGGCAGCCTGGTCACGTTGGCTGATACCTGTTGCGGCTACGGCTGCCGCGCCAATCTTCCCGAAGGCGCGAGCGGCTTCACGACGATCGAGCTGAAATCCAATCATCTCGGCACCACGGTCGACGGCACGATCGATTGCCTGGCGACTGCCGTGCACCTCGGGAAGACGACGCAGGTCTGGGACGCCGTGGTCACGCATCGTGAATCGGGCAGGACGCTGGCGCTGTTCCGCTGTACCCAGATGGTCCTGTATTCCAAACAGCCAGATAAACGGGGGATGTAACAAGCCAGGCTGGCAGGCTTTGTCCGTCAGATCTTTATTCCTGCCCGACAGACCTTATAGCCACGCAACAGCTGATGGAAGAAGACATGGTCGTCCGAAGCTTTCCCTGTGAAGTTCGCGCCGCCAAAGTCCGTCGGAGGGCTCCAGATCCATCGCGTCGAACCGGACGGCGATGAGGCACAACATGGAAGTCGACGCGGACGTTCGATAGGCCCTAGCGTCCTCGTCCCAGCGGATTGGTAGACGCATAGGTTCCAGCACAGCGGGCCACGGTGAAGGGCGCATCCTGCCACTGCTGGCGCTGAAGCAGCCGCTGCTGCGGGGCTTGCCCTGCCAAGCGCCAGAGCTGGGCATCTGCAACAGCGCTCACGCGGGTACCCGGCGCGTGGAGATGCGCACTGTTTCCGGGCGGAACACAAAAGCCAGCGCCAGGATGGTGAGGCTGACGCCCGCCCATTGCCACGGCGTGACCACTTCGCCCAAGGCGATCACGCCGGCCGCCAGGCCGATGACCGGAACGCCCAGGCTCAGCGGCGCCACCCGGTTGGCGGGATGGCGCTTCAGCAGGCCCGTCCACATCGCATAGGAGACGATGGTCGCGAACCAGCCCAGGTACAGCACCGCGGCCCAGCTCTGCCAGCCTGCATTGCGCAGGGTGTCGGCGTGCAGTCCAGGGTCCATCAGCAGGCTGAGGATGCAGAACGGAGCTATGGGCACGATGGAGCTCCAAACCACGAAGGCCGTGGCGTCGTTGGCTTGGCCCTTGGGGATGCTTTGCGTCGCCTTGCGCACCACGATGTTGGAGATGGCCCACATGCCCGCGGCCGCCAGGTTGAGGAGCAGGCCGGCCGCCGTCACGCCGCCCGCGGTGTCGCGCAGGACGCCGGTGCCGAAGCAGAACAGCGACAGCGCCGCCAGCCCCAGCCCGATCTGCAGGTTTCGGCCGGGACGCTCGTGCAGGAACAGGAAGCTGAAGAGGACAGTGTAGAAGACCTGCGTCTGCATCAGCACCGAGGCGAGTGCGGCGGTCATGCCGACCTTCAGCGCCATGAACAGCAGGCCGAACTGGCCGACGCCCTGGGACAGCCCGTACAGCAGCAGCCATTTCCAGTGCACCGGGGGCCGGCGCACCAGGAACACCAGCGGAAAGGCGGCGACGACGTAGCGTGCCGCCCCGAGTTGGAACGGGGTCAGCGCCTGCAGGGCGTACTTCATCGCGACGAAATTCAGGCCCCAGATCAGGACGACGCCGAAGGCCGCCCCGTAGTCGATCCAGCCGAAAGAGTTGCGGGAGTTCATCGATTCTTCCTGTGCCTGTCGATCAGCCGCGGGCGCGCAGCCCGCCCATCAGCACGTACTTGGTTTCCATGTAGTCGTCCAGGCCGTAACGCGAGCCTTCGCGGCCGCAACCGGACTCCTTGATGCCGCCGAAGGGCGCCAGTTCGGTGGAGATGAGGCCTTCGTTGACGCCGACCATCCCCACTTCGAGCCGCTCCGCCACCGACCACACGCGGGCCAGGTCGCGGCTGTAGAAATAGGCTGCCAGGCCCACGCTCGTGGCGTTGGCCAGGCGGATCACCTCGTCCTCGGTCTCGAAGCGGTAGCAGGCCGCGACCGGGCCGAAGGTTTCCTCCTGCGCCATCTCCATGCCCGCTTGCGCCTCGGCGATCACGGTCGGCTGGTAGAAGGTGCCGCCCAGCGCGTGCGGCTCGCCGCCGCACAGGACGCGCGCCCCTTTTTCGCGGGCGTCGGCCACGTGCCGGCGCACCTTGGCCAGGGCCGCCTGGTTGATCAGCGGGCCCTGCTCGGCGCCGGGCTCGGTGCCGTGGGCGACCTTCAGCTTGCGCACGGCCTCGGCCAGTCGCGTGGTGAATGCCTGGTACACGCCCTGCTGCACGTAGAAGCGGTTGACGCACACGCAGGTCTGGCCCGTGTTGCGGAACTTCGATGCCATGGCGCCGGCCACGGCCGCATCGATGTCGGCGTCGTCGAAGACGATGAAGGGCGCGTTGCCCCCCAGCTCCAGCGAAACCTTCTTCAGCGTGTCGGCGGCCTGGCGCATCAGCAGCTTGCCGACGCGGGTGGAGCCGGTGAAGGAGACCTTGCGGACCACGTCGCTGCGCATCCAGGCCTCGCCGATCGCCGCGGCGTCGCCGGAGACGACGTTGATCACGCCATCCGGCAGGCCGGCCTGCATCCCCAGCACCGCCAGCGCATGCGCCGACAGCGGAGTTTCCTCGGAGGGCTTGAGCACCACGGTGCAGCCGGCGGCCAGCGCCGGCCCGAGCTTGCGGGTGACCATGGCCAGCGGGAAGTTCCAGGGCGTGATGGCTGCCACCACGCCCACCGGCTCCTTCAGCACCATGATGCGAGCGTCCGCCTTGTGCGAGGGAATCACGTCGCCGTAGGCGCGCTTGCCCTCTTCGGCGAACCATTCCAGGAAGCTCGCGGCGTAGGCGACTTCGCCGCGGGCTTCGGCCAGGGGCTTGCCCTGTTCGGCCGTCAGGATGGCGGCCAGCTGGTCCTGGTGGGCCATCATCAGGGCAGCCCACCGGCTCAGGATGCCGGCTCGGTGCTTTGCCGTGGCGGCGCGCCAGGCAGGCAGGGCGGCGGCGGCGACACGCACGGCGGTATCCGCCAGCTCCGCGTCGGCTCGGACCACCTGAGCCAGTTCCTCGCCGTTGGCGGGGTTGGTGACGGCGTAGCGTTCGCCGGATTCGACCCACGCGCCGGCGATCAGCGCGCCGGTGCGCAGCAGTTCGGAAGAGAGCATGTTCCCCTTCTTCAGGCCATCGCCTGGCCGCCGTTCAGGTCCAGCGAAGCGCCGGTGATGAAGGCGCTATCGTCGCTGGCCAGAAACGCCACCGTCGCGGCGACGTCGTCGACCTCGCAGTAGCGGCGCACGGGGATCGTGGCCAGGACCTGCTCGCGTTCCTCCGCGGTGCGCCGCTCGGACCACAGGCTGGAAGTGCGCTCGGTCATCACCACGCCCGGGCAGATGCTGTTGACGGTGATGCCCATGGGGCCGAACTCCTGCGCCATCTGGCGCGTCATGGAGGCCACCGCGCCCTTTGCCGCCGCGTAGTTGGCGCCGGCGATCAGGCTGCCGTAGCGGCCGGCCTTGGAGCCGAAGTTCACGATGCGCCCGTAGCGCTTGGCAATCATGCCGGGCAGCACCGCCTTGCTGGCCCAGACTGCGCCCATCAGGTTGAGGTCCATCACGCGCTGCCAGTCCGCGTCGCTTTCCTGCATGAACTGGAAAGGGGTGTGCAGCGAGCCGCCCGCGTTGTTGACGAGGATGTCGATGCCGCCGACCGTCACTGACACTTCTTCGATACGCTGCGCTACGTCCCCGGCGTCGGAGGAATCCATTACACAGGAGTGCAGCTGCACGCCGGCCGCCGCGGCGATGCCGACGGCTTCTTCCAAGGCACGCGCGTCCCGGTCGGTGATGCAGACCCTGGCGCCTTCGCCGGCCAGGCGCACGGCGGAGGCGAAGCCGATGCCGCGCGCCGCCCCGGTGAGCAGGGCCACCTTGCCGCCGAAGCGCCGGCAGCCGCGGCCCGTGTCGCCGCCGGCGACCTTCACCGGGCCGCCGTAGTTGATTTCCGCCATCGACTTACTCCGCCTTGATGTTGGCAAACTTGATCACGCGCCCCCAACGCTGCGATTCCTTCGCGATGCGCTCGCCGAAGCTGTCGATCGAGCCGCCGACGGGTTCGGCGCCGGCCTTGGCCAGACGCTCGCGGAATTCAGGCGAGGCCAGGGCCTTGTTCACTTCGGCGTTGATGCGCTCGAGGATGGGGCGCGGGGTGTTGGCGGGGGCCAGCAGGCCGAACCAGCCTTCGGAGTCGAAGCCCTTGATGCCGCTTTCGTCCAGGGTCGGCAGTTCGGGGGCGGCCTGCGAGCGCTTCAGCGTGGTGACGGCCAGGACGTGCACGGTGCCGGCCTTGATTTGGGGCAGTGCGGAGGGCAGCTGGTCGAACAGGATGTCGATCTGGCCGCCGATCAGGTCCTGCATGGCCGGGGCGCTGCCGCGGTAGGGGATGTGCAGGATGTTCGTGCCGGTCATGGACTTCATCAGTTCCGCCGACAGGTGCGGCGTGCTGCCGATGCTGGTGGAACCGTAGGACAGCTTGCCGACCTTGGCCTTGGCCAGGGCCACCAGTTCCGCGGCGTTCTTCACCGGCACCTTGGTGTTGACGAGCAGCACGTTCGGCACGGAGGCCACCACGACGATGGGCGCCAGGTCCTTCTGCGGATTGAAGGGCATGTTGGCGAACAACTGCGGGTTGATGGTCAGCGTCTGGGGCGCGCCCACGACCAGCGTGTAGCCATCGGGCGCCGAGCGCACGGTTTCAGCGACGCCGATGTTGCCGCTGGCGCCCGACTTGTTGTCGACGATGAAGGGCTGGCCCAGGGCGGCCTGCAGGCGCTCGGCCACCAGGCGGCCGACGATGTCGGTGGCACCGCCGGGCGGGAAGGGCACGATCACGCGCACCGGGCGGTTCGGGTAGTTGTTCTGGGCCGAGGCGACGCCACTGAAGGCCAGGGCAAAGGCCGCCAGGGCGGCCGGAATCCAACGGGGGAAATGCATGTCTCTGTTCTGGTGTGAAGTTGCTGAACGGGTTCAGTTCATCCAGGTGCCGCCATTGACGTCCATGGCGTGGCCCGTGATGTAGCGCGCTTCGGCGGAGCACAGGAAGTTCGCCGCGTCGGCGATCTCCTCGGGCAGCCCCAGGCGGCGTAGCGGAATGTGCGCGGCCAGTTCCGGCCAGCGCTCGCGCGGGATCATCGCGCCCTCGATCGAGCCGGGCAGCACGGCGTTGACCCGGATCCCGTCGGCGGCCAATTCGGTGGCCAGCGACTTGACCAGGGACAGCAGCCCCGCCTTGGAGGCGCAGTAGTGCGGCTTGACGCCCTGGCTGGTGGGCACCAGCGCGGCCACGCCGGTGCGCGCGGCGCGCGACGCGATCATGACCATGCTGCCCTGGGCGGCGCGCAGGGCCGGGATGGCCGCCTGCGCCACGATGAAGGCACCGGTGAGGTTGATGTCGATCACGCGCCGCCATTCGTCGAGCGTGATCTGCTCGACCGGCCTGGCGGGCGCGGTGATCGCCGCCGAATGCACCAGCGCCTTCACCGGCCCCAGGGCCTGCGCATGGGCCAGCAGCGCGCGGCAGTCTTCGGGCTGCGTGACATTGGTGGCCAGGAACTGCATGCCGGGCGGCAGCGGCTGTTCCGGGGCCTTGATGTCGGCGATCACCACGAGGTGGCTGACGGCCAGGCGCTGGGCGCAGGCCCAGCCGATGTTGCTGGCGCCGCCGGTGACGATGGCAACGGGCTGCATGGCTTTCCCCACGGTGGATCAGTAGTCGGAGGCCGGGACGTGGCTGGCAGCGGGGTCGACCGAAACGTCGATCACCGTCGGCCGGTCGGAGCGGCGGGCCGCGCCGATGGCGTCGGCCAGGGCATCGGCGCGGTCGACCCGCACGCCGTTGCAACCCATGCCCTGCGCCACCATGGCGAAGTCGATGTCGGAGAAGTCCACGGCGATGCGGCGCTGCTTCATGTTGTCGCGCACCATGCCCAGGCCGCGGTTGTTGCACACGATCACCGTGATGGGCAGCTTCTGCTGCACGCAGGTGGCCAGGGTACTGAGCGTCATCGCGGCGCCGCCGTCGCCGATCAGGCAGATGGAGTTGCGCTCGGGGTAGACCAGCTTGGTGGCCGCGGCCGCCGGCAGGGCCCAGCCCATGCCGCCGATGCCGCCGGGCACCACCAGCTGGCCGGGGGTGCGCAGGCGCAGCATGCTGGTGACCCAGATGCGGTTGTTGCCGGCGTCCAGCGACAGCATGTCGTTGGGCGTCAGGATGCGGTCCAGCACGCGCACGATGTCCGCGTTGTGCATCGTGCCGTCGGCAGCGACGGTGGGCGGCAGCACGCCGAAGGCGTGTTCGCGGTTGTTCTGGGCGATGGCGGTCAGGCGCTCGCCGGGCTCGCCCAGGTCCAGGGTCTTGAGGGCGCGCAGGGCTTGGGCCACGTCGCCTTCGATCGCCATGTCGACCGGGTAGACCCAGCCGGCGTTGCGCGGGTCGATGTCGATCTGCACGATGGTCTGGCGGGTCGGGTCGACGATGCTTTCGTCGCGGAAGCGCAGGTAGTCGGGGCCCAGGCTGGCGCCCAGGGCGATCACCAGGTCGGCCTTGGCCACCATCCGGTTGGCGCTCTTGCTGCCCCAGGTGCCCAGCATGCCGACGGCGATGGGCAGGGTCTCGTCGATGACGCCCTTGCCGTTGTAGCTGGTGGCTACGGCGATGCCGCCGCGGGCGGCGACCTCGGCCAGCAGGCCGCGGGACTCGGCGGTCTGCGCGCCCTGGCCGGCGATGATCACCGGGGTCTTGGCCTTGGCGACCAGCTCGGCGAGCTTGACCATGGCCGGCTGGCTGATCTGCTGCGGGGTGTGCTGCAGGTAGCCCTCGGTCGGGTACAGCTTCACGCGGGTCTGCTCGGGCATCTCGCGCTTGATGATCGGGGACTTCAGGATCAGGGCCGCCGGGCCCATGCGCGGCAGCTGGGCGTGCTTGTACGCCAGCTGCAGGCCGTAGACGGCCTCGTGCGGCTCGGTCGCGTAGGCCGTGTACTTGGTCATGGTGCCCAGGGACTGGCGGATGTTGGCGGCGCCGTAGTCGCCCGTCATGGTCTGGTAGACGCCGTACATGCCGAAGCCGTCATAGCACGAGGTGTCGGTGAGCACCACCATGGGCGAGCCGGCGAAGTAGGCCTCCATGATGCCGAAGGCGCCGGTGGTGCTGGCGAACGGGCCCTGGCCCATGTACACGCCGGGCTTGCCGGTCAGGCGGCCGTAGACCTGGGCCATGGTGGCGGCGATCTGCTCGCTGCGGGTCAGCACGACGTTCAGTTCTTCCCGCTTCTCGTAGAACTCGTCGAGCATCCAGGTGATGCCCAGGCCCGGCAGGGTGAAGGCGTGTTGGGCGCCGCAGTCGATGAGGGTCTGGACCAGTGCGTTCTTGGTGGTAGGCATGTCGGGTGCGTTCGTCGGATGAAGGAGTGGTTGCCTGCAATGCAAGCGCTTGCATTAACGATAGGCGATCACTGCCGTCTGAACCACAGGGTTTACCCTATACGCTTGAGAACACCGTTGATATTTAAGGAATCTGCAAGTCAGACGCTCGTCAATCATTGACCAAGATGGGGTATGCACGCGTTTGCATTGGAGTAGGATCGGCGCCTATGTCTTCCAGACCGACGGCCGAATTTCCGACCCCAACCAAGCCGAACGCCAGGGCCCGTGCGGCATCGCTCGAAGACGTCGCCGCACTGGCGGGGGTTTCGCCCGGAACTGTGTCGCGGGCGCTGTCACGGCCCGAGATGATCAGCGAGGCCACTCGCCAGCGGGTGCTCGAGGCGGCGGACCGAATCGGCTATGTACCGAACGGAGCGGCGAGGGCCATGGCGATGCGGCGCACCCTGACGGTGGGCGCCGTCATTCCCCGCTTCGGCACTTCGTCCTTTCCCACGATGGTCCAGGCGCTGGAAACCACGCTCGCGGAACGCGGCTACACCTTGCTGTTGGCGGCGCCGGACAACAAGGGTTCGCAGACCACGGACATGGTGCGAACGCTGCTGGCCCGGGGCGTGGACGCGCTGGCCCTGCTGGGTTCACGCCATCCGCAGGAGGTTTTCGCGCTGCTCAAGACGCAGGGGACGCCGTTCGTGCAACTGTGGACGCAGGACGACGCACTGGGCCCATGCGTGGGCTTCGACGAGTCGCAGGCGGCCGCCCTGGTGGTCGATCATCTGGCCGACTTCGGCCACCGCGAGATCGGCTTCATTGGCGGCTACACCAGGAACAACGAGCGCGCCGAGGCGCGCCTGGCGGGGCTGATGCGGGCGGTCGCCAAGCGCGGCCTGACCTTGCGCGAAGACGCCACCGTCGAAACGGAGTACGGACTGCAGCAGGGCTTCGACGCCATGGAGCGGATCCGGTTGGGCGGCAGTCCCGTCAGCGCTGTGGTTTGCGGCAACGACTACTTGGCCGCCGGCGCGCTGGCCGCGCTCGACCAGGCTGGCGTGCCCGTGCCCCAGCGCCTGTCCGTGGCCAGCTTCAACGACAACGAATTTGCGCCGTTCATGCATCCGCCGCTGACGACGGTGCATTTGCCGATCCAGGAGATGGGTGAGCAGGCAGGGCGGCACTTGCTGGCGGTCTTGCAGAACCAAGCTCCGGAGGCTGCGGCTCCGCTGCCGGTCCACCTGGTGATCCGGCGCAGCACCGGGCCGCGGGGGTAGTTCGGAAGGTAGGCTGCCCGAACCCCGGACTTCCTACCTTCGATTGGTACGGTGGAAGGGGCTCACGACCCGCACCAGGCCAGTAGCAGCAGAGTGCGTGAAAACGCGCCCCCTCACTCCACCGTCACGCTCTTCGCCAGGTTCCGCGGTTTGTCGACATCCGTCCCCCGCGCGCAGGCCGTGTGGTACGCCAGCAGCTGCAGCGGCACCACGTGCAGCAGCGGGCTCAGCGTCCCGTAGTGCTCCGGCATGCGGATCACGTTCACGCCTTCGCTGCTCTCGATCCTGCTGTCGGCATCGGCCAGCACGTAGAGCACGCCGCCGCGGGCGCGCACTTCCTGCATGTTGGATTTCAGCTTCTCCAGCAGCGCGTCGTTCGGCGCCACGGTCACCACGGGCATTTCGCTGGTCACCAGCGCCAGCGGGCCGTGCTTCAGCTCGCCGGCCGGATAGGCCTCGGCGTGGATGTAGCTGATCTCCTTCAGCTTCAGCGCGCCTTCCAGCGCGATCGGGTAGTGCATGCCCCGGCCCAGGAACAGCGCGTTTTCCTTGGTGGCGAACTGCTCGGCCCAGCCGATGACCTGCGGCTCCAGCGCCAGCACCGCCGACAGCGCCGCCGGCAGGTGGCGCATTGCCTTCAGGTGCTCGGCTTCCTGCGATTCGGTCAGCCGCCCGCGCAGCTGCGCCAGCGTGAGCGCCAGGAGAAACAGGCCGGCCAGCTGCGTGGTGAAGGCCTTGGTCGAGGCCACGCCGATCTCGACGCCGGCGCGCGTGATGTAGGCCAGCTTGCACTCGCGCACCATCGCCGAGGTCGACACGTTGCACACGGTCAGCGAGTGCTCCATGCCCAGCTCGCGCGCATGGCGCAGCGCCGCCAGCGTGTCGGCCGTCTCGCCGGACTGGCTGATGGTGACGACCAGCGTGCGCGGGTTCGGCACGCTCTCGCGGTAGCGGTACTCGCTCGCGATCTCCACCTGCGTGGGGATCCTGGCGATGCCTTCGAGCCAGTACTTGGCAGTGCAGCCGCTGTAGTAGCTGGTGCCGCAGGCGAGGATCAGCACGTTGTCGATCTGCTTGAAGACCGACAGCGCGCCGTCGCCGAACAGCTCCGGCATGATGTTCTGCACGCCCTCCAGCGTGTCCGCGATCGCGCGGGGCTGCTCGAAGATCTCCTTCTGCATGAAGTGGCGGTAGGGGCCCAGCTCCGCGGCGCCGCTATGGGCGTGCACCGTCTTCACCGGCCGCTGCACCGGCTTGTGGTTGCGGTCCACGATCCAGTAGCGCCCCAGCTGCAGGTCGACCACGTCGCCCTCTTCCAGGTACACGATCTGGTCCGTCACGCCGGAGAGCGCCATCGCGTCGCTGGCGAGGAAGTTCTCGTCCTTGCCCACGCCCAGCACCAGCGGTGAGCCGGCGCGCGATCCGACCACGCGGTGCGGTTCGTCCTTGCAGAACGCCGCGATGGCGTAAGCGCCGTGCAGTTGCTGCACCGCAGCCTTCACGGCCTCGAACAGGTCGCCTTCGTAGAGGCTGTCCAGCAGGTGCACGATCACCTCGGTGTCGGTCTGGCTGCTGAAGCGGTAGCCCTTGGCCTTCAGCGCCGCGCGCAGTTCGTCGTGGTTCTCGATGATGCCGTTGTGGACGATCGCCACGCGGCCGGGCCCCGAGGGAGCCGCCTCGCCCGGGCCGTGGCTGAAATGCGGGTGCGCGTTGTGGACCGCCGGTGCGCCGTGCGTCGCCCAGCGCGTGTGCGCGATGCCGGTGCCGCCTTCGATGCGCTCGGCGGCGACCTGGTCCGCCAGCTCGGCGACGCGCGCCGTGCTGCGCGCGCGTCGGAGGCCCTCGGCATAGACGGCGACGCCGCAGGAGTCATAACCGCGGTATTCCAGGCGCTGCAGGCCCTGGACGAGGATGGGAACGATGTTGCGGGTGGAGACCGCGCCGACGATGCCGCACATGAGATGCACCTATTGACTGGGGATGCAAAGACTGTAGGGGGGCGGGCGCGCAATATGCCATCTAAATTTCATGCGAAATGCAATACACTTTCATGCAAAGCAATAAACGCAATAATATTTCCCATTGGCCTCCCTTCTGCAACCAGCCGCCGTCGATGCCATCGACCTCGCGCTGCTCGAACAGCTCCAGGCGGACAGTTCCTTGAGCAACCAGGACCTGGCGGCGAGGGTGCACATCTCGCCGGCGACCTGCCTGCGGCGGGTGAAGCGCTTGCGCGAGGCCGGCCTGGTGGAGCGCGAGATGGCGGTGCTGAACCCGGAGCGGCTGGCAGCCGTCCTGGGCCACGGGCTGGAGGCGGTGGTGGAGGTCTCCCTGGACCGCCAGGGCAGCGCGGAGCAGGAGGCCTTCGAGCAGCGCGTGTTGGCCGACGACGCCGTGCAGCAGTGCTACCGCGTGTCGCCCGGGCCGGACTTCATCCTGATCGTCTACGCGCGCGACATGCCGGACTACCTGGCGCTCGCGCAGCGCCTGTTCACGAGCGACGCGAACGTGCGCAACGTGAAGGCGTTCTTTTCGGTGAAGAGGGGAAAGTTCCGGCCGCGGATCCCGGTGGTCAGGCGCGCCTGACGCTCATTTCGCCTTCTTCGGCCGCTGCCAGTTGGCGATGCTCGCCTGCCGCGCCCGCGCGACCGTCAGCGCGCCCGGCTCGGTGTTCTTGTTCACCACCGATCCCGCGCCCACCGTGCCACCCGCCGCGATGGTGACCGGCGCCACCAGCACGCAGTTGCTGCCCACGTGCACGTCCGCCTCGATGACGGTGCGATGCTTGTTCGCGCCGTCGTAGTTGGCGGTGATGCTGCCGGCGCCGTAGTTCACCCGCTCGCCCACCACCGAGTCGCCCAGGTAGGCCAGGTGGTTCGCCTTCGCGCCCCGCGCCAGCGTCGAATTCTTCACCTCGACGAAGTTGCCGATGTGCACTTCCGGCCCCAGCTTCGCGCCCGGGCGCAGCCGCGCGAACGGCCCGATCAGCGCACCCTCGCCCACTTCGACGCCCGTCCCCTCGCCGTCGATGTGCGTGTACGCCTGCAGCACGGCCCCCGCGGCGATCCGCGCATTCGCGATCACGCAGTTGGGCCCGATGCGCACGTCGTCGCCCAGCACCACGTGGCCCTCGAACACGCAGTTGACGTCGATCTCCACGTCCTGGCCGCATTCGAGCCGGCCCCGCAGGTCGAACCGCGCAGGGTCGGCCATCCGCACGCCCTGCTCCATCAGCGCCCGCGCCTGCCGCAACTGGAACGCGCGCTCCAGCTGCGCGAGCTGCAGCGGGCTGTTCACGCCGTCGACCTCCACCGGTTCCAGGGCCTGCGCGGCCACCACGGGGCAGCCGTCCGCGACGGCCAGCCGGACCACGTCGGTCAGGTAGTACTCGCCCTGGGCGTTGTCGTTGGTCAGGCGCGCCAGCCAGCGCTTCAGCCGCTCGGACGGCACCGCCATGAAGCCGGTGTAGACCTCGCGGATGGCGCGCTGGGCGTGGCTCGCGTCCTTGTGCTCCACGATGGCCTGCACCGAATCGCCGGAGCGGACGATGCGGCCATAGCCGGTCGGGTCGGCCATCTCGATGGTCAGCAGCGCCAGCCGCTCGCCGCCGCACTTGTCCACCAGCGCCTGCAGCGTCTCGGGGCGGATGAGCGGCACGTCGCCATTGAGGATGAGGGCGATGCCGTCGTCCGGCAGCACGGGCACCACCTGCTGCACCGCGTGCCCGGTGCCCAGTTGCGGCTCCTGGCGCACGAAGTCCGGCGCGCCGCGGCCCGCCGCCGCGGCGGAATCGCGCAGCCAGGCTTCCACGCCCTCGGCGCCGTGGCCGGTGATCACGATCGTGCGGCGCGCGTGGAGCGCCTGCGCCGTCTCGATCACGTGCGCGATCAGGGGCCGGCCCCCCAGCTTGTGCAGCACCTTCGGGGTCCGGCTTTTCATCCGCGTGCCCTTGCCGGCCGCCATGACCACCACATCGACTGCTCTCATTTCGCTACCCTTCGTGTTCATGCAGTGGCTCGTTTCCACCCGTCTGGCCGGAATTATCCTCGCGCTCGCCGCGGCGCTGGCGCTGGTCGCCTGCAGCGCGGTGAAGCTGGGATACGCGAACCTGCCGCACCTGGCCTGGTGGTGGCTCGACGGCTACGCCGACTTCAGCGACGAACAGGAACCCGCCGTGCGCGACGCGATCGCCTCGCTCTACACATGGCACCGGCAGGACGAGCTGCCGCGCGTCGCGGAGCTGCTGGGGCGCATGGAGCAGATGGCGCCCGGCGAGATCACGCCGCAGCAGGCGTGCTCGGTGCTGAAGGAAGTGCAGGACCGCCTGGGGGCCGTCGGGCGCCACGTGGAACCCACGGCGGTGGCGCTGGCGGCGAAGCTCACGCCGCGGCAGCTGCGCCACATCCAGCGCAAGTTCCGCAGCAACAACGAGAGCTTCCGCCGGGACTGGATCGAGGTGTCGCCCGAGGAACAGCGCGACAAGCGCTACAAGCAGATGCTCGACCGGATGCAGACCGTCTACGGCACCCTCGACGAACCGCAGCGCCGCATCCTGCGCCAGCGCCTCTCCGCCACCCTCTGGGATCCGCACCGGATGCTGGCGCAATGGCAGCGGCGGCAGCAGGACCTGCTGCAGATCCTCGCGCGCCTCGGCCAGCCGGGGCTGGCCCCGGCCGAGGCAGGCGCCCTGCTGCGCGGCTGGTTCGAGGCGCTGGAGCGGCCCGCCGACCCGGCCTACCGCGCCTACCAGGACGCGCTCCTGCAGGAAGGCTGCGCCACCTTCGCCGCGGTGCACCAGGGCACCACCGCCGCCCAGCGCGAACAGGCGGAGCACCGCCTGCGCGGCTGGCAGCGCGACCTGCGCGAGCTCTCCGCGCAGCAGCCGTGACGGGCGGCGCCCGCTCGCGGCTGGGGCTGGTCTGGCGCCTCGGCGCGGCCACCACGCTGATCGTCACCGCCTTCGCGATGACGGGCCCCGTCCTCGCGGTGCTGCTGCAGCAGGCCGGCCGCGGCACGGCCTTCATCGGCGCCTTCTCGATGCTGCCCTTCCTGATGGTCGGCCTGCTGACCTCGCTGATCCCGCGCGTGCTGGCGCGTTGGGGCACGGTCCGGACCTACCGCGCGGGCGCCCTGCTGCAGCTCGCGGGCATCGCCGGCTACACGCTGTCGGACGGCATCGCGGTGTGGACCCTGTCCTCGGTCGTCTGCGGCACAGGGGCGGCGGCCATGTGGAACACGACCGAGGCGCTGCTCGCCGAGGAAGCGCCGCCTGAGATGCGCGGCCGCGTCATGGGCCTGTACCAGACGGCCCTGGGCGCCGCGCTCGCGCTCGGGCCCTTCCTGCCGGGCCTGCTGCGGCTGCAGGCATCGGCGGTCCTGTGGCTTGCGGTGGCAATGGTGGCGGGCTGCCTGCTGCTGGCGGTGACCGCGCCGGCGCACGAACCCCATGCGGCCGCGCGGCCCCACACCGGCACCCTGCAGGCCTTGCGCGCCGTTCCGTGGCTGGCGCTGCTCGCCTTCTGCGGCGGGGTGTTTGAGGCGGGGCTGGGCGCGGTCGGCGCCGCGCATGCCTCGGCATCCGGCATGAGCCTGCGCAGTGCCACCACCGTGGCGGGCGCGATCGGCGTCGGCAGCTTCCTGTTCCAGTACCCTGCCGGCTGGGCCGCCGACCGCTATGCCTTGCGGCGCGTCTTCACCGGCGCGGCCCTCGCCCTGCTGGCGGCGAGCATCGCGATGGGCTTCGCGGCCCGCGCGCCGTGGCTCCTGTGGGTGTGCGGGCTGGTCTGGGGCGGCGTGGGCGGCGCGCTCTACACGCTCGCCATGGTGCAGGTGGCGCACGCGTTCGCGGGCCGCGCGACGGCGGGCGGCGCCGCCGCCATGATCACGGGCTACACGTGGGGAGGAACGCTGGGGCCGGTGGCCAGCGGCTCGGCCCTGGAGGGCGGCGGCGCGCCGGGCCTCGCCGTCCTGCTGGCGCTGTTCGCCCTGGCGGCGCTCACCGCCGCCCGGCGCGCAGCCGCCGCGCGCTGATTAGCGCTCGCCCTTCGAGTGGGACTTGCCTTCCCGCTCGGCCTGTTCCAGTTCGCGCGCTTCCGATTCGGAACGCGGCTTGGCCGCCTCGGCGTCGGCCTGCACGTCGCCCTTGTCGAGGTATTCCTTGATGTTCTTCTGGTAGTCGCGGGTCGCGCTGTAGCTGCCCTCGCCCTCGACCTGGCCGCCCTGGGCCTGGCCGGACTGGGCCTTCCCGTGGGACTGGAAGTCGGTGTCGCCGGCGCGCTGCTGCTGCGGGTCGCTTTCGCGTTGCGGCTGCTGCTGCAGGGTGCGCGGGGCGGACGGGTCTTTCGTCATGGATGCTGCTCCTCGATGGACGCGGCTGGGTGCCGCCGGCTGTCCAGCTTAGGAACGCACCGCAAGGGGGAGTGTCGGTGCCCGCGGCCGGGGCGTGTAGTCGGGGGACTACACGGGCTCACTCCTGCAGCGCAGCCCACATCTCCTTGTCGCGCTCCGCCGTCCAGATGCGGGGATTCTTCACTCCGCGCGCCTCGTCATAGGCCCGGCTGACGTCGAAGGGCAGGCAGTGTTCGTAGATGAACACGTTGCCGAACACCGGGTCCATCGCCTTGCGCGTGTGCGCCATCGCGGCCTTCAGGTCCATGTTGGACGCGGCCGCTTCCTTCCCGCAACGGAACAGGGTCTCCACCCAGCGCTTCGTGTAGTCGAGCGCCTGGTTGACCGCCGCCGCCCCCTGCATCGCCTCGCCGCGCCCGGGCACCAGCGCCTGCGCGCCGAGCGCGCGCAGCGCCTCCAGCGTGGCCGGCCACTCCTCCAGGTGCGCGTCGCCGGTGTAGACCCCGGCGTTGTATTCGACCAGGTCGCCGGAGAACAGCACCTTCTCTTCTTCCACCCAGGCGATGGTGTCGCCGCGCGTATGGCCCCAGCCCGGCGACCAGACCTGCACCTTCACGCCGCCCAGGTCCACCGTCAGCCTGCCGGGCTTCTCGCCGCGCGTGGGGTCGCCGCCGCCGATCACCAGGGTCGGCCAGGTCAGGCCGGGCACCGTCTCGGCGTTGCGGAACAGGCGGGGGAAGCGCTCCATCTCGGACTGCATGTCCTCCTTGCCGCGCTCCCCGATCAGCTCGTACGTCCCCTGGCTGGCGACGATCTCGCTCGCGCCCTCGGCGAAATAGGCGCTCGCGCCCAGCACGCGCACCGCGTGGTAGTGCGTCAGCAGGACGTACTTGATCGGCTTGTCGCTCACGGTGCGGATGCGGGCGATCAGGTCGCGCGCCATGGCCGGCGTGGCGGTGGCGTCGCTGACCATCACGAAGCGCTCGCCGACGATCACGCCGGAATTCGGGTCTCCTTCGGCCGTGTAGGCCCAGCAGTGCGGCGACAGCTGCTCGAAGGTGATCTTCCGGTCGGCCAGGTCGGCCTGGCTCGCGAATGCCTTGGTCATGTCGACGACTTCCTGTGGGGTGGTGCTTCACGCACGGGTGTAGGCGAGGGCACGGGACTCCAGCCAGCGCAGCGCCGCCTCGACGATGCGGTCGACGTGCTGCAGGCCGTCGGCCGCCAGCACGTCCGGCTCGCGCGCCGGGTCCTCCAGGGCGTCGAAATCCGCGCCGACCAGGCTGGGCGGATAGAACTGGTCGGTGCGCGCGGCGGCGCGCTCCATCGCCTGGTGCGGCGTCAGCGCGAGGTAGAGGAAGCGCAAGCGCGGCACCACGGCGCGCAGGGCCTCGCGGTCGGCGCGGCGCAGGGCCGGACAGCTCAGGATGGCGCCGAGCGGCTGCGCGCCGAGCTCCTGGACGCAGCGCTGGAGCCACTCGGCGTGGTCGGTTGCGTCGAGCGGCTGGTCGCGCTCGATCTTCTCCACGCTGCCCTGCGGATGGAAGTTGTCGGCGTCGAGGAAGGGCAGCGCGAGCGACTCGGACAGTTGCTCGCCCACCACCGACTTGCCGCAGCCGGCAACCCCCATCACGACGAGGTGCAGGGGCGGTGCGGCGGCGGGCGACAGCGCGTCGGGCATGGCGGCGATGATAGACATCGCCGCCCGGTTGCGGTGAACTTCAGACGTGCGCGCGCCGCCCGGTCACCGGCTGCGGCTTGCAGCGGCCCAGGGCCTGGCATCCAACCTGCACCATTCCCGTGCCGAGGGCGCCGAGCGCGCGCAGCAGCAGCATCGTGGCGAGGCGCAAGTCGGCCAGCGGCTGCCGCACGGCCGACAAGTTGAGGCGCCGCCTCGGCGCCGTCGCCGCCTGCAAAAGCGGGTCCCAGGCGAAGTAGGAGGCGCCCGCGGGCAGCCAGGACTCGATCACCACGCGTTCGCCGGCGCGCACGAACATCGAGCGGCCGGCCTCCAGCATGTGGTCGCCCGCCTCGGACGGCGTGCCGCCGTGCGGGCCATCCTTCGTGGCCCAGAGGCGGCCGTGGGCGACCCGAAGGATGCCGTCGCTGCTCGGCCGCAAGGTGACGGCGCGACCGCGCACCAGTTTCCAGGTGCCCGGCAGCGGGGTCGCGGGGGAGGCGGACAGCGTGGTCTCGTTGCGGTCGGTCATGGTCGGCTCCGGTTCAGGCCGCCTGCGGGCGGCGATCGAATTTCGGAATTGAATGATCTTGCACGCACGCTTGGCGGTCCAATGAAATCCCGCTACGCTTTTGATTCGCTTCCAGCATCAATCCCCGTCCGCGCCATGCAGCATTCGCAGACCCACCTGCGCTCCCGCCCGATCTCCGCCGGCCACCTCCGCGCCTTCGAGGCCGTGGCTCGCCACCTGAATTTCCGCGCCGCCGCCGAGGAGATGGCGCTCACCCAGTCGGCCGTCAGCCGCCAGATCCAGGCGCTGGAAGAGGAGGTGGGCGTAAGCCTGTTCCTGCGCCACACCCGGGCGGTCGAGCTCACCAGTGCCGGCGCGCAGCTGCTGATGGCGGTGTCGCAGTCGCTGCCGCGCATCGACGGCGCCGTGCGGCAGATCCGGCAGAGCGCGGGCCGCCGCTCGGTGTCGATGACCACCTTCGCCTCCTTCGCCTCGATGTGGCTGATCCCGCGGCTGGAGCAGTTCCAGAGGGAGCACCCCGGCATCGACATCCGCATCGACGCCAGCGACACCAAGGTGGACCTGGAGCTGGCCGACGTCGACCTGGCCCTGCGCTACGGCCCCAAGACGTCCATGCCGCCGGAGGCGATCCGCCTGTTCGGTGAGCAGCTCACGCCGGTGGTGAGCCCCTGGCTGCTGAAAAGCGGCCCCGCCCTGCAGAAGCCGGCCGACGTGGCGCAGTTCGCCCTGATCGAGGCCGGCGATGCGCACCACACCCACCTGGAGTGGCTGACGTGGCGGCGCTGGTTCGACGAGCACGGCCTGCAGAAGCTGCAGCCCCAGCGCTGGCTCTACTTCAACTACGCGTACCAGATGGTGCAGGCAGCCCTCACGGGCCAGGGCGTGGTGCTGGCGCGCCTGCCGCTGGTGGCGGAAAGCCTGGCCAACGGCGACCTGGTGGAGCCGCTGCCGAAAATGCGCATGGATTCGCCCATGGCCTATTGGCTGATCGTGGGCCCGCGCAGCGCCAACCGCCCGGAAATCAAGGCCTTCTGCGCCTGGCTGATGGCCCAGAGCAAGACCACCCGCCAGACCATCGGCGAGGTGCCGGATCCGGACACGATCGACCAGCTGGACTGAGCGAAGGGGGGTGCTGTAGCAGCAGATTTAACGCAAAAGCCGCAAAGGGGAAACAGCCAAAGCCGCCAAAGGATTCAAGGAATTCCTTTGCGGCTTTCGCGTTCCTTTCGCGGCTTTTGCGTTGAATCTGCTTGCTGCAGCACCGCCCCTCAATCGTCGTCGCCCAGCGAAATCGGCCACACCACCCCCAGCTCGTTGAGGATGGCATCCAGCGCCACGTCGTGCGGCTCCGGCTCCAGGTCGGGCAGGAAGCCGGCGGCGAAGCCCAGGCCCACGGTGAAGGGGCGGGGTTGCAGCTGGGCGAGCGTCCGGTCGTAGAAGCCGCCCCCGTAGCCCAGCCGGTAGCCGCCCACCCCGTAGCCCACGCAGGGGACGAATAGCAATGTCGGCGTGATGACTTCCGTGTCCTTGGGTTTCGGAATGCCGAACGCGTCTTCTTCCATCGGGCAGCCCGGGAACCAGGCGTGGAACTTCAGGGTCCGATGCTCTTTGTCCATCACGGGAAGCCCGATCCGGCGCATCTGCGGTTCCTCCAGCAGCTCGCCGTCCTCCTTCCACCGGTGCAGGGCCGGCAGGGGGTCGAACTCGCCCTTGATCGGCCAGTAGGCGCCGATGACGGTGTCCGGCCGGCCAACCAGCCAGATGCGCATCACCCGCTGAAGAAGTTCCGCGCGGTGTAGGCGATCCGGCATGTTGAGGCGTTGCTCGATCAGTTGTCCGCGCAGCGCCCTTTTTTCCTCTGACCTGTCCATAATTTTCCCGATGAACTTGAGAACGATTCTGGCATCACTCGCCATCGTCCTCGTCGGCGGCGCCCAGGCGCAGTCGCCCAACCAGGTGCGTGACGAGGTCCTGCTGGACATGCAGCAGGCCTTCCGCCAGGGAAACAAGGCCAAGCTGGCCCAGCTGCTGCCCCAGGCCCAGGGCCACGCCCTGGAGCCCTGGGCCGTGTACTGGGAGCTGCGCAACCGCCTCGAAACCGCCTCCCCGGCCGAAATCCAGCAGGCGCTCGCCCGGATCGCCGGCACCTACCAGGAAGACCGGCTGCGCAACGACTGGCTCCAGCTGCTGGGCCAGCGCCGCCAGTGGGACCTGTTCGCCCAGGAATTCCCCAAGTACCGCATGCGCGACGACCGCGAGGTCCGATGCTACGCCCTCCTCACCGAGGCCCTGCGCGACGGCGCCAACACCTCCCCGGCCGTGGCCGAGGAGGTGCGCAAGCTCTGGCTGGGCCAGCGCGAGGCGGACGACGGCTGCACCACCGCCGCCGCCCACCTGGTCGAGACGGGCCACGGCGGCCACAAGATCACCAAGGCCGACGCCTGGCGCAAGGCGCGCCAGGCGATGGAAACGGGCCGCACCCGCGCGGCCACGTCGGCGGTGGAGATCGCCTCCACTCCCGAGGCCCTCAAGCTGATGGCCGAGCTGAACGCCGCCCCGTCCAAGTTCCTCCTGAGCAAGGTGACCGCCGTCTCCCGCGCCCGGCGCGAGCTGGTCGGCCTGGCGCTGATCAAGCTCGCCACCAGCGACGTCGACCACGCCGCCGGCATGCTCGAGAACAAGTGGGCCCCGCAGATGAGCCCGGAGGAGCGCGACTGGCTCTGGGGCGTGATCGGCCACCAGGCGGCCCTGCGCCTGGATCCCAATGCCGATGCGTACTTCCTGCGCGTGGGGCGGGACAGGAACCTCTCCGACGAACTGCTGCAGTGGAAGGTCCGCGCGGCCCTCCGCGCGCCCAAGGGCATCAACTGGAAGAGCGCATTGGAGGCGATCGACGCCATGTCCGAGCAGGCCCAGGCGGAGGTCACCTGGACGTACTGGCGTGCCCGCGGCCTGCTCGCCACGGGGCGCGGGGAACACCAGCGTGCGGAGGCGCAGAAGCTGCTGCAGGGCATCGCCTCGCCCAAGGGCTTCTACGAGCAGCTCGCGTTGGAGGAACTGGGCCAGAAGGTCACCATCCCGGCGCGGCCGGCGCCCCTGACCGAGGAGGAAACCAAGGCGGCCCGCCAGGACCCCGGCCTCAACCGGGCGCTGTACGCGATCGCCATCGGCCTGCGCTCCGAAGGCACGCGCGAATGGAACTACACGACCAACATGCACAAGGCCGGCGGCCTGGGCGACCGCGAACTGCTGGCCGCCGCGCAGTACGCCTGCGAACGCGAGGTATGGGACCGCTGCATCAACACCAGCGAGCGCACCAAGGGCGAGTTCGACTCCGAGCAGCGCTACCCCATGCCCTTCCGCGACGCGGTGGTGAAGCGCAGCGGCGAGATCGGCCTCGATCCCGCGTACGTATACGGGCTGATGCGCCAGGAGAGCCGCTTCGTCATGAACGCGCGCTCCGGCGTCGGCGCCTCGGGCCTGATGCAGGTGATGCCGGCCACCGCCCGCTGGACGGCCAAGAAGCTCGGCATGCGCGACTTCAACACCGACCAGCTGCACGACCGCGACACCAACATCGCGATCGGCACGGGCTACCTGAAGCTGGTGCTGGACGACTTCGGCGGCTCCATGCCGCTGGCGGCCGCGGCGTACAACGCCGGCCCGAGCCGCCCGCGCAACTGGCGCAACGGCACGCCGGTGGAAGGCGCGGCCTGGGCCGAGACGGTGCCCTTCCAGGAAACCCGCGACTACGTGAAGAAGGTGGTTTCCAATGCGACCTTCTATGCGGCCCTGCTCACGGGCCAGCCGCAATCGCTGAAGGCGCGGCTGGGCACCATCGGCCCGCGCGAGGCCTCCCAGCCCGAGCCGAACCGCGACCTGCCCTGAAATGACCGGGGCGGGGGCGACGATCCTGCAGACGCTCGGCGAGGAATTCTCCGATCTCGACGACGTGGCCCAGGTGACGCGCCTGGTCGCGCGCCTGCTGCTCGGCAGCCTGCTCGGGCTGCACCGGCCGCAGCAGGGGAAGGACGGCGGGTAGCCCTCAGCCGGCCAGCGGCGGCCGGCGCAGGTGCCAGTCGGTCGCCTGCTGCAGCGCCCACCCGATCCGCAGCGCGAGCGCCTCCTCGTTGGCGCGGCACACGATCTGCAGCGAGGTCGGCAGCCCGCGCCCGTCGCCGCCGTTCGGCAGCGCCAGTGCCGTGAGGTCCAGGTAGTTGCCGAAGCGCGTGTAGTGCGCCGGCGCCTTGGCCTGGTCCACCTCCTCCAGCGGCAGCGCGGTGGTCATGGTGGTCGGCGTGAGCAGCGCGTCGACGCCCTCCATGGCCGCGGCGAACTGCTGCTTCATCGTGTCGCGCATGCGCAGCGCCTCGATGTACTCGCGGGCGCTCACGTTGCGGCCGGCGGCAATGCGGGGCCGCACGTGCGGGTCGAGCGGCGCGGCCTCGTCGTCGACCAGCTCGTGGTACAGCGTGTAGCTCTCGGCGGCCATGATGCGCAGGTTGTGCGCGGCGACGTCGGCGAACAGGAAAGGCAGTGGCACCGTCACGATCTCGGCGCCCAGTTGCTCCAGTTCGGCGAGCGAGCCGTCGTAGGCGGCCAGCACCTCCGCCGACGCGTATTGGCGCTCCACCTCCGGCATGCGCGCCAGCCGCAGGCCGCGCACGCCGCGCTTCAGCGTGGGCAGCGGGTCGGTGTAGGGCAGGCCGCGCGTCAGCGGATCCAGCGGGTCCGGGCCCTGCATGGCGGCGTACAGCAGCGCCGCGTCTTCGACCGAGCGCGCCATGGGCCCGGGGGTGTCGAGCGTGGGGCTCAGCGGCAGCACGCCGTAGGTGCTCACGCGGCCGATGGTGGTCTTCAGGCCGGTGATGCCGCACCAGGAGGCTGGCAGGCGCACGGAGCCGCCCGTGTCTGTGCCGACGGCCCAGGGCGCCAGCCCCGCCGCCACCGCGACGCCCGAGCCGCTGCTGGAGCCGCCCGGCGTGCGGGCACGCTCCGCGTCCCAGGGGTTCCAGGGCGTTCCGCGGCGACTGTTGGTGCCCCAGCCGCCCATCGCGAATTCCACCGTGTGGGTCTTGCCCAGCACGATCATGCCCTGCGCCAGCAGCTTGCGCGCCAGCGTGGCGGTGCGCGTCGCCTTGCGCGCGAGCCAGGCCTCGCAGCCGCCGGTGACGACCCTGCCTTCCAGCTCGACCAGGTCCTTCAGGGCGACGGGGATTCCGTGCAGCGGTCCCACCGCGTGGCCGGCCCGGATCGCCGCATCGGCGGCCTCGGCCGCCAGCCGCGCGTCCTGCGCGAAGACCTCGGTGTAGGCGTGCAGTTTCGGTTCCTGCGCCTCGATGCGTTCGAGGAAGGCCTCGACGAGGTCCACCGGCGACAGCCTGCGCTGCTGCAGGCCGCGGGCCAGCTGGTGCACCGGAGCGAAGGTCAGGTCTTGTTGCGTCATCGCGTTCCCTTGGATGGAGTCGGCCGACCGGCATCCTCTCATGCTTCGTTTTCCCGACTGAGGAATTCAGCTGTGGCCCAGGACGGCGCGGGCCTCGTAAGGCGCCTCGAGCTCGCGCGCCTCTTCGACGGTGAGCCGGACGTCCAGGGCGGCCACCGCCTGCTCCACCTGCAACGCCTTGCTCGCGCCAGCGATGGGCGAGGTCACGCCCTTGTGCAGCAGCCAGGCATACGCCAGCGTGGCGGGGCTCACGCCCTTGCGTTCGGCCAGCGTGCGCAGCCGGTCCCGCACCTGCAGGTCGGAGGGACGGCCGTAGAACTTGCGGGTGGTCTCGTCGGCCTCGGCGCGGGCGGAAGCCGCACCGTCCGTGCTCGCGAGGAAACCGCGCGCCAGCGGGCTCCACGGCAGCAGCGCCACGCCGGAGTCCTGGCACAGGGGGATCATCTCCCGCTCTTCCTCCCGGTACACGAGGTTGTAGTGGTTCTGCATGCTGGCGAAGCGGGTCCAGCCGCGCTCCTTCGCGAGCTGCTGCAGCCTGGCGAACTGCCAGGCCCACATGCTGCTCGCGCCCAGGTAGCGCACCTTGCCCGCCTTCACCACGTCGTGCAGCGCCTCCAGCGTTTCCTCCAGCGGGGTGTGCGGGTCGAAGCGGTGGACCTGGTACAGGTCGATGTAGTCGACGCCCAGGCGCTTCAGCGAGGCGTCGACCGCATGGAAGATGCGCTTGCGGCCCAGTCCGTCGGCGTTGGGCCGGCGGCGGAAGGACGCATGGTCCACCCCCTCGAAGGCCAGGTCGACCGGGTTGAACACCTTGGTCGCGACGACCGCCTCCTCGCGCCGCGCGCCGGGGAACATCTCGGCCAGCAGGCGTCCGGTGACGACCTCGGATTCGCCGCCGGAGTAGGTGTCGGCGGTGTCGAAGAAATTGATCCCGAGCTCCACCGCGCGCCGGAACACCGGCCGCGCGCCCGCTTCGTCGAGGATCCAGGGGCGCCACCGGGGCGAGCCGAAAGTGAGCGTGCCCAGGCAGAGGCGCGACACCTCCAGCCCGGAGGCGCCGAGTCGAACGTATTGCATGGAGGAAAGGCCCGGGCCGCGCGCGGCGCCTGGCGGAAGTCGTTTACTGCGGCTCGACGCCGGCGGCCTTGAGGATGCGTCCGTATTCGGCGGAGTCCTTGCGGATCGCTTCGGCCATGTCCTGCGGCGTGCCGCCGGCCGGGTCCAGCGCGATGTCGGCGAACTGCTTGCCCATGTCGCCCTGCAGGGCCTTGTTCAGTTCGGCGTTGACGCGGTCGACGATCGCCTTCGGCGTGCCCGCCGGGGCGACCATGCCGATCCAGGTGACCGAATCGAAGCCGGGGATGCCGGCTTCGGCCACGGTGGGCACGTTGGGCAGCAGGGGCGAGCGCCGGGTGCTGGTGATCGCCACCGCGCGCAGTTGCTGCTTGCTGTCGCGGGCGTAGGGCAGCGCGGTCGGCGAGGTCTCGAACATGGCCTGGATCTGGCCGCCCAGCAGGTCGTTGAGGGCCGGCGCGCCGCCCTTGTACGGCACGTGCAGCACGTTGACGCCGGTCATCGTCGAGAACTGGCGCGCCGCGATGTCCTGGCCGGTGCCCACGCCCGCGTTGCCCACGGTGACCTTGCCCGGCTGGGCCTTGGCCAGGGCGATCAGTTCCGGCACCGTCTTGGCCGGCACCGAGGGATGCACCAGCAGGATGTGCGGCTGGATCACCAGCCGGATCACCGGCGCGAAGTCCTTCTGCGTGTCGAAGCCGGTGCGCTTGTAGAGGAACTGGTTGGCCGCCAGCACGCCGGAGCTGGTGATGAAGAAGGTGTTGCCGTCGGCCGGCGAACGGGCGGCGGCTTCGGCGCCGATGTTGCCCGAGGCGCCCGCACGGTTGTCCACCACCACCGGCTGGCCCAGGGTTTCGCTCAGGCGCTTGCCCACCGCGCGCGCCACCATGTCCACGCTGCCGCCCGCGGGGAAGGGGACGATCAGCTTGATGGGCCCGGTGGGCCAGGTCTGGGCGGAGACGCTGCCGGCGGCCAGGAGGGCCAGGGCAAGAAGGCTGCGGCGCATGCGGTCGAAGTTCATGGGAGGCTCTCCAGTGCGTTTCGGGGAAAGAGGAGCGAAGCTCTCAGGGCTTCTGGCGGTGCTTTTCGATGGTGTCGAGGATCACCTGGGTGGAACCCATGATGTCGGGATACTTCTCGCCGGCGTCGATGCGGGCCAGCGTGCGCTTCTCGTCCTTCATCATCTGCAGGGCACGGGTGGCGCTGGCGCGGATGTCTTCCGCGGGCAGCACCAGGATGCCGTTCTCGTCGGCCAGGATTGCGTCGCCGGGGGTCACGGCCACGCCGCCGCAGGTCACGGGCACGCAGAACTCGCCGCCCAGGCCCAGCGTCTTCACCGTGACGGCGGAGGTGCCGCGCGACCACACGGGCACGCCATAGGCGCGCAGCTCGCCGAGGTCGGTGACCAGGCCGTCGACGACGATGCCGGCGACCCCGGCGGCCCGCGCCGCATAGGCGACGGCGCCGCCGATGGTGGCGATGGCTTCGTCGCCGCAGCGGTCGATCACCAGGATGTCGCCCGGCCGGGCCTGGCCCACCGCGTAATGGACCATGGCGCCGTCCATGCCCGGCGCGCGCACGGTCACCGCGGTGCCGGCGACGCGCCGATCCTGGAAGTGCGCCCGGATCGCCGGGGTCATGAAGCCGGTGTAGCGGAAGTGGCCGATCACGGCCGGTTCGGCCTGGACCAGCAGGTCCAGGAGTTCGCGGTCGACTTGCTTCGGAAGGGGATTCAGGACGTACATGGAGCGGCAACCCAAAGAGGACTGGAGGCCAATGTAGCCAGCGATGTCTCCCAAGAAAAACGAGATATTTGGAAGCGACTTGATAAGATTTCCGGATCTTGCGGATTACCCTGAGACAGATCGAAGCCTTCTACTGGACCGCCAAGCTGGGCAGCATCCACGCAGCGGCCGGGCACCTGAACTTCAGCCAGCCGGCGGTGTCTTCGCGGATCAAGGAGCTGGAGAGCGTCCTGAACGTGGCGCTGTTCACCCGCCGCAACCAGCGGGTGCAGCTGACCGCCGAGGGCCGCAACGCGGTGCCGCATGCCGAACGCCTGCTGAACGCGTCGCAGGAATTCGAACGGCTGGGCCGCGCCGGGCCGGCGCTGGAGGGCGTGCTGCGCCTCGGCTCGGACGAATCGACGGCCATGGTGGCGCTGTCGGAAATCCTGAGCCGGCTGAAGCGCCGCCACCCGAAGCTGGTGGTGGAGCTGAGCATCGACATCGGCGCGGTGCTGAAGGAAAAGCTGCGCAAGCGCGAGATCGACATGGCCTTGCACACCAACGCGGGCGCCGCCTCGCACGTCATCGACGAGCTCCTCGGCTGGGTCGACTTCCAGTGGGTCGCTTCGCGCGAGCTCGACATCCCGGCAGGGGACTTCACCCCCGAGCTGGCGACCCAGCTGCCGATCGTCACCAACGCGCCGCCCTCGACGCTCAATGCGCTGGTGCAGAAATGGCTGCGCAGCGGCGGCTTCGAGTTGGAAGGCATGAACTCCTCGAACTCGCTGCAGCTGATGTTGCGGCTGGTGCGCGCCGGCCACGCGATCGCCGTGCTGCCGATGCCGGTGGTGCGCGAGCCCGTGGCCACGGGCGAGCTGCGACTGCTGCCGGCGCGCCCGGCGATCCCGCAGGTCGCCTACTACGCCTCCTACGTGCAGAACGAGGCCGGCGGCACGCCCATCGTCGTGGACATCGCCAAGGAGGTGCTGCAGGCCGAGCGCTTCTTCGTCCGGGTGCCGGAGCCGGTGCCGGTGCCGCGCCCCGTGTGAGCGGCATCAATGGCCCCTGCTTCTTGCATCAATGCCGGCCGCGGTGCGGCTAGCATTGCGCCCATCCCTGCAAGGAGGCCTCGATGCTGACGCTCTACATCGGCAACAAGAACTATTCGTCCTGGTCGATGCGCCCGTGGGTGCTGATGAAGCAGGCCGGGCTGCCGTTCGAGGAACGCAAGCTGCGCTTCGACGACATGGAAGCCGCCTCGCCGTTCAAGCAGGCGGTGCTCAAGATCAACCCCGCGGGCCGCGTGCCGGTACTCGACGACGACGGCTTCGTGGTCTGGGATTCGCTCGCCATCGCGGAGTACCTGGCGGAGAAATTCCCCGACCGCGCGCTGTGGCCGCGCGACCCGCAGGCGCGGGCCCGGGCGCGCAGCGTGTGCGCCGAGATGCATTCGGGCTTCACCGCCCTGCGCAGCCACTGCGGCATGAACATCGAGGCCTCGCTGGCCGAGGTCGGCCAGCGGGTCTGGAAGGAGCAGGCGGAGGTGAGAACCGACGTCGAACGCATCGTGCAGATGTGGACCGGGCTGCTGGCGCAATCCGGCGGGCCCCTGCTGTTCGGCGAGTTCAGCGTCGCCGATGCCTTCTACGCGCCGGTGTGCATGCGTTTGCGCACCTACGCGCTGCCGGTGCCGGCGCAGGTCCAGGCGTACGTGGAGCGCGTGTGCGCCCTGCCCGCGGTCAAGGCCTGGATCGAGGACGCGCTGTCGGAACACGACTTCGTGCCCTTCGACGAGCCGTACCGCAAGCACCGCTAGCTCCCTCTCCCGCTAAACTGCCCCCATGCGAACCTTCCGCGTGGGCGGCGCGGTGCGCGACGCCCTGCTCGGGCTTGCGGTGAACGATACCGACTGGGTGGTCGTCGGCGCCACGCCCGAGGACATGATCCAGGCCGGCTACCTGCCCGTGGGCAAGGACTTCCCGGTGTTCCTGCATCCCCGGACCCGGGAGGAGCACGCGCTGGCGCGCACCGAACGCAAGACCGGCCGCGGCTACCACGGCTTCGCGTTCCACGCCTCGCCCGACGTGACCCTGGAACAGGACCTGGCGCGCCGCGACCTCACCATCAACGCCATCGCCCAGGCCCCCGACGGCTCGCTGATCGACCCCTTCGGCGGGCAGCGCGACCTCAAGGCGCGCGTGCTGCGCCACGTGACCGACGCCTTCCGCGAGGACCCGGTGCGGATCCTGCGCGTGGCGCGCTTCGCCGCGCGCTTCCACGATTTCAGCCTCGCGCCCGAGACGCTGGAGCTGATGCGCGCGATGGTCGCCGAGGGCGAGGCCGACCACCTGGTGCCGGAGCGCGTCTGGCAGGAGCTGGCCCGCGGCCTGCAGGAAGGCCGGCCCTCGCGCATGTTCGAGATCCTGCGCGCCTGCGGGGCGCTCGCGCGCATCCTGCCGGAGGTCGACCGCCTCTGGGGCGTGCCGCAGCGCGCCGACTACCACCCCGAGGTCGACACCGGCGTGCACAACATGATGGTGCTGGACATGGCCGCGCGGCTGCAGGCGCCGCTGCCGGTGCGTTTCGCCTGCCTCACGCACGACCTGGGCAAGGGCACGACCCCGGAGGAGATCCTGCCCAGGCACATCGGCCACGAGCAGCGCAGCGCGGACCTGCTGAAGGCGCTGTGCAAGCGCTTGCGCGTGCCCAACGAGTCCCGTGAGCTCGCCGACGTGGTCGCGCGCGAGCACGGCAACATCCACCGCAGCGCCGGGTGCGGGCCCGCGGCGCTGGTCCGCCTGCTGGAACGCTGCGATGCCTTCCGCAAGCCGCAGCGTTTCGGGCAGGTGCTGCTCGCCTGCGAGTGCGATGCGCGCGGGCGGCTGGGGATGGAGGAGCAGCCCTATCCGCAGCGGGACCGGCTGCTGGCCGCGCTGGAGGCGGCGCGCGCGGTGGACACGGCCGCCCTGGCGGCGCAGGCGCGCGACAAGGGCTTGCAGGGCGAGCAGATCGGCGAGCGCATCCAGCAGGCGCGCGCGCAGGCCGTCGCCGCCTCGCTTCAGACCAGCAGCGCGAGCGCCGCGTAGTCGCCGACGCGCCCGGCGAGGCCGGCAGGCACCAGTTCGCAGCCGTTGGTGAGCGCGGGCAGCTTGCCCGCCAGTTGCGCCTGCAGGCGCGGCAGGAGGTACGCCTGGTGGTTCAGGAACACGCTGCCGCCCAGGCTGATGCGCTGCAGGTCCAGGATCACCGTGATGTTGTAGAGGGCGCGGCCCATGATCCGGCAGGTTTCGTCCACCGTCGCGACCGCCGCCGGATCGCCGGCGTGGACCCGCTGCATCAGCGTGGCCGCATCGGCGCCGAAGCGGCGCGCCACTGCGTTGCCGGCCACCAGTGCCTCGAGGTCGCCGATGTTGCCGCAGCCGCACAGCGCATCGTCGTTGTCGCTGACGAACATGTGGCCGCCGTGGCCGGCGTTGCCGTTCTTGCCGCGCAGCACGCGCCCGTCCACGCACAGGCCCATGCCCACGCCGGTGCTCCAGGTGACGTAGGCGCAGTTCTCGTAGCCCTGCAGGGCGCCCCAGCGGCGCTCCGCTTCCAGCGCGGCCACGGCGTCGTTCTCCACGCGCACGCCCTCGGTGAAGCGGTGGCGCAGCGGCGCCTCCAGCGTGGCCGTCAGCCAGTCGTTGGGCAGCCCTCGCGCCGGGCCTGCAATGCCGCCGCAGATGTTGGGGCTCGCGAGTTCGACCAGGCCGGCGTTCAGCACGAAGGGCCCGGCCGAGGACACGCCGACCCGCTGCACGTGCGAGGCATTCACGCCCACGTCGGCGCAGGCCTGGTCCACCATGCGCATCACCTGCTGCGCGACGACATCGTTGCGGCCGGTCTTCGCCGTCGGCTCGGCGCGCTTGCCGACCAGGTCGAGGCCGGCGCCGTCGTTGAGGCTGACCGCGATCTTGGTGCCGCCGATGTCGACGCAGGCTTTCATGGCTTCAGAGGTACTTGGCGATCACCGCCGCCACCATGCTGAGCAGGATGGTGGAGGTGAGCGGGATGAACACCTCGCGGCCGAACAGCTTGAAGCGCAAGTCGCCCGGCAGCTTGCCGAAGCCCAGTTTCAGCAGCCCCGGCGAGAACCAGCTGATCAGCAGCAGCGCGAGGAAGACGACGAGGATCCAGCGAATCATGTTTGTGGAGGCTGGGCGACAGAGAAACGGGCCTGCGTTGGGCCTGCAAGGGGCTGGATGCTAGGCGCGGGAACGGGTCAAGCCTGGCCGGCTTGACCCGTTCCTGCAACGACGCAGCTGGCCCCTTGCAGGCCCAACCCTTCGGGCCGGGGCCTGGGAGCCCGGCATGCGTTGTTGCACGCTCCTAGTGTACGCAAAGTACACGGCGATCGCGTGCGCCTAGCCTGCCGGGCTCCCAGGCCCCGGCGCAGGCCCGTTTCTCTGTCGCCCAGCCTCCTAGTTTGCCCGCAATCTCAGAGCGTGTGGGTGCGGTCGCCCTGGCGGAAGCCCAGTGCATCCCAGAACGGCCCGCGGTGCAGCGCGATCACCTTGAACAGCTCGCCCATCTCGTGCTCGGCCACCAGGCGCTGGGCGGCGATGCGTTCGGCCTGCGTCGCGTCCTGCAGCAGGTCGGCGATGCCGGCGTTCAGGAGGAAGCGGCCCTGCGTCGCATAACCCAGCGTGGGCAGGCCGGCCTCCTGCGCGGCCAGCGCGATGCCGGTGAAGTCGACGTGGGCGGTGATGTCCTTCTCGCCCGGGGTCTCCAGCGGATCCGGGTCGGCCATGTGCCCGCGGTGGCACATCAGCGTCCCCATGTGGCGCTGCGGGTGGTAGTACTCGGCCTCGGGAAAGCCGTAGTCGATGAA
This sequence comes from Ramlibacter monticola, assembly GCF_016722785.1. GTDB lineage: Bacteria > Pseudomonadota > Gammaproteobacteria > Burkholderiales > Burkholderiaceae_C > Ramlibacter > Ramlibacter monticola. The sequence continues at coordinate 202,177 of NZ_JAEQNE010000004.1, read as the reverse complement.
GAAGGCCGCGCCCGCGACCAGCCGCTCCGCCAGCGTGCGGATGAAAGCCTGGGCCTGCGGGTGGATCTCGGTCAGGTAATCCTGCGGGCCTGCGGGCTCCACCGGCGGACGCAGCTCCGTCGCGCGATCGTCCCAGGCGAGGCGGTCCTCCGCGAGGACCACGCCGCGCTCGTGCCACACGCCCCCCTTGCGCGAGAGCAGCTTCACCGGCATCGCGTCGAGGACCTCGTTGCCGACCACCACGCCCTCGATGGTGGCGGGCAGTTCGCTCGCCCACTGCACGCGGCCGGCCCAGGGCTGCAGCGCCTCCTGCTGCCGCTCGCGCAGGCTGGCGGAGAGTTCCACGATGGTGTAGCGGCGCACGCGTTCGCCCAGGGCCTGCAGCAGCTCGCGCGCCAGCGCGCCCGAACCCGCGCCGAACTCCCAGATCTCCTGGGTCCCCGTCCGCTCCATCGCCTCGGCCAGCTGCGCGGCCAGCGCGCGCCCGAAGAAGGGGCTCATCTCGGGCGCGGTCACGAAGTCGCTGCCGGACCCCGGCAGGGAGCCGAACTTGCGCGAGGTGTTGGCGTAGTAGCCCAGTCCAGGCGCGTAGAGCGCCAGCGCCATGTAGCGGTCGAAGGGCAGCCAGCCACCGGCGCGGGCCACCTGCTCCGCCACCAGCTTGCGCAGCGCGGTCGTTACACTCGATCCATGTTGGTTCACCGCCCCATTGTCCCGCAATGAGCGCCGGCGCCGCCCGCACCGTGCTCGTCACCGGCGCCGGCCGCCGCCTCGGCCGCGCGATCGCCCTGGACCTCGCCGCCGCCGGCTGGCAGGTGGCGATCCACTACCGCGACTCGGAACACGCCGCGCAGCAGACGGTGGAAGAGTGCCGGCGCCATGCGCCCGCCGAAGCCTTCCAGGCGGAGCTCTCCGACGAGACCCACCCGCGCGAACTGTTCGACCAGGTCCTGGAGCGCTTCGGCCGGGTGGATGCGGTCGTCAACAACGCGTCGCAGTTCCAGCACGACAACGCCGAGACCTTCGGCCACGCCAGCATGCTGAATCACCTGGCGATCAACACGGTGGCACCCATCCTGCTGGCGCAGTGCCTGTCGGCGCACGTGGGCGTCCGCGGCGGCACGGGGGTGGTGGTGAACCTGCTGGACCAGAAGCTGTGGAACCTCAATCCCGACTTCTTCAGCTATACCCTGTCCAAGGCGGCACTGCAGGCCGCCACGACGATGCTCGCGCAGGCGCTCGCGCCGAAGCTGCGCGTGGTGGGCGTGGCGCCCGGCCTCACGCTCACCAGCCACATGCTGTCGCAGGCGAGGTTCGAGGAGCTGCACAAGCTCTCCCCGATCGGCCGCTCCTCCACGCCGGACGACGTGGCGCACGCGGTGCGCTTCGCGCTGGACAACGGCTCGATCACCGGCGCCACCCTGCTGGTCGACGGCGGCCAGCACCTGATGAAATTCGACCGCGATTTTTCGCTGATGCCATGAGCAAGGCCGGCACCCAGATTCTGACGCTCGAAGGACTGCGCTTCGACGCCAACCTCGGCATCCTCGAGCACGAGAAGTCGGCGCCCCAGCCCATCCTGGTGGACGCCGAACTGAACCTCGGCACGCAGCCCCTGCTGCCGTCCGACGACGACATCACCCACGTGCTGGACTACCGCAAGGTCCGCCGCATCATCATCGAGGAGTGCACCGCGGTGCACGTGAACCTGCTGGAGACGCTGATCGGCAAGCTGGCGCACCGCCTGATGCAGCTGCCCGGCGTGCTGGGCGTACGCGTGCGCATCGTGAAGCTGGAGATCTTCGACGACTGCGAAGTGGCGATCCGGGTCGAGACCGGCCACTGGTGATCGCTGCCGCCCGGCGGGCGACGGCGATCAGCCGGCGGCGATGCGTGGGCCCCTCACGCCGGGGCGACGGTGCCCTTGGCGGCCCTCTTCCTGCGCGGCCGCTGCGGGACGGCGACATCACTGCACTTGCACGTGACGGTGCCGTCGATGGCACCCGCTCCCTGGTTCGCAGGCACGAAGCGCATCTCGGTGCTCCGGATGTCCCAGGTGAAGCTGCGGCGGGCGGGGGCGGTCCTGGCGCGTACGGTGCTCATGGGCTTCCTTTCAGGTGAAGGGGTGGACGAAGGAGGAGTCGGACCGGCGCCCGAGCCGGGGCACGGCGGCGCGGAACGCGGCGAGCCCGGCCGGCTGCAGCCCGTGCTGGAACCAGATCGGGATCAGGCCGGCGACGAAGGCGCGGACCACCCGCAGCGGCGTGCGGCCCTGGTCCAGCGCGGCCCCGGGCGGGGTGAGCTCGAAGGCCAGCAGGCTGCGGCCCTCCGCGTGCAGGCGCGACTGCAGCGCCGCCCAGTCAGGGCAGCAGCCCTTGGCGGCGGCGCCAAAGGACAGCGTGGCCGGCCCGGCGGCATAGAAGTCCGCGCGGCGGAAGAAGCGTGGCGTCTGCCAGAAGCGGCACTGCGCGTCGATGGACTGCACCTCGCGGGCGCTGGCGATCGGCGCAGCGGGCACGGCGCAGGCCTGCGCGACGCGGCCCTCGGCTTCGTCCAATGCCTTGTGCAGCGCAGCCTTCGGGTCGAAGTCCGCCGCGGCCGTGATCGCGGTGAAGGCGGGTTCGTCCCGCTGCACGAACACCGAAATCACCGGAACCCAGTCGCCGCCGACCCGCGCCAGCGCGACCCGGTAGCCGGCCGCCCGCAGCGACGCGACCCGGAGGCGCGCGCCGGAAGGCAGGCTCCCCTCGGCCAAAAGCGGCGCGCTGGTTCCCGCGAGCCAGGCGCGCAGGTAGGCATCCCGCTCCACCAGTTCGAGCGTGGCGCGGCATAGCGCGCCATCGGCATCGGTCCAGGCGGCGACGCCAGAGGTGCTGCTGTTGGTCACGGCATGCCGGCGCGCCGCAACCGGCAGGGATTGCAGCCGGTGCAGGCACTCGGCCGGCAGGTGCACCGTGCGTCCGCTCGCGGCCTCGGTGCCGGCGCGCCACAGGTAGCTGCGCCGGTTCGAAAACGGCGCCAGCGGGAAGGCCGGACGGGCGTGCTGCCGCTGCGAATAGGCGACGAAGGCGCGCGGGTCCAACGCCCCGTCGAGGTCTGCCTGCCGCCCCGACACGCAAGGCCCCGGCGTGGCCCAGCCCAGGCGCTCCCACGCTTCGGCCTCGGCCTTGCGCAGCGCCAGCTTCGGATCGGAGGACCGGCCGGCGCCGAGCACCGGTGAGTCCGCCACCGAGCCGGTCGCCAGGAAGGCGAAACCGGCCTGCCGCCCCGGCGGGGCGGGTGCGGGGAAGGCCGGGGCCGGCGAGACCTCGAACAGGAGATCGCGTTTCTGCGCGGCCACTTCCGCCTCGCCGGGACGCGCGCCGACGACCAGCGAAGGCATGACCAGCCAAGGCGGCGCGGCCCCCGCCCCGGGCGCCGCGCGCAGCGTGCCGGCGAGCGAAGCCAGGGCCGCCCCCGTCGCCGTGTCGCCGCGGACGATCGCCGCCGCGCCGAGCGCCGCGGCCATCAACTGGGCGTTCTGCAGCGACTGGCCGGCTTCCACGTGCGCGAAGACGGTGGCCCGGTTGCCGTACTTGCGGGCCGGCACGCCGATGTCGTAGACGGGCAGGAGTAGCGCGGACGCGAACCGCAGCACGCGCGGATCGAGCAGGATGCGCCACGCATCCTGCCAGGCGGCGTGCACGGGCTCCAGGGCGGCCCCGCCTTCCACATGGAAGCGCGCTTCGTACACGCCCGCCGGGGTGGCCTGCGTCCCGGCTTCCCCCGGCAACTCGCGCAGCAGGTAGGCGAACCAGCGCGCGCTGTGCAGGTTGCCGCCCGAAGCGACGGTGCGGTGCCAGCCCACCGCCGCCTCGGCCGCGGGACGCGTCACGCCATGCGCGGCCCAGGCCAGCGCGCGCAGTGCGCTCGCGGCGAGCGGCGCGTCGGCGAACGTGCGATGGCTCTCCCGCGCGCGCAGCAAGTCGCCGAGCCGGCTGGCGGCCGGCGTGGTCGCGGTCTCGCCGCCGGCCCCGGGCAGCAGGCGGCCTCGTGCCCTGCCGGCGAGGCGGGGCAACTCCCGCGCGGTGGCGGCCTGGGGGTAGACAGAGGGGACCTGTCCGATCTCGGACCAGCGCGCGAGGGCCTCGCCCGCTTCGACGATCGCGCCCTGCGCGGACAGCCCGGACAGGAACTGCCGCACCGAATGCGACGCCCAGTGCTGCCCTAGCCGCGCCATCACCTGTTCCCAGCGCCGGCGGCCGTCGCACAAGTCCAGGACCTCGCCCAGCAGCGCGCCGGGTGCGGTGACGGTCAGCGTCTTGCGCGGCAGGCGACAGACGAGCGTGTCCTCGCGCACGCTCCAGTGCCCGAAGGCGAAGGGATACGCGACCCGACCCGCGGGTGCGGGGCCCTGCGGCGCGTCTGCGGGCGTGATCGCCTGCGCCCGACTCCTCATGTTTGTCCCTCGGGTGTCGTGATGGCGACGATGCTAGGGGGCGCGACCGCGCCGGCATTCCTGCAATGAGAGGAGGTGGCAGCCGCAGGCCGAGGCCTTGCGACGTTTCACACAGGCACGCCAGTGAAGCCGCTCCGGATCCGGACCCTTAAGAAAACCCTAAGCGCCCCGGCGAATCATCCGCACCACCCAAGCAGTTGCCAACGACGATGAACCGCTTCCTCTCCTTCCTCTCCGTCATGCTGCTGGTGGGCGGCGCCACATGCGCGCAGGCCGCCAGTCCAGCCGACCTGGCCGCGGGTTACGCGGCACAGGCCGGCACCCCGCCCGCCGCCGCGCGCGGCGAGCAGTTCTTCACTTCGCGCCACGGCCGCGACTGGAGCTGCGCCTCCTGCCACGGCACGCCGCCGACGCAAGGCGGCAAGCATGCCGCGACCGGCAAGGCGATCGGCGCGCTGGCGCCCGCCTTCAACCCGGATCGCTTCACCGACGCCGCCAAGACGGAGAAATGGTTCCGCCGCAACTGCAACGACGTGGTGGGCCGCGAGTGCACCGCCGGCGAGAAGGCCGACGTGCTCGCCTGGCTGCTCACACTGAAGAAGTGAGGTTGCCCGTGCGTTCCCCGGTGACCCTCGCCCTCGCCCTGCTCGCGGCACCGCTGGCCCACGCCGGCGACCGCCCCGCCGTGCCACTGCTGCCGCACTACGCGCAGGAGTGCGCGTCCTGCCACATCGCCTACCCGCCGGGCGCCCTGCCGGCCGCATCCTGGCTGCACCTGATGCAGAACCTGCCGCGGCACTTCGGCACCGACGCCTCGGTCGACCCGGCGACGCTGAAGCAGCTCTCGGCCTGGCTGGAGGCCAACGCCGGAACCTGGAAGCGCGTGTCCGAGGCGCCGCCGCAGGACCGCATCACCCAGGCGGCGTGGTTCCAGCGCAAGCATCACGAAGTGCCCTCCGCGAGCTGGAAGCTGGCCGCGGTCAGGAGTCCGTCCAACTGCGCCGCCTGCCATCCGCGGGCCGAACAAGGAGATTTCGATGAACACGGTGTCCGCCTCCCCCGCTGAGCCTGGCGCGCGCACCCTGGTCTGGGACGCCCCCGTGCGGGTGTTCCACTGGCTGCTGGCCGCGTGCTTCGCCGTCGCCTGGCTCACGTCCGAAAGCGAGCGCTGGCAGCTGGTGCACGTCACCGCGGGCTACACGATGGCGGGGCTGGTCGCCTTCCGCGTCCTGTGGGGCCTGGTCGGCACGCGCCACGCGCGCTTCACCGACTTCGTGCGCGGCCCCTGGGCGGCCGTGGACTACCTCGTCTCGCTGGCCGAGCGCCAGCCGCAGCACCATGCGGGCCACAACCCGGCCGGCGGGCTCGCCATCGTGGCGCTGCTCGCGCTGGCTGCGCTCACCACCGGCGCCGGCTGGGCCAGCTACCACGAGCTGGGCGGCCACTGGCTGCAGGAAGCGCACGAGGTCCTCGCCAGCATCATGCTGACCGTGGTGGTGGTGCACGTGGCCGCGGTGATCCTGGGCAGCGTGCTGCACAAGGAGAACCTCGTGGCCTCGATGATCCACGGCAGGAGGCAGGTGCCCGCGCGCGAGGGCATCCGCCGGCCGTGGCGCGTCCTCGCGGCCCTGCTGCTGACGGGCGTGCTCGCGTTCTGGTGGCTGCAGTGGCAGTCGGCGCCGGTCTCCGAGCAGCCCGTCCCCCTCACGCGGCACGAGCGGCACCGGCACTGAGCGCATGCGCATCCTGCTGGCCGAGGACGATCCGCTGCTGGGCGAGGGCCTGCAATCGGGGCTGCGCCAGCTCGGGTTCCAGGTCGACTGGGTGCGCAGCGGCGACGCCGCGGAGCGCGAGCTGCGCGCCGGGGTGCATGCGGCGGCGGTGCTGGACCTGGGCCTGCCGCGCCGCGACGGCCTCGACGTGCTCGCCTCCGTGCGCGCCCACGGGATCGCGCTCCCGGTACTGGTGCTCACGGCGCGCGACGCGATCCCCGATCGCATCCGCGGGCTGGACGCCGGCGCCGACGACTACGTGCTCAAGCCGATCGACCTGCACGAGCTCGCCGCGCGGCTGCGGGCGCTGGTGCGGCGCGCACACGGCCAGCCGCGGGAAGTGCTGCGGGCGCAGGACGTGGAGCTCGACCCGGCCGCGCGCACCGTGCGCCAGGGCGGCCGGGTGCTGCGGCTGCAGACGCGCGAGTTCGACCTGCTGCACGCGCTGATGCTCAGCGCCGGCCGCGTGCTCACCCGCGAACAGCTGGAACAGCACCTTTACAGCTGGGGCCGCGAGGTGGAGAGCAACGCGGTGGAGGTGCACATCCACCACCTGCGCCGCAAGCTGGGAAGCACCCTGATCCGGACCGTGCGCGGCGTGGGCTACATCCTGCTGCGCGAGGCGCCGCCATGCTGAAGGGCCCGTCGCTGCGCGCCCGCCTCCTGCGCCTGGTGCTGGGGACTTCGCTGGCGGTGTGGCTCGTCGCGGCGCTCATCACCTGGAACGACGCGCGCCACGAGCTCGACGAACTGCTCGATGGCCACCTCGCGCAGGCCGCCGCCCTGCTGGTGGCGCAGCAGGTGCGCGAGTTCGGCGGCCGCGACGAGAAGATCGATGCCCCCACCCTGCATCGCTACGGCCCCCGCGTGACCTTCCAGGTCTTCCACGAGGGGCGGCTGGCGCTGCGCTCCGCCAATGCCCCCGACGAGCCCATGGTGGGCGACGGCACCGCCGCCTACGGCATCCACACCGTCTCCATCGCGAATCGCCACTGGCGCGTCTTCGCCACCCGCGGCGCGGAGCACGACGTGCAGGTGTTCGTGGGCGAGCAGACCGCCTCGCGCAACGCCATCCTGCGGGCGGTGCTGCGCAGCACCCTCTGGCCAGTGCTGGTGGCCCTGCCGCTGCTGGCGGTGGCGGGCTGGTGGGCGGTGTCCCGCGGCGTGCGGCCCCTGCGCGCCCTCGGTGAAACGCTGGCGCGCCGGCCGGCGGACGACCTGCGCCCCGTCCCGTCCGCCCAAGCACCCGCCGAGATGCGTCCGCTGCTCGAAGCGCTCAACGGCCTGTTCGGGCGCATCGTGCAGTTGCTGGAACGCGAGCGCCGCTTCACCGGCGACGCGGCGCACGAGCTGCGCACGCCCATCGCCGCGATCCGCGCGCAGGCGCAGGTGGCGCTGGGCGCGGCGGCCGAACCGCAACGGCGCCAGGCGCTGGAACACACGCTGGCTGGCTGCGACCGCGCCGCGCGCGTGGTGGAGCAGTTGCTGATGCTCTCGCGGCTGGAGGCGGAGGTGCCGCAGCCGTCCGACCTGGTGAACCTCGCGGCCGTCGTCCAGTCCGTCATGGCCGACCTGGCCGTAGCGGCGATCGCGAAGGAGCAGGCGGTCGGCCTCACCGCCGGCCCCCGGACGGCCGTCGCCGGCGACGAGACGCTGCTGGCCGCCCTGTGCCGCAACCTCGTCGACAACGCGATCCGCTACAGCCCGCCGGGCGCGCGCGTGGAGGTCCGGGTCGAGGAGGCCGGCGGCCGCGTGCTGCTGGTCGTGGAGGACAGCGGCCCCGGCCTGGCGCCGGAGGACCTCGCCCGGCTCGGCGAGCGCTTCTTCCGGGTCGCGGGCGCGGGGGCTGCCGGCAGCGGCCTCGGCTGGTCGATCGTCCAGCGGATCGCGGCCGTGCACGGCGCCCAGCTGCGGGTGCAGGACTCGCCGCGGCTGGGCGGTTTGCGGGTGGAAACCGCCTTTCCGGGCGCCCGGGAGCCTGGGCGGCAGGGAAATGGGCCTGCGCCGGGGCCTGGGAGCCTGCCAGCCTAGGCGTGGGCGACGCCGTGTGGTCGATCCACACGAGGAGCCCACAACAACGGCTGGCGGGCTCGCAGGCCCATTTCCCTGCCGCCCAGGCTCCGAGGATGCCGCAATGCGAAAATGGCGGGACCATGAGCGCCGTCTGGATCGAGCAAGACCCCACCCCCGCCTCCGCCGCCCCCGGCGCGAGGATCGAACGCGAGAACCACAAGCTGGAGAAGCGCCTGTGCCGCCTGGTCGGCCAGGCCATCGGCGACTACCGGATGATCGAGCCGGGCGACAAGGTGATGGTCTGCCTGTCGGGCGGCAAGGACAGCTATGCCCTGCTGGACATCCTGATGAAGCTGCAGCGCCGCGCGCCCGTCAGCTTCGAGCTCGTCGCCGTCAACTTGGACCAGAAGCAGCCCGGCTTTCCCGCGCACGTGCTGCCCGACTACCTGCGAAACCTCGGCGTCCCCTTCCGCATCGAAGAGCAGGACACCTACTCCATCGTCAAGGACAAGATCCCCGAGGGCAAGACGATGTGCAGCCTGTGCAGCCGGCTGCGCCGCGGCATCCTCTATCGCGTGGCGAGCGAGCTGGGCGCGACCAAGATCGCGCTGGGCCACCACCGCGACGACATCCTGCAGACGCTGTTCCTCAACATGTTCTTCGGCGGCAAGCTCAAGGGCATGCCGCCGAAGCTGCAAAGCGATGACGGCCGCCACGTGGTGATCCGCCCGCTGGCCTACGTGAACGAGAAGGACCTCGTGCGCTGGGCCCAGGTGCGCGAATTCCCCATCATTCCCTGCACCCTGTGCGGCAGCCAGGAGAACCTGCAGCGCAAGCAGGTGGGCGAGATGCTGCGCGAGTGGGACAAGCGCTTCCCCGGTCGCCTCGACAACATGCTGCACGCCTTGCAGAACGTGGTGCCGTCCCACCTGGCGGACGGAAGCCTCTACGATTTCGCCAGCCTGGCCGCCACCGGCGTACCCAGCGAAGACGGCGACAAGGCCTTCGACCCGGAGGAATTCCCGGTCGCGGGCGCGCTCCCCGCGCTGCAGGCGATCAAGGTGTAGGGCGCGTGGCGGCGCGCCCTCTGGAGCTTCCATGACCGGGTTCGTGCCTTTCCTGCGCTTCTGGGTCCTGGCCGGCGCGATGGCGCTGCTGTCAGGCTGCGCCTCCACCTACCTGCTGGACAACCAGGTCCAGTCCTTCTCCCAGCTCGCCGCCCTGCCTGCGCAGCCCACTTACCGGTTCGAGCGTTCGCTGTCCCAGCAGCAGGACCCCAACCAGCTGGCCCTGGAGGCGCTCGCCGACCCGGCCCTGCACAAGGCGGGGCTGCGCCGCGACGATGGCGCGCCCCGCTACAGCGTCCAGGTCGGGGCCCGGACCGAGCGCACCCTGTCGCCGTACGCCGACCCCTGGGGCTGGGGCTGGGGCGGCGGCTGGGGCGTGGGCTACGGCGCCCGCCATTTCGGCGTCGGCCTGGGCGGTCCCTGGCCCTCCACCGAGACCTACTGGGTCCACCGCGAGGTCAGCGTGATCGTGCGCGAGCTCGCCTCCAACCGCGTGGTGTACGAGACCCACGCCAGCAACGACGGCCCCTGGCTGGACCACCAGGCGGTGCTGCCGGCGATGTTCGAGGCGGCCATGCAGGGCTTCCCCACCCCGCCGCCGGGCCCGCGCCGCGTGGACATCCAGATGGGGCAGGGCAGCAGCTGATCGGGGCCGGTCCGACGGGTCGGCGAAGGGTTATCCACGGACCGGGTATGGGGGGTCCATACAATGCGGCCGTATGGAAGCCACCCGCATCATTGCCGTTCGGCATGGCGAGACGGCCTGGAACGTCGACGCGCGCATCCAGGGACAACTCGACATCGCGCTGAACGACACCGGGCGCTGGCAGGCCCGCCGCGTGGGCCAGGCCCTCTGCGGCGAGGACCTCACGGCCATCTACTCCAGCGACCTTGGGCGGGCGCACGAAACGGCGCAGGCCATCGGCGAGGCCGCGCGCATCCCGGTCATCGCCCATGCCGGCCTGCGCGAGCGGCACTTCGGCATGTTCGAGGGCAAGACCTTCGAGGAGATCCAGCGGAACTGGCCCGAGCACGCGCTGAACTGGCGCAAGCGCATCCCCGAGTGGGCGCCGCCCGAAGGCGGCGAGTCGCTGCTGCAGCTGCGCGAACGGGTCGGCCACACCGTCAACGATCTCGCCTCGCGCCATTCCGGCGAGCAGATCGCCATCGTGGCCCACGGGGGCGTGCTCGACACGCTCTACCGCATCGCCACCGGCCAGGCCGTGAACTCGCCGCGCACCTGGCAGCTCCCCAACGGCGCCATCAACCGGCTGCTGTGGACCCCGCAGGGCTTCACGCTCGTGGGCTGGTCGGACACCCAGCACCTGGAACATGCCGCATTCGACGAAAGCACCTCTTTCTGAAAACCTGATCCGGCTGGTCGGCCAGCCGGTCGCCGCGATCGACACGCCCGCGCTGGTCGTCGACCTCGACGCCATGCAGCGCAACCTCGGGCGCATGGCGGAATTCGCGCGCAAGCACGACATCCGCTGGCGCCCGCACGCGAAGATGCACAAGAGCTCGGCGCTCGCGCGGCTGCAGATGCAGGCAGGCGCGGTCGGCATCTGCGTGCAGAAGACGGCCGAGGCCGAGGCGATGGTGGCGGCCGGCATCCACCACGTGTACATCAGCAACGAGGTGGTCGCACCGGCCAAGCTCGCACGCGTGGCCGAACTGGCGCACCGGCTCGCCGTCGAGAACGGCAGGCTCGCCATCGCGGTCGACAGCCTCGAAGGCGTGGGGCGCCTCGCCAACGCCATGAACGACCGGCGCCACGGCGGCCCGCCGGCGGTGATCGACGTGTTCGTGGAGATCGACGTCGGCCAGGGCCGCTGCGGCGTGCCCCCGGGGCGGCCCGCGCTCGAACTCGCGCTGGAGATTCGCAGGCACCCCGCGCTGCGCTTCGCCGGCCTGCAGGCCTACCACGGCAAGGCGCAGCACCTGCCCACGCCGCAGGCGCGGCGCGAGGCGATCGCGCGGGTGGTCCAGGACGTGCAGCTGGCGCGCGGCCTGATCGAACGCGAGGGCATCCCCGTCGACCTGGTCACGGGGGCCGGCACCGGCAGCATGGTGTGCGAGGCCGCCAGCGGCGTGTACGGCGAGCTGCAGGCCGGCTCCTTCCTGTTCATGGACGCCGACTACGCGGCCAACGAGCGCGACCCGGCGCAGCCGCAGTTCGAGCACGCGCTGTTCGTCAAGTCGCAGGTCATGAGCGCGGGTCCGCACCACGCGGTCTGCGACGCGGGCCACAAGAGCCACGCGATCGATTCGGGCCTGCCCCGGGTGCTCGCGCTGGAGCCCACCGGCGAACTCGAGTACCTCAATGGCGGCGACGAGCACGGCATCCTGAAGCCCGCGGGGGCCAACCAGCGGGTGCCGCGCCTGGACGAAACGATCTGGCTGATCCCGGGGCACTGCGACCCCACGGTGAACCTGCACAACCACCTGATCGGCGTCGTGGGCGGGCTGGAGCGCGGCCGCGTCGACAAGATCATCCGGGTAGACGCCAGAGCGGCCCTGACCTGAAGCGTCGCAGAATGGCTGGATGGCACTGTCCCCCAGCCAGGTGATCGTCCTCGCGACACCGGTGTTCCTCCTGCTGATCGCCGCGGAGTACGCCTGGGGGCGCTGGCGTGGGCGCGATACCTATCGCCTGAACGACGCGATCAACAGCATCTCGCTGGGCATGCTGAGCCAGCTCACCGCGGTCCTCACGCCCCTGTTGCAGGTGGGCATCTACACGGCGGTCTTCGCGCACGCGGCCCTGGTGCGCGAAGACGCGTTCTGGACCTCGCCGGCCGGCTGGCTGCTCGCGCTCGTCTTCTACGACTTCTGCTACTACTGGCTGCACCGCGCCGGCCACGAAATGGCGGTGTTCTGGGCGGCCCACGTGGTGCACCACCAGAGCCAGGACTACAACCTCTCGACCGCGCTGCGCCAGACCAGCTCCGGGGCGCTGCTCGGCTGGATCTTCTACCTGCCGATGGCGGTGGCCGGCGTGCCGCCGCTGGTGTTCGCAGTGGTGGCCCTGGTCGACCTGCTGTACCAGTTCTGGGTGCACACCGAGCACGTGGGCAAGCTCGGATGGTTCGACCGCTGGTTCTGCTCGCCGTCCAACCACCGCGTGCACCACGCGGTGAACGACGCCTACCTCGATCGCAACTACGGCGGCATCCTGATCGTGTGGGACCGCCTGTTCGGCAGCTTCCGCGAAGAGGACGAGCGCTGCGTCTACGGCACCCGCGCGCCCCTGGAAAGCTGGGATCCGCTGTGGTCCAACCTGGAGGTGTACTGGGCGCTGGCGCGCGATAGCTGGCACGCGGGCGCCTGGGGCGACAAGCTGCGGGTGTGGTTCAAGCCGCCCGGGTGGCGGCCGGCCGACGTCGCCGAGCGCTTCCCCAAGCCGCCGTTCGCGCTCGACCGCGTGACGCGCTACCACCCGGCCATGACGCGTTCCCTCGCGTGGTTCGCGGGCGTGCAGTTCGCGACGATCCTCGCGGGGGTGGCGCTGTTCCTCTGGTACGCCGACGGCCTTCCGCTGGTGCGTGGGGCGACGTGGCTGGCCGTGCTGACCGCGGCCTTGTGGGCGGTCGGTGCCGCCATGCAGGGCCGGCTGGACGCGATCGAGGTGCTGCTGATCGAAGCGGCCGCGCTGGCGACGGCCACGGCCGCCGAAGGCTGGATCGAGTGGCACCGCGCGTTCAAGCCGCTGGCGATGCTGCTCGCGATCGCCTGGGTCGCCGCGCGGCGGGACTCCGGCCGCAACGGCCTGGTGCTGGTGGCGGCGCTCGCGCTGTGCCTGGCGGGCGACGTGTTCCTGATGTTCGAGGGCTTCTTCATCCCCGGCCTGGCGAGCTTCCTCGCCGCGCACCTCTGCTACCTGGCGCTGTTCCGCCAGGGAGTGCGCTGGTTCCCGAGCGGCCGCGCGCTGGCCGGCACGCTGGCCGTCGCGGCGCTGATGCTCGCGGTGCTGCTGCCCCGCCTCGGCCCCGTGCTGCAGATCGCGGTCACGGCCTATGCGATCGTGATCGCGCTGATGGCGGCGCAGGCGATCGGGCGGGCGACCTTGCTGCGCGATCGCGCCTCCCTGGGCGTCGCGGCCGGCGCGGCGGTGTTCATGCTCAGCGACGCGATCCTCGCGATCCACCGGTTCGCGCTGCCGGTGCCGCTGGCCCCGCTGTGGATCCTCTCGACGTACTACGTGGCGCAGGTCCTGATCGTCCACAACGCGCGGACGGCGAGCGCCCCTTCCCCGCTGCTCAGGACTCGAACAAGCCGCCTTCCGGGCGCGGCGGCGTGACGCCCAGGTGGCGGTAGGCCGCCATCGTGGCGACGCGGCCGCGCGGCGTGCGCTGCAGGTAGCCTTGCTGGATCAGGTAGGGCTCGATCACGTCCTCGATGGTGTCGCGCTCCTCGCCGATGGAGGCGGCGACGTTGTCCAGGCCCACGGGGCCGCCGTCGAAGCGGTGGATCACGGCCTCCAGCAGCTTGCGGTCCATGACGTCGAAGCCTTGCGGGTCGACGTCCAGCATCGCCAGCGCCTTCTGCGCGATGTCGCGCGAGATGTGGCCGGTGCCCTTGACGTCGGCGTAGTCGCGCACGCGGCGCAGCAGGCGGTTGGCGATGCGGGGCGTGCCGCGCGAGCGGCATGCGATCTCCGCCGCGCCCTCGGCGTCGATCGGCGCGCTGAGCAGCCGCGCGCTGCGGTGCACGATCAGCGTCAGCTCCTCCGCCGTGTAGAACTCCAGCCGCGCCACGATGCCGAAGCGGTCGCGCAGGGGGTTGGTCAGCATGCCGGCGCGCGTGGTCGCGCCCACCAGCGTGAAGGGCTGCAGGTCCAGCTTGATCGAGCGGGCCGCGGGGCCTTCGCCGATCATGATGTCGATCTGGTAGTCCTCCAGCGCGGGGTAGAGGATTTCCTCCACCACCGGCGAGAGGCGGTGGATCTCGTCGATGAACAGGACGTCGTTGCGCTCCAGGTTGGTCAGCAGCGCGGCCAGGTCCTTGGGCTTCTCCAGCACTGGGCCGGAGGTCTGGCGCAGGTTCACGCCCAGCTCGTGGGCGATGATGTGCGACAGCGTCGTCTTGCCGAGGCCAGGGGGGCCGAACAGCAGCACGTGGTCCAGCGCCTCGCCGCGCTTGCGGGCCGCGCCGATGAAGATCTCCAGCTGCTCGCGCGTCTTGGCCTGGCCGACGTATTCCTTCAGGCCTTTCGGCCGAAGGGCCCGCTCCAGCGCCTCTTCGGCCGGCGACACCGGCGCGGCGGAAACGACCCGCTTGGACGGCGGCGGCGCGAAGTCGTCGGTCTGGATGGTCACGAGTCCTCCCCCAGGCTGGTCCGCTGCGCGGCCTGCGCCTCCGCCCTCCGCAAGCGGAGGGGGCGAGCGCCTTCGGGCGGCCGTGCGGCGCTCATCGGGCCAGTGCCTTCAGCGCCTGCTTGATGCCATCGCTCACGCTCACGTCCTTCGGCAGCGACTTCAGGGCGGCCTGCGCCTCCTTGTCGCTGTAGCCCAGGGCCACCAGCGCCTGCAGGATGTCACCCTGGTGGTCGTCGACCGGCCCCGTGCCGACGTGGCCCAGGTCGGCGCCGATCTTGCCTTTGAGCTCCAGCAGCAGCCGCTCCGCGGTCTTCTTGCCGATGCCGGGGATCTTCACCAGCCGGCTCGCGTCCTGCTGCGTGACGGCCTGGCCGATGTCGCCCACGCTCATGCCGCTCAGCACCGCCAGCGCGGTGCGCGGGCCCACGCCCGAAATCCGGATGAGCTGGCGGAAGGCTTCGCGCTCGCCGGCGGAGCCGAAGCCGAACAGGATCTGCGCGTCCTCGCGCACGACGAAGTGCGTCAGCAGCGACACCTTCTCGCCGACGCCGGGCAGGTTGTAGAAGGTGCTCATGGGAACGTCGACCTCGTAGCCGACGCCATGGCAGTCCACCAGCACCTGCGGCGGGTTCTTCTCGCTCAGCGTCCCCGTCAATTTGCCTATCATTGCGATCCCTCTCCCGGGATTATCACGTTGATTCTCCGACACGCCTTCAGCCCCTTGAACAACTCCCGGCTCTCGCACCTCTGCGGCGCCATGGACGAACACCTCCGCACCATCGAGGAGGCGCTGCAGGTCCGCATCGGGCACCGCGCCGAGCACTTCCGGGTCGAAGGGCCCCGGGCCAAGGCGCAGCGCGCCATGGACGTCCTGCAGGCGATGTACGAGATGTCCTCCCGCAGCATCGCGAAGGAGAAGGTGCAGCTGATGCTGGCCGGCGACGGCGCGATGATGGAGGAGGACGAGGACGGCGCCCTGGTCCTGCACACGCGCCGCGCGGACCTCAAGGCCCGCACGCCCAACCAGAGCGTGTACCTGGACAACATCACCAACCACGACATCACCTTCGGCATCGGGCCGGCCGGCACCGGCAAGACCTACCTCGCCGTGGCCTGCGCGGTCGACGCGCTGGAGCGCAACGCGGTGCAGCGCATCGTGCTCACCCGCCCCGCCGTGGAGGCGGGCGAGAAGCTCGGCTTCCTGCCCGGCGACCTGACGCAGAAGGTGGACCCGTACCTGCGCCCGCTGTACGACGCGCTGTACGACCTCATGGGCTTCGACCGCGTCGTCAAGGCGTTCGAGCGCAACGCGCTGGAGATCGCCCCGCTGGCCTTCATGCGCGGGCGCACCCTGAACAACGCCTTTGTGATCCTCGACGAGGCGCAGAACACGACGCCCGAGCAGATGAAGATGTTCCTCACGCGCATCGGCTTCGGCAGCAAGGCGGTGGTGAACGGCGACATCAGCCAGGTCGACCTCCCCAAGGGCATGCTGTCGGGGCTGGTCGATGCGGAACGGGTGCTCAAGCGCGTGAAGGGCATCGCGCACACCCGCTTCACCAGCGCCGACGTGGTGCGGCACCCGCTGGTGGCGCGCATCGTGGACGCCTACGACGCCTCGCGCAAGTCGGCCCCATGAGCCTCGAACTGTCGCTGCAGTTCGGCGCCTTCCCGAAGGCCGCCGAGCACCGCCGCATCGTGACCCCCGCCCGGGCGCGACGCTGGATCGCCATGGCGCTGGCCGCGCCGGCGGAGCTCGCGGTGCGCATCGTCGGCGCCGACGAAGGACAGGCGCTGAACCGCCAGTACCGCGGCAAGGACTACGCCACCAACGTGCTCACCTTCGACTACCTGCGCGAGCCGGTCGTCTCGGCCGACCTGGTGCTGTGCGGCCCGGTGGTGGAACGCGAGGCGAAGGAACAGGGCAAGAGCCTGGAGGCGCACTACGCGCACCTGCTGGTGCACGGGGCGCTGCACGCGCAGGGCTACGACCACGAGCTGGGCGAGCGCGAGGCGCTGGAGATGGAGGCGCTGGAGGTGCTGCTGATGGGGGCGTTGGGCTACCCGAATCCCTATTGAAGGAAGCCGCTCAGCGCACCGTCACCGGAATCGTCACCGGCCCGTCGTTCACCAGGTGCACCTGCATGTCCGCCGCGAACTCGCCGGTCTGCACCACGGGATGCGCCGCGCGCGCCCGCGCCACGAAGTAGTCGTACAGCCGCCGCCCCTCCTCCGGCGCCGCGGCGTTGGTGAAACTCGGCCGGTTGCCGCCGCTCGTGTCGGCCGCCAGCGTGAACTGGCTCACCACCAGCAGTCCGCCCGCCACGTCCTGCACGCTGCGGTTCATCTTGCCGGCCTCGTCGCTGAAGATGCGCAGCTTCAGCAGCTTCGCCAGCAGCTTGCCGGCCTGCGCCTCCGTGTCGCCGCGTTCGGCGCAGACCAGCGCCAGCAGTCCCTGGCCGATCGCGCCGACGGTCCGGCCCTCCACCACCACCTTCGCTTCGCGCACGCGCTGCACCACGGCCAGCATCAGATCAGGTCCTCCTCGTCGCCGGAATGCGTTTCCACGTCCATCGGCAGCAGCTGGATCGTGCAGCGCAGCCCCGGCACCGCGCTCATCAGCGCCTGTTCCACCGAGGAGCGCACCGCGGCGGCGCGGCCCAGCGTCCAGTCCGCGGGCATGTGCATGTGGAGGTCCACGAAGCGGCGGCTGCCGGAGCGGCGCGAGGACACGTGGTCGAAGCGGATCGTGCGGTGCTTGAACTGCGCCAGCGTCTGCTCGATCTCCGCGATCACTTCGGGCTCCAGGGCCTCGTCCATGAGCCCCTGCGAGGAGCGCCAGACCAGCCGCACCCCTTCGCGCAGGATGTTCAGGGCCACGCCGATGGCCACCACCGGGTCGAGCCAGAGCCAGCCCGTGGCCGCGGCCAGGCCCACGCCGACGATCACGCCGGCGGAGGTCCAGACGTCGGTGATCAGGTGCCGCGCGTCGCCCTCCAGCGCCATCGAGCGGTGCCGTCGCGAGGACTGCAGCATGGCCCAGGCGAGGGCGCCATTGAGCGCGGAACTGAGCACCGACAGGGCCAGGCCGATCCCGAGCTGTTCCAGCGGCTGCGGCTCCAGCAGCCGCGCGACCGCGGCCCACAGGATGCCCGCGGCGGCCACCATGATGGCCAGGCCCTCGAAGCCGGCGGAAAAGTATTCGGCCTTGTGGTGGCCGTAGGGATGGTCCCGGTCGGCGGGCCGCTGCGCGATCTTCACCATCAGCAGGGCGAAGGCGGCGCTCGCCAGGTTGACCAGGGACTCCATGGCGTCGGACAGCAGGCCGACCGAATCGGTGAGCCACCAGGCCAGCGTCTTGAGCACGATGGTCACGACGGCGACCGCGATGGACCAGCGCAGGAGCACCTGCGGCGGCAGGCGTTGCGCGGCAATTGCAACGGACATGGACCGCATTGTGCCGAAGCGGCCATGCAAGAATGCCGCGCATGCGACTGCCCGGCCGCCATCGCGCCGCTCTCGGACTGTGGCTCCTGCTCACGGCAGTGGGCGCCGCGCTGCTCGTGCGCCTGGCCCTGGCCCGGCTGCAGGACGCGTTCGAGACCGACGCACGCATCGCGCACCGGCTGCTGAGCCAGCGCGTCGTCCAGCACGATGCCATCCTCGCCACCGTGGCGCTGCTGCAGCCGCCCGGGGGCGCAGAGCCCGTGGAGCAGCGCCTGCCCGCGCTCTATCCGCAGATCCTCTCGATGCAGCGGCGCGAGCGCGACGCGGACTGGAACGATCCGGTGCTCGCCGCCGCGGAGTCCCGCTCGCGCGTCGAGGGTCGGCCGGCCCTGGCGGACGTGGACTTCGCGCGCGGCCAGTACCGCGTGGTGCTGGCGGCCGCGCCGGCCAGCTTCGCCACCCGCTTCGACCTGCGGAAGGTGGTGCCCTGGAACGAATGGCCCATGCACCCGCCGACCAGCCCGGTGCGACTCACGCTGGAATACGACGGCCAGCAGTTCCTGCTGCAGCCCGGCGACGGGCGGGCCGGGCTCTGGACCCTGTCGTTCCACAAGCACCTCGCGGCCGACAGCCAGCCCTTCGACCTGGTCGCGCGCCGCGCGGTGGGCTGGTCGGACCTGCCCTGGCGCTGGATCGCGGTGTGGGCCCTCGCCATGGCGGCGGCGGTGGCCGCGTGGCACTGGCTGCGCGCCCAGCGCGCCGAACGCCGCCGGGCCGAGGAACTGCTGCGCCTGGGCCAGGTCGCGCGGCTCAACACGCTGGGCGAGCTGGCCGCCGGCATGGCGCACGAGTTGAACCAGCCGCTGGCCGCGGTGCTGGCCAGCGCGCAGGCCGCGCGCCGCCTGCTGCAGGAGGAGCCGCCCGAGCTGGACACCGCGCGCGGCGCGATGCGCCAGGCCGAGGAACAGGCCCGTCGCGCGGCCGACGTGCTGGCGCGCCTGCGCCGCGGCGTCGAGCGTCCGGCCGGGGCCGCGGCGCTGCAGCCGGTGGTGCTGTCGCAGGCGGTCCGCAATGCGCTGTACCTGCTGGAACCGGAGTTCGCGCGCCGCCAGGTGGCGCCGCGGCTGGAGGCCGGCACGCAGGAGATCGCGGTGCGCGCCGAGCCGGTGGCGCTGGAGCAGATCATCCACAACCTCCTGACCAATGCGCTGCAGGCGCTGGAGCAGGTGCCGCCGGGGGAGCGCAGCCTGTCGGTGCGGGTCGAGCAGCAGTCTGGCGAGGGCGCGCTGACCGTGAGCGACAGCGGGCCGGGCATCGCGCCCGAAGTGCTGCCGCGCATCTTCGAGCCCTTCTTCACCACGCGCGAGCACGGACTGGGCCTGGGCCTGAGCCTGTGCGAGAGCCTCGCCGCCGGCATGGGCGGCCGCCTCGGCGTGCAGGCGCGCAGCCCGCGCGGCGCCGCCTTCACCCTGCGCCTGCCGCTCGCCACCCCATGAACGCAACGCCGTCCCCGCTCTCCCCGCTGGTCCACCTGGTCGACGATGACGAGGCCGTGCGCGCCAGCCTGGCGCTGCTGATCTCCACCGTGGGCCTGCGCGTGCAGGGCTGGAGCGACCCGCAGGTCTTCCTGCGCGAGTTCCCGCGGCAGGACATCGGGGCCATCGTGCTGGACGTGCGCATGCCGGGCATGAGCGGCCTCGCCGTGCTGGAGGCCCTCGCAGCGCAGGGCGCGGACCAGCCCGTGATCATGCTCACCGGCCACGGCACGGTCGACATGTGCCGCCGTGCCTTCAAGGGCGGCGCGGCGGAGTTCCTGGAAAAGCCGGTGGACGACGAGGCGCTGCTGGAGGCGCTGCAGAACGCCGTGCGCCAGCACGTGCGCTCGCGCGAGCGGCTCTCCGCCGACCGCGTGGCGCGCGAGCGTTACGCGCAGTTGTCCGAGCGCGAACGCGAGGTGGCGGGGCTGATCGTGGAGGGCCTCACCAACAAGGAGATCGGCCGCGCACTGGCGCTGTCGCCGCGGACGGTGGAGACGCACCGGGCCAACCTGTTCGCCAAGCTGCAGGCCGAGTCGCTGGCCCAGCTGGTGCGGCAATACGCCGCGCTGATCGCCGAGGACGGCGGGACTCCGTAGATCTACGGAGGCGCGCGCGTAGCCGCACGAATGCCGCGGAAAGGAGCCGCTCCCTACAGTTCTCCCACGGTCCGACCCGGGCCGCCCCACCCGAAGGAGAATCCCATGCGCACCGTCGTTTCCGCCCTCGCCGCTTCGCTCGTCCTGGCCTCGGCCGGGGCTTCCGCCCAGGCCGTCCGCACCGAACGCAACATCTCCCTGCCCCTGGCGAACCAGATCGCGCTGGAGGCGGTGAACGCCTGCGCCGCCAACGGCTACGCGGTCGCGGCCACCGTGGTGGACCGCGCCGGCACGGTGCGCGCGGTGCTGCGCGCCGACAATGCCGGCCCGCACACGCTGGGCTCCAGCGAGCGCAAGGCCTGGACCTCGGCCTCGGCGAAGAACGCGACCCAGGCCATGATGCAGGGCGCGCAGTCCAACCCCGCCGGCGCCAACCTGGTCTACCTGCCCGGCTTCCTGCTGCTCGGGGGCGGCGTGCCGATCAAGGTCGGCAACGACACCATCGGCGCGGTCGGCGTGGGCGGGGCGCCCGGCGGCCACCTCGACGAGCAGTGCGCCATCGCGGCGATCGACAAGGTCAAGGGACAACTGCAATGAAGGCCTGGCATCTCCTGGCCGCCGTGGCCTTGGCGGCCGCGGCGGGCGTGCAGGCCCAGGTGGGCCCGACGCCGGCCGAGGCGGCCCGCTACCAGGGCCTGCATGCGGCAGCGCATGCGGGCGACGCCGCACGTGTCGCCTCCCTGGCGGCGGCGCGGGCCGACCTGAACGCGCGCGATGCGCACGGCCGCACGCCGCTGCACGTGGCCACCTTCGCGCGGCAGCGGGGCGCGGTCCAGGCGCTGGCGAAGGCGGGCGGGGACCTGAACCTGCTGGAGAACGACCGCTACGACACCGTCACCATCGCCTCGGTGGCCAACGACGAGGAGACGCTCAAGCTGCTCCTGTCGCTGGGCGCCAGCGCGAAGCAGGTGACCAGCCGCTACGACGGCACGGCCCTGATCGCCGCCGCGCACCTGGGGCATGCGGGGGTGGTGCGCCAGCTCATTGCCGCCGGCGCCCCGCTGGACCACGTGAACAACCTGCACTGGACGGCCGTGATCGAGTCCATCGTGCTGGGCGACGGCGGCCCGCGCCACCAGGACACGCTGCGCGCGCTGGTCCAGGCCGGCGCCAGCCTGCAACTCACCGACCGCGAGGGGCGCACGCCGCTGCAGCTGGCGAAGGCGCGGGGGTATGGGGAGATGGTGAAGATGCTGGAGGCGGCCGGAGCCCGCTGACGACTCGGTGCGGCCGGCCCGGATGGACCGTCAGGGCGGGCTTCCCGACCGGCGGCTGCGGGTCGGATGTCCCGCAGCCGCCGCCTGGTCCGCGCCACCCTCCGGCCCTTCCCGCGAACAGGTTGCTACCGCCCCGCGGGGCAAGGGGGCGTATCCTGCGCGCCGACAAAGGAGGCAGGCAATGAAGATTGCATCGATTGCTGCATGCGCGCTGGCGACGCTGGCGTGGGCGCCCCTCGCCCAGGCGGCGGACGCGGGCGAAGACCTCATCAAGACGAGCGGCTGCGTGGCCTGCCATGCCATCGACAAGAAGCTGGTCGGGCCGGCCTACAAGGACGTGGCCGCCAAGTACAAGGGCGACAAGGCGGCGGAAGCCCGGCTGATCGAGAAGGTCAAGAAGGGCGGCACCGGCGTCTGGGGCCAGATGCCCATGCCGCCCAACACGCAGGTCAAGGACGAAGACATCGTGACGATGGTGCGCTGGATCCTCAAGCTCTGAGGGCGCGCGCCACCGTCCGGCGTCAGCTCAGGGTCACGCGCGCGAACTTGCGCTTGCCGACCTGCACGACATAGGTGCCGGCCGCCAGCTTCAGGCCCTTGTCGCTCACCGGCGACTGGTCGATGCGCACCCCGCCGCCGTCGATCAGGCGGTTCGCCTCGGAAGTCGAAGGCGCGAGGGCCGCCTGTTTCAGCAGCTGCGCGATCCCGAGCGGCGCGCCGGAGAGCGCCAGCTCGGGGATCTCGTCCGGCACCCCGCCCTTGCTGCGGTTGACGAAGTCCTGTTCCGCCGCATCGGCCGCCACGGCGCTGTGGAAGCGCGCGGTGATCTCCTTGGCCAGCATCACCTTGGCGTTGCGCGGATTGCGCCCGCCCTCCACTTCCTTCTTCAGCGCGGCGATCTCCGCCTCGCTGCGGAAGGACAGCAGGGTGTACCAGCGCCACATGAGCGGGTCCGAGATCGACATCACCTTGGCGAACATGGTGTTCGCGTCCTCGGTGATGCCGATGTAGTTGCCCTTGCTCTTGGACATCTTCTCGACGCCGTCCAGGCCTTCCAGCAGCGGCATGGTCAGGATGCACTGGGGCTCCTGGCCGTATTCGGCCTGCAGGTGCCGGCCCATGAGCAGGTTGAACTTCTGGTCGGTGCCGCCGAGCTCCAGGTCGCTTTTCAGCGCCACCGAGTCGTAGCCCTGCATCAGGGGGTACAGGAACTCGTGGATCGAGATCGGCGTGCCGGCCTTGAAGCGCTCGTGGAAGTCGTTGCGCTCCATCATCCGCGCCACCGTGTACTTCGCCGCCAGCTGGATCATGCCGCGGGCCCCCAGCGGGTCGCTCCACTCGCTGTTGTAGCGAAGCTCGGTCCTGGCCGGATCCAGGATCTTGTAGGCCTGCGCGCGGTAGGTCTCCGCATTGACGCGGATCTGTTCCGCGGTCAGCGGCGGCCGGGTGCTGTTGCGCCCGGACGGGTCGCCGATCATCGACGTGAAGTCGCCGATCAGGAAGATCACCGTGTGGCCCAGATCTTGCAACTGACGCAGCTTGTTGAGAACGACGGTATGGCCGATATGGATATCCGGAGCGGTGGGATCGAGGCCCAGCTTGATGCGCAGGGGGACCCCGGTCGCCTCGGAACGCGCCAGTTTTCGCACCCAGTCGTCCTGCGGGATCAGTTCCTCCGCCCCCCGCAAAGTGACCGCCAGGGCTGCCCGGACCTTTTCCGAAACCGGGAAAATTTCTGTAACAACTTCTTGATTCATAAGGGGTTTTGCAGAGGCAGCCGCCGCAGAGCTGGCTATACTTCGGCTCGTTTTGTGCCTGCCGATTCTAGTGGCGGCAGCTTTATTCGACTTCCGGCCATCGGCGCGCACCGCACGATGCTGCAGGAAACCACCCGGGACTCGCGTAGGACTTTGTCCTACATACCCGGACAAGAACGGGGACGTAAACGTTGAACAAGAATGTCTTGACCGCCGGGGAGCGGCTCGTCGCACGTGCAGGCCACGTGCTGCAGCACCACCCGCGACAGGTCACGGCGATCGTAGCCGCCCTCCTCCTCACCATGGGCGGGGGCGCCTATGCCGTGGCCTCGCTCGGCCCGGACCCCGCCGCCCTGCCGGTGCGTGAGATCCTCGAGACCGTGCAGCCCCTTTCGCTGGAGCAGCAGGCCGAGGCGCTCGATGCCCACCACTTCAGCCTGTTCACGGCCGAAGCGGTCCGCTCCTCCGACACCGCGGAAGCCCTGCTGGCCCGCCTGGGCGTCAACGATGCCGCCGCGGCCGCCTTCCTGCGCCAGGACGCCGTGGCGCGCCCGCAGGTGCTGGGCGCTCCCGGCCGGCAGGTCAGCGCCGAGGCCACCGATGGCCGCAACCTGCTGCGCCTGACGGTGCGCTGGCCCGGCGACGAAGGGACTTTCAAGCGCCTGGTGGTGGAACGCCAGCCTTCCGGCGGCTTTGCCAGCCGCGTCGAGACGGCGCCGCTGGTCGCCTCCCTGCGCGTGGGCAGCGGCAGCATCCGCAGCACGCTGTTCCAGGCCGTGGACGAGGCCGGCATCCCGGACGCCGTCACCAGCCAGCTGGTGGACATCTTCTCCGCCGACGTCGATTTCCATCGCCTGCACCCCGGCGACCGCTTCGCGGTGGTCTACGAGACGCTCGAAGCGGACGGCGAGCCGATGCGCACCGGCCGCGTGGTGTCGGCGCAGTTCGTCAACGGCGGCCGCAACCTGGACGCCATGTGGTTCCAGCAGGCCGGCCAGCGGGGCGGCTATTTCGACCTCCAGGGCCGCAGCCTGGAGCGCGCCTTCCTGGTCTCGCCGATGGAGGTCACCCGCATCACCAGCGGCTTCGCTATGCGCCTCCATCCGATCCACCACACCTGGCGCGCGCACACGGGGGTCGACTTCGGTGCCCCCACCGGCGCGCCGGTCCGCACCATCGGATCTGGCCTGGTGCAGTTCACCGGCGTCCAGAACGGCTACGGCAACGTGGTCGAGATCGACCACGGCAAGGGCAACACGACCCTGTATGCGCACCTGAGCCGCATCGACGTCAGGCGCGGCCAGGCCGTGGAACGCGGCCAGCGCATCGGCGCCGTGGGTTCGACCGGCTGGGCGACCGGCCCGCACCTGCACTTCGAGTTCAAGGAAAAGGGCGTCCAGCGCGATCCGCTGGAGGTGGCCCGCCGCTACGTGGTGCCCACCGAGCTGACGGCCCAGGCCCGCCCGAACTTCGAGCGCCTGGCCGAGGTCATGCGCACGCAGCTGGCCGTGGCCGCCTCGGCCAACATGGTCGCGTCGGCGCGCTGACGCCCCCCGGCGCGGCGGACGATCTTCCGCCGCCGCGCGGTTTCATGACGGATGACAAAGGCTTCCGGGCCCGTCGTCCGTCATTTGTCGTTCGTCATGCCCTAGGATGCGGCCCATGGCGGATCTCTTCATCGGCCTGATGTCCGGCACCTCGATGGACGGGGTGGACGGCGTCATCGCCGACTTCTCTTCGGGCGGCCTCCGGGTCCTGCAACATGCGAGCGCGGGTTTCGACGAGACCCTGCGCCTGGAGCTCATGGCGCTCAACGCCTCCGGCCCCGATGAACTCCATCGGGCGTGGCTGGCGGGCAACGCGCTGATGCGGGTCTACGCGGAGGTGGCGGCGAAGCTGCTGCTGCGGGCGGGCCTGGAACCGGAAGACATCGATGCGATCGGCGCGCACGGCCAGACGGTGCGCCACCGCCCCGCGATGTTCGACGGCACCGGCTACACCATCCAGCTCGCCCAACCGGCCCTGCTGGCCGAACTGACGCGGATCCGGGTGGTGGCGGACTTCCGCAGCCGCGACGTGGCCGCGGGCGGCCAGGGCGCGCCCCTGGCGCCGGTGTTCCACCAGGCGGTGTTCGCCCATGCCGGCGAAACCGCGGGCGTCCTGAACATCGGGGGCATCTCCAACATCACCCTGCTGCGCGCCGACGGCAGCATGCAGGGCTTCGACTGCGGCCCCGGCAACGCGCTCATGGATGCCTGGTGCCTCCAGCACACCGGACAGCCCTACGACCACGACGGCCGCTGGGCCGCCGGCGGCCGCGTGGTGGAACCCCTGCTGGCTTCGCTGCTGGCCGAGCCGTATTTCTCGCAGTCACCGCCCAAGAGCACCGGCCGCGACCTGTTCAACCGGCCCTGGCTGGCCGGCCACCTGCAGAAAGCCCCGGACGCGGCCCCGCAGGACGTGCAGTCCACGCTGACGGAGCTCACCGCCCGCTCCTGCGCGCAGGACGTGCAGCGCCACGCGCCCGGCCTCACGCGCCTGATCGTCTGCGGCGGCGGCGCGCTCAATGGCCACCTGATGCGGCGGCTGGCCGCCCTGCTGCCGCAGGCCCGGGTGATCTCCAGCGCGGACGCCGGCCTGCCGCCCCTGCAGGTGGAAGCCGCCGCCTTCGCCTGGCTGGCAAGGAAGTGCGTCCGCGGCGAAAAGCTGCACCTGGAAAGCACCACGGGCGCCCGCGGCGCCCGTGTGCTGGGGGGCATCTACCCCGCTTAGTGGTCGGACGGCGAGAAGCTGGAGCCGCAACCGCAGGTGGTGGCGGCGTTCGGGTTCTTGATCACGAACTGGGCGCCCTGCAGGTCTTCCTTGTAGTCGATCTCGGCGCCCACCAGGTACTGGTAGCTCATGGCGTCGATGAGGAGCGAGACGCCGTTCTTCATCATGACGGTGTCGTCGTCGTTGGCGATCTCGTCGAAGGTGAAGCCGTACTGGAAGCCCGAGCAGCCGCCGCCCTGCACGAAGACGCGCAGCTTCAGGTCCGGGTTGCCTTCCTCCGCGATCAGCTCGGCGACCTTGTTCGCAGCACTGTCCGTGAAGATCAGCGGGGCGGGCATTTCGGTGACTTGTTCGGCGACTGCGCTCATTGGACTCTCTGGTGAGGGTATTGACCTGATGTTAAGCCGGCCGCAGCTCGGCCGTCCATCAGGCGCTCTTTGCCGCCAGCTTCAGTAAGGGCTTTTCCTCCTCGGAAACCCCCGTCATCAGCGGCCGCAACTGTCCGCAGATGGTGGCGCCCTGGTGCATCTCAAGCGCCACGTAGGAAACATCGCCTTCGATCCTGGCCTTGGGCTGCAATTCCAGCAGCTCGCGGGCATGGACCGGGCCGCGCACGGTGCCGTTGACGATCACATGGTCGGCCTGGATGGAACCCTGGACCACCGCGGCTTCCGAGATCACCAGCAGGCTGCCGTTCTCTTCCGGGCTGGCCTGGATGTCGCCGAAGACCTCGCCGTCGATGCGCAGGCCTTCCTTGAACTTCATGTTGCCCTCGATGCGGGTGCCCTGGGCGATCAGGCTCTTGATGGGCGGCTGGGTTTTTTTACCGAACATGGGAATGCTCCTCAACGAACGTACGACCTACAAAGACACATTCTGCACGGCCCGGCTGGTCGCTCCCTCCAGCACCCGGGCCGAGACATTCTTCACGACGGCCTGGGGCGGCAGGTCCACCATGCCCTCCAGCCGCCGGTATTGGCGGAATTGCAGGGCCTGCGGGCCGCCCGGCAGGGGCATCAGCCAGGGCTGGCCGTCGAGGGTGCCGGAGACGCTCAGCTCCAGCCTGCCGCGGAATTCGGGAGCATTCTTGACCGGCTGAATCACCAGCACCTGCCACTTGAGCTGCCTGCCGGAGAGCACCTCGGCCTGCAGGCCGCGGATCGCGACCGCCTCGGTGCCGCTGGCCGGCATCAGCTTCTCGAAGAAGCCCAGGTCCTCCCGCAGGGTGCGGTTCTGCGCCTCCAGCGAGCGGACCTGCGCCGCCAGCCGCTCCTGCGCCGATCGTTCGACGGTGATCGCGCTGCCGGACGTGTTGAGGACGGACTGCAGGCGGTCGCGATCGCGGCGCAGGCCGACCACTTCCTCCCGCAGCCGCGAGAGTTCTTCCTTGGACGCAACGTCGACGCCGGCGATGTCCTTGCCCAGTTCGAAGGCCCACAGGCCGATGGCCGCGCAGAACCCGAGCACGACCGCGGCCCCGGCACAACGCAGGGGCCAGGGCATGGCGCTGCGCACCTTCATGCTGGGTGCGCTGATCGTGAGCCTGCGACGGAGCAGCTTGAAACGCATATGGATGAGGATGCTGCCCAAAGCCGGCAGGAGCGACAAGTCTCCACATGTGCGGCTTTGTGTCGGACGACAGCTTGTCCTAGGCTTCCTGACGCAATCGGTGCGCGCTGTCTCGGCGCCACAACGAAGGTGCGGAAAAAGAAAAAGCCCGGCGGACCGGGCTTCTTCGTGCCGTTGCAGCAAAAAGCTTAGCGCTTGCTGAACTGCTTGCGGCGGCGGGCGGAGTGCAGGCCGACCTTCTTCCGTTCCACTTCGCGGGCGTCGCGGGTGACGAAGCCGGCTTGCGACAGCTGGGGCTTCAGGGCCGCGTCGTAGTCGATCAGGGCACGGGTGATGCCGTGGCGCACGGCGCCGGCCTGGCCGGATTCGCCGCCACCGTGGACGTTGACCTGGATGTCGAAGGCTTCGACATTGCCGGTCAGCACCAGCGGCTGCTTGGCGATCATGATCGAGGTCTGGCGGCCGAAGAATTCGGCGATGTCCTTGCCATTGACCGTGATCTTGCCGGAGCCCTTCTTCAGGAAGACACGCGCGACGCTGCTCTTGCGGCGGCCGGTGCCGTTGTTCCATTCACCGATCATGCTCAGATCTCCAGGGGCTTCGGTTGCTGCGCGCTGTGCGGGTGCTCGGCGCCGCCGTAGACCTTCAGCTTCTTGATCATGGCGTAGCCCAGGGGGCCCTTGGGCAGCATGCCCTTCACGGCCTTCTCCAGGGCGCGGCCGGGGTGCTTGGCCTGCATTTCCTTGAAGGTCTGGGCCTTGATGCCGCCCGGGTAGCCGGTGTGCCGGTAGTAGACCTTGTCGGTCTCCTTGGTGCCGGTGACACGCAGCTTGGAGGCGTTGATGACGACGATGAAGTCGCCGGTGTCGACGTGAGGCGTGTAAATGGCCTTGTGCTTGCCGCGCAGACGGAGGGCAGCTTCGCTGGCTACCCGTCCGAGCACCTTGTCGGTGGCGTCAATCACAAACCACTCGTGCTTCACGTCAGCGGGCTTGGCGCTGACAGTGGTGGTCATAAAGACTTTCGAGCTTGGTTTGGGCGAGTCCTTTTCCACGGTCGGTGTCCCTCTGGCGGGGACCTCTTAGGTGGCATGCAGGTCGGGGCGCCCCTGGCGCATCGAGGCACCGCAGGTGCCCCTCTCTGTTCTCCGTCGCGGGACTCAGAATCGCTACGGAACCCGGCATTATACGAAAATCCGGAGCCCTGTGCCTTGGCGGCGGTCTGCCGCAACCGGCTACCATCCACCCCCCATGTTCAGCTACCGCCACGGCTTCCATGCCGGCAACCACGCCGACGTCCTCAAGCACATGGTGCTGATCGCAGTCCTCAGGCACCTCACGGCCAAGCCCACGGCGATCTCGGTGGTCGACACCCACGCCGGCGCCGGCCTCTACCGCCTCGACAGCGACTTCGCCGACACCTCCGGCGAGGCGCAGGACGGGATCCTGAAACTGGTGGCCAGCCCGCTCGCGGCCGAGGCGCCCCCGCTGCTGGCCGATTACCTGCAGCTGCTCGCCAGCTTCAATCCTTCCGGCAAGACCCGGGTCTATCCCGGCTCGCCCTTCGTGACGCAGGCCCTGCTGAGGCAGGAGGCGAAGGACAAGCTCTGGCTGTTCGAGCTGCACCCCACCGACAGCAAGGCACTGGCCACGCACGTCGAACAGCTGCACGCAGGGCGGCAGATCGGCCTCAAGCGCGAGGACGGCTTCGAGGGGCTGCGCGCCCTGTTGCCGCCGCCGTCGCGGCGCGGCCTGGTCCTGATCGACCCCAGCTACGAGCTGAAACACGACTACGCGCGCGTGGCCGCGACCCTGCAGGAGAGCCTGCGCAAGTTCGCCACCGGCACCTACATGATCTGGTATCCGGTGATCCCGCGGCCCGAGGCGCACGAACTGCCCCGCCGGCTGAAGACGCTGGCCAACCAGGCCGGCAAGCCCTGGCTGCACGCCATCCTCAGCATCGGCCAGTCTCCGGAGCGCGCGAAGACGCACACGCCGGGCGAGGCCACGCCGCGTCCGGGGCTGACCGCCAGCGGCGTGTTCCTCGTCAACCCGCCGCACACGCTGAAGGCAAGCCTGCAGGAGACCTTGCCGCCGGTGCTGGAAGTGCTGGGACGCGGGAAGGGGCAGGCCCAGCTCGTCGAGTCGGGCGGCTAGCGGCGCCGCCCCAGGACCATCGTCCAGTAGGTCCCCCACTGGCTTCCGTGCCGGCCCACGCAGGCGACGGCGACGTCGAGGAAGCGCGGGTCCATCATGTTCTCGCAATGGCTGGGGCTTTCGATCCAGCCCTGCACGGCGCTGGTCACGGTGGGATCGCCGCCGGCCAGGTTCTCGCCCACGAGGCTGAACTTGTACGGCGTGCCCGACACCCGTTCGCGGATCGTGCGGCCGTCCGGGCTCCGGTGGTCGAAGTAGTTGCGCACCGCCATGTCCTGCGAGTGGCGGGTCGCGACGGTCTGCAAGGTCTCGTTCCAGTGCAGGGGCGGCGCCGGCGGCATGCTGCGCCAGCCGCAACGCTGGCCGACCGCGCGTGCGGCGTTGATGCGCCGCAGCGCTTCCTGCGCCTGCACGCCGCATTGGGTGACGTAGGCGGCGTCGGCGACCGAGGCGCAGGTGAGCGCCAGCAGGCCGATCACGGCCCAGGGACGAAACATGGAAGGGGACTGCATCGGCTCAGCTTCCCACTGCTGAGCTAACACCGCATGTCCAAATGCAACCGGCTATTTCCGCCCCAGCACCATCGTCCAATACGTGCCCCATTGCGTGCCGGGCTGTGCCACGCACGCAACAGCCACGTCGCTGAAGGCGGGGTTCATGATGTTCTCGCAGTGGCCCGGGCTCTCCAGCCAGTTCTGCACGGCGTCCGGCATGCTGCGGGCGCCGGCCGCGATGTTCTCGCCGACGCTCTTCCAGGGGTAGCGCACGGCGGACGCGCGGGCGGCGACGTCCACGCCTTCGGGGCTGCGGTGCTCGAAGTAGTTGCGCTTGGCCATGTCCAGCGAGTGGCCCTGCGCCGCCGAATACAGCGCGGCGTCCCACTGCAGCGGAGTCGCCGGCCCCATCGCGCGGCCGCCGCAACGGTGGCCCGCCGCGCGCGCGGCGTTGATCTGCCGCAGCAATTCCTCGACGGACACCTGCGGCCCGCAGACCTGGAGCGCCGGCCCGGCGCCCAGGGCGGACGGGGCCAGGAGGGCCGCCCCACCGGCGGCAACGAGGGAAAAGACGATCGACTTCATCGCCGTCGAGCTTAAGCGTGGCTCGACAGTCAGGCTTCCGGCGGGTGTCACAAAGCCGCGCATTGATACATTGCAGGCCCAGCCGTTCACGAATGCGCAACCCACAATTGCGCGGATGCAACAGCTGCAGGAACCATTGCCGGAGCTCGGCGAACTGCTGGGTGGCCGCTGGCAGCTCCAGGCCCTCGGGGCCAGTGCCTTCTGCGACACGTGGGAAGCCCGGCAGGGCCGCGAACTCCTCTTCCTCAAGAGCGCCGCCGAAACGGCCGCGGGCATGCTCCGCGCCGAGGCGGACGGGCTGCGCGCGCTCGCCGCCACGGAGACGATCCGCGTGCCGGCGGTGCGTGCCGTGCTCGATCGTCCGGGCGGCGGCGTGATCCTCGCGCTCGAGTGGCTGCAGCTCGGCCGGCCCGACGCGGAGTTCGGCTTCCGCTTCGGCGAAGCGCTGGCCGCGCTGCACGCGCATGCCGCGCCGCTGGAGCCGGCGGGCTTCGGCTGGCGCAGCGACAACTACGTCGGAGCCACGCCGCAGCGCAACACGCCCACGCAGGCGCCCACCGCCTCGGGCTGGATCGCCTTCTTCGCCGACGCGCGCCTGGCCGCCATGCGGGAACGCCTGCGCAACGCGCCCGGCGACCTGCGCTCCGCGATCGATGCGGTGATCGAGACCTTGCCCGGCCTGTTCGCCGACGGCCGCGCGCCGCGGCCCTCCCTGATCCACGGGGACCTGTGGCAGGGCAACTGGGGCATGTTGTCCGACGGCACGCCGGTGGTGTTCGACCCCGCCGTGTCGTGTTCCGACGCGCAGGCGGAGCTCGCGATGATGGAGCTGTTCGGCAGCCCGCCGCGCGGCTTTCGCGAAGCCTACGAACACTCGGGCGGGATCTGGCCCGACCTCAAGCGCACGCAGCTCTACCAGCTCTACCACCTCCTGAACCACGCCGTGCTGTTCGGGGGCAGCTACCTGCAGCAGGCGCTGCGCAGCGCGCGCGCGCTCGTGGCCTAAGCCTTCAGCGCAGGGCGCTGATCTGGCGCAGCACGGCGAGCGTCGCCGCCGACTGGTTCATCGTGTAGAAGTGCAGGCCCGGGACGCCGCCGCGGATCAGGCGTTCGCACAGGTCGGCCACCACGTCGAGGCCGAAGGCGCGGATCGAGGCGGTGTCGTCGCCGAAGCCCTGCAGCCGCAGCCGGATCCAGCGCGGCACCTCGGCGCCGCAGGCGTCCGAGAAGCGCAGCAGCTGGCTCGAATTGGTGATCGGCATGATGCCCGGCACCACCGGTGCCTGCACGCCCAGCTTGCGCGCCTCCTCGACGAAGCGGAAGTAGGCGTCGCTGTTGTAGAAGTACTGGGTGATCGCGGCATCGGCGCCGGCCCTGACCTTGGTGGCGAAGGCCTGCAGGTCGCCCTGCGGCGACTTCGCCTGCGGGTGCGTCTCGGGGTAGCACGCCACCTCGATGCGGAATTCGCGGCCGGTCTCGGCGCGGATGAACTCCACCAGCTCGCTGGCATAGAGGAACTCGCCGCCGATGCCGTAGCCGCTGGGAAGATCGCCGCGCAGGGCCACCAGGCGCCGCACGCCCATGGCCTTGAGCTGCGCGAGCTGGTCGCGCACCTTGGCGCGCGTGGCGCCGATGCACGAGAAGTGGCTGGCCGCCTCCACGCCTTCGGCGAGGATCTCGCCCACGGTGGTGAAGGTGCCGGCATGGGTGGAACCGCCCGCGCCGTAGGTCACGGAGCAGAACTCCGGCTGCAGCGCATAGAGCTCCTTGCGGGCGGCGCGCAGCTTGTCGGCGCCCTCCGGCGTCTTGGGCGGGAAGAATTCGAGGGAGATCGGAAGCATCAGAGGCTCCTCGCCTTGGCGTGCAGGAAGAATTCGCGGTTGCCGTCGCCGCCCGCGATGGGGCTGTCGTACCAGCCGGCGACGTCGAGGTCCAGCGCCGCGCAGCATTCGCGCAGGCGCTGCTCGACCACCGCATACAGGGAAGGATCGCGCACCAGGCCGCCCTTGCCGATCTGCTGCGGCTGCAGCTCGAACTGCGGCTTGGCCAGCATCAGCAGGTGGCCGCCCGGCTTGGCGAGCGGCGCCAGCGCCGGCAGCACCAGCGTCAGCGAGATGAAGGAAAGGTCGCCGGCGATCAGGTCGTAGTGGGCGCCGATCTGCTCGTCGCGCAGGTCGCGTGCGTTGAGCTTCTCGATGGCGACCACGCGCGGGTCCTGGCGCAGCTTGGCATGGAGCTGGCCGTGGCCGACGTCCACGCCGGTCACGGCGGCGGCGCCGTGCTGCAGCAGGCAGTCGGTGAAGCCCCCGGTGGACTGGCCGACGTCGAGGCAGGTCCAGCCGGTGACGTCGAGGCCGCTGGCCTTCAGCCCGCCTTCGAGCTTCAGGCCGCCGCGCGAGACGTAGCGCGACTCCGAGGCATCGAGCAGCTCGATCTGGGCCTGTTCCGGGATCTCCTCGCCGTTCTTGCCCACGTCCACCCAGCGGGCGCCGTCGAACCAGCGCACGCCGGCGGCGATGAGGCGCTGCGCCTGCGAGCGGGTGGCGGCGAGGCCGCGATCGACGAGGAGTTGGTCGGCACGCATGGGTCGGGCGTCATCCCCGGAGGCCGGGGATGACGTGGCTCTCAATAGCGATAGGTGTCGGGCTTGTACGGACCGCTCTTGTTCACGCCGATGTACGCCGCCTGGGCATCCGTCAGCTCCGTCAGCTGCGCGCCCAGCTTCGACAGCTGCAGGCGCGCGACCTTCTCGTCCAGGTGCTTGGGCAGCACGTACACCTGGCCCACCTCGTACTTCTCGGGCTTGGTGAACAGCTCGATCTGCGCCAGCGTCTGGTTGGCGAAGGAGGAGGACATCACGTAGCTCGGGTGGCCCGTGGCGCAGCCCAGGTTCACCAGGCGGCCCTTGGCCAGCAGGATGATGCGCTTGCCGCCCTCGAAGATCACGTGGTCGACCTGCGGCTTGATCTCCTCCCACTGGCACTTCTTCTCGAGCGACGCGACGTCGATCTCGTTGTCGAAGTGGCCGATGTTGCAGACGATCGCCTGGTCCTTCATCTTCGCCATGTGGGCGTAGGTGATGACGTCGCGGTTGCCGGTGCAGGTCACGAAGATGTCGGCCTTGTCGGCGGCGTAGTCCATCGTCACCACGCGGTAGCCTTCCATGGCGGCCTGCAGCGCGTTGATCGGGTCGATCTCGGTCACCCACACCTGGGCCGACAGGGCGCGCAGGGCCTGGGCCGAGCCCTTGCCCACGTCGCCGTAGCCGGCCACCAGGGCGACCTTGCCGGCCACCATCACGTCGGTGGCGCGCTTGATGCCGTCCACCAGCGACTCGCGGCAGCCGTACAGGTTGTCGAACTTGCTCTTGGTGACCGAGTCGTTGACGTTGATGGCGCGGAACTTCAGCTTGCCGTTGGCGGCCATGTCCTGCAGGCGGTGCACGCCGGTGGTGGTCTC
This sequence comes from Ramlibacter monticola, assembly GCF_016722785.1. GTDB lineage: Bacteria > Pseudomonadota > Gammaproteobacteria > Burkholderiales > Burkholderiaceae_C > Ramlibacter > Ramlibacter monticola. Next base: position 167,919 of record NZ_JAEQNE010000004.1, on the reverse strand, counting down.
CTCGGTCACGCCGAGGATGCTGGCCGACTTGCGGCTGTACCAGGTGGGGTCTTCCGCCAGCTTGCTGCGGATGGCGTTGTGCAGGATGCGCTCTTCCTCGGACGAGTGCGTGTCGATCAGCGACAGGTCCTTCTCGCAGCGCTGGCCCAGGTGCATCAGCAGCGTGGCGTCGCCGCCGTCGTCCAGGATCATGTTGGGGCCTTCGCCCTCGCTGCCCTTGGCGCCGAAGTCGAAGATGCGGTGCGTGTAGTCCCAGTACTCCTCCAGCGACTCGCCCTTCTTGGCGAACACCGGCGTGCCGCCGGCGGCGATGGCGGCGGCCGCGTGGTCCTGGGTGGAGAAGATGTTGCACGAGGCCCAGCGCACCTGGGCGCCCAGCGCCTGCAGCGTCTCGATCAGCACCGCCGTCTGGATCGTCATGTGCAGCGAGCCGGTGATGCGCGCGCCCTTCAGGGGCTGGGCCTTGGCGAATTCCTGGCGGATCGCCATCAGGCCGGGCATCTCGGTCTCGGCGATGCGGATTTCCTTGCGGCCCCAGCCGGCGAGCGAGATGTCGGTGATCGCGCAGTCGGCGGGCGCGGCGGTCTTGAGAACGGCGTTCATGGTGGCTCCGGAACGTGATGGTGGAGAGCCCACCTTCCGGAGGACTCACCGCACGGAAAGGTGGGTGAGCGTCGTTGCATGGAATCCGAGCCTCGCGTCCATGGCGGACGCTGCAACGCTCCTCGGTTGGGCCGGATTTTACCGGAAGGGCTGGCAGGCGCGCGTCGCCCCCCACGGATCGGCTGCAAAGGGTTAAATACGCCCCATGTCCGCCACCGGCCTGCCCTCCCCGCCCATCGAGCCGATGCTGGCCAAGATCGCCGAAGTGCTGCCCGACGGGCCGGGCTTCCTGTTCGAGCCCAAGTGGGACGGCTTCCGCGCGCTGGTGTTCCGCGGCGCCGAGCAGACCTACCTGCAGAGCCGCGACCTGCGCCCCCTGAACCGCTACTTCCCCGAGCTGGAGAAGGCGCTGCACGAGGAGTTGCCCAAGGGCTGCGTGCTGGACGGCGAGATCGTGGTGGCCACGCCCGGCGGCCTGGACTTCGACGCGCTGCAGATGCGCCTGCATCCGGCCGCCTCGCGTGTGGCCCGGCTGGCGAAGGAGACGCCCGCCAGCTTCGTCGCCTTCGACCTGCTGGCCGCCGGCGGCAAATCCACCATGGAGTTGCCGCAGTCCGAGCGACGGGCCCGGCTGGAGCGCCTGCTGGGCAAGGCCAGGCCGCCGCTGCACCTGACGCCGGTCACCCGCGACCGGGCGCAGGCCGAGGAATGGCTGGAGAAGTTCGAAGGGGCCGGCCTCGACGGCGTGATCGCCAAGCTGGAGTCGGCGAGCTACCAGCCGGGCAAGCGGGCGATGCTGAAGATCAAGCACGTGCGCAGCGCCGATTGCGTGGTGGCCGGCTTCCGCTGGTACAAGGACCGCGACGACGCGATCGGCTCGCTGCTGCTGGGGCTGTACGACGAGCACGGCGTGCTGCAGCACGTGGGCGTGACTTCGTCCTTCACCATGGGGATGCGCCAGGAACTGCTGGAGGCGCTGGCGCCGCTGCGCAAGGACGCGCTGGAGGACCACCCCTGGCGCGAGTGGGCCGGCGCGGGGGTCGGCGACGCGCAGCGCATGCCCGGCGCGCAGAGCCGCTGGAGCGGCGGCAAGGACCTGAGCTGGGAGCCGCTGCGGCCGCAGCGCGTGTGCGAGGTCAAGTACGACCACCTGCAGGGCAACCGCTTCCGGCATGCCGCGGTGTTCCTGCGCTGGCGCGACGACAAGCCGGCGCAGGAGTGCCGCTTCGACCAGCTGGAGGTGACGACGCCGTTCGAGCTGGCGAAGGTGTTCCGGGCCAGGGAGGCGGCGCAGCACTGAATGGCGCCGTGGAGGTCAGGCCCTGGGCTTGGCCTCCTTCGGCACCTTGGGCTTGCCGTCCTGCGGCGGGCCGTCGTCCTCGGGCCGCAGGCGCGCCGGCACGTGCTCCAGGTTGATCCGCACCCGGTACCACAGCGAGGAACTTCCGCGCATGCGGTCCACAAGCACGTCGGCGGGCTCCAGGTGCTGCGCCACCTTCGGGTGCTTCGCCTTCCAGTCCTCCGCCGCCGCGATCGCCTCGGTCTCGCGGTCCGCCCGCGCGACCTCGATCAGCGGCTTCCTCGAGGGCGGCGCCCGTCGCGGCTCGCCGGCCGCCTTGCGGTAGTGCGGCGGCCAGGGGGCGTCGCCCTGCCCGTCGGCCTCCTGCCGGCGCGACAGCTCCAGCAGCGGCTCCAGCGAGCAGGGCCAGCGGTCGATCTCCGCGTGCGGATCGCCGATCTTCCGCAGGCGCTGCGGCATGGTGCGCAGCGTGAAGTCGGCCGGATCGCAGTCGTCCAGTTCCTGCCAGCTCACCGGCGCGGACACGCGGCCATCCGGCTTCGGCCGTACCGAGTACGCCGAGGTCACGGTGCGGTCCTTGGCGTTCTGGTTGTAGTCGACGAACACGCCGCGGCGCTCCTCCTTCCACCACCGGCTCGAGGCGAGGGTCGGGGCGCGGCGTTCGACCTCGCGCGCCAGCGCCAGCGCGGCGCGCCGCACCTCGTCGAAGCCCCACTCCGGCGGGATGCGCACCAGCACGTGGATGCCGCGCGAGCCCGAGGTCTTGGGCCAGCCCTTCAGCCCCAGGTCCGTCAGCACCGCGTGCACCACGCGCGCGACCTCCCGGATCTGCGGCCAGCCGACGCCGGGCACCGGATCGAGGTCGACGCGAAGCTCATCGGGGTGGTCCAGGTCGCCGGCGCGGACGGGATGCGGGTGCAGTTCCAGGCACGCCAGGTTGGCCATCCAGGCCAGGTCGGCGGGATGGCGCGGCACGATCTCCTCGGCACTGCGGCCGGACGGGAAACGGATCTCCGCCACCTCCAGCCAGTCCGGCCGCTTCGCCGGGGCCCGCTTCTGGAAGAAGAACTCGCCGTGGATGCCGTTCGGATAGCGCACGAGGATGCAGGGCCGGCCGCCGGCGCCGCGCAAGGCGCCCTCGGCCACGGCAAGGTAGTACTGGACGAGGTCCAGCTTGCTGATTCCCGCCTCGGGGATCAGCAGCTTGCCGCTGTTGGTGATCACGAGCTCGCGGCCGTCGATCTCCAGCGGGGTTTCCATGCGGGCCCCGGCCATGCAGCCACCGTACCCCCGCGCCGCGGCGGGCCGCGTCGGACGCCACCTTATGGCGCCACCGGCGGCGGGATGCGGGGGGCGAACGCAGCCCCGTGCCGGCGTGGCATCGGCCGGGCAGGCAAAATACGGGGTTTGCCGGGCCGGCACCACCGCCCTGCCCGGCCGTCCCGGAGTTTCCCCCTGTGTCCGCCTCGCCCCTCAGCGCCGAAGTCCGGCGCCGCCGCACCTTCGCCATCATTTCGCACCCCGACGCGGGCAAGACCACGCTGACGGAAAAGCTGCTGCTGTTCTCCGGCGCGATCCAGATCGCCGGTGCGGTGAAGGGCCGCAAGGCCTCGCGCCACGCGACCTCCGACTGGATGGAGATCGAGAAGCAGCGCGGCATCTCGGTGGCCTCGTCGGTGATGCAGATGCTGTACCGCGACCACGTGGTCAACCTGCTCGACACGCCCGGCCACAAGGACTTCTCCGAGGACACCTACCGGGTGCTGACCGCCGTGGACGCGGCCCTGATGGTGATCGACGCGGCCAACGGCGTGGAAGCCCAGACCAGGCGCCTGATCGAGGTCTGCCGCCAGCGCGACACGCCCATCATCACCTTCGTCAACAAGATGGACCGCGAGGTGCGCGAGCCGCTCGACATCCTCGACGAGGTCGAGCGCGAGCTGGGCATGCCCTGCGTGCCCATGACCTGGCCGGTCGGCAAGGGCAAGACCTTCGGCGGCATCATGAACCTGCGCAGGCAGGCCATGACCGTGTTCGAGTCCGGCAGCGAGCGCCGCCCGCAGGATTTCGACACCATCCCGCTGGCCGACGCCGGCGAGTTGCAGCGCCGTTTCGGCGCCGAATACGACCAGGCCGCCGAGAGCATGGAGCTGGCCGCGGGCGCCTCGCCCGAGTGGGACCACGCGGCCTTCCTGGCCGCGAAGCAGACGCCGGTGTTCTTCGGCTCCGCCGTCAACAACTTCGGCGTGATGGAAGTGCTGGACGCGCTGGTGGACCTGGCTCCCGCGCCGCAACCGCGCACCAGCAACGCGGTCGTCAACCGGCAGCCGGTGGAACGCATCGTGGCGCCGGACGACGCCGCCTTCTCCGGTGTGGTGTTCAAGGTGCAGGCCAACATGGACCCCTCGCACCGCGACCGCATCGCCTTCGTGCGCATGGCCTCGGGCAAGTACACGCCCGGCATGAAGCTGAAGGTGCAGCGCACCGCCAAGGAGCTGCGGCCGACCTCGGTGGTCACCTTCCTCTCGCAGCGGCGCGAGGCGGTCGACGAAGCCTATGCGGGCGACATCATCGGCTTCACGACCCACGGCGGCGTGCAGCTGGGCGACACCATCACCGACGGCTCGGTGAACCTGCAGTACACCGGCCTGCCCTTCTTCGCACCGGAACTGTTCCAGGTCGTGGTGCTGAAGAACCCCCTGCGCACCAAGCAGCTGCAGCAGGGGCTGGCGCAGCTCGGGGAGGAAGGCGCGATCCAGGTGTTCCGGCCGCAGATCGGCGGGCCGATGCTGCTGGGCGCCGTCGGCCAGCTGCAGTTCGAGGTCGTGCAGCACCGGCTCGCGACCGAATACGACTGCGACGTGCGGCTGGAAGGCTGCCCGTACACGGGCGCGCGCTGGATCACCGCGGACACGCCCGCCGAGCTCAAGGCTTTTACCGATGCTTACCCGCAGCGGCTCGCGCTGGACGCGGCCGATGCCCTGGCCTTCCTGTGCACCTCGCCCTATGACGTCCGGCTGGCGCAGGAGCGCTTCCCGAAGATCCATTTCCACCTCCTGCGGGAGCACGCGGGGTTGGCTTTACAGAAGGCGGACTGAGGCGGCGCAACAATTTACGGCCGGGCCGTGGCAATAATCGTCCGTCGAACGCGATCCGCACACACACCATGAAAAAGCTGCTCCCGTTCCGTTCGCTCGCCGCGGTTGCCGCGTGCGCGCTGGTGCTTGCCGCCTGCGGCGGCGGAGGCGGCGGCGGCAGTGCCGCGGACCCGGGGCCGGCGCCCGGCCCCGGCACCGGCATCCCGTCGACCACGCCGCTCGGAGCCTCGGTGCAGTACGAGGAGATCCCGGGCGTGCCGGCGAGCTGCACGCTCGAGCGGCAGAAGAAGTTCACGCGCGCCTACCTCGACGAGGTCTACCTCTGGTACAACGAGATCGTCGACGTGGACCCCGACCGGTTCACCGGGCCCACCGTGCGGGCGGCCGTCGCCGCGTACTTCGACGCGCTGCGGGTCCGCACGCCGGACCTCAACGGCCAGCCCAAGGACCGCTTCAGCGCCGTGCTGCCGGCCTCGCAGGTGCTCGACGTGCGGTCCGCTGCCGACGCGTCGCTGTCGCTGGCCCCCGACGTGCGCGCCAATCACACCGACTTCGTGCCGGTGGTCAAGGTGGTGACCAGCCCGGGCGGGCGTCGCGCCGGCTACATCCAGTTCAACGACCATGACTTCGGCGCCCAGGACGACCTGATCGCCGCCTTCCGCCAGGTCCGGGCGGGCGACGTGCAGGACCTGGTGCTGGACCTGCGCTTCAACTCGGGCGGCTTCCTGTACATCGCGCAGACCGCCGCGTCGATGGTCACCGGCCCCTCCGCCGAGGGCAAGGTGTTCGAGCGGCTGCAGTACAACGACAAGCGCGCCCAGGAAAGCGCCGACAGCACCCTGGTGTTCTCCAGCCGGCTGCAGACAGCGGAGACCCAGAACCCGGTCGGCACGCCGCTGCCGCAGCTGAACCTGCCGCGCGTCTTCATCCTGACCTCGGGCAGCACCTGCTCGGCCAGCGAGTCCATCATCAACAGCCTGCGCGGGATCGACGTGCAGGTGATCCGAGTCGGCGATACGACCTGCGGCAAGCCCTATGGCTTCCGCCAGAAGAACAACTGCGGCCTCGCCTACTTTCCGATCGAGTTCAAGGGCACCAACGCCAAGGGCTTCGGCGACTACACCACGGGCATCGAAGCGACCTGCCAGGTGCGCGACGACGTGACCGTCGCCGCCGGCGACAGCGGCGACCCGCTGCTCCAGGGCGCGCTGGCCTTCATGGACACTGGCGCCTGCCCGGCCGGCACCGCCACGGGCGTGCAGAGCAGCGCACGGCCCATCGTGGCCGGCAGCGCGCAGCCGACGCGGCCTTCCTGGGCCGGGCGCCTGCTGCTGCCGCGGGCGCCGCGTTGACGCCACGCGCTTGCATGCAGCCCCTGCGCGCGTGGCCGGCGGCCGCGCGCCGCGGCATCCTCGGGCTGCTCACCGACATCGACGACACCCTGACCACCGACGGCGCGATCACGGCGGACGCGCTGGAGGCCCTGTACGCGCTGGCGGCCGCGGGCGTGCACGTGATCGCCATCACCGGCCGGCCGGTGGGCTGGAGCGAGCCTTTCGCGCTGGGGTGGCCCCTGGCCGGCATCGTGGCGGAGAACGGGTCGGTGGCGCTGACGCGCGGCGGCGACGGCCGCCTGCACAAGCGCTACGTGCAGGACGAGGTGGTGCGGCGCGCCAACCACGCCCGCATGCAGCAGGTGGCGCAGCGCATCGTGCGGGAGGTCCCCGGCGCGACCGTGTCGCGCGACAGCGGAGGCCGCGAAACCGACATCGCGATCGACCACAGCGAGTTCATGCAGCTTCCGCCGGAGCGGATCGCCGAGGTGGTGCGGATCATGCGCGCCGAAGGCATGAACGCCACGGTGAGCTCGATCCACGTCAACGGCTGGTACGGCAGCCACCACAAGCTCTCCGGCGCGCGCTGGGCCGTGCGGGAACTGCTGGGGCGCGAGCTGGATGCGGAAGCGCACCGCTGGGTGTACGTGGGCGACTCGACCAACGACGTCCTGATGTTCGAGCACTTCCCGCACAGCGTGGGGGTGGCGAACATCCGCCGCTTCGAGGCGGAGCTGGCCTTCAAGCCCGCGTACGTCACCGAGGGCGAGCGCGGCGCGGGCTTCGCCGAGGTCGCCCGCGCGATTCTCGAAGCGCGCTAGCTGACGCGCGCGGAGGAAGCGCACCCCTTCCCCCGCGCCGCGTCGCCGCGTCAGCTCACTTGAACACGATGTCGATGGCGACCGTGCCGCCCAGCGAGGGCAGCGTCGAGAAGGCGCGGATGTGCGTCGGCGGGACCTGCCAGACGGTGGCGCCGGCCTTCGGGTTGAGGTTGCCGGCCACGCCGACCTTGTCGAGCCCCCAGGCGCCCAGGCCGTCCACCGGCGAAGTGCCGATCACGCAGTTCGGATTCGTCGCGGTGCCGTTGCACGGCGCGGACGCGCCGACCAGCAGGCCGTTCTCGTAGACGACCGTGATGGTCTGGCCCTGGATCACGTTGTCGGTGCCGTCGACGGTCCACCGGTTCTTGTTCTGCACGAACTGGTGCTTGCCGAAGGTGATGACCTCGTTCGCCGCCACCGTCACGATGCCCGTCGCCGTGTTGGCCGAGAGCGCGCCGGCCGCGTCCTTCACCTGGAAGGTGAAGGAGAAGCCGCCCGTGGCCACCGGCGTGTAGCCGATGACGCCATTGAGGGGCGTCGGGCGCGAGCCGAGCTGCGGAGGCCAGGTGACGATCACCGCGTCCCGCACGTCGAGGTTGCCGTCGGGGTCGGTGGCGTTGGCGATCAGGTTCGCCAGGTTCAACTTGCTCGCCACGGCGCCCACGATCACGTTGCCGGCGACGGGCGCATCGTTCACCGGCGTGACCGTGATCGAGACCTGCGACTGGTTCGAAACCTTGCCGTTGACGCTCACCGTGTAGGCGATGCTGTCGGTGCCGTTGGCGTTCGCGTTCGGCGTGTAGCTCAGGATCCCCGTGGGGCTGACCGTGGCCGTACCCAGGCGGGCCGGCTGCGCCGTCACGACCACGCTGGCCAGGTTGTTCGTCACCACGTTGCGCAGCGTCGTGACCTGGCCATTCAGCAGGATCGTGTCGTTGGCCAGCAGGTCCACGGTCACCCCCTGGCCCGCGGGGCAGGCGCCGGCCGCGGTGGCCGTGCAGTCCTCGTTCAGCGTGATGGAATCGGCGCTGGCCGTGGGCACGCCCAGCAGCACCGTCGTGCCCGCGCCGGTGTCGGTGTCGCGCCGCCCCGTGCCGCCCTTGGTCGAGACGACCTGCACGACGCTCGGCGGGGCCTGCAGGCCCGTGACCGTCGCGGCGTTGCCGGCCAGATCCAGCCCGGTGCCCGCCCCGACGCCGGCGGACGTGCCGGGCGTGCCCGTCGCCGGGCCGTAGCCGGCCAGCGAGAGGGCCGCGGTCGGGTCGCTGGAAGCCGCGGTGACGCTCAGGGTCCCGTTGTTCACCCCATTGAAGGCGGCCGTGGCCACGGTGACTTCGTCCGTCAGCCTGCGCAGGTAGTAGACGGGCTGGACCTGGCCGGCCGCGTTCTTGGCGGTGGTGTCCACGATGCAGACGTGGCTGGGCGGCTGCCCGCCCGGCTGGCTCTGGCCCCAGTAGTCGTTGCCGGTCACGAGCATGTCGTGCGCGGGAACGGCCGGGGCCGTGAACGGGCCGTCGTTGATCGTGACGGCGCCGCTCACGGGGTCGACGGTGATCGCGCCGCCGCAGGGCTGGTCGTAGAACGCCAGGATCGGCTTCACCGGCGGGCTCTGCGGCTGGGTGGGGACGCGGGCCTGGACGGTCGCCGACGCGGTGGTGAAGACATCCAGCGCGGTGACCGCGCCGTTGGAATCGGCCTTGTAGACGGCGCGTCCGGCGCCCACGTTGCCTTCGAGCGAGCCATCCTTCAGGCGCCCGCCCAGGCTGAAGTTGGTCTCGCCATCGAGCGTGTAGAACACCTGGTTCGTGTCCAGGGTGCTCACCTCCACGCGGAAGGTATTGTGGTTGCGCACGCTCGTCGTGCCGTCCGTGTTGCGGGCGATGAAGTCCGGCAGCGGGCTGCCGGTGACCGCGCCGACACGCCCCGGGTCGGCGAGGTATTTCTTGCCCGTCCCCGGGTCGACGGTGGGCGCGGCGCCCTGGGCCACCGCGAGGTCGAAGAAGGGGTCCGTGCCCGCGGGCGCGAATTTCAGGTCGGGCATGGCCGGCACTTCGGCGCCGCCGGCCTGCGCGGAAGGCAGCAGGTAGGGGCCGAGGTTGGCGGCCAGCGCGCACTCGAAATTGCCCTGGCAGCCGGCCCCGACGTCCAGCGTCTCGAAGATGCGGTCGCCGGCGACCTGGTTTTCGTAGGTGGTGTCCGAGAAGGGCGTGACCACGCGGTAGTGGCCGTCGAACGGCAGGTTCGAGGTCTGGACGCGCAGGCGCCCGAAGGTGATCTGGTCACCCGGGATCGCGGGCCCGTTGGCGAACGCCGCTTCCACCGCCACGCGCAGGCGGGCCCGGAAGCCGTTGCCGGCATCGACCATCGTGTTGTCGGCCACGTAATAGAAGTGCTCGTCGAAGAAGTTGCCCGGGAACGCCTCCGGGATGACCGCGTCGCCGGGCAGCAGCACGCACCATCCGCCATCGAGTTCGGCCTGCGTCTGCGGATCGCAGAACTCGAAGGTGATGCCCGTCCTGTCCTGGTACCAGGAGGCAAAGCCACCGACGGTGGGGGCGTTGTTGACGGGGCCGACACGTTCGAGGGCAGCGTGAAGGGGTGCAGTGATGGTGGCCAACAGGGCCGCAGCGGCGATCAGGTGACGCCTTTGCTTCATGGTGGAGACTCCTCGGTGAAGATGAAACTTCTGGTCTCGCCGCACGGCGTTTCGCCACACGACTTACCACCATTTGCATATTTCAAGCCAGCACTAACTTAAGCCGCTCCAAGACTGTCACCATGGTCACAAAAAGCTTCCATTCTGGCTTGGGACAAAGAGTCGCCACGGATGGGTTAGGGCGACCATCCTCCCGCCTCTGCATGGGGCGTGCAGGGGAAATTTGCCCGTCGCCGGGGAAAAACCACACCCTCGAATACCCACTTACGGTGGAAGCAAAAGATGGAGGTCTTCCCGCGTGGAATCGCCGAGATAACGCTATAGGGGAAGTTTGATGCGTCCGCACGGCGCGAGCACGTTGCGAGCCGCGGTCAGGAGAAGGAAAAAGAAAAGCCCGTATGGCGGCGGGCTTCAAGCACGGGAACTGCATCTCCAGGAGCCTGACCAGGAACCCAGAGGAGAGATGCGGTTCGATCCCATGTCCTGTCGAATCGGGGTTGCAGTCACTCCTTTTCCGGCGCGGCCGGCGAGCAACCGCTTGGGTTCCACTCTAGGGGTCTTGGTGTTAAGAGCGCGTTAAGGCACGATGCACTCCTGCACGGAGGAGCGTTCCATGCGCGTTCTCGTCATCGAAGACAACCCGGACATCGTGGCGAACCTGCACCAGTACCTGGAGCCGCTCGGGTACGAACTGGACTCCGCGCGCACGGGCAAGGCGGGCCTGGGATTCCTTCGGGATTACCCGTACGACGTCATCGTGCTGGACCTGATGCTGCCCGGCATGGACGGACTGCAGGTGTGCCAGGAACTGCGCACGTCCCTGCGCCTCAGGACCCCGCTGCTGATGCTCACGGCGCGCGACACCATTCCCGACAAGGTCGCGGGATTCGAAGCCGGCGCCGACGACTACCTCGTCAAGCCCTTCTCCCTGGTGGAACTCGACGTGCGCCTGAAGGCGCTGGCCCGCCGGGGCCCGTCCCTCGCCGCCGACGCCGTGCTGCGGTTCGGCGAACTGGAGCTCGATCCGGGCACGCACGAGGCGCGCCGCGCGGGGCAGTTGCTGCGCCTGACGCCCACGGGCTACCTGCTTCTCTTCGCCTTGCTGCGCTCGGCGCCCGAAGTCGTGACCCGCGAACAGCTCGAACACGAAGTCTGGCGGGACGACCGCCCCGACAGCGATGCGCTGCGGACGCACATCCACGCGTTGCGGCAGGTCCTGGACAAGCCCTTCGCTTCCCCCATGCTGCGCACCCTTCCCGGCGTGGGCTTCCGGCTGGTGGCCACGCATGAAGCGTAGGTGGTCGCTGCGGCGCCGCATCGTAGGCGCCTATGTGCTGCTGGCCCTGTTCCTGGGGACCTGCTTCAGCGCGATCGCCCTCGAGGCGCTGGAGATCATCGAGGACAAGTTCATGTACCAGCGACTGCAGGATGCGGCCGACAAGCTGATCGAGGACCACCTGAAGGGCCGGGAACACGCCATCCCCGGCTACCCGGTGGTCCTGGAAGGAGCGCAGTTGGCACCGGTTTTCCGCAACCTGGCGCCGGGGGTGCACGAAGTGCGGGTCGGCGGGCGGGACGTGCACGTGCTCATCCGGGACCGCGAAGGCCATCGATTCGCGGTCCTGGACGACCAGAGCCAGTTCGAACTCATCGAAAACCACGTGTCGATCGCGCTCGCTCTCGCGTTCCTCCTGTGCCTCACGCTGGCCGCCCTGTCCGGCCTGAGCACCGCGAGCCGCGTCATCGCGCCCGTCACGCGACTCGCGAACGCGGTGGAACGCGAGTCCCTGCGGGCGGATTCACCGCTCCTGGCGGCGGACGATGAAGTGGGCCTGCTGGCGCGGGCCTTCTTCGAGCACGAACAGAGGCTGAAGCTCTTTCTCGAACGCGAACAACTCTTCACGGGCGACGTCAGCCACGAGCTGCGTACCCCGCTGATGGTGATGCTCGGCGCCGCCGAGGTGCTGGAGGCGCGCCTTGCTTCGCAGCCGGAGCTGTTGGAGATCGCGGAGCGGATCCGGCGCACCGCCGCCGAGACTTCCGCGCGCGTCGCCGCCCTGCTGCTGCTCGCCCGGGCGCCGGACCAGATGGACGCACCGCTCACCGACGTCGCGCAGATCGTGCAGGCCGAAGCGGAACGCTGCCGCCCCCTCCTCAGCGGCAAGCCCGTCACGCTGGCCGTTTCGGGGGAGCACGCGGGCGTGCTCGTGCGGGCGCGTCCCGAACTCGTCGCCACCGCGGTGGGCAACCTGATCCGCAACGCGTGCCAGTTCACCGAGCGGGGCGACGTGCGGGTGCAGGTGCACCCCTCGGCGCTGGTCGTCGAGGACACGGGCCCCGGGCTGCCGCGGGAGATCGCGACCCGGATCTTCGAACGGCACGAGCACGGGCCGGTGGGTTCGATCCAGGGCACGGGGCTCGGGCTGGCCATCGTCAGGCGGGTCGCCGAACACCTCGGATGGACGGTGGAGCTCCTGAGCAGCGCGGAGGGCGGCAGCCGCTTCGTCCTGCACCTGCCGGTGGCGAACGCCTGAAGGGGCGGATCCAGCCCACGGTCGGCTGCGGCGGCGTCCGCGTCTCCCCCCCGCAGCGCGCCAGCGCCCCCCTCAGGCTTCCTCCCGCACCTCCATGTGCTCGCGGCAGGCGCTGGCGAAGGCGTGCAGCGTGCGTTCGTAGAAGGGGTGCTTCTCGTGGCGCCACTCGGGGTGCCACTGCACGCCGTAGGCGAAGGCCGGCGCGCCGGTGACGCGCACGCCCTCGACCAGGCCGTCGGGTGCGCGCGCCTCGGCCACCACGCCTTCGCCCAGCCGCTTGATGCCCTGCCCGTGCAGCGAGTTGACGCACGCCCGCGTCCCGCCCGCCCAATGCGCGAACCGGCTGCCCGGTTCCAGCAGCACGTCGTGGCGCTCGGCGAACTGCACTTCCAGCGGCGCGTCCGGCGGTTCGCGGTGGTCCAGCAGGCCGGGCTGTTCGTGCACGGCCTGGTGCAGGCTGCCGCCGAGGGCCACGTTCATTTCCTGCAGCCCCCGGCAGACGCCGAACAGCGGCACGCCGCGCTCCAGCGCCTCGCGCACCAGGCGCATCGTCAGCTTGTCGCGGCGCGGGTCGAGGAGGTCGGTGGCCAGGGCGGTCGCGCCGAAGTGCGTGGCCTCCACGTTGGAGGGCGAGCCGGTCAGCAGCACGCCGTGGACGAAGTCCAGCAGGCAGGGCACGTCCTCGGCCTCGGCCATCGGGAACAGGACCGGCTGCAGGCCGAGCGCCGTCACGGCGAGCGCGTAGCGGTCCGCGAGCACGCTGTAGCCGCCCGGATCGTTGAGGTCCAGGTGGCGATGGCACGCGGGCAGCCAGATCAGGGGTTTGTGCGGCGACTTGGGCATGGCGGGCGTTCGCTCGCCGCCATGGTGCCAAGGCGCGGCAAGGCGGCGAGCGCCGCGCCGCCGACAACGCGCGTCGGACTGAGCCGACGCCCGTGCCACCGGGTCACTGCGGCTTCGCCAGCCCCAGTTTTTCGATCAGCTGCTTCTCGCGCGCGAAGGTCTCCTGCGCGAAGCGGGTGTACTGCGCGGCATCCATGTAGATCGGCAGCATGTCGTAGCGGCCCAGGGCCTGCACGTAGCTGGGATCCTCCATGGCCTTGCGGAAGGCGTCGTGCAGCTTCTTCACCACCTCGGGCGGCGTGCCGCGCGGCGCGCCGATGCCGAAGGGCGAGTTCTGCACGATGTCGAGGCCCAGCTCCTTCAGCGTCGGCGCATCGGGGAACTTCTCGAGGCGCTTCTCGCCCCAGGTGTTCAGCACGCGCAGCTTGCCGGCCTGCACCAGCGGCGCAAAGCCGGTCGAATCGGCCGCGGCCATGAGGTGCCCGCCGGTGATGGCCTGGGTCAGCTCGGCGCTGCCCTTGTAGGGCACGTGATTGAGCTGGATGCCCAGCTTCTGCGCGATCAGTTCGGTGGTGAGGTGCGGGCTGGTCAGCGTGCCGGTCGAGCCGTAGCTCAGCTTGCCCGGATTGGCCTTGGCGTACGCGACGAAGTCGTTCCAGTTCTTGATCGGGCTGTCGACCGGCACCACGATGCCGAACGCATAGCCGGTCAGGTTGATGATGTAGCTGATGTCCTTGACCGGGTCCCAGCTGATCTTCGTGGTGTACGGCAGGCGGAACACGCCGAGCGGAATCTGCGCGAGCGTGTAGCCGTCGGCCGCGGCCGACTGCAGCTGCTGCGCGGGCAGGGTGCCGCCGGCGCCGGGCTTGTTCTCGATGATGACGGGCTGGCCCAGCACCTTGCCCGCGTTCTCGGCGAGCTGGCGCATGGTGATGTCGGTGGGCCCGCCCGCGGGGAAGGCGACCAGCAACTTGATCGGCCGGGCCGGAAAGCCGGCCTGGGCGTGGGCGCCCAGGCTGGCCGCGGCGAGGCTGGCGGCGGCGAGTTGGACGAGATGACGACGGCGCATCGGGTCTCCTGAAGCTGAGGAAAAGGCAGACGCGTATTGGAACCGACGCGGACGGAAGTTCGCGGCCGCTCGCGGCGCGCGAGTAACCTTCGTGACATTCAGCTACGTCCTCCTTGCTGCCAGCCTGGGGTACCGCTTCCAGGCCGGCCCTGCGCGACGCTCAGCAACCCGCCGGCTTGGACTCGTTCTGCATCGGGACCGAGCCGGTGATGGTGAGCGTCTGCGTCGTTCCCTGCGTCGAGTTCAACACCGCGTGGTCGAAGACGATCGCGTTGCCGGCGCGGTCCAGCGTCGCCTTGCCGTTGACCCGGAACTCCCGGAAGTCGATCACGACGAAGCTCGCGTGGACGGTGTCCGTGCCCGGCAGGTACAGGATCTCGCCCGCCATGGACGCGTTCGTCCGGGGCTCGGTGAGCCCTTCGAACTGGAAGCGGCAGGTCTCCGGGAACTCGCCCAGCGGAAAGAACCGGAACACGTGCGTGGCGCGCACGTTGCTGCTCGCATAAGTACCGACCAGCCGCGCGTCGCTGGCCGCGTTCACCGTCACCGATCCCGCGCGGCCGCTGGGGAAGGGACGGTCGTCCACGAACTCCTCGTCGCCGCCGCCGTCGTCGACGAACGTGACGCCGATGCCGCCTCCACAGGCGGACAGGCAGGCAGTCAACAAGGTGGGAAGAAGCGGACGGACCAGGCCCTTCATGGCACTACCTCCTGGAAGCCAGTGAAGAAGACGCGGCCCGCGCGCATGCGGATTGCTTGATCGGGACAAGCTTGCGCGCGCAGGCCCGCGCTTCACACACTTGAGCTTACAACCGAGTGCAGTGGCGCGTCGCGCGCAGGAGACGTCTTTACCCACTTTCCATTGACGCGCGCAACGGTCGAGTTGGACACTGGAGGGACTCGGGAATACCCGAGTGCCTTACACAAGAGTCATCCAAGGGAAACAATGAAACGCATCGCTATCGCGGCCGCCGCCGCTCTGCTCGTGCTCGGCACCGCCCAGGCGCAAACCCGCGCCACCTCTCCGCTGTACGGGGAACTGGGGTACTCGTTCATGACGGTGAAGGGCTTTGGCTTCAGCGCCGACCCGCAGGCCCTGCGCGGCATCATCGGCTACAACTTCCACCCGTATCTCGCCGCGGAAGGCATGCTGGCCTTCAACACGTCTTCCGACAACGACCAGAAGGTGAAGAACTCCTTCGGCGTGTTCCTGAAGCCCAAGTACGACTTCGGCAATCTCGAAGCCTACGGCCGCCTGGGCTGGGCCCGCACCGAACTGAGCGGCCCCATCGACGGCCAGGACAACGACTTCGCCTACGGCGTGGGCCTGAACTACAGCTTCAACCCGCGCACCTACGTGGGCCTGGACTGGATGCGCCTCGCCGACAAGGACGGCGTCAAGGTCGACGGCGTGACGATCAGCATCGGCTACCGCTTCTGATCGAAGGGTCGTCCCCAAGGAAAGGGCCCGCCGCACGGCGGGCCCTTTTTTTTCACTCTAGGCCCGCGCCAGCACCGGCGCCAGCACCTTGCCGGTGTGCGTGCCCCGGGCCACCACTTCCTCCGGCGGCGCCGCCGCCACCACCTTGCCGCCGGCCGAACCGCCGTCCGGCCCGAGGTCGATGATCCAGTCGGCCTCCGCGATCACGTCGAGGTCGTGCTCGATCACGACGACGCTGTGGCCGCCGTCCACCAGCCGGTGCAGCACGCGGATCAGCTTCTCCACGTCGGCCATGTGCAGGCCGACCGTGGGTTCGTCGAGCACGTAGAGCGTGTGCGGCGCCTTCTGCCCGCGCCGCGTGACGTCGTCGCGCACCTTGGACAGCTCCGTCACCAGCTTGATGCGCTGCGCCTCGCCGCCGGACAAGGTGGGTGAAGGCTGGCCCAGCGTGAGGTAGCCGAGGCCCACGTCGCGCAGCAACTGCAGCGGATGGCTGATGTTGGGCATGGCGGCGAAGAACTCCACCGCCTCGTCCACCTCCATCTGCAGCACCTCGCCGATGTTCTTGCCGCGCCACGTGACGGCGAGCGTCTCCGGATTGAAGCGCGCCCCGCGGCAGGCTTCGCAGGGGACCTTCACGTCCGGCAGGAAGCTCATGCCGATGGTGCGCAGGCCCTGGCCTTCGCACAGCGGGCAGCGGCCCTCGCCGGTGTTGAAGGAGAATCGGCCCGGGCCGTAGCCGCGGGCGCGCGCCTCCAGCGTGTCGGCGAACAGCTTGCGGATCGTGTCCCAGAAGCCGATGTAGGTCGCGGGGCAGGAACGCGGCGTCTTGCCGATCGGGGTCTGGTCCACCTCCAGCACGCGGTCGACGGACTGGTAGCCGTCCAGCGACTTGCAACCGATCCACTTCGGGCGCTTGCCGGCATCGTCGGCGTCGCGGCCCGCCTTGGTGGAACGCTGCTGCACGGCGGCCTGCACGTTCTGCAGCAGCACGTCGCGCGCGAGGGTGGACTTGCCGGAGCCGGAGACGCCGGTGACGACCACGAGCCGCTTGAGCGGCACGTCGACGTCGACATCGTCGAGGTTGTGGAGGTCGGCGCCTTTCAGCTTGAGATAGGACGTAGGTGCGGAGGCGCCCCCAGCCCCGCCCTCGCCCAAAGGGGGAGGCAGCACCGATGCCATCTGCGCGAGCAGGGAGCGGGGCTTCTTGCCCTTGATCTTCACG
This sequence comes from Ramlibacter monticola, assembly GCF_016722785.1. Lineage (GTDB taxonomy): Bacteria > Pseudomonadota > Gammaproteobacteria > Burkholderiales > Burkholderiaceae_C > Ramlibacter > Ramlibacter monticola. The sequence continues at coordinate 150,995 of NZ_JAEQNE010000004.1, read as the reverse complement.
GCGGGCGATTCGGCCACCGGGATCGCGCCGCCGCCCGAGTCCTCGCCGTTCACCAGCCGCCGCGGCTTCAGCGGGTGCTTCATCGCGTGCAGCAGGTAGCGGCCGGTGAGCGAGTCCGCGGACTGCGTGACTTCCTCCGTCGTGCCCTGCGCGATCACGCGGCCGCCGCGCTTGCCGGCGCCGGGGCCGATGTCGATGATGTGGTCGGCGCGCCGGATCGTGTCCTCGTCGTGCTCCACGACCACCAGCGTGTTGCCCTTGTCGCCCAGCTTGTGCAGGGCGTCCAGCAGGATCTGGTTGTCGCGCGCGTGCAGGCCGATGGTCGGCTCGTCGAGCACGTAGCACACGCCCTGCAGGTTGGAGCCGAGTTGCGCCGCGAGCCGGATGCGTTGCGCCTCGCCGCCGGAGAGGGTCGGCGCGCCGCGGTCCAGCGTGAGGTAGTTGAGGCCCACCTCCTCCAGGAACTCCAGGCGCGACCGGATCTCCGGGATCAGGTCGCGCGCGATGCCCTGCTCGCGCGCGCTCAGCACGTCGCGCACCTGCAGGCTCTGGACCCACTGGCGCACCTCGCGCACCGACAGCGCGGCGATGCCGGAGATGGCGGTGCCGTCGAAGCGGACCGCGCGGGCCTGCGCGTTGAGGCGCGAGCCTTGGCAAGCGGGGCAGGCTTCGTCGGAGACGTCCTCCACTTCCGCCTCGGCGAAGGTCTGCTCGCGCCCCTTGTCGCCTTCGGCGGTGAGCAGCGTGTCGTCGAAGGCCTTGCGCTGCTCGCGCGTGAGCTTCACGCCGGTGCCGACGCAGTCGGGGCACCAGCCGTGCTTGCTGTTGTAGGAGAACAGGCGCGGGTCCAGTTCCGGGTAGCTGGTGTTGCACACCGGGCAGGCGCGCAGCGTCGAGAACACCTCCACCTTGCCGATGCCCGCGTGCGTGGCCATGCCCTGGCTGAAGGCGGTGCGCAGGCCGTCGAGCGGTGCCAGCAGGTGCACGACGCCCTTGCCGTGTTCGAGCGCCAGCGCGAGCTTCTCGCGCAGCAGGTCCTCGTTGGCGGGCGTGACGTCGAAGTCGCACACCGGCAACTCGATGGTGTGTTCCTTGAAGCGGTCGATGCGCGGGAAGCCCGTGGTCGGCAGGAAGTTGCCGTCGACGCGCAGATGCGTGTAGCCGCGCGGCCGCGCCCAGTCGGCCAGCTCGGTGTAGACGCCCTTGCGGTTGATCACCAGCGGCGCCAGCAGGCCCACGTGCTGGCCGCGGTAGCGCTTCAGGATCTGCGCCACGATGCTGTCCGGCGTCTGCGGGCGCACCTCGGCGCCGTCGTGCACGCAGTGCTGCACGCCCAGCTTCACGTACAGCAGGCGCAGGAAGTGCCACACCTCCGTCGTCGTGCCGACGGTGGACTTGCGGCCCCCGCGCGACAGCCGCTGCTCGATCGCCACCGTCGGCGGAATCCCGTACACCGCATCCACCTCGGGCCGCCCCGCCGGCTGCACGATGGAGCGCGCATACGCATTGAGCGACTCGAGGTAACGCCGCTGGCCCTCGTTGAACAGGATGTCGAACGCGAGCGTCGACTTGCCCGAGCCCGACACGCCCGTGATCACGCTGAACTTGTTGTGCGGGATGTCGACGCTGAGGTTCTGGAGGTTGTGCTCCTTGGCGTTGACGATCTGGATCGCGTCGCTTCGGCGTTCCACGAAATTGGGGTCAGATTCCAATTTGCCGGCAACATCATGGGCCTTGCCAGCAGCGCGCGGGGAAATTGGAATCTGACCCCAATTTCGCTGCGCCGGCTCCTCGACGCCGAGGGTGCCGTCGTACTCGCGCAAGGCCTTGGCCGTGTGCGAGCTCGGGTGCTGCTTCACTTCTTCCGGCGGGCCTTCCGCCACGAGCAGGCCGCCGCCGTCCCCGCCCTCGGGGCCGAGGTCGACCAACCAGTCGGCCGCGCGGATCACGTCGAGGTTGTGCTCGATCACGATCAGCGAGTTGCCGCCTTCGAGCAGCTTGCGCAGGGCGCGCATCAGCTTCGCGATGTCGTCGAAATGCAGGCCCGTGGTGGGCTCGTCGAAGAGGAACAGCGTGCCCTTGGTGGCGATGCCCTGGCGCGACTGCGTCGACGAGCGCGCCGCCTGGGCCAGGAAGCCCGCGAGCTTGAGGCGCTGCGATTCGCCGCCCGACAGCGTGGGCACCGGCTGCCCCAGCTTCACGTACTCCAGGCCAACGTCCACGATCGGCTGCAGCGCGCGGATCACCTCGCGGTCGCCGGAGAACAGCGCGGCCGCTTCGCTCACGGTCAGTTCCAGCACGTCGGCGACGTTCAGCACGCGCGGATCCTTCGCACCCGCGGCCTGCCGCTCGATCGCCACCTCCAGGATCTCGGGCCGGTAGCGCTTGCCGTCGCAATCGGGGCAGCGCAGGTACACGTCCGACAGGAACTGCATCTCGACGTGCTCGTAGCCGGAGCCGCCGCAGGTGGGGCAGCGCCCGTCGCCCGAGTTGAAGCTGAATTTCGCCGCGGTGTAGCCCCGCTGCTTCGCCAGGGGCGAGGTCGCGAAGATCTCGCGGACCGCATCCCAGGCGCCGACGTAGCTCACCGGGTTGGAACGCGCCGTCTTGCCGATGGGCGACTGGTCCACGAACACCACGTCCCCCAGGTGATCGGCCCCCAGCACGCGATCGTGCAGGCCGGGCGTCTCGGTCGCGCGGCCGAAGTGCCGCAGCAACGCCGGCGCCAGGATGTCCTGCACCAGCGTCGACTTGCCGGAACCCGACACGCCGGTCACCACGACCAGTCTCTGCAGCGGGAACTCCACCGCCAGGTTCTTCAGGTTGTGCTGGCGCGCGCCTTCCAGCACGAGGCGCGGCGTCGCATCGGTCACCGCGCGCTTGAAGCCCATGCCGACGTGCTTGCGCGCGCCGAGATAGGCGCCGGTCAGCGTGTCGGCCTTGCGCAGCGCCTGCACGGAACCGTCGAACACGATGTAGCCGCCCTTCTCGCCGGGTCCGGGCCCCATGTCGATGATGCGGTCGGCCGCGAGCATCACGGCCGGATCGTGCTCCACCACCACCAGCGTGTTGCCGGCGTCGCGCAGCCGCTGCATGGCCTGCGTGATGCGGCTCATGTCGCGCGGATGCAGGCCGATGCTGGGCTCGTCGAGCACGAACAGCGTGTTGACCAGCGAGGTGCCCAGCGCCGTGGTCAGGTTGATGCGCTGCACCTCGCCGCCCGACAGCGTGCGACTCTGGCGATCGAGCGTGAGGTAGCCGATGCCCACGTCCACCAGGTAGCGCAGGCGGGTGTTGATCTCCTCGAACAGCAGCTTGAGCGCCTGCAGTTCGCCGGCGCCCGCGTGGGCCTCGGCCTCGGGCTCGACGCGGTCGAAGAAGCGCCGCAGGCGCTCGATCGGCATCAGCATCAGGTCGTGCACCGAGAGGCCGGGCAGCGCCTCGAGCTGCTCGCGCGTCCAGTCCACGCCCACCGGCAGGAAGCGCCGGGAGGGCTCCAGCACGGCGTCCGCGTCGGCCTTGCTGCCCAGGCGCCACAGCAGCGGCTCGGTCTTCAGGCGCGCGCCGCCGCAGGCGTCGCAGGGCGTGTAGCTGCGGTACTTCGACAAGAGCACGCGGATGTGCATCTTGTAGGCCTTGCTCTCGAGGTACTCGAAGAAGCGCTTCACCCCGTACCACTGCTTGTTCCAGTTGCCCTCGCGGTAGTTGGGCGCGCCGTGCACCACCCAGTGCTTCTGCTCCGGCGTGAGCTTGTACCAGGGCGTGTCGCGCGGGACGCCGGCGGATTCGGCGTGGCGCAGCATGTCGTCCTGGCACTCGGACCAGGCGGGGGTCTGGAAGGTCTTGACGGCGCCCGCGCGCAGGGTGAGCTTGTCGTTGGGGATCACCAGGCCGTAGTCGACGCCGATCACGCGGCCGAAGCCGCGGCAGGTCTCGCACGCCCCCACCGGCGAGTTGAACGAGAACATCGACGGCACCGGGTCGGTGTAGCGGATGTCGGAGTCCGGGCAGTGCAGGCCGGTGGAGAACTTCCAGACCTCCTTCTCCTCCGCGTCGCCGGCGTACACCCACACCCGCCCGCTACCGCGCTTCAGCGCGACCTCGATCGCCTCGATCGCGCGCACCTTCTCCACCCCCTGGATGCGGAAGCGGTCGGCCACCACGTCGAGGATCTTGCGCGGGCCGGTGGGGGTGGCCACCTCGCGCTCCGCCTGCACGCGGGTGAAGCCGCTGGCGGCGAGCCACTGCGCCACTTCCTCGGCGCTGGTGCCGCCGGGCAGTTCCACCGGGAAGGTCACGACCAGGCGCGGATCCGAGGTCCGCGTGCGCTCCATCAGCTGCTCGTAGATGGTCTCGGGCGTGTCGTGCCGCACCTGCAGGGCCGTCTTGCGGTCGAACAGCTGCGCGGCGCGCGCGAACAGCAGCTTCAAGTGGTCGTTCAGCTCCGTCATCGTGCCCACGGTGGAGCGCGAGGAGCGCACGGGATTGGTCTGGTCGATCGCGATCGCGGGCGGCACGCCCTCCACCCGGTCGACCGCGGGCTTGTCCATGCGCTCGAGGAACTGGCGCGCGTAGGCCGAGAAGGTCTCGACGTAGCGCCGCTGCCCCTCGGCGTAGAGGGTGTCGAACACGAGGCTGGACTTGCCGGATCCGCTGGGCCCGGTGACGACGGTCAGTTCACCGGTGCGGAGGTCGAGGTCGAGGTTCTTCAGGTTGTGTTGTCTGGCGCCGCGGATGCGGATCGATCCCTGGGACATGGAGGCCTTCTGGCAAGCAAGGCGGAAGATTGTAGGGACCCGCTACGGTCGGGTTGGGGGAAGGGTCTTGCCGTTTTGTCCTACTTTCGTTGTCAGCAAATTCCTATTGCGCACTTCGGCTTCTACGCTATGGTGCGCCGTCTCCCTAATCCTTCCCACACCATGGATGCGTGGAAGCAGTGGTCCCCGAGCTGCCCGGTCGACTGGCAGATGCGCCCGCCCGAAGCCGGGGTGGAGGCCGTCCGGCGTGAGTTGCTGGCGGCGCTCGACGATTGCCACGGCACGGATTGCGACCGCCTGCGTTGGCGCCTGCACACGGCGGAACGCGCGCAGGAGCTATGGCTGTTGCGCGACCAGATCCTGGAGGCGGTCGCGCACCAGCATTGCCTGGCGCTGGCGCGGGAACGCATAGACGGCCTGCTCGCCGCGTTCGGCACGGCAGCAACAGGCGGCCTGGGCGAACGGGTGCAGGCACCCGGTTCCTTTTCCTGACTGACTTTCCTCAAGTCCCTGTAAACCCTACGGTTTACACTTGGTCACAGCTGGCGCTCCAAGCGCGAGCGGGAGAAGGAAAGTGAAGCGGTTCATCGTTGCGGCCGTTGCCGCCCTGGCCCCCGTGTGGGCCCTGTCCCAGATCCTCGTCGGCCAGACGGCCGGCTTCAGCGGCACCTCCGCCGCCGGCGTGAAGGAGATCACGGAAGGGGCCAGGCTCTGGATCGACGCCGTCAACGCCAAGGGGGGCGTGCACGGCCAGAAGATCGAACTGATCTCCATGGACGACAAGTTCGACCCGGCCCTGGCGGCCACCAACGCCCGCGCGCTGGTCGTCGACAAGAACGTCGTCGCGTTGTTCCTGAACCGGGGCACGCCGCACACCGAGGCCATCCTGCCGCTGCTGGAGCAGAGCGGCGTCCCGCTGATCGCGCCCTCGACCGGGGCGATGGTGTTGCACCAGCCCGTGAAGAAGCAGGTCTTCAACGTCCGCGCGCCGTACCACCGCGAGGCGGAAAAGGCCGTGACGCACCTGCGCGCGCTGGGCATCGACCGCATCGCGGTCGTGTATGCCGACGACTCGTTCGGGCAGGACGGGCTGGAAGGCGCGAGCAAGGGCTTCTACCGTGCCGGCATCTCCCCGACGGTGGCGATCAAGGCGGACCGCCTCAAGCCGGACTGCAAGGCGATCGTGCAGGAGGTCGGCAAGTCGGGCGCGCAGGCCGTGGTGTGGATCGCCTCCGGCACCGCGGTCGTCGAGGGCATCAAGACGCTGCGCACCTCGCTGCCGGGGATCCAGGTGGTGACGCTGTCGAACAATGCGTCCGCGGGCTTCATCAAGGGCCTGGGCGAAGCCGGCCCGGGCGTGATGGTCACGCAGGTGTTCCCGTCCGAGCGCGCGGTCGCCTACGCCATGGTGCGCGACGTGACGGCGCTGGCGAAGGAAAAGAAGCTGGAACTGAGCCCCGCCATGCTGGAGGGCTACGCCGGTGCCAAGGTGCTGGTGGAAGCCCTGCGCCGCGCCGGCCCGAACCCGACGCGCGCGAAGGTGCTGACCGCCCTGGAAGGCCTGCAGAAGTTCGACCTCGGCGGCCTGGAGATCAGCTTCGGCCCGGACGACCACACCGGAATGGAATATTCCGAGCTGTCGATCATCGGGTCGGACGGGAAGTTCAAGCGCTAGCGGGCGCCGAACGCGAAAGGAACGCGACGCGATCCTTTCGCGTTGTCCCGATCAGTTCTTTTCCGCCGGCTTGTCCCCCGCCGGCGCCGGCGCGTGCACTTCCACGCCGTGCTTCTCGCCGCCCATGTCGACGTTGCCGCCCGCCTTGAAGATGACGAACAGGGCGAGGGCGGCGAAGGCGACGAAACCGATGGCCAGCTTGATCATGGCGAGCTCCTGAAGGGGTGGTTGCAGTTGGCTTGGCAAAAGGCCCTCGCCCGGGCGAGGACCTTTCACGCAGCAGGCTGCGCGCTCAGTCGTGGGCGTAGATGTCCACGTCCTTGGTTTCCTTCACGAACAGCGTGCCGATGACGCAGGTCACCGCGGCGATCACGATGGGGTACCAGAGGCCGTTGTACATGTTGCCGGTCTGCGCCACGATGGCGAAGGCGGTCGTGGGCAGCAGGCCGCCGAACCAGCCGTTGCCGATGTGGTACGGCAGGCTCATCGAGGTGTAGCGGATGCGGGTCGGGAACAGTTCCACCAGCATCGCGGCGATCGGGCCGTACACCATCGTCACCAGGATCACCAGGTACACGAGGATGGCGATCACCATGGGCGTGTTGACCTTGGCCGGATCGGCCTTGCCCGGGTAGCCCGCCGCCTTCAGGGCCTCGTTCACCTCCTTCTTGAAGGCAGCGATCCTCTTCGTGCTGTCGTCGTCGAACTTCCCGTTCGCCACCACCCCGGTGGGCGCGACGATCGACTTCTCACCGATCGTGATGGTGGCCGGCTTGCCCGCCTCGCCACTGGCGTTGTCGTAGCTCACCGACTGCTGCGCCAGGAAGCGCTTGGCGATGTCGCAGGAGCTGTAGAAGTCGATTTCGCGGGCGATCGGGCTGCCCTGGAACGAGCAGTGGCGCGAGTCCGCATGCACCACCACCTTGGCGCTGGCCTGGGCCGCGGCGAGGTCGGGGTTGGCCGCCTTGGTCAGCGCGCCGAACACGGGGAAGTAGGTCAGCGCGGCCAGCAGGCAGCCCGCCATGATGATCGGCTTGCGGCCGATCCTGTCGGACAGCGCGCCGAACACGATGAAGAACGGCGTGCCGATCACGAGCGCCGCGGCGATCATGAGGTTCGCGGTGGCGTTGTCCACCTTCAGCGCCTGCGTCAGGAAGAACAGCGCGTAGAACTGGCCCGAGTACCACACCACGGCCTGGCCGGCGGTCAGGCCGATCAGCGCCAGGATCACGATCTTCAGGTTGCGCCACTGGCCGAAGGATTCCTTCAGCGGCGCCTTGGAGGTCTTGCCCTCGGCCTTCATGCGCCGGAAGGCAGGCGATTCGTTCATCGACAGGCGGATCCACACCGAGATGCCGAGCAGCAGCACGGACAGCACGAAGGGGATGCGCCAGCCCCACTCGGCAAAGGCGGCTTCGCCGATCACGGTGCGGGTGCCCAGGATCACGATCAGCGACAGGAACAGGCCCAGCGTGGCGGTGGTCTGGATCCACGCGGTGTAGGCGCCGCGCTTGCCGTGCGGCGCATGCTCGGCGACGTAGGTCGCCGCGCCGCCGTACTCGCCGCCGAGCGCGAGGCCCTGCAGCATGCGCAGTGCGATCAGGATCACGGGGGCCGCGACGCCTACGGTGGCGTACGAAGGCAGCAGGCCGACGATGAAGGTCGACATGCCCATGATCAGGATCGTGACCAGGAAGGTGTACTTGCGCCCGATCATGTCGCCGAGGCGGCCGAACACGATCGCGCCGAAGGGCCGCACCAGGAAGCCGGCGGCGAAGGCCAGCAGCGCGAAGATGAACGCCGCGCTCGGGTCGAGGCCGGAGAAGAACTGCTTCGCGATGATCGCGGCGAGCGACCCGTACAGGTAGAAGTCGTACCACTCGAACACGGTGCCGAGGGAAGAGGCGAAGATCACCTTCTTCTCTTCCGCCGTCATCGGGCGGGCGGCGGTGGCGGGAAGCACTGCGGCCATCGCGTTGTCTCCAGGGTCGTTGTATGACGCGACGGATTCTTCCCGCGCGCTCTGACCCTGTTCTGACGCGAAACTTATGCGGCTCTGACCAATTAGGGGCAAACCCGCAGCGCTGCTTTCATGATGCGAAGATGCTCCGGGTTAACGCCTAGGGCGTTTCCCACGCAGCCGCTACGAGCGCGTCTTGCCCGTCGGCAGCGCGGCCGCCTGCTCCCACGCGCCGCCCGTGAACCACGCATTGCCCTCGAGGTATTGGCGCAGCACGGGCAGCGCATCGAAGCCCCAAAACAGGCGCCCGTCGACCTCGAAGCTCGGCACGCCGAACACGCCGCGCGCGATCGCCGCGTCGGTGTTGGCCTTGAGCTCGGCCTTCACGTCCGCGCCGGCGGGATCGCGCTGCGGCTGCAGCGTCGCGCGCAGCGCCTCTTGCCGCTGCGCATCCGCCGCGTCGGCGCCGCCGCGCCACACGTGGCGGAACACGCTCTGCGCGATGTAGCGGTTCACGAGCCCTTCCTGCCCGCAGGCGAGCGCGAGCCGCAGCAGGCCGAGCGGATTGAAGGGATGCGCCGCCGGCAGCTCCAGCGGGATGCCGTGCGAATGCGCCAGCCACTGCACCTGGCGGTAGGTCCAGTCGCGCTTGGGCGCGATCTCCGCGGGACCGAGCTGCCCATGGTGCTTCAGCAGGCCGGCGAACAGCACCGGCCGGTAGTCGAGCCGGTAGCTCAGGCCCTTCAGTGCCTCCGGCAGCTGCTCGAAGGCGAGGTAGGCATATGGCGAGATGAAGTCGAAGTGGCAGGTGATGTGCTTCATGGTTCCGTCCCGGCCCGCTGCAGCAGGTCGTTCCAGATCGCGAACTTCTCCTCCTCGGAGGCGCTGCTCCAGCGCGCGATCTCGTCCAGCGTGCGATAGCAGCCTTCGCACGTGCCGGTGGCCGCGTCCATGCGGCACACCGAGATGCAGGGCGAAGGCACGAAGTCGGCCAGTGCGATGCCCGCCGCCTTCTCCAGCAGGAACTGCTTCGGCCCGCTGCTCATCCCGCCGGCGCCTGCACCACGTCCGCCACGGGCGCGCCGGTCAGCTTCTCCAGGTCCTGCGGCCGCAGCCTGAAGACGCCGTGCGGATGCCCCGCCGCGGCCCAGATCTCCTCGAAGCGGAACAGCTCGCGGTCGATCAGCGTCACGGGCGGCTGCGCGTGCGCGATGGGCGACACGCCGCCGATGGAGAAGCCGGTCTTCGCCTTGACGAACTCGGCGTCGGCGCGGCCGGTCCTGCCGACGATCGCATCCACCTTCTTCTCGTCCACGCGGCGGTCGCCGGAGGCGATCACCAGCACCGCCGCGTCGTCGGACTTGCGCCGGAAGATGATGCTCTTGGCGATCTGCCCGACGTGGATGCCGAGCGCATCGGCCGCCTGCTGCGCCGTGCGCGCGGCGTCGTCCAGCATGACCGGCGAATGGGGATGGCCCGCGTCCTGCAGGGCGCGGGCCACGCGCTGCACGCCTTCGGGGAGGGATTGAAGTTCAGCTCCGCACATGCGTCACCCGCTCCGCTTGTTCAGCACCGCCGTCGCCACCCGCGAATTCGGCTTGCGGCCCAGGAAGTCGCTGATGAACTTGCCGGCGTCCACCAGCTTGTCGAGGTCGATGCCGGTCTCGATCCCGAGCCCGTGCAGCATGAACACCACGTCCTCCGTGGCCACGTTGCCGGTCGCACCCTTCGCGTAAGGACAGCCGCCGAGGCCGGCGACCGAGGCGTCGTACTGCCAGATCCCCATCTGCAGGCAGGCCAGCGTGTTCGCCAGCGCCTGCCCGTAGGTGTCGTGGAAGTGGCCCGAGACCGCATCGAGCTCGAAGTGCTTCAGCGCCGCCTCCATGGCGCGCTGCACCTTGCGCGGCGTGCCGACGCCGATCGTGTCGGCCACGCCCAGGTGCTGCGCCCCGATCTGCCGGGCCAGGCGCGCGAACATCTCGACGCGCTCCGGCGCGATCTCGCCTTCGTAGGGGCAGCCGACGGCCGTCGACATCACCGCGCGCACGTGGATGCCCTTCGCGCGCGCCGCCTCCACCACCGGGGCGAAGCGCTCGATGCTCTCCGCGATCGAGCAGTTGATGTTGCGCTGGCTGAAGGCCTCGCTGGCGGCGCCGAAGATCACCACCTCGTCGGGCTTGCCCTGCAGCGCCGCCTCGAAGCCCTTCATGTTGGGCGTCAGCACCGAATAGCGCACGCCGGGCTGGCGCGCGAGGCCCGCCATCACCTCGGCGGCGTCGGCCATCTGCGGCACCCACTTGGGCGACACGTGGCTGGTCACCTCGATGTCGCGCAGGCCCGCGTCCTGCAGCCGGTGCACCAGCGCGATCTTGACCGCGGCGGGCACCGGTTCCTTCTCGTTCTGCAGGCCGTCGCGCGGGCCGACGTCGACGAGCTTCACCTTGCTCGGGAGTTGCATGCTCTCAGTATCCTCTCTGGAGTTCGACCACGCCGGCGATGGGTTCTCCCCGTTCGAAGGCGGCGATCTTGCGCGCGATCTGCGCGATGCTCTCGTCGCGCAGCGTGCGCGCCGAAGTGTGCGGCGTGACCGTGACTTTCGGATGGCGCCAGAACGGATGCTCCGCCGGCAGCGGCTCGGTGCGGAACACGTCGAGCGCGGCGCCGGCCAGGTGGCCGTTGTCCAGCAAGGCGAGCAGGTCCTCGTCGACCAGGTGCGCCCCGCGCGCCACGTTGATCACGTAGCCTCCCGGCAGCAAGCGGCCGAGCGTCGCGCGGTCCATGATGTTTTCCGTGTCCGGGGTGAGCGGCAGCAGGTTCACCAGCACGCGCGTCCCGGCGAGGAATTCGTCGAACTCGCCCGCGCCCGCGAAACACCGGACGCCCTCCACCTGCTTGCGCCCGCGGCTCCAGCCGCGCACCGGGAATTCGAATCCGGCGACCGCCTGCGCGACCCGCTGCCCCAGCACCCCGAGCCCCATCACGCCGACCGGGAAGTCGGCCCGGGCGCGGGGGCGGCGGAAACTCCAGCGGGCCTGCGCTGCGTCCTGGTCGTAACCGTCGAGTTCGCGGAAATGGCGGACCAGGGCATGGCAGACGAATTCGGCCATCTGCACCGACATGCCGGCGTCGTCCAGCCGCACCAGCACGGCTTCGGGCGGCAGGCGCAGCTTCAGCAGGGCGTCGACGCCGGCCCCGGTGTTGAAGATGCCCTTCAGGCGCGGCTGCTCGTCGAACAGCTGCTGCGGCGGCGCCCAGACGACCGCATGGTCGGCCTGCGGCGCGCCGGGCCGCCACTCTTCCACGACGGCGCCAGGCAGGGCGGCGGCGAGCCCCGCGATCCAGGGGGCGGACTTCATCTCGGTACAGCAGAGGGCGATGCGCATCTTTCCTATTGTGCGGGACGTCCCCGTTGACGCTTGCGCGCGGGCGGTGCCAAGCTGCGCCGGCTGTTCACGAACAAGGAGACACCATGGTCCTGCGTTCCCTCCTGCGCGCCGCCTGCCTCGGCGCCGCGCTGCTCGGCGCCGCCTGCCAGGCCGTCGCCGCCGACTTCCCCGCGCCGAAGCAGGGCACCTGGGTGGTCCGCGACTTCCGCTTCCACACCGGCGAGGTCCTGCCCGAGCTGAAGCTGCACTACCAGACCGTCGGCGACCCGGGCGGCGAGCCGGTGCTGGTGCTGCACGGCACGACCGGTTCCTCGGCCAGCATGCTCACGCCCGCCTTCGGCGGCGAGCTGTACGGGCCCGGGCAGCCGCTCGACGCCACGAAGTACTTCATCATCCTGCCGGACGCGATCGGCACCGGCGGCTCCAGCAAGCCCTCCGACGGGCTGCGCATGAAGTTCCCCAGGTACAACTACGACGACATGGTGGACGCCCAGTACCGGCTGCTGCGCGAGCACCTGCGCGTGCCGCACCTGCGGCTGGTGATCGGCAACTCCATGGGCGGCATGCAGACCTGGATGTGGGCGCAGAAGTACCCCGGCATGATGGACGTGGCGGTGCCGATGGCCTCGCTGCCCACGCCGATGTCGGGCCGCAACTGGACGCTGCGCCGGCTGCTCACGGAGTCGATCCGCCGCGACCCCGCCTGGAACAACGGCAACTACACGACGCAGCCGCCCGGCTTCCAGCTCGCCTCGATCTTCTTCGCCACCGCCACCAACGGCGGCAACCATTCCTACATGAAGGCCGGCCCGACGCGCGAGAAGGCCGACGATGCGCTGGAGGCGCGGCTGAAAGCGTTCAAGGGCGATGCCAACGACCACCTGCTGCAGTGGGAGTCGTCCGCCGACTACAACCCCTCGGTGGGACTGGAGAAGATCACCGCCACGCTGCTGGCGATCAATTCGGCCGACGACGAGCGCAACCCGGTCGAACTGGGCATCCTGGAACGCGAGCTCAAGCGGGTGAAGAACGGCCGGGGGTACGTCATTCCGGCGAGCGAGCAGACGCTGGGGCATGGGACGACCGGGAATGCGAGGTTCTGGAAGCAGGAGCTGGAGGGCGTGTTGAGGACGGCGCCGCGGATCGCCTCGCCGCAGTAGCTTCGTCATCCCCGCGCAGGCGGGGATGACGTGTTTCGCGGGGAGCCGGCGGCGAGGGCTACTGCGCCGCCAGCTTCAGCAGTTCCGCGCCCTCCTTCACCTGGTCCCCTGGCGCGTACAGCAGTTCCGCCACCACGCCGTCCACCGGCGCCGCGATGGTGTGCTCCATCTTCATCGCCTCCAGCACCGCCAGCGCCTGGCCCTTGCGCACCGTGTCGCCCGCCTTGACCGCGAACGAGATCACCTTGCCCGGCATCGGCGCGGTGAGGCGCCCGCCTTCCGCCGCGGCGTCGCCGGCGTGCGCCAGCAGGTCCAGCGACACGATCTGTGCCGCGCCGGCCTCGGTGAAGACGTGGTCGGTCTCGCCCTGCGTGTAGGTCCACGCGCGCATCGGGCGCCCGCCGTACTCCACGTCGATCGCCTCGCCGCCGGCGCGGAACGCCAGGGACTCGGACGGTCCGCCGGCGATGGCCAGCCGCTGCGCGCCGTCGTGCAGCGTGGTCAGCACCGCGTTGCGGCGCTCGCCCGCGAACTCGAAGGCGAAGCGCCGCGTGCCCACGCCATGCGAGCGCCAGCCGTCGCGCTTGCTGAACGGATCGTCCCCGGCCAGCGCCTGCTCGTCGAGCAAGGTGCGGGCGACGGCCGCCGCCGCGGCCAGTTCCAGGCCGAGCGGCTGCTGCCCGAACAGCACCCCCGCCTCGCGCTGGATCAGCGCCGTGTCCAGGTCCGCCTGGGCGAACGAGCGGCTCCGCACCACGTACCGCAGGAACTGCACGTTGGTGCTCAGGCCCACGATGTGCGTTCCGGCCAGCGCCTCGTCCAGCCGCGCCAGCGCTTCCTCGCGGGTGGCGCCGTGCACGATCAGCTTGGCGATCATCGAATCGTAGAAGGGCGGGATCGCATCGCCCTCGCGCACGCCGTCGTCGATGCGCACCGGCCCCCTCTCGAAGGCCGCGGCCTGCGGCTTGCGGTACACGTGCAGCGTGCCGGTGGCCGGCAGGAAGTTGTTGTCCGGGTTCTCGGCGCAGATCCGCGCCTCGATCGCGTGGCCGTGGATGCGCAGGTCTTCCTGCTTCAGGGGCAGCGGCTCGCCGGCGGCCACGCGCAGCTGCCACTCCACGAGGTCCAGCCCCGTGATGGCTTCGGTGACCGGATGCTCCACCTGCAGCCGCGTGTTCATCTCCATGAAGAAGAAGTTCATTTCGGCGTTGCGCTGCTCCACGATGAACTCCACCGTGCCCGCGCCGACGTACTTCACCGCGCGCGCCGCGGCCACCGCTGCCTCGCCCATGCGGCGGCGCAGGGCCTCCGTCATCCCCGGGGCCGGCGCTTCCTCCAGCACCTTCTGGTGGCGCCGCTGCACCGAGCAGTCGCGCTCGAACAGCCAGACGTAGTTGCCCTGCGTGTCGCCGAAGACCTGGATCTCGATGTGGCGCGGCCGGGTCACGTACTTCTCGACCAGCACCGCCTCGTCGCCGAAGCTGTTGCGCGCCTCGCGCTGGCAGGAAGCGAGCGCCGCGGCGAAGTCTTCCCCTTTCTCCACCGCCCGCATGCCCTTGCCGCCGCCGCCGGCGCTGGCCTTGATCAGCACCGGGTAGCCGATGCGGTCGGCCTCGCGCTGCAGGAGCTCCGGGTCCTGGTCGGACCCGTGGTAGCCAGGCACCAGCGGCACGCCGGCCCTTTCCATCAGCTGCTTCGATTCCGCCTTGAGGCCCATGGCCTGGATCGCCGACGCCGGCGGCCCGATGAAGACCAGGCCGGCTTCGGCGCAGGCGGCGGCGAAACCTTCGTTCTCGCTGAGGAAGCCGTAGCCCGGATGGACCGCCTGGGCACCGGTCGCCTTCGCGGCCTCGATGATGCGTTCCCAGCGCAGGTAGCTGTCCTTGGGCGCGTCGCCGCCGATGTGCACTGCCTCGTCGCAGGCCCGGACGTGCTTGGCATCGGCATCCGCGTCGGAGTACACGGCCACCGTGCGGATGGCCATGCGGCGCGCGGTCGCCGCCACCCGGCAGGCGATCTCGCCGCGGTTCGCAATCAGGATCTTCTTGAACATTCCTAAGCCAACTCCCGCGGCAATGGCCGCCCCTTGAACAAATCACGCAGCCCGCGCCCCGCCCTGTGCAGGAACTTCACCACCACCACCAGCAGGATCACCGCCAGCACGATGCTGACCAACAGCACGACGGCGAAGATCACCGGGTGCGTGGCCGACAGCCACAGCATGAACACCACCAACCCGTCCTCCATGAAGGACGCGGCGATGTTCGAGAAGGGCTCGGGCGAGGTGTTGATCGCCGCGCGCGTGGTCATCTTGGTCGCGTGGCTGGTGGCCGCGAGGCTGCCGCCCAGGAGGGCCGCGATCCAGCCCATGGCCTGGCTGTCCGCGCCGAGGGCGCCGGCCGCCAGCGCCGCGCCCGCCGGGATCCGGATGACCGTGTGCACCGCATCCCAGACCGAGTCCACGTACGGGATCTTGTCGGCGAAGAACTCGGCGAACAGCATGAAGCCGCTCGCGATCAGCACGCCCGGATGCTGCAGCACGAGCAGTCCGGAAGGCAGGTGGATCCACCCCATCCAGCCGGCGAAGCCGGCGAGGAACACCGTGGCGTAGAGGCGAAAGCCGCTCGCCCACCCCAGCGCTGCCGCCAGGGCGAGCAGTTGCGTCGTGTCCGGCGCGAGTTGACCGAGCCAGTCCATCATGGCCTCAGGGCAGCCAGTTCGGCTTGCGCTTGCCGAGGAAGGACTGGATGCCCTCGCGGCCCTCTTCGCTGGCGCGGATGTCGGCGATGCCCTCCACCGTGCGCCGGACCAGGCCGGCCGTGATCTCGTGGCCGGCCACGTCGTGCAGCAGCTTCTTGCAGGCCTTCACCGCCTGCGGCCCGGCCTGCACCAGCGCCTGCGCGATCTCCGCCACCCGGGCGTCGAGCGCGTCGGCCTTCACCACCTCGTGCACGAAGCCGATGCGCAGGGCCTCGGCGGCGCCGAAGCGTTCCGCGGTCAGGAAGTAGCGGTGCGCCGCGCGCGGGCCCATGGCCCGGATCACGTAGGGGCTGATGGTGGCCGGGATCAGGCCCAGCTTCACCTCGCTGAGGCAGAAGTTCGCCGTGTCCACCGCCACCGCCATGTCGCACGCGGCCACGAGCCCGGTGCCGCCCGCGTAGGTGTCGCCGTGGACCCGAGCGATCGTCGGCTTGGGGCAGCGCCAGATCACCTCCAGCAGTCGCGCGAGCGCCGACGCATCCTCGATGTTCTCCTCGCGCGTGTAGTCGGCCATGCGCTTCATCCAGTTCAGGTCCGCGCCGGCGCAGAACGCCGGCCCGTTGCCGGCCAGCACCACGCAGCGCACCTCGTCGCGCTTGCCGATCTCGAGGAAGACCGCGGTGAGTTCGGCGATCACTTCGTCGTTGAACGCGTTGCGCACCTCCGGCCGGTTGATCGTGACGGTGGAGATGCCGCGTTCGTAGCCCAGTTGCAGGTGGTTCATGGTGCTTGCCTCACATGCGGAACAGCCCGAACTTCGGCTCCCCGATCGGCGCGTTCAGCGCCGCCGACAGGCCCAGCGCAAGCACGCGGCGGGTGTCGGCCGGGTCGATCACGCCGTCGTCCCACAGGCGGGCGCTGGCGTAGTAGGGGTGGGACTGGCGGTTGAACTGGTCGAGGATGGGCTGGCGGAAGGCCGCTTCCTCCTCCGCGCTCCAGGCGCCGCCGCGCGACTCGATGCCGTCGCGCCGCACCGTGGCCAGCACGCTGGCGGCCTGCTCCGCGCCCATCACGCAGGTGCGCGCGGTCGGCCAGGTCCACAGGAAGCGCGGCGAGTAGGCGCGGCCGCACATGCCGTAGTTGCCGGCCCCGTAGCTGCCGCCGATGATCACCGTGAACTTGGGTACGGAGGCGGTGGCCACCGCCGTCACCATCTTGGCGCCGTGGCGCGCGATGCCCTCGTTCTCGTAGCGGCGCCCCACCATGAAGCCGGTGATGTTCTGCAGGAACAGGATCGGCGTGCGCCGGTGGCAGCACAGCTCGATGAAGTGCGCTCCCTTCTGCGCCGACTCCGAGAACATGATGCCGTTGTTGGCCAGGATGCCGATCGGCATGCCCTCGATGGACGCGAAGCCGCACACCAGCGTGGTGCCGAAGCGCGACTTGAACTCGTGGAACTCCGAGCCGTCGACGAGCCGGGCGATGATCTCGCGCACGTCGAAGGGCTTGCGGTTGTCCGTGGGGATGATCCCGTACAGCTCGCTGGCGTCGTAGCGCGGCGGCTCGGGCCGGCGCAGCGGCACCGGCCACTCCTTGGGCCGGTTCAGCGTCGCCACGGCGCGGCGCGCCAGCGCCAGCGCGTGCTCGTCGTTCTGCGCCAGGTGGTCGGCCACGCCGGACAGGCGCGTGTGCACGTCGCCGCCGCCGAGGTCCTCGGCGCTCACCACCTCGCCGGTGGCCGCCTTCACCAGCGGCGGGCCGCCCAGGAAGATCGTGCCCTGCTCCTTCACGATGATGGTCTCGTCGCTCATGGCGGGCACGTAGGCGCCGCCGGCGGTGCAGGAGCCCATCACCACCGCGATCTGCGGGATGCCCTGCGCGCTCAGGTTGGCCTGGTTGTAGAAGATGCGGCCGAAGTGCTCGCGGTCGGGGAACACGTCGTCCTGGTTCGGCAGGTTGGCGCCGCCGGAGTCCACCAGGTAGATGCAGGGCAGGCGGTTCTGGCCGGCGATCTCCTGCGCGCGCAGGTGCTTCTTCACCGTCAGCGGGTAGTAGGTGCCGCCCTTGACCGTGGCGTCGTTGCAGACGATCACGCAGTCGACCCCGCTCACGCGGCCGATGCCCGTGATGATGCCGGCGCTGGGCGCGTCCATGGTGCCGTCCTTGGCCAGGTACATGCCGTGGGCGGCGATGGGGCCGATCTCGAGGAAGGGCGTGCCGGGGTCCAGCAGCGCCTGCACGCGCTCCCGCGGCGGCAGCTTGCCGCGGGCGGAATGCTTCTGGCGCGCGATCTCGCCGCCGCCGGCAGCATGCAGCGCGACCTGCGCGTTCAGGTCGTCCACCAGGGCCTGCATCGCGGCCGCATTGGCCTGGAAGTCGGCGGATCTCGGGTTCAGCTGGGATTCGATGACGGGCATGTGGAAGTGCGGGGGTGGAACGCTCCGGCGCACGATAGCGCCAACCGGCGGAGCTTAGGCAATCGCCCCTTCCCCGCGTTGCCGCGCAGGTTGCAAATCCTGCCAGCGCACTACACTCCAGCCATGCCGTCCCCCAGCCTGCGCCGAGCTCCCGCCGCCGCCACCCCCATCGCGTTCGCCCAGGCGATCGCGGCGGCCTGCCGGCTGCGCGGCGGCAGCCCCGACCGGGCCCTGAAGCTGGCACAGATCACGCCAGCCCAGCTGCACAAGGCCGAAAGCCGGATGACCGCCCGCCAGATGGAGACGCTGTCCGCCGCCGCCATGGAGGAGCTCGACGACGAGGGCCTGGCCGCCTTCGAGCGGCCCCTGCCCTGGGGCAGCTACGGCATGCTGGCGCGCGCCTCGCTCAGCGCGCCCGACCTCGGCGTCGCGCTCAAGCGCTGGTGCCGCCACCACGGCCTGCTCACCGGTGACGTGCGCCTTTCGCTCGCGGTCCACGGCGCCACGGCGTCCATCGCGATCGAGGAGCGCCGGGCGATCCCGCGCGAAGTGCGCGAGCTCAGCCTCGCCTTCCTGCTGCGCAACGTGCACGGCCTCGCCTGCTGGTACATCGACTCGCGTATCCCGCTGCTGGAGGCGCGCTTCCCTTTCGCGCAGCCGCCGCATGCGGACGCCTATCCGCACATGTTCCCGGCGCGCCTGGCGTTCGGCGCCGCGCAGGCGGAGATCCGCTTCGACGCCCGGTACCTGAAGCTGCCGCTGCGGCGCGACGAGAAGGCACTGGCGCAGATGCTGCAGCGGGCGCTGTCGATCACGGTGCTGCAGTACCGGCGCGACCGCCTGCTGGTGCCGCAGGTCCGGCAGGCGCTCGCCGCGCACCCGGAGCGCTCGCACAGCGCCGAAGCGCTGGCGGAGCTGCTGCACGTCTCCGCCCGCACGCTGCACCGGCAACTGAAGGAGGAAGGCGCGAGCCTGCAGCAGCTGAAGGACGAAGTCCGGCTGGAGCGGGCCAAGGACCTTCTCTACCGCACCACGAGGCCGGTCAAGCAGGTGGCCGCCGCAGTGGGTTTCCGCAACGAGAAGAGCTTCGCCCGCGCCTTCCGGCAATGGGCCGGCGTGTCGCCGGGCGAGTTTCGCGATTCGCCAACGGCCTGACCACCGGCCGTCGTCGCCGGACGACCGTTCACCCTCGGTCTAGGGACATCCCTAGCGCGCGCCGGCGCGTGCTGCCGATACGGTCGCTGCAAGCCGAGTGTCAAGACCGGCGCTTCAAGGGAGACCTCCACATGACTGCATTCGTGCCGGCGCGCATGCGCCGCGCCCTGGCCGTGCTCGCCGCACTGGCCCCGTGCCTCTGCTCCGCGGACATCGTGCTCGGACATTCCGGGGACCTGTCCGGGACTTCGGCGGCGCTGACGCGTGACTACCTGCGCGGGATGAACGCCTACTTCGACGAGCTGAACCGCAAGGGGGGCATCCGCGGCGAAAAGATCCGGCTGGTGAGCCTGGACGACGGCTTCAACCCCGAGAAGACCGCGGAGAACACCCGGGCCCTGATCGAGCAGGACGCGCTCGCGCTGGTCGGCTACCGCGGCACGGCCAACGTGCAGAAGATCGTGCCGATCCTCCAGGCGGCCGGCATCGCGGAAATCGGCAACACCAGCGGCGCGAAGTCCCTGCGCGATCCCTATGTGGACGGCCTGTTCCACCTGCGTGCCAGCACGACCGACGAGATCGAGGCGGCGATCAACCACGCCTGGACCACCGGCATCACGCGCATCGCCGCCGCCTACCAGGACGACGCCTTCGGCAAGGAAGGCCTGGACGCGCTGCACGCGGCCCTGAAGAAGCGCGGCGCCGAGCCGGTGGCGCTGGCACCCGTGCCGCGCGGCACGGTCGACGTGGCCAAGGCCGTCGAAGCCGTCGCCGCCGCCGCGCCGCAGGCCGTCCTGTATATCGGCCAGTCCAAGCCCGCCGCCGCACTGGTCAAGGGGCTGTACGCCAAGGGCCTGCATCCGCAGGTCTTCGTGCTGAGCGTGGCTTCGGGACTGCACGCCGACCTCGGCGCCGAAGCCTCCGGCGTGGTGGTGAGCCAGGTCGTGCCCTACCCCTTCACGGAGCTGGGCAACCCGATCGTGCGCGAGTACCAGAAGACCGTCGGCGCGCTGCCGGACGGCCGGTTCAGCTACAACAGCATGGAGGGCTTCCTCAACGCCAAGCTGGTGGCGACCGCCCTGCAGAAGACCGCCCCGCCGCTCACGCGCGCGCGCCTGATCGCGACGCTGAAGGGCTTCGCCAACGAGGACCTCGGCGGATTCGCGGTCAGCTACGGCCGCCAGAGCAACCTGGGATCGCGCTACGTGGCGCTCACGATGATCCGCAAGGACGGGACCTTCGCGCGCTGAGGGAACTCACGCCGCCCTGAATTCGAACGATTCGAAGCGCTGCGCGAACAGCGCCAGGTCGCCGCGCCAGGGGGCGGGGTGCGGCAGCGTGCCGCCGCGGCACTGCTGCAGGCACCAGCGCTTCACGCCCAGGGTGGACAGCTCCTCGGTCAGCGTGTGCAGTTCCTCCAGGGGAAACAGCTCCGGCGACCACGTCGTGCGGCACTCGTGGGCCACGCGGCTCACGAGCACCTGCAGCAGCGAATCGAGCACGCGCGAGGCGCTGTCGCGCGACGCGGTCAGCGCGTCCAGCCGGTGCCAGGGCGCCTTGACGTCCAGGCCGATCCAGTCCACCAGCGGCAGCACCTCGCGCAGCCGCTGCGGGTACATGCCGCTGGTATGGAGGGCGACCTCGAAGCCGAGCGCGCGCACTTCCGCCATCGCGGCCGGCAGCGCGGCCTGCAGCAAAGGCTCGCCGCCGGAGAAGACGACGCCATCGAGGAGCCCGCGGCGGCCGCGCAGGAAGGCGATCACTTCCTCCCACGCCAGTTGCGGCTCGACCCGCGCATCGAGCAGCTCGGGGTTCTGGCAATAGCTGCAGCGCCAGGGGCAGCCCTGGCAGAACACCACGGCCGCGAGGCGGCCGGGGAAGTCGATGCTGGTCCAGCGCTGCAGCCCGCCCACGCGCAGCCGGGCGGCCTCGGTCCGCTCAGGCACGCTCGACGAAGAAGCGCCGTTCCTGGTGCTCGCCCTTCTTGCCGGTGTTGAAGCTCGCCACCGGCCGGTGGTAGCCCATGACGCGGGTCCAGACCTCGCAGGGCTGGCGTTCCTCGTCGGAGAGGGTGACGTCGTCGCAGGCCACGAAGTCCTGCTGGCTGGTGGGGGGAACGCTCATGCTCACTCCTTTCCGGGATGACAAGGGAATCAGGCCGCCATCGCGAGGACGGCGCGCTTGCGCGCCAGCCGCTCCTCGTCGCACTTCGGGCAGAACGGGTGCTCGCCGGCCAGGTAGCCGTGCGTGGGGCAGATCGAGAAGGTCGGCGTGACCGTGATGTAGGGCAGCCGGAAGCGCGTCAGGGCGCGCTGCACCAGCATGCGGCAGGCCTCGGCGCTCGAAAGCCGCTCGCCCATGTACAGGTGCAGCACGGTCCCGCCGGTGTACTTGGACTGCAGGGTCTCCTGCCGCTGCATCGCCTCGAAGGGATCGTCGGTAAAGCCCACCGGCAGCTGCGAGGAGTTGGTGTAGTAGGGCTGCGTATCGGTGCCGGCCTGCAGGATGTCGGGCCAGCGCTTGCGGTCCTCGCGCGCGAAGCGGTAGGTCGTGCCCTCGGCCGGCGTGGCTTCCAGGTTGTAGAGATGCCCGGTCTCCTCCTGGAAGGCGACGATGCGCGCACGCACGTGATCGAGCAGGCGCAGCGCGAAGGACTCGCCCCATCCGCTCGTGATGTCGTGTTCGCCGCCGCTGAAGTTGCGGATCATCTCGTTGATGCCGTTCACGCCCAGCGTCGAGAAGTGGTTGCGCAGCGTGCCGAGGTAGCGCTTGGTGTAGGGGAACAGGCCCTGGTCCATCAACCGCTGGATCAGCTTGCGCTTGGTTTCCAGGCTCTGCTTGCCCAGTTCCAGCAGGCGGTCCAGCGCCTGCAGCAGCCCGGCTTCGTCGCCGCGGTGCAGGTGGCCGAGGCGGGCGCAATTGACCGTCACCACCCCCAGGCTGCCGGTCTGCTCCGCGCTGCCGAACAGGCCGTTGCCCCGCTTCAGCAGCTCGCGCACGTCCAGCTGCAGGCGGCAGCACATGGAGCGCACCATGTTCGGCTCGAGCTCGGAGTTGAGGAAGTTCTGGAAGTAGGGCAGCCCGTAGCGCGCCGTCATCTCGAACAGGCGCGTCGCGTTCTCCGACTCCCAGGGGAAGTCCTTCGTGATGTTGTAGGTGGGGATCGGGAAGGTGAACACCCGGCCCTTGGCGTCGCCTTCCGTCATCACCTCGATGAAGGCGCGGTTGATCATGTCCATCTCGGCGCCGAGCTCGCCGTAGGTGAAGGGCATCTCCCTGCCGCCGATCACCGGCACCTGCTCGCGCAGGTCTTCCGGGCAGGTCCAGTCGAAGGTGAGGTTGGTGAACGGCGTCTGCGTGCCCCAGCGCGAGGGCACGTTGAGGTTGTGCACCAGTTCCTGGATGCACTGCCGCACCTGCGCGTAGCTCATGCCGTCCTTGCGGACGAAGGGCGCCATGTAGGTGTCGAAGGAGGAGAAGGCCTGCGCGCCCGCCCACTCGTTCTGCAGCGTGCCGAGGAAGTTGACCACCTGGCCGACCGCGGAGGACATGTGCTGCGGCGGCGCCGCCTCGACCTTGCCCGGCACGCCGTTGAGGCCTTCGTGCAGCAGGGTGCGCAGCGACCAGCCGGCGCAGTAGCCGGACAGCATGTCGAGGTCGTGGATGTGGATGTCGCCGCTGCGGTGCGCCTCGCCGATCTCCGGCGTGTAGACGTGCGACAGCCAGTAGTTGGCCGTGACCTTGCCGGCCACGTTGAGGATCAGCCCGCCGAGGGAGTAGCCCTGGTTGGCGTTGGCGTTGACGCGCCAGTCGCTGCGCGAGAGGTACTCGCTCATGGAGGCGTGCACGTCCACCAGGGTCTGGCGGCCCTTGCGCATGGCCGCGTGCTGTTCGCGGTAGACGATGTAGGCGCGGGCGGTCTTCAGGTGGTTGGCGGCGATCAGCGTCTGTTCCACCACGTCCTGGATCTGTTCGATGTGCGGGGCCTGGCCGTGGAAGCGGAACATCAGGACCTTGCGCACCTGCGCGGACAGCAGCGCCGCCTCGTCGGCGTCGAACTCGCCGGTGGCGCCGCCGGCCCGCGCCAGCGCGTTCTCGATCTTCCTGGCGTCGAAGGGCGCGCGTTCGCCGCTGCGCTTGACGACTTCCCGCGGCGCGGGCTGCAGGGGTGCGTTCATTGGACCTCCTCCGTATGGGACACTAGATATAGGGTGCGCATCATGGTCGGGACACTACATCTGGTGTTTGACCTGGAGCAAAACTTGCGCGCCGCGGGGTCCGTCGGGGGTTTCCACCTGCAGGCAGGGCTGTCGCCGGCCGACGCCGAACAGCCACGACCACGGCAGCGTCTCCCCATGCGGGCGCGGGGTGACGCAGCGCTCCTACACCCGCCGCGTTGCTCGGAAGCGATGCTCTGGCTGAGTCTGAAAAAGGGAGAACACACCATGAACATCTCCAGGAAACCCCTGTTCGCAGCCCTGCTCGCCGCCGTGGCCTTCGGCCCGGCGCTGGCCGACGGCGGCCATGGCCATGGGCGCGGCCACGATGGCGACCGGCACGGCCGCGGCCACGACGAAGTGCGCGTGATCGAGCAGCGCGTGGTAATCGCCGAGCCGCGCCACGTGGTGCGCCACGCCTGCCCGCCGGGGCTGGTCCGCAGCCACGAGCACTGCATCCCGCGCGGCCACGCGCGGCACGTCGTGGTCGGCCAGGCGCTGCCGCCCGGCGCCGTCTTCGTCGTGCCCCAGCGGGTGCGCTCCACGCTGCCGCCTCCGCCCGCGGGCTATCGTTACGCGGTGGTCGACAACCAGGTCGTCCTGGTCTCGAACCACAACCTGGTGGTCGACATTCTCCGCACCCTCGTAGGCTAGTGTCCTGTCCCACAAATATCTAGGCTCGCATTGCACGGCCCGTGCGCGTGCGGCATAGTCGCGCGCATGGGCGAGCCCGATCCCCACCCGCATCCGCACGAGCACAGCGAGCTCGACGCGACCGAGCTGCGCGTGCGCGCGCTGCAGACCATCCTGCTGGAAAAGGGCTACGTCGAAGCCGGCGCCCTGGACGCGATCGTCGAGAGCTACCAGACCCGCATCGGGCCGCGCAACGGCGCCCGGGTGGTGGCGAAGGCCTGGTCCGACCCGGACTATTTCGACTGGCTGCTGCGCGATGCCACCGCCGCGGTCGCCTCGCTCGGCTACACCGGCCGGCAGGGCGAACACCTGGTGGCGCTTGCCAGCACGGACCAGGTGCACCACATCGTCGTGTGCACCCTGTGCAGCTGCTATCCGTGGCCGGTGCTGGGCCTGCCGCCGGTCTGGTACAAGAGCGCGCCCTATCGCTCGCGCGCCGTGCGCGACCCGCGCGGCGTGCTGGCGGAGTTCGGCGTGGCCCTGCCGCCCGAGCGGGAGATCCGCGTGTGGGACTCCACGGCCGAAGTGCGCTACCTGGTGATTCCGCAGCGGCCGCCGGGCACCGAAGGCATGAGCGAGGAGCAGCTCGCGGCGCTGGTCACGCGCGATTCGATGATAGGCACGGGGCTGCCGAACGCGCCTTAGCAGCCTGGGCGGCAGAGAAACGGGCCTGCGCCGGGACTCCCAAATCAATTGCCGACGGTGATGCCGCCGGGCGTGGTGCCCGACGTGCCGGTCGTCGGGGTCAAGGGCGTGCCGGTGGTCGTCGTCGTGGTGGTGGGCGTGCTGGGCGACACGGACCCGGTGACGGGCGTGGGGGTCCCGAAATTCGGGTTGTCGCCTTCCAGGCACACCTCCGGGCTGCCGAAGCACGTGCCCGGATTCCCGCCCCCGCCGCCGCAGGCCGAAAGGGCGGTGACAACGGCCACGGCGGCCGCGCGCAGCATCTGACGCTTCTTCATCTGCAGACCTCCCGCGTCTCGCCGCACTTTATCCCCGCCGGACGGCGGCGCGCAAGGGCCGCTGGCGCGGGAACGCCACGGCGTGCCATCATGGCCGCATGACCGCATCCGTCCCCTACGCCTCCCAGGCCGACCTGGGCGGCCGCGCCGGCTTCGGCCCCGTGCAGCCGGAAGACGAAGAGACGCGCTTCCACGCCGGCTGGGAGCCCGAGGCGCTGGCCCTCGTGCTCGCGATGGGCGCCACCGGCAGCTGGAACCTCGACATGACCCGCGCGGCGCGGGAGACCCTGCCCGACTACCTGCGCCTCTCGTACTACCAGGTCTGGCTGGCGGCGCTGGAAAAGCTGATGCTCGAGCGGCGGCAGCTGCACCCGGACGAACTCGCGGCCGGCCGCATGCTGCACCCGCCGGTGCCGCTCGCGCGCGTGCTGCACGCCGGCGAGGTCGCGGCCGCGCTGGCCGCCGGCTCGCCCACCGCGCGCCCCGGTGCGCGCAACCCGCGCTTCGCGCTCGGGGAGCGTGTGCGCACGCGGCTCCATCCCGTGCCCCACCACACCCGCCTGCCCGGCTACGCGCGCGGCAAGGTCGGCACCATCGCCAAGGTGCACGGAGCGCACGTGTTCGCGGATGCGCATGCGCAGGGCCGCGGGGAGGATCCGCAGCCGCTCTACACGGTGGTGTTCGAGGGCGCGGAATTGTGGGGCGCCGGCGCCGCGCCGGGATTGCGGGTCTCCATCGACGCCTGGGAGCCCTATCTCGAGCCTGCCTGAAGGCCGGCCTGCCCTGCTCTGCCGGGCAGAAGTAACAACGATGTCCGGCCACGCTCCCCGCCGGCCGCCGCCGCGGGCGGCACCGCGAGCGCTCACTTGGCGCTATAAACGTCTGTCGCCCGAGCCCCCGAGGACGCATGGACACTGTGCATACCGAGCTGCGCGGCAACCGCCTGCTGGCCCTGCTGGACGACGCGGCCCTGCGCGCCATCGCCCCGCTGCTGCAGCCGGTTGCGCTCGCACTGCGCGAGGACCTGTACCAGGAACAGGCCCCGATGAGGCATGCCTGGTTCCCCACCGACGGGGTGCTGTCGATGCTCGGCTCGGCCGCCGCCGAGACCGACGTGGAGGTGGCCACCATCGGCAGCGAAGGCATGCTGGGCGCCGGCCTGCTGCTCGGGGCCGAGCTCAGCTTCGGCCGCGCCTTCGTGCAGGTCGAAGGCACCGGCTGGCGCATGGAAGCGGCCGACCTGCGCTCGACCGTCGTCGCGCAGCCCCCCTTCGGCCGCGTGCTGCACCGCTATGCCAACGCGTTGCTGGTGCAGATCGCGCAGGGCGCGGCCTGCAACCGGGCCCATGCGGTGGAACAGCGCTGCGCGCGCTGGCTGCTGCAGACGCACGACCGGGTCCGGGGCGACGAATTCGAGCTCACGCAGGAATTCCTGGCACAGATGCTGGGCGAGCGCCTGGCCACCGTCAACCAGGTGGCTGCCTCGCTGCAGAAGCGCGGCCTGATCCAGTACACGCGCGGCCGCATCCAGGTGACCGACCGCGAGGGGCTGGAAGCCGCGGCCTGCCGCTGCTATGGTTTCGTGCGTACCGAGTACGGACGCATGCTCTCCCCACCCGCATGAGCCTTTCCAGCCTCCCCGGCCTGCCGCGCGACCACGGCGGCCCCGTGTTCCGCGCCCCCTGGCAGGCGCAGGCCTTCGCCATGACGCTGGCCCTGTACGAGCGGGACCTGTTCTCCTGGACCGAATGGGCGAAGGCGCTCGCGCTGCGCATCGAGGCCGCGCCGGCGCAGCCCGGCGAAGACGCCACCGATGCCTACTACCGCCAGTGGCTGGAGGCGCTGGAGCAATTGGTGGCCGAGAAGGGCGCGTCCTCGCTGGCCGAACTGCTTCGCTACCAGCAGGCCTGGGACCACGCGGCCGACCGCACGCCGCACGGGCAGCCCATCGAGCTGCGGCCGTCCGACTTTCCGCCTGCCTAGGACCCGCCCGAGGGGCGCCCCAGCGGGATCGCCGGATCGATGCGCCGCTTGTAGTGCGCGTAGTCCTTGGGCGCATCGGCCACGCCGGCCGGCCCGACCGCCTGCGGCAGCTCGGACTGGATCGCCACGTGGCTGATCGCCTCGCCGGCCTTGCGCCGCGCGCGCAGTTCCTCGGCGAAGCGCAGCGCCTCGCCCAGGGCGTCGGAGGCGAAGCTGCGTGCGCGGGCCTCGCCCGCGCCCTGCGGGTATTCCATCCAGAAGACGACGATCAAGCAAGGCTCCCCGGTTGGCGACCACCCGTCTGCACGGCCGTCGCGCGTGCAGTGTAGGCGCTTGCGGATCGCGCGCGCAGGCGCGGCGGGAAAGATCCGTTGACGCGGTGCCGGCCCGGAACTAGTGTCCCTGTCCCCACAGGAGGGCCCCATGACCGTCACGCTCCATGTCAATGGCGAGCGGCACTCCAGCCCCGCCGAGCCGGACACGCCCCTGCTCTACGTGCTGCGCAACGACCTCGGCCTCAACAGCATGAAATACGGCTGCGGCTCGGGCCACTGCGGTTCCTGCACGGTGCTCATCGACGGCCAGCCCATGCGGTCCTGCTCGGTCCCCGCCAGCGCCGCGGCGCAGCGCCGCATCGTCACGCTGGAAGCGCTCGGCACGCCGGAGCAGCCGCACCCGCTGCAGCGCGCCTTCATCGAGGAGCAGGCCGCGCAGTGCGGCTACTGCAGCGCGGGGATGATCCTCACCGCCAAGGCCCTGCTGGACCGCACGCCCGCTCCCAGCGAGGACCAGATCCGCAGCGCGATGGCCGACAACCTCTGCCGCTGCGGCACCCACACCCGCATCCTCAAGGCGATCCGGCGCGCCGCCGCCGACAAGTCGCTGTGATGGACGCCGCCGTCTCGCGCCGCGCCCTGCTGCAGGGCGGCTCGCTGCTCGTGCTGTTCGCGCTCGGCGGCCTGCACGCGCAGGCGCCGGCGCCCCTGCCCGGCAGCCTCAACACCAACCGACGCCTCGACGCCTGGCTGCGCATCCGCCCGAACGGCACCGTCACCATGTTCACGGGCAAGGTGGAACTGGGCCAGGGCATCCTCACGGCGCTGACGCAGATCGTGGCCGACGAACTCGACGTCGCCCCCGAGCGGCTGGAGGTGGTTTCGGGCGACACCGCCCGCACGCCCAACGAAGGCATGACGGCCGGCAGCCTGTCGCTGCAGGACAGCGGCACGGCCTTGCGCCTGGCCTGCGCCGAAGCGCGCGAGCTGCTGCTGCAGTCCGCCGCCGCGCGCCTCGGCGTGCCGGCCGCCGAACTGGTGGTCGCCGATGGCGCGATCACGAAGCCCGGGTCCGCCCTGCGCACGAGCTATTGGGAAGTGGCCGGCGACACGCTGCAGCGCGAGGCCACGGCCAGGGTCGCGCCGAAGCCGGCGCGGCAGCACCGCCTGATCGGCCAGAGCGTCCGGCGCCGCGACATCCCGGCCAAGGTCAGCGGCGCGCCGGCCTACGTGCAGGACCTGCGCCTGCCCGGCATGGTGCACGCGCGGGTGGTGCGGCCGGCGATGCCGCGTGCCAGGCTGCTGGAAGCCGACGTCGCCACGGCGCGGGCCATGCCGGGCGTGGTGGCGGTGGTGCGCGAAGGCAGCTTCCTCGCCGTCGCGGCGGAGCGCGAGGAGCAGGCGGTCGCCGCCTGGCGCGCGCTGCATGCCAACGCCCGCTGGGAAGCGGCCGGCCCCCTGCCGCCGCGCGGCCCGGCGTTGTTCGCCTACCTGAAGACCGCGCGGGCCCAGACGGGCGTCGTCAGCGAAAAGACCGCGGCCGCCGCGCTGCCCGCCGCCGCCACGACGGTCAACGCCGAATACACGCGCCCCTACCAGGCCCATGCGTCGATCGGCCCCTCCTGCGCCGTCGCGCAGTGGGAAGAAGGCAGGCTGCAGGTCTGGACCCACTCGCAGGGCGTGTTCCCGCTGCGCGGCGATCTCGCCAAGACGCTGCGCATTGCGCCGGCGAACATCACGGTGATGCACCGCGAAGGCTCGGGCTGCTACGGCCACAACGGCGCCGACGACGTGGCGCTCGACGCCGCGCTGGTGGCGCGCGCCCTGCCCGGCATCCCGGTGCGGCTGCAGTGGATGCGCGAGGACGAATTCGCCTTCGAGCCCCTGGGCTCGCCGATGGTGATGCAGCTGAGGGCCGCCCTCGACGGCGGCCGCATCGTCGACTGGCAGCACGAGCTGTGGAGCTACACGCACAGCACGCGGCCCGGCGATCCGGAAGGCAGCAACCTGCTGGCCGCCTGGCAGCTGCCCGACCCGCTGCTGCCGGGGCCCTCGCGCAACCTGCCGCAGCCGTCCGGCGGCGGCGACCGCAATGCGGTGCCCCTGTACGCCTTCCCGCGCCAGCGCATCACCAACCACCTGCTGCTGGACCAGCCGATCCGCACTTCGGCGCTGCGCACGCTGGGCGCCTACGCCAACGTGTTCGCGGCCGAATCCTTCATGGACGAACTGGCCGGCGCGGCGGGCGCCGATCCCCTCGCCTTCCGCCTCGCGCACCTGGAAGATCCCCGCGCGCGCGCCGTGATCGAGCAGGTCGCCGCGCTGGCCGGCTGGCAGCCGGGGCCGGCGCTGGACACGCGCGACGCGCGCCGGCCGGTCGCCGCCGGGCCGCTGCGCGGACGCGGCATCGGCTTCTCGCGCTACAAGAACCTCGCGGTCTACTGCGCCGTGGTCGCCGAGGTGCTGGTCGACCCGCGCAGCGGCGAAGTGCGGGTGACGCAGGCCTGGGCCGCGGCCGATGCCGGGCTGGTGGTCAACCCCGACGGCTTCCGCAACCAGATCGAGGGCGGCATGGTGCAATCCACGAGCTGGACGCTGCACGAAGCCTATCCCTACGACGAGCGCCAACTGGGCGCGCGCAACTGGCCCGACTACCCGATCCTGCGCTTCCCCGAGGTGCCGCGGGTCGAGGTGAAGCTGGTCGACCGGCCCGAGGAGCGGCCGCTGGGCGTCGGCGAAGGCTCGCAGGGGCCGATGGTGGCGGCGATCGCGAATGCCTTCGCGCAGGCGACCGGGCGCCGCCTGCGCGACCTGCCCTTCACGCCGGAGCGCGTGAAGGCGCGGCTGGCCTGATCCGCGCACTTCCGAGGAAGAACCATGACAACGATCCGCGCCTGCGCGGCCCTCGCGGCCGCGACCTGCTGCGCCGGCGCCGTGCAGGCGCAGCACGGCG
The DNA here is from genome assembly GCF_016722785.1 of Ramlibacter monticola. Classification (GTDB taxonomy): domain Bacteria; phylum Pseudomonadota; class Gammaproteobacteria; order Burkholderiales; family Burkholderiaceae_C; genus Ramlibacter; species Ramlibacter monticola. The sequence continues at coordinate 120,702 of NZ_JAEQNE010000004.1, read as the reverse complement.
CCGAGTCGCGCAACCTGGAGCTGGTGGGCCAGCACGCGCTGCAGGCCCGCAGCGCCTACCAGCCCACGATCCAGAACCAGGACGGCCGCTGGATCCTCTACGTCGGCCACCACGGCGGCAGCGCGCAGGACCCGAAGCCGATGAACCCGCTCGCCGGCCGCGCGGAGTTCAACGGCACCTCGATCCTCGACGTCACCGATCCGGCGAACCCGCGCCTGCTGGCCCACGTCCCCGGCGAGGAAGGCCTCGACGAGGCCGGCGGCGCGCAGATGGTGCGCGTGTGCCCGGGGCGCGGCCTGCCCAAGGCCGATCCCGCGAAGTTCTACATGCTGCGCACCTTCGGCAACTCGGCCCACGAGGTGTGGGACGTGACGAATCCCTCCGCGCCGGTGCGCCTGGCGCAGCTCGGCGGCCTGAAGGGCACGCACAAGAACTTCTGGGAATGCGACGGCGGCATCGCCTACCTCGTCTCGGGGCTCGAAGGCTGGCGCACGCGCCGCATGACCCAGGTGTACGACCTGTCCGATCCGGCGCGGCCCACGTTCGTGCGCAACTTCGGCCTGCCGGGGCAGCAGCCCGGTTCCACCGGCGAGCCGCCGCAGGAACTGCACGGCGCGATCTCCACCGGGCCCGGCGGCAACCGGGTCTATTTCGGCTACGGCACCAACAAGAATGGCATCGTGCAGATCGTGGACCGCCTGAAGCTGCTGCGCGGCGCGAAGGAGCCCACGGCGGAGAACCTGCTCTCGCCGCAGGTCGCGCGCCTCGACATGGCGCCCATGACCGGCGCCCACACCGCCTTTCCCATCCTCGGCCTCCAGGTGGCCGAGTTCGCGCACGACCGTGAAGCCCGGCGCGACGTGCTGCTGGTGGTGAACGAGGCGATCGCCAACGAGTGCGCCGAGCCGCGCCAGATGGCCTGGCTGGTCGACATCAGCGTGGAGACGCGGCCGCAGTTCATCTCGAACTTCACCGTGCCGGAGGCGAGCGGCGGCTTCTGCAGCCGGGGCGGCCGATTCGGCACGCACTCGTCGAACGAGAGCTTCGCGCCGGTCTACTACCGCAAGCTGGTGTTCCTCGCCCACTTCAACGCGGGCGTGCGCGCGCTGGACATCCGCAATCCCTTCCAGCCGCGCGAGATCGGCTTCTACATCCCGGCGACCACGGCGAACACGGCGCCGCGCTGCGTGAAGGTCGACGGGCAGGACCGCTGCCGCACGGCGATCCAGACGAACAACGTGGAGGTGGACGAACGCGGCTTCGTCTACGCGGTGGACCGCGCGAACACCGGCCTGCACATCCTGCGGCTCACGCCGGAAGGGCGCTCGCTCGCGGGGATTCCCTAGGCCCTTGGGCCCGGGCTCAGGCGCCGACCCGCTCGCCCTTGGCGACGTACTCGAGGCACTTGCGCCGCACTTCCTCGATCAGCACCTTGTGCCTGGCGTGGAAGGCGACCACCTTGCCGTTCATGCGGCTCGGCGAACTCAGGCTCCACAGGGCGTGCGTGAGGTCCACCCGCGTGATCAGCAGCTCCGTCCAGGACACGCCCAGCTTGGGCAGCAGCGTGGCCTGCATCTGCATCTCGTCGAAGCGGTCGGAGAGCTCGCGGTAGAGCTCCGGGTCCCAACGGCGCTGAAGCAGTTCGCGCAGTCCGTCCTCGTAGGCGGTGAGCCGGCGCGCCAGGTCCGAAGCGATTGCTGCCTGTTCGGGAGAGTGGGAGATCATGGGCGGGCCGCGGAATGGATGGGCCAATCACTTTACAAGCCTGCCCTGCGGGACTGCAAGCCGCGTGCACCCTCCTACGGTTGAGAAGATTCCCTATAGAGGAACGGTACGGTACCGAACCGTTCCCTGTCCCGAGGCTGCGCGAAGAGGCCGGCGAGTTCCTCCATCGCCTGCCGCGCATCGCGGTAGTGCACGAAGACGCCGCCCGCGTCTTCCCACAGGTGCCGGTACATCAGCATGTCGTCCACCAGCACGTCGCCGGCGCAGCAATGGTCGCGCTTGTCGGCCGCGAGGCAGGTGATGATCCGCGTGCCGGGGAAGTGGTGCGCCGCCCAGCGCACCTTCTGCGCCGCGGCCCAGTCGCCGCGGGGCAGCCCGGTCAGGATGGCGGGATGCAGGTGCCGCACGGCGGCGAACAGCTGCTTCGCGCCGGGCATGAGGGGCAGGTGGTAGAAGAAGTCCGGCGCCTGCGCGAGCTGCGCCCACAAGCGCTCCCGGCCGTGGTGCGCCTCGAACACGCGGTGCGGCACGCCCAGCACCTGTTCCGCGCCGCGGTCGAAGTCCGCCAGCACGCCATCGCAATCCAGGTAAAGCTGTCGCTCGAGCATGGGACCGCATTTTGCCCAACCGTGGCGGCACCGCCCGGGGCCCGGCGTCCAGCGGTCGTCGCGGCTGCCCCGGCGGCGGGCCGGTTTCAGGCCGCGGCCGCCGCGCGGACGCGCCGCACCCACGCGCTCGAACGCAGCAGCGCCGTCGCCACCCAGGCCAGCAGCGCCAGGCCGAAGAACACGCTGCCCAGCGGGGCCAGCAGGTGCAGCTGCAGCGCCGCGTCCATGTTGTGGGTGGCGGCCGAATACATGCCCAGCGGGAACACCATGCTCCAGTCCAGCGCATCCGCGCGCAGGGGATCGCGCCGCAGCAGGTAGCGCCAGGCGGTGAGCGCCACCAGCAGCGGGAGCCACCACGTTCCGGTGGCCCAGTAGAGGATCGTGAAGCCCTTGAGGAAGGGCAGCAGCGCCTCCAGCAACGGGGCCTGCGCGGCGTTGGCCACCAGTTGCGCGCCGGCCAGGGTGGAAATCGCCATCGCGCCCATGTTGATCCAGTACGGTGGCGCGAGGTCGGCCGGCGCGAAGCGGAAGAACAGCGTGCGCTGGAAGATCAGCGCGATGATCCACGTGTACAGCATGCCGCCGAACAGCCACAGGCCCAGCGCGAGGAAATTCAGCTGCAGCCGCCAGGGCTGCCCGACGTGCGACGAGAGCAGCGCTGCCGTCACCGCCACCGACTGGCACGCCACCACGGCGAGCAGCCAAGCGCCGCCGATGCCGCGCTCCAGCGGCTGCTTGTCCTCGCTGGTGATCACCGCGGCGAACACGCCGTAGGTCAGCACGGTCCACAGCACCAGCGCCAGCAGCGCGAGCACCGCCGCCCACGCGAATCCCCCGTCGAGCACCAGCAGGCCGCTCGCGAGCACGCCGGTCCCCGCGACCGCCGTGAAGAAGGCGGGGGCGCGCTGCAGGCTCGCCAGGTCCTGCGCCACGTCGCCGCGATGGCGCGCGAGCCGCCACAGCGACAGCAGCGAGAGCAGGACCCACGCGAGCACGGCGCACTCGAACAGCAGCATCGCCAGGGTGTCCAGTCCCTGCTGGCGCGCGGCCACCGCCAGGATGCCGGTGGCCATGACGAGCGCGAAGGAGGGCGACGGATTCCCCTGCGCGGGACGGAAGACGAAACTCATCGACACAAATCTAACGGCGTTCGTGTGAAGGGCACCATCGTGCCTCCATTTTGCGAAAGAGGTAGCCCGTCGCAGCCACCACCGGACCTCGCGACGACCGGGGGTCGTTCCTAGCATCGGGGCCCATGGGACATCGCGACACCGTAGCCGACATGAGCCGCCTCCGCCTGCCGGTGGCCTGGGACGAGGCCGCACCGGCCGCAGCAGCGCAGGTCCCCACCGGAGACGACGGCGCGCCGGCGCGTCCGCTGTGGAAGCGCTTCGGCTGGCTGGGCGCGCTGGCGCTGGCCGGCGCGGGGGCGGCCGCCTGGCAGTTCGCCGGCGGCGAGCCACCCGCGCGCTTCACCACCGCGGTCGCCGAGATCGCCACCATCGAGGACATCGTGTCGGCCACCGGCACGGTGCAGCCGCTCGAATACGTGGACGTGGGCACGCAGGTGACCGGGCAGCTGCGCACCTTGCGCGTCGCCGTCGGCGACGTGGTGAAGAAGGGCGACCTGGTGGCCGAGATCGATCCCACCGTGTTCGAGTCCAAGGTGGCCACCGGCCGCGCCCAGCTGCAGAACCTGCACGCGCAGCTGCGCGAACGCGAGGCGCAGGCGCAGCTGGCGGACCTGCTGCGCGACCGCAACCGCAAGCTGCGCGCCGCCGACGCCGTGAGCGAGGAGCTCACGCAGCAGACCGACGCCGCCGCCGTCCAGGCGCGGGCGCAGGTCGACGCGGTGCGGGCGCAGATCCAGCAGGCGCTGTCCTCGCTCTCCGGCGACGAGGCCAACCTGCGCTACACGCGCATCTACGCGCCCATGAGCGGCACCATCGTCTCGCTCAACGCGCGCCAGGGCCAGACCCTGGTGTCCAACCAGCAGGCGCCGGTCATCCTGCGCATCGCGGACCTCAGCACCATGACCGTCTGGGCGCAGGTCTCGGAAGCCGACGTGCCGCGCGTGAACGTCGGCATGCCCGTGTACTTCAACACCCTGGGCCTGCCGGACCGCCGCTGGAAGGGCCAGGTGCGCCAGGTGATGCCCACGCCGGAGACGGTCAACAACGTGGTCCTCTACAACGTGCTGTTCGACGTGACCAACCCCGATGGCGCATTGAAGCCGCAAATGAGCACGCAGGTGTTCTTCCGTGTGGCAAGCGCCGAGAACGCCGTCGCGATCCCCGTGGCCGCGCTGCAGACGGCCGTCAAGCCGCTGAAGGAGCGCCCGCGCGGCAAGCAGGACAGGCAGGACGGACAGGAGACGGCCGCGGCGAAGGAGCCGCGGCCCGACAAGGCCTACCTCGTGCGCGTCGTCAACGACGGCGGCCAGGTCGAGGAGCGCACGGTCACCGTGGGCCTGCAGACCCGCCTGCAGGCGCAGGTGACCAGCGGCCTGGTGGTGGGCGAGGAAGTCGTCGTCGACAACGCAGCGGCCAGGGCGAAGGCCGGCAAGGCGAAGAAGGCGGCGGACTGAGGCATGGCCCCAGCCCTGATCGAGCTGCGCGACATCGTCAAGTCGTATCCCTCCGGCGGCACGCCGGTGCGGGTGCTGCACGGCATCACGCTGGCCATCCGCGAAGGCGAGTTCGTCGCCATCGTGGGCCAGTCCGGCTCCGGCAAGAGCACGCTGATGAACATCCTCGGCTGCCTCGACAAGCCGAGTTCGGGCGAGTACCTGTTCGCCGGCCGCGACGTGGCGCGGCTGGACGCCGACGCGCTGGCGGCCCTGCGCCGCGGCACCTTCGGCTTCATCTTCCAGCGCTACAACCTGATCGGCAACGAGACCGCGGCGGAGAACGTGGAGATCCCGGCCGTGTACGCCGGCATGGCCCGCCGCGAGCGCAGCGCGCGCGCCCGCGCGCTGCTGGAGCGGCTGGGCCTGCGCGACCGCGTGGACTACCGGCCGACCCAGCTCTCCGGCGGCCAGCAGCAGCGGGTGTCGATCGCGCGGGCGCTCATGAACGGCGGCCGCGTGATCCTGGCCGACGAGCCCACCGGTGCGCTCGACACGAAGAGCGGCCGCGAGGTGATGGCGCAGCTGCACGAGCTGCACCGGGCCGGCCACACGATCATCCTCATCACGCACGACCACACGGTGGCCTCGGAGGCGGAGCGCGTCATCCAGCTAAGGGACGGCGAGGTGGTGGACGACCGCCGCACCGCCCCCGCGCGGGCCCCTGCCCCGGCGCCGCAGCCCGCCGCGCCGTCCGCGACGCGCACCAGCCTGCTGCCCGACGTGATCGAGGCGGTGAAGATGGCCCTGCGCTCGCTGCGCACCAACCTGTTCCGCACCGTGCTCACGCTGCTGGGCATCATCATCGGCGTCGGGGCCGTGATCGCCATGCTCGCCCTGGGCGACGGCAGCAAGGCGCAGGTGCTCTCGCGCATCGAGGCCATGGGCACCGACCTGCTGGTGGTGCGGCCCGGCGCGCGCAACGTGCGCACCCGCGACGAGAGCGCCGCGCTGGTCGCCGAGGATGCCGAGGCCATCGGCGAGCTGCCCAACGTGCGCGAATCGGTCGGCGAACATGCACGCGGGGTCACGGTGCGCTACGGCGAGAACGACTACGTGACCCTGGGCACGGGCGCCACGGCGAACTACGCGCGGGCCCGGAACTGGTCCACCGCGCGCGGCACCTTCTTCTCCGACGCCGACGTGCGCGGCGTGGCGCCGGTCGCGGTGCTGGGCAAGACGGTGGTGGACAACCTGTTCCGCCGGGGCGAGAACCCGGTCGGCCGCTACGTCCTGATCAACAACATCCCCTTCCAGGTGATCGGCGTGCTGGCGCCCAAGGGCGCGAACTCCTCCGGCACCGACATGGACGACACCATCCTGATGCCCCTGTCGACCGCGCGCATGCGCCTGTTCGGGCGCAACTACGTGCGCGTGATCACCGTGCAGGTGGCCGACATGGAGCAGGTGGAGGAGACCGAGGCGGCGATCGCCGCGCTGCTGACGGAACGCCACCGCAAGGTGGACTTCCAGATCCGCAACAACGCCTCGCTGATGGAAACGGCCAGCGAGACGCAGAACACCATGACCATGCTGCTCGGCTCCATCGCCGCGATCTCGCTGCTGGTGGGCGGCATCGGCGTGATGAACATCATGCTGGTGTCGGTGACCGAGCGCATCCGCGAGATCGGGATCCGCATGGCGACCGGCGCCCGCATGCTGCACATCCTGCTGCAGTTCATGACGGAGGCCCTGGTGGTGTGCTCGGTCGGCGGCGCGATCGGCGTGGCGGGCGGGCTCGCCGCGGCCTGGGTCGCGGGCCGCCTCGGCTCGCCGGTCGTCTTCTCGCTGCCCCCCGTCGCCATGGCCTTCGGCAGCGCCTTCCTGATCGGGCTGCTGTTCGGGTTCCTGCCGGCGCGCCGCGCCGCGCGCATGGACCCCGTCACCGCCCTCGCCACGGAGTAAGGGATGATGCCGCCCCGCTGGTCCCGCCGCGCGCTGTCCCTCCTGTGCGCCCTCGCCGCCGCCGGTTGCGCGACGCAGGCCGACCGCTACGAGCGGCCTCCCGTGCCGGCACCCTCGCGCTGGCTCGCGCCCGCGTCCGATGCGGCCTGGCCCGACAGCCGCTGGTGGTCGGCCTTCGGCAGCCCCGAACTGGATGCCCTGATCGCGCAGGCGCAACTGGCCAACCACGACCTGCGCATGGCCGCGGCCCGGGTCGAGCAGGCCCGCGCCAATGCGAGGCTGGCCTCCGCCCTGCAGTCGCCCGTCCTAGGATTCGCCCTCAGCGGGGAGCGCCACAAGGACGTCGGCGAGTCGGCCGTCAACGACTACACCGCCGGCTTCTCGGCCGCCTACGAGGTGGACCTGTGGGGCCGGCAGCGCGACATCGCCGCTTCCGGCGCCGCCCAGTTGCTGGCCAGCGAGTTCGACCGGGAAACGATCCGCCTGCAGCTCACCGCCGACGTCGCCAACGCCTGGTTCAACATCCTGTCGCTCAACGACCGCCTGCAGGTGGCGCAGGAGAACCTCGCCCTGGCGAGGCGCCTCCTCGACCTGCTGGCCGTGCAGCAGCAGGCCGGCCGCACGACCTCCCTGGAGCTGGAACGCCAGCGCTCGCTGGTGGCCACCACCGAATCGGCCATCCCGGCGCTGCTGCAGCAACGCGCGGTGGCCCGGGGCGTGCTCGCGGTGCTGCTCGGCCAGCCGCCGGAGCAGGCCCCCGATCCGCGGGGTTCCCTGCGCGCGCTGCAGCTGCCCCCTACCCATGGCGGGGTGCCGGCGCTGCTGGTGGAGCGGCGGCCCGACATCCGCCGCGCCGAAGCGAGCCTGGTCGCCGCGAACGCCGACGTGGGCGCGGCCCGCGGCGCCCTGCTGCCCACCCTGACGCTGCGCGCCGTGGCCGGCGCGGGCGGCGGCACCGTGGCCAACCTGCTCGGCTCGGGCGGCGGCGGCTTCTACACGCTGGCGGCGACGCTGGCGGCCACCCTCTTCGATGGCGGCGCGCTGCGCAGCCGGGTCGAGCTCGCGCAGGCCCAGAAGGTGGAGCGGGCCGAGCTGTATCTGCAGACCGTGGTGACGTCCTTCCGGGAGGTCGAGGAGGCGCTGGCCGGCCTCGAACAGTTCGCGCGTCAGGAACAACTGCTGCTGGCCGCCGCCGGTTCGGCGCGCGAAGCCAACCGCCTCACCGACGTCCGCTGGCGCGCGGGGGCCGAAAGCTACGTCAATGTGCTCGACGCCCAGCGCACGCTGCTCGCCGCGGAAGCGGCGATCGACCAGCCGCGGCTCGCGCGCTTCACGTCGGCCACGGCCCTCTACCGCGCCCTCGGGGGCGGCTGGGAGGGCCAGCCGGTCCAGGGCGTCGCACGGGCGGACGCGCGCTGAGCCGCGCCCGTCCCGCGACGCGAGCCATTCGTCCATGAAGAACCAAGGTGCCAGCAATTCGCGCAAGCAGGGGGGCCTCCGCGGTCACCTGCGGCCGTCGCGAAAACGGGCGCGCTCTCCTAGCATCGAAGCATGAAGATCCATTTCCTCCTGGACCAGCGGGTGCAGCCCGAGCCCAACGCCACCTTCGTGGCGGCGATGGCGCTGCTGGCCGACCAGGGTTTCACCGTGAGCCGGGGCATCCCGGAGACGGCGCTGCTGTGCCCGGACCGCCTCTGCGCGCGGCACGACATGTACGTGCTGAAGTCCTGCAGCGAGCTGGCCCTCAGCGTGGCCGCCGTGCTGCACGACCGGGGCGGGCAGTTCCTCAATCCCTACCCGGCCTGCGCACTGGCGCAGAACCGGATCACCGCGGTCAGCCGGCTGGCGGCCGCGGGCGTGCCCGTTCCGCGCTCGTGGGTGAGCGCGGATTTCGCGATGCTGTGCGAGCTGGCGCTGGAGCAGCCGGTGGTCGTCAAGCCCTACCGGGGCGCCTGCGGCGCCGTGCAGATCGTGGCGCACAGCCCCGACGACCTCGCGGCCATCCCCTTGCGCGACCAGCCGGTGCTGGTGCAGGAATACATCGACTCGCGCGGGCCGGACCTGCGCATCCAGGTGATCGGCGAGGAAGTGTTCGCGGTGCCCGTGCCGGTGGCCGGCGCGGCGCCGCTGCCGCTGCTCTCGGTGGACGACCCGCTGCGCGAGATCGCCTTGCGTTGCGGGCGCGTGTTCGGCCTGAGCGTGTACGGCCTCGACGTGATCGAAGGCCCGGGCGGCCCCGTGATCGTGGACGTGGACCACGCGCCGGGCTTCGCGGGGATTGCCGCCGCGCCGGCAGCGCTGGCGCGCCACATCGCCGACGTGCTGGAAGGCCGCAAGCCGGTGGTGCGGCATCCGCCGACCCTGCACATGGCGCCGGGCCGCACCAGCTTCCTGCAGGCGGCCGCCGCCTGATGGGCCGCGCTCCATCGTGTTCATCGCGCCCACTTCCCGACGCATCCCGGTCTGCTGGCGCAGGCTGGCGGCAGGCGTGACTTCGACGCGGCGCCGGTGACCGCTTCGTCGAGCCGCCTGCCGCCACCTGCAGCAGCGGACGGACCCGATCGCCCCAGCCCGAAAACCATCACTCCAGGGCGAAGGTTTCCCGCAAGGCATCGCAGAACGCGGGCGTCCCCGTGAGCGTCAGGCTGAGCGTCACGCGCGGTTCGCCGGTGGGCCCGGGCCGCAGGTCCAGGCCCGCGCCCGGACGGAAGCGCACCTGCAGCGTCGTCGCGAGTTCGCGCACGCCCTGCAGTTCGTAGTCCCATTCCGCGCCGTCGTCCAGTGCGCCGGGCGCGCCGAACTGCGCCTGCGACCATTCGAGCAGGCGCGCCACTTCGGCCTGCAGGGCCTCCAGCTGCGCCGGGGCCGCGGCGGCCATCGCGTCAAAGCTGCCGCGGCCCTGGTCGTCCTCGCTGAAGTCGAACTCGAGATAGTGGAGCGTGCCTGCCATGTCGGCGCGATCATAGGCCGCGGCGCAGAGCTTCACGGCACCGGCTTCTTCCAGGCGCCCGGGGACGCGCACCTGCTGAGGCGCACGCCCATGTAGGCGAGCATCCCTGCGGATGACTTCCTTCCGACTACGCGCAAACCGCGTCCGGTTCAGCGTACGTTCATCCGGGCCGCCTTAATCTCGTTCCCATGGAATCCAAATACTGAAAGGAGCTTCCATGAACCCGAACTTTCGCAAACATGTTGCCACCGCCGCGATGCTGCTGGCGCCCCTGGGCGCGGCGCTCGTCGCCCTTCCCGCGGCTGCGCAGTACCAGCCGCAATACCGCGTCGCTCAGGACCAGCCACAATACCGCGTGGCCCAGGACCAGCCGCAATACCGCGCTGCGCAGGCACCCTATGGCGCACCGGCGATCGACTCCTTCGTCGCGGAACTGGGTGGCCGGCTGGAGCCGGGGCGCGTGCTGCAATTCCGCCTGATCGGCACGCCGCGCTCGGACGTGACCGTGAACATCGTCAATACGGTGCGTGACCTGCCGCTGCACGAGACCCAGCCCGGGGTGTACGTGGGCAGCTACACGATCCGGCGTTCGGACGACGTTTCGCTGCTCAATCGCGCGGTGGCCAATCTGCGCACCGGCGGCCAGCACACGGCCGCCCGCGTGAACATGGCGGACCGCGAGCAACGCTTCGCAGGACGTTCCGGGCGTGACGACATGCCGCCGCGGATCATGGACATCACGCCCGCCAACGGCGAACGCCTGGTCGAGAACGGCCACAGCACCCGCCTGTCCGCCCGCCTGAGCGACAACCGCAGCGGCGTGGATCCGGCCTCCGTGCGCCTGCGCATCGACGGCCGTGACGTGACCGCCGCCGCGCGCATCAGCACCGAAGAGATCCGCTTCCGCGAAGACCTGCCGCGCGGCCGCCACGTGGCCGAACTCTCGGTCCGTGACCGCGCCGGCAACGAATCGCGCGCGGTGTGGAGCTTCGACGTGGTCTGAGTCCGCTCCTGAAGCGAAGAAAGGGCCTTCCCTCCGGAAGGCCCTTTTCTTCACCCGTCATTCGATCGCCACGCGGCGCTGCGCCTTTGTCTGCACCTTCTTCGGCAGCGTCAGCCGCAGCACGCCGTTCTCGTAATGCGCCTTGCACTGGCTCTCGTCGACTTCCGCCGGCAGCTGCAGGGTGCGCGCCACCGAGCCGTAGTAGCGCTCGCGGCGCAGGGGCCGGCCCTCGCCGCCTTCGGTGGCGTCCTCCTGCCGTACTTCGGCCCGCAGGCTCAGCACGTTGCCGTCCACCTCGACCTGGATGTCTTCCTTCTTCACGCCGGGGACCTCGGCCTGCACCTCGAAGGCGCCTTCGCTCTCCCGCACGTCGAGCTTCACCTGCCCAGGCAAGGGATCGCCGTGCAGGGGCTGGACGAAGTAGCCGGGGGAGAAGTCGCGGAAGAACTCGTCGAACAGTCCGCCGCGTCGGGTCAATGCGTTCATGGGACCTCCTTCGCTGCGTCGGCGGCGCCGTCGCCGCCTTCACGTTCACTATGGAGGCTGCCCCGCGCCCGAACTTGTCGGGCGTCAAGTTCAGGCGCGACCGGAGGCCGCCACGCAGGCCTCGACGACGTGCATCAGCGCGTCCATGTCCACCGGCTTGACCAGGTGGTGGTCGAAGCCGGCGTCGCGCGCGCTCTGCACGTCGTGCGGCTGGCCCCAGCCGGTCACGGCGACCAGCTTCGGCGCGGCGGCGCCGGCCTGGGCGCGGATGCGCCGGCAGGCCTCGTAGCCGTTCACCCCGGGCATGCCTATGTCCAGCAGCACCAGCTCCGGCCGGAAGCTGCCCGCGGCCTGCACCGCCGCCTCGCCGTCGTGCACGCGCTGCACCTGGTGGCCCATCATCTCCAGCAGGATGCCCATGGTCTCGGCGGCGTCGCGGTTGTCGTCCGCCACCAGGATGCGCAGCGCGCCCTCGGCGCAGGCCGGAGCCGGCGCCTCGGCGGTCGGCGCATCGGCCGCGCGGGTCGCCGCCACCGGCAGCCAGACGCGGAACACGCTGCCCTTGCCGCCGCCTTCGCTGCTGGCGCCGATGCTGCCGCCATGCAGGTGCACCAGCCGGCGCGTGAGGGCCAGCCCGATGCCCAGGCCGCCGCGCGCCCGGGCCAGCGCCGGCACGTCCTGCGAGAACATCTCGAACACGCTCTCCAGCCGCTCGGGCGCGATGCCGATGCCGCTGTCGCGGACCGCCACGACGGCCATGCCGCCGTCGGCCACCACGCCCAGCTCGATCTGCCCGCCGGGATCCGTGTACTTGGCCGCGTTGCTCAGGAGATTGGCGAACGCCTGCGCCAGCCGCGCGCGGTCGGCGTCGACCAGCAGCTTCATGGGCGGCTGCAGCACGGTGAGCTTGTGGCCGGCGCCGTCGATCTGCGGCTGGACCGTCTCCACCGCGTCGGCCAGCACCGCGTCGAGCGCGACCTGCTCGCGCCGCAGTTCGATCCGGCCCTGGTTGATGCGGCTGATGTCCATCAGGTCCTCGATGAGGCGCCCCATGGCGCCGACCTGCCGGTCGATCACGTCGCTGGCCCAGTGCACGTCGGGCGTGTCCGGTCCGCGCAGCTTCAAGTAGTGGATGGCGTTGCGGACCGGCGCCAGCGGGTTGCGCAGTTCGTGCGCCAGCGTGGCCAGGAATTCGTCCTTGCGCCGGTGGGCCTCCAGCAGGCGCGCCTCGCTTTCCTGCAGTTCCAGCGTGCGCTCGGTGACGCGCTGGTCCAGCGAGGCGTTGAGCTCGCTCAGGCGCGCGTTCGCCTGCTCCAGCTCGCGCCCCTTGCGGTGCAGCTCGGCGAACACGGCCACCTTGGACCGCAGCACCGCCGGATTCACCGGCTTGTGCAGGTAGTCCACCGCGCCGGTGCCGTAGCCCTCCAGGACGTGCTGGTCCTCGTTGTAGTAGGCGGTGAGGAAGATGATCGGGATCCGCGCGGTCTTCTTGCGCTCCTTGATCATCTGCGCCAGCTCGAAGCCGGTCATGCCCGGCATGCGCACGTCCAGCACCAGCAGCGCGAACTCGTCGGCCATCAGCGCGAGCAGCGCCTCCTCCCCCGTGCCCGCGCGCACCAGCCGGTAGCTGGGGTCGTCCAGGATCGACTCCAGCACCGCCAGGTTGCGCGGCTCGTCGTCGACGATCAGGATGTTGACCGTCCCAGCGGCGGCCGCGGCAGGCTCGGTGATCGCGGTCGTAGTCATTTCACTTCTCCGTCACGTTCCGCACGTCATTTCCTCAACGGAACAGCCACACCCGCATCAGCGACAGCAGCTGGTCGGTGTTGACGGGCTTGGCGATGTAGTCGCTGGCGCCGGCCTCCAGGCATTTTTCGCGGTCGCCCTTCATGGCCTTGGCCGTGAGGGCCACGATGGGCAGCATGCGGAAGGCGGGGTCCTTGCGGATCTCGCGCATGGTCTCGTAGCCGTCCATCTCCGGCATCATGATGTCCATCAGCACCATCTCCAGTTCCGGCGTGTCCTGGATGATGTCGATGGCCTGGCGGCCGTTGGTGGCGCTGATCACGTCCACGTCGTGGTTCTCGAGCACCGAGGTCAGCGCGAAGATGTTGCGCGCGTCGTCGTCCACGATCAGCACCTTGCGCCCGCGCAGCACCTCCGCGGAATTGTGCAGGCGATCCAGCATGGCCTGCTTGTCCGGCGGCAGTTCCGCGATCACGCGGTGCAGGAACAGCGCCGTCTCGTCCAGCAGGCGTTCGGGCGACTGCACGTCCTTCAGCACGATGCTCTTGGCCAGGGAGTGGAGGCGCAGGTGCTCCTCCTCGCTGAGCTCCTTGCCGGTGAAGACCACCACCGGCACCGCCGACAGCGCCTGGTCGCCCTTCATCTGCTCCAGCAGGTCGAAGCCGCTCATGTCCGGCAGGCGCAGGTCCAGCACCACGCAGTCGAAGGGCTGGCGCTTCATCGCCGTGAGCGCCGCTTCGCCGCTGCCGGCCGTGGCGATGTCGATGTCGTCGTAGCCGAGCAGTTCGACCACGGCCTCGCGCTCCACCTCGTTGTCCTCCACCACCAGCAGGCGCTTGGTGCGCGGCTGCACGAATTCCTTCAGCCGCTCGAAGGCCGCCTCCAGGCCGTCGGTCGTGGGCTCCTTCAGCAGGTAGTTGAAGGCGCCGTGCGACAGGCCGTGCTGGCGCTCTTCCTCCAGGGTCACGATCTGCACCGGGATGTGGCGCAGGGTCGGTTCCAGCTTGAGCTGGTTCAGCACCGTCCACCCCAGCATGTCGGGCAGGAAGATGTCCAGCGAGACCGCGGTCGGCAGGTACTGGCGCGCCAGCGAAAGGCCGATCGCCCCCTTGGTGGCGACCAGGCCCTTGAAGCCGTTGTCGCGCGCCAGCCCCAGCAGGATGCGGGCGTAGTGCGGATCGTCCTCGATCACCAGCAGCACCGGGTCGCCGGGCTGGATGGTCTCGCGGTCGTCGGCGATGTGCTCCTCGCGCGCGACCGGCAGCGTGATCACCGTGGTCTCGGGCGCCTTGGACCGGCGTGCGTTGACCGTCGCCGGGTCGGGGCCCGCATAGTGCAGCGGGAGGTACAGGGTGAAGGTGCTGCCCTGGCCCGGCACCGACTGCAGCCGGATCTCGCCGCCCAGCAGCACCGCCAGCTCGCGCGAGATGGCCAGGCCCAGGCCGGTGCCGCCGTACTTGCGCGAGGTGCCGGCGTCGGCCTGCTGGAAGGCCTCGAAGATCAGGCGCTGCTTCTCCGGCGGCACGCCGATGCCGGTGTCCTCCACCGCGAACGCGACGACGTGCTGCGCCTGCGACAGCACCGGGTGGTCGGCGCTCCAGCCGGCCTCGGCCAGCCCGACGCGCACTTCCACGTGCCCGTGGGCCGTGAACTTCACGGCGTTGGACAGCAGGTTCTTCAGGATCTGCTGCAGGCGCTTGGGATCGCTGTCCATGGTGCGGGGCAGGTCGTCCGCGAAGCGGATGTGCAGCGGCAGATTCTTCTGCTCCGCCACGTGGCGGAAGTTGCGGTCGAGGCTTTCGCGCAGGCCCCAGAACGGGATCTCCTCGATGTCCACCGTCACCGTGCCGGACTCGATCTTGGACAGGTCCAGGATGTCGTTGATCAGGTTCAGCAGGTCGGAGCCCGAGGAGTTGATGTTGCGCGAGAACTCCACCTGCTTGGGCGTGAGGTTGCCCGCGGTGTTCTCGGCCAGCTGCTGCGACAGGATCAGGATCGAGTTCAGCGGCGTGCGCAGCTCGTGCGACATGTTGGCCAGGAATTCGGACTTGTACTTGGAGGTGAGCGCCAGCTCGGACGCCTTCTCCTCCAGCGCGCGGCGGGCCTGCTCCACTTCCGAGTTCTTGCGCTCCACCTCGGCGTTCTGCTCCGCCAGCAGGCGGGCCTTGGTGCCCAGTTCCTCGTTGGTCTGCTGCAGTTCGATCTGGCGCGCCTGCAGTTCGGCGGTGAGGTTCTGGGACTGCTTCAGCAGGCCCTCGGTGCGCATCGTCGCCTCGATGGTGTTGAACACGGCGCCGATGCCGAGCGCGAGCTGGTCGAGGAAGTTCAGGTTCACCGCGGTGAAGGGCTGCAGCGAGGCCAGTTCGATCACCGCCTTCGTCTGGTTCTCGTACAGCACCGGCAGCACGACCACGCTCAGCGTGTCGGAGCGGCCCAGGCTCGATTCGATGCGCACGTACTGCGGAGGCACGTCGCTCAGCAGGATGCGGCGGTTCTGCAGCGCGCACTCGCCGACCAGGCCTTCGCCGAGGCGGATGGTGTCCGACAGCTCCACGCTGCCGGATTGCGCATAGGTCGCCAGCACCACCAGTTCGCCGGCGTTCTCGGCCGGGTTGTTGTGGTAGATGCTGCCCTGGTGCGCGTTGACCAGCGGCGCCAGCTCGGACAGCAGCATCTTGCCCACCGCGCTGAGGTCGCGCTCGCCCTGCAGCATGCCGGTGAAGCGCGCCAGGTTGGTCTTCAGCCAGTCCTGCTCGCGGTTGCGTTCCGTGGTCTCCCGCAGGTTGGAGATCATGGTGTTGATGTTGTCCTTCAGGTCGGACACCTCGCCCTTGGCGTCCACCTGGATCGAGCGCGTCAGGTCGCCCTTGGTCACGGCGGTGGCCACTTCGGCGATCGCGCGCACCTGGGTCGTGAGGTTGGCCGCCAGCAGGTTCACGTTGCCCGTGAGGTCCTTCCAGGTGCCCGCCGCGCCCGGCACGTTGGCCTGGCCGCCCAGCCGCCCTTCCACGCCCACCTCGCGCGCCACGTTGGTCACCTGGTCGGCGAAGGTGGCCAGCGTGTCGGTCATGTTGTTGATGGTGTCGGCCAGCGCCGCCACCTCGCCCTTGGCCTGCACCGTGAGGCGCTGGCTCAGGTTGCCGTTGGCCACGGCGGTCACCACCTTCACGATGCCGCGCACCTGTTCGGTGAGGTTGGAAGCCATGAAGTTCACGTTGTCGGTGAGGTCCTTCCAGGTGCCGCCGACGCCGCCCACCTGGGCCTGGCCGCCCAGCTTGCCCTCGGTGCCCACCTCGCGCGCCACGCGGGTCACTTCGTTGGCGAAGGAGTTGAGCTGGTCGACCATCGTGTTGATGGTGTTCTTCAGCTCCAGGATCTCGCCCTTCACGTCCACCGTGATCTTGCGGTTCAGGTCGCCGCGCGCCACGGCCGTGGTCACCTCGGCGATGTTGCGCACCTGCGAGGTGAGGTTGGCGCCCATGGTGTTGACGGAGTCGGTCAGGTCCTTCCAGGTGCCGGCCACGCCCGGCACCACCGCCTGCACGCCCAGGCGCCCTTCGGTGCCCACTTCGCGGGCCACCCGCGTCACCTCGGAGGCGAAGGAGCGCAGCTGCTCCACCATCGTGTTGATGGTTTCCTTCAGCTGCAGGATCTCGCCGCGCACGTCCACCGTGATCTTCTTGGACAGGTCGCCGTTGGCCACCGCGATGGTCACCTCCGCGATGTTGCGCACCTGGTTCGTGAGGTTGGACGCCATCGAGTTGACGTTGTCCGTCAGGTCCTTCCAGGTGCCCGCCACGCCGGGCACCGTGGCCTGGCCGCCCAGCTTGCCCTCGGAGCCCACCTCGCGCGCCACCCGCGTCACCTCGGAGGCGAAGGCGGAGAGCTGGTCGACCATCGTGTTGATGGTTTCCTTCAGCTGCAGGATCTCGCCCTTCACGTCCACCGTGATCTTGCGGCCCAGGTCGCCGCGCGCGATGGCGGTGGCCACGTCGGCGATGTTGCGGACCTGGCCGGTGAGGTTGTTGGCCATGGAGTTGACGTTGTCCGTCAGGTCCTTCCAGGTGCCCGCCACGCCTGGCACCTGCGCCTGGCCGCCGAGCTTGCCCTCGGTGCCCACCTCGCGCGCCACCCGCGACACTTCGGCGGCGAAGGCGTTGAGCTGGTCCACCATGGTGTTGATGGTTTCCTTCAGCTCCAGGATCTCGCCGCGCACGTCGACGGTGATCTTCTTGGACAGGTCCCCGTTGGCCACCGCGATGGTCACTTCCGCGATGTTGCGCACCTGGTTGGTCAGGTTGGACGCCATCGAGTTGACGTTGTCCGTCAGGTCCTTCCAGGTCCCGGCCACGCCTTCCACCGCGGCCTGGCCACCCAGCTTGCCTTCGGTGCCCACCTCGCGCGCCACCCGCGAGACCTCGCCGGCGAACGCATTGAGCTGGTCCACCATGGTGTTGATGGTCTGCTTCAACTGCAGGATCTCGCCGCGCACGTCCACCGTGATCTTCTTCGACAGGTCGCCGCGCGCGATGGCGGTGGCGACGTCGGCGATGTTGCGCACCTGGTCGGTCAGGTTGCTCGCCATGAAGTTCACGTTGTCGGTCAGGTCCTTCCAGGTGCCCGCCACGCCCGGCACCTGGGCCTGGCCCCCGAGCTTGCCTTCGGTGCCCACTTCGCGCGCGACGCGAGTCACTTCGGAAGCGAAGCCATTGAGCTGGTCCACCATGGTGTTGATGGTGTTCTTCAGCTCCAGGATCTCGCCCTTCACCTCCACGGTGATCTTGCGCGAGAGATCGCCGCGGGCCACGGCGGTCGTCACTTCCGCGATGTTGCGGACCTGGCCGGTCAGGTTGTTCGCCATCGAGTTGACGTTGTCCGTCAGGTCCTTCCAGGTGCCGGCCACGCCGCGCACGATGGCCTGGCCGCCCAGCTTGCCTTCGGTGCCCACTTCGCGCGCGACGCGCGTCACCTCGGAGGCAAAGCCGTTGAGCTGGTCCACCATGGTGTTGAGGGTGTTCTTCAGCTCCAGGATCTCGCCCTTCACGTCCACCGTGATCTTCTTGGACAGGTCGCCGTTGGCCACGGCGGTCGCCACGTCCGCGATGTTGCGAACCTGCGCCGTCAGGTTGTTGGCCATCGAGTTGACGTTGTCCGTCAGGTCCTTCCAGGTGCCCGCCACGCCCGGCACCTGCGCCTGGCCCCCGAGCTTGCCCTCGGTGCCCACCTCGCGCGCCACCCGCGACACCTCGCCGGCGAAGCCGTTGAGCTGGTCGACCATCGTGTTGATGGTGTTCTTCAGCTCCAGGATCTCGCCGCGCACGTCCACCGTGATCTTCTTGGACAGGTCGCCTCGGGCCACGGCCGTCGTCACCTCGGCGATGTTGCGCACCTGGTTGGTCAGGTTGGACGCCATCGAGTTGACGTTGTCGGTCAGGTCCTTCCAGGTGCCCGCCACGCCCGGCACCTGCGCCTGGCCGCCCAGCTTGCCGTCGGTGCCCACCTCGCGCGCCACCCGGGAGACCTCGGAGGCGAAGGCGTTGAGCTGGTCCACCATGGTGTTGATGGTGTTCTTCAGCTCCAGCACCTCGCCGCGCACGTCCACCGTGATCTTCTTGGACAGGTCGCCGTTGGCCACCGCGGTGGTCACCTCCGCGATGTTGCGCACCTGGCCCGTGAGGTTGGAGGCCATGAAGTTCACGTTGTCGGTAAGGTCCTTCCACGTGCCCGCCACACCAGGCACCTGGGCCTGGCCGCCGAGCTTGCCTTCCGTGCCCACCTCGCGCGCCACCCGTGTCACCTCGGAGGCGAAGCCATTGAGCTGGTCCACCATCGTGTTGATGGTTTCCTTCAGTTCCAGGATCTCGCCCTTCACCTCCACGGTGATCTTGCGCGAGAGGTCGCCGCGGGCGATGGCGGTGGCCACGCCGGCGATGTTGCGCACCTGGCCCGTGAGGTTGGAGGCCATGGAGTTCACCGAGTCGGTGAGGTCCTTCCAGGTGCCGGCGATGCCGGGCACCTGCGCCTGCCCGCCCAGCTTGCCTTCGGTGCCGACCTCGCGCGCCACCCGCGTCACTTCGGAGGCGAAGCCATTGAGCTGGTCCACCATCGTGTTGATGGTTTCCTTCAGCTCCAGGATCTCGCCTTTCACGTCCACGGTGATCTTGCGCGACAGGTCGCCGCGCGCCACGGCCGTCGTCACGGTGGCGATGTTGCGCACCTGGGAGGTCAGGTTGTTGGCCATGGAGTTGACCGAGTCGGTCAGGTCCTTCCAGGTGCCGGCCACGCCCGGCACCACGGCCTGGCCGCCGAGGCGGCCGTCGGTGCCCACTTCGCGCGCCACCCGCGTCACTTCCGAGGCGAAGGAGCGCAGCTGGTCCACCATGGTGTTGGTGGCTTCCTTCAGCTGCAGGATCTCGCCGCGCACGTCCACGGTGATCTTCTTGGACAGGTCGCCGTTGGCCACCGCGATCGTCACGTCGGCGATGTTGCGCACCTGCGCCGTGAGGTTGCCGGCCATCTGGTTGACGGAGTCGGTCAGGTCCTTCCACACGCCGGACACGCCCTTCACCTTGGCCTGCCCGCCCAGCTTGCCTTCGGTGCCGACCTCGCGCGCCACCCGCGTCACTTCGGAGGTGAAGACCGAGAGCTGCTCGATCATGGTGTTCACCAGCTTGGCCGAACGCAGGAACTCGCCCTTCAGGGGTCGGCCGTCGACCTGCAGGTCCATCGGCTGGCCGAGGTCTCCCTTGGCGACGGCGCCGATGGTGCGGGCGATGTCGTTCGTGGGCCGCACGAGGTCGTCGATGAGGGTGTTGAACGAGTCCACCTGCTCCGCCCAGCTGCCGACCGCGCCCGGGGCGGAGATGCGCTGCGTGAGCCGGCCTTCCTTGCCGACGGTGTTGGACACCCGCGCCGCTTCATGCGTGATGCGGTCGGCGTTGGAGATGCTCTGGTTGAAGGCCTCGGCGATGCGCGCGTCCACGCCGGACCAGTCGGAGGGCAGCCGCACGCGGAAGTCGCCGCCGGCAAAGGCCATGAGCGCGGCGAGCAGCTGGCGGGAGCGGGCCTCCGCCACCTCGTACGGATGCGTCTGGATCGGCGGCGTCTTCCCCGCCGGCCTGGCCGCGGCGGTGCGCGCGACGGCGGCGGGTTTGCCGGCCTGTCCCCGCGCGACGGGCTTGCTGTTCTTCTTCTTCGGCGAGGGAGTGACTGCCTGGTCCATGGTGTCTCCGCGTGACTGCTGCACGCGCACGCAGGCGCACCGGCACGGGCACGGACGCACTGCGACGCGAGGTCGATGCCGCGGCCCGCGTTGTTGGACTGTTGTGATGCACTGCGGACGGCGGCGCTGAGGTGATCGGGACGGAAAAGCCTCAGCCTGAACTTCGAAGTTCGCGGCGAAGCGCGCGCCAGTGTCGAGGAGTTCTTCCCGTCATCGCGTAGGACGGAACCGACAGACGGCAACGGCGGCGCAGCCACTGCCGCACAGCGTGAAGAATTGCGCCCGGACGCAGCCAGGCGGGCGTCCGGGCATCGGGTCCGCGGCGCGCAGCGGCGCCGCCGGAGGTGTCAGCGGCTGCTGCTGCGGCTGGAAGCGGTGCGCGAGGCGCTGCCGCGGCTGGAGTTGGTGCGACGCGCACTGCTGGCGCTCGGGCGGCTGGAGGTGCGGCCGGAGCTGCTGCGGGTCTTCGTTCCGCTGCTGGCGCTGGGACGGCTGGAGCTTGCACGGCTCTTCGTGCCGCTGCTCGCGCTGCTGCGACTCTTCGTGCCGCTGCTCGCGCTGCTGCGACTCTTCGTGCCGGTGCTCGCGCTGGGGCGGCTGGAGCTGCTGCGGCTCTTCTTTGCGCTGCTCGCGCTGCTGCGGCTCTTCGTTCCGCTGCTGGCGCTCGGGCGGCTGGAACTGCTGCGGGTGGAGCTGCTGCGGCTCTTAGTGCCAGTGCTCGCGCTTGGGCGGCTGGAGCTGCTGCGGCTCTTCTTTGCGCTGCTCGCGCTCGGACGGCTCGAGCTGCTGCGAGTCTTCGTTCCGCTGCTGGCGCTCGCGCGGCCCGAACTGCTGCGGCTCTTCGACGCCGTACCGGAACTGCGGCTCTTCGCCGCCGTGCCGGAACTGCTGCGGGTGCTGGAACCGCTGCTCGCGCTCGGGCGACTGGAGGTGCTGCGGCTCTTGGTGCCGGTGGTGCTGCGGCTCGTGCTGCTGCGGCTCGCGCTCGCGCGGCCCGAGCTGCTGCGCGAGGAAGTCCCCGCGGCCTTCTTGCGCGACGCAGTCCCCGAGGAACTCTTGCGCGACGAAGTGCCCCGCGAGCTCTTGGCCTCGCCGGCTTCCGCCCGTTCCTTGTTCACCGTGCGCGCGGCGATCTCCTCGGCGCGGCCCTTCTGGCCGCGTGCCTCGTAGCTCTCCTTGATGTGCTCGTACTGGCGTTCGCGTTTGTTGCTCGATCCACGTGGCATCGTTGTCTCCTGGCTGAACGGGTGAGGGCCAATCTCAGGCTGGCAGCCTACTCCTCCTGTAGGCCAAGCGCTGCAATTCGTGGCGGACCGCGTCGACAGTTCGCGTTCCCGCAACCGCGCTTACGCCTCGTTGCGCGGTTTCGTTCAGGCTTCATTCATGGTCCGGAGCCCACACTTCCCTCCATGACCACGAGAGCCCATCTCGCCACGGTGAAGCTGCTCGCGCAACTCGTGGGCGCAGTGCTGCTGGCGTGCGTCGTTCTCCTAGCTCTGGTCGTGGCCGCGTGTACCGCTTGAGGGTGGCGCGCGCCGCCCGCCCCCGCTACAGTCGCGGCTAGCCTGCATCCCCCACAACGAGCCAGGAGACACACCATGGTGAAGGTCAGCGTCCTCTATCCGCAGCGCGAAGGCGCCCGCTTCGATCACGCCTACTACCGCGACAAGCACATGCCCCTGGTGAAGGAGCGCCTCGGCAGCGCCTGCCTGTACTACACGGTGGACAAGGGCCTGGCCGGCGGCGCGCCCGGCGCGCCCGCGCCCTTCGTCGGCATGTGCCACCTCTACTGCGAGTCGGCCGAGGAGTTCCAGAAGGCCTTCGGCGCCAATGCCGCCGAGATCCTGGGCGATATCCCGAACTACACGGACCTGCAGCCGATCGTGCAGGTGAGCGAGGTGGTGGTCGACCGCCCCTAGGAGCCTAGACCCGCTCGAAGTCGATGAAGCCCTGCCCCGGGTCCACGGCCACCAGCCGCACCCGCAGGGCGTCGCCGACGTCCGCGCCCTCGAAGCCGCGCACCAGCCGCCCCTCCAGCAACGGGCGTGCGATGCGCACGAAGGTGCCCTTGGGCGCGGCGCCGGTCACGATCGCGTCGAAGCGCTCGCCGATGCGGTCGCGCAGCAGCCAGGCCGCCGCCGCCTTGAGCACCTGGCGCTCCACCCGGTTGGCGTTGTCCTCCTGCAGCGTGCAGTGGCGGGCAATCGCCGACAGCGTCTCGAAGGAATAGGGTGGCGCGTCGCCGGCCAGGGCGGCCTTCAGCAGCCGCTGCGTGACGAGGTCCGGATAGCGCCGGTTCGGCGCGGTGGAGTGCGCATAGTCGCTGACAGCCAGGCCGAAGTGCCCCGTACCCGTCGCGCCCGGCGCCGCCGCCGCGTACTCGCCCGGGCCCAGCATCTTCACGATCCGCAGCGACAGGTCGGCGAAGCCCTCCGGGTCGACGCTGCGGCGCTCGCGCAGGAAGCGGTCCAGCGCGAGCGGGTCCGGCGCGTCCGGCAGCGCCACGCCGAAGCCGGCGGCCAGCGCCTCGATGCGGTCCCAGCGCCGCGGCGACTGCAGGAAGCGGCGCAGCGAGGGAAAGCCCTGCTCCACCAGGAAGCGCGCCGTCGCCGCATTGGCCGCGATCATCACGTCGGCGATCAGGTCCTTGGCCCGGTTCTTCTCGTCGGGCCGCAGGTCCACCAGCCGACCGTCCTCGAACACCGGGCGCGCCGACACTGTGTTCACGTTGAGCGCGCCGCGCCGATGGCGCCATTGCCGCAGTCGCGCGGCGAGCAGGTCGTGCAGGCGCAACTGCGCTTCCAGTCCCGCCACCTGCGCGAGCTGCGGCGGCGCCGGCCCCGCGCCATCCAGCCATTGCGAGACGCCGTCGTAGCCCAGCTTCGCCCGATTGAGCACGGCGGCGCGGTAGAGCTCCGCCGCGGTCACGCTCCCGTCCGGTGCCACCTGCATGTCCACCACCAGCGCGAGCCGCTCCTGCCCTTCGTGCAGGGAGGTCAGGTCGGTGGACAGCACCTCGGGCAGCATCGGGAAGGTGCCCGCCGCCGTGTAGACCGAAGTCGTATTGACGCCCGCGTGGCCGTCCACGGCGCCGCCGGGGCGCACCATGGCATCGACGTCCGCCACCGCGACCCGCAGCCGCGCCGTGTCGCCGGGCAGCGGCTCGGCGACACTCAGCTGGTCGAGGTCGCGGGTGTCGTCGTTGTCGATGGAAAACCAGTCCAGCTGGCGCAGGTCGCGGATCGCGCCATTGCGCTCCGGGCCGGCGGCCCGCGCCGCCTCCGCCTCCTGCAGGGCCTGCGGCGCGAAGGCGGGCAGCAGGCCGCGCGCGCGCATCGCGTCGACGGCGATCCGGTGCAGGTCGTGCGCTTGCATCGTCATGGGAGCGGGCACTGTACCCCGACGCCTTTCGTCTGAGGGGAACACGTAAGTAGTTTCATCGAGGCCCGAGGTCAGATTCCGGTCAGCGAGGAGGCCTCAGCATTGGACCCAGTTGATGCTTGCTCGTGACCGCCCGAGGAACCAGCGCACTGCCCGTCCCCACGACGCCAGTCCCGTCCGGCACGAGACAAAAGCCACACAACACAGATCCTGAAGGGGTGATGCAGCGGAAGCTGTATCACCGTAGGCCCGGCAAGCGCCGGGCCATTTTTTTTGCTTCGGTCGGAATTCGCGGGTGCGCGCAGCGGCTTTCTTGCCGGACCAGAACGGGGCTGTCCGTCTCTGCGACTGTCCCCCGGCGCGGATGAGACTCGCGGCCCTGGGTGAGCGCCGCGCCCGCGCCTCCTCCTCTATGTCGCCGAGCCGGACAGCCCCGCTCTGGTCCTGCGCCGCGCCGGGTTCGTGCGCAGCGGCTCCGGTGACGCGTGCCGCAGCCGTCCCCCGCAACAAGCAGGTACGCGAGGGAAGCTGCCTGATCCGCGCGCGGCGCAGGACCAGGACGGGCCCACTGGCAACGAAGCGAGCCAGCACATGACCGAGCCAATTCGAACCCAGTGCGCTCTCCGCCGATAGCACCCCTCTCCCGCAATCGACGAAAAATCTTCCTTGTGCCGCCTACGCGCGCAGCTGCGCCAGCGCCTCCTGCAGCGCCTGCGCGCCCAGCGGCTTGACCAGGTGCAGGTCGAACCCGGCTTCCCGCGTGCGCTCCCGGTCGCTGGTCTGGCCCCAGCCGGTCAGCGCCACCAGCTTGACCGCGCCGCCTTCGGGCAGGGCCCGGATCCGGCGGGCGGCCTCCAGCCCGCCCATCACCGGCATCTCCAGGTCGAGGAAGGCCACCTGCGGCGCGAACTGCCGCACCCGCGCGATCGCCTCCACGCCGTTGCCAGCGGTCATCACTTCGTGCCCGTCCGCTTCCAGCAGCAGGGCGAGCGTCTCGGCGGCGTCCGCATTGTCGTCCGCGACCAGGATGCGGCAGGCGGCGGCCGGCAGCAGCTCCTGCGCGCGCGAGGAGGCGGCGGCGGGCGGGGCCACCCGCGGCAGCCGGACGCAGAAACGGCTGCCCTGGCCCGGCCCGTCGCTCTCCACGTGCACGGTGCCGCCGTGCAGCTCCACCAGGCTGTGCACCAGGGACAGGCCGATGCCCAGCCCGCCTTCCGCGTGCCGCTGGTGGTCGCGAACCTGCGAGAACAGCTCGAACACGTGGTCCTGCTGCTCCTTCGGGATGCCGAAGCCGGTGTCGCTGACGCGGACCAGCGCATGGTCGGGACGGGCCAGCACCTCCAGGCGGATGCGACCGCCCGGCGGCGTGTACTTGGCGGCATTGGACAACAGGTTGGAGAACACCTGCGCGAGCCGGTCCAGGTCGCCCTCCACGTGGCAGTCCTCGTCGCACAGGGAGATGTCCAGGCTGTGCCCCTTGCCGTCGATCGCCGCCTGCGTCGCCTCGACGCTGCGCGCCAGCACCTCGCGCATCGACACCACCTGCCGCTCGATGCGGACCTTGCCGGCGCCGATGCGGGCGATGTCCAGCAGGTCGTCCACCAGCCGCACCAGGTGATCGAGCTGGCGGTCCATCACCGCGAGGGTCCGCAGCGGCATCGGCTCGGGCGGCAGGCTGCGCCGCAGGATGTGCAGCCCGGTGCGGATCGGCGCCAGCGGGTTGCGCAGCTCGTGGGCGAGGGTCGCGAGGAATTCGTCCTTGCGGCGGTCGGCCTCCCTGAGGGCCTCCTCCGCCTGCTTGCGCTCGGTGACATCGAGCACGAACTCGACCACCTCGTCGCCGACGCGGCGCGCCGCGAACAGGCCCCACCAGCGCGTGCCGTCCTTGCGGATGTACTGCTTCTCGTAGGGCGTGGTCTCGCCCGCCGTCATGACCTGCTGCACCGCCCTGCGCGAGATCCGGTGGAATTCCGGCGGGGCCAGCTGCTGCCAGGTGAGGCCGATCGCCTCGTCGCGCGCGTAGCCGGACATCTCGAGGAAGCCGTCGTTGACGTCGACCAGCCTGAAATCCTGGCCCCAGAACAGCACGCCCACCGTCTGGATGCGGCGCACGCTGCCCAGCCTCTCCTCGACCTGGCGACGGTGGGTGATGTCGCTGAAGCGCACCGCGACCAGCGCCTGCGCGGGCTCGCCGATGCGGAAGGCATGCACGTCGAACCAGCGCCCGAGCGGCTCCGAGCGGTCGCTCATGCGGATGGACTGGCCGGTGCGCACCACGCTTCCGAGCACGCGCAGCCAGTGGTCGGCCTCGCGGGCGATCGGCAGCGCCCGCATGTTCCTGCCGATCACGTCCGCCATCCCGCTCTGCCGCTCGAAGCTGGGATTGGCCTTCAGGAACACGCCGTCGACCGGCTCGCCCCCGGGGTCCAGCAGCAGCCGGATGATGCAGAAGCCCTCGTCGGTGGCGTCGAACAGCGCCTGGTACTCGCTGCCGGACACGCTTGACTCGGCGGGCGGCTCCGCCTCGGCGGTCACGGGATACGCGTTCGGCTTCATGCCAGCTACTCGGCAGGGCGGGTACTTCTGCCAGCCACGTTGGCACGAACGGAAGGCCAACCTTGTAGGTGAAAAGTCCTGCCGCGTGTCCCACGGAAGGCGGTCGGCTTCTAGGGAAGATTGCACCGCCGGGCTGGCACCCGGCGTGCCGGCCCGGCGACGACGCGGGGCGGGCCTGGAGGCGAGTTCAGGCGATGGCGCCCGGCGCCGCGTTCTTCGCGCGCTCCTCCATCCGCTGCAGGACCGCGGAACTGGTGCTGGCGAAGCTGTCGAGCCATACGCCCGCCTCGCTGCCGGCTTCCTGGCGCAGGCGCTCGGCCAGCCAGCGAAGGTAGCGCAGCGAGGTCTGGCGGCCCTGCCACCAGGATTCGATGTAGTGGTCGGCGGCCTCGCGCGGCATCACGCGCTGGGCCCATTCCATCTGCGCGCCGTACGTGTGGCCGAACAGGCCCACGAAGACGCGGGATTCGGCGATGAAGTCTGCTTCCAGTTCACGACGGTCTGCCATGATTGCGCGCTCGTTCTTGTGCCGGGGCGAAAAGGGCGCCCCATCGAAAGTGCCATGCCGGTGAAGGCATGCAGGATTGGCACCTCCGATGGGGCATATTCGCTCTCCTGGTTTCCTTGCCTGCTCCACCGCCGGGGGGACCCGGCGCCGGAACGTAAAGATAAATGCAGGATGCGGGCCAGCTTCCGGGGCCATCCCCCCGCCGCCTGGGCGGCCACGGGTTTTCCTTGGGAAATCAAGGAGATGCGCTTGCCGAGGCGGGCCGAGATTGGAATCCTGGCCCTTTCCGGCCACGATTTGGTGGCTGGGCGGACCGCGGTTACTTCCCCAACAGTGGGGCTGCCGGGCCCAGCACCCCCCAGGCCCGGGGTCTTCCCCGGGGCCGGTCGAAAATCCCCCCGCCTGCTTCGTCGTGCAAGTGAAAGGAGAACGCCATGCGTTTCATGATCCTGGTGAAGGCCACGCGCGACAGCGAGGCCGGCGTGATGAGCGCCTGCGCTCGCAGCTCGCCGGCGACGCGGGCGGCTCAGGCGGGCGCTGAGCGCGCCTCGTGCAGGGCGGCCAGCGCGGCGCGCAGGTCGCCCACCACGATCCGGCAGGGCACGCCGAGCATCAGGTTGAGGGGCAGCCCGAACTCCTCCAGCTGCCAGCCGCTGGCGTCCACGTCGCCTTCGCCCGTCGCGTCCGGGTGGCGCTTGCGGATGCGGTGCGCGTAGCTGCCCGCCTCGGGCACGTAGCCGATCACCGGCTTGCCGCGGGCAACCGCGTAGCCGACCTCGAAGCAGGTGCCGCTGTCCGGCTCCGGCCCGCGGAAGAAGTCGAGGTTGGCGAGCACCGCGTCGCAGCGTTCAATGTGGGCGATGTTGGCGCCGTAGATGTGCGCGGCCAGCGCCTGCGGCGAGGGCAGGTCCCGCGGCAGCGATTCGGCCAGCGGGAACACGGCTTCGTAGCCGTGCTCCGCGCAGAGCGCCACGAGCTGGCGGCCATGGTCGGCGGCGTCGGGCCGGAACACGTCGGGCCCGGCGAGGTAGAGGCGGCGGATCGTCACGCGCGGATTGTGCGCCGCCGCCGCGGCGACTCAGGAACCGGTCGCCTGCTTCGTCTTCTTGTAGTCGTTGATCTTGGCCTTGAGGTCCGTGTATTCCTCGCAGGGGAGGAAGCACAGCTTGTCGAGCACCTTCAGCTCCCCCTCGGCCCGCGGCAGGTCGTTCATCTGCAGGTAGGCCTCGCCCAGGTATTCGCGCGCGCCGCGGTGCTTCGGATTGATCTTGAGGGCCTTGTCGTAGGCGTCGAGCGCGGGCTCGATGCTGCCGGTGAGGCGGTGCGCGTGGCCGAGCTGGGTCCACGCGTCGGCATCCTCGGGCTTGCGCTTGATGTAGGCATCCATGCGCACCACCACCTGCTGCCAGTCCTTGCGCTGGACGGCGTCCATGCCCGCCACGTAGTCGGGGTCCGTGTTCTTGACCCGGGGGGGCATCTCGTCGCCACCCCCGCCGCCGGCGCCGAAGGCCGCCAGGGACAGGGCCAGGGCCGCGCTGCCAAGGAGCGCCGTCACCGAATACTTCATGTCAGCACCTCGCGTCGCGGGGGATCCGCGCCGCGCACAGCTTAGTGCGCGCCCGCCGCGGCGGTCGAGACCCTTTTGTGATTGCGGATTCAGCAGCCCGCCGTGCACTTGCCGCCGGCGTCGAACTCCATCGTCCGGCCCGACAGCGGAATGTGCACCGGCACCTTCACCGCCTTGGCGAAGGCCTCGGTCTTGCTGCCCGGGCGCACCTTGCCGCCGACGGTGCCGACTTCGTTGGCATGCGAGGCGATCACGGAGGCGGGCTTGACCAGTTCGTTGATCACATAGGCGGCCTCGACCGGCCCGGTGGTGAAGCCGTCGCCGATGTTCATCACGGCGAGCTTCGCCTGGTAGTGGTTGCGCACCACCAGTTCCTGGTCGGCGGTGATGCCGGTGTCGCCGGACAGGTAGGCGGCGAGGCCGTTGCTGAAGCGCAGCACGTAGCCGGTGGCCAGGCCCACGTCGCCGGCGATGCCGGCCTCCTTCATCGCCTTGCCCAGCTCGCCGCCGATGTAGTCGGGATCGAGTCCGTTGCTGTGCAGCGCCTGCACGGTCGCGATGCGCACGCCGCCGACCGTGACGCTGCCGCCGAAGCGCGCCAGGATCGAGTCGGCCGGATTGCCGCCGTTGGCGCGCAGCTTGGCGGCGAAGAAGGCCGGCATCTCGCTGCCGGTGACGATCTTCGACTTCTTCGCCAGTGCGATGTTGACGGCGCTGGAATTGGGCAGCGCCGACACGGACACGTCCGGCTGCGCGCAGGTGCCCGAGTTCGGCGCCTTGTTGTGCGCGTTGCCCACGTGGTCGCCGTGCATGTGGCTCACGAGGACGATGTCGATCTTGCCCAGGCGGGGATCGGTGGCGCCGGCGACCGTGCGGCCCGGGTCGTAGAGGATGCGCGTGCCGTTCGGGTCCTCGAACACGAGGGCGCGGTCCTGCGGGCAGAACTCGCCGTCGATGCCGCCCAGGGGCGTCACCTTCACGGCCTGGGAGGGCGTTGGCGCCGGGGACGGGGCTTGCGCCTGGGGCTGCGCGAACAGCGGCAAGGCCAGCGCGGTCCCCAGGGCAGCGGCGGCTGCGATCCAGCTCGGACGGGGCATCGCGATCCTCCTTCGGCTTGCGGGAGGCCGGAGCCTAGCCTTGCGCGCCGCCGCGCGCCTCGGGGTTCTTCCTAGGTCAGCCGCGTGGCGGCATCTTGCGCAGTGCGGCGACGACCGCCTTGTCGACCTCGCCCATCTTGCCGGTCTTGGCGACGATGCGGCCCCGCGGGTCGAGCACGGTGATCGTGCTGGAGTGGTTGAACTCGCCGTCGGCGAGGTTGCGGTACTGGATGCCCAGCACCGCCGCGACCTTGCGCGCCGTCGCCTCGCTGCAGCGCGCGAGCGTCCAGCGGCTGTCGCAGTCGTGCTGCTGCGCCGTCTTCTTGAGCACGGCGATGGTGTCGCGCGCGGGGTCGAAGCTGACCATCAGCACCCGCACCGCATCGCGCTCGCGCGCGGGCAGCGCCTGCAGGTTGGCGCGCACGGTCTCGAAGATCATGGGGCAGACCATGCTGCACCCGGTGTAGAACATGCTCGCGAGCACCGGCGCGCCCTGCAGCGAGGCGAGCGTCAGCGCCCGGCCGTCCTGGTCTTCCAGCTTCGCGTCGAGGCGGTAGATCGAGTCGGCAGGGAGTTCGGCAGCCTGCAGGAGGGAGGGAAATGCGGCCAGGGCCGCGAGCGAAAGCAGCGCCTCGCGGCGCCGCGGGAGGGTATTCGTCATGGCGTACTTTCCAGGTCCCGCACGCAGCGGAAGCCGAGAGTGCCGGTCGTGTCGGCGCCGCTGAGCGAGGACAGCAGCGCGATGCGCATCAGCACCGCGTAGCTGTCGCGGTCGATGATGTTGAGGGCACCGGCGCCGCAGAACTTGAGCTTGTCGGGGTCGCCCTGGGTGCGGCTGTCGCCGGCGATGAACAGGGCATTGAAATCGTCGACCCATTCCCACACCGCGCCGTGCAGGTCGCGCACGCCGTAGGCGTTGGGCGCGCCGCCCACGGCGGGCAGGATCGCGGGGGTGGTCTGTTCGTACCAGGAGAGGATCTTGCGCTGCCAGGCCGGGTCGCGGCGCGCATCGGCGCGCGTGGCGTCGGCGGCCGCGGCGTACTCCCATTCCAGCCAGGTCGGCAGCCGGCCGCCTTCCGCTTCGCAGAAGGCGCCGGCGGCGAACCAGCTGACATCGGTCACGGGCGACTGCGCCGGGACCGAAGCCCCCGGTTGCAGCGGCGTCGCCCACTTCGACAGGTAGCGCGCATCGGCCATCACCTTCGCCGCGCGGCCGCGCTGCCACTCGGGATGCGTGGCCACGAAGCGGGCGAACTCGCCGGCGGTGACCGGCGTGGTCCGCATCGCGAAGGGCTTGACGTCCACCGGCGTCGAGGCCGTCGGCGACGATCCCTGCGGCAGCACGCTCTCGAAACGGCCACCCGGCAGCATGACGTACTCCGCCGCCGGGGCCGCCGTGCAGGCGGCGAGGGCGATGACGGCGAGCAGGCGTTTCACGATGCGCTCTCCTGTCTGCTCTCTCAGTGCTCGGCCTGGGCCTTGGCGCCGGGGGTGCGGACCTTCTTCACGTCTTCGGTCGAGACGCTGCCGCCCGGGTTGCCCCAGCTGTTCAGGACGTAGGTCAGGATGTTCGCCACCTCGTCGTCATTGAGCTGGTTCATCGGGGGCATCACCGAGTTGTAGTCCTTGCCGTTCACCGTCACCTTGCCGGAGAGGCCGTTCAGCACCACGTTCACCAGCTTCTTGGCGTCGCCGAGGAAGTCGGACTTGGCCAGGGGCGGGAACACGCCGGGGAGGCCTTCGCCGTTGGCCTGGTGGCACACGGAGCAGGTGCCCGCGAACAGCTGCTGGCCGGCCTTGATCTGGTCCTGCAGCGTCAGCTTGCCGGCGGCGGCGTTCTGCGTGGCGGTCGTCACGGCGGCGAGGTTGGGGTTGGCCCGGTCGCCGAGGTAGACGGAGTCCACTTCCTTGCCGGAGTAGATCGTCTTGTCTTCCTTGCCGTCGATCTTCAGGATGCCCAGCGCGCCCTTGTTGAAGGCCCGGAAGATGGAGTGGTCCACCAGCACGTAGCTGCCGGGCACGGTCGCCTTGAAGGTCGCGACCGCGGAGCCGCCGGCCGGGATCAGCGTGGTCTGCACGTTCTTCTGCACGTTGCTGCCGCCCTCGAAGCGGACCTCGTCGAACACGGCGCCGATCACGTGGAAGCTGGAGACCAGGTTCGGGCCGCCGTTGCCGACGAACAGGCGCACGGTTTCACCGACATTGGCCTTGATCGCCTTGTCGCCGGTCAGCGCACCTTCCGCGCCGTTGAACAGCACGTAGGTGGGCTTCTCGTCGATGGCCTTCTCCATGTCGAAGGGCTGGTGGCCCTTCTCGCGGTACTTGCCGGTCGTGTAGAAGTCGCCCTGCATGATGTAGTACTCGCGGTCGACCTTCGGCAGGCCCTGCGGCGGCTCCACCAGGATCAGGCCGTACATGCCGTTGGCCACGTGCATGCCGACCGGCGCGGTGGCGCAGTGGTAGACGTAGATGCCTTCGTTGAGTGCCTTGAACGTGAACTGCGATTCGTGGCCGGGCGCGGTGAAGCTGGAGGCGGCGCCGCCGCCGGGGCCGGTCACGTTGTGCAGGTCGATGTTGTGGGGCATCTTGCTGCTCGGGTGGTTCTTCAGGTGGAATTCCACCGTATCGCCCTGGCGCACGCGGATGAAGCTGCCGGGCACGGAACCGCCGAAGGTCCAGAACGTGTAGTTCACGCCCTCGGAGATCTGCATCGTCTTCTCGACCACCTCGAGGTCGACGATGACCTTGGCCGGGTACTTGCGGTTGATCGGGGGCGGGACGTGCGGCGGGCTGGTGAGCACGGCCTTGATCGGCGCGCCCTGGGGCGGGCCGAAGTCGCCGGCCACCTTGGCAGCGGCGGGCGCCTTGGGAGCGGCCAGGGACAGGAGGGGCGCGCACAGGGCCGCGGCGATGGCGAGTACCTGCGTGGCGCGGATCAGACCAGCGATCTGGGTTCGGGCGGTCATCTTGGTTCCTTGAATTCGATGCCTAAGGTGCATCTGGGGTACACCTTATCCCTCGGGATTCGGGAAAACCTTGATGGACATCAACTGCCGTGCAGGCTTAGGCGCTCGCGCGACAAGTGCCGTGCAGTCGGCGACAAAGGATTGGGCACCGCCGCAACAGTGACTATTCCAGTCCTGCCAGGTACTCCGCCAGGATGTCGACGTCGCCCGGCTTGAGGCGCTGCGCCGCCGACGTCATGTTGCCGTCCATGTCGAAGCGCGTTCCGGCCAGGAAGCCGCGCAGCTGGACGCGCAGGTACTCCGCCTGCTGCCCGGCGAGCCGCGGGATGTGCTGCTGCCCTTTCAGCGCCGGGCCGTGGCAGACCACGCAGTTGTAGTCCTCGGCCAGCCGGCGGCCGGCGGCGGCGACGTTCTCCGCCGGCTTCGTCGCCGGCGCGGCATGGGCCTGGGCGGCGAAGAACTTGCCCAGGGCGCTGATCTCCGGATTGGTAAGCGGCGCGGCGATGGGCGACATCAGCGGGTCGCCGCGCCGCTTCTCGCGGAACATGATCAGCTGGGTGGCGATGAACTGCGCCGGCTGGCCCGCCAACGAGGGCACCGCGGGATTCACGGAGTTGCCGTTGGGCCCGTGGCAGGCGAAACAGGTCTGGGGATCGACCTCGGCGCGGGCGGCCGCCACCGCCGCCGCGCCGAGTACTGCCACTGCCAGGCAACGCGCCGCGCGGGCGCGCGCCTCACTTCGCATAGCTGATGCGATAGATTACCCCGTTGTAGTCGTCGGAGACCAGCAGCGAGCCGTCGCGCATCTGCAGCACGTCCACCGGGCGGCCCCACATCGGCGGGTCGGCCTTGGCGTCCTGCAGGAAACCCTCGAGGAAGGGCGTCATCTTCACGCCGCCCTTGCCGTCCACCTGCACGCGCATCACGTTGTAGCCCTGCTTCGTGGTGCGGTTCCAGGAGCCGTGCATCGCGATGAAGATGTTGTCGCGGTAGTCGGCCGGGAACATCCCGCCGGTGTAGAAGCGCATCCCGAGCGGCGCGATGTGGCTGCCGAGCTTGGCCGCCGGCTTGTCGAATTCGGCGCAGGAGCGGTTGCCGCCGAACTCCGGATCGGTGAAGTCGCCCTGGTGGCAGAACGGATAGCCGAAGTGCATGCCCTTGCGCGAGACCCGGTGCAGCGTGTCGGCCGGCGTGTCGTCGTCCACCCAGTCGCGGGCGTGGTTGGTGAACCAGAGCTCCTTCGTCTTCGGGTGGAAGTCCATGCCGACGGAGTTGCGCACGCCCGAAGCGACCGTTTCCAGCGTGCCCGTCCTCGGGTCGACCCGCATCACCGTGGCCTGCATGTAGCTGGGCATCACGATGTTGCCCGGCGCGCCGATGTTGAAGTACAGCTTGTTGTCCGGCCCCATCGCCAGGTACTTCCAGAAGTGCCCCGGCTGGTTGGTGGGATCGAGGTTGTCGACGACGACCTTGGCCTCGGGCGGGTTGTCGAGCCGGTCCTCGATGCCGTCGTAGCGGGTGATGCGATGGCGCTCGGCGACATAGAGCGTGCCCTTGCTGAAGACGATGCCGTTGGGCGACTTCAGGCCGCTCAGGACCTTCTTCACCTCGCGCTTGCCGCCGCGGTCGGTGATCGCGTAGACGTCGGTGAGGTTGCGGTTGCTCGCGAAGACCGTGCCCTTGTCGCCCAGCGCGAGCGAACGCGCCTCGGGCACGCCGTCGGCCCAGACGTCGACCTTGAAGCCGGGGGGGACCTTCAGCTTGTCCACCGGAAGCTCGCTCGCGGGCCGGCCGGTAAGGATGGGGGCGAAGGGATGCAGCGGCGACTTCTCCTGCGCGGCCGAGCGGCCCTGCTGCCACGAGGGCGGCGGCTTGCCATCCGATGGCGCCGGCGAAGCGGCTGGCTGGGCTTGCAGGGCGCCCGCGGCCAGAAGGCCGAGCCAGGCGATGGCCACGAGGGGTGCGGAGGAGCGCATGGAGGTCTTTCGTTGATGTGGAGTGGGAAAGACAGACGGCGGTCGAGCCTCGGCGTTGTGCCATCCGCACCAGGAGCCGTCAAGAGAACTCGCCCTGAAGGAACTGCGCGGCCTCCCTATAGTGGCGAATGGCTTATGAACTCCACTATTGGCCCGGCATCCCGGGGCGCGGCGAATTCGTGCGGCTCGCGCTCGAAGCGGCCGCGGCGGACTACGTCGACGTCTGCCGCGGCGATGAGCAGCAGGGGCTCGGCGTGCCCGCCATGCTGCATTGGCTGGAAGACCCGTCGGTGCCGCGCCCGCCCTTCGCCTGCCCCTTCCTCGTCGACGGACGCACCGTGGTGGACCAGACCGCAGCGATCCTGCTCTACCTCGGTCCGCGCCTGGGCCTCGTGCCGCAACGCGAGCAAGACCGGCTCTGGGCCCACCAGATCCAGCTCACCGTCGCCGACCTCGTGCAGGAGGCGCACAACACGCACCACCCGATCGCGGGCGGCCTCTACTACGAGGAGCAGAAGCCCGAGGCGCTGCGCCGCGCCGCGGACTTCCGCCGCGAACGCCTGCCGAAGTTCCTGGGCTGGTTCGAGGCCGTGCTGGCGCGCAACGCCGGCAATGCGCGGCGCGAACTCCCCCGGCTCGTGGGAGGGCGGCTGAGCTACGTCGACCTCTCGCTGTTCCAGCTGGTCGACGGCCTGCTGTATGCCTTTCCGAAGGCGACACGCCGCGCGCTCAAGAAGACGCCGCACGTCGCCGCCGTGCACGCGGGCGTGCCGCGGCTGCGCCGCCTCGCGGCCTACCTCGCGAGCGAGCGCCGGCTGGCCTTCAACGAGCAAGGCATCTTCCGCCACTACCCGGAGCTCGACGCATGAAACGCATCACCCTGCCTTGCGGCGAATCGGTCCCCGCCCTGGGCCAGGGCACCTGGAACCTCGGCGACGCGCCGCGCCTGCGCGCCGGGGAGATCGCTTCGCTGCGCCGCGGCCTCGATCTCGGCCTCACGCTCGTCGACACCGCCGAGATGTACGGCGACGGTCGCTCCGAGGAACTGGTGGGCGAGGCGATCGCGGGGCGGCGCGACGAGGTCTTCCTCGTGAGCAAGGTCTACCCGTACAACGCCTCGCGCCGCGCGATGCGGCGGTCCTGCGAGGCCAGCCTGCGGCGGCTGCGCGTGGACACGATCGACCTCTACCTGCTGCACTGGCCGGGCGAAGTGCCGCTGGCCGAGACGGTGGAAGCCTTCGAGGCGCTGCGCCGCGAGGGCAAGATCCGGCACTGGGGCGTCAGCAACTTCGACCCGGAGGGGATGCGGGAGCTGGAGTCCACGCCCGGCGGCGCCGCGGCGCAGGCCGACCAGGTCCTCTACAACCTCGGCCGGCGCGGCATCGAATGGGACCTGCTGCCCGGGCTGCGCACGCGCGGCGTGCCGGTGATGGCGTACTCGCCGCTGGAGCAGGCGCGGCTGCTGCGCACGCGACCGCTGGCGACGTTCGCGCGCCAGCATGGAATGACGCCGGCGCAGGTCTGCATTGCCTGGCTGCTGGCTCAGGACGGCGTCATCGCGATCCCGAAGACGGGCCAGCGCGAACGGTTGGAGGAGAACGCCGGCGCGCTGGAACGGCCGCTGTCGGCGGCGCAGCTGGAAGAACTCGATCGCCTGCTCCCGCCGCCGGAGGGGCCGACGCCCCTGGCGATGCTGTAGCTAGGAGCCCCCGGGCACCTGCGGCAGGCGGAAGTTGAGCACCTGCGTCGCCAGCAGCGTCTCCGCGAGGAAGCACAGCAGCGCCAGCAGGAAGAATGCGATCCCCAGCAGGAAGCCCGCGACCGCCCACCCGCTCACGCGCAGCGAGGCGGTCTCGCCGAGGAACAGCAGGATGATCGTCACGCCGATCAGGACGGCGCAGGCCGTGAGCAGCGCGATGCATCCGTTGGCCAGGCGCCCGCGCAGGCGCAGCCCGCCCAGTTCGCGTCCCGCCCGGGCCACGAAGTCGGCGTCGCTGGAGGCCAGCGCGCGCTGTTCGAGCTGGCGGCCGTAGTCGATGATGCGCCCCAGCCGGCCCGCGACGGCCCCGATCATTCCGGAAACGGCCGTCAGCAGGAACACCGGTGCGACGGCGAGCTGGATGCCATGCGTGATGCTGGCGCTGTCGAAGGGCGAGGGCATGGCGTGGATTATCGCGGCCGCATCCCGCCCCCTCGAACGCGCGGGGAAGGACGGGGCGGCCTCGGGTCAGGACCCCTTTTCGCCCGCAGGCCTTTCTGCCATGATCCGCGCGCTTTCGGCGCTGCAGCCGAAGGAACTCGGCAATGGCGCCGCACCAGGAGGACCGTCATGCAACGAACGCTAGCCTGCCTTCTCTTCGCACTGCCGCTGCTCGCCGCGGCGCAAGCCCAGGCGCCGCAGCCGCCCGCGGCCCCCGCGGCCCCCCCGGCCGCGCAGCCCGCCCGACCCGCCATCGCCGTCACCAAGGTGGAAGGCACCGAGAACGTCTACATCTTCCGCAACCAGAACCACCAGTCGATCTTCGTCGTCACGCCCGCGGGCGTGATCGCGACCGACCCGGTCGCCTACGGGCGGCCCACCGGCGGCCAGCAGTACGTCGACGCGATCCGCAGCGTGACCAGCCAGCCGATCCGCTACCTCGTCTACAGCCACCACCACTTCGACCACATCGCCGGCGGCAAGGCGTTCAAGGATGCGGGCGCCACCATCGTCGCGCACAAGCGCGTGCGCGAGCGGCTCACGCCGATCAACGACCCGCACACGCCCCTGCCCGACGAGGTCTTCGGCGACGAGGGCCGCACGCTCTCGCTGGGGGGCACCACGCTGGAACTGAAGTACCTCGGCGCCAACCACTCCGATACCAACATCGTGATGCTGCTGCCACGCGAGAAGCTCGCCTTCATCGTCGACACCATCCCGGTGGCGCAGGTGCCCGGCCGCGGCATGATCGACTTCTATCCGGTCGAAGCCGAGGAGTTCATCCGCAAGGCGATGGCGCTGGACTGGGACCGCTTCATTCCCGGCCACCCCGGCCCCGGCGACCGGCTCGGCACCAAGAAGGACGCGGCGGACCAGCTGGAGCTGCTGCAGAAGGCCTCGGCCGAGATCAAGAAGATGGCGCAGGAAGGCAAGTGCTGGGACACGGCCGAGAAGGAATTCAAGCTGCCCGGCTACGAGAACTGGCCGGGGTACGCCAACAACATCCAGTTCATCGCGCGCCGGTACTGCGGCTACTGGGGCCGCGGGACCTGAAGCCGCCGCTCCGCGCCGCGCCGCCCTCAGTGCTCCAGTGCGTGGTGCGCCTCGATGGCCGCCTTCGCCTCCTCGATGGCGGCCAATTGCAGCTTCTTGCTGCCCCACACGGGGCGGCCGACGTAGCTGCTGACCGCCGTCACGCGCTTCACCACGCGGCCCTCGCAGCGGATCGTGTAGCTGCCGTGCCGGTCCGCTTCGATCTCGTAGGCCGGGCCGGTTCCACCCTTGCTGACGTACGTCACCCTCATGCTCACACGGGAGCCACGGTCTCGGCCCCGATCGACCGGAGGCAGCGCCGGTGCAGTCCTTCCACGGCGGCCAGGTGCTCCTGCAGCGCCGCCAGCAGCGTCACGGAGCGGCCGCCCAGCGCCTGCAGCAGTCTGGCACGCGACACCAGCACCTCGACCCAGCCCACCGACAGCTTGGGCAGCGAGGCGCCGAGGATCCGCAGGTCGCCGAATTCCTGCTGCAGGCGGCGGAACAGCTCCGCGTCGAACCAGCTGTCCGCCAGCGTGCGCAGGTCCATCTCGTACTTCTCGAGGGCCGCCGCGAGCTTGAAGGTCACCACGCGGGCGGAGAACTCCTTGATGTGCATAACTCCCAATCCTGATTTGCGGCCCGAATGTAGGCCAACAATCGCGGCCGTTCGCGTCAGAAACGTGCGGTTACCGCACGGGATGTAAGCGAGGCAGGAGAGCGATCAACGTCCCGCCACGGGACACGCCGCGGCTTCGGTGCGCGCCTCGCGCAGGGCGGCGAGCAGCTTGCTGCCCGCGCGGCCGGTGGGCGGCCAGCCGAGCCGCTCCTCCTCGGCCCGGATCGCGGCGCCCGTGCGCGGGCCCTCGGAGCCGTCCACCCGCATCTCGCAGTGGCCGCGATCCAGCAGCAGTTGCTGCAGCTCGCGGAACTGCACCCGCGACAGCCCCGGGTCGTCGGTCGGCCAGGCGGCCTGCGGCGGCGGCAGGCCACGCAGGGCGTCGGACAGGAGGCCGATGGCCAGCGCATAGGTATCGGCGCGGTTGTAGCGCCAGATGGCCTGGTAGTTGGGCGTGACCAGCCAGGCCGGCCCCGGCGCGCCGGCGGGCATCAGCAGGGCCGCCGGGGTGGATCCGTCCACGTGGCCCGCCGCGGGATCCGGCTGCAGCAGCGGCGAGCCGTCGATGCGGGTCACGCCCGCATCGCTCCACGCCTGGGCGCTGCGGCACTTGCCCGACGGGGCGGCGCTCGCCAGGCAGCCGTGTTCGCTCTGCGCCGCGCCGGCCTGCGCGAGGGCCTCGGGCACGCGAACCTCGACGCCCCAGCGCTGCCCGTCGGCCCAGCCCATGCTGCGCAGGTAGCGCGCCGTGGTGGCCAGCGCGTCGGGCACGCTGTGCACGATGTCGGAGCTGCCGGAGCCGTCGCCGTCCGCCATGTGCTGGCGGAAGGTGCCGGGCATGAACTGCGTCATGCCGAAGGCGCCGGCCCAGGAGCCGTTGAAATCCTCCTGCCGCACCACGCCTTCCTGCAGCAGCCACAGGGCGTCGAAGAAATGCTGCTTGCGCTCGCG
Source organism: Ramlibacter monticola (assembly GCF_016722785.1). Lineage (GTDB taxonomy): Bacteria > Pseudomonadota > Gammaproteobacteria > Burkholderiales > Burkholderiaceae_C > Ramlibacter > Ramlibacter monticola. The sequence continues at coordinate 81,578 of NZ_JAEQNE010000004.1, read as the reverse complement.
GCTGCCGAGGTTGAGGCAGGCGCGGCTGAGCGTCGCGTCGACCACCGGGTAGCGGCCGCGGACGTGCCCGTAGTCGGTCTCGATGCCGAAGACCGCCACCGCCACCGCGGGTTCGACCCGGTGGGTGCGGGCGATACCTTCGAGGGCCGCGGCTTCCAGTTGCAGCAGCGCGCGTCCTTCCTCGATGCGCTGGGCGTCCACCCGGCGCGCGAGATAGTCCCAGATGGGGATCTGGAATTCCGGCTGGGCGCGCGTCGCGTTCTCGATCACCGGCCGCAGGTCCTGCGCGTCGCGGGTATAGGTCTCGAAGGTCTGCGCCGACACGTCGCGGTGCGCGGGCAGGTCCTTGCGCAGGGCCGCCACGCAGGCGGACAGCGGTGAGCCCGCTTCCTGCGAAGCCGCGGGCAGCGCGCTGCACGCCAACGCCGCGCACATCCAGCCTACCCACCGTATTGCGCCCATGGCCCAGTGTAGGACCGCCCGCTGCGCACGAGCTTGCGCAGCCCTGCCGCACGCGGGGAGAACCCGGTCGCGCCGATTACCTAAGTCACGAGGCTCGCGCGCGGCCTGTGACTATCCTGACCCCAGCAGACGGGAGGAACGGCACCGTGAGAATCTTCGTCTTCCAGCGCGCCGCGGCGGCGGGCATGGTCCTGGCGCTCGCCGCCTGCGCCAGCGCGCCGCCCAAGCCGGCGCAGGTCGCCGGCACCATCGAGGCTTCGGCGCAGCTCAATCCCAGCAGCAGCCAGCGGCCCTCGCCCCTGCTGCTGCGCGTGTACGAGCTGAAGACGGCCGCGGCCTTCAACAGCGCCGACTTCATGTCGCTCTACCAGCGCGACAAGGCAGAGCTCGGCGCCGACCTGCTGGCGAAGGAAGAGTTCATGCTCGCGCCCGGCGAATCGAAGAAGTTCGCCAAGACGCTGGCGCCCGACACGCGCTTCCTCGGCGTGGTGGCGGCCTTCCGCGACGTCGAGCACGCCCGCTGGCGCAGCATCGTGCCGGTGCAGCCGGGGCAGATGCACAACGTGGTGATCAAGGCCGGCCAGCTCTCGGTGGAGGCGGCGCTCGCCGGCGGCAGATGAGCGCCGCCCGGCCGCCCGAAGGCGCGAACGCCCCCCCGGCGGGCAGCGCAGCCCACGAAGTGACGACCTCGGGGGCACTGCGATGAGCCTGCACAGCCGCGTCCTGTGGTCGCAGGGCATGTTCCTGCTGCCGCACCATTTCCAGCAGGAGGCCCGGCACGTGGAATACGAGGCCGACATGCGCCTGCGCGCCACCGGGCCGCACGCGTGGGGCTTCTTCGAGCTGGCGCTCGACGAAGGCCTGCTCGCCGTGGGCCGCGTGGGCATCAGCCGCGCCGCCGGCCTCCTCCCCGATGGCACGCCTTTCTCGGTGCCGCAGCACGACGCGCCGCCAGTGCCGCTGGAGATCCCCGCCGACATGAAGGGCGAGATGGTGCTGCTGGCCGTGCCGCTGGCGCGCGAGGGCGTCACGCAGGTGCGCTACGACGACGCCGGCGCGCCCGACTTGTGCCGCTGGCGCGCCACCAGCGAGGAACTGCGCGACCACACCAACGCCGCCGACGAGCCCGAGCCGGTGCAGACCGGCGCGCTGGAACTGCGGCTGCTGCGCGCGAAGGAGGCCACCGATGCCCACGCCCTGCTGGGCGTCGCGCGCGTCCTGGAACGCCGCAGCGACGGGCAGGTGGTGGTCGACCGCGGCTACATCGCGCCGCAGACCCGCATCGATGCGAGCCAGCAGCTGTCCGCGCACGCCTCGCTGCTGCACGGCCTGGTCCGCCAGCGGGCGCGCGCACTGGCCGCGCGCATGGGGCAGTCGAGCCACGGCGTGTCGGAGATGGCGGACTTCCTGATGCTGCAGGCGCTCAACCGCGCCGAGCCGGTGTTCCGCCAGCACGCACTGGCGCCGACCACGTCGCCACAGGCGCTGCACCTCGCCTGCCTCGCCCTGGCGGGCGAGCTGTCCACCTTCACGGGCGAGGGACGCTGCCCCGCGGAACATCCGCTGTACCGCCACGACGACCTGCAGGCCACCTTCACGCCGGTGATCGCCGACCTGCGCCGCATGCTGTCGACGGTGCTCGAACGCAACGCCGTGCAGATCGACCTGGCCGAGCGCAACCACGGCGTGCGCATGGCGGTCTTTCCCGACCCGGAGCTCGCGCGCAGCGCCCTGTTCGTGCTCGCCGCCAACGCGCAGATGCCGGCGGAGCAGCTGCGCACGCGCTTCCCGGCGCAGTCCAAGCTCGGGCCGCCGGAACGCCTGCGCGACCTCGTGAACCTGGCCCTCCCCGGCCTCGCGCTGCGCTCCCTGCCGACGGCGCCGCGCCAGCTGCCCTTCCATGCCGGCTTCCACTACTTCGAGATCGACCGCGGCGGCGAGCTGTGGAAGCAGATCGAGCGCGGCGGCAGCCTGGCCATGCACGTGGCGGGCGACTTCCCGGGCCTCGACCTCGAACTGTGGGCGATCCGCCAGTAGGGAGCCGCGCGCCATGGACAGCTTCGCGGTCAGGGACCCCTTCGCCGACTTCGACGACAAGGACCGCACCTTCGTCAAGCCCAACCCGGGAGGACAGGCCGCGGCCCCCGCGCGCCTTCCGGACCCCGCGGCCGGCCCGCTGCCCGAGGAAACGCCCTCGGACCACGGGCTCAACCCCCTGCTGGCGCTCGCCAACCGGCTGCTGCTGGTGGTTCCGCAGCTGCGCGCCACGCGCGCGGTGGACGACGTGGAGGCGCTGCGCAATGCGCTCGCGCAGGGGATCCGCGACTTCGCGGCGCAGGCCGCCGCCCAGGGCATCGCACCGGAGCGCGTGATGGCGGCGCGCTACGTGCTGTGCACCATGATCGACGAGGCCGCGGCCGGCACGCCCTGGGGCGGGCAGGGTGTGTGGGCCCGGCACACCCTGCTCACGATGTTCCACAACGAGACGGAGGGCGGCGAAAAGGTGTTCCAGCTGATGGCGCGGCTGGCCGAGAAGCCCGACGCCCACCGCGACCTGCTGGAACTGATCTACGCCGCGCTCACGCTGGGCTTCGAGGGCCGCTACCGCGTGGTCGACAACGGCCGCGCGCAGCTTGAAGCCGTGCGGGACAGGCTCGCGCAGATCCTGCGGCAGCAGCGCGGCGACTTCCCGCGCGCGCTGGCGCAGCACTGGGCCGGGCAGGCCGTGCGCCGCGGCAAGGCGCTGGACTGGCTCCCGCTCGCGGCCACTGCCGCGGGCTCCCTGCTGCTGCTGGTGGCCTGCTATCTCGCCTTCGCGTTCTCGCTCGGCAACCGGTCCGATCCCGTGTTCGGGCAGATCCAGGGGCTGCGCCTGATGCCGCCGGTGGTGGCCGCGCCGCTGCCCGCGCCCAGGCCGCGGCTCGCGCAGTTCCTGCAGTCGGACATCAAGGCCGGCCTGGTCGCGGTGCGCGACGAGGTGGACCGCAGCGTGGTCACGCTGCGCGGCGACGGCTCCTTCGCTGCCGGCAGCGCCACGCTGCTGTCGGACCGCGAGGCGCTGATGGGCCGCATCGCCGACGCGCTGGCGCAGGTGAGCGGCGCCGTGCTGGTCACCGGCCACACCGACAACCAGCCGATCGCGCGCACGGCCCGCTTCCCCTCCAACTGGCACCTGTCGGAGGAACGCGCCCGCACCGTGCGCGAGCTGCTGGTGGCCCGCAAGGTGGCGCCCGAGCGCATCCGCGCCGAAGGGCGGGCCGACGCGGAACCGCTGGTGGCCAACGACACGCCCGGCAACCGCGCGCTGAACCGCCGGGTCGAGATCACGCTCGTGGTCGGCCGCGACGGCAGCCCGCCCACGGCGCCCGCGAAATGATCAAGAAGCTGCTCGGACTGGTGTTCAACCGCTGGCTGCTGCTGGCCCTGGTGCTGCTCGCCCTGGGGGTGGCGATCTGGATCGTCGGCCCGCTGGTCGCGATCGCCGAGCGGCGCCCGCTGGAGACGGAATCGGCGCGCTGGATCGCCATCGCCTCGCTGGGCGTGCTGGTGGTCGCGCTGGTGGCGTGGAAGCGCTGGCGCGCCGGGCGCGGCAACGCCGCCGTCGTGAACCAGCTGCTGGCGGCCGCGCCGGCCGGCGAGCGCGCGGAAGCCGAGAGCGCGGACCTGAAGGCGGTGCGCCAGCGTTTCGAGCAGGCCATGGGCGCGCTGCAGCGGGCGCGCTTCGGCCGCGGCGGCGTGCTTTCCGGCTGGGCGGCGCGGCTGCGCGGCCGCTATCTCTACGAGCTGCCCTGGTACCTGATCGTCGGTGCGCCGGGCTCGGGCAAGACGACCGCCCTGCACAACTGCGGACTGAACTTCCCGCTGGCCGGCAACGGGGGCGAACAGGCGCTGCGCGGCGTGGGCGGCACGCGCAACTGCGACTGGTGGTTCACCGACCAGGCCGTGCTGATCGACACGGCCGGCCGCTTCGTGACGCAGGACAGCGACCGCGAGAACGACCGCGCCACCTGGGGCGGCTTCCTCGCCCTGCTGCGCCGCGCGCGGCCGCGCCAGCCGCTCAACGGCGTGCTGGTCACGGTGTCGGCCAGCGACCTGCTGGCCCGCGACGCCGGCGCGCGCGCGCACTACGCGGCCACCGTGCGCGAGCGCCTGAACGAACTGCACGAGCACCTCGCGATCCGCTTCCCGGTCTACGTGCTGGTCACCAAGTCGGACCTGCTGGCCGGCTTCGTGGACTACTTCGCGACCATCGACAAGGAACAGCGCGCCACCCCCTGGGGGGCGACCTTCCCGCTGCAGCAGGCCGGCCAGGCGCCGGGGCGCTTCGGCCCCGAGTTCGACGCGCTGCTGCAAAGGCTGTCCGACGGGCTGATCGAGCGGCTGCAGGGCGAGCGCGACCCGCGCGCCCGCGCGCGCATCTACGGCTTCCCCAGCCAGTTCGCCGCCCTGCGCGGCGCCCTGCAGGAGTTCCTGGAGGCGGCGTTCGCCCCTTCCACCTACGAACCCGAGAGCCTGCTGCGCGGCTTCTACTTCATCAGCGGCACGCAGGAAGGCACGCCGATCGACCGCGTGCTGGGCTCCATCGCGCGCAGCTACCGACTCGAACGCGCCGTGCTCGCGCCCAACCGGGCGAGCGGCAAGAGCTATTTCCTGAACCGGCTCATGGGCGAGGTGGTGTTCGCCGAGCAGGGCCTGGCCGGCACCAACCTCAAGTGGGAGCGCCGCCGGCGCTGGCTGGCCGCGGGCGCCTATGCCGCCATCGGCGTCCTCACCGTGGGCACGCTGGGCGCGTGGACCTTCAGCTACGTCAACAACCGGCGCTACGTCGACCTGGTGGCGGGCCGGGCCGAGCGCGTGCGCCAGCTGGTGCAGGAAACGCCCAACCGCGCCACGCCCGACCTGCAGCCGCTGCTGCCGGCGCTCGCGGCGACGCGCAGCCTCGCCGGCGGCCAGGACCACGTGCCCTGGACGCTGGGCAGCGGCCTCTACCAGGGCCGCAAGCTCGAGAGCGCCGCGCACCGCGCCTACGAGCGCATGCTGGTCGACGCCGTGCTGCCCCGCATCGGCCTGCGCATCGAGGAGCAGCTGCGTCTGGCCGGCGCGGCGATGGACAGCCAGTACGAGGCGCTCAAGGCCTACCTGATGCTGCACGACATCCAGCACTTCGACGCCGAGGCGCTGAAGGCCTACGTGGAGGCGGACTGGGACGCGCAGTTCGGCCGCTCGCTGGACCCGCAGCAGCGCGCGGAGCTCACCGCCCACCTCGATGCGCTGCTGGCGCAGGGCCCCGCCGTCTCCTCGCTGCCGGAGGACCGCACGCTGGTGGAGTTCCACCGCGCGCGGCTCGCGAGCGTGCAGCTGCCGCTGCGCATCTACCAGCGCATGCGCCATCGCGGCCTGGGCAGCGAGTTCCCCGAGTTCACCGCGGTGAAGGTGGCGGGCAACAACGCGGCCCTGGTGTTCCAGCGCGCCAGCGGCCTGCCGCTCACCAAGGGCGTTCCGGGCCTCTTCACCTACGACGGCTACCACCGCGGCTTCCAGAAGGAGGTCACCCGCGTCACCCGCCAGCTCGCCGACGAACAGGGCTGGGTGCTCGGGGTGGCGGCGACGCCGCAGGACCCGGCCGCGGCGGTTGTCGCCAGCGACCAGCTGCTCGACGACGTGCGCCGCATCTACCTCAACGAGTACTCCACGGTGTGGCAGGCCTTCGTCGCCGACGTGCGGCTGCAGCCCATGCCGGGCCTGCCGCAGGCCGTCCAGATGGCGCGCCTGCTGTCGGCGCCGGACAGCCCGCTGCCGCCGCTCATGAAGGCCATGTCGCGCGAGACCACCTTGCTGGCGGCCGGCGGCCGCAACGTGATCGAGAAGGGCACCGACACGGCCACCGACGCCCTCAAGAAGGGCCGCAAGGCGCTGTCGGACCTGCTCGCGCAGCGCAAGACCGAAAGCGGCCCGCGCATCGAAGCCATCGTCGACGACCGCTTCGCCGCGCTGCGCCGGTTCGTCACCGCGCCGGAAGGGGGCAAGGCGCCCCTCGACGACACGATCGCGCTGATCGGCGAGGTGCACGTGCTGCTCAACGCGGTGGACAGCGCGGTGAAGGGCGGTGCGGCGCCGCCGCCTTCGCCGCTGCCGAACAGGGTGAAGTCGGAGGCGGCGCGCATGCCCGAGCCGGTGCGCTCCATGCTGGACAACCTGTCGCAGAACAGCGGCCAGGTGGCGCAGCTGCTGGTGCGGCAGAACCTCGGGCAGGAGGTGCGATCGCAGGTGGGCGAGTTCTGCCAGCAGGCGGTGGCGGGGCGCTACCCGCTGGACCGCGCCTCCGGGCGCGACGCCACCCAGGCGGACTTCGCGCTCCTGTTCGGCCCCGGCGGCAAGATCGACCAGCTGTTCCAGCAGAAGCTGGCCGCCTACGTGGACACGAGCGCGCGGCCCTGGAAGTTCCGCACCGTGGAGGGCATCCCGCTCGGCGCCGACAACGGCTCGCTGCCGCAGTTCCAGCGCGCGCAGGCGATCCGCGAGACCTTCTTCCCGGCCGGCAACGCGCCCTCGCTGCGCCTGCAGTTCAAGCCGGTGGAGATGGACGCCAGCCTGCGCCAGTTCATCCTCGACGTCGACGGCCAGGTCGTGCAGTACGACCACGGCCCGCAGATCCCCACCACCGTGCAGTGGCCGGGCCCGCGCGGCAGCATGCAGGTGCGCGTGCAGGTGAACCCGCCCTCCACCGGCAGCACCTTCGGCGCCGTGTTCGAGGGACCCTGGGCGCTGCTGCGCCTGTTCGACCGCGTGAAGATCGAGCCCGGCAGCGTGCCGGAGCGCTTCCGCGCCACCTTCGACGTCGACGGCCGCAAGGCGGTCTTCGAGGTGACCGCCAACAGCGTGCGCAACCCCTTCCGCCTGCGCGAGCTGAGCGACTTCGCCTGTCCCACCGGACTCTGAGACGGCCATGTCGCCCCCGCCCTCCTTCGACGCCGTGCCGGGTTGGTACGGCAAGCTGTCCATGCTCGGCGACTTCGCCCACCGGCGCCTGCCGCCCGAATGGCTGCGCGCCTGCGAGGCCTGGCTGGCGCAGGCGATGCCGGGCGCACGGGCCGCGCTCGGCGACCATTGGCTGGCGGTGTACCTCAACGCGCCGCTGCTGCGCTTCGGCTGGGCCCCGGGGGTGGTCGACCGGCGCTGGTGGTTCGGCCTGCTGATGCCCAGCTGCGACGCCGTGGGCCGCTACTACCCGCTGCTGATCGCGCACCCGCGCGACCAGGCGCCGCGCGATCGCATCGCGCTGGACCACCTGGATCGCTGGTTCGAACACCTCGCCCAGGCGGCCGTGCAGACGCTGGACGACCGCGGCGGCTCGGTCGATGCGCTGGAATCCGCGCTGCAGGCGGCGCCGGCCTGGCCCACGCCGGGGCGCGCGAGCGCGCTCGCGACGGAGGGGCAGGAGCCGACGACACGCTACCGCCTGGGCCGGGCGGCGCCCCTGTCGGACTGGCTGCAGGCGGTCGCGGCGCAGGAATTCGCGGCGCGGCTGGCCGGCTGCACCCTGTGGTGGCGCCTGACGCCGGAGGGCAGCCAGGACGCGCTGGAGATCATGCGCGGGCTGCCGGACGGCCCCGAGTTCGCCCGCCTGCTCACGGGCAGCCCGCGCTGAAGCGCGAGCGCGGCGCTACTTGCCCGCCGCCTTGGGCGCCGCGACGGAAAACCGCGCCGCGTAGTAGGCCAGGGTGTCCAGGTCGGCCACCGGGATCTGGCTCACCGCGGCGGGCATCGCCTGCGTGTACGCCGGACGCGCGCCGGACTGGAAGCCACGCAAGGTCATGCGAAGGTAGTCCTCGTGCTGGCCCGCGATGCGCGGCACCTGCTGGCCACCCTCCAGTTCGGCGCCGTGACAGAACAGGCACTTGTGCTGCTGCGCCAGCGCCCTGCCCTTCTCCATGCGGGCCGCGTCGGGCGGCGCGACGGGCGGCGGGGCAGGCACGGGCGGCAAGGTGCCAATGAAGTCCGAGAAACCGCGCAGGTCGTCGTCGGTCAGCGTCTTCGCGATGACGGCCATGGTGTCGGCGCCACGCCGCCCTTCGCGGAACAGGAACAGTTGCGTGATCGCGTACAGCGAAGGCTGGCCCGCCAGCACCGGGATGAGCGGCGGCTCGTTGCGCCCGTTGGCGCCATGGCAGGCGGCGCACTGCGTCGCGAAGCGTTGCGCGTAGTTGGTGGAAGCGGCCGGGGCCTTGGCGGCGGCCGCTGCCGGCGCGCTCGCCGCCGTGCCCGGCTTCCTCGGGGATTGCTGCCCGCCGGCCGGCGGCGCGCCCAGCGCCGCGGCCAGCAACACCGCGCCGGACATCCAGACTGCAATGCCGGCGTTCGCCACTATTTGCCGTAGCTGATGCGGTAGATGGCGCCGGCGTGGTCGTCGCTCACCAGCAGCGACCCGTCCTTCAGGATCAGGAAGTCCACCGGACGACCCAGGTAGCTGTTGTTCTCGACGAAGCCCGTCATGAACGGCTCGACCCGGACACCGCCCTTGCCGTCCTTGAAGGCGACGGAGACGTCGGCGTACTTCTTGGTGCGGTTCCACGGGCCGTGGCGGGCGATGAACATCGCGCCCTGGTACTTGGCCGGGAACATCTTGCCGGTGTAGAACTTCAGCCCCAGCGAACCCGCGTGCGGCCCGAGCAGCGCGGCGGGCTTGGCGTAGTCGTCGCACGACTTGCCCCAGCCGAATTCGGGATCGGGGATGTTGCCCTGGTGGCAGTACGGGTAGCCGAAGTGCTGCTTGCCGGGCTGCGTGATGTGGTTCAGTTCGTCGTTGGGCAACTCTTCGCTGAACCAGTCGCGGCCGTTGTCGGTGAACCAGATCGTGCCGTCCTTGGGATCGAAGTCGAAGCCCACCGTGTTGCGCACGCCCGAGGCGATGGTCTGCAGGTCGGAGCCGTCGAGCTTGATGCTGTAGAGCTTGGCCCACTCGCCCGGATCGCAGATGTTGCACGGTGCACCGACTTCGTAGTACAGCCTTTCGTCCTTGATGCGCAGGTACTTCCAGCTGTGGTCGCCGCCGCCGGGCAGCTTGTCGTAGATCACCTTCGGTTCGCCGAGATTGTCGAGTTTTCCGTCCACGTTGTCGTAGCGCATGATCTTCGTGTTGGTGGCGACGAAGAGCGAGCCCTTGTAGTACTCGATGCCGGCGGCCATCGGCATCTTGTCGATGATCACCTTGGCCTCGCGCTTGCCGCTTTCGGGGATCGCGTAGACCTTGTTGCCCACGAACAGCGTGCTGACGAAGATGGTGTTGTTCGGTCCCTGGCGCAATCCGCGCGCGTCCAGTACGCCGGAAGCCCAGGTCTCGACCTTGAAGCCGGGCGGCAGCTTGAACTTCGAGGTGGGCAGCTTGTCGGGTGCCGTGGGAATCGGGAACGCCGGCACCGGCGCCATCTTCATCGCCGTCTCCGACTTCGGGCGCCCTTTGGCCCAGCCCGGCTCCTCCGCCGGCGTCTGCTGCGCCAGCACCGGCAACCCCATACAGCAAATCGTCGCAAGCGCGATCACGTGCTTCATGACCTGTCTCCTGATGGTAGGGTTATGGGAATGCGGAGGCATTGAAGCGCAACAGACCGCCCGCGAGACAGGACTGTTTCCACTGGTTTCATCCAGCCGGGCCGTGGTCTCAGGCGAGCTGGCCGACCCAGGCTGCGATCGCGCTGAAGTTGTCCTGCCGCGGCTGCGCCAGCGACTCGATCGCGCCCTGCATCGTCGCCAGCCATTCCTCCGGGTTGTCCGCATCGGCCAGGCTGCCCAGGATGGCGGCCTCGTTCAGCGCGCCCCACCAGCCGTCGCTGCACAGGAGGAAGGCGTCGCCCGGCTCCAGCTGCACCGCGCTGCGCTGCGTGTGCGGCTCGAGTTCGCCGGCGACGCCGAGCGCGGCGACGAGCTGGTTCCTGTACGGGTGCACCAGCGCCTGCTGCGCCGTCAGCAGGCCGGCGTCCACCATGCGCTGCACCACGCTGTCGTCGGAAGTGAGCTGGCGCAGCGCCCCGCGCCGCACGACGTAGAGGCGCGAGTCGCCCACGTGGGTCCACAGGGCGCGGCCGGAGCCGGCGTCGATCCACAGGACCACCAGCGTCGTGTGCATGCCGCGGGGACCGGCGCCCGATTCCTGCGCGTCCAGCACGCAGCGGTGCGTAGCGAGCACCGCCTGCGTCAGCGCCTCGGGATCGAAGGCCCCGTCGCAGGCCCGCAGGGCCTCCTGCAGGTGCTCCACGGCACAGTGCGCCGCCTCGGCGCCGCCGCGGTGACCGCCGGCGCCGTCGGCGAGCACGGCGATCCAGCGCGGGCCCGCGCGGCAGACCGCGACCCGGTCCTCGTTCGTGCTGCGCTGGCCGCGTTCGCTGCGGCTGGCGACGGCGATCTCCACCATCGGCCCTCCTAGCGGCGCGGCCGCTCGCGTTGCAGGCGTTCCAGCTGCTGCTCGTAGGCCTCGACGAAGGCCTTGCCGAACAGGGCGTGGAAGTCCTCCTGCGCCTCCTCGCGGATGCCCTGGTAGTGCTGCAGGTACAGCTCCCACAGCTTCGCCTTGCGCGCCATGGGCAGCACGCTCGCCAGGGTCGACCGGCCCGCCAGCTTGTCCTCCAGCGGGCGCGGCCCGAAGCGGGCCAGCACGCCTTCGAGCGCCGCGCGCGTGCCGGCCATGGTGCCGATCGCGTGGCCGACGAGGTCGTCCATCGCTTCGGTGACGGCGGCCGGACCGGCCAGGAAGCCGCGCACCGGCGGCTGCAGCAACTGCTCCAGCGCGGCCTGCCCGTCGGGCGAGAACTTCAGCGGATTGTTGTTGCGCGCCTGGATCACGGTGACCTGGGCGTGCAGTTCCTGGCGCGTGGCCGCGCGCACCGCGATCAGTTGCAGCGTGCCGTCGATCGCCGCACGCAGCAGCGCGCCCGCTCCGCGCAGCAGCTCGGGCGACACGCCCTGCGCCGGCACGATGCGCACGCCGGCGCCTTCGCAGAACGCCAGCCAGAGGGCGGCCGCTTCCGCGTCCGATGGCGGCGCGGCGGCGGGCAGCTCCGGCGGACCCGGCACCGGCACCGGCACCGGCACCGGCGTCGGCGGGGACGGCGGCTCGGCCGCCCGCGCCACCACGGGGCGCGGCGGCGTGAAGGCCGCGCGCACTTCCGGCGTGCGGTCCGGTGCGACTTCCGGCGGCGGCGCCGCCGGCGCCGGCGCGCCGAAGAGGACCAGCGGATCGGTGGAGGGGCGCGGCGTGTCCTGCGCCGCCGCGGGCTGCACGTCGGCGATGAAAGCCGCCAGCGGATCGCCGCCCGCCCCGCCCTGCAGGCCGAACATCGCGTCGAGGGAAGACGGCGCCGCGGCCGGCACCAGGTCGTCGAACACGCCCTTCGCGGCCGCGGCGGGAGCCGGCGCCGCGGGAACGGCTGCGACCGGTGCAGCGAAGGGATCGAAGTCGTCCGGCAGCCGCGCGGGCCAGGGCGTGGCCGGCGCGCCGGGCGCCGCGGCTGCGCAAGGTGCGACCGGTGTCGCGGGCGCCAGCAGGTCCGCGAAGGGATTGTCGGGGGACAGCGGAGCGGCCGGCGCCTCGCGTCCCCGCGGCAGGCTGTCCTCCCGCGCCGGCTGCAAGGTCGGCTCCGCGCTGGCGCCCTGCTCTTCGCACACCTCCAGCAGGTAGCGCCCGATGCGCACCTGGTCCTGGTGCACCAGCGGCGTCGACTCGCCGCGGGCGAGCGGCTGGTTGCGCACCAGGATCGGGTTGGAGCTGCCGACGTTGCGGATCACGAAGCCGCTGCCGAACGCCACGATCTCCGCCTGCTCGCGCGAGATGTGCCGCTCCGGGTCGGGCAGCGCCAGCGTGTTGTGGTCGGCCCTTCCGATGGTGCCGCCGTGCGCATCGAATTGCGCGGTGATGGGCTGGGTGAGCGGCTGGTCGTTCAGCGACACCGCGCGCAGGGTCAGTGACATCGTGCTTCCCTTTCGCGACCCGGGCATGCTGGCCCGCGGGAGCCCGCGGGGCAATGACCGAAAGTCACGTCGCCAGCAGGCGTTGCTGGCGCCAGGACGGTGCGCCCACGGGAAACAGCAGGTGCCCCGGCGCGCACAGCACCAGCAAGTCGGCTGCGATGAAGCGCTGGCGCTGGAAGCCTTCGCGCAGGACCTCGCCGCAGTGCGCCCGGTCCGGGGGCTTGCCCATGAAGCAGCGCCCCTGCGCCGGCAGTGCGGCCGCGTGCGCCTGCCACCAGCGCAGCACACGTTCCGGATCGGGCCACGGGAGGCTCTCGTCCGGATCGAGGTCGACGTCGTCGTCCTCGGCGTCTTCGGTGGGACCGCCGGGGAGATTCTCCGGCGGCTTGCGTTCGAGGTCGAGCGCGGCGAGGTCGGCGCCGGTGAGGAGGGAGAACGCCTCCCCGGCAAGGCGGGCGAGCCGGAGGTCGCCCATGCATTCGATCAGCCAGGGGACGTAGCCGGTGTCGCCGAGCAGGGCGCAGGCCGCCATCACGCGGCGCCTGTGCTTCGCATCCGGCGCGGCCGACTGCGCGAGTTGCCGCACGAGCTCGCGCGCGCGGCCGAACTCCGTGGCGAGCAGGAGCAATCGCCACGCCTGCTCGCCGTGTTCGCCCGCGCCGCCCGCGATGGCGAGCAGCGCACCCAGCGCCTCGTGGCGGTCCCCGAGCCGGCAGGCGCAGCGAGCGGCCTCGAAGGCCGCGGCCCGGTCCGGGTCCGCCAGCGCGGCGAGCGCGGGCTCCAGCAGGTCCGTGCGACCCAGTTCGCCGGCCGCGCGCCACGCGGCGGCGCGCAGCGCCGGCGACTCGTCCTGCACCGCGTGTCCCAGCAGGGCACCCGGGTCGACGCGGTGCAGGCGGCAGGCGGCGATGCCGAGCCCGCGCCGCTGCGCATCGTCCGCCGCCAGCAGCGCGCGCACGATGCCTTGCAGTTGCGCCGCCGATACCCAGCCGAAGGCCGACAGCAGGCCGCGCTGCGCCTCGGGGACGGCGGCCGCCAGCGCGACGAGCCGCTGCAGCGCGCGATCGTCGCGCTCGTCGATCACGCGCAGCGCGAGCGCGAACACCACGCCCGCGCCGACGCGCTCCAGCGCCTCCGTGCACAGCCGCGTGCCATAGGCTCCCGCGACGGCCAGCCCGTCCGCGTGCGCCGCGATGCGGTCGTCCAGCCGGCGCAGGTGGCGCAGGCGCACGTGCGGCGCGCGCACGAGCACGGAGCGGATGTGGCGCAGCATCGCGCACTCCTCGGCGTGCTGCTGCACGACCGTGGCGATGGGCGGGCGGACGAGGACTTCGGACATCGGAGGGTGGCACCCATGCTCGCGGCAGGGCCGCCCCCGGCCAATGAACGAAAGTCACGTTGCCCGCGCCGGCATCTGCGCGAAACTGCATCGTCACCGAGCGGAGGACCTGCACGCGCATGGCTGCCTTCGCGCATCGCGGAGCCACTGCCATGAACCCATTGCGCACCATCCTGCTGCTGGCGTCCGCCGCCGGCCTGCAAGCGTGCCAGCAGGCGCCGGTCCAGCCGGCGACGCCGGCCCCTTCCGCGAGCGCCGCGCCAGCCGCGCTCCCGAATCCGCCCGTCGCCGACGCGCCCCCGGCGACACCGCCACCCGCGCCCTCCGGCCCCGTGACGCCCGGCACGCAGCAGCAGGCGCAGAAGACCGCCATGGCGGCGGTCGGCATGCTGGAGGCGGGCCACGAGGACGACGCGCGCGTGGAATTGCAGCGGGCCCTCGCCCTGGACCCGAACAACAAGCTGGCGCTCAACCTGAAGCGGCAGGTCGATGCGGACCCGGTGACGGCGCTGGGACGCGAGTCCTTCAGCTACACGGTGCGCCCGAACGAATCGCTGTCGATGATCGCGGGCCGCTACCTCGGCGACATCTACGCCTTCTACATCCTCGCGCGCTACAACAACATCGCCGTGCCGCGCCAGGTCGCCGGGGGCCAGACGCTGAGGATCCCGGGCAAGGCGCCGCCGCCGACCACGGTGGCGAGGGAGGCGCCGCGGCCGGAGCCGGTGGCGACGCCGCCGACACCGGCGGTCGCCACGCCGGCGCCGCCGGCGGAACCCACCGCCGGCCAGCGTGCCATGCGCGCGGGCGAGGCCGCGGAAAAGCGCGCCCAGCTCGACGAGGCCTACCAGCAGTACGCCAGGGCGGCGAACCTGAACGAGCCCGGTGCCGGCGCCAAGGCGGACCAGCTGCGCAAGCAGCTGGTCCAGCAGCACTCGCGGGCCGCGCGCACGGCGATCGCGAAGCAGGACCTCGACGGCGCGATCCGCTCGTGGGACCGCGTGCTGGTCGTGGACCCCGGCAACGACACGGCGAAACTGGAGCGGCAGAACGCGATGCGGCTCAAGGAGAAGATGGGGACGCTGCAGGCGCAGTAGCCGGAACCGGCGGCGGAGGCGGCCGCCGTTCCAGCGTGAAGCGCGAGAACTTCCCCAGGAATTGCTGGCGGTTGCGCTCGCGCTCCATCGCGCGCAACGCTTCGGCCGCCTGGGCGTGATCGGGCTGCAGCGCGAGCACGGCGAGGAAGTGCGTCGTGGCCGCCTCGCCGTCGCCGCGCCGCTGCGCCGCCTGGGCGAGCCGCAGCCGTTCGGGGACTTCCACCTCGATCTGCCGCCGCGCCTGCTCCAGCCGCTCGCGGTACGGCGACTGCTGCGGCCGCAGGGCCGCCAGGATCTCCCACGAGGCCGCGGCGTCCGCGAGCCGTCCCTGCCGCTGCTGCTGCAGGGCGCGTTCGTGCAGCGCGGTCTCGAAGGCGAGCGCGGGCGGCGCGCCGTCGTCCAGCACCAGCGGGTGCAGGGGCTCGGCGCCGCAAGGGCCGCTCACTTTCGCGCAGGCGAGCGCCCCGGCGGCGGGCACGGGCCGGCTGGTCTGCAGCCGGGCCTGGAAGGCATCGAGGTTGTGGTCGCCGAAGATCATCGTCCGGCGCAGCATCAGGGGCTGCGCGTAGAAGGGATTGCCACCGGGGTGCACCGTGACCGCGAGCTCGTAGCGCTGGCGCGCGAGCAGGTCCAGCACGAGGTCGTTGGCGTCGCCGTAGGGAAAGGCGTAGTGGCGCACCTGCACCGGCAGGCGCCGCTCCAGGATCTCGCGCGGTGCGCGCACTTCCAGCTCCAGGCCTTGCCGGTACTGCTGGTCCGACTCGGCCGCCGTGCGCTCCAGCAGGTTGCGGTGCGACTTCGAATGCGCCTGCACGTCCACCAGCCCGGAGGCCGCCAGATCCTGCAGCTGGGCCCAGCTCAGCGCGTCGCCGCCGCCGCCGACGAAGTCGGTGTAGACGAAGACGGTGGCGGGGAAACCGTGCTTGCGCAGCAGCGGTAGCGCGTGGCGGTGCGCCGATTCGTAGCCGTCGTCGATGGTGATCACCACCGCGCGCTTCGGCAGCGCCTGCCGGCCGGCGAGATAGCCGACCAGGTCGCGCAAGGGGATCACGCGGTAGCCGTTGCGGGCCAGCCAATCGAGCTGGGCCCCGAACTGCGCGGGCGAAACCACCATTCGCCCGCCGCCGGCGCCGAAGCGGTGGTAGGCGAGGATGGGGACGGTCTGGACGGCATCCGCGGAGACGCCGAGGGGATTGGGCGACTTCAGCGGCACGACCAGCGGCCGCGCCGGGTCGGCCTGCTCCACCTCGTTGAAGTCCGCGATCGTCCAGTCGCGGTCGGCGCTGCCGAGGAACCGCAGGGCGATGGACCGCAGGGTGTCGGCCGCGGACGGCCGGTACACGACGAACCAGCTGCCGCGGGCCAGCACCTCGCCGCCGGCAGGCAGCGGCAGGGTGCTGGAAGACGCGGGGCCGGGCGCGCCCTGCGCGGGTAGTTGGAGCAGGGGCGGCGCGCTGCAGCCGGCCACCATGGCGAGCGCCAGCGCGCAGGCGAGCCGCCCAGGACGGGGGCGGCGCCTCATGTCGGCAGCGCGGGCGGAACAGGGTTCTCTTCGGTCGCCGACGGCACCTGGGTCCGCGTCGGTGCAGCCTCCGGTGCGCGGAGGGCCGAGGTCGGCGGGTTGTCAGGCCTTCCCCCTGCGTCCTGCAGCGCCTGCGCCATGCGATCGAAGGCGGCGAACAGGAGGCCGAATTCGTCCCTGCGCGTCTCGCCGATGCGATGCTCGAGGTTGCCGCGGCCGATGTCCTCCATGGCCGCGATCACCAGCTTCACCGGGCGCGCGAACCAGTCGGCGACGAAGTACATCGCGACGGCGACGGCCAGCACCGTGACCAGCACCAGGGCGGCGAGCAGCCCCAGCGAAAGCCGCGCGACGCGCGCCAGCGGCTTTTCCTCCACGCCCAGTGCCACGCGGCCGACGGGCTTGCCCTGGAAGGTGATGGCGGTCTCGAAACCGAGCACCGGCGCGCCCTGCACGAGGTAGCGCGTGACGGACACGCGCGGATCGCGCGAGGGCAGCGCCTCGCCCGCCGGCTTCGCATAGGGCTGCCCGACCCGGGCGGGATCGCCGGCGGCGCGCACCACGTTGTCGCGATCGATCACGGCGATGCTGTGGAAGTCGCCCGTCTTCATGATCTCCTGCACGGCGACGTCGACCACCGGCCAATCCTCGCCCAGGGCCGCGACCGCGTTCTGCGCCGCGATGAAGCGCGCCAGCGAGGCGCCGTAGCCCGAAACCTGGTCCAGCATCGCGCCGTACTGCCGCTGGGTGATGAAGAGTGCGCAGACGCTCATCACCGCCATCACGACCATCGCCATGGTCGCCGCCCACTTCACGCGCAGCGGGATGATGCGCGGCTTGGCGTGTTCGCGCGCCTCCTCGTCCAGCGCCGCCTGCACGCGGCCCAGCGCCTCGGCCAGCTCGCGCCCGGAGCGCCAGCGCCGCTCCGGCGCCTTGGCGAGGCATCGCTCCACGATGCGGCGCAGCGCGGGCGGCACCTCGGGCCGCAGCTTCTCGAGCGGCTGCGGTTCCTCGTTCGCGATCTTCAGCGCCAGCGCCACCAGGCTGTCGCCCTGGAAGGGCCGCTGGCCGGTGAGCATCTGGTACAGCACGATGCCGACGGAGAACAGGTCCGAGCGCCCGTCGAGCTTCTCGCCGCGGGTCTGCTCCGGCGACATGTACTGGGGTGTGCCGAGCACGTCGCCCACGCGGGTGCGTTGCTCGCCGGCGCCGGGGGCGTCCATGTGGGCGATGCCGAAGTCGGTCACCTTGATGGTGTCACCCCCTTGCAGGCGGATGATGTTGCCGGGCTTGATGTCGCGGTGCACGATGCCGTGGGCGTGGGCGTAGCCGAGCGCGTTGGCGAGCTGGATGCCCATGGCGAGGACCTCGCGCACCGGCAGCGGCTGGCCCGGCTTCATGACGTCGGCGAGCACGTCGCCCGGCAGGAATTCCATCGCCATGTAGGGCCGGCCCTCGATCTCGCCGACATCGTGCACGGTGACGATGTTCGGGTGCGAGAGGCCTCCCGCGGCGCGGGCTTCGCGCAGGAAGCGCGCGCGGCACTCCGGTTCCTCGGAGAGGGAGGCGTGCAGGAACTTGAGGGCGACGTCGCGGCCGATGCCGGGGTCGTGGGCCTTGAAGACGGTGGCCATTCCGCCGCGGCCGAGGCGCTCGAGGATGCGGTAGCGGCCGACTTCGCGCACGGTGGGGTCGCCGGCATCGCCGCCGGGGAGGGTCTGGGCGCCGGGGCCGCCGGAGGTCCGCGCCGCGGTCGGCGCTTCGCTGTCCGCCACGACGGTGCGGCTGTTGGCGGCCGTGGAGGAAGGCATCTCGGCCAGCGGCCTGGCGCCGCTCGCAACCTGCGTGGCGTCGGGGTCGTCGGCGGGCGTCGGCGGGCGAAGGGCGTCGGGTCGGGACATCGCAACCTCAGGGCGGCGGTCGGCGCCGCATGACCCATGGTCCGGGCGCCACCCCTTGGCGGCAATGAACGAAAGTCACCCCTCAGCGGAGCATGTGTGCATAAATGCCGGGAGTGGAGTCCGGGATCTCGATCGCTCCCGCGACCTTGCGGAAGAACCCGGGCGCGCCGACGTACCCGGCGATGGCGTAGGCATAGCCCATGGTGCGCATGTCGTGGAGGCAGGCGTGCAGGAGTTCCGCACCCAGCCCCAGTCCCCGCATCGAGGCCACGACCCCGACCGGGCCCACGAAACCGCGGGCGGTGGCGTCATAGCAGCAGAAGCCGAGGATCTCGCTGCCCTGCTGGGCGATGAACAGCGTCACGGGACGGTTCGCGAGCGCGGCGGCGGCTTCGCTGGACCAGCCCGGGCCGAAGTGCTCGCGGACCCAGGCGCTCACCAAGTCGAATTCCGGCCCCAGGGGCTTGCGCACGCCCCGCGTCCCGGCAAGGCGGTCGGCCGTGAAGGCGCCGCCGTACAGCTTGATCAGGAGATCCATGGCCGCAGGCCCCTCACAGGTCCTCGATGCGGCTCGCCATCAAGTCGTCGAGGAAGGCCCAAGGGTCGGCGACCGGCTCCACCTCCTCGTCGTCGGGCCGGATCGCGTAGGCGACGGCCGCAGTTTCGGAGATGTCGAAGCCGAAGGCATCGCCGCCGTCCGTGGCGATCTTCACGAGGCTCACCACGCCGGACGACGGGTCCGCCAGCGAGCGCCACTCGCGCGCGCGCAGGGGGCCGCCGTCGTAGCTCATCATGTGCACCAGGCCATCGTGCAGCCGGTACAGGGGCAGCAGGTCGACCGGGAAGCGGGCCGCCTCGGGCGGCAGGGCCTCGACGGGCGCGAAGCCGCGCCGCGCAGCCAGGTCGCTGCCCACGTCGAACAGGTACACCAGCGAGAAGCCGTGCTCGAGCGTGCGCAGCAGCGCCAGCTCGCTGACCTTGGCCGCGAACACGCTGGAGGTGCGCGGCAGGAGTTCCGCCAGCGGCGACCACAAGGCCGTGACGCGGCGCCGCACGGTGTCGCGCCCCAGCGCCGCGGCCCAGTGCGGCGGCAGTTCCAGCCGCGCCGCCGACGCGGCATCGGCCGGCAGCCACTCGACCTCGCCCTCCCATTCAACGAACCGCGTCAGGTCCCTGAACGTGTCGTCCATGGTCGCCCCTTCATTTCGCGCACGGCATCGAGCGGATCATGCGCTTCTGGTTGACGATGATGTTGCCCGAGATCTTCTGCGCCTTCTGGCGCAGCGGGTCGCCCCATGTCATGTCCTTCTTCTTGTGGCCGGTCCACTTCCACCACATGGTGTCGCTCTTGGAGGAGTTGCACGAGGGGCACAACCCGACGAAGTTGCTCGGGTGGTTCACCACCTTGCTCTGGTCTTCCTTGGACAGGCAGGCGAAGCCCGGCATGCCCGCCACCACCTCCACCGGCACGATGTGGTCCGGCGAGACGTAGTTCACCTTGCCGCCGCAGGTGGGGCAGGTGATGGGCTTGGGCTTGTCGTTGACGCGCGCCTTCGCCGCGTCGTATTCCTTGGTCTTGCGCAGCTTGCCCTTCTGGTCCTTGCTGAGCTTCTTGTCCTTGCATTTCGGCTCGCAGGGTTTCTTCTTCTCGTCGGCGCCGGGCGACATGCGCTCCACCTGCGGCCAGGGGCAGCTTTCGTTGCCGATGTCCGAGGCGTGGTTGTGCGTCGTGAGATCGAGGTGCCGCACCACGTTCTCGCCCTCGATCTTCACGTCCATGGACCAGGCCTTGAAATAGACCTTGCCCGAGATCTTGCTGTTGATGAGGCCCTTCTTCGGCGCGCAGCCGGCCTCGTCGCCCATGCTCTTCTTGAAGTAGCTCTTGTTCTTGAGCATCACCTCCTCGCCGGAGACCTTCACGCTGCTCGAGCCGTCCGTGCAGTCCGAGGACATGCCGGTGTTCGGATACGGGATCGGCACGCCCGGCGGCGTGGCCGGCGTCTGCGGCGGCGTGAAGCACACGTCCGGGAAGGCGGCCGCCGACTTGCCGGACGCCGCCTTGCAGGACAGCTCCATGGTGTTGGCGTAGACCTGGTTGCTCATCGCGCCGCCCCGCCCACCAGCGTGAACGCGGCCCGCGCGCCGTCGTCGTTGGACAGGTGCACCAGCACCGCCGGCCCCTTCGCGTAGGCCTTGGCGTCGGCGGCGCAGGCGACGCCCACGGCCGCGGCGCCCACGACCGCGCCGGCCTCGCCGATGCACTCGGCCGGATGCCACAGGTCGAACTCCGGCTTCACGCGGCGCAGCAGCCGCGCGAGGGCCAGCGTCGCCTCCTTGAAGTAGTACTGCTCGCCCGAGAGGTCGGCGATGCGGTAGTCGATGTCGTGCATGGCGCAGCCCGCCTCGGCGAGCGCCGCCCGGATCGCCTGCGACAGTCCCTCGGCCCGCAGCGGCTGGTCGCTGTCCACGCGCGCATCCTCGAGCGAGAAACCGATGCCGGTGCAATGCATGGCGGCGCCCTCGGCGGAGGCCGCGACCAGCAGCGCGCCCGCGCCTTCGCCGGGCAGGAAGCCATCCGAGTTGCGCGGCGTCAGCAGCCTGCGGTTCGCCTCGTAGTGGCCCAGGGTCCGCCAGCCCAGGAGGCTGTCCACGGCAAGAATCAGGACCTTCGCGCAGCCCCGTTCGTGGATCAGGCTGCGCGCATGGGCGAGCGCCACCGCCACTCCGACGCGCCCGCGCGCGACGACGCCCGAACCGCGCGCGGGCTGCGTGCCGAGCATCTCCGCCAGGGTGGCCAGCAGGCTCTCGTCCAGGCCCTCCAGCCGGCCGGGCCGATCGGGCTCGGCGACGCACAGCAGGATCGGCGTGCGGGCCCACTCCTCCCGCGGCACACCGGCAAGCGCCTCCACGGCGGCCATCGCGCCCATGCGGGCCAGGCGCATCCGTCCCTGCCAGCGCTTTCCCACCGCGACCTGCTGCGCCATGATCCATTCGCCGTCCGAGTCGGTGAAGCGGGTCTCGCTCGGGTTGGCGATGCCTGCGCGGATGGCCGCGCAGGAGGCCGGCGCGCTCAGGCCGACTGCCGTCACCAGCCCGGTGGACACGATGGCCAGCGGGGCGCCGCTCACGGAACGACCTCCTCCGGCGGCAGCGGCGCCGGTTGCAGCGCCCGGTCCGGCACCTCGATCTCCTCGCGGTCCTGCCACCACTCGCGGCCTTTGCGGCCCACCAGCACCTGCGCGATCTCCAGCATGTTGCGCCGCAGGGGCCGCGTCACTCGCCAGGTCAGGGTGAAGCGCTCCTCGTCGGGCTCGAGGACGATGGTGTCCAGCACGGCGGCGAAGTCCTCGCGTCCGCCCCCGCGCGGGAACACGTGGACCGGCGCATGGAAGTGCGGCAGCACGAAGCGGCGCGGACCGTCGGGAGTGAAGCCGGTGAGTTCGACTTCCAGCGGCCCGGCCGGATGCGGCACCTGCTGGTCCTCGGGCGCGGCCTGGTGGTAGCGGCCGTCGAAGTCCTCGGGCAGGAAAGGGAAGCGCTCGTCCAGCCAGCGCTGGTCGTAGGTGCCGGCCCAGCGGGCCCGCGTGGACCAGCCCCGTCCCAGCGGGCCGAAGGCCATCGGCGCGTACACGTCCGCCGGCCAGCTCACCGGCCGGCCGACCTCCTCCGTGTTCGGCAGCGGCCGGCCGTCGACCCAGGCGTTCTTCAGGTGCTTGCGCCAGCCGCGGCCCACGGGATTGGGCAGGAAGGCGTCGTGCTCCGAAGCGTAGTCCGATTCATGGTCGACCCCGCCGAAGGCAAGGTCGTAGGAAAGGGGCAGCCGCAGGAAGGGCCGCGGCGCCGAGGCGCGGATGCCGGTCAGGCCCGCTTCCCAGGCGCGGTCACCCACCACCTCGCAGGCCTTGTGCAGCGCGCCGACGCGCAGGGACACGCGCCTGTGCGTCGTGGGCCGGCCGCCCTCCGCGTGCGCGCTGCCCACCAGCAGCACGTCGCAGGCCGGCTTGCGGGGAGCGAAGTCCATCTCGTGCAGCGGCGCACTGAAGCCGGGCTCCCCGGTGAAGGTGTCCGCCACCAGCAGCGGCACCTGCGCGTCGTGCAGGCGCACGCCCTCGCCCGGCCGCGGCAGCACGAAGCTGCCCTTGATCGCCACCACCAGGAGCTCGCGGCCGTCGCGCTCCATGCCCATGGTGCAGGCCGCGTCCATGCGGGTGGCGTTCAGGAACTCCATGGCGTTCAGTTCAGCTGCACCGAACCGCCTTTGATCCGGTTCACGCCGCTGG
Source organism: Ramlibacter monticola (assembly GCF_016722785.1). GTDB lineage: Bacteria > Pseudomonadota > Gammaproteobacteria > Burkholderiales > Burkholderiaceae_C > Ramlibacter > Ramlibacter monticola. Next base: position 59,016 of record NZ_JAEQNE010000004.1, on the reverse strand, counting down.
AGCGGCTGCTGACGTAGGAGCCTTCGATCAGCACCTTGCCGGCGCGCGTGAGCGTGATGCGGGCGCGGCCGCAGCGCAGCACCAGTTGCTCGCTGGCGCTGACCACCATGCGCTGGCCGTCGGCTTCCACGGGCAGCGCCTCCGGTCGCTGCATCCCGCCCTGGAGGACTCCGAGCACGATGGGCCGGCCGGGATCGCCGCCTTCGAACACCAGCACCACCTCGCCGCCGACATGGCCCGCGTGCAGGTCCACCGCGACGCGTGCCGGCCGCGCCGGCGCCTCCGGCCGGGCCGGGTCCAGCACGAGGGCCGTGCCGTCCTCCGCCAGCGCAAGCAAGGTGCCGACCTGCACCGGCGCGAGCGCCGCCCAGGTCTCGAACCGGTCTCTTCCGCTCATGGGGCGCTCCTCAGTTCTGCAGGATCTTCGAGCCCTTCATCACGATGTTGCTGCTGGCCTTCACGTTGATCTTGCCGGAGCCATCCGCGGTGATGTCCTTCCCGTTGATCACGATCGTGCCGTCCTTCTTCATCGTGATGCTGGCGCTGCCGGTCTTCAGCGTGATCGAGTCGGCGGCGGTGATCATCAAGGTCTTGCCCACGGAGAGCGCGTCGTCCTTGCTCACGTTCACCTGGCGCGCGCCGCTGACGGTCAGGCCGTCGTCCTTGGTGATGGACACCGTGCGCCCGCCGCTGACCGTGACGCTTTCGTTCTTGGCGACGGTTTCGGTGCGGCCGCCGCTGATCGTGATGCTCTCGTCCTTCGCCACCGTCTCGGTGCGGCCGCCGTTGATGGTGATGCTCTCGTTCTTCGCCACCGTCTCCGTGCGGCCGCCGTTGATGGTGATGTTCTCGTCCTTCGCCACGGTTTCCGTGCGACCGCCGTCGATCGTGATGGATTCGTCCTTGTCCACCTTCTCGGTGCGGCCGCCGTGGATCGTGATGCTCTCCTCCTTGTCCACGACCTCGGTGCGGCCGCCGTGGATGGTGATCTTCTCCTCCTGGTCCACCGTCTCCGTGCGGTTCTGGTGGATGGTGATGGTCTCGTCCTTGTCCACCGTCTCGGTGCGCTGGCCGTGGATGGTGATCGTCTCGTTGTTGTCGACGGTCTCGGTCCGGTCGTGCTTCACCTGGGTGGTCTCGTCGCGGTCGATGGTCTTCTTGCGGTCCTGCCCCACCCAGTGGGTCTCGTCCTTCTCCACCTCGATGTCCTGGTTCCTCTCGGCGTGGATCCAGAGCTGCTCGCTGCCGCCCTTGTCCTCGAAGCGGATGGCGTTGGCGTTGCCGTAGCCGCCGCCCTTCGAGGAGCGGGTGAGGATGCCCGACTGCGTCGCGTTCGCCGGCAGGTCCCAGGGCGGCATCTGCTCCGCGTTGTAGACCCGGCCGGTGATCAGCGGCTGGTCCGGGTCGCCTTCCAGGAAGTCGACCACCACCTCCTGCCCGATGCGCGGGATGTCCACGATGCCGAAGTTCTTGCCCGCCCAGGGGTGCGCCACGCGCACCCAGCACGAGCTCTTCTCGTCCTTCTTCCCGTAGCGGTCCCAGTGGAACTGGATCTTCACGCGCCCGTACTTGTCGGTGAAGATCTCCTCGCCGCCGGGTCCCACCACCATGGCGGTCTGCGGGCCCTGCACGCAGGGCTTGCGGGTGCGCCTGCGGGGCCGGAACTGCTGGGTGGCGGGGATGGCGCCGAACTCGCAGCGGTAGTCGCCCGCCGGCGTGCCGGATTCGTAGCCCTGCACCTGCGCTCGCACCGTCATGGACGTGAGCAGGTACTGGTCGTTCTGGTCCTTGCGCGGATGGTTGCCCAGCTTCAGCAGGTGGCCCACCGCGATGCCCTGCGCATTGGAGGACCCGCGCAGCACGTGGAAGGGCGTCTGCAGTTCGTCCATCCGGTCCTCGACCCACTGCGTGCCGTCGCCCGACTGCACGTAGTCGCCCTGGAAGTCGAACACCTCGTAGTCCGACAGCGCGTAGCTGCGCGACTTCTCCGCCTTCACCTTCAGCCCGGTCGAGGGCCGCTCGAAGTCGTAGCTGGTGAGCGCCGCCTTGCCGCTGCGCACCTCGCGCGCGCAGCTCCAGTCGGACACGCAGTCGGTATCCGGCGAGGTGGCAGCGCCTTCCTCGATGTAAGGCAGCGTCTCGCAGCCGGGCGCCGCGTCGTGCGCGCTCTGCGAATCCACCAGCACCAGCTTGTGCCGGCCCTCGGCGTGCTCGAAGTACCAGTAGATCCCCTCGTGCTCCAGCAGCCGCGCGACGAAGTTGAAGTCGCTCTCCCGGTACTGCACGCAGTAGACCCACTTGCGGTAGCCGCGGAACAGCTTGAACTCGAAGTTGGCGACGCCGTGGTCCTCGAACACCTGCTTGACGATCTCCGGCACGCTCAGTTCCTGGAAGATGCGGCAGTCCGCGGTGCGCGTGAGGAACCACAGCCAGCTGTGCACGGTGGCCTGGTAGCCGAAGTACTTGCCCCGGTGGGCGCCGACGGCGAAACGGGTGACGTAGCCGTGGAAGTGGCGCTTCTGGTCTTCGCGCAGGTGCACGCTCACGGTGACCGGCTTGCCCAGCAGGTCCTCGGGCCTGAGGTCCGGCTTTTCGCTCAGGAGCGTGAGCTGCATCTCGCCCAGCTCGCTCAGGCCGGCGGACGCCGTCATCGCCTCGAACAGGAGGCTGCCGGCGGGAAGGGGCGAGCTCAGTGTGATGGGTGAGGGCATGCGGGGGGCCGCTGCGGCGGCTTGCGTTGTCCGGTGGACCTTACGGCCGCGGCCTCGGGCCGCACAGGGCCGAAAGTCATCCTGGCCGCCTCAGTCGAAGGCATAGCGGAAATCGTCATCGGCCACGCCGAGGCGCACGCCCTTCAGCGCTTCCCCGCCGCTCAGGCGCTCCAGGTACTCGCGCGAGATCCGCGGCAGCACGGTGTTGGTGAGGATCGCATCGACCACGCGCCCGCCCGACTCCGCCTCGGTGCAGCGCGACACCACCAGCTGCACCACGTCCTCGCCGTACTTCAGCGGGATGCCGTGGTTGGCCGAGACCCGCCGCACGATGCGATCGAGTTGCAGCCGCACGATGCGCCCCATCATCTCGTCCGACAGCGGGTAGTACGGCACCACCACCAGCCGTCCGAGCAGGGCGGCCGGGAACACCGACAGCAGCGGCTCGCGCAGCGCACTGGCGATTCTCTCCGGCTCCGGCACCCGGCCCGGATCGCGGCACAGGCGCGTGATCGTCTCCGTGCCCACGTTGCTGGTGAGCAGGATGATGGTGTTCTTGAAGTCGATGCCGCGGCCTTCGCCGTCCTCCATCCAGCCCTTGTCGAAGACCTGGAAGAACAGCTCGTGGACGTCGGGGTGGGCCTTCTCCACCTCGTCGAGCAGCACCACGCTGTAGGGCCGGCGCCGCACCGCCTCGGTCAGCACCCCGCCCTCGCCGTAGCCGACGTAGCCGGGCGGCGCGCCCTTGAGCGTGGAGACGGTGTGCGCCTCCTGAAACTCGCTCATGTTGATCGTGATGAGGTTCTGCTCGCCGCCGTACAGCGACTCCGCCAGGGCCAGCGCGGTTTCCGTCTTGCCGACCCCGGAGGTGCCGCACAGCAGGAACACGCCGATCGGCTTGTTCGGGTTGTCCAGCCGCGCGCGCGAAGTCTGGATGCGCCGCGCGATCATCTCCAGCGCGTGCTTCTGCCCGATCACGCGCTCGTTGAGCGTGTCGGCCAGCCGCAGAACGGACTCGATCTCGTTCTTCACCATGCGGCCCACCGGGACGCCGGTCCAGTCCTGCACCACGCTGGCCACGGCCTGTTCGTCCACGGTGGGCAGGATCAGCGGCGCGTCGCCCTGCAGCGCATGCAGCTTCTCCTGCAGGCCGGCGAGTTCGGGCAGGAGGGCGTCGCGGTCGGGCGGCGTCTCGGGCTGGTCCTGGCGCAGCTGTGCGCGGATCGCCAGGATGCGGTCGACCACGGCTTTCTCTTCCTCGTGGCGCTGCTTCAGGACCGCGAGCCGGGTCTCCTCTTCGTCCATCCCGCGCGCCACCCGCTTGCGGCGCTCGCCAGCCTCGATGCCGATCGCTTCCTCTCGCGCGATGATGTCGCGCTCCACCTTCAGCGCCTCCAGCCGCCGCAGGCAGTCCTCCAGTTCGGGCGGCGTCGCGTGCTGGCTCACGGCCACGCGCGCGCAGGCTGTGTCCAGCAGGCTCACGGCCTTGTCCGGCAACTGGCGCGCCGGGATGTAGCGGTGCGACAGCCGCACTGCCGCCGTGATCGCCTCGTCCAGCAGGGCGACGCGGTGGTGCTGCTCCAGCACGGAGGCGACGCCGCGCAGCATCCCGACCGCCTTGTCCTCGCCCGGCTCGCCGACCTGCACCACCTGGAAGCGGCGGGTCAGCGCCGGGTCCTTCTCGATGTGCTTCTTGTACTCGGCCCAGGTGGTGGCGGCGATGGTGCGCAGCTTGCCGCGCGCCAGCGCCGGCTTCAGCAGGTTGGCCGCATCGCCGGTGCCGGCGGCGCCGCCCGCGCCCATCAGCGTGTGGGCCTCGTCGATGAACAGGATGATGGGCCTGGCGGAGGCCTGCACCTCGTCGATCACGGAGCGCAGGCGGTTCTCGAATTCGCCCTTCATGCTGGCGCCGGCCTGCAGCAGGCCGAGGTCCAGCACGTGCAGCGCAACGTCCTTCAGCTGCGGCGGCACGTCGCCCCGGGCGAGCCGCAGCGCGAAGCCTTCCACCACCGCCGTCTTCCCGACGCCCGCCTCGCCGGTGAGGATGGGATTGTTCTGGCGCCGCCGCATGAGGATGTCGACGATCTGGCGGATCTCCTCGTCGCGACCCGTCACCGGGTCGAGCTCGCCCTTGCGCGCGCGCTCGGTGAGGTCCACCGCATAGCGCTTGAGCGCCTCCTGCTTTCCCAGGGCGGCGGGGGCGATCGCCCCGCTCGCCTCGCCGGGCTCGCCGGCCGCCTCGCTGGCGCGCAGCCCCTGCTCGGGCGAGCCGGCCAGCACCTTGCCGAAGTTGTCGCTCAGGTCTTCCAGCTTGATGCGCTCGAACTGCCTGGAGATCGCCAGCAGCGCGGTGCGCAGCGAGGGCGTCTTCAGCAGCCCGATCACGAGATGGCCGGTGCGCACCTGCGTCTCGCCGTACAGCAGCGAAGCGTAGACCCAGGCGCGCTCGGTGGCGGTCTCCACCCAGGTGGAAAGGTCCGTGATCGAACTCGCGCCGCGCGGCAGCCGGTCCAGCGAGGCCATGAGATCGCTGGCCAGCACCGAGGCGTCCAGCCCGTACTGTCGCACGATGCGGTGCAGGTCCGAGTCCGGCGCGTTGAGGATCTGGTGCAGCCAGTGCTGCAGTTCCACGAAGGGATTGCCGCGCAGCTTGCAGAAGACCGTGGCGCCTTCGATGGCCTTGTAGGCGACGGGATCGAGCTTGCCGAACAGAGCGGTGCGCGGGATTTCAAGCATGGCGGCCTCCGGGGCGCAACAGGGACGAAGTGACGGGGCGCAGGCGCAGGTCGCCGCGGTCGCGGGCGCAGGGGCGGCGGCCGATCCAGGTCGTGACGCCGAGGCGCACGCCGCCGGCGAGCCGCGGCTCGGGGATCTGCGCGCCGGCCAGCGTGAGCTGCACGTCCCAGCGCAGGTCCAGCCCGGCGTAGTGCCGCACCCATTCGCAGAGCGCGGGCCAGGCCGTGCCGCCGGGCAGGAAGGCGTGGTACTGGGCCAGCGTGAGCGGGCCGAGCGCGACGCGGAACTTGTATTGCCGGTCGCGCAGCTTGCTGCCGCAACCCGCCGTCGCACCGAGCTGCGCGCTGCACGTTCCCAGCCGGGTGCGGTCGTCCTGCGCCATCGCGAGCCAGTGCGGCACGTGCGACTCGATCGCCACCGGCACGCCGAAGTGGCTGGCCAGCAGCCTGGTGAGCCCCTCGGCGTGGCGGCTGCGCGCGCCCAGCAGGCCGGCCTGGAACAGGCGCGCGCTGGCGGGCAGTGTGCGGACGGACTGCGCTTCCGCGGCCTCGCCGCAGCTGGCGCCCAGCCAGGCCGCGAAGCGATCGTCCTCGGGCCGGTCGTGCTGCGCCGTGGGCTGGGCCTGGGCCCAGGCGCGGTAGAACAGCAGCAGCAGGCGGTGGTGGAACAGGTCGAGGAAGCGCGCCGGCGTGGCGTCGCCCCGATAGCGCAGGCGTTCGCGCACGGACTCGGTGAAGTGCAGCGGCATGGGCCCCTGGGGGCCGAGCAGTCCGAAGAAGCGCACGCCCAGCCGGGGCGTGGCTCCGGGCGTGAAGGTGGCGAGGCCGGCCGGCGCGAAATCGAGCTCCGGTTCCTGCCCCAGCCGCAGCGCCTCCTGCGATGGCCGCAGCGCGCGCCCGAGCCGCGGCCAGTCCGGCCGCAGCGCCTCCACCTGGCGCAGCACCGCGAAGAAGTCGTGCTCGCGCGGCTTCTCCGCCAGCGCGGCGAAGAGCGCCGCCAGCGCCTGCTCGCGCCCTGCCGGCAGGTCCCGCTTCACAGCGCCTCCCGCAGGCCGCTGCGCGGCGGCCAGCGCATCACCTCGCCGCGCTGCGGCGTGCGCAGCGTAAGCTGGGTGAAGCTGTTGATCGCCGCGTGGCGGGCGAAGAAGCGCTCCAGCACGCTGGCCAGCAGGAAGGCACTGCTGCCCTGGAAGGCGAGCTCGTCGAGTTCCAGCGCGATCTCCACGCCGGAGCCGAAGCTCAGGGGCCCGCTCACCGGCAGGCGCCGCACCGCCGGCCGCGCCTGCAGTCCCTGCACGCCCTGCACCTGCCGCGACCAGGCGGTGTCCTCGGGCGGCGCGTAGAGCCCCAGCATCGTGCGCAGCGCCGCGGCGGCCTGCTGCGGTGTCTCGCCGACCAGGGAAAGGTGGTTCAAGGTGAGGTGGCTCACCAGCCGCCATCCGAGATCGCCGACCGGCCGCCGCGTGACGGGCCGGGTGGGACCGCGCAGCACGTCGACCCGCGCGACCGGACCGGGCGACTCCAGCCGCCACAGCGGCTGTGCGGGCGGCACTGCGCCGGCGCGCGGCAGCAGCGTCGGCAGGTCCCGGTTGGTCACCCAGGCCGAGACCGAGAGCTGCCGCACGTCCTGGCGGTAGGGTGCATGGGCCGGATCGACCAGCGCGAGCCAGACCTCCTCGCCGACATAGGCCGAACGCGGCCCCTGCTGCTTCTGCTTCGAGGACAGCAGGCGCGGCTCGCGCCGCACCGTGTAGTAGCCGCGCGTGCCACCCTCGCGCGTGGGCAGCGCATCGTGGTAGGTCGCATAGAGCGGCAGGAAGTCCTGCTGCGCCACCGCGCCGGTGCCGAAGCCGGTCACCGAGGCGATGCTGTGCACCTCGTAGTCCATGGGCCGTGTGCGGTCCGGCACCACGTGGTAATCCCAGGAGCCGGTGCCGAGCTGGATGCGGTCCAGGCGCTTGGGGAACAGGTTGATCGCCGGCGTGCAGAACAGGGCCAGGCTGCCGGCGTCGACCAGCGCCTCCAGCGCCGCCTCGCCGCGTTGCAGGAACAGCACCAGTTCGACCTCGCTGCCGGCCACCTTCGCCAGCCGCGGCGCGAGCTCGGCCAGCTCGAAGAACAGCAGGCGCTGCGGCAGCGCCGCGGCCTCCTGCAGCAGGCGGTAGCCGGAGAAGGCCCGCAGCGAGTCGGGCAGCAGCGCCTCGTCGGCGCCGAAGCCCAGGCTGCGCACGCTGGCCGCGCCGCGCCATTGCCCCGCGAGGTCCTCGCCCGGCGCGCCGGTGTGCACCAGCGTGCCGGCGGCCGCCCCCAGCACCAGCTCGTGCAGGCGGAAGGCGACGTCGTCCGGCGCGGCGATGTAGAAGGCCAGGCGATCGAGTCCCAGGTCGCGGAAGGCGAGCCCGCCGCCGCAGCGCAGGCGGATGCGCAGCCCGCCGCGCGTGCCCTGCGCCTGCGGCACGCGGGTCGGGGGCAGGTCCGTCGCGTGGCTGAAGTACTGGACACCGGCCAGCTCGATGGGCCACAGCGTCACGTCGTGCGCGCTGCGGAACTCGCAGTGCGTGTCCTGCCCGCGCGCGAGCTCCGACAGGATCGCGCTGCCGCGCGGCACGGCGTAGCCCTTCACCAGGTTCGGGTCCGCGGGATCGACGGCGAAGCGCGCCACCATCGTGGAGGGCACCGGCGCCAGGAAATTGGGATAGATCGCCTCCAGCAGGTGCGCGATCAGCCGCGGCTGCTCCGCTTCCAGCTTCAGCTGCACGCGCGCCGCGAGGAAAGCGAAGCCCTCCAGCAGGCGTTCCACGTACGGGTCGGCGACCTCCATGCCCTCCATGCCGAGGCGCGAGGCGATCTTGGGGAATTCCGCCGCGAACTCCGCGCCCTGCTCCCGCAGGTGCGCCAGTTCATCGCTGTAGAGGCGCAGCAGGCGCGGATCCATGGCCCTGCCTCAGCGCGCCCGCGAGGGCGCCACCCCGGCCGCGTCGCGCACCTCCACCTGCCCCGCCTCCAGGTCCAGTTGCGTGCGCAGCAGCACCTCCAGCGGCACCGGGTGCGACCACAGCTCGCCACGGATCTCGAACTCGATCACGTTGTGCGTGTCCAGCACGCTGCCGGCCTCCAGCGCCCGCACCTGCAGGGTGTCCGGCAGGATGCGCGGCTCGAAGCGCACGATGGCCTGCCGGATCAGCCCCTCCAGCACCGTCACGTCCAGCGAGGACGCCAGCCGCCCCGACAGCGGCGGCAGGCCGAACTGCAGCACGCTCTCGCCCACCAGCGGCCAGGCGTCGGCCTGCGCCCCCAGCGGCTGGACCGCGTTGAACAGCGCGGACAGGTCGCGCAGCACGGCCCCGCGCAGCTGCGCCTTGGACATCACGCGCCGGTCCTCGGCCTCCGCCCGCTCGCCCGGCTGGTCGTCGCACAGGCGATCGAGCAGGGAGGGTTGCAGGCGGTTGCGCGGGTCGACGGCAGTCATGGCGCGTTCACCTGGGCAGCACTTCGTCCGAGAACAGGCTGCTGGCACCCGCCTGGCCGGAGCCCTCCTGCCGGCGGTATTCGACGTCGACCCTGGTGAACGAGAACTGCACGCGCTCGACCGGCGTGCCCTCGTCGTCCACCTCCAGGTCGATCGCCGCCACCCGCGCGCCGCCCAGCACGATGGCGAAGTAGTCGACCTGGCCGTCGCCCGCCCTGCGCATCGCCAGCCGTGCCTCCTTCACCTCGTCGTTGGTGGCGAGCGCGCTCATGAGACTGGTGCTGGCGCTGTCGATGCGCTTGACGATGGCGAGGTGCTTGTAGGAGCGGCGGGCGGTCGCCTGGCCGGAGCCGATCGCGGAGCCCGCGGCAAGGCCCCAGTTCCAGGCGCTGACCACGATGTCGTCCACGTGCTCCGGGGAGGAGGCCTCGCCCTTGATCTTGCCGGCACGCTTGGTCTTCACGTGCAGGAAGATGTCGGCGGCGGGCGCCGCCGCGGACCCGGTGGGAAGACTCTCCTGCATGGCCGCCCTCCGCTCGCCGCTCAGCGCGTCTCGGTGGTGGCCACGTTCCAGCCGAACTTCACCTCGCCGCCCAGGGCGCCCTTGTCGTCCTGCGGCTTGTAGGCGAACTCCACGTCCTTGTAGCTGCAGCTCACGTCCTCCACCACCTCGCCGTCGGTGGCGCTGCCCGGGGCGATGCTGGTGATGAAGACTTCCTTCATGGCGACGGTCAGGTAGTCCTGCTGGCCCTCGCCGGCCTTGCGCACCGTCAGCTTCACGGTCGGGAAGTGCTTGCCCGCGACGCAGTGCTTGGCCAGCACGGGCGAGGCCTTGTCGTAGCGGTGCTTGAAGTGGAAGTCGCCCGGGATGGCCTTGCCCTTGCCCGAGCCGCCGCCGCTGCTGGCGCCGGTAGTCTGGCTGACGCCCCAGTTCCACGAGATCACCTCGATCTCCCCCTTGGGCTTGGACGACTCGCCGTCGATGCCGTCGAACTTGATGCTCACGTCGCTGCTCATGAAAACACTCCTGGTGGGTGGGGGAAAGCCTTCAGGCCGCCTTGGCCGACGGCAGCTTGGAAACGAGCCGCAGCGAGACGGTCAGCCCTTCGAGCTGGTAGTGCGGCCGCAGGTAGAACTTGGACGTGTAGTAGCCGGGATTGCCGGGCACCTCCTCCACCACCACTTCGGCGGCCGCGAGCGGCTTCTGCGCCTTGACGGTCTGCGAGGAGTTGGCCGGGTCGCCGTCGACGTAGTTCATGATCCACTTGTTGAGGAAGTTGGCCATGTCCTCGCGCTCGCGGAAGGAGCCGATCTTGTCGCGCACCATGCACTTCAGGTAGTGCGCGAAGCGGCAGCAGGCGAACAGGTAGGGCAGGCGCGCCGCCAGGTTGGCGTTGGCGGTGGCGTCGGGGTCGTCGTATTCCGTCGGCTTCTGCAGCGACTGCGCGCCGATGAAGGCGGCGAAGTCCGAGTTCTTGCGGTGCACCAGCGGCATGAAGCCGTTCTTGGCCAGTTCGGCCTCGCGCCGGTCGCTGATCGCGATCTCGGTCGGGCACTTCATCGCCACGCCGCCCTCGTCGGTGGGGAAGGTGTGGGTGGGCAGGCCCTCGACGGCCCCGCCCGACTCCACGCCCCGGATGCAGGAGCACCAGCCGTACATCTTGAAGGAGCGGTTGATGTTGACCGCCATGGCGTAGGCGGAGTTGGCCCACGCATAGGAGCCGTGCTCGCCGCCGGAAGTCTCCTCCTCGAAGTCGAATTCCTCCACCGGGTTGGTCTTGGCGCCGTAGGGCAGGCGCGCCAGGAAGCGCGGCATCGCGAGGCCGACGTAGCGCGCATCCTCCGACGCGCGCAGCGAGCGCCAGGCCGCGTATTCCGGCGTGGTGAAGATCTTGGTGAGGTCGCGCGGATTCGCCAGTTCCTGCCAGGACCCCATCTGCATCAGCGCGGGGCTGGCCGCGGCGACGAAGGGCGTGTGGGCCGAGGCCGCCACCTTGCTCATCTCGCCCAGCATCTCGACGTCGGGCGGGCTGTGGTCGAAGTAGTAGTCGCCCACCAGGCAGCCGAAGGGCTCGCCGCCGAACTGGCCGTATTCCTCCTCGTACACCTTCTTGAACAGCGGGCTCTGGTCCCAGGCCGTGCCCTTGTAGCGCTTCAGCGTCTTGCCCAGCTCCTGCTTGGTGATGTTCATGACGCGGATCTTCAGCATCTCGTCGGTCTCGGTGTTGTTCACGAGATAGTGCAGGCCGCGCCACGCGCTCTCCATCTGCTGGAAGTCGGCGTGGTGCAGGATCGCGTTGACCTGCTTCGAGATGCGCGTGTCGAGCTCGCCGATCATCGACTCGATCGACACCATCACGTCGCTGCTGATCAGGGTGGTGTTCACCAGCGCCTGCTGCGCCAGCGTGAGCACCGCCTGTTCGACGGCGCTCTTGGCGTCGTCGGACTTGGGCTTGAACTCGCGGTTCAGGAGCGCCGCGAACTCGCCGCCCTGGAACTCGATGCCCTGCAGGGCGGAGGCCTGCGCTTGCGATTCGGTGATTTCAGCCATGGTGCGTTCCTCCCGTCAGGCGTTGGGCGACTGGCCTGCGTCGGCGGCCGGCTTGCGCGCATCGGCCAGCGCCTTCAGCAGCGCCGGGTCGGCGATCACCCGGGAGATCAGGTCCTCGGCCCCGGTCTTGCCGTCCATGTAGGTGAGCAGGTTGGCCAGTTGCTGGCGCGCCTCCAGCAGTTGCCGCAGGCCCTCGACCTTGCTCGCCACCGCGGCCGGCGAGAAGTCGTCCATGCTCTCGAAGGTGACGTCGACCGCCAGGTTGCCTTCGCCCGTGAGCGTGTTCGGGATCGGGAAGGCCACGCGCGGCTTCATGGACTTCATGCGGGCGTCGAAGTTGTCGACGTCGATGTCGAGGAACTTGCGCTCGCCCACCGGCGGCAAGGGTTCGCTGGGCTTGCCCGAAAGGTCGGCCAGCACGCCCATCACGAAGGGCAGCTGCACCTTCTTCTCCGCCCCGTACGTCTCCACGTCGTACTCGATCTGCACGCGCGGTGCGCGGTTGCGGGCGATGAACTTCTGACTGCTGGTTGCCATGGGAGCTCCTTGCGGCGTTGCGTGTCAGGGACGCGGCGTGCCCGCGAGCTTCTCGATCTGGTCGAGGCCCTCGGGCAGCAGCTCGCGCACGATGTCGATGAAGTTGCGGTTCATGAGGCGCTGCGAGCGCCGGATCAGCAGCGGCGCCGGGTTGCTCGGCTCGTTGCGTTCGATCCATTCGCAGGCGCGCTCGAGCGCGCGGATCGCGTCCTCGCGCGAGGCGATCGCACCGATGCCGGCCTGCACCACGATCGTCGTCGGCGTGGCCACCACGGCCGGGACTTGCGCGCCCGCGGGAGCGTCCCCGGCCGCGCGCCGGCCGGCTTCGGCTGCGCACTGCAGCAGCCTCTTCAGCGGCGCGAAGTCGGGGGCCTGCGTGGACGCGAGGCGGCGGTCCAGGTTTTCGGACAACGCCTGGACCGCCGCGAGGCCCTCCGCCAGGATCTGCGCGAGCGCCGGTGTTTCGGCGATCGCCGCGGTGACGCCCTGCACCACCCCCTCCTCCGTGGGGACCGGTTCACCGGGATGCGGCTCCACGTGGGCCAGCGCCAGCTCGAGGTCGCGCACGGTGAGCGCGCCGCGCCGGCCCGTGAGGCTGGCCGAGCGCAGGTCGGCCAGACCGGCGGCCGGGTGCAGCAACGGCAGCAGCGCGTTGACGCGCGCCGTCGGGTCGTCGTTGTCGAGCGCGTCGAGCTGCGGGTGCAGCCCTTCCCAATGGCGCTCCAGCAGCCGCTGCGCCAGCTGCAGGCCGCGCACCGCGCCGGCCAGGCCGCTCAAATGCGCGCCGCTGCGCGCGAGCCAGACCGCCACCCGCAGGTCGCGCGTGCGCGCCGCGAGCTGCAGGGCCTGCTCGTGCACCACGGGCCAGTCGGGCTCCTGCGCGGGGATGACGGTGTCGCCGTACTGCTGCTCCGGCTTGCCGGCGCCGGCTTCCTGCATCGCCAGGAAGGCCGGGTCGTACTCGAGGTCCGGCCCGCAGGGCGCGTCGGGGCCCAGCGGTGACAGCAGCGACTCGAGTTCGGCATCGGACATGCGAACGACTCTAGGAGCGTCGCGCGCGCCGCACAGTGGCCGAAAGTCACTTCGTCATGGGAATATGCCCGCGCAGCGCGTTGAGCAGCTTGCGCGCCTGCACCGGCTTGAACAGCACGGGGTAGCCGCTGGCATTCGCGCGCCGCATTTCCTCGGGGGAGGTGTCGCCCGTGATCAGGATCGCCGGCACCGCGCTGGCGCAGGCGCGGCGCACGGCGGCGATCGCCTCGATGCCGTCCGGGCCCTGGCCCAGGTGCAGGTCCGACAGGATCAGGTCGGGCGGGTTCTCGATCCCGCGCACCAGCAGCGTGGCCTCGGCCGCCGTGGCGGCGGCCACCGCCTGGTAGCCCCATTCCTCCAGCAGCAGGCCCAGGCCTTCGCGGATCGGCGCCTCGTCCTCGACGATCAGCACCGTGCGCGGCTGCGAGGCGGGCTGCGGCATCGGCAGCGTATCGGCCGCGGGCGCGAGCCCCTGCAGTTCCGGCAGCGCGCCGAGGGGGATGCCGACGCGGAACATCGTCCCGCGCCCCGGCCGCGATGCGACGAAGAGGCGCAGACCGAGCAGGCGCGCCAGCCGCTTGACGATGGCCAGGCCCATGCCGAAGCCGCGTTCGCGCGCGCGGGCCCCGCGGCCCACCTGGTAGAACTCGTCGAAGATCCGCGGCAGTTCCGCCGGCGGGATGCCGACGCCGGTGTCCCACACCTCCACGTTCACGTAGGCGCGCGTGGTGCGCGCGACGACCACCACGCCGCCGTGCTCCGTGTACTTGACCGCGTTCTGGATCAGGTTGCCCAGCAGGCGCTCCAGCAACTGCGGGTCGCTGGTGACCGACTTGCCGCCCGGCGAGAAGCGCAGGCCGAGGCCGCGCTGTTCCGCCTGCCCCGCGAAGTGCATGTGCAGGCGCCGGAACAGGTCGCGCAGGGGGAACTGCTGCAGGTTGGGCTCGATGGTGCCGGCGTCCAGCCGCGAGATGTCCAGCATCACGTTGAAGGAGCGGTCCAGCCCGTCGATGGCGCGCACGAGGTTGTGCACCAGCGGTTCGTCCGCGCTGCCTTGCAGGCGCCGTTCCAGCGTGCCGGCGAACAAACCCAGCGCGTGCATCGGCTGCCGCAGGTCGTGGCTGGCGATCGCGAGGAAGCGGCTCTTCTCCTCGTCGGCGCGCACCGCGGCGTCGCGCTGCGCCTCCAGTTCCCGCGCGCGGTCCTCGCGCTCCAGCGTCCCGCGCGCGGCGCGCAGCCACTGCTGCCGGCGCATCCAGCCGAGGATGGCCACGCCGAGCGCGAGCAGCCCCGCGATGAGCGCGAGCCCCTGGGAGCCGCCCGGACGCAGCGCTTCCGCGCCGGCGGCCGACAGCGGCAGGGCCGCGGCGACGGCGAGCGGAATGCGCAGCGACGCCAGCGCGCTCACGCCCGTGAGGGCGACCGTGAGCAGGCCTGCCACCAGCAGCACGCGCTCCGGCGGCGGCGCCAGCGGCCCCGGCAGCCACGGTGCGAGGGCCGGCACCAGCAGCGAGACCACGGCCAGGCCCTGCAGCACGGCCGGCGAACGCCACGCGCCGCCCGGTCCCAGCCAGCGCGCCGGCGGCGCCAGCGCCGCGGCCCAGGCGAACCAGCAGGCCAGCGCCAGGGCGAACCAGGCGCCGCGCCAGCGGGACGCGTCCAGCACCAGCAGCAAGATCACCAGCGCGATCGCGAGGCCGACGAAGAGGAAGGGCGCCGCCGAGCGCGCCGCGCGCAGCGCCTCCTCGCGCAGGCGCGCGTCCACGCAGCGCCCGCCGGCGCGCGCCGGTGGCGGCACCTGGCTGCCCGGCCCGGAGACCACGACGTAGCCGGTCCGCCCCGCGGGCCGCAGGGCAACGGGGGGACGCACCGTCCCCGGGGCCGCTTCGAGGGCGAGGGCCACGGCCAGTCCCGCGGATCCCGGCTCTCAGCGGAACAGGCTCACGAGGTGCGAGCGCGACTTGACGTCCAGCGCCAGCAGCAGCGAGGACACGTAGTTCTTCACCGTGCCGAGCGCCAGCCGCATCTCGTCGCTGATCTCCTGGTTGGTGCAGCCGGAGAGGACCATCTCCATGATCTCGAGGTGCCGCGGCCCGAGTTCGGCCACCCGGTCGTACAGCGCGGAGGAAGGAAAGCGCGGGAACAGCGCGTGGCTCGAAGCCATCGTGCGGGTCTGCGGCGCGCCCTGCGGCCACAGCAGCGCCGACAGCATGTCGCGCAGCTCCGAGGCCACCGCGCCCTTGGGCACGTAGCCGACGGCGCCGAGCGCCCGCGCCTGCCGCACCACGAATTCGTCCTGCGTGGCGCTGAAGATCGCGACGCGCGCGGCCGGATGCGCGTGCACGAACTGGCGCAGGCCCTGGAGCCCGCGGCAGTCTGCCAGGTTCAGGTCCAGCAGCACGGCGTCGATCGGCTCCTCGCGGGGATAGATCTCCAGCGCGTCCTGCAGCGAGCTCGCCTCGATCCATTGCAGGGGCACGCCCTGCAGTTCGGTGTAGCAGGCCTTGACGCCGTAGCGCACCAGTTCGTGGTCGTCGACCAGCAGCAGCTTGCGCGGCTGCAGCGACGGGGCGCCCGTCGTGAAGTGGATGGCCCTGCGGTCCGTGATCGGGGTGAAGGCTGCAGTCATCGGCTTTCTCCTGAGGCGCGGCCCGTCGGGATCGCACCCGTCCTGCCGCACGCCGCATTTATAGAAGCGGACCCTCCCGACTTCCCACGCCTTAATGGGTGAGGCCTGTGCACTAACGCACGCGGCCGGCGGCCCTCCGACGGGAGAAGGTCAAAAAAAGGGCCGCAGCCGCAGCAAGGCATGTGCAACCGCTGTGAATGGGCGCGCCGCAGCGGCGTGCTGCATGACGCGCGCAGGGACGCGAGCCATCGCAGGACGCGCGATGGCTCGCGTCCCTGCGTTTCAGCGCATGGAGGTCGTTACGCCCGGAATGTTTCGGTCACACGTGTAAGGAGCGCCTGCGGCGAGCTGCAGATGCTCGTCGAGCAGGCGCTGGTACGCGCAGCGGCATTCGGGTTCGTAGGGAAGCCTGGAAGCGAGTTCCAGCAGCTCGTTCTCGAGGGCGTGCCGGTGATACCGGTCGCGGATCGCCTCGATCCAGTGCGTGCGAGAGAACAGCATGCCGCACTCTAGCCGGTGCGGGCGGGCGCTGCATGCTCAGCAATGAGTCGTTACGCGGTCGAGGCTAGGCGTAACCCTCGACCGTCATGGGCAGGCAGGCCCGGACCAGGGTGCCATGCCCGGGCGCGCTGCTCACGCTCACCGACCCGCGCAGCAGTTCGACCCGCTCGCGCATCCCCGCAAGGCCGAGGTGCTGCGTCGCGTCGACCCCGGCCGGATCGAAGCCGCAGCCGTTGTCGCGCACGTCGAGCCGGATCGATTCGGCGTCGCAGGCGATCGCGACCTGCAGGCACGACGCCGCGCCGTGGCGCAGCCCGTTGCCCAGCGCCTCCTGGATCAGGCGGTACATGGTGATCTTCACCGGCCAGCACGGCTGCGCCGCCTCGCCCTCGTGCGAGAGCGCGATGCGGGAGCCCGTCTTGCGCTGGAAGTCCTGCACCGCGCGCGCCGCGATCTCGACCGCATCGAGCCGGTCGATCTCCGGCACCTGCAATCCCGTGGAGGTGGCCCGCAGCTCGCGCAGCGCCGACTGCAGCGAACTGCGGATCATCGGGATCTCCTCGGCGATGCGCGCGCCCGCCTCCGCCGGCGCGGACCCGCCCCAGCGCTCCGCCACGGACTCGAAGCGCATCAGGCCGAGCGCCAGGTCCTGCGCGGCGCCATCGTGCAGGTCCGCGCCGATGCGGCGCAGGAACTTCTCGTTGAGCGTGGTGGTGCGCACCGCGGCCAGCCGGATGCTCTCGCTCAGCGCCTGGTTCTGTTCGACCACGGCGGACAGCTCGCGGATCTTGGCATTCAGCTGGTCGCGCTGCGAGGCGATGGTCTCGCTCCCGCGATGCACGACGCCGAACAGCAGCAGGTACATCGCGAGCATGCTGCCGCCCACCACGAGCCAGCTGGCCGCCTGCGCCAGTAGGATCTCCTGCGCGAGCTCCGCCGTGGTCTGGTAGAACTCGGCGGCCGCCAGCACGGTGCCGAGCCCCTCCGCGTGGACCGGGCTGTAGGTTTCGATGAGTCGACTCCAGTGCGGGCGCTCCAGCTCGTTCTCGCTTTCGTCGAGATCGCTGATGCTGGTGTGGACGCGACCCTCGAGCGCCTCGCGCAGCCCGTCGTCGACCGGGAACTCGCGCCCGATGAGCGTCGGATTGGTGCTGTAGAGGATGCGGCCGCCGCGGCTCCAGATCTTGAAGGCCACGATCTTGCGGCCGAGGGGCGTGTCGGTGAGCAGCCGGTCCAGGGCCGCGCGCCGGTCCGGCGGCAGTTCGCTGCCGGTGGCCAGCGTCTGGAGATGCGGCGCGATGAAGCTGTCGACGTAGAGGCTGGTGACCGCCGCGAGCCGGTGGGTGACGGCGCGCTCGATGGCCTGGCCGACGTACCATCCGATGACCAGCATGCCGGCCAGGACGATCGGCAGGCTGGCAACCAGGAATTGCCGGGACAGGTTGAACGGGCGGCGGGCGCGCATGGTGGTTCCTGCGACGGTAGCGCTGCAGCGGCCCCTTGAGGAGGCACCAAAGTGCCAACATCGAACGAAAGCGTAGCTCGTCCGGCCCCCCGCGAAGGTGCCGCGGCCGCCGCCGGCATCGTGCACCGGCTCCCGGTGGGCGGCGGGCATGTCCTGCACGTGGAAGAGCACGGCAACCCTGCCGGGCTGCCCGCCCTGGTGCTGCACGGCGGCCCGGGCTCGGGCAGCTCGCCGCTGCAACGGTCCTTCTTCGACCCGGCCCGCTACTGCATCCTCTGCCCCGACCAGCGCGGCGCCGGCCAGAGCACGCCCCGCGGCCGCATCGAGGACAACACGCTGGCCCACCTGCTGGCGGACCTGCGCCTGCTGCGCCAGCACCTGCGCATCGGGCGCTGGCTCGTCGTCGGCGGCTCCTGGGGCGCGACGCTCGCGGTGCTCCACGCCGCCGACCAACCCGAAGCCGTGTCGGGACTGCTGCTGCGCAATCCCTTCCTGGCACGGGCCGCGGACATCGGGGCGTTCTTCGCGGCTGCCGGCCTGCCCGAGTCGATCGTCCACGTGTTCGCCACCGGCCCGGTGGCCGCGCAACGCGCCGCCGCCGCCCGCTGGTGGGACGCGGAGCAGCGCCTGGAGGGGCGCGATCCGGTGCCGCCGGCGGACGCGGCGAGCCTGGCCCGGCTGGTGGATCGCTATCGCGTCCAGAGCCACTACCTGCGGCATGGCTGCTGGTTGCCTTCCGAAGGCCTTCCCGCCTGCTGCGAGCAGGTGCCGGCGATCCCCGTCGTGATCCTGCAGGGGGAAGACGACGCGATCTGTCCGCCGGAGGGCGCGCAGGTGCTGCAGCGGGCCTTGGGCGCGCGGGCCACCCTGCGCCTGGTGCCCGGCGCGGGCCACGATCCGTCGCATCCCGCGATGGCCGCGGCCATGCGCGAGGCGCTGCGGACCTTCCCGTCCGGGCCGCTCACCGCCGGGCTTGCGGAGCCTCCGCCAGCCGCACTTCCTTGAGCGCGGCCGCCTCGCGCGGCGGCACCGGACGCGCGTGCGCTTCGTCGCGGGGGGCGCCGTCGATGGCAACCCACTGGGCCGGCTGCGCGAAGCCGCTGCCCACCGACTCGATGAGCGCGGCGATCTTCAGCAGCAGTTCCTCGCGCACCGTCTGGAACTCCGCGTCGTCGGCGCTCTGCACGTAGGCGAAGAGCTCCAGTTCGATCGCCTGCGCGCCGAAATCGACCAGCCGGATGCGTCCCCCCGGCTCGAGCCGCGCCTCCTCCTGCAGCAGCGCGCGGGTGCCCTCGAGGATGCGCTGCAACTGCCCCACCCCGGTGCCGTGCCGCAGCCGCAGGATCCTCTGCAGCAGGATCTTCTCGCGGGTGGCGAAGTTCTCGATCCCGGCCTGCGCCAGCACTCCGGCCGGAATCGAAAGCAGCGACTGGTCGGCCGTGCGCAGGCGGATGGAGCGCAAGGTGATGTCCTCGACCCGGCCCACGCGATTGGAGATGCTGCACAGGTCCCCGACGGCCAGCGCCTTGTCGCTCAGCAGGAAGACCCCGCCCAGGAAGTTCTCCACCGTCTTCTGCGCGCCGAGCGCCAGAGCCACCCCGCCGATGCCCACCCCCGCGAGCGCGGTCTTCATGTCGAGGCCCGCGATGGCGAGCACGGCGAACACCGCCACCAGGGCGACGGTGACCTTGAGCACCCGTTCGCCCAGCAGCATCAGCGACTGCGTGCTCGCGCGGTTCTTGCCCCACGCGATGGTGCGCGCCCGCGCGAACGCGAGAGCCATGACCCTTCGCGCCAACCAGGCCACCGCGATGACCAGGAGCGCCATGTTCACGCGCCCATGGGCGTAGCGGAAGGTCACGGGAAGCCCGAGGGTCGCCGTCGCGCCCAGGTGGATGGCGAGCGCGATCGCCGAGATGGCCGGCCAGCGGACGGCGCGTTCCCACGCCTCCAGCGCGAGCCGGTGCGACGGATGGCGCAGCAGCGCCGCGGCGAGGCGCGCGCCCACGCGGGAGAGCAGGGCCAGCAGCAGGACGGGCAGTACCAGCGAGGCCACCAGGGCGATCCACTGCCCCCACGAGATGCCGAAGGCCTCATTGTCCGACAGGGCATCCGGCATCACGCCCTCGACCCACGTCGGCGCGGCCAGGCGGCGCAGCTCGGGCACGCGGGCCAGCGTCTCGGAGGAGATCAGCCAGATGCGGCCGGCCTGCGGGTCTTTCACCCGCACCAGCACGATCTCGGCCTTCGTGTTCGCGATGGCCAGCGGGCCGACGGCCTCGCGGTCCACGGGGAGCCCGTCGGTGAGGTTGCCGTCCGGCGCATCGCTGATGCTGTTGATGGCCTGGCTGAAACTGCGCTCCACCAGTTCCTTGAGGTCGTTCACCAGGGCCTCGGCATTCCGCCGCTGCCCGGACGTGGTCTGGAAGTAGCGCAGTGCGGCGGTGGTGTCGTCGCGCTCCGCCGCGCGCATGAACTGGACGATGGTGCCGCGCGGCGTATTGCGGCCGAGCGGATCGGGCGGCTGTTCCTGGGCGGGCGGCGCCGCCGGCGGGGCCTTGCCGCGGACCTGGGCCTCGGCGGCGAAGGACAGGACGAGCGCCAGCAGCACCGCCGCGGGTGCCCACCCTGGACCTCGCGCAAACGGTTTCATGGAGGGGAAGCGCCACGCCCCCTCTGGCGGGGGGTGGAACGCCGCATGCTGCGTCGCGGCAGGAGGGCAGGACATTGGACCAAGGTCCCATGCAAAGGGCTTCGCGGCCCCCCCGGTGCGGGACTATCCTGAACCGGTGAAGCCGAGATGGATGTACTGGGCTGCGGGTGGGGCCGGAGCCGTCGCCTTCTACGCGGCCCTGGGTTTCTGGGCCGTGCCCGCGCTTGTTCCGGCTCTCGCGGCGCGCCACGCGCAGCAGGAACTCGGGCGCGAACTCTCCTTCGGGGACCTGCGCTTCAACCCCTTCACGCTGCGCCTGGAAGCTTCCGACGTGCGGCTGCGCGACCGCGACGGCAGCGACCTGCTCGCGGTCGGCCAGCTGGTGGCCGAGGCGCAATGGCGTTCGGTGACGCGCGGCGCCTGGTCCTTCGCCGAGCTGAGCCTGGCGCGCCCCGCGCTGTGGCCGCGCATCGCGCCGGACGGCGACTTCAACTTCGTGCGCCTCGCGGCCGACCTGCGCGGCAACAGCCCGCCCAAGCCGGACGGCCCGCCGCCGCGCCTGATCGTCGAGAAGATCGCCGTCGAAGACGGGCGCGTGGACTTCGACGACCGGCGGGCCGGCTTCCACAACGTGATCGCGCCGATCGCGTTCCGACTCGACCGCTTCAGCACGCTGCCGGAGCAGAGCCACGACGAGGTCCTGAGCGCGCGCATGGGCGAGGGCACCGTGCTGCGCTGGAAGAGCCAGTCGAGCCTGCAGCCGCTCCGCGCCGGCGGCGAACTGATCCTGGAGAACGCGCCGCTGCCCGAGTTCTCGGTCTACCTGAAGCCGTTCGCGCGCGCCGCGCTGGCCGCCGGCCGGCTCGATGCGGTCGTGCCCTACACCTTCTCCTATGCGCAGGGCCGGACGGAGGCGCGCATCGCGGGCGCGCGGGTAGCCCTGCGCGAAGTGGGCATCGCGCACGAAGGCGCCCGCGACAGTTTCGCCGCACTGGGCAAGCTGGAACTCTCCGGCATCGAGGCCGACCTCGCACAGCGGCAGGCCTCGGTGGCGCAGGTGAAGGCCTCGGACGGGCGGCTCGTGCTGCGGCGCGACGAGCACGGCGCGCTCGACCTCCAGTCGCTGATGGTGCAGGCGGCCGGGCCCGCGGCCAGCGTGCCCGTCGCCACGACGACGCTGCCGGCGGACTGGCGCGTGAACCTGCCCGAGATCCTGCTGGAGCGCATCGCGCTGCAGGTGACCGACGAATCGATGACGCCGCCGCTGGTGCTGGACGCGGGCGAGGTGGGGTTGCGGCTGGCCGTGGCCGCGAACCAGGTGAACGGCAAGACGCAGGTGCAGGTCTCGGGCGCCAGCCTGGACGCCGCGCGCCTCGCACTCGCGAGCGGCACGCACGCCTTGCAGATGCGCCGCCTCGCCGTGTCCGGCGGCAGCGTCGACCTGCAGTCGCGCAAGGTCGGCATCGAGAAGGTGCTGCTCGATGGCGTGCAGGCGGAGTTGCGGCGCCGCGCCGACGGCACGCTGGACCTGTTCTCGACGAAACCCCGCACCGCCGCGGCCGTGCGCACCGAGATCGCGGAGCAGTGGAACGTGCGCACCGGCGAAGTCGCGCTGCAGGATTCCACGCTGCACGTGGCCGACGAGGCCACCGGCCTCGACCTCCAGGTGCAGGACATCGCCTTGGCAGTGGAAGGCGCCGGCACCGACCTGGCCCAGCCCCTGCCCTTCCGCGCCGGGCTCGCGCTGTCCACCGGCGGGCGGGCGGCCACCAAGGGCCGGATGGTGCCCGCCACCGGCGCGCTCGAGGCCGACGTGCAGGTCCAGGACATCGCGCTGGCTGCGCTGCAGCCGCTGCTCGCGCAGCACGTGCGCTTGAAGCTGACGAAGGGCACCGCGTCGGCGCGCGGGAAGGTGCTGGTGGGCGCCGCGGGCGCGCCGGGCCGCGCGAAGGCGCCCCAGTTCCAGTACGAGGGCACGGCCCACGTCAGCGGCCTCGCGCTGCACGAGGAAGACGGGGATCTGTTCGCGTCCTGGAAGGACGTGGGCACCGAGCGCCTGCGCGCGAGCGTCTCGCCGAACCGGCTGGAGATCCCCGAGCTGCGCGTCACCGGCGCCTACGCCAAGCTGCTCATCGACGAGGATCGCAGCATCAACGCCGCGCGCCTGCTCACGAGGGAGCCGGCGCAGCAACCCGCGCCCAAGCCCGCGCCGGTGGCGGCGAAGGCGGCCGCGGCCGAGGCGTTCCCCGTGCGCATCCACCGCGTGCGGCTCGAGGACGCCAAGGTGGACTTCACGGACCTCAGCCTGCGGCCGCAGTTCGCGGCCAACATCTACGAGCTGCAGGGCGCGATCAACGGCCTGTCGACGCAGCGCGATGCACGCACGCAGGTGGAGCTCGATGGCCGCGTCGACGAGTTCGGGCTGGCGCGCGTCCGCGGCGAGTTCAGCGCCTTCGCGCCGAAGGAGGACACCGACCTGCAGGTCGTGTTCCGCAACGTCAACATGGTGCCGGCCAGTCCCTATTCGATGAAGTTCGCCGGCTACCGGATCGCCGAGGGCCGGATCTCGCTGGACCTGGGCTACAAGGTGAAGAGCGGCCGGCTCGAAGGCAAGAACCAGGTCGTGATCGACCGCCTCACGCTGGGCGAGCAGGTCGAGAGCCCGGACGCGCTGAAGATCCCGCTGCAGCTCGCCCTCGCGATCCTCACCGACAGCAACGGCCGCATCGACCTCGGGCTGCCGGTGTCCGGCAGCCTCGACGACCCGGAGTTCAGCTACGCCGCGGTGGTCTGGAAGGCGCTCGGCAACGTCCTGACCAAGATCGTCACGGCGCCTTTCCGCGCGCTGGGCGCCGCCCTCGGCATCCAGTCCGAAAACCTCGACGCGATCGAGTTCGACCCCGGCAGCGCGAAGCTGCTGCCCCCCGAACGCGAGAAGCTGCTGCAGGTGGCGCACATCCTGGAGAAGCGCACGCAGCTGAAGCTCGCGGTGCCGGCCCCCTTCAGTGAAGCGGCCGATGGCGCCGCGCTGCGCCGCAGCGCGCTGCGCGCCGACGTGACGCGCCTCGCCGGCATCCAGGTGCCTCCGGGGCAGGAGCCGGGGCCCATCGACGTCGAGGACCAGGCCGTGCGCGTGGCCCTGCGCGACCTGTACGCGCAGCGCTTCGGCAAGGAGGAACTGGCGAAGGCGCTGGCCCCGCCGGGTCAGACGGCCCCCGCGGCGGCGCCGCTCCTGGCGGGCGCGACCCGGCCGGCCACGCCCGCGCAGGGCCTCGCCATGGGCGCGCCGGGCGAGCCGCAGGAGGCCGAGGCGGCGCGGCAATACGCAGCGCTCCAGCGCCGGTTGGAGGAAACGCAGCCCCTGCCCCCGGAGGCGCTGCAGCGCCTGGGCGAGCAGCGCGCCATGACCATCGTCGAAACGCTGCTGGCGAGCGGCGTGGCGACGGAACGGGCGAGCTCCACGCCCGCCAAGGCGATCGAAGGCAGCGCCCGATCGGTGCCCGTCTCGCTGGAGTTGTCGAGCCGCTGACGCGGGGCGCGGGGCCGCCGCGACAATAGCGGACCATGCTGCGCCCTTCCTTCTCCTTCCTGCGCGCGGGCTGCAAGCTCGTCGCGCTGTGGATGCTGGCCACCCTGCACGCGGCGCTCGCCGCCGTGCCCCACCTGGAGCTGGAGGTGACGCTCGATCCCGCGAGCCGCCGCCTCCAGGCCACGGCGCGCCTGAGCAGCGATCGGCTTCCCGACTTCACGCTGCACCCGCGGCTGGCCATCGCGCGCGCCACCGTGGACGGCAACGCGGTCGCGCCCGCGGCCCTGCGCCGCCTGACGCTCGCGCCGGGCGAGCATCGCTACGTGCTGGAGTACACGGGCACGCTGCCGGCCCTGCCCGCCGGCTCGCAGCAGTCGGCCAATCCCGCCTCCTTCTATGCGGCGCCGGAAGGGAGCTACCTCGCCCCGGAGGCACGCTGGTATCCGGATCCCGGCGTGGCCTTCACCTCCACGCTGAAGCTGGACCTGCCGGCCGGCCAGAAAGGCCTCGCCCCGGGCCGGCAGGTGCGCGCCTCCACCGAAGGCGGGCGCTGGACCGCGGAGTACGCCTTCACGCAACCAACCGAGGGCGTCTGGCTCATGGCCGGTCCCTACGAGGTGGCGCAGCAGGCCGCGACGCTGGCCGACGGCTCGGTGGTCACCGTGCGCACCTGGTTCCCGCCGGAGATCGCCGAACTCGCGCCCGGCTACCTGCAGGACAGCGTGCGCTACCTGCAGCGCTACAGCCGCGCGATCGGCCCCTACCCCTACGGCGACTTCAGCATCGTCTCCAGCCCCCTGCCGCACGGGCTCGGCATCCCGAGCCTCACCTACCTCGGGCGCGACGTGCTGCGCCTGCCCTTCATCCGCGCGACCTCGCTGGGCCACGAGGTGCTGCACAACTGGTGGGGCAACGGCGTGGTGCCGGACTGGCGCAACGGGAACTGGTCGGAGGGCCTCACCACCTTCCAGGCCGACTACGCCTATCGCGAAGACCAGGGCCCGGAGGCCGCGCGCGCGATGCGGCTGGAGTGGCTGCGCGACCTGGTGGCGATCGCGCCGGCCGACGAGACCGCGGTCGCGGCCTTCACCTCGCGGCACCACGGCATCTCCTCCGTGATGGGCTATTCCAAGCCCGCGATGATGTTCGTGATGCTGCGCGACGAGATCGGGCCGGCGGCGTTCGAACAGGGGCTGCGGGCGTTCTGGCAGGCGCATCGCTTCCGCGCGGCCGGCTGGAAGGAACTGGAGCAGGCCTTCGCGCAGGCCGGCGGCCGCGACC
Organism: Ramlibacter monticola; assembly: GCF_016722785.1. Taxonomy (GTDB): domain Bacteria; phylum Pseudomonadota; class Gammaproteobacteria; order Burkholderiales; family Burkholderiaceae_C; genus Ramlibacter; species Ramlibacter monticola. Next base: position 33,923 of record NZ_JAEQNE010000004.1, on the reverse strand, counting down.
TGTCCACCTTCTTCGCGCAATGGACGAAGCGCGCCGCATCGCCCAGCCTGGCGCTCGCCGCGGCCGGACCCAACCGCGTCCGCGTGACCCAGCAGGGCGAACCCTTCGACCTGCTGGTGCCGCTGCGCGTGCAGCAGGCCTCGGGCGCCACGCGCGACCTGGCGGTGCGGGTGCGCGAGCGCGAGACCGTGGTCGACCTGGCGGCCCACGGCGTCTCCGACGCGGCTGCAGTAACGCTGGATCCCGAACTGCGGCTGTGGCGCCGCCTGGCTCCCGCTTCGGTGCCGCCGATCCTGCGCGAGGCCTTCATCGCGCCCCGGGTGCAGATGCACGTGACCAACGGCGACGCGGAGTGGATGGTCGCGGCGACGGCGCTGGCCGAGCGCGCGCTGGATGCGAAACCGACCGTGGTGGCGGCCGAGGCCCTGCTCGCCACGCCGCAACAGCCGGCGTTCGTGGCGGGGGACCGGGCGGGCCTGGTGAAGGTGCTGGCACAGCTAGGCCTGGGCTCGCTGCCGCAGGTGCTGGTGCAGGAAGGCGCGGGGGCCGATGGGGCCCTGAAGGGCACGGCACGCGCCTGGGCGGCGCGCACGGAGAACGGCAAGTCTTTCGTGTTCGTGCTCGCCGACACGCCCGCTGCGCTGGCGGCCCTGCAGCGCGGCCTGCCGCACTATGGGCGGCAGAGCTGGCTGGTGTTCCAGGACGCGCGGATGGTCGCGCAAGGCGCCTGGCCGGCCGTCATCGCGCCCGTGCCGCTGCGCTGAGCGCGGCTCATTCTTCGCACGGCTGCGCCATGGCTTCCGGGCTGTTCTGCCCGGCCCAGCCAGGCGCCGGGCGCCATTCGCCCGGCGCCTGGACCGGCTGGATGCAGGGGCCCGCGGCGCCGACCTGCTGACGCTGCAGCGACTGCGAGGACACGCGCAACAGCCACTCCCGTCGCTCCCGCCTCGCCTCGACTGCTGCCGTGCCCATCTCCATCCTCCATCCGTCCTGCTCGATGTGAACATTGCCACCGCGCCCGCGGCTGCGGCGGCGGAGGAGGCCCCCATCTGCCGTAGGCGCGCAACAGGGCCGGTGACAGCAAATGCCGGCGGCCATGCGTCGCGCCCGGACATTCGCCCGACGGTATCCTCGCCGGATGCGTTGCGAAGACATTGCCTCGAATCCCGATTTCCGGCACCTCTCCAGCATCGAGGGCATCGCGGTCGACCTGCGCTATGCCGGCGTGAACAACTTCGTCGGCCGCAACCTGTACGGTTCGCTCGACTGCGCCTGGGCGCATCGCCTGGCCGCGGAAGGCCTGGAGCGCGCGGTGGCGCTGCTGGCCGCCGAAGCGCCCGGCCACCGCCTGCTGGTGCTGGACGCCGTGCGGCCCCACCGGGTCCAGATCCAGCTCTGGGACCACCTCGAAGGAACGGACCTGCGCCAGTACGTGGCCGACCCGGCCCGCGGTTCGATCCACTCCTTCGGCATGGCGGTGGACATCACCCTGCAGGACCCGCAGGGCCGCGAGCTCGACATGGGCACGGGCTACGACGAGATGCGCGAGCTGTCGCACCCCAAGCTCGAAGTGAAGCACCTCGCCACCGGCGAGCTGTCGCCGGCCCAGCACCGCAACCGGCAGTTGCTGCGCGGCGTCCTCGGCCGTGCCGGCTTCAACGGCATCGACAACGAGTGGTGGCACTTCGAGATGCTCGATCGCCAGCACGTGCGGCAGCACTTCACGCGCGTCGACTGACACCTCCTCCGGCCTTAGTCATCCCGCTGGTTGACGCCCCGCGGGGGCAGGACTAGTCTCGCGCGCGCCGGGCAATCACCCCCTTGCCGTCCTTGACGCCGTTGGGCCACCAGGGAAAGGAGAGGCACTCATGGAGATGATGGACAGCAGCAAGCGCGGCTTCCTGCGCGCAGCGGCCGCTTCGGTGGCGGCCGCGGGTGGCGCCGCCCTCGCGGCGGGCACCGACAAGTTCGGCCGCGACCGCGACTGGACCGGCAAGGAGACGGTGACGTATCCGGAGCCGGCCTTCGAGGTGCGGGACCGGCGCTTCGGCGGCCGCCAGGGCAATGCCACGCTGCAGCGCATCTGGCACGGCATGGGCCACGACGCCGCGCTGTGGTGCGAAGGCCCGGTGTGGATGGGCGACTGGGGCTGCCTGCTGTGGAGCGACATCCCCAACCACCGCGTGCTGCGCTGGTCGGAGGACGACGGCCACGTCAGCGTGTTCCAGCCGGAGTCGGGCTACTCGAACGGCCATTCGCGGGACCTGCAGGGCCGCCTGATCGCGATGGAGCACGACACCCGCCGCGTGCGCAGGCGCGAGTACGACGGCACGTGGACGGTGCTGTGCGACAGCTTCCAGGGCCGCAAGCTCAACGCGCCGAACGACGCCGCGATCCACCAGGACGGCTCGATCTACTTCACCGATCCCGGCTACGGCATCATGGGCCCCTACGAGGGCCACAAGGCGGAATTCGAGCTGCCCACGCGCGTCTACCGCATCGACCCCGCGGGGCAGGTGAGCATCGCCGCCGAAGGGCCCATGCGCCGTCCCAACGGGCTGTGCTTCTCGCCCGACTTCAAGACGCTGTACGTGGCCGACACCGGCGCCACCGACGGCCCCAACAACCCGGCGAACGTCATCGCCTTCAACGTGAGCGGCACCGCGCTGTCGGGCCCGCGCGTGTTCGCGGACTTCGCGCCGGGCTTCTGCGACGGCATCCGCTGCGACACCGAGGGCAACGTCTGGTGCAGCTGGGGCTGGGGCGGCCCCGACACCAACGGCGTCCGCGTCCACCATCCCAGTGGCGCGCTGCTGGCCTTCCTGCACACGCCGGAAGTCATCTCCAACCTGACCTTCGGCGGCACCAAGCGCAACCGGCTGTTCATGACGGGCAGCACATCGATCTACGCGCTGTACGTGAACGCCGTGGGCGCCGCCCTCGGCTGAACCCCCTCCGTCGCCGTTCCCGCGCAGGCGGGAATCCAGGGCGTCAAAGGAAGAAAGCGGCCCGCGGGCCGCTTTCTCTGCATCCCCGCCTTCACGGGGACGACGGTGCCTGGACTCAGGCGGCCTTGCGCAGGGCCGGCTTGGCAGCCTTCGCGGCCTTCTTGGCCACCGGCTTCTTGGCGACGGCCTTCTTCGGCGCGGCGGCGGCCTTCTCCGCCTTGCGCTTGGCGAACTTGGCGTCGACGGCGGCCTTGAAGGCGGAGCCGGCGGTGAACTTCGGCACCTTGGCGGCGGCGATCTTGATCTTCGTGCCGGCTTGCGGGTTGAAGCCCGTGCGCGCGGCGCGGGCGACCTGCTTGAACGAGCCGAAACCGACCAGCGACACCGCGCCGCCCTTCTTCACGGTGCCGACGATGGCATCCAGGATCGTGTCCAGCACGCGGCCGGCTTCGGCCTTGGACAGGGCGTGCTTTTCAGCGATGGTTTCAACGAGTTCGATACGGTTCATGTCTGACTTCTCCGGAAATGGCACCTGAGTTGCGCAGGTGGCTGTTCGGGTGAACAGCAGGGCGAGTGTACTGACGCAGGCTCGCGCGAAGCCTCTGGTGACGCGCTGTTTCGCCAAGGTGTGTGCCTCGCGCCACAGCCGGAGCGCATTCGCGCGCGATGCTAGTCGTGCGCGAAGAAGGCGGGCTTGTCGCCGCGCGGCAGCGCCTTCAGCCGGAGTTCCGCGCGCAGCGCTTCCGACTTGCTCGGGTACTCGCGCGCGGCCAGCACGCGCAGCGGAGGCCGCGCGCGAGTGAACTTCGCGCCCACCCCGAACAGATGCTGGAAGAAGCGCCGCTCCACGTCCAGCGCGACGCCGGCGTAATACACGCCGCCTTCGCATTCGAGCAGGTAGAGCCAGTACGGAGAGGCTTCGCTGCCGCTCATGGCCCGCGCGCGCCTCCCGCGGCGCCGTGCTGCCGCAGCCAGTGCGCCGCGCCGAACCCCGCGACGCGCCCCGTGGCGAAACTGGCCGTGAGCAGGTAGCCCCCCGTCGGCGCCTCCCAGTCCAGCATCTCGCCGGCGCAGAACACGCCGGGCGCGGCGCGCAGCATGCCGTGCGCGTCGAGGGCTTCGAGCCGCACGCCGCCCGCCGTACTGATCGCCTCCGCGATGGGGCGCGCACGCGAGAGCGTGAGCGGAAGCGCCTTCAGCCCAGTGGCGAGCGCGACGGGGTCGTTCAACTGCGGCGGCGTCAGCAGCTCGTGCAGCAGCGCCATCTTGAGCCCCGCCACGCCGAGCCGGCTCTTGAGGTGCGTGGAGAGGCTGCGATGTCCGCGCGCATGCGTGGTTTCGGCCAGCACCTGCGCCGGGCTGTGCTGCGGCAGCAGGTCGAGGATCCAGGTGGCCTGCCCCCGCGCCGCGATCTCGTCGCGCAGCGGCGCCGAGAACGCGTACACCAGGCTGCCTTCGACGCCGGTGTCGGTCAGCACGAACTCGCCCTGCACGTCCTGCGACGGCGCCTGCGTGGACAGGCGTGCCGCGACGGGCTTGACCGGGTGGCCGGCGTAGCGCTCGCGCAGGAGAGCGGTCCAGCCCGTGCCGCCCGGGCGCGTGGGCGCCACGTCGAAGCCGCAGTTGGCAGGCCGGAGCGGCGCGATGTCGACGCCGCGTTGCGCCAGCAGGGGCGCCCACGCGCCGTCGGAGCCCAGGCGCGGCCAGCTCGCACCGCCCAGGGCCAGCACGGTGGCGTACGCCGCGTGGGTGGTGGGGCCCGCCGGCGATTCGAACACGAGGGCGCCGCTTTCCGGCTCCCACCCGGTCCAGCGGTGGCGTGTGTGCAGGCGCACGCCGGCCGCGCGCAGGCGATGCAGCCACGCGCGCAGCAGCGGCGCGGCCTTCATGTCGGTGGGGAACACGCGCCCCGAGGTGCCCACGAAGGTGGCGATGCCCAGTTCGGCGGCCCAGCGCCGCACCGCGTCGCCATCGAAGGCCGCAAGGGCGGCCCGCAGCGCATCGGCGCGTTCGCCATAGCGGCGCAGGAAAGGCTCGGTCGCTTCGGAGTGCGTGAGGTTGAGGCCTCCGCGCCCGGCGAGCAGGAATTTGCGGCCCACCGAAGGCATCGCGTCGAACAGGTCGACGGCCGCGCCTTCGCGGGCCAGCACTTCGGCCGCCATCAGGCCGGCCGGTCCGCCGCCGACGACGGCGGCGCGCAAGGGAGAGGAAGTCACCCGGCGATTGTGCGGGCATACTGCGTCCCGCCATGCCACGGGTCCGCCTCGCCCTCTTCGCGCTCGCGTGCGCAGCCCTCGCGCCGGCGCGCGCCGACGACTTCGAGGCGTTCAGCACCCGGGGCCTGCCGCGCTCCGCGGGCATCGACGTGCGGGTCAGCCGCCCGGCCCACTGGAAGAAGGTGCCGCTGGAGGACGACATGGCGCTGGCCGAATTCCGCGGCGCCGAGGGCCGGCTCACGGGCATCCTGCAGATCGGCCGCGGCCGCCAGCGGCGGGACATGGAGTCGCTCTGCCGGCCCGAGCGCGCTCGCACGATGCTGCAGAACCTCAGCGCGCAGGTGCGGGACGCACGGGTGGTGGAGGCATTCGCCAGGCCGCGCGAGGGACGGCCGGCCTTCGAGATCAGCTACGAACGCAACGAGCCCCCCGACTTCCTGCGGGTGCGCAGCGTGATCGTGTGCCTGAAGGACAGCCAGCTGCTGGTGAGCTGCGGAGCGTCCGGCGCGGTGAAGTCCGCGCTGGCGGAGATCGAGCCGGTCTGCCGCCGCGTACTGGAGAGCCTGTCGGTCTCGGAGCAGTGATTTGAGCGGTCGCGCGCCCTGCGTGCGGGCGGCGCGATCAGATGAGGCAGGGTCCCGGCGCGCGGGAGGCGCGCGGCATGGCGCGCACGGTGTCCTTCGAGGGCTGGATCAACCCCGCGTCGTGCAGCAACCGGATCGCCTGGTCCAGCTTTTCGTGGGCGGCGTGGCGCAGCCAGGCCGCCTCGCGCATCAGGTCCCGCGAGGGCGGCGCGGCCCCCTCGCAGTCGTGGCGATGCCAGGCCTCGGTCACTTCGCGGTCGAGGGCCCGCGAAACGGCATCCGCTTCCTTCCACGCGTCGTAGGCCTCGTCGATGGGGTCGTTCATTTCTTGCATGGCTGCCTCGCCGCTCCTTGATGGAATCGGGGCCGGATGCCGGTGAGCCATCCGGCCCCTTGCAGGACCCCCAGGACGAGCCTCGAGGCCTTTGCAACGCTTGCCCGGCGCAGTCGCCGGTACCTTGTCTTGCAAAGGGCAATGCAAGGGTCGGGCCTGCACAGGCGCCTCCATTTCAGCCTGTTTGCGCGAAATCCAGGGGCGCAAGGTGGGGAAAGTGGGGACCCCGCTGGGGGAATTCACCCAAGCGTCGGCCGACCTCAGGCGTCCAGCGCGGGGCTGGACAGGCACACGACGTTCCAGCTCGCGAGCAGGGCCTCGGCCACATAGAAGCCCGCCAGCCACACGGAGCCGTCGATGCCCATGCCCGTCGCCACCGCGAACGCGGACAAGAGCACCACGCCGGCGACGTTCAGGACCATCGCGAGGTGCGCCAGCCACGCCGGCGCATCGGCCTCGCTGCCGGCCAGGGCAGTGGCATAGGCCAGCGCGGGAACCCCCACGTGGACGGCCTCGTGCACCGCACCATCCGTCGCCAGCACGAACGCCGCGGCCGCCAGCGACGCGATCAGCGACAGCAGGTTCAGCAGCCTCTGGGCGGGCACCATGGAGCAGGAACCGCCGCGCCTCGACGCCTGCCTGGACCTCATGAAGTTCCTTTCTCCGTCCCGACCCAAGTGGCTGCCGCCGGCCGCAGCACAAGTCCGCCGCGGGCGCAACCGGGCGTCCGAAGCCCCTGACGCGCAGGGCCCACGGGGCGGGGCACCTTTACACGCCCGCTGCGGTCGCTCCCCTTGCGCCACGGCACGGCGAGGCGTATGAACGCCTGTCAAGGCGATGTTGCATGCCTGATGGAGAGTCGCGTGAAGACACTGCTCCTTTCCCTCGCCTGTGGTGCGGCGCTGGCGGGTTGCGCTTATCCCTACCCCTACTACCCCTACTACCCCGGCTACCCCGGCTACCCCGGCTACGGACCGTACGGTTATCCCGCGTACGGCACCTATCCGAGCTATCCCGTGTCGCAGAATCCGCAGGCCACGGCCCCGTCGACCGCGACACCTTCGGCGGCGGGCAATCCGCAGGTGATCCAGCCGGGCGTCCAGCAGGGTGTCCCGTCGACCGTTCCGCCCTCGCCTTACGCGGCGCCGTATCCCTATCCGTACCCCTACGGCTATGCGTACGGCTACCCGTACGGTTACCCGTACTACTACGACCCGTACTACTACAGCCCGTACTGGTACTCGCCCTTCTGGTTCTCGGCCGGCTTCATCTGCTGCTCGGATGGCGGGCACCACCACCACCACGGCCATGGGAACGGGTACGCGCATGGCAATGGCGGCGGGACCTGGTCGGGGGGCGGCGGCGGCCAGTCCGTCCAGTCGATCGGCTGGCGCGGCGGTGGCGGCGGCAGCATGGGCGGCAGCATGGGCGGCGGCTGGCGCGGCGGTGGCGGCGGCATGGGGGGCGGCATGCGAGGTGGCGGCGGCCGGCGCTGAAGCAGGCGCGCCACCGGCGCAAGCGCTCAGGCGCGGCGCCCGCTGGCTCCGCCGGCGCGCGGCAGGTTCGCGCTCACCAGCGCCGCGGCCAGCGTGACGAACCACGAGTAGTACACCCACACCAGGAAGGCGAGCAGCGGCGCGAAGGCGCCGTACACGGTGCGGTAGGTGGGCGCGCTGGCCAGGTACATGGCAAAGCCGCGCTTGCCGAATTCGAAGGCCGCACCGGCGAGCAGCCCGCCCGCGATCGCATCGCGCCGCCGCACGTTCGCATGCGGCACGAAGCGATAGAGGCACGCGAAAGCGGCCGCGCCGAGCACCACCGGCCCCACATTGAGCGCATGGCCGAGCCACGGCGGGCGCGCGCTGATCGCGTCGGTCGAGGCAGCGAGCAGCGACGTCGTCGCCCACAGGCTGGCGCCCACGAGCACCGGCGCCGTGAGCAGCAGCGCGGCATAGAGGCCGAGGCGCCGCAGCAGCGGGCGCGGCTTCCTCACCTTCCAGATCCGGTTGAGCGCGTTCTCCACGCTCAGGAGCAGCCCGAGCGCCGACAGCACGAGGAACAGGGAACCGGCCAGCGTGAGCCCGGCGGCATTGCCGGTGAACTGCGCCAGCTGCTGCAGGACCGCCTTCGTGATCTCCGGCGGCAGCAAGGCGCGCAGCAGGTGGTCGCGCAGGGCCTCGCCGGTGCGCCGCAGCGCGGGGACGCGCGTGAAGAACGCGAAGCCCACCACCAGGACGGGCACCACCGAGAGCACCGTGGTGAAGGTGAGGCCGCCGGCGCCCTGCGCCAGGCGTTCCTCGCGGCCCCGCCGCAAGATCAGGCTGATCAGGTTGGACATACCCTCGCCATGCGGTGCGGGACCGCGCGAGGAAGCTGAGCCGATCAGGCCTTGGAGGTGTTCACCATCGCCTTCAGCGCCGCCGCCGGCGAGAACTTCACGCTCTTGCTGGCCGCGATCGTGATCGCCTCGCCGGTCTGCGGATTGCGCCCGGCGCGCTCGGCGCGCTCGGCCTGCTTGAAGGTGCCAAAGCCCGGGATGGCCACTTCGCCGCCCTTGGACAGCTCTTCGGAGGTGATGCGGACCAGGGCGTCCAGCGCGCGCGACGCGGCGGCCTGGGAAGTTTCGGTGGCGGCAGCGAGTGCCTGCACGAGCTCAGTCTTGTTCATTTCATCGAGGTTGGTGATTCCGGGCGGCGAGAGTGTAGTTCACGCATGCGGTGCCAGAGGGCTCCGTACGTTTGGCAACGGTCCGTCTAGCCCGTCCCGGCGACGAGCGCGCGGATCCAGCGGACGAAAGCTTCCGTCTCGTCCTTGTGGAACATGGCATCGGCGCCGAGGCGGGTGCAGTGCTGGCGCAGCACGGGGGACGCATAGCCGCTGAAGACCACGATTTTCGCCGCCGGATTGAGTTGCTTGCAGTGGGGGATCACGCCCATGCCCGAGCCGGCCTCCAGGATCAGGTCCAGCACGGCGACGTCCCAGGCAAGCGGATGCTCGTCGATCCACAGCTTCGCCTCGCCTTCGCTGCTGGCCGTTCCGACGACTGCCACATGGCCCATCACCGCGAACAGCTCCGCCATGAGATCGCGCGTGCCCAGCAGGTCTTCGACGACGAAGACGCGCACGTCCGCGCCGGGAGGCGACCGCGCGGGGGCATCGGGTACTGCGTTGTCCTGCATGAGGGCTCGCACGGCGCACGGGGCGAGGCTGACACCGTAGCACGACGGTTCGCGCCGAAGTTGCGCGAAACCCTGTAAGCCAATGAAACGCGTGTCGCATCGTTGCGCCCCCTGCCGGCCGCACTCCCCGGCGCACTCGTTGCAGTGGATCAATACCGCGTTCGCGGCCGCGGCCTATAAGCCGGATCCCTGAATTTTTCGTTCGTCATGCAATCTGCCGTCGTCGCCTTTCCGTCCCCCCTGCGCCATGCCGAGCCCGCGATCCTGGGCCATCGGGTGGAACTGCAGCTCCTGACCACCCTCAAGTGCAACCTGAAGTGCACCTACTGCTCGCTCGGCGTCGGCGACGTGCTGGGGTCGCAGACGCAGGTGGCGTACAGCATCGACCAGCTCACCGCCTTCGCCGCCACGCATCTCGCCGACAAGGAGGTCTACGTGACGTTCTACGGCGGCGAACCGACGCTGAACCGGTCGATGATGGCCGAGGTGATGGAACGCTTCCCGCAGTGGCGCTTCCAGCTGCAGACCAACGGCACCCTGATCGACGACGTGCCGGATTGGATGCTGCGGCGGCTGTCGAACGTGCTGGTCTCGATCGACGGCGGCGAAGTCATCACCGACGGCTATCGCGGACGCGGCATCTACCGCCAGGTGCTGAAGAACCTGCGCCAGGTGCACGAGCAGGTGGGCGGCACGCTCACGGCCCGCGTGACCTGGGGCAATGCCGACACCACCTTCGAGGAACTGGACGCCCTGGTCGCCGCGGACTCGCCCTTCGACTACATGTACTGGCAGTTCGTGGCGGACGCCATGTACGGCGACGGCGGCATCGCCAAGCGCAAGGCGGTGCTGCGCCGCCTGGTCGAGCGCTTCTTCGCGGCGACCGACGCGCTCTATCCCGTGATCCCGCTGATGGGCATCGTGCGCAACAAGCTCTTCCCGGGCCGCGCGCAGGAACTCTACGGCGGCCGCACGCAGTGCCGCGTCTCCTCGCACCTGCTGAACGTGATGCCCGACGGCCAGATCTTCCCCTGCCCCGACATGCTGTACGACCCGAAGATGCTGATGGGGAGCATCCAGCGCAACTGGCTCAAGGCGAGCCCGCTGCAGCGCACGCCCGCCATGCCTTGCGGGAGCTGCGAGGCGTTCGACTGGTGCCGCGGCAATTGCATGAAGAACCTGCACCGGGGTTACGTGGAAGACGACGCCGGCTACCGGGCCGGCGTGGTGGACCCGATCTGCGAGCTCGTCCGCTTCCTCGGCGAGGAGATCGACCGCCACGACCCGCAGGCGTGGTTCGCGCGGCTGCCGGTGCCGCTGCGGAGGCGGCTCACGGATTGCGAGGCCTACGAGTACGTCGAAGTGATGCCCTGAAGGCGCCCGCATGCAGCCGATCGCCCCCGGTGCTATTCTGGGGCGACGGCTGGAGGCAGGCGCATGCGCACCATGGATCCCTCCGAAGCAGCTGCAGCAGTCCTGCTGGCTGGCATCGCCGCGGTCCACGCACTGCTCGGCGGCACCGGGCACTGGCCGCAGCGCGCCGCCTTGCAGGCTCCCGTGCCGCAGCCGCTGCCCGCGCCGGGCAGCACCGCGCGCAAGGCTTTCGAGTGGTGCACCGACAACGTCAGCATCATCCACGACGTGTACTGGGCCAGCGCCTGCATGGTGGCCGCCGACGAGCAGCGCCGGCGGCGCGCGGCCTGCCTCGAGGCCCGCGACGCGTCCGGCGCTCGCGCCGGGGATCCGCCCTGCGACGCGCTGCCGCCACCGCCCGACGATTCGACCGATTGCACCCTGCCCGAGCACATGGCCCTGGTCCTGAACAAGGCCCGGGCGAAGGCGGAGCAGCAATGCCTGGAGGAGGCCGGCGCGGGCCCGCGCTGACTAGCGGCTCGCCGAAGCCAGCGTCGCCACCAGGTCCCGGGCCGACTTCGCGCTCGCCCCCTTGCCGGTGATCGCCAGCGCGGCCGGGTTGCGCAGCATGCGCTCGAACACCGTGCGCACTTCGTCGGCAGCGATGGCGTCGATCTGCGCCAGCGTCTCCTCCATCGGGGTCACCGTTCCGCGCACGAAGAGCTCTTCGACCGCACGCTCCATCGCCGCATAGGTTCGCTCGGAAGAGCGCACGCGCGACACCGTCAGCTGGTTCTTCGCGCGCTCGAGGTGGACCGGGTCGATGCCGGCCGCGTGCGCGCGCAGCAGTTCGCCGGTGGCGGTCATCAGCTGCTCCAGCTTGTCCGGCGTCGTGACCGCATGGACGATGAAGTTGTACCAGGTGTCGCCGCCTTCCGCGCTCGATTGCGCCGTGTAGGCGAGGCCCATCCTTTCGCGCACCGTGTCGGTCAGCGGCGCCGACATGCCGCCGCCGAACAGGATCGCCGCCAGCGAGGCCACGAGGCGCCAGCGCTGCTGGGGCAGCGTCTCCGGAGGCACCGGCCCCATGGGATACGCCAGGTTCAGGAAGACCTGCGACACCTGGCTGAACCGCCGCCCCACGGCGCTGCCGACATAGAGCGGCGTCGCGGGCGCGGAAGGGACCGCGTCCGCGGCGCGGGGCATGCCGGCGAACAGCCGCGCCGCGCGGTCCAGGAAGGCCTCGACTTCGAAATTGCCGGCCGCCGCCACCACCGTCTTCTCCGCCACGTAGTGCGACCGCACGTGCGCGACCAGGTCCGCGCGGGCGAAGCGCTCGATGTTCTTCACCGTGCCGATCACGGGCATGCCCATCGCGTGCTCGCCCCAGATCGCGCGATCGAGCAGCTCGCTCGAGCTCTCCTGCGGATCCTCGGCGTACTCGATCGCCTCCTGCCGGATGACGTCCAGCTCGCGCCGCAGTTCGGCCTCGGGGAAGGTGCTGTTCAGGACGATGTCGGCCGTCATCTCGAGGAAGCGGTCCGCGTGCCGGCCCAGCCCCGTCATGAAGTAGCCGGTGGTGTCCTTGCTCGTGAAGGCGTTCACGTCGGCGCCCAGGCGCTCCGCGTCGAGGTTGATGGCCTGCACGCTGCGCGTCGCGGTGCCCTTGAAGGCCATGTGCTCCAGCACGTGGCTGATGCCGTTGCTGGCCGGCGTCTCGTCGCGCGAGCCCACCCGCAGGAACACGCCCACGCTCGCGCTCTGCACGTGCGGCAGCGGGATCGCGAGCAGCCTCACCCCGTTGGGGAGGGTGCGCAGCACCGGCTCAGCGGCGCGCACCGGCAGGGCCTTCGCAGTAGGGCAACAGCGCCTTCGCCGCCTCGATGCGCAGTTGCAGTTCGACGGCGTGGTCGTTCATCACCTCGAGCAGGAAGCGCCGCGGGTCCGGCTGCTGCGCCGCGCGTGCCGCCGGCGCGGGCTCCGCGTCCGCCGGCCCGGCGAGCGCCAGCGACCGCGCGAAGTCGGCGGGCCGCATGCACTGCAGGCGCGACAGCAGGTCGGCCTGCGCCTCCGGGGTCGGTTCGAGGTCCAGCCAGTGCTCCTCCGCGAACAGGGCGGCCAGGTCGTGTGCGACGAAGGCCGACCACCGCCCCGGTGCGACCTGCGCGGGCGGCAGCGCGCCGGCCTGCGGCATCGCCTCCGAGGGCGCCATGGCGACGCGCCCCGGCGGGACCTCGGCGAGGTAGCGCCTTCGCAATGCGTCGAGGAAGGCGCTCGCGCGCGCCGCCGGCACGGGCTCCGCGAGCGAGAACCACAGCTGGTGCGCGTCGGTGCCGGACACCGCGATGCCGGGCGCCGGCAGCTGCAGGTCCGCCTGCACGCCCTGCCACGCCTTCCCGAGGCGATCCCAGCTGTCGGGCCCTGACACGCCCAGGACCATGGCGCGCGCCTGCCCGGGCGGCGCGGGGTCCGGCGAAAGGAAGAGGCGCTGCAGCTCGGCTTGAAGTCTGTCCATCGTCGGGCCCGACTCTACCCTGTCGTCGCCGCCGGTGTTTCGAAGCGGTACGCTTCCACCCTGGACAGCGCAACATTCAAGGAGGAAGCGCATGGGCACGACGAAGGAGACGGTGATGATCACGGGCGCCGCCGGCCACCTGGGCCGCGCGGTCGCGGCCACGTTCCGCGCGCGCGGCGCGCAGCTGGTGCTGGTGGGCCGCGACCGGGCGCAGCTGCAACGCGCCTTCGAGGATTCCGGCGAGGCCCTGCTGGTCGCCGCCGACCTGCTCGATGCCGACCAGGTCGCCCGGGGCACCGCCGAGGCCGTGGCGAAGTTCGGCCGCATCCATGCCCTGTGCCACCTGGCCGGCGGCTTTCGCATGGGGGATGCGGTGCACCGCACCGCCGACGAGGACTGGCGCTTCCTGATGGACGTGAACGCCCGCACGCTGGTGAACGTGGCGCAGGCGGTGGTGCCGCACATGATCGGCCAAGGCAGCGGCAGGATCGTCACGGTCGGCGCGAGCGCCGCGCAGAAGGGAGCGGCCCACATGGGCGCCTACTGCGCCGCCAAGAGTGCCGTGCTGCGCCTGACCGAATCGATGTCGGCCGAACTGAAGCACAAGGGCCTCAACGTCAACTGCGTGCTGCCCACCATCATCGACACGGTGGACAACCGCGCCGCGATGCCCGAGGCCGATCCCGCGCGCTGGGTGGCGCCGGAAGCGCTCGCGGAGGTGATCGCGTTCCTTGCTTCGGACGCCGCGCGGGCGATCCACGGCGCGGCCATCCCGGTGTCGGGGCTCGCCTGAAGGCCGCTCAGATCCGCGGCAGCCTTCTCCGGCAGGACGCGACATAGCGGCAAAGCTGCCCGTACCTGCGCCAGGCGACGTACTGGAATTGCTGCGTCATCAGCCGCCTCAAGTTGGGGTCGGCGCAGGGTCCGCGCGTGGCCGTGTAGGCCTCGAGCGCGGTTTCCGCCGCCTTCCAGGCGGCCATCAGTTCCTCGAACCGTGTGTCCCGCATGAAGGAATGATGCGCGCAGGCCCGCCCGCGCTTCGCTGACCGATGTCAAGCCTTGCTCTGGTTCGACGGTACCGCCAGGGACCCGAACAGCTGCTCCGGCGTGCGCGTCTCCGGCAGCACGTAGACATAGGCGCCGTATTTCCGGACCGACGGCCGCAGCACGCTGTTGTAGAAATCCGGCGGAACGTTCACGCAGCCGTTGGAGATCCGGTTGTCGTCGGACTCCGGCGTGGCCATGCGCTCCGCGCGCCGCTCCTCCGCGGAGACCCTGCGCAGCCGGTGCATGGAGACGGCGGCCTTGTAGTCGATCCAGATGATGTCTTCGCCGTGGTTGTTCTTGCCGGGGGCGGCCAGGAAGCGGCCGGCGGGCGTGGTCTTCTCTTCTTCCTTGATCTGCGACAAGGGCTTGCTGCCGATGCCGGGCGCACTGTCGTCGCCGACCGCCTTTCCCAACAGCACGGGCGTGTGGTCCTTCAGCTTGCCGCGGGGGTCGAAGACATAGAGCCGGGCATTCTTCTTGTCGATCAGGACGAAGGCCCTCTTGCCTTGGTTGCGCGTGGCGGAGACCCAGTTGGCGACCCGCACCACGTCAGCCGGCGCGTCTGCGTCGCCGAAGTCCGCCAGCGGCCCGGGCTTCGCCGGCTCCGGATCCTTCTTCTTCGCCGTCTTCTCCCCCGGCTTCGCGGACGTCGCCTGCGTGGCCTTCTTCGCACCCGCCTGCGCCTTCGTCGTGGAGTCCTTCTTCCCCGCGGCGGTCCGCACGACCGCGGAGGGATCGGCGGCCGCGGCAGCCGGCGGCGCGGCGAACGCCGAAGCGGCCAGCAGGGCGGCGGCGAGCACGAGGCCGCGGCGGAATGGGGCGAACAGGGTCTGCATCGGGGCGTGTGGGCTGGCTGTGACTGTCGTTGCAGCGTAAGCGAGGCCCCCCGGGGCGGCAGGTGCGCGGATGGCGGGGGCGCGTGTAGGAATGGCCCGGCCCGCGCGTGGGCATTCTCAGCGCAGTTCCGGATCGAACGCCAGCAGGCGCTCCACGGCCTCCCTGCCTTCCTCGTACCCGCGCTGCAGGTTGGAGTGCTTCCACTCGAAGTTCACTTTCGTGCGCGGGTGCAGCGGGATCTCCACCACGCGGGGCCGCATCGCCGACTGGTTGATCAGGTGCTGACGGAACAGCTTGATGTCGTCCTCGCCGACTTCGGCGGCGAACTGCATCGGCAGGTTCGCGAGCGCGCCGGAGAGGTCGCGCGCCGGCCGCACCTGGCTGTCGTCGACGATGCGGCTCACCCAGATCTCGTCGAGCCGCGGGTGGTCGCGCACGATGTTCGCGAAGTTGACCGTGTCGACCAGGGCGCCCTCCGTGTATTCGTCCTCGCCGATCTTCACGCTCTGCTCGATGTAGGGCAGAGCCGAGCAGGCGCAGAGGGACTCGTGCGTGATCGGGAAATAGCCGTTGCGGCGCGCGTGGCCGGCCCCGGCGCGGTTGTGGAAGATCTGCATGGCGCCGGGCTTGCGGCCGCGGGGCATGCGCCAGGCGTTGTGGTAGATCTCCGGCATGCCCGGGGCATCGAGCGCGACGTCCCCGAAGGCCGCTTTCAGGGCGGGACTTTCGTCGTAATAGATCCGCGACAGCCCGTTGATCTCGGACTTGTAGACCAGGGCCGTGAGCCAGCGCGTCCAGGGGTGCACGGCCAGCACGTCGTTCAGCATCCAGTAGTTGATCTCGTGCGCCTTCGGCACCTTGGAGACCAGTTCGAGCGTGTGGGCCATGCTCTTCGCCACCTCGGCGGGCTGCGGCATCAGCTTGGTGAGGTCGAGGCCCGGAGCGACCACGAAGCGCGCCCACGCCTGGAACACCGCCAGCAGGTCCGTCGCGAAGCCGCGGTTCATGGGAAACCATTCGTACGAGTGGTCGTCGCGGAAGCAGTGGTCGCGGAAGAACGCCAGCGTCTGGGCGGCGCGGTCCGGCGGCTTGCGGGTGTTGTAGACGATGCCGACCCAGGCCCCCACACAGGAGAGCGAGAAGACATCGAACTCGATGCCCGCTTCCTCCAGCGCCGCGAGGGCGCCGATGTGCAGCCCCGCCGCGGGCCCGCCGCCCGCCAGCGCGATCGCCCTCTTCTTCCGTCCGTCTTCTTTCATCGTTGCCTGCCTCACGTTGTTTGTCATATTCTGTTGCAGACGCGTGGAGTTCGCATGATCCATATAAATGAATGGGACCCGGTCCCGTGGGATACGCCGCGGCCCGCCAAGGGCCTGCCGTCCCGCCCCCCGGCGCGCACGGCGCTGGTGGACCTCATCTCCGGCAAGCTGAAGACCGGGAACGAGCCGCCCATGGCGGTGCACTTCTACCTGGGCGAGGGGCTGAAGTGGATCCGGGTGGGTTTCGATGCGGAAACGTCGCTCGCGCCGCCCTCCGTCGGCACCGTCGGCCGCGCCATCGCGGAATGCGTCGGCGACGCGGGCCCGCTGTACTTCAGCGCCCTGCGCTCGCAGGACATGCTGTTCTTCCTGGAGGGCGGCCGGGAGAAATCCGCGGGCATGGGTCCGCGGGCCTACGGGCGCCCGCTGGAGGAAGTGCTGGAGGCCTGGGGGCTGGCCCCGGCGCCGGCCCTCAAAGCATCGCCGAAGCGCCGTACTCGCAGCGCGACAGGCTGAAGCCGTGCCGGCGCGCCAGGTCCCGGGCCGCGCGCATCGCCTGCAGGGCCCGCTCGCCATGCCCGGCGAGTTGCAGCGCATGGGCCCAGGTCAGGGTGGCGAACGCCTGTTCGGCGCGCGCGCCGCCCTGTTCGTGCAGGCGCACGGCCTGGTCGAACAGCGCCTGCGCGGCCTCCGGGTCGCCGCCGGTGCGCACGCTGCTCACCGCCTTGACGCGCCAGGCCATCGCTTCCGTGAAGTAGCCGCCGACCGCGCGCGCCGTCTCGATCGCCTGGTCCGCGCTCGCCAGCGCGCGCGCATGCTCGCCTCTGAAGCAGGCGAGCTCCGCCTCGATGGCGGGGAGGTAATCGGGCAGCGACCACTGCCCCTGCGCGAAGCGCTCCAGCATCGCGCGCGCCTGCTCCAGCGCCTGCGCCGCCTCGTCGAAGCGGCCCGCGCGGCACAGGCACAGCGAGAGGAACACGAGGCCGTGCCAGCCGAGGTAGGGCACCGAATGGACCTCGCTGAGCTCGACGCAGCGCCGCGCATCCGCCACGGCTTCGTCGAAGCGGCGCAGCGCCATCAGCGCGTGGCTGCGCCAGATGCGCGCCCCGGCCACGTAGATCGGTGACTGCAGCTGCTCCGCCTCCCGCACCGAATCGTCGGCGAAGCGCAGGCCCCCGTCGCCCGGCCCCGTCTCGCACATGGCATAGGCGATCCAGCCGAGCCCCGAGATGTAGTCGATGAAGCTGCCGGCCTCCTTGTAGTGGCCGATGTTGCCCTCGTGGATGAAGTCCAGCGTCTCGTTGAACAGGCCCTGGCAGCAGAGGTTCATGCTGAGGGCGGAGGCCGGCTTCATCTCCAGCAGCATCGATTCCCGCTCGCGCCCGAGCTGGCGGATCTCCGCGAAGATGCGGCGCGCCTGCGTGTAGCGGCCCGTGTACAGGTACGCGCGGCCTTCCTGGAACAGGATCGCGGACATGGTCGCGTCGTCAAGGCTCACGCCGTCCGTGCGCGCCAGGCTGCGCGCCAGGGCGCCCAGTTCCATCAGCCGCCGCGGCAGGATCGCGAAGCGCCCCACTTCCATCAGGCCCAGGATCACGTCGATGTGGCGCCGCACGTTGGCCGGCGTGACTTCGAGCCTGGCCACGAGCTCCTCCGCCCGCGTGAAGTACGACAGCGCTTCGGCGATGGCCACCATGCGGGTCGAGGCGACGCCGGCCGCATGGAGGTAGCCGACCTCCTTCGCGGGCAGGTTGGCCTCGTGGCAGTGGTGCGCCATGAGCCCCGGCTCGTTGAGGGCCATGCCGGGGTGGTGCTTCTCGATCGCGTGCACGATGCGCGCGTGCAGGGCCTGGCGGTCGCCGCGCAGCTGGCCGTCGTAGGCGGCCTGCTGGATCAGGGCGTGCTTGAAGAGGTATTCCGCCTTGGGCGGCTCGCCCCGGCGGAACAGCAACTGCGCCTCCACCAGCCGGTCCAGCGCGGCGGCCAGTGAGCGCGCCGGCTGGCCGGTGACGTCCAGCAGCAACGCGAAGGTGAATTCGCGCCCCAGCGCACTGGCCACGCGCGCGACCTCGCGCGCGCCCTCCAGCCGGTCCAGCCTGGCCAGCAGGCTGTCGCGCAGCGTCCAGGGGATGTCCAGCGCGGGCAGCGGCTCGCCGGCTGCGGGAGCGCTGCCCGCGCCGCGCAGCGCTTCCGATTCGAGCACGGTGGCCGTCAGTTCCTCGATGAACAGCGGCACGCCGTCGGTCTTGGCCAGGATCAGGTCCACCACCGCGGTCGGCAGCGTCTGGCCGTTGCAGGCGTTGCGGATCAACTTCTCCGCGTCGGCCGCGTGCAGCGGCTCCAGGGGGATCTCGCTCGCGCGTCCGACCGCGCTCCAGTCCCGCTGCTCCGGCGGGCGCGTGGTGATCAGCGCCATGAACGGACGCTGCCGCATGCGCGCGAACAGGATCCGCAGGAAGGCCTCGGTGGCGCCGTCCATCCAGTGCGCGTCCTCCAGCATGAACAGCACGGGCGCGGACTCGGAGTGGCGCTCGAAATGCCGCACCAGCACTTCGCGCGTGAGGTTGCGCCGCTGGTCCGCCGGCATCGGCGGCAGCGCTTCCGTCTCGGGCAGCGCCGCACCCAGCAGGTCGGCGACCAGGGCGACCTCCAGGCGCGTCGCCATGCCGCCCAGCCAGCCCGAGAGATGGGCCACGTTGTCGGCCGGGTCGTTGCCGGTGACGCGGGCCTCGCGGCGGATCCACGCGATCAGCGGATGGAGCGGCGTGCGGGCCTGGTTGGGCGAGCACTGCAGCAGGACCACCAGCCCCGCCGAGCGCGCGAACTGCTCCGAGGCCGTGCGCAGGAGGCGCGACTTGCCGATGCCCGCCTCGCCGCGCACGGTGACGATGCTGGCCTGCCCCTGCCGCGCGAGTTGCCAGTGGGCCGACAGCGTGGCCAGTTCGGTGTCGCGGCCGACGCACTCGAAGAGGGTCGTGCGGTAAGCCTCGAAGCGCACGCTGGAAAGCGATTCCCCCATCACGCGCCACACGTGCACCGGCTTCTCGAGCCCGCGGAACTGGTGCCAACCGAGGTCGGCGTAAGTGAAAAGTCCGCCGGCGAGGCGCCGCGTCTCGTCGGACACGAGCACGCTGCCCGCCGGCGCCAGCGACTCGATGCGCGCGGCGAGGTTGGGAGTGAGGCCGGTGGCGGCGTGGCGCTCGGCGAAGCCCGTGCCCACCATGTCGCTGATCACGGCCATGCCGGTGGCCATCCCGATGTGGACGTCGAGCGCGTCGCGGCCCTGCAGCCGCTCGCTCGCGATGCGCTCGAGGATCTGCAGGCTCGCGCGCACCGCGCACTCGGCGGCGTCCTCGCGCGCCTTGGGATAGCCGAAGTAGGCCAGGATGCCGTCGCCCACCAGGCGCGCGGTGAAGCCGCCCGCCGCCTCGATGATGTTGCAGCACGACGAGTAGTAGGCGTGGATGAGGCTGCGCAGGTCGTCGAGGTCCAGCCGCTCGGACAGCGCCGTGGAGCCGACCAGGTCGCAGAACATCACCGTGATCTGCCGGCGCTCGGCCTGCGCGGACTGCGCGGCCTGTTCGGCCACCGCGTCCAGCAGGATGCGGCGATGGCCCAGGGACAGGCCCAGTTCCTTCAGGTCCGAGTCCGACAGGCGCCGCAGGACGTCGAAGCCGACGTCGTTGCGGCGGAAGGTTTCGGCGTGCATCCCCAGGCCGATGGACTGCAGCCAATCGCCGAGATCGTGTTCCCCAGCCGCCCCCATCCGCCCCCTCTCCCCCGCGCCGGATGCCCAACCGGTTGTGCTGACAGTACTTCTTCGAGTTCGGGCCGCGGTGAATTTATCGCATCCGTTACGCGCCGTCGACAAGAAAGCCCGCACGAGGCGGGCTTCAGGTTCACGTCAGCGAGGCTCGCTAGCGGCGCGGATTCAGTCCGACTCCGGCTTGGGCTCCTTCGGATCGGACTCCAGTTCCTTGCGTCCCTCGCGCGCGAGCCGCACGGTTTCGTCCAGCACCTTCTCGTCGGAGGCGGAGGGAATCGGTTCGTCTTCGCGCGGGGTGGCCTCGTCCTGCGCCGCCTGCTCTCGCTGGGTTTCCTTGGGCATGTGGATCTCCTTCGGTGGGGCGCAAATTCTTGAGCCGCCGCCGCCGCTGCCAATGCGGCGCGCGCCGACGCCCGGCGTAGGCGCAGGACTACGCCGCGCAACGCCCGCCCTCCGGGTAGAGACTGTCCCCAGTTCCGGCCGGCCCGCGGTGGCCCTAGAGTGGCCTGCATGCGCGACCGCGGGAGATCGTCCGGCCCGTCGCGGCTTGCAGTGGCCGCCGCGCTCGCCTGCGCGGCCGCAATGGCGCGGCCCGCCAGCCACCTGCTCGAGACCCCATCGCACGCGGTGCGGCTCGAAGTCTCCGAGGAACTGCGGGCCGTCCCCGGCCCCGAGGGGGACATGCTCACCGCCCACCTGGAACTCCCGTCCGGCACGCCGCTGGCTTCGACCGACTGGATCGCGGACGCGTCGCAGGTGCGCGTCGTGATCCGCCCGCTCGCGCCGGGCACGCGCAGCCGCGCCGAAGGACTGCTGGACCGCGCGCTGCCCACGCGCTCGGAGCAGGAGCCCGGCCGCCCCTGGTTCGTGCGGCGCACGCTGGAGGGCATCGGCGTGTACCGGCTTGCGACCCAGGACGCCTGGACGTTCGAGGGCAGCGACGGCGCGGTCGTCGCCGTCCACATGCCCGGCACCCCGATCCATCGCACGCACCTCGCATCGCGCCGCTACGGCGAGCACCTCGAAGTGGTCTACCACTACGGCCGCGAGCACACCGACATCCGCGCGATGGACGCGTTCGTGCTCACGCACCTGCGGGCGCACGTGCTGAGTGTCGCCCGCACGCGTCGGTGACTGTCGCTTGCACGCCAATCGCGTCATCCAAATTCATTCATCAGACGCGAAGGTGACAGGGAGGGGTGTCCGCGCGTACGGGCTGCGCATCCCGCCGGAATTCACCTCCTACATCCAGCCCTTCGTGAAGCACGCGATGGCGAAGTACGGCAAGAACCTGGCGATCGCCGCGGCCGACCACGACTACGCCACTACACCACGGTGCACGCCACCGCGCTGGCCATGAAGCTGGCCGGCACGGTGACCGACGCCGCGGCGATCCGCGCCAACCTGGACAAGGCGATGAAGCAGCTGCCCGCGGCCGCCAACCCGAACAGCCTGGACGGCGTGGACGAGCGCGGCGGCTCGCTGGCCGACACCCGCGTCGCCGTGATCGAAGGCGGCAAGGTGAAGGAGCGGGCGCTGCGGGAGTTCAAGTAGGCACGCCCATCACCACCGGCCCGCCCTTGGCGATCGCGCGCTGGTACGCCGGCCGCGCCTGCATGCGCTCGAGGTAGGCGCGCAGGCAGGGCAGGTCGGCGGCGCCGGCTGCGCGCGCGAACGCGGCCTCCACCGGAAAACTCATCTGGAAATCGGCGACGGTGAGCTGCTCGCCCGCGAACCACTTGTGGTGCGTGAGGTGGCTTTCCATCAGCTGCACGGCGGTGGCGATGTTGGGGTCGATCAGCTTGCGCTGCACCTGCTCGCAAAGCTTGCGCGCGATCGGCCGCGCGAAGAAGGGCATGGGCTGCGAGGGAATGCTCAGGAACACCAGCTTCATCACGAGCCAGTTCATGATCGAGCCCTCGGCGAAGTGCATCCAGTAGCGCACGGGCAGCCACTCGGGCGTGCCCGGCGCGGGCTGCAGGTGGGCGAGCTCGCCCTGCGCGCGGCCGCCATAGGTGGTGGCCAGGTATTCGAGGATCGCGCCGGATTCCGCCACGGAGGTCTCGCCGTCGGTGAGGACCGGCGACTTGCCCATCGGGTGGATGCGGCGCAGCTCCGGCGGCGCCAGCCGCGTCTTGCCGTCCCGCTTGTAGCCGACGATCTGGTACGGCAGGCCCAGCTCTTCCAGCAGCCACAGCACGCGCTGCGAACGGGATGTCTCGAGGTGGTGGACGGTGATCATGCGCCCTCGCGGTGGGGCGCAAGTGTAGCGCCCCCCGTCAGAGTGACGGGTAGTCGATATACCCCACCGGACCCGCCGTATAGAAGGTTCTCGGGTTCGGGGCATTGAGCGCCGCGTCCGCTTTCAGACGCGGCACCAGGTCGGGATTGGCGATGAACGCGCGGCCGAAGGCCACCGCGTCGGCGCGGCCCGTTTCCACCGCGTCGATCGCCATCGCACGGTCGTAGCCGTTGTTGGCGATGTAGGTGCCCCGGAACGCGCGGCGCGCCCAGGCGAAGTCGAAGCCGGGGAGGTCGCGCGGGCCGCCGGTCGCGCCTTCGACGAAGTGGATGAAGGCGATGCCCCGCTGGTCCAGCTCCTCCACGAGCCGTCCGAAGACGGCCTGCGGATGGCTGTCGCCCAGGTCGTTGGCCGGCGTGACCGGCGAGAGGCGGATGCCGACGCGGGAGGCGCCGACTTCGGCCACCACCGCATCCACGACTTTCAGCGCGAAGCGCACGCGGTTCTCGACCGGGCCGCCGTAGGCGTCGGTGCGCTGGTTGGCGCCGTCGCGCAGGAACTGGTCGATGAGGTAGCCGTTGGCGCCGTGGATCTCGACCCCGTCGAAACCGGCGCGCATGGCGTTGGCGGCGCCGCGGCGGTACTCCTCCACCACGGCCTGGATCTCGGCCACCGAGAGCGCGCGCGGCACCGGCACTTCGACCTTGCCCTTGCGCGTGTACGCCGGCACGCGCGGCGCGATGGGCGAAGGCGCCACCGGCTGCACCCCGCCGGTCAGGTCCGGGTGCGAGACGCGGCCCACGTGCCAGATCTGGGCCACGATCTTCGAGCCGGCTTCGTGCACGGCCCGGGTGATGCGCTGCCAGCCCTCGACCTGCGCGTCGGAATAGATGCCCGGCGTGGCCATGTAGCCCTTGCCCGCCGGCGAGACCTGCGTGCCCTCGCTGATGATCAGGCCCGCGTTGCTGCGTTGCAGGTAGTACTCGACGTTCATCTCGCTGCCCGGGACGTCGCCGGCCGATTCGTCGGCGCGGCTGCGCGTCAGCGGCGCCATGACGACGCGATTGGCCACGGCGATGTCGCCGATGCGGGCGGGCTGGAAGAGCTTGAGGCCTTGGGCGTGGGCTGCTGCGGCGGCCGCCGGAGGGAGGGGTGCGTTCATCCAGCTCATCTATGGGCGTCTCGCCCGGCCGCAAGAGTGCGCGACCGAGAGAACACCCGGGGAACGCGACGCGTCATTCCCGCGCGGGCGGGAATGACGGTCTTCAGGCGATGACGGAACTCAGGCGACGGTCGCGAGCGCGGCGTTGAAGGTCGCGCTCGGACGCATGATCGCGCTCACCTTCTTGCGGTCCGGGAAGTAGTAGCCGCCGATGTCGGCCGGCTTGCCCTGCACCGCATTGAGCTCGTCGACGATCTTCTTCTCGTTTTCCGCCAGGGTCTTGGCCAGGGGCGCGAAGCGCTTGGCCAGTTCGGCGTCTTCCGTCTGCGCGGCCAGGGTCTGCGCCCAGTACAGCGTCAGGTAGAACTGGCTGCCGCGGTTGTCCAGCTGGCCGGTCTTCGGCGAGGGGCTCTTGTTGTTCTGGAGCAGCTTGCCGGTGGCGGCGTCCAGCGCCGTGGCGAGGATCTTGGCCTTCTTGTTGCCGGTCTTGTCGCCCTCGTCCTCCAGGCTCACCGCCAGCGCGAGGAACTCGCCCAGCGAATCCCAGCGCAGGTGGTTCTCCTCCACCAGCTGCTGCACGTGCTTCGGGGCCGAGCCGCCCGCGCCCGTCTCGTACATGCCGCCGCCGGCCATCAGCGGCACGATGGACAGCATCTTGGCGCTGGTGCCCAGCTCCATGATCGGGAACAGGTCGGTCAGGTAGTCGCGCAGGATGTTGCCGGTGGCGCTGATCGTGTCCATGCCGCGGACGACGCGCTCCAGCGTGTAGCGCATGGCGCGCACCTGGCTCATGATCTGGATGTCCAGGCCCTTGGTGTCGTGGTCCTTCAGGTAGGTGTTGACCTTCTTGATCACCTCGTTCTCGTGCGGACGGTACGGGTCGAGCCAGAACACCACCGGCATGCCGGAGTTGCGCGAGCGCGTGACCGCGAGCTTGACCCAGTCGCGGATCGCGGCGTCCTTCACCTGGCACATGCGCCAGATGTCGCCCTGCTCCACGTCCTGCGACAGCAGCACCTCGCCCGTCGTGAGGTCGGTGATGTTGGCGACGCCGTCCTCCTGGATCTCGAAGGTCTTGTCATGCGAGCCGTATTCCTCGGCCTGCTGCGCCATGAGGCCGACGTTGGGCACGGTGCCCATGGTCTTCGGGTCGAAGGCGCCGTGCCACTTGCAGAAGTTGATGATCTCCTGGTAGATGCGGGCGAAGGTCGACTCCGGCATCACGGCCTTGACTTCCTTCAGGCGGCCGTCGGCGCCGTACATCTTGCCGCCCTGGCGGATCATCGCGGGCATGGAGGCGTCGACGATGATGTCGTTGGGCGAGTGGAAGTTGGTGATGCCCTTGGCCGAATCGACCATGGCCAGCTCGGCGCGGGTCTCCTGGCAGGCGTGCATGTCGCGCTTGATCTCGTCCTGCTTGGACTCGGGCAGCGACTTGATCTTGTCGTACAGGTTCGCCAGGCCGTTGTTCACGTTCACGCCCAGCTCGTCGAACAGCTTGCCGTGCTTCTCGAAGGCTTCCTTGTAGAAGATCTTGACGCAGTGGCCGAACACGATGGGGTGCGAGACCTTCATCATGGTGGCCTTCACGTGCAGCGAGAACATGATGCCGGTGTTCTTCGCGTCCTCGATCTGCTGCTCGTAGAAGGCCACCAGGGCCTTCTTGCTCATGAACATCGAGTCGATGATCTCGCCGGCCAGCAGGGAGGTCTTCGGCTTCAGCACGATGGTCTTGCCCGACTTCGTGATCAGCTCCATCTTGACGTCGCGCGCCTTGTCGAGCGTCAGCGACTTCTCGCCGTGGTAGAAGTCCCCGGTCGTCATGTGCGACACGTGCGTGCGCGAAGCGGGGCTCCACTCGGCCATGCTGTGCGGGTTCCTGCGGGCGTATTCCTTCACCGCGTTCGGGGCGCGGCGGTCGGAATTGCCTTCGCGCAGCACCGGGTTCACGGCGGATCCCAGCACCTTGCCGTAGCGCTTGCGGAGTTCCTTTTCCTGCTCGGTCTGCGGGTTTTCCGGGAACTCGGGGACCATGTAGCCCTTGGCGCGCAGTTCGCGGATGGCGGCCACCAGCTGGTTCTGCGAGGCGCTGATGTTGGGCAGCTTGATGATGTTGGCGTCCGGCTGCAGCGTCTTCTTGCCCAGTTCGGCCAGCGTGTTGGGCGCCTTCTGCGCGTCGGTCAGGAATTCCGGGAATTCGCCCAGGATCCGGTTGGCCACCGAGATGTCGCACTCGACCACGTCGATGCCGGCCGCGCCCGCGAACGCGCGCACGATGGGGAGGAACGAGTGCGTCGCCAGGTACGGCGCTTCATCGGTGAGGGTGTAGATGATCTTGGAAGTATCGGCAGCCACGGCGTCGTCTCGTCTCGCTAGGAAAAAGGGGTGAATTCGGCGCAACCGGGAAGAAGCGCCAGCCGGATTCTAAGTTCCGCGGCTTTCCCGGCCTTGACGGGGGGAAGTCCGCCCGGGAGTATCCTTCCGCGATGCCGCGACTGGCCTTGACCAACCGCAAGTGGACGCGCCCCGGCGGGCGCGTCGGGGTCGCGATTTCCGCGCTCCTTGCCTGGAGCTTACTGGCGGGGGCCGCCGGAGCCGCCGAGCGGCTGCCGCTGCTGCGTTATTCCGTGCCGGTGCCGGCCCAGTGGCAGGCGCAGCAGCCGGCGAGTACTTTCCGCCTCGCCCAGTTCCGCGTGCCGGCGGCGCCGGGCGCCTCCGATGGCGAGGTCGTGGTATTCCATTTCGGTTCGGGGCAAGGCGGCAGCGCCGACGCCAACATCGCGCGCTGGTCCTCCCAGTTCAAGGGAACGGACGGCGCACCGGTGAGCCCGAAGCGTGAAACATTCACGGTCGGCGGGCTGCCCGCCACGCTCGTGGAACTGACCGGTACCTATACGCGCACGCTCGGCGCCGCGGCCGGAGCGCCCAAGCCGGGCCAGACGCTGCTGGCCACGGTAGTCGAGGCTCCGGAAGGCAACGTGATCTTCCAACTGCACGGGGATCGTGCGACGGTGCAGGCGAATCGCCGCGACTTCCTGGAGATGGTCAAGGGCTGGCGGCCGTAGCCGAACGCAGGCGCTCCTGCATGTCGCGGTAGGCGGACGCGATCAGCCGCAGCGGGAGCCGGAAGAGCCGGTCCATGGATGCGCGGGCTACCTGGGACACGGACCGAGGCGAGGCCCGTGGAGCCTTTGCGACAGGGTCATGTTCTTGCCGCCCATCTTGAGTTCGAGCACGGCCGAGAGACGGCTGCCATCGAGCTCGAAGACCGCCGACCCGGTGGCCGCCTCGGGGTTCCTGCACTGCAGGGCGTAATGCAGGCCATCGCTCGCCTTCGCATCGGACACCAGGGCGCAGCCGGCGAAGGCCTGGTGCCGGAGCAGCGGGAACAGCTCGGTGGCGTCGGGCGCCTGCAGGCACTGGCGCGTCCGGGTCGTCGCGTAGCGAAGCGCCTCCTCCAGGTGCGGCAGCACGGTCTCCGTCGTCAGCTCGTATTCGCCAGGCGCCAGCGCGACGGGCGTGGCGGCGTGGGCGGGGAGGATCGCGGTGGCGAGCAGGCCCGCCAGCACCAGCAGGGGCGCGCCGGTGATCTTCGGCAGCCGGGCGGCTTGCACCGGGGTCTCATGCGGCGGCAAATGCATCGCGGTTCCTCTCCACGTACGCGGCCAGCCTGCTCCAGACGGACTCGTCGCCGCAAATGCGCTTGCTCAGGCGATGGAATTCGCTGTCGGGTTCTGCGCCCAGCTTCGCCAGCCAGAGCTGCCGCAGAGGTTCGAACAGCTGCGGCTCCGCGAACGGGAACATCCTCGCCGTGCTGGCGATGCAGTCCGCCGCCGAGTCCGCTCCGATGCGCCGGTAGGCTTCGACGAAAACGGAATACGGCGGGCTGTTCGGGAAGTCGGCCTCGTAGAAGTATTCGAGGCCTCCGTTGTCGATGATGCCCTGGGCGGATTCGACGAGCAGCAATGTCTGCAATTCGAGGGGAAGCGCCTCCATGTCGCCCGCCGCCTGGTGCAGGCACGACACGGCGTAGTCGTAGGGTCGTCCGAGCGGCGAGGTGCTCATCGCGCGATTCAGACGGCCTTCGAGAGCTGGAGCGTGCCCCAGACCAGCACGACCAGTTGGGCCACGTTGACCAGCAGTGCCGCACCATGGACACGGCGGAAGCGCTGGATGGCTTCGCCCTCGTTCGCTTCGATGCGGGCCCCCAGCTGCTGCATGGCGGGCAGGAGGTACCGTCGGAGCAGCGTCGCGCACCAGGCGAAGGCGGCCGCTCCCGCGGCGAATGCAGGCCGGCCCCAAAGCGCAAAGCTGGCACACGCGCCGACCGCGGCCCAGAAGGCCGCCTTGTAGTAGACAGTGAAGAAGCCACGAATGAAGCTCGCATCGAGCGGCACGTCGTGCTTGAGAACGAGCAGCGGAAGCCCGCCCAGCAGGAAGTAGGTGGTGGTGATGAGCAGCACCACCGTGAAGAGGAACGCCGGGTAGATGGCGAAAGACATGGCACAGGGTCCTGTAGGAGGGCTCGAAGCTGCGGCCTCCAGGGAGAGGCCCGGTTCGCGGCGACCGCCATCTTAGAGCGCACTCCTCAAGGCTGGTCTTCCTTGGTCATGTCCGTCAATGCCTTGACGGCGATACCGGCGATCAGCGCCGTGAACAGCACACCGCAGAAGCCAATGAAGATTGCCAGCGTACGGGTGAGCAGCGTCTTGGGCGCGAGGTCGCCATAACCGATGGTGAGCCCGGAGACGAACGCGAAATACAGCGAATCCGTCCACGGCCAACCCTCCCGGATCCCGACGATCAGGCCGAGGCCGGCGATCAGGACGAGCAGGCCCGAGAGAACCGGCCAGACCACTCGCAAGCCGGTCAGCAGGCCAGCAAGGAACTTGCGTCGCATGGTGCGTGAGTCCACAGCGCCCTTCCTCGGTTCAGGCTGCACGAGCTTGCGATTGTCCCGCGAGAGATAGCCGGGGTCATCCGCCACCCTGCGAACGCCGGTTCAATCTGCCGGACGAATCCCCACGCCCTCGCGCTGCTCTGCCATTGCATCAGTACGTTACATCGGCGGGTCCAGGCCACCCGAGCCCACCCACCCGTCGCATACTCCGCGCCCATCCCTGACAGCAGTCGCGGAGCCCTCGATGATCAAGGACCTCTGGTACAAGAACGCCGTCATCTACAGCGTGCACGTCGGCACCTACATGGACTCGAACGCCGACGGCATCGGCGATTTCGAAGGCCTGGCGCGCCGGCTCGACTACCTGCACGGCCTGGGCGTCACCTGCATCTGGCTGGGGCCCTTCCAGAAGTCTCCGCGGCGCGACGACGGCTACGACATCAGCGACTTCTACCAGGTCGATCCCTGCTTCGGCACGCTGGGCGACTTCGTGGAGTTCACCAACCAGGCGGAGCAGCGCGGCATCCGCGTGATGATCGACCTCGTCGTCAACCACACGAGCGACCAGCATCCCTGGTTCCAGGAGGCGCGCCGCGATCCCGCGTCGAAGTTCCGGGACTTCTACGTGTGGTCCGACAAGAAGCCGGAGAACGCCGACGAGGGCATGGTGTTCCCCGGCGTGCAGAAGACCACCTGGACGCGGGACCCCGTGGCGGGGAAGTACTACTTCCACCGCTTCTACGATTTCCAGCCGGACCTCAATACCGAGAACCCGCTGGTGCTGGCGGAGATCCGCAAGATCATGGGCTTCTGGCTGGAGCTGGGCGTGTGCGGCTTCCGCATGGACGCGATGCCCTTCGTGATCTCCACCAAGGGGCCGCAGCCGCGGCACCGGCTGCGCTACGACATGCTGCGCAGCTTCCGCGAGTTCCTGCAGTGGCGGCGCGGCGATGCGATCATCCTCGCCGAGGCGAACGTGGAGCCGAAGAACAACCTGCATTACTTCGGCGAAGACGGAGACCGGCTGCAGATGATGTTCAACTTCTGGGTGAACCAGCGCGTGTTCTACGCGCTGGCCACCGCCGACATCAAGCCGCTGGTGAAGGCGCTGGAGCAGACGCGCGACCGGCCCGACAACGCGCAGTGGGCCCACTTCCTGCGCAACCACGACGAGCTCGATCTCGGGCGCCTCACCGAGGAGCAGCGCCAGGCCGTGTTCGACGACATGGGGCCCGACAAGGACATGCAGCTCTATAACCGGGGCATCCGCCGGCGGCTCGGGCCCATGCTGCGCGGGGACTGGCGCCGGCTCGAGATGGCCTACAGCCTGCTGTTCACCTTGCCCGGCTCGCCGGTGATCCGCTACGGCGACGAACTCGGCATGGGCGACGACCTCACGCTGCCGGAGCGCAACTGCGCGCGCACGCCGATGCAATGGTCCACCGAGCCGCTGGCGGGTTTCACGCGTTCCAGCAAGCCCGTGCTGCCCGTCATCGAGCAGGGGCCCTACGGCTTCCACAAGATCAACGCCGCCGACCAGCGCCGCGACGCCAGCTCGCTGCTGAACTGGACGGAGCGCATCATCCGCATGCGCAAGGAAGTGCCCGAGATCGGCTGGGGCGACTTCAAGGTGCTGGACACCGGCAACGACGGCGTGCTGGCGCTGCGCTACGACTGGCGCAACAACGCCGTGGTCACCATCCACAACCTGCGCAACGAGTCCACCGAGATCCAGATCCGCCTCGCCGACGAGAAGGGGCGGCAGCTCGTCAACCTGCTCACGCAGGACCACAGCCAGGCCCATGGGCGCGGCGTGCACACGATCGTGATGGAGCCCTACGGCTACCACTGGTACCGCGTCGGCGGGCTGGGTTATCTGCTGGAGCGGAGCAATGAATAGGGGGTCTCGACTGTCCTGTGTCTACTCAGAAGCCCGGGTCTTTTCCGCGATCCGGGGATCGGGTGTCTGCCCATGAAGCGGTCCGCAAGAGAGGAGAAAGGCCAGTGCGACAGCGGCCAAAAAGGAATGCGTGCGAAGTGGCGGTCGCACGAGAGACGTCATGGCAGACTGAAGTAAGGTGCGCCGAGAGCGGCGTCAGCTTGAATGAATTGTCAGGCTGCACTTCTGCACCATTCCAGTACCTCCCTCAGGCCCGCGGGTCGAACCCGAAGGCGCGTAGTTCCTGCATGCACCGGCAGGCCTTCGCAATGCGCGCGGCCCACGCGACGGCCTCCTCGCGCGAGGGCAGTTCGAGCACGGTGAAGCCGCCGTCCAGCGGGGGCGCCCAGGAGTAGCCGCCCTCGGCGACCGACCCGTCGGCCGAGACGAGGCCGGGCGGCACGGCTCCGTCGATGCCGCCGGCGAAGACGTAAACGCCAGCGGCCTTTGCCTCATCGATCACGGCGCTCGCGTCGCGGCCCACCGCCTCCAACTCGCCCTCGGGCACGACCATCGCCGCACTGGGAAAGGAGATCAGGTACTTGGCCATGGTGCGCTTTCCTTGGAGATGGATGGCGGTGGTGACGTGTGTGTGTGCGGGCTGATGACGGAGCTAACCGGCACGCAGCGGCATTGCACCGCGAGACGAATGCTCCCGCGCACGGCTCGCGGCGCAATGGCGCTGCGTTTTCGTGTCGAACCACCTGTGAGATGGCGGATGGCCCAGGTACACGACTCGTGGGGCGGGTGCTAGACTTTCCTGCATGAATGCTCGCGTAGATCACCTTCTGCACGAAGCTTTGGCACTTCCGGACGAAGAGCGCTCTGCTCTCGTCGTGGCGTTGCTCGACAGTCTGGAGGGTAGCGCAGATCCCTCGATTTCGGAAGCTTGGCGGGAAGAAGTGCGAAAGCGCCGCGCAGCCCTCCGCGACGGCTCCGTGCAGCCCGTCGCTTGGGCCGATGCGAAGGCGCGCTTGAGCGCTCTGTAGTGCGCTTCCGAGTTTCGCTTCTGCCGTTAGCAGAAGAGGAGATCGAGGAAGCCTTTCACTGGTACTTCGAACGCAGCCCCTTCGCGGCGGATGCATTCCGTTCCGAATTGATCGCGGCAATCGATAGCCTCTCCGAGGATCCGCTGATGTGGCCCGCAGATTCGGACGCTATCCGCTACTACATCCTCCGGCGCTTTCCCTACACGATCCACTTTGAGGTGGCAGGCACCGAGGTCATCGTGTTGGCGGTTGCCCATCAACGTCGCCGGCCTGGCTACTGGCAGGACCGTTGATCAAGCACGGGGTTTCTCCGCCGTCTAACGTAGAAACGACCCGCGGACAGTAGGCGGGCGAGAGCGCGCCGATAGAACGTCCGCGTCGACTGCCATGTAAGACGGCATTGCCCGCGGAAGCCAGAAGCCGGCTGAAGCGGCCCGACTGATGCACGGGTTAGGCATCACTTGCTGCCTTCGCGAATGCGAGCGCCCGTGAATGTTGTTCTCCACTTGTCCTCGTCCTCGCCGACCGCCATGTCTCGGCTGAAGTGGGCGTCGACGCAGTGAGTTCCACCCGCAGAAGACAAGAGGTGAGCATGCAGTTCCTTCTTGCCCCGCTGTTCAAGAATGTAAAGGACCAGGAAGGTAGATGCATCAAAGGGCGCGCGATAGATGCTGTCTCGGTCTGGCATGTTTGGGCGTTTGACGAGATCCCGAAGGAACATACCAGCGCACGTTCTCGTACTACCGGCCTGAGGCGAAGGCGCCGCGGTCACTTCCGCCGCAAAGATCTCATTCCGGCCCAGAGCATGAACGGAAAGTGCATTCGAGCGATTGGGGATGTTGGTGACCCTGAAGTCCGGGATCTGCGGTACGGACACTACAAATGGTGGCGGCTCGAACGCCTGCTCGAAGGCCCATGACGATGAAGCCTCGGCCACGAGGAAGAGCGAAGCGATGCATGCAAAGGAGCGCATGGTGCTGGGTAGCGTCTAACGTGAAGATGACCGGCACGTTGCGGCAAGGGGTGGAACGGTGCACGATTTCCAACGGCGCCGTGCGGCCCCTTGCCGCAACGTGTCAGCGTCGACCGACCTGTTATACGTCACGGACCCGCCTCTTCCAGTAGCCTGGCCGCCTCTTCATGGGCGCGATGGCGACGACATAGACCTCATGCTCGCTATGCAAATACACCAGCGAGAATTTGAACCTGCGATCAATGACGCGGCGCGTCTTGTTTCGGTATTCTGGCCAAGCCTCAGGAGTAGCAGCCGCCTGCATTTCCGCGGCGTGAACCGCCTTGTCGTAGATTTCCGCAAGCCGAGTGCTGATGGCCGCGTAGTACTCGACATCGTGCAGAAACTCCGCACGGGCTTCCGGGTGGTAGCGGACCGCTCTCACCGCCGAATCAAACGGCGGGCTTCGGCGTGGACTTCCTCGGCGGGGATGAGACGGACGGCGCCCGACTCGATTTCGGCAACCCGGCGCTCGATTTCCCGATCCCAGGCAGCCTCGGCGTCGGCGTCAGCCTCCCCCTGCAAGGACTCCAGGAGTTCTTCTGCGAGGCGAGCGCGATCCTCGGCTGACAAAGCTTTGGCTCGAGCTGAAAGTTCGTCGACTAGGGTGGACATTGCGACCTCCACATGCTTCGACACAGTTTACTCGGTACCGCCCAGCAGCGCCTGTGAGGACGTATAACGTCGGAGTTGACCGGCACGCAGCGGCGAGGCGCCGCAAGACGTATGCTCCCGCGCACGGCTTGCGGCGCCTTGCCGGTGCGTGTCCGCGTCGAACGACATGTTAGACCGGGCGGGCGCCATCTGCTGCCTTTGACTTTGGAAAGATCGTATGACTGTAGCGGCCAACCGGGTCGTACAGGTAGATCTCACGGAATTGGGAGGGCGGTAGCCGCTCCCTAATACGAACCACCAAATCGGCCCATTCGTCCGGCATGTAAGGGAGGTTCAACGTGCACTGGACAATCAACGTGGTGTCCTGCGGGTATCGCTTTGCTTCCTTCTTCGCCACTTGGTCCAGCACGAGATCAGCAAACTTGGCAACGAAATCTCCGTTGGTATGGCTGACCGGCACCGACTCGATGGAACCGTCCTTCAGTCGACGCAAGCCGTCAAGTCCAAAGGCAAAACCTGCCGTGTCCAACAACTCGCGACTGAGATATTCGTTGGGATGGACCGCGGAGGTCACTTCGGCGTACGCCTTCGCCGGGTAGTTGTTCTCTGAAACGTGGCCGCCACGCTGCTCAATTTCTGCGTCGTAGGTTTGCGGCCCGTCAATCCAGCGAACCGACATGTAAAGGCCGGGTCGGTAGTTCGCCTGGACATACATGCAAATCGGAAGGAGTTCCTCCAGCAGTCGCTTCTCCACTTGGGTCGGTCGCATTCGCAGCCGGGAACCACCGTCAGGGGAACTCCAGATGGACTCGAACAGGGCGTAGACCCGAGCGCAGAACTCAAGCCCGTCCAAGAGTTGGCCGTCGAACTGTGTCAGCGCGTCTGATTGCACGGTCTAACGAAAACGAATAGCGTTTATCTGCCGCCGCGCAGCATCGACAACCACGGACCCTCCCTGCGGCAGATAAACCTTGTTGGACTAAACCGCCGAGGCACGGCGGCGCTATTGGGCAGTGTAAGGTTTGG
>NZ_JAEQNE010000003.1:185000-644063 GCF_016722785.1 Ramlibacter monticola | reverse complement strand
CCGGCCTGACGCGCTTCGCTTGCCGAACAGCCGTCAAGGAAGAAAAGACGAAAATCCCCCCGTCCTGGCCTGGAGGAATTTGACCCGGCCACAGGTGGAGGAATTTGAGGTGGCCATCCGGGTTTGTCTCGAAATCTCGTATCAGTTCGAGACGCCGTACGGGCCCTCCTCTCATGGAGAAATCAGAGCAAAGGGGGCATCAGCCGTGAAACCGCGTTTCACGTTGCCGTGAAACACCAAACTGAACCAACAGAATCCGCATGACCAAACAGCAGACTTCCAAACCCGCAGCCTTGGCCGAACTGCATTCGACGTACGCAGACCTTGAGAGCCGTGGTGTCGACACCTTGACATCCAACAAAAAATCGACCGGCCAAATCGCCAACTTCAGGACCGCCCTTCGAGCTTGGCGCTCCGTCCTTTCCCGCGAATCCTCGATGCCCTTGGGGAAGGATTTCGGTGAAATGTTTGACTCGCTCTTCCAGCGCTTCCAAGACGTCCAGTCGGAAAACGTAGCGGCGCGGACGCTAAAAGACCGCGTCGAACAAATCTTGTGGTGGCGCTCTGTGGCCATCGGAATGGCGAATGATGACACCCTCCCCGAAAGTTTTAGCGGAGCCCTTCATCTCGCGTACCAACGCAGCGGGTTGACTCGCGCCGCCTTGTGTCGAGCGTCCGGAATCTGCATGGGGACCCTGAAAAGGTGGTTCGCAGGTGATGGTCTGCCGGAACACGACTCGCTCCACGCAGTCCGCGCACTTGAGAAAGTACTGGACGTTCGGCCCGACACACTCATCTGCCGCATCCCCGCACGACGACTGAGGGGGTCGGAACGGAGAGAGGATGCGAAACGTCCCACGACCACATTTGGCGAGAGGATGCGACGCAACCGGGAAGGACTCGCCAAGTTTGCGCTTGAACCAACCGAACGTCTTTTTGCCCAGTGGCAGCAGCTCATTGCCATCAAGGTCGACTTTTCCCGCGACGATGCTACGCCCCGCAACACGTGGCGGCTCAAGCCAGCTTCGCGAGTTTCCATTGACATCGACCGCAGCGCGGTTTTTGACGGTCAAGTGTGCCCATCAGCGGCACTCCATTTTCAACTCGTCCGGTGCTTTCTGGGGTATCTCGCGACGCCCCGAAAGTATGGAGGGCAAGAGCTGCCTGCGGCGGGTCTCGACACACTCGCCTGGCTGGTTCGAGACGACCTCATCAAGCGGTATGTAAAGTGGATTCAAAACCGCTCCGACGGCATTCTTCACAGTGGCGTCCTGACAGCGCTGAATAACCTTAGAAGCCATTTGCGCCCGAAGACCGGCGCAGTGTGGTTGATGACGGACTTGGCGCAGACGCTGCCCGCCGAAGGCCGACCGGAGGCAGCGTGTGACTACGATTCTGCGACGGCTTGGCAAGCTCGCTGTGAAGCCGCGTACCGCGTGCTTCTGGACCATCAGAAGAAGCTCCAAGAACAGAGCAAGGGCGAGAAGTCACGAAATCCGAAGGAAACCATGGGTTCGCTGATTCGCCAGGAATCCCCCATGCTGGAGCTCGTCCGAATCATTTCAGCAATTGAGAACCAACCTCCCCCAGCGCACCACAAGCGCAGCTATGCCGCTTGGTTGAGGGACTTGCTCTTGTTGAAGATGCTACAACGGCACCCGCTGCGAGGGCACCACTTCGCCATCATGACGTTCCGAGGCTCAGCCGCGAACCTGCGCCGCGCGGGCTCTGGGTGGGAGCTGGATTTCCCGCTGTCAGACTTCAAGAACGAGAAATCGAGCAGTGCCATGCCGTACACAGTGACTCTCCACCCGACCCTAAACGTCTGGGTCAATCGGTACCTGAATGAGGCACGTCCGCTGTTGAAGCACTCCAGCGCCTCTCATCGGGTATTTCTGCCCAGTGTCTCGCGACGCAAGTCCCTGCCAGTCGAGGTTCCTGAGGAAGCTTGGGGGTTTACATCAGCAGGCATCTACCATTGCATCAAGACTCGAACAGCTCCCTACACCGAATCCGGCATTGGGCTTTCGACCCACTCGTTCCGGCATATCGCGGCAACAGACCACCTGAAGCGCAATCCCCGCGAGTACGCCTTGGTGGCGCTTATCCTCAACGATTCATTGCCGACGGTGCTCAAAGAGTATGACTACATGGAGGCTCAGGATGGTGTACGAGCATTGGAGAACAACATCGAGGATGCGGAAGAGCAGTACCGGTCCATGAGCAGTCGACCGAATGGCATTGCGGCCAGCGCCGACAACGCGGGGTGACCAACGAAAGGAGGCCCCCAAGGGGGCCGTTGTCAATCAAAGTGACGCGCGTGGAATGAAGTGGAACCCCACGCGCCTCTGAACTAGGAGTCTTTCCTTGGCGCAGGCCTCCCATAACCGAGCGCTCTCAGATGTCTAACGATGGTGTTGAAACTTCCCCGGCCAAGTTCGAGACGGACGTTGGTGGGTCCCACCGCTCGCCCTTGGGCCTTGAGTGCCTCGCACGCCCGCAGCACTTCCGCAAGTGTCACTCCAGGTCGTCCGCGTTTCTTGCGTCTTAGGTTCAATAGAGTTCCTCCACAGGTACGGGACCTCGCCCCGGTGCCCTGTGTAGGAACTACTCTCAGCGCCCCTGCAATTTCGTAATCGAAACTTGTTGCGGGCGTGTTCAGAATTCGAGACCATGCCGCCTCTCTCCAGCGGTCGGCGACGTCGAGTGTCACCTCCCTCGTCCACTGCGACCCGCACGAGCGCTTGCCTTTCCAGTGACCACTTGATGAACGCAGATACCGCCACGGAACTCATTGAGCTTGCATTGGCACAGCACCGCCTCTGGGACGGGGGCTTGGTTCGCAGCGCAGGAAAATCCGAGGGTTCGGAAACGGCGTGGTACTTCACCACGGCACTTACCATAGACGTACTGGAGCACTTCAGAACCGAGTCGGCCTCGGCCATCATCACATCCGACGCCATTGGCATCGGACCAAGATTCACGTTTTGGGTGGTCGCCATTCAGACGGGCGCGATTCAGCACCGCTTCTTCTTGCCCTTAGTAGGAACACTGGTTGCCGAACTGCTCGCCGATATGCGGGGCAAGAACCTGCGCTTGTTGATGGCAGCAGGAACATCGGTAGCAGCGGTGGATGTGCGCGTGCCGGTGTCTCCGCAGTTGCGCGCGGCGCTCGAGAGCAAGCACCAACTGGCCGCCGATAGAGAGTCAGTTTTGCCCGACGTGGTTCTGACCGCCGCGCGCCTGCTCGCGCCGGACGGATTGAGACCGGACAATCCTGGGAACAAGCCCACAAGCATTTCGGTCACTGCAGTGCTTCCGCCAGAACTCCTCGGACACGCAGACGGATTTTTTGGAGCATGAACAGGGATGAGAGTCCCGAAGGGCCGTGGCCAACCGGTGCTCTATCTCGACTTCGACGGAGTACTGAGCAACGCGAACGTCTGGTGGCATCCTAGACGGGGCGCGTACCTGCGCGCTCCTGAACCATACGTGCTGTTCCAACACGCAGCGCTCCTGGAGGAGATGCTCGAGCCCTACCCGCACGTGCGCATTGTGCTAAGTACCTCTTGGGTGCTTCGATATCGGTGCGCTGGCGCTGCGAAGCGCCTGCCGGCTGGCTTGCGCACGCGCGTCATCGGCGCGACCTATCACTCTGAAATGGGGGAAGACAGGTTCCTCCGACTGTCCCGTGGCGAGCAAGTCACCCAGGACGTTCTGCGCAGAGACCCTGGTTCCTGGCTGGCACTGGACGATGACGCAACCGGCTGGCCTGCCTGGGCGCTCCCCAACCTGCTTCTCACCGACCCGAACGAAGGCATTAGTCCGCCGCACCTGCAGGCAGCCCTGCGAAGCCA
The DNA here is from genome assembly GCF_016722785.1 of Ramlibacter monticola. Classification (GTDB taxonomy): domain Bacteria; phylum Pseudomonadota; class Gammaproteobacteria; order Burkholderiales; family Burkholderiaceae_C; genus Ramlibacter; species Ramlibacter monticola. The sequence goes on along the minus strand of NZ_JAEQNE010000003.1, from coordinate 640,206 downwards.
GTTGGTGCGGCTGGCGACCCCCTTGAGCGGCGAGGCGCCGATTTCAGCGATATGTAGTTGATTGTAGAGAAGTCCGCTGTTCTAGACAGTTAGAGCCACGTTCGTCTGTGACGGAAGACAAATGCCGAGCAGAGCGCCCATCACCTTTCCTCAGGAGCAGCAGATGCTGACGGCGCTCGGAACGCGCATTCACCTAGCTCGGCGCCGGCGCAGACTGAGCGCAGCAGCGGTCGCCGCTCGCGCTGGCATCTCTCGAAGCTCCGTCTACAAGGTGGAAGCGGGCGCCCCTGGAGCGACGCTTGGAACCTACCTGCGGGTGCTGGCTGCGCTGGGTCTGGAAAGGGACATTGATGCCGTCGCAGCGGACGAAAGATTGGGACGCAAGCTGCAGGACTTGGCGCTGGGGCCCCAGCGCCAAGACAATCAACACTGATACGAAGACCCTTCGCGGATTTTGCTTGTTGCCATGACGCTCGACGAAGCCATCGCCATACTAGAGGAGCAGCGCTCATTCATCGGAGGTCATGCACCCTTGGTGGTGGACGGCCGGCCGATGCGCGCTTTGCGCGCGCTGGAGGTGGTGACCGCCGCGAAAATTCGTCCGGATACATACGCCAATGCCGAGGCGTCAGGCGCCCGATGGACCGAAAAGGTCGTGGTCGTCAAAAGCTTCGGCGGCCCCAGCGACAAGCGCGAAGTGCTGGGGGATATGCCGAACGTGGGGCGTGACGACGACTTTACGCGCGTTGTGGACTCTGGTTGGTCGCTCGGCGAAGGTGAAGTCCGCTGGCGCAAAGGCCCTCAAGGTTAAAGGGCGGCATTTGGCATGTCATTCGACATGCGCGCGACGGTGCTTCAGGTCATGTCAAATGACGTGCCCACCATGTCAAATGACGTGCCCACCATGTCAAATGAAGTGCCGACTGTAGCGCGGCTCCCGCAAACTGGCTCGATTTGGCCCTCTCCGGCCTCTAAGGCCACCGCTCTATGTCGTTTGACGTGCTCGAATGTCACGTCGCATGCTCACGAACGCCCGATTGCCTTGGCGCTCCTGGCCTATCGCCTCGGCGTCTCCTTACATCTATGCCACGCGCAGCATGGCGCGCTCGACGACGGCGTACTCCGTGTCTGGCCCTGAGAGAGCGGCCGGCACTTTAGGACGCCCCTAAAGAGGCCGGGTACGTACACGAGGCTCCAGTCACTCACTTTATGGAGCATGAAATGAATCAGGCCATCTCGCAGAATGTCACTACTCCGAATGCCACTGTGCCGCATCTTTTGACAAAAGCTGAGCTCGCCGACGCGCTGCGGATGTCGGTACGTAGTGTCGAAGGTCTGTTGAAGTCGGACAAGCTTCCTGCTGGGGTGCGGCGAGGCCGCCTGCTGTACTGGCACTCCAGCGTCGTTGAGAAATGGCTCGACGAAGCGTTCGCTGCGCAGCGTTCCTGGATTCCACTCTGAGATTCGCTGACTCCCCGCCCCCGCGGGGTTTTTCCCATCTGGCCAGCCTCAAATCGAGTGGCTCGGTTGTCCGGCGCAGGCCGGCCATCAAAAGGAAATCCCCGCAAGCGTGACAGGCTTGCGGGGATTAATCATGGACCGCGGCGAACGGCCGGCGCTGGTGGGTCAGTTCCCTTGGTCAGGCCGGTCGCTTTCCATCACTGCTGCGACGAGTTCGTCAGATGCCACGATGCTGACGCACACGTGGTGCGGGACTTGCAACTCCTCGACGCAGACTTCTGACGGAGACAGCAGGCTGCTCGCCACCATGCACGCTTCCTTGCGAAGCAGGTGCGGTGACATGCGCGGAACAGTTTCACGCTGCAAGTCCATCTCGCCCAGCAACGCTGACACGAACCGACAGTCCTGAACAAGCAGACCTTCTTCCTCGCCGGCGCAACCCAGCGACAACTCGAACCCGATGTCGAGGCTAGCCGCCAAGAAGTCCCTCATCTGCCGGCCGGCTAATTGCAGCATCAGGCGGTGCTGCCACGCACCGGCTTGCTGTGCGAGGACCAGATACTTGGTTCCTTGCGGTGTGAGAATGACCTTCCCGAGGTGACGCAGCGGCGCAGCCTGAGCGGCAGCGAACATGCCGCGGTGGAGGTTGCCGCATACCCACCAACGGTTGCTGACCGCGTCCGGGTAACGCGGTGCGACGGTCCTGACGACCTCCTCAGGGTCCATCAACAGGCCAAGCGAGAGCTTGTCTGCTGCGATGGCGATGTGGGAGAGGAGCTTTGCGCCGTAGTCGGCGATTTGCAACATGGAGTTCCTTTCGACCCCCAAGAAAGGGGGGCTCCTCGTATAGGAACGTGGGGGAAGCGGGGTGCGGCACCGTGGGGCGTCCAGCAAGGTAAGCCGGCGAGCGACCGTTCAAGCCACTTGCCGGCGTAGCGCCCGGTCAGCTCCTGCGGGTCTGGTTCTGAGGCGCCTGCGGGTCGTTCGCAGCGCTTCGGCGCACCGCGTGAGGCTCGATGGATTCGGCCGCAGGCTGCGGTGCGGGTGCCGCCGCCAGGTGCTGCGAAAGTTGCGCATGCAACGAGGAAAGCTGCGCCATCAGGGCCTTAACGTCCGCAGACGCTTCGGCATGCTCGACTGGTGTAGCCGGTGCCGGCGGCGACGCGTCTACAGCGTGCATGACTTTCACAACATCATGCGCGGTCACGTTGATGTAGCGGTCGACCATTTCCCAATTCTTATGGCCCGTCAGAATTCGCGCGAAAACGGCGTTGCCAGTCTTCAGCACCATTCGGGTGGCAGCTGTGTGCCGAAGGTCATGAATGTGCAGGTCCACAATGCCGGCGCGCTCGCATACGCGGCGCCAAGCCGCCTTGAGGGATTCGTACGTCATTCGGAAGATGGGCTCCTTGGGGTCCTCGCTCGGCCCGAGCTCCCGCAACGCGTCGAGGGCCTCCGGCGACAGCGGCACCTTGCGCCCTTTTCCACCCTTGTCCGTACGCAGGGTGATGATGCAGTTCTGCATGTCGACGTCGCCCCACGTCGCGTTCCTCGGCTCACTGGCACGCATGGCGGTTTGCAGCAGTAGCTTGAAAGCCGGGCCGTGCAGCTGCTCGCGGCATTCCCTGAGAACCTCGTCAAAGCGCTGCTGCTCGTCGAGTGACAGCACGCGTTCGCGCTCCACCAGTTCGCCCGTGAGCTTCAAGCCACTGCCAGGATTTTTCCCCATGCTGTTCCAGTTCCAGCAATCCCGGGCGTGATTGAATAGGCTGCGCAGAAGTGCCTGTTCCTGAACCACGGTCGCCCGGGCCAGACCTTCGGCCTCCAGCACCTGGATATACCTTTGCAGGTCGTCGTGCGAGAGCTTGAGCATCGGCTTGGCCGCCAAGACCTGCCGCACCCTCGAAGAGTCTGCCGACTTGGAGACCAGTGCCGCGCGATGGTCTTGCAGGCCCTTCGGAATCCGGGCCACATCGGTATGGGGCACGAGGTGAACCGCCCAATAGCGACCCTTGCGCACCGACACGCCCTTGGGAGCCTGGTCGGCTTGCCCCAGCGGCAGAATGGCCAACAGCGGCAAGCGCAGTGCTTTGAGCCAGCGGTTCATGCGACGGACTGCCTGCGGCGCTCCCTTGAGCCCGGGTAGGTGGTCCAGGCCATAGCGCTGCATGGATTTGCCCACGCTGTTTTCCTTCGGGCCACCATACATGGGAGCCTTGCCGGTGCCCAGCTGGGTGATGAGCGCGTTTATCGCCTCGTGGGCGGCATCCGAGTTTTCGAATCCGGTTTCGTAGATGTCTAGGCCCCCGCGGCGCACGCGGTAGCTCCAGACATCGCCTTCCTTGTACGGCGTCACGCGTGGCCGCCCCTTCTTGGCCGGCTTCTTCGCGAGCTCGTCCGCGCATTCCTTCTTGGCCACCACGTCCGCGCCAGTCTTGCGCTTCGCGGACTTGACCTGGACACGCCCCTCGTCCAGCGCGTCCGCACGCTTTCCGACATCCAGTGCATCGGCACTGTGCTCGATGTTGCCGGGGGCGACTGCGTCGAGGTTGGCAGGGATGGTTTGGTTGGTGTGCATGTGCAGCTCCAGATTGGTTGATGGAGCTGCGTGTAGGAGGCTGGCGCCTTTAGACGCGCGCGATGCCCGGTGTTTAGGGCTCTCTGTGGCTGGCGCCCTCGCCTTGAGGTCGCCGGACGCATCGTCGACCGAGCTGGCGCTGCCCTCGTCCTGAATGTCTTTCAGGTGGCGACGGCGCATCTGATACCGAACAAGCGGCGGGAGAGGTTTTCGCATCAGCAACTCCTTGGGCTGAAGTTGCGTGCGCACGGCGAGTCATGGCTGGCCGGCAAAAGGCCCGTTGCGGCCCCTTCTGCGGCTGTCCTGGCCCGAATCACCCAGAGCGCTTGAGCACGGCTGACGCGCATTCAAGCGCAGTCAGTCGCGCCTCGTGCGCAGTCAAACCACTGTCGATTGCCAGAAACTGCGCCAGAAAACCGACTTGGCGAGCCTCAGAAACGACAACGGCCTCACGAGGAGGCCGCCTAAGTCCTTGATGTACAAGGAACTGAATTCTGGTGGCCTGGGGCGGAATCGAACCACCGACACGCGGATTTTCAATCCGCTGCTCTACCAACTGAGCTACCGGGCCGTGAGAGGAGAGATTATAGCAGGGTGGGAAGCGCCCCCGCCCCGCTTCGACATCAGGCCGCCGACGACGAGTTGCGCTTGCCGCGCGACAGGTCCACGCCCAGCTGCTTCAGCTTGCGATACAGGTGCGTGCGCTCCAGGCCGGTCTTCTCCGCCACGCGCGTCATCGAGCCGCCTTCCTTGGCGAGGTGGAACTCGAAGTAGCACTTCTCGAATTCGTCGCGCGCGTCGCGCAGGGGCTTGTCCAGTTCGAAGACCTGGCGCGCCTGCGGCCCCATCTCCACAACGGCCGGCAGGCTCTGGCCGCCCGTCATGGCGGCTTCCACCGTCAGTTCCTGCACCGGCAGCGGCACCACCACGCCCATGCCCGGCTTGCGCGCCACCAGCGTCGGCGTGGCCTGCCCGCTGTTGCGCGCGAGGCCCGCTTCCACCGCCTTCAGCAGCTTCTGCATGGTGATCGGCTTCTCCAGGAAGGAGTGGGCGCCGATCTTGGTTGCCTCCACCGCCGTCTCGATGGTGGCATGGCCACTCATCATCACCACCGGCATGCTCAGGAGGCCGCTGGAGGACCATTCCTTCAGCAGCGTGACGCCGTCGGTGTCGGGCATCCAGATGTCCAGCAGGACCAGGTCGGGCCGCACGCGCTGGCGGGCCGCCCGGGCCTGCGCCGCGTTCTCCGCGAGTTCGACGCTATGTCCCTCGTCGTTGAGGATTTCCGACAGGAGATCGCGGATCCCCAGTTCGTCATCCACCACCAGTATGTTTGCCATCAGCTTTCTTGCCCCAAACCGCCACTCGTTCGTCCGTCTGCTCGGATCGGACCCCGAAACGCATGCCCCTCCCAGGAGCCCCACTCACGAGCGCACGGCCTCGGTGCCGTTGTTAACTCGCAACTCCAAATGATAACGACACTTGGGCCCCGCGGATGACACCCTCGGCGATCCGGTTCTTCAGATCCACGCGGGCCCCATGCTCATCCGCGATTTTTTTCACGACCGCGAGGCCCAGGCCCGTGCCCTTCGCCTTGGTGGTCACATAGGGCTCGAACGCGCGTTTCAGGATGTGCTCCGGAAACCCGGCCCCGCTGTCCTGCACGATCAGGCGGACCCGCCGCGCCGCTTCGCTCCACTGCGTGCGCACCGTGACTTCGCGGATCGCGCTCCCCTCGGTGGCATCTTGCGCGTTTTGCAGCAGGTTGTGGATGACCTGTCGCAATTGCTGCGCATCTCCCAGGATCCTCGGACAAGCGGGGTCGAGATCCACCCGAACGGGCACCTGCGAGGCGCTGCGCGAGGGGTCGCCCTCGCGCGCATAGAGGTGCAGGACGTCGTTCACCAGTGAATTCAGGTCCACCGGCTTGAGTTCGGCGGCCGGCAGCCGGGCGTAGTCGCGGAACTCGTTCACCAGCCGCTTCATGGACTCGACCTGCTCCACGATCGTGTGCACGGCCTTCGACAGCAGCGGCCGGTCGGCGTCGCCCAGCTTGGGCGCGAGCTTCATCTCCAGGCGTTCGGCGGACAGCTGGATCGGCGTCAGCGGGTTCTTGATCTCGTGCGCCAGCCGGCGCGCGACTTCGCCCCAGGCCTGCGCCCGCTGGGCCGAGACGATCTCGGAGATGTCGTCGAACACCAGCAGCCGGCCCTCGCCCGGGAGAGACGCGCCGCGCACGACCAGCGTGACCACGTTGGCCGCGGCGCCCGCATGCGCCGTGTTCAATTCGAAGGTCTGCTGCCAGTGGTCCACCAGGATCGTGTGGGTGCGCTCCTGCATGAAGTCGTCGAAGCGCTGCTGCACGGCCGCCCCGAAGGCTTCCAGGCCCGGCACCTCGGCCAGCAGCTGGCCCTGGTAGGTCTCCAGCGGCACGTGCACGATCTCCGCGGCGCCGGGGTTGGCGGTCTCGATGTGTCCCTGCGCATCGAACACGATCACGCCGGCGGTCAGGTTGTCCAGGATGGCCTGCAGGTGGCCGCGCGCCGCGCTCACTTCGTCCATGCTTCGGTCGACGAAGGCGCGCGCCTCGGCCAGCTGCTGCGTCATGTCGGCGAAGGCGCGGGTGAGGCCGCCCAGTTCGTCCTTGCCCTGCAGCGCCGGCTTGGGCGAGAGGTCGCCCGCGGCCACTTCGCTCACGCCGGCGGCCAGCAGCAGCAGCGGGCGCGCGAGCTGGTTGCCGAGGACGATCGCCAGCAGCACCGCGCCGAACACCGCGAGGAACAGGCTGAGGGTCAGCGTGCCGATGTACATGCGGCGCAGCCCTTCGCGCGCCAGCGCCCGCTCCTGATATTCCCGGTAGGCCTCCTGCACGGCGATCGCGTTGGCCACCAGCGTCGCCGGCAGCGTCACCGTGGCCTGCAGGAAGCGCGCTTCCGCCAGCAGCCCCAGGCTCGGCTGCGGCACCATCACGATCGCCTTGATGCGGGCGTTGCTGGCCGAGGTCGCGGCGGGATCGTCGAGGCCCTCGATCGTGGTGATGGCGCGCTGCGTCCGCACGGAGCGCAGCTGGTGCGGCGTCGGCCGTTCCGGCGCGAGCTGGAAGCGCGAGGCGCCGGCGCTCGCGATCATCTGGCCGCCCGCGTTCCAGAGGATCACGTCGGAGGCCCCCAGCTGGTCGCGCATGCGTTCCAGCACCAGGCCCGCGGACGGATCCGCCGTCTCGGCCAGCTGTCCCGCGGCGCTGCGCGTCTTGGTGGCGAGGTCGGCGGAGAGCGTGTCCAGCGTGGCGCGGCCCAGGTTCAGGCCGGCGTCGAGCGCGCCCTCCACCTTCACGTCGAACCAGGATTCGATCGAACGCGAGACGAACTGGTACGACACCACGTAGATCAGGACGCCCGGCACCACCCCCACCAGCGTGAAGATCGCCGACAGCTTCACCAGCAGCCGGCTGCCGAACTTCTTGCGCCGCAAACGCGAGGCGAGCCGCACGAACACCCACAGGATGACGGCCAGCAGCACGCCGGCCACCACCATGTTCAGCACGAACAGGCGGCCGTAGTTGCGCTCGTAGAACTCGCGGTTGTTGGTGGCCTGCGTGAGCAGGAACATCAGCACGATGCCGATGCCGGCCGCCACCGCGACGCCGACGACGATGGCCCAGCGCCAGGCCCGCGAGCTCTCGATCAGCTTGCGCGGAGGGCCTTCGGGCGGGCGCGGGACGCTCACTTGGGATCCAGCAGCAGGCGCTGGTTGCGCACCGCGAGGATGATCCAGTCCGCCTGGCCCACCGCGCCGATCTGGAACGGGCGCGGCAGCTGCGACACGTCCAGCCGGAAGCGGAAGTCGACGGTGTGGGTGGACTCGGGGTCCACCGCCGCGGCGTCGGCGATGTGCCAGCCCGAGATGCGCTGGACGGCGGCCAGCGCATCGTCGCGCGTGTCGAACATCTGCCCCAGCACCAGGCCGGAGTTGCCGATGGGCGCGGACGAGACCTGCAGCCGCCAGCGCCGCGTGAGCGGCTGGAAGGACAGGCGCATGTGGCGCGTCGCGAAGGCCACGCGCTTGTCGTACCAGTACCAGCGGTCCCGGTAGATGGCGGCCTCGGCGAGGAAGTACATGGGAATGCCCTTCGCCAGCGCATCATCCACCACCTGCGGCAGCTCGAAGCGGACGGCCGCGCTCAGCAGCACCCCTTCGTCGGTCCGCTCGGCCTTCAGCTGGGTGACCTCGGCCAGGTGGATCTGGGCCGGGGCCGTGCGCCAGCCGCCGCCCGCCAGCAACAGGACGCAGAAAACGAGGGCGAAAAGGCTCCTAGGCCTCCGGGGGGGCCGGTGCATGCTGTGCACTCTTTTGCACCACCGCGTAAAAGAAGCCATCGTGGTCACGTGGCTCATTGTCCCGGACGCCTTCGGGATGCGACCGGTCTCGTGGCAGGAAATGGCCCGGGCCGGGCCGCAAAAGGGCCGTGCTGTTGTGTGCAAGAAACGCCGCGACCTGCCGGTCGCCCTCGGCGCGGAACACGGAGCAGGTGCAGTACACCAGCGTACCACCCGGCTTGAGCAGCGGCCAGAGCGCAGTGAGCAGGCGCTCCTGCTGCGCGGCGAGCTGCGACACGTCGGCCTCGCGCCGCAGCCAGCGCACGTCGGGATGGCGGCGCACCACGCCGGAAGCGGTGCAGGGCGCGTCCAGCAGGATCGCGTCGAAGGGTTTCCCATCCCACCAGGTGGAAGGCTCGCCGGCATCGGCCGTGCGGACCTCCGCCCGCAGGTCCAGCCGCTGCAGGTTCTGGTGGATGCGCTCGCAGCGCACCGGATCGACGTCCAGCGCCACGATGTGGGCCTGGCGCGCCAGTTCGCACAGGTGCGCGGTCTTGCCGCCGGGAGCGGCGCAGGCATCCAGGATGCGCAGGGGCGCATCCGGCGCGAAGGGCTCCAGCAGCAGCTCGGCGGCGAGTTGGGCGCCGGCGTCCTGCACCGACCAGAGGCCGTCCGCGAAGCCGGGGATGGCGTCCACCGCATGCGGCCGGTCGAGGATGAGCCCGTGCCGGCCCACCGGCTCGGAGGCGATGTGCTGCGCGGCCAGCAGCTCCCGCAGCGGCTCGCGCGAGATCTTGTGCGTGTTCACGCGCAGGGTCATGGGCGCCGGCGTGTTGTTCACCTCCAGCACCTGCTCCCAGTCTTCCGGGTAGTCGCGCTGCAGCAGCGCGATCCACCACGCCGGATGGTTCCAGCGCGCGACCGGGTCGCCCTCGATCGCGGCGAGCAGCGCCTCGCGCTCGCGCAGGAAGCGGCGCAGGCAGGCGTTGATGAAGGCCTGCTGCGGACGCGTGTCCTTGCTGCGTTTGGCGGCCTCGACCGCCTGGTCGACCAGCGTGAAGGGCTCGTAGAGGGCGCCCTCCTCCTGCGAGGCCAGCGCGAGGGCGGTGCACAGCAGCGCGTCGGCCGCCGGCGGTGGCGCCTTCTTCGCGAGCTGCCGGCGCAGGGCGTCGGCGCGTGCGAGCTGCCGCAGGACGTGGTAAGCGAGCGCCTGCGCGCCCGGGCGGACGGCGGGGGCCACGCGCGCGATCGCCGGCGTGGCCGATTCGCCGCGCCGCACGGACGCCAAAACGGAGGCGGCAGCCTGCAGCTGCCGCCAGAGAGGGATGGGTGGATGCATCAGGTCAGCGTGTCGGACCAGATGTTACGCGCCCAGCTCATGGCGTAGCGGCCCTCCAGTTCGTTCGGGCCCGCACTCACCCCGCCGGAGGCGCCCACGGCCTTGTAGGTGCGCTCCGCGGCGACGTACTCGTGCACGCTCGCGACGTGGATCACGCGCTGGTCGTCGACGAAGCTGTAGCAGGTGTTGGTGAGCATGGGCGCGGGGTTCACGGGCCAGCCGGAAAGCTCCGCGACGATGGCCGCCGCGGCGACCTTCGCATGCGCGTTGGCCATGTGCCCGCTCTTGGGCATGGCCGGCGCGACCTGGATCGCGTCGCCCACCACGTGGATGCCCTTGGCGACGCTGGACTCGAACCCGAGGTAATCGACGCCGCACCAGCGCTTGCCCGCCATGTTGTTCAGGCCGGCCTGCACGGCGATGGCGCCGGCGCGCATCGGCGGCAGCACGTTGAGCACGTCGGCCTTCACGTCTTCCTGCACTTCGAACCTGACGACGCCGGCACGCTCGTCGACCGCCAGCGCCTTGTGCTGCGGCCGGTATTCGACCATGCCGCCGTACTGCTCCGCCCATACGCGCCGGAACAGCGCGCCCTTGGAGACCACGTCCGGATTGGCATCGAGCACCAGCACCTTGCTGCGCGGCTTGGCGGCCTTGAAGTACCAGGCGACCTGGCACGCACGCTCGTAGGGCCCGGGCGGGCAGCGATAGGGCTGCTCGGGGATCGTGATCGCATAGACGCCGCCATCGGGCATCGCTTCCAGCTGCTTGCGCAGGGCGACGGTCTCGGGCCCCGCCTTCCAGGCCTGCAGCACGCGGCCGCTGGCGTGCGCCGCGCGCAGGCCTTCGATCTCGTCGAACAGCAGGTCGACGCCGGGCGAGAGCACCAGCTTCTCGTAGCCGAGGCTCGCGCCGCTGCCCAGCGTGACCGTCCTGAGCTGCGGGTCGATCGAACGCACCGTGTCCCGCATGAGCGTGACGCCCTGGCGCACCAGCCCGTCGTAGCCGGAGGTGATGTCGCTCAGCTGCCGGCTGCCGCCGACCACCAGGTTCGACAGCGGGCAGGAGACGAAGTCGGCGTTCGGTTCGACCAGCACGACGGAGATCCTGCGCTCCGACAGCAGGCGCACGTACTTGGCCGCCGTCGCGCCGCCATAGCCGCCGCCGACCACGATCACGCGCGGGGTGGCCGGGACGGGCGCCGTCGCGCAGCCCGCGAGGCTCGCCGCGGCGGCGGCGTGCAGGAGGGCGCGCCGCCTCATGGCTTGCGCTGCGCGGCGAAGAAGGCCGCGAGCTGTTCCAGCTGCGCGTCGCTGTAGCCGCGCGCGAGCTGCTGCATGATGGTCGACGTGCGCGTGCCGGCCTTGAAGGCCTGCAGCTGCGCGAGGAGGTAGTCGCGCGGCTGGCCGGCGAGCGAGGGCAGCGCGGAGCCCGGCGCGGTGCGGCCGTCCGTGCCGTGGCATTGCGCGCAATTGGAAGCGAGGGTGCGCAGGTAGAGCGTGTCCTGCTGCGCCTGCAGCGGGCAGGCGGCCGATGTCACCGCGAGGGCGAGCGCGACACGCCGCACGGCTCAATGCCTCGCCCGCAGCCCGCGCCCCGGCTGGAACCCGAAGATCCAGGCGAGCAATGCCGCCGGGAATTGCGCGATCGCCTCGTTGTACGCATTCACCGCGTGGTTGAAATGCTCGATGGCGGCCTGCGTCATGCGCACGATCTGCTGCCGCTCGCCGCTGAAGTTCTCCGGCAGGCGCGGGCCCGCGAGGTCGTGCGCGTCGTCGCGCTCCGCGCGGTCCCAGGCCATGCTCAGCACTTCCTGCGCCGCGCCCAGGGCCGCGATGCGCTCCGGGTCCAGCGGGCGGATCCGGGCCGCCGCCAGCGAGGCCTGCATCTGCGCCGCGGCCCCCTGCAAACCGCCCCAGAAGGCGCTGCCGCCGGTGAACTGCGACTGCGCCTGGTCCTCCTCCGGCGGCACGCACTCCTGCACCAGGTGCACCTGCTTCGCGAGTTCGGATTCGAGCGCGGCGAAGGCCTGGTTGGCTTCCGAGCGCAGGCGCACCAGCCGGTTGTAGGCGCCTACCGCCCAGAACAGGCCGACGGCCGAGATCACCCAGGGGAGGAACGACGACGAAGACTGCATGGTCTCCGGACGATAAAGAAAGGGCGCCACCCCTGCAAGAGGTGGCGCCCTTCAGTGGCGGACGCGAGCGCTTATTCGGCGGTCGAGGGGCCCTGGTCGATCGTCTCGGAGGCGTTGGCGCCTTCCGTGACCTCGGCCAGTTCGGCCGCTTCGGCGTCGGCGATGGCGCGGCGCTCGGCCTCGTCCATCTGGTCCTTCGCCTTGCGGGCCACGTGGTAGGCCATGCCGGTGCCGGCCGGGATCAGGCGGCCGACGATCACGTTCTCCTTCAGGCCGCGCAGCTCGTCGCGCTTGCCCATGATCGCCGCCTCGGTCAGCACGCGCGTCGTTTCCTGGAAGGAAGCGGCGGAGATGAACGAGTCGGTCGACAGCGAGGCCTTCGTGATGCCCAGCAGCAGGTTGCTGTAGGTTGCCGGGATCTTGCCGTCGCCACGCAGCCGGTCGTTGGTGTCCAGGATCTCGGACCGCTCGACCTGCTCGCCGGCGATGTAGTCGGACTCGCCCACGTTCTCGACGACCACGCGACGCAGCATCTGGCGAACGATCACCTCGATGTGCTTGTCGTTGATCTTCACGCCCTGGAGGCGGTAGACGTCCTGCACTTCGTCGACGATGTAGCGCGCCAGTTCTTCCATGCCCAGCAGGCGCAGGATGTCCTGCGGATCGGCCGGGCCGTCGACCACGGATTCGCCCTTGTTGACCACCTGGCCTTCGTGCACCAGGATGTTCTTCTCCTTGGGCACCAGCTCCTCGTGCACGCCGCCTTCCGGATCGGTGATCTGCAGGCGGATCTTGCCCTTGGTCTCCTTGCCGAAAGACACCGTGCCGGTCATCTCGGCCAGCACGCCCTTGTCCTTGGGCGAACGGGCTTCGAACAGCTCCGCCACGCGCGGCAGACCGCCGGTGATGTCGCGCGTCTTCTGGCCTTCGACCGGGATGCGGGCCAGCACTTCGCCGGGGCCCACGTCCTGGCCGTCGCGCACCTGGATCAGGGCGCCGACCTGGAAGGCGATCGTCACCGAGTGGTCGGTGCCGGGGATCTTGACCTCGTTGCCGGCCGGGTCGACCAGCTTCACCTGCGGGCGCACCACCTTGGCGGAGCCGCGGCGCTTCGGGTCGATCACCACCAGCGTCGACAGGCCCGTGACCTCGTCGACCTGCTTGGCCACCGTCAGGCCTTCTTCCACGTTCTCGAACTTCACCTTGCCGGCGAATTCCGTGATGATGGGTCGGGTCAGCGGGTCCCAGTTCGCCAGGATGACGCCGGCCTTGACCTGCTGGTCGGCCTTCACCGTCAGCGTGGCGCCGTACGGCACCTTGTGGCGCTCGCGCTCGCGGCCGTGCTCGTCGTGGATGATGATCTCGCCGGAACGCGAGATCACCACCAGCTCGTGCTTCTGGTTGGTCACGTAGCGCATCGTGGTGTTGAAGCCCACGAAGCCCGCGGACTTCGCTTCCACGCTGGAAGCCACGGCGGCGCGCGAAGCGGCGCCACCGATGTGGAACGTCCGCATCGTCAGCTGCGTGCCGGGTTCGCCGATCGACTGGGCGGCAATCACGCCCACCGCCTCGCCGACGTTCACCATGCCGCCGCGGCCGAGGTCGCGGCCGTAGCACTTGGCGCACAGGCCGAAGCGGGTGGCGCAGGTCAGCGCCGTGCGCACCTTCACCTCGTCGACACCGGCGCCTTCGAGGTCGTCCACCGCGTCTTCGTCGAGGATCCGGCCGGCCGGCACGATCATCGCGCGGGTCTCGGGGTGCAGCACGTCTTCGGCGGCCACGCGGCCCAGGATGCGGTCGCGCAGCGACTCGATGACTTCACCGCCCTCGACGATGGCGCGCATCAGCGAGCCCTCGGCGGTGCCGCAATCGTCCTCGGTCACCACCAGGTCCTGCGTCACGTCGACCAGCCGGCGCGTCAGGTAGCCGGAGTTCGCGGTCTTCAGCGCCGTGTCCGCCAGGCCCTTCCGGGCGCCGTGGGTGGAGATGAAGTACTGCAGCACGTTCAGGCCTTCGCGGAAGTTGGCCGTGATGGGCGTCTCGATGATCGAGCCGTCCGGCTTGGCCATCAGGCCCCGCATGCCCGCCAGCTGGCGGATCTGCGCGGCGGAACCGCGGGCGCCCGAGTCGGCCATCATGTAGATGGAGTTGAAGGACTCCTGCTCCACTTCCTTGCCGTGGCGGTCGACCACCTTCTCCTTGGCGAGCTGGGCCATCATGACCTTGGACACTTCGTCGCCGGCCTTGCCCCAGATGTCCACCACCTTGTTGTAGCGCTCGCCGGCGGTGACGAGACCCGAGACGTACTGCTGCTCGATCTCCTTCACTTCCTTCTCGGAGCGCTCGATGATGTCGTGCTTCTGCGCCGGCACCAGCATGTCGTCGATGGCGATCGAGATGCCGGCCTTGGTCGCGAGGCGGAAGCCGTTCTGCAGCAGCTTGTCGGCGAAGACCACGGTCTCCTTCAGGCCGCACTTGCGGAAGGAGATGTTGATCAGCTTGCTGATCTCCTTCTTCTTCAGCGCCTTGTTCAGGACGCTGAAGGGCAGGCCCTTGGGCAGGATCTCGGACAGCAGCGCGCGGCCCACCGTGGTGTCCACGAGGGAGATCGACGGGACGAATTCGCCCGTGGTCTTGTCCCTTTCCCACTGCTTCAGGCGCACGCTGATCTTGGCGGTCAGTTCCACCACGCCGGCGTCGAGCGCGCGGAGCACTTCGGCGACGTCGGTGAAGGTCATGCCCTCGCCCTTGCCGTTGGTGCGCTCGCGCGTCGTGTAGTACAGGCCCAGCACCACGTCCTGCGAAGGCACGATGGAGGGCTCGCCGTTGGCGGGGAACAGCACGTTGTTGGAGGCCAGCATCAGCGTGCGGGCCTCCATCTGCGCTTCCACCGACAGGGGCACGTGCACGGCCATCTGGTCGCCGTCGAAGTCGGCGTTGAACGCCGCGCACACCAGCGGGTGCAGCTGGATGGCCTTGCCTTCGATCAGGATCGGCTCGAAGGCCTGGATGCCCAGGCGGTGCAGCGTCGGGGCGCGGTTCAGCAGGACGGGGTGCTCCTTGATCACCTCTTCCAGGATGTCCCACACCACCGGCGTGCCGGCTTCGACTTCCTTCTTCGCCGCCTTGATGGTGGTGGCGATGCCCATGGCTTCCAGGCGCGAGAAGATGAAGGGCTTGAACAGCTCCAGCGCCATCAGCTTCGGCAGGCCGCACTGGTGCAGCTTGAGCGTCGGGCCCACCGTGATCACGGAACGGCCGGAGTAGTCGACGCGCTTGCCCAGCAGGTTCTGGCGGAAGCGGCCGCTCTTGCCCTTGATCATGTCGGCCAGGGACTTCAGCGCGCGCTTGTTGGCGCCCGTCATGGCCTTGCCGCGGCGGCCGTTGTCCAGCAGCGAGTCCACCGCCTCCTGCAGCATGCGCTTCTCGTTGCGCGCGATGATTTCCGGAGCCTTCAGCTCCAGCAGGCGCTTGAGACGCGAGTTGCGGTTGATGACGCGGCGGTACAGGTCGTTCAGGTCGGAGGTCGCGAAGCGGCCGCCGTCCAGCGGCACCAGCGGACGCAGGTCCGGCGGCAGCACGGGCAGCACGTCCAGCACCATCCAGTTCGGCTTCATGCCGGACTTCTTGAAGGCCTCGAGGACCTTCAGGCGCTTGGCGTTCTTCTTGACCTTGACTTCGGAGCCGGTCAGGTCGCCGCGCAGCTTCTCGATCTCGATGTCGAGGTCGATGCCTTCCAGCAGGTCCTTGATGCCCTCGGCGCCCATCTTGGCGACGAACTCGTCACCGTATTCCTTGCGCTTGGCCTCGTAGTCGTCCTCGGACATGATGCCGAACTTCTTCAGCGGGGTCATGCCGGGGTCGGTGATCACGTAGGCTTCGAAGTACAGCACCCGCTCGATGTCGCGCAGGGTCATGTCCAGCACGAGGCCCAGGCGCGAGGGCAGCGACTTCAGGAACCAGATGTGCGCGCAGGGCGCGGCCAGGTCGATGTGGCCCATGCGCTCGCGGCGCACCTTGGTCTGGGTCACTTCCACGCCGCACTTTTCGCAGATCACGCCGCGGTGCTTCAGGCGCTTGTACTTGCCGCACAGGCACTCGTAGTCCTTGATCGGGCCGAAGATCTTGGCGCAGAACAGGCCATCGCGCTCCGGCTTGAAGGTGCGGTAGTTGATCGTTTCCGGCTTCTTCACCTCGCCGAAGGACCAGGAACGGATCTTTTCCGGCGACGCGATCCCGATGCGGATGGCATCGAAGTGCTCGTCCGGCGTGAACTGCTTGAACAGGTCGAGTAGCGATTTCATTTAACTCTGTTCCTTTCCTACTTAGCTGCGCTCGAGCTCGATGTCGATGCCGAGCGACCGGATTTCCTTGACCAGCACGTTGAACGACTCCGGCATGCCGGCGTCGATCGCGTGTTCGCCCTTGACGATGGACTCGTACACCTTGGTGCGGCCCTGCACGTCGTCGGACTTCACGGTCAGCATTTCCTGCAGCGTGTAGGAAGCGCCGTAGGCTTCCAGCGCCCACACTTCCATTTCGCCGAAACGCTGGCCGCCGAATTGCGCCTTGCCGCCCAGCGGCTGCTGCGTGACCAGCGAGTACGGGCCGGTCGAGCGGGCGTGCATCTTGTCGTCCACCAGGTGGTGCAGCTTCAGCACGTGCATGTAGCCCACGGTCACCGGGCGCTCGAACTGGTCGCCCGTGCGGCCGTCGTACAGGAAGGCCTGCGTGCGGGTCGCGGTCAGGCCCTTGGTCTTGGCCACTTCCTCGGGGAACGCAACCTGCAGCATGCGGCGGATCTCCTTCTCGGAGGCGCCGTCGAACACCGGCGTCGCGAAGGGCACGCCCTTGGCGAGCTGGCCGGCCATCTCGGTCACTTCCGGGTCGGACAGCTCGTTCAGAGCTTCCTTCTTGCCGGACGTGTTGTACAGCTCGTCGAGGAAGCCGCGCACTTCGGACACGGCCGCTTCGCGCTGCAGCATGTCGCCGATGCGCTGGCCGATGCCCTTGCCCGCCCAGCCCAGGTGCACTTCCAGCACCTGGCCCACGTTCATCCGCGAGGGCACGCCCAGCGGGTTCAGCACGATGTCGCACGGCGTGCCGTCGGCCATGTAGGGCATGTCTTCGACCGGGACGATCTTGGACACCACGCCCTTGTTGCCGTGGCGGCCGGCCATCTTGTCGCCGGGCTGCAGGCGGCGCTTGACGGCCAGGTAGACCTTGACCATCTTCAGCACGCCCGCCGGCAGCTCGTCGCCCTGCGTGAGCTTCTTGCGCTTCTCTTCGAAGGCCAGGTCGAAGCTGTGGCGGGTCTGCTCCAGCGAGTTCTTGATGGACTCGAGCTGCGAGGCCACCTCGTCCTCCGCCGGGCGGATGTCGAACCAGTGGAACTTGTCGACGGAGTCCAGGTAGGCCTTGTCGATCTTCGTGCCCTTGGCCAGCTTCTGCGGGCCGCCGTTGGCCTCGCGGCCGGTCAGCAGCTTGGCGATCCGGTCGAAGGCGTCGGCTTCCACGATGCGCAGCTGGTCGTTCAGGTCCAGGCGGAAGCGCTTCAGCTCGTCGTCGATGATCTGCTGGGCGCGCTTGTCGCGCTGGATGCCTTCACGGGTGAAGACCTGCACGTCGATCACGGTGCCCTGCGAGCCCTGGTCCACGCGCAGCGAGGTGTCCTTCACGTCGGAAGCCTTCTCGCCGAAGATCGCGCGCAGCAGCTTCTCTTCCGGCGTCAGCGTGGTCTCGCCCTTCGGCGTGACCTTGCCCACCAGCACGTCGCCCGGCTGCACTTCCGCGCCCACGTAGATGATGCCGGACTCGTCCAGGCGGTTCAGCTGCTGCTCGGACAGGTTCGGGATGTCGCGGGTGATTTCCTCGGGGCCCAGCTTGGTGTCGCGCGCCATCACCACCAGTTCCTCGATGTGGATCGAGGTGTAGCGGTCGTCGGCCACGACGCGTTCGCTGATGAGGATCGAGTCCTCGAAGTTGTAGCCGTTCCAGGGCATGAACGCGACCAGCATGTTCTGGCCCAGCGCCAGCTCGCCCAGGTCGGTCGAGGCGCCGTCGGCGATCACGTCGCCCTTGGCGATCTTGTCGCCGCGGGAAACGATCGGACGCTGGTGGATGTTGGTGTTCTGGTTGGAACGCTGGTACTTGATCAGGTTGTAGATGTCGACGCCGACTTCGCCGGCGACGGCTTCCGCGTCGTTCACGCGCACCACGATGCGGGTGGCGTCGACGTAGTCGACCACGCCGCCGCGGTTGGCGGTGACGACGGTGCCGGAGTCGATCGCGGAGACGCGTTCGATGCCGGTGCCGACGAAGGCCTTCTCGGGGCGCAGCACAGGCACGGCCTGGCGCTGCATGTTGGCGCCCATCAGCGCGCGGTTGGCGTCGTCGTGCTCCAGGAACGGCACCAGCGAGGCGGCCACGGAGACGATCTGCGCCGGCGACACGTCCATGTACTGGATGCGGTCGGCGCCGACCAGGATCGATTCACCCTTTTCGCGGGCGGACACCAGGTCGCCGGTCAGGCGGCCTTCCTCGTCCAGCGTCGCGTTCGCCTGGGCGATCACGTACTTGCCTTCCTCGATGGCCGACAGGTAGTCGATCTCGTAGGTGACCTTGCCGTCGTGCACGCGGCGGTACGGCGTCTCGATGAAGCCGTACTCGTTCAGGCGGGCGTACAGCGCCAGCGAGTTGATCAGGCCGATGTTCGGGCCTTCCGGCGTCTCGATCGGGCACACGCGGCCGTAGTGCGTGACGTGCACGTCGCGCACTTCGAAGCCGGCGCGCTCGCGCGTCAGGCCGCCCGGGCCCAGGGCCGAGACGCGGCGCTTGTGCGTGATCTCGGACAGCGGGTTGGTCTGGTCCATGAACTGCGACAGCTGCGAGGCGCCGAAGAACTCCTTGAGGGCCGCGGAAATCGGCTTGGAGTTGATCAGGTCGTGCGGCATCAGCGGCTCTTGCTCCGCCTGGCCCAGACGTTCCTTCACGGCCTTCTCGATCCGGGCGAGACCGGTGCGGTACTGGTTCTCGGCCAGTTCGCCGACGCAGCGCACGCGGCGGTTGCCCAGGTGGTCGATGTCGTCGACTTCGCCGCGGCCGTTGCGCAGGTCCACCAGGATCTTCACGACGGCCAGGATGTCGTCGTTGGTCAGCACCATCGGGCCGGTGCCCTCTTCGCGGCCGACCTTGGCGTTGAACTTCATGCGGCCCACGCGCGACAGGTCGTACGTGTCCGGGTTGTAGAACAGGCGCTGGAACAGGGCCTGCACCGCGTCCTCGGTCGGCGGCTCGCCGGGGCGCATCATGCGGTAGATGGCGACGCGGGCGGCGAACTCGTCGACGGTCTCGTCGATTCGCAGCGTCTGCGACATGTACGGACCCTGGTCCAGCTCGTTCGTGTAGATCGCCTGGATTTCCTGGATGCCGGCGGCGCGCAGCTTCTTGAGCAGCGCCTCGGTCAATTCGTCGTTGGCCTTGGCGATGATCTCGCCCGTGTCCGGGTCGATGATGTTGCGCGCGACCACGCGGCCCACGAGGTAGTCCTCGGGCACGCTGATGTGCGTGGTGCCGGACTGCTCCAGCTCGCGGGTGTGGCGGGCGGTGACGCGCTTGTCCTTCGCCACCACGACCTTGCCGGACTTGTCGGTCAGGTCGAAGCGGGCGACTTCACCGCGGATGCGCTCGGGCACGAACTCGAGCTGTGCGCCGCTGTCCATCAGGCGGAAGTTGTCGTTGACGAAGAAGTTCGCCAGGATGGTTTCCGGCGTCAGGCCGATGGCCTTCAGCAGGATGGTGACCGGCATCTTGCGGCGGCGGTCGACGCGGAAGTACAGCACGTCCTTCGGGTCGAACTCGAAGTCCAGCCAGGAGCCGCGGTAGGGAATGATGCGGGCCGAGAACAGCAGCTTGCCGGAGCTGTGCGTCTTGCCCTTGTCGTGCTCGAAGAACACGCCGGGCGAGCGATGCAGCTGCGACACGATCACGCGCTCGGTGCCGTTGATGATGAACGAGCCCTTGTCCGTCATGAGCGGCACTTCGCCCATGTAGACCTCCTGCTCCTTCACTTCCTTCACCACCTTGGATTGGGGCGTGGAAGACTCGCGGTCATAGATGATCAGCTGCACCTTCGCGCGCACGGCGGAGGCGTAGGTCAGGCCGCGGGTCTGGCACTCGCGCACGTCGAACGCGGGCTTGGCCAGGTTGTACTCGATGAACTTCATTTCCACGAACCCGTTGTGCGACACAATGGGGAACGCGGAATCGAACGCAGCCTGCAGGCCCTCGATGGTCCGTTTCTGGGGCGGAAGGTCGGCTTGGAGGAAGGCGGTGTACGCATCCTTCTGCATCTGCAGCAGGTACGGCACTTCGAGCACGCTGGCGCGCTTGCCGAAACTCTTGCGGATGCGTTTGCGTTCGGTGTAGGAATAAGCCATGAGTTCTCCGGGCTATCAAGCTCGTGGGCAACTGACGCGCCCCCACACCAGCGAAGGGGTGGGCGGCGTTCTTGGCGGGTTGGCCACTACCAACCTTGGCGGACGGCCCGGCATTGCACCAGGCCCGAACCAAGCAGTTCTCTGCAGTCGGATCAGAGAACACTAGGAAACCGGTTGGAGTGGCGGGCCGAACGTTCGTTCGGCACAACAAACCACCCGGTTTCCTGCTGCTCTCTACAAGCGGCAAAGGCTGGAGGCCTTTTGATCAGCCTCCAGCCTTCCAGGGTGAACGGAATTACTTCAGTTCGACCTTGGCGCCGGCGTCTTCCAGCTTCTTCTTGGCAGCTTCGGCGTCGGCCTTGTTCATGCCTTCCTTGACGGCCTTCGGAGCGCCGTCGACCAGGTCCTTGGCTTCCTTCAGGCCCAGGCCCGTGATTTCACGGACGGCCTTGATGACGCCGACCTTCTGCGCACCGGCTTCCATCAGCTGGACGGTGAACTCGGTCTTCTCTTCCACGGCGGCGGCGGCCGGGCCGGCACCACCAGCGGCCGGGGCGGCCATGGCGGCGGCGGACACGCCGAACTTCTCTTCAATGGCCTTGACCAGGTCATTGAGTTCCATGACGGACATGCTGTCCAGGGCCGTCAGAAATTCGTCTTTGTTGAATGCCATTTTGAACTTTCCAGAATAAGTTGGTGATCCGTAGGGCTGCTCGGCCGGCGCTTACGCGGCGGCGGGTTCGGCGGCAGCGCCTTCTTCCTTCTTCTTCGCCAGAGCGCCCAGCACCACGGCGGTGCGCGAAATGGGCGACATCAGCAGGCCGCAAAGCTGGGCCAGCAGAACTTCCTTGGAGGGAATGTTCGCCAGCTGCTTGACGCCGTTGACATCCAGGGCCTTGCCCGCGAACGCGCCACCGCGAATGACCAGCTTGTCGTTGGTCTTCGCGAAGTCGGCCACCACCTTGGCGGCGGCCACAGCGTCCACGGAGAAGCCGTAGATCAGCGGACCGGTCATCTGGTCGCCAATCACTTCGAACTGGCTGCCCTGCACGGCGCGGCGGGCCAGGGTGTTCTTCAGAACACTCAGGTCCACGCCAGCACCGCGCGCGGCCACGCGCAGCTTCGTCATGTCGGCGACCGTGATGCCGCGGTATTCCGCCATCACCAGCGTTTGAGCTTTAGCGGCGAGAGCGGTCACTTCTTCGACGACCGCTTCCTTCTCACTGCGATTCAGACTCAAGGTCTACTCCTTCAATTGCGCTTGGGGAGGCCCCTTGCGCGCCCTTGTTTAAGCGACCAACTGTCTTCGGAAATCTCTCGAAATCTTTCAGTCAGCGGGATCGCCATCTGCGTTGGCTTTCACTGATTAAGCGGACTCGCGCCCGCGCCAACGGTCTTGGATGGCCCGCCGGGTTGCCCCTGCGGCCCACCACACTGGCCGATTGCCTTGCGGCAAGCGGCCTGATCAGAGGTGCCAGAGCAGCGCGCTACGCGCTCCTGATCCGGCACCTGTTCATTACTAGGCCTGCGCGGCCGCTGCTTGCGCGTTCAGGGTCTGCAGGTCGACGCGGACACCCAGGCCCATCGTCGAGGACACGGCCACCTTGCGCAGGTACACGCCCTTGCTGGAAGCCGGCTTGGCCTTGTTCAGCGCATCGATCAGCGCGACCAGGTTGCCCTGCAGCTTGGTCGATTCGAACGAGCGGCGGCCGATGGTGGCGTGGATGATGCCGGCCTTGTCGGCGCGGAACTGCACCTGGCCCGCCTTCGCGTTCTTCACCGCGGTGGCGACGTCCGGCGTCACGGTGCCGACCTTCGGGTTCGGCATCAGGCCGCGCGGACCGAGGATCTGGCCCAGCTGGCCGACCACGCGCATGGCGTCCGGCGCGGCGATCACCACGTCGAAGGGCATGTCGCCGGCCTTGACCTTGGCAGCCAGGTCGTCCATGCCGACGATGTCGGCGCCGGCAGCCTTGGCTTCGTCGGCCTTGGCGCCCTGGGCGAACACGGCGACGCGCTTGGTCTTGCCGGTGCCGTTGGGCATCACGACCGCGCCGCGAACGACCTGGTCGGACTTCTTCGGGTCGATGCCCAGCTGCACGGCCACGTCGATGGACTCATCGAACTTGGCGGTGGCGGCATCCTTGACCATGCCGAGGGCGGCGTTCAGGTCGTACAGCTTGGTGCTGTCGGCCTTGCCCTGCAGGGCCTTCTGCTTCTTCGTGAGCTTTGCCATGATTTACAGGCCCTCCACGTTGACGCCCATGGAGCGGGCGGAACCAGCCAGCGTGCGGACCGCGGCGTCGACGGACGCGGCGTTCATGTCCTTCATCTTGGTCTTGGCGATTTCCTCGAGCTGCGCACGGGTGATCTTGCCGACCTTGTCCGTGTGCGGCTTGGCGGAGCCCTTGTCCAGCTTGATCGCCTTCTTGATCAGCGTCGTCGCCGGAGGCGTCTTGATGATGAACGTGAAGCTCTTGTCCGCGAACGCGGTGATCACCACCGGCAGCGGCAGACCGGGCTCGACGCCCTGGGTCTGGGCGTTGAACGCCTTGCAGAACTCCATGATGTTCAGGCCGCGCTGGCCCAGCGCGGGGCCGATCGGGGGCGACGGGTTCGCCTTCCCGGCCGGGACTTGCAGCTTGACGAAGCCGACAATCTTCTTAGCCATGGTTCGATTTCCTTGCGGGTGATAGCGCCTCGGTCTCCCGACCTTGGCTCCCCGGGGTTGGGGCTCTTGCGGGATACGTCCTGCGCCGAGCCGGCGAGCGCAGGAACGAGGGATTCAGTTCAGGTCTTCTCGACTTGCGAGAACTCGAGTTCGACCGGCGTCGCACGACCGAAGATCGTGACCGACACGCGCACCTTGCTCTTCTCGTAGTTGACTTCCTCGACGGTGCCGTTGAAGTCGGTGAACGGGCCGTCCTTGACGCGCACGTACTCGCCCACGGTGAATTCGACCTTGTGGCGCGGCTTCTCCACGCCCTCTTCCATCTGGCCCATGATCTTGGCGACTTCGTCGTCGCTGATCGGGGCCGGGCGGTTCTTGGCGCCACCGACGAAGCCGGTCACCTTGTTGGTGTGCTTCACCAGGTGCCAGGTGTCGTCGTTCATGACCATCTGCACCAGCACGTAGCCGGGGTAGAAGCGGCGCTCGGAGGTGCGCTTCTGGCCGTTCTTGATCTCGACGACTTCCTCGGTGGGCACCAGGATGTCGCCGAACATGTCCTGCATGCCGGCGCGGTTGATGCGCTCCTTGATGTTGCGCTCCACCGCCTTCTCCATGCCGGAGTAGGCGTGGACGACGTACCACCGCAGGTCGGGATTCTTGGCCTTGGCCTCGACGCCGGGGACCGGGGTCGGGGCCTGGGTGTTTTCGGTCTCGCTCATTACTTCTTCCAGCCCAGGATCAGGTCGTAGAACACCCATTCGAGCGTCTTGTCGGTCAGCCACAGGAACAGGGCCATGATGACGACGAAGCCGAACACGTAGGCCGTCATCTGGATCGATTCCTTGCGGGTCGGCCAGACGACCTTCTTGGTTTCCTTGACGGCGTCGCGGCCGAAGGCGATGAATTCCTTGCCCGGCTCGGACGTGAAGAACACGGCGACCGCGGCGATGAGGGCGACGATCAGCACGCCCCACTGGGCGATCTGACCCTGCTTGCCCAGCATGTAGAAGGCAGCGAGGCCGGCGATCACCAGCGCGATGGCGGCACCCACCTTCGCCTTGTCGGCGCTGGTGGTGACGGTTTCAACTTGGGTCGTTGCCATGGAGAGGCGATTTCCTGCTTCAATCTCGGCGCCGTTGAAGACACCGAAGCCCGTCTCGCGGACGGGCTTGGTTGTGGGGGATGCCACTCAGGTGGCAGGGGCAGTAGGAATCGAACCTACAACCTTCGGTTTTGGAGACCGACGCTCTGCCAATTGAGCTATACCCCTCCGTGACCGGTTTTCGGGGAACTCGGCATTATCGCCGACCCCGAAAGACCTTGCTCTTTACTCCATGATCTTGGCGACGACGCCGGCGCCGACGGTCTTGCCGCCTTCGCGGATGGCGAAGCGCAGGCCTTCTTCCATGGCGATCGGGGCGATCAGCTTGACCGTGATCGTCACGTTGTCGCCGGGCATGACCATTTCCTTGTCCTTCGGCAGCTCGATGGAGCCGGTCACGTCGGTCGTGCGGAAATAGAACTGCGGGCGGTAGTTGTTGAAGAACGGCGTGTGGCGGCCGCCCTCGTCCTTGCTCAGCACGTACACCTCGGCGGTGAAGTGCGTGTGCGGCTTGATGGAGCCGGGCTTGCACAGCACCTGGCCGCGCTCGACTTCTTCACGCTTGGTGCCGCGCAGCAGGATACCGACGTTGTCGCCGGCCTGGCCCTGGTCCAGCAGCTTGCGGAACATTTCCACGCCGGTGCAGGTGGTCTTCTGCGTGGTCTTGATGCCCACGATCTCGATTTCCTCGCCGACCTTGATCACGCCGCGCTCGATACGGCCGGTCACCACGGTGCCGCGGCCGGAGATGGAGAACACGTCTTCCACGGGCATCAGGAAGGTGCCGTCGATGGCGCGCTCGGGCGTGGGGATGTAGCTATCCAGCGCATCGGCCAGCTTCATGATGGCCTGCTCGCCCAGCTCGCCCTTGTCGCCTTCGAGCGCCAGCTTGGCCGAGCCCTTGATGATCGGGGTGTCGTCGCCGGGGAAGTCGTACTTGGACAGCAGCTCGCGCACTTCCATCTCGACCAGCTCCAGCAGTTCGGCGTCGTCCACCATGTCGGCCTTGTTCAGGAAGACGATGATGTAGGGCACGCCCACCTGGCGGCTCAGCAGGATGTGCTCGCGCGTCTGGGGCATCGGGCCGTCGGCGGCCGACACGACCAGGATGGCGCCGTCCATCTGGGCGGCACCGGTGATCATGTTCTTCACGTAGTCGGCGTGGCCGGGGCAGTCGACGTGCGCGTAGTGGCGGTTGGCCGTCTCGTATTCGACGTGGGCGGTGTTGATCGTGATGCCGCGGGCCTTCTCTTCGGGGGCCGCGTCGATCTGGTCATAGGCTTTGGCTTCGCCGCCGAACTTGGTCGACAGGACGGTGGTGATCGCCGCCGTCAGGGTCGTCTTGCCATGGTCCACGTGGCCGATCGTGCCAACGTTGACGTGCGGCTTGGTCCGCTCGAATTTGCCTTTTGCCATTTTTTTCGACTCCGAAAAAAGTAACGATCACTACCCAAAGACTGGTGCCCTTGGCGGGAATCGGACCCGCGACCTCTCCCTTACCAAGGGAGTGCTCTACCACTGAGCCACAAGGGCGAAATTCTTCTCGCTGCGCCGTCGATGCCGTTCGTGGAGCGGGAGACGGGAATCGAACCCGCGTCATTAGCTTGGAAGGCTAAGGTTCTACCATTGAACTACTCCCGCGTCGGGGTGGCTCAACGGCCTTTCGGCTTTCCGACCCGGGCGCCCGCTTCGAACGCCTTGCTGCCACAAACTCATCAACCGACACACTCGCCTCGCTTCCCAATCAAGGAAAGCTGGTGGAGGAGGCTGGATTCGAACCAGCGTAGGCGTAAGCCAACAGATTTACAGTCTGCCCCCTTTAGCCACTCGGGCACCCCTCCGCGAGGAACCTCGGACTATAGCACGGTTCGGACGCGCAGACGGCCTGTCGACCTACAAGAGCCCCTGCACTCCTGAGAGGAGGCTGACAGCCGCAGCTCGGCTGTAACCCGCCGCCGCATGGATGTTGCTAGGGTGAGTGCATGCGAACTCTCAATCTGGCCCTGCAGGGCGGCGGCTCGCACGGCGCCTTCACCTGGGGCGTGCTGGACGCACTGCTCGAGGACGGACAGCTGGACTTCGAAGGCCTCAGCGGCACCAGCGCCGGCGCGCTCAACGCCGTCGCGTTCGCCAGCGGCTGGGCCACTGCCGAGGCGGCGGGGCGTGACCCCCGAGAAGGCGCCCGCGAGCGCTTGGCGGCCGTGTGGCAGCGTGTTTCCGCTTGGGGCAGCCTCGGGAGCCTGCCGCAGCAGTTCCTCCGCATGCTGGGCGGCGGCGTGCTCTCGCCGTACCAGAGCAATCCCCTCGGCCTCAACCCGCTGCGCGACCTGCTGGAGGCGGAGATCGATTTCGTTGCGATCGCCGCACATCCGCGCCTGAAGGTGTTCGTTTCCGCAACACATGTGAACACCGGGAGGGCGGTGGTCTTCAGCGGCCGGAAGCTGGATGCCAAGACGGTGCTCGCGTCGGCCTGCCTGCCCCTCCTGTTCCATGCGGTGGAGATCGACGGCGAACCCTATTGGGACGGCGGCTTTTCCGTCAATCCCGCGCTTTCGCCGCTGATCAGCGAGTGCGATTGCAGCGACCTGCTGCTGGTGCAGATCAATCCGCTGCGCCGGGGCGAAACCCCGCGCACGACGGCCGAGATCCAAGACCGCATCGGCGAACTGACCTTCAACGCCAGCCTGCTGACGCAGATGCGCGCCATCGACTACGTGAACCGGCTGGTGGCCGAGGGCGCCGTGACGGACCCTCAATGCCGCGCGGTGCGCGTGCACCGCATCGACGGCGGCGCCGCGCTCCAGGCGTATCCGGGTTCGAGCCGTGCCTCGGCGGACGCGGTGATGATCACGCGGCTGTTCGAAGCCGGGAGGGCCGCCGCCCACGTGTGGCTGCGACGGCATTTCGCGGCCATCGGCCAGCACAGTACGGTGGACATCCAGCGCGATTACCTGGACGACACGCGGATGGCGGTGCCCTCTTCGCGGCCGCCGGCTACCCTGATCGCGGCGCCGGGGTTCCGGCCGTGGCTGGCGCGCCTGCTGCGGCACGCGCGCCGCTGACGCTCAGAAGACGCCGGTGACGCCCCGCTCGGCCAGCCACTCGCGGGCCTGCCCGAAGCAGCCGCTGCCCAGGAAAGGGACCGGCGGCCGGCTCGCCGACAGCGGAGAAGGATGGTTGGTCTCCAGCACGAGGATCTCGCGCCCGTACTGCGCCGCGTGGGCGCGGATCAGGTCGGACTTGGCCTGCGCGTGCGCGCCCCACAGCAGGTAGGCGCAGGGCGAAGCCGTCGCGGCGACCAGCGACAGGAGCCGGTCGGTGAGCAGCTCCCAGCCCCTTTTCGCATGGCTGGCCGGCTGCCCGTCTTCCACCGTGAGGCAGGCATTGAGGAGCAGCACGCCGGAACGCGCCCAGCGCAGCAGCGAGCCGCTCTGAGGCGTTTCGCCCAGTTCCTTGAAGATGTTGCGCAGCGAGGGCGGGTGCTTCACTCCGTCCGCGACCGAGAAGGCCAGGCCCTCGGCCTGGCCGGGCCCGTGGTACGGGTCCTGCCCGAGCACCACCGCGTGCACGCTGGACAGGGGCGTGAGCTCCAGGGCACGCAGGGGATGGGGCGGATAGACCACCGCGCCCGCCTCCAGCCGCGAGCGGATGAAGGCCGCCAGCGCCTGCCCCTCCGGGCTCGCCAGGAACTCCTCGACGGCGGGCCGCCAGCCCTCCGCCAGCGGCCAGTCCTCCGGCTGCCAGGCCGCCAGCCGTTTCGGCTGCGCCTGCGGCTCGAGATCGGCCCATGGCAGTTCGCCCTGCGCCGCGGTCTTGCGCCTCGCCACGTCAGTGAAACAGCGCGGCCAGCGCCTCGCCCGGATCTTCCGCCCGCATGAAGGCCTCGCCGACCAGGAAGGCATGCACGCCGGCGGCGCGCATCGTCTGCACGTCCTCGCGCTTCAGGATG
Organism: Ramlibacter monticola; assembly: GCF_016722785.1. GTDB lineage: Bacteria > Pseudomonadota > Gammaproteobacteria > Burkholderiales > Burkholderiaceae_C > Ramlibacter > Ramlibacter monticola. The sequence continues at coordinate 612,215 of NZ_JAEQNE010000003.1, read as the reverse complement.
CCGGACTCGGTGACCAGCAGCTTGCCGGCGGGCACGTCCTTCAGCAGGCCCAGCGTGTTGTCCAGGCTCACCTCGAAGGTGCGCAGGTTGCGGTTGTTGACGCCCACGAGCGCGGTCTTCAGTTTCAGCGCGCGCTGCAGTTCCTCGCCGTCGTGCACCTCCACCAGCACCGCCATGTCCAGGCTGCGGGCGACCGCCTCCAGCTCCGCCATCTGCGCGTCGGACAGGCAGGCGGCGATCAGGAGGATGCAGTCGGCGCCCATCGCGCGCGCCTCGTACACCTGGTAGGGGTCGATCATGAAGTCCTTGCGCAGCACCGGCAGGTCGCAGGACGCGCGGGCCTGCTTCAGGTAGTCCGGCTGGCCCTGGAAGAACTGGCGGTCGGTCAGCACCGAGAGGCAGGCCGCGCCGTGCTCGGCATAGCTCTGCGCGATGTCGGCCGGAATGAAGTCCTCGCGCAGCACGCCCTTGCTGGGACTGGCCTTCTTGATCTCGGCGATCACCGCGGACTGGCCGGCGGCGATCTTCGCGCGCAGGGCGCCTTCGAAATCGCGCGTGAGCACGCGGCTGAACGCGTCCTCGCGCATCGCCTCCAGCGACTTCTTCTTCTTTCCGGCGGCCACTTCCTCGCGCTTGACCGCGACGATCTTTTCCAGGATGTCGCTCATGCCCGGGTTCCCAGCGCCTTGGACACGCGCACGAGTTGCTCCAGCTTGCCGCGGGCCGCACCGGATTCGATCGCGACGCGGGCCTTGTCGATTCCGTCGCGGATGCTGGCCGCCACGTTGGCCGCGTACAGCGCGGCTCCCGCATTGAGCATCACCACGTCGCGCGCGGGGCCCGCCTTGTTGTCCAGCACTTCGCGCATCATGGCGAGCGACTCCTCCGGGGTGGAGACCTTGAAGGCGCGGTTGCTCGCCATCGGCACGCCGAAGTCCTCGGGGTGGATCTCGTACTCGGTGATCTCGCCGTTCTTCAGCTCGCCCACCATGGTGGCCGCGCCCAGGCTCACTTCGTCCATGCCGTCGCGGCCGTAGACCACCAGCGCGTGCTCGGCGCCCAGGCGCTGCAGCGCCCGGACCTGGATGCCGACCAGGTCGGGGTGGAACACGCCCATCAGGATGTTGGGCGCGCTCGCCGGATTGGTCAGCGGCCCCAGGATGTTGAAGATGGTGCGCACGCCCAGTTCCTTGCGCACCGGGGCGACGTTCTTCATCGCCGGGTGGTGGTTGGGCGCGAACATGAAGCCGATGCCGGTCTCGGCGATGCACTTGGCGATCAGCTCCGGCGACAGGTTGATGTCGAGGCCCAGCGCCTCCAGCACGTCGGCGCTGCCGCTCTTGCTGGACACGCTGCGGCCGCCGTGCTTGCTCACCTTCGCGCCCGCGGCCGCGGCCACGAACATCGAGCAGGTGGAGATGTTGAAGGTGTGCGAGCCGTCGCCGCCGGTGCCGACGATGTCCACCAGGTGCGTCTTGTCCCCCACGTTCACCTTGGTGGAGAACTCGCGCATCACCTGCGCCGCGGCGGTGATCTCGCCGATCGTCTCCTTCTTCACCCGCAGGCCGGTGATGAGGGCGGCGGTCATGACGGGCGACAGCTCGCCGCTCATGATCAGCCGCATGATCTTCAGCATCTCGTCGTGGAAGATCTCCCGGTGTTCGATCGTGCGCTGCAGCGCTTCCTGCGGGGTGATGGACATGGCGTGCTCCTCGGTCGTCGTTTATCGGGTGGGATTCTCGGCCAGGGCCAGCTTCAGCCCGAAGCCCATGAACATGAGGCCGGCGGCGCGATCCAGCCACCGGAGGCTGCGCTGCACGGCGCCGCTGCGCGCGACCCAGGCGGCGGCCAGCGCCCAGCCGGAGTTGATCGCGACGGTGTTGATGTTGAAGACGACGCCCAGCCCCAGGAAGGCGAGCGCCTCGTTCCCGGCGTCGGGCGGGATGAACTGCGGCACGAAGGCGAGGAAGAAGATCGCGACCTTCGGATTGAGCGCGTTGGTCAGGAAGCCGCCGCGGAAGACGCTCCACAGGCCGGTGTCCCCGGAGGCCGGCGGCGAACTTTGCGACTCCCAGCGCTGCGCCGCGGATTTCGCCAGCAGCAACCGGGCGCCGACGTACAGCAGATACACCGCGCCCGCCCACTTCAGCAGGTTGAACGCCGTCGCCGAGGCCGCGATCAGGGCGCTCACCCCCACCGCCGCCGCCACGATGTGCACGAAGCACCCGGCGCTGACCCCCACCGCGGCCACCACGCCCGCCTTCGCGCCGCGCCGGATCGCGTTGCCCACGATGTAGAGCACGTCCGGCCCGGGCGTCAGGTTCAGCAGGACCCCCGCCACGACGAACAGGAACAGGTGCTGGGCGTCCGGCATGGCCTGTCCTTACTGGCGAAAGAACGAGCGGACCGCCGTGACCACGCGGTCGATCCCAGCCGCGTCGACATCCAGGTGGGTCACGAAGCGCAGCCGGTAAAGACCGGTGGCCAGCACGCCCTCGTTCTTGAGGTGCTGCAGCAGTTCCGCCGAGCGTTCACGCGCCGGCCCCAGCAGGTCCACGAAGAGGATGTTCGTCTCCGGCACGTCGAAGGCCATCCCCTCGATGCCCTCCAGGCCCTCGGCCAGCCGCCGGGCCAGCGCGTGGTCCTGTGCGAGGCGCTCGACGTGGTGGTCGAGCGCGTAGCTCGCCGCCGCGGCCAGCAGGCCCGACTGCCGCATGGCGCCGCCGGCCATCTTGCGGATGCGCCGCGCCCTGGCGATCAGTTCCTTCGAGCCGCACAGCGCGGAGCCCACCGGCGCGCCCAGTCCCTTGCTGAAGCACACCGACACGCTGTCGAACAGGGAGGCGATGCGGTGCGCCTCGGTGCGCGCATCGCTGCCGTTCGTGGCGGCCTGCGCCACCGCTGCATTGAAGAGGCGGGCGCCGTCGAGGTGGGTGGACAGCCCGCGCGAGTGCGCCAGCTTCGTCGCCTTTTCCAGGTACGTCTGCGACAGGACCTGGCCGCCCAGCGTGTTCTCCAGCGCCAGCAGTTTCGTGCGGGCGAAGTGCGGGTCGTCGGGCTTGATCGCCGCCTCGATGTCGCCCAGGGCCAGCGAGCCGTCCGGCTGGTGGTCCAGCGGCTGCGGCTGCACGCTGCCGAACACGGCGGCGCCGCCGCCTTCCCAGCGGTAGCAGTGCTGCATCTGGCCGACGATGTATTCGTCGCCGCGCTGGCAGTGCGCCAGCACCCCGCACAGGTTGCTCTGGGTGCCGGTGGGCACGAACAGGGCGGCCTCGAACCCGAGCTGCGAAGCGATCTTCTCCTGCAGCGCGTTCACGCTGGGGTCGTCGCCGAAGACGTCGTCGCCGAGGGGTGCCGCCGCCATGGCAGCGCGCATGCCCGCGGTGGGCTGGGTGACGGTATCGCTGCGCAGGTCGACGGGTTTCACTTCGCTTGCTCCAGGAAGTTCTTCAGCATCGCGTGGCCGTGTTCCGTCAGGATCGACTCGGGGTGGAACTGCACGCCCTCGATGGGCAGGGACTTGTGCCGCACGCCCATGATCTCGCCGTCGTCCGTCCAGGCGGTCACCTTCAGGTCCGTGGGGCAGCTCTCGCGCTCGATGGCCAGCGAGTGGTAGCGGTTCACCGTGAACTTCCCGGGCAGGCCGGCGAAGACGCCTTCCTGCGTCGTCGTGATTTCGCTCGTCTTCCCGTGCATCAACCGCTGCGCCCGGATGATCCTGCCGCCCAGGGCCGCGCCGATGGACTGGTGGCCGAGGCACACGCCCAGGATCGGCAGCTTGCCCGCGAAGTGCCGGATCGCCGCCACCGAAATCCCCGCTTCCGCCGGCGAGCAGGGGCCAGGGGAGACCACCAACCGGTCGGGCCGCTTCGCCTCGATCTCCTCCAGGGTGATCTCGTCATTGCGGAACACCTCCACCTCGGCACCCAGTTCCCCGAAGTACTGCACGAGGTTGTAGGTGAAGCTGTCGTAGTTGTCGATCATCAGGAGCTTCATGGCCGGATCCCGTCAAAACAAAATACCGAACGCAGAGGGCGCAGAGAATACGCAGAGGACGCAGAAGAAGAAACGTGAGTCCTCATAGCTTGTTCACCAGTCGGTGGATGCACTTCACGACGGGGAAGGCATGGAAATTGATGAGCAATCCAAGCTTGTACCCGGACACTCTCAGATAAGAGAGCAACTGCGCCCGATGGATGTCGGTCACGGCGTCCATCGCCTTGAGTTCGACGATGACCGTCTTTTGCACTATGAAGTCCGCGCGATAGAGGATGCCCAGGTCGCGGCCCTTGTACTGTCCCGAGATCGGAACTTCCCGGTCGAATTGCAAACCGCGCTCGGCCAGCTCGATGGCGAATGCAGCCGAATAAGCACTTTCCAGCAGGCCAACACCAAGCAGCCGCTGCACTTCCACGGCCGCACCGATGATCCCGTGAGAACAGTCATTTTCAATTGGCTGTTCCTTCTGCGTCCTCTGCGCATCCTCTGCGCCCTCTGCGTTCGGCTGTGGGGTTTGGAAGTTCATTCCAAACCCTCCTCCACCAGCTCACTCGCCCGCAACAGCGCCCGCGCCTTCGCCTCCGTTTCCTTCCACTCCAGCTCCGGAACCGAATCCGCCACCACTCCCGCCGCCGCCTGCACGTGCAGCGTCTGGTCCTTGATGATGCCGGTGCGGATGGCGATGGCGACGTCCATGTCGCCGGCGTAACTCAGGTAGCCGCAGGCGCCGCCATAGATGCCGCGCTTGTTCGGCTCCAGCTGGTCGATCAGCTCCATCGCGTGCACCTTGGGCGCGCCGGTCAGGGTGCCCGCCGGGAAGGTCGCCTTCAGCACGTCCATGTTGGTCATGCCCTCGTTGAGGATGCCTTCGACGTTGCTCACGATGTGCATCACGTGGCTGTAGCGCTCCACCACGAAGGCTTCCGTCACCTTGACCGATCCGGTCTTCGCGATCCGGCCGATGTCGTTGCGCGCCAGGTCGATCAGCATCACGTGCTCGGCCCGCTCCTTGGCATCGCCCAGCAACTCCTTCTCCACCGCCTTGTCGACCTCCGGCGTGGCCCCGCGCGGACGCGTGCCCGCCAGCGGGCGGATGATGATCTTCTCGCCCTCCGGCGTGTGCTCGTGCCGCACCAGGATCTCCGGCGAGGCCCCCACCACGTGGAAGTCGCCGCCCTTCTCGTCCGCGCCCGTGAAGTTGTAGAAGTACATGTACGGGCTCGGGTTGAGGGAACGCAGCGCCCGGTACAGCGACAGCGGCGACTCGGTGTAGCGCTTCTTGATCCGCTGGCCCACCTGCACCTGCATGAAGTCGCCCGCGGCGATCAGTTCCTTGGCGCGCTCCACGGCCTTCAAGTAGTCGGCCTTGGCGAATTCGCGTTCGGCCGTGAAGGTCTCGGTCTGCCTCACCACCGGCGCGCTCACGGAGTACTTCAGCTGGTCCTTCAGCTCCCGCAGGCGCCGCTTGCCGTTGCCGTAGGCCTCGGGCCGCCCCGGGTCGACGTAGACGATCAGGTACAGCTTGCCCGAGAGGTTGTCGATGACGGCGAGTTCCTCGCACTGCAGCAGCAGGATGTCCGGGCAGTGCAGGGTGTCCGGCGGACAGGTGTGCTCCAACTTCTTCTCGATGTAGCGGACCGTGTCGTAGCCGAAATAGCCGGCCAGGCCGCCGCAGAAACGCGGCAGCCCGGGCCGCAGCGCCACCTTGAAGCGCTTCTGGTAGTCGGCGATGAAGTCCAGCGGGTTGCCGTGTTCCGTCTCCACCACCTGACCGTCGGTGACGACCTCGGTCTTCGCGTCCGCGCCGAAGCCGCTCGCGCGCAGCAGGGTGCGCGCCGGCAGCCCGATGAAGCTGTAGCGGCCGAAACGCTCGCCGCCGACGACGGACTCCAGCAGGAAACTGAGCTTGCCGCCCCCCTTGGCATGCGCCAGCTTCAGGTACAGCGACAAGGGCGTTTCGAGGTCCGCGAAAGCCTCGGCGATGAGGGGGATGCGGTTGTAGCCCTGCAGCGCAAGGCTCTTGAATTCGAGTTCGGTGATCAAGGGGGAGCCTCCACAAGCTCGGCGGCCTCAACGCTTCGGGCCGCGGGATCCGGACGGTGCCTCTGGTGAGGCGCGGGGGCACGGGCGGGCCCCGTGCGAATCAGGTGCGCACTTGGACAGGCTTGCGCCAGGGCCAGGCCCCCCGGTCGCTGCAACCTGTGATCGTCGTGCGGTGGATGAACATACGAGGCAGTGTAGCAAAGGCATTCCGCCCCGCCCGTCCCTCGTGAAAGCCGCGGGCGGACGCGCAGGACATGGGCGGTACTGCAGCGTTCCGCGGTCCGGGAATGGGAGGTCCGTCCAGCGCCGGGCGCTCAAGCGCGCATCCGCTTCAACAGCTCCGGCAATTCGGCGAGCGAATCGACGAAACCATCCGCGTCCACGCCGCGCACCGGCTCGCCGTGGTTGTACCCGTAGGTCACCAGCACCACCGGGCAGCCGGCCGCCCGCGCGGCGGTGGCGTCGTTGCGCGAGTCGCCGATCATGAGGGTGGCGGCCGGTTCCGTGCCGAGCGCCTCGCAGGTCTTGCGCAGCGGCAGCGGATCGGGCTTCTTGCGCTCGAAGGCGTCGCCGCCGAACACCACGCCGAAGTCCCCCGCCAGCCCCTTGGCCGCCAGCAGGCCGCGGGCGAACTCGCCGGGCTTGTTGGTCAGGCAGGCGAGGCGCAGGCCGGCCGCGCGCAAGGCCGCGATGCCTTCCACCACGCCGGGATAGACGATGGCCGCCTGGCCGTTGAGGCCGCGATAGGCCCGCAGGTAGACCTCCATTGCGTGCTCGAAGAGCGAAGGGGCGGCGCCGACGTGGACGAGCGTCTCGCGCAGAAGGTGTTCCGTGCCCTTTCCGATGAACCCGGCGACCACGCCGGCGCCGACCGGCGGCAGCCGAAGCTCGGCCAGCATGGCGTTCAGGGCGGCGGTGAAATCACCGAGGGTGTCGACCAGGGTGCCGTCGAGATCGAGGATCGCGGCGCGCAGGGGAAGAGGAAAGGGAAGGCGGGGCGGGAAAGTCACCCGCCGCATTGTCGCCGTTCAGCGCGCGGTTCAGCGCCAGTGCCGGCTGCTTCCGCCTTCGTACCCCGATCCGTCCACATCCGGCTGGACGCGCGTCCACGCCTGAGCGGGTTTCACCTTGGACTGGCGCGACGGCGCCGGGTTGTCGACAGCGCACCTGCGCGCATGCACCTGCACCTCGCCCTGCCGCTCCGGGTCGAGCGAGGTGAAGCCGCGGCCTGCGCTCCAATGCTGGCGGCCGGCGGCCTGGTTGCTGGACGACATTCGGTTCTCCCCTGTGTACAACGGAAGGCCGGCAGCGCGCCGGCCACCGCCTATTGAGCCGTCATCGCGGGGACGACACAGTCAGTCCATCCGACATCGCCACGTGGGATTTGTCCTACGAACGGCCGCGCCGGCGGCCCTCGCTCAGGCGGGCACCTGCTCGACCAGCGCGCGGCTCCAGTGCCTGTGCTTCGCGATCGCGGCAATGAAGTCCTGGCCGAGCTGCAGCCGGGCGGTCGGTTCGTTCGTGCCGACGATCACGCCGGCCGGCGGCGGCCCCTCCGCCAGCTCGACCCCGACGCGCCGCAGGATCTCGACCGACTCGCCGATGAGGCACAGCGGCTTGCAGTGCTTGAAGGCCTCCAGCACGAAGTGCACGGCATCGCCGTCCTTCATCAGCGCCTGGGCCGCCGCCGCGCCGCCGGGCACCAGCACCGCATCGAACATTACGGACGACATGGTGAGGAAGGTGTGGTCCACGGGAACCTGCTGGCCGGACGAAGACGCCAGCGTGCCCAGGTGCGCCGCCACCACCCTGGTGATCGCGCCGGCGTCCAGCAGCGCCTGCTGGATGACCTTGAAGGCGCCCAGTTCCACGCCCTGCGCCATCACCACGGCGACCTTGCGCGTCTGGATGCCGCCGCCGTTGCCCTCCATGCTGAGCGAGGGGGAGAGCTCCAGCGTCGACTTGGCGCGCGGCTCGCGAAACCCGGCGCGGCCGGCCGCCGAGCGCGCATCGGGCGGGCTGATCCCCAGCGGCTCCGCGACCTTGCGCGCCAGCCGCGCGTCCACGTGCGCCAGGTTGTCGACCACGCGCTGGCGGATCGCCGGCGTCTCCACCCGCGACAGCTCGAACTGGAAGGCCGCGATGATGTGCTCCTTCTCCGCAGCGCTCTGGCTGTTCCAGAACAGCGTCGCCTGGGTGAAGTGGTCGTCGAACGTGGGGCTGCGGCGCCGGGTCTTGGGCGGCTCCACTTCCTCGGCCAGGCTCTGGAACCCCTGCTCGCCGCCATCGACCCGGAACTCCGAGCCCGTGCCCAGCGTGTTCGGCTCGTACGACACGCGCCCGCGCGGGATCGTCATGCGGTGCATGCCGCCGCGCTGGAAGTTGTGGACCGGGCAGACGCCGCGGTTGATCGGCAGCTCCTGGAAGTTCGGCCCGCCCAGGCGCGCCAGCTGCGTATCCAGGTAGGAGAACAAACGGCCCTGCAGGAGGGGATCGTTGGTGAAGTCGATGCCCGGCACGATGTGGCCGGGGTGGAAGGCCACCTGCTCGGTCTCGGCGAAGAAGTTGTCCGGGTTGCGATGCAGCACCATGCGCCCGATCACGGTCACGGGAACGACTTCCTCCGGCACCAGCTTGGTCGGGTCGAGCAGGTCGAATCCGAGCTTGTCCGCGCGGTCCTCGTCGACCAGCTGCAAGCCCAGTTCCCACTCCGGAAAGTCGCCGCGCTCGATCGCCTCCCACAGGTCGCGGCGGTGGAAGTCGGGATCCCGGCCTGCGATCTTCTGCGCCTCGTCCCACGCCAGCGCGTGCTTTCCCAGCTTGGGCCGCCAGTGGAACTTGACGAAGTGCGAGGCGCCACGCGCGTTGACGAAGCGGAAGGTGTGCACCCCGAAGCCTTCCATCATCCGGTAGCTGCGCGGGAGGGCCCGGTCCGACATCAGCCACATCAGCATGTGCGAGCTCTCGGGCATCAGCGAGACGAAGTCCCAGAAGGTGTCGTGCGCGCTGGACGCCTGCGGCATCTCGTGGTGCGGCTCCGGCTTCAGCGCGTGCACCAGGTCCGGGAACTTCATCGCGTCCTGGATGAAGAACACCGGCATGTTGTTGCCCACCAGGTCGTAGTTGCCTTCGCGGGTGTAGAACTTGACGGCGAAGCCGCGCACGTCGCGCACGGTGTCGGCCGAGCCACGCGAGCCGACGACGGTGGAGAAGCGCACGAACACCGGCGTGCGGCTACCCACCTCCTGCAGGAAATCCGCCTTGGTGTACTCCACCAGGGGCCGGGTCAGCTCGAAGTAGCCGTGGGCGGCAGCGCCGCGCGCATGCACGACGCGCTCGGGGATGCGCTCGTGGTCGAAGTGGGTGATCTTCTCCCGCAGGATGAAGTCTTCGAGCAGGCCCGGGCCGCGGATGCCGGCCTTCAGCGAGTTGTGGTTGTCGGGCAGCACCACGCCGTGGTTGGTGGTGAGCTGACTTTCCGGTCCCTGCGTGAAGGCTTCGAGCTGTTTCTGGCGGTTGGCGACGGCGTCGCCGACCTTCGACTTGCGCGAGCCCTCCGTGCGGGAAGAGGCCATGTATGACTCCTGTGGGCCAGGGAGAGGGAACGGGACGGCAGGGGCGGCAGGTCCGCCTGCGCGGGAAGGGCGACGGCGTCAGTTCGCGTCGAGTTCGAACAGCACGTCGAACACGCGTGCCACGGCGGCGGTCGCCAGCACGCCTACCCCGGCGGCCGCGAGCCACACCAGCCAGACGAACACGACCGGTTCGATCTCCATCCGCTGCTCCCTTCTTGCATTGGGTCTTCGGTCCCCGCATTGGACCAAGCCTCAGCCGGGCTGCCCGTAGCCCCTCAGCGGGCGAGTTTGTGAGCGGGCACCGCCTCGGGCCGTAGGATGGCTCCCACACGGGCTTGGGCATCCCGCTGGCGGCGCAGCGCAAGGCGCCGTCCTACCGCGGCCGGGCGGGCCGCGCGCCACCATGCACCGATCCAAGGAGAGTTGCCATGAACCGCAAGGAACGCCACGAGGTGCCCGCCCCGACAGGGGGCAACACAGTCACCGCGCAAGGCGAGACCTCGCAGCCGAAGGCGCAGACGCCCAACGAGGTGGACGAGTCCAGCCACAGCCAGGCGGCCGACAACCCCGGCGCGCGCCGCAAGGGCGAGATCGCGCACGACGACGCGATGAAAGGCCTGCAGGACACCACCAAGGGCAAGGAACTGGACGCGACCTACCAACGCGTGCGCAAGGAAGGATCGCGCTGAGTCCCAGGGTCTCAGCCCTTCAACTGGCCCCGCATCGCCTCGATCACCCCCCGGTAATCCGGCTTGCCGAAGATCGCGCTCCCCGCCACGAAGGTATCCGCTCCCGCGGCCGCGACCCGCGCGATGTTGTCGGCCTTGATCCCGCCATCCACCTCGAGCCGGATGTCCCGCCCGCTCGCGTCGATGCGCTTGCGCGCCTGCTCGATCTTGCGCAGGGCCGAATCGATGAAGCCCTGCCCCCCGAAGCCGGGGTTCACGCTCATGATCAGCACCAGGTCGATGTCGTCGATCACCCAGTCCAGCACGTCCAGCGGTGCGGCCGGATTGAACACCAGCCCCGGCTTGCAGCCCGCGGCGCGGATCGCCTGCACGCTGCGATGGACGTGGGTGGACGCGTCCGGGTGGAAGGTGATGTAGTCCGCGCCCGCCTCGGCGAATGCCTGGGCCAGTGCGTCGACCGGCTGCACCATCAGGTGCACGTCGATCGGCACCGCGGCGCCGGCGGCGGTCTTCGCGTGCGGCTTGAGCGCCGAACAGATCATGGGACCAAAGGTGAGGTTCGGCACGTAATGGTTGTCCATCACGTCGAAGTGGATCCAGTCGGCCCCGGCCGCGATCACGTTGCGCACCTCCTCGCCCAGGCGGGCGAAGTCGGCGGACAGGATGGAGGGGGCGATGCGGAAGGTGCGCGTGCTCATGGCCTAATTGTCGCCGAGCGTCCCCGTCGAGCTCGGGGACGGTTTACATTGGCAGCCATGCCTCGCTATGCCTTCCGGGTCGACGTGCAGCCCCGCTTCCTGCCGGAGCAGTCCGTGCCCGACCAGAATGTGTGGACCTTCGCGTACACCATCACCATCACCAATACCGGCGAGGTGCCGGCGCAGCTCATCTCCCGGCACTGGATCATCACCAACGAGCTCGGCGAACTCGAGGAGGTCAAGGGGCTCGGGGTGGTGGGCCAGCAGCCGCTGCTGAAACCGGGCGAATCCTTCGAATACACCAGCGGCTGCCGCCTGCGCACCGCCAGCGGCAGCATGCAGGGGCACTATTTCTGCGTGGCGGAGGACGGCGAACGCTTCGAGGTGGAGATCCCGGCATTCGTGCTCGACGACGGCAGCAGCCGGCGCGTTCTCCACTGAGCGCCCGACCATGGACCAGGTGATGGCCATCTGGGCCGACTGGCTCAAGCCGTCGGCGGGACTGCCTACCGTGCAGTGGTCGCTGCTGCTCGCACTCGCGGCGGCCGCGGGCCACTTGCTGCAGCGCTACTCGGGCCTGCCGAAGGTGGTGGGCTACTCGATCGTCGGCACCCTCGCCGGGCTCGCGGGTTTCTCCGGCGCCGAGTGGCCGCTGCAGGGCGTGTCCCTGTTCCTGCTGGAACTGGGCGTCTCGCTGGTGCTGTTCGAGTCGGGCGGCCGCATCGCGCTGCGCTGGTTCCGCCACAACCCGATGGTGCTGGTGCAGAGCCTGATGGAATCGCTGCTCACCGCCGTCGCCGTGTACCACGTGCTGCGCTGGCTGGAAGTCCGCGCCAACGTCGCCGAGGGCCTGGCGCTGATCTCGATGGCGGCCTCGCCGGCCGTGCTGGCCCGCGCCGTGCTGGACACGCGGGCGACCGGGGCGGTCACCGAGCGCGCGCTGGCGCTTTCCACGCTGAGTTGCTTCTACGCCCTGGCGCTGGTGAGCGCGCGGGCCGGCGCGCTGCACCGCGACCAGACGGCGCTGGTCGCGACGCTGTATCCGGTGGGCGTGGTGCTGGGCGTCTCCTTCGTGGTCGGCGCGCTGCTGGCCCTGGCGCTGCGTTCGGCGCTGCGCTTCATGAGCCCCAGCAGCGAGAACACCTCGATGCTCCTGATCGCGCTGATCGCCGCCGGCACCGCGCTGGCCGCGCACTTGGGCGGCTCGGCGCCGCTCGCCGCGCTGATCGGCGGGCTGATGCTGAAGCAGCTGCATCCGCGGCCCTGGTCCTGGACGCGCCAGCTCGGCACCGCGTCCTCCCTGCTCACGATGCTGATGTTCGTGCTGGTTTCCGTGGTCGCGGCCAAGGCGGACTGGAATCCCGCGGTGGCGGGACTGGTCGGCGTCGTCGTGCTCACCCGCTTCCTGGCCAAGCTGCTGGGCGTGGTCGCCGGCAACTTCGGCAGCGGCACGAGCTGGCGCCAGGCGATCTGGACCGGCTGCGCGATGTGCCCGATGTCCTCCATCGCCCTGCTGATGGTGTCGCAGTTCATGGCCGCGTCGATGGCGCTCGGCTCGCGCATTGCCAGCATCGCCTTGCCGGTGATCCTGCTGATGGAGATCCTGGGCGCCATCATCACCGCCTTCGCGATCTACCGCGCCGGCGAGAGCGTCAAGCCCTGGGTGCCGCCCGGCCCGCTGGCCGGTGCCGGAGAGCTGAATGGGTAGGCCGACGGAGCCCGGCCTGCACGTGCCCGCTTCCGTGCCCGCGCCGACGCCGGCGCCGGCACCGGAGCTGGAGCCCTTCCGCCAGTCGGCCGCGCTGTCGCTCGGCGTGGAGCTGGAACTGCAGCTGGTCAACACCCACGACTACGACTTGGCGCCCTATTCGGCCGAGATGCTGCGCCTGGTCGAGAAGGTCTCGCTGCCCGGGTCGGTGGTGCCGGAGATGACCTCCAGCATGATCGAGTTCTCCACCGACGTGTGCCATTCCGCGAGCGAAGTGCTGGGGCAGCTCACGATCATCCGCGACGCGCTGGTGCGCTGCGCCGACAAGCTGAACATCGCCTGCGTCGGCGGCGGCACCCATCCGTTCCAGCAGTGGCACGAGCAGCGCATCTATGACCGCCCGCGCTTCCGCCAGCTCTCGGAGCTGTACGGCTACCTCTCCAAGCAGTTCACCATCTTCGGCCAGCACGTGCACGTCGGCTGTCCCGACGCCGACAGCGCGCTGCTGATGCTGCACCGCATGTCGCGCTACATCCCGCACTTCATCGCGCTGTCGGCCAGCTCGCCCTTCGTGCAGGGGCAGGACACGCAGTTCGATTCCGCGCGACTCAATTCGGTGTTTGCCTTCCCGATGTCGGGCCGCGCTCCCTTCACGCTGCGCTGGAGCGAGTTCGCCCGCTTCTTCGCCAAGAGCACGCGCACCGGCGTGATCAAGAGCATGAAGGACTTCTACTGGGACATCCGGCCGAAGCCCGAGTACGGGACGATCGAGATCCGCGTGTTCGACACGCCGCTGACCATCGAGCGCGCCGCCGCCCTCGCCGGCCTCGTGCAGTCGCTCGGCGCCTGGTTCCTGCAGGAGCAACCCTTCGTGCCGGAGGAGGACGACTACATGGTCTACACGTACAACCGCTTCCAGGCCTGCCGCTTCGGGCTGGAGGCGGTCTACGTGGATCCGCCCACGGGCGAGCACCTGCCCCTGCGCGAACACATCCTGCTCACGCTCGACCGGGTGGCGCCGCATGCGCGCGAGCTGGGCGCCGGCGCCGCCATCGAGATGCTGCGCGACAGCGCCGAGCGCGGCGTCAACGATGCCCTCTGGCTGCGCGAGACGCAGGGGCGCGAACGCCTGCTGGCCGAGATGGTGCGGCAGGCGGCGGAGCGATTCCGGGGCCGGCAGGCGACGGGTTAAGCTCCTGCCCCATGGGCGAGTTCGACCTGATCGCACGCTATTTCGAGCGTCCCGTGCGGCGCAATCCGCTCGGCGTCGGCGACGACTGCGCGCTGCTGCAGCCGGCACCCGGCATGCAGCTGGCCGTGTCCACCGACCTGCTGGTGGAAGGGCGGCACTTCCTGTCCACCGTCGACCCGCGCCGGCTCGGCCACAAGGCGCTGGCCGTCAATCTCAGCGACCTCGCGGCCTGCGGCGCGCAGCCGCTGGCCTTCACTCTGTCGCTGGCCCTGCCCCGGGTTGACGAAGCATGGCTGGCCGGCTTCGCCGAAGGCCTGTTCGCGCTGGCCGACGTGCACGCATGCGAGCTGGTGGGCGGCGACACGACGGGCGGTCCGCTGGCCATCAACATCACGGTGTTCGGCGAAGTGCCCGCCGGGCAGGCCCTGCTGCGTTCGGGCGCCCGGGCGGGCGACGACGTGTGGGTGAGCGGCACCCTGGGCGATGCGCGGCTGGCGCTGGAGGCGTTCCGCGGCACGGTCTCGCTGCCGCAGGAGGTGTTCGAGGCGGCCCGCCGCCGCCTCGAGCTGCCGCAGCCGCGGGTGGCGCTCGGCTGCGCCCTGCGCGGCGTGGCCAGCGCCGCGATCGACCTCAGCGACGGCCTGGCCGGCGACCTCGGCCACGTCCTGCGCCGCTCGGGCGTCGGGGCCTCGCTCCCGCTGGCGCTCGCACCGCAACTGCTGGCAGCGACCGCCGCGGGGCTGCAGCTCGATGCGCAACGGGTCGAGGAATTCGTGTTCGCCGGCGGCGACGATTACGAGCTGGCCTTCACCGCGCCCGCCTCGCGGCGCGAAGCCGTGCTGGACGCCGCCCGCAGCGCCGGCACGCCGGTCACCCGCATCGGCGGCATCGAGGCCGCGCCGGGGCTGCGCCTCCTCGACGCCAGGGGACAAGCGGTCGTACGGAAGTTCGCCGGCTTCGATCACTTCCGCACCAGCCCGGCGCACGACGCCGGGTAATCCCACCCCGGTCTTTCCCCGGTTCACCCGTTTGGGCGATGGCGGGAACGTGCATTGTGACCAGACTTGCTCGCCAAGCACACAACAAGAACGACGCAGGGAATGGCCTCAATTGCAGTATGTCAAGCTGCCTACCCGCCATGGGCGGCGACCCGCAAGGGCCGCCGCAGCGTCGTCGCCGCGCGCCGCAACGCGCCGCCACGACGATATGGCTAACCGCAGCAACCTCCTCGCCCCGACAGACCCGAAGCTGCTGGACGTGATCCACAGCATCCACGCCGCCGCGCGCGACCCCAGCCTGTGGCCCGGCGTGCTGCGCAAGGTGGTCGCCATCGTCGGCGGCCAGCAGCCCCCCCGGCCGCCGCGCGAGGCGCCCGAGGATGGCCTGCCGACGGAGGCGCTCGACCCCCGCGCGCACGAACTTCAGGGCGTCGCCCATGCCGCGCTCGCCGCGCTCGAGCGGCTCAACTTCGGGGTGCTGCTGCTCGGCCCCGACGGCGAGCTGCAGCACGCCAACAAGCGGGCCGACGACATTTCGCGCCGCACACGCGCCTACTCCGTCGGCACCGCCAGTCGGCTGCAGGCCTCGGTCCCCGCGCAGTCCGTCAAGCTGTACAAGGCGGTGCAGCTTGCGTCGCAGCTCGGCGCCTCGCGCGACATGCCCGGCACGCCGCTGCGCCTGCGCGGCGTGAGCGGCGGCGAAGTGCACGCCTTCGTCGTGCCCGTGCCCGCGGACACGCAGCACTTCGAGAAGTCGGTGGTCGCCCTGATGTTCGTGGCCGATCCGCACTCCACGCTGGCGAACTTCGCGGAGAAGCTGCGCCAGATCTACCACCTCAGCCCCACGGAGGCGCAGCTCGCCGAGGCGCTGGTGAACGGGCGCTCGCTCAAGCAGTTCGCGGTGGAGCGCGGCACCAGCCTGAACACCGTGCGCACGCAGCTGCGCTCGCTGGCCGCGAAGGTGGGCGCGAAGCGGCAGCTCGACGTCGTGCGCTGCCTCCTCACGGGGCCCGCGGTGCTGGACCTGTAGGCTGCGGCAGGGAACCGCGGTGCCGCTTCTTCCGCGCGCCCTGCTGCTCGCCCTGGCCCTGGCGGCTTCCGCCGCCGCACCGGCAGCGAGCTTCCGCGGCGTCGTCACGCACGTCACCGACGGCGATACGCTCTGGGTGCGGCCGCGGGAAGGCGGCGAGGCGATCGAGATCCGGCTGCTGCACCTCGACGCCCCCGAAGGCTGCCAGTCCCACGGTGCGGAGGCGAAGCAGGCGCTGCGCGAACGCGTCCTGCACCAGCCGGTGCGGGTGCACACCGAAGGCCTCGACGACTACGGCCGCCAGCTCGCCCGCATCCGGCAGGGGCGCGAGGACATCGGCGCCTGGCTGGTGCGCCAGGGGCACGCCTGGTCCATGAGTTTCCAGGGCAAGCCCGGGCCCTACGCGCGGCTGGAGCTGCGGGCCCGTGACGCAAGGCGCGGCCTGTGGGCGCTGCCCGGCGCGCTCGACCCGCGCAGCTTCCGCAAGCGTTTCGGCCGCTGCCAGCCGGGATCGCGCGCGCCAGCGGCTACCATGCGCGGGTGACGCTTCCTGCCTCCCTCGCCGTTCCCGATCCGCTGGCCCCCCGGCGCCCGACGGCCGGCTTCATGCTGTCGCACCCGGCGCACGTCGTGGCGCTCGGTTTCGGTGCCGGCCTCTCGCCCGTCGCACCGGGGACGTGCGGCACGCTGCTGGCCTGGGCCGCCTTCCTGCTGCTCCAGCACTGGCTGGCGCCGGCCCAGATCGGCGAGCTGATCGCGCTGTCGCTGCCGCTCGGCTGGTGGGCCTGCAGCGTGACGGCCGGCCACCTGGGCTCGCCCGATCCCTCGTCCATCGTGTGGGATGAGATCGTCTGCTTCTGGATCGTGCTGTGGCTGGTGATGCCGGCCGGCTGGATCGCGCAGCTCTCCGCCTTCCTGGTGTTCCGCTACTTCGACGCCGCCAAGCCCGGGCCCATGGCCTGGGCCGACCGCCGCTTCAAGGGCATGGGCTGGCGCGGCGGCTTCGGCATCCTGGCGGACGACCTGATGGCGGCGTTCTGCACGCTGCTGGTGATCGCACTCTGGAGGACGCTCTGGTGAGCGCCGCCACCGAGGCGCTCTGCGAGCGGCTCGCCGAGGCGCTGCTGGCGCGCGGCTGGATGATGGCGACCGCCGAAAGCTGCACCGGCGGCATGATCGCCGCCGCCTGCACCGACCTGGGCGGGTCGAGCCTGTGGTTCGAGCGCGGCTTCGTCACCTATTCCAACGAGGCCAAGCAGGAACTGCTCGGCGTCGACCCGGAGTTGATCACCCGGCACGGTGCGGTCAGCGAGGTCGTCGCGCGCGCCATGGCCTTCGGCGCCGTGCGCCATTCGCGGGCCCGGGTGGCGGTTGCAGTCACCGGAATTGCGGGGCCGACTGGGGGAAATCCCCAAAAACCGGTGGGGACGGTGTGGTTCGGATTCCAGGTGGACGGCCACCTGTCCAGCGAAACGCGCCTGTTCGATGGCGACCGGGCGGCGATCCGCGCTGCCGCGGTGCAGCACGCGCTGGAGCGCGTGCTGGGATTGCTTCCCTGAGGGCGGGCCTCAGTTGGGCGACCCGGCCCGGGTGGCCGCGCGGTGGTTGGCCCGCACGCGGCGCTGCTTGACGAGCCGCGGTAGCAGGAAGGTGCGGCGCATTCCCTCGGCGGCGCTGGCCGCGGTGGACTTCATGTCGTGGCCCAGGATGGCCAGTTCCTCGTCGATTTCCGCGATCCGGTCGCCCCATTTGCCCGTCTGCATCTGGTCCGTGGCGAGCACCATGCGCAGCGCCAGCAGGTTGCGCACCAGCCTGGCATTGCGTTCTTCCGTCTGTTGGGGGTTGGGGGCAGTGTTCACGATGTCACTCTCTTCTCTGGATACCAAGCATGACACGTGCCTGCCCGAGTACCTGTCGGAACGATACGGTTGTGACAGCGGTTTCGGCCTACCCCTGACGTAGTACCCCACCCCGTCCGGGGCGGGAAAGAGGCGAACCCGGCCTCAGTCGGCGAACCGGGCCGTGGCGGTGACTTCCAGGCGCTCCAGCCGCTTCCTCATCCGCAGCACCTCGCGGTCCTTGGACAGGAGGGTGCAGCGGTGCGCCACCGCCAGGTCGATGAACTTCTGGTCGTCCGGGTCGCCGCAGGTGACGCTGGCCCTGGGTGGATCGTCGACCAGCCGGGCGTGGCGGTCGAAATCCGCCAGCACGGCCGACTCGTCGCCGCGCTGGGAGGCGACGCGCTCGGCCAGCTTGGGGTAGCGCAGCACGCGCGCCAGTTCCTCGCGCATGGCGGCGGTGGCCAGCCAGCGCAGCTCGCCGGCACCGAGCCGCCGCGACAGCGGCTGGACCTGCGGGTCATCGAACACCAGCAGGTCCAGCACGATGTTGGTGTCAAGAACCAGCTGCATCCTCGCCTCCGGCGCGCGGTGCGCGGGCCGAGCCGGCCACCATGTCGAAGCGGAACAGGCGGCATTCCAGCGGTCCGTTCCACATCGGGACGCGGCGCGTCTCTTTCAGCCGCATGCGACCCGGCAGCTTCGCGTCGGGCGACAGCACCCAGGCGGTCCAGCCGGCGTAGTTGCGCTTCCAGTGCGTGGCGAGCTGGGCGAAGAAGTCGCCCGCCTGCTCCATCTGGGCGCGCTCGCGGCCGCCGCGGCCGGGGCCCGCGATGCCGCCGGCCTCGATGCGCTCGCCGTAGGGCGGATTGAGCAGCATGACCCCCGGCTCCGAGGGCGGCATGCGCTGCAGCGCATCGCCGCCGCGCAGTTGCACGGCGTCGCCGACGCCGGCCCGCTGCGCGTTGCGCTGCGCGAAATCGACCATGCGGAAGGCGACATCGCTGCCGAACACCGGCGCGGTGGGCGCGCGCCGCGCGGCCTGCGCCTGCGCCTTCAGGGCGGCCCAGTCCGCCGCCAGGTGCGGCCGCAGGCGCTCAAAGCCGAAGCGCCGCAGCAGGCCGGGCGCGATGTTGCACGCGAGCTGCGCCGCCTCGATCGCGATGGTGCCGCTGCCGCAGCACGGGTCGTACAGGGGCACGGTGGCGTCCCAGCCGCTCGCGACCAGGATGGCGGCGGCCAGCGTCTCCTTCAGCGGCGCCTCGCCCTTGTCCTCGCGCCAGCCGCGCTTGAACAGCGGCTCGCCGGAGCTGTCGATGTAGAGCGTGACGGCCTCGGCCGAGAGATGGGCGAACAGGCGCACCGCGGGCCGCTGCGTGTCGACGTCGGGCCGCACGCCGCCGCGCGCGCGGAAGCGGTCGGCCACGGCGTCCTTGATGCGCAGAGCGGCGAAATTGAGGCTCTTGAGCGGGCTCTGGTGCGCGGTCAGCTCGATCTTGAAGCTCTCGCGCGGCGTGAACCAATCCTCCCAGGCGACGGCGGACGCGGCTTCGTAGAGGTCCGGTTCGGCGCGGTACGGGCGGTGCGCCAGCTGCACCAGCACGCGCTGCGCGAGGCGGCTGTGCAGGTTGAGCTTCATGACCTCGGGCCAGCCGGCGGCGAGCTGGACGCCGCCGCGGGCGGTGCGCAGCTCGCGCGCGGAGGGGCCGGCGATGCGCGCGACTTCCTCGGCCAGGTAGGTCTCGACGCCTCCCGCGCAGGGGAGGAACAGTTGGAGGGAACTCACGTCACAGCGCCTTGCGCAGGTTGGCGGGGGCGATCCGCAGCGCCTCGCGGTACTTGGCGACCGTGCGGCGGGCGCACTCGATGCCCTGCTCCTTCAGCATCTCGGAGATCTGGCTGTCCGACAGCGGCTTCTTGGCGTTCTCGGCGGCGACGAACTGCTTGATCAGCGCCCGCACCGCGGTGCTGGAGGCGTTGCCGCCGGTCTCGGTGCCCAGCGCCGAGCCGAAGAAGTACTTCAGCTCGAAGGTGCCGAAAGGCGTGGACATGTACTTGGCCGTGGTCACGCGCGAGATGGTGGATTCGTGCAGGCCCAGTTCGGCGGCGATCTCGCGCAGCACCAGCGGGCGCATCGCCAGCTCGCCGTGGATGAAGAAGTTGCGCTGCCGCTCCACGATGGCGGTGGACACGCGCAGGATGGTGTCGAAGCGCTGCTGGATGTTCTTGATGAACCAGCGGGCCTCCTGCAGCCGCTGCTGCAGCGCCTGGTGGCCCTCGCCCCGGTGCGACTTGAGCGCGCCGGCATAGACGTCGTGCACGCGCAGCCGCGGCATCACGTCGGGATTGAGCTGCACCCGGAAGTTGGCGCGCGAGCCGCGGCCCACCTGGGTGACGATCACGTCCGGCACCACGACGTTGCGCTCGACGTCGATGAAGCGCCGGCCCGGCTTGGGCTCCAGCCGCGTGATCAGGCCGATCGCCGCGCGCACGCAAGCCTCCGCCTCGCCGCACAGCTGGGCCAGCCGCTTGACGTCACGCTTGGCGAGCAGGTCGATCGACTGCTGGCAGATCTTGAGCGCCGCGGCGCAGGCCGCGACGTCCTCGTCCTCCTCGTCCTGCTGCATGGCCTTGAGCTGCAGCGTCAGGCATTCGGACAGGTTGCGGGCGCCGACGCCGGGCGGGTCCAGCGTCTGCAGCAGTCGCAGCGCCACCGTGAAGCGGTGCACCAGTTCTTCCTGCTGCTCCAGGTCGTCGGGAGCGAGGCCGGCGGCCAGTTCCTCCAGCGGTTCCTCGAGGTAGCCGTCGTCGTTGAGCGATTCGATCAGGAAGCGCAGCGCCATGCGGTCGACCTCGCCGAGGCGCAGCGCCAGCGCCTGGCGGTGCAGCCAGGACTGCAGCGACTCGTTGCCGCGGGCGAGCTCGGTCGCGTCCACTTCGTCGTCGTCGCCGTTGTTGTTGCGCTTGGCCGCCGGGGCTTCGCCGCCCCACTCGCCGTCGTCGGGCACGGTCTCGGTGCTGCCATCGCCTTCCCAGCTCGGGTCGTCGCTGGCGTAGTCGCCGCCTTCGGATTCCGTCTCGGAGGAAGTGGAAGAAGTGGTGGTCGCGCTTTCCTGCACGCCGGCGGTCGCGCCCTCGAAGCCGGTCTCGGGCTCGTCGACCGCCGCGCGCTGGTCGGCCACGGCAATGCCGAACTCCTCCCCGGCGTCCTCGGACTGGACCTCCAGGAAGGGATTCTCGTCCAGCATCTGCTGGACTTCCTGGCCCAGTTCCAGCGTGGACAGCTGCAGCAGCCGGATCGACTGCTGGAGCTGCGGTGTCAGCGCCAGGTGCTGCGAGACACGAAGTGCCAGTCCCTGCTTCATTCTCCTCCCGTCATTCCCCTCTACCCCTACATCCGGAAATGTTCGCCGAGGTAGACCCGGCGCACATCCGCGTTATTCACAATATCGGCCGGCGTTCCCTGCGCCAGCACGCGCCCTTCGCTGATGATGTACGCGTGATCGCAGATCCCGAGGGTTTCCCGAACGTTATGGTCGGTGATCAGCACGCCGATGCCACGCGACTTGAGGAAGCCGATGATCCGCTGGATCTCGATCACGGCGATCGGATCGATGCCGGCGAAGGGTTCGTCCAGCAGGATGAAGCGCGGCTGGGTGGCCAGCGCCCGGGCGATCTCGACCCGGCGTCGTTCGCCGCCCGACAGCGCCACCGCCGGCGAATCGCGCAGGTGATCGACCCGCAGGTCCTGCAGCAGGCCGGTCAGGCGGCGCTCGATCTCGCTGCCGGGCAGCCGCTTGCCGTCCGGCCCCTGCTGCAATTCCAGCACGGCGCGCACGTTCTCGGCCACGTTGAGCTTGCGGAAGATCGACGCTTCCTGCGGCAGGTAGGACAGGCCCAGGCGCGAGCGGCGGTGGATCGGCATGTGCTCCACCGACCTGCCGTCGATGGAGATCTCGCCGCCGTCGGCGCGCACCAGCCCCACGATCATGTAGAAGGAAGTTGTCTTCCCCGCGCCGTTGGGCCCGAGCAGGCCCACCACCTCGCCGTTGTCCACGGCCAGCGTCACATCCTTCACGACGTTGCGGCCGCCATACGACTTCTGCAGGTGGCGCGCCTCCAGCCGGCTGGCCACCACGACGGGCGCTTCCACGTGGACGGTCTCGGAGTCGCCCATCAGCGGGTCTCCGGGGGCAGGTTGGGCGTGGCGCGCAGGCGGGCGGACGCCGGCTGGGCCGGGAGCACCGCCGCCGCGCGCGGGCCGGAAGCGGCCCCGGCCGGCGCGGAGGCCGTCGGGCGCGGCGCCAGCGTGGCGCGCACGCGGCCGCCCGGATTGGCCGGCGTGGCGGTGCCGGCGACCGCGCCATCGACCGTGAACTGGTCGTTGGTGTTGTCGTAGGTGATGACGGCGCCGCTGGTCTCGTCGTTGATCGTGGCGCCGCGCAGCCGCCGCATCTCGGCGCGGCCGATGAAGCGGACCTTGTCGGCCTTGCCGTCGTACTCGATGGTCTCGGCCTCGCCCTCGATGAATTCCTCGACGCCGTCGCGCTTCTGGCGGAAGAAGGCCAGCCGGCCGGCCTCGGCCGTCACGGTGCCGAACTGGTAGCCCTCCGGATCCTGCCGGACCACCATCTTCGCCCCGCGGATGACGATCGTGCCCTTGGTCACCACCACCTTGCCCGTGAACACGCTGGTCTGCTGCAGGTCGTCGTAGCGCAAGGTGTCGGCCTCCACGTTCATGGGCTTGGTGCGGTCGGCCTTCTCGGCGCCGGCGGGGACGACGGCCAGGACCAGGAGGAGTGCGATGGCGAGACAGGCAGGCTTCTTGTTCATAAAGGCACGAATCTTGCTGCGATTGTATCCATCCCAGATGAAAAAGCCCGCGTCCGCGGGCTCTTTCGACGACTGGCAAGCCATCTTGCCGTGCTTTATTCCTGGCCTGCTACTTGGCCTTGCGCGCCTCGGAAACCAGGAAGTCCACCACCTGCAGGCAGCGGTCCATGTTGCCGGAGAGGTCGCCGTCCGTGTACCAGCGCCCGGCGATGCCCATGGCGGGAACGCCCTGCACTTCGTACTGGTCCTGCAGCTGGCGGGCGCGGCGCGCCTTGGTCTGGACCGTGAAGGAGTTGTAGGCCTCCTGGAATCGGGCCCGGTCGACGCCGTTCTTCTCGACGAAGGCCAGGATCAGGTCTTCGCGGTTGGTCGGCTGGCGCTTGTTGTGGATCTCGTCGAAGACCCTGGCGTGCAGCTCTTCGACCTTGCCCAGCGCCTCCAGCGCGTAGTACAGGCGCTGCTGCGGCACGAAGTCGTCGCGGAAGGCGACCGGCACGCGGTGGAAGTACACGTCCTGGGGCAGCTTCTTCGCCCAGGCGGCGAGCTTGGGCTCGAAGGCGTTGCAGTGCGGGCAGCTGTACCAGAAGAACTCGATCACCTCGATCTTGCCGGCCGGCGCGCCGTCCGGCGGGACGATCTTGTCCAGGCGGCGGAAGTGCTTGCCCTCTTCAGGCCGGCCCTGCGCCAGCACGAGCCCCGGCAGGCCCAGGGCGGCAGCTCCCAGCACGGCGCCGGTGGCCACCGAAAATTCCCGTCGATTCATTGCTTGTGACTCCTTGAACTCCCTGTGAGCGGCGCGCGCGGGCTTGGTTCCGCGGCCGCTCAGCGCTGCACGCGCACCAGCGCGGTTTCGAAGCCGCCGGCGTCCAGCTTTTCCTTCTGGCGGTCGGCGTCGTCCTTGCTGCTGAAGGGGCCGACGCGCACCCGGAAGACCTGCCGGCCGGACTGCTCGCGCTCCGTGACCTTGGCCTCGATGCCCATGAGGGACAGCTTGGCGCGCTGCGCCTCGGCGTCCTCCGGCGTGCGGAAGGCACCGGCCTGCACGAAATAGAGGAAGGGATCGCTGCCGCCGCCGGCCCGCGCGGCAGCGAGCTCGCCCAGCGGGTCGGCCGGGGCCGGACGGCCGGCCACCGCGGGCGGCACGGGCTCCTTGTCCTTCTCCTTCGGCCTTTCCGCTTCCTTCGTCTCGGCCGGCTTGGGCGCCTGCGCGGCGGGCGCGGCCGGCGCGGAGGCCGCCACGCCCGGCGCGGGCGGCAGCGGCTTGGCCGGGTTCTTGCCGTACAGGGGCGCGTTCGGATCCCAGTTCTGGTTCTTGCGGGACTCGGCGGCATCCTGCTCCGCCGAGCGGCTGGGGCCCTTGTTCAGGAAGGGGACCGGGACCTTGGTGACGTACACCGCCACCGCGAGGGCGGCGGCGAGCCCCAGGACCACGCCGATGATGATTCCGACGAAAACGTTGCCGCTTTGCTTCTGTTTCATGCTCACATCTTGTGGGGGGCACTCACCCCCAGCACAGCCAGTCCATTGTGCAATACCTGCGCGACCGCGGCCACGAGGGCCAGCCGCGCCCGCTTCAGGGTTTCGTCGTCCACCAGGATCCGTTCGCTGTCGTAGTAGCTGTGGTAGGCCGCGGCCAGCTCGCGCAGGTAGAAGGTGATGTCGTGCGGCGCGAAATCCGCGGCCGCGGCGGCCAGCACGTCGGGGTAGCGTGCCAGCTGCAGCATCAGGTTCAACGCGGCCGGGTGCTCCAGCGAGGACAGGTCGGCGCCCGGCAGCGTCGCCGCGTCGCCGCCCCAGGCGGCCAGGACGGAGCAGATGCGCGCGTGCGCATACTGGACGTAATACACGGGGTTGTCGTTGTTCTGCGCCAGTGCCAGGTCGACGTCGAACACGTATTCGGTGTCGGGCTTTCGCGACAGCAGGAAGAAGCGCACCGCGTCCTTGCTGGTCCACTCGATCAGGTCGCGCAGGGTCACGTAGCTGCCGGCCCGCTTGGAGATCTTGACCTCCTGGCCGCCGCGCATCACGCGCACCATGGTGTGCAGCACGTAGTCGGGGTAGCCCTCGGGCACGCCGACGCCGGCGGCCTGCAGGCCGGCGCGCACGCGCGCGATGGTCCCGTGGTGGTCGGTGCCCTGGATGTTCACGACCTTGGTGAAGCCGCGCTCCCACTTGGTGATGTGGTACGCGACGTCCGGCACGAAGTAGGTGTAGGTGCCGTCGCCCTTGCGCATGACGCGGTCCTTGTCGTCGCCGTACTCGGTCGACTTGAGCCACAGCGCGCCTTCGTGCTCGTAGGTCTTGCCGTTGTCGCGCAGGCGCTGCACCACCGTGTCGACCTTGCCGCTGGTGTAGAGGCTGGACTCGAGGTAGTACTGGTCGAAGCGCACGGCGAAGGCCTGCAGGTCCAGGTCCTGTTCGTGGCGCAGGTAGGCCACGGCGAACTGGCGGATGCCGTCCAGATCCTCGGCATCGCCGCTGGCCGTGTACTCGCGGTCGTCCGACCGGACCGTCTTCTTCGCCAGGAAGTCGTCGGCGATGTCCTGGATGTAGTCGCCGTTGTAGGCGGCCTCGGGCCAGCCGGCATCGCCCGGCTTGAGGCCGCGGGCGCGCAGTTGCACGCTGGTGGCCAGGGTCTGGATCTGCACCCCCGCGTCGTTGTAATAGAACTCGCGGTGGACGTTCCAGCCCTGGGTGGCGTAGAGGTTGCAGATCGCGTCGCCCAGCGCGCCCTGGCGGCCGTGGCCGACGTGCAGCGGCCCCGTGGGATTGGCCGAGACGAATTCGACCAGGACGCGGCGGCCGTGCAGCGGCTGCTGGCCGAAGCCGCCGGCGGCGGCGAGCACCTCGCGCACGACCTGCTGCTTGGCGGCCGCCTTGAGGCGGACGTTGAGGAAGCCCGGGCCGGCGATCTCGACCGCTTCGGCCCATTGCTGGAACGCGGGCGCGGCCAGCAGGCTTTCACGCAGGGCTTCGGCCACCTGGCGCGGGTTGCGCTTGAGGGGCTTGGCGAGCTGCATCGCGGCGGTGACGGCGAAGTCGCCGTGGGCGGCGACCTTGGGGCTTTCGAACGCAGCCTTCTCGCCGGCACCCGGCGACAGCTGTTCCAGCCCGGCCGCGAGGGCGGCGAGCAGTTCTTGTTTCGCTTGGAGCATCGGGGGATTTTACGAGGGGGGTGTAACCCACCTGTGAGCGGCTACCTGCCGCCGAAGCCCCGGGCCAGGAACACCGCCGCCAGCGGGATCAGCGGCACGATGTGCGTGCTGACCATGACCATCCGCCGCACCTGCGTGACCTCGCCTTCCGTCGGCAGGGCCGGCAGGGCCGCCCGCCAGCGGCGGAACCGCAGCGTCGGGCGCAGCGACAGCGCGAGGAGGACCACCGTCGCCGTGAGCTTCAGGTGCAGCAGCCAGTTGGTCCAGTACCAGCCCGCGCCCTTGATGCCCCAGGCGGCCCGCGCCAGCCCGGTGAGCACCACCGCGAGCAGCGCGACCCAGTAGATGCGGTCCACCCGCACCAGCCGCTCGACGACCCGCGCGTTGATCCACTCCGTGCGGCACAGCGCCGCCTCGCTGGTGGCGAAGACGATCAGGGCGAAGATCGCGGACAGGTGCAGGAAGGCGAGGATGGATTCGAGGATCATGAGGTGGCGCCCGCCATCCAGAAGCGCGGCTGGGCGTAGTGGTGCTTGAGGAAATCGATCCACAGCCGCACCCGCAGGGGCAGGTGCTTGCGCTGCGGGAAGACGGCGTAGATCCCGTTGGGCGGCGCGGCGAACGGGGCGAGCACCTCGGCCAGGCGCCCTTCCGCGATCTCCTGCTCCACCTCCCAGGTGCTGCGCCAGGCGATGCCGAAGCCCTGCAGGCACCAGTCGTGCAGCACCTGGCCGTCGGAGCAGTCGAGGGGGCCGAGGGGCTTGATGTGCAGGATCTCGCCCTCGCCGTTGCGCCCCGGCACCATGAAGGCCCAGCCGCGCGTCTGCGAGGCATCGCTGGAGAGCGTCAGGCAATCGAAGCGCGCCAGGTCGCTGGGATGCTCGGGGGTGCCATGCCGGCGCAGGTAGGCCGGCGTGGCGACGCAAAGGCGCCGGTTGTCGGCAAGGCGCACCCCCACCAGCGAAGAGTCCGGGAAGTCGCCCACCCGCACCGCGCAGTCGAAGCCCTCGCCGGCCACGTCCACCACGCGGTCGCTCAGGTTCAGCGACACGGTCACGTCGGTATGCAGTTCGCGGAAGCGGGGCACCAGCGGGGCGACATGGCGGCGGCCGAAGCCCGCCGGCGCGGTGACGCGCAGGTGCCCGCTCGCCTTGACGCCGCCGGCGCTGACGCTCGCCTCCGCGTTGGCGATGTCGGCCAGCAGGCGCTGGCAGTCCTCCAGGAAGGCGCTGCCTTCGTGCGTCAGCGTGATGCGGCGCGTGGTGCGCACCAGCAGCTTGACGCCCAGCCGCTCTTCCAGCGCATCGAGGCGCCGGCCCATGATGGCTGGCGCCACGCCTTCGGCCCGGGCCGCGGCCGTCAGGCTGCCGCGCGTGGCCACGGACACGAAGGATTCGAGCTGCTTGAGCTTGTCCATGCAGCGCGGATTATGGCCGCGCCGGTCACGAATCAGCGCTCGGATTCGGCGGATTACCCCGAAACTCGCGCGCTTCCTTCGCCGTGGCGAGGGCAGCGGCGAGGAAATTGAATTCAATCGTTCCCGGTGGCCTGGGGGGTCAATCGCGCGATCTCCTCCTCGCCGTAGCCCAGCTCGCGCAGCAGCGCGGGGCCGTGCTCGTTGAACTTCGGCGGCTGCAGGCGCAGCCCGGGGCGGTGGCCGTCCACCGTGAAGGGCAGCAGGGGCACGCGGGTCTGGCGGCCGTCGGGCAGTTCCAGCGGGGCAAGCCCGCCGGTGGCACGGAGGTGCGGATCTTCGAACAGGTCCTGCGGCTTCGTGATGGGCGCGAAGGGCAGCCCGCTGCGCTCGAAGATCGCGCTCAGTTCGGCGGCGCTGTGGCTGGCCAGCCGCTCGCGCAGCGTCGGGATCAGCCACTCGCGGGCGCGCACGCGGTCGTTGTTGGTCTTCAGGCGTTCGTCGGCGTACAGGTCGGCGTAGCCGAAGGCCTCGCAGAAGATCTTCCACTGGGTGTCGCTGACGGCGGCCAAGAAGATCTGGTCGCCGTCGCGCACGGTGAACACGTCGTACACCGCCCAGGCCGAGATGCGCGAGGGCATCGGCGCCGCCGGCTTGCCCGTGACGGCGAACTGCATCATGTGCTGCGCCACCAGGAACACGTTGTTCTCGAACAGCGCGCTCTGCACCTCCTGGCCGCGGCCGGTCTTCTCGCGCTGGGCCAGGGCCGCCATCGCGCCGATGGCGCCGAACATGCCGCCCATGATGTCGTTGACGCTGGTGCCGGCGCGCAGCGGATCGCCCGGGCGGCCGGTCATGTAGGCGAGGCCGCCCATCATCTGCACCACTTCGTCGAGCGCCGTGCGGTGGTCGTAGGGGCCGGGCAGGAAGCCCTTGTGGCTGACGCAGATGAGGCGCGGGTTCAGCTTCGACAGGGTCTGGTAGTCGAACCCCAGCTTTCTCATGGTGCCGGGCTTGAAGTTCTCGCTGACGATGTCGGCGGTGGCGATGAGTTTCAGCGCCGCCTCCCTGCCCTCCGGCGTCTGCAGGTCCAGCGCGATGCTCTTCTTGTTGCGGTTGAACAGCGGATAGAAGCCGGCGCCGGAGCCGAGCAGCCGGCGCGTGTTGTCGCCCTGCGGCGGCTCCACCTTGATCACTTCGGCGCCGAGGTCGGCCAGCACCATGCCGCAGGTGGGCCCCATCACCATGTGGGTGAATTCGACGACGCGGATGCCTTCATAAGGCAGCGTGGTTTCAGCCATGCGCCACCTCCCGCGCGAAGCCCTTGGGCAGGCCCGCTTCCGGGGTCATGCCGTAGAGCGGCTCGCCCGGCAGGCCCTCGGCCAACGGAGTACGCGCCGCGATCAGCTTCTCCAGGTTCACGCCGGTGCGCACGCCCATGGCCTCGAACATGAAGACCAGGTCCTCCGTCACCACGTTGCCGGAGGCGCCGGGCGCGTAGGGGCAGCCGCCCAGGCCGCCGAGCGAGCTGTCGAAGGTGCGCACGCCGACGTCGTGGGCCGCGAGGCAGTTGGCCAGGCCGAGGCCGCGGGTGTTGTGCAGGTGGGCGGCGCCGGTCCGGTCGCCGACCTCGGCGAACATGCGCCGGAAGAGGCGCCGCACCTGCGCCGGGTTGGCCATGCCGGTGGTGTCCGACAGGCCGGATTCGTCGGCGCCCGCTTCGATGGCGGCGGCCGCGAGCCGCAGCACGTCGTCCTCCGCGACCTCGCCCTGCAGCGTGCAGCCGAAGGCCGTGGAGATGTTGGCCTCCACCTGCACGCCAGGCGCGGTCGCGTCGCGCAGTTCGACGATGCGGCGCACCTCCTCCACCATCTCCTCGCGCGTCTTGCGCACATTCGCGAGCGAGTGCGCCGCGCTCGCCGACAGCGGGATCGTGAGCTTGTGCGCGCCCGCCTCCAGCGCGGCCTCGGCGCCGCGCACGTTCGGCACCAGTGCCATCACGGTGAGGCCCGGGAGCGTGCGGGCGAAGGCCACCACTTCGGCCGCATCGGCCATCTGCGGCAGCAGCTTCGCGGGCACGAAGGAAGCGACTTCGATCTCGCGCAAGCCGGCCGCATGCAGGGCCGTGAGCCAGCGCTTCTTGTGTTCGGTGGACATGGTGGCGGCCACGGATTGCAGGCCGTCGCGCGGGCCCACTTCGCTGATCAGGACATCGGGGGTCATGGAAATCCAGGGGGTCGCCGGCGGCTTGCCGGCCGGGTCGCCGTTCTGTACCATAGAACGGCGTTCTCTTCCTGAACATCCTCGCCCGGCCCCGGGCCGCTGTCAACCCATGCCCCGAGACTCCTCCGCCCCTGCGATCGAACCGGCTTCCGCTCCCGGCGGCGCCGCCGCCGTCGACCGCGCCCTGACGCTGCTCGCGGCCTTCCGCTCGGGCGACACCGCACTCTCGCTGGCGGAGCTGGCCGCGCGCACGGATCTCTACAAGAGCACCGCCCTGCGCCTGCTGGCCTCGCTGGAGCACGCCGGCATGGTGCAGAAGCTGGAAGACGGCCGCTACGGCCTGGGCGCGGAGGTGGCGCGGCTGCACGGCATCTATGCCGCGTCCTTTTCCCTGGACCGGGTGGTGCTGCCGGTGCTGAAGAAGCTGGTGCAGGCCACCGGCGAGAGCGCGGCCTACCACGTGCTGCAGGGCCAGGGGCCCTCGCTGGCGCGGCTGTGCCTGTTCCGGGTCGACTCGCCGCACCCCGTGCGCGACCACATCCGGGCCGGCGACGTGCTGCCGGCGGACCGCGGCACCGGCGGCCGCGTGCTCATGGCCTTCGACGCGGCGCGCCAGCACGACGCGAGCACCCGCGACCGCCGCCTCTACGCGCAGATCCGCGAGCGCGGCTTCCATGCCGCGGTGGGCGACCGCCTCGCGGAGGTGGGGGGCATCTCCGCGCCGGTCTTCCGGGCGGACGGCAGCCTCGCCGGCGCGGTCACGCTGACCATGCCGGCGCACCGCTACGACCAGCGGCTGGCCAAGGCGGTGCTGGAGGCTGCGCGCAGCCTGAGCGGGAAAGTGTGAGCCGCCTTATTCGGCCTTGTAGCCCGAGGCCTTGATCGGCCCCTCCCAGCGCTTCAGGTGCGCGGCCTGCATCGCCGCGAGTTCCGCGGCCGGCGCGTGGTTCGGCACCAGGCCGAAGCCGTAGATCTTCTCCTGGATCACGGGGTCCTTCAGCGCCTCGGCCACCGCGCGGTCGATGCGGTTCACCGCCTCCACCGGCGTCCCGGCGGGGGCGTAGAGGCCAAAGAAGGCATCGGCGGAGGTGTTGATGCCGATCTCCTTGAGCGTCGGCACGTCGGGCAGCGCGCGGTTGCGCTGCTCGCCCGTCACCGCGAGGATCCGCACCTTGCCGGCCTTGTGGTGCTCGATGGTTTCGGAGGCGGTGTCCACCATCAACGGGATCTGGCCGCCGATCAGGTCCTGCGCCGCGGGCGCGCCGCCGCGGTAGGCGATGTGCGTGATCGGCACGCCGGCCACCTGCGACAGCAGCAGGCCGGCGAAGTGCGGCACCGTGCCCGCGCCCGAGGTGCCGTAGCTCGCCTTGGCCGGATTGGCCTTCATCCACGCCAGCACCGACTTCAGGTCGCCCTGCGGCGCGCCGGGACCGGTGGTCACCGCGAAATCGAAGGTGACCAGGCGCGACACCGGCGTGAAGTCCTTGATCGGGTCGTAGGGCAGGTTGCTGTACAGGTGGGGCGCGATCACCAGCGCGCCGCTCGGCGACAGCACCAGCGTCTGGCCGTCCGGCGCGGCGCGCTTGAGTTCGCCCAGCACCACGCGGCCGGCGGCGCCCGGCTTGTTCTCGACGATCACGTTCTGGTTCAGCGACACGCGCAGCTTGTCGGCGAGCAGGCGCGCGATCACGTCGGCCGAGCCGCCGGGCGGGAAGCCGACCCAGATGCGCGTCGTGCGTTCCTGCGCGAAGGCCGCGGGCGCGGCGAGCGAGGCGACGGCGAGGGTGGCGGCCGCGAGCGCGGCGAAATGGCGGCGTTTCATGGGAAGAGTCTCCAGCGGGTGCGAATCATTTAATATATTAAACGTAAAGCATCTGCGTCCCGCTGCCCATCCGGTCGCACCCGGAGCGGCGCCCCACCCCCATCCCCCAGGCAAGGAGAAGCCCGCGATGACCGTCATCGACGTCCATACCCACATGTTCACGCACAAGTGGCTGCAACTGCTGCAGGAAAAGAGCGGCATCTACAACGTGCAGGTGCGCCCCGACGGCCAGCGCGAGGTGTTCCGCGGCAACACCCCGGTGGTGATCCCGCAGAAGGGCCACTTCGACTGGGAGCTGCGTATCGAGCACATGAACCAGGCGAAGATCGACGTCTCGGTGGTCTCGCTGACCTGCCCCAACGTGTACTGGGGCGGCGAGGAGATCAGCGTGCTGGCCGCGCGCGAAGCCAACGACAACGTGGCCGAGGCGCAGTCGCGCTACCCGGACCGCATCCGCTGGTTCGCGTCGCTGCCCTGGGAGTACCCGCAGCGCGCCGTGGAGGAACTGGAGCGCGCCTGCGCCAAGGGGGCGGTCGGCGTGATGGTGCTGGCCAACGTCGCCGGCAAGAGCCTCACCGACCCGATGTTCGCGCCCATCTGGCGGGCGATCGACCAGCGCAAGCTGCCGGTGCTGGTGCACCCGACGGACCCGCCCGGCGTCGACCTGATGGACATGAGCAAGTTCGACCTCTCCTGGTCGGTCGGCTTCATGTTCGACACCACGCTCGCGATCACGCGCATGATCTTCGAGGGCTTCTTCGACCAGTACCCGGACCTGAAGATCATCGCCTCGCACGGCGGCGGCACGCTGCCGTATCTCGTGGGCCGGTTCGAGAAGGGCGACGAGGTCGAGCTGCCGTCGCGCCGGCAGATGAAGCGCAAGCCCACCGACTACCTGCGCCACATCTACTACGACAGCATCACCTACGACCTGCGCCCGCTGCAGTACCTGATCAGCGTCGTGGGCCACGAGCACGTGATGTTCGGCACCGACTGGCCGCACTGGGTGCACGACACGAAGGGCTCGTTCGCCAATACGGCGGCGCTGCCGGAGGCGCAGATGCGGGCCATCCGGTCGGCCAACGCGCAGAGGGTGTTCGGCTTCTGAGCGGTGTAGCGCCACTCGATTTTCCGTAATGCGGAACGATTTTTCGCTTGCTGCACCGCATTACGATTATTTGAGTCACTGATTCATCGACTCCACGGTCATTAATGCGATCTGGAGTTCGTAATACAGTACCGCCATGGATCATCCCAAGGCGGTGCTGTTCGATGCCTACGGCACGCTCTTCGACGTCTACAGCGTGGGCCTGCTCGCGGAACAGCTCTTCCCCGGGCAGGGGCAGGCGCTGTCGGTCCTCTGGCGCGACAAGCAGATCGAGTACACGCGCCTGGTCACCACCAGCAGCGAAGGCGCGCACTACCAGCCCTTCTGGGAGCTGACCCGCGCTTCCCTGCGCTACGCGTGCAAGCGGCTGGGCCTCGCGCTCACGGCGGAGCACGAGCAGCACCTGATGAACGAATACCGGCACCTCTCCGCCTTCCCGGAGAACCGCGAGGTGCTGCAGGTGCTGCGGACGCGCGGCATCCCCACCGGCATCCTGAGCAACGGGGACCCGCAGATGCTGGGCGTCGCCGTGCGCAGCGCCGGCCTCGAGGGGCTGCTGGATCACGTGATCAGCGTCGACACCGTGCGCAAGTACAAGACGCATCCCGAGGCCTACCGCCTCGGCGTGCAGGCGTTGAAGCGGCCCGCCAGCCAGATCCTGTTCGTCAGCTGCAACGCCTGGGACGCGCTGGGCGCGACCTGGTTCGGCTACCGCACCTTGTGGGTCAACCGCTACCGCCTGCCCTTCGAGGAACTGGGCACGCAGCCCACGCGCACCGGCAGCACCCTCGACGACGTCCTTTCATTTTTCGAGTAAACGGCAATTTCAGGAGAAGAGAACATGACCAGCCGCACGACGATCCACTCCCTCGAGGTGGATACCGCCCTCCAGCGCTTCATCGACGACGAGGTGCTGCCCGTCGTGGGCGTCGACCGCGCGACGTTCTGGCAGGGCTTCGACGCCCTCGTGCGCGACCTGTCGCCCAAGAACGCCGCCCTGCTGGCCGAGCGCGACCGCCTGCAGTCCGAGCTGGACGCGTGGCACAAGAAGAACCCCGGCCCGATCCGGGACCTGCCCGCCTACCGCGGCTTCCTCGAGAAGATCGGCTACCTGGTGCCGCCGCCCAAGGGCGCGAAGGCGACCACCGCGAATGTCGACGCCGAACTCGCCCTGCAGGCCGGCCCGCAGCTGGTGGTGCCCATCCTCAACGCCCGCTACGCGCTCAACGCCGCCAACGCGCGCTGGGGCTCGCTGTACGACGCCCTCTACGGCACCGACGTGATCCCCGAGAGCGGCGGCGCCGACAAGGGCCCCGGCTACAACGAGGTGCGCGGCCAGAAGGTGATCGCCCGCGCCCGCCAGGTGCTGGACCAGGCCGCGCCGCTGGCGAGTGGTTCGCACGTCGACTCCACCGGCTACAAGGTGGTGGACGGCAAGCTGGTGGTCACGCTCAAGGGCGGCCAGTCGACCGGGCTGAAGGACCCGGCGAAATTCGTCGGCTACCAGGGCGACGCGTCCGCGCCCTCCTCCGTGCTGCTGAAGAACAACGGCCTGCACCTCGACGTGCTGGTCGATCGCAGCAACGCCATCGGCGCCACCGACCCCGCCGGCATCGCCGACATCGTGGTGGAAGCCGCGCTGTCCACGATCCTCGACCTCGAAGACTCCATCGCGGCCGTCGACGGCGAGGACAAGCTGCACGGCTACCGCAACTGGCTGGGCATCCTGCAGGGCACGCTGACCGAGCAGGTCACCAAGGGCGCGCGCACCTTCACCCGCGGCCTGAACAGCGACCGCATCTACCGCACCCCGCTGGGCGACGGCGAAGTGCGGCTGCACGGCCGCTCGCTCCTGTTCGTGCGCAACGTCGGCCACCTCATGACCAACCCGGCGATCCTCTGGAACAAGGGCCAGGAGATCTTCGAAGGGATCATGGACGCGGTGATCACGACCGCCATCGCCATGGTCGACCTGCAGGGGAAAGGCGCGAACGGCATCCGCAACTCGCGCACCGGCTCCATCTACATCGTGAAGCCCAAGATGCACGGCCCGAAGGAAGCGGCCTTCGCTTCCGAGCTGTTCGGCCGCGTCGAGCAGGTGCTGGGCCTGCCCGCCGACACGGTGAAGCTGGGCATCATGGACGAGGAGCGCCGCACCAGCGTCAACCTGCAGGCCTGCATCGCCGAGGCGGCCGCGCGCGTGGCCTTCATCAACACCGGCTTCCTCGACCGCACCGGCGACGAGATGCACACGGCCATGTACGCCGGCCCGATGATCCGCAAGGGCGACATGAAGTCCAGCGCCTGGATCCAGTCCTACGAGCGCAGCAACGTGCTGGTGGGCCTGGCCAGCGGGCTGCGCGGCCGCGCGCAGATCGGCAAGGGCATGTGGGCCATGCCGGACCTGATGGCCGCGATGCTGGAACAGAAGATCGTGCACCCCCGCGCCGGCGCCAACACCGCCTGGGTGCCCTCGCCGACGGCGGCCACGCTGCACGCCCTGCACTACCACATGGTCGACGTGTTCGCCGTGCAGCGCGAGCTGGAGGAAGTGAACTACGAGGCCGAGCGCGAAAAGCTGCTGACCGGCCTGCTCACCGTGCCGGTCGCTCCCGAGGTGAAGTGGAGCGCCGAGGAGCGCCAGCAGGAGCTGGACAACAACTGCCAGGGCATCCTGGGCTACGTGGTGCGCTGGGTGGACCAGGGCATCGGCTGCTCCAAGGTGCCGGACATCCACAACGTGGGCCTGATGGAAGACCGGGCGACGCTGCGCATCTCCAGCCAGCACATCTGCAACTGGCTGCTGCACGGCGTGGTCACCGAGCAGCAGGTGCGCGACACCTTCCAGCGCATGGCCGCCGTGGTGGACAGGCAGAACGCGGGCGACCCGCTCTACAAGCCGATGACCGGCCGCTTCGACACCTCGGCCGCCTACCGCGCCGCGCTGGACCTGGTGTTCAAGGGCAAGGAGCAGCCGAGCGGCTACACCGAGCCGCTGCTGCACGCCTGGCGCCTGAAGGTGAAGGCCGCGGCGGCGCGCTGATTCGGCACCGCGCGGGGGTCGGGTTCTTCCAGAACGCAAAAGCCGCAAAGGTTTCGCGAAAGCCGCAAAGGAAATCCTTGATTGGATTTCACCTTTGCGGCTTTTGCGCGCTTTTGCGGCTTTTGCGTTGAATCTCCCCGATCAAGCTCAGCACTCGTTTCCCACCTAGTCACCCGCCAGTCGCGTCCCTACACTCGGCCTCCCTCGTCCATCAGGGGAGTTCGAATGGCCAAGATCACCCTGCGCGTCAACGGCGCGAGCCGCAGCCTCGACGCCGATCCGCAGATGCCGCTGCTCTATGCGCTGCGCAATGACCTGGAACTCAAGGGGCCGCGCTTCGGCTGCGGCAAGGGCCAGTGCGGCGCCTGCTCGGTGCTGGTCGACGGCAAGGTCGTGCGCTCCTGCAGCACCCCGATGGAGCGCGTCGCCGGCAAGTCCGTGACCACGCTCGAAGGGCTGGGCAGCAGCGCGAAGCCCAGCGTCGTGCAGCAGGCCTTCATCGACGAACAGGCCGCGCAATGCGGCTACTGCTCCAACGGCATGGTGGTCGCCGCCACCGCGCTGCTGAAGGAGAACCCGCACCCCAGCGATCAGCAGATCCGAGAGGCGCTCGCGCACAACCTATGCCGCTGCGGCACCCACGTGCGCATCGTCAAGGCCGTGCAGCGCGCGGCGCAGCAACTCGCCTGAAGGAGGCCGCCATGGATCGCAGACTGTTCCTGCAAACCGGCGCCGCCCTGGGCCAGGCGCTCGTCATCGGCTTCGGCGGCCTGCCCGCCCCCGCGGCTGCCAAGTCCATGCGCAAGGAGGCACTCGATGCCTGGCTGGCGGTCGGCGCCGACGGCCGCATCACCGTCTACAGCGGCAAGGTCGACCTCGGCACCGGCGTGCGCACCGCGCTCACGCAGATGGTCGCCGACGAACTCGAGGTGCCGATGGAGCGCATCGCCCTCATGATGGGCGACACGGCCACCACCATCGACCAGGGCCAGACCGCCGGCAGCCTCAGCATCAGCGTGGGCGGCCAGCAGTTGCGCCGCGCTTGCGCCACCGCGCGCCAGGCCCTGGCGACGCGCGCCGCCACCGCTTGGGGCGTGGGCCCGGACGAGGTCGTATTCCAGGGCGACGGCTTCGTGCGCCTGCAGGCCGATCCCGCGAAGAGCGCCAGCTATCCGAGCCTGCTCGCCGAGGGCATCCAGGCGATCGAGGTCGACCCGAAGGCGCCGCTGAAGAAGGCCTCCGCGCACCGCTTCGTCGGCAAGTCGGTCAAGCGCCTCGACATCCCGGCCAAGGTGACCGGCGAGTTCACCTACGTGCACGACATCCGCCTGCCCGGCATGGTGCACGCGCGCGTGCTCCGGCCCGACGCGATCCAGGCCAGCCTGATGTCGGTCGACGAAACCGAGGCGAAGCAGCTCCCCGGATACCTCGGCACGGTGCACAAGGGCAACTTCCTCGCGGTGCTGGCGAAGACCGAATGGGAGGCCGTGCAGGCCGCGCAGAAGGTCCGTCCGACGTGGTCGGTGTGGAAGGGCCTGCCGGCGCAGGACCGCATGATGGAGACCTGGCGCGCGCAGCCGGTCGTGAAGACCGAGCCGCGGCCCAGCCACGGCGACGTCGATGCGGGCCTGCAGCAGGCCGCGCGCACCTTCAAGGCGAGCTACGAGTTCGGCATCCACTCGCATGCCTCGCTCGGGCCGTCCTGCGCGGTGGCGCGCGCCGAAGGCGGCAGCCTGGAGATCTGGTCCCCCTCGCAGGCCACGCACTCGCTGCAGACCGAGGTCGCCCTCATGCTGGGCACGCAACCCGCGAAAGTGCAACTGCATTACGTCGACGGCTCCGGCTGCTACGGCCGCAACGGCCACGAGGACTGCACTGCCGATGCGGCGCTGGCGGCCACCCTTCTCTCGGAGAAGACCGGCCAGCCGGCCACCGTGCGCGTGCAGTGGATGCGCGACGACGAACACGGCTGGGACCCCAAGAGCCCGCCGACGGTGGTCGACCTCGAGGCCGGCCTCGACGCGCAGGGCGGCGTCACGGCCTGGAAGTCGCGCTTCATCATCGCGATGCAGAACGGCACGCTGGAGGAGTTCCCGCTGCTGGCCGCCGTGCATTCCGGCGTGGCCAAGAAGGGCAGCTACACCGGCAACATCGCCCACAACAGCGACGTCGAGTACGCCTTCCCGGCGACGCTCACCCGCGTCGACCGCGTCGGCAACGCCTTCCTGCGCACCGCCCACCTGCGCACGCCGGGACGCATGCAGAACAACTTCGCCAACGAGTCCTTCTTCGACGAGCTGGCGGCAGCCGCCCGCAAGGACCCGGTGCAGATGCGCCTGGCCTACCTGAAGGACCCGCGCAGCCGCGAGGTGATCGAGGCGGCGGCGAAGATGGCGGGCTGGCAGGCGCGCCCCGCGTTCAGCGCGCCCATGCCGGGTGCGGTCGCGCGCGGCCGCGGCTTCGCCTACATCCGCTACCAGAACGAGCACACTTACGTCGCGATGGTGTGCGACGTCGCGGTCGACCGCGCCAGCGGAAAGATCCGCGTCGAGCGCGTCTTCTGCAGCCACGACTGCGGCCAGGTGATCAACCCGGACGGCGTGGTCAACCAGGTGGAGGGCGGCATCGTCCAGACCATCAGCCGCACGCTGCTGGAGGAAGTGCGCTTCGACGCCAGCCGGGTGACCACCACGGACTGGGCCAGCTACCCGATCCTGACCTTCCCCGAGGTGCCGAGGATCGAGGTGCAGGTGATCAACCGGCCCGAGGCACCGCCCTGGGGCGCCGGCGAGATGGCGGCGGCGATCGTGCCGGCGGCAATTGGTAACGGTGTGTACGACGCGGTGGGCGTGCGGCTCCGCAGCGTGCCCTTCGTTCCCTCGCGGGTGCTCGCCGCCCTGGCCGCGGCCCCGAAGGTGTCGTGAAATGGCCACCGTCCGGCGCGCGAGCGGTCGCGCCGGGCGGGGCGTCATTGCCGGGCTGACCGGGCCGGGGTCTAATGGCGCGGTTCGAGGGAACCGTTGGGTCAATGTCCGTTGTGAATCAAACCGTCTCGCGCAGCATGGGCGAGGCCGTCGGTGCCTCCGCGCGCCTGATCGAAAAGTGCGTCGACCAGGCGGTCGCGAGCCTGCAGCAGGCAGAATCGGCCGCCACGGGCGAGCAGCGCCAGCTGCTGTCCGACGCCTGGCGCCAGCTGCTGAATCAACGCGTCGCTTTCAGGAACCGCTTTCCCCGTTCCCTCGGCACTGCCTTCGAAGCCGAGGCCGGCGAGAGGCCGCGCGCCGCGACGCCGCGCGACGAACTGCCGACGCTGTCGCTGTCCCTGGTGGACGACACGGAGATCTCCCGCACCATCGAGACCTCGCGGCTCGCGCAGCAGCTCACGGCAACGCTGGAGCGCCCGCTGCACGAACTGGATGCCCTCATGAGCAGCGCGCTGGGGCTGCCGACGATCCAGCCCGAGCGCAATCCGCTGCGACCCGCCGTCTACGCGCAGGCGCTGCGCGAAATGATGGTCGAAGACCATCCCGATCCCGCCTGGCCCGCGCTATGGCTGCGGCACATGGCCGCGCCGCTGGCGCAGGAACTCGAGCAGGTCTACAAGGCCCAGACGCATTTCCTGACCCTGCAGCGGGTGAGCGCGGCCAACTACCGCCTGCGCACCTCCGCCAGCCCGTCGCGCCCGGCCCCGCTGGGCGGGATGTCGCGACCGGCGCCCCTGGGCGGCATGTCGCAGCCCGCGCCCCTCGGGGGCATGTCGCGGCCTGCGCCTCTCGGAGGCATGTCGCAGCCCGCGCCCCTGGGCGGGACGGGCCCGCGCGGGCCCGCATGGCATGGCCAGCCCGGTTCGGGCGCCGTGCCCCTCGATCCTTTCGGCCAGTCCGGCTTCTCCGGCTTCGCGGACCTGCCGGTGCGCAACGTCGAAGGCGGGCGGCTGCAGCAGTTCCTGCTGCGCGGCGAGCCGCAGGCGCATCGCCCGCTGGCACCCAGCTATTACGCGCAGGTCGACGCCGAACTGCGCGC
The DNA here is from genome assembly GCF_016722785.1 of Ramlibacter monticola. Classification (GTDB taxonomy): domain Bacteria; phylum Pseudomonadota; class Gammaproteobacteria; order Burkholderiales; family Burkholderiaceae_C; genus Ramlibacter; species Ramlibacter monticola. Next base: position 572,824 of record NZ_JAEQNE010000003.1, on the reverse strand, counting down.
GCTGGAAGCGGCACTCGACGAGGCGCAGCCCTACGACGAGCGCGCGGTGCGCCGGCAGCTGCACGTGCCGGCCGTGGACCGGCAGGCCCGCCAGGTCGACACCGACAGCCCGCTGCCGGAGGACTGGGGCCGCTTCAAGGCCGCGCGCGAGCGCGCCCTGGTGCGCGGGCGGCTCAAGAAGGAGGCGCGCGAGGTCGGCCAGGTCTACGGCCTGGAAGTCGTGCGGCGCCTGGTGGACCGCGTGGCCGACGATCCGCGCCTGCTCGCTCCCGTGCGCGAGGCGATCGTGGGCCTGGAGCCCTCGCTGTTGCGCCTGGCGATGGTGGCCCCGCGCTTCTTCAGCGATGCCGAACACCCCGGCCGCCTGCTGGTGGAGAGGGTGGCGGAGCGCAGCTTCCGCCACAACGACGAATTCAGCGTCGAGTTCCAGAGCTTCCTGGGGCCGGTGGCGCGCAGCTTCCAGCGCCTCAACGAGATCGACCCGGTCGAGAGCGCGGACCCGTTCCGCGCCGCGCTGACGGACCTGCAGGCCGCCTGGGCGGCGCAGGACGCGCTCGACGACGAGCCGCAGCGCAAGGTGCTCGACGCCGTGCAGTTCGCCGAGCGGCGCCAGCACGAGGCCGACCGCATCGCGAGCGAATTCCGCCAGCGCTCCGACCTCGAAGGGGTGGACGAGGCCGTGCGCGAGTTCGTCCTCGGCTCCTGGGCGCTGGTGGTGGCGCATTCGCGGCTCACCCAGCCTGAACGCGGCATCGACCCCGGCGGCCACATCGCCGTCATCACCGACCTGCTGTGGAGCGTCAAGCGCGACCTGACGCTGCGCGACCCCGCGAAGGCCTTCGAGGTGATCCCGCGCGTGCTCATGAAGCTGCGCACCGGGCTCACCATGCTGGGCCAGCAGCCCTCCGAGAGCGAGGGCTTCTTCCTGCAGCTGGAAGCGCTGCATCGCCCGGTGATGAAGCTGCGGGCGCGTCATCGCCACGGCAGCGTGGCGGCGCCCGAGCCGCCGCCCGTGACACGGCCGCCGCAGCCGGCCCGGGCGCCCGACGAGCCCTGGATGGGGCCGCAGGAACTGCACGCCGCAGGCTTCGAGGAGGGGCCGCCGACCGGCCCGGCCCCGCTGGCGACCCCCAGCGGCCACGCGCCGCTGGAAGAGAGCGGACAGCTCACCGCGCAGGAAGTGGACGCGATGGTGGAGCGGCTTTCGACCGGCTGCTGGGTGGACCTCCACGCGCGCCAGCACTGGCGCCGCGCCCGCCTCAAGTGGGCCTCCGAGAAGCGCACGCTGTTCCTGTTCGTCAGCCACGGAGGCCAGCCGCATTCGATGACGCGGCGCAGCCTGCAGAAGCTGCTGAGGGAACGGCTGCTGCGCCTGGTGGACAGCGAGGCCGTGGTGCCGCGCGCGCTGGAGCGGCTCGCCGAGTCCGCCCCCGCACCCGCCCCCGCCGCCTGAGATCCCGGTCGGCCGGGCCACCTGCCCGCGCCGAACCCGCTACGATGCGCCCCGTGGACGCCGCCGCCCCGAACCCCTCCCTCTGCCCGCTCTGCGGCCAGCCGAACCGCTGCGCCATGGAGCTGGAACGCGAAACCGGCGTGAAGCAGGAAGCCTGCTGGTGCGCGGGCGCCACCTTCGGACCCGAGCTGCTCGCGCGCGTGCCGCCCGAGGCCCAGCGCCGCGCCTGCATCTGCCCCGCCTGCGCGCGCGGCGGCGCCAGCGCGTGAGCGTCGCGGAAGCCGGCTCGGTCGCCGTCCTGCGGGAACGACACGGCCCCAACTACCGCTGGCTGCTGATGATGGCCCTCATGGTCGGGGTGATGGCCTCGATCATGTCCTCCACCGTCGTGAACGTGGCCATCCCGGACATGAGCCACTACTTCGGGCTCAACCAGGAACGCGCGCAGTGGGTGAGCTCCGGCTTCATGGTGGCGATGACCATCTCGATGCTGACCACGCCCTGGCTGCTGGCGCGCTTCGGCTACCGCCGCACCTACGTCGGGACCATGGTGCTGCTGATGGCCGGCGGCATCCTCGGCGGCGTCGCGATGCAATACCCGCTGGTGCTGGGCGCGCGCGTGGCCGAAGGCTTCGCCGCCGGCGTGGTCCAGCCCATCCCCGCCATCATCATGCTGCGCGCCTTCGAGCCCCACGAGCAGGGTCGCGCCAGCGGCATGTTCGGCATGGGCGTGGTGCTGGCGCCGGCGCTCGGGCCCAGCATCGGCGGCCTGCTGGTGGACGGGTTCGGCTGGCGTTCCATCTTCTTCATGGTGGTGCCCTTCTGCCTGGCGTCGATCTGGCTCGCCTACCGCTACGTGCCGACCACGGCGCCCGGCGGCGGCATCGCCGCGAGCGGCGGCACGCGGCTGGACTGGCGCGGCCTGGTGCTCGGGAGCGTCGGCACGCTGTGCCTGCTCAATGGCCTGCTGGAGATCCGCGGCGGCGACCCCCGGCTCGCCGGCGGCCTGCTGCTCGGCGCGTTGGCGGCGCTGGCCGCGATGATCGCCTGGCTGCGGCGCGCCCGCCGCAGCGGGCGCGAGGCGCTGATCAACCTGGACCTGTTCGGCTACCGCACCTACACGATGGGCACGCTGGTGGCCTTCATCTACGGCATCGCCCTGTTCGGCTCGACCTACCTGCTGCCGGTGTACATGCAGACGGGCCTGCAGCTGCCCGCCTCGCACGTGGGCACCATCCTGCTGCCCTCCGGCATCGTGCTGGCGATCACGATCGGCCTGGCCGGGCGGCTGACCACGCGGCTGCCCACGCGCGTGCTGGTGGGCGTCGGGCTGCTGCTGCTGGCGCTCTCGTTCGCGCTGATGCCCACCGTGCACCTGGAGACCGGCCTGTGGGTGCTGGTGGCCTGGGCGATCCTGGGCCGCATCGGGCTGGGCTTCATCCTGCCCTCGCTGAACCTGGGCGCGATGCGGCCGCTGGCCAAGGCCCTGATCCCGCAGGGCGCCAGCGCCATCAACTTCCTGCGCATGCTGGGCGGCGCGGCCGGCGTGAGCCTGTGCGCGATCGTGCTGGAGTGGCGGCTGGCAGCGCACGGCGACGCGCTCACCCGCCCCGGCACCAGCCCGGCGCGCCTGGCGGCCTTCAACGAAACCTTCCTGCTGCTGGCGGCGATCTGCGCCCTGGCGCTGGTGGCGGCCTGGCAGTTGCGCGACCCGCCCGGAACCGTGCCCACTGAAGAATAATCACCCCATGTGCCAGCTGCTGGGGATGAACTGCAACACGCCCACGGACGTGACGTTCAGCTTCGCCGGTTTCGCCCAGCGCGGCGGCCGCACCGACGAGCACGTGGACGGCTGGGGCATCGCCTTCTTCGAGGGGCTGGGCCTGCGCCACTTCGTGGACCACCTGCCGGCCTGCGAGTCGCCGGTGGCGGAACTGATCCGCCGCTATCCGATCAAGAGCCGCAACGTCATCGCGCACATCCGCAAGGCCACGCAGGGCCACGTGGCGCTGGAGAACTGCCATCCCTTCGTGCGCGAGCTGTGGGGCCGCTACTGGGTGTTCGCGCACAACGGCGACCTGCAGGACTTCCAGCCGCGCCTGCACGCCAGTTTCCGCCCCGTGGGCAGCACCGACAGCGAGCGGGCCTTCTGCTGGCTGATGCAGGAGATGTGGAAGTCGCACGCCGGCGTGCCGAGCGTGGAGGAACTGACGCTGACGCTGCGCGAGCTGACGCCGTCGATCGCGAAGCACGGCCGCTTCAACTTCCTGCTGTCGAACGGTGACGCGCTGTGGGCGCACTGTTCGACGAACCTTTGGTACGTGGAACGCAAGCATCCGTTCACGCATGCGCACCTGGCGGACGAGGACCTGAGCATCGACTTCGCCCAGCACACCACGCGGGACGACAAGGTGGCGGTGGTGGTGACGGCGCCGCTGACGGTCAACGAGCCGTGGACGCAGTTCGCGCCGGGGGAGCTGAAAGTGTTCGTGGACGGGCAAGCTGTTTGAAACCAGGCAGCCGAACGCAGAGGGCGCAGAGGTTACGCAGAGAACGCAGAAGAACATCCATCAATAAGATTTTTTCTGCGCCCTTTGCGTAACCTTTGCGCACTCTGCGTTCGGCTGCCTGGTTTTGGCCGTCAAGCCCTAAAGCACCGTCCGATCCCGAGCCACCGCCTCCTCCATTGCATCCACGAACATTGCCGGCACGTCGAAGCCCGTCTGCTGCATGATCTCCTGGAAGCAGGTCGGGCTCGTGACGTTGATTTCGGTGAGGCAGTCGCCGATCACGTCCAGGCCGATCAGCAGCAGGCCGCGTTCGTTCAGCCGCGGGCCGATGGTCTCGGCGATCTCGCGGTCCCGTTCGGAGATCGGCTGCGCCACGCCCTTGCCGCCCGCCGCCAGGTTGCCGCGGATCTCGCTGCCCTGCGGGATGCGCGCCAGGCAGAACGGCACCACCTGCCCGCCGATCACCAGCACGCGCTTGTCGCCCTGCGAGATCTCCGGCACGAAGCGCTGCACCATGATCGTGGTCGCGCCCTGCTGGTTCAGCGTCTCGATGATCGAACCCAGGTTCAGGCCCTCGGGCCCGACGCGGAAGATGCCCATGCCGCCCATGCCATCCAGCGGCTTCAGGATGATCTCGCCGTGCTCCTCGTGGAAGCGCCGCACCTCGTCGGCCGAACGCGTGACGAGCGTGGGGCTCACGAACTGCGGGAACTCCATGATCGCCAGCTTCTCCGGGTGGTCGCGCAGCGCCGCCGGCCGGTTGAACACCCGGGCGCCCTCGCGCTCCGCCTGCTCCAGCAGGTGGGTGGCGTAGAAGTACTCGCTGTCGAAGGGCGGGTCCTTGCGCATGATCACCGCATCGAAGTCCTTCAGAGGCCGCACGCTGGTCTGGCGGACCTGGAACCAGTCCTCCTCGGCGCCCGTGAGCGTGACTTCGCGCACCTCCGCGTGCACCAGTTCGCCCGAGCGCCAGGTGAGGTGGCGCGGCTCGCAGGCGGCGATGCGGTGGCCGCGCCGCTGCGCCTCCCGCATCATCGAGAAGGTCGTGTCCTTGTAGATCCTGAAGACCTCGAGCGGGTCGGCAACGAAGAGGATGTTCATCGGCGTGGCAATGCTGTTCGCGCCACTGTCGCACAAAACGCGGCGGGTCGCTGCTCCCGCCCCCGGGCGGCCCTCCTCGCGGCGCGAGCGCAGCGCTCAGATTTCGACCTTGGATCCCAGTTCGACCACCGAGTTGTTCGGCAGGTTCAGGAAGTCGGCCGCGGCGCTCGCGTTGTGGTGCATCTGCGCGAACAGCTTCTCGCGCCAGCTCGCCATGCCGCCGCCGATGGAGGGCACCACGTTGTCGCGCGACAGGAAGTAGCTGGTGGTCATGGGCTCCAGCTCGCAGCCGCGATTGCGGATCTGCTCCAGCGCCCGGGGCACGTCGGGATCGTTCTTGAAGCCGTAGTGCAGGATCACCTGCCAGCAGTCGTGCCCCAGCGACTCGATCTCGGCGCGGCGATTCAGCCCGATCCAGGGCACCTCGTGGTTGCGCACCGTGACGAACAGGTTGTGCTCGTGCAGCACCTTGTTGTGCTTCAGGTTGTGCAGCATCGCGTTGGGCACCGCGCCGGGCTCCGCCGTGAGGAAGACGGCCGTGCCGGGAACGCGCAGCGGCGGCGCGGCGAACACCGATTCGAGGAAGCTCGGAAGGTCGATGGCGTCGGTCTTGAGCTTCTCGTTCAGGATATAGCGGCCACGCTTCCAGGTGGTCATCAGCGTGAAGATGCAGCCGCCGATCAGCAGTGGGAACCAGCCGCCCTCGAACAGCTTCAGCAGGTTGGAGGCGAAGAAGGCGAAGTCCACCAGGAAGAACACGCCGGTGGCGGCGATGCACAGGGCCAGCGGATAGTTCCAGCCGTAGCGGATCACGAAGAAGGTCAGCGTGGTGGTGATCAGCATGTCCAGCGTCACCGCGATGCCGTAGGCCGAAGCCAGCGCGCTGGAGGAGCGGAACATCACCACCGCGACCACGATCGCGACGAACAGGCCCCAGTTCACCGCCGGCACGTAGATCTGGCCGGTGTCGCGCACGCTGGTGTGCTGCACGTTCAGGCGCGGCAGGTAGCCGAGCTGCACGACCTGCTTGGTCACGCTGAAGGCGCCGGTGATCAGCGCCTGCGAGGCGATCACCGTGGCCATCGTCGCCAGCACCACCAGGGGCAGCAGCGCCCAGTCCGGCGCCATCATGTAGAAGGGGTTCTTCACCGCCTCCGGGTTCGCCAGCAGCAGCGCGCCCTGGCCGAAGTAGTTGAGCGTCAGCGCCGGCATCACGGAGCTGAACCAGGCCAGCCGGATCGGCTTCTTGCCGAAGTGGCCGAGGTCCGCGTAGAGCGCCTCGGCGCCGGTGACGCACAGCACCACCGCGCCCAGGATGATGAAGGCGGTGCCCGGCTGGGTCCACATGAAGCCCAGCGCGTAGTACGGGTTGAGCGCCTTCAGGATCTCGGGGTGCTGCAGGATGTGCGAGACGCCCAGCACCGCGATCGTCATGAACCACACCAGCATGATCGGCCCGAAGAAGCGGCCGATGCCGCCGGTGCCGCGCTTCTGCACGAAGAACAGCATCAGCAGCACCACCAGCGTGAGCGGGATCACCCAGTCCTTGAAGCGCGGCGAGACCACCTCCAGGCCCTCGACCGCGGAGAGCACCGAGATCGCCGGCGTGATGACGCCGTCGCCGTAGAACAGGGAGGTGCCGAAGATGCCGACACCCAGCAGCACCCTGCGCAGGCGCGGCTTGCCCTTGACCGCCTGGGACGCGAGCGCCAGCATTGCGATGAGGCCGCCCTCGCCGTTGTTGTCGGCCCGCAGCACGAGCACGACGTACTTCAGCGAGACGATGACCGTCAGCGTCCAGAAGAAGATGGACAGGATGCCGTAGACGTTCGGGATCGTGAAGGGGACGTGGTGGCCCCCGAACACTTCCTTCACGGCATACAGCACGCTGGTGCCGATGTCACCGTAAACGACGCCGATGGCGCCAAGCGTGAGCGCCGCAAGGGAAGATCTCGAGTTCTGCACGAACGGCCCCGTCCCGGGCCCGGAATGCCGGCGGGGTCTTGAACTTGGGATCGCTATTGTGCGCCCACCCCCCTGCCGCAGGGCTGCATGTTGCCACGCAACCACTGGACCCGGATCGCTTCCGTCAGTCAGTCATAGGTTTCCGCCGCCGGATCGGTGGCTTCCAGCTCGTAGCTGGCTGCCAGCATCGCCAACCGGCCGATCACGCCGTACATGTAGAAGCGGTTCGGCGCGCTGGCGCCCGGCTTCTGTCCGGGCTGAGGTAAGCGCGTACTCTCGGCAAAGGCGAGGGGCACATAGACCGCGCCAGGGGCGTTGAGGTTCTCGTCGATCCCGCGGTCGGCGTGCACGCGGTAAAAGCCGCCCACCACGTAGCGGTCCATCATGTACACCACCGGCTCGGCCACGGCGTCGTTGATGCGCTCGGCCGTGAGCACGCCTTCCTGGATGATGACGTCGGTGATCGCCTTGCCGCCCTTGACGACCGGCGGCTTGTTCTTCGGCCGGTCGCGGATCTGGTCCAGGTCCTTGACGTCGCGCACCGTCATGATGCCCATGCCCTCGCTGCCGTAGTCGGCCTTCACGACGACGAAGGGCTTCTCGTTGATGCCGTATTCCTTGTACTTGCGGCGGATCTTCGCCATCAGGGCATCGACGTTGGCGCGCAGGCAGTCCAGCCCTTCCGACTTGGCGAAGTCCAGCTCGCCGCAGCGGTTGAACAGCGGGTTGACCAGCCAGGGATCGATGCCCAGCATCTTGCCGAAGCGCTTGGCCACGTCCTCGTAGCTCTGGAAGTGGCGGCTCTTGCGCCGCACCGACCAGCCCGCGTGCAGCGGCGGCAGCAGGTACTGCTCGTGCAGGTCCTCCAGGATGCCGGGCGCGCCGGCCGTGAGGTCGTTGTTCAGCAGGATGGTGCAGGGGTCGAAGTTCTTCAGGCCCAGGCGGTGCTTGCCGCGCACCACCGGCTCCAGCGTGACGGGGTCGTCGTGCGGGATCTGGATGGTGGTCTGCTTCTTGATGTCCGGGTCGATCGACCCCACCCGCACGTTCAGCCCGGCCATGCGGAAGATGCGCTGCAGCTGGGCGATGTTGCTCAGGTAGAAGCTGCTGCGCTTGCCGTTCTCCGGCACGATCAGGAGGTTCTTCGCCTCGGGGCAGATCTTCTCCACCGCGGCCATCGCCGCCTGCACGGCCAGCGGCAGCATCTCGGGGGTCAGGTTGTTCCAGCCGCCGGGATAGAGGTTGGTGTCCACCGGGGCCAGCTTGAAGCCGGCATTGCGGACATCCACCGAGCAGTAGAAGGGCGGGGTGTGCTCCATCCACTCCAGCCGGAACCAGCGTTCCACCGCGGGCATGGATTCGAGGATGCGCTGCTCGAGTTCGTTGATCGGGCCGGTCAGGGCCGTGATGAGATGCGGAACCATGCGGCCTTCTTGTTCTGGATGTCCTGGCGGAATCCCAACCGGGGAATTTTAGGAGCTGGGGGCAAGCGAGGTGCTTGCAAGAGGCACGCGCGGCGCCTCAGGTCCGCACTTCGCCGTTGCCCAGCACGATCCACTTCAGCGAGGTCAGGCCTTCGATGCCCACCGGGCCGCGCGCGTGGAACTTGTCGGTGCTGATGCCGATCTCCGCGCCCAGCCCGAACTCGAAGCCGTCGGCGAAGCGCGTGCTGGTGTTGACCATGACGCTGGCCGAATCGACCTCGCGCAGGAAGCGCTGGGCGTGCACGTGGTCGCGCGTCAGGATCGCGTCGGTGTGGTGCGAGGAATAGCGGTTGATGTGGGCGATGGCCTCGTCCACGCCGGCCACCACCTTCACGCTGATGATGGGGGCCAGGTACTCCTCGGACCAGTCCTGCTCGGTCGCCTCCTGCACGTTGGCGCCGGGCAGCGTCTGCAGGATCGCCCGGGCTTCCGGGTCGCAGCGCATCTCGACGCCTTTGGCGGCGAACACGGCGCCGATCTTCGGCAGGAACTCCTTCGCCACGCCGCGCGCCACGAGCAGGCCTTCGCTGGCGTTGCAGGGGCTGTACTTCTGCGTCTTGGCGTTGTCGGTGACCTGCACCGCCAGTTCCAGGTCGCAGGGATCGTCGACGTAGGTGTGGCAGTTGCCGTCCAGGTGCTTGATCACCGGCACCTTCGCTTCGCGCGAGATGCGCTCGATCAGGCTCTTGCCGCCGCGCGGGATGATCACGTCCACCGACTCGGGCATGGCGATCAGGCGGCCCACGGCCTCGCGGTCGGTGGTCTGCACCAGCTGCACCGCCTCGGCGGGCAGGCCGGCCTGCGCCAGCGCCTGCTGCACCAGGCGCGCCAGCGCCTTGTTGGATTCGATCGCCTCGGAGCCGCCGCGCAGGATGCAGGCGTTGCCGCTCTTGATCGACAGGCTGGCGGCCTCGATCGTCACGTTGGGGCGGCTCTCGAAGATCATGCCGAAGACGCCGAGCGGCACGCGCATCTGGCCCACGCGGATGCCGCTGGGCTGCTGCTTCATGCCGATCACCTCGCCGATGATGTCCGGCATGGCGGCGAGCTGCTCGCAGCCGACCGCCAGGGTCTCGACGATCTTGGGGGTGAGCTTGAGCCGGTCCACCAGCGGCGCGGCGAGGCCGGCCTCGGTGGCGCGGGCGACGTCCTTGGCGTTGTCGGCCTGCAGGCTTTGCACGCTGCCGCGCAGCAGGGCGGCCAGGGCGAGCAGGGCCTTCGCCTTCTCCGCCGCCGACGCCGAAGCCATGCGCGCCGACGCCTGCCGGGCCTGCAGGCCCAGGGTGTGCATGTATTCAGAGACGTTCAGGGCGTTCATGCCCCGATTATCGGGTCTTGTGCCCTCCCCCCGCCGGGGCGGGGCTGGCGACCGCGAGGCAGAGGTCCATGGCCAGGCGGTGCAGTGCCTGCCAGCCATCGGTCGGCCAGCCCGGCGTCTTCAGGCCCTTGACGATCCCGTCGACCACGTGCGCCGAGTGCAGGAGCTGGTCCAGCATCGGGGCGGTCAGCCGCGGCAGCACCCGCTCGAACAGCTTTTCCTTCGCCCCCCAGACCCGCTGCTCGCGCAGCGCCATCGGCAGCGGCTGCCCGGTGGAAAGCGCGTCCCTGACGCGCTTGAGCGCCCGGATGTCCTCGGCCAGCGTGTAGTGCACCAGCACCTCGGCCTCGCCTTCGGCCTCCAGCCCCTCCAGCATCCGCTGCACCCGCGCTGCCTTGCCCGCCAGGACCGACTCGGACAGCTTGAACACGTCGTAGCGGGCGACGTTCAGGACCGCGCTCTCCACCTGCGCGAAGCGCAGTTCGCCGGCCGGGTACAGCAGCGCCAGCTTCTGGATCTCCTGGTGCGCCGCGAGCAGGTTGCCTTCGACGCGATCGGCGAAGAACTGCAGGGTGCGCTGGCCCTCCTCGCCCGCGGCGACGCGCTGGTTCTGCTGCGCCAGGCGCTGGGCGATCCACTGGGGCAGCGCGCCGCGCTCGATGGTCTGCAGTTCGATCGCGACCCCGTGGCCTTCCAGCGCGCCGAACCAGGCGGTCTTCTTCGTCTGGAAGTCCAGCCGGGGCAAAAGCACCAGGGTGAGGGTGCTGTCGTTGCCGGCGGCGCTTTCGGCGATCTGCTGCAGGGCGGCGCCGCCCTCCTTGCCCGGCTTGCCGGAGGGGATGCGGATCTCGACGATCTGCTTGTCCGCGAACAGGCTCAGCGAGCCGCCGGAGGCGAGCACGGCGCCCCAGTCGAAATGGGCGCCCGCGACGGCGTGCACCGTGCGCTCCGTGTGACCCTGCGCACGCGCCGCCGCCCGGATCGCGTCGGCGGCCTCCTGCACCAGCAGCGGCTCGTCGCCGTGCAGGGTGTAGAGCGGGCGCAGCCCGCGCTGCAGGTGTTGCGGGAGTTGCGCGGCGGCCAATTGCATGCGGGGAGTTTAGCGGGGAGCCGGATTCGGACAGCCGAACGCAAAAGCCGCAAAAGGAAGAACAAAAGCCGCGAAAAACCTCGATTCAATGAATCTTCTTTCGCGGCTTTTGCGCCACTTTGGCGGCTTTTGCGTTAAGGCTTCGGTCTTCTTCCTACGTTACCTGCTCACGCGCCAGCGGGCCGCGTGCGCAGCCCCAGCTCGCGGCACTTCTCCACCGCCACGCCGCGGAAGATGTCCACCGCCCGGTCCATCAGGTCCTGCGTGATCGTCAGCGGCGGCGCGAAGCGGATCACGGTTTCGTGCGTTTCCTTCGACAGCACGCCGGCGGCCGCCAGCCGCAGCACCATGTCGCGCGCGGTGGTGCACGTCGGCTCGATGTCCACGCCGATCCACAGGCCGCGGCCGCGCACGTCGCGGATCAGGGGGGCGACCTCGGCCTGCACCTCGCGCAGGCGCCGGAACAGGTACTCGCCCTTGGCGGCGCACTGGTCCACCAGGCCTTCCTCCTGCAGGACCTTCAGGCCCTCCAGCGCGACGGCCGCCGCCAGCGCGTTGCCGCCGAAGGTGGAGCCATGGCTGTTCGGCACGAACACCTGCATCACCTTGTCGTCGGCGCAGAACGCGCTCACCGGCAGCAGGCCGCCGCCCAGGGCCTTGCCGAGGATCAGCGCGTCGGGCCGGATGCCCTCGTGCTGGAAGGCGAACCAGCGGCCGGTGCGCCCCAGGCCGGCCTGCACCTCATCGTCGATCAGGAGGATGTCCTTCTGCGTGCACCACTCGCGCAGGTCCCGGAAGAAGCCCGCCGGCGGCACGATCACGCCCGCTTCGCCCTGGATCGGCTCCACCAGCACCGCGCAGGTGTGCTCGGTGGCCGCCGCCTTGACGCTCTCCATGCCCCCGTAGTCGAAGTGCTGGAAGCCGTCGCAGAAGGGGCCGAAGCCGCTGCGGTAGTCCTGCTCGCTGGAAAAACCGACGATCGTGCTGGTGCGCCCGTGGAAGTTGCCGCGCGCCACCAGGATGCGCTGCATGCCGTCCGGGATGCCCTTGACGCGATGCCCCCAGCGGCGGGCGCACTTGATCGCGGTCTCCACCGCCTCGGCGCCCGTGTTCATGGGCAGCGCGCGCTCGAAGCCGGTGACCTCGCTGAGCTTTTCCAGCAGCGGGCCCAGCGTGGTGCTGTAGTAGGCCCGGGACATGACGGCGACTTTCTTCAGCTGGGCCTCCGCCGCCGCCACGATGCGCGGGTGCAGGTGGCCGTGGCTGACCGAGGAGTACGCGCTCATCATGTCGATGTACTCCTTGCCTTCCACGTCCCACACGAGGCAGTCCTTCGCGTGGTCGACCACCACCGGCACGGGCGCGTAGTTGCGGGCGCCGTAGCTGCCCTCCTTCTGGATGAAGGTCTGGCTGACAGGGGTTCCGGTGGCATCCATGCGAGCTCCCGACGGGTCTTACTAAGATGAGGCCACGGCGCGGCGCGCGCAAGAGCGCCGGCGCGGCATTAGTTCCCGAAGCGTCGCACTGCCGGACCGGCGGAGCTGTAGGGGAAACACCGGAGGCCCTGAAGGCCCCCCGGCGACCGGCTGCCCCGGCCGTGTCTTACAGGGTCTTGAGGGCCGCCAGCCGGCGCATCAGCTGCTGCACCAGGTCGGTCTGCATGTTCCGGTACAACATCGCCTCCTCGGCCTCCTTGGACAGCACGGCGGCCTCGTTGAAGCTGATATCGCGCTGCTGCAGCATCTCGGTGTCGGGGATCAGCTCCTTGCCCTGGGGGGTGCGGAGCTTGAACCGGATGCGCGTGCGCAGCTGGAATTCGCGCACCTGGCCGGTGGAGTTGAGGCCCACCACCACCTTCTCGCGCAGCTCGGTGGGCAGGTCCAGGATCACACGCGCCTGCTTGGTGTCGGCGCTCGCCGGCAGCACCTTCAGCCGCCCGTCGGCCGCCAGGCTGCGCCGCAGCTCGTTGGCGATCGGCGAGCTGGTCGGCGCATTGACGGCGATCGAATCGAAGGCGAACTCGGGCGCCTTGCGCAGCTCGAAGCCGCAGCCGGCGAGCAGCGCTGCCGCCCCTGCGGCGATCACCAGCCTGCGCTTCATACGACCACGTTGACCAGGCGGCCCGGCACCACGATCACCTTCTTCGCCGTCGCCCCGCCGGCGAACTTCTGGAAGCTCTCGCTCGCCAGCGCGATCTTCTCGATCTCCGACTTGTCGGCGCCGGCGGGCACCAGGATGGCCCCGCGGTGCTTGCCATTGACCTGCAGCACCAGTTCGACCTCGTCCTGCTTCAGCGCGCCCTCGTCGACCTTCGGCCAGGGCGCGTCGAGCAGGTCGCCCAGGGCGGCTGCGTAGCCCAGTTCCTTCCACAGCGCATGGGTGACGTGCGGCGTGGCCGGGTACAGCACGCGCAGCAGGATCGCGAAGCCCTCGCGCAGCGCGGCGTCCGCGCCCGGCTCGCCGTTGCCCTTGAAGTCCTCCAGCGCGTTGAGCATCTTCATCGCGCCCGACACCACCGTGTTGTACTGCATGCGCTGGTAGTCGTAATCCACCTGGCGCAGCACCATGTGGACCTCGCGCCGCAGCGCCTGCGCCAGCTTGCCCGAGGCCGCCGCGGGGGCCGCCGCCGCCGGGCCGAGTTTCAGCGCGAAGTTCCAGATGCGGCGCAGGAACCGGTAGCTGCCTTCCAGCGCGGCGTCGTTCCACTCCAGCGTCGCTTCCGGCGGCGCCGTGAACATCGTGTACAGGCGCGCGGTGTCGGCGCCGTACTTCTCGATCAGGTCCTGCGGGTCGACGCCGTTGTTCTTGGACTTGGACATGGTCGTCCAGCCCTCGTAGGTCACCGGCTGGCCGTCGGCCTTGGCCTTCGCCGAGATCACCTTGGCGTGCTCGTCGCGCTCGATGTCCAGTTCGTGCTGCCAGAAGTACTGCTTGCCGGTGGTGGTGCGCGAGAACGCCTCGTTCAGCACCATGCCCTGCGTCAGCAGGCGGGTGAACGGCTCGGCGATCTTCACCAGGCCCAGGTCGCGCATGACCTTGGTCCAGAAGCGCGCGTACAGCAGGTGCAGGATGGCGTGCTCGATGCCGCCGATGTACTGGTCCATCGGCATCCAGTAGTCGGTGCCGGCGGCGACCATCTTTTCGGCATCGCGCGGGTCGCAGTAGCGCATGAAGTACCACGAGGAGTCCACGAAGGTGTCCATCGTGTCGGTCTCGCGCCGGGCCGGCTTGCCGCACACCGGGCAGGTGCAGGCGAGGAAGTCCTCGCGGCGGTTCAGCGGGTTGCCGCTGCCGTCCGGCACGCAGTCCTGCGGCAGCACCACCGGGAGGTCCTTCTCGGGCACCGGCACGGCGCCGTGCTCCTCGCAGTGGATGATCGGGATCGGCGTGCCCCAGTAGCGCTGGCGGCTGACACCCCAGTCGCGCAGGCGCCAGGTGGTCTTCTTCTCGCCCAGGCCCTTCTGCTGCAGGTGGTGCGCCACCGCGTTCACGGCGTCCTTGTAGTTGAAGCCGCTGAAGATGTCGGAGTTGATCGTGACGCCGTTCTCCTTGTCGGCGTACCACTCCTGCCACCTCTTGTAGTCGTACGCCTGCCCGTCGACGTGAACGACCTGGATGATCGGCAGGCCGTACTTCAGCGCGAAGGCGAAGTCGCGCTCGTCGTGGCCGGGCACGCCCATCACGGCGCCGTCGCCGTAGCCCATGAGCACGTAGTTGCCGACCCACAGGTCCACCGGCTCGCCGGTGAGCGGGTGCGTGACCTTCAGGCCGGCGGGCATGCCCTCCTTTTCCTTCAGGGCCAGTTCGGCTTCGGTGGTGCCGCCCTTCTTGCACTCCTCGATGAAGGCGGCGAGCTTCGGGTTGCCCTTGGCCGCCTGCGTCGCGAGCGGGTGCTCCGGCGCGACGGCGGCGAAGGTCACTCCCATGATCGTGTCGGCGCGCGTCGTGAACACGTACATGCGCCCGTCGCCGATCAGCTGGCCGTCGTCGCCGCGGATGTCGTGCGTGAAGGCGAAGCGCACGCCCTCGCTGCGGCCGATCCAGTTCTCCTGCATCAGCTTGACGCGCTCGGGCCAGCCACCCAGGTCCTTCTGCACGAAGTCGAGCAGTTCCTGGGCGTACTCGGTGATCTTGAGGTAGTAGCCGGGGATCTCGCGCTTCTCCACGACGGCGCCGGTGCGCCAGCCCTTGCCGTCGATCACCTGCTCGTTGGCCAGCACCGTCTGGTCCACCGGGTCCCAGTTCACGACCTGGGTCTTGCGGTAGGCGATGCCCTTTTCCAGCATCTTCAGGAACAGCCACTGGTTCCACTTGTAGTACGCCGGGTCGCAGGTGGCGATCTCGCGCGACCAGTCGATGGCCAGGCCCATGGCCTGCATCTGGCTCTTCATGTAGGCGATGTTCTCGTACGTCCACTTCGCCGGCGGCACGCCGTTCTTCAGCGCCGCGTTCTCCGCCGGCAGGCCGAAGGCGTCCCAGCCCATGGGCATCAGCACGTTGTAGCCGTTCATGCGCAGGTAGCGCGTCAACATGTCGTTGATCGTGTAGTTGCGCACGTGCCCCATGTGCAGCTTGCCGCTGGGATAGGGCAGCATGGAACAGGCGTAGAACTTCTTCTTCCGCGTGTCCTCGGTCACGCGGTAGGCGTCGCGCGCGGTCCATTCGTCCTGCGCCGCCTTCTCGACGGCGAGGTGGTTGTACTTGTCGTCCATGGTTCCGAAATTCTAGGGGCTAGGGGAATGGCCCCTATTTGGCGGGTTCGGCCACGAAACCGATGCGGCTCAGGCCCGCCTTGTGCGCCACGCCCATCACCTCCACCACCCGCCCGTAGGGCACGGTGGTGTCGGCGCGCAGCTGGATCTCGGTTTCGGGGTTCTGCTTGGCCGTCGCCGCGAGCTGGTCGGCCAGCTCCAGCGCGGTGACGGGTTTGTCGTTGAGGAAGGCCTGGCCGGCGCGGTCCAGCACCAGCGTCACGAAACGCGGCGCGTCGGCCGCCTGCGTGCCCTCGGCGCGCGGCAGGTCGAGGCGGATCGAGCTGGCCAGCAGGGGCGCCGTGATGATGAAGATCACCACCAGCACCAGCATCACGTCGACCAGCGGCGTGACGTTGATCTCGCTCATGGGCTCCTGGCCCTTGGTACGTTCCAGGCGGCCGAAGGCCATGTCAGGCGGCCGCGACGGGCGTCGCCGGATGGGTCAGCAGCTCGCGCAGGTCGCGCGCGAAGCCCTCCAGGTCCGCCTCGATGCGGCCGATCAGCCGGCCGAAGATGTTGTAGCCCAGCACGGCCGGGATGGCGACGGCCAGGCCGGCGGCCGTCATGATCAGCGCCTCGCCGACCGGGCCGGAGACCTTGTCGATCGTGATCTGGCCGGCGCTGGCGATGCCCGTGAGCGCGTGGTAGATGCCCCAGACGGTGCCCAGCAGGCCGACGAAAGGCGCGGTGGAGCCCACCGTGGCCAGCAGGACCTGCCCGAACTGGAGCTTGAACAGCACGCCGTGCAGGGCATTGCGCAACACCCGCGTGAGCTGCTGCGACTTGTCGCCGGCGGCGGCCAGCGAGCCCGCCCCCTGCACCTCGGTGGCGGCGATGAGCGGCAGCACCAGGGCGTCGCGGTCGAAGGCGGCGACCTTGTCCCGGCCCTCGTGCACCGAACCGGCCTGCCAGAAGGCGGTGGTGCTGCGGGCGACGTCGACGCCGGCCCGGCGCAGCATCCAGCCCTTCCACAGGATGACCACCCAGCTCGACACCGACATGGCCAGCAGCAGGACCGCCACCACCTGGGTGACCGCGTCGCCCTGGCGGAAGAGATCGAGGAAGCTCATTCGATCCGCCGCCGGGCCGCCCCAAGGCGGATCGCGCCCCCCTCGGGGCCGTGGGGGGTCACGACCGCAGGCCCAGGACGTCGAACATGTCGAACAGCCCTTTTTCCTGCCCGGCCAGGAAGCGCACGGCCCGCAGGCTGCCCTGCGCATACGTGGCGCGGCTGGCCGACTTGTGCGTGATCTCGATGCGCTCGCCGGTGCCGGCGAACAGCACCGTGTGGTCGCCGACGATGTCGCCGCCGCGGATGGTGGAGAAACCGATGGTCGACGGGTCGCGCTCGCCGGTGACGCCCTCGCGCGCGTACACGGCGCACTGCTTCAGGTCGCGGCCCAGGGCCTCGGCGATCACCTCGCCCATCTTCAGCGCGGTGCCGGACGGCGCGTCCACCTTGTGGCGGTGGTGCGCCTCGATGACCTCGATGTCGTAGCCGGTGGACAGCGCCCCGGCGGCCATCTCCAGCAGCTTCAGCGTGACGTTGACGCCCACGCTCATGTTGGGCGCCATCACGATGGCGATGTCCTTCGCCGCCTCGACGATCTCCGCCTTCTGGGCCTCGGTGAAACCGGTCGTGCCGATCACCATCTTGACGCCGCGCTCGCGGCACGCCTTCAGGTGCGCCAGGGTGCCTTCGGGGCGGGTGAAATCGATCAGCACGTCCGCGTGGCCGAGGCCGGCGCCCAGGTCGGCCGTCACCGGCACGCCGCTGGCGTGGCCCAGGAAGGCCGCGGCGTCGTTGCCGATCGCGGGGCTGGAGGCGATGTCCAGCGCGCCGGCCAGCCGGCAGTCGTCGGAGGCGCGGATCGCCTCGATCAGCATGTGGCCCATGCGGCCGGAGGCGCCCGCCACCGCCACGCGGTGTTCGGAGCTGCCCTGGGGCGGCCGTTGCGTGGCGCCGGCCACGGCCACGTTCTTCAAAGCCTGCGTGCCTTTGGTCATGCGGTCCTCAGCGCGCGGGGGCCTCGAGGGGCGGGTAGTTGGTGGGACCCGCTGGCGCGGGCGGCGCGGCCGGCGGGGCGGGTTCCGCCGGCGCGGCGGCGGCCGGCGCCCGCGTGCCGGCGGCGCGCAGTTCGTCTTCGCTCGCCTCCAGCTTCGGCACCTTGCCGGCCTTGCGGCGGTTGTCCAGCGTGGAGACGAATTCGGCCTCGCTGGGCATGGCCTCGCCGCCCTCGGTGCGCTCCAGGGCGTCGCCCTTGAAGAACACGGCCAGGTGGCGCTGCTGGGGCGGCACGCCCTGGCGCCTGAGGGTGAAGACGTAGTCCCAGCGGTCGCCGTGGAACAGGCTGCTCACCAGCGGGGTGCCCAGGACCTGGCGGACCTGGTCGCGGCTCATGCCGGGCTGGAGCGCCTGCACCTGCTCGCGGGAGATGAAATTCCCCTGCACGACCTCCACCTTGTAGGGAGTCAGGGCCGTGCTGACACGGTTGCCCATGTTGTCGAAGGAGCCGCAGCCGGCCAGTAGTAAGAGAGCCACAACCGGGAGCGTGACTCGCGGCTGGCGCAAGAGACTGACGAGCATGGGACAGGCGGGGGAGAGGCCAGGCGATATGATCGGGGCATTGTAGCGGCAGCACCATGTCCAACATCGACGAACTCAAGAGCACCGGCCTCAAGGCGACGCTGCCCAGGCTGAAGATCCTGGACGTGTTCCAGAAGGGCTCGCAGCGGCACATGACGGCGGAAGACGTGTTCCGCATCCTGCTGGAGGAGCGCTCGGACATCGGCCTGGCGACCGTGTACCGCGTCCTGACGCAGTTCGAGCAGGCCGGCATCCTGACCCGCAGCCACTTCGAGAGCGGCAAGGCCGTCTACGAGCTGAACGAAGGCACCCACCACGACCACCTGGTCTGCCTGGACTGCGGCCGCGTCGAGGAGTTCTACGACGCCGAGATCGAGAAGCGCCAGCACGCCGTGGCCAAGACCAAAGGCTTCCAGATCGCGGAGCATGCGCTGAGCCTGTACGCGCATTGCACGAAGCCGAACTGCCCGAACCGGCCGCAGAAGTAAACCCCCGCCTTCGCGGGATCGACGGCTAGCCGCCCTTTTCCATGGCGCGGCGATGCCGCTCCACGAATTCCTGGTACGTATCCACCCCCCGCAGCTGCAGGATGGTGTTGCGCACCGCCGCCTCCACCAGCACGGCCATGTTGCGGCCGGCCACCACCGGGATCACGGCCTTGCGTACCGGCACGCCCAGCACGTCCTGCGTGAGCGGCTCGTAGGGCAGCCGCTCGTACTCGCGCTCCATGGTCTCGCGCCGCACCAGGTGCACGATCAGGCGCAGCCGCATCTTCCGCCGCACGGCCGTCTCGCCGAAGATGGCCCGGATGTCCAGCAGGCCGATGCCGCGCACCTCCAGCAGGTTCTGCAGCAGCTCGGGGCAGCGGCCCTCGATGGTGGTCTGGTTGACCCGGTACAGGTCGACGGCGTCGTCGGCCACCAGGCCGTTGCCGCGGGTGATCAGTTCCAGGCCCAGTTCGCTCTTGCCCAGGCCGGATTCGCCGGTGATCAGCACGCCCAGGCCCAGGATGTCCATGAACACGCCGTGCATGGACGTCCGCTCGGCGAAGTGCTTGGACAGGTAGGCCCGCAGCACGTCGATCACGAAGGCCGAGGGCTCGTGAGTGGCGAACATCGGGATCTGCGCCCGCTCGCACATGGACAGCAGCGCCTCGGGGGCGGTCTGGTTGTCCGTCAGCACCAGCACCGGCGGTTCCAGCGTGACGATGCGGGAGATGCGGCGGGCACAGTCCTCGGCCGTCGCGTTGGTCAGGTAGGCGACCTCGCGCGCGCCCAGGATCTGGACCCGGTAGGGGTGGATGTAATTCAGGTAGCCGACCAGGTCCGCGCCCGAGCGCGCGGCGCGCACGGCGACCTCGTCGAAGCGCCGTTCGGACGCACCCAGCCCGGCGACCCACTCCCATTTCAGCTGGGAGCGATGGTCTTCGAACAGGACGTCGGCGCTGACGACGGTAGGCTTCAAGCGCTCGCGAACCTCATTACTGCGATTGGGCGGATTGCCAGGTGGCGATGAGCTGATGGAGCTGCGTGCTGTCGCCGCTGGTCTTCATCTTCTCGCGCAGGGGCGCGTCGCTCAGCAGCTCGGCGATCTCCGACAGGATCTCCAGGTGCTTCTGCGTGGCGGCCTCGGGCACCAGCAGGAAGATCAGGAGCTTGACCGGCTGCTCGTCGGGCGCATCGAAGCCGATCGGGTGGGCCAGCTGGAACAGCGCCGCCATTGGCGCCTTCAGGCCCTTGATCCGCCCGTGCGGGATGGCCACGCCGTGGCCCAGCCCGGTGGAACCCAGGCGCTCCCGGGCGAACAGGCTGTCGGTGATCAGCGCGCGCGACAGGCCGTGGAGGTTCTCGAACAGGAGCCCGGCTTCCTCGAAGGCCCGCTTCTTGCTGGTGGCGTCGACGCCGACCAGGACCTGGGCGGGCGGCAGGATGGACGCTAGGCGATTCATGGTAACTGGGCCGAATTATGCACGCGTGACAGCCCTACTCCGTAAACCGGGGGGTCGGCGTCAATCCCCTTAATGAACGAGGCCCGCACATCGCGGGCCTTGTCGGTACTTACGGTCGCTGGGATCCTTCCGTCACATCACGCGTTTGGCCGATTCGTGGTGGTGGTCCTGCACCCGGGACTTGTGGCGCCAGACCTGGCGGTCCAGCTTGTCGACCAGTTCGTCCAGGGCGGCGTACAGGTCTTCGTGGGAGCTCTCCGCGAAGAGGTCGTTGCCCTTCACGTGGATCTTGCATTCGGCGCGCTGCCTTCGCTCCTTCTCCTGGTTCTTCTCGACGGTGAGTAGGACCTTGATATCGACGACTTGCTCAAAGTGACGGGTGATGCGATCGAGCTTGGTGGTCACGTAGTTCCGCAGGGCGGGGGTTACTTCGAGGTGGTGACCGCTGATCGTCAGGTTCATGGAGCCTCCTGTTGCACTCGCTCGGGTTGGTGGCGCCGGTCCGTGGCGCCCGGAAGGATGCTTCGAATCTGCAGATAGCTTGCGATTCACTATGCCCGCGGTGTCATCAAAAGGCAATTGATTTCCCTCAAGGCCGAGGCGTGAATGGAAATGACACGAAGTGCGGTTCGTAAGTGCCCGTGCGTGCTCGCGTTTCGACGCAAACACACGTCGCCGGCCCGTGCGCGAACGCCCAATGAAAAGCGGCCCCGAAGGGCCGCAAAGAATCTCGGGGCGGACCGGCGGTCCACCCCTTGACAGGAATGCGTTCAGCCGGCGGCGCTCAACGAAGGCGCCACAGCGCGGCGGCATCCAGCCGGTTCCAGCCGCCCACGGCGGCCTTCGGATGCGCCTGGGCGCCCGGGCGCTCCAGGTTGGCGTGCTCCACGCGATCGGCCTGCGGCTTGTCGCGCGGCGTGTCGCTGTAACGGTTGCTGGTCTTGGGTTCCTTGAACATGGAGTGCTCCTGCCGGTGGGGGGCGTCAGCTGCCGCTGCCGGTGCTGGGGGTGCGTTTCGGGTCCTGCGAAGGTCCGCTGGCGAGTTCCGCATGCCGCACGATGAACGGCCACGCGTGACCGCTTCGGGGGCGACGCGAGGCCAAGGTGTTCTCCTTGGCTTCGGCGGCGGCGGGACGCCAGTTCGAGCGGCTGGCGTTCGGGTCGGTCGCTAGCTGGATCATCTCGGCTCCTTGCAGGTACTTGGGAGGGCCTTGCAGCCCTGCGATGGAATCAATGTAGGGCCGGCTCCTGAGCCGTGGTGTCGGACGTTCTGGCCCAGCCGTGTAGGATTTGTCCTGCGCCTGGCACAACAGTAAGGGTCTTGCCGGATGGACGCCGCGGCCCCTTGCTGCCAGCGCAATGCCGAGCCGCACGCCCGCCGCCGGTGCGGGCGCGGCATAATCGCCCATCCTTTTCACGCAGGAGAGCACTCCTTGGAAACCAGCCCTAGTCGGCGGCTTTCCGGGTGACTGGCCGAGATTCCAGTCGTTCCGGAAGCTGACCTTCGCGCCCAGCCCCGAACCCATTGGAATCGAAGCCCGATGCTCAATATCTTCACGCTCGCCAACGGCCGCCTCTTCCAGGAAGAGATCGAGTCGCTGGAGGAGCTCTCCCGCTTCCAGCCGATCTGGGTGGACCTCGAGGCGCCCACGCCGGAGGAGAAGCGCTGGGTCAAGCAGTACTACGGCCTGTCCATCCCCGAAGACGCGATGGATGAGGACATCGAGGAGTCGGCCCGGTTCTACGAGGAAGACAACGGCGACCTCCACATCCGCAGCGACTTCCTGATCGCCGGCGACGACGAGCCGCGCACCGTGCGCGTGGCCTTCATCCTCAACCTCATGAACAACGCGCTGAAGAGCCACGGCGTGCTGTTCTCCATCCACGACGAGGACGTGCCGGTGTTCCGGCTGCTGAGGCTGCGCGCGCGCCGGGCCCCCGGCCTCATCGAGGACGCGAAGGAGGTGCTGCTGAAGCTGTTCGATGCGGACGCCGAATATTCGGCCGACACGCTGGAAGGCATCTACGACGAGTTGGAGAAGGTCAGCCGGCAGGTGCTGGCGGGCGAGGTGAGCGACACGCTGGCCGGCGAGGTGCTGGAAGCCATCGCCCACCAGGAGGACCTGAACGGCCGCATCCGCCGCAACGTGATGGACACGCGCCGCGCGGTCAGCTTCATGATGCGCAGCCGCATGCTCAGCGCCAGCCAGTTCGAGGAGGCGCGGCAGATCCTGCGCGACATCGAATCGCTGGACAGCCACACGGCCTTCCTGTTCGACAAGATCAACTTCCTGATGGACGCCACCGTCGGCTTCATCAACATCAACCAGAACAAGATCATCAAGATCTTCTCGGTGGCCAGCGTGGCGCTGCTGCCGCCGACGCTGGTGGCCAGCCTGTACGGCATGAACCTGCAGTTCCCGGAGATCCAGGTGCTGGGACGCGCGGCCTACCCCTACGTGCTGTTCATGATGGCGGCCAGCGCGCTGGTGCCCATGTGGTACTTCCGCAAGCGGGGCTGGCTGCGCTGACGCGGTTCGCGGCGCGCGCGTAAGATCGTCGGCGCATGACGCTCGCGCCCATCCGTCGGCTGATCGCCGCCCGCCAGCTGGGCTGGCTGCTGGCGCTCGCCCTCTGGTTGCCCATGGCGCAGTGGGCCGCGGCCACCCACGCGCTGCTGCACCTGCACGCCAGCGTGTCGGAGCAGCATGACCGGCCCGCGCAACTGCCCGACTCCTGCGAAACCTGCGTCGTCGCGGCCGCGGTGACGGGCGCGGCACCCGTCGCCGAATTCAGCCCCCCGGAGCCCCTGCAACTGCCCGAACTGCAGCCGCCGGCCCGGCCGACCTCCTTCGTCCCGCTGTCGCCGCGCGCCGGGTACGACAGCCGCGCCCCGCCCTCCCTGCACGCCTGAAGCCTTCCCGGCCCCACGTCGCGTCGCGGCGTGGCCTGCTTCCATCGTGCAAGGAGACGCCATGCCAGTCCGCGCATTGCGCCGTGCAGCCGCCGCGGCGTGCCTGGCCGCAGGCGGCGCAGCAGCGCAGCCCGCCCCCGATACCCAGGCCCTGCGGCGCGAGATCGACGCGCTGCGGGCCGACTACGAGAACCGCCTGCAGGCGCTGGAGCGGCGACTGCAGGCCGCCGAAGCGGCGGTGGCGCAGCAGCCTCCGGCACCGGCCGCCTCCCCCGTCCCCGCCCCCGTGCCTGCGACGCAGCCCACCGCGGCCGGACGCGGCCTGCTGGACCTGTCGCTGATCCTGTCCGGCCAGTACATCCACACGCAGCTCGACCCCGCCACGTACCGCATCCGGGGCTTTCCGCTGCCGCCCGGGGCGGAGATCGGCCCCGGGACCCGCGGCTTCAGCCTCGCCGAGACCGAGCTCACGCTCTCGGCCCATGTGGATCCCTGGTTCCGCGGCGTGGCCACCGTCGCCTTCACGCCGGAGAACGAGGCCGAGGTGGAGGAGGCGTTCGTGCAGACCACCGCGCTCGGCCACGGCTTGAGCGTGAAGGCGGGCCGCTTCCTGTCCAACATCGGCTATCTCAACCCGCAGCACTCCCACGCCTGGGACTTCGCCGACGCGCCGCTGGCCTACCAGGCCATGCTGGGCGCGCAGTTCAAGGACGACGGCGTGCAGCTCACGTGGCTCGCGCCCACCGAACGCTTCTTCGAGCTCGGACTCGAGGTGGGGCGGGGCCGCAGTTTCCCTGGGACCGATACCGCGCGCAACGGTGCCGGCGCGGTGGCGGCGATGGCGCACGTCGGCGACGACATCGGCGCCAGCCACAGCTGGCGCGCGGGCCTGTCGTACCTGCGGGCCAGGGCGAACGGCCAGGAACTGGCCACCAGCGGCCCGGGCGGCAACGAGGTCGCCAGCGCCTTCACCGGCCGCACCTCGGTGTGGATTGCGGACGCGGTGTGGAAGTGGGCCCCCGAGGGCAATGCCACCCGGCGCAATTTCAAACTGCAGGGCGAGTACCTGCGCAGCACGCGCGAGGGCGAGCTCATGGTCGATCCCGCCGGCCCCGCGCCGGCCGCCGGCCTGCGTGCCGTGCAGTCCGGCTGGTACCTGCAGGGCGTCTACCAGTTCAGGCCGCGCTGGCGCGTCGGCTTGCGCACGGAACGCCTGGATCCCGGCACGCCCGACCTCGGCGCCAATGCGGGACTGCTGGACATCGACACCGGCCGGGCGCGCAAGACCACCCTGATGCTGGAACACGACCCCAGCGAGTTCTCGCGGATCCGCCTGCAGGTCGCGCAGGACCGGGCACGACCTGGCGACGCGAGCGACCTGCAGTGGTGGCTGCAATACCAGATGAGCCTCGGCGCGCACGGCGCGCACGGTTTCTGATCGGAGGACGGACCATGATTTCAATCCCCAGACTGTTCCTTGCCGTCGTCCCGCTGGCGCTGGGGGCGTTCGCCGCGCCGGCCCAGGCCGCCCTGCGCGTGCTCGCCTGCGAGCCCGAATGGGCCGCGCTCGCCCAGGAGCTGGGCGGACCCCTGGTGGAGGTGTCCTCCGCCACCACCGCGCAGCAGGACCCGCACCAGGTGCAGGCTCGCCCCAGCCTGATCGCGCAGGTGCGCAACGCGGACCTGGTCGTCTGCACCGGGGCCGAGCTGGAAGCCGGCTGGCTGCCGGTGCTGCTGCAGCAGTCCGGCAATGGGAAGGTGCAGCCGGGGCAGCCGGGGAACTTCGCGGCGGCCGATTTCGTCCGCAAGCTCGAGATCCCTGCCAGCGTGGACCGCTCGCAGGGTGACGTGCACGCGGCCGGCAACCCGCACATCCAGACCGACCCGCGCAACATCGCCACCGTGGCGACGCAGCTCACCGGCCGGCTGCAGCAGGTGGACGCCGGCCATGCCGGCGACTACGCGCAGCGCGGCGCGGCGTTCCAGCAGAAGTGGCAGCAGGCGATGGCGCGCTGGGGAACGCAGGCGGCGCCGCTGCGCGGCGTGGCGGTCGTCTCGCAGCACAAGGGCTACGTCTACCTGTACGACTGGCTGGGGCTGAAGGAGGTGGCCGTGCTGGAGCCCAAGCCCGGCGTGGAGCCGAGCGCCGCGCACCTGCAGACCGTGCTCGCGGCCCTGAAGGCGACGCCGGCCCGGATGGTGATCTCCTCGGCGTACCAGGATCCGAAGCCGTCCGAATGGTTGTCGCGCAATGCCGGCATCCCGGCGGTGCGGCTGCCCTTCACCGTCGGCGGCAGCGACGCGGCGAAGGACCTCGTCGGCCTGTTCGACGACACCCTGGCGCGTCTGCTGGCAGCGGGGACCGCGAGATGAGCGCGGGCACCCTGGACCACCTGTCCATCCTGTGGCCCGCGTTCGCGGCCGGGCTCCTGGTGCTCGCCACGCACGTGCCGCTG
The DNA here is from genome assembly GCF_016722785.1 of Ramlibacter monticola. Lineage (GTDB taxonomy): Bacteria > Pseudomonadota > Gammaproteobacteria > Burkholderiales > Burkholderiaceae_C > Ramlibacter > Ramlibacter monticola. The sequence goes on along the minus strand of NZ_JAEQNE010000003.1, from coordinate 547,244 downwards.
GGGCAGCAGGTGCTGGAACGCGGGATCGTCTTCATCGACCTCGCCATCGCGCAGATCGCGGGACTCGGCGTGATCGCCGCCGATGCGCTCGGCCTGCCGGAAGGCGGCCTCACCGTCCAGCTGGCGGCGGCCTGCGCCGCGCTCGGCGGGGCCGCCCTGCTCGCGTGGACCGAGCGTCGCGCCGGCCGCCAGCAGGAGGCGCTGATCGGCGTGCTGTTCGTCCTGGCCGCCTGTGCCGGCCTGCTGCTGCTCGCGGGCAACCCCCACGGCGGTGAACACCTGAAGGACCTCCTGGTGGGCCAGATCCTGTGGGTCGGCCCCGGCCAGCTCCTGGCGCTGGCGGGGCTCACCCTGGTCCTGCTCGCCGCGATGGCTTCCGGCGCCCTGCGGCGGCTGGGGCGCTTCGGTTTCTACGCGGCGTTCGCCGTCGCCGTCACCGCGTCGGTGCAACTGGTGGGCATCTACCTGGTGTTCAGCAGCCTGATCATTCCGGCCCTGGCCACCTCGCACCGCAGCGGCCGCGGCCGGGTGGTGGTCGGCTATCTGTGCGGTGCGGCCGGCTATGCGGCGGGGCTGGTGCTCTCCGCGCTGTTCGACCTCCCCTCCGGACCGACCATCGTCTGCGCGCTGGCGGTGGTGGCGGTGGCGCTGTCCGCGCCGCGCCTGTTCGCGCGCTCCGCGGTTGGCGCCCCCGCGGATGAACCCGGGTTCCAGCCGCATCGCTGAAGCGCGCAGGAATCCTGGTTCAGCGTGCCGTTCGACCTCGAGGAGCCGAGAGGCCTCAGCCTTCCAGCAAGGCCTTCACGATGGCCGCCGAATGGCGGCTCGCCACCTGGTCGATGAAGCTGAGGAAGTCGCCGTGCGCTTCGTCGTCGGCACGGTCGGAGACCGTGCGCACCGCCGCGAAGGGCAGGCCGTAGTCGCGGCAGACCTGGGCGAAGGCCGCCCCTTCCATCTCCACTGCGAGGGCCTCGGGCAGCGCGCGCTGCAGGGCCTGGCTCTCGAGGGCGCTGGCGACGAAGCGGTCCCCGCTCACGACGAGGCCGCTGTGCACGTGCGTGCCGTGCAGCGCCTTGCGCACGGCGGCGGCCAGTTGTTCCGTGAGCGCGGGATCCGTGTCGAACTGCGCGGTGCCATAGAGCGGCACCTCGTAGCGCGGGAACAGCGGCGAGGCGTCGAGGTCGTGCTGCAGGAAGCTGCGGGCGATCACCACGTCGCCCCGGTTCACGCCCGGCGCCAGTCCGCCGGCGACGCCGGTGAAGACGATGCGATCGACGCCGAAGCGTTCGATCAGCGCGGTGGCCGTGGTTGCCGCCGCCACCTTGCCGATGCGCGAGAGCACCGCCACGACCTCCTGCCCGTGCAGGTGCCCGACCCAGTAGTCGCGTCCGCCGACGGCCTGCTTCTGCTCGTCGGGGAGCAGGGCGAGCACGGCGGAGAGTTCCTCCTGCATGGCACTGACGATGGCGGTTCGCATGGGCGGATTGTGCGTGAAAAGCCGAGAAAGCCGGACCGCCGCCATCAAGGATGGCCTACTTCGCCGCGGCTGCGTTCGGCCAGACTCGGGCGATCGTCTAAGGGAGCCCGGACATGAGAGTCATCCTGTGGATCATCGGCATCATCTTCCTCGTGGGGCTGCTGGTCCTGTTGGGACTGGGGAAGCTGATCTTCTGAGGTCGGAAGGAAAGGTTCTTCCGGGGAGGCTGCTGGAGGGGGTTCATACCCGCCGGATGCGGGAAGCCGCGGGTGGGCGCACTGGCTTTCTTGCCGGACCAGAGCGGGGCTGTCCGTCTCTGCGACTGTCCCCCGGCGCGGATGAGAACCGCGCCCCGGGTGAGCGCGGCGCCCGCGCCTCCTCCTTTATGTCGCCGAGCCGGACAGCCCCGCTCTGGTCCTGCGCCGCGCCGGGTTCGGGCGCAGCGGCTCCGTTGACGCGTGCCGCAAGCCGGCCGCCGCAAGAAGCAGGTGCGCGAGGGAAGCTGCCTGATCCGCGCGGTGCGCGGGACCACGTAGGGCCTGTTCGCCTCGCGAAGTAGCAAAGAAAAAGGGCCGCTCGCGCGGCCCTTCCGGGGAAGCCCTGCATCCCGCCCTCGCGGGATGACGGGATTACTCCTTGATGTCCACGCCGTAGAAGGTGTGGCGGCCGAAGGGGCTCAGCTTGAAGTCGACGACTTCCTTGCGCACCGGCTTCAGCTGCACCGCGTGGGCGATGGTCAGCCAGGGCTCCTGCTGCTTGAAGATCACCTGCGCCTGCTTGTACAGCGCGTCGCGGTCGGCCGGCTTGGTCACCGTCTTGGCCTTCAGCACCAGGTCCTCGAAGGGCTGGTAGCAGAACTTGGCCACGTTGGAGCCGTTGGTCTTGGCCGAGTCGCAGCCCAGGAGGGTGTGCAGGAAGTTGTCCGGGTCGCCGTTGTCGCCCGTCCAGCCCAGCATGCCCATCTGGTGCTCGCCGTTCTGCATGCGCTTGCGGTACTCGCCCCACTCGAAGGTCTTGATCTCGACCTTCACGCCGATCTTGGCCAGGTCGGCCTGCATCAGTTCGGCGATGCGCTTGGCGTTCGGGTTGTAGGGGCGCTGCACCGGCATGGCCCACAGGTCGGTGGTGAAGCCGTCCTTCAGGCCGGCCTGCGCCAGCAGCTTCTTCGCGCCTTCCGGATCGTAGGGGTCGTCCTTGATCGCGTCGTTGTACGCGGACATGGTCGGCGGGATCGGGTTCTTGGCGATCACGCCGGTGCCCAGGTACACGCCGTCGAGGATGGCCTTGCGGTTGATCGCCATGCTGACGGCCTTGCGCACGCGCACGTCGTCGAAGGGCTTCTTCGTCACGTTGTACGCCATGTAGCCGATGTTCAGGCCCGGCTGCTCCAGCACCTGCACCTTCGGGTCCTTGCGGATCGCCTCGAGGTCGGCCGGGTTCGGGTAGGGCATGACGTGGCACTCGCCCTTCTGCAGCTTGGCCCAGCGCACGGAGGCATCCGGCGTGATCGAGTAGACCAGGTCGTCCAGCTTGGCCTTGCCGCCCCAGTACTGCGGGAAGGCCTTGTAGCGGATCACCGCGTCCTTCTGGTACTGGACCAGGAAGAAGGGCCCGGTGCCGATCGGCTCCTGGTCGATCTTCTCGGGCGTGCCGGCCTTCAGCATCGCGTCGGCGTATTCCTTCGACTGGACCGCCGCGTAGGGCATGGCCAGGTTGGCGAGAAAGGGCGCCTCGGGCTTGTTCAGCGTGATGCGGATGGTGGCGTCGTCCACCTTCTCCACCGACTTCAGCAGCTTGGGCAGGCCCATGTCGTTGAAGTACGAGTGGTTGGTGCTGGTGACCTTGAAGAAGGGATGGTCCTCCTTCCACTGGCGCTCGAATGCGAACAGCACGTCGTCGGCGTTGAAGTCGCGCGTGGGCTTGAAGGCGCGGTGGTTGTGCCACTTCACGCCCTTGCGCAGGTGGAACGTGTAGACCGTGCCGTCGGCGGAGATGTCCCACGTCTCGGCCAGGCCGGGCACGACCTTGGTGCCGCCGCGCTCGAATTCGACCAGGCGGTTGTAGACCGGCTCGCTGGCGTCGAACGAGGTGCCGGTCGTGTTGACGCCGGGATAGAAGTTCTCGGGGCTGCCTTCGGAGCAGAACACCAGCGTCTTGGCGCCGGCGCCCGCCGCGGCGGCGAGCGCCAGTGCGGCGATGGCGAAATGCTTGCTGAAGGGGACACGCTTCATAGGGGCTCCTTGATTGGGTTCCGGCCTGCACCGGGAAAGGCCATCATTCTCAGGCGGGCACGGCCGTGTTTCGGGCCTCCTGCTCCTCGGGGAAACCCTTGACCAGGAAGTCGTCCGCAAAGTGACAGGCTACGAGGCGCTCGTCCACCGGCCGCGGCAGCGGGCGCTGCGCGTGGCAGACCTCCTGCGCGTACGGGCAGCGGCTCGAGAACACGCAGCCCGCCGGCGGATGCAGCGGCGAGGGCAGTTCGCCCTGCAGCACGATGCGCTTGCGGCTGCGCCCGCCGATGCCCGGCGTGGAGGCCAGCAACGCGTGCGTGTACGGGTGCAGCGGGCGGCCGAAGATCTTCTGCCGCGGGCCCTGCTCCATCACGTGACCGAGGTACATCACCAGCACGTCGTGCGCGATGTGACGCACGACGGCGAGGTCGTGCGAGATGAACAGGTAAGCCAGCTTGAGTTCCTGCTGCAGGTCCGCGAGAAGGTTCAGGACCTGGGCCTGGATCGACACGTCGAGCGCCGACACCGGCTCGTCCGCCACCACCAGCTTCGGCCCGGGCATCAGCGCGCGGGCGATCGCGATGCGCTGGCGCTGGCCGCCGGAGAACATGTGCGGGTAGCGGTTGGCGTACTCGGGCCGCAGGCCCACCTGCGCGAGCATCGCGCGGGCCCGCTCGGCGCGCTCGGCGGCCTTCAGGTCCGTGTTGATCGCCAGCGGCGCCTCCAGCACCGCGCTGATCTTCTTGCGCGGATTGAGCGAGCCGTAGGGGTTCTGGAACACCAGCTGCACCGCCTGCCGCAGGCGCCTGGTTTCGCTGGCGGGCGGGTTCACCGCGTCGGTGCCGTCCAGCACCAGCGAGCCGTGCGTGGGCTTCTCGATCAGCGACACCATGCGCGCCAGCGTGGACTTGCCGCAGCCCGACTCGCCCACCACCGCGAGCGTGCGCCCCTCTTCCAGCGTGAAGGACACGCCGCCGACCGCCTGCAGCTGCGCCGGCTCGCGGAACATGCCGCGGCGGATCGGGTAGACCTTGCGCAGGTCCTTCGCTTCGACGACGACCCTGCTCATGCCACCTCCTGCTGCACGCGCACCGGCTTGTCGCGTTCCATCTTCACGCCCCGCTCGGAATCCCCCAGCGGATAGTGGCAGCGCACCTGCCCGCCCTGCCAGGCGCGCAGCTCGGGCCGCGCGGCCTGCGAATGCGCGGTGGCATAGGCGCAGCGCGGCGCGAACAGGCAGCCGCCCGGGCGGTCGAACACGCCGGGCACCACGCCGGGAATGGTGGCGAGCCGGTGGCCCACTTCGCCCTGCTCCGGCAGCGCGGCCAGCAGGGCTTCGGTGTAGGGGTGCTGCGGCTCGGCGAACAGCTTGTCCACGCGCTGCTGCTCCATCACCTGGCCGGCGTACATCACGGCCACGCGCTGCGCCATCTCGCTGACCACGCCCATGTTGTGCGTGATCAGCACCAGGGCCATGCCGCGGTCCTTCTGCAGGTTGCGCAGCAGGTCGAGGATCTGGGCCTGGATCGTCACGTCCAGCGCGGTGGTCGGCTCGTCGGCGATCAGCAGGCGCGGGTTGCAGGAGATCGCCATCGCGATCATCACCCGCTGGTTCATGCCGCCGGAGAGCTGGTGCGGGTAGTCGTTCATGCGCGAGGCCGCGGCCGGGATGCCCACCTGTTCCAGCAGCTCGATGGCCTGGCGGTGGGCGCCCTTCTTGTCCAGCGGCGAATGCTGCAGCAGGGCCTCCACCAGCTGGTAGCCGATGGTGAAGCAGGGGTTCAGGCTGGTCGTGGGCTCCTGGAAGATCATGGCCATGTCCTTGCCCACGAGGCGCCGGCGCTCCTTGTGGGAGATGCCCAGCAGGTCGTTGCCGGCGAAGCGCAGCGTCTTCGCGCGCACGCGCCCGGGCCAGGCGATCAGGCCCATGAGGGCCATCATGGTCACGCTCTTGCCGGAGCCGGACTCGCCGACGATGCCCAGCACCTCGCCCTGTTCCAGCGTGAGGCTCACGCCCTCCACGGCGTGCATCACGCTGCCCTGGGTGGGGAATTCGACGTGGAGGTCTTCGATTTCTAAAAGGGGCATGGTTAAAAACCAGATACCGAACGCAGAGGGCGCAGAGATTGCGCAGAGGACGCAGAAGAAAACCAGGGAAGGATTTCATTCATTTCATTGCATTCCTTCTGCGTCTTCTGCGAATCCTTTGCGCCCTCTGCGTTCGGCTGTTGGGTTTTGACTTCGTTCAACGCTTCAACTTCGGATCCAGCGCATCGCGCAGGCCATCGCCCATCAGGTTGAAGGCGAGCACGGCGACCAGGATCATCAGGCCGGGAAAGGTCACGACCCACCAGGCGCGCAGCACGAATTCGCGCGCATCGGCCAGCATCGTTCCCCATTCGGGCGAGGGCGGCTGCGCGCCCAGGCCCAGGAAGCCCAGTGCCGCGGCGTCGAGGATGGCGGTCGAGACGCCCAGCGAGGCTTGCACGATCAGCGGCGCCGCGCAGTTGGGCAGCACCTCGCTGAACATCAGCCGCAGCGTGCCGGCGCCGCTGACGCGCGCGGCCGTCACGTAGTCCCGCGAAGTCTCGGCGATCACCGCGGCACGCGTGATGCGCACGTAGTGCGGCAGCACCACCACCGCCACCGCCAGCATCGCGTTGACCAGCCCCGGCCCCAGTATCGCCACGATGACGATGGCCAGCAGCAGGCTGGGCAGCGTCAGCAGGATGTCCATGAAGCGCATGATGGTGATCTCGGTGATCCCCCGCGCGAAGCCTGCGACGAGGCCCAGCGCGATGCCCACCGCCATCGCGATCGCCACCACCGCGAGGCCGATCGACAGCGACAGGCGCGAGCCCCAGATCAGGCGCGAGAGGATGTCGCGGCCGATCGCGTCGGTGCCCAGCAGGTACTGCACCGAGCCGCCCTCCTGCCACGCCGGCGGCTTGAGGAAGGCCGCGCTGTTGGTGACGTCGGGCGCGTGCGGCGCGATCCAGGGCGCGAACAGCGCCAGCAGCAGCAGGAAGGCGACCACCGCCATGCCGCCGACGGCGCCCTTGTTGGCGGAGAACGAGATCCAGAACTCGCGCAGCGGCCCCGGCGGGGCGGCGGGCACGGTCGCGGCGGGGGGAAGCACGGCGCTCATTTCAGTGGCCTCCCTGGCGGATGCGCGGATTGATCAGGCCGTAGGCCACGTCGACCAGCAGGTTCACGGTCATCACCATCACGCCGAGCAGCAGCATGCCGCCCTGCAGCACCGGGTAGTCGCGCCGGTTGATCGCCTCGATCAGCCACTTGCCGACGCCCGGCCAGGAGAAGATGGTCTCGGTGAGGATGGCGCCGGTGAACAGCACGCCGACCTGCAGCCCGATCACGGTGACCACGGGGATCAGCGCGTTGCGCAGCGCGTGCACGCCGATCACGCGCAGCGGCGGCAGGCCCTTGGCCCGCGCGGTGCGGATGTAATCCTCGCCCAGCACCTCCAGCATGGCCGAGCGCGTCATGCGCGCGATCACCGCCAGCGGATTGGTACCCAGCACGATCGCCGGCAGCACGAGGTGCTTCAGCGCGGAGAGGAAGGCGCCCTTCTCGTCGGACAGCAGCGAGTCGATCAGCAGGAAGCCGGTCTTCGGCTCGATGTAGTACTGCACCGCCAGCCGGCCGGACACCGGCGTCCATCCGAGCTGCACCGAGAACAGCAGGATCAGCAGCAGCCCCCACCAGAAGATCGGCATCGAGTAGCCGGTCAGCGAGGTGGCCATCACGCCGTGGTCGAACACCGAATTGCGCCGGACCGCCGCGACGATGCCCGCCGGGATCCCGAGCAGCAGCGCGAACAGGATCGCGCAGACCGCGAGCTCGATGGTCGCGGGGAACAGCGCGAGGAACTCGCGGATCACCGGCTCCTGGGTGATGACGGACTTGCCCAGGTCCCCGTTCATCACGCGCGAGATGTAGATGCCGTACTGCACCAGGACCGGCTTGTCGAAGCCGTATTCCTGCACCAGCTTGGCATGGCGCGCGGGGTCGATGCCGCGCTCGCCGGCCATGGTCTCGATGGGATCGCCGGGAACCAGCCGGATCAGGAAGAACGCCAGCAGCGTCATCCCGAAGAAGGTCGGGATGACCAGCGACAGGCGGGTCAGGATGAAACGGAACATGGGCGCGATTGTCGCGCAATGTCTGGAAACTTCTTAACGCAAAAGCCGCGAAGGCGACGCAAAAACCGCAAATAGAAAGAGCACTCCAGGAAGGGCTTCCCCACCTGTCCTTTCGCGGCTTTCGCGTCCCCTTTGCGGCTTTTGCGTTCTGGCTGTTTCCTACTTCTTGTCCCGCAGCTCCCGCCGCAGGATCTTGCCCACCGGCGTCTTCGGCAGGTCGGTGCGGAACTCGATCACCCGCGGCTGCTTGTAGCCGGTCAGGTTCGCGCGGCAGTACTCGCGCACCCGGTCCTCGGTGAGCGATGCATCCTTCTTCACGATCACCAGCTTGACCGCCTCGCCGGTCTTGTCGTCCGGCACGCCCACCACGGCGCATTCGGCCACGCCCGGCAGCATCGCGACCACGTCCTCCACCTCGTTCGGGTACACGTTGAAGCCGGACACCAGCACCATGTCCTTCTTGCGGTCGACGATCTTGAAGTAGCCGCGCTCGTCCATGGTGCCGATGTCGCCGGTCTTGAACCAGCCATCGGCCGTCATGACCTTGGCGGTCTCGTCGGGGCGCTGCCAGTAGCCCGCCATCACCTGCGGGCCCTTGATCGCGATCTCGCCCGGCTGGCCCTGCGGCACCTCCCGGCCCTCGTCGTCGATGCACTTCATCCACGTCGAGGAAAGGGGCACGCCGATGGTGCCGGTGAATTCCTTGCTGGTCACGGGGTTGCAGCTGGCCGAAGGCGAGGTCTCGGACAGGCCGTAGCCCTCGCACACCGGGCAGCCGGTCTTCTCCAGCCACAGCTTCGCCACGGCGCCCTGCACCGCCATGCCGCCGCCCACCGAGACCTTCAGGTTGGACCAGTCCACCTTGCCGAAGTCGGGGTGGCGGGCCAGCCCGCCGAACAGCGTGTTGACCGCCGGGAAGGTGTGGAACTTGTACCTGGACAGCTCGTTCAGCACGGCCGGCAGGTCCCGGGGATTCGGGATCAGGATCAGCTTCGCGCCGGTGCGCAGCGACAGCATCATGCCGACCGTGAAGGCGAAGATGTGGTACAGCGGCAGGGCGCACACGCCGGTGGGCTGCTCGCCGGCCGGCACCTTGCCCATCATGGGCTGGTTCCAGGCCTCCGACTGCAGCACGTTGGCGATCACGTTCCGGTGCAGCAGCACCGCGCCCTTGGACACGCCGGTGGTGCCGCCGGTGTACTGCAGCACGGCGACGTCGTCCGGCTTGATCTCAGGCTTGCGCACGGTGCTGCGGCTGCCCTGGGCGATGGCATCCTTGTAGCGCACGGCGCCCGGCAGGTTGTACGCCGGCACCATCTTCTTGACCTTGCGCACCACGTAGTTGACCAGCGCGCCCTTGGCGAAGCCCAGCATGTCGCCCATGCTCGCCAGCACCACGTGCTTCACCGGCGTCGCCGCGATGCACTGCTGCAGCGTGTTGGCGAAGTTCTCGATGATGACGATCGCCTTGGCGCCGCTGTCCTTCAGCTGGTGCTCCAGTTCGCGCGGCGTGTACAGCGGGTTGACGTTCACCACCACGCAGCCGGCGCGCAGGATGGCCGCGACCGCCACCGGATACTGCGGCACGTTGGGCATCATGATCGCCACCCGGTCGCCCTTGGCCAGGCCCAGGCCCTGCAGGTACGCGGCCAGCGCGCGGCTGTAGGAGTCGGTCTCGCCGAAGCTCACTTCCTTGCCCATGAACACATAGGCCGTGCGGGCGGCGAACTTGACGAAGCTCTCCTCCATCAGCTGGACCAGCGAGTGGTACTGCGAAGGATCGATGTCGGCGGGCACGCCTTGCGGATAGGCAGCCAGCCAGGGGCGGTCGTTCATGCGAGTCTCCAACTTTCTTCTTTCTGCAATGACCGGCGGCAAATGGACAAATGACGGGTCGCCCCGTCATCCGCCACCCGTCGCCGGGTCACTGGTTTCCGTCATTGTCTCAGGGTCCGCCGTGCGAACCCCGACCTCAGGCCTTCAGCGCACCGAGCACCTCGTCCAGCATCTTCTTGGCGTCGCCGAACAACATGCGGTTGTTGTCCTTGTAGAACAGCGGATTGTCGACCCCCGCGTAGCCGGAAGCCATGCTGCGCTTCATGACGATGGAGGTCTTCGCCTTCCAGACTTCCAGCACCGGCATGCCGGCGATGGGGCTCGTCGGATCGTCCTGCGCGGCCGGGTTCACGATGTCGTTGGCGCCGATCACCATGGCGACGTCCGTCTGCGGGAAGTCCTCGTTGATCTCGTCCATCTCCATCACGATGTCGTAGGGCACCTTGGCTTCGGCCAGCAGCACGTTCATGTGGCCGGGCATGCGGCCCGCCACCGGGTGGATGCCGAAGCGCACGTTGACGCCCTTCTCGCGCAGCAGCTTGGTGATCTCGAAGACCGTGTGCTGGGCCTGCGCCACCGCCATCCCGTAGCCGGGCACGATGATGACGTTCTTCGATTCGCGCAGCAGTTCCGCGGTTTCCACGGCGGCGATCGGCGAGACCTCGCCGGCCGGTTGGGCGCCGGCGCCAGCCGCCGCGGGCGCGCCGCCGCCGGTGCCGAAGCCGCCGGCGATCACGCTGATGAAGTTGCGGTTCATCGCGCGGCACATGATGTACGAGAGGATCGCGCCCGAGGAGCCGACCAGCGCGCCCACCACGATCAGCAGGTCGTTGCTCAGCATGAAGCCGGTCGCGGCCGCGGCCCAGCCCGAGTAGCTGTTCAGCATGGAGACCACCACCGGCATGTCGGCGCCGCCGATGGCCATCACCATGTGCACGCCGAACAGCAGCGCGATCGCGGTCATCACGATCAGGGGCGTCATGCCGGCGCCGATGGTTTCGGCGTGCAGGAACACGCGACCGAACCAGATCACGATCAGCAGGCCGAGCAGGTTGAGCCAGTGGCGGCCGGGCAGCAGGACGGGCTTGCCGCCGATCTTCCCGGACAGCTTGCCGAAGGCGATGATGGAGCCGGAGAAGGTGACGGCGCCGATCAGGATGCCGACGTAGATCTCCATTTCGTGGATCGACTTCTCGGCCGGCGTCGCGAACACGGTCGACGTGTCGACGTAGCTGGCGAAGCCCACCAGGCAGGCGGCCAGGCCGACCAGGCTGTGCATCAGCGCAACCAGTTCCGGCATCTGCGTCATCTGCACCTTCTTCGCGGCGAAGAGACCGATGCTGCCGCCGACGACGAGGGCCGCGACGATCCAGGCGTAGCCGCCGGCCGTGACGCGCGGGCCGAACACGGTGGCCACCACGGCCACGGCCATGCCGATCATGCCGAACACGTTGCCGCGGCGCGCGGTCTCGGGATTCGAGAGGCCGCCCAGGCTCAGGATGAACAGGATGGTGGAGCCGATGTAGGAAACGGTGGAGAGGCTTGCGTTCATTTCCGTCCCCTTACTTGCGGAACATCGCCAGCATGCGCCGCGTGACCGCGAAGCCGCCGAACATGTTGATGGCCGTGAGCGTCAGCGCGACGACGGCCATGCCGAGGATCAGCAGGTTCGCCCGGTTGGCGCCCCCGTCGGTGAGCGGCGGCGCCACCTGGATCAGCGCGCCGATGGCGATGATCGAGGAGATGGCGTTGGTCACGCTCATGAGCGGCGTGTGCAGCGACGGCGTCACGTTCCAGACCACCATGTAGCCCACGAAGCAGGCCAGCACGAACACGGTGAAGTGCGCCAGGAAGCTGGCCGGCGCGTACAGGCCGACGAGCAGGAACAGCACCGCGCCGACGCCGAACACCGTCGCCAGCGACTTGGCCGACATCGGCTCGCTGGAACCGTGGCCGTGCCCCTTGGACGCAGGCGCCGCGACCGCGGGCTTGGCCTGCTGCGGCGCCGCGGCCGGGATCTTCGGCGGCGGCGGCGGCCAGGTGATGCCGCCCTCCTTGATCACGGTGAGGCCGCGGATGGCGTCGTCGTCCATGTTGACGTCGATCACGCCGTCCTTGGTCTTGCACAGCTCCTCGGTCAGGCGCAGCAGGTTGTTCGAGTACAGCGTCGAGGACTGCTTGGCCAGGCGGCTCGCCAGGTCGGTGTAGCCGACGATGGTGACGCCGTGCTTCACCACGGCCTGGCCGGGCTCGGTCAGTTCGCAGTTGCCGCCCTGCTCGGCCGCCATGTCGACGATCACGCTGCCCGGCTTCATGCTCTTGACCATGTCCGCGGTGATGAGCTTCGGCGCGGGCTTGCCCGGGATCAGGGCGGTCGTGATGATGATGTCCACTTCACGGGCCTGCTTCGCGTACATCTCGCGCTGGGCCTTCTGGAAGCCTTCGCTCATGACCTTGGCGTAGCCGCCGCCGCCGGAGCCTTCTTCCTCGTAATCGACCTTGACGAATTCGCCGCCCAGCGACACGACCTGGTCGGCGACCTCGGCGCGCGTGTCGTTGGCGCGCACGATGGCGCCCAGGTTGGCGGCGGTGCCGATCGCGGCGAGGCCGGCGACGCCGGCGCCGGCGATGAAGACCTTGGCCGGCGGGATCTTGCCCGCGGCCGTCACCTGGCCGTTGAAGAAGCGGCCGAAGGCGTTGGCCGCCTCGATGACCGCGCGGTAGCCGCTGACGCCGGCCATGGAGGTCAGCGCATCCATCTTCTGCGCGCGCGACAGCTGGCGCGGCAGCGAGTCGATGGCGAGCACCGTGGCCTTCTTGCCGGCCAGCTGCTGCATCAGCTCGGGATTCTGCGCCGGCCAGATGAAGCCGATCAGGGAGCCGCCCTCGCGCATCAGCGCGACTTCGTCCGGGCTCGGGGCGCGCACCTTGAACACGATGTCCGACCGGGCCCAGAGTTCGGCGGCGGTCGGCACGACCTCGGCGCCGGCGGCGCGGTAGGTTTCGTCGCTGAAGTTGGAGGCGTCGCCGGCGCTGCTTTCGACGGCGACCGAGAAGCCCAGCTTCACGAGCTTCTCCACGACCTCGGGGACGGTCGCGACGCGCTTCTCGCCGGGCGCGGTTTCCTTCGGCACTCCGATCAGAGATGCCTTCTTGATGGTTTCGGGGGGAGCGGCAACACGGGTATCACCCGCCGCGCTCTCGGCAGGGACGGCAATCTGCATGGACGTTTCTCCTGGTTGGAGCCTGGTTGATCTCGCGGGCTGGGGATAGCCTTTCCGCGAGCTTACATGAAAGCTTGATGAGCTCCCCCCCATCGAAGCAGGGGGCAAACTCACGCGAGTCGGATCCCGGCATGTCGCTGCTCACCGTCCTCGCACTCTCCGCGACGCTGCACCTGTACATCGCGGCGCGCGTCACGCCGCAGCTGCCCTGGCCCGCAGGCGCGGCCTTCGTGGCCCTCCTGGTCGCCTCGGCGCTGCTGGTCCCCCTTTCGCTGCTCGCACGGCGGGTGCTGCGCCCGCCCGCTGCCGACCGCCTTGCGTGGGCCGGCATGCTGTGCATGGGACTCTTCTCCTCACTGCTGGTCCTGACTGTCATGCGAGACCTGATGCTGCTCGCGCTGGCTGTGACGAACCTTGACCAGCCGCAATGGGAAGAGAACACGGCCGCCGCCGTGCCGCTGCTGGCGCTGGCACTGTCGCTGATTGGCCTCATCAACGCGCGGCGCACGGCGCGCGTGGTGCGGGTGCCCGTCCCGATCGCCGGCCTGGCCGCGCCGCTGGATGGCTTCCGCATCGTGCAGATCAGCGACATCCACGTCGGGCCCACGATCAAGCGCGACTACCTCGAGGCCATCGTCGCGCGCGTGAACGCCCTGCGGCCGGACCTGGTCGCCATCACCGGCGACCTGGTGGACGGCTCCGTGCAGGAACTCGCCAGCCACGTGGCGCCGCTCGCGCAGCTGAAGTCGCGCCATGGCAGCTTCTTCGTCACCGGCAACCACGAGTACTACTCGGGCGTGCACGGCTGGATGCGCGAGCTGCAGCGGCTCGGCGTGCGCGTGCTGCACAACGAGCACGTGGTGCTGCACCACGACGGCGCCGACCTCGTGCTGGCCGGCGTGCCCGATTACGGCGGCCACCACTTCGACGCGCAGCACCGCAGCGACCCGGCCCAGGCCGTGCAAGGCGCCCCCGCGGGGGCCCCGCGCGTGCTGCTGGCCCACCAGCCGCGCACCGCGCCCGCCGCCGCGGCCGCGGGCTTCGACCTGCAGCTCTCGGGGCACACGCACGGCGGCCAGTTCCTGCCCTGGACCTTCCTCGTGCCGCTGCAGCAGCCCTATACCGCGGGCCTGCACCAGCTCGACCGCTTGTGGATCTACGTCAGCCGTGGGACCGGCTACTGGGGTCCGCCCAAGCGGATCGGTGCACCATCTGAAATTGCCGAGCTGCTTCTGGTGCCGTCCGTCTAGGTCCTACAGGCCAGCGAGGCTTTGTCTGACATAGCTGAGCTTGAACCCTACCGAACACTGGCCGCATGGCACGTACGGCTTTCCTCCCGTTTCCCCTCTCCGGCGCCGGCGCATCCAACGTCATCTACCTCGGCGCCGCCCTCTGCCGACGCAAGTTCGAACTGTTCTATCCCGATGGATTCGAGGACGAGACCTATCTCGTGGCCGAGCGCTCGCACAAGGAGCGCGCCCACCTGGAGTGGGAGGCCGAGCTCGGCCCGGCCTCGTTCCGCAAGCTGCTGGCACGCGGCGAGTTCCGCGCCGTCGCCGACGCCGCGGTGCGAATCGAGTCGCGCGCCAACCTGCTGTTCTCGTTCGAGCGCATGGCCTTGCGCGATGCGGTGAAGAGTCCGGCCGGCGCGCGCCTGTTCGCCACCGAGCTCTACGCCTGGCTTTACGGGCACGGCTCGCCGCAACGGCGCTTCAACGACTGGCTGGAGGCGCTGCGCGACCTGCCGCAACGCAAGAGCCGGCTCCTCACCTGGCCGGTGGCGACCGTGTTCGGCTTCATCGCGCGCCCCGACCGGCACCTGTTCTTCAAGCCGCGCGCGACCCGCAAGGCGGCACACCTCTACGGCTACGCCCTGGACTACGACACGCAGCCGGCCTGGTCGCGCTACCAGGACCTGCTGACCTTCGCCGCGGTGCTGCGCCGCGACCTGGACCGCAAGCCGGGCTTCAAGGCGCGCGACATGATCGACCTGCAGTCCTTCATGTGGGTGCAGGGCGCGCCGGAGTACGAACCCTAGGCGTAGGGCCGGCGCTCGCGCAGGCAGCGCCAGGTCTCCTCCACCAGCGGCACCACGTTCAGCAGCAGCACGGCGATGCCGGCGCCCAGCAGGTAGTCGCGCGGCCAGGGCACGTCCTTCAGGCGCATGTCGAGGTCCGGCGTGTCCTGCGCGAACAGGGCCATCACCTGGTCCCAGTTCATCATGGCCAGCAGCGCCAGCAGCACCAGGGGCAGCAGTTCCATGTAGCTGTGGACCATCTGCTCGAAGGGACGGATCTGGCGCCGCCGCGCGGTGTAGCGCAGTTCCATGTAGGTGGTCAGCTCGTGCGCCAGGAAGGCGGCGAAGACGATCAGCAGCACGCCGGCATCGGGCTCCAGCAGGACCGCGGCGAAGAGCGCCACGCCGCCCTCGGCCAGCAGGACCCAGTGCAAGGCGTTCTCGCCGAGACCGCTGGTGCGCTCGATGCGCGTGCGGCGATGGCAGGCCCAGTCCGCCAGTCCCGCCGCGATCCACAGCGGCACCACCCCGTACATCAGCACCAGGCTGGCGACTTCCTGCGTGTTCATTCCGCGTACTGCTCCGTGCCGACGAGGCCGATCTTCACCAGCCCGAGCCGCTGCGCGCTGGTGAGAGCGGCCGCAACGGCATCGTACTTCGCGCGCGGATGCGGCCGCAGGTGGATCTCGGGCGGGTTCGGCGCCGCGGCGGCCTCGCGCAGCCGCGCCTCCAGCGCGCCGCGGTCGGCCAGCGGCTCGTCGTTCCAGACGAAGCGGCCGGCGGCGTCGACTTCCAGCTGCACGATCGCGGGCGGCTCGGCCGGCACCGGCGCATCGCGCCCCGGCAGTTCCATCGCCACGGCATTCAGCCGCACCGGGATGGTAATGATCAGCATCACCAGCAGCACCAGCAGGACATCCACCAGCGGCGTGGTGTTGATGTCCACCATCGGCTCGGGATCGGGCTCGCTGCCGGCGCGGATGTGCATCAGCGCCCCGTGGGTTCGGTGAGGAAGCCGATGCGCGCGACGCCCGCCTGCTGCGCGGCCAGCACCACGCGGCCGACCGGCGCGTAGTCGGCGCGCGCGTCGCTGCGGATGTGCACCTCGGGCTGCGGCTGCATCGCGGCGGTCTTCCGCAGCAGTTCGACCAGCGCGAGCCGATCCGGCAGCGGCGTGTCGAACCAGTAGGTCGCGCCCTGCGCGTCGATCGTGATGATGACGTTCTCCTGCTGGGCGTCGACCTGCCGGTTCTGCTCGCGCGGCAGCGAGACGGCGATCGAGCTGTTCACGACCGGGATCGTGATGAGGAAGATGATCAGCAGCACCAGCATCACGTCCACCAGCGGCGTGGTGTTGATCTGGGCAATCAGCGGGTCCTCGCCTTCGGCCGGGTCGCGGTAGCGGATGGCCATCAAGCCTCCGACGAGCCGCCCCTGGGAGGCTCGAGCCTCCTCGGGGGGCAGCGACTGCACGCAGTGAGGCGCGTGGGGGTCGACATGGTCAGCCTCCCTTGCCGCCGGTGGCCAGCAGGACCGTGTGAAGGTCGGAGCCGAAGGCGCGCACCGTGTCCATCGCCACCTTGTTGCGGCGGACGAGCCAGTTGTAGCCCAGCACCGCGGGCACGGCGACGGCGAGGCCGAGGGCCGTCATGATCAGCGCCTCCCCCACCGGGCCGGCCACCTTGTCGATGGAGGCCGTGCCCGAGGCGCCGATGCGCACCAGCGCGTTGTAGATGCCCCAGACGGTGCCGAAAAGGCCCACGAAAGGCGCGGTGGAGCCCACGGTGGCCAGCACCGCCAGGCCTTCCTGGGTGCGGCTGTGCACGGCCGCGACCGCGCGCTCGATGCTCTGCGCGACCCAGGTGTTGAGATCGACCTTGCCGATCAGGCCTTCGTGCTTGCGGGTGGCTTCCAGCGCCGACTCCGCGATGAAACGGTAGGGGCTGCCCGACTGGAGGGCGGCGGCGCCCTGCTGCACCGAGTCGGCCTTCCAGAAGCTGTCGTTGGCCGCGCGGCCCTGGCCGCCGAGGCGGCGCTGGGCCAGCAGTTTGGAGAGCAGCACGTACCAGCTCGCCAGCGACATGATCGCCAGGATGACGAGCGTCGCCCGGGAGACGATGTCGCCTTGGGCCCACAGCGCCGCCAAACCGTAGGGATTGGCCACGGGCGGCACCGCCGCGGCCTGGATGGGCGGCAGCGTGCCCTGCGCCAGCGACGCGAGGGGAGCCAGGACGAGGGAGAACGACGCGACGACGCGAGGGGGCATGGAGGAGGGACCCGGAGCCTTGGTCGCCCAATTCTGTCTCAACCAATCAATAATCGGCCAATGAGCAATCGTTGGCGACCCAGCGTGACCGTGGCTGCGGTGATCGAAAAGGACGGCCGCTTCCTGATGATCGAGGAAGAGACTTCCGAAGGCCTGAAGATCAACAACCCGGCCGGCCACCTCGATCCGGGCGAGACGCCCGCGGAGGGCTGCGCCCGCGAAGCCCTGGAAGAGACGGCCTGGCGCTTCCGCCCGACCGCGCTGCTGGGGGTGTACATCTCGCGCTTCCAGCGTTCCACCACGGGCGAGGACATCACCTACCTGCGGTTCGCCTTCACGGGCGAGCTGGGCGAGCACGTGGCCGGCCGGGCGCTGGACCACGGCATCGTGCGCACGCTGTGGATGACGGCCGACGAGCTGCGGGCGACGGCGGACCGGCACCGCAGCCCGCTGGTGCTGCGCTGCCTCGACGACTACCTGCAGGGGGTGCGGCTTCCGCTCAGCGCGGTGTATTGCGACCCGAGCATCTACGGGCCGGAGAGCCAGGACGAGACTCAGGCGGTCGAGGAATCCGACTAGGCCCTCCGCCAGGATGCGGGGGTGCGCCAATTCGCCTTGATCCGCGCCCGCCGCGCGATGTCCTTCCAGATCCCCTGCCCTCCTTCTGCGCGTTCAGGCAGCCAGGTGGTGCGGGGTTTCGCCCGCGCACCAGCGCCGCAGGTTGTCCAGGAACAGGCGCTCGACGCGCGCGGCGTTGCCGTCGGAAGCGCCGGCGCTGTGCGGCGTGGCGATCACGTTGGCCAGCTTCCACAGCGGCGAATCCGCGGCCAGCGGCTCGTGCGCGAACACGTCGAGGAAGGCGCCGCCTAGCCGGCCCGAGCGCAGGGCGTCCACCAGCGCCGGTTCGTCGACGAGTTCGCCGCGCGCCACGTTCACGAGCCGCGCGCGCGCCGGCAGCAGCGCCAGCGCCTGCGCGTCGACGAAGCCTCGGGTCGTGTCCGTGAGTGGGCAGGCCAGCACGAGCCAGTCGGCCTGCGGCAGCACTTCGCGCAGGCGCGTGCAGGGAATAGTGGCGAAATCCTCGCCCGCCGGCCGGTCCTGCTGCCGCACCACGGTCACGCGCAGGCCGAAGGCCCGCAGCAGGCGCGCGATCTCCTGCGCGACCGGGCCCCAGCCCACCAGCACCGCGTGCTGGCCGTCGAGGTCGCGCGGCAGCCCGGAGGCGATGAGGGGCGCCCACGTGCCGGCGCGCTGCGCGTCCCACAGCCGCGGCAGTTCGCGCGCCAGCGCCAGCACGCCCGCCAGCGCGCTGTGCGCCACCACGAGTGCATTCGCGCCCGATGCCGTGCTCACCTGCACGCCGCGCGCGCGCAGCCGCTGGTACACCGGCCGGTCCACCCCGGCCGAATGGATCTGCAGCCAGCGCAGCGAAGGTGCGGCCTCGAGCGCGTCGTAGAACGCGCGGGTGGCCGGCTGCAGCTCGAACTTGGTGGACAGGCCGGTGACGTCGCGACTGACGAAGGCCACGTCCGCATCGACCCCGGCTTCGGGCCCCACCCGCACGTACGCCCGCTCGCCGAGCACCGCGGCGATTCCGCCCGCGAGCCGCTCGCCGGCCGCGCGCGAAAGCAGGATGCGCAGCGGCGCGCTCACTCCGCGGTGGCCCTCGACTCCCGCACGATCCCCTTCCACTTCTCGTACTCCTTCTGCACGAAGAGGCCGAACTGCGAAGGCGTGCCGCCGACCGGGTCGGCGCCTTCGCGGATCATCTGGTCCTGCAGCGCGGGCAGCGCCTCGTTGACCGCCTTGTTCAACTCCGCGATCACGGCCGGCGGCGTGCCCCGGGGCGCGAAGAAGCCGAACCAGGAGCCGGCCTCGAAGCCGGGGAAGCCGCGCTCGGCCACGGTGGGCGTGTCGGGCAGCGAGCGCGAGCGGTTGGCGCTGCTGACCGCCAGCGCGCGCAGCTTGCCGGCCTGGATGTGCTGGATCACCGAGGGGATGGTCGCGAACATGAACTGCACGCGGCCGGCCAGCAGGTCCTTCAGCGCCTCCGCGCCCTTGTAGGGAATGTGCGTGGTCTCGGCGCCGGTGCGCTGGGCCAGCATGTAGCCGGAGAGGTGCGAGGAGGTGCCGATGCCGGTGGAGCCGTAATTGAGCTTGCCCGGATTCGCCTTCGCGTACGCGACGAACTCCTCGATCGTCTGCACCGGCAGCGAGGGATGCACCACCAGCACGTTGGGCACCTCGGCGATCTGCACCACCGGCACCAGCTCGGTCAGCGGGTTGACGTTCAGCCTGGTGTAGAGCGTGGGGTTGACCGCCATCGGCCCCACCGAGTTGACGATCAGCGTGTAGCCGTCCGGTGCCGAGCGCGCCGCCAGCTCGGTGCCGAGGTTGCCGCCGGCGCCCGGCTTGTTGTCGATCACGAAGGGCTGCCTGAAGCGCTCGCTCAGCTTCTGGCTCACCGCGCGCGCCAGGATGTCGGTGGTGCCGCCGGCGGTGAAGGCCACCAGCACGCGCACCGGCTTGTTCGGATAGTCGCCGGCCTGTGCGAAGGCGAGGCCCGCGGGCGCGAGCGCGAGCGCGAGGGCGAGGGCGAGCAGCAGGCTGCGCCGCAGGGCGGAACGAAGCGTGTACATGCGGATCTCCCTGAAGTTCAGTCGCGGTAGCCCGGGGCCATGCGATCCAGCTTGCGCAGCAGCGCCGGCCACTCCATCACGCCGTACGGGCGGCGGGTGCCAGGCTGGTAGTTGTTCCAGGTCTCTTCCAGCACCTCCTGCGGCACCGCGCGCAGCGGGGTGTTGCAGGACATGGCGGCGATCTGCGAGCGGCAGGACAGCTCCAGCCGGTGGGTCCAGTTGAAGGCCTCGCCGCAGGTGCGGCCCACCACCAGCACGCCGTGGTTGCGCAGGACCAGGGCCTCGCCCGTGCCCAGGTCGCGCAGCAGCGATTGCTGTTCGGCCGTGTCCAGCACCACGCCCTGGTAGTCGTGGTAGCCGACCTTGAGGAAGCGCATCGCCGTCTGCGTGATCGGCAGCAACCCGCACTCGAGCGCCGACACCGCCATCGACGCCCAGCTGTGCGTGTGGATCACGCAGCCCACTTCGGGACGCGCGCGGTGCACGGCGCTGTGGATCACGTACCCGGCCTTGTTGACGCCGTAGTTCAGCGGACCGAAATCGGGCGAGGACAGGACGTTGCCGTCCAGGTCGACCTTGAGCAGGCAGGACGCGGTGATCTCCTCGTACATCATCCCGTAGGGGTTGATCAGGAAGGCGCCTTCCTGGTCCGGCACGCGGGCGGAAATGTGGTTGGCCATCATGTCGGCCATCCCGTACAGCTCGACGAGGCGGTAGCAGGCCGCGAGGTCGACGCGGGCCTGCCACTCGGCTTCGGAGCAGCGCCCCTGCAGGGAAGGAATCTCCAGGACGCCCGGCTTCTTCTGCACTGCTTTCTCCTTCGCGAGGACGCCGGCAGCGTAAGGGCCGCCGGCGGCAGCGGCATCGGGGTTACTTCGGACAGGTCCCCGACAGCGCCTGGCCGATCACCGCCGGCGCGTTCAGCAGGCCGTTGACCGTGCCCGGCCGGCCGTCGCCGCGCAGGCAGTCCTGCCGCGCGGCCTCCCCCATGCCCTCGGCCAGGCCGTCCCGGGGCTGGCCGCGGCGCAGCTGCTCGTTGGCCATGTCGGCCAGGCTGCGCCGCTGCGGCGGCCGGTAAGGGCCCTGCAGGGACGGCAGCGGCGAGGGCGGCAGGATGACGGGTGCCGGCGGCAGCGCCGGCGGACGCGCAACCGCCGGCGGCGCGACGCCGGGGGTGCCCCAGCCGGGCGCCGGGGCCGGGGCCGGGACGGGCGTGGCGGATCCGGCTTGCGGCGCGCCTGGGGCGACAGGGGCGTCGATGGGAGGGCCTTGCACGCGGGGGGGCACGTGTGCCGGTGGGGCGGCAGGCGCCGGCGCCGGCGCCGGAGCTGGTGCGACGGGCGCGGCGACCGGGGGTGCCGGTGCCGGGACCGGAGCTGGCGCGGGGACTTCGACGGGGGCGGGCGCCGGGGTCGGGGTCGGGGTCGGGGTCGGGGTCGGGGCCGGGGCCGGGGCCGGGGCCGGGGCCGGGGCCGGGGCCGGGGCCGGGGCCGGGGCAGGCGCTGGCGCTGGGGTCGGGGGAGCGACAGGTGCAGGAGCGGGGACTGGCGCAGGCGCGGGTGCCGGTGCCGGCGCAGGAACGGGTGCTGGTGCCGGTGCCGGTGCTGGCGCCGGAGCAGGAACCGGTACGGGAGCAGGAGCAGGAACCGGGGCTGGCGTGGGAACAGGCGCCGGTGCCGGTGGCGGCTCCGGAACGGGCGCCGGCGCCGGAGGAGTCTCCGGCACGGGAATGGGCGCCGGTACCAGCTCCGGCGGCGGCGCGGGCGCCGGAACCGGCACCGCCGGCGGCGGCACCGCAACCGGCGGCGGCTCCGGACGTTCCGGCCGCGTCGGCTCCGGCTCGGCCCGCAGCCGCGGCGCCGGCGCTGCCTCGACCGCGGGCGCATCGGGCGATTCGCGGCGGCTGCGGCGCTGGCGCGACTCGCCCGGCTGCGGCAGCGTGGCGGTCGCCTGCAGCGGCAGGCTGGACTCCGGCCGCAGGCTGAACAGGGCCGGCGGCTCCCCCTGCACCCCGGGCGGCGCCGGCCGGGTGATGGCATTGCTGCGGGGGGCAGGAGCCGCCGGCGGAGGCGGTGTCGGCCGGACGGCCTGGTAGACCACGTAGCGCACCGCCTGCTGCACCGGGGCGTACTGCAGCAGCATCCAGGCCAGCGCGACATGCAGCGCCCCCGTGGCGGCCAGCGCCTGGGGCGACATGCGCTGCCGCGGCAGCGTCGCGCGAGTGGGCCGTTGGAGCATGGGGTTTGGGCCGGCTGGGATAATCGCACACATGGTTCGCAAGCCACGTGTCGTCGTCGGTCTCAGCGGGGGCGTGGACTCCGCCGTCAGTGCCTGGCTGCTCAAGCAGCAGGGTTACGACGTGGTCGCCATCTTCATGAAGAACTGGGAAGACGACGACGACAGCGAGTACTGCTCCTCCAACGAGGACTTCGTCGACGCCGCCGCCGTCGCCGACGTGATCGGCATCGAGATCGAGCACGTCAACTTCGCCGCCGAATACAAGGACCGGGTGTTCGCCGAATTCCTGCGCGAGTACCAGGCCGGCCGCACGCCCAACCCGGACGTGCTGTGCAACGCCGAGATCAAGTTCAAGGCCTTCCTCGACCACGCCATGCGCCTGGGCGCGGAGAAGATCGCCACCGGGCATTACGCCAGGGTCCGCTGGTGCCCGGCGAACCCTGGCGAGCCCGGTGGGCCGGATCAGGAGCCGCACGCGACCGCGTGCGGCAGCGCCCGGGTGCGCGAGCGTGCGGGCCGTTTCGAACTGCTCAAGGGCCTGGACGACAGCAAGGACCAGAGCTATTTCCTGCACCGCCTGGACCAGGCGCAGCTGGCCAGGACGCTGTTCCCGGTGGGCGAGCTGCGCAAGACCGAGGTGCGGCGCCTCGCCGCCGAGATCGGCCTGCCCAACGCGAAGAAGAAGGACTCGACCGGGATCTGCTTCATCGGCGAACGCCCCTTCCGCGAATTCCTGAACCGCTACATCCAGAAGGAGCCCGGCCCGATCAAGGACCCGAAGGGGCGCGTGATCGGCAGGCACGTGGGCCTGTCCTTCTACACCCTCGGCCAGCGCCAGGGACTGGGCATCGGCGGCATCAAGGAAAAGGGCGCCCAGCGCGGCGGCGGCGAGCATGCGCCCTGGTTCGTGGCGCGCAAGGACGTCGCGAAGAACACGCTGTGGGTCGTGCAGGGCCACGACCATCCCTGGCTGCTCTCCCAGGCGCTGGACGCCGACGACGTGAGCTGGACCGCCGGCGAGCCGCCGGCCCCCGGCGCCTACGGCGCCAAGACGCGCTACCGGCAGGCCGATGCGGCCTGCACGTTGTCTTCCGCGGCAGGAGGCTTCCGGCTGGAGTTCGAGGAGCCGCAATGGGCGGTCACCCCGGGGCAGTCGGCCGTGCTGTACGACGGCGAGGTGTGCCTCGGCGGCGGGGTGATCTCGGCTGCGGTGGCCGCCGCCGTCGAACCGGCCCTCGGCGGCTGAGCCAAGCCCCGGCCCCTTCGAGCGGCGAGCTGCCGCAGGCGCAGGCCGGCGTCGCGGGCCCCGCCGAAACGACGCAGGGCGGCAACGCCGCCCCGCGCACCGAGGACGTCGGCGCCCTCAGTCCTCCACGAAGGCTTCCTCGCGCTTCGCCTTGATCGAAGGCAGCGCGACGATCACGACCAGGAGCAAGGCGGCCGCGAGCAGGCCCGCCGAAAGCGGGCGCGTGACCAGCACGCTCCAGTTGCCGCGCGACAGCAGCAGCGCCCGTCGCAGGTTTTCTTCCATCATCGGCCCCAGGATGAATCCGAGCAGCAGCGGCGCCGGCTCGCATCCCAGCTTGATGAACAGGTAGCCGACCACGCCGAAGATCGCCACCAGCCAGATGTCGAACACGTTGTTGTTGGTGGAGTAGACCCCGATCGCGCAGAACAGCACGATGGACGGGAACAGCCAGCGATAGGGCACCGTCAGCAGCTTGATCCACATGCCGATCAGCGGCAGGTTCAGGATCACCAGCATCAGGTTGCCGATCCACATCGAGGCGATCAGGCCCCAGAACAGCTGCGGGTTGCTGGTCATCACC
Source organism: Ramlibacter monticola (assembly GCF_016722785.1). Lineage (GTDB taxonomy): Bacteria > Pseudomonadota > Gammaproteobacteria > Burkholderiales > Burkholderiaceae_C > Ramlibacter > Ramlibacter monticola. The sequence goes on along the minus strand of NZ_JAEQNE010000003.1, from coordinate 523,324 downwards.
TGCGGGCCCGGCTGGATGTTGTGGATGGTCATGGCGCCCACCATCAGCGCCATCACCGCGTTGGGCGGGATGCCCAGCGTCAGCAGCGGGATGAAGGAGGTCTGCGCGCCGGCGTTGTTGGCCGACTCGGGGGCCGCCACGCCGCGGATGTTGCCGCGCCCGAAGGGCACTTCACCGGGCTTGAGCTTGGTCTTCTTCTCCACCGTGTAGGCGGCGAAGGAAGCCAGCAGCGCGCCGCCACCGGGCAGGATGCCCAGCATCGAACCCAGCGCGGTGCCGCGCAGCACCGCGGGCAGCATGCGCTTGAAGTCCTCCAGCGTCGGGAACAGGCCCTGCACCTTGGCCGTGAACACCTCGCGGTGCTCGTCGCTCTTGCCCAGGTTGGAGATGATCTCGCCGTAGCCGAACACGCCCATGGCGATGGTGATGAAGCCGATGCCGTCGGTCAGTTCCGGGATGTCGAAGGAGAAGCGCGCGACGCCGGAGTTCACGTCGGTGCCCACCAGCCCCAGCAGCAGCCCCAGCACGATCATGCCGATCGCCTTGATCAGCGAGCCCGAGGCCAGCACCACGGCGCCGATCAGGCCCAGCACCATCAGCGAGAAGTATTCGGCCGGGCCGAACTTGAAGGCGACTTCCGTCAGCGGGGCGGCGAAGGCGGCCAGGATCAGCGTGCCGACGCAGCCGGCGAAGAACGACCCGAGGCCTGCAGCCGCCAGCGCGGGGCCGGCGCGGCCCTGGCGGGCCATCTGGTAGCCGTCGATGACTGTCACCACCGAGGACGACTCGCCCGGCAGGTTCACCAGGATGGCCGTGGTGGAGCCGCCGTACTGCGCGCCGTAGTAGATGCCGGCCAGCATGATGAGGGCCGACACCGGCGGCAGCGCATAGGTGGCCGGCAGCAGCATGGCGATTGTCGCCACGGGGCCGATGCCGGGGAGCACGCCGATCAGCGTGCCGAGCAGGCAGCCGATGAAGGCGTACAGCAGGTTGATCGGCGTGAAGGCGACGCCGAAGCCGATCGCGAGGTTGGAAAACAGGTCCATGGAGAAGCCTCAGGCCGAAAGGAAACTGGGCCACACCTGCATCTGCAGCCGCAGCAGCCAGATGAAGGCGACGTAGCTGCCGGCCGCCAGCACGGCGGCGAGTACGGCGACTTCCTTCGCCTTGAACTCCTCGCCCGCGAGGCTGGCCAGGAAGGTCAGGGCGAAGATGGCGACGACCAGCCCCATCGCCGGGATCCCCAGCGAGGGCAGTCCCCCGAGCAGCACACCGAAGACGCAGTTGGCCGCGATGATGAATCCCAGGGGCTTCCAGGCCCAGGCGCCGATCCTGTCGCCGTCGGGCGTCTCGATCAGCAGGGATTCGGCCAGGATCCCGCAGCCGAGCGCGGCCAGCAGGATGCCCAGGATGAGCGGGAAGTAGCCCGGGCCCATGCGGGCCGGGTCACCGACGGTGTAGTGGGTGGACCCGATCGCGAACGCCACCCCAACGAGCGCGAACATCAGCCCCGAATAGAAGTCTTTCTGGCTTTTGATTTTCATGGATTGTCTCCGGACGGCCGTTTATCGGCCCGGGGGTCTGACCGGACCCTGACCCACCCGGTGCGTGAAACCACTTACACGAATGCGCCGCGGGCGGGTTAAATACTGCTCATGCGTGTCCTGCTGGTGGAAGACGACCCGACCTTGCGAGAAATGATCCGGCGCAGCCTGCAGGACGCCGGCTGCCGCGTCGACGAAGCCGGCACCATCGCAGCCGGGGACCACATCTGGCGCATCCAGAGCTTCGACGTGGTCGTGCTGGACCTGAACCTGCCGCACACGGAGCACGCGCTCAGCGGGCTGGGCAGCGGCCTGTCGCTGCTGCGCGCCGCGCGGGCCCGCGGCGACGCCACGCCGGTGCTGGTGCTGACCGCGCGCAACCGCACCTCGGAGCGCGTCGAAGGCCTCAATGCCGGCGCCGACGACTACCTGGGCAAGCCCTTCGACCTCGTCGAACTCGAGGCGCGCCTGCGCGCGCTGGTGCGCCGCAGCCAGGGCACGGCCGACCACGTGCAGGTCGGTGCGTTGGCGCTGGACCGGCGCGCGCGCAGGATCCTCCTGAACGGCGAGCACCTGCAGCTGCCCGCGCGCGAGTTCGAAGTGCTGTGGGAGCTGATGACGCCGGCCGGCCGGGTGGTCAGCAAGCGCGAGCTGTCGATGAAGCTGTCCGAACTCGACGAGCTGCTGACGGAGAACGCGCTGGAGGCCTTCATCTCGCGCCTGCGCAAGCGCCTGGTCGACTCGGGCGTGCAGATCCGCACCCTGCGCGGCCTCGGCTACGTGCTGGAGGAAGCGCGGTGAGGCTGGCGCACGGGCGTCCCTCCCTTCGCCAGAACGTGCTCCGGCACGTGCTGGTGTGGCTCGGGCTGGCGTGGCTGCTCGGCTCCATCGTGACGGTGGGCGTGGGCCAGTGGTTCACGCAGCGGGCGTTCGACCGCGCCCTGCTCGACGACGCGCACCTCATCGCATCCAAGGTGGAAGTGCGCGACCGCCAGGTGGCCCTGCAGCTCACGCCGGGCGAACTGCACGCGGTGCTGTTCGACCAGCACGAAACCATGCTGTTCAGCGTGCGGGGCGCGGACGGGGCGCTGCTGGCCGGCGACCGCGCGCTGCCCCCGCCGGCGGCCTCCCTTTCCGACACCGGCCATCGCTTCCGTCAGGCGGAAATCGACGGGCGGTCCTTCCGCCTCGTGGTGCTGGCGGTGAACCGGCCCGTGCCCTTCACGGTGACCGTGGCCCAGAGCACCAGCGAGCGCGCCGCGCTGCTGCGCGAGCTGCTCGCCTTCTCGCTCGCCCCGCAGGTGCTGCTGCTCGGGGTGCTGGCGTGGCGCCTGCGCCGCAGCATCACCGCCGACATCGCGCCGCTGTCCCAGCTGCGCGCCGCGGTGGAGGAACGGCAGGCCGGGGACTTCACGCCGGTGCCGGTGCGGGCCGACTCGGCCGAAGTGCACGCGCTGGCCCAGTCGATCAACATGCTGATGGAACGGCTGGAGGAAAGCGCCCGGGCCCAGCGCGAGTTCACCGGCAACGTCGCCCACGAACTGCGCACCCCGCTGGCCGGCATCCGGGCCCAGGCCGAATACGGGCTGCGGCACCGCGATCCGGAGGTCTGGCGCGAACAGCTGCAGGGCATCGCCGCCAGCGAGACGCGCGCCAGCCAGGCGCTGGACAAGCTGCTGGCCCTGGCGCTCGCCTACGAGGCCGGCACGGCGCTGCAACTGGCTCCCGTGCGACTGGACCACGCGGTGCAGGAGGCGGTGCTGCGCTTCCTGCCGCGCGCCGACCGGCAGGGGGTGGACCTCGGCGCGGAAGGCGTCGATGCGCCCAGCACCGTGCAGGCGGACCTGACGCTGGTCGAAGGCATCCTGGACAACCTGCTGGAAAACGCCCTGCGGCACGGCACCACGGGCGCCGACGGCCGGCCGGTGGTCACGGTCGCCGTGCAGCGCGAAGGGGAACGCACCGTGCTTTCGGTGCAGGACAACGGGCCCGGCATCCCGCCGGAACGCCGCTCCGAGATGCTCAAGCGCGGCGTGCGAGGCGTGGGCCAGCCCTCCTCGGGCACGGCGGGCGGAGTGGGGCTGGCGCTGGTCACCTTCTACGCGCAGTTGCTGAAGGCACCGGTGAGCTTCGGCAGCGGCCCGGACGGCCGCGGCTGGCGCTGCGCGATCGTGTTCGGGGGCTGAGGCGCGCGCCGCGACGGCGGCCGCGCGCCGGTGGGGTGCGTCAGAACGGGATGTCGTCGTCCATGTCGTCGAAGCCGCTGGCCGGCTTCGAGGCGGGACGCTGGCCGCCGCCGGCACCGCCCGCGGGGGCGCGGCTCGGGGGCGCGGAACGGCGCGGCGCGCTGTCGTAGCCGCCGTCGTCGTCGCCCGAGGGCGAGCCCATGCCTTCGCGCTTGCCCAGCATCTTCATCTCGTCGGCGCGGATCTCGGTGGTGTACTTCTCGATGCCGTCCTTGTCCGTCCACTTGCGGGTGCGCAGGCTGCCTTCGACGTAGACCTGCGAGCCCTTGCGCAGGTACTCGCCAGCGATTTCGGCCAAGCGATCATTGAACACCACGGAGTGCCACTCCGTGGCTTCCCGCATCTCGCCGCTCTGCTTGTCCTTCCAGCGCTCGGTGGTGGCGATCCTGACGTTGCAGACGCGGCCGCCGCTCGGGAACGTGCGCGTCTCGGGGTCGCGCCCCAGGTTGCCGACGATGATGACCTTGTTGACGGATGCCATGGAAACTCCTCTATGGGCTCGATTATCGGGCCTGCGCCCCGGCCCGGTTACGTGGCCTCTGCCTCTTCGGCGAGCACTTCTTCCGCCGTCTGCCGCGGACGCGGCGCCTGCATGGGCCAAGCGGCCACCAGCCACACCAGCAGCAGGGCCGCCGAAACGCCGAACAGTCCTGTGGGTCCAACGGTCTTGGACAGCCAGCCGCCGACCGCCCCGCCGGCAAAAAATCCCAGCGATTGCAGTGTGTTGTACACGCCGAGCGCGGCGCCCCGCGACTGGGGCGGCGCCAGCCGCGAGGCCAGGCTGGGCTGGGTGGCCTCCAGCACGTTGAAGCCGCAGAAGAACAGGAACAGCAGCACGGCGAGCACCGGCAGGGCGGGCGCGTGCGCCACGGCCAGCAGGCCCAGTTGCACCACCAGCACGATCCCGATGGCGGCCAGGAAGACCGCGCGCAGGTAGCCGCGCCGCTCCAGCGCGAACACGCCGCCCATGACCACGAAGGAGGCGACGACGGTCGGCAGGTACACCTGCCAGTGGCGGTCCTTGGCGAGGCCGGCCTGCACCAGCAGCGCCGGCAGTGCCACCCACATGGCGAGCTGCACCGCGTGCAGCACGAACACGCCGACGTCCAGCCGCAGCAGCGGGGCGTGCTTCAGTACGTCGGACAGCCGCCCGCGCGGCACATTGGCGTGCTGCTGCGGCGCGGGCGGCGTCCACCACAGCACGACGGCGATGCAGGTGAGCGCCAGCACGCCGGTGACCGCGAACAGCCCGTGCAGGCCGATGCGCGCCGCCAGCATGGGCGCGGCAACCAGCGACACGGCGAACATCAGGCCGATGCTGGCGCCCACCAGGGCCATGGCCTTGGTGCGAACGATGTCCCGGGTCTGGTCGGCCAGCAGCGCCGTCACCGCGGCGGACACGGCGCCGGCGCCCTGCACCGCGCGCCCGACCACCAGCCACAGGAGACTGGGCGCCGCGGCGGCGATGAAACTCCCCGCCGCGAACACGATGAGGCCGATCACGATCACCCGCTTCCGGCCGTAACGGTCGGACGCGAGCCCGTAGGGGATCTGCAGCACGCCCTGGGTCAGGCCGTAGATGCCCATGGCAAGGCCGACGAGGGCCGGATCGCCGCCGCCGGGGTAGCGCGCCGCCTCCAGCGCGAACACCGGCAGCACCAGGAACAGCCCGAGCATGCGGGCTGCGAAGATCACGGCCAGGGAGCCGCTGGCACGGCGCTCGGCCGGCGTCATGCGGCTCGCGCCGGCGGGAACAGGGTTGGAAGTCACGGATGGGGAGATCTGCTGGCGGACGCGACCGTCCGGCGAAAGGCAGGATTCTCCCGCATCGGGGAAAGCCCGGGACCGGGGTCCCGGGATTCACGCGCGCCGCGCGCCAGGGATCAGAGCTTCGGGATGCCGGCGGCGAACCAGCCGCCCGCATTCGCGGCGCTCTGGCCCGCGTTCAGGATCAGCAGTACCGGGTTGGGGCAGTCGAGCGGCTGGTTCAGCACGTTCAGCTGTCCGCGCAGGCGGAAGTCGCCGTTCTCCTCCAGCGGCACCGACTCTTCGGAAGTGAACTTCACGAGGGTGGCGCCGGCGCCGCAGTACAGGCGCAGGCGCACGCTGGCGCCGGCGTTGTGGCCGACGTTGCCGCCGCCGAGGAGCAAGCCCTTGCCGCGCGCGTCGAAGCTGCCGTCTCTGTTCACCTGGGCCTTCAGGTCCGCGATCACCCAGGGCCGGCCCGGGGGTGGCGTGTCATTGACATTGTTCGCCGCCGCAGCCCCGCCGGTAGGATTCGCGTTATTGGCGCCAGCCCAGGTGGCCGGGACTACACCGATGCCGCCGTCGAACCGTGCGGCAGCGACTCCGGGCAGCGCCTGCGCCTGCGCCATGTCGGTCGCGAACAGCGCCACCGCGAGCAAGGCAGCCAATACGGCACCGGCAAGCAGGCGGAGCATCGCCGCCTGCGCCCAGAATTGCTTGCGGGTGAAGTGCGAGACAGGATAGTACGGACGCGACATCGTTTCCTCCGTGGGCTGGGTGGTATCGGATTAACGCCTTGCCTCTGCTAATCATTCCATTTCTGTAACAATTTTCATCCTCACTTACGACTAGCTGCTCCGGTCGGGCTGAACCAACCGCCGCGTGCGCCGCACCCGTCCGGCGTTCTATGATTTCGGGTTTTCCCTTGGTGAGCGCGACCCTTGAACGACAAGACGGACGGCAAGTACCTGCATGAGGCCCTCGGCCAGCGGATCAGCATCCGCGGGGCGCGCACGCACAACCTGAAGAACATCGACCTCGACCTGCCGCGCTACCGGCTGGTGGTGATCACCGGCCTGTCCGGTTCGGGCAAGTCCTCGCTGGCCTTCGACACGCTCTATGCGGAGGGCCAGCGGCGCTACGTCGAAAGCCTCTCGGCCTATGCGCGGCAGTTCCTGCAGCTGATGGACAAGCCGGACGTCGACGTGATCGAGGGCCTGTCGCCCGCGATCTCCATCGAGCAGAAGGCGACCAGCCACAACCCGCGCTCCACCGTGGGCACGGTGACCGAGATCCACGACTACCTGCGCCTGCTGTTCGCCCGCGCCGGCACGCCCTACTGCCCGCTCCACGGGCTGCCGCTGCAGTCCCAGACCGTGTCGCAGATGGTCGACGCGGTGCTGGCGCTGCCGGAGGACACGCGCCTGATGGTGCTGGCGCCGGTGGCGCGCGAGCGCAAGGGCGAGTTCGCCGAACTCTTCGCCGAGATGCAGGGCCAGGGCTACGTGCGCTTCCGCGTCGGCGGCGAGGTGTTCGATTTCGACAGCCTGCCGAAGCTGAAGAAGGCGGAGAAGCACGACATCGACGTCGTCGTCGACCGCCTGAAGGTCAAGCCGGAGGTCCAGCAGCGGCTGGCCGAGAGCTTCGAGGCGGCGCTGCGGCTGGCCGACGGCCGCGCCATCGCGGTGGAGATGGAGTCCGGCCGCGAGCACCTGTTCAACGCGAAGTTCGCCTGCCCGGTCTGCCACTACTCGATCGCCGAACTGGAGCCGCGCCTGTTTTCCTTCAACTCGCCGGTGGGCGCCTGCCCCAGCTGCGACGGCATCGGCACGATGGAGTTCTTCGACCCGACCCGGGTGGTCGCGTTCCCCGAGCTGTCGCTGGCCGGCGGCGCGATCAAGGGCTGGGACCGGCGCAATCCCTACTACTTCAGCCTGATCGAGAGCCTGGCGCGCCACTACAAGTTCGACGTCGATCTGCCCTTCCAGGACCTGCCGCCGGAGGTGCGCAAGGTGCTGCTGCACGGCTCCGGCGAGGAGGAGATCCGCTTCACCTACGCGCTGGAGAGCGGCGCGTCGGCCGGCAGGAAGGTGTCGAAGAAGCACCCCTTCGAGGGCATCCTGCCCAGCATGGAGCGCCGCTACCGCGAGACCGATTCGGCCGCGGTGCGCGAGGAGCTGGCGCGCTACCGCAGCCTGCAGCCCTGCCCCGCCTGCGCCGGCACGCGCCTGCGCAGCGAGGCGCGCCACGTCCGGCTGGGCGAAGGCGAGCAGGCGCGCGCGATCTACGAGATCGGGCACATGACGCTGCGCGAAAGCCACGCCTGGTTCCAGGCGCTCAAGCTGCGCGGCGCCAAGGCGGAGATCGCCGACAAGGTGGTGCGCGAGATCGGCGCCCGGCTGCGCTTCCTCAACGACGTGGGGCTCACCTACCTGAGCCTGGACCGCAGCGCCGAGACGCTCTCGGGCGGCGAGGCGCAGCGCATCCGCCTCGCCTCGCAGATCGGCTCCGGCCTCACCGGCGTCATGTACGTGCTGGACGAGCCCAGCATCGGCCTGCACCAGCGCGACAACGACCGCCTGATCGGCACCCTGCAGCACCTGCGCGACCTCGGCAACAGCGTGCTGGTGGTGGAGCACGACGAAGACATGATCCGCGCGGCCGACTACGTGGTGGACATGGGCCCCGGCGCCGGCATCCACGGCGGCGAGGTGGTGGCCCAGGGGACGCCGCCGGAGGTGATGGCCAACGAGGCCTCGCTCACCGGCCGCTACATGTCGGGCTCGCTGAAGATCCCGGTGCCCGCGAAGCGCAACCGGCTGGGCGAGATGCCGGACCCGCAGGTGATCCGCATCGCCGGCGCGCACGGCAACAACCTGAAGGACGTGACGGTGGAGATCCCGGTCGGCCTGCTCACCTGCGTGACGGGCGTGTCGGGCTCGGGCAAGTCCACCCTCGTCAACGACACGCTCTATGCCGCGGTGGCGCGCGAGCTCTATCGCGCCCACGAGGAGCCGGCGCCGCACGAGGGCATCGAGGGCATCGAGCACTTCGACAAGGTGATCAACGTCGACCAGTCGCCGATCGGCCGCACGCCGCGCAGCAACCCGGCGACGTACACCGGCCTGTTCACGCCGATCCGCGAGCTGATGGCGGAAACGGCGCTGGCCAAGGAGCGCGGCTACGGACCGGGGCGCTTCTCCTTCAACGTGTCCGGCGGCCGCTGCGAGGCCTGCCAGGGCGACGGCGTGGTGAAGGTGGAGATGCACTTCCTGCCCGACGTCTACGTGCCGTGCGACGTATGCCGCGGCCAGCGCTACAACCGCGAGACGCTGGAAGTGCAGTGGAAGGGCCGCAACATCGCGCAACTGCTGGACATGACGGTGGAGGATGCCCACGCCTTCCTGAAGCCGGTGCCGGCCATCGCGCGCAAGCTGCAGACGCTGCTGGACGTGGGCCTGTCGTACATCAAGCTGGGGCAGTCGGCGACCACGCTCTCGGGGGGCGAGGCGCAGCGCGTCAAGCTGGCGCTGGAACTGTCCAAGCGCGACACCGGCCGCACCCTCTACATCCTGGACGAGCCGACCACCGGCCTGCACTTCGCCGACATCGACCTGCTGCTGAAGGTGCTGCACCAGCTGCGCGACGCCGGCAACACCATCGTCGTGATCGAGCACAACCTGGATGTGATCAAGACGGCGGACTGGATCGTCGACATGGGTCCGGAGGGCGGCGACGGCGGCGGCACGGTCGTGGTGGCGGGCACGCCGGAGGAAGTCGCCGCCCATCCGAAAAGCCACACTGGCCACTACCTCAAGCGCTTGCTGCAGCCCTCTTGAGGTAGTCTCCGCCCGTGTCCTAGGGGAACCCCATGTCGATCATCATCACCATCGTCGTCGGATTCATCGTGGGCCTGATCGCGCGGGCCGTGAAGCCGGGCGATGACCGGATGGGCCTCATCATGACGACCATCCTGGGCGTCGCCGGCGCCTTCATCGCGAGCTACCTGGGCCAGGCACTGGGTCTCTACGGCCCGAACGAGCCGGCCGGCTGGATCGCCTCGGTGATCGGCGCGGTGATACTGCTGGTCATCTACGGGCTGGTGCGGGGGCGGCGGACCCCCTGAGCCCCCCCCGGTCGGCCACGCCTCAGGGCAGGTCCGACATCACCGGCAGGCTGGCACGCAGCAGTTGCTGCGTGCGCAGTGCCTCCGCCCGCGCCGCCTCGGCGAAGTCGATGCCGCTGGACGCATAGAGGATGGAGCGCGAGGAGTTCACGACGATCGGTCCCTTGGCGCGCCAGCCCGCGCGCACCGTCGCCTGCGCGTCGCCGCCCTGCGCGCCCACGCCGGGAATCAGCAGCGGCAGCGTGGGCGCGAGGTCGCGCACCCGCTCGATCTCGTTCGGGTAGGTCGCGCCGACCACCAGCCCCAGTTGCCCGTTCAGGTTCCAGCTGCCCTGCGCCAGCCGCGCGACGTGCTCGTACAGCAGCGGCTGCCCTTCCACGGACGCGAGCCGCTGGTTCTGCAGGTCGTCGCCCCCCGGGTTGGAGGTGCGGCACAGGAGGAAGGCGCCCTTCTCCGGGTACTTCAGGTAGGGCTGCACCGAGTCGAAGCCCATGAAGGGCGACAGGGTCACGGCGTCGGCGCCATAGCGTTCGAAGGCTTCGCGCGCGTACTGCTCCGCCGTCGAGCCGATGTCGCCCCGTTTCGCATCCAGGATCACCGGCACGTGCGGGTAGTTGGCGCGCAGGTGCCGCATCAGCTGTTCCAGCTGGTCCTCGGCGCGGTGGGCCGCGAAGTAGGCGATCTGCGGCTTGAAGGCACAGGCCAGGTCCCCGGTCGCATCGACGATGCGGGCGCAGAATTCGTAGATGCGCGCCGTGTTGGACGTCATTCCCAGCGGGAAGCGCGTCGGTTCCGGGTCGAGGCCCACGCACAGCATGGAGCCATTGCGCTGTTGCGCGCCCTGCAGCATCTCGAGGAAGGTCATGCGCTGATTTTAGGAGGCTGCGCGGCAGGGAAACGGGACGGCGCCGTATGATCGCAGCAGCTGCCGACCAGGATGAGCGCCTCCCAGCTTCCCCGTCCCACCGCCGACCCCGCCGCCCACGGGCACCGGACCATCGCCCTCCTGCGCGCCACCCTCGACGCCACCGCCGACGGCATCCTGGTCGTGAGCGCCGGGCGCGAGATCCTGCTGCGCAACCGCCAGTTCCTGCGCATGTGGAACATCCCGCCGCACCTGGCGGAGGCCCCCACCGGAGAACTGCTGCCTTTCATCCGCGAGCAGCTGAAGGACCCGGACCAGGACCTGCGCCAGCTCGATGCTCTGCTGCGCACGCCCGAGGCCGATGACTTCGCGCTGATCGAGTTCATGGATGGCCGCGTATTCGAGCGCTACGCCACGCCGCTGCAGCTGGAGGACGGCACCGACGCGCGCGTCTTCAGTTTCCGCGACATCACCGCGCGGCTGGCCGCGGAAAAGGAGGCCCACCAGGCCAAGGAGGCGGCGGAGACGGCCAACCGGGCGAAGAGCGATTTCCTCGACAACGTCAGCCACGAGATCCGCACGCCGCTCAACGGCGTGCTGGGCCTCACGCGGCTGCTGCTGGCGGAGGAGCTTTCGCCCCGGCAGCGCCGCTACGTCGAACTGGCCGACGCCAGCGCCGCCTCGCTGATGGGCCTGATCGAGGACCTGCTGGACCTGGGCAAGATCGAATCCGGCCGCATGGAGCTGGAATTCGCGCCCTTCCGGCTCGACGAACTGCTGGACGAACTGCACGACATCTACGGCCTGAGGGCCCAGGAGAAGGGCCTGCGCTTCAGCCTGGAAGTCGACCCGCAGGTGCCGCAGGCCGTGCGCGGAGACCCGGGCCGGCTGCGCCAGATCCTGAACAACCTGCTATCCAACGCCCTGAAGTTCACCGCCCAGGGCGAGTTCGGGTTGATGGTGGGCCGCAGCCGCAGCCGCATGCTGCGCTTCACGGTGTACGACACCGGGATCGGCATTCCCTTCGAGGTGCAGCAGCGCCTGTTCACGCGCTTCACGCAGGCGGACCGCGCCACCGGCCGCCGCTACGGCGGCACCGGCCTGGGCCTCGCGATCGTCAAGCAGCTCTCCGACATGATGGGCGGCACCATCCTGCTGCAGAGCGAGCCGGGCCGCGGCACCTCGCTGCGCTGCGAGCTGCCGCTGCAGGAACTGCCGCTGAAGGAGGTGCCGCGGCGCCCATCCGTGCAGGCGTCCGCGCCCGCGCCGCGTCTGGCCACCCGCGTCCTGGTGGCCGAGGACAACGAGACCAACCAGGTCGTCGTGCGCGGCCTGCTGGCGCAGGCGGGCTACCAGGACGTGACCCTCGTCGGCGACGGCGAGGAAGCGCTCGCCGCCATCGCCTCCTCCGAGTTCGACCTCGTGCTGATGGACTGCCGCATGCCGCGCCTGGACGGCTACGAGGCGGCGCGCCGGCTGCGCGCGCAGGGCTTCACGCAGCCGATCATCGCGCTCACCGCCAATGCCGCCGCCGGCGAGCGCGAACGCTGCCTCGCCTGGGGCATGAACGACTATCTGTCGAAGCCGGTCGATGCCGCCCGGCTCGCGCAGGTCCTGGCAGAGTGGACGGGGCGCCCGGTGCCCGCGCCCACGGCCGCGGCCGAGCCGCAGCCTTCGGCCGGGGCCGCAGCGTCGGATGCCGTGTTCGACCGCGCCCACGCGCTGGAGCGCCTCGGCGGCGACCGGGAACTGCTGCAGGTCGGGCTCGCGGCCTTCCGCGCCAACGCGCCCCAGCTGCTGCAGTCCGTCCGCGCCGCCCTGGCCGGTGGCGCGGCCGCCGACCTGCGCCGCCACCTCCACTCGCTGGCGGGCTCCGCGTCCATGGTGGGCGGGCCCGCGCTGCACCGGCTGGCCAAGGAGCTGGAAGCGCATGCCGCAACCGGCGCACTGGCGTCGGTGGAAGCGCGGCTCGCCGAGCTCGAGGCGCTGCTCGCGCGCTTCCTCGACGAGACCGCCTCGCTCGAGCGGGATTGAGAAGAACGTTTGCCGGGCCCAGCGCGTCTGTAGGACGCCGCCTGATTTACGGCTTGCCGCCCCGCCCGGGCTGGCTCGCTGCCGATAATGGCCTGCTCCCATGACCATGATCGCCGAGTCCCGCCCGGAAAACACGCTCGAGCAGCGGCTGCAACTGCTGATCGAGGCGGTCACCGACTACGGGATCTTCATGCTGGATCCCGGGGGCCACATCGTCTCCTGGAACAGCGGCGCGCAGAAACTGAAGGGCTACAAGCGCGAGGAGATCCTCGGCAAGCACTTCTCCATCTTCTACCCGCCCGACGCCGTGGCCTCGGGCTGGCCCGAAGAGGAACTTCGGCTCGCGAAGCTGCGCGGCCGCTTCGAGGACGAAGGCTGGCGCCTGCGCAAGGACGGCACGCGCTTCTGGGCCAACGTCACCATCACCGCCCTGTACGGCCCGATGGGCGAGCTCGCCGGCTTCGCCAAGATCACGCGCGACCTGACGGAGCGCCGCCGCCACGAGGAAGAACTGCGCGTCAGCGAGGAACGCTTCCGCCTGCTGGTGGACTCCGTGCAGGACTACGCCATCTTCATGCTCAGCCCGTCCGGCATCGTGGAGAGCTGGAACGCGGGCGCCGAGGCGATCAAGGGCTACCGCCCCGACGAGATCATCGGCCATGACTTCCGCGTGTTCTACGCCCCCGAGGACCGCGCCGCCGGCAAGCCGGATGCGGCGCTGAAGACGGCGCTGGAGCACGGCCGCTTCGAGACCGAGGGCTGGCGCGTGCGCAAGGACGGCGGCATGTTCTGGGCCAACGTCGTGATCACGGCGGTGCGCAGCCCGGCCGGCGACCTGCGCGGCTTCGCGAAGGTCACGCGCGACATGAGCGAGCGGCGGCGGCTGGAGGAGCTGGAGAACTCCAGCCGGCGCATGAACGAGTTCCTGGCGATGCTCGCCCACGAGCTGCGCAACCCGCTCGCGCCGATCCGCAATGCCGTCACCATCATGCAGCTGGAGACGCTGACCAGCCCGGTGCTGCGCAACTGCCGCGACGTGATCGACCGCCAGCTCTCGCACGTGACGCGGCTGGTCGACGACCTGCTGGACGTGGGGCGGCTCTCCACCGGCAAGGTCACCTTGCGCAAGGAACTGGTGCGCCTGTCGGACGTCGTGTCGCGCAGCGTGGAGACGGTGCGCCCCCTGATCACCACGCGCCGCCACGTGCTGGAAGTGCACCAGCCCGAGGAGCCGGTGTACGTCAACGGCGACTCCACGCGCCTGTCGCAGGTGCTGCAGAACCTGCTGGTCAACGCGGCCAAGTACACGCCCGACAACGGCCGCATCGACCTGCGGGTGCGCACCGACGAGGGCATGGTGTACGTCTACGTGCAGGACAACGGGCGCGGCATCGCGGCCGAGGACCTGCGGCGCATCTTCCAGCTGTTCATGCAGGCCGAGGCGGCGCAGTCCGCCGCGGCCGAAAGCGGGCTGGGCATCGGCCTGACGCTGGCGCGCTCCCTCGCGGAGATGCACGGCGGCAGCATCGAGGCCACGAGCCCCGGCCTCGGCCAGGGCAGCACCTTCACGCTGCGGCTGCCGCGGGCGACCCAGGTCCTGGTGCCGAGCGAGAAAGAGGACTCGGACGAGACCGCCGGCGGCCTGCGCGTGCTCGTCGTCGACGACAACCGCGACTCCGCCGACAGCGCGACCGACGTGCTGCGCCTGCTCGGCAACCAGGTCGAGTCGGCCTACGGCGGCGAAGCGGGCATCCAGGTGGCGCGCCGCTTCCACCCGCACATGATCCTGCTGGACCTGGCCATGCCGGGCATGGACGGCTACGAGGCGCGCCGCCGCATGATCGCGGAGGCGGGCGCCTCCACCGCCTACCTGGTCGCGATGACCGGCTTCGGCAACGAGGAAGACAAGAAGCGCACGCGCGGCGCCGGCTTCGACGCGCACCTCACCAAGCCGGTGGAACTCGACGCGCTGATCGCGCTGCTGAACGAGGCGCGCACGCGCTTCGGCAAGGAAGCCGCGCCGGCCTTCACGTCACCGTGAACTGGCCCATCATGCCGGCGTCCTCGTGCTCGAGGATGTGGCAGTGGTACATGAACGGCACCCGCGGCGCCGGCTGCGTGAAGTGCACCAGCAGTTCCACCGCTTCCTGGACCAGCACCGTGTCGCGCCGGCCCGCGTCCAGCGGCCCCGGCGGCTGGCCGTCGCGCCGCAGCACCTCGAAGTGCACGCCGTGCATGTGGAAGGGATGGGGCTGGTCCATCATCATCCCGGGCAGCGCCGACACCTCCCACACCTCCACGTCGCCGAGCTTCACGCGCTGGTCGATGCGCGCCATGTCGAAGGGCTTGCCGTCGAAGCCGTGCGGCATCGGCATGCCGTGCATGCCCTGCATCCCGCCCGTGCCTTCCATGCCGGTGGTCATCGTGAGGCGCCGCCGCTGGGCGACCGCCCCGCGCGAAGGCGTCTGCCAGCTGGCGAGCTTCCGCGGCAGCGCGGTCGGCCTGCGTTCGCCGGCCGGGGCGAAGTGCAGCAGCGGCTGCACCGCGGCGGGGGTGCGGTTCACCAGCAGGGCCGGACGCGCGTCGGAAAAGTCCACCAGGATCTCGGCGCGCTGGGCCGGCGCCAGCGGCAGCCGCTGCAGCGGCACCGGTTCGCGCAGCAGCCCGCCGTCGCTCGCGATCCAGTGGAAGCTGCGGCCGTCCTCGAAGGCGAGGTCGTAGACGCGCGCATTGGCGCCATTGAGCAGGCGCAGGCGGACGAGACCGGCGGGCACCGCCGCGCGCGGCGCGCGGACGCCGTTGACCAGCAGGGTGTTGCCGTGCACGCCGTGCATCAGCGCCATGGGGCCGCGCGGATAGATCAGGCGCTGGCCGCGGTCGAACACCTTGTCCTGCAGGAGCAGCGGCAGGTCGTCCACGCCGTAGCGGGAGGGCAGGCCCAGCGCCTGCTCCTCGCGGTCCGTCACGATCAGCATGCCGGCCAGCCCGCCGTACACCTGCAGCCCCGTGCGGCCATGCGGGTGCGGGTGATACCAGCAGGTGGAGGCCGGCTGCCGCACCGGCAGCACCGCTTTCCAGCCCGCGCCGGGCTCGATCGGGTCGTGCGGCCCGCCGTCCGCCGTCGCCGGGACCAGCAGGCCGTGCCAGTGCACCGTGGTCGCCTCCGGCAGTTCGTTGCGCACCTCCAGGGCGACCTCGTCGCCGCTGCGCACGCGCAGGGTCGGCCCGAGCAAGCTGCCGTTGTAGCCCGCCGTGGGGCTGGGCTTGCCGGGGAAGAACTCCGTGGCGCCGACGCGCGCGGTGAGCGTCGCCGGCACGCCGGGCTGCAGCTCCACCAGCGGCGGGACCGGCAGGGCGGGGGGTTCCGGGGCCGCGGAACGCCCCGGCACGGGAGCGAGGCCCGCGACCGCCAGGCCCTGCAGGATATCGCGGCGACGCAGGGGCATGGCGCGAATCTCCGTCTAATCCACGGCGTGGTGCCGCTGCACGCGCTCCGACACGCGCTGGCGCAGGCGCAGGCGGGCCGCATCCGTCAGCATCCGCCCCGCCCAGCGGTAGACGTTGAATTCGTGCACCGTGCTGCGCAGGCTGGCCATGCGCTCGCGCTGCTCCGCCGGCGGCATGGTCAGCGCCTGCTGCAGCGCGTCGGCCGTTTCCTCCACGTGGTACGGGTTGACGATCAGCGCCTCGGGCATCTCGCGCGCCGCGCCGGCGAAGCGGCTGAGGATCAGCACGCCGCGCTCGTCGTCGCGGGCCGCGACGAACTCCTTGCACACCAGGTTCATGCCGTCGTGCAGGCTGGTCACCAGGCACACGTCGGCCGCGCGATAGAGCTTGTTCACCTCCTCGTGCTCGTGGTGCTGCGCGAGCAGGCGGATCACCGGCGCCTCGGGCCGACCGAAGCGGGCGTTGATGCGCTCGGTGGCGCGCTCGATGCGCTCGCGGAAGCTGCGGTACTCCTCCAGCGCGCTGCGCGAGGGAGCGGCCACCTGCACGAAGGTGATGCGATCCCGCCACTCGGGGTACTTCTCGAGCATGCGCTCGACGGCGTTGAGGCGCTCGAGGATGCCCTTGGTGTAGTCGAAGCGGTCCACGCCGACGGCGACCCGGTGCGCGTGCGGGATGCCGAGCCGCTCGAACACCTCGGCGCGGCACTGGCCGGGGCTGGGCCACTCGCGCGCCGCCTCCGGCGAGGGCCACTCGATCGAGATCGGGTAGGCCTCCACCAGCGTCTGCTCGCCGCCGAAGGAGATGGTGGAGTGCTCGTGCTCGATCCGCGCTTCGAGGTAGCGGTCGACCGTCTCGATGAAGTTCTTGCAGTGGAAGCGCGTGTGGAAGCCCAGGATGGTGCTGCCCAGCATCCCTTCGAGGATCTCGCTGCGCCAGGGGCAGATGCCGAAGGACTCCGGGTTGGGCCAGGGGATGTGCCAGAAGGTCAGGATAGTTGCGCGTGGCAGGCGGCGCCGCACCATCGCCGGCAGCAGCGCGAAGTGGTAGTCCTGCACCAGCACCACCGGGTCCTCGCTGCGCGCCTCGGCCACCACCGCATCGGCGAACAGCTGGTTCACGGCGCGGTAGTGCTCCCAGTCGCCCTCGCGGAACACCGGTCGCACGTGCGCCACGTGGCACAGCGGCCAGAGCCCTTCGTTGGCGAAGCCGTAGTAGTAGCCCTGCTCCTGTTCGGGGGTGAGCCAGATGCGGCGCAGCAGATAGTCCTGCTGCCCCGGCGGCAGCGCGACGCGGTCGTGCCGGTCCACCGCCTTGCGGTCGCCGCTGCCGCTGCCGTGCGCGATCCAGGTGCCGGAGCAGGCGCGCATCACGGGCTCCACCGCCGTGACCAGGCCGCTCGCCGGCCGGCGCACCACCAGCTCGCCGTCGTTCACCTCGTGCGTGTAGGGTTCGCGGTTGGAGACCACGATCACCTCGTCGCCGCGCAGCTGCGTGCGCAGCAGCGCCTGCAGCCGCTCGGGTCCCCACACGTCCTCCGGGCGCTGCGCGCGGCGGTATTCGTCCTCCAGGTCGCGCAGCCGCTGCCGCAGGTCGGCGGCGAGCGGGGCCAGTTCCGGCGCGGCCGGGACCATGGGACGCACCAGCCCTTCGCCGCGCAGCAGCGCGCGCGCACCCGAGACCCAGCCGCGCCAGCTCAATTGCGCGACCACCACCGTCACCAGCGCGATGGACGCGCCCAGGATCGCGAAGAGGATGATCATGTACTTGCGCGTCTGCTGGCTGCGGCGTTCGATGAAGCTCAGGTCGTGCATCAGCACCAGGTTGCCCGCGGGGCCCGCCTCGCCGGTGATCGTGTGGAAGCTGACGTGCACCGGCCCGCCCTCGATGTGCAGCTCGGCGTCCTTGCCGGCCGCCACCTCGCGCGCCTCCTCGCAGGTGAGGCTGTCGGGGAAGCGCTGCGTGTGCCGCAGCACCTTGCCATCGACCGAACACCAGCCGATCGCCACCAGGCGTTCGTCCTGCAGTGCGCGCTCGAACAGCGCCTGCAGGCGGCGGCCGCGCGGTTCCTGCAGGGCGTCGGTGAGCGAATCCGACAGCGCATTGGCGACCAGCGCGCCGCGCATGTCGAGGTCGCGCGCGAACCAGCGCAGCGTCAGCTTGTCCATCACGGGCAGCGCGAGGTAGGCGGTGGCGGCGAGGATGATCACCAGCGGCACCAGGAAGCGCAATTGGAGGCGGAAAGTCTTCATGAGGTCCGTCACCCGGCGTGGCCGGATGTGTTTGGACGACTGTAAGCCCGCTTGGTTCTGCGGGGGGCCGGGATTCAGACCCAGACCTGCAGCACGTAATCGTACGGCGCCTGGCTGTTGAACAGGTCCACGCGCTGCAGGCGGATGCGCAGCTGCCCGGCATCGTCGCGCACCAGCGTGTGCCGGTAGCTGCCGCCGAAATGCCGGACCTGGTCGCGCCGCAGCTCCATCATGTGGAAGCGCGAGCGCACCTGCAGCTGCTGCCCGTCGCCTGCCTCGATGACGACGTGGCTCACGAGGTGGCTGGTGGCCCACTGCGGGGCCTGCGACCACGCGTTCGGATGCGTGACCCGGCCCCGGCGGATCTCCATCATCTGCCTGTCCTCGGCGAAGATGGAGGGCGAGCCTTCCCAGTCGGACTGCTCCGGCGTGATCGGCATCCAGTACACGCCGGCGGCGTCGAACAGGTCGATCCACGCCTGCCAGTGCTTGCCGTCGAGCAGCTCCGCCTGGCGGTAGAGGAACTGCTCCACCTCGCGCTGCAGGTCGAGCCCGGCGGAGAGGCCCGGGCGCGGCAGCGTCGGGAGGGTCCGGGCGCCCGCGGCGCCGGAGTTCGCCGCCTCCTGCGCCACCAGGTGCTCGAAATCGGGCCCGGCGTCCGGGATCGCGCGGCTCTCGTTCATCGCGGGCTCCTCATTGCGCCATGTAGCCGGTCCAGGCCCGGAACTGGTTGCGCATGACCGCCTCGGACGTTCCGTGCCGGGACGCCACCACGCCGTCCTCCTCCTGGTCGTCGCCGTACCAGCGGTGGAAGCTGACCCAGTCCAGCCCGTTGGACTGCAGGCCCCATTGCGCGCGGGTCCAGTTCTCCAGGTCGTCGGCGTTGATCATGGTGGCCGGCGAGTTGACCAGGTTGAAGTACCACAGGCTGCGGCGGTAGATCGCCTCCGGCGCGCCCTTCAGGCGGAAGTGCCAGATCTCCGACAGCGTCCGGTCCGGCGCGATCGGCCGCAGGCAGCGCAGTTGCTGCAGCGGGCTCTGCACCGACAGGTAGGGGTACACCAGCACGTGGTGGATGCTGCGTGACAGGTACTCCTCCATCTTCTCCTTGCCGTAAGCCCGTTCCAGCAGCGCCTCGTAGGCCTTGGTGTCGGCGTCCTGCGGACGCAGGCCCATGTAGGCCTTCAGGATGCCGTGGCCGCGCGGGAAGTTGAGGGTCTGCACGCTGTCCCACTGCGCGAAGCTGGAGGCGAAGGCCGAGAGGTAGTGGTAATAGAGGGGCGGCGTGCCGCCCTCCGCCTTCAGGCGCCGCTCGACGCGGCTCGCCGCAATCCCGGTGGACTGGTGCGTCACGGACGGGTGCAGCGCGTCGAGCTGGTTCTCCATGAAGAACTTCCAGTTCGACTGCTGGATCACGCGGTGGCACCAGGGCACGACCTCCACCTCGCCCTCGGGCGAGCGGTCGCACATGTCGTCGAAGGCCACCTTCGCCTCGCCCAGGAATTCCGGCAGCGAGGGGCCCTCGGCCGCGAGGCTGGCGAACACGAAGCCGCGGTAGCTGTCCACGCGCGCCGCGCGCTTCATCGAGCAGTCCGGGTTGTCGCGCGTCATGCGCGTGTTCTCGTAGCCCTGCGCCAGCGGGATCGCGCGCACGCGGCCGTCGAGGTGGAAGCTCCACGCATGGTAGGAACAGACCAGCGCGCTGCCGGCATTGCCGCTCTGGTTGCCCACCACCTGCACGCCGCGGTGCGGGCAGCGGTTGTACAGCACCTGGATGCTGCCGTCCGGCTGCCGCACCATCAGCATGGGCTGGCGCCCGATCGTGACCGCGTGGTAGTCGCCCGGCGCCTTGACCTGCGAGGCGTGCCCGCAATAGACCCAGGCCCGCTCGAAGATCCTTTCCATCTCGGCATCGAAGATCGCCTGGTCCGTGTACACGGTGCGGTGCACGCGGTCCGGCTCGACGAGGTGGTCGACTTTCATCGGAAGAAGGCCTCCATGCTGGCGGAGACTGCGCAGGCTGCTCTCGTCGCCCGCGGGCCAACACTGGTGAAAACCCTGAACGCCGGCGCCCGCCGGACGTCGCGTCTCCCTGAATTGACCCCGCCCGCCCCTGCGGCTAGTGTCTGCCCCACCGCAAGGAGACCAGACCATGGAAAGACGCACCCTCGTGCGGGCTGCGGCCGCCCTGCTCGCCACCGGCCTGGCCGGAGGAGCGGCCGCGCAGGAAGTCACCCTCCGGCTCGTGAGCGCGTTCGCCGAGAACGGCATCTACGTGCAGCGCCTGCAGCCCTGGATCCAGAAGTTCAACGCCGAGGGCAAGGGCCTCCTGCAGATCAACTTCATCGGCGGCCCGCGGGCCATCCCCACGTTCGAAGTCGGCAACGCGGTGAAGACCGGCGTGGTGGACCTGGCGATGTCCACCGGCGCGTTCTACACCAACGTGATGCCCGAGGCGGACTTCCTCAAGCTCACGCAGGTGCCGATCGCGGAGCAGCGCAGGAACGGCGCCTGGGAGGCGATCAACCAGGTGTGGAACGAGAAGGGCAACATGCAGTACCTGGGGCGGATGGTGGAGAACCAGCCCTTCCACATCTACGTGAACAAGCCGGTGAGCAAGCCGGACCTGACGGGGCTGAAGATCCGCATCACGCCCGTGTACCGCGACTTCTTCCAGGCCCTCAACGCCAACGTGATCACCACCGCGCCGGGCGAGGTCTACACCGCGCTGGAACGCGGCGTGGTCGACGGCTACGGCTGGCCCATCGGCGGCATCTTCGACCTGAACTGGCAGGAGAAGACCAAGTACCGCATCGACCCCGGCTTCTACGACGCCGAGGTTTCGCTGGTGATGAACCTGCCGGCGTACCGCAAGCTCACGCCGCAGCAGCGCGACTTCCTGCAGAAGCAGGTACTGGCGCTGGAGGGCGAGAACACCTTCTGGACGAAGTACGCGGCGGACGAGGCCGCGCGCCAGGAGAAGGCCGGCATCCAGGCGATCCGCTTCGACGCCGCCAGCTCCAAGGCCTTCGTCGACAAGGCCTACCAGGTGGCCTGGGCGAGCGCCGAGAAGCAGAGCCCGGACGTGGCGAAGCGCTTCAAGCCGCTGTTCGCGCCCAAGTGAGCCGCGCCCGCTTCGAGCGCGGTTTCGGCTCCCTCCTCGCCGGCCTCGCCTGGGCCGGCGCCCTGGTCCTGCTGGCGATGATGCTGGTCATCGTCGGCGACGTCGCGCTGCGCAACATCGCGGTGCCGGGCCTGCCGCGCGGGCTGGCCTGGAGCAACGAGGTCTCCGAGCTGATGCTGTACCTGCTCACGATGTGCCTCGCGCCCTGGATGCTGCGGCGGGGCCAGCACATCCGGGTCGACGTGCTGCTGCAGGCGCTGCCGCGCCGCACGGCCTGGATGCTGGAGTGGGTCGGCGACGTGCTGGGGCTCGCGTGCTGCCTCGTGATGACCTGGTACGGCGCGCGGGCGGCGCTCGCGAGCCACGCCGCGGGCGCCGTCAACATCAAGACGCTGGTCACGCCGGAATGGTGGTCGCTGGCGCCGCTGCCCATCGCCTTCGCCCTGCTGTCCGTGGAGATGCTGTTCCGCATGGCGCGCCTGCACGCGGGGCCGCGCGCGCCGCGCCACGACGCGGTGAGCACGGGATGAGGAGGCGCCCTCCATGAGCGGTTGGGGCCTGGCGGCCTGGCTGATGCTGGGCGGCTCGACGCTGCTGCTGTTCATCGGCATGCCGGTGGCCTTCACCTTCATGACGGTCAACATCGCCGGCGCCTGGCTCTACATGGGCGGCGAGGCGGGGCTGGCGCAACTCGCGCGCAGCAGCGTGAGCTCGGTCGCGGCCTTCTCGCTCACGCCGATCCCGCTGTTCATCCTGATGGGCGAGATCCTGTTCCACAGCGGGCTGGCAGTGAAGGTGATCGAGGGCATCGAACGCCTGATCCGCAAGGTGCCGGGGCGGCTGGCCGTGGTGGCCGTGGTGGCCGGCACCGTGTTCTCCGCCATCTCGGGGTCCACCATCGCGACCACGGCCATGCTCGGCTCGCTGATGCTGCCGGTGATGCTGGCGCGCGGCTACCACCCGACGCTCGCCACCGGCCCGATCATGGCCATCGGCGCGGTCGACATGCTGATCCCGCCTTCCGCGCTGACGGTGCTGCTCGGGTCGCTCTCCGGCATCTCGATCTCCAAGCTGCTGGTGGGCGGCGTGCTGCCGGGGCTGATCCTGTCGGTCGCGTTCGTGCTCTGGATCGTGGCGCGCGTGAAGCTCTCGCCCGGCCTCGCGCCGGCGGAAGAGGAACAGCCCGCCTACGCCGGCTGGGAGCGCTTCCGCCCCTTCGTGCGCTACGTGCTGCCGACACTGTCGATCTTCGCCGTCGTCGTGGGCGCGCTCACCCTGGGGTGGGCCACGCCGACCGAATGCGCCGCCGTCGGCGCCTTCGCGACGCTCGTGCTGGCGGTCGCCTACCGCTCGCTGACGCGCGAGGTGCTGATGAAATCGCTGCAGGGCACGGCGGCGATCTCGGGGATGATCCTGTTCATCATCGTGGGCGCCACCACCTTCGCGCAGATCCTGTCCTTTTCGGGAGCGAGCAGCGGGCTGGTGCAGGCGATCACCGGCCAGGGGCTGTCGCCGGGGCTGATCGTGGGGGGCATGATGCTCACGCTGATCTTCCTCGGCGTCTTCGTGGACCAGGTCAGCATGATGATGATCACCCTGCCGATCTTCATGCCGATCGTGCAGGGGCTGGGCATCGACCCGGTCTGGTTCGGCGTCATGTTCCTGATCTGCATGCAGCTCGGGCTGCTGCTGCCGCCGCACGGACTGCTGCTCATGACGATGCGCGGCGTGGCGCCGCCGGCGGTGACCATGGGCCATATCTTCCGCGCCGTGGTCCCCTACGTCGCCATGAGCCTGCTGCTGCTGGCGGCGGTGTTCTGGATCCCCTCGATCGCCACCTGGCTGCCGGCCCGCATCGGCTGAAGCTTCGTCCGCCTCCGGGCGGCCGAGCGACAAAACAGCGGTTTGTGCGGTTGACTTCGGCGCCTGGACCGCTAGCCTGCAGGCATCAAGAGGAGCCGAGGGGAAATTCCATGCAATCACTGCGTGCCGTGCACACGGGCACCGCTGCGGCCTTGCTGCTGCTGGCCGGCGGCGCCGCCTTCGCCCAGGACCGGTTGCCGCCGGGCCCCGGGCGCGACGTGGTCGCGGCGAAGTGCTACGCCTGCCATGCCTTCGAGGCACGCGTGGGCAACGGCTACACGGCCGAAGGCTGGCAGACGGTGCTGCGGATGATGACCAACCACGGCGTCGAACTCGCCCCGGCGGAGATCGCGCAGGTCACCCCCTACCTGGTGCAGAACTTCCCGGAGAAGAACAAGGTTCCGGCGGTGATCGTCCCCGGCCCGGTGCAGGTGACCATGACGGTCTTCCAGTCCGGCATCACGCCGGGATCCCGGCCCCACGATCCGCTGGCGGCCCGCGACGGCTCCCTCTGGTACACCGGCCAGATGACCAACACGCTGGGGCGGGTCGACCGGAAGACCGGCCAGGCGAAGGAGTTTCCGCTCAAGACCCCGCATTCCGGCCCCCACGGCCTGGTGGAGGACCGCCGGGGCAACATCTGGTACACGGGCAACACCGGTGCGCTGGTCGGCATGCTCGACCCCCGGACCGGCGCCGTCACCGAGTACAGGATGCCGGAGGCCAAGGCCGACCCGCACACGCTGGCGATCGACGCCCGCGGCCTGGTCTGGTTCACGCTGCAGAACGCCAACCAGGTGGGGCGGCTCGATCCGCGGACGGGCGAACTGAAGTTCGTCGCCATCCCCACGCCCGGCGCGCGCCCCTACGGCATGGCCTTCGATCCGCGCGGCGTCCTGTTCGTCGTGGAGTTCGGCACCAATGGCATCGCGATGATCAGCCCGGACAAGATGACCGTGCGCGAGTTCAAGCTGCCCGACGCGGGCTCGCGGCCGCGCCGCATCGCGGTCACGCCGGACAACATGGTCTGGTACACCGACTACGCCAAGGGCCGCCTTGGCCGGCTCGATCCCGCCACCGGCGAGGTGAAGGAATGGCCGTCGCCCGGCGGGCCGAAGTCGGCGCCCTACGCCATCTCGGCCATCGGCACCGTGCTCTGGTACAGCGAATCGGAAACCACGCCCAATACGCTGGTGCGCTTCGACACCGAGACCGGCAAGTTCCAGAGCTGGGCCATTCCGGGCGGCGGCAACATCGTGCGCAACACCTCGGTCACGACCGAGAACGACGTGGTGCTGGCGAACAGCCTGATGAATGCGGTGACGCTGGTGAAGCCCCAGCGCTGAGGCTCATTCGCGGCAGGCCGCACAACGGCCGAGCTGACGGACGCGCAGATCAGGGTTCTCCCGATGAACTTTGGTCTGCACGCCGCTAGCCTGCATCCCTCCCCGCCAAATTTTTCAGGAGGATGCATATGCGTGGACACCGTGCAATGAACCCGCGCACCGTCGCCGCCGGCGCGCTGCTGCTGGCCGCGGGCGCCGCCTCCGCCCAGCAGGCCCTGCCTCCCGGGCCGGGCCGCGACCTCGTCGCCGCCAAGTGCTACGCCTGCCACACCTTCGAGGCGCGGGTGGGCAACGGCTACACGGCCGAGGGCTGGAACACGGTGATGCGCATGATGACCAACCACGGCCTCGCGCTCACGCAGGCGGAGATCGCGCAGATCACGCCCTACCTGGTGCAGAACTTCCCGGAGAAGAACAAGGCGCCGGCGGTGATCGTGCCCGGTCCCCTCAACGTCGAGATGACCCTGTTCAGGACCGGCATCACGCCCGGGTCGCGCCCGCACGATCCGCTCGCCACCCGCGACGGCGCGCTCTGGTACACGGGCCAGATGACCAACACGCTGGGCCGCGTCGATCCGAAGACCGGCCAGGTGAGGGAGTTTCCGCTCAAGAGCCCGCACTCCGGCCCGCACGGCCTGACCGAGGACCGCCAGGGCAACATCTGGTACACGGGCAATGCGGGCGCGCTGGTCGGCAAGCTCGACCCCCGGACCGGCGACGTCACCGAATACAAGATGCCCGGCGGCAAGGGCGATCCGCACACGGTGCTGATGGGCCGCGACGGCGCGGTCTGGTTCACGGCGCAGAACGCCAACCAGGTCGGCCGGCTCGACCCGAAGACGGGCGAGATCAAGCTGGTCTCCATGCCCACGCCCGGCGCGCGCCCGTACGGCATGGCCTGGGATCCGCGCGGTAACCTGTTCATCGTGGAGTTCGGCACCAACGGCGTCGCGATGGTGACCCCCGAGACGATGGCGGTGCGCGAATTCAAGCTGCCCGATCCGGGCTCGCGGCCGCGGCGCATCGCGATCACGCCGGACAACAAGGTCTGGTACACCGACTACTCGCGCGGCATGCTCGGCCGCCTCGACCCCGGCACCGGCGAGGTGCGGGAATGGCCGTCCCCGAGCGGCGCGAAGTCGGCGCCCTACGGCATCTCGGCGATCGGCGACGTGATCTGGTACAGCGAATCGGAGGCGGCCCCGAACACGGTGGTGCGCTTCGACCCGAGCACCGAGAAATTCCAGAGCTGGGCGATCCCGGGCGGCGGCAACATCGTGCGCAACACCTCGGTCACGACCGATGGCAACTTCGTGCTGGCCAACAGCCTGGTCAATGCCGTCACGCTGGTGAAGATCCCGAAGTGACGGACGCGCCCTCGCGCCGCGGCTTCCTCGTGATCGCGGGAGCGGCCGCGGCGCTGCCCGGCGCCGCCTCCGCGCAGCCGTCTTCCGGCGATGTCCCCGGCAGCGAGCACTGGACGGTCAAGCGCACCGGCGGCCAGGACGTACGCCTCTTCCTTTGGCGCCGCAATGCCCGCACGCCGGGGCCACGGCGGGGGACGATGCTGTTCGTGCACGGCTCCTCCGTGTCGTCCACGCCGGTGTTCGACCTGGAGATCCCCGGACGGCCCGAGTCCTCCACCATGCAGTGGTTCGCCCGCAAGGGGTTCGACACCTGGTGCTTCGACTGCGAGGGCTACGGCCGCGCCGACAAGACCCGCCCCGTGAACGCGGACGTGGCCTGCGGCGCCGACGACCTCGCGGCGGCCAGCGAGTACATCCTGCGCACGACCGGTGCGCCGAAGCTGATGCTGTACGGCGCGTCGTCCGGCGCGCTGCGCGCCGCCCTGTTCGCGCAGCGCCATCCCGAGCGGGTGCAGCGGCTCGCGCTTGACGCGATGGTCTACACGGGCGAGGGCAGCCCCACGCTGGCCGAGCGGCGCAAGCGCCTGGCCAGCTTCCGCGCCAGCCACCGCCGGCCCATCGACCGCGAGATGATCCGCAGCATCTTCACGCGAGACCATCCCGGCACCAGCGACCTCACCGTGGTGGAAGCCTTCGCGGACGCGGTGCTGAAGCTGGACGACTCGGTGCCCACGGGGACCTACGTCGACATGTCGGCCAACCTGCCGGTGTGCGATCCGGCGAAGATCCCGGTGCCGACGCTGGTCATGCGCGGGCAGTACGACGGGATCGCGAGCTTCCGCGACCTGGCGAACTTCTTCGAGTTGCTGCCGAACCCGGACAAGCAGTTCATCGTGATGCCGGGCATCGCGCACACCAGCACGCGATCGAAGAACTACGCCGTGGCCTACCACGTGATCGAGCAGTTCTTCTCGCAACCGGCGCCGGTGTACACCGGCGCGTGACGCAGCGCGTCAGGCCAGCCTCTGCCGGCGATGCTGCAGGATGCGGCGCAGCAGTGCGACCACCACGCCGCCGGCCACCGCCGAGGCTCCCGCGGCGGCCGCCTCGAGGCCCGGCTTGTCCCACCAGGCGCGCGGCTCCAGCGCGTCGCGCCGGACCTCCTCGCTGCGCAGCAGGGCGCGGTTCCCCTCGAGGCGCACCGCGCCGGACACCTTGGGCAGCGGCACGGCCGGGCCCGCTGTTTCTTCTTCCGGCTCGACGGCGGCGGCCGTGGCGCACACCGGAGCGGCCCCCACCGGCG
The DNA here is from genome assembly GCF_016722785.1 of Ramlibacter monticola. Taxonomy (GTDB): domain Bacteria; phylum Pseudomonadota; class Gammaproteobacteria; order Burkholderiales; family Burkholderiaceae_C; genus Ramlibacter; species Ramlibacter monticola. The sequence goes on along the minus strand of NZ_JAEQNE010000003.1, from coordinate 496,061 downwards.
CGACCCCCATCGGCGCGACCCCCATCGGCGCGACCCCCATCGGCGCGACCACCTGCTCGGTATCGGCCGGAGTCCCCGTGACCGCGGTCGCCTTCGTGGCTTCCATCGCCGCCTGCGCGGCGTGGGAGCCGTGCTCCTGCGCGTACACCTTGGTGAACTCGGCACCGAGCAGGAAGATCTGCGCCGCGTAGTAGACCCACGCGATCAGGATCACCAGCGAGCCGGCGGCCGCGAAGGTCTCCGTCATGCTGCTCTTGCCCAGGTACAGGCCGATCAGGAACTTGCCGATCTCGAACAGGACGGCCGTGGTGCCCGCGCCCACCCACACGTCGCGCCAGGCGATCCGGACCGAGGGCATCAGCTTGTAGATCATCGCGAACAGCAGCGTGGTCGCGCCCAGCGAGACGACGAAGTTCAGCCCCTGCAGCAACGCCTCGCCGGCCGGCAGCATCCGGCTGGCGTAGGCGCCGAAGGCAGCCACCGCCGCGCTCACCGCGAGCGAGACCATCAGCAGGAACACCATGCCGAGGATCAGGCCGAAGGACAGCAGCCGCGAGCGCAGCGTGTTGAAGATCCCCTTTGGCTTCTGCGACGGCGGGACGTGCCAGATCCGGTCCAGCGCGCTCTGCAGTTCCGCGAACACCGTGGTGGCGCCCATCACGAGCACGGCGCCGCTGACCAGCCCCGCGAGCAGGCCCTTGTCCCGGTCGCTGGAAGCCGCCACCAGGCTCTGCACCAGCGACGCGCCGTCGTTGCCGATCAGGCCGGACAGCTGCGCCACGATCTGGCCCTGCACCGCCTCGCGGCCGAACACGGCGCCGGCCACGGCGATCACGATCACCAGCAGCGGCGCCAGCGAGAACACCGTGTAGTACGAAATGGCGGCACCCATGCTGGGCGCGTAGTCCTCCGACCAGGCCTGGGTCGCCTTGACGATGAGCCGGAACAGGTGAGCGGGACGCATCATGCGGGAGTCCTCCAGTCCACCCCCCGTTGTAGCCCGCGCGCACCAGTGGGCGGTGTCGTCCGCCGCAGGCAGGGAGCGTCGGATGAAGCTAGGAAGCCGGCTCAGCCTCCGGCGGGTAAACCCGCTTTGCGCGCCCCCGGCCCGGCCCGCACGATGCCGTGCCATGAAGATCACCTCCATCACGGCCATCCCGGTCTCCTACCGCCTGCCCGAGGGCAGGACGGTGACCATGGGCATCGGCAGCACGCTCAAGCGCGACGCGGTGATCGTGCGCGTGCAGACCTCGGAAGGCCTCACCGGCTACGGCGAGGCCCATCCGGGCCGCAGCCCGGGCGCGATCGCCAGCCTGATCCAGAACACCCTCGCGCCCCTGCTGGTGGGCATGAAAGCCACCGACGTGGTGGGCGCGTGGCAGCGCGTGCACCGCATGCAGCTGTCCAGCCACGGCGTGGGCAGCGGCGCCGCGCTGGCGCTCTCCGGCATCGACATGGCGCTGTGGGACATCCGCGGCAAGGCGGCCGGCATGCCGCTGTACGCCCTGCTGGGCGGCAGCCGCCGGCGCCTGCCGGCCTATGCCGGCGGGATCGCGCTGGGCTACCAGCCGAAGGAGTCGCTGGCCGACGAGGCCGCGGAGTACGTGGCGCGCGGCTACCGCGCGCTCAAGCTGCGCATCGGCGACAACCCGCGCGACGACATCGCGCGCGTGCTGCACGTGCGGCAGACGCTCGGCGACGAGGTCGACATCCTCACCGACGCCAACACCGCCTACACCCTCGCGGACGTGCGGCGCGTGCTGCCGCTGCTGGAGGACATCCGCGCCGGCTGGCTGGAGGAGCCCTTCGCCTGCAACGACTTCGCCTCCTATCGGGAGGCCGCGGCCATCAGCCGGCTGGTGCCGATCGCGGCCGGCGAGAACCATTACACGCGCTTCGAGTTCGCGCAGCTGCTGGAAGCCGGCGCGGTGAAGGTGTGGCAGCCGGACCTGTCCAAGTGCGGCGGCATCACGGAAGGCCTGCGCATCGCCGCGATCGCCTCGGCCTGGCGCATCCCGATCCACGCGCACAGCTCCGCGACCACGATCAACCACGCGGCCACCATGCACTTCCTGGCCGCGATCGAGAACGCCGGCTACTACGAAGCCTGCGTGTCGAAGTTCAATCCCTTCCGCGACCTGTTCGGAGACATCGCGCGCATCGGCAGCGACGGCTGCGTGCAGCCGCCCGAGGGCCCGGGCCTCGGCATCGAGGTCAACGAGTCCGTGTTCGCGAAGTACCCCCTCATCGACGGCCCCGGCTACGTCGTCAAGTTCTGAACCTCCAGGAGATTTCGGCATGCCCCACGTGAGCAGGAGAACCTTCGCCCTTGGCGCCGCGGCGCTACTGGCAGGCACGCGCGCGCAGGCGCAGAACTTTCCCGAGCGCACCGTGAAGTTCGTGGTGCCCTACCCGCCCGGCGGCTTCAACGACACGCTGGCGCGCGTCTCGGCCGACAAGCTGACGAAGATGTGGAACCAGCCGGTGGTGGTGGAGAACAAGCCGGGCGCCAACACCACGCTGGGCAACAGCCTGGTCGCCAAGTCGCCGCCCGACGGCTACACCATCCTGATCACGCCGCTGCCCTTCTCCGCCCTGCCCGGCCTGTACGGCGCCAACCTGCCCTACGACGCGCTGAAGGACTTCACGCCGCTGGTGTGGGCGGGCAGCACGCAGAACGCGCTGGTGGTGCGCAACGACCTGCCGGTGAAGGACGTGCAGGAACTCCTGGACTACGCGCGCAAGAACCCGGGCAAGCTCAACTACGGCTCCACCGGCTCGGGCTCGTCCAACCATCTCTCGATGGAACTGCTGATGCGCATGACGGGCGTGAAGCTCGCGCACATCCCCTACAAGGGCAGCGCGCCGGCGGTCACGGCGCTGCTGGGCGGAGAGATCGACGCCCTGTTCGACAACGTGCCCAACGTGCTGCAGCACATCAAGGCCGGGAAGATGAAGGTGATCGGCGTCAGCGGCCTGCAGCGTTCGCCGCTGCTGCCCGAGGTGCCCACGGTCAACGAGTCCGGCGTGCCGGGCTACGAGGTGAACGTGTGGTTCGGCATGCAGCTGCCGGCCGGCACGCCCAGGCCCGTCGTCGATCGCCTGAACCGGGACATCGTGCAGCTGCTGAAGGAACCCGACACCGTGCAGCGCTTCCGCGCGCAGGGCGTGGAGGTGGTGGCCAGCACCCCCGAGGAGTTCCGCGCCTGGGTGGGCAAGGAAGTCGTCAAGTGGACTCAGCTGATCAAGGACGCCAACATCCGCATCGAATGAAGATCACCGACGTCACGCTCACGCTGTTCGCCTGGGACGGCATTCCGGCAACCAGCTACGGGGCGCACACGGGCAAGTTCGCGGGTGCGAGCCAGCTCGGTCTGCTGGCGATCGAGACCGACGCGGGACTCACGGGCCACGCCTTCCTCGGCTCCGCCTTCCACGCGGCGGACATGGACGGGCCCGGCCTGGTGCGCTACCTCAAGCCGCTCCTGGTGGGACAGGATCCGCTCGCACGCGAGCGCCTGGGCAAGGCGATGTGGAAACGCGTGCGGACCACCACCGTGCGCGCCATCGGCGCGGTGGACATCGCGCTGTGGGACATCGCGGGGCAGGCCGCGGGTCTGCCCATCCACCAGCTGCTCGGCTCGTACCGCGATCGCATCCCGGCCTACATCAGTTCGGCCGTCCTCGCGAGTCCCGAAGCCTATGCGGAGGAGGCGCTGCACTACCGCGCGCAGAAGCTCGCCGCGTACAAGATCCACCCGCCGCAGCAATGGCGCGAGGACATCCGCGTGTGCGAGGCGGTGCGCCAGTCGGTCGGCGACGACTACCTCCTGATGCTGGATTCGGTGTGGAGCTACGACTACCCGGCGGCCCTGCGCGTGGGGCAGGCGATCGAGCGCCTCGGCTTCCACTGGTACGAGGACCCGCTGGCCGATGCGGACATCTACAACTACCTCGAGCTGAAGAAGCACCTGCACATCCCGATCCTGGCGACCGAGTACCCGGCGGGTGGGCTGGATTCCTACACGCCGTGGGTGAAGCAGCGCGCCACCGACTTCCTGCGCGGCGACGTCGCGGTGAAGGGCGGCATCACCGGCTGCATGAAGGCGGCGCACCTGGCCGAGGCCTTCCACCTGAACTTCGAGGTGCACCACGGCGGGAACTCGCTGAACAACATCGCCAACCTGCACGTGATCATGGCGCTGCAGAACACCGAGCTGTTCGAGGTGCTGCTGCCCGCGGCCTCGCAGAAGTACGGACTGGTGGAGGACATCGAGATCGATGCGGAGGGGTTCGTGCATGCCCCGATGGGACCGGGGCTGGGCGCGAGCATCGATTTCGAGCTGGTGAAGCGCAAGACCGTCGCGGTGCTGCGCTAGTCACGCCGCCGGTGGTGCGACGCTCGCGCCCTGGATGCCGTGGCGCGCGAGCGCCTGGGCGACGAAGCCGCCGGCCTTCATCTCCTCCACGAAGGCGCGCAGCGCGGCGGCGGTGGCCGGCCGGTCGTCCGGCACGCCGGTCGCCTGCTGGATCACCATGAAGCGGCCCGGGAGCAGGCGCAGGCCGCCGAGTCGGGCCGCGTCGCCTTGCAGTTGCTGCTTCACCCCCGCCGCAACTTCGGCCCCACATTGCAGGAAGTGCTCCACGACCGCGGGCGAGGTCGGCGCGCGCACGATTTCCGCCTGCTTGAGCTCGCGCGTGAGGTACAGGTCGTAGGCGCTGCCCTGGCCCACCACCACGCGGGTGCCGGGCCGGTCGACCTCCTCGTTGGCACGCAGCGGCGACGCATCCTTCACCAGGTAGGCGCCTTCGATCAGCACGTAGGGCGCGGTGAAGGCGATGCCCTCCGAGCGCTTCGGGTCGATGGCGAAGAAGCCCAGGTCGGCCTTTCGCGAACGCACCGCCTCCACCGATTCGCCGGCGGTAGGCAGGACGAGCAGCTCCACCTCCACGCCGAGGCGCTGCGCGAAGGCGCGCCCGAGGTCGACCGACACGCCGGCCGCGCCGTCCTCGCTGCGGCGCGCCAGGATCGGATTGCCGACGTTGATCGACAGGCGCAGCTTGCCGGTCGGCGCGGCTTCGGCCGCGAGGCTGCTCAGGGGGTGCATGCGTTTCCTTTCAGGCCGCCAGCGCCGTGCGCTCCTCGGCGAGGGTCTTCTCCAGGATGGCGGGCCCTGCGATTGTTCCACCAGTCCGGCAAGGTGCGAGGCCGCGGAGACCACCGCGGAGCGCGGCTCCGCGGCCGCTTCGCTCAGAAGCCGGGGACCACCGCGCCCTTGAACTGCGTCTGCACGTACTGGCGGACCTCCTCCGACTGGTAGGCCTTCACCAGCTTGGCCACCCAGGGCTTGTCCTTGTCCTGCTCGCGCACAGCGATCAGGTTGACGTAGGGGCTCTTGGCGCTTTCCTGCGCGATGGCGTCCTTGCTGGGATGCAGGCCGGCGGGGATGGCGAAGTTGGTGTTGACGGCGGAGGCGTCGAGGTCGTCCAGCGAGCGCGGCAGCTGGGCGGCTTCCAGCTCGATGAACTTCAGCTTCTTCGGGTTCTCCACGATGTCCAGCGGCGTGGCCTTGAGGCCCGCGTTGGGCTTCAGCTTGATCACGCCCTGGTCCTGCAGCACCAGCAAGGCGCGGCCGCCGTTGGTGGGATCGTTCGGGATGCCGAAGCGCGCGCCTTCCTTCAGGTCCTTCAGGCTCTTGACCTTCTTCGAATAGATGCCGATGGGGAAGTTGACGGTGTAGCCGACCGACGTGATCTTGTAGCCGCGGTCCTTGACCTGCTGGTCGAGGAAGGGCTTGTGCTGGTAGCTGTTGGCATCCAGGTCGCCGCCGGCGAGCGCCGCGTTCGGCTGGATGTAGTCGGTGAATTCGACGATCTGCAGCTTGAGGCCGTCGCGCTCGGCGACCTTCTTCACCTGCTCCAGGATCTGGGAGTGCGGGCCGGCGGTGGCGCCGATCTTGATCGGCTTGTCCTGCGCGAAGGCGGCGCCGGTCGCGGCGGCGATGGCGAGGGCGAGGGTGGACTGGAGAAGCGTGCGCTTGTTCATGGCGTGTTTCCTTGGAATGGAGGAGAGGGAGGCGATTACTTGTGGCTCAGGCGCCGGACCGCCCAGTCGCCGAGGCTCTGCACGGCCTGCACGAAGGCGATCAGCACGACGACGACCGCCAGCATGATTTCCGGCAGGAAGCGCTGGTAGCCGTAGCGGATCCCCAGGTCGCCCAGCCCGCCGCCGCCGATGGCGCCGGCCATGGCCGAATAGCCGGTCAGGCTGACCAGGGTGATGGTGAAGCCGCCGACGATGCCGGGCAGCGCTTCGGGCAGCAGCACCTTGAAGACGATCTGCCAGGTGGTGGCGCCCATGGCCTGCGCGGCCTCGACCAGCCCGTGGTCCACCTCGCGCAGCGAGGCTTCCACCAGCCGCGCGATGAAGGGCGCGGCGGCGATCGTGAGCGGAACCACCGCGGCGGCGGTGCCGATCGAGGAGCCGGCGACCAGCCGCGTGAACGGGATGATCGCCACCAGCAGGATGATGAAGGGCGTGGAGCGCACCGCGTTGACCACGCCGCCGACGACGCGATTGATGCCCGCGTTCTGCAGCACGCCGCCGCGATCGGTCAGGCGCAGCAGCACGCCCAGGGGAATGCCGATCAGCGAACCGGCGAGGCCGGAGATGCCCACCATCAGCAGCGTCTCCCACAGGGAGCCCGCGAACAGTTCCAGCATGGCGGGGCTGAAGTCATCCCACATGGGCCACCTCCTCCACGTGGACGCCGGCGCCGCGCAGGTGCGCCGTCGCCGCGTCGATGCGTTCGCGCGCGCCGCGCGCGAACACGGCCAGCGAGCCGAAGGGCTGGCCCTGCACCTCGTCGACCTGGCCGTGCACGATGCTCAGGTCGATGCCGTGCTGGCGGACGATGTCGGACAGCAGCGGCCGGTCGGTGCCGCTGCCGGCGAAGGCCAGGCGCAGCAGCTGCGCTTCCTGCGCGGGGCGCCCGGTCATGAGGGCGCGGATGCGCGCCAGCACGCTCTCGGGCAGCGCCTGCGGGACGATCTCCTCGATCAGGCTGCGGGTGGTGGCATGCCGCGGGCGCGTGAACACCTCGATCACCCGCCCCTGCTCCACGATGCGGCCGGCGTCGATCACGGCCACGCGGTCGGCGACCTGCTTGATCACCTGCATCTGGTGCGTGATCAGCACGATGGTGAGGCCGAACTCGCGGTTGATCTGCTTCAGCAGGCCGAGGATGGAACGGGTGGTCTCCGGGTCGAGCGCGGAAGTCGCCTCGTCGGACAGCAGCACCTTGGGCCGGTTGGCGAGCGCGCGGGCGATGCCCACGCGCTGCTTCTGTCCGCCGCTGATCTGCGCCGGGTATCGGTCGCGCATGTCGGCCAGCCCCACCAGGTCCAGCAGTTCGTCGACGCGTTGGCGGATCTCGGCCGGCGCGACGCCCGCCAGTTCCAGCGGCAGCGCCACGTTCTGCGCCACCGTGCGCGAAGACAGCAGGTTGAAGTGCTGGAAGATCAGGCCGATCTCGCGTCGCGCGGCACGCAGCTGCGCTTCCGGCAGCGCCGTCAGTTCGCGGCCGCCGACAATCACCTTGCCGGCCTTGGGCCGGTTCAGGAGGTTGATGGTGCGCACCAGGGAGCTCTTGCCGGCGCCGCTGCGGCCGATGATGCCGAAGATCTCGCCCGGCGCGACGTCCAGGTCGATGCCGCGCAGGGCTTCGTGCGCGCCGTAGGCCTGGGTGATGCCTTGCAGTTGGATCATGAACAGTTTCTTTCGTGCGGACGCAAGCGCGCCCGGCCGCCTCGTGCGGGCGGAATGGGAGATGGAAACGGAAAGGGGAAGCGAAGGGAGCGCCGCAGGCGCTCAGGCGCTACATCGCGTGCGGGGACGCATTCGGATCGGAGCAGGTCCAGGACTCATGCAGCGCATTGTGATCGGGAAAACCCGGATCGCGAACCAACAAATTCTTGGATGCTTATTCCGCGGGGGCGGCTCCCCGCATTCGGGGCGCTTTCCCCGCCGGCGCGGCGTGAGGCCGCGCCGCGCCTCGGAAAACAGGTGGCGCGGGCCTTGCATGCTGACGTGCATCATGGAATCGCTGCGCCGCGCCCATCGCCTGACCCGCCTGCTGCTGACGTGGTTCGCGTTGTCGTTCGTCGCCGCGATGGCCGCGACCGTCCTGCATCCGCAGCGGATGGAACTGGTGTGCTCCGCCTCCGGTCCCGCCCGCTTGATCGTCGCCGGCGAGGAACCGGTCCAGGCGGCGGCGCACAAGCACGCCCAGGACTGCAGCCAATGCGTGCTGGCCGCCGCGCCACCGCCATCGCAGGACTTCGCCGTCCACCGGCTGCCCGCTGCGGCGCCCGTGTCCCTCCACCCTGACTCCATCGCGGCCGACAGGCCCTGCCCGTTCGCGGCGCGGGCTCCACCAGCCATCTGAATCGACGGGGGCCTCGCGCCCGCACCTTCGCTTCACCCAGATCTTGCGGGCATCGCGCGCCTCGCGCCGCTGCTCGCACCCCTATTGCCCCGATGGCAGGAGAAACTCCGATGAAACGTCTCGTCTTCGCCCTGGCCGCCCTGCTGCTGGCCGCTTCCTCTTTCGCCCAGGTCACCGTGAAGGATGCCTGGATCCGCGCCACGGTGCCGCAGCAGAAGACCACCGGCATCTTCATGCAGCTGAAGTCCGCGAAGGACATGAAGCTCGTCGCTGCCCGCACGCCCGTGGCGCGCGTGGTGGAGATCCACCAGATGATGATGCACGACGACATGATGCACATGCACGCCGTGGACTCGCTGGCGCTGCCGGCGGGCAGGGAAGTGGCCCTGCAGCCCGGTGGCTTCCACCTGATGCTGCTGGAACTGAAGGAGCAGGTGCATGCCGGAACGAAGGTTCCCGTGACCCTCGTGCTCGAAGGACCGGACGGCCGCCAGGAGACGCTGGACCTCCAGGCCACCGCGCGCGTTCTCAACTCCGCGCACCACTGAGCGACGGGAGGCGCAACGCCTCCCTCCGGCGAATTCCTGCAGCCCGCACCCGGCGGGCTGTCTCCTGCCCGACACCTGCAGTTGCATCGAAACAGACGGGGAGCACAATGGTGCGGCCCGGCGGGCCGCAGTCGCCCGGCGTCGCGCGAATCAGAAAACAGGAGGATTCCATGGACCGGAGGGAAGCACTTCAGGGTGTCGTGGCCTTGACCGCCGTCGCGGCGGCAGCCAATGCATCGGCGCAGCAGGAGCAGCATCACCATCATCACGGCGGCGGCAAGTACGCGGCGCTGATGGAAACGGCGGGGGATTGCGTCAAGACTGGCGAGACCTGCCTCACGCACTGCCACGACAGCCTGGCCACGGGCGACAAGAGCCTGGGCCAGTGCGCCAAGCGCGTGAGCGAACTGATGGCGGCCTGCAGCGCCCTGCGTTCGCTGGCGGCGCAGAACTCCCGGTTCGTGCCGCAGTACGCGCGGCTGACCATGCAGGTCTGCGATGCCTGCGAGAAGGAATGCCGCAAGCACGCCTCCAAGCACGAGTCGTGCAACGCCTGCGCGGAATCGTGCGCGGCTTGCTCCAAGGAGTGCAAGGCGCTGACGACCTGAGCCCTTCGTCAGGTCGCGACCGCCTCCGGCGCCACGGATGCCGGGGCCATCAGCGTCTGCAGCAGGGCCAGGCCCAGCGGCCAGTCCCCGTGCCCCGACTCCACGTTGATGTGCCCGGCATCCGGCAGCCGCAGGAACTCGCTGCCCCAGGCGCGCGCGTAGGCGCCCGCCAGGCGCGCCGGGCAGTAGGGATCGTTGCTGCTCGCCACCACCAGGCTGCGGTACGGCAGGCGCTCGTACGGCACCGGCGCGAAGTCGCTCAGGACCGCGCGCCGCTCGGGATCGGCCGGCGCCACCAGCAAGGCCGCGTGCACGCGCCGCGCCACCTCGCGCGGCAGGTGCACGGTGGCGATGCAGCCGAGGCTGTGCGCCACGATCACCACCGGCGCGGGCGCCTGCAGCACACAGCGCGCGAGCGTCGCGACCCACTCGGCGCGCCCGGGACTCATCCAGTCGCGCTGGACGACGCGGCGCGCGCCGGGCAGGCGTTCGGCCCACAGCGACTGCCAGTGGCCGGGCGCCGAATCGCGCCAGCCGGGCACGATCAGCGGCACGGCGGCCTGGTGCGCGCACATCGTCATTTCTTCGTGTAGATCTGGTCGAAGCTGCCGCCGTCGGCGAAGTGCAGCTTCGTCGCGTTGTCCCAGCCGCCGAAGCCCTGGTCGATGGTGAACAGGTTCAGCTTCGGGAACTGCTTCGCGTACTTGGCCTGCGCCTTCTGCGAGGCGGCGGGGCGGTAGAAGTGCTTGCCGGCGATGTCCTGGCCCTCCTCGGAATACAGGTACTTCAGGTACTCCTCGGCGACGGCGCGCGTGCCACGCTTGTCCACCACCTTGTCGACCACCGCGACGGCGGGCTCCGCCAGGATGCTGAGCGAGGGCACGACGACATCGAACTTGGTGCCGAACTCCTTCTCCAGCAGCCAGGCCTCGTTCTCCCAGGCGATCAGCACGTCGCCCTGCGCGCGCTGGGCGAAGGTGATGGTGGAGCCGCGCGCGCCCGTGTCCAGCACCGGCACGTTGCTGAACAGCCTGGCCACGAACTCCTTGGCCTTGGCATCGCCGCCGTACTTGCGCTTGGCGAACTCCCAGGCCGCCAGGTAGTTCCAGCGCGCACCGCCCGAGGTCTTCGGGTTGGGCGTGATCACGCTGACGCCGGGCTTGACGAGGTCGTCCCAGTCCTTGATGCCCTTGGGATTGCCCGCGCGCACGACCAGGACGATGGTGGAGGTGTAGGGCGAGGCGTTGTGCGGCAGGCGCTTCTGCCAGTCCGGCTTGATCCAGCCGCCGTTCTTCACCAGCGCGTCGGTATCGCCGGCCAGGGCCAGCGTGACGACATCGGCATCGAGGCCGTCGATCACGGACCGCGCCTGCTTGCCCGAGCCGCCGTGCGACTGCTTGACCGAGACGTCCTGGCCGGTCTTGCCCTTCCAGTACTTCGCGAAAGCCTGGTTGAACTCCACGTACAGCTCGCGCGTGGGATCGTAGGAGACGTTGAGAAGCTGCACGCCCTGCTGCGCGAACGCGGCGGAGGCAGCGAGGCCCAGGAGGGTGGAGGCGGACAGTTTCAGGAACTTGCGACGAAGCGACATCGAGGGGACCTCCAGGTGGGCGGTTGTTCTGCGTCGCATTCTGGAAGCCGCCGTGCGGCAAGGGAACGATGGAGTTTTCAGTTGCTTATCGGCATAAGCAAATCTCCGGCACACTGTCCCGGCATGAACGCCGACACTGCCTGCCCCTGGCTGATCCGCAGCGCACCGGTGACGGCCGCGCAGGCGGCCGGCCGTCCCGTCGTGGCCCTGGAGTCCACCATCATCTCGCACGGCATGCCGTACCCGCAGAACGTGCGCACCGCGCGCGAGGTGGAGGCCGTGATCCGCGGCCTCGGCGCGGAGCCCGCCACCATCGCGGTGATCGGCGGGCGCATCCGCATCGGCTTGTCGGACGAGGAGCTCGAGTGGCTGGGACGCTCGGGCGAAGCGCAGAAGGTGAGCCGGCGCGACCTGCCGGCGGTGCTGGCCAGCGGCGGCCTGGGCGCGACCACGGTGGCCGGCACGATGATCTGCGCGGCGCTCGCGGGCATCGAAGTGTTCGTGACCGGCGGCATCGGCGGCGTGCACCGGGGCGCACCCGAGACCTTCGACATCTCGGCCGACCTGCAGGAACTGGCGAAGACGTCGGTGGCGGTGGTGTGCGCCGGCGCCAAGTCGATCCTCGACATCGGCCTCACGCTGGAATACCTGGAAACGCACGGCGTGCCGGTGCTCGCCTGCGGGCAGGACAATTTCCCGGCCTTCTACACGCGCGACAGCGGCTTCCGCGCCGACTTCCGCATCGACGACCCGGCGCAGCAGGCGCGCTTCATCCGCGCGAAGTGGGACCTGGGCCTCGCGGGCGGCGTCGTGCTGGCGACGCCCGTCCCGCAGGCCTCGGCGATGCCGCGCGAGGAGATCGACGCGATCACGGAACAGGCCCTCGCCGAAGCCTCGCGGCAGGGCATCGCCGGCAAGGCGCTGACGCCCTACCTGCTCGATCGCATCCAGGCCCTGACCGGCGGGCGCAGCCTCGCCACCAACATCGCGCTCGTGAAGCACAACGCCGAAGTGGGCGCCCGGCTGGCGCTCGCGCTGGCCGCGGCCTAGTCACGGCGGGAAGCGGGCCGGGTCGCATCCCTGCCTCCGGGCCGAATGCCTAAGCAGGAACGGAAGGGCGTGTCCTCCTTTGTCCGACACCGCGCTTCTCGGGCCGGTCTGGGTGGGCGAATCCACCCGCCTTTGGGGGAACCCATCCCGCAACCCCTTGTCGTCCATGGGATAGGCATGGCGTTTTGACGCCATCGGACTGGGCTTTGGGGGAGGCGGCTCAGCCGCGACTGGGGGGGCAGGAAGGCGGCCCAGCCGCGAGAGCAGGGCCGGCCGCCGGTGCCGCTCAGGGCGCGCAGGTACCGCAGCGGCAGTTGGCGGAGGCGGTCTGCAGCCAGCGCTCCATCTCGGAAAGCGCGAACGGCTTCTGCAGCACGTGCACGACCTCCTGCTCGCCGGCGCGCCAGATCACGGTCTCGCTGGTGTGGGCCGTCATCATGACGCAGCCGCAGGGCGCCTCTTCGGTGGCGCGCATGGCGCCGAGGATCTGGAAGCCGTCCATGTCGGGCAGCTCGTAGTCCATCAGGACGAGGCAGGGCCGCAGGCGTTCGTATTCGGCGAGGGCGAGTTCCCCGGTGCGCGCGAGCTGGGCGTCCCAGCCCCTGCGACGCAGGTATTCCTGGAGATTGCTTCCCAGGAAGTGCTCGTCTTCGACGATCAGAACGGACGCGCGCGACACGGAAACCTCCTCGAACCCAATACTGTGACGCAGGAACCTGAGCACGTCCTGTGCCAGTAACCTAAGGAAGCACTCCCGCATGCGACGGAATGCGCACCCGATGCACATTCGGTGTGCATCATTCGTCCCCGGCGCTGCCTGAGCCGCTCCACCACCCTGGCTGGGCCGGCGCACCCAGCACCACGTCCGAGCGGGGCTCGGCCACGCAGGGCAGGACCCAGCCGTCCGAGCGCTCGTCCGGGCTCAGCCCCGGCCAGGGGATGCGATATTCCACCGCGCCAGACTCCAGCCGGCGCATGCAGGTGCGGCAGGTGCCATTGCGGCAGGAGCTCTGCAGCGCGATCCCCGCGGCCTGCGCAGCCTCGAGCAGCGACTCGTGTTCCGCCGCGGGATAGGACAGGGCCGGGGCCAGCAGTCGGATCGTGTGAAGGGGCATGGCCCCCGAGCATACGCATGAGCCTCTGACAGGCGCCCTGAACCCCTTGCCTGCCGCGGCCGGGACCGGGATCATTGCCGGCGCCGGCGGCGCCACCTCTCGTCAGGCGCCGGGCGCTCCAACGAAAGGACCCAGCATGAAGAAGGCGTACGCGCTCCCGTTCGCAGTCCGTCCCGTTCGCGCCGTGCTCGCTGCCGCGCTCGCCGCGCTGTGCGCCGGCTGTGCCGCGCCCGGCCCCGGCGGGTCCTCCGCGGCCACGCCCGCCTTCATCGCCTCGCTGCGCAGCGCGCGCCTGATCGACCTGTCGCACACCTGGGAGATCCAGTCCCCCGTGGCCTCGGTGAACCCGCCCTATTCCTTCGCGCTGAGCGCCACCCACGGCAAGACGCGGGGCAGCTTCCGCGACGACAATCAGCTCTCCTTCGCGGCGGAGCAGATGCAGTGGAGCGGCCAGCACGGCGCGCCCAGCATCGACGCCATCGGCCACATCGGTCGCGAAGGCAAGCTCTTTGGCGGCGTCGATGCGGAGCGCGCGACGGCGCAGCCGGAAGGCATCGGCGCGAGCGGCGTCGGCGCCCACCTCGCCATCGACCAGTTCCCCAACGACCTGCTCGTGAACCGCGGCGTCCTGCTGGACGTGGCCAGCGTCGTCATGAACGGGCCGGCGCCGCTGCCCGCGAACTTCGAGATCACCGGCGAGCACCTGGAACTGGCGGCGCGCCAGCACGGCGTGCGCCTGCAGCGGGGCGACACGGTCTTCATCCGCACCGGATGGGGCCAGCACTTCAAGGGGAATGCGGCGCTGTACGCCGGCGACAACTCGCCCGGCCCCAGCCTGAATGCCGCCGAATACCTGATCCGCCAGGGCGCGCGCGTGGTCGGCGACGACACCCTCACCTTCGAGAAGCGGCCGCCGATCGTCACCTCGCCGAAGTTCCAGGTCTTTCCCGTGCACATGCGGCTGATCGCCGACTCCGGCATCTACATCGTCGAGAACCTGAACCTGGAGGAACTCGCGGCCGCGAAGGCCTACGAGTTCGCCGTCGTCGTGCCGCCGCTGAAGGTGAAGGGCGGGACCGGATCGGCGGTGCGCATCTTCGCGCTGGTCCCGCGCTGACCGGCGGGGCGGCGAAGCGGCCGCGTTGGAACGTTCGCGTACCATAATGGCGTGCCTCGCTGGAGCTGCATGCCCGACCGCCTCGTCTCTCTCGCCAACCACCCCTTGACGCGCCCGCTGGTGCGCGGCCTCGGCCTGCCGCAGCCCGCCCGGCTCGCCCGCAGCACGCAACCGTACCGGCCGCTGGAGCTGCAGGGGCGCAGCGTGCTGGTGGCCGCCGTGCCCGCGGCCGGCCTCGCCGAGACGGTACGGCGCGCGGTCGTCCGCCTCGGGGGCGTCCTGGAGCACCTGGGCTGCGTGCAGGCGGTGATCGTCGACGCGACCGGCTGCAGCGCGGTGGACCAGCTGCGCGAGCTGTACGACCTGCTCCATCCGGCGCTGGGCCGGCTGGACGCGCACGGGCGCGTGCTGCTGCTGGCCGACGGCGAGGGCGACGGCGCCGAAGCCGCCGCCTGTGCGCGTGCGGTGGAGGGCCTGACGCGCTCGCTGGCCAAGGAAATCGGCCGGCACGGCGCGACGGCCAATGCCCTGCGCATCCGCGGCGCCTGGCCGCAGGGGCTGGATGCGGCGCTGTCCTTCTTCTGCACCGACCGTTCGGCCTTCGTGTCCGGCCAGGTGCTGGACCTGCGCTCGCCCACCCCGGAAGTGGAGCGCATCGCGCAGCCGGCCTTCCACGGCCGCGTCGCGGTCGTCACGGGCGCGGCCGGCGCCATCGGCGCGGCCACGGCCCGCCGCCTCGCGCAGGACGGCGCGAGCGTGGCGTGCGTGGACGTGCCGTCCTCGGCCGGGCGGCTGGCGGCCCTGGCCGAGGAGCTGGGCGGCCAGGCGCTGCCCCTGGACCTCACCGTTCCCGAGGCGTCGGCGCGCCTCGGCGAATTCGCGCGCGGCCTCGGCGGCATCGACATCCTCGTGCACAACGCCGGCATCACGCGCGACCGCACCCTCGCGAAGATGAGCGGGCGCGAATGGGACAGCGTGCTGGACGTGAACCTGCGCGCCGTGCTGGCGATCGATGCGGCCCTGGACCGCGGCGGCGCGATGAAGCCCGCCGCCCGCGAAATCTGCCTGGCCTCGATCAGCGGCATCGCCGGCAACGCCGGGCAGGCGAACTACGCCGCCTCCAAGGCCGCCCTCATCGGCTACACGGCCGCGCGTGCACGCGAGCTCGCGCCGCGGGGCGGCACGGCGAACGCCGTGGCGCCGGGGTTCATCGAGACCGAGATGACGCGGCGCATCCCCTGGATGCTCCGCCAGGTCGGCCGTCGCCTCAATGCGCTCCAGCAGGGCGGCCTGCCGGAAGACGTGGCCGAGGCCATCGCCTTCCTCGCCCGCTCCGACGCGCAGGCGGTGACGGGACAGACGCTGCGCGTCTGCGGGCAGTCCTTCCTCGGTGCCTGAGCCCGGCAGCGGGAATCAGGAGTAGGACGCGGCGCACGGGCACGTGCCGGACGCGCTTGCCCGCCCGCGCTGAATTCGCCGACGAGGCGCGGTGCGGTCCTTGTTCGTAATGGCGTGGCGGCTTCGGGCCGCCTCCATCCCGCCGGAGCCGGGGCGGTCGAACGGATCCACCACCATGGACAAACTCCTTGCCGCCATCTTCGTCGCGCTGGCGCTCGCCGCCTGCTCGTCCACGGGAAGCACCTCGCGCATGGGCAACAACACGTCGAACCCCGCCGAGACGAAGAACAGCTCGGATGCCAACCGCTCGGGCAATCCCGCCGCGGTGAGCCCGGGCGGTGGCGGTGGCGGCGGCAGCGCCGGCGGCGCCGGCTCGGGCTCCGGCGCGAGGTAAGCCTCCCGCACGCGAGCACCTCCGGGCGCGGGCGCGCTCCGAGTCCCCGCGATTACCCGCTGCGGCTTGGGATGCGGTCCGGGGGGTGCTTGGGCGAATGCGCACCGGTGCCATCGCGCCGGTGCGGGTTCCGAGGGACCTCGAAGCCGGCGCGTGCAGCCCACGCGCAGGAGCTCGCGGCTTACTTCTTCGTGTCGACGTCGTCGAGGCGGCCCGATCCGGCCTTGGCGGCTTCCTTGCCGGCGGCCTGGCGCTTCGCCTTGCCGAGGGCCTTTTCCTCGTCCGAGACCTTGACGGCCGAGCCGGGCTTGGTGGGCTGGTCTTCCAGCCGGCCTTGGTCCTTGGCGGCCACGTCCTTGCCGGCGGCACGCCGCTTTTCCTTGGCGGCTTCCTTTTCCGCCTTCGTGGCCGGCTTGCTGGCCTTGGCGGTGTCTTCCTCCGGCCGAGGAGTCTGGGCAAAAGTCAGCTGGGAGGCGCCGAACGCCGCGACCGCGGCACAGATGACGAGAAGCGACTTGGTCATGAAAGTCTCCAGTTGACGGGCCGACGAATAGCTGGGCCGACCCGAGTCCAGTGCGCACATCGGCTCGCCGGGAGGGCCCGGTCGGAGCGGGTTGGGGAAAGGAAGATGCGCGCGCGACCACACCCGGACGCGAGGGTGCCCCGAACGCTGCCGCCGCGCTATTGGTCCAACGTCCCATACGGGCGCCGCCGGACGATCCCGGGAAGCCGCCGCGGCTGGCAAGAAAGGCCCGAGGGTGGGACCCCCTTCGGCACGTTCGGGCGTTCCGGCGAACGAGCCCGGACCGTATCGTGGCGGGACATACTCATTGGGAGGGCCAGAGATGTCTCATGCAACCGCCATCGATTCCGAGCCGATCCGTGCGGAACCGGTCCGTGGCGGTTGGGGACGCCTGCTGGCCGCCCTGTACCTGCTCTACGCCCCGGCCATCGCGCTCATGGCCCTCTTCACGTCCGCCCCGACGGAGCGCACGGCTTGCCTGCTCACGGCAACCATCGTGATCGGCGCCTGCGTTCCGGTCTACGCCCTCTGCGAGCTGGTTCGCCGCCGGGTTTGACGGCCGGGTTCGCTCACGTCTCGGCCCCCGCGAACGCGTGCACCATGAAGACGGCGTCGTCGCCGTAGCACCGTAACTCCCGCGCGGCCGTGCTCCGGGCCTCGAAGCCCTGCCGGCCCCAGAAACCCGCGGAGCCGCTCACCGCGACCAGCGACACGGAGTGCAGGCCCAGGCCGCGCGCCAGCCCGAGCAGCTCACGCACCACCTCGCCCGCCGCACCGCTGCCACGCGCGCCCGGCAGCAAGGCCAGGTCATGCAGGTACAGGGTTTCCGGCCGGGCCGGCAGGGTCGCCAGCAGCGAGTCGAGCGGGACGGGCAAGGCTTCCTGCCAGGGGTGGCTCAACACATAGCCGTACAGACGCCCGCGCGCGCCGACCAGCGTCCGGCACCCGGCCGGAAAAAGGCGCAGGCGCTCGGCGAAGACGGCTTCGTCTTCCGGGAAGTCGGGATGGGCGGCCGCGGCGATCTCCATCAGTGCCGGGAGGTCGCCGTGCTGCATCCCGCGCCAGTGCAGGGGCGGCGGAGGGGGTGGCACGCCGCGGAGAATACGCCTCCCTCGGCCCGTGCTCGACGCGGCGCGGCCGCTGCATTAAGGTCGGGGCGTGCCCGCCAACCTCTCGCCCGAGTACAAGGCGGCCGAAGCTGCCTTCCGCAAGACGCGCGACCCGCACGAACGGCTGGGGACGCTGCGCGAGATGCTGCGGACCATCCCCAAGCACAAGGGCACCGAGCACCTCCAGGCCGACATCAAGGCGCGGATCAAGGACCTGGCGGACCAGATCGAGGGCGGCCTGCGCAAGGGCGGGGTCCACGGCGGGCCCACGCTCGTCATCCGCCCCGAAGGGGCCGCCCAGCTGGCGCTGCTCGGCCCGCCGAACGCCGGCAAGTCGTCGCTGCATGCGCGGCTGACCGGTTCCAGCGCGCACGTCGGGCCCTACCCTTTCACCACGCAGTATCCCGAGGCCGGGATGCTGCCCTTCGAGGACGTCCACTTGCAGCTGGTCGACCTGCCGCCGGTCAGCGCGGAGCATCCGGTGCCCTGGCTGGTGAACTCCCTGCAGACGGCCGATGCCGCGCTGCTGGTGGTGGACCTCGGCGACCCGGAGTGCGTCGACCAGTTGCAGTCCGTGCAGGACGTGCTGGCGCAGCAACGCGTGACGCTGGGAGGGCCTTGGCCCGGCGATGCGGACCCCTCCGCCCTGGAGGAAGACCCTTTCGCGCTGCGGCTGCCCGCCCTCCTGCTGGCGAACAAGGCCGACGGCAGCGCCGACGCCGACGCCGAATTGCAGGTGTTGCGGGACTTGAGCCGCGCGCAGTGGCCGATGCTCGCCGTCTCGGCGGAGAGCGCGCAGGGGCTGGGGGAGGTCGGGCCGTGGTTGTTCCGCCACCTGGGCATCGTGCGCGTCTATACGAAGCTGCCCGGCCACGCCGCCGACAAGCATCGCCCGTTCACGCTGCGCCGCGGCCAGACGGTGGGCGACGTGGCCCGGCAGGTCCATGGCGACGTGGCGCGCTCGCTGCGCTATGCGCGCGTGTGGGGCCACTCCGCGTTCGATGGCCAGCACGTCGGCCCGGAGCACGTCGTCGAGGACGGCGACGTGGTGGAACTGCACGCCTGAGGCGCCTGGCGCATCAAGCGCGACGGGCGAGGCAGAAGTGCACCCGGCAGCGGCTCTCGTGGGCCTCGCTGGCCAGGCAGTCGAGGAATTGCGCGCGGAAGGCGGGGCATTCCGCATCGGCGCGGGGCCGCTATGCTTCGACAGGCTCTACTTCCCGCACGCATGGACGACTTCAACCAGATCGAAGTGCCGCCATCTTTCCTGGCGCTTTTCACTTCCCCCGGCGGGCATCGCCTGCTGCAACCGATGCCCACGGTGCGCGCGCGCTACGAGCTGTGCGAGGACCTCGCGCAGCTCTCCGCCGAACAGGCGGCGAGCGCGCACTTCAAGTCGGGCGGCAGTGAGCGCGAGACGCTGGCGCGGATGGAGCTCGCGCTCTCGGATGCCGGAACCGGCCTGGAGCCGGGCGAGGTCTCGTGGGTGGTGACGCGGCTGGCCGAGGTGCTGGGCTGGGAGCTGCCTCGACCAGCGCAGGCTTAGCGCGCGGGAAGCGCTATTGCTTCGGGGCGGCCTTCAGCTGCTTGCCCAGGAATTCCTCCAGCACCACCGACGTGGTGGTC
Source organism: Ramlibacter monticola (assembly GCF_016722785.1). GTDB lineage: Bacteria > Pseudomonadota > Gammaproteobacteria > Burkholderiales > Burkholderiaceae_C > Ramlibacter > Ramlibacter monticola. The sequence continues at coordinate 476,535 of NZ_JAEQNE010000003.1, read as the reverse complement.
GCCTGGCAGGACGCCATCTCGCCGCCGGCGCCCGGCGCCAGCTTGGCCGCCGGAACACCGCAGGTCGTGGCGGCGATCCCGACGGGGAGTTGCACCGAGGCCGGGATCTTCTCGGCTTCGACGTTCATGTTCTTGGCGACCGTGTTGGCCACCGTGCCGAGATCGACCTTGACCATGCCTTGCGGCTGCTGCGCGAACGCGAGGCCGGCGACCAGGCCCGCGGCAACGAACAGGAATGCATTCGGACGTTTCATGAAAACTCCTTGGAGGAGAACAGGGACCCCGCAGATTAGGGGCAAGAAGGGCCTTCGCAGCGCTCTGCGCCGCACTCTTACCCGGCTTACGGGTTGCCTGCCGCGCGTGACGGAATCGGTCCACGGGGAAGTTCCGGACCGCAGCCGAGCCGCGGATCCTCCACGGTGATGTCACTGTGTGTGGCGCGAGGCCGGTGTGCGCATCGCCCGCTGATGGCAAAGCCTGGAGGCGCCTGGACAGCGCGCGAGCATCGATCGGGTCGCGCCCTGGTTACGATCGTGAACAGCACCCTCGCGCGCCTGCGCCTGCCGGCCAATCCACACAGCACTTACAGGTGTAGCGGCGGCACGCCGCGGGCGACCTCACCCCGACACCCCCTCGCAGGGAGAGGGAGAAACATCCGCTCTGCGGAGCAGGCGCTCAGGGAAGGATGGTGACGTCCAGCGCGACGGCCTGGAGCATGGAGACCCAGATCTGGTCTCCGGCGCGCACGCCGACGAGCGAGCTTCGGTCGTAGACCGAGAGGTCCTCGAGTTGCCCGCCGGGGACTTTCAGCAGCAGTTTGAGGTTGGTCCGGTCCACGGACACCACGTCGGCGGCGAAGGTGAGGGGAGGCTCGTAGGCATCGATGCCTGGCGACTCGCGATTTTCGACGGCCACCGGGAGCGGCGGCTTGCGCGGCTCCGTGGCGCCCTTGCGCGCCTTGATCAGGTAGCCGGCCACGTAGCCTACCCGTACGTGGCCACCGACCTGGATCTGCTCCACGTTGGGGATCGTCGAGTCCAGGCGGAAGATCATGCTGCCGGCGGCAAGCTTCAGTGCCATCAGGCGCGCCTCGGCATCGACGGCAGTGACGGTGCCGGTGGCGGACGATCGCATGACCATGTCGCGACCATCGCCGAGACGCGTTCCGATCTGGTAGCCCCAGTCGGCTGCGGTGGCCATCGGCGCGGCAAGCGAGCCGGCCAGCGTCACGCAGAATGCAAGCAGGTGAAGCCGGTACATCGCGGCGACCTCCAGACCGTGATGGTCGCGCGAAGGAGTCGGCGCGCCATTGGACATAGGTCCCATTCTCGCGCGCCAGCCCGCCGTCGGTGGCGTCCGCAAACCGGTTTTACATTTCGAGCGGGCTCGCGCGCCTCGCGCGCCTCGCAAGCTGAGCCAGGACGCGATCGCCAGTCCGGCCCACAACCACCGAGGGCCGCGGTCGCGACTCAGCGCTGCACCTTCCAGAGGCCACCCGCCTCCAGCCTGGTGTCGCCGGGCTGGGGCACCAGGAAGTCGACCTCCACCTCGTCGCCCGGCTTCAGCGAGGCGAGGTCGAACATGTCGCCCTGCACGTGCACGACGCCAGTGCGGCCGCCTTCGTCGCGCAACTGCAGCGTGTCGGCCTGGGTGTCCACGGCCACGACGACGAAGACCCCCGGCAGCGGACCCGACGCCACGCCCGCGCCCGTGTCGAGGCGGCCCGGGCCGAGCGGTCCTCCGGGGCGAGGCGGGCGCACGATCGGGTGCACCGGACGCTGCGCCCGCACGCTGCTTGCAGTCCCGATGGCACCCGCAATCAATCCCGCGCAAGCGATGCTCGACACGAAAGTTCGCCGCTGCAGCATTCAGTCCCTCCTCACGTCCTTGTCAGATGGCGAGTTCACGAGCGGGTCGGCACGTCGGCCCGAGTGGACGCGGCGCACCGACTCCCGCTTCAATCGGGATGGACGATCACGTAGCTGGCGTGCTGCGCGCAGTTGGGTGGTTCGAAGGGATCGCACATCTGCGCGATGGGCGCGCTGCCACAGCCCGCGAGCAGGAGCAAGGTGGCAAGGAGGCAGGCGCGGAACGAAAGCAGTCGCATGGCGTGGCCTCGGTTCGGATGGGTTGATGGGAAGTGAAAGATTGGCACGGGAACGCAGCTTGCGCGTTGCCGTCGGTCAACATGCCGGACACGGGATGCAGTCGAGCAGCAGGCGGCCGCGACGCTTCGGCCTCGACCGAAGCGTTGCACCGGCTCGGCGGCGCACAGTGCGTGCCATCGCAACCCACCAGCGAACGCCATGGCTATCACCTGCTTCATCCGCTACCAGATCGACCCCTTCCAGCGCGAAGCCTTCAGGCGCTACGCCGAGGCCTGGTCGGCCGTCATTCCCCGTTGCGGCGGCCACCTGATCGGCTACTTCCTGCCGCACGAAGGCAGCAACGACGTGGCCTGGGGCCTGGTCGGCTTCGAGGACCTGGCCGGCTACGAGCGCTACCGCGCCGCCCTCCAGGCCGACCCCGACGGTCGTGCCAACTTCGAGCGAGCGCAGGCGGAGCGTTTCATTCTCCGCGAAGAGCGCAGTTGGCTGGAGAATGTGCCCGCCGCCCCATGACCGCATCGCACGAACCCCGCCTCGCCCGCGTCGCCGCCCTGGTGGCCGACCCCGCGCGCTCGCGCATGCTGGCCTACCTGCTGTCGGGCGAGTACGCCAGCGCCGGCGAACTGGCGAAGGCCGCCTCGGTCACGGCGGCCACGGCCAGCGGGCACCTGGGCAAGCTGCTGGATGCCCGCTTCGTCGTCTGCGAGCCCCGCGGGCGGCACCGCTATTTCCGGCTCGCCGATGCCGAAGTGGCGCATGCGCTGGAGGCGCTTGCCCTGGTGGCGGAGCGCGACGAGCACGACCGGAGCTGGTCGCATCCCGAACGCAGGCGCCTGCGCCGCGCCCGGTGCTGCTACGGCCACCTGGCCGGGCAGTTGGCGATCCAGCTGTTCGAGGCCCTGGTGTCGCGCGGCGGACTGGAAGACGCAGCGGAGGGCTATGCGCTGACGCCGGCCGGCTGCACGTGGCTGCAGGCCATGGGCCTGCAACCGAGCCCGCCCAGCGGCCGGCGCCGGTATGCGTACCGATGCCTGGACTGGTCGGAGCGTCGCGACCACCTCGCGGGCCAGCTCGCCGACGAGATCTTCGGCCACTTCCTCGAAGCGGGCTGGCTGCGCCGGACGCATGGAAGGGTGGTGGACCTCACGCCGCGAGGCGAGCAGGAGTTGCTGCCGCGATTGCGCGCGGCGGGCCATTGAGGCTGTCGCCTTGCCCCAGGGCTTCCTCGGCATCCTGATGCTCGACACGCGGTTCCCGCGGCCGGTCGGCGACGTGGGAAATCCGCAAACGTACGGGCGCGCCGGCATTCCCGTGCGCTTCGCGACGGTGCGGGGCGCTTCGCCCCATCGGGTGGTCAACGAAGCGGACCCCGCGCTGCTGCAACCCTTCCTCGACGCGGCACTGGAGTTGGAGCGCCAGGGCGCATCGCTGCTGTCGACCAGCTGCGGCTTCCTGGCGAGCTGGCAGGCGACCTTGTCGCGCGCGCTCGCCGTGCCCGTCGTCACCTCCAGCCTGCTGCAGGTGTCCCGCTGCCGCCGGCCCGGCATCCTGACGATCGCCGCTGCGTCCCTGACGCCTGCCGTTCTCGATGCCGCCGGCGTTCCCGCCGGAACGCCCCTGCAGGGTGTCGAGCCCGGCTGCGAGTTCCACCGGCGCATCCTCTCGAACGACAGCACGATGGACCTGGCGCAGGCGGAGCGGGACGTCGTGTCGGCCGCGCTCCGTCTCGTCGGCCGCCACCCGGAGGTGGCCGAGATCGTCCTGGAGTGCACGAACATGCCGCCGTACAGGAACGCGGTCGCGCGGGCGACGGGTCGACCGGTGCACGACATCGAGACCTTGCTGCTGGCGGAGTGGGAGGCTCTCGGGGCCGGAAGGTGAGCGCGTGGGTTCGATCGTTATGGGAAGCCCCTTCCGCGGGGCTTCAGCCGACGAATTTCAGGTCCAGGTCCCCGTGCGCATAGATCACCACGCCCGTGTCCGTCTCGGTGATGCGGTGGCCCGTGCCGGCCGGCGCGAGCTGGTAGTCGCCTTCCTGCAGCAGCATGTCGTCCAGGAACAGTTCGCCCTGCACCATCAGGCATTCCTCGTCGTGGCCGTGCGTGTGCATCGGGACCGATGCGCCCGGCCGCGCGTAATAGAGCATCGCGGCCTGCCCTCCGTGCTGCCAGAGCACGCGGCCTGCCGCCACAACCGGTAGTAGGCATCCTCGACCACCTCTTCCGCCATGGCGGCGTTGCGGACGATGGGAGCCCGCACGGCACTGCGCGCGCGGCATGCTGGATACGCAGGCGCCGGCAAGCCGGACGCTTGTCCCTGACGTGGCAGGGGATTCGCGAGGCATCGCCGTGGGCCTGGACTACGGGGAATCCCCACCACTCTCACCGCGCGCGCACCTGGCAGGTGCAGGCCCGTACGGCTTTCGCCACTCAAATGTCGCCTCGCTCAATCTTGAGCGACGCTTTACATTTGGCACCGATTTTGCAACACTCAGATACATACACAACGCGGCGCACGACGCCGCGGTTCCCCCGACGGGCCCGCAGCCACGGCCGCGAGGCTTTCCGCACGAAGTAGATGGTCGCCTCGCGAAGGCCTTCGCCGCGCCGCACTGGCAGCGCTGCGACGGCCTGGACCCGGCGAGATGACGGAACCCACTGGAACGCAGTGCAGACGGAGGAAGAGCCATGCGAATCAAGAACACCCACCGGCGGACCGCCGACTGCGACCTCGGTATCGAGATCTCCGCGGCCTCAGGCAGCGGAACCGAGCCGATCACGAAGCCTCGGCGGGCGCTGTCGGACCGCGCCCCGCGCGTGGAAGAGCCCGGGGCAAGCGCCAGCTACAGGCTGGAATCTGGACCTCCCGGGGAGCCGGAGGCGGAGTTCTGCGTTCCCGAGGAAGCGCACCTGCTGCAATGAGAGAGCGCCCGCCAGGGCGCGCACTTGGCGGCGCGGAGCCCGGCCCGCGCCGCTTCATGCCAGCGGGCGCACGACCCGGCAGGGATTGCCGGCGGCGAAGACGTCGGCCGGGAGGTCGCGCGTGACCACGCTGCCCGCGCCGATCACCGTGCGGTCGCCGATGCGCACGCCGGGAAGGATGATCGCGCCGCCGCCGATCCACACGTCCGAGCCGATCGTGACGGGCTTGCCGTACTCCTGCCGCCGGCGCAGCGCCGCGTCGAAGGGGTGCAGCGGCGTGTAGATCTGCACGGCCGGCCCGACCAGGGTGTGGGCGCCGATCCGGATCGTGCACACGTCCAGCAGCACGCAGTTGAAGTTGAAGTAGACGTTCTCGCCCAGTTCGATCTGCGTGCCGTAGTCGCAGAAGAAGGGCGGCGTGACGAACACCGTGTCGCCGCCGGCGCCGAACAGCGCCTCGAGCAGGCCGCGCCGCCGCGGATGGTCGTACGCCAGCTCGCCGAGGCGCAGCGCCAGCGCGCGGGCGCGTTCGCGGCCGGCCACCAGCTCGGGGTCCTGGGCGTTGTAAAGCTCGCCGGCGAGCATCTTCTCGCGCTCGGTCTTCATCCGGCCATTCTGGGCCGGCCCGGCCCGGAGGGCCCCGTAGGACGCCGCCGCGATCACGACGCCTCGGCCCCGGTGGCGGGGACCGAGGCCTCGGCGGCCACCCAGGCCCTGCGCCGCACCGCCGCGATGTTGTTGCGCAATTCGTAGAACTCGTCCACGTACGCCAGCGGCACGACGATACGCTCGGTGCGGTTGTCCAGGGCCTCGAGCTCGCGCAGCAGCTCGGGGGCGCGCTCCGGGTGCAGCTGCAGCTGGCGTTCCAGCTCGCGCAGCTTGCCGTACCAGCGGAACACGCGCCGGCGGATGCGGAACGTGTACAGCGGCGGAACGATGCGCGAGAGCGGCAGGACGAGCGCCACGACCAGGCCGAAGACGATCCACATCCGCTCCACCAGGTTGGCCATCCAGAACGGCAGCCAGCGTTGCAGGAAGGGCTGGCCGGAGCGGTAGACGCGTTCCGCCTCGCGCGACACCATGTAGCCGCTGCGCTGCGTGACGGGGAAGGCGCCGGCGCGGTTGAACCAGCCGGCCGGCCCGTGGATGTCGTTCGCGGCCTGCGCGAACAGCTGCAGGATCGCCGGGTGCGTGCCCTCGCGGGCGATCAGCTCGGTCGTCGTGGCGACCAGCCGCACATCGTCCGGGGGCTGGTCCTGCGCCAGGTCCACCACGCCGCGCGGCAGCACCACGGGCGTCAGGAAGGGGAAGCGGCGCGAGTAGGCCTCGCTCTGGCTGAAGTCCATCAGCTTGACGCCGGGCGTCGCCAGCAGCATCTGCACCATCAGCGATTCGGGCGCGGAAGCGAACACGAGCGCGTCCAGCTGTCCGTCCAGCAGGGCGGCCGTGGCCGGCGTCTCCTCGAGCCGGGTGAGCTGCAGCCGGCCCGAGTCGACCTTGTTGGCGCGGAACAGCTTGTCCATGAGCACCGGCACGCCCGTGCCGCTGCTGCCCACGTTCAGCGACAGCCCTTCCAGCTGCGTGAGCGAGAGCAGGTGGCGCGCGCCCGCCTTGCGCGCGACCTCGTCGCGGTACACGTCCTCGCGGTAGAACAGCCACAGGGGCTCCAGGAACAGGCTGCCCAGGGTGACGAGCGACTCCTCCCGGCCCGGTGGGGGGTCGTTGCTCCCGCCCTGCACGAAGGCGAGGTCGGCGCGGCCTTCGCGCAGCAGTTGCAGGTTGTCCAGCGAGCCCTGGCTCGGCAGCAGGACCACCTCGACGCCGTACGGGGCCAGCGCGTCGTGATAGCGCTGGCCGAATTCGTCGTAGGCGCTGCGCGCCAGGCCGGTGGCGAGCACGACGCGCTTGGGAGGGTTGGGGTCCAGCCAGAAGTACGCCAGCACCAGCAGCCCGATCGCCAGCAGGATGACCGGGGCGGCCGGCAGCAGCAATTCGCGCAGGGATTCGCGGGTATCGCGCATCGCCTCGACGAGCTTCATGCCGTGGAGTGTGGGAAGGAGGCCGGCGGGTGACTATAGGCCTTCCGTCCCATGCGCCGGACCGGGGACCCGCCGTCGCGATAGCCACTACGCGCCCCTGGGCGCGTGGACTTCATCACAGGACAGCTGTGCAAGAATTCCCTTGCGCACCCCGCGCTGTCCGGAGACCCCCCATGAAGAAACTTGCCGTCCTGGCGCTCGCCGCATTTGCCTTCGTCGCCCACGCGTCCGATTCCGCCTGCATGGCTGCCGCCAAGGAGAAGAAGCTGTCCGGCGCCGCGCAGAACTCGTTCGTGAAGAAGTGCGAGAAGGACGCCAAGGCGAAGTGCGAAACGGCCGCCACCGAGAAGAAGCTGGCCGGCGCGGCGAAGAACAGCAACGTGAAGAAGTGCGTCCACGACACCGGGCCGGCCGCCTGAAGGGCCGGTGGGCCGCCTTCCCCGCCAGCCCTTGAACCTGCGGGCCCGGCGCGCCTGGGCGTGGGCGCTCGCCGGCGCCCTGCTCTGCGCGCTGCCTTGCGCCGCGGCGAGCCTGTCAGGGGTGGTCGTCGGCGTCGCCGACGGCGACACGCTGACCGTGCTGGACGCGGGCCTCGCGCAGCACCGGGTGCGGCTGGCTGGCATCGACGCGCCCGAGAAGCGGCAGGCCTTCGGGCAGCGCTCCAAGCAGAGCCTCGACCGGCTCGTTCACGGCCGCCCGGTGCGGATCGAGGGCCGCAAGACCGATCGCTACGGGCGCCTCGTCGGCAAGGTGCTGGTCGGCGACCTGGACGTGAACCGCGAGCAGGTGCGCCGCGGCTTCGCCTGGCACTACGTGGCCTACGCGCGCGAGCAGTCGCCGGCGGACCGCCGGCTCTACGCCGACGCCGAAGCCTCGGCGCGGCAAGAGCGGCGCGGGCTCTGGTCCGAGCCGGGCGCGACGCCGCCCTGGGAATTCCGCCGGCAGGCCCACGCGCACGCAAACGCGCACGCGCAGCGGCCCTAGTTCACCACCTTCACCATCTGCCCCGGCTTCGGTTCGGCGCCGCCGCCGTACACGCCGTTGAGCAACTTCAGCTCGGCCTCCGCCTTGGCCGGCGGCAGGGCCGATGACTTCGCCAACTCGGTGAAGCCGCCGCGCGGATAAGGCACCGTCTGCACCTTCAGGGGCCTGGCCGCCGCGCGCTCGGCCGGCGACATCAGCCGGAACGAGGACTCGGCCTCCTTCAGGCCGGCGTCGGCCCGCTTGCGGGCGTCGGCGTTCTTCGCCGCGTACTGCAGCCAGTAGTTGCGCTCGCCCGGGCCGGTGACGACGGTCAGCGCCACGGGCCGGGTCTGCCCCTGTTCGTTGCGGATCGTCCCGTTGAAGTGCGTGGCGGGCATGCCGTGGATCGTGCGCCGCTCGGTGCGGCCGTCGACGGGCTGCAGCACGTTGCGGATCACCTCCTCGTGCGTGTTGCCGGCCTTCGCGGGCACCGGCCGCACGACCAGGGCGGCGTCGCCGGCCCCGTTGACGAGCACGACGGCCTCGGCGGAGTTCTGGATCTTCCAGCCCTGCGGTGCCGTGAGCGCGATGCCCAGCGGCTCGTGGAAGAAGTCGCGCCCGCGCACGAAGCCCTGTTCGGCGCTCTCGCCGAAGGTCATGCCGGCGATGGCCTGCAGGTAACGCGCCCGCCCGTCGTCGGCATAGCCTTCCTGGCCCTTGTAGCGGGCGGCAAAAGCCTTGATGCCGGCCAGTCGCTTGTCGTTGGCCGGGTGCGAGGCGAGCCAGTTCGACCCGGACGGCGCCTGCTTGCCTTCCGCCTTGGCCGCGTCGATGGCGAACTGTTCCTGGTTCTTCAGGACCCGGATCACGTCGACCATGTTCTGCGGGTCGTACCGGTTGCGAGACAGGTATTCGGCGCCCAGTTCGTCGGCCTGCGACTCCTGGTCGCGGCTGTACGACGCGATGAAGCCGGCGGCGGCCGTCTGCGACACCTGGCTGGCCAGGTTGGTGGCGCCGCTCAGGCCGCCGACTTCGAGCACCGCGCCGAGCACGGTGGCGGCCATGACGCCGATGCCGGCCGTCTTCTCGCGCGTCGCGCGCTGCGCGCCGTGCCGCGCGGTGACGTGGCCGATCTCGTGGCCCATCACGCCGGCCAGCTCGGCCTCGCTCTCGAGATAGGCCATGATGCCGCGCGTGACGTACACGTAGCCGCCGGGCAGCGCGAAGGCATTGATCTCGGGGCTGTCGAGCACCGTGAAGGTCCACTTCAGGGTGGCGCGGTGCGACTGGGCGGCGAGCTTCTGCCCCAGCCCGTCCACGTAGGCCTGCAGGCGCGGATCGGCGTAGACGCCGTACTCCTTCAGGACCTCCTCGTGGGAGTTGGCGCCCTCCTTGATCTCGGTCGCCTCGTCCATCACCAGGCGCTCGGTGCGCCCGGTGGCGGGGTTCACCATCGGGGTGCCGCAAGCGGACAGCAGCAAGGCTGCCATCAACAGCGGGCGAATGGGGCGCATGCTCATGGCGAACCTCCACCGGTCGCGGCCCATGGCGGGCTCGGCTTGAAGCATAGGCGTGGAAGCGCGCGCATGGCCGACCGTGCGCGACGCATGGGACCAAAGTCCAATTCAGCGCGCCGCGCCGGCGGCGTTTCATGGGAACCGCATCGAGGAGACGCCATGCGCAAGCTCGTCGCGGAAGCCTTGGGAACGTTCTGGCTCGTATTGGGTGGCTGCGGCAGCGCCGTGCTCTCCGGCCGCTTCCCCGAACTCGGCATCGGCATCCTGGGGATCTCGCTCGCCTTCGGCCTGGCGGTCGTGAGCGGCGCGTACGCGCTCGGGCCGATCTCGGGCGGGCACTTCAACCCCGCGGTCACCGTGGGGCTCTGGGCCGGCGGCCGGTTCCGCGGTGCGGACGTGCCCGGCTACATCGCGGCGCAGGTGGCCGGCGCGATCGCGGGCGCCGGCATCCTCTACATGATCGCGAGCGGCGGGCCCGGATTCGATCCCGCGACGGCAAGGCTGGGATCCAACGGCTACGGCGAGTTCTCCCCGGGCAAGTACTCGCTGCTGGCGGGCGTGGTGAGCGAGGTGACGACGACGGCGGTGTTCCTCGTCGTGATCCTCGGCGCCACGCACCGGCGCGCGCCGGGCGCTTTCGGCGGGCTCGTCATCGGGCTGACGCTGGTGTTGATCCACCTGCTCACCATCCCGGTCACCGGCACTTCGGTGAACCCGGCGCGCAGCACGGGCCCCGCCCTGTATGTCGGCGGCGCGGCGCTGCAGCAGCTGTGGCTGTTCTGGGTCGCTCCGCTCGCCGGCGCGCTCGTCGGCGGGTACGCCTACCGGGCGCTCTGGGAAACCGAGAGCGAGCCTGTCGTCACCGGCCAGGCCCACGCCTGACCGTCCCGGCGGGCCGCCGCCGACGCTACTTCGAGCCGGCGCCCATCTTCCCCTGCAGCACCGCGACGAGGTGCTGCTTCGCTTCGGCCAGCTGGGCCTTGTCCGCGTCGTGCACCTTGCGGAAGAAGGCCGCGCATTCGGGGGACTTCGCCGCCTCGGCGTCCTTGATGTACTGGTCGTAGGCCATCAGGGCCTGGGCCTTGTTCTGGATGAGCGTGATCCAGTCGTAGGCGAGGTCGCTCAGCGGATGCGGGTCGGCGGCTTTTTCCTGCATGGTCTTTCCTTTCGGGAACGGGGGTCCGGGCCAGCGTAGGGCACGGCACGACGCGCCGGCGTCAGCCAAGCCCGGACGATCGCATGGTCGAAAGCCCTACCCGGCAGCCCGGCCGTGTCGTCGCCGTGCGCAAGCGCACCCGGGTTGGCCCCACTGCAGCGAGCAGCGCCCGCCGGGACAATCCGGCGCATGCTGCTCCAACCCATGCTCCACAGGCTGCGCGGTGCCAGCGGCCTGCGCCAGCAGCTGCATACGGCGCTCAATGACGTTGTCGCGCTGCATGGGGCGGAGCGCGGGAATCTCCAGCTGATGGATGCCGAGCAGCACTTGGTGATCGTCGAGCAGCGCGGCCTTCCCGACGCTTTCCTGAAGTCGCTTGGCCGCCTGTCCCTCGATTGCGGAAGCGTGTGCGCGCAAGCCGTTCGCGCACTGGAGACGGTGTTCGTCTCCGACATCGAAACGGACGAGGAATTCGCGCACCTGCGCGCCATCGCGCGCACCGTGCCGTTCCGGTCCGTGATCTCGGCGCCCATCCTCGCGCCCGGCCGGGAGGTCGTCGGAGCCGTGTCCGTGCACTTCGCCAACCGCTTCGAGCCCACGCGGCTCGAACTCGAGTCGCTGGCGGCCTATTGCGGGATGCTCGGCGCGCTGATCACGCAGGAGGATTCGCCGGCGAGTTGCGACGGCAGGCTCCGCTGCTGGCCCAGGGCGCGACGTCCCCATAGCGCCGCCGCGGGGCTTGCGGCACACTCTCGGCCCTTCCCAACCAGCGTCCACGGAGACACACATGCGTCGGATCCTTTCCGCACTGGTGATCGCGAGTGCCTTTGCCGGGCTGACCGCCTCCGGCCAGCCGGCCGCCGAAGTGAGCCTGACCCGGCTCGACTGCGGCAACGGCTTCAACGACCAGCGCCGCTTCAGCGACACCTTCGCGTACACGGAGCCGCGCGTGCCGTTCACGTTCAGCTGCTACGTGATCCGGCACGGCGACGACTACATGGTGTGGGACACGGGTTACCTGCCCGGCTCGAATCCGAATGCGCCGACCATCACCCTGCTCGAGCAGCTGGCGCAGATGAAGGTGAAGCCGGAGCAGGTGAAATTCGTCGGCATCAGCCACTTCCACGCCGACCACACGGGCCAGCTCGGCTCGCTGCCCAACGCGACGCTCCTCATCGGCGAACGCGAGTGGGCCGCACTCACGGCGCCCAAGCCCATGGCGGGCGCCAACGTGGCCGGCTTCACGCACTGGATCAGCGGCGGCGGCAAGATCGAAACCCAGGCGGCGGACAAGGACGTCTTCGGCGACGGCAGCGTCGTGATCCTGCGCACGCCGGGCCACACGCCGGGGCACCAGGCGCTGCTGGTGCGGCTCAAGGAGAAGGGGCCCGTCCTCCTCAGCGGCGACGCTGCGCACTTCCACGAGAACTACGAGAACAACGGCGTGCCGGGCTTCAACTACGACCGGGCCGAGACGATCGCCTCGCTCGAGCGGCTCAAGCAGATCCAGAAGAACCTGAAGGCCACGGTGATCATCCAGCACGACCCGCGCGACATCGGCAAGCTGCCGCCCTTCCCCACGGCAGCGCGATAGCGCATCGAAGCTGGAAGTTCTGACCCCTCCGGAGCGTCAGCCGGCGGGCCCGATCGGCCCCGGGTAGCTCACTTCCTGCAGCGCGCCGGTATCCACGTCGTAGACGAAGCCCCGCACCGTGATCGCGTCGGGGCCCTCCGTCGGGATCCACGCGTGGTTCAGGATGGCGGACATGCCTCGCCGCACGTCCCACGCGAGGCGCTCGCGGTTCGTCGCGTCGGGCGGCGCATCCAGCGGCTCGGGCTGGCCGCGGAAGGCATGGAAGGCCGAGGGCGATGCAGCGCACTCCCCGCAACTCACGAACGCGCGCTTCGTTGCCTGTGCGAGCACCCGGGCGGAATTCGCATCGCCTTCGAGGCCCGCCTTCAGCAGGTCGTCGGTGAATGCGAGCATGCCGCAGCGGGTGTGGTGGATCAGGATGAACTCCTGCGTGTCCAGCAGGTGGTGGGAAATGATCAGGGAGCGCAGCGCGTCTTCCGTCACCACGCCGCCGGCGTTGCGGATGATGTGCGCCTCGCCGGTCTGCAGTCCGAGCAGGTCCTCCACATCGAGGCGCGCATCCATGCAGGCCAGCACCGCCACCCGCCTGGCGGGGCGGATCGGCTGCCTGCCGGGATGGCCGGGCTTGTGGATCGCCTCCCCGCCCGCGTACCGTCCGTTGTGGCCCAGGAGGACATCGGTGGTGGAATTCGCCATGGCGCGCATCTCCTTGAAACAGAAGAAAGGGGCGAGGCGGATCGTACCCACCGGCGCGGCGGCACGATCGCTTGACAAGGCAGGAGGGCCTAAGTCGCCGGTTCGATCCGCGCGATCAGCCCGCTGCGGTCCTGCCGGTTGCGCAGCGTCAGCAGGAGGCCCGCGCGCTGCGCCGCCGCCTGGGCGATCGCGAGGCCCAGGCCGCTGCCGCTGCCGCCGATCCCCGGCACGCGGAAGAAGCGGTCGAACACGCGCGGCAGCAGTTCCTGCGGGATGCCGGGACCGGTGTCCACCACTTCCACGGCCACGCGGCCCTGTTCCTGCAGCAGGCGCACGTCCACCATGCCGCCTTCCGGCGTGTAGCGCAGCGCGTTGTCGATCAGGTTGTCGACGAGGCTGCGCAGGTCGCCCTGCGCGCAGCGCAGGGTGAGCGGCGTCGCACCCGGCGCGGGGCCCACCAGGCCGAGGTCGATGCCGCGCTGGTCGGCGAGTCCGATCAGGGTGTTGATGCTGTCCCGCAGCTGGACCTGCAGGTCCACCACGGAGGGCCCCTGGTCGCGCGCGGCCTCCTGGCGCGACAGCCGCAGCATCTGCTCGACCAGGCGCTGCGCGCGCTTCACGCCCGCCTCCAGCTGCGCGTAGCGGTGCGCGGCGGCGGCGCAGTTCACGTCCTGCCGCATGTTTTCCAGCTGCAGGCCGAGGGCCGCAATGGGCGTGCGCAGTTCGTGCGCGGCATCCTGCACGAAGCGGCGCTGCGTGGCGAAGGCATCGCGCAGCCGCCGCAGCAGGGTATTGAAGGCCCTCACCAGCGGCGCGATCTCCGCCGGCACGTTGTCCAGTGGAAGCTCGGCGATGCTGTGCTCGTCCTGCTGCAGCGTGCGCCGGCCGATGTCCTGCAGCGCGGCGGACATGGCCCGGGCCACGCCCCACAGGGCCAGCATCGACAGGGGCAGCAGCAGCAGGATCGGCAGGATCGCGGAGCCGGCCCGCTCGGCCGCGAGCTTGGAGCGGAAGCCCTCGCTTTGCGCGACCTGCACCGCGCTGCCCGGCGTGGCCGAGGGCAAGGTGTACACGCGCCAGGAATGGCCGCCGCTTTCGACGTCGTGGAAACCTTCGCCGTCCTGCAGCCCCAGCCGCAGTTCCGGCCAGGAGCTCACCCTCAGCGCGCCGCCATCGTAGGTCTGCACCACGTAGGCGCCCTTCTTCAGTACGCGCTCGGCGTTCTGGGGCATGGGCTGGATGTTCTTGTTGTCCGCCGCCGTCGAGGCCAGCTGCAGCATCTGGTCGTCCATGAAGGTGCTGACCATGTGCGCGTACGACCAGTAAGACACCCCCGCGCCCAGAACGCCCACGGCCAGGAACAAGGGCACGAGCCACAGCAGCAGGGCCCGGCGCATCGAGCACATCGGCCCGCGCGGGAAGACGTGGTACTTCATGCCGCCCCTCCGCTGCCGGCCGCCGCCACGCGCCAGCCGAGGCCGCGCACGTTGCGGATGGTGTCGGGCCCGAGCTTGCGGCGCATGCCGTGGATCAGGACGTCGACCGCGTTGCTGGTGACTTCCTCGCCCCAGCCGTAGATGCGGTTCTCCAGCTGCTCGCGCGACAGGATCGCGCCCGGGCGCTCCAGCAGCGCGTGCAGCAGGGCGAATTCGCGCGCCGAGAGCTGCGCGCGCTCGCCCTGCAGGATCACCTCGCGCGTGGTCAGGTCCAGCTGCACGGCCGTACTGCCGATGACCGAATGCGCGCTGCCGTCGCGGCGCCGGATGACGGCGCGCATCCGGGCGAGCAGCTCGCGCATCTCGTAGGGCTTGAGCAGGTAGTCGTCGGCGCCGAGGTCGAGGCCGTGCACGCGGTCGTCCACGCCGTCACGCGCGGTCAGCACCAGGACGGGCGTCGCGTCGCCGCGGGACCGTGCCTGGCGCAGCACCTCGACGCCATCGCGCTTGGGCAGCGCCAGGTCCAGCAGCACGCAGGCGTAGTCGCCGTCCGCCCACGCGCTCTGCGCCAGCAGGCCGTCCTTCACCCAGTCGACCGACCAGCCTTGCGCGGAGAGGGCCTCCCGCAGGCTGTGGCCGATCATCTCGTCGTCTTCCACCAGCAGCACTCGCATGATCGCCACTCCCGGACGCACACACTAGCACCGCTGTCTTAGCCGGACATGAGGAGGGGCCAAGCTCGGCCCCTCCCCTGCGCGCTAGTGCATGTCCACCGCGCGGCCGGCCAGGACCGGCGTGGACGCCACGCGACGCGCCTGCACGGCCAGGTACGCCGACCCGCTGTCTTCCGCATTCAGGGCGGCGACCTCGTCGCGCGACTGCAGGTATTCGGCCGTGACGTCCGCGCGAGTCCTGCCGCTGGTGAAGCGGGCCAGCGGGTTGTAGCTGGTAGACCAGGGGTTCACGCCGCCGGCCTTGTACTGCTGCAGTTCGGCCTGCACGTCGGCGCGCGTCATCGAGGGCACGAAGCGGTGCGTCTCGACCGTGGGGTCGTCGGCGAAGGCCACGTTGGTGGAGGCGGCGGCGACGGCCAGGAGGGAAGCAAGAAGATAGCGGTTCATGACGGTTCCTCACGGTGGCAAAAGGGGTTTCTTCCCGGCTGCGGAGGGCTTCGATGCCTGCGCCAGCCGTGCGTGCACTGTAGGAACCGGTCGTTAGGCGACTCTGAGCCTTGTCTTAGCTGGGCGTGAGTTGGCCCCCGCCGCGGTCAGGGGCCGGGGAGAATGTCAGCCTCGCCAGCAGGAGAATTCCATGACCACCGCGCTCCCGCCCTCGCTCCTCGACCGCGTCCTGGGCCTGGAGCTCGGAGCGACGGACCCGGAGACCGGCAACCGTTGCCTGCTCGACGGCCTCGCGTGGAGTTCCGCGCAGGATGGCGCGCTGGAGTTCAGGGCCCGGAGGCTGGAGGCGACGGCCCTGCGTCTTGCGTCCGGACCCCTCACGCTGGAGATCGGCCGCATTGCCGTCCACAAGCTCGCGGGGCAGGTCCGTTTCGACGACGGACGGCCGCACCTGGGCTCCCTGGTCGCGGAGAGTGCCGAACTCTCGGGCGTGACGGTGCAGGGGCCCGTGATCCTTCCGCAGCGGTCCAACCCCGCCGCCGCGGGCGAGCCGGCCAGCAGCGCCTGGTCCCTCGGGCCCCTCGCCGCGGCCGACGGAACCCTTCGAGGGAAGATCGTCGACGCCCACCTGCTGTTCGACGCCGACGTCACGGTGCCGATCCGCCAGGGCGCGATCCACTTCAACGACGCGACGGTGGAACACGTGGGCCCCGATTCGCGCATGGGCGTGAGCCGGATGGGCTTCTACGTCGACGCGCCGAACGGGCGCAGCTATCTCTACCAGTTCCCGACTGCGCCGGTCTGCGGCGTGGAGTTCGAGCGGCGGGGCGCCTTGCTGGGGCCGTGGGTCACGGACCGCGGCAAGCTGCAACTGCAGGCGTTCGGCGAATGGCTGCTGGGCCACGCCCTGGTGGAGCGCGGGCTGGGCATGACCGAGCAGGCGCGCCTGCTGCTCGGTCGCACGGCCCTCTCCGGCGAAGTGCAAGCGGGCGACGGCAGGCTCGCGGCACCCGGCGTGCAAGCCGATCTCGTGGGGCGCGCCGAAGGACGCAACGCCGTGCGCATCCACTCGGAAGCCGTGGGGCAGGGGCTCACCGTCGAAATGAGCGCCCTGTCGGCCCGGGACGCGGTACTGCGCGCGAGGGGCACGGAGGTGCGCTGCGGCGAGATCGCCGCGCGGCTCACCCTCCAGCTGTTCCTGGAGGGCGGGCAGCTGCGCTCGAAGTTCACCCTCGCGAGCATGAACCTCACCGGGCTGCGCCTGGGTGGACTCAGTCCAGCCAGCGCTTGATGCGCGCGCCCAGTGCCTCGCGGCTGATGCCGTAGCGCTCGTGCAGGGTCGGCAGCGCGCCCGCATCGAGGAAGGCATCCGGCAGACCCGCCAGCTGGAAGCCGGCCGGCTGCACGCGGTGCCGCAGCAGGGTGCTCGCCACCGCTTCGCCGAGCCCGCCCACGATGGAGTGGTTCTCCGCCACCACGACGAGGCGATGCCGGTAGCGCACCGCTTCCACGATGGCGGCCTCGTCGAGCGGCTTGATCGTCGGGCAATGCAGCACGGCGACGTCCACCTTGTCGGCGGCCAGATCGCGCGCGACCTCGAGGGCGCGCATGGTCAGGAAGCCGCTCGAGATCACCAGGACGTCGGCGCCATCGCGCAGCAGCTTTGCCTTGCCGAGCTCGAACCGGTAGTCGTACTCGTCCAGCACCAGCGGCACGTTGCCGCGCAGCAGGCGCATGTACACCGGCCCCTGGTGCGCGGCGATCTGCGGCACGGCCTGCTCGATGTCGAGCGCGTCGCAGGGATCGACGATGGTGAGCCCCGGGATCCCGCGCATCATCGCGATGTCCTCCGTCGCCTGGTGGCTCGGTCCATAGCCCGTGGTGAGTCCCGGCAGGGCGCAGCACATCTTGACGTTCAGGTTTTCCTCGGCGATGACCTGGTGGATGAAGTCGTACGCGCGGCGCGTGCCGAACACCGCATAGGTGGTGGCGAATGGCACGAGGCCTTCCTTGGCGAGCCCGCCGGCCGCCCCCATCAGGAGCTGCTCGGCCATCCCCATCTGGAAGAAGCGCTCGGGATAGGCCTGGGCGAACAGGTGCAGGTCGGTGTACTTGGCGAGGTCCGCCGTCATGCCGACGATATCGGGGCGGGTCGCCGCCAGTTCGACGAGGGCCTTGCCGAAGGGCGCCGCCTTGACGCGCTGCCCTTCGGCGGCGATCGAGGCGATCATGGCGGAGGTCGTGAGGCGCGGCTTCTTTTCGGCGACGGCGGTGTTCATGCGGGGACTCCTTCGGTCTGCTGCGATTCGTCGAGGATGCGGATGGCTTCCTGCCATTCCGGCGGATCGACGCGGATGAAGTGGTTCTTCTCGCGCTGCTCCAGGAAGGGGACGCCCTTGCCCATCAGCGTGTCGAAGAGGATGACGCGTGGCCTGGCCTCGCGCAGTGCGCGCGCCGCATCGAAGGCCTCCAGCACCGCGGCCAGGTCGTTGCCGTCGACGCGCTGCACGTGCCAGCCGAAGGCCGCCCACTTGTCCGCCAGCGGTTCGAAGCCCAGCACCTTGCCCGAGGGGCCGTCCGCCTGCTGGTTGTTGATGTCCACCAGGCACACGAGGTTGGAGAGCCCGTGGTGCGCCGCGGCCATCGCGGCTTCCCACGTGGAGCCTTCGTCGAGCTCCCCGTCCGACATGGAGTTGTAGACGAAGGCGGGGTTTTCCTTGCGCCGCAGCCCCAGGGCCATGCCCACCGCAATGGGCAGGCCCTGGCCCAGCGAGCCGCCGGAGATCTCCATGCCCGGCGTGTAAGTGGCCATTCCCGACATCGGCAGCCGGCTGTCGTCGCTGCCATAGGTGTCCAGTTCGCTTTCCGGGATCACGCCGGCCTCGATCAGCGCGGCGTAGAACGCGATCGCGTAGTGGCCATGCGAGAGCAGGAAGCGGTCGCGCCCCTCCCACTGCGGCTCCGACGGCCGCAGGCGCAGCGCGTGACGGTAGGCGACGGCCAGCACGTCGGCGTAGCCGAGCGCCTGGCCGATGTAGCCCTGGCCCTGGACCTCACCCATGCGCAGCGCATAGCGCCGGATGCGGTAGGCGCTCTGGCGCAGGTTCTGGAGTTCTTTCATGTTCATCCTCACGGGAGTTCAACGCAACGTCAGCCAGGGCAGGTAGGCAAACCCCAGCAGCAATCCGATGGCAACGAGATAGAAGGGAATGAGCTCGATCACCACGTCCCCGATGCGGACCTTCGCGATGGAGCTGGTGATGAAGAGGGTGGTGCCGATGGGCGGGTGGTACAGGCCGATCGACAGGTTGACGATCATCATGATCCCGAGCTGGATCGTGTCCATGCCGACCGCGGCGGCCAGCGGCACGAACATCGGCGTGAGCAGCAGCACGGCCGCCGGCAGGTCGATGAACATGCCCGTGGCGAGCATGATCAGGTTCATCGCGAGGATGATCAGCCACGGCGATTGCAGCGTCTCGGTGGCGAAGCGCGTGAATGCGGCGGGCAACTGCTCGTAGGTCACGATCCAGCCGACGATGCTCGACGCCATGATGATCAGGAGCACCACGCCGGTGGAGATGCCCGCCTCGATCGCGGCGTGCCGGAGCTTGGCGAGGTTCAGGTCGCGATAGAGCAGCCCCGAGACCACGAGGGCATACAGGGTCGACATCACGCTCACTTCCGTCGGCGTCGCGATGCCGAAGCGCAGGAACACGATGATCAGCACGGGCATGGCCAGCGCGGGGCCGGCTTGCACCAGCTGCGTGCCGAAGGCCTGCCAATGGAAGGGCGAGTCGTCGCGCGGGAAGCCCCGGCGGCGGCCCTGCACGTAGCAGACCAGCATGAAGCCGCCGCACATCAGCAGGCCCGGCAGGATGCCCGCGACGAACAGGGCCCCGATCGATGCACCCGACACCAGCGCGTAGACGATCATCGGGATGGAGGGCGGGATCAGGATGTCGATCGTGGCCGCCGCCGCCAGCGTGCCCGCAGCGAAGGGCGCCGGATAGCCCAGCTTCTTCAGCCAGGGGATCAGCATCGAGCCGATCGCCGAGGCATCGGCCACGGCCGAACCGGAGACGCCGCCGAAGATCGTCGACGACAGCACGCCCACCTGCGCGGGGCCGCCGTGGACGCGGCCGATCAGCATCGACAGCAGGTTGACCAGGCTCTGCCCCAGCTTGCCGCTGACCATCAACGCACCCGTCAACATGAAGAACGGGATCGCGATGAGAGGAAAGCTCTGCATCTGCGAAATCATCTGCTGCACGGCGAGATCGACCGGCACCTTGCCCAGCACCAGCAGGGCGCCGACGGACGACAGGACGAGCGCGTGCGCGATCGGGATCGACGCCAGCGCGGCGACGACGAACAAGCCGATGATGAGGACGGTCATGCGGACACTCCCAGGTGCAGTTCGGGGTCTTCGGCGGCCGGCGCATCGGCGGCCAGCAGCGCGGGGATCCGTACCAGCGTCGTCACCGCGAGCAGGACGAAGCCGGTCATCAGGCAGGCCACGGTGACCGCGCCCGGGACGTGCAGGATCGGGCTGTATTCGTCCGCCGAAATCTCCGCCAGCGGCCATGCGGCCCAGCAGAGCCCCAGGTACAGCGCGGCCACGACGAGCGCTCCGCCGGCCAGCACCCAGCGCCGGCTGGGCCCCAGCTTCTGGGTCAGGAGGACGACCGCGATGTGCGAGCCGCCTTGCGCGGCGAGCACGACGCCCGCCATGATGATCCAGGGGAAGAGCAGCTCGGGCAGCTCGGAGGCCCAGGCCAGGCTGCTGCCCATCGCGTAGCGCAGGCCGACGTTCGCGCTCAGGATCAGGAAGGTCACTGCCAGCGTCGCGTACAGGACGAGGCGGCAACCTGCGCCGATGGCGCGGTCGACGGAAGCAATGAAGACGTTCACGGGAACCTCCTGCCCTCAGTGCGCCGCGCTGACGATCTTGCGGAGATAGGGGCCGATGGGGCCCGCCAGCCACTTGTCGGTCACCTTCTGGGTGGCGGCCGCAAAAGCATTCCGGTCCACCGTCGTGACCTGCACGCCCTGCGCCTTGAGGTCGGCAAGCAGCTTCGCCTCCGCTTCCGCGGAGAGTCGGCGCTGCAGCGCGGTGGCTTCGGCGGCGGCGTCCTGCACCACCTTGCGATCCGCCGGGGCCAGCTTGTCCCAGGTCCTCTTGCTCATGAGGAAGGGCGTCATCTGGAACTGGTGGTTCGTGAGCGCGAGATGCTTCTGCACTTCGTACAGCTTGCTGGCTTGGATGTTCGCCAGCGGGTTCTCCTGGCCGTCCACCACGCCCTGCTGCAGGGCGACGTACAGCTCGGAGAACTTGATCTGCTGCGCGTCCGCACCGAGTGCCTGCATGATCTCCACCAGCACCGTGTCGGGCGGGGTGCGCATCTTCAGGCCTTTCACGTCCTCGACCTTCGCCAGGGGCCGCTTGCTGTTGGTCATCTGCCGGATGCCGTTGTCCCAGTAGCCGAGGACCACCATGCCCTTGTCCGCCGAGCGATCGGCCAGCTCCTTGCCGAGGGGGCCGTCCAGGACCTTGAAGGCCTGCGCTGGGCTCGCGAACAGGAAGGGCATGCCATAGGCGGCGTACTCGGGGACGGCATTCGCCACCGCGCCCTGCGAGTTCGCGGACAGGTCCAGTGCGCCGGTCCGCAGCGCGGTGACCATCGCGGCGTCGTCGCCCAGCTGGGCCGAATGGGCCACCTGGACTTCGATGCGCCCCGAGGTCTTCGTCTTCACCAGCTCCGCGAAGCGCACCGCTGCTTCGTGGCGCGGGTTGCCGGGGGCTGCGCCGTGGCCCAGCGTGAACTTGACCGCTTGCGCATGGGCGGCCATCGGGAGCGCAGCGGCGACGGCGAGCGCCAGCAGGGCGCGCGTGAAAGTGAAACGGTGCATGGGTTTGTCTCCTCGGGAATCGGGTGGGTCTTCAGTGGATCAACATGCCGCCGTTCACGTCGAGCGTGATGCCGGTGCAATAGGCGGAGAGTTCGCTGGCCAGGAACACGCAGGCGCCCGCCACGTCCGCGGCCCGGCCCAGGCGGGCGAGCGGGATGGATTCCGCGATCTCGGCCTTCTTCGTTTCGGTCAGCTTGCCCTGCGTGATGTCGGTCTCGATCAGGCCCGGCGTGACGCTGTTGACGCGGATGCCGTCGATGCCGAATTCGCGCGCCATCGCCTTCGCCAGCCCCAGCACGCCGGCCTTGGCGGCGGAGTAGTGCGGGCCGCCGAAGATCCCGCCGCCGCGCTGCGCGGAGACGGAGGAGATGCAGACGATGGAGCCGCTGCGGGCGCCGCGCATCGCGGGCAGCACGGCCTGCGACATGTACAGCGTGCCGCGCAGGCTCACGTCCAGGATGCGGTCGTAGTCGGCGCCGGTGATGTCCAGCGTCTTCACCGGCTGCGTGATGCCGGCGTTGTTGACCAGCACGTCGATGCGGCCGAGGGTCTGCAGCACGGCGGCGACGGCGGCTTCGCACGAGGCCTTGTCGGTCACGTCCGCGACCAGGCCGATGTGGCCGCTTCCCAGGCGCGCGGCGGCGGCCTCGGGCTCGGCGCGCGCGAGGTCGAGGATCGCGATCCTCGCGCCCTGCTCCGCCATGAGGCGGGCGGTCGCGAAGCCCAGCCCGTTGGGGCCGGCGCCGCCGGTGATGACGGCGACCTTGTCTTTCAGAAGCATCGGGAAGTCTCCAGGTGGGTTGGCGTGGGCGAATGGTCGGTGCCGCCCAAGCTGAAGACAAGCGATATATCTTCACGCTAGGATGACGGTTCGTCATCTGACACCGGGGTTGACCCTATGGCTGCCGTCCCGCCCGTCACCAACCTGCTGGCCTTCGAGGCCGTTGCACGCCGGCGCAGCTTCGCCCTTGCGGCGGCGGAACTGCACCTCACCGCGTCCGCCATCAGCCACCAGGTCGCACGGCTGGAGTCGGAGCTCGGCGTGCGCCTGTTCGAGCGCAGTGCCCATGGAGTGCGCCTGAGCGTCGCGGGCGAGCAGTACCTGGCGCGCGTCGGCGGGGCCCTGGCGGCCCTCAGTTCGGCGACCGAGGACCTGCGGCACGGGGTCAGCAACAGCCTCTACGTGCACTCGGCGCCCAGCATCGCGAGCCTCTGGCTCATGCCGCGCCTGCGCGCCTTCGCGCAGGCGTATCCCGCCATTTCGCTGAACCTCTCGGCGGCGCACACGCACAGCGACTTCGCGCTGGGGCAGGCGGACATCGACATCCGCTACGGCGTGCCGCAGTGGCCGGGCCTGGAAGTGGAGCCGCTGTTCGAGGAGCGCATCGTGCCGCTCGCGAGCCCCTCGTTCATCCGCGAGCACCGCCTCAAGCGCCTGGAGCAGCTGCTGGAGTTGCCGCTGATCCAGAGCAACGTGAGCGTGGTGCAGTGGTCAGACTGGTTTGCCGCCGTCTCGGACCAGCGCGCGCCCGAGCGCTTCGCGGTTCGCTTCGACCGGGCGCAGATGGCGCTCGACGCGGCCATGCAGGGCCTCGGCGTGGCCCTCGAAAGCACCACCATCGCGGCCGGGCACCTGGCGGATGGCAAGCTGAGGCCCGTGTTCGGCCTGGACAAGGCCGTGAAGCTCAAGGCGCATTTCGCGGTCTACCCGCCCCGCCATGCGCGGCGGCCGCCAGTGGAAGCCTTTCTCGCCTGGCTTCACTCGGAGGCGGCGAAGAGCAAATAGCTCCGGGGCACGCGATCCCGCGAAGCGCGCACTTTCACCGGATTCGCCGGAATGGTGACGATGTGCAACATGGAGGACTGATCCAGGTCATTCGATGCGGCATCCCGGCCAGTAGATTGAATCGCGAAAGACCTGCGCGCAACACGAGCCTGCCATGCCCTACACCGACAGCCCCCATCCGGTCCACATCGACGCTTCGCTTGCGGGCTTTTCCGAATGCCACCACGACTTCGTGGCGCAGCTGCATTCCGCGCTCTACCTGCCGGAACTGGTCGAAGCCGCGGCGAAGGCGCGCGTGATGGCCAACGACCTGTTGAAGATGTTCGGCCACGGCGTCAGTAGACACCACGCGGAAGAGGAGAACGAGCTCTTCCCCGCGGTGCTGCGCGCGGCCGAATCCGGCCCCGAGTTCGACAAGGTGCGTGCGATGGTGGACCAGCTCGTGGGCGAACACCGCGACATGGAGGCCCGCTGGGCCCAGCTGCAGCCGGAGGTGGAAGCGGTGGCGCGCGGTGAAGTCCGCGCCATGGATGCGGCGCTGATCCAGGACATGGTGCAACACTTCTTCGCGCATGCGCATTTCGAGGAAGAACACTTCCTGCCGCTGGCACAGAAGGTCCTCGGGCGCGACAGCGAGTCCATGGCCGCGCTCGGGCACGCGCTGCACCAGCGGCACCGGCAGCAGGAGGCTGCCGACGCCTAGCCGCAAGCGCGTCGCGGCTAGGCCGCGCTCGCGTGCAGCTCCTCGTGCAAGGCGACGTATTCCTGCGTGAGCTTGTGCCGCGCGTCCAGGAAGATCATCGGCCTGGCCAGGTCGTGCGACTCCTTCACCCGGACCGACGAACTCAGATAGGTCCCCAGCACCGGAAGCCCCTCCTCCAGCATCTCGCGCACCAGCCGCTGCGGCAGGTTAGCCCGTGGCTGGAACTGGTTGACGACGATGCCCTTGACCTCGAGGTTCTCGTTGTGGTCCGCCTGGATCTCCTTCACGTTGTTCAGCAGCGTGTAGAGCGCCTGGCGCGAGAAGTCGTCGCAGTCGAACGGAATGACGCAACCCTCGGCGGCGATGAGCGCGGATCGCGTGTAGAAGTTCAGGGCCGGTGGCGTGTCCACGTAGATGCGGTCGTAGACGCTGGCCAGTTCCTCCAGGCCCTCGCGAAGCTTGTAGATCTTGCCGCGGGACTCGAGCTTGCCGTGCAGGTCCTCGAGGTCATCCCCCGGCGGCAGCACGGAGAGGTTGTCGAAGGGCGTGTCCACCACGAAGTCCGCGATCGGCTTCGCGCGGACGACGAACTTCAGTGTCTGGGCGAAGTAGCCGGCGATGCCTTCGCCCGCTTCGCGCGCGGCCTCCCCCAGCAGGTAGCGGGTGGAGTTGCCCTGCAGGTCCAGGTCGACGACCAGCGTCTTGAATCCCTGCTGCGCGCTGATCGCGGCCAGGTTGCACGTGATCGTGCTCTTGCCGACGCCGCCCTTCTGGTTGAAAACGACGAGTCCCATCTGCATTCCCCATGTTGTACCGCGCGATTATCCGCGTGCCGGGGCGCGTGACCCCGCCTCGCATCGGCCCGCCTCAGCGGAAATAGGTGTGCATGATCGGCCTCAGGCCTCCTTCGAGCACCTTCTCCGCGTCCAGGACATGCTGCAGCTGGATCAGCTTGGCAACCAGGCCGGTCCAGCCGGTCTGGTGGCTGGCGCCGAGGCCGGCGCCGTTGTCGCCGTGGAAGTATTCGTAGAAGAGGACGTGGTCGCGCCAGTGGGGGTCGGCCTGGAAGGTCTCGCAGCCGCCGTAGACGGGCCGGCGGCCCTGCGCATCGCGCAGGAAGATCCGGGTGAGGCGGCGGGAGATCTCCATGGCGACCTCGAACAGGTTCATCGAGCGGCCCGAGCCCGTCGGGCATTCGATCCGGAACTCGTTGCCGTAGTACAGGTAGAACTGCAGCAGGGCCCGCAGCAGCATCACGTTGAGCGGCAGCCAGATCGGCCCGCGCCAGTTCGAGTTGCCGCCGAACATGCCCGAATCGGACTCGGCCGGAAGATACTTCACCTCGTAGCGCTCCCCGTGCACTTGGCACGCATAGGGGTGCTCTTCGTGCCACTTGGACAGGGAGCGGATGCCGTAGGGCGAGAGGAAGCGCTGCTCGTCGAGCATTCGCGTGAGGATGCTGCGCAGCTTCTTCTCGTTGCAGATGCCCAGGAGCCGGCGCCCCCTGGCGCCGGGCACGGTAGGCGGGGGAAGGTTGGCCAGGATGGGGCCGTGCCGCTGCACGAAGTCTTCCAGCCGCCGGGTGAAGCGGGGAAACCGGGTGCCCACGTCAGGCGGGAGCACCGTCGTGGCACAGAGGGGCAGCAGGCCGACCATCGAGCGCGTCTTGATGCGCTGGACCGAGTTGTCGGGGAAGCGCAGCAGGTCGTAGAAGAAGCCGTCCTCCTCGTCCCACAGTTCGTCCTCGTTGTCGCCGATCCTGTCCATGGATCCCGCGATCCAGAAGAAGTGCTCCATGAACCGCGCGGCCTCGTCCTCGTAGCTGGCATCGTGTTCGGCCAGTTCCAGGGCGATCTCCACCATGTTCTGGCAGAAGAAGCACATCCAGGCGGTGGAGTCGGCCTGCTCCAGGCTGCCGCCGGTGGGCAGGGGCGCGCTGCGGTCGAACACGCCGATGTTGTCCAGGCCCAGGAAACCGCCCTCGAAGACGTTGTTGCCGTCGCCGTCCTTGCGATTGACCCACCAGCTGAAGTTCAGCAACAGCTTGCGGAAGGTCTCCTGCAGCTTGCCGACGTCCGCGCTTCCCAACTGCTTTTCCTGCACGTAGTTGAAGAGCGTGGCGAAGGCGTGGACGGGCGGGTTGACGTCGCTGAAGTTCCACTCGTAGGCCGGGATCTGCCCGCACGGGTGCAGGTAGCGTTCGCTCAGCATCATGCGCAACTGCTCCTGCGCGAAGTCGCGGTCCACCATGTTCAGCGCGATGGTGTGGAAGGCGAGGTCCCAGGCGGCGTACCACGGGTACTCCCACTTGTCCGGCATCGACAGCACGCCCTCGTTGACCATGTGGACCCAGCCGCGATTGCGCATCAACTTGCGGCCGCCGCGCAGGAAGTTGGCCTGGTGCTCGGTGAGCCACTCGTCGAGGTCGAAGTAGTAGTACTGTTTGCTCCACAGCATGCCCGCCAGGGCCTGACGCAGCACCCGCGCTTCGTCCGCGCTGGCCTGCGGGGGCGTCAACGAGGCATAGAACGCGTCGGCCTCCTGCAGCCGGGTGGCCAGGGTGTGGTCGAATGCCGCCCCGAAGGGGAATCCGGCCGCGCGCACCGCGCGGCCCTGCGACGCCGGCGCCTGCTCCACGAGGCGCAGGCGGAGGGTCGCGGAGCCCTGGGGGGCGATCTTCAGTCGGTAATGAGCCGAGGCTTTCGTTCCGGTGAGGTCCGGGTTCACCGCCCCCGCCTTCCCGTGCAGCAGGAAGTCCTCGATGCCGTCCTTGACCCAGCGCGTCGGGTTCGGCTGCGTGGGAAAGAGCCGGAGGTTGTTGGTCTCGTTTTCCGTGAAGAGGAGCGGCGCTTCGCCTTCGCAGTGCAAGTGGTACAGGCCGAGGGTCGGGTGCGCGGCGGCGATCGCCCGCGTGCCCCGGGGGGCGTCGGTGCTCTGGAGGACCGGCTTCTCGCTGCGCGGGCCCGCCCTCCCCCAGGTGTTGCGGAACCACAGTGTCGGCAACACGTGCAGGTCGGCCTCCAGCACGCCGCGGTTGCAGACCGTGATCCGGATCAGGATGTCCGCCGGCCCCTCCTTGGCGTATTCGACGAAGACGTCGAAATAGCGGTCCTCGCTGAAGACGCCGGTGTCCAGCAGTTCGTACTCCATCTCACGGCGCGAGCGCCGCCGGTTCGTCTCCACCAGGTCCGAATAGGGATAGGGGTCCTGCGGGTACTTGTACAGATACTTCATGTACGAGTGCGTGGGCGTGTTGTCGAGGTAGAAGTAGTACTCCTTCACGTCCTCGCCGTGGTTGCCCTCGCTGTTCGTGAGCCCGAACAGGCGCTCCTTGAGGATGGGGTCCCGCCCGTTCCACAGCGCCAGCGCGAAGCAGAGGCGCTGCCCGTCGTCGCAGAGTCCCGCCAGGCCGTCCTCGCCCCATCGATAGGCTCGGGACCGCGCATGGTCGTGGGGAAAGTGGTTCCAGGCGTCGCCGTTGTCGCTGTAGTCCTCGCGCACCGTGCCCCATTGGCGTTCGCTCAGGTAGGGTCCCCACAGCTTCCACGGCGGTCCGCCGGGCCGTGCCGCATCCAGTCGTTCGCGCTCGGGGTTCATGGGCATCTCCTCGTTGGAGCTCGCAGGAAAGCGGCGGGCGGGCTTACCGTGGCGCAATCCGCAGCAGGTGGAAGCCCCAGGGCGGCAGGTCCACGTACAGCCCCGGTTGCCGCATCGTGTCGCCGTCCCGGTCGTAACGGGCCTGCGAGAGCAGGTCGTCCAGTTGCCAGGACCGCCCGGCCAGGTCCTCCCAGGGAAGTTGCACCTGCGCCTGCGCGGGCCGCTCGGACAGGTTGACGGCCACGAGGAAGCGCGCGTCGCCCCGGCGCCAGCACCAGCCCACGACATCCCGCCAGCTCGGGTTGTCCGCCCAGCCGCCGCGTTCGCACAGGGTCCAGTCGCCGTCGTGGAAGGTTCGATCGGCGGTCGCGGCCAGCAGGGTTCGATAGAACGCGCGCAGTTCCTCGTCCACCGGTTCCTGCGGACGGCGGGCCAGGAACACCGGCAAGCGCACGCGCCGGCCTTCCAGCTGGCCTTCGTGCAGCAGCCGCGCGCCGCACTGGGTGAGCGCCAGCAGCGCCGCCGCGCGGGCCTTGGCCGGCGGGAACGCGGCCGCCGCGCGAGGCTCGTCGTGGTTCTCGATGAAGCGCAGCAACTTCCGCTGGAACGCCAGCTCCGCGCAGAGGTGCAGGCGGACGGACTCGGCATCGGCGTGTTCGAGCCGGTCGACCAGGCGCTTGTCGTAGCACCAGTCGAAGCCCTGCTGCTGCAGCTCCCACTCCAGGTCCCAGTAGGCCTCGGCGACGAAGCGGAAATCCGCGTGCTGCTGCCGCACGGCGGGAATCAGCTCGCGCCAGTAGTCGAGCGCCCGCGGGGCAGCGACGCGACTGCCCCAGGTGCGAGCGAACACGGCATCGAGCATGAGCATGGCCATGTCGCAACGCACGGCATCGCACTGGCTGGCGATGTCGCGCACGGTGTCGATGGCAGCCGCGCGCAGGCCCGCCGAGAACGCGTCGAGCTGGAGCACGTCGGGCCAGGCCGGGAAATAGGGATCGCGGCCGCAGGCGAATACGTGGCCGCCCACCGCGACGAAGGAGGACGGGTCGCGCTCGGCGTCCTGCGCGCAGCCGCGCACGAAGTAGTCGGGATGGCCCGCCGCCCAGGGGTGGTCCGGCGCGACATGGTTGGGCACGAAGTCGAGCACCAGCCGCAGGCCGCGCCGCGCCAGCGCGGCACGCGCGCGGGCCAGCCCTGCCCTGCCGCCCAGGCGCGGATCCACCACGTAGTCGCGCACGCAGTACGGCGAGCCGGCGTTGTCCTCGCCGCGGAAGTCGGGCAGCGCGCGGCGGAAATCCGCCTGCAGGTCGGCGTTGCGCGCGGCGATCTCGCGCCCCGCGGGGCTGCGCTGCCACACGCCCATGAACCAGACGGCATCGAAACCGAGCGTCGCGATCGCATCCCACTCGGCCTCAGGGACCGAATCGAGCGTCACGCCGCGACCGAGCTCGCCCAGCCAGACCCAGGTGTTGATCTCGTAGATGGAGGGATGCCGGGGCCAGGGATCCACGCGAGCCTCTGCCGCCTGGGGTCAGGTGTTCCAGTCGTCGCCGCCCTCGTCGAGGCCGAAATCGTCGCCGCCGGCGTCATCCCAGCCGCGGTTGTCGGCGATGCCGAAGTCCTGGCCGCCCATGTCGGCGTTCGGGTCCCCGCGGCTGTCTCCGGTGAGGGCGCCAAGGCCCGCGTCGCGCGCGAGCGGAGAACCGACGGCGGAGCCCCCCTCGCCCGGCGGCGAGGCTGCGGGCCGCCCTTCGTGGTCGAACATGCGACGCCCGATTTCCTGCGCGGCGACCGCGCCCGCGCCGACGGCGAGACCCGTGGCGAGGCCGCGCCCGAGCGTGGAACCGAGCGACGGTGCGGCGGCCTGCGGCGCATTGCCATAGCCCGCCTGCGGCGAGTTGCCATAGCCCGGCGGCGGCACGTTCGCGTCGTAGCGGCCGAAGCCTGCGTCGAGGCCCTGCGGCGCATACGCGGGCGGTGGCGGCGGGGCGGCGCGCCTGCGCGAGCGCAGGAAGAGGACCACCCCGAGGACCAGCAGGCCCAGCAGCAGCAGGCCCCCCATGGGGAATCCGCCGCCCGCGCGGGGCGGCGGCGGCGGCGGCGCCATCCGGCGCGGATCGATGGGCGGGGGTGCCATCGGCCGCGGCGCCGGCCGAGGTTGCGAGAGTTGATCGACCTGGGCGCGCAGCGCCGTCACCGCCTCGGGCTTGGCGAAGGGCAGTCCGGGCGCGAGCTTGTCCGCGATCTGCAGTTCGGTGCGCGCCACGGCGGCGTCGCGCTGCCGCGCCGCGATCTCCGCCTTGACGTAGTGGGCTTTGGCACTGTTCGGGTGCTTGGCGATCACCTGGTCGACCATCGAGCGGGCGCCGGTGAGGTTGCCGCTGCTCGCGGCCTTGTAGATGTCGTCGACGGTGGGGTCTTTCGTGTCCTGCGCGCGCGCCGCCAGGCCCGCGAGGACCAGCAGCAGGGTGAA
Source organism: Ramlibacter monticola (assembly GCF_016722785.1). Lineage (GTDB taxonomy): Bacteria > Pseudomonadota > Gammaproteobacteria > Burkholderiales > Burkholderiaceae_C > Ramlibacter > Ramlibacter monticola. The sequence goes on along the minus strand of NZ_JAEQNE010000003.1, from coordinate 446,512 downwards.
CAGGAGGACGAGGAATCGCTGGGTGCGCATTCTCGGAGGCTCCGGGGAACTCGATGCGCGAAATATGAGGCCGGCAGGCCTCCGGCACAAGAGTGGTGAAAAGCCTTGTCGCTCAAGGTTCGCCGGGGGCCTCGCCGAAGCTGAACGCCTTCACGCCGACCTCCAGGTTCCGGTAGATGATCCGCGCGTTGCCCGGATGCGGCGGGAAGCTCGTGCCGAGGTCGAACTGCAGGATCCTCTTGCCCGCGAACAGCGGCCGAAGTTGCTCCAGCCGCTCGGGAAAGCGATAAGCCCCTTCGTTCTTCACCTGGCCGAAGACGAACAGGAAGTCCCGGTGCTTGCGGATCGCGCAGCGCAGGATGCGGTCGGCCTGTCGATGTTCGACATCGCCCGCTGCCTTGTGCCTGTCCACGCGCGTGTACAGGTTCAGCATCAACATCGCACCGTACTCCGGAAGATGCGCGTGGACGTAGCGCTCCAGGTAGTTCACGGTCTTGTCGGCCCGCTGCTCGTCGGCGTCGCTGGGGTTCTGGCCGACGACGCAGAGCGTGCCCTTCGACTCGCGATCGCGGAACGGTATCTTCAGGAGGGCGCGATGCGTGCCGCCGCGGACGAAGATGGCCCGGACGCGCGCAAGGTCGACGGCCTCGAAGTGCGGAACGGGCCTGGCCATCGCGTCCGGCTTGCCGCGCCCGCCGCTACGTCTTCGCGCGAGCCTCGGGAGGCGCCGTGCAGGCGCGCTTGGTTTGGTCGCGGACGCATTTCTTGATGAAGGCCGCCTTGGGCGTGTCACTCGCCTCGGCCCGGGGCGCGGGGGCGGCGAGGTGCAACGCGGGAACGGCCAATGCAACGGCAGCGACGATGCCGAGAAGCTTCCACATGAAGGCCTCCACTGGAGCGCCTAGCGTAGCAGCGTTCCGGCGGCTCCGCACGGCACTGCAGGGGCGCTTCGCCATCGACGTGAAGGGCCGCGACCCTTCGGAGGGGCCCCGGGGCCGGACCTGCGTGCGGGTGTGAACTATGCAACGGCAACGCGTGGCACGGCCCCTCGACCTTGAGTTGCATCAAGAGTTGCCGCAAGTTCCCGGGAACCGGGCGTGCGCCGGGGAACACCGACAGTTCGGGCGGTCGCGCTTTTCTCGTCGATCGCCATCCTCGTGAGACCCTCCATGAACAAATCCCAATCTCCCGCCACCCAGTCCCGCCAGTCCCGGAAGTCCTGCGCCGTGTCCAAGGCTTCCCCGCCCGCAGTGCGTTCCTCCGAGCAGCCTTCCCCGGGCAATCAGGCCGAGCTCGCGGCGGTGCAGGCCCGCATGCCGGCCTGCCTCGGCGCGAAGGTGGTCACGGGGCTCCCGCGCGGGCGCTTCTGAAATGGGGCCGCGACGCAAGGCCCAGCTCCTTGGAACGGTGGTGCCCGCCCTGGCTGCGTCTGCGTATATCCACGCCGAGTCCAGCCCGGGCAGCCTGCAGGCCACCGTCGCCGTGGCCTGCGGGGTCGCCCTCGGCTGGCTGCTCCTGAAGGGGGAATCGCCGGCCGGAACCGGGAGCGCGAAGCCCGATTCAAAGCGCGCTCAAGGGAGCACGATCCGGCGCCGCCACGGCAGGCGCGGATCCGCCTCGTAGTCGGCGACCACCCAGGTACGGACCGCGTGGTCCGCCGCCTCGGCCAGGAAGTCCCGCAGCACCGCGGCAGAGGCTGCGTCCAGGGCGGCGAAGGGCTGGTCCAGGCAGGTGACTGTGGCCCCGCTCGCCAGCAGGCCCACGAGGGCGACCTTGCGGCGGCTTCCCGTGGACAGCATCGACAACTTCTTGTCCAGGTGGGGCCCCAGCCTGAGCGCCTCCACCAGTTCCTCCTGCAGCGCCGGATCCCAGCGCGGGCAGCCCTGCCGCAGGGCATCCCACACCTGGCGAGGCATCAGGTCCTCCTGCCCCGGCAAGGAGAGGTCGAGCCAGAGCGCATCGGCGCACGGGGCTTGCCCCGGCCGCGGGGCCAGGTCGCCGCCCAGGCTGCGCAGGAGGTGGGTCTTGCCCACGCCTTCGTCGCCCGTCACCGCGACCAGGCCCGGAGGCAGCGGCAGCAGGTCGTCAGCCTTCATTGCTCTCGGAGGGACTCGAAGTAGCCCTGGATCGCCTTGGGCATGGCCTTGCGCGGGCAGCGCTGCAGCTCCACCAGCAAGTCGTGCGGCGCCTCTTCCACTTCGTAGCGCGAGCGGATGTCGGACTGGATGCGCGCCAGCAGTGCGGCGGCCACTTCGGCGTCGGCCATCGCGCGGTGGGCCCGGCCCGCCGGGGGGATGGAGTGGAACGCTGCCAACGCGCCGAGACGCTAGCTGCCGGCCTGCGGATACAGACGGCGGGACAGCAACATCGTGCACGCCATCGGGGGATCCCTGCGGGCGTCCTCGCCCAGCCTTTCCGTTTCCGCCGCCCAGAAGCGCCGGTCGAAGGATGCGTTGTGCGCGGCAAGGGGCACGTCGCGCACGAAACGCGCGGCCTCGGACATGACTTCCGCGGCCGGCGGCGCCGCACGGATCATCTCGTTGCTGATGCCCGTGTACGCCTCGATGAACGGGGAGATGGGCACGCCCGCATTCATCAGGGACTGGAAGCGGCCGACGACCTGCGTTCCCTCCAGCATCACGATGGCGATTTCCGTGGCGCGATCGCCCTGCGAGGGCGACAGGCCGGTGGTTTCGAAGTCGACGACGGCAATGGGATCCAAGGCAGGCTCTGGGTTGGCGGACAGCGGAGTATGCCAAGCGCGACCTGTGAGCCCGTCCAAACCTAGCCGCCGCCGCGAAGCATGTACAGGTCGAAGCGCTTCATGAACGCGTAGCGCATCCCGTCGTCGACGTTCTCGAACGAGAAGGCGACGTGCAGGCACGCGAGTTCGAGAAGGGCGATGCGACGCGGCGGCGCTTCATGCCACGAGATCCGCAGCCTCCCGCTCCCGATGCGCACGCGCGCGGAGCCCGGTTCGGGCTCCCATGCGAGAGGCCCGATCGCCCTCGGCAGCCAGCCGAGCCATTCGGCCTCGGTGCACGCCATGTCGCGCTCGAACTGCTCGGGATAGTGGGACTGCATCAGCCCCCGGCGATCGGCGGCCAGATGGCAAGCACGTCGCCTTCGGCGAGGCGCCGGGTGCTGCGCTCGGCGGGCGCCACGTAGATGCCGTTGACCAGCACCAGGTGCACCAGCTTCATCGGCAGCTGGAACGGCGCGACGACTTCACCGATCGAGGCGCCCTCCGGCACGTCGATGTCCACGCTGTTGCTGCCGCGCTCCCGCTCCGGCGGCAGGTAGTCCGTGAGCGAGGCGAACAGCTTGAACTTGATCTTCATGCGCGCCTAGCGCCGTCGCTCGTCGGCCGCGCCCTGCCAGCGGCCCTGGGCTTGTGCGGCGCCCAGGTAGGCCTCCACGATGCGCGTCGGGTCCTCGATCAGCTTGCGCTTCCACGCCCCGAGCCTCACCTGTCCCTCGATGAGCCCGCGCAGCACGCCGACGTGCTGGGTCCAGCCGATGGCGTTCGCGCCGACCATGAGGTCGTCCTTGAACTGCAGCGACAGGTGGCGCGATCCCTCGCGGTCCGTCACTTCGGCGTGCTCGCCGCCGGGAGCCCCCTGCCAGTCGCCGAAGCTCGCGGACACCAGCCCCAGCGTGTCGAGCACGTTGATCTGCGTGACGCCGGGCAGTTCCGCCTCCAGCCCCGCCATGTTCATCGCCGCGACGCGCGCCTGGTCCGAGGCGTTGGGCTGGATCGCGCTGACCATCGTCCTGCCGGTGATCTTGTCGAAGGCTTCGGCGCAATCGCCGGCCGCGTAGATGCCCGGCACGTTGGTCTGCATCCGCGCGTCGGTGAGCACCCCGGCCAGGCAGGCGATCCCGGACTCCTCGAGGAAGCCGATCGAGGGCTTCACGCCGGTGGCGCTGATGACCAGGTCGGCATCGAGCGCCTGGCCGTCCGACAGGCGCACGCGCAGGGGCGCGGCGGCCTCGATGGCTTCGACCTTGGTTCCGGTGAAGACCCGCACGCCCTGCTTCAGGCACCAGTCCTTGATCATCGTGCCGGCGACCGGCCCCATCATGCGCGGCACCATGCGATCGGCCATCTCCACCACGGCCAGGTCCACGTCGCGCGCGGCGAGCGCTTCCATGATGATGCAGGCGATGAAGCCTGCGCCCATCTGCACGACGCGCGCGCCGGGCCGGGCGCGCTCCATGATGTGGCGCGCATCCTCCAGGGTCCAGCAGGGATGCACGCCGGGCAGGTCGACGCCCGGGATCGGAGGCTTTTGGGGCAGCGATCCCGTTGCGATGAGCAGGCGGTCGAACGCCAGCTTGTCCCCGCTCGGGAGCGTGACGGCGCGCGCCTGCGAATCGACGGCGGTGACGCGCGCCTGCATCAACTCGATGCGCTGCTGCGCGAAGTGCTCCCTGTCGTGCCGCAGCCACGTGCCGGCTTCGGGGATGTCCCCCGCCAGCAGGTAGGGGATCGCCATGCGCGAGTACGGCGGCTCCCGCTCCGCGCCGACGATGGTGATGCGGTCGTCCGGGCGGTGCTTGCGGATCGTCTCGGCCGCGATCACGCCCGCCGGTCCGGCGCCGAGGATGACGTGGTGCATGGCGCCCCCTTACAGCCCGAGGCGCTCGCGGGTCTCGGGCTTCAGCGTGCCGTCGGGATTCCAGCCGCGGACCTCGTAGTAGCGCGGCAGCATCGTCCCGAGCTCGTTGACCTTCCCCTTCGCCGGGCCGGTCTTCACGGCCTCTTCCAGCAGGCGCTTCGGCAACTGGTCGTCGGCGGCCGTGAGGCCGGCCCTGTTGTTGAAGTCGCGCTCCATGTTCCAGATGCGCTCGCCGATCTTCTCCAGCTCCTCGGTGGTGAACTCGTCACCGCAAGCGGCGGCCAGTTGCGGCGCGAGGTCCGCGAGTCCCCAGGCGAAGGTGGTGAAGACGCACAGGCCCGACGCATCGAAGGCGGCCGTCGCATCCTGGAAGGCCTTCACCAGCTCCGGCTTGCCCTCGCTCACGAGCGGATCGGTCTTCACGGGGATGCCGAGCACTTCCGATGCGACCGTGTAGCCGCGCAGGTGGCAGGCGCCGCGATTGCTCGTCGCGTACCCGAGTCCGATGCCCTGGATGCCGCGGCCGTCGTAGGCCGGGAATTCCTGGCCCTTCACCGACATCGACAGTTCCGGATGGCCGTACCGGGTGCACAGGCGCTTCGAGCCCTGCCCCAGCTCCTTGCCGAAGCCTTCACCCCGGGCCGTCGCTTCGGCCAGGAACACCAGCGCCTGCGCGGAACCGAAGGGCGCCTCGATGCCGACCTGCTCCTTCGTGAGCACGCCCATCTCGTACAGCTCCATCACGGCGGAGACGGTGGCGCCGAAGGAGATCGGGTCCATGCCCTGCTCGTTGCACAGCATGTTCGCGTACTGCAGCGCCTCGAGGTCGTTCACGCCATTGGAGGCGCCGAGCGACCATGCCGCCTCGTATTCGAGGCCGCCGGAAGCGCCCCAGTACTCGGGCTTGTTCTTCACCGTGAAGTGCGTGGCGTCCAGCTTGCTGACGCGGCCGCAGGCGATCGTGCAGCCGAAGCAGGCCTGGTTGTTCACCAGGTGCTTCTTGCCGTCGGTCTTGCGCGGCGTGGCCATCGCCTCGGCGGAGATGTCCTTCGCGCCTTCGAACTGGCTGTCCTGGTGGTTGCGCGTGGGCAGCGCACCGACCTCGTTGATCACGTTCATCAGGACCTGCGTGCCGTAGGTGGGCAGGCCCTGGCCGGTGACCGCGTTGTCCTTCAGGATCTGCTTCTTCTCCTTCACCACCTGCATGAAGCGCGCGGGATCCTTGATGCCCGCGCCGACGCCCTTCGTGCCGCGCACGGCGATCGCCTTGAGGTTCTTGCTGCCCGCCACCGCGCCGACGCCGGACCGGCCCGCGGCCCGGTGCATGTCGTTGACGATCGAGGCGAAGAGCACCCGGTTCTCGCCTGCCACGCCGATGCACGACACGCGGGTCTGCGGATCCTGCAGCTGCTTGCGCAGGGTCTCCTCGGTTTCCCAGACCGACTTGCCCCACAGGTGCGAGGCGTCACGCAGCTCGGCGACGTCGTCGTTGATGTACAGGTACACCGGCTTGGGTGAGCGGCCCTCGAAGATGACCATGTCCCAGCCGGCGAACTTGAGCTCCGCGCCGAAGTAGCCGCCGGAATTGGAGCAGGCGATGGCGCCGGTGAGCGGCCCCTTCGTGACGACCGTGTAGCGGCCCCCGGTCGACGCCATCGTCCCGGTGAGCGGGCCCGTCGCCCAGATCAGCTTGTTCTCCGGCGACAGGGGATCGACCTTCGGGTCGATCTCCGAGACCAGGTACTTGGTGGCGAGCCCGCGCGAACCGACGTACGTGCGCGCCCAATCCATGTTGAGGGGTTCGGACTTCACCTTGCCATTGGCGAGGTCCACGCGAAGGATTCTTCCGGCCCAGGACATGATCGTTCCCCCTTCAGGCTGCTGCGGGTTGATTGCCGACCTTCTCGGCCCACTGGCGCATGCGCTCGAGGCCGGTCCAGTTCGCGTCGATGAAGGTGATCGCGCCGGTGGGGCACGCCTCCGCGCATTTCGGGTCGCCGCCGCAGAGGTCGCACTTCTGCACCTTGCCGGTTTCCTGGACGTAGTTGATCGTGCCGAAGGGGCACGCGACGGTGCAGACCTTGCAGCCGACGCACGTCGCCGAATTCACGACCTTGGCGCCGGTCAGCTGGCTGAGCGTGATCGCCTCGACGGGGCACGCATGCAGGCACCACGCCTCGTCGCACTGCGTGCAGGTGTACGGGACCTTCCTGCCGGTCTCGTGGAAGTCGAACACCTTGATGCGCGATTTCGCGGGCGCGAAGACGCCGTGGTGTTCGAACGAGCACGCCATTTCGCACTGCAGGCAGCCAGTGCACTTGTCGGCGTTCAGATGCAGCATCTTTCGCATGGGAGTCCCCCAAAAGTTCGCCGGCCATTCTTAGAACCGTATGGCTCGCGCTTCATAAGGGAAAACCCTAGTGCGACATTCCGGCGGAATCCCCGGACGTGGAAACGGCTACCGATACCGCCCCTGCGCCGCCGCGACCAGCCCGTTCCGCAGCATTTCCACCGCATGCCCCCGGCGCTGGCTGTCGGCCGAGACGACCGAAGTCGCCGCGACGACCAGGTCCAGCGGCGGATGGACCCAGATCATCTGCCCTCCATATCCGCTGGCCATGAACGTGCGGCGGGGGGCCTCGTTCGGCAGGATCCACCACAGGAAGCCGTAGGGCATGGCGACGGGCGGCCCGCCACTGTTCTGGGGCCGGGTGGCCTCGGCCACGTAGTCGCGCGGCAGGAGCTGGCGCTCGCCCCATCGGCCCTGTTGCAGGAACAGCTGCCCCAACCTCGCCATGTCCTGCGTCCGCAGGTGCAGCAGTTCCCGGTACTCGGGCTCCGCCATTCCGAGCGGTTGCACCAATTGCCGCCGCGCGTAGTCCGCCAGGGGCAAGCCGGCGACCCGTTCGACGAGAGCGGCAAGCAGGCGGACCACTGCGTTGTCGTACGCGAACCGCTCGCCCGGCGCCGCCGCCAGCGGACGCGCCCACCCTTGCGCCGGCGGCAGCCTGCCCGTCGTGGACGTGGCCGATCCCAAGTCGAATCCGGCGCTCATCGTCAACAGGTGCCGCAAGGTGATCGCCCGGGTGCGCGGGTCGTCGTTGAGGGCGGCCCATTCGGGCACCAGCGCCAGCACGGGCTGGTCCACGCTGGCGATGGCGCCTTGCGCGAGGGCGACCCCCACCAGCGCCGACAGCGCACTCTTCTCCACCGACTGCACGTTGCGCGGCCTGTCCGGCGCGGCATCGCGGTAGAACTCGAACGCCGTGCGCCCTTGCAGGGTGACGGCAACGCTCTCCACATCCGTCCAGCGCTCCTGGAGCCGCTGCCGGACGCCCTCGAAGGCCTCCGCGTCGGCGGCCCGTTGCTCGGACGTTGCCGCGCGGCCCTGCGCCTGCGCGCTTCGCGGCCAGCTTCCGGCGGCGACACAGCCCAGCGCCAACGTGAATGCGCGTCGTTCGACACAGACGGGACGGTGGGTCACTGAAGGGCCTTTCTTGCGCGCATCAGGCGCCCGCCGCGCCGCTCCCGGGCGTCTCGTTGCCCTCGCGATAGGCGCTGGCCCGTTCCGGCTCGATGGGGCGGATCTCGGACAGCAGGCCACAGGCGAGGCAGGGATTGTCGGCGGCGATGCGGGCGGCTTCCTCCAGGCTGCCGGCCAGGATGAACCAGTAGCCGCCGATCACCTCCTTGGCTTCGGTGAACGGGCCGTCCGTGATGCCGGACCGGCTGACCAGCTTCGCCCCTTTCGCGAGCCGCTGGCCGGACTTGAAGCGGCCTTCGGCGACCAGCCTCGCGTGCCAGTCATAGAAGGCGTCGATGGCGGCCTGGATTTCCTGCGGCGACCTGCCGGCGTCCCACTGGCCTCGCGAGATCAGCAGGTACTCGTTGGTGGACGAAGCATTCGGCATCGTTGTCTGCTCTCCCGCAAGTCTTGCGCCGGCCGGGCGCTCAGCCGCGTCGCGCCGCCTCGATCCGTGCGATGTCGATCTTGGTCATCTCCATCATGGCCTCGAACGCGCGCTTGGCGGCGGCGCGGTCCGGGTCGGCGATGGCTTCCATGAGCACCCGCGGCGTGATCTGCCACGACAGCCCCCACTTGTCCTTGCACCAGCCGCACGCGCTCTCCTGGCCGCCGTTGCCGACGATCGCGTTCCACAGGCGGTCCGTTTCGGCCTGGTTCTCGGTCGCCACCTGGAACGAGAACGCCTCGCTGTGCTTGAAGGTCGCACCGCCGTTCAGGCCGAGGCAGGGAATGCCCATGACGGTGAACTCGACCGTCAGGATGTCGCCTTCCTTGCCGGAGGGATAGTCTCCCGGCGCGCGATGCACGGCGGCCACGGAACTGTCCGGGAACGTCGCGGCATAGAACCGCGCGGCCTCCAGCGCGTCGCGGTCGTACCAGAGACAAATCGTGTTCTTGCTGGCCACTGCTTTCTCCACTCGTCGCGGGCCCATCCAGGAAGGCCGTGGAGGGCCGCCCGACACCCCAACCATGGCTGCGGGCCGCATGACCCGTTCTCCCGACGACGAAGGAATCCCTGCCGGATCGACAGCGATCGCCTAGGGATTTCCCTTGCAGCCTCCCGCGCCCCAAGTGGCAAGCGGCGCGGGATGCGTTTTCCTTATTTCTTCGGCGCCATGACGCCCATCATCAACTCCGTGTTGAGCTTGGCGATCTGCTGCATCAGCCCCCACTGGCTCGACATGAGCTGTGCGAACTGCGGGTTCGTGGGGCTGGCCTGACCCGACATGGCGAGCTGTGCGGTCGACTGCGCGATTTTCTGTTGCTCTTCCAGGATCTGCTTGACGGAGGTGTTGTATTCATCCAGGGTCATTGAAGTGCTCCTTGGCGGGTTGCCCGCCGCTGCATCTTAAGCGCGGCCCCCAGCCCCGGGGCGCGTCATCCCTCGCCGGAGGCTCCATGTGCCGGAACATCAGGACGCTGTTCAACTTCGATCCGCCCGCAACCGAACTCGAAATCCGCGACGCCTCTCTGCAGTTCGTGCGCAAGCTGAGCGGATTCACCGTACCGTCGAAGGCCAACGAGGCCGCCTTCGAGCAGGCCGTTCAGGAGATTGCCGCGTCCGCACGCGTCCTCATACGCTCGCTCGTCACCAGCGCCGAGCCGCGCACGCGGGAGGCCGAGGCGGCCAAGGCGAAGGAGCGCGCAGCGCTCCGGTTCGGAGGGGCGAACGAACGTCAGTAGGCAGCCCGCTCCCGCGAGGAGCGGACGCCGGGCTCACTTCGCCGGCGGCTTCTTCGGCGACCTGCGCGCTGCCTCCAGCGCCGCGGCCTTCTCCGCATGCTTCTCGGCGCGTGTCCTGCGTGCCTTGGGCTTCTTGGTCTCCTTGGCGGCGTGGGCGTCGTCCTTGGCCTTGGGCTTGTCCTTGGCCTGGGCGTGATGCGTCCGCACCAGCCGCTCGAGCGCGCTGGGCCTGGGCAGCAGCGCCTGCGCGTGGCGCTTCTCCCTTTCCTCCTTCAGCTGCCTGCGCTCCTCGATCAGGGCCAGTTCGGTCTCCGAAGGCGGCTGGTCCGCCCCGGCGGTTTCCCGGCGCATCATGGCGCGATGCAGCGCCTGGCCGTTCTCCGAAATTCGCTTGGTCAACGATGCAGTACGAATCGGCATTTGGGCGGTTCCTCACGTTGCAGCGGAGGGCCACTGTAGGCCAATCCGCAGGGTGACGCCAGCGGCCGTTGCGGCGCCGCGCGGACTCACCCTGCGGAGTGCCACGGGCGCCTGACCGAGATCAACGACGAATCCGGGCGATGATGTGAATCTCGCCGGTCTGGAGACCGGTGCAAGCCTGGCACCGGCAGCAAGCAAAGGCGAAGCAGGAGGTCCCCATGTCGAAGGAGCAATACAACCAGAAGCGCCGCTCGGCGCACGACGCCGTGAACGAAGTGCGGGATGGCGACGTCATCGTCGTCCCGACCGGCGTGGGCGAGCCGCCTGCGCTGCTGCAGGCGCTGTCGCAGCGGCGGCGCGAGTTCCACGGCGTGCGCGTCGCGCAGATCCTGCCGATCGGGCGCTACGGCTACTTCGACCCGGAGACGGTGGACAACGTGCGGCACATGGCCTACTTCCTGGGCGGTGCGTCGCGGGCCGGCGGCCAGCAGGGCTGGATCGAAACGCTGGGCAGCAACTTCTCGGAGCTGCCGGAGCTGATCCGCCGCGGCCTGACGCCGGCCGACGTGGTGTTCAGCCTGGCCTCACCGATGGACGAGCACAGCTACTTCTCGCTCAGCCTCGGCACCGACTACACCATGGCCGCCGTGGAGCGGGCGCGGGCCATCGTGCTGGAGGTGAATCCCAACGTTCCGTTCGCCCATGGCAACTGCCACGTGCACGTCTCGCAGGTGGCCGCCCTGGTCGAGAGTGAGACGCCGCTGGCGGAGGTGGGCCTGCCCACCATCGGCCCGGTGCAGGAGGCCATCGGCCGCTACGTCGCCGACATGATCGAGGACGGCTCGACGCTGCAGATCGGCTACGGCGGCATTCCCGACGCCGTGGTCATGCAGCTGAAGCACAAGCGCGAGCTGGGTGTGCACACCGAGATGATGGGCGACGGCCTGCTGTCGCTGATCGAATGCGGCGCGGTGACGAACCGGTCCAAGAGCTACCTGCCCGGGAAGTCCATCGCCACCTTCGCCCTGGGCTCGGCGAAGCTGTACCGCTACATGCACCGCAACCCGGGCTTCGAGATGCACCCGGTGGACTTCACCAACGATCCCTGGCTGGCGGCCCGCAACGACAAGCTCGTCTCGGTGAACGCGACGCTGCAGATCGATCTGTTCGGGCAGTGCGGGTCGGAGTCGCTCGGCCCGGTGCCCTACTCCGGCACCGGCGGGCAGACGGACTTCGTGCGGGCCGCGAACCGCTCCGCGGGCGGCAAGTCCTTCATCGTCGTGCCCTCCACCGCCAAGGACGGGCGCATCTCGCGCATCGTGCCCACGCTGGAGCCGGGCACCCTGGTGTCCACCAGCAAGAACGACGTCAACTACGTCGTGACGGAGTACGGCGTCGCCCAGTTGCGCGGCATGACGATGCATGAGCGCGCCCGCGCACTCATCGCCATCGCCCACCCGGACTTCCGCGACGAGTTGCGGGAGCAAGCTGCTCGGCTGCGGCTGCTCTAGCGATTGCGCAGGATGGCCCGCGGTCGACGGATCAGCGCAGCAGCCCGTTGATGCCGTCGACGACCATCATGGACCCCACGGCGACCAGCAAGATGTCGCCTGCGACCTGCACGTACTTGTGGCCGACCGGCACCGGCGGCAGGGCCACGACGATCTGCTGCGGCACGGGGTGCACCACCACCGACGAAGCCAGCGGCTGGCCGACCGCCCACTGCTTCTTCGCCTGGCCGGGCGGCATGCAACCGTTGTTCTTCTTCGCCAGCCCCGGGGGGCACTTCTTGGCCGAGGCGTAGTAGTGGTGGACGGCATCGCGGTTGCCGGCGGTGAAGAAGGCGCCCTGCTCGGGTTCGTGGCCGTCGTGCTTGTCGCCGGAGTGCCCCTTGCCCTTGTTGCCGTGCCCCTCGCCGCCGCCGTGCTTGCCCGCCCATGCAGGCCCGGTGCCGATCAGGGTTGCAAGCCACAGCACGATGGCGCGTCGAGAGTGATGGTTCGTGGGCATGGGATCCTCCATCCAGGCTGCACGAAGAGGCCCGCGCGCAGTTGGCCGGCGCGTTGACCCTGGCTGCCTGAGCGGAAATGTAGCGCCTCGGACGGCGCGCTCCCAAGCCGACCGGCCGCCCGGGAATTCAGAGGCGCAACAGGCCGCGGAAGCCCCTTGCGGCGTAGTAGGACTGCGCTCCGTTGTGGTACACGAAGACCTTCCCGTAACGGCGGTCGCAAAACAGAGCGCCCCCCAGCGAGCGGACGTCCGGGGGCGTGAGGATCCAACTGGAGGTCTTCAGGTCGAACTCATCCAGTTGCTGGAGGTGGCGGTACGCGGCCTCCGAGAGGAGTTCGATGCCCATCGCCGACGCCCGCTCCATGGCACTCCCCTCCGGCTTCTGCTCCTTGCGCGCGTCCAGCGCTTCGCGGTCGTAGCAGAGACTCCTGCGTCCGGCAGGACTTTCGCGGGAGCAGTCGCAGAACAGGAATTGGCGACTCGCTTCGTCGAAGCCGACCACGTCCGGCTCCCCGCGCGAGGCCTCCATCGCGGCGATCGACTTCAGCGCCGCCGAGCGTCCGCGCAACCGGGTCGCGACTTCATTCCATGGCATCCCGGGATGCCGATGCGGGTTGGCATCGAACCGGGCCTGCAATGTCCGCAAGAGGGATTCCTGAATTTGCGTCATGGGTACTCTGCAAAGGGTGGCGCCGGGCATCATTTTGCGCGCCCTTTGGAGAGGTCCGGGACCGGTCCGGGCGACTTCGCGAACAACACGAAGGATATTCCCGGATTGGATATGGCAATTCCAATTCAATTTCCCTTTTCGTGGAACCCGGGGCTCGAAGAATTAATGCGCCACAAGAAGGTTGGCTTGAATTTCCCCGCACGCGGGGCCGCGGCCGACATTTGCGTATTGCCGACCGCGGCTTTTCCAATTCGGACCGTCCCTAGATGGCTACGCGGTACGCCGGCAGCCGATCGGGAAGGGCGGGCAGGGACAGCCGGCGGAACACTTCCGGCAGGTGGACGACCCCGTTGCCGAGCAGCGCGATCCGGTCGGCGGGCACGCCTGCGTGGTTCAGGCGATCGCTGGTCGACTGCTGCGCGACCCAGACCTGCAGGCGCGGGTGGCGGTCCAGCAGGCGGGCCAGCATGAGCGCGCCGGTGGCATCGATGTAGTGGGCCTCGAGCAGGTTGAGCGTGCGGACGCGCCCGTCACCCAGGTGGCGCTCCATCTCGGCCAGCAGGCCGGGGCTGGTCAGGAAGGTGATGGTCTGGCTGACCGCCAGGACCGTATGGCCGTGCTGGTCGCAGACATCCAGGCGCTTGCCATCGAGCATGCGTCGCAGGGCGAGCATGAGCATGAGGGCGACGCCCAGCGGCACGGAAACGGTCAGGTCGACGGTCACGGTCAGCGCCGCCGTGGCGACCGCGAGCGCGCCTTCGACCCGGTCGATGCGGGTGATCGTGCGCAACTCGTGGACCTCGATCAGGCGGCGGGCGGTGAGGAGCAGGATGGCGGCCAACGCGGCCAGCGGCAGCATCCCGATCAGCTTGAACAGCAGGGCCACGAAGGCTGCCAGGCACAAGGCATGGATGGCGGCGGCCGTCTGGTGGGTGCCGCCGCTCATCACGTTGGTGCTGCCGCGGACGATCACGCCGGAAGCCGGCAGGCCGCCAAGGAAGGGCACGGCGAGGTTGGCCAGGCCAAGGCCGAACAGCTCGCGGTCCGGGTTGTGGCGGGTGCCGGTCATCGTGTCCAGGGCCTTGGCCGAGAGCAGCGTTTCGACCGCGATCAGGATGCCCAGCGTCAAGCCGGCCGGGGCAACCGCCGGCAGTTGACGCGGGATGGCAGCGAGAAATCCGGGCGACCACGCGATCCCATCGATCGAGATCTTGTACAGCGCGCCGATGGTCCGCACCGGCAGGCCGGCGTCGGCCAGCGCCACGGCGCATGCCGTGCCGACACCGAGCGCGACCAGCGGCGCCGGGACCCAGCGCGCCACCCGGTAGCGCGACCAGACCAGCGCGCTGGCCAGGGTGGCGGCGAGCACGGCGAGTTCGGCCAGATGGCCCTCGCGCCAGTGGCTCAGCGTGTAGGCGACCTTGTGCAGCGCATCCTTGCCCGGCGCGTCGATCCCGAGCGCCGCCGGAACCTGGCCCAGCAGGATCAGCAGACCGATGCCGGTGGTGAAGCCGACGATGACCGAGTGGGGCATCAACTCCATCAGGCGTCCGAGCCGCAGGCCGGCGATGGCCAGCACGACGAGGCCCGCGAGGAAGGTCGCGGCCAGCAGGGCGCCGAAGCCGTGCTGCGCGACGATGCCGTAGATGACGGTGATGAAGGCGGCGGCCGGACCCGAGACCTGGTAGCGGGAACTGCCGGCGAGGGCGGCGATGAGCCCGCCGACCACGCCCGACACGATGCCGGCCATCGGGTTGGCCCCGGAGGCGATGGCGAAGGCGATGCACAGGGGCAAGGCGACGACGGCGACGATGAAGCCGGCGAACAGGTTGTTCAGCCGGAAACCGGACAAGAGTGCTTTCAAAGGGTCTCCTGGCGAAGGGGAGTGGGATGGGTGCCGAGGAAGGCGGTCAGGCCGCCCAGCGCGTGGCTGACGGCACGTTGCGGGCGCTCAGGCTGCCCGGCGCGTGGCCGGCGGCACCTGGCGCTCGATCGGCACGAAGGCGAGGCGGTCGGGATCGTAGGCTTCGATCTCGCCGCTCTCGATCTCGTAGTACCAGCCATTCAGCTTGAGTTCGCCGGCGGCGACCCGGTGGGCGACTGCGGGATAACTCATGAGGTTGCGCAGGTGCTGGACCACCATGGCCTTCTCGGTGGCGCGCAGGACCTGCTCGCGCTCGGCCCGGCTCCGGAACACCGGGGCGCCCGGGCCGTAGTCGGGGGCGGCCTGGTGCAGCACCAGGTCGCGAACGGAACGGCCCTGCTCCAGCCACTTCCCGGTCAGGACCAGCTCCGGGTTGCTCCTGTCCTGGAACAGCGCGGCGCAGGCGCCGCAGTGCGAATGGCCGCACACGGTGATGTCCCGCACGCCGAGCACGGTCACCGCGTACTCGATGCCGGCGCCGGTGGACGGGCAATGCTGGCTGCCGTTGCACGCCGGGACCATGTTGCCGACGTTCCGGATGACGAAGAGCTCGCCGGGATCGGTGCCGGTCACGGCGCTGGGAATGATCCGCGAATCCGCGCAGGTGATGAACAGCGTGGCCGGATTTTGCCCATTGCGCACGAGGTCCAGGTATTTCTCTCTTTTTTTCCGGAAATAGCCGCGGCGAAAACGGGCGGTGCCGGGAATCAGGGTATCGGACAATTGGCTCTCCTTGCTCTATCGGGATGGGGCCGCCGGGCCTCCCTCCGGGCAATGAATTGAACGGGATCGGAGTCTGAACGATTTTTGGCCGCCCTCCCTGTATCCGGAGACCGTGAAATTGTGGGCATTTGTTGCGGCGCAGCAATTACGGTGTGATTCGATTGTTGCGACGTCGCAAAAATAATGACGGCTAAATGACGGCGGGGAATCGGATATCGGCAATTGGGCCGCGTGGAGCCGGCAAATCGCCCCAATCGCTTAATTCAAATCCGTACTCCGGGAAGTCCCCTTCGGCCTGGCGTCGCCGCCTGGGCCCGCCGATGGACGCGATGCCCGCCGCGACCGGGCCCAGGCGCGCGCGATGAACGTTCGAAACCCGCGCTACCACATTGCCGAGACCCTCTGCTCACAGCTTCGGTGGAAAGACCTGTGGACAACACGCCCCGGACTTCGGCCGAGCGAGTGCCGGCGCGGCTTCCAGCCGCGTGCCGGGTTAATGAGCACGAAAGCGAAAAATGTTCGTTCCTCGCCTGCGGCGGGGCGCAGCGCCGACCGGCGGCGAAGGACCCGCCGAGTCGACGAAGACCACGCATGCAACTACGATGCGGCCAGCTTGTTCAGCCTCTTCTCGACAAGGAGCTTGGTATGGGCTGGTTCTCGAAGTCGGACGAAAGCTTCTTCCTCGCCACGATCGTGCCGAATGGCGAAGGCGCGCGGGTCGGCAAGTTCCTCGGCGTGGTCAATGGCGAGGCGATCATCGGCGCCAACATCTTCCGCGACATGTTCTCGTCGATCCGCGACGTCGTGGGCGGACGCGCCGGCGGCTACGAGCGGGCCCTGTCCGGTGCGCGCGATGCGGCGCTGCAGGACATGATGGCAGCGGCGAAGGAACTTGGCGCCGACGGCATCGTCGGGATCGATTTCGACTACGAGGTGCTGGGCGAGAACAACGGCATGATGATGGTGGCCGTGAGCGGGACCGCCGTGAAGATGGCTTGAGCTTCTCTCCCCGCAGGCCGCACGGTCCGCACCGGCAGGCCTGCGCGCGTTCCTAGCCTGGCCTGCTGCGGCCCCGCAGTTGCAGCACGATCGCGGCGTTGTCCAGTTCTCCCCGCCCCTGCTCCACCGCTTCCGCCAGCAGGGCGGCATGCAGACGCGAAAAGGGCAGGTCCAGGCCGCTCGCAGCCGCGCTTTCGAGCATCAAGCCCACGTCCTTCTGGTGCTGCCGGATGCGCGACCGGGGCTCGAAGTCCCCGGCCACCATCAGGGGCCCCTTCACCTGCGCCGCATCGGAGCGCGCCGGCGTGGCGAGCACGAGGGCGAGGAAGCGGTCCGGCGCGATGCCCAGGCTCTCGGCGAACGCCAGGCCTTCGGCGAACACCGCGCGGTTCAGGCCCAGCACGAGGTTGGTCGCCAGCTTGGCCTTCGCGCCCATGCCGGGACCGCCCACGTGGATGCACTGCGCGGCCAGCGAGGACAGCAGCGGCTGCGCGGCATGCCACGCGTCCTGTTCCGCCCCGACCAGCGCCACGGCCTCGCCGGCGGCGATCTGCTGGCTCGACCCGGACAAGGGCGACTCGATGAACTCCACGCCGCGCGCGCGCAAGCGCCGTGCGAGCGCTTCGAGCTCCGCCGGCGCGCCCGTGGAGCAGTCCACGATGCGACGCACACGGTGGCCGCCCGACAACAGGCCCGCCCCGCCTTCCACCACTTCGAGCACGCCGCGCGTGTCGAACACCGCGAGCAGCACCGTCTCCACCTGCTCGCCCAGGCGCGCCAGCGAAGACACGGTTTCGCCGCCTTGCGCGCGCAAGGCTTCGGCCGCTTCCTCGCGCAGGTCATAGCCGATCGTGCGTCGGCCGCCCGCGCGCAGCCGCGCCGACAGCGCCTGGCCCACGAGACCCAGGCCCACCACGCCGATCGCTTCGCGCTCCATCCCTCAACTCCCCAGCGAGGCGCCGCCGCAGACCTGGATCTCCTGGCCCGTGATCGCGCCCGCGGCCGGCGACAGCAGGAAGGCCACGAGCGCTGCCACCTCCTGCGGCTGGATCAGGCGGCCCATGGGCGTGGGACGCGGCGGCACCGACTGCCGCGCCGGATCCTGCAGCATCTGTGTGTCGGTGGCGGCGGGGGAGACGACGTTGACGGTCACGCCAGAGGGCGCGAGCTCCGCGGCCCAGCTGCGCGCCAGCGCCACCAGCGCCGCCTTCGTCGCGGCGTATTGGCTGCGGCCGGCGGCGCCGCGGGCGACGCGGCTGCCCACCAGCACCACGCGGCCCCCCCGCGCGCGCGCCATGGGCGGCAGCAGACGATCGGCCAGCCGCGTGGCGGCGTCCACGTGCAGGCGCCACATGCGCTCGCCCGCGGCGCCATCGAGTTCGCCCAGCGGCGCAACGCGGAGCACGCCGGCCGCGTGGACCAGCGCCTGCGCGCCGCTCGCGCGCTGCGCCGCGGCGTCGCACTGCGCGGGATCGCACAGGTCGACCGTCATCGCCTCGAAGCCCTCGTGCACGATCTGCGCGGACGCCTGGTCCAGGCCGGTGACCTGCCAGCCGCCGGCCAGCAAGGCCTCGCTGATGGCCAGGCCGATCCCCGAGCTGCTGCCGGTGACGACGGCGCGCCGTTCATTCGACACGGATCTGGCCTTCGGTGATGATCTTCAGCGACTTCGCCATGTCGGCTTCCTGGAACTTCGCGAAGTCCGCGGCCGACCCCGGCTGGAAC
Source organism: Ramlibacter monticola (assembly GCF_016722785.1). Taxonomy (GTDB): domain Bacteria; phylum Pseudomonadota; class Gammaproteobacteria; order Burkholderiales; family Burkholderiaceae_C; genus Ramlibacter; species Ramlibacter monticola. The sequence goes on along the minus strand of NZ_JAEQNE010000003.1, from coordinate 428,210 downwards.
ACGAGGCCCTGCGCGCTGAACTTGTCGCGGAGTTCGGCGGCGATGGCCTTGTTGGTTTCCGCGTTGAGGCGCTGCACGATGTCGGCCGGCGTCTTCGCGGGCGCCCACAGGCCGTACCAGCTGTAGAACTCGTAGCCTGGCAGGGTTTCCGCGACGGTGGGAACCTCCGGCAGGTTGGGAGTGCGCTTGTCGGAGGTGACCGCCACGACCCGCAGCATGCCGCTGCGGTGGTATTGCAGCGACCCGAGGATGGGATCGATGAAGCCCGCGATCTGGCCGCCAATCAGGTCCTGGAAGGCGGGCGCAGTGCCCTTGTAGGGAACCACCATGTAGTCGATGCCGGCACTGCGTTTGAGCAGCTCGGTCGCCAGGTGCCCCGCGGAGCCGATGGAGCCGACCGCGAACGTCAGCTTGCCCGGGTTCGCTTTCGCATAGGCCTGCAGCGACTTGAGGTCCGTGACCGGCAGGCTCTTGTTGATCGCCACCGACAGCGGCGCCTTGGCCACCAGCGCGACGGGCGCGAAGTCGCGCGTCACCGCGTACGGCACCGACTTCATGGTCATGGGCGCGGTGACGAAGGTGGATGCGTTGAACAGCAGGGTGTAGCCATCGGCCTGGGCCTTGGCCACCGCGTCGGCTCCGATCACGCCGTTGCCGCCCGGCTTGTTCTCCACGACGAAGGGCTGGCCGGTCTGCTCCGCCAGCTTCTGCGCCAGCGAGCGCCCCAGCGTGTCGAGCGTGCCGCCCGGCGGGAAGGGGATGATCACGCGCACGGGACGCGACGGATACGTCTGCGCCATCGCGCCCAGCGCGGCAAGGCCCAGCGCGGCGGCGGCAAGGAAGCGGGTGAAAGGCATGTTGTCTCCTGATGGCTCTCGCGCCTCGGGGGCGGTTGTCGCATCTTCCGGGCGCGGCACCATCAGGTCAAATCATGTTTTCTGACGCCGCTATCATTTGGCCTGATATCGAACGGCCATGGACTACCGCCAGATCCAGTACTTCGTCGTGCTCTACGAAGAGGGTTCGGTCACCCGCGCCGCCAACCGGCTGAACATCGTGCAGCCCGCGTTGAGCATGCAGGTGGCGCGGCTGGAGGAGGAGCTGGGACGCCAGCTGTTCGTGCGCAGCAACCGCGGCATGGTGGCCACGGCGCATGCAGCGCAGATGTACGCGCGCTTTCTCCCCATCCTGGCCGAGTTCGAGCGCGCCCGCGCGGAGCTGCTGGAGACCGGCGGCGAGCTGGCCGGCCATGCGCGCATCGGCCTGCCCGCGAGCATCGCGCAGGACGTGCTGCCCGCCGCGCTGGCAGAGTTCCTGGAGCGCTTTCCGCGCGTGACGGTCTCGGTGACCGAGGCCTACAGCGAGGCACTGGTGCAGGGCGTGAACAGCGGACAACTCGACACGGCGATCGTCAACAAGCCGCGGCGGCTCGCATTGAAGGCGGAGCCGGTGCTGGAAGAGGAGTTCGTGCTGGCCACGGGACCGCGGCATGCGCGGCTGCCGGACAAGATCGCTTTGCGCGAAGTGGCTCGCCTGAAGCTGGTGCTGCCCACGCGGCAGCATGGCTTGCGCGTGGCGCTGGAAGGCTTCGCGGATGCGGCCGGCTTGCAGCTGGAATGCGCGCTGGAGATCGACTCGCTGCCGGCCATCGCGCAAGTCGTGGAGCAGGGCGAGCTCGCCACGCTGCTGCCTCGCACCGCATTGCGCAGCAGGCTCGCCGAGGGGCGATTGCGCGCGCACCGCGTGGTGCGGCCCACGCTGGCGCGCCAGCTGGTGGCGGTATCGCATCCGCGCCACCCGGTGCCGCCGCCAGCGGCCAGCCTGCTGGAAGTGCTGGTACGGCATCTGCGCGAACGGGGCGGAGGTGGCAAGCGCGCCTAGCATGCGCGCATTACTGCGAGGACCTTTGCGGCGTTGTACGAGCCGCACGAAGGACGTTCCATTGCGCTACCTCAAGTAACCCCCATGCAACAGTGTGTGGCTGCGCCGCGCCTGCGTCAGTGTGCGGCCGCACCGCGCCTGCGTTACAGCACGGGGTCTGCGTTACAGCGTGGGGAGCATGGGCCCGTATAAACGGCTCCATGATTCATCACGCTCCGATTTACGCCCCCGTTCACGAATCCCCGCGCAAACTTTTCCTGGCCCTGGCCGCCTTGCTGGCGTTGCTTCCACTGCCCCTTTACATCGCGATCCACTACTTCAAGCTGCCGATCTTCGATACCGCCTGGGTCGCCGGCATCATGCCGGGTTGGCCGCTCGCACTGTTCCTCGTCATCCAGGGCCTGCCGAACTCCAGCGACTGACGCGCCGGCGCGATGCTTCCATCGCGCTTCCTCACTCTTCCTCCCACCGCAGGGGCAGCCCTCCTGCAACCCGCACTGCGCGCTCCACCTGGAATCGCAGTGCGCGCAGCGCGCCGGCCCATGAGCCGGCTGCTGCCGCTTCCGGCACCAGTGCCGCGCGGCAGGCGAGATGCAGGCGTTCGCCGCGGCGGAAGTCCAGGAACAGCAGGCCGCAACGCGGTTCCACCTGGAGGTTGCCGAGCGTGTTGAAGAACATGTTGCCGGGGTAGTCCGGCGCCAACAGCGCGCTGTCGGCCTCGACGCGCACGAATCCGGCGGGTCCGCCGCGATGCGACACGTCCACGCCTTCCGCGGGGTCGCGCGAACGCGATGCCGCGGGATGCGCGCTCGCGATGAAGAACGTATCGGCACTCCGCACGATGCGCGCTCCCGCCTCGTCGAGCGCATCGCCCGTGGTGACTTGCACCGGTGCGGGAGAGCGCGTGTGCACCGCGCGCCGCGGATGGATGTACTTCGGGCAATTGCCGAAGCTCTGGCCCACGGCGACCTCGAACGCGCCGTCCTGGTCGCCCACGATCCAGCCGTTCATGCGGTTGCGCCGCCCCGTCTCGGCCTGCAGGCCCAGCAACGCGACGGCAGCGCCTTCACGCCACGAGGGCGCGACGGGATCGCCCGGCAACGCGCGCGCAGCGAGCCGCAGCCGTTGCGGCGTCGGCGAGGAAACGAAGCCCGGTGCGCCCGCCAGCAGCGTGGCCCAGGGCTGCCCCTCCCGATCGAGCAGGCCGGCATACACGACCGGCAGTTCGGCGAAGAACAGCCGATGCTGCTCGGGCATGTGGTCCCGCAGCGCGCGCGCGCCGACTTCCGCCATGCGGGCGGCGATCCCCTCCCGGCGATGCAGTTCCTGTTCGCCGGCGTGCCAGGCCTCGGCGTTCATGCCCATGGTGTTCTCCTGTCGGAAGCAGTGAGGCGATTCTGTTTGCTGCCGCAACCGGAATAAATGGCGCACGACGCAGGACACTGCTCCGATTGGCGCAGTAATATGGGCCGGTGGACAAGTTTCGCGCGATGCAGACCTTCGTCGGGATCGCCGAGGCAGGCAGCCTGACGGCGGCGTCGCGCACGCTCGGCACCTCGCTGCCCGCCGTCGTGCGCTCGCTGGCGGCCTACGAACGCGAGCTGGGCGTGCGGCTCTTCCAGCGGACGACGCGGCGGATCACGCTCACCGAGGAAGGACGCCAGCACCTGGAGCGTTCGCGGCACATCCTCTCCGCCCTGCAGGACGCGGAGGCGGCGCTGCGCGCCGAGGCCTCCACGCCCGCGGGACACCTGCACGTCACCGCCCCCGTGCTGTTCGGCCAGATGTACGTGGCGCCGGTGGTCACCCGCTTCGTGCAGCGCCACCCCGGCATGCGCTGCACCACGCTGCTGCTCGATCGCGTGGTGAACCTGCTGGAGGAAGGGCTGGACCTCGGGGTCCGCATCGGGCGACTGGAGGACTCCTCGCTGGTCGCCCAGCCGCTCGGTGAAGTGCGTCGGGTCGTGGTCGCCACCCCGGCCCTGCTGCGCCGCGCGGGCGTGCCCCGGCACCCGCGCGAGTTGCAGGGGCGCGACTGCATCCGGGTCTTGTCCGGGCGCACCGGCTGGGGCGACTTCCAGGAGAACGGGCGCGTCTTCCAGGTGCCCGTGAGCGGCCCCCTGGAGTTCAACCATGTCTGGCCCGCGGTGCAGGCCTGCGCCGACGGCGCAGGCTTCGGCATGTTCTTCTCCTACCAGGTGGAGCCCCTGCTCCAGCGCAAGCAGCTGCGCGTCGTGCTGGAGGACTTCGAACTGCCGCCGCGCCCGATCAACATCGTGTATCCGCACGCACGGCTGCTGCCGGCCCGCACGCGGGCCTTCATCGAGTTCGCCCGGCAGGAACTCACCGGCTTCCGCCGGGATTGAGGCGAGCGCCGCTACTCCGTCGCGTCCGCGTTGGCCGCCCGCAGCGGGTCCGACACCTCCATCCAGTCCAGGTCGTTCTCCAGCGTGTGGAACGCGTCGTCGCCGATGTCACCGCTGTCACGCATCGCGAGCAGCACCTGCCTGGCGGCGCGCAGGGCGCCGCGGTACGCGCTGTCGTACTCCACGGCGAAGGACGCATGGGGCCCCTCGCCGCGCTGCAGCTGCCCCAGCCGGATCTTCAGGTCCTTGCGCACGAGGTTCACGGCCGGCGCATCCCCGGAAGGCAGCTGCGCGTACGCCGCTTCCAGCATGCGCCGGCGCGCCTCGTGCTCCTCGCGCGCCACGGGGTCGCCGTCATGGAGATCCAGTGCGCGCAGCAGCGACTTCAGCGTGAGGCCCTGGATCAGCAGCGTCCCCAGGACCACGAAGAACGCCGTGACCACGATCAGGTCGCGCGCCGGAAAGTCCCCGGGCAGCGCCAGCGCCGCCGCGAGCGTGACGATGCCGCGCATGCCGGCCCAGGAGATCACCAGCCCGCTGCCGACGGTGGGCCGCAGCATGGGCCGGGGCGGATGGAAGCCATGGCGGCGGTCGCGCCAGCGGATCACGGCGTTGAAGGACATGTGCCAGCCGATCCGCACCAGGATCACGGTGGCGAGTACGGCGGCCGCCACCAGCAGGTACTGCTCGCGTGCCGAGGACGGCAGTTCCACCAGGATCGGGCGGATCTGCAGCCCGATGAAGATGAAGGCGAAGATGTTCAGGGCGAACACCACCGTGGCCCACACCGCGTTCGTCGGAACGCGGATCCGTGCCGGCGTGCGCGCCGGTGCCGTGCGTCCCAGCGTCATGGCGAAGCACACCGTGGTCAGGACGCCCGAGAGCCCGACGTGTTCGGCCACGAGCCACACGGTCAAGGTGCCCACGAACTGCAGGATGATGGCCGTGGGGATGTGCTGCACCTGCTCCAGCAGGCGCTGCACCAGCCAGCCCAATGCCGGCCCCGCGACGAGGCTGCCCAGGACCGCCAGCAGGAAGGTCGGGGCCACCGCCTGCACCGAGAAGCCGCCGGCCGCCACCGCGCCCACGGCGAGCCGGTAGATCAGGAGCGCGCTGGCGTCGTTCAGCAGGCTTTCGCCCTCGAGGATGCCAAGGATGCGCTGGGGCGGACGCAGCGGCCGCAGCACCGCGGTGGCCGCCACCGCGTCGGGCGGCGCGACGATGGCGCCCAGTGCGATCGCCGCGCCCCACGGAAGGCCCGGCACGAGCGCGTGGGCGACGGCGGCCACTGCCGCTGTCGTGAGTCCCACCGCGAAGATCACCAGGCTCACCAGCGGGGCCCAGTTCTCGCGCAGGTCGCGCAGCGAGGCGTCGTAGCCGGCATCCACCAGGATCGGCGCCACGAACAGGGCCAGGACAAGTTCGGGCGGCAGGACCGGACTCGGTGCACCGGGGATGAAGGCCAGCAGCGCGCCGCCGATCGCCAGGAAGACGGGATACGGCGCGCCGGCTCTGCGTGCGGCGGCGGCCAGCAGCACGGCGGCCACGAAGAGGGCCAGGATGTGTTCGAGTTCCCGCACGAGGCGGAGTATGGCGGCGCCGGCCGCGGGAAGGAACCGCGATCGGAACCGTCGAGCCGGCCGCGCTACCGGTCCCAGACCACCCGCTGGTCCACGGCGTAGATCCTGCAGCCCTTCCCGTGGCGGGACCGGCAGTAATCCAGGGCGCGCTCGATGGGGTCCCTGGCTTTCGAGACTTCCGGGTGCGGCGATCCCGCGCCGTTGGCCCAGGCGCATTCGCCGGCGGTGCTGATGGCGAAGGCGCGCGGGGCGCGGGACGTCAGGAACTTGCGGTAGTCGCCGCGGCAGCCCTCGCTGGTTGGAACGGCCGCGACGTCATTGATGTCGCGCGCCGAACGTGCCGCGCTCGCGGCCGCGCGCGCCGACGCGACCTGCCTGGCCGCTTCGCCGCGCTCCGCCAGTTCGCTCACCCAGTTGGCCGGGAGGGCGAAGTTGAGATTCTGCGCATCGTCGAAGCCGCTGGCGGTGATGCCGACCAGCCGTCCCTGTTCGTCGAACAGCCCGCCCCCGCTGGAGCCGTGCGAGATGGGCGCGCTGAACTGGATCCGCCGGAGCTTCTGGTCGTCCGAACGCCGCAGCGCCGATACGAGACCGTCGCTGAACGTGCGCTCCAGGCCGCGCGGATTGCCCAGCGTGTACACCTTCTGGCCGACGACGACGGTGTCGCTGTCGCCCAGCGCCACCGCGGGCGCCCGCAGGTTGCGCGCCATGACCTGGCAAAGGTCGCGTTCCGCGTCGATGTACTGCGGACGCGCTTCATGCGTGACGTTGTCGTTCGTGACGGTGAAGCGCTTCGCGCCCTCGAGCACGTGGCAGTTGGTGACCAGGGTCTCCGCCGCGATCACCACCGCGCTGCCCCGGGCCAGCGGCTTTCCGCCGTCCCCGTAGGTGTGGACGAGCCAGACGCTGGGCGCAAGCCGCTCGTACAGCTGTTGCGGCGTGGGTGCCTGCGCGTGGGCGGCGAGGCTGGCAAGAAAGGGCAAGGCGCGCACGAAAAAGGCAAACGGCTTCATGGTTTCGACAGGCGCTGCCCGCGCGGGACATCCGCGAAGGCGGGAGGCATGCGGAGCATTATGGGCACGCCGGCGGGACGGAGCTGGCCGCGCAGAAGCTCAGGCGCGCCGGTAATCCAGCAGACGGGTTTGCCAGTACCGTTCGCGGATTTCGTTCAGGCGAACGGTTCCGCCGGTGCTTGGCGCGTGCACGAAGCGCGACTCACCTGCATGGATGGCGGCGTGGGACGGTGAACCGTCGCTGCCGAAGATCACCAGGTCGCCCGCGCGCAAGTCACCGGCACTCACGGACTGCCCCCAGCGGCCAAGTTGCGCGAGGGTTCGAGGCGGTGCAATCCCTGCCGCTCGCAAGTACACATAGCCAATCAAGCCGCTGCAATCGAAACCGGCCTCTGGCGTGTTGCCCCCAAATCGGTAGGGGGTCCCCACCAGACTCAGGGCCAGGAACGCGGCTTCGCCGGCCTGCCGGTCGGACATCGGCGAAGGGCGCGGAAAGGAGGCGCCCTGGCGCCCATCTTTCGCTGGCGCCGCGCAGCCGGCCAGGCCGGCCAGAGCGAGCCAACCCGCGCCAGCGACGAGTCTTCGCCGTTCGATATTCATGGGTGCGATCGTACGTCCTTCAGGCATTGGAGAGCCTGGATCCCGGGGAAGTTCGTCGCCGCGAAAGTCAGCCTCTTCGTTCAAGCCGCGAAGGCGTGCGCTACGCAGAATCCATTTCCACGAACCCGCCGGGTTCGCCCACCCAGGAAAGGAAATCCCCATGCATTCCCTCGACGCCTCCCCCTGCCAATGCACCAACTGCCCGGGCCGCGATTGCTCCTGCGGCTGCCAGGGTACCGCGCCGGCCACGCGAGCCGGCAGCGCGGGCTGCGCATGCCCGAGCGGCTGCGCTTGCGACGCCGCGGAGTCTGGCTGCATTTGCGCTGCGTCGGCGCCCGCCGCCTGAGCGCGAACGGAGGTCCACCGCGCGCCCTCTCAGGGCGCTTCGTGCCGCCTCGCGACGAGTTCCAGGAAGCCGGTCGTCGCATCGACTTCCCTGGACAGGCGCAAAGACTCGACGCCGACGATCAGGAGCTCCGCGGTGGTCCGCACATGGTTGCCGTAAAGGACATGCCCGCCAGAGACGCCGCCTTGCGCGGACGAGATGCTCGCGTGAAGGTGTGCGCCATCGGGGGTGACCGAACCGGCCAGCGTGAGGATCTCGAACGGCCCTTCGAAGCGGGTCTCGTCGTCCTGGCCCGCCAGGCGCAGCAAGGGGTGCATGAGGCTGCCGATGCCGCAGAGGACGAAGCCTCCGCCCGGGAGACATGCACGACACTGTGTCTCGACCGCTCGTCGCAGGTCGGCGCCGGGCTCGAGCCGAAGGACCAACTCCCGCATGGCCCGAGATTACACCCCAGCACCCGCATCCGGAGCCGAAGCTGCCCTGCCCGCGCGCGCGGTCACGGCGCGGCCACCGGCTGGGAAAGGCGGCAGCCGATTCCGGTAAGCTGCGAACCGATGGCCCTGTTCCTGCGGTCCCGCCCTGCCGGCGCGTCGAAGCGTCGCAGCGAGGTCCCGTCTTTCCGCGCCGCTCCACGACCCCCCGAGAGAATTGCAACGTCCGAATGCCGCGGCGAGCCCACTTCGAACAAAGATCCGCTGCACGCACTGCGATGCTGCCCCGCCGCGTCCCGCGCTGGCAGCAGCTGGTGACGCCCGAGTGGCTGGCCGCGCTGCTGGCTGGCGAAGCAGTCGATGCCGCGCCCTCGATCGACTGGCGGCTGTTCGAAGTGTCCAGCGATTTCGGGCAGCAGGCGGCGCAAGGCCACATTCCGGGCGCCGGGTACCTGGACACGCATCAACTGGAAAGCGGGCCGCTCTGGAACAAGGTGCCCGACGCGGCGTTGTTGCGGGTCCTGCTGGAGCACGGGATCCGGTTCGACACGCCCGTCCTCTTGTACAGCCGGAACCCGCTGTGCGCGGCGCGCGCCGCCCACCTGATGCTGTATGCAGGCGTTCAGGACGTGCGACTCCTCGATGGGGGCTTCGCGGCGTGGTTGCGATCGGGCCGGCAGGTGACAACGGGTGCTCCGCGCCGGTATCCAGCCGCGGAGAGCTTCGGCAGTCGTTTCCCGGCACGACCGGATTACCTGGTGGGCATGGACCAGGTGCGCGGCCTCGTGCACCGCGACGACGGCGTGCTGGTGAGCATCCGCAGCTGGGGCGAGTTCACCGGTCAGACCTCCGGCTACAGCTACATCTGCGCCAGGGGGGAGATTCCCGGTGCACGCTGGGGCCGCGCCGGTCATGACGGCGACGTCCAGAGCATGAGTGACTTCCACCATCCCGATGGCACCATGAAGTCGGCGGCCGAGATCCAGGCTTTCTGGAAGGCTGCGGGGATCCACCCGGCCAAGCACGCCACCTTCTATTGCGGTACGGGATGGCGCGCATCACTCGCCTTCTTCTATGCGTGGGTGATGAACTGGGAGCGGATCAGCGTCTACGACGGCGGCTGGCTGGAATGGAGTTCGCATCCCGGCAACGCTGCGGCGTGACATTGCTCCTCGCCGGTCTCGGCATTGCCCTCACCCCGGACTTTGTCGTGGCCAACCTCGTGCGATCAGGCGCGCTCCAGGTGTTGCTGCCTTCTTTCGAGCCGCCGCCGATGGTCGTTGACGGCGTCAGGGCGCAGCACAGTTACCTGCCCCGGAAGGTCCGGCCGCGGTCAGGGCCGCGAGGCCCCGGGCGCCGGCGATCCCTCTCCGGCAAAGACTCGCCGGATCCTCTCCCGGACGAAGTCGAGCGACGGGGACGACGTGCGGTCGGCAAGCCGCACCATGGCGTAGAGGCCCATCGGCATTGCCGATCGCGTCCGGATGTGCAGGGGCACGATGGTTCCTGCATCGATCTCCTCCTGCACGATCGAGTACAGGGAAAGGATCACCGTGTCGGTCCGCAGTGCCAGGTCACGCTGCACCTGGTAGCTGTCGCAGAAGTGCGTGACGAGGCGTGCGGGATGCGCCCCAGGGCCGAGCGCTTCCACCAGGCGGCGCGCGAAGGCCGCGGTGGAGCTCACTGCGGCGACGGGAAAGCCATGGATCTCCTCCACATCGAGGTCTCTTCGTTGCGCCAGCGGATGCCCTTGCCGCACCAGGAAGCCGCCGGCCTGTGGATGGAGCTGCTCGATGTCCAAGCCTTCCGGACTTTCGAGGAAAGTGGCGTCGAGGACGACCAGGTCGAACCTTTCCTCCTGCAAGCCGCCGAGCAAGTCCTCGTTGCTGTCGATGCGTGCGTGCATGCGCAGCCCGGGCCGGAAGCGTGTCACCTCCAGCATCAGCGGCCGCATGAGTACCGCCCCTGGCGTGGGGCTGGTGCCGAGGCGGATCTCGGCCAGATCGCCAAGGCGACACAGGCCGGCCTGTCGCCGCAGGTCCCTGGCATCGGCGAGCAGCTTGCGTATGGCGGGCAGCAGCTGGCGGCCGGCGGGGGTGAGCACCGTCCCCTGCGTGAGCCGGTCGAACAGCGGCACTTCGAGGTCTTCCTCGAGACCCTGGATGCTGCGACTGAGGGCGGACTGGCTCAGGTGCACCGCTTCTGCCGCGCGGTGGAAGGTCCCGTGCTCGCACAGAGCGAGGAAGTGCTCGAGCCGGCGCAAGTCCATGGCCCAGTATAGGAGCGTATGTAAGCGGCGCATCGGAGCGATGCAAACAATGCGCTAGGCGCAAGGCGCGTGCCTTTCTAGACTGCGGGCGCAACCAAGGAGCCCAAGTCCATGTCCATCCTCTCAGTCGTTCGCCGCTGCGCCGCCCTGGCTGCCGTCTTTGCGCTGGCCGGCACCGCTGCCGCCCAGGTGTTCCCCGGCAAGACCGTGTCCCTCATGGTTCCGTATCCCGCCGGGGGGGCGTCCGACTACCTGGCCCGCCAGATCCAGGCGGACTACCAGAAGCAACTCGCGCAGCCGGTGATCATCGAGAACCTCGGTGGCGTGAGCGGCGCGCTGGGAACGCAGAAGGTGCTGAATGCCGCTGCCGACGGGCACAGCCAGGTGCTGGTCACGCCCATCGAGGCCATGCTGGCGCCCTTCAGCCTGTCGGCCGTCAAGTACAAGCCCGAGGACCTGCGGCTCGCGAGCCTGATCGCGACCACGCCCGTGGTGCTGCTCGCGCGCAAGGACATCCCCGCCTCGAATCTCGAAGAGTTCCTCGCCTGGGCGAAGGGGCGCGACGTCTCCTATGGCAGCGTCGGTCCCGGGTCGCTGTTCCACATCCTGGGCGAGAAGCTGGCGGCCCGCACGAACCTGAAGATGCTGCACGTCCCGTACAAGGGCGGGACGCAGCTCATCACGGACATCGCAGGGGGGCAGATCGACGTCGCGTTCTTTGCATTGGCCGGCCCCGTGCCCGGAATGATCAAGGACCAGCGAGTGCGCGCCATTGCCGTGACTTCGCGCGAGCCGCTCCACGCCTGGCCCGGACTGAAGCCCTTTGCCCAGAGCAGGCAGATGAACGACTTCGTCTTCGACATCTGGGCCGGCGTCGCGGTCCCGCGCAACACGTCCGACGCGGCGGTGCTGCGGATCAACCAGGCCGTCACGGAGGCCATGAAGAACCCTGCGACCCGCAAGAACCTCGAGGAGGCGGGCTCCACCATTGCCAGGCCGATGACGATCCAGGAGCTGGACAAGTTCTACGCGGCCGAGATCACGGAATACCGGCAGCTGTTCAAGTCCATCAGCTTCCAGCCCCAGTGAGCTTGCCCTTTCGGCCACTTGCGGTGGGAAGTCCATGACGCCTTTCGCCCATGAAGCCCTGCGCCTGCTCTCGCAGGGCGCAGCCTCCAGCAGCGAGTTGCTGCAGGAGCAGCTCGATCGCGTCGCCGCCCACGATGGCGCCATCAATGCGATCGCCGTCCTGGATGACGAACGTGCGCGGCGTCGCGCTGCCGAAGCCGACGCGGCTCGCCGGCGCGGCGAGAGCTGGGGTCCGCTGCACGGGCTGCCCATGACCGTCAAGGAATCCTTCGACGTCGCCGGTCTTCCCACCACCTGGGGCTACCCGCAATTCAAGGACAACGTCGCGCAGCGAAATGCAGAGGCGGTGCAGCGCCTGGTCGATGCCGGCGCCATCGTGTACGGGAAGACCAACGTGCCCGTCGCCCTGGCGGACTGGCAGACCTTCAACCCGGTCTACGGCACCACCAGCAATCCCTGGGACACGACGCGCGTGCCCGGTGGCTCGTCGGGCGGGGCTGCCGCGGCCCTGGCCGCGGGCTTCACTTCGCTGGAGCTCGGCAGCGACATCGGCGCCTCGATCCGCAACCCCGCACACTACTGCGGCATCTTCGGCCACAAGCCGACGTGGGGCGTGGTGCCCATGGGCGGGCACCAGCTCCCCGGCCTCGCCTGTCCCGACAGCGTGGACATCGGCGTGGCGGGGCCGATGGCGTGCAGCGCCCGCGACCTGCGCCTGGCCATGGACGTCCTCGCCAGTCCGCCGCGCCGATTCGGCCCGCACGGCTGGCAGCCCGGGCAATGGTGCGACCCGGGGCGGCCCATCGACCAACTGCGCATCGCGGTGCTGACGGACGACTCGCATGCCCGCGTGGACAACACGATCGTGCACCGCCTGCACGAGTTGGCAGAGTTCCTGCGCAAACGCGTCCAGCGGGTGGACATTGACCGCAGGCCCGTCGACAGTGCCGAAGCCCGCATCGTCTACCTGCACCTGGTGCGCGCAGCCACCGGCGCCTTCCTGGACGCCACCGCCTACGACGCCGCGTGCCAGGCAGCCGCGCAGTTGCAGCCGGACGATGTGAGCTACCGCGCCTGCCATTACCGGGGTACCACGCTGACGCACCGCGACTGGGTCGGCTTCGACCAGCGCCGCTCGCAACTGAAGGCGCAATGGGCGCGATTCTTCCAGGACTTCGACCTGCTGATCTGCCCCGTGGCCACCACCACCGCCTTCGCACACAACCAGACGGGGCAGCGCTGGGAACGCCTGGTGGACGTCAACGGCACGGCGCAGGAAGGCACGGATTCCATGTTCTGGGCCGGCTACCCGGGCGTGGTCGGCTTGCCCGCGACGGCCGTGCCGCTGGGCCAGGACGCGCAGGGCCTGCCCTTCGGGGCCCAGCTGATCGCACCGGCTTTCGCCGACCCGCTCGCGCTGCGCTTCGCCGAATGGCTGGAGCACGAGTGGTACGCCTTCCGGGCGCCGCCGCTGCGCTCCGGCACCGAGCGGACCGCGAAATGAACGAGGTATTTCTTTCGGTGCTGCGCTCCATCGTGGGCGTCGCCAATGTCCTGACCCACGAGGATCCCGGCAGCGACCTGGGCGCCTGGGAGAACGACTGGCGCGGACTGGCGCAGGGGCGCGCGCTGGCGGTGGTGCGGCCCGCTTCGACGCAGCAGGTCGCCGACGTGGTGAAGGCCTGCGGCGCACACGGCATTTCGCTCGTTCCGCAGGGCGGCAACACTGGGCTGGTCGTCGGGTCCACGCCGGACGCGAGCGGCCGGCAGGTGGTGCTCAGCCTGCGGGGCATGAACAAGGTCCGGCGCTTCGATGCCGCCAACGCCACCATCACGGTGGAGGCCGGCTGCGTGCTGCAGGCAGTCCAGGAGGCGTGCGAAAGGGAGGGCTTCCTGTTTCCCCTCAGCCTGGGCGCCGAGGGCAGTTGCACGATCGGCGGCAACCTGGGGACGAACGCGGGCGGCACGCAGGTGATCCGCTTCGGCAATGCCCGGGACCTGTGCCTGGGCCTGGAAGTCGTCACCGCGGACGGAGGGGTCTGGACCGATCTCTCTGGGCTGCGCAAGGACAACACCGGCTACGACCTGCGCAACCTGTTCATCGGCTCGGAGGGCACCCTGGGCGTCATCACCGCGGCGACGCTGAAGATCTTTCCCCTCCCGGTCGCCACCCTCACGAGCTTCGTGGCGGCGCCGTCGGTCCACGCCGCAGTCGACCTCCTGAAGCTGGCGGCTGCGCGCCTGGGGCCTGCCCTCACCGGCTTCGAGCTGATGAACCAGCAGGCGCTCGCACTGGTGGCCGCGCGCTACCCGCAGCAGCGCGTGCCGTTCCATGAAGTCTCGCCCTACTGCGTGCTCCTGGAAGCGTCGGACCACGAATCGGAGGCGCACGGCCGCGCGCTGCTCGAACAGTTGATGGAGACCGCCTTCGAGCGGGAACTCGTGACCGACGCGGTGATCGCGGAGAGCCTCGCCCAGTCCCGCGCGTTGTGGCACGTCCGTGAATCCATCACCCTGGCGCAGGCCGAGGAAGGCGCGCACCTGAAGCACGACATCTCACTGCCCATCTCCGCCATCCCTCTCTTCGTCGACGAGATCGATCGCGTGCTGCAGCAGCAATTCGCAGGCATCCGCATCGTCAACTTCGGCCACCTGGGAGACGGCAACCTGCACTACAACATCCAGGCGGGTGTCACCGACAAGGACGGTGGCGAGCTCTCCAGGGTGCAGGCGAGGATCACCAGGACCGTGTACGACTCCGTAGCCAGCTTCGGCGGCACGTTCTCGGCCGAGCACGGCATCGGCAGCCTCAAGCTTGGCGAACTGCAGGACTACAAGCCCGCCGCCGCCGTGCGCCTGATGAGGAAACTGAAGGACGTGCTCGATCCCGGGAATGTCCTGAATCCGGGCCGCGTGCTTCCATTGGGTTAGGGAGGGCTCGAACGCTGGCCCCGGGCGTTCTTCCTTCTGCACGCGCGGCTTGGTAGTGACTGCGCTATCCTGCCGGCCGTACCTCAGTCGGCACAGCCCTCGCGCGAAAGTCCGCGCCCGCTCCCATGGACCTCTATCTGCTCATTGCCCCGCTGGTGGCTGCCGCCTGGATTCTCAAGTCCAGGATGCAACGCCAGCGAATCGCGCTGCTCGCGCGTTTCCTGTCGCGCCATTCCATCGAAAAGAACATGGAGGCGGTGACGCAAGGCTACCTTCGCGCCCTCGGCGAAACCGACCCTGCCCGCCAGGAGCAGGTCTGGGGCGTGCTGCGCGCCCCAGAACAGGAACTGTGCGCCCAGATCACCCGCCTGGCCTCCGACTTTTCGTCCGTCGCGCCCTCGATTGCGCGAGTCAGCCGGCTGCCGGTCTGGGTGCCCTTCTCGCTCGCCTTGTTCCCGGGGTTCGACATGCGTGAAGCACTGGCGGTCCATGCGCGCGGCGTCCGTTGCGCCATCGAGTCGACCGCTGCCGCCTCGGCGCGCGATCGCGCCTATGCCATCTCTGCCGAACTCCTCCTGATGCAGCACACGTGCCACTGGTTCTGCAGATCGAAGCTGGTCGCTTCCGCACGCATGCTCTCGCGCCACCGAACCTCGTACGATCAGCTGGTCTCCGCAGTGCTGCCGCAGACCCGCTCGGAGTACCTTGCTCTCGTGGGAGGGTGAAGGGGATGGAAGGAGCGACATGACTCCCAAGACACTTCTCGTCGTCTACCACACGATGACGGGGGGCACCGAGCAGATGGCGCATGCGGCCGCCGAGGGCGCACGCGGCGAATCCGGCGTGGTCGTGCGTCTGCTGCGCGCGCCGCAGGCGCAACCCGAGGACGTGCTGGGTGCCGACGGCTACGTGTTCGCCACGCCCGAGAACCTGGCTGCGATGGCCGGGATGATGAAGGACTTCTTCGACCGGTGCTACTACGCCGCGCTGGATCGCGTCAACGGCCGGCCCTACGCCTTGCTGGTCTGCGCTGGCAGCGATGGCCAGAACGCCGCCCGGCAAGTCGAACGCATCGCTACTGGCTGGAGGCTGCGCGGCGTGGCTCCGGCATTGATCGTCTGCACCCATGCACAGACCCCCGAGGACATCGCGCGGCAGAAGCAGATCGGCAGCGCGGACCTTGCGCAATGCCGCGAGTTGGGCGCCGCGCTCGCTGCAGGGCTGGCGCTGGGGGTGTACTGAGGGATCCCTCGCGGGCGCTGAAGCGCGCCGAATCGGCTGCGGGGGACGACCGGCCTCCATGCTCCATCTGCAGATCCCGAATTCATGCGGCCTCCGGCACGAAGCGCAACGCCACGCCGTTGTTGCAGTAGCGTTTCCCTGTGGGCGGCGGGCCATCCCCGAACACATGGCCCTGATGGCCGCCGCAGCGCGCGCAGTGGTACTCGGTACGAGGGATGATCAGCAGGAAATCGAGTCGGGTGTCCACGGCGTCCCGCAAGGGGGCGAAAAAGCTGGGCCAGCCGGTGCCGCTTTCGAACTTGGTGGCAGACGAGAACAGCGCGAGATCGCAGCCGGCGCAACGATAGGTGCCGGCCCGCTTCTCGGCATTCAGCGGGCTGCTTCGGGCCCGCTCCGTGCCGGCCCGGCGCAGGACGTCGTACTGCTCCCCGGTGAGGCGCTGCTTCCACTCGGCCTCGCTCAGGGCCAGCGGCTCGGGCCGGGCAGCCGATGCGGCGACCGCAAGGCCATCCAGGCCAGCCGCAGCAAGGATCTGCATGAGTTGGCGTCGCGTCATGGCGTCCGTGCTCCTTCACTCGCAACGCTGCCACCTTACGCCTGGTCCGATGAAATTGCAGGCGCGCGATCATTGACGCGCGTCAGCCACGCGCCCCGGCGCTGCTCCTACGCTGCGATGGCGACGCCGATGTTGAAGCGTGCGTGCAAGGAGGCGACGGCACGATGTCCCGCGCGATGGCTGTCAGGGCGCTGTTGGTGTGGCTCACCATCCTGGTGCTTGCCGTGGCAAACGGGGCGCTGCGGGAAGCGCTGCTCACTCCACGGCTGGGACGGAACACGAGCCTCTTGCTCAGCGGAATCCTTCTTTCCGCCCTGGTGCTGCTCGTCGCGCGAATCTCGGTCGGCTGGTTGAAAGCCGATTCGGCGAACACCTCCTGGCGGGTGGGCGCACTCTGGGCAGGGCTGACCCTCGTCTTCGAATTCGGCTTCGGCTCTCTCGTGCAGCACAAGACCGGGAGCGAGATGCTGCAACCGTACCTGTTCCGCGACGGAAACATCTGGCCGGTCGTCCTCGTCGTCATCCTCATTGCGCCACGGGTCTGCTACAGGGTGCGCTGACGCACGCCATTGCGGCCATGCAGCCCTTTCCCATTGCGCACGAGGGACGGCGACCCGAGCGCGAAAGTGCCCCGCCGGAAGCGCCATGCCGCTGGGGCATGCAGGATGCGGCGCTTCCTGCGGGGCTCGATCCCCGTTCTCCTCCTTCCTACTTGAACGAGATGCCCGTGTTCTGGCCTCCGCCCAGCACGGGGCTGCTGGAGAAGGTGCGGATGTTCTTCGGCAGGACGGACCAGGTGTTCTTGTCGGTCGGGTCCTTCGGGCCGCCGGGCGAGCCGACCTGGTCGAAGGACCAGTTGCCCGCCGCGTCGACCTGCGCCGTGCCCACCACGCAGGCCGCCACCGCGGCCGACCCGTTGCAGCTCTGGCCCGTGGCCTTGAGCTGGCCGTCGGCGTAGGCGATGGTCAGGATCTGGTTGCCGCGCACCGTGTCCGTCCCCGTCACCGTCCAGCGGGTGCTGGTGGCGCCGCCGATGTTGCCCGCGGCCTTGAAGATCTGCTTCGTGTACGCGATGGTCTCGGAGCCGATCACGGTCACCGTGCCGGTCCCGGTGTTGGCGGAGACGAGCCCCGCCGCATCGCGCACCTGGTAGCCAAAGGTGAAGTTGCCGGTGGCGCTGGGCGTGAAGCTGATCGCGCCGCCGACAGGCGTGGGCTGCGCGCCGAGCTGCGCGGGCCAGCTCGTGATCACCGCGTTCTTCACGTCCGCGTTGCCGTCCGGGTCGGTGGCGGAGGCGATCAGGTTCATCACGTTCTCGCGCGCGACCACGCCGACCACGCTGGCATTTCCGGCCACCGGCACGTCGTTCACCGGCGTGATGTTGATCGCCACCACCGCCTGGTTGGACACCTGGCCGTCGACGCTGACGGTGTAGGCGATGTTGTCGGTGCCGTTGGCGTTCGCGCCCGGCAGGTAGGTCACGAAGCCGTCCGGCGATACCAGGATGTTGCCCAGGCGGGGGGCTTGCGCGGTCACCTGCACGGTGCCCATGTTGCCGGCCACGAAGGCGCGCAGGTTGACGAGCTGGCCGTTCAGCAGCACGGTGTCGTTGGCCAGCAGGTCCACCGTCACGCCCTGGCCCGGGGCGCAGGCGGTGGCGGCCGCCGGCGAGCAGTCCTCGAAGATCGTGGCGCTGTCGTTGACGGCGGCGGGGATGCCCACCATCACGGCCTTGCCGTGCGCGGTGACGACCTTCTGGATCGCGCCGCCGCCGCGCGAGGACACGATCTGGACGGTGGACGGGGGCGCTTCGATCCCGACCACCTGGCCGACGCCGCCGGCGAGCTCGAGCCCGAGGCCCGCGCCCTGGCCGGCGGAGACCCCCGGCGTAGCCGGCGCCGAGGGGCCGTAGCCGGCCAGAGTGAGCAGCGCGGTCGGATCGCTCGAGACCGCGTTGACCGTCAGGGTGCCGTTCTGTTGGCCGACGTAGTTGGCGGCCGTGACCGTGACGTCATCGCTCACGGATTTCATGTAGTAGGCGGGGACCACCTGGCCGGCGGTGTTGCGGGCCGTCACGTCCTCGATGCAGATGTGGCTCGGCGGCAGGCCGCCGGGCGAGCTCTGGCCCCAGTAGTCGGTGCCGGTCCGCCCCATCCCGTGCGGCGTGGCGGCGGGCGCGGTGTAGGGCGGCAGGTTGACGACCGGCAGCCCCGTGTTCGCGTCGACGCCCAGCGCGCCGCCGCAGGCCTGGTCGTAGAAGTTGAGGACGGGCGTCGTCGCGGGCTGCTGCGGCTGCGTCGGCAGGCGCGAAGGCAGGGTGGGCGCGGCCTTGGCGAACACGTCGAGGTCGGTGACGTTGCCCGTCGCGTCGGCCTTGTAGAGCGCGCGCATGCCGCTCAGGTTGCCGGGCAGCGTGCCCGTCATGAGGCGGCCGCCGATCGCGAAGTTCGTCTCGCCGTCGGAGGTGTAGATGACGGGACCGTCGTGGTTGGGCGCGGGCGCGCGCACCTCGATGCGGAAGGTGTTGTGGTTGCGCGCGGCGCCGGTGCTGTCGGTGAAGTTGCCCAACTGGCTGCCGGTGATCGGGCCGATGCGCGCCGGGTCGGCCAGGTACTTGCGGCCCGTGCCGGGATTGGCCGTGGGCGCGACGCCGCCGGCGAGCAGGGCATCGAAGAACGGGTCCGTGCCGGTGGGCGCGTCGATCAGGTCCGGCATGGGCGGCACTTCGGCGCCGCCAGCCGCCGCCGAGGGCAGCAGGAAAGGCCCGAGGTTGCCGCTCATGGCGCACTCGAAAGTGGCGATGCACGCGGTGCCGACGTCCTGGGTCTCGAAGATGCGGTCGCCCGCCTTCTGGTCGTGATAGGTCACGTCGTCGAAGGGGGTGATGACGCGGTAGTCGCCGTCGAACGGCAGGCTGGGGATGAACAGGCGCGTGCGGGCGAAGACCATCTGGTCGCCGTCGATGGCGGGACCGTTCGCGAACGCGGCTTCCAAGGCGATCACGAGCCGGGCGCGGAAGCGGTTGGGGGGATCGCTCAGCGTGTTGTCCGCCATGAAGTAGAAGTGCTCGTCGAAGAAGGCGTTCGGAAACGTCTCCGGAAACAGCCCGTCCGGCGGGATGAGCACGCACCAGCCGCCATCGAGTTCGGCCTGGGTCTTCAGGTCGCAGAACTCCAGCGCGATGCCCGTGCGGTCCTGGAACCACGCGGGGTAGCCGCCCACGCCGGGAGAGTGGTCGATCGGTCCCATGCGCTCCAGGACGGCGTGGGCGGGGCTGGTGGCCGCGAGCACCAGGGCTGCGGCGGTGGCGATGACGGTGCGTTGAGCTTTCATGATCCGGTCCTTGAACGCCGGTCTCGTGCCGGCGTAAAGGACTTCGCATGAGCCAGGCCAGCCTGCGCCGGCTCCGCTGCCGGCACCAAGGTGCCATGGAGGGGGCAGCGCGCGCGAGCGCCGGTTTTCAGAGGAGGGGACGCGCCGGGACGGGGGCCGCGAAGGCGCGGAAGCGGCGCCTGGGGCGCTTCCGGCACGGCACCTTGGTGCCGGCGCTGTTAGTACCTTTTACCCAATTCTGGGTAACATAATTGGGGAATTTCAAACATTTTCTTACTTGCAAATGACGTCGCGGCGACATAGGCCCCGCTGTCGCGCCGGTAGGCCGGCGCACGCGACCCGGTGGGCTCGCCGACGCTTCTGAAACGCGGCTCCCGCCACGCAAAGCCCGCCGGCTATTCGGCCGACGGCACGGGATCCGCGTTGCCGGGCACGGCCGCCCACTCGCCCGCGCGGGCGAAGCGCAGCGCGCCGTCTTCCAACCGCGACCAGCGCAATGCCAGCCACTCGCGCAGGTAGTTCTGCTCCAGGCGCCAGGGCGCCCGCTCGCCCTGCCGCGGCAGGACGGCCGCAGCCCGCCGCACGTAGCCCGATGTGAGATCGATCGCCAGCCGGGTCGCCGGCTCCGGCTCCTCGTACACCGGCACGCACAGGTCGACGCCGCGCCTGCGCATGTGGTTCAGGAGCCGGCAGGCATGGCGCGCGACCAGTTCGGCCCGCAGGGTCCACGAGGCGTTGGTGTAGCCCATGGTCAGGACCAGGTTGGGCACGCCGTTGAACATCAGGCCGCGGTAGGTCACGCGGCGCGCCAGGTTCACCGGCTCGCCGTCCACCGTGAGCCGGGCCCCGCCGATCATCTGCAGCTTCAGCCCCGTGGCGGCAACCACGATGTCCGCGTCCAGCGCCGCGCCCGAGCGCAGGCGCAGGCCGGTGGGCGTGAAGCTCTCGATCTCGTCGGTGGCGATGGACGCGCGTCCTCCGCGCAGGGCTCGGAACAGGTCGGCGTCGGGGATGAAGCACAGGCGCTGGTCCCAGGGCGCATAACGCGGCACCAGGTGCGGCTCGATGGCGAAGCCGGGCAGGTGGCTGCGCGCCTGTTCCAGCAGCCACCGCTTCGTTCCCTCGGGCCAGCGGCGCGATGCCTGGTACAGCGCCCACGCGATCAGGATGTTCTTCCAGCGCACCAGGCGATACGAAACCCCGGCGGGCAGCCAGCGCTGCAAGGCTGCGCCGATGCCGTCACGGGCCGGCACGGCCAGGATGTAGCTGGGCGAGCGCTGCAGCATGGTCACGCGCGCGGCGCGCCGCGCCATGTCCGGCACGATGGTGACGGCCGTGGCGCCGCTGCCGATCACCACCACGCGCTTGCCCGTGCAGTCGAGGTCCTCGGGCCAGTGCTGCGGGTGGACGACGCGGCCGCCGAATCCGGCGCGTCCGGGCCAGTCCGGTTCGTGGCCTTGCGCGTAGTCGTAGTAGCCGCTGCAGAAGAAGAGAAAGCGGCAGCGCAGGCGCCGCTCGCCGTCCGCGGTCCGCGCCGTGACGGTCCAGCGCGCGTCCGCGGTGGTCCAGGCGGCCTGCGTCACGCGGTGGCCGAAGCGGATGCGGTGCTCGATGCCTTCTTCGCGGGCGGTCTCGCGCACGTAGTCGCGGATTGCGGGGCCCGGCGCGATGCTGCGGTCGCTGCGCCAGGGTCGGAAGCTGAAGCCCAGGGTGAACATGTCGGAGTCGGAACGCACCCCGGGGTAGCGGAACAGGTCCCAGGTACCGCCGATGGCGTCGCGCCCTTCGAGGATGACGAAGCTGCGCCCGGCGCAGCGCTCGCGCAGGTAGTGGGCCGCGCAGATGCCGGAGATCCCGGCGCCGACGACGATGATGTCGAACTCCTCCGCGCTCACGGTCGCGAAACCCGGGCAGGGCTCGACAAGAACCATTGGACCTCCCGCACGGTGCTTGCCGGGTCCTCTTCCTGCGGCACGTGCCCCAGCGTGTCCAGGACCACCAGCCTGGCGTCCGCGATGTCCCGTGCGAACCGCTGGCCGGACTCCAGCGGCACCAGGCGATCGCGACCGCCCCAGAGGATCAGGGTCGGTGCCTTGATCTTTCCCAGCAGGCCCACATTGCCCGTGTAGCCCTGCTCGAAGCGGCGTCCCAGGGCCTGGCGGTTCCCCTCGCGCAGCGTCATCGCGGCATAGAGGTCCACGAGTTCGGGTGTGACCCTGGCCGGATCGCCGTAGACGTTGCGCACACTGCTTTCGATCACCTTGCGCGGCAAGGTGCGCTGCATGAGCCACCGCAGCCCCGGTGTGTTCGCGATGCGGAACCCGATCGGCACGGAGGGGGGTTGCTTCAGGGATTCGGGTGCGTACCCGCTCGCATCGACCAGGATCAGCCTGGCGACGCGATCGGGATAGGTTCCCGCGAACGACCAGGCGATCTGGCCGCCCAGTGAATTGCCCGCGAGCACGACTCGCCGCAACTGCAGCTTGTCGAGCATCGCGGCCACGAATGCGACGTAGGCGTCTGTCGAATAGTCGTTCTGCCGGTTGGGGCCGGTGAGTGCGAAGCCGGGCAGGTCGAAGCGAACGACGCGCCGGGTCGGGCGCAGTTCGCGCGCCCACCCTTCCCAGGTGTGCAGGCTGGCCGACGTGCCATGGAGCAGCACGATGGTCTCGGCGTCGTCGCGAGGTCCTTCGTCGCGGTAGTGCACCTGCAATCCGTCGAGTTCGAGGAACCGCGACGGCGGGGGCGCCCAGCGCGCCTTGAGCTGGTCGACGGGCACGTCGGGCGCCCAGGACACGGCGACGCCCGCGGCTCCCAGGAGCACCAAGACGAGCAACAAGCCCACCAGGATGACGCGCAGCTTGAGCTTCATGGACGCGAACTTCGCATCAATGCGCCCGGGCGCGCCGCGATTCGCGCCTTTTCCGGACCGACGCCATGGTCAATCCAGGGCCTTCTCCCGGATGGGATGCGCGGACGTCGAGAATGGCCGCCCTTCCTTGCGCCTGCCGGAGGTTGCATGCTCCAGTCGCACGACGTGGCCGCCCGCCGGCGGATCTTCCGCGAGTTGCACGTTTCGGGCTGCTTCGTGATCCCGAACCCCTGGGATCCCGGCAGCGCCCGCTACCTGGAGCAGCTCGGATTCCAGGCCCTTGCCACCACCAGCTCCGGCGTGGCGTGGCGGCACGCGAAGGCGGACGGGCAGATGAGCGTCCAGGAAGTGCTGGCGCACCTGCGCGAGATGGTCGTCGCGACCCGCCTGCCGGTGAATGCCGACTTCGAAGGCGGCCACGCGGAAGACGCCGCGGGTGTCGCCCGCAACGTTCGCCTGGCGCTGGAGACGGGGGTGGCGGGCGTGTCCATCGAGGACTCCACCGGGGATCCGGATGCGCCGCTGCGCGAGATCCCCGCCGCGGTCGAGCGCATGCGCGCGGCCCGGCGCGCGATCGACGAGGCCGGCGGCGAGGCCCTGCTCGTGGGGCGCGCCGAAAACTTCATCGTCGGCCGGCCGGACCTGGACGACGCCATCCGCCGCCTGGAGGCCTACTCGGAAGCAGGCGCCGACTGCCTGTACGCGCCGGGCATCCGTACCCGTGCGCAGATCGAAGCCGTGGTGCGTGCGGTCGCCCCGAAGCCGGTGAACCTGCTGGTCGGCGCCGCGTCGGAGTTCACGCTGCGCGACATCGAGGCCATGGGCGTGCGGCGCGTGAGCGTCGGCGGTGCGCTGGCGCGTGCGGCGTGGGCGGGTTTCATGACGGCCGCGAAGCAGATCGCATCGGACGGACGTTTCGACGCCTTGGCGCATGCCGCCTCCGGCGCCGAACTGAATGGGCTGTTTCGCGGGAGCCCGTGACCTCGCCGACCTGCGCGTGCTCGACGGGTCCCCTTTCCTCATCAACAGCCGCAGCTTCCTCGCCCCGTGCGTGTGCAGTTGTTAACGCTTGAGTGGCGAGCTTCCACCAATGGCGTCGTAGGCAGCGGTGCGCTGTGATCGTGTCACGTTTTGTCAACGCTATTTTCATCTTGATGAAACTTCCGCCGTGTGCTACTTATTGCGCACCGGCTCAAGTTTGTCGCTGACGTAACACTTTCCACCATTTTCGCGACGGAGGTGATCATGTGTAAAAGGCATGAGGGGATCAGTCGTCCTTTCAAGGGATTGGCGGCAACAGCGAGGGCAGCCCGTGAGGGGGCGGCCATCAGTCGGCGGCGGCAGGCCCCTGATGCCTGTGCCGGGTTCCATGCAGGCCGAGGAGAGGCATCGTGCGCGCACAAGTGAGAACCCTCGAGCACGACGACGCGCTCTCGCCCCGGCGGTCGTTCCTCCAGAGGCTCGCCGCGCAGGGCGTTGCCATCCCCGCGGCGTACTTTGCCGCGCAGCGCGATGCGCGCGCGCACCAGCCCGGCGACGTGTACAACTCCGTGCCTGTGCACGCAGGCCGCAGGCACATCGTCCGCGACTTCGCCGAGCCCTACATCGAGCTGATCCGACTCCTGCGGCAGGCCACGGAGATCGAGCACGCCCTGATGGTGCAGTACCTGTACGGAGCGTTTTCGGTGAAGCCTCACTACGCCGGGATCGTCGGCTCCGGCCTTCCGAACTCGAACGACCTGCTCGGCGTCTCGGCGATGGAAATGCAGCACCTGCGGGACGTGAACGGCTTGCTGATCGCGCTTGGCGCCGCTCCGAGCCTGGAGCGCCAGGGCTTCCCTTTCGAGCCGGAGGTGTACCCCTTCGAGTTCAACCTCGAACCGCTCACCGAAGCAAGCGTCGCGAAGTATGTGTACTGCGAAGCCGCGGCAGGCAGCCTCGATCGCGAGCGCGCGAACGAGGCCGACCGCAGGTTCCTGGCCAAGCTCGATCGCGCGCTCGGCACGACTGCCAGGCCCAATCACGTGGGCAGTCTCTACGACGCCATCATTCACACGCTGCGCGAATACATCGCCACCGCGCCCGAAACGGAGGCCAGGCTCACGCCATGGATCGGGAAGCTCGAGATGATCAAGCTCGAAGGCGAGGACGGCCACTTCCAGTTCTTCCGGCGCGTCTTCATGGCCACGCACGACGGCTTCAAGGGACGGGACGACGCCTGGATCTGCGCAAGGAACGACCCCGCGTATCCGTCGTATCCCTTGCCGGTCAATCCGACGGCTTTCATCGGGGAACAGAACCTGATCCGGAACCCGGAAGCCCTGGGCCTTGCATGGCTTGCAGACCTCCACTACTGGCTGATCCTGCTGCTGGCCGAAGCCTCGTACAGCGAGGAGGCCATGGACTACGCCGGGCTCGCCAGGATGCAGATGCTGGGCCCTTTCCTGTCCCTCGCGCGGCACCTGCCCAAGCTCGGCGCCGGAGTTCCCTTCGACCCCCTGGTCACCGGCTACGGCCCCTGTCCTTCCGGCGTGGCCCGCATCGACTTCATTTCGTGCATGGTTCGCGAGGCCGACCGGCTGGCGGTCAAGCTCAAGGCGCGGCTCCCCGAAGACTACCCCGTCGGACTGGGGCAGGTGATGCTCAGTGCCCTGAACGACAAGCGCGCTGCCTACACCAGGCCCCCGGGCCGTCCCTCCTGAGGGGCCGCGATCCTTGCCCGGCCACGGCGCCTCCATGCGGCGCCATGGCCGGGGGGCGCACCGTGGCCAGAACTCTCGATGGAACCGACAGCCTACGGAGGCCGACGAACCCACGGAATGCAGGCCGCACCCGCCGCCGATACCACGCCAATACAAAGCCACGCAGCGATCGACATCGCACGATTACCACCGCCGCCCACACTGCCTCCATCCCACAGGGGCAGGCGGCAAGGAGCGGAAGCCGCAGGTCACCTCACCACCCCACCCGCTCACCGGAGAGGACCATGCACCAGCGCATCACTTCCACCCTTGCCTTCCTCGGGACCGTCGCGGCGGCCACCCTGGCCGCTGCCGTCATGAGCGGGAACGCCCTGGCCGAAGGACCGATCGAGGACTTCCGCCCGACCACGGGCGCCCTGAGCCGCGACCAGGCGAAGGCCGAGCTGATGGCCCAGCGCCAGCAACTCACCAGCTACGCGAGCGAGTGGAAGCTGCAGCAGGGCGCAACCCTGCAGCCGGCCTCGGGCACCACCCGCGCGCAGGTCCGCGCCGACTACATCGCCGCCCGGGAGGAGGTCCGAGCGATGAACTCGGAGGGCGGTTCCGCCGCGTTCGCGCACCTGCCCGCGCGCCGCCCGGTGATCATGGCCGGAGAGTCCAGCCAGCACTGAGCGTGGGGAGGGGCCGCGCCGCCGCGCGGGCCCTCTCTTCAGCGGCCGTTTGCAACGGCCATGTATCCCCCGCGTATCGGAGCGGAAATCGTTTCCTGCCCGGGCCCGCCGGGTCCTAGACTGAAGCCATGAGCAGGCACACGCCCCCACCGGCGCTCTCCTCCGAGGACCTGTCACCCGCGCAAGCCCGCGCCTTGGCGCGGCTCGCCCTCGAGACGGCCCAGGCCAGCGGACCCGACCTGTTCGCGGCGCTCGCCCAGGCCCTCGCAGTCTCGCTCGAACTCCCCCTGGTGATCCTCGCCGCCCACCCCGAAGACGGGCGCGGTGCGATGCGGACGCTCGCGGTCCACCGCGACGGCGCGAGCCATCCCGGCTTCCTGCTGCCGGCCCGCAGCGTTCCGGGGGGGCCCGGGGCCCTGCGCAGTTTCCACTTCCTGCCTTCGGGTGTGCAGGCCCACGTGCCACCGAACTCCATGTTCGCCAGGGAACAGGTGGATGCGCTGGCGGCCCTGCCCCTGGTCGACAGCGACGGCGATCCCATCGGCGTCGTGCTGGCCCTCCAGCGCACGCCCCTGCAGGCGCAGGATGCGCCCTTCATCGCGTCCATGCTGCGCATCGTCGCCGCACGCGCGGCCGCCGAGGTCGAGCGCACCCGCACGGGGGAGACGCTGCGGGCAGTGGCCCTGGCCGTCTCCGCCTCCCGCAGCGGCTCCGTGTTCGACGAGCTGGTGCGGCTGCTGGCCACCATCCTGCAGGTCGACGTGGCGTTCATCGCCCGGCCCGAGCCCGCGCAGCCGGGCGGCATGCGGATGCTGGCCCTGTACTGCGGCGGCCAGGTGTCGCAGGATGTGCCCTACCCCTTGCCCGGCACTCCCTGCGCGACCGTCCTCGGCCAGAGCTTCCGCGCCTACCCCTCGGGCGTGCCGGCCCTGTTCCCGGAAGACCGCGAGTTGCGCGAGCTGGGCACCCAGGGCTATGCGGGCCACCCGCTCACCGCGCTGGACGGCACGCCGCTGGGCGTTGTCTCGGTCGCCTCGCGGCGGCCTCTCACCCATCTGGACCGGGTGAAGTCCACGCTCAAGATCTTCGCCGTCCGCGCGGCGGCGGAAGTCGAGCGGCTGCGCGCCGAGGAGGCCCAGAAGCTGGCGCTGGAAGACCTGCGCCAGCGCGAGGCGCAATACCGCGCCATCTTCGAAAGCTCGCTCGACGGGCTGTTCCTGTGGGACGAGAACCTGCGGGTCGTGGACGTCAACCGGGCGGGCGAGACGGTCTACGGCTACCCGCGCGCCGACATCATCGGCAAGAGCTTCCCGCGCAGCATGCCCGAGGGCTACGTGCGCCAGCGCATGGACATGGTGCGTGGCGCGCTGGCCGGCGAAACCACGCACGTGGAAACCACCGTGCTGCGCCCGGATGGCAGCACCTTCGACGCCGACCTGCGGATCATGCCTTTCCAGCATCGCGGCCGGCCGCACGCCCTGGCGGCGGTGCGCGACATCAGCGAGCGGCGTCAGCGCGAGCGGCAACTGCAGCGCAGCGAGGAACAGTACCGCTCCATCTTCAACGCGTCCGCCGATGCCCTGGTGCTGCGCGATGCGGACTTCACGATCGTCGACGTGAACGCGACCTACGAGGCTTGGACCGGCTTCACCCGGGCCGAAGTGCTGGGGGTGAACCGGGTGGTGGCCAATCCGTCCGAGCTCGGCGTGACGATCCGGCGCCTGCACGAAAGGGCGCTGGCCGGCGAGACGATCCGGCTGGAAACGCAGCTGCTGCACCGCGATGGCCACCGCCGCGAACTGGAATTGCGCGGCATGCCGATCCTGCACGGCGGGCGGCCGCACGTCCTGTACATCGGTCGCGACATCACCCAGGCCAAGCTGGCCGAGGAACAGTACAGCGCGATGTTCCAGGCCTCGGCCGACAGCCTGGTGCTGCGCGACGCCAACTTCCGTGCCGTCGAGGTGAATCCCGCCTACCTCGCCATGAGCGGCTACACGCGCGAGGAGGTCATGGCCACCGATGGCGTGCTGACCCAGCCGGATCCCGCCATGCAGGCCCGGCACCGTCGCGAGCACGCACTGGCCCTGGCCGGCAAGGAACTGCGCTTCGAAGTCACCGTGACCCGCAAGGACGGCTCCCGGCTCTTTGCCGAGGTACGCGCCACCTCGATGAGCTACCGCGGCCAGCCGCACGTTCTCTACACCACGCGCGACATCACCGAGCGGGTCTGCGCCGAACAGCGGCGCGCGGAGCTCGAGCGCCAGCTGCGGCAGGCGCAAAAGATGGAGGCGATCGGCCAGCTCACGGGCGGGCTGGCGCACGACTTCAACAACATCCTCACCAGCGTGCTCGGCTACATCGGCATGGCCCAGGAGCGGCCGGCCGCCGAGGCTGACGCGGTGCTCGCCCGGGAGCTCGGCCAGGCCCGCTCGGCCGCCGAGCGCGCGCGCGACCACGTCGCGCAACTGCTCGCGTTCTCCCGGCCGCGCCGGGGCGAGCGGCGCCTGCTGGAGCCGGCGCAGGTGACGGCCGAGGTCCTCAAGCTGCTGCGTCCCAACTTGCCTTCGTCCATCACCGTCGAGGCCGACGTCGCGCTGCCGGAGGAGTCTGCGGCTTCGCCGGTCCTGGCCGATCCGGTGCAGTTCGAGCAGGTGCTGCTGAACCTGTGCATCAACGCGCGCGATGCCATCGGGGACAGCGGCACGATCCGCCTGGGGATCGCCCATGCGCACTCAGCGGGGTGCTGCGCGTCGTGCGGCGCGCTGCTGGAGCACGGGCGCTGGGTGGTGTTCGAAGTGGCGGACGACGGCCGCGGCATGACGCAGGAGGTCGCCGACCGCATGTTCGAGCCCTTCTTCACCACGAAGGAGATCGGGCGCGGCACCGGCATGGGCTTGGCGATGGTGCACGGAATCGTGCATGACCATGGCGGCCACGTGCAGGTGACGACGTCGCCAGGCCGCGGATCTTCCTTCCGGGTGCTGCTGCCCGGGGCCGCCGAGGAAGGCGTGCGCGCCCCGCAGGGCCCGCCTCCCGCCGCGGGCGGCAGCGCCGCACCCGCGCTGGGCGGCCGCGTGCTGCTGGTGGAGGATGAACCCATCGTGAGCGACTTCATGGAGGACCTGATGCGCGGCTGGGGCCTGGAGGTGGTGCTGGAGCGCGATCCGCTGGCGGCGGCGCGCCGCCTTGCCACGACCGACGAGTCCTTTGCCCTGCTGCTGACGGACCAGACCATGCCCGGAATGACCGGGCTGGCGCTGGCCCGGCACGCGCGCGCGCAGCGTCCCGGACTGCCCGTCCTGCTCTACACCGGCAATGCCACCGAAATTCCCGCACGGGAGCTGTCGGACAGCGGCGTGAGCACCGTGCTGCGCAAGCCGATCGATGCCGCGGCCCTGCGGCTGCTGCTGTGCGAGCTGGTCGCAGCGCGCGCGTCGACCCCGGCATGAGGGCTTCGGCGTAACCGCCGGTATCGCCCTCTCGCCAGCATGGAGAGGCCTACGGCAGAATTTTCCGCATGGAGGAAGTACGCACCCGACTGCTGGTGGTCGATGACGATTCGTCCGTCCGCGCGCTGCTGCGCGACTACCTGGAAGGCCATGGCTACGGTGTCGCCGAGGCCGCCAACGGCACGCAGATGCGCGAGCAGATCGGGCGCGAATTGCCGGACGCCGTCCTGCTGGACGTCCGCCTGCCGGGTGAGGACGGCCTCGTGCTGGCGCGCTACCTGCGCGAGAACTACGAGCTGGGCGTCATCATGGTGACCGCCTCCGGCGACGTGGTCGACCGCGTGGTCGGCCTCGAACTGGGCGCCGACGACTACATTGCCAAGCCCTTCGACCTGCGCGAACTGCTGGCGCGCATCAAGAGCGTTCTGCGCCGGATGCAGGCCAGGGGACCGGCACCGGTGGCCGTCGCGGCGCCCGAGCCGTCGAAGCCCCAGAAGCGCCTGCGCTTCGGCCGCTGCGAGATCGACCTGGATGCGCGCCGCATGTTCGAGGTGGACGGCGTCGAGGTGACCATCACCCCCATGGAGTTCGAGCTCCTCTCCGCCTTCATCGCCAACCCGAACCGTGTGCTCACGCGCGACCAGTTGCTGATGAAGACACGCAACCGCGAATGGGAGCCCTTCGACCGCTCCATCGACATCCGCATCGGACGGCTGCGCCGCAAGGTGGAGCCCGAGCTCGGCGGCGAGCCGCGCGTGATCCGCACGGTGCGCAGCGCCGGGTACATGTTCGTGCCCGACGCCTAGCTGGCCTAGAGCGACAGCAGCCGCTGGAAGAACGAGCGGTAGCGCTGCAGGGCAATGCGCATGTTCTCCGTGTTCGCGTGCTCGCCCTCGCCCAGGCCCGCCTCGATCTGGCTGCGCTGGTCCGCGAAGCTCCCGGCCAGCGAGCGCAGGACCTGCGCCACGAGTTCGTCGGCGTTGCGCACCGCGGCGCGCGGGTCGTCCACGAATCCGATCTGGATCGCGTCCCAGCGTTGCCGGAATTCGTCGGCCATCGGGCCCTGGAACAGCGCAGCCAGCGGCTCGGCGCTCGCCATGCCTCCGCCCGTTCGGCTCATGGAATCGGCGTCCATGCTCCGCCTGGAGTCGCGCAGGGGCGCGTCCATGGCCGAGTCCGCACGGGTCATGTGTTCGTCTTCCACGATCTGCCTGGAGTCGTGCATGCGGGCAGCCATGTCGGCGCCCATGTCCTGCGCGTGCTCGTCCTCGGAGGAACGGGCGAGATCGGCGGTGCTGAAACGGCGTTCGTCTTCGCGGCTCATGTCAGTGGCTCTCCATGGTGTGCTTGCCCGAGGTCGCGGGCTTGCGATGCAGCAGGCCGCCGCGTCCGGGCGGCGGTTCGGCGGGGTGCGCTTCCTCGACTTCCAGCAGTTCGGAGAAGAGCGCACGGTAGTGGACGACGGCCTGGCGCAGCGCCTCGGTGTCCGCCTCGCCGCGCTGGTCGCGCAGGGCGATGTCGCGTGCCGTGCGGTAGTGGTGCACGACGGCCGGGTGGTCCACCGAGATGTCGGCGGCGCGGGTGTCGAAGTCCGCCATCGGGTAGCCGCGCTGCCGCATCAGGTCGGTGACGAGCCGGTCGGCCTCCATCAGGACGCCGCGCGGATGGTCGACGAAGCGGGCCTGGAGCAGCCTCCATTCGTCGGCGAAGCGCGCCGCCAGCTGTGGCGCGAGCGGCGCAAGGTGCAGTTTCTCGACGCGCTTCTGCCGCGCCGCGAGTTCGGCTTCCGCCTTGTCCCGGCTGCCCATCTCCTTCACGGTGCGGTGGTATTCGGGGCCGAAGCGTTGCTCGAGCCGGCGGCTGTGGCCGCGGCGGATCAGCAGCCATGCGATGGCGAGCACCAACGCGAGCAGCAGAACGCCCGCCAGCAATGTGATGTCCATGGTCCTTGTCTCCTGTGAAGAGGGCCGCGCAGCGCGGCCGCCTGCGGACCAAGTTAGCTGGAGTTGAACCCGCGCGTTGTGGGCCCGGGCGCCAGTGCGCGTAGGACACGGTTCGCGTCGCCGGCGCACCGGTAAGGAGCCGCAAGCCGCGTACCGAGTCGCTACGCGCGTAACCATTGCCGGGGGCGCACCCGTTCCGCGCCCCGCGCTACACGAGCGATACACAGCGAGGCCGCGTCGACATGGCGCAATTGCAGCCCGCGCCCACATTGCCTCCTGCGGCGTGGATCGGCCGCATCGACGACGGGCGGCGCATGGCCGCCCCCCAGCCAACCGCAAGAGCACAGAGGAAACCATGGGTTACTTCATTCGGGATGACATCAGTTCCGCCGCCGGCACCACGCGCGAGGACCCGCGCGGACGTCCGGTGAGCACCGCCTCGCCCGAGGCGATCGCGCACATGGAACAGGCGCTGGAAAGCATGCTGTCGTACTTCGGCGACCCGCTCGCCGCGCTGGATCGCGCGGCGGAGGCCGACCCGGGATGGGCGCACGTGCACGTCCTGAAGGCGGGGCTGCTGATGACCGGCGGGGAGTACGGAAGCACCCGGATGGCCCGCGAGCTGCTGGCCACGGCGGCGCGACCCGGGGCCGTGCCGCATGAACGCGAGAGCGCGCACAGGGCCGCCGCCCAGGCCGCGGCGGATGGCGATTGGGACCGCGCATGCCAGCTCTGGGAAGCCATCCTCGTGCAGTGGCCCCGCGACATCGCCGCCCTGCTGTTCGCGCATCTCTTCGACTTCTACCGCGGCGACGCGCTGAACCTGAAGCGCCGGCCCCAACGTGTGCTGCCCCGATGGAGCCCGGACCTGCCCTTCTACGGCTACGTGCTGGGCATGGCCGCATTCGGCCTGGAGGAATCCGGCCACTACGCCGAAGCGGAGGACACGGGCCGGGCGGCGGTCGCCATGAACCCGCGCGATCCCTGGGCGATCCACGCGGTCACGCATGTCTTCGAGATGCAGGGCCGGCACCGGGCAGGCGCCGCCTGGCTGGACGACCGGCTGCAGGACTGGTCCGTCGACAACGGCTTCGCGTTCCACAACTGGTTCCACGCGGCGCTGTTCCGCATGGAGGAGATGGACACCCGGCAAGCGCTCGCCATCTACGACGCCCACCTGGCCGACGTCTCCGAGCTGGCGCTGCAGCGGGTGGACCGCACCGCCGCCCTCTGGCGCCTGAAGCTGCTGGGCGTGGACGTGGCATCCCGCTTCGCCGCGCTGCGCCGGACCTGGGCCACCGAGGCGCCGGAAGCGGGCTTCTACGCCTTCAACGACCTGCACGCCCTGGTCGCCTGCATCGGCGCCGCACCGGACGGCGACGCAGCCATGGCGGCGGATGCCCTGCTCGAGGCGATGGCGGATGCGTCTTCGGGCGGCAGCACCAATGAACGGATGACGCGCGAGATCGGACTGCCGCTCGCGCGCGCGTTCAGGGACTACAGCCGCGGCCGGTGGTCCGAGGCGACCGAAGGCCTGCTGCGCATCCGCGACCGCGCCCACGGCTTCGGAGGCAGCCACGCGCAACGCGACATCCTGACGCTGACGCTGATGGATGCCGCCGTGCGCGCCGGCCAGCGAGCGCTTGCCGCGCACATCCTCGCGGAGCGCCACGCGGCCAAGCAGCACACGCCTTTGACGGCGTTCTGGCAGGGGCGCGGCGCGGGGGTGTAGGCCGCCGGACGCGCAGATCCGTTTGCATCGGTGGGATTGCAGCCGCGTCGCATCGCCCGGGATCAACTGCGCGTCCACGAGCCGCTTGCGGCCTGTGCGGACCAAGGCGTCCCCGAGCCCCGACGCTACACTCTGCGGAGGTATTCTTCTGCCGGTTTTCGCCTGCCGTATGCGTCGACGCGACCTGCTGTTCTCTTCGCTGCTCACTGGTTCCACGATGCCGCTCGCCGCGCAAGCGTCCGTGCGAGGGCGGCTCGTCATCGTCGGCGGCGCCGAGGACCGCGTGCAGGATCGCTTGATCCTGCGGCGATTCCTCCAGTACGCGGGCGGACCGCAAGCCCGCATCCGGTTGCTGGCCGCGGCAAGCGCCGTGCCGCTGGTCGTTGCCGAGAGCTACCGGCGCGCGTTCGCCGAGATCGGCACGGGCGGTTGCGAACTCCTGCCGCTGCTCGAGCGGGACGCCGCGTTCCGGCCCGATACCGTCCAGGCGATCCTGGATGCGGATGCCATCTTCATCAGCGGCGGCAACCAGTCGCGACTGATGGACGTCCTGCGGGATACGCCGGCGATGACCGCGCTGCAGCACGCCCACGGTCACCTGGGGTGCTGCATCGGTGGCACGAGCGCCGGCGCCGCAGCCATGTCGCGCCACATGATCGCGCAAGGGATGGCCGTGCGCCATCCCCGCAAGGATGCGGTCGGCACGGGCATCGGCCTTGGCCTCCTGCCGGCGGCGATCGTCGACCAGCATTTCTCCGAACGGGGGCGGCTCGCGCGCCTGCTCTCGGCGCTTGCACAGCGGCCCGACCTGCTCGGCGTGGGAGTGGACGAGGACACAGCCCTCGTCGTCGAAAGCGAGGAGGCGATCGAGGTCATCGGCAGTGGCGCCGTCACGCTCGTGGACCCCTCTTCCGCGCACACAAACATCGGCGAGCTCGCGCCGGAAAGTGCGATCGAGATGCTGGGGCTGCAGTTGCACACGCTGCCGCCGGGCCGCCGCTACCCGGCGCAGCCGTCTCCGCAAAACGCGGCGTGGCCGGCGGGCCTGCTGGCAGCGGTGCAGCGGCTCGTCGCGCCCGCGCCGCCGCAGCCCTGACGGTGCCCGGGGGCACGGCCGGGCGCGAACATCGCGCTCGCGCCAGGAGTCGCCTCCTTCGCTGGAGGTGTGGAGTGTCGATCCTCCCGCGCGGGTGTCCGCGTTGGACCGATTCTGCTGAAGAACCTGCCGGCACCAATCTTCACGATCACGGTGCAGCACCCGGTACCTGGTAAACAACCGAAAAGTGCTCGCACACGATCGGCATGCTAGGAGACGGTGACCGGCCGATGCGCGCGCACTCGCGGGCGAAGAACACTTCGTGGTTCCGGCGCCATGTCGACAGGGTCTTGTCTCCCTCTCCCTCGAGGAGGGCGAACTCGGCAGGCACCTCCATGAACGCGACGACGTCAACCGCCGTCGTTTCAAGGATGCACAAGGGCCGTCGGGACCAGCTCATGAGAATGCTCAGGTCGCCTGGCTTGGGCCGCGGTTTCCCGTTCGACTGGTAGGTCCAGGCCAGGCTGGCCGTGGCACGCTTGGTCCCCTCCAGCACCAGCCCCGCCAAGTAGCCAGCCATCTCGGCGCTGTCCCCCAAGGCGAACGCCTCGTAGAAGCGACCCGCCTCGAGTCGCTGCGTTACGCGCAGGGCGGCAGACCAGAAGTCCGCAAATTCTTGAGGGATGGACATGGTCGAAGCGATTGCTTCACAACCTTAGCCCACCGGCGGCCAGGTGCCAAGAAGCTCGAGCTTGTCTACATTCGAGCTGGATGACTGCGGCTGGCCCAGAACCGGCGTAGCGCCGGGAAGCTCGGACCTCGACCGAACCGCGAGGCGCTAGACTGCGCCCATCCAAAGGGAGGTCACCGGCATGTCGATCGTCCTCTATCACCACCCCTTCTCCCGCGCCGCGGGCGTCGTCTGGATGCTCGAGGAGCTCGGCGTTCCGTACGAGCTTCGTTTCGTGGACATCATGCAGGGGGCCCAGAAGTCGGCCGAGCTCCTTGCGCTGAACCCGATGGGCAAGCTGCCGGTCCTCGTCGACGGCGACGCCGTGGTGACCGAGTCGGCGGCCATCGGTCTCTACCTCGCGGATCGGTACTCGCTCGGTCGCCTCGCACCGCGGCCGGACGACCCTGCGCGCGCGACGTACCTGCGGTGGTCCTTGTTCGCGCCGTCGGTGATCGAGCCTGGCTCTCTGGCCAAGGCCGCCCATTGGGAGTTCAAGCCCTCGCAGGCGGGCTGGGGCGACCATGAGTCGATGTTGCGTGCGATGGAGAGCGCGGTCACCGGCCGCGAGTTCCTCCTCGGCGACCACTTCTCGATGGCCGACGTGATCTTCGGCGGCACCCTCCGCTACATGCTGCGCTTCAACATGCTCGAGACAAGGCCGGCGTTCGTCGCGTACAGCGACCGTCTCGGCGCCCGTCCGGCTCTGCAGCGCTCGGAGGCGCGGAACCTCGCCGTCGCGAAGGAGCGCGGCCTCGACACCTGACGCATGCAGGCGCTGCAGCAGCGCTGCCGTCCGTGGCGCGCCACCCCGGGTGGCAGTGCCTGCGTCCGACCAAACGTTGAGCTGCGATGCGTTACATCCACGTGTCGAGACGGGGCCCGCTCGGTCGTCGTAGCCTTGATGGCGTGCAAATTCGGCGCGCCGCCAACAGGAGAACTCGCATGAACTACGTCGATGGATTCGTGATCGCAGTGCCGACTGCCAGGAAGGACACATACCTCCACCACGCCACTGTCGTCGCACAAATCTTCAAGGAGCTCGGCGCGTTGGAGATCGTGGAGTGCTGGGGCGACGACGTGCCCGAAGGGAAGGTCACCTCGTTTCCGATGGCCGTGAAGCGCAAGGAAGACGAGACCGTCGTGTTCTCGTGGATCACGTGGCTATCGAAGGCGGTGCGTGACGACGGCATGAAGAAGTTCATGGACGACCCGCGGATGAAGGAGATGAAGGACATGCCCTTCGATGGCCAGCGCATGATCTTCGGCGGATTCCAGGTCATCCTGGAGAAGAGGTGATGCTGCAGACATCCCCGCTGTACTCGTACATTCCGGCGAAGGACATCGCCCGTGCGCGCCGGTTCTACGAAGACATGGTGGGGCTGCGCCCGAAAGAGGAGACGAACGGCGGCGTGGTGTACGAGTTCGGCGGCGGCACCGCTGCCTTTCTCTACCTCACCCCGAATGCCGGCACGTCGCGGGCCAGCCAGGCCTTCTGGTCAGTGCAGGACGTCGACGCGGAGATCCAGGCGCTCAAGGCGCGCGGCGTCCAGTTCGAGCAGTACGTCGACATGCCCGGCGAGCGCAGCGCGCAGGGCGCCATCACTGCGGGCGGGGCCAAGGCAGCCTGGTTCAGGGACAGTGAAGGGAACATCATGGCGTTGGTTCAGACCTTGTCGAAAGGCTGAACGCATCCCTGTCCGCCGCAGAGGCCGCATGGATCGTCGAGGCGCTTGCATGTGCCCGATGGTCTCTTCGGCAGGTTCGGGTCCAGTCCCTGCAGCCCTGTCGACCGATGCGCGGACGGGCCCGCGCATCGGTCGGATTTCAGCGGCGGCCGAACCGGTCAAGCACTCGGATCAGTGCTTGTGCTTGCCGTGTCCGCGACCATGGTCATGGTCATGGCCTCGGTCGTGGTCGTGGTCGTGGTGGTCCCGATCGTGCCGGTGGCCGTCGGCCATCACGTGCTGCTGGTACCAGTTGTCCTTCACGAAGTAGACCGGCGTGCCGCAGGCGTTGTACTGGTGGCAGTGCTTGGACCAGTGCTTCTGGTGGCCGGGCGGCACCCACATGTAGACCGGCTGCACCACCCTGACCGGGCGCTGAATCATCACAGGCTGTGCCACCACGACGTCGGGCTGGGGGAAGCGGCCGATATCGATACGGCCGTACGCGCCAGGCTGGCTGATGCTGACTGACACGCCGACATCTGCGGCGCTCGCCGAAAAGGCCACGGCGGCAAGTCCCAACGCTAAAAGCAGATTCCTCATTTCGTTCCTGGTGTGTTGAACAGCGAACTGTTCAACGGCTGACCCACCGCCGTAGTTGACCCGGCATTGCATCAGTGTGCAACCCTTGTAGACCGATCTCAGCGAAGGCCTCGTCGCAGGAATCTGTGCGCGAGCACGCTGGCGTGACCTATTTGGCACTGGCGTCTTATTGCTACGCCGCAAGTTGCCTTCCGACGTAGTTGTTCACGACCCAGCGAGCCCCATGCAGCATGGCCTTGCGCGGCTCAACCCCCCTGCAGCAGCCGCGCCAGTTCCCCCAAGTCCGCGGGCTTCACAAGGTAGTGGTCGAATCCAGCCTGGTCGCCGCGGTGCTTGTCATCCGCGCTGCCGTAGCCGGTCAGGGCGATGAAGGTGGCGGCGACGCCGGACGCCTGGGCCCGCAGCCGACGGGCCAGCTCATAGCCGTCCAGTCCGGGCAAGCCAATGTCCAGGACATAAGCGTCGAACGCTCCCTTTGCCGCCGCATCCAGGGCGCGTGCGGAGTCGTGCGCAAGGTGCACCTCGTGGCCGAGGGTTTCCAGCAGCATGCCCAGGGTTTCGGCTGCATCCTGGTTGTCGTCGACGACCAGGATCCGAAGCCTGCGCGAGGCGCGGGGGAGCGACATCGCAGCTCTGGAAGCAGACGCCGCCGGATCGTCGATCTTCAGCACAGGTAGCGTGACGGTGAACGCGGCGCCCAGACCGCGCCCCGCGCTCTCCGCTGACACCCGGCCTCCATGCAACTCCACGAGGCTTTTCACGAGCGCCAGTCCGAGGCCCAGGCCGCCTTGCGTCCGGTCCGGCGTCCGCGCGCCTTGCGTGAACAGCTCGAAGACATGCGGCAGCAACTCGCTCTCGATGCCCGTTCCGTTATCTGCGACCCGGATGTGCACGTCCTCGTCGACAGCCATGGTCACCGCGAGGGCGCCGTCCGACGGGGTGTACTTCGCGGCGTTGTTCAGCAGGTTCGAGACGACCTGCACCAGTCGGGATCGGTCCCCCATCACATGCACGTCCCCCGAAGGCATGCGCGTCGTCAGCTCGTGCCCCCGGGCTTCGATCAGCGGCCGCACTTGTTCGATCGCATGGCTCAGCACGGCCTTCATCTCCACGGGCCGGCGATCGAGCGCCACGAGTCCGCGGGTCACGCGTGAGACGTCCAGCAAGTCGTCGACCAGGTCGGTCATGTGCCGCACCTGGCGCTCGATGATTTCCGCGGAACGTTGCACCCTGTCCGGATCCGCAGGCGCTGCCTTCAGCAGGTGCGCCGCGGTGCTGATCGGGGCCAGCGGATTGCGCAGTTCGTGCGCGAGCATCGCCAGGAAATCATCCTTGCGGCGGTTGCTGGCCAGCAGTTCGTCTCGCGTACGCTTCTGCTCGTCGATGTCGGTGCAGGTCCCCATCCAGCGGACGAGGCCGCCCTGCTCGTTGCGCACGGCCAGGGCGCGCCCCAGCACCCATCGGTACTCTCCCGAGCGGTGTCGCAAGCGGTACTCGAGTTCGTAGGGCTCGCCCGTCTCCAGGCTGTGGCGCCACCTCTCTCCCACGGCTTCCCGATCGTCGGGGTGCACGATGTCCGCCCAGCGCTCGCCATTCATGGAACCAGGCGGCACGCCGGTGAACTCGTAGGTCTGCCTGTTGAAGTAGTCGCTGTGGCCGTCCGGCAGCGTGGAAAACACCATCTGCGGCATGGCGTCGGCGATCGTCCTGAACTGCGCCTCGCTTGCGCGCAGTTGCCGCTCGGCCAGGAGGCGCTCGGTCACGTCCTCGTGGATCAACATGACCTCGGCGACCCGGCCATCCGGCGTCTTGATGGGTCGCGCCGTGGCTTCGACCCAGCGCGCGATCCCGGGTTGGCCGATTTCGGCGGGGTCGTAGTGGATCGCCGGAATGCGCACGGCCTCTCCCGCGAACGCGCGCCGCAGGTAGGGCGTCACGCCTTTCGCCTCGAGCTGCGGATCGGCCAGCATGTCGTACTCGGACAGGACGAACTCGAGGAGCGGGTCGCCCTCGTGCGCTCCCCAGAGGTCCTGCCACGCCCGGTTCACCCGCAGCGTCCGGCCATCCACGGAAAGCAGCTGCACGCTGAAAGGCGCCTGCTCGAACAGGGTCTGGAATCGCTGCTCGGTCTGGACCGCGGCGGCGGGGACGACGGGGGTGGTCACGCGCGGATTGTGCCGACGGCTGGGCAAACCGGGGGGCGTGCTGACCAACTTGTGCACGCTCCAAGCGACCGCGATTCCCTGGCTCGATCACGATGCCCATCGTGCAGGGTGCTGGCGAACTCACTGACCAGCAGCGAGGGCTAGGGCTGGAGGACTATGTCCGCTCCTGGCCGAGCTGTGACCTGATTCAGACGTCTTCCAATGACGGAGCGAGACCACTGCCGGGCATGCGCCGGCGGCGGGCCTACGACTTGGCATCGTCTGGAAGGCGTTGCAGCTAACGGGCGGCACCCACAGGGCAGCGGGAACGGGCAGGGGCCCGGGCGACGACGCCGTGTCGTTCGCATCCCAGTGGCTCCTTCCGCGCAAGGCGACGGCGAAACCTTCGCAGTGCTGGCTCGAACCGCAGATCGAGCCTCGCCAGGCTCTCGTTGGCGCACGTCCGCCGACGCTCGACGTGTCGGACGCCTACCAACGCGAGGCATAGAACCTGCCGCCCTCCAAAGAGATCGCGACGCAGCCGGACGTTGCACGAACAAAACACACTGTGCTCGGATAATCCCCATCAATGGACATCAGCCTTCCCGACCCCTCTGAGGCGCGTGCTTCGCGCCTGAATGCCTTCGTCGCCATCGCTGT
Organism: Ramlibacter monticola; assembly: GCF_016722785.1. GTDB lineage: Bacteria > Pseudomonadota > Gammaproteobacteria > Burkholderiales > Burkholderiaceae_C > Ramlibacter > Ramlibacter monticola. The sequence continues at coordinate 388,361 of NZ_JAEQNE010000003.1, read as the reverse complement.
GGCGCTGCTCACGACGTTCATGGGCATCTGCAAGGTCAAGGACGACAACATCGTCCAGGCCATGCAGCAAGCGCAGGCCGACAAGCTGGACCACTGGGCCTTCTACCAGGCGCGCAACCAGCGCGAGGAGGTCGCTCGTGCCGCGCTGGTGCAGTTGCGGCTGGCAGCGGCAAGCCAACCCGCCGACCGCAAGCCGGACTACGACGCGGCGATTGCGAATTACGAGGCCCTGGTGAAGGACCAGGCCACGAAGAAGGAAGACCTGCGCCGGCAGGCGCAGGCCGACCAGGACACCTACGATCACCTGAACTTCCGCGACGACCAGTTCGACCTGTCCGATGCGGCCATCTCCATCAGCGTGGCACTGCTGGCGGTAGCCTCGCTCACGCAGCGCTGGTGGCTGTTCCTGCTGGCGCTATTGCCGGCGGGTTTCGGGACGCTCATGGGCGCAGCGGGCCTGGCTGGCTGGCAGTTGCACCCGACGGCACTCGTCAAACTTCTGACCTGAGCCTCAGCTACGGGCCTCGCCGCAGCAGTTTCGGCGCTCCCGCGTGGGGAATCGGCACGCGGACGCAAGAGGCCTGGAAGCGTCCGACTTGTTTGGTCTTCCGGCGGCCCTGCGATGCGTCCCAAGGGGCCGGCCCGCCTAGGAAGATTCCTAGGGCCCCTCGGCGCGCTCCACCCCACGAATCGGAAGTCGCCGAGACGTCAATTCAGTTGTCGTCTGATCGCGAAAAGGACGACTGTCGCGGACAGTGGAGCATGCCGAAAGGGCGCTGCGTCCGAACAAGGAGGGTTTCATGACGCAAACCAGCGACATCGAATTCCAGCTTTGCTTCCGCAACCTGTACCACGGCGGCCGCGGCTTTGCGTTTCCCTGCGATGCCGAGGGCCGGGTCGACCTGAACCACATGAGCGAGCGGGCGCGCAACAACTACCTCTATGCCCGCGCCATGATCGGGCGCGAGGTGGCGCACGCCTGCGTCGAGAACAGGCGCTTTGGCCCCATCCACCGACCGTCTTGACGCGCCCTCTTGCGCACCAGGCTCCTTAAGTGGAGGAAGGATGGCGCCGTGAGGCTGCAGGGATTCATGGCTTGCGCCGGAGTTGCAAGTGCGCAGATGGCGCCGCTCACTCGCGCGCCTTCAGCAGCTGTGCGAACTGGTCCAGCTCGCCGGCGCCGAGATCGGACACTGCCCATGCGCGCATGCCCGACTTCTGCCATTGGGCGATGTGGTAGCCCTGCCGCAGGAGCGGCTTGGGCGCCGCCGCGCGGTCGTCGCTGGCGGGCAGCACGAACACGTTGATCACATGCCCCCGTCGCTGGTACACCAGGACGGCCACCGTACGGCCCTGCAGGTAATCGAGGCGGCCACCCACGAGCGCGAAGCCTTCGCTGGCGAGGTCGACCACCGGCGGTGAGAAGTCCAGTTTGCCGGCGAACCACGGCTTGACGGTGTGCTGGTCCGTCGAGGCGACGTCCATCAGGTGGTTGGGCATGAGCGAGCGGATGTGCGCCGACACCAGCTGCTGCTCGAACGCGTCGTCGTTGCGCGCCGTGCCGAGCAGCGTGGTGGCGGAGACGGCCACGAGCACTCCGCAGGCGAAGCTCGCGGCCACCGGCCACCAGCTCTCGACCTTGCCGCGCAGCCGGTCGAGCCAGCTGGCCCCCCGCGACTCCTGCGCGATCATGTGGCGGATGCGCCGCTCCAGCCCCGGGGGGGCCTTGTAGCGGGTCATGTGCTGTTTCACGTCGGCCGGCAGTTCGGCGATGGGATCGTTGTCCATGGCGCGGCCCTTCATCGGTATTGACTCAACTCTTCCTGCAGCTGGCGGCGTGCACGCGACAGGCGCGACATGACCGTCCCCTTCGGGATCCCCAGCACGTTCGCGATCTCCTCGTAGCTGAGGTCCTCCATCTCGCGCAGCACCAGGACCTCGCGAAACGGCAGCGCCAGTCGCGCGATGCCGGCGGTGACGTGCGCGCGTTCCATCTTCTGCACCAGCAGCGTTTCCGGTGTTTCGGGGCGACTGTGGCCATCCAGGGCCGGCGCGTCCGCGTCCTCCACGTCGCTCTCGAACTCGCGCGACCGCTTCTGCTGCGCGAACCAGTCGTAGCAGCAGTTGCGCACGATGCCCAGCAGCCAGGGCCGCGCATCGGAGCCGCGGAAGCTGCCGAAATAGCGGAAGGCGCGCAGGTAGGCGTCCTGCACGACGTCCTCGGCGACATGGTCGTCGCGCACCAGCCACCGGGCCAGGCTGTAGGCCGCGTCCAGGTACGGCAGCACTTCGGCGTCGAATCGGGCGTTGGTTTCGGTCACATCGGTCCACCTTGATGCGTCCCATACCGGCGGCGCGGACCTTCTATTCCCGATCCGCAGCACATTTTTGCCCCGGCAGGACGGGGAATTTCCGCGCGGGTGGACCGGTACCCGCTGCATGAACACCCCATTTAGCCACCTTTTTGCCGCGGCCGCCTTCGCCTGCGCGTGTCTGCCTGCCGCGCACGCCGAGGGCGATGCCGCCGCCGGCAAGTTGCTCTACGCGGCTCGCTGCGCGGCGTGCCATTCGCTCCAGTTCAACGGCGTCGGCCCGACGCACAAGAACCTGATCGGCCGCCGGGCCGGCACGGCGGCCGGCTACGACTATTCCGCGGCCCTCAAGCAAGCCACCGTGGTCTGGGACCCGAGCAGCCTGTTGCGCTGGCTCGCGGATCCCGAAACGTTCATCCCCGGCCAGAGGATGTCCATCTCGATTCCGGACGCGCAGCAGCGCGCGGACATCGTCGCCTACCTGCAGCTCGTCGCCGGGCCGCAGGCTCCCACCCCCGCCCCCCTGGAGAAATGACATGACAAACCGCCGTGAACTGTTGAAACTGCTCGCCCTCGGAGGGGGCGCCGTGTATGCGTCGGGCCTGGTCGGACGCGCAGCCGCCGCCGGCACGCCGGCCGCCACCGCCTACGAGGACTTCTACTTCGTGCAGTTGTCGGACACCCACTGGGGCTTCTCCGGTGCCCCGAATCCGGATGCCGCCAACACGTTGAGGAGGGCGGTCGCCAGCGTCAACGCGCTGGCGCAGCAGCCGGAATTCATCGTCTTCACCGGCGACCTCACGCACACCACCGACGATCCCGTCGAGCGGCGCCGCCGGATGGCGGAGTTCCGCGACATCGTCTCTGCCCTGAAGGTCAAGCAGGTGCGCTTCATGCCCGGCGAACACGATGCGTCCCTGGACCGCGGCGCCGCGTACAAGGAATTCTTCGGCGAAACCCACTATGCGTTCGACCACAAGGGCGTGCACTTCATCGCGATCGACAACGTGTCCGACCCAGGCGCGCGCATCGGCGACGAGCAGCTGGCCTGGATGAAGGCCGATCTCGCGCAGCGGCCCGCCGGCAGTCCGATCGTCGTGCTCACGCATCGGCCGCTGTTCGACCTGGAACCCAAGTGGGACTGGGCCACGCGCGACGGCGCACAGGCCATCGACATCCTGCTGCAGCACCCGCAGGTGACCGTCTTCTATGGCCACATCCACCAGGAGCATCACCGGATGACGGGCCACATCGCGCATCATTCGGCCAAGTCGCTGATCTTTCCGTTGCCCGCGCCCGGCAGCCAGCCGACGCGAACGCCGCTGCCGTGGGACCCGGCGCAACCGAACCGCGGCCTCGGCTTCCGCGAGGTGGAGGCGGAACCGGACACGGCGCAGTACAAGATCCGCGAACTCGGGGTGGTCGACGCGTGAGCGCCCAAGCTCACAGCCGCCGCGGCTGGCTGCAGCGGGCACTGGCCATGGGCGCGGCGCCGCTTCTGCTCACCGCGGCGCGCGCCGTGCCGGCGCAGACGGCCGAGGCGCAGGTGGTGAAGATCGTCGCCCAGCGCTTCCACTACACCCCGGGCGAATTCCGCGTGAAAGCGGGCCGCCCGGTGCTGCTGGAATTCACCGCGCTCGACTTCGTGCACGGATTCAACATGCCCGACCTGAAGGTGCGCGCCGACCTGCCGCCAGGCACCGTCACGCGTGTGGCCCTCCCGGCTGCCCCGCCCGGCAGCTACGACTTCGTGTGCGACAACTTCTGCGGCGACCACCATGAGGAGATGCACGGCCGCATGATCGTCGAGGCCTGAAGCGGCGCTTGCCTGCCTGTCGGCCCGTCCCCGCGGCGGGCCTTTTCACGTGCGCCGACCGCAGCATCGGCAGCGGCAGGGCGGGACTATTCCGGGCGCGGTTGTATTGGCAAGGCGATGTAAGGCGGGACCTCACTCGGCGGCGGTGGCGTTGAAGACGTCGCTGCGCCCGGAACCCGGACCGGACTGCACGAACACCGGCTTGAACCTGGTGCCAGCGGCTGGCATGGCCATGTAGTCGCCGAGAAAATAGCCGCGCGCGTTCGGCGCCTTGCGCATGTCGAATGGCCCGGCGACGTGGCTTTCGAAAAGCCAATCGGCGCTCGACGTGCACGACGCCGAGGAGGGATGGCAATGCACGATCCAGTGGTCGGTCTCCAGAAACGGGGAGCCCGCGAAGTGGTTGCGGAAGTCGTAGTACGACACCGCGATCGTCCCGTCGGCCGCGACGCTCACGGTCGGCGTGAACGCCTGCCGGCTGCCGTCCGGAAGAGAGGTCGGCGTGCGGTTGATCTTGATCGGCGTGGACCATGTCAGGCCGCCGTCGGTGGACCGCGCGAATCCGATCTCGTCGATGCGGAGGCCGCTGAAGCGCGCGTCCTGCCACACCGCATAGACGTTGCCGCGGCCGGGGCTGGTCGCGCCGCGGTCGACCGCGACTGCGGGCAGGATGTCCCCGGAGCGCACCCTGGTTTCGGCTCCGGTCGCCGGATCGGGATCGATGACGCCCGATGGCCGGACGGTGGCCATCGACATCATCTTCGCTGCGCGGATCGCGGGGCCGTGCGTCCAGGTCGCGCCTTGATCGGTCGAACGGATCAGCGCCAGGTTGAAGTCGAACCGGGCGCCGCCATCGCTGTTCTTGAAGCCAAGGATCTCGTTGAAGAAATTGAGTAGCGTGCCGTTGGGCAGCACGACAACCTGGTTGCCGATCGTCTGGCTTGTTGCACCCGGGTCGTAGATCTTGCGTGCCGTCTCCCAGGTGGCGCCTCCGTCCGTGGTGCGGGAAAACATCGTCGGACCCTTGAAGCCGATTCCGATGACGTGATCGGGGTTGATGGTCGCGCCCACGGGCGTCTGCAACCGGTCCCACACGGCGTAGGCAAAGCGCGCATCGCCGGGATCGGCGGTGATCGTGTTCTTGTCGTTCAGGAAGCGCGAATTCAGGTCTTCGATCAAGGTGATCGGAGGCCCCCAGGTAAATCCGCCGTCGGTCGACTTGCTGACAAGCATGGCGCTCTTGCCGTTGCCGCCGGGTCGTCCGGGCGGCGTCGTGAAGTCGAATCCCATCCCGAAGAAGTAGGCGTCACCGTTCGGCGCGAACGACACCCAGGGATCGGTCGCGCGCTCGTACGGGCCGCCTGTGCACGTCGAAATGCCGGGGACCACGACGCGCAGCCACGACAACCCGCCGTCGAAGCTGACGCCCGCGAGCAGACCGCGCGCGCCGCCGCCCGACCAGCGGTCCTGCTGGTATCCCACGACGATGTTCAGTGGATTCGTCGGGTTGACGGCGGCGGACGGTTCGACCGTGCTGTTGACGAAGAGCGTGTCGGTGCCGACCAACCCGCAGCTGCCGAACGGGCTGGGTGACGTCACCAATACTGGCTGCGACACCGTCTCGGGGCCGGCCGCCGCAGTAGCAGCAAGAACGCATGACAGCGCACCAACGATCCATCCTCGTTGCATGACCATCTCCTCGCGGCGGGAAGCCGCGAGGAAAGCGTAGGTCTGCGTGCAGGGGTCGTCAAATCCCGTGGCGACCGCATGGCAATGACGCTGCACCCATGGCGGTCCATGAGCCGCCCGAGCAGCGGGCTCAGCACCGCGGAGACGATGAAGCCGAACGAGAACGCGCCGGCGGTCACGCCCCACTCCCACCCGAACTCGTCGAGGATAGGCGGAAGAGCAGCGAAAAAGCCGTGCGCATTGACGCACACGGCCATCGTCACGAAGACACGCCGACGACGATCCATCCATAGAAGAACGGCAGTCGCCGGGCGAGCTTTTCGATCAAGGGTGCCCTCCTGACCTGATTTTGCCGCCATGTCCCTCTTGGCGGCGCAGCAGCGCCCGCTGCTCTTATCTGACGGCCGCCTCGCGCTGCAACTGCGCCAATTGCTCGCGGAGTTGCATGTTCTCCGCGGCGAGGACGGCCACGCGCCGGCGCAGCGATTCGATCGTGTCCTCGCCATGCACGACGGTCTCATCCTGCGGTTGCGACGGCGAGGCCGGTGGCTCGGTAGCGGCCTTCCTGCGCGAGTCGCGCGCCCGCCTGGCAGCTTGCTTCAGTTCCTCCGTGCCACCCGTGGCGGCGGCTACCTGTTCTTCCCAAGGCAGGCTGGCCACGGTGGCTGCGGCATGGATCGAGATATCGCCCGCCTTGACGGCGGCCACCACCTCAGGCGCGGCCTGCTTGCGGATCTTCTCGATCTGCATCACCTGGCTGCTGCTCAGGCGGGCCGCCCGGGCCAGCGCCTCGCGCGTGTTCGCTTGGGTCTCGGCGGCGGGCGCCGAGGTGGAGGCCTCCGTCGCCGCTTCTCCGGAAGCCGGCGACGCCGGCGCCGGCTGCGGCGCCGTGCGCGCCAGGCGCTCGGCGACGATCTCGCGCTTGCGCAGCGCCAGCACGCCCCGCTGGAAGTCGGACAGGCTGCGGCGGCCCAGGTGCTGGTCGATCATCCACAGGTGCACGTCCTCGATCGATCGGAAGCGGCTGCTCTGCACCGTCTGGAAAGGCAGGCCGTGCTGCCGGCAGATCGCATAGCGGTTATGGCCATCCACCAGCAGGTCGCCCCACAGCACCAGCGCGTCGCGGCAACCCTCGTCCAGGATGCTGCGTTCCAGCGCCCGATATTCGTCGGGCGTCAGCGGATCGATGTAGGCCTTGATCTCTTCGTTGATGACGATGTCCATCGGCGCCGTCGTCGTCAGCCGCGCACCGCCAGCAGCCGCGCCATGGCGGCCACGTGCTCGTCCCGCAGCGCCTGCGGCTTCACCTCGTCCTCGGCAGCGGTTTCGTTCTCGTGGTCCTGCACCGCTGCACGCATGGCCTGCTCGTCGGGCCAGACGATCTCATCGCCCTTCGGGCTCATGTGGCGCAGCGTGTGGTACCAGTAGTAGCCATCGGCGCCGCCGAACAGCTTGTCGATGCCGGCGAGGTCATTGGACTTGATCCGATGGCTCTTCAGGATCTCGTCCAGCGCCTGGTGGGAGAGGAGGATGGGAATGGGAATGTCTCGCGCGCGGCTGGTTCTCAGGGCAGGCATTGTACGAGCCACGATGGTTGGGCACCAACGGTGCGGGCATGTCCACGGCCGACATCCAGTCGCTCCAGATCCACACGGATCTGCCGATCCCGCGCTGGCGCAAAAGAAGGCGCGTTTCAAACGCCTTGGTCCGGGAGGTCGCGCTCTGGCGCGCAGCGCTTGCGGAGCCAAGCAATCACGTTTACTGCCGAGCAAGTAAGCGCGTGTATGAGCCGCCTCAAGTATGTTCCCCATCAAACACGGCGCGCGGTCGGGAGCTAGCCTGAATCTCCCCCGTGCAAGCCGGCCGCGCAGTGGCCTGCGCATGGCCAAGGAGCCCAAGACCATGAAGCTTCCCCGACTCGCATTGCTCTTCCTCGCCTCCCTTCTTGCCGCTTGCGGCGGTGGCAGCGACAGCGGCAGCTCCGTTGCGGTACTGGCCGACACGCCGCGGGTCGAGTCCGCCGCAGTGCTTGCCGACAGTTTGGTGGCCCCCATTTACGCGCTGGATTTCGTGGCGCCGGCGGCCTCCGGCGCCGACCTCAACGACGATGGTGACGTGATCGGCAAGTCCCGGGCGGACCCCGGCTGCGGGCCCTTCTGCCTGCCGCCGGACGACCCGGTGGTGTGGAAGGGCGGGCAACGGATCGTGCTGCCGCTTGCCGGCGGCGTGGACGCCAGCAGCCAGTACCCGCGCTTCATCAACAACCTCGGCACGATTGCCGGTGTCACGGGCACGATCGGCAGCAGCACGCGCGCTGCGCTGTGGAGGCCGGAAGGCAACGCCTATGTCCCCCAGGATCTCGGCGTCTACCCGGGGACGTCCAGCGTCGACATCGCCGGCCTGGACGACCAGGACCGGCTGGTCGGCTGGGCCACCTTGGGTGCTGCGATTCCATCGTTCGCGCTGCCCGTCATGTGGTCGCAGGCGACGGGCATGGCGGACCTGAGGGCCTTGGGCTACCCGAACGAGCGCCCGGCGGCGATGAGCCGCGGCGGCAAGGTGGTGACCTGGGGATCGTGGTACCAGCTCGGCGACCGATCCAGCGTCGTGCCCTTGCCGCCGCTGCCGCAAGGTTTCGTGGGCGCCGGCTCCAACGGCAGCGCGATCAACGACGCCGGCGACCAGGCCCACTTCCTCGTGTCCATCACCAGCACGAAGAACCTCGTCTACCCGTTCCGCCTTTCCGCCCAGGGCGGCTGGCAGCCGATCGGTGGTCCGACGGGGCAGCTGTCAGCCTGGGGCATGGGATCCATCAGCGCGGGGCAGGACGTCACCTTCACCGCGCTCGGCACCGGCTTCGTCGCGGCCGGTCCGGCTGGCGCGGGTCAGCCTCTGAACGATCGCATTTCGCCCGCGTACCCGGGTGCCACGGTGGGCCAGGCCGGCCCGATGAACGCCTCCGGGCAGATCCTCTCGCAGGTGATGCTCGGCCGCAGCCACCGGCTGGTGAAGCTGACCCCGGCAGCGCCGTGCGCTTCGAACTGCCTCGTGAGCCGCTCGCTCGCGATGAGCGCCCAGTTCGTCGAGGACCCTGCGCTGCCCGGCAGCTGCGTACGGGGCGGCAAGATGTACAACCTCACCTCGGTGTCGGTCACGGTCACCAGCGAAGCGGGCCTCCCGATCGCCAACGCGCTGGTGAACGGCCGCTTCCTGGACGACTACTGGAGCAACCGGCAGGTCACCGGCACGACCGACGCGTCCGGCGTCGCCAGTTGGACCCTGAAGGGACCTTGTGGTGTGGGCGCCGTTGCTTTCCTCGTGGAGAACGCCGCGCTGGGTACCCGCAGCTTCGACCGCATTCGGGGCACGCTGAGCGTGGCCGCGATTCCTGTAACGGCCAGCGGCCCGGTGCAGGATCCGACCCCGACCCTGACCCCGACGCCGTCGGCCGGGGTGGCGCCGGTCGCCGTTGTCGCCGTGACGTGCACGGCGGGGCGGACCTGCAACTTCGCCGCAACCGGTTCCTACGATCCGGACGGCAGCATCGCGGCCTACCGCTGGGCCGAGAACAGGGGGACGGTGTGGTCGATGCAGGCAGCGTTCACCAGGACGTTCGCCAAGGCCGGCAAGCAGTCGGTGACGCTGCAGGTCACCGACAACACCGGATTGAGCGCTTCGAAGAAGGTCACCTTCACCGTGCCGTCCTGACGGAAAGGAAAAGGGCCGCCCTGCGGCCCTGTCGCTGCCCCCGCCCGCGCACTCGTACGCAAGGGACGCGGTTGACTGGTCGCATACCGAAGACGCGCAGCGTCTTGTCAAGCGGTGCAGCCGCACGGTCACAGGTGGGCGCAGCGGCCTTCAACTCGCCACGAGCACTTGCCGACCCATGACACGGCCGGCCACGAGCTCCACGAGTGCATCCTGAGCCTCTGTCATCGGTCTTGGCTTACATCGCTTCGCCACGACCTGTGCAGAGACGCAGTTCATTGACTGCTTGCTTTCGATCAAACAAGTACGACGAATGGAAGGACGACTTCGTGTCAACTCGCCCCGGCTCAGTCGCGTTGTGTGCTGGACGGCTGCCATGGGGCTACCGCACTCAACTACCTACACACCTCTGTCATGAAGAAATCCCTGATCGTCCTGGCCTTCGCTTCCCTGCTGGGCGCCTCTGCCATGGCCGCCGAAACGGTGACTGCGCCGGCCGCTCCGGTGAAGGCCAATGCCACCGCCAAGTCCGCCAAGGCGCACAAGCACACCACGAAGACCAAGTCCGCGAAGACGCACAAGCACGGCTCTGTCAAGGCAGCGTCCGCGCAGTAATCGGCGCCTTCTGCAAGAACCTGGCTGCCGGGGCCTGACCGTTCGCAAGAAAATAGCGGTCAGCGGCCAGGTCGACCCACACCAAGCCCCTCCTGCAGGACGCAGCGAGGGGCTTCTTTTTGGGCGCCGGTCAAGGTGCAATCCGCCGGTCGGTCGGCAACCCTGCCGCTTCCGCCGGACCAGGCTGATGGACATCTGCGAAGCCGCGATTCACTGGCGGACGGCGGGTCTGGCCGAGAGCAGTCTTCAGGCCGACGGTAAGGCCGGCAATTTTCCGGCTGGCACGAATTGCAGCCAGTTCGTCCCGCCGCAGGTCTCGGGCCTTCGTATGCTGCAGGGATGATCCGCCTGTATCACTGCGTCAGTGCCCGCTCGTTCCGCGCCGTCTGGGCGCTGGAGGAACTCGGGTTGCCCTACGACCTGGTCATGCTGCCGTTCCCGCCACGGCAGCATGCGCGGGCCTTCCTCGACATCAACCCGCTTGGCACGATCCCGCTGCTCGTGCACGGCGAGACTCGGATGACCGAATCGGCTGCCATCTGCCAGTACCTGTGCACGCTGGTTCCAGGCACGCCGCTGGAGCTTCGACGCGGCGACGCGGAATACGGCAGCTTCCTGAACATGCTGCACTTCGGGGAGGCGACGCTCACGTTCCCACAGACGCTGGTGCTGCGCTACTCGCGCTTCGAGCCGGAGGATCGCCGGCAGCCAAGCGTGGCCGAAGACTATGCGAAGTGGTTCCTCGCCCGGCTGCGAACCTTGGAGCCTCGATTGACCCAGGAGAGCTACCTCTGCGCCGGCCGCTTCACGGCAGCAGACATCTCGGTCGGATATGCCTTGATGCTCGCCGATTTCATCGGCCTGACACCCCGGTTCACGCCGGCCGTCGCGGCGTACTGGGACCGCCTTCGCGAACAACGGGCCTATCAACGCGCGCTGGATGCCGAACACGCGGCGGCCATCGCCCAGGGCGTTTCCGTTGTTCCGGCGCCCTTGGGCGGGGGGCGCTGATCCAGATTGGTGTCTTCGTTGGCGTTAGCGGAGCTTGCAGAACGTCGTTTGCGCGCCCCGTATCAGGGCCGGTTGTGGCCGGGAGCGGCGCTTTCTGCTCAGGGCGTTGACGGGCCGCGCGGGATCGGCTCCAGCTTTACCGTGAGGTCATACAACGCGAGCAGGCCTAGCACATGCCCGATCGCGACGCCTGGCTCGCCAGATTCGATCCGGCCGATCGTCTGCACGTGCACGCCCAAACGAGCAGCAGCCGCAGCCTGCCCCTCGCCTGCTCCGGTCCGCGCCAACTTCGCCGCCATCCCGATCTCCTTGATCGCTCGGAGCGCGTCGCCGCCAATCTCCACTGAAATTCGCTTGCCTTGTGTCATCCGGAGAATTGTCGCCGGACCGAGCAGGGAGAAGCGCCGAGCGATCAGGGCGCTCGCAACGCTTGGAAGGCCGGTTATGGCGGCGGAAGCGGACGTGCCCCAGCGGGCGCTGCCGCACGCGCATACCCCGCTTCAGGCCTTCCCAGGCCGAAGCGCAGCCAAGAACACTCCCGGGTAGCGCAGCGCGAGGCCCGCCCACATGATGAATGCGACGTAGACGCCGAAGAGAATATGCGTGCCCAGAGGCGAACCGATCCGGTAGTGGGTCGCCACCGCCCCTCCAAGGTAGGCGGTCAAGTAGACCGCCCCGATGAATGCGGTGCCCGGGAGCGCGTAGAGAACTGCTCCTGTCAGCAGCAGTACGCCCAACGGTATGACGGCAGTCACAGGCCAGCCGAGTTCCTGCGTACTCCGAAGCACGGGCTCGGCCTGGATCAGCTTTCCCACTGCATCCGCCACGAAGAAGAGCGTCGCGAGCACCGAAAGGCCGACGCCGATCCGTCGCGGCCAGTTCATGCCCGACCCCCCTTCGTCTTGCTGGCGGTCTTGCTTGCGTCGCGGCCACCTGCCTGGAGCGGCACCCATCCCTCCCGCTTGAACGCTTCCCAGACCGCCATCGCATGACCGTGGCCAAGGCCGGAACGCGCCTTCAACCAGTCGACGAACTGCATCGTCTTCGTGCCGGGTAGCAAGGCGCCGGCGGCCACCGCTTCGTCGAAGAACTCCAGGGGCCCCTTGCCCGTCTTCTCGCGAATCGTCTTGATGTACGCTTCGAACGTCACGCCCGATCCTTTCCGACATTTGCTACAGATAACTATATCCAATATGGGACGCTCCAGCAAAAGACCCTATCGGTCGGAAGCCCGCACCGCCGCAGCCGAGGAAACGCGCGGCAAGGTGCTGGAGGCGGGGCGATCGCTGTTTTCCCGCAAGGGCATCGACGCGACGACCATTGCAGAGATTGCCAGGCGCGCAGGGGTGTCCGAGGCGACGGTGTACGCGACCGTCAAATCCAAGAGCGGCCTCATTGAAGCGCTCATGAAAGACGCCCTCTTCGGTCCCCGCTACCACGCAGCCTTGGAACAAGTTCGGCAGGAATCCGATCCTGTCACGAGAATTGCGCTCAGCGCAGGCGTGGCGCGAGCCATCTACGAAGGCGAGAGCGCGGGGCTCAGCCTCCTGATGAAAGCGTCGGCCTTCTCGCCGCAGTTGCGCAAGTCACAGGAGGCCTTTGAAGCCCTGCGGCGCGAGATGCAATTGGAACGAATCGACGCGCTGTTCGAAGCGCGTCGGTCGCGCCCCGGGCTGACGCGGGAGGCCGCAGCGACGCTTCTTTGGATGTTCACGGGCCGGGAGGTCTACCACAAGCTGGTGCACGAGTCGCGCTGGTTGCCGCAAGAGTACGAAGCGTGGCTGCAACGCACGCTCGTCGAGGCGCTGACCGATGGCAAGGGCGCACACAAGCGCTGACCAAGCGTCGCAGGGGACGCCGTCATTCTTCCTGGCGATGATGGCCGCAAGCTGCCCGGCGCGCCTTGCGCAGCGGTGGCGCTCGGGGCGCGACCATCGGTTCCGTCGCCGGCCTGCCTGTTCACCCCGAAAGCACCGGAGGTCGAAGATCGGGAATGCTTCCTGCTTTTCCGCCGGGAAGATGGCGCGCCGCGCCTCAAGGAGAGCCCCATGCTGGACCGCACGGCCACCCAGTTCTCCCACATCAAACCTGGCGACACGCCGTACGTTTCGGGCGGGCTGCGGGACTTCTTCGTCTACCGCGACTTGGGCGTCGCCCAAGCCACCCGCGGCAAGGTGATCGCGCACCTCGTGAAGGCGAACATGGCACCTGAACAGGGCACCGGATGGCACCGGCACGAGGCAGACTTCCAGATCGTGATCATGCTGAAGGGCTGGGCGCGCTTCATGTACGAGGACAGGGAAACACTCGTGAGCGCGGGCGACTGCGTGCACCAGCGGCCCGGAATCCGCCACTACCTGTTCGACTACTCGCCGGACATGGAGTACCTCGAGATCGTCTCTCCGGCGGACTTCCGCACCGTGGACGTGGAGCCGGCCTGCGAAGTGCCACCGCCCACGCCGTGGAAGTGACGGCGCTCAGAACTCCGCCTCCAGTTCATCGATCTCCTCCGGCTCCAGCTTCGCGGCCGCGACCCACTCGCGCATGGCGGGCAGCGCCATGATGCGCTTGCAATAGGCGGTGCCCTCTTTCTCCAGGGCGACGTCATAGGTGAGGAAACGCGTGACCACGGGGGCGTACATCGCGTCGGCCAGGCAGGGCTGCACCCCGAAAAGGCAGGGGCCGCCGTAGCGCGCGAAGCAGTCGGCCCAGATCGACAGGATGCGGTCGATGTCTGCCTGCGCGCGCGACCAGACCTTGAAGCCGGGAAAGTGCGCCTTGATGTTCATCGGCAGCGCGCTGCGCAGCGCGCTGAAGCCCGAATGCATCTCGCCGCAAACCGAGCGACAGTGGGCGCGGGCGCGCCGGTCCGGCGGCAACAGGCCGGCCTTCGGCCGGATCTCGTGCAGGTATTCGCCGATGGCCAGCGTGTCCCACACCTCGACACCTTCGTGCTGCAAGGCCGGGACCCGCATGGAAGGGGCGAGCAGCAGGATCTCTGCCTTCATCGCCGGGTCGTCCGGCGGAATCACCTTCTCGGTGAACTCGAGGCCCGCCAGCCTGGCCATGAGCCAGCCGCGCAGCGCCCAGGCGCCGTAGTTCCTGCTGCTGATCGTGAGGACGGCCTTGGCCATGGTGTGCCTCCTGAAGGGGCGTCCGCCTGCCCCGGGGATGTGCAGCAAGTGCCATGCCGCGGTCCGCGGGCTGCTGGCGCGCAACTTGCCTACTGAGCCAGCAGACGCCGGTAACCGCATGCACAGCCTCCTCTACCACGCCTACCAGGCGCAGGCCGACGCGCTGGCGCCGCTGCGCCTGAGCGCGCAGCATCACGGCGCCCTGCTCTGGTGGCGCGACACCGAAGGCAGCCCGCTGCGGCGGGCCGCCGCGGCGCTCGAACTGGTCTCGCGGCTGCGCCTCACGCACGCGCGTCCCGACTGGGGCATCGCCACGGTGGATGCCGAAGGCCGCAGCGAAGCCGTCACCGAAGAAAAGGTGCTGCCGCTCCCATTCGGCACGCTGCTGCGCTTCCGCAAGGCGGGCGCGGCACGGCAGCCGCGCGTGCTGCTGGTGGCGCCACTCTCGGGCCACTTCGCCACCCTGCTGCGCGAGACCGCGCGCACGCTGCTGCAGGACCACGACGTCTACGTGACCGACTGGCACAACGCGCGCGACGTGCACCTGAGGCACGGCCTCTTCGCGTTCGATGACTACGTCGACTACCTGCTGCGCTACCTGCGCGCGCTGGGGAGCGCGCACGTGGTGGCCGTCTGCCAGCCCTGCGTGGCGGCGCTCGCGGCAACGGCCCTGCTGGCCGAGGACGAGGACCCGGCGCAGCCACGCAGCCTGACCCTGATGGCCGGCCCGGTGGACTGCCGCGTGAATCCCACCGAGGTCAACCGGCTGGCCACCGGCAGGCCGCTGGCCTGGTTCGACCACCACCTGATCAGCCACGTGCCGCCGCCGCACCGCGGGCACATGCGGCGCGTGTACCCCGGCTTCGTGCAACTGTGCGCGTTCCTCGCCATGAACCTGGACCGGCACGTGCAGCAGTTCCGCGCCTTGTACCAGCACCTCGTCGACGGCGACATGGAAAGGGCCGAGACGATCCGGCAGTTCTACGAGGAGTACCTCGCCGTCAACGACCTTCCGGCGGAGTTCTACCTCGAGACGGTGGAGAAGGTGTTCCAGACCTTCGACCTCGCCCGCGGCGCCCTCACGTGGCGTTCGCGGCCGGTGCGTCCGGAGGCGATCCGCCGCACCTGGCTGATGACGGTGGAAGGCGAGCGCGACGACATCTGTTCGGTCGGCCAGACCGTCGCGGCGCACGACCTGTGCACCTCGATGCGCCCTTACATGAAGCTGCACCACGTGCAGACCGGCGTCGGCCACTATGGCGTCTTCAGCGGTCGCCGCTGGAAGGCCGAGATCTATCCGCGCGTGCGCGAGTTGGTGCACGGGGCCGAATAACGGACGAGGTCTGCTCGTGACGTGTGGCGGCCCATCGGACGAGCCGCTCGGTCCCATACCTTTTCGTTCCAACCCATTGGGCCTTAGGGATCATTCCATGTCCCGCCCCCGTTTCGTGCAGGCCGGCCCGCTCGCCGGGCTGCGTCCCGACGAGCTCGCGCCGCGCTGAGGCCGGCGCCGTCCTGCGGGCCTCGCGCACCGAGTCGTGCCGCCGGCGCGAGCCAAACCGGCGCACAGGCGCCCCGGCGCACCATGCGTGTGCCGCGCGCAGCCTCTAGCGGGCCCCGGAGGCTGGCACACGAACTGCATCTGACCGCGCATGGATGCAGCCACGGCCGCCATCGTCCAGGCCATCGAACTGGTCGCGGTCACCAAACGCTATGCCTCCGGGGCGCCTCCTGCGGTCGAGGCGATCGACCTGCGCATCCCTTCGCGCAGCTACTGCTGCCTGCTCGGGCCTTCGGGCTGCGGCAAGTCGACCACGCTGCGCATGATCGCCGGCCACGAGAGCGTCACGTCCGGCGACATCCTGCTGGAGAACCGCAACATCACGCGCCTGCCCGCCGCGGCGCGCGGCACGGCGATGATGTTCCAGAGCTTCGCACTTTTCCCGCACCTCTCCGCGCTCGACAATGTCGCCTTCAGCCTCAAGGTGAAAGGCGTGCCGCGCGCCGAGCGGCACCGGCGCGCCGCGGAACTGCTGGAGCGGGTGGCGATGTCCGCGTTCGCGCAGCGCAAGCCCGGCGAGCTCTCGGGCGGTCAGCAGCAGCGCGTGGCGCTCGCCCGAGCCCTGATCACCGAGCCGCGGGTGTTCCTGCTCGACGAGCCGCTGTCCGCGCTCGATCCCTTCCTGCGCGTACAGATGCGCACCGAGCTGCGGCGCTGGCAGAGGGAGCTGGAGCTCACCTTCATCCACGTCACGCACTCGCAGGAGGAGGCGATGGCGCTGGCCGACAACATCGTGGTGATGAACCACGGGCGCGTGGAACAGGTGGGCGCGCCGCGCGACATCTACAACGCGCCGGCCACGGAATTCATCGCCCGCTTCCTCGGCGGGCACAACGTGATCGCCACCGCCCAGGGCCGCGTCGCCGTACGCAGCGACCACCTGCGCGTCGGGCGCGACCGGTTCGGCGCGCCGGGCGCGCCGACGCTGGCGGCGACCGTCACCGACATCGAATACCAGGGCTGCTACGTGCTGCTCGGGCTGCTGTCGCAGGACGCGGCCGGCGACCGCCCGCTGTGCGCGATGCTGCCCGAAGCCGAGTATCTGCGGCACCAGTACCTGCCGGGCGAGCCCGTGCACCTGGGCTGGCACGCCCACCAGGCGCACGCACTGGCCCGCTGAAGCGATCCCAAGTCCAAGAAGGAGAACCGCCATGTCCCACGATCCGCGCGACAAGACTTCGGGCCTGCAGCGCCGTGCGCTGCTGCAAGGCACGGCCGGGATTCTGGCCACCGGCCTCGCTCCGGCCATCCATGCCCAGGGCAAGCCCGTGCTGCGCTACCTGGGCACGGCGGTGAACCAGGACAAGGAGATCGCCGAGAAGTTCAAGGCGGATACCGGCATCACCATCCAGTACGTCGCCGTCACGACCGACGACGTCACCAAGCGCGCCGTGACCTCGCCCAACAGCTTCGACCTGCTGGACACCGAGTTCTTCTCGCTCAGGAAGATCGTGCCGACGGGCAACCTGAAGGGCATCGACACCAAACGGGTGAAGAACGCGTCGAAGATCACCTCGCTCTTCACGCGCGGCGAAGTCGACGGCAAGAAGGTCGGCGACCAGGGCACGGCGCCCAAGAAGGTGATCTTCCTCGAAGGCGAGAAGAGCAAGGCCTTCGCCAAGGAGCCGACGCAGTGGATGTCGCTGATCCCGACCACCTACAACGCCGACACGCTGGGCATCCGCCCCGACCTTATCAGGCGCCCGGTCACCACCTGGGCCGAGCTGCTCAACCCGGAGTTCAGAGGCAAGGCCTCGATTCTCAACATCCCTTCGATCGGCATCATGGACGCGGCGATGGTCGTCGAGTCCCTGGGCAAGTACAAGTACCCCGACAAGGGGAACATGACGAAAAAGGAGATCGACCTCACGATCGCGACGCTGATCGAGGCCAAGAAGGCAGGCCAGTTCCGCTCGCTGTGGAAGGACTTCAACGAGTCGGTCAACCTGATGTCCTCCGGCGAGGTGGTGATCCAGTCGATGTGGTCGCCGGCCGTGACCGCGGTGCGCACCAAGGGCATAGACTGCGTCTACCAGCCGCTCAAGGAGGGCTACCGCGCCTGGGCCTCGGGCTTCGGCCTGCCGGCCACTCTCGGCGGCGCGAAGCTCGACGCCGCCTACGAATTCATCAACTGGTTCCTGGACGGCTGGGCCGGCGCCTATCTCAATCGCCAGGGCTACTACAGCGCGGTGCTGGAAACGGCAAAGCAGAAGATGGAACCCTACGAGTGGGCCTACTGGATGGAAGGCAAGCCCGCCGCGCAGGACATCAAGAGCCCGCACGGCGAGCTGCTGGCCAGGGCTGGGTCGGTGCGCGACGGCGGCAGCTACGAGCAGCGGATGGGCGGCATCGCGTGCTGGAACGCCGTCATGGACGAGAACGAGTACATGGTCCGCAAATGGAATGAATTCGTTGCGGCCTGAAGCTCCGGGGATGAAGGCAGCGCGGACGGTGGCAGCCTGGTGGCAGGCAGCCCCGTTCGCTGCCGTCTTCCTGCTGTTCTTCGTCGTCCCGCTGGCATTGGTGCTGGCGGTGAGCTTCTGGCGCTTCAACGAGTACGAGCTGCTTCCGGCCTTCACGCTGCAGAATTACCTCACCCTCTTCCAGGGCTGCGGCGCGCTCAACGAGCGGGGTGACCTGTGCGTCACCCTGGCGACCTACCTCTCCACGCTCAAGTTCTGCCTGCTGGTGTGGGGCATCACCCTGGTCCTGGGCTTCTCGGTGGCCTACTTCCTGGCCTTCCACGTGCGCTCGCCCTTGGTGCAGACCGTGCTGTTCGTTCTGTGCACGGTGCCATTCTGGACCTCCAACGTGATCCGCATGATCTCCTGGGTGCCCCTGCTGGGTCGCAACGGCCTGGTCAACCAGTTCCTGCTCGGCGCGCACCTGGTGGAGCAACCCGTGGAATGGCTGCTGTTCTCGCCCTTCTCCGTGGTGCTCGCCTTCGTGCACCTCTACACCATGTTCATGATCGTGCCGATCTTCAACAGCATGATGCGCATCGACCGCAGCCTGCTGGAGGCCGCGTCAGACGCCGGCGCCTCCGCCTGGCAGACCCTGTGGAACGTCGTCGTGCCGCTGTCGCGCACGGGGATCCTGATCGGCTCGATCTTCATCGTGACCATCGTGATGGGCGACTTCGTGACCATCGGCGTCATGGGCGGCCAGCAGATTGCCTCGGTGGGCAAGGTGATCCAGGTGCAGACCTCCTACCTGCAGTTCCCGCTGGCGGCGGCCAACGCGGTGCTGCTCCTGGCCGTCGTGTTGGCGATCATCTGGGCGCTCACGCGCCTGGTGGACCTGCGGCGCGAACTCTGAGACACCCGATGCCCCTCCCGCTCTCCCACGCCCGCGCACCCGGCTTCTGGCCCCTGGCCATCGTGTTCGCGCTGTTCGTCACCTTCCTCTACGGCCCGATGGCCACCATCCTCGTCCTGAGCTTCCAGGGACCGGAGGGTGGACTGACCTTCCCCCTGCGCGGGGTGTCGCTGCACTGGTTCCGCGAGCTCGCCCGGGGTCTGGGCGCGGTGGACATCGCCTCGGCCTTCCGCCGCTCGCTGCTGCTGGGAGCGGCCGTGATGGCGCTCACGATCGTGCTGTCGCTGCTCGCGGGGCTGGCGTTTCGCAAGAGGCTGCGCGGCGGCGATGCGCTGTTCTACGTGGCGGTCGCGAGCCTGATCATGCCGTCGATCATCGTGTCGCTGGGCATCGGGCTGGAGTTCCGCCTGCTCGACTCCGGACTGAAGGCGATGCTGGGCGCGCTCGGCGCCGAGGCGACGCTGGAGAACTACGGCACGGCGCTGGGGCTGCTCACCTCGGCGCTGGCAGCCCATCTCACATGGACGCTGCCCTTCGGCCTGCTGATCATGTTCGCCGTCTTCAACCGGTTCAACCCGGCGTACGAGGAGGCCGCGCGCGACCTCGGCGCGACGCCCTGGCAGGCCTTCTCGCAGGTGGTGCTGCCCCTCATCGCGCCCTCGGTGGTCGGCATCGGGATGTTCGGCTTCACCCTCAGCTGGGACGAGATCGCCCGGACCTCGCAGGCGATCGGCGACGTGAACACCCTGCCGCTGGAACTCCAGGGGCTGACGTCCACCGTCACGACGCCGGCGATCTACGCGCTCGGGACCGTGACCACGGTCGTTTCCCTGCTGGTGATGGGGGCCACCGTGGCCCTGGCCCTCTGGCTGGGGCGGCGGCAGAAGCGCGGACGCGTGGCCTGATGCGCGAGCTGCTCGTGATCAACCCGAACACGTCAGAGGGCATCACCCGCCTGCTGCGGGGGCACGTGCAGGCGAGCCTCGGTGCCGGGATTCGCGTTCGCGCGGTCACGGCGCCCTTCGGCGCGCCCTATATTTCCGGCGAGGCGAGCTGCGCCGTGGCGGGACACGCCGTGCTCGAGGCGTGGCAGGCCGCTCGCGTCGAGGCGGCGGCACCGCCGGCCGCCGTGCTGCTCGGATGCTTCGGCGATCCGGGCCTGTTCGCCCTGCGCGAGATCTGCGGGGTGCCCGTGGGTGGCCTCGCGGACGCATCGTTCTGCGAGGCGGCGCGCCTCGGCCGCTTTGCCGTGGTCACCGGCGGCGCGCGCTGGAAACCGATGCTGGATCGTCTGGCGCAGGGTCTCGGCTACGCGGGTGCGCTGGCCGGCGTCTACACCGTGGCCGCCAGCGGCCCGGAACTGGCGGCGGAGCCGCGGGCCGCGCACGCACTGCTGGCGCAGGCCTGCCGCGACGCGGCGCGGCAATCCGGCGCCAGCATCGTCGTACTCGGGGGCGCGGCACTCGCCGGCATGGCGGACAGCCTTCAGCCCGCGTTCGACGGCATCCTGATCGACAGCGTGGCGGCCGGAGCCCGCTGGGCTGCCGCGGCGGTTCAGGCGGGTACGAAGGCAGGCGACGCCACATAGCGGACAGGGATCAGGCGCTGACGGCAGCGCTGCTGACAAGATCAACAAGATCACGCTGCACCAGGTGCATCTGGCGCGCACGGGCGCGCCGGGAAAGCAGGGCGCGCGGCTATGCCGACAGCGACAGCGGCTGCAGCGGCGCCCAGCACGCCACGCCCGGGCCGTCGTCGAACGCAGGCGGCTGCACGCTGCAGGCACGCTGCGCCCTCCCGCAGCGCGGCGCAAACGGGCAGCCGGCCACCGGCACGGCAAGGTCTGGCGGCGCCCCCGGGATGGCAGGCAGCGGCCGCCCGCGCGGGGCGGCGTTCACGCTGGCGCCCAGCAGCCCGGCCGAGTAGGGGTGGCGCGGCGCCTTCACCACGCGCTCCGCCGGGCCCTGCTCCACGATGCGGCCCGCGTACATCACGGCGAGCCGGTCCGAGACCTCCACGGCCGCACCGATGTCGTGCGTCACGAAGATCACCGCCATGCCAGTCTCCCGCTGCAACTCGCGCAGCAGCAGCAGGATCTGGATCTGCACCGTTGCGTCCAGCGCGGTGGTGGGCTCGTCCGCCAGCAGCAGCTTCGGGCGGCAGGCCAGCGCCAGCGCGATCATCGCCCGCTGCCGCATCCCCCCGGACAGTTCGTGCGGGTAAGCGTCGTAGCGGCGGCGCGCCTGCGGGATCTGCACCCGGTCCAGCATCTGCAGCGTGCGATGGCGCGCGATGGCGCGGTCGACGGGCTCGTGCGCGCGGACGGCCTCCGCGATCTGCGCCCCCACGCTGTACACCGGGTCGAACGCGAGCCCGGGCTCCTGGAACACCATGGACACGGTGCCGCCGCGATAGCGCTGCAGGCCGCGTCCCCGCAGGGCGAGCACGTCCTGGCCGTCGACGAACATCCGTCCCGACACGCGGGTGCGAGCCTCCGGATGCAGGCGCAGCAACGCGCGCAGAGTCACGCTCTTGCCGGAACCCGACTCGCCGAGCAGGCCCAGCACCTCGCCGGGGCGCACCTCGAAGCTCACGCCGTTCAGCGCGTGGGCACTGCGCGCGCCGGTGAAGGCGAGGTGCAAGTCGCTGACCTGCACGACCGGGGTGGGCAAGGTCATGCAGCACGCTCCGGCGGCACGGCTTGCGGGTGATCCGAGGCAGGGTCGTTCAGGTGGCAGGCGGCCTGCGCGCCCTCCCCCACCGGCAGCAGTTGCGGCGTGCGCGTCGCGCACACGGCTGCCGCGCGCGGGCAGCGGTCGCGGAAGCGGCAGCCGCTCGGCGGCGCGATGGGATTGGGCGGGTCGCCCGCCAGCGGCGCGCGCTCGGTGCGACACGCCGGGTCCATGGAGGGCACCGCCGACAGCAACGCCGCGGTGTACGGATGGCGCGGCCGGCGAAACAGCGCGTCCACCGGCCCGATCTCCACGACCTGCCCGAGGTACATCACCAGCACGCGGTCGCTCAGGTACTGCACGACCTGCAGGTCGTGCGAGATGAAGCAGTAGGTCAGGCCGCGCTCCTCCTTGAGTTCCTGCAGCAGATTGAGCACCTGCGCCTGCACCGACTTGTCCAGCGCCGCGACGGCCTCGTCCAGGATCAGCAGTCGCGGCTCGAAGGCGAGCGCGCGGGCAATGTTGACGCGCTGGCGCTGCCCCCCGGAGAGCTCATGCGGATAGCGGTACGCGATCTGCGCCGGCTCGAGGCCCACCCGCGCCAGCAGTCCGCGGGCGCGCTCCAGGGCTTGCGCCGCAGGCAATCCGTGCACGCGCGGCCCGTAGGCGA
The DNA here is from genome assembly GCF_016722785.1 of Ramlibacter monticola. Lineage (GTDB taxonomy): Bacteria > Pseudomonadota > Gammaproteobacteria > Burkholderiales > Burkholderiaceae_C > Ramlibacter > Ramlibacter monticola. The sequence goes on along the minus strand of NZ_JAEQNE010000003.1, from coordinate 365,855 downwards.
TCGTCTCGACGACCGGCAGGCGCGGATTCAGCGAGGCGAAGGAATCCTGGAACACCATCTGCAGCTTGCGGCGGAACTCGCGCAGCGCGATGCCGCCAAAGGTGCCCACGCCCTCACCGTCGAAGACCAGTTCGCCGGCGTCCGCCGGCAGCAGGCGGGCCAGCAGTCGCGCCGTGGTGGACTTTCCGCAGCCGGACTCGCCGACGATGCCGAGCGTCTCGCCTTTGGCCACGTCGAAGCTGACGCCATCGACCGCATGCACGTGGCGCGCCTTGCCGCTCCAGAACGCGCCCCGCAACGGGAAGCGCTTCACCAGCCCGCGGGCCGACAGCAGCGGCTGGGCGGGGCCGCCACGGTCCGCCGGCGATATCGGCGCCAGGGAATTCATCAGCGGATCTCCATGGCGGAACGCAGGCCGTCGGCCAGCAGGTTGGACGCGATGGAGGTGGCGAAGATCATCACCCCCGGCAGCGCCGCGACCCACGGATTGGTGAAGATCGCAGCGCGCAAGGTGTTGAGCATCAGGCCCCACTCCGGCTCCGGCGGCTTGACGCCCAGGCCGAGGAAGGACAGGCCGGAGCCGAGGATCATGCTGACGCTCACCAGGCCGGTCGCATAGACGAACACGGGCCCGAGCACGTTAGCCAGGACGTGCACGCGGACGATGGACAGCGCCCCCGCGCCGCTCATGCGCGCGGCCTCCAGGTAGTCGAGGCGGCGCACCTGCGTGGTGGCGCTTTCCGCCACGCGCACCACCTGCGGCACGAACACCAGCGTGAGGGCGATCATGCTGTTGGACAGCCCCGGCCCCATCGCCCCGGAGATCGCGACGGCCAGCAGCACGGACGGAAACGCATAGAACACGTCGAGCGTGCGCATCACCACCGTGTTGAGGCGTCCGCCGATGTAACCCACCAGCACGCCCAGGGTGGTGCCGATCCCGAACGCGAGCGCGACCGGCAGCACGCCCATCAGCAGCGACAGCCGGCCGCCGTACATCAGGCGGGCCAGCAGGTCGCGGCCGAGTTCGTCGGTGCCGAGCAGGTGGCCGGGACTGCCGACGGCCTGCAGCCGCCGCAGCATGCTGGCCTTGTACGGATCCGCCGGAGCCAGCCAGGGCGCAAGCAGCGCTGCCAGCACGATCGACAGCAGGACCAGCGCAGCGGCCATGGCGACCCGGTCCCGCAGCAGCGCGCGCAGCACGCCGCGCCAGTAGCTCGGGACCGGCGCAGCTGCCGGCGCGAGCGGGGGAGTCAGCACCAGGGTATTCATGTCAGTGGCGCGCCATGCGCGGATCGAGCAGCGGCTGGAGCAAGTCCACCAGCAGGTTCAGCAGCACGAAGAACATGCACAGCACGAGGATGGTCCCCTGCAGCAGCGGCAGGTCGCGCTGGAAGATCGCGGTGTTCAGCAGGAAGCCGGTGCCCGGCCAGGCGAACACGGTTTCCACCAGGATGGAACCGCCCATGAGGTAGCCGATCTGCAGCCCGGCGACAGCGAGAACGGTGGGCGCGGCGTTCTTCGCGACATGCAGGGACACGCGCGCCGCCGGCAGCCCGCGGGCGTGCAGGGCGATGACGAACTCCTGCTGCAGGGTCTCCGCGACCAGCGCGCGGACCGTGCGCGTAACGATGCCGAGGGGGATCACCCCGAGCGTGACGGCGGGCAGCACGAGGTGCTTCACGTGCTCCGCGTCCCAGGCCCAGCCGTCCCCAGCGCCGGCGCCCATCGCGGGAAAGAGGCCGAGCCACACGGAGAATACGATCGTGAGCACCATCCCGAGCCAGTAATGCGGGATGCTGACGCCGATCACGGAGAGCACCGTCGCCGCGCGGTCGACCACGCTGCCGGACCGTGCGCCCGCCAGCGCGCCGAGCACGCATCCCAGCACCACGCCCACCAGCGACGCGGCGCCCGCCAGCACCAGGGTGTTGCCGACGGCCGCCAGCACTTCGTCCAGCACGTGGCGGCCGGTTGCGATGGAACTGCCCAGGTCGCCGTGCAGGGCGCGCCAGAGCCAGAGGCCATATTGCACCGGCAGCGGGCGATCCAGCCCGTAGGCGGACTTGAGCCCGTCGATGGCTTCCTTGGTCGCGTCGGCCGGCGCGATCGCGTTGAGCGGATCGCCCGGCGCGATCTGCACCAGCAGGAAAGCGATGACCGTGACGCCGAAGGCGATGGGCACGGCATACAGCACGCGTCGGACCAGGTAGGCCAGCATGCGCTACATGCCGATCGTGGTCAGGTCCTGGAACCAGTGCTGCGCCTGCACGAAGCTGCGGACCCTGGGCGACAGCGCGTGCGGGTTGGTGTCGTGCACCACCCAGAGCATCAGCGCGTCGTCCACCATCTGCTGGTGCACGGTGGCGAGCAACTGGTCCTGCGCCTTCGTGTCGAAGGTCGTGCGGATCCTGTCGATCGTGGCGTTGACCTTCGGGTTGTCGTAGTAGCCCCAGTTCACGCCATTCGGCGCCGCGTACTTGGCGTAGGCGAAGCGGGTGAGCGCGTAGAAAGGATCGGCGGTGACGTAGCCGAGGTTGATGGCGGTGATGCCCTTGCCTCCGTTCATGTCGGCCTTGGCGCCGGAGCGCCAGTGCAGGTAAAGGTTCTCGAGTTCGACCACCTCGAATTCGAGCTGCACGCCGATCTCGGCCAGGCTTTGCTGCACAAATTCGTTCATCGGCAGCGACAGCATCTGGCCGGTTCCCCCCTGCGCGATGATCACCTTGGCCTTCAACGGCTTCGACGGGCCGTAGCCCGCCTGTGCCATGAGGGCACGCGCCTGCGCGAGGTCATACTTGATCTGGAACGCAGGCTTGCCGTACCAGGGACTCGTCCTGTCCAGCTGCCCCGAGGCGGGCTGGGCCAGGCCGTTGAGCAACTTCACCACGGCGTTCCGATCGATCGCGAGGTTGACCGCCTTGCGCACGCGGATGTCGGCCCAGGGCGAGCCGGGCAAGGTGCTGAAGTGATAGGGCCAGACGTGGGGCGTCACGTTCTGCACCAGCTTGAAGCCGCGCGAGGAGAGCTGCGGCATCATGTCCGGCGGCGGCGTCTCGATCAGGTCCACCTGGCCATTGAGCAGCGCATTGGCCCGCGTGATGGCGTCCGGGATCGGCAGCAGCACGATGCGGTCCGTCTTCGCGACGCGGCTCTTGTCCCAGTAGCCTGCGTTCTTCACCAGCTCGGCGCGTTCGCGCGGCACCAGCTTGTCGAGCCGGAACGGGCCCGTCCCGGAAGGCTGCGAGGCGAACCTGTTCCAGTCGTGCCCGACCTTCTCCCACTGCGCGGGACTGCTCATGAGGAACCACGGCAGCTCGTACGGGAACAGCGCGTTGACCTCTTTGGTGGTGATCTCCACCGTGAAGTCGTCGACCTTGCGCCAGGAGGCGATGGAGGGGATGCGCGGCTTGACCTGGGCGGCCTGCTTCGCATCGAACTGCGGCGACTTGTCGTTGAGGACCTTCTCCAGGTTCCAGAGCACCGCGTCCGCAGTGAAGGCCGAGCCGTCGTGGAACTTCACGCCGTGGCGCAGGGCGAAGCGCCAGACCTTCTGGTCGCTGGGGTCCACCTTCCACTCCGTGGCCAGGCCGGGCACCAGCTTGCCGGGCCGGTCGCCTATGTTGGCTTCCCAGGCCACCAGCGGGTCGTACAGCGTGTGGCCGGTGAACTGATAGGCGCCGGCGCCGCGGTCCGGCTGCCCCGTCGTCATCGGGATGTCGGCCATGGAGATGCCATAGCGCGCCACCGTTTCGGCGAACACGTCGACGTGGAGCGCGAGGGCCAGGGGGGCGGCGAACAACCAGGGGGCCAGGCGCGCCCGGAAATGGATCATGCGGTGACTCCGGAATGAAGGTTCCGGCGCACTGCATACAACGTGCCAGCGGTCGCGCGGCAGATGGAGCTTGTCGCTGCTCCCGAATTGGGGCGCGTGCACCAGATTGCACGCGGTCGCACCCCAAAGTGAGAGGAGCACAGCGGCCCACAGAAGCACCGACTTCCTCCACTGCATCCCCCTTCCCAAGGGGAATGCCCGACACCCCGCCCTTGACGGCTTGATCGAGATCGGCGTCATCAAAGACGATGTTGGGCGACTTGCCTCCCAGCTCGAGCGTCACCGCGCGTTGAGCATCCCTTGGTACACAAGTCGGCTTCAGTGCTTGAGGGCACCGACGGTGTAACCAGGCGCACCCTTATTCTTTCAGTGCGCGCTCGACCTTCTGCCGCGAGTTGCCCACGCTCTTGACCGCGCGCTTTACATCGGAGGCTGAAGCGCCAGCCTTCTTGGCGGAATAGCGCACCTCGTGTTCCTGTTCGCCCGCCACCTTGGCGCGATCCTGGGCACGTCCCCGCGTGGACTTCGTCGTGGTTGCCATGAACTGCTCCCAACTGTTGTGCATGTGGTAGAGCATGCCTCCGAGAATGGCGGAGCTCCGCAGGAAAGCCTTGTCGGCTCGCGTCAGAAAAGATCTCCCGCGTGCGCCTGCCAACCCAAACTGTGCGTAGCCCGGTAAGAATGAGCCACGGCAACTACAGACCAAGCGGAGTTGAAGCGGGCCGTAGTCGACTCTGCCCTCCGCCTCGGCGAGAACTCCGTCCCGGGCGAGTTCCGTCACGCGCGTGGCGCTCCCGGCTGCCGAGCCCCGGCAGCTACGACTTCGTGTGCGACAGCTTCTGCGGCGACCATCACGAGGAGATGCACGGCCGCATGATCATCGAGTCCTGAAGCGGCGCTTTCCTTCCACCTTCTTTGCGGTCGGCGCGGCGCTGGCAGCCTGGAACACGATCTTCCTGATTTGGCAGGCGCAATGGAAGGGCAGCAGGCGAAGCTCTTTACCTGCCTCGCCTGGGGCGAAATAATGCTGGCGCTCGAAGCCGGTCAGGCAGGAAGATCCGTCGCCGCGGTCGCGCCTGCGCCCCAGGGAGGCGTGCTGCTTGCAGGGTCCGCACTCCAACCAGGAGGGAACACGATGACAACCAGACGTGATGTCTTGCTTGGTGCGATCGCCGCGAGTGCGGTGTCGCGAGCGCGATGGGCCATCGCCGGGCCTTCGCAACCCTCCACACCGGTCAACTTCGCCATCCCGCCCGGCGCGTGCGATTGCCATACGCACATCCACGGTGATCCCGCAAGATTCCCGTGGTTCGATGGGCGCGTCTACACGCCCGAGCTCGCCTCGCCCGAGGAGATGAAGGCGCTGCATCAGGCGCTTCACATGCAGCGCGTGGTGATCGTCACACCGAGCGTCTACGGCACCGACAACGCTGCAACGCTCTTCGGAATGAAGGCGCGCGGATCGGACGCGCGGGGAGTCGCCGTGATCGGCCCGAACAACTCCGATGCAGAGCTCGATGCGATGGCAAAGGCGGGCGTTCGCGGCGTGCGCGTGAACCTCGCGACCGGCGGCATCAACGATCCGGAGGAGGCGAAGCGGCGCTTCAACGCCGCAGTCAATCGTGCGAAGGATCGTGGCTGGCACGTCCAGGTCTACACGAATGCCTCGATGATTCCTCTCATCAAGGAAACGTTTGTCGCGGCTCCCGTCCCGGTCGTCTTCGACCACTTCGGCGGCATCCAGGCAGCGGCAGGTCTGCAGCAGCCCGGATTCCCGGAGCTGGTCGGACTCGTGAAGTCGGGCAATACCTACGTGAAGATCTCGGGAGCGTATCGCGCCTCGACGCTTGCCCCGAACTACGACGACGTCGTTCCCTTCGCGAAGGCCCTGATCGCGGCGAACCCGGATCGCATCATCTGGGGAACCGACTGGCCGCATCCGGATTCCGTCACGCCGCCGGGAAGGAAGACAAGCGACGTCACACCGCTGCTGCAGATCGATGATGGAAGGCTGCTGAACCAGTTGGCCGTGTGGGAACCGGACGCGGCCGTCCGCAAGCGGATCCTGGTCGACAATCCCGCACGGCTCTACAAGTTCTAGCTTACCGCGCAACGCTTTCGCTCAGTTCGCCAGCGGACTGCCCGAGTGGCGAGGCTTCCCTGCCCGCCCGGCCAGTGGCCCTTTGCCCGTCACCGGCGCACGATGCGGTGCATGAACGACACCCCTCACTCCCACCCGCAACTGGCCGATGCGGTCGAACGCGTCAAACCATCGGTGGTCGCGGTCCGCTGCCGGCGCGTCGGCACCGCGAGCGCGTTCGCCTGGCGTGCAAACGTCCTGGTCACCGCGGCGAACGCCGTCGGTCACGCGAGTCGCGTGCAACTCGTTCTGCCGTCGGGCGAGGCGGTCGCGGGGGAGGTGCGCGGTATCGACCCGGCCACCGACCTTGCCGTGGTGGGCAGCGACGCCACGGTGCCCGTGGTCGAGCGACGCATGGCTTCGGGACCGCGCGTCGGGGATTTCGTGTTCGCCGTCGGCCGCGAAGCATCGAGCTTGCTGCACGCGAGCTTCGGCCACATCGGCGCGGTCGCCGGCGCGTGGCGCGCCTGGCGCGGCGGCCAGGTGGACCGTCTCATCCGGCTGGACGGCGGCCTGTATCCCGCGCACGTCGCCGCGGCCTCGCGCGCAGCACCTGGCCCAGGGCACGGACGATTTCCATGGCCACCGCCCGCCCGCCCCAAGCTCCGCTGCAGACATCGGTTTCGCTCGCGACGGTCCAAATGTCGGTAGGTGCAGCCAGGACAGCGAGCGCCGCGGGATGCCACTGATCGTGCTTGCGCAGGTTCTGCGCCTGCACCTCCGCCATCGTCGTGGCGCGTTGTTGCACACAGCCGCTGCTGCCACGGGGCCCCGGCATCCGTGGCCGTCGAACACGTCGCCGGCTCAGGCGCCCGGCCGCTTCGCCTCGAACAGCCGCTGCAGCAGGCAGAACACGAACAGCAGCCCGCCGATGGCGATGCGCGTCCACCACGAGCTCAGGCTGCCGTCGAACATGATCAGCGTCTGGATGATGCCGAGCATCAGGACGCCGAACAACGTGCCGAACACGTAGCCGACCCCGCCGGACAACAGCGTCCCGCCGATCACCACCGCGGCGATCGCGTCGAGCTCCAGCCCCACCGCGTGCAGCCCATACCCGGAAAGCATGTAGAACGTGAACACCACGCCGCCCAGCGCGGAGCAGAAGCCGCTGAAGGCATACACGCCGACCAGGGTGGAGCGGACCGGCAGCCCCATGAGCCGGGCCGACGACTCGTTGCCCCCGATCGCGTACACGGTGCGGCCGAACTGGGTGAAGTGCGCCACGTAGGTCCCCAGGGCCACCATCGTCAACGCGATCACGGCGCCGACCGAAATCGACGCCTCGGCCCACACCGGGATCCGCGTCTGCGAGACGGCGCTGTAGAAGTCGTTGGCGATGCTGATGGAGTCGATGCTGATCAGGTAGCACAGCCCGCGCGCCAGGAACATCCCGGCCAGCGTGACGATGAAGGGCTGCAGGCGGAAGCGTTCGATCAGGAAACCCATAGTGGCGCCGAACCCCGTGCCCAAGGCCAGCACCAGCGGGATGACCGCCATCGGACTCCAGTGGTGGCGCTCCACCAGCTGCGCCGACACCATGGTGACCAGGGCGATGACCGCGCCGACGGACAGGTCGATGCCGCCGGAGACGATCACGAAGGTGAGGCCGACCGCCACGACGCACAGGAAGGCATTGTCGATCAGCAGGTTCAGGAAGACCTGCGCCGAGAAGAAGCCGGTGTACAGCACGGAGCCCAGCGCCGCCATCGCCAGGAACAGCGTGACGGTCACCAGCAGGGGCACGTACTTGCGGTCCAGCCGGCGCCGACGCGGTTCGGCATCGGGCGGCGGGGCCGCCTGCTCCGTCTGCAGGCTCAGGTTGGCGCTCACCCGGCCTCCTGCGAGGGCAGCGGCCGGCGGGCCCATTGCGCCAGGGTGAGCCGGAACTCGGGCGACTGCAGCAGCATGACAGCGAACACCACCGCCGCCTTCACAACCAGGTTCACCTCCGGCGGCACCCCCATCGAGTAGATCGCATAGGTCAGCGTCTGGATCACCAGCGCGCCGATCGCGCTGCCCGCGAGGCTGAAGCGCCCGCCGGTCAGCGAAGTGCCGCCCAGCGTCACCGCCAGGATCGCATCCAGTTCCATCAGCAGGCCGGCGTTGTTGCCGTCCGCGCTCTTGACGGTGGAGCTCACGATCAGGCCGGCGATTCCGGCGCACAGGCCGCAGAACACGTAGGTCCAGAAGGTGATGCGCCGGGCCGGCAGGCCGGCGACGTGCGCCGCCGCCGGATTGATGCCTACTGCTTCGATGAACAGGCCGAGCGCCGTGCGTCGCACCAGCGCCAGCAGCGCGGCGAACACCGCCGCCGCCAGCAGGAAGGGCACCGGCAGCCCCGCCAGGTAGCCGTTGCCGATCGCGAAGTACGGCGCGTAGTACACGGTGATGATCTGTCCGTTGGTGATCAGCTGCGCGATGCCGCGGCCGGCCACCATCAGGATCAGGGTGGCGATGATCGGCTGCATGCCGAGGCCGGCCACCAGCGCCCCGTTCCACGCGCCGCACAGCATCGCGACGCCCAGCGCGCAGGCGATCGCCAGCGGCATCGGGAAGCGGCTCACGTAGCTGCTCACGCCGTCGTGGATCACCAGCGAGCCGCCGATCATCCACGCGGCGACGCCGGCGGAAATGGCCACCACGGCCCCGACGGAGATGTCGATGCCGCGGGTGGCGATGACCAGGGTCATGCCCAGCGCCACCAGGGCGAGCGGCGCCGCGCCCTTGAGGATGTCGACGAGGCTGCCATAGAGATGCCCGTCGCGCACCGTGATGCGGATGAAGCTCGGGTTGAAGGCGGCGTTCACCGCCAGCAGCAGCACCAGCGTGACCACCGGCCAGAACAGGCGGTGCCGCCACGGCGCCACGTTCATGCCTCCTCCGCGATCAGGCGGTACACGTCCTGCTCCTGGCCGCCGGCGGGCAGTTCGCCCACCTTGTGCCGATCGCGCAGCACGGCGATGCGGTGCGAGACGCGCACCACTTCGTCGATCTCCGAGGAGATGAACAGCACCGCCATGCCCTCGCCCGCCAGCCGCAGGATCTCGTCCATCACCTCCTGCTTGGCGGCGACGTCGATGCCCCGGGTGGGCTCGTCCAGGATCAGCAGGCTCGGCTGCGTGGCGAGCCAGCGCGCGAGCAGCGCCTTCTGCTGGTTGCCGCCGGAGAGCTGCGCGATCGGCGCGTCCAGACTCGCGGCCTTGATGCCGAGGGCGCGCACGAGGCCCTCCGCCAGCCTTTGCTGCTCCTGCGCGCCCAGGTTCCGGAGCACGCCGCGGCGCGCCTGCAGCGCCAGCACGATGTTCTCCCGCAGCGACAGGTCGCTGACGATGCCGTGCGTCTGGCGGTCTTCGGGCAGAAGGCCCATGCCGAGGGCGACGGCCTGCCTCGGCCGATCCACGCGCACAGGGGCGCCGCGCACGCGCAGTTCTCCCTTGTCGGCACGCTCCAGGCCGAACAGCAGGCGCGCGAGCTCCGTGCGCCCGGAGCCGAGCAGGCCGGCCAGGCCCACCACCTCGCCCGCGCGCAAGGCGAGATCGGTCGGGTGGACCACCCCCTTGCTGCCCAGGCCGCGCAGCTCCACCAGCGCCTCGCCCCCGGCCGCGGCCGCCGGTGCGGGCGCCGCCTCGCGCCGCGCCGCCAGCTCGCGCCCGACCATCGCGGCAACGAGCGCCGGCGCGCTCAGGTGTTCCGCGCGATATTCGCCGACGCGCTCGCCGTTGCGCAGCACGGTGATCCGGTCCGCGATGGCGTACACCTGCTCGAGGAAATGCGTGACGAACAGGATGGCCATGCCTTCGTCGCGCAGTCGGCGCAGCACCGCGAACAGGCGCCGCACCTCGTCCTCGTCGAGGCTGGAGGTGGGCTCGTCGAGCACCAGCACCCGGGCGTCGACGCTCAGCGCGCGTGCGATGGCCACCATCTGCTGCACCGCCATCGGGTAGGCGGAGAGCAGGCGGCCCACGTCGATGTTCACGTTCAGGCGCGCGAGCAGGGCGCGCGCACGATCTTCCATGGTCCGCCACGCGATCGTGCCCCACCGGCGGGGATAGCGGCCCGCGAAGATGTTCTCCGCCACCGACAGGTTGGGGCAGAGGTTGACCTCCTGGTACACCGTGCTCACGCCGAGCCGCTGCGCCTCCAGCGGCGAGCGCGGGCGGACCGCCTCCCCGGCGATGCGGATCGTGCCCGCGTCGGCCGGGTACACCCCGGTGAGCACCTTGATCAGCGTCGACTTGCCGGCGCCGTTCTGCCCCATCAGGGCGTGGACCTCGCCGGCCTGCAGGCGCAGGTCCACCCCGGCGAGCGCGCGCACGCCGAGGAAGGACTTCGAGATGCCGGCCAGCTCCAGCACCGGCTGCGCGGGCGTCATCAGTACTTGCGCTTCGGGAATTCCTTCGCGGCGGACTCCATCGGGAAGACGGTTTCCTCGGTCACGATGCGCTTGGGCACCGTCTTGCCGGCCACCACGTCCTGCACCGCCTTCATCAGCTGCGGGCCGAGCAGCGGGCTGCATTCCACGCTGACGTTCAGCTTGCCGGCCATCATGGCCTCGAAGGCGCCCTTGACGGCGTCGATGGACACGATCTTGATGTCCTGCCCGGGCTTGAGGCCGGCCTCCTCGATCGCTTGAATGGCGCCGATGGCCATGTCGTCGTTGTGCGCGTAGAGCACGTTGATCTTCTTCGGGTCCGCCTTCAGGAAGGCCTGCATGACCTCCTTGCCCTTGGCGCGGGTGAAGTCGCCGGTCTGCGAACGGACGATCTTGTACTGCGGCTTGCCCTTGATCACTTCCTCGAAGCCCTTCTTGCGGTCGATCGCCGGCGCGGAGCCCACGGTGCCCTGCAGCTCCACGATGTTCACCTCGCCGCCCTTGACGTTGTCCACGAGCCAGCGGCCGGCCTTGCGGCCTTCCTCCAGGAAGTCCGAGCCCATGAAGGTCACCCACAGCGAGTCGTCCTTCTCGTTGACGGCACGGTCGGTCAGGATCACGGGAATCTTCGCCGCCTTGGCTTCGCGCAGCACCGTGCCCCAGCCGCTTTCCACGACCGGCGAGAAGGCGATCACGTCGACCTTCTGCGCGATGAAGGAGCGGATGGCCTTGATCTGGTTCTCCTGCTTCTGCTGCGCGTCGGAGAACTTGAGTTCGATGCCCGCGTCCTTGGCGGCCTGCTTGATGGACTCGGTGTTGGCGGTGCGCCATTCGCTCTCGGCGCCGATCTGGCTGAAGCCGAGCACGATCTTCTTCTGCTGCGCCAGCACGGAAAGCGGCAGGCCGGCGGCAAGGGCGAGGGCGGCGGTGCTGGTCAGGGCGGCGCGGCGGCGGTTCATCATGGTGTCGACTCCTTTGCGTGGTCGGTGGGAAAGGTGGTCAGGCGCACAGGTAGGCGGTCTTCATCGTGGTGAAGAACTCCGACGCGTGGCGCCCCTGTTCGCGGGAACCGAAGGCGGAGGCCTTGCGACCGCCGAACGGGACGGGATCGTCGACGCCGGCCGTCGGCAGGTTGGCCATGACGGTTCCGGCGCGGGCGTGGCGGCGAAAGTGGGTCGCGTGCTTGAGGGAGCTCGTGCAGATGCCCGCGCACGGGCCGTCGGGCGACTCGTTGGCCAGCGCGAGCGCCTGTTCATAGTCGGCCGCGCGCAGCACCATCGCGATCGGCCCGAAGGCCTCGTCGCGCAGCGCGCGCTGGCCGACTGCGGCGAGGAACAGGGCCGGCGCCATGAAGTGGCCGCGGGTGCGCCGCTGCAGCAGCTCGCCGCCGCACACGTGCTCGGCGCCCTGCGCGCGCGCGACGTCCAGGTAGGACAGGTTGCCGTCCAACAGGGCACGGCTCGCCACCGGCCCGATGTCGGTGCCGCGCTCCTCGGCGTGCCCCACCTGCAGCTGCCGCATGCGCTGCCGCAGCTTCTGCACGAAGGCTTCGTGCACCCCGGCCTCCACGATCAGGCGGCGCGACGCCGTGCAGCGCTGGCCGGTGGAATGGAAGGCCCCCTGCAGCGCGCATTCCACGGCGCGGTCGAGGTCGGCATCGGCCAGCACCACCAGCGGGTTGCGGCCACCCGTTTCGAGCTGCACCTTCGCGCCTCGCGCGGCCGCCTGCTGCAGCACGTGCCGGCCGGTCGCCTGGGATCCCGTGAAGGTGATCGCATCCACCCCGGGGTGTTCGGCCAGCACACGCCCCACCTGGCGGCCGCTGCCGTTGACCAGGTTGAACACGCCCGCCGGCAGACCGGCGCGCGCGAGGATGTCCGCCAGCGCCCAGCCGCAGGCGGCGACGAGTTCCGCCGGCTTGAACACCACGGTGTTGCCGAAGGCCAGCGCCGGGGCGATCTTCGAGGCCGGATGCGCGAACGGGAAATTCCAGGGAGCGATCACCGCCACCACGCCGAGGGGCTCGCGCGTGACGTCGACCTCGATGTCGGGCCGCACGCAGGCGAGCTTCTCGCCCGGGATGCGCAGCGCCTCGCCGGCGAAGAACCGGAAGATCTGGCCGGCGCGCGCGACTTCGCCGACGGCCTCCGGCAGGGTCTTGCCCTCCTCCCGCGCCAGGAGGCTGCCGAGTTCGTCCCGGCGCGCGAGCAGTTCGGCACCCACGCTGTCGAGCACGTCCGCGCGGCGCTGCGGCATGCTGCGCGACCAGTTCGGGAACGCCTCGCGCGCGGCCTCCACGGCGGCCTCGGCCTGGCGCCCATCGGCCCGGGCGTAGTCCGCCACGGGCGCGGACAGGTCCGACGGGTTCTCGCTGGTCGCGGTCGTGACGCCGCCTTCCCAGTGGCCGTTGATGAAGTTCTTGAGGACCGCGCGCATCTCCAGGGTGCCCTCCGCTGCGGATCGGGGCCGGATACTAGGGCGAGCAGGGATATGCGACCAATCTTGTTTCGGCACACTGCGATGCTGGAATCGGCATTCAGGAAAACCCGTGGTCAACTACTCGCACTGGTTCATCCGCGCGCGCCTGAAGACGCGGCAGCTCCTTCTGCTGGTCGCCCTGGACGAGGAAGGGAACATCCACCGCGCGGCCGAGGTGCTGTCCATGACGCAGCCGGCCGCCTCCAAGCTGCTGAAGGACCTGGAGGACGTGCTGGGCGTGCCGCTGTTCGAGCGGCTGCCGCGCGGCATGCGCGCCACCGTCTACGGCGAAGCCATGGTGCGCCACGCGCGCACGGCGCTGACCAGCCTCAACCAGGCGCACGACGAAGTGCAGGAGCTCAAGGCGGGGCGCTTCGGCCAGGTGAACATCGGCGCGATCACCACGCCCGGGATCATGCTGCTGCCCGAGGCGATCGCCCGGGTGAAGCAGGCGCACCCCCGGCTGCGCGTGTCCCTGCAGGTGGAAACCAGCGACGTGCTGATGGAGCGCATGGCGCAGGGGCGCATCGACATCGGCGTGGCGCGCCTGTTCGCGCAGCACGACAAGACCGCGCTGCGCTTCGAGGCGATGGCCGAGGAGCCGGTGGTGGCGATGGTGCGGCCCGGGCACCCGCTGCTGGAGATGGACCGGCTGACGCTGCGCGATCTGAACGGCTGGGGCTGGATCGTGCCCCCCGAAGGCAGCGTGCTGCGCCACCGTTTCGACCTGATGTTCCGGGAGGAGAGCCTGGAGGCACCGGCCAACCTGATCGAGAGCGGCGCCCTGCTGTTCGTCACCAAGATGATCGCGCAGGGCGACATGATCGGCCTGGTGGCGGGCGAGGTGGGCCGCTACTACGAGAGCCACAACCTGGTGGCGGTGCTGCCGATCGACCTGCCCTGCCAGATGGACGCCTTCGGACTGATCACGCGCACCGACCGCGCGCTGTCCCCGGCCGCACGCGTGATGCTCGCTGCGATCCGCGCGACGGCGGCGGAGTTGTACGGCGTTCCACTGGAAGCGGGAGTGTGAAGGGTCGCGCGCTAGTGTCCCCAGCGCAGCACCAGGGGGTCCAGCCGCTTCGCCTGCGCGAGCAGTCCCTCCCGCACGGCCGGGTGCATCGCCGGGAAGGGGTGCCGCGGCGCCTCGCACTCGATGATGCCGCCGGCCTTCATCAGCGCCTTGGCCGTCAGGATGCCGCCCTGGCGGTTCTCGTAATTGATGAGGGGCAGCCAGCGCTCGTAGGCCCGGGCGGCGTCCTCGCGCCGCCCCGCCTGCCATGGATCCAGGATCGTGCGGATGCCGTCCGGGTAGCCGCCGCCCGTCATCGCGCCGGTCGCGCCCGCCTCCAGGTCGGGCAGGAGGGTGATGCCCTCCTCCCCGTCCCACGGCCCCTCGATCGCCTCGCCGCCGAGCCGGATCAGCTCGCGCAGCTTGCTCGCCGCACCGGCCGTCTCGATCTTGAAGTAGGCGACGTGCTCGAGCTCGCGCGCCATGCGCGCCAGGAAGGCCGCGGACAGCGGAGTTGCCGCCACGGGCGCGTCCTGGATCATGATCGGGATGGCTATGCGGTCCGACAGCCGCGCGTAGAACTCGTGGATCTTCTCCTCGCCCACGCGCAGCGTCGCGCCGTGGTAGGGCGGCATCACCATCACCATGGCCGCGCCCTGTTCCTGCGCGCGGCGGCTGCGCGCCGCGCAGACCTCCGTGCTGAAGTGGGTGGTCGTGACGATCACCGGCACGCGGCCCGCGACGTGCCCGAGGATCGCGCGCGTGAGCACCTCGCGTTCCTCGTCGGCCAGCAGGAACTGCTCGGAGAAGTTCGCCAGGATGCACAGCCCGTTCGAGCCGGCATCGATCATGAAGTCCACGCAGCGCTTCTGGCTGGCGAGGTCGAGCAAGCCATCCTCGCGGAAGGTGGTGGGCACCACCGGGAATACGCCCTGGTAACGCTGCGGGTGCATGAGGGTCTCAGAGGTGGGTGAAGCGGTAGAGGGTCGTGCTGCGGAAGGTCTCGCCGGGGCGCAGCAGCGTCGAGGGGAAATCGGGGCGGTTCGGGGAGTCCGGGAAGTGCTGGGTCTCCAGGCACAGGCCGCTGCGGTGCGCGAGCCCGGCCACGCTCCCGTCCAGGAAGTTGCCGGAATAGAACTGCAGGCCGGGCTCCGTCGTATGGACCTCCATCGCGCGCCCGGAGCCAGGATCCTCCAGCCGGGCGACGCAGCGCAGCCCCTCGCCGTCCAGCAGCCAGTTGTGGTCGTAGCCGCCGGCGCGGCGCAATTGCGGGTGCGACTCTCCAATGCGCGCGCCGATCGCCGCCGGCTCGCGGAAATCGAAGGGCGTCCCGGCCACCGGTGCGACCTCCTGGGGGATCAGCCCTGCATCCACCGTGCAATAGCGCTGCGCCGCGATCCACAGGCGGTGGCCAAGGATGTCGCCGCCGCCGGCCAGGTTGAAGTAGGCATGCTGGCTCAGGTTCACGACGGTCGCGCGCTCGCTACGCGCCTCGTAGTCGATCCGCCATTCGTTCGCGGAGGTCAGCGCGTACTGCACGCGCACGTCCAGTCGCCCCGGGAAGCCCTGGTCGCCGTCTTCGCTCGTCAGGCGCAGTTCCAGGGCGGAAGAAGAGATCTTCGCGAGCTCCCACATCCGCCTGCCGAAGCCCTCCGGCCCGCCGTGCAGGGTGTGGGCGCCGTCGTTCAGCGGCAGCCGGACCACCTGGCCCTCGAGCGTGAAACAGCCCCGCGCGATCCGGTTGGCGTAGCGGCCGACGATCGCACCCAGGTGAGGATGCGGCCGCGCATAGTCCTCCGGCGCAGGCAGCCCCAGCACCACGCCCGTGCTACGGCCCTGGCGGTCCGTCAGGCGCAGCGCGGTCACGCTGCCGCCTTGGGCGACGGCGGACAGCGACAGCCCCGCCTCGTTGGCGATCGTCCAGACCTTCATCGCGCCAGCACGAAGCGAGATTCGGGCAGCCCATGCCAGCGGGTCGTCGCCGCGAACACGCCGCCGGCGTGCGGCTCCTCGCGCAGGCGTTCCCGGGCCAGCCCGCCGCGCGCCGAGGTCACGTAGAGCGTGTCGAGCGCCGGGCCTCCGAACGCGGGACACGTCGGGCGCGACACCGGCAGGGCGATACGCTCCGTCGGCCGGCCGTCGCGGTCGTAGCGCACGACGCAGCGCCCCTCCCATTGCGCATTCCAGAGGCTGCCTTCCGCGTCGATGCAGGAGCCGTCGGGATAGCCCTCGTCGGCGCCCAGTTGCACGAACACGCGCGGCGTGCCGATGCGCCCGTCCGCGCCGTACGCCAGCGACCAGATCGTGCGCGTCGGCGAATCGGCGTAGTACATGGTCGCGCCATCGGGGCTGAAGCAGATGCTGTTGGCCACCGCCGCCGCGGGCAGCGCCAGCCGCTCCACCCGCAGGTCCGCATGCACGCGGTAGATCCCGCCGATGCCTTCCTCCTTCGGGTTGTACATGCCGAACACGAAACGGCCCTGCCGGTCGCAGCGGCCGTCGTTGATGCGGGTGGCGGGTTGATCCGCCTCCACCGGGGTCACGGCCGACAGCGACGCGTCGGCGGTGTCGAACACCGCGATGCCCGAGGCCAGCCCCAGGAGCAGCCTGCTGGCGCTGCCCGCGCAGAACGCGAAGCTGCCCACGCGCTCCGGCAACTGCCAATCCCGCACGCTGCCGTCGGCCTGCAGCCGGCAGATCTTCGAGCCCTCGATGTCGGTCCACCAGAAGGCCTGCGCCTGCTCGCACCAGAGGGCGCACTCGCCCAGCCGGTCGCCCGCGTCGACGGCGAGCCTGACCGCGCTCAAGTCCAGCCTCCATCCACCACGAAATCCTGCGCCGTGCACATGGCGCTGTCGTCCGCCGCGAGGAACAGGGCCATGTGCGCGATGTGCCGCGGCATCAGCGCCTGCTGCAGGCACTGGCCGCGCGCGATCTCCGCCCGCCCTTCGTCGGTGACCCAGAGGCGCAGCTGCTTCTCCGTCATCACCCAGCCCGGCACCAGCGTGTTCACGCGGATGTTGAAGGGCCCGAAGTCGCGCGCCAGGCTGCGCGTGAGGCCCTGCACCGCCGCCTTGGAGGTGGTGTACGCCGGCATGCCGCCCTGCTTGAGCTTCCAGCTGATGGAACCGAAGTTGACGATGGAGCCGCCGCCCTCCTGCTTCATGTCGACGGCCACGTTGCGCGCCGCGAAGAACTGGTGCTTCAGGTTCACGGCGACGGCCTTGTCCCAGTAGTCCGGCGTGGTGTCCTCGATCTTGTGGCGCTGGTCGTTGGCCGCGTTGTTCAGCAGCACGGTGACGGGGCCGAAGCGCTCGCGCACCGCCGCGATCGCCTGTTCCAGCGCCGCGATGTCCGTGAGGTCCGCCTCGACGAAGAGGGGCGCGTGCCGGCTGCCCTCGAGCTCGCGCGCCAGCGCGAGGCCCGGCGCGAGCGCGATGTCGATGAAGCCCACCTTCGCGCCCTGCTCCGCGAACTCGCGGACCAGCGTCCCTCCGATGCCGGTCGCGCCGCCGGTGACGAGGACCGTGCGGTCGACGAGGCTCGGGTAGCGGGCGAACCGGCTCATGGCAGCTCCCGGATCAGGAAAAGGCCGCGATTATGTAGTCAGACTTCATGGTGTCAACAAGCCAAATTCCTGCGGGTTTTTCCGGAGGGTTGCACCATTTCGTCTGACTATATTGGCGGCCTTCGCCCTCGAGGGCCACGCAGGAGCCGGCGCCCCAGGCCTTTCCCCCAGCCTCCAAGGAGCCAAGCATGCAACTCACGACACGACGCTTCCTCGCCGGCCTTGCCTGCGGCGCCGCCCTGCTGGGGCTCGCCCCGGGCGTCCTGGCACAAGGCAAGGGCCTGGTGGGCATCTCGATGCCGACCAAGTCGTCGGCGCGCTGGATCGACGACGGCAACAACATGGTCAAGGTGCTCAAGGAGCGCGGCTACCAGACCGACCTGCAGTACGCCGACGACGACATCCCCAACCAGCTGGCCCAGGTGGAGAACATGATCACCAAGGGGGCCAAGGTCCTGGTGATCGCCGCCATCGACGGCACCACCCTGTCCAAGGCGCTGCAGAGCGCGGCCGACAAGGGCATCAAGGTCATCGCCTACGACCGGCTGATCCGCGGCTCGAAGAACGTGGACTACTACGCCACTTTCGACAACTTCCAGGTCGGCGTGCTGCAGGCCGGCTCCATCGTCGACAAGCTGGGGCTGAAGCAGGGCAAGGGCCCGTTCAACATCGAGCTGTTCGGCGGCTCGCCCGACGACAACAACGCCTTCTTCTTCTACGACGGCGCGATGTCCGTGCTCAAGCCCTACATCGACGGCGGCAAGCTGGTGGTGCGCAGCAAGCAGATGGGCATGGACAAGGTCGGCACCCTGCGCTGGGACGGCGCCGTCGCCCAGGCGCGCATGGACAACCTGCTGTCGGCCTTCTACGGCAAGGAGAAGGTGCACGCCGTGCTGTCGCCGTACGACGGCTTGTCGATCGGCATCCTCTCGTCCCTCAAGGGCGTCGGCTACTGCACCGCGCAGCAGCCCTGCCCGGTGGTGAGCGGCCAGGACGCGGAGATCCCCTCGGTCAAGTCCATCCTGCGCAACGAGCAGTCGTCCACCGTGTTCAAGGACACGCGGGAGCTGGCCAGAGTGGCCGCCAACATGGTGGACGCCGTGCTGGCCGGCAAGCAGCCGGAGATCAACGACACCAGGACCTACAACAACGGCATCAAGGTCGTGCCTTCGTACCTGCTCAAGCCCGTGAGCGTGGACGCCAGCAACTGGAAGACCGTGCTGATCGGCAGCGGCTACTACAAGGAGTCGCAGGTCAAGTGAGTCAGCAAGCGCCGCACGGCCGCCCGAAGGCGCTCCACACCGGAATGCGCAGCATGGAGGTGTTCCTGTGACCCAACTGCTCGAGGTGCGGGGGATCACGAAGGCGTTCCCGGGGGTCGTCGCGCTCCGGAACGTCAGTCTTTCCGTGCGGGCCGGCGAGATCCATGCGGTCGTGGGCGAAAACGGCGCGGGCAAGTCCACCCTGATGAAGGTGCTCAGCGGGGTCTATCCGCACGGCAGCTACGAGGGGGAGATCCGGTTCGCGGGGGAGCCGCGTCAGTTCCGCGACATCCGCGCCAGCGAGGCCCAGGGGATCATCATCATCCACCAGGAGCTGGCGCTGGTGCCGCTGCTGTCCATCGCCGAGAACATCTTCCTGGGCAACGAGCCGGCGCGCGGCGGAGTCGTGGACCGCCACGCCGCCCACGTGCGCACCCGCGAGCTGCTGGCCAAGGTGGGCCTGCGCGAATCGCCCGCGACCCTGGTCGACGACCTCGGCGTGGGCAAGCAGCAGCTGGTGGAGATCGCCAAGGCGCTCTCGCGGGAGGTGAAGCTGCTGATCCTGGACGAACCGACCGCCAGCCTCAACGAGACCGACAGCGAAGCGCTGCTGGACCTGCTCCTGGGGCTCAAGGCCCAGGGCATCGCCTGCATCCTGATCTCGCACAAGCTCAACGAGGTCGAGCGCGTGGCGGACACGATCACGGTGCTGCGCGACGGCAGCGCGGTGCAGGCGCTGGATTGCCGCGCCCAGGCCGTGAGCCAGGAAGTGATCATCCGCAACATGGTGGGCCGCGAGATGGCCGAACGCTATCCGCCGCGGGATCCGCAGATCGGCGAGACGGTGTTCGAGCTGCGGAACTGGACGGTCCACCACCCGGTGCATTCCGGGCGCCAGGTCGTCAAAGGCGTGGACCTCCTGGCGCGGCGCGGCGAGATCGTCGGCATCGCCGGCCTGATGGGAGCGGGACGCACCGAGCTGGCCATGAGCGTGTTCGGCCGTTCCTGGGGACAGCGCATTTCCGGCCAGGTGCTGCTGCATGGCCGGGAGATCGACGTCTCCACCGTGGAGAAAGCCGTGCGCCACGGCATCGCGTACGTCACCGAGGACCGCAAGGGCTATGGCCTGCTGCTGGACGACAACGTTGCGCGCAACGTGTCCCTGGCCAACCTGCCGGCCGTGGCGCGCCGGGGCGTGGTCGACGAGGGTCGTGAGTTCGGCGTGGCCGAGGGCTTCCGCAAGCAGTTGCGCATCCGCTGCAGGGACGTGTTCCAGCCAGTGGGCCAGCTCTCCGGTGGCAACCAGCAGAAGGTGGTGCTGGGGAAGTGGCTGTTCACGCAGCCGGAGGTGCTGATCCTCGACGAGCCCACGCGGGGCATCGACGTCGGCGCCAAGTTCGAGATCTACACCCTGATGGCGCAGATGGCCGCCGAGGGCAAGTGCATCGTCATGGTTTCTTCCGAGATGCCCGAGCTGCTGGGCATGTGCGACCGCATCTACGTCATGAACGAGGGCCGCTTCGTCGCCGAATTCGGGCGTATGGAGGCGAGCCAGGAGGGCATCATGCGCGCCATCGTCAACGCGGGGCTCCTCCAATGAGCAGTCGAACCGCCGAAGTCGCGCCCCAAGAGGCGCGCACCGGCCGCGCGCTGGCCTTCCTGAAGGCCCACCTGCGCGAGTACGGCATGCTGCTGTCGCTGGTGGCCATCATGGCCTTCTTCCAGGTCATGACTGCCGGCACGCTGATGCAGCCGCTGAACCTGACCAACCTGGTCCTGCAGAACAGCTACATCGTGATCATGGCGCTGGGCATGCTGCTGGTGATCGTGGCCGGGCACATCGACCTTTCGGTCGGTTCGGTCTGCGGCTTCGTCGGCGCGCTCGCCGCGGTGCTGATGGTGGAGCACGAGATGCACTGGCTGCCCGCCACGCTGGTGTGCCTGGGCGCCGGGGCGGCGATCGGCGCGGCACAGGGCTGGTTCGTGGCCTACTGGCGCATCCCTTCCTTCATCGTCACGCTGGCCGGACTGCTGGTATTCAAGGGGCTCGCGCTGCTGATCCTGAAGGGGCAGTCGGTGGGGCCCTTCCCGCCGGAGTTCCAGCTGCTGTCCACCGGCTTCCTGCCGGACCCGCTGGGGGGCGCGTCGTACCGACTCAGCTCGCTGCTGCTCGGACTGGCGGCGGCCGGCGCGCTGGTGTTCTTCAGGCTGCGCGAACGCGCCCAGGCGGCGAAGCACGGCATGGAGGTGGAACCCCTGCCCTTCTTCCTCGCCAAGAACCTGGTGTTCGTGGCGCTGATCGTGCTGCTGTCGGTGCTGCTCTCGGCCTACAAGGGCCTGCCCAACGTGCTGCTGGTGATGGCGGTTCTGATCGTCTGCTACGACTTCATGGCGCTGCGCACGACGGTCGGCCGGCGCATCTATGCGCTGGGCGGCAACGAGAAGGCGGCGCGCCTCTCGGGCATCAAGACCGAACGCCTCGCCTTCCTCACCTTCGTCAACATGGGCCTGCTGGCCGCCCTGGCGGGCCTGGTCTTCGCGGCCCGCCTGAACACCGCCACGCCCAAGGCGGGCCTCGGCTTCGAGCTGGACGTGATCGCGGCCTGCTTCATCGGCGGCGCCTCGGCTTCCGGTGGCGTCGGCAAGGTGTTCGGCGCGGTGGTGGGCGCCTTCATCATGGGCGTGATGAACAACGGCATGTCCATCCTCGGCATCGGCATCGACTACCAGCAGGTGATCAAGGGCCTCGTGCTGCTGGCGGCCGTGTTCGTGGACGTGGCGAACCGCAAACGCTCCCTGTAGTCGCGCCCATGACCGTCGAACCCAGCCACCACAGTTCCAGCTACCGCAGGCCGCCGGAGCGCAAGAGCATGCACCCGCAGATCGTGCGCGACCTGGGGATGCGAATCGTGGCGGGCGAATTCGCGCCGGGCGGCCGGCTGCCCGCAGAGGCGGTGCTGCTGGCCGGCTACCAGGTGAGCCGCTCGGTGCTGCGCGAGGCGATCCGCGTGCTCGTGGCCAAGGGGCTGGTCGTCTCGCGCCAGCGCGCCGGCGTGATCGTGCGCCCGCGCAGCGACTGGCACTTGCTGGACCCCGATGTCCTGTACTGGCTGATCCAGTCGCAGCCCACCGGCGAGTTCGTCACGTCGCTGATGACCGTGCGCCGCATCTTCGAGCCGGCGGCCGCGGCGCTGGCGGCGCGCCTGGCGACCCAGGAGCAGCGCCAGGGCATCGCGGACGCGTACGCCGGGATGGAGGCAGCGCGCACGCCCGAGGAACTGCTGGAACCGGACCTCGCGTTCCACCGGCGCATCGCGGAGGCCACCGGCAACGATCTGCTCGCCTATATCGGCAACATGCTCTCGCTGGCCCTGCGCGAATCGATCCAGCTATCCAGCAAGTTGCCGAATACGCACGCGCTCTCGCTGCCGCGACACAAGGCGATCCTGACCGCCATCCTGCACGGCGATGCGCTGGCCGCGCGGCAGGCCACGCTGGTGCAACTGGAGGAGACGCGGGAGGACATCTCGAGAATCCTGGACTCGGACGTCCAGGCAGCTTGAGCCCCGTACTTCATTCCTGCCTGGGAGCTCGCTGCAGGCAATCGGCGCCCTCGCTGCGCCACAGGAGGTCAGCAGGAGTGAAGCGCATCCGCAATCCCGACTCGGCTCCCGGCGACTGGTACATCGACACGGAATGCATCGACTGCGGGGCGGCCTGCCATGTCGCACCGGGCCTGATCGTTGAACGCAACGGCAAGAGCGTTTTCGCGCGGCAACCCGCGACGCCTGAGGACCGGATCGCTGCCTGGCGCGCCGTGCTCGTCTGCCCTACCGCCTCGGTGCGCTGCGAAACAAGGCAGCCCCGCCCGGAAGGCAATGTCTTTCCTCAAGCGATCACCGAGAACGTTTGGCGCTGCGGGTTCAACGCGCGTTCGTCCTTCGGCGCGCACTCGTACTTCGTCACCCGCCCGGGCGGCAACCTCCTGATCGACTCCCCACGTTACGCAGGTGAGCTCGTCACGTGGATCGCGGATGCCGGAGGCCTCGCCCACATCCTGCTCTCGCATCAGGATGACGTCGCGGACGCCGGCAAGTATGCCGAGCGTTTCGGTGCGCGCGTCTGGATCCACCACCACGACCGGCATGCAGCCCCGTATGCAAGCGACCTGATCGAAGGCGAATCGGAACGGGGAATCGTGCCGGGCCTGATCGCGATTCCGGTGCCAGGGCATACGCGCGGCAGCGTCGCCTACCTCTTCGAGGATCGCGTCCTCTTCTCGGGCGACTCGCTTGCCTGGAACATGCGCGCGCAGGACCTCGTCGCATTTCGGGACGCATGCTGGTACTCGTGGAGCACGCTCACCGCGTCGCTCGCCAAGCTCGCCTCCCACCGTTTCGAATGGCTTCTCCCCGGCCATGGCTGGCCGGGGCATCGCGAGGCAGCCGAGATGAAGGCGCGGCTGCAGGCGCTCGTCGCAAGGATGAACGGCCAGTTGCCGCCGTGAACCGCATCGTGCCCCGGACGGCAATCGATCATCCCTTGTTCTTCACCTTGCCTTTCGGAAGCACCGTCGTGACGGGCGGTGCCGGCCGGTCGGACGTGCCCTCCTTCGGAGGAGAATTGTCCTTCTTGGGCTTCTTGACCATCTTGTTGCTGCGTTGTTCGCCTTTAGGCATGTTGGCTCCTTCGGATCATGGAATGTAGCAAGGTCCGTCCAGGACGCAACCGCGTCGAATGGCCGGCACTGGTGGCGGATACAAGCGGACATGGCTCCCACATTCACTAGTGGCCTCCGACCAGCCTCGGACCTGGGTGCTGTGGCGGGCTCGTTCGGGCAACGCCGGCTGGCCAGGGTGCTTTTGTCGCCTCGACTCACGTCGCCCCGGCATCGGGTTCCGCGGCGACGGCCTCTTCTGCAGCACGCGCGGCCGTTGTTCATCACGTGCGCGCAGCATCCGTCATCTGTTCGATCAAGATGCTCGAAATGATCTGTTCCCGCGTGGGCGTCGTGATGTACGCGTCCACGGGTTCGAGTGAGTGCCCCGTGATCGTCGCCGTGCTGGGCAGCATGGCGCGCCTCGCGTACAAGATTTAACGTTGACGCAAGTCAAGGCGAGCGGCCAAACGCGTTGACGCCTCAGCCTGTGTCCACATATTTTCAGGTTCCACCTTAGGGGACCGAAGCCATGAAAGCCATCACCAGCGCAATCGCCGCCGGTTTGCTCCTCATATCCACGGCGCAGGCGGCCAATGTCTACAAGTTCACGTTCACAGACGTCGAATATCCTGACGCAACATTCGGTACTGTTCGAGCAGGCGTCAAGGTCGTGAAGCGGTCCACCGTCACTGTGTGCGACTATTTCGGCCCGAGCGATCAATACTTGGGCCAGTATCAAAATACGGACAATGCATCCACCGATGCGCCTGTCGTGGAAGCCTACTGTCTTGCTCGTTTTCCGAGCCGCGTCGTTCGTTAGTCATTCGTCGCCCTATCGCGGGCACCGGCGCGGGCGTAGCGGCGTACGGGGCGCCGGCTCCTCGCGCAGCCAGGCGAGAAGTTGTGTGTCCAAGCGCGCTGGTGCGATCTGTTTTAGTTGACTGCTGCTCTTGGCCCGGGAGCAGGCCTCTGCAGGGTGTGAGCTCCACGGTCCGTTCCTGAGGTTGACAGCGTCGCGTGCACTTCTGCACCATGGGGTTTCCCTTATCGCAGGAGAACGCCGTGGCTTACGTCGATGGATTCGTACTGGCTGTTCCGACCGCCAACAAGGATGCGTATCGCGCGTCCGCGGCCAAGGCCTGGGTACTGTTCAAGGAGTTCGGCGCCACGCGCCATGTGGAGTGCTGGGGAAACGATGTGCCGGACGGAAAGTTGACCGACTTCAAACGCTCGGTGCAGGCGAAGGACGACGAGGCCGTCGTGTTCTCATGGATCGAATATCCATCCAAGGAGGTCCGCGACGAGGTTTACCGGCGGATGAAGGACGACCCTCGGATGAAGGAGATGGACATGCCGTTCGACGGCAGGCGGATGATCTTCGGAGGGTTCCAACCCATCTTCGATGAGAGGGCGTGAAGTCCCCCCAAGGGGCGCTCGATGAGCATGGATGCGCCTCGCGCACCCATGCGCTTCGCGTCTATTTCGCTTTCACGCCTTCGGGCGTGCTGCGGAAGCTGATCGCCATGCGGTTATAGCTGTTCATCAGGCCGATGGCGAGGGTGAGGTCCACCAGTTCGCGCTCCTCGAACACGTCTCGCGCCGCGTCGAAGTCGGCGTCGGGCACCGCGGTATCGGCCACGCGAGTCACGGACTCCGCCCACGCCAGGGCCGCCTGCTCACGCACATCGAACAGGTCGCCGGCCTCGCGCCAGGCCTGCAGCATCGTCAGTTTCTCGACCGGAACGCCCTTCTTCAGCAGGTCTCGGGTATGCATGTCGAGGCAGTAGGCGCAGTTGTTGATCTGCGAAACCCGCAGGTAGACGAGGTCCACCAGGACGGATGGCAAGGTGCTCTGCGCGACGTAGCCGTACACGGTGCCGAGCGCCTTCATGCCGGCCGGGGCGAGCTGGTTGTAGTCGAGGCGTTGGCTCATCGCCTTTTCTCCTTTGTTTCGGGATCGGGTGCGGGTGCGGTCAGTGGGGTGTCGCCGGTGTCCACGACGAACACCGCCACGGGCTTCGCCGGAGGAATGCCGACCTGGCGTGCAGGTGAGAGGGCGAGGCGGCTCCCGGTGGATAGTCCACGACACCGAACACAATCACTCCTCGGACCGGAAGCCGGAGGCGCGCACGATCGGCGCCCAGGCCTCGCGTTCGCGCTGCAACTGCCTGGCGTACTCGTCCGGCGCGAGTGCCACCGTTTCCAGACCCGCCTGCTCGAAGGCGGCACGCAACGCGGTGTCCTTGCTCGCAGCCGCGATCGCCCGGTACAACGCCTGCACGGTGGCTTCAGGCGTGCCTGGAGGCGCAAAGATGCCGTAGTTCTCGACACCACGGATCTTGGCAAAGCCCTGCTCGATGAAGGTGGGTACCTTCGGCAGGAACGGCGAACGGCGCTCCCGGGAGACAGCCAGGATCCGGACCTTTCCCTGCTGCAGGTAGGGCAGGAAGTCGGCGACGAACCCGAGGTAGGCCGGAATCTGCCCGCCGATCAGGTCCTGCATCGCCGGCGCAGAGCCGCGGTACCCGATGTGCTGCAGCTTCAAGCCTGCAGCATCGGAAAGCTGGTAGCCCAGGAAGTGTGCGAACGATCCGGCCGCCGGCGACGCATAGGTGGCCGAACCCGGAGAACGCCGCACCCACTCGACGTATGACTTCACGTCCACGACGCTGGGAGGGGCGGCATTGCTGACAGCGAATGCGCAGGTTGCCGCAACCACCGGCGAGACCGGCAGCAGGTCCGTTCCGGCGTCATACATGAGCCGGGAGTAGACATGCGGGTAGATGGTGAGAGCGGACGCATGCGTGCACAGGAGCGCGGTGCCGTCCGGCCGCTCGCGTTTGAGCTGACTGTTCGCGATTCGGCCCGCCGCCCCGGTGCGGTTGTCGACGATGTACATGCGCCCCTGTTTGCGCCACGCCTCCGCCAGCTGGCGCGCCGTCGTGTCCAGGGTGCCTCCGGCGGGGTATCCCACCAGCATCTTCCCGACGCCAGCAGTCTGGGACAGAGAAGGCGACAGCCGGCTCACCGCCGTCAGAGCCAGGGCAAACCGCCCAAACGCGCGACGATTCATTGCGTTCATTCCGCACCTCAAGCAAGAAGGATCGAAGTGGCGGAATGATGGTCGACCGTGCGGCTCAAGAGAACTGAAGTCTTTGCAAGCTCACGATGCAGCGGATTCACTTCACGGGCTGAACTGGCTACCCAAGCGCTTCCTGCGCCGCTCGCGCCTTCTTGGCCACCATCTCGCGCAACCAGGAGTGGCCCACGTCGTGCTCGTCCCTGCGATGCCAGACTGCGCGAATCGTGGACTTCTCGGCCCGGTAGGGCGGCTCGCGTCGCAGAAGATCACTGCTCTTGACGAGCGCCACTGCGAGTGAGGCGGGCACGATCGACAGCATGTCGGTTTCGCGCAGCAGTTCCGGTATCGCCAGCGAATGCGGCACAGTGATGCGCCCGCGCGGCCTTTCCTGTTCTCTCTGGAGCGCCTCTTCCAGCGCCTGCCGATCGAACATCTCCGATTGCCGGGCCAGCCCACGCTCCAGGATGAAGCCGCTGACCGCGCCCTCTTCCTGGCCGCCGACGGAGACCGTCAGCAATGGGTACTTCGCCATGTCGCGCACCGAGAGCTTGCGGCGCGCCGCGGGGTGCCCGCGTCGCATCAGGATCGCTTCTCCCTGGGACATCAGCGTGCGCGAATTCAGCCGCGAGGGCACTTGCGCGAAGATTCCGATCGCCAGGTCGATCCGCCCGAGGTCGATCTGCTCGGCCAGGTCGAGCCGCGTGGACGGCCGGATCACCAGGTCGACGCCGGGGGCGGCCTGCTGCAGCTCGCGCGAGAGCGGCGCAATGAGGACCGCGGTGAGGTGATCGTTGGCGGCGATCACGAAACGACGGGTCGACTGCTCCGGCGCGAACCGCTCGCCGCCCAGCGTTGCCTCGATGCGGCGCAGGGAGTCGCGCAGCGCCGGCGCCATGGCCGCGGCTCGCCCGGTCGGCACCATGCCCTTGCCGGTTCGCATGAAGAGCTCGTCGCCCACCAACTCCCGGAGCCTGCCGAGGGCGTGGCTCACCGCCGACTGCGTGAGATTGAGCCGCTTGCCCGCGAGGACCAGGTTGCGCTCCTCGTAGACGGCGTCGAAGACCTTGAGCAGGTTGAGGTCCGTGCGCCCGATACTCATGTTCGCTCTCCTGCAATGAACGCCATGCATTATGGGCGTGCAAAAGCATCAGTTCCCTTCATACGGCCCGTCGACCATGATTGCCTCCAGCAAACACCGCTGGAGCGCAGAACATGACCACCGAGATCGCAATCCATGCACGCGAGGCGCTGATCGAGCGCTCGATTCCCTTCCTCGAGGAAGTGAAGAACATGACGACAGGCACAGAGGTCGAGCGCTGGCTCAACGAAAACTACGGCCCCACCAGTGAGCTCTACCGAACTCTCGCGGGCCTGGTGAAAATGGGAGTGCAGGACGGCTGGGCAGCCAACCTCGAGATCGATGGCCCCACCTATCGGCGCAGCCGCATTGCGGAACCGTCGGAGCGCACCCTGCACTTCAGCATCACCGCGGTGTACATGGACAGCAACGGCAACCACCAGGGCCATGCGGACCATCGCCTCCGTGGGCAATACCACGGCCATCCGTATGGCGAATTCAACCTGGTCGTTCCGGTCACCCCCGGAGCCGCCTTGAACGGCCCGAGCGGATGGTGCTACGGAGGGTGGACCGCGCCTGCCCCTGGCAGCCACCACTACCCGGAAGCAAAGGGCGGCGCCGTGATCGCGCTGTTCTACCTGCCCTCGGGGCGGATCAGTTATCACGCTGCGCCACAGGAGTAGACGATGGACAATTCCGTGCGTGATTGGGCCCAGCAGGCCATCGCCCAGTGCGTCTCCACCGTCATGCGCTCGCGTCACGCGGTGCGTGCATTCAAGCAGCAGGCAGTGGATCGCAAGTTGGTGGAGGCCATCCTGGCGGACGCCTCGACGGCGCCGAGTGGCGCGAACATCCAGCCTTGGCGCGTTTACGTCGTCGCGGGACGGGTGAAGGATGAACTCGGTGACGCGCTGCTGGCGGCCTCACGGGCGGGGACCATGCCGGCCCCGGCACATTTCCCCGATCCGCTGCCCGACGTGTTTCGCGCGCGGTTGCAGGACTTCGGCGCGCGCTACTACGCGTCCCTGGAGATCGACCGGGCCGACACCGCTGCGCGCGCGCGTCAATCCGAGCGCAATCTCCACTTCTTCGGTGCGCCAGTGGGCCTCATCTTCGCTATCGACCGCCGGCTGAAGCCGCACAGCTGGATCGACCTGGGCATGTTCGTGCAGAACGTCATGATTGCCGCGAAAGCGCGGGGCCTCGACACGTGTCCTCAGGTCTCGTTCGCCCCTTTTCATTCCGTGATCGCGGAGTACCTGCAGTTCCAGCCCGACGAGGTGACCGTCCTTGCCATGTCCCTAGGCTATGGCGATCCGGAGGCTCCGGTGAACCAGCCTGCGATGCCGCGCGAGCGTGTGAGTGACTTCGCGCGGATCGTCGGCTTTCCCGAAGCGCCCTCCGTGCCGTGACATTCACCGCCGTCCCACTCACAGGGAAATAATCATGACCCCCAAGGAAGTCTCCGGCATCCGCCTCCCGGACAGCCAGCTCGCGCGCGAGGTCACGCAGCTGGTGCGCGACACCGAGAGCGAGCTGCTCTATCACCATTCGCTTCGCTGCTATTGCTGGGGCTGCCTCGCCGGCCGTCGCACGGAACTGAAGTACGACCCCGAACTGCTCTACGCGGCGTCCATGTTCCACGACATCGGGCTTACCCCTCGCTACGAGAGCAGTCACCTTCGCTTCGAGGTGGATGGCGCGAACGCGGCGCGGGACTTCCTGCGCAGCCACGGCATTTCCGAATCGGACATCGAGACGGTGTGGAACGCCGTGGCGCTTCACACGACGCCTGGCATTCCGCAGTTCATGCGCCCGGAGATCGCGCTGGTCCAGGCCGGCGCAGGGATGGACGTCGCCGGGCGCGGTTACGACCAGTACACCGAAGCCGAACGCCAGGCGGTGCTCGCCGCGTTCCCGCGGGAGCCGAACTTCAAGAGCAGCATCATCGATGCGTTCTACCAGGGCATGAAGCACCGCCCGGACAGCACCTTCGGCACCTTCAATGACGACTTCCTCGCCTGCAAGGACCCGCATTTCCGTCGGGTGGACATGTGCGCGGTGATCCATGCATCGAAGTGGCACGGATGATCCTGCCGTTCGAATGCTGAGCTTCCTGCGCAGGAGTGGCAGGCGCACCACACGGCAGGTCCCCTGACTGCCCGCCCTCACGCCGAGGTGCGCCCGTGTTGTCGCAGGTCAGTAGCAAGTCTGCCGCTTTGCGCAGACTCGAGGTGGATCGATGCCGCGCACGGAGCCCTGCATGCATCGCGCCGCAGGGACGCGCCGGCTCGCAAGAGGGGGAACAGATCTTGACGAAAAGCATTCGAGTCGCCGAGGCGGTCGCCGCGATCCCGGACGGCGCCGTGATCATGATCGGCGGGTTCATGGGTGTCGGCTCGCCACACCGCCTCATCGGCGAACTGGCGCGCCAGGGCAAGCGTGATCTCACCATCATCGCCAACGACACGGCCCGTCCGGGCGTGGGCATCGGCAAGCTCATCGACGCGCACCTGGTGCGCAAGGTGATCGTGAGCCACATCGGGACCAATCCCGAAACGCAGGCGCAGCTGATCGCGGGCAGGCTCGAAGCCGAACTGGTTCCGCAGGGCACCCTGGCCGAACGCGTGCGTGCCGGCGGCTGGGGCCTGGGCGCCGTGGTCACGCCCACGGGCGTGGGGACGCTGGTGGCGCAAGGCAAGCGCACCATCGAGATCGACGGCAAGGTCTTCCTCCTCGAACTGCCGCTGCGCGCGGACTTCGCGCTGGTCAACGCACGCCAGGCGGACCACATCGGAAACCTCACGTACGCGCTCACGGCGCGCAACTTCAACCCCCTGATCGCGATGGCCGCCGACGTGGTGCTCGCCGAGGCCCAGGAAATCGTGCCGGTGGGCGTGATTCCGCCGGACGACGTGATGACGCCCTCCGTCATCGTGACGCACATCATCGCGAAGGAGTCCGCCCATGGATGACAAGCTTCTCATCGCCTCGCGCGTGGCCAGGGAACT
Source organism: Ramlibacter monticola (assembly GCF_016722785.1). Lineage (GTDB taxonomy): Bacteria > Pseudomonadota > Gammaproteobacteria > Burkholderiales > Burkholderiaceae_C > Ramlibacter > Ramlibacter monticola. The sequence continues at coordinate 335,354 of NZ_JAEQNE010000003.1, read as the reverse complement.
GCGCCCCGGCACCCTCGTGAACCTCGGGATCGGCCTGCCGACGCTGGTGGCCGGCCTCGTTTCCCGCGATGCCCAGATCTTCTTCCAGAGCGAGAACGGCATCATCGGCATGCAGTCGATGCCGGAGCACGGCCTCGAGGATGACGACCTCACCGACGCCGGCGGACGCCCGATCGGCGCGCTGCCGGGCGCGGCCACCTTCGACAGCACCTTCTCCTTCGGCCTGATCCGGGGCGGCCACCTCGACGTGACGGTGCTGGGCGGCCTGCAGGTGGATCGCAACGGTCGGCTGGCCAACTGGATGGTGCCCGGCCGGATGGTCCCCGGAATGGGCGGCGCGATGGATCTCGTCACGGGTGCGCGCCGCGTGATCGTGGCGATGACCCACACCGCGAAGGGCGAGTTCAAGATCGTGGACCAGTGCACGCTGCCGCTGACCTCGGTGCGTTGCGTGGACCTCGTCGTGACGGAGCTGGCCGTGCTCAAGCCCACGTCCGACGGCATGGTGCTGCAGGAACTGGCCCCGGGCGTCACCGCGGAGCAGGTGCAGGCCGCCACCGGCACCCGCCTGATCGTGATGGGGGACGTGCCGCACTTCGGCGGCTGATCCAGGGCCCGGCGCGCGCCAGTCGCGCGAGCCGGGCCACGCAGGTCCGCTCAGGTGGCGTCAGCCACCAGCCCGGCTTTCGCGAGCTCCAGCTGGTACTGCTCCCAGCCGGAGCCGGGCACGACCTCGCCCGTGCGGGCGCGGATCTCGTCGAGGCGCGCGCGCACGCGGGCCGCGGCATCTTCGGCGCCGCCGACGAACACGCCCTGCGTCATGGTCACGTGCGCCGATTCGAAGCTGCCCGCACCGGCGAGCAGGATCATGCGCGTGGGCGCCTCGTCTCCCACCAGCGCGACCAGTCCCGGGCTCACCTTCTCCGGTGCCAGGCCCGCCATGGCCTGTGCGGGCAGGATGCCTTCGGTCATGCCGGTGGCGGCGCTGGGGGCCAGGCAGTTGACGCGGATGTCGTACTTGAGTCCTTCCAGCGCCAGCGTCTGCATCAGGCCCACCAGGGCCATCTTGGCCGCTGCGTAGTTCGCCTGGCCGAAGTTGCCGTAGAGGCCCGAGGACGACGTCGTCATCACGATGCGGCCATGGTTGCGCGCGCGCATGCCGTCCCACACGGCCATGGTGCAATGGACAGCCCCCATCAGGTGCACGTCCAGCACCAGCCGGAAGTCGTCGAGCGACATCTTCGCGAACGACTTGTCGCGCAGGATGCCGGCATTGTTGACGAGGATGTCCACGCGCCCCCAGGTGTCCACGGCGCGGTCGACCATGGCCTGCACCGCCGCCGCGTCGCGCACGTCGGCGCCATCGAGCATTGCCTCGCCGCCCTCGCGCAGGATCTCGTCCACCACCGCACGCGCCGGCGCGCCGTCGGCGTCACCCCGCAGGTCGTTGACGACGACGCGCGCGCCATGCCGGGCGAGTTCCAGCGCGTGCGCGCGTCCCAACCCGATGCCTGCTCCGGTGACGATCGCCACCTTGTCCTGCAAGTACTTTCCCAACTTCTCTTCCTCCGGTGAGTCGGCCCTCCAGGGGCCGGGTTCAGAACGCGACCTGGTCGGCGCCCTTGAGGGCCAGCATCGCCCGCGCCTCGTCGGGCGTGGCGATCTCCAGCGACAGCTCCTCCAGGATGCGGCGGATCTTGCGCACCTGCTCGGCGCAGGACTTGGCCAACTGGCCCTTGCCGAGGTAGAGGCTGTCCTCCAGTCCGACGCGCACGTTGGCCCCGAGCACCGCGCCCATCGTGAGCAGCGACATCTGGTGGCGCCCGGCGCCGAGCAGCGAGAAGCGGTAGCCATCGCCGAACAGCCGATCGGCGGTGGACTTCATGAACATCAGGTTCTCCGGGTCGGGGCCGATGCCGCCGAGGATGCCGAAGATGCCCTGGATGAACAGCGGCCCGCGGACCAGCCCCTCATCCAGGAAGTGCGCCAGCGTGTAGAGGTGGCCGACGTCGTAGCACTCGAACTCGAAGCGCGTGCCGCACTCGTCGCCCAGCATCTTCAGGATGCCCTTGATGTCGCGGAAGGTGTTGCGGAAGATGAGGTCTTCCATGCCTTCGACGTAGGGCTTCTCCCAGTCGTGGCGCCACTCCTTGATCTTGCGCGCCGCCGGGTGGATGGAGAAGTTCATCGAGCCCATGTTCAGCGAGCACATCTCCGGCTTCAGCTTCAGCGGATAGGCGAGGCGCTCCTCCAGGGTCATGCGCGTGCTGCCGCCGGTGGTGATGTTGATGACCGCATCGGTGGCCGCCCGGATGCGCGGCACGAACTGGTCGAACACCTTCGGGTCCGCCGAGGGGCGTCCGTCCGCGGGATCGCGGGCGTGCAGGTGCAGGATGGCCGCACCCGCCTCGGCCGCCTCGATCGCCTGCTCCGCAATCTGCTGCGGCGTCAGCGGCAGGTAGGGCGACATCGCCGGGGTGTGCACCGACCCGGTGACGGCACATGAAATGATGACCTTGTCCTGTACTCTTGCCATGACGGCACCTCCTGTAAGGCTCAGACCGCGAGCCACTCGGCCAGCAACTTGTCGTCGGACGCCAGCTGCTGCGGCGTCCCCTCGAACACGATCTGCCCGTGGCCCATCACGCACACGCGCGTGGAGACCTTGAGGGCGATCGCGAGCTTCTGTTCCACCAGCACCACCGACACGCCGCGCCGGTGCATGTCCCGGATGCATTCGCCGACGGCGGCCACGATCTTGGGCGCGAGGCCCTCCGTGGGCTCGTCGATCAGGATGACCCTCGGGTTGCCCAGCAGCGAGCGGCAGATGGTCAGCATCTGCTGTTCACCGCCCGACAGGCTGCCGGCCTTCGTGTTCCGGCGCTCCCTCAGGCGCGGGAAGTAGGCGAACATGTCCTCCACGCTCCAGCGCGTCGCTCCTTCCGACGGGCGCTGCTCGCCCATGCGCAGGTTCTCGTCGACGCTCAGGTTGGCGAACACCTCGCGCTCCTCGGGCACGTAGGCGAAGCCGGCGCGGCAGACCGCGTAGGGGCGCGCGCCGGTGATGTCGCGCTCGCCCATGCGGATGCGTCCGCCGGTGGGCGCGAGCAGGCCCATGATGGCCTTGAGCGTGGTCGAACGGCCGGAACCGTTGCGCCCCAGCAGGCTGACCACTTCGTTGCGCCCCACGGAGAAGCTCACCCCGTGCAGGATGTGGCTCTTGCCATAGTGCGCATGCACCTGGTCGAGCGCGAGCAGCGGCATCGCGGCGTTCATGCCGACACCTCCTCGCCGAGATAGGCTTCCTTCACCGCGGGATTGGCGCGGATCTCCTGTGGCGTGCCGGTGGCGATCACCTGGCCGTACACCAGGACGCTGATGCGGTCGCTCAAGGCGAACACCACCTGCATGTCGTGCTCCACGATCAGCAGCGCACGCCCTTGCGTCACGGTGCGGATCAGGTCGGACGTGTACGCCGTCTCCTCGTTGGACATGCCGGCCATCGGCTCGTCCAGCAGGATCACCTTCGGGTCGGATGCCAGGGTCATCGCGATCTCGAGCGAGCGCTGCTCCGAATACGACATCTCGCCGGCCAGCGTGGAGGCGCGGTGCTGCAGGCGCACCTGCTCCAGCAGGCGTTCGGTCTCGCGCCGGATCGTCGCGTCGCGACCGATGCGCTTCCAGAGGCAGAACTGCAGGCCGCGCGGGCGCATGACCGCCAGGCGCAGGTTCTCGAAGACCGTCAGCCCGGGGAAGATGTTGGTGATCTGGAACGAACGCGCCAGCCCCAGGCGGTTGATGGCCTGCGGACCCTTGCCCTCGATGCGGCGGCCGGCCAGCGCGATCTCGCCGGCGCTGGGCGTGTAGTGGCCCGAGACCAGGTGGAAGACCGTGGACTTGCCGGCGCCGTTGGGGCCGATCAGCGCATGGCGCTCCTGCGGTCGCAGGTCGAGGTCGACGCCGCGGATGATCTCCGTCGCGCCGAAGGCCTTGCGCACGCCGCGCAGGGTCAGGATGGCATCGGTGTTCATGCCGCGCTCCCCGGGGTTTGAACCAACGGCACCGGCGACTGCCCCTCGGCTTCATCCTCGGCTTGCGCCGGGTGCAGCCCGCGGCGCGCGGCGACCAAGAGGGCGCCGCCGCAGGCCAGCAGCCCCGCCGGCACCAGCCAGGTGACGGCGGCGGTGGGCAGCCACGGGCGGCCGAACAGCGGGATCGGCGGCCAGGGCGCGGCCGGGTTCGCAGCTGCCAGGGCTCGATAGTCCTGCGAGAACATGCGCTGCAGCAGTTCGACCGCGAAGGCGGTGCCCCCCGCCAGCAGGGCGGCCGCCGCAATGCACGCGAGCAGCACCGGCACGAAGCGCGCCAGGCCCAGGCGCCGGCTCTCCCGCGCGGCCAGGCCGAACAGCCCCGCGAGGCCGTCGGGCATGAACATCATCACCAGCACGAACAGGATGCCCTGATAGAGCAGCCAGGACTGCGTGAGGTCCGAAATCGCGTAGCCGAAGAACGTCATCAACGAGGCGCCGAGCGCCGGCCCCAGGAATACCTTGACGCCGCCGATGTAGGTGTTCAGGACGACGGACGCGGACAGGCTGGCGTCGAACACCACGTAGTTGGCCGCCTCGTTGTTGATCACCTGCAAGCCCCCCGCGATGCCCGAGAACATCGCCGAGATCGAGAACACCATCACGCTCAGGCCGTGCACGTGGTAGCCGAGGAAGCGCAGCCGGTGGCTGTTCTCCCGCAGGCCCAGGGCCAGCCGGCCGGCCGGCGTCACCGTGTAGAAGTACAGCAGCGCGAGCGAGGCCAGCACCCAGGCGAGCGTGAGGTAGTAGACCTGCGTCGTCGAGCCGAAGGTGAGACCCATCGAGGGCAGCCGCATCGCGGAGACGCCCGCCTCGCCGCCGAACAGGCCCTTGAGGTGCGGCGCCAGCGCGTGCAGCAGTTCCGCGATGGCCAGCGTGATCATCGCGAAGTAGGTGCCGGTGCGCTTGGTGGCGAACCAGCCGGCGACGGCACCGATCGCCAGTCCGCCGAGCGCGCCGGCCAAGGGCAGCAGCGGCGTCGGCAGCAAACCCGTGCCGCCCAGCGCGTTCATCGCGTGCACGGTGGCGAAGGCGCCGATGCCGAAGTAGGCGGCGTGGCCGAAGGACAGCATGCCGGCCTGGCCGCACAGCACGTTGTAGGCGCTGGCGAACAGCGCGGCGATCAGCATCTGGATCGCGGCGTTCACCAGGCCCTGCGACAGCAGCACCGGCACACCGGCCAGCAGCGCGACGGCGATGGCGACGCCGACGAGAGTGGAGTTCATGCGCATGGCGTCAGGCCTTTTCACCGAGCAGGCCGCTGGGGCGTACCAGCAGGATCAGCAGCATCAGGGCGAAGGGCAGCGTGGCCGCGAGGCTGGACACCTTCAGGGTGAACAGCCCGCCGATGCCTTCGGCCCAGGCCCGTGCCCCGACCAGCGCCAGCGCATCGGCCAGCGTCGCGTCGACGGCGACGGCGAGCGAGGTGATCAGCCCGATCAACAGCGACGCGAGCATCGCGCCTTCCAGCGAGCCGAGCCCGCCGACCACCACCACCACGAACACCATCACGCCCAGTTCCAGCGCCATGTTGGGATTGGTCGTGTAGAACGCGCCGGCGACCGCGCCGGCCAGTCCGGCCAGCCCCGCACCGACGCCGAACACGCCCATGAAGACCAGCGGCACGTTGTGCCCCAGCGCTTCGGCCATGCGGGGTCGATAGATCGCCGAACGCACGACGATGCCGACCCGCGTGCGCGTGAGCAGCAGGTAGATCAGGACGAACATCGCCACCGCGACACCGCCCATCAGCAGCCGGTAGGCCGGATAGTCGGAACTTCCGAGCTGGAAGGCAGCGAAGTCCAGCGAGGCGGGGATGCGGTAGTTGACGGGGAAGTTGCCGAAGAACAGCTTGACCAGCTCGGCGATGATGAACGACAGGCCGAAGGTCAGCAGCAGTTCATGCGCGTGCCCGTAGCGGTGCACCCGGCGCAGGAAGAAGCGTTCGACCACGGTGCCGACCAGGCCCACCAGCAGCGGCGAGAGAGCCAGAGCGCCCCAGAAGCCCAGCACGCCCTGCAGCGCGAAGGCGAAGTAGGCGCCCAGCATGTAGAACGAAGCATGGGCGAAGTTCAGCACGCCCATCATCCCGAAGATGAGCGTCAGGCCGGCCGAGACCATGAACAGCACCAGGCCGTAGATGATCCCGTTCAGCAGCGATACGAGGAGAGTGTCCATGGGCGTGGGTGCGCGGGCGGGCCGCGTGGGCCCGCCCGCTGCGCTCTGGGTTCAGGAGGGGCGCTGCATCTTGCAGCTGGCCTGCACCGGGGCGGCGGCTTCCGCGCCCGAGAACATCTTCACCGGCTTGAAGCCCATGTCGGTGTCGTCGGCCTTGTACTTCGCATCCTTCGCCACGGTGGACACCACCATCGGCAGCAGCGCCTGGTGATCGGCCGCGCGCATGCTCATCTCGCCCATCGGCGTCTTGATCTTCGCGGTCTCGATCGCCTTGGCCAGCGCGTTCACGTTCAGCTTGCCGCCTTCGGGCTTCACGCGCTTGAGGCCGTCGGCGACCATGGCCAGGCCGAACACGGTCTGCGGCTCGATGAAGATCGGCGCGTGACCGGCCTTGGCCTTGTAGTCGGCCACGAAGCGCTCGCCGTCGGCGCCGGCGGCCTCCGCATTGAAGGCATGGACGATGTAGTGGCCGAGCGTGAGCTCGCCGCCGTTGGCGATGTTGCCCGGCTGGTCGAGGAACACGGTCCCGAAGCGCGCCTTCAGGCCCGCCGCCTTGGTGGCCTTCATCAGCAGCAGCAGGTCGTTGGACCAGTTGCCGGTGATCACGGTGTCGGCCTTGGCGGCGCCGATCTTGGCCACGTAGGGGGCGAAGTCCTGGATCTTGTTGGTGTCGTGCAGCGTCTTCTCGACCACCTGGTAGCCGCCCAGCGTTGCCGTGTCGACGATGGCCTGCTCCATGTCCTGGCCCCAGGAGTAGTTCTGGTTGATCGCGTACACGCGAGCGCCCAGGGCATTGGACTGCTTCATGGCCAGCACCAGCGCCTTGGTGCGCACCGGGGCGTTGCCGCTGAAGCGGAAGTGGTGGAAGTGGCACTTCTCGCCGGTGAGCTCCTGCGCCTCGGCGCCGACGTTCACGTAGATCATTTCCTTGCCGGGGTTGCGCAGGTTGTGCTTGCGGACGTCCTCGGTGATCTGCCCGCCCACCGCGGAGGAGGCGCCCTGCACCACGATGTGCACACCGTCGGCGATGGCTGCCTTCAGCTTGTCGGCCGCGCCGGCGGGCCCGCCCTGGTTGTCGTACTCCACCAGCTGCACCGGCTGCCCGTTCCAGCCGCCCTCCGCGTTCATCCGCTCGACCGCGTAGCGCGCGGCCGCGCGGTACATCTGGCCCGAGGCGGCCTGCGGCCCCGACAGCGTCTCGATCACGCCGATCTTGACGGGGTCGGCGCAGGCGGTCCCCGCGGCCATGCAGGCGGCGGCGACGGCGGAAAGGGAGAGAAGGCGGAAGGCGTGCATCAAGGTCTCCTTTGGAAGAATGGGGAACAGCCGGCGTGGGGCGCCGGTCAGAGGTATTCGACGTTGGCGTCGACGCTGATCGCCTGGCCGCTGACGTTGCGCGCGGCAGGCGAGCAGAGGAACAGCGTCATGGCGGCGACGTCCGCCGCCGTGACCATCCGGCGCAGCGAGATCTTGCGCAGGTACTCCTCGCGCATTTCCTCCGGGGTGACGCCGGTCGCTGCGGCGCGCGCGGCGATGACCGCGTTCATGCGGTCGCCCTCCACCGCGCCCGGCAGGATGGCGTTGACGCGCACGCCCTGCGGACCGAGCTCGATGGCCAGCGACTTCATGAGGCCGACCACCGCCCACTTGGTGGACGCATAGGGGGTGCGGTAGGCATAGCCCAGGCGGCCGGCCACGGAGCTCATCGCCACGATGCAGGGGTCGGACTGCGAAGCCTTCAGCAGCGGCACGGCGCGCCGCGCGAACAGGAACTGGCTGTTCAGGTTGACGGCCACCGTGCGCTCCCACTGGCCGGCGTCCATGCTCTCGATGCCGCTCGTGGGCCCGGCGATGCCGGCGTTGTTCACCAGCACGTCGAGGCCGCCCAGCGTGCCGCGCACGTCGTCGAACACGAGGTCGACGTCGCGCTCGCTGGAGGCGTCGGCCGTGCTGATCGTGATGTCGGGGTTTTCGGTGGCCAGGCGGTCCAGCGCCACGCGATCGATGTCGCACACGTGCACGCGGGCGCCGGCTTCGCAGAATCCACGGGCGATGGCGGCGCCGATGCCGCTGGCGCCTGCGGTGACGAGCACTTTCAGGCCCGGAATCGGCCTGAGCGAATCGAGGATGTTCATGGAGTAGGACTGTCTCGCAGCCCCGTGTCCGTTCCTATGTGCTGGCGCAACACATGGTGTCGGCTCGCTATGTGTGCGGCGCACTGCGCGCCGGGTCCGCGCAACTTCCCGATGCCGGTGGGAGCTTCCGGCCCGGGTCGCGGCGGCCGGCGCCTAGCGGCCGGCGGCCCGCGATTCGAGCATCCGGATCAGGTGGGTCGCGAGTGCGCGCCTCACTTCGTCCGCGGCGGCAGGCGTCCACGGCCGCAGGCCCTGGCCGGAACGCATCCCGCCGTGCCCTTGCGCGATCAGCCGGTCCAGCAGCGGCGACGGCGCCTTGTCCTCGTGCAGGTCCGGGAACAGCACGCGGTGCACGTCGCGCGTCAGTTCCAGGCCGACCAGGTCCGCGTTCTCCATCGGCCCCAGCACGGGCATGCGCAGGCCGAAGCTGTTCTTGACGACGGTGTCGATCGCCTCGGCATCGCACACCCCGCCGGCGACGAGCGCGATGGCCTCGCGCCACAGCGCATGCTGGAGCCGGTTCCCGATGAACCCGGTGACGTCGCGGTGGACCTTCACCGGTGCCTTGCCGACCGCTGCCAGCCAGGCAAAGGTCTGCTCGAAGACGTCCATCCGCGTGTATTCGCTGCGGACCACCTCGACCAGCGGGATCAGGTGCGGCGGGTTCCACCAGTGGGTCCCGACCAGCCGGCCGCGCGCGTCCGCGTCTAGCGGCTCCCCGATACGGGTGATCGGGATCACCGAGGTATTGCTGGCCAGCACCGCATGCGAGGGCGCGGCCGCCGCGACTTCGGTGAAGATCCGGTGCTTCAGCTCCAGCTTCTCCGGTGCGGCCTCGATGACCAGGTCCGCGCCGGAGACGGCCTTGCGGAGATCCGGCTGCGTCGAGAGGTTGCAGACCACCCCCGCGGCGTCCACGCCTTCGGCCCGCAGGTTCTGTTCGACGCGCGGAATCGCCTGCGCCAGGACATCTGGGGCCGGGTCGGTCAGCACCACCCGGTGGCCGGCCCGCGCGAAGACCTGGCCGATGCCGTGGCCCATGAGGCCCGCACCGACGATGGCAACCGACAGTCTCCCGTTCATCATCTGGCGCTCCTGCCCTGGCTACAAATCATTCACGTACATCCGGTTCCACGTCGGGCTGATGATCAACTGGTTGACGCAGACCCCGGCCGGCAACTCGGCGAGGAAGCGGATGGTGTGCCCCAAATCCTCGGGCCGCAGCATGCGGGCGCGCTCCTCCGCGCTCGGCGGGACCGGGCGCGTGTCGAGGATGGGCGTGGACACCTCGGCCGGGCAGAGGCAGCAGGCACGGATGCCGTGGACGCCCTCTTCGATGTTGATGGTCTCGGTCATGGCCGTCACGGCATGCTTGCTGCCGTTGTAGGCCGGGCCGGTCAGCTTGGGGTGATGGACGCCGGCCCAGGACGAGACGTTGACGACCAGGCCGTCGCGCCGCGCGCGCATCGCGGGCAGCACGGCATGCACGGTGTAGAACATGCTGTCCAGGTTGGTCGCCACCACCTGGCGCCAGCCTTCGGGGGACTGGTCGCGCCAGAACCGCTCCGGCGTGTTGGTGCCTGCGCTGTTGACCAGCACGTCGATGCGACCCGCGTGGCGGGCCAGGATGCGCGCCGCCGTGGCGGCGACGGCAGCCGCATCGGTGACGTCGAGCCCCTCCACCTCGGCGCGCCCCCCCTGCGCGGCGATGCCTTCGGCTGCCGCCCCGAGCACGCCGGCCCGGCGGCCCGAGAGCACCACCACCGCGCCCGCCGCGGCCAGCGCCTGCGCCGCCGCCAGCCCGATGCCCGAGCCGGCGCCGGTGATCCACGCAACCTTGCCTTGCAGCGCGCTCATTCCGGGCGCTTCATCTTGCAGCTGGCCTGCACGGGCGTGGCCACCTGTTCGGCCGCGAACACCTTGACCGGCGCGAACCCCACGTCGGAGCCGTCAGCCTTGTAGCGGGCGGCCTTGCTCACCGTGGACACCACGATCGGCAGCAGCACCTGGTGGTCGGCCGCGCGCATCGACATCTCGCCCATCGGCGTCTTCAGCTTCGTGGCCTCGAGGTTGCTCGCGAAGGCGTTGACGTTCAACAGGCCGGCTTCGGGGCGGGTGCGTTTCAGGGCGTCGGCGACCATCGCCAGGCCGAACGCGGTCTGCGGCTCCACGAACACCGGTGGATGCCCGATCTTCGCCTGGTAGTCGCTGACGAAGCGTTCGCCCTCGGCTCCGCCGGCTTCGGCATTGAAGGCGTGGGCGACGAAGTGGCCCACCGCCGTTTCGCCGGCATTGGCGATGTTGCCCGGCTGGTCGAGGAACACGGTGCCGAAGCGCGTCTTCAGGCCGGCGGCCTTGGTGGCCTTCATCAGCAGCAGCAGGTCGTTGCCCCAGTTGCCCGTGAGCACGGTGTCGGCCTTGGCGGCGCCGATCTTGGCCACGTAGGGTGCGAAGTCCTGGATCTTGTTGGTGTCGTGCAACGTTTTTTCGACCACCTGGTAGCCGCCCTGGGGCGCGGCCTCGGCGATGGCCTTCTCCATGTCCTGGCCCCAGGCGTAGTTCTGGTTGATCGCGTACACGCGCGCGCCCAGCGCGTTGGCCTGCTTCATGCCTTCCACCAGCGCCTTGGTGCGGATCTGCGCGTTGGCCGTGAGCCGGAAGTGGTGGAAGTGGCACTTCTCGCCGGTGAGCTCCAGCGCCTCGGCACCCACGTTGATGTACACGACCTCCTTGCCGGGGTTGCGCATGTTGTGCTTGCGCACGTCCTCGGTGATCTGGCCGCCGATCGAGGACGACGACCCCTGCACGATGATCTGCACGCCGTCGGCGATGGCGGCCTTCAGCTTGTCGGCCGCGCCCGCGGGGCCACCCTGGCTGTCGTACTCCACCAACTGCACGGGTTCGCCGTTCCAGCCCCCGCTGGCGTTGAGCCTGGCAATCGCATAGCGCACGCCGTCGCGGAACGCCTGGCCCGAGGACGCCGAAGCGCCGGACAAGGTCTCGAGCACGCCGATCTTCACGGGCGCGGCGTGCACGGCGCCGCAAAGCAGCAGGGCCGCGGGAAGGATGGCGAGGCGCAACGGGGGCATGGTTTGTCTCCTGGCGATAGACGAGGGTTGAGCGGGATTCAGAGGTATTCGAGATTGCAGTCCACGCTGATGACCTGGGCGGTCAGGTTGCGTGCCGCCGGCGAGCACAGGAACAGCGCCAGCGCGGCGACGTCGTCCGCGCTCACCATCCGCCGCAGCGAACTCTTGCGGCGGTATTGCTCGCGCATGGCGTCGACATCGACGCCCAGGGCGGCCGCGCGCGCCGCGGGCACGCTGCTGACGCGATCGCCCTCCACCGCGCCGGGAAGGATGGCGTTGACGCGCACGCCCTGCGGCCCGAGCTCGATGGCGAGCGACTGGGTCAGGCCGACGATCCCCCACTTGCTCGCCGCATAGGGCGTGCGGAACGCGTAGCCGAGCCGGCTCGCCACCGAGCCCATGGCGATCAGGCTGGGATCGGGGCTGGCCAACAGGTGCGGGATGGCGCGGCGCGCGAAGTAGTATTGGCTGTCGAGGTTGACGGCCACGGTGCGGTCCCAATCGGCCGCAGCCATGTCCTCGATCGGGCCAATGGGCCCGGCGATGCCGGCGTTGTTCACCAGCACGTCCAGGCCGCCGAGGTGGCTTCGCACGTCCTCGAACACGGCATCCACGTCGGCCGCGACCGAGGTATCCGCCATGCTGCCGGTGATGCCCGGGGTGGCGCCCGTCAGGCGATCGAGCGCGGAGCGGTCGACGTCGCAGACGTGGACGCGCGCCCCCACCGCGTGGAACGCCCGGGCCACCGATGCGCCGATGCCGCTGCCCCCGGCCGTGACCAGCACGCGCAGTCCGGAGCGGGGGCGCAGCAACTCGTGGAGGGCCATGGGAGGGAGGGGCTCGAAAAGGGGAAATCGGCGAAAGTCACCCGAGTGTCCGGAATCGCCCCGCGCCGCCCTATGTCGCACGCGCACATATCCGCGCGAATCCCGATGTCATCAAGTGACTGCGCAATTCGGGAGCCGGGCGCCCCCACGCCTGCTACCCTTGCCTGTCGGTTGAGGACGGAGTGAAGGGCCCATGGACTCGGACGAGCAGATCGCCAGCGCGCTGATTCGCCTGCTGCATCGCGGTGCGCCGGCGGACGAATTCGCGCAGCATCTCGCCCATGCCGAGGCGCTGGCGGCGAGCCGCCCGGGCAAGGCGGGCCTGGTGGAGACGGTTCGCATGGCCATGGCGGTGCGCAACCGGCTGGACCTGCTGCAACAGCGCGAGCACGGGATGCTGGCGGTGATGGAATCGGCGCAGGACCTCTCCGGGCGGCTGGATCTGGCGAACCTGCTGGCGGCCATCGTTTCGCGCACGCGCAACCTGCTGGGAGCCGACATGGCCTGGCTGTCCACGCTGGACGACGCGCGCGGCTGGTTCCAGTCGCTGGCGTCCGAAGGCGGGCTGACGCAGGCCACCACGGCGATGGGCATCCGCAGCGACAGCGGCGCGGCCAGCGTGGTGATGGCCACCCGCATGCCCTTCACCACCACCGACTACCTGCACGACACGCGCTTTCCGCACGAGCCGCGGTTCGACGACATCTTCCGCGCCGAAGGCATCTCCGCCCTGGTGGGCGTGCCGCTGATGTGGGAAGAGGAGGTGATCGGCCTGCTGTTCGCCGCCGACCGCTACCCGCGCACGCACACCGCGCAGACCCTCTCGATCCTGTCGACCCTGGCCACCCACGCCGCGGTCGCCATCAAGAATGCGCGCGCCTTCGACCAGGCCCGCGCCGCCGTGCAGGCGGCCGAGGCGGCCGGGACGGAGCTGGAGCGGCACGCACGCCAGGTGCAGGAGGCGGCCGACGGCCACGACCAGCTCATGGCCCTGCTCGCCCGGGGCGCGTCGCTGGCGACGCTGTGCGAGTCGGTGGCGCAGCTGATGGGCGGAAGCGTGCTGGTGCTGGACGAGGCGGCGCAGGTGATCGCTCGCGGCACCCCGCCCGGATACGACGGACGCGGCCCCGAGACCTACACGCCGCACGGCGACCACAGCAGCGCCATCGCGGGCGCACTGCGCCGCAGCTGCGAGCTCGGCCGCTCCATGGTCGCTTTCGAAGCGGACGGCGAGTCGTGCCGGGTGAGCGCGGTGATCGGCGGCGGCGACGTGCTCGGGTCCGTGCTGCTGTTTCGCCGCGGCGAGCTGGACGAGATGTCCGTCCGCACCTTCGAGCGCGCCGCCAGCATGGTGAGCGTCGTGCTGCTCTCGCGCGAGCGCATGGAGGCGACGCGCAGCCGCGACCTGTCGACCCTGCTGCGCGGGCTCACCTCGCCGCGCCAGGACGACCTGGGCCTGCTGTGCGAGCGGGCGGCGCCCTTCGGCGTGGACCTGTCGCAGCCCAGTTCGCTGATGCTGGTGGACACCGGCGAAACGCAGGCCGGCCATGCCGCGCGCCGGCTGCGTGCAGCCAACCTGCTGCAGCACGCGATCTTCGACGACCTGGACGGCGTGCTCGTGATTCTTTGTGCAACCACCCGGGCCGGCGACGTGCGCCGCGTCCTCGGAGAGCGGGCCCGGGAGGCGTTCGGTGCCGAATACCGCGGCATCGTTTCGCGCCCGCTCCCGACGCCGGCAGAAATCCCCGGCGTGTACGTGATGCTGCGCCGTGCGCTGCCGGTGCTGCGGCGCATCGGCGTGCAGGGGCAGGTGGTCGGCCAGAACGAGATGGCGCTGTATTCCACCCTGTTCGAGACGCACGACCAGGCCAGCCTGGCCGGCTTCCTGGACGCGACCATCGGCGTGTTGACCGGGTACGACCGCAAGCGCGGCACCGAACTCGCAGCCACCCTGCTGCACTACTTCGACTGCAACCAGAACGCCAAGCTCGCGGCGCAGCGCCTCGGCATCCACGTGAACACGGTCCGGCAACGGCTGGCGACCATCGAGGACCTGATCGGCCACTGGGGGCACGCGACGCGCGCGCTGGAGATCCACGTCGCGCTGCGCTTGTGGAGCCTGGGCACTACCGATGCGGCGGCCAAGTCGGACTAGCCCCCTTGTCGGGAACCAGCGAGCCAAGGCTGCGTAGCAAACGTCGACCCTCGGGAAATCGGGGCAGCCCCCCTTAGTGCCCCACAGGGCCACTCACGACATGTGCGGGGAAGGATTCCGTCGGATCCTCCTCCAAGTCGCGCTCGGTGCCAGCGTAGTTCTCTGCCAACTCGCGCCGAAGTCGGTCGCGGTCGCACGCGTTCTCCCAGATCGACACCACGATGCAGCAGACCACATTGCTGATCGTGCTGGTAAGCGCCCGCGCTTCGGACATGAACCGGTCGATGCCCACGATCAGCGCGACGCCAGCCACGGGGAGCTCGGGCATCACGGTCAAGGTGGCCACCAGTGCAACGAAGCCGCTGCCAGTCACCCCGGCAGCGCCCTTCGAGGTGAGCAGCATCACGCCAAGCATGCTGCCGATCTGAATCCAGGACAGGTGCACGTCGCACGCCTGGGCGATGAACATGGAGGCGAGCGTCAGGTAGATCGCAGTTCCGTCGAGATTGAATGAATATCCCGTGGGCAGGACCAAGCCGACGACGCCCTTCTTGCAGCCGAGGCGCTCCAGCTTGAGCAAAAGCCTTGGCAGCACCGGCTCGCTGGAAGAGGTACCCAGCACCACGAGCAGTTCCTCACGAACATACCGCATCACTTGCCACAAGCTGAATCCGTGCAGCCGTGCCAGCACGCCCAGGAACACGACGACGAAGAAGATGCAGGCGATGTAGAAGGTGCCTATCAGCAGGCCGAGCGAACCGATGGATTTGATGCCGTAGCGTCCGACGGTGAAGGCCATCGCGCCGAAGGCGCCAATCGGTGCGAGCCGCATGATCATGCCGAAGGCTGCAAACAGCATGTGCGAGAAGCCATCGATGCCCTCCAGCACGGGGCGTGCCGAATTGCCGATGCGCGCCAACCCGAAGCCGCAGAGAACCGCGAGCAGCAGCACCGGGAGCACCTCCCCCTCGGCGAACGCGCCGAAGAATGCGTTGGGGATGATATGCAGTGCGAAGTCGACGAAGCCGTGGATGTGCACCTGGCTGGCAAAGCGGCTGGCCACCGAGGCATCGAGTTGCTTCGGATCGATGTGCATCCCCGCCCCAGGCTGCATGAGCAGGACGGCGGCGAGTCCGGTGAGCAGGGCAAGGGCGGTCAGGGCATAGAACAGGCCCATCGCCTTCAGCAGGGTCTTGCCGATCTCCCGGGAGTCTCCCAGCGCGGTGATTCCGGTCACGATCGTGCAGAACACGACCGGCGCGATCATCATCTTGACCAGCTTCACGAACCCGTCCCCGAGCGGCTTCAGCGCGGCGCCGAACTCAGGCCAGTAGTGGCCCACTGCGATACCGAGCGCCAGCCCGATCAGGACCTGGACATACAGAAGCTTGAAAGGCTTTGACAGTTTCACTGGGTTGTCTCCTCAGCTCTCATGGGGAACGCTGCCGGCCATGCCGGCGCGTTCACTTCGGTGCGCGGGAAGCGCTCAGGCCCGCGCCGCGAGGACGCGATCGACCATCACGCCCGCCTGCCCCAGGTTCTTGCCCGGATCGCAGAACGCCTCGAGCTGTGCGCGCGTGACGTGCTTGGAGATTTCCGGGTGGGCCGCCAGGATGTCGATCAGCGGGCGGTCTTCGGTGACGGCCTGGCGGCAGAGGTCGTACACGAGGTCGTGCGCATACTCGCGGCCGATGTAAGGACCCAGGCCCATCATCACGGCCTCCGACATGACGAGGCCGTTCGTGATGTCGATGTTGGCCCGCATGCGCGTCGCGTCGACCTCCAGGCCCTTGAGGATGAACTTCGTCTGCTTGAGTGCGCCGGACAGCAGGCAGAAGATCTCGGGCAGCGCCACCCATTCGATTTCCCAGGGGCCGGTCGAGCGCTCGTGATCGGCGACCATCGCGTCCATCAGCGCAGCGGCATGCTGGCGCGCTACCGAGATGTTGGCGTGGATGTACAGGCAGGAGATGGGGTTGCGCTTCTGCGGCATGGTGGAGGACGAGCCGCGGCCCGGCGCGAAGGGCTCGAACACTTCACCCACCTCGGTCTGCATCATCAGCTTGACGTCCATGGCGATCTTGCCGAGCGATCCCCCGACCAGACCAAGGAAGGCGCCCACCTCGGCGATGGTGTCGCGCACCGTGTGCCAGGAGATCAGGGGTTGCGCCAGGCCGAGTTCCTTCATCAGGGCAGCCTGGGTCTCCATCGCGCCGCGCTCGAGCGACGACAGCGTTCCCGAGGCCCCGCCGAACTCACCCATGAGCACTCTGGGCTTCAGTTGCTGCAGCCGCTCGCGGTGGCGGTCGATGCCGGCCAGGATCGCGGCCATCTTGTAGCCGAAGGTGATCGGTGTGGCCTGCTGAAGGTTGGAGCGCCCGATGACGGGCGTGTCCCGGTACTTCCGCGCAAGCGCCGCCAGCGCCTCGCCGATCTCGTCGAGATCCTGCTCCACGAGCGCCAGGCCTTCGCGCATCTGCAGCACGGCGGCGGTATCGGTGATGTCCTGGGTGGTCGCTCCCCAGTGACAGTACTCCCCCAGGCCGTCGCGGCAGTTGGCGTTGATCTGGTTGACCACCGCGATGATGGGATAGCCGATCTGCTCGGTCTTGGCCTTGAGCTTCGGCCAGTCGATCTGCGAGAGCTCGCAGTTCTTCACGATCTCGGCGGCCGCCTCTTTCGGGATGATGCCGAGGGCGCCTTGCACCTTGGCCAGGGCGCGCTCGATGTCCAGGTACTTGGCGGTGCGGTTCTCGTCGGACCAGACATCGCGCATGCGTGCGTCGCTGAACATGTCGCCGAAGATGCGCGAATCGATGATGGTGGAAGCCATGGGGATGTCTCTTTCTGGTGGGATGTGGAAGAAGTCGATCAGTCGCGCGCCATGCCCAGCGTGCGCCGTGCTTGCTCGACCACGGGGCGGTCGATCATGCGGCCGTCCAGGCGGGCGGCACCGGGCGAGGCGACGTCCGCCTCAAGCACGCGCCGAGCCCAGACCAGCGCCTGTGGGCTCGGCTGCAGCGCGGCGTGGACAGGAGCAACCTGTCCCGGGTGGATGCACAGCTTGGCGCCGAAGCCCTGCCGGCGCGCGAGCGCGAGGTCAGCCAGCAGGCGCTGGGCGTCCTGGAGTTGCGGCGTCACGCCCGCCACCGGCGCCGGCAGCCCGGCGACCCGTGAGGCGATGGCAATGCGGCCGGCTGCATACGCCAGTCCGCTTGCGTCTTCGGAAATGTCGATGTCCAGGTCGAGCGCGAGGTCCAGCGTGCCGAACACCAGGCGTGCGACGCCCAAGGCGGCGGCCACCTCGTCCACCCGAGCCACGCCGCGCGCGCTTTCGACCAGCGCGAGCACCCGCGTTTCCGGGACGGCGGCCACGACTGCGGTGACCTGCCAAGCCTCCTCGGCTTTCGGCAACAGCACCTGTGCGCAGCCGCAAGCTTGCAGCGCGCGAAGATCGTCAGTGAACCAGCCGGACGCAGCGTCGTTGATGCGGACGACGATGCGGGAGCGGTCGGCCGCGGCGGCAGACGAGCACCAGCGGACGATTTCCTCGCGTGCCCGGTCCTTGTCCTCCGGCGCCACCGCGTCTTCGAGGTCCAGCACGACGCAGTCCGCGCCGCTGGCGAGCGCCTTTGCGAAGCGTTCCGGCCGGGTGCCCGGAACGAAGAGGTAGGTGCGCGGGGGCGCGTCGGGATGGGTCACACCTTGCTCCGTCACACTGCCTGCACCGAGCGCAGTGCCTGGATGTCGGAGGCGCCGTAGCCCAATTCCCCCAGGATGGCGTCGGTGTGCTCGCCCAAGGCGGGGACCGGATCCATGCGAGGCCCCACGTCCCAGCTTCCGGGCGGCAGCATCGCGGGCAGCGGCCCCTGCGGCGAGCCGACTTCGGTCCAGCGGCCTCGCGCCTTCAACTGCGGATGCGCCCAGACGTCCCGCATCGTGTTGACCTGGGCGTTCGCGATCTGCGCGGCCTCCAGCCTTTCGAGCACCTGCGCGACGGTCAGCGACGCGAACGCCTCCACGATGATCCCGCGCAGTGCCTCCCGCTCGGCGACCCGCTTGTAGTTGGCGGTGAATCGCGGATCGGTGGCGACGCCTGGCTGCCGCAGGACCTTCTCGCAGAACGCGGCCCACTCGCGCTCGTTCTGCAGGCCCAACATCACCGTGCCGCCATCGCCGGCGGGGAACGGGCCGTAGGGGTAGATGGTCGCGTGGCTGGCGCCTGTGCGCGGCGGCGGCTCGGCCCCGTCGAACGCGTAGTACAGGGGGTAGCTGGTCCACTCGGCGAGGGATTCCAGCATGGAGATGTCGATCCGCTGGCCCTTGCCGGTCTGGCCCCGCTGCAGCAAGGCCGCCAGGATGTTGGTGTAGGCGTACATCCCCGCTGCGATATCCGCGATGGAGGGACCCGCCTTGCACGGCTCGTCAGGCGTGCCCGTGACCGATACGAAGCCCGCCTCGCTCTGGATCAGCAGGTCGTAGGCCTTCTTGTCCCGGTACGGTCCGGGGCTTGCCGGATCGTCACCGTACCCGGAGATGTCACACACGATGAGAGACGGCTTGCGCTTGGCGAGTCGCTCATACCCCAGTCCCAAGCGTGCCGCCGCACCGGGAGCGAGGTTCTGCACGACCACATCCGCCTTCTCGATCACCAGCCGCTCCAGCACCTTCGCCGCCTCGGGATGTTTGACGTCGAGGGTCAGGCTTTCCTTGGATCGGTTGGTCCAGACGAAGTGCGAGGCCAGGCCCCGCACCCGCTGGTCGTACCCGCGGGCGAAGTCGCCCGAACCGGGGCGCTCGATCTTGATGACCCGCGCACCGAGGTCCGCCAACTGGCGGGTAGCGAACGGGGCGGCGATAGCGTGTTCGAGGGTGACGACGGTCAGGCCCTTGAGCGGTTGCATGGTGATCGTTCCTTCTCAGCGCAGGACTGCGGTGGCGTCCATGGTCAGCCAGCCTTCGTGGTCGGAGGCAAAGAGGCGCACGGTCTTGCCGTCCGGCCCGGGCTGCCCGTTGACGTGGAACGGGTTCAGGTCGAACGTCGGCCGCACCGCCTTGAAGCGGAAACTTGCGACGTCGGCCTGCGGCATCTGCCGGCGCACGAGGTCCATCAGGAGCGTGGCGATCAGGGGGCCGTGCACGATCAGTCCGGGGTAGCCCTCGACCTCGGTCACGTACTTGCGGTCGTAGTGAATGCGGTGGCCGTTGAAAGTCAGGGCCGAGTAGCGGAACAGCAGGACATCGTCGGGGACGATCTCCCGTCGCCAGGAAGCACCGGCCTCGGCGCGCTGCGGCGGCGGCTCGACGTCGTCGGGCCGCCTGGCTTCCCGGTAGACGATGTCGTGGAATTCCACGATGGCGGGGTCCGTGGCACCGTTGCAGCGAAGCTCGTGCCGCACCTTGACGAAGACGAGCTTGCCCGTGCGACCTTCCTTCACGGACACATCGGCGATCGTCGACGTCCTCTCCACCGCGTCGCCAACACGCACCGGCGAGCGGAATTCGAACTGGCTGCCGGCCCACATGCGCCGCGGCAGCGGCACCGGCGGCAGGAAGCCCCCGCGCCTGGCGTGCCCGTCGGGCCCGATCTCGCTTTGGCGATGCAGCGGCAGGAAGTACAACCAATGCCACAACGGAGGCAGCGCCGTCCCTTGCTCCACCGGTCGCGCCGGATGGTCCAGCGTTGCATCCAGGGCCTTGACGGGCGTCGCTCCAATGCTGTCGCGGACCGTTTCGGTGCGGCCGATCCAGGCCTGCAGTTCGTCGAGTGAGGTTTGCATGTCCAGGCTTCCTTGCTTCAGTCGGCGGTCAGCTTGGCGCGCTGCACCACGCTCTTCCACTTGGCGAGCTCGCTCTTCACGAGCGCGCCAAACTCCTCGGGAGTGCTCGCCTGGACGTCGGCACCGTGTTCGGCCAGGCGCTTCACCACCTCCTTGTCGGCCAGCACCTGGTTCAAGGCCTTGTTCAGTTGGTCCACGATGGGCTTGGGCGTCTTGGCCGGCACGAAGAATCCGTACCACTGCCGCACGTCCACGCCATCGACGCCGGCTTCCTTCAGCGTCGGGACGTCGGGCAGGAGCGCGGAGCGCTGCGGTCCCGCCACGGCCAGGGCACGCAGCTTGCCGGCCTTCACATGCGGCAAGGCGGTATACAGGCTCGGGAACATGAACTGCGTCTGGCCGCCGATGGTGTCCGTGATGGCGGGCGCGGATCCCTTGTAGGGGGCACCCAGCATCACGACGCCCGCGTTCAGCTTGAACAGTTCCGCCGCGAAGTGGGGCGCCGTTCCGTTGCCCGCCGACGCGTAGGTGTACCGGTCAGGCTTGGCCTTCAGCTGTGCGACCAGGTCCTTGACGTCCTTGATCTGCACCGAAGTGTTGGCCACCATCAGCGTGGGCGAGTAGCCGACGAGCCCCACCGGCGCGAAGTCGGCGACCGGGTCGTAGCGCAGCTTCTGCAGCGCCGGATTCATTGCGTGCGTGGCGATGTAGCCGAACATGAGCGTGTGGCCATCGGGCGCCGCACGCGCCGCGAACTCGCTCGCGATCGCCCCATTCGCGCCGGCACGGTTGTCGACGATCACGGTCTGGCCCAGCAGCGGTCCGAGCTTCTGCCCGATCACTCGCGCCATCGCGTCGTTGCCGCCGCCGGGCGCGGTGGGGACCACGATGGTGATCGGCTTGTCGGGGTAGGCCAGGACCATCGGCGCTGCCGTGGCCAGCGCGGCGGCCAATGCCGGTGCGATCAGTCGTTTCATGGGTTTGTCT
The DNA here is from genome assembly GCF_016722785.1 of Ramlibacter monticola. Lineage (GTDB taxonomy): Bacteria > Pseudomonadota > Gammaproteobacteria > Burkholderiales > Burkholderiaceae_C > Ramlibacter > Ramlibacter monticola. The sequence goes on along the minus strand of NZ_JAEQNE010000003.1, from coordinate 314,115 downwards.
CCTTCAGGATCTTTCGAGAACACGTAGGGCGGGAGGTGCAGGTCGCCCTGCAGGATCTTTCGCGCGGTGCGCACGAGTGCTGCGCGCTGCACACGGGCTTCGTCGCCGGCACCTTCGATGGCCACTTCGACCTCGATGCGCCCCTGCGGATGCAGCACGGCGATGGAGCGGACGCCGGTGCGGCGCGCGTCGCTGCTGATGACGGTGCCGGGCAGCGCATAGGCCGTGGCGACGCCGATGGCGCCGGTGACTGCATGGGAGGCGTGGCAGCGGCGCGGCGTGAAGTAGCGGGAGGTGACGCTGTCCGCATCGTCGCCCTCGCTGGCGATCACCGGCTTCGGAACGACGCTGCCGGACACGTCGCCGAGGCCCATGGCCTGGCCGGCCGCGCAGCGGATCGCCTCGATGCGCGCCAGCAGCGCCGTGTCGGCATCGAGTTCGGCGGGCATTTCGCGACCGCTCAGCCCGAGGTCGCGGGCGCGGATGATCACCAGGGGCATCGCGGCGTCGATGCAGCTCACCTCGATGCCGTCGATGGTGTCGATGCGGCGTCCGGTGGGGAACAGTGAACCCGTGACGGATCCCCACGCGTCGAGGAAGTTCAGCCGGATCGGTGCCGCCGTGCCCGCCACCCCGTCGATTCCCGTGTCGCCTTCGTAGCGCACGCGTCGGCCCGGGGTCTGCACCGTGACGTCGATCCGCGAGCGGGTGTTCACGTTGAACACGCGCACGGTCGTCTCCCCGTCCCGGGCCGGCACGAGCCCCTGCTCGATCGCGAACGGTGCGACGCCCGAGAGCATGTTGCCGCAGTTCGGCCGCGTGTCGACCGACTTCTGGCCCACGCCGACCTGGGCAAACAGGTAGTCGACGTCGCACCCCGGATGCGAAGACCGGGAGACGATGGCCACCTTGCTGGTCAGCGTGCTGCCGCCGCCGACACCGTCGACCTGCAGCAGGTCCGAGGCACCGATCGCGCCGATGAGGGCCTCGTCGCGGGCCGTGTCGTCGGCCGGCAGCCAGTCGCGCAGGAAAAACGGGCCTCTCGACGTGCCGGCACGCATGAGGACGCAGGGGATCGTTCGTTGCATGGCTGAATGATCCGTTCCTGCATTGCCAAAGTGAATTGCATCTTTAAGATCAACTGATGCTCTGTGCACATCACTGAATGGAGGAGCCGCCGTGGCCATGAACTTCGACCTGAACGACCTGGTGGCCTTCCGGACCGTCGCGGAGCTCAGCAATTTCCGCAAGGCGGCCGAGGCGGTGCACCTGTCGCAGCCGGCCTTCAGCCGCCGGATCGACAAGCTGGAGCAGGCGCTGGGAGTGCGGCTGCTGGAGCGCAACACGCGGCGCGTCACGCTCACCGCCGTCGGACGCGACTTCGAGCGCAAGGTGCGTGAACTGCTGGACGACCTGGACGCGACGCTGGTGGGCATCCGGGGTGGCACGGCGACGCGCATGGGCGAGGTCACGGTGGCCTGCGTGCCTTCCACCGTGTACTACTACCTGTCGCACGTGATCCGCCTTTACCACGAGCAGTCCCCGCGCGTGCGGGTGAAGGTGCTGGACGCGGGCGCCAACGAAGTGCTGGCGGCGGTCGCCCGCAGCGAGGCGGATTTCGGGCTGAACTTCATCGGCGCCCAGGAGGGCGAGCTCGAGTTCAAGGCCCTGGTGGAGGAGCGTTTCGTCGCCGCCTGCCGGCGCGACCACCCACTGGCCAGGCAGCGCCGCGTGAGCTGGGCGCAGCTGAGCGACTACGACTACGTGTCGGTGGGCCGGTCCTCAGGCAACCGGGTCGTGCTGGACCAGGCACTGGCAGGCGTCGCGAAGCGACCGCAGGCCATCTACGAAGCCGAGCACGTCACCACCGCGCTGGGCCTCGTCGAGGCGGGGCTTGGGGTTGCTGCCGTACCCGCCATGGCGATGCCCGGCAAGGATCATCCGATCCTCGTCAGCATTCCTCTCGTCGATCCCGTGGTGCATCGCAAGGTGGGCCTGATCCGGCGCCGCGGACGCACGCTGTCGCCGGCGGCGCAGCAGCTCTATGACCTCTTCGAGCAAATGAAAGGGCGGCGCCGAGGCTAAGGTCTGCAGCAGGGTGGCGACGGTCCGCGAACCCCCTGGCTGCTGGCACGGGCAAGCTCAAGGGCTATCCTCGCACGGCAGAGCCGACTTCGTCCTCTTCAACTAGCGTGCTCTTCCTACGTGACGTGGCTCACCCATTCAGGGCGCGTTCATCCAGACACGCCTAGCCTAGTCTCCATCGCAAACCTGAAGGAGACAGTTCCATGAAACGCAGTATTCAAGCCAAGCTCGCCGCTGCAGCGTTGCTGCTGGCGCCGCTCGCCGTGGGCCTCGTGGCCCAACCTGCGGCCGCGCAGCAGTCCCAGTACCGGGTGGCGGCAAGCCGCCAAGGCACGATCAATCACATGACGATCGACTCCGATGCCGGCCTGCGCCCGGGGTCCACCCTACGCATCCTGGTGCGGGCCACGCCGGGAGCGCGGTGGGCGAACCTCGCGCTCGCCGACAACGTGCGGGTCCCGCTTCGCGAGCGTGCGCCGGGCGAGTACGTGGCCTCGTACGTAATCCGTCGCAGCGACCGCATCGACCCGACGCGGCAGATGATGCTGCGCGCTGGCTGGGGTGAGGAACCTGTCGTGGTTTCCTACGACTACCCGGCCGCATTCCAGGCTCGGGCCATGGGCAACGCCCCGGCGACCGTGAATGCCGAAGTCAGCAACTTCGCCATGTGGCCGCGCGTCGACGGCCTGGAGCCTGGACGCGTGGTGCGCTTCCGCGTGGAAGGCACGCCGAATGCGCGTGCAGCCGTGCGCGTGCCGGGCGTGCTCGATGGGCTGCAGCTGCGCGAGGAACGCCCGGGCACGTACGTGGGCAGCTACACGATCCGTCGGCAGGATGACATCGATGCCTTCGCCGATGCCAGGGCGGTGCTTCGCACGGGCGACCAGCGCGTGATGGCACGCCTGGACGAGCGCGGCTCGACCCGCTGATGCGAGGAGGCAGGACGGGGCGTCCCGCACCTGCCTGCTCGAAGCAGTAGCCCCGCGCGCCAGCTGCGTCCTACGTGGCAAGCCTTTGTGCGCGCGCGTTCCTCGTGCGTCGTCCGTGCTATGCATGAGGCATTTCCTGGGAGATCCACGATGAACAAGTCCGCCATCCTGCTGCCCATGCTGGCCCTCTCGTGCGCCGCCAGCATGGCCGCCGCGACGACCGCCGCCACCACCACCACGACCACGCACAAGAGCCGCCTCGTGTACACCGGTCCGACGGTCGTGACGATCCACACGCATCCGAAGAAGCGGCACGCGCATCGCACCCCTGCCGCCCAGCCGGTGCACCATGCGACGGCACCGAACACGCGGCAGGTTGGCGGTCCTCCGGCGCCGGGCACGACTGTGACCACGACCACCACCGTGCATAAGCGCACCAGCGGTTACTAGCCGTCGCTGCCCGGAAGACCTGGCCGTCCGTTCCATTGCGGCGTAGCGGTGTGCAGCATTCAGCGTCATCGCCTCACGTGGGGGCGTGCGTCGCCTTCGGATCCATCCAGGACGTGGCCCCCAGGTGGCCGTCGGGGTCGAAAGGGCAAACTGGCCGCAGAGAAGCCTTTTGGCCAGGAATGAGCGACGCAGACTTGCGCGCTCATTCCCCCGTCACAGGGGTTTCCAGCCTGCGACGGGATCGAACCGGGTCATCTTCGAAGCCACCGCGCTCGTCGAAGGACCGAGGTCCTTCTGGTAGGCGACACCGTCGTGGTTGACGATGAAGGTCATCACGCCCGAATTCGCGTACGCCGCCGGATAGGCCACCAGCGCGAAGCCGCCGATCATCTTCCCGTGCACGACGTAATCGTAGGCTCCGTCCTTGGCGGCCGGGCCCTGCGCCTTGAGGATGCGATAGATGTAGCCGTGGTACGGAACCGGCTTTCCTTCCGGGCCCGAGCCGAGCCGGTATCCCTCCGCCTGCGCGCTCGCGAACAGGGTGCCGAGGGGGCTCGGCGGTTCGCCCGCGTTGACCGGGTAGTAGAGGCCGTCACGCTTGCCCTTGGTGCTTCCCACCTTCTGCGCGTAGGCGAGCAGCTTGCCCTGGTCGGGATTGCGCAGGTAGTACTCCTGCTGCGCATCCACGTAAGCCTGCAACACCTGCATCACCGACAGCTCGTTGCGCCCGATGCGCCGCGTGAGGACTTCCTCCCGGCCCTCGCGCGCGTTGAATCGCCAGCCGCCCTGCGACTTCACCAGCGGGAATGGAAACGGCCAGTCGTCCTTCCCGACGGCCAGCGTCGCCTTCGCGTCGCCCTGCATCTCGATCCGGTGCGATTCCTCGTAGGCCTGCGCGAAGCGATCCTCGGCGGCACGGTCTGCGACGGCGTCGCCGGAGAAGACGAGGGTCGCCGCGTTCGCGCCGAGGATCGCGAGCATCGCCGCCGAGTCGTGTGACTTCGTGGCGGCGGCCAACTCCCCCGCGGCCTGCTGCGGCGTGTCGAAGACCTTCTGCGCGGCGGACGCGGCCACGGCCGCCGGCGCGGCCAGCAGCGCGGCCACAGCCAGCAGCGCGGCCAGTGGCGCCCGGATCCTCATTGCCGCCAGACGAATGCAATGCATGGCTCGCTCCATGGATTGGTTCCCCGATTCCTCAGCGGCGCCCGCCACCGCGTCCACCGCCGCCGCCGCCGAATCCGCCACCGCTGAACCCGCCACCGCGTCCCGCGCCGGCGCTGCTGCGACTCGCGGCACCGCGATTGCTGAAGTCGCGCGTCTGCGCGCCGCTGCCAACGCCGCTGAAACCGCTGCCGCGGTCGCTCATCCCGCTGCGGTCGCCGCCAATGCCGGAAGCGCGGTCGCCGACTCCGGTGCGGCTGCCGGCGCCGCCTGCCGAGCCTCGCCCGGCGTCGCGCTGCCCCTGATCGCGCCCGCGGAACTGCTCGCGGGAGGCGATGCCGGCGCGCTGGCCGCCGCCGAACTTGTCGCGGCTCGCCTGGTCCCGATAGCCGACGCCCTTGCGGTGTTCCGGGCTGTGTTGCCAGTTGCCGCGCCCGCTGCCGTCGCCGACGTTGGTGCGATTGAAATTGTTGTAGCTGTGGTGGTCGACGTACACGCCGCCGCCGCCCCAATTGCAGCCGCCCCACAAGGCGCCGCCGATGATGATGCCGGCCGTGAAGCCCACGAAGGCCGCCCCGGGCGCCCAGCCGTAAGGGTAGTAGTAGGGCGGGTAGTAATAGTAGGGCGGGTACGCGGGATACGGCCACGCGCCGTACACCACGTGCGGGTCGTAGGTCGGGACATAGACGGTCTGCGGGTCGGCGGGTTCGATCCGGATCACGGTGGTGCCACCCTCCTCCACCCGGGTGACCGTCTGCTCCTTGCCGGATTTCAGGTTACCCGCCTGCTCGGCCCGGGCGCGCAGGCGCTGCACCGCGTCGAGCACGTCCTTCTGCTGAGCGAGGAAGGCATCGCCCAGCTTCTGCGTCAGGTCGAGTCTTTCGTCCAGCATCGCGAGCACCTGCGGAAACACCGTCAGCGATTTCACGCTCGGGTCCCAGGTCTGCTTCTGCAGGGCGTCCTCGAGAGCCTTGCCCTTGAGGTCCGGGTTCGCCTTCAACCAGCGCGCAGCCGCCACCACCTCCAGCGGATAGGTGCAGGCCATGAGGACCTGCGCCACCATCGAGTCGGGGTAGAGCGCGATCGGCGCGACCAGTTGCTCGATCTCCTCGCGCCCGAAGGCCGCGGCGGCCGGCGCCTGCAAGGAGGCGGGAGGCACGGCCGGCGCCTGCGCCCAGGACGGGGGTGCCACCAGCAGGGCGGCGATGCAGCTAGCGACGACCAGCCTGGATTCGCGGGTCATACCGGTACTCCGAAAGGACGGGGGCATTGCGGCCTTGGGCGCGACAGTGCCTGCCGAGGCCAGTGCGACGCTCGCGAGCATGAGGCCCCTCGGGGTGGCCCGCGGTGACCGCCAGATGCTCGGGATCCATCGGACCTCCTCGACACGGGATTGAACAAGGGCTTCACCTGCGATTTTTTTGCGCAAGTCGCCCCACGTCTGTGGGACCAACGTCCCATGAAACCGGCGACGCTGCCCGCGGAGCCCCAGGGACGATCCGCAAACACGTGCCGGAGGTTGTCCGCGGGGCGGTCACTTCACCCCCAACTTGCGCGCCACTTCGGCGCCGCAGTGCGGATCGGCCTTCGCGAAGTGCACGATCTGCCGTTCCTGAATTTCGCGCGGCACGCCGCGCATTGCGTTGGCGATGTTGCAGGTCAGGCGGCCCTTCTCGTCGGACGGCAGCAGGCGATAGAGATTGCCGGCCTGGGTGTAATCGCCGTCGTGGCCGCGCGGGTCGTGACGGCCTGCAACGCCCTAGATCAAGCTCCTCGCCGTAACCAGCCGCTAAACGCCGCGAGGAACAGCCAGACCGCACCCTGGGTTCATTGCCGATGCACGAAGGTCAACGTGGCAAGAGCTGATTGACTTTGGCGGTTCCTGGCCGGAAGCAGCGCCAATGGAGTCGAGCTCCCACACCTTGCGGCCTGCCGCCTCGCGAGCTGGCGGGCGATGACCTCACCTCCCGGTGCATGCCCCCGCCGGATCCATCCAGAACGCGGCCCACAGGTGGCCATCGGGGTCGGCGAGGTCCCGCGAGTACATGAAGCCGAAATCCTCGGCCGGATTCGCGTCGGCCTGTCCGCCGTTCGCAGCGGCGGCGCGGTTCATTGCATCCACGGCCTCGCGGCTGTCCATCGCCAGTGAAAGCATCAGTCCGCTCGTTCCGGCTGGCGGGAACGGCCGCTGCGTGAACGTGCGCCACTTCGCGTGCGTGATCAGCATCACTCGAACCGACTCGCTCCACGCCATGCACGCGACTGTCGCGTCGGTGAATTGCGCGTTCTGCTCGAAGCCCAAGGCCTTGTAGAAGGCGGTCGAGGCCGGGAGGTCGGCGACGGGAAGGCTGACGAAGATCGTCTTGCTCATGGGGTGCTCATCCAGCTTGTCTGGCAATGGGGACTCCGCGGGCCAGAAGCCACCCTTCCCGCGCGCGGACGCTACCGAAGCCGCCGATCAGCCGGCGCGCGACTGGACTTCCTTGCGCAGCCGCTCTTCCTGCTCGCGCAGCTCGGGCGTCAGAGCGTCTCCGAAATCCTCGGCCGAGAAGATCTGCCGGATCTCGATCTCGGAATCGGTGCGCATCGGGTTCGGGCATTTCTTCACCCACTCGATCGCCTCCTGCAGCGAAGCGCACTTCCAGATCCAGAAGCCGGCGACCAGTTCCTTCGTCTCGGCGAACGGCCCATCGATCACGCGCCGGTCCTTGCCCGAGAACGCGACCCGGGCGCCTCGTGAGCTCGGGTGCAGGCCCTCGCCGGCCTCCATCACGCCGGCCCGGACCAGCTCTTCATTGAACGCGCCCATCGCGGCGAACTCCTCCTGCGTGGGCATCACGCCCGCCTCGCTGTCCTTCGTCGCTTTCACCATCACCATGAATCGCATGTCGGTCTCCTTGGGATTTCGCCCACACCAGCATGACGAGCGACGCGGCGCCGGTTCGACAACCGTTCGTCGGCCCTGGCACGCAGCGCTTCGCTCAACGGTAGCAATCCTCCGATCACGGATGGATCTTCTCGCCGCGCGCGAGCATCGCCACGAGCGCCTCGATGCGGCTGGCGCGCGTTTCCGGCTTCCTTGCCGTCTGCACTCGCCATAGCACGGCGTAGCGGTTCGCCGCGTCCAGCGTCGAGAGGAACGCCCGTGCCCTGGGGTGCGCATCGAGGGCCGCTTGCAAGTCGGCCGGGACGGCCGCCGTTCGCGCGCTGTCGTACGCCGCATCCCACCGCCCGTCCGCCTTCGCGCGGTCGACCTCTGCCTGGCCGCTTGCCTGCATGCGACCCGCGGCGATGAGGGCCTCGGCCCGCGCGCGATTCACCTTGGACCACAGGCTGCGCGGCCGCCGCGGGGTCAAGCGCTGAAGCCAGTAGTTCGCATCCCTTGCCCTCTTCTGGCCGTCGATCCACCCGTAGCAAAGCGCAATTTCCACCGCCTCGGCATAGCTGATCGTGGCAGCGGGCGCCCCTGGCTTCGCGATCTCCAACCACACGCCCTCCGAGGCGCCATGGTGCTTGCGCAGCCAGGTTTCGAATGCCCGTGCGGAGCGGCACCTGAGCGTGACGGCATCGGGCGGAGGCACGGAGGGCATGGCGTGGCTTCGTGGAGTCGCACATTCCTGGATCGGCCTCCGGCGCCTTCACACCCATCGCCGCACGACTCCCTTCGCCACCGCCTGTGCGTCAGCAAGCAGGTGGAAGGCGGTGCCCGCCTCGAGGTGGCCACGCGCGCTTTCCGGCAGAAGCAGCTCCAGCATCGATGTGGCTTCGCCCTCCTGCAGCCAGGCGCGCAGGGGCGTTTCGAAGCGCACACTGAACCCGCGCCGGCCCACCAGGAGTGTTCCGAGCTGGTCGTTCTCCAGCGTCGCGGCGAAGTCGGGCGGCAGGGGAACTCGTTCGAGGTCCACCTCCAGGTGCGGCGAAAAGGCGAGGCCCGCTGCGAACCGGAGCGGCGGTGGCGCGGCGCGCGGAAGCTTGCCCTTGAGATAGCCGACGAAGTTGCCGACGGCCGGGAGCCACAGGACGAGCATCAGCGTCCCGAGGTCGCGAAGGACCGAAGGGGACGGTGCGAGCTCGCGGATCACGCCACCCGCAACGGCGAGCACGAGCAGCACGCCCATGGCGATGCGCCGGCGTGCGGGAGTTGCGGTGAGAGCCATGGTCCATTGTGCGCGCACTGTGCTGCCGCGCGGCCCCGCCTTCCCAGCCGGTTCCTACCGGCCCTTGGCGGCATCGCTCACAAGCCGGTGCCGTGGCCCGCGCTACCGTGGCCCCGAGCCGGAATCGTCCGGCGAACAAGGAAGCACCATGCCCCAGTCGACCAAGGCCACCCAGGGTGGCAAGACCCACGCGAAGAAGAAGACGAGTTCGGGCGGTACCGTCTCGGACAAGGCAGCCGCGAAGAAATCGGCGCGTTCCGGCGCGTCGCCGACGGGGCCCCTCAAGCACGGCGAGCGGAAGACGACCCCGCGTTGATAGGCCCCGATCAACCCGATGTCGACGTTCAGGCAGAGCATGCCTGAGCTTTCTCATCTCGGGTCGGCGGCAGCGCAACAGATCAAGGATCGACAGGCTTCACCCGCTGCCGCCGCTTTCCGGCGACACCGCAGCCCGGCGGCGGATCACGCGACCGATCCGGGCTGACCTACAGAGTCGTCCAGTCGGGAGAGCCGACACTGGCTCAATCGACGGTTCCGCCGGGAGACTACGATGACCACCGAATCCATCGGCCATGTTGGCCACCTCCGCTCGCAGCTCACGACGGTCAGCAGGAATGCCGAACGGGCGTTCGAGCGCGCTTTCGACCTCCAGCAGGCCGGCGCCCCAGCGGAACGGGTGGACGCTGCGCTGGCGGAGATCAGCCGACTGCAGGAGTGCGCTCGCCGCTTGCGCGAGCAGTTGGGCGAGCAACCCGTCTTGCATTGAAGAAGGCCGATCGGCCTCCCACGATCACCGCGTCCGGCCCGGCGCCTCGTACCTGACCTCGGTACTCGACAAGCCGCGCGTTCACGTTTCATTCAGGTTCCGGTGGCTAGAGTACCGCGCATGACCAACCGGAAGACCTTTATGCGGATGACGTCGATTGCAACCATGGCCCTGGCCGGCGCGTTCCTTGCGCTGCCCGCCGCTGCCCAGGACGCCGAGGCGGCCCAGAAATTCCTGAAGGCGGAAAACTGCACCAAGTGCCACTCCGTCGACAAGACGAAGAAGGGCCCCGCCTACCAGAAGGTGGCCGGCAAGTACAAGGGCAAGTCCGACGCCGAAGCCAAGCTCGAAACGTTCCTCACGACCAGCCCCAAGGTGAAGCTGGACGACGGCAGCGAGGAAGAGCACAAGGTGGTCAAGGACAAGGGCGCCATGCACAACTTCATCAAGTGGGTCCTGGCGCTGTGATGGCCCGCCGTGAAGTTGCCGCGTGAAGTAAAGCCCCACCAATACGCCAGGCGGTCCGTCGAGGTGTTTGCCAGGCTGGCATGACCACGGATTCAAGCCCCTCCCTGCGTTTGCAGGGAGGGGCTTCGTCTTTGGGCTATGGGAGTGCTTCCTCGACCAGGGTCGGCAGGCCAGGCGGCGTTCTGCAGCAGGACGGCCGGGGATGCCCGCTGTCGGCGGGCGTTACCTCAGGTCGCGGCCGCAGCAGCAGCCAAGGCGAAAGGTGCGACGGGGGCCGCGGCGGCGTTCGCAGCATTTGGCGCCGGCGCATTCGGCAGGCCCTGGATGGCGCAGAACAGCGCCAGCGGCCAACCCGGCATGATGGCGATCGCCCAGGCGTTCGCGAAAATCGGGGCCTTGAAGAAGGTGATGGCGACGTACAGGGCGAGGGGCAGCACGGCCAGGAGGGCAGCGACGGCCAGGAACAACTTGTTCGGGGTCTCGGGGACGGGGGCGTACAGCGGAGGGTGGTTCGTCATGGTGACTGTTATAGGGTTTGCCCTGATGCGTCCGATTGCGATGGCGCATTCGCGCGGCCTTTTCGTGCCCGGCGAGCCGGCGGCTTGACGCATCTCAATTGAAAACCCAGCCTCGATGGCTTGACCGTTCTGGATGACGGCCGCGGCGGGAGGACCGAGACCCGTCTCGATAGCAGCCCCTCAACAGCGGCGACAGTCGCCTTCGGTAAGCCGTGCACTTGTCAACCGACCGCAGACAAGCGTTGCGGCGCAACCACCCATGCCATCCGGGGCCTCCCAACCGTCACTCGGCACAAGCACTTCGAAAACCGTAATCTCCCTGCATCGAAAACAGCCTGCCGCTGCGTCGCGGGACCGCCCGCTTCTGTTCACGCCCACGATGTCACCCATCACCCGCCGAGTCCTTCAAGCCGTCCTGTACGAAGCCATCGCTATTGCCGGCGTGGGGCCTGCCCTGAGCCTTGCCTTCGACGAGCCGCCAACATCCACATTCGGGCTGGCCGTCGTGCTGTCCACCATCGCGCTCACTTGGAACTACGCCTTCAACTGGTTCTTCGAGCGCTGGGAATCGGGGCAATCCGTGCGCGGGCGCTCGTTCGCAAGGCGGCTGGCACACGGAGCCGGTTTCGAGGGCGGCCTCGCGGTCATCCTCATCCCCGTCATGTCGCTCTGGCTGGGCATCTCGCCGGCGGCAGCGTTCGTGGCCAACCTGGTGCTGCTGGTGTTCTTCTTCGTCTACGCCATCGCGTTCACATGGGCGTTTGATCGGGTCTTCGGGCTGCCCGCATCGGCAGTGCAGAAGGATGCGAAGGCAGTTGGTGTGTAGGCGCGTCCGGCCCGGGGAGACATGGAAAAGGCGCTGGGCTACATCGAGCCGCACTCCCCGGCCGCGCCGGCCTTCCGTGCTCAAGGCGCACGGGAGTTGCAGAAGATGCTGGCCGACCTCGCTTACGTGGGCGAATGCGCGTACGAATTCAGCGCGTTCGCCAAATGCACCGCGGTGCGACGACTCTCGCCGGAAAGTCATCTTGCTCTGGACCTGTCCTGGTTTGGGCCGCCGAAGACGTGGACTGCCGTTTCATGCGGCCGCGCAACTTCATTTTTGCAGGAAGTAGATCCGCACGTCCTGGACGGGCTGACTGGGGTCCGTGTTCTGGAACAGATCCAGCAGGAAGTACTGGGTCGTGCTGCCGACGGCTGCCTTGTAGATCGCCCAGCGTTCACGCCGCGCGCCCGATTGCAGCGAGCCATCGTCAGTGACGAACGACGCCGTTGCACCAAAATTGTTCGTCACAGCACCGCGTTTCTCGCTCGCGATGGAAGCATCGGCACTGAACGCCCATGTGTTTGTGTTTCGGCTCACACCTGTCGCCCCGCAGCTGATGCCGGTGAGCGTCTGGCCGGCGAGCTCGCCGAGCGGCGCGGTCTGTACGTCCGATTGACGGAAGAGCGCGACGTTGAACGTGTCCGAAGTGGTGTTCTGGCACAGGAGGAAGCCCTTCCCGCCGGCCAGCAAGTTGCAGTTCGCCACGTCGGGATCGCTCGGCCGCGACGACAAGCTGCAGCCGGATGTCCCGCCGGTCTGCATCTGGTAACGCGTGTCGTCCTCCGTAAACGTGCCGGTGGCGTCAACCTCGATGGTCGCCGTACCGATCCCGCCTTTGCCGTTGGCGAGGAAACTGGTGATCGGCGGCACGGGCGCCGGGGCCGGCGTGGGCGCACGCGCCGGGGCCTGCGTGTCGCCCCCTCCGCCGCCTCCGCCGCCACAGGCGGACAAGGCCAGGATCGTGGAGATCAGCGCGGCGGCGCGCACGCGGGAACGGGAGTGGAACATTACGTGACTGAAGTGGACGACAGCGATCCATTCTAGGGACGAGCTCGGACCGCGCTCCCCGGGCGAACGCTTCCTCTCCATGTTGGATGCGGCAGGGATCAAGTAGATTCAGTTGGTCCTGATGCTTCCGCCTACCAGGCCGCTACACAATCCAAGCACTCGCGGCTCTTTTCGAAGGCGGTGCGGTCCGCATACTCACTGCAAGTGAATCCTTGTATCGCGGGTGCTGGCAAGCAACGAAGAATTCTCCGGCGGAATGTGGAAGGCCTCGCACTACCCGCACACCGCCCGATGCATCGTCCGGCGGGTGAAGCGCCGATCAGTACCCGACGGTCGAATCCGGCACGTCAACGCGCACCACCGGCTTGCCAAGCGCCGCACTCGCGGAACGGCCGAATTGCTGGGCCCACGCCGCGTCGGCGAACCGGGAAGGGCCGGCCGCTTCGGCCACGACCAGCACCTTGTCGGCATTCAGGACCTTGCCCGTCGGGCGCAAAGGCTCGCACCCCAGTTCGGTGAACTGTTCATCGAGCCAGGCTCGCGCCGCCTCCGGCGTCATCGGCTCTGCCTTCTCCAGATTGATCCGCAAGGGTGCGGCATCCTTGAACGTGACGCTCACTTCACTCTTCATGACAGTTCCTTCTCGTCTTGCCAGGACGATTATGGCGCTCGAGGCGGGGCGGGCAATTGAGTTGCAGCAGTGCACGGACGCTCGCCGACATGATCGAAACCGCGCCAACGTTTTCACGCCGGCGGCGCCCTCTAGCTCGCGAGCGGCGCCGGAGCCAGTCGCGCCAAGCTGCCGCGACGCGCTCCGCAAGGCGCGTTGAATCCGCCCGCGAGGCTGGCTTCTTGACGTTGCTCAATACGTGGTCCAACAGAGCCGACCTTCGTCCCTTGGGCGCTTTCCAAGCACAGCCGAAGTGACTATGGTGGAAATGGGTCAGGCTCTTCATGTCGCATTTCTTCTTCTGCGAACGCTGGCACGCGCTACAGCGGCAGCCCTTGGGAATGCTGAACGAAGAACAAGCCCATGCGAGGCATTTCGAGGGCGCGCCTTATTGCGTGCTCGTGAATTCCTCCAAGACACCCACTGCGATCCTGGACGTGATCGCGCACGGGGTCGGAGTGGAGTTTCTCGACGAGCATCTGCGCAGTCGCCTCGTCTACCGGTACATCGCCAGCCAATCGGGAGAGCTGTTCCTGCGAACGATCCTGTTTCGCAAGTTCCAGGGAAGCAGCAAGGACCCGGCCTATGTGACCGCGTACATTTTCGACGCCGGTGGTGAGGTCACCGTCCGCCACGAGCGGATGCTCCCGATCCGGCAATCCCGGATCAGCCAGGCGCCATTCGCCTTGGAGAACAACATCGAGGCCTATCCTGCGTTCGGACACTACGAGCGCCTGCTCGACTTCAGCCGCCGCTTCGGCGTCCTGATCGGGCAAGCATCGGACTCCGACAACGACACAGGAGTGTTCACCCTCCTCTGAAAGGACGACAGGAGGACGCGGGAACGCGTCGCTCGTCTCCGCCGCGACTGCCTGTGGCCCGGAGGCAGCGAGGCTGAGGGAGAGGGCCGCTTCCCCAAGAGACCCGTTGCTTCAGCGTCGGTCGCCATCCGACGACGGCTCCAGGCTCGCGCCTCCATGGAATCGCAGGCGCGCCGCGGCCTCGGCCGCCATCCTCTCGACGATCACCGCGGCGGGCTCGATCGCATGGACCAAGCCCGCGGCCTCGCCGAACCAGACGCCGGCCTGCTCGGGGTCGCCCGCCTCGAAAGCCTGGCGGTAGCGGGGCCCTTCGGTCGCGACGGCGGCTTCGAGCGCCTCCTCGCGGCCGTGCCAGCGGTCGGTGAAGGCATTGCGGCGGATGCGTGCCGTGAAGCCGCGCGGCCACGGGATCTGGCGCGCGATGTCCGGGATGCGCGTGCGCAGCGTGCCGTCGCCATCCGTCTCGAGGATCGCGCGGTGATGGCCCTCCTTGGCCAGGGCTTCACGCGAGGCCCACAGGCGCGTTCCGACCAGCACGCCGTCGGCGCCGAGCATGAGCGCGGCGGCCAGGCCGCGTCCGTCGCCGATGCCGCCGGCGGCCAGCAGCAGCGTGGCCGGCGCGTGCTGAGCGAGGTGATCGGCCACCTCGGGCACGAACCCCAGCGTGCCGCGCAAGGCACCGTGCCCGCCGGCCTCGGCGCCCTGCGCCACCACGATGTCGGCGCCGACGTCGACCGCGTCCATCACGTGCGCCATGTCCTGGCACTGGCAGACCAGCGCGGCACCGGCCGCGCGGATCTCGTCGACGAAGGGCCGCGGGTCCCCGAAGGACAGCATGACGGCCGCCGGCCGGTGCTTCAGGACGTCCGTGAGCAGCGACGGTGACTTGCGCAGCGACCACGTGATGAAGCCGACGCCGACCCTTTCACCCGCCGCAGCCGCGAACTGCTGCTCGAGCCAGGCCGGGTCGCCGTAGCCGCCGCCGATGAGGCCGAGCCCGCCGGCACGGCTGACCGCCGCGGCGAGCGCGCCGCCGCCGGCAAAGGCCATGGGTGCGGAGACGATGGGGTGGCGCAGGCGCAGCGTGCGGGTCAGCCGTGTTGCGAGGATGTTCATGAGTGCTCCCTTGGCGCCGGCCCGGGGGTGCGCGCCACGTTCATCAGCCAGGAAACCATGCAGAAGTAGCCCGCGAGGGTCAGCAGTTCCACGAGCGCAGGCTCTCCCCAGAGCGCCAGCGCATCCGAGTAGGTCTGCTCGGTCACGCGGTGGTCCCGCACCAGTTCCGCCACGAGACTGCGCGCGAGCGCGAGGCCGGGCCCGAGCCCCGGGGGCGATGGCTCGCCGGCCTCCAGTGCACGCAGCGCCGCGCCCGGCACACCCGCGGCTTCAGCCAGCGGCCGGTGCATCTCCCATTCGAAGACGTTCGACAGCGCGCGGGCGACCGCGCAGATCGTCCACTCCCGCAGCGCCGCTTCGAGGCTGCCTTGATAGCGCAGGCACTCCCCGACACCGGCGACCGCGTGCAGGAGCGGCGGGCAGTGCAGCAGCGGGCGGAACGGACCGTAGACCCCGCGCCGGGGGCCGTTGACCAGTTCGTCGGCGGCCTGCTGCTGCGCGGGATCGAGCGTGGAGGGCGGGCCCAGGCGCTCGGGCAGGCCGGCTTGCGGAAACGCGGGCGGGCGGGCCAGGCCCGGTTCGGATCGTGGGGATGCCATGGTGCGAGGATTGGACCTCGCGCCACAGCTTTTGAATAGTGAATTGTGCAGACATACAATTCACGGGATGAGAACGTTGGACCTCGAGGACCTGCACATCTTCCGCAGCGTCGTGCGAGAAGGCGGGATCAGCCGGGCGGCAAGTCGCCTGCACCGCGTTCCGTCGAACGTCACCACCCGGATCAAGCAGTTCGAGGAGCGGCTCGGGACGGCGCTGTTCCGGCGCCAGGGCCGCAGCCTCGCGCTCACGGAGGCCGGCCGCACGCTGCTCGGCCACGCCGAGCGGCTGCTGCAGATGGCCGAGGCCGCGGAACAGGACTTGCGAAGCGGCGCGGTCCGCGGCGTGCTCCGGATCGGCTCGCTCGAAAGCGCCGCGGGTGCGCGGCTGCCGCCCGTCCTGGCGGCCTTTCACGCGCGCCACCCGGAGGTTTCGCTCGAATTGCAGACCGGGACCACGGGCGCGCTACTGCGCCTGCTCGATCGCTTCGAGGTGGAGGCGGCGTTCGTTTCCGAACCCTTCGAGCAGGGCCGGCTGTCGTCGTTGCCTGCCTTCGAGGAGGAACTGGTCCTGATCACGGCCCGGGGAGCCGGCGCGCGGTACCGTGCGGCGGACCTGGCCGGGGGCACGCTCGTCGCCTTTCCCCACGGCTGCTCCTACCGGCGCCGCCTGCTCGAGTGGCTGGCCGAGTCAGGCGTCTCGCCCGGCCGGATGCTGGACCTCGGTTCCTACCACGCGATCATCGCCTGCGTCGCCGCGGGCGCGGGCGCCGCGATCGTCCCCGCCGAAGTGCTGGACCAGGCGGTCATGGCCAGTTCGGTGCAGCGCCATCCCCTGCCATCGCGCCTGCGCACGAACCGCACGCACCTGGTGTGGCCGGGCGAGGCCGGCGCCGCGCTGCGCTCGCTCATGGAGTTGCTGCCCAAGCCGCGCCGCAAGACGCGAGGCGCAGCTTGACCGGGCGCCGGGGACCCGCCAGCCGCTGGGCCAGGCGAACAGCCCTACGTCATCGGCGGCTTCGTGCCACAGGCGCCGGGTCAAGCCAGAATGTCAAGTTGCCACCGCTGCCCGGCGGAGAACCCCGGGGGACGTGGTGCGACATGGCCCGGACGGCAGGCGATGATGGCGCTGTTGCGCAAGGATGTGGCGGATCGAACTCGACAATTCCCGCCACCAAGACAGGAACGTAGAAGGGTTAGCGATGAAATGTGTTGATGATTTCCGCCTGGTACTGGGCAACAAGGACTATGTCCCGATCATGATCGGCGGCATGGGCGTCGATATTTCGACCTCGGAGCTGGCGCTGGTAGCCGCTCGCCTGGGCGGCATCGGGCACATTTCCGATGCGATGGTCCATGACGTGTCGGACCGGAAGTTCGACACCACCTTCGTCAAGGACAAAGCCAAGACCTACAAGTTCAACATCAACAACCTGGACAAGAGCCTTGTCAAGTTCGACATGGCGCGCCTGGCCGAAGCGACCATCAATCACGTGCGCTCGACCATGGAGGCGAAGAAGGGCGACGGCCTCATCTTCGTCAACTGCATGGAAAAGCTGACCATGAACGGGCCGCGCGAAACCCTGCGCACGCGCCTCTCGTCGGCACTGGATGGCGGCATCGACGGCATCACCCTGTCAGCCGGCCTGCACCTGAATTCCCTGGGCCTGATCGCCGAACATCCACGCTTTCGCGATGCCAAGCTGGGCATCATCGTGTCGTCCGCGCGCGCACTGCAACTGTTCCTGCGCAAGAACGCCAGACTGGACCGATTGCCCGACTACATCATCGTCGAAGGTCCGCTGGCCGGCGGCCACCTTGGCTTCGGCATGGATTGGGCCGAATACGACCTGCACGCCATCATGGACGAGGTGCATGCCTTCCTGCGCGACGAGCAGCTTTCCATCCCGGTGATTGCCGCGGGCGGCATCTTCACCGGCACCGATGCGGTCGGCTTCCTGGAAAAAGGCGCGGGCGGCGTGCAGGTGGCGACGCGCTTCACCATCACGCACGAGTGCGGCCTGCCCGCCGACGTGAAGCAGGAATACGCGAAGGCCAGCGAAGACGACATCACCGTCAACGGCATTTCGCCGACCGGGTACCCGATGCGCATGCTCAAGAGCACGCCAGCCATCGGCTCGGGCATCCGGCCGGGTTGCGAATCCTATGGCTACCTGCTCGATGGCAACGGCAACTGCTCCTATATCGATGCCTACAACCGCGAAGTGCTGGCCCATCCGGAGCAAAGGACCGTCACGGTCATGGACAAGACCTGCCTGTGCACCCACATGCGCAACTTCAATTGCTGGACCTGCGGCCACTACACCTACCGCCTCAAGGACACCACGCACAAGAAGGCCGACGGCAGCTACCAGCTGCTCACGGCGGAGCACGTGTTCAAGGACTACCAGTTCAGCGTCGACAACCGGATCGCCTTGCCGCCGCGCGAGGAATGAGCTCCTGAGCCCCGCGTTCAAACGAACGCGACCTGGACGTTGCCGAGGCCGGAGAACTCCATCCTGGCTTCGGAACCCGCTTCGAGCCACACGGTCTTGACCAGGCTGCCGGTCATCACGATCTCACCCTCGCGCAGCGCCGTCCCCTGGCTGGCGAGGTGGTTGGCCAGCCACGCCAGTGCATTGTGCGGATGGCCCAGGACATCGGCGCCCGTCCCCCGGCCCGTCTCCCGGCCGTCGATGAGGGTCCGGCCCTCGACAGCGAGAAGATCCGGGACGGCGGAGCGCGCGACCGCTTGCCCCAGGACGATGCCGGCGGCAAAGAAATCGTCCGCCACGAGCGTCGGTGCGCCAAGCGTTTCCCACCGGACGTAGCGGTCGTCGACGATTTCGATCGCCGGCAGATAGCACTCGATGCTCGCCGCCACCGATTCCCGGGTGAAGGGTGCGCGTGCGGGAGCGAGATCCTCCCCGAGGCGGACGGCTATCTCGCACTCGACGCCGACGCGGACGTAGTCGGCTGCCTTCAGCACGACGCCGCTGCGATGCACCGCGCGTGCATGCACGCCTCCCGCGCACGGGTGTGGAATCGCAAGATACTTCTGCATCACCTCGCTGGTACAGCCGATCTTGTAGCCGACCAGGGGGCCCAGCTCCGGCGCCAGGAGTCGATGCACTTCCGCCTGGATGCGGTAGCCGTCCTCGAGGCTCATGGGCGCGATCTCTTGCGGCAGGGCCGGCAGCGGCGTCCGGCGGGTTCGCGCGGCGGCGATGGCCTGCGCTGCCTGGCGCAACGCGCCGGAGACGGGATGGGGGTCCGTCATGCGGATTCTCCCGGAGGGAACATGGCCTCGAGTGTCGGCAGGTCGATGCCAGTCCGACATGGGGAGAGCCCGCGTTGACCGCGACCCGGGACGCTGCCTATGCTGCGGCGTACACCGGATCGGCGCGGCCGGTCCAAGGAGGCTGGTCATGCGACACATCGCGCTGCTGCGCGCGGCCATGGCGATGCCGGCGGCCGTGCTGGCCCTCGCCGTCCCGCCGGGCCTCGCCGACGAGCCTTTCCCCCAGAAGCCGGTGACGCTGATCGTGTCGTACCCGCCCGGCGGCAGCGTCGACATGACCGCGCGCATCCTGCAAGGCCCGCTGGCGAAGGAACTCGGGCAGTCGGTCGTGGTGGAGAACAAGGGGGGCGCCGGCGGCAGCATCGCCACGGCCTTCGTCGCGAAGGCGAAGCCGGATGGCTACACGCTGCTGATGACGCTTTCCTCGCACACGATCAATCCCTGGCTCTACGACAAGCTGCCCTTCGACACGCGCAAGGACTTCGCCGCGGTGTCGCTGGTGGCCTCCACGCCGCAGGTGCTGGTGGCGCATCCGTCCTTTCCGGCAGCCAGCCTGGCCGAACTGATGGCGAGCAAGGGCACCGCGGCGCTGCCCTATGGGTCGGCCGGGGTCGGTTCGCCCGCCCACGTGGCCGGAGAGCTTTTCCGGATGAGGACCGGACTGCCGTTCACGCACGTGCCCTATCGCGGCGGCGGGCCGGCCACCGTCGCGGTGCTCGGCAACGAGATTCCGCTGCTGTGGGTCTCGCTGCCGTCGATCACGCAGCAGGTGAAGCTGGGCAAGCTCAAGGCCCTGGCCGTGTCGACCACCGAACGTTCGCCGGCGCTCCCGGAAATTCCCGCCGTCTCCGAGTCGCTGCCCGGCTTCCGCGTCGACGCCTGGAATGCCATCTTTGCGCCGGCCGGCACGCCGCCGCAGGTGCTCAGGCGGCTCGAGCAGGCAGTCATGGCCGTGACGCGCCAACCCGAGGTGAAGAAGGTGCTGCTGGAACAGGGCGCCGTCGCCGTGGGCAGCACGGCGGCGGAACTCGATCGCATCGTCGCCAGCGAGATCGAGCAGTGGCAGGGCGTCACGCGCGCCGCGGGCATGAAAGCGGAATGAGGAAGCGCCCCTACTTGATGAACCGCACCTGCGCGTTGATGCGCTCGAGGATCGGCTTCTTCTTCTCGTTGAAGACCGCCTTGTTCTCCTCGATCAGGTTGCGGCCCTTGGTGTCGATGGAGATGATCAGCGGGCCGAACTCCCTGACGCGGTTGACCCACAGGGTTTCGGGCATGCCGAGGTCCTTCCACTCGGCGGCCTCGATCTTCTCCACCTTGGTCGCGGCCAGCACCGCGCAGCCGCCCGGGAAGATCGCGTGCACCGCCTTGTTCTCGACGCAGCCTTCCTGCGTCTGCGGCCCCATGCCGCCCTTGCCCACGATCAGCTTCACGCCCGTGCGCTTGATGAATTCCTTCTCGAACTTCTCCATGCGCATGCTGGTGGTCGGGCCGATGGAGACCATCTCGTACTCGCCGTCCTCCTTCTGCCGCACGATGGGGCCGGCATGGAAGATCGCGCCGCCCTCCAGGTTCACCGGCAGGTCGCGCCCGAGCTCGATCAGGCGGCGGTGCGCCACGTCGCGGCAGGTCACGAGCGTGCCGGTCAGGTAGACCACGTCGCCGACGTTCAGCGACTCCAGGTCCTCGTCCTTGATGGGGGTGGTCAGGATCTTCTTCACAGCTTGAATCCGGTGTGGGACAGGACCTCCCAGGTCAGGTCCGCGTTGATCTTGATGCGGCCGCGGCGGTGCGCCCAGCAGCCCGTGGAAACGGCCACGCCGATGGTGGAGGGGTGGCGGGCGGACGATTCGATGTTCACGCCCATCACGCTGGCGTTGCCGGTCAGGCCTTGCGGGCCGAGTCCCAGCTCGTTCAGGCCTTCCGTCAGCAGGTCCTCCATGAGCGCGGCCTTGTCGTTCGCGTTGCGCGCCGTCACCGGGCGCAGGATCGCCTTCTTCGACAGCCGCGCAGCGGTCTCGGCCGAGGTCGAGACGCCCACGCCGACGAGCAGCGGCGGGCAGGCATTGACGCCGCGCGAGGTGATCACGTCGAACACGAATTCGGCGACGCCTTCGTAGCCCTGCCCCGGCATCAGCACCTTGGCCGCACCGGGCAGCGTGCAGCCGCCGCCGGCCATGTAGACCTCGATTGTCACGCTGTCGGAGTTCGGCACGATCTCCCAGTCCAGCCAGGGAATCTTCGAGCCCGTGTTGGTGCCCGTGTTCTTCTCCTCGAAGGTTTCCACCGCGTTGTGGCGCAGCGGCCCTTCCCTGGTGGCGCCGGCGGTGGCGCCCTGCAGGATCTCCTCCAGCTCGCCGAGCAGCGGGAAGCTGGCGCCCGCGGTCAGGAAATACTGGATGACCCCGGTGTCCTGGCAGCTGGGGCGATCCAGCTTGTCCGCGGCTTCCTGGTTCTGGCGCATCGACTCGTAGACCTCCTTCGCGAGGAAGTTCACTTCCTTCTCGCGCAGTTCGCCGAGCTTCTGCGTGACGTCCGTGGGCAGACGCTTGCCGATGTACGACGTGAACTTCGCCATCAGGCGGGTGAGGTCCGCGGCCGCGGTTTCGCGGTCCAGGACGGCGTCTTGGTGCTGCATCTCGATTACTCCAGGGTGACCTTGCCGGCCTTGACCAGTTCGGCGAACTTGGCGGTTTCCTCGCGGATCTGCCTGGCCATGTCTTCGGGCTTGTTGCCCACGGGCTCGGCGCCGATGTCGGCCATCTGCTTGCCGAACTCGGGGCTGTGGATGATCTTCACGATCTCGGCGTTGAGACGGATGACGACCGCCTTCGGCGCGGACGCCGGCGCCAGCAGTCCGAACCAGGTGCCGATGGCCAGGTGGGGCACGCCCGCTTCCTGCAGCGTGGGCACGTTCGGCAGCGCGGCGGAGCGCCTCGCCGTCGTCACCGCCAGCGGCTTGAGCTTGCCTTCCTTGATGAACGGCAGCACGGGCGTGATCGTGTCGAAGGACATGTTCACCTGGCCGCCCAGCAGGTCGGTCGTGAGGGGCGCGCTGCCCTTGTAGGGCAATAGAGTGGGACTTGCTGGGACTCCAGTGCCTTAATAATCAATGACTTAGGCGATTGTGAGTCCCAGGAAGTCCCCTCGGATTCCAGTCGTTTCCACGCTGTTTGTCATACTGTTGTGATACTGGTCCCGAGGGGGAAGACGACTCCCACATCCTTGATGGACAAGGACCATGCCCCCGAATACTGCCATCCAGGCCGACGCCGATGACGTTGCGCCTGTCCGCCTCACTGTTGCCAGGAAGACCCCGCGCGCCCGCCGCAGGAAGCCGGTGAAGCTCGATACCCCCAGCAGCCGCGCTGCGCTCAAGGCCCAGCGCAATCCGCACTGGCTGAAAGTCCGCGTCAACAGGTTCATCGGCTTCCGCAAGATGAACGCGGCGCGGCCTGGGACCTGGATGGCGAAAGCCCGCATCAACGGCCAGCAAAAAACGGAACTGTTCGGCAACCTGGAGGGCTGCATCGGGGACCCCTACGAGCGTGCCCTGGAGCTGGCGAACAAGTGGTTCGACCAGATGGACCGCACCGTCGTGACCGACGTCAAGGCTGCGGACTACACGATCCACCATGCCCTGCGGGACTACCTGCTCGCAATCACGGAGCAGAGGCTGAAGAACAAAGCGGCGGACCCCCAGGACAAGCATGACCAAGCGAAGCGGCGCTTCGATCTGCTGGTCATGCCCTTCGTGCTGCAGCGTGACCGCGCGAAGGTGCCAGCAGGGCAGGAGGTCCCCGAGGAGCTGCGCTGGACCCATATCCCCCTGGTGGACCTGCAGCCTGCGGACTTCACGGAATGGCGCATGTGGCTGCGCAACCTGCCCACGGACCCGAAGCGCAGCGGGCGCAGCAAGCATGGCAAGGAACGCAGCGTGGCATCGGTCAACCGCGACCTCGCCAGCTTCCGCGCTGCGCTGAATCTGGCGGCGCGCACGCACCGCCTGCCCAGGACCTGGACGGATGCCCTCAAGCGCGACGGCAGCGAGCCGGTGGCGAAGTCCATTGCGAGCTGGAAAATCATTCCCGTGGCCGACCGCAAAAAGCTGGTGGCGAAGGCGCGGGAGCTGGAACCGGCCTTCGTCCCCTTCCTGGTTGCGCACTGCATCGTGCCCGTGCGCTGCGGGGCTTTCTCCCACATGACCGTCAGCAACTTTGACCAGGAGCACAACCTCCTGACGGTGGGCCGCGACAAGGCCAACGGTGGGCGCGAAGTGCATATCCCTGCAGCCAATGGCAAGGACTTCGCGGCAGCCTGCAAGGGCAAGCCCCCCGCCGCGCCCCTGTTCACCGATGCAGGGGGCAAGCCCTGGAAGGCTGCCTCCTGGCGGCGTGCCTTCAACCGCTGCCGCGATGCTGCAGGTCTGGACAAGAGGCTGACGGTCTATTGCCTGCGGCACTCCCGCATCACGGACCTCGTGGACGCGGGCCGTCCTGCCCTGGAGATTGCCAAGTTGGCAGGGACCTCCGTCGCCATGATCGAGAAGCACTATTTCCAGATGACGGCCGACCGGCAACGCGAGGCACTGTCCGTCCCTGGTCTGTAAGCCCTCCAGCCCTGCAAAGGAAAACGGCCCCTCTGGGGCCGTTGCTGCGTCTGGAGGCTCCTACCCCTTGCCCAGGTGCCGACGACGCGCTGGCGGGGCTGGCAGTGGGCACGGTGTGCGCATTTCCTGGGGCTCCGCTTTTCAGGAGCCGCTTCACTCGCTGCGCCGGATGTTGCGGCGGGCGTAACCCGACACGGGACTGTCCTCGCCCAGGAGGTCGGCCGCCGTGAACCCACGGGCCTGCAGGGCGGCTTCCAGCTTGCGCAGCGCCTTCGCCTCGATCTGGCGGATCCGTTCGCGCGTGAGGCCCAGCCGGTCCCCAATTTCCGAGAGGGTCATCGGGTCGCTCGCGCGCAACGGCCCGTCTGGGGACTTGTCGTCCTGTGGCCGGTGGCTGCGGTGCTTCATGGGGCGGACCTGCGTCCGGTGCCGTCGCGGATGCGGCGACGGGCTCAGGCCCGATGCGCCTTTGTCACGTAGCCCACGCCCGCGACCGGCGTGAGCTGGCGCTGCTCCTGGACGGCGTGGTCGGCGCGGACGTCGCCGTGCACCAAGGCGAGGTCCTCGTCCTGGTCCTCGACTTCCTCCGCGAACGTACCGCCGGGGAGGCGCTGCTGCTTCAACGCGCGGCCCAGCATGGCGGCGGCGATTGGCAGGCCCAGCCTGCGGGCCTGGGCCAGGACTAGCTTCTCGTCGGCGTGCAAAGTGGATCGCCGCGTCATGGCCTCGCCCCTCAAGCCAGCACCGCGCGGGCGCGGCGCAGGGCCTCGGCAACCCTCTGGCGGGTCTGCCTTTCGTTCGGCGGGGTCCTCGCTTCCAGGCGGGCGAGCCGCACGTCCCTGGCAGCCAGCTCGCGGCCCAGAACCTCGCCCAGGATGTTGACCAGTTGCGCGGGCTTCACGGAGTTGATGGCGCACTCGGCTTCGCGGGACAGCGCGGGCAGCTTGGCCTTCCCGCCCGAGAGGGCGAGGTCCGCTGCAGCCACCGCCCGGCGGGCACGCTGCTTGACCTGCTCGGCGGGCGAGGCGGGCGTGCGCGGCCTGCGGCGCGTGGGCACCAATTCGCCCGCAGCGAGCAACGCTGCGAGGTCGGGCCGGTGGGGCGCGACGTGCTCCAGGCCGCGCCCGGTCTGCACCGTGAAGCAGCCGTCGTCGCTGCGCATGATCTTGGTCGAGTACATGACCGGCACTCCTTCTATGCAATCGTTGCCCTGGCCCACGCGGCTGCTTCGCTCGCGTCGAGGGGGTCGGTGAGCGCGGCGTCCAATGCCTCGATGATCTGGGCGCGAGGCAGGCCGCCCTGCACGGCTCTCATAACCGCGTCGGCGCAGCGGCGCGAAAGCCCCTCCACCAGCTCGGCGGCCAGCCGTTCCTCCATGGCCTGCAGCTTGACGCGCGCCAGGTCGAAATCAGAGGCGGTGGTCGTCTCGCCCCATTGGCCGTAGCTGTTAGTGAGCATGGCTGGTTCTCCTGGTAGTCAAGCGCAGCACGTTGCGGGCGCAGCGGCGCAGCAGGATGCGCAGCCGCTGCGAGATGGAAAGCGGCGGCGGCGGTGCCTCCACCAGCACGGTCATGATGGCCACGCGCGTGATCGCGCCTTCCAGCAGCGCGTCACGAACGAGGTCGCCAAGGGCCTGCGCATCTTCGCGCTCGCGCTGGTCGCGGTACCACTGGGCTTTCCGGCGGGCGACCTCAAGGCGGGCGGCATCTTCCTCCCGCTGCCCGCCCCAGTACCCGTAGGACACGGGCGGGGCCTGCTCAATCATGGACGGCCTTTCGCGCGGCCGGTGTCTCGGGCTCCTACCTGGAACGAAGGCCGCACGGTGCTCCAGGCAGGGTTGCCGGATTGACGCGCCCCGAGGGACGCCACCGTTGCGGCTGCCGGCGCACGCGGGCGGCAGCGAAGTGCTCGGAGTCATTATGGGCCGCGTGTGCCGTTGCGCGAGCGAGCGCCGACAGAGGGCGTTGACGTTGCGTGATGACAGCGCAGGGTTTGCCACCGAATCATTTAACTGAATAGTTTGATTCCGAGCAGAAACTCCGATCCCGAAGAGAGGGTAACGTGCGGCCTTTCCAGAGGGGCAAGCACATGAACCAAGTACAGTTGATCGACATTGCCAATGCCAAGACGCATATTGAGACTGCTCTGGAACTCGAAAAGAGGTTCGTAGCCCATATTTCGAATCACGCGGTCCCAGACAACGTACCGACGCGATTGAACGTGACTGGCAGAGAAATCTCGGTCCCATGGTTCGCGCTCACCGCGACGGCTGTCGGTCGCATGGTGCGGGATGGGGACGGGGACTTCATCACTGAATATGTCTTCTACGTGCCGCACGGCGACGATTGCGTGGAGGTTTGGCGCTGCTATCTGAGGCCCAACGGACGGCTGAGCGAGCAGGTTAGTGGCGATGTGGGCGTGTGCGACCACGACAACAAGTACATCGCCATGCAAATCTGCGGGCGGGTAGTTCTCGGAATCCTAAATTCGGCGGTGTACAGGCCCGACTGAGCTGACGGCTAAGGGTCGAATCGACACGGACGTCCTATCGGCAGGCGCTCGCCCGCCTACTGTCCGTCGGTCATTTCTACGTTCGACCGCTCTATAGGACAAGGGTACACATGAATCGCTTTCAACGCGCGTCGCAAATTTGGGCAGTGCTTGCTTGGGCAGCCACGCACCGGCAGTCTTTGACCTATGGCCAACTTGCTCGGGTGACGGGGGCCTTCACTGGTGGCCTCGGCGCCCTCCTGGAGCCGGTGCAGTCGTACTGCAAGCTTCATAGGCTGCCTCCGCTCACCATCCTTGTCGTGCAACAGGAGTCCGGCTTGCCTGGCTCAGGGTTCACCGGTGCGAGCGCTGGTGATCTTGCCGCCGCACAAGCGAAGGTATTCGGGTGGGATTGGCTGGAGCAGGGAAATCCTGGCGCCGAGGCGTTGGAAACGGCTACGAGGGAGATGCCGAGCAATGGCCCCCAAGCGGTCTAACAGGTCGTCCGACGCGGACACGCAGCGGCATTGCGCCGCGAGCCGTGCGCGGGAGCATACGCCTCGCGGCGCAATGCTACTGCGTGCCGGTCAACTCCGACGTTGGACCGTACGGCACAGATGAACCCAGACCAGCGCGCCAACCTCGAGGCCATGGTCGAAGCTTTGGGCAAGTCGATGGCCCAGGCTTGGAGCTACTTTTACGTGCTGCGGGGAATGCACGAAGGAGCCAAGGCTTCGCCGACCGCCACCCAGCGCTTTCCCTGGCTGCTGGACCAAGTATGGCGCGGCATGTTCGATGCCCTCTTTGCGAAGCTGGGAACGCTCATCGATGCCACTGCCAGTACGTACTCTCTTCCGAATTTAATAACGTTGGTGCGCCGATATGGCGATGCGGAACTGAAGAAGCTAATTCCTGAAGCAGAGGAGTGCCTGTCGGAAAAGGCCGGCCCTCTGGCCAGGATCAAGAATTGGAGGCACTCGAACATTGCGCACCGCACGGCAGGCGGGAGCAGAGACTCCTTCTACGTTGAGAACCAGATGAATCTGACAGAGATTGAGGGCGCCCTGGGACAACTGGACGAGGCAATCAATCATCTGTCGTGGAATGTTCTTGCGATTCACAGCGACACGAACTCGGCGTTCGAGCCACTCGTGGAGGAAGGCAAACGGTTTTTCTTGGCGGTGGCGAACGGGAGCACAAGGGAATGACCCGTTCTGCCGTGGCGGTCCGGTCCAACATGACAATCGACACGGACGTCTATCGGCGGGCATTCGCCGGCCCACTGGCCGCCGGTCATTTCTACGGTAGGCATCAATGGGCTTCCTATTGATCGCAGCGTTCGCCTTTGGTGGAATCGCTTTCTTGCTTGGCGGGCTAACCTCGTTGGCCTTGTTTCTGACCAGCCTCGGACGCCTGTTTCGAGGCCAAGTCTCGGTCGCCGTGAAGGAACTGCTGCTGTTCTTCCTTTGCACAACTGTGCTGGGCGTCTGCACGTACCTATTTAACTCGCAGCCTGTAGTGTGGCCTTGGGCACCATGGCACATTCCGATCTACGCCTTAGCGATTGGGATATTTGCGTGGAGCCGCCGCGCCCAATTGCGTTGGGAGCGAGAGGCAAACGAGAGGGCGCATGCCTAACACGTCGTTCGACACGGACACGCAGCGACATAGCGCCACTGAAAAGCTGTGGACGAGCCTGTGAGGGAGCAGCCTGCTCGTCGCGTTCCAGGGGCGGACGGCCCCCCTCGTTCTTGGTCGGCCCTCGGTCGCTGATAGAGGGGATTGGAATGCAGCGGCGGGCGATTGCCGAATCAGGCGCGCGGTTGCGGGGAATGCACGAGGGTCCTTCGACCTTCCCCGTGGGCGTCGGGTGGGCCTGCGCCTTAGGGGCTAAAAAAATCTCTGCGTAGCGGTAAATCAGGGTGACACCCGGTCAGGCTGCAGCCAGCGACCCTCCCCCCCTGGGGGCTGCCCCCTGCCGCGTCCTGGTCTACTCCTGCCCTCCAGGGGCGTCGAACTCTCACGGCCAAGGGGTAGGCCAGCACGATGGGTCAGCGCGCTTGTAGGCCCGTTCTGTGCGCTCGGGCTGCTTCGCAGGTTTCCTCTCCCTCTGGCTCGGCGCGCGTGCGGCTGCGGCCTCAATTGTTTTCGGCGGCTCGGGTTGCTCCGTCAAACTAGCAGTGGCTTCTAGTTTGCTGGCCGCGTAGTGGAGGCGGATCAGGGAATGTCGTCGTCCATGTCGTCGAAGTCGGCGCTGCCGTTCATGGCGGCGGGGCGAGCCGACCAGGGCACCGGCTGCGAGGCACCGGCTGCGAGGCACCGAATGCAGCATCCCGCGAGCGGCGCTCACCGTGGCGGGCCTCCTGCGACTCCCGCGCTTCGGCCACGGCGCGGTCGGTCCTGCGCTTCTCGTGCAGGGTCGTGATCGTGTCGGCGGTCAGCGAGAGGTTCACGCGGGGCTCGCCGCCGCGCTCCGGCGTCCAGATGCCAGCTTTCAGCGCGCCCGACACCGCGATGCTCGCGCCCTCTCCGAGCGCCAGCAGGACGCGCTGGACGCCCTCGGAGAACGCGAACACGGAGACGAAGTGCTGGGCATCGCCGTCGTGGACCAGCAGCCGCGCCAGCACGTAGGCCCGACCCGAGGGGCCGCTGCGCTGCTCGGGCTTGCGCGCAAGCCGGCCGCAGATCAAGGCCGAGATAGTCATGGCAGCGCCTCCTGGAACTCAGGCATGGCGGTCGTCGCCCAGGTCGCGGTCGTGGTCGGCCAGCAGCCAGCCACTCGGGGGAGGGTTGCGGGTCATTCGCGGTGCCCCCCGTAATGGGCGCTGGCCTGCGGCACGGTCGCGCTCCAGGCAGGCGATGTGTGTGCGCTCTTTCCCCCCATACCCCCCAGCGGCGAAGTCGCCGCAGTCGCCGCAGGCTCTGCGGGCACATCGCCGCATGCGGTGACTCCAGCAGTCGCCGCAGTCGCCGCAGTCAGCTCGGCGAGCGCTCGGCCAGCGTCGGTCACATGCCAGCGCTCCCGATTCTTGCGGTCCGCGCCCTTGTAGGTGACGCGCTCAAGGTGCCCTGCACGTTCCGCCATGCGTAGCAGGTTGAACACTTCCCCTTCCCGTACCTTGGGGAAGCCCGACTCTTCGCGCAGCAGCTTGGCCGCGTGGGTACGCGATGTGGTCGCGGTGGTAACGTGCTCGCCGCGCTGCTCGAACTCCGCGATCAGCCGCAGGAGCGCCTTCGTGCTCCCTCTGTTCGAAATGCCCTGCACGACCGGCCCGAGCGGCACGTCCAGCGTCGGGACGCCACCATCGGGCCAGCTCAGGCGCAGCGGCTCGCGCAGCTTGCCCAGGTTGTGCTTTTGGTGCTGAAGCAGCAGCGCGCCGTCTTCCGCCCGAGTGAGGAACAGCCGCGAGCGCGCCGAATTGCTCCAGGCCGTGCTGCCCGAATAGCTCTCCGTGCCGGCGCGCTCCCCCCTGCTGGTCCCCTTGTCCACATGCGCCAGCAGCAGCACTCCCGCGTCCCGCTCCTGCGCGATGCAGGCCAACGACCGCACGAAGCCGCGCACTCGGGTCCTGTCGATTTCGCTCGCGTCGTAGGTATCGGTCGCGTTGTCCACTACGAGCAGTCCCGCGCCTTTCACGGCCATGAACTCGCGCAATTCGCAATAGGTCGCGGTCGTCACTCCTGCCCTGTGGCCCGCGCTCGTGACTTCCGTGAACAGGGTCGGGTCACTCCTGGTGGCATCCAGCAGGAACAACCGTTGCTCCAGGTCCTGCACGCAAACGTCCATTGCCGCGCATACGCGGGCGAGCCGAAACCGCAGAACGTCTGCACCATCCTCGCCCGAGTAGAACGCCACGATGCCGCGCCGAGTGGGAATGCCGAACAGGGGCAGTCCCATTGCCACCGCGACGGCCAGCATCAGCGCGAGATAGCCCTTGCCAGCACCGCCGTGCCCATTGAGCAGCGTGACGAACCCTGCCGGCACGAGACCGTCCCAGACGTATCCAGGTAGCGACGGCTCGGCGCTCGTGAGGTCCGCGAAGGGAACCGGCGCGAAGGCCGCACGCGCCGATGGCCCGATGAGGGCGCTCTGCGCGGCATCCGTAAGCCGATGCGCGAGCTCGGGCAGCTTCCGCAGTTCGTCCGCGTCCCCGCCGAAGGCGGCATCGCTGATCGTCTGCGCCTGCTCGATGACGCTGCGGCGCGCCGCATGCTGCTGCACGATCTCCGCGTAGCGGCGCACGTTGGCTGCACTCGGGACGAACTGTTCCAGCTCATTCAGGCGCGGCAGCCCTCCGACCTCCTCGGCCTCGCCGTTGCGCTGCAACCGCTCGAACACCGTAAGCACGTCAACGTCCGCCACATTGCCGGCGGCGATGACGGCAGCAACGGCGTCGAAGATCAGGCGGTGCTCGTGAAGGTAGAAGTCCTGCGCGCCCAGCACATCGGTGGCGACCGGCCACGCGCACGCTGAATCCAGCAGCAAGGCCCCGAGCACCGCTTCCTCGGATTCCTTCGAATGCGGCGGGTCGAGCGCGCGGTCGCGGTCGGGCGTCATGGCTGATCCTGCTCCAGGCGGCGGGCGAACGAGGCTCACTTGAGGTCCCTGGAGTCGCCCTCGTTGCGTGCGGCCGGCTCGCGCTGCGCGCCGCGAGCTTGCTCCTCTTCCATAGTGGCCTGCAGCCATGCGTCCCAATCGCCCGCCTGCAGCGCGCGGTCCATCGCGGCCTGGGCGCGGCACTTGGCTGCGTCAGCGCACTCGTTGACCTGCTGATCGGATTCCTGCAGCGCCTGCCGGTCTCCCTCGCGCCGCTGCAGTTCTTCGTTCAGCTTCTGCGCCATGCCCGCGAGCAAGGCGGGCAGCGCCTCCTGCTCCTCGGGCGAGGATTCGGGCGGACCCAGCGCCGACACCGAGGCCTGCGGGTCATCGAGCGTGACCAGGGCGTGCGGGAACGGATGCAGCCCCATCAGGTAGATCAAGGCCGGCCCACCGTCAGGGTCGGGCACGGCCTGCGGCTCGCCCGTAGCGTTGACCTGCTGGCGCAGGTCGCGGCCGAGGCGGGCGCGCACGAAGTCGGTAAATCCCTGCGCCAGCAGCAGATCGTCCGAACTTGCCGGACAGTCAAAGAGTGCGGGAGAATCGGGCACGCTGAACCTCCTCGGGAAAAGTTGGATCGGCATTCACGGTCCCCGACGCGCTGCGTGCGTGTCTGGGACCGCTGTCTTTTTGGGGGTAGCCCTACGCGGTGGCGCGGTCAGCGCGGCGTGGCCGGCCGATCAACTTTCCGTTCCTGGAACGGACGCGGGGCTTCTCAGCGGGCGTGGGGGAAGCGGCGGGCGGCTTCGCGTTCAGCGGGGTCCAGGGCAGGAACCCTTCCGCGACGGGGCGAGAGTCGATCCATGCGTCGAGGTCGCGCTCGTCCCAGGCCGTGGCCTTGCCCAGCGGGCTGAGCTGTCGCGGCGGCGGGAAGCGGCCGGCGTTGACTTCCTGGTAGATGGCACCGGCCTTCAGCCCCGTGCGTGCCTCGACCGTTTCAATGCGCAGCAGGCGGCGCGACTTCTCAAGCATCAGCGAAACCGGCGGCGGCGCGATGCTGGTGTTTTCGGTGGAACCCATTCGGCATCCTTTTGAAAGATGCCCCTTATTGTTCGCACGGGCGCGGCGCGATCAACCGAGTACACATGTACTCGGTATGTACTCGGGAAATAACTCAGTCGCCCTTGTTGCTCCTGATCTTCTTCAGATGGCCGTAAATCGTGTCCTCGTCGGGCGCTTTGCCGAACTCCAGCGGCCACGCATCGATGATGTGCGGTGCACTGTCGTCCATTTTGTCGAATAGCAACCTGTCGCGAATATCGCTGATGCGCCTGCGCATGTCGGCAGCCCGCCTCTCGTTGGCGCCTCTTTTGTTGATTTCGGCCCTTTCACTGGCGGAAAGCACCGCCAGTGCGGCGTCGATGGCTCCAACGCACCATTCCTGCTGCCGCTTTGCCGCGTCATCATCGCGGTACGCCTCGGCGACTTTCTCCTCAATGACCGCGTAGAAGGCACGCTGCCAGAGCGCATCCGATGCGCCAGGGCGAACAGCATCGAGCAGCGCCTGTGCGTCTGCGAGTTTGTCCTGCGCCTCCTCGCGCCATTGCTGCGCCTGCGCCCAGAATTTGCACAGGCGCTCCGCCATGCCTTCCGTCCGGCGCATCGCATCGGGGGCAAGTGGGTCCGGCCCCCAATACGACCTGAGGATGCGCGGTGGCTTCGGGGGCTTGCGGCGGCGCGGCATCAGGCTATTCTGCAGGGGCGACGGCGTACCCTCCAGAGCCGCTCGACTGAGCTTTCACCGGACTTTGTCAGACTCGCTTGTGATACTCGCGTGGTTTCTGTGCTACAGAAACAGGGCGTTTTCAGAGGAGGAACGCGAAATTTCGCGTATCGCTTGCCAAGTGCCCTTGTAGGGAACGTGCAGCAGCTTCACGCCGGTCTCGATCTGGAACTGCGTGCCGATCATGTGCTGCGCGGTGCCGTTGCCGTTGGACCCGTAGGAGAAGCCTTCGGGCCTGGCCTTGCCGGCGGCCAGCAGGTCCTTCACGGTGGCGAAGGGCGCGTTCGCGCTCACCACCAGCACGTTGGGCACCATGGCGACGGTGGTGATCGGCTGGAAGTCCTTCTCGAAGCTGTAGCTCAGGTTCTTGTAGACGCTGGGAGCCACCGTGTGGTGGACCGCCCCCATCAGCAGGGTATGCCCGCCGTCGTTCACCTTGGCCACCTGCGCGGCACCCAGGGTCGCACCGGCGCCCGGCTTGTTGTCGACGATCACCGGCTGCCCGATGGCGGCCGACAGCTTGGTGGAGATGGCGCGCGCCAGCACGTCCGTGGTCCCGCCGGCCGGGAAGGGGACGACGATGGTGACGGTCTTCGCAGGCCAGGTTTGCGCCGGCGCGGCCCCGGCCAGGAGGCACAGGGTCGCGGCTGCGGCCAGTCGATGGGAAGGGAAGCTCATGGGCGATGTCTCCTGGGTGGGTTCGGCGCGCCTCGCGCCATGGACCGGACTCTAGGCGGCCCGCGGGTCAATGAACGGCGCCGGAAGAAAGGCAGCCTTTCCCTGGCTTCAACAATCCGGAGGGACAATGCGGCCCCATGGCGAACGCGATCCAACCGGCGGACCTGGGCTTCTTTTCCACCCTCGTCCAATGCGGCAGCCTGACGGCGGCCGCCCGCGAGATGGGCGTCACGACGCCCGCGGTGAGCAAGCGGCTCTCGCAGATCGAGGCCCGGCTGGGGACGGCGCTGGTCACGCGCACCACGCGCCGCATGGGCCTGACCGCGGAGGGCGAGGTGTACCTCGAGAACGCGCGCAAGATCCTCGGCGACATCGAGGACATGGAGCACCAGCTCGTGGGCCTGAAGCAGGCGCCCCAGGGCAGGCTGCGCGTGAACGCCACGCTGGGGTTCGGCCGCAGCCACATCGCGCCCCTCGTCTCGCAGTTCGTCCGCAAGCATCCCAAGGTGGACGTGCAGCTGCAGCTGTCGGTCAACCCGCCGGCCCTGAGCGACGACGCGTTCGATGTCTGCTTCCGCTTCGGCCATCCTCCCGACTCGCGGGGCATTGCGCGGTTCATCGCGGCCAACAGGCGCATCGTGGTGGCGTCGCCCGCTTACGTGAAACGCCACGGCGTCCCCGCGGCGCCGCGGGAGCTGGTCAAGCACAACTGCATCGGGATCCGCCAGGGCGACGAAGCCTACGGCCAGTGGCGCTTCACGCCGGTGCGCACCGGACGGGGCGGAGCCGACAGGACGGAGACGGTGAAGGTGCGCGGCAACCTGACCACCAACGACGGCGGCATCGCCGTGAACTGGGCCCTGGAGGGCCACGGCATCCTGCTGCGTGCCGAATGGGACGTGCAGCGCTACATCGCCAGCGGCCGGCTGGTGCAGGTGCTGGCGGGTTACGCGAGCCCCGACGCGGACATCTACGCCGTGTACGCCCAGCAGCACCGCTCTTCGGTGCGGGTGAAGGCGCTGATCGACTTCGTCGCCGGGGTCTTCACGCAGCAGGACAAGCCCGCTCCTTAGTGCGGATGTGGCGCGGCAGAGCCTGGCCGCGGCCGCCCGTGCGTCCGGCGATGTCGGCGCGCGTCCGACAGCCACGTCAGCGCTTCGGTGCCTCATCGCAGGACGTGGACGCGCTTCGTTCACGACGGCTCGCATCTAAGGTCGGGTCTTCGGCGGCGACGCCGCATCACACCCTTGAAAGGAACATCGATGAACGATCACAAGCGTGACCTGCCTGCTGACCCCAATGCGCACCCTGCCGCCAAGGAATCGGGCAAAGGCGCCGTGGCCGGGGGCGTCGTCGGCGGCGTGGCCGGCGGCGCGGCGGCCGGTGCGGCCGCGGGCGGCATGACGGGTCCCGTCGGCGCCGCGGTGGGCGCTGCCATCGGTGCCGTGGTCGGAGCGGTCGCGGGCCGGATGAAGGCCGACCCCGCGGTCGAGGACACGTACTGGCGCGACAACTATGCGAGCCGCCCGTACGTGACCGGCGGCACCAGCTACGACGAGTACGCGCCCGCGTACCGCTATGGCGTCGACGCGTACAACCGCTACCCGGACCGGCCGTTCGACGAGATCGAACCCGAACTGGGCCGCGACTGGGGCACGGCCAGGGGCCGCTCCAAGCTCGAATGGGAGCACGCGAAGCACGCGTCGCGCGATGCGTGGCACCGCGCCAGCAACGCCGTGGAACGGGCCGTCCCGGGCGACTCCGACCACGACGGGCGCTGACCCGGCGCGAAAGGCGGGAGCGCTGAAAGGCGCCTCCCGCCTTTTCATGGTCGGCCAGGGACAATGCGCGCATGTCCAGGGCCGACATCCAGTTCCTTCAGATCCACCCTGACGCCGCCGACCCGCCCCTGGCGGAGCAGCAGACTCGTTTCAACGTCCTGGTGCGGGATGTCGCCCTGTGGCGCGCCGCGCTTGCCGAGTGGAAGGAGCGGATCGCGCGCTACCACCAGGTCGTGGAGCCCGTGCGTCGCGAACTGCACGCGGCCTGGCGCCAATGGGTCTTCACGCTCGACCACGCCAGCCTGCAGCCCGGGCTGTCGCGCGCCGAGCGGGAGCAGCTGGGCGAGTTGCTCCGTGAAACCGCGGCTGCCCTCCTGGAAGTGGAGGACGACGCGGAGCTTGCGGCCGTCGCATGCCGGCATGCCGAAGAGGCGGCTTCCATGCAGCCCGGGCAGGAGGATGCCGATCGCGCGGTTGGCCACCACGACCACCGGGAGGATCCGACGCAGGACTGGGAGCAGCAGGCCGAGGCGGCCGCAGCCCAGCGTGCGCAATGGGCGGCGCAGCGGCGCGCAGACAGTGCCTCGAAGCGACGCCGGCAAGAGGCACAGGAGGTCTCGAGCTCGGTGCGCGACGTGTACCGCCGGCTCGCGAGCGCACTGCACCCGGATCGGGAGCCGGATCCACGGCAGCGCGAGCGCAAGACCACCCTGATGCAGCACGCCAACCTGGCGTATGCCGAGGACAACCTGCTGGCCCTGCTGGAACTCCAGCTGCAGGCGGAGCAGATCGATGCAGCGCACCTCGCCTCCGTGGACCGGCGGCGCCTGGAGCACTACGTCATCGTGCTGCAGGAGCAGGTGGCGGATCTGCAGTCGGAAACCCGGCGCCTGGAGGCCGGATTTCGGGCCGCCACGGGGCTCGCGGCGGGGTCGGGATTGCAGCCGCGCAAGGCGGATCGCATGATCTCGTCGGAGGCGCGGAGATTGCGCGGTGAGTTGCTGTCGCTGCGCCGGCAGACCAAGTCGCTGCCGGACGCGGAAGCCATCCGGGCCTGGCTCCGGGAGCAACGCAGGATGGCGGGCTGATCCGGCGACGGGATGCGCGTCGCGGCGCACTCCCTGATGGCGCGCCGCTGCACTCAGCGTGTGAGCCGCTCCCACTCCGCGGTTCCGATATCCTTGATCCGTTGGTTCACGTTCTCTGGCGTCATGCCGGGGAGCAGCGTCTGGTGCGTCCCCGGGAACACGAAGTACAAGACCTGCTTCTCGATGCTGACATCACGCACGGCCTCGCAGTCACCGTTCTGGGCACGTCGCCGGCACACGGGATGGTCCAGGAGCTCGTGCAGCTGAATGGATCCTTCACCGATCTTGCAGACCGGGCCGAAGTCGGCGACCACCGCATACTCGCGAGTGCCGCCACGCACGACTGCGGCAACATCCCCCTTCCCGACGCCGAGTTCGCTTGCGAAGCCCCCCTGGGGCAGGACGATATAGGGCACCCGGTCGGCATTGATGCTGGGCTTTCCCGGCGCGTCGTAGCGCAACGACGTTTCCGGAAGATCCGTCCCCTGCCCTTTTCGCGAGAGCGGCGAGCCGTCGGAATCCACGGCCATCTTGGCCTCGAAGAAGATCACTCCTCCGGCGAGCTTCAGGAGAGCCGCATTCCGGTTCTTGTCCCCCTTGCACCCGCGGTTTCCCAGGTCCTGGCCGTCGCAGGTGTTGGTTGCGTCGCACTCGTTGAACCTCTTGCTGAAACGCGAGCCAACCGCTGCCGCCGACCCGAAGTCGACGCCCTGGAGGGCCGCTGCCGCATCGGCAGGCGGGAGGTAGGTCTGGGCAGCGACCGCACCCGAGACCAACAGCAGCACGAAGGCGATATTGCGGCAGTTCATGAAGCGCTCCTGTGCTGAAAGAGGTCCGCAGGGCCGGGCGCGCGCCTCCTCGGCGCTACTACCTCAGCCCGAGCGCCTGCAGCGTCTTCTCGCCTGCCTCCCCATCGGCCAGCATGCCCTGGGTGAGTTGGAAGGCGTGCACGGCGGCGGCGGTGTGCGGCCCGAAGCTTCCGTCGATCTCTCCCGGCGAAAACCCCCTGTCGGCCAGCGCCTGCTGCAGGCGCTCGACCAGGGCGCCCTTCATGTTGGGTTGCTTGAGCCGCAACACCAGGCTCGGTGGGACCGTGGGCAGGACTTCCGCCGGTTCGGCGTAGCTGATCATCGGCGGCAGCACGCCGACGTCCCACCGGCGGCCATCGACCTTGCCGCGGATGACGCCCGTGGCGGTGGAGTGCGCTTCCACTGTCCCGCCCGTGCCGTCCGAGATCGCGATGTGGCCGATCAGCGAGGGCGCCGGGAAGCGAAGGAGGAAAGCGCCCGGCGTCGCCTTCGCCACCGCGACCGCCACGGTGCAATCCGCCGCCTTGGCATCGCGCTCCCAGAAGCCGGTGAAGGCATCCGCCATCGCGGGCTTGTTGTTCTGGCTGCAGCCGAAGAGCTTGCCGCTGGCCTGGAAGAGGCTCCAGGACGCGAACTCGGCGCAGTCCCAGGGGCCTGTCCACTCGGTGTTGTCCTTCGGCACCCGCGCGCCCAGGACGTACTTTTCGTTCAGGTGCTGCGCGGCCAGCGCCAGCAGGTCGTCTCCAGTGGCCACCGTTCGCCCTCCTTCCGGTTCAGATTGCCGCCTTGATCGCGGAGGTGATGCCGTCGATCAGCGCCTTGCGGAAGGCGTTGATGGCACGCTGCGCAATCGCCTTCCCCATCACCGCCACGGCCTGCAACTCCGCTTCGAGCGTCTTGGCCTCGTCGTCCATTTCGTCCTTGAACGTCTCCTCGTCGATGTCGCCGCTGGCGAGGGCCTCGGCCAGGGACCGGATCGCCGCTTCGTGCCCCTTGGCGATCTCGCGCAGGAAGTCCTCGACCTGCGGCGCGGTTTTCTTGACCGCCTCCGTGGCCGCACCCACCGCGGTCTTCAGGATGGCGCCGATGTCGATGCTCATGGCTGCTCCTCGTCTCTCATTCCTTCTTCGCGTCGCTGTCCTCGACCGCCAGGGCCTTGGCCTTTTCGGCCACCAGGGCCGCCGTGAAGAGCCGCTGGAAGCGATCGCGGTGCTGTCCCAGCAGGAATGCGCTGTAGTCGTCCGTCTTCTGGTGACCGGCCCGGTACTTCTGCCAGAACTCCAGGATGGTGCGGGCGATCCGCTGTGATTCGGTGTTCAAGGGGCGCGACTCCTCCCGCACCATCAACACCCGGACGTCGGTCTCGATCTTTCCCCAATCCCCGGCAAAGGCGGCGTAGGGCAGCTTGGCCGGGTTCGCCTTGGCCTTCGCCTCGATCATCTTGTCGTAGAACGCGAAGACCTCGGCCGAGGTGTCGGTGATTGCCTTGGCAGCTTCGGCGTCGTAGTCGGGGACCAGCTTGACGCCGGAGCACGAGGCCAGGAAACCGAACAGCAGTACCGAGAAGACCAGGGACAACCAGCGGAACGTGGGTGGCACCGTGGCGGGGACAGCGGGCGGTCGCATCTGCATCATCTGCCCTTTCGCGGCAACACGTCCGAGCCCAGTGGGTTGCAGGCTGGCAGCAACCCCGGTGGAATGGGCAGCGAATGGTTGTGGCTGCAGATTCTTTCGGGCTCGCGGCAGGCGTGCATCCCTCCTTTGGAGTGCGTGTTCGCGGCCACCGGCTCCACCGCAAGGAAGATGCAGCTTCTCGAAGAGGGAAGACAAGGACGAGGCGCCCGTCTCCCAGCTCATCTCGGGCGACGAACTCGCAGATCGGCACCCGGGAGGGTGCTCAGCGGAGATTGCCCGTGTGCCCCAGGCTGTAGCGCCCCGGCTGCGGCCAGACGGTGAGCCCGTGCGGCTCGCGCCCCGCCTTCACGCGCACGACGCTGCCGTCGTTGGTGTCGAAGCGGTAGACCTCGTTGTCATACCGGCCGGAGAGCCAGAGATAGCGTCCGTCCGCGCTCACGTTGCCCATGTCCGGGCTGCCACCGCCCGGGACGGGCCACTGCGCGACGATCCTTTCGGTCGCGAACTCGATCACCGTGACGCTGCCCTTGCCGCGCCGGTGTCCATGCACGTGGTTGCTGCCGCGGTTTGCCACGTACAGCTTCGTTCCATCACGACTGGGATACAGGCCATGCGTGCCGACGCCCGTCGGGATGAATCCGACCTGCCGGAACGTGGCGAAGTCCACCACGTGCACGCCATCCGAAACCATGTCCGCGACATAGAAGCGGCGGCCGTCCGGCGAAATCCGGACGTCCTGCGGCATGGGCGTGCCCGAGACGATGACGGAGCGCGGCACCGCGGGGTCGAGCATCCGGCGCGGTTTGCGGCCGGGCCGCTGCAGGACCTCCAGGACTTCGGGGCGATCGAAATAGCGCGACAGCTTGATGGTGGCGACGACGCGGCGGTTCACGAGGTCCACCTTGGTGAGGCCGCCATCGAACTCGCACGTGAACACGGCATGGGAGCCGTCGATGGAGAAATCCGCGTGGTTGATGCCCGCGCAGTCCGGAGTGTCGATCGAGTAAACCAGGCGCATCGTGGCGGGGTCGCGGAAGTCCAGCCGCTTGTAGGCCTCCGCCACCACGATCGCGTAGCGTCCATC
This sequence comes from Ramlibacter monticola, assembly GCF_016722785.1. GTDB lineage: Bacteria > Pseudomonadota > Gammaproteobacteria > Burkholderiales > Burkholderiaceae_C > Ramlibacter > Ramlibacter monticola. Next base: position 274,749 of record NZ_JAEQNE010000003.1, on the reverse strand, counting down.
GGGCGACCAGTACATGTTGTAGGGGTCGTCGACCGGCACCGACGGACCCGGCTTGCCCGTGCGCGGATCGATGGGCGTGAGGCTGCCGTCGGTGCGCCCCTCGGCGTTGTTCGCGACCCAGAGCACCTGCAGGTCCCAGGAGGGCACGATGTGCTGCGGATTCACGCCCACGCGGAAGCGGTCCACCACGCGCAGGGTCGCGGGGTCGATCACCCAGACCGTGTTTTCCGCGCGGTTGGGCACGTAGATGCGTTCCAGGTGCCCGGCCACCACAGGGGACAGCTTGCCGGCGTTCGTTTCGCTGTACAGGTTCCGCGGGTCGGGCACGCCGGGCATGCCAGGCACGGTGAGCACGGCCGCGACCGAGGCGGGCGCAGACGCGGGCGCGCCAACTTGCCCGGAGGCGGCGACGCAGGCCCCGGCCAGGGCGACAGCGGCACAAAGATCGCGGATTTGCTTCACGTGGGAAGTCCTGGCGGGTTCACCGCGTCGGCGCCAGGGACTGGCGGATAGCGGCGACGGTTTTCTCGATGATGAGGTCGACGCCCTTCTGCCCCAGCGCGACCGACGCCCGCGACGGATCGCCCGTGACGCCGGTCTGCGGCGAGGCTTCGGCCAGGCGATCGCCGTGGACCAGCGAAGCATCGACGGCCAGCATCAGCGAGGTGTCGGCAAGCCCGGCATGCGGGCCGATCTGCGCCGGCGTGAAGCCGGCCTCCTGCAGCAACTGGGCGTAGCCGGTGGTGGCCGCCTGGTAGTAGGCGGCGACGTAGTGCACGCGCACGCCGCTGCCGGCCCACTCGCGGTTCAGGCGCTCGCTCACCTGCCTCAGCAGGGGCTGGTAGTCGCCGGAGTCGCCCAGCAGCACGATGTCGCGGAAGCCGTGCTGCCGCAGGCTGCGCGCCGCGCCCGTGACGATGCCGCTGAAGGCCTCGCCGGAGACCGAAATCGTGCCGGGAAAACGCATGTGCCCGGCGGCCTCGGGAACGTAGGCCACCACCGGGGCGACCAGGGTGTGCCCCAGCTGCGTGGCGATGCGCTCGGCCAGCCGGCCGACCCGGACGTTGTGCTTGCCGAGGGCCATGTGCGGGCCGTTCTGCTCCGTGCCGCCGACAGGAATCAGAATGGTCGTGCTGCCGCCCCGCAGCGCGTCGCGCACTTCCGGCCAGGTGAGCCCGTCGAGCTGGACCCCTGCCGCGGCGCAAGGCGCTGCCCACGCTGCGAGCAGCAGGACGAGCAACGCATTCGCAATGACGGCGGTCCGGGTCACGCGATGAATTGTGCCCGAGGGTTGCGCGGCGTCATTCGTCTTCGTGCATTTCGGGCGACTCGGTGGCCCGGCGGCACCGCACCTCTTGCCCGACACTCAGGCTGCCACCGCGCACGACGCGTGCCGTCATCCCACCGTGCCCACGCAGCGCGTTGTAGGCGCCAGCGCCCAGGCAGGCATGCATCTTCGAGCAGGGTTCGCACGGCCCCGTCACCTCCAGGATGACTTGCGGGCCCAGCCGGAGATGGAGCGGCTGGTCGCGGAAGAGGCTCCTGGCGGCAAGCAGATTGAGGCCTGAGATCACGAGATTGCGCCGGAGCAAGGCGGGATCCACCTCCGGTCGCCGCAGCAGTGCCGCCACCACCGGCAGGTGCTCCGCCTGAAGGAGCGTGACCTGCCGCTTGCCGCCTCCGCGCCCGGCCGCCGCGCGGTCCCCTTGCAATCCAAAACCTTCGACCACGTCGCAGGCCTCCACCCGCAGCACAGGTCGATCCCGCGCCGGCCGCAGCAAGATCGCTTCCAGCCGACCGGCGAATGGAAATTCTCGCGCGAGGGAGTGCAGGTCCAGGGAAGGCACAGGAGGTCGCTGTGAAGCCGAGCCTCCTGGATTGGACCTGCTTTCGACCGGATCAGGCGCTCTTCGTCGCCAGCCTGATCAACGGCTTGTCCTCTTCGGACGATGCGCTCGGGGACCCCATCGGTCGCAGCTGACCCAGGATGGTGGCCCCTTGATGCATCTCCAGTGCCACGTACTGGACGTCGCCTTCGATCCTGGCCTTGGGCTGTAGCTCCAGCAGTTCGCGGGCTTCCACGGGCCCCTTGACCGTCCCGTTGATGATCACGTGGTCGGCCCTGAGGCCGCCGTCCGCCACCGCGCCCTCGGAGACGACCAGGAGGCTGCCGCTGTCGGAGCTCGCGTGAATCGCGCCGTAGACCTCGCCGTCGACCCTCAGGCCCTCGTCGAACGTCAGGTCGCCGTCGATGCGCGTGCCCTGCGCGATCAGGGTCTTGATGGCGGCGGGGTCTTTCTTGCCGAACATGGGATGCTCCTCAACGATGTGGCGTACACAGATGGAGACGATGCTGCCGCAGCGGTGGGGCGCGGCAAAGTCGACAGTCGTGCAACTTCGTGTCGGACGGCTGCCTGCCTGGGCGCAGACGGCACGCCCTGGAAGGCCGAACGCCGTCCGACGACGAGGGCGCACCAGCCCAGCTTGCCGGCTTCCCGCTCACTTTCCCCGGTTCTCCTCGAGGAACTGCTCGATCTCCGCATTCACCAGCGCCGGATGCGTGATGGGCCCCATGTGTCCCAATGGCTCGAACTCCACCACGCGCGCGTTCGGCAGCGCGGGAGCCAGCACCTGGGCGACGGCGCGGGCGGAGCGCGGCGAACGGCCGCCGCAGAGGTACAGCACGGGCGCCTCGATCGCCGCAAAGGTGGCCAGCGGCGTGGGCTCGTTCGCCAGCGCGCGCCACCAGCCGCCGACGTTCGCCACGGACTGTGCGATCGCCGGCTTGCGGCCTGGCGGCGTGGCGTCCCACGATCCGGCGCCCATCCAGAAGTCGATGAAGAGCCGGGCCGCGGTGGCGGTGTCCCCTGCGGCCGCGGCGGCGCCAGCCGCGTGCGCCACCTGGCGGATGCCGTCCACCCCGTTCGGCGGCCCGCCCTGCGCATCCACCAGCGCGAACAGCGTCGGCTCGTACACCGCCACGGCCCGCACGCGCCCGGGGTGGAGCGCCGCCGCGAGCATCGCTATGGCCCCTCCGTAGGAATGCCCCACCAGGAAATGCGGCGTGCCCGCGCGAGCGAACACCGGTTCCATCAGTTCCACTTCGCTGCGCAGCGTGTGCCGCGCGCCGGGCCACGCCGGACCACGGCCGGCGCCGTAGGAGTCCGGCGCGAGCACCCGAAAGCGCGGCGACAGGCGCTCCAGCAAGCCCCGCCACTGGCCGGAAGTGCTCGCGTTCGCGTGGAGGCACACGACGCCGGGCCCCTGGCCGGCCTCCTGCAGGAAGGGTTGTTGCAATTCCATGTCGATGTTCCTCGTGGGTCGGGTTCACGCCATCCGGCGGTTCAGCGATGCGCGCCCGGCGCCGCACTGCCCTGCACGACCGCCTGCCCGTCGCGCGGAGCCCGCGCCACCCTTTCGGCCGCCAGCGCGCCGATCCGCCGGCCCATCGCCTGCGCGACGAGGTCGCCGGCGACCGTGTTCCAGTCGGTCACGACGTCCGCGCGGACCTGCGCGGCGTAGCAACCCGCCGCTGCGATGCAGGCGAGCGCGAAGGCTTGTGCATTGCCCATGCGATGCTCCTCACTGGCGGGTGATGACGATCTCGAGGTAGGCGCTGGGGATCACCAGGCCACGCTCGGGTGCGGCGTTGAACCGGTTCATGAGCCCGGTGAAATCGGCGGCCAGCGCCTGCTGCCCCTTCTCGTCCAGGGCGGCGAACGCCTTCAGGACGGGGCCGTAGTAGCCGCGGAAGACCTCCAGCAAGTGGTCCGAAGAGCGATAGCGGAAGTGGAACGCGCGCTTTTCCATCGCGATGGACCGCGCCGAAGTCTCGAACAGCTCCGCGATGCGACCGCGGGTGCCCCACTGCGCCGGCGAGGAGACGCCGGCGGGCGGTGGCACGTACTTCCCGATCACGCCGAACACCTGGCCGATGAAGCCGTCGGGCGTCCAGTTCGCCAGGGCGATGCGGCCGCCGGGCCGGCAGACGCGCAGCATTTCGGCGGCGGCGCGCGGCGGATTGGGAGTGAACATGCATCCGAAGGTCGACAGCACGGCGTCGAAGCTGGCGTCGTCGAAGGGCAGCGCCTCGGCATCGGCCTCGTGGAAGTCGATGGCGTGCAGGCGCTCGGCCGCGGCACGTTCGCGCCCGCGCTCCAGCAGCGCCGGCACGTAGTCGGTGGAGGTGACTTCGCACCAGCGGCGCGCGGCGGCCAGCGTGGCGTTGCCGTTGCCCGCGGCCACGTCCAGCACGCGCTCGCCGGCGCGCAGGTCGGCCGCCTCGCAGAGCGTCTCGCCGACGATTTGCAAGGTGGTACCGATGACGGCATAGTCGCCCGAAGCCCAGGCGGCTTTCTGGCGGGCCTTGACGGCGGCGAAGTCGGGGGCGGTGGCTGCATCCATGCGTTTGCTCCGGGGTGGGGAAGGGAAGTCGCACTTTCCGCCCGGTGTGTGGAAGCCGCCGTGGAGACCAGCGTGGAAATCGGCGTGGAAATTCAGCCCTCGAAGGAACCGGACCGGCCGCCAGCCCGGCTCGCGCTGCGGCTGCTCGGGCCGCCGGCCGTGGCGCGCGTCGACTCGGCCGTGGCCTTGCCGCGGTCGCGCAAGGTGCGGGCCCTGCTCGCTTACCTGGCCATGGCCGGGCGGCCCGTCACGCGCAGCCACCTGTGCGAACTGCTGTGGGACCTGCCCAGCGACCCGCGCGGCGAGCTGCGCTGGTGCCTCAGCAAGGTGCGCGCCGTACTGGACGAGCCCGGCCGGCCACGGGTCCTCGCGCAGGGCGACACGGTGGCGGTCGACCTTGCCGACTGCAGCGTCGATGCGCGCGAGCTGCAGCAGGCCGTGCAGCAGGGCGTCGCCACCCTGCCGGCCGCGGAGCTGCACGCAGTCGCGGCGCTCGCGGGCCGGGGCGAGTTCCTGGAAGGGCTCGAAGTCCCGCGGAGCCCGGCGTTCACGGACTGGCTGCTCGCGCAGCGGCGCCACCTGCGCGCCGCGCACGCCCTGGTGCTGGAGCACTGGGTGCAAGCCCTGCCCACGGAGAGCGACGCGGCGCTCGCCGCCCGCGAGCGCTGGGTCGCGCTCACGCCCTTCGACCGCCGTGCGCACGAGCAACTGCTGCAGGCCCTGGCCGCTCGCGGCCGCCTGCGCGAAGGCGAGGAACACCTTGCGGCAACCGCCCGCCGCTTCCAGGCGGAAGGGCAGGACTGGGGAGCGATCGCGCACGCCTGGCGCGCCGCGAAGTCACGCCATGCGGCTGGCCTGGGCCCCGCGCAGGGCGTCGTCGACGGCTCCGCGCAAGCGGTGGTGAAGGACGAGCCGCCTGCGGTCCCGGCGCGCCGCGCCTCGATCGCCGTCATGCCCTTCGCCGACCGCACGCCGGGCGTGCCGCTGCGAGGCGGCCTCGGCGACGGCATGGCACATGACGTGATCACGCGGCTGGCCCGGTTGCGCAGCGTGTTCGTCATCGCGGAGGGCACCATGTTCACGCTCGCGGAGCGGCGCGTGGACTCGGAGGATGCCGGCCGCCGCCTCGACGTGGATTACGTCGCGAGCGGCTGGTTGCGGCGCGGGCCGGGCGCGCGGCTGGCCGTGGGCGTGCAGCTGGCGCAGACGCGCAGCGCGCAGGTCGTCTGGGCCGAGGAGTTCTCCGGCAGCCTCGACGACACCTTTTCGGTGCTCGACGAGATCGGCAACCGCATCGTCACCGCGATCGCCAACCACATCGAGGAGGCGGAACGCAATCGCGCGATCCTGAAGAACCCCAACTCGCTCACCGCGTGGGAGGCCCATCATCGCGGCCTCTGGCACATGTTCCGCTTCACCCGCGAAGACAACGAGCAGGCCCGGCAGTTCTTCCAGACTGCCGTGCGGCTGGATCCCACCTTCGCCCGGCCGCATGCCGGACTGTCCTTCACGCACTTCCAGGACGCCTTCCTGGGCTGGCGCGAACGCGCGCCCGCCATCGAGCACGCGTACGCCGCGGCGGCCGAGGGCCTGATCGCGGACGCCCACGATCCCGCGTCGCATTGGGCGCTCGGGCGGGCCATGTGGCTGATGGACCGGCAGCAGGAAGCGATCCGCGAACTGCAGGACGCGATCGAGCTCAGTCCCAACTTCGCGCTGGGCCACTACACGCTCGGCTTCGTGCATGCGCAATCGGGCGACGCGCAGTTGGCCATCACGGAAGTGGACCAGGCGCGGGCCCTGAGCCCGATGGACCCCCTGTTGTTCGGCATGCTGGCGTCGCGCGCGCTGGGCCTGCTGCGCCTGGGCCGGTACGAGGAAGCGGCGGACTGGGCGCTGCGTTCCACGGCACGCCCGAATGCGCACGTGCACATCCGCGCCATCGCGACGTACTGCCTGGCGCTGGCCGGCCGCACGCGCGAGGCACGGGAGACGGCGGCGACGATCCAGCGCTTGCACCCGGGGTACGGCCTGCCGGAGTTCGGGCAGGCATTCAAGCTGGGGCCGGAGCTGAAGGAACTGCTGGGGAAGGCGGCGGCCAGCGTGGCCTAGGTGGGCGCCGACAGGCAGGCCCCTGGCACGGCGGAGGTCGCTGTCTTCCTTCGTGCTTCGACCGTCAGGCCGCGCCCGTGAACACCGCCAACTGGGCGGCGAACGCCCGCTGGTACGCAGGCCGCGCCTCGCCGCGAGCAACATACGCGCAGAGATTCGAATGCGCGTCCAGCAGATGCGAGCCGCCCAGCCGGCGCAACACCGTCACCATCAGCAGGTCCCCCGCGCTGAAGGCCCCGTCGAGCCAGTCGGCCTCGCCGAGCCGGCTGGAAAGTTCGCGCAGCCGGACACCCACGCGCTCGTCGAGGATGGGTTGCCGTTGCGCCGCCCAGGGTTTGTCGCGCTCCAGGAGCAGCGCGGCTTCCCGTTCGACGATCGGGGACTCCACCGTGTTGAGCGCGGAGAACATCCACGCGATCGCGCGAGCCCGCGCATCCGCGTCCGCCGGCAGCAAGCCCGCGTGCCGCCCGGCGATGTGCAGGACGATCGCCCCGGACTCGAACAGCGCAAGTCCCCCTTCCTCATAGGTCGGGATCTGGCCGAAGGGGTGGAGCGCACGATGCGCGGGTTCCTTCATCGCCTGGAAGGAAACGAGACGGACGTCGTAGGGCTGCCCCACCTCCTCGAGCGCCCAGCGGACGCGCATGTCACGCGCGAGGCCCCTGCCGCGATCGGGCGATCGTTCGAAGGCGGTGATCGTGGGCTTCATTGGCAGCCTCCGGAAGCTGGCGGGGCGCCCATTGTGCGCCGCGCAAGGGGGCTCGGTTCCGATGCTGCGCCTTGCACGGCTGCTCCCCATGACGCCGGGAGGGATTTGAAACGCCCCTGCGGTTCGCGGCATCCAATCCCAGGAAGGCAGTACGCCCAGCCCACCACCCACGCCGCGGTTCCCGCGGCCAGGAGCAGCATCATGACCTCCACGCCAGTCCGCCTGCAGCGCCGGGAAGAAGTCGCCCACGGCACGATGGCTTTTCACTTCGACAAGCCGGCCGGCTTCGCCTTCAAGCCGGGCCAGGCGATTGACCTGATCCTGCAGGATCCCGCCGTGGCCGGAACGGACAGCGGGCGCCATGCGTTTTCGATCGTCAGCGCGCCGCACCAGGACGAGCTGGTGGTGGCGACCCGCATGCGTGACAGCGCATTCAAGAATGCGCTGTCACGGTTGCCTGTCGGCGGGGCCGCAGCGATCGAAGGGCCGTTCGGCTCGCTGACCCTGCACAACAAGCAGGACCGGGCGGCCGTCCTCCTGGCCGGGGGCATCGGCATCACGCCCTTCATGAGCATGCTGCAGCATGCGGCGCATGGCGCGCTGAAGCAGCGCCTGCTCCTGCTGTATTCCAACCGCCGGCCGGAAGACAGTGCGTTTCTGGCCGAATTGCAGCGACTGGAAGGGGAGAACCCCAGCTTCCGGCTGATCGCCACCATGACGCAGATGGAAGCGTCCCACCTGCCCTGGATGGGCGAACGGGGCAAGATCGACGAAGCCCTGCTGAAGCGGGTGACCGAAGGGTTGGCGAACCCCGTCTACTACGTGGCCGGTCCGCCAGCCATGGTGGCCGGCCTGCGCGCCACGCTGGAGCAGGCGGGCGTCGACGACGACGACATCCGCAGCGAGGACTTCTACGGCTACTGAAGGAACAGCCCGGCTTGCCGGCGCGGGCGGCTACGCAGCAGCCCGCGCGTCCTCGCCCCGCGCGAACTTCGCCAGCGCCTCGCCCGTCAGGCGGTACCGGATCCATTCCTCCATCGCCACCGCGCCGACGGATCGGTAGAGCGCAATGGCGGGCTCGTTCCAGTCGAGGACGCTCCACTCGAACCGTCCGCAGTTGCCGGCCACCGCCAGGCGCGCCAGGTGCTGCAGCACGGCCTTGCCGGCGCCTTTGTTCCGGTGGGCGGGCGAGATGTACAGGTCCTCGAGGTAGAGCCCCTGCCTGCCCTGCCAGGTGGAGTAGTTGAAGAAGTAGACGGCGAAGCCGATGTCCACGTCGCCGTCGCTGCAGACGAGCGCATGGGCACGGGCGCCTTCCCCGAACAGGGATGCGTGGAGGCTCGCCTCGGTCGCGATCACCTCGTGCTCCGCCTTCTCGAAAACGGCCAGCTCTTTGATGAAACGGAGGATCTTCGGCACGTCTGCGACGGTGGCCGGGCGGATGTGGAGGGCGGGGGACGAATCGGACATGGGGAAACGGGTCATGGGAAGGGGCTACCGATCGAGGATCTGCTCCAGGAAGCGCTGCGTGCGCTCGGACTTCGGCCGCGCGAAGAACTCGCCGGGAGGCGCCTCCTCGACGATCTCGCCGCGGTCCATGAAGATCACGCGATCGGCGACGGCGCGGGCAAAGCCCATTTCGTGCGTCACGCACAGCATCGTCATGCCGTCGCGGGCGAGCGCCACCATCGTGTCGAGCACTTCCTTGACCATCTCGGGGTCGAGCGCGGAGGTGGGCTCGTCGAACAGCATGATCCGCGGGGCCATGCACAGGGAGCGCGCGATCGCCACGCGCTGCTGCTGGCCGCCCGAGAGCTGGCCGGGGTACTTGCCCGCCTGGTCGGCGATGCGCACGCGTTCGAGCAGCTTGCGCGCGGTCGCTTCGGCTTCGGCACGGGGTTGCTTGCGGACCCAGATGGGCGCCAGCGTGCAGTTCTCCAGCACCGTGAGGTGGGGAAACAGGTTGAAGTGCTGGAACACCATGCCGATCTCGCTGCGCACCGCGCCGATGTGCTTCAGCGAGTCGTCGAGTTCCACGCCGTCGACCACCACGGTGCCGGATTCGTGCGTCTCCAGCCGGTTCAAGCAGCGGATCAAAGTCGACTTGCCCGAGCCCGAAGGCCCGCAGATCACGATCCGTTCGCCGCGGCGCACGTCCAGGGAGACGTCGCGCAGCGCCTGGAACTTGCCGAACCACTTGTTGAGGCCGCGGATGCGGATGATGGGTTCGGCGTCGGCGGCCACCGCGGGCGCGGGGACGTTTGCGTACGGGGATGTCATGAACGGAGTTCCCTCGACAGGTGCTTTTCGAGCCATCGGCTGTACTGGCTCATGGCGAAGCAGAAGATCCAGTACACCGCCATCGCGAACAGGTAGCCCTCGACGAAGAAGTGGCGCCAGTCGAGATCGCTCACCACGGCCTGCTTGACGGCATAGAGGAAGTCGAAGATGGACACGATGATGACCAGCGACGTGTCCTTGAAGTTGTCGATGAAGCTGTTCACCTGCGCCGGGATGGTGACCTTCAGCGCCTGCGGCAGGATGACGAGGCGGTGCATGCGCCAGTAGCCGAGGCCCAGCGCCTCCGCCGCCTCGGTCTGTCCGCGCGGCAAGGCCTGCAGGCCGGCCCGCACGACCTCGGCGATGTAGGCCGCGTTGAACAGGGTGATGGCCACCTGCGCGCGCAGCAGCTTGTCGATGCTGATGCCTTCGGGCATGAACAGCGCGAACATGATGGAAGCCATGAACAGCACCGTGATCAGCGGCACCCCGCGCACCAGTTCGATGTAGACCACCGAGACGGCCCGCACGATCGGCATGCGCGATCGCCGGCCCAGCGCCAGCAGGATGCCCAGCGGAAAGGCGAGCAGCGTGCCGTAGACGGCCAGCATGAGCGTGATGGGCAGGCCGCCCCACAGCGATGTCGGCACCGGGGCGAGGCCGAGGCCTCCGCCCATCAGCCAGGCGCAGGCCACGCTGCCGCCGATCCACAGGGCGGCCAGCCGGCGCGCGTGCCAGAACCAGCGCATGGCCGACAGCACCAGGACCGCGCAGAACAGCGTCACCGCCAGCATGGGGCGCCACTGCTCGCCCTGCGGGTAGATGCCGAACAGCATCTGCCGCCACTTGTCCGCCACCACCGCCCAGCAGGCGCCCTGGCCGGCCAGCGCGTTGCAGGCCGCGACCGGCGCCCGGCCCCAGATGGCATCCACGACGGCCCAGCCGATGAACTTGCTGCCAAGCCAGGCCGCCACGGCGAGAACGAGCAGGGTCGTGAGCGCATTGCCCGGGGAGCTGAACAGGTTGTCGCGCAGCCAGCGGCGCGACGAGGAGAGGGCCGAAGGAATGCCCATGGTCAGCGCTCCACCAGCCGGACGCGGAAGTTGTACCAGTTCATCAGGCCGGAGATCGCCAGCGAGATGGCAAGGTAGACGGCCATCATGAGTCCGATGGCCTCGATGGCCTGGCCGGTCTGGTTGAGGGTGGTGTTGGACACGCTCACCAGGTCGGGATAGCCGATCGCCACCGCGAGCGAGGAGTTCTTCGTGAGGTTCAGGTACTGGCTGGTCAGCGGCGGGATGATCACGCGCAGCGCCTGCGGCAGCATGACGAGGCGCAGCAGCTGGGCGCGCGACAGACCGAGCGCCTGCGCCGCGTCGACCTGCCCCTTGGGCACGGCCTGCAGCCCGCCGCGCACGATTTCCGCGATGAAGGCGGCCGTGTAGATCGACAGGCCGGCGAACAGCGAGAGGAACTCGGGCGAGATGGTCTTGCCACCTTCGAAGTCGAAGCCGGCCAGCGCGGGCTGCGACCAGTTGGTCGGCGCGCCCAGGGCGGCCCAGGCGAGCGAGGGCAGCAGCACGAAGGCCAGCAGGCTGGGCCACCCCACCGGCAGCAGCCGGCCGGTGCGCGCCTGCACGGCTTGCGCACGCTTCGACCAGAGCAGCGAAACCACGGCGGCCGCCGCGATCCCCAGCAAGGCGCCCCACCAGGCGTCATGCGCCTCGGGCCAGGGCAGCGTCACCCCGCGCTGGCTGAGGTAGGCCACGCCGATGCGCCAGGCCTGCCCCACCGGAGGAAGCAGCTCGGTGAGCATGCCGTACCACATCAACAGTTGCAGGATCAGCGGCACGTTGCGCACCGCTTCGATGTAGCCGCCGGCGAGCTTGCGCAGCAGCCAGTTCGGCGACAGGCGGGCGATGCCAAGGGCCAGCCCCAGCAAGGTGGCCACGAAGATGGCGCAGGCCGACACGAACAGCGTGTTGAGCAGGCCGACGAGGAACGCGCGCCCGTAGGAACGCCCTGCGTCGTAGGCGACCAGCTTTTCGGAGATGTCGAAGCCCGCCTCCTGCGTGAGGTAGCCGAATCCCATCGTGATGGAGCGGCTTTGCAGGTTGTGCACCAGGTTGTGCACGGCATAGCCCGCCACCGCTGCGATCAGCAGCAGCAGTGCGGTTTGATAGACGAAGCGGCGGACGCGCCCGGAGCCCCACATGAACGTTCAAGGAAAAGAGGTCGCGCCAGGCGCGGCAACGGCGCGCCCCCCGGGGGCGTCCGCGGACGCCGGGAGGGGTGCGCCACACCCGGCTCGGTCGCGGAGCTTAGTCCATCGGCACCGGGTACATCAGGCCGCCCTTGTTCCACAGGGCATTCGGACCGCGCGCCAGGCCCAGGGGCTTGATGTTGCGTTCATAGCTCTCGCCATAGTTGCCCACGGCCTGGATGGCGCGCACGGCCCAATCGGCGTCCAGGCCCAGGCCCTTGCCGACCTCGCCGGTGGCGCCGGTCAGGCGCTGGATCACCGGGTCCTTGCTTTCCGCCTTCATCTTGGCGACGTTGGCCTGGGTCACGCCGGACTCCTCGGCCTGCTGCAGCGCGAAGATCATCCAGCGGGCGATGGAGAAGAACTCCTGGTCGTTCCGGCGCAGCATGGGGCCCAGGGGCTCCTTGGAGATGATCTCGGCCAGCACCGTGTAGTCCGCCTTGGAAGGCAGGTTGACCAGCATCGCCGCGAGGCCCGAGGCATCGGTGGTGTAGGCGTCGCAGCGGCCGGACTGGAAGGCCTTCTCGGTGGCTTCCTGGCCCTCGAACACGACCGGCTTGAACGTGAGCTTGTGGGCGCGCGCGTAGTCGGCCATGTTGCGCTCGGTGGTGGTGCCGGTCTCGACGCACACCGAGGCCTTGTTCAGGTCGGCGAGCTTCTTGACGTTGGGATTCTTCTTGCTGTTCACCACGAAGGCCTGGCCGTCGAAGAACCAGGTGCCGGCGAACACGGAACCCATCGTGGTGTCGCGCTTGGAGTTCCAGGTGGTGTTGCGCGACAGGATGTCGACTTCACCGGACTGCAGCGCGGTGAAGCGCTGCTGCGCCGTCAGCGGCACGTACTTCACCTTGTCCGGGCTGCCGAGGATCGCGGCGGCCAGGGCCTTGCAGTAGTCCACGTCCAGGCCGGCGTACTTGCCGGCCTTGTCGGGCGCGGAGAATCCGACGAGGCCGGTGTGCACGCCGCACACCAGGGTGCCGCGATTCTTGATCGCGTCCAGCGTGGGGCCTGCCGAGGCGGCTCCGGCGGTGGCGGCGAGCGCCAGCGCGGCGAGCGCGCAACGAGTCCATTTGCTCTTGAGCATGTTGTCTCCAGGGGTGGTGGTCAATCAGGCGAACAGCGCGGCTGCCGCGGAAGCGTCCGGCGCGAAGGGCTCCGTGCGGCGGGCCAGCGCCCGTTCCATGCGTTGCAGCGCCTCCTCGAGCAGGCTGGGCGGCGCGGCGAAATTCAGTCGCAGGTAGCCGGGGCGGCCGAAGTCGGCGCCGTCGGACAGGCCGACACCGTGTCGTTCGAACCAGGCCGCGGGAGAGCCGACCTGCGCCGCCAGGGCACGGGCATCGATCCAGGTGAGGTAGGACACCTCGGGGTGCGTGTGGGGCAGCCCCATGCGCGCCAGCGCCGCCGACACCCGGTCCCGGTTGCGCCGCAGCGTGGCGAGCAGGGCCTGCCGCCAGGGCTCGCCGTGCAGGAACGCGGCCTTCAGCGCGGTGAACCCGAAGCAGCACGGGTCGGGCACGAGCCGCCCCATCGCCGCCTTGAAGCGCTGGCGCAGGCCGGCGTCCGGGATGATCGCCCAGGCGATGCCGAGGCCGGCGATGTTGTAGGTCTTGCCGGGGCCGTGCAGGGTGATGGTCCGCGCCAGCAGCCGCGGCGAGCGTTCGGCCAGGAGCTTCGCGAACGGCACGTGGGTGGCGCCCTCGTCGAGGATCAGGTCGCAATGCACTTCGTCGGAACAGACATGCAGGTCGTGCCGCTCGCAGAGCGCCGCCAGGCCATCCAGTTCCTCGCGCGTGAAGAGCCGCCCGAGCGGGTTGTGGGGATGGCAAAGCAGCAGCAGGCGCGCCGCGGGCGACGCCTGCAGGGCCGCCTCCAGCGCCGCGAAGTCGATGGTGAACTCCGTGCCGGCGGCATTCGTGGGCCGCAGCGGCACGTCGACGAGGCCGCGTTCCTGGATGCCGGGTGCCGAGAGGAAGGGCGGGTAGACGGGCGAAAACGACACGGCCCGCTCGCCCGGCGCGCAGCAGGTCCTGACCGCCAGGTTGATCCCGAGCACCAGGCCGGGCAGCCAGACGATCCATTCGGGCTGCACCTCCCAGCCGTAGCGCGAGGCATGGTCGTCGACCAGCAGGCGCGCCAGTTCCCGCGGCGGCGCCATGTAGCCGTAGTTGCCGTGCCGGACATGGGCCGCGATGGCGTCCTGGATGGCCGGCGCCGCGGGGAAGTCCATATCGGCGATCCACAGCGGGATCACGTCCTGGCCGCGGTATTTCTCCCACTTGGTCGACGACCACTGCAGGCGGTCGGCGACGGCGTCGAACTCGAAGGAAGGCGCGGTCGGTGCCGAATGTCCGATGGCCGAATCTGACATGTCAAAAAGGTTAAGCTAAGGTGCCAATATAGCCGAGTCGCCCTGCCGTGCGAGAACGTTCGTCTGACGCCCGCAACGCGGACCTGCCGCCGCTGACCGACCAGGTCTACGGCGCGATCCGCCGCGACATCCTGTCCGGCGTGCTGGCCCCGGGCGCCGCCATCTCGGAAGCCAGCCTGGTCACCCGCTACGGCTTCGGCAAGACGCCGGTGCGGCTGGCGCTGTCCCGGCTGCGCCAGGAAGGCCTGGTCTCCGCGTCGCCGCGCCGCAGTTTCGCGGTCAGCCCGATCACGCTGCGGGACGTCCACGACCTCTATGGCCTGCGCCTGGTGCTCGAACCGGCCGCCGCCCGCCTGGCCGCGGGCCGCATCGACGTGCGGGCCTTGAAGAAGGTCGATGCGGTGTGCCGGCGCGGCTACGTTCCGGGCGACGCTGCCAGCACGCTGCGCTTCCTCGAGGCGAACCGGGACTTCCATCTCGGCATCGCGCAGGCGAGCGGCAACCTGCGCTTCGTGAAGCTGCTCGGGCAGGTGTTCGACGAGACCACGCGCGTGATGCACTTCGGGCTCGCCTCCCGCAACCGCAGCGTGGAAATGCAGCACGAGCACGAAGCCTTGCTCGCCGCGCTGGAACGGGGCGACGCGGACGCCGCCTCGCGCATCGCCGAGGAACAGGTCGCGGCCTCGCGCGACATGGTGCTGGCCGCGCTGCTCCAGAGCGCCGATCTGCTCGATCGACCCCTGACGGGAGGGAAGGCCGGCACCCGGGGTTGAAGCGGCCCCGTTCTACGCGCTGACGGTCACCACCAGCGCTTCCATGCGCCCTTCGATCGCTCCCGCCCCGAAGCGGCGGGCCAGTTCCGCTTCGGCGGCCTGGGTGGCGCGTTCCAGGCCGTGCGGGTCGCGGGCTTCGATCTCGCCCCGCAGCGGCGTGCCTCCACAGTAGGCGAGCGCCGCGACCCGCGGCGACGCCGCCCGACTGGTGAACGCCACGGTCTCGATCTCCGGTGGACGCGCGAAACCCGCTGCCGCGAGGTGTTGCCGGATCAACGCGGCGTCGTGGTAGCCGTGCGGGGTGCGTGCCATGAACCGCGGCGGGTCCTGCGGGAACACCGTGGCGAGGCCATTGGTGACGGCATCGGCGAACTCGTTGTCGGCGATCGGGCCCCAGGCATTGAAGGCGAAGAGGCCCCCCGGCCGCAGCACGCGGCGCGCCTCGGCGAAGGCCTGCCGCTTGTCGGGGAAGAACATGACGCCGAACTGGCAAACCACGGCGTCGAACGAGGCATCCCCGAACGGAAGCTGCATCGCGTCCGCCTGGCGCCATTCCACGGCCCGTGCCGTTCCGACCCGCGCGGCTTCCTCGATCATCGCGGGGTTGAGATCGGTGGCGACGATGCCTGTGGAGGCGTCGAGCATCGCTGCGAGTTGCCGCGTGACCACGCCGGTGCCGGCGGCCAGTTCCAGCACCCGACCCGGGGCGGCCCGTGCCACGCGGCGGGCGAGGTCGACGGCAGAGGGCTCGAAAATGAGCGGCACCATGTAGCGCTCGTAGCACTGGGCCACCGAGCCGGTGAATGCGGTATCGACGCCGGACGTCATGGAACCTCCGCGGCAAAGGCTGCCCATTGTGGTCCGGACTCGCGCCGCGGTGCATGATCGGGCACGATCGACAACTCCGCGAACGAATGTGAACCGGCAGGAAGGGTACCGAATCCGCGGGGCCGCGTCCCTGGCGCGCCCGGGATGGGTCTGGGCCGCGGCCGTCGCGATGAACGCACCCTTTTTCGCGGGCGCCACGGTGCTCGGATGGTTCACGTTCACCGCCGACGGCAGAGCGCTGGCCGCCGTGGCAGGCGTGCTCTTCTTCCTGGCCGCCTTCTGGTCGCTCCTGGCCACGCTGGAATCGTGGCGCGTGCTGCGTCGATTCTCCCGTCGCGCCTCGTTCAACCGGACGCCCAGGGCGTGAGCAGCCCCCCTGCGTGAGCGCTCAGAAGGTGCCTGTCACGAAGGCCTGCAGGCCCGAATAACCGAGCTTCAGGTTGCCGTTGAAGCTGGTCCGGGTGACGTCCACCTTCGTGGTGAACCAGTCGTAGCCCAGCCCCACGCCCCAGTGGCGGGTGAACATCCAGGTGGCGCCGACGTGGGCATCGGACCAGTGGCCGTCGTAGCCGTTGGAACTGAGCTGGAAGAACTGCAGCCGCGCGTCCAGGAAGACCTGGGGAGACACCGCCCAGCCGCCCCGCACGCCGATCACGGGCAAGGGCATAGGCAGGTCGCTTTCCTTCGAGACCGAGCCGCTCGCGGTGGTGCTGCCGCCGGGGCCGGTCACCGTCCCCGTGCCGGACAGGTTCAGCTTCAGGTCCGTGAAGTGGACGCCGAAGCTGGCGGCGACTTCGTAGTCCGGGCGCTTGAGGAACGCGTACTCGTAATCGAGTTCGTAGACCGAGAACTTGGTGTTCGCGGAGAAGTTGCCGCCCGCGTTGAAGGTCGTGTCGCCGAAGGTGATGTCGCGGTCGATCACGCGCGACTTGGTGGCGTTGTAGTTGAAGTACACGAAGCGCGCGACGTGCTTCGGCGCGAACCGCCACATGGCGTCGATGCGGCCGCGGGTCGCGTTGTTGTCCCGCCCCACCGTTTCGTTGAAGTCGATCGCCGGGTTGGTGGTGGATTGCCCGTTCAGGCTCGCGCTGATGTCCGTGCCGACGAGGAACAGGCCGGCGCTGAAGATGAAGCGGTCGTTGAGCAGGCCCTGCGCCGGGGTCAGGGCCTGGGCGTGGATTCCCGCGGCCGAGGCGATCCCCAACATGCCGATGACCAGTGTGCGAGACGAGACACCCATGGCAGTAACTCCTTCGTTTGGGGAGATCATCCGTGCCGCCATTGTGGCTCTTCAATGGGACCAAAGGCCTACAGCTGAGCTTGGAGAGCAGCCACTCACCATCCAAGTAGATGGTGTTAGGATGGCGACATGCCAAAGGCAAGTACCCGCTCCGCCAGTGCCGCCCCCAGGCCGCTGGACGAGAAGATCACCATCAACCTGGGCTGCGTCGACCTCGGGCAGATCGACCTGCTGGTGCAGGAAGGCTTCTATGCCAACCGCACGGACCTGATCCGGACGGCCATCCGCAACCAGCTCGCTGCCCACGCCGAGTCGGTGCGGCAGGCCGCCGCGCGCAAGACCCTCGCGCTGGGCGTGCTCCACGTCACCCGGGAAGAACTGGAGACGCTGAAGGCCGCGGGCCAGATGCTGGACATCCGCGTGCTGGGCCTGGCCACCATCGAGCCGGCGGTCACGCCGGAACTCGCGCTCGCCACCATTTCCTCCCTCACCGTCCTGGGTGCGCTGCACGCCAGTCCCGCCGTGAAGGCCGCGCTGAGCCAGCGCGTCCGCTGAACCTGACGCCCCCCATGCACCCCAAACTCCAGCACCTGATGCAGGACGCCACCCGCCTCGTCCGGGGCGGCAACCTGGCCGCCGCGACCGCCCTCATCAAGGCGGCGCTGACCGGATCCCCTGCGAAGCCCGCCGCCGGCATGCCGCCGAACGCGGACGCCATCGTCCTGGACGTCGAGGCGCGCGAGGTCCCATCGCCGGCCACGCCCCTGCCGCAGCGCGAGGAGGCGGACGTGGCGACGCCGCGTCCCTCATCGGGTGGCACCTTCGTCCCGGGCCGCGGCGGCGATGGCCGCGCCCAGCGCGATTACAAGCTCTATGTGCCGCCGCAGGCAGGCCAGCGGCCCCTGCCCCTGGTCGTGATGCTGCACGGCTGCACCCAGGACCCGGACGATTTCGCCGCCGGCACCCGCATGAACGAGGCGGCCCGCAGGGAAGGCTTCTTCGTGCTGTATCCCGCGCAGTCGACGCAGGCCAACCCGCAGCGCTGCTGGAACTGGTTCAAGCACAGCCACCAGGAGCGCGGACGGGGGGAGCCGGCGCTGCTGGCGGCCATGACCCGCAGCGTGATGGCGCGCCACGGCGTCGATCCCGCGCGCGTGTACGTCGCCGGCCTGTCCGCGGGCGGCGCGATGGCCGCCATCCTGGGAGACGCCTATCCCGACCTCTACGCCGCCGTCGGCGTGCACTCGGGGCTCGCCGCCGGCGCCGCGAAGGGTCTGCCGTCGGCATTGGCGGCCATGCGATCCGGCGGAAGTGCCGCGCGCGGCGCCGCGTCCGGCGTGCCCACGATCGTGTTCCACGGCGATGCGGACCAGACGGTGCATCCCGCCAACGGCCACGACGTGGTCCGGGCCAGCGCCGGCAGCGATCGCGATCCCGAGGCGCGCAGGCAGAGTGTGGCCGGTGGCCGCAGCTACACGCAGCGCGTGCACCGCTCGCCCGGGGGCGAGGTGCTGGCCGAGCACTGGGAGGTGCATGGCAGCGGCCACGCGTGGTCCGGCGGCAGCCCGCAGGGGAGCTACACGGACCCCGCGGGTCCCGATGCCACGGAACAGATGCTGCGCTTCTTCCTCGCGCATCCGCGGCGGGAAGTCACGCCCCCGCACGGCTCGGCCTGACCGCCGCACGCCCGTGATCGCCCTGGTCCTCGCAGTCTTGCTCGCCTCGCCCCTCGCCGCGGCACAGGGGGTGGCGCCAAGCCTCGCGCTGCCGATCCAGTGCCGCCCGGGCGTGGACTGCGAGATCCAGAACTACGTGGATCGCGACCCCGGCCCGGGCGCCAGGGACTACCAGTGCGGCACCAGGAGCTACGAGGGCCACGACGGCATCGACTTCCGCCTTCCCAGCCTGGTCCGCCAGCGCCAGGGTGTGGCGGTGCTCGCAGCCGCGGACGGCCAGGTGGCGCGCGTGCGCGACGGCGTCGCCGACGTCTCGGTCCGCGCCACCGGGACGTCCGCGGTGCAGGGACGCGAGTGCGGCAACGGGGTGGTCATCCGCCACGAAGGCGGTTTCGAGACGCAGTACTGCCACCTGGCGCGGGGCAGCATCGTGGTGAAGGCGGGCGACCCGGTGCGCGCAGGCGACGTCATCGCCCGCGTGGGCCTCTCCGGCCGGACGGAGTACCCGCACCTGCACTTCACCGTGCGCGAAGGGCGTGCCATCGTGGACCCCTTCGCCTACGGTGCGGCGGAAGGCGCCTGCCGGTCCGGCCGCAGCCTCTGGCGGCCCGAACTGCGCGAAGCCCTCGCCTACAAACCGCGCTCGGTGCTGAACACCGGCTTCGCCACGCAGCCCCTCGGCATCGATGCGATCGACGAGGAGCCTGCCCTCCCCACCCCGGAAGCCGCGGTGCTGGTGGCCTACGCCAGGGCCATCGGCCTGAAGGCCGGTGACGTGCAGACGCTGACGTTGACGGGACCGGAGGGGGTGGAGCTCGCCTCCAGCACCGCCCGGCCCTTGCCGCGCGACCAGGCGCAGAGCATGGTGTTCGCCGGCGTGCGCCGGCCCGCCGGCGGCTGGCCCCGGGGCCGTTACCGCGGCGAGTACCTGGTGCGGCAGGGCGGCGAGACGGTGCTGAGGCAGGTGTTCGACTTCACGCTGTAGGCCTTTCCGGTGCTTCGCGCCGAGGCAGTCCGGCCCCGAAGGCACAACCGCTTACCTGCCTTTGCACGCCCTCCGTGGCCCCTTCGCGCGGGCGACAAGTCGCGGGCGCACCATCACTGCATCCAATCAGGAGCAGTACCCATGAAAACTTCCGCCCTCCTCTGCGCCGCGCTGGCCGGCACCCTCGGCTTCAGCAGCCTCGCTTCCGCCCGCGAATGGAATGGCGACAACCGCGGCCACGACCGCGACCAACGCTTCGAGCAGCGCTTCGAACAACGCCACGACGGCCGCGCCGAGCGTCATGAAGACCGTCGCGTCGACCGCGGCTTCCAGCAAGGTTTCCGCGCGGGTGCGCAGGCGCAGCGGCACGTGCAGCCGGCACCGAACTACGGCTACGGCTATGGCCACGGCTACGACTACGGCCGGCAGCCGGTCTATCGCGCGCCCGCGCCGCGCTTCTACCAGGGCGGCTACCTGCCGTACCAGTACCGCGACCGCGCCTACTACGTGAACGACTGGCGGGCGTACCGGGGGCTCTACGCGCCTCCGTACGGCCACCAGTGGGTCAACGTGGACGGCGACTTCCTGCTGGTCGCCCTGGCGACGGGGCTGATCGCGACCGCGCTGCTGAACTGAGCCGCAGCACGCGGGGCTATTCCGATCGCCGCAAGGTCCAGAGGGCCCCGCCGATCAGCGCGACGCCTCCCAGCTGCAGCGCACTCAGCGCGCGGCCGTACACCAGCCAGTCCACCAGCACCGCGGTGGCGGGGTAGACGAACTGCAGCAGGGCGATCCGGCCGGTGGCGAGGCGGGCCATGCCGGCGTACAGCACCACGTAGGCCAGTCCCGTGTGCAGCACGCCCAGTCCGGCGAGCCATCCCCAGGCCGCGCCCCACGCCGGGAGGCCGTGGGCCAGGGGCCAGGCGGCGAGGGCCAGCGCGCCGACGCTGCACTGCCCCGCTGCGAGCGCGAAGGAGCCTACGCGCTCACCTTCGCTCCTGGCAATCAGCCCGGCCCCGGCATAGAGCAGCGAGCCGGCGAGGCTCAGGGCGAGCCCCTGGGCATAGCCGCTGCGTCCGGACCACCACGCGGCGTCGTGGTCCGCCACGCCACTGGCCAGCGCGAGCCCCACGAGCGCGATGCCGGCCACGCCCCACTGCCCGCGCGTCACCCGCTCGCGCAGGACCAAAGCTCCCAGGGCCAGCAGCCAGAAGGGCTGCAGGTGGAAGACGACCGTGGAGACGGCGATGGAGCACAGGGGGATCGCCGCGAAGAACAAGCCCCAGCTCGCGACCATCAGGCTGCCCGCGCTCGTGACAGCGGCGAGATCGCGGCCCCGGAGGCCGGCGAGCTCGCGCCAGCGCCCGGTCGCCGCGCCCCACGCCAGCAGTGCGGCCAGCCCGAACACGCAGCGGAACCACACCGTGGTCGCCGGATGCTGCGCTGCCTGCTCCACGAAGACGCCAACCGTGCCGAGCAGGACGCCGCCGCCCACCATGAGGGCCTGGCCCTCGCGCGTGCGCCGCGCCGAGGCGGAAGGCAGGGAGCGGGGTGCCGCGTGGGCGGCAGGGACTTGCAGGCGCGAGGACATGCCTTCAGTGTGAAGTCGCCCCGGCGCCGCGCAAAGCGAATCTTTCGCCGGGCTACCATCAGGGAATCGAATGGCCCAAGGGAACCGGCATGCCTTCCACCGATCTCCAGCTCGACTGGCTGCGCGCCTTCATCGCCACCGTCGACGCGGGCTCCCTGACCGCGGCGGGCCGCCAGGTGCACCGCTCGCAATCGGCCCTGAGCATGCAGATCGCGAAGCTGGAGCAGGCGGTCGGGCGGCCCGTGCTGGTGCGCACGCCGCG
The DNA here is from genome assembly GCF_016722785.1 of Ramlibacter monticola. Classification (GTDB taxonomy): domain Bacteria; phylum Pseudomonadota; class Gammaproteobacteria; order Burkholderiales; family Burkholderiaceae_C; genus Ramlibacter; species Ramlibacter monticola. The sequence continues at coordinate 253,258 of NZ_JAEQNE010000003.1, read as the reverse complement.
CCGCCTGGACCTGACGCCCGCCGGGCGCGAACTGCTGGAGCATGCCCGGCGCCTGGTCTCCCTGCATGACGAGGCCGTGCAGGCCATGCAGGGCGAAGCCCTCCAGGGCCATTTGCGCGTGGGCGTGCCCGAGGACTACGCCGTGCCCTATCTGGCGCCGGTGCTGCGCGACTTCGCGCAACGCCATGCGGGCGTGGAGCTCACGCTGGTCTGCGAGCAGTCGACGCTGCTGATCCCCCGCGTCCTGAAGGGAGAGGTGGACATCGCCGTGGTCACCACCGACCGCGCGGGACGCGGCCAGCCGCTGTTCGAGGAGCCGCTCGTGTGGGCCGCCCCGGCCCGCCACGAGGCCTGGCGCGCCACGCCCCTGCCGATCGCCATCTACGAAACCGGCAGCTCGGCCCGCAGCGCCGCACTAGCCGCGCTGCGCTCGCACCGCAAGCGCTATCGCGTCGTGTGCGAGAGCGCGAGCCCCGCGGGCATGCTGGCCGCCGTGGAAGCCGGGCTCGCGGTGGCGCTGTTCACGCGCTGCAGCGTGCCGTCCGGCTTCGAGATCCTGGGCCGCAGGCACGGCATGCCCGCGCTTCCCGCCCTCCCCGTGGTCCTGCTGCGCAGCCGCGCAGCGGCCGGCATGCCGGCCGCGGACGCCATGGAGGAGCAGGTCCTGCGGACGCTGGCACGGCGGCCGGGAGCGGGCGAACGGCAGCGGGGAGGATGATCCGCGTCGCGTCGGGCGCTACGCGAAAGGCCTCGCCACCCCGACGGGCGAGCGCGTGGCCGCCGTCCCCTGCGCGCGGAAGCCCTGGAGGCAGGCGCGGCCCATGCCGACGAAGAGGGCCAGGACCAGCAGCTGGGTGAGCGCGAATGCCGGCGTGTCCGGCGCCGGCGTCAGGACCGCCAGCAGCGGAACCTTCTGGAGCAACTGCGCCATGAGGACGAACACGTTCAGGTAGAGCACCAGCACCGACACCACGACGAACACCTGGCGCCACCGTCCTTCCAGGTGCTTGCTGTAGAGCGCGATGAAGGCGAACGGCAGCACCGCCAGCGACAGGATCGCGACCATGTGCGAGGGCAGCAACTGCGCGAACGGGAAGCCGAAGCCGGTCGCGTTCGTGAGCAGCGTGGCCCCCAGGAACACGGCCACCCAGCGGTCGAAGCGGACACCGGCCATCAGGCCTCCCACGACGACGAGGCCCGCCACGATGCCGAGGATGCTCAGCATGACGTGGAACAGGGTGAAGAGGGGCAAGGCAGACGGCATGGGAAGCTCCATGGGTCGATGAAAGGGCGACATTTGGCCGCAGCTCGCCGCGCCTCGCAACCGCGTCGCCCGCGGGCCGACAGCCGGTCGTCCCGCGGGCAGGATCTACACTGGCGCCATGCCTCTAGATCTACGCATCGACGTCTACGTCGAGCTCATTTGTCCCTGGTGCCTGATCGGCAAACGGAACCTGGCGCGCGCGCTGCAGCAACTCGCCGCATCGGACCCCGATGTGCGTGTCGCCGTCCAATGGCATGCCGTGCAGCTGATCCCGCAGGTTCCGGCCGAAGGGTGGCCGTTCGCCGAGTTCTACCTGAAGCGCCTGGGCAGCCCCGAAGCCGTGCTCGCGCGGCAGGCCCAGGTGAAGGCGGCCGCGGCGCAGGCGGGCGTCGAGGTCGACTTCGCGCGCATCGCGCGCTTCCCCAACACCACCCTGGCCCACGCCCTGCTGGCGCTCGCCGCGCAGCAGCCGGTGGGCGCGGACGCGATGCTGGAGCGCCTGTTCGCCGCCTACTTCCAGCGCGGCGAAGACATCGGCGATCGCGACACGCTGCTCGCCGTCGCGCGGGAACTGGGCGTCGCTGCCGACGCGGCGCGAAACGCCCTGGCGACCGCGAACGCCCCCGCGCCGGCCGATGGCGTTTCGGGGGTGCCGCTGTTCGTGTTCGACGGCCAGTTCTCCGTGTCCGGTGCGCAGCCGCCGGAGGTCCTGCTGTCCGCCATCCGGCACACCGTCCAGGCCCGCGCCTAGCCGCGGACGCTCACCCGCGCCGCACGCGCAGCTTCCAGGACTTCAGCTTGCCGTCGTCGCGGGCGACCTCGTCCTGCACCTTCAGCTTCCAGCCGCCACGGGCCTGCTGGCCGGCCAGCCCCGCCAGCGAGGGCGTGTTGGCCGCCGCGAAGGTGCGCGTGAGGGTGCGCTGGCCGCCGCCGATCTGGTCCTGCAGGAGAGCCTGCTTGCCGCCGGGGGACACCAGCGTGAGTCGGAGGTCGCCGACCCAGGAATGCGCGATGTCGACGTCGACCTCCACGCTGCCGACGGTGAACTCCTGCGCCACGTTCAGCGTGCGCTCGATGCCGGGGGCCGGATGGTCGGGAATGGCGGCGCCCGGGCTCTCGGACAGTTCGACCTGGTCCACGGGCACGTCCACCGAGGCGATCTGCAGCGACCAGGCGTTCAGGCGCCCGGTGTCCGCCTGCGCGCGGTCCCGCACGGTGAGCGTCCACGGGCCCTTCGAACCGTGCGCGCGCAGCGTCGCCAGCGCCGGCACGGCGGCCGCGTCGTAGCTCGCCTTCAGGTTGTCGGCGCTGCCGCCGCTGCCCTGCGGCTTCAGCTCGATCTCCGAACCCCAGGGCGTGGCGAGCATCACCTGCAGGTCCCCGCGGTAGGTGTGCGTGATGTCGACGTCGACGCGGACGGCGGAGATCTGCACGTCCTCGTCGACGACGATCCGGTCGGAAATGCCCTCGAGGTCGTCGTCGGGGATCGCGCGGGCGGGCGTGGACTTCTTCGTGAGCAGGGCCGACGGCGTCTCGACGTCCGAGGTCCGCACCCGGAAGCTCATGGTCGGGCCCGAGGCCGAGATGCGGTCGATGATCAGGTTCGAGGAGGCGCCGCTCCACCAGCGGCTGTCGGGGGTGCTCGCATCCGAGAAGCTGGCGGCGGAGCCGGCATACAGGTCGTTGGCGTCGCCATCGGTGCCGCGGACCCGTTCGAGCTGGAACAGGCCGTCCGCCTGCTCGAGCGAGATTTCGTAGTGCTTCGCCGCCGTCATCTCCTGGTTGCTGTTGTCGCCGTCCTCGTCGACGTGCCAGATCGCCAGCCCTTCGTCCGGCAGGGCCGCGTCGCGGTTCGCGCGCTGTCGGTTCTCTAGGATGAAGTACTCGCGGCCGTTGCGCGGGAAGATGGCGAAATCGTTGGTGCCGGCCGCCAGCGACACCACCCGGTCGTGCTCCAGTTGCTGGATGGTGTTGGCCCACCCGGCCAGCCGCTTGAGGTAGGCGCAGATCGAGATCGGGTTCTTCTCGTCGCGGTTGTTGCCGCTGCCCATGAGGCAGAAGGCGCCGACGCCGCTGGATTCGTAGCCGTAGTCGTACAGGTCCGGGTAGTCGCACAGCATGTGCCCGTTCTCGTGGCAGAAGGTGCCCAGTTCGAGCTCGCTGCCCATGGCGGTGAACTGGTAGTCGAAGGCGCTGCGCCCGGGCGCCAACTGGCGCGCGCTCGTCAGGTGGTGCGAGTGCGGCCAGAGCCCCTCGCTCCAATTGTTGGTGACGGGGCCGGCGTAGTAGACGTTGATGGCGTAGATGAAGCCCTTGTCGTCCGCCGTGAGGCCCGAGAAGTTCGTGCCGAGCGCCTGGTGGTGCGCGAGGGCCTCCTGGATCAGCTCGATGGCGCGCTGGGGATACGGGACCGAAGGGTCGGTGTAATGGGTCTTCGGGTGCTGCGCGCGGTAGTACGGCAGCACCTGGCTGGTGTAGCGGCAGCGCCCGATCGAGTTGTCGAGGAAGTAGTCGTGGACGGAGCCGTGGTTGCCGAAGCCGTTGTAGCCGCTCTGGTTGCAGAAGCGCTCCACCTCCTCGCGCTGGATCGTCGCGGGCGCGTCGCTGAAGTCGATCAGCAGGCAGAGGCCGAGGTAGTCGCCCACCGTCTCGCGGCGGGGCGGGGCCAGCAGCGGCCCGCCCGCGGCCGCGGCGCTGCGCAGCGCCCGCAGTGCCTGGCGGCGCTCCTCGCGCCGTTCCTCCCAGCGCTGGCGCGTGCGCGCCAGCGGCGAAGTGCTGAGCGCCGCCAGGGCCGCTGCGTGTGGCACGCGCAGGCCGCGAGGCATGCCCGCCACCGCGCCAGCCGGGGCATGGGCGGGGACGTTGGTCGGCTGCAGCGACTGCCCGTCGGCCGACAGCGCCGCCACGCGGAAGAAGCCCGAGGCAGGATCCTTCACGACGGTGTGGCCCTGCAGTGTTTCGAATACGGCGTGGAACTGGTTGCCCCAGCCGCGCAGGCGGATGGGCGTGCCATCGGGTTGCGTGAAGTCGAATACCCGGCCGGAGAACGCGCTTGGCATGGTGAGTCCCCTTTGCGTGAGGGCGCGGCGCGAAGGCCGCGGGTGAGAGCGATCAGGGTACGGTCGTGGATGCGCCGGCCACAAGCACCTTTTCGCGTAGGTCCCGTGGACGGCCTCGATGCCATCCGTCGGGCTGTTCAGAAGATCTTGCGCCAGTAGGACTCGGCGATGCGGAAGAAGCCCCCCAGCTCGCGCCCGATCAACTCGGCGTAGAACATGGTCTTGGCGAGGTGCACGCTATCGAGCTTGGAGGTGAGGTCCCACACCAGCGCCCGGCCGTTCGGCGCGCGCACGAAGACATCGGGCTTGAGGTTCTTGATGACCGTGCCGCGGAACTTCTCCGGCAGCGCGGGATAGCGCTTGGTCATGCCCCAGACCTCCATGTACTTCTCCACCGTGAGATCGGCGAACTCGGGGCGCAGCTTGACGACCTTGCCCAGCTGCTCCTCGGCCGCGACCGTCCAGCCGTTGGCGGGTTGCCCCGTGCGCTCGAGAACGATGTCGCGCACCGCGGCGTGCAGCTTGGTGCCGTATTCCCGCGGCCCCAGGCCCGAGACCCCCTGCGCCTTCAGGCGCTTGACGCCCTCGGCGACCACCTCCTCCACCGGCAGCGCCGGCACGCCGGGCGGTGCCTTCCTGCCGCCACCTTTGCCCCCGCTCTTCGGCCCCTTGTCCTGCAGCGGCTCGAGCGCCTTGTCGATCTCCTTGTCGCTCAGGTCCTTGAAGTCCGGGTTGTCGCCGCTGCCGCCGCTGCTGCCGCCGCCGCTGGGGGGCCCGTCCCCGGGGCCTCCGGTCACGCGCATGGCCTGCGTGCCGACCAGGCCCGACGCCGCCACGGGCGACGAGACGTCGACCACCACGGCCACCTTCGACAGCACCAACTCGCCGCGCGCCGTCATGATCGGGATGTCGGCGGCCAGCGCGAGCTTGGGGACCTGCCCCGCCTTCGACGCCGCGAACCCGCAGCTGGCGATCAGCGCCAGGATCTGGCCGGTGAGCTCGCCGATCATGAGGGTGCCCTCGTCGATCGAGGACTTCTCGAAGCGCTCGATCCAGTCCTTCACGATCTTCTTCAGCCCCGGCACCAGGTTCCGTGCCGCCGCGACGATCTCTTCGTTGTATTGCTTGAACGCCTCCATGTCGTCGATGAAGCCGTAGAGCACCAGGCCGATCCACTTGAGGATGCCGACCACCAGCTGCAACAGGCCCTTCACCATGTCGACCACGCCCTCGCCGAAGCCCACCACGATGCCCGCCACCGCCAGCACCAGCGTGATGAGGACGCCGACGAACTCGTCGAACACGGTGACGAGCTCCTCCAGCGCACTCTTTCCCGGGCCGTCGTCCATCGCGGCCACGCTGGCGCGCAGCGCGTCGAACGCGGCCTTCTGCGCCGAGCGCAAGCCGCCGATCATCGCGGCGTACATGCGCTTCTTGATTTCGGCCCAGCTCAGGGAGGACAGGGCTTCGGCCACGCGCTTGTGGTTGTAGGCCTCCGCGTCGCGCTCCGACTGGTTCTTCAGTCCGTCGGGAACGCGCGCGATGACCGGCGCCTGCGCGCGGAGGCGCGGTGCCGCGGGCAGCCCCCGGGCGGTGCGCTCGGCGCTGGCCTCGGCGTCGCATTCGAGCGCGGAGCCGCGCCGAGTCAACGGTGCGGCCAGGCTCGGCGCCAGGTGCGCCAACTGCACCGCGTGCGCCAGTTCGTGCGCCAGGAGGTGGCGGCCGGCCGGTGCATCCGGGGCGAACTGGCCGCCGGCGAAAACGAGGTGCCGCCCCAGCGTCGCGGCGCGTGCGCCGAGACTTCCCGCCAGCGCGGCGGCGGCCGCGTCGTCATGGACGCGCACGGCGCCCAGGTCCTGCCCCAGCAGCGGTTCGAAACTGGCGCGCGTGCGCACATCGAGGGGGCGGCCCGAACCCAGCGCAGCGGGCAGTCCGTCCCGCGCCGCGGCAGCCACCGGGCTGGGGCGCGGCGGCGGCCCACCTTCCAGGCGGCCCTGCAGCCACTCCCCGAAGGCGCGGTTGCCGAGGCGCACGGGCGGCGGGGCGCGCAGTGGATCGGCCGCGGGCCCGGTGGAGGGCGCGCCGCTGCGTCGGGCGCCGGAGCGAGGCTCGCGTGCTTCGCGTTGGTTCATGGCTTGTCCGTTCACGGGCCGCGGCCGATCCCGCCTCGGTCCCGGCTCACGGCGCGGCCCCGAGCTGCTTGTCCAGGCTCTTCTCTTCGGCCTCGAGTTTCATGATCGCCTCGGCCAGGTCCAGCGACTCGATCGCGTTGTCGGCGCGGCGGCGCTTCTTCCGGATCCTGGCGAGCTTCCCTTCGCCTTCGCGCTCGATGCGCTGCAGGTCGGCGCCGGGGTCGAACTCGTCGTCGTCGATGGTCAAGGGCTTCGGCGGCGGCGGTGCGACGCCGAACGTCCGTAGGACGGTGCTCGCGTCCTCCTCCCAGATGTGCACCGTGCCGCTCTGGCGCTGGAAGTCCGCCTCGGTGACGGCACCCTTCTTCTTGAGGCGTTGCAGCACCACCGGGTCGATCATGCCCAGCAGGTCGGTCCGCCCCGCCGCGTCGCCGCGGCCCACCGACCATTGCTCGCTGGCCGGCTTGCCCTTGCCGGCGGGAATCTCCATCTTCAGGTACGCGTCCGTGAAGCCGAACACGTGCGCCAGCTCGTGCGCCACCACGATGACGCGCGAACCTTCCAGGTGGGCGGGTGCGAGGCTGATGCTGCCGTGCACCGAGTCGCCCGAGGACGGCTCCTTGTCCGGTCCGCGCACCTCGATCTGGAAGGCGTCTTCGGCCGCCTTGTCCTTCTTCCGGCGCCAGGTGATGGCGGGCACCAGCTTGAAATCCATGCCGGCGTACTCGCCGTTGGCGATCTTCACCTGCCACACGTCGCGGATCGCCTTGTCGATGCGCGGGATGTCGGTCGCTGCCCTGGCCTCGGCCTCCTTGTCCTTCAGAGCCAGGTAGCTCAGCTCCAGCCTGGCGTTGATGGTCGCGGACTGCCCCTGGACGGTGGCCGACGCGGCTTTCCTGATGGCCCTGATCGCGAACGTGCCGCCCCACAGCGCCGGCCCGGCGCTTTCCGAGCGCGCCTGCGCATGCAGGTCCGCCGTGCCCTTGCGCAGCGACTCTTCCAGCCGTTCGCTCATCACCGAGCCGGCGAACTCGTCGTTCAGCGCCTGGTATTGCGCACGCAGCGTGGCCAGGCGTTCGCGTACCACCTTCAGCCGCGCGTTCAGCGCATCGCGGTTGGTGTCCGCCTGCGGCCCGGCGGGCGCACGGCTCAGGCCCGGCCGACCGCTCGCCGCCGGGACTCCGCCCCGCTGCTGCACGACGTGCGCCAGTTCGTGCGCGAGCCGGCGCTGGCCGTCCGGCGTGTCGGGGCGGTACGCGCCGGGCGCGAAGCCGATGCGGGTTCCTTCAGTGAGCGCGTGGGCGTGCACGTCCTGCAGGCGCCGCTGCATGGCCGCGTCCTGGTGGACGCGCACCTGCGAGAAGTCGTGACCGAAGGCGTCTTCGAAACGGGCCCGCGTCGCACGGTCGAGCGGCTGGCCTGCCAGCGAGTTGGTGTCCGGGGGCACACTGCGCGACGTCGCAACGCCCTCGCGCACGGTGGCGGCGGCCGCGCGGTCGGCCTCGGCTTCCAGCGGCAGGGCGGCATCGCGCGACAGCCACAGCGCCAGCGCCCGATTCCCGGTCGCCGCATCCGCGCAAGCAATGGCCTGCGTCGGCCCCGGCGCTCTCGCGTCGTCGTGGGTGCGGGCCCGCTCGGCGCGGAGGCGCGTGGGGGACATCAGGCCTCGATGCGCACGGACAGCAATTCGATTGCGCTGGGCAACAGCGCGCGCCAGCCGCTACTCACCGGCGCCTCGATCGCGCCGGGAAACACGGTCACCGCAAAGCCCTGGCCGTCGCGGGCGTGGCTGAACTTCAGCCACGGCAGGCGCGCCCCGTCCACCGTGCGCGACACGAAAGCCTCGCGCGAACCCGCGCGCTGCAGCGACAGCCGCGGCACGTCGAACGACCAGTCGCGCGAGCCGTGCCGCGCGCGGCCGCGCAACGCCGGCACGCCGTCGTCGCCGTGATGCAGTTCGACCTCGATGTCGGTCGATGCGGCGCACAGGCGCAACAGGCCGCCTTGCGCGTCGAGGCGCACGACCTCCGCCGCGGCGCCCTCCAGCGGCTCGAGTTCGAGGCCGCGCGTGGAAAGCCAGCGCTGCAGCAGCTCGCGCCACGCGGGCTTGAGCGCGAGCGACAGGCGCAGGCGTGCGCCCGGCACGGTGCGCAGCACGTCCGTCCATTGCGGACCGGTCACGGTGGCCTCAGTCGTCGATCTGTTCATGCGGCACGGGCCTGGTGCTTTCCATGGTGCCCCGGCACCGCGTCAGCGAGGCTTCTTGCGGGTCGGGGCCTTCTTCGCCCGGGGCGTCTTGGTGGCCGTCTTGCCCGCGACCCCGGCCTCCGCGGCCTTCCGCGTGCCGGCAGCGCGAACGGCCGGACGTTCCCCCGCGCCGGGCGCCAGCAGGCCCAGCTGCTGTTCGAGCCGGCTCAATCGGTCCAGCGGCAGCCGGGCGATCAGCTGGTCCTGCGACTGCCGCACCTGCACCAGATCGGTCTGCAGCTTGACGATCTCCGCCTCCTTGGCCGCCGTGGACTTGCGCAGCGCGCTCAGTTCGGCCTTCAGCGCCGCCACTTCGTCGGTCTGCGCGCGCAGGGCCTCCGCATCCGTCGAAAGCCGCTGCTCCAGCGCGCTGCCGGAGCCCTTCAGGCTTTCGACTTCGGCACGCAGCGTCTCGGCCTGCTGCACCCGGGTCTTCAGCGACTGCACGTCCTCGTCGAGCTTCTGCACCGCCTGCCCGTCGACGGCGTTCGCATCGGCCGCCGGCACGCGCGTGTAGTACTTGACGACGCCGTTCTCCTGATAGAGCTGCACCTTGTCGCCGGCCTTCAGCTGCAGCGGATAGTCGGCCAGCGTCTTCAGCGTCTCGCGGCGCCCGGCCTCGCTGACCGATTTCACTTCGGTCACTTCCACCTGCTTCAGTGCCAGCGCCTGCTGCGCGGCGGCCACCGGCTGGTTGACGACCTCGCGCTCGGTCGTGCCCCGGGTGCGAACCGGCGCGAGATCGAAGTTCTTGAGCGCGTCGCCGCCCAATCCCCCGAGCAGCGAGCCGATGGTCCGGGCCTTGTCGGTGCCTTCGCGCCACGCGCCCCTGAAGTCGGATGCCTGCCACCAGTCGGCCACCTTCAGCGCCTGCGTCACGCTGACGTAGTCCCGCCCGGCAGGCCGCAGCTGCGGCATGTCGAGCTCGAGCACCACGTCCGTTGCCCCGCGAGCGGTGTTCTTCCGCGGCTTGTCGAACGTGCTGAGCACTTCCGTTCCGTCGAGGTAGAGCCTGAAGTACACGTCCGGCGAGCGGTCGGGCGCGAAGTCGCCGAAGTACACGCTGTCGTAGCCGATGGTGAAGCGGCCCTCGTCATCGGTGGTCGCCTGGCCCAGCAGGTCGTGGTAGCGGGTGTCGCGGTCCCAGGCGTCGACGCGCACGCCGCGCACCCCGGCCTTGGTGGCGCGGTCGATCACCCGCCCGCGGATCACGTATTCGGGTTGGGCGACGAGCACGGAAGCAGAGGTGGCCATGGCAAAGGCTCCTTCGAATCAGGGCACCAGCTTCAGGCAGCAGAACCTGGCGAACGCCGTCTTGAGCACGGGCAGGATCGGCACCGCCGAGAGCCAGTAGCCCCAGGTGCGGAACGACTTCGCGTAGTGGCGCTTGCTGAAGTTGCAGATGCTGTGGACCTTGCCGCCCTGGATGTCGATGGTTCCCAGGTAGACCTTTTCCTCGCGGCCGGAGTTCGGGCACTCCACCAGGAACTTGTCGCACCAGCCGTCCTTCAGGTACTGGATCAGCACGCTGCCCAGGTCGAGGTAGGCCGCCAGCATCTGCTGCCGGTAATTGGCCAGCGTCACCGGCGGCTCGTTGGTGAAGCTGGGTGTGTTCGCGATCAGCTCGCCCACGTTGATGGCGTTCAGGGTCGAACCCATGTTCAGGGCGTACATCTCGCGGTCGTCGCTCCGCACCGCCACGGACAGCGGCATGATCTGCAGCGGAATGCGCCCGACGGTCGACAGGATGCCGGTGCCGGTGTCCAGCAGTCGCATGCGGTAGGTCTCGGCTTCGCTCAAGGCGAGCACGTTGCGCGAGGGCATCAGGCCCAGCCGGTACGTCCCCACGTTGCCAAGCGACAGGGTGCCCAGCAGGTTCTGCGGATTGAGCGAAATGCGCGTCAGGAAACTGGCGAAGCCGTTGTTTCCGGTGAGGTAGACGATGCCGTTGCCCACCGCCAGGTCGTTGCGGAGGGTGTCGCCGGCGACCGCGAACGGGATCGTCGAGTGCACCAGCGTGCCCAGGTTGATGCGCCGCAGGCTGTTGAAGGCGCCGGACTGCGAGCCGCCGGTCTCCTCCGTCGCGACCGCGTCCACGCCGGCCGTGTCGATCGCGAACAGGCCCGTCGCGTTGAACTGGATCGCCGGGCTGGGCACCAGCGGGATCGCCAGCGGGTTGAAGCGGTACAAGCCGCGCTTGCTGGCATCGGTGGCGCTGCGCCCGATCGCGAAGAGCGCACCGGCCTGCGCCGTGTGCGTGGCGAGCGCGACGAAACGGATGTCGCACACCACCGTCGAGCCGCTCCACGACAGCGTAGGCGCCCCGCCCGGCGCGCCGGCCGGCGTGAGGGCGAGCGTCGCGAACACCGAATCGACGTTCGGGGGGTGCGAGATCGTGCCGACCGCGTAGATCTCGGTGCCCGCGGCGTTGAACGCGATGTCCTCGACGTTCAGGTTGGTGGCGCCGGGAAAATCGGTCACCGCCACCGCGGTGCGCGCCTCCACGTCGAAGACCTGCAGTTTCGGCCCGAAGCCGTAGGTCACGGCATAGCGGCCGGTCGGATCGAGCTTGACCCTGCGATGCAGCAGCCACATGCCGAACATCGTGTCCATGCCGTTGGGCACCGGGTACGGATAGGCCGGGAAGACCTGCAGGTTGTCGAACATCGCGCAGTAGGTCTTGCTGGCCAGCAACTCCTGCAGGTCCTCGTGCAGTTGCTCCAGCAGGTCGTGCTCGGACCTGGACACGTACATGTACGGGCCGTTGGCCGAGTTGACGACCTGCCACAGCAGGTTCAGCAGCGCCACCAGGCGCTTGTGCTGGTCCGACAGCGGCAGCGTGGTGTCCGGGAAAGGCGTGAACTGCGCCTTCACGAAGTTGACCAGCGCGAGGATCACGTCCTCGTAGAAGTCCTTCAGCAGCGTGCCTTCGAGCACCGTGTCCCAGAAGCCTTGCGGCACGTGCGGCTCGATCTGGATGTCGACGCCGCCGGCGCCCGGCTCGATCCACAGGTTCACCTTCCCGTTGCCCGATGCGTCGAGCAGGCCCTGCGCGCCGGCCTGCGTCACCAGCGGCACCGGCTCGTCGCCGGCCACGTGCATCAGTTCGCCGTCGCCGTCGAGCGCATAGCCCTTGCCGAGGATGATCTCCTTGCGGTCCTTCGAGCAGCGCAGCTTCAGGCCGCAGATCACGCCCATGCCGTGCAGCAGCTTGTTGTGCAGCTTCAGGTCGCCGGTCAGGTCGGCGCGGCACAGCGCGTCGATCGCTTCCTGCACCGTGCCGACTTCGGCCCAGCCGGGCACGTGCTCGCCATGCTCGGCCACGCACGCCCCGGGGTCGTAGGCGACGCGGCTCGCGTCCAGCGAGGGCAGCGCCGCGAAGCGCGGGCGCAGGTCCTCGGCGAAGACGATTTCCGGCGCCGGCGCGGCGCCGCGCGAGCGGCGGAGGGCGGCCAGCAGGTAGTACGCGTGCGCTACGCCGCGTGGCGGCGCTTCGATCAGCCGCTCCACGCTGCGGTCCCGCGTGCGCGTGGCGAACAGCCAGTGGTCGCCCGCGACCAGGGCCTCGCCGCCGAACTCGATCACCACGCCGTCGGCCAGCACGATGTCGCCGGCGATGCAGGCCGCCAGCGCGTCCCAGCGCGTGAGCTTGGCGTGATGGGCCAGCCGCATCGGCTGCGGCAGCGGCGCGTGGAACGTGGCCTCGAACGGATCGACGACGGTCGGGTCTTCCCAGCCGATGCGCCGCGTCTGCAGGTTGACGCTGGCGATCCTGCGCAGCTCGCCGCGGCGGTGCCGGGCGTGGGCGGCGCGGTCTTCGTAGGCGCCGGTGGCCAGCTCCACCAGGTCGTCCGAGACCTCGACCAGGTCGCCGATCGCGAACAGCTCGGGCTTTTCGACCACGGCCGAAGTCGCGCCGGCCGGCGCGTCTTCGAGCAACGGGCACATCACCCCCGCGTTGTCCCGCGACCACTTGAACCAGGCCGTGGTGGCCGCACCCGCCAGGCCGACGCCGCCCGCGCGGTGGATCTCGACCCGGAACAGCCGGTTCTCTTCGCCGAGGTAAGGGCCGGCTAGGACGGGTTCGCAGGGGTCGGCGCAAGGGTCGAGCGCGGCAGCGGGCTTGTCCTTGGTGGTGAGCACGCCGCGGCCGATGCGCGGCAGCATCGCAAAGGCGTCGGCCGGCGGCACCGCGGTGTCGCCCAGGGGAACCTCCGCGCCCTTCAACAATCGCACCTGCGCCACGAGTTGCGTGCGCGTGCAGGTGTCGATGCCGTCGAGAGCGACATCGCGCAACTCCGGCCGCTCGGCATAGGACAGGGGGCGTTCCCAGAGATCGAGGTAGGCCCAGTCGATGCGGCGACTCTGCTCGCTGGCGAGCGGCGCCAGCGCGGCCGGGTCGGCCTGCGGCAAGTCAGCCTGCGTGAAATAGGTGCCGTGCGCTTCGCGCGTGGCCGCCAGGCCGTCGCCGTAGAAGCGACCCGCCCCGGCGGAGGTGCCGTCGCCGCCCATGATCACCAGGTCGCGCGCCGGGTCGGCTTCGATTCGCACCGGACCGAGATGGTAGACCGCGGTCGCGTCCAGCGCCGTATAGGCCAGTTGCGTGATGCCGGCCCAGTTGAACGCGCCGGCCTGCGGCAGGTCGAAGCGGATGAAGTCCCAGCCGCCGGCGCTGGCGGTCTGGCTGGCGGCCAGTGTGATCGTGTTGGCCGGCACCGCGTCGTCGCGCAGCATCAGCGCCATCGGCGCGGCCGCCGGGACGCGTCGCAGCGCGACCCGCAGGCGCCGCGCGCGCGAGGCGTCCACCGGCGCCTCGAAGGTGGCCGACACCGCGGTGGCCTGGGCCACGCGCACGGCCGTACCGCCCCATACGCGGAAATCGTCGTCCGCCGTCAGCGCCGCCGTGGCCGGCAGCGCGGCATACCGGTCGCTCGCGTCGGTGCGCGCGATGGTGGTGAATTGCGGCAGGTCGGCCTTCAGCACGTCGAAGCTGTAGCGCGTCGCGGCGTTGAGCCCCGAGAAGCCGTAGCCCGTGATGCGGTCGGCCGCGAAACCGGAGGGCCATGCGCCCGGCACACCGCGCAACACACGCCAGCCGTCGTCGACGGCAATCTCGTTCATCGTGAAGGCGTGCACCGTCGTGCCGTCGGTCACCTCGAACACGGGCATCGAGGCCGGCACGGTCTTGACCGCCAGCAGCACTTCCTGCACGAGAGTCAGGTCGATGGGCTTTGCGAGCTTCCTGCGCGCGGAGGTGGCGCCCATCACCACCAGGCTGCCGTCGCCCACGCGGTGGTCGAAGTAGTCGATGAACGAGGACGAGGTTCCCGCGGGGAGCGTCGCCCAGTCCTTGCGCGACTCGAACCTGTCGAGGACCACGTGCGTGTCGACGTGGAAGCCGTCGTTTGGGCTGCCGGTGTGCACCGTATCGCCGGCAAGGCGCTGCAGCATGCGCAGCACCAGCTCGTTCTGCTCGTTGAAGTCCCACTCGGCCGAGGGGCGGCCCATCTGGTGGAACACGCCGACGAAGTGGTTCAGCTCGTCGAACGAGATCTTGGCGATGTCGTTTTTCATCGGCGTATTCCTTTGAAGCGAAGCTGCGGCAGCACCGGCACCTGCACCGGCGCCAGGCCCGCGGGGATCGATTCCTGCCAGCGCAGGCCGGCGTTCTGCAGCCTCCACGGCAGGCCGGCGGAATGGAAGGCGCCGATCTCGCCGCCCTCCTCGCCGCCGCGGCGCAGTGCGGCGGCCGAATGCGGATGGAGGTGCATGTAGCCGGGATCGGCGCAGCGCGTGGACACGAAGATGGCCGTCGCGGCGGTGCAGCGGAAGGCGGCGGCGACCCAGCTGCGGGGCAGGCGCGAGAAGCGCAGGCAGCTGCCGGCCGTGTCGGCCACGACCAGTCCGCCGGCGCACAAGCTGTTGGAGATGCTCACGCGGTCCGCCTGCACGTCGCCGAACACGGTGCAGCGCGCGAGGCTCGCGCTGCCCACCGCCACGGTGAGTGCGGGGACGCCACCGGTCGCTTCGACCGTGGCGCCCGGATGCTGCAGCACGCTGTCCTCGGCGGCCACCGCGCTGCCGGCCGCGGCCGCGAGGCTCACCGGAGCGCTGATGCACGAGCGCAAGGTGACGGAGCAGGCCATCGCTCCCGTGACCTGCAGCGACGCGGTCTCCGGCTGCAGCGTGCAGTACGCCAGCTCGACGCGCGGCACGCCGCCGTCGACGCGAAGCGGCCCGCCGGCGAACACCAGCCCGTCGAGCCGCAGCAGGCCGAGGGTGGAGTTCTGGACGTCCAGCGCCCGCGCGGCGGCTGCGGGCTTGACGATGAAGGGCGTCTGGAGCGCTGAGGCCTGCAGGACGAGGCCGCCGGGGAAGTTGCGGCCGGCGATGGAGAGCGCTTCGTCGTAGACCGCGCTGTCGAGCACCTCGATCACCACCGGCTCGCTCAGGCCTTCCGGTGCATCGGCGATGGCGGCTTGCAGCGAGTCGTATCTGGCATTGCGGTCGCGCGCCACGGTGCGCAGCGTCGCCGGCAAACCAGGGCGCGCGAACGGCCCCGCGCCGATGGCGGCGGTGCGGCCGAAGCGGAAGTCCACGCTCAGGCGGCCGGCCGGCGCCTCCCCCGCAGGGAAGGCGATGCGTCCGCGTTCGGGGTCCACGGCCACCTGGCCGGGCAGCAGCGCGGGAACCAGCGGCCGGTCCCAGCAGCACAGGTCGCGTGCCACCACGCGGCGCCAGCGCGCATCGCCGGCCGGGTGGCCGGGGCGGATGCGCCGCTGGCCTTCGGAGGCGCGTGCGAGATGCAGCGCCGAATAGGCGCCGAACAGGCCGGTGTCGGGGTTGCGGTCCGGGTCGCCCGGGCCGTGGTCGCCGCGCGCGTAGTAGCTGGAACCGTCGGCCGCGACGTAGAAGAAGACGGAATCGCCCGGCGCCAATGCCGGCACCGCGGGCAGCACCACCTGCAGCGCGAGCCCGCGCGCATTGCGCACGATCACTTCGCTTTGCGGGAAGGTGCTGGCGGCGGCGCCCCCCTGCGCGACTTCGAGCAGCAGCACCGGGTGGTGGAACTCGCCTTCGTCCGGTTCGTACGGCGCCACGCCGGGCACGTAGCCGAAGTCCGGCGCCACCGTGTCGAGGGCCAGCCGGCCGTGCGGGTTG
Organism: Ramlibacter monticola; assembly: GCF_016722785.1. GTDB lineage: Bacteria > Pseudomonadota > Gammaproteobacteria > Burkholderiales > Burkholderiaceae_C > Ramlibacter > Ramlibacter monticola. Next base: position 237,395 of record NZ_JAEQNE010000003.1, on the reverse strand, counting down.
CGCAGCTGCAGTTGCGCGCTCCAGGCCACGCCGGGCGAATAGGGGACGGGCGTGGGCACGTCGGCCGTGCCCGGATCGGCATCGTGGTCCACCATCAGGATCACCGCGCCCAGGCGCACCGCGCGCAGCTCGAACTCGCGCCCGGCCGGGACCACGCCGTGGTCCGGCGCGAGCAGCCCGTCGTCGCTCCCGAGCTCGGCAAAGTCGAGCGCGGGAGCGACCGAGGGCGGACCGTCCGGCGCTTCGCCGATCAGCGCAATCCCGTCCTCGCGGATCGAGAAGCCCAGGGGCGAATCCACGTAGGCGCGCGGATGCGCGCGCAGGTCCCGCGTGCGGATCGGCACGTCGTCGCTGTTGGCGTGCGCGATGTCGGCGCCCGCCGCGCCGCTGCGGCGCGCGATGCGCTGGCGCAGGGGCTCGGTCGCGCCGCCCGCGTGCAGCGCCGTGTCGCTGCCCAGCGGGTCGAAGCGGTAGAGGACGGGTCCTACCTCGAACGGCGTCACCGCCTGCAAGGGAAACGACTCGATCGGCCAGCCGAACAGCGCGACGTTCGTCGGCCTGTGCCAGCCCGCGCGTCCATCGGCCGGCCGGATGTCGATCAGCGAACGCGCGGTGGAGAACGGCGTGCGCAGTGCGGCGATGGCTTCGCCCCGGCGCAGGTCGAGCGCCGAATGCGCATCCCGCCTGACGTGCGTCAGCGGCACCATCCACGCCGTGCGCTCGAACATCTCCACCGCATGGACACCCAGCCCGCTGATGTCCCGTGCCACCCCTTCCAGCCCGGCCAGCGTGCCCTTGCGCCGGCGCCAGTGCAGCGTGTTCTTCACGTCCGCGCGGTTGCGCGCGGCGATCTCGCGCAGCCGGGCCGCTTCGCCCGTGAAGAGCACCTGCGTGCCCACGAGGTCGGCGAGGTAGGGGATGACCCAGTCCTGCGCCGAGTCGATGAAGTGGTCGGCGTACTGCTGCTCGATCAGCCCGCGCAGGCGCCACAGTTCGTCGGCGAACACGCCGAGGAAGGCGTGCAGCCGGCCTTCGGTATCGCGGGCGCGGTAGACGCCGGGCAGCCAGCGCCACAGCTGCTCCAGCACTTCGGCCCGCGTGGGCGGACGCGCGTCGATCACGTCAGGCCTCCGATCAGTTGCACGCTGAAGCGGCCGACGGTGGCATCGGTCGCCGCGCCGCCGGTGGCCAACGCGTCCGCGGGGACGGCGATCGCGTCGACGACGCGGGTCGCTTCGCCTTCGACGTGGAAGGCGGTCGCGAGCACGTGGTCCACCCCCTCGACGGCCTCCCCGGCGGCGTACACCTCGCTCAACGCCAGGTCGGTGCCCAGGGCGCGCGTGCCGAAGGCGAAAAAGCCGCCGGGCCCGAACGCGACCAGCAGCGCGCGCTGCACCGCGGCCTGCAGCACGTCGGGAAGCACGTGGACGCGCAGCGCCAGGTGGATCGGCCAGCGCCGGTGGTCCCGCACGCGCAGGCGCACCGGGTCGGCGCTGCGCGCGGAGAGGAAGGCCAGCAGGCCGTCCTTCTGCGGCGTCGACAGCGCGGCGCCGCCGGTGGCCGCACAGGTGACCACCACGACGCGGCGCGCGCCGGCGCCACGGCCTTCGAGTTCCACGTCGGCACGGGCCTTGGCGATGCCGGCGTAGGTGAGCGCGAGATCGGCGTGGTCCGACAGCGCGACGGCGCGGTCCAGCGTGCGCACGCGGTGCGCGGCACGCTGCCGCGCGACTTCGGGCGTCTCGGGGTCGGCGCCACCACTGGCGGCCATGGGGTTGAGGCTGCGGGCGATGAACTGGGCGGGCTGCGGCATCCGGACGATGGCGCCGGCCGCGAGATTGGCCACCGCGCCATGGCCCGCGCGGTAGCGGGCGGTGATGTTGTTGCGGCCCGAAGCCGGCGTCGCGCCGTGCACGCCGTCGCCGAACACCACGGTCGCGCGCTCGCGGTCGTCGATCTCGATCACGCAATGCGTATCCAGCGGGCCGCTGAACGCCAGCGTCTCCACCAGGGTCCAGCGGGTCGAGCCGACGAACACTTCGACGGCGGGCGCCACGCCGCGCGAGGCGGCCGGGTCCGGCACGAACGCGAGTCGCGTCCGCCGCAGCATGAAGCGCTGCGGCGCCGCCGCCGTATCGCCGCTGCCCAGGACTTCGTCGGGACCACCCGCGCCGTGGCCGATGGCCGCGACGTTGCCATGGATCACCGCGTCGCCGATCGCGTAGGCGTGCTCCAGCGGCCGCGCGAGCGACACCCGCGCGCCGCCGGCGATGGCCTGCACCTGCGCGATGCGGGCGCCTTCGGCCTGCGCGCCGTCGGCGATCACGAGGTCCATGCCCGCGGACAGGCCGGCGGGCGAGCCGGCCAGGTCGAGCTGCGACGCGCCGGCGGCCAGCGTTTGCTCCGAGCGGTCGTGGCCCGCCACGTGCATCGTGTGCTCGAACGGCCCATGGATGGCGAGCGTGGCCACCCGCAGGCTGGGCAACGCTTCGTCGGGCAGGGTCAGCACGGTCTTGCCGTCGACGCTGTCGGCCTGCAGGACGCGAAAGGCCTGCGTCGCCTGGCCGTCGGACAGCGCTACGACGGTGCCGGGCGCGAGGCCGTCGTAGGACTTGTCGAGCGTGAGCCGCGTCCGCTCGCCGCCCGGGAAGGCGCCCGGCACTTCATCGAGGCGCAGCGGACGCAGCCAGGTCTGGTGCGTGGCCGGGTCGTCCGGCGCGATGCTGTAGTAGCGCACGCGTGCCACGTTCTCGAACGGCGCCACGGTCGGACGCATCGCGCGCAGCAGCGGCTGCGTGAGCGTGATGAGCAGGCCGCCCGCGCTGGCCACCGTGGCCAATTCGACGCCGCTGGCGTCCGCGACCAGCAGCAGGTCCCCCGGCTGCGGGGTGTGCGGGAAGTCCTTCTTCTTGCCCAGCGGCTCGCGCCAGAGCTGCGTGCTGCCGGCGCGGATCGTCGTCGTGATGGCCCCGCAGGCCGTGCCTTCGAGCACCCGCGTCGCCGAGCGTCGCAGCGAGGAGACGACGCCGCGATTGAGCGTGATGGTCTTCGCCGCCACGTCCTTGGCGATCACGAGCACGGGCATCAGGAGCCCGCCGCTCTCGACCAGCGCCGCGGCGCCCACGGTGAACATCGCCGCATTGGCGACCGGCAGGCGGTTCTGGCCCAGCGTGACCTCGTCGGCACGCTCGGCCGCGGCCATCTTCATCACCTGCTTCGCGCGGCCAAGCACCCGGGTGTCGGCGATCAGGAACTCGGCGTCCTCCACCACGGCGCCGGGCGCCCATCGCAGGACGGTGGCGTCGTCGACCTCGCTGGCCGCCGACAGCGGCACCGCCGCCAGCGCGGCGCCGTCGTCGAAGACGAGGGGTGCGCCGGCCTTCAGGCCCGCATACGCCGCGTCCATCGTGGCGCCCAGGTCCTGGTCCGACGCGGACAGGTGGCGCAGGCGCAGCTTGCGGCCCGAACGGTCGTGGCCGACCAGCCGCATCGCGTTGCGCGACGCGTGCACGTCCAGGGCAGCGAGCGTCTCGAAAAGGAGGTCGGAGGCGGGCACGGTGCCGGGCGGCGGCGGCGCCTGCAGCCGGAAGGCCCTGGGCAGCGTGCCGGACGTGCCCGGCTTGGCGAAGAAGGCCTGCAGCGCGGTGGCGCTTGCGCCGGCCCCCAGGCGCACGTCGATCAGCTCGCACAGGTCGATGAGCGAGCGCGGCAGTTGCGCGGTGCGCAGGTAGCTCTCATTGGCGCGCTGGTCGGCGTAGGCGCACAGGGTCGCGCCCAGGTGCGCGAAGAGTTCGGCCAGCAACCTCGCGTGGTCGGATCCTTCGAAGGCGAGCGTGGCGTTCCACCCCGGCAGCGATGCGGGCAGCCTTTCGAGCAGCCGATCGCGCAGCGAAACGGGGTCGTCGGCCGCATAGTCGATGCGCGACAGCGCGGGGCGGACGCTGGCGGTCAGCGGCAGGGATTCGAAGGCGACGGGGTCCATCAGCCCTCCTTGCCGCCGCGCGTGCGGAGGAAGAGGACGCCGTTCTCGGTCGCGGCCGGATCGTTGTCGCAGCGCGCGACCTCGAGCGCGCCGACCTCGATGACGCCCTGCGCCTCGCGGTCGGGGTAGCGGTCGCCCAGGCGCTTGAAGCGGGCCACCGAGACGCTGCGCACGCCTTCGACCGCCGTGACGGCGGCATACAGGTCGGACAGGTACACCGGCTGGCCGAAGCGGAAGCGGCCCGGCCCGAAGAAGGGCAGGCCCTGCACGAGCGGGCCCACCAGCGCGCGCTCGACCGCCTGGCGCACGTCGCGCGCGAAGTGCCCCGCCTGCACGTCGATTTCGAGCGCCAGGTGCAGGGCGGCGTAGCGCGCGTCTTCCACGTGCACGTCGCCCCCGGCCATCCGGCGTTCGTCCAGCACCGCTTCCAGCGCCTCGCGCAGGCCGGGGGTGGCGGCCAGCGGACGCCGGTCGACCAGGTCGACGCTCACGAACACGGTGTTCCAGGCGCCGGTGTGGCGCACACGGGCGTGCGTCTGCAGCGGAACGATGCGACGGCCCTGGACGGTCACGCCCTGCGCGAGCGCGGCTTCGTAGTCGGCCGGCACCACCGCGCGGTGCGGTTCGCGCAGGCGCATCGGCCCCAGCAGCCTGGCCTCCGCGAGCGATTGCGGTTCGCGGGCACCGTAGCTCGCGTCCGGGTTGCGGACGGCCAGCACCCGCTGGCTGGCGTCGGGAAAGGTCCAGCCGGCGCCGGGCACGACCAGCCGCTCGGGCGCCACCTGACCGGCCAGGCCGTTGCCGACGCGATAGCGCACCACGATGGAGGCGCCCGCGGCCGGCGCGGCGCCGGCCACGCCATCGCCGAATTGCACGCTCACCAGGCCCGCGTTGTCGCGCGCAAGGCGGTAGTGGGGATCGGCGGCTTCGCTGTCGATGAAGTCGTCGACCTCGACCCAGGCCTCGCCGTCCACGAGGACTTCGAGCGCGATGCGCGTGCCGCCTTCGGCGACCGGCTCCTGCGTGACCGGCGCATGTTCGAGCGCGATGGCCTGCCGCGGCCCGCCCGTGCCGGCTTCGCGCGCTTCCTGCGACTGGCCGTGCGTGGCCGGCACGGCGTTGCCATACACGCGCGCGGGCGGAATGCCGGCCTGTGGATTGCCCAGCGCCAGGTAGCTGCCTCGCAGCGGCTGCGCGAGCGTCAGCGTGGTGACGGCGCCATAGGCGGCCGCTGCCACTTCGACCCATTCGCCGGCGGGCGCACGCTGGCCATCGCGGTGCGGATCGCTGGTGTCGCTCTGCTGGAGCAGCAGCCGTGTGCCGACGCCCACCGCGCCGGCCAGGTTCGCGGCGCACTGGATCTGCAGGCCGTCGAGAGTGGACGGCGCATCGGCGGCCAGCGCGATGCGGCTCGCCCCTGGGTGCAGCACGGCGTCGGTCGCGGTCTCGAACACCACCGGCTCTTCGTTGCCAGCGGCGACGGTGGCCACCGCGGCGCCGCGCGGCAGCCACAGCGGCATCGCACCCTGCACCTCGAACAGCAGCCACGCCTGGGCGGCCTGGCCGGGGTCGATCCCGGCATCGACCAGCCGCAGCAGCTTGCGCACCGATTCATGTTGCGTGGCGGTGCGGAGGAAACCTTCGAGCGCGACGCGGTCCTGCAGGTACGAGAGCTGGTCGCCGGCATAGGCGAACAGTTCCAGCAGCACCATGCCGAGGTCCGCCTCGCTGCGGTCGCGCCAGTCGGGCGCGAGCATGGGCAGGCGATCGAGCAGCGCGCGCAGCAGGCTGTCGAAGTCGTGCGCCATCCACTCCACGCCCTCGTAACTGCGCGGCGCGGGGACCGGCGACGGCGCGGGGCGGCCGCAATCGACGGCGAGGCAATCAGCCACGGTTGGCCCCCTCCTGCGGCAGCAGCTGGTAGACCACGCGCTCGCGCTCCAGGTCGCGGCTGCGGGTATAGACCACCTCCACGCGCAGCGTTTCCTCCTCGTGCTGGACGTGCACGCCATGCACCATCACCAGGTGGCCGAGGAAGGCCTGCAGGGCCTTCGCGATCGTGAACTCGGTGGCGGCGGCCAGCACCTCGTTGTTGCCCTGGAACACCAGGTCGCGCGCACCGCAGCCGAAGGCCGGCAGCATCACCCGCTCGCCCGGCGCGGTGAACAGCAGCTGTTCGATGCGGCCACGGATGGCGCCGTCCAGGTCGGTGCTCGCGGTGCCGCCGGCCGGCGTCAGCCGGAAGGGGAAGGCGAGGTAGCGTTCGTCGGTCATCTTCGGCCCTTCACGCGATCTCGCCGGCCGCGCCGAGGATCTTCACCGCCGAGGGCGGCTGGCTCGCGTTGATCCGGTTGGCGGCGATCGTGATCTCGAGGGCAGCCTTGAGGTGCACGATCACCCCGGTGGAAATGGCGATGAAGCTCCGGCGCCGGTTCTCGGCGGCTTCGGGGGTCTCGTCGTCGAGCACGAGAAGGCCCTGCTCGATCATCGCGAGCTCGATTTCGTGCGCCATCGTGGCGGGCTCCAGGAGCTCGCCGAGGAGGGTTCCGGGCTTCAACACGTGGTGACTCCCCGATTCAGCACGGGCACGGCGGCAGGGCCGGCAGCGCGGGCAAGGACGGCAGCGCCGGCAGCGACGGGATCGGCAGCGGGATCACCAGCGCCGGCAGCGGCAACGACGGCAACCTGGGCAGGGCCGGCAGGGCGGGCAGCGCAGGCAAGGACGGCAACGCCGGCAGGGACGGGATCGGCAGCGGGATCACCAGCGCCGGCAGGGGCAGCGACGGCAGCCTGGGCAGGCCCGGCAGGGCGGGCAGCGCAGGCAGGGAGGGCAGCGCCGGCAACGCCGGGATCGGCAGCGGAATCGTCAGCTGCGGCAGCGGCAGCGACGGGATCTTGCAGACGCAGCTCATGGCGCATTCATTTCACCGTGACGGACTTGGAGATCGCCGGATGCATGGGCGAGGACAGCGGCATCGGCACCGGGATCGGCGGCCCGGACGGGCCGAACGCGGTCGGATGCGTGTGCGCATCGAAGATCGCCGCGAACGCCCGGCCCAGGATCGCCGGCTCCATCGCGCCTTCGCCCAGCGCCACGGTGTCGGAGCGCAGCATCACGTTCTTGGCGACGATCTGCACCGCGGAGCCGGCGAGGTCGACCACCGTGCCGTCCTTGTTGGTCAGGGTCACGTTGGACTCGCCCATGCGCAGGTTGTTGCCGCCCTGGTCGGCCACCGACAGCTCGCCCTGGTCGGCATTCAGGTAGACGAAGCTGCCCTCCTTGTTGCCGATCGTGACGCTGCCCTTCTCGTCGAAGGTCAGCACCGCGCCGTCCTTGTGGCGCAAGGTGATCGTCTCCTTGCCGTCGACGTCGCAGAACTCCAGCACGTGGCCGGACGAAGTCTTGAGCACGCGCCGCTTCGGGTCGCCGGCTTCCATCTCCTGCGCCTCGGCCGGAATCTCGGTCGTGCCGCCGGGGGCCGACCAGAACACGCCGACCCACAGCGGGCTGTCGAGGTTGCCCTCCTCGTACTCGACCCAGACCTTGCTGCCGATCTCGGGCACGAAGAACCAGCCCTGGTCGGGCGCGCCGCCGAAGGGCAGGCAAGGCCACGCCCAGTCGCTCACGCTCGGGCTCTCGGTATCGGGCTGCGCGTTGTCTTCGGTGGGGAAGAGGCTGGGCACCCACACGCGCAGGCGGCCGAGCATGAGCGGGTCGAGGTTGTCGATCACCACGCCGCGGTACTTGCCGAAGTACTGGCTTTCGAGCCGCTGCACCCGTTCGCTGTCGGCTGCGGAGGAGAGGGTTTGTTCAGCGTCCATCGACATCCTCTTTCCTGGTTCAGGCAGGCAGCACGCGCGGCCCGCGGTCGCTGACCTCGATCGCGTCGGCATCCATGCCGGCACCCACGGCGGCGGGGACGGTCGATTCGGGCGATTCGCCTTCGAAGGGCTCGGTGCCGAGCCGGCCGACCGCGTTGCGCATCAACTCGAACTGCATCTCGTAGGTCCGCTGCGTGAGCCGGTGCTGCACCTTGCGCACGTAGTAGTTGCCGTTGTATTGCGCACCCGCCCCCTTGACCGTCACGGTCTTGCGCGAGCGCAGCACCGCGCCGTAGCGCAGGCCGTTGAGCGTGCCCCGCGCCGCGACCCACCAGCCGTTGCGGCGCAGGACCCCGGCCGCATAGCCGGCCGCCTGTGCCGGGCCGTGGATGCCCAGGCCGCGCGCGATGCTGGTGGCCTGCGGCATCCCGACGGCGCCGCGCAGCGAGGACAGCCGGGTGGTGCCGAGCGCCGGCAGGTCGGACTCTTCGACGGTCTCGCCGGCCGCCACGCCTTCCATCGCGTCGAAGTAGCTCACCTGCGCGCGCGTGGGCGCGGTGCCGTCGGCCGAGAACCGGATCTGCGAGCAGTTGCTCTGCTCGCCGAAGTTCACGGCGATCAGCTTCTGCGGCTGGCCATCGAGCTGCGGCGGGCGGAAGTACGCATTGGCGCCCAGCACGTAGAACTCGTAGCCGCGGCGCCGCGCCAGGTCGCGCACGAAGCGGTGGTCGGTCGCGCGCTGCGCCACCTGCAGCGGCGGGTCCACGCCGGCGGGCGCCTCGCCGATGAAGGGCGTGAACTGGTACTCGGCGAAGATCTCGCCGACGATGGTCTCGTAGGTCTTGCCCCGCCAGATGCGCGCCTTCTCCTCCTGGTTCATGTGGTACGAGGCGTCGACGCCGCGGATGTCCACCGTCATCGATCCGGCTTCCGGCTGGGTCTGGGCGTCGACGTGAGAGATGTAGCCGTCGAACACCACCTCGGTCTGCTTCGGGAACGCGGCGTACACGGTCACGCGGTTCCACACCTGGAGGTTCTCGTCCTCCAGGTAGGGCCAGCTGCCGTCCTCGCGGCGGCAGGCCTGCAGCTGGATGCCGCACGAGGAGCCCACGTCCAGGTCTTCCTCCACCGTGACCGACTGGATGCACTGCAGCAGCGACGTCGATGCCTCGCCGTTGACGCGCACGATGCAGCTGAAGGAGCGGTCGGAAGCGGTGGGCAGGGCGGGCATGGCGTCGAATCCGCGGTCGCCTTACGCGCGGCGGTCCTTCGGGATGCGCAGCGTGCGGCCCGGCACCAGCAGCTGGTCGGGCGCCAGCACGTCGGGGTTGGCGTCGGCGATCAGCCACCACTTGCGCGGGTCGTGGAAGAACTTGTTCGCGAGCTGGTCGAGCCGGTCGCCCTCGCGCACCGTGTAGACCAGCGCGAGCTCGGTGGCCACGGGTTCGCGCGTGCGCTTGAGGGTGACCGGGCGGCCCTGGCCGTCGGTGAACGCCGCGTCGGGCACGCGTTCGTAGCGGGAGCCGTCAAAGAACATTGAGGAATCCTCCGATGTTGCCGAGGTTCATCGCCGCCAGCGCCGTGCGCCAGCCATGCGAATACAGGTACGGCGGGTTGAAGCCTTCGAGCACCTTCAGCTGCACTGCGACGGTCGCGCGCTTGGGGTTCAGGTCGGGGAAGTACTCCTGCTCGGTGATCGTCAGGCTCGTCATCACCACCGGCATCACGCGCTTGCGCCCCCAGACGAACAGCAGGATGGGAATGGTCTTGGCCTGCGCGGCGCCGAACTGGTCGCTGGCGCCCAGCAGGTTGCCGATCGGGAAGCCGAACAGCTGGTCGGTCTTCGGATAGATCATCAGCTCCAGCACCGACAGCTGCGGGCCGATGCCGAACTGGCCGGCCAGTCCCTCGCCGTCGTTCAGGGCCTCCGTCGCGTCGAGCTGCAGCGTGAGGCCGATGCTTTCCTCGCTGACCTGCACCTGCGACATGCACGCCCGCTGCTGCGCCTCGTTGCCGTCGCGGCAGCCTTCGCCGCTGCCGTCGGCGCCGCCCGCGGTGTAGCTGGCGGTGCGGCTGCGGGTGAGCGTCTCGGGGTTGAACTGGAACGCGAACAGCAGCGGCGGCAGCGACAGTCCGTATTCGACGAAGGCGCCGCGCAACAGCTTGGGGCGTTGGATGAAGTCGGACATCGCTGGCCTCGTCCTTTCAGCGCGGGCGGGCGGCCAGGCGTTGCGCCACGGTGGCGGCGAGGCGCCGGCATTCGGCGTCGTCGCCCAGCGACTGCACGCAGGCCTCGACCACCAGTTCGTCGATGCGCAGCGGACGCGGGCCGTTCGTGCCCTCGGGGCCCAGCGCGTGTTCGAGCGCGGCGCCGAAGCGCTGTGCGGCCCGGGCCGATTGGGCTGCCGACATCGGGCGGTCGGCCACGAAGCGCAACTGGCCGATCGAGACCGCGGGAACGGTGGGTCGGGGATTCATCGCAGCCACCAGACGCGGAAGGCCGCTTCCAGTTCGGACGCGCGCAGGTCGATGGTCAAGCCGTCGATGCTCACCACCAGGCTGCCGTGGCTCTTGCCGCGCATCACGATGCCGTTTCGCAGCAGCGACTGGGCGCAGCGGTCGCCGAAGCTGCGCGCCGGCGCGTAGTCGAAGTCGAGCGCGCACTCGATCAGCCCGAACTGGTCGGGTTGCCGGAAATCGAGACGGGGCGTGAAGCTCACGGTCTGCGGCGTGCCGTTGAAGGTGGCGCGCGCGGCCCAGGTGTCCACGCTCAAGGTAGTGAAGCTGCGGCCCTGCACGGCGTAGACCAGTGGTTGCACCGTGACCTGCAGGCGGGAGTCCACGCCCAGTGCTTCGCGCAGCAAGCCGTCGAACCGCGTGCCGAGGGCGGCGAACTGCGCTTCGATGAAGGCGTCGCGTCCGGCCCGTTCGGCCGCCAGGGCCGCGGCGCGGGCCTGGCGCGAGGCCAGCGTGGGGCTGATCTGCTGGGCGATGCTCATGGCGCCTCGTGTTCAGTCGCGGCGGCGATACGCGCCAGCCCAGGGGTTGCGAAAGGGCGCGGGCTGCAATGCCTGCGCGGCGGGTGCGGCCGACTGCGGCGCAGGTGCCACGACGGCGGGGCCGCGCGACGCGGTGGCCGGCGCCTGCACGGTGACGTGCACCTGGCCGATGTGCACACCCCGCGGCTCGGCGCGTGGCGGTGCCAGCAAGGCCTGGCGCTCAGCCTCGGTGAGCGCGGGCGAGGTGGCGCTGGGCGGCGCGCTCGTCGGGCGCTCTTCGTCCGGGACTTGTGGCCACCCCATGGCGGTGGGTGGAAGCATCACGAGCGGCGGGGCCGCCGCGGCGGGCCATCCCGTGGCGCGCGAAGTGACGGACGCGATGCGCGGCGCGGCGCCTGTCGTGCGGAGGGAAGCGCGCACCATGGCCGACGGCGCCGGTGTGGCCTCGTGGTGGGGCGGAAACGATGGGCGCTCGGATTCAGCGGCCGCTGCGACCGGCACGGGCGCTGGAGCCAAAGTGGGCGGCGTGAACGGCAGCGATGCCAGCACGGGGCGCGGCAAGCGTTCGGCCGGCGGCACGACCCCACTGCGCGGCGACACGGCAGCGGCAGGCACGGGCGCGGCGGCCGGGGACGGCGCGATGGCAGATGCGGCAGACGCGGCGCGTGGGACTGCGAGTGGGTTCGCCCCTGTCGTCGCGGTGTGCGGAACGCCCATTGGTTCCGCGGCCGCGGCAAGGCGCTCGATGCGTGCAGGCTGCTGCGGCGGCCCTTCCGGGTCCGTAGCCGCCTTAGCCATCGGCCGCGGCGCGGCCGACCCGTTAGCCGCGCTCGGCGTTGAAGCGGAGCGGGGCAACGGGCCTGCCGCAGCCGTGCGGAAAGACGGCGCCTCGCCTGCCGCTTGCGCAGCCGGCCGGGCCCGATGGGGATAGGACAGTGCAAACGCCTCGTCGCGCCACGAGTTGCTTTCGCCTTCCTCGACGGCCGGGGCGTCGAGGACGCTGGCGTCCTCGGCAACCTCGGGCCTGGCCTCGGGCAGGGTCCCCGCCGCCGCGGCGCGGCTGCGCAGCATCGCCGGCCACCATGGCGCGCGCGGCAAGGCGGCTTCCGCGCGCGGCAACGGCAGGCCGCGGCGCGACAGCGCGAGGGCTTCCTGGGTGGCGGGCGCGTTGCTCACGTCACATGTCCCGGGAAGAGGGTTGCACGTGCTCGGCCAGCAGCTGCAGGTAGCGCAGCCGCTTGCGCCGCGGCAGGCCGAGGATGGCGGCCTCCGACCAGTGGTAGTGCAGCGCGATCACGTGGACCTCCTCGTAGAGGCGGGCGAGGTCCCCCGAGCGCTCGGCAAAAAAAAACCTTGCAGGTCGAACACGTAGCTCATGTCCGCGTGGCAGTGCGGGCAGTCCAGGTCGAGGAACAGGTCCGGGCCGGGGGCGTGCGCTTCGAGCCACGCCGACAGCTGCGCGCGCCGGGCCACGGGCCAGCCGCGCACTTCGTCCTCGGTGGGCGCGCCCCGGCCCTCGACGTCCAGCACCAGCCGGGCGAACAGGCGCGTGTTCGCGGCCGCGGGGTTGGACAGCGCCAGCGCCTCGATCGCCGCCAGGTCGTCACCGCGCGGCAGCCGAACGAGGACTTCGAGCGGCTCCGGGCCCGCATCCAGGCGCAGGGCCCACGCCCGTTGCGGCTCGGACAGGCGACGAACCGGCAGTTCGCTGATCAGGAAGTCGACATCGACCTTCTGCCGGCACGCCGGGCAGCGCATCACCTGGTGCACCGCATCGCCCAGATCGAGCTGGCGCAGGCGCAGCAGCAGGTAGTCGCGGTCGCCCAGTTGCAGGCCGTCGGCGAACGCCTCGTCGATGGGGCCGTCGTGCCCCTCCACCGCATCGATCGCGCAGGCGAGGAAGGCGCTCACGCGCCGGCCGGAGGCCAGGCTGCCGCGGTCGAACAGGCGCTCCTCGTCGGCGCCGGTCAGCTCGCGCACCCGCACCCTCCGATGCAGCGTGCCCTGCGCGCCGAACACGCCCCCGGGCAGCACCAGCCAGCGCTCGGCGAGGGACTCACCCGCCACGCCGGAGGCAGCGTGGCCGGGGGTCGGGAGCGATTCCATCATGCCCATCTCGTGTCCGCCGGTGTGATTACTGCAGGACCTGGAAGCCCTCGTTCTCGAGCACGATCGTCTGGATCATCACGTCGGCGGAGGCGGCATCGAGCGCCGGCAGCGCGGTGTACTTCGAGACCCAGCACTGGTAGACGCGATAGGCCTTCACCTTCTCGTTGTTCAGGTTGTAGATCTCGATGTCGATTTCCTTGCGGAAGTCGTCGGGCGTCTTCTGCGAATCGGCCCCCTTGTTGCCGACGTAGTTGGCCATCGACGTGGCCCAGGCCTCGAAGGTCTTGTCGGTGGTGATGCCCTGCTCCAGCGTGATGGCCTCGAACGACACCATGCCGGGCAGCTTCTGCTTGAAGCCGTCCATGTCGCCGGTGCGGAACTCCTTGGATTCGATGCTGACCGTCAGCGCCGAACACTTGGTCAGGCCGGCGACCACCTGGTTGTTGAACCGGACACGGAATTTGTAGCCGCGGAAGGGATCGAACTGCGAAGTGCGGGCGACCATGGGGGCTCCTTGTCGTTGAATGGCGTGGCGGTGCGGCGGCGTCGGGCTAGACCCGTTCCCACCCCTCGTGGCGCAGCGTCACGCTGCGGATGCCGATGCCGCCGCTTTCCGCATCGAGTTCGGGCACGGCGACGTACTTCATGACCCACGCGGCGTGCAGCTTGTAGCTCTGCACCGGCGATGCCGCGCCCAGGTTCGCAGGCATGCCGGCGAGGTCGAACGCGTCGATGAACACGGTGCGCTTGAAGTTGCTGGACCCGGCCGGGTCGGAGTGCAGCTTCAGCACCTCGTTGGCCCAGGCTTCGAGGGTCGCGTCGGCGCTCCAGCCCTGTTCCAGCGTGACGTCGTCGAAGCTCAGCATGCCGGGCATGTGGCGCGGACCGAACGCATCGCCGGCTTCCTTGACCTCGTTGGGTGCGACGCTGCGCCCCAGCGCCGACACCTTCTGGATGCCGGCGATGACCTTGCCGTCCAGCCGCACCCGGAATTTGAAGGTGCGGTACGGGTCGAACTGCGAAGTGCGCGGGGCCATGGCGTCGTCCGGTCGGCGGTGCGTCCCGGCCTCAGCCCTGCGGCCGCTGCGACTTCTGGCTGATGCGGATGATCACGAACTCCGCCGGCTTCAGCGGGGCGAACGCGATCTCCATGTTCACGCGGCCGGCGTTCACCTCCGACGGCGGGTTCAGTTCGGCGTCGCACTTCACGCTGAAGGCCTCGTCGGGCGTGGCGCCGGCGAGCGCGCCCTTGCGGAACTCGCCCATCAGGAAGTCGTCGATGTTGGCCTTGAGCTGGTCCCACAGCGGCTTGTCGTTCGGCTCGAACACGGCCCACTGCGTGCCGCGGTAGATGCTCTGGCGCAGGTAGATCGTGTAGCGGCGCACCGGCACGTAGCGGTACTCGGGGTCGGACTGCGCGGCGAAGGTGCGGGCACCCCAGACCACGATGCCGGAGTCCGCGAACTGGCGGATGCAGTTGACGCCGATCGGGTTGAGGATGTCCTGCTCGGCGTCGGTCACCGCGTATTCGAGGCCGATGGGGCCGATCAGGCCCGTTTCGGTGCCGGCCGGGGCCTTCCACACGCCGCGCTGGTTGTCGATGCGCGCGTAGAGGCCGGCGATGAAGCCCGACGGCGGCACGTAGCGCCGGGGATTCTTGCCCGCGCCGGCGCGGTCGGCGATCTGCAGCCAGGGGTAGTACAGCGCGCCGTAGCTGTTCTTGGGACTCACCTTGTTGCGCATGAAGTTCTGTGCATGCACCGGTTCGGTGACGGGCGTGTTGCGATCGCGCTTGCCCGGCGTGTCGGCGATGTAGAAGCAGTCCTGCCGGATGCCGCAGTAGCCGATGGCCGCGCTCACGACCGCCGGGTCGCTCGCGCCGGGAATGGCGAAGAAGTTCACGTCGCCGACGTCGTCGAAGGCATGCAGGCCGGTCTTCCGGTCGGCGGTGCCCACGAGTTCGAAGTTCGACACGGGGCTGCCGTCGTCGCCGCCGGTGAGGGGGCGGGGCTCGTTGGCGTTGGCCACGGGGTTGAACGCCGGGCGGAAGTAGGGCGACGCGGGGTCGCCGTCTTCGAAGCCGCTGCGGCGGGGCGTGTCGAACTTCAGCCGCACGTTCGGGCTCAGGAGGCCGTCGCGCACTTCCAGCCAGTACTGGCTGCCGCGGCGCGACTGGCGCACCAGCACGCGGTTGTTGACGACGCTGGCGGTGACCTGGCCGGCCGGCACCGTGGCGGCCGCGGCGGCATTGATCGCGTCGCTGAGTTCCTTGGCGGTGACCTGCTGCAGGTTCTGGAAGGCCGCGCCGGTCGTGAACTCCACCACCACCTCGTTCGCCTCGGCGCCGGCAGCGCCGTTGTTGGTGACGAACTCGAGCGTCGCGTCCTCTTCCACCGTGAAGGGGCCGACGTCGCTCTGCACGAAGGCCGGCTCGGACCGGCCGAAGCCGTCGACGCCGCCCGCGGGTTGCGCGGTGCCATCGAGCTGGCGGAAGTTGAGTGCCGCGGCCGCGCCGCCGGCGATCAGCAGCCGGCTGTCCGCCGCACCCAGGTTGGTCGTGCTGACCACGATGCGATCGCCTTCGCGGCGGGCCACCACCAGGCCGTGGGCCACGGTGGCCAGGCCCGCGCTGAGGTCGGCCAGCACGGTCTCGATGGGCACCGCCGCGCCCGGACTCAGCGTGACGTTGGGCAACACGTCCCCGTGCACCGTGAGCGTGAGCACGTTGTTCGGACCGGCGGGGATGTTGAAGGTCGCCGCGGCATCGCTCTTCAGCGTGGCCCCGATCGCCGCACCCTTGCCCTGGTGGAAGCCGGTCATGCCGAGCAGCGGGCGGCCCGCGGCGACGGCACCGCCGCCGATGACGAAGTAGCTGTCGTAGCCGGCGGTGTTGTGGTTGACGCGGATGCGGCCGGCACCGGCCGGGTCGTCGGCCGGGGTGAGGAAGGCCGTCAGGTTGAACGGGCTCCACGCGGTGTTGATCGCGTCGACGATCATCTGCGGCGTCACGGGCGCCACCAGGCTGCCAAGCTGGATGGGGGGCACGGTCGTGCCGTCGGGCACGGCGAGCGTCAGCGTGTCGCCGGCCACCAGGGCGACGGGTGCGGCCAGCGCGACGTTGCTGACCGCCGTGGCCGGGATCGCGGCGCCCCCGTCCAGGGGCGTGGCGGCGCGCAGGTCCTCGACCTCGATGTATTCGGAGGCGTCGTTGATCTCGGTCTCGACGTAGTTGCTGGCATTCCCGTCCATCGACAGGTCGTCGAACACCTCCACCGGCACGCCTTCCATCAGCACCACGAGGCGGAACCCGGCCAGCGGCGCCGCGGTGCCGTCCTCGACCAGCACGCTGAGGCCGTTGCCCCAGCCGCCCTTGCCCCTGGCGCTGACGCGCAGCGTGTTGCGCGGGGCCCCCGCGGTCTCGCGCGAGGGCAGGTCGACGCCGGCCTGCCGCGACGACGCGTCGGACAGCGCCCGCACGACGTAGCAGCGCTTGCCGCCGTTGGCGAAGAACTGCTCCACCGCGTACGGCAGGTAGGGGCCGTCGCGCGAGACGTCGCCGAACTTGGTGACGAAGGCGCGCCAGCTCGTGATGAACGTGGCCTTGTTCGGCACCCCCTTGGCGGTGACGCCGACGAAGCCGGCGGTCGACGTGCTGACGCCTTCGATCGGACGCACGCCGCTGGACTTCTCTTCGACGTACACGCCGGGGTGAAGGTACTCTGCCATGTCGCAACTCCTGTCGGTGGTGTTGGGGGGTCAGCGGCGGCCGCCGCGGCGCGAGGGGGTGGGCTTGCTGGCGGCTTTGCGGGCCGGCGTGGTGCGGGGCGAGGCGGCCGGCGCCGTCTTGCGCGCGGCTGTCTTCGGGGGTGCGGCGGCCTTCTCCGGGGCCGCGGCTTCCGCGCGCACCTCGGACATGCGGGCCTCCAGCCGCTTGAGCCAGCCGGCCTGTTCCCACTCGGCGAGGTGGTGGTTGTCGTACAGCAGTTCCTCGCGCAGCGCCGGCGAACGGGCGCCCGGCGGCAGCACGAGGACGCCGCCGCCGCGCAGGTCGATGCGCAGCGGCTGCTCATGCAGGTTCACGAGACGACAGGCCATGTCATTCCTCCGGTCGGCCGGGGCGCCGCGGGGATGGCGCGCCGGCGTGGGTGCGGGCCGCGGCGGCCGGCTGGGTGAGAAGATGCGCGTGGGGCGCGAACTCGCCGTCCTGCATGCGGCGGCCCGCCTTCACGAGTTCGGTGCGCAGCGCGTTGACGACGTGCTTCATGCCGATGGCGTCACCGCCCTCGGCCGCGAGATAGGCGGCGCCGAGCGCGGCGTTGCGGATCGCGCCGCCGCTCAGTTCGAAGCGCTGGGCGAGGAAGTCCCAGTCGATGTCCCCGGCCATCGGCGCGACCCGCGGGAAGCTGCGGTCCCACAGGCGCAGCCGCTCGGGCGGGCGAGGCAGCGGGAACTCCAGGCTCACGTGGATGCGGCGCATGAACGCCTCGTCCATGTGGCTGTGCTTGTTGGTCGCCAGGATCGCGATGCCGTCGAACAGCTCGATGCGCTGCAGCAGGTAGTTGATCTCGATGTTGGCGTAGCGGTCGTGCGCGTCCTTCACCTCGGAGCGCTTGCCGAAGAGCGCATCGGCTTCGTCGAAGAACAGCACCGCATCGGCGCGGTCGGCCTCGTCGAAGATCGTGCGCAGGTTCTTCTCGGTTTCGCCGATGTACTTGCTCACCACGCCGGCCAGGTCGATGCGGAACAGGCGCATGCGCAGCGTGCTGGCGATGCCTTCGGCCGCCATCGTCTTGCCGGTGCCCGAGGCGCCGTGGAAGAGGGCCACCAGGCCACGGCCGCGCGCGGAGACGTCGTCGAAGCGCCAGTCCTCGAGCACGGTGCGGCGGTGCTGCGTGCGGCGCACCAGGTCCTTCAGCACCTCGAGCCGGTCGGGCGGCAGAACGATGTCGGCGAGCGAATGGCGCACCGGCACGGCCTCGGCGAGTTCGTGCAGGCGCGGCGCGGCCACGCGCGCGACCACTTCGTGCAGCACGGCGGTCCAGCCCGCTTCGTCGGCCATGCCGCGGGCCGCGGTGCGCGCCTGCTGCGCGGCGACGGCGATCTCGCCTTCGGTCAGGCGGAACTTGGCGGCCAGCGAGTGCGCGAGCGATTCGCGCGCGCCTTCGGGCAGCGGGCAGACGGCGGCCAGCACGCCGCGCCAGGCGGCTTCGCGCTCGCCCATGTCGAGGTTCGGCAAGGCGACGTGGGCCACGTCGGCTGCGGGGAACCAGGCCGCCAGGGGCAAGGCCTCGGCCGAGGCCAGCAGCACTGTGCCGCCGAACCGGCGCAGCCAGGACTGCAGCAGCGTGCGCCATTCGTGGCGGCGCTCGGCGTCGTCGAAACCGGCGTCGGCGTGGTGGACGAAGAGCAGGTCGCCGCCGAGCCGCGCGTCGCGCAGCGCGGCCAGCCACGCCGCGCGGCTGTCGGCGCCGCGTTTGAGCTTGCGGCCATCCAGCGACAGGCAGCGCCGTTGCAGGCGGCCGCACGCGGCGTGCGCAACGAAGGCACGGCCGCTGCCGTCGCGGCCGTGCAGGTTGACCAGCAAGGGCGTCGATGCGCCCTCCTGCGCGGCCAGCAGGGCATGGACCTCCTGCACTTGCGGGCGGGCGCGCCACAGCGTCGGCGCGAGCGGGGCGACGTCGTCGTCCCACACGGCATCGGCTATCGCCGCATCGACGCCGCCGCGTTCCAGCAGGTGGCGCAGCACGCCGTCGGCGACGCGGTACAGGGGATTGCCGCCGCGGCGGCTGGAATCGTCGGCCAGCAGCAGGGCGCATTGCAGCAGCGGCGCGTCGCTCGCGAGTTGCCCCTGGAGGAACACGCGTTCGTGCGGCGGGGCCAGCAGCCGCAGCAGCAGGTCGGCCGACGGGCGCGTGCGGGTGAGGTCGTCGTTCAGGTAGGCCCACAGCCGGTCGAAACGGCAATCGAGCTCGCTGGCCAGGCACAGCAGCACCGCGTCGAGCTCGAACGGCGACAGCTCGAACGCTGCCTGCAGCGCGAGCACGCGCGGCGCGCCGGCGTCGATCACCTGCGCGGCCAGGCTGCCGCAGGGCAGCGCCGGCTCGGGAGGCTCGCTGGCGCGCGCCATCAGCTCGTCGACCTCGGCGTCGGTGATGACCAGGCTCTTCAGCGCGGTAGGGGCGGCCTGCTCGCCGCGCCAGCGGCCCACCTGTTCGGCGATGCGGCGATCGACCTCCGCCACCAGGACGTCGGTCCATGGCACGGACGCAGAGGTGGCCGGCATCGGCGCCGCGCGCGGGGCGCGGGTGCGGGCCGGGTGCGGGGCATGGCGGGCCGCGGCGGTCATCGGGCGGGCCTCAGGTCGATGACGCGTTCCTGCACGCGCGCGACGTTGCGCGTGAGGCCGCTGTCGATCAGGACGGTGGAGACCTCGTAGGTCACGCTCAGGCGGTACGACATCTTGTCGAACGAACGCCACAGGTCGATCATGTCGCCCAGCGGCAGCATGCGCGGCACGATGCGCAGTTCCTCCGTCATGTCGGCCAGCGGCGCCGTGAGGAGCGGATCGCCGCTGCGCACGACCGCGTGGTCGTGCAGGGCGCGCATCACCTCCCCCAGGGTGCGCTGGATCTCGAGTTCGTCCGGACCGTAGGGCGTGATCAGGTAGTGCAGGTTCACCCCGAACGGCGGCGCGGAGAGCTGCGTCCCGGTGACCGGCCTCCAGTCCATGTTGGCCGTGAAGGGGTTCATCTCCGCGCGATAGAGGTACAGGCCCACCATCGGCGTGCTGCCGCCCAGTTCGAGCGGCGTCTTGGTTTCCTCCACGGCAATCGCCGGTAGCTGCTGCAACAGCAGTGCCTTCAGCGTGCTGGTGACGGCGGCGATGGCGGTGAAGTCGCTCATGCGTGTGCGGGGATCTCAGGGCGTGGAGGATTGCGGCGCGGCCCGGTAGATGGCCTGTCCGCCCGGCAGCGGCGTGCGCTCCAGCGCGCCACGGTCCACCAGGATTTCCAATGCTTGCGTCACTTCGTCCATCGATGCATCGATCCCCATTGCAGGCAACCACCATTGCGCAATGCCCTCGGCACTGTCGGCGGCCGCGGGGTGTTGCGCGACATACCGCTCGATCGCTTGCATTGCCCGCTGAGTCGCGGGACCCGGCTCTTCGATCAAGCTCGTCTCCGGCCTACCGATGCGGCTCCAATGCGAAACACATGCCAGCGCGACCTGCATGGCAGGCGCTCGAATTGCGAGGTCGTTCCTGGGTCGCCGGAGAGTAGGCGGGGCGATGGCGACCCACCCCCTGCGACCCGCCGGGTGGACTCCGACCCGGGCGCGGGCGACGGCGCGAAGCTTCATGGTCGGCCCCTTCAGACACTGCGGTAGAGGCGGAAGCGGTACAGGTCCCGCGCGAGGACGTTGGCGTTGCCGCCGTGGATGCGCGCGTTGCTGAAGCGCGAGGTGTCGGAGGCGGTGATGACGTCCGGCGAGTTGTAGGCGCCGCACACGGCGTCCGCCAGCATGCCTTCGCGGTCCTGCTGGTTGCCCGCCCCGACGCGCGCGTAGATGGCGTCGCCCTGCGGACCGGTCGCCGTGAAGCCATGCGTGACCTGCCACGGCCGCGTGGTGTTGGCGGCCATGCGCGTGAGGAGCATTTCGACCTCCCGAGCCGCGGCCTCGATCGCCACCTGCGGCACCTGCAGCAACTGGCCGATGCGCAGGCGCTCGCCCATGGCGACCATCGAAGGGGCGTCGATGTCGTGCGCGTGCAAGCCCGATCGGGCCCAGCCGGTGCGGTGCGCCCCGGGCGGCAGGTCGACCAGCGCATCGCGGCGCGCCGTTTCCACCTGGATCTGCGCGATCCCCAGCGAGCCCCCGAAGCTGGCCGGCCCGCTCTGGAGCACGTCCAGGCGGCCGATGTCGGCCAGCTCGTTGAGGATCACGGCGGCCAGCAACTGCATCGGCAGGCGGTGGCTGGCCGCGCTTTCGGCAAGTTGCGCCTGCAGCGTCGCAAGCCGCTCCACGTACCAGGAAGCGAGCCCCGCGTCGTCGGCGGGCAGCGTGTTCACGTCCATGAGGTCCGACGAGGTGAGCTCGCGCAGCGGCAGTTCCTCGCCCCGCGTGGCGGCGAGGCTCAGCGTGCGTTCCTGCGGGGCCGAGGCCGCCCGCGTGCGCGCCGCCTCGACCGCGGGAGCCTCGGCCGCCTGCACGCCCTCCAGCGGCGACGCGAGGCCGCGGCGGACGCCGGCCGGCAACTCCGGCCGCGTGAAGTCCTGGTCGGCGCCGCTGGACAGCGTGACCGAGGACACGGTCTCGCGGAGCCGCCGCTGCGCGAGGTCGATGGCGAATTGCGCCGCGCCGCCGCGCCCCGCCGCGAACCACGCCGCGACCTCGGACGCGCCGAGGCGCACCAGCACCCCGTGCCCGCCGGCGGCGCGGCGCACCTCGGGTGGGGTGACCAGCGACACGCCGGAACTGGTTTCCAGCGCGTACAGCCCATGGCGCCGCCGCAGGTGGGCGCGGTCCCAGGGCGAGAGATAGTAGTGCTGCGTCGCCGCGTCGTAGTCGGTGCCGTCCAGTGCGTAGAGCAGGTAGTCGGCGTCGAACACGGTGGCGGTCGGATGCCGCGCGTCGCGCTGGATATGCGCCACGCGCCGCGTGCGCAGCGGCGACCGCGCTCGCGCATGGCCGGCGGCAAAGTGCGCCGCGGCGGCGTCGGCCTCGCGCTCGGCCGCGTCGCCGTGCGCCGCGACGGCGGGCGCGCCGCCCGGCGCCGCCGGCTGCAGCACGTGGGCGATCTCGTGCGCGAGCAAGCGGCGGTCGCTGGCGGCGGCCGCGTCGCCGAGGACGATGTCGCGGCCGACCGCGAAGGCGCGCGCCTCGAGGGCGCGGCTGGCCTGCGCAGCGGCCCCGCCCTTGTGGACGCGCACCGCGCCGAGGTCGACCGCGAAGTGCCCCTCCGCCGCCTCCCGCAACGCAGGCGGCAGACCGCTGCCGGGTTCCGCCAGCGCGCGCGCCGCGGTCGCCGGCAGCGCCGCGGCTTGCGCCGCCGAACCCAGCAGGTGCTGCAGGCGCCGGTTGCCGAGTCGGCCCTGCATCGCGTCGGCCAACTGCTGCCGCGCATCCGCCGCGGGGCCGGCGCTGTCCGCGTCACGCGTGGGCGACTCCGGTCCGCGTGAGACCTCGCCCTTGCTGCCTGGCTGTGCGCGATTGGCCATCGGAAGTGGGAGCGCGCATGCCGCGCGCCGGAGGGCGTGGATGCGAATGCCGTGCCAGCGCTGCTCGCGGCGCACGGCCGCTCCGCGCAAGGGCCGCGCTGCCATCCGGCGTCTCGTCAGGGTCCATGGCAACCCGCCTCGCGAGCCGCACCGGGTCGGCCGACACCCGCCCGCGGCGCGACTGCGCGACTGCGGCGGGTTCTAGGCAATTCACTTAATCGCCTAAAGGACTGAGCAGGACCCCGATGCACTTGTCGCTGCCCCGGTAAACCCCTAGGGTACGTCGCTAAGGCTTCTGCCCATGGAGGCGCCATGCTCCCCACCATCCCTGCAACAGGTCCCCCGCGCTTCATCGCGCAGTCGCGGGGCATGCTACGCGTGCTGGCCCTCATCGAGCGCATGTCCCGCTTCGAGGCCCCGGTGCTGATCGCAGGCGAAACCGGAACCGGCAAGGAACTCGCCGCGCGCGCGATCCACTATGGCTCGGCGCGGCGCGACGCGGCCTTCGTGCCGGTGAATTGCGGGGCGATCCCCGAGGCGCTGGTGGAGACCGAGCTGTTCGGATGCGAGCGCGGCGCCTTCACCGACGCCAAGCACTCGCGCGAGGGGCTGGTGGCGGCGGCGGAAGGCGGGACGCTGTTCCTGGACGAAGTGGATGCGCTGCCCGCGCGCGCCCAGGTCGCGCTGCTGCGCTACCTGCAGGACCGCATCTACCGCCCCATCGGCGGCATCCGCGAGCTGCGCAGCAACGTGCGGCTGATCGCGGCGGCCAGTCCGCGCCTGCACCGCCTGCTGCAGGCCGGCGACTTCCGCGACGACCTGGTGTTCCGCCTCACGGTGCTGGAGCTCGAGATGCCGCCGCTGCGCGAACGCGAAGGCGACGCGGAACTGCTCGCCGAGCACTTCGTGGCGCGCTATGCGCGCCACTACGGCGTGGCGCCGCGGACACTCGACCCGCTCGACCGCGCGTGGCTGCGCTCCTACGCCTGGCCCGGCAACGTGCGCGAACTGGACAACCTGGTCCAGCGCGCGCTGCTGCTGTCGGAGGGCGACGGCCTGCGCCTGCGGCCCGATGACGCCTCGGCCCATCCGGCGATGGCGATGGCGGCGGCGCCGGCGGGCGCAGCGGCCCCGGGTGCACCCTTGTGCTCCTACAACGAGGCGCGCGAGGCGGCGCTGTCTTCCTTCGAGCAGCAGTACCTGCTGCGCGTGATGAAGGCGGCCGGGGGCAACGTCACGCACGCCGCGCGGCTCGCCGGCAAGGAGCGGCGCGCCCTGGGCAAGCTCCTGAAGAAGCACGGGCTCACGCAGTTCCGCGTGGCCGCCGGCCCGGCGGCCTGAGGGGCCGTCACCGCGACGAGCTCGCGGCCGCCTGCGCGGACGGCGCCGGCGGGGTCGATGGCGCCAGCGCCCGCGCCGCCGCGATGTGCAACGGCACCGTGAGCCCCTGCCGCGCCGTCGCGGCCGAGACCTGCAGGCCCTGCGCGCTGCCGCGCGCCGCGAAGTCCCGCCCCTTGCGGAAGACGAAGCTGGTGAGCGCACCCACCTCGGCCTCGGAGAGATCCGCCCCCACCAGCAGCACGGCCGCCGTGGCCACGCTGCGCACCTCCGCCCCCTGCCCCGGATAGCTCCCGGCCGGAATGGTGTAGGGGAACAGGCCGGTGCGGCTGCGCGCCAGTTGCGCGATCGCGCGCTCCGACAGCGGCAGCAGCTTCAGCGGCACGTCCGTCATCGCGTCCCGCACGCTGTCGGCGGGAATGCCGATCACCTGCAGCACCGCGTCCACCTCCTTGCGCGCGAGCGCCACGAGCGCGTCGGCCAGTCCGAGATCGCGCAACTGCACGTCGCGCGCGCCCAGCCCATGCGCTTCGAGGACCCGCAGGACGGTGGTGCGCGACGCGGCCCCGGGTTCGCCCACGGCCACGATCCTGCCGCGCAGGCCGGACACCGAGCTCAGGCCGCTGTCGCCGCGCACGATCACGTGCACCCCTTCCGGATACAGGCTGCCGATCGCGCGCAGCGTCGGAGCCGCGCCGCGCTCCTCGAACGGGCCCGTGCCTTCGTACGCGGCCAGCGCGGCGTCGGCCTGGGCGAGCGCGACCTGCACCTTGCCATCCCGCAGCAGTTCCAGGTTCTGTTCGCCGCCGAAGGTCACCAGGGCCTGCATGCGCGGTGCGCCCGGTTCGGCCAGCGCGCGTGCGAAGCGCAGGTACTGGCCCTGTTCGGGACCGGCGGCGATCGCATAGCCCGCGTTGGCGCGGGCGAGCCGCGCGCGAATGGAGGTCTGCGCGACGGTCAGCTCCTCCTCGACGATGGCCATCTGGGCCTGGGACATCTCCTCGGAGACCGAATCGAGCACCTGGCGCATCGCGTCCAGCACGGCCGCCGGGCCGGTGGCGGTGTTGGTGGCATAGGCCGGAGCCTCCTTGGCGCGGTAGCCGGCCCCCGCTTGTGCGACCCATTGCTCGCCTTCCCGCTTGTACAGCGCCGTGCCATGCGCGCGCACGATGTCGCCCGCCTTGTTGCCGCCCGACTGGACGCCGCTCACGCCCTTGGGCCCCGCACCCAGGGCCGAGACCAGGGCGGCCATGCCGGGAGCGTCCCAGGCGCCGAAGTCGGTGTCCTTCTGCACGCGGAAAGTCGCGTCGTAGTAGACGATGCGCCGGGTCTCCCCGGCCGGCGCCTTCGGGTCGCCCTGCGAGCCGCGCCGCTGCAGTTCCTGCAACACGAGCGCCTGGCCGGGCAGCGCCTGCGCCACGCGCGCCTCCACGTCGCGCCGCAGGGCCGGCGCATCCGGGCCGCCACCGCAGCCGGCCAGCAGCATCAGCAAGCCCAGGAGCCATCCGGCACGCGTCACGTCAGCCTCCGATGAATGGCAGGGCCAGGGTCAGGGTGAGCAGGAAGGCGTTCATCAGGTCGACGAAGAACGCTCCCGCCAGGGGCACGATCAGGTAGCTTTGCGGCGCCGGCCCGTAGCGGCCGGTGATCGCCTGCATGTTGGCCATGGCGGTGGCGGTGGAACCCATGCAGAAGCCGATGAAGGCCGAGCAGGTCACCGCGGCTTCGTAGTCGCGGCCCATGAAGCGGTAGCACACGAACACGGCGAACAGCGCGATGGTCGCGACCTGCAGCACCAGGATCAGCAGCAGCGGACCCGCCGCCTGCACCACCTCGACCAGGTCCAGGGCCATCATGGTCATGACCAGGAACAGGGACAGGCATACGCCCGACATCAGTTCCGATGCGCGGTCGTCGAAGCGCAGGCCCAGGAAGGGGCCGACGTTGCGGATGGTGACGCCGAGCAGCATGCACCACAGGAAGGCCGGGATCGTGATCGACCCGCCCGAGAACTCCGAGGCCAGCCAGCGCCCCGCGAGCACGGCCGCGATCATGCCGGCCAGGGCGCCCACCACCCCCACGGTCGTGATCTGGCCGGGCTCGACCCGCTCGCCTTCCGCGGCGGCATCCTGCGCCGCCTCGGACCGCAGCCCGTGGCGCGAGATCAGGAACTGCGCGACGGGCCCCGCGATGATGCCGCCCAGGACCAGGCCGGCGGTGGCCACCGTCATGCTCAGGTCCATCACCGACTGCAGGTTGTGGACGTCGGCGAAGCGCTCGGCGTAGGCCGCGCCCGTGCCGTGCCCGCCGACCAGGGTGATCGAACCGGAGACCAGGCCGAAGATCGGATGCAGGTCCAGCAGCCAGGCCCCGGCGACGCCCACCGCGTTCTGCAGCACGATGTACGGGAACAGCACGACCAGGAAGATCGCCAGCGCCTTGCCGCCACGCCTGAGCAGCCGCAGGTCCGCCCCCATGCCGACCCCCGCGAAGAACAGCAGCAGCAGCACCGGCTTGAGGGTCTGGTCGATCTCCACCTTCCAGCCGCTGCCCGCGAGCACGGCCGAGGCGATGGCGGCGAACAGCAGCCCGCCCGTGATGGGATCCGGGATGTTGTAGCGCGCCAGCAGGCCGATGCGCCGGTTCAGCAGGGTCCCCACCAGCAGCACCGCCAGGGCCGCCAGCAAGGAGGAGAGCGGATCCAGTCGCATGACGATACCCCCGGGCCCATTGCGGCCGAGGTAAATTCTGCAGAGCAGCCCTGCAGCCCGGCAACTTGGACTTTGGGGTTATGTCCAGCGAGCGCCCGGATCGTCAGCCGGCGCCCTCGCTGGCGGCGTTCAGGTCGGCACTTCGTTGCCGGTAAAGATGGTCGGTTCCTGCTCGGGCTGGGCCCTCGCCAGGCGCATCCGGGACGCCACGCGGCTGAACTCGAACCAGATCGCGCCCGCCGCCGCGAGGGCGAGCACGGCGCCGACCCACTTCAGCAGCAGTCGCATGCGCGCGACTTCCGACTTCGCGTCCATCACCTGGTGCTCGGCGTTGATGAGGGTCTGCGACGTGCGCCGCTCGACATCGAGGATCGCCGCCAGTTCCCTGCGCACGCCCTCGAGCTGCGCGAGCGCGGTCGCGGCCTCGGCCCGGGCCTTGCGCAGTTCCTCCGTCACCCCAGTGTCGGCCTTGGGAGCGCTGTGCTCCTGGAGGGCGGCTTCCGGAGGGGGAAACAGCGGTTCGGCCGGCGCCGCCATGGCGACCGACCTCGGCTCCGGCCTGGCGGCGGCGAATTCCGGCGCAGACGGCGCCCTGCTGGCCGTCCTGGCGATCGAAGGGCTGCGGGCCGCGGGGACGTCCGCCGTCATGACGAACCTGCGCGCGACGGCCTTGGGGCCGCAGCCGACGCGGACGTTGACGGTGACCGGTGCGTCACCCACGCTCGCACGCGAAGTCAGCAGGAGATTCCTCTTCACGCCCTGGCCCTGC
The DNA here is from genome assembly GCF_016722785.1 of Ramlibacter monticola. Lineage (GTDB taxonomy): Bacteria > Pseudomonadota > Gammaproteobacteria > Burkholderiales > Burkholderiaceae_C > Ramlibacter > Ramlibacter monticola. Next base: position 210,447 of record NZ_JAEQNE010000003.1, on the reverse strand, counting down.
ACATGGAGGGTCAGGCGCGGCACGAGCACGTTGCCGTAGCGCACGTTCGCGATGGCGCAGGCACGGTCCCGGGGTTCATCGACCGCGAACGGAATGTTCACTTCGAGCGGGTGCCCCGCGACCGGCCTGCCCTTGGCGGGCCCCACCGTGGTGGCCGATGCACTGCCCGCGAGGACCAGCAGCCCCAGAAAACAGACCTTGGAACCATGCGCCATTTCGCCTCCTCCGCAACCGCACGGGTTGCGTCACCAGCTACACCGTCGTCGCGATGTTGAGGGGCGAAGCTCTGCGAAGCAACGCCAGCGAATGTAATAGGCTTGGAAAAACCCCAGCGCTTTGCGTTCGGCGTGTAAAGCGTTACTACTCTTTCGCTGTGCGCTTCGCGCAAGCACGCACTTTCGCGCCACGGGAGTTCATTGCCGCAGGATCGCCTCCATCTTCCTGCCCTTCGCGAGTTCGTCGACCAGCTTGTCCAGGTGGCGGATCTTGCGCATCAGGGGGTCTTCGATCTCCTCCACGCGGACACCGCAGACCACACCCTTGATGAGGGCACTGTTCGGGTGGATGGCGGGGGCCTGCGCGAAGAAGGTCCTGAAGTCGCTCTCCAGCGCGATCTGCCGCTGCAGTCCGGCCCGGTCATAGCCCGTGAGCCAGCAGATGACCTGGTCGACCTCCTCCTTCGTGCGTCCCTTGCGTTCCGCCTTCTGGACGTACATCGGATACACCTTCGCGAAGGCCATCGCGAAGATTCGATGGTCCGGCATCGTCGTTCCTCCCGGGTCTCGATGAAGGTTCGATTCTGACGCCGCGTCACGCCGCGTCGTGGAAGATCAGCCCGAGGGTGGTGCGCGTGCCGCGCCGGATGCGGCTCACGCCGTGCCGCAGGATGACGCGGTAGGCGCCCCGTGCACCCTGCACCGGACGCTGGCTGACGGCGAAGACGGCCGCATCGCCCTTTGCCAGCGGCACCACGATCGCCCTCGACTGCCTGCGCGGGCGTTGTTCCACCAGCACGAACTCGCCGCCGTCGAAATCGCACCCCGGCGCGGACAGGAGCACCACGACCTGCAGCGGGAAGACGTGGTCGCCATAAAGGTCCTGGTGCAGGCAGTTGTAGTCGCCAGGTCCATACCGCAGGAGCAGGGGCGTGGCGCGCGTTTGGCCCGCCGCGTGGCACCGCTGCAGGTAGTCGGCGTGCGACTCGGGAAAGCGCTGCGCGCTCCCGAGCGCCGCGCTCCAGCGGTTCGCGGTCGGCACGAGCGACGTATACAGCGCCGAGCGCAGCGACTCCAGCCCTTCGGGCAGCGGATAAGCGAAATACTTGTACTCGCCGCTGCCGAAGCCGTGGCGCGCCATCACCACGGTGCTGCGGAAAGCACTCTCGCCCGCCCCGTCGTAGAGAGCGGCGAGCGCATCGCAGCGCCCGGGCGCCAGCAGGCCGGGCAGCACGGACACGCCATCAGCGTCGAGCTCCGCTTCGATGCTTCGCCAGTCGCGGGACAGCAGGGTCATCGTCATGCCGGCAGCGTAGCGGCGCGCCGGAGCGGCGGTCGGCCGGATCCGGACATGCGAACACGCGCACACGCACCGCACTCCGGCGCGGCGCGCCCCCCCGCGGCAACCCCTTCCCTGTCAAGCATCAAGCTTGTTTCATTCGACGCGTGTGTGGGCTTTTGAGGATGTAACGCGGGGAGCAGAATGAAATTTCCTTTTCTGCATCGGAACAAAGGCATTCCATGAAAGCCATCAGATCCTGGGCAGGTTGGGCTGCACTCGCAGCCCTGGGAGCCCTCTCCTTCGCGGCGCTGGCCCTGAGCCGCGGCCAATCGGTCAACGCGGTGTGGTTGGTCACGGCCGGCCTGTGCGTGTACCTCATCGCCTACCGCTTCTACGGACAGTTCATCGCGCACCGCGTGCTGCGCCTGGATGACTCGCGCACCACGCCCGCCGTGAGGCACAACGACGGCATGGACTACGTGCCCACCAACAAGTGGGTTCTCTACGGCCACCACTTCGCGGCCATCGCGGGCGCCGGCCCGCTGGTGGGCCCCGTGCTGGCGGCGCAGATGGGCTTCCTGCCCGGCACGCTGTGGATCCTGGTCGGCGTGGTGGTGGCGGGCGCCGTGCAGGACTTCATCGTGCTGTTCGTCTCGACGCGCCGCGACGGCAAGTCGCTCGGACAACTGATCCGCATGGAGCTGGGGCCCGTACCCGGCTCGCTGGCGCTGGTGGGCGTGCTGGCCATCATGATCATCATCCTCGCCGTGCTGGCGCTGGTGGTGGTGAAGGCGCTGACCTCCAGTCCGTGGGGCCTGTTCACGATCGCGGCCACCATCCCCATCGCGCTGCTGATGGGCGTCTACATGCGAATCATCCGCCCCGGACGCGTCGGTGAAGCGTCCGCCTTCGGCGTGGTGCTGCTGCTGCTCGCCATCGTGTTCGGCCGCAGCATCGCCGAAAGCCCGACCTGGGGCCCGGCGTTCACGCTGACCGGCACGCAGATCGCCTGGGCGATCATCGTCTACGGCGCGGTGGCGGCGAGCCTGCCGGTGTGGTTGATGCTCGCGCCGCGCGACTACCTGAGCACCTTCCTCAAGATCGGCACCATCGCGGCGCTGGCCCTGGGCATCTACTTCGTGGCGCCCAAGCTGGCGATGCCGGCGGTCACGCGCTTCGTCGACGGCACCGGGCCGGTGTTCTCCGGCAAGCTGTTCCCGTTCCTCTTCATCACCATCGCGTGCGGCGCCGTGTCCGGCTTCCACTCGCTGATCTCCTCGGGCACCACGCCCAAGATGCTGGAGAAGGAATCGCACATGCCGCTGGTGGGTTTCGGCGGCATGCTGACCGAGTCCTTCGTCGCGCTGATGGCGATCACCGCCGCCTGCGTGCTGGAACCGGGCATCTACTTCGCGATGAACGCGCCGGCGGCCGTCGTGGGCAGCACCGCGGCGCAGGCCGCGCAGGTCATCTCGAGCTGGGGCTTCGTGATCACTCCGGACGCCATCACGCAGATGGCCAAGGACATCGGCGAGACCACCATCCTCGCGCGCGCCGGCGGCGCGCCGACCCTCGCCGTGGGCATGGCGCAGATCCTCGGCTCCGCCCTGGGCGGCCAGACGATGATGGCCTTCTGGTACCACTTCGCCATCCTGTTCGAGGCGCTGTTCATCCTGACGGCCGTCGACGCCGGCACGCGCGTGGGCCGCTTCATGATCCAGGACATGCTGGGCCACGTGTACAAGCCGCTCGGCGACACCGACAACCTGGGCGCCAACCTCCTGTGCACGGTGCTGTGCGTGACGATGTGGGGCTGGTTCCTGTACCAGGGCGTGGTCGACCCGCTGGGCGGCATCAACAGCCTGTGGCAGCTGTTCGGCGTCGGCAACCAGATGCTGGCCGGCATCGCGCTGCTGCTGTGCACCACAGTGCTCGTGAAGATGAAGCGCGAGCGCTACGTCTGGGTGACCCTGGTGCCGACGGTCTGGCTGCTGGTCACCACCCTCACGGCCGGCGTGCAGAAGATCTTCCATCCTGACCCGAATATCGGCTTCCTGGCGCTGGCCAACAAGTTCAGCGCCGCCGCGGAAGCGGGGACCGTGCTGGCGCCGGCCAAGTCCGTCGCCGAAATGCAGCGGGTGGCCTTCAACAACTACGTGGACGCGGTGGTCTGCGCCCTGTTCGTGCTGCTGGTGCTCGCGATGTGCTTCTTCGCGGCGCGCACGTCCCTGAAGGCCCTGCGCGAGTCGCGGCCCACCACGCAGGAGATCCCGCAGACGTTCGCCCCGGCCGGAGGCGGGGAATGACGAGCGCGGACGAAGGCAGGATGGGGCGCTGGCAGGCGCTGTGTTCGGCCTGCCGCAACGTCTTCGGCATGCCCGACTACGAGCGCTACCTGGCCCACGCCGCCGTGACCCACCCGGGCCAGCCGGTGCTCACGCGCGAGGCGTACTGCGCCCTCGCGATCGAGCGCCGCTACGGGGGCAAGGGCGGGGCGCGCTGCTGCTGATCCGCCTTTCCGGGGCGTGAACGGGTCCCGGGACGTGCCGGCGACATCCCTGCGGAAGGGAGGTCGCCGGGCACGGAGATCGATCCGTTCAACGCCCGACCCTGGCCATGGCCCTGGACCTCAGGACAGCACCTCCCCGTGCACGCCCGCGGCCAGCGTCTTCTTCTCCCAACGCCCCGCCGGAACCACCTCCGCCACCGGCCCGCCCGGCGAACGGAACTTCACCGGCAGGTGCCCGGGTTCCGTGAGGATGCGGCCGCCGTTGGCTGCGATGGCGGCGATGAAGCCCTCCAGGTCCTCCACCTCCATGCCGATGTGGTGGATGCAGGGCGCCGGTCCCGCGAAGTCGGACTCGTCGGCATCCTCGCTGTCGTACTGGATCAGGGTGAGATCCATGTAGCCGTCCGTGAGGTGGTGCGAGACGTGGTCGCCCCGCTGGCCCTTGCGCCGCACGGTGTTGACGTGCCTGAAGCCGAAGACCTGCTCGTAGAACGCGCGCTCCTTCTCCGCGTCCAGGACCTTGAACGCGATGTGCTTGATGAGGTTGGGCACTTCGAGCCTCCGTGGCGCCCGCGGGATGGGCGGCAGCGGACGACTCTAGCGAGGCCCCGGACCGGCAGCAAGAAGCGCAGGCGAGCTCGGGATGGTGTCCTACCGCGCGGCGCTGCAATCGCGAACCACGGGTCCGCGGTCGAGGAACTTAAGCTGCGGCGGTCGTCCCCATGCCGCGCCAGCCAGGTCCGTGAAGATGCCAGCCCGATTGCCACGCCCGGAATTCCTCCGCTCCGTCCTGGTCGCCGCGTCGATCGGCTTCGCGGCGTTCGCCTCGGCCGCGAACCCATCGCTGCCGGCCGGCTTCCAGCCCGGTCCGCTGGCGCGCTTCGAAGGCAACTCCGTGTCGGACGCCGTGCGCGAGGTGGCGAACTGGGCCTTCTTCACCCGTGACAACCAGGGACGCGCCGTGGTGATCCTGGACAAGAAGAACGCCACCGTCTACGCCTTCGACCCGGAAGGCCGGCTCGTCGCGGCCGCGCCCGCGCTGCTCGGACTGACCGTCGGCGACGACACCGCGCCCGGCGTCGCCAACAAGCCCCTGGCGGAAGTGCGCGACCACGAACGCACCACGCCGGCCGGCCGCTTCGTCGCCCGGCCGGGCGAAGACGACTCCGGGGTCGACGTGGTCTGGATCGACTACGACGCGGCCGTCGCCATGCACCGCGTCATCGACACCTTCCCGGCCCAGCGCCGGCGGGAGCGCCTCGCCTCGCCCAAGGCCGAGGACCGGCGGATTTCCTATGGCTGCATCAACCTGCCCGAGCCGTTCTACGAACAGGTGCTCAGCCCCACCGTGCGCAAGGGCGGCGCCATCGTCTACGTGCTGCCCGAAACGCGGGCGCCGCGCGAGGTCTTCGGCTCCTGGGACGTGACCGCCCCCGCCGCGCGCTGACACTCGCTTGAGCGGCGGCGCCGCGATCTTTCGCCCGCCCGACGATCTCCTAGAACAGCTGCTCCTGGTCCGGCGGACGGGGCCGGCTGGTGCGCACGCTGCTGGCCGCCGGCGCGCGGGGCGGCAGCGGCGCCGCTTCCGCGTGCAGATCCCCGGCCCATGGCTTGAAGAACCGGGACGCGTCCTTCACGGGGCAGGCCAGCCAGTCGTCGTACTCCTCGGGGGCCAGGATGATGGGCATGCGCTTCTCGTCGCCCGGGCGGTGGAAGCGGCGGTAGAACGGGTGCTCGTCCGCGTTGACGGTGAGCATCGCGAACGAGAAGAGCTCGTGGCCGTCGGGGTGCTTCCAGCGGGTGTAGATGCCGGCAATGCCCATGGGCACCGCACCCGGCTGGTAGATCGCCCAGCGCTCCGGCTTCGCCGCGTCGTCCGCGTACAAGGGCTCGTAGATGACCTCCGCCGGGACGATGCAGCGCCAGCCGTTGCGCCAGCTGTCGCGGAAGCTGGGCAGCTGGTGGACCGTTTCGCTGCGCGCGTTGTACGTGCGGCGCCCGAACGCGAGTTCCTTCGCGAAGGCGGGAAGCAGGCCGAACACGCCATCATGCACGATGCGCCGGTGCCCCGAGCCCTCCTGCGCCAGGCGGATGAAAGGGGCCAGCCCGGTGGGCCAGGTATCGACCGATTCGTCGTCGCGCTCGCGCTCGACGCCGAAGAAGTTCAGGAGGCGGTCCTTGCGCGTCACCGGCTGGTAGTTGCTGCACACCGGCGGCATTATCCGGCGGCCCCGCCGCCGGCGCAGGGCGCGGCGTTCAGGTGTCCAGCGGCGACTCCAGCCACTCCATCGCGTCTTCGTAGGTCAGGAAGGCGCGCAGCTGGCGGAAGCCGTGGCTCGCGGCCAGCAGGCTGAAGAAGCGCGCGTTGTCGAACCGGTCCCGGGGGCACAGCACCGCGGTGCGACTCAGGAAGGTTTCGCCGAAGGAAGGCAGGGCGCTTGCCAGCTCATGCAGCTCGTCCGCACCCAGGCGGCCAGTCACGTTGCGGATGTCGATCAGCACATGGAGCTGCTCGAGCTCCGCGCTGGCCGCCGCGAGCTCGGATAGCATGTGCTTGCTGCTCTCGAGGTCGATCTGCCCGTCGGGGCGGGCCCGCAGGAAGTCCCTGGGGTGGATCACCTTGATGTTCGTCGCCATGGCCATCCGCGAGAAAGGGGTGTCGCGCATTCTTTCCGCGCCGGCGTCCCCTCGGCCATGGGACGAAAGTCCAAGGCGCGGCGCCCGCCAGCGCGACCGCAGGGCGGAGGGTTCACAGGCGCCGCCCGCCGCCCTACCATGGGCGTCCCACCGCAGTGCTGGCCGCCTGCCGTCTTCCCGCCTGGCGGCCCGAGAAAGGTTTCCCCATGGCCGCCCGTTCGATCGCATCGCTCTCGCTGAGCTTCGGCCTCGTGTCGATCCCGGTCAAGCTCTATTCCGCCACCGAGAGCTCGGGCGCGGTGAAGTTCCACCTGCTGGCCCGGGACGGCTCCCGCCTGAAGCAGCAGTACGTCTCCGAGAAGGACCAGGGCGTGGTGCCGCGGTCGGAGATGGTGAAGGGCTACGAGTTCGAGAAGGACCGCTTCGTGCTCTTCACGCCGGACGAGCTGAAGGCGCTGGAGGAGTCCAGCAGCCCCAGCATCGACATCATGGCCTTCATCCCCGCCAGCTCGGTGGATCCGCTGTTCTACGACAAGGCCTACCTGCTGGCGCCGGACAAGCGCGGCGCCAAGCCCTACGCCCTGCTCGCCGAAGCGATGCGCCAGAGCGGGCGCTGCGCGCTGGCGCGCTGGGCGTGGAAGGCGAAGCAATACGTCGTGCAGATCCGCCCCGCGGAGGACGGCCTGGTGCTGCAGCAACTGCTGTATGCAGACGAAGTGCGCTCGCTGAAGGACCTGGGCATCGAGCGGGTCGACGTGTCGCAGGGCGAGTTGCAGCTCGCCCTGCAGCTGATCGAGCACATCTCGACCGACAGCTACGACCCCGCGCAGTACGTGGACGAAGAGAAGAAGCGCATCCTGGCGGCCATCGACGAGAAGATCGCCGGCAAGCAGGTGGTGGGTTCGCCGCGCGACGAGGCGCCGGCCTCGGCGCAGGTCATCGACCTCATGGAAGCGCTGCGCGCGAGCCTTGCCAACAAGCAGCCTGCGCCCAAGGTGCCCAGGATCGAGACCCAGCCGGCGATCGCACCCAAGGAACGCAAGGGCGCGAAGCGCGCGGCGGGGACGGCCGCCGCGGTCCGGGCGGTCGCGGCGCCGGCGCCCGGGCCCACGAAGTCCCGGGCCCGCAAGTGAGCCCGTGACAGCGACCGACGACGGTTCCACCTTCACGCTGCGGCGCGTCCAGGCGATGCTGGGCCTGTCGCGCCATGTCGTCGCCGGGCTCGTCGCCGCGGGCTTCGTCACGCCCGCGCGGGGCCGGCGCAACGAGTGGCGCTTCACCTTCCAGGACCTGACGCTGCTGCGCACGGCCCACGCGCTGCAGGCGCAGAGCATTCCCGCGCGGCGCATCCTGCGCTCGCTGGCGCGGCTCCGGGCCACGCTGCCGGCGGAGCTGCCCCTGAGCGGCCTGCGCATCACCGCCATGGGCGCCGACATCGCGGTGCGCGATCGCAGCGGCCAGTGGCAATCGGACAGCGGCCAGTTGCTGCTGGACTTCGACGTCGCACCGGTGGCCGGCACGGTGACGTTCTTCGACCACGCGGCCGCGCCGAAATCCGGGGAGGCCGATGCGCGGGCGCTGTTCGATCGCGCGCTGGCACTGGAAGCCAGCGATCCCGGCGCCGCCGAGTCGGCCTACCTGCAGGCGCTGGCGCTGGACCCCGGGCTGGAGGATGCCTGGCTGAATCTCGGCGCCATGTGGGCCGACGCGGAGCGCTTCGCCGAACTGGTGCGCCTGTCGGACGCCGCCCTGGCCCACTGCGCCGATTGCGCGCTGCTGCACTTCAACCGCGGCGTGGCGCTGGACCACCTGGACCGGCTGGACGAGGCAGTGGCCAGCTACGAGCGCGCCCTGGAACTCGACGAGACGCTGGCCGATGCCCACTTCAACCTGGCGCGCCTGCGCGAGGAGGCAGGCGACGAACGCGGCGCCCTGCGCCACTTCAACGCCTACCGGCGCCTGCAGCGCTAGCGGCGCACGTCCACGTCGCGCGTTTCGGGCAGCAGCATCATCGCCAGCACGCTGAGCATGCTCATGCCGGCCACGTAGTACGCCGGTGCGAGGGGGTCGTGCGTCACGGCCAGCAGCCAGGTCACCACGAACTGCGTGGTGCCGCCGAAGACCGCGGTGCTGATCGCGTAGACCACCGACATGCCGGTGCTGCGCACCGCGATGGGCAGCAACTCGGGCACGGTCACCATGCCCGCGGCACCCGCCATGGCGGTCAGGGCCGCCAGGACCGCGGTCGCACCCAGCAGCGTGGCAATGCCGGGCGCGCCGGTGAGCCACAGGAACAGCGGCACGATCATCAGCAGCAGCGCGATGCGGGGCAGCTGGTTGATCGCCTTGCGGCCGAAGCGGTCGCACAGCAGGCCGCCCAGCAGGCCGAAGACGAAGGTCACCAGGCCGCCGATCAGCACGCTGGACTGCGCCACCGCCGCGGGCAGCTTCAACACCTGCACGGCATAGCTCACCATGTAGTTGCCCACCTGCGAGGCGACGGTGACGGAGGCGGAGATCAGCACGCCCAGCACCAGGATGCGGCCGTGGCGGCGGAACACGTCTCCCACGATGCGAGTGCCGCTGGAGTCCTCTGCCGCATGCGTCTCGGGCAGGTGGCGCCGCAGGTACACGGCGATGGGCACCAGCGCCAGGCTGGCGAGGAAGGGCACGCGCCAGCCCCAGCTCCCCAGTTGCTCCGGCGTGAGCAGCAGCGAGAGCGTGACGCCGAACACGCCACCCACCGCGACCGCGAGCCCCTGGCTGCCGATCTGCCAGCTGGAGTAGAAGCCGCGCCTTCCGGGCGGCGCCGCCTCGATCAGCAGCGCGGTGGCCGGGCCGACCTCGCCGCCGAGGGCCACGCCCTGCACCAGCCGGCACAGCACCACGATGATGGGCGCGGCGATGCCGATCGTGTCGTAGCCGGGCGTCGCCGCCATGCCGAGGGTGCCGATCGTGATCAGCACCACCGTGAGGATCATCGCCGGCTTGCGCCCGGCGCGGTCGGCGAAGGCGCCGATCAACACCCCGCCCAGCGGCCGCGTGAAGAACCCGACGCCGAAGGTCGCCACCGCGGCGAGCAGGCTGCCGAATTCGCCGCCCACCGGAAAGAAGGTGCGTCCGATGTAGACCGCGAAGTAGGCGTAGACGACGAAGTCGTAGAACTCCAGCGCATTGCCGGCGACGGCGGCGGCGATGGCCTTGCGGCTGATCGCGCCGCTGCGTGCGGGCGCACCGGCGGCATGACCGGAGAGGGATTCGAGGGTCGTGGCAGTCATGGCGGCTCCAGGGATTCAGGCGGCGAGCGGGAGGGGGCAGGTGTCTTGCTGCAGGCCGTCCAGGGCCTGGAGGCAGGCCTCGCGGCCCTGCCGCCACACGGCGAGCTTCCACTCGTCGGCCTGCGGATAGAAGGCGTCCTTCAATTGCTGCCGGATGGCGGCGGCTTGCGTCGCGGAGGCGCCCGTGCCGGCGCGCTGCAGCCAGTGCTCGGCGCGCAGGGCGGTCATCACGCGCTCCATCGGGTGCGTCCCGTACTCGAGGCAGATGCCGACGTGGCGTGCCTGCGGGCACTCCTCGTGCAACGCGGTCTGGATGGGGCCGGTGAGAGGAACGCTGGTCGAAGAGCCGGTCGTCACGCTGGTCAGCTGCCGCCACCAGCGCGTGGCCTGTTCCAGCACCGCGGGATCGGGATCGAAGCTGGCGAAGATCCGCTCGCCGTGGCCGGACGGGCCCAGTCCCGTGTGGATGTCCACCGAGGCGAGTAAGCGCACGCCGGCGGTGTGGCGCCGCAGTGCCGCCCGGAAGGCCCGGTTGCTCCAGGCCGGGCCGAGGCCGCCATAGTGCAGTCCGTCGGCATGCGAGTGCTGGCCCAGGGACATGGCGCGCTGGAGTCCGCGCGCGCCATGGCGCTCGCGATAGTCGGCGAGCACGGCCTCGTCGCGCGCCGCCGGGGGCCAGGCGGGCGGCAGGAGCGCGTCGTGGATCTCGGCATACCCCGCGTTGACCGGCAGCGGCCCGCCGAAGTCGACGAAGTTGCGGTTCAGGTCCACGTTTTCCTGCGTGGCGCGGCGCAGGTGCGAGAACCCGTAGGGATTGACGGCGTGCACGTACAGCACGGCCATGTCGGCTTCCGCTGGCCGCACGTCCTGCTCCAGCAGGCCGGTCTGGATGGCGGAGCCGCAGAAGCCCTCGACACCATGCACCCCGCTGATCACGACCAGCATGCGGGACGCGTCGGCCGGGCCGTCGCGCACGACGTCCATCGCCAGGGTTTCACCCTCGGCGCCCGGCAGGTCGAGCACCTCGCTCTCGACCGCCAGCCCGCGCCGCGCGGCGGCGTCGAGGAACTTGCGCCGCGCCTCGGCATAGCTGGCGCTGAAGCACTTCAGGACGGAATCGTGGTTCATGCTGGATCTCAGTGGAAACGGGAGCGCAGGCGCTCGGCGCGGCGGGCACGGCAGGCCTCGCCGAAGGCGGAGAACAGGGCGCGCGCGAGCGGGCAATCGCCGACTCGCATCTCGGGGTGCCACTGCACCGCCAGCGTGAATCCCGGCGCACCGGCGACGCTGAAGGCCTCGACCAGCCCGTCGGGCGCGGTCGCTTCGACCCGCAGGCCCTGCCCGAGGCGATCGATGCCCTGGTGGTGCAGCGAGTTCACCTGCAGCGGACGCTCGCCGACCATCTCCGCGAGCCGCCCGCCGGGGGCGACGTGCAGCGCGTGGCTGTCGTCGTACCAGCGCTCGATGGGCCGCTGGTGGTCACCCTCGCGGTGGTCCATGCGGTTCGGCAGCGTGTGGATCGCGGGATGCAGCGTGCCGCCGTAGACGACGTTCAGTTCCTGGAAGCCGCGGCAGACGGCCAGCAGCGGCACGCCTGCCTCGACCAGCCGGGGCAGCAGCGGCAGGATGGTGGCATCGCGCTCGCGATCGAGCAGCATGGGCGCATGCGGCTGCGGCGCGTCGTAGCGCGCGGGGTCGACGTTGGAGGGGCTGCCGGTGAGCAGGACGCCGTCGACGGTGGCGATCAGCGTGTCCGCATCCAGCGCTTCGGGCGCGGAGGGCAGCAGCAGCGGCAAGGCGCCGCCGACGGTTGCGACGGCATGCACGTAGCCATGGAAGCCTGCGTGGGTGGTGTGGCCGTGGCGGTCCACACGGTCGGTCGAGATCGCCACGACGGCGCGCGGCTCCGCGGATGGGCGGTGCATGGAGTCTCCTTGGTGTGCGCCGCAGTCTAGGAAGCCGACGATCTTGCGTAAATTGCAATATATTCAAAGGGACATTGCACTCCCTGCAACAAAGCAATGAACACGCGGCAACTTCGGCACTTCCTGGCGGTGATGGAGCTCGGCTCGCTCAGCGCCGCGGCCGAACAGGTGCACCTGAGCCTGCCGGCGCTCTCGCGCAGCCTGCGGGCGCTGGAGGACAGCCTCGGCGTGCCGCTGTTCGACCGCGAGGGCCGCGGCCTCGCGCCCACGCCCTACGCGCGGCTCTACGCGGAGCGTGCGCGGCGCATCGTGTTCGACGAGAAGGAAGCCGCGCGCGAGCTGCGCCTGATGCGCGCCGGCGAGCTCGGCCCGCTCGCCTTCGGCATGGGATCCTCGCTCGCGCACGGCCTGCTCGCCCCGATGGTGCTGCAGCTCCTGGCCGCCGCGCCGCAAGTGCGGCTGCGCACCATGGTGCAGAGCTCGGACGTCCTGTTCGCCGCGCTGGCGCGCGAGGAGATCGATTTCTTCGTGGGCGACGTGCGCATGGCGGCGCACGACGACGACATGGCCGTGGAGTCCATGCACCGCTGCAGCTTCGGCTGGTTCGTCCGCACCGGCCATCCGCTGGCGGCACGACGCCGGGTGCGGATCGCCGACCTTCTTGCCTATCCCTGCGTATTGCCCGGATTCGCCGAGGAGGGCATGCTGCGCCACCTCGCCCGCCTGTACGGCCTGTCGCTTCCGCTGGAAGATCATTTCGCGGTCAACAGCAACGACATGGCGACTGTCCATGCGCTGCTGGCGGCCAGCGACGCGGTGCTTCCCAGCACCAGCATCTCGGCCGTGCTGGAAGTCGCGGCGGGGCGACTGCTGCCGCTCGATGTGGATCCGCCGCTGGACCTGGAACTGTCCCTGGGAGTGGTGCGGCGCGCGCGGCGCACGCTGCCACCCGCGGCCGAACATGCCTTCGCGATCGTGCGGCGCTACTTCGAGGATGCGGAGGGCGCCATCTCTTCGCTGATGCGCGGGCGCGCCTGAGGCAGGTTCGGCGCGCGCGAGATCCGCCACCACGCGGGCAACAGCTCGCGCACCGCCGGCCGCGCGAAGCGATCGTCGATCAGGTAGACGACACCGCGGTCTTCCTGCGTGCGGATCACCCGCCCGGCGGCCTGCACCACCTTCTGCAGGCCCGGGTAGAGGTAGGCATAGTCATAGCCGGCGCCGAACACACCCTCCAGCCGGGCCTTGAGCTGCTCGTTGCGCGGGTTCACCTGCGGCATTCCCAGCGTCGCGACGAAGGCGCCCACCAGGCGGTCGCCGCGCAGGTCGATGCCCTCGCCGAAGCTGCCCCCCAGCACCGCGAAGGCGACCCCGGTCCCGCCGGGCACGAAGCGATCGAGGAAGGCCTTGCGCTGGCCTTCGTCCATGCCGCGCGCCTGCGTCCACACCGGGACCTCCGGATGGCGGCGCCGGAATTCCGAGGCCACCATTTCCAGGTAGTCGAAGCTGCTGAAGAACGCGAGGTAGTTGCCCGCGTGGGCCCCGAACTGCTCCGCGATGAGGCGCGCGATGGGGGCGGCCGAGCGCTGCCGGTCCGCGTAGCGCGTGGAGATCCTGCTGACCACCTGCACCCGCAGCTGCTCGGGGCCGAAGGGCGACTCCACGTCGACCCAGGCGGTGTCTTCCGGCAGGCCCAGCATGTCCATCGCGTAGCGCGGCGGGCTGAGGGTCGCCGAGAACAGCGTGACCGTCCGGGCGCCCGCGAAGCGCGGCTTCAGGAAGGGTGCGGGGATCAGGTTCTGGATGCGGATGCGGGCCGAGGGCTTGCGCGAGCCGGCGGCCTCGTCGGCGAATTCGAGCACCGAATGCGAGCCGAAGGACTCGGCGAGCCGCAGGAAGCCGAGGATGTCGAACCAGGCGTCCTGCAGCGGGCCATCGGCCGCGCCCGGCGCCGCCTCGGCGAAGTGGGCCTCCAGGGCGCTGCCGGCCTGCTTCAGCGCGGCTAGGAAGGCGGCGGGCAGCAAATCCAGCGCTCCGTCCGCTTCGGCCTGTGCCTTGCGCAGCGCGGTCCAGCCGCGATTCACCTTGTCCAGCGCCTTGCGGATCGCTACCGGCGCGGACGTGCGCGCGGCCCGCAGCGAAGCCTGGTCCAGCTCCGCCGAGTACATGGCGCGGGCGCGCTCGACGAGGTTGTGCGCCTCGTCGGCCAGCACGCCGACGCGCCACTCGTGCACCAGCGTCATCGTGTGCAGCATCGCGCTGCCGTCGAAGTAGTAGTTGTAGTCGCCGACGACGATGTCGGCCCAGCGCGAGGCCTCCTGGGCCAGGTAGTAGGGGCAGACCTCGTGCCTGCGGGCCACTTCGCGCAGCGCCGCGGCGTCCAGGAAGCCCGCCGCCAGGGCCTCGGAGCGCGCGGCGGGCAGGCGGTCGTAGAAGCCGCGGGCCAGCGGACAGGAGTCGCCATGGCAGGCCTTGTCGCGGTGCTCGCAGGCCTTGTCGCGCGCCGTCAGCTCCACCACCCGCAGGCGCGGTGCCGCCGCGCCGCGCCCCAGTTGCGCCGCGGCGTCCAGCGCCAGCTGGCGGCCGGTCGATTTCGCGGTGAGGTAGAACACCTTGTCGAGGGCGCAGGGCGCGACCGCCTTGAGAATCGAGAAGATCGTGCCGACGGTCTTGCCGATGCCGGTGGGCGCCTGGGCCAGCACGCAGCGGCCAGTGGCCGCGCCCTTGTAGACGGCGGCGGCCAGTTCGCGCTGGCCGGCGCGGAAGGAGGGATGCGGAAAGGCCAGCGCCGCGAGGCCCTGGTCCCTGGCCTCGCGGTGCGCCTGCTCCTGGGCGGCCCAGGCCAGGAAGTCGCGGCAGCGGTCTTCGAAGAATTCGCGCAAGGAGGCGGCCGAGTGCGTCTCGACGAAGCTCGTCTCCTGCTGGCTGGCGATGTCGAAGTAAACCAGGGCCAGGTCCAGCTCGCCCAGGCCGCGCGCCTGGCACAACAGCCAGCCGTAGACCTTCGCCTGCGCCCAGTGCAGATGGCGGTGGTTGGCCGGCTGGCGCGCGAGGTCGCCGCGGTGCGTCTTGATTTCCTCCAGGCGATTGCGCACCGGGTCGTAGCCGTCGGCGCGGCCCCGCACCAGCAGCTGTTCGAATTCCCCGCGCAGGGCGATCTCGGTTTCGTAGCCGGGGCCGCGGCGGCCGGCGACCAGCTGGTGGCCCGCGATCCCCTCCTGCGCGCTGGGCGTGGGGGTGAACCGCAGGTCCAGGTCGCCGCGCCTGGCGCTGAATTCGCACAGGGCACGAACGGCTACGGAATACGGCATCGCCGGATCGTATTCGATACGATGGTGGCTCCACGCAGCGAGAGGAAGCAATGCACTCCATCTGGCCGGAGGAGACGGGAGACGAGTTCGCGCGGCGCCGCGCCGCGGTGCAGCAGGGCCTGCAGGCTCGCGGCGCGCAAAGGCTGGTGCTCACCTCGATGGAGTCGATCTACTACCTGACCGGCGCAACCTGCGAGCCGCTGGAGCGCCCCCTGTTCCTGTTCGTCGACGCCGGACGGCCCGACTACCAGCTGCTGGTCCCGCTGCTGGAACGGACGCACCTGCGCAAGGCCTGGGGCGTCCGGCCGGAAGGCATCCACGCCTACCGCGAATTCCCGGCCCCGGCGGGCGAAGGCTGGGCCGACCGCATCCTGCCCCTGCTGGATGCGCGCTTCCTGTTCGAACCCGAGCCCTCGTTCGAGGTCGCCGGGCTGCTCGCGCGCTCGCAGGGCATCGCGGCCGACGTGCTCGGGCCGATCCGGCTGCTCAAGTCGCACTGGGAGATCGCGCGCATCCAGCGCGCGGCCCGCTATGCGGACTGGACCGTGACGAAGATGCTGGAGGCCAGCTATTTCGGCGCGACCGTGGCCGAATGCTTCGCCGCCGCCGGTGGCCTGCAGCGCAAGATCATCCGCGAGGTCGCCGATTTCGATGCCCTGGCGACGCGCGCGATCTATGCGCCCTGGCCCGCGCCGCTCTCGGCCGAACCGCATGCCGTGCCCTCGGTGCACATGCGGCTCGAACACGGGCCGCACGTCGCGCTGGCGCTGACGCGCGTGAACGGCTACGCGGCCGAATGCGAGCGGACCTTCTTCACCGCCCCGCCCTCCCCCGAGGACAGGGAGCGCTTCGCGCTGATGCAGGCCGCGCGCGAGCTGGCGATGGGCCTGGCGCGGCCGGGCGCGTCCTGCCACGACATCGATGCCGGCGTGAACCGCTTCCTGGCGGAAAAGGGCTGGGGCCCCGCCCTGCGGCTGCACCGCGTGGGGCACGGGTTTGGCCTGAGCAACCATGAGCCGCCGTGGATCGCGGAGGGCAGCACGGACGTCCTCGCGGCCGGCATGGTGGTGTCCGTCGAGCCGGGGCTCTACCAGGCGGGCGTCGGCGGCTACCGGCATTCCGACACCTTCCTCGTCACCCGCGACGGGCTGCAGCGCCTGACCAGCGCGCCGGAGTCCCTGGCCGAACTGACGCTGTGCCGCCGCTCGTGGCGCCACCGGCTGCGGGCCATGATCGTGAAGCGGGCGCTGGGCGTGCACGCCGGCCCCCGGCGCGGCGCGCAGGTCGAGACGCTTGCCTCGGGGCGCGACGGCGCCAGCGTCCCGGGCTGAGCCTGGGGCCTCCCCGCAGCAAGTAGAGGCAACTGTTACGCAGGCGCCAGCCCCGCGCGGGATAGGATGAGCTTCCCATCTTCACAAAGAGAACGAAGGTCTCCCTCGCATGAACAAGCCGCGCCTTTCCATGTCCCGCGCATTGGCCGTGATCCTCGCGGCGGCCCTCGCCACGCAGGCGCCCCTGGCGCGGGCCGGCATCGTCGAGACCGATGCCCTGGAAGCCCCCAGCCAGGCCGAACTGGACCGGGCCAAGGTGCGCTCCTTCATGGAGCGCGCGGAGGTCAAGGAAAGGCTGCAGGTGATGGGCGTCAGCGGGCTGGTCGCCGGCGACCGCGTCTCCTCCCTGACCGACGCCGAAGTCCACGCGCTGGCCGAACGCATCGACGCGATGCCCGCGGGCGGCGCCCTCAGCAACCAGGACATCATCATCATCCTGCTGATCGCGATCCTGGTCGCGCTCATTCTCTGATCCCCATGCCGGCCTGGTCGGCGCGTGGTTGCGCGCGGGCTCTCGCGCTGGTCCTGCTCGCCCTGGCCGGATGCGCCTCGCTTCCGCCGCCGCAGGACAGCGCCGCGCCACCGGCGATGGAGCTGGCCGCCGTTCCCTTCTTTCCCCAGGAGGACTACCAGTGCGGCCCGGCGGCGCTGGCCACGCTCCTGCAGGCCGCGGGAATCGCCCGCACGCCGCAGGACCTGGTGGACCACGTCTATCTCCCGCAGAGGCAAGGCAGCCTGCAGCCCGAACTGCTCGGCGCCTCGCGCCGCGCCGGCGCGCTGCCCTACGTCCTGCGCAGCGCGCCCGAGGACCTGTTGCGCGAAGTGGCCGCCGGCCATCCGGTGCTCGTGCTGCAGGACGTGGGCTGGCCCCTCGTGCCGCGCTGGCATTACGCCGTGGTGGTGGGCTACGACGTGGGTGCCAGGACCCTCACCCTGCGCTCCGGTACCGTGCGGCGCATGGTGATGGCGTTCGACGCCTTCGATCGCAGCTGGGCGAAGGGCGGCCGCTGGGCTTTCGTGGCGCTGCCGCCCGATCGCCTTCCGGCCACCGCGCGCGAGGCAGACTTCGTGGCCGCCGCGGCCGCCCTCGAACGCGTCGCGCCAACAGCCGCGGCGCGCGCGTACGCGGAGGCACTGCGCGCCTGGCCCGGGAACCTGTTCGCGCGCATGGCGCTGGGCAACGCGGCGTACCGCGAGCGCCGGCTCGAGAGCGCGACGAGTCACTTCAGGCAGGCCGCGACGGACCACCCGCAATCCGGCGACGCGTGGAACAACCTCGCCCAGGCCCTGTTCGAGCAGGGCCACACCCTCGAGGCTGCAGAGGCAGCACGTCGTGCCGTGGCGCTTGGCGGCCCGCGGCTGGCCCTCTATTCGGAGACGCTGCGCGCCATCGACGCGCAAGGCTCAGGCGTCCACTAGCACTGGGCAAGGAAGCGGAAGCGGCTTGGGCGGCGCCAGGCGTGGGTCAGCAAGACGCACATCGGACGGGACATCCGCCTGTAGTTTCCCGCCTACAGCT
Source organism: Ramlibacter monticola (assembly GCF_016722785.1). Lineage (GTDB taxonomy): Bacteria > Pseudomonadota > Gammaproteobacteria > Burkholderiales > Burkholderiaceae_C > Ramlibacter > Ramlibacter monticola. The sequence goes on along the minus strand of NZ_JAEQNE010000003.1, from coordinate 192,440 downwards.
TCCTGCGGCAATGACGCTGTTCGACGATTCAGGGTCACTGCTTACCTTCATTCACTCACCCCGCTGGGACGCTGCGAAGCCGACAATCGTTCCGGCGCACGTCGTCGCGCGATCCACCAGGCCCGAAGTTGAATCCGTCTCTCGAAGCAGAACGCTTGCGGCTCTTCATCAGCCGCATCACCGATTACGCCATCTACATGTTGGCGCCGGATGGAACGGTCGCGAGCTGGAATGCCGGAGCCGAGCGCTTCAAGGGCTATGCCGCGGATGAAATCATCGGCCAGCACTTCTCGCGGTTCTACACCGCACGGGACCGCGCGGCGGGCATTCCGGAAAAGGCCTTGAGGCTGGCCCGGGAGACCGGAAAGTTCGAAGCGGAAGGGTGGCGTGTGCGCAAGGACGGCACGGAGTTCTGGGCGAGCGTCGTCATCGACCCGATCCGCGACGAGTCTGGCGAGCTGGTCGGGTTCGCCAAGATCACCCGCGATATCTCGGACAAGCGCGCCGCGCAGGAAGCGCTGCGCGAAAGCGAGGAGCGCTTCCGGATGCTGGTCCAGGGCGTCACCGATTACGCCATCTACATGCTGTCTCCCACGGGCGAGATCACCAACTGGAACGCCGGTGCGCACCGTATCAAGCAATACGAGCAGGAGGAGGTGCTTGGCACGCACTTCTCGCGGTTCTACACCGAAGAAGACCGGGCAGCTGGCAAGCCCGCCAATGCCCTGGCCGAGGCCACATCACGAGGCCGTTTCGAGGCCGAGGGCTGGCGCGTGCGCAAGGACGGGACGAAGTTCTGGGCGCACGTGGTGATCGATTCCATCCACAACGATGCCGGTGAACTGATTGGCTTCGCCAAGATCACCCGCGATATCACGGAGCGCCAGCAGGCGGCACAGGCGCTCGAGAAGGCACGGGAAATCCTGTTCCAGTCGCAGAAGCTGGAGGCCATCGGCAAGCTCACCGGGGGCGTGGCGCACGATTTCAACAACCTTCTGAGCGTCATCACGAATGGGCTGGACCTGCTGCGTCCCATCGTGAAGGATCCGGAGGGGCTGGGCCTGATCGGCAGCATGGAGAAGGCGGCCATGCGCGGCGCGTCCTTGACGAACCAGCTCTTGACGTTCGCGCGACAGCAGCCGGTCACCCCGGAGCCGCGCGAACTGAACAGGGTGATTGCCGGTTTCGAGTCCGTGCTCAGGCGCGGCACCAGGAGTTCGGTGAAATTCGAGCTCGCGCTCGCCGGCGAATTGCCGGCGGTCCAGATCGACATGGCCCTGTTCGAGACCGCGCTCCTGAACCTGGTGGTCAACGCGAACGACGCCACCCTCGACGGCGGAAGCATCCGGGTGACCACGCACGTCGAAGAGCTGGAAGGGGGCCGGATCGGCGTCCTGCCCGCGGGAAGGTACGTCGTGGTATCCGTGCAGGACACGGGGTCCGGCATGAGCGAGGAGGTGATCGCCCGCGCGATCGAGCCGTTCTTCACCACCAAGGCGCCGGGCAAGGGAACGGGTCTCGGTTTGAGCCAGGTCTACGGAATGGTCCAACAGTTCGGTGGCGACCTGAGGATCACGTCGCAGCCGGCCCAGGGCACCACCATCGCGCTGTACTTCCCGGTTTCCGGGGAGGAAGCCGTCCGGGATCCGGAGCCTCCGCCGAGAGACAAGGTCCTGATCGTCGACGACCAGCCCGACGTCCTCGACATGGCCGCCGAGATGTTCCGGACGCTCGGCTTCGACGTCATCACGGCGGCTTCGGGCCGCCAGGCCCTCGAGATCCTTTCAAGGACGCCTGACGTCCACCTGCTCTTTTCGGACGTGGTCATGCCCGGCCTGAGCGGCGTCGAGCTGGGGAAGAAGGCCCAGGAACTCTCGCCCAGGACCCGAATCCTGCTCGCGTCCGGCTACACCACACCTGCCGGCAGCCTCAAGGGATTCGAGTTTCTTGCCAAGCCCTACCGCATCGCGGACATCCTCAAGAAGCTGCGCGCACTTGGCTAGCTGCGACGGATCTCAAGTCCATGGGCTGAGTCAGCATCCGCATACCGCTCATGCCCAATAAGGGCGAATTGCCCCCGGAAAAGCGCAAATAGGCCCGCGCCGAGCTTCGAACTTCGCGCCGTCCTACCGGTCTATCAGAGGTCTCCTACACCCTGATCAAGAAGGACCTACAGCACGATGCGCAGCTTCGCCAAGACCTCCGCCCGGACCGCTTTTTCCGTCGCCGCCTTCGGCGCCGTGGCCATCCTGTCGAGCCAGGTCTCCAGCGCTGCACCCGTCCCCGCCGTGAAGCTGCCGGCCGCTGCCGCGGCAGTGGCCGCGATCCAGGCGAAGACGGCCCCCGCGCCCGTGCTTCGTCCGGCCGCGCCTGCGGCCAGGCCGGCCTCCCCCACCACCCTGCGTTCGCTGATGAAGTTCGAGACCGTGCGCTGGGGCGGCAAGCCCGTGCAGACGCTGGATGAGGGCTCGCGCCTGCTGCTGGCACGTGCCGCCGCCGACCAGGCCGGCCTGCGCGAATTCGGCCTCAGCTACCAGGACGTGTACGGCATCATCGAAGCGGAAACCTCCTGGATCCAGCGGACCGGTTCCAGCAAGGACGGCACGCCCAACCTGGGCCTGGCGCAGTTCGAGCCGCGGACCGCCAAGGACCTGGGCCTGACGGACCCCAGCGACCCCGTGCAGGCCGTGTTCGCGGCCGCGCAGTACATGAAGCTGGGCGCGCAGTGGGCCGACAGCAGGATCGGCCACCTGAAGTCCAACCCGGCCCTGTACGCGGCCAAGCTGCGCGAAGGCGTGTCGGTCCACTACAACCTGTCGATCAAGGGCCGCAACAAGTGGAACGGCCTCAACACCGCGCAACTGCCGGTCGAGACGCAGCGCCACATCCGCAACGCCGCCGCCGGCGCCAAGGAAGCCGCCGAACTGGCGCGCAGCCTGACCGCCTGACCCCGGGCCCGCCCCGTCCTGTCGGGCGATTGACATTTCTCAAATGTCGGGGGCCGCGCCGCCGTAGGCTTCCTTCCATACGAAGGAGAAAACGACGTGGCAAAGATGCAGCCGCCGGAGCCGATCGCAATGAACCTCGGGGAAGTCGACCCGTGGGAACTCCAGGCCGTCGGCCAGCACGGGATTCCCGTGCTCCAGCGGATGGAAGAAATGAAGACCCAGGCGCGCCGTCTCGCGGGGCGCAACGACGGGCGTTGCTACCTGCTGCTGCTGGAAGAGCGCCTGCTGAACGATCTGGTGGTGGACCTGGAGTCCGCCTGGCTGGACATGGAGCGCGTGGCCGGACACATCCGGGCCGGCAGCTACAAGGTGGGGAAAACCGGGACCGACCTGTACCGGGCCATCGTCCACTGAGCCGGGAAAGGAATCGGGGGCGGATGCCGGTGAGCCATCCGCCCCCTGCGAGGGACCGAGCGTGCGCTCAGATCCCGACGCAACGGCTCACCGGCGGCACGTAGCTGACGACGGTGTTGTTGATGCTGCTGTTCTTGCCGGTGGACTTGGCGGCGGCCTTGCCGGCGCGCACATTGGACTTGATCTTCATGGGGTACTCCTGTGGGGGTTGATTTAATGGTGTGCTTGGTGCACGGGAAGGGAATCGCAAGACGCGGGCCCGCCCACTCCCTCCTTTTCCTAAACGCTTCTACTTAAACTCCACCCGTTCCAGTGGGGAAAGTGGGGAAGGCGCTGGGGCACTGGACCCATGAGGCCCCAGTTTTCCCTCCCGGTCTTCCCGTCTTCCCGCGCGGCCGGGGATATCAGACGAAGGTCCTATCTGCCTTCTAGAATGGGCCCATCACATGCATGAGGTGGCGGCGGTGCAAGGGCTGGACCAGACCGAACGGGGCAGGAAGTACACGGTGCGCGAGGTCACGGAGGATCCGCAGGTCCCGGAGCGGGCGCGCCAGCTCGAGGAAATCGGCTTCGTGGCCGGCGAGCAGGTGATCATGATGACCCGGGGCTATCCCGGGGGCGATCCGCTGGTCGTGCGGGTCGGGCAGTCCACCTTCGCCCTGCGCTGCGCCGAGGCCGCGTGCGTGCAGGTCGAACCGAGCGGCGGCGGGCAGCCATGAACGAAGCGGTCATCCACCTGCACCCGCCCGGCCGGCTGGCGGCCCTGGTCGGCAACCCCAACGCCGGCAAGACGGCGCTGTTCAACCGGCTGACCGGCAGCCGCCAGAAGGTCGCCAACTACGCCGGCGTCACCATCGAACGCAAGGAAGGCCGGCTCACGCTGGACTCGGGCCGCACCGTGCGCGTGCTGGACCTGCCCGGCACCTACAGCCTCACGCCGCGCTCGCCGGACGAGCAGATCACCTGCCAGGTGCTGCAGGGCAATGCGGCCGGCGAGAAGCGGCCCGACCTCGTCGTCTGCGTGCTCGATGCGACCAACCTGCGGCGCGGCCTGCGGCTGGTGCTGGGGATCCGGCGCATGGGGCTGCCCTGCGTGGTGGCGCTGAACATGGCGGACCTGGCCGCCAGCCGCGGCATGCGCGTGGACTGCGATGCGCTCGCGCGCGAGCTCGGGGTGCCCGTGGTCAGCACGGTGGCCGTGCACAGCGGCGGCGACGCCGCCCTGCGCGAGCTGCTGGAGCAGCCCGGGATCTGGAAGGGCCTTCCCGCCTTGCCTCCCGCGTCGACGGACGAGCGCCCCGACCACGAACAGGTGCGCGACATCCTCCAGCGCCTGGGCCTCGACGAAGTCACGCCGCACCTCGCCAGCGATCGCATCGACCGCGTGGTGCTGCACCCCGTGCTCGGGCCGCTGCTGCTCACGCTGCTGCTGTTCCTGATGTTCCAGGCGGTGTTCGCCTGGGCCGAGTGGCCGAAGTCCCTGATCGAGGAGGCGACCCGGTGGGCCGGCGGCCAGGTCGGCGCCTTCCTGCCCGAAGGTTACCTGCGCAGCTTCGTCGCCGACGGCCTGGTCGCAGGGCTTGGCGGCGTGGTCGTGTTCCTGCCGCAGATCCTGATCCTGTTCCTCTTCATCCTGGTGCTGGAGGAGTCGGGCTACCTGCCGCGCGCGGCCTTCCTGCTCGATCGCATCATGGGCGGCGTGGGCCTGTCGGGTCGCTCCTTCATCCCGCTGCTTTCCAGCTTCGCCTGTGCCGTGCCGGGCATCATGGCCACCCGCACCATCGCCAATCCGCGCGACCGGCTGGTGACGATCATGATCGCGCCGCTCATGACCTGCTCGGCGCGGCTGCCGGTGTACGCGCTCCTGATCGGCGCCTTCGTCCCCCATCGCACGGTCGGCCCCGGGCTGGAGCTGCAGGGACTGGTGCTGTTCGGCCTCTACATCGCCGGCATCGTCGGCGCCATGGCGGTGGCCTGGGCGCTCAAGCGCACCACGGCGCACGGCCAGGTGCGGCCGCTGATGATGGAGCTGCCCACCTACCACCTGCCGCGCCTGCGCAACGTGGGGCTGGGGCTGTGGCAGCGCACGTTGATCTTCCTGCGCCGCGTGGGCACGATCATCCTGGTGCTGACCATCGCGCTGTGGATCCTGGCGAGCTTCCCGGCCCCGCCGGTGGGCGCGACCCGTCCCGCCATCGAATACAGCCTCGCCGGCCTGCTGGGGCAAGGCCTGGCCCTGCTGCTGGGCCCGATCGGATTCAACTGGCAGATCAGCATCGCGCTGGTGCCCGGGCTGGCGGCGCGCGAGGTCGCGGTCAGCGCGCTCGCGACCGTCTACGCGCTGTCGGCGACGGGCAAGGCCGATGCGGCGGACGCGCTCGCGCCGATCATCGCGCAGCAATGGAGCCTCGCCACCGCCCTGTCGCTGCTGGCGTGGTTCGTGTTCGCCCCGCAGTGCATGGCCACGCTCGCCATCGTGAAGCGCGAGACCGGCGGCTGGAAATGGACGCTGGTGATGGCGGCCTACCTGTTCGGGCTGGCGTACCTGGCGTCGTTCGTGACGTACCGGGTGGCGGCGGCGCTGGGCTGGGGTTGAGCCCTCAGGGCTCTTCCGGACCCCGCGCCTTCAGCTTCACCGCCTCCTCGATGACGGTGGCGAGCTGGTCGGCCAGGCCTTCTTCCATGATGCGGGCGCGCTTGAGGATCTTTTCGGCCGCGCGCTGCGCCGTGCCGGCGCAGGTGTTGATCTCCTCGAAGCCCTCGATGTGCTTGCGCATGCGCTCGATGGCGCCGTCGATCTTCGCGAAGCTGGCTGCGTCCTGCTTGTCGTGGCTGGCGGCGCGCACCGACAGGGCCGTGGCCACCATCAGGCCGGCGCGCAGCCACACGTCGCCGCCGGCGTCCTCCGCGTCCCAGCGCAGCACGATGTCGTTGCCGAAGCGCCGGAAGTCCGGGATGCTGTCCTGCGCGGTGCGGGTGGAATGCACGAACAGGCACACGCCCGCGTTGCGGTTGCGGCGCGCCTCGTCGGCCTCCCTGAGCGAGCGGGTCAGGTCGTAGCTGGCGTGCTGCTTGGCTTCCACGACGATGCGCGCGCCGGCGGCGAGCTTCTCCGGGCCGATGGTGACCACGTGGTCGCCGACCTTGCAGTTCGGGATGGTGCCGGTGCTGGCGCCGGTCTCCTCGACGATGTCGCCGCCGGCGGCGACCAGCGCGCGCAGGCTGGCCGCCAGCGCCTCCTCGAATTCCAGCCCGTGCTGCGTCCCGCGCGCGGCCTCCTCGCGCCGGGCCTGCAGGGCCTGCACCGCGGCGCTCAGCGTCTCCTGCAGCCGCGTGTTGTGTTCCACCGTGATGCGCTGGTGCTCCTGCAGCATCGCGTACATGCGGCGCAGGGCGGAGTTCTCGTTGTCCAGGCTCAGTTCGCTGGTGAGGCTGCGCTGCGCGGCCTCGACCCGGCCGACGAGCCGGCTCAGCGCCGAGTCCGGCTTGTCCAGGCTGAACTCGGCGACCACCAGCTGCAGGTTCTTCGACAGGGCCTCGTTCAAGTCGCCGTGCTTCGCGCCCAGCTCCGCCAGGAAGCGCACCAGGGCGCCATCCTTGTTGTCGAGGGAGAACTGGTTGAGGATGCTCGCGTTCTGCGCCTGCACCACCGCATCCAGCGTCTTCTGCAGGCTGGCGACCAGCTGGTTGTCGCCGGACGGGTCCAGCGCCTTGAGCAGGTCGCTGTTCTCGCCGATGAACTGCTCGAACACCTTGTGCAGGGTCTGCTCGGCTTCCTTCACCTGCTGCCGCACCACGGTCGCGAGCTCGCCGTCGGAGTGGGTGAGGCGGTTCACCCGCTCCACGAACAGGCCCTGCCCCGGGTCGAAGTAGTGCGACAGCGAGCCGGCGACGCGTTCCTCGAACTTGCCGCGCCAGGTGTTCAGGCGCTCGCCCAGCTGCTCCATCAGGCGGTCCCCCTCGCGCCGGACCGTGTCGCTGTCCAGCGTGCCGCGCGCGGCCTTGAGGCTCAGCACGCCCACCTTGAGCGCGGTGACGAGGAAGTTGGTCCGCGCCGGCCCGTCCGGGTATTCCGCCA
>NZ_JAEQNE010000003.1:0-175000 GCF_016722785.1 Ramlibacter monticola | reverse complement strand
CCGCCGTGCCGTTGCAGACCTGCCCCGTGGAGCGGATCACGCCGTCGGCGTAGGCGATGGTCAGGGTCTGGAACTCGCGCACCGTGTCCGTGCCCGTCACCGTCCAGCGGGTGCTGGCGTTGCCCCCGACGTTGCCGGCCGCCGTGAACTGCTGCTTGGTATAGGCGATGGTCTCGGCCGCGATCACCGTGGCCGTCGCCGTCCCGTTGTTGGCGGACAGCGCGCCGGCCTTGTCCACCGCCTTGAAGGTGATGGCGAAGTTGCCGGTGGCCGTGGGCGTGTAGGTGATCACGCCGTTGACCGGGATCGGCTGCGGGCCGAGCTGCGCGGGCCACGTCACGATGGAGGCGTTGGCCAGGTCGGCCGCGCCATCCGGGTCGCTGGAGGTCGCCAGCAGGTTCAGCACGTTCGCGCGGCCGTTGACGGCGCTGATCGTGGTGTTGCCCGCCACCGGCAGGTCGTTGACCGGCGTGATGTTCAGCGCCAGCGACGCCTGGTTGGACGGACGGCCGTTCACCGAGACGGTGTACAGGAGGTTGTCCTGGCCGTTGGCGTTCGGGTTCGGCGTGTACGTCACGTTGCCGTCGGCGGTGACGACTGCAGCACCCAGGCGCGGGAGCTGGTTCACAGTCACCGTGACGGCGGTGCCGGCGCTGGCCGCGGTGCGGAGGTTCGTCTGCACGCCGTTCAGCAGCACGGTGTCGTTGGCGAGCAGGTCGATGTGCACGGGCGCGGCGCAGGAGGTCGCCGGGGTGGCCGAGCAGTCCTCGTTCAGCGTGACCAGGTCGTTGTTCGCCACCGGGACGCCCACCAGCACGGCGGCGCCGAGGGCGGCATCGGTGTTGCGCACATCGCCGCCACCCTTGTTGGAGACAACCTGCACCTTGGAGGGCGGGGCGGTGATGGCAGACACCGTGGCGGCGCCACCTGCGAGCACGAGGCCGGTGCCGGCGCCGCGGCCGACGGACACGCCGGGCGTCCCCACTCCGGCGGGGCCGTAGCCGGTCAGCGTCAGCACGGCGGTCGGATCGCTCGAGGCGGCGTTGACCGTCAGCGTGCCGTTGCTCGGGCCGTTGTAGCTGGACAGCGAAATCTGCACGTCGTCGGTCACCTGCTGCAGGAAGTAGGCGGGGACGACCTGGCCGGCGGTGTTGCGGGCGGTGGTGTCCACGATGCACAGGTGGCTGGGCGGCAGGCCGCCGGGCTGGCTCTGGCCCCAGTAGTCGGTGCCGTTCACGGCCATCGGGTGGGCGATGGCGCCGACGGGTGCCGCGTACGGGCCGGGGTTGACCACGTTCAGGCCCGTGACGGGGTTGACGCTGATCGCGCCACCGCAGGGCACGTCGTAGAACTGCAGGATGGGCGTCACGGCCGCGAGTTGCGGGCCCGCGGGCAGGCGCGCGTTCACGGTGGGCAGCGCGGTGGCGAAGGCGTCGAGGTCCGTCACCTGGCCCAGAGCGTCGGCGTGGTAGGTGCCGCGGGCGCCCACGACCTCGCCGGGGATGGTGCCCGTCATCAGGCGGCCGGAGACCACGAAGTTGGTCTCGCCGTCCATGGTGAAGGCCACCGGTCCGTTGTGGTCCGCCTGCGGGTGGCGGATCTCGATGCGGAAGGTGTTGTGGTTCCGCAGCGAGGAGGTGCCGTCCGGTTCGAAGGCGGTGAAGGGCGGCAGCGGGCTGCCCGTCACGGTGCCGACGCGGGCGGGATCGGCGAGGTACTTCTTGCCGGTGCCCGGGTTGGCCGTCGGGGCGGCGCCCGCCGCCACGGCGGAGTCGAACCACGGGTCGGTGCCGGCCGGCGCGGCAGCCAGGTCGGGCATGGGGGGCACTTCGGCGCCGCCGGCCGCCACGGAAGGCAGCAGGAAGGGGCCGATCTGGGTGCCCAGCGTGCACTCGAAGGTGTTGATGCAGGCCACGCCGACGTCGGTCGTCTCGAAAATCCGGTCGCCGGCTTTCTGGTTGATGTAGGTGGTGTCCGAATAGGGCGTGACGACGCGATAGTCGCCGTCGACCGGCAGTTTCGGGATGAACACGCGGATGCGGCCGAACGTCATCTGGTCGCCGTCGGCCGGGGCGCCGTTCGCGAAGGCGGCCTCGAGCGCGACGGTCAGGCGCGCCCGGAAGCCCGTGTTCGGATCCAGCATGCCGTTGTCGGCGATGTAGTAGAAGTGTTCGTCGAAGTAGTTGTTCGGGAACACTTCCGGGAACACCGGACCGGGCGGGATCAGGACGCACCAGCCGCCATCGAGTTCGGCTTGCGACTTGATGTCGCAGAACTCCATGGTGATGCCCGTGCCGTCCTGGAACCAGGCGGGATAGCCGCCGACGGAGGGGGCCGTGTCGATCGGGCCCATGCGGGTGAGGACCGCGTGGGCAGGGGTTGCGGCGGCGATGGCGAGGGCTGCGGCCGCCGCGAGCACATTGCGCTTGGGAGTCATGGTTTTGGCGTTCATGTGAGGGGGTGGGTGCTCGACGGGCCTGGCCGGGTGTTGCCTGCCCGTTACGGATCTTTCGCGGCATGGCCCCGCCCCGGCGCCGCGAAGCCCGCCGGGGGGTGTTCCTGGGCCGCCGGGGAGGCCTGGCCGGAACCGGTCCGCGCGGCAGGGCCCGCCTCACCGGTGCAGGCCCCGTCCGCGTCATTGCGTGTACTTAAGTAACAGCAAGACGCAGACCAGTACCACTTCTGACCTCGAGCTGACTTCTGTTTCCGGGAGTGGGCACCAAGGTGCCGCGCGACGCGCGAGCTTCTTTCCGGGGGACCCGCCATCGGGCACCCGTGCGTCCGAGTGGTTTTCGAGCGCGGCGCGCAGGCACCTTGGTGCCGGGAAAGTTCCGGGGAAATTGGCCCCACGAGCGGGGAATCGGCAGGGTTCCGATCGCAACAGGGCCGCGCCGACCGGTGTGGACGTTTCGCGTTCCAGAAGCACCGAGGCCGCCCCGCGGGAGCGGGGCGGCCTCGTTCACTTGGCAAAGGCGGCTTACTTGAACACGATGCCGATCGTCTGGGCGCCACCGAGCACGGGATTGCTCGAGAACGTCCGGATGTTCGTCGGCCCGGTGGACCAGAACGTCGCGTCCTTCGGATCCGTGGCGCCTCCCGGCGCGAAGACCCGGTCGAACAGCCAGGCCCCGGTGCCGTCCACCACCGCGGTGCCGACCACGCAGGCCGGGACGGCCGCCGTGCCGTTGCACACCTGGCCGGTGGAACGGATCGTGCCGTTCGCGTAGGCGATCGTCAGCGTCTGGCCCTCGCGGACGGTGTCGGTGCCGCTCACCGTCCAGCGGGCGTTCGCGGCGCCGCCGGCGGGGGCCGTGAATTGCTGCTTGGTGTAGGCGATCGTCTCGGCCGCGATCACCGTGAGCGTGCCGGTGCCGAGGTTGGCCGACAGGGCGCCGGCCGCGTCCTTGGCACGGTAGGTCACGGTGAAGTTGCCGGTCGACGTCGGCGTGTAGTTGACGACGCCGTTCGCGGGCAGCGGCTGCGGTCCGAGCTGGGCCGGCCAGGTGACGATCACGGCATCGCGCACGTCGGTGTTGCCGTCCGGGTCGGTGGAACTCGCGATCAGGTTGGCAATGTTGGTCTTCGCGACCACGGCGCCGACGGTGGTGTTGCCGGCCACCGGCAGGTCGTTCACGGGCGTGACATTGATCGCCAGCGCGGCCTGGTTCGACACGCGGCCATCCACCGTGACGGTGTACAGGATCTGGTCGAGCCCGTTGGCGTTCGGGTTGGGCGTGTAGGTCACCCGGCCGTCGGCCGTCACCGTCGCCGTGCCGATGCGCGGCGCCGTCGCGGTCACCGTCACGATGGCGGCGCCGCTGGTCACCAGGGCGCGCAGGTTCGTATTCACGCCGTTGAACAGCACCGAGTCGTTGGCGAGCAGGTCGAACTGCAGCGGCGTGGCGCAGGAGGTCGCCGCGGTCGCCGAGCAGTCCTCGAACATGGTGACGGTGTCGTCCGCCGCCACCGGCACGCCCACCAGCACGGCGGTGCCGAGCGCGGGGTCGGTGGTGCGCAGGTCGCCGCCGCCCTTGTTCGACACGACCTGCACCTTCGACGGCGGCGCCAGCAGTGCCGACACGGTGGCGGCGCCCGCCACCAGCTGCAGGCCGGTGCCCGCGCCGCGGCCGACGGAAGTGCCGGGCGTGGCCGCGGGAGCGGGGCCGTAGCCGGCGAGCGTCAGAACCGCGGTCGGGTCGCTGGACGTCGCATTCACCGTCAGCGTGCCGTTGCCCGGGCCGTTGTACCCCGCCAGCGTGACCTGCACGTCGTCGGTCACCTTCTGCAGGTGGTACACGGGCACGACCTGGCCGGCCGCGTTGCGGGCCGTGGTGTCCACGATGCACAGGTGGCTGGGCGGGAGGCCGCCCGGCTGGCTCTGGCCCCAGTAGTCGGTGTCGCTGGAGGACATGCCGTGCGCGATCGCGCCGGCGGGCGCCGTGTAGGGCGGCGGGTTCACGATGGGCAGGCCGGTCAAGGGATCGGTGCCGATCGCCCCGCCGCAAGGCACATCGTAGAACTGCAGGATCGGGGTCACCGGCGGGACGATCGCCTGCGCGGGCACGCGCGCGTTCACGCCCGGCAACGCGCTCGCATACGCGTCGAGTTCCGTCACGTTGCCGAGCGCGTTCGCCTCGTAGGTGCCGCGCATGTCGACGACCTCGCCCGGGATCGCGCCGGTCACGAGCCGGCCGGCCACGGTGAAGTTGGTCTCGCCGTCCAGCGTGTAGAACACCATGCCGTCATGGTTGGGCGTCGGAACGCGCACCTCGACACGGAAGGTGTTGTGGTTGCGCAGGGTCGAGGTCCCGTCGATGTTGAAGGCCGTGAAGGGCGGCAGCGGGCTGCCGGTCACCGGGCCGACGCGCGCCGGGTCGGCCACGTACTTCTTGCCGGTGCCGGGGTCGGCCGTGGTCGCCCCGAGGGCGACGGCCTGGTCGTAGAAGGGGTCGGTGCCGGGAGGCGCCGTCTTCAGGTCGGGCATGGGGGGCACCTCGCCGCCACCGGCCACTGCCGAGGGCAGCAGGTACGGGCCGATCACCGTCTCCAGCGTGCACGCGAAGGTGTTGACGCAGGCGATGCCGATGTCGGTCGTCTCGAAGATCCGGTCGCCCGCCTTCTTGCCCAGGTAGGTGGTGTCCGAATACGGCGTGATGACGCGGTAGTCGCCGTCGAAAGGCAGGCCGGGCATGAACACCCGCACGCGGCCGAACGTCATCTGGTCGCCGTCGATCACGTCGTTGTTCGCGAACGCCGCCTCGAGGGCGATGATCAGGCGGGCCTTGAAGCCGTTGGATGGATCCTTCAAGCCGTTGTCGGCCCGGTAGTAGAAGTGCTCGTTGAAGAAGTTGGTCGGGAACGACTCGGGGACGACGGGGCCGGGCGGGATCAGGACGCACCAGCCGCCGTTGAGTTCGGCCTGGTTCGTCGGATCGCAGAAGTCCATGGTGATGCCGGTGCTGTCCTGGAACCAGGCCGGGAAGCCGCCGACGGTGGGAGACTTGTCGATGGGACCCATGCGTTGCAGGGCGGCATGGGCGGGGGTTGCGGCGATGATGGCCAGGGCTGCGGCCGCCGCGATCACATTGCGCTTTGGTGTCATGATTTTGCGGGTCATGTGAAACGGAGAACCTCAACGGGCCAGGCCGGGTGCCGCCTGCCCGCTTCGGGGGGGTCCTCGCGTATGGCCGATTCCCTTCGGCTCCGCGAGATCGCCGAGGGTGTTCCGGTGCAGTCGGAAGAAGACCTGGCCGAAACCGGTCCGCGCGGCGGGCCTGCCTCACCGAACAGCCCCGTCCGCTTTGTTGCGTGTACTTTGGTAGTAGCAATGCCCGGGCCGACACTTCTTCTGACGCCCACCTGACAGCCGCCTCCGCGGATGAACCCAAGGTGCCGTGGGGCGGGTGAGCCCTTTTGCGGCACCCGACCAGGGGATCGGGCACGTGCGAGAATGCGCACCCGAGTGGCTTTGCGACCCGCGCGGCGGGGCACTTTGGTTCCGGGAAAGTGCCGTGGAAATTCACCCGGCAGCGGGGAAACCGGTGCGCTTTCTTGACCACGGACAACCACGCGCCTCCCGGCACGGCAGGCCCTCGCCTTGCCCGCGCCGACACAGTTCCTCACAATTCGCCCATGCACCTGCCCCGCCTGCGCATGGCCCTGGTCGGCTTTCCCGACGCGGCCTTTCCCCAGACGCTGCTGCGCGCCCGCACTTCGCCCGCGTGGGAAGCGGCCCCGCTCGACGAGGCCGACGCGCTGTGGGTGGCGGGCCCGTCCGCCCGGATGGAGGCGGACAGCCTGGTGCGGGTGTGGAACGGCGACGGCAAGGCGGCCGTCGTGCTGCACCTGAACACCCTGGAGCGCCCGATCGCCTTCACCGCGCCGATCGCGGACGACCGGCTGCACGCGGTCGAGCGCGTCGACCTGCGCTCGCCGGCCAGCGTAGACCAGTCGCTGCGCCGCACGGAGCAGTCCCTGCGCGCGGTGCTGCTGCAGCTCGGCATGGCGCACCAGATCGCGACGCGCATGACCACCCTCACCGCCCACACCTACCACGTGATGCTGAAGGAGAAGCTGGTGGCGGTGGTGAGCGTGCCGGGCCGCATCGGGATCGAGCTGAGCACCGACCCGGAGGCCCTGGCGGAGGCGCGCTGGGTGGCGCGCCCGGCCGGCGCGAACGACTTCCCCAAGTGGTTCCTGCCCACCAGCTTCGCGGAGTGCCTGTGGCTCCATGCCAGCCGGGTGCCCACCGACCTGCTGCCGCAGCGGTACCGCACGGCGCCCCTCTATTTCCGCTGCGTGCCGCGGGTCCCGCAGCGGCTGGTGCAGAACCGGCACTACGCGGTGCTGGCCGACCTGGCGGCGGCGCCCCGGACCTTCGCCGAGCTGCAGCAGGCCGTCGGCCTGTCGGAGCAGGAGCTCGCTGCGGTGCTGACCGTCCTGTACTTCGCCGGCAGCATCACCTGCAACCCCGAGCGCGCGGCGCGCGGCGGCGGGGGCGGGGGCTCGCGCGAGGCGGTCACGGCCAGCGAACTGCGCAATTCGATGTTCCCGGCCGGCCCCAGCGGCGGCCCGGAAGCAACCATGCCCGCACCATTGGAATGGCGGCCCTGAGGCGCTGACGCCTCGTCATCCGCGGCGAGCCCCGCAGCCAAGCGGCGGCGCCGGGATCGCACGTTTCCCCTGCCTCATGGCCGGGTTGCATTCAGTATGCTTCACTGCACCGCGTCAGGCGGGCCAGGGAGCGAGCATGCAAATCCACACCTCCGTCACCGGACGGCGCATCAGCGTGGTGCTGGCCGACGACCACGACATCGTGCGGGGCGGCATCAAGGCGCTGCTGCAGCTGATGCCGGATGTGCAGGTGATCGACGAGGCCCGCGACGGCGAGGAACTGCTGGCGGTGCTCGCGCGCTGCAAGCCGGACGTGGTGCTGACGGACCTGGCGATGCCCGGCCTGGACGGACTCGCGGCCATCGCCCGCATCCACGAGCAGTACCCGGACCTGCGCGTGCTGGTGCTGTCCATGTACGACACCCTGGATTTCGTGCGGCGCGCCGTGGCCAGCGGCGCCAGCGGCTACCTGATGAAGGATTCGGCGCCGCAGGAACTGGAGCAGGCCGTCCGCGCCGTGGCCTCCACCGGGAGCTACTTCAGCGGCACCGTCGCCCGGCTGCTGCTGCACCCGGAGGAAACCGCCTCCGACGACGGCCTCACCGAACGGCAGATCGAGATCCTGGTGCGGCTGGCCAGCGGAATGTCGTCCAAGGAAATCGCCTACGACCTGGGACTCAGTTCCAAGACGGTGGACGTCCACCGCGGCCGCATCATGGAGCGGCTGGAATTGCGCGACGTCGCCAGCCTCACCCGTTACGCGGTGCGCAAAGGGCTGATCAAGCCCTGAACAGCGGGTCGCGGCGGTTCTAAACTGCCGTCATGCGCCGGACCTCCCGATTCGTCACCTGCCTGCTCGGACTGGCGCTGGTCCTGCTGCCGGCCGCAGGCGCGCAGGCGCGTCCGCCGCAGGCCGTGCAGGGCGTGCTGGAGCTGCCGGCGAAGCTGCAACGCCCCGTCGCGCTGGAGGGGCAATGGGGCTTCGCGTGGGAACGCTTCGTCGATCCCGACTGGGAGCGGCTGCCCACCGGCGGCTTCGCGCCGGTGCCATCGAGCTGGAACGGCATCGCCGGAAAGCCCTCCGGCCAGGACGGGTGGGGCAGCTACGTCCTGGAGGTGAACTGTCCCGCCGGCGAATACCTGGCCGTGGAAGCGACGGGCCAGCGCACCGCCTCGCGCCTGTTCATCAACGGCATCGAGGTGGCGAGGCACGGGCGGCCCGGGCCGTCCGCGCTGGAGAGCTGGGCGGCCGTGCACGACCGGGTCCCCGTCACGCGCGAATTCGCCTGCCCGCTGCGCCTGACGCTGCACGTCTCCAACTTCGACCACCGGGCCGGCGGCTTCGTGCGGCCGCTGTGGGCGGCGCCCGCCGACGTGCTGGACCGCGCGCGCGAGGCGCGGATCGCGCAGCACGCGGCGCTGCTGGCGGCCTACCTGCTCACGGGCGCCGTGGCGCTGATCTTCTTCGTGGCGCGCCGGCGCGAGCGCATCCCTCTCGCCTTCGGGCTGTTCTGCCTGGCGATGGCGGTGTACACCGACATGATCGGCGAGCGCCTGTTCCTGCGGCCGCTGCCGGCGCAGATCGCCTGGTCCGCCTACATGCGCGCCGAGTACCTGTCGTGGCTGGCGGCGATGGCGCTGTTCCTGCTGACGTTGCGCGGCCTCTTCCCCACCGAGATCGCGCTGCGGGTCGTGCGCGTGGTGCTGACGCTGCTGGGACTGGCCGCCGGCGCGGTGCTGGTGCTGCCGCCCGCGGTCTACTCCCACCTCGTGCTGCCGGGGCAGGCGATCGCCGTGGCGGTCGGCGTCTACCTCGCCGTCGCGATGCTGCGCTCGGCGCGGCAGGGCGGCACCGACGCGCGGGTGCTGCTGGCCGGCATGCTGGCGGTGCTGGCGGCGCAGGCGCTGGACCTGCTGCTGATCGACTCCCCCAGCCCCGACCGCAAGTTCGTGACCTTCGGCTTCGCCCTGTTCCTGCTGTCGCCGGCGGTCGTGATCGCGCGCCGCATGAGCGCGGCGCTCAACGCGGAGGAGCGCAGCCGCACGCTGGAAGAGAACGCGCGCCTGCGCGAGGACGTGGAGCGCATCTCGCGCCACGACCTGAAGACGCCCCTGAACAGCATCCTCGGGGCGGCCCGCCTGCTGCACGACGACGGCCGCCTCGCGCCCGACCAGCAGGAGCTGGTCGGGGTCCTGCAGCGGGCCGGCCTGCGCATGCTGGAGATGGTGAACCTGTCGCTCGGGCTGTTCCGCATGGAGACCGGCAGCTACGAGCTGCGGCCGCAGGTGGTCAACCTGCGCGAGGTGGTCTCGCGCGTGCTGGTCGACCTGCATGCCTACGCGGAGGCGCACCGGGTGGCGCTGCACTGGGCCAGCCCGGAAGTCGCCGCGGCGCACGTGCGCGGCGAGGAGCTCCTGTGCTACTCGATCGTCGCCAACCTGGTGAAGAACGCGATCGAGGCGGCCGGAGCGGACCGGCAGGTGACGGTTTCGCTGCGCGACGGCGACCGGGTGGTGCTGACGGTGCAGAACCCCGGCGAAGTGCCGCCCGAGATCGCCGGCCGCTTCTTCGACAAGTACGTGACCGGCCGCAAGAGCGGCGGCACCGGCCTGGGCACCTACTCGGCCCGCCTGATGGCGCGCGCGCAGCAGGGCGAGCTGCGCATGGACACGGGCTACGGCGGCACCACGCTGACCCTCACCCTGCCGGCGCTCAAGGGCGCGCTGCCCGCGCCGGCCGCGGCCGCGGCGGCCGAAAACCCGCAGGACGACTGGCTGCGCGCCCTGCCCGCGCGCGACGTGCTGCTGGTGGACGACGACGAGTTCACGCGCCTGGTCACCAGCCGCATGCTGCCCAGCCCGCCCTTCCACGTGACGACGGCCAGCAACGGGCACGCCGCGACCGAGGCCATGGGCCGGCGCTGGCCGCACTACCTCTTGCTGGACATGGAAATGCCGCTGCGCGGCGGCATCGACACCGTGCGCTGGGCGCGCGAGCAGGAGGCCACCCGGCAACGCCCGCGCTGCCGCGTCATCATGATGTCCGGCAACGACGACGAGGGCTCCGCCGCGCGGGCGCTGCAATCGGGCGCCGACCGCTTCCTGGTCAAGCCCGTGAGCCGCGAGCGGCTGCTGGCCGTCGTGCGCGAGCTGGAGGCGGCGTCGCGGCCCGGCGCGCAGGCCGACCTGTTCCAGCCCGCCGGCGCGCTGGAGACGCACGGCGCCCCGCGCGCCGACGACGAGCAGGTCGTGATCGACGCGGAATGGGCGGAGGTCTTCCCCGGCTTCCTGCAACTGCAGCGCGAAAGCGCCGAGGCCATGGCCGGTGCGGTGTCGGACGGCAGGCGCGAGGAACTGCGCTTCCTGGCCCACCGTGCCTACGGCGCGCTCGGCGCCATGGGCCTGCACTGGGCGGCGCGCCAGAGCCGGATCCTGGAATACGGCGCGCCGGGCGCCTCCCTGGACGAACTGGAGGAGGGCGTGCGCGCCCTGCGCGAGCACCTGGACCGCCTGCGCGTCGAGTACCGGCCGACGGACAGCGCGCAGCGTTAGGAGCCGCTGTCGGCGAGCCCGTGCAGCCAGGTGATGAACTGCGCGGATTCGTCCTTGCCGAACACCGCGTCGGCGCCCAGGTTGATGCAATGCTGCCGGATCACCGGCGTGACGTAGCTGCTGAACACGGCCACCCGCCCCGCCGGGTGGTGCACCTTGCACGGGCCGATCACGCCCATGCCGGAGCCTTCCTGCAGCACGAGGTCCAGCACGGCGACATCCCAGGCGGCGGGATGGTCTTCCAGCCAGAGCTTCGCCTCGCCCTCGTTGCTCGCCGTGGCGACCAGCTGCACCCCGCCCACCGCCGCGAACAGGTCGCGCATGAGCGAGTGCATGCTGATCAGGTCGTCCACCAGCAACACACGCAGCGTCATACCGCGTCTCCGTCTTTCGCCATCTTTTGGACCATTGTGCGGCAGCGCAGGCTGGTCGGTTCGCAAGACCCGCGCCCGACCTACAGGCGGGCGGCGCGGCGTCGGGCCATCCACGGCCTGCAGGGCCTTGCGTCCTGCGCAAGAATCGCGCTTTTCGTCCGCGCCCGCAAAGGGCGCCCCTTGGCATGTCCCTCTACCGACTGGTCGCCCGCTTCGTGCTGCGCCACCGCGCCGCCTATGCGGCTTCGGCCGTGATGCTGGTCGGCATCGCCCTGTTGATCGTGTGGATCCCGCGCCAGATCGGCCACGTGGTGGACGGCCTCGTGGCCGGCCAGCTCGCGCACGGCGCGCTGCTGCGCGAACTGGCCTGGCTGCTCGCCGCCGGCGCGGTGGTGTACTTCCTGCGCGTGGGCTGGCGGCTGCGGCTGTATGCCGCCGCCTACCGGATCGGCGTGGAGCTGCGCGAGCGGCTCTATGCCCGCCTGTCCCTGCAGGGCGCGGCGTTCTACCAGCACCACCGCACCGGCAACCTGATGGCGCTGGCGACCAACGACGTCGACGCGGTGGAGATGGCCGCGGGCGAGGCCATGCTGGCCGGCTTCGACGGCACGCTGACGCTGGTGCTGGTCGTCGGCATGATGTCGCTGGGCGTCGACTGGCGGCTGGCCGCCTGCGCGATCCTGCCCTTCCCCTTCATGGCGCTGGGCTTCTGGCGCATCTCGCGCCACGTGCACGCGGCCTCGCGCCTGTCGCTGGAACGCTTCGGCGCCCTCAACGACCACGTGCAGGAGACGCTGGCCGGCGTGCGCACGGTGCGCGCGCTGGGCCTGCAGGCCCGCAGCGAGGCGCAGTTCGGCGCGCTGGCCGGCGGCGCCGCCGCCGCGAGCCTGGATGCGCAGCGCTGGGAGGCGGCCTACGAGCCGGCGGTGGGCTGCACTTTCGCCGCCGCCACCATGCTGGTGCTGGGCGCGGGCACCTGGCTGGTCTGGCACGGCGAGCTCACGGTCGGCCAGCTCACCAGCTTCAGCCTCTACCTGGGACAGCTGGTGTGGCCGATGTTCGCGGCGGGCTGGGTGCTGTCGCTGCTGGAACGCGGCAAGGCGGCCTGGGCGCGGCTGCAGCCGGTGCTGGATGCGCCCCTGGGCGTGGAGGATCGCGGCACGGTCCCTTCGGTGCAGCCCGGGGCGATCGCCTTCCGCGAGGTGCGCTTCGGCTACGCGCCCGGCGCGCGCGCCGCCCTGGACCGCGTCTCGCTCGTGCTGCCGCCCGGCCGCACGCTGGGGCTGGTGGGCCCCACCGGCGCGGGCAAGACCACGCTGCTGAAGTTGCTGCTGCGCCAGCACGCGCCCGATGCGGGCGAGCTGCGCTGGAACGAGGTGCCGCTGCCGGACTACACGCTGGCCGCGCTGCGCGCCGGCATCGCCTGGGTTCCGCAGGAGCCCTTCCTCTTCTCCGCCCCGGTGGCCGAGAACATCGCGCTGGCGAAGCCAGGCGCGACCCGCGCCGAAGTGGAGCGGGCCGCGCAGCTCGCCGCCGTGCACGAGGACATCCTGCGGCTGCCGCGCGGCTACGACACGCCGGTGGGCGAGCGCGGCGTGACGCTGTCCGGCGGGCAGCGCCAGCGGGTCGCGATCGCGCGGGCGCTGCTGGCCGACGCGCCGCTGCTGCTGCTGGACGACGCCCTGTCGGCGGTGGACACCGAGACCGAGGCGCGCATCCTGGCCCACCTGCGCAAGGCGCGGGTCGGGCGCACCGTCGTCATCGTGAGCCACCGGCTGAGCGCGGTGGTCGACGCCGACGAGGTCGTGGTGCTGCGCGACGGCCACATCGTGGAGCAGGGCGGGCACGCGGCGCTGGCCGCGGGCCACGGCTGGTACGCGCGCCAGTGGCGCTACCAGCAATTGCAGGCAAGCCTCGATGCCAGCTGAATCGGTCGACACTCCGCGCGAGGGCCTCGCGCCCGCGCCCCGCAGGCGCTTCCCCGCGCAGGCCGCCTCGCTGCTGCTGCGCGCCGCCCTGCCGGAGCGCCGCCACCTCTGGCAGGGCGTGCTGTGGCTGCTGGCCGCCGCCGGCCTCGAGGCGCTCGGGCCGCTGGCGGGCAAGTACCTGATCGACAACTACCTGCTGCCGCGCGACGCCGACCTGCCGCGGATCGCGGGCCTGCTGCTCGGCGCGCTGTTCGCCGGCGCCGTCGCGAGCTGGCTGCGCTACCTGCAGCTGGTGCGGCTGGCCGGCGTGGCGATGCGTTCGGTGCAGCGCCTGCGCGAGCAGGTGTACCGGCACGTGCTGCGGCTGCCCATGGCCTTCTTCGACCACGCCATCACGGGCCAGCTCGTGAGCCGCGTCACCAACGACACCGAGGCGGTGAAGACGCTCTACGTGCAGGTGCTGTTCGTGATCCTGGACAGCCTGATCCTGCTGGCCGGCGCGATGATCGCCATGCTGTGGCTGGACTGGCGGCTGATGCTGATCGTGGCGGCGCTGGTGCCGGCGGTGACGCTGATCGTGGTGCTGTACCAGCGCCTGTCGGCGCCGGCGGTGACGCGCAGCCGCGAGCTGCGCAGCGAGCTGAACGCGCACGTGGCCGAGTCGATCGCGGGCATGGCGGTGCTGCAGGCCGCCAATGCGGCGCCCCGCTTCCGGGAGCGCTTCGGCTCGCTCAACGAAGGGCACTACCAGTCGCGGCTGGGCGAGCTGCGCGCCAATGCCTGGCTGCTGCGGCCGGTGCTGGACTTCCTCAACGTGGGGCTGCTGGCGGTTATCCTGTGGGTGTTCGGGCAGCGCGCTTCCAGCGGCCCGCTCGGCGCGCTGGAGGTCGGCATCGTCTACGCGTTCATCAGCTACATCTCGCGCGTGATCGAGCCGCTGATCCAGATCACCATGCAGTTCTCGCAGCTGCAGCAGGCGCTGATCGGAGCGTCGCGGGTGCACGCCCTGCTGGCCGAAACGGAAGCGCCGGCCGCGCGCGACCAGGGCCGCGTGAGCCGGGGCGAGATCGCGATCGAGCGCCTGACCTTCGCCTACCAGCCGGGCCGGCCGGTGCTGCACGGCATCGCCCTGCGCATTCCCGCCGGCAGCTTCCACGGCATCGTCGGCCACACCGGCAGCGGCAAGACCACGCTGCTGTCGCTGCTGCTGCGCTTCTATGCCGCGCCGGGGCACGTGCGCATCGACGGCGTGCCGCTGGAGGCCATCGCCGAGGACAGCTTCCGCGCCAGCGTGGGCATGGTGCCGCAGGAGCCCTTCCTGCTGGCGGCCAGCGCGCGCGAGAACATCGCCATGGGCCGGCCGCTCACCGACGCGCAGGTGGAAGCGGCGGCACGCGCGGCGCATGCGCACGGATTCATCGCGGCGCTGGAACAGGGCTACGACACACTGCTGGGCGAAGGCGGCGCGCGGCTGTCGGTGGGGCAGAAGCAGCTGCTCGCGATCGCGCGGGCGCTGGCGGGCGAGCCGCGCATCCTGTTCCTCGACGAGGCCACGGCGCACATCGATTCGGAGACCGAGCAGCTGGTGCAGCGCACGCTGGCGCGGCTGCACGGACGGGTGACGGTCGTGGCGATCGCGCACCGTCTGTCCACCGTGCGCGACGCCGACCGCATCGTCGTGCTGAACCACGGCCGCGTCGCGGAACTCGGCACGCATGCGGAGCTGATGGCGCTGGAGGGCGGGATCTACCAGCGGCTGTACCAGTTGCAGCAGCTGGAGGAAGAGGACGAAGCGCAGCAGTGACGCTCAGCGCGAGCCCGAGCGCCTGCGCGGTGCCGCCTCCGGCTCCACGTGCACCAGCCGCCCGCTGCTCACCTGCTCCACCAGTTCCGCCGGCGTGTCGAACACCATGCGCGAACGCTCCGGTGAGAGCAGCATGCAGACGAATTCCACCGGCTGGCCGGCCTGGTCGTGCACCAGCCGGTCCACCACGATCAGGGCGGAGCCCACCTCGACCTGCAGCCGCTCGGCCTGCAGCGGATCGGCCAGCGTGGCGCTGATCTCCTGCACCAGCCGGCCCACGCGCACGCCGCGCTGCGCGAGCAGCTGGTTCAGCGAGCGCCGGGTGAGCTCGGCGCGCGTGATGCTCGCTGCCAGCGGCAGCGGGACCCATGCCGTGAGCAGCACCAGCGGCCGGCCCTGGCGCTCGCGCACCCGCACCGAGCGCTGCACCGGCGCGCCCATCGGGATCCGCAGGCGCTCGGCGACGCGGGCCGTGGCCGGCACGTCGCCGAGTTCCAGCACCTTCACGCTGGTGTCGGCGGCGAGATGCCGCACATCCTCGATGTAGCCCTCCGACGGCGCCCCCGCGGCGCGCGCAGGCTGCACCCGCACGTAGGTGCCGCGGCCCTGCACGCGCTCCAGCAGGCCTTCGCGCTCGAGGTCGCTGACGGCGCGCCGCAGCGTGATGCGCGAGACGCCGAACTGCTGGCACAGCGCCGGCTCGGGCGGCAGCTGCTGGCCCGGCTGGAACACGCCGCCCAGCAGGCGGTCGCGCAGCACCAGGAACACCTGCCGGTGCAGCGAGGTGCCCGTGCGCGCGAGGCTCAGCGGTGGGGAATCTGCGGGTTTACGCGAAGGCATGATGCGTTGACGATCTTATCGTCATAGACCTATGATGACATCATCCTATTCCTAAGACGATCCGGGGACTTTCCCGCGGTCGCCCCCTCCAAGGAGACAAGCCATGGGCCACCCCACCCGGCGGCACGCGCTGCAGGCGCTGGCCGCGCTGCTCGCCGCGACGCTGCCTTTCGCGGCGGCCGCGCAGGGCTTCCCCAGCAAGCCGATCAAGCTCGTGATCCCGCACGCGGCGGGCGGCAACTCCGACGCCTTCGGCCGCATCCTCGCGCAGAAGCTGTCCGAGCGCATCGGCCAGCAGGTCGTGGTGGAGAACCGCACCGGCGCCGGCGGCACCATCGCCTGCGCCTCCGTCGCGAAGTCGGCGCCCGACGGCTACACGCTGGTCGTGGCCGACAACGGCACCCAGGCGATCGCGCCCACCCTCTACGGCCACCGCCTGCAGTACGACGTGTTCAAGGACTTCACGCCGGTCACGCTGGCGGCCACCTTCCCCTCGCTGCTGCTGGTGCCGCCGAACTTCCCGGCGAAGACGGCGAAGGAGTTCGTGGCGCTGGCGAAGAGCCAGCCGGGCAAGCTGACCTACTCCTCGGCCGGCACCGGCAACGGCTCGCACCTGACCCTGGAGCTGTTCCGGGCCGCCGCGGGCGGGCTCGACATGGTGCACGTCCCTTACAAGGGCGGCGCCCCCGCGGTGCAGGCGCTGCTGGCCGGCGAGGTGCAGCTCACCTCCGTGAGCGTCAACACCGCGCTGCCGCACGTGCAGGCCGGCAAGGCGCGGCCGCTCGGCGTGGCGTCCGCGAAGCGTTCGCCGGCGCTGCCCGACGTGCCCACCTTCAACGAGGTCGGCATCCCGTTCGAGGCCGACAACTGGCTCGCGATCCTGGGGCCCGCCGGCATTCCCGCCGATGTCGCGGCCAGGCTCAATACCGAGATCACCGCCACGCTGCGCAGCCCCGACGTGCAGGAGCGGCTGGCGAAGCTGGGGCTGGAGGTCGTCGCCTCCTCGCCGGCCGACTACACCAAGCTGCTGGCCAGCGACGTGCCCAAGTGGGGCAAGGCCGTCAAGGACTCCGGCGCCGTCGCCGAATGAACAACGGGCAGAAAAGCATGCACTCCCTCACCACCACCGACACCTCCAACGCACCCGGCACGCTGCGCCGCACGCTGGAACGCGGCGAGTTCGTCGTCGCCCCGGGCGTGTACGAGATGTTCACGGCCAAGATCGCCGACCGCATGGGCTTCAAGGCCCTCTACATGACCGGCTACGGCGTCTCGGCCTCGCACCTCGGCCTGCCCGACGCGGGCCTCGTGGGCTACACCGACATGGTGGGCCGCGCCGGCACGATCGCGCAGGGCATCACGCGCCCGCTGATCGCCGACGCGGACACGGGCTTCGGCGGCCTGATCAACGTGCGCCACACGGTGCGCGGCTACGAGGCCGCCGGCGTGCAGGCGATCCAGATCGAGGACCAGGAGTCGCCCAAGAAGTGCGGCCACACGCCCAACCGGCGCGTGGTGCCCCTGGCCGAGGCCGTCAAGCGCATCGAAGTGGCGGTGGACGCGCGCCGCAGCAAGGACTTCCTGGTCATCGCCCGCACCGACGCACGCACCGCGCTGGGCCTGGACGAAGCGATCGCGCGCGGCCGTGCCTTCGCCAAGGCCGGCGCCGACATCGTCTTCATCGAATCGCCGGAGAGCGTGGACGAATTCCGCCGCGTCGGCGAGGAGCTCGCCGGCGGCGGCGCCTGGTTGATCGCCAACATGGTGCCGACCGGCCGCTCGCCGGAGCTGTCGGCGCAGCAGTTGCAGCAGATGGGATTCGACCTCGCGATCTGGCCCGGCGCGCTGATGTCGGTGGTGTGCCAGGCGGCGGAGGACGCGCTCGCGTACCTGGCGAGGAACGGGACGACCGAGGGCAGCCCGGTCCCCAGCTACGACATGAAGAGGCTGCACGAACTGGTTGGTTTTCCCGAAGTATGGGAATTCGAGAAACGCTACGCCTCGTGAATCCGCGCACGCTGTTCGAGAAAGTCTGGGACGAGCACGTCGTCGCGCAGCTCGCGCCCGGCATCGCTCTCCTGCACGTCGACCGCCACCTGCTGCACGACCTGGGCGGCGGCGACGCCATCGCGGCCGTGCTGCGCAGCGGGCACAAGGTGCGCAACCCCGAGCTGACCTTCGCCACGCCCGACCACGTGGTCGAGACGCGGCCGGGCCGCACCGGCGGCATCGCACCCTGGGCAGACGAACTGATCGCGAGGTTGCGCGAGCAGACCGCGAAGACCGGCGTGCGCCTGTACGACCTCGGCGACGAAGGGCAGGGCATCGTGCACGTGGTCGCGCCCGAACTGGGCCTGTCGCTGCCGGGCCTCACCATGGTCTGCGGCGACAGCCACACCTGCACCAACGGCGCCTTCGGCGCGCTCGCGTTCGGCATCGGCGCCAGCGAGGTGCAGCACGTGCTGGCCACGCAGACGCTGCCGCAGCGCCGGCCGAAGACCATGCGCGCGCATTTCGAGGGCAGGCTGCCGCCGGGCGTGGGCGCCAAGGACATGATCCTCGCGCTGGTCGGCCGCATCGGCACCGCCGGGGGCACCGGCCACGCGCTGGAGTACACCGGCGAGGCGGTGCGCGCGCTCGACATGGAAGGCCGCATGACGCTGTGCAACCTGGCGATCGAATGCGGTGCCAAGGTCGGCATGGTGGCGCCGGACGAGACCACCTTCGCCTGGCTGAAGGGGCGGCGCCACGTCCCGCGGGGGGAGGCCTGGCAGGAGGCCGAGGCCTACTGGCGCACCCTGCCTTCGGACCCGGACGCGCGCTTCGACGCCGAGGTGCTGATCGACTGCACGCAGCTCGCCCCGCACATCACCTGGGGCACCAGCCCGGAGCAGGTGGTGCGCATCGACCAGCGCGTTCCCGTCCCGGCGCAGGCGCCCGACGACGTCCACCGCCAGTCCTGGAGCGAGGCGCTCGCGTACATGGGCCTCGAGCCCGGGCAAGCGATCGCCGGCACCCGCATCGACCGCGTCTTCATCGGCTCCTGCACCAACGCGCGCCTGCCGGACCTGCGCCGCGCGGCCCGGGTCGTGAAGGGGCGGCGCGTCGCGTCGCACGTCGAAGCCTGGGTCGTGCCCGGCTCCGAGCGCGTCAAGCGCGAGGCGGAAGCCGAGGGCCTGCACGAGGTGTTCCTCGCCGCCGGCTTGCAGTGGCGCGAGCCGGGCTGCTCGCTGTGCGTCGGTGCCAACGGCGAGCTGGTGGCGCCGGGCCAGCGCTGCGTCTCCACCTCCAACCGCAACTTCGTCGGCCGCCAGGGCCCCGGCGCACGCACGCACCTGGCCAGCCCCGAGATGGCGGCGGCCGCCGCGATCGCCGGTGCCATCGTGGACGTGAGGAGCTTCTGATGCGCCAGTTCGAAGTGGTCACGGCCGTGGCCGCGCCCTACCCGCACGCCAACGTCGACACCGACCGCATCATCCGCATCGAACGCTGCGCCCGCACGCCGCGCGAGGAGATGGGCGCCTGGGCGTTCGAGATGGAGCGCTTCCTCGCCGACGGCGCCGAGAACCCCGACTTCGTGTTCCACCGCGTGCCCTTCCGCGGCGCCGGCATCCTGGTGGCGGGCGAGAACTTCGGCTGCGGCAGTTCGCGCGAGATGGCCGTCTGGGCCGTGGCCGGCCTGGGCATCCGCTGCGTGATCGCGCCCTCCTTCGGCGAGATCTTCTTCGGCAACTGCTTCCAGAACGGCGTGCTGCCGATCCGGCTGCCCGTCACGACCGTGCAGCGGCTGCAGCGGCAACTGGCCGAGGCGACCACGCGCGAGGACGCCACCCTCCGCATCGACCTGCCCCGCCAGCGCATCGCGATGCCGTCGGGCGAGGAGATCGCCTTCGAAGTCGAGCCGCTGCGCAAGCAGGCGCTGCTCGAAGGCCTGGACGCCATCGGCGCCACCCTGAAGAACGCCGCCGCCATCGCGGCCTTCCAGCAGCGCCAGCGCGCCGAACGGCCCTGGGTCTGGCAGGCCTGAACCCCGAATCCCCATCCATCCCACTCCACAGGAGACCGCTTCCCATGGACCGCGCCCAAGAATCGCCCGCCCGCATCAAGGTGTTCTGGCAGCCCGGCTGCTCCTCGTGCCTGCGCACCAAGGAATTCCTGACCAAGCAGGGCATCGAGTTCGAATCGATCAACGTGCACAACAACCCGGCCGGCATGGCCGAACTGGCGAAGCTCGGCGCGCGCAGCGTGCCCGTGGTGGCGCTGGGCGGCAAGTACACGCTGTGCCAGTCGTTCAACGACGTCGTCAAGTTCCTGGACCTCAAGACCAAGCTGATGGACCCGCTGCCGCCGGCGCAGCTGGTCGCGAAGCTGGACCTGGTCCTGGACGCCGCCGCGCGCTACGTGCGCCAGTTCGCCGACCCGGAACTGCGCGAAGTGTTCCGCAACCGCAACCGCACGCCCGGCGGCACCGCCTTCCACGTCTTCCGCGTGTCCGAGATGGGGCTGGAGGCCGCGCAGGGCATCGAGCTGAAGTTCGAGGGCTTCAACGACGTGCCGCCGGAGCACTGGAGCGGCGAGGACATCGCCCGCTGGGGCCTGCAGGTGCGCGACCGCGTGCTGGCCTGGTGGAAGGAGCAGGAGCGCAAGGACCCGGCGCTCGACTTCACCGTGCCAACCTACTACGGCCAGCGCCCCATGCACGACGTGCTGGAGCGCACCACCTGGCACGCCGCCCAGCACACCCGCCAGGTGATGCTGATGCTGGAGACCTACGGCCACCAGCCCGACGGCCCGCTCACTTCGCAGGACCTCGCCGGCCTGCCGGTGCCGGACGAAGTCTGGGACCGCTGAAGAGAATCACCCCCCAGGAGACAAAGCAGTGAAGTTCCCCTCCCTCCTCACGAAGCTGGCGCTCGGCCTGGTCGTCGCCGGCAGTGCCGCCCTCGCCGCCGCGCAGGACAACTGGCCCACCCGCCCGGTCAAGATCATCGTGCCCTTCTCGCCCGGCGGCGGCGGCGACGCGGTGGTGCGCATCATCAGCGACAAGCTCGGCGAGCGCCTCGGCCAGCCGGTGGTGATCGAGAACCGCCCCGGCGCCTCGGGCTACATCGGCGCGCAGGCCGTGGCCGGCGCGGCGCCGGACGGCTACACCATCCTCATGGGCTTCGACGGCGCCATGGTGGCCGCGCCCAACCTGATCAAGGCGCCCTTCGATCCGGTCAATGACTTCGTGCCGATCACCAAGCTCAATGACGCGACCCTGATCCTCGCCGCGCATTCCTCGGTGCCGGCGAAGAACCTCAAGGAGCTGGTGGACTACTCGAAGACGCAGCCGGGCGGCCTGGGCTTCGGCTCCTCCGGCACCGCGACCACCACCCACCTGGCGGGCGAGCTGCTCGCGCTGCGCTCGGGCGCGCAGCTGCGCCACGTGCCCTACAAGGGCGGCGGCCAGGCGGTGACCGACGTGGCCGGCGGGCAGATCCCCCTGATCTACACCGTGATCCCGACGATCGCCGGCTTCGTGAAGGACGGTCGCCTGCGCCCCATCGCGGTGTCGAGCGCGAAGCGCTCCCCGGTGCTGCCGGAGGTGCCGACGATGATCGAGTCGGGCCTCGCCGGCTTCGAGGTCAACTCCTGGTACGGGCTGTTCGCGCCGGCCAAGACGCCGAAACCGATCGTCGACCGCATCCAGCGCGAGGTGGCCGCGGTGCTGCAGCTGCCGGAGATCCGCGAGCGCTACCTGAAGGGTGGCTTCGAGCCGGTGGCCAACAAGCCCGAGGAATTCGCGCAGCAGGTCCGGGCCGACCTCGCGCGCTGGAACAAGGTGGTGAAGGACGCGAACATCCACGTGGACTGAGCGCCGCGCGCACCCATCTCCCCGGGAGAGGGGTGCGCTACTCCAGGTTCTTCGCCACCGGGCTCTCGCGCGAATAGGCCGGCATGGCCAGGAAGGCGCGGGGCTCGTAGGTCCAGAACTGCGACACCTCGGGGAAGGTGTCCACGATCGTGTTCACGAGCTGACCGTCCTTGCGCTCCACCTTGCGGATGTAGATGGTGAGGATCGGCTTGGAATACTCGTCGAGCCGGATCGGGCCCATCGGGCCGGCGGTGAGCCGCGCCTGGTGCAGCGCGCGGATGAAGGCCGGCTTGTCCTCGAAGCGGCCGTTGATGGCCTGCAGGGCCGCCTCCAGCCACAGGCCGGCCGTGTAGGTGCCGGCGGTGTAGAAGCCCGGCGTCACCTTGTATTCCCTTCTCACGGCGTCCACGAAGCGGCGGTTGTCCGCGCTGTCGATCGCCGCCGAATACCAGCTCGCGGAGTACACGCCGAGCGCCTCGTCGCCCATCAGCTGCAGGATGCCTTCGTCCACCGCGGTCGGGTTGCCGAGCACCGGTGCCTTCTGCTGGTACTCCTTGTACTGCTTCAGGAAGCGCACGCCGTTGGTGCCGGCGAAGCCGGCATAGACGCCGTCGGCGTTCTGCCTGATCTGCGAGATGTAGTTGCCGTAGTCCGGCGCGTTCAGCGGCGGCCACAGGCGCTGGATGCCCTTGCCGCCGTTGTCCTCGAAGGACTTGAAGAAGCCGGCCGCGCCCTCGTGCCCGTAGGCGAAGTCGTCGGCGATCAGCGCGATGCGCTTCATGCCCAGCTTCTTCGCCGCCCACTGCCCCAGCACGTGCGTGGGCTGCGCCGCCGTGCCGACGGCGTGGATCACGTATTCGTTCTTCTTCTGCTGCGCGAGGTCGTTCTGCGCCGCCGAGGTCGGCGTGATCAGCGGCACCTTCGCCTGCAGGATGTAGTCGTCGATGGCGATCGCCTCGAAGGTGGCCAGCGGGCCGATGATGACGGCCACCTTCTCCTTCTCGACCAGCTCCTGCGTCTTCGTCTTGGCGCCGGCCGGGTTGCCGCCCGTGTCCGCGATGACCAGTTCCACCTTGCGGCCGGCCAGCGTGTTGTTGCGTTCCTTCAGCAGCAGCTGGATGCCCTGCTCCATCTGGCGGCCGCCGGCGGCCAGCGGCCCGGTGCGCACGGTCAGGAAGCCCACCCGCAAGGGCTCGTTCTGCGCCCGCGCCAGCGTGGTCCATCCGAGGGGCGCCAGCCCCAGGAGGGCAAGGGCGAGGGTGGAGGTTCGTCGCTGCATGGCGTCGCTCCCGGGCGAGTGGCGGGGACCGCAGGATAGGGGCTGCCGCCCCGCCGCGGACGCGGGTTAATACCAGCGGCCGGACAATGCGGCTCCTGCATGCAGCCCCGCCACTTCGCCCAGCTCGTCTTCCTGTCCGCCGTCTGGGGTGGATCCTTTCCCCTGATCCGCATTGCGGCACCGGCTTTCGGTCCGCTCGTCATGGCCTGCCTGCGCTGCGCCCTCGCCGCGGTCGTGCTGGCCGTGCTGATGCGGGCCACGCGCCAGGCCTGGCCGGCGCGGGCGCACTGGATCTCGCTCACCGTCCTGAGCCTGCTGACCGTGGTGACGCCCTTCGTGCTGTTCAACTGGGCGGGGCTGGTGCTGCCGGCCGGCTATTCGGCCGTGCTGAACGCGACCGCGCCGCTGTTCGGCGTGCTGGCCGGCGCCCTGTTCAAGGAAGAGCGGTTGACGCTGCGCAAGCTCCTGGGCTGCGCCGCCGGCGTGGGTGGCGTCGCGCTGCTGGTGCGCCTGGGCCCGGTGCAGCCCGATGCGCGCGTGGTGCTCGCGGTGCTCGCCTGCGTCGCGGCCTCGGCCAGCTACGGCTTCGGCGCGATCCTGATGAAGCGGGCCACGCTGGTGCTGCAGCCCCTGCCCGCGTCGGCCGCCGTGCATGCCGCCGGCGCCCTGGTGCTGCTGCTGCCGGCGGGCGCCGGCCTACCCGCGGTGCAGCTGCGCCCCGAGGCCCTGCTCGCCATTGCCGTGCTCGGCATGGTGACTTCCGGCTTCATGTACTGGATCAGCATGCGGCTGATGCGGGAGATCTCCGCCAGCGCCGCGACCTCCTCGGCCTTCATGATCCCGATGTTCGGCGTGACCTGGGGCGGCCTGTTCCTCGGCGAGCCCTTCACGCCCGGCATGCTGCCCGGCGTCGTGCTGGTGCTGGTGGCCTGCGCCTTCGTCACCGGCTTCAACCCGCTGTGGTGGCTGGTGGCGTCGAGGCAGCCCGAGAAACCTGCAGCACGCAAAGGACTTTCCCCGGGGGAATAGCCCCTTGGGCCACTAGACGAGTTGCGCGACCCCGCCCAAAGTTCGCAGTCCACGCGGACGCGAGGTGAATTCATGACGCACAAGACCCTGGCCATGGTGGTCCTGATCGCGGCAGTGGCAGCTCCTGTGGGTGCGCAGCAGTACGTGTATCCCGCCAAGGGCCAGTCGCCGCAGCAGCAGAAGAACGATGAAGCGGCCTGCTACCAGTGGGCCGTCCAGCAGACCGGTTTCGATCCCGCCAAGCCGCCACCGGTGGCCGCACCGCCCACCACCGCCACGGGCACCGCGCCCGGTGCCGGCGTGCGGGGCGCCGCGCGGGGCGCGGTGGTCGGGGAGATCGTCGCCGACGACGCGAGCGCCGGAGCGAAGGTCGGCGCCGTGGCCGCGCGCGGGCAGAGCCGGCGGCAGAACGCGGCCGCGCAGCAGCAGGCCGGCGCCGCCAACAGCCAGATGCAGGCCAACTTCGCCCAGGCCCGAGGCGCTTGCCTCACGGGCCGCGGCTACACCGTCAAGTAGCGGCCATGCAACGCCGGACCCGCCGTCGCGGCCTCCTGGGGACACTGGCCGCGGGCGCCATCGCGCTCCAGCCGCTGTGCGGCGAAGCGCAGGTCGCCGCTTCGCCGGGCCCCTGGCGCTACCAGGCCTCCCTCTACGTCTACCTGCCCACGCTGGACGGGACCAGCCGCTTCCCCGCGGATCCCGCCCCCGGCCTCCCCTCGATCGAGGTCGACGTCGGCAACATCGCCGACAAGATCCAGGGCTTCTTCTTCGCCTCCTTCGAGGGCGACAACGGCCGCTGGGGCTTCTTCACCGATTTCATGTACCTGCACGCCGGCAACGACAAGCAGGGCAGCCGCGACTTCAACATCGGCGGCGTGCTGGACGCGAGCACCTCCGCCAGCCTGGGCTGGGACCTGCGGGGCTCCATCTGGACGCTCGCCGGTAAGTACCGCGTGCTCTCGAATCCCGCCACGAAGGTGGACCTGCTGGCCGGCACGCGCATGGCGCACCTCGAGCAGGAACTGCGCTTCGACATCGCCGGTGCGATCGGGGCGCTGCCTCCGCGCGCCCGCTCGGGCACGGCCGGGCGCACCGAGACGCTGTGGGACGGCATCATCGGCGTGAAGGGCCGCCATGTCTTCGGCGAGGGCCGGCGCTGGTCGCTGCCCTTCTACCTCGACGTCGGCACCGGCCAATCGAAGCTGACGTGGCAGGCCGCGGCCGGCGTCGGCTATGCGTTCTCCTGGGGCGAGGTCTCGCTGCTGTGGCGGTATCTCGCGTACGAGATGAAGTCGGACAAGCCGACCCACGACCTGAGCTTCAACGGACCGATGCTCGGGGCCACGTTCTCCTTCTGATCCAGGCCGGCGGGCGGACACGCCGG
Organism: Ramlibacter monticola; assembly: GCF_016722785.1. Classification (GTDB taxonomy): domain Bacteria; phylum Pseudomonadota; class Gammaproteobacteria; order Burkholderiales; family Burkholderiaceae_C; genus Ramlibacter; species Ramlibacter monticola. Next base: position 149,840 of record NZ_JAEQNE010000003.1, on the reverse strand, counting down.
CCGGAAGGCGCCTGACAAGGCTCCCGCCGGGAGCGGGCAACACTTGTGGCATCGCGAGGAACCGAAGATGCCCGAGCTGCCCACGTACTTCTATCCCTTCCTGTTCGCCTTCATCGCCTTCCTCGGCGCCCGCTTCCTGGTCGGTCGCGTGGGCGACGACTCCGCCTCCCTGCCGGGCTGGATCCTCTATGCGGTGGCGATCGCCTGCGTGCTGATCGGTTTCGCCACGGCGTGGATGGACACGGGCTACTGAGCGCGGCGCCATCGGGTTGAACCCCTTGCGGCGCATCGCAGGGCGCCGGGACACTCGGCGCCTCCCGTACTCCCGCAGGGGACTCCATGGACGAGCGAGACAGGGCGCGGCGCTGGCTGGCAGGGATGGGCGTGGTGCTGCTTGCGGCCGGAGCGGCGCAGGCGCGGGTCACGCGCATCGTCATCGACGAGACGCGGCCGCTGCCCGCCGCCGATTCCGGCGGCATCGCCTTCGAGCAGGTCGCGGGCCGCGCCTTCGGCGAGCTCGATCCGGCCTCGCCCGCCAACCGGATCGTCAACGACATCCAGCTGGTCAGGGAAGCGGACGGCAAGGTGCGCTACGTCGCCACCTTCGTGCTGACGAAGCCGGTGGACCTGGCGCGCGCCAGCGGCCTCCTGTGGCACGAGGTGCCCAACCGCGGGCTGCGCCGGCCCAACGTCGTGGCCGAGCGGGCAAACGGCGACATCGACCTGACCAGCGCCTGGCAGGGCGACAACGCCGGCGCGACCGCCGTGCGCGCGACCATGGGCGTGGCTGAACCGCACTGGCTGCAGTTGCCGATCGCCCGCAACCCGGACGGCTCGCCGGTCACCGGCGAGGTGTTCGGCCGCATCGTCAACCGCGGCGGCCCCGGCTCGCAGCCGCTGATCGTGCAGACCAACCCGGTGCCGTACAAGCCGGCCAGCCTCGACACGCGGCGCGCGCGCCTGGTCTCGCGCGTGGCCGAATCCACCCGCGGCGAGGTGATCGGCGAGACGGAGATCCCGCCGGGCGACTGGGCCTGGGCGCGCTGCGACGCCGCCAACCCCTTCCCCGGCCGGCCCGATCCCACGCATGTCTGCCTGAAGAACGGCTTCGATGCAGCGAAGCTGTACCAGGTGGTCTACACCTCGGCCGACGCCTATGCGCTCGGCATCGGCTTCGCGGCGTGGCGCGACGTCGGCACGTTCTTCAAGACCGCGCGGGTGGACGACGCCGGCACGCCCAACCCGGTGGCCGGCGCGGTGACGCACAGCATAGGCCGCGGCGTGTCGCAGTCCGGCAATTTCCTGCGCGGCTGGCTGCACCTGGGCTTCAACCGCGACGAGGCGGGGCGCCAGGTGCACGACGGCCTGTGGCCCATCATTGCGGGGCGGCGCATCGCGCTCAACTTCCGCTGGGCCCAGCCCGATGGCGTGCTGGAGCTGTACCAGGCCGGCAGCGAAGGGCCGCAGTGGTGGCTGCCGCATCCCGATGCGCTGCGGCGCGTGCCCGCCGCGGGCCTGCTGGATCGCTGCAGCGAGACGCGCACCTGCCCGAAGATCGTCGAGCACTTCGGCTCGGCCGAGGTGTGGGCGCTGAAGCTCACGCCGGAGTGGATCGGCACCGATGCGCGGACGGACCTGCCGCTGCCGCCCAATGTGCGCCGCTACTACATCGCCAGCACCAACCACGGCGGCGGCGCCGGGGGCTTCGACACCAGCGTGCCCGGCGCCGCGCTGCCCACGACCGGGCCGAACTGCCCCGGCAACAACTACGGCACGGGCCTGCTGCCCGCGAATCCGGTGCCGCACACCGAGACCGTCAACGCGCTTCGCGTGCACTTCCGCAACTGGGTGATGAAGGGAATCGCGCCGCCGCCCAGCCAGTGGCCGCGGCTCGGCGACGGCACGCTGGCGCCGGCGCACAAGACCGCGCTCGGCTTCCCCACCCTGCCGCAGCTGCGCCCCACGGTGCCGGAGCAGGACTTCATCCTGCCGGTGCTCGATTACGACTGGGGGTCGGGCTTCCATGCCGCCGACGGCTCCGGCGTCGCCGGCAAGGCGCCGCCGCCGATCAGGGACGTGCTGGCCATGTACGCGCCCAAGGTCGACGAGGACGGCAACGAGCTCGGGGGCGTGCCGGTGGTGCTGCTCGATGCGCCGCTGGGCACCTACCTCGGGTGGAACATCACGGCCGGCGGCGCGCGGCCCTTCCACCAGGGCCAGATCTGCAACTACGTCGGCGGGATGATCCCGTTCGCCCGCACGGCGGCGGAGCGGCAGGCGAACGGCGATCCGCGGCGCTCGCTGGAAGAGCGTTACCGCAACCACGATGGCTACGTGGAAGCGGTGCGCCGCGCAACGGAGCGTGCGATGGCGGCGGGCTTCCTGTTGCGGGAGGACGCGGAGCGGCTGGTGCGGCAGGCGGGGGAGAGCAGGGTCCTGCGGTGAACCGCTAGGGGCGCTTGGCTGCGTATGCTGTCCCGACGTGCCTGGAGATGTAGGTGGAGAGTCCCTTGCCGGCCCGCGCGAGTTCCTTCATTGCCTCGACGTGGCGCGGGCCGGCGCTGGCATGCGTGTACACGTAGGTGCCGCCATCCTTGAAGCGGACTTCGATGAAGTCCTGGCCGATCCGGTACGCGACCACACCCGAGTCTCCGCTGAGGTTCGCGTAGCGCCGCATGCTCATGCTCCGGGCTGGCCTGCGGCAGGAAACCACGGGCACCCTGCGCGAGTCCAACCGCTTATGAAGCTGAACGCACTCATGGTCCGGTACATCGTGCATGACGTCGACGCGGCGGTCACGTTCTACACCAGCCACCTGGGCTTTCGCGCCTCTGCCCAGTCGGGGACCTACTTCGCCCTCCTCGAGCGGGAGAACCTGCAGCTCGTCCTGAGTCCTCCCAAGGGGCCGGGGGGCGGTTCGCAACCGATGCCCGACGGCCGCAGGCCTGAGCCGGGCGGATGGAACCGCATCATCGTCCGGAGCAGCAATCTCGACGGCGAGATCGAAGTGCTCAGGAAGGCCGGGGTCCGGTTTCGCAACGACATCGTCGAAGGACCGGGCGGCCGGCAAATCCTGCTGGAGGATCCCTCCGGAAACCTGGTGGAGCTGTTCGAGCCCGCGCCCGACGCCCCGCGATAGACCGCGTGGAAGCCGCTGCAGCCAGCGGCGTCACGCGATGCGGTAACGCGCCACCTTCTGCGGGTCCCACGCGACGCCGCTGCCCGGCTTCTCGGCCAGGGGCCAGTGACCGTCGACGATCTTCACCGGCTCGGCGGCGACCGCATCGCTCCAATCCATGTACTCCAGCCAGTGGCCGGTCGGCGTTGCCGCCAGGAGGTGGGCGCTGAACTCCGGCATCAGGTGCGAACTCATGGGAATGCCATGCGCCTCGGCGATGCCGGCCGCCTGCATCCAGCCGGTGACGCCGCCGATGCGCGCGACGTCGGGCATCACCAGGTCGCAGGCCTGCGCCTGCAGCGCGCGCAGCAGGTCCTTGGGGCCATCGAAGTTCTCGCCGATCTGCACCGGCAGCTGCAGCTCGCGGGCGATCTCGGCGCAGCCGGCCAGGTCGTCCTGCCGGATCGGCTCCTCCAGCCAGGAGAGGCCTTCCGATTGCAGCGCGCGGCCGCGCAGCAGCGCCTCGTGCCGCGACAGCGCCTGGTTGTAGTCCACCATCAGTTCCACGGCATCGGGCAGGCGTGCGCGCACGGCGCGCGTCACGGCCAGGTCCTCCCGCAGCGTCGGATAGCCCAGGCGCAGCTTCACCGCCTGCATGCCGCCTTCCAGCAGCTTCTCGGCTTCGTCGGCGGCCGCCTCCGGCGCCATGAGGCCGAGCCCGCAGGAGTTGTACGCGCGCACGGGACGCGGCGTGCCCCCGAGCAGGGTGGCGAGCGGCGCGCCCGCCGCCACCGCAAGCGCGTCCCACAGGGCCATGTCGAACAGTGACAGCGTCATCCGCACGAGGCCCGTCACGCCGACCAGCGCGAAGCGGCGCTGCAGCTTCGCGGCGATCTGCACCGGCGCGACGCGGTCGCCGCGCACCACCTCGCACGCGTCCTCGACCAGCGCGGCGATCGGCTTCGCGGCGCTGCGCCGGTAGCAGAAGATGTAGGCGCAGCCGGTGACGCCCTGCTCGGTGAGCAGCTCCAGCAGCAGCAGCGGCGCGGACCTGACGGTCGCGGCGCTGGTGCCCAGCACGTAGCGCAGGGGCACTTCCACCGGCGTGCAGCTCACGCTGCGCACGCGCAGATCGGACAGGTGTGCGCCGGAAGCTTCAGCCATGGCGCGGCCCGCCTTCCGCATGCAGGCACAGGATGTCGTGGATGGCGCGATTGAGCGGCGTCGGGACGCCCTTGGCCTGCCCCAGTTCGACCACGCCGCCGGCCAGCCAGCGCACCTCCAGCCGGTTGCCGCGCTCCAGGTCGTGGTGCATGGAGGAGGTCATGTCCGGCGCGACGGCGTCGGCCAGCTGCAGCCGCACCTCGGCATAGTCCTCGGCCAGCGGCACGCCGTGCGCGCGGCCCACGGCGACCACTTCGCGCATCACGTCCAGCAGGAAGGCGCGCGTCTGCGGGTGGCTGCGGATCGGGCCGATGGTCTTGCGCATGGTGGTCGTGGTGCCCGAGAGTCCCACCAGGAAGACGAACTTCTGCCAGATCTCGCGCAGGATCTGCTCCGACAGTTCGGCCTGGATGCCGCCGGCCAGGCAGGCGGCCAGCAGCGCCTCGCCGCGCGCCGAACGCGTGCCGTCGAACTCGCCGAACAGCAGCCGCTGCATGGGCCCGGTCTGGCGGATCACGCCCGGCGAGGCGATGGTGGTGGCGACGTAGCCGACACCGCCCATGACCTGGCGCGCGTCGAAGGCGGCGCGCAGGGCCCGGTCCTTCAGCACGCCGTTCTGGAACGAGATCACCGCCGTGTCCGGTCCCACCAGCGGACGGATCTGCGCCAGCGCCTGTTCGGTGTCCCACAGCTTCACGGCCAGCATCACCACGTCGACCTCGCCGATGCCGGCCGGGTTGTCGGTGACGCTCACCTGGGGCAGGTGCATGGGTTCGGGGCCTTCGATGCGCAGGCCCTGGCTGCGCATGGCCTCCAGGTGCGCGCCGCGCGCGACGAAGTGCACCTCGGCGCCCCCCCGCGCCAGCCGCGCCCCGAAATAGCCGCCCAGGCCGCCCGAACCCATGATCGCGATGCGCATCTCGTCTCCTTTGCGTCGTTGAATCCGGCGGCTATTCGCCCTGCCAGTAATCGAGCATGTCCTGGGGCCGGCCGACATGGCGGAAGCCGTCCGGTCCCATGCCGTCCGTGACGGCGAACTTGCCCGAGTCCGGATACTGGCAGACCTCGGGGTGCAGCATCGTGCTCACCGCCAGGAACTTCAGCTCGGTGGCGCCGGTGTTGACGATCTGGTGCGCCGCCTCGGGCCCGCCCGGCGGGCACGCGACCACGTCGCCGGCGCGCAGCGGCCAGGTGTCGCTGCCGAAGCGCAGTTGCCCCGTGCCTTCGACGACGAAGAACATCTCCTCGTTGAGGCGGTGGTTGTGGAAGGGGAAGGCGCGCTTGCCCGGCGGCACCACGGTCACGTTGTAGCCCAGCTTCTTCGCACCGAGCGCCGGCGCGAGCGGCGCCATCCGGCCGCCGAAGCGCTCCCCGGGCATGGCGCTGCCCTTGCTGCGCGACATCTCGGCCAGGTCGAAGTACTTCGCATCGGCGATGTTCAGGACCGGAGCAGGCATGGCGGTCTCCTCGGCGCTTCGCGCGCCTGCGGCGGATTCTGCCCCGGCCGGAAAGCCGGTCATGCCCCGCAGGGAACTGCAGGCCCCGTTACAAGCGCGCTGCCCCACGCCGCGTGAAGGAAGGCGCGCGCCGCGCCGCCGGGCCGCGCACCGCGACCTTCGGTCCCGATGAATCCGCAAGGATTAGGCCTTCTCCCTCGTTGCGGCGTAACGAATCCTCCGTCTGGCCGCGCTCCCCGGCGATCGTCACACTTCGAAACAAACAGGGGGAAGTCGATGGGGTCGCCGTTGGGAGTCGCGCCGGAAGCGCCAGAAGAACGCAGGACGGGCACGCCGGCCGACCAGGCCGCGCTGCTCGATGCACTGGCCGAGGAATTGCTGAACGACCTGCCGGTCGACGTATGGCGCAAGCTGTTCCTCGGCCCCGGCTACGACACGATCCGCTTCACGGAGGAATGCAGCACGCTGCTGGCGTGCGACCTGGCTGCCTCCGAATGGACGGAAACCGACGTCCGCACGCTGGCGAACCGCTTCGAGGGCTGCGTCGAGCAGTTCGGCCCGCGCGTGCTGATGGCGTTCGCGCGGCCGCGCGCGGCGCTGGAAGTCGCCATGCTGCTGCAACGCACCTCGCGCGCCCGCTTGCGCAGCGCCCTCGTCACCGCGCCCTGCCTGGCCGCCAGCTTCGAAATCGACGGGGTGCCGCGGCAGCTGACCCTCGGCGAAATGCCGCGCAAGGCGGCCGGCTGCGCCGACAGCACGGCCCCGGGCAGCATCCACCTGTGCGCCGCGACCTGGCGCGCACTCGGCCCGGTGGCGCTCGACCGGCTGACGCAGCGGGCGCTGGTCACCACCGAATACCAGGGCGAGGAGGTCCTCTCCGCCTCGGTCACGCTGGCCCCGCCGCCGCGGGCCGACCTGAGCACCTTCGCCGGACTCGGGCGGGTCTGAAGCGGGCGCGGTGGCGTCGCGCGACGCGGCGGGCTAGGATCGCCCGCATGAACCAGGCCGCGCCCGTTTCCCTGCTCGTGATTCCCGGCAGCTCCCGCACCGGGTCGTTGAACCTGCGCCTCGCGCGCGCGGCCAGCCGCATCGCGGAGGCACAGGGCGCTTCCGTGCACCTGCTGGACCTGCGCGCGCTGGGCCTGCCGCTCTACGACGGCGACATCGAGGCGAGCGAAGGCGTGCCCGAACGCGCCGGCGAGCTGATCGACGCGATCGTGGCCGCCGACGCCGTGTTGCTCGTCACGCCCGAGTACAACGGCTTCCCGACGCCGCTGGTGGTCAATGCCTTCGACTGGCTGTCGCGCGCGCCCGCGAGCGGCGCACGGCCCGCGGGGCTGAAGGCCACCGCCGGCAAGCCCGTGGGCCTGCTCTCCGCCTCGCCGGGGCCGCTGGGCGGACTGCGCTCGATGAACTACCTGCGCCAGTACCTGCAGATGGCTTTCGCGATGCTCGTGCATCCGCGCCAGTTCGCCCTGTCGCGCGCCGACCAGGCCTTCGATGCGGCCGGCGAACTGAAGGAAGAGAAGGCGCGCGAGACGGTGGGCGGCGTGGTGGCCTCGCTGCTGGAGCTGGCTTCCGCGCTCAGGGCGGCGCGCGCGACATAGGGGCGCGCGGCGGCAGGAGACAATCCCCGCATGCTGCGCTACTTCACCGTCCCCGTCACCCCTTTCCAGCAGAACTGCTCCGTCGTCTACGACGAGGCGACCCGCCAGGCGGCGGTGATCGACCCCGGCGGCGACCTCGACACCCTGCTCGGCGAGATCGACCGCCACGGCCTCCGGCTGGAGCAGATCTGGCTGACCCACGCGCACATCGACCACGCCGGCGGCACGGCGGAACTGGCGCGGCGCCTGTCGCTGCCCATCGTCGGCCCGCACCCGGAGGACCAGTTCTGGATCCAGGGCCTGCCGCAGCAGGGCGCGATGTTCGGCTTCCCGGCGGCGGAAACCTTCACGCCGACGCGCTGGCTGCACGACGGCGACACCGTGGAACTGGCGGGCCACACCCTGCACGTGCGACACTGCCCCGGCCACACGCCGGGCCACGTGGTGTTCCACTCGCCGGAGATGAAGCGCGCCTTCGTCGGCGACGTGCTGTTCGCCGGCAGCATCGGCCGCACCGACTTCCCGCGCGGCGACCACGCCACGCTGATCGCCAGCATCACGCAGCGCCTCTGGCCGATGGGCGACGACACCGTGTTCATTCCCGGCCACGGTCCGGAGAGCACCTTCGGGCGCGAACGGAAGAGCAATCCGTACGTCGCCGGGACCTGAGTCCGGCAACGTTTTACCGCGCGTTTACCTCCGGGGCGGCGTCCGGTCAGGTGCGCGGCCCGCCGCGCCACTATGCTGCGGCCACAGCACTGATCGGAGGTGCCCATGGTCTCTCGTCGTGCCATGCTGCTGCGCACCGGTGCCGGCCTGGCCGCCGTGGCAGGCGGCCCACGGCTGGCCCTCGCCGCCGCCGGCAGGCCCTCGGGCGCGGCCGCCGGCGCGCACGCCCTCAACCGGCTGGGCTATGGCCCGCGTCCCGGCGACCTCTCCCGCATCGCTCGCGATCCGCAAGGCTGGGTGGAGGAACAGCTGCAGCCGGCCGGCGCTGCGCTGCCCGCCGTCCTGAACGCGCGGCTGCAGGAGGACCGCTTCCTGGGCGTCCATCCCGCGGTGCTGATGCAGGGCTACATCGCCATCGCCCGGCGGGGCCGCCAGATCTCCCGCGACCGTGCCGCCGGACTGCCCACGCCCGGCTACGAACTGCGCCCGGACATGAAGGCCGCCCCCGAGTCGACGGAACTGGGCCGCTACCTGGTCGCGCTGCAGGTGGCCGCCTTCGAGTCCCGCATCTACCGCGCGCTGGAAAGCCCCCGCCAGCTCGAGGAAGCGATGGTCGATTTCTGGTTCAACCACTTCAATGTGGACCAGGGCAAGGGCCATGCACGGGTGCTCATCGGCCATTACGAGCAGTACGCGATCCGGCCGTATGCGCTGGGGCGCTTCGCGGACCTGCTGCATGCCACGGCGCGTCATCCCGCCATGCTCAGCTACCTCGACAACGCCGTGAGCGTGGCACCCGGCCGGGGCCCCCGCGGCCTCAACGAGAACTACGCGCGCGAGCTGATGGAACTGCACACGCTCGGGGTGGACGGTGGCTACACGCAGCAGGACGTGACCGAGCTGGCCCGCATCCTCACGGGCTGGACCTTCGCGCCCGTGCGGCCGGACGAGGCGCCGCCGTCGGAGCCCGTGCCGCTGCCGGGCGACCCGCGGCGCATGCCGGGCTTCCTGTTCAATGCGCGCGCGCACGACGCCGGCGGCAAGACCTGGCTGGGCTTGCACGTTCCCGCGGGCGGCGAGTCGGAGGGCGACGTCGCACTGGACACGCTGGCCCGCCACCCGTCCACCGCGCGCCATCTCGCCTTCAAGCTGGCGCAGTACTTCGTCAGCGACGCGCCCCCGCCGGCGCTGGTGGACCGCGCCGCGCGGGTGTTCCTGGCCCAGGACGGCCAGGTACTCCCGGTGCTGCGCACGCTGTTCACCAGCGAGGAGTTCTGGGACGAGCGGCAGCGCGGCTCCAAGTTCAAGACCCCGCTGCAGTTCGCCCTGTCCAGCCTGCGCGCGCTCGGTCACACGCCGGCCAACGTGCGCCCCCTGCAGTTCGAACTCGTGAGCGAGGGCATGCGCCTGTTCGGCTGCCCCACGCCGGATGGCTACAAGAACACGGAAGCGGCCTGGATGAGCCCGCACGTGCTGGGTCGCCGGGTCGAATTCGTGACCCGCGTGGCGAACAACTGGCTGGGACCGGCGCCGGTGGAACCCGAGCGCCTGCTCGCAGATCTCGGGCCGCTGGTGACGCCGCGCACCAGGGAAGCGGCCCTGCAGCACCAGGACCAGCCGCGGCTCGCCGTCGCGCTCGTGCTCGCGGGTCCCGGCATGATGCGGCGCTAGCCGCGGAAGGGAAGACCATGGACACCCGGCGACGCGCACTGTTGCAATGGGCGGCCGGCGCGGCGGCCGCGAGCGGCATCCGCCTGGCCTTCGCCGCCCCGGAGCCCGCGCCCGGCAGGCTGGTGGTGGTGCTCCTGCGCGGGGGCATGGACGGCCTGTCCCTGGTAGTGCCCCACGCGGATCCGGCCTATTACGCCAACCGGTCGGGCATCGCGCTCGCGCGGCCCGGCGAAGCCGACGGCGTGCTCCCGCTGGACAAGCTGTTCGGCCTGCATCCCGCGGCGGCCGCCCTGCTGCCCTGGTGGGACGCGAAGCAGCTTGCCTTCGTGCAGGCGAGCGGGTCGGCGGACCCGAGCCGCTCCCATTTCGATGCGCAGGACCACATGGAAACGGGCACGCCCGGCCGCAAGGGCACGCGGGACGGCTGGATGAACCGGCTGGCCGCCGTGCTCGGGGCCACCGCGCCCACGGCCGAAGCGCGCCGCATGCTGGCCTTCAGCCTCGGGCCGACGATGCCGAGGATCCTGCAGGGCGACGCCGCGGTGGCGTCCATGGAGAGCGGCCCCCGCCCGCAGGGCCCGGTGGCGGAGAGCCAGGCGACGGCGGCCTTCTCCGCGCTCTACGACGACGCCGACCCGCTCGGCCGCAGCATGCAGCAGCTCACCACCGCCCGGCGCGAGATGCAGGCCGCCCTGGGCAGCGACGACGCGAAGGCCGACGCGGGCGCGCTGTCCCTGGCCGGCCTGGCGCGCGACACCAGCCGCCTCGGCCGCCTCATGGCCGCGGATCCGCGCGTGCGCCTGGCCTTCGTGCCGGTGGCGGGCTGGGACACGCACGTCAACCAGGGCAGCGCCCGCGGCTTGCTGGCGGGCAAGTTCACCCTGTTGGCGGGGGCGCTGGACGCGCTGGCGCGGGGACTCGGGGACCACCTGCGCGAGACGACGGTGGTCGTGCTGTCCGAGTTCGGCCGCACCGTGAGGCAGAACGGCAACCTCGGCACCGACCACGGCCACGGCAACGTGGCGCTCCTGCTCGGCGCCGGGGTACGCGGCGGCAAGGTGCACGGGGAATGGCCCGGGCTCGAAACCGCGGCGTTGTACGAGGGACGCGACCTGGCGGTGACGACGGACTTCCGCGCCCTGCTCGCCGAGATCCTGGAGCAGCGCTTCCGGCTCGGCGACCGCGCCCTCGCCTCGGTGTTGCCCGAGGCGCCGGCGCAGCGCATCCACGCGGTCGCGTGAGTCGCGCAGGAGTCCCGGTCAGCGATTGCCCATCGTGGCCGGCCGGCTGGCCGCGGCCTGCCGGTACAGTCCTTCGACGCGCGGGATGTTCTCGGCCAGGCGCCGCATGCGGTCCGGCCCCGAGGGGTGCGTGGACAGGAAGGAGCCGCCCGAGCCGCCCGACGCCTGCGCCATCTTCTCCCACAGGGAGATGGACGCCTGCGGATTGAAGCCGGCGCGCGCGCCCATCTCCAGGCCCACGAGGTCCGCCTCGATCTCGTCGTCGCGGCTGAACTTGAGCGTCAGCAACTCCGTGCCGATGTTGGCCGCCACGTCGCCGAGCTGGCCCAGGCCGAACAGCTGCGCGCCGAAGGACAGCAGCGCGCCCGTGCCCTTGCTCTTGGCGATGCGTTCGCGCGCGTGCTCGCGCAGCGCATGCGCGATCTCGTGACCCACTACCATTGCGAGCTCGTCGTCGCTGAGGCGGAGCTTGTCGATGAGGCCGGTGAAGACGGCGATCTTGCCCCCGGGCATGCAGAAGGCGTTGATGCTGTCGCTGCCGATCAGGTTCACCTCCCAGCGCCAGCCGCGGGCGCGCGGGTTCCAGCGCGGCGCATCGGCGATCAGGCGGGAGGAGATCGACCGCAGCCGCTGCAGCTGCGGGTGGCTTTCGGGTGCCAGCGCGCGTTTGGCGCGGGCCTCCTGCAGCAGCTCGCCATACTGTTGCGTGGCGGCCTGTTCGAGCTCGTCGGCGGGCACCAGGGAGCGCAGCCGCGAGCTTTCGCCCACGTCGACCTGGCTGATGGCGGGTCCGGCGACGACGGCGCCGGCTGCCACTAGAAAGGCACGCCGGCCGACCCACGGCGCTGCCTTGGCGTTACAGAGTTGGCACATGGGCGAATAATCAACGAGCAGATCAAGGACAAGATGTCGGACCCCGTCGCCTCCTCCACGCAGAGCCCGCCTGCACCGCCCGCCGAAGAGCCGCGCAAGAAGAAGCGCTCGGCCATGGATGTCCTGCGTTCCGTGCGCGAGCCCAAGGTCGCGATGATGCTCGCTCTGGGCTTCTCTTCCGGGCTGCCCTTCCTGCTGACGGCCAACACCTTCGGCTACTGGCTGCGCGACGAGGGCACCAGCCTCAAGGCCATCGGCTTCATCTCCTGGGTGGGTTTCGCCTATGCCTTCAAGGTGTACTGGTCCCCGCTGGTCGACCGGATGGACATCCCGCTGTTCGGCAAGCTGGGGCGGCGCCGCGGCTGGATGTTGTTCTGCCAGATCCTGGTGGCGATCGGGCTGGTCGGCATGGCGGTCGTCGGGGTGGGGCCCGGGCTGGCCGTGATCGGTGCCTTCGCGCTGCTGGTCGCCTTCGCCTCGGCCACGCAGGACATCGCGATCGACGCCTGGCGGATCGAAGCCGCGTCGAATTCGGAGGAGGTCGGCCTCCTCACCTCGGCGGCCCAGCTGGGCTACCGCATCGCGCTGCTCGTCACCGATGCCGCCATCATCGCGGCGGCGGAACGCGTGGGCTGGCCGATCTCGTACGTGGCGATGGCCGTGCTGATGGTCGTCGGCATGGTCGCGACCTTCAAGGCCTTCGAACCCACGCGGGCCGACGAAGTCCTGCACAGCAAGCCGCCGCTGTGGAGCGCCCGCGGGCTGCTCGACGCGCTCATCGGGCCCTTCGTGGACTTCTTCCGCAAGCACAAGATGGCCGGCCTGGTGATCCTGGCCATGGTGGCGCTGTACCGGCTGCCGGACTTCGTCATGGGGCCCATGTACAACCCGTACTACCACGACCTCGGCGTCAGCAAGGACACGGTGGCGGTGGTGCGCGGCTCCTTCGGCCTGGTGGCGACCTTCGTCGGGCTGGGCGCCGCGGGGCTCACCGCCATCCGCATCGGCATCCTGCCCACCCTGATCGTGGGGCTGGTGCTGGAGGCGATCGGCACGGGGGCTTTCGCACTCCTCGCTCTGCACGTCAACGACGTGATGTTCGCCTTGGTGATGTCGATCGACTCCTTCGCGCAGGCCTTCGCGGGCGTGGCGCTGGTCACCTACATGTCCAGCCTGACCAGCCTGGGGTATACGGCCACGCAGTACGCCATGCTGTCGTCCACCTATGCGCTGCTGGGGAAATTCCTCAAGGGGTTCTCGGGCGTCGCGGTCGACACCCTGACACCGACCTACGGGCTGCTCGGCGCCTATGCCACGGCCTTCATCGGCACGGCGCTGACGGCGATCCCGCCCATGCTGCTGATCCTGCTGCTGTGGCGCATGCAGGGCCGCCACGGCACGACGGCGGCCACGGCGGGCGCGCGCGGCTAGGCACTCCCTCGCGGGAGGTTCCACGGGCATTGGAGACCGTCGTTTACTTTACTTTACGGCCGGGACAAGCGGCTGCGATGCCCGCTGACGACTATGGCCTGGAGCGGCCCCGCGTCGGTGGCCTTTGCAGTAAGTAGTATTCCCACATGCAGCAACTCCTGATGATCGAGGACGACACTCGCCTGGCCCAGATGGTCGGCGAGTACCTGGAACGTTCCGGCTTCGGCGTGACCCACGCTGCCGATGCCACGGCCGGCCTGAACCTGCTGGAGGACCCGCCCACCGGCAGCACGCCCGACCTGGTGGTGCTGGACCTGATGCTGCCCGACCTCGACGGGCTGGAAGTGTGCCGGCGCGTGCGTTCGCTGCCCGGCGAGACCGGCAAGGTGCCGGTGCTGATGCTCACGGCCAAGGGCGATCCCATGGACCGCATCGTCGGCCTGGAACTGGGTGCCGACGATTACCTGCCCAAGCCCTTCGAGCCGCGCGAGCTGCTGGCGCGCATCCGCGCGATCCTGCGCCGGCGCCACGACGGCACGCCGCCGCCGGCCAAGCTGATGCGCTTCGGCTCGCTGGAGATCGACCGCGACGCCCGCACGGTGACGGTGGGCGGCAAGCCGGCCGACCTGACCTCCTACCAGTTCGACCTGCTGGTGGTGCTGGCCGAGCGCGCCGGGCGCGTGCTCACCCGCGACCAGATCATGGAAGCCGTGCGCGGACGCGAGCTGGAAGCCTTCGACCGCTCGATCGACGTGCACATGGGCCGCATCCGCGCGGCCATCGAGGCCGACCCCAAGAACCCCAAGCGCATCCTCACGGTGCGCGGGGTCGGCTATGTCTTCGCCAAGCAGCAGGACTAGCCCCGGAGCGCCCGCGACCGCATGACCGCCTGGAATGCGCGCTGGCGCTTCCCTCTCTACCTGCGCATCTGGATCGCCGTGATCGCCACGGTGGGCCTGCTCACGATCGCCTTCGGCTGGTTGTGGCGGGTCAACCAGGAACAGACCCCGATGCGCGAGATCATCGTGCGCAACGAGGCCGGCGAGGTGATCGGCCAGAGCCGGGTGCGGCCGGTGCGGGTGCCGGGCGTGGGGCTGGAGTTCCCCATCGAGATGAAGGACGGGCGCAGCATCGTCGTCCAGCTGCCGCCGCGTCCGCGGCCGCCGGGGGACGGTCCGCCCGGGGGCCGCGGCTGGCTGCCGCGCGGCTCCACCGGCTTCCTCTGGCTGCTGGGGATCGTCGCGCTGGCGGTGGCGGTGGGCAGCTACCCCATCGTGCGGCGGCTCACGCAGCGCCTCGAGGACCTGCGCGGCGGGGTCGAGCGCTGGGGCGAGGGCGACCTGAGCGTGCGGGTGTCGGAGAGCGGCAGCGACGAGGTCGCCTTCCTCGCCAGGCGCTTCAACCACGCTGCCGAGCGCATCGAAGGGCTGGTCAAGTCGCACAAGTCGCTGCTGGCCAATGCCTCGCACGAGCTGCGCTCGCCGCTGGCGCGCATCCGCATGGGGCTGGAGCTGATGGAGCCCGAGCCTGCCCCGCGCTGCCGCGAGGAGATCACGCGCAACATTGCGGAGCTGGACCAGCTGATCGACGAGATCCTGCTGGCCAGCCGGCTCGACGCCCGCGAGTCCGACGTGGGCACCGTGGAATCGGTGGACCTCACCGGCCTGGCGGCAGAGGAAAGCGCTCGCGCCGGAGCCGAGCTGGAAGCCTCCGAGTCGGAGCAGACGCTGGTGGTGCAGGGCGTGTCCAAGCTGCTGCGCCGGGCCATCCGCAACCTGCTGGAGAACGCCCGCCGCTATACCAGCGGCCCGGTGCGCGTCAGCGTGGTCCGGCAAGGCTCCGACGCCCTGGTGCGGGTCTGCGACCGCGGCCCCGGCGTGCCCGAGCCGGAGCGCGAGCGCATCTTCGAGCCCTTCTACCGGCTGCGCGGTGCCAGCGAGCGCGAAGGCGGGGTCGGGCTGGGCCTGGCGCTGGTGCGCTCCATCGCCCGGCGGCACCACGGCAGTGCCCACTGCGAGGACAACCCCGGGGGCGGCGCCTGCTTCGTGCTCCGGCTCCCCTGCGCCTCCGTGTAACGCACCGTAAAAGCCTTCCCGGGGCCCTCGCCAAGAGCGAAGAAAGTCACGAAGATGGCCGCTTCATCCGGCGGCTCTGCCATCACCTTTAAGGGGGATGGACGTTGCGGCCGGGAAGACTAGAGTTGCATCCCATCTGTCACGACATCGCGGACACCCGGTTTACAGGTTTCAAGTCTCCCAACGACGTCCTTCCAAGGACTTGATACAGCCATCGCAAGATGGCTGTTTTTTTTGGTGGGAACTCAGAGGAGCCCGCGCACCCGCTCCGGGCTCACATCGTTGAGGCACCGGAAGTGCCCCAGCGGACACTCGCGCTCGAAGCACGGCGCGCAATCCAGCGGCGGCGCGTAATCCGGGTCCTGCTTCAGCCACACCACCTTCGCCCGCTCGTTCAGCGGCGGCGTGTGCAGCGGGCTCGACGAGCCGAACAGGGCCACCTGCGGCACGCCGAAGGCCGCGGCGACGTGCATCAGGCCCGAATCGTTGCTCACCACCCCGCCGGCGCCGGCGATCAGGGCGAAGGCTTCCAGCAGCGAGGTCTTGCCCGCCAGGTTGCGGCAGCGGTCCGGCGCCTGGGACGCGATGGACTCGCACAAGTCGGCTTCCTTGCCGGATCCGAGGAGGACCACGGGGCGATCGAGCTGCCGCGCGAGTGCGCCGAAGTGGGGCCAGCGCTTGGCCGGGCCGTATTCGGCGCCGGGGGCCATCACGACGTAGGCGCCGCGCGCGAGTCCCTGCGCTCGCAGCACTTCGTCGACCTGCGCTGGCGGGAGCGAGAGTTCCGGCCGGTCCTGCTCCAGGCCCTCCTCGCCGCTCAGCGCCGAATAGAAGGCCACCATCGGCGGCTTGTTCTTCGGGTTCTTCAGCCGCTGCGTGAGCAGGCCCACGCGCGCTTCGCCCAGGTAGCCGACGCGGCGCGGGATGCTGGCCAGGAAGGGCAGCAGCGCGCTCTTGAGCGAGTTCGGCAGCACATAGGCGACATCGAAGTTGCCTTCGAGCTGGCGCGCCAGGGCGCGCCTCTCGCGCCACTGCAGGCCGCCGTGGCGGAAGGGAAAGTCGATGACCGCGTCCACCTGCGGCATGGCGCGATACACCGGCGCCACCCAAGGCAGCGCGCCGACCGTGATCCGCTCGCCGCGCGCGTGCAGGCGGCGCAGCAGCGGCTCGGTCATGACCGCGTCACCGATCCACTGCGGGGCGACGACGAGGGCCCGCGTCGCGGCCGCCGCGCGCTGGGCGGCGGCGGTGGAGCGGAAATTGGAATCTGACCCCAATTAGTGGTGGGAGCCGAAGTGCTCGCCTTCCTTGAGCTTGTAGACGGTGCCGCAATAGGGGCACTTGGCCCCGCCGCTCTGGGCCACGTCGAGGTAGACGCGCGGGTGGCTGCTCCAGAGTGCCATGTCGGCCTTGGGGCTGGGGCAGAAGACACCGCCGTTGGCGTTGAGGTCCTTCGCCAGCAGTTCCACCACTTTTTCGGGTTTGTTGTTTGCCATTCTCAGACGCGGGTGAGCCAGTGGGCGTACTTGGGATTGCGGCCGTTCACGATGTCGAAGAAGGCGTTCTGCAGCTTCTCGGTGACCGGGCCGCGGCGGCCGATGCCGATCTGCACGCGATCGAGTTCGCGGATCGGCGTGACTTCGGCGGCGGTGCCGGTGAAGAAGCACTCGTCGGCGATGTAGATCTCGTCGCGGGTGATGCGCTTCTGCACCACCTCGATGCCCAGGTCCTTCGCGATGTGGAAGACGGTGTTGCGCGTGATGCCGTTCAGCGCGCCGGCCGACAGGTCGGGCGTGTAGATCACGCCGTCCTTGATCACGAACACGTTCTCGCCCGCGCCCTCGGAGACGAAGCCGGAGCTATCGAGCAGCAGGGCCTCGTCGTAGCCGTCGTCCAGCGCCTCCATGTTGGCGAGGATCGAGTTGCTGTAGTTGCTGACCGCCTTGGCCTGCGTCATCGTGATGTTGACGTGGTGGCGCGTGTAGCTGGAGGTCTTGACGCGGATGCCGCGCTGCAGGCCTTCCTCGCCCAGGTAGGCGCCCCAGGCCCAGGCCGCGACCATGCAGTGGATCTGGTTGCCCTTGGGGCTCACGCCCAGCTTCTGCGAGCCGATCCACACCAGCGGGCGGATGTAGCAGGATTCCAGCTTGTTGGCCTTCACCACCGCCTTCTGCGCCTCGTTGAGCTGCTCCTTGCTGAAGGGCAGGTTCATGCGCAGGATCTTGGCGCTGTTGAACAGGCGGTCGGTGTGTTCCTGCAGGCGGAAGATCGCGGTGCCGTTGACGGTGTTGTAGGCACGGACCCCTTCGAACGCGCCGCAGCCGTAGTGCAGCGTGTGGGTCAGCACGTGGATCTTCGCGTCGCGCCAGTCGACCAGCTCGCCGTCCATCCAGATCTTGCCGTCGCGGTCGGCCATCGAGGGTACTACCGGGCTCATGGTGTGTCCTTCAGGGGAATGGGTATCGCGGAATCGCGGAACCGCCCATTTTAAGGGCCGGGGGGCGGAGCCTCTTCCGCGGGGGCCTGCGGGCGGAACAGCTCCCACTTCACCAGTTTCCCGCGCAGGAACTCGCAGGTCACGTGCGAGCCCGAACCGTCGGTCCAGCGATAGACCTCCGGCTGCTGCTCCTTGGGGCTGACCTGCTCGCCCAGGGCGCGCGTCATCGCCATCACGTGCAGCAGGTTCACGCGCGGCCTCAGCTTGGCATTGAGCATCACGGCGCTGTCGCAGTAGCCGACCGGCCGGCTGGAGGCGCGCTGCAGCACTTTCATCATGCGGGTGAAGTGCAGCAGCATCCACATGACGATGCCGCCGACGGCCAGGGCCACGCCGGCCCAGCCCAGGCCGCGCCAGGCGATGGCCACGACCCCGACGCCCAGCAAGGGCAGTACGACTTTCTGCAGGTTCATGCCGCGATTGTGCTGCCGTCGGCGGGCAGGTTTCCGGTGGCCAATGCGTATGCCCAGTCGTGGCGGCCGCAGTTGGCGGCCAGCTGCTGCATGCCGTCCCAGTCATAGGCGACGCTGCACAGGCGCGCGTTCCAGCAGGCGCCGCGGCGCTCCACGACGGCGTAGCGGGCGTGCGGGGTGCCGTTCCGCACCCGGTGCCGGGCCGGCTCCTCGTCGTCGTAGGCCTGCAGGCCCACGCTGCCGGGGTTGAGCACCAGGGTGCCGTCCACCATCGCGGCGCGCGGCACGTGGCTGTGCCCGCACAGCACCAGGCTGGCGTGGCGGCAATCCTCCTCGCCGGCGCCCAGCCGCGAGGCGATTTCCTCGGAGCTGGCCGCGCGCAGGCCGGTCGAGCCGTGCAGGCCGAAGTCGGGCGTCACCGTCTCCAGCAGGTATTTCAGGTCGCTGCCCGGCGTGCCGTGGACCAGGAACACGTCCTCGCCCAGCCAGCGGCTCGGCGGCAGCGACCGCAGCCACTGCGCATGCTGCGCGCCGATCTGGCTGGCGGCATAGCCGTCGCTGCCGCCGACGTCGCGGTCGGCGCGCTGCCACTGCGCGAGCAGGGCGCGGTCCTGGTTGCCGGCAATGGTGACGAAGTCGCGCGCGAGCAGCAGCTCCGCGGTCTCGGCGGGCATCAGCGGGCCGCTCAGGATGTCGCCCAGGTTCACCACCGCGTCGACGCCTTCGCCCTCCACTTCGTCCAGCACCGCCTTCAGCGCCGGCAGGTTGCCGTGGATGTCCGACAGCACCGCGATCTTCATGCGAGCTCCCGCACCACGTCCAGCGCCTGCTCGATCCGCTCCACCGGGTGGATCGTGAGCCCTTCCAGTTCGCGGGCACCGCCCTTGGGCGCATTGGCCTTGGGCACGATCGCGACCGAGAAGCCCAGCTTGGCCGCCTCGCGCAGCCGCTCCTGGCCGCGCGGCGCCGGCCGCACCTCGCCCGCCAGGCCCACCTCGCCGAACGCGATGAAGCCCTTGGGCAGCGCGCGGCCGCGCAGCGAGGAGGTGATCGCCAGCATCACCGCCAGGTCCGCCGCCGGCTCGCTGATGCGCACGCCGCCCACGGCATTGACGAACACGTCCTGGTCCAGGCAGGCGACGCCGGCATGGCGGTGCAGCACCGCCAGCAGCATCGCGAGGCGGTCGCGGTCCAGGCCCACCGACAGCCGGCGCGGACTCGGCCCGCCGCTGTCCACCAGCGCCTGGATCTCCACCAGCATCGGCCGCGTGCCTTCCAGCGTCACCAGCACGCAGCTGCCCGGCACCGGCTCGCTGTGCTGCGACAGGAAGATCGCGCTGGGATTGGCCACGCCCTTGAGTCCCTTCTCGGTCATGGCGAACACGCCGATCTCGTTGACCGCGCCGAAGCGGTTCTTGATCGCACGCACCAGCCGGAAGCTCGAATGCGTGTCGCCCTCGAAATAGAGGACGGTGTCGACCATGTGCTCCAGCACGCGCGGGCCGGCCAGCGCGCCCTCCTTGGTCACGTGGCCCACCAGCACGATGGTGGTGCCGCCGGATTTGGCCGCACGCGTGAGGTGGGCGGCGCATTCGCGCACCTGCGCCACCGAGCCCGGCGCCGAGGTGAGCTGGTCGGAGTACACCGTCTGGATCGAGTCGATCACCGCCACCGCGGGCTGCTGGGCGGCGATCGTGGCCTGGATCTTTTCCAGCTGGATCTCCGCCAGCACCTTCACCTGCGAGTGGTCCAGCCCGAGCCGGCGCGAACGCAGGGCGACCTGGGCACCGCTCTCCTCTCCGGTGACGTACAGGGTGGGCACGCCGGCGCGCTGCAGGCCGTCCAGCGCCTGCAGCAGCAGGGTGGACTTGCCGATGCCCGGATCGCCGCCGATCAGGACCACGCCCCCTTCGACGATGCCGCCGCCCAGCACCCGATCGAGTTCGCCGATGCCGGTCGGCGTGCGCGCCACTTCGGCCGCCTCGATGTCGGCCAGCACGGCGATTTCCGACGCCGGCGCCAGTGAGGCGAAGCGGTTGCGACTGCCGCCATTCGCCGATTCAACGACACCTTCGATGAGGGTATTCCATGACCCGCAATGGGGGCACTTGCCTTGCCACTTGGGGGAACTGCCGCCGCACTCGGTGCAGGCGTAGACGGTCTTCTCCTTTGCCATTGACCCGAGTGTAGGCTTGAGTACCATGCGGCTCGTGACCGCACCCCAACCCTTTTCCGAATTCGAGGCCGCCGAACGCGCCCGCGGGTGCACCGAGGTGCTGGCGCGCTCCTACGAGCCGAATACCGTGATCACCGAACACACGCACGAATTCACCGCGCGCGCGCTGGTGGTGCAAGGCGAGATGTGGCTGACGCAGCAGGGGGCAACGCAGCACCTGCAGGCGGGGGACCGGTTCGAGGTGATCCGCGGCACGCCCCACACGGAGAAGTACGGCCCGCAAGGGGCGACGTACTGGGTCGCGCGGACGCTGTAGCGGTCCGCGCTCACACTGCGCCCAAGGCGCGCAACTGCCGCACCGAGGGCAGCGCGCGCACCGCTACGACGGGGCGCCGCCCGACCACGCCATGGACCGCTTCAAGCCCTCGACGGTGCCCGGCTGCCGCACGCCGCACGTCCGGCTCGACGAGCGACGCGCTGCCGGCCGGCGGCCCCACCCTGCTCGTCGGACCAGCGCCACGTTGGCGATCGATCCCTGGCTCGACAGGAATAGCGCTGCGAGCCCCTGAAGGATTTCGTGCCCATCGGGCTGAGCGGCGCGGCGCTGCTGGTGGTGATGAATCCCGCCCTGCCCGTCCGGCACATCGCCGAGCTGGTCGCGCCCGCCGGAACCCCGCGCGAGCTCGTTCAGCGCTACGCTGACGCGATGGCGAACAGGAGCGCCGGCGCGGCGATCGACTGAAGCCGGGGGCGAAGGCCCCGCTTGACGACGGGCGAGATTCATTTAACATGTTAAATAACTCTGCGACCCGCAACGACGTGAGCCCCGCCTTCGCGCACCGCAACCTCCCGCGCCTGCTGCTGCAGGCGCGCGAGTCCCTCATGACGCGCACCCGGCCCAGCCTGCGCGAGCACGGCCTGTCGGACCAGCAGTGGCGCGTGCTGCGCGTGCTCGGCGAGCACGGCACGCTGGAGACGGGCCGGGTCGCGCGCGAGGCCTACATCCTGGGCCCCAGCCTCACGGGCGTGCTGGCGCGCATGGAGCGCGACGGGCTGGTCCGCCGCGCCCGCGATCCGG
Source organism: Ramlibacter monticola (assembly GCF_016722785.1). GTDB lineage: Bacteria > Pseudomonadota > Gammaproteobacteria > Burkholderiales > Burkholderiaceae_C > Ramlibacter > Ramlibacter monticola. The sequence goes on along the minus strand of NZ_JAEQNE010000003.1, from coordinate 128,370 downwards.
CCGACCAGCGCCGCACGGTGGTGGAGGCGACGGCGAAGGGATTGAAGATGGTGGAGCGCCTGTCGACCACCGTCGAAAGGCACTACCAGTGGCTGGAGAAGTCGCTGGGCAGGCAGAAGCTGGCGCAGCTCTATGCGCTGCTGGACGAACTCATCGCACTGGAGCAAGCATGAGCCTGGTGAAGCGAGGCACGGTGTACGGGACGCTGCTGAATTTCCGCGGCGAGCTCGACGCCCTCGGCCCCAAGATGAACGAAGCCCCCTACAAGGCGGCGCCGCAGGCGCCCGTCCTGTACGTCAAGCCGGCCAACACCTGGACCGAGAACGGCGGCGCCATCGCGCTGCCCGCCCACGTCGCCGAGGTGGAGGTCGGGGCGACCGTGGCGATGGTGATGAAGTCGGCGCGCGAGGTGGCCGGCTACCTGCTGATGAACGACGTGGCGATCCCGCACGAGAGCCTGTTCCGTCCGCCGGTGAAGTTCAACTGCCTCGACGGCTTCCTCGGCATCGGAGACCGCATCCGCGCCCGCAACGAGGCCGGCGATCCCGCGGTGTTCAAGCTGGAGGTGCGCGTCAACGGCGAGCTGAAGCAGACCGTGCGCTTCTCGCAGCTGGTGCGCCCGGCGGAGAAGCTGCTGGCCGACGTCAGCGAGTTCATGACGCTGGCCGAAGGCGACATGCTGATGCTGGGTTGCGACGTGGGCCGCCCGCGCGTGCGCGTGGGCGACCGCGTGGAGATCAAGATGCCGGCGCTGGGCACCCTCACCAACACCTTCGTCGCGGAGGCCGCATGAAGCGCGCGCGCGTGATGCACCAGGGCGTGCTGCACAACGCCACCGAACGCGACGGCCAGCTGCTGCTGGAAGACGGCCAGCGCGTCTGGCAGGACCAGGTCACCTGGCTGCCGCCGCTGCCCCCGACCGACCAGCCGCGCACGATCCTGGCCCTGGGCCTCAACTACGCCGACCACGCGAAGGAGCTGGCCTTCCAGGCGCCGGAGGAACCGCTGGTGTTCCTCAAGGGCGAGCGCGCGCTCACCGGCCACCGCCAGTCCACGCGCCGCCCGGCCGACGTGCAGTTCATGCACTACGAATGCGAGCTCGCGGTGGTGGTCGGGCGCAAGGCGAGGAAGGTGAAGCGTGACGACGCCTACGACTTCGTGGCCGGCTACACCGTCGCCAACGACTACGCGATCCGCGACTACCTCGAGAACTGGTACCGCCCCAACCTGCGGGTGAAGAACCGCGACGGCGCGACGCCGGTGGGCCCGTGGCTGGTGGACCGCGCGGACGTCGCGGACCCGATGGCGCTGGCCCTCAGGACGACGGTCAACGGCCACGTCACGCAGCAGGGCAACACGAAGGACATGATCTTCGACATCCCCTGGCTGATCGAGTACTTCTCCGGCTTCATGACGCTGAACCCGGGCGACCTGATCCTCACCGGCACGCCCGACGGCGTGGTGGACTGCAAGGTGGGCGACGTCGTGGTCACCGAGATCGAGGGCGTCGGTGCCCTGATGAACACCATTGCCGCCTGACCCCATGCGCATCGACCACCTGATCGGCGGCAAGTCCGTCGCCGGCCGCGACTACTTCGAGACCGTCAACCCGGCGACGCAGGAGGTGCTGGCGGAGGTCGCTTCCGGCGGCGAGGCGGAAGTGAACGAGGCGGTGGCCGCGGCGAAGGCGGCCTTCCCGCAATGGTCGTCGCTGGCCGCCCCGGAACGCGCGAAGCTCGTTCGCAAGCTCGGGGAGCTGATCACGCTGAACGTCGCGGAGCTGGCACAGACCGAGACGAACGACACGGGCCAGGTCATTGCGCAGACCGGCAGGCAGCTGGTGCCGCGGGCGGCCGACAACTTCCACTACTTCGCCGAGATGTGCGTGCGGGTGGACGGGCACACCTATCCCACGCCCACGCACCTGAACTACACCTTGTTCCACCCGGTGGGCGTGTGCGCGCTGATCTCGCCGTGGAACGTGCCCTTCATGACGGCCACCTGGAAGGTCGCGCCCTGCCTCGCCTTCGGCAACACCGCGGTGCTGAAGATGAGCGAGCTGTCGCCGCTCACCGCGTCGCGCCTGGGCGAACTGGCGCTGGAAGCGGGCATCCCGCCCGGGGTGCTGAACATCGTGCACGGCTACGGCCGGGAGGCGGGCGAGCCGCTGGTGCGGCATCCCGACGTGCGCGCGATCTCCTTCACCGGCTCCACCGCCACCGGCAACCGCATCGTCAGGGAGGCGGGGCTCAAGAAGTTCAGCATGGAGCTGGGCGGCAAGTCCCCCTTCGTGGTGTTCGAGGACGCGGACTTCGAACGCGCGCTGGACGCCGCCGTGTTCATGATCTTCTCCAACAACGGCGAGCGCTGCACCGCCGGCAGCCGCATCCTGGTGCAGAAGTCGATCTACGCGAAGTTCACCGAGCGCTTCGTCGCGCGGGCGAAGAAGCTCGCCGTGGGCGATCCGCTGGACGAGAAGACCCTCCTCGGGCCGATGATCTCGCAGGGCCACCTGGCCAAGGTGCGCGGCTACATCGAGCAGGGGCAGAAGGAAGGGGCCACGCTGCTGTGCGGCGGCCTCGAGACCCCGCACCTGTCCGGCCGCGTGAAGAAGGGCAACTACGTGCTGCCCACCGTGTTCGCCGACGTCGACAACCGCATGAAGATCGCGCAGGAGGAGATCTTCGGGCCGGTGGCCTGCCTGATCCCCTTCGACACCGAGGAGGACGCCGTGCGCCTCGCCAACGACGTCGCCTACGGCCTGTCCTCCTACGTCTTCACCGAGAACGTGGGCCGGGCGCACCGCGTGGCGGCGGCCATCGAGGCCGGCATGTGCTTCGTCAACAGCCAGAACGTGCGCGACCTGCGCCAGCCCTTCGGCGGCACCAAGGCCTCGGGCACGGGGCGCGAGGGCGGCACCTGGAGCTACGAAGTGTTCCTCGAGCCCAAGAACGTCGCCGTTTCGCTGGGTCACCATCCCATCCCGCACTGGGGTGCGTGATGGGATGCCGCCCCAGCGCTCCGGCGGGCGCATTGACGCTCCCCCCACCCCAACCCCTCCCCTCGAGGGGAGGGGCTTTCACGTCCAGGAGACGGCATGGGTAAACTGGCCTTGGCGGCGAAGATCACGCACGTCCCCTCGATGTACCTGAGCGAGCTGCCGGGCCCGCGCCATGGCACGCGGCAGGACGCCATCGAGGGGCACATCGAGATCGGCCGGCGCTGCCGCGAGCTCGGGGTGGACACCATCGTGGTGTTCGATACCCACTGGCTGGTCAACGCCAACTACCACGTGAACTGCGCGCCCGATTTCAAGGGCCTGTACACCAGCAACGAGCTGCCGCACTTCATCAGCAACATGGAGTACGCCTTCCCGGGCAACCCGGAACTCGGCGGGCTGCTGGCGAAGGTGTGCAACGACTGGGGCGTGGAGACGCTGGCGCACGAGCGCACGACGCTGGCACCCGAGTACGGCACGCTGGTCCCCATGCGCTACATGAACCAGGACCGGCACTTCAAGGTGGTCTCGGTCTCGGCCCTTTGCCAGGCGCACTACCTGAACGACAGCGCCCGGCTGGGCTGGGCGATGCGCCGCGCGGTGGAGGACCACTACGACGGCACCGTGGCCTTCTTCGCCTCCGGATCGCTGTCGCACCGCTTCGCGCAGAACGGGCTCGCGCCGGAGTACGCCTTCCGCATCTGGAGCCCGTTCCTCGAAACGCTGGACCGCGACGTGATCCGCCTGTGGCAGGCCGGCGAGTGGAAGACCTTCTGCGGCATGCTGCCCGAGTACGCGGCCAAGGGCCACGGCGAGGGCTTCATGCACGACACGGCGATGCTGCTGGGCGCGCTCGGCTGGTCGGCCTACGGCGGCCGCGCGGAGGTGGTCACGCCTTACTTCGGCGCCTCCGGCACGGGGCAGATCAACGCGGTGTTCCCCGTCACGCCGGTCGCGGACGACGCGATCCCGAAGGCGCAGGCCTCGGCGGCCGAGGGCTACACCCACGTCAACCAGCGGCTGTGAGCCATGCCCCACTGCGTCATCCTCTACACCCCCAACATCGAGCCGAAGACGGACGTCACGGCGCTGTGCCGCAAGCTGGCGGACACGATGCTCGCGATCCGCGACGAGGCGGGCAAGCAGGTCTTCCCCACCGGCGGTACGCGGGTGCTGGCCTACCCGGCGGCGCACCACGCGGTAGCCGACGGCAAGGGCGACTATGCGTTCATGTACCTCAACATCCGCATGGCGGCGGGCCGCAGCGAGGCGGTGAAGAAGGAGGCCGGCGACCGGCTGCTCGCGGTGGTGAAGGAACACTTCGCGCCAATCTTCGCGCAGGAACTGATCGGAATCACGCTGCAGATCGACGAGAGCGCGGGGCAGGTGTACGACGGGAAGCACAGCACGCTGCATCCGCTGTTCAGCAGTTAGGCGCACGTTTTCGCGCCAGAGGAGATTCATGTTCGACCAGGAACTCGTCCAGCAACTCGCCCGCGAACTGCACGAAGCGGAGCAGTCGCGCCGCCAGGTCGAGCACTTCTCGAAGCGCTTCCCCGGCATGACCGTCGCGGACGGCTACGCCATCTCGCGCACCTGGGTCGCCATGAAGATCGCCGGGGGCCGCCAGGTGCGCGGCCACAAGATCGGCCTCACCTCGCGCGCCATGCAGCAGGCCAGCCAGATCGACGAGCCCGACTACGGCACGCTGCTGGACGACATGTTCTTCGAACCCGGCGAGATCCCCACCCAGCGCTTCATCGCGCCGCGCGTGGAAGTCGAACTCGCCTTCATCCTCAAGAAGACGCTCCAGGGCAACACGGTCGACGTGGACGACGTGCTGGCGGCCACCGACTACGTCCAGCCCGCCATCGAGATCATCGACGCCCGCATCGAGCAGTTCGACCGCCACACCAGGGCGCCGCGCAAGGTGTTCGACACCATCAGCGACAACGCCGCCAACGCGGGCCTCGTCCTGGGCGGCCACCGGACCGACCCGCGCGCGGTGGACCTGCCCTGGGTGGGCGCCATCCTGCGCCAGAACGGCGTGGTGGAGGAAACGGGCCTGGCCGCGGGCGTGCAGGGACATCCCGCGCTGGGCGTGGCCTGGCTTGCGCGTAAGCTTGCGCCCTGGGGCGAGCGGCTGGAAGCCGGAGAGGTCGTGCTGGCCGGCTCCTTCACCCGGCCGGTGCCGGCGCAGCGCGGCGACGCCTTCCTCGCCGACTACGGCCCGCTGGGCCGGTTCGCGTTCACATTCACCTGAAGGGGACGAGTCACCATGCAAACGCCCATCAACACCTTCAAGAAGGCCCTGCAGGACAAGCGCACGCAGTATGGCCTGTGGTGCAGCCTGCTCGGCCCGCTCAACACCGAGATCTGCGCCGCCGCCGGCTTCGACTGGCTGCTGCTCGACTCCGAGCACACGCCCAACGACCTGCAGAACCTGATGATCCAGTCGCAGATCATCGCCGCCTACCCGGGCGTGCAGACCGTGGCCCGCATCCCCATGGGGCACGGCTACGTCGGCCAGGCGCTGATCAAGCAGTACCTCGACCTCGGCATCCAGACGCTGCTGGTGCCGATGGTGGACAACGCCGACCAGGCGCGCGCGCTGGTGCGCTGCATGCGCTACCCGCCCGACGGCATCCGCGGCATGGCCGCCACGCGCGCCTCCGGCTGGGGCCGCAACGCCAACTACGCGAAGGAAGCGAACCGTGAAGTCTGCCTGCTGGTGCAGGTGGAGACGCAGGAAGGCGTGCGCAACGTGGACGCCATCGCGGCCGTCGAAGGCATCGACGGCGTGTTCGTCGGCCCGGCGGACCTGTCCGCCGCCTTCGGCCACGTCGGCGATCCCTGGCATCCCGAGATGATGAAGATGCACGAGGACCTGTTCGCGCGCATCCAGAAGGCCGGCAAGGGCGTCGGCATCCTGACGCTCGACGAGACGCTGGCGAGGAAGCACGTCGAGATGGGCGCCACCTTCATCGCGGTGGGCACCGACAGCAACCTGATGGTCAAGGGCACCAGCACCCTGGCCGCGAAGTTCAAGGGCGCGGCCCCCGTGCCGCAGTCGGCGAAGCCGCAGAACTACTGAGGACCCGTCCATGAACGCAGTCCTGCAGCCGCGCGCACCCGGCCTGCACCCCGAGGAATGGTCCGCCCGCGTGCAGCTCGCCGCCGCCTACCGCATCTTCGACATGCTCGGCTGGACCGAGATGATCTACAACCACATCACGGTGCGGCTGCCGGACGAGGTCACCGGCGGGCAGAAGCAGTTCCTCATCAACCCCTTCGGGCTGCACTACTCCGAGGTGACGGCGAGCAACCTGCTGAAGATCGACGTCGAAGGCCGCAAGCTCGACGCCGACAACCCGTGGCCGGTGAACCCCGCGGGCTTCACGATCCATGCGGCCATCCACGAGCACGTGCCCGATGCGCACTGCGTGATGCACACGCACACCACCAACGGCCTGGCGGTGGCCTGCACCGAGGGCGGGCTGGCGCAGAACAACTTCTATTCGGCGCAGCTGCATGACATGGTGGCCTACCACGACTTCGAGGGCATCACGATCCACGCCGAGGAGGCGCCGCGGCTGCTGGCGAGCCTGGGCCGCAAGCCGCTGATGATCCTGCGCAACCACGGCCTGCTGGCCGCGGGCGCGACGCTGCCCCTGACCTTCGTGCGCCTGTGGACGCTGCAGCGCGCCTGCGACATCCAGGTGGCGCAGGCGGCGCTGGGCCGCGCCATCGCGGTCCCGGAGGCGGTGGCGCGAAAGACCACGCACGACTCCTTCCAGTTCGACCAGCAATTCGGCGCCGGCCAGGACGTGTTCGACGCCATGACGCGCCTCTACGAGAAACGCCACGGGGACGACTACAGGAAATGAGCCCCCACGCTTGTCACTACGGGCACTGCGCTGCCTCCCGAGGGGGCTCCAGCCTCCTCGAGGCGGCTCGGCGGAGGCTGGGATGAAGAAGGTCTGCATCTACGGCGCCGGCGCCATCGGCGGCTGGATCGGCGCGAAGCTCGCGCGGGCGGGTTGCGAGCTGTCGGTGGTCGCCCGCGGCGCGACGCTGCAGGCACTGGAGTCGACCGGCCTGCGGCTGGACGAAGACGGCACGACGCTGCAGCAAGAGGTGCGCGCCAGCGCCTCGCCCGCCGAGCTGGGCGTGCAGGACCTGGTGATCGTCGCCGTGAAGGCGCCGGCGATGGCCGAGGTCGCCAGGGCGATCCGGCCGCTGCTGGGTCCCGACACGGTCGTCCTCACGGCCATGAACGGCGTGCCCTGGTGGTTCTTCCAGGGCTTCGGCGGCCCCTACGCGGGCACGCGCCTGAAGTCGATCGACCCGGACGGCACGATCGCGGAAGCGGTTCCAGCGCGCCACATCGTCGGCTGCGTGGTGCACGCCAGCTGCGCGCTGCGCTCTCCCGGCCACGTGCAGCACCACTTCGGCAACCGGCTGATCCTCGGCGAGCCCTCCGGCGAGAAGAGCGAGCGCGTGCAGCGCCTGGGCGCGCTGCTGGCGGAAGCCGGCTTCGAGGCGGTCGTCTCCGAGCAGATCCAGAAGGACGCCTGGTACAAGCTGTGGGGCAACATGACGGTCAACCCCGTCAGCGCGATGACCGGCGCCACCACCGACCTCATCCTCAACGACGACCTGGTGCGCGCCTTCATCTCGCGCGTGATGCTGGAAGCACGCGAGATCGGCGAACGCATCGGCATCCCGATCGCGCAGCAGCCGGAGGACCGCCACCAGGTCACGCGCAAGCTGGGCGCCTTCAAGACCTCGATGCTGCAGGATGTGGAAGCCGGCAAGCCGGTCGAGATCGACGCCCTGGTCACCGTGGTGAAGGAGATGGGCGAGATGACCGGCGTGGCCACGCCCTTCACCGACGCCCTGCTCGGACTCTCCCGCCTGCACGCCCGCGTGCACGGCCTCTACTGACATGGCCCCCACGCTCCGCACTTCGTGTCGTCGCTGCCCCCCGAGCGGGCGGGTCCGCCTTGGGGCGGCCCGGCGGCGGACCTGATGGCGGCCATCCCCGCACCCGCCCGCGCGATCAGCGGCGCGGCCTTCGCCACCCTGCTGCTGATCGCGCTGATGATGGGCGCGAACCACGTCGCCGCCCGCATCGCCTTCAACAACGGGGTCGACGTCGCCACCGCGGTGGTGTTCCGCAGCACCGTGACGGCGCTCGTGATCGTCGCGATCCTGGCCTCGCAGGGCCTGCGGCCCCGCTTCAGCCCGCGCCACAAGCGCATGCTGCCAGCGATCGGCCTGCTGGTCGGCGTGCAGAGCCTGTGCCTCTATTCCTCGGTGGCGCGGCTGCCGGTGGCGCTGGCCCTGCTCGCCTTCAACACCTACCCGATCTGGACGGCCTTCTGGGACGCGGTCGTCTACCGCCGCCGGCCCGAGAAGACCATGTTGGCCGCCATGCCGGTGATCCTGGTCGGCCTCGCCCTGGCGCTGGACGTCTTCGGCGCCGCCTCGGGCCTGAGCACCTCCGGCCAGTGGACGCGCATCGGCGCCGGCGTGGGCTTCGCGCTGGCGGCGGCGGCGACCTTCGGGCTGGCCCTGGTGCTCACTCAGCACGAGGCCGGCGACGTCGACGGCCGGGTGCGCACCGCCACCACCATGACGATGGCCAGCCTGGTGGCGCTCACCATGGTGGCCTCGCAAGGAGGCTTCCACCTGCCCTCGGCGCCGGCCGGCTGGGCCGGGCTTGCGACCCTGACCTTCCTGTACGGCACCGCCTTCACGATCATGTTCACCGTGCTGCCGCGCCTCGGCGTGGTCGGCAACTCCGCGATCATGAACGTGGAGCCGGTGTTCGCGCTGGTGCTGGCGTGGCTGGTCCTGGGCCAGGCGATCGCGCCGGTGCAGGTGGCAGGCGCGCTGCTGGTGGTCGGGGCGGTGATGGCCCTGGGGCTGCGCAAGCGGTGAGGGTGTGCGCGTTCACGACGCATCACACCAACGGACAGCCCCTGGCCGCAACCCTCACTCCGCCACGACCACCGGCACCCGCGGCGCCAGCGCGCACATCAGCTCGTAGCCGAGCGTGCCCGCGGCGGCGGCGACTTCGTCGATCGGCAGGATCGCGCCGTCGGCGGCGCGGCCCCACAGCGTGACCGGCGCGCCGGAGCCTGCCTGCGGCACCGGCGTGAGGTCCACCGCGATCATGTCCATGCTGACGCGCCCCAGCAGGCGCGTGCGCACGCCGTCCACCAGCACCGGCGTGCCGGTGCCGCAGTGGCGCGGGTAGCCGTCGGCATAGCCGCAGGCGATCACGCCGATACGGATCGGCCCTTCGGCCGTGAAGCTGGAGCCGTAGCCGACCGAGTCGCCCGCCTGCAGCTGCTGCACGGCCAGGATGCGCGTGGCCAGGGTCATGGTGGGCTGCAGCCCCCAGTGCGCGATGTCGTTCTGCGGGAAGTCCGGGGCGCTGCCGTACACCGCGATGCCGGGGCGGATCCAGTCGCCGCGCACGTGGGCGTCGCCCGCGTGCCGCAGGGCGGCGGCGCTGTTGGACAGCGTGCGCTCGCCGGGGAGGTCGCGCGTCGCTTCGTCGAAGGCGCGCACCTGGTGGGCGACGCCGCGCGTGCCGTCGGCGTCGCTGAAGTGGGTCATGAAGGAGATCTCCTCCACCTGCGGCAGCGCGTCCAGCCGGGCCCAGGCGGCGCGGAAGCGCTGCGGCGTGAACCCCAGCCGGTTCATGCCGGAATTGAGCTTTAGGAACACGCGGTGCGGCACCTGCGTCTTGTGCGCCGCCAGCCAGTCGATCTGCTCGTCGCAGTGCACCGTGTGCCACAGGCTCAGGCGCGAGCACAGTTCCAGGTCGCGCGGCTCGAACACGCCTTCCAGCAGCAGGATCGGCCCGCGCCAGCCCAGGGCGCGCACGCGCTCGGCCTCCTGCAGGTCCAGCAGCGCGAACCCGTCGGCGCCGCGCAGCGCGTCGTACACGCACTCGATGCCGTGGCCATAGGCATTGGCCTTGACCACGGCCCACACCCGCGCGTCGGGTGCGGCGTCGCGCATGCGCGCCAGGTTGTGGCGCAGGGCCTCGGTATGGATGGTCGCCTGGATCGGACGGGGCATGAATGCTTTCTCCCTCCTTCCGGATTCTGTCATTACCCAGCGTGATATAACCCCGTGTCGCTTGGAGACAGCAGAAGAATCCCGATGGCCCCTGTGGGGCGGAGCCATCCACAACCAGCATCGATGAAGCGCGGTTTCTACACCATCATGGCGGCGCAGTTCTTCTCGTCGCTCGCGGACAACGCGCTGTTCATCGCCGCCGTGGAACTGCTGAAGTCCTCGCGCGCCCCCGCCTGGCAGGCCGCGGCGCTGGTGCCGATGTTCGCGCTGTTCTACGTGGTGCTGGCGCCTTTCGTGGGAGCGTTCGCCGACGCGAAACCCAAGGGCCGGGTGATGTTCCTCAGCAATGCGATCAAGGTGGTCGGCTGCCTGATGATGCTGCTGGGCATGCACCCGCTGGCCTCCTACGCCATCGTGGGCCTGGGCGCAGCCGCCTACTCGCCGGCCAAGTACGGCATCCTCACCGAACTGCTGCCGCCCTCCCAGCTGGTCAAGGCCAACGGCTGGATCGAAGGCCTGACGATCGCCTCCATCATCCTGGGCATCCTGCTGGGCGGCCAGCTGGTGGGCGTGGCGGTGTCGCACCGCATGCTGGCGCTGGACTTCCCGATGATCGACACCGGGATCGACACGCCGCCCGAAGCGGCCATCTTCGTCCTGATCTTCGTCTACTGCATCGCCGCCTGGTTCAACACGCGCATCCCGCTGACCGGCGTGGAGATGCGGCCGATCCCGCGCAACCTGCTGGAACTGGTGCCCGATTTCTGGAGCTGCAACGGCCGGCTCTGGCACGACAAGCTGGGGCAGATCTCGCTGGCCACCACCACCCTGTTCTGGGGCGTCAGCGGCAACCTGCGCTACATCATCCTGGCCTGGAGCGCCGCGGCCCTGGGCTACTCCACCACCCAGGCCTCCTCGCTCAGTGGCGTGGTGGCGCTGGGCACCGCCGCCGGCGCCATCCTCGCGTCGATGCGCATGCGGCTGGAACGCGCTACCACGGTGATGCCCCTGGGCATCGCCATGGGCGTGCTGGTGATCTGCATGAATTTCATCGGCAACGTGTGGGTGGCCGCGCCCTTCCTGATCCTGATGGGCGCCCTGGGCGGCTACCTGGTGGTGCCCATGAACGCGCTGCTGCAGCACCGCGGCCACAACCTGATGGGCGCCGGCCGCTCGATCGCGGTGCAGAACTTCAACGAGCAGGCCTGCATCCTGGGCCTGGGCGCCTTCTACAGCCTCTCCGCCGGCCTGGGCCTGACGGCCTTCGGCGCGATCACCGCCTTCGGCCTGGTGGTGGCCGGCGTGATGTGGCTGATCCAGCGCTGGCACTCGCGCAACTGCGTGCGGCACAAGGAGGAGGTCGAGCACCTGCTGGCGCTCGCCCGGCACGACAACGTCCATGGCTGACCGCGCCGCGCCCGTCGCGGCCCTCGTCGTCAACGCGTTCGTCTGGGGCCTCTCCTGGTGGCCGTTCCGCGCCCTGCAGGACCACGGCGTCCACGCCCTGTGGTCCACCTCCGTGATCTACCTGGTGGCCTTCGCCGGCTTCGTCGTGCTGCGGCCGGCGGCCCTGCCCGAGCTGCTGCGCACGCCGGGGCTGTGGCTGCTGGCCGCCGCCGCCGGCATGACCAACGTCGGCTTCAACTGGGCGGTGACCATCGGCGACGTCGTCCGCGTCGTGCTGCTCTTCTACCTGATGCCGGCCTGGGCCGTGCTGCTCGCCTGGCCGATGCTGGGCGAGCGGCCCTCGCCGGCCGGCCTGGGACGGCTGCTGCTGGCGCTCGCGGGCGTGGCCACGGTGCTGGACACCGGCGGCGTCGGCCTGCCCTGGCCGCGCACCCTGGCGGAGTGGCTGGCGCTGGCGGGCGGCTTCAGCTTCGCGCTGACCAACGTGCTGCTGCGGCGCCTGTCGCAGGTCACCTCGGCGTCGCGCGTGCTGGCGATGTTCGGCGGCGGCTCGCTGCTGGCCGGCGCGGTGGCGACGGGCGGCGTGCTGCAGGGCAGCATCGCCGCCCTGCCGGCGCTGCGCGGCGCCGGCTGGGGCCTCGCGCTGCTGCTGGCGGGCGGCTTCCTGGCCGCCAACCTGTGCCTGCAGTACGGCGCTTCGCGCCTGCCGGCGCACACCACCGCGCTGGTCATGTTGTCGGAAGTCGTCTTCGCCAGCCTGTCCTCGGTCGCGCTCGGAGCGGCCGAACTGGCGCCGCGCACGCTGGCCGGCGGCGCGCTGATCCTTGGCGCCGCGGCGTGGTCGGCGTGGCCCCGCAAGACGGCAGCCGGCGCACAATAGGCCGCATGGCCAGCGTCTACGACTTCGAAGCGCAGCAGATCGGCGGGTCCGCGGTGCCGCTGGCGCAGTTCCGCGGCAAGCCCCTGCTGATCGTCAACACCGCCAGCGCCTGCGGCTTCACGCCGCAGTTCGCGGGGCTGGAGGAACTGCACAAGGCCTACGGACCGCGCGGCCTGGTGGTGCTCGGCTTCCCCTGCAACCAGTTCGGCTCGCAGGACCCGGGCAGCAACGAGGAGATCGTGCAGTTCTGCCAGGCGAACTACGGCGTGAGCTTCCCGATGATGCAGAAGGTCGAGGTCAACGGGGAGCACGCGCATCCGCTGTACCGGTGGCTCACCGCCGAAGCGCCGGGCCTGCTCGGCTCGAAGGGCATCAAGTGGAACTTCACCAAGTTCCTGGTGGGCAAGGACGGCCGGGTGCTGCGCCGCTACGCGCCGATGGACGCGCCGGCCAAGCTGGCGAAGGACATCGAGGCGGCGCTGGCGTCCTGACGCTTCCGCTCAGGCGAGCGCGGCGTCCAGCAACTCCACCCAGTGCCGCACCGGCGTGTCGGTGCCGCTTTGCAGGTGCGCGATGCAGCCGACGTTGGCCGACAGGATCGCCTGCGGCTTCAGCGCCGCCAGGTGCCCCAGCTTGCGATCGCGCAGCGTCTGCGCGATCTGCGGGTGCAGCACGGAATAGGTGCCGGCGGAGCCGCAGCACAGGTGCGATTCGTTCAGCGCCACGCGCAGCTCGAAGCCGAGCGCGGCCATCCCCTTCTCGACTCCGCCCTTGAGCTTCTGCCCATGCTGCAGGGTGCAGGGCGGGTGGTAGGCATACACGCCCGGCCGCGGTCGCACCTTGTCCTTCAGCAGCGGGACCAGCTCCGGCAGCAGCTCGCTCAGGTCGCGCGTGAGTTCGGAGATGCGCTGCGCCTTCTCCGCGTAGGCGGGGTCGTGCTGCAGGTGGTGCCCGTACTCGCGCACGGTCACGCCGCAGCCGGAGGCGTTCATCACGATCGCCTCCACCTCGCCCCTCAGCACGTAGGGCCACCAGGCGTCGATGTTGCGGCGCATCTGGGCGCGGCCGCCGTCCTGGTCGTTCAGGTGGAACTTGACCGCGCCGCAGCAGCCCGCCTGGGCGGCCACCAGGGTCTGGATGCCGGCCGCATCGAGCACGCGCGCCGTCGCCGTGTTGATGTTGGGCATCATCGACGGCTGCACGCAGCCGGCCAGCATCAGCACCTTGCGCGCATGGGTGCGCGTCGGCCAGCCGCCGGCGTGCTGCCGCGCCGGCACCTTCTCGCGCAGCGGCCCCGGCAGCATGCCGCGCACCAGCTGCCCCAGCTTCATGGCGGGACCGAAGGCCGGCGAACTCAGGCCGTCGCCCAGCGCCCGGCGCAGCGCGCGCGAAGCCCCGCTGCGCGGCACCTTGCGCTCCACGATGCCGCGGCCGATGTCCACCAGGCGGCCGTAGTCGACGCCGCTGGGACAGGTGCTCTCGCAGTTGCGGCAGGTCAGGCAGCGGTCCAGGTGCAGCTGCGTCTTCTCGGTCGGCTGCACGCCTTCGAGCACCTCCTTCATCAGGTAGATGCGCCCGCGCGGGCCATCGAGCTCGTCGCCGAGGATCTGGTAGGTGGGGCAGGTGGCGGTGCAGAAGCCGCAGTGCACGCACTTGCGCAGGATGGCTTCGGCCTCGGCGCCCTCGGGCGTGCCCTGGAACTCCGGGGAGAGATGGGTCTGCATCAGAGATGGGGGTAGAGCCGCCCGCGGTTGAAGACGCGGGCCGGGTCGAACTGCAGTTTCAGCTGCTCGTGGATGGCGGCCAGCGGCGGCGCCAGGGGGGTGAGGCGCTCCTGCGCGTCGGAACGGCCGGTGCGGAACAGGGTGGCATGGCCGCCGGTGGACCGTGCCTGCTGCCGCACGCGCGCGCCATCGGCCGCCTCGCAACGCACCCAGCGCTGCGCCCCGTGCCATTCGACCAGGGGCGCTTCGGGAAGGTCCAGCACGGGCGCCGTCTGCGGCACCGACAGCCGCCACAGGTCGCGGCCCTCGAGGCCGGCGAACCAGGGCATGCTCTGGTCGCGGCAGGCATTCCATTCGGTGGCCGCGCCGGCCGTGTCCAGGCGTTCGCCGCCCAGCCCGCGGCAGGCCGCTTCGACCGCCGCGACGGCGCCGCGCAGGCGCAGGTAGAGCGTGCCGCCGTCGGCAGGCTCCCAGCAGCTCGCATTGAGCGGCAGCGGCTGGCCGCCCCAGGCGTTGAGGCGGCGCAGCGCCTCGTCCTGCGGGAGGCGGAATCGCAGCGTGGCCTCGGCCGGCGGCACCGGCAGCACCTTGAGGCTGACTTCGGCGATCAGGCCCAGCGTGCCCAGCGCGCCCGCCATCAGGCGCGAGACGTCGTAGCCGGCCACGTTCTTCATCACCTGGCCGCCGAACACCAGCTCCTCGCCGCGGCCGTTGACCAGCACGAGGCCCAGGATGTAGTCGCGCACCGCGCCGACGCTGGCGCGCGCCGGCCCCGCCAGGCCGGCCGCCACCATGCCGCCGACGGTCGCTCCGCGGCTTGCTGCGGAGCCGCTGCCGGTGTCCCGCTCCCCCAAGGGCTCGCGGGGAGTGGCGCCGGCCTCGAAGTGCGGCGGCTCGAAAGGCAGGCACTGCCCGCACTCCGCGAGAGCCTGTTCGAGTTCCGCCAGCGGCGTCCCCGCCCTGGCCGTCACCACCAGCTCGCTCGGCTCGTAGCTCACGATCCCCTGCAGGCCGCGCGTGTCCAGCGGCTCGCCTTCCAGCCGCCCGCCGTAGAAGTCCTTGGTGCCGCCCCCTCGGATGCGCAGGGACGTGCCTTGCGCGGCAGCGGCGCGGATGCGGTCGGCGAGTTCGGCGAGGGCGGGATCCATGGCGCGCAATGTTACGGGCACGGCGGGGCACGCCGGCGCGGCGGGTTTGTCCGGGGTCAGTCGCTGAAGAAGTTGACCGGCAGGCCCGGCACGTCGACCTGCGCGGCGAACACGCAGCCCGAGTCGGGCAGCGCGGCGAGTTCTTCCGGCGGCCGCCCGTGGCGCGCCGTCGTGAGGTAGAGCGTGCGAAGGTCCGGGCCGCCGAAGCAGGGCATGGTGGGACAGCGCGCCGGAACCTCGAATTCGCCGACGACTTCGCCCGCCGGGGACAGGCGCAACAGCCGGCCGCCCTCGAACATGGCCACCCAGTAGTGGCCTTCGGCATCCACCGCCGCGCCGTCGGGGCGGCCGCCGTAGCCGGCTTGCCCCGGCTGCCAGCCGGCTGGCCTGCCATCGAAGCGGTGGAACACGCGGTGGTGCCGCATCGCGTTGCCGCTGGCCTGCCAGTCCCAGGCGTGCACCGTGTGGCTCGCGGTGTCGGTCCAGTAGAGGGTGTGCTGGTCGGGCGACCACGCCAGCCCGTTCGAATTCGTCGCGTTCGTCGCCTTCACCTCCACCAGCGGCCGGCCGCCGTTGCCGTTGTCGGGCCGGCAGTCGATGGAATAGAGCTCCGCCTTGCGCGCGTCCTTCGGTTCGTAGTACGTGCCGGCCCAGAAGCGGCCCAGGGGATCGGCCTTGCCGTCGTTGAAGCGCGAATGCTCGTCGTGGTGGAACCGGAGGATGCATTGCAGCGGGCCGCCCCAACTGTGCGCGCGGTAGATGCCGTCGCGCAGCGCCAGCACCAGCCCGCCCCGCTCGGCGGGGGCGATGCAGCCCGGTTCCTGCGCGAGCGCCCAGTGCTCGCGCGCGCCGGTCGCGGGCGCGAGGCGGTGCACCCGCCGGCCGAGGATGTCGACCCAGTACAGGCGCTTCTCGCCCGGGTGCCAGAACGGCGACTCGCCCAGCGCAGCGGGCTCCGCCACGGCGACCTGCCACTTCACGGCGCGTCCTCCGCTTCGATGGCCATCTGGGCCACCATCGTTTCGCCCGGCTGCAGGATGCGCAGCCCGAGCTCCTCGGCCGCCGCGCCCTGTGCGTAGAGGTGCACCGCGTTGTTGACGTGGCTCACCGGCTCGATCGCGACATGGTCCCGGCCGGGCGTGGTGAAGACGACGAGGCGCGTGAGCCCGGAGCGTACCGTGACCTTGACGCGCCCGTCGTGCAATCGCGCGAGGCCGTTCCAGCCGTCGTAGCAGTGATCGACGTCCAGCGTGCCGCAGTCGGCCTTCAGCCCCTGCGCGGGCTGGCGCACCGTGGGCAGCTTGTCGGGGCCGGTCTCCCAGCGCCCGGTCGCCTCGAAGGCGATGCGGCTGCCGGACCTCTTGACGAAGTACGGATGCCAGCCGAGGCCAGCGGGCGCCGGCTGCTCCGACTGGTTGGTCAGGGCCAGCGTCATCTCCAGGGCGCCGGGGCGCAGGCGCAGCGTGTGCGAGCAGTCGAAGGCGAAGGGCCAGGAGGCATCGGGTCGGTGCTCGTAGGAGAGCATCGCCGAGGTGGCATCGTCGTCCAGCACCGTCCAGGGCCGCTGCCAGCCCACGCCGTGGATGGCGTGCGGCTCGTCGCCGTTGTTGCGCACCAGGGGATGCTGCGTGCCCTGCCAGACCAGGCTGGCGTGGCCGATGCGGTTGGAGAAGGGCACCAGCGGATAGCTGCCCGCCTGCCGCGCCGAGGCGAGCTGCGCGGCCGGCGTGGAGCGCAGCACCGGCTCGCCCTCCAGCCAGAGGCCGGCGATGCAGCCCCCGAGTTCCGGCTTCAGCTCGCAGCGCAGCCGCCCGGCACGCAGTTCGATCATGGGCCTGGTCTCCTTTTTCGGCCCATTGTGCTCCACGGTCCTGCGCAGCGCGCGGATCAGACAGCTGACCTCGCGAACCTGCTTCTTGCGGGAGGACGGCCAGGGGCACGCGTCAACGGAGCCACTGCGCATGAACTTGCCGCGGCGCAGGACCAGAGCGGGGCTGTCCGGCTCGGCGACATAAAGGAGGAGGCGCGGGCGCCGCGCTCACCCGGGGCGCGGTTCTCATCCGCGCCGGGGGACAGTCGCAGAGACGGACAGCCCCGCTCTGGTCCGGCAAGAGAGCCACTGCGCGCCTGCGCGCCCCCCGCTCCGCACCCAGCGCCCCGCACCCGGCGCCACCGCACCCTCGCGCCACCGCGCGTCCCCGCGGACTCTCTCATCCCGCGGACATGAACCCTGTCCAGCAGCCTCCCCCGACAGCGGCGAAGAACCAAAAAAAAAACGGCCCACCGAAGCGGGCCGAACATCCAAAGGAGACTCTTGCGCAATCAGCGGCTGTAGGCCGTCTCGCCGTGGCTGGAGATGTCGAGGCCTTCGCGCTCCTCCTCCTCGCTGACCCGCAGGCCGACGAGCAGGTCGACGATCTTGTAGGCCGCGAAGGCAACCACGCCGGACCAGACGATGGTGGTCAGCACGCCCTGGAACTGGATCCAGACCTGGCTGGCGATCGAGTAGTCGGGGCTGACCTTGTTCGCCACGTAGTCGTAGATGCCGACGCCACCCAGGGACGGGGAGGCGAACACGCCGGTCAGCAGCGCGCCCAGGATGCCGCCCACGCCGTGCACGCCGAACACGTCGAGCGCGTCGTCGGCGCCGAGCAGGCGCTTGAGGCCGTTGACGCCCCACAGGCAGACCAGGCCGGCCAGCAGGCCGATGACGATGGCGCCCATCACGCCGACGAAGCCGCAGGCGGGGGTGATCGCCACCAGGCCGGAGACGGCGCCGGAGGCGGCGCCCAGCATGGAGGCCTTGCCCTTGGAGAGCGCTTCACCGGCGATCCACGACAGCGTGGCGGCGGCGGTGGCGAACAGCGTGTTGGCGAAGGCCAGGCCCGCGGTGCCGGTGGCTTCCAGGTTGGAGCCGGCGTTGAAGCCGAACCAGCCCACCCACAGCAGCGAGGCACCGACCATGGTCAGCGTCAGGCTGTGCGGCGCCAGCGCCTCGCGGCCGTAGCCAATGCGCTTGCCCACCACGTAGGCGCCCACCAGGCCGGCCACGCCGGCGTTGATGTGCACCACGGTGCCGCCCGCGAAGTCCAGCGCGCCCTTGGCCCACAGCCAGCCGGCCGCGGCGGTGACGGTCTCCAGCGTCTTGGCGTCGGTGATCGCATCCGGGCCGTCCCAGTACCACACCATGTGGGCGATCGGCAGGTAGGCGAAGGTGAACCACAGGGCGCAGAACAGCAGCACCGCGGAGAACTTGATGCGCTCGGCAAAGGCGCCCACGATCAGCGCGCAGGTGATGGCCGCGAAGGTGGCCTGGAAGGTGACGAAGGAAAGCTCCGGGATCACCACGCCCTTGCTGAAGGTCGCGGCGACCGACTCCGGCGTGATCCCCGACAGGAAGATCTTGCTGAAGCCGCCCATGAAGGGGCTGCTCGCCGTGAAGGCCACGCTGTAGCCGTAGATCGCCCACAGCACGTAGATCATGGCCGTCACCACGAACACCTGCATCAGCACGGACAGCATGTTCTTGCTGCGCACCAGGCCGCCGTAGAACAGGGCCAGGCCCGGGATCGTCATCATGATCACCAGCGCCGTGGCGACGGTCATCCAGGCGGTGTCGCCCTTGTTCGGCACCGGCGCGGGCGCCGCCGTCGCCGCTGCGGCAGGCGCGGCGGTGGCGGCCGCGGCCGCGGCGGGCGCCTCGGGCTTGGCGGCTTCGGCCGGCGTGGCCGTCGCCGCCGGGGCGGCAGCCGCGGGCGCCGCCGTGGCGGTCGCGGCCGCGGGGGCGGCCGGCGTGGCCGGCGCCTGCGCGATGGCAGCGGTGCTGCCGATCAGCAGTCCCAGGACGAGGCCCAGGGAAGCGAGTGATTTCCTCATGGCGGTGCTCTCTCGGGTGATGTGGGTCATGCTCAGAGCGCTTCCTTGCCGGTCTCCCCGGTGCGGATGCGGACGACCTGCTCGAGGTCGTACACGAAGATCTTTCCGTCGCCGATCTTTCCCGTGCGCGCGGCGGCCTCGACGGCCTCGATGACGCGCTCGACGAGGTCGTCCGCCACCGCCGCTTCGATCTTCACCTTCGGCAGGAAGTCGACGACGTATTCAGCGCCGCGGTAAAGCTCGGTATGGCCCTTCTGGCGGCCGAAGCCCTTGACCTCGGTGACGGTGATGCCCTGCACGCCGATGCCCGAGAGGGCCTCGCGCACTTCGTCGAGCTTGAAGGGTTTGATGATGGCGGTGACGAGTTTCATGGCGCTCTCCTAGGGGGCGATCAGAAGTTGTACGTGTACTTGACGCCCAGCACCGCGGTGGCCTTGCCCAGGTTCTTCAGGTCCGGCGCGGGACCCCGGTAGGCGTCGGTGGAGGTGTCGACATAGGCGAGGGAGGCGCTGAAGCCGTTGCCGAAGTCCTTGCCGAGCGTGAGCGACCAGTCCGTGTACGAGGACACGGAGTTGTTGTTGACGCTCTGGTGGCCGAGGTGCGGCGTGAGCGTCAGGCCGTACCAGGGCAGTTCGAAGGTGGCGTTGAGGTCGACGTAGTAGCTGTTCTTGCTGTCCGCGAAGCCGAACAGGTTGGTGACGGCGTGCGAGTACTTCAGCGTGGCCGGGCCCCAGGTGCCGGCGATGTAGAGCTCGGTCGTGTCGGGGTTGATCGGCATGGAGGAGCCCGGATACAGGTAGCGCAGCACGCCGACATCGAGGCCGACCGGGCCGGTGGTGAACTTGTAGCCGCCGTAGAGGTCGACCTCGGCGTTGGCGTCGCCGCCCGCATCCTTGATCCACTTGATCGAAGAGGCCCAGGTGCCGATGTAGAAGCCGCTCTTGTGCGCGAAATCCGCGCCGCCCTGGATCGCGGGCTTCAGCCGGCTCTGGGAGATGCCGCGATAACGGTAGTCGGTGACCGCGCCGATGTTGGCCGACAGCGTGTAGTCGGGCTCGGGCGGCTTGGTCGTCTGCGCCATCAGGGCGCCGGAAGCGAACAGCAGGGACAGGAGCGCAGCGAGTTTTGCTTTCATGGAATCGTTCTCCGTTCGTTGTTGGAAGGTTCTCCGAAGGGATTAGCGAAAGGCATGCCATCCCCAACAGGGATGAAATGGGGCGTCGGCGGCTCGTAGGCGCAGTTCGTTACCCTTTGCAGGGCGCCATCGCCGTTCGCGCCGCACCAGAGCGGTGCGATTGGCCACGCGGGCGCGCACCAGACCCTGACATGCACCTGAATCGGGAGGAGCCGTCACCGTGAGCCTTTGTCTGGTGCAGAGCCGCGCCCTCCTGGGGCTCGAGGCCGCCGCCGTCACGGTCGAGGTCCACCTCGCCAATGGCCTGCCCAACTTCATGCTGGTGGGGCTGGCCGATACGGAAGTGAAGGAGGCGCGCGAGCGGGTGCGTTCGGCGCTGCTGAACTCCGGCCTCGAGTTCCCTCATAACAAGAGGATCACCGTCAACCTCGCGCCGGCCGACCTGCCCAAGGACAGCGGCCGCTTCGACCTGCCGATCGCCATCGGCGTGCTCGCCGCCAGCGGCCAGATCGACGGCGCCCGCCTGGCCGGTCACGAGTTCGCGGGCGAACTGTCGCTGTCCGGCGAGCTGCGCCCCGTGCGCGGCGCGCTCGCCACCAGCCTGGCGCTGCAAGCAGCCGGAGTGGCCGCGCGGCTGGTGCTGCCGCCCGGCAGCGCGGAGGAGGCCGCGCTCGTGCCCGGGGCCCACGTCATCCGGGCGCGGCACCTGCTGGACGTGGTGCGGCAGTTCGCGCCCGCCGCCGAGGGACTGCCGGAGCACGACCCGGATGGCTGGACGCGCCTGCGCGAAGGCGCGCCCGCGGCGCCGGCCAGCTACCCCGACCTGGCGGACGTCAAGGGGCAGGCCGGCGCCCGCCGCGCGCTGGAGATCGCCGCGGCCGGCGGCCACAGCCTCTTGTTAGTGGGGCCGCCGGGCGCGGGCAAGTCGATGCTGGCGCAGCGCTTCGCCGGCCTGCTGCCGACCATGAGCGTGGCCGAGGCGCTGGAAAGCGCGGCGGTCGCGAGCCTGGCCGGCCGCTTCGCCCTGGGCCACTGGGCGCAGCGGCCGACCGGGTCGCCGCATCACTCCTGCAGCGCGGTGGCGCTGGTGGGTGGCGGCTCGCCGCCGCGGCCCGGCGAGATTTCGCTGGCGCACCATGGCGTCCTCTTCCTGGACGAGTTGCCCGAGTTCCCGCGCGCCGCCTTGGAGGCCTTGCGCGAGCCGCTGGAGACCGGCCGCATCACCATCGCCCGCGCCGCCCGCCGCAGCGAGTTCCCGGCGCGCTTCCAGCTGGTGGCCGCGATGAATCCCTGTCCCTGCGGCTGGCTCGGCTCGGCCCGGGCCTGCCGCTGCAGCCCGGAGCAGGTCGGGCGCTACCAGGGGCGCCTGAGCGGCCCGCTGCTCGATCGCATCGACCTCCATGTGGAAGTGCCGGCGCTGGCCGCCCCGGAGCTGCTGCAATCGCCGCCCGGCGAAGCGAGCGCCCCGGTCCAGGCGCGCTGCGCCGCCGCGCGCGAGCGGGCGATCCGCCGCCAGGGCAAGGCCAACCACGCGCTGCAGGGCGCCGAGATCGACCTCCATGCGGGGCTCGCGCGCGAGGCTTCGGAGTTCCTGCGCCTTGCGTCCAGCCGCCTCGCCTGGAGCGCGCGCTCCACGCACCGCGTGCTGAAGGTGGCCCGCACCATCGCGGACCTGGCCGCGGCGCCGCACGTGGACGTGGCGCACGTGGCGGAGGCCGTGCAGTACCGGCGGGTGCTGCCGGCGGGGCTCTGATCAGTAGCGGTGCAGGCCGGCCTCGCAGGGGTATGACACCTCACCCCAGTGGCAGATCGAGGGCGCGGAGGAGGCTGCGGACCCCGGTGGCGGCGGCTGCGTGGCCGGCATCCCGGAGCAGCCGGCCAGCAGCAGGAGCACGGCGACGATGCAGGCCTTGTCCATGGCAGCTCCTCCACGGGCGCCGGTGGCGCCACGGCTGGATGCAATGTACGGCAAGGCGGGCGGCGCGCCTTAGGGAGTTCCGCCGGCTCAGAACTCCTTCCAGTCGCCGTGGGCGGGCGTGCCCGGCGCCGCGGCGACGCGCGGCCTTTCCCTGGCGGGCGCGCTGCCGGCGGGCTGGAAGCGGATCGGCGCCACGGCGGCTTTGGGGGCCGGCCGTGCAGGTTCCGCCGGCGCCGGCATCTGCACCGGCATCGCCACAGGCGCCGCGGCGGCCTCGCCGATCCGGAAGCGGCTGACGGCGCGCAGCAGCGCGGCAGCCTGCTCCTTCATCGATTCGGTGGCGGCGGTCCCCTCCTCCACCAGGGCCGCGTTCTGCTGCACGACCGAGTCCATCTGCGTGATGGCGGTCGTGACCTGGGCGATGCCCTGGCTCTGCTCCTGGCTGGCCGACGCGATCTCGGCGATCAGCGTGCTCACCTTCTTCACCGCGGCGACGATCTCCTGCATCGTGGCGCCGGCGTCGTCGACGAGGTGGCTGCCGGCATCGACCTGGCCGACCGAGTCGCCGATCAGGGCCTTGATCTCCTTGGCCGCTTCCGCGCTGCGCTGCGCGAGGCTGCGCACTTCGGCGGCGACGACGGCGAAGCCGCGCCCCTGCTCGCCGGCCCGCGCCGCCTCCACCGCGGCGTTGAGCGCCAGGATGTTGGTCTGGAACGCGATGCCGTCGATCACGCCGATGATGTCGGCGATCCGGCGCGAGGCCTCGGTGATGCCCGTCATCGTGCGCACCACCGCGCCCACCATTTCGCCCCCCTTCACGGCCACGTCGGACGCCCCGGCGGCCAGCTCGTTGGCATGCCGCGCGTGCTCCGCGTTCTGGTTGACCGTGGCGGTCAGCTCCTCCATCGAGCCCGCGGTCTCCTCCAGCGTGCTCGCCTGTTCCTCGGTGCGCTGCGACAGGTCGACGTTGCCCTGGGCAATCTGCCCGCTGGAGTCGGCCACGGCGCGGGCGGTGCCCGCGACTTCGCCGACCAGGTCCTTCAGGCTGGCCTGCATGGTGGCCAGCGCCGCGAGCAGCTGGCCGACCTCGTCGTTCGACGCCGCCGCGATCGGGCGGGTGAGGTCGCCGCGGGCGACCGCCTGCACCGCGTCCAGGGCCTGGCGCAGGGGCACGGTGATGGAGCGCGCCAGCATCCAGGCCACGGCGAGGGCGGCGGCGAGCGCCAGCGCGCCGAGGGTGTGCAGGGCCACGGCTTCGCCCTTCTGGTCCTGCAGGAAGGCGGCCTCGGCCTCGTCCACCAGCTTGTCCTGCAGGGCGATCAGCTTGGCGAGCGCCGCATTCGTCGCTCCGCCGGCGGGGGTGAGCACCTCGGCGCGGAACTTCACCGCCTCCTCGCCCTTGCCGCCGTTCACCAGCTCGAACCAGCGCAGGCGCGCCTCCGAGTACTGCACGAAGGCCGCCACCAGCTCCTTGCGCAGGGCATCCTCCTCGCGCGTCAGCTCGCCGAACTTGACCTTGTCGTAGACCGCCATCGCCTCCTCGAACTGCGTGCGGGTGGCGGCGGCGCGGCCGACGATCTGCTGGCGGGCGGCGGCATCCGTGAGGGCAACGAACTGCGCCACGTCCCAGCGCAGCGACCAGACCGCGGAGTTCGCCCGTGCCAGCGCTGCCGTGCGCTCGTGGCGCTCGCCGCCCACGCGCATCTGCTCCGAGGTGTGCTCGACGTTCAGCGCCGACAGCGTCCAGATCGCGACGAGCGCGAGCAGGACCAGGGCAAAGCCCACGCCCAGGCGCGGACCGATCTTGAGTTTCTTGAGCATGGTTTCGTTCTTCCCTTCCTTGCCTGCAGGATGAACGAGGTAACCATTTGCTTCTTGCCTTGGGTCAAGCACGAAGCGCCGTCCCGCTCCGCTCATCGCCGACGGGCGCGGTGTGTGCGGAGCGGCTCAGAACTCCTGCCACTCGCCGTTGGCGCGCCGTGGCGCCGGCGCAGCGGCGGCGACGGCGAGCGGCGCCTGGACCTGCGCCTGGACGACGGCGGCCGGCGCGGCGCGCACCGGCGATTGCACCGCGGCCTGCGGCCGCGGAGCTTCCTCCCCGATGCGGAAGCGCCGCACGGCGCGCAGCAGCGCCGCCGCCTCGTCCTTCATCGATTCGGTGGCCGCCGTGGCTTCCTCCACCAGCGTGGCGTTCTGCTGCACCACCTGGTCCATCTGCGTCACGGCCGCCGTGACCTGCGCGATGCCCTGGCTCTGCTCCTGGCTGGCGGACGCGATCTCCGCCACCAGCGCGGTCACCTTCTGCACCGAGCTGACGATGTCCTGCATGGTCTCGCCGGCGTCGTGCACGAGCCTGGTGCCCGCTTCCACCTGGCCGACCGAGTCGCCGATCAGGGTCTTGATCTCCTTGGCGGCGGTGGCGCTGCGCTGCGCCAGGCTGCGCACTTCCGCGGCCACCACGGCGAAGCCGCGTCCCTGTTCGCCCGCGCGCGCCGCTTCCACGGCCGCATTGAGCGCCAGGATGTTGGTCTGGAACGCGATGCCGTCGATCACGCCGATGATGTCGGCGATCCGGCGGGAAGACTCCGAGATGCCGGTCATCGTGCGCACGACGTTGCCGACCACGGTGCCGCCGCGCGCCGCGACGCCCGAGGCGTCCGCCGTGAGCTGATTGGCCTCGCGGGCGTGCTCGGCATTCTGGTTCACGGTGGCCGTGAGTTCCTCCATCGAGCTCGCGGTTTCCTCCAGCGTGCTGGCCTGTTCCTCGGTGCGCTGCGACAGGTCGAGGTTGCCCTGCGCGATCTGCGCGCTGGACTCCGCCACCAGGTTCGCCCCGTGGACCACCTCGCCGATGAGGCGCTTCAGGCTGTCCTGCATGGTCTGCAGCGCCCCGAGCAGCTGCCCCGTCTCGTCGCCCGAAGTGGCGGCGATCGAGCGCGTGAGATCGCCGCGCGCCACCGCCTCCACCGAGGCCACGGCGGCACGCAGCGGCACCGTGATCGAGCGGGTGAGCAGCACGA
Organism: Ramlibacter monticola; assembly: GCF_016722785.1. Classification (GTDB taxonomy): domain Bacteria; phylum Pseudomonadota; class Gammaproteobacteria; order Burkholderiales; family Burkholderiaceae_C; genus Ramlibacter; species Ramlibacter monticola. The sequence continues at coordinate 103,166 of NZ_JAEQNE010000003.1, read as the reverse complement.
TGATCACCGCGGCGACGGCGAGCGCCGCGACGCCGACGATGTGGACGAACCACTCCGAGCGCCGCAGCTCCAGCCCGTAGTGGTCGTCGGCCTGCTGGACTTCCTTGTCCTTCAGGACCTCCAGCTTCTCCAGGGCGGCCAGCGCCTGCGCGGTGGCGGGCTGCAGGGTTTCGGCACCGAGCTTCGCCGCCTCCTCGTTGCTGCCGGAGGCCAGCAGCTCGAACATCCGTCCCCGCGCCTCGTCCAGGCGCCCGAAGGCGCCCGCGAGCTCGCGGACCAGCGCGTCTTCCGCCGGGGCGAGGTCGGCCGCCTGCTTGTAGTTGAACAGCGACGCATCGAACTTCTTGCGCGTGGCCGCCGCCTGTTCCGCGAGCTGCTGCCGCGCGGCAGGGTCGGGCGTCGCGAGCGCCTGCGCGAGGTGGGCCCGCAGGGCCCACACGGCGCCGTGCACCTGCGCGAGCGCGCCGGTCTGGTCGTGCCGCATCGTGACTTCGTGGCTGAGATCCCGCGCGTGCTGGATGTTGACGCCCGCCAGCAGCCAGAGCGCGACGAAGGCGGCGAGCACGGCCGAGAACCCCAGCCCGAGCCGGGGACCGATCTTCAGTGTGGAAAGCATGGTGGGCCTTTCGCCGGAGGGGATGAGCATTCCGGTCCGGATGAAGGGAGGATGGCACTCGTAACCAATTGTTGGCGTGCGCTGGATCAAGCCGACGCGCCGGCGGCGAATTGGCGGTGGCCCGAGGGCGACGGGCGGTCGGCGGGTCCCTGCGCCACAATGCCGCTCCATGCTGTCGCCGCGCCGCCCTGCATGAGCCCGGCCCCCGGCCACGACCGCCGCCTCGTGGTGTGGCTCTCGCTCGCCCAGCTGGTGACCTGGGGGAGCGTCTTCTACACCTTCGCGCTGCTGCTGGAGCCGGTGGAACGCGAACTGGGGCTCACCCGGGCGCAGTCCTCCCTGGCCTTCAGCCTGGCACTGCTGGCCGAGGGCGTGTGCTCCTATCCCGTGGGCCGCTGGATCGACCGCGGCCACGAGCGCGCGGTGATGACCGGCGGCTCGGTGCTCGTGATCGCGGGCCTGTTGCTGCACTCCCAGGTCCGCTCCGCCACGGGTTTCTACCTTGCGTGGCTGCTGCTCGGCGCGGCGCTCGCGGGGACCCTGTACACGCCGGTCTTCGCAGTGGTCACGCGCCGCTTCCCGCAGGATTTCCGCCGCGCGATCATCACCCTGACCTTCCTGGGCGGGCTGGCCAGCAGCGTGTTCATCCCGCTGTCGGCGGGGCTCATCGCGGGCCTGGGCTGGCGCCCTGCCCTGCTCGCGCTGGCCGCGATCCACCTCCTGGTGTGCGTGCCGGTGCACTTCCTCTGCCTGCGCGGCGCCCCGCCGCCGGCGAGCGCGCACGCGGCCGGCGGCCACTCGCCCGCCACGCTGCTGCGCAGCGCGCCCTTCCTGCTGATCGGCGTGTTCGTGGTCGGCATGATGGGGATCACGGCGGCCATCCCGCCGCATCTCATCACGCTGCTGCGCGAAAGCCGGCTGCCCGAGGCCTGGGTGATCGCGATCCCGGCCACCATCGGCGTGGTGCAGGTGCTGGGGCGCCTGCTGCTGTTCTTCTTCGAGCACCGGTTCGACCTGCACCTGGCCAACCGGCTCATCCCGCTGCTGATCCCGCTCGCGCTGGCGGCGCTGATCGCAGGCGCGGGCTCGCCGCTGGGCGGGCTGCTGTTCGTGCTGCTCTATGGGCTGGGCAACGGCATGCTCACCATCGTGAAGGGCACGGCCATCGCGCAGTACGTGAACCGCCAGCACGTGGCGGCGCTCAATGGCGCGCTGGGGCTGCCGCAGGCCGTGGCGCGCGCGATCGCACCGCTGGCGCTGGGCCTGCTGTGGAACCCGCAGGCGGGCTACCGCTGGGGGCTCGGGCTGCTGCTGGCGATGGGGATGGTGGCGGCGCTGGCGCTCGTGCTGGCGCAGCGCCGCTCCCTCCTGCCCCGCTGAGGGGCGGCCCCGCGCGGGCGGGGCCGGGGGGCGTCAGTTGTGGACGACGAGGACGATGCTGTTGTTCGCGCCGAGGCGCACCTGCTGGCCCGACTTCCACGCCGGCTGCTTCTCGTGCTCGAAGTTGCGGACGCTGCCGTCCTTCATCTTCACCTGCGTGACCCAGACCTCCCGGGCGCTCACGCGCTTCTGGACCTCGTTGCCCACGAAGCCGCCGCCGACGGCACCGGCCACGGTCATCGCGGTCTTGCCGTCGCCCTTGCCGAACTGGTTGCCGATCAGGCCGCCCGCGGCCGCGCCGGCGACGATGCCGACCGCGCCGCCCTCGCCCTTGCGCTTCTCGAAGCGCACGTTGACGACGGTGCCGCAGTCGTGGCACTGGTCGGCCTCGTGGTGGCCGTGATGGTGCTTCTTGGCCTGGCCCGGGGGCATGCCGTGCGGGTTGTCGGCGATCGCGGCCACGGCCGCCAGCGCCAGCATCGAGGTGATGGCAAGTTTCTTCATTCGGTTCCTCCGTCGGATCTCAGTGGTTGTTGACGAGCGCGACGCTGTTGTTCGCGCCGACGCGCACCTGCTGGCCCGACTTCCAGGCCGGCTGCTTCTCGTGCTCGAAGTTGCGGACGCTGCCGTCGCCCATCTTCACCTGGGTGATCCACACCTCCTTGGCGGTCACGTGCTTCTGCACCTCGTTGCCCGCGAAGCCGCCGCCGATGGCGCCGGCCACCGTCATCGCCTTCTTGCCGTCGCCCTTGCCGAACTGGTTGCCGATCAGGCCGCCCGCGGCCGCGCCGGCGATGATGCCGACCGCGCCGCCCTCGCCCTTGCGTTGTTCGGCGCGCACCGCCACAACCGTGCCGCAGTCGCGGCAGCTCTCGGCGCGCGGCTGTTCCTTGCGCTGGGGGTGCTCCTGCTTCTTCGCGATGGGCGCGGGCGGCGGCTGCTCGGGTTGATCGCTGTTGCAACCGGCGACGGCCAGCGCCATCAGCGTGATGACAGCAAGTTTCTTCATTGCGTGGGGACTCCTTCCTTGCCGGAATTCAACGCGAAGCCGGCAGGGCTCGCGCACGCACGGCTCATCCATTCGTGCAATGCTTCACGCGGGCTTCAGAGATTTGGTGCAAGCAAACGTTGCAACTCGGCCATCGTGGCGCCGCGACGACGCGCCTGGTCCTGCACCTGGTCGTCGCCGATGCGTCCCACGCTGAAGTACTTGCTTTCCGGGTGGGCCAGGTAGAAGCCGCTCACGCTCGCCGCCGGCGCCATCGCCATGCTGTCGGTCAGCTCCATCCCGATCTCCTGCGGCTGCAGCAGCGCGAACATGTCGCGCTTGACGCTGTGGTCCGGGCACGCCGGGTAGCCGGGCGCCGGGCGGATGCCGCGGTACTTCTCGGCGATCAGTTCCTCGTTGGCGAGCGTCTCGTCTGGCGCGTAGCCCCACAGGTCGCGGCGCACGCGGGCGTGCAGAGCCTCCGCCAGCGCCTCGGCGAGGCGGTCGGCCAGCGCCTTCAGCGTGATGGCGGAGTAGTCGTCGTGGTCGTCGAGGAAGTACTGCACCTTCTTGTCGACGCCGATGCCCGCCGTGACCGCGAAGGCGCCGACGTAGTCCGGCGCCACGCCCTTCGGAGCGACGAAGTCGGCCAGGCAGCGGCTCGGGCGCATCACGCCGTCGATCTCCTGCTTCTCCGCCTGCTGGCGCAGGCCGTACCAGGTGAGGACCGGCTGCGTGCGGCTCTCGTCGGCATAGAGCTGGATGTCGTCGTCGTTGACCGTGTTGGCGGGCCAGAGGCCCAGCACCGCGTTGGCGGTGAGCCAGCGGCCCTCGATCAGGCGCTTGAGCATGCGCTGGCCGTCGGAGTAGACGCGCACGGCCTCGGCGCCCACGACCTCGTCCTTGAGGATGTCGGGGAAGCGGCCGGCCAGGTCCCAGGTCTGGAAGAAGGGACCCCAGTCGATGTAGCCCGCGAGCTCCGCCAGGTCGTAGTTCCGGAACACGCGGCGGCCGATGAACTTGGGCCGGGTCGGCCTGTAGTTCGACCAGTCCACCGGCGTCTTGTTGGCGCGCGCCTTCGCCAGCGGCCACAGCGGCGCCTGCTTCTTGCTGGCGTGCAGCTGGCGGACCTTGTCGTAGTCGGCGTTGATCTCCGCGATGTACCTCGCCGCCTGGTCGGACAGCAGCGACTGCGCCACGCCCACGCTGCGCGAGGCGTCGGGCACGTAGACGACCGGGCCTTCGTAGTGCGGCGCGATCTTCACCGCGGTGTGCACGCGGCTGCAGGTGGCGCCGCCGATCAGCAGCGGGATCTTCTTCACGCGGAAGTGCTCGTCCTTCTGCATCTCGCTGGCGACGTACTGCATCTCCTCCAGCGAGGGGGTGATCAGGCCCGAGAGGCCGACGATGTCCGCGCCCTCGACCCTGGCCCGGGCCAGGATCTCGTGGCACGGGACCATCACGCCCATGTTCACGACCTCGAAGTTGTTGCACTGGAGCACGACGGTGACGATGTTCTTGCCGATGTCGTGCACGTCGCCCTTCACGGTGGCGATGACGATCTTGCCCTTGGCGCGCACGTCCTCGCCGGCGGCTTCCTGCTGCTTCTTCTCTTCCTCGATGTAGGGGATCAGGTGCGCCACCGCCTGCTTCATCACGCGGGCCGACTTCACCACCTGCGGCAGGAACATCTTGCCGGCGCCGAACAGGTCGCCGACGACGTTCATGCCGTCCATCAGAGGACCTTCGATCACGTGCAGCGGGCGGCCGCCCCTGGCCAGCACGTTGCGGTAGGCCTGTTCCGTGTCCTCGACGATGTGGTCGGTGATGCCGTGCACCAGCGCGTGGGCCAGCCGCTGCTCCACCGGCAGCGCGCGCCACTCGTTCTTCTTCCCCTCGTCCTTCGCCGCGCCCTTCGCCTGTTCGGCGATCTCCACCAGGCGCTCGCCGGCATCGGGGCGCCGATTGAGCACCACGTCCTCCACGCGCTCGCGCAGCATGGGCTCGACCTCGTCGTACACGCCCACCATGCCGGCGTTGACGATGCCCATGTCCATGCCCGCCTGGATGGCGTGGTACAGGAACACGGTGTGGATCGCCTCGCGCACCGGGTCGTTGCCGCGGAAGGAGAAGCTCACGTTGGAGACGCCGCCGCTCACCTTCGCGCCCGGCAGGTTCTGCTTGATCCAGCGCGTGGCCTCGATGAAGTCGACCGCGTAGTTGTTGTGCTCCTCGATGCCGGTGGCGATCGCGAAGATGTTGGGGTCGAAGATGATGTCCTCGGGCGGGAAGCCGACCTCGTCGACCAGGACGCGGTAGGCGCGCTGGCAGATCCCGATCTTGCGCTGGAAGGTATCGGCCTGGCCCTGCTCGTCGAAGGCCATCACCACGGCGGCGGCGCCGTAGCGGCGGACCAGCGTGGCCTGGCGCTTGAACTCGGCCTCGCCTTCCTTCAGCGAGATCGAGTTCACGATGCCCTTGCCCTGGATGCAGCGCAGGCCCGCCTCGATCACTTCCCACTTGGAGGAGTCGACCATGATCGGCACGCGGGCGATGTCGGGCTCGCTGGCGATCAGGTTGAGGAAGCGCACCATGGCGGCCTTGCTGTCCAGCATGGCTTCGTCCATGTTGATGTCGATGACCTGGGCGCCGTTCTCGACCTGCTGGCGCGCGACCGCGAGCGCCTGTTCGAACTGGCCGGCCAGGATCATGCGCGCGAACGCCTTGGAGCCGGTGACGTTGGTGCGTTCGCCGATGTTGACGAACAGGGTACCGCGGCCGATGGAGACGGGCTCCAGGCCGGACAACTTCATGGGGGGGACTTCGGGCTGCATTCCTTCTCACCTCGCAGGGGCCGGGTGAGCGCGGTTGGAATCCATCTCAAGCCTGACGGCGAAAGCCGCTGCAGCGCTCCTTGAGCAGGGAACGATTTTACAGCGGCAGGTCCGCTTTCTTCAGCGTGCGCAGCACGAAGGACGACTTGCTGTGCCGGATCCCCTTGATCTTGTACAGCTTCTCCCGCAGCAGCCGCTCGTAGTCGCGCGTGTCCTTCACCGCCACGCGCAGCAGGTAGTCGTATTCTCCGGACACCAAGTAGGCCTCCACCACCTCCGGGATCGCCGCCAGCGTCTCGCCGAACTTCTCCAGCGTGTTGTCGGTGTGGCTGTCGAGCGTGACCTGCACCAGCACCGTGTCGTTCAGGCCCAGGCCCTGCGCATTGAGCCGCACCGTGTAGCCCTCGATCACGCCGGCCTGCTCCATCTTCCTGATCCGCTCCCAGCACGGAGAACTGCTCAGCCCCACGGCCTGCCCGATCTGCTGCAGGCTGGTCCGCGCGTCCTGCTGCAGGACCTTGAGGATCTTCCGGTCGATGGCGTCCATGCCGAAATGCTATCTCCCGGAAACCGCATGCGCCAGAGATTTTCCCGATCCGGCGGAAAATTCCAGCAAGTGCGGCAAGACTTTCTCCGCCTGCGCCGGGACAATTCCTGCAACGGGCCCCGGCTTACCGGCCGGTCGTCCGGAGCGAGGCGCCAGCGGATCACCGCCCGCTGGCCGTCCCGGCAGGTGTCCTCACGAGGGACCGCGTTGGAAAGGGAAGGGGCCGCGCCTACGCGGCTTCCTTGTAGAAGAACGCGCGCTGCTTGGCGCGCGCCGGCAGCGGCCGCACCGCGTCGCCGATGGCCGCGATGTGCTCCGGCGTGGTGCCGCAGCAGCCGCCCACGATGTTCACCAGGCCCTCGGCCGCGAATTCGCGCAGCAGGCGCGAGGTGACTTCCGGCGTCTCGTCGAAGCCCGTCTCGCTCATCGGGTTGGGCAGGCCCGCGTTGGGATAGCAGCTGATGAAGGTATCGGGGGCGACCCGGTTCAGCTCCTGGATGTAGGGCCGCATCAGCGCCGCGCCGAGCGCGCAGTTGAGGCCGATGGCCAGCGGCTGCGCATGCCGCACGCTGTGCCAGAAGGCCGGCACGGTCTGGCCGCTCAGGATGCGGCCGGAGGCGTCCGTCACGGTGCCGCTGACGATCACCGGCAGCCGCCGGCCGGTGTCGGCGAAGTATTCGTCGATCGCGAACAGCGCCGCCTTGGCGTTGAGGGTGTCGAAGATGGTCTCGACCAGCAGCAGGTCGACGCCGCCTTCGACGAGGCCTTCCACCTGCTCGTAGTACGACGCGCGCAGCTGCTCGAAATCCACGTTGCGCGCGCCGGGGTCGTTCACGTCCGGGCTGATGCTGGCCGTGCGCGGCGTGGGGCCGAGCGCGCCCGCAACGAAGCGCGGCTTGTCCGGGGTGGAGAACTTGTCGGCGGCTTCGCGCGCCAGCTTCGCCGCGGCGACGTTCATCTCGCGCGCCACGTGCGCCAGGCCGTAGTCGTCCTGCGCCAACGCGTTGGCGCCGAAGGTGTTGGTCTCGATGATGTCGGCGCCGGCCGCGAGGTAGCCCTCGTGGATGTCGCGGATCACGTCGGGGCGCGTCAGCACCAGCAGGTCGCTGTCGTTCTTCAGGTCCCTGGGGTGCTCGCGGAAGCGCTCGCCCCGGAAGTCCGCCTCCGTCAGCCGGAAGCGCTGGATCATGGTGCCCATGGCGCCGTCCAGCACGAGGATGCGCTGGTCCAGCAGGTCCGGCAGGGCCTGGCCACGGGTATAGATCACAGGTTTCATGGTCGGCCAATTCTACGGAACCGGCGTTGAACAGCGGCGCTCAGGGACAATCCACCGCTTGGCCAACGCACTCGCTTTCCTCAAGAACGTCTTCGGCTACGCTGCCTTCCGCGGGCAGCAGGCCGAGGTCGTCGACCACGTCATCGCCGGCGGCGATGCGCTGGTCCTCATGCCCACCGGCGGCGGCAAATCGCTGTGCTACCAGGTCCCGGCACTGGCGCGCCAGCAGGCGGGGCACGGCACCGCCATCGTGGTGTCGCCCCTCATCGCGCTGATGCACGACCAGGTCGGCGCCCTGCTCGAGGCCGGCGTGCAGGCCGCGTTCCTGAACTCCTCGCTCTCGATGGAAGAGGCGAACGCGGTCGAGCGCAGGCTGGCGCGCGGCGAGCTGACCCTGCTCTACGCGGCGCCGGAGCGCGTCACCACGCCCCGCTTCCTGTCCCTGCTGGACAACCTGCACCGTGAGGGCCGGCTGTCGCTGTTCGCCATCGACGAAGCGCATTGCGTGAGCCAGTGGGGCCACGACTTCCGGCCGGAGTACCGGGCGCTCGCCCTCCTGCACACGCGCTACGCGGGCGTGCCGCGCATCGCGCTCACGGCCACGGCCGACGGGGTGACGCGGGAAGACATCGTCGCCCACCTGCAGCTCGAACGCGCCCGCCAGTTCGTCAGCAGCTTCGACCGCCCCAACATCCGCTACACCATCGCGGAGAAGAAGGATCCCACGCTGCAGCTGCTGCGCTTCATCGAAGGCGAGCACCAGGGCGAGTCGGGCATCGTCTACTGCCAGTCGCGCAAGCGCGTGGAGGAGATCGCGGCGATCCTCTGCCGCGAAGGGCTGGACGCCCTGCCCTATCACGCCGGCCTCGATGCCGAGGTGCGCCAGCGCCACCAGGACCGCTTCCTGCGCGAAGACGGCGTGGTGATGACGGCCACCATCGCCTTCGGCATGGGCATCGACAAGCCCGACGTGCGCTTCGTCGCCCACCTCGACCTGCCGAAGAACATCGAGGGCTACTACCAGGAGACCGGCCGCGCCGGTCGCGACGGCCTGCCCTCCGACGCCTGGATGGCCTACGGCCTGCAGGACGTGGTGAACCAGCGCCGCATGATCGACGAAAGCCCGGCAGCGGAGGAATTCAAGCAGGTCCAGCGCGGCAAGCTCGATGCCCTGTTGGCGCTGGCGGAGGCGACGGACTGCCGCCGCGTGCGCCTGCTGGCGTACTTCGGCGAGGCCTCCGGGCCCTGCGGCAACTGCGACAACTGCCTGCACCCGCCAGCGGTATGGGATGGCACCGAGGCCGCTCGCATGCTGCTGTCCACGATCTACCGGGTGAAGCAGGCCAGCGACCTGAACTTCGGCGCCGGCCACGTGATGGACATCCTGCGCGGCAAGGAAACGGAGAAGGTCCTGCAGTTCGCGCACCAGAGGCTCTCCACCTTCGGCATCGGAGCGCAGTTTTCGGAGCAGCAGCTGCGCGGCGTGCTGCGCCAGCTGATCGCCACCGGCGCACTGGCCGTGGACGCCTCGGCCTTCAACACGCTGCACCTCACGACCGGCTCGCGGGCGGTGCTGAAGGGCGAGCAGCAGGTGCTGCTGCGCGAGTCCGTGGGGCAGCCGGCCGGGCGCACGAAGACGCGCCAGCGCGGCGCGGGCAAGTCCACGCCGCCGGCCGCGGCGGCCGCCCTCACGGAAGGCGGGCAACAGCGCTTCGCCGCGCTGAAGGACTGGCGCAGCCGCGTCGCCCGCGAGCACAACCTGCCGGCGTACGTGATCTTCCACGACGCGACACTGGCGGCGATCGCGGCACTGGATCCGCGCTCGCTGGGCGACCTGGAGGGCGTCAGCGGAATCGGCGCGAAGAAGCTGCAGACGTACGGGCCGGGGGTGCTGGACGTGCTGCAGGCCCTGGGTTAGTCGTCATCCTCGCGCACGCGCGCCGGCGCGCAAGCGCGGATGACGCGCGGCTCAGTGCACGAACCCGATGTTCCGCGCTTCCCGCACTTCCGGCTTGATCCGGTGCTCCGCCTCCAGCTGCTCGAGGAACTCCTCCGCCGTCAGCTGCGCGGCCAGGATCTCCACCTGCCGCTTCACCGCCGCGAAGTCGCCGGGGCACAGCTGCTCCAGCTTCGCCAGCCGCGCCACGGCGTCGGGCGTGAGCTGGGCCGCGTCGCTGCCCAGCGCCTCGGTCACGAACATCCTCTCGCGCTGGGGCGCCGTGAGCGGCTTGAAGCGGATCTTGAAGGCGAAGCGCCGCAGCGCCGCCTGGTCGATCCGCTCCATCAGGTTGGTGGTGCAGACGAAGATGCCGGGGAAGCGCTCCATGCCCTGCAGCATCTCGTTGACCTCGGTGACCTCGTAGGTGCGCTGCGCGCCACGGCGGTCCTGCAGGAAGCTGTCGGCCTCGTCCAGCAGCAGGATCGCCTTTTCGCTCTCCGCCTCGCGGAACATGCCCGCCATGTTCTGCTCGGTCTCGCCGACGAACTTGCTCATGAGGTCGCTGGCCTGCTTGATCAGCAGCGGCTTGTCGAGGCTGCGCGCGATGTGTTCCGCCAGCGCCGTCTTGCCGGTGCCGGGCGCGCCGTAGAAGCACAGCGTGCCGTGGCCGCGCGCGCGCAGCGCCTCGACGATGCGCGGCACGCCGAAGCGCGACTCCACGTTCAGCATCTCGAGGTCGTAGGTGGTGACGCTGCGGCGCATGCCGCCCTCGGCGCTGCGCGTGCCCAGGGCGCGGTCCGCATTGCGCAGTTGCCGCTCGATCAGTTCCTCCATGCCCACGGATTCGGCCGAGGCCAGCCCGGCAAAGCGCACCGCGGTGCGGATCTGCGCCGGCGTCAGCCCCTTGCGCTCGGTCAGCTTGGCGACGAAGGCCTCCGACACCTCGACGCCTTCCAGCGTCTTGCGCACCAGCCCTTCGCGGGCGCCGGGCGGCGGTGACTTCAGCTCCAGGTGGTAGGCGAAGCGGCGCCGGAAGGCCGGGTCGATCTGCTCGATGCGGTTGGTGACCCAGATGGTGGGCACCGGGTTGGACTCGAGGATCTGGTTGACCCAGGCCTTGCCGCTCACGCTGCCCGAAGGCGGCGCCACCACCTGTTCGGCCCGCGCCATCATCTGCGCGGCCTCGCTGGAGATCGGCGGGAACACGTCCTCCACCTCGTCGAACAGCAGCGCCGCCTGGGCGCTGCCCTTGAGGAACACCTGGGCGATCTGCAGCGAACGGTAGCGGTCGCGCCCGGACAGCGAGTTGCCGTCGCGGTCGGCGTACTCCACCTCGAACAGCTCCAGCCCGGCGGCCTGCGCCACGACCTTGGCCAGCTCGGTCTTGCCGGTACCGGGCGGCCCATAGAGCAGCACGTTGATGCCCGGCTCCTTGCATTCCACCGCGCGGCGCAGCAGGTTGCGCAGCACCGACGCGTCCTCCGCGACGAAGGAGAAGTCGTCCGGCGTCAGCGTGCTCTTGGCCGAGGGGCGCGTGAACACGGCCATCAGTTCGCTCTGGTCGCGGTACTCGCGCATCAGCACCGGCGGCAGCTTCTCGCTGACCTTCATCAGGTCCGCCAGGTCGGTGATGTTGTGCTCGGAGATCAGGTTCTCCACCAGGCCGATGCGCTCCAGTCGCGAGCCGGCGCGCAGCGCCTCGCCCACGTCGGCGGCGCTGACGCCGGCGACCTCCGCGATCGCTGCATACGCTTCGGGCGCGTTGTTCACCTTGAATTCGACCAGCAGGCTGCGCAGGTCGCGCTGGTAGCGCGCCAGCGTTCCGTACAGCAGCAGGGCCCGTTCGGCCTTGTTCAACTGCAGCAGGCTGGCCAGCGCGTCGATGTTCTTCTCCACCAGCGTGGAGTGCTTCTTCAGCGCGTTCGTCAGCCACTCGCCCGTGACCGTGAGCACCGACAGCAGGTCCTTGGGCTGGTCCTTGGCGTATTCGTCGAGGTAGAAGAACAGCGTGCCTTCCTCGTAGGGGCCGCGCCAGACGCCGTGCCGGTCCAGGAACTCGCGCGTGGAGAGCTGCTCGAGGCCGCGCCAGAACTCGTTGTCCTTGCAGCGGCGGGCCAGGAACTCGCGCAGGCGCTCCAGCGACGAGGGCGGCCACACCAGGTGGCGCCCGGCCAGCGACAGCAGGCCGTTGAGGTCGCGCCGGACGTTGAACTTGGCTCCCTGCTTGGCCGCGAGCGTCAGCACGAAGTGCGAACACATCAGGTCCAGCACCGGGGCCTCCTTGAGGCCGGGCGAGGGCAGCACTTGCAGATCCAGCGAACGCTTGGCCAAACGACCTCCGTCAGAAGGCAGGGGGAGAGCGCGCCAACGATAGCGCGACTTGATGCTACATGGAAGGAATAGCCCCGGCTCCGGACGCCCGGCGGCCGGGCGGCAGTCCACAATGCGCCCATGACCGGCCTCCCTGAGATCCGTGCCGCCGCCGCCCGCCTGCAGGGCCAGGTGCTCACCACGCCCTGCGTGGAATCGCGCACCCTGTCGCAGATGGCCGGCTGCCAGGTGTTCCTGAAGTTCGAGAACCTGCAGTTCACCGCCTCCTTCAAGGAAAGGGGGGCCTGCAACAAGCTGGTGCAACTCAGCAACGAAGAGCGCCAGCGCGGCGTGATCGCGATGAGCGCCGGCAACCACGCCCAGGGCGTGGCCTACCACGCACAGCGGCTGGGCTTGCGGGCGGTGATCGTCATGCCCCGCTTCACGCCCATGGTGAAGGTGGAACGCACGCGCCTGTTCGGCGCCGAGGTGGTGCTGCATGGCGACACCCTGGAGGAATCCCGCGTCCACGCCGTGGAACTGGCGCAGCGCGAGCAACTGACGCTGGTCCACCCCTACGACGACCCTGCCATCATCGCCGGCCAGGGCACCGTGGCCCTGGAGATGCTGGAGGCGGTGCCGCAGCTCGATACCCTGATCGTGGCGGTGGGCGGGGGCGGCCTGATCGGCGGCATGGCGGCCGCGGCCAAGGGCCTCAAGCCCGGCATCCGGGTGATCGGGGTGCAGACGCTGCGCTTTCCCCACATGTACAACGCGATCAAGCACGCGCACGTGCCGCCGGGCGGCCCCACCATCGCCGAGGGCATCGCGGTCGGCGCGCCCGGGCAGCTGACGCAGAAGCTGGTGCAGCGTTACGTCGACGACCTGGTGCTGGTGGACGAAGGCGACATCGAGCAGGCCATCGTGACGCTGCTGGATTTCGAGAAGACGCTGGTCGAAGGCGCCGGCGCCGCGCCGCTGGCCGCCCTGATGAAGGACGCCGCCGCCCATGCGGGCCGCAAGGTCGGACTGGTGCTGGGCGGGGGCAACCTCGATCCGATGCTGCTGGCGGCCATCGTGCAGCGCGGCATGGTGCGCGCCGGGCGGCTGGCGCGGCTGAAGGTCTGCGCGCGGGACGTCCCCGGGTCGCTGGCCCGGATCACCAAGGTCGTGAGCGAAGCCGGCGCCAACATCGACGAAGTGCACCACCAGCGCGCCTTCACGCTGCTGGCGGCGCAGAACGTGGAGATCGAACTGGTGGTCCAGACCCGCGGCCGCGAGCACGTGCAGTCCCTGCTGGGGGCGTTGCGGGCGGCCGGTTTCCAGGCCGAGGAGGAGTGATGGAGAGGGAGACCCTGCAGAGCGCCCTGCCCGAGTACTTCGCGCCCTGGGTGCAGGCGCTGGCGTTGCGGGTGGAGGCGTTCGATGCCGACAGCGTCACCCTGCGCCTGCCGCAGGACCCGCAACTGTCCCGGGTGGGCGGCATGCTGTGCGGCCAGGCCATGATGGCCGCGGCCGACACCGCCATGGTGCTGGCGCTGATCAACCAGTTCGGCGCCTTTCGCCCTTGCACCACGGTGCAGATGAACACCAGCTTCCTCAAGCCCCTGGCGGGCCAGGACGCCCTGGTGCAGGCGCGGGTGCTGCGGGCCGGCAAGACGCTGGCCTTCGGCGAGATCGACATCCGGGGGGCGGAGGACGGCCGGAGCGCCTGCAGGGCCACGACGACCTATGCCCTCCTGTAAGCGACGGTAGAATGGGCTGATCGAGCGCTGCCCCCGGCGGCGCGTAGTCTCAAGCGGAGGCCTGGCCGAGCTTGAGGAACCCAGAAAACGAGGAAGACAAATGAGCAGCCCGAACGAGCCCCGTCACCACGGCCACGATTTCGAGCCCCAGGACGCCGTCGAGTCCGTCGTCCCGGCCATGCCGATCGTCCTGCCGATGGTCGGCGCGGCACTGATGTTCCTGCTGGCTTTCATCGCCGTCTATCTGGCCTGAGTCCCAGCTCTTCCTCCCGAAGGCCCCGTGCAGCGATGCCGGGGCCTTTTTGTTCGCCGCGCCCGACGAGCGGTCGCATAAACCTATGCATCTTTTGCATGGAATCGCGACTGAACGACAGGAACCGGTGAGTTCCGCTTCCTAAAATAGGCACCCCTCTCGCCGACCCAGCGGTGGCCCGGCCCCCCGCTTGCCGCCGACGGAGTCAAAGCCTGTTTTGAAAGGGCGCGCACGTGGCTGCCGAGACACAGCCTTCGAGCTCCTTTTGAAAACACGCTTTAACTTAGGAGCCTCGAGGATGAACTCTCCCGTCATGCAGGGTCTGAATCTCCAGACCCCCGCGTATGTGAAGAACGCGCGCCTGATCGCCTGGGTGGCCGACATGGTCGCCCTGTGCAAGCCGGACCAGGTCTACTGGTGCGACGGCAGCCAGGAAGAATACGAACGCCTCTGCCAGCAGCTGGTCGACAAGGGCACGTTCAAGAAGCTCGATCCCGCCAAGCGTCCCGGCTCCTACCTGGCCTGGTCCGATCCGAGCGACGTCGCCCGCGTCGAAGACCGCACCTTCATCTGCTCGCAGCGCAAGGAAGACGCCGGCCCCACCAACAACTGGGTCGCCCCGGCCGAAATGCGCTCCACCCTGCAGCCCCTGTTCGACGGCTGCATGCGCGGGCGCACGATGTACGTGGTGCCCTTCTCCATGGGGCCGCTCGGCTCGCCCATCGCCCACATCGGCATCGAGCTGTCCGACAGCCCGTACGTGGCCGTCAACATGCGGATCATGACCCGCATGGGCAAGGCGGTCTACGAGGTCCTCGGCGTCAACGGCGAGTTCGTGCCCTGCCTGCATACCGTGGGCGCGCCGCTCGAGGCCGGCCAGCAGGACGTCGCCTGGCCCTGCAACAAGACCAAGTACATCGTGCACTACCCCGAGACGCGCGAAATCTGGTCCTACGGCTCCGGCTACGGCGGCAACGCGCTGCTGGGCAAGAAGTGCTTCGCGCTGCGCATCGCGTCGAACATGGCCCGCGACCAGGGCTGGCTGGCCGAGCACATGCTCATCCTGGGCGTGACCAACCCGGAAGGCAAGAAGTACCACGTGGCCGCCGCCTTCCCGTCGGCCTGCGGCAAGACCAACTTCGCCATGTTGATCCCGCCCCAGGGCCTGTCGGGCTGGAAGGTGACCACCATCGGCGACGACATCGCCTGGATCAAGCCGGGCGCCGACGGCCGCCTGTACGCGATCAACCCGGAAGCCGGCTACTTCGGCGTGGCCCCCGGAACCAACACGCTGACCAATCCGAACTGCATGGCCAGCCTGGACAAGGACGTGATCTTCACCAACGTCGCGCTGACCGACGACGGCGACGTGTGGTGGGAAGGCATGACCGAGCAGGCGCCCGCGCACCTGGTCGACTGGCAGGGCAAGAACTGGACGCCGCAGATCGCCAAGGAGACGGGCGCCAAGGCCTCGCACCCGAACGCGCGCTTCACCGTCGCCGCCACCAACAACCCGGCCCTGGACGCCGCCTGGGACGATCCGGCCGGCGTGCCGATCGACGCCTTCATCTTCGGCGGCCGCCGCTCCACCACCGTGCCGCTGGTGACCGAAGCCCAGAGCTGGGGCGAGGGCGTCTACATGGCCGCGACCATGGGCTCCGAGACCACCGCCGCCATCGTCGGCCAGGTCGGCGTGGTGCGCCGCGACCCGTTCGCGATGCTGCCCTTCACCGGCTACAACATGAGCGACTACTTCCAGCACTGGCTCGACCTGGGCAAGAAGCTGGAAGCCAAGGGCGCGAAGCTGCCGCGCATCTTCACCACCAACTGGTTCCGCAAGGGCGAGGACGGCAAGTTCGTCTGGCCCGGCTACGGCGAGAACATGCGCGTGCTGAAGTGGATGATCGACCGCATCGAGGGCAAGGCGCAGGGGGCGAAGAACGCCTTCGGCATCAGCCCGAAGTACGAGGAACTGAACTGGCAGGGCCTGGCCTTCACGCCGGAGCAGTTCGCCAAGGTGATCGGCATCGACCGCGACGCCTGGGTGAAGGAGCTGCAACTGCACGAGGAGCTGTTCCAGCAGCTGGCCTACCACCTGCCGGCTGAACTGAAGGCGACCAAGGCGCAGATCGAGCAGCGGCTGGCCGCCTGAGCGTTTCTCCCGCCATGAAGAAGGCCACCTCGCGGTGGCCTTTTTTCTGGCTCAGCCCAGGGTGGAGGGCCGGGTCAGCGGGGAGCTGCTCGGCCAGCGGGAGGGCTTGCTGCTGTGGCCGAAGCGGATCTCGACGCAGCGGTCCGCCGCGGCCCGGCGCGCCACGGCGCGGTCCACCTCCGAGCGCAGGTCGACCATCCGCCGGTGGTCGTCGTGCAGCAGCAACAGGGTCGTGAGCAGCGCTTCGGCCTCCTGCTGCCCCAGCGCCTTGCCTTGCTCGAGGGCTTGGTCGGCGCGCTCGCGGTTCTCGCGGCAGCGTTGCCGGAACACCATGAAGGCAGGTGCTTCGGGGTCCGTCTCCAGGTCGGATTCGATCGTGCCGCCCACCGCCACGATCCCCGCGGCCAGGCGCGCGATGTGGCGGAGGGTATCTTCGCCCCTGCGGCGGTGCCAGACGAAGGCCACG
Source organism: Ramlibacter monticola (assembly GCF_016722785.1). GTDB lineage: Bacteria > Pseudomonadota > Gammaproteobacteria > Burkholderiales > Burkholderiaceae_C > Ramlibacter > Ramlibacter monticola. The sequence continues at coordinate 86,660 of NZ_JAEQNE010000003.1, read as the reverse complement.
ACGCCGCCGAGACAGGCGGCACCGGCTGCGATCCCGATCGTCAGAGAAAGCATGGCGAACCTTCGCCGCTCCAGGCGGCCAAGTTGTACACGGCCTGATGCTAGGAGGCGCCTCCGCCACCAACCTTACGGCCACCGGCCGTGATGACGGGCGGTACCTCCCGGAAGACCCGACGGTGACGGCCGGGCTGTAATCTGCATCGCAACATCGATACACTTTGCGACATGTTCCGCGTCACGTCCTGGAGTTGGTGGCCCGAGCTGCGCGACGACCGCGAGCTGGTTCGTCTCGACGTCGTGGGACTGGCTGCCGAGGTGGCGACCGTCACCCGTCACATCGAGGAAGCCCTTCCTCCGTCAGGCAACTATCGCGCGGCCGACCAGATCCGCGCGAAGTGCCATTCCTACCTGCACATGGCGCAGCTGGTGCTCTCGGGCGACACCTCCTTCGACAAGGTCGGCGGGGCCGACCTGCTGGAGGCGCTGGACGTGTTCCGCGACCTGCAGCGCAAGGTGGTGCGGCTGCGGGAAGAGGCCGAGCGCCTCGGCGACAGCCTGATGCCGGTCTAGCGGCGCGCTCGCTTCGCGAGGGAGGCGCCGAACCGCGGCGCCGGAAATGGAATCGCCCGGGGGACGCCTCAGGGGCGCCGCTCCGGGCGAGGACGGGGCTTTTGGGGGGCCCCGAGTGCGCGGCGAGAAGGCCGCGTAAGCTGCGCCTCAATCCCTCCAGGGCTTGAGGTGATACACCGTGTTCGCCGGCGCCGCGGCGGCGGCCTTGCGCTTCTGCCACCGTTGCTGGCGCTTCAGGGCGCGGCGGCGGGCGACCCGCTGCGACCAGGCGTCCAGCGCGCCGAGCACCGGCGCCGGCAGGCTGCGGATCACCTGGTGGGCCAGGAGGATCAACGAGTTGTGCAAGCTGGCGGTCATGTCTTGTTCTTTCCTACAGGTACCGGCTGCCGTCCCTCAGGGCGTCGCTGCTCATGGAGCGGGTCAGTTCGGCCACGCTGGGCAGCTTGTTCCATGCCCGCGTGATCATGTCGAAGAGGGCGGAGCCCAGGACGGCGGCCATTGCGGGATCCTCAGAAGTACGGGCGGGCGTCGTTGCGCAGGGCTTCCTGGCTCATCGCCCGGCTGAGGTCGGCCATGACGCGGGCATCGGTCAGCGCCAGGTTCCAGAGCTTGCGGTCTTCTTCGCGCTGCTTGCGCTCCACGCGCCAGGCGGCCATGCCGGCGCGGGCACGGGCGGCGAGGCGGGTGGCCGGCGAGCCCAGGAAGGCGAGGCCGTGGAGGACGGCGCGGGTGGCGCTGAATCCACCGATGAACTTGATCGCCTCTTCGACGCGGGCGACGCCGGCGTGCTGGCTGGGGTAGTGAACGCGGATGAAGCTGGCCATTTTGTGATCCCCTTGGTTCGGCGCTTGTGGCGGTATTGCCAAGTGCTTGAGTGAATCCTAGGGTTCTCCCTGATATTTGGCTACTTTTGATTAGTGATTTATATCATTCACGATTCATATGAAAGCCCCGAACTTCCGGACACTGGACCTGAACCTGCTGAGGGTCTTCGACCAGATCATGGCCGAGCGCAACCTGACGCGCGCGGCCCGAAACCTGGCCATGACCCAGCCGGCCGTGAGCAACGCCCTGAACCGGCTGCGCGAGGCGCTGGACGACCGGCTGGTGGTGCGCAGCGGCTACGGCGTGGAGCCGACCCCCCGCGCGCTGGCGCTGTGGCCGTCGGTCAGCGACGCGCTGCGCCGGCTGGAGCTGACCCTGGTGCCGGGCCAGTTCGTCGCGTCGCAGGCCAGCAACACCTTCACCCTCGCCATGGCCGACGCCACGGCGGCCGAGGTGATGCCGGGGCTGGTGGAGATCATGGAACGCGAGGCCCCCGGCATCACGGTGCGCACCCTGCCCCTGACGACCCGCGACCCGCGGCGGATGCTCGAGGAGGGCGTGATCGACCTGGCGGTCGGCTTTTTCCCGGCCGTGCTGGCGGACCTGACGGCGCAGGAGCAGTCCAGCGGCATGGGTGCCTATGAGTACGAGCGCATCTACGACGGCCAGTACGTCTGCGTGATGCGCAGCGGCCATCCGCTGGCGGCCGAGCCCCTGACGCTGGAGCGCTTCTGCGGGGCGCGCCACATGCTGGTGAGCTTCTCGGGCCGGCCTTTCGGCTTCATCGACGAAGCGCTCGCGGCGCTGGGCGAGAGCCGCCGCGTGGTGCTGACGGTCAACCAGTTCTTCACGGCGGGCCTGGTGGTCGAGACCTCGGACCTGCTGACGGTGCTGCCGCGGCATTTCATCCGCTCCACCGGCCGGGCCGACGCCCTGGCGCAGCGCGAACTGCCCTTCCACGTGCCACCCGTCCACGTGGACGCCCTGTGGCACCGGCGCCAGGGGCAGCGCAGCGACCACGCCTGGCTGCGGCTCGCGGTCGCAACTGCCGCTGGCAAGGCCTTCCAGTAAGGTTTACGCTGCGCCCTGGTCGGAGCGGCATGCAGGTTGCATGCGCGCGCCCCGGTGTCTCGCCGTGAAGGACTCGCGCATGAACCTGACTCCCGCCTCCACCCGCCGCCGCTTCCTGCGGGCGGTTTCCGCCGGCGCCGCCAGCGTCGCCCTGCCGGCCTTCGCCGCCTGGCCCGACAAGCCGATCCGCATCGTCGTGACCTTCCCGGCCGGCGGCGCGAGCGACATCGTGGCGCGCACCCTCGCGGAGCAGCTCGGCACCCGACTGGGGCAGGCGGTGGTGGTGGACAACCGCCCCGGAGCGGGCGGCAGCGTGGGCGGGCTGGCCGTCACGCAGTCGGCGCCGGACGGCTACACGCTGATGCTGTCCAACTCCACGCCGATCTCGATCGGCCCCTTCGCGCTGGAGAAACAGCCCTACGACCCGGTGGAAGGCTTCACCCACATCGCGCTGATCGGCACCGCGCCCTGCGTCGTGATGGCCAATCCGAAGGCGGGGCTGAAGACGATCCCCGAGCTGGAAGCCTCGGCGAAGAAGAGCGGCCGCCTGGACTTCGGCTCCGGCGGGCCGGCCTCCATCGGCCACATCTACGGCGAGCTGATGAAGAAGGAGCTCGGGGTCAACATGGTGCACGTGCCGTACCGCGGTGGTGCGCCGATGACGACCGACCTGATCGCCGGCGTGGTGCCGGTGGGCATCGACGTGATCACCGCCTTCGTGCCCTACTTCAAGAGCGGGCAGATCGTCCCGCTGGCCGTGACCTCGGCGAACCGCTCGCCGCTGGCGCCCGACGTGCCCAGCGTCGTCGAGAGCGGCCACCGCAAGCTGGTGCTGGACAACTTCTTCGGGCTCTCGGGGCCGGCGAAGATGCCGCCCGACGTGGTCGCGCGGCTGAACACCATCGTCAACGAGATCCTGGGCAACGCGGAGGTCCGCAGGAAGATGGTGGACCTGGGCATCACCGCCTCGCCGGTGAGCCAGGCTGCGTTCGCCGGCTTCGTCAAGGAACAGGTGAGTCAGCTCGCCCCGACAGTCAAGGGCGCGGGCGTGAAGCTGTAAACGTCCGACAGCCACAAGGCCGGCCGCCCGGCCTGCTTCGTACGCGCGACCCTGCACAATGGTGCGGGATGAAGATCCAGCTGATGTCCGACCTCCACCTGGAGGGGCACCCTTCGTACCGGCCCTCCCCGGCGCCGGCGGCCGAGCTGCTGGTCCTCGCGGGCGACATCGGCTCCTACCAGCGCGGCTCGAAACTGGAGGACGCCGACTTCGGCCTCGCGCGCTTCTCGCCGCGGCTCGGGGCATGGCCGGTGCCGGTGCTGTACGTGCCCGGCAACCACGAGTACGACAACCTCGATTTCGACGAGACCCACGCGCGCCTGCGCGAGACCTGCGAGCGGCTGGGCATCACCTGGCTGGAACGCGAGGTGCACGTGATCGGCGACGTGCGCTTCGTCGGCACCACGCTGTGGGCCGACTTCGACGCGCTGGCGCAGCGCCCCGGCCAGGGCGAACCCACGCTGCAGGACGCGCTGAAGCAGCGCCACAAGGCCTTCCGAGCCGCCAACTTCTACCTGCAGAAGGCGGCGGCGATGCGGCACGGCGAGAGGATGCTGGCCGAGGGCTGGCGCGAGCAGGCGCTGGTGTGCATTGCGTGGCTGCGGGAAGCGCTCGCGCGTCCCTTCGAGGGCACCACCGTGGTGGTCACGCATTCCGCGCCCAGCCTGCGCAGCCACGACCCGCGCTATGGCATCACGCCCGCTGCCGCGGGCTTCTGCAACTCGCTGGAGGACCTGCTGGCGCAGGCGCAGTTCTGGCTGCATGGCCACTTGCATTGCCAGCAGGACTACGTCGAACGAGGATGCCGCGTGGTGGCCAACACCCTGGGCTATGCGACCAAGGGCGAGCAGGAGGGCTTCCGCGAGCGCTTCGTGTTGGACCTCGCTGCCTGCGAGATCGAAGCTGCCGCCGCTTAAGCAGCCAGCGTAAGCACGTGCGATTGGGAACAACTTTCCCGCGGCCTTTACATGCCCGAAGCGTGCATGTCGCAATCGCAAGTGCACACTTGCCCGCAGAACAACTCCTGTGCGGAGGCCGTGATGAAGCCGCTCTGGACGCCGACCCTCACCTGGATTGCCGCGGCGGTCGCCGCCGTCCTGCTCGCGATCGCGTCCCCGGGTGGGCTCGACCTGCTGTTCGACCTCGAAGCCCCGCACGGCGCGTTCGCGCCGCGTTGAAGCGTCTCCTCAGGCGGCGGCCAGCGACTCGCGTGCCGCCTGCGCCAGCGCCGCCGTAAGCTGGTCCAGCACGACGGACTCCAGGTTCCAGCAATGCCAATAGAGCTGCACCGGCACGCGCGCCTGGGGCGCCACGTTCACCAGTTCGCCCTGCGCGATCAATCCCTGCACCAGCAGCTCCGGCACCACGCTCACGCCCCACCCCGCCAGCACGGCGCGCACCTGGCCTTCCGAACTCGGGACGAACAACTGGTGCAGTGACACGCGCTTCAGCCCGAACGCGCGGCCCACGTATTCCCCCTGCATGTCGTCCTTGCGGTTGAAGGCCACGAAGGGCGTGTCGCGGAAGTTGTGCGGCGTCAGGCCCTGCGGCAGGCGCTCGCGCGCATAGGCCGCCTGCGCGACCCCGATGTAGTGCATCGCCCCCAGCGCCTGCACCTTGCAACCGCGCAACGCCTGCTTCACGGTGGTGACGCATCCCAGCACCTGGCCTTCGCGCAGCCACTCGTGCGTGAAGTCCTGGTCGTCGGTGATGATCTCCAGCGGCAGGCCCTGGCGCGCCAGCGCGTCCAGCGCCGGCAGCGCCCAGGTCGCGATGCTGTCGGCGTTCACCGCCAGCGAGATCCTCTCCTCCTCGCGGGCGCCGCCGGTGGAGCTGGGAGCCAGCTCGCCCAGGTCGCGCTCCAGGTCGGCGCGCAGCAACCTCATCTGGCGGGTGTGCTTCAGCAGCAGCTGGCCGGCCGCCGTGGGGCGGACGGGCCGGCTGCGCACCACCAGCACCGTTCCCACCTGGGCTTCCAGGGCTCGCAAGCGCTGCGAGACGGCCGACTGCGTGATGCTCAGCCGCTGGGCAGCGCGGTCGAAGCCGCCCTCCTCCACGATGGCGGCGAGGCATTCCAGCGCGGTGGGGTCGAAGCTTTGCAAGATTAGATTTTCTGATGATCCCGCAGACAGTTTAATTTGGCTTTTGAAAATCGGGAGGTGGCCTCAAACTTTGGACGTATGAAAAAACTCGTCCTCGGCGCCGGCATCATCGGCATCAGCACCGCTTGGCACCTGGCCCAGCGCGGCCACGAAGTCATCGTCGTCGACCGCCAGCCGGATGCAGCCCTGGAGACCAGTTTTGCCAACGCGGCGCAGATCTCGGTCAGCTACTGCGAGCCCTGGGCCAACCGGCAGGCGCCCGCGAAGCTGCTGAAGTGGATGTTCCGCAACGACGCGCCCCTGCTGTTCCGCCCGCGGCTGGACTGGCAGCAATGGCGTTGGGGCCTCGAATTCCTGAGCCAGTGCAACGACGCGGCCTTCGAGCGCAACGTGCAGCAGCTGGTCGCGCTGGGCGCGTACAGCCACGCCGCGCTGAAGGACGTGGTGGCCGCCACCGGCATCGAATACAGCCGGCTGGAGAAGGGCATCGCCCACTTCTACACCGACGCGAAGGCCTTCGAGGACGCCGCCACCGCGGCCGGACTGATGCAGAAGTACGGCGTCGACCGCAAGGTGGTGAGCCGCGATGAGCTGTTCGCGATCGAGCCCGCCTTCCGCAACTTCGACGGCATCGTGGGCGGCACCTACACCTCCACCGACGAGAGTGGCGACGCGCGCGTGTTCACGCAGCAGCTGGCGCGGCTGTGCGCCGCCCGCGGCGTGCAGTTCCTGTTCAACCAGGACATCGAACGGCTGGAGACCGCCGGCGGCGCGATCGCCTCCGTGCGCATCCGCGACCGCGCGACGGGCGCGGTGCAGCGCCTCGCCGCCGACGACGTGGTGGTGGCCTGCGGCTCCTACACCGCGCCGCTGCTGCGCCAGGTGGGCGTGGACCTGCCGATCTACCCCGGCAAGGGCTACAGCGCCACCTTCAAGCTGAAGAAGCCGGCCGATGCGCCCTTCGTCAGCAGCATCGACGACGAAGTGAAGGTGGCGATGAGCCGCCTGGGCGACGAGCTGCGCGTGGCCGGCACCATCGAGGTGTCGGGCTACGACGCGACGCTGGACTCGAAGGTGGCGCAGGACCGCTGCCGCATGCTGGCCGAACGCATCGATAAGGTGCTGCCGGGCGTGTGCGACACGCGACTGCCCGAGCAAGGCGGCGATCCGCAGTTCTGGACCGGCCTGCGTCCGGCGACGCCCACCAACATCCCCTACATCGGCCGCACGCGCGTGGCCGGCCTGTGGGTCAACGCCGGCCACGGCACGCTGGGCTGGACGCATGGCGCCGGTTCCGGCAAGGCGATGGCGGAGCTGATCGATGGCCGCAGGCCGCGCATGAACTTCAACTTCTACGGCTTCGGGCAGCAGAAGGCGGAGCTGGAGCTCTCGCTCGACCCGCAGTAAGGAGACCAGCGGCCCCGGACTTTCAGCCGGAGACCGGGTGCCCCCTCTTCCTTCCTTTCAGCGCCGCTGGAGCGCCTCCCAGAGTTTCATCGGGCTCAGCGGCATCTGGAGCTGCGACGCCGCTTCCTTCCTGCCGGAGCGCGCCAGCGCGTCGGCCACCGCATTCACGATGCTGGGGGTGGCACCGATCGTGCCCAGCTCGCCCACGCCCTTGGTCCCGAGCGGATTGGTGGTGCAGGGCACCGTCTGGTTCATCTCGGTGACGAATTCGCAGGCGACGATGTCCGCCCGCGGCGCCGCGTAATCCATCAGGCTGCCGCTCACCGGCTGGGCGGTCGCAGGCTCGTACACCATGTGCTCGCACAAGGCCTGCCCGATGCCCTGCACGGCACCGCCATCGAGCTGGCCGCGCACGATCATCGGGTTCACCACCCGCCCGATGTCGTTCACCGACGCATAGCGCACCACCTGCACGGCGCCGGTCTGCGGGTCGATCTCCACCTCGCTCACGTGGCAGCCGTTGGGCCAGCTGGGCCCCTGCACGGCGCTGGTGTGGTCGGTGAAGATGTGCCCGCCCGGCTGCTTCGCCGCCAGCTCGAACAGGCCGATGCCGAGGTCCGTGCCCTTCACGTGGAAGCGCCCCTCCAGGTACTCGAGGTCCGAGGCCGACGCCTCCAGCGACTGCGCCGCGAGCGCGCGCGCGGTGTCCAGCGTCTTGACCGAACCGAGGTGCAGCGCCGATCCGCCCGTGAAGAGCGAGCGCGACCCCGCGCTGCCGAAGCCGTCGCCGCGGTCGGTGTCGCCCAGCACCACGCGCACCCGGTCGATCGGCACCTTGAACACGTCGACCACCAGCTGGGCCAGCGTGGTCGCGATGCCCTGCCCCATCTGGTTGACGGCGGAGAAGACCTCGATCACGCCGTCGGCCCGGACCTCCACCGTCACGCGTTCCTCGAAAGCCATTCCGCTGGTCCACTCGAGGAAGGTGGAGATGCCCAGGCCGCGCAGCCGGCCGCGCGCCTTGCTCTCCGCCGCGCGGGCCTCGAAGCCGCTCCAGTCGGCGAGGTCCAGGCCCTCCTCCATGATCATCTCGAACTTGCCGACGTCGTACACCTGCCCCATCGCATTCGTGTAGGGCATCTGCTCGGGCCGCACGAAGTTGCGCCGGCGCAGCGCAATGCGGTCGATGCCGGTCTGGCGCGCCGCTTCGTCCATCAGGCGCTCGATGATGAAGATCGCCTCGGGCCGGCCCGCGCCGCGGTAGGCCGCGGTGCAGGCCGTGTTGGTCATCACGCAGCGGATGTGGAAGTCGATCAGCGGCACGTCGTACACGCTGGTCTGCACCCAGGGGCCCACCACCATCGGGATGACCATGCCGGTGGCCGTGGCGTAGGCGCCGACGTTGGCCAGCGTGCGCAGGCGCAGGGCAAGGATGCGGCCGTCGGCCGCCAGCGCGAGCTCGGCCTGCGCCTGCTGGTCGCGGCCGTGGAAGGAAGACAGGAATTCCTCGCTGCGCTCGGCGATCCACTTCACCGGCCTCTTCAGCGTCCACGCGGCCCAGGCCACCGCGGCGTCCTCCGGGTAGATGCCGGTCTTCATGCCGAAGCCGCCGCCGACGTCGCCCACCGTCACGCGCACCTTGTCGCGCCCGATGCCCAGGATGTCGTTGGCCAGCGAGTTGCGCACGCCGGAAGGCATCTGGCTGCTCATGCGCAGCGTGAGCCGGCCGTCCTCGGCCACCCAGGCCAGCACCGAGCGCGGCTCGATCGAGAGCGCGGCGACGCGCTGGTTGACCACCTTCAGCTGCACCACGTGCGCGGCCCCCTCGAAGGCAGCCGCCGTCTTCGCCGCGTCGCCGAAGCGCATCTCCGCCGCCACGTTGTCGGGCGCCTGCTCGCACAGCGCCGGGGCGCCGGGCGTGGTCGCCTCCTCCAGGTCGACCACGTGGGGCAGTTCCTCGTACTCCACGACCACCGCCTCGGCGGCGTCGCGGGCCTCCTGCAGCGACCAGGCCACGACGATCGCCACCGGCTCGCCGACGTAGCGCACGCGCTCGTGGGCCAACGCGCGGCGCGGGGCCGTGGCGGCGGGGGAGCCGTCGGCGCGCCGGAAGTCGGGATTGGTGGGGATGGGCTGCACGCCCGCCTCGACCAGCTCGGCACCGGTGGCGACCTTCACCACGCCGGGCATGCCGGCCGCGGTCGCGGTGTCGATGGAGACGATGCGCGCATGCGGGTACGGCGAGCGCAGGAACACCGCGCGCAGCTGCCCGGGCGGCGTGATGTCGTCGGTGTACTGCCCCAGGCCCTTGAGCAGCCCCTCGTCCTCGATGCGCCGGACGTCCCGGCCGCTGCCGAAACGCGTCACGATGTCGGTGTCGGTGGTCATGGGGCTGGAGTCTGCCCAAAAACCACCCGGGATGCACCCGCTATCGGCTCTCCCCCGGCACCTTCTCGGCCATCCAGCGCAGCAGGTCCAGCCACATCTGCCGCATTTCGGCGTCGAGCGGGGTGCGCATGGCGTTGGGCAGCTCGATGGTCACCACCGGCACGCCCTTGTGCACGCCGCCGTAGTTGCCGAGCGAGCCGGGGAAGATGCCCACCTGGTCCAGGTACAGGCGGCCCAGGCGCGAGGGGGGCACCGAGGGTCCGTCGAAGTCCAGCACGCCGTAAGGGGCGTGGATGGCAACGATCAGGTGCGGCCGGAAGCTCTGCATCTGGTCGTGCAGGAAGCGCGACTCGGGCTCGGACAGCGGCTGCGGGCCCGGCCAGCGGCGCGGGTCCCGGTTGGTGCGCTTCTGCCAGTACGCGGCCGCGTCGCGCTCCCAGTCGGGCGTGGGGAAGTTGCGGTTCAGGTCCACCCCGTGCGCGTTGGTGCGGCTGGGCGGCTGCGAGAACACCCCGTCGGGGTTGAGCACCGGCACGAATCGCCAGTGCACCGGCTGCGGCGCCAGCAACAGCGCGGCGGACAGCGCCCACGACTTCTTCACGCGTCCGTCTCTCCCCCCGGATTCAATGCAGCAAGCGGTTCGGCAGCGCCAGGAAGTTCAGCACCAGGCCGTCGAAGTCGTCGGGCGCCTCCAGGTTTTGCAAGTGCCCGATGCCCTGCATCTCGAAGTAGGTGCTGCATGGAATCTCCTCGGCCATCTCCTTCATCGTCGCGGGGGGCGTGTTGCGGTCATGTTCGCCCGCGAGCAGCAGCGTGGGCACGTGGATGTTTCCCAGGTTGCCGCGGCGGTCGAAGGTGACGATGCATTCCAGGGCCCGGCGGTAGGTGGCGGCCGGCACCCGCCCCATGCAGTGCGTGGCGAGCCGCACGCCCTCCGGCAGCGAAGCGGGGCCGACCATCTGCGGCACCAGCGTCTCGGCCAGTTCGGCCATCGAGCGGCCCGCCGCCAATGGTGCGGTGCGCTCGGCGATGTAGTCCTCGCCGTCGGGGCGGCCGAAGGCGGGCGAGGTGCCGCAGAGGATCAGGCGGCTCACGATCTCGGGCCGGCGCGCCACCACCTCCTGCGCCACCATGCCGCCCATGCTGTGCCCCAGCAGCACCACGTGGCCGCACTTGAGCGTTTCGATCAGGTGGATGCAGCTTTGCGCCAGGCCCTTGAAGGTATAGGGCTCGATCGGCGCGCTGTGGCCGTAGCCCGGCATGTCCCAGGCCACGGCGCGGTAGCCGGCGGAGGCGAAGGACTCGACCTGCGGCGCGAAGGCGAGGTGGCCGCCGACGATGCCGTGCAGCATCAGGATGGTGGTGGAACCGGCACCGAGGGTGGTGAAGGCGGGTACCGGAGTCATGGATGGGTTCTGCAGCCTGCCGTCGCGTGCCCGGGTCGTGGGCCATACTACATGAAAGTCGCTGCAATCGAGCCCCTGATGACCCCCCCGCGGCAAGCCACTCCGCCCACTTTTTCCGCCCACGAGTTCCGCCTCGCGCTGGGCATGTTCGCCACCGGCGTGACCATCGTGACGGCGCGCACGGCCGAGGGCCAGTTGATCGGCCTGACGGCCAATTCCTTCAACTCGGTGTCGCTGACGCCGCCCCTGGTCCTGTGGAGCCTCTCGCGCGTCGCGGCGTCGATGGCGCTGTTCAGTGCCGGTTCGCACTATGCGATCAACGTGCTGGCAGCCGACCAGAAGCCGCTGGCGGAACGCTTCGCCACGCGCGGGGTGGACCGCTGGAGCGGCGTCGGCTTCGACGAGGGCGCGGGCGGCGCCCCGCTGCTGCACGGCGTCGCGGCCACCTTCGAATGCTTCAACCGCAGCCGCTACGAGGAAGGCGACCACGTGATCTTCGTCGGCGAGGTGGAGCGCTGCACGCACCGCGCGGGCGCCTCGCCCCTGCTGTTCCACGGCGGGCGTTACTACACCGAGCTTCCGCTCTGAGCCAGCGCGCATCGCTACCATCGCGCGATGCGCGAACGAAAAGAACACCTCGACGCCCTCGCCGTCTCGCTGCTGCTGGCCTGCTGCCTGTTCTGGGGCCTGCAGCAGATCCTGATCAAGACCACCGTGCCCGAGGTGCCGCCGCTGTGGCAGGCGGCGCTGCGCTTCGTCGGCGCCACCGCGCTGCTGTGGGGTTGGTGCGCCTGGCGCGGCATCCCGCTGTTCGCGTCCGACGGCACCCTGGGCGGCGGCCTGCTGGCGGGCCTGCTGTTCGCCAGCGAGTTCACCTGCATCTACCTGGGGCTGCGCGACACGGCGGCGTCGCGCCTGACCGTGTTCCTCTACACCTCGCCCTTCGTGGTGGCGCTGCTGCTGCCGCGCGTGACGCCCTCCGAGCGGCTGCGGCCGCTGCAGTGGATCGGGCTGGGCATCGCCTTCGCCGCGGTGGCGGTGGCGTTCAGCGAAGGCTTCGCGGGGCACAGCACTCCGCGCCAGCTACGCGGCGACGCGCTGGCGCTGGCGGCCGGGGTGCTATGGGGCCTGACCACGATCGTGATCCGCGGCTCGAAGCTGGCCACCGCGAGCGCGGAGAAGACGCTGTTCTACCAGGTGGCCGTCACGGCGGCGGTGGCGCCGCTGCTCTCCCTGGCCCTGGGCGAGACCTGGTCGCTGCACTACTCGGCGTACGCCTGGGTCTCCATCGCGCTGCAGACGGCGATCGGAGCCTTCGCCAGCTATCTCGCGTGGATGTGGATGCTGCGCCACTACCCGGCGACGCAGCTGTCCTCGTTCACCTTCCTGGCGCCGCTGTTCGCGCTGCTGTTCGGGGTGGCGCTGCTCGGCGAGAAGCTGACGCCGCAGTTGCTGACGGCACTGGTCGCGGTGGCGGCCGGGATCGTGCTGGTGAACCGGAAGAAGGCGCGGTGAGGCGCGCTTCCGGCCTCAGGCCTTGAGGCCGATCTCATGCGGCTTCACGGGCTTGCCCGCGGCCGCCTGCACGATCCCGCGCTCCGCCTCCTCCTGCGCCACCAGCTTCGCGAAGGTCATGCGGAAGTGCGACAGCGCCGCATCGGAGGCGATGGCCTGCAGCTCGAAAGTGGGATCGGTGTCGATCACGACCTGCTGCGCCTCGATCAGGTGCTTGTCCTCGAGGAAGCCTTCGATCAGGCTCTGGTGCAGCGAACGCGAGATGTTGGGGTCCTCGCCTTCCCAGTCGTTCAGGTAGGTCCAGAAGAAGTGCGTGGTGCGCCGGGTCTCGGGCGTCATGAACTGGCAGTTGCGGTATTCGCGCGTGCCCTCGCGCCTGCCCTGTTCCGAGCCGCTGCCGGCCGGCGAGAACATCGATTCGAGGAAGAAGATGCCGGGGATGTGCATGTGGCCGATGTTGCGACGGTCCACGTTGCGGGCCTTTTCCGCCGCCGGCAGCACCTTGGCGTGGAAGGGCGGCGGCGGCGCGTCCATGTGCCAGCGCTCCACGCGAAAGCCCCGCGGCAGGCGCTCGATCGCCACCGGCTTGGTCTTGTACGCGTACTCCTCGGAGCCGCCCAGCGTCTTCGTGTGCACGAACGCCAGGTGCGCGAAGTCCGACAGGTTGTCCACGATCAGCAGCCAGTTGGCCTTGTAGTGCATGTAGTCGGGGATGCCTTTCCAGCGCGGCTCCCGCAGGTAGGGGAAGTCGATGATCTCCGCCGGATCCGCCTTCGACGGGTCACCCATCCAGATCCAGACCAGGTGGTCCTTCTCCACCACGGGATAGCTTCGCACCCCCAGCTTGGGCGGGATGAGCTCCTGGCCCGGGATCTGGATGCACTTGCCCGAGGGATCGAACTTCAGGCCGTGGTACATGCAGCGCACGCAGTCGCCTTCGCGCCGGCCCAGGTGCAGCGGCACGCCGCGGTGGCAGCAGCGGTCCTGCAAGGCCACGACGCGGCCGGTCTCGGACTTGTACAGCAGCACGGCCTCCTCGAGGAGCGTGCGGGCCAGCAGCTTGCCGTCGATGAGCTCGTGGTCCCAGGCGGCGACGTACCAGCAGTTCTTCAGGAACATGGATGGACTCCCTTCATGACGATTCGCCGCGCGAGCGGGCGAAAGCAACGTAAGCCTCCAGGCAGCCCGGGTTCGCCATGGCGTCCCGGTTCACCACCTTCTCGATCGGCTGCCCCAGCATCAGTTTCTTGATCGGCAGCTCCTGCTTCTTGCCCGTCAGCGTGCGCGGGATCTCCGCCACCTGCACGATCTCGTCGGGCACGAAGCGGGGACTCAGCGCCGTGCGGATCGCGTTGGCGATCCGGGCTTTCATCGCCTCGTCGAGCACGACGCCCGGACGCAGCACCACGAACAGCGGCATGTAGCTCGCGCGGCCCAGGTACTCCAGGTCCACCACCATCGAGTCCAGCACCTCGGGGATGCCTTCGACGGCGCTGTAGATCTCCGCCGTCCCCATGCGCAGTCCGTGGCGGTTGATGGTCGCGTCGCTGCGGCCGTAGATCACGCAGCCGCCCTCGGGCGTGATGCGCAGCCAGTCGCCGTGGCGCCAGATGCCCGGGTACATGTCGAAGTAGCTGGAGAGGTAGCGCTGGTTGCCCGGGTCGTTCCAGAAATGAAGCGGCATCGACGGGATCGGCCGCGTGCACACCAGCTCGCCGACTTCGCCGATCACCGGCTGCCCCTGCTCGTTCCACGCCTCCACCGCGCAACCGAGCATGCGGCACTGCATCTCGCCGGGCACCTGCGGCAGCTCGCGGTTGCCGCCGATGAAGGCGCCGGCGAAATCGGTGCCGCCGGAGATGTTGCACCACCAGATTTCCGGCACGCCGAGGCGGCGGAACTGCGCGACGCCCCAGCGCTGCACGTCCTCGGGCAGCGGCGAGCCGGTGGTGCCCAGCGCGCGCACCGATTTCAGCCCGGGCCACTGCGCCAGGTCCAGCCCCGCCTTCATGCAGTTGGCGAAGTACGCCGCGCCGGCGCCGAAGAAGGTGACGCCCACGTCGGCGGCGAAGCGCCACAGCACGCCCCAGTCCGGCTTGTCCTTGCTGCCCGCGGGATTGCCGTCGTAGATGCAGCAGGTCGTGCCATTGAGCAGGCCCGCCATCTGCGCGTTCCACATGACCCAGCCCGTAGAGCTGTACCAGAGGTAGCGCTCGCCGCGGCTGTTCGCGTCGTAGCTGCAGCCGATGTCGTTGTGCAGCACGCACATCATCAGCATCACCAGCAGGATGCCGCCGTGGCCGTGCACGATCGGCTTCGGCAGCCCGGTGGTGCCGCTGGAATAGACGATCCAGACCGGGTGGTCGAAGGGCAGCCATAGCGGCTCGAAAGCGTCCACCTCGGGGCCTTGGCGGCGCATCGCGGCGCTGAGGTCCGCATGGGGCGGAAGCTGCCCGCTGTCGAGGCCGAGGTTGCGCAGCACCAGCACGTGCTTCACGGTCGGCAGCGCCGCCTCCAGTTCCGCGATGATGGGCCGGCGGTCGTGGTCGCGCCCGCCGTAGCTCACCCCGTCGCAGGCGATGAGCACCTTGGGATCGATCTGCTTGAAGCGATCGAGCACCGCGTTCGTGCCCATGTCCGGCGCGCAGATGCTCCAGATGCCGCCCAGGCTGACCACCGCCAGGAAGGCCACCATCGCTTCCGGGATGTTGGGCAGGTAGGCGGCGACGCGGTCGCCGGGCTGCAAGCCTTGCTCCTTCAGGTGCAGGGCCACCGAGGCGACCTGGCGGCGCAACTCCGGCCAGGAGAGTTCGCGCTGTTGTCCCTTCTCGTTGCGGCTGACGAGCGCCGGCAGGCCCGCGGCGTGCGCGGCGTCGACGTGGCGCAGCACCTGGCGCGCGTAGTTCACCCGGGCGCCCTCGAACCAGCGCGCGCCGGGCATCTTCTCCTCGACCAGTACGCCCGCGTGCGGCGTCGGCGATTCCAGCCCCAGGTAGTCCCAGATGCTTTGCCAGAAGCCCTCCAGGTCCCGCACCGACCATTCCCACAGCGCCTGGTAGTTCTCGAAGGCGAGGCCGCGCTCGGTGCGCAGCCAGTCCTGGTAGCGGCGGATCTGGGGAACGTAGGGGACGGACATGGCATGCAGGTTAGCGCCGCAATCGGCCTCGTCCGGCTCAGGGTTTGTACGAGCCCGGGTCGGCGTCTTGCCCGCACCGGTCGAAGGGGGTTGTCATTTCGCACGATCGTGCTAATCTTTCTCCCATGGACGCCAGGACCTCCAAGAGCGAACTGACCCGCGCCGCCATCCTCGGCGCGGCGCTGGACCTCGCGGCCGAGGAAGGGCTGGAGTCCCTCACGCTGCAGGCCGTGGCGGACCGCATCGGCCTGTCCAAGAGCGGCGTCTTCTCCCGCGTCGGCTCGCGCGAGGCGCTGCAGAAGGCCGTGGTCGAGGAATTCGGCCGCCGCTTCATCGCCGACGTGTTCGTGCCGGCCATGCAGCAGCCCAAGGGCCTGCCGCGGCTGAACGACATCGTGCGCCGCTGGATCCTGCGCACGCACGACGTGGAGGCGCACACGGGCTGCATCTTCACGGCGGGCGCGTTCGAACTGGACGACCGTGACGGGCCCCTGCGCGATCACCTGCTGGACGAAGTCACGCGCTGGCGCGCCGCCCTGCGTCGCACCGTGGCGCAGGCCGTGGCCTGCGGCCACCTGAAGCCGGACACCGATCCGGAGCAGCTGGTCGCCGAGCTGAGCGCCCTCATCATGGGCCTGCTGCACGACGCCCGCTTCCTGCGCGACCCGCGCGCCGCCGAACGCGCCCAGGCCACCTGGGCGCGCCTGTTGAACACCTACCAGAGCTGAAGTCCCCGGCCGGATCCATCGACGGAGTCGTACACCCCAATTTCGCACAACCGTGCGAGAAAGGTATTCCCCATGCTTTCCCTGCTGATCCTCCTGGCCCTGTTCGGCGGCTGGCGCGCCGGCCGCATCGTTGCGGACACCCTGCACCAGCTCCCGCGCAGCAACGACGACCTGGTCTTCCACTGAGCGAGGAGCCGCACCCATGGATTCCCCCAGCAGCGCCGTCGGCCTCAACGCCGGCTTCTATGGCGAGAGCCTTGGCATCCGCCTGTCCCGCCTCGCCCTCCGGTCCTCGCAGAAGCTGTGGCCGGGGCTCGCAGTGCGCGCCGCCGTGCGCCTGTTCACGACGCCCGTTCCGCCCAAGTGGCTGCAGCGTCCACCCTGGCCCGCCGCCTGGCGCGTGGAACGGTGGCCCTTCGAACGCGCCGGCCTCACGCTCTACGCGCCGGCCGATGCGCCACCTGATGCGCCGGTGGCGCTGCTGGTGCACGGCTGGGGCGGGCACGCGCGCCAGCTGCTGCCGCTGGGGGAAGCCCTCGCGCAGCAGGGCTGGCGGCCCGTGCTGCTGGAGCTTCCGGCGCACGGCCGCAGCGCCGGCAGCACCAGCAGCCTGCCCCAGTTCGCCCGCGCCATCGAGTACGTGGCGCAGCGGCTGCAGGCGCAGGGACAGGCCGTGCGCCTGCTGGCCGGCCACTCGCTCGGCGCCAACGCGGCCGCGCATGCCGCCAGCGGCGGACTGCCGCTGGAGCGGCTGCTGCTGCTGGCGCCGCCCGCCTCGCCGCGCGCCTACACGCGCTACTTCGCCCAGGTCTTCGGCCTGCACGAGGGCACGCGTGCCGCCTTGCAGGAACGCATCGAGCAGCGCGAAGGCAAGCTGATGCGCCAGTTCGAGCCGCAGGCCGTGGGGCCGCGCGTCGCGGCGGCGACACTGGTCGTGCACGATCGCGGCGACCGCGTCAACGGCTTCGCCGACGGCGAGGCCTTCGCCCGCGCGATCCCCGGCGCCCGCCTGCTGGCCACCGACGGCCTGGGCCATCGGAAGTTGCTACGCGACCCCCACGTGCTCGAGGCACTGGTGCGGTTTGCAGGACCTTGACGCCCGCGCCTCCGCGCCTTGCACGGCCCGCTCAATGCTCCTAGCATCGACCGGTTTGCCATGAAGGAAGGAGAACGACGAATGGCCTTGTTCCACTGGACGGAGAAGCCCGCAGCCGTGCTGCACCAGGGCGGGGTGATCGCCCCCGACGAACGCCTGCCCTGGCCGCAGACCGCGGCGATGGGCGTGCAGCACGTGATCGCGATGTTCGGGGCCACGGTGCTGGCCCCGATCCTCATGGGCTTCGATCCGAACATCGCCATCCTCATGAGCGGAGTCGGCACGCTGCTGTTCTTCCTGGTCACCGGCGGCCGCGTGCCCAGCTACCTCGGTTCCAGCTTCGCCTTCATCGGCGTGGTGATCGCGGCCAGCGCCTATGCCGGCAAGGGCCCGAACGGCAACATCGGCGTCGCGCTGGGCGGCATCATCGCCTGCGGCGTCGTGTACGCCATCATCGGCGCCGTCGTGCACACGGTGGGCACCCACTGGATCGAACGCTTCATGCCCCCGGTGGTGACGGGTGCCGTCGTCGCCGTGATCGGCCTGAACCTGGCCGGCATCCCGGTGAAGAACATGGCCGCCAACAACTTCGAGAGCTGGATGCAGGCCGTGACCTTCGTCTGCGTCGGCCTGGTGGCAGTGCTCACCAAGGGCATGGTGCAGCGGCTGCTGATCCTGGTGGGCCTGGTGATCGCCAGCGTGATCTACGGCATCTTCACGAACGGGATGGGCCTGGGCAAGCCGATCGACTTCAGCGGCATCGCGAACGCGGCCTGGATCGGCGCGCCGGCCTTCTCCGCGCCCGTGTTCAGCGGTCCCGCGATGCTGCTGATCGCGCCCGTGGCCATCATCCTGGTGGCCGAGAACCTGGGTCACATCAAGGCCGTGACCGCCATGACCGGCCGCAACCTCGACCAGTACATGGGCCGCGCCTTCCTCGGCGACGGCGTCGCCACGGTGGTGAGTGGCTTCGCCGGCGGCACGGGGGTGACGACCTATGCCGAGAACATCGGCGTCATGGCCGCCACCAAGATCTATTCGACCGCCGTGTTCCTGTTCGCCGCGCTGATCGCCGTGGTGCTCGGCTTCTCGCCCAAGTTCGGCGCCGTGATCCAGGCGATCCCGCTGCCGGTGATGGGGGGCGTGAGCATCGTGGTGTTCGGCCTCATCGCCGTGGCCGGCGCCAAGATCTGGGTCGACAACCGCGTCGACTTCTCGCAGAACAAGAACCTGATCGTCGCGGCGATCACGCTGGTGCTGGGCACGGGCGACTTCACGCTGAAGTTCGGCGGCTTCGCGCTGGGCGGGATCGGGACCGCGACTTTCGGCGCGATCCTGATCTACGCGCTGCTCAATCGCAATACGTCCACCGGGGTCTCGGTGGCGGACGCGCCCACGGTGGAGACGAGTACCGCGCAGCCGCCCACCGGCCGCTGACGTCGTCCCCCCGCGAAGGCGGGGGAGTTTCGAAGGCGGGGGAGTTATTCCTCCGCCGCGCGCTTCAGCCGCTCGCTCTTCCAGTACACGTCGTCCCCGCCATTCATGCGGTTGAACACCCGCGCCAGCACGAACATCAGATCCGACAGCCGATTGAGGTACTGCCGCGGCGTCTCGCGCAGCGGCCCCTGCGCGCCCAGCGCCACCACCGCGCGCTCCGCCCGCCGGGCCACCGTGCGGCAGACGTGCGCCTGCGCCGCGGCACGGTTGCCCGCCGGCAGGATGAACTCCTCGAGCTTGGGCAACTGCGCGTTGTGATGCGCCAGCGCCGCGTCGAGCGCGGCCACCGCGTCCGCCTGCAGCAGCTCGAATCCCGGGATCGACAGCTCGCCGCCGAGATTGAACAACTGGTGCTGGACGTCGATCAGCAGCTCGCGCGCATCGGCCGGCAGCTGCTCGCACAGCAGCAGGCCGATGTGCGAATTGAGTTCGTCCACGTCGCCCATGGCGTGCACCCGCAGGTGGTCCTTGGACACGCGCGTGTTGTCCCCGAGGCCGGTGGTTCCGTCGTCCCCCGTGCGCGTCGCGATCTGGGTCAGCCGTTTTCCCATTCTTTCTCCTGTGTGCGGCCATTGTGCGCGATGCGCCAAACCGGTCCTACAGGGACTGCCGGCCTGCGCGGCTGGGCCGTTGGCCGCGCCGGCGCGAGCATGGAGGCCAAAGCCACAGGAGCCGCCATGCCCGCCTTCTCCCGCCTCGCCGCCGTGCTGTTCGCCTGCGTCGCTGCCTCTGCCGCCCAGGCCCAGCTGCAGCGCGCCCCCGCCAAGGTGCAGGCGGTCCCCAATCCGAAGCCCTCGGCGGCGGCGCGCGTCGCGCAGACGGCGCCCAACCCGACCGGCCTGATGTCCCGCTTCCCCGCCGGCATCTCCTCCGGCAGCGGCGCCGCGGTTTCCACGGATCCCGTGGCCGCCAGCACCACCCCCATCCCCGCCACCGGCAGCAGCATCGCCAGCACGACGCTGATCCCGACCGAGCTGCCGCCCGCGGAACTTCTCCCCACCACCCCGCTGCCCGGCACCACCATCGTGACGCCGGGCGTGACGACGCCGACGACCCAGGCCGTCGCCACCAACGTGCTCGGCGCCGGCGCGGGCGCCACCGTGCGCGGACCGGGCCAGGCAGTCGGCGGCGCCGGCGGCTTCAGCGCCACCGACCAGGCGCGCTCCTGGTTCTTCGCCGATGCCAACCACGACGGCGACCTCACCCGCGCCGAGTTCATGCGGCTGAGCATCGCCACCATGAGCTTCGAGGAGATGGACCGCAACTACGACGGCGTGGTCTCCCGCTTCGAGTACGAAGACTCGCTGCGCTGAGGGATTCCCTGCGGGCGCGTCCCCGGGGGTGGCCGACTACACTGCGGGCTGCCTTCCGGAGTACCCACATGAACGCACCCGCCGCCCTGACGCACCTGGTCCCCGAGGTCCAGCAGCGCGAAGTCCCGCCCGCCCTGATCGCGGCGCTGAAACAGCGCTTCGGCGAGCGATGCTCCACCGCGCTGGCCGTGCGCGAACAGCACGGCCGCGACGAATCCTCCTTCGAGGTGCCGCCGCCGGCGGCGGTGGTGTTCGCGGAGAGCACGCAGGACGTGACCGACGCGGTGCGCCTGGCCAGCCAGCACGATACGCCGGTGATCCCCTTCGGCGTCGGCTCCTCCCTCGAGGGGCACCTGCTGGCCGTGCAGGGCGGCATCAGCATCGACGTGGCGCGCATGAACAAGGTGCTGGCGGTGAATCCCGAGGACCTCCTCGTCACCGTGCAGCCGGGCGTCACGCGCAAGCAGCTCAACGAGGAGATTCGCGGGACCGGCCTGTTCTTCCCGATCGACCCGGGCGCGGACGCCTCCATCGGCGGCATGGCGGCCACCCGTGCCTCCGGTACCAACGCCGTCCGGTACGGGACCATGCGCGAGAACGTGCTGGCACTGGAGGTGGTGACCGCCTCCGGCGAGATCATCCGAACCGGCACCCGGGCTCGCAAGTCCTCGGCCGGCTACGATCTCACGCGCCTGTTCGTCGGCAGCGAGGGCACGCTGGGCGTGATCACGGAAGTCACGCTGCGGATCTATCCCGTTCCCGAAGCCATCTCCGCCGCGATCTGCTCCTTCCCCAGCATCGAGGCGGCGGTGCGCACGGTGATCCAGACCATCCAGCTCGGCGTGCCGATCGCCCGCGTGGAGCTGATCGACGTGAACACCGTGCGCATGGTCAACACCTACGCGAAGTTGAACCTGCGCGAGGAGCCCCTGCTGCTGATGGAGTTCCACGGATCGCCCGCCGGCGTGCAGGAGCAGGCCGAGGCGGTGCAGGGGATCGCCTCCGAGCACGGCGGCAACTCGTTCGAGTGGGCGACCACGCCGGAGGAGCGCACGCGCCTCTGGACGGCGCGGCACAACGCCTACTTCGCCGCGATCCAGTCGCGTCCGGGCTGCCGCGCGATCTCCACCGATACCTGCGTGCCGATCTCGCGCCTGGCGGACTGCCTGCTGGACTCTGTGGCGGAAGCCGATGCGAGCGGCATCCCCTACTTCCTGGTCGGCCACGTGGGCGACGGCAACTTCCATTTCGGCTACCTGCTCGACCCGAACCAGCCGCAGGAGCGCGTGGTGGCGGAGGATCTGAACCAGAAACTGGTCGCCCGCGCGCTGCGCCTGGGCGGCACCTGCACCGGCGAGCACGGCGTGGGCCTGCACAAGATGGGCTTCCTGGTCGAGGAGGCCGGCGGCGGCGCGGTGGAGGCCATGCGCACCATCAAGCGCGCGCTCGATCCGAAGAACATCATGAATCCGGGGAAGATCTTTTCGGTCTAGGAGGGCCCCCGCGGGCTGTCCAGCAGCAGCGAATCGGCGTATCCTGCCCCGCTTCACACACGGGAGTCGTGCGATGACCGATCCGACAGCGCCGCTGGGGAATGCAGATTCCCCGACGCCGGCCGACGAGCAGGCGATCCGCGAACGGGTGCGGGAGCTGACCGCCCAACTGCTCGCGGGCGGGAAGCTCGATACCGAAGGCCTCAAGGAAGTCGTGCGCGCAATGAGCGGCGGCGCCGGCAAGCCGCCGCTGGACAGCGTACAGGCGCGCGCGGCCTTCGCCGAGACCTTGCGCGGCCTCGACCTGGCGCTGCAGGCCTCGTCGCAAGCAGCGCACGAGGCGCTGACGGAGCTCGTCGCCCGCAGCAGCGACTTCTCCGACAACGACGTGAAGAACGCCTTCGCAGCGCTGCAGCGCCTGCAGGCCGACTTCGTCGCCGCCGCCAACCACGTCGCCGATGCCAGCTCCGGGAACATCCGGCGCGAACTCGGCGAGCTGGCACTGCACGCGCAGCGGGTCGGCGCCGACGCGAGCGTCCGCATCGCGCAGATGATGAGCGAGTTCGCCAACCGGATGAACGAGTCGTACCACACGCGCACGGCCCCCGGCTTCGAGAAGGTGCGCGAATACGGCGCGAACGTGTCGCTGTTCACCAGCGGGCTACTGGCCGGCGTCGCGGACGCGCTGCGCCAGCAGGCGGACTCCCGGAAAGCGAAATAGGCCGGCCCGTGCGCAAGGCGGCCGCGGGCGTGGTGCGGGACCTGCCGCGCCTGCACGAGATCACGGTCGTGCTCATGCGGCACGGCCTCGGCGATCTCCTGCGCCGGCTCGGAATCGGCTCCTTCCTGGAGCGCGCAGGCGCCATGTTGCGCCCGGGTGAGGCCGCCCAGAGCACCCGGCTCGCGCCGCAGAAGCGCCTGCGACAGGCCTTCGAGGAACTCGGCCCCAGCTTCATCAAGCTCGGGCAGATGCTGTCCACGCGGGAGGACCTGCTGCCGCCCGAGTGGACGGAAGAACTGACGCGCCTGCACACCGACGTGGCGCCGGTGCCCTTCGAAGCGCTCCTCGCGGTCGTCGAAGACGCGCTCGGCCAGCCGGCCTCCGAGGTCTTCGTCGACCTCCAGCGCGAACCCATCGGGTCCGCATCGATCGCGCAGGTGCACCGGGCCCGGCTGCACGACGGCCGCGGGGTCGTGCTGAAGGTCCGCCGTCCCGGCATCCAGGCCACGATCGAGGCCGACATGCGCCTGCTCGGGCACCTGGCGCGGGTGATCGAGAACGAAATGCCCGAGGCGCGCCGCTACCACCCGACCCGCGTGGTGGAGGAGTTTCGCCGCTCCCTGATGCGCGAACTCGATCTCGCGAACGAGGGTCGCAACATCGAGCGTTTCGCGCGCAACTTCCGCGACGAGCCCCACGTCCTGATCCCGCAGGTCTTCATGGAGTGGACCAGCAGCGCGATGAACGTGCAGGAGCACATCGACGGCTTCGGCGGCGAGGACCACGCGGCCCTCGCGCGTGCGGGGCTCGATCCGAAGCTGCTGGCGCACCGGGGCGCCGAAGCCGTGCTCAAGATGATCCTGGTGGACGGCTTCTTCCAGGCCGACCCGCACCCGGGCAACGTGATCTACCTGCCCGGCAACCGGCTCGCCATCATCGACCTGGGGATGACGGGCCGGCTGTCGACCACCCGCCGGAACCAGGTCATCGACGTGGTGTCCGGCATCGCGCGCCGCGACCACGAGCCCATTCTCGAGGTGCTGCTCGACTGGGCCGGCGGGGATCCGGTCGACGAGGAGCGGCTCGCCGCCGATGTCGACGAACTCGTGACCGATTTCGCCGACCTGCCGCTGAAGGAGATCCGGGTCGGTGCCCTGCTCGGGCGCGTCACCGGGATCGTGCGCGACCACGGCATCGTGCTGCCGACCGACCTGACGCTGATGTTCAAGGCGCTGATCACCCTCGAAGGATCGGCGCGCAAGTACGACCCGGAGTTCCGGCTGGTGGACCGGCTCAAGCCCTTCGTGGACCGAGCGCTCGCGGAACGCTACTCGCCGGCCGAGGTAGGGCGCCGCGGGAGCGCGGGCCTGGCCCACCTCGTCGCCATGCTCGCCTCCATGCCGCGCGGCTTGACGCGGCTGGTGAAGGATGCGCGCCGCAACGGCCTGCGCATCGATCTCGACCTGAAGCGGCTCGACAACTTCGGCCGCAGGCTCGACAGGACCATCGACCGCATCACGCTCGGCATCATGACCGCCTCGGTCGTGATCGGTTCTTCGATCGTGATGACGGTCACCTCCGGTCCGCAACTGTTCGGGATTCCGATCTTCACGGTGCTGGGAGGGCTCGGCTTCCTGATGGCGTTCGTCAACAGCGTCTGGATCATCGTCTCGATCTGGCGCTCGAGCCGGCACTGAGCCGACGGAAGACGCGCCCGACATCACGAGTCCGGGGAAGACCTTCTCGGCGTGACCGGCAGGTTGCCGCGCGGCAAAAGCTCGCGGATCTTCCATTCCTCGTTGACGTTGGTGAAGGCGATCGCGTCCACGCGGTCGCCGTGCAGCACCAGCCCCTCGCGCGTGTAGTCGTCGCCCCACTGCACCTTGAGGGCGCGGATGTTGGCGGCCATGCGGCGCAGGTCGGCATCGCCCAGCCGCTCCAGCCGCTCCCGCATCGCGCGCGCGATCGGTCCGGTGACGCAGGCCATGACGGCCGCCCGGTCCGCGGCCTGCAGGCCGCGCACGAAGAGCTCCCAGGTCTTCTCGGCGCTGCCATAGCGCGGGTCCGGCAGGCGGGCCAGCGGCTCCAGCTCGCGCAGCCAGTCGTCGCTGCAGGAGGCGGCGTCGCCGCGCGGGAAGGCGCGCACCTTCATGCCGAGGAAACGGCTGTGGCCGGACAAGGTGGCGGCATGACGGGCGCGCCAGGCCCGCGCCAGCTCGTTGGACTTCTCGGCGAAGCCGGGAACGTCGGCCCGGCAGCGCTCCAGCCGGGCGGTGAGGTCCAGCACCTCGCGCTGGCGCCGGGTGAGCAGGGCGAAGGGTTCGTCGGCGTTGCGCGTCGCTGCCGGCGGTCCGGCCGGCGACGGTGCCGGCCTGGGCGCGGGTTCAGCCCGGGACGGCGGCGCCGGGAAGTCCGGCACCGCGCAGGGCGTCTGCTGGTAGCTCACCACGCGATCGGCCAGCTGGCAGCGGAAAGTCTCCGCGCGCGCAGGGTGGGTCATCGCTCCGAGGGCCAGCACCACGGCCAGCCCGCCTTCGTACAGCTGCATGTTCATCCGGTCTCCCCGGTCAAGCACACGAGCTCATCCTAGGCAGGGCTTCCGACCTTGATCTGAAGCAAAGCGTAATCGTATACAATATTTCGGATATGCTGCCGTGGGACCCCCCTTCCGAACCCGACCAGGCCCTGGCCGCCCAGGTCCGCGCCACCTCTCTCGGCAAGCTGGTGCGCGACGACGTGCTGGGCATGATCCTGCGCGGCGAGCTGAAGGCCGGCCAGCGCATCAACGAGCCGGATGTCGCCAGCCGGCTGGGCGTGTCGCGCGTCCCGGTGCGCGAGGCGCTGCGCGAGCTGGAGAGCTCCGGGCTGGTGGAGGCGCGCAAGCATTCCGGCGTCTTCGTGCGCAAGCTCGGCGCCGAGGAAGTGCGCGGCTTGTACGAGCTGCGGGCCGTGCTCGACGGCTTCGCCGGGCGCCGCGCCGCGCAGCTGGCCGCGGAGGATCGCGCAGGCCTGGCGGATGCCCTGGACAGCTCCGTTGGTCGGATGGAAGACGCCGCTCACTCCCACAACGTGAGCGCCTACTACAGCGAGAACCTGCGCTTCCACTGGATCATGGTGGAAGCCACGGGCAACGCCGCGATCGCGGAGACCTATCGCAACCTCGTCCAGAAGCTGCATTTGTCGCGCTTAACCAACTTGGCGCACGGCATGGGCATGGCCGCGTCGGTGGCGGACCACCGCGCCATCGCGGCAGCGGTGCGCGCCGGCGATGCCGTCCGGTCCGAGCAGCTGGTGGCCGACCACGTGGAGCGGGCCCACCAGCGCCTGGCTGCCGCGCAAGAGATCCAACAAGGAGACTGAAGTAGTGAAACGCCGTTCCCTCCTCCAAGCCGCGCCCCTGCTCGCGCTGGCGCCTTGGACCGCCGCCCGCGCCCAGGGCTTCCCCGACAAGCCGATCCGCTACATCGTTCCCGTCGCCGCCGGCGGCGGCAGCGACCTGGTCGGCCGCACCGTTTGCGACCGCTGGGCCAAGGCCCTCGCCACGACCTTCATCGTCGACAACCAAAGCGGCGGCGGCGGCGTGGTGGCGGCCCAGCAGACGACGCGCGCCGCGCCCGACGGCTATACGCTGATGCAGGGCTACGTGGCCACCCACGGCACCAGCCCGGCCACGCGCAAGCTGCCTTACGACCCCGTCAAGGACTTCACCCCGATCGGCATGATCGGCGCCACGCCCAACGTGCTGGTGGTCGACGCCAACCTGCCGGTGAAGAACTTCAAGGAGTTCGTGGCCTGGCTGAACGCCAACAAGGGCAAGGTGAGCTACGGCTCCGCCGGTCCGGGCTCGCTGACGCACCTGACCATGGAGCTGCTCAAGCAGCAGCTGAAGGTGCCGATGGTGCACATTCCCTACCGCGGCATCGCGCCGGCCATCACCGACGTGATCGGCGGCCAGACGCAGGCCATGTTCCCGGGCCTCGCGGCGGCGCTCCAGCACATCCGCTCGGGCCGGCTGCGTCCGCTGGCGCTCACCGGCAAGCGGCGCGCCGAGCAGATCAAGGACGTGCCGACCCTGGAGGAACTGGGCCTCAAGAACTTCGACGCCGTGCAGTGGTACGGCGTCGTCGGTCCGGCCGGCATGCCGCACGAGGTGGTGAGCCGGCTCAACATCAGCCTGGCCCAGGTGCTGTCGGCACCGGACCTGCGCGAGAAGCTCGCCGGCGAGGCGGTGGAACCGCAGGCCATGAGCCCCGAAGCGTTCGGCAAGTACATCCAGGCCGACATCGCGCGCTGGACCGCCCTGGTCAAGGCGCAGAACCTCCACATCGAAGGATAAGAAAGAACATGGCCCGCAACACCCAGGTCCCGGCCGACCACAACGCGCCTCCCATCACGAAGATCCTCGCCGAGTACGTTGCCTCGCATCCCTCGCGCGGGTGGAACGACACGGTCGACCACGAAGCGCACCGCACCTTCCTCAACTGGCTCGGTTGCGCCGTGGGCGCGGCGAAGCACGAAGCGGCCGACGCGGCCCTGGCCGCCGTCGCCGAACTGCAGCCCGCGCCGCAGGCGACGGTCGCGGGCCGCAGCGAGAAGGTCGACATGGCGAGCGCCGCGCTGGTCAACGGCATCACCTCGCACACCTTCGACTTCGACGACACGCACCTGAAGACGATCATCCATCCCGCGGGGCCCGTCGCCTCCGCCCTGCTGGCGCTCGCCGAGCACAAGGGCATGAGCGGCCGCGAGGTGACCGACGCGCTGGTGCTGGGCATCGACGTGGCCTGCCGCCTCGGCAACCTGGTCTATCCCGAGCACTACGACCGCGGCTGGCACATCACCGGCACCACCGGCATGCTGGGTGCCGCGGCCGGCTGCGCCCGCCTGCTGAAGCTGGATGCGCAGCAGACGCAGATGGCGCTGGGCATCGCGGCCTCGCAGCCGATCGGCCTGCGCGAGCAGTTCGGCACCATGACCAAGCCCTTCCACCCGGGCGGTGCCGCGCGGGCGGGCCTCACTTCCGCGCTGCTGGCCGCCAAGGGTTTCACCGCGAGCCCGCGCGCGCTGGAAGCGCCCCGCGGCTGGGCGCAGGTGGTGTCCACCAAGACCGCGTGGAACGAAGCGACCGACGAACTGGGCCAGCGCTTCGAGATCTCTTTCAACAGCTACAAGCCCTTCGCCTGCGGCATCGTGATCCATCCGAGCATCGATGCCTGCGTGCAGCTGCGCGAGCAGGGCGTGCGCGCGGAGCAGGTCGAGCGCATCGAGCTGCGCGTGCACTCGCTGGTGCTGGAACTCACGGGCAAGAAGGAACCGGCCGACGGCCTGCAGGGCAAGTTCAGCGTGTACCACGGCTGCGCCGCGGGCCTGATCTTCGGCCGCGCGGGCGAGTCGGAATACGACGACGCGATCGTGAACCGCCCCGACATGGTGGCCCTGCGCCGCAAGGTGGTCGCCACGGTGGACAACAGCATCGACGAGGCCAGCGCCGACGTCACCGCGCACCTCACGGACGGCCGCAAGGTCCACGTGTTCGTGGAACATGCGATCGGCTCGCTGCAGCGCCCGATGACCGACAAGATGCTGGAGGCGAAGTTCGCGCAGCTGTCCGAGCCGGTGATCGGCGCGGCGAAGACGCAGCAGCTGATCGAGGCGTGCTGGGGGCTGGGGCAGGCGCAGGACGTGCGCGCGCTGGCCGCGCTGGCGCGTCCCTGACCGACGCCCCAAAAAGAAACCGCGCCGAAGCGCGGTTTCACCCTTCCCCCCATTCACCCCCCGCTAAGGCGCCCTGAACTCGAAGTTCGTCACGATGGGCCGCTGCGCCCCGGGTCGCGTCACTTCGGCCTGGATGTTGTAGGCGCCGCCGCTCGTCAGCTTGAAGAACTCGCCGTAGCTCACCGCGTTGTTCGCCCTCACCGGCGACAGCGCGCTGGTCTGCACCGACATGCCGTCGGACACGCGCAGCGTCACCTTCGCATCGTTCACCTGTGCACCCGTGCGCTGGTCCGCCAGCGAAATGTTCAGGTGGTAGTAGCCCTTGCCGGAAGGCACGCTCGCCTTCGTCGCGGCGTTCGCGCGCAGCGACTCGGCCGGCATCGCGCCGAAGTAGATGTCGGTGCCCGCAACCATCTTGTGCCGCGGATCGGCCTTGGCGACCTCCGGCGGCGGGGCCACCGGCGGCAGGCCGTAATTGAACATGTAGAGGACGGCGGAGCGCAGTTCCTCGCGCTCCAGCTGCGACACGCCTCCGCGCGAGGGCATGCCCCCGTGGCCGTTCACCGCCGCATCGACCAGCACGTCGAGACCCTTGGCGAGGCGCGGCGTCCACGCCACGCGGTCGCCGATCCTGGGCGCGCCGTCCTTGCCTTCCGCGTGGCAGGCCGCGCAGACCGTGTCGACCACCTGCTTGCCTTCGCGCATGTTCTGCGCGCCCATCGCGGGCGTGCCGAACGCGAAGGCTGAAAGCACCAGGATCGCGGGCACGCCGGCCCGCATGGCGGATGTTGCTGTTGTCGTGGCCATCACTGCTCCTTGTCGCACCAAGGGAAGCCCCCCAGGTAGTGAATCTAGGCAGTGCGTGGCAAAAGAGAAATGACGTGCGTCAACGTTCGTTGCGCGCCCTCCCCCTCCCCTCCTCCCGCAGAGGAGTCAGGAGGGTCAGGCGCGCAGGCGGTCGATCAGCCCGTTGAGCTCGTCGAGCGAACCGAAGGAGATCGAGATCTCACCCATCTCCTCGATGCGGCCGTGCCGCTTCACGCGTTTCTTCACGCGCACTTCCACCTCGGCCGTAAGCAGGTCGGAGAGCTCCTCCTCGACGCGCCGCAGGTCGCGCGACTTCTCCTTCTTCGGCTTGGGCGAGACCAGGCTGAACTCGGCGCCGATCCTCTTGACCAGGCTCTCGGCCTCGCGCACCGACAGCTTGCGCTGCGCGATCTGGTTGGCCGCGGTGATCTGCGCCGCGCGTTCCAGCGCGAGCAGTGCGCGCGCGTGGCCCATGTCGATATCGCCCGCCATCAGCATCGTCTGCACCGGGTCGGCCAGGTTGAGCAGGCGCAGCAGGTTGGACGCGGCGCTGCGCGAACGACCTACGGCCTGGGCCGCCTGTTCGTGCGTGAGGCCGAAGTCCTTGATCAGGCGCTGCAGGCCCTGCGCCTCCTCCAGCGGGTTGAGGTCCTCGCGCTGGATGTTCTCGATCAGCGCCATCGCCGCGGCGGCCTCGTTGGGCACGTCGCGCACCAGCACCGGCACGCTGTCCAGCCCGGCGAGCCGCGCCGCGCGGAAGCGGCGCTCGCCGGCGATGATCTCGTACCTGCCGGTGTTTTCGCCGTCGGTGAGCCGGCGCACGAGGATCGGCTGCATGATGCCCTGCGCCTTGATCGACTCGGCGAGCTCGTACAAGGCGCCCTCGTCCATGCGCGTGCGCGGCTGGTACATGCCGGGCACCATGTCCTCGAGCCGCATCGACATCGGCGTGCCGACGTTGCTGCCGGTCGTGTCGCCGCCGGGAGGCGTCGCGCCCTCTTCCGCCACCTTGGGCCCGAGCAGCGCCTCGAGGCCGCGGCCGAGGCCCTTGGGTTTCTTCGTCACCATCTTCAGTCTTTCATCAGGTCCTGCAGCAGGACGTGTCCTTCGGGCCAGCTCGCCAGCCCCGAGTCCGCGTTGATGTGCCCGCAGTCGCCGTAGTCCATGAACTGCGCGTTCCACGCGTGCGCGAACAGGCGCGCGCGCTCGAAGGCGCAGTAGGGATCGTCGCGGCTGGCGAGCAGCACGCTGGGGAACGGAAGCGCGCGCAGCTCGATGGGCGACCACGAGGGCAGCAGCTCGCGCACCTCGGTGCGCTCGACGTCGCCGGGCGCCACCAGCAGCGCCCCCTTCACGCGATGCGTGTTGCGCGAATGCGCGGCCCAGGCCGCCACCAGGATGCAGCCCAGGCTGTGCGCCACCAGCACCGCGGGTTCGCCGCAGGACAGGACCACGTCCTCCAGCCGCGCGACCCAGTCGCCGCGCAGCGGCCGCAGCCAGTCGTGCTGCTCGACGCGCCGGTAGCCATGGCGCTCTTCCCACAGGGTCTGCCAGTGCCTGGGGCCGCTTCCTTCCCAGCCGGGCAGCACCAGGACGTTGCGCGCCTTCACGTGCTATCTATTCCAGAGCAGATTGTTCAAGCAACATGCGGCACCGCGGGCCTCATGCCGCCGAGGCGCGTGACCATTTCGTGGGCGAAGTCGACGAAGGCGTGGCTGCCGCGCGCGGAGGGATCGAAGGCCACGCCGGGCAGCCCGTAGCTGGGGGCCTCCGCCAGGCGCACGTTGCGCGGGATCACCGTGTCGAACACCTTCTCGCCGAAATGCGCCTTGAGCTGGTCGCTCACCTGCTGCTGCAAGGTGATGCGCGGGTCGAACATCACGCGCAGCAGGCCGATGATCTCCAGGTCCTTGTTCAGGTTGGCGTGCACCTGCTTGATCGTGTTGACCAGGTCGGACAGGCCCTCCAGCGCGAAGTACTCGCACTGCATCGGCACGATCACGCCGTGCGCGGCGCACAGGCCGTTGAGGGTGAGCATCGACAGCGACGGCGGGCAGTCGATCAGCACGAAGTCGTAGTCGCCCGTGACGCTGGCCAGGGCTTCCTTGAGCCGGCGCTCGCGCCGCTCCTGGTTGACCAGTTCCACCTCGGCGCCGGCGAGGTCGCGGTTGGCGCCGAGGACGTCGTAGGCGCAGCCCGCCGCGACGAGGCGCTCGCTGCGCACCTTCGCCTCGGCGATGGAGGCGGACTCCAGCAGCACGTCGTAGACCGAGAGCTCCAGCCGGCGCTTGTCGACACCCGAGCCCATCGTGGCATTGCCCTGCGGGTCCAGGTCCACCATCAGCACGCGCTGGCCCACCTTGGCCAGGCCTGCCGATAGATTCACCGTCGTGGTCGTCTTGCCAACCCCGCCCTTCTGGTTGGCGACGCAAAAGATCTTGGCCATCGTTCTTGTATTCAGCGAGACACCGCCAGCTTCACCCCGAAGCCGATCAGACAGCAACCGGCAAACTTCTCCAGCACGCGCCCGATCGCCGGGTTGGCGCGCATGCGCTCGGCCAAGAAGTGCGTGAGCAGCACCGCACCCAGGCCGTACGCGAAGGTCAGCACCGCGATGGTCGCGGCCATCACGCCGAAGGTCAGCAGGCCCTGGTGACGCGCCGGGTCGACGAACAGCGGGAAGAAGGCCATGTAGAAGACGATGGCCTTGGGATTCAAGAGGGTGATGAAGGCCGCCTGCCGGAAATAGTGGCGCGGCTCGATGTTCAGGATGGGCTTGGCGCCGGGCTTGGCGATGAGCATGCGCAGGCCCAGCCAGGCGAGGTAGGCGGCGCCCGCCCACTGGACAATACCAAAGGCGGCGGGCGAAGCCAGCAGCAGCGCGGCCACGCCAGCGACGGCAGCCCACATGAGCACCTGGTCGCCGACGATGATGCCGAGCGTGGCGCCCAGGCCGCCGGCGATTCCGCCTTTGCTGGTCGAAGTGATCAGCGCGAGGTTTCCCGGGCCGGGGATGGCCAGGAAAACCAGGATCGCGGCGACGAACGCGCCGTAGTCTGCAACGCCGAGCATGGCCCCTCCAGAAGAGCGATGAGTGTAACGTCAGGCCCCGGTGGGACCTGTAGTGCTTTCCTCACGCGGACGCTTGCGCATCCACACGATGCAGCGCTCCGCGGCGAGTTCGGGAACCTGCAACTGTTCCACGTGGAACACTTCCGCCCCAGGCGGGAGCTCCGCGGCTTCGGCATCCGGGCGCTTGCCCTTCATCGCCATCCAGACCCCCTTCTGCGTCAGCGCGTGCTCGGACCACGCGACGAAATCCGGCAGCGAAGCGAAGGCGCGGGAACTGATCACGTCGTACTGGCCGGACAGGTGCTCGACCCGGTCGTGCACGCCGCGAAGGTTGGGCAACTGCAGTTGGGCGGCCGCCTGCTGGATGAAGGCGGCCTTCTTGCCGACCGTGTCCACGCATTCCACCTGGATCTCCGGGCAGCAGACCGCGATCACGACACCCGGCAATCCGGCACCCGAGCCGACATCGAGCAGGCGCACCGGCCTGCCCTGCGTCTGGGCGCGCAGCGGCTGGAGCACGGCCAGACTGTCGAAGAGGTGCTGCACCAGCATTTCGTCCGCGTCGCGCACGGCCGTGAGGTTGTAGACCTTGTTCCACTTGGCCAGCAGGTCGAGGTAGGTGAGGAGCTTGGCTTGTCGGGCCGCGTCCACCTGGAGAGCTAGGGCCTCCACGGCAGAGCGCAGCCGACCTTCCTGTTGCGATGTGCTCATGGTTTGACCCCCTCCCCTTCCCGGGAGAGGGCTGGAGTGAGGCAGGCACCGCGATCGGTCGAGGCGGGGAGCGTGCCCGCCCCGACCCTTCCCCTCAAGGGGGAGGGAGACGGAAAGGGAGTCCTCATGCGGCCGCCTGCCCGGCTTGGTTCGCGGCGTCCACGAAGCCCTTGAATTTGTTCTTCTTCAGGTGAACCAGCAGCAGCGAGATCGCCGCCGGCGTCACGCCCGAGATTCGCGAGGCCAGCCCCAGCGTTTCCGGCCGGTGCTTGCTCAGCTTCTGCCGCACCTCGATGCTCAGCGCGGCCACCTGCATGTAATCCAGGTCGGCCGGCAGCTTGAGGTTCTCGTAGTACGCCGCCCGCTCGACTTCGTCCTTCTGCCGCTCGATGTAGCCGGCGTACTTGGCGCCGATCTCGATCTGCTCCACCACCGGCGCATAGAGCTCGCCCAGTGTTTCACGTGAAACAGCATCGCCGCTCCAACGGCCGCCCTCCATGCCCATCAGCGCTTCGTAGCCCACGTCGGGCCGACGCAGCAAATCCCCCAGGTTGTACTCGTGGTCGATCCCCGTCCCCAGCACGCGCTGCGCCTCGGCGGCCGACAGGATCCGGGGGTTCACCCAGGTCGACTTCAGCCGCTCTGTTTCACGTGAAACAGCATCGCGCTTGCGGCAGAACGCGTCCCATTGGGCATCACCCACCAGGCCCATCCGCCGGCCGTCCTCGGTCAGCCGCAGATCGGCGTTGTCCTCCCGGAGCTGCAGCCGGTACTCCGCCCGGCTGGTGAACATCCGATACGGCTCGGTCACGCCCTTGGTGATGAGATCGTCCACCAGCACGCCGAGGTAGGCCTGGTCACGCGACGGCACCCAGGCGCCCTCGCCCTTGACCTGCAGCGCGGCGTTGATCCCGGCGAACAGGCCTTGCGCTGCCGCCTCCTCATAGCCGGTGGTGCCGTTGATCTGCCCGGCGAAGAAGAGGCCGGCGATGGCGCGAGTCTCGAACGAGGACTTCAGGCCGCGCGGATCGAAGTAGTCGTACTCGATGGCGTAGCCGGGTCGCAGGATGTGCGCGTTCTCCAGGCCCGGCAGCGTGCGCACCAGCCCGAGCTGGATGTCGAACGGCAGGCTGGTCGAGATCCCGTTGGGATAGAACTCGTTGGTCGTCAGGCCCTCCGGCTCCAGGAAGACCTGGTGGCTGTCCTTGTCCTTGAACCGGTTGATCTTGTCCTCGACGCTGGGGCAGTAGCGCGGGCCGACGCCCTCGATCCGCCCGGTGAACATCGGACTGCGGTCGAAGCCGGAACGGATGATCGCGTGGGTGCGCTCGTTGGTGTGGGTGATCCAGCAGGGCACCTGGCGGGGATGCATAGCGGCCCGGCCCATGAAGCTGAACACCGGCACCGGATCCAGGTCGCCCGGCTGCTCCTCGCAACGGCTGAAGTCGATCGACCGACCGTCGATCCGCGGCGGGGTTCCGGTCTTCAGGCGGCCCTGCGGCAGCTTCAGCTCCTTGAGGCGCGCGGACAGCGACACGGCCGGCGGATCCCCTGCCCGGCCGGCAGCGTAGTTCTCCAGCCCGACGTGGATCTTTCCGTCCAGGAAGGTGCCTGCGGTCAGCACCACGGCGCGGCCGCGGAAGCGGATCCCGATCTGCGTCACCGCCCCCACCACGCGATCGCCTTCCACCATCAGGTCGTCGACGGCCTGCTGGAACAGCGTCAGGTTCGGCTGGTTCTCCAGCCGGCCGCGGATCGCCGCCTTGTACAGGACGCGGTCGGCCTGGGCCCGGGTCGCGCGCACGGCCGGGCCCTTGCTCGAGTTGAGGATGCGGAACTGGATGCCCGCCTCGTCGGTGGCGATCGCCATCGCGCCGCCCAGTGCGTCGACTTCCTTGACCAGGTGGCCCTTGCCGATCCCGCCGATCGACGGGTTGCAGCTCATGTGGCCGAGCGTCTCGATGTTGTGGGTGAGCAGCAGGGTCCTGCAGCCCATGCGCGCGGAGGCGAGGGCCGCTTCGGTGCCGGCGTGACCGCCACCGACGACGGTGACGTCGAATTCTTCGGGGTAAAGCATGGGAGGGGCGCCGATCCGGGCGCAGGGGCACGAGGGCCAATGGAGGAAGGGGGAGATTTTACGGGCGGCGGGGAGGCAGCGCCGCGGGCGGGCGAAATGAGCCCGGGACGGCGGGTGCGCATGCCTGGGCTTGTCGGACAAGTAAGTACACGCCCTCATTCGAAGGGCCTGCCGGCAGGCCGTCGGAGCGGAGGTAGTGTGGTGCGGTCGCTCCGGTCGGCGCAGCCCTGCCCGCGCCGGGCGCGCAACCCAGCATGGAGAGCGTGACGATGACTGCAGCACCTGGCGGCAAGCGCCGAATGATCACGGGCCTGTTCGATACCGGCGAACGCGCGGCACGCGCCTACCAGGCGTGCGTGGAACGCGGCTACGAGATCGGCGACGTGAACGCCGTCATGTCCGAAGCCACGCGCCAGCGCTGCTTCGCCGACGACAGCGACATCACCACGCTGCTGGCCCAGAGGAAGGCCGAGGGCGGAGAGCTGGGCGGCCCGACCGGCGGCCGGGTCGAAATCCTGGTCACGGTCGCAGCCGCGGTAACGGCGGCCCTGGTCGTGCCGGCCCTGGGATTCGTCGCCGCCGGCCCGCTCGCCGCCGCGTTGGGAGCCGCAGGCGCCGCCGGCCTGGCGTCCGGGCTGGTCGGCGCGCTGGCCGACTGGGGCATTCCCGAGAAGCGGGTTCGCCAGTACGAATCCGGCATCCGCGAAGGCGGGATCCTGATGATGGTGGAACCCCGCTCGGAAGAGGACGCCCGTGCCATCGAGATGCAGTGGAAGGCGCTCGGCGGGCGCGACGTGTCCGGCGGCTAGCCGCCGGCGGCATCCGCGCTGCCGCGCGAGCCCGCCCGCGACGGCGGGGCGGTCCCGCTGGACCTGCAGCGGTCAGTGCCGTCCTGCCGCGAGCTTCGCCGCCCCCGGAGACCTTCGCCGCCCCCGGAGACCGTCTGGCAACCACTCAGTCCGATGCTTCGCCGCCGGAGTTATGCAGCACGGCATTGCGCCGCGAATAGAGGAAGTAGATCGCCAAGCCCATCGCCAGCCAGATCGCGAAGGCGAGCCAGGTCGTCCGCTTGAGGTTCGCCATCAGGAACAAGCAGAACGCGGCGGAGAGCAGCGGCAGCACCG
Source organism: Ramlibacter monticola (assembly GCF_016722785.1). Classification (GTDB taxonomy): domain Bacteria; phylum Pseudomonadota; class Gammaproteobacteria; order Burkholderiales; family Burkholderiaceae_C; genus Ramlibacter; species Ramlibacter monticola. The sequence continues at coordinate 50,827 of NZ_JAEQNE010000003.1, read as the reverse complement.
GCACGCCGGGACAGCGGAAGGCGCGCGGCAGGTCGGGGCGCGTGCGACGCAGCACCGGCACCGCGACGGAGATGAGCGCGAAGGCCGCCAGCGTGCCGATGTTGATCAACTCGGCAAGGACGCTCAAGGGCACGAAACCCGCGATGGCGGCGAACACGAGGCCCACGGTCCAGGTCGCCACATGGGGCGTGGCGTGCCGGGGGTGCACGCTGGACAGCCACGCGGGCAGCAAACCGTCGCGCGACATGGCGAAGACGATGCGTGTCTGGCCGAAGGTCAGCACGAGGATCACCGTGGTGATGCCGAGGATGGCGCCGAGATCGACGAAGCCGGCCACCCAGTTCTGCCCCGCCACCTGAAGGGCCAGCGACACCGGATGGTCCACGCCCGCGAACTGGGCGTACGGCACGATGCCGGTCATGATCGCGGCGACGGTCACGTACAGCACGGTGCAGATCGCCAGCGAACCGATGATGCCGATCGGCAGATCACGGCGCGGATTGCGCACTTCCTCGGCCGCCGAGGTCACCGCGTCGAAGCCGATGAAGGCAAAGAAGACCAGTGCGGCGGCATTGAAGATGCCTGCAGCGCCGAAGGGGGCGAAGGGTTGCCAGTTGGCCGGCTTCACATGCCAGGCGCCAACGCCAATGAAGAGCAGCACCACGGCGGTCTTGATGAACACCAACAGGTTGTTGACGCGCGCCGACTCGCGAACGCCGTACGAAACCAGCCACGTGATGAGCAGCAGGATCACCATGGCCGGCAGGTTCAGGACGGAAGCCACGCCCGGCACCGAGCCCGGCGCAGCGGTCAGCGCTGCCGGCAGGCTCCAGCCGAAGCCGGCCAGCAGCGATTGGGAGTAGGCCGACCAGCCCACCGAGACGGCCGACATGCCGAGCCCGTACTCGAGGATCAGATCCCAGCCGATCATCCAGGCCACGATCTCCCCCAAGGTCGCGTAGCTATAGGTGTAGATCGATCCGGACACCGGTATCGCAGACGCGAACTCCGCGTAGCAAAGTGCAGCGAGCCCGCAAGCCACGGCGGAAATGACGAAGGACAAGGTCAGCGCCGGCCCCGCCGTCAGCGCCCCAGTGCCGGTGAGCACGAAAATGCCGGTGCCGATGATGGCGCCAATGCCCATCAACACGAGGTCCACGGGGCCCAGCACCTTCTTCAGGCCGTCCTCGCGCGCCACGGCGAGCATGGCGTCGATGTTCTTGGTGCGCAAAAGGCTCATCGATGCAGTTCCCCATGAGAGCATGACTGCCCCCGCTCTCTTGAGCCACTCGCGCCTCAAGGCTGGCTGGGTTTGGAGGGAGCCGATCTTGCTGCCTGAACTGCAAGGGGGTCAAGTGACATCCATGCGGGCGCCCGGCCGACGAAGCCCGAAGCCGGTCTCGAAGGGGAAGAAGAACGCCAGCTTGCTCGAGTTCAAGCCCGCCAGGAACACCGGGCTGGAAAAGAACCTCCCCAAGCAAGTCACAATCCAAGGTCGGAAAACGCGTCACCTTGCCGGAAGGCAGCGCGCACCGGAGCGTGATCCTCTCGTCCCACGGAAGCTCCCGATTCCCGACTTGCACTAGATCCTCCGCCGACCATGAAGTGCAGATCCGAGTGCGGCGCCTGCTGCATCGCACCGTCCATCACCAGCCCCCTGCCAGGGATGCCCGAAGGCAAGCCGGCCGGAGTGCGCTGCGTGCAGCTCGACCCGTCCAACCGCTGCCGGCTCTTCGGCCGCCCGGAGCGGCCCGCGTTCTGCGGCGGGCTCCAGCCCTCGGCAGAGATGTGCGGCAGCTCCCGCGAGCACGCCCTGCTCTGGCTGACGCGGCTCGAGCAAGCCACTCGCCCGTGACGGCCGCTACGCGGGAAGGATGACCCCTGCCGCCGGCGCCTGAGTGACGGGCGACAGCACCCGCACGGGCCGCGGGTCGTGCTCGAGCACCATCACTTCCTTGCGCGTCATCCGGACCTGCCCGAACAGGGTCGCGAAAGCCACGTCCTTGGCGTCGCGCCCGGTGCCGATGCGCACCAGGCGGTCCACCGGCGCCATGCCGGTCGGGTCGAACAGCACCCAACGGCCATCGAGCCACGCCTCGAACACCGCATGAAAGTCCTGCGGCGGCTCGTCGAACCAGACGTAGCCCACCACGATGCGCGCCGGGATGTTCAGCGCGCGGCAGAAGGTGATGCCCAGGTGCGCGAAGTCGCGGCAGACGCCGGCGCGCTGCTCGAAGGCCTCGTGGGCCGTGGTGGTGGACTGCGTGCTGCCCGGCTGGTAGCGGATGTGGGCACGGATCCAGTCGACAATCGCCTGCACCCGGCCGATGCCGGGCGGCAGCGCGCCGAACATGCGCCCTACCTCTGCGCACAGCACGTCCGACTCGCAGTAGCGCGTGGCCAGCAGGTAGGGAAAGATCTGGTCGGGCACTTCGCCCACCGGCGTTTCATGCAGGCCCGCGCCCGATTCGGGCGTGTCCACTTCCACCTCCACTTCGGCCTTGTAGTTCACCTTCAGCGGCCCCGGCTGGGCATCGAAGCGGATGTAGCGGTTGCCGCTGGCGCGGTCGACGGAGCTGCGGAGCGCGCTGCCGGCGGAGATGGCGAGGCGCTCGCTCACGATCTTCTGCGTCGGCCAGTGGGCCGCCTCGATGTTGAAGCAGAAGTGCGTGGGCGAAAGGACGTGGTATTCGAGGACCGTTTCGACCGTGGACAGGTGCATGCGGTGGGCCGGGACGAGCTGTGGTCCTTGATGCTAAAGACCGCGGCGCCCGCAATGGATCGGCTGCGGGCGGGGCGTGGTGTAGGACGCAGCGCCCCAGCGGAAGCTTGGCGTTACGATCCGCCGCCGCCTACTTGAAGAGACCCTTCAGCGTTTCGCCGATCTTGTCGCCGGCGGTCGCGCCCGCGGCGGTGCCCGCGCCGGGCACGACCAGGGTCCCCAGGGCCGCGCCCACCAGCGCCGCGCGCGTGACCATCACGCTGGGCTCGTCCACCGTGCCGCCGACCGCCAGCGGCACGCCGATGGTGCCGCCGGTGCTCGCCAGATCCACGTTCACGTGCCCGCTCAGCGCCTTGCTCGGGGCGATGGAGACGTTGCCGCTGGCGCTCAGGACGCCCGAGTTTGCCACCAGGTTGCTCAGGTGCACCGCCTTGCCCTGCGTGGTGACCTGCCCAGCCAGCGTGTCCAGCTGCGTGATTCCCCCGCGGCTGAGGCCCACGGTCTGCACCGCCTTCGCCAGGTCGATGCCCTCCACCACCGCGTCGCGCACGGTGAAGCGGGTATCGGTCGTCATCCGGTCGGCTACGGTGCCGAGCTCGCGGAATTCGGAGCGCAGGCTGGTCTGCGCCTGCAGCTTGCCCGTCAGCACCCGGGTGGGCGCGGTGAGCGCCGAGACTTCCACGTTGTCGGTGTTGAAGTGGCCCTGCAGCACCTGCGCGCCTGACTTGCCCGCCGTGAGCTGCAGCTTGCCGACGATGCGGCCGCCGCCGATGTCCACCTGCAGCGGCCAGTGGTCGGGCTTGCGCTCGATCGCGCCCTGCGTGCCGGCGAAGCGCCCCTGCACGATCTGGAAGGAGGCGCGCTCCAGCAGGCCGTCGCCGCCGAGGTCGGCCTCGGCGTGCAGGGTCAGGCGCTGGCCCTTCTCGTCGATCCAGGTGATGTCGTCCAGCACGGCGCTGCGCGGCATCACCACCACCGAGCCTTCGGCCGGCTCGCTCCGCACCGGCCTGGGCCCCGCCTTGTCCCTCTTCTGCATGGCGGCGCCGAGCGCCGCGATGCCCGCCTGCGGCAGCACGGCCTTGCGCACCACCAGGGTGGCGATCTCCAGCCGCCGGCGCAGCAGCAGCGCGCTCCAGACCGGGCGGGCCTCGATGCGGCCGACGCTCAGCGCCGGTCGGGTTTGCAGCTGCACGTTGTCGGCGGCCACCGCGGGGAGCGGCCACAGGTCGATAGACAGCCGGCCCAGCCGCAGCGGCACGCCCAGCGCGGCGCTGGCCTGCTGCTCCACGCGCTGGCGGAAGTCGTCGGTGCGGAGCCACTGCTGCAGCGCGATGGCGACACCGATCACCAGCAGGGCGAAGGCGGCGCCCAGGATCGCCGCCCATTTCAGGAACTTGCTCATCCGCGAATTGTGGCCATGCCGGCGCCCGGCCCCAAGGCGTGCAGGTGTTCCCCATTCTGGCTAGGATGAAATTCTTCACGAATCGTCATCCCCTCGAGGAAAGGAAGAAACGCGACATGAAGCTCTACTACTCCCCCGGCGCCTGCTCCCTGTCCCCCCACATTGTGCTGCGCGAGGCGGGCCTCGCCTTCGAGCCCGTGCTGGCTTCGACCAAGACGCACAAGCTGCAGGACGGCACCGACTACTACGGCATCAATCCCCTGGGTTACGTCCCGATGCTGGAGCTGGACGACGGCACCCGCCTGCGCGAAGGCCCGGCGATCGTGCAGTACGTGGCCGACCAGGTCCCGAACAAGAACCTCGCGCCGGCCAACGGCACCCTGCCCCGCTACCGCCTGCAGGAGTGGCTGACTTTCATCGGCACCGAGATCCACAAGACCTTCTCGCCGCTGTTCAACCCCGCCACGCCCGAGGACGCCAAGAACCAGTTCCGCGACAAGCTGGCCAGCCGCTTCGAGTTCGTCGACAAGCAGCTCGAAGGCAGGGAATACGTGATGGGCGAGCACTTCAGCGTGGCCGATGCCTACCTGTACGTGGTCACGCGCTGGACCAAGCCGATGAACATCGACATCTCGCGCTTCAAGAACCTCACGGCGCACAACGCGCGCATCGATGCGCGCCCGGCGGTGCAGGAGGCACTGAAGGTCGAGAAGCTGGTGTAACCGAGCCTAGAAGGAGGGGCCGACGCCGATGGGCGCCGGCGTCTTCATCACGATGCGCGTGAACAGGCGGTCGTAGACCGGGTCGTGGCTGCCCGTGACCAGCGGGTCCTGGTGCTGCAGGAAGGCCGCATCCAGCTCCGCCCAGTCCGCGTCCGACAGGGTCTTGATCGCCAGCGGAATGATCTCCGTCTCCTCGGTGCGCATGTGGGACAGGTAGAACTCCACGTACCCGCGCACCGCCTTCTGGAAGGCTTCTCGGCGGCTGTCGCCCAGCAGCTCCCACGCGAGCAGCAGGTGCTGCAGTTCGCGCACGCGCGCCTCCCCCTGCAGGTGGTCGTCCTCCAGCCGGCGGATCACGGGCATCAGTTGCGGAGCCGTGCGCGCGACCTTGGGGAACAGCAGATCCGATTCCTTCGGGTGGTGGTGCCGTTCCGGGAATTCGTCGATGTAGAACAGCATCGCACGCATCACGTCGAAGAAGCGTTCCGGCTCGTCGTCCGGCACGCACTCGATCATCTGCAGCAGCGAACGCAGGACGGCCGAGACGGCAGCGTGCTCGTCGCGGATGATTTGAAGGGCCGGTCGGGACATGGGCGCAAACTCTCCTGCGGTCAGGTTCGCATGGGGGGTACGGGAGTCCGTTGATCCACGTCAATCCGCCCGCTGCCGCCAGCGTTTGAGCAGCAGCGCGTTAGAGAGCACGCTTACGCTGGAGAGCGCCATCGCCGCACCCGCCACCACCGGGCTCAGGTAGCCGAGCGCGGCCAGGGGGATTCCGGCGACGTTGTAGGCAAACGCCCAGAACAGGTTCTGGCGGATCTTGCGCACCGTGCGGTGCGAGATGTCCAGCGCGCCGGCCACCAGGCCGACGTCGCCGCGCATCAGCGTCACGCCGGCGGCATGCATGGCCACGTCGGTGCCCGTGCCCATGGCCACCCCCACATCGGCCGCGGCCAGCGCGGGTGCATCGTTGACGCCGTCGCCGACCATGGCCACGACGTGCCCGCCCGCGCGCAGCGCCACCACCCGCGCCGCCTTGTCGCCCGGCAGCACTTCGGCCTGGACTTCGTCCTCGCGCAGGCCGAGCCGGCGCGCCATCGCCAGGGCCGCGGCGCGGTTGTCGCCGGAGATCATCGCCAGGCGCAGGCCCCGCCGGCGCAGGGCTTCCAGCGCTTCGGCCGCATGCGGCTTGGGTTCGTCGGCGAAGGCCATCAGGGCGCGCAGGGTCAGGCCCTCCCCGCTGCGCTCCACCAGGGCCGACAGCGTCGCGCCCTCGCCCTGCAGCCGGCGCGCCTCGGCGTCCAGCGCGCCCAGGGGCACCTGCAGTTCCTCCAGCCAGCGCAGGCTGCCGATCAGGAAGCTGCGGCCCGCGACCTCGCCTTCGGTGCCGCGGCCGGCCACGGCGCGCACCGCGTCGGGCGCCTGCGGGGCCAGCCCGCGCTCGCGCGCTGCCGCCACCACCGCGCGCGCCAGCGGATGCTCGCTGCCGCCTTGCAGGCTGGCGGCGGCCTCCAGTTGCCGCGCCTCGTCGGCCCCAGGCGCCGCCACGAAGGCGACCAGCCGCGGCCTGCCGAGCGTCAGGGTGCCGGTCTTGTCGAAGGCCACCGTGTCGACCCGGTGCGCCAGCTCCAGCGCCTGCGCGTCCTTGATCAGGATGCCCTGGCGCGCGGCGACCCCGGTGCCGGCCATGATGGCCGCCGGCGTGGCCAGCCCCAGCGCACAGGGGCAGGCGATCACCAGCACCGCCACCGCGTGGATCAGCGCCTGCTCCATGCTGCCGCCGGCCAGCAGCCAGCCCGCCAGCGTCACGCCGGCGATCAGCAGCACCACCGGCACGAAGACGGCCGAGACGCGGTCCACCATGCGCTGGATCGGCGCCTTGCCGGCCTGCGCATCCTCGACCAGCCGGATGATGTGGGCCAGCACGCTTTCGCTGCCGACCGCCGTCGCGCGCATCACGAAACGGCCCTCGCCGTTGATGCTGCCGCCGGTCACCCGCTCGCCCACGGCCTTGGCCACCGGCAGCGGCTCGCCGGTCAGCATGGATTCGTCGACCTGGGTCTCGCCCTGCTCCAGCACGCCGTCGGCCGGCACGCGCTCGCCGGGGCGCACCACCAGCCGGTCGCCGGCCATGACTTCGGCCAGCGGCAGTTCGGCTTCGCTGCCGCCCTTCACGAGCACGTGCGCGGTCTCGGGGCGCAACGCCTGCAAGGCGCGGATGGCGGCGGTGGTCTGGCGCTTGGCGCGCGCCTCGAGCCATTTCCCGAGCAGCACCAGCGTCACCACGACGGCGGAGGCCTCGAAGTAGAGGTGCTCCTGCCCCCGCACCAGCCACAGCCACGTCGACAGGCCCCAGCCGGCGCTCGTGCCGATCGCCACCAGCAGGTCCATGTTGCCGGAGCCGGCCTTCAGGGCGTGCCAGCCGGCGCGGTAGAAGCGCGCCCCCAGCACGAACTGCACGGGCGTGGCCAGCATGAACTGCAGCCAGGCCGGCAGCATCCAGTGCGCTCCGGCCAGTTCCGTCGCCATCGGCAGCACGAGGGGCAGGGACAGCAGCAGGCCGAGCGCCACCGGTGCGAATCCGGCCCAGGGCGACAGGTCCTCGGCCTCCTGCTCCGCCAGCGCCCGGGGCTCGTAGCCGGCGTTGCGCACGGCACGGCGGATCTGCGCCTCCATCTGCTCGGAAGGCGCGTAGGTGACGCGGGCGGATTCGGTGGCGAGGTTGACGCTGGCGTCGGTGACGCCCGGCACCTTCTTGAGGGCGCGCTCGACCCGCGCCACGCAGGAGGCGCAGGTCATGCCGGCGACGCCGAGGTCCAGGGTGGAGGTGGAACTGTCCATGGAGAGAGCATGGACCTTGCCATGATGGGAAGGTCAAGCCTTGACGCCGGTCAAGCCGGCCGCGGGCCAGGGATTGACCTTACCATGGTGGCAAGGTGCAATCTCCCGCCCACGAAAGGAAAACCATGAACCAGACATTCCAGGTCCAAGGCATGAGCTGCAGCCACTGCGTCGGCGCCGTCACGGAGGCGGTGAAGTCCGTCGATCCGCAGGCCGAGGTCCAGATCGACCTCACCACCGGCAAGGTGGAAGTCCAGTCCGGCGGGGACCGCGCCGCCATCGCCCGTGCCATCGAGGAAGAGGGCTACAAGGTCGCAGCGTGAAGCTTTGGCCGGTGAACATCGGCGAGGCCGCCCGCTTGTCGGGCGTGTCGGCCAAGATGGTGCGGCACTACGAAGGCCTGGGGCTGCTGCCGCGCGTGGCCCGCACCGACAGCGGCTACCGGCAGTACGGCGAGACCGACGTGCACACGCTGCGCTTCATCAAGCGGGCGCGCGACCTCGGCTTCTCCATGGAGGAGATCGGGGAACTCGTGGGCCTGTGGCAGAACCGGCGCCGCGCGAGCGCCAGCGTGCGGCGCATCGCGCAGAAGCACGCGGAGGAGCTGGCGCAGCGCATCGCGCAGATGCAGGAGATGCAGCAGACGCTGCAGCACCTGATCCACTGCTGCCACGGGGACGAGAGGCCGGAGTGCCCGATCCTGGAGGAATTGGCGAAGTAGCCGCCGCTACTTCGGCGTGGCCAGGTCCCGCCGCAGCGCCTCGTCCAGCGCGCGTTGCAGTTCGAGGTCTTCCCGCGTCTGCACGTCACGGACGATGCGCGCCGGGCCGGCGCCGAGGGCGCGCGTGTCGACGGGCGAGCGCTCCTGCGCGGCGAGCATCGCTTCGCGCTGCGCCAGCACCGGCTGGTCCATCATGATCACCGCGCCCGAGCTGGCCCGTTCCGCCGCGGGGAGCGGTGCGGCATCGGTCATCACCTGCGGTTGCGGCTGCATCGTCTGCGCCAGCACCGCGCCGGTGCCGAGAAGAGCGGTAGCCAGCATTCCGGCCACCGTTCGCACGAAAGCCTGGTACTTCATGCTGTTACTCCTTTGAAAGCGAATCGGGTTGCAGTGACTGTCAACGTGCCCGGCCATTGCTGGCGTCACTGAGTGCGGACGCTTCCCGTAGGACCGGTTCGACCCTGCCTGTACACGCCAGATTCCGCCAGCATGGACCGGTCTTTACACAGCCGCAACCCCGGCGCGATGGCAGGGTTACATCCACTGCTCAGACTGCAGGGCATCGGGCCACCGGGCCCGGCACCGATGAACGAAAGGACCCCTTCATGAAATCCCTGCACCGACACCTGCTGACCGCCGGCCTGCTGGCCAGCCTCGGCCTGGCTGCCGTCGCGCAGACGCAAACCCCGCCCGCCCCGCCCGTGGCACCGGCGGCCCCGCGCGCGATGCACGGCGACCATGGCCAAATGGACCCCGCCCGCATGGAAAGCATTCGCGCCCGGATGGAAGAGCGCATCGCCCGCCGCCTGGGCGAACTGAAGCAGAAGCTGCAGATCGCGCGCGGCCAGGAAGGCGCCTGGGAGAGCTGGACCGCCGCGCTCAAGCCCGCTCCGTTCCAGCGTCCGGACCGCGCCGCCTTCGAGCGCATGAACACGCCCGAGCGGATCGACCGCATGAAGGCCGTGCGCGCCCAGCGCAACGCCGAAATGGACAAGCGCCTCGACGCCACCAAGACCTTCTACGCCCAGCTCAACGGCGAGCAGCAGAAGGTCTTCGACCAGGAAGGCCTGCGCTTCGCGCGCGGCTTCGGCAAGCGGGGCCACGGCCATCACCACCACGGCTGATCCGCGACCTCCGCGCACAAGGAAAAGCCCGGCCGAGGCCGGGCTTTTTCATGGGCCGCGTCGGCCTCAGTCAGGCAGGTACGTGCAAGGCATGCTGGTACCGCAGGTGCCCGCATCGGCATTGCCGCTCAAGAAACTCGGGCCGGCGCCGAGGCTGGTCGTTTCGGGGATCACCACCGCGGGCGGGATGATCGCCACGGACGTCTCGGGGATCAGCACCGGGGGCGGCAGCGACGCCACGCTCTCGTTGGTCGTCACCAGGTTGGGCGCCCCGCTCGTCATGGTGCTCGCTTCACCCGCGCGGCTCGGCACGTCGAAGGTCGCCGCCGCGGTGCGGTCCATCTCGAGCGAACGCACGCTCGACATCATCGGGTGCGGGGACGACAGCACCGTGGCGCGGTCCCAGTTGATGTTCGGGAACACGTACACCGGGGTGGTGGTCGTGACCGTCGTGTAGGTGGTGCGCGGGGCCGGGCCGGCGCCCAGCACGGTGGTGTCCATCGTGTCGTCGCTCGAGAGGACCAGGTTGCTGCCGCCCAGTTCCACGTGCGTGCCGTCCGGATAGAAGATCGCGTCCGCCTGCGCCATGCCGCCCGCAACGGCCATCACGCCGGCGACGAACAGGGCTCGCGTCAGAGAGGTCTTTTTCATTGAAATGCTCCGTACTGATCAGTGAGTGAATGCCCGGCATGGCGCCGGGTGCGTGAGAAACAGTTTGGAGCGGCCCCACCCCGGCCGTATCGGACCGGCGTGACAGCGGTCGTAGGACGTGCCGCGCCGACCGTTGGACGGGCGGAACGAAGTCTCAGAAGCGACGCACGTAGCGCAGTTGCAGGAAATCCTGGCCCGGGTTGGGGTTCTCGATCCCGGCATTGGAGATGTGGGTCCAGCGCAGCGCGAGCTCGTGCTGCTCGCTCCCGCCGTTGAACGTCCGGCCGAAGCCCAGCACGTCGTAGAAATTCCAGCGCGTGCTGAAGACCTTGCGCGGAGTCTCGAAGGTCTTGTCCATCCAGCTCGCACCGATCCCCAGCTCGATGAACCAGGGCGAGCGGCCGCGCTCCAGCCGCATGCGCAGGGACGGCAGCACCACGAACTGCGTGAGCTCGTCGTTGCCGCCGCCCACGGCGTCGAAGCGCCACCGGTTCACCAGCACTTCGGTGTGGGCGGTCAGCTCCGCCTTGCGCCGCATGCGTTCGAAGTCCCAGTCCCAGACCAGGCCCACGCCCGCCATGTAGGTGCCCCGGGTGCCGAATCCCGCTTCCACGGAGGCACCGTCGGGCCCGAAGTCGATCGCGCGTGCCGCTCCGGCGCTGGCCAGCAGGACCGCACCCAGGGTCAGCATCGTTGTAATTGTTTGCATGGCCGCAGTTTCATCCGCCGCGCGCGCGAAGGGCGCGTGGCTCTGCCGCACGGCCGCGCGAGCGCATGAAAAAGTGGAATCGTCCGACCGCGGCGTGCGTCGCCGGCCGGCACGCGCCTGGGCAGCGTTCCTACACGCTGGACCCGGAAAGTCGCCGGCCTCCTGCATCGGCCGCGCGCCACACGCCGAGCCGCCAGTCGCCACAAAGACTTGGCCTTCCGTCCTACGACTGCGCTCCAGCTGGGCACTTACAAAAGTCTCTCCACAACAAGACCCAACGAGCCCCCATGGACATGAGCGACCTGCCGCAGGAGCCGAGGCCTCCGCAGTTGACCGTGATGACCGTCAACATCCACAAGGGCTTCACCACCTTCAACCGCAAATTCATCCTGCCGGAGCTGCGCGACGCCATCCGCAAGGTCGGCGCCGACGTGGTGTTCATGCAGGAGGTGCTGGGCACGCACGAGGACCACAGCCGGCGGATCGCCGAGTGGCCGGAAGCGCCGCCCTACGAATTCCTCGCCGACGAGATCTGGCCGCAGCACGCCTACGGCCGCAACATGGTCTATCCCAAGGGCCACCACGGCAACGCGGTGATGTCCAAGTTCCCGATCGTGCACTACCAGAACCACGACGTCTCGATCGCCGGACCCGAGAAGCGCGGCCTGCTGCACTGCGTGCTGCAGGTACCCGGCTACGAGAAACAGGTGCACGTGATCTGCGTGCACCTGGGCCTGGCGGAGGCGCATCGCCAGCAGCAGCTGGACCTCCTGTGCCAGATCACGCACACCGAGATGCCAGCCGACGCGCCACTGATCGTGGCCGGCGACTTCAACGACTGGCGCCGGCGCGCCAACGACATCCTGTGGACCGAGGCCGGGCTGCGGGAGATCTTCGTCAACGCCTACGGCGAGCCGGCCAAGACCTTCCCGGCCATCTTCCCGGTGCTGGCCCTGGACCGCATCTACGTGCGCAACTGCTCGGTGCACTTGCCCGTGGTGCTGCCGCGCCGGCCCTGGGCGCACCTCTCGGACCACGCTCCCCTGGTGGCCGAGATCCACCTGTGAAGGACACCATGGAACGCCGCTGGATCCCGGGCAACCACTTCTCGCTGCTGGAGAACGGCGAGGAGTTCTTCCCGCGCGTGTTCGCCTGCATCGCGAACGCGCGGCGGGAGGTGATCGTCGAGACCTTCATCCTGTTCGAGGACAAGGTGGGCCTGCAGCTGCAGGAGGCGCTGATCGCCGCCGCCCGGCGCGGCGCGCAGGTGGACATCACGATCGACGACTGGGGCTCGCCGGACCTGTCGGCGCAGTATCTCGCCGCGCTGCGCGAGGCGGGCGTGCGGATCCACTCCTTCAACCCGGGACCGCGACCCTTCGGCTGGCGGCCGCACCTGCTGCGCCGCATGCACCGCAAGATCGTGGTGGTGGACCGCGAAGTGGCCTTCGTCGGCGGCATCAACTACTCGGCGGACCACCTTCTGGACTTCGGCCCCGAGGCCAAGCAGGATTACGCGGTGGAGATCCACGGCCCGCTGGTGGCCGAGATCCACCGCTTCTGCCACACGGCCCTCGCCGAAGGCCTGCGCCACCAGCGCAGGCGTCGCCAGTGGTGGCGCTGGCGCAAGCAGATGCGCGTGCCGCCGGAGCAGCTGCCGCCCGCCGGCACGGCCGACGCGATGTTCGTGGTGCGCGACAACCGCCTCCACATGGACGACATCGAGCGGCACTACCGCATCGCGATCCGCGCCGCGAAGAAGCGCATCGTGATCGCCAATGCCTACTTCTTCCCCGGCTACCGTTTCATCCGCGAACTCAAGCGGGCGGCGCGGCGCGGCGTGGACGTGCGGCTGATCCTGCAGGGCGAACCCGACATGCCGTGGGTGAAGACGGCCTCCAGCATGCTGTACCACTACCTGCTGCGCGCCGGCGTGCGCATCTACGAATACTGCGAGCGGCCGCTGCACGGCAAGGTGGCGGTGATGGACGACGAGTGGTGCACCGTGGGCTCCAGCAACCTCGACCCGATGAGCCTCCTGTTCAACCTGGAGGCCAACGTGATCATTCGCGACCACGATTTCACGCAGGTGCTCTCGGCCAACCTCGACAAGCTGATGTGCCACGCGTGCAACGAGATCACCACGAAGAGCCTGGGCAAGCTGGAGGGTTGGTCGCTGGTGCAGAGCTTCCTCGCCTACCACTTCGCCCGGCGCTACTCGCGCTGGGCCTCGTGGCTGCCCCGGCACGTCCCGCGCCTGCTGCCCACGGCCCCCACCCAGGGCAAGCCGCTGGCGCCCGCCTTCGTCGGACTCAAGGAGAAGGGCTGATGCGCCACCACTGGTCCTGGCCCTGGGTCAAGCGCGCGCTCGGGGTGGGCTTCCTCGCCGTCGTCGCCTTCCTGCTGGTGCGCTACGCGCGCACCGTGGACTGGGACCAGGTCCGTGCCAGTGTCCAGGAGCTGCCGCGCGACGTGCTGCTGAAGGCCCTGGGCCTCGCGGCCATCAGCCACCTGGTCTACAGCCTGATGGACCTGGTCGGCCGGCACTACACCGGCCATCGCATGGCCAAGCGCAAGGTCATGCAGGTGAGTTTCATCTGCTACGCCTTCAACCTGAACCTCGGCTCGCTCGTCGGCGGCATCGGCCTGCGCTACCGGCTCTATTCGCGCCTCGGGCTGCGCTACGGCAACATCACGCGCATCATCACGCTGTCGATGATCACCAACTGGATCGGCTACATCCTGCTGGCCGGCCTGGTGTTCACGATGTTCCCGCTGCAGCTGCCGCCCGCGTGGGGCATCGACGGCGAGGAGTTGCGGCTGCTGGGCGTGGGGCTGCTCGCCTTCGCGATCGCATACCTGGGGCTGTGCGCGTTCTCGCGCGTGCGCTGCTGGACGGTCCGCGGGCAGGACATCGACCTGCCCACATTCCGCATGGCGGTCGCGCAGCTGGGTATCTCCTGCACCCACTGGATGACCATGGCAGCGGTGCCGTGGATGCTCCTGCAAGGGCAGGTGGACTATCCGACGGCGCTGGCCGTGCTGCTGATCGCGGCGATCGCGGGCGTGCTGCTGCACGTCCCGGCGGGCCTGGGCGTGACCGAAGCGGTCTTCATCGCCCTGCTGTCGCACCGGATCCCGGAGCACCAGCTGCTGGGCGCCCTGCTCGCCTACCGCGCGATCTTCTACCTGACACCGCTGCTCGCGGGCGCCCTGCTGTACCTGAAGGTGGAGATGCGCACCCGCAAACGGGAGGTCCACGCATGAAGCAATTGCATACCTTGAGAACCCGAGTAACCAGGAGGTACCGAGAATGGCCGCAATGACACGCATCGACAGCTTCGGCTGGCTGAATCCGCTGGGCAACTGGGAAGCCGCGGCCCGCTGGAACGCCATGGCGTTCGAATGGATGACCCGTGGCTGGCAACAATGGCTGGAACTGGCGACGGTGTGGCCGGGGCTGGAGAGCCCAGCCGCGGCGGTCAACGAGGTGGCGCGTTCGGTCGATGCCATCGATGTCCCCGCCTCCGTCATCCTCGCGCCGGCGGGGACCCCGAAGGCGCGCGACGCGCGCGAGCTGGGAACCCAGGCGTCCCGGCGCCGCACGAATGACGAAGGGGAGGCCCGCCCGCGCGCCGCGGACGCCCGCAAGCCAAGGCGCCGCGCGCCCGCGAAGAAGTCGCGAACGCGGGGCTGATCCATGCACACGACTGCGGAGATGCAGATCAAACTGGCCGGGCAGACGGACCTCGCGGGCTTCCGCTCCGAGGCGAGGCAACTGCTTGCCCATCAGGTGCCGCCCGAGGAGGTCGAGTGGGGGATGGAGGCGTCGGCCGACCCCTTCGCGGATCCCGGCCCCGCACAGGCCAGCCGGCCGAAAAACGTGGCCCGCGCCGCCACCGCCATCGTGCCCGCCTCGTTCACGCGCCTGTGCGAGTTCGTGGTGCTGCACCGCGATCCCGAGCGCTTCTCGCTGCTGTACCGGCTGCTCTGGCGCCTGGTCCACGAGCCCAACCTGCGCAACGACCCGCTCGACGCCGACATGCTGCAGGCGCAGCACATGGCGCATGCGGTGCGCCGCGACATCCACAAGATGAAGGCCAACCTGCGCCGGCACGCGCTGCGCGACGCCCAAGGCGAGGCGCTGGAGGTCGGCGGCTACGAGCCGGCCCACCACGTGGTGGAGGCGATCGCGCCCTGGTTCGCCAAGCGGATCGAGGCGCCGCGCTGGGCCATCTTCACCCCCGAGCGCAGCGTGCGCTGCGAGGGCGGCCGGCTGCACTTCGGCCCGGGTGTTCCCGTGGCCGAACTGCCCGGCAACGACGGCACGGAGTCGCAATGGCTGGCCTGCTACGAGCGCGTGTTCGCACCGCACGACAAGTCCGCCGCCGATGCCTGAGCGCCCCGACCCGCGGATCCAGTCGCTCGAGCAGCTCAAGACCGCCACCATGGCGTGCCGCGAGTGCCCGATCGGCGAGATCGCCAGCCAGTCGGTGATCGGAGAAGGCAAGCTCAAGGCCCGGCTGATGCTGGTGGGCGAGCAGCCCGGCGACCAGGAAGACCTGCAGGGCCACCCCTTCGTCGGCCCCGCCGGCAAGCTGCTGGCGCGCGCGCTGGAAACGGCGGGCATCCCGCGCGAGCAGACCTTCGTCTCCAACGCCGTCAAGCACTTCAAGTTCGAGTTGCGCGGCAAGCGGCGCATCCACAAGAGCCCGACGCAGAAGGAGATCGGAGCCTGCCACCACTGGCTGGAAGACGAGATCGCGCTGGTGCGACCGGGCGCGCTGGTGGCCCTGGGCGCGAGCGCGGCGCGCTCGCTGCTGGGGCGCGCCGTGCCGGTGCTCGCGAACCGCGGGCAGTGGCTGCCTCGGCCCGACGGGCTGGAGGTGCTGGTGACCCTACATCCGTCCGCGCTGCTCCGCGGAGATCCCGAGGAGCGCGAGCCGGCGTTCGAAGCGTTCGTCGCGGATCTGCGGCAGGCACAGAGGCTGTTCCGTCGCTGACTCGCGCGGCAGGTCGGCGCAGGCCACCGGTGGCAGCGGGTTCATCTGCTGCTCGATCACGTGCGGCCGCCGCAGGTTCAGCCCGGCGCCGTCGGAGCCCTGCAGGCCCATGCCGCCTTGCGGCGGCCCGGCCTGGGCGCCCAGTCCGGCCTGCGCACCCGCCATGGCCGGACGGCCCTGGAAGACCGCACCCGCGTTCGGACTCAACTCGTGGTTGGGCGGCTGGCCATAGGCTTCGAAGGCCAGCAGGGCCAGCAGCAGGATGGCGGCGACGCCGAGCCAGTGGTGATGGTGCGATTGCATGGGAGCTCCTTCCGAGAGCGGACGGCTCCAGTGTGGGCCTCTCGTGCCGCCGCTTCGACCCGAGCCAGGCACCAGCCTGCGTAGGACGGAACGCACGCTCGTCGATTGGCAGAGGCACAGTCACCGCTCGCTGCTAAACTGCGCGCGCATTTCCCCCGCCGTATCGAATGACTGTTGCCCTCGCAGGACGCACTCCTGCCACGTTCGAGATCAAGAGCGCGAACCTTCCCCTCGTCGCGCTGCTGCTGAAGTCTTCCGACCTCCAATCGCTGGAACAGGAACTGGAAGGCCGGTTCGGGGAGATCCCGGAGTTCTTCGACAACGATCCGATGGTGATCGACCTGGCGCCCGTGGGCGAGGGGGAGATCGACTTCGGGCGGCTGATTGCGCTGCTGAGGCGCTATCGCGTCGTGCCGGTGGCGGTGAAAGGGGGGACGCAGGCGCAGATGGAGGCCGCGCTGCAAGCCGGTCTGGCCGGTGCGCAGGATGCTGCCCTCACCCCGGCCCCCTCCCAGAGGGAGGAACAGCCGGTGGCCCCCGTGCCCGTCGCGGCGCCGCAAGTCCCCACGAGTGCACTCATCATCGACAAACCCCTGCGCTCCGGCCAGCAGGTCTACGCCCGCGGGCGCGACGTCGTGGTGCTCGCAATGGTCAATCCCGGCGCGGAGGTCATCGCCGATGGCCACATCCACGTCTATGCACCGCTGCGCGGCAAAGCCATTGCCGGCGCACGCGGCGATGCGGAAGCCCGCATCCTGACGCTGTGCCTGGAGCCCGAGCTGGTCTCCATCGCCGGCGTGTACCGCACCAGCGAACACCCGCTGCCCGACACACTGCGCGGCAAGCCGGCCCAGATCCGCCTCGAGGGCGAGAAGCTGGTCATGCAGCCGCTGAACCCGTAAAGGACTCCCCAATGGCAAAGATCATCGTCGTCACATCCGGCAAGGGTGGGGTCGGCAAGACCACCACCAGCGCCAGCTTCGCCAGCGGCCTGGCCCTGCGCGGCCACAAGACCGCCGTCATCGACTTCGACGTCGGCCTGCGCAACCTGGACCTGATCATGGGCTGCGAGCGGCGCGTGGTCTACGACTTCGTCAACGTGATCCACGGCGAGGCCACCCTCAACCAGGCCCTGATCAAGGACAAGCACAACGACAACCTCTCGGTGCTGGCCGCCAGCCAGACCCGCGACAAGGAAGCCCTGACCCGCGAAGGCGTCGAGAAGGTGCTGCACGACCTGGGCGGCATGGGCTTCGAGTACATCGTCTGCGACTCGCCCGCCGGCATCGAGACCGGTGCCCTGATGGCCATGCACTTCGCCGACGAGGCCTTGGTGGTGACCAACCCCGAGGTCTCCTCGGTGCGCGACTCCGACCGCATCCTCGGCATGCTGGCCAGCAAGACCCGCCGCGCGATCGAGGGCAAGGAGCCGGTCAAGGAACACCTGCTGATCACCCGCTACAACCCGAACCGCGTGGACGCCGGCCACATGCTGTCGCTGGAGGACATCCAGGACATCCTGCGCATCCCGCTCATCGGCGTGATCCCGGAATCCGAATCGGTGCTGCAGGCCAGCAACCAGGGCACCCCGGCCGTCCACCTGAAGGGCACGGACGTCAGCGAGGCCTACCTCGACGTCGTCGCCCGCTTCCAGGGCGAGGACCGGCCGCTGCGCTTCGTCGACCCCGAGAAGGCGGGCTTCCTGAAGCGCCTGTTCGGCGGGAGGAAGGCATGAGCCTGCTGTCCTTCCTGCTCGGGGAGAAGAAGCGCTCGGCCAGCGTCGCCAAGGAGCGCCTGCAGATCATCCTGGCGCACGAGCGCAGCGGCCGCAATCCGGGGGGCTCCCCCGACTACCTGCCGGCCCTGCAGCGCGATCTGGTCGCGGTGATCAGCAAGTACGTGAAGATCGACCCCAACCACCTCAAGGTCAACGTGGAACGCACGGACAACCTCGAGGTGCTGGAGGTGAAGATCGAGCTGCCGGAAGTCACACGCTGACACTCCTGTCATGATTGACAGGCTTGACAGCGAGACGCCTGTCAAGAGATAAAGAACGGATGAGCAGTCCGGTCGTCGTCAGCGTCACACATCGCTATTGCGCCCCTGCCGAAAGGGTGTTCGATGCGTGGCTCACGCCCTGGCAGGCTTCCCGATTCCTGTTCCGCAGCCGGGCGGGCATCGTCATGCAGTGCGAGCTGCAGCCCGAGGTGGGCGGCGCCTTCACGGTGGTCGAGCGGCGCAACGCCGCCGAAGGCGACGAAAGCGTCTTCAACGTGGTCCACAGCGGCCGCTACGTGGAGATCACCCGCCCCAGCCGCCTGGTCTTCGATGTCGGCGTGCTGTCCTTCCCGGACGAAAACACCCGCGTCACGGTGGACATCGTTGCCAGCACGGCGCAGACCTGTGAAGTAGTGGTGAAGCACGAACTGGGAGACAGTCGCCACGCCTTCGCCCTCCAGGATTCGACCCGCAGGGAGTGGACGGGCATGCTGAAGATGCTGGAACGCGAGCTGTTCCCGCGCCGCATCGGCGTGCAGCTCTGAGCGGCGGCGGCAGCGATGCCGCACGCCAGGCTTGCAAGGCCCTGACTCCGTCTTTACCTCACGAAAACGTTGCGTGGGGGCACCACTGTCAACTATCAGGCTTCGCATTCGTTGAGGCAGTGAGGAGAATCCTCGTCATGCCCTCTGCGATTGCCACGGACACCTTCACCACCGGCAGCGTCGTCGCCGCGAAGCTCGCGCGCGAAACGCTGGAAGCTTTCGATCCGGTGCTGCGTCCCCTGCTCGCCGGGCAGCAGTTCTTCGTGAAGCTGGCGGACGGCCGCTGGCATCCTCAGGGTTGCCAGCTCGGTCTGTGCCAGTGTTTCGAGTTCAGTGAACTGCTGGCCCCCGTCGCGCGGGGCCTGGCCCGCGCGGCCAACGACTAGGGCACTCAGCCCCGCCGGCCGCTCTTCGGCGGCGACGAGGCGTTGCTCCCCTGCGGCGAGCCGCCCCGCATCTTGCCCTGGTTGTTCCCGATGTGGTCTTCCCGGTCGTGCCGGCTCTGCGGCGTCCGGCGGCCTTCGTTGGTCTGGCTCGCCTGCCCCTTGCCCTGCTTGTTGCGGTCGTTTTCGACCTTGCCGGACGCCCCGGCCTGCTTGTCCTGCTCGGGACGCATGTACTTGTGGGTCATTGCGCTGCTCCTTTGGAAATTCCTGCCGGGGCTCACTTCTGGCCCCGCGGCTCGGCCAGCCGCCGGTGCCTCTGCGCCACGGCCTGCGACGGCATCACCTTGCTGAGCGCCACCTCCAGCTTGTTCTTCAGGCCGGCGACGACGTCGGCTTCGCCCTTCAGCATCGCCTCGAAGCCGATCCGGGCCACGTCGGCCGGATCCGCCTTCGGGGCCTGGCCGACGCGCGTGGCCACCATGTCGGCCCGCTCGAAGAAGTCGGTCTCCGTGGGGCCCGGCATCAGGCAGCTGATGGTCACGTCCGTGCCCTTCAGCTCGTTGCGCAGGGCGATGGAGAATGAATCGATGAAGGCCTTGGTGCCGTTGTAGACCGCCTGGAAGCTGCCCGGGATGAAACCGGCCACCGATCCCGTGACGAGGATCCGGCCCCGCGCCCGGGCCACCATGCCGCGGGCGACGTGCTGGACGAGATGGACCGTCCCCACGATGTTGGTGTTGATCACGTGCAGGATCTCGTCGAAGTCCTGCGCCAGGAACGAGCCGCCGAGTCCATGCCCCGCGTTGGCCATGAGCGCATCGACTTCGCGCTCGCCGATGGCCTGGATCAGGTGCAGCACGCCTTCGACGCTGGCCAGGTCGGCCTACACGGCTTGCACGTCCGCCCCGAGCGATTCGAAATCGTGCACGGCGTCGGCCAGGGGCGTGTCGGCCGCGACGATGAGGTCGTAACCGTGCTGCGCCGCGCAGCGTGCGAGGTGGTAGCCGATTCCCGACGAAGCTCCCGTCACCACGGCCAGCGGCCGTGGCGCCCTTGGTTCATCCATGCGTTCATCCTCCGTGGATGAACCCATTCTGGGAACGGCCGGGCGTCCTCCATGTCGGACAGGTCCGGCGCCCGGCGTGCTTGTTTCTAGGGGATGCCGGGGTGCCTCGGCCGTGCGGGGTCACTGGGTGCCTCCCCCAGGCTCCGCACTGCGTGCTCCGCCTCCCCCCTCCGCAGGCGGAGGGGGCGAGCGCCTTCGGGCGGCCGTGCGGCGCTCACTCCTCCTTCAGGAAGAACACCGCCTCGATCTTGTTGCCATCGAGATCGCGCACGAAAGCCGCGTAGTAGTTGTCCGCGTACTCCCGGCGCAGGCCCGGCTTGCCTTCGTCCTGCCCGCCCAGCTCCAGGGCCTTGGCGTGGAAAGCCCGGACCTCTTCCATCGAGTTCGCGTTGAAGCAAACGTGCACGCCGTTGCCCGGCGCGGCCTCGTCGCCGTCGAACGGAAACCCGACCCAGAACTCCGGAAAGCGTCGCCCGTAGCCGGAACCGTCCTCGGCGTCCATCAGGCACTGGATCTGCAGCGTGGCCAGCACGGCGTCGTAGAAGGCCTTGGCGCGCGGGAAATCGTTGGTGCCGATGGAGACGTGGGAAAGGGCGGGCTGCTGCTGCATGGGTCGATGTCGGGGGCGATAGGCCCCGGGGACTGGATTATGCGCCGCTCAAACCCCCATCGGACTCACCCCGATCAGCACCCGGTGCGCCCAGAACGCGAACGCCGCCCACGCCACGACGCCTGCCACCACCGTGAGCGCGGTGCGGGACGCCGTCCCCGGCGGATAGACTGTGCCCCGCTGGCGATCGCGCTGGCGCGCCGCCCGGTAGTCCAGCACCGCCCACGCGAGGAAGGATCCGAACAGCACCAGGTCGGCGAGCATGTTGTTGGCCAGCAGGTGCGCCAGCGCCCAGGCCTTCACGCCGAGGATCATCGGGTGGTGCAGCTTCGCCTTCAGCTGATTGCCGGGAAGGTAGGCGGCCACCACCAGCACGAACGCGACCAGCGTCAGCAGCGAAGCCAGGTGCCGCAGCCCCACGGGCGGCGGGCTCCACAGGACGACCGGTTGCTGGCGGGCCAGCCCGTAGCCGACGACCAGCAGCACGAAGCCGGCGAGCGAGACCAGCGAGTACACGCCCTTCCAGGGTTTCTCGCCCACCCTGGCAATGGTCGACGTACGCCAGCCGTCCGCGAACACGCGCACCGAATGGGCGCCGAGAAACAGCACCAATCCCGCAACCAGCGTGAGCATCGACCACCCCTCCGTCCAACGTGAAGGGGCGGACTCTACGCCATGCGGGCAAGGACTCAAGCCCCCCGGTCGCCGGTACTGCCTTGCGGTTCCCCCGGACTTCTATTGAATCCATTGCTCAAAGGTAGTCGTAGTAGATAAGGCCCCCGCCCCGCTGTGGACAACCGTCTTTTTCCCTTTCTCCGACAAGGACCTGCGAACGGGAGAGGACTGTGGGCACCCCTGCTTCCGACCTGTACCGCGAACTTGGACAACCTGCCGGTTCGGTCCGCCGGTGTGGATAACGCTGAGGTTGTGCCGGATCGGTCCACAGGCTTTTCGGCCCAAAAAAAATTTTCCTGCGCCCTTTCGTGTGGCGGCGAGACGACGCGGCGAGGCCCCGCACTTGCATTCCGGGCGTGCCGCCTCCCCATAATCCGCCCCAAGGAAGTCGAGGGAGGGCAGGCATGAAGGACGCAGGCGAAGACCAGGAAGACCGCACGCGCGGTTTCGTGCCGCCGGAGCCGCGGGGCCTCGGGGCCCGGTGGATCGCGCTGGCCCTGGCGGCGGTGATCGGGGTCGTGTTCGTGCTCGCCAAGGTCGTGCCGGCAGCCGATGCGAAGAAGCCGGTCGCGGCGCTGCAGCAGGCGCCGGTCAAGTGACGGCCCGCGGCGACCGCCGGCCGACGTAACACTTCGAAAGAGAGTCCCTGCGCGACCGCCCGGTTCGCGCGGCTAGTCCTGGCGCAGGATGGTCCAGGCGACGAGCGCGGCACCGAGCGCGCCGACGGCACCGCCGAGGAACACGGCATCCAGCCCCGCGACCTTGGCCAGCATGCCGTTGAGCGGCGGCGCCAGCCCCATGGTCACGTCCTGGAACATCACGTAGGCCCCCATGGCCGCGCCGCGGCTCTGCGGGGGCGAACGCTTCACCGCTTCGACCCCGAAGCCCTGGAAGCCGATGCCGTAGCCCGCGCCGGTGAGCGCCGCGCCCAGCCACGCGATCGCCGGATGCGGAGCGGCCCAGATCAGGGCCAGGCCGAGGGCCTCCGCCAGCACGCAGTACAAGGCCACGCGGGCGCCGCCGACCAGGTCCGGCAGGTGGCCCACCAGCAGCCGCGCCAGGATGAAGCCCGATCCCATGCTGGTGAGCGCCAGCGCGCCGCCTTCCCATCCGCGCTGCACGAACAGCAGCACGGCGAAGGTGTTGATCATCGCGTAGCCCACGCAGCACAGCGTGAGGCCGAGCCCCGGCAGCTTCAACGCGTTCACGACGTCGAAGAAGGGCAGCCGCGCGTGAAGGCTGGGCGGGGCGCCGACGATGAAGCTCGTGCCCACCAGTCCGATCGTGCCCGCGAGCAGCACGGCGCAGCCCACGCCCGCGAAACCGAACGCCGCCTGCAAGGCCGTGCCGAGCGGCGCCCCGGCGGCGAGCCCGCCGAACAGGGCCACCCCGATCCAGCCGAACACCTTGCCGGCATGCGCCGTGCTAACGCGCGACAGCGCCCAGGCCATGGTGCCCGTGATCAGGAAGCTCTCCGCGATGCCGGTGAGCAGGCGGCCGGCCATCACGAGGCCCAGCGAGAGGGAGGGCGAGGATTCCAGGAACGACGCCGACGCGAGATAGAGCCCCCCGACGCCGCAGGCGGCTGCCAGCCCCAGCAGCGCGGCCCGGCGCGGCCCGCGCGCATCCGACAGCCCGCCGGCCCACATCCGCCCGAAGATCGAGGACAGGTACTGGCAGCCCATCACGACGCCGATCATCACGGTGCCCTGCCCCAGCGCGTCGTGCAGGTGCCGGGGCACCACCGGCAGCGCCATGCCCATGGCCAGGAAGCCGTCGAACACCGACAGCATGAAGGGCAGCAGGGGAAGGAAGACGGACCAGAGCGAATTGCCGCGCGGGGCTGCGGGGAAATGGGTCGACCGGGCCATGCAGTGGACAGCATAGCGGCGAGTCGGCTGCCGGCCTGTCCCGGACTCGCCACGGGGATCCCGTGGGCCGGTTGCCGGTGGAGGCACACTCGCGCCCATGTCCACGCCGTTGAACTACCGCCACCTGTACTACTTCTGGGTCGTCGCCAAGGAAGGCGGCATGGCGCGCGCCGCCGAGCGCCTCGACATGGCGGTGCAGACGGTCAGCGCGCAGGTGCGCGCGCTGGAGCAGTCGCTGGGGTATGCGCTGTTCAAGCCGGCCGGACGCGGGATCGCGCTCACCGATGCCGGCGTGGCCGCGATGACGCAGGCCGACCAGATCTTCCAGATCGGCGAGCAGTTGCCGGCCGCAGTGCGCGACGCGGCGACGGGCCAGGGGCTGCGGCTCGCCGTGGGCATGTCGGACGGCCTGCCCAAGCTGGTGGTGAAGCACCTGCTGCAGCCCGTGCTGCACGATCCGCGGGTGCGCCTGCTATGCCACGAGGACGAATTCGACCGGCTGCTGGCGGACCTGGCACTGCACAAGCTCGATGCGGTCCTGTCCGACCGCCCCGCCCCGCCCAATCCCAACCTGCGGCTCTACGGGCACGCGCTGGGCGAGGCCTCCATGGCGTGGTTCGCGCCGGCCGACGTGGCGCGCAAGTGCAAGCTGCCTTTCCCGGCCTGCCTGGGCGAACTGCCGCTGCTGCTGCCCACGCACCATGCCGCCGTGCGCGCGCGGCTGGACCAGTGGTTCGAGCGCCAGGGCCTGCGCCCGCGCATCGCCGGCGAATTCGAGGACAGCGCCCTGCTCGCCGCCTTCGGCCGCAGCGGCATGGGCGCCTTTCCCGCCTCGCGCTGGTCGCACGAGGAACTGCTGCAGGACCGGCGCATGCGCCTCCTCGGCGACACGCCCGAGGTGCTGGAGCACTTCCACCTCATCTCCGCCGAGCGTCGCATCCACCACCCGCTGGTGCAGCAACTCCTCTCCTCTGCCCGCGGCGCGCCGGCCTCGCCCGCCAAGTGAGGCTCACCCGCGGGTGACCACCGGCTTCGGTTTCTCCCTGCGCTTGGCCGCGAACGGATAGGCGCCCTGCGGCGCCTCCTTGCGCGGCGGGATCTTCAGCGACAGGAAGATGGTGGCCGCCAGCACCGCGAAGGTCGCGCCCAGGGACCATCCCACCGGCACCTTGACCACGTCCGCCAGCAGCATCTTGGCTCCGACCAGCACCAGTACGATGGCCAGTCCGTAGGACAGCAGGTGGAAGCGCTCGTGCATGCCCGCGAGCAGGAAGTACATCGCCCGCAGGCCGAGGATGGCGAACACGTTCGAGGTCAGCACGATGAACGGGTCGGTCGTGATCGCGAAGATGGCGGGGATGGAGTCGACGGCGAAGATCACGTCCACCACGCCGATCAGCAGCACCACCACCAGCAGCGGCGTCGCCATCCTCACGCCGTCCACGTGCGTGAACAGGCGCTCGCCGTCGAAGCCGGGCGCGACCTTCAGGTGCTGCTTGACCCAGCGCAGCAGCGGGTTGGCGTCGAGGTCGGGCTCCTGCCCTGCCGCCCACCACATCTTGAGGCCGGTGAAGACGAGGAAGGCGCCGAAGAGGTACAGCACCCAGTGGAACTGCTCGATCAGCCAGGTGCCGAGGAAGATCATGGCCGCGCGCAACACCAGCGCGCCGAGGATGCCGATCATCAGCACGCGCTTCTGGTAGGCCGGCGGCACGCTGAAGTAGGTGAACAGCATCAGGAAGACGAAGATGTTGTCCACCGCCAGCGCCTTCTCCACCAGGTAGCCGGTGATGAATTCGAAGGACTTGTCGGCGGCCAGCTCCTGGCGGGCGGCGTCGCCCGAGGTGCCACCGAGGTACCACCACAGCCAGCCGACGAAGACGAGCGACACCAGCACCCACACCGCGGACCAGGTTGCGGCCTCGCGCATCGACACCTCGTGCGCGCCCTGCCGCGAGAGCGTCAGGAAGTCGACCACGAGTGCCGCAACGACGAACGCGGCAAAGAGCGCCCACATGGTGGGAGTGGCGGTCATCATGGAATTTCTCCTCGTGCGTCGCCCCTCCCCCCATTTTCGGCCGTTTCCTACGCGGCCTGCTGGATCCCCGCGATCATCCAGCCGCCGAAGCCCGCCTTCGGCTTCGTCAGGTGCCAGACCTCGTCGAGATCCTCGGGCACCGCGCCGGCCTGCTCGCGCACGCTGCCGGTGAAGCGCACGCTGACCACGTAGCGATCGGCGTCCTCCGCCACGTCGAGCACCTGCGCGTTCAGGCCGAACACCTCGGTCTTCTGCGGCGCATCGCCGCGCTCGGCGATCTCGGAGCGCACCACGTCGAACATCTCCGGCGACAGGTAGTCGCGCAGGCGGTCCAGGTCCTTCGCGTCGTTGGCGGCTTGCAGCGCCGTGAACTGGTCACGCGCGGTACGCTCGAACGCCGCGACGTCGAAGCCGGCGGGGATGTTGCCGACGCCCGTCGTCGCAGCCGCCCCGGCGAGGCTGGAGCCGATCAGCGAACCGCCCGGACGCTGCGTCGCCGCCTGGACGTTGCGGTAGGCGACATCCTGGGCCTGCGGCTGCCGGAACACGCCACCGCTGTTGCCGGTCGCGCCGGCGCCGGCGAGGGCCCCGCCCTGGCTGGCCGCGCGCTTGCGCATCACGAACCGGAAGACGAACACCACTGCCATCACCAGCAGCGCAATGGTGAGCATGTTGGCCAGCCCCTCGCCGAAGCCGAAGTGCGAGGCCAGCGCAGCGATGCCGAGGCCGGCCGCGAGACCCGCCACCGGTCCGAGCCAGCTGCGCTTCGCGGTCGCTGCCGCAGCCGCACCGGGCATGGCCGCCGCCGCGGGCGCGCCGGCGACCGGCGCGGCCTGGCCGGGGGCGCCCGGCGTGGTCGCGGGAGTGGCGTTGTTGGCGGGCGCGGTCACGCCTTGCCGCTGCATGCCCGCCGAGCGGCCGCCGCCCAGGCGCTTCGCCTCGGCGTCGAGGGCCAGCGTCATCCCCAGGCTGAGGACGATGGCGAAGAGAGCCAGGGTCTTTCTCATGTGTGTCTCCTTGTGGCAATGAGTCAGGAGGCCCAAGATACGCGCGCGGGACCAAAGAAAAAAGCAGCGTGTTGCTGCAGATCACTCAGGAAAAACCGAAGTTCGCCCGGGCGTGCCCTGCCATCGTCCCGTCACACTCGCGTTGCACCATGGCAGGCAAAGTCCAGGAAGCCTCTCATGCCTCTCACGGTCGACCAGATCATCCGCCTCTACCGCACCGAAGGTGCCGTCCGCGACGGCATCAAGAACATCAGCCAGGAGCAGCATGCGCTGCAGTGCGCGCAGCTGGCCGAGCAGGCAGGCGCCGGGCCGCAACTCGTGGCGGCGGCGCTATTGCACGATCTCGGCCACCTGCTGCAGCCGGCTGCCCGGGACGAGGCTGCCTTCGACGACCTGCACGAATTCCGGGTGCAGCCGTTCCTGCGCAACGTGTTCCCGCGGGCCGTGCTCGATCCGATCCTGCTGCACGTGAGGGCCAAGCGCTACCTGTGCGCCCTCAGCGCGAGCTACTGGGACCGGCTTTCATCGGCCTCGAAGCGCAGCCTCGAACTGCAGGGCGGGCCGCTGCGGACGCGCGAGATCGAGCTGTTCCTGCGCGAGCCGCATGCGATGGACGCGGTGGCGCTGCGGCAATGGGACGACCAGGCCAGGAGCCCGACGCGGCGCACGCCGGGATGGGACCACTACCGGCGGGTGCTGCAGCGCGTGGCGGTGTACGAACCCGAAGTGCTGGCCGCCTAGTCCCAGAACACGTCCACCTTCTTCAGGCGGCGGCAGGCCCGCGCGCACTGCTTCGCGAGCAGGGGCTCGCGCCCCGCGAGCCAGCCGACCGCGAACCACGCGGCCGGCTCCTCGGCCGCGTGCTCGCGCATCAGCTCGCCGCCGACGACTTCGTCCTGGTAGAGCCCCAACGCATCCTGCAGCGCCTTGAGCTCGCCCACGAAAGAGTCGACGGCACGATCGGGGAACAGCGCCTGCGACAGCTCGGCGAGGTAACGCAGCCGCTTGAGGCGCTTGCGGACCGAGTGCCGCGCGGGCTCGTCCAGCGTCTCGAAGCGGACGCCCTCCTGCAGCACGCGCGCGTGCAGCTTGCGCAGGCGCTTGCGCACCAGCCGGCGCGTGGTCGCGAGCGGCGGGGCGCCCTCTTGCGGCGCCTGTTCGAGGCGGTGCGCCGCCGCCAGCAGCTGCAGCCAGGCCGCCTGCACCGGCGCGGCCCGCACCGCGGCCCCGAGGTCGGGCAGCGCGGGCCGCCAGGCGAGCGGCGGACCGCCCGCGGCCAGCACTTCGCGCTCCAGCGCGGGCACCAGCGTCGCGCGGTCGCGATGCTGCCCCAGCACCTGGAATAGCGCGTCGAGCGCCGGACCCACCTGTTCCTGCACGCTCGCCAGGTCGCCGAGTGCGTCGAGCTCGCGCAGCACCGTGCGCACCCGGCGCAGGCCCACGCGCAACTGGTGGACGTGCTCGTCGGACCCGGCGCCGGCGCCGAACTCGCGCGCGTTGCCCAGCGCCTGCTGCAAGCCGGCGCGCAACAGCGCGCCGGCGAAGCCGGTTCCCGTGCGCTGCTGCAACTTCGGCGGTTCCGGGCGGACCGCAGGCGGCTGCGTCTCGCCTTGCGCCAGCCGCCGCCCCGCGTCGGACTTGGACAGGGGATCCAGCCACAGGCCGTGCTTCTCGCACCAGCGCCCGGCGAGTTCCACCAGGGCGGCTGCGCTGCCCTCCTTCAGCTCGAACTCGATCTCCTGCACCCGCTGCACGCGGCCATGCGCGCGCAGCTCGCCCCGGTCCAGCGCGATCTCGACCGAGCTGCCCCCCGCGGTGACAGTCCGCGACAGGCGCGTGATGTCGGTTTCGAGATAGCACTCGAGCACGGCCGGGTCGTCCCCCAGCGCTTCGCGCAGGCAGTCGCCCACCGGCTCGCCCGCGTGGCGCGCGAGATCGAGCTGCGGCGCCGCGCCGGTCGGAAGCGGGACTTCGTGTTCCAGCCGTTCGAAGGCGTGCGCGCCGGGCGCCTTCGCGGTCTGCACCCACCGCCGGCCTTCCTTGCGCAGGCGCAAGGCGATGCGCTTCGCGGCCAGCGCCTGCTCGCCGGTGTCGAAATAGCGCGCCTGCAGGCGCTGCTCTTCCACGGCGCCGCGCCGGACGGCGGCGGCGACCGCATCGACACGCCCGGAGGGCACCTGGAACTTCAACTCGAATTCCGGCATGCGCGCATTTCCGCGATGGGGGCCCGCAGCTTAAGCCAGGGAGCCAGGCGCTGCACGGCTCCTGCGCCCAGCCGTTCGGCGGGCCCGTCACGCCATTGTCACAAGAGTCCCCGACACTGCCACGCTCGCGTCATCATTCCGACATCGAAACCATGTGCGACGCCGCCGCCGACGTGACGGAACTCCGTTTCCTCGACCGTGACCACAGCATCCTGGCCTTCAACGAGCGGGTGCTGGACTGGGCCCAGCGCAGCTCCGTGCCGCTGCTGGAGCGCCTGCGCTTTCTCACCATCGTTTCCTCCAACCTCGACGAGTTCTTCGAGGTGCGCGTGGCCGAGCACGTGAGCGCGGCGCTCGCCGGCGAGCACGAGGGCCTCTACACGGCGCGCAGCTTCGAACAGATCTCGCTCGCCGCGCACCGCCTGGTGGAGCGCCAGTACGCCCTCTACAACGACGACCTGATGCCCGCCTTCGCCCGCGAAGGCATCGAGATCGTGTCCCACGGCGACCGCAACGCGGCGCAGAAGGAGTGGGTGCACGAGTACTTCGAGCGCGAGGTGCGGCCACTGCTGGTGCCGGTGGGGCTGGACCCGGCGCATCCCTTCCCGCAGGTCGCCAACAAGTCGCTCAACTTCATCGTTCGCCTGGGCGGGCAGGACGCCTTCGGGCGCGAGAACGAGATCGGCATCGTCAAGGTGCCGCGCGTGCTGCCCCGCCTGATCCCGATGCCGGCCAAGGTGGCGGGCAAGCGCAGGCTGCTGGTGTCGCTGTCGAGCGTGATCCGGGCCCATCTCGACCTGCTCTTTCCCGGCCGCGAGGTGGGTCAGTTCTCCCAGTTCCGCGTGACGCGGCACTCGGACCTCGCCGTCGGAGAGGAGGAAGTGCGCAACCTGCGCACCTCGCTGCGCCTCGGCCTGCAGCAGCGGCATTACGGCCAGGCCGTGCGGCTGGAGGTCTCGGCCGGGTGCTCGGAATACCTCTCGAACTTCCTGGTCAAGCAGTTCGGCCTGCCGGAGCAGGCGCTGTACCGCGTGCACGGCCCGGTGAACCTGGTGCGCCTGCAGCAGATGATCGACCTGGTCGATGCGCCGCAGCTGCTGTTCCCGGCCTACCGGCCCTCCTACCCGCGCCAGCTGGTCCCCGGCCGCCCGGTCTTCGAGCAGTTGCAGAAGCAGGACGTCCTGATCCACCAGCCCTTCGAGAGCTTCGACGGCGTGCTCGACTTCCTGCGCGCGAGCGTGCTCGACCCGCAGGTGCTGGCCATCAAGCAGACCATGTACCGCACCGGCGCCGACGACGAGATGCTGGACCTGCTGCGCGAAGCGGTGCGGCGCGGCAAGGAAGTCACGGCCGTGGTGGAGCTCAAGGCGCGCTTCGACGAGGAGGCCAACATCAACTGGGCGGAGGGGCTGGAGGCGGTCGGCGCCCAGGTGGTGTACGGCGTGGTCGGCCTGAAGACGCACGCCAAGATGCTGCTGGTCACCCGGCGCGAGAACGGCGCGCTGGTCCGCTATGCGCACCTGTCCACGGGCAACTACAACCCGCGCACGGCGCGCGTGTACACGGACCTGAGCCACCTGACGGCCGATCCCCTGCTGACCTCGGATGTGGAGCAGGTGTTCGTCCACCTCGCGGCGCAGAGCAAGCTGCCGAAGCTGAACCACGTCTGGCTGGCGCCCTTCCAGCTGCAGAAGAAGCTGGTCGAGCAGGTGGAGACCGTCGCGGCCGCCGCGGGTGCGGGGCTGCCCGCACGCATCCAGCTGAAGATGAACGCGCTGACCGACGAGCCGCTGATCGGCGCGCTGGTGAAGGCCGGCCGGCGGGGCGCGAAGATCGACCTCATCGTGCGAGGCGCCTGCATGCTGCCGGCGCAGGTGCCGGGCCTGACGGACAACATCCGCGTGCGCTCCGTCGTCGGCCGCTTCCTCGAGCACTCGCGCGTGTTCTACTTCCGCGCCGGCGACGAGGAGGAGCTGTATCTCTCCAGCGCCGACTGGATGAACCGCAACATGCTGCGGCGGGTCGAGCTCGCCTGGCCCGTGAAGGACCCGGCGCTGCGCAAGCGCATCGTGGAGGAGTGTCTCGAGATCTACCTCGAGGACCACCGCGATGCCTGGGACCTGCAGCCGGATGGAAGCTACCGGCGAGTCAAGGGCGCCGAGGATCCGAAACTTCGCG
Source organism: Ramlibacter monticola (assembly GCF_016722785.1). GTDB lineage: Bacteria > Pseudomonadota > Gammaproteobacteria > Burkholderiales > Burkholderiaceae_C > Ramlibacter > Ramlibacter monticola. The sequence goes on along the minus strand of NZ_JAEQNE010000003.1, from coordinate 20,051 downwards.
GCGCCCAGGCCGTGCTCATGGAGCGCTTCGGTGCGGTGAACGAACAGGAGGTGCGCACATGGACCTGATCCTCTGGCGGCACGCCGAAGCCGAAGACGAACGCGACGGCCTGCCGGACCTGAAGCGCGCACTGACGAAGCGCGGCGAGAAGCAGGCGGCGAAGGTCGGCGCCTGCCTGAAGCGCGAGCTGCCGGATGACACGCTGGTCCTGTCCAGCCCCGCGGTGCGCTGCGTGCAGACCGCGGACGCCCTGGGCCGCAAGTACCAGGTCCGCGAGGCGCTGCAGCCCGGTGCGAAGGCGCAGGACCTGCTGGACGCCGCGCAGTGGCCGTCGGCGAAGCAGCCGGTGATGATCGTCGGGCACCAGCCGGTGCTGGGGCAGGTCGTCGCGCGGCTGCTGCGCATGGAAAGCGGCGAGTGCGCGCTGCGCAAGGCAGGCGTGTGGTGGCTGCGCGCGCGCGAGCGCGAGGACGGGCAGGAGATCGTGGTGTGGGCGATGCTTCCGCCCGAGCTCGCCTCCTAGGAGCCCAGGCTCCTAAGCCTTCGCCGGCCTGCCGGTCTTCATCCGCGGCACGGCCGACAGGCTGGCGAGCAGCGCTTCATCCTTCATCGCCGCGAGCGCCATGATGCCCGCGCGCAGGACTTCGCTCTTCTTCGCCGGCTGCCCCAGCTTCTCGGAGCGCAGCTTCAGTTCGTCGAGCGCCGCGTATTCCGCCTTCGGAATGGTGAAGCTGTCGCGAACGAGCTTGAGCTTCTTCGGCTTCTCGGACTTCCCGGGCCTTGCGGGCTTCGCCGCTTCCGGCACCTTCGCCGTCGCGATCGCCTCGGCGGCGGGCGCGGTTTTCGCCGCCGGAGCCTTGGGTGCACGGGCGACAGGCGCGGCCGCGCGCTTCGCCACCACCCGCTTGAAGGCGGCCTTCTTCGCTGCTGGCATGGACGAGACCCTCCGTGGACAGGGAATCAGTTTAAACAGCGCATACCGTTTCCGGCAAGGGCCCGGGCTCACGCCAGCGTGAAGCTCCAGTCCGTCTTCTGCCAGGCCGCCTCTTCCTCGCGCAGCAGCCAGGTCGATTGCGGAAAGGCCGCGGCCCAGGCCCGCGGCACTTCGAGGCGGAAGCCGCGGCCGCGCGCCGTCAGCCGCAGTCCATCGAGCTGCGGGTCGCGGCGCGCGTGGCAGAGGATCACCGCCAGCCGCAGGCAGAGGAGGTGCTGCACCAGCTGCCCGTCGCCCAGCTCGGACTCGAGCTTGCGCAGCTTGCCGCGCTGCCCCAGCACCATCACGCCCAGTCGGTGCAGTTCGGGCTCGGCGAAGCCGGGCGCATCCGCGTTGTCGATGATGTAGGCGCCGTGCTTGTGGTAGTCGCTGTGCGAGATCGCGGTGCCGATCTCGTGCAGCCGCGCCGCCCATTCGAGCTTGGCCACGTGCCGCTCCAGCAGCTTGGGCGGCTCCCCGCCGCACAGCTGCCGCAGGAAGTGCGTCGCCGCACCCGCCACGCGCTGGGCCTGCGCCGCGTCCACGCCGAGCTTCAGCGCGAGCCGCTGCACGGTGGCGTTGCGCACGTCGGTGGCGAGGTGCTCGCGATCGAGCATGTCGTACAGCACGCCGTGACGCAGCGCGCCGCGCGAGCGCTCCATGCGATCGATGCGCAGCAGGTCGAACACGGCGTTCAGCACGCTGAGCCCGCCCCCGATCACCGGGCGCCGGTCCTCCTTCAGGCCGGGCAGCCGCACGCGGTCGGCGCTGCGCGCGTCCAGCATCTGCTCCTTGAGCCACTGCAGGCCGCGGCGCGTGAGCACGCCGGGCGGGTGGCCGCTGGCCTCGAGGATGTCGCACACCGCCCCGATCGTTCCGGAGGAGCCGTAGGCCACGTCCCAGTTGCCCGGTGCGTAGGGGACGAGCGCCTCTTCCAGCACCGCCTGCGCGGCGATCTCCGCGCGGTCGAAGGCGGAGGCGGTGAACTGGCCTTCGGGGAAGTACAGCGCGGACCAGGCGACGCTGCCCACGCGGTAGCTTTCCATCACCTGGCCCTCGAAGTGGCGGCCGAGGATCATCTCGGTGGAGCGGCCGCCGATGTCGATCACCAGCCGGCGTTCGTCCGAGTGCGGCAGCAGGTGCACCACGCCCTGGTAGATCAGGCGCGCTTCCTCGCGGCCCGCGATCACGTCGATGGGAAAGCCCAGGAGGGTGCGGGCGCGCAGCAGGAATTCGTTGCGGTTGCGGGCTTCACGCAGGGTCTGCGTGGCGACGGCGCGCACGTGCCGCGGGCGGAAGCCGGCGAGCCGCTCGGCGAAGCGGGCCAGGCACTGCCAGCCCCGTTCCATCGCCGCGGGCGTGAGCTTGCCGTCCTCGTCCAGGCCGTTGCCCTGGCGCACGGTCTCCTTCAGGTACTCGACGCGCTGGATCTGCCCGTGCTCGAGGCGGCCGATCTCCAGCCGATAGCTGTTGGAGCCCAGGTCGATGGAGGCTAGCAGGGTCCCGTTGTCCATGGGCGAGGCGATGACGACGCGGTGCAGCATAGCACCCGCGCTGCTCGGCCTGGGGCGCCGGCGCCCGGTTCACCAGGGGTGCGAGTAGGAGATCCGGAGCCCGTCCTTGCGGATGCGCACGGCCACCGCGTCCTGCGGAGCCAGCGGGCTGGTGAACGAGAAGGACGACCCCAGCCCGATGGCGGCGCCGCCGATCACGTCCTTCGTGAAATGATGATCGTGGTGCACGCGCTCCCACGCCGTGACCGTGGCGAGCACGTAGAAGGGAACGGCCTGGCCGAGCCCGTAGCGCTCGTGCATGAAGCCGGCGGACGTGAAGGCGGCGGAGGTGTGCCCGGAAGGAAAGCCCTGCCCGGTGCCGTCGGGGCGGGGCGAGTTCACCGCATGCTTCAGGACGGTCGTCGTGCCCTGCGCCACGACCAGCGACAGCGCCATCTGCTTGACGCCTTCCATGTCGTCGCGGTAGGCGGCGATGCCCAGTGCGCCGAGCGGCAGCAGGTAGCGCAGCGCGTCGCCCACCGGATCCGGGGTGGCGGTGACCTGCGCCGGGACGGGCAAGGCGAGAAGCGCCAGCCCCCAGCCGCACGCTGCCGCCCTGATCGACGCGATCGACACCGGCACGCTCCCTTGCCCTGAACGAGAGGGAAGTCTCCGGCCGCAAGCTTATGCACGGCTTAACGACAGCGCGGCCATGGCGACCACCGGTCGGGAGCCGGCCTTCAGTCCACCTTCACGTCGCGCAGCGTCGGATCCGGGTCGGGATAGCGCAGGTCGAGCGCGCGCAGCGCATCGCGCACCGCCAGCGCGATCATCAGGCTGCGGTGCGTCTTGGAATCGGACGGCACGATGGTCCAGGGCGCCCACGGCGTGGCCGTCGCGGCGATCGCGCGTCCGTAGGCGTCCTGGTAGGCGTCCCACTGCTTGCGCACCTCGAGGTCGCCACGCTGGAATTTCCAGCGCTTCTCGGGATCGTCGATGCGCTGCTGCAGCCGCTTGCGCTGCTCGTCGCGCGAGATGTGCAGCAGGAACTTCAGCACCACCGTGCCGGTTTCGGCCAGCAGGCGCTCGAAGGCGTTGATGTGGGCGTAGCGGCGGCCGGTCTCTTCCGCGGTGATGGCGCCGTTGGCCACCGGCACCAGCACGTCCTCGTAGTGGCTGCGGTTGAAGCAGACGATCTCGCCGGCCGCGGGCACCTGCCAGTGGATGCGCCACAGGAAGTCGCGGGCGAGTTCCGATTCGCTCGGTGCGCGCCAGGCGACCGTGCGCAGGCCGATCGGGCTCATGCGGCCGAACACGGCGCGCAGGGTGCCATCCTTGCCGCTGGTGTCGATGCCCTGCAGCACGACCAGCAGCTTGTAGCGGCGGTCGGCGTAGAACAGGTTCTGCAGGGCGTCGAGTTCCAGCGCCAGCGCATCCACGCGGGCGCGGTCGGCGGCCTTGTCGCCGCCGGAAAAGGGCTTCTCGCCCGGGTCCAGCGAAGCGAGCGTGAACGAAGGGTCCGGTGCGGCCAGCCGCCAGCGGTGCCAGGCATCCTGCCCGGAGCCCTTGGCTTCCCGTCCGCGCTTGTCCTTGTTTGCCACAGGCCCAGTGTAGGGCCGCGGAGGCGGGAAAAACCGCCGTGCCACGGGAGTGGCACGGCGCGAATCAGTCCGTGAGGACTGAGGAGACAACCCTTGGAGGGCCCGTGGAACGGGCGCGGCTGCGTGGTCGCAAATGTCGCACGCTGCGCTGTCAGTTGGCTGTCCTGCCGGGCCGGCCTGCGTTCAAGGCGCGCAAAGGCGCTCCGCAGGCTTCTCCGACGTGCGCGTCAGTGCCAGCCGCAGTGGCCGGCGCAGCGGCCCTTCTGTACGCAGTCGACCGGCGTCAGGCAGGGCTCGTCCTCCTTGTGGGAGCCGAAGAAGCGGGCGGCGAAGCTGGCAGGTGCGGTGCCCTGGCCCGGGGCGCGCGCGGGAAGCAGCGGTTCGAACGCGAACCCGGCGGGCAGGGGGAGTTTCCATGCCAGGAAGAACAGCAGGAACATGACGCCGGCGAAGAGCACGAGGAAGTACATGACGTTTTTCCCTACGAAGCGATGCAATGCAGTCTGCGGCGGCGAAGCCCCCGCAGCACTTGACGAGCGTCACGTGCGCCGGAATGTGGCGCTGGCGGGCGCGGAACGTTGAGTTGGGTCATGGATGCGTACCGCCCGCGTTGCATGAATCAGTCAGGTGGCCGCGGCGGTGGCGAATCCGGGCTGGTGCAGCGCCCGCCGCGCAAAGAAAGGCAGCGTGGCGCCGACCATCTCCAGTTCGGCCGCCGCGGCGCGCAGGCTGTCGCCGAGTTCCTGCATGCGCTGGGGCGTCAGCCGCATCAGGGGGCCGGCCACGGTGATGACCCCGATGGTTTCTCCGCCCCGGCGCCGCACCGGCGCCGCTATCGCCGCCATGCCCGGCGCGTACTGCTCCACGATCATGGAGAAGCCGCGCCGGCGGTCCTCCTCCAGCAGGCTCATCAGCGCCTTGAAGGTCGTGGGCGCATTGGGACCGAATTCGCGCGTCGATCCGAAGCCCTGCCTGGCCACCAGCTCCGTCGCGCGCTCCTCGGAGACGGTCATCAGCCAGGCGTGGCCGCCCGCGCTGCAGGACAGGCGGACGTCGATCCCCATGTCGGGGTCGTAGCGCAGGCCCGCGCGCGCGCCCTGCGCCTTCGCGACGAAGGTGAGGCGATCGCCGTCCACCAGCGCGAGCCGCACCAGTTCGCCCGAGACCTCGGCCAGGCGCTCGATGACCGGGGTGGCGATGTCGACGATGCCCGTGCCGCCGAAGAAGCTGAGCCCCAGCGCGGGCAGCTTGGTCGTCAGCGCGTAGTCGCCGCGCTCGCCCAGCTGGCGGACATAGCCGCAGCGCTGCAGGTCGGCGAGCAGGCGGTGGCAGCCGCTGCGCGGAAGTTCCAGCTCCGCGGACAACTCCGCGAGCGACATCCCCTCCGGTTGCTCGGCGAGGGTCTCGATCACGCGCATGACGCGTTCGGCGGTGCTGGCGGGGAGGGCGTTCGACATGGTGAAACGGAATTCCGGGCCGGAACGGGGTTCCTGCGGGTCCCCGATCATGCCGCACCCATTCGAAGTGCAGGAGACATGCCCTTGAAATCATCCTTCCGCGCCCTCTTCGGCGTCCTTTTGGCCTGTTCGGCGTGGCTCGCGGCCGCGCAGGACATCCAGGAGCGGACCCTCAAGTTCGGCCACTTGAACAATGCCGACCATCCGGTGAGCTTCGGCGTCAAGCGCTTCGCGGAACTCGTCGCCGCGAAGAGCGGCGGCAAGCTCAAGGTGCAGGAATTCCCGGCTTCGCAACTGGGCAACGAACTGCAGCAGCAGTCGGCCCTGCAGGGCGGCGTGCAGGAACTGAGCGCACCGGCCACGACCTCGCTGGCCGGCATCGTGAAGGAGTTCGGCCTGGTCGACTTCCCGTTCTCGGTGGCCAGCTTCGCGCAGGCCGATGCGCTGCTGGACGGGCCCTTCGGCCAGGCACTGCTGGCGAAGCTGCCGGAGAAGGGGCTGGTCTCGCTCGGCTACTGGGACCTCGGTTTCCGCAACGTCACCAACAGCAAGCGCCCGATCACGCAGTCCGGGGACCTCGAGGGCCTCAAGCTGCGCGTGATCCCGAATCCCGTGTTCCTGGAAACCTTCAAGGCCTTCAAGGCCAACCCGGTGCCGATGCCCTTCGCCGAGCTGTATGGCGCGCTGGAGTCCAAGGCGGTGGACGGCCAGGAAAACCCCTTCGCGGTGATCCTCTCGAACAAGTTCTACGAGGTGAACAGCTTCGTGAGCGCCACCAACCACGTCTACGCCGCGAACATCATCCTGGTGTCGAAGAAGTTCTGGGACCGCCTCTCCCCCACCGAGCAGAAGATCCTGCGCGAGGCCGCCGACGAGGCCCGCAACTACCAGCGGACCGTGAGCCGGGCCGCGGCGCAGAAGGCCGTGGGCGACCTGCAGGCCCGGGGCATGAAGTACAACGAACTCAAGCCCGGGGAACAGGCCCGCATGCGCGAGATCGTGAAGCCCGTGCTGGCGAAGTTCGCCGCCAGCTACGACCCGGCGATCGTGAAGCTGTACGAAACCGAACTCGCGAAGGCGCGCAAGCAATGAGCCGGGACCTGAAGATCCTGGTGCTGCACGGGCCGAACCTCAACCTGTTCGGCCGGCGCGAACCGCACATCTACGGCACGACCACGCTCGCGCAGATCGACGAGCGGCTGGGCCTGCTGGCCGCGGAACTGGGCGTGCAGCTCGAGACCTTCCAGTCGAACCACGAGGGCGCGCTGGTGGACAAGTTCCACGAGAACATCGACATCGCCGCCGGCGCGCTGCTGAACCCCGCGGGGCTCACGCAGCACGGCGTCTCCCTGCACGACGCCATCAAGGCGATGCCTTTCCCGGTGATCGAGGTGCACATGTCCAACATCGCCGCGCGCGAGGAGTGGCGCACGCATTCGATCATCTCGCCGGCGGTGAAGGCCACGGTGCAGGGCCTGGGCTGGCGCTCGTACACGGCGGCCCTGCGGGCACTGGTGGAGATCGTTCGGGAAGGCTAGGCCCTGCGGCCGGGGTCGCCGGTCGCAGGGGGCGGCGCCACCGCGGTAATGCGCGGCAGGACCATGCGGAAGGTCGTGCGCCCCTCCGCGGTAGCGGCTTCGAGCCCGCCGCCGTGCGCCACGGCGATCGCCTTGGCGATGAACAGCCCCAGTCCGAGCCCTTCGCCGCGGCGGCCGTGGTGCCGCCCGGAGCGGAAGGGTTCGAAGATCCGCGGCAGGACCTCCCCGGGAATGGCGCCTTCGTTGTGCACCTCGACCGCGACGCGCTGCGCATCGCCGGTCAGGCGCAGGCGCACCGGCGAGCCGGGCGTGCCGTGCTGGACGGCGTTGGACGTGAGGTTGGAGATCGCCTGCAGGAGGCGATGCTCGTCCCAGGCGCCGTTGCCGTCGGCTTCGCAGTCGAAGGTGATCTGCCGGTCCGTGGCGATGGACCGGACTTCCTCGATGATGTGCTGGCACATCGCGCGCAGGTCGATCGGCTTCGGGTCGACGGCGATGCCCGCACCCTCGCGCTCGCGCGACAGGTCGAGCAGGTCCCCGACGATGTGCTGGATGCGGCCCACGGCCCGCGTGACCACGTCCGCCTGCTTCCTGGCGGGCGAGGCCGGCTCGGACGTCCGGGCCAGCACGTGGGCGGCCAGCTGGATCGCGTTCAGGGGATCGCGGATGTCGTGGCTCACGATCGCCAGGATCCACTTCTCGAAGTCGCGTGCCAGCGCCAGCTGCTCCCGGGTGTGCTCCTGCTGCGCGTCCTCGGCGGTCCGGCGCTCGTCGATGTCGATGCAGCTGCCGATGAAGCCGGCGAACGCGCCGCCGTCGTCCGTGTAGGGCACGCCGCGGTCGAAGATCCAGCGGAACACGCCGTCGCCGCGGCGCAGCCGGTACTCCATCTCGAACGCCTCGCGGCGCCGGAAGTGATCGAGGTAGTGCTTCACGCAGCGCTCGAAGTCTTCCGGGTGGACGCCCTCGGCCCAGCCGTCGCCCATCTCCTGCGCCATGGTGCGCCCGGTGAACGCGAGCCAGGTCTCGTTGAAGTAGTCGCACTTGGCGTCGAGTCCCGCGCGCCAGATCATTACCGGGGAGTGCTCGACGAGCAGCCGGTATTCTCTGGACGTCATCGATCGGTCCATCCGGGCACTATGCCACTTCGGCATGGGCTTGGCACCGCAGCGCATCGTCCGACTTGTAAAGGCCGCCGTGCACACGGAAGAGCTGGCTGCGCTTGCCCTTGCCCGCGCCAATCCGCATCATTCGTCCCCCGGAGGTCCCCATGTCGACGCCCCAGCCCAGCTCCGATGCGACCCGCCCGCCGGTGCCGCCGTTCACGCGGGAAACCGCCACGCAGAAGGTCCGCATGGCGGAGGATGCCTGGAACACGCGCGACCCGGACCGCGTCGTGCAGGTCTACACGCCCGACACGCAGTGGCGCAACCGCGCCGAGTTCCCCGTGGGCCGCGACCAGGTGCGCGCGTTCCTGCAGCGCAAGTGGGCGCGCGAGCTGGACTACCGGCTGATCAAGGAACTGTGGGCCTTCGCGGGCGAGCGCCTGGCCGTGCGCTTCGCGTACGAGTGGCACGACGACTCGGGGCAGTGGTTCCGCAGCTATGGCAACGAGAACTGGGAGTTCACCGCGCAGGGCTTGATGCAGAGGCGGTTCGCGAGCATCAACGACCTGCCGATCCGGGAGGCGGAGCGGCTGTTCCGGTGGCCGCTGGGGCGGCGCCCGGACGAACATCCGGGCCTGAGCGACCTGAAGCTGTGAGCTAGCTCGCGGCGCCTGGCGCGGCAGCGAGTTCGAGCACCAGCGTGCCGTCGCTCTCCCGCCGCAGCGGCACCCCTTCGCGGGCTGCGAGTGCGAGCAGGTCGCCCCACGCGAGCGGCGCCTGCCCCGGACGGAGGAAATCCGTCGCCACGGCGCCGGTGGCGGGTCGGCGGGAGACACGCACCTCGCAAAGACCTTCGCGGTGCTTCAGTTGCATGACGATCCGTTCCGGCCCCTCGGCGTGGTCGCCCGCATGCGCGAGCACGGCACAGAGCATCGTGCGCCCCGGGTCCCGGCCCAGCGCCAGTGCCTCCCCTTCGCATTCGAGCTCGATGCGCAGTCCGCACAGCTCGAACTCCGGCCGCAGCAGGGCGGCGCATTCCGCGGCGAGTTGCGCGGACGGCGTGCTCGCGCCGGGCAGGGGGAGCAACCATTCGGCCGCCGCGGCACAGGCCTTCATCGCGCCCTGCACCGCGGGCCGGATCCATTCCGTGTACTTTGGCAGGGCCTGCGCATCCAGGTCCGGCCTCGCGAGCGTGACGCGCAGCAGTTCGTCCAGCAGCAGCATCGGCTGCAGGTGACTCTGCAGGTCGTCCGCGACCGGGCCTCCCACGCGCTGCAGCAGCATGAGCTTCGCCGTGTCGCCGACGTGCACCGTCGCGGAAGGCAGGGTCTCGGACGGCGTCATTCCAACTCCTCCACGCCCGTCGGAGGACCGGGAAGGCACGGGGGTTCCCGCCGGACGCAAGAACTCACCCGGTCCGCGAAGGACTACACACCTGTGTAGGCGATGTGCGCAAATGGAATGGCTGGGGCAGCGTGGCCGGGGTAATGGATTGCACAAGGAGTTCGCACCAATGTTGCGACCTGGAGACGGAGCATGGAAGTGCGGCTGTTTCTCGTCGAGGACCGGCTGTCGATGCAGAAGTTGCTGGAGGATGTCTTCGTGGCGCTCGGCGGCTTCGAACTGGTGGGCGAGGCGGACACGGAAGCGGAAGCCAAGCTCTGGCTGCTGGAGCACCCCAACCAGTGGGACATCGCGATCGTCGATCTCGTGCTCGAACAGGGCTCGGGGATGGGGGTGGTGCGCCGCGCCCGGGAACTGCACCTGCAGGGAAAGGTGGTCGTGTTCAGCGCCTATGCGAGTCCGGCGGTGGCGCGGCATTGCCTCGGCCTGGGCGCGGACGTGGTGTTCAACAAGTCGGAGACGGGCGAGTTCCTCCGCTGGCTGTCGGACCAGGGCGCTCATTGACCCGCCGCCGGGCGGGAGAGGTCGCGCCGCTCCCCACCATCAATGGGGCTCCTTCCCCAAACTCCGCGTGGCACTCCCCACGTTTTGTCCGAAAAGCAGGCAGGAACGACAGCAAACCCCCGGTTCCGGGCAGGCCCGAGCCTTGCATTCCCCTTCAGGACAGACAAGGAGCGAGCTGATTATGTGGCGCAGCGAGATGACGGAGCCGGCGGCCAGCGCCGGCGGGATCCGCGGGATGGCACCGATGGTCGACGCCTACGACGGCTGGAAGGACGCGGACGCCGCGGCCCGTGCCATCGAGCGGGAGGTGAAGGAAACCTGGCGCCGGTATGAACGCGGGGTCGGCGCTGCCCCGTCGAAGGAGCTCCTGCGCGAAGCGGCGTGCCTGCGCCATGCCGCGCGGGAGAAACTGATGGACGTGCTCGGCCTGCTGCATGCCGTCGGACGGATGCAGCCGGCCTTGCGTGCCGTCACTGCCTAGAACCAGGCGCGCCTGCGCGCCGCCTCAGGTGCCGTCGGGCCGCCAGCTCAGTCCGCGCAGGGCCGCCGGCGAACACTGGAGCGTGCGCGGTGCGGACCCCGACTCGGACGCGATCCTCCGTCGCAGGTTCCTGAACCGCCCGCCCGCTCCCTCCTCGGCCAGCGGATTCCCGTGCGACGGCGCCGCGGCGCGGGCCGCGCTCCAGTCCACGTCGGTCAACTCCCGCGCCGCGACGGGAAGGATCTCGTTCTCCTCGGTCGCGATGTGCCCCCGGTAGTAGACGATGTAGGTCGAGGCAGCCGCCTCGATCTCCGCGCGTGGCACCACCGCGTCGGCAGCCGCTTCCTCCACCAGTTCGCGCAGGCGGTCCCCGGCCTGGCCGATCACGCGGTGCTCCTGCTGCAGGCGGGCGATGACGGGCTTCAGCTCCGGGCTGAGGCGCCCCAGCCGCCGGAAGGCTTCGTCCTCGCGCGGATGGTGCACCTGGTCGCTGTAGTCGCGCAGGTAGGCGACGATGTCGAGCAGGAGCTCGTAGTTGGGCACCTGCCCCGTGTACAGCGTGTCGACCTCCTCCTGGAGCAGGTTCAGCAGCCGGTTGAAGTAGGCGTGCTCCTCATGCCATGCCTTGACGGGATCCATGCGGCCTCCTCGGGCGAGAGAAATCCCAGCATGCGCCCTCCGCCCGGGAGAGGGTTTGACAGCGCTCAAGGAATACGGGACTGCGCCCTTCCCGCCGTCGGCCCACCTGCGCTACCGCGCCAACCAACCCGCGGCGTGGGCCTCCGCGTGCGTGCGATCCAGCGCCTGCCGCACCAGGCCGAACATCTCGTCGATCTGCGCGCGGGTGATCACCAGCGGCGGCGCGACGATCATCCGGTCGCCCACGGCCCGCATCACCAGGCCGTTGTCGAAGCAGTGCTTGCGGCACACCATGCCGATGGCGATCTCCGGGGCGAAGGCCTCGCGCAGCGGCACGTTGCGGCACAGCTGCACGGCCGCCATCAGCCCGCAGCTCTGGACCTCGCCGACCATCGGGTGCTCCATCAGCTGCGCGAGCTGCTGCGCCAGGTAGGGCCCGGTGTCCTCGCGCACGCGCGTGACCAGGTCCTGCCGTTCGATCACGTCCAGGTTGGCGAGCCCGACGGCGCAGGCCACGGGATGGCCCGAATACGTGTAGCCGTGCTCGAACTCGCCGCCCTGCTCGATCAGCACGCGCGCCATGCGCTCGCCCACCATCACGCCGCCCAGCGGCACGTACCCGCTGGTCACGCCCTTGGCGAAGGTGATCAGATCCGGCTTCGAGCCGAAGGCCTCGCAGCCCCACCACCGGCCCGTGCGCCCGAAGCCGCAGACGACCTCGTCGCTCACCAGCAGGATGCCGTGACGGTCGCAGATGCGCTGGATCTCCGGCCAGTAGGTGGAGGGCGGCACGATCACCCCGCCCGCGCCCTGCACCGGCTCGCCGATGAAGGCGGCGACCTTGTCGGCGCCGATGGCGAGGATCTTCTCCTCCAGCCAATGGGCGGCGAGCAGGCCGAACTCCTCGCGTCCCAAGTCCTTGGCCGCGCCCTCGCGATGCGCCCAGTAATGCGGCTGGTCGATGTGGACGATGCCGGGAATGGGCAGGTCGCCCTGGGCGTGCATGGCGGCCATGCCGCCGAGCGAGGCCGCTGCCATCGTCGAGCCGTGGTACGCGTTCAGCCGGGAGACGATCACCTTGCGCTGCGCCTGGCCCATCACGTCCCAGTAGCGGCGCACCAGGCGGATCACGGTGTCGTTGGCTTCGGAGCCGGAACCGCAGAAGAACACGTGGCGGAACTGCGCCGGCGTGCGCGCGGCGAGCCGCTCCGCCAGGGCGGTGGCCGCCGGCGTCGTGGTCTGGAAGAAGGCGTTGTAGTAGGGCAGCGTGCGCATCTGCTGCGTGGCCGCCTCGATCAGGGCTTCCTGCCCGTAGCCCACGTTGACGCACCACAGGCCCGACATCGCGTCCAGGATGCGCTGGCCGTCGCTGTCCCACACGTACACGCCCTCGCCGCGCGTGATCACGCGCACGCCTTTGGTGGCCAGCGCCTGGTGGTCGGTGAACGGATGGAGGAAATGGGCTGCGTCGGCGGCCTGCCACTCCTTGGTGGTGCGCCCGGTGAACGGCGGCTGCTCGGTGCGCAGTGGGGGCGAGTCGGCGCTCATGATGAGTCTTCCGTCAGACGTGCAGCAGCAGGTGCTCGCGTTCCCAGGGCGAGATCACCCGCATGAATTCCTCGTGCTCGAGGTCCTTGATCTCCGCGTACACGGTCAGGAATTCCTTGCCCAGGACCTCGGCCAGGTCCGGTTCGCCGCGCAGCAGCTGCACGGCCTCGCCGAGGCCGCGCGGGAGCTCGAACGCGCTGTGGTACGCGTTGCCCTTGCATTCCTGCGTGGGCTCGATGCGCTGCTCGATCCCCAGGTAGCCGCAGGCCAGCGTGGCCGCCAGCGCGACGTAGGGGTTGGCGTCGGCGCCGATCACCCGGTTCTCCACCCGGCGCGCCTGCGGCGTGGACACCGGCGAGCGGATGCCCACCGTGCGGTTGTCGACGCCCCACTGGATGTTGATGGGCGCGGCGGTGAAGCGCGCCAGGCGCCGGTAGCTGTTCACGTAGGGCGCGAACAGCGCCATGGCGGCGGGGATGTACTTCTGCAAGCCGCCGATGTACCAGTAGAACTCCCGGCTGGGCGTGCCGTCCTCGTTGCTGAACAGGTTGTGTTCGCCTTCGCGGCTGACGAGGCTCTGGTGCACGTGCATGGCGCTGCCCGGCTCGCCCGCGACCGGCTTGGCCATGAAGGTGGCGTACATGTCGTGCCTCAGCGCGGCCTCGCGCACGGTGCGCTTGAAGAGGAAGACCTCGTCGGCCAGCGCCAGCGGCGCGGCGTGGAAGAAGTTGATCTCCATCTGCCCGGCGCCCACCTCGTGGATCAGCGTGTCGACGTTCAGCTCCATCTTCTCGCAGTAGTCGTACACGTCCTCGAACAGCGGATCGAATTCGTTGACGGCGTCGATGGAGTAGGCCTGGCGGGAGGTTTCGGCGCGGCCGCTGCGCCCGATGGGCGCCTTCAGCGGCTGGTCCGGGTCGGTGTTGCGCGCCACCAGGTAGAACTCCAGCTCGGGCGCGACCACCGGGACCCAGCCCTTGCGGTCGAACAGCTCGCAGACGCGGCGGAGCACGGCGCGCGGGGCGAACGGCACGAGCTGGCCGTGGCGGTCGTAGCAGTCGTGGATCACCTGCGCCGTCGGGTCGGCGGCCCAGGGGACGATCCGCACCGTGGTGGGATCGGCCACGAGGTGCATGTCGGTGTCGGTGCGGCTCACCACGTCGAAGTAGGGGCCCTCCTCCGGGTACTCGCCCGTGACGCTCATGGCCACGACGACTTCGGGCAGCCGCATTCCACGGTCTTCGGTGAACTTCTCGCGCGGCAGGATCTTGCCGCGGGCCACGCCGGTGAGGTCGGGGACGAGGCACTCGACTTCGGTGACACGGTTCTGGTTGAGCCAGTTGTCGAGCTCGGCGAACTGGAATTGCCGGCGGTCTTGCATGGTGCGTTCGTTCGATGGGGTCGGAGAGCGGGCAGGTGTGGCGGTGGCGGACGGCAAGGCGTGCCGCCACGCGACGGAATTCGCTGGGGCGGGGGGCGTTCGGTAGCGGCGGCGGGAGCGTTTCTCGCGCCGCGGCGGATCAAGGTCGCTGGCGGCCACAGAGCCATCCTAGGCCGGGCGCAGGCGCTCAGGTTGCGGGAAAACGCGTCTCGACGAGGGGCAGGAACCGGAGGAAGCTGAGCGGTGTTGCGGCGCCGCCCGGAACTCCCTGCCGGGTTCAGGATGAGCGCAACCGCAATCGCGGGCCGATCCGCAGCCAGGCCCCTCGGCGGCGGACTCGGACCTCCCGAAATGGCGATTCCATCGCGCAGGGACTGGAAACCCGTCCCCGCTCGCCGCCCTACTGCCCTCCGCGGAAACGCTGGTCAGCCCCGCCGGAGGTGACGCGCTCGTGCGAGAAGCTGTGGCGGAAGTGATCAACGGGCGGATCTGCGAAGGGGTGCACTACCGGACCTCGCGGACGGTGGGCGCGCCCCGGTTGCGCAGGATCGTCCGCGCCACCCAGGCGGCCAGCGCGCTGCTCGCCAGCGCGGCCAGCAGGGCGTCCGGCCAGACCTCCGCGAGCCGCGCGTTCGTCGCCGGGGCGAACTCGTGCACCAGGTAGTAGAGGCCGGTGAGCCCCGTCGACGCGAGCAGGAACACGCTGCACAGGTTCGCCGGCTGCCACGTCGCATGCTCGCGCAGGCGGCGCGGCAGCCGGTTGCGCGTGGTCGCCAGTACGAACAGCGCGAACAGCATCGGCAGGTGGCCGATCGCGTCCACCAGGCCCACCAGCGGGATCGCGGCGCCCATCAGCGCCAGCAGGAGGAGTGCCGCCACTTGCGACGACGCACCGCCGAACAGCATCAGGAATGCGAGTGCCACCTCGACGTAGCCGGCCGCCATGGTCCAGAAGTCCGGATCCAGACCCATGGTCAGGACCGGCAGCTGGTGCTCCAGGATGTCGCAAGTCCATTCGGCGTAGAGCCACTTCTCGATACCGACCCACAGGAAGCTGGTGGACACCAGCAGCCGCAGCACCAGCAGCCCCGTGGCCGCGCCTTGCCGCTCCGAGAAACGGTCCAGCGCCAGGAATACGCAGACGCCGAAGAACAGGTGGTAGTCCAGCATGTGCACGGCCCCGTACAGGTGGACGGAGTAGAGAAACAGCAGCACCATGCCTGCGCACGCCGGGACCACCCCCGCACGAAAGAGCAGGCCGCCGGCGATCGCCAGCTGCAGCGGCACCACCCAGGCTGCCGGCGATTTCAGCTCCGGGGTCAGCGTGATCGGCTCGTTCCTGAAATAGAGCGCGACCGAGGCGAAGAACAGCGCGAGGCCGTAGCGCAGGACCGGCGCGGCGAACTGCGTCATGCGCCTGTCGATGCGCCGCTGCAGGTGCATGATCTCCCGGTTGTTCCCGGCGAGGCGCGCGTCGACCCGGCACACCCAGCCGATCACCGCCAGCGCCAGCAGCAGCAGGATGACGAACACCGGCGTGGCCATCAGCGCGGTGAGCGACTCCGGCATCGCGCTGTCTTCGGCGGCGTGGGTGAACCAGCGGACATGCGCATTCGCCAGTCCGGGCAGCGCAGCCAGCAGGAGGGAACAGGTGAGTACCGCGGGGCGCGCTGAACGGCATCGTCGCGGACGGCTCCGGCTCGCGGATTCGAACCCGCACGCGTGCCCACAACCAGCGTCAGTTGCCTGGACCATGATCCCTCTTCTCCTCGGCGCTCCTCAGCGCCACCCGATGCTGTCCCCGGGTCCGTGTCGGCCCGGGTGTGAGGAGGCTCGCTGCAAGGGCTGGGCCAGGGATGGGGGGCCGCTGCGCGGCTGGCTGTGGGCCAACGCGCTCGGCAATTGTCGGGCGGAGCGCGGGTGACGGACTCGCGGGCGGGCCGGCCCGGCGAGGGGCCCCAGGTTCGGTGGGGGCGGACCCAGGCTTGGGTGAGGGAGCTCGGTGGGAGAAGCCCTCAGGAGCCGTCAGGCCGCCAGCTCAGTCCGCGCGACGTGGCCGGGGAACCCTGGTGCGTCCGCGGCACCGACACCGCCTCAGCCGCGATCCTCCTGCGCAAATTCCTGAACCGCTCGTTCGCACTCTCCCCGACCAGCGGATTCCCGAGCGAAGGCGCTGCGTTCCTCGCGGCGGCCCAGTCCTCCTCGCTCAACTCGCGCGCGGCCGCGGGGAGGACCTCGTTCTCCTCTGTCGCGATGTGATTGCGGTAGTAGACGACGAAGGTGGCCGCGGCCGACTGGATGGCTGCACGCGGCATCACCGCGCCGGCCGCCGCTTCCTCCACCCGTTCGCGCAGGCGCTCGCCGGACTCGGCGATCACGCGGTGCTCCTGGTGCAGGCGCGCGAGCGTCGGGCGCAATTCAGGGCTGTGGGACGCCAGCCGCCTGAAGGCCTCGTCTTCGCGCGGGTGGTGCACCTGGTCGCTGTAGTCGCGCAGGTACGAGATGACGTCGAGCAACAGCTCGTAGCTGGGCATGTCCCCTGCGTTCAGGGCGTCGGCCTCCTCCAGCAGCACGGTCAGCAGGCGGTCGAAATAGGCGTGCTCCTCGAGCCATGCCTTGATGGGGTTCATGGGGCCTCCTGGGCGCGGGACAAGGGCCAGCATGCGCCCCGAGAAGGATGGGAGGCTTGATGGTGCTCAAGAAAGATAGAGGGCAGTGGAAACCGGCTGCGGCCGCGTACCGGGTCCTGACCGTCAGGATCAGGCCATCCCGAAACGAAGGTAGAGGGGATCCTTGACGCCGGCCTCGGCGAACCCCTTCGCGCGCAGCAGACAGGAGTCGCACTCCCCGCAAGGCCGGCCGTCGGGGCCGGGGTCATAACAACTGCTGGTGAGAGAGTAGTCGACTCCCAGCTCGAGCCCTTGCTGGATGATCTGCGCCTTGGTCAGGCTGATCAGCGGCGTGTGGATCTTGAGCTTCTGCGTGCCCTCCACGCCGGCCTTGGTGGCAAGGTTGGCCATGGCCTCGTAAGCGGCGATGTACTCCGGACGGCAGTCGGGGTAGCCGGAGTAGTCAAGTGCGTTGACACCGATGAAGATGTCGGACGAGCCGAGCGTCTCGGCCCAGGCCAGGGCAAAGCTCAGGAAAACCGTGTTGCGGGCTGGAACGTAGGTGACCGGGATGCCCTGTGACATGTGAGCCGTCGAGCGCCCCTTGGGTACCTCGATGTCGGCCGTCAGCGCCGATCCACCGAACTCGCGCAGGTCGATCTGAGCGACGACATGCTTTGCGACCGCGAGCTGGCGAGCGATGGACTCGGCGGCAACCAGCTCATGGACGTGGCGTTGGCCATAGCGAAAGCTGAGGGCGAATATCTCGAACCCATGCGCCTGCGCAATGGCGAGGGCGGTGGTGGAGTCGAGGCCTCCGCTTAGCAGGACAACGGCGGCGGGCTTGGAAGGGGTCATTGGAGTTTCTTCGCGAGGATCTGGATGGGGGCGATGTGGAGCCGATTGACATCCCAATTCGAGGTTGCCACTTCTTCGATTTGATAGCAACGGCGATGGATGGCTCACCACTGAGGCATACCCGCGCCTTTCGCTTCCCTTTCTGCACTCGGCACAGGAAAGCCAATCTTCTCGACGTACGCGAACGTCAGCTACCGCGTTCCTGCCGTCGAGTGCAGTGTGGAAACTGCCGCCGTGGTCGATGTCAACGAGGTCGTGCGACCGGCCGGTCATCAGCGACCGGCAGCAAGGCCCACAACGGTACGGCCTCGACGCCCCCCGCCATCTGGAATCGCTGCGCACCGGGGTACACGACATAGAGGGAGTCCAGTTTCAGGTCGTCGATCGCGATGCGCATCGACGGCGTCACCCTGGGCGCATCCGCGCGCTTGAACTCCACGCCGATGCGGCGGCTGCCCCGCAGCATCAGCAGGTCCAGCTCGGCGCCCTGGTGCGTGGCCCAGAACCAGGCCTGGTCGGGCTTGGCCAGCCGCAGCACCTGTTCGAGCGCGAAGCCTTCCCAGCTGGCGCCCGCACGTGGGTGCGTCAGCAGCTGCGGCAGCGTGCGCACGTCCATCAGCGCGTGCAGCAGGCCCGTGTCGCGGAAATAGATTTTCGGGGACTTCACCTGCCGCTTGCCGAGGTTCTCGTGCCAGGGCTGCAGCTGCCGCACCATCATGGTCTGCGTCAGGATGTCCAGGTAGCGCCGGATCGTCGGTTCCGACACGGCCATCGAGCGGGCGGGATCCGCTGCCGACCAGACCTGGCCATGGCAGTGCGCCAGCATGGTCCAGAAGCGCAGCATGGCCGGAGCCGGGACGCCCAACCCGAACTGGGGCAGATCGGCCTGAACGTGCTGCGCGATCGCGCCGTGCCGCCAGGCGTAGCTGTCCTCGTCGGTGTCGGCGAGCCAGGAGCGGGGAAAGCCGCCGCGCAGCCAGAGTCGGTCAACGGCAGCGTCGTCCCATGGGCCACCGGCGGGATGCACCTCCTGCACGTCGAATCCTGCGACCTCGACCACCTCGACCCGACCCAGCAGCGACTCACCTGCCTGCCTCGCCAGGTTCGGCGACGCGCTTCCGAGCAGGAGGTACTGGCCCGGCGCGTCGGACCGGTCCATCAACACGCGCAGCAGGGGAAACAGGTCCGGACGGCGCTGCACCTCGTCGATGACGACCAGCCCCTGCAGGCGCTCGAGCACCTGCGCGGGCTCGGAGAGCCGCTGCGCGTGGGGCGGGTACTCCAGGTCGAAGTAGTGAAAGGAATCGCGGGGGACGAACCGCTGGGCGAGGGTGCTCTTGCCCGATTGCCTGGGGCCGGCAAGCACGACGCCCCTGGAGCGCGCGAGGGCGCGGCGCACGGAGCTCTCCAGGGCGGTACGAGGGAGCATGCGTACATCATAGCCCAGGCGCCATGAAATTCGAAAGTGATGGTTTCGAATTTCATGGGGACTGGGCCAGCGCCGCCAGATGCCTGCCCGCGCCTGGGCGCCCAGCCCAACCATCCGCTTGGCCTTTCGGATGCGTTGCGGTCAGTCGCCTGCTCCGCCGCCGCAGCGGACAATCGCGTCCTGAAGCACTTCCCCAAGGAATCCCCCTTAGCCCGCTCCGCCCCCTGGCCCGACAAGATCATCGCGCTCCTGCGCGCCCGCAATCCCGCCGCGGCCATCGCCCAGATCCGGGCCGCGAGCGTGCGTGACCTGCGCGCGCTCGAGAAGGCGCTCGCTGCGGTGCAACTGGCCGGGTGGTGGAAACTTGACGCGATGGCTCGCCAGCCGCAATTCAGAGAATGCAGGGCTCGATCCGTGCGCAACATCACGCGGCCCGTGATCGGCAATTCGCCGTCCGCTGCTAAGAGCGCCCAGGCGTCCGATGGCATGTTGAAGGGTCGATTGGGCGGGATAACCACGCGGCGTGCAGATTCGAAACCGGTCGCAGCCGCGTAGAGGGGCTTGACTGTCCTGATCAGACCATCTCGAACCGAACATAGAGGGGATCCTTGACGCCAGCCTCGGCGAACCCCTTCGCGCGCAGCAGATAGGAGTCGCACTCCCCGTAAGGACGACCCTCGGGGTCGGGGTCATAACAACTGCTGGTGAGAGCGTAGTCGACTCCCAACTGGAGGCCTTGCCGGATGATCTGCGCCTTGGTCAGGCGGATCAGCGGCGTGTGGATCTTCAACTTCTGCGTACCCTCCACGCCGGCCTTTGGCCAGGTTGGCCACACGTTCCTGATGCCGCCAGTGGCGGAATGAATTTGTTGTGCCGAAGCAGGACGACGGAGAATGTTGACCTGACATCCCGGATGGCCACCCAAAATCCCCCACCCGTGGCCACCTCAAACTCCTCCACCTGAATTGATCGGGAGAGGGTAGTAGGCCGGCGCCGCCGGCCCCCTTTGGACAGGACGTGAACTGACCTC
>NZ_JAEQNE010000002.1 GCF_016722785.1 Ramlibacter monticola | reverse complement strand
TGCAACACCGGCGGTCGACCAGGCGAGCGCAGGTTCGCGCGTAGTGACCGATTCGACTTCCGCTTCTTCGCTTTCATCAACACCTCCAATCAGGACGTGTTGCTACGACGAGTTGAATTCACCCAATACTGCTCGGTGGAATACCAGCGCATCCACGCCCGAAACCGCATCACCTGCTCGATGACGGACGGCTATGACTGCTACCAGAACGCGCTGGCCGAGAGGGTCAACGGAATCCTGAAGATGGAATACCTGCTGCAGACTCCAGCCGATCTCAAGCAAGCGAGGCGCATGGTGAGTGAATCCGTGCGCCTGTACAACGAGAAGCGGCCACACCTATCCCTAAAATACGAAACGCCCGATGCCAAGCACCGGGCGTCTCTGGCCGCCCACCGGCGGCCGGCAACAAGTCCCGAACAGGTGTCAACCTAAAGCAGGACGGGTCACTGTCCGGCTCGGCGACATAAAGGAGGAGGCGCGGGCGCGGCGCTCACCCCGGGCCGCGGTTCTCATCCGCGCCGGGGGACAGTCGCGGAGACGGACAGCCCCGTTCTGGTCCGGCAAGAAAGCAACTGCGCGCACCAACGACTCCCCGCATCCACCACCTTCCGAAGCCTCCCGGAGATCGACGAAGAACCCTCCGGCCCCCTCCGCCGTCACGGCACCAAAAGTAGCGTCATTCGATACCCGTGATGCCGCCGCGCGCTGCCGCGGCCGAAATCCCGACGGCGTCGACGAGCCGCTCCCCACACTGCCCCTCGTGTTCAACACCTCCAAGAGGTTCACGATGCAAGTGCTGATCCGACGCGACACCCGTGCCTGGCAACTGCAGGTCTGGGTCTCCTTCCTGCTGGCCGTGTTCCTGTGCGGCGTCGGCCTGGCCTGGCTGCCGGGACGGGACCTGGACCGCGCCTTCATGGTGATGGGCTACTTCTTCTGCCTGTCCGCCGCCTTCGTGCTGGCGAAGTTCGTGCGCGACCAGGACCAGGCGCGGCACGAACGCCGCACGGCCGACACGCCGCTGTTCGCGCTGGTGGTGTGGGGCGGCTTCGGCCTCGCGATGGCGCTCACCGGCTGGGGTCTCGTCCGCATGGAGATCGGCGAGACCTACAAGGCCTTCCTCGCGGTGAGCTGGCTCTACCTGATCACGTGCACCTTCACGCTCGCCAAGACCCTGCGCGACCGGCACAACGCCGACAGCGCCGAAGCCGCCCGGGAGGAATGACATGAAGCGCAGCATCCTGACCCTGGCCCTCGCGGCGGCCGTGGCCGCATCGGCCCAGGCGCACGACCAGCTCTCCGCGCTGAGCGCGCTCTCGGCCCTGCCCGTGGCGTCGGTGGTCGGCGGCGCCAGCGTGGCGGCGGGCGCCGTGGTGGTGCTTCCCGTGGCCCTGTCCACCGCCGGCGCCGTGCTGGTCGTGAAGACGGTGGAAGTGAGCGCGCGCGGCACCGTCTACGTGCTGGAGCGCGCCTCCGACGGCGCCCGCGCCAGCATCGAAGTGAGTGGCCGCGGCATCGAGGCCGGGGCGCTGGCCGTCGGCTCGGCCGTCACCGTGAGCGTGGTCGGCGCCGGCGTGCTGCTGTCGGCCGCCGGCGAGGTGCTGGCCTTCGTCCCCAACGCGCTGGGCGAGGCCTTGCTGTACAACGAGCGCGTGACGCACTGAGGCCGCCATGGACGGCAAGCGACTGCTGGCGGGCCTGGTGCTCCTCGCCGCGTTCACCCTCGCGCCGGCCGCCCGGGCGGGCCGCTCCTGCGAGCCGCGCAAGCCCACCGTGGCGACGGTGGAACAGGGATTGCGGCTGGCCCAGCGCACGCACGAGGCGCTGGAGGCCGCCTACGCGCGCGATGGCGTGCAGCTGGTGCTGCTCGCCCGCGCCGGCCGCGACCTGACGAAGTACGGCCTGCGCTGGTCCCACCTGGGCGTGGCCTTCCGCACCCGGGACGCGTCCGGCCGCCCCGCATGGCGCGTGTTCCACAAGCTCAATTCCTGCGGCAGCGACAGCGCCGACCTGTACCGGCAGGGCCTGGCCGAGTTCTTCCTCGACGACCTGTGGCGCTTCGAGGCCGCCTGGATCGTGCCCACGCCGGAACTGCAGCGCCGGCTGCTCGCCCTGCTGGCGGACGATGCGCGCGCGCAGCGCCTGCACCAGAGGCCTTACAGCATCGTGGCCTACGCCTGGGGCCAGCGCTACCAGCAGTCCAACCAGTGGGTGCTGGAAACCATGGCGCTGGCGCAGGAGCCCGCCGCGACCTCGCGCCTGCGCGCGCAGGCCTGGCTGCAGTTGCAGGGCTACGAACCGAGCGTGCTGCGGCTCGGTCCGCTCACGCGCCTGGGCGGCCGCCTGGCCGCGGCCAACGTCGCCTTCGACGACCATCCGGACGCGAAGCGCTTCAGCGACCGGATCGAAACCGTGACGGTCGATTCGGTGTTCGCCTGGATGCAGCGATCCGGGCTTGGCGGCGCGCCGGTGCGCCTGCCATGATGGCGGAAAAGAAGAGGAGGGATCATGAGCAAGGCACTGCGCCTGTCCGAGAAATGGTTCCGCCGCGGCCTGTGGCTGGTGGCGGTCGTCTTCGCAGGCTTCCTGATCGGCCTGGGCGGCACCCTGGTCGGCGACCTGCCCAAGGTGGAGAAGCCGCTGCGCGTCGAGGATTTCATGGACCGCGCCGCGGGCGAACGCCTGCGCGCCGGCATCGAGCAGTCCGGACGCACGGCACGCGAGGCGCAGGACGCGCTGGAGCAGGCGCGGCTGAAGCGGCGCGTGGCCGAATCCGACACGCAGGCGGCCCGCGAAAGCCTGCAGAACTGGCTGGCCACCCGCCGCGCGACGCAACTGCCGGAACAGGATCCCGAGGTCCTCGCCCGCACGCGGCAGCTCGATGCGCTGAAGCAGGCCGAGCGCGCCGCCCAGGCCGCGGAGCAGCGCCAGGACCAGGCGCTGCTGGACGCGCGCCAGGCCGAGTCGCGCGCCCGGCAGGAGCTGCAGGAGATGGAGCGCGAAGCCGCCCGGAAGATGAACATGGAGGCGCGCCGGGTGGAACTGCGCGTGTTCCTCTACCGGCTGGCGCTCACCCTGCCGTTGCTGGGTGTCGCCGGCTGGCTGCTGCGCACCCGCCGGCACGGCACCTGGTGGCCCTTCGTCTGGGGCTTCGCCCTGTTCGCGCTCTTCACCTTCTTCGTGGAGCTGGTGCCCTACCTCCCCAGCTACGGGGGCTACGTGCGCTACCTCGTGGGGATCGTGGTGACGGTGCTGGTCGGCCGGCAGGCGATCCTGGCGCTGAACCGCTATCTCGAACGGCAGAAGGCGGCGGAGCAGCTACCCGACGCGCAGCGGCGCGAGGAACTGAGCTACGACACGGCGCTCGCGCGCCTGGCCAAGGGCGTGTGCCCGGGCTGCGAGCGCCCGGTCGACCTGCGCGACGAGAAGATCGACTACTGCCCGCACTGCGGCATCGGCCTGTTCGACCGCTGCGGGAGCTGCGCGACGCGCAAGAGCGCGTTCGCGAAGTTCTGCCACAGCTGCGGGGCGTCGGCGGGGAGCGCCGGCGCGGGGCCGTTCACACGCCTCGTGTCCGGTCCCGCCTGAAGGCCAGCGCGAACGCCTCGAAGGTCCCCAGCTCCAGCGCCTCGCGGATCTCCCGCATCAGGTTCAGGTAGAAGTGCAGGTTGTGGATCGAGGCGAGCATGGGGGCCAGCATCTCGCCGCAGCGCTCCAGGTGGTGCAGGTAGGCGCGCGAGAAGCCGCCGCTCGCCGTGCCGTCGGGGCGCGTCGTGCCGCGGCAGGTGTAGCAGGTGCAGGTCTCGTCCAGCGGGCGCTCGTCGCTGCGGTGCCTGGCGTTGCGGATCTTCAGGTCGCCGTAGCGCGTGAACAGGTGGCCGTTGCGCGCATTGCGCGTGGGCATCACGCAGTCGAACATGTCCACGCCCCGCGCCACGCCCTCCACCAGGTCTTCCGGCGTGCCGACGCCCATCAGGTAGCGCGGCTTGTGCGCCGGCAGGCGGTGCGGCGTGTGCGCCATGATGCGCAGCATGTCCTCCTTCGGCTCGCCGACGCTGACGCCGCCGACCGCGTAGCCGGGGAAGTCCATGTCGACCAGCGCGGCGAGCGACTCCTCGCGCAGGTGCTCGTACATGCCGCCTTGCACGATGCCGAACAGGGCGTTGGGATTCTCCAGCCGCGCGAATTCGGCCTGGCAGCGCAGCGCCCAGCGGCGGGACAGCTCCATCGAGTAGCGCGCCTCCGCCTCCGTCGTGATGTGGCCCTGCGTGTCGTAGGGCGTGCACTCGTCGAACTGCATCACGATGTCGGAGTTCAGCGTGGTCTGGATCTGCATCGAGATCTCCGGCGTGAGGAACAGCCGGTCGCCGTTGACCGGCGAGGCGAACTTCACGCCCTCCTCGCTGATCTTGCGCATCTCGCCCAGGCTCCAGACCTGGAAGCCGCCCGAGTCGGTGAGGATCGGCTTGTCCCACTGCTCGAAGCGGTGCAGGCCGCCGAACTGCTGCAGCACGTCGAGGCCGGGGCGCATCCACAGGTGGAAGGTGTTGCCCAGGATGATCTGCGCGCCCATCTCCTCCAGCGAGCGCGGCGTCACGCCCTTGACGGTGCCGTAGGTGCCCACGGGCATGAAGATCGGCGTCTGCACGACGCCGTGGTTGAGGGTGAGGACGCCGCGGCGGGCGTGCCCTTCGGTTTTCAGGAGTTCGAACTTCAGCATCGTCGTGTTCAGGTGCGCGCGAGCAGCATGGCGTCGCCATAGCTGAAGAAGCGGTAGCCGCTTTCGACCGCGTGGCGATAGAGCTGCATGGCGTGCTCGTAGCCGGCGAAGGCGCTCACCAGCATCAGCAGGGTGGACTTGGGGAGGTGGAAATTGGTGAGGAGCAGGTCCACCTGGCGGAACTGGAAGCCCGGGGTGATGAAGATGTCCGTGTCGCCGCTCGCCTGGCCGCTGCGCGCCCAGGATTCCAGCGTGCGGACCGTGGTCGTGCCCACCGCCACCAGGCGGCCGCCGCGCGCGCGCAGTTCGGCGATGGCCTGCTGCGTGGCTTCGGGCACCTGGTACCACTCGCTGTGCATGCGGTGCTGCGCGATGTCCTCCGTCTTCACCGGCTGGAAGGTGCCGGCGCCCACGTGCAGGGTCACGCTGGCGCGCCGCACGCCCCTGGCCTCCAGGGCGGCCAGCACGGCGTCGTCGAAGTGCAGGGCGGCCGTGGGGGCGGCGACGGCGCCCGGGTTCTTGGCGAACACGGTCTGGTAGCGCCGCGCGTCTTCGGCGGTGTCGGCATGGGTGATGTAGGGCGGCAGCGGCACGTGGCCGTGCTGCTCCATCACGCGGTACGGGTCTTCGCTGAAGGCGAAGCGGAACAGCGGACCGTCTTCCCCGGGCCAGCGACCGAGCAGGGTCGCGCCGAAGCCGCCGTCCATGCGCAGTTCGGTGCCCGCGGGCGGCTTCTTGCTCACCCTCATGTGGGCGGCAACCTCGCGGTCGCCGAGGACGCGTTCGACCAGCAGTTCCAGCTTGCCGCCGGTGGGTTTCTCGCCGAACAGGCGGGCCTTGACCACCTGGGTGTCGTTGAACACCAGCAGGTCGCCTTCGCGCAGCAGGTGCGGCAGTTCGCGGAAGACGCGGTCGACAGGGGCGGGTCCCGTGCCATCCAGCAGGCGCGACGCGCTGCGTTCGGCGGCGGGGTGCTGGGCGATCAGTTCCGGGGGGAGGGCGAAGTCGAAATCGCCCAGGGTGAAGTGGCGCATGCGCTTGAGGGCCGGACGGGCCCGTTCCAAGTGGGTGGGGGGAATAGCAGGGCAGAATTGTCCCATGCCGGAAACCAAGGCGCTGTCGGAGCCGCAGAAAGCCCTCGCCAAGCTGGGCCTCGCACGCGACATCGACCTGGCCCTCCACATCCCCCTGCGCTACGAGGACGAGACCCGCATCGTGAAGCTGCGCGATGCGCGCGAGGGCGACACGATCCAGGTCGAGGCCACCGTCGTCGACTGCCAGGTGCAGTACCGGCCGCGGCGCCAGCTGGTGGTGAAGGTGGACGACGGCACCGACACCTGCGTGCTGCGCTTCTTCACCTTCTATCCCTCCCAGCAGAAGTCGCTGGCGGTGGGTACGCAGTTGCGCATCCGGGGCGAGGTGAAGGGCGGCTTCCTCGGCTGGCAGATGGTCCATCCGAGCTGGAAGCAGGCAGGGGGCGACCTGCCGGAGGCCCTGACGCCGGTCTATTCCACGGTGGCCGGACTGCCGCAGCCCTATCTGCGCAAGGCGGTGGCCGGCGGCCTGCAGCGCGCGGACCTGTCGGAGACCATCCCGCCCGACGCGCCGCCGGCCCCCGGCCGTGCCCGCGAATGGACCTTGCTCCAGGCGCTGCAGTTCCTGCACCACCCGGCGCCCGAAGTCTCGATCGTGGCGCTGGAGGACCGCAGCCACCCGGCGTGGCAGCGGCTGAAGGCGGAGGAACTGCTGGCGCAGCAGCTGTCGCAGCTGCAAAGCCGGCGCGAGCACGACCGGCTGCAGGCGCCGGCGCTGCGCGCGGGGGAAGGGGGCTTGCACGAGCAACTGCTCGCCGCGCTGCCCTTCCAGCTCACGCAGGCGCAGCGCCGCGTGTCGGAGGAGATCGCCCAGGGGCTGCGCCGGGAGCGCCCCATGCACCGCCTGCTACAGGGCGACGTCGGCTCCGGCAAGACCGTCGTGGCGGCCCTGGCGGCGGCGATCGCCATCGACGCGGGCTGGCAGTGCGCCCTGATGGCGCCGACCGAGATCCTGGCGGAGCAGCATTTCCGCAAGCTGATCGGCTGGCTGGAGCCGCTGCTGATGCCGCGCGGCCTGCGGGTGGCGTGGCTGACCGGCAGCCAGCGCAAGAAGGAGCGCGGCGAGATGCTGGACCTGGTCGCCAGCGGCGAGGCCGCGCTGGTGGTCGGCACCCATGCCGTGATCCAGGAGCAGGTGCAGTTCAAGGCGCTGGCCCTGGCGATCATCGACGAACAGCATCGCTTCGGCGTGGAGCAGCGGCTGGCGCTGCGGGGGAAGATGCGGGCTGACATGGCACCCTCCCCCTCGAGGGGGAGGGCCGGGGAGGGGGGAACCACGGACGCACAAGGCGAGGTTTCCGCGCAGCGGGAACCTCACCTGCTCATGATGTCCGCCACCCCCATTCCCCGCACGCTCGCCATGAGCTACTACGCGGACCTCGACGTCTCCACCATCGACGAGCTGCCCCCGGGCCGCACGCCCGTGGTCACCAAGCTGATCTCCGACAGCCGCCGCGGCGAGGTCGTCGAACGCATCCGCGCCCAGGTGGCGCAGGGGCGGCAGGTCTACTGGGTCTGTCCCCTCATCGAGGAGAGCGAGACCCTGGATCTCACCAATGCCACCGCCACCCACCAGGACCTGAGCGAGGCGCTCCCGGGCGTCATGGTGGGCCTGCTGCATTCGCGCATGCCGGCGCCGGAGAAGAAGGCGGTGATGGCCCTGTTCACCGGTGGCCAGATGGGGGTACTGGTCTCCACCACGGTCATCGAGGTGGGCGTCGACGTGCCCAATGCCTCGCTGATGGTGATCGAGCACGCCGAGCGCTTCGGCCTGTCCCAGCTGCACCAGCTGCGCGGACGCGTGGGCCGCGGGGCCGCTGCCTCGGCCTGCGTCCTCCTTTATTCGGCCGGCGACCACGGGCGCCTCGGCGACACCGCGCGTGCCCGCCTGAAGGCGATGGCGGAGACCGGCGACGGCTTCGAGATCGCGCGCCGCGACCTGGAGATCCGCGGCCCCGGCGAGTTCCTGGGCGCGCGCCAGTCGGGCGCCCCGCTGCTGCGATTCGCCGACCTCTCGCTGGACACCGCCCTCCTGCAGTGGGCGCGCGAAGTCGCGCCGCTGATGCTCGACCGTCACCCCGAGCTCGCGGAGCATCACGTGAGCCGCTGGTTGGGTGGAAAATCGGAATATCTGAAGGCCTGACCGGAGTCGATAGCCTGCGGCTTGCCCGACGGAAACCAAACCAAGAATGACGCTCACCGAGCTCAAGTACATCGTCGCGGTCGCGCGGGAAAAGCACTTCGGCCGCGCGGCGGAAGCCTGCTTCGTCTCGCAGCCCACCCTCTCCGTCGCCATCAAGAAGCTCGAGGAGGAACTGGAAGTCAAGCTGTTCGAGCGCAGCGCCAACGAGGTGGCGGTGACGCCGCTGGGCGAGGAGATCGTCCGCCAGGCCCAGAGCGTGCTGGAGCAGGCCGCCGCGATCAAGGAGATCGCCAAGCGCGGCAAGGACCCGCTCGCCGGCCCGCTGCGGCTGGGCGTGATCTACACGATCGGCCCCTACCTGCTGCCGGACCTGGTGCGGCAGGCGATCGCCCGCACGCCGCAGATGCCGCTGATGCTGCAGGAGAACTTCACCGTGCGCCTGCTGGAGATGCTGCGCACCGGCGAGATCGACTGCGCGATCATGGCCGAGCCCTTCCCGGACACCGGCCTCGCCATCGCACCGCTGTACGACGAGCCCTTCCTCGCCGCCGTGCCCAGCAACCATCCGCTCGCCGCGACCAAGGCGGTTCGGGCGGAGGAGTTGAAGCAGGAGACCATGCTGCTGCTCGGCACCGGCCACTGCTTCCGCGACCACGTGCTGGAGGTCTGCCCGGAGTTCGCGCGCTTCTCCAGCGATGCGGAAGGCATCCGCAAGAGCTTCGAAGGCTCTTCGCTGGAGACGATCAAGCACATGGTCGCCGCCGGCATGGGCGTGACCCTGGTGCCGCGCCTGTCGGTGCCCAAGGAGGCGTTCTCGACACGGCCGAAGCGGCGCAGCGAGGACCAGGCCTTCGTCAAGTACATCCCCTTCGAGGGCGAACCGCCGAGCCGGCGGGTGGTGCTGGCCTGGCGGCGCAGCTTCACCCGCTACGAGGCGATCGCCGCCCTGCGCAACTCCATCTACGCCTGCGAACTGCCGGGCGTGAAGAGACTGTCATGAGAGATTCCACTTCCCCCAACGCCGACAAGCCCTGGCAGCCGGGCATCCTCGATGCGCCGCCCCCCGTCGCGCGCTACGTGCTGTTCCACCCGGTGAACGCGGGCGTGGACGCTGGCGCGATCCGGGAGGCGCTGGGCCGCCTGTCGCCCCTGGTGGACGGCAGCGACGTCGTGGTCGGCATCGGCCCGTCCCTGGTGCGCAAGCTGGGCGCGCAGGTCCCGGGCCTGCACGAATACCCCGACTTCTCGCGCGCCGACGTGAAGGTGCCCGTGACGCCGGGCACGCTGTGGTGCTGGCTGCGCGGCAGCGACCTCGGCGACCTGCTGCACGTCACGCGCAAGGTGCAGAAGGCGCTGGAGCCCGCCTTCGCCGTGGAGCACGTGCTCGATGCCTTCCTTCACAAGCTGGGCGAGAGCGGCCACGGCCACGACCTCACCGGCTTCGAGGACGGCACCGAGAACCCCACCGGCGAGGAGGCGGAACAGGCCGCCTTCGTGCACGGCGCGGGCGAGGGCCTGGACGGCTCCAGCTTCGTGGCCGTGCAGCAGTGGATCCACGACCTCGACGCCTTCGAGCGCCTGGGCGACGCCGAGCGCGACGCCCACTTCGGCCGCCGCCTGGCCGACAACGAGGAGATCGAGGACGCGCCGCAGACCGCGCACGTGAAGCGCACGGCCCAGGAAAGCTTCGAGCCCGAGGCCTTCCTGCTGCGCCGCTCCATGCCCTGGATGCTGAGCATGCAGGCGGGCCTGATGTTCATCGCCTTCGGCAAGTCGCACCAGGCCTTCGAGCAGCAGATGCGGCGGATGGCGGGGCACGACGACGGCATCGTCGACGCGATGTTCTCGATCTCCCGACCGCTCACCGGCGCGTACTTCTGGTGCCCCCCGATGAAGGACGGCCGGCTGGACCTGCGCCGGCTCGGGCTCTGAATGCTGCGCGAGAAGTTCCCCCTCTACCTCGACCTGATCCGCTGGAACCGTCCGGCGGGTTGGCTGCTGCTGCTGTGGCCCTCGCTCTACGCGCTGTGGATCGCCGCGGGCGGCTTCCCCGGCTGGCACCTCATCGCGGTGTTCACCCTCGGCACCATCCTGATGCGCAGCGCGGGCTGCTGCGTCAACGACGTCGCGGATCGCGAGTTCGACAAGCACGTGAAGCGCACGGCGAAGCGGCCGGTCACCACCGGCGCGGTGTCGGTGCGGGAGGCGCTGGTGCTGGGTGCGGTGCTGGCGCTGCTCGCGTTCGCGCTGGTGCTGACGACCAATGCGGCGGCCATCGCCTGGTCCTTCGCCGCGCTCGCGATCTCGATCGCCTACCCCTACGCGAAGAGGTTCGTGTCGATGCCGCAGGCGGTGCTGGGCGTCGCCTTCAGCTTCGGCATCCCGATGGCTTTCGCGGCGGTGCGGGGCGAGGTGCCCTTGCTGGCCTGGGTGCTGCTGCTGGGCAACCTGTTCTGGGTGCTGGCCTACGACACGGAATACGCGATGGTCGACCGCGACGACGACCTGCGCATCGGGATCAAGACCTCGGCGATCACGCTGGGCCGCGCGGACGTCGCGGTGGTGATGGCCTGCTACGTCGCCGCGATCGCGATCTGGGCGGTGGTGCTGGCGGGTCGGATCCCCGCCTGGACCCTCGCGCTGACCGCGGCGGCCGCCGGCGCGCAGGCCGCGTGGCACTACACGCTGATCCGGGAGCGCTCGCGCGAGGGGTGCTTCCGGGCTTTCCGGGTGAACCACTGGTTCGGGTTCACCTTGTTCGCGGGGACGATCGTGGGCTACGCGCTGGCCTGAGTTTCACTTCCCGAATTCGTCGCCCAGTTCCGCGGCCCGCCTGCAGGCGGCGTGCAGCGCCTGGACGAATTCGGCCTTCACCCCGTCCTGCTCCATCGAGGTGAGCGCCGCATGCGTGGTGCCGCCCTTGGACGTGACCCGCTCGCGCAGCACCTGCAGCGGCTCCTCCGACGCGCGCGCCAGCTCCGAGGCGCCCGCGAAGGTGCCCACCGCCAGCCGCCGCGCCTGGTCCGCATCCAGGCCCATCTCCGCCCCGGCCTGCGTCATCGCCTCGAGGAAATAGAAGACGTAGGCCGGGCCGGACCCCGACAGCGCGGTGACCGCATCGAGCTGCTTCTCGGCATCCACCCACAGGAATTCGCCGGTGGTCGTGATCACCTGCTCGACCCGCGCCTTCTCCTGCGCCGTCACGCCGGCGCGCGCGAACAGCGCCGTCATGCCCTTGCCGACCAGCGCCGGCGTGTTGGGCATGGAGCGCACGATGCGGTCCGTGCCCAGCCAGGCGGCGATGCTGTCGGAGCGGATGCCGGCCGCCAC
Organism: Ramlibacter monticola; assembly: GCF_016722785.1. Taxonomy (GTDB): domain Bacteria; phylum Pseudomonadota; class Gammaproteobacteria; order Burkholderiales; family Burkholderiaceae_C; genus Ramlibacter; species Ramlibacter monticola. Next base: position 1,107,844 of record NZ_JAEQNE010000002.1, on the reverse strand, counting down.
GCTCAGGTGCAGGGCCTGCTGCACGTGCGCGCGGGCCTGGGCCGCGGCGTCCCGGAAGGTCTGCGGCTTCACGGCCCAGACGACCAGTCCGCAGGACGCGAGCGCGGCGCCGGCCTGTTCTTCGGCCTCGACGCCGAACTGCTGGCGCAGCCGCTCGCGCGCGTCCGCGAACGGTTCGACGACGGCGACCTGGGCCGGCGGCAGGCCCTGGCGGATCAACCCGCCGATGATGGCGCTGGCCATGTTGCCGCCGCCGACGAATGCGATGCGCGAGGTGTCCATCATTCCTGTCCCAGGTATTCGAAGGCCGCGAATTGCGTGACCTGCTTGGAGCTGAAATTGTCGTCGCTCACCACCACCAGCGAGCGCCGCCCGCCGGGCAGGCGCGGGCCCCAGCACATGCCTTCGGTGTTGTCGAGGCGGGAGAGGCCGAGCTGGGACAGGTCGGCGACGAAGCGCTTGCCGCAGGCGCGGTAGGCGCCTTCCTGCAGCCGCGGCATCGCCAGCGTGTCGCTGCCCTCCCGCGTGTCGATCTCGTAGATGCGCAGCGACATGCCGACGCCCGCCATGTAGGCGCGCTCCAGCACCAGCATGCGGTCGGCGTCGATCATCAGGATCTCGCTCACGCCGTTGTCCCCCCCGCCTGGCAGCGCGGGCGCCTGCGGGATCGGGTCGGGGATGTAGGCGACCTGGCGCACGGCGCGGCCGCTCGCCACGTCGAAGGCGGTGAAGCGGCAGGGCCCGCCCGGGCGGCCGACCGCGGGCTCGGGGCCGTCCTGGTGCAGCGCCGCCTCCATGCCGACCCAGGCCGTGCGCGCGTCGGGCGACAGCGCGAGACCTTCGAAGGTGAGGTTGGCGCGCGGGCCGCTGCCGGGGCGCCCGAACTGCAGCATGGCGGGCACTTCGAAGTTGCGCACCAGGCTGCCGTCGAGACGCGACTCGCGCAGGGTCGGCGACTGGTTGGCGGGATAGTCGCCCTCGCTGGTCCACAGGATGCCGCGGCGCCCGGGCAGCAGGCGGATCGATTCGGGGTCGACCACCTCGCCTCCGAGCTGGCGCTTGGGGAAGGGCGTGCCGGTGGCCTGGCGCAGCGTGATCGCGTCCAGCACTTCCACGTCGAGGCCGGCCGGGCGCAGGTCGACGCGCAGGGTGTAGAAGCGCGCGGGCTGCAACTCGGAACGGTCGTCGCACATGGCGACCCACAGGCCGGTCGCCGGGTCGTGGTCGATGCCCGAGAGGCCGCCGACGGTGGTGCCCGCCACCTGCAGTCCGTGCGGCAGGATCTTCTCTCCGAGCAGTCGCAATTGCGACAGGCCCTGCGGCGGCGGGGAGGGCGCACGCGTGGCGCAGCCGGTGGCGGCGAGCGCGCAGGCCGCGGCGGCGCCGCGCAGCAGCGTGCGGCGCGACAGGGTGGGAACGGAAGGCAACGGCATGGCGGGCGAGTCCAGGGGTCTGTGCGGCAGAGAAACGGGCCTGCGCCGGGGTCTGGGGGCCCGGCAGGCTAGGCGCATACGATCGCCGCGTACTTTATGTACGCAAGGAGTATGCAACGACGCATGGCGGGCCCCCAGACCCCGGCCCGGAGGGTTGGGCCTGCAAGGGGCCGTCTGCGTCGTTGCCGGAGCGGGTCAAGCCAGCCAGGCTTGACCCGCTCCGGCGCCTAGCATCCCGCCCCTTGCAGACCCAACGCAGGCCCGTTTCTCTGCCGCGCAGACCCCCGGTCCCACGGCCTTGGGTTACGCTGCCGGCCCATGACATACGTTCTCGCCCTGGACCAGGGCACGACGAGTTCGCGCGCGATCGTGTTCGATCGCGCGGGCCGGGTGGCGGCGCTGGCGCAGCGCGAATTCGCGCAGCTGTTCCCGCAGCCGGGATGGGTGGAACACGACGCGCGCGAGATCTGGGCGACGCAGCACGCGGTGGCCCTCGAGGCGCTGGAGCAGGTGGGCGGCCCCTCGCAGGTGGAAGCGATAGGCATCACCAACCAGCGCGAGACGACCGTGCTGTGGGACCGCGCGACCGGCCAGCCCGTGGCCAACGCGATCGTGTGGCAGGACCGGCGCACGGCCCCGCGCTGCGACGAACTGCGGCGCAATGGGCGCGCCGCCACGCGCATCCAGCAGAAGACCGGCCTGGTCATCGATGCGTACTTCTCCGGCACCAAGCTCGAATGGCTGCTGGACCACGTCCCCGGCGCGCGGGCGCGGGCGGAGGCTGGCGAACTCGCCTTCGGTACCATCGACAGCTGGCTGGTGTGGAACCTCACGGGCGGGCGCGTGCATGCGACCGACGCGAGCAATGCCTCGCGCACGCTGCTGCTGGACCTGCACACCCTGGACTGGGACGACGAACTGCTGGAGCTGCTGCGCATCCCCCGCGCGGTGCTGCCCGACGTGCTGCCTTCCAGCGGCGTGCTCGCCGAGACCGAGTCCTCCCTGTTCGGCGCGGCGCTGCCGATCGCGGGCATCGCCGGCGACCAGCAGGCCGCCACCTTCGGCCAGGCCTGCTTCGCGCCCGGCATGGCCAAGAACACCTACGGCACCGGCTGCTTCATGCTGATGAACACCGGCGCCGCGCCCGTGGCGAGCCGCAACCGCCTGCTCACGACGGTGGGCTGGCAGGGGCCCATGGGTCCGCACCGCACCGCCTATTGCCTGGAGGGCAGCGTGTTCGTCGCGGGCGCGACGGTGCAGTGGCTGCGCGACGGCCTGCAGATCCTCCAGTCGGCCCCCGAGGTGGAATCGCTCGCGGCCCAGGTCGACGACACCGGCGACGTGTACCTCGTGCCCGCCTTCGCCGGGCTCGGAACGCCGGACTGGGACGGCTATGCGCGTGGCACCCTGGTGGGCCTCACGCGCGGCACCACGCGTGCGCACATCGCGCGGGCGGCGCTGGAGGCGATCGCGTTGCAGTCGGCCGACGTGTTCGGCGCCATGACGCGCGACGCCCGCATTCCCCTGACCGAACTGCGGGTCGATGGCGGCGCCTCGCGCAACAATCTCCTGATGCAGATGCAGGCCGACTTCCTGGGCGTTCCGGTGGTGCGCCCGCAGGTGACGGAAACGACGGCGCTGGGCGCGGCCTACCTGGCCGGGCTCGCCACCGGCTTCTGGCAGGGCGGCGACGAGATCGCCGCGCAGTGGCAGGCGGACCGCCGCTTCGAGCCGCGCCTGCCGGAGCCGCAGCGGCAGGCCAAGCTGGCGCGCTGGCGTGAAGCGGTGGAGCGCGCGAAGGGCTGGGCCCGGCCGTGACGGAAGGCGTGGCGGCGCCCGCGGCCCCGACCCGACGCGAAGACCTGCTGGAGCGCCTGGCCCGGGGCGGGACCTGGGACCTTGCGGTGGTGGGCGGCGGCGCCACCGGCCTGGGCGTGGCACTGGACGCCGCCTCGCGCGGGCTCGACGTGGTGCTGCTGGAGTCGCACGACTTCGCCAAGGGCACCTCCTCGCGCGCGACCAAGCTGGTACACGGCGGCGTGCGCTACCTCGCGCAAGGCGACATCGGCCTGGTGCGCGAGGCCCTGCACGAACGCACCACGCTGCTGCGCAACGCGCCGCACCTGGCGCAGCCGCTGCCCTTCGTGCTGCCCGCCTACAAGCTGTGGGAGCTGCCGTACTACGGCGCGGGGCTGGTCATGTACGACGCGCTGGCGGGCATCGCCGGCCTCGGGCGCACCGAGTTCCTGGGGCGCGGCAAGACGCTGGCGGCGCTCCCCACCGCCCGGCCCGAGGGCCTCAAGGGCGGGATCCGCTACTGGGACGGCCAGTTCGACGACGCGCGGCTGGCCCTGGCGCTCGCCCGCACCGCGGCGGCCCAGGGGGCCCTGGTCGTCAACTACTGCGAGGTTACGCAGCTGCTGCACGAAGGGGGGCGCGTGGCCGGATTGAGCGCGCGGGATGCGGAGAGCGGGCGGGAGTTCACGGTGCGCGCCCGATGCGTCGTCAACGCCACCGGGGTGTGGGTCGACACGCTGCGCCAGCAGGACGGCAAGGCCATCGGCCGCACCGTCCAGGGCATGGTGGCCCCCAGCCAGGGCGTGCACGTGGTGGTCGACCGCGCGTTCCTGCCCGGCCAGCACGCCCTGATGGTGCCGAAGACCGCCGACGGCCGGGTGCTGTTCGCGGTGCCCTGGCTGGGCAAGCTCATCCTGGGCACGACCGACACCCCGCGCGACGACCTGCCGCGTGAACCCCGGCCGTTCCGGCAGGAGCTGGAATTCATCCTGGGCGAATCGGCGCGCTATCTGGTCCGGGCCCCGGGCCAAGGGGACATCCGCAGCGCCTGGGTGGGGCTGCGACCGCTGGTCAGGCCGGTCCGCAACGGCGATGAGCCGACCAAGTCGCTGAGTCGCGAGCACACGGTGCTGGTCAGCCGGTCCGGACTCGTGACCGTCACCGGCGGGAAATGGACGACCTACCGGGCCATGGCGGAGGACGTGCTGGAACGCTGTTACGAGGCGCACCTGCTGCCGCGCGGCGCCTCGGGCGTGACCGCCAGCTTGCCGCTCGTCGGAGCGCCGCACCGTCGCGAGGCCGCCACACCCTTGAGTGCGCCGCCGGGTCCCCATCTGTATGGCACCGAAGCCGACCAGGTCGCATCCCTGCCCGGGGACCGGCGCGACCTGGGTGGCGGCCTGACGGCGGCCATGGTCCGCTTCGCCGCCCGCCATGAATATGCGCGGACGGTGGAGGACGTGCTGGCCCGGCGGTTCCGGTTGCTGTTCCTTGATGCCCGCATGGCGGGGGACTTGGCGCCCGAGGTGGGCGCGCTGCTGCGGGAGGAAACCGGCCTGGACCCCCAGGTCGCCGCCTTCCGGGAGCTCGCTGCTTCTTATATGCAGTGCGCCGGCGTGTAGGACCCTGTTGACAAATCCTGGTCATCGGTCATAATCGCGGGCTCGCCTCCTTTTGGGGGGTGAGTTGGCTTTTTCCATGTCGCTCCTTGGGGCGGCGTCGCCCACTCGGAACTGACGGGCCTGCGGGTCCTGAGGTGACGGCGGGCCCAAGACTGTCCCGATGCCCTGTTGGATCGTCCCGCAGGGAGTGTTCGGGTCAAGTTGGGAACAAACGAAATGATCCAGACTGAATCTCGGCTCGAAGTCGCCGACAACACCGGCGCGAAGTCCGTTCTTTGCATCAAGGTGCTGGGCGGCTCCAAGCGTCGCTACGCGAGCGTCGGCGACATCATCAAGGTGAGCATCAAGGAAGCCGCGCCGCGCGGCCGCGTCAAGAAGGGCGAGGTCTACAGCGCCGTGGTGGTCCGCACCGCCAAGGGCATCCGCCGTGGCGATGGCTCCCTCATCAAGTTCGACGGCAATGCCGCCGTGCTGCTCAACAACAAGCTGGAGCCCATCGGCACCCGCATCTTCGGCCCGGTCACGCGCGAACTGCGTACCGAGAAGTTCATGAAGATCGTGTCCCTGGCCCCCGAAGTCCTCTAAGGAACCGCCATGAACAAGATCCGCAAGGGTGACCAGGTCATCGTGCTGGCTGGCCGCGACAAGGGCAAGCGCGGCACCGTGGTGCTGCGCAAGGACGACGATCACGTGGTCGTCGAAGGCATCAACCTGGTGAAGAAGCACACCAAGCCGAACCCGCTGAAGGGCACCACCGGCGGCATCGTGGAGAAGGCCATGCCGATCCACCAGTCCAACGTGGCGATCTACAACCCCTCGACCGGCAAGGCCGACCGCGTCGGCATCAAGGTCGACGGCGACACGCGCAAGCGCGTCTTCAAGTCGTCCGGCGAAGAAATCAAGGTGGCCTGAACATGACCGCACGTCTGCAAGATCACTATCGCACCAAGGTCGCCAAGGAGCTGACCGAGAAGTTCGGCTACAAGTCGCCGATGCAGGTGCCGCGCATCACCAAGATCACGCTGAACATGGGCGTGAGCGAGGCCGTCGCCGACAAGAAGGTCATGGAACACGCCGTCGGCGACCTGACCAAGATCGCCGGCCAGAAGCCCGTGGTGACGAAGGCCAAGAAGGCCATCGCCGGCTTCAAGATCCGCGAAGGCCAGGCCATCGGCACGATGGTGACGCTGCGCGGCCAGCGCATGTACGAATTCCTCGACCGCTTCGTCACCGTGGCCCTGCCGCGCGTGCGCGACTTCCGTGGCGTGTCGTCGCGTGCCTTCGACGGCCGCGGCAACTACAACATCGGCGTCAAGGAACAGATCATTTTCCCGGAAATCGAGTACGACAAGGTCGACGCCATCCGCGGCCTGAACATCTCGATCACCACCACGGCGAAGACCGACGAAGAGTGCAAGGCGCTGCTGGCCGGTTTCCGTTTCCCGTTCAAGTCCTGATAGGTGCACTGTGGCAAAAACTGCTTTGATCCAGCGTGAACTGAAGCGTGACAAGCTGGTCGCCCAGTACGCGAAGAAGTACGAAGAACTGAAGTCCATCGCCAACGACGCGAAGAAGAGCGACGACGAGCGCATGACCGCCCGCCTGGCGCTGCAGAAGCTGCCGCGCAACGCGAACCCCACCCGCCAGCGCAATCGCTGCGAACTGACCGGCCGCGCCCGCGGCACGTTCCGCCAGTTCGGCATCACGCGCCACAAGATCCGCGAGATGGCCTTCACCGGCGACATCCCGGGCGTGATCAAGGCCAGCTGGTAAGCAGGCAGGAGAGACAGATATGAGCATGAGTGATCCCATCTCCGACCTGCTGACGCGCATCCGCAACGCGCAGATGGTCTCCAAGGCCACGGTGTCGGTGCCCTCTTCCAAGGTGAAGGTGGCCATCGCCCAGGTGCTGAAGGACGAGGGTTACATCGACGGCTTCCAGGTGAAGACCGAGGGCAACAAGAGCGAGCTCGAGATCGCCCTCAAGTACTACGCCGGCCGTCCCGTGATCGAGCGCATCGAGCGCGTGAGCCGTCCCGGCCTGCGCGTGTACAAGGGCCGCGACGCGATCCCGCAGGTCATGAACGGCCTGGGCGTCGCCATCGTGACCACGCCCAAGGGCGTGATGACCGACCGCAAGGCGCGCGCTACCGGTGTCGGTGGCGAAGTGCTGTGCTACGTCGCCTAAGCGAAGGATAGGAACATGTCCCGAGTCGGAAAAATGCCGGTCGCCGTCCCCCAGGGCGTCGACGTGGCCATCAAGGAAGACCAGATCAGCGTCAAGGGTACGGGCGGCACGCTGCAGCTCGCCACCAACAACCTGGTCAAGGTGAACAACGAGGGCGGCAAGCTGACGTTCGCCCCCGTCGACGAATCGCGTGAAGCCAACGCCATGAGCGGCACCATGCGCCAGCTGGTGAACAACATGGTCCTGGGCGTCACCAAGGGCTTCGAGAAGAAGCTGACGCTGGTGGGCGTGGGCTACCGCGCCGCCGCGCAGGGCAACAAGCTGAACCTGCAGGTCGGCTACTCGCACCCCGTGAACATCGAGATGCCCGCCGGCATCACCGTGGCCACCGCCACCCCGACGGAAATCGTCATCAAGGGTGCCGACCGCCAGCGCGTGGGCCAGCTCGCCGCCGAGATCCGTGCCGTTCGTCCGCCCGAGCCCTACAAGGGCAAGGGCATCCGCTACGCGGACGAAAAGGTCGTGATCAAGGAAACGAAGAAGAAGTAAGGAGCCACTGAAATGTTGAACAAGAAAGAGCAGCGTCTGCGCCGCGCGCGCCAGACCCGCATCCGGATTGCGACGCAGGGCGTGGCCCGCCTGACGGTCAACCGCACGAACCTGCACATCTACGCGCAGCTGATCTCCGACGACGGCGCCAAGGTGCTGGCCACGGCCTCCACCAACGAAGCCGAAGTGCGTTCCGCGCTCGGCGGCGCCGGCAAGGGCGCCACGGTGGCGGCCGCCGCGCAGGTTGGCAAGCGCATCGCCGAGAAGGCCAAGGCCGCCGGTGTCGAGCGCGTCGCCTTCGACCGCGCCGGCTTCGCGTTCCACGGCCGCGTGAAGGCCCTGGCCGAAGCTGCCCGCGAAGCGGGCCTGCAGTTCTAACGGACACGGATACCAACATGGCAAAGATTCAAGCGAAGACCCAGGGTGACGGTCCGGAAGACGGCCTGCGGGAAAAGATGATCGCGGTGAACCGCGTGACCAAGGTGGTGAAGGGCGGCCGGATCCTCGGCTTCGCCGCGCTCACCGTGGTCGGCGACGGCGACGGCCGCGTCGGCATGGGCAAGGGCAAGTCCAAGGAAGTGCCCGCGGCCGTGCAGAAGGCGATGGAAGAAGCCCGCCGCAACATGACCAAGGTGACGCTGAAGAACGGCACGATCCATCACAACGTGTTCGGCCACCACGGTGCCGCCCGCGTGATGATGGCTCCGGCCCCCAAGGGTACCGGCATCATCGCCGGCGGCCCGATGCGCGCCGTGTTCGAAGTGATGGGCATCACCGACATCGTGGCCAAGAGCCACGGTTCGACGAACCCCTACAACATGGTCCGCGCCACCTTCGACGCGCTGAAGAACGCCACGACCCCCGCGGAAGTGGCGGCCAAGCGCGGCAAGTCGGTCGAAGACATCTTCGCCGCCTGAGGAGTCGATTAAATGGCGAACGAACAGAAGAAGACGGTCAAGGTGCAGCTGGTGCGCAGCCCCATCGGCACCAAGGTGGACCACCGTGCCACCGTGCGCGGCCTGGGCCTGCGCAAGCTGAACTCCGTCAGCGAACTCGAGGACACGCCCGCCGTGCGCGGGATGATCAACAAGATCGACTACCTCGTGAAGGTGCTCTGAGATGGAACTCAACACGATCAAGCCCGCTGAGGGCTCGAAGAAGGCGCGTCGTCGCGTCGGCCGCGGCATCGGCTCCGGCCTGGGCAAGACCGCCGGTCGCGGCCACAAGGGCCAGAAGTCCCGCGCGGGCGGCTACCACAAGGTCGGTTTCGAAGGCGGCCAGATGCCGCTGCAGCGCCGCCTGCCGAAGCGTGGCTTCAAGTCGCTGAACCTGAAGTTCAACGACGAAGTGTCGCTGGCGCAGCTGGAGACGCTGGGCGCGGCCGAAGTCGATCTGCTGTCCCTGAAGGCCGCCGGCCTGGTGACCCAGCACGCGAAGACCGTCAAGGTCATCAAGTCGGGCAACCTGACCAGGGCCGTCAAGCTGACGGGCATCGGTGCGACCGCGGGTGCCAAGGCTGCCATCGAGGCGGCCGGCGGCTCCCTGGCCTGAGCACTGGCTGACTGAGAAAGGCTTCCGTGGCAACCAACGCAGCCCAGATCGCGAAGACCGGCAAGTTCGGCGACCTGCGTCGCCGGCTGGTCTTCCTGCTGCTCGCCCTGGTGGTCTACCGCGTCGGCGCGCACATCCCCGTGCCTGGCATCAACCCGGACCAGCTCTCGCAGCTGTTCAAGGGCCAGCAGGGCGGCATCCTGAGCCTGTTCAACATGTTCTCGGGTGGCGCTCTGAGCCGGTTCACGGTGTTCGCGCTGGGCATCATGCCCTACATCTCGGCCTCGATCATCATGCAGCTGCTGACGTACGTCCTGCCGCAGTTCGAGCAGCTGAAGAAGGAGGGCGAGGCCGGCCGACGCAAGATCACCCAGTACACCCGCTACGGGACGCTGGGCCTGGCCATCTTCCAGTCGCTGGGCATCGCCATGGCGCTGGAAGGCTCGGCGGGCCTGGTGCTGAACCCTGGCTTCGGCTTCCGCGTCACCGCGGTGGTGAGCCTGACCTCCGGCACGATGTTCCTGATGTGGCTCGGCGAGCAGATCACCGAGCGCGGCCTCGGCAACGGCATCTCGATCCTGATCTTCGCCGGCATCGCCGCGGGCCTGCCCAACGCGATCGGCGGACTGCTGGAGCTGGTGCGCACCGGCGCGATGGGTCCCCTCGTGGCGATCTTCATCGTGGCGATCGTGATCCTGGTGACCTGGTTCGTCGTGTTCGTCGAACGCGGCCAGCGCAAGATCCTCGTGAACTACGCGCGCCGCCAGGTCGGCAACAAGGTGTATGGCGGCCAGTCGTCGCACCTGCCGCTGAAGCTCAACATGTCCGGCGTGATCCCCCCGATCTTCGCCTCGTCGATCATCCTGCTGCCGGCCACCATCGTCAGCTGGTTCTCGACCGGCGATGGCATGCGGTGGCTGAAGGACATCGCGAGCACGCTCAGCCCCGGGCAGCCGATCTATGTCATGCTCTATGCCGCGGCGATCGTCTTCTTCTGCTTCTTCTACACGGCGCTGGTGTTCAACAGCCGTGAGACGGCGGACAACCTGAAGAAGAGCGGCGCCTTCGTCCCGGGCATCCGTCCGGGCGAGCAGACGGCCAAGTACATCGACAAGATCCTGGCGCGCCTGACGCTGGCCGGCGCGGTCTACATCACGTTCGTGTGCCTGCTGCCGGAGTTCCTGATCCTGAAGTACAACGTGCCGTTCTACTTCGGCGGGACTTCGCTGCTGATCATCGTGGTCGTGACGATGGACTTCATGGCGCAGGTTCAGAACTACCTCATGAGTCAGCAGTACGAATCGCTGCTGAAGAAGGCGAACTTCAAGACGTCGCTCGGTGGCTGAACGTGTCCAAGGACGATGTGATCCAGATGCAGGGCGAGGTGATGGAAAACCTTCCCAATGCAACCTTCCGGGTCAAGCTGGAAAACGGGCACGTCGTGCTCGGACACATTTCGGGAAAGATGCGGATGCACTACATCCGCATCCTGCCGGGTGACAGGGTCACCGTGGAATTGACGCCCTACGACTTGTCGCGGGCACGCATTGTGTTCCGCAGCAAGTAGGCGGACAGGAATTAGGAGAGATAGAACATGAGAGTTTCGGCTTCCGTCAAGAAGATCTGCCGCAACTGCAAGATCATCCGCCGCAAGGGCGTGGTCCGCGTGATCTGCACCGATCCGCGCCACAAGCAGCGCCAGGGCTGATAGAGATTTAGAGGAACGACATGGCACGTATTGCTGGCATCAACATTCCGCCGCATCAGCACACCGAGATCGGCCTGACGGCCATCTTCGGCATCGGGCGCACCCGCGCGCGCAAGATCTGCGAAGCCTGCGGCATCGCCTACTCCAAGAAGGTGAAGGACCTGACCGACACCGACATGGAGAAGATCCGCGACCAGATCGCCCAGTTCACCATCGAGGGTGACCTGCGCCGCGAGACCACGATGAACATCAAGCGGCTGATGGACATCGGCTGCTACCGTGGCTTCCGTCACCGCCGCGGCCTGCCCATGCGCGGCCAGCGCACCCGCACCAACGCCCGTACCCGCAAGGGTCCGCGCAAGGCTGCCCAGGCGCTGAAGAAATAAATCCGGGAAAGAGATAGAACATGGCCAAGGCTCCCTCCAGCAACGCCGCGCAGCGTGTGCGCAAGAAGGTCCGCAAGAACGTGAGCGACGGCGTCTGCCACGTGCACGCGTCCTTCAACAACACGATCATCACGATCACCGATCGCCAGGGCAACGCGCTGTCCTGGGCTTCTTCCGGTGGCCAGGGCTTCAAGGGTTCGCGCAAGTCGACCCCGTTCGCCGCCCAGGTCGCCTCGGAAGTCGCCGGCCGCGCCGCGATGGAGCAGGGGATCAAGAACCTGGACGTCGAGATCCGCGGCCCCGGCCCGGGCCGCGAGTCCTCCGTGCGTGCGCTCGCCGCGCTGGGCATCCGCATCACGTCGATCAGCGACGTGACGCCGGTCCCGCACAACGGCTGCCGCCCGCAGAAGCGTCGCCGGATCTAAGTTTTTTCGTCGAAGCCCACCGCTGGCGGCATACCGGCCGCCAGCTCCCGCGCCATCAGGGCGCGGTAGTCATTTGAAGGAAAGTAAAAGTGGCACGTTATCTCGGCCCCAAGGCCAAGCTCTCCCGCCGTGAAGGCACCGACCTGTTCCTGAAGAGCGCCCGCCGCGCCATCAGCGACAAGGCGAAGTTCGACTCCAAGCCCGGCCAGCACGGCCGCACCTCCGGCCAGCGCACCAGCGACTTCGGCCTGCAGCTGCGCGAGAAGCAGAAGGTCAAGCGCATGTACGGCGTGCTGGAGCGCCAGTTCCGCCGTTACTTCGAGGAAGCCGACCGCCGCAAGGGCAACACCGGCGCCAACCTGCTGTTCCTGCTGGAGTCCCGCCTGGACAACGTGGTGTACCGCATGGGCTTCGGCTCCACGCGCGCGGAAGCCCGCCAGCTGGTGAGCCACAAGGCGATCACGGTGAACGGCCAGGCGATCAACATCCCGTCCTACCAGGTCAAGCCCGGTGACGTGGTGGCGGTGCGCGAGAAGTCGAAGAAGCAGAACCGCGTCGTCGAGGCCCTGCAGCTGGCCACGCAGGTCGGCATCCCGGCCTGGATCGAAGTGAACGTGGACAAGGCCGAGGGCACCTTCAAGAAGGTCCCGGACCGCGACGAATTCGGCGCCGACATCAACGAGTCGCTGATCGTCGAACTCTACTCCCGCTAAGCGGACACCACGGGGCTGCAGGCGCAGCCCCGTGCCAAGAAGTTTTTGTAGCCCTGGCCGGGCACGGCGATGGGGCCCCAGCCTTACCGGTGTAACGAGCCGGGGGTATTGAGAGGAAAGTCCTGCATGCAAACCAACCTGCTGAAACCCAAGTCCATCAACGTGGAACAGCTTGGCATCAACCGCGCCAAGGTGACCCTGGAGCCGTTCGAGCGTGGCTACGGCCACACGCTGGGCAACGCGCTGCGCCGGGTCCTGCTCTCGTCGATGGTGGGGTATGCGGCGACCGAGGTGACCATCGCCGGCGTCCTGCACGAGTACTCGTCGATCGACGGCGTGCAAGAAGACGTGGTGGGCATCCTGCTGAACCTCAAGGGCGTGGTGTTCAAGCTCCACAACCGCGACGAGGTCACCCTGTCCCTGCGCAAGGACGGCGAAGGCGTCGTCACCGCGGCCGACATCCAGACCCCGCATGACGTCGAGATCATCAATCCCGACCACGTGATCGCCACGCTGTCCCAGGGCGGCAAGATCGACATGCAGATCAAGGTGGAGAAGGGCCGCGGCTACGTCCCCGGCAACGTGCGCCGCTACGGCGACGAGCCCACCAAGTCGATCGGCCGCATCGTGCTGGACGCGTCGTTCTCGCCCGTCAAGCGCGTGAGCTACACGGTCGAAAGCGCCCGCGTGGAGCAGCGCACCGACCTCGACAAGCTGGTGATGGAGATCGAGACCAACGGCGCGATCACCGCGGAGGACGCCGTGCGCGCTTCCGCGAAGATCCTGGTGGAACAGCTGGCCGTCTTCGCCCAGCTGGAAGGCAGCGAACTGGCCGCCTTCGACCAGCCGGTGCAGCGCAGCTCGCAGCAGTTCGACCCGATCCTGCTGCGTCCTGTCGATGAACTCGAACTCACGGTTCGTTCCGCGAACTGCCTGAAGGCCGAGAACATCTACTACATCGGCGACCTGATCCAGCGCACCGAGAACGAGCTGCTGAAGACCCCCAACCTGGGTCGCAAGTCGCTCAACGAGATCAAGGAAGTCCTGGCTTCCCGCGGTCTCACCCTGGGCATGAAGCTCGAGTCCTGGCCGCCCGCCGGCCTCGACAAGCGCTGAGGAAAAGCCGGACAGCCGGACGCAGAGGACGCAAAGGGTACGCAGAGGACGCGAAAAAAACCTTCTGAAGGTTTCTTCGTTTCTTTTGCGTCCTCTGCGTATCTTTCGCGTCCTCTGCGTCCGGAAGTTTGTTTTGAAGTTGGTGTCCCCCCAGTACCTGATCCGGCTGGGGCACTCATAAGGAAAGGAAACACACCATGCGTCACGGCCACGGCCTCCGCAAACTGAATCGCACCAGCGAGCACCGCCTCGCGATGCTGCGCAACATGATGAACTCGCTGATCGAGCACGAGGTGATCAAGACCACCGTGCCGAAGGCGAAGGAACTGCGCCGCGTCGTCGAACCGATGCTCACGCTGGGCAAGGAACCCACCCTCGCCAACAAGCGCCTGGCCTTCGACCGCCTGCGCAACCGCGACAACGTCGCCAAGCTGTTCAACGAGCTGGGCCCGCGCTACAAGACCCGTCCGGGCGGCTACACCCGCATCCTGAAGATGGGCTTCCGCGTCGGCGACAACGCGCCGATGGCGCTGGTCGAACTGGTGGACCGCCCCGAGCCGACCGAAGCGCCGGCCGGCGAGCAGGGCGCCGCGCAGTAAGCTGCCCCGCTGCTTTTTCGAAACGCCCACTTCGGTGGGCGTTTTGCTTTCCGGGCCGTCCGTCCACATATGAGGGCTTCCTGTCACTCCGTTCGTAGTGCGGCATGCCATCGGTTAAAGTCCAATTTCGTACAACGGATGAGTGATTCGGCCCCGGCCGAAGGGCGAAGGACAGATTGCAGGTGACGAGTTCGACGGGGGAGCGGGTGCCGCGGGATCTGCCGCGCGCGGCAGGCCAGGGAGAGTGCGAGCACTGCGCAACGCGCTCCGTGTGCTTGCTGGCCCCCCTGGAAGTGCCCCAGTTGCGGCAGTTGCAGCCGGCGATCCGCCAACGCAGCTTCCGCAAGGGCGAGGTGCTGGTGGAGGAGCATTCCCGCGCGGACACGGTCCATGTGGTGAAGGTCGGCCTCGTCTTCGGCGTCCGCCGCGGACTCGACGGCGAGATCCGCCCCGTCGGCCTGTGGGGCCGCGGCACCACCTTCGGGTTGGCCTCCTACTACGGCGAACCGAGCCAGTTGTCGGGCGTCGGCGCGACGGCCGGCCGGTCCTGCGCCATCGACATCGCCGGCCTCATGGAGGAGGCGCGCCGCAACCCCGCGCTCGCCGCCCGCATGCAATCGACGATGGCCCGCGCCTTCGGCAACATCGCGGCCTGGTCGGAAGCGCTGCGCCTGCCGGGTGTGGCCCGGCAGCTCGCGTACGCGATGCTGCTGCTGTCCCGCGGCCAGCACAGCCTCTCGGTCGAACTGCCGGACCAGAAGTCGCTCGCGGCGCTGCTGGGCACGAGCCGCGAGAGCATCGCGCGCGCGATGGCCCAGCTCGAACAGGACGGGATCGTGCAGCGGCGCGGACGTCGCCTGTGCGAAGTGGTGCGCGAGCGCGCGCTGGCGCTGCTCGCCACCCAGGCGCCCGCGCCGGGGCGGCCGGGCGCGGAGGCCGAGGCCCTTCCGCGGCCCGATGCCCTTTGCGATTGACCCAGGACCTTCTCCGGGGAAAGGCACCAAAAGTGCGCTATACTCTCCCTCTCTGACGCGCGGTGGAGCAGCCTGGTAGCTCGTTGGGCTCATAACCCAAAGGTCGCAAGTTCAAATCTTGCCCGCGCAACCACATTGCCAGCAAAGGGCCGACGGTACTTCCGCCGGCCCTTTTGCTTTTTGGGTCTCCGGAGCTTCCTCTCGGCCAGCCCTCGTGGACACATTCTGCTGAAGAGTTACACCAGCTGATCCGGTGTCTCATCCATGCAGGGCTACCCTTGAACTTCTCCCCGACCCAAGGGGAGCGAGCCCCCCAATGAGTGATTTCCAACTCGTCGGCCTGCTGTTGACCATCCTGGCCGGCCTCGCATACATCAACCAGCGCGTGGTGAAGCTGCCCGACACGATCGGCATCACCGCCATCGGCATGGTCCTGAGCATCGCGCTCATGATCGTCGGCGAGCTGCGGGTCACGCCCCTGCTCGGCAAGGCGCAGTCGTTCGTGGCCGAGTTCGACTTCTCCGACCTTGTCTTCAATGGCTTCCTCGGCCTGCTGCTGTTCGCCGGCGCCCTTCACGTGAACGTGCGCACGATTCGCAGGCACCGCTGGACCGTCGGCATGCTGGCCAGCGTCGGCGTGCTGCTGTCCACCGCGATCGCCGGCACCCTCCTGTACGGCCTGGTCGTGCTGGCGGGCATCGAGCTGAGCCTGTGGTGGTGCCTCGCCTTCGGCGCGCTGATCTCGCCCACCGACCCGGTGGCGGTCCTGTCGATGCTGCGCGGCTCGCCCCTGCCGAAGTCGATGGAGGACAAGATCACCGGGGAAGCTCTCTTCAACGACGGCGTGGCGGTCGTCCTCTTCATCACCCTCGTGGGCCTGGCCAGCGGCACGATCGAGGATCCTTCCTTCTCCCGCATTGCCAGCCTTCTGGTGCGCGAGGTCGTCGGGGCCGTCGCGGTCGGTGGTGCGCTGGGGCTGGGCGCCGCGTGGCTGCTGTCCCGCGTGGACAGCCACGCCGTGGAGATCCTCATCACGCTGGCGCTGGCCACGGCCGGCTACGCGACGGCCGATGCACTGGGCGCCTCCAGCCCGCTGGCGGTGGTGATCATGGGCCTCATCGTCGGCTCCGACGGCTTCCAGCCGGACGCGTCCACCAGGGGCCGGCGGCGGCTGTTCGAGTTCTGGAGCCTGCTCGACGAGCTGCTGAATCTGCTGCTGTTCGGCCTCATCGGCCTGCTGGTCCTGTCGCTGGAGTTCAATGCGGCCTACCTCGCCATCGGGGTGGCGACGGTGGTCATCGTCCTGTTCGCGCGCTTCGTGAGCGTGGGCCTGCCGCTGGGCGCCGTGCGCCAGCGGACGCCAAGCCCGTCCAGGTGGGTCTGCGCCAAGATCCTCACGTGGTCCGGCCTGCGCGGCGGCGTGTCGATCGCCCTGGCGCTGGCGCTTCCGGGCTTCGCCGGTCGCGACCTGGTCCAGACCGTCACCTACGTGGTGGTCGCGTTCAGCCTGCTGGTGCAGGCCACGACGATCAGGCACTTCGTGGGGCGCTGGCTTTCGAATTCCCGGCCCGTCGGTTCGCCGCGGCAGATGGGCGCGGACGCCAGTCCCCGCTGAGGAGTTGCCCCTTGGAGCAATTCCGGCCGGTCCGCGCCTCGGTCTATAAGTCGAGGAGCCCGTTCCGACAGAGGCGCCTCCATGAAAGACCTGATTCAGACCCTGGGCGAGAACCTCGAAGCCCAGCGCGCGGCCGCCCGGGAACGGGCGCGTCGCCTTTCGCGGTCCTACCGGTGCCGCTGCGGCAACCAGGTCTTCTTCGACAACACGCTGTGCCTGAAGTGCGACTCGACGCTCGGCTATCTCCCCGATGAGGGCCGCGTGGCGGTCATGGAGCCCGGGCCGCGCGAAGGCACCTGCAAGACGCCGGGTCGCGTCGACCTGCTGAAGTTCTGCGCCAACCGGGACTCGCCCGCCGCGTGCAACTGGATGCTGTACGCGGACAACCCGCACCCGTTCTGCATCGCCTGTCGACTGAACCGCACGATCCCCGACCTGGACGACGAGGACAACGGCCGCTACTGGATCCGGATCGAGGCTGCCAAGCGTCGGCTGGTCTCGCAGTTGCTGCAGCTCGGGCTGCCGGTGCGCTCGAAGATCCACGACGACCCCGAGGGCGGGCTGATGTTCGACTTCCTGCGCTCGCCCAGGGAGGGGCCGCAGGTGATGACCGGCCACGCCGACGGTCTCATCACCCTCAACGTGGAAGAAGCGGACGACGCCAGGCGCGAGGCCATCCGCCACGCGATGCGCGAACCGTATCGCACGCTCCTGGGCCACTTCCGGCACGAGGTGGGCCACTACTACTGGGACCGGCTGGTCCGGGACGGCCGGTGGCTGCAACCGTTCCGCGACCTGTTCGGCGACGAGCGCGCCGACTATGCGCAAGCCCTGAAGCGCAACTACGAGCAGGGGCCGCCGGCCAACTGGGCGGCCACCTTCATCAGTGCCTACGCCACCGTGCACCCGTGGGAAGACTGGGCCGAGACCTGGGCGCACTACCTCCACGTGGTGGACAGCCTGACCACCGCGATGGGCTTCGGGCTCGACGCCGACGACATCCAGGGCTACGTCATCCCGTTCGAAAGGGACGCCCTGTACGCCCCGGACGACCCCAATGCAGCGCGCTTCCTGGAACTGCTCAATGGCTGGATGGAGATCGCCATGGTGATGAACGAGATGGCCCGCAGCATGGGGCAGCCGGACTTCTACCCGTTCGTGATCTCCCGGCCCGCCGTTGCCAAGCTGCAGTTCGTGCAGATGGTGGTGTTCGAAGCGCGCTCCAGCGCCGAGGCCTGAACCGCCGTACGCTCGGGGCTCCCGTCCCAAGGAGACCCCCCCGATGGCCGATCTCGGCGCCTTCCCCATCACCCGCAAATGGCCCGCGAAGCACCCGGACCGCATTCAGCTCTATTCGCTTCCGACCCCCAACGGCGTCAAGGCTTCGATCATGCTGGAGGAGACGGGGCTGCCCTACGAGCCGCACCGGGTCGCGTTCGAACGCAACGAGCAGCTCTCGGGCGAGTTCCTCTCGCTCAACCCGAACAACAAGATACCCGCGATCATCGATCCGCAGGGGCCCGGGGGAAAGCCGTTGCCGCTGTTCGAGTCCGGCGCCATCCTGCTCTATCTCGCCGAAAAGAGCGGCCAGCTGATCCCCCGCGATCCGGCGAAGCGCTGGGAGGCAATCCAGTGGCTCATGTTCCAGATGGGCGGGGTCGGGCCCATGTTCGGCCAGCTGGGGTTCTTCCACAAATTCGCGGGCAAGGACTATGAAGACAAGCGCCCGCGGGACCGCTACGTGGCCGAATCGAAGCGGCTGCTGGCCGTCCTGGATCGGCAACTCCAGGGCCGGGCCTGGATGTTGGGCGAAGACTTCAGCATTGCGGACATCGCGATCTTCCCTTGGGTGCGCAACCTGGTCGGTTTCTACGGGGCGGCGGAGCTCGTGCAATTCGCGCATTATTCCGAGGTGAGCCGGGTGCTGGCCGCGTTCGTGGCACGGCCGGCGGTCGCCCGCGGGCTCGAGATCCCGAAGAGCGAAGGCTGAGGGATCAGCGTCCCAACTAAACACGCTTTCCCCAAAATGGAGGCTGCGACGGGATCAAGGGCTCGTTGCAGGAGGCGGTTGTCTCTCCCCCGCTGACTCTGCAGGACGACCGACAGCGGAACGAGGGCCGACCTGGTCGCACTGAGCAAGCAATAAGTCACGGAGGCAGGAGGGGGAAGCGGCGCCCATGGGCGCCGCTTCTTTTTTTCAGGGGCGCGGCGCGTCGCGCAGCAGCGACGCCAGCCACTGCACCTGCTGCGGCTTGCACACCGTCTCGAGGTCGTACTTCGCCCGCGCCTCGCGCACCGCCGTTGCCGCCAGCGGGTCGTACGCTCCCGGATCCTGCAGCACGTCACTGACCGTGCGTGCCAGCCCCGCGACGTCGAAGAAGTCGAACAGCAGCCCGTTGTGGCCGGGCGTGATCACCTCGCGCACCGGCGGCGTGGCCGAGCCGACCACGCGGCAGCCGCAGGCGAGCGCCTCGATGCAGCTCCAGGACAGCACGAAAGGGTAGGTCAGGTAGGCGTGGCAGGTGGAGACCTGCAGCAGCCGCAGGTAATCCGCGTAGGCGACGCAGCCGACGAAATGGATGCGGTCCGCGGGAAGCCGCGAGCCCACTTCCTGCAGCATGGCCTCGCGCCAGTTGCGGTGCGAGCGCGGCGGCGTGCCGTAGGACACGGAGTCGTCGCCCACGATCACGCAGCGCGTGCGCGGGTTGCGCGCCAGGATCTCGGGCAGCGCGCGCATGAAGACGTGGAAACCGCGATAGGGCTCGAGGTTGCGGTTCACGAAAGTCAGCACGCTGTCGTTGCGCCCCACCTGCAGGCCGGAGCGTCCCAGGCGGACGAAGGCGCTCGGCTCGGGGCGCACCACGCGCGTGTCGACGCCGTCGAAGATCACGGTCGTCTTGGCCTGGAATTCACGCGGCAGGCAGGAGCGTTGCCAGTGCGTGGGGCACAGGATCGCGTCGGCCGCCTGGTACGCATGGAGCAGGGCGGTGTTGCGCATGCGCAGGCGCATGCGGCTGTCCACGGTGGCCCGCGAGAACTCCGGGTCGAAGCCGAAGTCGGCGCCGTCGGCTTGGTAGTAGAACTCGCCGTAGGCCACGAGCACGGCGTCGGGCCACACGTCCTTGCAGAACAGGCTCTCGCCCCAGCCCGGGTGGGCGACGATCAGCGAGGGCTGGAAACCCTCCGCCGCCAGTTTGCGCATGGCGGCGGCGCAGGCCAGCGCGCGACGCGTCTTCACCTCCATGTCGGCGCCGATGTCTTCGCGCGGCAGCAGCGTCTCGGGCCGGACTTCGTAGCGCCGCACGTCCACGCCCCCGGGCACGGCCCGCTGCTCGATCGCGAGCGCCTTCACCTCGCAGCCGAGGCGCACCAGTTCCTGGGCGAGGTGCACGAACTGGCCGGGGAAGTTCTGGTGGATGAAGAGGATGCGCTGGCGCGCGAGGGGATGCGGCTGCCCTGGCGTGGCGGAGGTCATGGAGCGAGTGTGCCGCAGAGCGGGGAGCGCTCCGGGGGCCGGGGCGTGGGCGGGCCTAAACGGCAGGCGACTTCCGTGGATATAACGCAGACCATGACCGCCACACCCTCCTCTTCCGCCGCCATCCGCCTGGAGCGCCTGGCCGGGTACCTGGCGCAGGACCCGTCCAATCCGGCCCTGCTGGCCGAGGCCTGCGAAGCCGCGATCGGCTGCGGCGAGCACGCGCGGGCCGAGGGCTACATCGCCCGCGCCGAGCGGCTGGACCTCGATGCCGCGCCGTGGCTGTTCCGCCGCGCGCGCATCGCGATCGCGCGACGGGAGTTGCGGCAGGCGGCCGAACTGCTGGAGCGCGTGCGCGCGCTCGCCGGGGAGCATCCCGTGCCGGCTCATGATCTCGCCCATGTCCGCCTGCTGCAGGGCGAGTTCGAAGCCTGCCGCGCGCTGGTGCAGCCCTGGCTGGATGCCGCGCCGGGCGCGCAGGCGCCGGCGGAGCAAGTGCAGGCCCTGCAGCTGCTCTGGCTGCGCGCGATGCACCGGCTGCAGTCGCTGGACGAGGCCATGGCGTGGGCGATGGCGCAGGAGGCGGCGGGGACCTTGCAGCCCGCCGCGCGCGGCGCCGCGAGCCTGATCGCGGTGGACCTGGAAGACTTCGCCGCTGCCCGCCGGCTGGCCGATGCGGCCCTGGCGGCCGAACCCGGGCAGCTCGAGGCGCAAGTAGCCCGTGGCTCGGTCGCCCTTGCCGAAGGGGACCCGGCGCTCGCCTCGCAACTGCTGCAGGGCGCGCTGGAGCGCAACCCGGAGGACGGCCGCATCTGGTCCGGCCTGGGCCTGGCCAGCCTGCAGGCACAAGACTTCCCGCTGGCCGAGTCCCGGCTGGAACGCGCGACGCGCAGCATGCCGGATCACGTCGGCACCTGGCATGCCCTGGGGTGGGCGCGGCTGCTGCAGGGCAAGCGGGTCGAAGCGCTGCAGGCTTTCCGGCAGGCGCTGGCGATCGACCGCAACTTCGCCGAGACGCACGGCGCGCTGGGGCTCGTCCTGGGGCTCATGGGCGAAGCGGCGGAGGCCCTGCATCACCTGGACACGGCCGACCGCCTCGATCCGGCGAATGTCACCGGCCGCTATGCGCGCGCCCTGCTGGCGGGCCAGGCCGGCGAGCGCGCCGCGCTGGAGCGGCTGGCGCGGCGCCTGCTGGACCGGCCCGGCTTCTTTGGCGGCAAGTTGAGCGACACCGTACTGGGGCGCGCGAAGCGGCCCGATCCGGGGGCGAGCTGAGAGCGGGAGGCTGGCCTGGAAGGCCGTTGCGGATCAACGGCCTGGCGGAAGATGGCGCGGCTGGCGGGGATCGAACCCACGACCCTTGGCTTCGGAGGCCAATACTCTATCCACTGAGCTACAGCCGCGCGAGGACGCCCATTGTACGGGCAGTGCCGGGCATGCCGGCGCGAAGGGGCGAATGCGGGGCTTGCGTCAGCCCTGTCCGAGCCCGATCGGCGCGGGGGCGTGCTGCACGATATGGTCGAACAGCTCCGCGTACATGGCGTCCTGCCTGCCCCCCGCGAGCGGATCGCGCGCGGCCTCGAAGGCGGCGTTGAGCTCCGCGTGGTCCTGCGGGCTCAAGCGCGTGGCGGCGAGGGGCAGCAGGTGCATTTCCTCCGTGTGCATGTGCTGCAGGTACTTGTGAACGTAGTCCTGCAACCCGGCGACGAAGGCCGTCCGGCGCGATTCGCCCAGGAACTCCCAGGCCGCCAGCATCTGCTGGAGCTCGCGCACCCGGCGCTCGCCGACCGCGTGGTCCTCCTCCAGCCGCTCGAGGATCGGCTGCACCTCGGGCGCCGCGCGCCACAGCATCGGGAACAGGAGCCTGGATTCGTTCGGGTGGTGCCGGCGCTCGGGGAATTCGTCCATGTAGAACAACATGGCGCGCACCGACTCGAAGAAGCGGACGCGCTGCTCGCCTGGACCCTTGTCCACCAGCAGGCGCAGGGAGCGAAGCAGCGCCGACACTGCGGCGTGTTCCTCGCGGATGATGCTCAGGGCGGATGAACCGGACATGCAATCAGACCTCCACTTCGAAGCTTCGGGGAGATCGGGCCGGGGTGCGATGATGCAAGTCAACTAGGCGCCGTGACGAACATCGCACGCGGCTGCGCGTCGTGAAGCATGCCACAGGGGAAGGCGCCTCCAGCCCCGCCGATATAATCGCGGGTTCATCAAAGAACGCCGCCAAACGAGAGACACATGAGCGACAGCCCGATGGAAGCCCATACCGGTCATACCGGCCCGATCAAGACGCCGAAGCAACTGCTGGTCACGGTGCTGTTCGCGTTCATCGTCCCGGTGTTCATCATCATCGCGCTGGTGGCCTACGTCGTGGCCGACAACAAGCCGGCCGGCAGCAAGGACATCGAGAAGTACGCCCTCGGCGGCGTGACCGCGCAGGACATCGAGCGCGGCGTGGCCGAGCGCATCCGCAAGGTCGGCACGGTGGAGATCCGCGACGCCAACCGGCCGCTGCGCAGCGGCGAGGACGTGTTCAAGGGCCAGTGCACGGCTTGCCACAGCACCGGCGCCGCCGGCGCGCCGAAGTTCGGTGACGCCGCCGCCTGGGCCAACCGCATCAAGAACGGCTTCGAGGCGCTGGTCGCCTCCGCGGTGAAGGGCAAGGGCGCCATGCCGCCCCAGGCCGGCGGCGAGTACAACGAGGTGGAAGTCTCCCGCGCGGTCGCCTACATGGCCAACGCCGGCGGTGCCAAGTTCGCCGAGCCGGCCGCGCCTGCCGCACCTGCGGCCGGCGCCGCGCCCGCACCTGCCGCCGCTGCGCCCGCTGCCCCGGCTGCGCCCGCCGCAGCCGCGGCTCCGGCCGCAGCCCCCGCGGCTGCCGCCACGGCCACGGCCGCTGCGCCGGCCGCCGCTGCCGCTCCGGCTGCCGCTGCCGCCCCGGCTGCCGCTGCCGGCGGCAACGGCAAGACGGTCTACGATTCCACCTGCGTCGCCTGCCACGGCGCCGGCGTCGCCGGCGCGCCGAAGTTCGGCGACAAGGCCGCCTGGGCTCCGCGCCTCGCGCAGGGCGTGCCCGCGCTGGTGAACAGCGCCCTCAAGGGCAAGGGTGCGATGCCCCCGAAGGGCGGCAGCCCGGCGCCCGACGCCGACATCAAGGCCGCCGTGGAATACATGGCGAACGCCGCGAAGTAAGCGGCGCGCATTCCCCGCACGGAAGCCGGCCTCGCGCCGGCTTCGTCGTTTCAGGGCGTCGCGCGCGCCCTCTGCGCCGGGCTGGGGACGTAGCCGAAGCGCCCGGGCAGGTCGGCGGCGCGCACTTCCAGCGGAACCCATCGGCCGGCCTCCACTGCCTCGGAGGCGCGCACGATGTCCTGCGTGTGCACGAGGCCGAAGCCGCGGTCGCATTCCAGGTACAGGCGGCCCTCCTCGTCGACGAGGCTGGACTTCACCTGCGCCGGCAGGCCCGTATGGGTGCTCACCGCATCGGCGTCCGCCACGCGCCAGATCCAGGGCGTGGCCTGCAGTTCGACGTACACGCGCTGCGGGCCGTTCTGGAAGAACCACTGGCCCTGCGCGTCACGGTCGTAGTTGCGGTGGATGAACTCGATCAGCTTCTCGTGCCGCAGCAGCGAGCCCTTGGCCTGCGGGAAGGCGCCCGCGGCCTGCACGCTGTCGTCGCGCATGTACCAGTTGCCGCGGTCGTCCAGGCCGAGCCAGCCGTAGCAATGCGGCACGTTGGGCCACTTGGCCATGGCCTGGCGCACGATGTCGTCCATGGGCCATTATCTGGCGCCGGGGCTAGCGCAGGAAGGCGTCGTAACCGGTCTTCAGGATCAGCGCGCTGACGACCAGGATGAACATGATCCGCACGAAGGAGGCCCCGTGCTTGAGCGCGAGGTGCGTGCCCAGCAGGCTGCCAATGATGTTGGCCGCGGCCAGCGCCAGGGCGTAGTTCCACCACACGTGGCCCTTCAGCGCGAACAGGATCAGCGCGGCGAGGTTGGTGGCCGTGTTCAGCAGCTTGGCCGCGGCCGAAGCGTTCAGGAAGTCGTAGCCGAGCACCCGCACGAACAGGAAGACGAAGAAGCTGCCGGTGCCGGGGCCGAAGAAACCGTCGTAGAAGCCGAGGGCAAGGCCGATGGCGCAGGCGGCCAGCGTCTGCGCGCGGCCGGTGAGCCGCGGCAGGTGCTCGCGCCCGAGGTCCTTGCGCACCAGCGTGTACAGCAGCACCCCGAGCAGGATCAGGGGCAGCAGCTTGCGCAGGAAATCCGGCGGCACCACGGTGACCGCCCACGCGCCCGCGAAACCGCCGCAGAAGCCCGCGCCGGCGGCGGGCAGGAGGGAGTGCACGTCGGCCTGGACGCGGCGGCTGTACTGCACCGCCGCGATGCCTGTTCCCCAGATGGAGGCGCTCTTGTTGGTGCCGAACAGGGTGGCGGGGTGCACGCCGGGAAAGACGGCGAACAGGGCCGGCACCAGGATGAGTCCGCCGCCGCCCACCACCGCGTCGATGAACCCGGCCAGCACCGAGGCCAGCGACACGAGCAGCAATTCCATGGCGCGCGATTGTGGCAGCCGGGCGGCTGCGGCCCTTGCGAATGGCTGAGCCCAAAAAAGAAGGCGCCGCATCAGCGGCGCCTGCGAGTCGGCGGCCCTTCGTGGGGCCCCGGCAATGTATTGGTGTTCTGGGGGGTTGTCTCCTCGGTCCCTCGTCCTGCTGCGCCCTCTGGGGGTGCAGCGCGAGTGCCGGGACTGTAACGTGTTGCACAACCGCAGTGCATCCGGGATTTCCCGGCTGGACCATGGATGTGTGGGGCAAATGACACACACCGAACTGCTTTCCGTCCTTCGGACGAGGAAAGCCAGGCCCGGGGAAAGCTAAGCTCATCAGTTCCAAACCAAGAAGCCAGAGGAGT
Organism: Ramlibacter monticola; assembly: GCF_016722785.1. Taxonomy (GTDB): domain Bacteria; phylum Pseudomonadota; class Gammaproteobacteria; order Burkholderiales; family Burkholderiaceae_C; genus Ramlibacter; species Ramlibacter monticola. Next base: position 1,082,774 of record NZ_JAEQNE010000002.1, on the reverse strand, counting down.
TTCCCTTGTCCCGATCGAAGATTGTGCGCAGCGCCGCCCCGCAGGCCGCGCTGGTGGCCCTGCTCTCCCTGCTCACCGCCTGCGGCGGGGGTGGCGGCGGTGCCGCGGATCCCACTCCCGGGCCCGTGGGCCCGGTCGCGGTGCAGCTCGTGGTCACGCCGTCCAACCAGCAAGCGGTCGCGGCCGAAGCCGTCCAGATCGCGGGCGAGGGCACGTCCGTCGCCGACCTCGGGGGGTCCCTGGTCACGGGCGCGCAAGTCAGCGGCGGCGCCGCCCTGCCCGGGCCCGTGGCCATCGCAGGCGTAGCGCGCAAGATGCTGGCGATGGCCCCGCGCACGCCCGCCCTGGCGACGGGTGTCACCCAGACGGAAACCGTCGCCTGCTCCGGCGGCGGCACGGTCACGGTGACCGCCAGCGGTTCCGGCAGCGCCAACGCGGTGCCGGGCGATGCCCTGAGCCTGAGCGCCAGCGGCTGCGTGGAGGACTTCGGCGGCGGCAACGCCCGCCTGAATGGCCACCTGACGCTGACCATCACGGCAGGCAGCTTCGATTCCGTCTCCTCCACTTACCCGAAGGACGTCACCCTGCGGATGCAGGCCAGCAGCCTGTCGCTCGCCAACGTGCTCCTGGATGGCGCGCTCGACCTGCATCTGGTGCAGAGCGACAGCGTCAGGGCGGCGGTGACCATGACCTCCCCCTCGTTCTCCTGGAAGGTCACGGCCGTTTCGACGCCCAGGACGCTGACCCTGAAGAACTATTCGCACCGCGTGGAGACCTTCTCGTTCGACGGGGCCAGGATCCAGATCTCCGCCACGGTGGAAAGCGACAACCCGAGCCTCGGCACGGCGCTGACGACCTATGACATCGGCACGCCGGAAGCGGTGGTGGTCAACCCGTTCGCGAACGGCATGCTCCTGAGCGGCAGCATGAAGGTGACCGGAAAGGGCTCCGCCCTGCTGATGACCGTGACGGGCAACGACACCCTGCAGCTCCAGGTGGACACGAACGGAGACGGGACCTACGACACGTCCCGCAGCCTGTCGCGCCTCCAGCTCTGAAGTGAGGAGGGGAGGCTGGGGCCGGCCAGGCCTGGTCCTGGGGCTGGCGTGTTGCGCGGCCGGCGCGGGGGCGCAACACGCCGCCGGGGCGACGGGTGAGGTTGCCGCCGGCGTGGTCCACCGCCGGCTGGTGGAACGCGCCGACGACGGCCGCCGCCTCGTCACCGAGAGCGGCGAGTTGCTGCGGCTGCAGGCGCAAGGCGAGCTGGAGCTGGCGCGCGGCGGCGCGCTGCGTGCCAGCGCGGGCATCGCCGCGGGAGGGCTCGACTATCGCGGCCAGACCCAGGCCGGCGTGCCGCTGGACACGGACTCCGGCCACCGCGACCTGGAATTCGGTTTCGCCTGGCGGCCGCTCGCGCCTGCCCCATGGGGCGAAGGCTGGCTCGGTCTGCACGGCCTGCAGCAGCGGCGCCAGATCGCCTCCACGCCGTCGGCGCAGGGCTTGCGCGAAACCTCCAGCCTGCTGCTGGCCGGGGTGCGGTGGAGCCATGTCTTCGACGGGGCTGGCTGGCGGTGGCAACCCTCAGCCGAATTCAGGGGCAGCGTGCGGCACCGGCTGGAGGTGGACTTCCACGGTGTCTTCGACACGGCGGACCTGAAGGGCGGGGGCCGGCGCGAACTGCTGCTGGGGCTCGACGCTTCGCCGGCCGGATCGCCCTGGCACTTCGGCTTCGCCTGGACGCGCGCGCGCCAGTCCGCAAGCCCGGTGCAGCCGCTGCTGCGCGCCGGTGCCCCGGCCGGCACCGTGCGGCAGCCGCGCATCGAAATCGACGATGTCATGCTGCGCGCGGGGTTGAGCTTCTAGGCTGGCCGCCTCTCTCTGATGAGAGGGGCGACCATGATGTCTAGTGCCGCGCGTCCTGCCGCACCCACTCCGCGGCCTTCTCCGCCATCATCAGGATCGGTGAGTTGGTGTTGCCGCTGGTGATGGTCGGCATCGCGCCGCCGTCCACCACGCGCAGGCCGGCGATGCCGCGCACGCGCATGCGCCCATCGAGCACCGCCATCGGGTCGTCGTCGGGGCCCATGGCGGTCGTGCCCACCGGATGGAAGATCGTGGTGGCGATGTCGCCGGCCAGCCGCGCCAGGTCCTCGTCGCTCTGGTACTGCTCGCCGGGCTTCCACTCCTGCGGCTTGAATGCGGCCAGCGCCGGCTGCGAGGCGATGCGGCGCGTGACGCGCAGCGAATCGGCCGCGACCTTGCGGTCGTGTTCCGTGCTCAGGTAGTTCGGCGCGATCGCCGGCGCGTCCTCGAAGCGAGGGCTGCGGATGCGCACGAAGCCGCGGCTCGTCGGGTTGAGGTTGCAGACACTCGCCGTGAAGGCATTGAAGCCGTGCAAGGGCTCGCCGAAGGCATCGAGGCTCAGGGGCTGCACGTGGTATTCGATGTTCGGGTACGGCTGTTCGGGCGAGCTGCGCGTGAAGGCGCCCAGCTGCGAGGGCGCCATGCTCATGGGCCCGCTGCGCTTGAGCGCGTACTCCATGCCGATCTTCAGCTTGCCCCACCAGCTGTTCGCCAGCGTGTTGAGCGTGGCGACGCCGTCCACCTTGTAGACCGCGCGGATCTGCAGGTGGTCCTGCAGGTTCTCGCCCACGCCGGGCAGGTCCTGCACCACGGGAATGCCGTGCTCGCGCAGCAGCGCCGCCGGCCCGATGCCGGAGAGCTGCAGGATCTGCGGCGAACCGATGCTGCCCGCGCACAGCAGCACTTCCTGCGCGGCTTGCGCCGACTCCATGCCCTCGCCGGTCCAGACCTCGGCGCCGGTGCAGCGTTTCGTCCCGTCCGGGAGGGTCTCGAAGAGCAGGCGCTTGACCTGCGCCTTGGTCCACAGCTCGAAGTTCGGGCGGCCGTAGCAGGCGGGGCGCAGGAAGGCCTTGGCGGTGTTCCAGCGCCAGCCGTTCTTCTGGTTCACCTGGAAGTAGCCGACACCTTCGTTGTTGCCGCGGTTGAAGTCCTCGCTGTGCGGGATGCCGGCCTGCTGCGCCGCCTTGGCGAAGGCGTCCAGCACATCCCAGCGCAGGCGCTGCTTCTCCACCCGCCACTCGCCGCCGCTGCCGTGCATGGCGTCGGGACCCTTGTAGTAGTCCTCGTGCTGCTTGAAGTGGGGCAGGCAGTGCTCCCAGGACCAGTTCTGGTCGCCGAGGCGCTGGGCCCAGCCATCGTAGTCGCGCGCCTGGCCGCGCATGTAGATCATGCCGTTGATGCTGGAGCAGCCGCCCAGCGTCTTGCCGCGCGGATAGCGCAGCTTGCGGCCGTTGAGGCCGGCATCGGGCTCGGTGTAGTACAGCCAGTCGGTGCGCGCGTTGCCGATGCAATAGAGGTAGCCGACCGGGATGTGGATCCAGTGGTAGTCGTCGCGCGGCCCCGCCTCGATCAGCAGCACGCGCTTCGCCGGATCGGCGCTGAGCCGGTTGGCGAGCAGGCAGCCCGCGGTCCCCGCGCCGATGATGATGTAGTCGAAGCTGGTGTCGCTCAAGGTCTCCTCCCCGGCCCCGGCAGCCGCAAAACCAGACAGCCGAACGCAGAGGGCGCAAAGGTACGCAGAAGACGCAGAGAATACCTTTAAAGGATTCCTGTCCTTTCTGCGCCCTTTGCGTACCTTTGCGTCCTCTGCGTTCGGTCTTGGGTTTTCCTCGCCTGCCCTCTACTTGGCAGTCGGCATCACGAACTCCGCGCCCTTCGAGATGCTCTCCGGCCAGCGCTGCATGATCGACTTCTGCTTGGTGTAGAAGCGCACGCCTTCCTCGCCGTAGGCGTGCATGTCGCCGAACAGGCTCTTCTTCCAGCCGCCGAAACCGTGCCACGCCATCGGCACCGGGATCGGCACGTTGATGCCCACCATGCCCACCTGCACCCGGCGCGAGAACTCGCGCGCCACGTTGCCGTCGCGGGTGAAGCAGGACACGCCGTTGCCGTACTCGTGGGAGTTGACCAGGTCGGTGGCTTCCTTCAGGTCCTTCACGCGCACGCAACCGAGCACCGGGCCGAAGATCTCCTCCTTGTAGATCTTCATGTCCGGCTTGACGCCGTCGAACAGGGTGCCGCCCAGCCAGAAGCCGTTGTCGCAGCCGGCGCCGGCCATGGCGCCCTGGAACTTGCGGCCGTCCACCACGAGCTTCGCCCCCTCGGTTTCGCCCTGCGCGATGTAGCCGGCGATCCGCTGGTGCGCCACCGAGGTGACGATGGGGCCCATCTCGGCATCGAGCTCCACGCCGTTCTTCACCTTCAGCTGCCGGGTGCGCTCGGCCAGCTTCTCCATGATCCGGTCGGCGGCCTCGCCGACCAGGATGCCGACGGAGATGGCCATGCAGCGCTCGCCGGCCGAACCGAAGGCCGAGCCGATCAGGGCATCGACCGCCTGGTCCATGTCGGCGTCGGGCATCACCACCATGTGGTTCTTGGCGCCGCCGAGGGCCTGCACGCGCTTGCCGTGCCTGGCGCCGGTTTCGTAGATCTTCTGCGCGATCGTCGTGGAGCCGACGAAGGAGACCGCCTTCACGTCGGGGTGCTCCAGCAGCGCGTCGACGGCGTCCTTGTCGCCCTGGACCACGTTGAACACGCCATCGGGCAGGCCGGCTTCCTTGAGCAGTTCGGCCATCCGGATCGAGGGCGTCGGGTCGAGCGGGCTCGGCTTCAGGATGAAGGCGTTGCCGGCGGCGATGGCCACCGGGAACATCCACATCGGCACCATCACCGGGAAGTTGAAGGGCGTGATGCCGGCCACCACGCCCAGCGGCTGGCGCATCGTCCAGTTGTCGATGCCGGTGGAGACCTGGTCGGTGTAGTCGCCCTTGAGCAGCTGCGGGATGCCGCAGGCGAACTCCACGATCTCGATGCCGCGCGTGACCTCGCCCTGGGCGTCGGTGAATACCTTGCCGTGTTCGGCCGTGATCATGCGGGCCAGCTCGTCGCGGTGCCGGTTCAGCAATTCGAGGAACTTGAACATGACGCGGGCGCGCCGGATCGGGGGCGTGTCGGCCCAGGCCGGGAAGGCGGCCTGGGCCGCGGCCACGGCCTGCGCCACTTCGGTGGCGTTGGCCAGCGCGACCTGGCCGCTGGCCTGGCCGGTGGCGGGGTTGAACACGTCGGCGCGGCGGCCGCTCTGGCCGGCTGCCAGCTTGCCGCCGATCCAGTGTTCGATCGAGGCCTGCGTGGCGGCGGGACGGTTCTTGTCGGGTGCGTTCATGGCGGGGTTCCCAATGCGGTGGAGGGCCAGTCTAGGCCCGCGGGGAGCGTTTGCAAAGGCGCGGACGCCGATCAGATTGTTTGGGAAAATGAACAATGTGAGCGCAAGCAGCCCGCATCCCTCCTTCGCCGACCTGCACCTGCTGACGGTGCTGGCCGAGACGCGCAGCTACACCCAGGCGGCGCGCCGGCTCGGCATCTCCAAGGCCTCCGTCAGCGCCCGCATCGCGGAGCTGGAACGCGTCGCGGGCGTGCCGCTGGTGCGCCGGACCACGCGCTCGGTCGGCCTCACGCAGGCGGGGCAGCAACTCGCCGACGAGACCCGCGGCGCCTTCGAGCGCATCACCCACAGCTTCGAAGGCATCCGCGACCTGGCCGGCTCCCCGCGCGGGCTGCTGCGCGTGAGCGCCCCGGTCGCGCTCGGTCGCCAGTACGTGGCGCCCACCCTGGCGGGCTTCCTGCGGCAGTATCCGGAGATCCGCCTCGACCTGGACCTCAGCGACCGCTTCGTGAACCTGGCGCAGGAGGGCTTCGACCTGGCGATCCGCCACGCGCAGGCGCCGCCGGACACGCACGTGGCCTGGCAGCTCTGCGCCTCGCGTTCGTTGCTGGTCGCCAGCGCCGATTACTTGCGTGAGCATGGCACGCCGCGCCATCCTTCCGAGCTGGCGCAGCACGCCTGCCTGGCCTACCTGCGCCAGGGCGGCAGCCAGAGCTGGTCATTCGAACGCGGCGCCGGCCGCAAGGCGGAGCGCGTCGTGGTGGCGGTGGAGGGGCCCTTGCGCGCCAACAACAGCGAGGTGCTGCGCGAAGCGGTGCTGGGGGGCATCGGGATCGGGCTGCTGCCGGATTTCAGCGCGGCGGCGCACCTGGGGCCTCGCGAGCTGGTGCAGCTGCTGCCCGAGTGGCGGCCGCTGGGCTTCTTCGGCGATGCGGTGTACGCGATCCGGCCGTGGTCGGCGCGGGTGCCGCGGGCGGTGCAGTGCTTCGTGGATCACTTGCGCGCGTCGTTCGCGCGCGGATTCGTGGCGGAGTCGTAGCCTGCGGGGACTTGCACGGGCAGGGTGAGCAGCACCTGCGCCATGCCCTTGCCCAGCGGGTCGTTGCGCAGCGACGCCATCCCGCCGCCGTCGAGCGCCTGCGTGCAGACGAAGTTCATCGCGTGCAGGCCCGGGAGGTCGAAGCGGCGCACCTCGCCGGCGACCAGGTGCGACAGCCACGCTTTCACCCGGTCCGCGGTCAGTTGCGCCCGCAGCCAGGGCAGCCACTCGGGCCGCCGGGCGATCACGCCGATGTTGGACTGGTCGCCCTTGTCGCCGCTGCGCGCCCAGGCGAGGCGCAGCAGCGGAACCTCGATCCAGGGCCCGGGCGGCAGGGCCGCCGCGACGGCAGGCGTGTCCTCGGGCGCGGGCACCGGAGGCTGGCCGGTCGGGATGTCGACCGCCAGCTGCCGGCCCTCGAGGTGCACGCACGGCGCGAGCCGCGCCTTGTCGACGAGGAACGCGTACTGCCGGATGCAGGGCGCGGGGCCCGGCCGCCCGCCCGCCCCGGTCGTGCCCGGCGACCAGCTCGTTCCGGCGGGCGCGATCTCGCGCGCGAACAGCTCCAGCGCCTCCTTGCGCGGGTGCATCGCGGACACCTGCAGCACCGCCTCGCGCACGTCGGCCGCCCGCGCATGGGGGCCGAAGTTCGCGCGCTCCGAGCCCAGCACCTCGATGCGGGTGCGCGTCCAGCCGCCCCAGCCGCGCGCGGCGAGCAGCTCGCCGGTGCGCTCCAGGATGGCCTCCCCGGTGCGCTGCGCCTTGCGCGCGGCGTCGGTGCCGACGATCGTCAGCTGCCCGGTGCAGCGCCAGCCGTCCGGGTAGGTGGCGGACACCTTGTACTGCGGTCCGGGCGCGCAGCCCCGCGCGCCGCTCACCCGCACGCGATGCTCGCCCGCCGCCTCCAGCCGCACCTGCGAGAAGTCGCAGCTCACGTCCGGCAGCAGGTAGCGTCGCGGATCGCCGATCTCGTACAGGACCTGTTCGGCCACCACCGCGGGATTCACCAGCCCGCCCGTCCCCGGCGGCTTGGTCACGACGAATCCGCCGTCGGCGTGGCACTCGACGACGGGGTAGCCGATGTGCGCCCAGTCCGGCACGGCGTCCCAGTCCGTGTGCAGGCCGCCGGTGGCCTGGCAGCCGCACTCGATCACGTGGCCGGCCAGGCTGCCCTGGGCCAGCCTCGGCCAGTCGTCGGCCGCCCAGTCGAAGGCATGCATCAGCGCGCCCAGGGTCACGGCGCTGTCCACGCAGCGGCCGGTGATCACCACCTGCGCGCCGGCATCCAGCGCGGCGCGGATCGGCAGTGCGCCGAGGTACGCATTGGCGGTGAGCAGCTTCGCCGGCAGCGGCGCACCGGTCTGAAGTTCGCGCACACCTTCGTCGCGCAGGGCCGGCAGCAGCGGGAGCACGTCGTCTCCAGTCACCACCGCGACCCGGACGTCCAGGCCCTGTTCGATGGCGAGGGCCCGCAGCGCCTCCGCGCAGGCCTGCGGGTTCACGCCGCCGGCATTGCTGATCACGCGGATGCCGCGACGCAGCACGTCACCCAGGAGGTCCTTGAGGGTCACCTGCACGAAGTCGGTGGCATAGCCCAGCCCGGGATCCTTGCCCCGCGCCGCCGCCAGGATGGACATGGTCAGCTCGGCCAGGTAGTCGAACACCAGGAAGTCGATCCCGCCGCGCGCCACCAGCTGCGGTGCGCCGACGCTGCTGTCCCCCCAGAAGCCGGAAGCACCCCCGATGCGCACGACGTCCTTGGCCATGGCAGTCTCCTTCCGCCAACGTTATACCGCCCGGGGTCCGGCAGCCCCCACAGGCGAAGGCTCTGCCGTTACGATGGACAGCCCCCATGGTGACGACCGTCGATGCCACGCCCCGCCTCGAGCAAGCGCCAGCCGCGCAGGGCCATGCCGTGCGGCTGCTCGGAGAATGGACCTCCGCCCAGTTCGCGCGGCCGAACCTGTTCCGCGACCTGGAGCGCGGGCTGCCGCGCGGAGGCCGCCAGCAGCAGTGGGACCTGCGCGAGGCGGCGCTGGACCACGTCGGCGCCCAGCTGCTGTGGGACCACTGGGGCCACCACTGGCCGGAGCAGCTGGAGCTGCTGCCCGCGCAGCGCGCCATCCTCGAACGGGTGGCCCAGTTCACGACCCGCCGGTCGCGGCGCAAGCGCACCAGCCTCTGGATGCTCTATCTGGCCTTCGGGGGGCTGCTGCTGCGCGCCTTCGACCACGTCAAGGGCTTCGTCCAGCTCATCGGGCAACTCACCATCGACCTGCGTGAACTGGTGCGGGCGCCGCACCGGGCCCCCTGGCGCGACTTCTCCGGCCACCTTTACCGCATCGGCGCGACGGCCCTGCCGATCACGGCGCTGGTGGGCGGCCTGATCGGCGTCGTGCTGGCCTACCTCACGGCGCAGCAGTTGAAGCAGTTCGGCGCCGACGCCTACATCGTCGACATCCTCGGCATCGCGCTGGTGCGCGAGCTGGGGCCCATGCTGGGCGCGATCCTGATCGCCGGGCGCTCCGGTTCCGCCATCACGGCGCAGATCGGGGTGATGCGGGTGACCGACGAACTCGATGCGATGCGCGTCATGGGAATCTCGCACACCTACCGGCTGGTGATGCCGCGGGCCATGGCCCTGTCCATCGCCATGCCCCTGATCGCCTGCTGGACGACGATCGCCGGCCTGATCGGCGGCATGGTCGCCGCCGACCTGTCGCTGGGCATCAGCCCGCTGTTCTTCCTCAAGGCGCTGCCCGACGCGGTGCGGGTGTCGAACCTGGTGCTGGGCCTGTCCAAGTCGGTGGTGTTCGGCATCCTGATCGCGCTGATCGGCTGCCACTTCGGCCTGCGCGTGCAGCCCAACACGAATAGCCTGGGGCAGGGCACCACGGCCTCGGTGGTCACCGCGATCACCGTGGTGATCCTGGTGGATGCGCTGTTCGCCATCCTGTTCAGCAACGTGGGGATCTGATGGCCGACACCCTGTCCCCGCTTCCCGACGGCACCCGGCCCGTGGTGGAGATCCGCAAGCTGTGGTCGGTCTTCGACACGCCGGACCGCCGTCTCGTGGTCCACAAGGACCTGGACCTGACGGTCAACCGTGGCGAGGTGGTCTCCATCGTCGGCGGCTCCGGCTCGGGCAAGACGGTGCTGCTGCGCCAGATCCTGGGACTGGAGCGCCCCCATCGGGGCCAGGTGCACATCATGGGGCGGCCGGTCGACCAGTTCGCCGGGCCGGGCGCCTCCAGCCGCATCGGCATGCTGTTCCAGCACGGCGCGCTGTTTTCCGCCTTCACGGTGCTGGAGAACGTGGCCTTCCCGCTGCGCGAGCTGAAGACCCTGCCGCGGCGCCTGATCGTCGAGGCGTCCATGGTGAAGCTGCAGATGGTGGGCCTGAAGCCCGCCGACGCCGAGAAGATGCCCTCGGAACTGTCCGGCGGCATGATCAAGCGCGCCGCGCTGGCGCGCGCCCTCATCATGGACCCGCCGCTGCTGCTGCTGGACGAGCCCACGGCGGGCCTGGACCCCGACAGCTCCGACGGCTTCGTCAGCCTGCTGCGCTCGCTGCACCGCGACCTGGCGCTGACCGTGGTGATGGTGACGCACGACCTGGACACGCTGTTCGAGCTGTCCACCCGCATCGCCGTGCTGGCGGACCAGCACGTGATCGTCAACGACAAGCCGCGGGAGGTGATCGCCTTCCGGCACCCCTTCGTGGAGGATTTCTTCCTGGGCGAGCGCGGCCAGCGCGCGATGGAGCTGCTGCGCGAGTACCCGTTCGCGATCTGATCAAGGTAGAAACGCATCATGGAAAACAAGGCCCACGCCATGGCCGCCGGCATCTTCGTGGCGCTGATGACGGCGCTCGTGCTGGGGCTCGCCTCCTGGCTGACGCGCGAGACCGGCGTGCGCGACACCTACGAGATCTCCACCCGCGAGACGGTCACCGGCCTGCAGGAACAGGCGCCGGTGCGCTTCCGCGGCGTCGACGTCGGCAAGGTCCGGCGCATCGGCTTCGATCCCAAGGCCGTCGGCAACGTGCTGGTGCGGCTGGAGGTCGATCGCGACACGCCGCTCACGCGCGACACCTTCGCCACCCTCAGCTACCAGGGCGTCACCGGCCTCGCCTTCATCCAGCTGTCCGACCACGGCAAGCAGGCGCCGCGGCTGGTCCCCGACGACGACAACCCGCCGCGCATCCCGCTGGAGCCGGGGCTGCTGGGGCGGCTGGAGGAGAAGGGCGAGGTGATCCTGGAGCGCGTGCAGGAGGTGACGGAGCGCGTCAACGCGCTGCTGAGCGACCCGAACCAGAAGCGCATCGCCGATGCGCTGGAGAACGTCAGCCAGGCCGCCGGGGCGACCAACCAGCTGGCGCAGCGACTCGACGCCACCGTGAAGCAGAAGCTGGATCCCGCCATCGCGCAGGCCTCCGTCACGCTGCGCGACGTGCAGGCGACGTCGACCCATTTCCGCACGACCGCCGACCAGGTGAGCGCGGCCGCGGCGCAGTTCGGGCAGCTCGCGCAGAGCATCAACGCGCCGGGGGGGCCGCTGCAGCGCATCGGGGAGGGCACCGACTCGCTGGCGCACGTGGTGGAGACCTTCAGCACGACCACGCTGCCGCGGGTCAACAATCTCGCCGAGGAAGGCAACGACACCCTGCGCACGCTGCGCCGGGCCATCAACGAGCTCACGGAAAATCCCCAGATGTTGATCTACGGTGAAGGCCCACCCCATCCCGGTCCGGGCGAGCCGGGCTGGCAGGCGCCGGGGGCGCGTCGATGAGGCGGCGCACGCTGCTCCCCTCGATCGCGCTGCTGCTCGCGGGCTGCAGCGCGCTCCCCAGCAAGCCGGCGCGCCCGGCCCTGTACGACTTCGGCCCGGAGCCCTCGGCGGCCTCGGCCACCGCGCCGGCCCGCCCGGCGCTGGTGCTGCCGGAGGTGGAAACGAGCGGCATCCTGGAGACGCCCGCGCTGCTGTACCGCCTCGGCTACGACGATCCCAACGAGCTGCGTCCCTACGCCTATGCGCGCTGGAGCGCCCCGCCCGGGCAGCTGCTGCGGCAGCGCCTGCGCGATGTGCTGGGGCGCGACCGGCCCGTGCTCGACGCCTCCGCCGCCGCGGCCCTGGCGCGCCGCGGCGGCAGCCCGCCCCCGGTGCTGCGCGTGGAACTGGAGGAGTTCAGCCAGCTGTTCGAGTCGCCCACCGCGAGCCAGGGCGTGCTGCGCCTGCGCTGCACCCTGCTGGAAAACACCGGCGGCGGCGAGCGCCTGGTGGCGCAGCGCAGGTTCAGCGTGCAGCGCCCCGCGACCAGCGCCGATGCGCCCGGCGGCGTGCGCGCGCTGGCGGCGGCCACCGACGCCGCGGCCGAGGACATTGCCGCCTGGCTGCAGCAACGCTGAACGCCATGGCCACCCCCACGCTGGAGGACCAGATGCGCGCCGCCGGACTGGAGGTGCTGGGATGCTGCGAGCGCCTCTCGGGCCTGCCGGAACTGATGGAGCACAGCGTGCTGCTGCAGGACTTCACGCCGGTGGAAGTGGACGTGCTCGGCTCGCTGATGGTCCACGTGCGCGCGCAGCCGGGGCAGATGCTGATCGCGGAGGGCGACGCCGACGACTGGATGATGCTGCTGCTGCGCGGCTCGGTGGACGTCGGCAAGCGCATCGGGCCGGACGCCGACCGCGACCTGCGGGGCGACAATACCCGGCTCGCCGTCCTGCGGCCCGGCACGGTGCTGGGCGAGATGTCGATGTTCGACGGCGAACCCCGCTACGCGAGCTGCTGGGCGCTGGGCGAGGTGGAGGCGGCGGTGCTGGACCGCGCCGGGGTCGAGCGTCTGATCCGCGCGCGGCCGGACATCGGCGCCAAGCTGCTGGTCAAGCTGACGCAGCTGCTGGCGCAAAGGCTGCGCAACATCAGCAGCCAGCTGGTCAAGGTCTTGCGCCAGCGTGTCGGGTGAGCCGAAGATTCGTACCGCAAAGGAGGCGTGCACCATGTTCCAGGCCCTGGTCCTCGACAAGAACCCGGAGTTCAGCGCGACGGTCCGCGAGGTGGACGACAGCTTCCTGCCGGAAGGCGACGTCACGGTCGCCATCGAATATTCCACCCTCAATTTCAAGGACGGGCTCGCGATCACCAACCGCTCGCCGGTGGTGCGCAGCTGGCCCATGGTGGCCGGCATCGACGGCTCCGGCACGGTGGTCGACAGCGCCGACCCGCGCTGGAAGCAGGGCGACGCGGTGGTGCTCAACGGTTTCGGCGTGGGCGAGACCCACAAGGGCTGCCTGGCCGGCAAGGCGCGGCTGAAGGGCCAGTGGCTGGTGCGCCGGCCCGCGGCGCTGGGCGCCCGCCAGGCGATGGCGATCGGGACGGCCGGGTACACGGCCATGCTGTGCGTGCTGGCGCTGGAGCGCCACGGCCTGCGTCCGGGCGACGGCGAAGTGCTGGTGACCGGCGCCACCGGCGGGGTCGGTTCGGTGGCCACCGCGGTGCTGGCGCAGATGGGCCACAAGGTGGTGGCCGCGACCGGCAAGGCGAGCGAGGGCGAGTACCTGCGCAAGCTGGGCGCCGCCGAGGTGATCGACCGCGCGGAACTGGCGGCACCGGGCAAGCCCCTGCAGAAGGAGCGCTGGGCCGGCGTGGTCGATGCGGTGGGCAGCCATACCCTCGCCAACGCATGCGCCCAGGTGCGCTATGGCGGCGCGGTCGCTGCCTGCGGCCTGGCGCAAGGCCTCGACCTGCCCGCCACGGTGATGCCCTTCATCCTGCGGGGCGTCGCTCTGCTCGGGGTGGACAGCGTGATGGCTCCGATGCACCTGCGCGAGCAGGCCTGGCACCGGCTGGCCCGCGACCTCGACCCGGCGCTGCTGGAGACCATGACCAGCGAGGTCCCGCTGGCGCAGGCCGTGGCCGCCGCGCAGCGGCTCATGGCCGGCCAGGTACGAGGGCGTATCGTGGTGAACACCGCCGCCGGTTGATTCCTCGCATTAAGCCGGGCGCGTAGCAGCGCCTACCGGCCATCCGACGCCGGCGCTTGCCATCGGCGACATTGACAGCTGTCAACGAAGCGAGCCCGGCGCAGTCGTACCGTGCGTGCATGCCGATCGCAAGCGCCCACCGAACCCACGCGCGGCCCGTCGAAATGCTGCACGCTTGGGGTCATTTCGTTCCGTGGATCGTGCTGGCGGTGATCATGGCCATCAGCATCGAGGGCTCCCGGCGCGAAGCGGCCACCGTGCGGGTGGACCTGACCGGCAGCCAGGCCCAGGCCGTGGGGCAGGAGCCTGCCGCCGTGCGCTGCGACCTGCGCCATGGCTTCGTGCTGCGGCTGGCGATGTACGCGCAACTGATGGTGCACAAGGTGGTGCCGGGCGACGTGCACGCGCAGCACACGCACGGGGCGACCTGCCGCGTGCAGCCCTGAGCGTACTGCCTTCGTTCTCTTCCGGGCTTCCGCCCTATAGTGGCTGCTTCCATGCAGTCCAGCCCGCCCGCCGCCGGACGCCGCGCCGCGCGGCGCCACCTGTTCGCCCGCCACGCGGCGGTCGTCCAGCGCCGCATGGAGCGCCTGCCGCCCAACGTGCGGGCGCTGCTCTGGTCGACGGTCTCCGGCCTCCTGTTCGTCATCCTGAACTCGCTGATGCGCGGGCTGTCGCTGACGCTGGACCCGTTCCAGACGCAGTTCCTGCGCTACCTCATGGGCTTCGCCGTGATGCTGCCGCTGATGCTGCGCGCCGGGCTGGGCGCCTACTGGCCGAAGAACGTGGCGGGGCAGTTCACGCGCGGCGCGGTGCACACGGTCGGCCTGGTGCTGTGGTTCATCGCGCTGCCGCACATCCCGATCGCCGACGTCACCGCGATCGGATTCATCGGGCCGATCTTCATCATGCTGGGCGCGGTGCTGGTGTTCAAGGAGCCGATGCGGTGGGAGCGCTGGCTGGCCGCCGGGATCGGGCTGGCGGGCGTGCTGGTCGTGGTGGCGCCCAAGCTGGCCGGCAGCGGCGGCCTCTACAACCTGGTGATGCTGGCGTCCTCGCCGGTGTTCGCCGCCTCCTTCCTGATCACCAAGGCGCTCACGCGCTACGAGCGGCCGGAGGTGATCGTGGCGTGGCAGAGCATCAGCGTCACGGCGTTGAGCCTGCCGCTGGCGCTGTGGCACTGGCAGGCGCCCGGGCTCGTGCACTGGCTGCTGTTCCTGGCCTGCGGGCTGCTGGGAAGCACGGCGCACTACTGCCTCACGCGCTCCTATGCGACGGCGGACATCTCCGCCACGCAATCGGTCAAGTTCCTGGAACTGGTGTGGGCCACGCTGATCGGCTGGATCTGGTTCGCGGACCGGCCGAGCCGCTCGACGCTGGCCGGCGGCCTGGTGATCTGCCTGTCGACGCTGTGGATTGCCCGCCGGGAAGCGCGCGGGCCGCGGTAAAGGCCAACATCCGGACGCAGAGGACGCGAAGGGTACGCAGAGGACGCAAAAGAAACCGTCAAAGGTTTTCCTGTCCCCGTCAAGGCACTGCGTTCGCAATCCCCGCGGCAACGTGCCCTGCGGGCACGTGCAGCGCCGCGCGCTTCACGTGGCCGGTCTGGTCGTCGAAGAAGAAGTCCGGCTCGAACTCGCGCAGGAACTCGCTCTTGTCCAGGCCGCCGAGGAACATCGCCTCGTCGACGTGGATCTTCCAGTCCATCAGCGTGCGGATCGCGCGCTCGTGCGCGGGGGCGCTGCGCGCCGTGACCAGCGCGGTGCGGATGCGCATCTGCGCGTCGCCGGCCTGCTGCAGCCGGTGCAGCGCGGCCAGCAGCGGCTTGAAGGGGCCGCCCGGCAGCGGCTCGGCGGCGTGGGTCAGTTCGTGCTGCTGGAACGCCTCCAGCCCCTCGGCCTGGAACACGCGCTCGGCCTGGTCGGAGAACAGCACGGCGTCGCCGTCGAAGGCGATGCGCACCTCGTTCGGGTAGTTCGCGCTGGCCAGCACCGATTCGGTCAGCACGTGGGCGGCGGGAAAGCCGGCCGCCAGCGCACCGCGCACGTCGTCGCCGTTGGCCGACAGGAACAGCGTGGCCTTCAGCGGCCGCAGGTAGCCGAAGGGCGAGCGGCCCTGGGTGAACACGCCGCGCTGCAAGTGGATGCCGGCGTGGTCGGCCGAGCGGAACACGCGCATGCCGGAGACGGGGTCGTTGCGGGAAAGCACGACCACCTCCACCCGCTGCGCCGTGGCGTCGTTGAAGGCGAGCAGCTTGCGGATCAGCGAGAAGGCGATGCCGGGCCGGGCCGGCTGCTCCAGCCGCTCCAGCTGCAGCCGCATGTAGCCGGCGGCGTCGCCGCTCTCGAACACCCGGTTCTCTTCCTCGAAGTCGAACAGGGCGCGCGAGGCGATCGCGACGACCAGCTTGTTCTCGAGGGAAGGCGGGGGCATGGCCTTATCGTACCCACTGGTTCAGCTGGATGATCGGCAGCAGGACCGCCAGCACGATCAGCATCACGACCAGGCCCATGCCGACGATCAGCAGCGGCTCCAGCAGGGTCGCCATCTGCAGGGCGCGCCGCTGCACTTCGGCGGAGAGCTGGTTCGCGGCCCGCTGCAGCATCGTCGGCAGCTGGCCGGTCTGCTCGCCCAGCCGCGCGAACATGCCGAGCAGCCCGGGGAAGCGCTTCTTCTGGCCGATCGCGGAGGCCAGCGGCGCGCCTTCGCGCACCAGCACCAGCGCGTCCAGCGCATCGGCCCGCATCGCGCGGTTGCCGAGGGTCTCGGCGGCGGCCTGCAGCGCCTTCAGGATCGGCACGCCGGCGCCGGCCAGCATCGCCAGCGTGCCGGCGAAACGCGCCGCGTTGTAGCCGCGCGCGAGGCGGCCCACCAGCGGCAGCTTGAGCCAGCCGGCATCGAAGCGTTCGCGGAAGGCCGGATTGCGCAGCGACAGCCGCAGCGACGCGAACGCGACGGCCAGCGCCCCGAGCACGACCAGGCCCCAGCTGCGCACGAAGCTGCTGAGCGCCAGCATCAGCACGGTCAGCATCGGCAGGGCCCTCTTGGTGCCGGCGAACACGTTGGCGACCTGCGGCACCACGTAGGTCATCAGCAGCAGCACGATCACGATCGCGGCGACCGTCACGATGGCCGGGTACAGGGTGGCGGCCAGCAGCTTGGCGTTGAGCGCCTGGCGCTCCTCCAGGTCGTCGGCCAGGCGCTCCAGCACCAGCCCGAGATGGCCGCTCTGCTCGCCCGCGCCGACCACCGCGATGTAGATCTCGGAGAACTCGCGCGGGAAGCGCGCCAGCGCCTTGGCGAAGGACGAGCCGGCGTTCACCTCGGCGCGCAGGGCGGCCACGAGGTGGTGGTGGTGCTCGTTCTCGGCCTCGTCGGCCAGGGCGGTGAGCGCGCGTTCCAGGGTGAGGCCGGAGCCGACCAGGCCGGCGAGCTGCCGGGTCCAGATCGACAGCCCGGTGGCCGTGAACACCCGGCGGCGCAGCAGCCCGCGGGCGGCGCCGGCCGTCCCGGCGTCGCCGGCCGCGACCGGGCGCACCTCCAGCGGCACCAGGGAGCGGCCGCGCAGCAATCCGCGCGCAGCCCTGGCCGTGTCGGCCTCGATCACGCCCTTCTGGGTGGCGCCTTCCGTGTCCAGGGCCTCGAATGCATATGCCGGCATGTCCGGATCATACGGTCCGCGCCTACAGGGGACGCGGCGCGGCTGCGTTAGCTTTGCGGGTCGACCACACCAGGGAGTGACCAGGCCATGGACAGCCAGCCGGGCGAGCAGCCCGATCGCATCGCCATCGAAGACGAACAGGCCGTGGCGCGCTGGGCTTCCGATCGCGTCAAGGAACTCGGCGGCTGAGCGCGATGCGGCTCAAGCGCGTCCTGACCGCCTTCGGCGTCGTGCAGGGCGTCATGGCGCTGCTGTTCGGCGCCGCCTCCCTGCTGCTCACGGCCGTTGCCGCCCGCATGGGTTGGCAGGCCGCCGCCTCCGGCCTCGACGCCCAGGCCGCGCAGGAAATCATCGAAGCCGTCGGCCTGCTCGCCGCGGCGGTGGTCGCGCTGCAGATGGCGCAGACCATCGCCGAGGAGGAGGTGATCCGCGAGGCGCACGTGAGCGCGCCCACGCGGGTGCGGCGCTTCCTTTCGCGCTTCCTGGTCGTGCTGGTGGTGGCGCTGGTCATCGAGGGCCTGGTCGCCACCTTCAAGGCGCTGCACCAGGACATCCAGCTGCTGGTCTATCCGGCGGCCCTGCTGGGCGCGATCTCCCTGCTGCTCGCCGCCTGGGGCTTGTTCCTGCACCTGAACCGCTCGGCCGAGGAACTGGAACCCGAGGCGATGGAGGAGGCCAAGCGGGAGGACCGCAAGCTGAAATAGCATTGCCGGATGAGCGTGCACCTGCCGACCGACCTGCCCGGGTGCGTGCTGCGCCCCTGGCGCGCCGCGGACAAGGAAGACCTGATCCGGGAAGCCAACAACCGCAAGGTGTGGCGCAACATGACGCACACCTTTCCGCACCCCTACACCGAGCGCGACGCCGATCACTGGCTGGAGATCGCGGCGAACCCGGGCGCCAGCATCCAGCTCGCGATCGCCATGGACGGGCGCGCGGTGGGCGGCATCGGCGTGATCGCCGGGGACGGCATCTTCGCCGCCACGGCGCAGTTCGGCTACTGGCTGGGCGAACCGCACTGGGGCCGCGGCATCGCCAGCGCGGCGGCCGCGGCGCTGGCCGGGCGCATCGGCCGCGAGCGGCTGTTCGCGCGGCTGGAAGCGCAGGTGTTCGACTGGAACCCGGCCTCGATGCGCGTGCTGGAGAAGGCCGGCTTCGCGCGCGAGGCGGTGCTGCGCAGCGCGGCGACCAAGGACGGCTGCCTGATCGACACCGTGCTGTACGCGCGGGTGTTCGCCGAGGCGGGACCGGTGGGCGACTGACAGCGCGTCGACAGCGCCGGCGGGTAAGCTCGCGGCCTTGCCGCGATGCGGCTTCCTTCCAGTAGTCCCCATGAACCACACGAGACGCTCCATCCTGGCCGCCGGCGGCGGCGCCGCGCTGGCCGGCCTGCTGCCGGCCGCTTCCTTCGCGCAGGGCGGCTGGCCCGCCAAGCCGATCCGCTTCGTGGTGCCCTTCGCGCCGGGCGGCAGCTCGGAAATCATCGCCCGCTCCGCGGCCGGCGAACTGAGCAAGGCCCTGGGCCAGAACGTGTTCGTGGACAACAAGCCCGGCGCCTCCGGCAACATCGCCATGGCCGAAGTGGCGCGCGCGGACGACCAGCACACCATCATCCTGGGCCACATCGGCACGCTGGCGGTGAACCCGTACATGTACGACCGTATCCCGTACGACCCGAACAAGGACTTCAAGCCGGTCAGCCTGCTGGCCAAGGTGCCCAGCCTCTACGTGGTGCACCCGGACGTGCCGGCGAAGGACCTGAAGGAGTTCATCGCGCTGGCGAAGAGCAAGCCCGGCCGGATGAATTACGGCTCGGCCGGCAATGGCAGCGCCGGCCACCTCGCCTTCGAGTACCTGAAGATGACCGCCGGCATCTTCCTGCTGCACATTCCCTACAAGGGCACCGGCCCGCAGCTCACCGACCTGCTGGCCGGCCGCCTCGACGCCGCCTCGGTCGGGGCCTCCGCCATCCTGCCGCACATCAAGGCGGGCAAGCTGCGCTGCATCGCCACCGGCTCGACCCAGCGGCTGCCGCAGCTGCCGGACGTGCCCACGGTGGCCGAGCAGGGCTTCCCCGGCTTCGAGATGACGCAGTGGTACGGCATGCTGGCGCCGGCGAGCATGACGCAGGCGAACGTCGACCGTCTCGCCGCCGAGACGCAGAAGGCCATGAAGTCCAATGCCGCGCTGGAGCGGCTGACGCAGGACGCGGCCCAGGCCGTGGGCGGCACGCCGGCGCAGTTCGCGCAGTTCATCGCCCAGGAACAGAAGCGCTGGAAGCTCGTGGTGGAACGGGCCAGAATCAAGCCCGAGTGATTGGCGGCCCTCCCGCGCGGCCGCCGTGGGAGACGCCATGCAGGACATCCTCGAGCGCAACAAGCGCAACGCCCAGGCCTTCTACGACCTGGCGTTCAACCAGTGCCAGCCGGCCGCGGCGATGGAGCGCTACGCCGGCGCCACGTACATCCAGCACAACCCGCACGTCGGCGACGGCAAGGCGGCCTTCATCGAATACTTCGAGAAGATGGCGCGCGACTACCCCGGCAAGCGGGTGGAGTTCCGGCGCGCGGTCGCCGAGGGCGACCTGGTCGTGCTGCACTGCTACCAGCACTGGCCGGGCGATGCCGACCCGCACTGGGCCGGCATCGACATCTTCCGGCTCGACGCCGGGGGCAAGGTGGTCGAGCACTGGGACGTGCTGCAGGTGGTGCCGAAGGAAGCGAAGAACGCCAACGGAATGTTCTAGGAGGGCGCCGTGAAGCTGCTCAAGATGCTCCTCGCGCTGGCCACCGCGGCTTCGCTGCTCGCGCCTGTCGCCGCGCGCGCCCAGGCCGCCGCCCAGGAAGTGAAAGTGATCGTGTTCCCCGGCGGCTTCAACTGGCCGTTGTGGGCCGGGCTGGCGCAGGGCTTCTTCGCGCAGCAGGGCCTGGATGTGAAGATCGTCAACACGCCCAACTCCACGTTCCAGCTCACCGGCCTGGCCAAGGGCGATTTCGACATCGCCATGACCGCCATCGACAACCTGATCGCCTACCGCGAAGGGCAGGGCGCGCCGGGGGTCGACGGCAGCGACCTGGTGGCGGTGATGGGGGCCGACAACGGCTTCCTGCGCCTCGCCTCGACGGCCGAGAACCGCTCGATCGCCGACCTCAAGGGCAAGCAGGTGTCGGTCGATGCGTTGACCACGGGTTATGCCTTCGTGCTGATCGAACTGCTGGAACGCAATGGCCTCGTGCTCGATCGCGACTACACCACCGTGCCCGCCGGCGGCGTGCTGCAGCGCTACGAACAGCTGCTGGAAGGCAAGCACGCGGCGACGCTGCTGCTGTCGCCCTTCGACGTGCTGGCGAAGGCCAGGGGCCTCAACGTGCTGGCCGACGCCTCGGCCGCCTTCGGCAGCTACCAGGGCCTGGTCGCCGGCGTGCGGCGCGGCTGGGCGCGGCAGAACGAGCGCGCGGTGGTGGGCTACATCCGGGGTTACCGGCAGTCGCTGGACTGGCTGTTCGACCCGGCCCACAGGCAGGCCGCGCTCGAGCTGTTCCAGCGCAACGTGCCGAACGCGACCCCGCAGGCGGCCGCCACCGCCTACGACATCCTGCTGCACCCGGTGAACGGCTTCGACCGCCAGGCGAGGCTCAGCGAGGAGGGCACGCGCACGGTCATCGCGCTGCGCGAGAAGTACGGCAAGCCGCCGAAGAAGATGCAGCCGGTGGCGTCGTATTACGAGCCGCGGTATTACGAGGCGGCGTCGCGGCAATAGCCCTTCGGGCCGGCAGATAATAAGCACATATATAATCTGCCGGTAGATGAAACTCGCCCTCTCGGGGCGCTTCGGCTTCCTGGTCAACGAAGTCTCGCGCCTGTACTCCCAGCAGTTCGACCGCCTCGCCCGCGAGCAGCTCGGCCTCTCGCTGGCGCAATGCCGCCTGCTCGCCGCGCTCGCCCGGCACGAAGGCGAGGAGGCGCTGTCGCAGGCGGAGCTGGCGCAGAAGCTGGGCCTCACGGCCATGGCCGTCGCGACCATGTGTGACCGGCTGGCGGCCGCCGGCTGGATCGAGCGGCGGGCCCATCCCGGCGACCGCCGGGTCAATCGCCTGCACATCGACCCGAGCGCGCGCAAGGCGCTGGAAAAGGCGCTGGGGCTGGGCGACGAGCTCACCGCTACCGCGCTGGCCGGCCTCGCGGCCGCCGAGCGCAAGCAACTGCTCGCGCTGCTGGCGAAGGCGCGCGAGAACCTGCTGGAGGCCACCGCCGCGGGAGTGCCCGAATGAGCGCGCCGGCACCAGCGGCCGCGGTGCCGCACCGCGGCATGATCACCCTCTCGATCATGCTCGCCACGATCATGCAGGCGCTGGACACCACCATCGCCAACGTGGCGCTGCCCCACATGCAGGGCAGCCTGCAGGCCTCGCAGGACCAGATCACCTGGGTGCTCACCTCCTACATCGTGGCCTCCGCCATCGCGCTGCCGCTGACGGGGTGGCTGTGCACGCAGTGGGGCCGGCGCAAGGTTTTCCTCATCTCGGTGATCGGCTTCACGATCGCCTCGGCCCTGTGCGGGCTGGCCACCTCGCTGGCCGGCATCGTCGCCGCGCGCCTGCTGCAGGGCATCTTCGGCGCCGCGCTGGTGCCGCTGTCGCAGGCCGTGCTGCTGGACATCAACCCGCCGCAGAAGGTAGGCCAGGCGATGGCGATCTGGGGCGCCGGCATCATGGTGGGCCCCATCCTGGGCCCGATGCTGGGCGGCTGGCTGACCGAGAACTTCGACTGGCGCTGGGTGTTCTTCATCAACCTGCCGGTAGGCGCGTTCGCGCTGTACGGCATCTGGCGCTACCTGCCGGAGAACCGGCCGCGCGCGGCGCCGCTGGACATGTTCGGCTTCGTCGCGCTGAGCCTGGGCATCGGCCTGCTGCAGATGTTCCTGGACCGCGGCGAGCTGCTGGACTGGTTCGATTCCTGGGAGATCCGGCTGGAAGCCGCCGGCGCGTTAATCGCCTTCGCCTTCCTCGCGGTGCACACATGGACGGTGCAAGGCACCTCCTTCCTGGACCGCGAGTTGCTGAAGGACCGCAACTTCATCACCGGTTGCGTGTTCGGCTTCATCGTCGGCGTGGTCCTGTACGGGACGATGGCGCTGCTGCCGCTGTTCCTGCAGGGCCTGATGCAGTACCCGGTGGTCTACACCGGGATGATCACCGCGCCCCGCGGCATCGGCACCATGATCGCGATGATCGTCGTCGGCCGGCTGGTGCAGAAGGTGGACCTGCGGCTGATCATGGCCACCGGCTTCGCGCTGACGGCGATCGCCCTCTGGCAGATGACGCACATCACGCTGCAGATGGACAGCAGCCTGATCGTCACCTCCGGCTTCATCCAGGGCCTGGGCATCGGCTTCACCTTCGTGCCCCTGTCGGCCGCTGCCTTCGCCACCCTGGCGCCGCGGCTGCGCAACGAGGGCACGCCGATCTACAGCCTGGTGCGCAACATCGGCGGCAGCGTCGGCATCTCGGTGGTGCAGGCCCTGCTGACGCGCGGCATGGCCCAGGGGCATGCAAGCCTCGCGACCTTCGTTGCGCCGGGCAACCCCGCGCTGGCCGACCTGCCGGCGGCGCTGCTCCCGGGCTCTCCGGCCGGCATGGAACTCCTCAACGCGGAGGTCACGCGGCAGGCGGCGTTGCTCGCCTACGTGAACGACTTCTGGATCATGATGGCCGTCACGGCGCTCGCGATCCCGCTGCTCGCGCTGATGCGGCCGCCGCGCCGCCAGGCCGCGCAGGCCGCCGGCGACATGCCGCACTGAGCGGGGAACCCTCGACGGCCGGCGACGTGCCGTCCAGGCTCCTCACATCTGCCGCAGCCTGAAGCGCTGCAGCTTGCCCGTCTCGGTGCGCGGCAGGCTGGACACGAACACGACCTGGCGCGGGTACTTGTACGGCGCAATGGTGGCCTTCACGTGTTCCTGCAGCGCCTTGACCATCGCGGCGTCGCCCTGGTGGCCCGGCTTGAGCACGCAGAAGGCCTTGACGATCATCCCGCGCTCCTCGTCCGGCTGGCCGATGACCCCGCACTCCGCGACGGCGGGGTGCTTCAGCAGCGCGTCCTCGACCTCCGGGCCGCCCACGTTGTAGCCAGCCGTGATGATCATGTCGTCGGCGCGGGCCTGGTAGACGAAGTAGCCGTCCTCGTCCTGCAGGAAGGCGTCGCCGGGGTGGTTCCAGCCGTCCTTCACGTAGTTGGCCTGGCGCGGGTCGTCCAGGTACCTGCAGCCGGTGGGGCCGATCACGGCCAGCTTGCCGACGGTGCCGCGCGGCAGCTCCCTGCCGTCGTCGTCCACCACGCGCGCCTGGTAACCCGGGACCACCTTGCCGATCGCGCCGCGCCGCACCTCGCTGCCGGCGGAGGAGATGAAGATGTGGAACATCTCGGTGGCGCCGATGCCATCGAGCATCTCGAGGCCGGTCGCCTCCGTCCAGAGCTGCCGCGTGGCATCGGGCAGGCCCTCGCCGGCGCTGACGCTGGTGCGCAGGCGGCCGACGCCCAGCTGGCGCGCGAAGGGCGCCGCCTGCCGGTAGAAGGTGGGCGCGGTGTAGCAGATGGTGGCGCCGACCTCCACTATGGTGCGCACCAGGCTCTCCGGCGTGTAGGGCGCGTCGGGGAAATACACCGAGGCGCCGGCCCACATCGGGAAGACCAGCAGCCCGCCGAGGCCGAAGGTGAAGGCGAGCGGCGGCGTGCCGACCACGATGTCCTCGGGCGTGGCGCGCAGCACGTGCCGCGGCCAGGTCTCGCAGGCGGCGAGCACGTCGCGGTGCGTGTGCACGGCGGCCTTGGGCTGGCCCGTCGTGCCGGAGGTGAAGGCCAGCAGCGCGATGTCGTCCGCGGCGGTGGGGCAGGCCGCGAAGCCGCCTTCCTTGCGCGCCGCGCGCACGGCCAGGGAGCCGGGCTCGTTCGCCGCGTTGAACGGCACCACGGTCGCGAGCACGGGGCGGTCCTTGCGGGCCAGCTCCAGTTCCTCCAGCAGGCGGATATCGCACAGGGCCAGCGTCGGCTGCGCCTTGTCGATGATGTCGCCCAGCTCGCGCGCGCGCAGCAGCGGCATGGTCGCGACCGCCACGCCGCCGGCCTTGACCACCGCCAGCCACGCGAGCGCCATGCCCACCGAGTTGCCGCCGCGCAGCAGCACGCGGTTGCCGGGCACCAGGCCCAGGTCTTCCACCAGCACGCGGCAGATGCGATCGACGCGCTCGCGCACCGCGCCGTAGCTGAGGATGCCGGCCGGCGAGCGCATCAGTGGGCGCTCGCCCCAGCCGCGGTCCGCGGCGCGGTCCAGGAGCTGCTCCACCACGTTGCACTGCGGCGGCAGTTGCAGCTCCGGCAGTTCGTAGAGCAGCTTCGGCCAGCGGTCCGCGGCCGGCAGGCGCTGGTGGACGAAGCGGTCCGACTGGGCCGAACTCACTGGAGTACCTTCGTGCTGCGCACTCCGGTATTCGCGCTTGGGGCGGCCCGGCGCGCTCATGCGGCGGCCTCCTCGCGGCCGCGCGCGGCGTGCTCCTTCACCTTCCCCAGCAGCTTGTGCAGGGTGGCGATCTCCTTCTCGTTGAGGGCCGTGAAGGCCTCGACGATCCAGTCCTCGTGCTGGCGCGCCATCTCCTGGAACTGCTTGCGGCCGCGCGCGGTCAGGCGCACCCGGCAGGCGCGGCGGTCGCCCTCGACGTCGATCCGTTCCACCAGGCCCTCGGCTGCGAGCTGGTCGGTGATGCCGGTGACATTTCCGCCGGTGACCATCATCCGGCGCGACAGCTCGTTCATCTTCAGGCCGGCCGGGGCGCGTTCGAGTTGCGCCATCAGGTCGAAGCGGGGGAGCGTGGTGTCGAAGCGCTCGCGCAGGAGAGTGCGCACCTGCTTTTCCACCAGCTGCGTGCAGGTCAGCAGGCGCAGCCACAGTCGCAGCGCCTCGGGGTGCTCGCTGTGGGCGCGCGCTTCGATGTCCATGGGGCGTCCTTTCGATGTCCGTCAAATAGTTTAGGCTTAAACATATCGGATCGCAAGCGAACGTCCGCTTCGCGTTTGCCGTCGAACTTTCGCGCCGCCGTCCTACAGACACTCCGTTGACGGGCCGCGCCGGACGTGCAGAGAATTTGTCATGGAAGTCCTCCTGCACAAGCTCGAAACACAACTCGCGGGATTGCCGGTTCCACTCTCCGTCGCCTTGCCCGGCGGCAAGCGGATCGGCTCGCCGGATCCCGCCGTTCGCCTGGAGTTCAACGACTGGTCGGGGCTGGCCACCTTCGCGGCCGGCCTCATTGGCAAGGTCGCGGAAGACTTCGTCGAACAGCGCGTGCGCATCGAGGGCCACATGCGCGACGTGATGGCCGCCGCGGCCGCCCTGCTGCCCGGCAGCCCGGTGCCCAGCGACACCGGCTGGTGGACGCAGGTGCTGCGCCGCGCGAAGTCACTGGCCAACCACACGCCGCAGAAGGACGCCGAGCAGATCCGCTTCCACTACGACGTCTCGGACGACTTCTACGCCTTGTGGCTGGATCCGCGCCGGGTCTATTCCTGCGCCTACTTCCGCGAGCCGGGCTACTCGCTGGCGCAGGCGCAGGAGGCGAAGCTGGACCACATCTGCCGCAAGCTGATGCTGCAGCCCGGCGAGCGCTTCCTCGACATCGGGGCCGGCTGGGGCGGGCTGCTGCTGTGGGCCGCCGAGCACTACGAGGTGCAGGCCACCGGCATCACGCTGTCGCACAACCAGCATGCCTACGTGAACGAGCTGATCGAGAAGAAGGGATTGAAAGGCCGCGTGCGCATGCTGCTGCGCGACTACCGTGAGCTGGAGGAAGACGAGTCCTTCGACAAGATCGCGTCGGTCGGCATGGTCGAGCACGTCGGCCTGGTCAACATGAGCGCGTATTTCGGCAAGATCTGGCGGCTGCTCTCGCCCGGCGGGCTGGTGATGAACCACGGCATCACGGCCGGCGCGCTGGAGCCGGGGCAGCTCGGGGCCGGCATGGGCGAGTTCATCGGCAAGTACATCTTCCCCGGCGGCGAACTGCTGCATGCGAGCCTGTTGCTGCGCGAGATGGCGATCGGCGGGCTGGAGATGGTGGACACCGAGAACCTGCGGCCGCACTACGCCCGCACGCTCTGGGCCTGGTCCGACGCGCTGGAGGCGCGGCTGGAGGAGGCCCGGGCCGTGCTCGAACGCAGCCAGGGGGCCGAGGCCGCCGGCCGGGTGCTGCGGGCCTACCGGCTCTACCTGGCGGGTTGCGCCATGTCCTTCGAGCGTGGCTGGATCGCGCTGCACCAGTTCCTCGCCACGCGGCCGGATGGCAGGATGAGCACTGGCAAGCACCGGGGCGCACAATCGCCCTATCCCTTCAATCGCGACTACATCTACCGCTGATGCTCTACAAATTCAAATCCAAGGCTGCCGGCGACCTGATCATGCTCGAGCCGAACGGCCGCCGCGTGCTGCAGATCATCGGCAAGGACCCGGGGCCCCAGGGCATCATCCTGCCCGAGGAAATGCCGGGCGCGATCGCGAAGCTGGAACAGGCGATCGCCGACGAGGAGGCCGAACACAAGCGCCTGATCGAGGAGGCCAAGGCGAAAGGCGAGGTGCCGCCCAAGTTCGAAGGGGTCTCCCTGCGCCAGCGGGCCGTGCCCTTCATCGACATGCTGAATCGCTGCGGCAAGGAAGAAAAAGAGATCGTCTGGGGGGTGTGAGCCCCCGCCGGCTCAATCCACCTTCGCGCCCGAAGCCTTCACCACCGCCGCCCACTTCTTCGTCTCCCGCTCGATCAGCTGCGCGAACTGCGCGGGCGTGTTGCCGCTCGGGATCGCGCCCTGCGCCTGCAGGCGTTCCTTCAGCGCCGGGGTGGCCAGCGCCTTGGCCGTTTCCTGCTGGATGCGGTTGACGATGTCCATGGGCGTGCCCGCCGGCGCCAGCAGCCCGAACCAGGAGGTCGCCTCGAAGCCCTTGAGCGTGGGTCCGCCGGCTTCCTCCACCGTCGGCACGTCGGGCAGCGCCGTCGAACGTTGCGCGCTCGTCACCGCCAGCGCCTTCAGCTTGCCCGACCTGATGTGCGTCATGGCCGAAGGCAGGTTGTCGAACATCACGTCCATATCGCCCGACATCAGGCTCAGGAGCGCGGGGTTGGAACCGGTGAAGGGGAAGTGCGTCATGTACGTCCCCGTCATCGTCTTGAACAGCTCGCCCGCCAGGTGGATGGAGGTGCCGTTGCCGCTCGAGGCCATGTTCGGCTTGCCCGGATTGGCCTTGGCGTACTTGATGAAATCCTGCACGTTGCGGATGTTGCGGGCCGCTGCCTTCTCGGTGTTGACCACCATCACGTTGGGCACGGCGGCCACCAGCGTGACGGGCTGGAAGTCCTTCACGTGGTCGAAGGGCATCCTGGCGTACAGCGACTTGTTGATCGCGTGCGTGCCCACCGTTCCCATGAGCAGCGTGTAGCCGTCCGGGGCCGACTTGGCGACGATGTCGGCGCCGATGTTGCCGCCGGCGCCGGCCTTGTTCTCGACGACGAAGGACTGGCCGAGCGCCTTCGTGAGTTCCTGCGCCACCGAGCGGGCCAGGATGTCGGTGGTGCCGCCGGCGTTGAAGGGCACCACGATGCGCACGGGCTTGTTCGGCCAGGCGGCCTGGGCGAAGGACACGGCAGGCAGCAGGCTGCCCGCGGCCAGCACGGAGCCGCAGGCGAGCAGGCGGCGGCGGGAAGCGGAAGGGGCGGTGCGAGGGCTCACGGCGGATCTCCTGGGTTTTCTCGTTGTGCGTGGCAGCCCGGCGAGCTGCGCTGAACGGACCATCATGCCAAAGAAGAAGCCGCCCGCAGGCGGCTTGTCGCGCAGGTGCCAGGGGCGCTCAGTCGACGTAGACGCCCGCCGCCTTGATCAGCGGGCTCCACTTGTTGATCTCGCTCTTGACGAACTTCTTGTGCTCGGCGGGTTCGGTGCGGTTGTCGTTGACGACGACGGCGCCCAGCGCTTCCTCGCGCTTGAGGAAGTCCGGGTCCTTCAGGGCGGCCTTCAGGGCGTCGTTCAGCTTCTTCAGCACCGGCGCCGGCGTGCCCTTGGGCGCGTAGAGGCCGTGGAAGATCGTGACGTTGAAGTCCTTCACGCCCACTTCCTGCAGGGTCGGCGTGTCCTTCAGCACCGGGATGCCCAGGCGCTTGGGCGTGGTGACGGCGAACACCTTCACCTTCTTGCCTTCGATGGCGCTGGTGGTGTTGGTGGTCTGGTCGCACATGAGGTCGATCTGCCCGCCCATCAGGTCGGTCATGGCCGGCCCCGTGCCCTTGTACGGCACGGCGGTCATGTCCACGCCCATCGCGTGCTGGAACAGCATGCCGCACAGGTGCGAGGCCGAGCCGACGCCGGCGTTGCCCAGGTTGATCTTGCCCTTGTTGGCCTGGATCCAGGACACCAGCTCCTTCCAGTTGTTGGCCGGCAGGGAGGGCTTGCCGATGATCGTCATCGGCACGTCGTTGATCAGGCCGAGGTATTCGAAGTCGTTCTCGACGCTGAACGGGATGTTGCGCACCAGCGTGGGCATGGTGGCCATGCTGATGTGGTGCAGCAGCAGCGTGTGGCCGTCGGCGGGCGACTTGGCGACCTTGTTGGCGCCGATCGAGCCACCGGCGCCGGCGGCGTTGTCGACGATCACCGTGGCGCCGCTGAGCGGCTTGCGCAGGGCCTCGGCCAGGTCGCGGGCGACCTTGTCCGTGGGGCCGCCGGCGGCGAACGGCACGATGATCGTGATCGGCTTGCTGCCGGGGAATTCCTGGGCGCCCGCTCCGAAGGTGGCGGCGGCCAGGGCCAGCGGCAGGAGCGACTGGAACAGCTTCTTCATTGTCTCGACTCCGTGTTTGGTGGAAAACGCAAAAAACGCGGGATGATAGAGATCCGCTGACAATCCAGCTCGGCGGGAACTACGTATTCCGATTGAGCGGCATCAAGGGACACCGCAGTATGTCGCGCACGCTAATCTTTGTGGCGAGGCAGCGGGCGCTCACTTGTAGCTGCGCGCATCCTCGATGACCTTGCCGTCGTTCGGCAGCGTGCCCGGCTGCACCAGCTGGACTTCGGCGCGCAGCTTGGTCACGTCGCGCACCGCCTCGCCGATGCGGGCGTCCAGGCCCTGCGGCGGCGCGGCCGCTTCCGCCTGGAAGGTCATCACGTCGTTGGCCATCTCGCCGCTGACGACCAGCCGGGCCTTCACGATCTCGGGGAAGCGCCGGGCGATGTCCGCGACCTGGCTGGGGTGCACGAACATGCCGCGGATCTTGGTGGTCTGGTCGGCGCGGCCGAGCCAGCCCTTGATCCGCGTGTTGGTGCGGCCCGTCGGGTCCTGGCCGGGGAGCACCGCCGACAGGTCGCCGGTGCCGAAGCGGACCAGCGGGTAGGTGGGGTTCAGGGTGGTGACGACCACCTCGCCCACTTCGCCCGGCGCGACCGGATCGCCGGTGCCGGGGCGCACGATCTCCACGATCACGCCCTCGTCGATCACCATGCCCTCGCGCGACGCGGTCTCGTAGGCGATCAGGCCCAGGTCCGCCGTGGCATAGCTCTGGAAGACGTGCAGCCCGCGCTCCAGGAACCAGTCGCGCAGGCTGGGCGGGAAGGCCTCGCCGCCCACCAGCCCCTTGCGCAGGCTGGAGATGTCGCTGCCCGACTCCTGGGCCTTCTCGACCAGGATGCGCAGGAAGCTGGGCGTGCCCGTGTAGCAACCGGGTCGCAGCTCCGCGATGGCCTGCAGCTGCTGCTCGGTCTGGCCGGTGCCGGCCGGGAACACCGTGCAGCCCACCGCGTGAGCGCCCGATTCCATCAGGAAGGCGCCGGGGGTCATGTGGTAGCTGAAGCAGTTGTGCACCAGGTCGCCGCTGCGGAAGCCGGCGGCGAACAGGGCGCGCCCCATGCGCCAGTGGTCCCGCGTGCTGCCGTCCGGCTCGTAGATGGGGCCCGGCGAGGCGAAGACGCGGGGCATCGCGGGGCCGCGCCGCACGGCCGCGAAGCCGCCGAAGGGATCGCTGGCGCGTTGCGCCTTCTGCCGTTCCAGCAGTTCGTGCTTGCGGGTGACGGGCAGCCGGGCGAGCGCGGCGCGCGAGACGATGCTCGCGGCGTCCACGCCGGCCAGGATTTCGGCGTAGGCCGTGGTGGCGTGCTGGGCATGGGCGACCTGCGCCGGCAGCGCCGCCATCAGGTCGGCCTCGCGCTGGCCCGCCGGCCGGGTCTCGAGGCTGTCGAAGTAGTCCTGCATGTCGTCTTTCCCTCTTTCCCTCGCTTGCGCCTCAGGCCAGCCAGCGCTTGCGGCGCTTGTAGCTCTTGACCTCGCGGAAACTCTTGCGCTCGCCGCCGCCGACGCCCAGGTAGAACTCCTTGACGTCTTCGTTGTTGGCCAGTTCGCTGGCCGGCCCGTCCATCACGATGCGGCCGCTTTCCAGGATGTAGCCGTAGTCGGCGTACTTCAGGGCCATGTTGGTGTTCTGCTCCGCCAGCAGGAAGGTGACCTTCTCCTTGGCGTTGAGGTCCTTCACGATCTCGAACACCTCCTCCACGATCTGCGGCGCGAGGCCCATGGACGGCTCGTCCAGCAGCACGAGGCTGGGGCTGGCCATGAGGGCCCGCCCGATCGCGCACATCTGCTGCTCGCCGCCGGAGGTGTAGGCCGCCTGCGAGGTGCGGCGCTGCTTCAGGCGCGGGAAGTAGGCATAGACCTTCTCGAGGTTGGCGGCGACCTCGCTGCGGCTGGAGCGCGTGTACGAGCCGGTCAGCAGGTTCTCCTCGATGGTGAGGTGGGCGAAGCAGTGGCGGCCCTCCATCACCTGCACCACGCCGCGCTGCACGAGGTCGGCCGGCGTGAGGTTCTCGATGCGCTCGCCGCGCAGCTCGATGGAGCCCTTGGTGACCTCGCCGCGCTCGCCCTTGAGCAGGTTGGAGACGGCACGCAGCGTGGTCGTCTTGCCGGCGCCGTTGCCCCCGAGCAGCGCCGCGATGCCGCCCTGGGGCACCTGCAGCGACACGCCCTTGAGCACGAGGATCACGTGGTTGTAGATGACCTCGATGCCGTTGACGTTCAAAACGATAGGTCTTTGTTCCATGGGCTTAGGGTGTGAACCAAACGAAAGGGCGTGTCACTTTCGTTTGGCGGCTCCTTGGAGCCGCGTCCCCTCCCGCTTGGCGGGAGGGGCAGGGGAGGGTGCCGTCAGCAGCGCGAAGCGGCCCGCCGAGCAAGCTGACTGTCAGGACTGACAGTCAGCAGGCGAACGGCGGGTCAGCTTCTTCTCCGCCGCGTACTTGTCCGCCGTGTTCTTCACCAGCGGCTTCAGCACCTGTTCGTCCGCCTGCAGCCAGTCGGAGCTGAACTTCCACTGCTTGCCGTCCCAGGTGTGCACGCGGGCCCAGTTGGAGCCCATGTGGTCCTGGCACGAGGTGCTGACCGGGCGCATCACGCCCTTGAAGCCCAGCGCGTCGAGCTTGTCCTGGCTGAGGGCCAGGTTCTCCAGGCCCCAGCGGGCCTGCTCGCCCGTCACGACCTTGCCCTTGCCGAAGCGCTCCTGCGCCCGGCGCACGCCTTCCACGCCCAGCATGGCGCTCATCGCGCCGCGCATGTACAGCACCGACCCCACTTCCTCCTTCGGGCCCGTGCCCTGGCCCTTGCCGTGCACCTTCTCCAGGATTTCCTTGACCACGGCCGACTGCGGCTCGGCGCCGTGCTGCATGGTCACGGCGTTGTAGCCCTTGGCACCCTCGCCGACGTCCTTCACGTCGGGCTCGGCGCCCGACCACCACACGCCGTACATCTTGTCGCGCGGATAGCCCGTGGCCACGGCTTCCTTCAGGGCGGTGGAGTTCATCACGCCCCAGCCCCACAGCATCACGTAGTCGGGGCGCGCCTGCCGGATCTGCAACCAGGTGGCCTTCTGTTCCACGCCGGGGGCCGTCACGGGCAGCAGCTGCAGGTCGAAGCCGTGCATGTGGCTGCGCTCCTGCAGCAGCGGGATCGGCTCCTTGCCGTAGGGGCTGTCGTGGTAGACCAGCGCGATCTTCTTGCCCTTGAGCTTGTCGAGGCCGCCCTCGCGCTTGGCGATGGTCTGCACCAGCGCGTCGGCCGCCAGCCAGTAGGTGCCGGCGAGCGGGAAGTTCCACTTGAACACGCCGCCGTCCTGGCTTTCGCTGCGGCCGTAGCCGGCGGTGATCAGCGGGATCTTGTCGCCGGGGGCCTTCTCGGTCAGCGCGAAGGTGATGCCGGTGGACAGCGGCTGGAACAGGGTGGCGCCGCCGTTCTTGCCCTTCAGGCGCTCGTAGCACTCGACGCCGCGGGCGGTGTCATAGCCCGTCTCGCATTCCTCGAACACGATCTTCACGCCGTTGATGCCGCCGCGCGCGTTGGTGAGCTTCAGGTAGTCCACGTAGCCGTTGGCCCACGGCACGCCGTTGGGCGCGTACGGGCCGGTGCGGTAGGGCAGCACCGGGAAGAACTGCTCCTTCGCCTGGGCGAACGCGTTCGTCGCGATGCCCGACGAGGCGGCCGCGGCCAGCACGGCCGCCGCGAGGACTACGTTGCGCAAATTCATGCTTGTCTCCTTTGTCGATTTGGAACAGTTGCCAATTTGAGATCTCAGTGCGGGAAGGGCCACAGCCGCAGCTTCTGCTTGCCGGTGGACCACAGGCGCGCCAGCCCGTGCGGTTCCACGATCAGGAACCACACGATCAGCGCGCCGAAGATCATCAGCTCGGCGTGCGAGATGCCGGCCGTGGAAATGGACAGGCCCACCCAGCCGGCCAGCACCGGGAGCAGCTGGTTGAGGGCGATCGGCAGCAGCACGATGAAGGCGGCGCCGAAGAAGCTGCCCATGATGGAGCCGAGGCCGCCGATGATCACCATGAACAGCAGCCGGAACGACATCTCCAGCGAGAAGGCCGCCGGCTCCCAGGCGCCGAGGTAGACGAAGCCCCACAGCGCGCCGGCCACGCCGATGATGAAGGAGCTCACCGCGAAGGCGCTGAGCTTGGCGTACATCGGGCGGATGCCGATCACGGCGGCGGCGACGTCCATGTCGCGGATCGCCATCCACTCGCGCCCGATCGCGCTGCGCACGAGGTTCTTCGCCAGCAGCGCCATCACCACCAGGATGGTCAGGCACAGGAGGTACTTGCTGGCCGGGCTCTCGATCGGCATGCCCATCACCTGCAGGCCGGAGACCGACACGGAGCCGGACGCCGAATCGTTGGTGAACCACTTGATGCGCAGGAACATCCAGTCGGAGAAGAACTGCGCGGCGAGCGTGGCGACCGCCAGGTACAGGCCCTTCACCCGCAGGCTCGGCAGGCCGAACAGGATGCCGAAGGCCATCGCGCACACGCCGCCCAGGATCAGCGCGACCACCAGCGGCATGCCGGGCACGCGCACGAAGAAGTTGTAGGCACCGTAGGCACCGACGGCCATGAAGGCGCCGGAGCCCAGCGAGATCTGCCCGCAGTAGCCCACCAGGATGTTCACGCCCAGCGCCGCCAGCGACACGATCAGGAAGGGGATCAGGATCGCGCGGAACATGTAGCCGCTGGCCAGGTTCGGCACCGCGAGGAACGCGAACAGCAGCACGGCGAAGATGAAGTAGCGGTCCTGCAGGATCGGGAAGATCTGCTGGTCGGCCCGGTAGGTGGTCCTGAACTGGCCGTTTTCTCTGTAAAGCATTGCGGGGCTCCGTTCAGACGCGGTCGATGATTTTTTCGCCGAACAGGCCCTGCGGGCGCACCAGCAGGAACAGCAGCGCGAGCACGTAGGCGAACCAGATCTCGATGCCCCCGCCCACGTAGGGCCCCAGGAACACTTCCGAGAGCTTCTCGCCCACGCCGATGATGAGCCCGCCGATGATGGCGCCCGGCACCGAGGTGAGGCCGCCCAGGATCACCACCGGCAGCGCGCGCAGCGCCACGGTGGACAGCGAGAACTGCACGCCCAGCTTGCTGCCCCAGATCATCCCGGCCACCAGCGCCACGACGCCGGCCACGCACCACACCACGACCCAGATCCGGTTGAGGGGAATGCCGATCGACTGCGCGGCCTGGTGGTCGTCCGCCACCGCGCGCAGGGCGCGCCCGGTGGCGGTCTTCTGGAAGAACAGCGCGAGCGCGCCGACCAGGGCCGCCGCGATGGCCGCGGCGATCAGGTCCTCCTTGTTCACCAGGATGCCGCCCTGGAACACGCTCTCGAACGCCATCACCGGCTCCTTCGGCATGCCGACGTCGATCTTGTAGATGTCGCTGCCGAACAGCGTCTGGCCGAGGCCATCGAGCAGGTAGGCGATGCCCAGCGTGGCCATCAGCAGGGTCGCGCCTTCCTGGTTCACCAGGTGGCGCAGCACCAGCCGCTCCACCAGCCAGGCCACCGCGAACATGATCACGCCCGCGACGAGGAAGGCCAGCAGGTTGGCGAGGATGGCGCTCTCGAAGCCGAGCCACTTCGGCAGCCACTCGGAGAAGCGCGCCATCGCCAGCGCCGCGAACAGCACCATGGCGCCCTGCGCGAAGTTGAACACCCCGGAAGCCTTGAAGATCAGCACGAAGCCGAGCGCCACCAGGGAATACAGCATGCCCGTCATCAGGCCGCCGAGGAGGGTTTCGAGGAAGAAGCCCATGTCAGTGCGAGGTTCCTAGGTAGGCCTTGATCACGTCCGGGTTGCTGCGGACTTCGTCCGGCGTGCCGTCGCCGATCTTCTTGCCGTAATCGAGCACCACGACGCGGTCGGAGATGTCCATCACCACGCCCATGTCGTGCTCGATCAGCACCACCGTCGTGCCGAATTCGTCGTTGACGTCCAGGATGAAACGGCACATGTCCTGCTTCTCCTCCAGGTTCATGCCGGCCATCGGTTCGTCGAGCAGCAGCACCTGCGGCTCCATCGCCAGCGCGCGCCCGAGGTCCACGCGCTTCTGCAGGCCGTAGGGCAGCTGGCCCACGGGCACCTTGCGGAAGGCCTGGATCTCCAGGAAGTCGATGATCCGCTCGACGTACTCGCGGTGCCGCATCTCCTCGCGCTCGGCCGGGCCGATGCGCAGCGCCTGCAGCAGGATGTTGCTGCGGATGCGCAGGTTGCGCCCCGTCATGATGTTGTCCAGGACGCTCATGCCCTTGAACAGGGCCAGGTTCTGGAAGGTGCGGGCCACGCCCATCTCCGCCACCTGCCGGCTCTTCATGCCCTTGAAGTGGCGGCCGCGGAAGGTGATGGTGCCCTGCTGCGGCTGGTACACGCCGTTGATGCAATTGAGCATCGAGCTCTTGCCGGCGCCGTTGGGGCCGATGATGGCGCGGATCTCGTGCTCGCGCACGTTGAACGAGATGTCGGTGAGCGCCTTCACGCCGCCGAAGGCGAGCGAGATGTTCTGCACGTCGAGGATCACCTCGCCGATGCGGCGGCCCGCGGCGGGCGCGGGTTCCGCGGAGGGCGCGGCGGTCGTGCGTTCCGGCGCGGCGGCCGCGCCTTCGGCGGGCAGGGTGGTGAATGCGGTGTCCAGGGAGGGGGCGAGTTCTGCCATGATTTTCATGCCGCCGCCCTCACCGGCGCGAAGGTGCGGGCATCCATGATCTTCAGCGTCGCGCTCACGCTGCCGGTGCGACCGTCCTCGAACTTCACTTGCGTCTCAATGTACTGCTCCAGCCTGCCGCCGTACAGCGCATCGACCAGGACCTGGTACTTCTCCGCGATGAAGCCGCGCCGGACCTTGTTGGTGCGGGTCAGCTCTCCGTCGTCGGCATCGAGTTCCTTGTGCAGCACGAGGAAGCGATCGACCTGGCTGTTGGCCAGGCGCTCGTCGCCCGCCAGGTCGGCGTTGACCTTCTCGATGCAGTCCCGGATCAACGAGTACACCTCGGGCTTCTGCGCCAGGTCGGTGTAGCCCGCGTAGGGCAGGTTGCGCTTCTCGGCCCAGTTGCCCACGGCGTCGAAGTCGATGTTGATCATCACGCAGACGCGCTCGCGGCCGTCGCCCACCGCCACCGCTTCCTTGATGTGCGGGAAGAACTTGAGCTTGTTCTCGATGTACTTGGGCGCGAACATCGAGCCGTCGGCCAGCCGCCCGACGTCCTTGGCGCGGTCGATGATCTTCAGGTGGCCGTGGGCGTCGAGGAAGCCGGCATCGCCGGTGTGGTACCAGCCATCGGGCGTCTTCACTTCGGCGGTGGCCTGCGGGTTCTTGTAGTACTCCTTCAGCAGGCCCGGCGAGCGCACCAGGATCTCGCCGCTGTCGGCGAGCTTGATCTCGACGCCGCGGCACGGGATGCCGACGGTGTCGGAGTGCACCTGGTTGTCCGGCTGCATGCAGACGAACACCGCGGTCTCGGTGCTGCCATAGAGCTGCTTGAGGTTGACGCCGATCGCGCGGTAGAAGGCGAACAGGTCCGGCCCGATCGCCTCGCCGGCGGTGTAGGCCACGCGCACGCGCGACATGCCGAGGTTGTTGCGCAGCGGCCCGTACACCAGCACGTTGCCGAGCGCGTACCTGAGGCGATCGAGCGCGCCCACGGGCTTGCCATCGCGCAGCGCCGGCCCGACGCGGCGCGCCACGTCCATGAACGCATGGAACATGCGGCGCTTGAGGGCGCCGGCGTCCTCCATGCGGATCATCACGCTGGTGAGCAGCCCTTCGAAGATCCGCGGCGGGGCGAAGTAGTAGGTGGGGCCGATCTCCTTCAGGTCGATCATCACCGTGCTGGCCGACTCGGGGCAGTTCACCACGTAGCCGCAGGCGAGCCACTGGGCATAGCTGAAGATGTTCTGCCCGATCCAGGCCGGCGGCATGTAGGCCAGCACTTCCTCGCGCTCGCTGAGCTGGTCGAATTCCTGGCCGGCCTTGGCGCGATCGAGCAGGGTGCGGTGCGTGTGCACCACGCCTTTCGGCTGGCCCGTGGTGCCGGAGGTGAAGAACATGGCCGCCACGTCGTCCGGCTGGCCCTTGTCCACTTCGGTCCGGAACAGGGCCGGATCGGCCTCCGCGGCGCGGGCGCCTTGCTCCAGCAACGCGTCCAGCGCCGCCAGGCCCGGCTCGCTGTAGTTGCGCAGCCCGCGCGGGTCGTCGTAGAAGATCGCGACCAGCTGCGGGCAGCGCGTCCGGATCTCCAGCAGCTTGTCGACCTGCTCCTGGTCCTCGGCGAGCGCGAAGCGCACCTCGGCGTTGTTGATCGGGAAGGCGCATTCGTCCGCCGCCGCGTCCTGGTACAGCGGCACCGGGATCGCGCCGAGCGACTGCGCGGCCAGCATCGTGGCGTACAGGCGCGGGCGATTCGCGCCGATCACGACCATGTGCTCGCCGCGCCGCAGCCCGGCCTGCTGCAGCCCGCAGGCGAGCCGCTCGACCATCTTCGCGAGCGCCGACCAGGAGAGCGACTGCCAGATGCCGTATTCCTTCTCGCGCATCGCGTCCGCGTCCGGCCGTTGCCCCACATGCTGCAACAGCAGCCGAGGGAAAGTTGTCTCCATGCCTTGTCCTTGCCTGGTCCGTAGACCGGCAATGTAGGGATCGCTTTGACGTCGATCTGTCTTTACGCCGACATTCCAAGGGATTGTCCTAGTAGGGCGTAACCCTAGGGCACCCGCGTTGAGGCAGGTCAAGTGCTTAAACCGCCACCCTTGGTGCAATGGCTCCATGGAAGCTGTACATACCGGTTCCGGGAGCGTCGAGGGGCCACGCCTGCCGGGGCCGGGGGGCACGGAAGCGCCCGCGAGGCCGCCTCCGCAGCAGGTCGTTTCCGCCCTGCTGGCCGCGATGGAAGACATTTCCGCCCGCAAGCCGGAGGTCCGGCCGCCGCCGGATGACAGCCCGCAGCAAAAGCTGCGCACCCTCGCGCGACTGGCGGCGGAGAGTCCCAACGCGGTGCTGCGGCTCGACACGGCCGGCACCGTGCTGTACGCCAATCCGGCGGCGGCGCCCTTCCTGGCCGCCAGCGGCGCCGCCGAAGGCCGGCGCGTCCCGGCGGGCTGGGCCGCGCTGATCCGCGAGACCTGCGACTTCGGCATCGCGCGCAGCGAGGAGATCGAGGTCGGCGGCGCCTTCTACGACGTCACCTTCGCGCCCGTGCCGGAGGACGGCTACGTCAACGTGTACGCCCAGGACATCACGCGCCGCCGCCGCGCCGAGGATGCCGCGCGCGAGGCGAGCCGGACGCTGCTGCGCAGCCTGGAGCAGACCATCGCCATGGTGGCGCGCGCCGTCGAGAAGCGCGATCCCTCCACCTCCGGGCACCAGCAGCGGGTGGCGCTGATCGCCGTGGCGATCGCCGCCGAGATGGGGCTCGCTCCGGAGCGCAGCGAAGGCCTGCGCCTGGCCGCCACCATCCACGACATCGGCAAGCTGCACACGCCGGCCGAACTGCTCATCAGGCCGGGCAAGCTCATGGCGCTGGAGTTGGAACTGATCCGCCAGCACCCCGTCACCGGCTACGAGATCGTCAAGGACGTGGACTTCCCCTGGCCCGTGGCGCAGATGGTGCTGCAGCACCACGAGCGCATGGACGGCACCGGCTACCCGCAGGGGCTGGAGGGCGAGGAGATCCTGCTGGAGGCCCGCATCCTGGCCGTCGCCGACGTGGTGGACGGCCTGAGCATGCACCGCCCCTACCGGCCTGCGCTGGGCGTCGAGGCGGCGCTGCAGGAGATCGAGCGCATGCGCGGCCGCTGGCTCGACGCGCAGGCGGTGGACGCCTGCCTGCGGCTGTACCGGGAACGGGGATTCGCGCCGCCGCCCGCCTGAGGATTGTTGTGTCGTTGGGAACTGCGCTCCCGCCGCGAAAGACGGCGGCCGCAGCAAGGATAGAAAGGTTGGAAATGTTGACGCAGTCGAACGTCGTCCCCGCCGGGGACGACACGCCGGATTTCGCTCCCTTCGCCTGGCCGTCCCCGCACCACATGCGGGTGATCGACAACCATGCGGGCGAGGAGTCCGAGCGCGCGCTGGTGACGCTGACCGGGGGCGAGAAGCTGCTCGGAACCATTCTCTCGATCGACTTCGAGCGCGGCCGGCTGGACTTCCAGCCGGAGGCCGGCGGCAAGCGCGCGCTCGCCTTCCGCGATTTCCGCAGCCTGTTCCTGTCCCGGTCGATCGAGCTGGAGCCGGTGCCGCTGGCTGCGCCCCCCGGCGCCGTCGCCGTGCGCCCCAGGCGCGTGAAGCGCGCCTGCACCGTGCGCCTGAAGGATGGCGCCGTGCTCCAGTGCGACATCGCCGCGGTGCTGCCGCGCCAGGCCGGACTGTTCCTGTACGTGGTGAACTATGCCGAGGCGGTGCTGCGCTGGTTCGTGCCGGCCCAGGCGGTGGCGCACTACCGCGTGGGCGAGCACGTGAGCCCGATGGTCCACGACATGGCGCAGGCCCAGCCCGCGCAGGCGGCCAACGGCGGCGAATTCTTCGGCAAGGACCGCAGCGAGACGCGCCAGGAAGTCGAGGAAGCGCTGGCCCGCCGCAAGCTCAGTCGCAAGCACCTG
The DNA here is from genome assembly GCF_016722785.1 of Ramlibacter monticola. GTDB lineage: Bacteria > Pseudomonadota > Gammaproteobacteria > Burkholderiales > Burkholderiaceae_C > Ramlibacter > Ramlibacter monticola. Next base: position 1,043,347 of record NZ_JAEQNE010000002.1, on the reverse strand, counting down.
GCCGACGTGCTGGTGCAGGAAGGCGTGATCACGCCGCAGCAGCGCGACGACGGCATGGAGCGCCAGAAGAAGGACGAGAGCCGGCAGCTGCACGAGATCCTGGTGGAGATGGGCGCCGTCAGCCGCGAGGTGATCCGGCAGGTGATGGTGAGCCAGCTGGGCGTGCCGGCGGTGAACCTGGCCCGCTTCCCCTTCGACCCCAACGCGCTGATGACGATCCGGCCCGAGCTGGCGCGCAAGCACCTGGCGATCCCGCTGTTCCGATCGGAAAAGCGCATGACGGTGGCGCTGGAGAACCCGCTGTCCTGGGAGGCGCTGCACGAACTGGAGTTCTTCACCGGCCTGAAGGTCGATCCCTGCATGGCCACGCGGCAGGAGCTGGAGGCGGCCATCGAGCAGTTCTACGGCGAGCGCCGCAGCAACGAGAAGGTCAGCCAGCTGCTGCAGCGCCTCGGCGAGGAAGGCGCCCTGCAGCCGGAGGTGGTGAAGGAAGACCCGGTCTCCGAGTCCGACAACACGCTGGTGCGGCTGGTCAACAAGATGATCATGGACGGCTTCGAGCAGGGGGCGTCGGACATCCACATCGAGTCGCGCGCCGACGACAAGCCGAGCCGGGTGCGCTTCCGCATCGACGGCGTGCTGCAGCCCTACATCGAGGTGCCGCCCAACTTCCGCTGCGCCTTCGTGGCGCGGCTGAAGATCATGGCGGAACTCGACATTTCCGAGCGCCGGCGGCCGCAGGACGGCCGCATCCTGTTCGAGAACTGGGGGCCGCGCCACATCGAGCTGCGGGTGGTCACCATCCCGACGGCGGCCGGCCTGGAAGACGTGGTGCTGCGGATCCTGGCCGCCCCGCGGGCGCTTTCGCTGGAGCAGCTGGCGCTGACGCCGCGCGCCCTGGACCACCTCAAGGCGATGGCCGCGCGCTCCTATGGCCTCCTGTTCGTCTGCGGGCCGACCGGCTCCGGCAAGACGACCACGCTGCACTCGTTGCTCTCGCACATCAACACGCCGGACCGCAAGATCTGGACGGTGGAAGACCCGGTGGAGATCACGCAGGACGGGCTGTGCCAGGTGCAGGTCAACCCCAAGCTGGGACTGGGCTTCCCCGAGGTGCTGAAAAGCTTCCTGCGCGCGGACCCGGACGTGATCATGGTGGGCGAGACGCGCGACTCCGAAACCGCGCGCACCGTGACGGCCGCGTCGCTCACCGGCCACCTGGTGCTCTCCACCATGCACACCAACAGCGCCGTGGAAAGCGTGCAGCGCCTGCTGGACCTGGAAGTAGACCCGTTCAACTTCTCCGACGCCCTGCTGGGGGTGGTCGGCCAGCGCCTGGTGCGCAAGCTGTGCCAATGCAAGCGGCCCCACCCGGCGAGCGCGGAAGAGGTCGACGCGCTGGCGCACGAGTACTGCCGCGAGACGGGGCAGCCGCCGGAGGAGATCGCGGCGCGCTGGCGTTCGCGCTACGGCAACGCCGAGGGCCAGATCACGCTGTACGCACCGGGCGGCTGCCCCGAATGCGACCAGAGCGGCTACAAGGGCCGCCTGGGCGTGTACGAGATGCTGGTCAACACGCCGGCGGTGAAGAAGGCCATCCAGCAGAAATCGCCCGCCGATGAAATCCTCCGTTTGGCGGTGTCGGACGGCATGACTACCCTGGAACAGGATGCCCTAGAGAAGACGATGCAAGGACACCTTGATCTAAAGCAGGTACTTGCAAGCTGCCGCTGATGAGAATGGGATCAACATCTCCATCAGGGTTGCGGAAATGATGATGCCGGCCGAACTTACACTGCACCAGCGGAGGCGCGATCCCACGCCGGCGGAACTCGCCGGCATTCCCTGGGTTGCGGTCCTGCTGCCCGAAGAACGCGAACGCGCCATACCGCAGATCAAGGTGGGCGACGCCCTGCCCGGCGACTATGTGTGCCGCGTGGGCCGGCCGGTGACCTACTGGTTCGGCGTGATCGAAGGCCTGCTCAAGATGAGCAACGACAACGAGCAGGGCCAGAGCATCACCTTCAGCGGCCTGCCCCCGGGCGGCTGGTTCGGCGAAGGCACGGTGCTGAAGCGCGAGACCTACCGGTACAACGTGCAGGCCCTGCGCAAGAGCGTGGTGGCCGGCCTGCCGGCGGACACCTTCCACTGGCTGCTCGATCACTCGATCGGCTTCAACCGCTTCGTGATGAACCAGCTGAACGAGCGGCTGGGCCAGTTCATCGCGGCACGCGAAATCGACCGCATGAGCAACCCCGACCTGCGGGTGGCGCGCAGCCTGGCGGCGCTGTTCAACGCGGTGCTGTTCCCCGGCGTGGGCGAGGTGCTGCGTATCACGCAGCAGGAACTCGCCTACCTGGTCGGCCTGTCCCGCCAGCGCGTCAACGAGGCGCTGGCCACCCTGCAGGAGCAGGGCATCATCCAGGTCGAATACGGCGGCCTGCGGGTGCTGGACATGCAGGCGCTGCGCACCGCCATGCCGGCGCCGCGGATCAAGCTGGCCGGCCAGCCGCTGAAGGTCTCCGCCGCCGTCTAGGAGCCCAGCCCCTAGGGCGCGAGGTGGCGGGCGGTGTCCAGCAAGGCGGGCAATTCGTCCGCCGTCAGCGATGCGCCCGCGCCGCGGTTCGCTTTTTTCCAGACGAACACCGACTGCCCGTTGTGCACGGCGGCATGGCCGGCGGGCGCCGGCACGTCCTGCAGTTGCGGCAGCCCCGCGGCCCCCGGGCGTCGCACCACCGCCACGGTGACCTCGTACCAGCTGTCCGGATGCTCCTCGCCGCGCGACTCCCGCACCGAATAGCGGATCTGCACCAGCGCGAAGGGCGGGCTGGCGCCGGCCCCGTCGATGACGCGCGTGCATTGCAGCTCGCCGTCGCGCGCCCACGCATCCCAGGGCGCCGGCCGGCCGAAGCCGGCGCAGTAGCCGGCGTCTCCTGCACGGAACGTCCCTTGCACCGCGCGGGCGGCGGCGGCCCAGTCGGCGTCGCGCTGGGCCTCGATGCGCCGCCCCACCACGAAGGCCAGCGCGAACGCGGCGACGGCGAGGACGGCCGCCACCGCCTGCAGGCCGCGCGACCATGCCGCCCAGCTCCCCAGGAGGAGCGCGAGGAGCAGCGCGACGAGCCACGGCATGGCGGGATCGTACCGAAGCAGCCGCCGGCGGGCGCGCCTGTGCACAATCGTGCCTTCCCATGACGACCGAACCCAGCACCACCCGCCTGAACAAACGCATGGCCGACCTCGGCCTGTGCTCGCGCCGCGAGGCCGACGAGTGGATCGCGCGCGGCTGGGTGAAGGTGAACGGCCAGGTGGCGCCCATGGGCCTGCAGGTCGGCCCGGACGCTCGCATCGAAGTCGACCCCAAGGCCCGCGGGCAGCAGCGCGAGCAGGTCACCATCCTGCTGCACAAGCCGGTCGGCTACGTCAGCGGGCAGGCGGAGGACGGCTACGAGCCCGCCAAGGTGCTGGTGCAGCCCCGCAGCCGCTGGAAGGGGGACCTCTCGCCGCGGCGCTTCGCGCCCTCGCAGCTCCAGAGCCTGGTGCCGGCGGGACGGCTGGACATCGACTCCACCGGCCTGCTGGTGCTGACGCAGGACGGGCGCGTGGCCCGCCAGCTGATCGCCGAGGATTCGACGATCGAGAAGGAATACCTGGTGCGCGTGGCCTTCGGCGCGGTGGCGACGGACGTGCAGGCGGCGTTCCCGCCCGCGCAGCTGGCCCGCCTGCGCCACGGCCTCAGCCTCGACGGCCAGCCGCTCAAGCCCGCCAGGGTGGACTGGCAGAACCCCGAGCAACTGCGCTTCGTGCTCAACGAAGGCAAGAAGCGCCAGATCCGGCGCATGTGCGAGGCGGTGGGGCTGAAGGTGATGGGCCTCAAGCGGGTGCGCATCGGGCGGGTGACGCTGGGGCAGCTGCCCCTGGGGCAATGGCGCTACCTGGGGCCGCACGAGCGCTTCTGAACCGACGGGAGGAACCGCCATGAAGCCGACCCGCATCCTGGCCCTGCTGGCCCTGGCCTGCGGCGCCGCGCACGCGCAGGGCACCGTCAACGCGATCTGCAGCACCGACCAGTCCTGGTGCGAACTGGCCGCGCAGGAATTCGGCAAGGCCACCGGCATCCGCGTGCTGCAGACGCGCAAGCCCACCGGCGAGGCGCTGGCGCAACTGCGCGCCGAAGCGGCGAACCCGAAGACCGACCTGTGGTGGGGCGGCACCGGCGATCCCTTCTACCAGGCGGCCGAAGTGGGCCTGCTGGAGCCCTACCGGCCCGACTACCTGGGCGACCTGCACGGGTGGGCGGTGCGCCAGTACGCCATGAGCGGCAACCACGTGGGCGGCTTCTACACCAGCGCGATCGGCTTCGGCTGGAACGAGGAAGTGCTGAAGAAGAAGAAGCTGCCGGCGCCGAAGTGCTGGAAGGACCTGCTCGATCCGCGCTACCGGGGCGAGATCGAGACCTCGCATCCCGGCTCCAGCGGCACCGGCTACACCATCCTGGCGGGGCTGGTGCAGATGATGGGCGAGGACGCGGCCTTCGACTACCTGAAGAAGCTGCACCGCAACGTCACCCAGTACACCCGCAGCGGCACCGCGCAGGCGCGCAGCGTCGCCAAGGGCGAGGTCGCCATCGGGGTGAGCTTCCTCTTCGGGTTCGACAACGAGCGCCTGACCAACAAGTTCCCCGTGCTCTCCGCCGCGCCTTGCGAGGGCACGCCCTACGAGATCGGCGGCATCGCGCTGGTCAAGGGCGCGCGCAACCGCGCGGAGGCGAAACGCTACTACGACTGGCTCATGAGCCCCGCGGGCCAGCAGATCGGCGCGCGTGCCAACAGCCTGCAGGTGCCGGCCAACAAGACCTTCCGGCCCGACCCGCGCATCCCGACGCTGGAGAACGTGCGCCTGATCAAGTACGACTTCGAGAAATACGGCAAGGCGGCGGAGCGCCGGCGGCTGGTGGACCGCTGGGTGCGCGAGGTGGAATCGCTGCCGCGCTGAGCGCCTCAGGCGGCGCGCGGCTTTCCGGCCAGCAGCAGCCTGGCCAGGGCGGCGACGGCGCCGGCCGTCTGCGCGTCTTCCTGCATGCGCTCCTGCACGGCATCGAGCAGGGCGGGAAACTGCGGGTCGTTCAGCAGGCCTGCCCCGAATTCGCGCGCGAGTTCCGCTTCGAGGTAGATGCGCACCGCCTTGCGGGGACGGTCCGGGTCTTCCGGCGCGAGCGCGGCGATGCGCCGGGCCATGGCCACCGACACCTCGTGCGGCTTGCGGCGGGTGCCTTCGGCGGGCGCGCCGATACCGGGCCGCGCTGCCGCGCGCTCCTGCAGCGGGGCCAGCTGGGCACGGACCGCGGCGGCCAGCCGCTGGCTGGGAACGATGGTGCCCATGTTCAGTGCAGGCCGCGCGAGTACGCGGACAGCAACACGTGGCTGGCCGGGGCGTCTTCGCTGGCGGGCGGCGTGCCGGCGGCGAGCCGCTCGACGGCCTCCACGACCTGGAGGATGTCGGTGCACAGCGCCGGGTTGGCCGGCGTGCAGGCGAGGCCACGGCGGAAGTGGGCCAGCGACTCGCCGGGGGCCTCCTGCGCCAGGGCGGAGAAGCCGCGGACGAAGTGCAGCAGGGCTTCTTCTTCGGGCAGCGAGAACAGCGGCTGCCAGGTGAGGAGCGCCACCGGGGCGCGGGCGGAGCTGAATTGCAGCAGCCCGAGCTGGTAGCGCGCCAGGGCGAAATCGGGCGCCAGCAGCAGGGCCTTGGCGAACGCCAGCTCGGCCCGGGCGAAGTCGCCCGCGCTGGCCTGTTCGGAAGCGAGCAGGAAGTGCGGCAGGGCCGAAGCGGGATCGGCCTCGCTCGCGCGCTGGAACAGCGCCATGGCGGACTCGCCCTCGCCCTGGCGGCTGGCGGCCAGGCCTTCGGCAAGGAGGCGGTCGAAGTCGGCGGAAGTTTCCATGTTGCGTGACTCGGACATTACATCCAGGCACGCAGCGCGCGGTTTAGGTCCTCCCGCAAAATGGCCGCCGAAAGGGAGGAGCCATGGCCAAGCCGACCCGAGAGAAGCAGATCGAGAGAATCCTGGACCAGAACAACGCCCGCAAGCTGGCCGTGATCTTCCAGGGTGTACCGCAGCGCCTGTGCGACGCCGCGGGCGACGCCGCGCGCCGGCTGACGGAGACGCGAGCGCTGACTCGCGCCCGCGACCTCCTGCCCGAGTCCCGCGGGCCGCACCGCAAGGCGCGCACTCCCGAAAAGGGTCGGGCGGCGGAGCGGGAGCAGCGGATCGCGGACGCCCGCGCGGTCGGGGCGCAGGCGCTGCGTCCGCTGCAGGAGAGCAGCGTGCTGAGCCTGTCGCGGGTGGCGCGGCAGGGGGGCGGGCGCGGCGTGCCCCAGATCTTCGAGCTCGCCGGCGCGGCGGCCATCGAAGTGGACCGCGACGATCTCGTCGCGCTGGCCTCGACGTTGCCGCCGCAGGTCTCGGTCCATCCGAACCGGCGCATCGCGCTGCCGCCGCGGATGCAGTCGCGCGACGTGCCGGCGCAGGTGGAGCGCAGGACCGCGCACGCCTGGGGCCTCGAGAAGACCGGCGCGCTGGCGTGCTGGGGCGCCTTCGGCGCGCGCGGCAAGGGGGTGCAGGTGGCGGTGCTCGACACCGGCGTGAACGCGCAGCACCCGGACCTGGCGGCACGCGTCAAGAAATTCGCCGAGATCGGAACCAACGGCAAGATCGTCCGCCATGGGGTGAAGGAAGCGAGGGACGAGGGCGGGCACGGATCGCACGTCTGCGGCACCATCGCCGGCGGCCGCGCCAGCGGACGCTGGATCGGCATGGCCCCCGAGGCGGACCTGCTGGCCTGCAAGGTGCTCGGGCGGCTGGGCGGCTACGACTCCCAGATCATCGCCGGCATCGAATGGGCGATCACCAACGGGGCGGACGTGATCAACCTGTCGCTGGGCGGCGTGAGCTGGGAGCCGGACGTGCTGGACACGTATTCCGGCGCCATCCTCGCCGCGCACAACGCCGGCTGCATGGTGGTCGCCGCGATCGGCAACGAGGGGCTGCAGACCAGCGGCTCGCCCGGCAACGACGTCTTCGCCCTCGCGGTCGGCGCCACCGACATCCAGGACGGCATCTCCGCCTTCAGCGGCGGTCGCACCCAGGTGATCCACAACTCCAGCTACGTGGATCCTTCCGTGCTTCCCCTGGTGTATTCCAAGCCCGACCTGTGCGCGCCGGGCGTGGACGTCTATTCCTGCGTCGGCAAGGGGAGCTGGGGCTACGAGAGCGGGACCTCGATGGCCTGCCCGCACGTGAGCGGCGCGGCGGCCCTCCTGCTGAGCCGCCTGGACGGCGCACCCGATTCCGACCTGCGGCTGGCGACCGGCCGCGACCGCGTCGAGACCCTGCGCGCCCTGCTGCTTGGCGCGGTCCACGAACTGGGCGAGAACGGCCAGGACCACCGCTACGGCTGGGGCCGGCTCAACGTGCTGAACGCCTTCGCCATGGGCCTCGAGCGAGGCCTGCTGAGCCTTGGTTGAAACTATCCGGTGCTTCCGGTAGTCTGTCCCAGGACATGGGCGCCACTTCCGTCATCCGGGGCAAGCTGCTGGAACTGTTCGACGAGGACAGCAGCCGCGGGAAGGCGACCGTCATCGTGGAGGCGAAGCGCGCCCCGGCTGCGGTGCCGAGGACGGCGCAGGCCGGCGTGCGGACGTCTCCGCGCCAACTGCTCCCCGCCGGGGGCGGCGCGCTGCGCTCCGGCAGCGTGGAGACCTCGGTGCCGGCGGACGCGATGGGCGCCGTGGAGGCCGCACTCAAGGACCTGGGCGTGGGCCGGGCCCACCGCAACGAACTCAGTGGCTCCTTCGTGGTGGAACTGACGCGGGACCAGTTGGAGAGCCTTTCGCGCAATCCCGCCGTGCAGGCGATCCGCGCCAACACCCTGCGCCGCAAGCTGTCCTGATTCCTTCGCCCCAATGAAAAAAGCCGCGGCTCGCGCCGCGGCTTTTTCGTTCGAGCTTCGAAAGAGGCTCAGGCGGACATTACATGTCCATGCCGCCCATGCCGCCCATGCCGCCGGGCATGCCGCCGCCGGCGGGGGACTCGTCCTTCGGCGCCTCGGCGACCATCGCTTCGGTGGTCAGCATCAGCGACGCGACGGACGCGGCGTTCTGCAGGGCCGTGCGGGTCACCTTGGTCGGGTCGAGAATGCCCATCTCGATCATGTCGCCGTAGGTGTCGTTGGCGGCGTTGAAGCCGTAGTTGCCCTTGCCACCCAGCACGGCGTTGATCACCACGCTCGGCTCGCCGCCGGCGTTGGCCACGATCTCGCGCAGCGGGAACTCGACGGCCTTGAGCACCAGCTTGATGCCGGCGTCCTGGTCGGCGTTGTCACCCTTCAGCTCGCCGATGGCCTGGCGGGCACGTAGCAGGGCCACGCCGCCGCCGGCCACGATGCCTTCTTCCACGGCAGCGCGGGTGGCATGCAGCGCGTCTTCCACGCGGGCCTTCTTTTCCTTCATCTCGACTTCGGTGGCGGCACCGACCTTGATCACCGCCACGCCGCCGGCCAGCTTGGCCACGCGCTCCTGCAGCTTCTCGCGGTCGTAGTCGCTGGTGGCTTCCTCGATCTGCACGCGAACCTGCTTGACGCGGGCTTCGATGTCGGCAGCGGCACCGGCGCCGTCGATGATGGTGGTGTTTTCCTTGCCCACTTCGATGCGCTTGGCCTGGCCCAGGTCGGCCAGCGTCACCTTCTCGAGCGTCAGGCCGACTTCTTCCGAAATCACCTTGCCGCCGGTCAGGATGGCGATGTCTTCCAGCATGGCCTTGCGGCGGTCGCCGAAGCCCGGCGCCTTGACGGCCACGACCTTCAGGATGCCGCGGATGGTGTTGACCACCAGGGTCGCCAGCGCTTCGCCTTCGACTTCCTCGGCGATGATCAGCAGCGGGCGGGAGGCCTTGGCCACCTGCTCCAGCACGGGCAGCAGGTCACGGATGCTGGAAACCTTCTTGTCGTACAGCAGCACGAACGGGTTGTCCAGCAGCGCGGACTGCTTCTCGGGGTTGTTGATGAAGTAGGGCGACAGGTAGCCGCGGTCGAACTGCATGCCTTCGACGACATCCAGCTCGTTGTCCAGGGACTTGCCGTCCTCGACGGTGATCACGCCTTCCTTGCCGACCTTGTCCATCGCGTCGGCGATGATCTTGCCGATCGACTCGTCGCTGTTGGCGGAGATCGCGCCGACCTGGGCGATTTCCTTGGAGGTCGTCGTCGGCTTGGTGGCCTTCTTCAGCTGCTCCGTCAGGGCCACGACGGCCTTGTCGATGCCGCGCTTCAGGTCCATCGGGTTCATGCCGGCGGCCACGTACTTCATGCCTTCGCGCACGATGGCCTGGGCCAGCACGGTGGCGGTGGTGGTGCCGTCACCGGCGTTGTCGCTGGTCTTGGAAGCGACTTCCTTGACCATCTGCGCGCCCATGTTCTGCAGCTTGTCCTTCAGCTCGACTTCCTTGGCCACGGACACGCCGTCCTTGGTCACGGTGGGGGCGCCGAAGGAGCGCTCGAGCACCACGTTGCGGCCCTTGGGGCCCAGGGTCACCTTGACCGCGTTGGCCAGGATGTTCACGCCTTCGACCATGCGGTGGCGCGCGTCAGCGCCGAAAACCACGTCTTTAGCAGCCATGTTCTTTACTCCGGATCTTCAGTGGGATGAGGGATGGATCAGCGCTCGACGACCGCGAACAGGTCGTCTTCCTTCATGACCAGCAGTTCGTCGCCATCGACCTTGACGGTCTGGCCGCTGTACTTGCCGAACAGGACGCGATCGCCGACCTTGACGTTGCAGGCGATCAGCTCGCCCTTGTCGTTCTTGCGGCCGGGGCCGACGGCCAGCACTTCACCCTGGTCGGGCTTCTCGGCAGCGTTGTCCGGGATCACGATGCCCGAGGCGGTCTTGGTCTCGTTTTCCAGGCGCTTGACGATCACGCGATCGTGCAGGGGGCGAAGTTTCATTGCATCTCCTTCATCGGAAACTTTGTTGACATCAAAAAGCGCCAACGAAAGTTAGCGCTCATTAACAAGCGTGGAGTTGGGTGCCAACTCTGCTGTTAGCACTCAATTCCAACGAGTGCTAATGATAAGGGAAGTCTTGTCGGTTTCAAGCCCGGCCAGCTGTAAGTGTGATTCCCAGTGAGTACTGAAGGACTACGGCATCGCTTCAAGCTGAGGAACGTTCAGCTGAGCAACCAGCCTGGGGCTGGTGAAGGACGTGGGGCCTGGAGGGTCAATGTGTCCGTCGCTCGCCGTTGGCCATGCCTACCCCGACGACTACACCAGCGACCCTTGCGGGCAAGGGGGCGGCCGCAAGGGACTGGCTCCAAAGAGTCAATACGCGCCGGGGTGAATGCCTCCATGATGGTCGCAACCGAATTCCGTGTCCGCGATGCCGGCCAGACCGTAACATGACCCTCGAAGTCCCGGCGTCAGCTGAGTCGCTCCACCCGGAAGGCCGGGATTCGGCCACCGTGGGGGGCCTGGTCCTCGCTGTCCTGCGGGAGCTCGCAGGCAGCAAAGGACACCAGGCCAGGTTCCTGCTGAACGCGCTGATGCGGCCGGCCGTCCTCCAACGATATGCCACGAGTGCAAGTTCCTCGTCGCTCCGTGCTTATGTCAGCGAGCGGCCCGAGGTCTGCGGTGCACTGATATGGCCGTATCAGTGCGCGTCCTGGTCCGCCGCTGAAAGATTCGCGCGCATCGAGAGTCACTTTTCCGTGCTGGACACTGCGCCAGAGCAGTTCCGCTTCGGGACTTCGGCCAGAGTGCTTCTCGCCGACTTGACGGACCGCAGTCAAGGCGCCCGTCTGATCCTCGACCAGCCGAAGTGGCTGTTTCGCGAAGGCCTTCTGGCCCTGAGCATCTTCCTGGACGAAGATCGCGCCTATTCCCTCAGCTTTTCGCTGCAGCGGCAAGGCACCGAGACGCAGGTGTTCGTCGGCGGCCTGCAAGGCCGCCGCTCTGCCGATGCCCTGGCGCAATACCGGCGGCTCACCCACGACTTCCAGGGGCTACGGCCCCGGGACCTTCTGATCGACATGCTGAAAGCGTGCGTGTCGGTCCTCGGCGTGGCCCGCATTCTTGCGGTCGCCGACGAGCACCGCTACTTCCGGCACCCCTACTTCGGGCACAACCCTCATCCCGACGTGCTGACGAACTACGACGAAATCTGGTCGGAGCGCGGAGGGCAGCGCGTTGCTCCCACCCATTTCGAACTCCCGCTGGCGCCCTCCGCTCGCCCGCTGGACGAGGTGCCTTCCAGGAAGAGGGCCCTCTATCGCAGGCGCAACGAGATGCTTGGCTCGCTGTTCCGGCGCGTTCAGGACTCTGTCGAAAGAAAAGCCGATCGGCATGACCGTCGTGTGCGCCCGCACCATGCCGACGACGCACAGCTATTTGCGAGCATCGTGAACTGAGTAGCGCCTCCGCAGGCTCAGCAGGGCCTAACCGCTGAGGCAAGGATGCTTCGCCTCTCTCGCGACGATGGATATCCACGTCCTATGTCCGCTGCCGCACATCCACACGCGCCCACAGGTGTTACCTTGCCTCACCTTGCCAGCGCGAGTGACACCTCGCATACAACAGTGCTGCCCACTTTCAGATTGACCAGCCTGCGCGGCACGGGTCCTACCGCCTCGGAATTCAACTTCTCCGACTTCTGCCGCAAGCTCCAGGCCGGGGCCACCGATGGCCAGCACTACGCACCTGCGTGGGCTGCCCTGGCCGCGATGTTCGGCGCGTCGAGCGTGCATCTGTTGCGCGACTGCGCCGAGCCGCCCGCCGGCCGCAACAACACATCACTCGTGCACGTGCTCGATCCTCGCGCAGGGCGCATGGCTCTGCCCCCCTCGGTCGGGATGTCCGAATGCGACCACGGCCTGTTCGGCATCGCGCGTTTCGTTCCACGCGGCGTCGACGCCATCGTCGTCCTGCGCCAGTCAGACCCGTTCACCGAAGGAGAGCGCGCCTGGCTGGAGTTGATGTTGGTGCACATCGGCGCCGCCTTCGAACTCGGCGAGCAGCTCGCGTGCCAGTCGCCGACGGTGGCAAGTGTGGTGCAGCTCACCAAGCTCATGCCCACACCTTGCGTTCTCACCGACGAGGAGGGGCGCTGCATCGCGCGCAACCATGTGTTCAGCCGCGTCCTGGACGCGACTTCGGACGTCGCGAGCGGCGGCCCCGTGGTGTTCGACGACCCCTTCCTGCAGGACTCGTGGCTACAGGCCTTGCAGGAAGGACGTTTCACGGCCGCGACGCAGTACCTTCTGGCCACCAGCTCCAGCGGCGAGGAATGGAAGGGCCACGTCGTTCCCATCTCCTGCATCAGCAGCCCCGTGCACGGCGTGCCGCGGCATCTCATGTTCGCGATGTTCGAGCGGTCCATCGGTGCCGGGACGCGAACGCGTTCGATGAGCGCCTTCGGCCCGCTCACGAAAGCGGAGCTGGAAGTGCTCGCGAGCCTGCTGCTCGGCCAGACTGCAAAGGTGATCGCAAGCACGCGCGGAGCGTCGGTCAACACCGTGCGCAGCCAGATCGCCACCATCCTCGAAAAGACGGGCCATCATTCACAGAAGAAGCTCATCGCTTCATTCGGTCCGAACACTTTCGACAACGTGATGCCGCCGGACACCGCCTCCCGCCGGGTGCTGCGTCATCACTTCAGATGATGCGCCATGGTGCAAATGCGCGATGACACACCACGAGAGTTGACCAAGACTTCGTCATACCGGATTTCATCGGGCACCAGAATGCAAAAAGTAGTTGGGAGTTCCTCATGGGCAGCGTTGTACTCGCAGAAGAAGAAATCAATGCGATGGCGGAGGGGCTCATGGGCCTCCTGCAATCGGCACTGTCCGCGCGCAGCCGGGTGGGCTGGTCGCGCTGGCTGCACGGTGAGATCCAGCACGTCCTTCCACACGACGCACTGATCGCCGCATGGGGCGATGTCCGGACCGGCGACTTCGCGTACGACGTCATCACCTGCACCCCGGCGCTGCCGATCGACGCCTTTCCGAGGGACATCATCGTCCCCCTGATGGGCACCCTGTTCGAGCAGTGGCTCGCAGCCGACCAGAACCCGGTCGCCGTCGACACCCGCTCGTTGCGCAGCGTGGGCAGCGCGCTGTTCTCCCGCTCCCCACGTGCGCTCATTCATGGCGTGCAGGACTACCGCAGCCGCCACGACTGCATCTACGTCTTCGTGGGCCCGGACGCACTTTCGAGCCCCGTCTCCCGGCGCCTGTTTCGCATCGCGCTGCCCTACATCGACACGGCTTTCCGGCAGCTTTCGGACCGGGGGCAGAAGGACGCCGAGCAGGACCTGGTCGAGACCGGCTTCACCTGCAGCATCTTCGCGGACGGTCCATTCACCCCCGAGACGGCCCACACGGTCGCCTCACCACCCACGCATGCCGCGCCGGTCCTGGGAGAGAGCGCACCCGGGAGCAGCCCGCTGAGTGCCCGCGAACTCGAAATCATGAAGTGGGTTCGCATGGGCAAGACCAATTCCGAAATTGCGATGATCCTGAACCTGAGCACGTTCACGGTGAAGAACCACATGCGGCGCATCTACAGGAAGCTGGACGTGCTCAATCGCGCGCAAGCCGTGGGCAGCCTGGAGGGCGCGTACGCCACCTCCGCTTACGCAGGTCGCTGACCCGGTTCCGGCAGCCGCGCCAGTGGCCGCAAAGCTCCCAGGCAAGCAATGTACGAAGCCTTCTACGGACTCCGGGAGAAGCCCTTCTCCATCCAGCCCGATCCCGACTTCCTCTTCATGAGCAAGCGGCATCGCCTCGCCTTCACGATGCTCGAATATGGCATCCAGTGCCGGGTGGGCTTCTCGGTCATCTGCGGCGAGATCGGATGCGGCAAGACAACGCTGGTGCGCAAACTGCTGGCCACGCTCGACGCGTCGGTGACCGTCGGGCTGGTGTACAACACGCACACCGGGATCGCGGACCTGCTCGAATGGATCATGCTGGCCTTCGGACAGCCTTACCTGGCCGCGACGCAGGTCGAACGCTACGACCGTTTCCAGCAGTTCCTGCTGGCCGAGTACGCGGCGCGCCGACGCGTCGTGCTGATCGTCGACGAGGCACAGAACCTGAATGCAGGCGCGCTGGAGTCCCTGCGCATGCTCTCCAACATCAACGCCGACAAGGACCAGCTCCTGCAGGTGATCCTGATCGGGCAGCCGCAGCTGAAGCAGCTTCTGAACCGTCCCGAGCTGCATCAGTTCGCCCAGCGTGTCGGCGTCGACTTCTTCATCCCCCCGCTGGCCGCTCCCGAAGTGGCCTTGTACGTGCAGCATCGCCTGCAGGTCGCCGGCCGGCAACAGGAACTGTTCTCGCAGGAGGCGCTGGGCCGGATCGCGCAGGCGTCCAGGGGGGTGCCGCGCAGCATCAACATCCTTTGCGATACCGCGCTGGTGTACGGCTTCTCCGCGGAGGCCGCCAGCATCGACGCGGCCATGGTCGATGAGGTGCTGCAGGACCGCCGGGAGTATGGGTTCCTGCAGGACCAGGCTCAGTAGTACGCGTTGCGCGCGGTGCGCTGGTTGACCTTGTTCACCACGAATCCCAGCAGGTTGAAGCGAGCCAGGTGCCGCCGGCTCGCTTCGATCTCCCGCTTCGTGCTGCTGCCGCTGCCTACGATCAGGAGCACGCAATCCATGTGCGGCAGCACCGCGATGACGTCGTCGACTGCGGTCACCGGCGGGAGGTCGAACACGATGATGCGTTCCGGATTGTCGTCACGAAGGGTGCTGATGATCCGGCCGACGCGCTCCGACGCCAGGACCTCGGCGGCACCGGGCATCTTCCGCCGCGTTGGCAGCACCTGGAAGCCGGGAATGCCGGCATGCACGATCGCGCTGCCCAATTCCGCCTTGCCGTCCAGCACCTCGTTGAGCGAATGTTCGTCCGGCAGCCCCAGGCAGGACGCCACGCGGGGCCGCCGCAGGTCGAAGTCGACCAGCAGCGCCGTCCTCGACGGATGATGTGCGATGCTGAGTGCGAGGTTGATCGCGACCACCGTCTTGCCGGACTGCATGGACGGCGACGTCACGGCGATCGTGCGCCAGCCATGCTCCTGCATCTTCTGCAGCACCTGGGTGCGCAGGAGGTCGAATGACTGGCGCAACGGATTGCCCTGGTCGAGCGTGACGACGCGGTGCCTCTCGAGGTGTCCGGCATCGAGCGGCAACAGGTTCACTGCGACACCCCGGTCCGCTGCTGCAGGGGTGTCCGGCTCCGGCGGCGCGCTTCGTACCGCAGCCGATACAACGGAGTCGTGCTGGGTGAGTGTGAGCTGGCGTGCCCGTTCGATGGCGAGTTTGATGCGTTCCATGGGGATCTCAGCCGAGCCGGGTGATCGCTTTCATGAACAGCAGGTCAAGAGGGAGGACGAGAAGGTGCATCAGGATCAGTGCGAGGCAGCTCGCCGCCATTGCGCCGCCGACGAGCGCGAGGACGAGCTTCCTGCGACGCTCGACCTCCGCCGCCGTCGGGATGACCGGGACGATCACCAGCGGCTCCTGGCCCATCAGCGCGCTGACCTGGCCGGCGCCGCGCACCATGCGCTGCAGCGCCTCCATGAACGCGACCGCTCCCGCCGCGGAACCGAGCGCAAGAAGGACGCTCAGCGTCAGCAACTTCTTGCGATCGGGCCTCACCGGCCTGTCCGGTAGCGTCGACGGCTCGAGCACCCTGAAGCGCTCCGCCTTCTGCCCATCCTCGAGGTTCTCGGCGACCTGCGCCGTCATCCTCTTGGTGACGATCTCTTCGTACTTCTTCTGCGCGGCCTGGTAGTCGCGGGTCAGCGCCAGCAGGCCGCGCTCCACCTGCGGCGAGCGCACGAGCGTCACATCCAGCTGGCCCAGCTTCGCGCGCAGGCTGCTGCGCTGCCCGTCCAGCACCCTGATGCGCTGGCGCAAAGCGGTCGCGCGGCTGTCGATCCGCGCGATCGCGGGGTCGTTCGCCGGGATCGGCCGCCTGGGCGCGGCCGCTTCCGCCAGAACCGCTTGTTCGAGGGTCTCCACGCGGCGCCGGGCGATCCTGAGATCCGGATGGTTCTCGGTGTAGCTGGCGCCCAGGCGCGCGAGCTCCGTGCGGGCGCGCTGGAGCTCGGCCTCGCTCGTCGCCGCGCCGGCAGTCACCGGCGCCAGTGTCCGCTCGGCCTCGAGCGCCCGCAGCGCGTCTTCGGCAGCCGCGTGGTCCCGCTCCACCTGGCGCAAGTCGGATTCCACGCGCTGCATGCCCGCCAGGCCGAGGGCCACGTTCTCGGGCAGTTCAGCGCCGTGCTCCTGTTTGTAGGCGGCGATCCGGGACTCGATCCGGTCCAGGTCCTTCTTCAGCTTGCCGGCTTCCTCCGTCAGGAATTCGGTGGTCTGCGAAGCCCGCTGCGTCCGTACCTTGGCGTTTTCATCGAGGAAGAGCGTCAGGAGGTCGTTGGCGACGGCTTGCGCAACTTGCGCGGACCGGTGTTCGAAGGAAATGCTGAAGGCGATCGTGGCCGGCCCTGTGCGATCCGAGTGGGCATTGGCATTCACCAGGTCGACGGAGATCGTCTTGCGCATCACGTCGACCTGGTCTGAATCAGTGAAACGGGCGCTGCCGCCGGGAAACAGGCTGTACTTGCGGATGATGCGCAGCAGGTTCTCGCGCGTCATGACACGTTGCTTGATGACTTCGATGCGCTCGTCGGCCAAGGAGCTGACGGCGGACTGCACGACGTCCGTGGGAATCTGCTGCGCTTCGATCAGGATGGTTCCGGCAGACCGGTAGACGGGTGGGATCAGCAGCGTCACCGCGACGCCGACCGCAAGCACTGCGGCGAAACTTGCGAGGATCAGCCAGGCGCGGCGGCTCAGGATCGCCAGGTAGTCGGAGAGCGTCAACTGGTAGTCGTCCATACGTCCCTCAGAGATCCGGCGCCGTGTACACCAGCGACACCGCGATCCGGTTGCTCCTGGCCGTGCCCTCGGGGCCTTCGTGGCGATGGGTGGCAGCCCTCACCGCCACCTGCCAGCTGGCGCTCCATTGCCGCACCCAGGCGACACTCGCCGCGGATCGGTTGGTGCGCGTTTCCTTCTCGCGGGCATGCCCCGCGTCCAGCTCGAGCCGGGACAAGGCGTCCAGCTCGTACCGCAGGCGCAAACGCGCTTCCTCGGTGACCACAAGGCCGCCGAACGTGGAGTTCACGCCCGGTGCGCGCGCAAGCTCCAGTCCGCTGACCCAGCGTTCACCCCTGTATTCCAGCTTCAGGGCTCCCTGCCAGTCGTCCCGTGACGAAGGAGAAGTGAAATGCACCGGCCCCGCGTTCGCATCGACGCGCCAGGTGTCGCTCAACGACCGGGTGACGCCGACCAGCACGCCGAATGCGTGGGAGCGCTTTGGAGCGGCGGCGTTGTCAAGGGGATCCGGATCGCTCTCCGGGTCGTACGCCTGCCCGGTCAGGGCCGCGTACCAGCTTTGCCGGTCGTCCTGCTCGCGCGTGAGCCGGACCGCTCCCGTCGTGTGGCGGAAGTCCGGGGTCGTGGTGTCGCTGAATCGCTCCCATACCTGCCGCACGTCCGCTCCGACCACCGTGCGCGCGTCCAGGTCGTGGAGCCAGCTTCCCGACAGGGCGAACAGCGTGCGTGATCCGTCGACCCCCAGCGGGACCTGCTCGCGCACGTCCAGGGCGCGCAGCGCCCGCCGGTCCAGCAGTGCGGCGAGTTCGGTGGTGTTCCGGGAATCCACGTGCTTCCACGCCGCACGCACGCGCGGATCGAGCCGGTCCCTTGCCACTTCCTGGTTGCTGCTCTTTTCCGCCGTCAGCGCCGCTTCGAGACTGAATACCTCGTTCCCGAGCACGTAGCCCGCAGTGAGGCTGGGAATCGTCCGGAACCACGTGGTGCCCGCGGAGGGCCCGACCGCCAGGTTCGGGTTCGAGTCGTGCTCGATCTCGGTCGGCACGGACAGCGAATAGATCGTCCGCGACTGCGCCGCCGCACCCGCCGCGCCAGTCACGCCTGCCGCAACCAGGAGGCCGCAGGCAAACTGTTGCCTCACGGGTGCGCGGCCGGGCACGCTCAAGGCACCATCACCGTGTCACCGGCGCGCATGACCACATTGGAATCGAGTGCGTCGCCCTTGAGGAGGGCGCCATAGCGCACGCGCAGCGTCTGCTGACGCGCGTCCGGCGAGGTCTTGCGCAGGACGACGATCGCATCCGCGTTGGCGAAGCGGTCGAGCCCGCCGGCCTGGCTGAGGACCTGCAGGACGGTCGTGTCCGCGCTGGTCAGCGCAACCGGCCCCGGCTTGAGCACCTTGCCGAGCACGTAGACCGTATTCCCTTCGGTGGCCATGACCACGACGCTCACCACAGCCTCGGGAATGTAGGACTTGAGCCCTTCGCGGATCTTCCCTTCCACCTCGCTCGTCGTGTTGCCGGACACCACGATGCGGCCCACCAGGGGGAAGCTGATGCTGCCGTCGGGCAGCACGCGCACCTCGCGGTTGAGGGCCTCCTCCTTCCACACGGAAACCTGCAGCCGGTCTCCATGCCGCAGTGCGTAGCTGTCGTTGGCGGACTGCGCGAAGGTGCTGCAGGTCGCAAGAAGGAAAAGCAGGAAGGCGGCGGTGCGGGAGATCATGGGTCGTCCAATCCGTTGAAGGCGCGCGGGGGTCAGAACGAGCGCCGGGCCGAGATGCCCAGGAACACGAGCAGTGCCGAGCCGATCAACCAGAGGGCACCCGGGAGTGGCACCGCGGAGATGGTGGACAGCACCGGCCGCGCCCGCGCGAACGTGCCGACGTCCAGCATGTACCGGCCGGCACCCAGCAGGTAGGTTTGGAAGGGTCCGCCCTTCCGGTCGCCGGATGACGTGGCGAGCGCCGCAGCGGGACGGCGCGCAGTCATGGAAGTTGCCTCACCGGCGTGGACTGGCACGACCATCGCGACGACGATGGAGGTGCCCGCACCGGCGCTGGCCGCTTGTGCTGGAGCTGGACTGGCCGGAAGCACTTCGGCGTCGCAGAGGCCGGCGAAGGCGAATGTCGCGGCGCCAGCGAGCGCAATGAGCCGCGCTTTCATCATGTCTGCTGCTCCCTTGAACGAGCTTCAGGGTACGGCGTCTCGCGACCTGTCGCAATGATCCGTTGGTGCCAGCACGCATCTGCAGCGCGGAACTCAATAGGCATTGCGCCCGGTCAGCGCACGGGTGGTGCGCACCAGGATCGCGAGATCGACCCACAGCGACCAGTTGTTGATGTACTCGATGTCACTTTCGACGCGCAGCATCATCGTGGCGAGGTCGCGTGTTTCTCCGCGGTAGCCACGCACCTGTGCCAGCCCCGTGATACCGGGCTTGATGTTGTGCCGGGCAAAGTAGTGCGCGATCTTCTCACCGTATTCGAGGTCATGCTGCACCGCGTGCGGACGGGGACCGACGAGCGACATCTCCCCGCGGATCACGTTGAAGATCTGCGGCAGTTCATCCAGGCTGGCGCGGCGCAGGAACGCGCCTACACGGGTGATGCGCGGGTCGCCGCGGCCGGCCTGCACCACGATCCCATGGTCGTCGTGCACGTACATGGTCCGGAACTTCCATATGCGGAACTGCTTGCCGCCCCAGCCGAGCCTTGCCTGGCGGAAGAACACCGGCCCCGGGCTGTCCAGCCTCACTGCGAGGGAAATGCCGACCAGCACAGGAGCGAGCAGGACGAGCAGCACGGCCGACAGGCACAGGTCCTCCATCAGCTTGAGCAGCCGCCGGGTGCCGATGAGGGGAGTTTCCGAGAGCGTCAGCACGGGGATCCCGGCGATTTCACTGACCGTGTGATTGACCAGAGGCAGCGAGAAGATGTCGGGCACCCAGTGCACGGCGACGTGCCTGTCCAGAAGCCGGGCATAGAGGCTTTCGACGATCTCCGACGCGTTGAGCGGAATGGCAAGGTAGACGGTTCGCACCTGGTGCTGCGCTATCAGTTCCAGCAGCTGGTCCACGGTGCCCAGGCAACGAGGGGCAGGTCCGAAGTTCAAGGGCTGAGCCGCTGCAGGGGCGGCGTACGCCTCCTGTAGCCGCACGAAGCCGACCACCGTCTGTCCCAGCCACTCGTTGTGCTGGATGCGCTGATTCAGGTAAGAGGCAAGCCGGCCCGTTCCCACGATGATCACGTTGTCCGGTTCCGCCGAATGCCGAAGGACCGCACTGAACAGAAGCCGCACCAGGAGGTGCAGCAGGGCCTGGCAGACGTAGCCGAAGACGAACAGTTGCCCCAGCAGCAGGCGCGAGAAGCTTTCGGTCTGCTTGGTCGCGAAGCCGAGCGCCATGAGGATGAAGAAGGCGAGGGACCATGCCTGGAGGAGGTCGCCGGCCTTGCGCGTGAAGCTCGTGCTCCTGCGGTAGATGCCGAACACGTCGTACACCAGCCCCAGGGTGCACAGGAGCAGGACCACGAAGATGGTGTACTGGGCGGTGAGCGCGCCGATGTGACTCTTGATCAGCAGGTAGCAGAGGCCGGCGACCGCCAGGCCGTCCAGCGTGGCCTGCACGTCGATGATGCTGCTGCGCCGCTGGATGATGGCCGGCTTGGTGAGGGTCTGGTCTTGCATGTCGAAACGCAGGTGCTTCAGGGCTCGCGGCTCGTCCGCACCCACTCCTTCTGACGCCTGAACACGAACGCCAGGTAGACGGGCAGCTTCCGCAGGACGTGAATGGGAGCGAATGCGAGTTCCGCGAAGCTCACCCAGCGTCGCCCGACACTCCACCACCCCAGGAGCACCGCGGCCGTGAAGCACAGAACGCAGCCCGTCGCGACTGCCGCGGCCACGCGTCCGACCGCGCCGCCCGAGGCCATCCAGCCGGCAAAGCCGCACGAGACGAGCAGCAGGAGGGCGAGCAGGGCGAGCGGCGGGATGCACAGGTCCAGCGCCAGTGCGAGCGCGCCGGCGTTGCCGGTCCGTCCACCGTGCCACAACAGCGACGGGGCGCCGGCGAGGATCATCGACAGGTGGCCGTGTTCCCACCGGGTGTGTTGGGCGTCCAGCGCCGCCTTCTGCTCGGGGAACCAGCTCTCCACGCACGCCTCGGGACAGAAGCGGGGCGCCTGTCCGGCCGCGGCCAGCTTGACGCCGAGTTGCAGGTCCTCGGTGAGGTGGCCGCTCGCCAGTTCGACGCTGGCCAGGCACGGCCACGTGAACGCCATGCCGGAACCCATCAGCTGGCAGGGCAGGCCGAGCCGGTGCATGCCCAGGGGGCGCAGCTGGTTCCTCACGGCCCATGCAAAGGCAGCCATGCGCACCCGCAGGGAGCTGCCCGGCCGCGCCGACATCAGGTACAGCGCTTGCACGGGCCGGTCCGCACTGCTGGCCGCAGTGGCGGCCAGCAGATCCAGCGCTCCCGGGGCGGGGATGCAATCAGCATCCAGGATCACGACCACCTCCGGAGGGTCGCTCCTCCAGTGCGCCACGCCGAAGGCCAGCGCATGGCCCTTGCCGCGCAGCAGGAGATCGCTCCGCTCCTCGACCTGCGCGCCGGCGGCACGCGCCTCGGCGGCCGTGCCATCGGAGCAATTGTCGGCAATCACCAGCAGTCGGCCCCATGGCGGCAGCTGCCTGAGCACCGCGAGTATCGTCGCCCGGATCGTCCCCGCTTCATTGTGGGCGGGCATGAGCACGCCGTAGAACGGAGGCTGCACGTCGCCCCGGCGGGCTGGCGGCCGGGCGCGCCAGCCCGCCAGTACCTCCACCAGGAGCGCGAGGACGAGGACCGCCACGAAGGAGATCCACACCGATCCGACCGCGTAGACGAGGGCGCTCATGACGGGGTCCCGAACAGCTGCATCAGCCTGCGTGCACCGGCGGCAGCCGAATGCCGCTGCAGCACCCGTTCTCGCGCGCTGCACCCCATCGCCTGGCGGCGGTCGGCATCGGCGTCGAGAAGCTCGGACCACGCTTGCACCAGCGCGGCGCAATCGCCGGCCGGCACGAGCCAGCCTTCATGACCGTGCCGCACGAGCTCCGGGATTCCGGCGATGTGCGTGCCGATGACGGGCCGCGCCAGCGCCATCGCTTCCATGACCACCACCGGGAGGCCTTCGGCAAAGCTGGGAAGGATGAGACCGCGCGACTGCAGCAGCAGGGAGCGGACCTGCTCGCCGCTCACCCAGCCGGTGATCCGCACCCGGTCGCGCAGGTCGTACGCATCGATGAGACCTTCCAGCTGGGCACGCAGTTCCCCGTCGCCTGCCAGCACCAGCTGGAAGTCGATGCCACGGCGCGCCATCTCGCGCGCCGCAACGAGCAGCAGCGACTGTCCCTTCTGCTCGCAAAGCCGGCCCACGCAGACCACCGTGCGCGAATCGGGAGTGGACGCAGGCGTGTGCCGCAAGAAGCCCTCGTCGATGCCGCAGTGCACGACTTTCACCTTGGGCCAATCCGCGTGCGGGATCCAGCGATAGAGCTGGCTTCGCCCGAACGAGCTGACCGCCGCCACGAACGTTGCCCGCTGCACCTTGTCTCCCAGGTGCAGCCCACGCGGCATGTCGAACTCCTCGGGCCCGTGGACGGTGAACGAAAACGCAGGTCCCCCAAGTTCGCTGCACAGCAGGGCGACTTCGGCCGCATTGGTTCCGAAGTGGGAATGCACGTGTCCCACGCCTTCGTCGCGCGCGAGCTCGCGCAGGCGGCAGGCCTGCGCCAGGTAGGCGAAGTGCACCGGCAGGGGCCGAGGCGACATCCGCGCCATGGCGATGGCCCGCCGGGCGGCGCGCAGGAAGCGACGGGGCGAGGCCATGAAGACCCGAAGCGACGCGGCGAGCAGGGGCGCCCCGCCTTGCTGGAGCAGGTAGTGCGTCTTCCTGCGCTCTTCCTCGTCCGCCGGGTCGACCACCGCATCGTTCCAGCCGCGGGAGGCCACGCGCAGCACGGACGCGCCCAGCGCTTCCAGCGCCAGGATCTCGCGACGGATGAATGTGTGGCTCACCTTGGGGTACTGATTGACCAGGTAAGCGACGCGCATCATTTGTACTCGATGAGACGGGGCGGCACATGCCCCAGCCGCCTGGCGACGAACCTCAGCACGCCCAGGAACTCGGGGAACCGTCCCAGCACGAGGTAGAAGGCGCGCGTGAATCCGCCCTGCTCGCGCGACAGGCGCAAGACGTGCACGGGATACAGCAACAGCAGCAACAGGAACCAGGCGCCCAGCGTCGCGGAGAGTACGATGGCGGCGAGGGGCAGCAGGCCCCCGAAGAACACCGCCCGCAAGGTCTCGCGGACCCAGTGGCGCTCCCGCCCCAGGCCATGCAGCCAGGCCCCCTCCGCGAAGGCATGGCCGCTGCGCGTGGTACGCAGCCACCACTGCGAAAAGCGCGTCATTGCCGCGTCGTGCAGGACCATCTCGGTCGCGAGACGGTGCACCTGCCAGCCAGCCTGGCGCAGGCGCAAGCACATCTCGGGCTCCTCCCCGGCGATCAGTTCCTCGCGGAAACCGCCGACCGCGCGGAACGCCGAGACCCTGACCAGGGCGTTCCCGCCGCAGGCCTTCACCTCGCCGGCCGGCGTTTGCCACTCCCAGTCGCACAAGCGGTTGAACACGGAGCGCTCCGGATCGCGCTCGCGCACGCGGCCGCAGACCACCGCATGGCGCGGGTTCTGCCACAGGAACGCGAGGCCGTTGCCGAGCCAGTCGCGATCCAGCTCGCAATCGCCGTCGAGGAACTGGACGAATTCCACGGCGGGCGCGATGGCGAGCAAGGCCCGAACGCCTGCGTTGCGAGCGCGTCCCGCGGTGAACTGCCCCGCCGCATCCAGGGCAAGGCCGACGGCGCCGCAGCGCTCTGCCATTTCCAGCGATCCGTCGGTGGAGCCCGAGTCCACGTAGACCACGTCGCAGGCGCGGAAGGGAACGGCGCCCAGGCAGGCGTGCAGGCGCTCGCCCTCGTTGCGCCCGATCACGACGATACCGATGCGGGGGGTCATGGAGGGCCCGCTACCGGGTGGGACGTGTGGCCCACGCCGTGCTGCGCACGAGCCGCCAGGTGAGCCTCGATGCATGGAAATGACGGAACGCGAACGCCGGCCCGCGCCCCCGCAGCAGGTCCTTCCCCGCGAGGATGATGTCGCCCAGCATGACCAGCAGCACGTGCGAGCAGAGTCCGCGGCGGCCGAAGTGCTTGCGCATGTACAGCAGCTCGCTTTCGGCCTGCAGCGCGGAAATCTGCCGTCCCGCACACAGGGGAGACACCGACTTGGCGCTTTCCCCGCCGAGGTGCACCACGCTGGTCGAGGGCAGGTAGGCCACGGTCCAGCCGGCCTCCCGCGCGCGGCGGCAATGATCGACCTCCTCGAAGTAGAGGAAGAAGCGGGGGTCGAACAGTCCGATGTCGTCCAGCACCGCCCGGCGCACCAGGTAGTAGCAGCCGGGCACCCAGTCGCACTCGGCTTGCGTCGTGTGGTCCTCCTCGATGTCGTGACGCGCCCCGTGCAGGGCCAGCAGGCGTTCGAGCCCGGTGCGGCGCAGGAAGGTCGTCGACGGCGTCGGAAACGAGCGCCGGGAAGGCTGAAGGCCGCCGTCCTCGTCGGTGAGGCGCACGCCCAGGATGCCGCAGCCCGGGTGTTCATCCATGTACCTCATGGTCATGGCGATCGTCCGCGGTGAGACGAATGCATCCGTGTTCAGCAGCAGCGCATATTCGGAACGCACATGCTCCAGCAGCTGGTTGTTGGCGCGGCCGAAGCCCACGTTCTCGCGGTTCTGGATGAACACGTCGCAGCCGAAAGAGCGTCGCAGGATGGCCGCCGAGGAATCCGACGACGCGTTGTCGACGGCGAGCAGGCGCAATATCACGCCGTGCCTTTCCGCCTGCATCAGCGTGTGGCGCAGCCGTTCGAGCAGATGGGCCGAATTGAAGGTGACCAGGAGCAGGTCGACCACGCGGGATGCGGGGTTCTCCAGCGGACTGGCCTGCGAGTCGTTCACGACACTGCCTTCATATGCCCAACGCAAGATGCTCACCACCTTCCAGCCTCAAGGGCGACTGCCCGCGCGACACGAGCGCGCACTGCGAAGCCAGTGTGGCCGACCGGGCGCGACCGCGTGATAGCTCCATGGGGCTAACGCAAAGGCGGCGCAACGCACTTCGCGGCCATAGGATTTCCCTCCTTCACCGAAGTCGGAGGCCGCATGCTGTTGTCAGGTCGTTTCGAACTGGGTCACGCGCTGATCCACCGTGACAGTCTCGAAGAGGTCGCGCAGGAGGTGGTGCTGCTCGCCGCACGCGCGGCCCCGGCGATGGTGGTCACCCCGAACGCCGACCAGGTGGTCAACCTGGAACGCGATCCGGCGCTTCGTGCGGCGTACGCGCGGGCCGATCTCGTCGTGCCGGATGGCATGCCGGTTGTCTGGGCGGCGTGGCTGCTCGGCACGCCGGTGAAAGAGCGCGTGACGGGAGCGGACCTCATGCCCAGGCTGTGCGAGATCGCAGCGCAACGGGGACTGAAGGTCTTCCTCCTCGGCGGTGCAAAGGGAATCGCCGAGCGTGCGGCCGACAACCTGGTTCGCAGCCACCCGCGCCTGGTGATCGCCGGCACGTCGTGCCCACCCTCGGGTTTCGAGCACGACGCTCAGCAGAACGCGGCGATCGTGCAAGCGATCCGCCGCAGCGGGGCCGACCTGGTGTTCGTGTGCCTCGGCTCCCCGAAGCAGGAAGTCTGGACCTGCGAGCACCTGGCGCAGTTCGACAACGGCGTGTTTCTCGACGTGGGCGCCGCCATCGACTTCTGCGCCGGTACGACGCGGCGCGCGCCGGGCTGGATGCAGCACGCGGGACTCGAATGGCTGTTCAGGCTTTCGCACGAGCCCCGACGGCTGATCGGCCGCTACACGAAGGACCTGTACTTCTTTGTCCTGCTTGCCCGGGAGGCGTGGCGCCGCGTGCGACCCGGCGCCCGTCGAGCCCACCCCCTCTGATCAGGCGAAACCAAGCTCCCCGGCGGTGCTGCGCGGCTCGCGCTCGCGGGCGTGCACCACCCGCGCGTAGCCGACCAGCATGCCGGCGAGGCACCAGTACATCCAGGGGATGACGAGAATGCTGCTGACGCTGCCGATGGTCACGATCACGGCGAGTTGAGCCGCCGCCAGCGAGCGACCGAGGTCGGCCGCCTCCCGCTGGGCGGCGCCCAGCGAAAGCCTGCGCGCACGCAGGGCGGAGAACAACGCGGTCGCCATGAGGCCTGCGAACGGCACCAGCCCCGCGAGGCCGCTGCGCAACGTGACCTCCACGTAGCTGTTGACGATGTCGACGATGCCCTGGCCCTGCACCATGCCCATTGCGGCCAGGCGCTCCACGTAGTCGGTCGACCCGAGCACCGGGTGTCGCCAGATCAGTCCCGCCGCGTTTCGCATCAGGAGCTGCCGGTATTCGATGTTCCCGGTTTCCACGGTTCCAATGAAAGGGACCAGCTCGAGCACGAACCTTCCGAATGGCAGGAGCGAGAGGACCGCGAACACGAAGAGACTGGCGACCCCGAACGACAGCAGGTTTCTCACGGGTCGCTCGCCCAGGCCGAGATACAGAAGAAGCCCCGCCACGGCCCCGAGCCACGGGCCGCGCGACAGGGGTGAAAAGAGTCCTGCCGCGAAAAGGATCAGCACGGCCCAAGGCTGCCAGCGCCCCCGCAGCCGCGCGTGCATGGGCAGGTACAGAAGCAGACAGATCGCCAGCACGTAGCCGAGCGCAATCGCATGCCCCGTGCTGCCCATTGCCCGCAGCACGCCGCTGCGGCCCAGGTACACGAGCTGGTCCGCGGAGCCCCAGGCCTGCGTGAGCGCTGCATACAGGAGCCAGTGCCGGCTGGCCTCGAACACGCCCACGGCCGCCAGCAACAGGCCGGAGACGACCAGTGCAGCCACGGCATCGCGCAGCTTCGGGAGGGTGTCGAACGCCCGGCTGAACACGAAGTAGGGCAGCGCGACGTCGACGAACAGGTAGAACACGCTCCTCAGCGCGGAGGTGAGGGATGCCTCCCGCCCCAGCAGCAGGACCTGCACGAAGAGGTAGCCGAGGAACAGGCGGTCTGCCAGGCGGGGCAGTGTCCCCTCCGACCTGGGCGGCTGGCGGATCAGCCGCGGCACCATTGGCAGGAGCAGAATAAGCGCGAGCAGGCGCGGCCAGCTGAGGCTGAAGAAGAAATTCACGAGCCCCATCCCGGGGATGTCGAACTGCGCCGGCGGGACCAGGAACAGCAGCGCCAGGAACAGCGCCGGGACGTTCTGCTCCCTGCCGCGGCCCCAAAGCACGAGGGGCACTGCGAGCACGACGAACATCCAGAAATCCCCCAGCGCGAATGCCGCGATCGTGAGCGCGAACCAGAGGCCGCGCCGAACCGCCTGGGCGCGCGGCAACTGCTCCGGCTGAAGGCAGCCCACCAGCCGATAGACCGCCAGGCCGATGAACAGGAGCACGACCAGGACGCGATGGTGCTCAGACATGGGAAGGTGGCGGGTTGCGGTCAAGGCACGAAAGGACTATCGCGAGTGGCATGACGGCGGAAGAGTCGCGCCCAGAATGGCTACCGGCTCGCGGCGCTTCGCTCCTCCACTTCATCCACCCATGCAGCATCCCAGTCTTGTGAGATCTGCCGTGACCGCCGGGATCTGGACCCTGGCCGGTCATGGCTCGAGCCAGGTGCTGCGCCTGCTGGGCAACCTCCTGCTCACGCGGCTGCTCGCGCCGGAATCCTTCGGCGTCATGTCCATCGCCACGGTGGTATCGGTTGGCGTCGTCATGTTCTCGGACCTGGGCTTGCGGCAGGTGATCGTGCGCAGCAATCGGGCGTCCGACCCGGTATTCGTGAACACCGTCTGGACGCTGCAGTTCCTGCAGGGCCTGGCGGTTGCCTCGCTCCTGTTGCTGATCGCCGGCGGCGTTGCCTACGCGCAGCACGCCGGCCGCATTCCCGCCGACAGCACCTATGCGAGCAAGGACCTGCCCCTGCTCATTGCCGGCTTGTCTTTTGGCGCGGTCCTTGCCGGCCTGGAGTCGACCAGACTGGCGACGGCAGAGAAGGACATGCTGCTGCGTCCGGTGGTGTTGATCGAATTGGGCAGCCAGGCGGCAGGCTTGCTGGCGACGTGCGCCGCGGCGCTCGTGCACCCGAGCATCTTCGTGCTGCTGCTCGGTGCTATCGTCAGCGGCGCGATCAAGGTAGGCGCCAGCCACCTGCTGGCAAGTGGCATCCGCAACCGGCTGCACTTCTCCTGGCCGGTGGTCCGGGAGGTCTGCCGGATCAGCAACTGGATCGTCTTGTCGTCGGCACTGACCTTCCTTGCCGGCAACATCGACAAGCTCTTCCTCGCATGGCTGCTCGGTTCGCACACCATGGGACAGTTCGCCATCGCCGCACTCCTGGTCGGCGCGCTCACGGACGTCGTGGCCCGCATCTCGAGCCGGGTCGCCTTCCCGGCCCTCACCAAGGCGTATGAACGCGACGCCCTCGGGCTGGCGCGCACCTACTACCGCGTTCGGATTCCGACGGACGCCTTCTGCCTGGTGCTCGCGGCCTTCCTGTTCTGGTTCGGCCGCGACGTGGTCCGCATCCTCTACGACAACCGGTATGAGCAGGCCGGCGAGTTCCTGCACATCCTCGCGATCGCGCTGGTGGGGTCGCGCTACTCCGTCGTTCCCTACATGTACCTGCTGCTGGGCCGCCCGGGGCTGATGGCCGCGGAACAGGCGTTCCGGCTCACCGGGTCGGTCTTCGCCATCGGGCTGGGCTATCGCCTGCTCGGCACCACGGGCGCGGCGTGGGGAGTCGCGCTGGGGCAGCTGAGCGGATCGCTGGCGGGCCTCCTGCTCTTCCAGCCGCGCCTGCGCCTGTTGTCGGTGCGGCGTGAACTCGTCGCACTGGCGCTGTTCGTGGGCGTGTTCGGGCTGTTCGGCTTCGCGAGCCATTGAGGAAGACAACGCCTGCATCGCTCGCGGTGATCAGGTGACCGAGAGTCGTCCGCCGGGCTTGAGCATGCGCTCGGAAAGCACGGCTCCCACGTAGAGGGCGAGCGCCAGCGCGTGTTCGGGCTGGTGCGCTGTCATGGCCGCGAAGGCCTCGGTGGATAGCTCCCAGAGCACGGAAGGCTCGATCGCCTCGACGGACGCGTTGCGCACCAGCGGCGCGAAGAAGGCGCCTTCGCCCACGAGGCTTCCAGCGCCGATCACCCCCATCTGCACCTTGTCGCGCGCTTCCGACCTGAACACGCGCAGCAGCCCCGACTCGACGAAGTACACGCGCCGCTCGTTCTCGCCCTGCTGGATCAGGCAGGTTCGCGGCTCGGCGGTCCTGCGCAGCATGAACTTGGACAAGGTATGCCAGTTCGCTCGTGTCAGGCGCCGCGAATCGCCGCTCCTGTTCCTGCGCACCACGGCAGCGAGCGCGGTGAGTTCCGGCGAACGGGGTGGGGGAGAAGGTTGCGACATGCCTGTTGGGGATGCGGCGAAGCGCACGTCGCACCGTCCCAGACTACAACAGCGTTCCTCGCGCGGGTATGAGCCGATGGTGTCCTTGCCGGCGAGGAGGAGCGCGAGAGCTGGCTCAAGCGTGCATTAAGTCCAGTAAAGTGGAAGTCCAACTACAGCTTCTGTCGGCTTTGTCCTACGGGGCAACGTCTGTATCTCGGGGTTGCGTTCTCGCCGTGCCTCGTCATTGCCGCGCCTATCATCGCGCCGGCTCGTAAACAATCCCCCGCGAGGAGCGGGACTCAATGCACATCCAAAAGACAGTGCCGGGGCGAAGCCTTGTCTGCTTCGAACACAGGGGGGCGGCCAAGGGGTGGCTTGCCGTTGTTCTTGCGTTGGGCCTGAGCGCATGTGGTGGAGGGAGCACCGATGATCCGGTGGCCTCGACCGAAGCGGGGAACGTGACCGAAGCGGGGACCGTGATTGAAGCGGAGACCGCCACCGAACCGGCAACCGCGACCGAGTCGGCAACCGCGGGACCTAGAACTCTACCCACCAGCCCCACCACCGCAGTCGCTGCTTCGACCGATACGACCCTGGCAGTCGCTGCCTTGTCGGCGACGGCGCTGCCAGTCGCCTCGGACCGCGCGCCGCTGGGAGTCAACCTCGAGGGCCTGTGGGATTGGGCTCGCCTGCAGCCGTTCGCCGACACCATGAAAAGCTCGCGGCCCTGGGGCACGCCCGAAGCGCCCTGGGACGAGGCTGCGGCGGTGGACGCGCTCGGCTGGCCGACGGGGGATGCCGGCGTGGTGGTGAACGTCCGCACCTTCGAGCCCGGCGACGAGGGGAAGCGGTATCGGTACATGACGCCGGGTGTCTACCGGCTGCGTTTCACCGGTCGTGCGACGGTGACGAGCGGCTCCGACATCGTGATCCGCAACTACGTCTACGACGCGGTGACCAACAAGTCCCGAGCCGAAGTCGTGGTCGGTCCCGCCACGACGCAGCTGATGCTGGCCTTCCGCAACACCAACAAGGGCGTCAGGGACGTATCGCTGCGGCGGCCGGACGTGAACGACACCCAGACGTTCACCAGCCAGTTCGTGCAGGCACTGGCACCGTTCCAGGTGGTGCGCTTCATGGATTTCCTGCGCACGAACGGCAACCCCGTGCGCACCTGGGCCGAGCGCACCGAGCCGACGTCGGGGACGCAGGTCACCCCCAAGGGAGCGGCCTACGAGTACGCCATCCAGCTTGCCAACGAGCTGGGAAAGGACATCTGGATCAACGTCCCGGCGCTCGCGGATGACGCCTACGTCCGCTCGCTGGCGCTACTGCTCAAGCAGCGCCTCGCCCTGGGGCGGGTGGTCTACGTGGAGTACAGCAATGAGCTGTGGAACTTCCAGTTCTCGCAAGCCAGGGACAACATGAACGCGGCGATGGCCGAAGCGATCGCCGGCGACACCACCCTCACCAAGGGCCAGTCCTGCACGCAGGCCCTGTTCAACGCCAGCTCCGGTGAGTGCAATCCGTACTGGGCGGGGTACTACCGGGTGGGCAAGCGCACGGTGCGGGTCGCCAGGATCTTCTCGGAGGTGTTCGGGGCCGCGGCAATGAACAAGCAGGTGCGCGTGGTGTACGCCACCCAGTTCGCCAACCCCGGTGTGGCCGAACAGGTGCTCAAGAACATCGCCACCTACCGCGCCACCCCGTCGTCCCTGCTCTATGGCGTGGCCACCGCGCCGTATTTCTACCTTTCGCCCGAGCTCGCCAACGCGCCGGCCGCCACCAAGGACCAGGTGCTGCACAGCCTCCAAACCTCCCTTCGCACCGAGGACGAACCGTTCTTCGCGGCAGGCGTGAAGGAGAACGGCCTCTTCGTCCGCAGGGCTTACACCGGCGGCAATTTCACCGGCGCCAGCCACAAGGCGCTGGCTGACTACTACGGCCTCAAGAGCCTCGCCTACGAAGGCGGTCCGGACCTCGGCCAGAGTGCGGCGAACGGGGCCGCCAAGATCGCTGCCAACCGCGATCCCGCGATGGGAGAACTGGTGAAGAGCGAAGTGGGCCAATGGCTGGGATGCGGCAACGACCTCTTCATGTATTTCAGCCTGTCCTCTGCCTGGGACCGCTACGGCTACTGGGGACTGACGAACGACCCGTCGGACCTGGCAGGAGCGAAGTACACCGCCGCGCGCGACATCGCGAACAGCGCGCGGTCGGCCTGGACCACCTGCCGCTGAGGGCTGGCTACCCGCAGACCCGATAGTCCGATGCCGGGCGCCGTGCAGCCGCTGCCACCGCCCGGTACTTCGGCGTCTGGAGGTCGCGCGCATCGTTGGTGAGGCCCCAGTAGCCGTGGCGACCGTAGGCACTGGTCAGGTTGAAGTGGACGAACATGCCATTGCCGCAGCCGTACCATTGCCGGAGCAGCCGCTCCATCTTGGCGCCCATGCGAGCGTCGGCGTTGGCGGCGAATTTGGCCGGGAGGCTGACGTTCGCCTGGCGCAGGTCGGGCCCGCCCTCGTAGGCGAGGCTCCTGAGGCCGTAGAAATCGGCCAGCGCTTTCAGCGAGGGCCGGCTCCAGTCGCCGCCGCGGTACGGCAGACCCTTGACGAAGACGTCCCCCTGCGTCACTCCGGAGGCGAGCACAGGCAGGACCTCGCGTTCCAGCGACTGCTGCATGGAGGCGTGGATCGCCTCGACGTCCAGGCTGTCAGAGCGCGCGAGTTCCTCGTCGAGGTAGAAGTAGGGCGCGCCAGCGACTCCATACAGGAACGCCGCCGGCCTGCCACGGTACTTGGCGATGTTCTTGAGGACCTGTTCGGCGATGGCGCGATCGGCGAACTGGGTCGCATACACGACGCGGACCCTCGTGTTCAGTGCGTCCGGGCCGAACACTTCCGAGAAGATCTGCGCAAGGCGTACGGTCCGCTTCCCGACGCGGAAATACCCCGCCCAGTACGGATTGCACTCGCCCGAGACGGTCTTGAACATCTCCGGCGTGCACCGCTGCCCCTTCGTCAAGGTGGTGTCGCCGGCCACCGCCTCGGCGACTGCGGCCTCGCGGTTCCAGGAGGTCTGTGAAAACTGCGTGTTCCACAACTCGTTGCTGTATTCCACGTACACCACCCGGCCGGGCGCCAGCGTCTGGTGGAGCAGCAC
Organism: Ramlibacter monticola; assembly: GCF_016722785.1. Taxonomy (GTDB): domain Bacteria; phylum Pseudomonadota; class Gammaproteobacteria; order Burkholderiales; family Burkholderiaceae_C; genus Ramlibacter; species Ramlibacter monticola. Next base: position 1,010,703 of record NZ_JAEQNE010000002.1, on the reverse strand, counting down.
CGCCAGCGAACGCACGTAAGCGTCGTCCGCGAGTGCGGGAACATTGATCCAGATGTCCTTCGCCAGTTCATTGGCCATCTGCACCGCGTACTCGTAGGCCGCGCCGCGCTCGCCTCCCTGCGTGGCCGCCAGCGGCGTGGTGCGCTCGCTCCACTGGCGCGACGGGTTGGCGTTCGTTTCCAGGAAGTCCATCAGGCGCAGCGTGCCGAAGGGTGCGATCGCCGCGCGGAACTCGGAACTGAAAGTCTGGCTGGCCGCGGCGCCGGCGGGCACCAGCCGCACGTCGCGCACGCCACCGTCGGTGCCCTCGAAGCCCAGCATCAGTTGCGAGGCGTCGGCGCCGATGACCACTTCCGCCGTCGACATGCGGGTGGTCGCGTCGTGGGCGAGATTGCGAACGGCCACGGCCGGCGAGGTGACCGGCACCACCCGGGCTGCGCGCCCCCGGAAGGACAGCCGGTACACGCCGGGGTCGAGGCTCCTGCGCCCGGAGCCCGGCTCGCCCGCATCCTCGTCCATCACCTTGACCACGACGCCGGCGTCCTGCAGGGGCCAGCCGAGTTCGTCGGTGCGCACCTTGTGCACCCACGGTTGGTCGGGCAAGCCCCAGGCACGGGAGCTTTTCATCAGGTCCACGAAAGGCGACAGCCGTGCCCAGTCCTTCACTCCCTCGAGATTGACGCCGACGCCCACTCCAGCGCCAGCGGAAACGCTGCTGGCCGGCGCGCCCGGCTTGCGCTGGTTGGCGGCCATGGAAATGGCGGGAGCCGCTGCAACCGCCAGGGCTGCCGTCCACAGCAAGGCATTCATCCACGAGCGCATGGTTCCCCGGCTACCAGTAGCCGGCCCCCTTGCCGCGTGCCATTTGCAGCTGCGCGTTCACGTAGACCAGGAGGTCGAAAGCGAACCCCAGGGTCGCCAGCAGGACGATCCGCCGGGCCCCGATCTCCTTGCGTGAGCGCAGGCCTTCGAGGCGCTTGAGCAGGAAGTGCAGGGGCACGAATCCCGAGGGCCAGCGCGGAAGCGTCCGGCCCAGGACCCCCGCGAGCCACCCCTCGTCCTGCGCCGCGCTGCGCAGGAGCGCACTGCGCTGCGGGAAGCCCTGTGCATGCGCGCACAGGTGATCGAACACCACCGTGTTGATGGCACTCCCGATCACCAGCCGCGTCTGGTGCCGCACCAGCGCAGGCACCGTCCGCAGCGACTCGTACACGTGCCACATCCCCGGGTCGCCGTGGATCCGCCCGAAGTCCTCGCTCTGCGTCAGCAGCCTGGTGAGGATCATCGCCCGCAGGAAACCATCTTCGACCGGCAGGCCCACCGGCATGTAGATGCCTTCCACGGCGGCGGTGCGCGCCAGGTACAGCGAGCCGGCGATCGAATTGCGGTAGTCGGAGCCCGTGCCGGAGCCCATCACGATGATGCGCTCCACGAGCGACAGGGGGCCATCGGCCAGCTCGATATCCTTGCGGGGACGGCTGTTGACGACATGGGCATCGCCGGCCTCGATGCGTTCGAGCATCAGCCTGAGGTTGCTCCGCGACGGCACGCGGATGTCACCGTCGACGCAGCAGATGTATTCCGCCTGGCCCACGCACAGCGCGTGCACGAAGTGGTTCCAGGTCCGCGACTTGCCGCTGAAGGGAAGGTCCACGACCTCCATGCACGCGGCCAATGCGGCGGGCAGCCTGCGCACCGCGTCGCGCGCCACGCGCACCGTCGCATCCTCGCAGCCGTTGGCCAGCACGAAGACCCGCACCGACACATCGGCCCGGGTGAAGATGTCCTGCCGCGCAAGATCCTCCAGGACGCCGGCGATCCTGTTCTCCTCGTTGTGCGCAAAGACGCCGATGTGGATCCGGCCTTCAGCCAAGATCGTGCCTCACGATGGCATAGTCGGTCGAACCGGGTGCGAGGAAAGGCGCAGGAACGAGCGTGGTGGAGAAAGCCGTCTTGCGGATGGCATGCAGGGAGTAGCCGTGCTTCTCGGTGCAGGCGCGGATCGCCGCGTAGCCGGCAGCCTCTGGCGGGTGACACTCGAACACGCAGCACCTCACGCGTGCGTCGGCGAAGGCCGGTTCCAGCGAGCGGACCACCGATGGCTCGGAGCCTTCGACGTCGATCTTGACGATCGTCGGCCAGCCGAACGCACTCAGTTCCCTCACGGCCGCAGCCGTGGTCACCGGCACGAGCTCCGTCCTGCTGGCTGCCGTGCGATGCGCCGCCAGCATGGACGCGGCCCCGCTGTTGCCTTGCGGGATGAAGATTTCCCCGAAACCCGGCGATTCACCGATGCCGAAGCGCCAGAGCTCGTGCCGTCCCGGCGCGATGGCGGCCAGGTTCTTGCGCAGCAGCGCCTGCATCTCCTGCTGCGGTTCGATGGCGACGATCCTGGCGCGAGGCAAGGCCGTCGCGATCTCGTAGGAGCACGCCCCCTTGTTGGCGCCGATGTCCCAGAACACGTCCCCCTCGTCGCCGGCACTGAATCGCTCCAGCACTTCCGTGACCTCGGGATCGAAGTTCCTGAGCATCAGGAAGTGCCAGCCCACGAGGTCCGAGACGTCCATGCGGACGACATGGCCGCGGTACGGGATATCCACGACCGGCGACCCGCCCGTCCACGCGCTCGGCTTGAGCCGGTCCAGGATCCTGTGGGCGCCATGCTTGATCGGCAGCATGCGCAGGGCATTGGAAAGGCACGCCTCCATCATCGTGGGATCGCGCGCTGCGCCCGGTGCGACTGCTTTCTCGGTCATGAGGGTTTCAGCTTAGGCCAACAACCCTGGCGGATTCGTGCGCGGTGATAGCTCCAATGGGCCCATGGCCGGTGCAAGCCATTGCCGTACCAGGTCTCCCCAGCGGGTGGCGATCTGCAGGCCCTGCCAGGACGCCTGCGCGTTGCGGGACAACGCCTCGTACGCTTGCGGATTCGCCTGGAGGGCGCGCAGCGCGCGCGCCAAAGCCGCCGGATCACCGGCGCGGAAGACCATGGCCGAAACGCCGTCGACCAGGATGCCGTCGAACATGGGGTGGTCGGATCCGACGATGGGCGTGCGGGATCGGAACGCCTCGTAGATGGTCAGCGGCAAGCCTTCCGAATAGCTGTGCCGGCTGGGGATGAGAACCACGTCGGCGCGCCGCATGGCGTCACAGACTACTGAGTTCGTTCCTTGCCCCGCGAAGTCGATGCAGTCCTCCACGCCGCCTGCGGCCGCGAGGCGGCGGAACTCGCCGACCGCACCGCTGCCGAAACACTGGAGCCGCACCCGGACACCATCGCGGCGCAGCAGCGCGATGGCTTCGATGATGTCCCCTACACCCTTGCGCGGGTCCATCAATCCGGCGTAGACGAGTTTCCACTCGGCTGCGTCGGGATAGCGTTTCGGCGGCAGTTGGGAAGACACCTGCGGCCAGTCCCAGGGCACCACTTTTTCGGGGCGGACACCGATGCTCTCCAGGTTGCGGCAGGCATTGCGGCCGTGGTTGCCCACCACCAGGACATTGGGATCGTTCAACTCGCGCGCCAGCGCCCGGCGGCGCAGTCGGGCGAGCAATCCGCCTTTCACGAAGGAGTCCGCGAACGTCGCCACGACGGGGATCCCTTGTCGTCGCGCCGACACCAGCACACGCAACATCGGCGTCCTGAGCAACAGGTGAGTGGGGCGCAGGTCGTCCACCAAGCGCGAGACGAGCCGGGTATCCACCGTGCCCGACAATCCCAGTGCAATCGAGCGCACGCCGTTCGGGAGCAACTGGTCGTCGGCCTGCGCGGACAGGCAGCAGACCGAAGTCACGCGAGTGGCGGGGTCCACCAGGGCGGCCACGCTGTCGAGCGAGTAGGCCTGGGCGGCATAGTTTTCCGCTCCTCCTGCGTGCAGCCGCCAGAAAGCCTCGGCAAAGTTCCCTGCGTACTGGAGCACGAGAATGTGGCGGTTCATGGATTGAATGCAAGTTATTCGAAATCCATGACGGCGTCCACGGGCGTGGACGGCACGTTGGAGCTAATGGGGCAATGGCGTGCTCGAGGACCCGCAACGCGTGAACCGCGGCGCAGGACCGTCGTCGATCACGGCGCAACCGCTGAAACTCGCACGTTCGACAAGAGCCGGTCGTACTCCTTCTTGACGACCACGTAGCATTCACACGCGTGGCGTTCCAGTTCGGCGCGTTCCAGCACCGTGATGCGCCCGCGGGAATAGCGTATGACCCCGGCGCGCTGCATCTTGCAGGCTGCCTGGGTAACTCCTTCGCGGCGCACGCCGAGCATGTTGGCGATGAGCTCGTGCGTCATCACGAGCTCGTTGCCCTCCATCCGGTCGAGGCTCAGCCTCGCACAGGACTTTCCCGAGCCGCAGTTCCACGAGTTCCAGCCGGGGGAGCCAGCGCTGCACGTGCGGCAACAACATCGCGAGCAGGCTGTTGTCCTGTAGTCGCGAGCGCTCCCCTGAATCATGCCCGTCCGAAGCGGCCCTGTGCTTGCCCGGTATGCGTGGCCGCGCGACGACGCTCAGGACCGGGAGGGGGACAGTGCAGCCATCGCCTTCATGAACTCCGACTCGGTGCTGGCCGCCAGCTTGCGGACCTTGTCGCGGAGGATGGCAACCGTCGGACTCTCGGGCGACTGCAACAGCGCCCGCTCGAGTTGTTCGCGTGCCTCCAGTTGCAGCGCGATCAGCTTGCGGCACTCGGCACACGAATTCGTGAATCGTTCGGTAGAGGACACGGGACGGGCGAGTGGATCGGGTTGGCGGACGGTGAATGGGACCATGGTATCGCCCCGAGCCACGAGGGCTGTTCGGTAGCGTACATTGGCGCCATCTTTCCCCGCCCATTCGCGGACGACAAAGGTTTCCGAAGTTCATGGACAGCCCGACCGGTCCTCCGTTCCAGCCCTTCCTCTCGCAGCGAGCCAGGGAAGGCGCCAGCGCGGCCCAGGTGGCGGATCTGATCGATTCGGTCTGGCAACAGATCCACGCCGCAATGGCGCCGGTGATCGGGCAGCGCGGCGTCGCTGCGCTCTACAAGCGAAGCCTGCACCTGGCGGCCATGACTTATCCGTGGCTCGCCGCGGCGCAGCCCACTGGCGGCCTTGCGCCCATGGACCTCTCGCTGCTGCGGGCCGAGTTCGCCCGGCGCAACGGCGCCGAGGCGGCGGCGGCCGGTGCCGCACTCTTGCTGTCTTTCCACGGCCTGGTGGACAGCCTGATCGGTCCCTCGCTTTCCGGGACGTTGCTCGGCGAAGTGTGGGCCAAGTTTTTCAGCGGTTCGCCCGCGCAGGACCCGCCTCCATGACCACGAGAGTAAAGATCAACCGTCTGTCGACGGGCGTGCCGGGCCTGGACGAGGTGCTGGGCGGCGGGCTACCCGAACTGTCGTTCAACCTGATTGCCGGCCAGCCCGGCAGCGGAAAGACCACGCTGGCCCACCAGCTCATGTTTTCGCTGGCCACGCCCGAGCGCCCGGCGCTGTACCTCACAGTGTTGGGCGAACCGCCGTTGAAGATGCTGCGCTACCAGCAGCAGTTCGGCTTCTTCGACGCCGCTCAAATCAATCGGGCGGTGCAGTTCATCAACCTCGCCGACGAAACGCTCAGCGGGCAACTGGACAAGGTGCTGTCCCGCATCGTGTCCGAGGTGGAGGCGCACAACCCTGCCTTCGTCTTCGTCGACTCCTTCCGCTCCGTGATGCTGGCCGACGCGGCCGCGGGCAACGCGCACAACAGCCTGCAGCATTTCGTGCAGCAGCTGGGCATGCTGATGACCAGCTGGCAAGCCACCACCTTCCTGATCGGCGAGTATTTCGTGGAGACCGATGCCAACCCGGTGTTCACCGTGGCGGACGGGCTGATCTGGCTGCGCCAGAGCGTGGAGCGCAACTCCATGGTGCGCAAGATGGAGGTGATGAAGATGCGCGGGCAGGCCTCGCTTCCGGGCCTGCACACCTTCCGCATGTCTTCGGCCGGCATTGAAGTGTTCCCCCCGGCTGGCGCGGCCATCCCCGCTGGCGCTTTGCCGCGCTCCGAGCCACCGGGAGACCGCCTGCTGGTCGGCGTGCCTCTCCTGGACGAGATGCTCGGAGGCGGCCTGCCGCGCGGATACTCGCTGCTGATTGCCGGCCCCTCTGGATCCGGCAAGAGCATCCTGGCGGCGGCCTTCCTGGCCGCAGGGGCCCGGTGCGGCGAGACCGGAGTGCTCGCGGCGTTCGAGCAGCGTCCCGACCGCGCGCGCAATCCCGTGGTGGCAGACCTGATCAAGGAAGGTCGTGTGAGCCTGGTGGACGCGCGGCCGTCGGACTTGTCGATCGACGAAATCCTGCGCCTGATCATGACCGAGATCCGGCGCCTGAACGCCAGCCGCGTGGTCATCGATTCGCTGTCGGGGTTCGAGCTGGCCATCGCACCCACCTTCCGCGAGGACTTTCGCGAGGAACTGGCGCGCCTGGTGGCGGCGCTCTCGGCGACTGGCGTCACGGTGCTGATGACCTCCGAGCTGGAAGACCGGTACACCGACCTGCGCTTCAGCCCTTATGGAACCGCCTTCCTGACCGACGCGATCATCGTGCAGCGCTACGTCGAAATCGACAGCCGCCTGCGCCGCGTGATGGCGGTGGTGAAGGTGCGCAGCAGCATGCATTCCAACGAGTTGCGCGAGTACATCATCGATGACGATGGCTTGCAGGTCGGGACCATGGTCACCGGCCAGCATGGCCTGTTGGGCGGGGGGCCGCTCACTGCTGACGGTCGGATCCGGGGCAACGATGCCCCCACGCATCCGGGCGACCCGGTGGCATGAACACCGCCGTCCCCCGGCGGAACCGCGCCGGGGGACGCGCAACGCGAACGAAGCCGAGGACGGGAGCGCCAGACCGCATTGCTGGCCCTGATGGTGCAAGAACGCCGGCATCCGCCGGCGCCCATCCGCATCGCCGCCGCCGTCCTGGGCTGTAGGGGTTCGCCATTCAGGTCTGGGCGGAGGCGGTTCCAGGCGCGACCCGTCGATCCACATCCCGCATTGCGAAATGCCCCGAGCCCCGCACTCTGAAAGCCAGGGCTATTTCAGCCCTGCCTTGGCTGAATATCCACAGTAAGGAGATGACCTACTCCCGCTTGACGATGCTCAACCGCAGACATGGGAGGGAGCCTCATCCTTATGAGGTAAGACGGAATTTCTACAGATTCCCGCTTCCCGGGCCGGACCTGGAGGGCCGGGAGAGAGGAGAAGCATGACAGTCGTTTCGCGCCTGAGCCGCCTGGCCAACGCCGGCTCCATCCGGACCCGGCTGGTGATCACTTTCTCCGGAGGCATCCTCCTCATGGCAGCCATGGCCGGTGTCGGCGCCTGGCGCCTCGCCGACCTCAACCGCGCGACCCACACCATGGCCACGGTGAACCTGCGCATGGAGCGGCTGGTGGGCGAATGGCTCTCGCAGGCGCGTACCAACGCGGTGCGGGCGACGGTGCTCACGTACTCCAACGATGCGGACCTCCAGCGGCTGCTGGGCGAGCCGCAGCAGGCCGCCAGCAAGCGCATCGACGAACTGCACCGCGAGGTCGAGGGGCTGCTGGACTCCGACCAGGCCCGGGCGCTGTTCGCGCAGGTCGGCGCGCGCCGCAGCGCGTACGAGGCGGTGCGCGCGGAGGTCCTCAAGCAGATGAGCAATTCGGACACCGAGGGTGCGCTCTACACCATGGACGGGAAGATGTTCCCCGCACTCGACGCGTATGTCGCGGCGATCCAGGCCCTGGCAGACCACTACTCGCAGGAAGTGACCCGCGACGCGGCGGCGGCGGCGCGCAGCGCGGATTCCGGCCGCGAGCTGCTGATGGCGTTCTGCGCCGGCGGCCTGCTGGCGGCCATCGTGGCCGCCACGCTGATGACACGCTCGATCACGCGGCCGCTGCGTCAGGCGGTGGCCACGGCGCAGCGGGTGGCGGACGGCGACCTCACCGTGCACATCGAAAGCGGCGCGCGCGACGAGACCGGGCAGTTGCTGCGCGCGCTCGACCGCATGGCCGGCCAACTGCGCGCGCTGGTGAGCGAGGTCGCCCAGGGAGCCCGCACGGTGGCCGAAGGCAGCACGCAGATCGCCCAGGGCAACGCGGACCTGTCGCAGCGCACCGAGGAACAGGCCAGCACGCTGGAAGAAACCGCGAGCTCCATGGAGGAGATCACGTCCACGGTGGAGCAGAACACGGAGCACGCGCTGCGCGCCAAGGGACTCGCGGCGCAGGCCGCGCAGGTCGCGCGCGAAGGCGGCGACGCCATGAAGCAGGTGGTGCGCACCATGGGCGGCATTTCGGCGGCGTCGCGCCAGATCAACGAGATCGTCGGCGTGATCGATGGCATCGCCTTCCAGACCAACCTGCTGGCGCTGAACGCGGCGGTGGAAGCCGCCCGCGCGGGCGAGGGAGGTCGCGGGTTCGCCGTCGTCGCCGGCGAGGTCCGCACGCTGTCGCAACGCAGCGCCGAGGCGGCCCGCGAAATCCGGAGCCTGATCGCGAATGCGTCGGGGCAGGTGGACGCCGGCACCCGCGAAGTGGGAGCCGCCGGCAGCAAGATCGACGCGATCGTCAAGGCGGTGGAGCAGGTCCACACGCTGATCGCCGACATCGCGGCGGCGACGCAGGAGCAAAGCAGCGGGATCGAGCAGGTCAACACTGCCGTGGCCGAAATGGACCACGTGGTGCAGCGGAACGCGGCCCTCGTCGAAGAGGCCGCGGCCGCCACCGAATCCCTCCGGCACCAGGCCGACCTGCTGATGCACACGGTGGCCCGCTTCCGCCTCGCCGAGGAGCAGGTCCTCGACGCGGAACCGCTGCCGCCGCAGGAGAGCGCCGAAGCGCCCCCCGCGAACCCCGAGGCAGAGGCCCCGGCGCTCACGCCCTGAGAGGGTTCAGGGGAAGGCAGGGATATCCGGCTCGGTGCCCTCGAGGTGGGCCTCGGGGTGCAGCGCCCGCAGGCGTTCCTCGACCTGCTCGACGCGCCACATCGGCACGTCCACCATCAGCAGGATCTTGCCCTGCTCGATGTCGGCCGAGAAGCGCTGCAGCCGCTTGCTGGGCGTGGAAATGCCGATCATGGTGGACGTCCAGACGCCGAACAGCGCCCCCGCGACGGCCAGCGCCGCGGCCAGCCCCCACTGCGGCTCGTCGCCGACGATGGGATAGTGCACGGCCACCAGCGCGCCCAGCAGGGCCCCGATGCTGGCCCCGAGGATCAGGCCCATTTCCGCCGCGCGCACCACGTCCGAGGTCTGCAGCACGTTGGCCGCGTGCAGGCCCCGCATGTCCGTGTCCTCGCGCGCAACGAAGTGGATGTGCTTCGCCTCGATGCGCGCGAGCAGGAGGTCGTCCATTGCCGCCCGGGCGCTCTCCAGGTCCGGCAGCAACCAGTAGATCCGACTATGCATGGTGACCTCCTTGGGCGCGCGGCCCCTCAGTACGACAACGACAACGAAATCAGTGGGCCGGCGGCGGCGCTTTCTGTGCGGCCGGCGGCGCGAAGAAGGTCTCCCGCGCGAGGAAGGTGTAGTCGGCCTCGAGGGCGCCGATGCCCACCAGCGTGACCAGCAGCAGCGGCGGCACGATGATGGCGTACAGCAGCGCCAGCCGCTCCCAGAGCATGTGCATGAACACGGACACGATCAGGCCCGCCTTCAGCAGCATGAAGATGATGATCAGGGACCAGCGCAGCAGGCCCTGGACATGGAAGAAGTCCACCATGTAGGAGGCCGCGCTGAGCACGAACAGCAGGCCCCAGATCTTGAAGTAGATCCCCAGGGGATGCTGCTGGCCCTTGGAGTGGGCGGCGGGCTCGTCGTGCGCCCCCGGCGCCCCATGCGCATGTTCGGCGTGGTCCATGGCGGGCTCCTTACCAGAGATAGAAGAATGCGAAGATGAAGACCCAGACCAGGTCCACGAAGTGCCAGTACAGGCCCATGATCTCGACGATCTCGTAGTTGCCCTTGCGGCCGGTCAGGAAGCCCGGACGCTGGTGGTCGAGGTCGCCGCGCCGCACCTTGGTCGCGACGATGATCAGGAAGATCACGCCGATCGTCACGTGGGTGCCGTGGAAGCCGGTGATCATGAAGAAGGAGGAGCCGAACTGGGCCGCTCCCCAGGGGTTCGACCAGGGCCGCACGCCTTCCATGATCAGCTTGGTCCACTCGAAGGCCTGCATGCCGACGAAGGTCGCGCCCAGCGCCGCGGTCGCCAGCATCAGCCAGAAGGTCGTCTTGCGGTCGCGCCGGTAGCCGAAGTTCACCGCCAGCGCCATCGTCCCGCTGCTGCTGATCAGGACGAAGGTCATGATGGCGATCAGCAGCAGCGGCACGCTGCGGCCGAACATGTGGAGGGAGAAGACCTCGCTCGGGTTCGGCCATGGCACGGTGGTCGACATGCGCACCGTCATGTACGAGATCAGGAAGCTGCCGAAGATGAAGGTGTCGCTGAGCAGGAAGATCCACATCATCGGCTTGCCCCAGGGCACGTCCTTGAAGACGCGCTGGTCCGAGGACACGTCCGTGGCGACGCTTTGCCAGCGGCTGGGCGCCGGCAGCACTTCCGCGGTATCGAGGTCGAGGGCCTGGTGCGTCGTCATGGATTCCGCTCCTGGGGTGGATGGGGAGGGGCCGGTCACAAGGGGGTCGCCGCCGAACAGATCGCGAGGCCGAGCTCGTTCGACACCAGCAGCGCGTACAGCACCGCCCAGACGCCGAGCAGGTAGTGCCAGTAGGTGGCGCAGAGTTCGATGCCGAGCCGCACGCGCGCCGGATCCCCTCCGCGCCACGCGCGCGAGGTGGCGCGCGCCCAGGCCACCAGCCCGCCGAGGACGTGCGCGCCATGCACCGCGGTCAGGAGGTAGAAGAAGGAAGTGGCCGGGCTGGACGTCAGGAAGTAGCCGGCCGCATCCAGTTGCTTCCAGACGACCAGTTGCCCCGCGAGGAAGCCCAGCGTCAGCAGCCCGCTCGCCAGCAGGCCGCGGCGCACGCGCTGCGAATCCTCGCGGCGCGCGCCCTGCACCGTCCACTGCATCGCCAGGCTGGCGCCGACCAGCACGGCGGTGTTGAGCATCAGCAGCGGCGGACGCGGCAGCGGCGCCCAGTCCTGGAAGCTCAATCGCATCGCGTAGGCACTGACGAACAGCGCGAACAGCGAGCTCGCCACCCCGAGGAAGACCCACAGCGCCGTCTTCGCCGAGGTGGAGGCCGCGGCGGCGGGCACTTCCGGCAGGACGGCCTGCGCCTGCCAGGGCTGCACGTTGATGGTCTGGCGGAACAGCCACCACACGATGACGCCCATCATCCCCGAGAGGAGCACCAGTCCGATGGTCATGGCGTCAGTTCCCCGTCGGCTGCGGCGCCTTCGCCCAGGCTTCGGCCGCCACCTGCGAGGGCGGTACGTTCTGCGGGATGAAGTCGGTCTTCAACCCCGGCACCCCGTAGTCGTACGGCCAGCGGTACACCGCCGGCAACTCCTTGCCGAAGTTCCCGTGCCTGGGCGGCGTGTGCGGCGTCTGCCACTCCAGCGTGGTGGCGTTCCACGGGTTGTGGCCGGCGGGACGGCCGCGGAAGTAGCTCGTCACCAGGTTGAAGAGGAAGAAGAACTGACCGGCGCCGACCACCAGGGCCGCCAGCGTGATCGCCACGTTCAGGGAGTGCGCCGACTCGGGGATGAAGTTGGTGCCCGAGATCGCGTAGTAGCGCCGCGGCACGCCCATGAACCCGAGATAGTGCATGGGGTAGTAGATCGCGTAGCTGCCCACGAAGGTGATCCAGAAGTGGATCTTGCCGAGCGTGTCGTCCAGCATGCGCCCCGTGATCTTGGGGTACCAGTGGTAGATCGCCCCGAACACCACCAGGATCGGCGCGATGGCCATGACCATGTGGAAATGCGCCACGACGAACATGGTGTCCGACAGCGGCAGGTCCACCACCACGTTGCCGAGGAAGAGGCCGGTGAGGCCGCCGTTGACGAAGGTGAAGATGAAGCCGATGGCGAACAGCATCGGCACCGTCAGGTGGATGTTGCCGCGCCACAGCGTCAGCACCCAGTTGTAGACCTTGATGGCGGTGGGGATCGCGATCAGCAGCGTCGTGGTGGCGAAGAAGAAGCCGAAATACGGATTCATCCCGCTGACGTACATGTGGTGCGCCCACACGACGAAGCTCAGGCCGCCGATGATCAGGATGGCCCACACCATCATCCGGTAGCCGAAGATGTTCTTGCGGGCGTGCGTGCTGATCAGGTCGGACACGATGCCGAAGGCGGGCAGCGCCACGATGTAGACCTCGGGGTGGCCGAAGAACCAGAACAGGTGCTGGAACAGCAGCGGGTTGCCGCCGGAGTAGCTCAGTTGCTGCCCCTTGGAGACCATCGCGGGCATGAAGAAGCTGGTGCCCAGCGTCAGGTCCAGCGTCATCATGATCGCGCTGACGAACAGGGCGGGGAACGCCAGCAGCGCCAGCACCGTGGCCATGAAGATGCCCCACACCGTGAGCGGCAGCCGCATCATGGTCATGCCGCGGGCGCGCGCCTGCAGCACGGTCACCACGTAGTTCAGGCCGCCCATGGTGAAGCCGATGATGAACACGATCAGCGACAGCAGCATCAGGATGATGCCGCCGTGCGACCCCGGCGTGCCGTCGAGGATCGCCTGCGGCGGATAGAGCGTCCAGCCCGCGCCGGTGGCCCCGCCCGGGACGAAGAAGCTCGCGACCAGCAGCAGCACGGCGAGCAGGTAGACCCAGTAGCTGAGCATGTTCACGTACGGGAACACCATGTCGCGCGCACCCACCATCAGGGGGATCAGGTAGTTGCCGAACCCGCCCAGGAACAGCGCCGTCAGCAGGTAGATCACCATGATCATCCCGTGCATGCTGACGAACTGCAGGTAGTTGCTGGGGTCGATGAAGGCGAAGCGGCCGGGGAAGCCGAGCTGCAGCCGCATCAGCCAGGACAGCACCAGCGCCACCAGGCCGATGCCGATCGCGGTGACCGAGTACTGGATCGCGATCACCTTCGCGTCCTGGCTCCAGACGTACTTGCCGATGAAGGTCTTGGGGTGGTAGAGCTCGACCTCACCCACCTCCGCAGGCGGGGCGAATTCGGTTTCGTCGTGGTAAACGTGGGACGACATCGAAACCTCCTGCGCCCGGCCTCAGGGCTTGTTGATGTAGGCAATGACGTCGCCGATCGCCGCATCGTCCGCGAGCATCGCGGCGATCAGCGCCATCTGGGCGCCGTGGGGATCCTGCGCGTGGGTGCCGCGCACGCCCTCCCGGAAGTTCCTGAGCTGCCTGGCCATGTACCAGTCGCTCATGCCCTTGAGCCGCGGCGCGTTCGTCGCCACGATGCCCTGGCCCTGCGCGCCGTGGCAGGCCGCGCAGGTCGCGTAGCGCCGGCTGCCGCTGCTGGCGTTGCCCTGGATCGTCGCGGGAGCCGGCGTGTCGGGCAGGCTCGCGATGTAGGCCGCGACGTTGGCGATGGCGGCATCGTCTGGGAGCGTGGCGGCCATCGGCACCATCATCTTGCCGAAGGTGTCCTTCTCGTGCGTGCCGCGCGAGCCCTGCTTGAACTGCTTCAGCTGCCGCTCCAGGTACCACGCCGGCTGGCCGCTCAGCTTCGGGGCGTTCATCGCGACATTGCCTTCGCCCTGCTGGCCATGGCAGGCGCCGCATGCGGCGAACAGGCCCTTGCCGGCCCCCGCGTCGGCGGGCGCGCGGGCGCTGATCTGCGCGTACGTCGGCTGGCGATCGAGCCAGGCCTGGAAGGTGGCGGCGTCCTCCACCACCATCCGGCCGCGCATCGCGTAGTGGCCGATGCCGCACAGTTCCTGGCACAGCAGGTCGTAGGTACCCGCCTTGGTGGGGGTGAACCACACGCGCGTGATCAGGCCGGGCACCAGGTCCATCTTCACCCGGATCTCCGCGATGGCGAAGTTGTGCAGCACGTCCTTCGAACGCAGCAGCACCCTCACGGGCCGGCCCAGGGGCAGGTGCAGCTCGGGGCTGGACACCAGCACGTCGTCGCGGCCGTTCGGGTCGTTCGGGTTCATGCCGAAGGGATTCGCCGCGTCGACGAAGCGCGCGTCCACCGTCCCGAGCTTGCCGTCCTTGCCGGGCAGCCGGTAGCTCCAGTTCCACTGCTGCGCGACCGCCTCCACCACGTCGGCCTCGGGCGGCACGTTGACGAACTGCGCCCAGACCACCAGGCCCGGCGCCAGCATGGAGGCGACGCCGAGCGTGGTGATGATCAGCAGGCGCCATTCGAGCTTCTTGTTCTCCGGCTCGTATTCGGCCCGCGCATCGTGGCGGTGCCGATAGCGGATCACCGCCCAGGCCGTGAACCCGGACACGGCGATGAACACGACGCCCGTCACCCAGAAGGTGATGCTGATGGTGTTGTCGATGGTCGCCCAGTTGGAGGCGATGGGAGTGAAGTACCAGGGGCTCAGGATGTGGAACAGCACCGAGCCGAGGGCCAGCACGATCAACGCGATGGCGATCGCCATCCTAGGGCTCCGTGGCGGTTCTGTTGAGCCTCCAGTACAGCAGGCCGGCCACGCTGCCGAACACCACATGGGCCGCGAGCGTCGGCCCGCCGACGAGGTCGGCCAGCCACGGCAGGAAGTTCACCACCACGAAGTGGAAATTGACCAGGTAGAGCAGGACGCCCATCACCGCGCCCGCCGCGATGGCGTGCGCTGGCGTGGTGTCGAGGTCGAGTCGTGCCAGCACCCAGCCGGTGGCGAGGCCGAACACGACCCCGACGCCGTAGTGGATGGCCAGCGCGACGGCCACCACCCCGGCATTGAAGCCGAAGCCGGTGGAGCGCAAGGCGCTGTCGCCGAGGAAGATCGGCGCGATCATGTGCGATGTGCGCCAGGGCCCGCCGGGGTTGAAGAGGGCCGACCAGACAAGGTCCAGCACCATCAGCACCGCGCCCGCGGCAAAACCTGCAACCGCCGCGGCGATCCAGTCGGTGGCATGCCGCTGCGAGCTACGCAGGCCCATGAGAGCGTCCATCGCGACCTCCCCTCGTGTGCGAGAGAAACCCCCGGGAATTCGAGGGGTACCGAGGTTTTAAACGCGATTCCCGGCAATCCGCTGATAACCCTGCCGGCGTGTCAATCCTTCGTGCTCAGCCGGAGCCCGCGACACGCCCCAGGATCGGGAACAGATTGCCCAGTCCCTCCGCCATCACCTCGACAGCAAGCGCGGCCAGGATGAGGCCCATCAGCCGGGTGAGCACGTTGATGCCCGTGCGGCCCAGCACGCGCGCGATCGGCTCGGCGAGGGTGAAGCACACGGCCGTGACCACCGCGATCACGACCCCGTAGCCGAGGAGCACCGCCATGTCGAGCGCGTTGCGCGCGCGCTCGGCATAGATCACCACCGTCGACATCGTGGCGGGCCCCGTCAGCAGCGGGATCGTCAGCGGCACCACCGCGACGCTGTCGCCCATCGCGGCCTTTTCCGCGCCCGCTTCGAGGTCGTTGCTGGAGGCCTTGGCCTCCGCGGGCTTGGCGTTGAGCATGTTCAGCGCGCTGGTGAGCAGCAGCATGCCGCCGCCCACCTGGAAGCTCGCCAGCGAGATGCCGAAGAACTCGAGGATGCGGATCCCCAGCAGCGCGCAGCCGGCGATCACGAGGAAGGCCGACACCGCCGACACTTGCACGGTGTGCCGCCGCTGTTCGGCGGAGAGGCCCTGCGTGTAGTAGATGAAGAAAGGAATGATCGCCGGCGGGTTCACGATCGCCAGCAGCGTGATGAGGGGCTTGAATTCCATCAGGAGGCGCGCTGCGCGTCGATGCGGGCCAGTTCCTCCGCCGTGGCGGGCGCGCGGCGGCCGAAGAAGCCGTAGCCTTCCATCTCCATCACCTTGTCGCCGTGCTGGTTGAACAGCTCCCACCGCGCGCGGACCATGCCGGTGTCGGGCCGCTTGCGCAGCGCGCGCGATTCCACGATGGTGTGCCGCAGCGAGAGCACGTCGCCCGGGTACACCGGCTTGAGCCACTTCAGGCTCTCGAGCCCGGGCGAGCCCTTGCTGTCGGTGTGCCGCAGCAGGTTGTCGACCGTGAGGCGCATCGCCAGTCCGCAGGTCTGCCAGCCACTGGCGCACAGCGCGCCGAACATGGAGCGCTGCCCGGCCTCTTCGTCGAGGTGGAAGGGCTGCGGGTCGTAGCGGCGCGCGAACTCCTTGATCTCTTCCGCCGTCACTGTCGCCGTGCCGAGTTCGCGCACCGTGCCGGGCTGCATGTCCTCCCACCAGATCGTGACGGCCATCAGCGGGCTCCCGACACTTCGACCAGCGACATGGTCGTGTAGCTCGCCTCGGGCGAGAGCAGCCAGACGATGGCCTGCGCCACTTCCTCGGCGCTGCCGCCGCGCTGCATCGGCACCTGGTGCACCAGGTCGCGCACGCGGTTCGGGAGTCCACCCGAAGCGTGGATCTCCGTCTCGATGAGGCCCGGCCGCACCGCGTTGACGCGGATGCCCTCGGCCGCGACCTCCTTGGCCAGGCCGATGGTGAAGCTGTCGATCGCGCCCTTGGAGGCCGCGTAGTCGACGTACTGGCCGGGCGCGCCCAGGCGCGACGCGGCGCTGGACACGTTGACGATCGCGCCGCCGCGGCCGCCGTGGCGCGTGCTCATGCGCCGGACCGCTTCGCGCGCGCAGAGGAAGCTGCCGATCACGTTGATGTCGAACATGCGCTTCAGGCGCTGCAGGCTCATCTCGTCGACGCGCTGCGCGCGGTCCACCACGCCGGCGTTGTTGACCAGCGCGGTGAGGCGCCCCAGCTGGGCGTCCACCTGCGCGAACAGCGCGAGCACCTGCTGCTCGTCGGCCACATCGCCGTGGATCGCCACCGCCGTGCCGCCGCCGGCGCGGATGGCGCGCACCACCTCCTCGGCCGCTGCCTCGTTGCGCGTGTAGTTCACCGCCACCTTCCAGCCCTTGCGCGCGGCCAGCACGGCGGTGGCCGCACCGATGCCGCGGCTGCCGCCGGTGACCAACAGGACTTCTTCCATTCTTCCGTTCTCCACTGCCGCGCACTGCGCGCGAGCCGCCATTACATCAAAAGCTCCTTGTTGACGCGGCCGGGCGGCTGAGGGAAGCTCGCGCCTTCCCGAAAACCACCCAGCCACAGGAGACACGACATGGGGCAGTTCACGGACCTCAAGGCAGCCGACGGCCAGGCCATTCCCGCCTACCTGGCGCAACCCAAGGGCCAGCCCAAGGGCGGCATCGTGGTGATCCAGGAGATCTTCGGCGTCAACTCGCACATCCGCGCCGTGACGGACGGCTATGCCGCCGAGGGCTACCTCGCGATCGCGCCGGCGATCTTCCATCGCATCAAGCCCAACGTGGAGCTCGGCTACCAGGAAGACGACATGACCGAGGGCATGTCGCTGAAGAACGCGGTCGAGAACCTGCCTTCACCCGGCGTGATGCAGGACATCCAGGCGGCGATCAAGCAGGTCTCGCAGGCCGGCAAGGTGGGCATCGTCGGCTACTGCTACGGCGGCCTGCTGACGTGGCGGTCCGCCTGCACGCTCGACGGACTCAGCGCCGCGGTGCCGTACTACGGCGGCGGCGTCACCACGCCGCAGGAGGTCGCGCGCAAGCCCAAGTGCCCGGTGCTGGCCCACTTCGGCGACCAGGACCACTGGATCACCCTCGAGAGCGTCGAGGTGTTCAAGAAGGCGCATCCCGAGGTCGAGGTGCACGTGTACCACGCCAACCACGGCTTCAACTGCGACCAGCGCGGCTCGTACAACGCCGAAGCCGCGAAGCTGGCGCGCGAGCGCACGCTGGCCTTCTTCGCGCAGCACCTGGCCTGACATGCGCTGGGCCGGCCTGCTGGCCTGCGTGCTCGGTTCGGCGGCGCTGGCCGCCGACTACGGCGGGCCGATCTTCGACGCGCACCTGCACTACAACGAGGAAGCCTTCAACGGCAGCGAGGGCCCGCATCCGCTGCCCGACGTGCTGGGGCGCATGCAGCGCAACGGCGTGCGCGCGATCGTCGCGAACTCGCGCCCCAACGACGGCACCCGCTCGCTGGCGCAGGCGCCGGAGACGCGCCAGGCCGGCGTGACGGTGGTGCCTTTCGTCCGCCTGTACCGCAATCGCGCCGACTACGACAGCTGGTTCCGTGACGAATCGATCTACGAGATGGTGCAGGCGGAGCTGGCGCGCGGCACCGCCGCCGGACCCTATCGCGGCCTGGGCGAGTTCCACCTGTACGAGTCCGCCAACGCGAACGGGCCGGTGGCGCGCAAGCTGATGGCGCTGGCGGAGGAGAAGGAGCTGGCGGTGCTGGCGCACGTGGACGATGCGGCGATCGACCTGCTGATGGCGCACACGCCCTCGAAGGGCGCGAAGGCGCGGCTGATCTGGGCCCACACCGGCATCGGCGGCGCCCCGGTGGCGCGGGTGGAGCAGCTGCTGGCGAAGTACCCGCGCCTCATGGGCGAGCTCTCCTACCGCCCCGGCCTCACCTGCGAGGGCGGCAGGCTTTGCCCCGAATGGCGCCAGTTGCTCCTGAAGTACCCGACCCGCTTCCTGCTCGGGTCGGACACCTGGGTCAACCAGCGCTGGCTGTACTACGACGACACGATGAAGGGCTACCGGGCCTGGCTGGGCGAACTGCCCGCCGACGTGGCGCGCCGCATCGCGTGGGAGAACGGCGCCACGCTGTTCGGCCTGCGGCAGCCCTGAGCGGGAAGCGGTCGCCCGCTGCTGTAATGTTCGGGGCCAAGGAGCGGCTTCCCATGGCATTGCGTCTGTATTACTACCCCGCCACCGCGGCGATGATTCCGCACATCCTGCTGGAGGAGATCGGCCAGCCCTACGAACGGGTGTTCGTGGACCGCGCCGCCGACGAACACAAGGGCGGGGCCTACCTGAAGCTCAATCCGAACGGCACGCTGCCGGTGCTGGCCGACGGCGATTTCGTCCTGTACGAGACGGCGGCCATCGTGCTGCACCTGTGCGACCGCTTCCCCCAGGCGCGCCTCGCGCCGCCTGCCGGGACGCCCGAACGGTCCCATTTCCACCAGTGGCTGGCCTGGCTGACGAACACCTTGCAGGCCACCCTGATGGTCTATTTCTACCCGGAGCGCTGGGTGGCGGATGGGAATGCCGCGGGCGCGGCGGAAGTGAAGGCGAGGGCGCAGGAACGGGTGGGGCCGCTGCTGGACCAGCTCGATGCGCTGGTGGCGCGCCACGGCGGGCCGTGGCTGCTCGGCGACTCGTACGGCGCGCTCGATCCCTATGTGTTCACCCTGTGCCGCTGGACGCGCAACTTCAGCGCCGGCAAGGCGCGTGAGCGCGACCACCTGGGGCCTTACCTGCAGCGAATGAGCGAGCGGCCCGCGGTGCAGCGCGTGTTCGCCGCCGAAGGGCTCTCAGCGCCCTTCTTCTAGCAGGCGCAGCAGCGTCAGGGCGTCGCCGGTCGCGGCGCCGGAAGCGGTGTTGTCGAAGATGCACCAGACCTCGGCGCCCTCGGCCCCGGCCTGTCGCATGCGGCGCGCCAGCGCCTGCAGCAGCGGGGGCGGGTACGCCGAGTAGTACATGCGGGGCGAACCGTGCAGCCGCAGGTACACGAGCCCCGGCCAGCCCGCGGGCCAGGCGCCGGCTGCGTGTCGGACCGGGTCGGCGAGCACGCGCGCGACCTGCAGCTCGCGCAGCAGCGCGTCCGGCTCCGCGCCGAACCACGACGCGTGGCGCGGCTCGAGCGCCAGCCGGCCGGCGAAGCGGGCGCGCAGCAGGGCCAGGAAGGGCCGCGCCGCGCCCGCATCGAAAGCCAGGCTGGGCGGGAGCTGCACCAGCAGGCACGCGAGCCGGTCGCCCAGGTGGCGGGCCTGCGCCAGGTATTCGTCGAGCGCCTGTTCGCACCCGAGCAGCCGCCGCTCGTGCGTGATGGTCTTCGGCAGCTTCGCGCTGAAGCGGAACCCCGCCGGCACCGCCTGCGCCCAGCGCTCGTACAAGGAGGGCTGGTGCGGCCGGTGAAACGAGGAATTGATCTCGGTGGCGGGAAAGCGGCTGGCGTAGCGCGCGAGGTGGCTCGCGCCGGGCCCGAAGCGCGCCTGCAGCTCGCGCGGCAGGTTCCAGCCCGCGCAGCCCACGAGGATCACTTGGCGGGCTTGCCGTTGGCGTGGGAGCGCGGCGGCTGGCCCGAGTGCTCGCGCAGTGCGTCGTCGATCTGGCGTGCCAGGGTCTCCGGCCGCGTGGCCTGTTCCAGCACGCGGACCTCGGGGTCGTCCTCCTCGGTGAATCCCAGCTTGCGCGCCATGCGATCGAGCAGCTGCAGGATCTTGGTGTTCTCCTGCTCGGCCAGCAGGTTGATCTGCAGGTCCAGCTGGCTGCGCCGCT
Source organism: Ramlibacter monticola (assembly GCF_016722785.1). GTDB lineage: Bacteria > Pseudomonadota > Gammaproteobacteria > Burkholderiales > Burkholderiaceae_C > Ramlibacter > Ramlibacter monticola. The sequence goes on along the minus strand of NZ_JAEQNE010000002.1, from coordinate 990,327 downwards.
CGGTGACCCGCATCTCGTAGTTCTGGGCGATCAGGATGAAGGACGACAGGAAGATCGCCTCCAGCGACACCACCAGGGTGAGGAATGTGAACGGGTAGGGGTCGAAGTGCGGCAGGCCCGGCAGCACGTTCCACCCGAGCCACGAGGCGAACACGGCGGCGTGGATCCACACGAAGGTGATGCTGCCGCAGAACCTCGCCACGAATTCGGCGATGCGGTCGGCGGTGGTGCGCTTGGCCACCGCCAGCTGTTCCAGCTTGCGCATCGCCTGCACGTTCTCGCGCGTGAGGTCCGCGACGGTGCGCGGCCGGCGGTAGCTGGAATGCTCGCGGTGGTTGTCGCCCGTCGCGTGTTCCACGTCAATGCCCCGTGCGCGCCAGGTAGCGCTTGCGCCAGAACACGATCCCGAGCAGCACGGCGATGACGCCCATGGCGGCCAGGGTCCACCAGAACCCCGCCGCCTGGTGGGTCAGGGGCAGCAGTTCGAAGTTCATCCCGAAGATGCCGGCGATCAGGTTCAGCGGCAGGAAGATGGCGGTGAGGGCCGTGAGCGTGCGCATGATGTCGTTGGTGCGGTTGCCGACCGCGGAGAAGTGGATCTGCACCGCGGTCTCCGCGCTCTGCTCCATGCGGTTGACGTGGTGCACCACGCGCTCCACGTGTTCGACCACGTCGCGGGCGCGGGCGAGCAGGCCGTCGCGCTCGGCCTGCGACATCCAGGGTGGCGGCTGCTCCCGCTGGCTGTCCAGCCATTCCTGCATGGCGTCGTTCTGCTCCTCGCACAGGTCCTGCAGCATGTGCAGCGCGTTGCGCGCGGTCATGAGCGCCGCCCAGTCCACCTCGGCCGTGGTGCGCGGCGCGAGCAGCGCCTGCTGCCAGCCATCGAGTTCGGCGCTGAGGACCTTGCGCAGCTCCAGGTAGCTGTCCACCACCAGGTTCAGCATCCGCAGCATCAGGTCGGCCGCGCCGGAGGGCAGCCGGGTGCGCGCCGAGGCGCTCAGGCCTTCGCTGCGCAGGGCGTCCTGCAGGTAGCGCTCGATGAAGGCGCGCGCGGCGAAGCAGCCGGCCGGGTGCACCGTGATCAGCAGGCGGTCGAACACCACGAAACCCAGCGCGCGCGTGCTGATGCGGCCGAAGGCCGCCAGCGGCCCCTTGCCGGCCATCGCCGCCTCGCCGAGCTCGGCGCGCACCTCCGGCTCGCTGGCGAGCCGGCGGAAGATCACCAGGTCGTAGACCGAGGTGTAGTCGTAGCGGGAAGGGTGGCCGCGGTTGCCCAGGTCCTTGACGTGCAGGTCCAGCAGGGGCGAGCCGCCGAGGGCCTGGGCGGCCCGCTGCAGAACGGGCAGGTCCTGCTCGAGGTGCTCCCGTTCCAGGTAGATCCAGACGAAGCCGCCCTGCGGCGCCCGGGTGGGAACATGGTCGAGGAACCGCAGCGTGCCGGCGCCGAATTCGACAATCTGCACGCTGCCGTCTTCCCGTGGCGCCTCAGGCGCGCAGCTGGCGCGCGGCGTCGAGCGCGAAATAGGTCAGGACGCCGTCGGCGCCGGCGCGCTTGAAGGCGAGCAGGCTTTCCATCATCACGAGGTCGTGGTCCAGCCAGCCGTTGGCGGCCGCGGCCTTCAGCATCGCGTACTCGCCCGAGACCTGGTAGGCGAAGGTCGGGACCTTGAATTCGTCCTTCACGCGCCGCACGATGTCCAGGTAGGGCATGCCGGGCTTCACCATCACCATGTCGGCGCCTTCGGCGAGGTCCATCGCCACTTCGCGCACGGCCTCGTCGCTGTTGCCCGGGTCCATCTGGTAGACCTTCTTGTTGCTCTTCCCCAGGTTGGCGGAGGAACCCACGGCATCGCGGAACGGGCCGTAGAAGGCGCTCGCGTACTTGGCGCTGTACGCCATGATGCGGGTGTGGACATGGCGGTCGGCTTCCAGCGCCTGGCGGATCGCGCCGATGCGGCCGTCCATCATGTCCGAGGGGGCCACGATGTCGACGCCGGCCTGCGCCTGGGTCAGCGCCTGCTTGACCAGGACCTCCACCGTCTCGTCGTTCAGGATGTAGCCGGTCTCGTCCAGCAGGCCGTCCTGGCCGTGGCTGGTGAAGGGGTCCAGGGCCACGTCGGTCATCACGCCCAGCTCGGGGAATTCCCTCTTGAGGCGCTGCACCGCCCGGGGCACCAGGCCCTCCGGGTTGAAGGCTTCGCGCCCGTCGGGCGTTTTCTTCGACGGGTCGATCACCGGGAACAGCGCCAGCGCCGGCACCCCCAGCTTGAGGCACTCCTCCGCCACCGGCAGCAGGAGGTCGACGCTGACCCGCTCCACCCCGGGCATGGAAGCCACCGCCTGGCGCTGCTTCTGGCCGTCCAGGACGAACACCGGATAGATGAAGTCGTTCGCACTCACGGCGTGCTCGCGTACCAGGTTGCGCGTGAACTCGTCACGCCGCAGGCGCCGCGGACGGCCGTTCGGGTAGGGGGCGAAGAAGGAAGTCATACCGAAAATTGTGCCCCAAGCCAGCCCGGGCGCAGTTTTCCGGCCGTTCCGGGCCCCTGCCGCGGGCTTGCCGGGAGGCGTGGCCCGCGTCAGTGAGCTTAAGCCTTTATGCTTGAAAGCCGAACTGTGCGCTGCTAAATTACGGCTCGGGCGGCTTGCCGCCCCCCGCTTTTCCTCCCTGAGCGGGCGCCTTGATGTGTGACAGCAAAAAGGCTTCCCACCCCGGCCGAAAGCCGGGGCTTTTTTTTGCCTGCGGGCGCCCGGCGTGGCCGGTCCGCGCAGCGCCCGGAGGTCCGGCGCTTCCTTACACTCGCGCCATGCTCTGGATCAAGGCCTTCCACATCTTCTTCGTGGCGAGCTGGTTCGCCGGTCTGTTCTACCTGCCGCGCATCTACGTGAACCTGGCGATGGTGCCGGCCGGCTCGGAGGCGGAGCGGCAGCGGCTCCTGCTGATGTCGCGCAAGCTCCTGAAGTTCATGACGATGATCGCGGTGCCCGCCCTGGGGCTGGGCCTCTGGCTGTGGCTGGGCGTCGGCGTGGGGCGCGGTCAGGGCTGGATGCACGCCAAGCTGCTGATCGTGATCCTGATCGTCGGCTACCACCATGCCTGCTCGGTGCTGCTTCGCAAGTTCGAAGCCGGCACCATGCAGCGCGGCCACGTCTTCTTCCGCTGGTTCAACGAAATCCCCGTGCTGTTCCTGCTGGGCGCCATCCTGCTCGTCGTCCTCAAGCCCTTCTGATGCACAAGACATCGGCGTGGCCGCTGGCGGGTGCGTACACCGTCCTGGTGGTGTATGCCAGCCTCTATCCCTTCTCGGGGTGGCGCAACCAGGAGATCCCGCCGTGGGAGTTCCTGTTCGCCGGCTGGCCGCGCTACTGGACCGGCTTCGACGTCGCGGCCAACGTGGCCGGCTACGTGCCCCTCGGCTTCCTGCTGGCCCTGAGCTTCCTGCGGCGCGGCAACGTCCGCTTCTTCGCCGCGCATCCGAACGTCGCCGCGATCGCTGTGGCCGTCGGGGCCGGCACCGCCCTGTCCTTCTGCATGGAGTCGCTGCAGGCTTTCCTGCCCTCGCGCGTGGCCTCCAACGTGGACTTCGGCCTGAACGTGGCCGGCACGCTGGCCGGGGCCGCGCTGGCCGCCGGCCTGGAACTGGCGGGCGTGGTCGACCACTGGAGCCGCTTCCGCGAGCGCTGGTTCATCCCGCAGGCGCGGGGTGCGCTGGTGCTGCTGGCCCTGTGGCCGTTCGCGCTGCTGTTCCCCGCCGCCGTGCCCCTGGGGCTCGGGCAGGTGCTCGAGCGGCTCGAAACCGGCCTGGCCGACTGGCTGCAGGACACGCCCTTCCTCGAGTGGCTGCCGGTGCGCGACGTGGAACTGCAGCCGCTGGTGCCGGCGGCGGAGCTTCTGTGCGTGGGGCTGGGCGCCTTCGTCCCCTGCCTGCTCGGGTACACCATCCTGCGCTCCACGGGCCGGCGCGCCGTCTTCGCGCTGGCCGCGATCGGCCTCGGCACGCTGGTGACCGCCCTGTCCGCCGCCCTCAGCTGGGGGCCGGCGCACGCGTGGGCCTGGCTCAGCATGCCGGTGCGACTCGGCCTGCTGTTCGGGCTGATGCTGTCGCTGCTGATGCTGGCAGTGCCGCGGCGCGGCTGCGCGGCGGTGCTGCTGCTGGTGCTGGTGGTGCACCTGGGCGTGCTGAACGCAGCGCCCGCCAGTGCCTACTTCACCGACACGCTGCAGGCCTGGGAGCAGGGGCGCTTCATCCGCTTCAACGGCCTGGCGCAGTGGCTTGGCTGGATCTGGCCTTACGCCGTGCTGGTGTATGTGCTGCTGCGCGTCTCGCGGCCGGACGCCACTTCTAGAATCCCGCCATGACCGCGACCGCACCGTCCCAGTACTACGAACACCACATCTTCTTCTGCCTCAACCAGCGCGCCAATGGCGAGGCCTGCTGCGCCGACCACGGCGCGCAGGCGGCCTTCGACCGCTGCAAGGCGCAGGTGAAGGCGCGCGGCCTCAACGGCCCGGGCAAGGTGCGCGTGAACAAGGCCGGCTGCATGGACCGCTGCCAGGGCGGCCCGATCGCCGTGGTCTACCCCGAAGGCGTCTGGTACACCTACGTGGACGAGAAGGACATCGACGAGATCGTCGAGTCGCACCTGCAGAACGGCAAGGTGGTCGAACGCCTGCTGACGCCCCCGCACCTGGGGCGCTGATGATCGCGCAGACGGAACGGCTGGAGCTCACGGGCCCGGCCGGACGGATCCAGTTGCTGCGCAACGCGCCGGAAGGCGCCTCGCGCGGCGTCGCCGTGATCGCCCACCCGCATCCGCTGTTCGGTGGAACGATGGACAACAAGGTGGTGCAGACGCTGGCGCGCGCCTTCGTGCAATGCGGCTGGACGGCCCTGCGCTTCAACTTCCGCGGCGTCGGCGCCAGCCAGGGCAGCTACGACGAAGGGCGCGGCGAAGCGGAGGACTTCCTGGCGGTCGTGCGCGAGCTCGCGTCCGAAGGGCCGCTGGCGCTGGCCGGCTTCTCCTTCGGCGCCTACGTCACGGCGCAGTCGCTGCAGTCGCTCTGGGGCTCGCGCGACGTGCGTGCGGTGGTGCTGGTGGGTACCGCCGCGTCGCGATTTCCGGTGCCGGCGCTGCCCGCCGAAGCGCACGAGCGCACATTGGTCATCCATGGCGAGGCCGACGACACGGTGGCCTTGTCTTCCGTCTTCGAATGGGCCCGGCCGCAGTCACTGCCCGTTACGGTCGTTCCCGGGGTCGAGCACTTCTTTCACGGACAATTGCCGCTCTTGAAGAACCTGGTGGTCCGCCACCTTCGCGCGCAGGAATGAAATCCCGTTGGTCGCAGGCGCTCCTCGCGCCGGTGCTGCTCTTCTTCTCGCTTTTCGCCGCCGCCCAGGTGCCCCAGCCCCCCGAGGTGGCAGCCCGCAGCTACCTGCTGATCGACGTCAGCGCCAACCAGGTCCTGGCCTCGCGCGAGATCGACGCGCCGGTGGAACCCGCGTCGCTCACCAAGCTGATGACCGGCTACCTGGTGTTCCAGGCGCTCAAGGCGAAGAAGATCGACCTGAAGCAGGCGATGCCGGTGAGTCAGCGTGCCTGGAAGATGGCGGGGTCGCGCATGTTCATCGACCCGAAGATGCAGGTGCCGGTGGAGGACCTCATCAAGGGCATGGTCGTCCAGTCGGGCAATGACGCCACCGTGGCCCTGGCCGAGGCCGTGGGCGGCTCGGTGGAGCGCTTCGTCGAGTTGATGAACCAGCAGGCCCAGGCGCTGGGCATGAAGAACACGACGTACAAGAACCCCGAGGGCCTGAGTGCGCCCGGCCACACCACCACGGCGCGCGACCTGGGCATCCTCGCCACGCGGCTGATGCAGGACTTCCCCGAGGACCTGCAGTACTACTCGATCAAGAAGTACCGCTACCAGGGCACGCCGACGGCCAACGACACCAACCGGAACATCCTGTTGTTCCGCGATCCGACGGTGGACGGCCTGAAGACCGGCCACACGGACGCGTCCGGCTACTGCCTGATCGCCACCGCCAGGCGCGACTTCCCGAACCTGAGGGGCCGGCGGCTGCTGGCGATCGTGCTGGGCGCCACCAGCGAGGCGGCGCGCGCGAACGAAGCACAGAAGCTGCTGAACTGGGGTTACACGGCGTACGAGGGCCTGAAGCTCTTCGATGGCGGCCAGCCGGTGCTGGAGCCGCAGGTCTGGAAGGGTTCCGAGAAGAGCGTCAAGCTCGGCCAGGCCCGGCCGATCGTGCTGGCGGTGCCGACCGGCAGCAGCTCGAAGATCAAGACCCAGGTGGCGCGGCCGGATCCGCTGGTCGCCCCCATCCAGAAGGGCCAACAGGTCGGCACCCTGAAGATCCTGGCCGGCGACCAGCTCCTGAGCGAGGTGCCCCTGGTGGCGCTGCAGGGCGTGGAGCAGGCGGGGGTCTTCGGGCGCGCCTGGGACGCGGTGCGGCTCTGGATCAAGTAGGGCGACAGCCGGGATCCCCGCGCAGGCGGGGACCCGGGACGGGCGCGCAGCACCCGTCGTCGGGCCCTTGGCGACCCCCGCCTCCGCGGGGTAGGACGGCCGACTCGGCTGTCATTTGCGGGTTTTCACCAGCCGGGATATACTCGCGGGCTTTCCCGCAATTTGGGGCGGGGAATGCTTTTGTCTGATTTCACGAACGTTTAGGGACGTTTTCAATGCCAACCATCAACCAGCTCGTGCGTCAGGGGCGCGAGGTCGAAAAGACCAAGTCGAAGTCCCCCGCGATGCAGAACAGCCCCCAGCGCCGTGGCGTGTGCACCCGCGTGTACACCACGACGCCGAAGAAGCCGAACTCGGCGCTTCGTAAAGTCGCCAAGGTGCGCCTGACCAACGGTTTCGAGGTCATCTCGTACATCGGCGGCGAAGGCCACAACCTGCAGGAGCACTCCGTGGTGCTCGTGCGCGGCGGCCGCGTGAAGGACCTGCCGGGCGTGCGTTACCACATCGTCCGCGGTTCGCTGGACCTGCAAGGCGTGAAGGATCGCAAGCAGTCCCGTTCCAAGTACGGCGCCAAGCGCCCGAAGAAGGCCTAAGAAGCCAACCAGGTTAGTTTGTCGGTGCTCTTCCAGCCCTGGCAGGCTGAGAAAAGCGTAGTGACCCTGAACAAGGGTCGAGTAAGTGGGAAGCCCTGATGGCTCCCGCGGCCCGGCCAGAGGCCATGGCCAACTGAAGCAAAGAGAGAGGTTAGAAATGCCACGTCGTCGCGAAGTCCCTAAGCGTGAAATCCTGCCGGATCCCAAGTACGGCAATGTCGAGCTCGCCAAGTTCATGAACGTCATCATGCAAGGCGGCAAGAAGGCGGTCGCCGAGCGCATCGTGTACGGTGCCCTCGAGCAGATCGAGAAGAAGAACCCCGGGCGCGATCCCCTGGAAGCCTTCACGATGGCCATCGCCAACGTGAAGCCCATGGTCGAAGTGAAGTCCCGCCGCGTCGGCGGCGCGAACTACCAGGTTCCCGTCGAGGTTCGCCCCGTGCGTCGCCTGGCCCTGTCGATGCGCTGGATCAAGGAAGCCGCCAAGAAGCGCGGCGAGAAGTCGATGGCCCTGCGGCTGGCCAACGAGCTCATGGAAGCCACCGAAGGCCGTGGCGGCGCCATGAAGAAGCGCGACGAAGTGCACCGCATGGCCGAGGCCAACAAGGCCTTCAGCCACTTCCGCTTCTAAGCATCGTCCCCATCTTGTGAAGGTGCGGGCCCGCCACGAGCGGGCCTGCGCCATTGAAGAAAGATTCTCATCATGGCTCGCAAAACGCCCATCGAGCGCTACCGCAACATCGGTATCTCCGCTCACATCGACGCCGGCAAGACCACGACCACCGAGCGCATCCTGTTCTACACGGGTGTGAACCACAAGATCGGCGAAGTGCACGACGGCGCCGCCACCATGGACTGGATGGAGCAGGAGCAGGAGCGCGGCATCACGATCACGTCTGCCGCCACCACCTGCTTCTGGAAGGGCATGGACCTGTCCTACCCGGAGCACCGCTTCAACATCATCGACACCCCCGGCCACGTGGACTTCACCATCGAGGTGGAGCGTTCCATGCGCGTGCTGGACGGCGCCTGCATGGTGTACTGCGCCGTGGGCGGCGTGCAGCCCCAGTCGGAAACCGTCTGGCGCCAGGCCAACAAGTACAAGGTGCCCCGCCTCGCGTTCGTCAACAAGATGGACCGTACCGGCGCCAACTTCTTCAAGGTCTATGACCAGATGCGCCTGCGCCTGAAGGCCAACCCCGTGCCGATCGTGATCCCGATCGGCGCCGAGGAAAGCTTCACCGGCGTGGTGGACCTGCTGAAGATGAAGGCCATCATCTGGGACGAGGCCTCGCAGGGCATGAAGTTCTCCTACGAGGACATCCCGGCCGAGCTGGTGGAAACCGCCAAGGAATGGCGCGAGAAGATGGTCGAGGCCGCCGCCGAAGCCACCGAGGAGCTGATGAACAAGTACCTCGAGGAAGGCGACCTGAGCGAAGCCGAGATCAAGCTGGGCCTGCGCACGCGCACGATCGCCACCGAGATCCAGCCGATGCTGTGCGGCACCGCCTTCAAGAACAAGGGCGTGCAGCGCATGCTGGACGCCGTGATCGACTTCCTGCCCTCGCCGGTGGACATCCCCCCGGTCGCCGGCACGGACGAAGACGAGAAGGAAACGACCCGCAAGGCGGACGACAACGAGAAGTTCTCGGCGCTTGCGTTCAAGCTGATGACGGACCCGTTCGTGGGCCAGCTGACCTTCGTGCGCGTGTACTCCGGCGTGCTGACCAAGGGGGACAGCGTCTACAACCCGGTGCGCGGCAAGAAGGAGCGCATCGGCCGGATCGTGCAGATGCACGCCAACAACCGCCTGGAAGTCGAAGAGATCCGCGCCGGCGACATCGCCGCCTGCGTGGGCCTGAAGGACGTGACCACGGGCGAAACCCTGTGCGATCCCAACTCCATCGTGACGCTGGAGCGCATGGTGTTCCCCGAGCCGGTGATCCGCCAGGCCGTGGAGCCCAAGACCAAGGCCGACCAGGAAAAGATGGGTGTGGCGCTGCAGCGCCTGGCCGCGGAAGACCCGTCGTTCCGCGTGAACACGGACGAGGAATCCGGCCAGACCATCATCGGCGGAATGGGCGAACTGCACCTGGAAATCATCGTCGACCGCATGAAGCGCGAGTTCGGCGTGGAGGCCAACGTGGGCAAGCCGCAGGTGGCCTACCGCGAGACCATCCGCCGCAAGGTGACCGACCAGGAAGGCAAGTTCGTTCGCCAGTCGGGCGGCAAGGGCCAGTACGGCCACGTCGTGTTCACGATCGAGCCGAACGAGACCGGCAAGGGCTTCGAGTTCATCGACGCCATCAAGGGCGGCGTGGTCCCGCGCGAGTACATCCCGGCGGTGCAGAAGGGCGTGGAAGAGGCCCTCAACTCCGGCGTGCTGGCGGGCTACCCGGTGGTGGACGTGAAGGTTGCGCTGACCTTCGGTTCGTACCACGAAGTGGACTCGTCCGAGCAGGCGTTCAAGATGGCCGCCATCTTCGGCTTCAAGGAAGGCGCGAAGAAGGCCAGCCCCGTGATCCTCGAGCCGATGATGGCCGTGGAAGTCGAGACGCCCGAGGAATACGCCGGCAACGTGATGGGCGACCTGTCGTCCCGTCGCGGCATGGTGCAGGGCATGGACGACATGATCGGCGGCGGCAAGATCATCAAGGCGGAAGTCCCGCTGTCCGAGATGTTCGGCTACTCGACGACGCTGCGCTCGATGTCGCAGGGCCGCGCGACGTACACGATGGAGTTCAAGCACTACGCCGAAGCTCCGAAGAACGTCGCCGAAAGCATCATCGCCGCCCGCACGAAGTAAGCAAAACCTAACAGCCGAACGCAGAGGGCGCAAAAGCACGCAGAAGACGCAGAAGAACATCCATCAAGAGGATTCCTTCTGCGACCTTTGCGAGCCCTCTGCGACCTCTGCGTTCGGTATCTTGTTTTGTCTGCGATCCCGCGCCTCTCGTTGCCCGTGGCGAGAGAACGAGCAGCGGGATGCAGACGTAAAACCCTCACACGGGCATAGCTCTTTCTGGAGATTTTTCAATGGCAAAAGGCAAGTTCGAGCGGACCAAGCCGCACGTCAACGTCGGCACGATCGGTCACGTCGACCACGGCAAGACGACCCTGACCGCGGCGATCACCACGGTTCTCTCTGCCAAGTTCGGCGGTGAAGCCAAGGCGTACGACCAGATCGACGCGGCTCCCGAAGAAAAGGCCCGCGGCATCACGATCAACACCGCCCACGTCGAGTACGAGACCAAGGCGCGCCACTACGCGCACGTCGACTGCCCCGGCCACGCCGACTACGTGAAGAACATGATCACCGGTGCCGCCCAGATGGACGGTGCGATCCTGGTCGTGTCGGCCGCCGACGGCCCGATGCCCCAGACGCGCGAGCACATCCTGCTGAGCCGCCAGGTGGGCGTGCCCTACATCATCGTCTTCCTGAACAAGGCCGACATGGTGGACGACGCCGAACTGCTGGAACTGGTCGAGATGGAAGTGCGCGAGCTGCTGTCCAAGTACGACTTCCCCGGCGACGACACCCCGATCATCAAGGGCTCGGCCAAGCTGGCGCTCGAAGGCGACAAGGGCGAGCTGGGCGAGCAGGCCATCATGAAGCTGGCCGATGCGCTGGATAGCTACATCCCGACGCCCGAGCGCGCCATCGACGGCACCTTCCTGATGCCCGTGGAAGACGTGTTCTCCATCTCCGGCCGCGGCACCGTGGTCACCGGCCGTATCGAGCGCGGCGTGATCAAGGTCGGCGAGGAAATCGAGATCGTGGGCATCAAGACCACGCAGAAGACCACCTGCACCGGCGTGGAAATGTTCCGCAAGCTGCTGGACCAGGGCCAGGCCGGCGACAACGTCGGTATCCTGCTGCGCGGCACCAAGCGCGAAGAAGTCGAGCGCGGCCAGGTGCTGTGCAAGCCCGGCTCCATCAAGCCGCACACGCACTTCACCGCCGAGGTGTACGTGCTGAGCAAGGACGAGGGCGGCCGCCACACGCCGTTCTTCAACAACTACCGCCCGCAGTTCTACTTCCGCACGACCGACGTGACCGGCTCCATCGAGCTGCCGAAGGACAAGGAAATGGTCATGCCCGGCGACAACGTGACGATCACGGTCAAGCTGATCGCCCCGATCGCCATGGAAGAAGGCCTGCGCTTCGCCATCCGCGAAGGCGGCAAGACCGTCGGCGCCGGCGTCGTCGCCAAGATCATGGAGTAATCGAGATGGCCCAGCAGAAGATCCGCATCCGCCTCAAGGCCTTCGATTACAAGCTGATCGACCAGTCCGCCGCCGAGATCGTCGACACCGCCAAGCGCACCGGCGCCATCGTCAAGGGCCCCGTGCCCCTGCCGACGCGCATGAAGCGCTTCGACATCCTGCGTTCGCCGCACGTCAACAAGTCGAGCCGCGACCAGTTCGAGATCCGCACGCACCAGCGCCTGATGGACATCGTCGACCCGACCGACAAGACGGTCGACGCCCTGATGAAGCTGGACCTGCCCGCGGGCGTGGACGTGGAAATCAAGCTGCAGTAAACCTGCCGCCCTGCCGGAAAGGCCGCCCTCGGGCGGCTTTTCCTTTTGGGGCACGGCCAGGGTGAGGCGCGCATCACTCCTCTCACCATTCGGACCGGCAATGAGAGCGCTTATGATCGCCCGCGAGGCAGTTGCCGCACCAAGGCAATCCATGCGTGCGGATCCAGGGGGAATTTCTTCATGACGGGCATTGAAGCGCGGAAATCGAGGTGGGCCGGCATTCTGGTGACGTGCTTCGTGGCCGCTATCTTCTACGGCGACGTGTTCGTCGGCGTGACGCTTCCCCTGGGCGTGTTCTTCCTGCTGGGATGCCTCCTGCTCGGGGGCATCAGGCGCCCCGCCGGAAGGCTCGTGGTGCCCCTCCTGCTGCTCGGTGGGCTCGGGGTCGTCGTGGGAGTGCAGGCCTTGACCGGTCAGCCCCCGAACGGCAAGGCCGACATGGTCGCGTACCTGCCGGTCGCATACGCCGTCCTTGCTCTCGTGGTCCTTGGCGGGAAGGGGATTCCGGATGACCTCCTTCGCAAAGGAATCATCGGCGGAGGCTTGATCACCGGCCTCGTCATGTGTGGAATGTTCCTGTTCGCCGGGGACGACACCTACCTCGTGCGAAGCCAGTTCCTCGTCGGCAAGGGCACCTACGCGGACCACCTGAAGAAGTACGGCAGGACCGTGCCGCAACCCGCCCCGGACGCTGCCGTCTCGCCGCGCACGGGCGAAGGGACCGGAACCTCGCCGCGCGCCGGCGGTGGGGGTCAACGCGCGTCGGTGCCGAGAATCCAGCCCGACGTGACTGCCGAGTTCGCTCCCCCAACCGACAGCGCGTCCATGCAGATGTATGGCGTGAAGAGCCGTGCCCGCAATGCGCTCGGTTTCTCGAATTACATAGCGGCCTTCCTGGTGTTCTGCTTCACGGTTTGCCTGTTCACGCGCCGCTTCCTGCTCGCGGCCGTGTTCGTACTGCTGACCTGCGGGACCTTGTCGCGGTTCGGATTCGGGTTCCTGGCGCTTGCCGCCCTGCTGTGGTTGATGGGGCGCAAGCCGTCCGGGGGCGCGAAACTTGGCCTGGGCACCCTGGTCGTGGTGGTTTGCGGCTTGTTCCTCCTGGTGGCCGCGGGGGACATGATCGCCCGTTACCCCCCGCTCGCCTCCATTTCGGCGCGGATCTCCTACTGGCAGAGCGGGGCGCGCGTGCTGATGGACAGCCCGCTGATCGGACAGCCGCGTTCCTTCATCATGGCTGCCCACGATTACAGCGTGTTCTGGAATCCGCACAACGCGGTGCTCTGGATCGGTGCCCTGTTTGGCCTGGTCGGCATCGGACTGTGCATCGCCTATTACGCGCTGGTGCTGCGCACCGCGTGCGCGCGCGCGCAGACGTCCGACGTCTGGGCGGGCGTTTACTTCGGCCTGGTGGTGCTGACGGCCTGGAGCCTGGTCGAGCCGCTCTCGATGTCGCCCGCCTACGAACTGCTGTTCGCCACCTGCCTCGCGCTGGGGCGCCCGGCGGAAGAGCCGGCGCTCACCATGCGAGCCGCCTACGCCTGAGTCTTCCCGGCACGCGGGCTGGGGGGCTGGCAGCCCCGTTGCAGCCATGCTATACTGCTTGGCTTCGCTTGCCAAAGGTGGGCGAAGCTATTCATCAACCCTCTCTCGCATCCCAAACGCGGCAGCCAATTGCAGCGGCCGCGGCGAGAGCAACGGAGTAACAACATGAGTCTGAGCAGCCTCGGGTTGCTGGGCCGCAAGGTGGGCATGATGCGCCTGTTCACCGATGACGGGGACGCCGTTCCCGTCACGGTGCTGGACGTGTCCAACAACCGCGTGACCCAGGTCAAGAACCAGGACAACGACGGCTACGTGGCCCTCCAGGTCACGTACGGCTCGCGCAGGACCTCGCGCGTGACCAAGCCGATCGCCGGCCACCTCGCCAAGGCGGGTGTCGAAGCCGGTGAGATCATCCGTGAATTCCGCGTCGACGCCGACACCGCCGGCAAGTACGCCGCCGGCGCGCAGGTCCCTGTGCAGGCCGTCTTCTCCGCCGGCCAGCTGGTCGACGTGCAGGGCGTGTCCATCGGCAAGGGCTTCACCGGCACGATCAAGCGCCACAACTTCAGTTCGCAGCGCGCCTCCCACGGTAACTCCCGTTCGCACAACGTCCCCGGCTCCATCTCGATGGCGCAGGATCCGGGCCGCGTGTTCCCGGGCAAGAAGATGTCCGGCCACCTGGGCGACGTGACGACCACCGTGCAGAACCTCGACGTGATCCGCGTCGACGAGACCCGCGGCCTGCTGATGGTCAAGGGTGCCGTCCCGGGCGCGAAGAACGGCTTCGTGACCGTCCGCCTGGCCGCCAAGGGCCAGCCGAAGCCGGTCGCTCCCGCTGCCGAGAAGGGGAAGAAGTAAATGCAACTCGAACTCCTGAACGAGCAGGGCCAGGCCGCGTCGAAGTTCGACGCCCCTGAAACCGTGTTCGGCCGCGAATACAACGAAGCGCTGGTTCACCAGATCGTCGTCGCCTTCCAGGCCAACGCCCGCCAGGGCACGCGCGCCCAGAAGGACCGCGAGCAGGTCAAGCACTCGACCAAGAAGCCGTTCCGCCAGAAGGGCACGGGCCGCGCCCGCGCCGGCATGACGTCCTCCCCGCTGTGGCGTGGGGGCGGCCGGATCTTCCCGAACAGCCCGGACGAGAACTTCACCCAGAAGATCAACAAGAAGATGTACCGCGCCGGCATGGCCTCCATCTTCTCCCAGCTGGCCCGTGACGGTCGCCTGGCGGTCGTCGACTCCCTGAAGGTCGACAGCCCCAAGACCAAGCAGCTGGCCGCCAAGTTCAAGGCCATGAACCTGGAGTCGGTGATGGTGATCGCCGACCAGATCGACGAGAACCTGTACCTCGCGTCGCGCAACCTGCCGCACGTGTACATCGTCGAGCCCCGCTACGCCGACCCGGTGTCGCTTGTCCATTACAAGAAAGTGCTCGTCACCAAGGGCGCGATCGACAAGCTCAAGGAGATGTTCGCATGAGCGCCGCTCCCAAAAAGTTTGACGAAGGCCGCCTGATGCAGGTGCTCGTCGCTCCGATCATCTCGGAGAAGGCGACCATGGTGGCCGACAAGACCAACGCGGTGACCTTCAAGGTCCTGCAGGATGCGACCAAGCCCGAGATCAAGGCCGCCGTGGAACTGATGTTCAACGTGCAGGTGAAGGGCGTCTCGGTCGCCAACATCAAGGGCAAGCAGAAGCGCTTCGGCCGCTCGCAGGGCCGCCGCGACAACATCCGCAAGGCGTATGTGTCGCTGATGCCCGGCCAGGAGCTGAACTTCTCCGGGGAGGCCGCTTAATCATGGCAGTCATCAAGATCAAACCCACCTCCCCCGGCAACCGGGGCATGGTGAAGATCTCGCGCGACCACCTGCACAAGGGCGCCCCGTACGCCCCGCTGCTGGAGCCGCAGATCCAGAAGGCCGGCCGCAACAACAACGGCCACATCACGACCCGCCACAAGGGCGGCGGCCACAAGCACCACTACCGCGTGGTCGATTTCGTCCGCAACAAGGACGGCATCCCGGCGAAGGTGGAGCGCATCGAGTACGACCCGAACCGCTCGGCCCACATCGCCCTGGTGGTGTACGCCGACGGCGAGCGCCGCTACGTGATCGCCCCGCGCGGCCTGGAAGTGGGCTCCACGGTGGTGTCCGGTTCCGAGGCGCCGATCCGCGCCGGCAACACGCTGCCGATCCGCAACATCCCGGTGGGTTCCACGATCCACTGCATCGAGCTGCAGCCCGGCAAGGGCGCGCAGATCGCGCGTTCGGCCGGCACGTCGGCCACGCTGCTGGCCCGCGAAGGCACCTACGCCCAGGTCCGCATGCGCTCCGGTGAGGTCCGCAAGATCCACATCGAGTGCCGCGCCACCATCGGCGAAGTCGCGAACGAAGAGCACAGCCTGCGCCAGCTCGGCAAGGCCGGCGTCAAGCGCCACATGGGCATCCGCCCGACCGTCCGCGGCGTGGTGATGAACCCGATCGACCACCCGCACGGCGGCGGCGAGGGCAAGACCGGCGAGGGCCGCCACCCTGTCGACCCGTGGGGCAACCTGACCAAGGGTTACCGTACTCGCAACAACAAGCGCACGCAGACGTTCATCGTCTCGCGCCGCAAGAAGTAAGGGGTCCGCAACATGACGCGTTCTCTCAAGAAGGGTCCGTTCGTGGACCACCACCTGGTGGCCAAGGTCGAGAAGGCCACCGCCATCAAGGACAAGAAGCCGATCAAGACCTGGTCGCGCCGCTCGATGATCCTGCCCGATTTCATCGGGCTGACCATCGCCGTGCACAACGGCAAGCAGCACGTGCCGGTCTACATCACCGACCAGATGGTGGGCCACAAGCTGGGCGAATTCGCCCTGACGCGCACCTTCAAGGGTCACCCCGCGGACAAGAAAGTCCAGAAGAAGTGAGGATGAACCATGGCTGAAACCAAAGCGATCCTCCGCGGCGTGCGCCTGTCCGTCGACAAGGGCCGCCTCGTGGCCGACCTGATCCGCGGCAAGAAGGTGGACCAGGCGCTGAACATCCTGAACTTCACCCAGAAGAAGGGTGCCGTCATCGTCAAGAAGGTGCTGGAGTCCGCGATCGCGAACGCCGAGCACAACGACGGCGTCGACATCGACGAGCTGAGCGTGAAGAGCATCTACGTGGAACAGGGCACGACGCTGAAGCGATTCACCGCGCGCGCCAAGGGCCGCGGCAACCGCATCAGCAAGGGCACGTGCCACGTGTACGTGACCGTGGGCAACTAAGGCAGGAAGAACTATGGGACAGAAGATCCATCCGACCGGCTTCCGCCTGGCCGTCACCCGCAGCTGGAATTCCCGCTGGTACGCGAACAACCGTGACTTCGCCGGCATGCTGGGCGAGGACATCAAGGTCCGCGACTACCTGAAGACGAAGCTGAAGAACGCCGCGGTCTCCCGCGTGCTGATCGAGCGTCCGGCCAAGAACGCCCGCATCACGATCTACTCCGCCCGTCCCGGCGTGGTGATCGGCAAGAAGGGCGAGGACATCGAGAACCTGAAGAAGGAACTCGCCACCCGCCTGGGCGTGCCGGTCGCGGTGAACATCGAGGAAGTGCGCAAGCCCGAAGTCGATGCCCAACTGATCGCCGACTCGATCACCCAGCAGCTCGAGAAGCGCATCATGTTCCGCCGCGCGATGAAGCGCGCGATGCAGAACGCCATGCGCCTCGGCGCCCAGGGCATCAAGATCATGTCGTCGGGCCGCCTGAACGGCATCGAGATCGCCCGCACCGAGTGGTACCGCGAAGGCCGCGTGCCGCTGCACACGCTGCGCGCCGACATCGACTACGGCTTCTCCGAAGCCAAGACCACCTACGGCGTCATCGGCGTCAAGGTGTGGGTCTACAAGGGTGACACGCTGGGTCGCACCGACCTGCCGTCGCTCGACTCCACGCCGCGTCCCGAAGGCGAAGAGCGCCGTGGCCCGCGCGGCCCGCGCCGTGACGGCGACCGCCGTGGCGGCCCCGGCGGCGACCGCCGTGGCGGCCCCGGCCGTGGCCCCCGCCGCGACGCCGGTGCGACCAACGTCGCTCCCGCCGAAGGTGGCGACAAGCCCGCTGAAGCAACCGCAGGCGCGGAAGCGCCGAAATCTACCGTTAAGCGCGTTCCCGCGCCGGGCAGCAAGCGCTGATCCGACGGTAAAGGAGAGAAGAAATGCTGCAACCTGCTCGCCGCAAATACCGCAAAGAGCAAAAAGGCCGCAACACGGGCATTGCCACCACCGGCAATTCCGTGGCGTTCGGTGACTTCGGCCTGAAGTGCACCGACCGCGGCCGCCTGACCGCCCGCCAGATCGAGGCCGCGCGTCGCGCGATCTCCCGTCACGTGAAGCGTGGCGGCCGCATCTGGATCCGCGTGTTCCCGGACAAGCCGATCTCCCAGAAGCCCGCCGAAGTCCGCATGGGCAACGGCAAGGGCAACCCGGAGTACTACGTGGCCGAGATCCAGCCGGGCAAGATCGTGTTCGAGATCGTCGGCGTGCCCGAGGAACTCGCGCGCGAAGCGTTCAAGCTGGCCGCCGCCAAGCTGCCGCTGCGCACCACGTTCGTTTCCCGCATGATCGGCGCCTGAGGAGGAGAGAACCATGACCGTGAAAGCCAAGGATCTCCGCACCAAGGACGCCGCCGGCCTGGAAGCCGAAGTGAAGTCCCTGCAGAAGGCCCATTTCGGCCTGCGCATGCAGAAGGCCACTCAACAGCTCAACAACACCGCCACGCTGCGTTCCACGCGCCGTGACATCGCTCGCGCCAAGACCATCCTGGCCCAGAAGCGTGCGGAATCCGCCAAGTCCAAGGAGTGAACATGACGGAAGCCAAGCCCTCCCTCAAGCGCACTCTCGTCGGCAAGGTGGTGAGCGACAAGCGCGCCAAGACCGTGACCGTGCTGGTCGAACGCCGCGTGAAGCACCCGCTGTACGGCAAGATCGTGATCAAGTCGAGCAAGTACCACGCGCACGACGAAGCCGGCCAGTTCCACACTGGCGACGTGATCGAGATCCAGGAAAGCCGTCCGATCTCCAAGACCAAGAACTGGGTCGCGACCCGTCTGGTGGAGAAGGCCATCGAGGTCTAAAGCCTCGCTGCGCTGCAGGCAATACGGAAACGGCCCACAATCGTGGGCCGTTTTCTTTTGTCCGGCATTTTTTCTCGAGGAGAAGCACATGATCCAGGTCGGCGACCAACTCCCTGACGTCACCCTGCAGGAATATTCGGAAGTCGAGGGCAACGGCTGCTCGATCGGCCCCAATCCCGTGAAGGTGCGCGACGTGGCCAAGGGCAAGACCATCGCGCTGTTCGCGCTGCCTGGCGCGTTCACGCCCACCTGCTCCGCCAAGCACGTGCCCGGCTACGTCGAGAAGTTCGACGAGCTGAAGAAGGCCGGCGTCGACGAGATCTGGTGCCTGAGCGTGAACGACGCCTTCGTGATGGGCGCCTGGGCCCGCGACCAGAAGAGCGGCGGCAAGGTGCGCATGCTGGCCGACGGCAGCGGCGACTTCGCGAAGGCGACCGGCCTGACGCTGGACCTCACCGCCCGCGGCATGGGCGTGCGCAGCCAGCGCTATTCGATGGTCGTCAAGGATGGCAAGGTGGCCAGCCTGAACGTCGAGGGGCCGGGCAAGTTCGAGGTGAGCGACGCGGGGACGCTTCTGTCGCAGGTGCGCGGCTGAGCCTTCTTCCCTCCCCCGCAGGGGAGGGCGTGAATCACCCCCGGCTGCTCAAAGGCGCCGGGGCCGTCACCCAGAGGTCCGCCTTGAGGTAGTGCGCCCCCGGGATGGGGTTGTGATAGTAGGGCGGGATGTCCTCGAAGCCGAGGTCGTCGTAGAGGGCGCGCGCGGCCTCCATGTCGTCCAGCGTGTCCAGCAGCACGCAGGCATAGCCCGCTTGGCGCGCGGCATCCATCGCCGCTTCGGCCAGCTGGCGGCCCAGGCCGAAACCGCGGAAGGGCTTGCGCACGTACAGGCGCTTCATCTCCGCCGCGTCGGGATAGTCGGCGTTGTCCAGCGGGCGCAGCGCGCAGCAGCCGGCGACTTCGCCGTCCACGCGCGCGATGAACAGCGCACCGCGCGGTGGTGCGTACTCGCCGGGCAGGCCGGCGAGTTCCTCATCGAGGCTCTGGAAGCAGAGGTCGACTCCGAGGCCCTCGGCGTACTCGCGGATGACGGCGCGCACCTCGTCCAGTTCGCGCCCCGCGGGAGTGGTCAGTTCGATGACCGGTAAAGGGGCTGTGTCCAAGATCCGGGAGGGAAGTCCATGGACGCCGGATTTTAGCGACCCGACACGGCCGAGCTTAAACCGGCCTACCCCAGCTTGACGATCCACGTGACCAGCCCGGCGCAGGCCAGCGCCACGGCGACGGCCACCGTGCGCGAGCCGAAGTCGTCGCGCGCCGAGGGTGCCGCGTGCGCGAGCTCCTTGTCGCCGGTGATCATGGGCCGCACCAGCACCTGCCGCCTCCGGCGCACGTAGAACGCGATCGCCGCGATGTGAAGCAGCACCAACCCGATCACCAGCCACTGGCCCACCTTGCGGTGGTAGGAGGTGAGCGCCAGCCCCCGCGCGCTGGACACGAAGCGATTGAGCGGCCCGGTGAAGGCCACTTCATCGTCGGTGAACAGGCCGGTGCCCGCCTGCGCGAGCAGCGCCAGCAGCATCGCGAAGACCGAAGCGGCCCCGAGCGGGGTGTGTCCCACGAGGTGGTCGGGATGCGCGCGGCCGACCAGGTAGGCCATGACATGGGTCGGCGCATAGAGGAAGGAGCGGAAGCGCGACCAGAGTCCGCCGATGAAGCCCCACACCAGCCGGAACAGCAGCAGGCCCAGCACGGTATAGCCGAGCCTCGCGTGCCACTCGAGGGCCTCGCCGCCCACCTTGCCCGTCGCGACGAGCCCCACCACGCACATCGCAAGTAACCAATGGAATAAACGCGTGGGAAGGTCCCAGACGCGGACGCGGTAAGACATCGATCTTCCTGTTATTGGCGTAAGGCCCGATGGCCCGGGCCCGACGTATTAGTAAATTCCCGCGATGGCGAGTTCCCGACCGAACTTTTTTCACGGGCCCTGGTCATCCGCTGTGGCACCCGCCACTTTACCCACCGGAGAAGAATCGATGAAAGTTGTAGCCTCCCTGGCCCTCGCGGCCGCGGCCGTCACCCTCGCCGCACCGGCTTCGGCCCAGTTCGCGAAACCGGAAGACGCCGTCAAGTACCGCCAGAGCGCCATGTTCATCATGGGCCAGCACTTCGGCCGCATCGGCGCGATGGTCAACGGCAAGGCCCCGTACGACGCCGCCGCCGCCGCGGCCAGCGCGGAGGTCGTGGCCGACATGGCGAAGCTGCCGTGGCCCGGCTTCCATCCCAGTACCGACAAGATCACGCAGACCAAGGCGAAGCCGGAGATCTATGCCGAGCCGGCCAAGTTCAAGGAAGCGTCGGAGAAGCTGCAGGCCGAAGCGCCCAAGCTGGCGACCGTGGCCAAGGCCAACAACCTCGACACCCTGAAGGCGCAGTTCGGCGAAACCGCCAAGGCGTGCAAGGGCTGCCACGACAACTTCCGCAACCAGTAAACCCACCCCCGTCATTCCCGCGCAGGCGGGAATCCAGGGCATCCAGAACAAAAGCGGCCGATGGCCGCTTTTGCATCTCCGGCCCCCGACTGCGCGGGGGTGCCGTTCAGGACTCCGCCAGCAGTTTCTCGATCAGGCGATGCAGTTCGGCGAAGTCCGGCTCGCCGACATAGCGCTTCACGATCTCGCCCTTCCTGTTCACCAGGTAGCTGGTGGGCGTCAGGCGCACCTCGCCCCAGGCCTGGGCCACCGCGCCGGTGTTGTCGATGGCCACCTTGAACGGCAGCTTGCGCGTCTCGGCGTAGTTCACCACGTAGCTGGGCGGGTCGTAGCTCATGGCCACGCCGATGTGCTCGTAGCCCTTCGCGTGGTACTTGTCGTAGGTGGAGACCATCTTCGGCATCTCCGCCACGCAGGTCACGCAGCTGGTGGCCCAGAAGTTCACCAGGGCGACCTTGCCCTTCAGTCCCGCCGTGGTCTCCTTCGAGCCATCCAGCAGTACGAAGGTGGTCTGCGGCGCGGCCTGCGAGCCGCCCACGACGAAGAAAGCGCCCGCGGCCGCGATGACCACCGCCGCCGTCCCGAGGATCCACTGCTTGCCCATGCCGCGATTCTCTCCCAGGCCGGAAGCCCGCGCCCGGATCAGGCGCAATCGACCAGCAGGCGCACCAGTTCGCCCGGCGCGCTGACCATGGGGTCGTGCCCGGTCGCCAGCTCCCGCACCCGGGCACCGCCGCCGCGCTGCCACTCGCCCTCCCAGAAGCTCGCGTCGCGTACGCGCGGCCGGATCGAGTCGATCGTCCCCAGCCGCGGCTGCACGCAGTCGATGAAGGTGCGGGGCACGGACGCCACGCGCCGGGGGTCGAACTGCAGCGGCGCCTGGTAGGTGTGGCCGGGGTGCGGCGTCTGCCGGCGCTGCACCCAGGCGTGGTCTTCGGCCGCGAGGCCGAACACGGACGGATCCGGCGGCGGGAAGCTGAACTCCGGCGACGCCTTGGCCGCCGCCAGCCGCGCCTCGCGCGTGGCGCTGGCGTGCGTGCTGCTCCAGCTCTCGCCCGGCTTCGGCACCACCGCATCGACGTAGACCAGGTGCTTCAGGCGTCCGGGCATGCGGTCGGCGATCGCCGTGCCGATCATTCCGGCATAGGAGTGAACGGCCAGCACCACGTCCTGCAGTTCCTCGGCCTCGATGGTGTTGGCGACATCGTCGATGTGCGTCTCCAGCGTGATCAGCGACGACATCAGGTGCGCCCGCTCGCCGACGCCCGTGAGCGTCACGGCCAGCGCGCGGTGCCCCTGCGCGTGCAGCGCATCGACCACCCGCCGCCAGGCCCAGGCGCCATGCCAGGCGCCGTGCACGAGGACGAAGTTCGCCATCAGATCACCTCACTGGCGCGCAGCGCGCGGATCCGTTCCTCGTCCCAGCCCAGCACGCTCGCGAGCACCTGCTCGGTGTGCTGGCCCAGCAGCGGCGGCGGCAGATCGGTGCGCACCGGGGTGCCACTGAGCTTGAGCGGGCTGCCGACGAGGTTCAGCGCCCCGGACAATGGATGCTCCCACTCATGCACCATGCCGCGCTCGCGCACCTGCGGGTCGGCGAACACCTCGCCGATGCTGTTGATTGCGCCGCAGGGCACCTTGGCCGCCTCCAGCGCCGCCAGCCAGTCGGCCTTGCGGCGCGTCTTCAACACTTCCTCCAGCATCGGCACCAGCACGGCGCGGTTGCGCACGCGGTCCTGGTTCCTGGCGAAGCGCGGGTCGCTGGCGAGCTCGGGCCGGCCCGCCACCTGGCAGAACTTGGCGTACTGGCCGTCGTTGCCCACCGCCAGGATGATGTGGTCCTTGTGGCCGTCGTCCGCCGGCGCGACCTCGAACACCTGGTAGGGCACGATGTTCTGGTGCGCGTTGCCGGCGCGGCCGGGCACCTTGCCGCTCACCAGGTAGTTCGCCCCCAGGTTGGCCAGCATCGCGACCTGCGTGTCGAGCAGGGCCATGTCCAGGTGCTGGCCCTCGCCGGTGCGCTCGGCGTGGCGCACCGCCGCCAGGATGCCCACGGTGGCATACATGCCCGTGAACAGGTCGGCCACGGCCACGCCCACCTTCTGCGGACCGCCGCCGAGGTCGTCGCGCTCGCCGGTGATGCTCATGAGGCCGCCCATGCCCTGGATCGCATAGTCGTAGCCGGCGCGCTCGCGGTAGGGGCCGGTCTGGCCGAAGCCCGTCACGCTGCAGTACACGAGGCCGGGGTTCACCGCCTTCAGCGATTCGTAGTCGAGGCCGTAGCGCGCCATGTCGCCGACCTTGAAGTTCTCCACGAAGACATGGCAGTGCCGCGCGAGTTCGCGGATCAGCGCCTGGCCGTCGGGCTGCGCGATGTCGCAGGTGACGGAGCGCTTGTTGCGGTTGGTGCCGAGGTAGTAGGCGGCTTCGTGCGTGTCCTGGCCGGCGCGGTCCTTCAGGAACGGCGGCCCCCAGGCACGGGTGTCGTCGCCCGTGCCGGGCCGTTCGATCTTGATCACGTCGGCGCCCAGGTCCGCCAGGGTCTGGGTGCACCACGGGCCGGCCAGCACGCGCGACAGGTCGAGCACGCGGATTCCATCGAGAGCATTCATGCGCGCATTATCGGGAAACCGATAATGCGTCCAGCGGTCCGCCAGAGGCCGCCGCCGTCCCCCGAAGAAACATTCCATGTCCCTGCTCGCGGGCCGCCAGGTGGTGGCCGTGTTCCTCGCGTTCGCCTTCACCTACTTCTTCTCGGCGCTGCTGCGGGCGGTCACCGCCACGCTGTCGCCGACGCTGACGCAGGAGTTCCAGCTCCATGCGCGCGACCTGGGCCTGCTGGCCGGCGGCTATTTCCTCGGCTTTTCGGCCCTGCAGCTGCCGCTGGGCAGCTGGCTGGACCGCCACGGGCCGAAAAAAGTGCTGCTGGGCTTCATGGTGCTGGCGGTGCTGGGCTGCGTCGCCTTCGCCCTGGCCACGAGTTTCCAGGCCCTGCTGGCGGCGCGCGTGCTCTGCGGCGCCGGGCTGGGGGCCTGCCTGATGGCGCCGCTCACCGGGTACCGCCATTGGTTCACGCCGCCGACCCAGTTGCGCGCCAATTCCTGGATGCTGATGACCGGCTCGCTGGGCATGCTCGCCTCCACCCTGCCGGTGCAGTGGCTGCTGCCGGTGGCAGGCTGGCGGCCCTTGTTCTGGTGGCTGGCCGTGCTGCTGGGGGTGTCCATGCTGGTCATCGCGCTGGTGGTGCCGGGGTGGCAGGCCGCCACCCCCACAGGCGCCCCACGGCCCAGCTACCGCGAGGTCTGGCGCCACCCCTATTTCCGCCAGATGGCGCCGATCGGTTTCTTCGTCTACGGCGGGCTGATCGCCGTCCAGACCCTGTGGGCCGGCCCCTGGATGGTGCGCGTGGCCGGCTACGACCCGGTCGCCTCCGCCGGCGGGCTGTTCACCATCAACCTCGCCATGCTGGCGACATTCTGGGCCTGGGGCTGGTTCACGCCCTGGCTGCAGCGCCGCGGGCTGCATGCGGACCGGCTCATCGCCTGGGGCGTACCCTGGCACTTCCTGGCCACGGCGGCCCTGATCGGCGCCGGCCCCGCCGCCGGCGCCGGGATGCTGGCGGTCTATTGCGTCACCGCCACCTTCGTCTCGCTGGCGCAGCCGGCGGTCGGGATGGCCTTTCCGGCAGCCCTGGCCGGCCGGGCCCTGTCCGCCTTCAACCTGGTGATCTTCCTCGGGGTGTTCGTCCTCCAGTGGGGCATCGGGCTGCTGGTGGACCTGTTCGCGGCCCTCGGCGCCGGCGAAGTGTCGGCATTTCGCTTCGCCTTCTCCATCTTCCTGGCCTGCTGCATGCTGTCTTACGCGTGGTTCCTGTGGAGCAAAAGCCATAATCGGCCACAGAGCCCATGAACGCCATCCTGCTCATCGCCCACGCGCCGCTGGCCAATGCCCTGCGGCAGTGCGCGCTGCACGTCTTCCCGGACTGCGGCGCGGCGGTGACGGCGATCGACGTGCAGCCGAACCTGTCCCCCGAGGAAACGCTCGCCGCGGCGCGCGTCGCGATGCAGCAGCTGACCGGCGCCGGCGGCGTGCAGGGGGTGCTGGTGCTGACCGACATCTTCGGCGCCACGCCCAGCAACGTCGCGCAGAAGCTGGTGGACGGCGTCGGCTCGCGCCTGATCACGGGCGTGAACCTGCCGATGCTGCTGCGCAGCGTGAGCTATCGCCACGAACCGCTGGAGACCCTGGTGTCGCGCGCGGTGATCGGCGGCACCCAGGGCGTGATGCAGGTGGCCATCACGGCGCCGCAGAACCAGCCCCGACGGAACCATGATCAAGACCACCACGACCATCAGCAATAAGCTCGGCCTGCATGCCCGCGCCTCGGCCAAGCTCACCAAGCTGGCAGGCAGCTTCCCCTGCGAGGTCTGGGTCAGCCGCGCCGAGCGCCGCGTCAACGGCAAGAGCATCATGGGTGTGATGATGCTGGCCGCCGGCCTCGGCACCGAGATCACGATCGAGACCGACGGCGCCAAGGAGCAGGAGGCGATGGACGCCCTGCTGGCCCTCATCGCCGACCGGTTCGGAGAGGGCGAGTGACCTTTTCCATCCACGGCATCGCGGTCGCCCGGGGCATCGCCATCGGCCGCGCGGTCGTGACCGGCTCCGGGCGCGCCGACGTCGTCCACTACTTCATCCAGCCGGACCAGGTCGAGGCCGAGATCGAGCGCATCCGCGTCGGCCGCAACCAGGTGGTCGACGAGATCCACCGGCTGCAGCAGACCATCGCCGCCCTCGGCCCCAAGGAGGCGCCGCACGAGCTCTCGGCCCTGCTGGACGTGCACCTGATGCTGCTGCAGGACGAGGAGCTGATCGAGGGCGTGAAGCACTGGATCACCGACCGCCTCTACAACGCCGAATGGGCGCTGACCACCCAGCTCGAGGTGCTGTCGCGCCAGTTCGACGACATGGAGGACGACTACCTGCGCGAGCGCAAGGCCGACCTCGAACAGGTGGCCGAGCGCATCCTGCGCTACATGAAGGGCATCTCCTCGCCGGTCACGCAGCCGGTGGCGCCGCGCCGCAAGACGCAGCAGGACCTGCTGCTGGACGAAAGCGTGGACGTGCCCCTGGTGCTGGTCGCGCACGACCTCTCGCCCGCCGACATGCTGCAGTTCAAGCAGAGCGTGTTCGCCGGCTTCGTGACGGATGTCGGCGGCAAGACCTCGCACACGGCGATCGTGGCGCGCAGCCTCGACATCCCCGCGGTGGTGGGCGCGCGAAGCGCCAGCCAGCTGGTGCGGCAGGACGACTGGGTCATCATCGACGGCGACACCGGCGTGACGATCGTCGACCCGTCGCCGATCATCCTGGCCGAATACGGCTTCAAGCAGCGCCAGGGGGAACTGGAACGCAGCCGGCTCAATCGCCTGCGGCACACGCCGGCCGTCACGCTGGATGGCCAGAAGATCGAACTGGTCGCCAACATCGAGCTGCCCGAGGACGCCGCCGCGGCGCTGAAGGCCGGCGCGGTGGGCGTCGGGCTGTTCCGCAGCGAGTTCCTGTTCATGGGCCGCGGCGGCGACATGCCCGACGAGGAGGAGCAGTTCCAGGCCTACAAGCGCGCGGTCGAGGGCATGCAGGGCCTGCCGGTGACGATCCGCACGCTGGACGTCGGCGCCGACAAGCCGCTCGACGACGCGCGCCGCGACGAGGCGCACGTCAATCCCGCCCTGGGGCTGCGCGCGATCCGCTGGAGCCTGTCGGAGCCGGAGATGTTCCGCACGCAGATCCGCGCGATCCTGCGCGCCGCGGCCTTCGGCAAGATCAGGCTGCTGATCCCCATGATCGCGCACGCCAGCGAGATCCGGCAGACGCTGTCGCTGATCGACTTCGCGCGCGCCGAGCTGGACAACCGCGGCGTCGCCTACGGGCCGGCGGAGGTCGGCGCGATGATCGAGATCCCGGCGGCGGCGCTGTCGCTGCGGACCTTCCTCAAGTACTTCGATTTCCTGTCGATCGGCACCAACGACCTGATCCAGTACACGCTGGCGATCGACCGCTCCGACGAGTCCGTGGCGCACCTGTACGACCCCTGCCACCCGGCGGTGCTGCGGCTGGTGGCGGACACCATCGCGGAATGCCGGCGGCAGAACAAGGGCGTGAGCGTGTGCGGCGAGATGGCCGGCGACATCCAGTTCACGCGCCTGCTGCTCGGGCTGGGCCTGCGCAGCTTCTCGATGCACCCGGCGCAGATCCTGGCGGTGAAGCAGGAGGTGCTGCGCGCCGACGCGAGCCGGCTGGAGACCTGGGCGCGCGAGGTGGTCGATTCCGAGGACCCGGCGCAGGCGCTGGGCGCCTGACGCGGTCGGTTCACGGCCGCGTCCAGACGTCGAAGAACGCCTTGAACTTCGCCCGCACGGGCAGCCGGGTGTCGGACACGGCGTCGAGGAAGTCCGCCAGCGCCTTCGACTTCGCCAGCGTGTAGAACAGCAGCGCCGTCACCGCCACGGCCACCAGCGCGAACAGCAGCACCTGCACGAGCCAGGGAATGCCCGGGAAGTCGAACAGGTTCATCCCGAAGACGCCGGTGAGCACGGTGCCGATCAGCCCGAACATCGTGACGACCGTCAGCCGCACCACCGTGTTGGCCTGGCGTCGCAGGGTGTCGCTCTCGAGGTACTGGCCCATGTCCTTGACCTCGTCCCGCACCTCCTCGAAGAGGACGCCGGAGCCCAGGTGGCTGGTCAGCATCCGGTACAGGTCGCGCAACTGCACCTGGTTGGAGATCTCGTGGAACCAGTAGCGATGGTTGAAGCGCAGGAAGATCTCCAGCGTCTGGCGGATGTCCCGCTTGAAATGCCGGATGGTCTCGACCCGCTGGATGTCCAGGTGCGACAGCGCCACGACCAGCCGGTCGGAGAGCATGAGCAAGGCGGCCTTCTGCACGTGGGTCAGCAGGAACACGAGGAAGTACTGGTGGCGGAACTGGCCTTGCAGGCCGCTTTCCACGTCGACGAATCGCTCTTCCGTGCCGCGGCCGACCATGACGAAGGAGTGGCCGCTGCACATCAGCCGGGTGTTCATCCAGCGCTTGCCGCAACCCGGTTCGAAGTAGCGGTCGAAGCAATGGCGCTGCTCGAAGTCCGCCAGGTGCTGCTCCGAATACGGCAGCACGCCCGAATCGCCCGGGGGTGCGACCAGGCCCAGCCGGACCCAGTCGGCCCGCGTCAGGGCATCGATGTCGTCCAGCGCGAGATACGCCATGGTGGGCAGCCGGTGGTACTCGAGCTGCCGGTAGCGCACGGTCCCGAGCTCGTTCGAATGGTGTTGCACCATCGGCCGGAGCAGCCATTCCCAGTGCGCCGCGACGGTGGGCGTCCGGTGCTCGCGGACGAAGTCCAGGTACTTCGCGCGCGCTTCGTAGTCGGACCTCGCGAGGACGTCCCCGTCCGCGCCGAGCCACTCCACCAGCCAGGGACAGTGGGCGCCCCGGCCGTCGGCTTCCCAGGAGGGCGGGTAGGCGCGCCCGAAGCGGAACAGGATGTCCTGCGCCGTGGCGAGGTCCAGGTCCGCGCCGACGATCTCGACGACCGGGATCACCACGTCCAGGTCGAAGAAGAAATACAGGTCCACATGGGCGACGCCCAGTTCCACGGGGGCGCTGCGCCGCTCCAGGGTGATCCGCACCCCGCGCACGTCGGTGCGGCGGAAGACGCGCAGGGCGGAGTCCACGCCGGCGCCGTCCGCGCGATCCGTGATGCCCTTGCCGGTGCCGTAGAGGACGCGCTGCACGTAGGGAAGGAAGTTGACGAATTCGGCGTAGTGCCGTTCCCGGAACTCCTGCGCATCGCCGGCGAATTCGTCGGCGACTTCGCGCCAGGGATTCCCTTCCCCACCGTCGCCCATGCGTTCCCAGTGCCGCTGGATCTGGACGCCTTCGGCCTGCGGCATGAGCTGCAGCGGCCACAGCAGGATCTGTCGAAAGCGGCGGACACCGAGGGTGTCGGCGCGCAGCGAGTCGCCCGCTTCGGGCAGGGCCAGATCGGTCATGGATGCGGCTCCTTGGCAACGATGCCGTCGCCCGGACCCGATGCTAGCGCGCCCGCGTCCCCAATACTGCCGCCCCGATGATCAGCGCCGCGGCCGCGACGATGCTGGGGCTGAAGGAGCGGCCCGTCACCAGCACCAGCAGCGTCGTGGAGGCGAGCGGCGTGAGGTAGCTCAGGATGCCGATGTGGCGCGCGTCGCCCGTCTTCAGCGCCTTGTCCCAGAGGAAGAAGGCCGCGCCCAGCGGGCCGAGGCCCATCACGGCGATCAGGGCCAGGTCGCGCGTCGACAGCTGCGCCGGCGGTTCCAGCAGCGCGTGGCAGGCGAGCGAGAGCAGGCCGGAGACGAGGCCGAACAGTCCCACCGCCGCCGTCGGGAAGGTGTCGACGCGGCGCGTCCAGAGCGAATAGCTGGACCAGATGAAGGCCGCACCCAGGGCAGGCAGGTAGCCCCAGGACCAGGCCCCGCTGGTTCCGCCGCCGCCCAGGATCGCGACCGCCGCGCCGGCGAATCCGGCCAGGCCGGCGAGCACGTGCGCCAGCTTCAGCCGCACCTCGCGCAGCAGCACGGGCGCCAGCAGCACGATCAGCAGCGGCCAGAGGTAGTTCACCAGGTTGGCCTCCACCGGCGGGGCGATGCGCAGCGCGATGAACAGCAGGAAGTGGTAGGCGAACAGGCCGTAGATGCCCAGGGCCAACGTGCGCGGCGGCACCCGCCACTGCCTCACCAGCGGCCAGGCCGGCACGCTGCCGATCACCAGCGCGAGGCCGGTGAGCAGGAAAGGCGGCACGTGGCGCAGCGTGACGCCGAGCGCGGCCAGGGAGGCCCAGAGCGCGATGGCGCCCAGGGCGTAGAGCTGGGGGGACATGGGGGCGGACTTTAACCCGTCCGTCAGGGGCCGCGCGTGCCTCCGAGGGCCGGGTACTCGGGTTCGCGCCCCGGACTCCGCAAGGCCGCCAGCCTCCGCTGCATGCCCTCGATCTCGATCGTCTGCCCCGCGATGATGTCCTCCGCCAGCCGGCGCGTGGCGGCGTCCCGCCCGTGGCGCAGCACCGCGCGCGCCATGTCCACCGCGCCCGCGTGGTGCGGGATCATCATCGCCAGGAAATCGATGTCCGCGTCGCCGCTCGCCGCGGGCGCATGCATGCCGGCCATCATGCGGGCCATCGCGTCGTCCATCTCGCCCGCGAAACTCATCCCGTCTGCCCCCGCGCGCCGACCCGCACGTACACCAGGTTGATGCTCTTCTTGTTGCGCAACTCGCCCGAAGGCAAGGCGACCGACCCGAGCGGGATCTGGGCCACGAAAACCGGCCGCAGCGGATCGCGCACGTCGAAGGCGCTGCACACGGTCTGCCCCGCGCCGGGCGTGCCGGGCAGTTCGTCCTGTTCGTGCGCCACGTACAGCAGGGTGTTCTCGGGGTTGGTCCACAGGCCGTGCGCCTCGCGCCCGTGCGTGAAGAAGGTGCCGACCACCTTGCGCGATCCCGCGGCGGCGGCGCGGTCGATGATGGCGATCTGGCTCGAGGCGACGCCGCCCGGCCCGTTGTCGTCGACCCGGGCGAGGCTCGCGTACAGCACCTTGCCGCGCGCGTTCTCGACGAACTCCACGTGGTTGGGCCGCGCGTTGGCGCCGAGCGGCACCGCGTCGAGCAGCTGGAAGTCCGGCCGGGTGGAGCGGCACGACACCGTGTCCGCGAGCTTGTGCGAGAACCACACCTCGACGCCGTCGGGGCTGGTCTTCAGGAAGGGCGTGAAGCCGGGGCGGTCCTGCTCGGAGATGTCGAGCGTCACGCGCCGCTGCGGCAGGGTGAAGCCGCCCGCGTCCATGCGCAGGTCGAACACGTCGACCCGCGCCACCTTCTGGCTGGCCACGAAGGCGGTCGTGTTCTCCCGGTTGAACCAGACCTGCGCCGGCCCGGGGAGGGTGCCGATGGACATGCGGATCGCCTGCGCCGACGCATCGCCCCGCAGGGACCGGAGGGTGGCTTCGACGTCCAGGACGGCGATGCGGTCCTCGCCGCGGACCGTCACCCACAGCTCCTTGCCGTTGCGCGAGAAGGTGGGCTCGTGCGGCTCGCGCCCCACCAGGATGCCGGTGCTGATGCGCTCCGCGTTGGTGGTGGCGCCGGCCGCGGGATTGGGCGTGTTGCCGATCACGCGCTTCTGCGCCGCGTCGATCAGGTAGATGTTGCTGGAGCCGCGCCCGCTGGTCGCGAGCAGGCGGCCATCGGGCGAGGGCACTGCGCCGTGGGCGTCGATGCAGCCGTGGTACAGCGGCTTGTGGATCATCGCCGCATGGCTGGGCGCCACGCCGGCGGTCACGTAGCGGAAGGGCGGCCGCGGGTCCTCGTCGAAGCTGGTGAGGTTGATCGTGCTCTCGACCTTGTTGGTGGCCGGGTCGATCACCACCACCGTGTTCGAGTCCTCGTTGGTGATGAACACGCGGTCGGCGGCCTCGATGCCGGGCACGCGCGCCGGCGGCGCCGCGGCCTGGGGCTGCGCCAGGCCGGGCGCGGCGGCCAGCGGCAGGGTGCCGGCGATCTTGAGGAAGTCGCGCCGGCTGCTGGAGGCCGGGCGGTCTTGTTCTTCTTGCATGCGGTGCTCTCCGGGACGAATGGGGGCGGAAGAAAGAACGCTGCGAACGCGCGTTTTATTCCATCCGGCTCCGCCCCGGGGCGGCCGCGGGTATCTTCAGGCGCCGACGCCGGCCGCGTGGGCCTGCTGGTCCGCGTGGTAGGAGCTGCGCACCAGCGCGCCGACGGCCGCGTGGGTGAAGCCCATCTCCTTCGCCTTCTGCTCGAACATCTTGAAGGTGTCGGGGTGGACGTAGCGGCGCACCGGCAGGTGGGAGGTGGTCGGCGCGAGGTACTGGCCGATGGTGAGCATCTCGATGTCGTGCTCGCGCATGTCGCGCATGACTTCGAGGATCTCCTCGTCCGTCTCGCCCAGGCCCACCATCAGGCCGCTCTTGGTCGGGATGTGCGGGAACTGCGCCTTGAACTTCTTCAGCAGGTTGAGGCTGAACCGGTAGTCCGAGCCCGGCCGCGCTTCCTTGTACAGGCGCGGGATCGTCTCGAGGTTGTGGTTCATCACGTCCGGCGGCGCGGCCTTCAGGATTTCGAGCGCGCGGTCGTCGCGGCCGCGGAAGTCGGGCACCAGGACCTCGATGCGCGTGGCCGGGGACAGCTCGCGGGTCTTGCGGATGCACTCCACGAAGTGGCCGGCGCCGCCGTCGCGCAGGTCGTCGCGGTCCACGCTGGTGATCACCACGTACTTGAGCTTCATGGCCGCGATGGTCTGCGCCAGCTTGCCGGGCTCGGCCGCGTCCAGCGGGTCCGGGCGGCCGTGGCCCACGTCGCAGAAGGGGCAGCGGCGGGTGCACTTGTCGCCCATGATCATGAAGGTGGCCGTGCCGTGGCCGAAGCACTCGCCGATGTTGGGGCAGGAGGCTTCCTCGCACACGGTGTGCAGGCCCTGGTCGCGCAGGATCTGCTTGATCTCGTAGAAGCGGCTGTTGACCGAGCCGGCCTTCACGCGGATCCAGTCCGGCTTCTTGAGGATCTCGCCCTGCTCCACCTTCACCGGGATCCGCGACAGCTTGGCCGCGGCCTTCTGCTTGGCCGTGGCTTCGTAGGTCTCGACGGATTGCGCCTCGCGCACGACGTTGCTGGAGCTCATGGGGTCCTTGGGAGTCAGGGGGCGAGCAGCGACTGCAGCTTGTGGCCCAGCCGGGCAGCCGCCTCGTTCCAGTGGGTGAAAACCCCTATTGTAGAAAGGTCGACCGTTTCCAGCCCCGGATAACCACATGGATTGATCCGGCGGAAGGGCTCCAGGTCCATTCCCACGTTGAAAGCCAGCCCGTGGTAGGTGGCGTGGCGGCTGACCTTGATGCCGAGGGCGGCGATTTTCCCCAGTCCGGCGAAGGGATTTGCGCCCGGCTGCGGGCCGGTCAGGGCGTGGTGGGAACCGGGGTCGGCCAGCCGCACGTAGATCCCGGGGGCGCCGGCCACCCGGTGGCCGGTCACGCCGTAGTCGGCCAGGGTACGGATCACCGCCTCCTCCAGCCGGTAGACGTATTCCTTGACGAAGTAGCCGGCCCGCTGGAGGTCGATCAACGGGTAGGCGACCACCTGGCCGGGGCCGTGGTAGGTGACCTGCCCGCCCCGGTTGGTGGACACCACCGGGATCGCGCCCGGCTCCAGCACGTGGTCGGCCTTGCCGGCGAGGCCCTGCGTGAACACGGGCGGGTGCTCGCAGATCCACATCTCGTCGGGGGTGTCCGGGCCCCGGCCTTCGGTGAAGGCCTGCATGGCCCGGTACGTGGGCAGGTACTCCACCTGCCCGAGTACCTTCACCTGCATCAGAGGACGACCTTGACCATCGGGTGCGCGGTCAGGGCCCGGTACAGGTCGTCGAGCTGCTGCCGGCTGGTGGCGGTGATGGTGATGGTGATGCCCAGGTACTTGCCTTCCCGGCTGTCACGCAGTTCCACCGTCGACGCGTCGAAGGTGGGGTCGAACTCGCGCGCCAGGGTGGTGATGGCGTGGACGAAGCCGTCCACCTTCATGCCCATCACCTTGATGGGAAAGCGCGAGGGGTACTCGATCAGCGAATCCTTGCGCGGATCCGGCTGGGACGGGGGCGGGGTGATGGTTGCGGACATTCAGGAAGAAGCCTTCTTGGCGTGCTGGTAGCCTTCGAACAACTTCAGGTAGATGGGGCCGGGCCTGCCGTTTCCAACCGGCTGGCCGTCCAGCCGGGTGCAGGGCAGCACCTCCTTGGTGGCCGAGGACAGCAGGATCTCGTCGGCCTCGAACACCTCCTCGCGGGCGACCGGGCGCAGCTCGAAGGGGATGCCCTGGCGCATGCAGATCTCCTCCAGCACGCCGTAGCGGATGCCTTCCAGCACCAGGTTGTCCTTCGGTGGTCCCAGCACGACGCCGTCCTTCACCACCCAGACGTTCGACGAGGAGGCTTCGCTCAGCCAGCCGTCGCGGAACATGATGGTTTCGTTGCCGCCCTGGTCGGCGCTGATCTGGCGCGAAAGCACGGCGCCGACCAGGCTGGTGCTCTTGATGTGCGCCTTCTTCCAGCGGAAGTCGTCGGCGGTGTAGCAGTCCACTCCGCGGGCGCGCTCCTCCGGCGTGTAGATGTACAGGCGGTTGACCATGCCGAAGACCGTCGGCGCGATGTCCGGCGGCATGGCGTGGTCGCGCATGGCGATGCCGCGGGTCACCTGCAGGTAGACCAGCTGGTTGGTCTCCGCGACCGGCTTGCCCACGTGCTGCGCATAGGCGGCGACCAGCCGGTCGACCAGCGCGCGCCAGCCGGCGCGGTCCATCGGGTTGCGGATGCGCAGCTCGGCGAGGCTGCGCTCCAGCCGCGCCATGTGCTCGTCGAACCGGAATGGGCGGCCTTCGTAGGCCGGCACGACTTCGTAGATGCCGTCGCCGAAGATGAAGCCGCGGTCGAGGACGCTCACCTTGGCGTCGCGGATGTTGCTCATCTCGCCGTCGAGCCAGCAGGGCAGGGCAGGGATCGCTTCGCTCATGGCGTGATTGTCACTGCTTCGCGCCGGCGGCGGGCGGCGTGCCCGCCCACCAGGTCCCGCCGATCGGCAGCACGAAGAAGTCCCCGGCCGCCAGGCCCTGCGCCTGGCGGGCCGCGGCCAGGTCGACCGGCGGCTGGTCCAGCGCCTCGTCCGTGAGCGTGAAGGTGCCCCAGTGGATGCCCAGGCTGCGGCGCGCGCCCAGCTCCTGGTGCGCCCGCACGGCCTCGGCCGGGTTCATGTGCTGCTCGCGCATGAACCAGCGCGGCTCGTAGGCGCCGATGGCGAGCAGGGCGAGGTCGAACAGCGTGCCCTCGCGCGCCTGCACGGCGAGGCGCTCGCGCGTTTCGGCGAAGTGCCCGCTGTAGCCCGCGTCGCCCGAGAAATACCAGCGCAGGTCGGGTGCGAACACGGCCCAGCCTCCCCACAGCGTGTCGTACCGGTCGTGTAGCCCGCGCGCCGACCAGTGCTGGACCGGCACCAGCCGGAATTCCACGCCTTCGTGGCGGTACGCGTCCCACCAGTCCAGCTCGACCACGTTGGCGATGCCCTGGCGCGCGAGGAAGTCCTTGAGGCCCAGCGGCACGAGGAACAGCGTGCGGCCGCCGGAGCGCTCGTTCAGCTGCACCGCGCTCAGGCGGTCGAGATGGTCGTAGTGGTTATGCGAGACGACGACCACGTCGATGGGCGGCAGGTCGGCCAGCGCGATGCCCGGCGGCTGCGCCCGCTTCGGGCCGAAGAACGTGACGGGCGAGGCGCGCTCGCTGAACACCGGGTCGGTGAGGATGTTGAGGCCCCCGCTTTGCACCAGCACGGTGGCGTGGCCGATCCAGGTCGCCGAGGGCACCGGCGGCCGCGCGCCCTGCACCGCGATGCGCCGCACCGGCTCGGTGTTGGCCTTCAGCAGCTGCAGCTGCGGCAGCGTCACGGGCGTGGGCTGGCGCGGCGCCTGCGGCAGGCCCTCGCGCCACTGGTCGACGCGCCAGCGCACCAGCCACGAGAAAGGCTTCGCGACCTGCGCGCCGGTCACGTTGCGAAAGCCGCCGGCGACGTGGTGCGGCCGCGCCGCGTCCTCGCCGTGGCGCGCCTGCGCCGCCGCGGCCCACAGCAGGCCGGCCACGGCCAGCGCCAGCGCGGCGCGCTTCAGTGCCATAGCAGCACGGCCGCGATCGCGACCCATCCCAGCCCGAGATTGATCTTCACCAGCAGCGTGATCAGCTGCATGCGCCGGCCGCCGTCGGGCCAGTCGCCCAGTTCCACCGCGCGCTGCAGCTTGCGCCACGGCGAGAAGAAGATGTGGCCGAAGATCAGCATCATCAGCACGCCGAGCCCGGCCATCGCATGCCAGCCGCGCGGCGCCATCGCGCCCGGCACCTGCAGCAGCAGGGGCACTCCGGTGGCGAGCAGCAGCGCGATGCTCGCGATCACCACGACGAAGAAGCGCCGCAGCACCAGCACGACCAGCGGCAGCCGCACCGGCGGCTCCAACTGCGCGTGCAGGGCGGGGCGCAGGGCGATCACCGTGAAGGCCATCCCGCCCATCCAGAAGATGGCTCCGGCGACGTGCAGGAAGAGCAACAGGTTGCGCATGCGGGGATCCTCGGGCTTCGGGAGGCCGATTGTGGCGCGGCGCCATCAGCCATGCCCCCCTTACGGGGCGCTGATGTCCCGGGGGCTGGAGTCGAGTCGTGGTTTCTACCTATAATGAGCGGCTTTCCAGAAATCCTCGGGACCGACAGCGGGCCGGCATGCCAACCAGAAGAATCGCCCCGCTGCCCGATGACGCAGAGGAAGCCTCCCCCGTCCAGCCGCTGAGCGCCGAAGAGGCGCGTCGCGTGCGCGAACAGAACCCGCCGGTCAATCCCTGGTGGGTCGTGGCGGGGCAGGCTGCCGTCGGCTGCGTGGCCGCCCTCCTGGGGTGGCTGCTGACCGGAAAGCAGAACGTGGGCTGGTCCGTCGCGTACGGCGCCTTCGCGGTGGTGTTCCCCGCGGCGGTGTTCGCGCGCGGCTTGACCGGGAAGTTCTCGTCGCTCAATGCGGGCACCGCGGCAGTCGGGTTCCTGCTTTGGGAGATGGTGAAGGTCGCCTTGACGATCACCCTGCTGGTGGTGGCGCCGAGGTGGGTTGCGGGATTGAGCTGGCCGGCGCTGCTGGTGGGCCTGATCCTCGCGATGAAGGTTTACTGGGTCGCCCTGGCGTTCGCGCCTCGGCCGAAGACGCAATCGAGCTGAAAGAAACATGGCTGCTGAAAGTGCTGGCGCGGCGCACGCTCCGACCGCGGGTGAATACATCGTTCACCACCTGACGTTCCTGCAGAACAAGAAGCCGGGCAACGTCGTCGATTTCTCCGTCTTCAACTGGGACTCCCTGTTCTGGGCGATCCTGCTGGGCGTCCTCGTCTGCTTCTTTCTCTGGAAGGCCGCCAGCAAGGCGACCGCCGGCGTGCCGGGCCGCTTCCAGGCCGCGGTGGAGATCCTGGTGGAGATGGTCGACGCCCAGGCCAAGGGCATCGTGCACAACGCCACCAGCCGCAAGTTCGTGGCGCCGCTGGCCCTGACCGTGTTCGTCTGGATCTTCGTGATGAACGCGATGGACCTGCTGCCGGTCGACCTCATCCCGTACCTCTGGCAGAAGATCTTCGGCGCCGCCGGCCACGATCCCGAGCACGCCTACATGCGCGTCGTGCCGACCGCCGACCTGTCGATCACCATGGGCCTGTCGCTGTCCGTGCTGCTGGTCTGCCTGATCTACAACGTGAAGATCAAGGGCCTGGGCGGCTGGCTGCACGAGCTGTTCACCGCCCCCTTCGGCTCGCACCCGCTGCTGTGGCCGTTCAACTTCCTGATGCAGATCATCGAGTTCGTCGCCAAGACCGTCTCGCACGGCATGCGACTGTTCGGCAACATGTACGCCGGCGAACTGATCTTCCTGCTGATCGCCCTGATGGGCGGCGCGTTCTCGCTGACCGGCACGGGCATCGGCCTGGCCATCGGCCACATCATCGCGGGCTCCGCCTGGGCGATCTTCCACATCCTGATCATCACCCTGCAGGCCTTCGTGTTCATGATGCTGACGCTCGTGTACGTCGGCCAGGCGCACGACGCTCACTAACATGGCCCACCCCCGAAGCGCCTGCGGCGCCTCCCCCTCGAGGGGGCGCCACCACCGGCCCGGCAAAGCCGGTTCCGCGGTGGCACGCGAAGCAGGACCTCGGGCAGCCTAGATTTTTCTCGCCCCCCGTTTTTTTCTCGTCAACCTCTAGTCCTTAGGAGCAATCATGGAAGTTATCAGCTTTGTCGCCCTGGCCGCCGGCCTGATCATCGGTCTGGGTGCCATCGGCGCCTGCATCGGCATCGGCGTGATGGGCAGCAAGTACCTCGAGTCGGCCGCCCGCCAGCCCGAGCTGATGAACGAACTGCAGACCAAGATGTTCCTGCTGGCCGGCCTGATCGACGCCGCCTTCATCATCGGCACCGGTATCGCGCTGTGGTTCGCCACCGCCAACCCGTTCCTGGGCCAGATCGCCAACCTGCCGAAGTAATTCACCCCATCCTCCTTCAACCCCTTTCCGCGGCCCCGGGCGCGCGGGAGCAAGGATGAACAAGTGAGCATCACCGGTACCCTCATCATTCAAGTCATCGTCTTCCTGATCCTGGTCGGGTTCACGATGAAGTTCGTCTGGCCGCCGATCGCCGCTGCGCTCGACGAGCGCGCGCGCAAGATCGCCGAAGGCCTGGCCGCCGCCGACAAGGCGAGGGCCGAGCTGCAGGCAGCCGACAAGAAGGTGGAGCAGGAACTGGCGAAGTCTCGCGCCGAGGTTGCGCAGCTGCTGGCCGACGCCGAGCGCCGCGCGCAGGGCATCGTCGAAGAGGCCAAGGGTCGTGCGACGGAAGAGGCGAACAAGATCATCGCCGCCGCCCGCGCCGACGCCGAGCAGCAGACGGTGCGTGCCCGCGAGGCCCTGCGCGACCAGGTCGCGATGCTGGCCGTCAAGGGCGCCGAGCAGATCCTGCGCCGCGAGGTGAACCCCTCCGTGCATTCCGACCTGCTGAACCGCCTGCAAGCCGAGCTGGTGTAAGCCATGGCCGAACTCGCCACCATCGCCCGCCCCTACGCCGAAGCGCTGTTCAAGACGGCTGGCAACGACGTCAACGGCGCCGCGCAGTGGCTGGATGCGCTCGCCGCCGTGGCGAGCCAGCCCCAGCTGCAGCAGTTCGCGGACAACCCGAAGGTCACCAACCCGCAGGTGTACGACGTCGTCACCGACGTCGTGCGCTTCCAGCTGACCGCGCAGGCGCAGAACTTCCTGCGCACCGTGATCGACAA
This sequence comes from Ramlibacter monticola, assembly GCF_016722785.1. Taxonomy (GTDB): domain Bacteria; phylum Pseudomonadota; class Gammaproteobacteria; order Burkholderiales; family Burkholderiaceae_C; genus Ramlibacter; species Ramlibacter monticola. Next base: position 951,637 of record NZ_JAEQNE010000002.1, on the reverse strand, counting down.
CGGCCGGCTGGCCGCGCTGCCCGAGATCGCGCGCCAGTTCCACGAGATGAAGAACGCGCAGAGCGGCTCGTCCGATGCGGTCGTGTTCAGCGCCTTCCCGATCGCGCCGGACCAGCTGGGCCAGGTTTCCCTGGCTCTCGAGAAACGTTTTGGCCGTAAGCTGAATCTCACCGTGCAGGAAGACCCGTCCCTCATCGGCGGCATCCGCGTCGTGGTGGGAGACGAAGTGCTCGACACCTCGGTCAGGGCCCGCCTGGAACAAATGAAAGTTGCGCTGACGGCCTGAGGCTGTCCCGCTCCCAAGGACTAAGGAACGAGTCATGCAGCTCAATCCCGCTGAAATTTCCGAACTGATCAAGAGCCGGATCGAAGGCCTGGCTGCCAGCGCCGACATCCGCAACCAGGGCACGGTCATCTCCGTGACCGACGGCATCGTCCGCCTCCACGGCCTGTCCGATGCGATGGCCGGCGAAATGCTGGAGTTCCCCGCCACCAAGGACGGCGAGCCGACCTACGGCCTCGCGCTGAACCTCGAGCGCGACTCCGTCGGCGCCGTGATCCTGGGCGAGTACGAGCACATCTCGGAAGGCGACACCGTCAAGTGCACGGGCCGCATCCTGGAAGTGCCCGTCGGCCCCGAACTCATCGGCCGCGTGGTGAACGCCCTGGGCCAGCCGATCGACGGCAAGGGCCCGATCAACGCCAAGATGACGGACGTGATCGAGAAGGTCGCTCCCGGCGTGATCGCGCGCAAGTCCGTGGACCAGCCGGTGCAGACCGGCCTGAAGGCCATCGACTCCATGGTGCCGATCGGCCGTGGCCAGCGCGAGCTGATCATCGGCGACCGCCAGACCGGCAAGTCCGCCGTCGCGGTCGACACGATCATCAACCAGAAGGGTCAGAACATGACCTGCGTGTACGTCGCGATCGGCCAGAAGGCGTCCACGATCAAGAACATCGTGCGCGCGCTGGAGCAGAACGGCGCGATGGAATACACCATCGTGGTCGCCGCGTCCGCCTCCGAGTCCGCCGCCATGCAGTACGTGTCCGCGTACTCCGGCTGCACGATGGGCGAGTACTTCCGCGACCGCGGCCAGGACGCCCTGATCATCTATGACGACCTGTCCAAGCAGGCCGTCGCGTATCGCCAGGTGTCGCTGCTGCTGCGCCGCCCCCCGGGCCGCGAAGCCTACCCCGGCGACGTGTTCTATCTCCACTCCCGCCTGCTGGAGCGCGCCGCGCGCGTGAACGCCGATTACGTGGAAGCCTTCACCAAGGGTGAAGTCAAGGGCAGGACCGGCTCGCTGACCGCGCTGCCGATCATCGAGACGCAGGCCGGCGACGTGTCCGCGTTCGTGCCGACCAACGTGATCTCGATCACCGACGGCCAGATCTTCCTGGAAACCAGCCTGTTCAACGCCGGCATCCGTCCCGCCATCAACGCGGGTATCTCGGTGTCGCGCGTGGGCGGTGCCGCCCAGACCAAGCTGGTGAAGTCGCTGTCCGGCGGTATCCGTACCGACCTGGCGCAGTACCGTGAACTGGCCGCCTTCGCGCAGTTCGCGTCCGACCTGGACGCCGCCACGCGCAAGCAGCTCGATCGCGGCGCCCGCGTGACGGAACTGCTCAAGCAGCCCCAGTACAGCCCGCTGTCCATCGCCCTGATGGCCGCCTCGCTGTTCGCGGTGAACAAGGGCTACCTCGACGACATCGACCTCAAGAAGGTCCTGCCCTTCGAGCACGGCCTGCACACGTACCTGAAGGACAAGTACGCGGCGCTTCTGAACAAGCTGGAAACCAACAAGGCCATGGACAAGGATGCCGAGGCCGAGCTGACCAGCGCGATCGAAGCGTTCAAGAAGTCCTTCGCCTAAAGCACGAGCCAAGGAAGGACGGCAATGGCTGCAGGCAAGGAAATACGCGGCAAGATCAAATCGGTGGAGAACACCAGGAAGATCACCAAGGCCATGGAAATGGTGGCCGCGTCCAAGATGCGCAAGGCGCAGGACCGCATGCGCGCGGCCCGGCCCTACAGCGACAAGGTGCGCAACATCGCCGCCAACCTCGGCAAGGCCAACCCGGAGTACGTCCACCCCTTCATGCGTCACAACGACGCGAAGGCGGCGGGCGTGATCGTGGTGACCACCGACAAGGGCCTGTGCGGCGGGCTGAACACCAACATCCTGCGCGGCGTCACGCAGAAGCTGCGCGAGTTGCAGACGGAAGGCGTGAGCGTCCAGGCGGTCGCGATCGGCAACAAGGGCCTCGGCTTCCTGAGCCGCATCGGCGCGCAGGTGGTCGCACATGTCACCCAGCTCGGTGACACGCCCCACCTCGAGCGGCTGGTCGGGCCGGTGAAGGTGCTGCTGGACCAGTACGCGCAAGGCAAGCTGAACGCCGTGTACATCTCGTACACCAAGTTCATCAACACGATGCGCCAGGAGCCCGTGATCGAGCGCCTGCTGCCCCTCGACGAGGGCCAGCTGAAGGCAGACCAGGGCGAGCCGAGCTGGGACTACATCTACGAGCCGGACGCGAAGACCGTGATCGACGAGCTGCTGCTGCGCTACCTCGAAGGCCTCGTGTACCAGGCGGTGGCCGAGAACATGGCCTCCGAGCAGTCGGCGCGCATGGTGGCCATGAAGGCCGCCACGGACAACGCCGGCAACCTGATCAACGAGCTCAAGCTGGTCTACAACAAGACGCGCCAGGCCGCGATCACGAAAGAACTTTCGGAGATCGTGTCGGGCGCCGCGGCGGTTTAAAAAATTTCGGAGCGAGAGAATGGCTCAGACCCAAGGAAAAATTGTTCAGTGCATCGGCGCCGTGGTGGACGTCGAGTTCCCGCGCGACCAGATGCCGCGCGTGTACGACGCGCTGAAGATGGAAGGCAGCGCCCTGACGCTGGAAGTGCAGCAGCAGCTGGGTGACGGCGTGGTGCGCACGATTGCGCTCGGTTCGTCCGAAGGCCTGCGCCGCGGCTACACGGTGTACAACACCGGCGCGGCCATCACGGTGCCGGTCGGCAAGGCGACGCTGGGCCGCATCATGGACGTGCTGGGCAACCCGATCGACGAGCGCGGCCCCGTGGACCAGGCGCTGACCGCGCCGATCCACCGCAAGGCCCCCGCGTACGACGAACTGTCGCCCTCGCAGGAACTGCTCGAAACGGGCATCAAGGTGATCGACCTGATCTGCCCGTTCTCCAAGGGCGGCAAGGTCGGCCTGTTCGGCGGCGCCGGCGTCGGCAAGACCGTCAACATGATGGAGCTGATCAACAACATCGCCAAGGCGCACTCGGGCCTGTCGGTGTTCGCCGGCGTGGGTGAGCGCACCCGCGAAGGCAACGACTTCTATCACGAGATGGCCGAATCCGGTGTCGTGAAGCTGGACAACCTGGCCGAGTCGAAAGTGGCCATGGTGTACGGCCAGATGAACGAGCCCCCGGGCAACCGCCTGCGCGTGGCGCTGACCGGCCTGACCATCGCCGAGTCCTTCCGTGACGAAGGCCGTGACGTGCTGTTCTTCGTGGACAACATCTATCGCTACACGCTGGCCGGCACCGAGGTGTCCGCCCTGCTGGGCCGGATGCCGTCCGCCGTGGGCTACCAGCCGACGCTGGCCGAGGAAATGGGCCGCCTGCAGGAGCGCATCACTTCCACCAAGGTCGGCTCGATCACCTCGATCCAGGCCGTGTACGTGCCCGCGGACGACCTGACCGACCCGTCGCCCGCCACCACGTTCGCCCACCTGGACGCCACCGTGGTGCTGTCGCGTGACATCGCCTCGCTGGGCATCTACCCCGCCATCGACCCGCTGGACTCCAACAGTCGCCAGGTGGACCCCAACGTCGTCGGCGAAGAGCACTACACCACGACCCGCGCGGTGCAGCAGACGCTGCAGCGCTACAAGGAACTGCGCGACATCATCGCCATCCTGGGCATGGACGAACTGGCGCCGGAAGACAAGCTGATCGTGGCGCGCGCCCGCAAGATCCAGCGTTTCCTGAGCCAACCGTTCCACGTGGCCGAGGTGTTCACGGGCTCGCCCGGCAAGTACGTGCCGCTGGCCGAAACCATTCGCGGCTTCAAGATGCTGCTGGCCGGCGAGTGCGACCACCTGCCCGAGCAGGCCTTCTACATGGTCGGCACCATCGACGAAGCCTTCGAGAAGGCCAAGAAGCTGGCGGCCTAAGACATGGTCGACACCACGCACACCATCCACGTCGACGTGGTGAGCGCCGAGGAGTCGATCTTCTCCGGTGAAGCGCGTTTCGTCGCGCTTCCCGGCGAGGCCGGCGAACTGGGCATCTACCCGCGCCACACGCCGCTGATCACGCGCGTGAAGCCCGGCTCGGTGCGCATCGAACGGTCCGACGGCAGCGAGGAGTTCATCTTCGTCGCCGGCGGCATCCTCGAGGTGCAGCCGAACCGCGTGACCGTGCTGTCCGACACCGCCATCCGCGGCAAGGACCTGGACGAAGAGAAGGCCAACGAAGCGAAGAACGCCGCCCAGGAGGCGCTGCGCAACGCCAAGAGCGAGATCGACATCGCCCGCGCCCAATCGGAACTTGCCATTGCCGCCGCCGAGATGGCTGCCTTGCGCAGGTACATGCAGAAAAAATAAGAATCCTCGCAGATCCGAAGAAAAAGAAGCTTCGCGAAACAAGAACGCGCTAAAAACCCGCGCCCTGAAGCCCCGGTCGAAAGGTCGGGGCTTTTTTCTTGCGCAGGCACAATCGGTGGTCCCCATGCACGAGGTGAAGATGAGCGCGTGTCCTGTCTGCGACGGCCTGAACACGGACCGCCCGGCGCGGATCGGGGCCTTCCAGGTCCAGGTCTGCGCGGATTGCGGCCTGTGGTTCTTCGACCCGGCGCAGGCCCGGACGGTGGATTACGACGAGGTCTACCGGACGCCGGAGTACGAGGAACACCACCTCGAGGCGCTGTACCGGACGAAGGACTGGCTGGCCTTCGCGAACTACCCCACGTACCGGCCCTTCTTCGACCGGCTGCGGGACGCGCGGGGCGCGCTGCTCGATGTGGGCTGCGGCGTCGGCCGGTTCTGCCGCGCGGCGTACGCGAAGGGCTGGCAGGTGCGCGGGATCGACGTGTCCCGCACCGCCATCGAGGCGGGCCGCAAGGACGCGCCGTTTCCGCTCGCCGTGATGCCCATCGAGGAACTCGCCGCCGGCGGGGAGAAGTTCGACGTGGTCACCTCCTTCGAGGTGCTGGAGCATCTGTCGGAGCCGAAGAAGTTCGTGGGCCACATCCGCCGCGCGCTGAAGCCGGGCGGCCGGTTCTTCTGCACCGTGCCGAATGTCGACAGCCCCAGCGTGCGCAGCGCCACGCGGCAGGACTGGGTGCCGCCGGTGCACGTCCTGTTCTTCAACCAGCGGGCGCTGAGGGAGATGCTGCAGCGCGCCGGCCTGACCGACGTGGAGACCGGCGAGATCTGGGTCAACACGCCGCCGCGGGGGCTGCTGCGGCAGCTGAAGCACGGGGTGCTCAGGCTCCTGGGCCGCATCGGCCGGCCGGAGCCGCTGGGCCTGTGGGCCATCGCCAGCGTTCCGTGATGCCCAGGATCGCGCTGGTCGTCTATGCGCTGAACGTGGGCGGCATGGAGACCGTGCTGCTGCAGCTCGCGCTCGCGCTGCGGCGCCAGGGCTGCGAAGTGACCTTCGTCGTCACCGAGGCGATCGGGCCCTGGCATGCCGAGCCGCGGCGCGAAGGCTTCGAGGTGCGCGAGGTGCTGCCCGATCCGCGGCAGTCGCGCATCCGCCATGCGCAGCGCATCGCGGAGTGCCTGCGCGGCCACGATGCGTGCCTGCTGAATCACGCGCGCTTCGCGCAGGGCGCGCTGGGGCTGCTGCCGGCTTCGACCTGCGCCATCGCGGTCCTGCACAACCTCGACGTCAAGATCTTCCGCGTCGGGCTCGCCAATGCGCGCAATCTCGATGGCGCGGTGGCCGTCGGCGAGGCGGTGCGGCGCGAGGCGGCGCGCCACGTCCCCGCCACCTTCCCGCTGCGGTGCATTCCCAATGGCATCCGCCTGCCGGATCCCGCGCCGCGCCGGGCGCGGGATGCGAACGCGCCGATGCGGCTAGTCTACCTGGGGCGCATCGAGCACGGCCAGAAGGGCGTGCTCTACCTGTCGGCCATCGCGGAGGGACTGAGGCGGCAGGACGTGGCGTTCACCCTCGACGTGGTCGGCGACGGGCCCGACCTGCCTCGCCTGTCGGAAGCGCTCGCCGGCCACCTCCCTCCTGCCGCCTTGCGCATCCACGGTGCCCTCGCACCGGAGCAGGCGATGCAGGTGCTGGCGGCCTCGGAGGTGCTGCTGCTGCCCTCGCACTTCGAGGGCATGCCGCTGGTGCTGCTGGAAGCCATGGCGCGCGGCGTCGTTCCCGTGGCCTCGCGCCTGGAGGGCATCACCGATCCGGTGATCGAGGAAGGCTGCAACGGGCTGCTGGTGGACGTGGGCCGGGTGGAGCAGTTCGTCGCCGCGATCGCCGGCCTGGGCGCGGATCCCGAGCGGCTGGCGCGGCTCTCGGCCGGCGCGCTGGCGCGCGCGCACGAACAGTTCGGAGCGGACCGCATGGCGCAGCGCTACCTCGCCTTCATCGGCGAACTGCGCGACCGGCCGTCCGCGCGCACGGGCAGCGTCGACGCCGCCGTGCTCGGCCCGGGGGCCCGCCTGCCGGAAGGCCTGCGCGCCGCGGCCGTTCGCCTGCTCAAGCGATTGGGGCTGGTCACGGCATGAGCTCCGGCTCGCCCACCGCGCTCCGGCGTGCCGTCGGCTACGGGCTGCTGGCGCGGACGTGGAGCCTCGCGAGCACGCCGCTCACGCTCTACCTGATCGCCGCCAGGCTCACGCCGGAGGCCCAGGGCTACTACTACACGATGGCGGGCCTCATGGCCCTGCAGGTCTTCTTCGAACTGGGGCTCGCCACCGTGCTGGTCCAGTTCTTCAGCCACGAGTTCGTGGCGCTGCGCTGGGCGGCGCACGGGCGGATCACCGGGGACCGGCTCGCGCACGCGCGCCTGAGGAGCCTGCTGGCGAAGGCGGCGCTGTGGTTCGGCGCGGCCAGCGCGCTGCTGGCGATCGTCCTCGTCGCGCTGGGGCTCTCCTATTTCCGGCGGGCGGGCGGCGGCCTTGCCGGCTGGCAGCTGCCGTGGGTGCTGGCCGTGGCGGGCGTCGCCGCCAACCTCGCGCTGTCGCCGCTGGTGGCACTGGAGTCCGGCAGCGGCCACGTCACGGAGATGGCCCGCTGCGAAGCGCAGGCGGCCCTCCTCGGCACGCTGTCGCTGTGGGCCTGCCTGCTGGCGGGCGTGGGGCTCTACGGCCTGGGCGCTTCGCTGCTGCTCAAGTTCCTCGTCTACGCGCGCTACTTCGTGCGCCGGCGGCCCGTGCTGCTGCGCGGCCTCGCGCGCCTTCCCCGGCGCGCGGTCGAGGGCGCCTCCTGGTGGCGCGACGTGTGGCCGCTGCAGTGGCGCATCTCTCTGTCGTGGATGGCCGGGTACGTCGTCTTCCACCTGTTCACGCCGGTGTTGTTCTACTACCAGGGCGCGGCGGAAGCCGGCCGCATGGGCATCACCATCGCCGCCGCCAATGCGCTGACGGCGATCGCGCTGACCTTCGTGAACGCCAACGTGCCGCAGTTCGGCCGCCTGGTGGCGCAGTCCGAGTGGCAGGCGCTCGACCGGCAGTTCTTCCGCGTGCTGCGCCAGGGCGCGGCGCTCGCCTTCGCCGGCGCACTGGCGGGCACCCTCGCCGTCGCGATCCTGCAGGGCGGCTTCGCGATCGGCGCGCGCTTCCTGCCGTGGACGCAGGTGGCCCTGCTGCTCGCCGGCGCGGGCCTGCAGGTCCTGATGAGCCACTTCGCGATCTACCTGCGTGCGTTCAAGCGAGAACCGCTGGTCGCGCTGGCGGTCTTCCATGGCCTGCTGCAGGGCGGCGCCACGTGGTGGATCGGCCGCAGCCACGGCGCCGCGGGCATCGCCATCAGCGTGCTGCTCATCAACCTGGCGATGCTGCCGCTGACCCTCTACGTGTGGCGGCGCTGTCGCGTACGCTGGCAGCGGCCGGCGCCCTGAGCGCCGCGGTCGCGGCATGCGGGCTGCGCCGCTGGCGGCGCGGCGCAAGATGAAGGACGTCACCTTCGTCAAGGACCCCGGACGTTCACTGGATCGCGATCCTGCAGCCGGACCTGCTCGCGAAGCTAGGCAGCGAGCGCTTCCATCAGGGCCGGCACTTCGCCCGCCAACTCGCGCGCCAGGAAGCCCAGCGTCCCCATGCGCGCCGCGAGCGCCTCGCCCGCGCGCGCATGGAGCGCCACGCCCCACACCGCGGCCTGCTCCGGCGCGCAGCCCCGCGCGGCGAGGCCGGCGATGATCCCGGCCAGCACGTCGCCCGAGCCGTAGGTGCCCAGCCCCGGCGCCTGCGCGCGGTGGGTCCAGCAGCGGCCGTCGGGCGCGGCGACGCAGGTCGTCGCGCCCTTCAGGGCCACCACCGCGTTCCACGCCGCGGCCTGGGCACACGCGGCCTCCCGCGGTTCGTCCTGCAGGTCCTCCTTGCCGTGGCCGGTCAGGTGCGCCATCTCGCCCGCGTGCGGCGTCAGGATCACCGGCTGCTCGAAGCGGCCAGGCATGCGCACGCAATCGAGCGCGAGCGCATCGAGCAGCACCACCGCGTTGCGGAACAGCGGCAGCACCGCCTGCACGAAGGCGATGGTCGACTGCGAACCGATCATGCCGGGGCCGATCACGACCGCGGAGAGCGAGGCGGCGATCGCCTGCAGCGGAGGCAGGCCGGACAGGGTGGGCGCGCCCTCGGAACCTTCCGGCAGGGCGAGCACACGCGCCTCGGGCACGGAGGCGGCCACCGCCGTCGCCGCCGACTGCGGGGTGGCGATCACCAGCTTGCCCGCGCCCGCGCGCAGCGCCGCGGTACCGGCCAGGATCGCCGCGCCGGGCATCTCGCGGCTGCCGGCCAGCACCAGCACGCTGCCGCGGTCCTCCTTGTCGGAATCCGCGCCCGGCTGGGGCAGCGGCCAGCCGCGCAGCAGGGCTTCGTCGACGACCGCGCTCATGGCTTGGGCGCCGCCGGAATGTCCTTCGCCGCGGTCACCGGCGCGCCCGCCTCCAGCAGCGGCGCGACGAAGTTGACCAGGTCCAGGTGCAGGCAGCGGGCCTGCGCATCGAGCGCGTACGAAGTCACCGAACAGTTCGGCACGTCGCCCAGGCGGTCGATGCCGAGGATCTGCGATTCGTCCAGGTTCTCCAGCAGGTAGCGCATGCAGTTGACGATCACCTGGTGGGCCACCACCAGCACGCGCTCGCCGCCGTGCTCGCGCGTCATCATCTCGGTCAGGCTGCGCAGGCGCAGGATCACGTCGCACCAGCTCTCGCCCCCCGGCGGCCGGAAGTAGAACTTGCCGACGTGCGAGCGCTGCTCGTTCAGCTCCGGGTACTTCTGCCGGATGCCCAGCTTGGTCAGCCGGTCGAGGATGCCGAACTCCTTCTCGCGCAGGCGCTCGTCGACGCGCAGGCGCACCTCGGCGCCGGGCCGCAGGCGCGCTTCCTCCAGCACCAGGCGCGCCGTGTCGCGAGCCCGCACGTAGGGCGAGCACAGGACCACCTGCGGACGCTGCTCCGGCGCCAGCGCTCCGAACCAGCGCCCCAGCGCGCGCGACTGCTCCACCCCCAGCGGCGAGAGAGGCACGTCGATGTCGCGGTGCTCCACGTCGATCAGCGCGTGGCCCGCTGCCTCGGCGGCATCGCGCGCCACGTTGCCCGCGCTCTGGCCGTGCCGGACGATCCAGAGGGCGTGGGGCCAGGGTTCTTTCAGGGACTGCATCGGACGCAATGCTGCCGCAGCCGCGGGCGTTCGTGGGGTCGCGGTACCCAGGCGTAGGCGCCTGGCTGTCCGGGTCTGTCCCGAGGACGACATGGCCGAGCAGGAGTACGCTTGCTCGCGGAACGGCCGCGGCAGACGGCCTGTTGCATTCGTTGGAGGAACCCCATGCGCATCCTTGCCTGCACGCTGCTGCTCGCCGCAGCCCCCGTCCTCGCCCAGGAAATCGTGATCGGCCAGTCGGCTCCGTTGTCGGGTGGCAACGCCGAACTGGGCAACGACATCCGCAACGGCGCGCTGGCCTACTTCCGCAAGGTGAACGAGGCGGGCGGTGTCGCGGGCGCGAAGATCAAGCTGGTGACCCTCGACGACAGGAACGACACCAAGCTCTCGGCCGAGAACACGCAGAAGCTGCTGGAAGAGCAGAACGCGGTGGCGCTGTTCGGCTATGCCTCCTCCACGCTGAGCATCCCCGCGATGCCCGCCGTGCTGGAACACAAGGTCCCCTTCTTCGCCCCGTTCACCGGCGCCGACACGATCCGCAAGCAGAACGATTACGTCTACACCGTGCGGGCGACGTACGCGGACGAGATCGTGAAGATCGTGAATTTCTGGGGCAACCTGGGCAACACCCGCGTGACGGTGCTGCACTACGACGACGCGGTCGGCAAGCAGAACTTCGAGACCGTGGCCAACGTGCTGCAGAAGTTCGACCGCAAGCCCGTCTCGGTGGCCATCAAGCGCAATGCCGAGGTGTCCGACGCGAACGTGCGCGAAGTCATCGCGTCCGATCCCAACGTGCTGGTGGTGACCACGCTCTACGCGCCGGCCGCGCAGATGCTGAAGAAGCTGAAGGCGCAGGGCCGGGCCACCATGACCACCAGCCTGTCGTTCGCGGGCGCGAGCCAGCTCGCCAAGGCGCTGGGCCCCGACGCCCTCGGCGTGTCCGTCGCCATCACGGTGCCGACGCCCCGCTCGCAGGCCGTCCCCGTGGTGCGCGAATGCAGCGAAGCCTGGTCCGGCGCGGGCTACAAGGAGGCGATGAGCGTGACCGCGCTGGAGGCCTGCATCGCGGCCAAGGTGCTGGTCGAGGGCATGAAGCGCAGCGGCAGCCACGTCACGCGCGCCACGCTGCACAAGTCGCTGTCGGCCCTGGGCCGCTACGACGCCGGTGGCTACGTCGTGGACTTCAAGCCCAACTTCCGCCACGGCGGCAGCTACGTGGGCATGGCGCTGCTGAAGCCGAACGGCGAAGTGCGCGACTGACGCCGGCGCGAAGAAGCCACCCTGGCGCCCACCGGGCACGGAGCGGCGGCACGCCGCGGCAGGCACGGGCGCGGGTGGGACCAAGGTCCAATGCTGCGGCGGCACTTCCTGCGCGATTCTCCCTTGCCCCCGCGGGGTGCGGGGCGTGTTCCCGCGCACTGGAGGCACTCGCCATGCATGTCCTCTCCCGCCTGCTCGCCGCCGCGGCCCTGGCCGCCGCGGAACTCGCGAGCCTCGCTCCGGCCGCCGCGCAGGACACCGCCGCCGCCCTGAGCCCGGAGGCCCGGGAAGCCGAGCGCACTGCGCGCCTGCAGCTTGCTTCGACCGGCCTGGAAAAGCTCTACGCCCTGCAGCCGGAGGCCCGCGCCGCGGTGGAGCAATCGGCCGGCTATGCGGTGTTCGAGGTGGACTCGATCTACGCCCTGCTGTTCGTGGGGCAGAGGGGCAAGGGCGTGCTGTTCGACAACAGCACCAAGGCGCCCACCTTCATGCTGAGCACGCGCGCGGGCACCGGCCCGGGGATCGGCAAGCAGAAGGTCTTCCAGGTCTTCGTCTTCAAGAGCCGTTCCGCCCTGGAGCAGTTCGTGATGGCCGGCAGCGCCGGCGGCGACCTGGGGGCCTCGGTCAGCACCGGCACCGGCGGCATGACGCGCTCCTTCAACCCCTCGATCGACATCTACCAGATCCCCGAATCGGGGCTGGCGCTGCAGGCCAGCTGGGGCGGCACCGTCTACACGGTCGACTCGCAGCTGAAGTAGGTCTTCAGCCGAGCAGGGGCGGGTCCGGCAGCTCGTTGGGGTTGGCCGCGCCCGGCGCGAGCGCGAAGTGGCGCTCCAGCAGGGCGCTCACCGCGTCCACCGCCTGCGCGAGCCCCTCCTCGTAGCGGCCCGCGCGGAAGGCGCTGCGCATGTCCTGCACGACCTGCTCCCACTGCGCCTGCGGCACGTGGCGCGCGAGGCCGCGGTCGGCCACGATCTCGATGGCATGCTCGGCCAGCAACAGGTAGACGAGCACGCCGTTGTTGTGCTCCGTATCCCACACGCGCAGCTTGCCGAACATGGCGATGGCCCGCTCGCGCGGCGTGGCGTCGCGCCAGAGGTAGCTCAGGGGCAGGCCGGCCTCGATGTAGACGCGGATCTCGCCGCTGTGGCGCCGCTCGCTGGCCGCCACGCGCTCGGCCACGCGCTGCGCCACCGCGGGCGGGATCGCGCGCCGCGTATCCGACTCGTCGAGCCAGCGGTGCCGGAACATGCGTCGCAGGCGCTGCATCATCACCAGTCTCCCGAGGCGCCGCCGCCGCCGAAGTCGCCCCCGCCGCCCGAACCGAAGCCGCCGCCGCCGCCGCCGCCGCCCCAGCCGCCACCTCCGCCCCCGCCCCCGCCCCAGCCGCCGCCGGGGAAGATGACCGGCGCGCCGAAGCCGCCGCGGCGGCGCCCGGCGAAGGGGCCCGCGCCCGTCAGCAGCGTGAAGAGCAGGGCGATCACCCCGGCGACCGCCGCCACCACGATGCTGGACGTGAACAGCATGGCGAGGACACCCGCACCGCCGCCGGTGACCAGCGAGCCGAGCTTGCGCCCGAGGACGCCGCGCAGCACCGCCCCCGCGATGGGGACCGCGAAGAACAGGAAGATCGCGAGGTCGAAGAAGTCGAAGCCCTCGCCGCCTTGCGGCTGCCCCGGCGCGCGCGGCTGCGGCGGCGCCGGCAGCGCTTCGCCGGAGATGCGCGCGATCAGCTGGTCGGCCGCGGCCTGCAGCCCGCCGGCGAAGTCGCCCTGCCGGAAGCGCGGCGTGATCGCGTCGTCGATGATCTGCTTCGCGGCGAGGTCCGGCACCGCGCCTTCCAGCGTCTTGGCGACCTCGATGCGCACCTTGCGGTCGTCCTTCGCGACGATGACGACGATGCCGTCCCCCACCTCCTTGCGGCCGATCTTCCACTCGTTGGCCACGCGATTGGCGTAGCTCGCGATGTCCTCGGGCTGCGTGGTGGCCACCAGCAGCACCACGATCTGCGTGCCCTTCTTCTGCTCGAAGGCGGCGAGCTTGTCCTCCAGGCCCTTGCGCTGGATGGGATCCAGCGTGCCGGTCTGGTCGACGACGCGGGCCGTGAGCGGGGGGACGGGCAGGACGTCCTGGGCCCGCACGCCGGCCCACGCGAGCAGCGCGAGGAGGAGGGCGAGGAGCCGGATCACCTCAGCGCGCGGGCGCGGCCGACGAAGGTGCTGCAGGCGGGGTCGTCACCGCCGGGCCGGCGGGCTTGCCGAAGTCCACCGTCGGCGGCGTGGAGATCTGCGCCTCGTTCTGCACCGTGAAGCTCGGCTTCGGCTGGTAGCTGAAGACCATCGCAGTGAGGTTGGTCGGGAAGCTGCGCGCCAGCACGTTGTACTGCTGCACCGCCTGGATGTAGCGGTTGCGCGCCACCGTGATGCGGTTCTCCGTGCCTTCGAGCTGCACGCGCAGGTCGCGGAAGCCCTGGTTGGCCTTCAGGTCCGGATAGCGTTCGCTCACCACCAGCAGCCGCGACAGCGCGCTGGAGAGCTCGCCCTGCGCCTGCTGGAACTTCTGGAACGCCTCGGGGTTGTTCAGCGTCTCGGGCGTGACCTGCACCGACGTGGCCTTCGCGCGCGCCTCGACCACGCGGGTGAGCGTCTCCTGCTCGAAGTTCGCCTCGCCCTTCACCGTGGCGACCAGGTTGGGCACGAGGTCGGCCCGCCGCTGGTACTGGTTGAGCACCTCGCTCCAGGCCGACTTGGTCTGTTCGTCGAGACGCTGGAAGTCGTTGTAGCCGCAGCCCGAGAGGGATGCGAGCACGATGAGGATCAGCAGCCACTTCTTCATGTCGGTTCCTTACCCCAGGGCAAACCTGTCGACGGTAGCATAGATGGGATGCGGCAGGATCCGCTTCAAGTGCTGCAAGCGGCCGCGCGCACGGCGCCATCCGTCGGCCGGCCGCGCCTGCTGATCGCCGGCGCCACCGGCGCGCTGGGCAACGAAGTGCTGCGGCGCCTCGCCGGGTCCTCCGCCTATGCGCTCACGCAGGTGCTCGCGCGCGAGCCCGTCACCGAAGGCATGCGCAACGTGCAGACGCTGCTCGTGCCGTCGGCCACGCCGGCGGACTGGCCGCGCGCGCAGGCCGACACCGCGGTCGTGCTGTTCGATCCGCCGCGCCTGTTCTACGACCGCGAGCGCGCGCTCTGGACGCCCGCGCCCGCGCAGCTGCCGGAGCTGGCGCGCTGGCTGCGCGCCAGCGGCGTGCGCACGCTGGCCGTGGTGCTGCCGCATGCGCCGGGGCGGCTGCCGGAAGCGCTCAAGAGCGGGCTCGCCAGCCTGGACGAGCACGCCGTCGCCAGCCTCGGCTTCGAGCGCGTGCTGATCCTGCGCTCGGCGCAGAAGCGCGCGGCCGCCGCGCAGCAGCATCCGCTGCAGCGGCTGGCGCGCTGGATGCTGGGCGTGTTCAAGTACATGGTGCCTTCGGCCGAGCAGCCGGTGCGGGCCGTCAAGGTTGCGGAACTGCTCGCGCTGGCCTTGCGGCGCGCACCGCCGGGCATCCACGTCGCCGCGCCCGAGCTGGTGTGGCAGGCCGCGCAGGGCGATCTCGAGGCCGTGGCGCGCCGCTGGCTCGGATAGGTCCGGCACAATCGACAGGAAAGACGACCCCCATGCACAAGTCCAAGCTCCAGGCCGCCCACCTCGAAGGCGACGCCGACGACATCGAAGCCGCCTTCTACGACGCCCTGCAGCGGGGCGACATCGAGAAGCTGATGGCGTGCTGGGCGGACGAGGACGAAATCGTCTGCATCCATCCCGGCGGTCCGCGCGTGGTGGGCGCCACCGCGATCCGGGCCACCTTCGGGGCGATGTTCGCCGAGGGCGGCGCGGTGCGGGCGTGGCCCGAGCAGGTGCGCAAGATCGTGTCGGTCGCGAGCTGCGTGCACAACCTGGTCGAACGGGTCGAAGTACTCACCGCCGGCGGGCCCACCAACGCCTGGGTGATCGCGACCAACGTGTACCACCGCACTGCCCAGGGCTGGCGCCTGGTGGCGCACCATGCGAGCCCGGGCACCACGAGCGACATCCAGGAAGTCTCGGATGCCCCCTCGGTCCTCCACTAGCGCTTCCGTGCAGGAGTACCGGGCGCCCCCGTGGCTGCCCGGAGGCAACCTCCAGACCATCTGGGCCGCGCTGATGGCGCGCCGCACGCGCGGGCCGGTGCCCTCGTACCGGCGCACGCGCTGGACGACCCCCGACGGCGATTTCGTCGACCTCGACTTGCTGGACGCCGAGGTGTCCGCGCGCCGGCCCCTGCTCGTGCTGTTCCACGGCCTCGAAGGCTCCTCGCGCAGCCACTACGCCGAGGCCTTCGCCGACGTCGCGGCGCGCGGCGGGCTGGGCTTCGCCGTGCCGCACTTCCGCGGCTGCAGCGGCGAGATCAACCTGGCGCCGCGCGCCTACCACTCGGGCGACCACGAGGAGATCGACTTCATGCTGCGCCGCCTGCGCGAGCAGCACGAGGGGCCCATCGTGGCCGTGGGCGTGTCGCTGGGCGGGAATGCGCTGCTGCGCTGGGCCGGCGAGCACGGCGCCGAGGCGGGCCGCGTCGCGCAGGCGGTGGCGGCGGTCTGTTCCCCGCTGGACCTGGCGGCGGGCGGCCACCACATCGGCAAGGGCTTCAACCGCGTGGTCTACACGACCATGTTCCTGCGCTCGATGAAGCCCAAGGCGCTGCAGAAGTGGGCGCAGCACCCGGGCCTGTTCGACCGCGAGGCGATGCTGCGCGCGCGCGACCTCTACGAGTTCGACAACATCTTCACCGCGCCCGTGCACGGCTTCACCGGCACCGAGGACTACTGGTCGCGCGCCTCCGCCAAGCCGCACCTGCACCGCATCCGGATCCCGGCGCTGGCGCTCAATGCGCGCAACGATCCTTTCGTGCCGGCGGCCAGCCTGCCGCGGCCGCAGGAGATCAGCCCCTGGGTCACGTTGTGGCAGCCGCGCGAAGGCGGCCACGTGGGCTTCCCCTCCGGCAGCTTCCCGGGCCACGTGCTGGCGATGCCGGAGGCCGTCACGGCCTGGCTGCTGCAGGCCGCCGGGATCGCCCCACCCGCGCTGCAGGCGTGGCGGGACCCGCCTCTTACCGTGCCGGCTTCCTGAGCGGCGGCGCGCCGGTGGCGGCCACCCGGGCGGGAGCGACCGGCTTCGGCGCGGACGCGCCCGCGGCAGCCGGCCTCGCGCCCGCGGCAGCCGGCCTCGCGCCCGCGGCGGCCGGCCTCGCGCCCGCGGCGGCCGGCCTCGCGCCCGCCGTGACGGGCGCCTCGCGCCAGCGCGGCACCCACAGGGTCGTGCCCGCCGTCGGCGTGCCGATGTTGGCGTGGGCGACCGGCGAGAACGCCGCCGCGATGGTCTGCCCGATCTGCACCGCGGCGGCCGGCAGCACCGCGGCGCTGGCCGGGGTGACGGGCGCGCCGGCGGCGGTGACGTTGGTCGGCGGCCAGGCAAACTCCGCGGCCGAGCGCGGCACGCCGATCGGCGTGGTGGCCTTGCCGAGCTTCACCGCCGCCATGTCTTCCTCGCTCGGGTACACGCCCAGCAGGTAGTAGTCGAAGGCGCGGCGCGCGATCGGCGCGGCGTTGGCCGCGCCGAAGCCGGCGTTCTCGACGATCATGCCGATCGCCACCTTCGGGTCCTCGGCCGGCGCGTACGCGATGTACAGCGCGTGGTCGCGGTGCCGCTCCTCGGTGTTGGCATGGCTGTACTTGGCGCCCTGCGCGATGCCCACGACCTGGGCCGTGCCCGTCTTGCCGCCGCTGGTGTACTGCGCGCCCCTGAAGGCCGCCGCGGAAGTGCCCTCGATGTTCACGCCCACCAGCGCCTTGCGGATCACGGCCAGGTTCTCCTGCCTGGCGGCGAGTTGGCCTTGCTGCTGCGGCGGCGTCACCTCGGTCTTCCGGGTCACGGTGTCGACGATCTCGCGCACCAGGTGGGGCTTCATGCGCGCGCCGACCGGGTTGGCGACGGTGGCCACCGCGGTGGCCAGCTGCAGCATGGTGAAGTTGTTGTAGCCCTGGCCGATGCCCAGCGAGATGGTCTCGCCGGCGTACCACTTCTGCTGCTCGGGCCGGCGGTAGGCCCGGCGCTTCCACGCGGTGGAGGGCAGCAGGCCCTTGGACTCGCCCTGGATGTCGATGCCGGTGATCTCGCCGAATCCGAAGTGCGAGAGCTGGTCGTGCATCAGGTCCACGCCCATGTCGTTGGCGAGGATGTAGTAGTAGGTGTCGCAGGACTGGACGATGGACTTGTACATGTCCACCGAGCCGTGCCCGCCCGGCTTGTCGTCGCGGAACTGGTGGCCGCCGAACCAGAAGAAGCCGGGGTCGGAGATCGCCTGCTCGGGCCGGCGCTTGCCGGTCTCCAGCGCCGCCAGCGCCATGAAGGGCTTGAAGGTGGAGCCGGGCGGATAGGTGCCGCGCAGCGCCCGATTGAGCAGCGGCTTGTCGATCGACTCGTTGAGAATCTGCCAGTTCTCCTGGTCGATGCCGTCCACGAACAGGTTCGGGTCGAAGGTGGGCTTGCTGACGAAGGCGAGGATCTCGCCCGTCTTGGGATCGATGGCCACCATGGCGCCGCGGCGGTCGCCGTACAGGTCCTCCACCAGCTTCTGCAGCTTGATGTCGAGGGACAGCTTCACGGTGTTGCCGGGCGTCGCCGGGCTGCTGGCCAGCTTGCGCACGGCGCGCCCGCCGGCGGAGGTCTCGACCTGCTCGACGCCGGTGATGCCGTGCAGCTGCTTCTCGAAGCTCTGCTCCACGCCCAGCTTGCCGATGTACTCGGTGCCGCGGTAGTTGGCCTGCTCGTCCTCCGCCCAGTCCTCCATCTGCTTCTTCTCGGCCTGGTTGACGCGGCCGATGTAGCCGATGGCGTGGCTGGCGAGCTCGCCCCAGGGATAGTTGCGGAACAGCCGGGCCTTGATGTCCACGCCGGGGAAGCGGAAGCGCTGCACCGTGAAGCGCGCCACTTCCTCGTCGGTGAGCTTGGTGCGGATCGGCAGCGAGTCGATGCTCTTGCTTTCCTCCAGCAGCTTCTTGAAGCGGCGGCGGTCGCGGCTCTGGATGTCGATCACGTGGCCGAGTTCGTCGATCACGGTGTCGAGCGGGCGCGTCAGGCGCGAGGGCGTGATCTCCAGCGTGTAGGCGGAGTAGTTGGTCGCCAGCACGATACCGTTGCGATCCAGGATCAGGCCGCGGTTCGGCACGATCGGAACGATCGCCGTGCGGTTCGCCTCGGCCTGCTCGTCGAGTTCCTCGTGCCGCACCACCTGCAGCACCACCAGGCGCGACACCAGCAGCAGGAACAGCACCAGCACGGCGACGCTGGCCACCAGCACCCGGCCGCGGAAGCGGGACAGGTCGGCTTCGACGTTGCGCAGTTCGGTCATGGACTCCAGACCTCCCTCAGAGGGGCCTATTCTCGTCCGGATCCGGCGCCCTGCGTTGCGGCAGCAGCAGCAGCACGCTCACCACCGGCCACAGCGCGGCCTCGACCACGGGCGCGAGCAGCACGGCGCTGCCGGGAAAGGGGGCGCCCGCCAGCATGCGGATGGCCAGTTCGATGCCATGGGCGGCGGCGAACAGCGGCAGCACCTGCACCGCCTGCGAAGGCACCTTGAACCACAGCAGCCGGCGGTGGATGGTGATCGCGAAGTAGCTCAGCGTGGTGTAGGCCAGCGCGTGCTGGCCCAGCAGGGAGGCCTGGTGCACGTCGACCGCCAGGCCGAACAGGAAGGCGGCGATCACGCCCACGCGCAGCGGCTGGTGCACGCTCCAGAACACGATCACCACCGCCAGCACGTCGGGCATCCAGGGGAGGCGGCCGAGCGGCAGCATGTTGATCATCATCGCGACGATCAGCGTGAACCAGATGAAGAACGGGTTGGCAGGCAGCAGCAGCGGCTGCCCGGGGCGCATGATCATGCGGTCGGCTTCCTTACTTGCGGCCCCGCCTCACGACGGGGGCCGGATCTTCCGGCGCCGGCCGCGGCGGGATCTGCGACAGCAGCGGCCGCAGCACCATCACGTGCCGCGCGCCGTCCACCCGGGCCTGCGGATGGCAGACGATCTTGGCGAAGGCCGAATCGGCCCGGCGCTCCACCCGCGCGACCTTGGCCACCGGGATGCCGGGGGGATAGACGCCGTCCACGCCGCTGGTGGTGAGCAGGTCGCCGGGCTGCACGTCGGCGTTGGCCGCCATGTAGCGCAGCTCCAGCCCTCCGCTGCCGTAGCGCCCGGCATCGCCATAGGTGATGCCGCGCACGCCGGTGCGGGTGTTGATCACGGGGATGGCCTGTTCGGTGTCCGTCACCAGGGTGATCTCGCTGATGAGCGGGTGCACGCGCGTCACCTGGCCGAGCACGCCGGATTCGTCGATCACCGGGGAGCCGGGCTCGATGTGCTGCGCCATGCCCTTGTCGATGATCACCTTGCGGGTGTACGGGTCGGCGGCGTCATAGAGCACTTCGGCCGTCTGGGTGGTGGTGTTCAGGCGGTCGCGCAGCTGCAGCAGCTTGCGCAGCTGGTTGTTCTCCAGCGTGAGCTGCTCGACCTGGTTGGCGCGCTGCGACTGCATCACCAGCTTGCGGCGGGCCGCCTCCTCGTTCTGCAGCGCGGTGCTGAGGCTGGTGAAGTAGTCCTGCACCGTGCGCACGCCGAGCACCGGGCGCATCGCGAGCCACTGCACCGGGAACAGCACCGTGGCCATGGCCGAGCGCACCGGCTGCGTGATCTTGAAGCGCGCGTCCGCGACCATGAGGAACAGCGCCAGCGCGCTGCAGACCATCAGCTTCGAGAGCGCCGAGGGGCCCTGCTTGAAGAACGGCGGGGGTGTGCGATCGAGGGTGCCTAAGGGCATGGCGGGATGACTTCGCTTCGCTCAGGGACGAATGACAAAGGAGACCGATATTGTCATGCTGGGCGAAGCCAGCGTGTCATCCCGCGCCGCACCCGGCGCGGTCATTTCGTCATTCGCTGGTGAAGATCGAGCCCAGCCGTTCCATGCGCTCCAGGGCGATGCCGCAGCCGCGCACCACGCAGGTGAGGGGGTCTTCCGCCACCAGCACCGGCAGGCCGGTTTCCTCGGCCAGCAGGCGGTCGAGGTCGCGCAGCAGCGCGCCGCCGCCGGTCAGCATCATGCCGCGCTCGGCGATGTCGGCGCCCAGTTCGGGCGGCGTCTGTTCCAGGGCGTTCTTGACCGCCGACACGATGTTGTTCAGCGGGTCGGTCAGCGCTTCCAGGATTTCGTTGGAGCTGATGGTGAAGCTGCGGGGCACGCCTTCCGACAGGTTGCGGCCCTTGACTTCCATCTCCTTCACCTCGCTGCCGGGGAAGGCGGAGCCGATCTGCTTCTTGATGCTCTCGGCGGTGGGTTCGCCGATCAGCATGCCGTAGTTGCGGCGGATGTAGCTGATGATGGCTTCGTCGAACTTGTCGCCGCCCACGCGCACGCTGCCCTTGTAGACCATGCCGCCCAGCGAGATCACGCCGACCTCGGTGGTGCCGCCGCCGATGTCGACGACCATGGAGCCGGAGGCTTCGGACACGGGCAGGCCGGCGCCGATGGCGGCGGCCATGGGTTCCTCGATCAGGTACACCTCGCTGGCGCCGGCGCCCAGCGCCGATTCGCGGATCGCGCGCCGTTCCACCTGGGTGGAGCCGCAGGGCACGCAGATGATGATGCGGGGGCTGGGCTTCAGGACGGACCGGGGATGGACCATCTTGATGAACTGCTTGAGCATCTGCTCGGTGACGGTGAAGTCGGCGATCACGCCGTCCTTCATCGGGCGGATCGCTTCGATGTTGCCGGGCACCTTGCCCAGCATGGCCTTGGCCTCGTGGCCGACGGCCTGGATCGACTTCTTGCCCTGCGGGCCGCCTTCGTGGCGGATTGCAACGACCGACGGCTCATCCAGGACAATGCCCTTGTCGCGTACGAAGATCAGGGTGTTGGCGGTACCCAGGTCGATGGCCAGGTCCGTGGATAAATAGCGTCGGAAAGCTCCGAACATTGGGGAAATCCTCGTTTCTTCTGCGAAAGCGGCCGCTTTGCGCGGCCGTTGCACCGGGCGGCGGAGCATCGCTCGCCGAAGGCGGGATAATACCCGATCCCCTGTGCCGGACTCCCCGTGCGCCCTCCCGGCGGCCGTTACAAGCCGTTGAGTGGCAAGACCCGTTTTCACCATGTCCCTGAACTCCCAAGACATCGCCCGCATCGCGCATCTCGCGCGACTGGAGCTGCATCCCCAGGAGAGCGAGCGCATGCTCTCCCAGATCAACGGCTTCTTCGACCTGGTCGAGAAGATGCGCGCGGTGGACACCTCCGGCGTGGAGCCGCTGACGCACCCCGTGGCCGCGATCCGCGACGTCGCCCTGCGCCTGCGCGCGGACGTCGCGAGCGAGCCGAACGCGCGCGAGCAGAACCAGAAAAGCGCTCCTGCCGTGGAGCGGGGCCTGTTCCTGGTGCCGAAGGTGATCGAATGACGCAGTTGCACCAGTTTTCCGTCGCGGAGCTCGCGCGCAAGCTGAAGAAGAAGGAAGTCTCCGCCGTCGAACTCGCCGGCCACTTCCTCGGGCGCGTGCGGGCGCACGCGGACCTCGGCGCCTATCTCGCCACCAGCGAGGAATGCACGCTGAAGCAGGCGCGCGCCGCCGACCAGAGCATCTCCGCCGGCGACGGCGGGCCCCTGGCTGGCGTGCCCATCGCGCACAAGGACATCTTCGTCACGCGCGACTTCCCCAGCACCGCCGGCTCGAAGATGCTGCAGAACTACCGCTCCCCCTTCGATGCGACGGTGGTGCGGCGGCTGGCCGACGCGGGCGCGGTGACGCTGGGCAAGCTCAATTGCGACGAGTTCGCCATGGGTTCGTCCAACGAGAATTCCGCCTACGCCCCGGTGAAGAACCCGTGGGACAAGAGCCGCATCCCCGGCGGCTCCTCGGGTGGCAGCGCGGTCGCCGTGGCGGCCGGCCTGGCCGCGGCGGCCACCGGCACCGACACCGGCGGCTCGATCCGCCAGCCGGCCTCCTTCTGCGGCATCACCGGCATCAAGCCCACCTACGGCCGCGCCTCCCGCTACGGGATGATTGCCTACGCCTCCAGCCTGGACCAGGCGGGGCCCATGGCCCGCACGGCGGAAGACTGCGCGCTGCTGCTGTCCGCGATCTGCGGACCCGACCCGGATCGCGATTCGACGTCACTCGACGTTCCCGCGGAAGATTTCACGCGCGCGTTGCAGGGCTCCATCGAAGGCCTGCGCATCGGCGTGCCGAAGGAGTTCCTGGCCGAGGGCGTGTCGGCGGACGTGCGCGCGGCGATCGAGTCGGCGCTGCGCCAGTACGAGAAGCTGGGCGCCAGGCGCGTCGAGATCTCGCTGCCGCGGACCGAGCTCGCGATCCCGGTCTACTACATCATCGCGCCGGCCGAGGCCAGCTCGAACCTCTCGCGCTTCGACGGCGTGAAGTTCGGCCACCGCGCGAAGCAGTACGGCGACCTGCTGGACATGTACAAGAAGTCGCGCGCCGAAGGGTTCGGGCTGGAGGTGCAGCGCCGCATCATGGTGGGCACCTACGTGCTCTCGCACGGCTACTACGACGCCTACTACCTGCAGGCGCAGAAGATCCGCCGCATGATCGCGGACGACTTCCAGAACGCGTTCAGGGAGTGCGACGTGATCGCCGGGCCGGTCGCGCCCACCGTGGCGTGGCACCTGGGCGAGCATGGCGGCGACCCGGTGGCCGACTACCTGGCCGACATCTTCACGCTGCCCGGCTCACTGGCCGGCCTGCCCGGCATGAGCATCCCCTGCGGCTTCGGCGAGGGCGGCATGCCCGTGGGCCTGCAGTTGATCGGCAACTACTTCGGGGAAGGAAAGCTGCTGAACGCGGCGCACCAGTTCCAGCAGGCCACCGATTTCCACCTCCGCCGCCCGGAGGCTTTCTGATGTCCACGAGCAAGCTCATCCACGGCTACGAAGTCGTCATCGGCTTCGAGACCCACGCGCAACTCTCCACGCACAGCAAGATCTTCAGCCGCGCACCGACCGAGTTCGGCGCCGAGCCCAACACGCAGGCCAGCGCGGTGGACCTGGCGCTGCCCGGCACGCTGCCGGTGATGAACGAGGGCGCGGTGGAGCGCGCGATCCGCTTCGGACTCGCGATCGGCGCGCACGTGGCGCCGCGCAGCATCTTCGCGCGCAAAAACTACTTCTACCCGGACCTGCCCAAGGGCTACCAGATCTCGCAGTACGAGATCCCGGTGGTGCAGGGCGGCGAGATCGGCTTCTTCCTCGGCGACGAGAAGAAGACGGTGCGCCTGGTGCGCGCCCACCTCGAGGAAGACGCCGGCAAGTCGCTGCACGAGGACTTCGTGGGCCAGTCCGGCATCGACCTGAACCGCGCCGGCACGCCGCTGCTGGAGATCGTGACCGAGCCCGACATGCGCTCCTCCGACGAGGCGGTGGCCTATGCCAGGGAGCTGCACAAGATCGTCACCTGGATCGGCATCTGCGACGGCAACATGCAGGAAGGCAGCTTCCGCTGCGACGCCAACGTCTCGGTGCGCAAGCCGGGCCAGCCCCTGGGCACCCGCCGCGAGATCAAGAACCTGAACTCCTTCCGGTTCATGAAGGAGGCGATCGACTTCGAGGTGCGCTGGCAGATCGAACGGCTGGAGGACGGCCTCGCGATCGAGCAGGCCACCGTGCTGTTCGATCCCGACACCGGCGAGACGCGCGCCATGCGGACCAAGGAAGACGCGGCCGACTACCGCTACTTCCCCGATCCCGACCTGCCGCCGCTGGTGATCGCCCCCGAGTGGATCGAGCGTATCCAGGGCGAGATGCCCGAGCTGCCGCGCCTGATGGCGGCGCGCTTCGTCGCCGACTACGGCCTGCCCGAATACGACGCCACCACGCTCACCCAGAGCAAGGCGATGGGCGCCTGGTTCGAGGAGGTCGCGCGCGCCTCCGGCCAGCCGAAGCTGGCGAGCAACTGGATCATGGGCGAGGTGTCGCGCCGCCTGAACGCGCAGGAAATCGGGATAGAGCAGGCGCCGCTGGCGGCGGCGACGCTGGCCGCCCTGATCCGGCGCATCCAGGACGGGACCGTGTCCAACAACGCCGCCCGCCAGGTGTTCGATGCGCTGTGGACCGGCGAAGGTAGCGACGTCGACCAGGTCATCGAGGCCAAGGGCCTCAGGCAGATGAACGACAGCGGCGCGCTGGAGCAGATCGTCGACGAGGTGATCGCCGCCAACGCCGCCAACGTCGAACAGGTCCGCGCCGGCAAGGACAAGGCCTTCAACGCCCTGGTCGGCCAGGCCATGAAGGCCAGCAAGGGCAAGGCGAACCCGCAGCAGGTGGGTGACCTGCTGCGCCGGAAACTGGGGATCTGAGGGGCAAGCGCGGGGACGCGGGGCCCCACCCTCGGGGGAATCGTCGCCCCGGCGACGAAGATCAGCGGCGCGGCTGCGGCACCCCGCCGGCCGCGCTCGCCGCGCCCGAGGTCGCCGTGGACGGAGCCGACGTCTGGACCCAGAGGGCCTTCAGGCGCACCAGTTCCTCGTCGAAGCGCGCGTCGATGCGCTTCTTCTCCTCTTCCTGGGCCGCGATGAAGCGCTGCTGGCCGGCGAGCTGTTCCTCGTTTTCGTCCAGCTGGCGCTTGAGTTTGGCCGGCAGCTTGCCCGGGTCCTTGTAGAACTCGGTTTCCTGCAGCAGCTTGCCGCGCTGGTCCTGCAGGTCGTGCAGGCGGCGCTGGCCGGCGGCGAGCACGTCCTGGGCGGCGCGCAGGGCCTTGACGCGTTCGGCGTCGTGGGCGGCCTGGTCGGGGTAGCGCGTGAGCAGGGCCTTCTGCGCCCGCTTCTCGTCCACCTGGCGCAGGCGCTCCTCGGCGAGCCGGCGCTCACGCTCCTCGAAGGCCGCGCGCTCCTGTGCCGTCATGGAAGGGCCGATGGTGCGGCGCACGGTGCCATCGCGCTTGAGCTCCTTCTGCTCGCGGTCGAGGCATTCCATGATCGGGCGGTCGGAAGTCAGCCGCTGCCCGCGCGCGTCGATGCAGGTGTAGATGCTGCCCGTCTGGGCCGGCTGCGCCCAGGCGGGCGCAAGCGAACCGGCGGCCAGCAGGGCGCCGGAAAGCAGTCGGATACAGCGGTTTACAAGCAACAGGGCTTCCTCTTCAGCCGGCTCCGTATCGATCCCGGTAGGCAAGCACCTTCGCGTGGTGCTGCCCCAGCTCCTGGCCGGCGTGCACTTGCAGATAATGCAAGAGATCTGCCAGCCTGGCGATGGCGCAGACGTGCAATCCCAGTCTTTCCCGGACATATTGCACGGCGCTCCACGGCGCGTCGTGCCCGTCCTCCGTCGCCTTCTCCTGACGGTCGAGGGCGATGGCCACCGCGTGGGGGGTGGCACCGGCCGCCCGGATGAGGGCGATCGACTCGCGGGCGGCCGTCCCGGCGGACATGACGTCGTCGACGATCAGCACCCGGCCGCGCACCGGCGCGCCGACCAGGGTGCCGCCCTCGCCGTGGTCCTTGGCTTCCTTGCGGTTGTAGGCGTAGGGGACGTTGCGGCCCATGCGGGCCAGCTCGATCGCCACGGCCGCGGCCAGCGGGATGCCCTTGTAGGCCGGCCCGAACAGCATGTCGAACTCGATGCCCGAAGCGAGGATGCGGCCTGCATAGAATTGCGCCAGCCGCCCCAGCTTCGCGCCGTCGTCGAACAGGCCCGCGTTGAAGAAATAGGGGGAGAGGCGCCCGGCCTTCGTCCTGAATTCACCGAAACGCAGGACGCCGGAGCGCACGGCGAACTCCACGAAATCCTGGGCCAGGGCGTCCTGGCTGCCATCCGCCACCATGGGAAATTCCTTCTTCAAACTCACCAGCCTGAACCTCAATGGCATCCGCTCGGCGGCCAGCAAGGGGGTCGAGGCCTGGCTTGCCCAGACCAGTCCGGATTGTATTTGCGTGCAGGAGGTGAAGGCGCAGGCGCCCGACGTGCATGGCAAGTACGACGCGCTGGCCGGCCTCAAGGGCCACTTCCACTTCGCCCGGAAGAAGGGCTATTCGGGCGTGGGCGCCTTCAGCCGGCACGAGCCCAGCGACGTGATCGTCGGCTTCGGCTGCGAGGAATTCGACGCCGAGGGCCGCTATGTCGAACTGCGCTTCGACACCCCGCGGCGCAAGCTCTCCATCATCAGCTGCTACTTCCCCTCCGGCTCCTCCGGCGAGGACCGCCAGCAGGCCAAGTTCCGTTTCCTCGACGTGTTCGACCCGCACCTGGCGGCGCTGAAGGAGACGCGCGAATTCGTCCTCTGCGGCGACGTCAACATCGCCCACATGGAACGGGATCTGAAGAACTGGAAGGGCAACCGGAAGAACAGCGGTTTCCTGCCCGAGGAACGGGCCTGGATGACAAAGTTGTTGTCCGAAACGGGCCTGGTGGACGTATATCGTCACCTCCACCCGGACACCACCGACACCTGCTACACGTGGTGGAGCAACCGCGGCCAGGCGTACGCCAAGAACGTCGGGTGGCGCCTGGACTACCAGATCGCCACCGCAGGCATCGCGCAGACGGCGCGCGCGGTCTCGATCTACAAGGACGCGCGCTTCAGCGACCATGCGCCGCTGACGATCCACTACGAGATGTCCCTGTGACCTTCGCGCAGGCGGAACAGGGGCGATCGACGACGGGACGAGAACAGCCGATCCTTTCGCTCCGCGTCGTTCAAGGGGGCCGGCCTCCGCTCACATGCTTCGACGGCGTAGCGGCCGCAACCGCACTCCTGCGAGCAGGGTGAATCTTTACCCGGAGCGCGCTGGGCTCCAGGGTGCTCGTCATTGGCGAAAGGCGCACACTGGTGTCTGCCGGTCGGTGTCTGCCGGTCGGTGTCTGCCGGTCGGTGTCTGCCGGTCGGTGCCTGCCGCCGAGATTTGGGAGACGATCATGGATGAATTCCTGATCCACAATCGTGAGCAACTGGTAGAGCGCTGCAAGGCCAAGGTAGGTCAGCGACCGCTTCGTGCTGCCACTCCAGAGCAACTGCAGAACGGGGTTCCCCTGTTCCTGGATCAGTTGATACGGACTCTCCAGGCGGAGAAGGCGGACCTTCCCGCTGAAAGTCTCAGGATCTCCGGCGCTGCGGGCGGCTCGTTGGGTGTCCTCTCCGAGATGAGCACCACTGCCAGCGCGCATGGAGGGCAACTCCTGGAACTCGGGTACACGCTGGACCAGGTCGTCCACGACTATGGCGACCTGTGCCAGGCCATCACGGATCTTGCCGAGGAGCGGGATGCGCCTTTCAGCGTCGGCGAATTCAGGACCCTCAATCGCTGCCTGGACAACGCCATTGCCAACGCCGTGACTGCGTTCAGCGTTCAGCGCGATGCGGCCCAATCCCGCCAGGCCGCAAGGGAGTCGAACGAGCGGCTCGGTTTCCTCCTGCACGAGCTTCGCAACTCCTTGCTGAGCGCCAAACTCGCCCTCACGGCGCTGGAAAGCGGGCAATTGCCCGTCACAGGGGCCACGGGCGCAGTGTTGAAGCGCAGCCTGGCAGCCCTGGCGTCACTGGTCAAGCACGCCCTCGATGAGGTGCGCGTCGACGCCAATCTTGCGCGGGACCCGGAAGTCTTCTCCGTCGCCGAGTTCATCGCCGATGCCGGCAGCGCGGCGATGCTGGACGCCAACGCGCGCGGATCTTCCTTCAAAGTCAGGCATGTCGACACGGAACTCGAAGTCGAGGGGGACCGCCAGCTTCTCATGGGCGCGCTGATGAACCTGCTCCAGAACGCCTTCAAGTTCACCCTCCCGCAGACGGAAGTCTCCTTGAACGCCTACGCGGGCGATGACGGCGCGGTCTTGATCGAAGTTGCAGATCACTGCGGAGGTCTTCCGGCAGGGATCGCGGAAATCCTGTTCCGGCCGTTCTCCCGCGGCACCCAGGACAAGAGTGGACTGGGACTCGGGCTGTGCATTGCGCGTGCGAACGTGGAAAGCGCAGGAGGCAACCTGACCGTGCGGAACCTGCCCGGGACCGGGTGCGTGTTTTCGATCCGCCTTTCCCGACATGCACACCTCACCGCAGTGACGGGCACACCCGAGCCAACGAACGCCGGCTAGGCCGGCTCCTCCTGGAGGCCGACCGGTCGGGTGCTTTCCCGGCGGTACCATGCAGGATGCCCCGCCCTTGGGAAACCCACCTGTGCGCCGCGCTCGTGCTCGCGTCCATTGCCTTTGCCGTCGGCGAGCTCTGGCGCGCCGAGGCCGGCGCCGCCATCGGCGCCGCGGCGGTCTTCGTGGCGCTTCGGCCGCTTTTCCGCAATCGCGACCCGAGGCAATAGGCACGGCCGCGTGCGGGCCGATCGCGCCTGTGCAATCCTGCGCCGGTCGGCGGCCTCAGGTCGAGCGCACCGCGTCCGGTGCCAGTTGCTGCGCGAGGAAGAAGTCGATCATGGCGGCCGATGCGCTCGGCCCCGAAGGGTCGGTGTACGACCCGTCCGCACTGCCTCCCGACCAGGCATGCGTTCCGTCGGCGATCTCCCAGTGCTCGAGTCGAGGCACCTGCAGCGGGTCGTGGTAGATGGTGCGTTTCACGGTGCGGCCGGCCAGCGTCAGGCACTGCTCCTGCGGTTGCAGCTCGATGTCCGAGACGGTTGCGCGCGCAACCGCCTCGGCGATGAGCTGGCAGCCGTTGTCGGGATGCACGGTGCGGTCCGAGTCGCCGTGGAACACGATCGTCGGGACGACCGCGAGCGAGGTCGCGCCGGCACCCGGCTTGCGCGCGGGCCTGCGCATCGCGACATGGGCGGAGGGGACGTCCGTCGCGGCGCCCGCGGGCACGCCCGAGTGCACCCCCACGGCTGCGAACACGTCCGGATAGAGCTGCGCCACGAGGGCCGCCATGGCGCCGCCGGCCGACAAGCCGGCCACGTACACCCGCGAAGGATCGCCTTCGCATCGCTGCACCACGTCCGCCGCGAGCGCGGCGATCATCGCGGGCTCGCCGCGCCCGCGGTGCTGGTGCGACGGGTCGAACCAGTTCCAGCACCGCATGCTGTTCGACCGCGCCAGCTGCTCGGGGTAGACGACGATGCATCCGCGCTGGGCCGCCAGCTCGTTCATCGCCGTGCCGGCGGCGAAATCGGCGGCGTCCTGCGTGCACCCGTGCAGCATGACGATCACGGGCAGCAGCCTGTCGTCGCTCCTCGGCGGCACGTAGAGCCGGTACGCATGGGTCCGGCCGTTCGAGGCGAAGCGGTGCGCCTCGAAGCTGGCCGGCCTGAAGCGATCCGGCTGCGCCCGTGCCGCTTCGCGTTGGGGCAGGAGGAGAGGCGCCACCTCGTGCGCGCTCGGGGGCAACTCCCGGAACTCCACGTCCGAGATGTCGCTGTCCCCCGAGGCGTGTTGCCCCGGCGGGAGAGCGACCTCCGCCGCGCCGGGGCTTGCCGGCTGCGTCGCCGACGTCTCTCCCAAGGCCTGCCGGATGATGCGGGTGGCTTCCAGCAGCCTCCCTTCACGGGTGAGCTCGGAGGCCCTCTTCATTTCATCCAGGGAGATGTACATCACGGTCCTTCGCTTCGCTTTGCTGCACTGCACCATAAACCATATCCACGCGTTACGGGTACTTGCACGCTCTCGCGAAGAAGCTTTGTGCCCCCACGCGGACGTCGCGGGGTGCCGGCCTACAAGCCGGGCGGGAACGACAGCCACCGGTCGGGAGGCATTCACCTGGCTCAGCCGTGATGTGCGGGATCAGGGGCGTGAAAGGCGACGCGGTGCGTCGAACAGGGTGGTGCCGCAGCTAGCCGGGCACCTGGGGGAGAAGCGGCCGCGTCCCCTTCGCGGCATCGGCTTGCCCACCGAAGGAAGCACAACCCGACAGCGGGCCCGGCGATGCGGCGGCCGTCGACAGCGCCTCGCGGCAATGGTGGGGCAGCTCCAGCCCCGGACCTTCGAGGGCCCGCACGCTGATGGAGGGCGTCGCCGGGGCGACGTCACCGAAGATCGTGGCGAACGCGACATCCGCGGCGTCCCTCCCGGTGCCGAAGCGCAGGAAGCCCATCGGGATCCCCGTCCCCGAGGCGTCGAAGATGTACCAGCGGTCCCCGAGGTACACCTCCACGTACGCGTGGTAGTCCGGCGGACCGAGCGCCGGATCCGCTCCGTAATCGGTGCCCGTCGCGGTGCGCGCCGGGATGTTCAACGCCCGGCACATCGCGATCATCAGGTGGGCGAAGTCGCGGCATACGCCGACCCGTTCGACCAGCGTATCGACGGCCGACGTGTTGGTGTTGCTGGTGTTGGCGACGAAGGTGACTTGCTCCTGCACCCAGTGCTGGATCGCAAGGATGCGGCTGTAGCCTTGCCAGAGCTTGCCGAAGGTGCGCGATGCGAGCCGCAGCAGGCGGTCGGACTGGCAATAGCGGCTGGGATACACGTACGGAAGGACCTCCAGCGGGATCCATCGCACGGGGACTTCAGCCAACGTGTCGGGCTCGGCGCGATGATGCGTGATGCCCACGGTGGCGGCATAGCTCAGGTGCAGCAGGCCGGGACCCGCATGCAGTCGCATGAAGCGGGTTCCGGTCGCGGGATCGGTGGCGATGTCAGGCACCACGGGCTGGCTCAGGACGAGCCTCTCGCTCTCCACCGTCTGGTGCGCGGTGTGGGCCGCATGGACATTGAAGATGAAATCGGCGCCCGCCGCGTCGGCGATCTCGTAAGCGAGGTCCACCTTCAGCTGGAGACGGATCATGGCAGGTCGAGGGGATGCATTGCTGGGGGGCCGGAGAGCACGGCGCCGGCGCCGCTGCTGCAGGCGCGTGGCACCCAGTGTGCACTTCCCGCCGGGCGAGCGGGGGCCTGGCACAAATAGTTTCCCGGGCAGGAACCTCGCCGCTCAGTCACCGTGGACCGGAGACTTCTCACTTCGGCCAGTATGGGGCCGCACCGCACTCCCCGGTAAACTGGATGGAATGGGGGGATTCCGACCGACCTGCGACCACCTGGCCACGCCGCGCATCGCGCCGCTGGCGCGCCCGGAGGCCATCGACCGGGACCAGCGCTGCGCCGACCACGCACCGATCACGGTGGAGTACGAGCCGGCCCCGGGATGATCGTCCGCGACCGCCCCCGCGGCATCCAGCTGTTCTACATCCTGCGCGGCTCGGTGCTGCCGCGCATCGCGTGGGAACTCGTCACCTGCACGACGGTCGCCCTGCTGGTGACGCTCACGCACGGCCTCGTCTACCAGTGGAAGGTCACGCTCACCACCGCGCCGTTCTCGCTGATCGGCCTGGCGCTGGCGATCTTCCTCGGTTTCCGCAACAACGCCGCCTACGACCGCTACTGGGAGGCGCGCAAGCTGTGGGGGGAGCTGATGCACCGTTCGCGCAGCTTCGCGCGGCAGGTGCAGACGCTGCTGCACTTCGAGGCCCCGGCGGGTCCCGGGGACGCCGCGGATCCGCGCCGGCGGGCCATCCTGCGCATCGTCGCCTTCGCCTCGGCGCTGCGCCACCAGCTGCGCGAGGGCGACGCGCGCGAGGACATGCGGCGGCTGCTGCCCGAGGACGAGGCGCGGGCCTTCGCCGAGGCGCGCTGCGGCACCGAATGGCTGCTGCGCCGCACCGGGGAGGACCTGGGCCTGTGGCTGCGGCAACGCAAGCTCGATCCGCCCGTGGCGGCCGGCATGGACCAGACGCTGTCGGCGCTGGCGAGCGTGGCGGCAGGCTGCGAGCGCATCAAGAACACGCCGATCCCGTTCCCGTACACGCTGCTGCTGCACCGCACCGCCTGGCTCTATTGCTTCCTGCTGCCCTTCGGGCTGGTGGACTCGGTCGGCTACATGACGCCCTTCGTGGTGGCGATCGTGGCCTACACCTTCTTCGGCCTCGACGCGCTGGGCGACGAGATCGAGGAGCCCTTCGGCCTGGCGGACAACCACCTGCCGCTCGACGCCCTGTGCCGCGAGATCGAGGTCAACCTGCGCGAGTCGCTGGGCGACACCGAGCTGCCGCCGCCCCTGCTGCCGGTCAGGGGCCAGCTCACCTGAAAGGCGTGGCCGCCGCGGCGGCTGGGCGCCCGAGGGTCACCACTCCACGAGGCTGAGCCCGATGCTGAACACGGTGCGCTTGTGGTTGTAATCGAGCAGGGTGTCGCCGTAGCCGGTGAAGATCTGCGTGTGCAGCTGCAGGCCGCCCGGCACGCCTTCGCCCGCGTCGGCCAGCGTGCGGAACCACTCCAGCCGCAGCGAGCCGCGACCCGGCGAACGCAGGGAATGCCGCGCCGTGGCGGAGAACAGGTTGGTGCGGCTCTGGTGCCAGATCGCGTTCAGCTCACCGCGGCCGATGTAGTCCTCGATGCCGGGGTTGTCGTCGCTTGCCGCGTCCTCCGGCAGCCGGTGCCAGATGCGCCCCAGCAACTGCAGGCGGTCGTTCTCGGCGCCGCCCATGAGGTACACGCGGTTCCAGCTCCGCGACAGCGGCAGCGACTGCCCGTTGGACTGGTGCACGATGCCCAGCCCGCCGTAGCGCAGGCGCCAGCGGTCCTGCTGGGCGGGCTGCAGCGGGAACACGTAGAGCATTTCGGGCTCGTGGTCGGTGCTGCGGAAGGGCCGCGACAGGCTGGGCGTGAAGAGCTGCCAGTACGACTTCTGCGTGTAGGCGAACCAGAGCGAATCGATCGCGTCCGCGCGGCCGACCAGCAGCCCCTGCGCGATCTTCGTGCGCACCGACAGTTGCAGCCGCGTCTCGGTCGTGCGGAAATCCTGCGAGGTGGTCGCGTTGTTGGCCGGATTGCCCGAGGTCGGCTGGCTGTTGACGCTGTCCCCCTTGGCCAGGTCCAGGTTCAGCGGCCGGTAGCCGCGCAGGCCGAAGGTGCCGCAGTCCGCCCCCGGCTCCAGCTCCCAGAAGCGCGAGAGCTCGGCGTAGTCGGCGTCGCGGCAGCCGTCCGATGGGGTGAGCCGCAGGCCGCGGCGCGGCGCGGGCGCGGCCTGCGCGGCGACGGGGGAGGGCGGTTGCGCCACCGGCGCCGGCGCGCTCGCTTCCGCCGGCGGCCGCTGGTTCCGGGCCCAGGCGTCGAAGCAGGCGAGCCGCTGCATCGCGTCGGCGATCGCGGTGCACGATTGCCACGCTGCGTCGGCGGCCTGGGCGTGGGAGGCGAAGGGGAGCAGGGCGGCGAGGAGGCAGGCGATCCGGACGAGGCGCATCCGCCGATGCTAACCAGTCCGGAAGGCTACTCCTTGCGCAGGATGAATGCGGTCCCCGAGGCCGCGCCGTCGCGCCGCCACTCGCCGCGGATCTCGCGCCCGCAGGAGCCTTCCACCACCTCGCCGAGCCAGGCGGCGGCGATGCGCACGCCGTCGGCCGATTCCTCCAGCGTGAACTCGCCGTCCTCGATGTCGCCCGCGAGCTTGCTGCGCTCCCCGTTGCGTTCGAGGGTGCCGCTCAGGCTGCCGGCATAGAGCGCGTGCTTTTCCAGCAGCAGCGTGCCGACCTGGCCCTCGCCCGCGAACTCGGCACGCCACGACCCGAACAGGTGCCGTGCCGTGACTTCGCTGGAATGCGGGCACTCGCCCTGCGCCGCCACCGGCACGGCGCACGCCAGCAAAAGCGCGAAGGGGATGGCCTTCATGCCGCGCGCGGGCTTGCCGCGGCGGCGGCAGCGGCCGCCTCCGCGCTCTTCTTCGCGAACTCGGCCCGCAGCGCCTTCAGCTTCTCGCGCGGATCCTCCTTCACGGTCGCCTTGTCGAGGGCCATTTCGGCGATGAAGCGGCTCGGCTGGGTCGCGACCATGTCCCGACCCTTCTTGCGCTTCTTGCTCCAGCTCACGACCAGCGAGCGCTGCGCGCGCGTGATGCCCACGTACATCAGGCGGCGCTCTTCCTGCAACCGGGCCAGGAACGACTCGCTGCCCGCGCCGCCCTCGGCGTCCTCCGGCTTGAAGGGCAGCATGCCCTCCACGCAGCCGGCCAGCACCACGTGCGGCCACTCCAGGCCCTTGGAGGCGTGCAGGGTGGACAGCGTGACCACGTTCTGGTCCTTCTCGCGCTCGCTGATCGTCGACAGCAGGGCGATGGTCTGCGCCACCTCCAGCACCGACTTGCGCTCGCTGACGGTCGACACGCCGGCGGTGTCGTCGATCTCGCCGCCGCAGCGCTTGGCCATCCAGTCGCAGAACTCCAGCACGTTCGTCCAGCGCGCCGCGGCGACCTTCTCGTTCTCCTCGCCCTCGTACAGGTGCTTCTCGTAGCCGATGTCCTTCAGCCAGTCGGCCAGGAAGGTCTTCGCGTCCTCCGCGCCCACCGTGTGCCGGGCCCGGTACTCGAGGTCGTTCACGTAGCGGCCGAACTCCTGCAGGCTGCCCAGCGCGCGTGCGCTCAGCACGCTGGACAGCGAGGACGAGAACAGCGCCTCGAACAGCGACAGCTTGTACTGGCTCGCGAACACGCCCAGCGAGCCGAGGGTCTGGTGCCCGATGCCGCGCTTGGGCGTGGTCACGCAGCGCAGGAAGGCCGGGTCGTCGTCGTTGTTGACCCACAGGCGCAGCCACGCGCACAGGTCGCGGATCTCGGCGCGGTCGAAGAAGCTCTGGCCGCCCGACACCTTGTAGGGGACCTGCGCCTTGCGCAGCGCCTTCTCCAGCGCACGGGCCTGGTGGTTGGCGCGGTACAGGATCGCGAACTCCTTCCACTCCTTGCCCAGCCCGTTGGCGCGGATCGACTGGATGCGGGCGACGGCGCGCTCGGCCTCGTGCTCCTCGTTGTCGCAGTCGACCACGCGCACCGGCTCCCCTTCGCCCAGCTCCGAGAACAGCGTCTTCGGGAACAGCTTCGGGTTGGGCTGGATGACGTTGTTGGCGGCGCGCAGGATGGCGCTGGTGGAGCGGTAGTTCTGCTCCAGCTTGATGACCTTCAGCGTCGGGTAGTCCTGCGGCAGCTTGCGCAGGTTGTCCAGCGTGGCGCCGCGCCAGCCGTAGATGGACTGGTCGTCGTCGCCCACGGCCGTGAAGCGGCCGCGTTCGCCCACCAGCAGCTTGAGCAGCTCGTACTGGGTGGCGTTGGTGTCCTGGTATTCGTCGACCAGCACGTGGCCCAGCTTCTTCTGCCACTTCTCGCGCACTTCCGGGAAGTCGCGCAGCAGCTTCAGGGGCAGGCCGATCAGGTCGTCGAAGTCCACGCTCTGGTAGGCCGCGAGCCGCTCCTCGTAGCGCGCCATCACGGTGGCGGTGACGCGCTCGTTCTCGTCCTTCGCCTGCGCCAGCGCCTGGGCGGCGTCCAGGCCCATGTTCTTCCACAGGCTGATGGCCCACTGCCACTGGCGCGCCGTGGCGGCGTCGGTGGTGCCGCCGGCGTCCTTCAGGATGCCGGTGACGTCGTCGGAATCGAGGATCGAGAACTGCGGCTTGAGCCCCAGCACCTTGCCGTCCTCGCGCATCAGCCGCACCCCCAGCGCGTGGAAGGTGCAGATCAGGAGCTCCTTGGCGGGCTTGCCCACCAGCGACTTGGCCCGCTCGCGCATTTCGGCGGCGGCCTTGTTGGTGAAGGTGATGGCCGCGATGCGGTGGCCTTCCAGCCCGGTCTGGATCAGGCGGCCGATCTTGTGCGTGATCACGCGCGTCTTGCCGGAGCCCGCGCCGGCGAGCACCAGGCAGGGGCCATGCAGGTAATTGACGGCTTCTTGCTGGGCGAGATTGAGACCGGACATGCAGGGGAACAGCGGGGGAGCCGCGAATGATACGGGCGGCGGCGGCCCGCCGGCCGGAAGACCCGGCACTTTGCCACGGCACGCGGCCAGCGGCTTGACAGCCCCCGACGGCCGGCTCCGCGACAATACCCGCCGTGCTCGACGTCCTGCTCGTCACCTTCCCCTTCTTCGCCCTGGTGCTGGCCGGCTACGTCGCCGCCCGCCGCCGGATGCTGCCCTTCGAGGCGATCGCCGGCCTGAACACTTTCGTGCTGTTCTTCGCGCTGCCCTGCATGCTGTACCGCTTCGGCGCCAGCACGCCGATCGCGCAGATGCTCGATCCCTCCGGGCTGGCGGTGTGGCTCGCGTGCGCGTTGGCCATGGTGGCCGCGACCGTGAAATTCAGCATGAACGCGCGCATCCGCTGGAACGACGCCTCGTTCGGCGCGCTGGTGGCCGCCTTCCCGAACACGGGCTTCATGGGCGTGCCGCTGCTGGTGGCGCTGCTCGGTCCGCGCGCGGCCGGCCCGGCGATCCTCACCATCCTGATCGACCTGGTGATCACCAGTTCGCTGTGCATCGCGCTGTCGCGGCTGGACAGCGCCGACGAACACGGCGCGGCCGAGGCGGCGAAGAAGGCGCTCAAGGGCGTGGCGCTCAACCCGATGCCGTGGGCGATCCTGCTGGGCGGCATCGCGTCGGCCATCGGCCGCAAGCCGGTCGCGCCGGTGATGAACACGATCGGCCTGCTGGCCGATGCGGCCTCGCCGGTGGCGCTGTTCACCATCGGCGCCGTGCTGGCGCGCTCGCAGGCTGTGGCGGCGGCGGGGGAGCACGGCCCGCTGGCCGCGCGCGATTTCGTGCCGGTGGCGCTCGCCAAGCTGCTGGTGCATCCGCTGCTGGTGTGGGGCGTGGGCCTCGCCGCGCGCGCCGCGGGGCTGCCGCTGGACTCGTTCGCCCTGACGGTGATGGTGCTGGTGGCCGCCCTGCCCAGCGCCAGCAACGTGTCGCTGCTGGCGGAGCGCTTCGGCGCCGACACCGGCCGCATCGCGCGCATCATCCTGCTGACCACGGCGGCGGCCTTCCTCACCTTCTCGGCGGCGGTGGCGCTGCTGGACACGGGGCGCTGAGGGCTCGCCCGAGCCCATCGCCGCCATCGAGCGCACTCGGCAGGCGGTGCGCATGCGCGGACGGGCGGCCGCGCGTGTCGGCTTTGCCCGACACCGCGCGGCGCCGGGGTTCACTTCGCCCCCGGCCTCGGCGATAGTCTCCGCCACGAGCGGGAGCCCGATTCCCTTTTCCTTGCAGTCCTTCCAGTGTCCGGTCCGACCCAACTTCGCCTCGCCGCGCTCTGCGCGTTCGCCTATGGCCTGCTCGCCGTCAGCGGCGTCGTGCAACGCTTCCGGCACACCGGGAGCCTGCGCGGCCTGGTGCACGGGCTGATCCAGCCGCAGCTGTGGATCGTGCTCGTGATCGCGCTGCTGCTCTTGTTCGGCCTGTTCGGCAGGAGAGCCTGGGCCTGGTGGCTGGGCGTCGCGGCGGCCGCCTTCGGCGTGTTCCGCATCGTCAGCGCCTACGTGCAGGGGGGCGCCTTCGGACGCGTCCCGGCTGCGTGGACGCTGATCGCACTGGCGCTGCTGATCGCGATGCTGCTGCTGCTGGTCCCGCGCAAGGCGCGGCTCGCCGCCAACCGTTGAAGCCCGCGCGCCGGAGCGCGGGCGCGTTGGGGCGATTCCCTAGTTCCTGCCTCGGCGCGGGAGCGGCGTCGCACAATGGGCCATGCCTGCGCTGATCCCCCTGGTCGAAACCTTCCGCGGAGGCACCCGCGAATGCGTGCACTTCGGCGCCATCGCGGTCGTCGGCGCGCTGGGGCAGGTGCTCGCGCACGCCGGCGATCCGCACTGGGTCACCTTCACGCGGTCCACGCTCAAGCCGCTGCAGGCGCTGCCCTTCGTGCGCGACGGCGGCGCGCGGCACTTCGGGCTCGGCAGCGCGCACCTGGCCCTGCTGTGCGCCAGCCACAGCGGTGAGGCGATGCACGTGGAGCACGTCGAGCAGATCCTCGCGCGTGCGGGGGTGGGCTACAAGCGGCTGCAGTGCGGCTGCCACGTGCCTTACTACGCGGA
This sequence comes from Ramlibacter monticola, assembly GCF_016722785.1. Lineage (GTDB taxonomy): Bacteria > Pseudomonadota > Gammaproteobacteria > Burkholderiales > Burkholderiaceae_C > Ramlibacter > Ramlibacter monticola. The sequence continues at coordinate 913,670 of NZ_JAEQNE010000002.1, read as the reverse complement.
GCTCGGGGGCTGGCCCCCGCCCGCGCCGGGCAGCTTCGACGAGCGCCACCACAACTGCAGCGGCAAGCACAGCGGCTTCCTCGCCTGGTGCGTGCAGCACGGGCAGCCGCTGGACACCTACCTGGAACCCTCGCACCCGCTGCAGCAGGCGATCCGCGCCACGGTGGCCGAAGTCGTCGGCCTGCAGGAGCACCAGCTCGCGATGGGGATCGACGGCTGTTCGGCGCCGAACTACGCCATGCCCCTGTCGCACCTGGCACGCGGGTTCGCGCGGCTCGGCACCGGCCTGCGCGACAGCCGCTTCGGCGACAGCTTCGCGCTGCTGGCCGCGGCGATGACCTCGCACCCGGACCTGGTCTCCGGTACCGGCCGCAACGATCTCGCCTTCATGCGCGCGGGCGGCGGCGACTGGGTCACCAAGGTGGGCGCCGAAGGCGTGCAGGTGGTGGCGAGCCGCAGCCGCGGGCAGGCGCTGGCGATCAAGATCGGCGACGGCAACAAGCTGGCGTTGCACGCCGCCACGGTGGAGGTGCTGGACCAGCTGGGGTGGCTGGACGATGCGCAGCGGGAGGCGCTGCGGCCATGGCGGTACGAGGCGATCACGAGCATCCGCGGCGCTCCCGTGGGGGAGCGCCGGGCGGTGTTCCGGCTGGAGGGAAGCCCGTAGCGCGGGGACGTCGGCCCTCAGCGGCGCCTGCGCCGACCATTCACGTACAGGAGCAGCGCCACCACCCCTGCCGCGATGGCCGCCTTGCGCACGAACCCGGCTCGGTTGTGCCGCCACTCCGCCGGCCCGCCCATCTCGCGGAACAGGTTCGGCACGTGCCCGTGCGCCAGGTCGTCCAGGATTCCCTCCACCACGTTCACGCGGTCGGCGAACAGCAGCATCAGCCAGTGGCGCAGGTCGTTCTCGCTGTAGCGGAACGCGCCGGCGCGGAGCATCCCCGAGAGGCCCGAAGGCGGCTGCGCCGTGCCGAACACCGGCGTGAGCCCGGGACGCTCGGTGGAGTGGAACACCTTCACCGACGGCTCTTGCTGCTCGAGCTCGTCCCAGTGCCGGTGGATGAAGCGCGGCGGCGTGCGTTCCTTCGGGTACGCGGGGCGGGCCTGCGGGTCGAGGTCGGCGCCCCAGCCCTGGATGCCCTCGGGCGGCTTGCGCTGGCGCGCCTCGGGTGCGGTCTTCTCGACGTAGATCGTCATGTCTTCCGGATGGTTGCTCACGACGGCCTCCTCAATGCACCAGCGCCGGCGCCCGGCGCTCGTAGTCGCGTGCGGACGGCGGGATCAGCACCGGCTTGATGCAGTTGTCCAGCTTGCTGGAGAAGACGTGGTACGCATCGGCCACCTCCTCCAGCGGGAAGCGGTGGGTGATGACCTCGCTGGGCTTGAGCCGCCCGGCCTGGACGTGCTCGATCAGCCGCGGCAGGTGGCGCTTCACCGCCGCCTGGTTGCCGCGCAGCGTCAGGCCCTTGTTGATCACGTTGCCGATCGGGATCATGTTGCCGGTCGGGCCGTACACCCCGACGACGGAGATCTTGCCGCCCTTGCGCGCCGAATTGATGGCCCAGTGCAGCACGGTGGCCGCGCCGGCCTGCAGTTTCAGGTAGCGCCCGCTGAGCGTCTGCAGCGCGTTGCCCACCGCCTCGGCGCCCACGGCGTCGATGCAGACGTCGGCGCCGAGCCAGTCGGTCATGCCCTTGAGGTGTTCGGCCATGTCCTTCACATCCTTGAAGTTCACGACCTCGCACTGCGCCCACTGCTGCGCGAACTCCAGCCGGTACTCGACGTGGTCGACCACGATGACGCGGCCGGCGCCCAGCAGCCAGGCGGACTTCGCCGCGAACAGCCCCACCGGGCCGGCGCCGAACACCACCACCGTGTCGCCTTCGGCGATGTCGCCCATCTCCGCGGCGTGGTAGCCGGTCGGGCAGGCGTCCGTGAGCAGAACGGCGTCGTCGAGGCTGAGGTCCGCCGGGATCTTCATCGGCCCGACGTCGGCCATCGGCACGCGCACGTATTCGGCCTGGCCGCCGTCGTAGCCGCCGGCCGTATGCGAATAGCCGAAGATGCCGCCGACCGCGGTGGCTTCCGGGTTCACGTTGTGGCAGTTGGAGAACAGCTCCTTCTGGCAGAAGTAGCAGGTGCCGCAGAAGATGTTGAAGGGCACCAGTACGTGGTCGCCCGGTTGCAGGCTGCGCACGGACGAGCCGACGCGCTCGACCACCCCCACGAACTCGTGGCCGAAGGTGTGGCCCACGCGCGTGTCCGGCACCAGCCCGTGGTAGAGGTGCAGGTCGGAGCCGCAGATGCACGAGCGCAGCACGCGCACGATCGCATCGTTGGGGTGTTCGATCCGGGGCTCGGCCTTTTGTGTCGCCCGCACGCGGTAGGGCCCGCGGTATTGCATCGCCAGCATCGGTTCTCCCTGGGTGTCAGTGCGGACCATTCTCGCGATTCGAACGCGGCCATGGGGGCGGCGGATGCATCCCGTTGCAAGCGGCCCGGAGGCTCTGTGCTTGCGACACAATGCGCGCTGCACTCCCTGCCAAAGATGACCACCATCAGCCTCATCGGTGCGCCCACGGACGTCGGGGCCAGCGTGCGCGGCGCGGGCATGGGCCCCGACGCGCTGCGCGTGGCCGGCCTGGGCGAATCGCTGCGGGCGCATGGCTGCGAGGTGATCGACCGCGGCAACCTCGCCGGCCCGCCCAACCCGTGGCAGACGCCCGTCCGCGGCATCCGGCACCTGCCCGAGGTGGTCGCCTGGAACCGGGCGGTCTTCGACGCCGTCTCCACCGCCCTCGCCATGGACCACGTGCCCCTGCTGATGGGAGGCGATCACTGCCTCGCGATCGGCTCGATCAGCGCGGTGGCGCGGCAGTGCCGGCAGGAGCAGAAGATGCTGCGCGTGATCTGGCTCGATGCGCACACCGACGTGAACACCGAGGCGATCAGCCCGAGCGGCAACATCCACGGGATGCCGGTCGCCTGCCTGCTGGGCCACGGCCCGGCCGACCTGGTGGGCTGGAGCGGCGAGCCCGCCGCCCTCGACGCCGGCAGCCTCGACTTCGTCGGCATCCGCAGCGTGGACGCCGACGAGAAGCAGGCGATCCGGCGGCTCGGCCTGCAGGTGTTCGACATGCGCCACATCGACGAGCACGGCATGCGCTACACCATGACCGAGGTGCTGCAGGACGTGGACGAGAACACGCACGTGCACGTCAGCTTCGACCTCGACTGCCTCGACCCGATGGAGGCGCCCGGCGTGGGTACCGGCGTGCGCGGCGGGCCGACCTACCGCGAGATGCAGCTGTGCATGGAGATGATCGCGGACACGGGCCGGCTCGGCTCGCTCGACGTGGTGGAGATCAATCCTGCGCTCGACGTCCGCAACCGGACCGCGGAACTGGCGGTCGATTTCATCCAGAGCCTGTTTGGAGCATCGACGCTGGCACGGTAGAGTCGGTAGCGTGGAGACCGCGATTCCCGCCACCCGACCCTCCGAAGCCGACGAAGCCGCCCGCCTGGCGGCCCTGCATCGCCTCGGCATCCTCGACACGCCCGCCGAGGCGGTGCTCGATGCCCTGGTGCGCAGTGCGGCCGCGGCCTGCGGCACCCCCATGGCGGCGATGACGCTGATCGACCGGGACCGGCAGTGGATCAAGGCGCGGGCGGGTCTCGAGGGCTACGACGAAATCCCCCGGGCCGAGGCCCTGTGCACCACCGTGCTGGCCACCCGCGAGTACGTCGAGATCCCCGACACGCGTCTCGATCCGCGCACGGTCTCCAAGAGCTGCGTGCGGGCCGCGCCGCCCCTGGTGTTCTACGCCGGAGCGCCGCTGACGACGGCCGAGGGCTACGTGGTCGGCACGCTGTGCGTGCTGGATGTCGTGCCGCGCGCGGGGCTCGAGCCCGGCCAGCGCGCGGCACTGCAGGAACTGGCGCAGGCCACGATGCAGGTGCTGCTGCTGCGGCAGGCCGCGGTCACCGCGCACCGGCAGCTCGAAGCCAGCAACGAGTTCCTCGCAAGCGCGGAGCAGATCGCGGGCGTCGGCGGCTGGCGGATGGACCTGGAGACGCGCGAAGTGCTGTGGACCGCGGAGACGCGGCGCATCCACGACCTGCCGCCGGACTACCGGCCGACCGGCGACGAGCACCAGCGCTACTTCTCCGCGCAGGCGCAGGAGACCATCCGCAACACGGCGGAACACAGCATCGCCACCGGCGAGCCCTGGGACGTGCAACTGCCGATGACGACCGCGCAGGGCCGGCCGATCTGGGTGCGCTCGATCGGTCACGTCGAATTCCGGGCCGGGCGGCCGGCCGCCATCGTGGGCGCGCTGCAGGACATCACGGAAGGCAGGCAGGCGCGCATGGCGCTGGAGCAGAGCCAGGAGCGGCTGCACCGCGCGCTGGAGGGTTCGGGCCTGGCGCTGTGGGACCTGGACGTGCACACGGAGGTCATCTATCTCTCCGCGACCTGGTCCGCGATGCGCGGCGGCGAGCCGCACGAGACCCACGTCCCGGCGCAGGAGCTGCTGCAGATGGTGCCGATGGAGGACCTGCCGCGCATCCAGGCGGCGCTCGAGAACGTGCTGGACGGCCGCTCGCCTCACTATGCCGTGGAGCACCGCGTGCGCAAGCTGGACGGCTCGCTGCTGTGGATCCACAGCGAGGGGCGCGTCGCCGAGCGCGATGCCTACGGCGTGCCGCTGCGCATGGTGGGCACCAACCGCGACATCTCGCAGCACAAGCAGGCCGAGCAGGACCTGCGCGAGGCGCGCGATGCGGCCGACCAGGCGAACCGGGCCAAGAGCCAGTTCCTGGCCACCATGAGCCACGAGATCCGCACGCCGCTGAACGGGATCATCGGCGTGACCCGGCTGCTGCTGGACGAGACGCTCACGCCCGAAGTGCGGCGCCACGCCGACCTGATCGACCGCAGCGCGCATTCGCTGCTGGCGCTGGTCAACGACATCCTCGACTTCTCCAAGATCGAGGCCGGCCAGATGGAAATCGAGAGCGTGGCCTTCGACCTGTACGAGCTGGTGGAGGACCTCGCGACGCTGTACCGCCTGCGCGCGACGGAGAAGAGCCTGCTGTTCCGCGTGCGCATGGAAGCGGGCGTCCCGCAGTTCGTGCAGGGTGACCCGACGCGCATCCGCCAGGTGCTGGTGAACCTCCTGGGCAACGCGCTGAAGTTCACCCACGCCGGCTCGATCTCGCTGGACATCCGCGCCACCACCGAGGCGGCCGCCTACGTGCTGGAATTCGCCGTCGCCGACACCGGCATCGGCATCCCCCCCGAGGTGCAGCCGCAGCTGTTCACGCGTTTCATGCAGGCCGACACGGCCACCACGCGCAAGTTCGGCGGCACCGGCCTGGGGCTCGCGATCGTGCAGCAGCTGGTCAACCTGATGGGCGGCGCGGTGCGCGTGCGCAGCGCGCCGGGCCACGGCTCCCGCTTCATCATCTCGCTGCCGCTGCTGGCGGCGCAGGAGGCCGCGCCGGCCACGGTGTGGCATGACCTGCCGCCGCCCGCGGCGAGCACGCGCATCCTGGTCGCGGAGGACAACGTCACCAACCAGGTGGTCGCCTTCGGCTTGTTGCGCAAGCTGGGCTACGAGGAGGTGCGGCTGGCGGCCAACGGCATCGAAGCGTGCGAGCTGGCCCTCGCCGAGCCCTTCGACCTGATCCTGATGGACTGCCAGATGCCGGAGATGGACGGCTACGAAGCCACGCGCCGGCTGCGCGCGGCCGGCTGCACCACCACCGTCGTGGCGATGACGGCCAATGCGATCAAGGGCGACCGCGAGCGCTGCCTCGAGGCCGGCATGAACGACTACATCCCGAAGCCGGTCGACCTGCGGCTGCTGCGGGGCGTGCTGGCCCGCTGGGCGGGGGGCCAGCCGCAGTCGACGCCGGCGGACCTGCCGCCGTTCTCGCCGGGCGACCTCGATTCGCGCTTCGGCGGCGACGAGGAACTGCAGCAGGTGGCGCTGGGCACCTTCCAGCAGGCCACGCCGCCGCTGCTGGCGAAGCTGCGCACCACCCTGCGCTCGGGCAACCGGCAGACCTTCGGCCTGCTGGCGCACTCGGCCAAGGGCGCCGGGCTGATGGTCTCGGCCGGGCGCTATGCCGCCGTCGCGGCGGCGCTGGAAGAGCGCGCCGCGCAGGCGAGCGCGCCGGACCTGGAGAAACTGCTCGACGAACTGGAGCAGGCGTTCACGGAGTTCGTCGCGGCGGTCCAGTCGCGGGCCTGACTCCGGGGCCCAGCCCCTGCGTCATGCCCGCGCAGGCGCTACTGCGGTTCCAGCCCGACCTTCTTCACCAGCGCGGCGTACTTCGCGAGTTCGCTGCGGAATGCGGCCTGGGCCTGTTCGGGCGTGCCGACGTGGATGGGGTTGCCCTGCTTGGCCATCGCGTCCTTCACGGCCGCGTCGTCGAAGGCGGCCACGACGGCGTCGTGCGCCTTCTTCACGCTGGCCGCGCTCATGCCCTTCGGGCCGATCACCGCGAACCACGCCTCGACCGCGAAGTTGGCGAGGCCCTGCTCGGCGAAGGTGGGGATTTCCGGCGCGACCGGCGCGCGCTGCGGCGTGAGCATGGCGATCGGGCGCAGCGCGCCGCTCTTGATGTGCGCCTGCACGCTGGGCATGGCCGCCGTGGCGAAGTCGATCTGGCCGCTCAGCAGGTCGGTCACCATCGGGCCCACGCCCTTGTAGGGGATGTGGCGCGCCTTGACGCCGGCGGCGTCCAGCACCAGCTCGCTGGCCAGGTGCAGGATCGTGCCGTTGCCGCCCGAGCCGAAGTTGTAGGTGTTCGGCTTGGCCTTCAGCAGGGCGAAGAACTCGCGCGCGTTGCTGGCGGCGACCTTCTGCGGGTTGACCACCATCACCATGGGCGTGGCGCCCACGACGGCGATCGGCGTGAAGTCGCCCGGCATGTCGAAGGGCAGGGACTTCATCACGCTGGGGAAGATCACGACGTTGTTCGACACCATGGACAGCGTGCTGCCGTCCGGCGCCGAGCGCGCCAGGGCCTGCAGGCCGACGATGCCGCCGGCGCCGGGCTGGTTGTCCACCACGACCGAGGCGCCGAGCGCCTTGCCCAGCGCGGGCGCGGCCGCGCGGGTGATCGCATCGACGCCCGAGCCGGTGGCGTTGGGCAGGATGAACTTGACCGTGCCGGACTGGGCCAGCGCGGCGAAGGGCAGGGCGCCGGAAGCGGCGAGGGCGGTGCCGGCGGCCAGCAGCTGGCGGCGGCGAACGGACTTGGCGATGTGGCTCAATTTGTCTCCTGAACTGCGTGCTTCGTCTCAGGCCACCACCGCTTTCGCCTTCAGCGCCGCGATCTCCGCGTCGGCCAGGCCGACGGAGCGAAGCAGCTCCTGGCTGTGGGCGCCGAGGGCGGGCGGGTCGAGCCGCACGCCGAGGCGCTCGCCGCCGAGGGTGAAGGGCAGCAGGGTCGTCTTGACGGTCTCGCCGGCCTTCGGCCCATCGGGGAGCCGCACGTCGGCGAGGCCGCCGGTGGCCAGCAAGTGCTCGTCATCGTACAGGTCTTCGGGCCGGCGGATCGGCGCGAAGGGCAAGCCCGCCTGTTCCATCAGGGAAGCCAGCTCCGCCGCGCCACGGTCCCGCAGGCGCTCGCGCAGGACGGCCAGCAGGCGCGGCCGCTGCAGCACGCGCTGGTTGTTGGTGGCGTAGTCCGGCTCGGACTTGAGGTCGGGGAAGCCCAGCACGTCGCAGAACTTGAGCCACTGCGCGTCGCTCACGGCGGCGAGGAAGATCTGCTCGCCGTCCTTCACGGTGAACACGTCGTACACCGCCCAGGGGTTGTCGCGGGCGGGCAGCGGCGCCGCGGGCTTGCCGGTCACGGCGTACTGCAGCATGTGCTGGCCCATGAGGAACACGTTGTTCTCGTACAGCGCCGACTGCACCTCCATGCCGCGGCCGGTGATGCCGCGCTGGATCAGCGCGCCCAGCACGCCGATGGCCGCGAACAGGCCGCCCATGATGTCGTTGACGCTGGTGCCAGCGCGCAGCGGATCGCCGGGGCGCCCGGTCATGTAGGCGAGGCCGCCCATCATCTGCACCACTTCGTCGAGCGCGGTGCGGTGGTCGTAGGGGCCGGGCAGGAAGCCCTTGCAGGTCGCGTAGATCAGCTTCGGGTTGCCCTCGCTCAGCGAAGCGTAGTCGAGGCCGTACTTCTCCATGGTGCCGGGCTTGAAGTTCTCCGCCACCACGTCGGCCGAGGCGCACAGCCGGCGCGCCAGCGCCGCGCCTTCGCCCTGGTGCAGGTCGATCCCGATGCTCTTCTTGTTGCGGTTGAACATGGGAAAGAAGCCGGCGCCCGCCCCCAGCAGGCCGCGCGTGCGGTCGCCGTCGATCGGCTCGATCTTGATCACCTCCGCGCCCAGGTCGGCCAGCACCATGCCGCAGGTGGGGCCCATGACCATGTGGGTGAACTCGATGACGCGCAGGCCTTTCAGGGGCTGCGGCGCAGTAGTGGCTCGGGGTTCAGGCATGGAGGGCCTCCTTCATCGTCTTCGGAAGGCCGGCCTTCCAGATCGTTCCATGGGTCGGCTCCCCCTGCAGCCATTGCACGACGCGCGCGCGCAGGGCGAGGAGGCGGTCGAATTCGAGGCCGGTCTCCACGCCCATGCTGTGCAGCATGTAGGTGAGGTCCTCGGTGGAGACGTTGCCGCTGGCGCCGGGCGCGTGCGGGCAGCCGCCGATGCCGGCGATGCAGGCATCGAAGCGCGCGATCCCCAGCTGCATCGCGGCGAACACATTGGCGAGGCCCAGGCCGCGCGTGTCGTGGAAATGGCCGCACACCAGCCGGTCGCCGGCCACGCGCAGCACGCGCTCGAACAGGCGCGAGACCATCGCGGGATCGGCGTAGCCCACGGTGTCGGCCAGGCTCACGGCGTCCACGCCGGCATCGAGCACGGCCTGCACCAGGCGCACGACCTCTTCCGGTTCGACCCGGCCCTGGATCGTGCAGCCGAAGGCGGTGCTGATGCCGACCTCGATTGCGGTGCGGACGCCGCGGGCGTCGCGCTCGGCGCGGATGCGGCCGATCTCGGCCACGACCTCGTCCGGCGCCTTGCGCAGGTTGGCGAGGCTGTGGGCGTGGCTGGCCGAGAGCGGCAGCAGCATCATCTCCGCGTGCGCGTCCATGGCGCGCTCGGCGCCCTTCATGTTGGGCACCAGCACGGTGGCGCGCAGCCCGGGCAGGGTCTGCGCGAAGGCCAGCACCTCGCCGGTGTCGGCCAACTGGGGCAGCAGCCTGGGCGGGACGAAGGAGCCGACCTCGATCTCGCGCTGGCCGGCTTCGTACGCCGCGCGGATCCACTCGAGCTTGGCGGCGGTGGGCACGACGGTCGCGACGCTCTGCAGGCCGTCGCGCAGGCCCATCTCGCGCACGACCACGCGGCGCGGCAGGGATTCGGTGAAGGAGGAGGCTTGCATGGGAGGTGAGTTTAGAATTTCCGTATTGGCCTTTCATATCAATTTCGGAACGATCAAGTTCCAATCCGGAATTCCTTGCGCGACTTCGACCTGACCACCCTGCGCCTGTTCGTCTCCGTCTGCGAGACGGGCAACATCGCGCGCGCCGGCGAAAAGGCGAGCATCGTGGGATCCGCCATCAGCAAGCGGCTGGCCCAGCTGGAAGACCAGGTCGGCACGCCGCTGCTGGTGCGCAGGCGCCATGGCGTGGAGCCCACGCCGGCGGGGCAGACCCTGCTGGAGCACGCGCGGGGCATGCTCGATGGCGCGGCCCGCATCGAGCGCGACATGGAGGCCTACGTCGCCGGCGGCCGTGGCCAGGTCCGCATCCTCGCCTCGGTGTCGGCGATGACCGAGTCGCTGGCCGACGACGTCGCCGCCTTCCTGCGCCAGCCGCGGCACCGCGCGATCAAGGTGGACCTGGAGGAGCGCGTCAGCCCGGAGATCGTGCGCGGCGTGCGCGAGGGCCATGCCTCCCTGGGCGTGTGCTGGGATGCCGCCGACGTGGGCGCCCTGCAGTCGCGGCCCTATCGCAGCGACACGCTCTGCGTCGCCGTGCCGCGCGGCCATCCGCTGGCCGGGCGGCGCAAGCTGCGCTTCGCCGACACGCTGCCCTACGAGCACGTGAGCCTGCCCGTGAACAGCGCGGTGCAGGTGATGCTGCAGCGGCGGGCCGCGGCGCTCGGGCGCGGCGTCGACCACCGCGTGGTCGTCACCAATTTCGAGGCCGCGCTGCGGGTGGTGCGGGCCGGCCTCGCGATCAGCATCGTGCCGCGCGAAGTGGCCGAAGCGGGCGCGAGCGCGCCGGCCGGCCTCGTGCTGCTGCCGCTGGAGGAGCCCTGGGCCCGGCGGCATTTCATCCTCTGTTTCCGCGACGCCCCGTCGCTCACGCCGGCGGCGCAGGCCCTGGTGGAGCACCTGGCGTCGCTCGCCCCAACGCCATGAACGAAGTCCTCGCTTTCGGCGCCCAGCCGCGCCTCCTGTTCCTCGCGCAGAACCCGGACGCCCTGCGCGCGCAGCTTGCCGGCCGGCAGCTCGCGCGCGCGGAGGCCGGCCCCCTGCGCGACGACATCTCCACCGACGAGATCAGCCCGGTGCGCATCATGTCGCACTACGACGCGAAGCTCGCGCGCTTCCCCTACACCGGCTTCACCACCGCCGACGGGCAGCAGCCGATCGCGGCCGGCGCGGTGCAGGCCGGCGGCTTCCAGGTCGCCGTCGCGGGGCGGCGCTACGGCAAGGGCTCGTCGCGCGAGCACAGCCCGGCGGCGGAGCTGCTGGCCGGCATCCGGCTGGTGATCGCGGAGAGCTTCGAGCGCATCTACCGCCAGAACGCCGACAACATCGGCCTCTTCACCTCCACCGACTTCGGGCTGGTGGAGCGCTTGCAGCGCGGCGAGGCGATCCCCATCGAGGAACTGGTCGCCGGCCGCGATGCGCTGGCGGCGGCCATCCTGAAGAGCGGCGGCCTGCTGCGCTTCGGCCAGCAGCACCTGCGGGCCGCGCGGCCGGTGGCCGTGCCTTCCGGGGCGCGTCCGCTGACGCTGTTCGAGAAGATCGTGCAGCGCCACATGCTGCACACGCCGGTGACGCCCGACGCGCCGCAGCCGGGCGAGGGCTTCTTCGTGCGCGCCGACTGGCGCTTCATCCACGAGTACTACACGGGCATGGCGGCGCACATGCTGCACGCCACGCTGGGGCGTCCGCTGGCGCTGCACGACCCGGGCTCCATCCTGGTGTTCGAGGACCACACCTCCTACGTGGAGGAAAGCCCCGCGCACGCCGGCTCGCCGCTGCTGCCCAACATGCACGCGATGCAGCAGGCGCAGCGGGACTTCGCGGCTGCATACGGGCTGCGCAGCCACCGCACGCTCACCGAGGACGAGGCGCGCGCCGACGACGGCAGCAACGTCGCCGGGATCTCGCACGCGATGATGGCGGAGCACTACGCCCTGCCGGGCCAGCTGGTGGCGGGCACCGACTCGCACACGCCGCACAGCGGGGCGCTGGGCTGCGTCGCCTTCGGCGTCGGCACCACCGACATGGCCAATGCCTTCGTCACCGGGGCCGTGCGCCTGACGATGCCGCAGGTGCTGCGCATCGAGCTCGAAGGCGCGCTGCCGCCGGGCGTCGCCGCCAAGGACGTGGCGCTGCACTTGCTGCGCCTCCCGGCGATCCGCGCCGGCGCGGGTGTCGGCAAGGTGTTCGAGTTCGGCGGCCCGGCCCTGGCCGCACTGGCCACCGACGAACGCGCGACGCTCACCAACATGACCGCGGAGCTGGGCGGCCTCACCGGCCTCGTGGAACCGGACGAGGAGACCCTGCGCTTCCTGCAGGAGCGCCGGGGCGTCGCGTTCACGCTGGAGCCGTGGATGCGCAGCGACCCGGGCGCGGCCTACAGCGACACGATCCGCGTCGACTGCAGCGCGCTGTCTCCGATGGTCGCGCGGCCCGGCGATCCCGGCAACGGCCTGCCGCTGGACCAGCTCGGCGAGCGGGTGCCGGTGGACATCGCCTACGGCGGCTCCTGCACGGCCGGCAAGCGCGAGGACTTCGACCAGTATCACGCCGTGCTGGCGTGGGGGCTGGCAAGGGGGCTGCGCGTGCCGGCGCACGTGCAGCTGTACCTGCAGTACGGCACGACGGCGGTGCGCGACTACTGCATCGCGCAGGGCTACGACCGCACCTTCGCAGCCGCCGGCGCGCGCATCCTGCAGCCCTCCTGCGGGGCCTGCGCCAACTGCGGGCCGGGCTCCTCGACCGCGGCCGGCCAGGTCACGGTGAGCGCCATCAACCGCAACTTCCCGGGCCGCTCGGGCCCGGGCCAGGTGTGGCTGGCCAGCCCGGCGACGGTGATGGCCAGCGCGCTGGCGGGCGAACTGACGTCGTGGGCGGCCTTGCAGGCGCGTCTGCGCCCCTGAGCAGGCCGCATCGACGCGTCACTGGTACGTGATCGTGAATGTCATCGCCGCATTGGCCGCACCTCCCTTGACGGCGGTGCCCGTCTGGTAGAAGCGGGCCTTCAGGGGAATCGTGTAGCTGGCGCTGGTGGCGCCCGGACTGGTCGGAGTTCCCAGCGGAAACGGTGTCCCGCTGCCATCGAGCAACTGGACGCCCACCCCCGTCGCCGTGGAAGCCGGATTGAGCGTCACGACCGACTGGTCGGGGTCTGCCACCGCCGTGATGGGATCGACCTGGTACATGACGGAGCTCTTGCCGGTCGTCGGGCAATTCGTCAGCCGGATGTTGAAGCTCGTCGCTGCGGTGGTCGAGCCGATTCCGGTGAACGCGGACGCTTGATGGGTGCCCAGGTTGGCGGAAACGTTGGCGGCGGTACAGGCGGATGCGCCCGCCTCCTGGAGCTCGATGTTGGTACTGGAAACCTCCAGTTGGTATCGCAAGACTTCGTTCACCAGGCTGGTAGGCGAGTCACTGGCATAGTCCCGGGCGATCGGGTTCTGCATGCTGAGCGATCGGTTCTCCGTCACCTTGCCGATCACCACCAGGGATACCTGGTACGACGGGCGCGCCCAGAGTCCCTTGAGGTTGGCGGCTGGGGTGTACCAACGCGTCACGGCGTCGCCGACCGTGGTGTAGCTGGTGGTCTCGACCACCTTGATGCCGAGGTAAGGCACATCGGTCCTGTAGACACCCGGCATTCCGGTCACCTCATTCTGGTGGTTTCCGAGCCTGTGGACGCCGTAGGTCTGGCCTTGGCATTCGACGTTGATGGGCAGCGCCTTGCCGCTTCCCGTGCTGGTCCAGACAACCGTCCCCACGGCAGCATTGCTGAACACGTACACCTTGTTCGGCAGGGTGATCCTGATGGTTCTTTCCTTGTCCTTGGGACAACTGGCCCAGGCTTCCTGGTGCAGCAAGAACAGCGGGAGCAGGGCCGCCAGCGCGATCTTCAGAAGAATGTGCTTCATCGTGGATGGACTCCCGAGACGACTTCCGGGGCGGGCCGGCTTTCATGCACGTCGATCAGGTCGCTGCAAATGCCACTCGTCATCACGGGCGCATCCGCCCGCGCGCCCGGTCCGGCCGGCAGGTGGTAGGGCAGGCGGCATTCCCGCCTGCGCTCGGCGTCCAGGATGATCGTCAGCACGCCACTGTCCTCCTTCAGGCCGCGGGCCAGGATCCGTCCGCCCTGGGCCACGGTGCCCACGGTGCGCCCGCTGGCATCGCGCACTTCGGCGCCGAAGGGCAAGGGTTTGCCGTCGAAACGCGTCGCGTCGATGATGGCGGTGCGTCCGAGGTTCTCCGTTTCGAACTTCATCTTGACCACGGCACCGGCGGTGGGCGCGGCCATCTGCAGGGTCGACTTGAGTTCGATGTTCATGGGCAGCCCTTGCGGATCGATCTCGATCGGGTTGCGCGCAAAGGGCGTGAGGTTGGGGACGAGCCCATGTCCCCAGGGATCCACCCGCAGGCCGGTGCCGCCGGCCAGGCGCGCGCCGGCAGCGTCCCTGGCCTCCACCACGGCCACCGTTTCGCCCAGGCTGGGCGCGAAGGCGACTCCGCCGGAGTAGGCCACCAAGCCACCGGAGACGCCGGCACTGAGCTGCGAATAGTCGGTGCCATTGCTGGCACTGGCGCTGAAAGTGGCCATGGGCGAAGCGTAGGAAACGTTGCCCCCCACGCTGCGGTCGCCCGCGCGATCCGCGTCGCTCGTGCGCGCGACGTTCAACCCGTACGCAAGGGCATGGTCCCTGCCGAGACTTCCGGTCACGCTTTCCCGCAAGCTGCTGCGGCCGGAGGAGTCGCGCTGCACTTCGGTGGTCGCGTAGGGCGTGTTCGGGCCGTCGCCCAGCGGAATGTTCACGTTGAACGTGAGGCGGTTCTCCCAGCGGCCGCTGCCGGGATCGAGCTGGCGCGCCAGCGACAAGCCGTAGGCGATGCGTCCGTAACTGTTGCCGTACCCAGCCTGCAATTGCAGGTCGCGGCCGCTGCGGCTCCAGTAATCCCGGACGGAGCCGGAGAGGTAGACATCGCCATAGCCCTTGCTCAGGCTCTGGTTCAGCATGAGCTCGAACCTCGCGCGCTGGACGTCCTGCGCGACGAAGGGCCCGCCGTTCTCCTGCAGTTCGCACACGGCCATGGCGTCGGCCAGGCCCAGATAGCCGCGGGTGGAGTAGCGATAGGCGGCCACGGTCAGGTTGGTCTGGGTCGGCTCCAGCAGCTTGCTGTAGCTCAGGCGCAGGCTCTGGCCGCTGCGGCTGGGCTGCTCGAGCAATTGGGTCGTCGCATGCGTGAGGTCGACGCCCACGGCACCGTAGTTCGTGTTCAGCGCGACGCCAACACCCGCCGCCGCGTAGTCCTTGGACAGGACGGCGCCGCCATAGCCGGTCACCTGATTGGAGAAGCCATGCTGGACGGTGCCTTCCACCAGGTAGGGCTTGAAGTCGCCGGTCGCGCCGCGGAACTGCCCGGCCGTGAGGCTGTAGCGGGTGCTGCCGGGGCGAAGCGCATTCACGATGGCGGTAAAGGGCACGCGCGAGACGTGCAAGCTGCCGTCGGCTTCGGTGAGCGTCACTTCCAGGTCGCCGCCGTAGCCGGTGGGATACAGGTCGTTGATCTCGAAGGGGCCGGGGGCTACCGTGGTTTCGTAGAGGAGGTTGCCGTTCTGCCGGATCTGGACGCGCGCATTGCTGCGGGCGATGCCGCGCACGACGGGCGCATAGCCGCGCTGCGACTGCGGAAGCATGCGGTCGTCGCTGGCCAGCTGGATCCCCCGGAATCCGACGCTGTCGAACATCGCTCCTTCCGTGAACGCGTCCCCGAGCACGAGCTTGCTCTTGAGCCCGATGAGGGAGCGCTGCAGGCTGGTCTGAACGCCCTGGTAGCGATTGCCCGTTTGCTCTTCGTGCGTGTAGTTGCCGCGATGACGCAGGCGCCAGGCACCCACGTTGAGGCCGCCCTCCAGGCCGAGATAGCCCTGGGTGGAGGCCACGCCATGGCTTTCGCTGCGAAAGACGTTGCCCTGGTACTGCAGCAGGCCCGCGTTGACGCCATCGTCCCAGTACTTCGGGTCCACGTAGCCCCGGGGCTGGTGCGCCATGAGGGCCTGCGGGATGCCTACGTCGAGGCGTTGCTCACCGATGTCGAAGCTGGCTGCCGCCCCTTCCACCAGGGCGGACAGCGGCACGCACGCGCCCCCGCCTTCGTCCAGGCGCCCGACGGCCTGCGCGGTGAGCCGGTCCAGGTCCACGCCGATGCGCTCCAGGAAGGCGCGGTCGAAGCACGGCTGGACGTTCCGGCGGTCGCCGCCGACTTCCCGCAGGGACACGTCGAAACGCCCCAGCCACACCTGGTTGACGTGCACCTCGGCGCGGTAGGTGCCAGGCAATGCGACGTTGCGGCCGTTGAAGCGGCTCACGTCGATTTGCGCGCCCGTGTTCTGCAGCAGGGTGCCGTCGAATTCGACGTCCGCAGTCTCGGTGTCCCCCACCCCGGCTGCGCCCGCGCCAGCGGCCGCGCCCGCAATCAGCAGGCAGGCTGCCTCGCGGATGCGGGAACGCTTCGACAGCGGTGCAGGTGAGACACGCATTGCAGTTGAGGGCGCTCAGGCAAGCCTCGACCCCGGTCGGCAAGCGGTGCTGGCCGACCCCAGTGAAGAACGGGTTTGGCGGGGAAGGCCGTGGACAACGCCACGGCGGAGGTCAGCGCAGCGGCGACTCCCCCTCGATGGCGCCGCCAAAATCGTTGATGGCGTGGTAGCGCAGCTTCAGCGGGCCCGCCGGTGCCAGGCCGGTGAGGGGGAACACCTTGGTCTCGCCCGGGCCGATCATGCCGCCCTCGTCGAACCTGGCCGGCGTGCCCGTCCCCGTGAGTTCCAGCGCGCTGAACGAGACGAAGTAAGGGGATGGATTGCGCGCTTCGAGCGAGACCCGTCCGCCTTCGGCTCGCAGGCGCCACTCGATCTGCGCGGGCGCGTCCTGGGCCGATCCGGCGAGGCCGGCGGGCCGGAAGAACAGCTTGATGCGCGAGCGGAACGCCAGTTGCAGCTGGTTCGTGTCGGCCTGGTCCTTGGGCTTGGGCGGAACTTCCAGCACGTTGAGCCAGAAGACCGACTCGCGGTCCTGCGGCAGGGGCTCGCCGGTGTAGAAGATGCGCAGCGTCTGGCCCTTGCCGGGGTCCATGCGCGCCATCGGGGGGGTTACCGTGAAAGGCACCGAGATCGTCGCGGGCGAGGCACCGGGGTCGCCCTTGTCCAGCCAGACCTGGGTGAGCGCCGGCAGCTGCCCCTCGTTGCTCAGTTTGACAGTGACCTCGCGCTCCTTGGCGTTGTAGATCACGCGGGTTCCCGCGATCACCACCGAAGCCTGCGCGACCAAGGCCATGCCGAGCCCGGCACAGAACAATGCCAGGTTCATTGCATACCGAATGAGTCGCGCGCTGTCCATGTTCAGTCCTCAGGGGGTCGGTGAATCCAACGTTCATGAGTGCGGATGGCGGGAGCCTGCGCTCGCTCATCCGCACTGCGTCGCTCAGTTGTAGACGATGGTGTAGACCACCATGGTGTTGGCCATGCCAGGCACGGCCTTCTGGGTGGCGTAGTACTCGGCAAAGTACGGAAGGGTCGCCGCGCCATTGGTGACGACGACCATTTGGGTGGCCTGCTGGGAGGCCTGCGTCGCATCGGGAGAGCCGGCCGTGATGGGGTTGCCGTCGGCGTTCAACAGCGCGATCTGCACGGTACTGTTGCCGGTTATGAGCTTGCCCGTGGTCGAATCCACAGTGGTGCCGGCTTCAAAGTAGGAGTGCACCTTCGTGCCGTCTGGCCAGCTGCAGCCGCTGAGGGCGATCTGGAATGGCGTGCGCCCGGCGGTGGCGCCTATGGCGGCAAGGGAGTTTGCCCCCACCTTCGGCAACGTGACGGTGAAGTTGCCGTTCCCGCCGTTGACGACGCAGGTATTGGCCACGATTTCGCCGTTGAACGTGATGGTGCCGTCGGAGGCCAGGGCCTGCTGCGAGACCATGGCGACGCCGGCGAGGAGAAGAGGGGAGAAGAGCTTGAAGTTCATGGTTGATTTCCAATACGAGAGTCGTCAGGGCGCGAATTTGCACCTTGGCCCGGAACGGCTCCCCCCCCAATGGTGGTGGGCGAAGGAATCGGGGGCCCTGGTGCTGGGCTGCCCCTCGGCCCGACGTCAGGTCCGCCCAAGATTCAGTAGGCCGCGTTCGATCAGGCCTTGGCGCACGTCATCCGGCCCCCGCACCTGCACCGCCTGCATGCCGAGCGAGCGCGCAGCCTCGATGTTGGGCAACAGGTCGTCGAACAGCAGCGCCTCGGGCGCCGCTACGCCGATGGCCTTCAGCACGTACCGAAACGCCGCGGCATCCGGTTTGCGGTGGCCGATCTCGTGCGACACGAACACGCGGTCGAAGCGCGGCAGCAGCCCGGGGAAGGCACGCTCGATCTCGGCCACGTGCACGGGGTTGGTGTTGCTGATCGCGTAGCGCGGCACGCCGGGCCGGATCGCGTCCAGCAGGCGCACGGTCTCCTCGATCTCGGCGACCAGCAGGGCGTTGAAGCCGGCCCGCACCGTTGCGGCATCGCAGTCGAGGGCCAGAACCTCGCGCAGGTGCGCCAGGAAGCCCTCGGGCGGCAGGTGGCCCGTCTCGTGGCGACACCACGGCTCGTCCTGCCGGAAGGCCTCGCGCAGCGCTTCCGGCGCGAGGCGTGAATGCGGCTGCCACACCTGCAGCGGCCGGGCGAGGTCGATGTCCAGCACCACGCCGCCGAGGTCGAACAGGACGGCGCGGGTCTCGTCGTGGATTTCCTTCATGGGCTGCGATTGTCCCCGGCCCTGGGGGTCGGCGCGCCGGCGCGGAAGGCGGCGCGCAACGCGTCTGTCCAATCGAGAGCAGGACCCCTTGCGGCGTGGGCGGGCTCTCGCGACACTGGCGGTCCCCACACACACCACCTCGAAGGAGAGCGTCATGGAAGTATTCATGGTCGAGCGTTCGCTGAAGGGCATCCCGATGGACCAGCTCGCCGCCGCGCAGCAGCGCGCGATCGCGACGGCGCAGGAAATGACGGCCGAGGGCAAGCCGATCCGCTACATCCGCTCCACCTTCGTGCCGGAGAGCGGGCGGTGCATGTGCCTGTTCGAGAGCCAGGACCAGGAGACGGTGAAGGCGCTGAACGAGAAGGCGCAGATTCCGTTCACCAACGTGAGCGTGGCGCTGGACCTGACGCCCTGAGTGCCCCTACCCGGCCCTCCCCCGGCGGGGGAGGGAGGAATTCCATCAATCCGCCTTGGCGCCCGAATCCTTCGCCAGCTTCGCCCAGAACTTGTTCTCTTCCCGGATGAACGCCGCGAAGTCCGCTGGCGACGCCGAGGCGGAGACGTCGGTGCCTTCGCGGGCGAGCGCGGCCTTCACCTCGGGCCTCTGCAGCGCCAGCTGGGTCGCCTCGAACAGCTTCTTCACGATCTCCGGCGGCGTGCCGGCGGGCACGAAGAAGCCGTACCAGAAGTCGATCCGGTAGTTCGGCAGGCCCGCTTCCCGCATGCCCGGCAGGTCGGGCACCAGCGGGAAGCGCTCGGTCGTGGTCACGCCCAGGCCCACCAGCCGCCCGCCCTTGATCTGCGGCAGCACCGAGGGCGGCGTGGCGAAGGTCACCTGCGTGTCGCCCGCGATCACCGACTGCACCGAGGGCGCGCCGCCCTTGAAGGGAATGGGCGTGATGTTCACGCCGGCGAGCTGGTTGAACAGCACGCCGCCGAGGTGCGGCGCCGAGCCCATGCCGGCATGGGCGAAGTTCACCTTGCCCGGGTTCTTCTTCGCGTACTCGATCAGCTCGGCGATCGACTTGATCCCCAGCTGCGGATTGGCCGCCACCACCAGCGGCGAGGCCGTGAGCTTGGAGACGGGGACGAGGCTCTGCACCCCGCCGGCCCACTTGGGATCGATCGCCGGGTTCACCGAGATCGAGCTCGGGCTGGCGATCAGCAGCGTGTAGCCGTCCGGCGCGGCCTTGGCCACGAAGTCCGTCGCGATGCTCGAGCCCGCGCCCGGCTTGTTGTCGATGACGATCGGCTGCCCCAGCACGCGGGCCAGCGCGTCGCCCACCGCGCGGCCCACGTAGTCGGCCGCCCCGCCGGGCGTGAACCCCACCACCAGCTTCACCGGCCGCTCGGGCCAGCCGGGGGTCTGCGCGGCGACGGCGCCGCAGAACGCGAAGGCCAGCGCGCCGGCCACGAAGGATCCGAACATCACTGTCCTCCTGCGATCACGATCTTTCCGACGTGCGCGTTCGCCTCCATGTGCGCCCGCGCGGCGGGGAGCTGGTCGAAGGCGAACACGCGGTCGACCAGCGGCCGCAGCCTGCCCTGCGCCGCCAGCGGCAGCATCTCCTGCTCGAAGCGGCGCGCGCCCTCGGCCTTCTGCGCCGCGCTGGTCATCTTCTGCGACACGCCGAACAGCACCAGCCGCTTCGCATGGAGGGCCTGCAGGTCGATCTCCGACTTCAGCACGCCGTCGACGTAGCCCACGGTCGCCAGCCGCCCTTCGAACGCGAGGCAGCGCACGCATTCCGCGAACACCGTGCCGCCCACGTTGTTGACGACCAGGTTCACGCCGGTGCCGCCGGTGGCGTCCATCACCTGCGCCTGGAAGTCGGGCGCGCGCGTGCAGACCGCCACGTCCAGGCCCAGCGCCTGCAGCCGCGCGAGCTTCTCGCGCGAGCCCGAGGTGCCGATCACCTTCGCGCCCAGCGCCTTGGCGAGCTGCAGCGAGGCCACGCCCACGCCGGCGGTCACGCCGGTGACCAGCAGCCAGCCGCCGGCGCGCAGTCCGCCCTGCAGCACCAGCATGTCGTGCGTGACCATGTAGGTGGTCGGCATGGCGCCGGCCTCTTCCCAGGTGAGCGCGTCCGGCACCGGCATCGCGTCGGCCTCGTTGGCCAGCACGTAGTCCGCCATCGCGCCGGGAAAGCGGCCCATCACGCGCGCGCCGGGCGCGAAGCGCGTGGCCTCGGCGCCCGCCTTCACCACCTCGCCGGCGCCCTCGATGCCCAGGGGCTTGGCGCTGCCGGCCTTGGTGAGGCCGCCGATGATGAACTCGCCGCGGTTGAGGCCGGCCGCGCGCACGCGCACCAGCAGCTGGCGCGGCCCGGGCTCGGGCAGCGGCGTCTCGCGCAGCTCGGTGCGCGCTTCGTGGTCGTCCGTGTTCAGCCACCAGGCGCGCATCTCATTTCCCCCGGAACTGCGGCTTGCGCTTTTCCATGAAGGCGCGCCGGCCCTCGGCGTAATCCTCGCTCTCGAAGCAGGCGCGGATCAGGCCCTGGCACAGGTCGCGGTCGAGGTCGGCGTCGGGCTCGAGGATCTCCTGCATGATCCGCTTGCCCGCGTACACCGTCAGCGGAGCGTTCTGCGCCAGCGCGTCGATGTACTCCTTCAGCAGCGCGTCGAGCTCGTCCCCTGGGCACACCCGGGTGATCAGGCCGAGCGACTTCGCCTCGGCGGCGGCGATGCGGCGCGCCGTGAAGAACAGGTCCTTCGCCGTGCCGACGCCCACCAGGTCCACCAGGTTCTTCAGCGCCGAGAGGCGGTAGCCCAGGCCCAGCCGGGCGGCCGGGATGGCGAAGGTAGCGTCGTCGCTGGCGATGCGCAGGTCGCAGCTGATCGCCACGTTCACGCCGCCGCCGATGCAGTAGCCGCGGATGCAGGCGAGGGTGGGCCTGGCGCAGTGATAGATCGCCATCAGCGCCTCTTCGGCCATGGCCTCGTATTGCCTGACCGCCTCGCGCGCGGCCCGCATGTCCTCGAACTGCGAGATGTCGGCGCCCGAGACGAAGGCCTTGTCGCCGGCGCCGGAGAACACGACCAGCCGGATGGCCTCGTCCTGCTCCGCCTGCCGCAGCAGCGGCGGCACCGCCTGCCACATGTCGACGGACAGGGCGTTGTGGCGCTCGGGATTGTTGAAGCGGATGTGCAGGGTGGGCCCTTCGGCCCAGGCCTGCACGCGTTCGGTGGGCGAGGTGTACGCCGGTTGTTGTGTCATGCGTGCTCCGGGTTTGGAGCGCGCAGTATCCCAAGGCGGCCGGAGGCCGGGGGAGGGGGTCTTACCCGATCACCCCGGCAGGGTCACCACTCCTGTTCCTCGATCTCGGCGGCAGCCTGGCGCAGCAGGGCGAAGGGCGCCGCGTCCTTGACCAGCAGCACGCTGCAGGGCGCCTCTGCCGCGACGCGGGCGGGCACCGTGGGGATCCAGCGCCGCAGCGCCAGGCCGTGGGTGGCCGCGCCGATCACGATCAGGCTGACGTGGTTGGACTCGGCATAGGCCAGCAGGGCGCCGGCCACGTCGTCGGACTGCAGCACGTGGTAGGAGACCTGGCGATCGTGCAGGTCGATGCCGCGGCTCCACTGGCGCAGCTGTTCGTTGTGGTAGCGGTGCACGACCGCTTCCTCCACCTGCGGATTGCCGTCCACCACCGTGACGCAGGCGAGCCGGGCACCGGGGCGGATGCCCAGCGAACGCTTGACGGCTTCGCGCAGCCCGTAGAGCACCGCGTCCGTCGTGTCGTGGTGCGGCACCGCCACCATCACGATCGGCACCTCGGCGATGCGCTCGGTGGGCAGCGGACTCGGCTCGTAGTGCATGCCGGCGGCGCGGATCCAGCGCCGGAACTGCGAGCTGAAGGAGGTGCGCGTGGTGCGCAGCCCGCGCGGCCCGACCTGCACCTGCTGCGGGTCGCCGAGGTCGAAGGCCAGGTGCGCGGCCGAGGGGGGCCGGTTCGCTGCAGCCGTCTCCAGGCAGTGCAGGATGATCTCCTGCAGCCAGGGCGGCACGTCGGGGTTCAGCGCGCGCGGCGGCGACGGGTCCATCCACAGGCGCTGGCGCAGCCCGCCCGAGGTGCTCGGCGCGCCGAAGGGCAGCTCGCCGGTGGCCAGCTCGTAGAGCATCACGCCGATGGCGAACACGTCGCTGCGCGGGTCGCCGCGCATGCCCACCACCTGCTCGGGGGCCATCCAGGCGGGCGAGCCGATCGCGGGACGCATGTCGGCGGCCAGCAGGTCGGGGAAGTGCGCGTGCCAGCTCAGGCCGAAGTCCAGCAGCACGCAGGAGCCGTCGGCACGGAAGATCACGTTGGCGGGCTTCAGGTCCAGGTGCACCGCGTTCTGCCGGTGCAGGCTGTGCGCGGCCAGCGCGATGGCGCGGCCCCAGCGCGCGATCTCCCGGGGGCCGGGGCGGCGCTGCAACGGCGACATCTCGTCGAGCATCTGCTGCAGGGTGCGGCCCTCGATGTACTCCATGACGAGGTAGGGCAGCCGGCCCATGTCGCCTGCGGCGACGAAGCGCGGCACGTGCGGGCCGTGCACCGCCTGCAGCATCTGGTGCTCGACCTCGAAGCCCACCAGGTTCTCGGCGCCCTCGCCACCGCCCATGCGCGGCAGCTTCATCATCATCGGGAAGCCCGGGTCGGGACGGCCGCCGTCGTAGCGGACACGGTAGATCTCGGCCATCGCGCCCGCGTGCACCCGCGGGCCGATCACGAAGCCGTCGATCGCCGTTCCCTCTTCCAGTCTCATCGTCCCCGCTCCAGTCGCAGCGCAAAGCTTTCCGGCAGGCCGGCGGCGCGGATGTCCGCGGCGGCGGCGGTGTGGTCGTAGGCTATGCGGTGGAAGGCGAGCCGCGACTGCGCCACGTCAAGCAGGGCATACATGGCGCGCGGGTCGCCGTCGCGCGGCTGGCCGACCGAGCCGACCACGGCGAGCCACATGCGGTGCGCGGCCAGCGGGACCGGCACGCCCGGCACCGGCGCGAAGGCCATGGGGTGGCCGTCGGCCGCGCGGTAATAGAGCTGCTGCTGGTGCACGTGGCCGACGAACACCTTGCGCGCGCCGCGGCGCTGGGCGGCGCCGAGTGCGCGCGCCACGAGCGCGGGGCGGTCCAGGTACTGCCAGCGCGCCGGGGCATGGGGGTCGGCGTGCACCAGCAGGGCGTCCTCGAAGGTGGCGGTCAGCGGCAGGGCGGCCAGGAAATCGCGGTGTTCGGGCGCCAGCTGCGCCTGCGTCCAGGTGGCCGCGAGCTGCTCGCCGGTGCCGCCGATCCCGGGGCCCTGCGCCGCGGCTGCGTCATGGTTGCCCCGCACGACGAAGGCGCCGCGCCCGGCGAGCTCCATCACGAGTTCCAGGACGGCCACCGGCTCGGCGCCGTAGCCGACCAGGTCGCCGAGGAAGGCGAACTGGTCCGCCCCCAGCTGCCGGGCATGCGCGAGGCAGGCGAGCAGCGCCCGCCGGTTCGCGTGCAGGTCGGACAGCAGCGCCAGCTTCATGGGCGGATCATTCGGCGCGGTGGGAAAGAGGCGGTTGACGCACGTCAAGACCCGGGGGCGGATCGGCGCCCAGACTGGCGCCAGCGGTTAGCAGGAGCAAACATACGATGGATGCCGAGCAAGGCAAGAAGGGCGCCGGAATGCCCCCGGCGGTGGAGCTGCATGGCCCCGTGAACGAATTCCACGGCGCCCACGAACATATCATCGAAGGGCTGCATGCCCTGGAAAACCTGCCCGCACTGGCCGAGGCGCTGGAGCGGGCGCGGCAGCTCGCGCACCTGACGCTGACGCTGTTCGACCGGGTGGTGCACGAGCACCACGCGGACGAGGAGCAGGAGCTCTTCGTGCACGTGCAGAAGAGCTGCACCGACATCCGCGAAGGGCACCGGGTGCAGGAACTGGTGGCGCGGCTCGCGGCCGACCACCGGCGCATCGAGAAGATGTGGCACAGGCTGCGCCCCGCGGTGGCGCTGACGGCGCAGGGCAAGCCGCACGGCGCGCCGGGCTTCCGCCAGGACATCGCGGCGCTGGTGGAGATCTACCTGGAGCACGCGCAGCTGGAGGAGGAAGTCTTCCTGCCGCTGGCCGACGCGATCCTCACCCGCGACGCGAACCACCTGGCGGCGCTGGACATCGCGCTGCACCTGCGGCACGCGCCGCCGACGCGGGGGTCGTACGTGTAGGTCCTGGAAAACCAAACAGCCGAACGCAGAGGGCGCAAAGGATACGCAGAGGACGCAGAAAAGACCTCAAAAGGTTTTCCCTTTATTGGTTTTTTCTGCGTCCTCTGCGGGACCTTTGCGCCCTGTGCGTTCGGTATCTGGTTTAGGTATTTGTATTTCCCCCCCGCCCCTCACCACCACCGCTGCTGCCCCGGCTGCGGCACGCTGTGGCAGCGCTCGCAGGTGAACATGGCGCTGAAGGCCACCTTGGAGTGGCAGACGCCGCACGATTCGCCGGCCAGGATCTTCGGCATCGTCGTCGGATTGGCGCCGGCCTTGGGGACGAACAGGCCGTCATGGCAGTTCGTGCAGGCCAGCCAGGGCGTGTGCGCCGCGTGCGGGAACTTCACGTACGGCATCTGCGCCGTGTTCTTCATGAGGATGTCCAGGTCCAGCAGGGTCATGGCCTCCTGCTCGCCGCGCACCGAGGCGCGCGGCTGGATCAGCCCCTCGCGCAGCGCCCGCACCCAGTCGGGCTTGCCGCGCCCGTCCGCCGGCAGGACCGCAAAGGACTCCTGCGGCCGCTGCAGCTTCGCGTGATCCGGGTTGGCCGGGTCCAGCACCGGCGGGGGTGGTGCGTCGGTGGGGGCCTCGGGCAGCGACCCGAACAGGTCCTGCGGCCAGTCCGGGGGGGCGACCTGCGCCACGGCGGCGCCGACGATGCAGAGCGCCCCGCTCACCAGGGCGACGGCGAGCGCGAAGGGGCGTGCCGCTCCCGGCCAAAAAAAATCCTGCAAGGCGCGAACCATGCAGGATTCTGGAGCGGCCCACGGGGGCCGCGCTTAAGAAAGGTCAATTGCTCGCGGGAGCGGCCGCGGACCGGACGGCCATGTGCTCGGTCTTCGCATCCAGCACGACTTCGGGCTCGTCGGCTTCCAGCGCGTTCGGCTGCGCCAGGTGCTTGTTGAGCTTGGCCATGTCCAGGTCGCCGGTCCAGCGGGCCACCACCAGCGTCGCCACCGTGTTGCCCACCAGGTTGGTGAGCGCGCGTGCTTCCGACATGAAGCGGTCGATGCCCAGGATCAGCGCCAGGCCCGCGACCGGCACGTGGCCCACCGCGGAGAGCGTCGCGGCCAGCACGATGAAGCCGCTGCCGGTGATGCCGGCGGCGCCCTTGGACGTGAGCAGCAGCACGGCCAGCAGCGTGATCTGCTGCATGATGGTCAAGGGCGTGTCGGTCGCCTGGGCGATGAACACGGCCGCCATCGTCAGGTAGATCGACGTGCCGTCGAGGTTGAAGGAGTAGCCGGTGGGGACCACGAGGCCCACGGTGCTCTTCTTGGCGCCCAGGTTCTCCAGTTTCTCCATGATGCGCGGCAGCACGGACTCGGAGGAGGACGTGCCCAGCACGATCAGCAGTTCTTCCTTGATGTACTTGATCAGCTTCCACACGGAGAAGCCGTGCGCGCGGGCGATGGTGCCCAGCACCAGGAAGACGAACAGCAGGCAGGTCAGGTAGAACGCGCCCATCAGCTTGCCGAGCGAGAACAGCGAGCCGACGCCGTACTTGCCGATGGTGAAGGCCATGGCGCCGAACGCGCCGATCGGGGCGACCTTCATCACGTAGCCCACGATGGTGAACAGCACGTGCGAGCTCTTCTCGATCATGTCGAACACCAGCGTGCCGCGGCCGCCGAAGCGGTGCAGCGCGAAGCCGAACATCACCGAGAACAGCAGCACCTGCAGGATGTCGCCCTTGGTGAACGCATCGAAGACCGTGGTCGGGATGACGTTCAGCAGGAAGTCGGTGGTCGACGCCATCTTGCCCGGGCCGGTGTAGGCCGCGATGCCCTTGGTGTCGAGCGAAGCCGGGTTGACGTTCATGCCGGCGCCGGGCTGCAGCACGTTCACCACCACCAGGCCGATGATCAGCGCGATCGTGCTGACGACCTCGAAGTACAGCAGCGCCAGGCCGCCGGTCTTGCCGACCTTCTTCATGTCCTCCATGCCCGCGATGCCCACCACCACCGTGCAGAAGATGATCGGGGCGATCAGCATCTTGATCAGCTTGATGAAGCCGTCGCCGAGGGGCTTCATCTCCGCGCCGAGCTGCGGATAGAAGTGGCCCAGCAGCACGCCGGCGATGACGGCGCAGATCACCTGGAAGTAGAGGGAACGGTAGAGCGGCTTGCGCGCAGCCGCTTCGAAGGTCGGGGGGAGCATGGCAGCGAATCCTGGGGCTAGAGGAAACCGCGGATTCTGGGGATCGGGAGAAACCCGCGACATTGTGGGTTCCCACAAGTTTGCGCCAGGTCAAGCCCCAGCCGGACCGTGGCGACGGCCCGTGGCCGGGCCGGCCTCAGGCGGCCGCGAATCCTTCGCGGGGCGGCTCGGAGGGCTTCTGGTACACGACCTGCCCGGTGTCGACGTGGATCACCTGGATGGCCGCGCCCGGTTCGGTACGGCTCTTCGCCGCCATCGCGACCGCGACGCAGCGGTGGGCCACGTCCAGTTCGTGGGCTCCGGGCCGGGGCCACAGGGCGCCCCAGATGGGGCGGGCGCTCCGGATGCGGTAGCCCACGGGTTCGGGGCAACCGCCCTTTCCGGCGCGGGCGCACTTGTCGCCGTCGCAGATGTCCATGTCTCCTCGGTCCCTTCCCTACTCGCGGGCCCCAGCATAGGAGCCGGAGCCGGCCCTTCTGTAGGACAAGATCCCGTGCGTCGGCACCAGGGTGCCGGAATGCGACTTTCATGAGCTGGGTCAAAACCGGGGACCGTCCGCGTGTCGGGCCCCGGCAACGGAGGCGGTCCGCATGAGCTGGAATCGCGGCGCGCCTCCTCCCGGCAAACCCGCATACGCAGGGCGGAGCGCGGCTTCCAGAATGGCCCGCACCCACAACCCCAGCGGAGAACGAAAAGCATGAAGGACGTGAAGTGGACGGGCGGCACCGAGCACTGGACGAGCAAGGGCGACGTGCGCCTGTTCCTGTGGAACAAGAAGCCCGCCGCGGGCGTGCCGCACCGGGGCACGCTGTTCTTCGTGCACGGCTCCTCCATGGCCTCGCAGCCCACCTTCGACCTGCAGGTGCCGGGCCGACCCTTCTCCTCCGCGATGGACTGGTTCGCGGCCCAGGGCTTCGACACCTGGACCATGGACAACGAGGGCTACGGCCGCTCCGGCAAGGAGCGCGCCATCAACTGCGACATCGCCAACGGGGCCGATGACCTCGAGGCCGGCACCGGCTACGTGCTGGAGGCCACCGGCGCGCGAAACCTGCTGATGTACGGCATCTCCTCCGGCGCGCTGAAGGCCGCGCTGTTCGCGCAGCGCCATCCGGAGCGGGTGGCGAAGCTGGCGCTGGACGCCTTCGTGTGGACCGGCGAGGGCAGCCCCACGCTGGAGCAGCGGCGCAAGAAGCTGCCCGAGTTCCAGGCGAGGAACCGGCGCCCGATCGACCGCGCCTTCGTGCACAGCATCTTCGAGCGGGACCACCCGGGCACGGCGGACGAGGCCACCGTGGAGGCCTTCGCCGACGCCATCCTCACGCTCGATTCCTCCATGCCCACCGGCACCTACGTGGACATGTGCTCGAAGCTGCCGCTGGTGGACCCGGAGCGCATCGAGGTGCCCACCATCGTCCTGCGCGGCGAGTTCGACGGCATCGCGAGCGTGGGCGACCTGCTCGCCTTCTTCGCGCGCCTGCCCCATCCGAACAAGCAGTTCACCGTGATGGAGGGCATCTCGCACGCCAGCTTCCAGCAGAAGAACTACATGAACGTGTACCACATCCTGCACGCGTTCTACACGCTGCAGGAGCCCCTCTACAGGGGGTGACGCCATGCGCTTCGCAGTCCCCGCGCTGGTGTTGGCGGCGGCCGTGGCGGCTGGCGGTGCGCCCGCCTTCGCGCAGCAACAGGCCTGGCCCACGCACCCGGTCAAGCTGATCGTCCCGTTCGCGCCGGGCGGCTTCACCGACGTGACCGCGCGCATCCTGGGGCAGAAGCTGTCGCAGGCGCTGGGGCAGCAGTTCGTGATCGAGAACAAGCCGGGGGCGGGCTCCACCATCGGCACCGACTTCGTCGCCAAGTCGCCGCCCGACGGCTACACGCTGGTGATGGTGTCGAGCACGCACGTGATCAGCCCCTGGCTCTACAAAAGCCTGCCCTACGACCCCGTCAAGAGCTTCGCCGTGGTGGGCAAGCTGGTGGAGTCGCCCTACGTGCTGCTGGTGCATCCCAAGGTGCAGGCGAAGAACGTGCAGGAGTTCGTCGCGCTGGCCAAGGCCGCGCCGGACACGATCCACTACGCGTCCTCCGGCAACGGCAGCGCGCAGCACCTGATGGGCGGCCTGTTCGTGTCGCTGACGGGCGCGCCGCTGAAGCACGTGCCGTATCGCGGCAGCTCCGGGGCGGCGCAGGACCTGGTGGCTGGCATCGTCGAGAGCAGCTTCGCCGGCGTGCCCAATGCCCTCGCGCAGGTGCCGAACGGGCGTCTCAGGGCCCTGGCCGTGACCACCGGCAGGCGCGCCCCGCAGCTGCCCGACGTGCCCACGCTGCAGGAGGCGGGCGTGGGCGGCTACGACGCTGCGGTGTGGCTGGCGCTGCTGGCGCCCGCCGGCACGCCGAAGGAGATCGTGCACAAGCTCAATGCGGAGATCGGCAAGCTGATGGCCGCGCCCGACACGAAGAAGGCCTTGTTCGACGCCGGAGTCGAGCCCACGCCCTCCAGTCCCGAGGAGATGGCGGAGTACCTGCAGCAGGAACTCACCCGCTGGGGCAAGGTGGTGAAGGAGGCGGACATCCGGCTGGAGTGAGTCGCCTCGCGGGAACGCAGGAGGGGCCTTTGTTCATCGGACATGCCGCCGTGGCGCTGGCGGCCAAGAGGGTGGCGCCTGAGGTGTCGCTGGGCGTGCTGTTCGCGGCCGCCGGCTGGCTGGACTTGGTGTGGCCGGTGTTCCTGCTGCTCGGCATCGAGCAGGTGCGCATAGACCCCGGCAACACGGCGTTCACGCCGCTCGATTTCGTGGCCTATCCCTGGACCCACAGCCTGGTGCTGGCGCTCGCCTGGTCGGCGCTGTTCGCGCTGGCCCTGTCGCCCTGGGTGCGCGGCAGCCGCGCGCGCTGCGTGCTCGCCGCCCTGGTGTTCAGCCATTGGCTGCTCGATTTCGTGGCGCACCGGCCGGACCTGCCGCTCGCGCCGGGCGGCAGCACGAAGCTGGGGCTGGGCCTGTGGAACAGCGTCCCCGGCACGCTGCTCGTCGAGGGCATGCTGATGGCCGCGGGCCTGGGGCTGTACCTGCGTGCCACCCGGGCGCGCGACGGCGTGGGGCGCTACGCGCTGGGAGCCCTCGTGCTGTTCCTGCTGGCGATCTGGCTCGCCAACCTCGTCTCGCCGCCGCCGCCGGACGCGCGCGCGGTGGCCTGGGTCGGCCTCGCCGCCTGGCTCTTCCCCTTGTGGGCCGGGTGGGCCGACCGCCACCGCGGCGCGGTGTAGCCCCGCCGGCGCGACCGCCTCACAGCGGCAGGTTCGCGAAGGCTTCGGCCGGCGGAAGCTCGCCCTTCAGGAGGCTCTCGCGCAGCATGCGCATCCTCAGCCGGATGCCGGTTTCCGTGATGCCCTCCACCATGAAGATGTCCTCCAGCCGGTGGAAGTACTCGCCGCCGAACGAAGCGTTGTCGAACGTGAATTCGTGCTTGAACTCGCCGCGGATGTTGGTGGTCTGCTTGCCGGTCGGCAGCCAGACGCCGTTGTCGGGGTCGTTGATGTCCTTGAACCCGCGCTCGCGGATGAAGTTGCGCACCTGGTCCGCCATCGGTTCGTTGGAGGGCACCATGTGGTGGGCCTGGGCACCGGGCCCGGAGGGGAGCCGGCCCTCGGCGCGCAGCCGCTTGCCCAGGAGCGCCGAATCGCCGACCGCGGGGTCGTATTCGGTCACCCGCACCGCGGGCGTCCGGCGCACGTTGGCCGGGTCGAACTCGCCTTCGATCAGCTTGCCTTCCGCGGCGGGATCGCGGCCCTTCAGCGCGTTCATGCTTTCGAGCAGGTCGTCGGCCTCGTCGGCCTGCCCGCCCGCGGCCGCCTCGAGATCGTAGGGGGTGCGTTGCCCCGTGGAGGGGCCCACGCGCTTGAACGGGCCGATGCGGGTGGACGTCCCGCCGGCGCCCGACGAGGTCACCGTCGACGTCGTGCCGGAGCCCGAGGAGCGGACTGGCGTCACGCGGGAGCCGCCTCCGCCGCCGGACATTTGCGCCACCTTGGGCTGCGCTTCGGCCTGCACGATCTCGACGGCCTGTTGCTGTTCGGCGACCTTCAGCTTCCCGGCTTCCCGGGCGGCCTTGAACTCCCCGATGTTCGTGATGCCCTGCTCCTGCATCGCGGCCAGTTCATCGGCCGTCCAGGGTGCCACGCCCGACGCGCCCTGCGCCGGCGGGGGCGCCTGGGGCTCCACCGGCGGGGTCGGCTTTTCGGGCACCTTGACCGTGGGCACCGGCTCGCCGATGAAATCCTTGGCGCCCCAGAAATTCATGAGCGTTTCCAGACCCCCGACCAGCCCGCCGACGACGCGTTCGGACGTGCTCAGGTGGAGGTCCTCTCCCGTGAGCAGCGATTGGTTGCCGATCGATTCGTACACCTTGCCCGCACCCATCGCATCGTCGAAAGCCGTTGCCGCGATCACGAAAGGATTGGTTTCGCCGTGCTCGGCGCCCTCCGTGGAACGCGAAACCACGTGACTCAGGTAGGACGCACCGAATCCCGCGGCGGCCAGGGTCTTGGCCCACACCGCCGTCGGCACGCCCTGGATCGTGGCCGGCAGCGCGGGAATCTCGGGAAGCACGGCCGCGGCTTCCGCGCCCACGAAGCCACCCGCAAAGATGACGGTGACCACCGCGATCACGTTGGCGATGCCCGCGGCCGAGTCGATGCGGCGGAAGGCCTCCAGCCACTTCGCTTCCTCGTCCTGCTTGTCGCTCGTGTAGAGGTCGTTGACGAACTTGTTCCAGTCGTCGCGGGCCTCCTCGGGGAACTCCTTCCACCACGCGGCGAGATCGTCGTTGGTCCACCACCTGCGGTAGTCCGATGAGTGCGCCGTCTGCCAGGCGAGGCGGCGATCGTATTCCTCGCGCGACGGGAAGTCGGAAAACCCGCGCCGGCGCAGCGAGTCGACGAGATCTTCGCGGGGCGCAGCACCTTCGACCTCGATCGCGCTGCCCGCATTGGCGGCCAGGGCGAGATCCGCCGCGGTGATGCCTTCGCTCACGAGCCTTTCGCCTTCGTCGGCGAGGCGTTCCAGGTCGAGCGCGGAGGAACCGGTCGCCACCCTCGCCAGCAGGTGGTTCCTGATGTATTCCGGCAGGGCGGCGAAGCGATCCGCCGTCTTCGCCGCGATGGTCACAGTGACCTTCTCGCCGGGCCGGAAGTTCGCGGCCGGTTGCCGCCAGGAGAATCCGGGGCCCACGTACTGGACGTAGTCCGGATCGGTGGATCCGTGTGGAGGCACCGTCGGCGAGATCGTGTAGGCGCCCGGCCCCAGCGTGTTGGCGAGGATTTCGATCAGCGTCATCCCGCCGTTGGCGTCGTAGCCCCAGGCGGCACCGGTCTGCCCCTGGACCGCCTTGACTTCCACGATCGGGGCGGCGGTGCCCACGGTGCCCTGCGCCTCCTCCTTGGGGGCTTCCTTTCTCTGCACCACGGGGCGGCCGCCCCGTTGCTGCGCCACGTGCGTGAGCTCGTGCGCCAGCAGGCGGCGGCCTTCGGTCGTCTCCGGTCGGTACGCGCCTTCGGCGAACGCGATGTGTTCACCGTGGGTGAAGGCCCTGGCGGACAAGGCATTCGCCGAGGCCGCGGCCGCGCCGTCGGTGTGGACGCGCACGTTCGACAGGTCGACCCCGAGCCGCGACTCCATCGACCGGCGGGTCGCCCCGTCGATGGCGTGGCCGGGTGACCCCAGGCCTTGCTGCGCAATCGGCAACGTGTCGGCGGGCGACGCGGCCGGCGTTCCGATGGATTTCATCCGCACCGCCGCGGGCGCGCTCGAGGGGCTCACCGGAAGGGCGCCGGTCCCGGACGAGCCGGCGACCTGGTCGGCCACGCGATCGGCTTCCCGCTCGAAGGCGTCGCCCGGCCGATCCACCATCGGCTTCGGCTGGACCGTTGCCGGTGCGTGACTTCCCGGACTGCCGAGTTGCAGCATCCGCTGCACGGCCTGGTTCCCCATCGTCCGATGCAGGATTTCGATGGAGCCCGGATCGTGCCGTGGCGCGACGCGCTGGGCCGCCGCCGTCGGGGGAGTCCTCGGTCTCGGGCCGAACGTGCGCATCGGCGTTCCCCTCTACTGCGAAGGTGGATGGGCGCGAGCATGCACCAACTGCGTTCCCGGCGGAAGGCCCAGGAGGATGAGGGCGCAACGGCCCGGCTCAGAGCTGCACGCGCGTCCCCAGTTCGATGACGGCATTGCCCGGGATGCCGAAGTAGTCCACCGCGCGGCCGGCGTTGCGCGACATCGCCTCGAACAGGTTCTGCCGCCAGCGGGCCATGCCGGCGCGCGGTCGCGGCACCACCGTCTCGCGGCTGAGGAAGAACGAGGTCGCGAACAGGTCGATGGCCAGCCCGTGCGCCGCGCACTGCTCCAGCGCCGCCGGCACGTCGGGCGTGTCCATGAAGCCGAAGTGCAGCCAGACCTGCCAGAAGCCGTGGCCGACATCCTGGACCTCCAGGCGCTGCGCGGGGGACACCCACGGCTGTTCGTGGAAGCACAGGGTCAGGACCACGTTGCGCTGGTGCAGCACCAGGTTGTGCTTGAGGTTGTGCAGCAACGCCTGCGGCACCACCAGGGGCTGGGCCGAGAGGAAGACGGCGGTGCGGGGCACGCGCACGACTTCGGCGTCGCGCGCCAGGCCATCGACGAATCCGGCCAGCGGCAGCAGGTCGGCACGCAAGGTTTCCACGAGCAACTCCCTTCCCCGGTGCCATGCGCTCATCACGACCAGCATGGCGGCGCCGAGCGCCACCGGGAACCATCCGCCCTCCAGGAATTTCGTCGCGCAGGACAGCACCAGCAGCAGGTCGAGCGCGGCGAAGAAGACCGTCGCGCCGACCGAGAGCCAGAGCGGATAGCCCCAGGCGCGGCGCACCACGAACCAGGTCAGCAGGCTGGTGATCAGCATGGTCCCGGTGACGGCGATGCCGTACG
This sequence comes from Ramlibacter monticola, assembly GCF_016722785.1. GTDB lineage: Bacteria > Pseudomonadota > Gammaproteobacteria > Burkholderiales > Burkholderiaceae_C > Ramlibacter > Ramlibacter monticola. The sequence continues at coordinate 880,018 of NZ_JAEQNE010000002.1, read as the reverse complement.
CGGACGCCATGGCCGACGAACTGCCGAAGCCGAGCGAGGCCAGCACCACCGCGGCCAGCAGCACCCAGTTGAGGAAGGGGATGTAGATCTGGCCGCGCTCGCGCGCCGAGGTGTGGACGACCTGCATGCGCGGCAGGAAGCCGAGGTGGATCGCCTGCTGCGTCAGCGAGTAGGCCCCGGAGATCACGGCCTGGGAGGCGATGATGGTCGCCGCCGTCGCCAGCACCACGGCGGGGACGAGCGCCGCCGAGGGAAAGCTCAGGAAGAACGGGTTGTCGATGGCCGCGGGATTGCGCAGCAGCAGGGCCCCCTGTCCCGCGTAGTTGAGGGCCAGCGCCGGCAGCACCAGCCCCGACCACGCGATGCGGACCGGCCGCTTGCCGAAGTGCCCCATGTCGGCGTAGAGCGCCTCGGCGCCCGTGATGGCGAGCACCGCGGCGCCCACGGCCACGAACAGGCCCCACCCGCGGGCGTGCAGGAAGCGCCAGGCGTGCAGCGGATCGACGGCCCGCAGGATCTCCGGCGCCTGCGCGACCTGCCAGGCGCCGACCGCGCCGATGACGAGGAACCAGGCGATCACCACCGGCCCGAACCACCGGCCGACCGTGCCCGTGCCCTGCCGCTGGGCGGCGAACAAGCCCACCAGGATCGCGATGGCCAGCGGCAGCACCCAGGGCTTCAGCGCCGGCGCCACGACCTCGAGCCCCTCGACCGCGCTCAGCACGGAGATCGCCGGCGTCAGCACGCTGTCGCCATAGAACAGGCAGGCGCCGAAGGTCCCGAGCAGCAGCAGCCGGTGGCGCAGCTTCGGCTGGCCGGCCGCCGTGCGCGAGGCCAGCGCCAGAAGGGCCATGATGCCGCCCTCGCCGTCGTTGCTGGCGCGCATGATGAGCGCCACGTATTTCAGCGTGACCACCAGCATCAGGAGCCAGAACACGACGGACACCGCCCCGATCACGTTCTCCGCGTCGGCCGGCACGCCGGTGGAGGCCGAGAAGATCTCCTTGATCGTGTACAGCGGGCTGGTGCCGATGTCGCCATAGACGACGCCCAGCGCGGCGAGCGTCAGCGCAGCGGTGCCGCCCCGGTGCGCGGGGTGCTCCGCCGGCGTGCGGGCCAGCGCGGCTGAGGCTTCCATGAGGCGGTCCAGTTCCTTCGTGGGTCAGGACCACGTTCTCGCCCGCGCCGCATCAAAATCGCATAAAGACGCTACTCGTCCGCCAGCCGGTACCCCACCCCCAGCTCCGTCAGCAGGTAGCGCGGCTCGGCCGGGTCGCGCTCGATCTTGGCGCGCAGGTGCCCCATGTAGACGCGCAGGTAATGCAGCTGGTCGACCTGCTCGCTGCCCCATACGTCGGCCAGCAGCTGCCGGTGCGTGACCACCTTCCCGGGTGCGCGGGCCAGCCGCTCGAACAGGCGCCACTCCAGCGGCGTCAGGTGCAGGGCTTCGCCGGCGAGCCGCAATTCGTGCGCCTCCCGGTCGAAGGCGAGCTCGCCCACCTCCAGCCGCGGCGCCGGCGCGGGCGGGGTGGCCGAGCGCCGGAGCATGGCGCGCACGCGCGCCAGCAGCTCGCCCACGCCGAAGGGCTTGGTGAGGTAGTCGTCGGCCCCGGCGTCGAGCGCGGCGATCTTCTGCGCTTCCTGGGTGCGCGCCGACAGCACGAGGATCGGCGTCGTCCGGTGTTGCCGCAGGCGGGCGATGAAGTCGACGCCGTCGCCATCGGGCAGGCCGAGATCGACGATCAGCAGCTCCGCCGGCGCCGCGCCCAGGTCCGCTTCGGCGCCTCCGATGCTGCCGGCCACGCGCGGCGCCATGCCGGCGGCACCGAGGCTGGCCGCGACGAACTGCGCGATCGCGCTCTCGTCCTCCACCACCAGGATCGCCGGGCGCGTCACAGCGGCAGCTCCTGCACCACCACCGGCAGGTCCAGCCGGAACTCGGCGCCGGGTTCGCAGCGCCGCGCCTCCACCTGGGCGCCGTGCGCCTCCGCGATCAGGCGGCAGATCGTCAGCCCGAGCCCCGTGTTGCCTTCGCCGCCGTGCCGCTGGAAACGCCGGAACAGCTGCTGCGGATCGCCGGGCGGCAGCCCCGCGCCGTGGTCGCGCACGGCGACGAACACGCCTTCGCGGCTGCGCCCCGCGCGGACGACGATGTGCGGCTGCTCGCCGCCGTGCCGCACCGCGTTGTCGACCAGGTTGGCCACCAGCTGCGCGAGCAGGTGGGCCTCGGCCCGCACCGGCGGCAGCTGCGGCGCGACGCGCAACTCGAGCCGGGCCCGCGGCCAGCGCCGGCGCATCCGCACGGTGGCGGCGCCGAGGATCTCCTCGAGCGACTCCCACTGCAGCTTCAGTTCCGAATGGGGCTGCGACAGGCGCGCCATCTGCAGGATGTTGTCGGCCATCAGGGTGAGGTCGCGCGCTTCGTCCTCGAGGTTCGCCAGCAGTTTCTCCCGCTGCGCTTCGGCCATGGCCTGGCCCTGGGTGCGCAGCGCGCTGGCGCTGCCCAGGATGCCCGCCAGCGGCGTGCGCAGGTCGTGCGAGAGCGAGGCCAGCAGCGTGTTGCGCGCCGCCTCGGCGCGGGCGCTGTCCTGGGCCCGGCGCGCGGCTTCGCCGGCGCGTTCGCGCTCCACCGAGAGCGCCACCTGCCGCACCAGGGCGAGCCAATGCTGCTGCTCGCCGGCCGCGGGCCGCACGGTGCGATCTAGCAGCAACTGCACGGCGCCCGCGGGGGCGCGGCCCGGGAAGGGCGCACACCACAGCGGCAGGTCCGGCCAGTCGTCGCAGCCGCGCCCGAGCCGGCGCGCCTGCTCCATCGCCCAGCGGGCGGACGCGGGATGGAACGTTTCGCCGGCGGCGCCCGCGGCGAAGCAGCGCGCTTCGCTGCCTTCACCCTGCGCCACGAACACGGCGCAGGGTCGCCGCAGCTCGGCGTGCAGCCATCCGGCCGCGCGCTGCGCCATCGCCTCGTGGCCTTCGCACTGCGCCAGCGCCTCGCTCAGCGCATGCAGTTGCCCCGCCCGCTGCTCGCCCGCCTCGGCGCGCCCGCGTCCGCTGCGCAGCCAGCCGATCAGGGTGTTGAGCGCCAGCGAGACCCCCAGCAGCACCGCCAGCGTCCACCAGTATTCGGCGCCGGCCACGTCGAAGCTGTAGCGCGGCGGGACGAAGAAGAAGTTGAGCGCCGAGACGCACAGGAGCGAGGCGAGGATGCCCGGCCCGCGGTCCAGCGTGACGGCCGTCAGCACCACCGCGACGAGGTACACCATCGCGAGCCCCGCGACCGACATGCTGGCGTCCAGCCCCACGCAGGCCAGCGTCGCGGCGGCCGTCGCGGCCACGGCGGCGGACCATTGCAGGGAAGCGGGCGGGCGCCTCATGCGCCGAATGTTAGGCCCGGTCGGCTATTCCGCGCTGAGCCCGTGCCGCGCCGCGACCAGCGAGAGCAGCATGCGCGCGCTGGCCTCGTTCGTCGCGCAGGGCACGTCGTGCACGTCGCAGGCGCGCACCAGCGCGTTGATGTCCGGCTCGTGCGGCTGCGGCGTCATCGGGTCGCGCAGGAAGATCACCATGTCGATCTGGCCGGAGGCGAGCAGCGCGCCGATCTGGAGGTCGCCACCGAGCGGGCCGCTCAGCATGCGCGTGACTTCCAGGCCGGTCTCGGCGGCGATGCGGCTGCCGGTCGTGCCGGTGGCGCACAGGCTGCACTGGCGCAGCACCGGCCTGAACTCCCGGGCGAGGTCGACGATGGTGGCCTTCTTGCGGTCGTGCGCGATGAGGGCGATGCGGGGTGGGTGGTGTTCAGTGGTGTCCATGGGCTGCGGCGGCCGCGCTGGCGCTCACCGTGCCCACCAGGGTCTCGGTGCCGGGCTGTTCGCGCGGCAACTCGAAGAGGTGGAACGGCGGCTGGTCGGGCCTCTTGCGCAGGAGCAGGGGTCGGGCCACGTTGTAGACCGGCACGCCGTTGATGGTGCGCCCTTCCAGCGTGCCGCGGTGCGCGTGCCCGTGGAAGACGGCGTCGACAGGATAGCGCAACAGCGGCTCCTCCAGCCGGCTGCTGCCGAGGAAGGGGAAGATGTCGGCCGGTTCGCCCTCCACCGTGCCGCAGATCGGCGCGTAGTGCAGCAGCGCGATGCGGCGCGGCGTGCGCAGCTTGGCCAACGCCGCCTCCAGCTTCATCGCTTCGTGCAGCGCCTCCTGCACGAACATCTTGATGACCGGCTCGCCCCAGGCGCCCAGCGAGCCCCGCCCGAACCCGCCGCAGAACCCCTTGGCGCCCGCGATGCCCACGCCCTGGATCTCGCAGGCTTCGCCATCGAGCACGCGCACGCCCGCCTTCTTGAGCGTCTCGGCCACGACCTCGGGCGTGCCGGACTCGTAGTCGTGGTTGCCCAGCACCGCGACCACGGGCACCTTCACCGCGCTGAGTTCGTCCGCCAGCACGTGGGCTTCCTCCGCCGTCCCGTAGTCGGTGAGGTCGCCGCACAGGAGCAGCGCGTCGGCCGTGTCGGCCGCCTGCGCGAAGAAGCCGCGCAGGGTGCCGGCGGAGTCCTTGGTCACATGGATGTCGCCCACGACGGCGAAGCGCACGGTGCTGGGGGATTGGCTCATGGTCCGTCATCCTGCCTGCGCTGCCGCGCCAGGAGCATCGTCCATCCGTGCGGACGGCTGTAGGCGCGCGCCGACGGTCGATGAGGTGCCATGTCCAGTGTGTTTTAGCGTCCCCGCCGAGGTGGGGAAACGCGGCGCGGACCCAAGCTCCGGGCCATGTGTTCCACCATGCCCCTCGCCCCTTCGCTGGAGGAGGAAGTCGCCCCGGAAACGGCCGCGTTCTATCGGCGCGCCCTGCAGACGCTGGCGGATGCAGGCGTGCCCTTCCTGGTCGGCGGCGCCTTCTCCCACGCCTGCTTCACCGGCATCCGCCGGGCCACCAAGGACCTGGACCTCTTCATCCGCCGGCAGGACTACGAGCACATCGCCGAGCTGATGCGGGGCCAGGGCTGGAATACCGAAATGAGCTACCCGCACTGGCTGGCCAAGGTCTATGCGGGCGAGGACTTCATCGACCTGATCTTCAACTCGGGCAACGGCGTCACGCCGGTGGACGATCGCTGGTTCCACGACAACGCCGTCGCCGAGATCCTCGGCGTGCCGGTGCGCGTGGCCAACATGGAAGACAGCATGCTGTCCAAGGCCTTCATCATGGAGCGCGAGCGCTACGACGGCGCCGACATCGCGCACCTGCTGCAGGCCAACGCGGAACGGCTCGACTGGCCCGGCCTGCTGGAGCGCTTCGGCCGCAACTGGCGCGTGCTGCTGGCGCATCTCACGCTGTTCGGCTTCATCTACCCCGGCGAGCGCCATCGCATCCCGGCGTGGGTGATGCAGGACCTGCTGGCACGGCTGGCGGCCGAGGTGCAGCAGGCTCCGGCCCAGGACCCGCACGTCTGCGGCGGCACGCTGCTGTCGCGCGAGCAGTACCTGCACGACGTGGAGCAGCTGGGCTACCTGGACGGCCGCCTCACCGCTGCCAGCACCATGACGGAAGAGGACGTGGCGACCTGGACCGCCGCCATTCCGGCCCGTCAGGCCGCCGCCGCCGCCGCGGGCGACCCCGCCACGCCGCACCACCCGCCCGGGCACGCTTAGGCATTCCACCGACAGTCTTTACTGAATCGTCAGCCTGTACGGCCGGGCGGTCCTTTGACACACTCCGACACATTCAATGAACGAATGAGCGGGTGGGGGGAGCGGGCAAGGAAAGGTGGACAAGATGCGAGCGAACGAGCACGCGAGCCTGCTCGAGGCGTTGTCGGAGCGGCTGCTGGCCGACTACACGCAGGAGCTGTGGCGCAAGGTGTTCCTTGGCCCGGGCTACGAGCGCATCCGTTTCGAACGCGAGACGGTCACCTTCCTGTGCACGGACACCCTGGATTTCGACTGGACTCCGGAGGAGATCGGGAGGACGGCCGCCCGCCACGACGGCCGCGTCGAACGTTGCGACCAGCGTTGCGTCCTGGTGTTCGCGCGGGCGCGCGATGCCCTGCAGATGGCGCTGCTGCTGCAGCGTTCCTCCAGCTACAGCCTGCGCATGACCCTGCTCACGACCGACTCCACCAGCGCGGTGTTCGAGCACGAGGACGGCGAGCGGCGCCTGGCGATCGGTCCCGAGGCGCGCGAGGCGGGCGACTCCGCCGAGCGGCTGCCGCCCGGCTCCATCCACATCTCGGCCGAAACCTGCCAGAGCCTCGGCCCCTCCAGCAGTTGGCAGCCGCGGGCCGCGCGGCTGGCCAGCGCACTCCAGGGCGACACGGCGGTCACGCTGGCGCTCTCGCCGCGCCGGGCCGCAATGGGCGCCTGCGCGGAGCTCGGCCTGGCCTGAGCCGCGAAGCGCGGAATCCCCGGCGCCTTCAGGGCGCGTTTGCCTCGTGCACCGCGTCGCCCCAGGGCGACATGATCTCCGTGCAACCCATGTTCCGCTGGCCGTCGCGCAGCACGCCGGCCGGGCAGGCGAACGCGTAGGGAAACACCACGCGGCGCGCCGCCGTCGTGGGCAGTTCGAGCGCCAGCGCGGAAAACACCTCGCGCGGCAGCGAGGCGTCGGCCGTGACCTGGCCACCGCCGCTGACGTCGATGCGCGGCTGGTGGAACGCCTGCTCCAGCGACATGCCGTGCGCCATCAGGAAGGAGCTCAGCTGGAGCACCGCGCCGAGGATCTTGCGGCCGCCGGAGGCGCCCAGCGCGAAGCGGCGCCCGTCCGCCGCCACGCCCACCACGGGACAGTAATTGGCCAGCACGCGCTTGCCGGGCGCCAGCGAGTTCGGCTTGCCCGGCTCGGGGTCGAACCACATGATCCCGTTGTTCAACAGGACGCCGGTGGAGGGGGACACCACGCGCGAGCCGAAGATGGACAGCAGGGTCTGCGTGACGGCGCACAGGTTGCCGTGCCGGTCCACCACGCTGAAGTGCGTGGTGCAGCCTGGCGCCTGCGGCGCGTCCTGGTCGCCCATGTCCGACAGGCGCGCGCGGAAGGCCGCGTCGAGCGAGCGCGCGAGGGCGCGGTAGGCATGCGCGTCGGGCGCGCCGCCCGGGTCGCCCAGTTCGCGCTCCAGCATCTGCAACGCGTGCGCGTAGGTGGGCCCGCCGGTGAGGCCGGGTGCCGCGTACACCGTGCCGCCGCGGTAGGGCACCGCCAGCGGCTCGGCCCACTCCGCCTGGTAGGCCGCGAGGTCGTCCTCGCCCAGGCAGCCGCCCTTGGCGCGCACGTCGCGCACCAGGGCCTGCGCGAGGCTGCCCTGGTAGAGCGCGCGCGGGCCCTCCTCGGCGATCTGCCGCAGGCTGCGGGCCAGGACCTTCTGGTCGAGGTGCCGGTCAGCCGAGCCGTTCCAGGCTCCCACGATCGGCCAGCGGCCGTCGTCGAGGAACATCGCGGCGGCATCGGGGTCCTGCGACAGGGGCTTGGCCGCCGAGGCGATCACCAGCCCGGAGTACCAGTCGGCGAGCAGGCCTTCCTCGGCCAGCCCCACGGCGGGCGTGACCAGCTCGCGCCACGGCTTGCGGCCGTAGCTCGCGTGCGCCAGCGCCATGCCGGCGACCACGCCCGGCACGGCCACGGCCGTCGCGCCCTGCACGTTGCGGTCGTCCACCACGGCGCGCCAGGGGAACAGGTCGGAACTGCGGCCGTCCGCGGTGAGCGGATAGTCGGCCGGGTCCAGCGCACGCGGCGAGCGCATGCCGTAGTCCACGACGCGCGCGCGCTGCTCGTCCGCCCGCCACAGCACCATGCAGCCGCCGGCCGCGACCCCGCTCATCCAGGGTTCCACCACGCCGAGCGCGAACGAGGTCGCCACGGCGGCATCGACCGCGTCGCCGCCGGCCGCGAGCACCGCGGCGCCCACCTGCGCGGCACGCTTGTGCTGCGAGGCGACCACGCCGCCCTCGGTGGCGATCACCGTCTTGCGCACGACCTGGGTGTGGGAGAAGTTGTCGATCATGGCGGGGCTACTCCGGCTGCCGCACGTAGCGCGCGATCTCGGCATGGGTGGCGAACCACACGCGCCCGAGGTTCCTGGCGTGCAGGATCAACTCCTCCAGGATCCAGATGCGCGAGCGGTAGCCGCTGATGTGCGGATGCATGGTGAGCTGGAAGATGCCGCCCTCGCGGAAGGCGGCGTCGAGCTCGCGGCGGAAGATGTCGAACACGTCGGCGGGCGGGGTGTAGGGCCGCAGGCCGGCGAAGCGGTTCATGTTGAAGTACACCGCGTCGTCGCGGATCCACTCGACCGGCAGTTCCACCAGGCCGCTGGGCTGGCCGTCGAGCAGGAGCTCGTGGCAGTCCACGTCGGCCATCAGCGAGGAGTCGTACAGCAGGCCCATGTCGCGCGCGATGGCGAGCGTCGCATCGCTGAAGTCCCAGGACGGGGTGCGGAGGCCGACCGGCCGGATGCCCGCGACCTGCTCCAGCGTGTCGGCACTGCGCAGCATCAGCTCGCGTTCGACCTCCGGCGGCAGCACCGAGTTGCGTTCGTGGATCCAGCCGTGCAGGGCGATCTCGTGCCCCTCCGCCACGATGCGGCGCTGCTCCTCGGGATGGAGCAGGGCGCTCACCGCCGGCACGAAGAAGCTGGCGCGCACGCCGTGGCGGCCCAGGATCTCCAGGATGCGCGGGACGCCCTGGCGGTTGCCGTACTGCCCCTGCGACAGGCGGCCGATCGACTCGCCGCCCTCCCGCAGCTCGTTGGTCTCGTGGTCGGAGTCGAAGGACAGCGCGACCGCGCAGCGGGCGCCGCCCGGCCACTGGCGCGGCTTCAGGCTGCGGCCGGCGCGCACGCGGTTCACGAGTCCGCGCCAATGGGACTCCGGCCATTCCCAGGGTTGCTGTTGCGGCGCGTTCATTTCTTCGCTCCTGCCTGGATGCGCTGCGCGATCTCCTGCGCGGCCTTCGCCTCGTCGGCGACGAAGGCCGCGAATTCGACCGGCGGCAGCCCGACGCCTTCGATGCCCTGCTGCTCGAACTGCGCCTTCACCTCCGGTTCGGCCAGCGCCGCCGCCACGGCGGCGTGGATGCGCCTGGCGATCTCCGGCGGCGCGCCCGCCGGCAGCCACAGCCCGAACCAGTTCACCTTCTCGAAGCCCTTGAGGCCCTGTTCGTCCATGGTCGGCACCTCGGGCAGGCCTTTCCAGCGCTTCTTGCCCGTCAGCGCGATGGCGCGCAGCCTGCCGCTCTGCACGTGCTGCAACGCGATGTTGGTGCCGACGAAGAAGAGGTCGATCCGCCCGGCGATCAGGTCCGTGGTGGCCTCGGGGATGCCTTTGTACGGCACTGGCAGGATGTCGGTGCCGGTCATGGACTTCATCAGCTCCGCCGGGATGTGGCTCGCCGTGCCGTTGCCGGCGTTGGCGTAGGTCAGCTTGCCGGGATTCTTCTTCGCCAGCGCGACCAGTTCCTGCAGGTTCTTCGCTTCCAGGCCGGGGTTCACCACCAGCGCCTGGCCGAAGTTCTGCGCGGCCAGCGTCACGTGCGTGAAGTCCCGGACCGGGTCGTAGGGCACGTTCTCGCTGAAGGGCGGGATGTTCACGTGCGACGCGGTGGTGAACAGCCACGTGTAGCCGTCGGGCGGCTGCTTCGCGACGAAGGCGGTGCCCACGAGGCCGCCGGCCCCGGCGCGGTTCTCGATCACGAGCGGCTGCCCCAGCACCTGCGCCATCTTCGGCAGGATCGCGCGCAGGATCAGGTCGGGCGGACCGCCGGCGGGCGAGGGCACCACCACCTTGACCGGCCGGTTGGGGAAGTCGCGCGCGGCGGGCGAGCCCTGCGCGCAGGCCGCGGCTCCCGCCAGGGCGAGCGCGGCCAGGACGGCGGTTCGGCGAATCGCTGGGTGCATCGGAAGACCTCCGGGGGTTCAGGCCACGCGCACGGCGGCCTGGCGCTCGATCGAGGAGAGGATCGCCTGCAGCACGGCGACGTTGTGCACGGCGTCGCCGCCCGGCGTGGCGAGCGGACGGCGGGCGGCGGCCGCCTCGGCGAAATGCTCCAGTTCGGCGCGTTCGGTGCTGGTTTCGGCAAAGGTGTGCACCACCGGCTTCTGCTTGACCGTGATGTGCTCCGGGTCGAAGAAGCAGGTCCGCAGCGACCAGGTGGGCAGGTGCTCCACGTCCCCGACCTCGGCCCAGCCCTTGCTGCCGAACACCTGCAGCCTCCAGGTTTCCGCGGTCGCGATGACGGTGCCGAGGTAGCCGGTGGCGCCGCCGCGGAAGCGCAGCAGCATGGAGGTGGTGTCGTCCACGCCGAAGTCCTGGGCCAGCCGGAAGCTCTGCGCCGTCACCGCCTCGATGGGGCCGGCGAGATGGAGCATCGCGTCGATCACGTGCACGCCGCGGCCGGTCATGCCGCCGGCGGGTACTTCCTCGCGGTCGTGGCGCCAGTGGCCGCGCGGGAAGCGGTAGGCGCTGGGGCCGCAGAAGTTGCCCTCCAGGTGCAGGACGCGGCCCAGCGTGCCGTCGTCGAGCAGGCGGCGGATCTCGCGCAGGGCCGGCTGGAAGCGCCAGTTGTAGCCCACGGCCAGCGTGACGCCGTGGTCGGCGCAGGCGCGTGCCGCGCGCTCGGCGCTGGCCGCGTCCAGGCCCAGTGGCTTCTCGCAGAACACGTGCTTGCCGGCCGCGGCCGCCGCGACGACCTGGTCCGTATGCAGGGAGTGCGGGGTGGCCAGCACCACGGCGTCGATGCCGGGGTCGCGCAGCGCATCCTCGTAGCTCGGCAGCATCCGCAGGCCGTGCGCCCGCGCGAACTCGCGCGCCTTGTCGGGCGTGCGGGTCGCGGCGGCGACGAACCCGATGGCGGCACTGCGGCCGTGGACGCTGCGCACGAGGTTCTGGCCCCAGGTCCCCAGGCCGATGAGGGCGGCTCGGATCATGCGCCTCCTTGGTCTGCGCGGATTGGACCGGGATTGGCCGCGCGCGCCCATCGAAAGAATCCCGAAGCGACGGGCGGAAGCGGCGGAAGCTGCGGGCTTTCCCTAGGATGGCATCGGAACGCGGTTGAGGTGCATCAATTGGATTCGGGCCGCCGGAAGCGATCGTGACGGTCAAAGGAGTGCCGCCATGCCACTGTCCGCCATCCACGTCCGCTCTGTAGGCATGCTCTCCTCGACCCGGGCCGAGGCGCTCGCGCACGCCTGCGTCAGCGCGCTCGACGCGCTGTACGGCGAGGTGATCCGCTGGGACGTGAGCCTGCAGCCTCCGCTGGCGCCCTGGTACAGCAGCGGCTACGCCGTGCGGGCGCAGGCCCAACTGCGCGACGGCGGCGTGATCGCGATCCGGGCGCAGGGCGGCGACCTGGAGGACACGGTGCGCGACGCCTTCGACGGCATCGGGGAACTGCTGCTGCGGGAAAGCGCCCCGCCCGCCGCCGCGTCGCCCGCCTGCTAGTCGAGGCAGTAGCTGCTGCCGCGCTTGTGGCTCGCACCCCAGGTGCGGTAGCCGGTGCGGTCGATGTGGATGCGGCCGGTCGGGTAGCGGCTCACGCCCATGTCCCACTTCCGGCCCTCTTCGCGCCAGAAGCGGCAGAGACTGGCGCCGACTTCCGGCGACAGCGGCGCGATGTCCACCGCGAAGTGCTGGTGCGAACTGCCGGGCGCCCCGCCGGCGCAGCGGTTCAGGCGCGGGTCACGGTAGGCGGAGACGACCTCCACACCGGGCAGTACGCCGCGCTGCTGCAGGTCGCGCAGCAGGATCAGCACGTCGCGCACCTTCTCCCACTCGCTCATCGGCGGCACCTCGAAGGGCTCCGCGTGGCATTCCTTCCACATGGAGGCGCTGCGCAGCAGCTGGTAGAGCGGCACGACGTCGGCCAGGCTCTGGTCGACGAGGTAGGCCGCGAACGTGTCCACCTCCTCGCCGCGACTGCTGCGCCAGTGCGTGAACAGCACCTCGTTGCGCTCCTCGTCCGTGAGCTGGGCCGGCGGCCGCGGCGCAGGCGGCGGGGGCGTGGCCGGTGCCGGTACCGCCGGCGCGGGCGGCGGCTCCTGCAAGCCCGGCTGCGGCGCGGGGCCGCGGGAACAGCCCGCCAGCAGGGCGAGCGCGATGGCCAGCACGAAGCCCAGCCGGCGCGGACCGGAAACCCTTTCCATGGTCACACCCTAGCGCAGTCCCGGCGCCGGGTGTGTCGGAACGCGCTCAGGCCTCCAGCGGGAAAGAGAGGCTGAACAGTACGCCGTCCGCGACATTCGCTGCCGCGACCGTGCCGCCCATCTTGGCCATGTAGGTGCGCGCCACGAACAGGCCCTGGCCGCGCCGGCCGCCGCCGTCCTCGGCCGGCGCTTCGCTCACGCCATAGTCGAAGATGCGCTCCAGCATGTCCTGGGGGATCGCCGGGCCGGCGTTATGGATGCCGATCACCGCCTGCTTCGCGCGCCGCTGCAGGGACAGCGTGACCGGGGTGCCCGGGCGGCGATGCCGGTCGGCGTTGCGCAGGATGTGCGTGACGATGTCTTCCAGCGAGAAGGCGTCGGCGCGCACCGTGAGCGGCGCGGCCAGCGGGGCGTAGCGCACGTCGGCGAGGCCGGCGAAGTGAGCGTTGTCCGCCACCTCGCGCAGGAAGGCGTCGAGGTCCAGCGGCGCGAGCTCCAGGTGCGCGGCCTGCAGCGCCTCGCTGGGCGAAGCCTGCCCGTACAGCACGCGCACCGCGTGCTGCATGCGCTGCACGTAGCGGTGCGCCGGATCGTCCGGGTCGGGGTGCAGCACCATCAGCGACTGCAGCGGCGACAGGATCTCGTGGCCCACGGCCTGCAGCATGTCGCGCTCGCGCTCGGCGCGCAGCTGCTCGCGCTGCACGTCGCCCTGCACCCGCTGCAGCAGGTCCGCGAGGCCGCCGGCGAGGATGCCGAGCTCGTCGCGGCCGCGCAGGTCGGAGACGTCGAGCCGGCCGATGCGCTCGTGGCCCGCGGCATCCTTCTGCACGTTGTGCGACACGGCGGCGGCGCGCCGCGTCAGCACCGAGATGCGGCGGATCAGCCCGACCTCGATCACCAGCCAGGCCAGCACGATCGCGCCCAGCATGGCGGCGACGTACCAGGCCATGCGGGTGGCGATCACGCCGAGGCCGCGGTCGATGCCGCGGGCGTCGCCGGTCAGGATCGCCTCGAAGGTGCCGAGCGGAGTGGCGATGGTCTCGCGCGCGCTCAGGGTTCCGGGGCGGGCGGCCACGGGCAGCCTGTCGATCAGGCGCAGGATCAGCGGCGAACTGCCGGGGCCCTCGTCGCGGGCCCGCAGCACGGCGACGGGCGGCGTGGCCCCGCCGTCCTGGCGCGAGATGGTCAGTTCCTCGCCGGCCTGCAGCAGGGTCGAGAGGTCCTGCACCGCGGCGGGCGCGACCGCTCCGTCGGCATTGCTGTCGAACAGCGGCTTGTCGCGTTCCGGCGGCAGCACCTGCACGCGCAGGCGGATGCGATCGAGATCGCGCGGCGGCCACATCGTCGGCGAGTGCTCCAGCGCGGCGCGGAAGTTCTCCACCGGGACGCGCATCGCGTAGGACACGCGGCGCGCGCAGCCGGACGGATCGCCGCCGCTGGCGCAGGCCGCGCTCTGCCACACGCTGGCGCGGAAATCGCGCAGCGGCCGCGCGCCGGGCGCCAGCTCGCTCTCGCCGCGCCAGGGGTAGGCGACGAAGCGGCCGCGCACCAGCGGCTCGCCGCGCAGGGACTGGCGCTCGAAGGGGGCGATCCAGGTGCGCTGCTCGCCGGGCATGTCGAGGCGGATCACGGCGCGGTGCACGCCGAGCAGGTCGGGGTCGTCCTCTTGGCGCCCGACCAGGTCGCCGCTGGCGAAGCTGCCCACGAGGTAGATGAAGCCGCCCGCATAGGGGCTGCTGCCGATGCCTGCGCACAGGGCGCTGTCGTCGGCGTAGACCACCGAGCAGCCGGCCAGCTCCACCGCCTGCTGCGCCTTGCCGGGATCGTCGAGGTCCAGCGAGGCATAGGGCAGCACGACCGGGCGCACCGGCGTGGCCGGGCCGCCCGCATCGGGGTTGAGCAGGCCCAGCAGGCCGGAGGGCTGGCGCAGGCGCGCCATCACGTCCGCCTGCGTCTTGCGGAAGGCCTGCTGGTAGTTGCCGTAGCTGCGCGCCTTCTCGTCCTGCAGCAGCACCACGGCCAGCGCCAGCGTGGCCAGGGCCAGCAGCAGGAACACGCCGCGGATCAGGAGGCGGCGGCGGAACGAGGCCAGCCCCAGCCGCGGCACCTCCAGGCGCGCCAGCGACAGGTCCGGCAGGCCCAGTTCCGCCAGCTTCATGGCTTGCCGGTCGGCGGCCCCACCCAGCGGAAGCCGCGCATGGGAACGTTCTCGATCCGCTCGAAACCGGGGTCGACCTCGCGGAAGGCATCGCGGATGGTGCTCACGTGCTTGCGCACGTTGTCGCGGTTGCGACCGCTCTTGACCACGTCGAACAGGTCCTCGTAGGAGACCACCTCGCCGCGCCGCTGGACCAGCGTGGCGAGGATGCGCTGCGCGGTCAGCGGCAGGTTGATGCGTTCGCCGCGCCAGGTGGGCGTGCGCTGCCACAGGGGATCGAGGGCCAGCTCGTCGGCCGCCGCGGCGGGCGCCTGCGTGCGCGCGCGGCGTTCGCGCGCCACCCGCAGGATCTCGAGGAAAGTCTCGATGAAATCGGCTTCCTCGAAGGTGGTCTTCTGCAGGTAGTCCCAGGCGTCCAGCGCCTTCATGATGCTGCGGTAGATTGCCGCCGGCATGGCCGACACCACCAGCACGGGCACGCCCGAACGCTGCTTGTTGATCGCGTTGATCAGGGCGACGCCGGCGTGGCGTTCGCGCCCGAGCTCGATGTCCAGCAGCACCACGTCGTAGTGCTCGCGCCCGAGCGCCGCCTCCGCCGCGTCGCGGTCGAACCACTGGTCGATCTCGACGCCGGGCCGGGCCGCGCGGATCCAGCCGGCCAGCTGGTTGCTCGTGGGAAGGTCGTCCTCGATGACGGCGACGCGGGTCATGGTGGGGTGGGTACAGGTGAAAGACAAACTTCCGGACGCAGAGGACGCAAAGGGTACGCAGAGGACGCAGAAGAATTCAATCAAAAAGGATTGCTTTGGCGTCCTTTCGCCCTTTCGCGTCCTCTGCGTCCGGCAGTCCGCATTTTCCGGCCTTTGCTGGTTGCGCCCTGTGAAGATTTCTTCCGGGGCGTGAACGAAGCCGCCCCGCGGGCGCATTGTTCGCTCCCGGGCGGGTCCGAACAATGGCTTCATCGTCAACGCAAGGAGATGCACGATGAAAGCCCGCAAGACCCTCGTCGCCGTCGCGAAGTTCGCGCTCGTGGCCGCCGCCGGCGCCGCCGCTGCTTCGCTGTGGGCGCAGGGCCGCCCCGAGACCGGCCTGCTGCTGGATGCCCAGACCTGGCGCGAGGAGGTGGTGACGGCCAGCACCGGGCCCTGGCCGGAACAGGGCTGGTTTCGCCTGGTGCCGCAGGACAGGGCGGTGGAGGTGCGTTCCGTGAAGCCGGGCGACCCGGACACGACGGTCGCGGCCGACGCCCTCTACTTCCGCCTGCCGGGCATTGAACTGATGGAAGGGCGCCGCGTCGGCTACCGCTATCCGGAGCGCCTGCAGCAGCCGCGCATGGGCGTGGACCACGAGCTGGCGCTGGCCGACACCCGCTTCAGCCTGCGCGTGGGCTACGTCGCCCAGGGCATCGAATACACGATCGGCTACGGCGGCGAAACCTACCGCTACGTGCTGGGCGGCGCCGGCGCCGACCACACCGTGGTGCGCGCGATCGCCGACCTCGACGGCGACCGCCAGCCCGACTTCGTCGTCGACGTCGACGACGGCGTCTACCTGCTGCTGTCCACGCAGGCGCGCCCCGGCAGCAACGGCCCCACCGCGCACTACACCGAAGAAGGTTCCTGAACGCTTGCGATCCCGAAGGAGAAGAACCATGCTGGCCCGCCTGAAGTCCCTCGTCCGCGCCCTCCGCATCGGCCTGGCGCGCCGCGTCCGCCGACCCGGCCAGGGCAACCTGCTGTATGCCGAAGGCGCCTGCGTCCGCGTGCTGCAGGCGCGCCGCGCCATCGCGCTCACGGCGGCCGGCGTCGCGGGCGCCTGGCTGCTGGCCGCACATCCGCCGGTGCAGACCGTGGGCCCCGGCGAGGTCGGCGTGCGCACCAACCTGCTGACGGGCGGCGCCGTGCAATGGCGCGACGGCAGCATCCTGGTCGTGCCCGGGCTGCACGAGGCCCAGGTGTTTTCGCTGCGCGACCGCAGCTACAGGCCGGCCGGCATCGCCAGCGCCGCCGGCGCCGCGCCGGTGCAGTCGGTGGAGGGCCTGTCGGTGGGCGTCGACCTCGCGGTGCGCTATGCGCTGGACCCGGGCCGCATCGCCGCCACCGCGCGCAACCTGCCGGCCAACTTCGATGCGGAGATCGTCGAGCCGGCGGTGCAGAACGTGGTCTACAAGGTGTTCGCGCGCTACACGGTGCGCGAGATCTTCTCCACCAAGCGCGTGGAGATTCAGCAGGCGCTGGAGGCCGACCTGCGGCCGCGCCTGGCCGCCGACGGCATGCTGCTCAAGGGCGTGCTGGTGGGCAAGGTGGACCTTCCGGCCGACTACAAGCGCGGCCTCGAAGGCCTGCTCGCCGAGGAACTGGCGGCGCAGAAGATGGACTACACGCTGCAGCTGAAGGACAAGCGCGTGAAGGAGACCGAGCTGGAGGCCGCCGCCGACAAGGTCCGCCGCGAGGTGCGCGCCGAGGCGGCGGCCCGCGAGCAGGTGATCGCGGCGCGGGCGCAGGACGATGCGATGAAGCACGTGCTGCCCTTCAAGCAGCGCCAGATCGAGCAGCGCCGGCTGGAGGCCGAGGCCGAGAAGGAATCGCGCGTGAAGGTCGCCGAAGGCAACGCCCAGGCGCGCCGCATCGAGGCCAACGGCGAAGCCGACGCGCGCCGCCGGCTGGCCGAAGCCGAGGCCTTCCGGCTGGAGAAGATCGGGCAGGCCGGCGCGGAGCAGATGGCGCGCGAGGGCATGCTGTTGTCGCGCCATCCGCTCCTGATCCAGAAGACGCTGGCCGACAAGCTGTCCGACAAGGTGCAGGTGATCATCGCGCCGCCCGGGGCCGCGGGCGGCTTCATCGGCGCCAACCTGGTGGGCACTCCGCCAGCCCGCGAGGCGGAGCCGCAGCACGCCGTCGCGAAGCCGGAGGAGGACTGAGCCGTGGCCGCTACCGTCGCCGCCCTTGCCGCCGCCGTCGCCCTGCACACGGCCATCGTGACCACCGACCAGGCCGTCCTGCGCGCGGCGCCGCGCGACTCGGCACCGCAGCAGGCGCAGCTCTGGCAGGGCGAAGCGCTGGAGGTGCGCGGCGAAGCGCTCGATTACCTGCAGGTGTGGGACCACGCCCGCGAGCGCGGCGGCTACGTGAAGGCCACGCAGGTGCGGCGCAGCGCCCTGGCGGCGGCGGACGCGCCGGATCTGCTGGCCGTGCTGCGCTTCGTCCGCGAAGCGCCGGGCGCCGAGTCGCTCGGGATCGGCATCGCCGCGGCCTGGCTGCAGGCCGCGCCGGCGGAGTCCGTGCGCGGGCCGCAAGGCGCCGAGGCGCTGGATGCGCTCGGTACGTTCGCGAACCGGCTTGCGCAACGCGCTTCCGACGGCACTGGCGCGAGCCGGCAGGCGCAGGTGGCGCTGTCGGCGCACCTCGAGGTGGCCGGCCGCTATGGCCTGAAGTTCGCGAGCTACGAGCAGGACGGCCGCATGCGCATCTGCTACGACGGCGATGCGTTCCGGCGGGTGCTGGCGCTGCCGGCGACCCCGGAGCAGAAGGCCCGGGCGGCGCTTGCACTGACGCAGCCGGAATGCCTGGACCCGGCCCTGGCGCCGCTGCAGCGTTACGAACGCGATCGGTGGCGCGCGGACGTGCTGGAGCGCGTGGACGTGGCCGCCCTGCCGCCGCACGTGAAGCATCGCGTCGCGCTGCGCCGCGCCTCGGTGTGGAGCACCCTGGCCTACGGGCAGGTCCGGCTGACAGTGGGGAACGGCGGCACCGCGGCGGAGCGCGCGGTCGCGGAGCTGGCATCGGTGCAGCGCGGCGAACTGACGGAGGACGACCAGCCCGCCTACAACGATGCCGCCATGCGGGTGGGCGCCTCGCGCTGGGCGGCGGTGGCCCTCGCGCCTGCCGTGCCGGCCGGAACGCGCCCCGCGGTCGTCACGCAGCCGGGCCAGCCCGGCGAGACCTGCGTGCTGCTGGTGGACGCGAAGCACGATGCCTCGAAGCCACTCGCGAAGCGCTGCACTTACGCGCTGGTGTGGCTGCAGTCGGTGAGCGTCAACCGCGAGGGCAACGCCGTGGCGCTGGCGGTGCAGCCGCTGGAGGCCTGGCGCGAGCTGTGGCTGTTCCGGCAGCAGGGCGGCCGGTGGGCCATCGACGTGCTCCCGCCGGCGGGCCTGCAGCCCGGCGCCGGCTATGCCGAATTCGCGGGCTGGGTGCCGGGCGGCAAGCAGGTGCTGGTGGCGCGGGAAGCGCGCGGGGAGGGGCGCTATCGCCGCAGCTACGAGGTGGTGGGCCTGGATTCCCTGGCGACGCAAAGGCAGACGGGCGAGCCCGGCTTGCTGGGGCCGTTCCAGCGTTGGCAGGATCCGGCGTGGATGAGGATGTCGGTGGCGGCGCGGTGAGGGTGCCCGGGGACCCTTTGTCGGGGCCTTAAGGTGCCCTTAATGCGACCGCCCGTAATATCTGCCAACCGAAGCAACGGCGGTCACCGACCTGGCTGCCGGAAGCGGCACGACTCGTTCCGCTGCGCTTTCGAATACCGGCCGATCTTGCAAGAGACCTGCAACGGAAGATTCATACTTTCGTCAGTCTCTTATTAACGCATTTGATAGCCGGTCGGCTTCGCCAATCTCAGGCGAATTGCCGTGCCATATCCCAATGAAAATCGCTCTCGTGCGTGTCGCGGTCTCCGCTGGAGAATCGCGCTTTCGTACTGTCGTTTGACCAATTACTTATCGCGTCAACGCGAAAGGTGCAGTTATCCCCACCGTAGTTGGGGATCATTCCCCGGAGAAGGGGAAAACCCACCAGTCGCCTCCCGCGCGTGCGTCCAGCGGACCATCCGCAATTGTTGCCGGCATCTCGTTCTGGCAATCAACGGTCCATGAAAAGTATGGAATAGGCCGCACCAGTGTCTTTCACATCGGGGTACCGATCGTAGGTCCGCAACTTGCGCACGAACGTCACGTCGTGCGGCATGGGGCCCGCGACGCAAACAAAAGGGAAGTGAAAGCTTCTGGAGGAGTTTCCCGGTGAAGACCAAGCGCAATCTGATTGCGGCGGCCGTGCTGTGCTCGCTTGCCGCCACCCCTGCCTGGGCCGTGCTCGAACGCATGGGCCCGGTCAACAAGGCACCCACCGTGGGGGGGTTCCCCGCGTGGTTCCAGGACAAGACCGGGGTCGCCCTGGAATTCTGCGATCCGTCGACGCAGGCCGAGCTCGATGGCGGCTGGTGCCTGCTGCTGCCCGGTGACGTGCACATCCCCGAGTCCTTCCCCACGAACTTCTTCGACGAGCACTTCTACTACGCCGCCGGCAACACGCTGCTCGACGCCGCCAACGGCTTCCGCGGCGTCCTGGTGGTCGCGCTCGAGACCGCGTTCGCCAACGGTGCGGTGGTCGATGGCGACCAGATCGCCTTCGGCCGCCTGCGCGTCGACCTGCGGCCCCTGCCTTTCGACGGCGACTACCGCGTCATCACCCCGTTCTCCGACACGACCTACCTTTCCCAGAGCGCGGGTGCGCGCATCTTCGAAACCATCGACATCGGCACCGGCTGCCCCGCCACCTTCGAGTGCGCGCTGAATGCGACCGTCGGCCCCTTCCTGCTGGCGTCGGCCGTGGCCGGTGGCGCCGAAGTGCCGCCGATTCCCGACCTGAGGACCGCCCCGCCCGGAACCGACCCGTTCTACGACGCGCTGCTCGCCGCGGGTGGCGGCGCGACGGCGGATGCCGGCACCGGCAAGAAGTACCTGGCCGACCCGGCCCGCATCGGCACCGTCACGGGTTCGCCGCTGCCGGACTTCACCGCCTTCAACACGGACGGCACCTCCGCCCTGCGCAACCACAACACCTTCCGCGTCGAAGTGCGCGCACCGTCGCCCACCCATGACGGCGCCGTGTTCTACACGCTCGACGGCGAGTCGAACTTCTCCCTGATGGGCCGCCTCATGGGCGGCGCGCTCGACGGCAAGGTCGCCGGCGGCCGCGCGGTGTACAAGGCCGACGCCACCGGCACGGTGACCGCCCTGGACGTGTTCACCACCGGTGCCCCGACCACGCAGGCGCGGGTGCCGGCGCAGCCGCAGCAGATCGCCGTGCAGCCGATCCTGGCGTTCTACGACCAGCCCTGCGCCGGCGCGATCACCGTGGACCCGGTGACGGGCGCCACCACGATCAACCCGCCGCCCTACAGCGCACCGGCCGGCACGCCGCATACCATGCTGGTCACCGGCACGGACTACTGGGCCCAGAGCCAGCCCGGCGGCCTGCCCCCGAGCCACGTCTGCGTCGTGGACCAGACCGCGCGCAATGCCGCCGGCCAGGTGGTGCCGTCCTATTCGCTGCGCACCGTGACCGACGAAGTCACCATCGCCACCGCGGCGTTCGACGGCACGAACAACGGCACCCTGAGCGTCACGGCCACCTCCAGCGACCCGACGGCGGTGCTGACGCTGGCGGGCTACGGCCCGGCGCTCCCGGCCGGATCCGGCACGGCCGTCGGCAAGGGCGCGGGCACCGGCCTCGAACTCGCGGGCAGCAGCGCCACGGTCTCGGGCCTGCAGGCACCGCCGAGCGTGGTGCAGGTGGTTTCGACGAAGGGCGGCACGGGCCGGCGCGACACCGACACGTCCACCGGCACCACCGTGCTGTTCGGCGTGCCGACGGCCAACGCCGACGTGGCGACGGTGAACGAGGACTGCTCGCCCGTTTCCGCGGCCGCCTGCCCGGTCGGCCAGGGCGTGACCATCGACCTGCTGGCCAACGACACCATCAGCCTGAATGGCACGACGTCGTCGCTGCGCAACGTGGTGACGAACAACCTCGGCACCGTGGTCGTCACCGCGCAGCCCGGGCGCCTCGGCACGGCCACTGTCTCCGCGGACGGCATCCTGACCTATGTGCCGAACCCCAACGCGAACGGCACCGACAGCATCAGCTACTCCGTGTCCGTGAACGGGCAGCCGTCCAACCAGTCGCAGGCGACGATCACGATCACGCCGGTGAACGACGCGCCCGTGGCGGGCAACATCTCGGTGGGCGCGGTGGTGGGCAAGCAGAACACGATCAACCTGATCGGCGCATCCACCGACCCGGACGGCAACGCCGACGTCCGGGACGCCGTGATCCTCACGTGGCCCGCGCAGCTCGGCGCCCAGCCCAACCCGCTGAACGGCGTGATCTCGTACACGCCCGCCGCCGCCGGCACCTTCAGCTTCCAGTACCAGGTGAAGGACGTCGCGGGCTTGCTGTCGGCGAACACTGCGACCGGCACGGTGGCCGTGGCGCCGAACGAGATCATCACCTTCGGCAAGCACCAGTTCCAGCAGAACAAGAACCGCTGGACGGTCGATGGAACCGACAACATCATCCAGGGCCAGACCATCACCATCGTGTACGAGAACGGCCTGCTGAAGGGCGCCTCGGCGCCGTGCAATGGCACCACCACCAACCCGAACTGCGTCATCGGCACTTCGCCGGTGAGCGGGCTCGGAACCTGGGGGATCGACAAGGTCGGGGTGAGCGGCGCGCTGAACCCGAAGGCGGGCGCCACCGTCTGGACGACGCCGCCGACCTTCATCCGCGCGTTCTCGACGCTGCCTTCGCTTGGCGGCACGATCGCGATCGACATCGTGTTCAAGTGATCTGACCCCGGAAGGAGAGCAGGGCGCTGCCCTGGAAGGAAGACCCGCAAGGGTCTTCCTTTCTTTTCGGAACCTAGGCGGTCGCCCGGTCTCCCGCGGGCGGCCGCTTCGCGTCCTTCTGAGCGCGCGCCTTGCGCACGTATTCCGGCAGGAAGCTCCGCCGGCTGCGGTCCGCGAACACCACCGTGACCTGCGTGCCGCTCGCATCCTGCACCACCCCGCGGCCGTAGCGCCGCACTTCCACCAGGTCGCCGCGCGCGAACACCGGCGGTCCGCTGGCGTCGGCCTCGGGCGCTTCTTCCGGCGCCTTGCGCAGCAGGTCCTCCACCACCGCCTCGTGGGCGGCGATGCGACGGCAGTTGTCGCACTGCCCGCAGCGCTCGAACAGGGAAGTGCCTTCCAGGTGTTCCATCAGCACGCGCCAGCGGCACTGCCCGGTCTGGGCGTAGAAGACCATGCGCTCCAGCGCCTCGCGGTCGAGATCGCGCTTCCTGCCATAGCCCTCGGTCAGTTCGCGCATGCGCGCGCCGCTGGCCGGCCGGGCCTGCAGCTTCAGGCTGCCATCGCGCGACTGCGCCACGATCCTGTCCTTGCGCAGCAGCCCGAGCGCGACCTGCACCTTGGCCCGGGGGCGACCGAGCCGCGCCTGCAGCAGCGGCAGCGTCCACGCCGCGCCATCCTCGCGCGGATCGCGCAGGGCGCGCACGATGGCCGCGGCATCCTCCTCGCCGGGGTAGCGCCCGGCCATGAAGAACTGCTGGATCGCCTTGTCCCCGCGCAGGAACAGCAGCGTGCAGCGCGCCAGCCCGCCGTCGCGGCCGGCGCGGCCCGCTTCCTGGTAATACGCCTCCAGCGTGGCGGGCAGCTGGTAGTGCAGGACGAAGCGGATGTCCGGCTTGTCGATGCCCAGCCCGAAGGCATTGGTGGCCACCATCACGCGCGTGCCGCCGCTCATGAAGGCGTCCTGCACCGCCGCGCGCTCGGATGCCGCCAGCTTGCCGTGGTACAGCCCCACCGATTCGCCGGCCCCCTGCAGCGCCTCGTGCACCGCCTGCGCGGCCTTCACGGTGGCCGTGTAGACGATGCCGCTGCCCTGCGTGGCGCGCACCAGCTTCAGCGCCTGCGCCTGCTTCTCCGCCTCGTTCGCCACCGCCAGCACGCGCAGGTCGAGGTTGGAGCGGTAGGCGCTGGTGTTGATCACGCCCTCGGGCGGGATCCCCAGCTGCTCGCAGATGTCTTCGGCGATCTCGTCGGTGGCCGTGGCGGTGACCGCCAGCACCACGGGATGGCCCAGGCGCGGCACGGCGTGGCCGACCTCGAGGAAGGCCGGGCGGAAGTCGTGGCCCCAGTGGGAGATGCAATGCGCCTCGTCCACCGCCACCAGGCTGACGGGGTGCGCCGCCAGCAGGTCGAGGAAGGCGGGCTCGGAGAGCCGCTCTGGCGTGGTCATGACGATGCGCGCGGAGCCGTCGGCCACGGCCTGTTCGGCGGCGCGCGCCTCGTCGCTCTCGATTGCGCTGTTCATCTGCACGGCGGCGATGCCCAGCTCGCGCAGCGACTCGCACTGGTCCTTCATCAGCGCGATCAGCGGTGACACGACGATCGTGCGGCCCGGCAGCAGCAGGGCGGGCAACTGGTAGCACAGCGACTTGCCCGCGCCCGTGGGCATCACGGCCAGCGTGGCCTGCCCGGCCAGCACGCGCTCGATGACGGCGGCCTGGCCCGGCCGCAGCCGCGCCAGGCCGAAGGTTTCGCGCAGCACGGTGCGCACGCGCCGCATCGCGGCGGACGAGGGCGCGCGTGCCGCCATGGGGATCAGGCTTCTTCGTCTTCGCCGAAGTCTTCGCCGCTCGCGCCGATGCGCGACTCGTCCAGTTCGGCGAGGCGCTGGACGTCGCCGTCGTCCAGGTCGGTCATCTCCATGCCGTCCGGGTCGGCTTCGGGAAAGCCTTCGCCATCCGCGAGCTGGACCACCTGGTCCGGCAGGATGTCCGCTCCTTCACGGGCGTCGCGGCCGGCCACCGCGCCGCGGTCGCCGGTCTTGGTGGAGTCGATGCTGTCGTCGCTCGCCTCGCCGGTGCCGATGGTGTCGCTGCCGCTGTCCGAGTTGTCGCTCGGGCCCAGCAGTTCGGCCTCGCGGCCGCTGGGCTGGGCGGGGGCGCTGTCGGCGCCCAAGATGCTGCTGTATGCCATGGATGCTCCTCTTGGGGTTGGCGCCAGTCTGGCGCGCCACCGGGCAGCGCGGCGTCGGCACCCGCGACCGGGGAGTGTCGGACGCAGCCGTGCCGTACAGTCGCTCCACCCAAGGAGACCGTCGTGACTTCGATTCCCGCGAGCGCCCCCGTCGCGGCGGGGCTGCCGCCCTTCCGTGCCCTCCCCGACCTCCTCCGCGAAAACGCGCAGGCCCGTCCGGCCCATCTGGCCTTGCGCCAAGGGGCCGGGCGCATGAGCTGGCAGGACCTCGATCGCGCCGCAGACCGGGTCGCGGCCACGCTGCAGGCCCATGGGCTGCAGCCGCGCGAGGGCATCGCGATCTGCGGCGCCAACTCCATCCCCTACGTGGTGCTGTTCCTCGGCGGCCTGCGGGCCGGCCTCGTGGTCGCGCCGCTTCCCACGGGCGCGACCGCCGGACAGCTGGCCGGCATGGTGCGCGACAGCGGGGCTCGCTTCTTCTTCACCGACGCGGCCGTGCCGGACTGCGACGTCGGCGTGCCGCGCATCCGCATGGACGATGCCAGCCTGCCGCAGTGGCTGGATGCGTCGGGCGCCACGGAACCGCGGGCGGTGCAGATCCAGCCGGACTGGGCGTTCAACATCATCTATTCCTCCGGCACCACCGGCACGCCCAAGGGCATCGTCCAGCCGCACCAGATGCGCTGGGCCCACGTGGCGCGCGGCGAGAACTACGGCTACGGACCCGAGGCCGTGACCCTGGTGGCCACCTCGCTGTGCTCGAACACCACGCTGGTGTCGGCCTTTCCCTGCCTCGCCAAGGGCGGCACGCTGGTGCTGACCGAAGGCCGCTTCGACCCGCGCGCCTACCTGGACCTGGCCCAGGACGCGCGCGCCACGCACGCGATGCTGGTGCCGGTGCAGTACCAGCGCCTGATGGCATGCCCGGAGTTCGACCGCCACGACCTGTCGTCCTTCCGCATGAAGTTCTGCACCAGCGCGCCCTTTTCCGCCCACCTGAAGGCGCAGGTGCTCGCCCGCTGGCCCGGCGGGCTGGTGGAGTACTACGGCATGACGGAGGGCGGCGGCACCTGCATCCTGGAGGCGCACAAGTTCCCGGACAAGCTGCACACGGTGGGCAAGCCCTCCGAGGGCCACGACATCCGCCTGATCGACGAGGAGGGCCGCGAAGTCGCGCGCGGCGAAGTGGGCGAGGTGGTGGGCCGCTCGGGTTCGATGATGACCGGCTACCGCAACCAACCGGAGAAGACGCGCGAGGCCGAGTGGTACGACGCCGCCGGCAACCGCTTCATCCGCACCGGCGACGTCGGCCGCTTCGACGAGGACGGCTTCCTGACGCTGATGGACCGGCGCAAGGACATGATCATCAGCGGCGGCTTCAACGTCTATCCGAGCGACCTCGAAGCGGTGCTGCGCGGGCATCCGGCGGTGCACGAGGTGGCGGTGGTCGGCGTGCCTTCGGAGGCCTGGGGCGAGACGCCGGTCGCCTTCGTGGTGCCCGACGAAGGGGCGCCGACGGCCCAGGAACTGCGCGCCTGGGCCAACGAGCGGGTCGGCAAGATCCAGCGCCTGGCCGACCTGCGCTACCTGCCCGAGCTGCCGCGCAGCGACATCGGCAAGGTCCTCAAGCGCCAGTTGCGGGACGGCTACGACCCTGCCTGATCCGTCCGGTCGGCATTCGTTTGACCCGGCAGTCACAGCCTTGACAATATTTGCCTAGGCAACTATATTTCCGGGCCATGGCTGCCCTTCCTACCGCCGATCCCGTCTTCTACACGCCGGAGAACTACCGTCCGGACGGGAGCGCCGCATACTCGATGCGGCGCATCCTCGCCATGATGGCGGCCCAGGTGGACGAGGCGCTGGAGCCGCAGGGTCTGACCAGCGCCCAGTGGCTGCCGCTGCTGAAGCTGCACATGGGCCAGGCGTCCACGGTGGCCGAACTGGCGCGCTGCTGCCAGCTCGACACGGGCGCCATGACGCGCCTGCTGGACCGGCTGGAAGCCAAGGCCCTGGTCGCGCGCGTGCGCTCTTCCGAGGACCGCCGGGTGGTGAACATCGAACTCACGCCGGAAGGCCTCGCGGCCGCCAAGCAGATCCCCGCCGTCCTCTGCAAGGTGCAGAACGCCTTCCTCGAAGGCTTCAGCCTGGAGGAATGGCAGCTGTTCAAGTCGTTGCTGCAGCGCATCCTGGAAAACGGGCTCAAGCTGCAGGGCAGCCCCGAGAGAAAAGAATGAAGTACCGCATTTCCCGAGGCCGGCTGGCCGGCCTCGCCGCCGCCTTGGTGCTCGCCGGCTGCGCGAGCACGCAAGGCATCGCACCCGAGGCGCAGTTGCGCCAGCCGCCGGTGCCGGAAGCGTCGTCGCAGGACGTGCCGGCCGTGTCGGCCCAGTGGTGGCGCGAATTCGGCGACGCACAGCTCGATGCGCTGGTGGAGCAGGCGCTGCACGACAACCCCGGCCTCGGCGTGGCCCGCGCCCGCCTGCGCCGCGCCCAGGCCGCCGGCGACCTCGCGCGCACCGCGAACCAGCCGCAGTTCAGCGCCACCGCCGACGTGACGCGCGAGCGCTTCAGCGAGAACGGCCTGGCGCCGCCGCCCCTGGGCGGCTCGTCGCGCAACGAAGCCACGCTGCAGGTGCAGGCGAGCTGGGAGCTGGATTTCTTCGGCCGCAACGAAGCGGCGCTGCAGGCCGCGCTGGGCTCGGCCCGCGCCGCCGCGGCCGACGTGGCCGCCGCGCGGGTCGTCCTCGCCAGCAACGTGGCCCGCACCTACTTCGAGCTGCTGCGCGTGCAGGAGCAGCTCGCCGTCGCCGAGCGCACCCTGCAGCAGCGCGAGGAGCAGTTGCGCCTGGTGCGCCAGCGCGTCGCCGCCGGCCTCGACACCAACCTGGAGCTGCGCCAGAGCGAAGGCGCGCTGCCCGACGCGCGCCAGCAACTGGAGGCCTTGCGGGAGCAGGCGCTGGTGACGCGCAACGCGCTCGCTGCCCTGGTCGGCACGACGGAGCTGCCGCCGCTCGCGCAGCTGCCGGCGATCGCCTCCCTGCGCGGCGGCACCAGCCTGCCGGCCCTGCCGGCCGACCTGCTCGGCCGCCGTCCCGACGTGGCGGCGGCGCGGGCCCGCGTGGAAGCGGCGACGCAGGAAGTGCGCGAAGCCAGGGCGGAGTTCTATCCCAGCGTGAACCTGGTCGCCTTCGCCGGCCTGACCAGCCTGGGCCTGGGCAACCTGATCGACACGGGGAGCCGCCAGTGGGGCGTGGGGCCGGCGGTGCGCCTGCCCATCTTCCAGCAGGACCGGCTGCGCGCCAACCTGCGCGGTCGCACCGCCGACGTGGACGCCGCGATCGAGAGCTACAACGGCGCCGTGCTGGAAGCGATCCGCGAGGCGGCCGATGCGGTCGCCAGCCTGCAATCCCTGGCGCGCCAGCAGCACGAACAGCGGCAGGCCCAGCAGGCGGCGGAAGACGCCTACGACATCGCCGTGCAGCGCTATCGTGCCGGCCTCGGCACTTTCCTGAACGTCCTCAGCGCCGAAACCTCGCTGCTGGCGCAGCGCCGCCTCGGCGTCGACCTCGCCGCCCGCGTGCTGGAGGCGCGCGTCGCCCTGTTCCGTGCCCTCGGCGGCGGCGCCACCGAGGACACCACCGTTGCCGCCCACTGAACACCGAACCGACACCATGACCGAAGCCGTTGCAACCGCCGCCGCCCCGCAAAAGGGCAATCCCAAGCGCCGGAAGGCGCTGCTCACGCTCACCGCCATCGTCGCCGTCGTCGGCCTGGCCTGGGGCGGCTACGAGTGGCTGGTCGCCCGCCACTACGAGACCACCGACAACGCCTACGTGCAGGGCAACGTGGTGCAGATCACGCCGCAGGTCGGCGGCACCGTGATGGCCATCCACGCCGACGACACCGACTTCGTCAAGGCGGGCCAGCCGCTGGTTCGCTTCGATCCGGCCGACGCCAGGGTGGCGCTGGAGCAGGCCGAGGCCAACCTGGGCCAGACCGTCCGCCAGGTCCGCACGCTCTACGCCAACAACGGCTCTCTGGCGGCGCAGGTCGCGCTGCGCGAGGCCGACGTGGGCAAGGCGCAGGCCGAGCTCGCCCGCGCCAACGACGACTTCAACCGGCGCGCGGCGCTGGTCGGCAGCGGCGCGATCTCGAAGGAGGAGCTCAATCACGCCCAGGCCCAGGTGACGACCGCCCGCAGCGCGGTGACCGCGGCGCAGGCGGCGGTGGTGGGCGCGCGCGAGCAGCTGGCCAGCAACCAGGCCATGACCGCCGGCACCGACGTCGAGCAGCATCCGCAGGTGCAGGCCGCGGCGGCCAAGGTGCGCGAAGCCTGGCTGGCGCAGCAGCGCTCGGTGCTGGTGGCGCCGGTGGACGGCTACGTCGCCAAGCGCACGGTGCAACTGGGCCAGCGCGTCGCCGCCGGCACGCCGCTGATGTCCATCGTGCCGCTCAACCAGGTCTGGGTGGACGCCAACTTCAAGGAAGTGCAGCTGCGCCAGCTGCGCATCGGCCAGCCGGTGACGCTCACGGCCGACATCTACGGCAAGCGGGTGGAATACAAGGGCTCCGTGGCCGGCCTCGGCGTGGGCACGGGCGCCGCCTTCTCGCTGCTGCCGGCCCAGAACGCCACCGGCAACTGGATCAAGGTGGTGCAGCGCGTGCCGGTGCGCGTCGCGCTCGATGCGAAGGAGCTCGCGGAGCACCCGCTGCGCGTCGGCCTCTCGATGGAAGCCAGCGTGGACGTGAGCCGCCAGGACGGCAAGACGCTGGCCGACGCGCCGCGGGCCGCCGCCATGACGCAGACGCAGGTGTTCGACACCCAGGACGACGGCGCCGACGCCGAAGTGCGGCGCGTGATCGCGGCCAATGGCGGGCCTTCCCAGCGCCTGATGGCGCACGGCGGACCTCCCGCAACCCGCAACCCGCAGTAAAGCCGTGAGCGCAGCACAGCCGCTTGCGCCGCTGGAGGGCTCCGCGCGCGTCTGGGGCACCATCGCGCTGTCCGCCGCCACGTTCATGAACGTGCTGGACACCTCGATCGCCAACGTGTCGCTGCCTTCCATCGCGGGCGACCTCGGCGTCAGCCCCAACCAGGGCACCTGGGTCATCACCAGCTTCGCGGTCGCCAACGCGATCGCCGTGCCGCTGACCGGCTGGCTGTCGCAGCGCTTCGGCCAGGTCCGGCTGTTCGTCGCCAGCGTGCTGCTGTTCGTCATCGCCTCCTGGCTGTGCGGGCTGGCGCCCAGCATGCCGCTGCTGATCGCCTTCCGGGTGCTGCAGGGCTTCGTGGCCGGGCCGATGATCCCGCTGTCGCAGGCGCTGCTGCTTTCCAGCTACCCGCGGGCGCTGGCGGGGCTGGCGATGGCGATGTGGTCGATGACCACGCTGGTCGCGCCGGTGATGGGGCCGCTGCTGGGCGGCTGGATCACGGACCACATCTCCTGGTCCTGGATCTTCTACATCAACATCCCGGTCGGCATCGCGGCCGCCTTCGCCTCCTGGGCGATCTACCGCAAGCGTGAAACGGCGCGCCGCGCGCTGCCCATCGACAAGGTCGGCCTCGCCCTGCTGGTGGTGTGGGTCGCCTGCATGCAGATGATGCTGGACCTGGGCAAGGAGTACGACTGGTTCGCCTCGCCCATGATCGTCGCGCTGGCGGTGGTCGCGGTGGTGGGCTTCGTGTTCTTCCTGGCCTGGGAGCTCACCGACGACCATCCCGTGGTGGACCTGCGCCTGTTCGCGCGCCGCAACTTCTGGGCGGGCACGCTCGCGGTGTCGGTGGGCTACGGGCTGTTCTTCGGCAACGTGGTGCTGCTGCCGCTGTGGCTGCAGCAGTTCATGGGTTACACGGCGACCGACGCCGGCATGATCATGGCGCCGGTGGGCCTGCTGGCGCTGCTGCTCTCGCCGGTGGTGGGCAAGACCATCGGCAAGGTCGACCCGCGCCGCTACGCCAGCATCGCCTTCGTGGTGTTCGCGCTGGTGCTGTGGATGCGCTCGCACTTCAACACGCAGGCTGACTTCGGCACGATCATGGTGCCGACCATCATCCAGGGCGTGGCGATGGCCTTCTTCTTCATCCCGCTGATCACGATCACGCTGTCGGGGCTGACGCCGGACCGGATCCCCGCCGCCTCCGGCCTGACCAACTTCGTGCGGATCACGGCGGGCGCGATCGGCACCTCGGTCTCCACCACGCTGTGGGAAAGCCGCGCCTCGCTGCACCACGCGCACCTGGCTGAAACGGTGGGACCCGGCAGCAGCGCGGCGCAGGCGGCGCTCTCCGGGCTCGTTTCGTCCGGCCTCACGCCGGACCAGGCCCTGGCGCAGGTGAACCGGCTGGTGGACCAGCAGGCCTTCATGCTGGCCGCCAACGACATCTTCTGGGGTTCCGCGCTGCTGTTCCTGCTGATGGTGCCGCTGGTGTGGCTCACGCATGCGCAGCGCGCCGGGGCCGGCGGAGGCGATGCGGCAGCCGGCGCCCACTGAGGCGCGGCCGAGCCAGCCGCGCGGCCTCCGCTGACATCGCATTGCCGACGCTTCGACGCCTACCGCTGTGCTGACGGCTGACGTGCCGCTTCAATGCGCACCGGCCCGAAGATGTGCGGGCGGCCCACAGCCGGGCGCCGCGGCGTGCGTCATTCTGGAGTCCTACCAGGGAGACCTCGAATGAAATACCTGCACAAGGCCATCTGGCAATCCGACGGCAACCTCGTGATCCGCGGCAACACCCGGGCACTGCTGTTCCGTGCGCTGGAAGACGCTCGTGCCGACCTGGCTGCCCGGGGCGAAGACGCCGACTCGCTGAAACGCATGCTGCAGGCCTTGCAGGACGTGCTGGGCAAGTACGACGGCAAGCTGCCCAGCGCCACCGACCTGCTGGGGGATCCGGTGCGCGAGCGCGTCTCCCGCAACCTGCTCAAGGGCTGAATCAGGCCAGCAGCGCCACGTTTCCTCCCGCCGCGGCCGTATTGACCGTGACCGTCTGCTCCGCGCAGAACCGCGTCAGGTAGTGCGGCCCGCCGGCCTTGGGGCCGGTGCCGGACATCCCCTCCCCCCCGAACGGCTGCACGCCGACCACCGCGCCGATCATGTTGCGGTTGACGTAGACGTTGCCGATCCGGGCTTCGCGCGCGAGCGCCTCCGCACGGCTGTCGATGCGCGTCTGGATGCCCAGCGTGAGCCCGTAGCCGATGCGGTTGATCGCGTGGATGGTGGCCTGCGGGTCGCCGCGCCAGCGCGCGATGTGCAGCACCGGTCCGAAGATCTCGTGCTTCACCTGGTCGACGGCCGTGACCTCGAAGGCCTGCGGCGGGACCATCCGCGTGCGCGGGTCGAACTCGGACGGCGGCAGCAGGGGCTTCGCCTCGCGCTGCAGGCGCTGCAGGTGCCGCTGCAGGTTGGCGAAGGCCTCGTCGTCGATCACCGGGCCGACGTCCGTGCGCCACTCGGCCGGGTCCCCCGTCACCAGTTCGCGGGCCGCGCCCTGGACCATCGCGATCACGCCGTCGGCGATCGCCTCGTGCACGCACAGCAGGCGCAGCGCGGAGCAGCGCTGGCCGGCGGAGCGGAAGGCGCTCTGCACCACCGCGTCGACCACCTGTTCCGGCAGCGCGGTGGAGTCCACCAGCATGGCATTGATGCCGCCGGTCTCCGCGATGAGCGGGACGATGGGGCCGTCCTTGGCGGCCAGCGCGCGCTGGATGACCTTGGCGACCTGGGTCGAGCCGGTGAAGACCACGCCGGCGATGCGCGGCTCCGCCACCAGCGCGGCGCCCACCGTTTCGCCCGGGCCGTGCAGCAGTTGCAGCGCGTCGCGCGGCACGCCCGCGGCATGCAGCAGGCGCACCGCTTCCGCCGCTACGGCCGGGGTCTGTTCGGCCGGTTTGGCGAGCACCGAGTTGCCGGTGACCAGCGCCGCGGCCACCTGCCCGGTGAAGATCGCCAGGGGGAAGTTCCAGGGGCTGATGCAGACCCAGGCACCGCGGGCCGTGAGGCGCAACTCGTTGCTTTCGCCCGTGGGGCCGGGCAGGGTGACGGGCTGCAGCAGCCGCTCGGCCTGCAGCGCGTAGTAGCGCAGGAAGTCGACCGCCTCGCGCACCTCGGCGACGCTGTCGCCCCAGGCCTTGAAGCCTTCCTTCACCAGCAGGGCGCACAGGCGCGGCAGGTCCGCCTCCATGGCGTCGGCGGCGCGGCGCAGCGCCGCGGCGCGTTCCGCCACCGGGACGCGCGACCAGCCTTCGCCCGCCGCCAGGGAGCGGTCCACGGCCGCGGGCACCTGGGCCGGGTCCGCCAGGGCGATGGCGGGCACCGTGGTTTGCGCCAGGGCTTCCTCCAGCGTCGCGCGCAGGGACGGTACCGTCAGGTCCACGCCCGCGCTGTTGCGCCGCTCGGCGCCATAGAGATCCGGCGGCAGCGGCAGCGAAGGCTCCGGCGCCAGGTGCAGCGGGGACTCCAGCAGCTCGTCGAGGCCCACCGATTCGTCGGCGAGCTGGTGCACGAAGGAGGAATTGGCGCCGTTCTCCAGCAGGCGCCGCACGAGGTAGGCGAGCAGGTCGCGGTGCACTCCGACAGGCGCATAGACGCGGACGGGGATTGCTCCTCCCCCTGGAGGGGGAGGCTGGGTGGGGGGGAGCCCATCCTGCCCCGAAGGGGAGTATCGCGATACTTCGCGATACACCCCTTCGCCCATGCCGTGCAGGCGCTGCAGCTCGAAGGGCGCGCCGTTGCGCCGCGCCATCTGCAGGATCGCCGCGATGGTGCCCGCGTTGTGGGTGGCGAACTGCGGATAGATCACGTCCTTGGCTTCCAGCAGGGCGCGGGCGCAGGCCAGGTAGGAGACGTCGGTGTGGTGCTTGTGCGTGAACACCGGGTAATGCGGCAGGCCCAGCTCCTGGGCGCGCTTGATCTCGGCGTCCCAGTAGGCGCCCTTGACCAGCCGGCACATGAGGCGGATGCGGTGCCGCCGCGCGATCTCCGCCACGTGGGCGATCAGCTCCAGCGCGCGGGTCTGGTAGGACTGCAGCGCGAGGCCGAAGCCCTGCCACTGCGGGGTTTCGCGGCCGACCCGTTCGGCCAGCGCCTCGAATACCTCCAGCGAGAGCTCCAGCCGGTCGACCTCCTCGGCGTCGATGGTGAGGTTGACGTTGGCGTCGGCCGCCATGCGGCACAGCGACCAGACGCGCGGGACCAGTTCCTCCAGCACGCGTTCGCGCTGCAGCGCCTCGTAGCGCGGATGCAGCGCGCTCAGCTTGATCGAGATGCCGTCGTTGGCCTGCACCGGCTGCGCCGGATCCGCGTTCGCGCCGATGGCGGCGATGCCCTGCCGGTAGTGCTGCAGGTAGCG
The DNA here is from genome assembly GCF_016722785.1 of Ramlibacter monticola. Taxonomy (GTDB): domain Bacteria; phylum Pseudomonadota; class Gammaproteobacteria; order Burkholderiales; family Burkholderiaceae_C; genus Ramlibacter; species Ramlibacter monticola. The sequence goes on along the minus strand of NZ_JAEQNE010000002.1, from coordinate 846,569 downwards.
CTCGGCATCGGGCGCGGTGCGCGCGCCTTCGCCCAGCATGTCGTAGGAGAAGCGCAGGTTCGGCTGGCGGCGGCGCGCCGCGGCCGCCTCGTGCATCGCTTCGCCGATCGTCTGTCCGAGGACGAACTGGCGGCCCAGCAACTGCACGGCGCGCAGTGTCGCGCCGACCACCGTGCGGGCTCCCAGCCGCGCGAACAGGCCGCCTTCCGGCTGCGCGCCGTCGCCCGGGAGGAAGCGCTTGGACAGGGCGATGGCGCTGTGCGACAGGCGCGCCAGGGCGCTGTCGGCGCTGCCTTCGAAATCGGCGCGCGAGAGCTGGTCGGCGGTCAGCGCGATCGCGGTTTCCGCATCGGGCACGCGCAGCAGCGCCTCGGCCAGCCGCATCAGCGCCAGCCCCTCGGCGCTGGAGATGGGGTATTCCTTCAGCAGGCTTTCCATCGCCCAGAACGGCGGCGGGTGGCGGCGCACCGCGCGGACCCAGGGCGACGCGACCTGCGCCGCGGCGGCCCAATCGAGCGCGCCCTGCAGGAACTGCAGGCGCCGAGAGACGACTTCGGTTTCGGGCCGGTAGGGGGAGGGCAGGCGTTGGGCGGTGGCGGGCATGGTGGATCGGATGGTGAACGATCCGAATCGTCCCCGGTTGTCATCCGAATAATTCGCTAAAGTTGGGGTCGCCTGGAGATAAAAACTCGGACCATGAGCGACACCGCCCCCGATCTCGATCGCATCGACCTGAGAATCCTGCAGGTTCTGCAGGCCGACGGGCGCCTGTCCAACCTCAAGCTGGCCGAGGCCGTGGCGCTGTCGCCGACCGCCGTGCTGGCGCGGGTGCAGCGGCTGACGCGCGAGGGCTACATCCTGGGGTACGAGGCGCGGCTTGATCCGCTGAAGCTGGGCGCCGGCCTGCTGGTGTTCGTGGAGGTGTTGCTGGATCGCACCACGCCCAACGTCTTCGAGGCCTTCAAGGCCGCCGTGCAGGTGCACCCGCAGATCCTGGAGTGCCACATGGTCGCCGGCGGCTTCGACTACCTGCTGAAGACGCGCGTGGCCGACATGCACGCCTACCGCGATTTCGCGGGGACGGTGCTGTGGCAGCTGCCCGGGGTGCGGGAGACGCGGACGTATGCGGTGATGGAGGAGGTGAAGAGCACGAGCCGGCTGCCGCTGCGGCTCTAGGAGCCCAGGCGCCTAAGGCTTGTCCCGCCGCCCGAAGATCGCCGTCCCCACCCGGACCATCGTGCTGCCGGCGTGGATCGCCGCTTCCAGGTCCTCCGTCATGCCCATGGACAGCGTGTCCAGCGGCAGCCCTTGCAGGCGCAGTTCCCCGAACAGCTCCCGCGCGCGTTCGTGCACCGCGCGCTGCGCGGCGAAACCCTCGGCCGGCTCCGGCAGGCTCATGAGCCCCCGCAGCCGCAGCCGCGGCAGCGCGAGGACCGCGCGCGCCAGCTCCAGCGCCTCCTGCGGCGCCACGCCCGACTTGTTCGGGCCGCCGTCGATGTTCACCTGGATGCACACGTTCAGCGGCGGCAGCTCCGCCGGCCGCTGCTCGGACAGCCGCTGCGCGATCTTCAGCCGGTCCACCGTCTGCGCCCAGTCGAAGTGGGAGGCCACCAGCCTCGTCTTGTTGCTCTGGATCGGCCCGATGCAATGCCACTCGGCATCGAGGTCGCCCAGCAGGGCCTGCTTCTCCACCGCCTCCTGGATGTAGTTCTCGCCGAAGGCGGTGGCGCCCGCGGCATGCGCCTCGCGCACCGCGTCGGGTCCGAACGTCTTCGACACGGTGAGCAGCGTGACTTCGGTCACGTCGCGTCCGGCGTCGGTACAGGCGTGCGCGATCCGCTCCCGCACGGTCTGGAGGTTGGCTGCAATCGTCGTCATAATGGGTCGGCCCAACCGCGCGGGGGTCGCCGTTGGCGAGACCATTCCAGAAGAGGAAGTAAGAGGGATCCGTGGATATTACCCAGCTGCTCGCGTTCAGCGTCAAGAACAAGGCATCGGACCTGCACCTGTCGGCCGGCCTGCCGCCGATGATCCGCGTGCACGGCGACGTGCGCCGCATCAACGTGGACCCCATGGACCACAAGCAGGTCCACGCGATGGTCTACGACATCATGAACGACTCGCAGCGCAAGCAGTACGAAGAGTTCCTGGAATGTGACTTTTCGTTCGAGATCGAGGGCCTGGCGCGCTTCCGCGTCAACGCCTTCAACCAGAACCGCGGCGCCGGTGCCGTGTTCCGGACGATTCCCTCCAAGATCCTGACGCTGGAACAGCTCAACGCGCCCAAGATCTTCGGCGACCTGGCGCTCAAGCCGCGCGGCATGGTGCTGGTGACGGGCCCCACGGGCTCGGGCAAGTCCACCACCCTGGCGGCCATGATCAACCACCTGAACGAGACCGAGTACGGCCACATCCTGACGGTGGAAGACCCGATCGAATTCGTGCACGAGTCCAAGAAGTGCCTGGTCAACCAGCGCGAAGTGGGCCCGATGACGCTGTCCTTCGCCAACGCGCTGCGCTCCGCGCTGCGGGAGGACCCGGACTGCATCCTGGTGGGCGAAATGCGCGACCTGGAAACGATCCGCCTGGCCATGACGGCCGCCGAAACGGGCCACCTGGTGTTCGGCACGCTGCACACCTCCAGCGCCGCCAAGACCATCGACCGGATCATCGACGTGTTCCCCGCGGAGGAAAAGGAAATGGTCCGCGCGATGCTGTCGGAATCGCTGCAGGCGGTGATCTCGCAGACGCTGTGCAAGACCAAGGACGGCTCCGGCCGCGTGGCGGCGCACGAGATCATGATCGGCACCTCCGCCATCCGCAACCTGATCCGCGAGGCCAAGGTGGCGCAGATGTACTCCGCCATCCAGACCGGCAACAGCATGGGCATGCAGACGCTGGACCAGAACCTGACGGACCTGGTGAGGCGCAACATGATCAGCCCGGCCGAAGCCCGCAGCAAGGCCAAGATCCCCGAGAATTTCCCCGGATGATCATGGCCCCCACGCTTCTCACTTCGTGTAGTGCGCTGCCCCCCGAGGGGGCCGTGCTCGCCTTGGGGCGGCCCGGCGGCGAGCGCTAGTCAGCTTTCAGCGAATCAGGATCCACCATGGAACGCGATCAGGCCTCGAAATTCATCAACGACCTGCTGAAGCTGATGGTCGGCCGCAACGGCAGCGACCTGTTCATCACCGCGGACTTCCCGCCGGCGATCAAGGTCGACGGCAAGGTGACGAAGGTGTCGCCGCAGCCGCTGTCGGCCGCGCACACGCTGGCGCTGGCCCGCTCGATCATGAACGACAAGCAGGCCGCCGAGTTCGAGCGCACCAAGGAGTGCAACTTCGCGATCTCCCCGCCCGGCGTGGGGCGCTTCCGCGTCAATGCCTTCGTGCAGCAAAGCAAGGTCGGCATGGTGCTGCGGGTCATTCCCCAGATCCTGCCCACCATCGACAAGCTGGGCGTGCCGCAGGTGCTGAAGGACGTGGTGATGACCAAGCGCGGCCTGGTCGTGCTGGTGGGCGCCACCGGCTCGGGCAAGTCGACGACGCTGGCGGCCATGATCGACTGGCGCAACGAGCAGAGCTACGGGCACATCATCACCATCGAGGACCCGGTCGAATTCGTGCATCCGCACAAGAACTGCGTGGTGACGCAGCGCGAGGTGGGGCTGGACACGGACAGCTGGGAGGCCGCGCTGAAGAACACGCTGCGGCAGGCCCCCGACGTGATCCTGATGGGGGAGATCCGCGACCGCGAGACCATGGAGCACGCCATCGCGTTCGCCGAAACGGGTCACCTGTGCATGGCGACGCTGCACGCCAACAGCGCCAACCAGGCGCTGGACCGCGTGATCAACTTCTTCCCGGAAGAGCGCCGGCCGCAGCTGCTGATGGACCTGTCGCTGAACCTGAAGGCCTTCTGCTCGCAGCGCCTGGTGCCCAAGCAGGACGGCAAGGGGCGCGCCGCCGCGGTGGAGGTCCTGCTGAACTCGCCGCTGATCTCGGACCTGATCTTCAAGGGCGAAGTCTCCGAGATCAAGGAAGTGATGAAGAAGAGCCGCAACCTGGGCATGCAGACCTTCGACCAGGCGCTCTTCGACATGTACGAGAACAACCTGATCTCGTACGAGGACGCGCTGCGCAACGCCGACTCGGTCAACGACCTGCGGCTGCAGATCAAGCTCAACTCCCAGCGCGCCAAGTCGCAGGACCTGGCGGCGGGCACCGAGCACCTCGCGATCGTGTGAGCGCAGGCCGAACAGAAAAACCGAACAGCCGAACGCAGAGGGCGCAGAGGTACGCAGAGGACGCAGAACAATCCTTGAAGGATGTTCTTCTGCGTCCTCTGCGTAACCTCTGCGCCCTCTGCGTTCGGCTGTCTGGTTTTACGACCTGTCCCGCCCGCGGCCTCTCCTAGAATCGGCCGCTTCAAACAACGGAATTCCGCATGCCAAGCACCAACCCCAGGACCTACGAAACCACGCCTTCCCGCAAGGTGGCCTTCCTCGGCCTCGGCGTCATGGGCTTTCCGATGGCGGGCCACCTCGCGCTGGCGGGCCACCGTGTCACCGTCTACAACCGCAGCGCCGAGAAGCGGCTGGCCTGGTGCAAGGAGTTCACCGGCGCCGCCGCGCCCACGCCGCGCGAGGCAGTGGCCGACTGCGACCTGGTGTTCTGCTGCGTCGGCAACGACGCCGACCTGCGCTCCGTGGCGCTGGGCGAGCAGGGCGCCTTCGGCGGCATGAAGGCCGGCGCCGTGTTCGTCGACCACACCACCGCCTCGGCCGACGTGGCGCGCGAGCTGGCCGCCGAGGCGAAGCAGCGCGGCCTGCAGTTCGTCGACGCGCCGGTGTCCGGCGGCCAGGCCGGCGCGCAGAACGGCATGCTGACCGTGATGTGCGGCGGCGAGCAGGCGGCCTTCGATGCCGCCAGGCCGGTTGCGATGGCCTTCTCGCGCGCCTTCACGCTGCTGGGTGGCAGCGGCGCCGGACAGCTCGCCAAGATGGTCAACCAGATCGCCATCGCGGGCCTGGTCCAGGGGCTGTCGGAGGCCATCGCCTTCGGCGCGAAGGCAGGCCTGGACATGGAGCAGGTGCTGGAGGTGATCGGCAAGGGCGCCGCCCAGAGCTGGCAGATGGACAACCGCGGCAAGACGATGATCGCCGGCAAGTTCGACTTCGGCTTCGCGGTGGACTGGATGCGCAAGGACCTGGGGCTGTGCCTCGACGAGGCGAAGCGCAACGGCGCGCGGCTGCCGGTGACGGCGCTGGTGGACCAGTTCTATGCGGACATCCAGGAGATGGGCGGGAACCGCTGGGACACGTCCAGTCTGATCCAGCGGATCCGCTGACGCGGTCGCTGGCGGCTCAGCGCACCGGCGTCGCCACCGCGCCGCCTGCCCCCGGCTCCGAGGCCGATACCGGCGGCCCGGCTTCGGCCGACGGCGGATGGGAAGCCGGCGCGGCCGGCGCGAGGTTCGTGACCGGCGGGGGCGCCAGGTTCGCCCGCGCTGCCGGCTCCGCCGGCAGGTCCACGCCCGCCGAGCGGAGCTCCTCGGGGCTCGAGACCTCGAAGATGCGCACCACGCGCTGCACGCCCGAGATCTGGCGCGCGATGTTGGTGGCCCGCTCGGCCTCGCGCGTCGTCACCCGGCCCATCAGGTAGACGTTGCCGCGCTCGGTGACCACCTTGAAGGCATTCGCCTGCAGGTCCTGCGCGTCGACCAGCGAGGCGCGCACCTTGCCCGTGATGAACACGTCGCCGGACCGTTGCGGCAGCGAGGTCGGCGCCATGACCGCGATGTCGTTGACGACGGAGCGCACGTTGTCGATGCGCGTGACGGTCTGTTCGGCCTGCTGCTTCATCTGCTCGTTGGGCGCCTCGCCCGTGAGCAGCACCTGGCGGTTGTAGCTGGTGACGTTGATGTGCACCTTGTCGCCGAACTGCTCGCCCAGGCGGCTGGATGCGCGGAACTGGATCGACTCGTCGTCGACCTGCGCGCCGGAGCTGCGCCGGTCGGTGACCATCATCCCGGTGCCGACGGCCGCCGCACCCACCACCAGCGGGGCGCAGCCGGACAGCGCAGCGGCCAGCGAGGCCGCTGCCAGCGCGTACAAGGGGAGGACGTAAAGCTTGCGGGTCATGCGGGGTTGTCCTGTTCGCCGAGGAGTTGCGCATCCACGCCGTCGCAGATGCAGTGCAGGGCCAGGATGTGAACCTCCTGGATGCGGGCGGTGCGCTCGTGCGGCACGCAGATGTGCACGTCGGTCTCGCGCAGCACCGCGCCCATCTTGCCGCCGCCGCGGCCGGTGAGCGCGATCACGGTCATCTCGCGCTCGTGCGCGGCCTCGATGGCGGCCAGCACGTTGGCGGAGTTGCCGCTGGTGGAAATCGCGAGCAGCACGTCGCCCGACTGGCCCAGCGCGCGCACCTGCTTGGAGAAGATGCGGTTGTAGTCGTAGTCGTTGGCGATCGCGGTGAGGATGGAGCTGTCGGTGGTGAGCGCGATCGCGGCGAGCTCGGGGCGCTCGCGTTCGAAGCGGCCCACGAATTCGGCCGAGAAGTGCTGCGCGTCGGCGGCCGAGCCGCCGTTGCCGCACGCCAGCACCTTGCCGCCGCTGGTGACGCAGGCCAGCACGGCCTGCACGCCCTGCGCGATCGGCTTGCTGAGGGTTTCCGCGGCCTGGTACTTCAGGTCCGCGCTTTCGATGAAGTTCTGCTGTATCCGTTGCTCGAGCATGGCTCCATGATACTGCCCGGGCTCCTTGTGTCCGGGTATGGAGTTATGTATCAGGAAGATGAATTCCGTTTTCGGGGCGTTGTGAAACAGGGGCCGGCGAGCGCCAGGTGGCATGAATCGAGGAGGCGTCCGTCCGCCTATTCCCATCGCTTGCAACGATGAGCATGCGAGCCATCCACCGTTTTGGTGGACGCGGCAACTTGCGAAGACCAACCTCCGGGCCGAGCTTTGGGTGATGCGACGCGGCCCTGCGCCAAGGGCGGGATGCCGCGCGCCGGTTGCTCCAGGGGTTGTGGTCGAACGCTCGAATGTCGAACCACTGCGTGTTTCCCTGGAGGTCGTCGTCGTCGTCGTGACCTGCGATACTGTCTTCCGACCTGAACCCGCAGCTTCCCGTTCATGCCAGCCCCTGGTTCTCCCTCGTCGACACCGTCGAAGCGGTCGAGCCCCGCGTCGACGGCTGGCGCAGCGGCTTTTGCGAGCATCGCCGTGACGCGTGCGCGGAAACGCCGGTGAAGCGCGACCAGCACGTCGTCGAAGGCAGCATCCGCGTCGCGGGCGGACGATTCCACCTTTGCCCGCGATGAGAGGCGGCTTCGTCGCTTGCCTCGGGGATCACGGCGGGCGGCTCGAACGCGCCGCCGAACGCCTGCGCTGGCACCGTGGCAGCGGGATGCGGTATCGCAAGCAAGGGCTGGAAATCGCCGCGCTCTGTGATCCGGGCGACGGGCCGACTGTCGATTGCACGTCCGGTTCCCTCGTGCTCGTTCACGGCGGGGCCGCGGATCCGCTGGCCGTGCTGCAGTCGGGCAGCAGCCGCTTCGCCTCCCTCCACTGGGATGGCGCGGTGCTGCGCGCGACCCGCGATCCGATGGGTCTCGCGCCGCTCTTCTATCGGGTCGCGAAAGGGGCCGTGTGGCTCGCAAGCGAGGTCCACGCGCTGTTGGGCATCGAGCCCGACGCTCCGCATCTGTCGGCCCTGACTGCGCGCGCGGGGTTTGCTCCGATCGATGAGGAAACGGGATGGGCTGGCATCCGGCGAGTGCTTCCCGGCTGCACTCTCGAGATCGACGGTGAACTGCGCATCAAAACCCTGCGGTACTGGGACCCGGCGCGGCGCCTGGGCACCTTTGGTGGCGATCGGGCCGACGCGGTCGGGGAGTTGCGCGAGCGGTTCCGTAGCGCCGTGGCGCGTTGCTACGCGCCCGGCAGCGCGGTCGTCCTGAGCGGAGGCCAGGACTCGGCTGCGGTTGCGGCCGGCATTCCGGCGACGGCGGACAAGCCGTACCTCGTCCATGTCGAGTTCGCGCCCTTGCCTCGCACGCAGGAAACACGCTACGCGCAGGCGGTGGCGTCCGCGCTGGACGTACCGCTGCATTGCGTGCCCGGTGAGCTCGGCCCCTGGGACATCGAGGCGGAGCTCGACGTCCACTGCGTGCCGTACAGCTGGCTGCCGTTCGGCATCGACGAACCGGTGCAATCGCATCTTCGCGCGAGCGGTGTCCGGGTCGCCCTCGATGGCCACGATGGTGACGGCGTGCTCGGCCCCTCGGGCGGGGCCTGGGGAAAGCTGCTGCTCGGCCTGGAAATCGAGCGGCTCATTGCGCTGTCGCGCAGCTACGGGATCCGCCGGGCGGTGCACGGCCTGCTCTCGGATCTCGCGCCACCGGGCTTGCGGCGTGGCCGGTACGCCCGTCGCCCGACCTACATGGAGAGCGTCGCGACGTACTTTCTCGGAGATCTCTCCACGCGGATCCGCGCGCAGGACATCGATCGCTGGTCCTGGCCTTCACAGCGCTGGAAGGTCCGCCAGGTCCATCCGCTGTTGCCGGCCGCCGTGATTTCGTTCGAGCACAAGGAAATCGAGGCGGCACGCCATGGCATCGACCTGCGCCATCCTTTCGCCGACCGCGAACTGGTGGACTTCATGATCTCGCTGCCCTGCGCGGCGAAGGCGGATCCCGTGCGGGCCAAGTCGCTGATGATGGAGGCGTTGGGGAGCGACCTTCCCGATTCGATCCGCGAGCGCCCGAAATCCGACTACATGGAAGTGGTCGGCCAGCGCGTGGATGCGGCAAGTTGCCTGGAGACCATCAGGAGCTCGCGGATGCGCCTTCCCGATGTCGACTACGACCGCCTTTTCGAGCGCGGCGACGCCGCTCCGGAGGAGATCCCGCTGTTCCTCCTGGTCAACCTGGCCCGGGTGCACGAATTCGCCCGGCGGGCGCGGTGAATTGCGCCGACGTCGAGGCGCTGCACGCCGAGCGCTGGTTCCACACCATCGAACTGCCCGACGGGTCCTGCACCCCGGGAGTGTTCGACATGCGGAGCTGCAGCGCGCGATTGGACTGGCCCGCGCTCACGGGGGCGCGATGCCTCGATGTGGGGACCTGCGATGGCTTCTGGGCCTTCGAGATCGAGCGTCGCGGGGCTGCCGAAGTGCTCGCGATCGACGTGGATGATCCGTGGCAGCTCGACCTTCCCCAGGAGGTCCGGGATCGCGACATCGAGGAGTTGCGCCGGTCGGCCGCAAGGCGCAAGAAGCGCTTCGAAATGGCCGCGGCCGCGCGTTCCTCGCGCGTGCGTCGCATAGCCTGCTCGGTCTACGACCTCGACCCCGCCATGCATGGCGTCTTCGACGTCATCTTTTGCGGCACCCTGCTGATCCACCTGCGGGACCCGGTGCGAGCCCTGCGGCGCATCGCCGGCGTTTGCGCAGGCGAGCTGATGTTGCTGGAGACCGTGGATGCCCGGCTCGATCTCCTGCATCCGTCGAGTCCCTGCGCGCGGCTGGAGCCCGCGCCGCTCCAGTGGTGGCGCGCGAACACCGCCGGGCTGCATGCGATGCTGAGACTGGCGGGATTCGAGGTGCTCTCCACCAGCCCGCGCTTCCTCACTCCCCACGGCGCAGGACTCTCGTCCGGCCGGCCGCAGGGAGCCCGGGCGCGGGCGAGCGCGTGGGCCAGGACGCGCCTCGCCGCGTCGAGCGCGCCACTGGTCACACGCTCGCTCGGCCTCGTCTTCGGGAACTACGACGTCGCCATCCGTGCGCGCCCGCGGGCCGGCGTCAGACCTGCGGCTGTGGTGCTATAAGACGCCATGTCGAACTCGGCCGCGGACGCCGGTCAGATCGCTCGCAAGGTCCGCGACTTGCTGGATCCGCCCGCGCGTCGCGAGGCTGGTTTCCTCCTCGTGCTCATCGTCGTCGGCACCGCGATCGAGACGCTCGGTGTCGGTGTCATGCTGCCGGCGATCATCCTGCTGGGCGATGGTGAGGGCGAGGCCGCGCACCGGTATCCCTGGTTCGATGCGGCGCTGCAAGCCCTCGGGATGCAGCGCGGGCCCTGGCTGGTCGCGCTGGGGTTGGGCGTCCTGGCAGCGGTCTATACCTTCAAGGCGGTATTCCTCGCGTTTCTCGCACACCGCCAGTCGCGTTTCCTCTTCGCGGTGCAAACGCAGCTTTCGCACCGCTTGTTCTCGATCTACCTCGGACGGCCGTGGCTTTTCCATCTCCAGCGCAACTCGGCGGAGCTGGTCCGAAACGTCGTCAACGAAGTGAACCTGTTCGCCCCGTATGGCCTGCAGGCGATGCTGGCGTTCATTTCCGAGAGCCTGGTACTGGCCTGCATCGGCACCCTGCTGATCGCGGTCGAACCGCTGGGGACGCTCGCGTTCGCTCCCCTGATGGGGGGCGCTGCATGGGGCTTTCACCGGCTCACGCGAACCACCATCGCCCGGGCCGGAGCTGCGCGCCAGCACCACGAGGGCCTGCGGCTGCAGCACCTCCAGCAGGGCCTGGCCGCGGTGCGGGAAATCAAGCTGACGAACCGGACCTTCGAATTCGCCGAACGTTGCCGCATCCACACAGTCGAGAGCGCCCGGGCCGGCCAGTGGCTCGCGACGCTGGTGCAGTTGCCTCGCCTGTTGCTCGAGTTGCTGGCGGTGCTGGGGCTCACCGTCCTGGCGGTCGTCCTCGTCGTCCTGGGGCGGGGACCGGCATCCGTGCTGCCCCTGCTCGGCGTCTTCGCGGTGGCAGCGTTCCGTCTCATGCCGTCCGTGCAGCGCTTGATGAACGCGGCCCAGGCGCTCCACTATGCACGGCACGCGATCGACCTTCTCCACGCCGAGCTGAGCCTCGGGACTCCGCAGGGCGCAGCCGCGGCCGGCGTGCCGCTCGCGCCGCTGAGGACCCGCCTCGAAGTGCGCGGCGTGAGCTTCAGCTATCCGGGAGCCAGCGAGCCCACCCTCGCGGACTTGTCCCTGGACCTGCGCCGCGGCGAGTGGGTCGCGGTGGTCGGCCCCAGTGGTGCGGGCAAGAGCACGCTGGTGCACATCATCCTGGGCCTGCTGACGCCGGAGCAGGGGCAGGTGCGCGTCGACGGCATCGACGTGCGCGACGCCCTGCGTGCCTGGCAGGACCAGGTCGCCTTCGTGCCCCAGTCGGTCTGCGTGATCGACGATACGGTGGCGAGCAACGTCGCCTTCGGTGTGCCTGCGGACCAGGTCGATCGGGAGGCGCTGTGGCGCGCGCTGCGGGCCGTCCGGCTCGCGGAGCTGGTACGCGACCTGCCCGAGGGGCTCGACACGATGCTGGGCGAGCGCGGTGTCCGCCTCTCGGGGGGGCAGATGCAACGCATCGGATTGGCGCGCGCACTCTACCGCGATCCCGCCGTGCTCGTGCTCGACGAGCCCACCGGTGCGCTCGACACCGCGACCGAGAACGAGGTGCTGCGTTCGTTGCGCTCGCACGGTTCGCGCACGGTGCTGATCGTGGCGCATCGCGCCAGCACGGTGGCACATTGCGATCGCTGCTACACGCTGGAGCGTGGCCGGGTCGTCGAAGCGCAGACTTCCTCCGCCTGACCGGCGAAGCCCGACGCCGGCGCCTGCTCAGGAGGGTTCGTGCCGTCCCCGGTCGCGGCGCTGTTGCAATGCCGCCCCCCAGGCGCCGCGCAGCGCTCCCGCGCCACGGTGCACCGCTATCAGTGCCCGCGCGGTGGCGCGCGGGCTCAGGTACATCCCAGCGATCGCCAGCGCCGCGAGGAGGGCGCGCACCAACCGGGCGCGCGCGGACCGCGGCCGTGGATCCGCGGGGGGCTTCCAGCCGCCTGCGGACCAGACACCGGTGACAGGTCCGAGCACATGGGTGAGCTCGACCGGAGGATCCGGCACCAGGGTCGCATCGCCGCGGGCGATCAGGTGCTTGCGTGCCGGGCCCGCTCGACCGCAGTGCAGGACCCGGTGAACGATGACCTGGTCGTTGGCGAGGTAGGCAACGATCTGTCCTGCCGCGTGCCCCGAAGGCGGGAGCAGCGCGATGCGGATCCGCGACCCCGGAGGCAGGTCGGGTCCCATGCTGAACCCGCTGACGGTCGACTCGATGTAGCGATCCGGTCCGCGCAGGCTGTCGGCGACGACGAGCGTGCGCTGGGGGTCGCCGCGCAGGAGTTGCCCGATCGCCGCGACGACTTCAGGATCGTGGATGGCCACGAAGCTCTCCGGACGCGACCTGCGTGCCCAGTTCGGACGCCGTCTTCACTTCGTCCTCGGTGAACCCGGCCTCGAGGCGCGCAAGCCGATCGGTCGGATAGTAGACCCCCTCGGTGCCTTCGTTTCCCATCACGTACCTGAAGCCCCGGGCCGCTCGTCCCAGAGTCTTGCTCATGTCGAGCAGCTGGCGCGGATCGTCCCGGATCAGCTTGCGCAGCCATTCGTTGGCAAAGCGCACGTGGAGGATTTCGTCGGCCAGCTGGGATTCGAAGAAGTCGGCGAGGGGCGCGTCGCCCTCGTCGTGCATCTTCCGGGCGACCCAGGCGACGGCGTCGAGCCCGCCGGCCTCGAAAGTGCGGTTCTGGATGGTCAGGCGGCCGAGCAGGCTGTCGGCCCTGCAGATGATCCGGTACTGGAAGTTCATGACCGGGAACTGGCCCACGTGCGCGCCCATTCCTTCGAGTCGCCGGCGGAACATCCGCGCATGGCGCGCCTCGTCTGCGCACTGACGCGCAAACCACATCCGCAGCTCCCAGTCCGCCTGCGGATAGTCGGCCAGGCAGGCGGCCGAACACTCCAGGCCGTTCACCTCCTCGTTCATCTGACGGTGGGTGAACTCCACGTGGTGCAGCGGGTGATCGCCCGGGAAATTCTCGCAGTCGCGCCAGCGCTCCTTGACCGTGTAGCGCGCGTCGCGCGCCGGCCCGATGGCGAACAGTTCGCCGTCGGGCGCTTCCGCGCCAGGCTCATTCGACAGTGAATCCTGCATCACGGCGGTCCTCGACGTTGACGGGAATCTCGTGCTCCATCTTCATCTCCGGCGGCGTCAGGGCCAGCGACCACACGCGCACCGCATCCATCGCGGCAATGGCCTTCAGCAGCGAGCGCGGGTTTTCCTTGCGAAGGCGCTCGAACCACTCGTTGGCGAAGCGGACATGCTGAACCTCGTCCGCGGCGACCGCGTCCATGATCTCGGCGGTGGCGTGGTCACCCCAGCGGGCCCAGGAAACCACGCCCTCCTTGAAGACATCGAGCGAGCCACCCTCGAACAGCCTGTTCTGCACGGCCAGGCGCCCGACCAGGGAGTCGAACATGCAGACCACGCCCCACTCCTGGTTGATGACCGGAAACTCCCCCTTGTGCCCGCCGAGCTCGATCAGCCGGTGCAGGAAGAGACGCGCGTGACGCACCTCGTCCCAGCACTGCCGCGCGAGTTGGAGCCGGAGCTCCCAGTCCGCATCGGGAAAGTCGACCAGCGACTGCGCCGCGATTTCGAGGCTCTGCACCTCCTCGTTGACGTCGCCATGCAGCATCTCGCGCCTGTGTTCCAGCGACCCCTCGGGGAACTTGGCCATCCGGGCCTGGTCGTCGACGACATTGAAGCAGGGCTCGCGCGCGGGGCTGGCCCGCAGGACCACGTTGCCCCGCACCGTGACCGTACCGATTTCCATGGTGTGCATGCCGCGCTCTAGGCTGCCGCGGCCTGTTCGGCCGGACGGCCGACCACGATCTCGGTGAATTCCAGCTCGTGGCGCCGCAAGGCATCGAGCCACGCGGCATCGGTCGACGCAACCGCAGGCAACTCCTCGCGCAGCGCCTGGCCTTCGGTCTTCATCCGGGCCAGGTCGAACAGGATGTGGTCGATGATGCGCAGCGTCGGGCCGTCGAGCAGCGAATCGACCCGGCCAAGGTAGTCACGGTAGCGACGCTCCAGCGCAGGAAGCAGGCAGTCGTAGAAGGCGGCCACGCGCCGGTCGGAGGCGGACGTCTCGGCCAGGTCGGACAGGAAGCGGACGTAACCACTCGCGGGCTCGAGGCTGTATTGCGCCGGAAGCCGCAACTCGTGCGTGCGCTTGCCAAGGCTGTCGGCGTGCTGGGCGAGATCCCAGATGTGCGTGCCGAATGCGAGCTTCACCTCGGTCTCCGGCGTCATCGGCACCCAGCGCGCGAGCATTTCCATGCACCGCACTTCGATCCAGCGGAAGGTCGCGACATGGTCGCCTCTCTGCTTCACGTTGAGTTGCATGTAGCCTCCATCATCAGGGTTTCGATCGCAGACGCGCTCGCTTCCGGCGTTCCGAGCCGAAGGCGATGACAGGACAGTTTCGACAGGACGTCGACAATGGTCAAGAACTTCATCAGGTCGCGGCCCGGCGACCGGCCCCAGTCCGGCACCGATTCGCTCACGATCCCCCTGAGTGGCTCTACCGAGCTGATGTCCGGCCGAAACGGAGTGAGGCAGGGTTGCGTCGAGAAGCCGTCGAGCACGAATGCAAAGCGCAGGGGAAGCGGCCTGCATGCAGGCGTGGCGAACAGAGCGCCCGCGCGCACCAACGTTCGCATGGTGCCACCGGGATCGACGGCGAACGCATGCGGGACGGTGCCGAGACGCGCAGCAAGTGACGCCACGGAGGGCCCGGGTCGCAGGCGAAGCGTCCTGCGAAAGGGCAGCAACTCGCTGCTGCCGGCACGGATGGCGGCCATGTCGTCGCCAAGAACGGCATGGCCGCGCGCCCCGAGCGCGAGTGCGGTCGTGGACTTGCCGGCCTGCGCGGCGCCAATCAGCAGGGCGCCTGCGCCGGCCACCCCGAAAGAAGCGGCGTGCAGGAACAGCAGTCCGGGCTGCGCACTCTGCACGACAGCGATCAAGGCGTCGATCGCGAAGTCGGGCGGTGCTTCATCGAGGTCGACGACGAGACGATCGCGGTGCGCTGCGGCCAGGATCCGGCTGCCGTCGTTACGGTCCGCCAGCATGCGCCAACCCGGCGCCGGTCCGCTTTGGTCCGCATAGCGTGCGAGGTGGCGCAGCATCCGCACGGGTGTAGCCGAGGCGTCGAGCAGGTCGGGCAGTTCGCAGCCGGCAAACGAGAGCAGGAGCCGCGACGAACCTGCGAGCAAGCGCGCGCTGCAGTGGAGCCTGGGAAGGCCGGGGGGCGGTTCCGCAACGGTGCAGTCGCCCCACTGCGCCCGGAACGCATCGAGGAAGCTTTGCGGCTCGGAAGCGAGTTGCAGGCTCAGGTCGCCGAGGCGAAACCACTCGCCTGTCGAGTCTTGGGCGGCGGGGAGCGCCTGCGCGCGACCGATCCAGGTTCCTCCCTCGAACATGGCCGGGGTGCCGTCAGCCGGCCGCCGAGGCCGGTGCTGCGTCCCCTCGACGGGGGTGCGCCTGCAGTGCCTCTTCCTGCTCCACGATCTCCGCGATCTCGGCTTCGCTGAAGCCAGCCAGGCGCCGGTCCGGGATGTTGGCCATCACCTCGACATGCTCGAACCCCGTCAGGTCGACGCCGACGGCATTGACCTCGCCGGGACCCGGCTCGAGCGCCTTCGTCACGCTGCGCACGAAAGTGACCGCCGACGCCAGCTTCCACAACACGCCGGGATCCTGCTTGGACGTCTGCTTGATCCAGACGTTGCAGAACCGCACATGCTGGATCTCGTCGGCCAGGATGCCCTCGATCAATTCGGCGGTCACCGGGTCGCCCGCTTCCTTCCACATCCCCGTGAGGCGTCGGAGCAGGTCGATCTCGCCGCCCTCGAAGGTGCGGTTCTGGATCGCGAGGCGCGCCCAGATCGAGTCGGCCATGCAGGTGACGCTCCACTCGTAGTTCATCACCGGGAACTCGCCCTTGCGCCCGCCTATCTCGAGCAGACGCCGATAAAGCAGGCGGGTGTGGCGCGACTCGTCCCAGCACTGGCGTGCGAGGCACAGGCGCAATTCCCACGGCGCGTCGGGAAAATCGGCGAGCGACTGCGCAGCCATCTCGAGACTTTGCATCTCGTTGTGCATGTGCTTGTGCAGCCGCTGTCGCATCGCGACCTCGGACATGTCGGCGTAGTCGGCCAAATGGGCGGGGTCGTGCACGATCTGAAAGCATGCCTCGCGGGCCGGATCGGCCCGCAACGTCACGCCTCGCACGACCTTGGTCGGCGGGGGAGTCATCGACGACGTAGCAGGCTTACGGACAACCGACCGAGCAGGCGCCCCACCAGCACGATGCCACGCTGATCTCGGCGGCCGTGATCTGGAACACCTTCAGGAGATCCTCCTCGTCGAGGACCTTGACGGACGGCGCCGCGAAACCATCCTCCGGATCGGAGGTGCCGGCGCGGGTTGCGGCGGGACGCGAATCACCGGTCTCCGTGCTGCCTTCGCGGCTCGCGACGAGTTCGAGCTTCTGCAATTCGCGCAGCGTGTATTGCACCGCCTGCCGGGCGGCCGGAGCATCGACGCTCTCGTAGCGTTCGCAGACCAGGTCGACCAGGTCATCCTCGGAGTGTGGCTTCGCCAATGAGCTCCAAACCAGATTCGCCGATGGGTTCAGCATGATGAACTTGGTGGTCTTCAGGTTGTAGACCACCGAGCCATTGGCGAGCGGGGCGGTTTCCACTCCCGAGGTCGCAACAAAGACAGTCCTCATTGGGTCCTCCTTGCTTGCTGCCCGACGCTTGTCCTAGGATAGGACGAAAGGGCAGAAACGGCCGGGACGGTACTGCGACCACCGGGGGCCCGTCAAGGGGACGCAAGGCCCGTTCGTCCTTGTTAAGCGATTGGCTGCAAAGACCCCGCCGCCCTGCGGGTCGGCTCTCACCAGGATCCCGTAGCGATGTCCCTTTTGCTTCCGCGTTCTTTCTGGCCATCGGTCTGCGGGCTGGTCACGGGCGAGGCTTGGCCCGCCGTCAGTGCAGCGGGCGCGGCGCTGCTGGTGGAGCGCTGCTCCTCCTCCGGCTTGCTGCCGCTGCTGTTCGCGGCGTCCGATCTTCCACCTGCGGTGCGCAGCGCGAGGGAGTCCGCAAGGGGTTGGGAGCGCATCCTGCAGGTTCGGGCAAGTTGGTTTCGCGAAGCAGCCATTGCTGTCTGTGACGCCCTGGCCGGCGAGCCGGTGATGTTGATCAAGGGATCGGACTACGCACGGCGACTCTATCCGGACGCCGTCCTGCGCCCGATGCAGGACATCGACATCCTGGTTCCCGTGGATCGCATGGATGCCGTGTGCGAGCGCCTGCTGGCCGCCGGAATGCGCGCCCAGCCTTCGTTCGGCGCTTCCAGGGACCCCGCCCACCACGAGCGGGTGTTTTTCCACGGGCGCATCCTCGTCGAGGTGCACCAGTCCTTCATCCAGCGTCCCCGAAATCGTGTCGACTATGAGGGCTTGTGGCAACGCGCCGTGCCGCTCGAGATCGAGGGCCGCCGCGTGCTGCGCCTCGACGACGTCGATGCGCTGGTCTACCACACGCTCTCCATGGGGATCGACCAGTTCGACGTGCGCCTGATCCGCTACGTCGATCTCTGGCTGCTGCTCGCGCGTCGGACAGGCATGGCGATGGCCGCGGCCGAGCGCGCTCGCGAGTGGCACACGGCGCGTGCGTTGTACGGCGCACTGAGCCTCGCCTGCCGCATGTTTCCGGAGTTTGCCAACGCCGACGTGCAGGCCGCGATGACAGCGGCGCTGCCCGCATCGACCCGTCGGTTCATGGAGCGTTGGGTTCTGCCCGGCGCCGCGGAGATGCGCAAGGGCGGTGCCCCGCGCAGGGGCGTGCAGCTGTGGCGCAAGGCCTGCCTGATGGACTCGACCGGCCACGCGCTGGCGTTCGCGCTCTCGCATGCGGCGGCCAGCCTGCGCCACCGGCCCGAGGGCCTTCGCGCCGCGCCCTAGGAGTGCAATTCCAGGCTGGCTCTGCATTGCGGGGTGTGCATTCCTGCGCTTCCGAGCCTCGGGTGTAGGTCCGGTCGGACGGATGCGGGAAGCAATGGCCGACGCTGTGGCGGACATGACCCGACACGAGTTCCCGCACGGAACTGACTCCGCGCAAGTTCCCGCTCACTACTCTTGACACCGCTGGCTTCGAAGCCCGCAGGTTCACAAATCAAGCTCAAGGAGAAGTTGCAATGGCTGTTCTGAAAAAAATCGCCGGCCTCATCGCCGGTGCTTCCGCTGTCGCCGTGATCGGCGTTGCCGTCGCCCAAGGCATTCCGCCGAACCCGTTCGTGTCCAACCCCGCGCTGGGCGCGGGCCAGCAGAGCTCCCACCTCACCTCCATGGGCGAGACCGGCGTTCCGGGCCTGATCGACCAGGTCCAGACCGCCCAGATCACCACCGTGCGTGAAGTGGCGCGCGTCGAAGAGCCGGCACCGATCGTGGCCCAGGCCCCGGCGCCCGTGGTCCAGGAGCAGCAGCAGATGGGTGCCGCCCCGGCGCCGGTCGAGCAGGCGCCCGCCCCGGCGGTGATGCCCCGCAAGGCCGACCGCGGTTAAGCCCGTGTCCACCGTGTTGGGACCCGCAGGCGCGGGTCCTAGCCGGCATCGAAAGCGGCGCGCATCCACTGGAGCGCGCCGTTTTCCATGCTGACGACGTCGAAGCGGCAGGGCGGCGGCTGCCGCAGCCTCAGCAGGTAGTGCCGCGCCGCGAACACGACCCGCCGCTGCTTCTGCCACCCGATGCTCCCCGCCGCGCCGCCGAAGCCGTGGCCGCCGCGCTTGCGGACCTCCACGAACACGAGCGTGCCGTCGCCGTCGCGCATGATCAGGTCGATCTCGCCGCCGCCACGGCCGGGCGTCCGATAATTGCGCGCGACCAGCCGCAGCCCCTGCCCGAGCAGGTGGGCCAGCGCGCGGTCTTCGGCGGCATCGCCGTCGTCCTTGGTGCTCACCTTCCGGGCGCCTTTCGAAGGAGTCTGTTTGAGCGCTTCCTTTGCCTCCGCGCTGGCCGCGGCGCGTGACGCGGCGGCTGCGCAGCACTACCCGCAGGGTACGCTGTACGTACTGGCCACGCCCATCGGCAACCTGGCGGACATCAGCCTGCGGGCCCTGCACGTCCTGCAACTGGTGGACGCGATCGCCTGCGAGGACACTCGGCACACCCAGACGCTGCTGCGCGCCTACGGCATCGAGTCCCGCAGCCTGCTGAGCGTGCACCGGCACAACGAGGCCGAGGGCGCGCAGGAGGTCGTGCGGCGACTGCAGCTGGGGCAGCGGGTCGCCTACGCGAGCGACGCGGGCACGCCGGGCGTGAGTGACCCGGGCGCAAGGGTGGTCGCCGCCGTGGTGGCTGCAGGCTTGCGGGTGGTGCCCCTGCCCGGGGCCAGCAGCGTTACGGCGATCCTGAGCGCGACCGGCGGCGAGGGCGAGGAAGGGGGCTTCGTGTTCCACGGCTTCCTGCCGGCGAAAGGGGGCGAGCGCCAGCAGGCGGTGGAAGCGCTGCGGCAGGAGACGCGGTCCGTGGTGTTGCTGGAGGCGCCGCATCGCATCGCCGCGCTGGCCGAGACGCTCGCCGCCCTGGGAACTCGCCGCCTCACGGTGGGGCGCGAGCTCACCAAGCAGTTCGAGCAGATCGCCGCCCTGCGCTGCGAGGAATTCCCGGCGTGGCTGCAGGCGGACGCGGCGCGCTCGCGTGGCGAGTTCGCGCTGGTGCTGCATTCGGTGCGGGTGGAGAGCGACGACGCGGAGGCGCTGCGGGTGCTGCAGCTGCTGCTGGCCGAGCTGCCGGTGAAGACCGCGGTGCGCCTGGCGGCGGAGATCAGCGGGGCTTCGCGCAATGCGCTGTACCAGGCGGCTCTGCAGATGAAGGGCGAGCAGCCCTAGATCAGCAGCGGATCCACGTCGATCGCCCAGCGGATCAGTCCGCGCACCCGCAGCCCTTGCAGCACCGGCTGCCACGCCGCCAGGAAAGCCTGCAGCGCAGGTCGCGAGCCGCTCTCCAGCAGCAGCTGCGCCCGCTCGACGTTCGCGACCCGCTGCACCGTCAGCGGGACCGGCGCGTACAGCACCACGTGGCCGCTGCCGTCCAGCCCGGGCGCGGCCTCGGCGGCCGCCTGCAGGAAGGCCTGCGCGATTTCCTGCGTGCGCGCGTCCGCCCGCAGCAGGGCCTGGTAGGCGAAGGGTGGCATCGCGGCCTGGCGGCGCTCGTTCAACTGCTGCCCGGCGAAGGCGGCATAGTCGTGCTTCTTCAGCGCGGCGAACAGGGGATGCTCCGGGCTGAAGGTCTGCACCCACATCTCGCTCGCCGCGGCCCGCGCGGCATCGCGGCCGCCGCGGCCCGCCGCCTGCATCAGCAGTCCGAACAGGCGCTCGGGCGCGCGGAAATCGCTCGAGTACAGCGCGCCGTCCGGGTTCACCGCCGCCACCAGGGTGATGCGGCGGAAATCGTGGCCCTTGGTGACCATCTGCGTGCCCACCAGCACGTCGACCTCTCCGGCGTGCACCTGCGCCAGCTGATGCTCCAGCGCGCCCTTCAGGCGCGTGCTGTCCGCGTCCATGCGGGCGATGCGGACGGGCTCGCCGTCGGGCCGGCGCACCTCCGCGAGCAACTCCCCGAGTTGCTCTTCCAGCCGCTCGGTGCCCCGGCCGAGCGGCGCGATGTCGACGTTGCCGCAGTGGGGGCAGGCGCGCGGCACCCGCTCGGTGAAGCCGCAGTGGTGGCAGCGCAGCGTGCGGTCGACCTTGTGGAACACGCGGTAGGCGCTGCAGTGGCTGCATTCGCTCTTCCAGTCGCAGGCGTTGCAGGCCAGCACAGGCGCATAGCCTCGGCGGTTGAGGAACACCAGCGCCTGCTCGCCGCGCGCCACGCGCTCCGAGAGCGCCGCCAGCAGCGGGGCGGAAAACACGGTGCCGCGCGGCTGGTTGTTCATGTTCACCAGCCGCACCCGGGGCAGCTCGCCGGCGCCGATGCGCTTCGGCATTTCCAGGCAGCGGTAGCGGCCGCGCTCGCAGGCCTGCCAGCTCTCCAGGGAAGGCGTGGCCGAGCCCAGGACCACCTTCGCGCCCTCGGTGCGCGCGCGGTACACCGCGAGGTCGCGCGCCGAGTAGCGGGCGCCTTCGTGCTGCTTGTAGCTGGGGTCGTGCTCCTCGTCGACGACGATGAGGCCCAGCCGCGGCAGCGAAGCGAAGACGGCCATTCGCGTGCCGAGCACGATGCGCGCGCGGCCGAGGTGGGCGGCGATCCAGCTTTTCAGGCGCTGCGGGTTGGTCATGCCGCTGTGCAGCGCCACCACCGCGCTGGTGCCGAAGCGGTCCTCGAAGCGGGCCTGCAACTGCGGCGTGAGGTTGATCTCGGGCACCAGCACCAGGGCCTGGGCTTGCGGGTCGCGCTCGAGCAGGGCCTGCACGGCGCGCTGGTACACCTCCGTCTTTCCGCTGCCGGTCGCGCCGAAGAGCAGGAAGGGGCCGGGCTCGGCGGCGATCGCGGCGAGCGCCCGCGACTGGTCGTCCGTGAGCTCGGGGGCGGCCGCCACCGTCGCGACCTCCGGGGCCACCGGCGTGCGCTGCAGACGCCGGGCGAGTTGCGCCGCGTCGAGCTCGCGCAATTGCGGTGGCAGCGCGGCCAGGGCGACCTCCCCGAGGCTGCGCTGGTAGTAGCCCGCGGCGAAGGTCACGAGCTGGCGCCAGGTAGCCGACAGCGGCGGCAGGCCGTCCAGCACGGCACCGACCGGCCGCAGCTGGGCCGGATCGGGCTGCGCGGCCTCCCCCTCGGGTGGATCCCACACCACCCCGCAGACCTCGCGCCGACCCAGCGGCACGCGCACCAGGGCCCCCGCCGGCAGCGAGGCCTCGCTCCAATAGCTGAGCGGCCCGCCCACCGTGCTATGGGCGGGGGTGGCTACCACCACGTGGACCAGGTGGGCCATCCTAGGCCGCCTTGCGGCGGCGGCTTGGCCCGGATTGGGGGAAATCCGGGTAAGTCCTTGATTCCACACGAGATTGCCAGCCCCGGCGACAGTTGTGGATAACTTTGTTGATACGGCCGCGCGGCAATGCCTGCAGGCCCGAGAAATCAAGGAGTTGGCGGGGCCGCACCGCAAAAGTGCATAAAGTGAAATGCAGCAAAATCAAGGACTTAGCTGCGCTAGCTTTTTTGCAGCGCGTCAGGCGCGCGCAAGGCCCGGTCGAGCTCCCGCAACACAGTTTTTGTGCATAAGTCAAGCGGCAGGGCCAAGGTTCCAGCTGCGGTGGCGTAGGGTACGCCCGAATACCAGGGCCTCAGGCGTTGGCGCGCATTTTCGCCGAATGGGCGTGCACGGTTTCCACCAGGGCCTGCACGTGCTCGGGCGGCGTGTGCTGGCTGATGCCGTGGCCCAGGTTGAAGACCTGGGTGGGGCCGGTGCCGGCGCCGGTGTGGGGCGTGCCGAAATCCTCGAGGATGCGGCGGGCCTCGGCGGCCACCGCCTCCGGCGGGGCGAAGAGCGCCGCCGGGTCCATGTTGCCCTGCAGGGCCTTCGTGGCGCCGACCTGCGCGCGGGCGCGGCGCAGGTTCACCGTCCAGTCGACGCCCAGCACGTCGCAATCGAGCCGGCCCATTTCCTCCAGCCAGAGGCCGCCGCCCTTGGTGAAGACGATGCGGGGGATCACATTGCCCTCGGCATCGGTGCGCTTCAACTGGGCCAGCACCTTCGTCGTGTAGGCGAGGCTGAATTGCTGGAAGGCGCTGTCCGCGAGCGCGCCGCCCCAGCTGTCGAACACCATCACTGCCTGGGCGCCGGCGTCGATCTGCGCGTTGAGGTAGGACGCCACGGCCTCGGCATTGACCGCCAGGATGCGGTGCATCAGGTCGGGGCGGCTGTACAGCATGCTCTTGACCCCGCGCCAATCGTCGCCGGAGCCGCCGCCTTCGACCATGTAGCAGGCGAGCGTCCAGGGGCTGCCCGAGAAGCCGATCAGCGGCACGCGGCCGTTGAGCGCCCTGCGGATCGAGGTGACCGCGTCGAACACGTACTTCAGCTTGTCCAGGTCGGGCACCCGCAGGGCGCCCACGGTGGTTTCGTCGCGCAGCGGGCGCGCCAGCTTGGGGCCTTCGCCTTCGGCGAAGCTGAGGCCCAGGCCCATCGCGTCGGGCACGGTCAGGATGTCCGAGAACAGGATCGCGGCATCGAGCGCGAAGCGGTCCAGCGGCTGCAGCGTGACCTCCGTGGCGTACTGCACGTTGGTGGCGAGGCCCATGAAGCTGCCCGCCCGGGCGCGCGTGGCCTTGTACTCGGGGAGGTAGCGGCCGGCCTGGCGCATCAGCCACAGGGGCGTGTAGGGCGTCGCCTGGCGCAGGCAGGCACGGAGGAAGGTGTCGTTGGCAAGGGGCTGGAAGCGCATCCCTCCATTGTCGCAGGGGCCTATCATCCCGCTTCCGGATGGGCAGCATGACAGTTGATTTCGAACAGGCGCGGGCGTTTTTTCTGGACGGCGTGACCCATTGCGAGGCGGGCCGCCTGCCGCAGGCCGAGCGCAGCTTCGCCGCCGCGCTGGCCCTGGCGCCCGGGCGGCTGTCCGTCCTGAGCAACCTCGGGGTCGTGCGCCTGAAGCTCGGTCGCACCGGGGAGGCCCTGGCGCTGTTGCAGGAAGCCCTGGCGCAGGAGCCGGGCAACGCGGAAACACTGGGTCACTGCGGCAGCGCGCTCGCCGAATTGGGTCGCACCCGCGAGGCGCTCGAACATTTCGAACGCGCCCTGGCCGTCGATGCGCGCCCGCCCACCCTGTGGATCCTGCGCGGCAACGCGCTGAAGGAACTGGGGCGCGGCGCCGAGGCCGCCCGGTCCTTCCGCGAGGCGCTGGCGCGCGGCGGCGATCCCGAACTGCTCGGGTACTACCTCGCGGGCCTGGAGGGCGGGGCGGCCCCGCGGCACGCGCCCGCACAGTACGTGCAGGCGCTGTTCGACGGCTACGCAGCGCAGTTCGACGCCCACCTCGCGCAGACCTTGCGCTACGACGCGCCGCGGGTGCTGGCGCAGCGTCTCGCGGCGCAGGGGCGGCGCTGGTCGCACGCGCTGGACCTCGGTTGCGGCACCGGGCTGTGCGGGCCCTTCCTGCGCGCCCGGGCCGAGCGCATGACGGGCGTGGACCTGTCCGCCAACATGCTGGAGAAGGCGCGCTCGAAGGGCGCGTACGACGCGCTCGTGCAGGGCGATGTCGCGGCCTTCCTCGCGCAGTCGCAGGAGACCTTCGACCTGGTCGTGGCCGCGGACGTGTTCATCTACGTGGGCGCGCTGGACGAAGTGTTCCGACTGCTCGCCGCGCGCATGCCCGCGGGCGGGAGCTTCTGCTTCACCGTCGAAGAGTCGCAAGGGCCGGAGCTGGAACTGCGCGCGAGCCTGCGCTACGCGCACTCGGAGTCCGGCATCCGTCGGCTCGCGCAGCAGCACGGGTTCGCCGTGGACGCGATGGAGAAGCGGCCGGTGCGCGAGGACCAGCGGGTGCCGATCCCGGGCCTGTTCTTCTGGCTCGAAAGGGCTTAGGCCACCGCCTTCCGCAAGGCCTGGTCCACGTCCCAGAGGATGTCCTCCGCATCCTCGATCCCGACCGACAGCCGGATCATGTCCGGTCGCACGCCGGCGCGGGCCAGTTCCTCGTCGTCCAGCTGGCGGTGCGTCGTCGAGGCGGGATGGATCACCAGCGTCTTGGCGTCGCCGATGTTGGCCAGGTGCGAGAGGAACTCGCAGGCGTCGATGAAGCGCTCGCCCGCCTTCACGGCGTCGTCCGCGCGGATGCCGAAGGTGAGGATGCCGGAGGCGCCGGGCTGGCCGTCGACCGCGCGGAACTGCTTCTTCGCCAACGCGTGGTGCGGCGAGCTCTCGAGACCCGGGTAGTTGACCCAGCCCACGAGTGGATGCTCGCTCAGGAACTCGGCGACGCGCCGCGCGTTGCGACAATGCGCCTGCATGCGCAGGTGCAGCGTCTCGATGCCCTGCAGGATCAGCCACGCATTGAGCGGCGACAGCGCGCCGCCGAAAGTGCGGTTCACTTCCATGCGCGCCTTCATCGTGTAGCCGAAGTCGCCGAAGGTCTCGTAGAACTTCACGCCGTGGTAGGCGCGGCTCGGCTCCAGCATCTCCGGGAACTTCTCGCGCGCGAGGCCGCTGCCCCAGTCGAACTTTCCCGATTCGACTACCACGCCCGCCATCGTCGTGCCGTGGCCCCCGAGGTACTTGGTGGCGCTGTGCACCACGATGTCGGCGCCGAAGGCGAAGGGGTTGCACAGGTAGGGGCTGGCCACCGTGTTGTCGACGATCAGCGGCAGGCCGTGCTCGTGCGCGACCTTCGCCACCGCCTCGATGTCGAACACGTTCACCAGCGGATTGCCCAGCGTCTCGCCGTAGACGGCGCGCGTGTTCGGGCGGATCGCGCGGCGGAAGTTGTCCGGGTCCTCGGGATCGACGAAGGTGGTCTCGATGCCGAGGCGGCCGAAGCCGATCCCGAGCTGGCCGACGGTGCCGCCGTACAGCGTCGAGGCCGCGACGATGTGGTCGCCCGCCTTCAGGATCGCGAGGATCGCCGTCATCTGCGCCGCCATGCCGGTGGCGCAGGCCAGCGCCGCGCGCCCGCCTTCCAGCGACGCGACGCGCTCCTCCAGCACCGCCACGGTCGGATTGCTGATGCGGCTGTAGACGTTGCCGAAGGTCTGCAGGTTGAACAGGCTGGCGGCGTGCTCGGCGGAGTCGAATACGAAGCTGGTGGTCTGGTGGATCGGCGTGGCGCGCGCGCCGGTCACCGGGTCGGGGATGGCGCCGGCGTGGATCGCGCGGGTGCCGAAGCCGTAGTCGTGGTCCTGGGCCATTTCGTTTTCAGTAGAACAGCTGCTGCGGGCGGCGGGCCGAAATCACCTTGGTGTTCACGCCGGCCCAGTTGAGGCCGCCGAACAGGCGCGCGTGTTCGATCTTCACGCAGCGGTCCATCACCACGTCCAGGCCCGCGCTGCGCGCCTTCGCGGCCGAGCCCTCGTCGACCACGCCGATCTGCATCCACAGGCATTTCGCGCCGATCGCGATTGCCTCCTCGGCGATCGGCGGGATGTCGGCGCTCTTGCGGAAGCAGTCCACTATGTCGATCTGCTCGCCCGCCTCCGCCGCGGCGGTCACGCTGGGATACGAGCGCCGGCCCAGGATCTCGGGCGCGGAAGGATTGATCGGCACGATACGGTAGCCGTGCTCCTGCATGTACTTGGCCGCGAAGTAGCTCGGGCGGTGCCATTGCGGCGACAGGCCCACCACCGCCAGCGTGCGGCAGGTGCCCAGGATGCGGCGCAGTTCGTGGATCGTGCTCATCGCGCCAGTGTACGCACCGGCGCCGGCGCGGCGCCCCTTCAGGACTTGTACTTGATCGAGCAGCCGTAGGGGCGCGTGGTGGCGGCGCTGATCGGCTTGCCGGCCACCGCTTCCGCCAGCCCCGCGCGCACGTAGTTCACCGCCTTGGGGATGTCGACGGTGCTGCTGGAAGGGATGCTGTCGATGCCGCCCGCGTACACCAGCCGACCCTGCGGATCGACGATGTACATGTGCGGCGTGGTGCGCGCTCCGTAGGCGCGGCCCGTCACGCCTTCCTCGTCCAGCAGGGTGGCGGTGGGCTGGACCTTGCGCTGCAGCTGCCATTCGACCAGTTTCGCCGGCTCCATGTACTCGTAGCTGGCGCGCTGGGTCGAATTGATCGACAGCCACACGGCGCCGAGGCTGGTCGCATCCTTCTGGGTGGCCGCCATGTTGCCGCTGTCGTAGTGCTTGCGCACGAAGGGGCAGCCGGGGTTGGTCCACTCGAGGACCACGAAGCGGCCGCGGTAGTCGGAGAGCCTGACCGTCTTTCCGGCCGCGTCCTTCAGCATGAAGTCCGGGGCGGCTTCACCCACGGCGGGCGCCGAACGGGCTGCGAAGGCGAGCGACAGGGCCGGCAGGGCCAGCAGGGCACGACGCTTCATCGGGGACCTCCACGGAGCCGCCACGGCTGCCGCGGCCGGCCCTACAGTTGCGCGATGGCGTTGCGGACTTCGTCCACGCCGAGGACTTCGGACAGTACCACGGGCTCGCGGCCGGGGCGATAGATCACGTACACGGGCACGCCATTGCGCCCGAGCCGGGCCAGCGCGGCGGTGATGGCCGGATCGCGGCGCGTCCAGTCGGCGCGCAGCAGGGCGAAGTTGCCCTTCTCGAAGTCGGCCAGCACTTCGCCGCGCGCCAGCGTGGTCTTCTTGTTCAGCTGGCAGGTCACGCACCAGGCGGCGGTGAAGTCGACGAACACCGGCTGGCCGGCCGCCACGAGCTGCTGCACGCGCTCCGGCGCCCAGGGCTGCCAGCGCGCATCCTGCTTCGCGGCCACGGTGGCGCTGGGGGCGGGGCGGGTGATCGCGCCGCCGGTCCACCAGCCGACGAAGACCAGGCCAGCGACGGCGAGGGACGCCAGGATCACGCGGGTGCGGCCGTCGAGCGTCAGCGCCCACACGACCATGCTCAGGGCGACCAGCAGCGCCAGCATGGAGGCGGCGCCGTCGATGCCGCTCTGCTGGCCCAGCACCCAGATCAGCCACGCCACCGTGGCGAACATGGGGAAGGACATGAGGCGGCGGAAGGTCTCCATCCACGCGCCCGGACGGGGCAGCCAGCGGGCGAAGGCGGGAATCCAGGCCGCGGCGAGGTAGGGCAGGGCCATGCCGAGCCCCAGGGCCAGGAAGATGGCCATGGCCTCGCCGCCCGGCAGCGTGGCCGCGAAGCCCAGGGACGCGCCCATGAAGGGCGCGGTGCAGGGCGAGGCCACGGCCACCGCCAGCACGCCGGTCAGGAAGGCATTGGCCACCGGGTGCTTCGCTTCCATCGTCGCGACGGAGCTCGGGAGGAAGGAGCTGAATTCGAACATGCCGGCGAGGTTCAGCGCGATCAGCGTGAACAGCGCCGCGAGCGTCGCCACGACGGCGGGCGACTGCAGCTGGAAGCCCCAGCCCAGTTGCTCGCCGGCGGCGCGCAGCGCCAGCATCAGCGCGCCCAGCGCGGCGAAGGAGACGATCACGCCGACGGTGTAGGCCATGCCGCTGATGCGGTGGCCGCGGCGGTCGTCGGCATGCTTGGTGAACCCCACCACCTTGATCGCCAGCACGGGGAACACGCAGGGCATCAGGTTGAGGATCAGGCCGCCCAGCAGCGCGCCCAGGAGGGCGGCGAGGAAGCTCGTGCCGGCGGCAGAGGGCGCGCGCGTGTTCGGGGCCGCGGCGCTCTGGCGCAGGGCCTCCTGCAACGCGGGGGAGATGGTGGCCGCGGGCGCGGCCTTGGCCGGCCACGTCCCGGTGACGGGCGCCTCGACCCTCCAGGCCTGCCCGCCTTCGGCCAGCACGACCGGCAGCACCGTGGGGCTGGCGGCGCGGTGGGGCGACAGCGGGACGCTGGCCGTCCAGGTGTCACCCTTCCAGGCCTGCGTCCAGGCGCCGGGCGGGTCGATCACTTCCCCGGTTTCGGGGAAGAACTCGAGGTTTTTTCCCCGCGCGGTAGCCGGCAGGCCCGGCACGGACACTTCCAGCCTCTGGCCTTCGATCCGGACCTGGGCGGCGGATTTCAGCGGCTTCGGGCCGGCGTCCAGCGCCGCCTGGAAGGCGCCGCCGTTCAGGGCGACGGAGCCGCGAGCCGGCAGCTTCAGCACGAAACTGCCTTCCTCCGGGATGCACTCCTTCTGGCAGACCAGCCAGGAGGCCTTCAGCTGGATCTCGGCGTCGCCGGCGAGCGAGGGCTTGAAGGCCGGCGTGACCGTCAGCGGCACGGGCAGCAGCATCGTGCCCTCGTAGCCGTAGTTCATGAGCGGGCCGACCGGCAGCTTGTGCGGCACCGGCCAGGCGATCTCGCCGGCTTCCAGGCCCGCGGGCAGGGTCCAGGCGACCGTGGTCGGCAGGCCGGAGTCGCCCGGGTTCATCCAGTAGGTGTGCCACTCCGGCTTGTGCCGGATCTGCAGGCCGAGCCATACCGGCTTGCCCGCCGCCAGGCCCTCCGGCGCGTGGGCCAGCAGTTCCGCGCGGACGTGCTCGGTGGTCACCACGGCCTTGTCCGCCTGGGCGAAGCTGGCGGCGGGCAGGAAGGCGGCCGCGAGGCTGAAGGCGGCAAGCAGGCGGGCGAATCTCATGGCAAGCAGGTGGAGCTCTGCATTACAGGCGAAGTTCCGGCGTTCAGGCGAAGCCGAGCGCCACCCGTCGGGTGGTGGCGCTCTTCTTCTCGATTTTGGTGACGACCACCGCTCCGATTTCCGAAGTGTTGGCCACGTGGGTGCCTCCGCAGGGCTGGTAATCGATGGCGCTGTCTCCGCCGATGCGGATGGTGCGGATGCGGCCGGTGCCGCGCGGCGGCTGCACCGACATGCTCTTGACCAGGGCGGGATTGGCGTCGAGTTCTTCGTCGGTGATCGCCCCGATCTCCACGCCGTGGCCGGCCGCCACCAGGCGGGCGATGCCCGCGGTGAGCGCTTCCTTCTCCAGCGGATCGGTCATGTTGAAGTCGAGCCTGGCGTACTCGGGCGTGATGGAGCAGCCGTTGACCAGCTGCGGCACCAGGTGGCACAGCAGGTGGGTCGAGGTGTGGAAGCGCATCAGCCTGTGGCGCCGCTCCCAGTCGATCCGGGCCACGACGGTGTCGCCGGGGCGCAGTTCGGCCAGCAGGGCTTCCTGACCGGGCTGCGGCACATGGGCGATCGCGGCGATGGGCTGGCCCTGCTCATCCCTGGCCTTGCGGGTGTCGGCCACCTGGAGCAGGCGGCCGTCCGCCAGCACCAGCACGCCGGCATCGCCGGCCTGGCCGCCGCCCAGCGGGTAGAAGACCGTGCGGTCCAGGACGACGCCCTGCGCGTCCGCGGCCACGACGGTCGCGGACGTTTCCCGCAGGTAGGCGTCCTGTCGAAACAGCTCTTGCGTCATCCCTGGATTGTCCCTGTTCTCGATTTCCCCTGTCGCGCCACACGCGCGCCGGGGGAAGTTGCACACTTTGTGCCATGTTCCGTCCTGGCATTTTCCCGAGCTTGGTGGCAGCGGCGGCCCTCGCCGGCTGCGGTGACATGGCGCATCTTCCCGACGTCGCTTCGGTGGGGCCCCAACCCCAATTGCCGTCCCCCTCCCATTCCCTGATTCCCACGGTGCACATCGCGCCGGCCCAGGGCTGGCCCGCCGGCGCGCAACCGCAGGCGCCGGCGGGCTTCCAGGTCAGCGCCGTGAGCAGCGGGCTGGAGCATCCGCGCTGGCTGCACGTGCTGCCCAATGGCGACATCCTGGTGGCCCAGAGCAACGCCCCGAAACCCCCGCCCGGCGAGGAAAAGAAGGGCATCCGGGCCTTCATGATGAAGAAGGTGATGGCGCGCGCCGGTGCCGGAGTGCCCAGCCCCGACCGCATCATGCTGCTGCGCGATGCCAACGGCGACGGCCAGGCGGAGCACAAGAGCCTGTTCATCGACAACCTGCACTCGCCCTTCGGCATGGCGCTGGTGGGCAACGACCTGTACGTCGCCAACGCCGACGCGGTGGTGCGCTTCCCCTACCAGCCGGGCCAGACGCAGATCAGCGCGGCGCCGGTCAAGGTGACCGACCTGCCGGCGGGCCGCAACCACCACTGGACCAAGGGCCTGGTGGCAAGCCCCGACGGCCGCAAGCTCTATGTCTCGGTGGGCTCCAACAGCAACGTCGCCGAAGACGGCATGCAGATCGAGGAAGGCCGCGCAGCGATCTGGGAGATCGACGTCGCCAGCGGCAGCAAGCGCCTGTTCGCGGGGGGCCTGCGCAACCCGGTGGGCGTGGCCTTCGAGCCGCAGACGCGCTCGCTGTGGGCCGTGGTGAACGAGCGCGACGAACTGGGCAGCGACCTGGTCCCCGACTACCTGACCTCGGTGCGCGAGGGCGCCTTCTACGGCTGGCCCTGGAGCTATTGGGGCCCGAACGTCGACGAGCGCGTACAGCCGCCGCGGCCCGACATGGTGGCGCGCGCGGTCGCGCCCGATTTCGCCCTGGGAAACCACGTCGCGCCGCTCGGCCTGACTTTTTCGGATCCGCGCATGCCGGGGTCGTTCGCCAGCGGCGCCTTCGTCGGCGAGCACGGTTCCTGGAACCGGCAGCCGCGCAGTGGCTACAAGGTGGTGTTCGTCCCCTTTGCCAACGGCCGGCCGGCCGGGCCTCCGCAGGACTTCCTCACGGGCTTCGTCAGTCCGGATGGCAATGCATGGGGCAGGCCCGTGGGCGTGGCGCTGGATCGCAGCGGCGCCCTGCTGGTGGCCGACGACGTCGGCAACACGGTCTGGCGCGTGGCGCCCGCGGGCCGCTGACTCAGCTGAAGAGGTAGGTCAACACCATCCCGCTGATCGAAGGTCCGCGGGTGTAGTTGTCCATCGTGACGATGAGCGTCAGGGCCAACGAGGGCCAGAAGGCGCGGTTCCAGCTTTCGCGCCAGGCCGTTTCAGCGATAGTTCGAAGAGTCCCCATGCCCTTATGGTCTCCAAGGGGGCGGGGCCTGTCGTTCGGCCGGATTCGCATTCACGACGTCGCGGCCCTGCAACCCGGCCGTAGGCCGTGTGACTACATGTGCGTGGGTGGTCTTGCATCCGTGTCGGTCAATCTAGGACCGGCAAGGGCAGGGCAGTCTTGTAGCGGACCTGCTTGAGGGCGAAGCTGGAGCGGATCTTCTCGATGCCCGGGATGGGCGTGAGCTGCTCCAGGATGAAGCGCTCCAGCGCCGCGATGTCCGGCACCGCGACGCGGATCAGGTAGTCGCTGTCGCCGGTCATCAGGTAGCACTCCATCACCTCCTCGTGCTCCGCGATGCGGCGCTCGAATTCCGCCAGCGCCTCCTTCGACTGCGACTTGAGGCTGATGTTGATGAAGACGTTGAGCCCCAGGCCCAGCGCCTTGGCACTGGCGAGCGCCACGTAGCGCTCGATCACGCCGGCGGCCTCCAGCGCCTTCACCCGCGCCAGGCACGGCGAGGGCGAGAGGTGGACCCGGCGCGCCAGCTCCACGTTGGTCAACGACCCGTCCCGCTGCAGCTGGGCCAGGATGCGGAGGTCGGTGGCGTCGAGTTGCATGAAATGCCGTTTGGATGCGTGGTGCAGGCATTTTATGCCGCCGAGCTGGCGCGATCCGCGCATTTCGACGCCACGTGCCGCGCCGTCCTGTCTAGAGTGCGGGGATGGCCGACCACAGCATCACCCGTTTCCTCGCCGACGAAGGCGGCGACACCGACCCGACCGAAACGAAGGAATGGCGCGACGCCTTCCTGGCCCTGGTGGCGAGCGAAGGGCCGGCGCGGGCCCGCTACATCCTGGACCAGCTTGCCGTGCTGGGTCGCAGCCCGGTGATCGGCTGGTCGCCGGAGCTGGTGACCCCCTACGTCAATTCGGTGACCGTGGAGCGGCAGCCGGTGTTCCCGGGCGACCTCGCGATCGAGGAGAAGCTCGCGTCGCTGATGCGCTGGAACGCGCTGGCGATGGTGGTGCGCGCGAACACCGCCTACGGCGAACTCGGAGGCCACATCGCGAGCTATGCCAGCGCGGCGGACCTGTTCGAGGTGGGCTTCAACCATTTCTTCCGCGCGCGCAGTGAGACGCGCGGGGCCGCCCCAAGCGGCGAAGGCCTCCCTCGGGAGGGCAGCGACCCGCACGAAGCGGGGGAGCGTGGGGAGCAAGGCCAGCAGCAGGGCGGCGACCTCGTGTTCTTCCAGCCGCACAGCGCTCCGGGCGTGTACGCGCGTGCCTTCCTCGAAGGGCGGCTCGGCGAGCAGGACCTCGCGCACTACCGCCAGGAGATCGCCGCGCCGGCGAACGGCGCCCGCGGCCTTTCCAGCTATCCGCATCCCTGGCTGATGCCGGACTTCTGGCAGTTCCCCACCGGCTCGATGGGCATCGGCCCGATCAGCTCCATCTACCAGGCGCGCTTCATGCGCTACCTCACGCACCGCGGCCTGGTCGACTGCGAGGGCCGCAAGGTCTGGGGTGTGTTCGGCGACGGCGAGATGGATGAACCCGAGAGCATGAGCGCGCTCACGCTCGCCTCGCGCGAGAAGCTGGACAACCTGGTCTGGGTGGTCAACTGCAACCTGCAGCGGCTCGACGGCCCGGTGCGCGGCAACGGCCGCATCGTCGACGAACTGGAGAAGCTGTTCCGCGGCGCCGGCTGGAACGTGGTCAAGCTGCTCTGGGGCAGCGACTGGGACGGCCTGTTCGCGCGCGACACCTCCGCGGCGCTGGTCAAGGCCTTCGCCCAGACGGTCGACGGCCAGATGCAGACCTTCGCGGCCAAGGACGGCCGCTTCAACCGCGACAACTTCTTCGGCCAGAACGAGGAACTGGCGCGGCTGGCGCAGGGCATGACCGACGAACAGATCGACCGCCTCAAGCGTGGCGGCCACGACCTGGTGAAGATCCACGCGGCCTACGAAGCCGCGGCGCGGCACCGCGGCCAGCCCACGGTGATCCTCGCCCACACCAAAAAGGGCTACGGCATGGGCAAGGCGGGCCAGGGCCGCATGACCACCCATAGCCACAAGAAGCTGGACGAGACCGAGCTGCTGGAATTCCGCAACCGCTTCAACCTGCCGATCTCCGACGAGCAGGCGAAGAACCTCGCCTTCTTCAAGCCCGCGGAGGACAGCCCCGAGATGCGCTACCTGCACCAGCGGCGCGCGGCGCTGGGCGGCTACCTGCCGCGGCGCCAGACCCAGGCGGCGCCGGTGCCGGTGCCCGAAGCCGCGAGCTATGCGCAGTTCGCGCTGCAGGCCGGGGGCAAGGAGATGTCGACCACCATGGCCTTCGTCCGCTTGCTCGGGGGCCTGCTGAAGGACGCCCGGCTCGGGCCGCGCATCGTGCCGATCGTGGCCGACGAGGCGCGCACCTTCGGCATGGCCAACCTCTTCAAGCAGGTCGGCATCTATTCCAGCGCCGGCCAGAGCTACGAACCGGAGGACATCGGCTCGGTGCTGTCGTACCGCGAGGCGCTGGACGGCCAGATCCTGGAAGAGGGCATCAGCGAGGCCGGAGCCATCGCGAGCTGGACGGCCGCGGCCACCAGCTACAGCGTGCACGGCTTCGCCATGCTGCCCTTCTACATCTACTACTCGATGTTCGGCTTCCAGCGCGTGGGCGATGCGATCTGGGCGGCGGCCGACCAGCGGGCGCGCGGCTTCCTGCTGGGGGCGACCTCGGGCCGCACCACGCTGGCGGGCGAAGGCCTGCAGCACCAGGACGGCAGCAGCCATCTCGTGGCCGCGACCATCCCGAACTGCAAGGCTTACGACCCGGCGTTCGCCGGCGAGATGGCGATGATCGTCGATGCCGGCATGCGCGAGATGCTGGTGGAGCAGCACGACGTTTTCTACTACGTCACGCTGATGAACGAGAACTACGCGCAGCCGGACCTTCCGGACTCGGCGCACGAAGGCGTGGTGCGGGGCTGCTACCGCTTCGGTGTCTACGGGGCGGAGAACGCGCGGCAGCGCGTGACGCTGCTCGGGTCGGGCGCGATCCTCACCGAGGTGATCCGCGCGGCCGAACAGCTCGCGCAGCAGGGCATCGCGAGCGAGGTGTTCAGCGTGACGAGCTGGAGCGAGCTGGCGCGCGACGGCCGGGCGTGCGAGCGCGAGTCCCTGGACGGCGGCGTGGAGCGCGTGCCGTACGTGGCGCAGCAGCTCGGTGGGTCGGGCGGTCCCGTGATCGCCGCGAGCGACTACGTGCGCGCGGTGCCGGAGAGCATCCGCGCTTTCGTGCCCCCGTCGCGCCGCTACGTGACCCTGGGCACCGACGGCTTCGGCCGCAGCGACACGCGCGCGGCGCTGCGCTCGCATTTCGGCGTCGACGCGGCGAGCATCGTGAAGTCGGCCCTGCACGCGCTTCGCGGGTAAGCCCGCAGTCATTCCCGCGCAGGCGGGGAATCCGGGGGCTTCCGTGGTTCACACGCAGCGCGCGTGCTCCGGGCCCCCGCCTGCGCGGGGGTGACGGCGGGGCGCGGGAATGACGCGTTATGCGAAGATCCCGGCATGCCCCTCTCCCGCTTCTGGGCCGACCTCGCCACCACCGACTTCGCCTCCCTCGACCCGGCGACCACCGTGGCGGTCCTCCCCGTCGGCGCGACCGAGCAGCATGGCCCGCACCTGCCGCTGCGCGTGGACCAGTGCCTGGTCGACGGCATCGTCATGCAGGCGCTCGCGCAGCTGCCCGCCGAAGCCTCCGTCCTCGTGCTGCCCACCCAGCAGGTCGGCTACAGCCCCGAACACGCCCGCTTCGCCGGCACGCTGACCCTCTCCATCGAGACCGTCATCGCCACCTGGGTCGCCCTCGGCGAATGCGTCGCGCGCGCCGGCGTGCGCAAGCTGCTGCTGTTCAACAGCCACGGCGGGCAGGCGAGCCTCCTCGACATCGTCGCGCGCGAGCTGCGCGTGCGCTGCAACCTGATCGTCTACGGCTGCAGCTGGTGGAACCTGCCGGTGGGCGACGAGGTCAATGGCCGCTTCAGCGCCGACGAACACCGCTTCGGCGTGCATGGGGGGCAGATCGAGACTTCGCTGATGCTGGCGCTGGCGCCCGCCACCGTGCGCATGGCGCAGGCCCGCGACTTCCCTTCCTCCTCGCGCGAGCGCGCCGCCCGCTACCCGATCCTCGGCAACGGCCGCAGCGCCAAGCTGGGCTGGGCCATGCAGGACTACAACCCGCAGGGCGCCGCCGGCAACGCCGCCGCCGCCGACGCGGCGCACGGACAGGTGGTGCTGGAAGCGGCGGGAAGCCAGCTCGCCCTGCTGCTGCGGGAGATGGCCGCGCTGCCCCTGACCACGCTCGCGCCGTAAGTCCCCGGGCTTCCGCTCGCACCCGGCTTCACGTTAGCATCGGGTCTGAAACTGGTTTCAGACCTTCATGCCCACCAAGCCTTCACCACCCGCCTTCGCCGCCGCCGCCGGCCGGACGACGATCGCCGATGTGGCGGAAAAGGCGGGGGTCTCCAAGGCCACGGTCTCGCGCTTCCTGAACCGGCGTGACGAACTGCTGACCCCGGAGATCGCCACCCGGGTGGAATCCGCCATCGCGGCCCTGGGCTACACGCCCAGCCCGATGGCGCAGGCGCTCAAGCGGGGCCGCTCCCGCCTGGTCGGCCTGGTGGTGGCCGACGTCACCAACCCCTTCTCCGTGGCGGTGCTGCGCGGCGCCGAGAAGGCCTGCCAGGAGGCCGGGTACCTGCTGATGCTGTTCAACCTGGGCGACGACAGCCAGCGCGAGCGCGAGGCGATCCAGGCCCTGGCGTCCTACCACGTCGAAGGCCTCATCCTGAACACCCTGGGGCGCGACGCCGGCGCCGCCGCGGCCGTGGCGCGGCAGGGCCGCCCGGTGGTGCTGGTGGACCGGCGCCACGGCAACATGCAGGCCGATTTCGTCTCGCTGGACAACGCGGGGGCGATCCGCACCGCCGGCGCCCACCTGCTGGAGTGCGGCTGGGACGAGCTGCTGTTCGTCACCGAACCGTCCGAGGGCGTGAGTTCGCGCGAGGAGCGGGTCGCGGCCTTCCGCGCCTTCCTCGCATCGCATCCGCAGGCGCGGGGCGCGGTGTTCGAGTCGGTGGCGGGCGACTCGCAGGCGCTGGAACGCGAACTGCAGCAACTGCGCGCCCGCGGCCGCCGGCCGGCGGTGCTGGCCAGCAACGCTGTGATCACGCTGCGCGTGGCCGCCGCGGTGGCCCGGCTCGGCTGGAATTTCGGCGAGGACCTCGGTTTCGTGGGCATCGACGAAACGGAGTGGGCGCCGCTGGTGGGCCCGGGCCTCACCACCATCGCGCAGCCCACCGACGCGCTGGGCCGGCTCGCCACCGCCTGCCTGCTGGAACGCCTCGCCGGCCTGAACGTCCCGCCGCGGCAGATCCTGTTGCAGGGCGAACTGGTCGTCCGGCGCTCCTCCCGGCAGGCGTAGACTCCGGGCTACGGGTTTTCCCTCATTAGTTTCTGAAACCGGTTTCTATAATTGGCATAAGAAACCGGTTTCAGGACCCAGTCGTGAACTACACCTTCCAGTTCCAGGACGTCTTCGCCGCCTGGCCCCTGCTGCTCAAGGGCACCTGGATGACCATCCAGCTCTCCCTGACGGCGACGGTCCTGGGCCTGGCGGTCGCGATCGTCTGCGCCTGGGCCAAGACCTCCGGCCCGAAGCCGGCGCGCTGGCTGGTCAACGCGTACATCGAGTTGATCCGCAACACGCCCTTCCTGGTGCAGCTGTTTTTCTTCTTCTTCGCCCTGCCCGCCCTGGGGTTGCGCTGGTCGGCCCACGCCGCGGCGCTGGTCGCCATGGTGGTGAACCTGGGCGCCTACGCCACCGAGATCCTGCGCGCCGGCATCGAATCGATCCCGCGCGGCCAGATCGAGGCCGGCCTCGCGCTCAGCATGAAGCGGCACCAGGTCTTTCGCGACATCGTCCTGAAGCCGGCACTGAAGGCGATCTACCCCGCGCTGACCAGCCAGTTCATCCTGCTGATGCTCAGTTCGGCCGTGGTCTCGGCGATCTCCGCCGACGACCTCACCTCGGTGGCGGCCAACCTGCAGTCGCAGACCTTCCGCAGCTTCGAGATCTACATCGTCGTCGCCGTGATCTACCTGGGCCTCGCCTTGGCGTTCTCGGGGCTGTTCCGCTTCGTCTACCGGCTCGCGCTGGACTACCCGGACCGCCGCTGATGCGCACCTTCGGCTACCCCGAATTCCTCTTCATCCTCGAGGCCGCGAAGTGGACGATCGCGCTGTCGCTGATCGCCTTCGTCGGTGGCGCCCTCGGCGGCCTGCTGGTGGCGCTGGGCCGCACCAGTGACAGCCGGACGGCCCGCGCCGTCTCCACCGCCTTCGTCCAGGTGTTCCAGGGCACGCCGCTGCTGCTGCAGTTGTTCCTGGTCTTCTTCGGCGCGCCGGTCCTCGGCATCGACGTCAACCCCTGGGTCGCCGCCGGCGTGGCGCTGATCTTCAACACCAGCGCCTTCCTCGGCGAGATCTGGCGCGGCTGCATCCAGGCCATCCCGCACGGCCAGACCGAGGCTTCCCATGCGCTGGGGCTGCACTACTTCGCCCGCATGCGCGACGTGGTCCTGCCGCAGGCCTTCAAGATCGCCCTGCCGCCCACCGTGGGCTACATGGTGCAGGTGGTCAAGGGCACCTCGCTGGCCGCGATCATCGGCTTCACCGAAGTCACGCGCGCCGGTCAGATCATCAACAACGCCACCTTCCAGCCGCTGATCGTGTTCAGCCTGGTGGCCGCCATCTACTTCGCGCTGTGCTGGCCGCTGTCGCTGCTGGCCGCGCGCATGGAGCGCCGGCAGGCCAGGGCGCTGGCGCGCTGACCCATTTCATCCACTGGAGACTTCGCATATGCAAACCATCACCCGCCGCGTGTTCGCCGCCCTCGGCCTCGCCGCCACCGTGTCCCTGCTGGCCGCGCCGGCCGCCGCCCAGACGCTGGACGAGCTGAAGAAGAAGGGCGAGATCAACGTCGGCCTGCTGGTGGACTTCCCGCCCTACGGCACCACGAACGCGCAGAACCAGCCGGACGGCTACGACGCCGACGTGGCCCGCCTGCTGGCGAAGGACTGGGGCGTGAAGGTGAACCTGGTCCCGGTGACCGGCCCCAATCGCATCCCCTTCCTGCTGACCAACAAGGTCGACCTGCTGGTCGCCTCGCTGGCCGTCACGCCGGAGCGCGCCAAGCAGGTCCAGTTCTCCAAGCCGTACTCCGCCGCCACCATCGTGCTGTACGGCGAGAAGAAGGCCAACATCAAGGCCCCGGCCGACCTGAAGAGCGTGCGCGTGGGCGTGGCCCGTGCCAGCACGCAGGACGTGGCGCTGACGGCCATCGCCCCGCAGGGCACCGAGATCCGCCGCTTCGACGACGACGCCTCCGCCATGCAGGCCCTGATCTCCGGCCAGGTCGATGCCATCGGCTGCTCCACCACGGTGGCCGCGCAGATCAACAAGCGCCAGCCCGGCGCCTTCGAGCCCAAGTTCGTGCTGCGCCAGCAGGAGATGGCCGTCGCGATGCGCCCCGGCCAGGACGCGCTGCTGAAGTCGGTGAACGACTTCGTGGCCAAGAACACGGCCAACGGCGAGCTGAACAAGCTGTACCAGAAGTGGCTGGGCGCCGACCTGCCCAAGATGCAGTAAGGCTTCACGCGGGGAACAGCATGGACCAGAGGGCCGACGCCGGCGCCGAACCCATCATCCGCATGCAGGGCGTGCAGAAGTGGTACGGCAAATTCCAGGTGCTCACCGACATCGACCTCGCGGTCGCGCCGGGCGAGCGCATCGTGGTGTGCGGGCCCTCGGGTTCGGGCAAGTCCACGCTGATCCGCTGCATCAACGGCCTCGAGACGGTGCAGCAGGGCTCCATCGTCGTCGACGGCATCGACCTCACGGCGCACAAGCGCAACGTGGACAAGGTGCGCGCCGAGGTCGGCATGGTGTTCCAGCAGTTCAACCTGTTCCCCCACCTCACCATCCTGCAGAACTGCACGCTGGCGCCGATGCGCACGCGCGGCATTTCGAAGGAGGAGGCGCAGGCCACCGCGATGAAGTTCCTCACGCGCGTGCGCATCCCCGACCAGGCCCACAAGTACCCGAGCCAGCTCTCCGGCGGGCAGCAGCAGCGCGTGGCGATCGCCCGGGCACTGTGCATGACGCCGCGCATCATGCTGTTCGACGAGCCCACTTCCGCGCTCGACCCCGAGATGGTCAAGGAAGTGCTGGACACCATGATCGGCCTGGCGGAAGAGGGCATGACCATGCTGGTCGTCACCCACGAGATGGGCTTTGCCCGCAGCGTGGCCGACCGCGTCATCTTCATGGCCGACGGCCGCATCGTGGAGCAGGCGCCGCCGGACCAGTTCTTCATGCACCCGCAGCACGAAAAGACGAAGCAGTTCCTCGGGCAGATCCTGAGCTCGCACCACCACCCCACGCAGCCGGTCGCCGCCTGATGCAGAAAGTCCTGATTTCCCTGTCGTCCTTCGGGGCGGCGGAAGTGCGCCGCCATGGCCAGCTCTGGTTCGCGCGCCTGGCGCAGGAAGCCGGCGCCGACGGCGTCGAAGTGCGCGGCGAACTCCTGAACCGCCCGGCGGAGGAACTGCCCGAGATCCGCCGCTTCGTGGCGCAGCATGGCGCGCAGGTCGTCTATTCCAGTCCCGAAGGGCTTTGGGCGCACCACGGCGCGCTCGACCTCGCCGCGCTGCAGCGCGGGCTGGAGGCGGCCGAACTGCTGGATGCCCCGCGGCTGAAGATGTCGATCGGCGGCTTCGGCTCTGAATCGCAGGCCGACCTGCCGCGGCTCGCGGAGCTGCTGCGCCAGCACGGCCCCACCGAACTGGTGATCGAGAACGACCAGACCGCTGCCGCCGGCACCCTGAACGCGCTTCAGGCTTTCTTCGCCGCCGCCGGACGCGCCGGCCTGGACCTGGGCATGACCTTCGACATGGGCAACTGGCACTGGACCGGCGAATGCCCGCAGGCAACGGCGCGTGCCTTCGGCGTCCGCGTCCGCTACGTGCACTGCAAGGGCGTGCAGCGCCAGCCGCGGCGCTGGGTCGCGGTGCCGCTGGACGATTCGGCCGCGCCATGGCGCGCGGTGCTGCGCGCGCTGCCGCGGGGCCTGCCCTGGGCCATCGAATATCCGCTGGTGGGCGAGGACCTGCTCGCCGTCACGCGCAGCGAGATCCGCCACCTGCGCGCCGCCTCGGCGGCGCTGGAAGCCGCGTGATGCAGGACTACCGCTACGACGTCGCCACCTTCGGCGAGATGATGCAGATGTTCGTCGCCGAAACGCCCGGCCCGCTGGAGCAGGTCGCGCGCTTCACCAAGCGCACGGCCGGCGCCGAAACGAACGTCGCCATCGGTCTCGCGCGACTCGGGCTGCGCGTGGGCTGGGCCAGCCGGCTCGGCACCGACTCGATGGGCCGCTACCTGCTCGGCGAAATGCAGCGCGAGGGCGTCGACTGCTCGCGCGTCGCCTGCGACCCGGCGCAGCGCACCGGCTTCCAGTTCAAGGGCCGCGTCACCGACGGCAGCGACCCGCCGGTGGAATACCACCGCAAGGGCTCGGCCGCGAGCCAGATGGGGCCCGCCGACGTCGACGAGGAATGGCTGCGCTCGGCGCGCCACCTGCACGCCACCGGCGTGTTTCCCGCGATCTCCGCGACGGCGCGCGGCGCCGCGCAGAAAACGCTGGACGTGATGCGTGCGGCCGGCGGCACGATCTCCTTCGACCCCAACCTGCGGCCCTCGCTGTGGGTCTCGGCCGACGAGATGCGGCGCGAGATCAACGTGCTGGCCTGCCAGGCCGACTGGGTGCTGCCGGGCCTGGAGGAGGGGCGCTTCCTCACCGGCGAGACGACCCCCGAGGGCATCGCGGGCTTCTACCGCCAGCGCGGCGTGAAGCTGGTGGCGGTCAAGCTCGGGCCGGAGGGCGCCTACTACGACGGCGTGCAGGGCAGCGGCCGCGTCGCCGGCTTCCCGGTGCAGGAAGTGGTCGACACCGTGGGTGCCGGCGACGGCTTCGCGGTCGGCGTGATCAGCGCGCTGCTGCAAGGTCGAACGGTGGTGGAGGCGGTGCGCCGCGGCGCCTGGATCGGCGCCCGCGCGGTGCAGGTGCTGGGCGACACCGAAGGCCTGCCCACGCGGGCCGAACTCGACGCGGCGGGCCTGTGAGCGCGGGGCGCAAGTCCGTCCTGGTGTTCCGCGAACTGCCGGAAGACCAGCTCGCGCGCATCGCCGCGCTGCACGACGTGACGACCGCCAATCCGCGCAAACCGGAGCAGCTCGCCGCCTTCGAGGCGGCCCTGCCGGGGGCGCAGGGCCTGATCGGCTCCAGCTATCGCATCACGCCGGAACTGCTGGATCGCGCCCCGCGGCTCGAAGTGGTCTCCTCGATCTCGGTGGGCGTCGACAACTACCCCATCGCGTCGCTGCAGGAGCGCGGCATCCTGCTGTGCCACACGCCCGGCGTGCTCACCGAGACCACCGCCGACACGGTATTCGCGCTGATCATGACCGCCAGCCGCCGGCTGGTCGAACTGTCCAACCACGTGCGCGAGGGCCGCTGGGACCGCAACATCGGCGAGGACCTGTTCGGCTGGGACGTGCATGGGAAGACGCTCGGCATCCTGGGCTTCGGGCGCATCGGACAGGCGGTCGCGCGGCGCGCGGCGCTGGGCTTCGGCATGCCGGTGCTGTACCACAACCCCGCCGCCGTGGAGCTGCCGGAACTGGCCGGCCGCGCCACCCATGTGCCGCTGGACGAACTGCTCGCCCGCGCCGACATCGTCGCGGCGACCCTGCCGCTCACCGAGCAGACCCGCGGCCTGATGGGCCCGCGCGAATTCGCGCGGATGCGGCCCGGCGCCATCTTCGTCAATGGCGGCCGCGGCGCCACCGTGCAGGAAGCGGCGCTGCTGCAGGCCCTCGATGCGGGCCACCTGCGGGCCGCCGCGCTCGACGTGTTCGCCGTCGAGCCGCTGCCTCAGGACTCGCCGCTGCGCCGCCACCCGCGTGTCACGCCGTTGCCGCACATCGGCTCGGCCACGCACGAGACGCGCTACGCCATGGCGCGCCTGGCCACCACCAACCTCCTGCAGGCCCTGGCCGGCTCCCGGCCCGACGCGCTCTACGCCCCGGGCGCCTGAGCCGTACCGTCCTACGCCAGCTTCCGAGCGCGCCGATAGCGGTCGCCGCGCGCATCGCTAGATTGGGGGTTGGACCCTCACGGCGAAGGAGAAATCGATGACGACGGTGGCGGATGTCATGACGCGGGACGTGCGCACGATGCGGCCTGACGACTCGGTGGTCGAGGCGGCGAAGTGCATGGACGAAATGAACGTGGGGGTGATCCCGGTATGCGACGGCGACAAGCTGGTCGGCATGGTGACGGATCGCGACATCGTGGTGCGCGGGGTGGCGGCCCAGCAAGGCGAGCTGAAGGCCATGAAGCTCGCCGACGTCATGAGCGCACACGTCCGCTGCGTGCACGAAGGCGACGACGTGGACCAGGTGCTCGGCGAGATGGCCGAAGCTCAGATCCGCCGCATGCCGGTGGTGGACGAGGAGCAGCGCCTGGTCGGCATCGTCACGCTCGGCGACATTGCCGCCAAGAACCCCGACGCGCAGGACGACGTGGCGATGTCGCTGGGCGACATTTCCACGCCGGCCGAACCGGATCGCTCCGAACCCGGAATTCCATCGCAGTCCCAATCCCAGTCCCGGGGCGGGACGCCGCACTGAGGTCCGCCATGCCCAAAGCCTGGAGCGCCAAGCGCGAACGCCAATACGAGCACATCAAGGACGGCCTGCGCGCCCGCGGAAAGGGAGAGGCGCTGGCGGAGGAGATCGCGGCGAGGACCGTCAACAAGGAGCGGGCGCAGCACGGCGAGGCGAAGCACGCCAGCGCGCAGACGCTGCACGACCTGCCCGCGCCGGTGCGAGGCGGCCAGCGCTCGCACCGCGGCGAGGGCGGCCGCACGCGCGACCAGTTGTACGAGGAGGCGCGCCGCAAGGGCATCCGCGGCCGCTCCGCGATGACCAAGGAAGAACTGCAACGCGCCGTGGATCGCTGAGCGTCCATCCTCCCGATGAGGGAGTAGTTGCCGCGCGGCCACGGGTGTGCGCAAAAAGGGCGGCTCGCGTGTAAACCCGAAATACTCGTGTAATGGTTCGCTGCCAAACTGATCGGCAGGTGAACCTCATGCGTTTCTCCTCCATCTTCCAGCTCCCCGCCGTGCCGCAGCAGCCTGCCGCGCCGTTGCGGGACGCCGTGCCGAAGGAAGAGGCGCTCGCCGATCGCACTGTGCAGGTCGTTCAGGCCGGACCGGTCCAGGAGTTGCCGGACGACCTCGATGCTCGCGTGCGCATGATCGGCGAGTGGTAGGCGGCGCAAGCTGCCGAGCCTCTTTCCCGGGCACGGGCGTTGCTCTTTCCGGTCCACGGAAGGAGCCAGCATGAACCGGAACGACGTCACCGAGAAGATCATTGCCGCGAAGGTTTCGCGGGGCCTCACCTGGGAGGAGATCGCCCGCAGGGTGGGCCGCTCCAAGGAGTGGACCACCGCCGCCTGCCTGGGGCAGATGTGCTTCGACGAGGCGCAGGCGCGCGTTGCCGGCGACTT
The DNA here is from genome assembly GCF_016722785.1 of Ramlibacter monticola. Classification (GTDB taxonomy): domain Bacteria; phylum Pseudomonadota; class Gammaproteobacteria; order Burkholderiales; family Burkholderiaceae_C; genus Ramlibacter; species Ramlibacter monticola. The sequence goes on along the minus strand of NZ_JAEQNE010000002.1, from coordinate 802,498 downwards.
GTTCGGGCTCACCGACGAGGAGCAGAAATGGCTCAAGGTGGTGCCCAGCAAGGGGTCGCTCCCCACGCCGGTGCCCACGGACCCTCTGATCTACCGCTGGTACGAGATCGTGAACGTCTACGGCACCACCATCAAGGAGCTGATCCACGAGGAGTTCGGCGACGGCATCATGAGCGCCATCGACTTCTCGATGGACATCTCGCGCGAGCCGGATCCCAAGGGCGACCGGGTGAAGGTGGTCCTTTCGGGCAAGTTCCTGCCCTACAAGGTGTACTAGAAAGAGCAAGGCCGCTTGCGCGGCCTTGCAGTGCGCGCCGTGCCGTCGTGCGGCCGGGAGGGGCGTCAGTGTTCGCTGCTGCCACCGCCCGTGCTGTGCGAGCCGCCGCTGCTGCTGCCCTGCGAGCCGCCGTGGCTGGAACCGCTGCTGCCGCTGTTGCCGCCGCTCGCGTGCGAGCTGCTGACGGCGCTGTTCTGGTTCATCGTGGCGTTGCGGCGGTTGGCGCTGCGAGCCATGCCGCCCTTGCGGCCGGCTTCGCGGGCTTCTTCGGAAGTGAACTCATGGGCGGTGCCCTTCTCGTGGGCCGCACGGCCGCCCTCGCTGGCAATCTCGCGCTGGCGCTGCGGGTCCATGGAGGCGAAGCCGCGGTTGGATTTGCCGCCTTGGTTGCCCTGGTTGTTGGAAGCCATGGTGAGGATCTCCTTGCAAACTGAATGTTGGAACTGCATGGCGGGTCTGTGCCAGCCATGGAGTGATTGAGCTTGCAAGTACGCACTACGCTCGTCAGGCACCAAAGCTGCCGTGTGTAGGAGCGGCCCTACCTCGTCAGACGGCGGTCTGCGGCAGTACCTGGGGTCGGAGGCGATGGAAGAGGGCGTTGGCCTCGGCATCGACGCCGGGCGCCGGGCGAGGCTGGGCCTGGAGGGTGGCCAGCAGCCGGGTGAACTGCGTGCTCGAGGGCGGGATCGGGCCGAGGAACAGCACCTCCTCGCCGCGGGCGACCATCAGGGTGGGGAAGGTTTCGATGTCCACCTCGCCCATGGCGTCGTCCTCGTCCTCCACGTCGACCCAGGCGAAGCGCAGGTGCGGGTTGGCACGGGCCTGCGCCGAGAACGTCGGCTGCCATTCGCGGCAGACGCCGCACCAGGCTGCGCACAGGCAAACCACCCACCAGGGGGTCTGCTCCGAGGCGCTGCTGCCGTCCATGGCCGCAGTGTAGCGGCCCCTCAGGGCGCGGCGCAGGCAGCGTAGGCGTCGAGGTCCGGGCGGTAGGCGGCGGTGCTGACCTGCATCAATCCCAGCACCGAGTGGAACAGGTGGTCGTGGGAGACGCGCGTGTCGGCCTGCCCGCGCAGGCAGTGCATGGTCAGGCCGCTGTCCTGCTCGAAGCCGCCGGACAGCCAGGTCACCCAGGGCACGTGCTTCTGCACGTCGGGGGCGATCGCGTACGGCAGGCCGTGCAGGTACAGGTTGTTCTCGCCCAGCGACTCGCCATGGTCGGCCACGTAAAGCAGGGCGCCGTCGAAGTCGCTGCGCTGGCGCAGCCAGGCGATCGTGGAGCCGAGCACGTGGTCGGTGTAGGCGATCGTGTTGTCGTAGGCGTTGCGCAATTGCTCGGAACTGCAATCCGGCAGGTGGCTGCTGGTGCACTCCGGCAGGAATTTCTTGAAGGCGGGCGGCGTGCGCTGCGCATAGGCCGGGCCATGGCTTCCCATCTGGTGCATCACCAGCACGACGCCTTTCTCGCGCTGCACCGCCGGCAGGGCCGCGAGCCGTTCGTCCAGGCCTCGCAGCAGGATCTCGTCCCGGCATTCGCCGTTCGGGCACAGCTGCGGGTCGTTCAGGCCCGAGGTGTTCACGCTGGGAATGCGGTCGCACACGCCCTTGCAGCCCCCGGGCTGGTTGTCGATCCACAGCACCGCGAGGCCGGCGTGCTGCAGCACGTCCACCAGGTTCTCGGAATCCTGCTTGCGCGCCAGGAAGCCGTCGCGCCCCAGGTGCGAGAACATGCAGGGGACGGAGGCCGCGGTGCTGGTGCCGCACGCCCACGCGTTGCGGAAGCTCACCGCCCGGGCCTTGGCCAGTTCCGGGGTGGTGTCGCGCTGGTAGCCGTTGATGCCGAAGTTGCCGCTGCGGCCCGTTTCGCCCAGCACCAGCACCAGCAGCCGCGGCTTGGCGGCGGCGCCGAGCCGGGCGTCGAGCCCGAGCGGCGCCACCGGGCCGTGGAACTTGCGCTGGCCGAAGGCCGACTGTCCCACCGCCCATAGCTGGTTGAGCGGGTTCATCAGGTAGCGCAGCTGGGTGTGATTGCGCATCGTGGAAGCGAGCGGCTGGAAGCTCAGCAGGATGAGGGCGGCCACCGCGGCGATGCCGGCGAGCAGCCCGGCTACGTTGCGCAGCGCCTGCTGCTTCCAGGGCCGGTGGTCCACGCGGATGCGCCAGACCAGCCAGGAGGGGAGCACCGCGCCGACCAGCACCACCGCGGCGAAGCGCGGTGTCAGCAGCGCCCGGACCTCGTGCCAGTCGGTCTGCAGGGTGTTGGTGGCCATGGCGCTGTCGATCACGATGCGGTAGGTCCACATGAAATGGGCGCCGGCGGCGGTGGCCACCAGCAGCAGCACGATGGCCGGCTTGAGCAGCCGCGGCCAGGAGAACAGGCTCAGCAGCGCGTAGAGGGCCGCCGCCAGCATGCCGGCCAGCGTCAGCGTGAGCAGCCACCCGCCCTGCGCCTGGGCCACGCCCACGGCCTGCAGTTCCCGCCAGAGGGCGGCGTTGCCGGCGGTGGCCATCCAGGCGCTGGCGCCGGCAACGAGAACAGCGGCGGGAAGTCGCCGCGGCTGGGTCTTATCCAATCTTCAAATCCTCTCGAGGCTCCAGGTGCGTGGCCACCTGGCGTCCACCAGGAAAGCGACGGTCCAGCAAACCGCGGCACTCCACAGCGTATGGCTCATGAAATGGGCCCCGCGCCATTGCTGCGCGAGCCCGAAGAGCAGTCCAGCCACCGTGGCGCCGACCAGCCACAGCCGCGCCATCCGCTCATCCGTGCGCCGGAACACAAAGTATCCCCCCAGAAAGGTGAAGCCGGACGACGCGTGTCCGGCCGGGAAACACCGGCCGGCGCCACCGTCGGAAAGCAAGCTCCAGTGGGATGCATATTGAATGAATCCGCCGAAGTCGCTGAGTTCCCAGGGACAGCTCGTCCGGCTACCGATCTTGAGCAAGGTCACGGTCAGGGCCCCCAGCAGGGTGGTTACAGCCAGTTGCAACCGCTCGCCCTGGCCGATCCGCGCCAGCGGCCCCACCGGCCACCAGACCCCCAGGCACAGGACGACGGCCAGCAACCAGGCCACGCGCCGGCCGCCTTCGTGGACCACCCCGGCCAGCAGCCAGTGCTCGCGCCAAGGGAAGCCCGTGGCCGATCCGGCCAGGCGCGCGAGCGGCAAATCCATGCCGCTCGCGTCCCAGGCCAGGACCACCACCAGAAGTCCCAACGTAAGCCAGCCCGCCTGCGCGGGCGCGGCCCGACGTCCCTTTCCTCTTCCCATCGGGCGGCATCGTCGGGCGTAAGGATTACGTGAGCCTTAACGGCACAATGGGAGCATGCGTGTGCTCGTGGTGGAAGACGACGAAGGCATCGCCGGCGGGCTGGCTGCCCACCTGGCGCGCTCCGGCCATGCCGTGGACTGCACCCCGAGCCTTGCCGGCGCCTGGACCGCGCTGACCGCGGAGGCTTACGACGTGATCCTGCTGGACCTGGGCCTGGCCGACGGCGACGGAACCGAGCTGCTGCGGCGGCTGCGCGCCGCCCCGGTCGGGCGCCTGCCGGATCCCGCCACGCCCGTCCTGATCATGACGGCGCGCGACCAGGTCGCCTCCCGCATCGCCGGCCTCGACCTCGGTGCGGACGATTACCTGACCAAACCGTTCGACCCGGACGAACTGGCGGCCCGCATGCGGGCCCTGCGGCGGCGCCTCGCGGGCCGCGCCCATCCCACGATCCGCTATGGCGAGCTCGAAGTCGACCCCGCCGCCCGCAGCGTGGCCCGGGCCGGCGCGCCGGTGGACCTCTCCACCCGCGAGTTCTCGGTGCTGCTGGCACTGATGGAGGCGCGGCCGCACGTGCTCTCGCGACCGCAACTGGAGGCCAAGCTTTACAACTTCGACAGCGTCCTGGAAAGCAACGCGATCGAGGTCCACGTGCACCGGCTGCGCCGCAAGCTCGGCGAGGGCCTGATCCGCACGGTGCGCGGCGTCGGCTACTACGTTCCGGCAGAGCCCGCGCCATGACCGGCCGCGGCCCCAGCCTCACGCGTCACCTGCTGGCCTGGGCGCTGGCGGCGCTGGCCCTGGTCTGGATCACCTTCATCGCCTTCGGGTACAAGACCGGCGAGCACGAGGCCGACGAACTGACCGACGGCCACCTGGCCAGCGTGAGCTCGCTCCTGCTGCCCCTGGCGCCGGGCGGCCTGCAGCCCGATGTGGTGCCGCCGCCCGCCGTGTCCCCCCACGACCTGAAGTCGCACGACTACCAGCGTTCGATCAGCGTGATCGTGTGGGATGCGCAGGGTCAGGTGCTGACGCGCTCGGGTGACGCGCCGATGCCGCCGTTCGTCGGGCCGGACGGATTCGCCACGCTGCAACTGGGACAGCCGCCGGCGCCCTGGCGCGCCTTTTCGCGCTGGGACGACGACCACCGGTACCGCCTGATGGTGCTGCTGTCGCAGCGCGAGCGCGACGACCTGGCGGCCGATATCGCCGGCCAGGTGGTCGAGCCGGGCCTCTGGCTGATGCCGGTGGTGGCGCTGGTGCTCGGGCTCGCCATCTACCGCGGGCTGCGGCCGCTGCGCCGGCTGGCGCAGCAGGTGCACGCGCTGGATCCGCGCGAGGCGCAGAAGGTGGAGGCGACCGTGCGCTTCGAGGAACTGGCCGCGACGGTGGATGCGATCAACCGGCTGGTGGACCGCTACCAGGCGGCGCTCGCGCGCGAGCGCGCCCTGGCCAACGAGTTCGCGCACGAACTGCGCACGCCGCTGGCGTCGCTGGCGCTGCAGGCGCGCGGCGCCCGCGAGGCCCCGCCCGGGCCCGGGCAGCAGGAAGCCTTGGGGCGGCTGGAGGAAGACGCGCTGCGCGCCGGCGAGGTGCTGGCGCACCTGCTCGCACTGGCGCGCACCAGCCGCGCCGAACTGCACGAGACGGCGCAGCCGCTGGACCTGGATGCGGTGGCGCGGCGCGTTGTCTCGGAATTCGCCCCGCACGCCCACGCCGGCGGGCGCGAACTGGGGCTGTCCAGTCCCGGGCCTTTTCCCTTGTCGGGCCACCCCGTGCTGCTGGAACTGGCGCTGCGCAACCTGGTGCAGAACGCGCTGGCGCACACGCCGCGCGGCACGCAGGTGGAGGTGGAACTCGACCCGGCCAGCCGTGCGTTGCAGGTCGCCGACGACGGCCAGCAGCACGCCGGCGCGCCCGCGGAAACGGCGCCGCCGCTGCAGCCCCTGCGCCTCGGCCTGGGCCACCGGGTGGTGGAGAAGGTCGCTGCCCTGCACGGCGCCACCTTCGAGCCCGACGTGGAACTGCCTGGCGCGCGGCGCGCCTGGCGCATCGTCTTCTCCTAGGCGTAACCTAGGCGTAACTCACCCAGTCCCGGTACTCCGCCGCATCCAGGTGCGGGATCCCGTTGAACGTGAGCAGCGCATGCCGCTTGGGGGTGAACGCGAATTCGGTGACCGCCGTGTTGCGGATCCGCATGTTCAGCTCGATGGTCGCTTCCGGCTTGGTGCCCAGCACAGCGCCGACCGCAGTGGCGATCGGGCCGCCGCTGGTCACCACGAGGACGTTCTGCCCGAAGTGGTTGGCGCGAACGTGGTCGAGCGCGCCGGTGACGCCGGCCACGAAGTCGGCGTAGCTGGGCATGCCCACGGGCCGGGTCTCGCCCGCCATCCAGCGGCCCATGGCATCGCGCAGCAGCCGGAAATGGTGCCGGTACAGCTCGGGGGAATCGGGCTTGGGCAGCTTGCCCGGATGCACCGTGGCGATCAGCGCCTCGCTGTCGTATTCGTTGAGGCCTTCCCAGGCCAGGTGCTCGCCGGCGCGGTTCATGCCTTCGAGGATGCCCGCCAGCGTCTGCTTGTGGCGCCGCAGGGTGCCGGCGATCAGGCCGTCGAAGTGGATGCCGCGCCCGGCGAAGTATTCGCCGAGTCGCCGGCTCTGGCGCTGGCCCAGTTCGCTGAGCTGGTCGTAGTCTGCGGCGCCGAAGGAGGCCTGGCCGTGGCGGACGAGGTAGAGCGTGCCCATGCAGCGATTCTGGCAAAGCCGCGCGCGGGCTGCCCGTCCCGGCGGGGACTCAGGACTGCAGCGCGACGCGGCCGCGCGGCGTGTCGAGCACCGCGCGCAGGCGCGGCTCGCCGGCCGTCGGCGTGAGCGCGTCGAGGCCGATGGCCTGGCAGGCGGCCCGCAGGCGCTCCGCCTCCGGGTGCGAAGCGCCGAGCGCGTGCAGCGTGACGCCGGACTCCGGCATGGCGGCGGCGGGGTGCGTCTCGCCCCACTCGATCAGCGTGGGCAGCACGCCGTCGAACAGGCGCTGGCCGTCCGGCCGCACCGTGATCTGCCACTGCAGCAGCCCGCGTGGCGTCATGCGCGAGGCCGCGACCACCTCGCCCCGCTCGATCCCGAGCGGTTGCAGCGACCGCACCGCGGCCTGCACGTCCGGCACGCTGGCGACGAAGTGCAGCAGCCGCGGGCCTTCGCGCCGCAGCCGGTCGCGCAATGCCTCGTCATCGAGGTCGAACCAGCGGCGCGGGCGTTGCGCGGCGCGACCGGGCTGCACCGCGATGATCTCGAAGTAGGCGCGCGGGAAGTCCACGGTGGCGATGCGCAGCAGCCGGTTGTGCGTGCCCATCAGCGGATGCTCGCCGCCGGGACCGGGCGTGACGCCCAGCGTGGCCTCGCACCAGGCCACGCCCTCGTCGAGGCTGGCGGCACCGAGCACCAGGTGGTCGACGCGGGCGCGCATGCTAGAACTTCACCTGACCGTCGACGCAAGTGACGGAAGCGCCCCCGATCCAGGTGTCGCCGGCCTCGTCGCGCTCGACGTGCACGCGGCCGGCGCGGCCGAGCGCCGTGCCCTGCGCCGCGACGTAGCCGCGCGGGGCGAGCCCGGCGCCGATCAGCCACTGGGCCAGCGCCGCATTGAGGCTGCCCGTCACCGGGTCTTCGGCCATCCCGTTGTTGCCGGGGAAGAAGGCGCGCACTTCGAAGGCGCACTCGTCGCCCGCGGCGTGCGAGCCGACGACACCGACCTTGCCGCGCGGGCCGACCACCCCGACGTCGAGGCCGGCCAGCACCGCGGCGTCGGGCTTCAGCGCCAGCACCTGCTCGGCGGACTGGAGCAGCACGCCGCGCCAGTTGGGGCCGTTGTCGCACCAGGCGTGGCCGACGATGTCGGCGCGCGGAACGCCGAGGCCGCGCGCGATCAACTCGACGTCCTCTTCCGGCAGCGGGCCGCTCTTGCGCAGCGGCGGCGCGGCGAAGGCGAGGCGCTCGCCCTGCCGCCGAAGCTTGATGAGACCGACGCCGCACTCCTGCACGACGTGCTCGCCTTGCGGGCGCCCGCCCGCCTCCAGCCACGCATGGCAGCTGCCCAGCGTGGGATGCCCGGCGAAGGCCAGCTCGCGCCCGGGCGAGAAGATGCGCACTCGGTAGTCGGCGCCGGGCTGCGTGGGCGGCAGCAGGAAGGTCGCCTCCGACAGGTTGGTCCAGTTGCAGAAGTGCTGCATCTCCTCGTCGGAGAGGCCCTCGCCATCGAGCACCACGGCGAGCGGGTTGCCGCGGTAGGGGACGGCGGTGAACACGTCGACTTGCTTGAAGGGGCGCAGGCTCATGGGTGGAGGGTCTCCCGGATCGTGGCGGCGAGCGCGGCGATGCCGGTGGCGATCTGCTCGCGGGTGGCCGTGACGAAGGAAAGGCGCAGCGTACGCGCATCGGCGCCGTCCGCATAGAAGGCCGCGCCGGGCACGAAGGCAACGCCGCGCTCGACCGCCTTGGGGAGCAGCGAGACCGCAGCTAGCCCCTCGGGCAGGCGCGCCCACAGGAACATGCCGCCATCGGGCGCGTTCCAGGTCACGTCGAGGCCGCGCATCTCGCGCGCCAGGGCCTCCAGCATCGCGTCGCGCTGCGCCTTGTAGAGGGAGCGGATGGTGGGCACGTGGCGGTCGAGGAAGCCGTCGCGCAGCACCTCGGCCACGAGGCGCTGGTTGAAGCTGGGGCTGTGCAGGTCGGCGGCCTGCTTGGCCTGCAGCAGCTTGGGCGCGATCGCCGGCGGTGCCACCAGGTAGCCCAGCCGCAGCCCGGGGGCCAGCACCTTGGAGAAGGAGCCCAGGTAGATCGCGCCTTCCGGATAGCGGGCGGACAGCGGCAGCGGCGGGGGCGCATCGAACCAGAGGTCGCCGTAGGGGTTGTCTTCCACTAGCGGCAGCGCGAGCTCGCGCGCGGTCTGCACCAGCGCCTGCCGGCGCGCCTCGCTCATCGTGCGGCCGGTCGGGTTCTGGAAATTCGGCAGCACGTAGAGGAAGCGCGCCTCGCCGCGCCGGCGCGCCAGGTCGGCCACGTCGATGCCCTCGTCGTCGCTGGCGACGCCGACCGCCTCCGGCTCCATCGGCGCGAACGCCTGCAGCGCGCCGAGGTAGGTGGGCGTTTCCACCAGCACGCGGCTGCCGTGGTCGATCAGCACCTTGGCCACCAGGTCCAGGCCCTGCTGCGAGCCGGTGGTGATCAACACCTGCGCCGGGTCGACCCGCCACGGCAGCATGGCGGCCACGGCCTCGCGCAGCGGCCCATAGCCTTCACTGGCGGCGTATTGCAGCGCCGCGCGGCCGTCCTCGCGCAGGACCTTGTCGCACGCGGCCTGGAAGGCCTCGACCGGGAAGGTGCGCGGCGAGGGCAGGCCGCCGGCGAAGCTGATGATGCCGGGCCGCTCGGTGACCTTGAGGATCTCGCGGATCACGGAAGGATTCATGCGCTTGGTGCGGCGCGCCAGGGTCCAGCCCGGGGTGGGCTGCAGGTCGTCGGGTTTCATCGGGATTCCACGGCAGGGGAGAGGACGGGCAGGCGGGGGACGCGGGCGACCGGCATGCGGCGGCCCATGAACACGGTGGCGATCACGGCGAGCGCGAAGCCGAGGCTCAGCGCGTCGAGGCGTTCGTGCAGCAGCGGCACCGCGAACACCATGCTCAGGAAAGGCTGCAGCAACTGCACCTGGCTCACGCGCACGGTGCCGCCCAGGGCGAGTCCGCGGTACCAGGCGAAGAAGCCGATCCACATCGAGAACACGGCGACGTACCCGAAGGCCCACCAGGCGCTCGCCGGCAGCGGCATCGCGGGGCGCGACCAGAACGCGAGCGGCAGCGTGGCTGGCAGCGCGAGCACGAGGGCCCAGCAGATCACGTGCTCGGCCGGCATCCGCTGCGACAGGCGCGCGCCCCAGCCGTAGCCGACGGCGGCGCAGGCGACGGCGCCGAGCAGCAGGAGGTCGGCGCCGTGCAGCCGCAGGGCCGCGCCCGAACGCAGTAGCGCGAAGGCAACCACCAGCACGCTGCCCAGCGCCGCGAAGGCCCAGAACGCGGGCGAAGGGCGCTGCCGATGCAGCAGTGCGCCCACCAGCGCGGTGGCGAGCGGCAGCACGCCGATGATCACGCTGGCGTGCACGGCTTCCACGTGCCGCATGGCGATCGAACTCAGGAGCGGAAAGCCGAACACCACGCCTCCCGCGGTGATGGCGAGCGCGCGCCATTCGCCGGCGCGCGGCCAGGGCGCCCGCGTGACGAGCAGGAACAGGGCCGAGAGCGCAGCGGCCACCGCCGCGCGGCCCATGGCGACGAACACACCGGACATCAGCGGTGCGTCGGCCGTGCCAACGGCCAGCCGCGTCATCGGGAGCGTCAGCGCGAAGATCGCCACGCCGGCGACGCCGTACCAGAGGCCGTGGCGCTCGGACGGCGTCATGGCTGGCTCCGTGAATCGGGAGGAAGGGAATGCATGGAGCCAATGTACGGGCGGCATCAGTACACTATCAGTACAGTTTTCCAGATCACAAGATGCGCTGTATTGGCCGACGCGCCAGTACAGGGAGGAACCGCCCATGCTGCTCAAGGCCTCTTCGCAGTCGCTCACCGACCAGCTTGCCGCCCGTTTCGGCGAGCGCATCCGCAACCGCCTGCTGGCCGCCGGCGCCCGCCTGCCCTCCGTCCGGCAGTGCGCCGAACAGCAGGGGGTGAGCCCGTCGACCGTGGTGGCCGCGTACGACCAGCTGCTGGCGCAGGGCCTGGTGGAGGCGCGCAAGAACCGCGGCTTCTTCGTGCGCGAGGCCGCCGTGCAGGAACCGGCGCCCGGCCGGGCTGGCCCTCCGCAGCCGCCGAGCGCGCGCGGGCCGGCACCGGTGAACGCCACCTCCCTGATCCGCGGCATGTTCCACCGCGCCAGCAACAAGCCGCAGCCGGGCATGGGCGTGCTGCCCACCGAGTGGCTGGAGTCCACATTCCTGCCGGCGGCGGTGCGCAAGGTGACTACCACGCCGTCGCTGCACTCGTTCTCGCTGCAGTACGGCGAGCCGCTCGGCGATGCCGGCCTGCGGCAGGCGCTCGCGACCAAGCTGGCGGGCCTGAATGTGCCCGTGCCGGCCGATCACATCATCACCACCGTCGGTGCGACCCACGCGCTCGACATCGTGAGCCGCACCCTGCTGCGCCCGGGCGACCCGGTGATGGTGGAGGAGCCGGGCTGGGCGGTGGAGTTCGCGCGCCTGTCCGCGCTCGGCATGCACCTGCTGCCGGTACCGCGCCGCGCCGACGGGCCCGACCTGCAGGTGATGGCGAAGTACTGCGCGGTGCACAAGCCCAAGCTGTACGTCAGCGTGAGCGTGTTCCACAACCCGACCAGCTACTGCCTGTCGCCGGGCAGCGCGCACCGCCTGCTGCAACTGGCCAACCAGCACGACTTCCACATCGTCGAGGACGACACCTACAGCCACATCGCGCCGGCCCATGCGACGCGGCTGGCGGCGCTGGACGGACTGCAGCGCACGATCTACGTCGGCGGCTTCGCCAAGATCCTGGCACCCAACTGGCGCATCGGCTTCATCGCCGCGCCGGAGGCGCTGGTGGAGCCGCTGCTGGACACGAAGCTGCTCACGACCCTGACCACGCCGGCGCTGCTGGAAAAGGCGCTGGCCCTGTGCATCGACCAGGGCCAGCTGCGGCGGCATTGCGAGCGCATCCGCACGCGGCTGGACCTGGCCCGCAGCCGCAGCGTGAAGCTGGCGCTGCAAGCCGGCTGCCGCTTCGTGGCCGAGCCCGCGGGCCTGTTCGGCTGGGTGGATACCGGCGTGGACACCGACGCGCTGTCGCAGCGCATGCTGGACGAGGGCTACCTGCTCGCACCGGGCGCCCTGTTCCATGCGCAGCGCGAGCCGAGCACGCTGATGCGCATCAACTTCGCCACCACGCAGGATGCGGCGTTCTGGAAGAAGTACGGGGAGCTGGTGCGCAGGATGTGAGGGCAGCACCGGGGTCGCGCTGTCGCTGCGCCCGCCCTACAGCATCTCGTCAGGCGCGAAGGGGCCCAGAAGGCGCACGAACAGCTTCAGCTTCGTGCTGGCGCCCGGTTCGCTGTCCTCGTCGCCGAAGCCCGCGCCAGGGGGCGCGCGCCAGTGGAAGTCGCTGCCGCGCCGCTCGAGCCGGTAGGCGGCCGTGGCGAGGGTGTCTTCGATCTGCTTCGTCGCCAGCTGCGCCAGCGTCGCGCTGCGGATCACCAGGCCGACTTCGCTGTTCTTCAGCTGCGAGCGCAGGTCCAGGTTCATCGAACCGATCACCGACAGGCGCCCGTCGATGATCACCGCCTTGGAGTGCAGGCTGGCGCGCGCTGACGTTGCGGCCTTGGAACCGCCCGGACCGCCGCCGAACAGGGATCCGCTGCCCCGTTCCGGGGGCTTGCTGTTGCTGCTGCCCAGGAGTTCCGCCGCGGTTTCCGGGTCGGAGCGCATCTCGTGGATCTCGACGCCCATGTCCAGCAGCGCGTTGCGGTAGCGCGCATAGCCCGCGTGCGCCGCGGGCGCGTCGTTGGAGGCGAGCGAGTTGGTCAGCACGCGGATGCGCACGCCGCGCTTGCGCAGCTGCTCGTACACCGCGAGCATGCGCGCGCCGGGCACGAAATAGGGCGAGATGATCAGCACGTCGCGCTGGGCGCCTTGCATCAGCTGCAGCAGGCCGTCGATCACCGTGTCGCCGGCATTCACCTCGTCGTCGCCGGGGCCGACCTTGCCCGGCTCGTCCACCAGCAGCTTGGAGGAGGCCCAGACCAGCGGGATCGTGCGCAGGTCCATCGCGGGCCGGTCCGCCGCGCCGGCCGCCGCCTGCGTGACGGACGGCAGCACGGTGGGTGAAACGGAGACCGGCAGCGCGGGCCGGGGCGGCGCCGCATCGGGCGCGCGCGGCGCCGAGGCCGGCTGCGCCTGCTGCAGGCGCTCCAGGTCTTCCGGGTCGAGCAGCGTCTGCACCGGATATGCGAGTTCGTCGTTCCAGAAGCGGTCGAAGCTGGCCGACATGTCGCCGACGATGCGCCCGGCGGCCAGCACGTCGAGATCGACGAAGTTCTGCTTGTCGCCGCTGCCGAAGTAGCGGTCGCCCAGGTTGCGCCCGCCGGTGATGCCCCAGGCGTTGTCGGCCAGGAACAGCTTGTTGTGCATGCGCTTCTGCATGCGGCCGGCATCGTGCAGCGAGGTGAGGACCCGGCCGATCATGTTGTCGCGCGGCCCGGTCAGCGGATTGAACAGGCGCACCTCCACGTTGGGCTCGAAGGCGAGGCGCAGCACCTGCGCGTCCGCGCCGACCGAGTTGAAGTCGTCCAGCAGGATGCGCACCCGCACGCCGCGGCGGGCGGCATCGCGCAGGCGCTGCAGCAGCACCTCGGTGCTGGCGTCCGCGTGGATGGCGTAGTACTGCAGGTCGAGGCTGCGCTGCGCGCCCTCGATGAGCGCGAGCCGGCTGGACAGGGCCGCGTCGACGGCATCGAGCAGGTTGAAGCCGGAATCGGTGCGGGTTGCCGCCTGGGCGCGCCGCGCCAGCATCAGCTGGCCGAGCGGCGTGATCTCGGGCTGCGCGAAGTGGGTGGACGGGGTGCGTCCGTCGTTGGCCGGCAGGCTCGCACAGCCGCCCGCTCCGCAGGACAGCAGCGTGATCGTGAACCAGCGCACCATCAGCAGCAAGAGGGACTGCGGGGGGCGCCGGACGATCGTGAAACTGCTGGTCGACATAGGGTCCAGCGACTGTAGCCGCGCAGCCTGCGCAGCGGGGCCGCGCAAGGTCGGCAAGGGCCGGGACTCCTTGCCGGCGGAAGCCTACAGCTGACCCAGGGCCTCCCAGCGCTCCAGGGCTGCCATCAGTTCTTCCTCGATCTGCTCGCTGCGCCGCGCGAGCTGCGCGGCGCGGCCGGGATCGTCGCGGTACACCGCGCCGGCGGCGAGTTCGGCCTGGATGGACTTCTGCTCCTGCTCCAGCGCGTCGATGCGCGCGGGCAGCGCCTCGAGCTCGCGCTGTTCCTTGTAGCCCAGTTTGCGGCGTTGCGTGGGGGCGGCCGCCGGTGGCGGGGCCGCGGGCTTGTCGCGCACTGGGGCGAGCGTCGCCGCGGTCGCCGCTTGCGCCAGCTCGCGGGAGCGCCTGGATTGCGTCAACCAGTCCTCGACACCGCCTTCGTATTCGCGCCAGCGGCCGTCGCCTTCGAAGGCGATCGTGCTGGTGACCACGTTGTCCAGGAACGCGCGGTCGTGGCTGACCAGGAACACCGTGCCCTCGTAGTCCTGCAGCAGTTCCTCGAGCAGTTCCAGGGTGTCGATGTCGAGGTCGTTGGTGGGCTCGTCCAGCACCAGCACGTTGGCGGGGCGCGCGAACAGGCGCGCGAGCAGCAGCCGGTTGCGTTCGCCGCCGGAGAGCGAGCGCACCGGCGAGGTCGAGCGCGCGGGCGAGAACAGGAAGTCGCCCAGGTAGCTCTTGACGTGCTTGCGCTGGCGGCCGATCTCGATCCATTCGCTGCCGGGGCTGATGAAGTCCTCCAGCGTCGCCTCGGGGTCGAGCGCGGTGCGCATCTGGTCGAAATAGGCCACCTGCAGGTTGGTGCCGAGGCGCACGCGGCCCGTGTCGGGGGCGAGCTCGCCCAGGATCAGCTTCAGCAGGGTCGTCTTGCCCGCGCCGTTCGGGCCCACCAGGCCCACCTTGTCGCCGCGCAGGATGGTGCTGGTGAAGTCGCGCACCACCACCTTGTCGCCGAAGGCCTTGGACACGCGCGTGAGTTCCGCCACGATCTTGCCACTGGCCTGGCCCGTGGCGACTTCCATGCTGACGCGGCCGAGCGCGTCGCGCCGGGCCGCGCGCCGGTCGCGCAGCTGCTCGAGCCGCGTAATGCGGCCCTGCGCGCGCGTGCGTCGGGCCTCCACGCCCTTGCGCACCCAGACTTCTTCCTGCGCGAGCAGCTTGTCGGCCTTCGCGTTGATGACGGCCTCCTGGGCGAGTTGCTCCTGCTTGAGCGTCTGGTACCGGGTAAAGTTGCCGGGATACGACTGCAGGCGGCCGCGATCGAGTTCGACGATGCGCGTGGACACCCGGTCCAGGAAGCTGCGATCGTGCGTGATCAGCACCACGCTGCCGCGGAACTCCAGCAGCAGGTTCTCCAGCCACTCGATCGAATCGAGGTCGAGGTGGTTGGTCGGTTCGTCGAGCAGCAGGACGTCGGGGCGGCGCACCAGGGCTTGGGCCAGCGCCACACGCTTGCGGTTGCCGCCGGACAACGAGCCGATCTCCGCATCGGGGTCGAGGTGCAGGCGGTGCAGCGTCTCGTCGACGCGCTGGCGCCAGTTCCAGCCGTCCTGCGCCTCGATGCGCGCCTGCAGTGCGTGCAGGGCATCGAGGTCGCCGCTGCCGTGGTGGGTGAACTGGTCGACGAGCGCGATCACGTCGCCGATGCCGAGTCGGACCGCGTCGAAGACCGTGGCTTCTTCCGGCAGCAGCGGCTCCTGGGCGACGAAAGCGGCGTGCAGGCCTTGCTGACGCTGGACCTCGCCGTCGTCGGGCCGCTCCAGGCCCCCGAGGATGCGCAGCAGCGAGGACTTGCCGGCGCCGTTGCGCCCGATCAGGCCGACGCGCTCGCCGGCTTCCAGCGAAAAATCCGCGTGGTCCAGCAGCGCCACGTGGCCGAAGGCGAGCTGGGCGTTCGCGAGGGTGATGAGAGCCATGGTCAGCGTGGGAAAACCTTCGAGCGTAGCACCGCCGCCGAGCGGCCGATGCCGGATGACCGGTGGAGCACCCCGTCGCTATAGTGGGACCTGCTGCGGAAGGGAGGGGTTCCTTGGACCTGATCATCAATGGCGCCCGCGTGCAGGTGCAGGCCGATCCCGCGATGCCCCTGCTGTGGGTGTTGCGCGACCTCCTGCAGATGACCGGCACCAAGTTCGGCTGCGGCGTGGCCGCCTGCGGCGCCTGCACGGTGCGCGTGGACGGGCAGGCCGTGCGTTCGTGTGTCACGCCAGTCGGCAGCGTGGCTGGCCGCGCGATCCAGACCATCGAGGGGCTCGGCACCGCGGCGAAGCCGCATGCGCTGCAGGCCGCGTGGATCGCCGAGCAGGTGCCGCAGTGCGGCTATTGCCAGAGCGGCATGCTGATGGCGGCGGCGGCCCTGCTGGAGAAGAAGCCCAGGCCCAGCGACGCGGACATCGACGAGGCGATGACGAACATCTGCCGCTGCGGCACGTACCAGCGCGTGCGCGCCGCGATCAAGCGCGCCGCGGGGATGCGCGCGTGAAGCGTCGCACCTGGCTGCTGGGCACGACCGCGGGAGTCGGAGCCCTGCTGGTCGGCTGGGCGGCGCTGCCGCAGCGCTCGCGCCTCGGGATCGCGAACCTGATGGCGCCCGGCGAGGGCGATTTCGCGCTGAACGGCTGGATCAGGATCCTGCCCGAAGGCGGCGTGGTGCTGGCGATGCCGCGCAGCGAGATGGGGCAGGGCGTGCATACCGCGCTGGCGCAGCTCGCCGCCGAGGAGCTCGACGTGCCGCTGTCGTCCGTGCGGATCGAGCAGGCCGGCTGGGATGCGATCTACGGCAACGTCGCGATGCTGTACGGCTTCCTGCCCTTCCACCCGCGCGACGAGGAGCGCGAGGACGGCTTCGGCCGCGTCAAGGCGGGGCGATGGCTGGTGGGCAAGATCGGGCGCGAGCTGGGCATCAATGCGACCGGCGGTTCGTCCAGCGTCGCGGATGCGTGGGACGTGGTGCGGCTCGCGGCCGCCACCGCGCGCGCTTCGCTGGTCGGTGCGGCGTCCCTGCGATGGAGGCTGCCGGTGGAGGACCTGCTGGTGGTCGATGGCTTCGTCACGCATTCCTCCGGCAAGCGTGCGAGCTATGGCGCGTTGGCCCGGGCGGCGGCGGCCACTCCGCCGGGGCGGGTGGAACTCAAGGATCGCAAGACATGGCAGGTAATCGGCCGGGCCGCGCCGCGACTGGACCTGCCGGCCAAGGTCAATGGGCAGGCCTGTTTCGGGATGGACGTGCGGCTGCCGGGCATGCGCTACGCGGCCCTGCGGCTGGCGCCGACCCTGGGCGGTGCGCCGGGGCGCATCGATGCGTCGGCGGCGCTCGCCATGCCGGGCGTGGAGCGCCTGGTGCAGTTGCCGGCGTATGCGGGCTCGAGTGCCGGCTTCGCGGTCGTGGCGGCGAACTATTGGCAGGCGAGGCAGGCGGCGCAGGCGGTGGAGGTCGACTGGCGGCCCGGTCCGTGGGCGGCGCTGGATTCGACGGCGATCGCGCGCGAGCTCGAGGAGGCGGTCCGCTCGCGCGAAGGCTTTACGTTCTACAGCCAGGGCGACGCAGAAGCGTCTGCGCGCGACGGCGGCGCCCGCACGCTCGAAGCCTGGTACAGCGCGCCCTTCCTGGCCCACGCGACGCTGGAGCCGATGAACGCGACGGCGCGAGTCGATGGCGGCCGGGTCGAGGTCTGGGCGCCGACGCAGGTGCCGCAGCCCTGCCGAGAGGCGGCGGCGCGTGTCGCCGGCGTGCCAGTCGACAAGGTGGAACTGCATGTGACCCTGCTCGGGGGCGGCTTCGGGCGCCGGCTGGAGGTCGACTATGTGGCGCAGGCGGTGCGCGTCGCGATGGACGTGCCGGGCGTGCCGGTGCAGTTGATCTGGTCCCGGGAGGAAGACACGGCGCACGACTTCTACCGGCCGATGCACGTCGCGCGGGTGCGCGCCACGCTGGACGGCCAGGGGCGGCCGGTTGGGTTGCAGATCCGCTCGGCCGGCGATGCCATTTCGCCCCGCTGGATGGAGCGGGCGCTGCCCGCGTTCGCAGGGCCGGTCGATCTGCCGGACAAGACCGGCTCCGAGGGCCTGTTCGACCAGCCCTACGGATTTCGCCACCAGCGCATCGAGCACGTGTTCACGCACACCGGCGTGCCGGTGGGCTACTGGCGCTCGGTCGGGCATTCGCACAATGCCTTCTTCCTCGAATCCTTCATCGACGAGATCGCGGCGGAACTGCGCCAGGATGCGCTGGCGCTGCGCCGCGACCTGTTGCGCGAGTCGCCACGGCATCTGGCGGTGCTGAACCTGGCGGCGGAACGCGCCGGATGGGACAGGATCCCGCCCGTTGCCGGTCGCGCGCGTGGCGTCGCGCTGCATGAGTCGTTCGGGAGCATCGTCGCCCAGGTGCTGGAGGTATCTCTTGCGGGCGGCATGCCGCGTGTTCATCGCGTGGTTTGCGCGATCGACTGTGGAACGGCGGTGAATCCGCAGATCGTGGCCCAGCAGATGGAAGGGGCGGTCGTGTTCGGATTGACGGCGGCGCTGCACGGGCGCGTCGACATTCGCAATGGCGCCGTGCAGCAACGGAACTTCACCGATTACCGGATGCTGAGACTGGCAGCCGCGCCGGTCGTGGAGACATACATCGTCGCCAGCGATCGCGCGCCGGGAGGCGTGGGAGAGCCGGGGGTGCCACCGGTTGCGCCGGCGCTGGCGGCCGCGCTCTTCAAGCTGACCGGCCAGCGCCGACGCACTCTTCCGCTTGCCGACTTGGCCTAGGGTTTTCCCTGTGGTATAGTCCTTGGCTCTGCTGATGACGGCGTCGCGAAAGCGGCGGCGGAATCGCAGAAGGGCCCGGCGGCTAGGTCGATGAAAATCGGTATAGAATAGAGGGCTCGGCTGACGACGGCAGCGAAACGCGAAGGCGGCTAACGCCAAAGCGAATCGCAAACGAAGCGGCTAAAAAGAGTTGACAGGCCTCTCAAAACTCTGTCATAATCGAGGGCTTCGCTGATCGCAGCGAGGTTGGGCAAGGAAAGCGCGGCGCAATGCACAGGCGGGTCTTGCCGGGGATCGTTAACAACATACAGCCGATAAGCGTGGGCGTTTGATGGCGAGGTTGCCAAGTTCTTCGGAACAAATCAAACGCTCATATGAAAAGAAGTGAAGTTCACTTCGATTCTTTTGAGCAGTAATTCAAGATCGAACTGTAGAGTTTGATCCTGGCTCAGATTGAACGCTGGCGGAATGCTTTACACATGCAAGTCGAACGGCAGCACGGGGGCAACCCTGGTGGCGAGTGGCGAACGGGTGAGTAATACATCGGAACGTGCCCAGTCGTGGGGGATAACGTAGCGAAAGCTACGCTAATACCGCATACGAACTCTGGTTGAAAGCGGGGGATCGCAAGACCTCGCGCGATTGGAGCGGCCGATGGCAGATTAGGTAGTTGGTGGGGTAAAGGCCTACCAAGCCGACGATCTGTAGCTGGTCTGAGAGGACGACCAGCCACACTGGGACTGAGACACGGCCCAGACTCCTACGGGAGGCAGCAGTGGGGAATTTTGGACAATGGGCGCAAGCCTGATCCAGCCATTCCGCGTGCAGGATGAAGGCCCTCGGGTTGTAAACTGCTTTTGTACGGAACGAAAAGGCTCTGGTTAATACCCGGGGCTGATGACGGTACCGTAAGAATAAGCACCGGCTAACTACGTGCCAGCAGCCGCGGTAATACGTAGGGTGCGAGCGTTAATCGGAATTACTGGGCGTAAAGCGTGCGCAGGCGGTGATGTAAGACAGGTGTGAAATCCCCGGGCTTAACCTGGGAACTGCATTTGTGACTGCATCGCTGGAGTGCGGCAGAGGGGGATGGAATTCCGCGTGTAGCAGTGAAATGCGTAGATATGCGGAGGAACACCGATGGCGAAGGCAATCCCCTGGGCCTGCACTGACGCTCATGCACGAAAGCGTGGGGAGCAAACAGGATTAGATACCCTGGTAGTCCACGCCCTAAACGATGTCAACTGGTTGTTGGTCCTTCACTGGATCAGTAACGAAGCTAACGCGTGAAGTTGACCGCCTGGGGAGTACGGCCGCAAGGTTGAAACTCAAAGGAATTGACGGGGACCCGCACAAGCGGTGGATGATGTGGTTTAATTCGATGCAACGCGAAAAACCTTACCTACCCTTGACATGTCTGGAATTGCGCAGAGATGTGCAAGTGCCCGAAAGGGAGCCAGAACACAGGTGCTGCATGGCTGTCGTCAGCTCGTGTCGTGAGATGTTGGGTTAAGTCCCGCAACGAGCGCAACCCTTGTCATTAGTTGCTACGAAAGGGCACTCTAATGAGACTGCCGGTGACAAACCGGAGGAAGGTGGGGATGACGTCAAGTCCTCATGGCCCTTATGGGTAGGGCTACACACGTCATACAATGGCTGGTACAGAGGGTTGCCAACCCGCGAGGGGGAGCTAATCCCATAAAACCAGTCGTAGTCCGGATCGTAGTCTGCAACTCGACTGCGTGAAGTCGGAATCGCTAGTAATCGCGGATCAGCATGTCGCGGTGAATACGTTCCCGGGTCTTGTACACACCGCCCGTCACACCATGGGAGCGGGTTCTGCCAGAAGTAGTTAGCCTAACCGCAAGGAGGGCGATTACCACGGCAGGGTTCGTGACTGGGGTGAAGTCGTAACAAGGTAGCCGTATCGGAAGGTGCGGCTGGATCACCTCCTTTCTGGAAAACAGCAATTTCCGTTTTCAAACGTCCACACTTATCGGTTGTTGGAAGATGTCGCCAGCGACGACGAATTGCTCGCCCCGCCTGCAGCGACCGGCCCCGGGTCTGTAGCTCAGTTGGTTAGAGCACCGTCTTGATAAGGCGGGGGTCGTTGGTTCGAGACCAACCAGACCCACCATCTCCTGATCGGATATTCGGGGGATTAGCTCAGCTGGGAGAGCACCTGCTTTGCAAGCAGGGGGTCGTCGGTTCGATCCCGTCATCCTCCACCAACACCACAATCGGACAAGATCAACACCAAAGCGGCTTGGCGCTACGCCAGGCTGCTTTGTTGTTGACCGCGGCATCTGCTGCGAAGTCAATCGGCTGTTCTTTAACAATTCATAGAGTCGAATCAGCGTCGTTAGCGGAAACTGCTTCATGGCAGACCGTGCCGCTAGCGACAATTTTTTGATTGCGTCAACCAGACTTCAATTTTGCGTAAAGCAATTTTTGAAGACGGCATAACGCGCGAGGTGAAAGACCTCGCGAGTCCTTGATAGGCTTTTGAATCCTCGTGAGAGGGGTCAAAGTTATAGGGTCAAGTGACTAAGAGCATGTGGTGGATGCCTTGGCGATTACAGGCGACGAAGGACGTGATAGCCTGCGATAAGCTTCGGGGAGCTGGCAAATAAGCTTTGATCCGGAGATTTCCGAATGGGGAAACCCACCGCGCAAGCGGTATCGCATGATGAATACATAGTCATGCGAGGCGAACCGGGTGAACTGAAACATCTCAGTAGCTCGAGGAAAAGACATCAACCGAGATTCCGAAAGTAGTGGCGAGCGAAATCGGAAGAGCCTGCTAGTGATAGCGCAGAACTTAGCGAAACGGCCTGGAAAGGTCGGCCAAAGAGGGTGATAGCCCCGTACGCGAAAAGATCTGTGTGGTACTGAGCTAGCGAAAAGTAGGGCGGGACACGTGAAATCCTGTCTGAAGATGGGGGGACCATCCTCCAAGGCTAAATACTCGTAATCGACCGATAGTGAACTAGTACCGTGAGGGAAAGGCGAAAAGAACCCCGGGAGGGGAGTGAAATAGATCCTGAAACCGCATGCTTACAAAAAGTCGGAGCCCGCAAGGGTGACGGCGTACCTTTTGTATAATGGGTCAGCGACTTACATTCAGTGGCAAGGTTAACCGAATAGGGTAGCCGCAGGGAAACCGAGTCCGAACAGGGCGAACTTCAGTCGCTGGGTGTAGACCCGAAACCAAGTGATCTATCCATGGCCAGGATGAAGGTGCCGTAACAGGTACTGGAGGTCCGAACCGACTAGTGTTGCAAAACTAGCGGATGAGCTGTGGATAGGGGTGAAAGGCTAAACAAACTTGGAAATAGCTGGTTCTCTCCGAAAACTATTTAGGTAGTGCCTCGCGTATTACCTTCGGGGGTAGAGCACTGTTTTGGCTAGGGGGTCATGGCGACTTACCAAACCAAGGCAAACTCCGAATACCGAAGAGTACAGCGCGGGAGACAGAGCACCGGGTGCTAACGTCCGGACTCAAGAGGGAAACAACCCAGACCGCCAGCTAAGGTCCCTAAAATTGGCTAAGTGGGAAACGAAGTGGGAAGGCTAAAACAGTCAGGATGTTGGCTTAGAAGCAGCCATCATTTAAAGAAAGCGTAATAGCTCACTGATCGAGTCGTCCTGCGCGGAAGATGTAACGGGGCTAAGCCAGTTACCGAAGCTGCGGATGTGCACGCAAGTGCACGTGGTAGGAGAGCGTTCTGTAAGCCTGTGAAGGTGTCTCGAGAGGGATGCTGGAGGTATCAGAAGTGCGAATGCTGACATGAGTAGCGTTAAAGCGGGTGAAAAGCCCGCTCGCCGTAAGCGCAAGGTTTTCTACGCAACGTTCATCGGCGTAGAGTGAGTCGGCCCCTAAGGCGAGGCAGAGATGCGTAGCTGATGGGAAACAGGTCAATATTCCTGTACCGATTGCAAGTGCGATGTGGGGACGGAGAAGGTTAACTCAGCCGGGTGTTGGATGTCCCGGTTCAAGCCTGTAGTCGTGCCTGGTAGGTAAATCCGCCGGGCTGAGATGAGGGGTGATAACGAGGCGGCTTGCCGCCGAAGTGAGTGATACCCTGCTTCCAGGAAAAGCCACTAAGCTTCAGCTTGCAACGACCGTACCGCAAACCGACACTGGTGCGCGAGATGAGTATTCTCAGGCGCTTGAGAGAACTCGGGAGAAGGAACTCGGCAAATTGACACCGTAACTTCGGAAGAAGGTGTGCCCTTAGTAGGTGAAGTCCCTCGCGGATGGAGCCCAATGGGGTTGCAAAAAATCGGTGGCTGCGACTGTTTAATAAAAACACAGCACTCTGCAAACACGAAAGTGGACGTATAGGGTGTGACGCCTGCCCGGTGCTGGAAGATTAAGTGATGGGGTGCAAGCTCTTGATCGAAGTCCCAGTAAACGGCGGCCGTAACTATAACGGTCCTAAGGTAGCGAAATTCCTTGTCGGGTAAGTTCCGACCTGCACGAATGGCGTAACGATGGCCACACTGTCTCCTCCCGAGACTCAGCGAAGTTGAAATGTTTGTGATGATGCAATCTCCCCGCGGAAAGACGGAAAGACCCCATGAACCTTTACTGTAGCTTTGTATTGGACTTTGAACGGATCTGTGTAGGATAGGTGGGAGGCTTTGAAGCGAGGTCGCTAGATCTTGTGGAGCCAACGTTGAAATACCACCCTGGTGCGTTTGAGGTTCTAACCTAGGCCCGTAATCCGGGTCGGGGACAGTGCATGGTAGGCAGTTTGACTGGGGCGGTCTCCTCCCAAAGCGTAACGGAGGAGTTCGAAGGTACGCTAGCTACGGTCGGACATCGTGGCGATAGTGCAATGGCATAAGCGTGCTTAACTGCGAGACTGACAAGTCGAGCAGATGCGAAAGCAGGACATAGTGATCCGGTGGTTCTGTATGGAAGGGCCATCGCTCAACGGATAAAAGGTACTCTGGGGATAACAGGCTGATACCGCCCAAGAGTTCATATCGACGGCGGTGTTTGGCACCTCGATGTCGGCTCATCTCATCCTGGGGCTGTAGCCGGTCCCAAGGGTATGGCTGTTCGCCATTTAAAGAGGTACGTGAGCTGGGTTTAAAACGTCGTGAGACAGTTTGGTCCCTATCTTCCGTGGGCGCTGCAGATTTGAGGAAGCCTGCTCCTAGTACGAGAGGACCGGAGTGGACGCACCTCTGGTGTACCTGTTGTCACGCCAGTGGCATTGCAGGGTAGCTAAGTGCGGAAGAGATAACCGCTGAAAGCATCTAAGCGGGAAACTCGTTTCAAGATGAGATCTGCCGGGGGCTCGACCCCCCTGAAGAGTCGTTCTAGACCAGGACGTTGATAGGCTGGGTGTGGAAGCGCAGCAATGCGTTAAGCTAACCAGTACTAATTGCTCGTGCGGCTTGACCCTATAACTTTGATCAGCAATGCATCAAAGATTTATGCCGGGTTGAACGCAATCAAAATACCAGCAGCCCACCAGGCTGCCCAAGCTGATAAGACTCTATGAATTGGCCGTCCTGCCCACACCAGGCACGACGGCAACCAGTTAAGCCTGATGACCATAGCGAGGTGGTCCCACTCCTTCCCATCCCGAACAGGACAGTGAAACGCCTCTGCGCCGATGATAGTGCGGATTCCCGTGTGAAAGTAGGACATCGTCAGGCTACATATTGAGGCGCCCCGTCGGCAACGACGGGGCGTTTTCATCAGTGCGTGCCAGCAGCTGCGGTTGCCAAGCGAGCATTGATGAGAACGCCCAAAGCGTGCTACAATGTGAGTCTTCGCTGACCAAGCAAGTGACTGCGGATGCAGGGCCTGCAAGGAAAGTGAAAGGCCACAGAGGTTGACAGGCCTCTCAAAACTCTGTCATAATCGAGGGCTTCGCTGATCGCAGCGGGGTTTGGCAAGGAAGGCGCGGCGCAATGCAGGCGGGTCTTGCCGGGGATCGTTAACAACATACAGCCGATAAGCGTGGGCGTTTGATGGCGAGGTTGCCAAGTTCTTCGGAACAAATCAAACGCTCATATGAAAAGAAGTGAAGTTCACTTCGATTCTTTTGAGCAGTAATTCAAGATCGAACTGTAGAGTTTGATCCTGGCTCAGATTGAACGCTGGCGGAATGCTTTACACATGCAAGTCGAACGGCAGCACGGGGGCAACCCTGGTGGCGAGTGGCGAACGGGTGAGTAATACATCGGAACGTGCCCAGTCGTGGGGGATAACGTAGCGAAAGCTACGCTAATACCGCATACGAACTCTGGTTGAAAGCGGGGGATCGCAAGACCTCGCGCGATTGGAGCGGCCGATGGCAGATTAGGTAGTTGGTGGGGTAAAGGCCTACCAAGCCGACGATCTGTAGCTGGTCTGAGAGGACGACCAGCCACACTGGGACTGAGACACGGCCCAGACTCCTACGGGAGGCAGCAGTGGGGAATTTTGGACAATGGGCGCAAGCCTGATCCAGCCATTCCGCGTGCAGGATGAAGGCCCTCGGGTTGTAAACTGCTTTTGTACGGAACGAAAAGGCTCTGGTTAATACCCGGGGCTGATGACGGTACCGTAAGAATAAGCACCGGCTAACTACGTGCCAGCAGCCGCGGTAATACGTAGGGTGCGAGCGTTAATCGGAATTACTGGGCGTAAAGCGTGCGCAGGCGGTGATGTAAGACAGGTGTGAAATCCCCGGGCTTAACCTGGGAACTGCATTTGTGACTGCATCGCTGGAGTGCGGCAGAGGGGGATGGAATTCCGCGTGTAGCAGTGAAATGCGTAGATATGCGGAGGAACACCGATGGCGAAGGCAATCCCCTGGGCCTGCACTGACGCTCATGCACGAAAGCGTGGGGAGCAAACAGGATTAGATACCCTGGTAGTCCACGCCCTAAACGATGTCAACTGGTTGTTGGTCCTTCACTGGATCAGTAACGAAGCTAACGCGTGAAGTTGACCGCCTGGGGAGTACGGCCGCAAGGTTGAAACTCAAAGGAATTGACGGGGACCCGCACAAGCGGTGGATGATGTGGTTTAATTCGATGCAACGCGAAAAACCTTACCTACCCTTGACATGTCTGGAATTGCGCAGAGATGTGCAAGTGCCCGAAAGGGAGCCAGAACACAGGTGCTGCATGGCTGTCGTCAGCTCGTGTCGTGAGATGTTGGGTTAAGTCCCGCAACGAGCGCAACCCTTGTCATTAGTTGCTACGAAAGGGCACTCTAATGAGACTGCCGGTGACAAACCGGAGGAAGGTGGGGATGACGTCAAGTCCTCATGGCCCTTATGGGTAGGGCTACACACGTCATACAATGGCTGGTACAGAGGGTTGCCAACCCGCGAGGGGGAGCTAATCCCATAAAACCAGTCGTAGTCCGGATCGTAGTCTGCAACTCGACTGCGTGAAGTCGGAATCGCTAGTAATCGCGGATCAGCATGTCGCGGTGAATACGTTCCCGGGTCTTGTACACACCGCCCGTCACACCATGGGAGCGGGTTCTGCCAGAAGTAGTTAGCCTAACCGCAAGGAGGGCGATTACCACGGCAGGGTTCGTGACTGGGGTGAAGTCGTAACAAGGTAGCCGTATCGGAAGGTGCGGCTGGATCACCTCCTTTCTGGAAAACAGCAATTTCCGTTTTCAAACGTCCACACTTATCGGTTGTTGGAAGATGTCGCCAGCGACGACGAATTGCTCGCCCCGCCTGCAGCGACCGGCCCCGGGTCTGTAGCTCAGTTGGTTAGAGCACCGTCTTGATAAGGCGGGGGTCGTTGGTTCGAGACCAACCAGACCCACCATCTCCTGATCGGATATTCGGGGGATTAGCTCAGCTGGGAGAGCACCTGCTTTGCAAGCAGGGGGTCGTCGGTTCGATCCCGTCATCCTCCACCAACACCACAATCGGACAAGATCAACACCAAAGCGGCTTGGCGCTACGCCAGGCTGCTTTGTTGTTGACCGCGGCATCTGCTGCGAAGTCAATCGGCTGTTCTTTAACAATTCATAGAGTCGAATCAGCGTCGTTAGCGGAAACTGCTTCATGGCAGACCGTGCCGCTAGCGACAATTTTTTGATTGCGTCAACCAGACTTCAATTTTGCGTAAAGCAATTTTTGAAGACGGCATAACGCGCGAGGTGAAAGACCTCGCGAGTCCTTGATAGGCTTTTGAATCCTCGTGAGAGGGGTCAAAGTTATAGGGTCAAGTGACTAAGAGCATGTGGTGGATGCCTTGGCGATTACAGGCGACGAAGGACGTGATAGCCTGCGATAAGCTTCGGGGAGCTGGCAAATAAGCTTTGATCCGGAGATTTCCGAATGGGGAAACCCACCGCGCAAGCGGTATCGCATGATGAATACATAGTCATGCGAGGCGAACCGGGTGAACTGAAACATCTCAGTAGCTCGAGGAAAAGACATCAACCGAGATTCCGAAAGTAGTGGCGAGCGAAATCGGAAGAGCCTGCTAGTGATAGCGCAGAACTTAGCGAAACGGCCTGGAAAGGTCGGCCAAAGAGGGTGATAGCCCCGTACGCGAAAAGATCTGTGTGGTACTGAGCTAGCGAAAAGTAGGGCGGGACACGTGAAATCCTGTCTGAAGATGGGGGGACCATCCTCCAAGGCTAAATACTCGTAATCGACCGATAGTGAACTAGTACCGTGAGGGAAAGGCGAAAAGAACCCCGGGAGGGGAGTGAAATAGATCCTGAAACCGCATGCTTACAAAAAGTCGGAGCCCGCAAGGGTGACGGCGTACCTTTTGTATAATGGGTCAGCGACTTACATTCAGTGGCAAGGTTAACCGAATAGGGTAGCCGCAGGGAAACCGAGTCCGAACAGGGCGAACTTCAGTCGCTGGGTGTAGACCCGAAACCAAGTGATCTATCCATGGCCAGGATGAAGGTGCCGTAACAGGTACTGGAGGTCCGAACCGACTAGTGTTGCAAAACTAGCGGATGAGCTGTGGATAGGGGTGAAAGGCTAAACAAACTTGGAAATAGCTGGTTCTCTCCGAAAACTATTTAGGTAGTGCCTCGCGTATTACCTTCGGGGGTAGAGCACTGTTTTGGCTAGGGGGTCATGGCGACTTACCAAACCAAGGCAAACTCCGAATACCGAAGAGTACAGCGCGGGAGACAGAGCACCGGGTGCTAACGTCCGGACTCAAGAGGGAAACAACCCAGACCGCCAGCTAAGGTCCCTAAAATTGGCTAAGTGGGAAACGAAGTGGGAAGGCTAAAACAGTCAGGATGTTGGCTTAGAAGCAGCCATCATTTAAAGAAAGCGTAATAGCTCACTGATCGAGTCGTCCTGCGCGGAAGATGTAACGGGGCTAAGCCAGTTACCGAAGCTGCGGATGTGCACGCAAGTGCACGTGGTAGGAGAGCGTTCTGTAAGCCTGTGAAGGTGTCTCGAGAGGGATGCTGGAGGTATCAGAAGTGCGAATGCTGACATGAGTAGCGTTAAAGCGGGTGAAAAGCCCGCTCGCCGTAAGCGCAAGGTTTTCTACGCAACGTTCATCGGCGTAGAGTGAGTCGGCCCCTAAGGCGAGGCAGAGATGCGTAGCTGATGGGAAACAGGTCAATATTCCTGTACCGATTGCAAGTGCGATGTGGGGACGGAGAAGGTTAACTCAGCCGGGTGTTGGATGTCCCGGTTCAAGCCTGTAGTCGTGCCTGGTAGGTAAATCCGCCGGGCTGAGATGAGGGGTGATAACGAGGCGGCTTGCCGCCGAAGTGAGTGATACCCTGCTTCCAGGAAAAGCCACTAAGCTTCAGCTTGCAACGACCGTACCGCAAACCGACACTGGTGCGCGAGATGAGTATTCTCAGGCGCTTGAGAGAACTCGGGAGAAGGAACTCGGCAAATTGACACCGTAACTTCGGAAGAAGGTGTGCCCTTAGTAGGTGAAGTCCCTCGCGGATGGAGCCCAATGGGGTTGCAAAAAATCGGTGGCTGCGACTGTTTAATAAAAACACAGCACTCTGCAAACACGAAAGTGGACGTATAGGGTGTGACGCCTGCCCGGTGCTGGAAGATTAAGTGATGGGGTGCAAGCTCTTGATCGAAGTCCCAGTAAACGGCGGCCGTAACTATAACGGTCCTAAGGTAGCGAAATTCCTTGTCGGGTAAGTTCCGACCTGCACGAATGGCGTAACGATGGCCACACTGTCTCCTCCCGAGACTCAGCGAAGTTGAAATGTTTGTGATGATGCAATCTCCCCGCGGAAAGACGGAAAGACCCCATGAACCTTTACTGTAGCTTTGTATTGGACTTTGAACGGATCTGTGTAGGATAGGTGGGAGGCTTTGAAGCGAGGTCGCTAGATCTTGTGGAGCCAACGTTGAAATACCACCCTGGTGCGTTTGAGGTTCTAACCTAGGCCCGTAATCCGGGTCGGGGACAGTGCATGGTAGGCAGTTTGACTGGGGCGGTCTCCTCCCAAAGCGTAACGGAGGAGTTCGAAGGTACGCTAGCTACGGTCGGACATCGTGGCGATAGTGCAATGGCATAAGCGTGCTTAACTGCGAGACTGACAAGTCGAGCAGATGCGAAAGCAGGACATAGTGATCCGGTGGTTCTGTATGGAAGGGCCATCGCTCAACGGATAAAAGGTACTCTGGGGATAACAGGCTGATACCGCCCAAGAGTTCATATCGACGGCGGTGTTTGGCACCTCGATGTCGGCTCATCTCATCCTGGGGCTGTAGCCGGTCCCAAGGGTATGGCTGTTCGCCATTTAAAGAGGTACGTGAGCTGGGTTTAAAACGTCGTGAGACAGTTTGGTCCCTATCTTCCGTGGGCGCTGCAGATTTGAGGAAGCCTGCTCCTAGTACGAGAGGACCGGAGTGGACGCACCTCTGGTGTACCTGTTGTCACGCCAGTGGCATTGCAGGGTAGCTAAGTGCGGAAGAGATAACCGCTGAAAGCATCTAAGCGGGAAACTCGTTTCAAGATGAGATCTGCCGGGGGCTCGACCCCCCTGAAGAGTCGTTCTAGACCAGGACGTTGATAGGCTGGGTGTGGAAGCGCAGCAATGCGTTAAGCTAACCAGTACTAATTGCTCGTGCGGCTTGACCCTATAACTTTGATCAGCAATGCATCAAAGATTTATGCCGGGTTGAACGCAATCAAAATACCAGCAGCCCACCAGGCTGCCCAAGCTGATAAGACTCTATGAATTGGCCGTCCTGCCCACACCAGGCACGACGGCAACCAGTTAAGCCTGATGACCATAGCGAGGTGGTCCCACTCCTTCCCATCCCGAACAGGACAGTGAAACGCCTCTGCGCCGATGATAGTGCGGATTCCCGTGTGAAAGTAGGACATCGTCAGGCTGATATAACGGCAAAAGGCCCGGCAGAAATGCCGGGCCTTTTTGTTTTGCGGCAAGGAAATGGACGTCGGGGCTCGCGCCTATCAGCTGTTCGCGATGAATTCAGTGTCGCGGTGCGCAGCTCCGGCCCGCACGAGTTCGGAAATCAAAGTCAACAGCCATTCTTGCAGTGGCTGATCCGCGAACCAACGCCGATGCACGAGCAGGAAGTACGGCGTGCTTTCCGCCCATCGGGCGAAGTCCCTCAGCGGCGCACGCTGCAGCTCGAGCAACTTGAACTTCAGCAGCACCTTTGCCGCATGCGCGGCGTGCCGGTGCGGATCCTGGACATAGGCCGCCAGCCGGCTCCGCGCGCGAGCGAGCGCCTCCGCCACGTCGGTGAACACGGCTCCGTGACCGGGAATGACCACGCGAGGCGCAAGCTGCTCGATGAGATCCAACGTGCCCGCGACCTCACCGAAGGCGCGATCGCCTTCCAGTTCGGGAAAGACGACGCCAAAGCCGTTCTGCCACAAGGCATCGGCTGAAATCAGAGTGCGTGAAGCCGGCTCGAACAGCACGACCGAATGCGGATCGTGACCGGGCGCGCAGTGCACCTCCCAATCCAGATCCCCCAGCCGGATTCCCGCGCCCGGCATGAGGACGCCATGGTGGACGAAGCGTGGGCACTCCTGCCCCGTCGGCTCATAGGACAGCGCAACAGGATCCCAATCGCGCACCACGGCGGCGAGTCCTGGCGGGATGCATGTGCGTAGTGCCGGGTAGCGTTGCTGCAAGGCCGCATTCCCCCCGCAGTGATCGCTATGCAGGTGCGTGTTGGCCAGCGTCGTCAGGGGCATGCCGCCCAGGATGCTTTCGACGAGTCCCAGCGTCTGCTTAGAGTGGGTCCAGTACCCGCTATCCACCAGGGCGGCCTGCGTCGTTCCGCGCACGACGATGTTGTTCGACGACAACCAACCGCGCTCGAGCACGAAGACGCCAGCCGGCAGCAGTTCCCTCGCTGAACTCATGAAGAAGAAACCTCAGCGCGGCGCCCGCAGCTCGCGACGCAGGATCTTGCCCACGTTCGACTTCGGCAACTCGTCGCGGAACTCGATGTACTTCGGCAGCTTGTAGCCCGTGAGATTCTCGCGGCAGTGGTGCGCAACCTCCTCCTCCGTCAGCGTCGGGTCGTTCTTCACCACGTACACCTTGATCGCTTCCCCCTGCTTCTCGTCCGGAACGCCGACCGCGGCGCACTCCACCACGCCCGGACAGGTCGAAATCACGTTCTCCAGCTCGTTGGGATACACGTTGAAGCCGCTCACGAGGATCATGTCCTTCTTGCGGTCCACGATGCGGGTGTAGCCCCGGGAGTCCATGACGCCGATGTCTCCGGTGCGCAGGTAGCCGTCGGCCGTGAACGCGTTGGCATTCTCGTCCGGCTGTTCATGGTAGCCCGGCGTGACGTTGGGGCCACGGATGCAGATCTCGCCAGCCGCTCCGATCGGCAGCGAACGACCCGCATCGTCCTTGATCGCGAGGTCGACGCTCGGCAGCGGCAGGCCGATCGTGCCGGAGAACTCCGTCGAATCCATTGGATTGTTCGTCCCTATCGCGCAGGTCTCGCTCATGCCCCAGCCTTCGACCATCACGGTGCCCGTGACCTGCCGCCAATGCCGCGCCGTGCCTTCCGAGGCCGCCATCCCGCCGGCCTGCGACACGCACAGCTGGGAAAAGTCGATGGAACGGAACTGCGGATGCTGCAAGAGCGCATTGAACAGCGTGTTCACCGCCGGAAGCATGTGGAACGGACGCTTCTTCAGCACCTCCACGAACTTGCCGATGTCCCGCGGATTCGGCACGAGCGTGACGCGCGCGCCCCAGCGGATCTCCAGCAGCAACAGCGTCAGCGCGAAGATGTGGTACAGCGGCAGCGCCGCGATCCCGTTGACGCGGCTCACGTCCCCCACGCGCGCGAGCGCCGGCGTGAACCAGGCTTCGGCCTGCAGGATCGCCGCGACGACATTGCCCTGGGTCAGCACCGCGCCCTTGGACATCCCGGTCGTGCCGCCGGTGTACTGCAGGAATGCCACCGATTCGAGCGACTGAGGCACGTTGCGGAGTGACAGCCGCGCTCCCTCCCGCAGCACCTGCGGCAGGGGAGTGACGGTCCGTCCCTCCGTGAGCGGCAAGCGAAACGCCGGCACCAGCCGGGCCACGTGCCGCACCGCGAAGGTGATCCACCGCCCGTACCAGCCGCCAAGCAGGTCGCCGATTCCGGTGATCACGACATGCTTCAAGGGGACGTGCGCGATCGCCTCCTCCAGCGTGTGGCAGAAGTTCTCCAGGATGATGATCGCCTCGGCGCCGGAGTCCTTCAGCTGGTGCTGCAGTTCTCGCGCCGTGTACAGCGGGTTGACGTTGACGCAGGTGCAGCCGGCCCGCAGCACCGCCGCCATCGCCACGGCGAACTGCGGCAGGTTGGGCAGCATGATCGCAACGCGGGCACCCGGTTTGAGGCCCCTGGCCTGGAGCCAGGCGCCGAGCGCCCGGGAGTGCTCCTCCAGCTGGGCGTAGGTCATCCACCGGTCCATGCACACCGAAAACGGCCGCTGGGCATTCCTGCGGAACGACTCCTCCAGCAGCTGCGCGAGCGACTGGTACTGCGACGGATCGATCTCGTGCGGAACGCCCGCCGGATAGTGCTGCAGCCAGGGCCTGGAATCCATGGTGGTGCTCCTTGGCGCGCGATTGTGCAAGGGCCGCGTGCGGGCGCTAGCGGGCTTGCCCCAAGGTGCGGCGCAGCTCGGTCTCGCAAGCGACAGGATCGGCGTCGAACATCACGTCCATCAGGCGGAATTCCCGCTCGCGGATCGTTTCCAGGAACCGTTCCGCGCCGCCGCGCTGCCTGGCCACCGAGGAGAAGGTGTCGAAGCCCGATTCCAGGAAACGCTGCAGGGAGCCCATGCCGGCCGCACTCGCGGGCCCGCGCATCACTTTCAGCATCAGGCGCAGGCCCGGCAAGCGCGTGAGGCGGCTCATCTCGGTGCCGATGGCCAGTACGGTCTCCAATTGCCGCCGGCGGTCCCCCCGGCGGTCGACTGCCTTCCACGCGCGCACGTACGTCGGTACTTCGTCGCCTTCCAGCGGCCCCATCGCGCGCGCGATCGCATGATCGAGCGACTCGGTCAACGCGTGCAATTGCGCCAGCGCCGCGGCGGTGTCCGCCACGTCGCGGGGAAAGAGCTTCTCCACCGCGCCGGCGATGCGGGCGAACTGCGCGTCGCGCTCCGCGAAATCGCGCTCGCCGTACAGCTCCTGCAGGAAGAAGCGCGCCGCGGCGCGGTAGGGGCCGTCGGCGAGCAGGTCCGCGTAGGTGCCTTCGAAGCGCCGCGCCTGCAGGCGCTTCACGCGGCCGACGGCGGCCCCGATGTCCGGCAGGTCGCGGCCCTCGCGGCGCATCGCCTCGACCTCGGCGACGGCCCGGCGGATCGTCTCGGCTGTGTTCATGGCACCGTCCAGTCTAGCGAGGTGCCGCCCACCCCGGTGTCGCTGATGCGCGTGGGATACTCGCGCATGCCGCGCCAATCCAGCATCGCGCGCCTGCTGCAGTTGTCCGTGCTCACGCAGATCGTGGCTGCCGCCGCCTGGGCGGCGTGGCGCTGGCCCGTGTCCCCACTGCAGGCCGTGGCGGGCGTCGCGCTGATCGTCCTGCTGGGGCCGACGGTGCTCGCCATCGAGGGCGTGGCCTCCGCCGTCGTCAGCCGCGCCGACGGGCGCATCCCCGCGCCGACGCCCTGGCAGCTGCTGCGCGCATGGGCCTCGGAAAGCGCGCACCTGTTCCGCGCCTTCTGGTGGCGCCAGCCCTTTCGCTGGCGTGCCCTCGACGACCACCTGGATCCCCGCTGTGCCGGACGCACCGGCGTCGTCTTCGTGCACGGCTTCATGTGCAACCGCGGCTTCTGGAACTCGTGGATGCGCAAGGTGCGTGCGCAGGGGCACGCGTACGCGGCGCCGAACCTGGAACCGGCCTTCGGGTCCATCGACGCCTACGCGGCGATCGTCGAAGCGGCGGTGCAGCGGATCGAGCAACTGACGGGCCGCCCTCCGCTGGTGATCTGCCACAGCATGGGAGGCCTCGCCGCGCGGGCCTGGTGGCGCGCGCACGGAGCAGATCGCAGGCTCGCGGGACTCGTCACCATCGGCAGTCCCCACGCAGGCACCTGGATGGGGCAGTTCAGCCAGCGCGAGAACGGCCGCCAGATGCGCCTGCGCAGCGAGTGGCTGCGCGAACTCGCAAAGGCGGAATCGCGGCAGGCCTTGCCGGCAACGACCTGCTGGTACTCGAACTGCGACAACATCGTGTTTCCGGCGGCAACGGCCATGCTGGAGGGCGCCGACAACCGCTACGTGCCCGGCGTGCCGCATGTCGCCCTGGCTTTCCACCCGCAGGTGCTGGAAGGCACCCTGGACTTGTTGAAGCGCATCGACGCTTTGCGTCAAGGTGAATCTGTCACAGCTGTCGCAATGGAAAATAGCTAGCGCGACCTTAATCACGCTTTCTATGCTTTGCCTCCGACGCGGAAGGAATACCAATGTTCCAAATCCCCGCGTCACAGGGGGATGAAAATGGAAAAGGCAGTCGACAAGGGCGCCATTGCGGCGCCGAGGCGAGATGCGTTCGAGTCTTCCACGAGCGGCCTCGCGCTGATCATGGACGAACTGGCACACGGCGTGCTGGTCGCCTCCGCTTCGGGGCAACTGCTGCACGCCAACCAGGCGGCGCGCCACGAGCTGGCCCGGCGCCAGGCGCTGGTCCTGGAGGAGGGCCACCTGCACACCGCCGATGCGCGTCAGTCGCGCGTGCTGGTGCAGGCGCTCGAGAAGGCAGAAACCGGCCTGCGAAGCCTGATCGCGCTGCGCTCGCCCGGCTCCCGCCTGAGCATTGCCGTCGTTCCGCTGCGGGGGCAACAATCGCGCGCCGGCGCGCCGATCGCCCTGTTCCTTTCCCGCGCGTCGGTCTGCGATGCGCTCATGCTCTGCTTCTTCGCGCGCAGCCACGGCCTCACGCCAGCCGAGGAGCAGGTGCTGTCCATCCTTTGCCAGGGCTACTCGGCACCGGAGATCGCCGCCCAGCTGGACGTCGCCGTGTCCACCGTGCGCAGCCACGTTCGCAGCCTGTGCACCAAGACTCACACCAACGGCGTGCGGGCGCTGGTCGGCCAAGTGGCGGTGCTGCCGCCCCTGGGTGCAGCCTTCCTGCAGGACCCGCTGCACTGATCCAGAAATGCCGCCCAGCGCGGCGGCTCCGTGCTAGAGTTTTCTCGACTCGAGGGGTGGACGCCATGAACGTGTCCCGCAGTGCCACGGAACAGGAAAAGCTGATCGCGCGCCTGGAGCCCTCCCTGGGCCGGCTTGCCGCGCGCGGCATCCTGCGCAGCTATCGCAAGAACAGCATCGTCCTCAACGAGGGCGATACCGGCGATTCCCTTTTCGTCGTCCTGCAGGGGCACGTCAAGGTCTACGCCACCGACGAAAACGGCCGCGAGATCACCTTCGGGATCATCCAGGCCGGAGAGTACTTCGGCGAAATGTCCCTGGACGGCGGGCCACGCTCCGCTTCCGTGATGACGCTGGAGCCCACGCTGTGCTCCCTGGTCTCCCGGGCCGCCGTGCAGCAGCATCTCGCGGAGGAACCGGCGTTCGCGCTGGCCCTCGTAGTGCAGGTGATCCGCCGGGCCCGCGCCGCCACCGAAACCGCGCGCCAGATGGCCCTGCTCGACGTCTACGGCCGCGTCATCCACACGCTGGAAGGCCAGCAAGGGCCGGCCAGCATCCAGGCGCCGATCCAGCTCACGCAGATCACGCACCAGCAGATCGCCAGCCGCGTGGGCGCTTCCCGCGAAATGGTCAGCCGCCTGCTGAAGGACCTGGAAAAGGGCGGCTACGTGGAGCTCGGGATCAAGCGGATCACCTTGAAGAAGAAGCTCCCCGCGCGCTGGTGAGGCATCAGCCCGGCGGCGCCGCGGCTCGCTGCAGGGCCTCGGCGAAGCAGTCGGCCACGCGGCTGCAGGCCGGCAGCGGCTGCAACGCCACCTGGCTCGCTTGCACGGGCCGTCGCGCGGCGAGCCGTTGCGTGCTGCGCCGCGCCTCCGCGACTTCTCCGTCGAGCACCTGCGCCACGATCAGCGTGCGCAGGGCCGGCAAGTACTGCGGATTGCGCTGCACCGCCCGCCGCGCGCTGGCCGCTGCCTCGCGCAGGTCGCCCGCGACCAGCGCCGCGAGCGCGCCCACGCCCTCGTACAGGTAACGCATGGGGGCCAGCGCCCCGCCCGCGAGCGCGCGGGCGGCAAGTTCCCGTGCCACCTCGCCGCGCCCCTGGAGGGCGCGCAACTCCGCCTGCAACACCAGGGTCAGCGGGTCGTCGGGGCGCGTGCTGAGCGCCTGCGCGTAGCACTCGTCGGCCGCTTCGGCGTCGTGGCTGGCATACAGCAGAGCCTGCCCGTGCATTGCAAGGGCCGCGACCGCCCCGGCATCGCACTGCATGGCGGATTCCGCATGCTGGCGGGCCTTGTCCGCGTCCATGCCGTCATTGCCGGCCCCGTGCTGCCGCAGGCGCAGCAGGTGCAGGTGCGCCAGCCAGGCATGCGGGCCCGGATGGCCGCGCCCGCGATCGACCAGGTGTTCCAGCATGGCCCGTGCGCGTTCGAGGTCGGCAGCCGCCAGCCGGTGCATCACGCCGATCGAGGACAGCAGCAGCGTGAAGCCCTCCAGCGCGGGCAGGGCGAGATCGCGCGAGCGCTCGAGCTCGTGGGACACCACGGCCGAATGGAGCGCGGTGACCACTTCCCGCATCAACCGGCCTTCGCCGAGATCCGCTTCGCGCAGCGGGCCCCGGAAGCTCTGCGCCCAGGCCACGTGCCCGGTGATCGCATCGGCCAGTTCCACATAGAGCGACAGCCTGGTGGCAGCGCCGCGGGCGCGCCCGGTGAGCACGTAATGGGCGCCGAGGGTGCGCCGCACCGCGTCGAGGCTCGCCTTGCCGGCAACGAAAGGCGCGGTCGACAGCCGCGAGACGACCTGCAACTGGTCGCTGTCGGCCAATGCCGCGACGATGTCGTCCGCCAGCGCCTCGCCGGTGAGCCCGCCGGCCGCCGGCCGTTCCATCCCGAATGGAAGCACCGCCACGGTCGGCCGCAGCGAGTGCGTGGCCAGGCGCCGCACCGGCATGACGGGCGCCTGCCCCGCCTCGCCGATGCGGAAGGCATGCACCGGCTCCTTCACGTGCTTGAGATGGCAGCTGCCCAGGTCCTGCAGGACCATCGCGGGCTGCGCGCCGAGGTGCCGGCGCAGGGCGGCGGAGATGACGATCTCGCCCGGCCCGGCCAGCGAGGCGATGCGCGCGGCCAGGTTCACGTCGGTGCCGTAGATGTCGTATTCGTCGGCGACGAAATCGGCCAGGTGCGCCCCGATGCGCAACTGCACCCGGTCTTCCGGCGGGAGCCGCTCGTTGCTGTCGGCGAACCAGGCCCGCATCGCCAGCGCGGCCCGGACGCAGCCCTGCGGATCCGAGAATTCCAGCATCAGGCCGTCGCCGAGGCTCTTGTGGATGCGGCCGCTGTCGGCCGGCAGGCGCTGCTGCACGAAGCCGACGAAGCTCTGCCACCGCCGGATGAATTCCTGCTCATCCTGCTCCATGAGCCGCACGGACTCGACCACGTCCGCCACGGCAATCACTTTCGTGCTGCGTGTCAGCCTGGGAGCGTGTTCCGTGGAACCCGGCGGTGTCATGGCAGAGGAAAAAGGATGTGCTGCTTTTTGTATCACGTTGTTCTCGCAGCGTTAGTCGGGCCGGCCCTTGCAGCGTGAATTTCTCCGTAGGGATTTCAGCAGGGGGTTGGTGATTTCACTGGTGAAAACCCTTACATTGCAGGGCATGGCCGAACAGCCCTCTCCTCCCCCGAGCCGGATCGTCCCGATCCGCTCCCTCGGCGCCGGGCACAGCCGGCGCATCCTGGCGCACCTGCTCGAGCTGGACCCGCACGACCGCTACCTGCGCTTCGGGTATGCAGCCAACGACGAACAGATCCGCCGCTATGTCGACCAGCTGGATTTCGATCGCGACGACATCTTCGGGATCTTCAACCGCAAGCTCGAGTTGATCGCGATGGCCCACCTGGCCTTCATCCCCGGCGACCCCGGTACCGCGCCGGGCGCCGAGTTCGGCGTTTCCGTGCTGAGCAGGGCGCGCGGCCG
This sequence comes from Ramlibacter monticola, assembly GCF_016722785.1. Taxonomy (GTDB): domain Bacteria; phylum Pseudomonadota; class Gammaproteobacteria; order Burkholderiales; family Burkholderiaceae_C; genus Ramlibacter; species Ramlibacter monticola. Next base: position 764,811 of record NZ_JAEQNE010000002.1, on the reverse strand, counting down.
TGGCTACGGCTCGCGGCTGTTCGACCGCGCCTCGACCCACGCCCGCAACGAAGGCGTGGAGCTGATGTTCATCCACGCGCTGTCCGAGAACACGGCGATGATCAAGATCGCCCGGAAAGCCGGGGCCACGCTGGAGCGCGATGGCACGGAGACGGAAGCCTACCTGCGGCTGCCGCCCGCCACCCTCGACAGTCGCATGACCGAGGTGCTGGACGAACAGGTGGCGCAGGTGGACTACAGCCTGAAGAAGCAGGCCAAGACCTTCCTGGAACTGCTGGCCGGCCTGCAGGAGGCGCGCGCCGGCGCGATCGACGCGCGCAGCAAGAGCGGCCGCTAGGCGCTTCGCCGACGGCCCCGAGGATGCGGCTGAGCCAGTTGCCCAGCCAATCCGCTATCCTATCGGTCCCTCCACTCCCGCCGTCCCGGCTGTGTCAGACCCTCACCCTGCGCGCGCTGCGCAAGAGAAGCAGGACAAACGCACTTTCCTGCAGAAGGTTGCCGAGTTCATCCATCCCGGCCCCGACTCGAAAGAGGAGCTGATCGAGACGCTCGCGGATGCCGAGGACAACGACGTCATCGGCCCCGAGTCGCGGGTGATGCTCGAAGGCGTGATCAAGATGGCGGAGCTCACGGCGGGCGACGTGATGGTGGCCGCGCCGCGCATGGACCTGATCGACATCGACGCGCCCTACGAGGAGATCCTGCACCTCGTGATCGACACGGCGCATTCGCGCTTCCCGGTGTACGAGGGCGACCGCGAGAACATCATCGGCATCCTGCTCGCGAAGGACCTGCTGAAGCTGCAGCGCGCCCCGGACCTGAACCTGCGCGCCCTGCTGCGTCCGGCCTCGCTGGTGCCCGAAAGCAAGGGCCTCAACGACCTGCTGCGCGAGTTCCGCGGCAACCGCAACCACCTCGCGATCGTGATCGACGAATTCGGCCGCGTGGCCGGCCTGATCACCATCGAGGACGTGCTGGAGCAGATCGTCGGCGAGATCGAGGACGAATTCGACGTGGTGGTGGACGAGGGCGACATCTTCGGCCTGGCCGACCGCACCTACCGCGTGAGCGGCGACACCTCCATCGAGCGCGTCAACGAGGCCTTCGGGGTCCGGCTGGTGCTTACCGAGGCGGACGGGCACGAGTTCGACACCATCGGCGGCCTGATCGCGCACGAAATGGGGCACGTGCCCAAGCGCGGCGAATCCATGCTCCTGGGCGGGCTGAAGTTCGACGTCCTGCACACCAAGGGGGGCGCCGTGCGCTGGTTCAAGGTGAGCCCCGCCGAGCCTGGCGGCGACACGGCTTGAGCCCCCGCCTGGTCCGCTTCGTCCCCTTCGTCCTCGCAGCGCTCGCCGGCCTTCTGCAGGCGCTGTCGCTCGCCTGGCCGGGCAACGGGCAGCCCCAATGGTGGCTGCAGCTCCTGACGCTGGCCGGCTTCGTCGCCTTGCTGCAGCGTGCCGGCGGCTGGCGCCGCGGCGCCGCCCTGGGCTGGACGTTCGCCACCGCCTGGCTGGGCGCCACCTTCTGGTGGCTCTTCATCTCGATGCACGTCTACGGCGGGCTGGCTTCGCCGCTGGCCGCCGCCGCGGTGCTCCTGCTCGCCGCTTTCCTCGCCCTCTATTACGCGCTGGCCGCCGGGCTCTGGCGCGCGGCGGCGGGCCGGCCCTGGCGGGACGGCGTGCTGTTCGCGCTGCTGTGGCTGGGCGCCGAACTCCTGCGCAACACGCTGTTCACCGGCTTCCCCTGGGGCGCCGGAGGCTACGCCCATGTGGACGGTCCGCTGGCGCCCCTGGCGCCCTGGATCGGCGTCTACGGCATAGGCGCCGTGGCGGCATGGCTGGCCTGGCTGCTGGCCGCGCTCGCGGGGCGTCGCGCGCAGGGCAGGGGGCGCTACTGGATCGCGCTGGCGGCGACGGCGGGGCTGCTCGCCGCCTGCAACGTGCACACCGCGAAGGCCCCGGCAGCCGCCTCGGCCGGGCCGCGCCTGCAGGTGGCCCTGCTCCAGGGCAACATCCCGCAGGACGAGAAGTTCGAGGGCGGCACCGGCGTCCCGGTGGCGCTGGAGTGGTACGGCCAGCGCCTGCGCGATACGGGCACGCAGCTGGTCGTCGCCCCCGAAACGGCCATCCCGCTGCTGCCGGCCCAACTGCCCGAGGGCTATCTCGAAGGCTTGCGCGACGCCTTCGCGCAGGGCCCCCGCGCCGCACTGGTGGGCATTCCGCTGGGCAGCTTCGACGAGGGCTACACCAATTCGGTGATCGGCTTCCGGCCGGGCGCGGGCGGCGCGGTCTACCGTTACCACAAGCACCATCTGGTGCCGTTCGGCGAATTCATTCCGCCCCTGTTCAAGTGGTTCACGCGGATGATGAACATCCCGCTGGGGGACTTCAACCGCGGCGATGTCGGCCAGCCCTCCTTCGAATGGGCAGGGCAGCGGCTCGCGCCCAACATCTGCTACGAGGACCTGTTCGGGGAAGAGCTCGGCGCGCGTTTCGCCGATCCCGCCACCGCGCCGACGATCTTCGTCAACGTGAGCAACATCGCCTGGTTCGGCGACTCGGTGGCGATCGACCAGCACCTGCAGATCAGCCGCATGCGGGCGCTGGAGTTCGGGCGGCCCATGATCCGGGCCACCAACACGGGCGCCACCGTGATCATCGACCGCTTCGGGCGGGTCACCCACGCGCTGCCGCGCCATACCCGCGGGGTGCTGCTCGGCGAGGTGGAGGGGGGCACCGCGTTCACCCCCTACAGCCGCTGGGTCAGCCGGGTGGGCCTCGCGCCGCTGTGGGGTCTCGCCCTCGCGGCCGCCCTGGTGGCCGGCTGGGCGGGCCGCCGGCGCCCGCAACCTTAGAATCGACGATTCCGTGGGCCGCCGGCCCGCGCCGAACCGGGGTGCCGTGCCGCGCCCCGCCGCCTATGCTCACATTCCAGCAACTGATCCTGAAGCTGCAGTCCTACTGGGACGCCCAGGGCTGCGCGCTGCTCCAGCCCTACGACATGGAAGTCGGGGCCGGCACCTCGCACACCGCCACCTTCCTGCGCGCCATCGGCCCCGAGCCGTGGAAGGCCGCCTACGTGCAGCCCAGCCGCCGCCCCAAGGACGGACGCTACGGCCAGAACCCCAACCGCATGCAGCACTACTACCAGTACCAGGTGGTGCTCAAGCCGGCGCCGGACAACATCCTGGAGCTGTACCTCGGATCGCTGGAGGCGGTCGGCTTCGACCTGAAGAAGAACGACATCCGCTTCGTCGAGGACGACTGGGAGAATCCCACGCTGGGCGCCTGGGGCCTCGGCTGGGAAGTGTGGCTCAACGGCATGGAAGTCACCCAGTTCACCTATTTCCAGCAGGTGGGCGGCATCGACTGCAAGCCGCTCACGGGCGAGATCACCTACGGCCTGGAGCGCCTGGCCATGTACCTGCAGGGCGTGGACAACGTGTTCGACCTGAAGTGGACCGAGGGCCTGACGTATGGCGACGTGTACCACCAGAACGAGGTGGAGCAGTCGGCCTACAACTTCGAGCACAGCGACGCCGAGTTCCTGTTCACCGCCTTCGGCGCGCACGAGAAGCAGGCCAGGCACCTGATGGAGCAGCAGCTGGCGCTGCCCGCCTACGAACAGGTGCTGAAGGCGGCGCACACCTTCAACCTGCTGGACGCGCGCGGCGCGATCAGCGTGACGGAACGCGCGGCCTACATCGGCCGCATCCGCAACCTGGCGCGCAGCGTCGCCCAGAGCTATTACGAAAGCCGCGAGCGGCTCGGCTTCCCGATGGCCCCGCGCGAGTGGGTGGCCGAACTGCAGAAGAAGGCGGCCTGAGCATGAGCGTGTCCAACCTCCTGGTCGAACTGTTCGTCGAAGAACTGCCGCCCAAGGCCTTGAAGAAACTCGGCGAGTCCTTCGCCGGCGTGCTGCTGGAGCAGCTGAAGGCCCAGGGGCTCGCCACGGGCGAGTCGAGGCTCACCGCCTTCGCTTCGCCGCGCCGCCTGGCCGCGCACGTCACGGCCGTCGCCTCGCAGGCGCCGCACAAGGCGGTCTCGCAGAAGCTGATGCCGGCCAGCGTCGGCCTCGACGCGTCCGGCAACGCCACCCCCGCCCTGCTGAAGAAGCTGCAGGCGCTCGGCGCCGATGCATCGGCCGTGCCCAGGCTCAAGCGCGCCTTGGACGGCAAGGCCGAAGCGCTGTTCTACGACAGCACGGTGCAGGGCGTGACGCTGGCCGAAGGCCTGCAGAAGGCGCTCAGCGAGGCCATCGCCAGGCTGCCGATCCCGAAGGTCATGACCTACCAGCTGGCCGACGGCTGGACCGACGTGAAATTCGTGCGCCCCGCGCATGCCCTGGTCGCCCTGCATGGCGCCGACGTGGTGCCGGTGCAGGCGCTGGGCCTGCAGGCTGGCCGCACCACCCATGGCCACCGCTTCGAGGCCGCGGTCGAAGACGTCGTGCTGAAGGATGCCGACGGCTACGCCGCCACGCTGGCGCGCGACGGCGCCGTGATCGCGAGCTTCGCCGAGCGCCGGTCCGAGATCGTGCGGCAGCTGCAGGAAGCGGCGGCTCGCGTGGGCGGCGGCACGAAGCCGATCGACGACGAGGCCCTGCTGGACGAAGTGACGGCCCTGGTCGAACGGCCCAACGTGCTGGTCTGCGAATTCGAGAAGGAGTTCCTCGAAGTCCCGCAGGAGTGCCTGATCCTCACGATGAAGGCCAACCAGAAGTACTTCCCGCTGCTGGACGCCAACGGCAGGCTCACGAACAGGTTCCTGGTCGTGAGCAACATCCGCCCGCAGGACGCCAGCGCGGTCACCGGCGGCAACGAGCGCGTGGTGCGCCCCCGCCTGGCCGACGCCAAGTTCTTCTTCGACCAGGACCGCAAGAAGTCGCTCGATTCGCGCGTGCCGGGCCTGGCCAAGGTCGTGTACCACAACAAGCTGGGCACGCAGGGCGAGCGCATCGATCGCGTGCGTGCGATCGCCGGCGTGGTCGGCGCGGCCGTCGGCGGCGACCGGCTGGCGCGCCAGGCCGACCTGGCCGCGCGGCTCGCCAAGGCCGACCTGCTGACCGACATGGTCGGCGAGTTCCCCGAGCTGCAGGGCGTCATGGGCGGCTACTACGCCCGCCACGACGGACTGGGCGACGAAGTCGCCATCGCCATCGAAGACCATTACCGCCCGCGCTTCGCCGGCGACGGCTTGCCGCGCAACGACCTGGGCGTGGTGGTCGCGCTGGCCGACAAGCTCGAGACCCTGGCCGGCCTGTTCGCCATCGGCCAGCTGCCCACCGGCGACAAGGACCCGTTCGCGCTGCGCCGCCACGCCCTGGGCATCGTGCGCATGCTGATGGAGCGCGACCTGCCGCTGGCGCTGGACGACCTGCTCACGCAGGCGCTGGCAACTTTCCCGCAGGCCCAGCCCGAGACGCACCGACAGCTGGCGGACTTCATCTACGAGCGCCTGTCCGGCCTGCTGCGCGAGCAGGGCTACAGCGCGCACGAAGTGGACGCGGTGCTGGCGCTGCGGCCGCAGCGCCTGGGCGACGTGTCCCGTCGGCTGGCCGCCGTGCGCGCCTTCGCGGCGCTGCCCGAGGCGCCGGCGCTGGCCGCGGCGAACAAGCGCATCGGCAACATCCTGAAGAAGGCCGACAAGGCCGACCCGCACGTGAGCGAACAGCTGCTGAAGGAGGACGCCGAGAAGGCGCTCTACGCCGCCACGCAGCGCATCGCCCCGCAGGCGCGCACCCAGTTCGAGTCCGGCGACTACACCGCCTCGCTGCAGACGCTGGCGGCGCTGCGCGGGCCGGTCGACGCCTTCTTCGACGACGTGATGGTGAACGCGGAAGAACCCGACCTGCGCCTGAACCGGCTGGGCCTGCTGGCCACCCTCCACGAAGCCATGAACCGGATCGCCGACCTGTCCCGCCTCGCCCAATAGCGCCATGAAGCTCGTCATCCTCGACCGCGACGGCACCATCAACCACGAAAGCGACGAATTCGTGAAGTCGCCGGAGGAGTGGATCCCGCTGCCTGGCGCGCTGGAAGCCATCGCCCGGCTGAACCACGCAGGCTGGCACGTGGCGGTGGCCACCAACCAGTCGGGGCTGGGCCGCGGCCTGTTCGACGTGGCCTCCCTCAACGCGATCCACGCCAAGATGCACAAGGCGGTGTCCGCGCTCGGCGGCCGCATCGACGCCGTCTTCTACTGCCCGCACGGGCCGGACGAGGGCTGCCAGTGCCGCAAGCCGAACCCGGGCCTGTTCGAGCAGATCGGCGAGCGCTTCGGGGTGGACCTGCGCACGGTCCCGGTGGTGGGCGACACCCCGCGCGACCTGGTGGCCGGCGTGGCGGTCGGCTGCCTGCCGCACCTGGTGCTGACCGGGCGTGCGGCCTCGCTGAAGGGCCACCCGCTGCCCGAGACCTTCCCTTCCCATACCCGGGTCCACAACGACCTGGCGGCCTTTGCGGACTGGCTGATCGCGAAGGTCCCCGCGCCCCCGCGCCCGGCCTAGGCTCCTGCATACTTCCGGCCCATGGCCCTGCTGCGTTCCCTCGTCCACGTGCTGTGGATGTTCCTCACCGTCGTTCCCTACGCGATCGCCATCGTGGTGCTGTCGCCGTTCGCGAAGCCGTACACGCTGTACCGCATCGCCCGCGGCTGGCTGGCGCAGGTGATGCGGGGGCTGACCGTGATCTGCGGCGTGCGCTGGCGCGTGCACGGCATGGAGAACCTGCCCTCCGGCCAGACGAGCCCCGCGATCCTGCTGGTGAAGCACCAGTCCACGCTGGAAACCTTCCTGATGCCGGTGCTGATGCCGCACCCGCTGGCCTACGTGTTCAAGCGCGAGCTGCTGTACATCCCCTTCTTCGGCTGGGCGATCGGCCGGCTCGACATGGTGCACATCGACCGCAGCCAGCGCGCGCAGGCCTTCAACAAGGTGGTGGAGCAGGGCAAGCGGCTGCTGGCGCAGGGCGTGTGGGTGATCATGTTCCCCGAGGGCACGCGCATCCCGCGCGGCCGGGGCGGGCCCTACAAGTCCGGCGGCACGCGGCTGGCGGTCGCCACCGGCGCGCCCGTGATCCCCATCGCCGTCGCTTCGGCGCGCTGCTGGCCGCGCAAGTCCATCCTGAAGCACCCCGGCGTGGTCGATGTCTCCATCGGCCAGCCGATCCCGAGCACGGGCCGCGACGCGGACGAACTGATGCGCGAGGTGGAAGCCTGGATCGAATCCGAGATGCGCAGGCTGGATCCCGACGCCTACGTGCAGGATTCGAGCAAGCAGGCCGCGCAGGCCTGACGCCCGGCGCGCGGCGCAGCACGGCACCCTTAGAATCGCGGCCCATGCAGTCGCCCCTTCAGCTTCTCCTCGACCTGTTCGACGAGCCGAAGGCCAGGCCTGCCGCCGGGCCGCCGGCACCGCGCATCCCCGTCTCCGAAGAAGACCTGCGCCCGGTCCCGGGCGAGCCGCTCGATCGCGTGCTCACGCCGCAGGCCTTCCGCCATCCGGACGCCAATCGCGAAGTCCTCCTCGGCAAGGTGCTGGTCGCCTACGAGTTCAAGCGCGCGCGGCGCAAGAACATCGGCTTCGTGGTGGGCCCCGAGGGGCTGGTCGTTTCGGCGCCGCGCTGGGTGCCGCTGGGCGAGGTCGACCAGGCCGTGCGCGCCAAGAGCCGCTGGATCGTGAACAAGCTGGAAGCCGCGCGCGAGCGCCAGGCGCGGCTGGAGGCGGCGCGCATCGAATGGCGGGACGGCGCCACCTTCCCCTTCCTGGGCGAGCCGGCGATCGTGGTGCTCGATCCGCGCCATGCGTTCACCGAGGCCGGTGGCGTGCTGCACACCGACACCACCACGCTGCCCGGCGTGCCGCGCCGGACCCTGCACATCGGGCTGGCGCAGAGCGCCTCGTCGGCGCAGATCCGCGATGCGGTGCAGGCCTGGCTGATGCGGCAGGCCCGCAGCCTGTTCGCCGAACGCCTGAACCACTATGCGCCGCAGCTGGGCGTGCAGTGGCGCAAGCTCACCCTCAGCAGCGCGGGCACCCTGTGGGGCACGGCGCACGCCGACGGCTCGATCCGGCTGAACTGGCGGCTGGTGCACTTCCGGCTGGCCGTGATCGACTACGTCGTCGCCCACGAATTGAGCCACCTGCGGGTGATGGACCACAGCCCGCGCTTCTGGGACACCGTGCGCACCGTGGTTCCCAACTATCCCGAGCTGCGCGCGCACCTCAAGGACGAGCCGCTGCCGGCCTGGTGAGCCCGGCCCGGTTGACGTTGACGTAAACGTCAGATGTAATGCCGGCTGGCGGGCCCGCCCGGGTCCGCACTGCCGCCGTCTTCCTCGCCATGGCCTCGCACTCCCAGACCACCTACACGATCAGCGATCTCGCCCGCGAATTCGACCTCACGACCCGCGCGATCCGCTTCTACGAGGACATGGGCCTGCTGCAGCCGGAACGCTCCGGCCCCGGCGGCCGCAACCGCGTCTACAGCTCCCGCGACCGCACCCGCCTGAAGCTCACGCTGCGCGCCAAGCGCCTCGGCCTCTCGCTCACGGAGGCCAAGGACATCATCGACATGTACGACAGCCCCCGCGACACGGGCCCGCAGCTGCGCAAGTTCCTCGCCATCCTGGCGGCGCACCGGCAGCAGATGGAGGAGCAGATGGCGGAGCTGCAGGCGAACCTGGAAGAGGTGCGCACCCACGAAAAGGAAGCCCGTGGCCTGCTGGCGCGGCTGGAAAAGGACAAGGCGGACAAGGTCCGGGCATAATTGACGTTTACGTCAACGTCAATCCAGGGCCGCCCATGGACGCACCGCGCTTCGAACCGCAGGATCCCGCCTTCGCCGAGCGCGTGCGCGGCAGCTTCGCCCGCCAGGGCGCCATGCACACCATCGGCGCCACGCTGGCGGAGATCGTCGCCGGCCGCGTCGTGATCGAGCTGCCCTGGCGGCAGGACCTCACCCAGCAGCACGGCTTCCTGCACGCGGGCATGGTCGCCACCGCGCTCGACTCCGCCTGCGGCTATGCCGCCTCCACGCTGATGCCGGCGGAGGCGGGCGTGCTCACCATCGAATACAAGATCAACCTGCTGGCACCGGCGCAGGGCGAGCGCTTCCGCATGGAAGGCCTCGTCGTCAAGCCGGGGCGAACCATCAGCGTCACCGAGGGCCGCGCCTATGCGCTGCACGAGGGGCGCGAAAAGCTGATCGCCACCATGGGCGCCACGCTCATGACGATCAGCGGACGCGACGGCATCAAGCACTGAACGAACGACCCCAGGAGACACCATGCAGCTACCCGGCCTGAACTTCGGCCTCGGCGAGGACCTCGAGGCGCTGCGCGACAGCGTGCACGCCTTCGCCCAGGCGGAGATCGCCCCGCGCGCCGCCGAGATCGACCGCAGCGACCAGTTCCCGATGGACCTGTGGCGCAAGATGGGCGAACTCGGCGTGCTCGGCATCACCGTGCCCGAGGAGTACGGCGGCGCCAACATGGGCTACCTCGCCCACATGCTGGCGATGGAGGAGATCTCGCGCGCCTCGGCGTCCGTGGGGCTGTCCTATGGCGCGCACAGCAACCTGTGCGTCAACCAGATCAAGCGCAACGGCAGCGAGGCGCAGCGCAGGAAGTACCTGCCCAAGCTGATCTCCGGCGAGCACGTCGGCGCGCTGGCCATGAGCGAGACGGGCGCCGGCAGCGACGTCATTTCGATGAAGCTGCGCGCCGAGGACAAGGGCGGCTACTACGTCCTGAACGGCAGCAAGATGTGGATCACCAACGGCCCCGATGCCGACACGCTGGTGGTCTACGCCAAGACCGAGCCCGAGCTGGGCGCGCGCGGCGTCACCGCCTTCCTGATCGAGAAGGGCATGAAGGGCTTCTCGATCGCGCAGAAGCTCGACAAGCTGGGCATGCGCGGCAGCCACACCGGCGAGCTGGTGTTCCAGAACGTCGAAGTGCCGGCGGAGAACATCCTGGGCGCGTTCAACGGCGGCGCCAAGGTGCTCATGAGCGGCCTCGACTACGAGCGCGCGGTGCTGGCGGCAGGCCCGATCGGGATCATGCAGGCGGTGATGGACAACGTGGTGCCCTACATCCACGACCGCAAGCAGTTCGGGCAGAGCATCGGCGAATTCCAGCTGATCCAGGGCAAGGTCGCCGACATGTACACCGTGCTGCAGGCGGCGCGGGCCTTCTGCTACACGGTCGGCAAGAACCTCGACATGCTCGGCAGCGACCACGTGCGCCAGGTGCGCAAGGACTGCGCCTCGGTGATCCTCTGGTGCGCCGAGAAGGCCACCTGGATGGCCGGCGAGGGCATCCAGGTCTACGGCGGCAACGGCTACATCAACGAGTTCCCGCTCGGCCGCCTGTGGCGCGACGCCAAGCTCTACGAGATCGGCGCCGGCACCAGCGAGATCCGCCGCATGCTGATCGGGCGCGAGCTGTTCGCCGAAACCATGTGAGCCGCCGGGCACGCCACGGAAGGGGACAATAAGCGCATGGCTTCGATCAACGACCTCTTCGCCCACAACCGCGCCTGGGCCGCGCAGATGGAGCGCGAACGCCCCGGATTCTTCAGCAGCCTGGTCAAGCAGCAGAAGCCCAAGTACATGTGGATCGGCTGCTCCGACAGCCGCGTGCCCGCCAACCAGATCACCGGCCTCGATCCGGGCGAGGTGTTCGTGCACCGCAACGTCGCCAACGTCGTGGTGCATTCGGACCTCAATGCCCTGTCCACCGTGCAGTTCGCGGTGGAGATGCTGAAGGTCGAGCACATCATGATCGTGGGCCACTACGGCTGCGGCGGCGTGATGGCCGCGCTGCACGGCGAGCGCATCGGCCTGGCGGACAACTGGATCCGCCACATCCAGGACGTGCGGGACCGCCATCGCGGCATCCTGGAGAACATCGCGCCGGAGAAGCGCCCCGATGCGCTGGTGGACCTCAACGTGATCGAGCAGGTGGTGAACCTCTGCGTGAGCACGGTGATGGTCGACGCCTGGGCCAAGAACCAGAAGGTGTCCATCCACGGCTGGGCCTTCGGCGTGCACGACGGCCTGCTGCAGGACCTGGGCATGACGGTCAACAGCACGGACTCCATCGAACCGGTGTACCGCGCGGCGGTCGAGGGCGTGATCGCGGCGCGCAGTTAGCCACGAGGACCATGTTCCCGCAGCGCCTCGACTCCCCGCTCGCCTACGGCATCGCCAAGGCGATGCTCGACGGCTTCAACAGGCACTACCGCCTGTTCCGCCTGGAGTCGCAGCGCGCCAAGCATCGCTTCGAGACGGCCGACTGGCACGGACAGCAGCGCGCCCAGCGCGAGCGCATCGAGTTCTACGACCTGCGCGTGCGGGAAGCCGTCGCGCGGCTGGAAAAGGAGTTCAAGGCCGGCGAGCAGCCGATGGACGTGTGGCACCAGGTGAAGCTGCACTACATCGGCCTGCTGGTCGACCACCACCAGCCGGAGTGCGCCGAGACCTTCTTCAACTCGGTCACGACCAAGATCCTGCACCGCACCTACTTCCACAACGACTTCATCTTCGTGCGGCCGGCCGTCAGCACCGAGTACATCGAGAACGACGAGCCCGCCGCCGCGCCCACCTACCGCGCCTACTACCCGACCCGCGAGACATTGCGCGAGAACATCGTGCGCATCGTCGACAACTTCCAGCTGCTGCGTCCCTTCGACGACCTGGAGCGCGACGCGGGTTTCGTGGTGGAAGCGATCGCCACCCGGCTGGCGCACGTGAAGCTGCGGGCGAACTTCCAGATCCAGGTGCTGTCGTCCCTGTTCTTCCGCAACAAGGGCGCCTACGTCGTCGGCAAGATCATCAACGGCTTCGCGGAACTCCCCTTCGCGCTGCCGATCCTGCACCGCCCGCCGCCGGGCCGCCCCAAGGCGGGCGAGCCCCCTCCGGGGGCAGCCGTCGAAGGCGGCGTGGGGGAAAGTGATCCCCAGGGCCGGCTGGCGATCGACGCCTGCCTGTTCGGGGAGGACGAACTGCAGATGCTGTTCTCCTTCGCCCGCGCCTACTTCATGGTGGACATGGAGATCCCGGCGGCCTACGTGCAGTTCCTGCGCTCGCTCATGCCGCGCAAGCCGCGCGGCGAGCTTTACAGTGCGCTGGGCCTGGCCAAGCAGGGCAAGACCCTGTTCTACCGGGAGTTCCTGTACCACCTCAAGCACTCCAGCGACAAGTTCCGCATCGCGCCCGGCATCAAGGGCATGGTCATGCTGGTGTTCGACCTGCCTTCCTTCCCCTACGTCTTCAAGCTGATCAAGGACCGCTTCCCGCCGCCCAAGGAGACGACGCGCGAGCAGGTCCAGCACAAGTACCTCCTGGTCAAGCAGCACGACCGCGTCGGCCGCATGGCCGACACGCTGGAGTACAGCGAGGTGGCGTTCGCCAGGGAGCGCTTCGAGGAGGAGCTCATCGAGGAGATCCGCAGGGAGGCGCCCAGCCTGCTGGAGATCGGCGACCGCGACGGCGACGGCCACGAGGAGGTGATCCTCAAGCACCTCTACATCGAGCGGCGCATGATCCCGCTGAACATCTACCTGCAGGAGGCCTTCGACGGCGGCGAGCACGGCCAGGTGGAGCGCGCGGTGGTGGAGTACGGCAACGCCATCAAGGACCTCGTCGCGGCCAACATCTTCCCGGGCGACATGCTGTGGAAGAACTTCGGCGTCACGCGCAACGGCAAGGTCGTGTTCTACGACTACGACGAGATCGAGTACCTCACCGACTGCAATTTCCGCAAGGTGCCGCAGCCGCGCAACGAGGAGGAGGAGATGTCCGGCGAGGTCTGGTACACGGTGGGCCCGAAGGACGTCTTCCCGGAGACCTTCGCCCCCTTCCTGCTCGGGAATCCCTCCGTGCGGGAGGTGTTCCTGCGGCACCACGCCGACCTGCTGGACCCGGCGTACTGGCACGCGCAGAAGGAGCGCATCCTGGCCGGCCACGTGCACGATGTGTTCCCCTACGAGCGCGACAAGCGCTTCGCCAGGCGCCAGCAGCATCAGGCGCCACAACTCAGCCCTGGCGAGGTGGCGGCATGAGGCCGGCCCGCTGGCTCGTGACGGGCTGGCTCGCTGCGGCGTTGGCCATGGGCGCGGCCGCGCAGACCGCGGAGGTCACCGACTTGCCCACGCGTGCGGACGTGCGACTGCGCGTGCTTGCCATCCGGCCGGCGGCCGAGCCGCCGGCGGTGCTGGTGCTGCTCACCGGCGGAGGGGGCCATCTGGGCATCTACGACAACGGCAGCCTGCGCAACGAGGGCAACTTTCTCGTCCGCTCGCGCTCCCTGTTCGTCGAAGCCGGGTACGCGGTGGTGCTGGTGGACACGCCGAGCGACCGGCGCGAGCTGCGCGGCGATTTTCGTGAAAGCGCGGAGCACGCCACCGACCTGGGCGCCGCGATCGGGTGGGCGCGGCGTACCTTCGGCAAGCCGGTCTGGGTCGTGGGGACCAGCCGGGGGACGCAGTCGGCCGTCAATGCCGCCGTGCGCCTGCAGGGCGAAGCGCGGCCCGATGGGGTGGTGCTGACCTCCACCATCCTCGAGAGCACCCGCTTCGGCACCTCCACCGCGCGCCCGGTGCAGGAGATGGACCTCGCGCAGCTGTCCCTGCCGGTCCTGGTGCTGCACCATGCCCAGGATCCCTGCCAGGTCTGCCCGCCCGGGCGACTGCCGGAACTCATGGCCAGGCTGCCGGCGGCCCGCAGCGAGCTGGTGACGTACACCGGTGGCCGCAGCCAGGGGCAGCCCTGCGAGGCCTTCTCCTTCCACGGGTTCAATGGCATCGAGCCGCGCGTCGTCGGCGACATCGCGGCCTGGATCCGCGCCCACCCATGAGCGAGAAGTGGAAGGATCTATGGGAAGTCGCCAGCTTCATCGTCACGACGCTGGGCCTGCCCTTCGCCATCCTGTTCTTCGCCTGGGAGCAGCGCAAGGAACGCGACAACGAGGAGGAGGAGGGCTACCAGCTGCTCTCCAACGCCTACACCGACTTCCTCAAGGTGGTGCTGGCCAACTCCGACCTGCAGCTGCGCACCAACGAGCCGCTGCCCTCGCCGACCTCGGAGCAGCGCGAGCGCATGCTGGTGATCTTCGACATGCTGATCTCGCTGTTCGAGCGCGCCTTCCTCGTGGCTCACAAGCCGCGCATGAGCGAGGACGAGGCGCGGCGCTGGAACAGCTGGGACGACTTCATGCGCGAGTGGTGCCGGCGCAAGGACTTCCACGCCTGCCTGGCCCAGCTGCTGCGGGGCGAAGACCCCGAGTTCCGCGACTACATCCGCCGGATCGCCGAAGAAGAGGGCGGTCCGATTCCCCAGGTCCCCTGATATTCCCATCGTTCCACAGGAGAACTCACCATGGCTGATTCCATCGTCATCGTCGGCGCCGCCCGCACCCCCATGGGCGGCTTCCAGGGCGACTTCAGCGCGCTGGCCGCGCACGACCTCGGCGGCGCGGCGATCAAGGCCGCCGTCGAACGCGCCGGCGTCCCGGCGGACGCCGTCGGCGAAGTGCTGTTCGGCAACTGCCTGATGGCCGGCCAGGGCCAGGCCCCGGCGCGCCAGGCGCTGTTCAAGGCGGGCCTGCCCAAGAGCACCGGCGCCGTGACGCTGTCGAAGATGTGCGGCTCCGGCATGAAGGCCGCCATGTTCGCGCACGACATGCTGCTGGCCGGCACCCACGAGATCATGGTCGCGGGCGGCATGGAGAGCATGACCAACGCGCCCTACCTGCTGCTCAAGGGCCGGGGCGGCTACCGCATGGGCCACGACAAGGTCTACGACCACATGATGCTCGACGGCCTGGAGGACGCCTACCAGCCGGGCCGCTCCATGGGCACCTTCGGCGAGGACTGCGCCGCGAAGTACAAGTTCACGCGCGAGGCGCAGGACGCCTTCGCCACGGCCTCCGTCAAGCGCGCGCAGCAGGCCACGGTGTCCGGCGCCTTCGCCGCCGAAATCACGCCGGTGACGGTGAAGGACCGCGCCGGCGAGCGCGTCGTCTCCATCGACGAAGGCCCGGGCAAGGTCAAGCTGGACAAGATCCCGCAACTGAAGCCCGCCTTCAAGAAGGACGGCACGATCACGGCCGCGTCCTCCTCCTCGATCAACGACGGCGCCGCCGCGCTGGTCATGATGAAGGAAAGCACCGCCGCCCGCCTGGGCGTGAAGCCGCTGGCGCGCATCGTCGGCCACACCACGCATGCGCAGGAGCCGGAGTGGTTCGCCACCGCGCCGGTCGGCGCCACGCAGAAGCTGCTGGCGAAGACGGGCTGGAAGGTGTCCGACGTGGACCTGTGGGAAGTGAACGAGGCCTTCGCCGTGGTGCCGATGGCGCTGATGGAGGAACTGAAGGTCTCGCACGACATCGTCAACGTCAACGGCGGCGCCTGTGCCCTGGGCCACCCGATCGGCGCCTCCGGCGCCCGCATCATGGTGACGCTGCTGAACGCGCTGAAGGCGCGGGGCGGCAGGCGCGGCGTCGCGACCCTGTGCATCGGCGGCGGCGAAGGCACGGCGGTGGCGCTCGAGCTGGTCTGAGCGCGCGATGAAGGTCCTCGTCCTCGGCGCCTCGCGCGGCATCGGCCTGGAGTTCGTGCGCCAGTACCGCGAGGCCGGCGAGAGCGTGATCGCCACGGCGCGCGACGACGCCGGCCTCGAGCGCCTGCGCGCGCTCGGGGCGCAGGCGCTCCGGCTCGACGTGCGCGACCCGGCCAGCATCAGCGGCCTGGGCTGGCAGCTCGATGGCGAGAAGATCGACCTGGCGCTCCATGTCGCCGGGGTGATGTCGCACGGGGGCGCAACCGCCCCGCCCTCGCGCGACGAATTCGACCAGGTGATGCGCACCAACGTCTGGGGCGCGATGCAGGCGATCCCGCAGGTCGCGCCGCTGGTGGAGGCGGCCGAAGGCAAGTTCGTCTTCCTCGGCAGCCAGATGGGGCACATCGCCGGCGTGGAATCCAGCTTCGGCTGGGTCTATCGTGCCAGCAAGGCGGCGCTCAACATGGCCGTGGCGGCAGCCCAGCCCGATTACCCCCGGGCCACTTTCCTCGTGCTCAGCCCCGGCTGGGTGCAGACCGACATGGGCGGCGCGGGCGCGCCGCTGGCGGTGGATGCCAGCGTCGAATGGATGCGGCGCACCATCCAGCTCGCCTACAAGCACCGCCATGTCTCCTTTCTCGATTACGACGGAACGCCCTTCAAGGGCTGGTGATAACGAATGCTTCTGACCACCGACCAGGAAATGATCCGCGACGCCGTGCGCGATTTCGCGCGCGAGCAACTCTGGCCGCATGCGGCCCGCTGGGACCGCGAACACACCTTCCCGCGCGAGGCGCACCAGGGCCTCGCGGCGCTGGGCGCCTATGGCATCTGCGTGCCCGAGGAGTTCGGCGGCGCCGGCCTCGACTACCTCTCGCTGGCCCTGGTGCTGGAGGAAATCGCGGCCGGCGACGGCGGCACCAGCACGGCGATCAGCGTCACCAACTGCCCGGTCAACGCGATCCTCATGCGCTACGGCAACGCGGCGCAGAAGAAGCAGTGGCTCACGCGCCTGGCGCAGGGGGAGTTGCTCGGCGCCTTCTGCCTGACCGAGCCGCACGTCGGCAGCGACGCTTCCGCTCTGCGCACGACCGCGCGCCGCGACGGCGACGGCTACGTGATCGACGGGGTCAAGCAGTTCATCACCAGCGGCCAGAACGGGCAGCTCGCGATCGTCATCGCCGTGACCGACAAGGCGGCGGGCAAGCGCGGCATGAGCGCCTTCCTGGTCCCCACCGACGCGCCCGGCTACACGGTCGCCCGGCTCGAGGAGAAGGTGGGCCAGCATTCCAGCGACACCGCGCAGATCCGCTTCGAGAACTGCCGCATCCCCGCCGCCAACCTGATCGGCGAGGAGGGCGAGGGCTACCGGATCGCGCTGTCGGCGCTGGAAGGCGGACGCATCGGCATTGCCGCCCAGAGCATCGGGATGGCGCGCAGCGCCTTCGAGGTCGCCCTGCAGTATTCCAAGGAGCGCGAGAGCTTCGGCACCGCCATCTTCAACCACCAGGCGGTGGGCTTCCGCCTGGCCGAATGCGCCACGAAACTGGAGGCGGCGCGCCAGCTGATATGGCATGCGGCCAGCCTGCGCGATGCCGGCAAGCCCTGCCTGAAGGAAGCGGCCATGGCCAAGCTGTTCGCCAGCGAGATCGCCGAACAGGTCTGCAGCGCCGCGATCCAGACCCTGGGCGGCTACGGCTACGTGCAGGACTTCCCGGTGGAGCGCATCTGGCGCGACGTGCGGGTGTGCCAGATCTACGAAGGCACGTCCGACGTGCAGAAGATCCTGATCCAGCGGGCGCTCTGAGGCTCGCCCCAAACAACGAAGGAGGAGAAGCATGCCCATCACCCGAGGCTTCCGCGTGCTCGTCGACGAGGCGATGGCGCAGGTCCGCACCTACACCGTGCAGCAGGTGCGCGAGCGCCTGGGGCGCCCCGACGTCCAGCTGGTCGACATCCGCGACGTGCGCGAACTGCAGGCCGAGGGCACCGTGCCGGGCAGCTACCACGCGCCGCGCTGCATGCTCGAATTCTGGGTGGACCCGCAGTCGCCCTATTTCAAGAAGGTGTTCGCGGACGAAGGCAAGGAATTTGTGCTGTTCTGCGGTGCCGGCTGGCGCAGCGCACTGGCGGCCAAGACACTGCAGGACATGGGGATGACCAACGTCGCCCACATCGACGGCGGCTTCACCGAGTGGGTGAAGCAGGGAGCGCCCACCGAGACGATGGAGCAGCGCAAGGCGACGAAGCGGGGATGACGGTCGCTGCGCAAGGGCCGTGCCCCTGCGGTCGCGTCGATGCGCGCAGGAGGCCGCTGCCCTTCGCAGGCTGCTGCGGGCGCTACCTCGCCGAATTCGAACGGACGCCCGCCCCCGATGCCGAAGCGCTGATGCGTTCGCGCTATTCGGCCTTCGTGCTGGAAGACGCCGGCTACCTGCTGGCCACCTGGCATCCCTCGACCCGCCCGCCGGAGGTCGGCTTCGAGCCGGGCCTGAAATGGCTCGGACTCGACGTGCGCGATCACCGCGTGCTGGACGCCACCCACGCCGAAGTCGAATTCGTGGCGCGTTCGCGGCTCGCCGGCCGCGCGCAGCGCCTGCACGAGCGCAGCCGCTTCGTGTGCGAGGATGGGCGCTGGTTCTATCTGGATGGAGAGATCGAGTGAGATTCGAAGCCGTGCTGTTCGACTGCGATGGCGTGCTGGTCGACAGCGAAGGCATCACCAATGGGGTGCTGCGCGACATGCTGGAGGAGCTGGGCTGGAAGCTCACGCGCGAGGATTGCATGCGGCTCTTCCTCGGCAAGGCGGTGAAGGACGAGCGCGCCCTGATCGAGGCGAAGACCGGCAGGCCGCTCACCGAAGACTGGATGGTGCGCTTCCGCGAGCGACGCAACGAGCAGCTGCTCGCCGGCGTGCAGCCGATCCGGCATGCGCTGCAGGCCGTCGCGGCGATCAGCGACAAGGTGCGGGGCCGCGTCGCCTGCTGCTCCGGCGCCGACCGCTGGAAGGTGGAGATGCAACTCGCCAGGTGCGGGCTGCTGCCGTACTTCGACGGCCGCATCTTCAGCGGCCACGAGATGCCGCGCTCCAAGCCCGCGCCCGACGTGTACCTGGCCGCGATGGCGCCCCTGGGCGTGACGCCTGAGCGGTGCGCCGTGGTGGAAGACACGGTCACGGGCGTGACCGCCGGCGTCGCCGCGGGCGCCACCGTGTTCGGCTACAGCCCGCCCGAGGCCGGCCACGACGCACCGGCAGCGCTGGAAGCCGCCGGCGCCGCCTTCATCTTCACCGACATGGCCGACCTTTCCTCGCTGCTCGATGAGGTGTAGACCTTCTCCTACAGCCGCAGCTCAACCTTGACTCCCATAATGGCCCTCCTCCTCTTTCCAGGCCAGTCGAACAATGAGCCAAGAAACCGACGCGGTGCTGCAGCTGCTGGGGCCGCATGAAGAACGAATCCTGACGGAGTGGCTGCAGGAGGCCGGCGCCAACGCATCCCGAACCACGGAGGCGGGCCGGCGCGCGATGCGCAGTGACGCAGAGGACATGCTGCGCAACCTGCGCGATGGGTTGCAGGCAGGCGGTGACCCCGAGGCCTTCCAGGCCGCGCCCTGGAGTGGGCTGCGCGGGACACTCGAGGCGCTGTCACGCTCGCGCGCGGCGCAGGGCCAGTCGGCCGGCGAGACGAGCATGTTCGTGCTGGCCTTCAAGCGCCCGCTGTTCGGGCTGGTCCAGCAGGAGCTCAAGGCCAGGCCCGAGCTCCAGATGGGAGCGGTGTGGGTCATCTCCGCGCTGGCGGACCGCATGGCGCAGTGGACCGCATCCACGTACCAGCAGACCCGCGAGGAGCTGATCAAGCGGCAGCAGCAGGACCTGCTGGAGCTGTCCACGCCCGTCATCAAGCTGTTCCAGGGCGTGCTCGCCGTTCCCATGATCGGCACGCTGGACTCCAGCCGCACGCAGGTGGTGATGGAGACGCTGCTGCAGCGCATCGTGGAAACCGGCTCGCGCCTGGCGATCATCGACATCACGGGCGTGCCCATGGTGGACACGCTGGTGGCGCAGCACCTGCTGAAGACCGTGAGCGCGATCCGCCTGATGGGCGCGGAATGCATCATCAGCGGCATCCGCCCGCAGATCGCGCAGACCATCGTGCACCTGGGCATCGACCTGCAGGGGATCGCGACCAAGGCCTCGCTGGCCGACGCGCTGGAGCTCGCCATGGCGCAGCAGGGCTTCACCGTCACCCGCAGCCGCTGAGACCGGACATGTACCGCATCCCGATCCTGCAGATGGGCGACACGCTGCTGGTCACCATCCAGGTCGACATGCAGGACCAGATGGCGCTGGCGCTGCAGGACGACCTGGCCAGCAAGATCGCCGCCACCGGCGCCAAGGGCGTGCTGATCGACATCTCCGCGCTGGAGATCGTCGACTCCTTCGTCGGCCGCATGCTGGCCAGCATCTCCGGCATCTCCCGCGTCCTCGACGCCATCACGGTGGTGGTGGGCATGCAGCCCGCGGTGGCCATCACGCTGGTGGAACTGGGCCTCTCGCTCGCCGGCGTGCGCACCGCGCTCAGCGTGGAATTCGGCATGGAGCTGCTCGCGCAGGCCCGCAAGGAGAACGCGCTTGCCCGATGACGACCGGACCGGCGTCCTGCCGCTGCGCTCCGAGGAAGACATCGTGGCCAGCCGGCAGAAGGTCCGGGTGCTCACGCAGCAGCTGAAATTCTCGCTGGTGGACCAGACCAAGATGATCACGGCGGCCAGCGAGCTCTCGCGCAACACGCTGGTCCACGGCGGCGGCGGCGAGATGCGCTGGGAGCTGCTGCACGACGGCGTGCGACGCGGCCTGCGCCTGCACTTCATGGACCAGGGCCCCGGCATCCCCGACGTGAAGCTGGCGATGACCGACGGGTGGACTTCCGGCAGCGGAATGGGCCTGGGCCTGCCGGGCAGCAAGCGCCTGGTGAACGAGTTCGACATCCAGTCCACGCCCGGCGAGGGCACCCACGTGAGCATCACCCGGTGGAAATGATGCACGGCACTTTCCACGCGGTCTTCCCGATGGGGGACGAGAGCCGCGTGGGCGAGGCGCGTCGCCATGCGGCGCTGCTGGCGGAGGAATGCGGACTCGACGACGTTGCGTCGGGGCGGCTCGCCCTGGTGGTGACGGAACTCGCGACCAACCTCGTGCGCCATGCGATCGAGGGCCGGCTGCTGCTCGCCCCGCACCGGGCACGCCAGGTGGTCGAGGTGATCGCCATCGACCAGGGACCCGGCATCGCGGACGTCGAGCGTTGCATGGGCGACGGCTATTCCACCGGCGGCACGCCGGGCACCGGCCTGGGCGCGGTACGCCGGCTCGCGGATCACTTCGACCTGCATTCCAGCGTGCCCGGAGGCACCCTGGCCGTGGCGCGGGTCGGCGGTGGCGCCGCGAGTGACGCGGCGCAGGCCGGCGCCATCTCGGTGGCCGCCGCCGGCGAGCAGGTCTGCGGCGACGGGTGGGCCTTCGCATTGGATGGCGACCGGGCCGCGATGATCGTCGCCGACGGCCTCGGCCACGGACCCGATGCCGCCGAAGCGTCGGCCGCGGCCCTCGAGACCTTCGGCGAGGATCCGCTCGCGAGTCCGCGCGTGCTGCTGGAGCGCGTCCACCGCTCCCTTCGCAGGACCCGCGGGGCAGCCGTGATGCTGCTGCAGGCCGATGCGGCGGCGGGGGTGGTGCGCAGCGCCGGCGCCGGCAACGTCGTGGGTCGGCTGGTGTCGGGCGTGAGCGACCGTACGCTGCTGTGCCAGCACGGCACCGCCGGCGTCACCATCCGCACGCCCGAGGAGATCAGCACGCCCTGGCCGCACCACGCGCTGCTGGTGGTGTGCAGCGACGGCATCGAGACCCGCTGGAAGGCGCAGACCCTGGCGCCACTGCTGTCGCGCGATCCGGCGCTGGCCGCCGCGGTGCTGATGCGCGATCATTGCCGTGGCCGCGACGATGCCACCGTGGCCGTGCTGCGGCGCAAGGATTGACATGGCCAGCGACAGCGCATCCGGACCCCCCCAGGACTTGCAGGCCGCGCTGGAGCGCAGTCAGCAGGAGGCCCACGCCCTGCGCACGGAGCTGGAGGAAACCAACCGCGGCGTGCTGGCGCTGTATGCCGAACTCGATGCCCAGGCCGACCAGCTGCGGCAGGCCACGGAACTCAAGAGCCGCTTCCTCGCCTACATGAGCCACGAGTTCCGCACGCCGATCAACTCCATCCGGAGCATCACGCGCCTGCTGCTCGACCGGGTGGACGGGCCGCTGACCGAGGAGCAGGAGAAGCAGGTTTCCTTCATCCAGCAGAACGCCAGCGAGTTCGCCGAGATGGTCGACGACCTGCTGGACCTCGCCAAGGTGGAGGCCGGCCGGGTCGAGATCTCGCCGGCCTGGTTCGAGATGGTCGACCTGTTCTCGGCCCTGCGCGGCATGTTCAAGCCGGTGCTGACCAATCCCGCGGTGAACCTGGTGTTCGAGGAGCCGCAGGATGTTCCGCGCCTCTACACCGACGACCGCAAGCTGTCGCAGATCCTGCGCAACTTCATTTCCAACGCGCTCAAGTTCACGCCGCGCGGCGAGGTGCGGGTCAGCGCGAAATTCGAATCCGACGAGCGCGTGACCTTCTCGGTCGCCGACAGCGGCATCGGCATCGCGCCGGAATTCCACCGCACCATCTTCGAGGACTTCTCGCAGGTGCAGTCGCCGCTGCAGAAGCGGCTGCGCGGTACCGGCCTCGGGCTGTCGCTGAGCCGCAAGCTGGCGGAGCTGCTGGGCGGCAGCGTCGGCCTGACGAGCGAACCCGGCAAGGGCTCCGTGTTCCACGTCACGATCCCGGTCCGGCTCCAGGACGCGCCAGTCGAATGATCGGCACGGAAGTCATCAACACCACCATCGACCGCTCCGTCCACACGGTGCTGGTGGTCGATGACAACCCGGCCACGCGCTACTCCACCAGCCGCGTGGTCCGGGCGGCGGGCTTCCGCACGGCCGAAGCGGGCAGCGGCGCCGAGGCGCTCGACCTCGTCGCGGGGGGCGTGTCGGCGGTGGTGCTCGACGTGCACCTGCCCGACATCGACGGTTTCGAGGTGTGCCGCCGGATCCGCGCCCGGCCGGCGACGGCCCTGCTGCCCGTGGTGCACCTCTCCGCCGCGTACATCCGCGACGAGGACCGCGTCACCGGCCTCAACGCCGGCGCCGACGGCTACCTGGTGCACCCGGTGGAGCCCGCCATCCTCGTGGCCACGCTGCAGGCGCTGATCCGGGCCCGGCTGGCGGAGGACGAGCTGCGCCGCAGCGAGCAGCGCTTCCGCGCGATCTACGACCAGGCCCAGAGCGGCATCGCGCTGCTGGATGGGGAAGGCCGCTTCACCGACGCCAACCCGGCCATGCTGGGCCTGCTGGATCGCACGCCCGGCCAGCTGATCGGGCTCCGCGTCGGCGAGCTGGCGCCTCCCGAGTGGCGCGAACGCATCGAGGCGCAACTGGCGAGTCCCGCGGGCGAGCGACCCACCTGGCGCGGCGAATTCCCGCTGCTGCGCCCCGACGGCACCCTGGTGCACCTCGAATGGAGCGTGTCCTCGCACGTGGAAGCCGGCCGCCGCATCGCGATCGCGATCGACGTGTCGGCGCGGCACGAGCTGGAGCAGCGCCGGCGCGAACTGCTGGAACGCGAGCAGGCGGCGCGCCAGCTGGCCGAACACCACAGCCGCACCAAGGACGACTTCATCGCGGTGCTGTCGCACGAGCTGCGCACGCCGCTCAACGCCATCGTCGGCTGGGTCCACATCCTCAAGCGGCGCGGCACCACGCCCGAGGGCGAGCAGGGCCTGGCGGCCATCGAGCGCAACGTCAAGACGCAGGCCCGCATCATCTCCGACATCCTCGACGTGGCGCGGATCAACTCCGGCAAGCTGCGGCTGGAGCGCGAATGGATCGACCCGGCCGTGCTGGTCACCAGCTCGATCGAGGCGCTCGCCCGCAGCATCGCCGAGCGCCGCCTGAAGGTCGAAGCGGACGTCGCCGGCGCGCACGAGGACGCCTGGCTCGACCCTGCGCGCTTCCAGCAGATCATCTGGAACCTGCTCACGAATGCGATCAAGTTCTCGCCCGACGGGGGCCGCGTGCTCGTGCGCCTGCGGCGCGAGGAGGACCGCCTGCGCCTGTCGGTGCAGGACTTCGGCCAGGGCATCAAGGCCGACTTCCTGCCGCACCTGTTCGACCGCTTCACGCAGAGCGACTCGCCCGGCAACCGCCGGCACGGCGGCCTCGGCCTGGGCCTGTCGATCGTCAAGCACCTGGTCGACCTGCATGGCGGCACGGTGAGCGCCGAGAGCGCGGGCGAGGGGCAGGGCACCACCATGCGCGTCGAGCTGCCGGTGGAAGGCGCCACGGAGGCCCCGGCGGAGTTCGGCGACACCCAGGCCGCCGAGCCGCCGGAAAGCGACGCGGTGCCGCTGCAGGGCGTGGACGTGCTGCTGGTGGAGGACGACCCGGAAGCCAGCCAGATGATGACGGTGGTGCTGTCCGACCGCGCCGCGACGGTGCGCATCGCGGCCGACTACGAGAGCGCGCTGCAGGCGATGCGGCAGTCCTGGCCCGACGTGCTGGTGAGCGACATCGGGCTGCCGGGCCGCGACGGCTACGAACTGGTGCGGCGCGTGCGCGAGCTGCAGCGCGAATCGCAGCGGCCGCACCTGCCCATCATCGCGCTGACCGCCTTCGCGCGGGCCGCCGACCGCCAGAAGACCCTGGATGCGGGCTTCGACCTGCACCTTTCCAAGCCCCTCAAGCCGCATGCGCTGCTGGAGGCGATCGGGCGCCTGCTGCGGGGATCCGGCGCTGCGTGAGCCTCAGCTGCCTTCACGCGCCTTGACGCAGTTCGGGTCCCAGGGCAGCACGTTCGCCACGCCCACGTTGCCCGGCGAGGGCCCCTGGCCGATCTGCCAGGACTCGCCGACGCGCAGCAGCCGGCTGGGCTGCATGTCGGTCCACGCGCACTTGTCCATGTTGCTGCGGTTGACGAGGCGCGTGCTGGCGTAGCTGTTGCCGTAGTAGTCGGACTGCCACCAGACTTCCATGAACACCCCGGGATGCCGGTCGAACGGATAGGACTGCTGCATCACCGCGGGCGGCGGGTAGTAGCAGCCCGAAAGGAGGGTGGCGATGGCGGCGACGAGCGCGCCGCGGGCGTGGCTGGCGAACTTCATGGCAGGCTCCCAGGATGCATGGATCATCCGAAGGCGCGGTACGGGAAAAAATGGGACCAAGGTCTTACCTTCGGTAAAGATCCTGAACGGGGTTCCTAGCGCGCCGCGGAAGCCTTCGCCTTCTCCAGCAAGGCGCGCGCTTCCTCGCGGCGGCCCTGGTCCGCGAGGGGCCGGCCGGGGCGGGCCGGCGCCTGCAGCGCGCGTTCGAGATAGGCGACGGCCTGGTCCGGATGGCGCGTTTCCACCAGGTACTCGGCGAAGAAGAAGTTGGGATCGATGCCCTGCGGATTGATCGCCAGCGCCTTCTGCAGCAGCTCGCGCGCCTTGTCCTCGTCGCCGAAGCCGACCGGCCAGCCCGGGACCTTGTAGTACAGGACGCCGAGGCTGTTGTACGCCGAGCCCTCCAGCGCGTTGCCGTCGATGCGGATCGCCTGCTCGTACAGCGCCTTGGCCTGCTTCACCAGCGGCAGCGCACCCAGGCCGCCCTTCTCGCCGGCCCAGGAGCTGAGGATGATGCCTTCCCACACCAGCGGCTCGGCGCGGCCCGGGAGGGATTCGCTCACCTGCCGCGCCTTCGCCGCCAGGCTCTCGAAGCGCTTCTCGCGCTCGGGCGGCGGCGCCTGGTAGCGGGTCACCTCCCACTCGCGCTGCAGGTCGAGGACCGCGTCGCCCACCGTGGCGGCGCGGGGCGCCGTGGCGGCCAGGACGAGGGCGGCGGCGAGCACCGCACGCCGGGAGGGACGAGACACGCTGTTCATGGTTCGGTCCTTCCCTGAAGGAGGGTCGGCAGGGCGGCGAGGGTGCGGCTGTGGAGCCGGAAGCTGCCGTCCAGGGCGAGGGGCGCGAGCCCGTTGAGGCGCACGGCCAGGCGCTCCGGGAAGCCCAGGAAGCGCTCCGGGCTCTCGTCCTCCAGCATGCGCAGCAGGGCCGCGGCGACGGTCGCGGCGCTGTCCATGGCGGTGCCCGTCGCCTCGTTGTAGGCCTGCACGGCGGCGCTGTTGAAGCCGGTCTGCGTGCTGCGCGGCCCGAGGTACTGCACGTGCACGCGGCTGCCCGCCAGTTCGCGCCGCATCGCCTCGGCGAAGCCGCGCAGCCCGAACTTGCTGGCCGCGTAGACGCTGTAGCCGGGCAGGCCGATGGCGCCGAGCACCGAGCCGACGTAGAGCAGTTGCGCGCGCTGCTGGCGCCGCAGGTGCGGCAGCAGCGCGTGCGTCAGCACCATGGGCGCGAGCAGGTTGGCCTGCAGCACGGCCGCCATCGCGTCCGGCTCCTGCGCCTGCAGCGGCCCGAAGGCCGGCGCGCCGGCGGCCTGCACGAGCACGTTGCAGCCCCAGCCCGCGGCCTCGCGCGCGAGCCGCTCCACCGCGGCGGATTCGCGCAGGTCCGCCGCGGCCCAGGGAACCTGGTCCGCGGACCGGCCATGGCGCGCGCGCAGTTCGCCCGCCAGCGTCGCCGCGCCTTGCGCCGTGCGGGCCGCCACCATCACACTGGCGCCGGCGTCCAGGAGGACCGACGCGGCCTCCCTGCCGATGCCGCCCGTTGCGCCGGTCAGGAGGACCCTTGCCTGGCGCGCCTTCATGCCTGGACCTCCACCGCGCGCCGCACCTGCGGCAGCGGCAGCCCGCGGAACACGTCGCCATAGAGCCGGTAGAACGCCTGCGCCGCGTGCACGATGTCGGCCTGGTCGCGCGGATCCTCCACCGCGTTCATCAGCAACTGGAAGTGGCTGGTGTGTTCCCGGTCCAGCAGGCCGTGCGAACGCAGGTAGCCGAAGGCCGCGTCGGGCAGCCCCAGCACCGCCTGGATGCGGTCGGCGGCGAGCAGCGCCAGGCTGACGCTGGTGCCTTCGAGCACGTGCACCATGCCGAAGAAGCCCAGCGGATTGCGCCGCGCGATCGTGTCGTAGGCGTAGGCGACCATCACCTCGGTGGCGTGCCCCGGCGCGCTGTGGCGCACCGCTTCCGCGTCGGCGCCGCAGGCGCGCAGGTCGTCGAGGATCCATTCGTCGTGGCCTTCCTCCTCGCGCATGTACTCGTCCAGCGGCTCGCGCAGCCAGGCGTGCCGCGCCGGCAGCGCCTGCCTGCATGCGCGCATCAGCGGCACCGTGTGGCGCACGTGGTGGTAGGCCTCCGTGAGGAAGGCGACATAGCTGGAAAGCGAGACCTCGCCGCGCAGGCAGCCCTGGATGATGGGCGCCGAGAGCATCCCGAGCCGCGCGGACTCGGTCTGCTTCAGAAGCTCAGGGAAGAAAGTCATGGGGCTCCTTGGAAGCGGAGGGGGAAGCAGGCAGGCCCAACGCATCGGCGTGCAGGGCCAGGATGGCGCCGCGCAGCGGCCGGCCGTTGGGGGTGGCGAGCCGCGCCTGCGCGTCGAAGGCGGCGCGGGCGCGCACCCACCGGCCCACGCGCGCGTAGTCGGGGAGCGTGGCGTTGGCGGCCTCCACCGCACCGGCCAGGGCCTGGTCGGGAACGCCTGCCGCCAGCGGCCACAGCACCGCGCTCAGCGCCTGCTGCCCATCGCCGAACACCACGGCCTGCGCGATGCGCGGGTCGCCGCGCAGGGCCGTCTCCACCCACTCGGGCGAGACGTTGCGGCCGAAGCCCGTGATCAGCACGTTCTTCTTCCGGCCCTCCACGTGGAGGAAGCCGTCTTCGTCGATGCGGCCCAGGTCGCCGGTGGGCCACCACTGCGGCACGGGCGCGCCGTCGCCGAGGTAGCCGGCCATCAGGGTGCCGGCCATCTCGATCTCGCCGTCGCCGGCGATGCGCAGCCTGGCGTGCGGCAGCGGGCGGCCGGCGCTGCCGGGACGGTCCTGCCCCGGCAGGTTGAGGGTCTGCACCGATGCGCCCTCCGACAGGCCGTAGCCCTCGTGGGCGGGAATGCCGCGCTCGCGTGCGGCGAGCAGCAGCGGTTCGCCGACGGCGGCACCGCCCACCGCCACCATCCTCAGCGAGGCGCTCGCGCGCCGGCCCGCGTACTGCAGCCACGCCGTCCAGGCCCGCAGCATCTGCGGAAGCAGGATCAGGCTGTCGGGCTCGTGGCGCCGGACCGCGGCATCGAAGGTCGCGGGATCGAAGCCCGAGGACCCGCTCAGTCCCACTTCGGCCAGCGGCGGCACGACCACCGTCGCGCCGCGCGCGAGCGGCGCCAGCACGCCCGCCAGGTTCTCCAGCAGCACGGCCAGCGGCAGCACGCACAGGTGGCGCCGGATGTCCAGCGGCTCCAGCGCGGTGACGAGGCCCGCGGCGGCCCTGCGCATCGCGTTCGCGTCCAGGCAGACGCCCTTCGGAGCCGCGGTGCTGCCGGAAGTGAAGGTGATCTTGGCGGTGCCGGGCGGCATGGGGACCCGGGCGCCGGGCAGGCCCAGCAGCACGAGCGGCTGTTCCGCGACCGCGCACTGTGCGCTCGCACCCTGCGGCCAGGCCGCGGCACCCTGGGGCGTCGTGAGCAGCGTGTCCACGCCCGCGGCCGCCAGGGCGTGCCGCACCTGCTCCGGCGTGAAGAAGGCCGGCAGGGGCACGTGAACCACGCCGGCGCGGCTGGCGGCCAGGTCCGCCACGATCCAGGCCGGCCCGTTGTCCATCAGCGTCGCCAGGACCGTGCTGCCGCGCGCGCGCAGGACCCCGGCGAAGCGGGCCGCGGCGCTTTCCAGCTGGTACGGGCTCCACGAGAGCCCCGGCCCCTCGAGGGCCGCTCGCCAGGAGGAGACTCTCACGCGCCGCCTCCCGCCGTCGCCCGCGCCAGCCGACGCAGCGCGGCGTGGATCTCGCCCGCCAGCACCACCGGTTCGTGCTCGTAGTAGCTGCCCCACTGCGCCGCGGCGTCGCCCAGCACCGCGGGATCCGCGGCGGCCAGCGCCAGCGGCGCGATGCCCATGCGCGCCATCAGCTGCCGCAGCTCGCGGGTGAGCGTGGCCACCACCCAGCGGTACTGCCGCTGCGCGAGATGCGGTCCCAGTCGCAGCATCAGGCGGCGCCCAGCGCCCGGCCGCCCGGCGGCGAGCTGCCCGATCTCCACCACCTCGCGGCGTGCGAGCGGGCGGGCCGCGTGCGGCGCGAGCGCCCGTTCCACCGGCAGGTGCAGGTACTGTTCCAGGAAGAGGGGACCTTCCGCCGCGCAGCGATAGCCGGCGGCCGCGATCACCTGGCCTTCTTCGTCCGCGAGGCTCACGAGCACCGGCATGAAGGCGTCCAGCGTGGCGCCGTAATGCTGCGCGTACACGGTCCGGATGAAGTCCTCCACCAGGGGGCGCTCGAGATCGTCCGCGCCATGCACCCGCAGGGGCGGGCTGCCCTCCGGGGTGCCCGGCAGGGCGTGAAGCAAAGGCATGTGCAACTCCTCCTGATCGGATGCATCAGGGGCGCAATTTCGGAGAGGGACCTTAACGGCACGTTAAAGAAGTCCTTCGTCCCGATCGGCAGTCGCCCGGGATCTCCGCGCGCATCTGCGTGCTACGCTCGAGCCTGGCCTGCCGAAACCTCGGGCAACCCGGTGCGGGCCGCCGAATGAACGTGCCGGCCTTCGTCCCGCCCCCTCCGCGCCACCTGCTCACCGTCACCGCCGCCTTCCTGGCGACCGCCGTGGCCTCCACGTGGGTCTTCGGTACGCTCACGCCCATCTGGTATTCCAACGCGATCGCGTTCGCGGCCCTGCTCGTGCACCCGCTGCGCAGCTGGCCCTGGTTCCTCGTGCCGATCGCGGCGCTCGACGCGGCGGTCATCCACTTCATCGGCCACGGGCCGCCGCTGCCGCTCGCCCTCGCCGACGTGCTGGAGATCGCGCTCGCGGCCCTGTTCGTGCGCGCGACCGGCGGGGTGCGGTTCCCGGTCTTCGAAGGCGCGCAGATGACCCGCGTGATCGTGGCCTGCCTCCTGGTGCCGGTGGCGAGCGCCGCGCTCGCCGCGGCCTCGCTGCGCTGGTACGAGGGTGCGGCGTTCGCCACCGTGTGGCGCACCTGGTATGCGGCCTCGGCCCTCGGGATGCTGGTGGCCGGCCCCTTCCTCCTGAGCTGGATGGACCGGCAACTGCGCGCCGAAGCCTTCGCGCGCCGGCAGGTGCGACCGGCGCTCGTGCTGGCGCTGGGCGCGCTGCTCGCCGCCGCGGCGGTGCACAGTGAATTCCACGAGGGCACGTTCCTGCTCGCCTTCCCCATCCTCATCGCGCTGACCTGGTGGTACGGCCTCGCGGGCGCCACGCTGGGCGTCGCCGCGGTCACCGTGGCGCTCTTCTGGGCCACGCTGCAGGGCCGCGGCGGAATCGCCCACATGCTTGCCGGGGAGACCCTCGCCGTGCAGATGGAGACGGCGCAGTTGTTCCTGGCGGCGCTGCTGCTTTCGAGCCTGCCCCTCGCCTTGCTGCGTTCGCAGCAGGGCGAGCTGGCGCAGCGCCTGCGGCGGGCGAGCGACGCCCGGACCGAATTCCTCGCGGCGATGAGCCACGAAATCCGGACCCCCATGACGGGCGTGCTGGGCATGGTGGACCTGCTGGCCGCGGAGCCGCTCACGCCGCAGCAGAAGCGCTACGTGGAGGCGATGCACGGCTCCGGGCGGCACTTGCTCAGCGTGATCAACGACATCCTCGACTTCACCCGCATCGAGACCGGGCGGCTCGAATTCGAGGAGGTCGATTTCTCCCTCGGCGAGGTGCTGGAGCAGGTGCGTTCGCTGGCCCACCCGCTGGCGGTGGAACGCGGGCTCGCGGTGCAGGTCGACGAGCAGCTGCACCTGGAAGGCATCCTGCGCGGCGACCCCTTGCGCCTGCGCCAGGTCCTGCTGAATCTGGTGGGCAACGCGATCAAGTTCACCGAGAAGGGCAGTGTCTCGCTGCGGGCCCTCGAGATGCCGGCCGATCACGGACAGCGCAAGATCGCCTTCGAGGTGCGCGATACCGGCGTGGGCATCGCGCCGGACAAGCTGCAGACCCTGTTCGCGCCTTTCACGCAGGCCGACCGCTCGACCTCGCGGCGCTACGGCGGCAGCGGGCTCGGGCTCGCGATCAGCCAGCGGCTGGTGCAGGCGATGGGTGGGCAGATCGGCGTGACCAGCCAGCCGGGGGAAGGCAGCGTGTTCCGATTCGAGCTGGCCTTCCGTCCCGGCGATCCGCGCCGGGTGGCGGCGGAGACGCGCCGCGAAGCGCAGGCGACGCCGCCGCAGCGCATCCTGATCGCGGAGGACGTGGACATCAACCGCGAAATCCTGCGCACCGCCCTCGCGCGCGACGGCCACGTCCTGAGGTTCGCTGCCACCGGGGTCGAGGCTCTGGCCGCGGTGCAGGAGCAGGCCTTCGACCTGGTGCTGATGGACGTGCAGATGCCCGTCATGGACGGCGTGGAGGCCACCCGCCAGATCCGCCGCCTGCCGGCACCCACGGGCCAGGTGCCGATCATCGGCCTCACGGCCAACGTGATGGCCCACGAGCGCGAGCTCTATCTCGAAGCGGGCATGGACGACTGCCTGCCCAAGCCGATCGACTGGGACCGGCTGCGGGCCGCGCTGGCCCGGATCACCCGCACCGTCGCGCCGCCGGATGCACCGCAGGAGATTGCGGCGCCTCCCGTGCTGGTGGACGAAGCGACCCTGGCGGTGCTGCAGCGCATGGCCGATGGCAATGAGCTCGCCGAGCTGCTGCGCACGGCCCTGCGCGGCTACGAGGAAGGCTGCGCGGGCATGGAGCAGGAGGGTGCCGGGGCGGAAGCGATCGCGCAGCAGGCGCACAGGATCCGGGGCTCCGCGGGAACCTTCGGCCTCGAAGCGCTGTTCGAGCTGGCGACGCGCCTGGAGCAGGCGGCGCTGCGGGGCCTGCCGACCGCCGACCTGGTCGTGCAGCTGCGCGCCACGGTGGTGGCGACCCGCGCGGAACTGGAGCGGCGCGGCCTGTTGCGCGAGCCGAGCACGACCTGATGCGTTCCGGGGAATAATGGCTCTTTCGTCCACTTCCCGAACGGTCACCATGCGTCTGCTTCCCTTCGCCGCTTCCGTGCTCGCCCTGGCCAGCGTCGCCGCCTGCGCCCAGACCCCCGCGGCGCCGGCCGCCAATGCCACCGGCGTGCCCAATGCCACCAGCCTCACCGGCACCGCGAAGACCACCTTGCCCAGCGGCGTCGTCTTCGAGTCCGTGCAGGCCGGCAGCGGCGCCTCGCCCAAGGCCACCGACACGGTGAAGGTCCATTACCGCGGCACGCTCACCGACGGCAAGGAATTCGACAGCTCCTACAAGCGCGGCCAGCCGGCGGCCTTCCCGCTCAATCGCGTGATCCCGTGCTGGACCGAGGCGGTGCAGCTGATGAAGCCGGGCGGCAAGGCGCGCGTGACCTGCCCGCCGAAGACGGCCTACGGCGAGCGCGGCGCCGGCGGCGCGGTGCCGCCCAACGCGACGCTGATCTTCGAGATCGAGCTGCTCTCCATCAACTCCTGAGCAAGCGCGCGGAAGGGGACTTCCCCGCTGGACGCATGCGCGGGAGGCTCCCACAATCCCGCGCATGCTGACCCTGTACTACGCCCCCGGCACCTGCGCCCTCGCCACGCACCTCGCGCTGGAATACGCCGGCGCGCCCTATGACGCGGTGCGCCTGAACTTCAAGGAGCAGCAGCAGCGCTCCCCCGAGTACCTGCGCGTCAACCCCAAGGGCCGCGTGCCGGCCTTGGTCACGCCGCAAGGCGTGCTGACCGAAACGCCCGCGCTGCTGCAGTTCATCGCCCAGAGCCATCCCGAGGCGAAGCTCGCGCCGCTGGACGACGCCTTCCTGCTGGCGAAGATGAACGAATTCAACAGCTACCTCTGTTCGACCGTGCACGTCGCGCATGCGCACGGCGCGCGCGGCTACCGCTGGAGCGACGACGCCGAGGCGATCGAATCGATGAAAAAGAAGGTGACGCAGAACATGGGCGACTGCTTCGAGCTGGTCGAGACGCGCATGTTCCAGGGGCCGTGGGTGCTGGGCGAGCGCTTCAGCACCAGCGACCTGTACCTGTACACCCTCACGCGCTGGCTGGAGGGCGACAAGGTGGACGGGCAGCGCTTCGCCAGGGTGGCCGACCACTTCCGCCGCATGAACGAGCAGCCGCAGGTGCAGAAGGTGCTGGCCGCGCAGCGGGCCTGATCCATGTACCAGCCATTCGACCTGGAAGGCCGCGGCGTCGTGGTGACGGGCGGCAACGGCGGCATCGGCTACGGCATGGCGCGGGCCCTGCTGGCGGCCGGCGCCGGGGTGGCGATCTGGGGCAGCAACGCCGACAAGACCGAGGCGGCGCGGCGTGCGCTGGCCGACGAATGCGGCGACGCGGCGCGGGTGCACGGCTTCGTGTGCGACGTCGGCGACGAGTCGCAGGTGGAGCGGGCCTTCGCCGCGTCGGTGGCGGCGCTGGGCCGCGTGGACAGCTGCTTCGCCAATGCCGGCGTGTCCAGCAAGGGCGTGCTGCTCACCGAGATGGGCCTGGAGGAATTCCGGCGCGTGCAGCGGGTGAACGTGGAAGGCGTGTTCCTCACCTTTCGCGCCGCGGCCCGCCACATGGCGCAGCACGGGCAGGGCGGCTCGCTGGTGGCCACGGCCAGCACGGCGGCCGTGGAAGGTGCGGCGCGGAACAGCCACTACGGCGCGTCCAAGGGCGCGGTGACCGCCATGGTGCGGGCGCTCGCAGTGGAACTGGCGCGCCACCGCATCCGCGTCAACTCCATCCTGCCCGGGTGGATCGAGACCGACATGACGGAGCGCTCGTTCCACAACGAGAAGTTCGCGCAAGCCGTGCTGCCGCGGGTGCCGGCGCGGCGCTGGGGCACGATGGACGACTTCGGCGGGATCGCGGTGTATCTGGCCAGCGATGCGTCCTCGTATGCCACGGGCGAGCAGTTCCTGATCGACGGCGGCTATACGAAGTTCTAGAAACGCACAACAGCCGGACGCAGAGAACGCAAAGGGTACGCAAAGGACGCAAAAGAAGACCTTTTAACGTTTCCTTTGTCTTTTCTGCGCCCTCTGCGTATCTTTCGCGTCCTCTGCGTCCGGCTGTTGGGTTTTGGGGCCCCACGATGCGCCCCCCCGCCCCTGTGTCACAATCGCCACAGCTCCGGGGTGTACGCATCGCGTGCTGAGATCCAGACCCGTGAACTTGAACCGGTTCAGACCGGCGGAAGGAGAGCTGCAAGCCTGACCCATCCCGGGTCCGGGGCGAATCCTTCGGAGCACCTGTTTCGCTCGCGAAGGAGCCCCCTTGAACATCGTTCCAGCCTTCCGGTACCCGCGCGTCCTGTCCATCGCAGGCTCCGACAGCGGTGGCGGCGCCGGCATCCAGGCCGACCTGAAGACCTTCACCGCGCTCGGCTGCTTCGGCATGACCGCGATCACGGCGCTGACCGCGCAGAACACCCTCGGCGTGCGCGCCATCCACGGGGTGCCCGCCCAGTTCCTCACCGACCAGATCGACGCCGTGGTCGAGGACATCGGCGTCGATGCGGTCAAGATCGGCATGCTGCATTCGGCCGACACCGTGCGCACGGTCGCCGCGGCCCTGCGGCGGCACGGCATCGCGAAGGTGGTGCTGGA
The DNA here is from genome assembly GCF_016722785.1 of Ramlibacter monticola. Classification (GTDB taxonomy): domain Bacteria; phylum Pseudomonadota; class Gammaproteobacteria; order Burkholderiales; family Burkholderiaceae_C; genus Ramlibacter; species Ramlibacter monticola. The sequence goes on along the minus strand of NZ_JAEQNE010000002.1, from coordinate 730,459 downwards.
CCCGGTGATGATCGCCACCAGCGGCGCCAAGCTCATCGACGATGCGGCCATCGAGGTGCTGGTGCGCGAGCTGTTCCCGCTCGCCACCGTCGTCACGCCCAATCTCGACGAAGCCGCGCTGCTGGTCGGCCAGCCGCTGCGCACCGAAGCCGACATGGAGGCCGCGGCGCGCCGGTTGCTCGAGCGCGGCGCCAACGCGGTGCTGGTCAAGGGCGGCCACCTCGAAGGGGAGACCGTCAGCGACCTGCTGCTGGCGCGCGGCGGCCAGCCGCTGTGGATGCGCGCGCCCCGCATCGCCAGCGGCAACACGCACGGCACCGGCTGCACGCTCTCCAGCGCGATCGCCAGCCAGCTCGCGCTGGGCCTCGACCTGGAGGCCGCGGTGCGCTGCGCGCGCGACTACATCCGCGGCGCCCTGCAGGCCGGCGCCGACGTGCGCACGGGCGCGGGCAGCGGGCCGCTGAACCACGCCCACGCCCCGCAGGCGATGCAGAAGCGGCCGCTGGCATGAACGCCCCGCTCGTCGACACGCTGCTGTCGTTCCTTGCGCAGGACGGCTGCACCGACGCGGAGTTCGACGCGCTGGCCCTGCGCCTGTTCGCCGGGCAGCACGCGGACAACGCGGCGTTCCGGCGCTTCTGCCAGGGCCGCGGCGCCACGCCGCGCAGCGTCAGGAGCTGGCGCGACATCCCCGCGGTTCCGATCAGCGCCTTCAAGGAAGTCACCCTCAGCTGCGCCCCGGCCGACAGCTGCGAGCGCGTGTTCATGACCAGCGGCACCACGCGCGGCGAGGTCAAGGGCCGCCACTACCACCCGACCATGGCGGTGTGGGACGCCTCCTTCCGCCGCAACTTCGCGCGCCGCTTCATGCAGGGCGCCCCGCGCCTGCGCATGGCCATCCTGTTCCCGGACGAACAGGCGATGCCCAACTCCTCGCTGGCCCACTACCTCGCCCTGGCCGCCAGGGAGTTCGGCACCGGCGACAGCGCGTACTTCGTGGGCCCGCAGGGCATGGACTTCGACGGCCTGCGTGCCTTCCTGCGCGGCGCCGAAGCCAGCGGCGAACCCTGCGCCGTGCTCGGCGCCAGCTACAGCTTCGTCCACTTCCTCGACGCGCTCGCCGCGACCGGGGAGCGCTTCCGCCTGCCCGCGGGCAGCCGCCTGCTCGACACCGGCGGCTACAAGAGCCAGTCGCGCGAACTGCCGCTGGAGGACTTCTACGCCGCGCTGGCGCAGGCCTTCGGCGTGCCGCGCGAGCGCTGCATCAACATGTATGGGATGACCGAGCTGAGCACCCAGCTCTACGACGAGGGCAATGCCGTCGTGCCCTCGGTCAAGTCGGGCCCGCACTGGATCCGCTCCCGCGTCGTGGATCCGCTCACCGGGCGCGACGTGCCGGCGGGGGAGCGCGGCATCCTCGTGCACTGCGATCTCGCCAGCTTCAACGCCGTCACCACCATCCTCACCGAGGACGTCGGGGTGGCCTCGGGCCAGGGCTTCCTGCTGCTGGGACGCGCCGGGGACGCGCAGGCCAAGGGCTGCTCGCTGGCGGTGCAGGAGTTCCTGCAGGCTGCACGGGGGTGAGCATGGCCATCTGGACCGCGGGCCACCTGCCCGGACTGCGTGCGGAGGAGGTGGCGTGGCACACGCTGCCCTTCGCCGCGGGCGGCCGCCAGCTCGAAGTCCGCGTCCCCGTGCTGGCGCCGGCGCAACTCGGCGCGCTGGCGCGGCGCGTCAGGGCCGCCAGCGCCCGGCACCTGAAGACCCTGCCGGTGTCGGGGATCGTGCGCATCCTCGATGCGGCCGTGATGCGCCTGCTCGATCCGCGCGACCCCTGGCGGCAGGAGGCCGAGCGGCTGCTGCCCACCGTGAGCGGCTACGACGCCGAGATGGTCCGGCTGGGCCTCGACGGCTTCCTGCAGACCTTCCGGGCGCCGCAGCTGCATCGCTTCGTCGCCGAGGATTTCGCCAATCCCAAGGTGCTGGACGAGTTCCAGCCCGCGCCCAAGGGCGGCGCGGTGCGGGCCTTCGGCCCCGAACTGCTGGTGCACAGCTGGGCGGGCAACGTGCCGGCGCTGCCGCTGTGGAGCCTCGCCTGCGGGCTGCTGGTGAAGGCCGGCTCGCTGGGCAAGCTGCCGAGCGCGGAGCCCGTATTCGCCAGCCTGTTCGCGCGCCTGCTGGCCGAAGTGCACCCGCCGCTGGGCGAGTGCCTGGCGATCGTGTGGTGGAAGGGCGGCGACGCGCGCAGCGCCGCGGCCGTGTTCGGCGAGGCCGACACCGTGCTGGCCTACGGCGGCGACGAGGCGATCGCGCAGGTGCGCGCGCAGGTGCCGGTGAGCGCGCGCTTCCTCGGCTACGGCCACAAGCTGGGTTTCGGCCTCGTCGGCAGGGCGGCCCTCGACACGCAGCGCGCGCCCGCGACGGCGCGGCTCGCGGCGCACGACATCGTGCGCTACGAGCAGCAGGGTTGCTACTCGCCGCACCACTTCTACGTCGAACGCGGAGGCAAGGTGGCGCCGCGCGCCTTCGCCCAGTACCTGGCGGCCGAACTCGCGAACCTGCAGCAGCGCTTCCCGCGCCGCGCGCTGGCGCTGGAAGACGCGGCGGCGATCGCCAACTGGCGCCAGGCGGCCGAACTGCGCTCGCTGGCCGGCGAGGGCTGCGAGTTGCTGGGCGATGCGGACGCGGCCTGGTGCGTCGCGTACAGCGACACGCCGCAGCCGCTCGCGCCCACCGGCGGCGGCCGCGGCATCCACGTGAGCGAGGTCGACGCGCTGGAGGACGTGCTGCCGCTCGCCGCGCCGCACGCGCGCTTCCTGCAGACGGTGGGCCTCGCCTGCGAGCCCGAACGCCTCTACGCGCTGGGCGAAGCGCTGGGCCGCGTCGGCGTCACGCGCATCTGCGCCCTCGGGGCCATGAGCTCGCCCGAAGCCGGCTGGCACCACGACGGCCGCTTCAACCTCGCGGACCTCGTTCGCATGGTGGAGATCGAGGGCTCGGCCGAGCGTGCGGCCGACCGCTGCGCGCCGTATGCGCAGGAGCAGCTGCCGTGAGCCTGCTGTCCCTGCGCGACGTGCGCTTCGCCTTCCCTGGCTGGCCCGCCACGGTGGCCGGCGTGGACCTCGACGTCGCGGCCGGGGCCTTCCACTGCCTCGTCGGCCGCAGCGGCTGCGGCAAGACGACGCTGCTGAAGCTCGCGGCCGGCCTGCTGCGCCCGGACAGCGGCGAGGTGGTGTTCCGGGGCCGCGGCCGCGACGCCATCGGCCCCGACATCGGCTTCGTGTTCCAGGCGCCCAACCTGCTGGAGTGGCAGCGCGTGATCGACAACGTGCTGCTGCCGGTGTCGCTGCACCACCGCCCCCGTCCCGAAGAAGCCGCGCAGGCGCTGCAGCTGCTGGAGCAGCTCGGCCTCGCGGCGCACGCGCGCAAGTACCCGCGCCAGCTCTCGGGCGGCCAGCAGAGCCGGGTCGCCCTGGCGCGGGCGCTGATCCTGCAGCCCTCGCTGTTGCTGCTGGACGAGCCCTTCGCCGCGCTGGACGCGATCACGCGCGAGGAACTGCAGCGCGACCTGCTGCAGATGTGCCGCGCGCGCGGCACCGGCGTGCTGTTCGTGACGCACGACATCGCGGAGGCGGTGTACCTCGCGGACCGCGTCGACGTGGTCGAGTCGGGCCGCATCGTGCAGGAGATCGCGATCGAGCTGCCCGCGCGCACGGCGCAGACCCGCTACAGCCCCGCCTTCGCGCAGCGCTGCGCCGAAGTCCGCGCGGCCCTGCACCTGGAGGCCGTGGAAGCATGACCCGCGCCCGACTGGCATCGCTGCTGCTGCTGGCGGCCCTGCTCGCTGCGTGGGAGGCCGCCTGCCGCACGCTGGGCCTGCCGAAGCTGGTGCTGCCGCCGCCTTCCGCCGTGGCGACCTCGCTCTGGCAGGGACTCGCCAGCGGCTACTTCTGGCCGCACCTGCAGGCGACGATGCTCGAACTGCTGCTGGGTGTGGCGGGCGGCTGCGCCGTCGGCTTCGGCGCCGGCATCGCGCTGGCCGAATCGGCGCCGCTGCGCCGGCTGCTGATGCCCTACGTGGTGGCCAGCCAGGTGGTCCCCAAGCTGGCGCTGGCGCCGCTGTTCGTGCTGTGGTTCGGCTTCGGCATGACCAGCACCGTGGTCATCACCGCGCTGATCTGCTTCTTCCCGCTGCTGGAGAACACGCTCACCGCGCTGCAGCAGGTCCCGCCCGAGCGGCTGGAGCTGTTCCGCATGCTGGGGGCCACCCGCGCGCAGACGCTCTGGCGCCTGAAGCTGCCCTCGGGCCTGCCCGGCATCCTCGCCGGGCTGCGCGTGGCGGTGGTGCTGGCGCTGGTTGGCGCAGTGGTCGGCGAATTCATCGGCGCGAGCCGCGGCCTGGGCGCGCTGGTCATCGCCTCGCAGGGAACCATGGACACGTCCCTGATGTTCGCCGTGCTGGTGCTGATCGCCGCGCTCGGCATGTCCGTCTACCAGGCCACGCTGCTGCTGGAGCGCTGGCTGCTGCTGCCCTTCACCCGCAACTCCTGAGGAGATCCCATGCATCCCATCGCCCGCCGCGACCTGCTGGCCGCCCTGCTCGCGGCACCCCTTGCGAGCTTCGCGCAGAACACCCCGCCGCGCCTGGACCGGATCGTCGTGGCCGGCTGGAACAAGCCGATCACCGAGGTCACGCCCCTGCTGGTGGACGAGGACAAGGGCTTCTACCGCGCCCAGGGCATCGCGCTGGAATACGTGCCGGGCGCCGGCAGCGCCGATGCGATCCGCAACATCCTGGCCGGGCAGGCCGACGTCGCCTTCAGCGACCCGCTCACCTTCTTCGCCGCGCTCGACAAGGGCGAGAAGCTGCGCGCGATCTACGACATCTATCCGCAGAACGTCTTCAACGTGGTGTCGCTCAAGGGCAGCAACATCACCCGGCCTGCCGACCTGAAGGGGAAGAAGATCGGCGTCTACAGCCTCGCGAGCGGCACGCGCCAGGGGCTGCAGGTGCTGCTGCACTCGGCCGGCCTGTCCGAGTCCGACGTGACGGTGGTCGTCACCGGGCTGCTGAATTTCGCGCCGCTGATGCAGGGGCAGGTGGACGCCACCGCGGCCACCGACACCGGCCTGCTGATCGGCCGCCGCCGCGGCCTGCCCGAAGTGAACGTGATCGAAGTCGGCCAGGTCCTGCCCATGTCGAGCGACCTGTTCGTGGTGCGCGAGGACGTCTACCAGGCGAAGCGCGCGGCCCTGCAGCGCTTCCTGCGCGGCTACGCCGATGCGGCCGCCTGGATGATGGCCAAGCCGGAAGAGGCGGCCCAGCTCGCGGTGAAGCGGGCCATCGACGGCACCGACCCGGCGCTCAATCTCGAGATCATCAAGCTGCGCAACGCCTCCAGCGTCTCGGCGCTGACCCGGCGCAACGGCCTGGGCGCGCTGGACGTCGCCTCGCTGCAGGCGGCCGCGGACACCTATCGCAGGCTGGGCCTGGTGCAGAAGCCGCTGGACGTGGGCAAGGTGGTGAGCCAGGACCTGCTGCCGGGGCGCCGCGGGGAGCCGGGATGAACTTCGCCGGCCAGGTGGTGCTGGTGACCGGAGCGAGCCGCGGCATCGGCGCGGCGATTGCGCGCGCCTTCGCGGCGGAGCAGGCCACCGTCGCGGTCAACTACCTGCGCAATGCGAAGGCGGCCGAAGAGGTCGTGGCGCAGTGCCGGGACGCGGGGGGCGATGCCTTCGCGCTGCAGGCGGACGTGACCGCGCCCGCGGAAGCGGAGCGGCTGGTCGGGCAGGTGGTGGACGAGGCGGGGCGCATCGACGTGCTCGTGAACAACGCGTTCCGCGCCTACGCCTTCGACCCGGAGCAGCGCAAGGCCTTCCCCGAGCTCGCCTGGGCCGATTACCAGGCGCAGTTCGACGGCTCGGTCGGTGCCACGTACCGCATGTGCCAGGCGGTGCTGCCGCACTTCCGCCGCGGCGCGCGGGGCAGCATCGTCAACCTGGTGAGCGACCTGGTCGAGAACCCGGTCGTCCCCTATCACGACTACACGACGGCGAAGTCGGCCCTGGTCGGCTTCAGCCGCAACCTGGCGAGCGAACTCGGACCGCTCGGCGTGCGCGTCAACTGCGTCGCGCCGGGGCTGGTCCATCCCACCGAAGGCAGCAGCGGCACGCGCGCGGCCTTCCGCGAGGCGCTGATGGCGGCGACGCCGTTGCGCCGGCTGGCCCGTCCCGAGGACGTGGCGGGCCCGGTGCTGTTCCTCGCCTCCCCCTGGAGCGGATTCGTCACCGGCCAGGTGCTTTTCGTCGACGGCGGACGGGTGATGCAATGAACGACCAGGAACTGGTGATCTGCACGGCGGACGAGGCGCGCGAACGCGCCGGCGTCGCGGGGGAGGCGCCCCTGCTGGCGCAGCGGCTGCGGGACCGCGGTGCGATGGCGGTGTGCATCGTGGGCGCGCGCGAGGGCTTCGACTGGATAGCCACGCCGCAGGCGTGCGGCTGGCTCGCGGGCCCGGCGCAATCCGCTGGTGCCTTCGCCGCCGCCATGCGGCAGGCACTGGCGCAGGGCTTCGTCACCGCCGACGCCGCCATCGTGGCGAAGATGCCGGCGCCCTTCGTCCTGCCCGCCTTCTCCTGGGGCGAATCCCTTCCTCATTCCCCCTCCGCGGGAGGGTCGGGGTCGAGGCACGCGCGGCCGCTGAACCTCTACGCCATCGTCGACTCCGCCGCACGCCTGCGCCAGGTGCTCGCCGCCGGCGTGCGCACCGTGCAGCTGCGGATCAAGAAGCCCGCCTCCCCCGACGCCGCCTGGCACGCCATGCTGCGCACGGAAATCGGGCAGGCGGTTGCCGACAGCGCCGGTGCCGGCGCCGAACTGTTCGTCAACGACCACTGGCAGCTCGCGCAGGAGCTCGGCGCCCCGGGCGTGCACCTCGGGCAGGAGGACCTGCTGGCGCTCGGCGATCCCGGCCGCGCCCGGCTGCTCGCCAGCGGCATGGCGCTGGGCGTGAGCTCGCACAGCCTGTGGGAGCTGGCGCGGGCGCGCACCCTGTCGCCGCGCTACATCGCCTGCGGTCCGGTGTGGCCCACGGTCACCAAGGATATGCCCTGGCTGCCGCAGGGCATGGACAACCTCGCCTGGTGGTGCCGCGCCGCGCAGGCGCCGGTCACGGCCATCGGCGGCATCCTGGAGCCCCGGCAGGTGCAGGAGGTCGCGCGCACCGGCACCGACGGCGTGTGCATCGTGCGCGGCCTGGGCGAGGACCCGCGCGCCACGGTGCCGGCCTTCGAGGCGGCGCTGCAGGCGGGCCGCCAGCAGGCCGCGTTCGATCCGCCGCAGTGGCCGCACCCGACGCTGCCGCGCCCGTAAGCCCGATGGCCGACCCGCGCATCGGCAGCCGCACGCCGAATGCCATCCGGCTGGCGCTGGTGCTCGCGTGCGTGCTGCTGGTGGCGCTGCTCGCGGTGCAGGTCTGGACCGACGGGCCTGTGGCCCGCTTCGACCTGCGGGTCACGCAGTGGCTCGCCACGCAGCGCAGCGCGGGGCTGACCGCCTTCATGCTGTTGGTGAGTGCCGCGCACCAGACCCGCTGGCTGCTGGCGGCCACGGCGCTGCTCGCGGCCTGGCTGGCGTGGCGGCGCGGCTGGACGCCGCTCGCGCGCCTGGCCGTGGTCCCGGCCGGAATGCTCCTCAATGCCGGCCTGAAGCACCTGTTCCAGCGCCCGCGCCCGCACCTGCAGGACCCGCTGGTGCACCTGCTGTCCCTCAGCTTCCCGAGCGGCCACGCCGCCGCGTCCACCGTGTTCTACGGGACCCTGTGCGCGCTGGCCTTCGGGCGCTGGCGCAGCCGCGCGATCCGCGCGCTCGCGCTGGGGATCGCGAGCCTGATGGTGCTGTTGGTCTGCTTCAGCCGCGTGTACCTGGGTGCGCATTACCTGAGCGACGTGGTGGCCGGCGTCGCCGTCGGTGCGATCTGCCTCGCGCTGTTCCTGGCCCCCCCGGGTGTCCCGGCGCGGCCTCGGACGGAAGGCATGGGCCCCTAGCGCCTGCCGGCACGGACGTTGCTCCCCTTTCCCGATGATGGAAAAGGGAGCAAGGATGCCGCTGGGATCGACGAACGAGCGGCGCATGCTGCTGCTGGGCCTGGCCGGTTCCGGACTGCTCGCTTCCTGCGCGGTCGTGCCGCCGGAGGCCTCGCGCGACCAGGACCAGGGCGACCTGCTGTGGCCCGCCCCGCCGGAGCAGCCCCGCTTCGCCTACGAGACGGCGCTGCGCAACCTCGGCGACATCACCGAGCCCACCGAGGAAGAGAAACTGCGCGCCCGCCTGACGGGCGTGGGCCGCGCCGACGGCAAGGCCCTCGCCAAGCCTTCCAGCATCGCCGCCCGCGAGGGCCGCATCTTCGTGGGCGACTCCATCCGCCGCAGCATCCTGGTCTTCGACGTGCCGCGGCGCAAGGTGTTCCAGTTCGGCCTGCGCCCTCCCGGCACCCTGGCGAAGCCGACGGCGATCGCCCTGGACCGCGGTGGCAAGCTCTACGTGGCCGATGCCAGCCTGCGCAAGGTGTTCGTCTACGACCGCCTCGGGCTGCACCTGCAGACCATCGGCCAGCCCGGCGAACTGCACCGCCCCACCGGCGTCGCCGCCAGCCCCGACGGCAGCCTCGTCTACGTGATCGACCGCTCGGACAACGAGAGCGAGCAGCACCGCGTGATGATCTACGACGCCGAAGGCAAGCTGGTGCGCGAGCTGGGCCGGCGCGGCCGGCGCGAAGGCGAGTTCAACCTCCCGGTGCAGGCGGCCGTCACCGGCGACGGCCTGCTGCACGTGCTGGACGCGGGCAACTTCCGCGTGCAGACCTTCGATGCCGAAGGCAAGTTCCTGCGCAGCTTCGGCCAGGTGGGCACCGGCCTGGGCCAGTTCGCGCGCCCGCGCAACCTGGCCTGCGACGACGACGGCCGCCTCTACGTGACCGACGGCGCCTTCGGCAACCTGCAGATCTTCACGCCGGCGGGGGAACTGCTGCTGGCGGTCGGCCGCGGCAGCCGCCGCGACCTGCCGGGGTGCTACGGCCTGATCAGCGGCGTGGCGGTGGACGAGACCGGCCGCATCTACGTGGCCGACCAGCTGTTCTCGAAGGTGGAAGTGCTGCGGCGCCTGTCCGACCAGGAAGGCCGCAAGCTCCTGCAGGCCAGGGGCTGAAGCACCGCGCGGCCCGTGCCGCGCGGCGTCCCCGTCCTACTTGGAGTGGCAGGTCAGGCACAGCGCGCTGGCCGTGTTGGCCACGCGCAGGAAGGTCGGGTTGAACTGGCTGCCCGTGCCGCCGGAAGGCACGCCGTGCGGATCGTGGCAGGAGGCGCATTCCACCTCGTAGCCTTCGCCGCTGTCGTACAGGCGCACTTCGTTGGTGTCCGGGCGCTGGTTGGCATTGCGCTCGAACCAGGCCATGCCGATCCGCGAGCCGGTGGGCGGGTTGAAGTCCACGCCCGGCGCCACCGTCGGGAATCGCACGCCCACCGGGTGGTCGTTGCGCAGGTCGGTGCCGATCACGAAGAGGGTGAAGTCGGTGGCGCCGGCCTTGGTGATCTCTTCGCCGGGGGAATGGCAGGCCAGGCAACTCGTGGCGGGATTCGGGTTCAGTCCGGCGTGCCGGGCAGCATCGGGGCCGCGCGAGTTGTTCCAGGCGTTCAGGAAGGTGTCGCTCTGGGTGCCGGCCTGGGCCGCGTTGTAGCCGCCCGACCCCGGCATGTTGATCACCGAGTCCACGCCCACCTGGCCGTCGTGGCAGGAGAGGCAGGCCAGCGAGTTCGGGCCCGGCTGCGTGACCGCCTGGGTGAGCGAGCTCGTTCCCAGCTGGTTGTAGGTGACGTAGCTGGTCGCCTTGATGGTGCGGTTCCACAGCGGGAGCACGACGTTGCTGTTGGCGCCGTGGGGCGTGTGACAGTACACGCACACTTCCTGGTAGTCGTTGCGGTACTGGTCCATCGTCGCGCCGGCCGGGCCGCCGCCTTCCGCCTGGCGCTGCGTCAGGTTGTGGCGCGTGTTGCCGATGCTGCCGCGGTTGGTGAACTTGGTGGGCACGTCGGTGTCCGCGCCAGCCGTGATCCAGGCCGTGGAGAGCACTGCCGCCACCAGCCCGCCCACGAGCCATCCCCCCTTGAATTTCATCCCCGCCCCTCGTTATTTATTGCAAGGGGGGCGAGACGCAACGCACGTGCCCGAGGGTGGTCCGCTCCTTTGCCCCAGATCAAGGTCCGTCCACGCGCTGGCGGCCGGATCGGGAACCCGGAGGCCCGGGCGGAACTCTCGCGGGCCTGTTTCAGGGTCGCGGCGGCCCGATCCCGCGACCCGCGCGTCGGCGTTCCCGGGTCCGGGAACGCGATTCCCGCGGACGGGAGCCGCGTGGGCCGGCACGGTGCGAAAGAGCCCTAAGGGAAGGAGCGAAAGTGCCGCTGCCGCTACCGAAAGCCCTTATTTGCGATGCTCGACGGCATTGCTACATTGGCCCTACTCGCCATGAGACGGCCCCGCCCAGGCCGCGAACCTTCACGGAGTTCCCGATGCAGCCAACCGAAGGACCCCTGTCGCCGGCCGTGCCCCCCAAGGCACCGCCCACCCCGCACAGCGGCGAAGGGTCGGACAGCGCCCTCGAAGCGCTGAAGCGCGTCCTCCGCGAACGGCCGGCGGCGCGCGATCGGCGCGGGCTCGCGGGTTCCGCGCACCCCGCCTAGGATCCGGCTTCCGCCGGCGCCGCGCAGAACGTGGTTCGCGCATAGACGGCCATGCGCCCCTGGCGGCCGCGGATTTCCAGCTCGTGCCGCTGCCAGTCCCCCGACTCGCCGCCGGCGCGCCGCAGCACCTCCTCCGACACCACGATCCGCACCTTCAGCAGCTTGGTCAGCTCCTGCAGCCGGCTGGCGGTGTTGACCGCATCGCCCACCGCTGTCAGCGTGCGCGTGTCGCGATAGCCCACCGTGCCCACGGCCGCCGTGCCCGCGTGGATGCCGATCCCGAAATCGAGCGGCCGGCGGAATTCAGCCGCCAGGCTGTCGTTGACGGCGGCCATGCGCCGCTCGATCGCCTCGGCGGCCGTCAGCGCCTGGCGCGCCGCGGTCACCGTGTCGGTCTCCAGCCCGAACAGCGCCATCACGCTGTCGCCGATGAACTGGTTGGGGACGCCGCCGGCCTCGCGCACCGCATCGCCCACCGCCTCGAAGTACTGGTCCAGGACGTAGACCAGGTCGAAGGGCAGGTGGTGCTCCGACAGCGTCGTCCAGCGCCTCAGGTCCGCGAACAGCACGACGATCTCGCGTTCCGCGTTCGCCCCCCAGGCTTCGGAGGCCGGCGTGCTGCCGCGCACGGCCGCGAGCGGCCGTACCGCCAGGGGCGCCGTGGGCCGCAGCTGGCAGGCGAGCCGCACCCCGGGGGGCGCGCCGATGCGGGCCAGCGTCGCGGCTTCGTCGGGGTTCGCGGGCGGCAGCGGGCCGGCGCTGGAGAGCACCTCGATGCGGCAGGTGGAGCAGCGCGCCCGCCCGCCGCACACCGACATGTGCGGGATGCCGAAGGCGCGGCTGGCCTCCAGCACCGAGAAGCCCGCCGGCACGTCGACCGCCTGCGCGGGATAGGTGATGCGCAGCACGCGGCCGCCGCTGCGCGCCCAGGCCACCTGCGCCCAGCGGGCCGCGAGCGTCAGCGCGAGCAGGCCCAGCGGCAGGTAGAACACGGTCTCCACCGCGAGCTGCAGCGTCGCGTCCGCCGGGGTGGGCGGGCGTGACTGCACCGGCAGCAGGAAGGCCTCCCGCGCCATCGCGAGATAGCCGGTGAACGCCAGCGTGGGCAGCAGCGTGGCCAGCGCCACCAGCGGGAGCTGCCAGCGTCGCCAGCCGGCGCGGTGGCGGAACGCGAGCTGCAGGCCGAAGCAGGCGTGCAGCCACACGATGCTGATCATCGCCAGCTGGCGCAGGCTGAAGTTGCTGGCCCACATCGAGGCGGTGATGCGCCGGTAGTTGTCGTTCCAGCCGGTCAGCTCCCAGGCCAGGCGCGTCTGCACCATGTGGAAGGCGAGCAGCAGCGGGATCGCGAAGCCCAGGGCGATGCGCGCCAGCTCCAGCGGCGGCATGCGCAGGGTGTGGCGCTCGTACAGCGCCGCGACCGCGAGGCTGAAGTGCAGCAGCAGCGCACCATAGAATGCCGCGGTCGCCGGCGCGCTGCGCCAGAAGGCCACGAACCATTCGCGGCCCGCCTCGGCGGCGGCGAGCGACACCAGGCCCACGGCGTGGTTCAACAGGTGCGTCGCCACGTAGGTCAGCAGGATGAGCCCGGAGGCGAGGCGCAGGGTGCGCGGTCTGGGGTGCAGGGGGTTCAATGGCAACAACGGTTCAGGCGTCGACTTTCGGGCTGCGCAACGTGAAGATCCTGCAGGGGCTCTCCCAGGAGCGCCTGGAGATTCTCGCCGCCCAGTGCGCCTGGCGCACGGTGGAGCCCGGCAAGGTGATTGTGGCGCGCAACAGCCACGACCGCGACGTGCACTTCGTGGTGAGCGGGCGCGTGCGGGTCACCAGCTTTTCCGCCGGCGGCCGGCAGGTCACCTTCCGCGACGAGGAGGCGGGCGAGATGTTCGGCGACCTCGCCGCCATCGACGGCGAGCCGCGCTCGGCCGACGTGCTGGCGCTGGACGGCGTGCTGGTCGCCTCGCTTTCGCCGGAACACTTCCGCGCCCTGATCGCCGCCGAGGACCTGGTGCGCGAGCGCGTGCTGCAGCGCCTGGCGGCCCTCGTGCGGCTGCTGTCGGAGCGCGTCATCGAGCTGAGCACGCTGGGGGTGCAGAACCGCATCCACGCCGAACTGCTGCGCCTGGCCCGCGCGGCCGGCGCCACCGGAGCGCGCGCCCGCATCGACCCGGCGCCCAAGCATGCGGACATCGCGAGCCAGGTGAGCACCTACCGCGAGCAGGTGACGCGCGAGCTGTCGCTGCTGACGAAGCAGGGGCTGCTGGCGAAGGACGGGAACGCGCTGGTGCTGCTGGACGTGCCGAAGCTGGAGCGGATGGTGGAGGAAGTGCGCTCGGAGGCGTGAGCCCGCTGCGAGGCCTGCTTCGGTTCCCGGTGCCCGGGGGCCCGGCTCGCCTTCGGCCAGCCCGTCCGCCACCCGTCGCCGGCCACCGCCGCTAGCATGCGGCATGGCATCCGCTTCCCGGGGCCGCTGGGTGCTCGCAGCCTCCATCCTGGGGTCCAGCCTCGCCTTCATCGACGGGACCGTCGTCAACGTCGCACTGCCGGCGATCCAGCGCGACCTGCACGCCTCCTTGCGCGAGGCGCAGTGGGTCGTCGAATCCTATGCCCTGCTGCTTGCCGCGCTGATGCTGGTGGGGGGCGCGCTGGGCGACCGCCTGGGCCGCAAGAAGATCTTCGGGCTCGGCGTGCTCGTGTTCGCGGCGTCTTCGGTGGCCTGCGCGCTGTCTCGCGATCCGCTGCAACTGATCGCGGCCCGTGCCGTGCAGGGCCTCGGCGGGGCGCTGCTGGTGCCGGGCAGCCTGGCCCTGATCAGTGCGAACTTCTCCGAGGAAGAACGGGGCCGCGCATTCGGCACCTGGGCCGGCTTCAGCGGACTCACGTCGGCGCTCGGCCCCTTGCTGGGCGGGGTCCTGATCGACCGGCTGTCCTGGGCCTGGGCCTTCGCGATCAACGTGCCCGTGGCCGCTGCCGTGCTCGCGATCGCGTGGAAGCACGTCCCCGAGAGCCGCCAGCCGGGCGATCGCAAGCCTCTCGACCTCGCGGGCGCCGTGGCGGCGACGCTGGGACTGGGCGGCTGCGTGTTCTTCTTCATCGAGGCGCCGACCAGGGGCTGGGGCGCGCCCCTCGTGCTCGCCGCGCTGGCGGCCGGCCTCGCCGCACTCGTCGCCTTCGTCTTCCTGGAGCGGCGGCAGCCCGCCCCGATGCTGCCCCTGGCCATGCTGCGCAACCGGAACTTCGCCGCGTCCAACCTGCTGACACTCCTGCTGTACGCCGGGCTGGGCGGCGGCCTGTTCTTCCTGCCGCTGGACCTGATCCAGATCCAGGGCTTCTCCGCGACTGCTGCGGGCGCCTCGCTGTTGCCCTTCGTGGCGATCATGTTCCTGCTGTCCCGATGGGCCGGCGGCGTGGCGGACCGGCGCGGAGCACGGCTGCCGCTGATCGCGGGGCCGCTGCTGGCGGCCGCCGGCTTCGCGCTGCTCGCCGTGCCCGGCACCTCGGCGCGCTATGTGTCCGGCTTTCTCCCGGGCATCGCGGTGCTGGGGCTGGGCATGGGCATCGCCGTCGCGCCGCTGACAACGGCGGTGATGAATTCGGTCTCTTCGGACGCGGCGGGAACGGCATCGGGCATCAACAACGCGGTGTCCCGTCTGGCCGGCGTCCTGGCCATTGCCGTCTTCGGGGCGCTCATGGCAACGGTGTTCGAGGCGCACCTGCGTTCATCCATGGCCGACCTTCCGGGCGGCCTCGGCGAAGCCCTCTGGCAACAGCGCCACCGGCTCGCCGCCATCGAATTGCCTGCCGGCACGGCCGATGCGAGGGCGGCGCGCGGCGCCGTGCAGTCGGCCTTCGTCGCCGGCTACCGCTGGGTCATGGTCGTCAGCGCGGTCCTGGCGGCGGCCAGCGCCGGGGTGGCCGCCCTGTGGATCGACAGGGAGCGCGCGCAGTGAGGCGCAGCTGAGCCCCTACTCGCGCGGGTTCTCGCCCGACGGGCCGGCGGACGGCCGGTCCAGCGGATCGCGCGCGGGCCGCTTCGGGTCGCTCGCCATCGCATGCTGGCGGGCCGAAGCCGCAGGCATCGAACTCCAGGCACCGCTGCGGTCCGGCGCGGAGCGCTCGCGCACGGCGGCCGCGCCCAAGCCTTCGGTGTGCACGGCGACACCCGCCTCGTAGACCATCTTGCCGCCGAGCCAGCCCGAGACGAGCAGCATCGCGATGGCGACGAGCGACAGGAGCAGCGCGGTGCCTCCCGGCGCCGCGGCAGCCTGGTCCCTCCGGATCCAGACGTTGACGACGTACAGAGCGACGATCGTGAGGTTCAGGCCCATGTGCTTCAGGGCCGTCGGGCGGATCGGCGTGTGGCGCAGCGACAGCAGGTCCACCAGCCCCGGAAGCGCCGCCGCGAGCGCGCCGATGATGCCGCCGACCATGGCGTAGAACGAGGTCGTGGCCCACGCGGCCGGCGCGCTCGATCCCATCGCGAGGAAGTCGCAGACGAGCGAAAAGATCCAGAGGCCGATCGGAATGGGGACCAGCATCGGGTGGATCGGGTGTCCTGCGATCTGTGCAGGTGTGCGCATGGCGTTCTCCATTTCGGTTGCGTGGGTCGACTCTGGAACGGCCACGAAGCGGGGAACGTAGGACGTTTCTGGGAGGTGAAACGCTCCGCGTCCTGCGTCGCGCGACGCGGCCCCAGCGTTCGCTCGGGACGGGCTCGACAGGAGCTCGTCGGCTCGCTGCGCCCCGCCTTCCGAATCCGGTGCGCAAACGCACATTCGCGCAAGGGGGGTCTCTCCAGAATTCGGGCTGTGGACACGACGTTCCACCCCACTTCTGAAAGGAAACCCACCATGAACCGCACCATCGTCATCGCCGCCCTCTCTTTCGCCGCTGCTTCTTCTGCCTTCGCGGAGAGCCCGATCGTCGACAGCACGCCCTTCGTCTCCTCGCGTGCCCGCGCCGACGTGCAGGCCGAACTGCAGCAGTACAAGGCCGCCGGCGTGAACCCCTGGGCCCAGAGCTACAACCCGCTGCGCGGCTTCCAGAGCACGAAGAGCCGCCAGCAAGTGACGGCCGACTACCTGCGGTCGCGCGACGAGACGGCGGCCCTGACCGGCGAGGACAGCGGCTCGGCCTGGCTGTCGGCCCGCACGCCCAGCATCGCCGCCCCGGTGCTCGCCGGCCAGCCCGTCAACGCGCAGTGAGCCAGTCCATGGCGGACATGACCAGCACGCGCGTCCCCGCCCCAGGGCAGAGGGCGCGGCGGCTGGTCCGCCATCGGAGCGTTCAGTAGCCCAGGCGCAGCGTGCCCTGGCGCATCCCACCCACCTTGCCTTCGCGCAGCCACTCCACGGTCGCCTGAAAGAGCAGGCGGCGGTTCTTCTCCCACATCGCGTTGTGCGACGAGCAGCCCAGGTCGACGAAGACCTTGTCGGCGCCGCCCCAGTCCTCGTACAGCTCGCGCACCCGCTTCGGGTCCACCTGCTTGTCGTGCTCGCCCGCCACCATCAGGAAGGGCATCTGCAGGCGCGCCACCGCGGCCTGGTTGAAGCCCCAGGTCGGCACCGCCGGCGCGCGGCGCACGCCCGGTCCCCACTTCGCGCCGGCCGGGTCGGACTCCAGCATCTCGTCGAAGATCCCGGCGGCGGCCCGCGCGTCGTACTGCGCCGGGCAACCCACTTGCCGGTCCCAGTTGGCGAGGAAGTCCGTGCGTGACTGCACCGTCATCGAGCCTTCCAGGCGCGGCAAGGGGCTGGGCGCCTGGGGCGCCGAATTGCGCGTGTACGCCGGCGCGAGCACCACGATGCGGTGCACCTTGTCCGGGTGGAGCGCCGCGTAGCCCGCGATGCGCGGCCCGCCCTGCGACCACCCCACCATCGACACCCGCTCCACCCCGCGCAGGGCGCGCACGAAATCCACCGCCGCGTCGATGTCCTGCCAGTCCGAATCCATGGTGGTGATCGGCGTCGGATGCGAGGGCTCGCAGGGCGCGGCGATCAGGCCGGGAACGAAGTTCGCCTGCTGCGCCTTCGCGACGTTGCACGGATCGCTCATCGCGGGGGGACGGGTGGAGCGGCCGTAGCCCGTCATGTCCAGCGCGAACACGTCGAAGCCGGCCAGCGCGACGTGCGCGAGCCAGCTGTAGTCGCTGCGGCGGGAATCGAAGGACACCTCCGCCGGCGTGCCGGCGCCATGCACGAACAGCACCACCGGCCGCGCGCCGCGCGGCGCCCCGACGGACGGCGCGAGCTCGCGCAGGTACAGCTGCGCCTCCCGTCCGGCGAGCGCCGGCGCCGTCGAGGTGACGCGCACGCGGTGCTCGCTCCCGACGAGCCCCTCCGGGGCGTGCAGCGGCGCCGCGCAGGCGGCGAGCAGGGTGCAGGCGGCGAGGGCCGCCATGGCAGGGAAGCGCATGCTTCGCCCTCCGGCGAGTCGAGACGCGCAGGAGCTTTCCCGGCCGCTCCCCGCGCGTCAATCGGACCAACGTGCAGGTTTCCGGGCCAGCGCGGCTTTGGCGATATAGTGGATACGGCCGCGTTACCCACGCGGCTTCCGGAACGCGCGGCTACCCGCCCTTGCGTTCCGCCCTCCACAATGAGGCGCGACACGATCGCGCGGAGACAACGAATGAGCCAGCACGAGCCATTGCGCTTGCACGTGCCGGAGCCCTCCGGGCGTCCCGGCAGTCCCACCGATTTTTCCTATCTCCACCTGTCCGAAGCCGGCGCCGTGCGGCGGCCCCCGGTGGACACCTCGCACTTCGGCACCCAGGACCTCGCGTACGAGCTGATCCGCGTGCTCGATCCCGAGGGCCGCGCTGTGGGGCCCTGGGCGCCCGAGGTCAGCCCCGCGCAACTGCGCAAGGGCCTGCGCGCGATGATGAAGACGCGCATCTTCGACGCCCGCATGCTGATCGCGCAGCGGCAGAAGAAGATCTCCTTCTACATGCAGTGCCTCGGCGAGGAGGCCATCGCGGTGGCGCACGCGCAGGCGCTGGAGCCCGGCGACATGTGCTTTCCCACGTACCGCCAGCAGGGCCTGCTGCTGTCGCGCGACGACATCCCGATGGCAGAGCTGATGTGCCAGCTGCTGTCGAACGAATGCGACCCGCTCAAGGGCCGGCAGCTGCCGGTGATGTATTCGTACAAGCGGGCCGGCTTCTTCTCGATCTCCGGCAACCTCGGCACCCAGTACATCCAGGCGGTGGGCTGGGCCATGGCCTCGGCGATCAAGGGCGACACGCGCATCGCCTCCGGCTGGATCGGCGACGGCGCCACCGCCGAATCCGACTTCCACAATGCGCTCACTTTCGCCCACGTGTACCGCGCGCCGGTGATCCTGAACGTGGTCAACAACCAGTGGGCGATCTCCACCTTCCAGGCGGTCGCCGGCGGCGAGGCCGCCAGCTTCGCCGCGCGCGGCGTCGGCTGCGGCATCGCCTCGCTGCGCGTGGACGGCAACGACTTCCTCGCGGTGCTGGCGGCCTCCCGCTGGGCCGCCGAGCGCGCCCGCTCCAACCTCGGCCCGACGTTGATCGAATGGGTGACCTACCGGGCCGGCCCGCATTCCACCTCCGACGACCCGTCCAAGTACCGGCCGGCCGACGACTGGGAGCGTTTCCCCCTCGGCGATCCGGTGCAGCGGCTCAAGCAGCACCTGATCGTGCTGGGCGCCTGGTCCGAGCAGGAGCACCAGCAGGTCCAGCTCGAGCTCGAGGCGGAAGTGGCGGCGGCGCAGAAGGAAGCCGAGAGCCACGGCACGCTGCTCGACGGCCACATCCCGAGTGCCGCGACGATGTTCGACGACGTGTACGCCGAGATGCCCGCGCACCTGCGCCGGCAGCGCCAGGAGCTGGGAGTCTGATGATGCTGACCAAGACCAAGGAAGCCCAGGTCGCCGCGGCGGCGGGCGAGGCGAAGCAGATGACCATGATCCAGGCGCTGCGCAGCGCGCTGGACGTGATGATGGAGCGCGACGACAACGTCGTGGTGTTCGGCGAGGACGTCGGCTATTTCGGCGGCGTGTTCCGCGTCACCGAGGGTCTGCAGACGAAGTACGGCAAGTCGCGCTGCTTCGACACGCCGATCAACGAGGGCGGCATCGTCGGCGCCGCCGTCGGCATGGGCGCCTACGGGCTGCGGCCGGTGGCGGAGATCCAGTTCGCGGACTACTTCTACCCTGCCTACGACCAGATCGTGTCCGAGGCGGCGCGGCTGCGGCATCGCTCGGCCGGCGACTTCACCTGCCCGCTGACCATCCGCATGCCCTGCGGCGGCGGCATCTACGGCGGCCAGACACACAGCCAGAGCCCGGAGGCGCTGTTCACGCACGTGTGCGGCCTGCGCACCGTGATCCCGAGCAACCCCTACGACGCCAAGGGCCTGCTGATCTCCGCGATCGAGTGCGACGACCCGGTGGTGTTCCTGGAGCCCAAGCGCCTCTACAACGGGCCCTTCGACGGCCACCACGACCGGCCCGTGACGCCGTGGTCGAAGCACCCGCTCGGCAAGGTGCCCGAGGGCTACTACAAGGTCCCGCTGGAGTCCGCCGCGGTGGTTCGCCCCGGCAAGCAGCTCACCGTGATCGCCTACGGCACCATGGTGTGGGTGGCGCAGGCCGCCGCGGAGGAGACCGGCATCGATGCCGAGATCATCGACCTGCGCTCGCTGTGGCCACTGGACCTGGACACCGTGCTGGAGTCGGTGAAGAAGACGGGCCGCTGCGTCGTCGTGCACGAAGCGACGAAGACCAGCGGCTTCGGCGCCGAACTCTGTTCGCTGGTGCAGGAGCACTGCTTCTACCACCTGGAGGCGCCGATCGAGCGCGTGGCCGGCTGGGACACGCCTTATCCGCACGCCACCGAGTGGGCGTACTTCCCGGGGCCGGCGCGCCTGGGCGCCGCGTTCCAGCGCGCGGTGGAGGCCTGACCATGGGCCTGTACGCCATCAAGATGCCCGACATCGGCGAAGGCATCGCCGAAGTGGAACTGGTCGCCTGGCGCGTGCAGCCCGGCGACGTCGTCCAGGAGGACCAGATCCTCGCCGACGTGATGACCGACAAGGCGACGGTGGAGATCCCCTCGCCGGTGGCCGGCAAGGTGGAAACGCTGGGCGGCAAGCCCGGCCAGCTGATGGCCGTGGGGGCGGAGCTGATCCGGCTGGAGGTGGAAGGCGCGGGGAACGTGCGCGAAGGTGCCCAGGAAACCTCCAGGGCTGCCTCCCACCCTCTCCGCGGGAAGGCAGGGGTCGGGGCGGGCGCTGGCGCGGCGCCCGTTCCGCCCGATTTGAAGGACGACGTCACGCACGAGAACGAGGATGTCCCGGCGCGTGCGCCCAGCGCTCCGACCCCAAGCCTTCGCCAGAGGGGGAGCGAGGAAACCTCCATGCAGCCGCCGCGGGCGACGCCGGCGCCGATGCGTCCGGCAGGCGAGAAGCCCGTCGCCTCGCCGGCCGTGCGCCGGCGCGCCTGGGAGCTGGGCATCGAGCTGCAGTTCGTGCACGGCAGCGGCCCGGCCGGCCGGATCACGCACGAGGACCTCGACGTCTATCTCGCCTCGCGCGGCCAGGGGCCGACCGCCCGCGCCACCGCGCTGCGCCAGCGCCAGGGCGAGGAGGCCGTGCCGGTCATCGGCCTGCGCCGCCGGATCGCGCAGAAGATGCAGGAGGCCAAGCGCCGCATCCCGCACTTCAGCTATGTCGAGGAAGTCGACGTGACCGAGCTGGAAGCGCTGCGCGCGCAGCTCAATGCGAAGTTCGGCGCCAGCCGCGGCAAGCTCACGGTGCTGCCCTTCATCGCGCGCGCCGTGGTGCTGGCGCTGGACGAGTTCCCGCAGATGAACGCGCGCTTCGACGACGACGCCGGCGTGGTCAAGCGCTCGCATCCGGTCCACCTCGGCATCGCGACGCAGACCGATGCGGGGCTGGCGGTGCCGGTGCTGCGGCACGCCGAGGCGCAGGACGTGTGGGGGCTGGCCCGCGAGGTCGCGCGGCTGGCCGACGCCACGCGCGCCGGCAAGGCCACGCGCGAGGAACTCGCGGGTTCGACCATCACCATCACGAGCCTCGGCCCGCTGGGCGGCATCGTCACCACGCCGGTGATCAATCATCCCGAGGTGGCGATCGTGGGCGTCAACCGCATCGTGGAGCGCCCCGTGATCCGCAACGGCGCGGTGGTCGCGCGCCAATTGATGAACCTCTCGTCCTCGTTCGACCACCGCGTGGTCGACGGCATGGACGCGGCGCGCTTCATCCAGGCGGTGCGCGCGCTGCTGGAATCGCCGGCCCTGCTGTTCGTGGAGTAGAAGAATGAAGAACCGCAATACCACGCTGCTGGTGATCGGCGGCGGGCCGGCCGGCTACGTCGCCGCGATCCGCGCCGGCCAGCTCGGCGTGCCTACCGTGCTGGTCGAGGAGGACCGGCTCGGCGGCACCTGCCTCAACGTCGGCTGCATCCCGTCCAAGGCCCTGATCCACGCCGCCGATGAATTCGCGTCGGTGCACGGCTGCACGGGCGAATCGCCGCTGGGCATCCGCGTGCCCTCGGCGAGCATCGACTTCGCGCAGACCCAGCGCTGGAAGGACGGCATCGTCGGCAAGCTGACCACCGGGGTCGGCGCGCTGCTGCGCAAGGCCGGCGTGCAGGTCGTCAAGGGCCACGCCACCCTCGTCGACGGCAAGACGGTGGACGTCGCCGTGCAGGACGAGCCGCTGCGCATCCAGTGCGAGCACCTCGTGCTCGCCACCGGCTCCGAGCCGGTGGAACTGCCCAACCTCCGCTGGGGCGGGCCGGTGATCGGCTCGACCGAGGCGCTGGCGCTGGCGACGATCCCGAAGCACCTGGTGGTGGTCGGCGCCGGCTACATCGGGCTGGAACTGGGCATGGCGTACCGCAAGCTGGGGGCCGAGGTCGCGGTGGTGGAAGCCACGAGCCGCATCCTGCCCGCCTACGACGAGGAACTGGGCAAGCCGGTGCTGGCCAGCCTCAAGCGGCTGGGCGTCACGCTGCATCTCGATTGCACGGCCGAAGGCCTCACCGAGCACGGCAACGGGCTGCGCATCCGCAGCAGCCAGGCGGACGAGTACGTGCTGCCGGCCGACCACATCCTGGTCGCCGCCGGGCGGCGGCCGCGCACCGAGGGATTCAACCTGGAGTCGCTGGCGCTGGACATGAACGGCCGGGCGGTGAAGGTGGATACGCAGTGCCGCACCTCCATGCGCAACGTGTGGGCGATCGGCGACCTCACCGGCGAGCCGATGCTGGCGCACCGTGGCATGGCGCAGGGCGAGATGGTGGCGGAGATCATCGCCGGGGCGAAGCGGCGCTTCGAGCCGGTGGCGATCCCCGCGGTCTGCTTCACCGATCCGGAACTGGTGGTGGCCGGCGCGTCGCCGGCCGAAGCGGCGGCCTCGGGGCAGGAAACCATCGTGGCGCACTTCCCCTTCATGGCCAACGGGCGGGCGCTCAGCATGGAAGCCTCCGAAGGCTTCGTGCGGGTGGTCGCGCGCAAGGACAACCACCAGATCCTGGGCTGGCAGGCGGTGGGCAAGGGCGTGTCGGAACTGAGCGCCGCGTTCTGCCACTCGCTGGAGATGGGCGCGAGGCTGGAGGACGTGGCCGGCATCATCCACGCGCATCCGACGCTCGGGGAGGCGGTGCAGGAGACGGCGCTGCGCGCGCTGGGGCACGCGCTGCACATCTAGACATCATGGGTCGCCCCTCCGCCCGGACGGGGCGCGACCATGATGTCTAGGGCAGCATCCACGCTGCCACGGTGGACACCAGCTCCTCCATCACTTCTTCGTTCGTGCGGCCCGAGCGCTTGAGCACCTCGAAGCCGTGGTCGGCGCCCTCGACCACGTGCAGGGTGGCCAGCTCGCCCAGCGTGGCCGTCGTCCGGCGCACGAGTTCGAGCTCGGCCAGCGCATCGCGCGTGCCCTGCAGGAACAGCATCGGCAGGCGCACCTGCGCGAGGTGATCGGCGCGGTCGACCGCGGGCTTGCCGGCGGGATGTAGCGGGAAGCCGAAGAACACGAGGCCGCGCACGCCGGGCAGCGGCGCGGCCGCCTGCGCCTGCGAGCTCATGCGGGCGCCGAAGGACTTGCCGCCCGCGAACAGGGGCAAGCCCGGCCAGCGCCGTCCCGCCTCGGCGACGGCGGCGCGCACGGCCGCCTGCGCCACCGCGGGCGGATCGGGCCGCCGGGAGCCTTGCTCCATGAACGGGAACTGGAAGCGCAGCACCGCGACCCCGCGCCCGGCGAGGCCGGCCGCGACAGCTGCCATGAAGGCGTGCTGCATGCCGGCCCCGGCGCCGTGCGCGAGCACGCAGGCCGCGCGGGCCGCGGCAGGCTCGTCCGCAAGGGCGGAAACGCTGCCGGCGGGCGGCTGGAGGGTGAGCGGGACAGAGGGCACGCCCGACGATAGCGCAAGCTTGCAAACCCCCGGAACAGGCAGGGTCACGCAACCGGATGGTTGCACGAAATTCCGGCACGCCGCATCATCGTGCAACCAAAAGGTTGCGCAACGCAGCCATTTCCGGGAGTCCCTCATGAGCCAGACCGATACCCCCGACCGCATCGAACGCAGCATCCAGATCGAGGCCCCGCGCGAGCGCGTATGGCGCGCCCTGGCCGACGCCGAGGCGTTCGGCAGCTGGTTCGGCGTCGACCTGAAGGGCCAGCGCTTCGCCGCCGGCCAGCGTGCCCGCGGGCCGATCACCATCGAAGGCTACCGCCACATCATGTTCGACGTGGTGGTGGACCGGATCGAGCCCGAACGCCTGATCTCCTGGCGCTGGCATCCCTACGCGGTGGACCCGAAGGTCGACTACAGCGGCGAGGAGACCACGCTCGTCACCTTCACGCTGGAAGAGGCCGCGGGCGGCACGCTGCTGAAGGTGGTCGAGTCCGGCTTCGACAAGGTGCCGCCGGCGCGCCGCTTCCAGGCCTTCCGCATGAACACCGAAGGCTGGGAGGCGCAGCTGCGCAACATCGAGCGCCATGCCGCGGCGCAGTGAGGCCGGCGCGCCTGCGCGGCCCGAACTCGCGGACGTGTTCTTCGCCCTGGGCGACGCCACCCGGCTGCGCCTCGTCGCGATCCTCTGCGCCGGCGGCGCCTTCTCGATCACGCAGCTCACCGCGGCGAGCGACATCACCCGCCAGGCCGTGACCAAGCACCTGCAGGTGCTGGCTTCCGCCGGCCTCGTGCAGGACCTGCGGGTCGGCCGGGAACGACTGTGGCAGCTGGATCCGACCCAGATCGAGGAGGCGCGCCGCTCGCTCGAGACCATCACCCGGCAGTGGGAGCACGCCCTGGGCAAGCTGAAGGCATTCGCGGAAGGCTAGCGCTGTTCGGACCACGCCCCGCCCGGCCGCCGCACGTAGACGTGCCGGCCCGGGTGGTCGGGCGTGGGGATGCTCAGGACCTGCGCGTGCGGGTCGTCGCAGACGATCTGCGGAAGCGCCCCGGCCATGTTCGGGTTCGAGTAGCGCTGCAGCACCTTGCTGCGCAGCGCCGGATCCGCGCTCTTGAGGGCGGTCCACAGGGAGTCGAGCTGGTCGGGCGAATGGTGCATGCGGTTCAGCCGCTGTAGCCCTCGACCGTGCCTGGGTCGCGCGGCGTGGCCGTATCCGGGTTCTCGCCGAACTCCCGTTTGGCACGGCGCTGGCGCAGCAGGTCCCAGCACTGGTCGAGCTCCACTTCGAGCTGTTGCAGCCGCTTGCCGGCGTCATCGGAAAGCCCGGCCGTGCGCAGCTTGTGCTCTTCATCGATGAGGGCAGAGATGCGCGCGAGGATGGACTGGTCGCTCATGGCAGCACTCCAGGGTCGAATGATCCGGGATCGTAGCGCCGCTTCAGCGGCACTGGTACATGCGCACCCGGATCACGGGGCCGGAGACGACCGCAAAGGTGTCGAGGCAACCGGTGCCGGCATCGCGCGCGTACACCAAGACGAAACCGGGCGGATTGCCCCCGCCGGGAATGTCCAGCAGCAACTCGGGTCTGCCGAACCCGAGCAGCAGTTCGGCCAGGCTGTGGTTCTGCCACTGCCGGTTCAGCTCGGTCTCACGCTCGGCGCGGCCGGCACGCAGCGCGTCCGGCGCGGAAGGCCCGCGCGGAACGTCGCTGCACGCCGCCAGCAGCACGGCTGCGGCACCAGCCGCCATGCACTTGCCGCGACTCCCCAACTCCCTCTCCCTGAGTTGCGGGAGCGATTGTGGGCGGCCGCCGCCAGGCCATGTTGATGGCGCGCAAGCAAGCGATCCGCGCGCTCAGGAGCGGGGCGCCGCCTTCTGTTGCGCGTGGCGCTGCTCCTGCGTCTTGGCCTTGAGCGCGTTGACCTCCTCCACCTTCTCCACCTTCGCCAGCCGGATCGCCGCCTCGCGGTCGTTCTTCGCCTGGTCCATGCACCTGTCCTTCGCGCGGTCCTTCAGCACCGCGCAACGTTGCCTGGCCACGGCGTGGTCGGCGTCGGCGCGCGCGAACTTGACCTTCTTTTCCGTCTCGGGGCCCGGCTCGCGAGCGGCCTCCAGCTGCGCCTTCGCCACCTTCTCCCAGCCCGCCGCCTGCACCTGGCAGACGTCCTTCGCGTTGGCCTGGAAGCGGCCGCAGGCCTGGCGCTGCGCCTTCGCCTGCGCCTCGATGCGGTCCTGCGCCGCCTTGTAAGCGTCCTTGCTCGTGGCGGCCTCGGTTCCGGCCACGACCCCGGCAGCGCCCAAGGCGAGCGCCAGGGCGACGCCCATCAAGTGTTTCTTCCTCTGCTTGAACATGGCATCATCCTGCCCCACAGGGGCTTGCCTGATCAGCAGGCCAGGGCTGCGGATTGCTGTAGTCGACGGTCCGACAGGGCGGTCGGCCCCAGCCGAACATGCACGGATCCGTGCCGGGCCGGATTGTCCCCTGTCGGTCCGGCGGCGCAGCGTCCGTGGCTGAGCCCTCTCGCACAATCGGGGCGCCCCCGGCTCATGGAGCCGGGTGCCATTCCACCAACCCGGAGCCTGAAGAATGGTCCCTCCTTCCAGCGTCGAAGCCGCCGCGCCGTCCCTGGCCGGGCCCCCGTCCGCGCCCCACGTGCCCGGTTACCTCGACAAGACGTACTGGTGGGCCTATGTCCATCCCAAGGCCGTCCACTTTTTCGAGCGCGAGTGGCTGGTCAACCTGATCCTGTTCGGCAACTACCGCCGCCTGGGCGACGCCGCCCTGGCCGAACTCGGGGCGACGGTCGAGGGCCGCACGCTGCAGATGGCCTGCGTCTACGGCGACCTCACGCCGCGCCTGCGCGAACGGCTGGCGCCCGACGCACGGCTCGACGTGGTGGACGTGCTGCCGATCCAGTTGCGCAACCTCGCGGCCAAGCTGCCGCGCGACGAGCGCGTTACGCTGCTGCACGGGGACTCTTCCGCGCTGACTGCCGCCGACGCGAGCTACGACCAGGTGCTGCTGTTCTTCCTGCTGCACGAGCAGCCCGAGCACGTGCGCCGCGGCACGCTGGCGGAGGCGCTGCGGGTCGTGAAGCCGGGCGGCAAGGTGGTCGTGGTGGACTACCACCGCCCGCATGGGGCGCACCCCCTGCGGCCGCTGATGCGGCAGGTGTTCAGGCACCTCGAGCCCTTCGCGATGGACCTGTGGGAGCACGAGGTGCCGCACTTCCTGCCGCCGGGGGTGAAGCCGGCGGCAGTGCGCAGCGCCACCTGGTTCGGTGGCCTCTACCAGATGACGGTGCTGGTCAGGTAGCGCGGCGATCCCGCGCCGCCGCTGCCGGCGGCGGCTTGCGATCCAGGTGCTGGATCGCCGCCACGATCTGCCGCGGGTGCGCCAGCGACGGCGTCATCCCCCAGCGCCGGTAGCAGTCGTTGCCGATGCGCACCATGCCGACGTGGCGGCCGTCCTGCCGGTCCACCTTGGGGTCGGGATCGTAGAAGCCCAGGGCGAGGCGCAGTCGTTCGACATCGCGCGGCTTGCCGGTGAGGAACAGCCAGCCGGGCTGCACTCCGTGCAGGCGCGCGAAGTGGGCGAGGTCCTCGGGGCTGTCCTGCTCCGGCCGGAGCGTGAGCGAGTACATGAAGATGTCCCGCCCGATCCGGTCCTTCAGCATCTCCTGCACCTTCACCAGGTTGTGCGTCGCGGGCGGGCAGGTGTTGTTGCAGCCCGCGTACATCATGTTGACGACGACCAGCTTGTCGCGCACGAGGTCGTCGTAGAAGCGCACCTTGCGGCCCTGGTGCGTCAGCAGTTCCACATTGGGCAGCCCCTCGCGGCGCGGCAGCGCGCTGACCGCCTGCCAGTCGGGTTCGTTCATCACGCCTTCGGCCATGCCCGCCAGCGCGACGGCGCCGGCACCGACCAGTTCCAGGGAGCGGAAGTTCATGTTCGGTCTCCTTCGGCGCTCACACGATGTCCCAGCGCAGCATCATCGCGTGGTCCTCGTGCGTGAGGTTGTGGCAATGCATCATGTACTTGCCGCGGAAGTCCCGGAACCGCAGCAGAATTCGCATCGACATGTTCTCGCCGACCACGTAGACGTCCTTGCGTCCGCGTTCGTGCGGCGGGATGGGCACCGGAACGCCGTTGACCGTCTTGCTGAGGATGCGTCCCTCCTCGAAGTGGATGTGGATCGGGTGCTGCCAGCCGTTGTCCAGGTTGAACAGCTCCCAGATTTCCATGCTGCCCTGGGCGGGCGTGATGGTGGGCTCGAAGACGTTGAAGAAGCGGCCGTTGATGGCCCACATGCCGCCGGAGCGCTCGAAGTTGAAGCGGCGCACGGGAAGGGTCGCGAGTTCCGCGGCACTGGGGAGGGGCCGCAGCAGGCGCAGCTGGGCCGGCACCTGGCTCGTATCCGGCTCGGCCGGATTGCGGTCCACCACGAACTTCAGCACGCGGGTGCCGGGGGCCTGCACCTTCTCGGGACGGCGCGTGGTGCTCTGCACCAGCATGTTCACCAGGAACAGCTCGGTGCCGAGCGGGAAGCGCGAGAAGTCGATCACGATGTCCGAGCGCTCGGCCGGCGCGATGCGCACGCCGGTCTGGTTCGGCAGCGGCGCCGGGAGCAGGTTGCCGTCGGCGCTGATGACGGTGTAGGTGTAGATCGCGTTGGCGCCGCGGTTCTGCAGGTACAGCTCGTAGAAGCGCGTCGGGCCGGTATTGAGCAGGCGGAAGCGGTACTTGCGCCGCGCCACCCGCAGCACCGGCTCGATCTTGCCGTTCACCAGCACCTTGTCGCCCACCACCCCTTCGGGGTTGAGCTGGTCGAAGGTGAGGCGTCCGTCCACGTCGAAGCGCCGGTCGCCGAAGGTGAGCGGGTAGTCGTAGGGCCCGCTGGGCAGCCGCAGGCCGGTGCGCTCGTCGCCGGAGTCGAGGTCGTCGAAGATGTTGTAGCGCCCCGACAGGCCCCTGAGCACGTTGGGCGCGGTCACTCCCTCCGTGTGGTCGTGGTAGAAGAGCGTGCCGAGCGCCTCGCGCGGGTCGCCGATGCCGCCGAATTCGTCGATGCCGGCGTAGAGGTTCGGATAGAAGTGGTCGCGGTAGGAGCCCGGCGAAGTGAGCGTGGGTCCGGCCTTCGTCGCGCTGAAGTAGTCGCCGGCGAAGCCGTCGCTTTCCGAAGGCGTGTGCAGGTTGTGCAGGTGCGTGGAGATCTCGGGCGAGCCGAAGCCGCTCGCGAACTGGGGCAGCGCATTGCGGATGCGGCACATGATCGGCTTGCCGTAGCGCGCGTGGATGGTCGGCCCCGGCGTCGTCGCGCCCGGCGTGTTGCCTTCGAAGCCCCAGATCGGCTGCGCCGGGTAGTAGGGGTTGTCGGCGTTGAAGTACCAGGAGGGGTTCTCCTTCGCGGTCAGCTGGTACTGCACGGGCGTGCGTCCCGCCGGCGAGGTCAGCTCCGCGTAGCGCTGGTGCGGCACGCGCCCGCACTCCCCGGCCGCGAGATTGGAGGAGAGGGTGGGCACCGGGTTCAGCGTGGTGGGCGCGAGCGGCGTGTCCTGCAGGGGCAGTTCCTCCACCCAGGGCGTGGTCGGCGGACTGGGCGGCAGGACCGCGACCTGCGCCTCGCTCTTGCGCGGGAGCAGCAGCAGGGGCGCTGCCGCGGCCGAGGCGGTCAGCAGGGTGCGGCGAGTGACGTTTCCATGGTCCATGATGAGCTCTCCTCGGGCTGGTTTCACATCTGGCGGCCGGCGCGCCGCAACGTATTCATGACGGGCTCGGCCAGGTACTGCAGGGCGGTCTGCTGCGTGCCTTCGATGTAGACCTCGGCCGACATGCCGGCCTGCAGCTTGAAATCGCTGATCGCCTTGGAGAGGGCGTCGGTGTTCGCCACGACCGACACGGTGTAGTACGGCTCGCCGTTCTGCCGGTCGGCCATCCGGTCGGCCGCCACGTAAGTGACCTTGCCTTCGACCATCGTGGTGTTGCGGTAACGCAGGGCGGAGAACTTCACGCGCGCGAGTTGCCCCACGTGGACGTTGGCGATGTCCTCCGGGCGCACGCGAGCTTCCACCATCAGTTGCGTGTCGCTCGGCACGATGTCGGCGATGGTGTCGCCGGCACGCAGCACCGTGCCGGGCGAGGTGACCTTCAGGTCCATGACTTCGCCCGAGGCCGGCGCCACCACGACCTGCCGGCGCGCGGCGTCGTCCGACTTGCGCAGTTCCTGTTCGACCTCGCCGAGGCGCTGGGTGGTCGCCTTGAGCTGGTCGGCGGCGGCCTTGACGTAGTCGTTGTGCAGCGACTGGATCTTGAGATCCAGTTCCACCATCCGCTGGCCCGCGCGCGCGAGCTCGCCGCGCCGCTCCTCGAGCTTGGAGGCGTAGTCCGCGATGGTCGCCTCGAGCTGCGAGATGCGGCTGGTCGAGATGAAGCCTTCGCGCACCAGCCCGCGGTTGGATTCGAGGTCGCTGCGCTGCAGCTCGAGCGACTTCTCCGCCTGTGCGATCTGCGCGCGCACTGCGCGGATCTCCTGGTCGATGCGTTCCCGTTGTTCCCGCATCGTGGCCGTCGCGCTGTCGAGGGCATGGCGCTGGGCGCGGAAATGCGTTCCTTCCTTCTGCAGCGCCTGGTCGATGCGCGGGTCCTGGCGAGCCGCGTCGAGCAGGTCCTTCGGAAAGCGCAACTGGGCGGTCATCCCGTATTCGGCCTCGAGCCGGACCAGCGCCGCGCGCTCGACCAGGACGCGGTAGTCGAGGCGGTTGCGTTCCGCGTCGACGCGCACGTCGCCCAGCACCAGCACCGGGTCGCCGGCGTTGACGTGCTGGCCGTCGCGCACCAGCACTTCGCGCACGGTGCCGCCATCAAGGTGCTGCACGGGACGCCGGTTGAGTTCCACCTTCACGACGGCGGGCGCGACCACCGCCATCGACAGCGGCGCCAGCCCCATCCACAGCCCCATGGGCAGCAGGGCCCCGAGGATGATGAAGAAGCCGGCGTGCATCAGGCGCTGCGTGTGGCGCGTGGTCGTGGGTGCGGGAGCCGCCGTCGCAAGCGCAAGGGTCGGAGAGTTCATGTCATGCCTCCTCGTATGTTTCGCTCAGGCCGCCTTGCGGTCCGCCATGGCCTGGGCCTGCCGCTGCATTTCGCGCAGCACTTCGGACGCCGGGCCGAACTGCTGGATGCGCCCCGCGCCCAGCACCATGATCTTGTCCACGTGCGCGATGAGCGAGGGCCGGTGGGTGACCACCACCGTGGTCACGCCCGCCTTGCGCAACCCGCCCATCGCGGCGGCCAGTGCGGCCTCGCCCGCGGCGTCGAGGTTGGAGTTCGGTTCGTCCAGCACCACGAGCTGCGGGTTGCCATAGACGGCGCGCGCGAAGGCGATGCGCTGGCGCTGGCCCGGCGACAGGCGCGAGCCGTGCTCGCCGACCGGCGTGTCGTAGCCCTGGGGCAGCGTCAGGATCAGCTCGTGGGCGTGGGCGCGCATGGCGGCGTCCACCACCGCCTTGGAGTCCACCTCGTCCAGCCGCGCGATGTTTTCCGCCACGGTGCCGTCGAACAGTTCCACGTCCTGCGGCACGTAGCCGATGTGGGGACCGAGCGCCGCGCGCGGCCAGTGGGCGAGGTCGGCCCCGTCCAGGCGGACGCGTCCGGCGGAGGGGATCCACACGCCGGTGATCAGTCGCGCCAGCGTGGACTTGCCGGCCGCACTGGGGCCGAGGATGGCGAGCGCCTCGCCGGGGGCGAGCTGGAAGCCGACGTTCGACAGCACCGGCGTCTCCATGCCGGCCGGCCGGAACGACACGTTCTCCGCCGCGATGTGCCCCTGCGGGCGCGGCAGCGCGAGGCGGGGCTCGTCGCTGGCGAAGTCCTTCGACAGTTCGGCGAGCCGGCGGTACGCGGCGCGCGCCTCGACCAGCACGCGCCAGCTGCCCACCAGCTGTTCGACCGGCTGCAGCGCCTTCCCCAGCAGGATGCTGGTGGCGATCATGATGCCGGGCGAGGCCTGCTGCGTGATCACCAGCCAGGCGCCCAGCGCCAGCATTAGGATCTGGATCGCCTGGCGGGCGAACTTGGTCAGCGCCAGGAAGGCGACGGTGCGGCGGCCGACGCGGTGCTGCGCGATGCCGATCTGGTTCTGCAGGCGGCGCCAGCGTCCCAGCAGGCGCTGCGTCATGCCCAGCGCCTGCAGGATCTCGGCGTTGCGCAGCGAGTTCTCCACGTACTGCGACGCCCGCCGGCCCTCCTTCTGCAGCTGTTCCAGCAGGCGGCTGCTCAGGCGGTCGTTCAGCCAGGCCAGGATGACCATCACCGTGCTCGCCAGCATGGCGCCGAGGCCGAGGAAGGGGTGGAAGACCCAGATCACCGCCACGTAGACGACCACCCAGGGCGCGTCGAACAGGGCGATGAGCGCGTTGGCCGAGAACATCGCGCGCAGCGCCGCCACGTCGCGGATGCCTTCGGTGCGGGTGCTCCCGGGCGCGCGCGCCGCGCGCTCGACGATCGCGTGCACGACCGGCGGCGACAGCTGTTCGTCCAGCAGGGTCCCTAGCAGGTTCTGCAGCCGGGTGCGCACGTAATCGAGCAGCATCAGGATGAACAGCGCGATGCCCGTGCCGAGCAGCAGGACCAGCAACGTCTCGCGGCTGCTGGTCGAGATGACGCGATCGAACACCTGCAGGGAAAAGAAAGCCGGCGCCAGGAACAGCAGGTTGATGGCGAAGGAGAACACCGCGATGGAGACCATCAACGGGCGCAGCAGGGTCCACAGGGAGCTCATGGGTGTTCTCCGTCTTTCCTGTTCGTGTCGTGGGTCGGGCGCCGGGGGCTTACAGAATGGAAGGCGCGTCGGTGTCGTCCCGCGCCGCTTCTTCCAGGGCCTTGACGCGGCCGCGCAGGTTCTCGATCAACAGGACCTGCCGGACGTAGGCACGCGTGAGCTCCTGGACGATCTCGCCGAGGTCGTCGACCGCCGTCGTCATCTGATCGCGCCTGGACCTGACGTGCTGCATGCGCGCCATGACCGCGGGGGCGAGTTCGCGCGGCTCGCTGGCCGTGCGCATGGATCTCCGGACTTCGAGGGGGGCGCTCGGCTGCTGCGCAGCCTGCGCTGGGGTGCCATCAGGGGTGTTCACTTGCTCGTCCATGATTCGCTCCTTCAGGGGTCATGCTCGGTACCGCTTCCCCGGGCCGGAGACCGGGGAAGCGGCGACTGCTTTCAAGCGAGAATGAAGTCGGTCTGCGTGATGGCGTTGGCGCCGACGCCGTTGACGCCCAGCACCTCGATGGCCCCGCCACCGACGGAGATCAGGGTGTCCAGCGCCCCGACGCCGTCGATGTCCTGCACCGAGATCGACACCGACCCTCCGAACGTCGCGGCCGTCACGCCGAGGGCGCTCAGGTCCATCAGGTCCTGGCCGCCGGTGACGTTGGCGTCGAAGCCCGTGATCCTGTCGGTCCCGAAGCCGGCCTGGAACACGAACATGTCGTTCCCCACGCCGCCGTCGAGGAAGTCGTTGCCATCGCCACCCTTGATGGTGTCGTTGCCAGCGCCGCCACTCAGTGTGTCGTTCCCGGCGCCGCCGGTGATGACGTTGGCCGCTGCGTTGCCGGTGCCGGTGAAGTCGCCCGTGCCGACGTAGGTGAGGTTCTCCAACGTGACACTTAGCGTGTATGCCGAGGTGAAGGTGCGGACTTCGTCCGTGCCCGCCGCGCCTGCTTCGACGATCACGTCAGCGATCTCGTGGACGACGTAGGTGTCGTTGCCCGCGCCCCCGATGAGCACGTTGGCCACACCCGCGGCATCCGCCAGCAGGTCGTTGCCGCTGCCGCCGGTCACGTTCTCGATGCCCGCGATGGAGGCAAAGCCCGACGCGGTGCCCGCGCCCAGGTCCACCGTCACGGCGCTCGTGGTGCCCGCATAGGTCAGCCCGTCGATGCCGCCGAGCATATCGAGCCTGGTGCGCTCGACGCCCGTGGGCGTGAGTCCTGCGACGCTGGCGAGGGTTGTTCCCGAGAACACGGCGCCAATCGTGTTGGCCGCTGTAGTTCCGAGAATGTCCAGAGTATCGAGCCCCACTCCACCGTTGAGGATATCCGTGCCGTCGCCGATCGTGTACGCGAAGATGTCGTCACCGTCGCCACCGTCGATTACGTCATTGCCAAAGCCGCCGCGCAGCGTGTCGTTGCCCAAACCGCCGTGGAGCGAGTCATCGCCGGTGCCGCCGCTTAGCGAGTCGTTGCCTGCTCCGCCCGTGATCTCGTTCGCGAATGCGTTGCCGGTGCCGGCGAAGTCGCCCGTGCCGACGTAGGTGAGGTTCTCCAACGTGACACTTAGCGTGTATGCCGAGGTGAAGGTGCGGACTTCGTCCGTGCCCGCCGCGCCTGCTTCGACGATCACGTCAGCGCTCTCGTGGACGACGTAGGTGTCGTTGCCCGCGCCCCCGATGAGCACGTTGGCCACACCCGCGGCATCAGCCAGCACGTCATTGCCGCTTCCGCCGCTCACGTTCTCGATGCCCGCGATGGAGGCGAAGCCCGAAGCGGTGCCCGCGCCCAGGTCCACGTGTACGGCTTCGGTCGCACCCGCGTACGTCAGGGTGTCCACGCCGCCCTGCAGGTCGGCCTTGGCCGTCTCCATGTTGGTCATGGCCATGCCGATCGCGCTGGTCAGGACGCCGCCGGAGATGGTGACCGCCAGCAAGTTGGCCGCTGCCGTGCCCGTGATGTTCAGCGTGTCGGTGCCGCCACCGCCGTCGAGCGTGTCGACACCGTCCCCGAAGAGGTAGTTGACCGTGTCGTCTCCGAGGCCGCCGTTGACGCTGTCGTTGCCGCTGCCGCCGGTCAAGGTGTCGTTGCCATCGTCGCCGTTGAGCGTGTCGTTGCCGATGCCGCCGTCGAGCGAGTCGGTGCCGCCGCCGCCATTGAGCGTGTCGTTGCCGCCCTGGCCGGAGAGCGTGTCGTTGCCTGCGCCGCCGCTGACCGTGTTGTCCCTGGCATTGCCGGTCCCGGTGAAGTTGCCGGCGCCGACGTAGGTGAGGTTCTCGACGTTGACGTTCGACAGGACGTAGCTGGATGCGAACGAACGCACTTCGTCGATGCCGCCGTTGGCGCCTTCGGATGCGACGTCGGCGGTTTCGTGCACGAAGAAGGTGTCGTTGCCGCCGCCGCCCGTCAGCGTGTTGGTCACGCCGGCTTGGTCGGTCAGTGTGTCGTTGCCGGAGCCGCCGATCACGTTCTCGATGTGCGCAATCGAGATGAAGCCCGAAGCGGTGCCTGCTCCCAGGTCCACGGTCACCGCTTCGGTGGCGCTGGCATAGGACAGCGTATCCACGCCACCCAGCAGGTCGGCCGTGGCCGTTTCGATGTTCAGCAGGGACATGCCCAGCGCGCTCGTCAACGTTCCGGCGGAGATGGTGACCGCCAGGACGTTGCCCGCAGCGTTGCCGGTGATGTTCAGGCGGTCGCTGCCGGCGCCGCCGTTGAGCGCGTCGACTCCGTCGTTGAACGTGTAGTTGATGGTGTCGTCACCGTCGCCGCCGCTGATGTTGTCGTTGCCGACTCCGCCGGACAGCGTGTCGTTGCCGGCGCCGCCGTCGATCGTGTTGGCGGCCGTGCTGCCGCGCAGCGTGTCGTTGCCGGCGCCGCCGATCGCGTTCTCGATGTTGGCGATCGTGATGAAGCCCGAGGCCGTTCCGGCCGTCAGGTCCACCGCCACGGCTTCCGTCGCCCCCACGTACGTCAGGGTGTCCACGCCGGCGCCGAGATTGGCCGTCGCCGTTTCCATGTTGGTCAGCGGCATGCCGAGCGCGCTCGTCAGCACCCCCCCAGAGACGGTGACTGCCAGCACGTTGGCCGCCGCGGTGCCGGTGATGTTCAGGCGGTCGATGCCGGCGCCACCGTCGATCGTGTCGAGTCCGTCGCCGAAGGTGTAGTTCACCGTGTCGTTACCGTCGCCGCCGCTGATGTTGTCGTTGCCGGTCCGGCCGGTCAGCGTGTCGTTGCCGGCGCCGCCATCGAGCGTGTCGTTGCCGGCGCCGCCATCGAGAGCGTTGGCATCCGCGGTGCCGATCAGCGAGTCGTTGCCGGCGCCCGTCGTCACGTTCTCGACCCCCGCGACCGTGACAAAGCCCGGGAAGGACGGGCCGTTGGCCAGGTTGATCGATACCGACAGGGCAGTGGTGTAGACGAGCGTGTCGCTGCCGTCACCCAGGTCGGCGGTGAACGATTCCACGCCGGTGACCACACCGTTGTCGACCCTCGAGATGCCGGTGGGATCCAGGCGCACGGTCACCGTGTCGTTGCCCGCCGTGCCCAGCACGTTCAGGCGGTCCGTGCCGGCGCCGCCGTCGACCGTGTCGGTCCCTTCGCCCGCGGTGTGGTTGATCGTGTCGTTGCCCGCGCCGGCGTTGATGATGTCGTTGCCCG
This sequence comes from Ramlibacter monticola, assembly GCF_016722785.1. GTDB lineage: Bacteria > Pseudomonadota > Gammaproteobacteria > Burkholderiales > Burkholderiaceae_C > Ramlibacter > Ramlibacter monticola. Next base: position 694,886 of record NZ_JAEQNE010000002.1, on the reverse strand, counting down.
CGCCGCCGTCGACGACGTCGTTCTCGCCCAGGGCGTTGATCGTGTCGTTGCCGCCACCGCCGAAGATGATGTCCTGGCCCTCGGTGCCGGTGAGAAGCTGGCCCAGCGCATTGGGCTCAATCAGGTCGCCCGTCACGGTCGTCGGCACGATGGAAGCCAGGGTCTCGGTCGTCCCATGGTCATCGACGAAGGTGGCGACGACCCGCAGCTGCCGGTTGACCTGGTCCTGGGTCGGCGTGAAGGTGTCGCCGACCGCACCGACGATGTCGGCGAAGGTTCCGCCGCCACCCAGCGCGCCCTGCTGCCACTGGTAGCTGAACACCGAGGTGGTGATCCCGTCCGGGTCCGAAATGCCGAACGACGATGCCGTCAGTGGCAATCCTTCCGTCGGCGTCATGTCGCTGATGGTCGGCCCACCCGTCGCCGGGTCGTTGACGTTCGTGACCGCCGCCGTGGCTGCCGAGAACACGCTCTCGAGCACGCCGTGGCCGTCCTGGTACTCGGCCCGCACCCGCACCTCGAGCCCCACGAGGCTGGGCAGGCCGATGCCTCCGACGTAGGGTTCCGCCGGCGTGAAGTGGTTGGCGTCCTCGCGCGAGATCTCCCCGAAGGCAAAGTGGATGAGGTCGTGGAAGATGCCCGTGCCTGGCCGGTCCTCCACCTGCCAGATGTACGTGACCGGCCCGGTGATCGCACCGGTCGGGTTGGCGGCCGTGATGTTGTCGGCGTCGTGCACGTTGGCGATCGACACCGTCAGCAGCTGGTCTTCCGCCGGGGTCGTGTCGGAGATCGTGAGCGCTCCGGTCGGGCCGTTGTTCAGGCCGTCGATCACGATGGCCTGGTCGGCGAACTGCAGCCGCTCGATATGCCGCAGCGTGTCCGTGCCGTCGCCCTTGGCGCCGGCGACCACGTTGTCCGTCACCGTGATGATGTCGTTGGACGACGCGGTGACCAGGTCCGCGGCCGTCGCCGCAACGCCGTTGACCGTGAAGCCGTAGTTCGCGAGCGGTCCCTGGTACAGCGCCGTGTCGAAGTCCTGCGTCGGCGCGTACAGGATCTCGCGGACGACCTGCAGTTGCCCGGGGTTGTACGTTCCGTTGAGCATGAACGGAATCAGTTCCGTCATGCTGTTGGCGCTGGTGATCTCCGGTCCGAACGGACCGTTGGCGTCATGGCCTGCGCGCACGCTGATGCGCACGTTCAACCAGGCGTCGCCGTCGATCAGGTCATCGCCGCCGCGTCCGAAGATGGTGTCGCTACCCTCGCCGCCCAGGATGATGTTGCCATCGCCGAACCGGGTCACGACCGGCGTCGCCGGCGTGCCCTTGAAGGCGTTCAGGAAGTCCTGCAGGCCGCTGATGAGTCCGGGATTCGTCAGCACGCTGCCGCCAATGCCGGCGGTCGCGATCACCGTCGCAATGGCGTCGTCACCGCTCAGGTAATCGTTGAAGTGCGTTCCCGACAGGCCTTCCACGAGGTCCAGGCGTGAAATGATGGACGACGACGAGCCCGGCACGACCGGCTGGTCGGCGAAGCGCTGGCTGGAGTCCAGGCCCACGGTGACGCCGACCAGGTCGTCCTTGAAGGTGGCCCAGTCGAAGCCGCTGAAGCCGATGAAGCGGTCGGCCTCGCTGGGCGTGGCGATGTAGATGTCGTCGCCGCCTTCGCCGTCGACGTTGTCGGTCCCGCCGTCGCCCTTGAACACGTCGTTGCCGTTGATGGGGTCGTTGCCGAAGGGATCGAAGTTGTCGCCGGCCGCGCCGTCGCTGGTGCCGCGCTCGATCCAGTCGTCGCCTTCGCCGCCCATCGAGAACTCGTTCAGCTTGCTGCCGTAGAGGAAGTCGTTTCCGGGGCCGCCCCGCACATCTGCGCCGTCCTCGCCGGAGATGATGAAGTCCTGGCCGTAGCCGCCGAGGAGCAGGTTCAGGCCGTTGCCGCCCTGGATGACGTCGTTGCCGTCCTCGCCGTGGATCACGTCGTCGCCGCCGGTGTCGGTGATGATGTCGTCGCCCGCGCCGCCGTCGATCTGGTCGTTGCCCATGCCGCCTTCGAGGCGGTCGTTGCCGGTGTCGCCCCAGATCGAGTCGTCACCGGAACTCGAGATGATGGTGTCGTGGCCTGGTGTGCCGCCGATGACGACTCCCCTCGTTGCCGTGTTGACGCTGCCGTCCCCGGTGTAGTGCAGGTAGTTGACCTCGTGCTCCGGCGTGTGCGGGTCGTCGCGGATGACCAGCGGAATGAGCGCGGCGAACGGACCGGTGTTGACCGGGTCCGCCCGGGGCGCCGACACGTCGTCCGCCGTGCCCATGATGCCGTCCGGGCCGGGCAGCACGACGTCCGCGTTGAACTGCTTTGTCGCGTCGACTTCGAGCGTGAGGGCCGGCGTGTGGAAGATGAGCGCGCTGGGGTGCGTGACGTCGGTGTTCGCCATCACCAGCTTCGAGAAGGTGTTGTTCTCGAGTTCGGCGTTGAAGTTCAGGCCGGCGGTGCGCTCCAGATAGTAGAAGCGGTCGCCGTCCTGCAGCTTCTCGAGCTGGTTCTCGAACACGAAGTTGAACGTCGATCCCAGCAGGCCGCCGAAGGGCGTGACCTCCTCCGCCAGGCCGCCGACCCAGAAGTCGATGCCGTCCACCCCGGTCGTCGTGACACCATGGACGTCGTTCGCCCAGGCGCCGTGGCTGTTGAGGAAGTCGAGGCGGTCGGCAGGTGCGTCGGCGCCGCCCAGGACGATGGCCGCCGCCGCTGCGCGCTTCGCGTCGAGGGTCGTGGCGCTCGTGATGCTGGAGTGCGTGCCGTAGGCGGCGATGAAGTTGATCAGCGACTCCGGATGCTTGATGTTCTGCACGAAGTCGGCCCAGCTCGTGTAGGGCTTCAACTCGCTGTCGCTGGTGTCGGCGTAGAACTCGCGGCGTGCCTCGTTGAGGCCCGGGATCCCTGTGTCGCGGCCGCGGGCGATGTTCAGAACGGCGAGGTCGAGCGGTGTGCCGAGCAGGTTGTTGCGCAGCGCCTCGGTGACGAACTCGTCGATCTCGTTGCCGGTGGTGCGCGTGATGCCGCGCACGATATTGCTGACGGCCTCCCTGGGGGTGTCGCCGCTGCCCACGAAGGCGAGCGGGTTCAGGAACGCGGCGATCAGGCCGAGCTGCTGGTCCGGATTGGCCGAGTTCGGGTCACCCACGACGTTGAAGTTCGCGTCGTAGCGGTCGACCGTCTCGGTCAGCATCGAGTGGCCGAAGCGGTACACCGTGTGCGCGAACTCCGCGACGATGGCGGGATTGATGTTGGTGTCGTACACCTGTGTCGGCGCGAAGAACGGGTCGACCAGCGGTTGCACCGTGCGGGCGAATTCCTCGAACACCAGGTGCTGGTACTGCATCTCGGTGCCGAACTTCGCCACCTGGAACAGGCGCTCGCCGTTCCAGTCGATCTGGTCGGCCGTCATGCCGGCGTGGAACACGAAGCCGGGCATCACCCAGTCGTTGATGTAGCCGGGGGTGTCCTGTTCCGCGACCAGGATGGTGTTCTTCACCTGGTCGACCAGCCGGTTGTGCTCGCTGTGGAAGATCGAGTGCACCGTGGTGAGCCCGATGTTCTCGTTCACCCGGCCGTCGCCGGCGATGTAGTGCGCGTTGAGCAGCTCGTCGTCGTAGGTGAGGTTGTTGCCGAAGGCATCGGTGGGCTGGGCGTTGCCCGCGATGCTGTCCGCATCGGGAACGAGGTTCCCGGCCGCATTGATCACCGGCACCGCGTTGTGGTTGACGTCGATCAGGAACTGGTGGCCGGTGCGCACCGCGTGCGTCAGGTCGATCGGCGCGGCGCGGTTGCCTTCGACCAGGGTCGTGCCGTCGTCGGCGGTGCCGAAGGTGCCATCCACGCCGGCGGTCTTCATCACGACCTGGGGAAGGCCGTGCGCACCGCGGATGTAGTTGCCGTACGGGTCGGTGGCGAGCAGCGGGACGTTGTCGAAGTCCTTGTCGGTCAGGTGGATGCCGAGCAGGTCGTTGGCCTGCGCCTTGACCACCGCCCAGGTCGCCATGCCGCCGATCGGCGTGTCGTCGGCGGTGCCGAGGTGGCCGTCCGGGCCGAGGTTGCGGTTCTCGATCAGCTTGCCGGTGGCATGCACCTTGCCGTCCAACGCGTCGACCGCGTAGGCGCGCAGGAACACCTGGTGCGACGGATGCGAGGTGTAGGTCTGGTTCTGGTCGACGAAGGGCGTGGTGGTGTTCGAGTTCTCGTGGATGTCGTCGGCCGTTCCGAGCACGCCGTCCGGGCCGGGCAGCATGGTGGCCCGGGTCTCGACCATGAAGCGCAGTTGCGGCGGCAGGTCGTCCGGCGTGCCGAAGACGCCGTCGGCGCCGGCGACCAGTGGGTCGTCGTCCTTCAGCGGCATGAAGATCGTGCCGTTGCCGCCCTTGGTGACGAGGTCGAGGCCGTGGTCGAAGAACTGGCCGAAGAAGGTGAACCAGGCGTCGAAGGGCTCGGACACGCCCGCGTCGGGCATGACGTTGTCCGTCTGGAAGACCTGCCGGTCGTCGGCGGTGCCGAACTGGCCGTCCAGGCCGGGGCTGGTGACGATGCTGACGCCGTCCTTCAGTACGTCGTCGGCCGTGTGGAGAACGCCGTCCGGGCCGGGGTTGTACGCGCTTGCGTAGGCCGCCGGGTTGTTGGCGGTCTGGTCGACGATCAGGTTCGAGATGGTGCGCGGTTGCGAGTCGATCACCGTGCCGCTGGTCTGCGTGTACGACGTGCCGTTTTCCGCCGGACGGAACACGGGATCGGTCAGGCGCGGGAACACCGTGTCGGCGCCGCCGAACTGGGTCTGGTCCCCGGTGTTCACGGTATTGATCAGGTTGTTGTCGGAACCGTCGACGGTGCGCAGCCCGAAGGGAACGCGCACGTTGGGCAGGATGGCGGCCAGGCTTTCGCCGGCGGCGTTGCGCTCGGCGTAGTGGATCTGGGTGAGGATGAAGTCGAGGTCGCTGCGGATGAAATGGACCCCCACGCTGCCTGCCGCCTGCTGCGTGTGGTCCACGAAGCTGACAGGCGTGACGGGTGCCACCGGCGACGCGGCCACCGGCGTCGTGGGCGCCGAGTAGGCCTGCTCGGTCACGCCATGGTCATCCATGTACACGGCGCGGACGCGCAATGCCTGTCCGGCCAGGCCGAGGGCGGGATCGACCACGAAGGTCAGGCCGTCGGCGGCAGGGAAGCCCACTCCGACGCGCCCGGGCGCCAGGATGATGTCCTTGAACACGCCCGGCTTGATCTCGCTTTGCCAGACGTAGGTCGCACCGCGGGGGGTGCCGTCTGCGTTGTCCGCGTCGGTCACGCCGGCGATCGAAACCTTGAGCACCTGGCCTTCGATCGGCGTGTCGTCCGGCGTGCCCGAGACGGCATCGAGGATCGCCAGTTGGCCGACCGGCTCGTTGTTGAGGCTCGGGTCGAGGATGAGGGCGGTGTCGTTGAACTGCAGGCGTTCGATGTGCGTGAGGCGATCGCTGCCGTCGAGGTTGGGCCGCGTGTCCGTGACGGTGATGACGTCGTCGCTGATGTCGTTGGGCGTGTTGCCGTCGTTGATCGTGATCGCATAGTCGGCGAAGTTGCCGCTGAAGTTCACCGTGTCGTAGCCGCCGTGGCCTGGGAGGATTTCGCGGACGGCGACCAGCTGTCCGGGGTTGTAGGTGCCGTTCACCATGAAGGGCGTCAGGTCCCGCGCATGGTCGAAGCTGGCGATCTCGGGGCCCGTCCCGTCCGCATTGGCGCGCACGCTGATGCGCACGTTCAGCCACTTGTCGCCATCGATCAGGTCGTCGCCGCCGTTGCCCCAGATCAGGTCGCTGCCGTCGCCGCCGAGGATGATGTTGCCGGCGCCGAAGGACGTCACGCCGGCGCCGAGGAAGTCCTGCAGGCCGTTGATCAGCGAGATGTTGGTGAGGACGCTGCCCTTGGCCGTGATGCCCGCGATGACCGCGGCAGTCTGGTCGTCGCCGAAGATGATGTCGGCGTAGCGGGAGCCGGACATGCCCTCGGTTTCGGCGAAGCGATCCATGATGGAGTCGGGCGACTGTCCCACCCCCTGTCCCGCGCCCGCGGCCGCGCCAGGCGCGGCGTCGATGATGTTGGTGACTACATTGCCGCCATGCGCCGGCGAGAACAGCGGCAGCCGCATGTCGACGGTGATGCCAAACTTGTCGTCCTTGTAGGTGGTCCAGTCGAAGCCGGACATGCCGTCCATCTTGTCCTGGCCGTCGCTGCCGACGAAGATGTCGTCGCCGCCTTCGCCGATCATCTCGTCGAAGCCGCCGCCGCCCACGAAGATGTCGTTGCCCGCGACGTCGTCCAGCAGGAACGGGTTCATGTTGTCGCCGGGCGAGCCGTCCTGGGTGCCTTCCTCGATCCAGTCGTCGCCTTCATTGCCGGTTTCCGGCAGGTTGTTGCGCGCGCCTTGCCCCAGGTGCGTCGACATCCCGGCGACGATGAAGTCGTCGCCCGTGCCGCCGAAGATCATGCTGATGTCGTCGGTCATGGAGACGAAGTCCTTGCCGGCGCCGCCCAGGATGATGTTCGGGACGTCGATCGGGATGTGCGAATGGCCTTCCGTGATGACGTCGTTGCCGTCCCCGCCTTCGATGACGTCGGTGCCGCCGCCGCTGGTGATGATGTCGTCGCCCGCGCCGCCGAACATGTGGTCGTCGCCGGCGCCGCCGTCGAGGCGGTCGTTGCCGTCGTCGCCCCACAGCGTGTCCTGGTCGGACGCGCCCGAGATCAGGATGTCGTTCCCGCTGGTTCCGCCCAGCACCACGGGGCTGTTGCCGGTGTAGTGCAGGTAGTTGGTGTCCGGGCCGACGGTGTCCGGGTTGTCGCGGATCACGAGCGGCGCGACCTCGATGCCGTTGATCATCGTCGGGTGGTTGAAGCTGGCCAGCACCTCCGACTGCGTCCCCGCGGGCGGCTGGTCGTCGGCGAACGTCGGGTCGGCGCGGCCGTCCAGGCCGAGTCCGGTGTGCTGCTTCGTCGGGTCGATTTCGAGGATCCAGGCCGGCGTCGAGAAGATGTTCGCGGGCAGGTGCGTGGCGTCGGTGTTCGCCATCACCAGGTCGGAGAACGAGTTGGCTTCGAGCTCGTTGCCGAAGTTCATGCCCGCGGTGCGCGAGAGGTAGTAGAAGCGGTCGCCGTTCTGCAGGTTCTCGAGCTGGGTTTCGAACACGAACTGGAAGGTCGAGCCCAGCATGCTGCCGAACGGCTCGGTCGCTTCGGCGAGCCCGCCGACCCACAGGTCGACGCTGCCCAGGCCGGTGGTCGTGACACCGTCGCTGTCCTTGGTATGGGTGCCGGCATCGTCGGCCCAGTCGCCGGTGCTGTTCAGGAAGTCGAGCCGGTCGAGCGGCGAAGTCGCGGTCTCGAACACGATGTCCATCGCCGCGGCGCGCTTGGCGTCCACCGTCGTGGCGGCCGTGATCAGGGGGTGCGTCCCGTAGGCCGCGATGAAGTTGACCAGCGATTCGGGATGCTGCATGTGCGCCGCATAGTCGGCCCAGCTGACGTAGGGCTTCAGCACGCTGTCCCCGGCCGCGGTGTCCTGCCCGGCGTAGTTCTGGATCTGCGCGCGCAGGCCGTTCAGCGACGGCAGGCCGGTGTCCCGGCCGCGCGCGATGTTGAGCGCGGCGAGGTCGAGCGGGAGGCCGAGCAGGTTGTTGCGCACGGCCTCCGTCACGAACTCGTCGATCTCGTTGCCGACCTCGCGGGTGAGGCCGCGCACGAGGGCGCCCGTCGCCTCGGCCGGCGTCGGGCCGCTGGCGGCGAATTCGAGCGGATTCAGGAAGGCCTTGATCAGCCCGAGCTGCTGGTCGAAGGGATTCGTCGGGTCCGGGTCCACCAGGTTGAAATTCGGGTCGAAGCGGTCGACGGTTTCCGTCAGCATGGAGTGGCCGAGCCGGAACACCGCGTGCGCGAACTCCGCGAAGATGGACGGGTCGATCGTGGTGTCGTAGCCGTTGGGCGCCAGGAATTCGTCCACCGCGGGCACGAGCGTGCGCGCGAATTCCTCGAACACGAGGTGCTGGTACTGCATCTCGGTGCCGAACTTGGCAGCCTGGAACAGCCGCTCGCCATTCCACTGGAGGGCGTCGATCTGGGTCTGCGTGGTCGGCACAGCCGCGACGGGCGCGAGCAGCCACTGGTTCAGGAAGTCGAGATCGTTGCCCGACAGGATCAGGTTCTTGGTGGCATCGACCAGCCGGTTGTGTTCCGAATGGAAGATCGAGTGCACCGCGGTCAGGCCGATGTTCTCGTTGACGCGGCCATCGCCCGCGATGTAGTGGGCGTTGAGCAACTCGTCGTCGTAGGTGAGGTTCTGGCCGGTGGCTGGGTCGAAGGGCTGAGCGTTGCCGGCAATGTTGTCGGCGTCTGGCGCGAGGTTGCCCGCTGCATCGAACACGGGCACGGCGTCGTGGTTGACGTCGATCAGGAACTGGTGGCCGGTGCGCACGGCGTGCGTGAGATCGAGCGGCGCGGCGCGGTCGGCTTCGACCAGGTGGGAGCCGTCATCGGCGGTCCCGAAGATGCCGTCGGCGCCGGGCGTGATCATCACGACCTGCGGCATCCCGTGCGCGCCCTTGACGAAGTTGCCGTAGGCGTCGGTCGCGAGCAGCGGGACGTCGTCGAAGTCCTTGTCGGTCAGGTTGATGCCCAGGATGTCGCGGGCCTGCGCCTTCACCACCGCCCACGTGGCCATGCCGCCGACGGGCGTGTCGTCGGCCGTGCCGAAATGGCCATCGGGTCCGAGGTCGAGGTTCTCGATCAGCTTGCCGGTGGCATGGGGATGGCCGTCAGGCCCGATCGCGTACGCGCGCAGGAACACCTGGTGCGACGGGTGCGAAGAGTAAGTCTGGTTCTGGTCGACGAAGGGCGTCGTGGTGTTCTGGTTCTCGCGGGTGTCGTCCGCGGTGCCGAGGATGCCGTCGGGGCCCGGCAGCATGGTGACGGTCGCCCGCGTCTCGATCATGAAATTCGCTGCGCCGGGAGTCGGGTCGAACAGCGGGTCGTCGGGCTTCAGCGGGATGAACACCGTCCCCACTCCGCCCTTGGTGACGAGGTCGAGCCCGTGGTCGAAGAACTGCCCGAAGAAGGTGAACCACTCGTTGAACGGCGCCGACAGGCCGAGGTCCGGCGACTGGTTCGGAATGAAGTTCACCTGGGTGTCGTCCGCGGTGCCGAACACGCCGTCGAGGCCGGGGCTCGTCACCAGTTGCCCGCCCGGCGTCTGGGCGGCCACGGCGATCGCGGCGGGGTTGTTGGCGGTCTGGTCGACGATCAGGTTCGAGATCACCCGCGGTTGCGAGTCGATCACCGTGCCGCTCGTCTGGGCGTACGAAGTGCCGAACTCCGCCGGGAGGAACTGCGCAGTGCCCAGGCGCGGGAACACGTCGTCGGCCGAGCCGAATTCGTTCTGGCCAATGACCAGGTTGTTCAGCGAGCCATCGACCGTGCGCAGCCCGTAGGGCAGGTCCACGTTTGGGATGAGGTCGAGCAGCGACTCGCCGTTGGCTTGGCGCTCCGCGATGATGATCTGCTGGAGGATGAAATCCAGGTCTGAGCGGATGAACGTGACCATCTCGAATCTCCTCTTTCATGGGGCAGGCGGGGCCCTTGCCCGATGACCGGGCAAAGCCTGTCCGCGCCGGCCCCGGGGGCAAGCGAGCGACTGGAGCGGATCCAGTCAGGAACTCAAGGGAGGCGGACTACGGGCGAGCCGACCGGCGCCATCGATGCCGTGGTCGTTTCAGGGGCGGGAAAGCCGGGATGCAGGTGCAGTGCGTCCGGCGCGACTCGCGTGCCGGGCGGAGCGGGCGTAACGGGACGCAGGCGCCCGTTTGCAAAACCGAGTCGGTTTGCATGACCATCTCCTCAGGTGAGCTGCTGGGCAGCTCACCGACTCCCCAAGGCTGTTGCGCCTTGGTCTTCCACCGGCAGTATCTAGATGTTGGGGTTTGCCGGTTTCAGCCCCCACCGATGTAGTTCAATGTGCTACATCGGTGTCCAGTGTTATAGATGGCAACATTCTTTAGTACCAATTTGGATGCAAATAGTTACAATAAAGTTTTATTGGTTTCCTGCTGTGAGTGGCGACGCCTGCGCTGCGGGTCCATGAGGCGGTCCCAACCAGGCCTGCTGGTGCCAGTGAGCCAGCAATGGTGCTGGCTTTGTGCTCATGGGTACAAGGAAAAGCGCCGCAACCTGGGGCGGCTCCGGCGCATGGAAGTCGGCCGTACGTGTTACTTCCGTCGTGATGCATTTCACGCAACCGGCACAGTGAAAATACTTAATACTTAACGCTTCGCTCACGCCGGCCGGTCGATTCCCGCGCTGGCCGGAGGGAGGCTTGCGGTCCATGTGCAGGATCGCCGAGACAATCTGGCGCGGGTCGGCAAGAGCTGGCGCCATGCCCCAGCGGCGGAAGGCATCGTTGCCGATGCGCACCATGCCGGTGTGCCGGCCTTCCTGCCGGTCCACCTTCGGGTCCGGGTCGCAGAAGCCCAGGGCATAGCGCAGGCGATGCACGTCGCGCGGCTTCCCGGTGAGGAACAGCCACCCGGCTGCACGCCGTGCAGCGGCGCGAAGTGCGCGAGGTCCTGCGTTGGCTCAGCAGGCCTTCGCCCAAGTCCCGGAACCGCAGGAGCACCCGGACCGACATCTGCTCGCCGACCACGTAGACGTCCTTGCGTCCACGCTCGATCGGGGGATGGCACCGGGACGCCCCTGTCGGTCTTGCTCAGGCCTGGAGCCAGTACGTGCGCCGCAAGCTGGCCCCCGAGGGCGCGGCCGCCGGCGTGCTGGGCGGCCAGATCCTGGCCCTGGACATCCTGCCCATGGACCCGATCGAAGGCGTCACCTTCGTGAAGGGCGACTTCCGCGAGCCCGAGCCGGCCGCCGAGCTGGACAAGCTGCTGGCCGGCCGCAAGGCCGACGTGGTGGTCTCCGACATGGCGCCCAACCTGTCGGGCATTCCATCCTCGGACTCCGCGCGCATCTCGCACCTGGTCGAACTCGCCGTCGACTTCGCCGAGGGGCACCTGAAACCCGAGGGCACCCTCGTCTGCAAGGTGTTCCACGGCAGCGGCTACAGCCAGCTGGTCAAGCTGTTCAAGGAGAAGTTCCGCACGGTCAAGGGCTCCTCGGCGTGAGGACGTGCCGGCGGGCCCGGGGCATGCGAGGGGTCCGGGCGCTGGGCTGCCATGGTGTTGCTGTCAGGCTGCTGACATTCTCCTGGGGGATGAACTGTCTGTCCGACGGCTGGTCGGGCGACACTCCCCCCGAAATTCCTAAGGGGTTCCGCGCCATTTGGCGCAAAACAGCCCGGTCCGAAGGAACTGCCCTGCCGGGGGGATAGTCAGACCTGACCCGGCCCACAGGGGTCGCGTCGGACACGCCGACGGCGTGCGCGCCTAGGGAGCGCGTAGCAAAAATGCATCGCCCGTCGGCTTGAAACCCCTAGAATGGGCGTCAGCTAAGGCCCTCGGATGGGCTATTTGGGCGAGGACCGCCCCGGAGACACAGTTTGAACAATCAGTGGTTTTCCAAGATCGCCGTATGGCTGGTGATCGCACTGGTACTTTTCACCGTATTCAAGCAGTTCGATACCCGTGGCGCCGCCGGCGCGTCCGTCGTGGGCTACTCGGATTTCCTGGAGCAGGTCCGTAACAAGCAGATCAAGAACGCCGTGATCCAGGAGGGCCAGGGCGGCACCGAGATCGTGGCGATCACCACCGACGATCGCAAGGTCCGCACCACCGCCACCTACCTCGACCGCGGCCTCGTCGGCGACCTGATCAACAACGGCGTCAAGTTCGACGTCAAGCCCCGCGAGGAAGGCTCCCTGCTCATGACGCTGCTCGTGAGCTGGGGTCCGATGCTGCTGCTGATCGGCGTCTGGATCTACTTCATGCGGCAGATGCAGGGCGGCGGCAAGGGCGGGGCCTTCAGCTTCGGCAAGAGCAAGGCCCGCATGCTCGACGAGAGCAGCAACCAGATCACCTTCACCGACGTCGCCGGCTGCGACGAGGCCAAGGAAGAAGTGAAGGAGGTCGTCGACTTCCTGAAGGACCCGCAGAAGTTCCAGAAGCTCGGTGGCCGCATCCCGCGCGGCCTGCTGCTGGTGGGCCCCCCTGGCACCGGGAAGACGCTGCTGGCCAAGGCCATCGCCGGCGAGGCCAAGGTGCCGTTCTTCTCGATCTCCGGCTCCGACTTCGTCGAGATGTTCGTCGGCGTGGGCGCGGCCCGCGTGCGCGACATGTTCGAGAACGCGAAGAAGAACGCCCCCTGCATCATCTTCATCGACGAAATCGACGCGGTCGGCCGCCAGCGCGGCGCCGGCCTCGGCGGCGGCAACGACGAGCGCGAGCAGACCCTCAACCAGATGCTGGTGGAGATGGACGGCTTCGAGACCAACCTCGGCGTGATCGTGATCGCCGCGACCAACCGTCCCGACATCCTCGACGCCGCCCTGCTGCGCCCCGGCCGCTTCGACCGCCAGGTCTACGTGACCCTGCCGGACATCCGCGGCCGCGAGCAGATCCTCAACGTGCACATGCGCAAGATCCCGATCGGCCAGGACGTCAACGCCGGCATCATCGCCCGCGGCACGCCCGGCATGTCGGGCGCCGACCTCGCCAACCTCTGCAACGAGGCCGCCCTGATGGCCGCCCGCCGCAGCGCGCGCGTGGTGGAGATGCAGGACTTCGAGAAGGCCAAGGACAAGATCATCATGGGCCCGGAGCGCAAGTCCATGGTGATGCCCGAGGAGGAGCGCCGCAACACCGCCTACCACGAGTCCGGCCACGCCATCATCGGCAAGCTGCTGCCCAAGTGCGACCCGGTGCACAAGGTCACCATCATCCCGCGCGGCCGCGCGCTGGGCGTGACGATGAGCCTGCCCGAGAAGGACCGCTACAGCTACGACCGCGAGTACATGCTCAACCAGATCGCCATGCTGTTCGGCGGCCGGATCGCGGAAGAAGTGTTCATGAACCAGATGACGACGGGCGCCTCGAACGACTTCGAGCGCGCGACGCACCTGGCCCGCGACATGGTGATGCGCTACGGCATGTCCGACGCGCTGGGCCCGATGGTCTACGCCGAGAACGAGGGCGAAGTCTTCCTCGGCCGCTCGGTCACCAAGACCACCAACATCTCCGAGCAGACCATGCAGAAGGTCGACCTGGAGGTGCGCCGCATCATCGACGAACAGTACGCGCTGGCGCGCAAGCTGATCGAGGACCACAGCGAGAAGATGCACGCCATGGCCAAGGCCCTGCTCGAGTGGGAAACCATCGACGCCGAGCAGATCGACGACATCATGGCCGGCCGCGAGCCGCGTCCGCCCAAGGACTTCGTCCCCCGCACGCCGCAGGGCGGTTCCGCCGGCCCGACGGCGGGGGGCGGCGAACCGGCGCCGAACGCCGCGTAAAATCCTGGTGAAATATTGCGAAGGGCCCCCTTTGGGGCCCTTCGTCTTTGCACCGTAGCGCACAATTCCGGCCATGCAGTGGCAGACCGCCCGCTTCGCGATCGACCTCGGGAAGCCGAAGGTGATGGGGATCGTCAACGTGACGCCCGACTCGTTCTCGGACGGGGGACGCTTCGTCAGCACGCGCACGGCCCTGGAGCACTGCGAGCAGCTGATCCGCGAAGGCGCCGACATCCTGGACATCGGCGGCGAATCGACCCGTCCGGGTACCGCCCCGGTATCACTGGAAGAGGAGCGGGCGCGGGTGATGCCCGTGCTGCGCGACGCCGTGCGCTTCGGCGTGCCGGTCTCGGTCGATACCTACAAGCCCGAGATCATGCGGGAGGCGCTGGACCTCGGCGTTGACATCGTCAACGACATCTGGGCGCTGCAGCGGCCCGGCGCGCTCGACGTGGTCGCAAGCCACGCGTCATGCGGCGTCTGCATCATGCACATGCACGGCGAGCCGCAGACCATGCAGCGTTCGCCGATGCAGGGCGACGCGGTGCCGCAGGTGCGCGAGTTCCTGCGCCAGCGCAGCGATGCGCTGCGCCAGCGCGGTGTCTCCGTCACGCGCATCGCATGGGACCCGGGCGTCGGCTTCGGCAAGAGCGTCGACCAGAATTTTTCGCTGCTGGCGCGCCAGCGGGAATTGCTGCACGACGGCTTCCCGCTGCTGGTGGGGTGGTCGCGCAAGTCGAGCCTCGGTGCCGCCTCCGGCGCTGCGGTGCACGAGCGGCTGGTGCCCAGCCTGGCTGCCGCCCTGCTGGCGGTGGAGCGGGGCGCCCGCATCGTGCGGGTGCACGACGTCCGCGAAACCGTGGGCGCGCTCCAGGTGTGGAACGCGTGCCAGCCGGCCTCCGGGCCCTGAACAAGTCGTAGAGAACAGGACATGAGCAGAACATATTTCGGTACCGACGGCATCCGTGGCACGGTCGGCGAGCCTCCCATCACGCCCGACTTCGTGCTGCGCCTCGCGCACGCCGTCGGCCGCGTGCTCAAGCGCACCGAGGAGCGCCCCACCGTCCTGATCGGCAAGGACACCCGCATCTCCGGCTACATGCTGGAAAGCGCGCTGGAATCCGGCTTCAACTCCGCCGGCGTCGACGTGGTGCTGCTCGGCCCGCTGCCGACGCCCGGCGTCGCCTACCTCACGCGCGCGCAGCGTGCCAGCCTGGGCGTGGTGATCAGCGCCAGCCACAACCCGTTTCCGGACAACGGCATCAAGTTCTTCAGCGCCCAGGGCACCAAGCTGCCGGACGAATGGGAAGCCGAAGTCGAGGCGGCCCTGGAGGAGAAGCCGCAGTGGGCCGACTCCGCCACCCTGGGAAGGGCACGCCGCCTGGACGATGCCGCCGGCCGCTACATCGAGTTCGCCAAGAGCACCTTCGCCAGCGACCTGACCCTGAAGGGCATGCGCATCGCGATCGACTCCGCCCACGGCGCGGCGTACCACATCGCGCCCAAGGTGTTCCACGAACTCGGCGCCGAGGTGTTCTGCATCGGCTGCTCGCCCGACGGCCTCAACATCAACGACCAGGTAGGCGCGACGCACCCCGAGGCGCTGGTGGATGCGGTGCTTGCCAACCGCGCCGACTTCGGCGTCGCGCTCGACGGCGACGCCGACCGCGTGCAGGTCATCGACGCCGCCGGCCGCCTGTTCAACGGCGACGAGCTGCTGTACCTGATGGTGATGGACCGCATCGCCCAGGGCCAGCGCGTGCCCGGCGCTGTCGGCACGCTCATGACCAACATGGCGGTGGAGGTGGCGCTGAAGGCGCACGACGTGGAGTTCGTGCGCGCGAAGGTCGGGGACCGCTACGTGCTGGAGGAACTCGAGAAGCGCGGCTGGCTGCTGGGCGGGGAGGGCTCCGGCCACCTGCTGGCGCTGGACAAGCACACCACCGGCGACGGCCTGATCAGCGCGCTGCAGGTCCTGAAGGCGGTGGCGCGCAGCGGCAAGTCGCTCGCGCAGTTGCTGCAGGACGTGCAGCTGTTCCCGCAGACACTGATCAACGTGCGGCTCGCCCCGGGGCAGGACTGGAAGAAGAACGCGAAGCTGGACGCCGAGTGCGAGCAACTGCGCCAGGAACTCGATGGTTCCGGGCGCGTGCTGATCCGGGCGAGCGGCACGGAACCGGTGCTGCGCGTCATGGTGGAAGCGCGCGACGAGCAGCAGGCCCGGCGCGGCGCCGAGCGCCTGGCCGAGGCCGTCCGGGCGGGCTGAGCGGCGGCCGTTGCCGCGCCGGGACGCCCGGCGTGGCATCGCAGCCACATAGGTAAATTTCACTGTGCAGAGCTGGGGCGCTGGGTCTACATTGAACCCATGCGCACGGCCGAACGTCTCCTGCCCAAGCTGTCCCGCGTCGCGGTGGCGGCTTCGGCCGCGTGCGCCTGCGCCGCGGTCTCTGCCCAGTCGCTTTCCCCCAACTACACGCTGACCGCGCCCGCGCTGCTCGCGGAGCCGGAGGTCGGGCTCGCGTCCCCGCTCGCGGTCTGGGGGCCCGTGCGGCTGGCCGGCGGCCCTTCCGGCCACGGCAGCGGCCTGTCGCTGGAAGCGGGGGCCAACTGGTTCGCCCGCGCCGGCGTCGGCCGCAGCCTCGAGGGCGACGCCCTGAGCCTGGGCGGCGGCTACCGCTTCATGGATGGCAACGCGGTTTCCATGCTGGTGACGCGCCAGTTCGGCCAGGACGGCCTCGGCCTGGCCGTGCGGTACGACTGGCGCCAGGCGTACCTGCGGCTGTCCTATGAGCAACCGGTCCGGTCGGGTCCGGCGGAGCGCCTGCGCTTCTCCGCCGGCGTGCGCTTCTAGAGCACCGCGTCCCCGTCCACGCCGATCAGCCCGCCGTCGTCGCGGCTGATGGCGATCGTCGCGGAGCGCGGCCGTGCTCCGCTTCCACCCGCACCGTAGCCGGCATTGCCGGGCCAGTGGCTCAGGTAGCGCGCGGGATCGGCCACGTCGTCGCGCGCGATGGTCTCGCCGGGGTGCTGGATGTTGACGAACAGCGTCCGCCCGTCCGGCGTTTCGGTGATGCCGGTGATCTCGCAGTCCCCCGGCCCCACGAGGAAGCGGCGCAGCGTGGCCGCGGTCGGCTTCGCGCCCACGCGCGTCGGCACGGCGAGCGTGCTGCCGTCGGCCTTCGTGTAGTTCAGCACCTGCGCCGTGCCGTCCCCGAGCTGGCCGGGCAGGCCGGCCAGCAGCATGCAGTGGGTCACGTCCGTGTACGCGCCGTCGTCGGTCTCGATGAACACGACGCCCGTCCTGCGGCTGAAGCGGATGCCGTCCGGGCTGGAGAAGTCGTTGTCCGCCGTCAGGGCCGAGAGGTTGACATTGGCGGCGCTGCCGGCTTCGGCGCCGAACAGGTAGATGTCCCAGGTGAAGGCGCTGGCCGCGCCGCCGTCGCCGTTCTCGCGCAGGCGCACGATGTGGCCGTTGATGTTGCCGGGCGAGGAGGCGGCGGTGGGTGCGTCCGGGTACGAGCGCGGGTTGGCGGGGTCCACCGGCATCTGCGAGGAACCCGCCGGCTCCACCTTGCGGTTGCTGTTGTTGGTGAGCGTGACGTAGACCTCGCCCGTCGCCGGGTGCACGGCGGACCACTCGGGGCGGTCCATCTTCGTCGCGCCCACGGCATCGGCCGCCAGCCGCGCGTTCACCAGCACGTCGGCCTGGTCGGCGAAACGGTAGCCGGCGAAGCCGGCGATGAGCGCGTCGGCGAGGGTCAGCTCGATCCACCGGCCGCTGCCGTCCGCGGCGAACTTCGCGACGTACAGCCGTCCCGCATCGAGGTATTTGTCCCCGGTGGTGATGCGGTTGGCCGGGTTGGCGTCGGCCGGGTCCCAGCGCGCATCGGAGACGAACTTGTAGATGTACTCGCCGCGCGAGTCGTCGCCCATGTACACGGCCAGCGGCCGGCCCGCGGCGGGCAGACCGAACACGCCCATCTCGTGCGCGAAGCGGCCGAGCGCGGTGCGCTTGCGGACGGCCTGGCCGCGGTCGTAGGGGTCGGCCTCCACCATGTAGCCGTAGGTGTTCATCTCGTTGCGGTAGTCGTCGCTGCCGTCGGCGGAGGCGCCCTTCACGCCGATGTCCCAGCGCGCGTACTTGTCGTCGGCGCCGGCGGTCTCCCAGCCGTGGCGGCTGGCGGCGCCCTGCGCCTTGCCGTAGCGGCGCAGCGACACGACGCTGTTCGCGTTGTCGCCGCCGCGCGCGGCGTCGTCGGCCGCGCCGCGGGTGAAGTAGTTGACCCAGTTCTCCTCGCCGGCCAGGTAGGTGCCCCAGGGCGTGGTGCTGCCGCCGCAGTTGTTGATGGTGCCGCGCGTGTCGGTGCCGGCGGGCGAGAACTTCGTGCGCAGGAGCGCGTGGCCGCGCGCCGGGCCGGCCAGGCGGATCGGGGTGAGCGGGGTCACGCGGCGGTTGAAGGCGGAGCCCTGCTGGCAGGCGAAGCGGCCGCCGTCCTTGCGCACCTCCACGAAGGAGAGTCCGTGGGCATCGACTTCCTTGTCCGCCTCGGCGGCCGGACGCGGGCGCGGCGAAGCCCCGGCCGCGTGCAGGAAGTGGTCGGTGATCGCCTCGTGGTTGATCGCCAGCACGCCGCGCGCCGAGCCGGCGGGCTCGGGCCGGCCCTGCGCGTCCAGGCCGAACCACTCCATGCCGTCGTGGTGGTCGCCGCAGCGCTGGTCGAAGCCGGTGTCGGTGCCGTCGTTGCGGAAGGCGGGCGTGCCGGCGGCCAGCGGGTCGCCCAGCGCGCAGACGACCGTGGCGGTGTAGCCGGGTGGCACGGTCACGCGGTCGGCCAGGTTCTTTGCCACCGGGTCGAAGCTCAGCGCCAGCGGGCGCGGCGCCGGCGCGGGAGCAGGGGCGGGCGCCGGCGCCGCGCTGGCATCGCCGCCGCCGCAGCCGGCGAGCGGCCAGGTGGCGAGGACGCTGGCGCCGGCGCTGCCCATGCCCACGCGCAGCAGGCCGCGCCGGGATAGCCGGGCCTCGAACACCTCCAGGAGGGAGGGGTTGCCGCTGGCGTTGTGGTCGACGTCGTCGTGGCGCGCCCATGCGGCGGCTTCGCTCTGGTTCAGTGCGTTCATTCTGGTTGGGGTGGTTGGAGGTGGAACGACGGGAAATCCGGCACCCGTCGGCCCGTGACGATAGGTGCGTGGCGTGACAAGTCCGTGACGGCGGGGTGTCACGCGGCTGTCACGGAAGCTTCTTAAAGTCGGCAGCACAACGATTTCCCAACCCGATAGGTGATTGCATGAATTTCCGTATCCGCACGGCTTCCCTGGTCCTCGCCACCCTGGGATGCGCCGGCCTGGCCGGTGCGCAGGACGTGACGGGCGCCGGCGCGAGCTTCCCCGCGCCGCTGTACGCCAAGTGGGCTTCCGACTACCACAAGGCCACCGGCGTGAAGGTCAACTACCAGTCGGTCGGCTCCGGCGCGGGCATCAAGCAGATCGAGGCCAGGACGGTCGATTTCGGCGCCTCCGACATGCCGCTGAAGGACGAGGAGCTGCAGGCCAAGGGGCTGGTCCAGTTCCCCACCGTCATCGGCGGCGTGGTGCCGGTGGTCAACGTCCAGGGCATCGCCCCCGGCCAGCTGCGTCTGAGCGGCCCGGTGCTGGCGGACATCTACCTGGGCAAGGTCACGAAGTGGAGCGATCCCGCGATCAAGGCCCTGAACCCGGGCCTCAACCTGCCCGACGCCGCCATCGCGCCGGTGCGCCGCGCCGACGGCTCCGGCACCTCCTTCATCTTCACCAACTACCTGTCCAAGGTCAGTCCCGAGTGGAAGTCCCGGGTGGGAGAGGGCACGGCGGTGAACTGGCCGACCGGCGCCGGCGGCAAGGGCAACGAGGGCGTGGCCGCCTTCGTGGGTCGGCTGCCGAATTCCATCGGCTACGTCGAATACGCCTACGTCAAGCAGAACAAGATGAATTACGCCCTGCTGCAGAACGCCGAAGGCAAGTTCGTCGCGCCGGAAGACAAGGCGTTCAAGGCCGCCGCCGCCGGCGCGGACTGGAGCAGGAGCTTCTACCAGATCCTCACCAACCAGCGCGGCGGCGAGTCCTGGCCGATCACGGGTGCCACCTTCATCCTGATGCACAAGGCGCAGGAGAAGCCGGCGCAGGCCGCGGCGACGCTGAAGTTCTTCGACTGGGCCTACCAGACCGGCGACAAGGTCGCGGACGATCTCGACTACGTGCCCATGCCGGGCGCGGTGAAGGACCAGGTGCGCAAGCTCTGGTCCACGCAGATCAAGGACGCCTCGGGCGGCGTCGTCGCGTACAAGTGAGCGCACGGGAGCAGCGACCGACGTGTCCTCCACGCTTCCGGCCGATGAGGCCATCCTCCGCCCGGAAACCCTGGGCGGCAGGGGTTCCGATACCAGCGTCCCGCCGCCGGCGGGGCGCGCGCGCACGGGCGCCGTGATCGACCGGCTGTTCGGCTGGACGGCGCGGCTCGCGGCCCTGCTCACGCTCGGCCTGCTGGCCGGCATCCTGGTCTCGCTGCTGATCGGCGCCTGGCCCGCGGTGACGAAGTACGGCGTCGGCTTCTTCACCAGCAGCGTCTGGGACCCCGTCAGCGAGAACTTCGGCGGGGCCGTGATGATCTACGGCACGCTGGCCACCTCCCTGATCGCGCTGGTCATCGCGGTGCCGGTGAGCTTCGGCATCGCGCTGTTCCTCACCGAGCTGTCTCCGGCCTGGCTGAAGCGTCCGCTCGGCACCGCCATCGAACTGCTGGCCGCCGTGCCCTCCATCGTCTACGGCATGTGGGGCCTGCTGGTGTTCGGCCCCATCCTCGCCACCTGGGTGCAGCAGCCGCTGCAGTCGGCCTTCGCCGGCGTCCCGGTGCTCGGTCCGCTGTTCTCCGGGCCGCCGGTGGGGATCGGCATCCTGTCGGCCGGGATCATCCTGGCGATCATGATCATTCCCTTCATCGCGGCCGTCATGCGCGACGTGTTCGAGGTGACCCCGGCGATGCTGAAGGAGTCCGCCTATGCGCTGGGCTCCACCACCTGGGAGGTGGTCTACCGGGTCGTGCTGCCCTACACCAAGAGCGGCGTGATCGGCGGCATCATGCTGGGCCTGGGACGCGCGCTGGGCGAGACCATGGCGGTCACCTTCGTGATCGGCAACTTCAACCAGCTCGACACCCTGAGCCTGTTCGCGCCGGCCAACAGCATCACCTCGGCCCTCGCCAACGAATTCGCGGAAGCGGGCGACGGCATGCACCAGGCGGCCCTGATCTACCTGGGGCTGGTGCTGTTCTTCATCACCTTCGTGGTGCTCTCCTTCTCCAAGCTGCTGCTGGCGCGCCTGCGCCGCAACGAGGGAGCGGCGGCGTGACCGACGGCGAACGCAAGTACCTGCGGCGCAAGCGCGTCAACCGGATCGCGCTGGCGCTGTCGCTGGGCGCCATGGCCTTCGGCGTGTTCTGGCTGGTCTGGATCCTCTTCGAGACCGTGCGACTCGGGTTCGCGGGCATGACCTGGGCCACCGTGAGCCAGATGACCCCGCCGCCCAACGAGGCCGGCGGCATCCTCAACGCCATCTGGGGGTCGCTCCTGATGGTGCTGCTGGCCACCTTCGTCGGCACCCCGGTCGGCATCATGGCCGGCATCTACCTGGCCGAATACGATCCCCGGGGCTGGCTCGGCTCGACCACCCGCTTCGTCAACGACATCCTGCTGTCGGCGCCTTCCATCGTGATCGGCCTGTTCGTGTATGCGGTGGTCGTGGCGCGCTTCAGGCACTTCTCCGGCTGGGCCGGCGGCATCGCGCTGGCGCTGCTGGTGATCCCCATCGTGATCCGAACCACCGAGAACATGCTGCTGCTGGTGCCCGCGGGCCTGCGCGAAGCGGCCTACGCGCTCGGCGCGCCCAAGTGGAAGGTGATCTCCAGCATCACCCTGCGCGCGGCCCGCGCGGGCGTGGTCACCGGCGTGCTGCTGGCCGTGGCCCGCATCTCCGGCGAGACCGCGCCGCTGCTGTTCACCGCCCTGAACAACCAGTTCTTCACCTCCGACCTGGCCGAACCCATGGCCAGCCTGCCGGTGACGATCTTCAAGTTCGCGATGAGTCCCTACGAGAACTGGCAGCAGCTGGCCTGGGCCGGCGTGTTCGTCATCACCCTCGCGGTGCTCGGCCTCAACATCCTGGCGCGGCTGGTGACGCGCAACAAACTCTGAACGGAACCATGGACGCCAGTACCCTCGCGCCGGACGCGGTGCGCACCAAGCTCGCGGTGCGCGACCTGAACTTCTACTACGGGAAGTACCACGCCCTGAAGAACGTCAACCTGGAGATCCCCGAGAAGAAGGTCACCGCCTTCATCGGGCCTTCCGGTTGCGGCAAGTCGACGCTGCTGCGCACCTTCAACCGCATGTACCAGCTCTATCCCGACCAGCGGGCCGAGGGCGAGGTCCGGTTCGACGGCGAGAACCTGCTGACGTCGAAGAAGGACGTGGCCCTGATCCGCGCCAAGATCGGCATGGTGTTCCAGAAGCCCACGCCCTTTCCGATGTCGATCTACGACAACATCGCCTTCGGCGTGCGCCTGTTCGAGAACCTGGGCGCCGCCGACATGGACGAGCGGGTCGAATGGGCGCTGGAGAAGGCGGCGCTGTGGGACGAGGTGAAGGGCAAGCTGCACCAGAGCGGCGCCGGCCTCTCCGGCGGCCAGCAGCAGCGCCTGTGCATCGCCCGCGGGATCGCGATCAAGCCCGAGGTGCTGCTGCTCGACGAGCCCTGTTCGGCGCTGGACCCGATCTCCACCGGCAAGATCGAGGAACTGATCATCGAGCTGAAGAAGGACTACACGGTGGTCATCGTCACGCACAACATGCAGCAGGCCGCGCGGGTGTCCGACTACACGGCCTACATGTACCTGGGCTACCTGGTGGAGGTCGGCGAGACGGAGCAGATCTTCTTCAAGCCCCGGCGCCAGGAGACCGAGGACTACATCACGGGCCGCTTCGGCTGAAGGAGGGAGGCAAGCCATGGTCGACAAGCACCTGTCCACGCAATTCGACAGCGACCTCAACTCGCTGTCCTCCCGGGTCATGGAACTCGGCGGCCTGGTGGAGTCGCAGATCCGGCAGGCGATCTACTCGCTGGCGCACTTCAACGAGGAGGCCGCCCGGCAGGTGCTCGAGACCGAGCACCGGGTCAACCTCATGGAGCTGGAGATCGACCGCGAGCTCTCCTCCGTGATCGCCCGCCGCCAGCCCACCGCGCGCGACCTGCGGCTGCTGATGGCGATCTCGCGCGTCACCGCCAACCTGGAGCGGGTCGGCGACGAGGCCGAGCGCGTCGCCCTCATGGTGCAGTCCATCCTGCGCAAGGGCGCCGCCGTGCGCACGCTGCCCGCCAGCGAGCTGGGCGTGGCGGCCGACCTCGCCTCGGCCGGGCTGCGCAAGTCGCTCGACGCCTTCGCCCGCCTCGACTGCGACGCCGCCGTGGCGATCCTGAAGGAGGACGACCTGCTGGACAAGGAGTTCGACGGCTTCGTGCGCAAGCTCATCACCTACATGATGGAAGATCCGCGCACCATCTCCAGCAGCCTGGACCTGCTGTTCGTCGCCAAGGCCATCGAGCGCATCGGCGACCACGCCAAGAACATCTCCGAGTGCATCATCTACGTGGTCAAGGGCGCCGATGTGCGGCACAGTACCATGGACCAGATCGAATCGACCGTGAAATCCCGCGGATGAAGAACCAGCCCCGCATCCTCATCGTGGAAGACGAGCCCGCCATCGCCGAGCTCATTGCCGTGAACCTGCGCCACAACGGGCTGAGCCCCGTCTGGGCCGAGGACGGCGAGGCCGCGCAGCGCGAGATCGACACCATGCTGCCGGACGCGATCCTGCTGGACTGGATGCTGCCCGGTGCGAGCGGGATGCAGCTCGCGCGCCGCTGGCGCACGGAGGCCCGCACGCGCGCGATCCCGATCCTGATGCTCACCGCCCGCGGCGACGAGCCGGACAAGGTGGCCGGGCTGGACGCCGGCGCCGACGACTACATCACCAAGCCGTTCTCCACCCAGGAACTGCTCGCCCGCATCCGCGCCGTGCTGCGCCGGCGCGCGCCCGAGAAGACGGAGGAGAGCGTCGCCATCGACCGCCTCACGCTCGACGCGGCCACGCACCGGGTGAGCTGGCAGGGCCGGCTGCTCAAGCTCGGGCCCACCGAGTTCAAGCTGCTGCATTTCCTGATGAAGCACCCGGAGCGCGTGCACACGCGCCAGCAGCTGCTCGATCGCGTCTGGGGCGACCACGTCTTCATCGAGGAGCGCACGGTGGACGTGCACGTGAAGCGCCTGCGCGAGGCGCTCGGCCCGGCCGGCGCGCTGGTCGAGACGGTGCGCGGCGCGGGCTACCGCATCACCGCGCAACCGGGGAGCGCGTGACCCCACGGGCGTTCGGCTTCCTGCTGTTCCTCGGCGGCGGGGGGGGCGCCGGCTGGCTCGTCGACGCATGGCCCGGGGCCGCACTCGGCGTGGCGCTCGGCGCCGCGCTGTGGTTCGCCCTCGACGCCGTGGCCGCCGCGCGCGTGCTGCGCTGGCTGGAGGCCGGCCAGCTGCGCGGCGCCCCGACCGGTGGCGGCTGGTGGGGCCGGCTGGCCGCCCGCGCCCGGCGCGGGCTCGCGACGCGCGAGGAGCGCGCCGAAGACGCCGAGCGCCGCCTGCACGCCTTCCTCGACGCCATCCGCAACTCGCCCAACGGCGTCGTGCTGGTGGACGCGCGCGGCTGCATCGAGTGGTTCAACCAGACCGCGGCCTCGCACCTGGGCCTGGAGCTGCAGCGCGACCTGCGGCAGCACGTGACGCACCTGCTGCGCGATCCCCGTTTCACCGAGTACTACCACGCTGGCCACTATGCGGGCGACGTCGCCATCGACGCACCCGCCAGCAGCGCCTCGCGCCCGCGCCGGCTGGCGGTGCACGTGCATCCCTACGGGGAGGGCCGCCGGCTGCTGCTGTCGCGCGACGTGACGGCGCTGGAGCAGGCCGAAACCATGCGGCGCGACTTCGTCGCCAACGTCTCGCACGAGATTCGCACGCCGCTGACCGTGCTGTCCGGCTTCGTGGAGACGCTGCAGACTCTCGAGCTCTCGCGCGAGGAGCGCGACCGCTACCTCGGGATGATGGCGCAGCAGACGCAGCGCATGCAGATGCTGGTCGCCGACCTGCTGACGCTGTCGCGGCTGGAAGGCAGCCCGCCGCCGGGCGAAGGCGAGTGGATCGCGCTGCAGGCCCTGCTGGCCCAGTGCGAGCAGGACGCGCGCGCGCTCGCGGCGGCGCAGGGCAAGGCGCTGCGTCTGGGCTTCGCCCCGGCGCCGCCGCTGGCGCTGGGTGGCGCGCCCGGCGAGCTGCAAAGCGCGCTGTCCAACCTGGTGAGCAACGCCGTGCGCTATACGCCTTCCGGGGGCGCGGTGGAAGTCCAGGCCGAGGCCGGCGAGGGCGGCCGGGTGGTGCTGTCGGTGCGCGACACCGGGCCGGGCATCGCGCCCGAGCACCTGCCGCGGCTGACGGAACGCTTCTACCGCCTCGACCGCAGCCGCTCGCGCGAAACGGGGGGCACCGGCCTGGGATTGGCGATCGTCAAGCACGTGGTGCAGCGGCACGGAGGCGAGCTGCGCATCGCCAGCACGCCGGGCCAGGGCTCCACCTTCGCGATCGTGCTGCCGGCGGCGCGGGTGCGTGCCGTGCCGGCCGAAGTTCAGGCCGGCACCGCGATGCGCGTCTGACGCACCGCGCGCCACAGGATCAGCGGCAGGATCACGGCCAGCAGGCCCAGCGCGAAGCTGCTGCCGATCCAGAAGGCCGAGGGGTCCTGCTGCGCCGGCCAGGCGCCGAGGCCGCGATAGGCGAGCAGGTAGCCGCCGAGCACGCCCACGCCCCACAACAGCACGCAGTACGCCACCAGCGGCGCCACGGTCACGCGGTAGGAGCGCAGCACGAACACGCACAGGGCCTGCATCGCATCGCCGAAGTGATAGAGCGCGACCCAGGCCAGCAGGCCGGTCGCCACCGCCGCGACCTGCCGGTCCGCGGAGTAGAGCGCCGCCAGGCCGCCGCGCCCCAGCAGCATCGCGCAGCCCATCGCCACCGCCAGCACGAGGCCGATGCGGAAGCCGGTGCGGATGCTGCCGCGGGCCTTCTTCGCCTCGCCCGCGCCCAGCCAGTAGCTCACGCGCGCGCTGGTGGCGATCCCGATCGACAGCGGCACCATGTACATGACCGCGGCGAGGTTGGCCGCGATCTGGTGCGCCGCCGCCGCCAGCGTGCCCTGGCGCGCGATGAACAGCGACATCAGCGTGAAGGAGGTGACCTCCACCATGATGGCGAGCCCCGCCGGCACGCCCAGCCGCGCGAAGTCCGCGATCGTGCGCCAGTGCGGCGGCTCCACCGGCTGCCAGACGGCGTAGGGCCGGTACAGCGGGCTGGTGCGCACCATCCACACGGCGACGGCGAGGAACAGGTAGCTGACGACCACCGTCGCCCAGGCGCAGCCCACGGCGCCCAGGGGCGGCACGCCGGCCCCGCCGAAGGCGAACCAGATCGTGAGCGGCACCTTCAGCGCCAGCGAGGCGAGCTGCAGCCAGGTGACCAGCTGGGGGTGTCCCAGGCTCTGGTTCAGCGTGCTGTACAGGCGGAACAGGAGCGCGGCAGGCAGGGCCAGGGCCAGCACGGAGAGGTACTGGCGCACGTCGTCCTGCAGGGCCGGCGGCACTTGCGTGCCCTGCAGCAGCGCGTTGGGGAACAGCAGCCCGAGGACCCCGGCCAGGCTGGCCAGCGCGACGAGGTACAGCGCCTGCCGCACCGAGCGCCCGAGTTCGGCGCCGCGCCGCGCGCCGTGCAGCTCGGCCCAGATCGGCAGCAACGCCTGCAGCGATCCCATCAGCGCGACGAACACCGTGATGTAGACGGCCGACCCAACCGACAGCGCGGCCAGGGCCTGCTGCGAGTAGCGGCCCGCCACGATCGTGTCGGTCACGCCGAAGGCCATGGTGGCCAGCTGGCCCGCCAGCACCGTCGCGGCGTGGCGGGCAATGATGCCTCTTTCGCTCAAGAGATAACCTCCCCCAGGCTCCGCACTTCGTGCTCCGCCACCCCCCTCCGCAAGCGGAGGGGGCGAGCGCCTTCGGGCGGCCGGGCGGCGCTCAAGGCGCCTTCTTGTACAGGAGCACGTTCTCGGTCTTGTCCGTCGGCCGCTGGACGCGGGCGACCAGCGTCCAGCGGTCGGGCGCGAAAGCCATGGGCACCGAGGACTGCAGCGGTTCGGCCGCGAGCAGCCAGGGGCAGGCGCTGGGCGCGCCGGCCATGCGCACGTCCAGCGCGCCGTGGTAGCGCAGGGCCGCGATCTGCGCGCGGGTCAGGCCGAAGACTTCCACGCAGCCGGGGGCATCGATGCGGGCGCGCACGCGGCTCACCAGGGGCGCGTAGCTGCGGGCGTAGTCCAGCACCGGCAGCCACAGCGTGGTCACCAGCAGCCAGCCGAGGGCCGACCCGCCGGCCGGCAGCACCAGGCTCTTCCAGATCGCCTCGCGGCTGCGCTTGGTGCGCCAGCGCACCAGCGCGATCCACGCCAGCGTGGCCGCCAGCGCCACCACGAAGGGCAGCAGCGAGAACGACGGCACGAAGCCGGGCGCGAGCCTCGCCACGTTGGCCGCGGGCTTGGGCGGCACGCCCGTCTGCATCGAGATCCAGATCACCCAGATGGCCAGCGCGCAGCCGCTGAAGAACAGGAGCGTGAACCAGTCGATCAGCGCCGAGACGCTGCGCTTGAAGGTGGGCAGCGCGAAGGCGGCGAGCGTGGCCAGCGCCGGCAGGCCGAGGAGGAGCGCGCGGTCCGGGTTGGGCGCCAGCACCGAGGTGAAGATGGAGACCACCGCGAACCACAGCGGCAGGGCGACGTGGCGGCGCCCGAGCTGGCGGCGCCAGCGCCACACCGTCCACAAGGCCAGCGGCCAGGCGGGCCAGGTGAACCAGGCCAGCAGGCGGCTGATGGAGAGCCAGTCTCGCGTGGCGCCGAAGGGCAGCGGGCTCAGGCGCCACTCCCACATGTCGAAGGCCGCGGCGGCCGCGCCGGCCGCGAGGGCGACCGCGATGACGATCGCGGCCCCGCGGCTGCCGCGCGTGTCGGTGGAGGCGTCGCTGGGCGCACCCGTGAAGTGCAGCACCGCGCCGCCGAGGGCGAACAGGCTGGCCATCGCCGGCGCGCCGCTCAGGCCCAGGCCCAGGAGGCCGGCGCCGAGGCAGATCGCCGGCAGCGTCATGCGGTAGGGCAGCGCCGCCAGGCCGTAGAAGGTGAGCGCGGTGAACCCGAGCTGCGCCAGTGCCGGCGTGGTTTCGTGCGACAGCTGCGCCAGCCCGAGGCAGGCGATCAGCGCCAGCAGCCCGCCGTCGGCGATGGCCCGCGCGTAGTCGGTAGGATGGGCCTCGCCGCCGAAGGCGAAGGGCACCGGCTGCGCGCCGGGCGTGCGGGCCAGGAAATAGACGCCGTACCAGGTGGCGAACAGCGTCAGCACCAGCAGCGCGATGAAGGGGATGCGCGCGGCGAGGTCCGGCGCCAGCCACGGCGGCGCGATGCGGATGAACCAGGCACCGAGCCAGTAGGGCAGCAGGGCCTCGAACTCGGGCGGCTGACCGAGCAGGTCCGGGCTGAGCCAGTGCGCCCGGCCGGCGGCCAGCTCGTACATGTAGCCGAACGCCATGATGTCCGCGTTCTTCCACGGCTCCCGGCCGAGGAAGCCGGGCAGCACGTAGGCCGCGCAGAACAGCAGCAGCGCCAGCCTGGGCAGGCGGCGCACGGCGCTCTGGGCGACGATGGCGGGGGTGGGCTGGGTCACGCGCGGGAGTTTGTCACAGGGCGGCGTTCGCCCCGCGCAACAAAAAAGGCAGCCCGTAGCTGCCTTTCCTGGGGAAGAGCGTCCGGATTACTTGGCGGCGGCCTTGTTGCCGAACTTCTTCAGGAACTTGTCCACGCGGCCGCCCATGTCGTTGACGGACTTCTGGGTGCCCGTGTAGAAGGGGTGCGACTCGCTGGAGGTGTCCAGCTTGAACAGCGGCAGCTCGCGGCCGTCGTCCATCTTCACGGTCTCGCGCGTGCCCACGCAGGAGCGGGTGACGAACTTGAAGCCGTTCGACAGGTCCACGAAGCAGACTTCGCGGTAGTTGGGGTGGATGCCTTCTTTCATGGTGTCCTCGTCTGGTTTCGGGAGCCGCGCCGGGACATCCGGCGTACTTTCCAGGGCAGCCGAAGATTATAACCGGTCCGCGCCGGCAGGCGCCGGCCTCAACCTGCATCCAGCTCCAGCAGCAGGGGCTGGTGGTCGGAGGCCCGGGTGGCGCTGTCGACCTCCAGGCGCCGGACGCGGTCCTTCAGGCCGTCGGTGACGAACACGAAGTCGAAGGCGACCGGCCGGGGCAGGTAGCGCTGCTCGTGGACGCAGAAGGTGGGCGTGCGCGGGCGGCCGCCGTGCACCAGGTCCCAGCTGTCCCACAGGGTGCTGCGCTCCGAAGCCTCGGCCACCGCCGCGTGTTCCTCGGTGGCCGGATGGCTGTTGAAGTCGCCGCAGAGAATGGCCTCGGCGGCGAGGTTCCGGGCGCCCTTCGGCGGGGACTGCGCCTGGTCGAAGTACTCCAGGTGCAGTGCGCGCAGGGCGCGGGCCTGCGCGAGCCGCTGGCGCTTCGAATAGAACTCCAGGTGCGTGGTCATGATCCGGACCGGCCCCAGTCCGGGCACCAGCACCGTGACCACCGTGCACATGCGCGGCGTGGATTCGGTGCCTGCGTCGACGGGGAAGGGCAGTGCATGGTGCTGCACCTGGGCGACCGACAGCCGGGTTGCGACGAGGTTGCCGAAGCGCTTGCGCTGGCCGTCCTCCCAGGTGTCCTGCGCGGCGCCGAAGAAGATGCGGAAGCCGGGCAGCAGTCCCGCGATCTCCGCGGCCTGGCATGCGCCGTGATCGTTGTCCGAGATCTCCTGCAGGCACAGGACGTCGAAGTCCGCGAGCGCTCGGGCGCCCTCGACGATGCGGGGGCAGCTCACCTGGCCGTCGATGCCCCTGCATTCCTGCGTATTCCAGGTCACGAGCTTCATGGGCCGATGATGCTGCGGAACGCGCAAGAAAAAAGCCCGGCGGCGCCGGGCTTCTTGCGTTCGCGGGGGGGAGGAACTCAGCCGCCGCGGCGCATCATGTCGAAGAACTCCACGTTGGACTTCGTGGCCTTCATGGACTTCAGCACCATCTCCATCGCCTCGATCTCGTCCATGTTGTACATGAACTGGCGCAGGATGCGGGTCTTCTGCAGCACCTCGGGGGCCAGCAGCAGTTCCTCGCGGCGGGTGCCGGAGCGATTGAGCTGGATCGAGGGGAACACGCGCTTTTCGTACAGGCGGCGGTCGAGGTGCAGTTCGCTGTTGCCCGTGCCCTTGAACTCCTCGAAGATCACTTCGTCCATGCGCGAGCCGGTGTCGATCAGCGCGGTGGCGATGATGGTCAGCGAGCCGCCTTCCTCCACGTTGCGCGCCGCGCCCAGGAAGCGCTTGGGCCGCTGCAGCGCGTTGGCGTCGACGCCACCGGTGAGCACCTTGCCGGAGGAGGGCACGACGTTGTTGTAGGCGCGGGCGAGGCGGGTGATCGAGTCGAGCAGGATCACCACGTCCTTCTTCAGTTCGACCAGGCGCTTGGCGCGCTCGATCACCATCTCGGCGACGTGCACGTGGCGCGCGGCCGGTTCGTCGAAGGTGGACGCGATCACTTCGGCCTTCACCGAGCGCTGCATGTCCGTCACTTCCTCGGGCCGCTCGTCCACCAGCAGCACCATCATGTAGCTGTCCGGGTAGTTGGCGGCGATGGCGTGCGCCATGTGCTGCATCATCACCGTCTTGCCGCTCTTGGGCGGCGCGACGATCAGCGCCCGCTGGCCCTTGCCGATCGGCGCGATGATGTCGATCACCCGGCCGGTGATGTTCTCTTCGCTCTTGAGGTTGTCGCGTTCCAGACGCATCTGTTCCCGGGGGAACAGCGGCGTCAGGTTCTCGAACATGATCTTGTGCTTGTTGTCCTCCGGTAGGCCGCCGTTGACCTTGTCGAGCTTGGTCAGCGCGAAGTAGCGCTCGCCGTCCTTCGGCGTCCTGACTTCGCCCTCGATCATGTCGCCCGTGTGCAGGTTGAAGCGGCGCACCTGCGAGGGGGAGATGTAGATGTCGTCCGTGCTCGCGGTGTAGCTCGTGTCGGGGCTGCGCAAGAAGCCGAAGCCGTCCGGCAGGATCTCCAGCACCCCGTCGGCGAAGACCTGTTCGCCCGCGCGCGCGCGCTTCTTGATGATGGCGAACATCAGCTCCTGCTTGCGCATGCGGCCGGTGTTCTCGATCTCGAGCTCTTCGGCCTGCTTGAGGACTTCCGAGACGTGCAGCGCCTTGAGTTCGTTCAGGTGCATGGAGTTACCCCTGTGGGGAGTTTTCGTGTTGGCTTGGGGGAGGTTGCTTGCAGGACGAGAGGTGCCCTGCGAACCGGGAATTCGAACTGGCCCGACGAAGCCGGCGGATCAGTGATTGGGCCGGATTATGCAGCAAAAAATGAGAAACGGGGCCGTGGGCCCCGTTGTCGTCCGAATGGCTCGTTCACGCCAATTGCTGGTCGAGGAAGGCCGTCAGCTGCGCCTTGCTCATCGCGCCCACCTTGGTGGCGGCGAGCTGGCCGTCCTTGAACAGCATCAGCGTGGGGATGCCGCGGATGCCGAAGCGC
Source organism: Ramlibacter monticola (assembly GCF_016722785.1). GTDB lineage: Bacteria > Pseudomonadota > Gammaproteobacteria > Burkholderiales > Burkholderiaceae_C > Ramlibacter > Ramlibacter monticola. The sequence continues at coordinate 663,631 of NZ_JAEQNE010000002.1, read as the reverse complement.
GCCGGCACGTCGCGGTTCTCGTCGACATTCATCTTGGCGATCTGCAGCTTGTCCTTGTAGGCGACGGAGACCTCGTCGAGGATGGGCGCGATCATCTTGCACGGGCCGCACCACTCCGCCCAGTAGTCCACCAGGACCGGCTTGTCGGCCTTCAGGACGTCGGAGTCGAAGGAGTCATCGGAGATGTGCTTGATCAGGTCGCTGGCCATCGGGTATTCCTCTTGTTTCGGGTGTGCTTGGCGCTGAAGCCGCGGCACGGAAATTGTGACAGAAACCGGGCAGCACTTCCGGCGTGGAGGAATGGAGTCCCCTATCGCGGCGATAGGGGAAAGCGGCGCGGCGGAATCGCCGTGCCGCCTGGCTCAGAAGTTGGAGCGGTAGTAGACCATCGGGCCGCCGTTCTTGCGCTTGATGGAAATGCGCGCACCGCCTTCCATCTGCAGGCCGACGAAGCCGAGGTCTGCCGCGAGGCCGCTCTTGCCGGCGGTGGAGAGGTTCATTTCCACGCGCGCGCCGTACACGGGCTGGCGCGAGGTGACCAGCGCGTAGGCGTCGTCGTCGGAGCTCATGCGCCGCCAGGCCATGATGTCGACCTGCTGGCTCTGCACGCGCTGGCTGAAGCGCAGGCCCAGGTCGATGCTCGGCCGCTGGGACTGCAGCCCGATCGGCTGCGGCGTCTGGCGCACCGTGAAGCCGCTCATGCCCACCAGGGCGCCCAGTCCCGAGGGCCGCGTGCCGGGGAACAGGGAAACGTCGATCCGCGGAGCCTGGAAGCCGGAGTCGGGCGCCTCGAGGCGCGGCAGCGCGCTCGTCTGCACCTGCACCCGCACGGCCGGGTCCGTCGGGGCCTGCGCCAGCAGGATCTCGGCAGGCGGCTGCCCGGACTCCTGCGCCCACACGGCCGGGCAAGCCGCACTCAGCGCCAGCAAGGCGCCGACAGCCTGGTGCAGCTTCCTCGGTGCGCCGGCGGTCCTTCTGCCGGCGGTAGCGGCCTTCTCCATTGCTCACCTCCCAGTGATGCAGCGCAGTCTAGGCAGGGCAGTACGGGAAGTTTGTGGGAAGTTGGCAGTGGTGGTTGTAAGAAGGTGCCCGGCGGTCGCCCGGAAGGTGGAGGACAGCCGACGGATGGCGCGCACGTGCCGCTGCGGCTATTCCCCGATGTGGTGCCAGCGGTCCTCGGGCAGCTTCCTGAGGGCTTCGTGCACCTGGTGCAACACCCCCTGCGCGGCCGCCCATTCGATGTGCTCGCACAGGCGGATGCGCTTTTCCAGGGCGGGCATGTGGTCCCACTCGGCGCGCGAGGCGGGCACCTTCCCCAGCTGGGGTGTCTTGTTCGGGAGCCAGTCGTAGAGGCGCTGCCAGGCCAGGGGCTGCGGGCACACGCGGTTGTTGCGGCGCGCCTCCTGCAACACCGTGTCGATGGCGAGGCTGGGAGAGGCGGCCGCGGGATTCGCGGACTGCAGCTCCGCAGGCTCGGTCTTGCCGAAACCGCGCTCCTGCTCGTTCAGCAGGGCCTGGAACAGCGCCCAGGACGTGTCGGTGTTCTTCTCGACCACCTCGATCTCGTGCCCCGGCGCCGGCCTGGACATCGATCCGGGTGCACTGCCCGATGAACCTGCCACGTTCCCTTCCTCCTCGTCGTTGGAGACGAATGTAATCGGATGTTTCTCGTCTGGGAATGCGGCGCGCCAACGATGCATCCGATGGGCGGGCCGGCGGCAGAGGCTTCCGTGAAATTGTTCGCAGGACCGCGGCATCGTGGTGGAACATGGGGCCTGCGGGGCAACATTGGCCTGCCTCCAAGGCCAGGCGCGATGGCGCGAAGGATGCTGCGGGACCTCGAGTCGCAGGATTTGACCCTCCCTCAACACGGCTCGCCCGGCGGCTTGTCCATCGGCTGGCTGCCGTGATCGAATCCGGGATCATCCCGGGATCCATCATCATGAAGAAGATCGCCGCGGTCGTCGCCATGACCGTGATCTCCATCGGCGTGCAGGCGACAGACCTGAAGGAGCCCACGCCGCAGCAGCAACTCGCGACCACCTGCAACGCCGAGGCCCACTACAGGGAACTGAAGGGGCAGGACAGGAACAGGTTCGTCTCCTCCTGCCTGTCGGAGGGGAGGAAGCGCCAGGGCGAGGTCATGAAGTCCTGCAACGAGGCGGCCCAGTACAAGAAGGCCGACGAGCGCAGGAAGTTCATGGCGGAGTGCCAGAGGGGTTGATGCAGCAGGCGGTGCGCGGCACGCGGGGTTCTGCAAGCTGGTGCTGCAAACCGCTGGCGTCGATACCGGAGTCGTCGGCGCCACAGATGCGAATGCGGCGGGCGCCTGGAACAGCCTGAAATCCATCCTTCGTGAACCCAACCCGGTTACCCCTGAGCGCGGGTGCGGGCGCGTCCGGAACCCGCTGTATCCTTCATCGTTCTGGATGATTGACATATGCCGCCGCTTCCGACCCTGAATCGCCGTGCTGTACTGGGTCTTGCGGCCGGTTGCACACTCCCGCTGGCTTGGCCAGCCCTCGCGGAGAGCTACCCCTCGCGCGCGCTGCATATCGTCGTGCCCTTCACGCCTGGCGGTTCCAACGATTTTCTGGCGCATGCACTTGGCGCGGCGCTGGCGCGCAGCCTCGGCCAGCAGGTCGTCATCGACAACGTGCCTGGATCCGGCGGCGTCTTCGGGGCAGAGCGCGTCGCGCGCATGCCCGCGGATGGTTACACGCTGCTTATGGGGCACGTCGGCACGCTGGCGATCGCCCCCGCCCTCTACCCCAACCTCGCGTACGACCCCTTGAGCAGCTTCGTGCCCATCGGCTTGGTGGCCCGCGTCCCCAACCTCCTTGCGGTGAAGTCCTCGCTTCCCGCGCGCTCGCTCAAGGACTTGGTGGAACTGGCGAAGTCACGCCCGGGCCGTATCGCGTACGGCTCGCCGGGGAGCGGCAGCACCGCGCAGGCGACGATGGAAATGCTCAAGTTGCAGACCGGCGCGCCGATGCTGCACATCCCTTACCGTGGCAGTGCCGATTCCGTGAAGGAACTCCTGTCCGATGGCGTACAGGTCGTCTTCACCGGTACTCCCGGCCTGATGGCGCTGATCCGCATGGGCAAGGTGCGCGCGCTGGCGGTCGGCAGCACGAAACGGCTCCCCCTGCTGCCGAACGTGCCGACCATCGCGGAAAGCCTGCCGGCCACCCGTGAGTTCGAGACGGATCAGTGGTACGGGCTGCTGGCGCCCGCTGGCACCCCGGGCGACATCATCGCCTTGCTGAACGAGCACCTGAACAAGGCGCTGGCGTCCGAGGCGCTGCTGACCGACTTCGCGGACCGGGCTGTCGAAGCCACGCCGGGCTCGCCGCAGGCGCTCACCCAGCAGATCGCCCGCGAAGTCCCGCGCTGGCAGAAGGTCGTCAAGACCACGCGCATTCGGCCCGAGTGAGCGCTGGCCCGCCCGACACGTCGCTGCTCTGCTCTGCGCGTCCGCTTCCTTGGAATGCGTGGGTGTAACGAGCGGGGTGCACCGGACCCCATGGGACTACCTCGAACACGTTTCGAAGCTGCGGGTGACTGGGGCCTCAGCGTACCTTGCCGCGGCAGGGTGGCCGGCGGGCAGCATGACCCTCAGATACGCGGGAGAAAAAAAGCCCGGTCAGGGACGCCATCAGGGTGATCCACCTTGATAACGTGACACCCGAGGTGACACAGGCAGGTGACACAGCCGCCTCCTGGAGGGGCCTGGCCGAAGCCAAGTCCTTGATCCAAAGAGGCGTCTGCTGGGGTATTGAAGACGAGCCTTACCCCCGGCACTGGCTCCACAGTTAGGGCTGCTTGGTTCCCCACCTGACCCGGTTGGCCGCTTCACCATGCGGGGAGGCCCGTCAGGGCGTATTGTAGGCGAGAGCGCGAGCACCGCGCCGGGAGGGGCGGAAGCCCCCCCTTAGAATCGGGCGCATGTCTTACCTCGTGCTCGCCCGGAAGTACCGGCCCCGGACCTTCTCCCAGATGGTCGGCCAGGAGCACGTGGTGCAGGCTCTCACCAACGCGCTGGAGCAGCGGAGGCTGCACCACGCCTACCTGTTCACCGGCACGCGCGGCGTCGGCAAGACGACCGTCTCGCGCATCCTCGCCAAGTCGCTCAACTGCCAGGGCCCGGACGGGCAGGGCGGCATCACCGCCACGCCCTGCGGCGTGTGCCAGGCCTGCACCGACATCGACAGCGGCCGCTTCGTCGACTACACCGAGCTCGACGCGGCCTCCAACCGCGGCGTCGACGAGGTCCAGCAACTGCTGGAGCAGGCGGTCTACAAGCCGGTGCAGGGCCGCTTCAAGGTCTTCATGATCGACGAAGTGCACATGCTCACGGGGCACGCCTTCAACGCCATGCTGAAGACGCTGGAGGAGCCGCCCGAGTACCTCAAGTTCGTGCTGGCGACCACCGATCCGCAGAAGGTGCCGGTGACCGTCCTTTCGCGCTGCCTGCAGTTCAACCTGCGCCCCATGGCGCCGGAGACCGTGCAGGAGCACCTGGTGCGCGTGCTGGAAGCCGAGGCGGTGCCGGCCGACGCCCAGGCGCTGCGCCTGCTCTCCCGCGCCGCGCGCGGCTCGATGCGCGACGCGCTGTCGCTCACCGACCAGGCGATCGCCTTCGGCGGCGGCCAGTTGCGCGAGCCCGCGGTGCGCCAGATGCTGGGCAGCGTGGACCGCAGCCACGTGTTCCGCCTCGTCGAGGCGCTGGCGCAGGGCGACGGCAAGACCGTGGTGGAGACGTCCGAGGACTTGCGCCTGCATGGCCTCAGTGCCGGCGCGGCGCTCGAGGAGATGAGCCTGGTCCTGCAGCGCATGGCGGTGCTGCAGGCGGTGCCGGAAGCGGCCGATGCCGGCGACGAAGAAGGCGCGACCATCGCGCGGCTCGCGGAGCTGCTGCCGGCGGACGAGACGCAGCTCCTTTACAGCATCTGCCTGCATGGACGGGCGGAGCTGGGGCTGGCGCCGGACGAATACGCGGCACTCACGATGGTGTTGCTGCGGCTGCTGGCATTCAAGCCGGGGGCGGCTCAAAAAAAAACTCTGAAGAGGAGTGAGGCGGGCCCGGGCGCTGGCGTTCGTCCTGTCGCCGCTCACCTCCAACCGGCGAGCAGTCCGCAGCCGGTCGCGGACGCCCCGTCACCGCGCCCCGCGGCCCCTCCCGGCCACGTCCTCCCCGTCGTCGAACCGCGCCAGGCCGGCGCCCGCCCGCCCGCGGCTCCCGCTTCACCCGCCTCCGACACTGGCGACATCGTCGGCGTCCCGGTCCGCGTGCCGCCCGAGCCCGCGCGCGAAGCGACCTCCGGCGCCCCCACCGTGGTCACCACCCCCGACGGCGACTTCTGGTATGCCACCGTGCAGCAGCTCGTCGAGCGCGAGGCCATCACCGCGCTCGTGCGCGAACTCGCGCTGCAGGCGCAGCTGGTGGCGCGCGACGAGGGCCACTGGATGCTGCGGGTGGAGCGCGAGTCCCTCAACCAGCCCGCCGCCCGCGAACGCCTGAAGACGGCGCTGCAGGCGGCCGGCCACGCCGTGGACCTGTCGGTCGAGGTCGGCGCCGTGGGCGACAGCCCGGCCAGGCGCAATGCCGCGGCGGCGGCGCGGCGGCAGCAGGCGGCCGAACAGATCATCCTGAACGACCCGTTCGTGCAGCAGATGCAGCGCGAGTTTGGGGCGAAAATCGTGCCGGGCAGCATCAAGCCCGTCGAGAAACACTGAAGAGAGCGAAACCATGTTCAACAAGGGACAGCTGGCAGGTCTGATGAAGCAGGCCCAGGCAATGCAGGACAACCTGAAGAAGGCGCAGGAGGAGCTGGCCCTCATCGAGGTCACCGGCGAATCCGGCGCCGGCCTCGTGAAGGTCGTGATGACCTGCAAGCACGACGTGAAGCGCGTGACCATCGATCCGACCCTGCTCGCGGACGACAAGGACATGCTGGAAGACCTCGTGGCCGCCGCCTTCAACGCCGCCGTGCGCAAGGCCGAAGAGACCACGCAGGAGAAGATGGGCAAGCTCACCGCGGGCCTGCCCCCCGGCATGAAGCTGCCTTTCTGAGCGTTTGGCCGAACCTTCCCTCCAGGCGCTGGTCGAGGCGCTGCGGCACCTGCCGGGCGTGGGCGTGAAGTCCGCCTCGCGCATGGCCTTCCACCTGCTGCAGCACGATCGCGAGGGCGCCCAGGTGCTCGCGCAGGCGCTGCAGCAGGCCGTCGCGCGCATCCGCCACTGCAGCCTGTGCCACACCTTCACCGAAGACGAGGTGTGCGCCACTTGCCGCAGCCCGCAGCGCGATCGCGGCAAGCTGTGCGTGGTGGAGACGCCGGCCGACCAGGCCGCGGTGGAACGCACGCAGGCCTACAACGGGCTCTACTTCGTCCTCATGGGCAAGCTGAGTCCCCTGGACGGCATCGGCCCCAAGGACATCGGCCTGGAAAAGCTGTTCGCGCGCGCCACCGATGGCGAGGTGCAGGAGGTGATTCTCGCCACCAACTTCACGGCCGAAGGGGAGGCCACGGCGCACGTGATCGCGGAGGCGCTGAAGCAGCGTGGACTCAAGGTGACTCGGCTCGCGCGAGGGGTGCCCGCGGGCAGCGAACTCGAATACGTGGATCTGGGGACCATCGCGCACGCGCTGGTCGACAGGAGGAGTAGATAACGATGACTTACGCGCGGTTCACCGTCGCGCACTGGTGCGTGCTGATCGCGGTGCTGCTGCCCTATGCCTGCAGCTATCTCGCCAAGTTCCGGGATTTCGGCAAGCCCCGCGTTGCCGGCGGCTACGACAACAGCGACCCGCGCGGCTGGCTGGCGCGCCAGGCGGGCTGGAAGGCGCGCGCCGACGCGGCGCAGGGCAACAGCTTCGAGGCGCTGCCCTTCTTCATCGGCGCCGTGATCATCGCCCACCAAGTGGGCGCGCCGCAGACGCGGCTGGACATCCTGGCGGTCCTTTTCGTCACGCTTCGCATCATCTACATCGTGATGTACGTGGCCGGATTCCCCACCGCGCGCTCCGCCATCTGGGCGCTGGCCTTCCTCGCGAACCTCGGGATCTTCCTGAGCGGCTGGCACTAGCCTAGGCACTCCTTGCACGCGTCTTGAGCAGCGGCCCTAAGGCCCCTGCGGGCGCCGCCAGGCCGCATGGCGGCCTGGCGCGGCGCGCCCCGTATTTACCCTCAGGGGATGGTCCTGATGCGGTGCACACAAGAGCGCACTACGCTCCTGCATCCATAAGAAGACGACACCGAGGGATGCCCATGAAGAGGACAGTGTTGAGTCGGCGCTCCTTCACACTGCTGGCTGCCGCGGCGGTTGCGGTGCCGGCGCTGCGGGCGCAGGGCCGGCCGGAGAAGAGAAGGGTCTCCATCGCGGTCGGCGGCAAGGCCGCCTTCTACTACCTCCCCCTCACGATCTCCGAGCAACTGGGCTACTTCAAGGCCGAAGGCCTCGATGTCGAGATCGCCGACTTCGCCGGCGGCGCCAAGGCGCTGGAGGCCCTGGTGGGCGGCTCGGCCGACGTGGTGAGCGGTGCGTACGAGCACACGATCCACATGCAGGCCAAGAAGCAGTTCGTCCAGTCGATCGTGCTCATGGGCCGCGCCCCGCAGATCGCGATGGGCGTGTCCACCAAGGGGATTCCCAACTACAGGGGCCTTGCGGACCTGCGCGGCAAGAAGATCGGCGTCTCCGCGCCGGGCTCGTCGACCAACATGGTGGCCAACCTCGTGCTCTCGCGGGCCGGCATCCAGGCCAGCGAGGTGAGCTACGTCGGCGTCGGCACGTCCGCCGGCGCGCTGGCGGCGCTGCGCTCGGGGCAGATCGACGCCATGAGCAACACCGAGCCGGTGATGACCATGCTGGAACAGAAGGGCGACGTGCGCATCGTCAGCGATACGCGCACGCTCAAGGGCACGCAGGAGGTGTTCGGCGGCCCGATGCCCGCGGCCTGCTTCTACACGCGCGCCGACTTCGTCAAGCAGAACCCCAACACCTGCCAGGGCCTGGCCAACGCGATCGTGCGCGGGCTCAAGTGGCTGCAGACCGCCGGCCCGAGCGACATCATCAAGACCGTGCCCGAGAGCTACCTGCTCGGCGACCGCGCGCTGTACCTCGCTTCGTTCACGCGCGTGCGCGAAGCGCTGGCGCTGGACGGCCTCCTGCCCGAGGACGGCGCGCGCACCGCGCTGAAGGCGCTGGCCAGCTTCGATCCGACGGTCAAGCCGGAGAGGATCGACCTGTCGCGCACCTTCACCAACGACTTCGCCCGCCGGGCGAAGGAGAAGTACAAGGCGTGAGCCGCGAGGCTCAGGCGCGCCGCGGGTCGTCCGGCGCGCGGTCGCGCGCATTGCGCACGCCGTCGCCGTCGCGATCGCGGTCGTTGCGGTTCAGGATGCCGTCGTGGTCGAAGTCGCCGTTCGGGCCGAAGCGGTCCACGCGCGCGATGTGGCGTCCATTCGGCACGTTGGGGTTGGGGTCGCGCGCGTTCGGGATGCCGTCGCCGTCGCGGTCGCGATCGCTGTGGTCCGCGATGCCGTCGTGGTCCATGTCGTAGCCGCGCACCAGCCGCGTCGGGTTGAAGACGTTCGGCTGCGGGTCGCTGCGGTTCGCGATGCCGTCGCCGTCGCGGTCGCCGTCGTAGCGGTTCTGGATGCCGTCCCGGTCGATGTCGCCGGAGGGCGAGTACGCCTGGGCCGCCTGGGCGGCGGCGCCGAAGGCCAGCAGCGAAGCGGCGAGGGTGGCTGCGAGGACTCTTTTCATGCTTGCACTCCTTGATTCACATCGCTCCCAGAGTGGGGGCGGTTTGCGGACGACCGATGGGCAGGCGGCTGCTCCCGGTGTCGGAGAGATCCCGCAACCGGGGACGCGCATGAAAAAGGGGCCCGCAGGCCCCATGGAGATCCCGGCTTCAGCCTCAGCTGCGGCGCGGGTTGTACGGGAACTGGTCGCGCCGGTTCGGGACGCCGTCGCCATCGATGTCGCGGTCGTACTGGTTCGCGATGCCGTCGTGGTCGAAGTCACCCTCGGGGTGGTTGCGCGCGAACTGCCGCGCCTCGCGTTCGGCCATCCGGCGCTCCCAGTTGTTGCCCACCAGGATCCAGCTGCCGTCGGCACGCTGCACCCAGCGCGGCTCGCGGTACTCGTAGCCCGTACGATCGCGCAGCCAGTGGCCCTCGACCCACGCGTATTCGTTGCCCCGATACTCGTAGTGGCCCGGCGCCCAGACCCAGCCTTCGCGCGCGGAGGGAACGACCTCGTGGCGCGGCGGCGGGGGTGCCACGGAGACGATCGCGGTGTACTGCGCCTGGGCGGCGGCGCCAAAACCCATCAGCGCAGCGGCGAAGGCGGCCGCGAGCAGAGACTTGCGTTGCATGTGAGACTCCTTGAATTGACGGATGCCATGACTGTCGCGGCTGCGCGGCCGGTGCGGCATCAGCCTGCGGCGCGGCCATCCGTCGGAGTCGTCCTGCGCGAGGACAGGCGCGTTACGCGCTGACACGCCGCTTCACGCGGCGTGCACCTGCGCGGGCCTCAGCCGTGCTTCTTCTTCGCCGGGACGGGCTTGCCTGCCGCGGCCTTGGCAGCGGGCTTGGCACCCGCCTGCTTCGCCGCGGGCTTGTGCGTCGCCTGTGCCCGGACCGGAGCGGGCGCACGGGTGGAAGTGGGCACGACGGCCCTGCCGTTGACCCGGATCGGCGCGGCCGCGCGGGCGACCGTGCGAATGGGAAGGTGCAGCACCACCTGCTGGCCGGGCTTGAAGGCGGCCGAGGCAGGCAGGCGGTTCCATTCGGCCACCTGCACCGGGTTGAGCTTGTAGCGGTGGGCCACGCTCGCCACCGTGTCGCGCTTGCCGGCCTTCACCACCGTGCGCCGGGTCACGATCTCGGGGGCCAAGCTCAGTTGGCCGTTGTCGGCGACGTGGTCCGGCACGTCCCTCTGGTTGGCGCTGCGGCGCGGCACGATCAGCACCGAGCCGGCCTTGATCAACATGCGCGGCGGGATGCTGTTCACCGAGCGCAGGTCGCCTTCGGCCATGCCCACCCGGCGCGAGGCTTCCGTCACGCTCATGGTCGAAGGCGCCGTCCAGGCCGTCCAGCTCGCGTACTTGCCCTCGCTGTGGGCCTCGAAATTGCGCTTGAAGACGGTGGCGTTGTCCCAGGGCAGCAGGATCTGCGGCGTGCCCGCCGCCAGGATCACCGGGCGGTTGATCTGCGGATTGAGCGCCCTGAAGTCCTCCAGCTTCACGTCGGCCAGGCGGGCGGCCAGTTCGACGTCCATGTCGCGCTGCAGCGTCACCGACTGGAAGTAGGCGTGGTTGTTGATCACGGGCAGTTCGGCGCTGAACTGCTCCGGGGCCGAGATGATGTTCTTCACCGCCTGCAACTTCGGCACGTAGTTGCGCGTCTCGTCGGGCATCCGGAGGTCGGCGTAGCCCGTGCCGAGGCCGGCGCGCTGGTTGCGCTGGATCGCACGGCTCACGTTGCCTTCGCCCCAGTTGTACGCGGCGAGCGCCAGGTGCCAGTCGCCGAACATGCCGTGGAGCTTCTGCAGGTAGTCCAGCGCGGCGCGGGTCGACTCCAGCACGGAGCGGCGGTCGTCGCGGAAGAAGTTCTGCTTCAGGTCGAAGTCCTTGCCGGTGGCGGGCATGAACTGCCACATGCCGGCGGCCCGCGCGCTGGAGACGGCCTGCGGGTTGAACGCGCTCTCGATGAAGGGAAGCAGCGCCAGCTCGGTGGGCATGTTGCGGCGCTCGAGTTCCTCGACGATGTGGAACAGGTACTTGCGCGAGCGGTCCGTCATGCGCTGCAGGTAGTCGGGCCGGTTGGCGTACCACTGCTCCTGCGCCCGCACCAGCTCGCCATCGAGGTTGGACATCTTGAAGCCGCCGCGGATGCGGGACCACAGGTCGGGCGGCGGCTCCAGCGGCGCCACCGGCTGCGAGCTCAGGTCCGAAGGCTGGATGGCGGACAGCGGCCCGGAGGGAATGAAGGCCGGCGGCGGGGGCGGGGTGGCCTCGGCCACCTTCGGAGCGGGCGGCTCCTTCCTCGGCTCGGGATCGGCGACCGGCGCGTTGCCGGACGTGGTGGCGCAGCCGGCGAGCGCCAGCATGGCGGTGAGGGCGAGCAGCTTGTACTTCGTCATCTGAACCCGTTCTTCCAGTGGCGCAGGGTCGCGAAGACCGCGACCGGATCTGCTACGTCCGCCCCGTCGTGGTCATGGGCGGCCTGCGCCACGGCCGCAACGCCGGTGCGCAGGAATGGATTGATGTCGCGTTCCACCGCGATGGTGGAAGGCAGCGTGGGCTCGCCGCGCGAGCGCCGTTGCTCGCATTGTTGCCGGTAATGGTCCAGCCGCATATTGCCCGGCTCGACGGCTGTGGCAAATTTCAGGTTTGAGAGGGTGTATTCGTGGGTGCAGCACACGCGCGTATGGCCGGGCAGCGCCGCCAGCTTGCCCAGGGAGTCCAGCATCTGCGCCGGCGTTCCCTCGAACAGCCGCCCGCAGCCGCCGGAAAAGAGGGTGTCGCCGCAGAACAGGAGGGGGGCGCCGTCCACGTCTTTACAGAAGTACGCGATGTGGCCGGCGGTGTGGCCGGGCACCTCGAGCACCTCGAAGGCGAGGCCCAGCACCTCGATGCGGTCGCCCTCCGCGAGGCGCTGGAGCGGCTCGGGGATGCGTTCGCGGGCGGGGCCGAACACGCGCGCGCCGGTGGCATCGCGCAGGGCGTCGACGCCCCCGATGTGATCCGGATGGTGGTGCGTGACTAGAATCGCTTCCAGTTGCAGGCCGCGCTCCGTGAGGAATTTCCGCACCGGCTCGGCGTCGCCTGGGTCGACGACCAGCGCCCGCTGTCCGTCGTGCAGCAGCCACAGGTAGTTGTCCTGGAAGGCAGGCAGCGGGATCAAGTTCATGAGCGACGCGATTATAGGAATGCAGCAGTGGTTCGAAACCCCTCCCGGCAGGTACCTGCTGGCTTGGGAACGGGCCGAGTTCGACCGCGCCGTGGCTGACATCTTCGGTTACCACGCGCTGCAGATGGGGTTGCCCGAACTCGATGCGCTGCAGGCCAACCGCATGCCGCACAAGTGGCTGGCGCTCACCGAAGCCCAGGCCGTGCGGGGCCCGGTCAAGCCGGACATCGTCACCGAATTCAGCGCCTTGCCCTTCGAGGAGAACAGCCTCGACCTGGTGGTGCTGCCGCACTCGCTGGAACTGAACCTGGACCCGCACACGACGCTGCGCGAGGTCGAGCGCGTGCTCGTGCCCGAAGGCAAGCTCGTGATCTGCTGCCTCAATCCGGCCAGCCTGTGGGGCCTGAGGCAGCGGCGCGCGCACCTTTACCGCCGTTTCGGCTTCGGCGAACTTTACCTGCCCGACGCGGGCGACTTCATCGGCTACTGGCGGCTGCGCGACTGGCTGCGGCTCCTGAGCTTCGAGGTCGAGACCAGCAGCTTCGGCTGCTGGCGCCCGGCCTTCTCCAGCGAGAAATGGCTGGATCGCTTCGCCTGGATGGACCCGGTGGGGGAGCGCTCGTGGCCGATCTTCGGCGCGGTGTACTTCATCGTCGCCGTCAAGCGCGTGCGCGGGGTCACCATGATCGGCCCCGCCTGGAAGCGCGCGAAGCGCATCGCGTCGGCGCCCGTGCCCGTCACCAATCGCAGCCGCCACGAGCGGCGCGAGCATAGTACTGTCGAATGAACCAGATCGAGATCTACACGGACGGGGCCTGCAAGGGCAACCCCGGTCCGGGGGGCTGGGGTGTGCTCCTGCGCTCCGGCACGAACCAGAAGGAGCTGTACGGCGGCGAGCCCAGCACCACCAACAACCGCATGGAGCTGATGGCCGTGATCCAGGCGCTGGAGGCCCTGAAGAGGCCCTGCGCGGTCACGGTGTACCTGGACAGCCAGTACGTGCTGAAAGGCATCACCGAATGGCTCCCCGGCTGGAAGGCCAAGGGCTGGAAGACGGCCAGCAAGCAGCCGGTGAAGAACCAGGAGCTGTGGCAGCGGCTCGACGAGCTGCTGGCGAAGGGCGGCCACGTGGTCGACTGGCGCTGGGTGCGCGGGCACAACGGGGACCCCGGCAACGAGCGGGCCGACGCGCTCGCCAATCTCGGGGTGCAGGGTGCGCAGCGCCGCTGACCGCCGGTCGCGGGCCGTGTAAACGCAAGGTAAAAGAGCCGAACGGACCGCCTGGCGGCAGGGCCTCAGGGCTGAAGCCGATGCTGGGCCGCACACCTGCTGTTACATTGCGGCGTTCACCGCCCGGGAGGCGGCAGCGCTCGCGCGCATCAGCATTTTCCACGGATCAGCTTACATGGCATTGAAGTCCATCCATACCGCGGTCGCGGCGGTCGTGATCGCGGCTGCCTCGGGCGCCGCCTGGTGGTACCAGCAGCAGCCGCAAGGCCCGAAGGACCCGGCGGCCGCAGGCAAGGCCGCGTCCGCCGGCGCGCCCGTCGCCGGCGCGGCCACCGGCCCCGCACGGGCCCCGACGGTGGAAGTCGCGCGCGTGGAACTGCAGCGCCTCACGGACGACGCGGCCGCGGTAGGCAGCCTGCGCTCGCGCCAGAGCGTGATCCTGCGGCCGGAAGTGTCGGGCCGCGTGACGCGGATCAACTTCCGCGACGCCGACCGCGTGCGGCGGGGGCAGTTGCTGGTGCAACTGGACGACCAGTTGCCGGTGGCGCAGGTGAACCAGGCCGAGGCCGAACTGTCGATCGCGCGCGCCAACCACAAGCGCAACCAGGAACTGGTGGAAGAGAAGTTCATCGCCCAGCGCGCGGTGGACGAAAGCGCGGCCAACGTGCAGGTCGCCCAGGCCAAGCTCGCGCTCGCCCAGGCCACCCTCGCGCGGCTGAAGATCGTGGCGCCCTTCGACGGCATCGCCGGCATCCGCAACATCAGCGTGGGCGACTACCTCAAGGACGGCGCCGACATCGTGAACATCGAGGACCTCGACGCGATGTACGTCGACTTCCGCCTGCCCGAGCGCTTCCAGACCAAGGTGCGCCCCGGCCAGACGGCGCTGGTGGACCTCGACGCGCTGCCGGGCCGGCGCTTCACCGCGCTGATCCAGGCCGTCGACCCGCTGCTGGACGCCAACGGCCGCTCGGTGGGCGTGCGCGGCTGCATCGACAACCGCGCCCTGGAACTGCGCCCCGGCATGTTCGCGCGCGTGACGCCGGTGTTCGGCGTGCGCGAGGGCGCCCGCGTGGTTCCCGAGGAAGCGATCGTGCCGCAGGGCGGCCGGCAGTTCGTCTACCGGCTGGCGCCGGGGCCGGACAGCGACAGCCGCATCGCCCAGCGCGTGGAGGTGAAGGTCGGCCTCCGCCAGCCCGGAAAGGTCGAAGTGACCGAGGGGCTGGAGGCGGGCGACCTGGTCGTCACGGCCGGCCAGCAGCGCATCCAGAAGGACGGCACCGTGGTCCGCGTGCTGGACCTGCCCCGGGGGGCCGGCGGCGAGGCCCAGGCGGGCGGAGAGGCGGGCGGCCGCAGGTCCGTCGCCGGCGCCGACGTCGTGGCTTCGGAGCCGGGCAACCCCTGCGGTGCGCTGTCCCTCAATGCGCCCCGCGCGCCGGCCGCGAAGCCGCGCGCGCCGCAGGCGCCGTCGCCCGCCCCGGTGCCGGCCGCACCCCGTCCCGAGGCCAAGCGCGCGTCCCTCGCGGGCTGAAGCGCCAGGAGCGTTCCATGCAACTCCCCGAGATAGCGATCCGCCGGCCGGTCTTCGCGACCGTGCTGTCGCTGCTGGTGCTGCTGGTGGGCCTGGTCAGCTTCAGCCGGCTGACGGTGCGCGAGTACCCGAAGATCGACGAGCCGAACGTCACCGTCAGCGTGAAGTACCCCGGCGCCTCCGCCGAGGTGATCGAGTCGCAGGTGACCAAGCCGCTGGAGGACTCCATCGCCGGCATCGACGCGGTCGACGTCATCACCTCCATCAGCCGCGCGGAACAGGCCCAGATCACGGTGCGCTTCCGGCTCGAGAAGGACGCCGACACGGCGGCGGCCGAGGTGCGCGACCGCACCTCGCGCGTGCGCAACCGCCTCCCGCAGGCCATCGAGGAACCGGTGATCGCCAAGGTGGAGGCCGACGCCTTCCCGGTGATCTGGCTCGCCTTCACGAGCGACACGCTCAACCCGCTGCAGATCAACGACCTGGTCAACCGCATCGTCAAGCCGCGGCTGCAGACCGTGAGCGGCGTGGCCGACGTGCGCATCTACGGCGAGCGCAAGTACGCCATGCGCGTCTGGCTGGAACCGGACAAGCTGGCCGGCTTCCGCCTCACGACCCAGGACGTGGAGGACGCCATCCGCCGCAGCAACCTGGAAGTGCCGGCCGGCCGCATCGAATCGCAGCAGCGCGAGTTCAGCGTCACCTCGCAGACCGACCTGGTGCGCCCGGCGCAGTTCGGCGAGATCGTGGTCAAGAACGTCAACGGCTTCCCGGTGAAGATCCGCGACGTGGCCCGGGTGGAGGAAAGCGCGGCCGACGAGCGCAGCGCCGTGCGCCTGAACGGCCGCTACGCGATCTCCGCCGGCGTGATCCGCAACGCCACCGCGAACCCGCTGAGCCTCGCGCAGGGCGTGCGGGACATCATCCCCAAGCTCAAGCAGGACCTGCCGTCCGACGTGGCCGTCGAAGTCGCCAACGACAACTCGCTGTTCATCGACCGCTCGGTGAAGAACGTGTACCACACGATCGGCGAGGCGGTGGCGCTGGTGGCGCTGGTGATCTTCGTGTTCCTGCGCACCATCCGCGCCTCCATCATCCCCATCGTCACCATCCCGGTGAGCCTGGTCGGCACCTTCGCGCTGATGGCGCTGTTCGGCTTCACCATCAACACGCTGACGCTGCTGGCCCTGGTGCTCGCCATCGGCCTGGTGGTGGACGACGCCATCGTGATGCTGGAGAACATCTACCGCCACATCGAGGAGGGGCTGGACCCGTTCTCGGCCGCGATCAAGGGCGCGCGCGAGATCGGCTTCGCCATCATCTCCATGACGATGACGCTGGTGGCGGTGTTCGCGCCGCTGGCGTTCACGCCGGGCCGCACGGGGCGCCTGTTCGTCGAATTCGCGCTGGCGCTGGCCGGCGGCGTGCTGGTGTCGGGCTTCGTCGCGCTGACGCTCACGCCCATGATGTGCTCCAAGCTGCTGCGGCACACGAACAAGCACACCTGGTTCGACGCCCACATGGAGCAGTGGCTCACCGCGCTGACGAACGCGTACGAGCGGGCGCTGCGCTGGGTGGTCACGGCGCGCTTCGGCGGCGGCCGGCTGCTGCAGGCGCGCTGGCTGGTGGTCGGCGTGATGATCACCGCCGGCGTGGTGATCGCCTCGGTGTGGCCGACGATGAAGTCCGAGCTCTCGCCGCTGGAGGACCGCGGCACCATCCTGGCCAACATCAACGCGCCGGACGGCGCGACGCTGGACTACACCAACCGCTACGCCCGCGAACTGGAGCGCATCGGCCAGGCCTATCCCGAGTTCGACCGCATCTTCGCCAACATCGGCAACCCCACGGTGTCGCAGGGCAGCGTGGTCTACCGCGCGGTGGACTGGGAAAAGCGCAAGCGCACGACGCTGGAGATCGCGCGCGAGATGGGGCCCAAGTTCAACGTCCTGCCGGGCGTGAACGCCTTCCCGATCACGCCGCCCTCGCTGGGCCAGGGCTTCCGCGAGCGGCCCGTCAACTTCGTGATCCAGACCTCGGACAGCTACGAGAACCTCAACCGCGTCACGCGCCAGATGCTGGACGAGATCGCGAAGAACCCCGGCATCCAGAACGTGGACGTGGACCTGCGCCTGAACAAGCCGGAGCTGCGCATCGAGGTCGATCGCGCCAAGGCGGCCGACCTCGGCGTGAGCGTCGAGGTGGTGGCGCGCGCGCTGGAGACCATGCTGGGCGGCCGCCAGGTCACCCGCTACAAGCGCGACGCCGAGCAGTACGACGTGATCGTGCAGACGCGGCCCAGCGGGCGCTCGACGCCGGAGGACATCGACACCATCAACGTGCGCGGGCGCAACGACACCATGATCCCGCTGTCGGCGCTGGTGAAGGCGCACGAGAGCGTGAGCCCCCGCGAGCTGAACCACTTCGGCCAGCGCCGCGCGGTGGCGATCACGGCCAACCTGGCGCCCGACTATTCGCTGGGCCAGGCCCTGCAGTTCATGGACCAGACGGCGGCGAGGGTGCTCAAGCCCGGCTACACCACCGAGCTGAACGGCACCTCGCGCGAGTTCCGCAGCTCGCAGGGCGCGCTGGCGATCGTGTTCGTGCTGGCGCTGCTGTTCATCTTCCTGGTGCTGGCGGCGCAGTTCGAGAGCTTCGTCGACCCGCTGGTGATCATGCTGTCGGTGCCGATGTCCATGGTGGGCGCGCTGCTGGCGCTGAAGTGGAGCGGAGGCTCGCTCAACGTGTACTCGCAGATCGGCCTGATCACGCTGGTGGGCCTGATCACGAAGCACGGGATCCTGATCGTGGAGTTCGCCAACCAGCTGCGCGAGCAGGGCCTGGAGATGGTCGACGCGCTGGTGAAGGCTGCCTCGCAGCGCCTGCGCCCGATCCTGATGACCACCGGCGCGATGGTGCTGGGCGCGGTGCCGCTGGCCATGGCCGACGGCGCCGGCGCCGAGAGCCGCATCCAGATCGGCTGGGTGATCGTGGGCGGCATGTCGCTGGGCACCCTGCTGACGGTGTTCGTGGTGCCGACCATGTACACGCTGTTCGCGCGCAAGGAGGTTCCGGGCGCGAACAAGGCCGAGGCGAACGAGCAGCCGCACGGTGCGCCGCTGCACCACGGCGACCTGATCGCGAAGTAGGTCGGTTCACGAGGCTGTAAAAACCTGACAGCCGAACGCAGAGGGCGCAGAGAGTTCGCAGAGAACGCAGAAGAATCCTTTGAATGGATGTTCTTCTGCGCCCTCTGCGTACCTTTGCGCCCTCTGCGTTCGGCTGTCGGGTTGTGACAGCCCCGCTTGACCACACACCGCGGCCCGATGTGGAATGGTTCTTCCGCCATGCCCACCGTCGAATTCGCTCCCGCGCTCACCCGCCACGTCGCCTGCCCGAAGCAGGAGGTGCAGGCGGAGTCGCTCGGCGCGGCGCTCCAGGCCGCGTTCCGCGCTGCGCCGGGGCTGCGGGGCTACGTCCTCGACGAACAGGGTGCGGTGCGCAAGCACGTGGCCGTCTTCCTGAACGGCGACATGCTGCCACGCGATACGGCGCTGGCGCGTGCGCTGGGTCCCGGGGACCGCGTGCTGGTGATCCAGGCGCTCACCGGAGGCTGACATGCAGGACATCCTGGTCGCGACCCGCAAGGGTCTCTTCACGGTCCGCCGCGGCGGCGCGGACTGGCAGCTCGGACAGGCGCAGTTTCCCGGGGAGCCGGTCACGCAGGTCCTGGCGGATGCCGCCGACGGCACGCGCTACGCCGCCCTGCGCCTGGGCCATTTCGGCGTGAAGCTCAAGCGCAGCACCGATGGCGGCGCGAGCTGGCACGACGCCGCCGCGCCCGCCTTCCCGCCCAAGCCCACGGAAGGTCCGCTGAAGGATGATCCGACGCCCTGGACGGTCGACCTGGTGTGGAGCCTGGAGGCCGGGGGCGCTCGCCTGTGGGCGGGGGCGATGCCGGCCGGCCTGTTCGTGTCGGACGACCGCGGCGAGAGCTGGACGCTCGTCGAGAGCCTCTGGAACCGCCCCGAACGGCGCGAATGGTTCGGCGGCGGCTACGACCACGCGGGCATCCACTCCATCGCGGTGGACCCACGGGACCCCGCCCACGTGACGCTCGCCATTTCCTGCGGCGGCGTGTGGCAGACGCGCGATGGCGGCGCCACCTGGGCCAACACCTCGGACGGCTTCGACGCCGGCGCCTACATGCCGCCCGAGCGCCGCTTCGACGGCAACATCCAGGACGTGCACCGCATCGCCGCCTGCACCGCCCAGCCCGACGTGCTGTGGGCCCAGCACCATTCCGGCATCTACCGGTCCACGAATGGCGGCCACAGCTGGCAGCCGCTCGGCACCCCCGCGCCCAGTGCGTTCGGCTTCGTCGTGGCCGCGCATCCCCGCGACGCGCAGCGCGCCTGGTTCGTGCCCGCGCATTCGGACCAGCAACGCATGCCGGTCGATGGCCGCATGGTGGTGAACGAGACGCGCGACGGCGGTGCCGGCTTCCGCACCCACGGCGCCGGCCTGCCGGAACGCGACGCCTACCACCTCGTGTACCGCCACGCGCTGGCCTGCGCCGACGACGGCGAGACGCTCGCGATGGGATCGACCACCGGCGGCCTGTGGGTCAGCGGGGACGGCGGCGCGCACTGGCAGTGCGTGTCGCGCGACCTGCCGCCGATCGCGAGCGTGCGTTTCGCGTAAGGATCCCGCGGGATCGCCCTTCGCGCGGACGCAATCCTCCGATCGCGCGAGAGTTGCCTGTGATGCATTCACATTCCTGCCGCGGAAGCGCGAAAGTTTGATCTGGCGCAGCCGATCGCGCTTGCGCAATCGGGGCACGCCTTCATCATTCGCGCTTCCTCAACGCGGAGTCGGTGTGGCAGGTGTGGGTCATTCGCTGATGCGCCATCAGCTCGAAACGGCGCGCCGGTCCTGGCGGGCAGGCGACTGGATGGAGGCGCGCACGGGCGCGCAGGAGGTGCTCTCGGCCGCCGTGGTGGCGCGCAACGCGCACCTGGAAGCGGGGGCTTCGCTGCTGCTCTCGCAGGTGCTCGCGCTGCAATCGAGCTTCGCGTGGGGACACCGCTTCGCCAGGCGGGCGCGCGAGCTGTTCACGCGGGAGCAGGATCCCGACGGCCTGTCGGATGCCATGCTGACCCTGAGCTACCTGGACAGCGCGCTGGGCAACGAGAACCTCGCAGTGCGCGCTGCGGAGGATGCCGCCGCCGGCGCGCACGGGATCGCGCGGCGCCCCGCCGCCGGCCTGAACTACCGCGGCGTGGCGGCCGCCTGGGGCGGCCAGTACTGCAGCGCGCACGGGGTGCTGGACGCGGCCTGCGAACTCGCGCCCGAGGATGCCGGGTCGCGGGCGGCCGTCTTCCAGCCGCTCGCCAACGCCGGCTTCACCGAGGTGCTGCGCTGCGCGGAGATGCGCATGCGGGGCCATCGCGTGGACCTGTCGGCGCTCTCGAACCTGCTGGCGAGGCAGTGGGCGCTGGTGAAGGAGGGCGCGGCCGGGAGCCTCGTGAGCGGTTCCGCCGACCCCGGGCTGTTCCTGCTGGAGTTCGCCAGCTGCTTCCTGGCCAGCCGGACGGGCGACGCCGAGGGCGCCGACCGGCACTACCTGGGGTGCCTGCGGCGCATCCCGCGGCTGCCCGAGACCAACTGGATGCAGGCCCTGCTGTGGTGGGCGCGGCTGGAGCGCACCCTGTCCGCCGGAGAGGTGCTGGAGACGACGGTCTCCGCCGCGCGGCTGGTCGGCGCGGCCGAGGCCGGGGAACACGTGCCGATGAAGACCCTCGCGCGGCGCCTGGCCGCGGAAGCGCAGGCCAACCTGGCGACCGCGCCTTCCGAATACGCGACCTGGTTCGCCTGAGGCGGACGGCCTTACATCACGGGTTCGAAGGAGCGGATCCGGCTGCAGGCTTCGCGGGGGGCTTCGAGCGCCCAGACTTCACAGACCGTGTTGGCCATGCCGCGGCAGCGTCCCGCCGCCTCGTTCCAGGTGCCGTGGATGACTGCGGGGGAGGAGTCCTTGCGGACGGCCTGCCGCTGCGCCGCGGCGATCGCCGTCACGCAGGAGGCCACGTAGGATTGGGCGGTGGCGCTGCGCGCACGCATGGCCTTGAGGAGGTCGAGGGATTCCCGCGCGACCTCCTGCGCCGGTGCGCGGCTGCCGAACGATGCGAGTGCCCCTCCACAGACCGCCACCAACCCGAGGACCGGCGCGGCCAGGTACCACTGTTTCATGACCTCTCCAATAGAAACAGATAGTAACAGTAACTTTGAAGGCGATCGCAAGACCATCCCCCATTTGGGGGGTTGTCGACCGACGGCCGGTCGCTAGAGCGCGCCCTCGAACATCATCACGTCGACCGGCTCCCCGGCAGCCACGTTGCCCTGGCCGTGGTGCAGCACGATCAGCCCGTTGGCCTGCACCATCGAGCTGAGGACGCCGGAGCCCTGGTTGCCCGTGGTCCGCACTTCCAGCCCGCCGTCGGCCGCCCGGGTGACGATGCCGCGCTGGTATTCGGTGCGGCCCGGCTTCTTGCGCATGGCCTCGGCGCTGCGGGCGCTCAGGTAGACGGGGGCGCTCGAGCGCGCGCCCATCATCCGCAACAGGGCAGGGCGCACGAAGGCGAGGAAGGTCACCATCACGGCCACCGGGTTGCCGGGCAGGCCGAACAGCACCGCATCGCCGATCCGTCCGACGGCCATCGGCCGGCCGGGGCGCATCGCGATCTTCCAGAACGCCACGTCGCCCAGCTTCTTCATCATGGCCTTGGTGTAGTCCGCCTCGCCGACGCTGACGCCGCCGCTGGTGATGATCGCGTCGGCGCGGCCGGCGGCGTCGCGGAAGGCCTGCTCCAGCAGGGCGGGCTCGTCGCGGACCACGCCGAGGTCGATCACCTCGCAGCCCAGGCGCCGCAGCAGCCCGTGCACCGTGTAGCGGTTGCTGTCGTACACCGCGCCTTCGCGGGCCGGCTCGCCCAGGCTCAGGATCTCGTCGCCGGTGGAGAAGTAGGCGACCCGCAGGCGCCGGACCACTTCGATCCGGGGGATGCCCAGGCTCGCGACCAGGCCGCTGGCCGCCGGCCCGAGGCGCTCGCCGGCCGCCAGCGCGGGGCGGCCTTCCAGCAGGTCCTCGCCCTTGCAGCGGCGGTTGTCGCCCCGCTGCAGCAGGCCGGCCGGGACTTCGATGCGGCCGTCCGCCAGCGTCTTCGTGAATTCCTGCGGCACGACCGTGTCCAGGCCCGCCGGCATGATGGCGCCGGTCATGATCTTCACGCATTGGCCGGGGCGCACTTCGCCCTGCCAGGCCTTGCCCGCCAGCGCCGTGCCCACCACTTGCAGCGGCAGCGCGCCGGCGGCGAGCTGCGCGCCGTCGAAGGCGAAGCCGTCCATGGCGGAGTTGTCGTGCGGCGGCACGCTGATCGGCGAGACGAGGTCGCGGGCCAGCACGCGGCCCAGGGCGTCGAACACGCCGACCTGTTCCGTGCCCCGGACCGGCGCCACCAGGCGGGCCAGGAACTCGCCCACGGCGTCGGCGCTGAGCGCCTGCGGGTCGTAGCCCTGCAGCTGCGCCGCGATCTGTTCGATGGAGGGGTTCACGAGGACTGCTCGAGCCGGTGCAGTTCGGCCAGGGTGTTGGCGTTGAAGAAGGCCGAGGGCTCGTCGCCCGGGCGGTCGAAGGGCACCAGCACCGTCCTGTGCTGGCCGGTCCAGGCGTCGATCTTGCGGCCGCCGCCCTGCGTGAAGCGGACCAGGCTTTCCATCAGCTCGCGCCGCATCAGCGAGAACACCGGCTGCGGGCGCATCGCGCCGTCCTCCTCGCGCGCCGCCGCCATGGCGATCTCGGCGTCCTCGCGCGCCAGCGCCTCCGCCAGGCGCGCGACCAGGTCCTGCGGGAACAGCGGCGTGTCGCAGGGCACGGTCACCAGGTACGCCGTCTCGCAGCGCTCCAGCCCGGTGAGGAAGCCCGCCAGCGGGCCGGCATAGTCGGCGGTCGCGTCCGGCCAGACCGGCACGCCGAAGGACTCGTAGGCCGACAGGTTGCGGTTTGCGTTGATCATCGCCTCGCCCACCTGGGGCCCCAGGCGCATCAGCGTGTGCAGCGCGAGCGGGATGCCGCGGAAGTTCTGCAGGCCCTTGTCGGCCCCGCCCATGCGCGTGCCGCGGCCGCCCGCGAGGACCAGGCCGGTGATGTCTTCCTTGTGGATCATGGCGGCGATGTTACCCGCCGCCCGCAGCGGGCCCGGGCGGTACCTATCCGCCGATGTAGCTCATTTCCACGCGGCGGGCGCCGGTGCCGGTGTCGGCGGCGAGGGTGCCGCGCAGCTCGGAGTAGTGGTCGTCGCGGCCCTGCCAGATGTGACCGATGGCGGAGGCCAGTTCCTCGTCGCTGGCGCCGCCGCGGACCAGGGCGCGCAGGTCGTAGCCGTTGGCGGCGAAGAGGCAAAGGTAGAGCTTGCCTTCGGTGGACAGGCGGGCGCGGTTGCAGTCGCCGCAGAAGGCCTGCGTGACGCTGCTGATGAAGCCGACCTCGCCGGCGCCGTCGGCATAGCCCCAGCGCTGCGCCGTCTCGCCGGGCGCGGCGGGGTCCAGCGGCACCAGCGGAAACTCGGAGGCGATCCGCGCGCGCACTTCGGCAGAGGGCATCACTTCGTCCATGCGCCAGCCGTTGGTGGCGCCCACGTCCATGTATTCGATGAAGCGCAGCACGATGCCGCTGCCGCGGAAGTGGCGCGCCATCGTCAGGATCTCGTGGTCGTTGGTGCCGCGCTTGACCACCATGTTGACCTTGACCGGCCCGAGCCCGGCCTCGCGGGCGGCGGCGATGCCCTCCAGCACCTCGGCGACCGGGAAGTCGACGTCGTTCATGCGGCGGAACACCGCGTCGTCGAGGCCGTCGAGGCTCACGGTCACGCGCTGCAGGCCGGCCTCCTTCAGGGCCCGGGCCTTGCGCGCCAGAAGAGAGCCGTTGGTGGTGAGGGTCAGTTCCGGCGGCGTGCCGTCCACGGTGCGCAGCTGCGCCAGCTGCGAGACCAGGATCTCCAGGTTCTTGCGCAGCAGCGGCTCGCCGCCGGTGAGGCGGATCTTGTGCACGCCGTGGGCCAGGAACTGGCGGGCGACGCGCGTGATCTCCTCGAAGCTCAGCAGGGACGCGTGCGGCAGGTACTGGTAGTCCTTGTCGAACACCTCCTTGGGCATGCAGTAGCTGCAGCGGAAATTGCAACGGTCCGTGACGCTGATGCGCAGGTCCCGCAGGGGCCGGCCGCGCGTGTCGGCCAGCAGGCCGGTGGCGGGGATGGAGCGCTCGGGCAGCATGGCGCGCAGCGCCGTCAGGCGCTGGTCGACCAGCGGAATCACGCGTTCAGCCATGCCCCGATTGTGAGGCTGCCGGGAAAACCGGCCAAGCGCGAGGCTTCCGCGGACCTTCGGGTAAGCCCTCGTGGGTGAAAAGGCACGGGTGCGTGAAAACTAGGCACGCGGCGACAGTTTTGCATCCGGTTGCGCCGCGCCTCTTTACCCCGCGCGCGCGCTGCATAGAGTCGCTGTGTTGTTCTTCCCGGTGCGGGTTTTCTCGGGTTCCCGCGCGATCCCAGAGGCAGGAGTACCACATGCCCCCATGGCTTTCCCCCATCACCCGACCGCTGCTCCTGGCCGCGCTGCTGCTGGCGGGCGCAGCCCAGGCCGACGAGGCTGGGTCGAAGCACCTGGCGCCGGGGTTCACCGCGCGCCCCGCCGGCTCGAAACTCGTGGTCATCCCCGCCGACATGGAGCTCTACTCGATCAGCGCCGGCGGCGTGGTCGAACCGCGGGCCGACTGGACCGAGTCGGCGCAGAAGAACATGGGGACGGCGCTGGAAGCCCAGCGCAAGCTGCTGGGTCCGGACGTCACCACGATGGACGCGGCGGCCGCCGACGAGCTGGCCGAGGTCATCACCCTGGAGCAGGCCGTTGCCAAGGCGATCGCCATGCACCACCGCAACGGCGGCATGGAGCTCCAGACCAAGTCGCGGCAGCTGGACTGGTCCATGGGTGACGCCGTCCGGGCCCTGAAGGAACGCACCGGGGCGGACTACGCGCTCTTCACCTGGGTGCGCGACACCTACGCCAGCAGCGAACGCAAGATGGCCATGCTGGCGCTGGCCCTCATGGGCGCCATCAGCGTCGGCGGCGAGCAGGTCGCCCACGCGTCGCTGGTGGACCTGAACACCGGCCGCGTCGTGTGGTTCAACCAGGTCAGCCGCCTGTGGGGCGACCTGCGGGATCCCGGAACTGCCACGGAGACGGTCGAAGTCCTGCTGAAGGACTTCCCGGCACTGAAATGAACGATCGACGCGCTTTCCTGCGCTCCGCCTGCCGGCACTGCGTCGGCTTGGGCGCGCTCACCGGCCTCGCGGGCTACGCGCAGGACCTTTCCGGCATCCGGGTGCCGCAGCGCTTCGCCCGCCCGGCGGTGGACACCGACGAGGGCGGCCTCTGGGGGCTGATGGACCGCGAGGAGCAGCGCATCCGGCGCAGCCCGCTGACCATCCACGACCAGGCCTTCCAGCAGTACCTGCGGGACCTCGTCTGCAAGCTGGCCGGCGACTTCTGCCCCGACGTGCGCGTGTATCCCGTGCGCATGCCGCACTTCAACGCGATGATGGCGCCGAACGGCATGATGGTCGTGTGGAGCGGCCTCATGCTGCGCGCCGAGAACGAGGCGCAGCTGGCCGCGGTGCTGGGGCACGAGCTCGGGCACTACATGGAGAAGCACACGGTCGAACAGCTGCGCGCGCAGAAGGACACCGCGGTGCTCGGCACGCTGGTGGGCCTGGTGGGCGGCGTCGGAACCTTCCTCGGGCAAATGGGCCTGGCCGCCAGCCTGTTCGCGTTCTCGCGCGAGCACGAGGGCCGCGCCGACCGGATCGGCGTGCGGCTGATGCGGCACGCCGGCTACGACGCCCGCGAGGCCGCCAGCGTGTGGGACAACCTGCTGCAGGAACTGAAGGTCACCGGAGGCAAGGAGGCGGGGAAGAGCGGCGACATCTTCGACACGCACCCCACCAGCGCGGGCCGGCGCGACGAACTTCTCACCCTGGCCGCCGGCGCCGGCGGCGACACCGGCGAGGAGCGTTACCGCAAGGCGATCGCGCCCCTGCGCCTGGGCTGGCTGCAGGACGAGGTCAAGCGCGGGCAGTACGAGGAGAGCCTGGTGCTGTTCGACCGCATGCTCCAGCGCGATGCCAAGGACGCCGAGGCGCTGTTCGCGCGCGGCGAGGTGTACCGGCTGCGCGAGGACAGCGGCGACGCCGAGCGCGCGCTGCAGGACCTCGATCGCGCGAGCCGCCTGGCGCAGGCGCCGGCGGAGGCGTTCCGCTCGCTGGGCCTCCTGCACCGGGAGCGTCGCGACACCGTGGCCGCCGCGCAGGCCTTCCAGAGCTACCTGGCGAAGGCGCCGAAGGCGTCGGACGCGGCCATGGTGCGCGCCTACCTCACGGAACTGAAGCCATGAAGCGCCTGCTCGTCCTGCTGCTGGCGATCGCGCTGGCGGCCTGCACCTCGATGGCCCGGATGGAAGGCGAGCAGGTCGTCAACGATCGGCTGGTCGTGCACGTGCCGGGCGCGTGGAACAAGGTCGTGGACCGTTCCGAGAAGACGCCGTACGACACCTGGACGCAGGAGGGCATGCCGCTCGACCACCTGCGGCTGTGGGGCGGCGTGCGTCCCGGCGAGCCGCTGGTCACGAAGTGGGCGAGCTACTCGCGCGCCGCCGACGCCAGGGACCCGCGCGTGCCCACCTTCCGCACCGGCCTGACGCCGGAGAAGCTGGTGAGCCTGTTCGAGGCGGTCTATGCCGGCGCGGGCACGGTGACGATCACCAAGGTGGAACCGACCGTGTTCGCCGACACGCCGGGCGTGCGCTTCGAGTTCACGCTGGCGCGCCGCTCGGACGACCTGAACATGCGCGGCGTCGGCTGGGTGGCCGCGCGCCCCGACCCCGTCTGGGGCGAGGAACTGTACGCCGCGACCTTCGTGGCGCCGCGGCTGTCGTTCTACGAGCGGCTGCTGCCGATGGCGGAGGAGGTGGTGAAGACCGCGCACGTGCGCGCCTCGCCACGTTCCTGATCCGGCCGTTGCCCGTCGCGCCCCCGCGGTGTTTGTCGTCCAGCGACTTCCTCCCTCTGGGGGAGGCTGTTGCGGGAAGCGCAAACCTGCAAGGAAATCCGCAGCAACGCCGAACGCCCTCTCCTAGAATCGTTACAAACGGTTCTAGGAGGGGTAATGCACGGAAGACGCATCCGCGCCGCGCTCGCGGCATCCTTGTTCGCCTTGGCGGCCTTCGGCGCCAGCGCCCAGGCGCAGTCGCCTTCGCGCAATCTCGCACCCGGCTTCACGGCCCGCGCCGCCGGCTCCAAGCTGGTGATCGTCGCGGCCGACATGGAACTGTTCTCCGTGAGCGGAGGCGGCGTGATGGAGCCCCGCGCGGACTGGACGGACGCCGCCCAGAAGCACTTCCGCGCCGCGCTGCTGGCACGCAAGGACGTGGCTGGCGGCGCCACCCAGGAGCTGAAGGAGTCCGAGCTGGACGAGCTCGGGCAGCTCAACGCGCTGCACGGGACGGTGGCGGATGCGGTATTCGCGCACCACATGATGAAGATGCCGGCCCTGCCCACCAAGAACGGCACCCTCGACTGGACCCTGGGCGAGGCCGTGCAGCCCTTGCGCGATCGCACCAACGGCGATTACGCGCTCTTCTTCTGGGTGCGTGACAGCTACGCCAGCGCGGAACGCAAGGCGGCGATGGTGGCGATGACGGTCTTCGGCGCGCTGATGGGGGTGGCCGTCGTGCCGGCGGGCGGCCAGCAGGTCGCCTATGCCTCGCTGGTGGACCTGAAGACCGGCCGCATCGTCTGGTTCAACAACCTCGCGCGCGGCTCCGGCGACCTGCGCGAGGCCGCACCGGCGCAAGAGACCGTCGACGCGCTGCTCAAGACTTTCCCCGCAATTCAATGAGCTCTGCGGAAGTGGCTGGCCGGCGCGCGTTCCTGCGCTCCGCCTGCCGCCATTGCGCGGGGTTCGGCGCGCTGGGACTCGGCGCGGCGGCGTTCGCGCAGGCGCCGGCCGCATGGAAGTCGCCGCCGCGCTTCACCCGCCCCGCGCTCGACACCGACGAGGGCGGCCTCTGGTCCCTGATGGACCGCGAGGAGACCCGCCTGCGCCGCAGCCCGCTCGTCGTGCGGGATCCGGTGCTCACCGGCTACCTGCGCGACCTGGTGTGCCGCCTCGGCGGCGACCATTGCGGCGATGTGCGCCTCTACGTCGTGCGAACGGCGCAGTTCAATGCCTCGATGGCCCCGAACGGCTGCATGCAGGTCTGGTCCGGCCTGCTGCTGCGCGTGGACAACGAGGCGCAGCTCGTCGCGGTGCTCGGTCACGAACTGGGGCACTACCTCGAGCGGCATACGGTGGAGCGCCTGCGCGACCTGAAGAACAAGGCGGCGGCGGTCACGGCGCTGGCCATGTTCGGCCTGCCCGGCGCGCTCGCCGCCTTGGGCGTGGCCGCCAGCGCCATGGGCTTCTCGCGCGACCAGGAGGCGCGCGCCGACGAGATCGGCATGCGCCTGATGCGCGACGCGGGCTACGACGGCCGGCAGGCGGCGCAGATCTGGGACGACCTGCTGGCGGAGCTGAAGGTCCGCGGCGGCGACGACGTCGGCAAGCGCAGCGCCATGTTCGCCTCGCACCCGCCCGCGGGCGACCGGCGCGATGCCTTGCTGACGCTCGCCGGCGACGGCGGGGGCGAGCTGGGCGCCGAGCCGCTCGATCGCGTGCTGGCGCCGCATCGGCTCGAGTGGCTGCAGGAAGAATTGCGGCGCGGCCAGTTCGAGGAAAGCCTCGAGCTGTTCAACCGCAAGCTGAAGCTCAACCCCGAGGATGCGCAGTACCTCTACGCCCGCGGCGAGACCCTGCGCCTACGCGGCAAGGACGAGGACCTGGCCCCGTCCCTGGCCGACCTGCAGAAGGGCGCCTCGCTGGGGAAGGCGCCCCCCGAGCTGTTCCGGTCCCTGGGCCTGCTGCATCGCACGCGACAGGACGGCGCGGCGGCCAACGCGGCCTTCCAGAAATACCTGGCGCTGGCGCCGGAGGCCGGGGACGCCGGCCTCATCAAATCCTACTTTAGCGAAGTGAAATGACCATGAAGAAACTCCTTGCGATCCTGTTGGTGCTGCTGCTGGCCGGGTGTGCGGCGGTCGTGAAGGTGGACGGCGACCAGCTGGTGAACAACAAGCTGTCCGTCAAGCTGCCGGAGGCCTGGAACAAGCTGAACTACCCCGGGCAGCCCTACGAGGTCTGGACGCAGGAAGGCGCCTCGCTCGACCAGCTGCGGCTCTGGGCCGGCGTGCAGCCGGGCAAGCAGATCGTGACGATGCCGCCGGCTGCCGCGGGGCAGAAGGACGCCCGCGCGCCGACCTTCACCAGCGGCATGACGCCCGACCAACTGGTGAGCCTGTTCGAGATCATGTATTCCGCCGACGGCTCGCAGGTGAAGATCACCCGGATCGAGCCGGCCACCTTCGCCGGCGGCAGCGGGGTGCGCTTCGAGTTCCAGGTCACCGTCAAGAAGACGGACCTGCAGATGCGCGGCATGGGCTGGGCCACCGTGCGCAACCAGGAGCTCTACGCCGCCACCTACCACGCGCCGGAGCTTTCCTTCTTCAAGCGCCTGGCGCCGAAGGCGGAGGCGGTGGTCAAGACGGCGATGATCAGGTAGCCGCCGCGACGCCGGGGCGCGCGTCATCCCGCCGGGGCGGGATGACGACTCACCCGTGCCGGATCGCGACCGTCTTCAGCGTGGTGAACCCGTACAGCGCCTCGAAGCCCTTCTCGCGCCCGTAGCCCGAGGACTTCATGCCGCCGAAGGGCAGCTCCACGCCGCCGCCGGCGCCGTAGTTGTTGACGAACACCTGGCCGCTCCTCACGCGCCGGGCCATGCGCAGCTGGCGGGCGCCGTCGCGCGTCCAGATGCCGGCCACCAGGCCGAATTGCGTGGCGTTGGCCAGTTCCACCGCGTGGTCCTCGTCGCGGAAGCTCATGGCGGCGAGCACCGGCCCGAACACCTCCTCCTGCGCCAGCCGGTGCGTGACCGGCACGCCGCGCAGCAGCGTGGGCGCCTGGTAGAAGCCCGACTCCGGCGCCTCGTCCACGACCGTGCCCTGCGCCACCATCGGGATGCCCGCATGCTGCGCATCGGACAGGAAGTCCCACACGCGCTGCTGCTGGGTGGCGCGGATCAACGGGCCGACGTCGAGGTCCATCGCCGCGGGGCCCACGCGCAGCTGGCCGAAGGCCTCGCCGAGGCGCTCCAGCAAGGGCTCGTAGAGGCCTTGTTCGACCAGCAGGCGCGAGCCGGCGGAACAGGTCTGGCCGGCGTTCTGCACGATGGCGTTGATCACGACCGGCAGCGCCGCGTCGAGGTCCGCATCGGCGAACAGGATCTGCGGGCTCTTGCCCCCGAGTTCGAGCGTCACGGGGCAATGCCGCTGCGCCGCGACCTGCTGGATGAGGGTTCCCACCGCGGGGCTGCCGGTGAAGCTGATGTGGTCGATGCCGGGATGGCGGGCGAGCGCGTCGCCGACCTCGTGGCCGAAGCCGGTCACGATGTTGATGGCGCCGGCGGGAAAGCCCACCTCCGCGGCGAGTTGCGCCACGCGGATCAGCGACAGGCAGGCGTCCTCCGAGGGCTTCACCACGCAGCAGTTGCCGGCGGCCAGCGCGCCGCCGACGCTGCGGCCGAAGATCTGCATCGGGTAGTTCCAGGGAATGATGTGCCCGGTCACCCCATGCGGCTCGCGCCAGGTCAGCACGGTATAGCCTTCCTGGTAGGGCAGGGTCTCGCCGTGCAGCTTGTCGCATGCGCCGGCGTAGAACTCGAAGTAGCGCGCCAGCGCCGCGGCGTCGGCCATCGCCTGCTTCGTGGGCTTGCCGCAATCGCGCTGCTCGATCGCCGCGAGTTCGTCCGCGTGCTCCGCCACCTTCAGCGACAGGCGCATCAGCAGGCGGCCGCGTTCCGCCGCGCTGAGGCGGCTCCAGGGCCCTTCGAAGCACTGGCGCGCCGCCTGCACCGCCGCGGCGATGTCTTCGGGCGTGCCGCGCTGGATGGCGTCGTAGGCCTGGCCGTCGGAGGGATCGATGACGGGCAGGGTGCGCTCGGTGGAGGAACGCACCGGCGTGTTCGCGATGTAGTGGAACTGCATGGCGCGATTGTGCGCCACCCGCCGCGTCAGGCGCCCGCGGGAACGTACTGGTGGGCGTGCTCCGCGAGCCAGCGGCGCGAGGCGGCCGCGTCCTGCTGGTCGGGGTGGAAGTCGCGGCGGAAGTAGGCGCGCCAGGGACGGTACGTCCGGCGCACCAGGCCCTCCCTGCCAAAGAGGAAGCGGGCGGCGCTGCGCCAGGTGCGCCACCTCCACAGGGTGCCGTCGTGCTTCAGGTTCGAAAGCGTCTGGCGCAGCGTGTCCAGCAGGAAGATGGTGGTGATGCGCTTCATCCACCGGATGCGCCACGCGTGGTCGCCGCCCACGGCCTGGTACAGGTCGAAGGCGGTGCACTTGTGTTCCGATTCCTCCGCGCTGTGCCACAGCCAGAGGGTGACCAGCCGCGGGTCGCGATCGCCCAGCAGGTGGGGGTGGTGCAGGAGGAAATCGGCCAGGATGGCGGTGAAGTGCTCGTTGGCCGCGGTGATCGCCAGCCAGTGGCGCACGTCCTGGCCCTCCAGCAGCTGCAGGCGCTCGCGGGCGCGCGCCTCCCACTCGTTGACGAGACCCGACTGCTCCAGGTGCGCGTTGTACAGGGAGTGCAGCCGGCGGTGCGTGGCCTCCTGTCCGATGAAGCCCTGCACCTCGGCGCGAAACCTCTCCTGCCGGGCGGCGGGCAGGGCCTTGAGGCCCCGGCGCACGGAGTCGATGAAGAACTGCTCGCCGACGGGGAAGCTCATCGAGAGCGCATTGAACAGCGCCGTCCGGAACGGGTCTCCCGCGCACCAATGCCGCGCGATGGGGGCCTTCATGTCGACGAGGAGGCGACGAACGACGAGATCGGTCATGATGAGGGGTGTGGAAAAGTACCGCGCCACGGTACCAAACAGTACCGGGAATCTTCGCATGCACGATTGGGCACTGTCAACGTCGCAGGAACACCGGGGCCGCCTCCTGCGGGGCATGGCCACGGCCGTGGCCGCCAAGGGCTACGGCGACACCACCATTGCCGACATCGTGCGCGAGGCGAGCGTCTCGCGCCGCACCTTCTACGAGCACTTCCACGACAAGGCCGAATGCCTGGTCGCCCTGTACGAGGCCGCCAGCCGCAATGCGCTGGGCGTGCTGCGCGAGGCGATCGATCCCTCGCAGGACTGGGAGCAGCAGGTGGAGCACGCCATCGGCGCCTACCTGCAGTGCCTGGCCAGCAACCCGGTGCTGATGCGCACGCTGTTCGTCGAGATCCTGGGCCTCGGGCCCGACGGCCTGGAAGCGCGCCGCACTATGAATCGCGAGATCGCCGGTTTCCTGATCCAGATGGTGGGCGCGGGCAGGGCGACGCAGCCCGCGATCAGCTACGAGATCGCCACCGCCGTGATCGGAGGCATCCACGAACTCGTGCTGCAGGCCATCGAGGACGGCAAGGTCGACGAGCTGCCGCAGTTGACGGCGACGGCGACGCAGTTCCTGAAGGCCGTCACGCGGCCCTGACTCCTGCGTGGTTCCCAAGACAAGAAAGGCTTCTTTCGCCGATTTGCGAGAGGCATGAAGCGTTCGGCGGAGAGCGCGCTGTGGTTCGAATTGGCGCGGCGAGCCGCTGGTTCGCTTCCTTGCCAGTGGCCCGCGCCCTGGTCCTGCGCAGCGCGCGGATCAGGCAGTTCCCCCCCCCCGCGCACCTGCCTCTTCGGGGACGGCTTGCGGCACGCGTCAACGGAGCTGCTGCGACGAACATGGCGCGACGCAGGACCAGAGCGGGGCTGTCCGGCTCGGCGACATAGAGGAGGAGGCGCGGGCGCGGCGCTCACCCCGGGGCGCGTCTCTCATCCGCGCCGGGGGACAGTCGCAGAGACGGACAGCCCCGTTCTGGTCCGGCAAGAAAGCCACGGCGCACCCGTGGATTTCCCTCATCCGACGGCAATGAACCCTCTTCAGCACCCCCGGAGATCGGCGAAGAACCAAAAAAAAGCGGCCCGTGGGCCGCTTTTCTTCGAGATCCCCGCCTGCGCGGGGAGGACGCTTACGCGTGGAACTTCACCACCAGCGGCACGATCAGCAGCGCCACGATGTTGATGATCTTGATCAGCGGGTTCACCGCCGGGCCCGCCGTGTCCTTGTAGGGGTCGCCCACGGTGTCGCCGGTCACCGCCGCCTTGTGCGCTTCGGAGCCCTTGCCGCCGTGGTGGCCGTCTTCGATGAACTTCTTGGCGTTGTCCCAGGCGCCGCCGCCGGTGCACATGGAGATCGCGACGAACAGGCCGGTCACGATGGTTCCCATCAGCAGGCCGCCCAGCGCCTTCGGGCCGAGCACCAGGCCCACCACGATCGGCACCACCACGGGCAGCAGCGAGGGGATCATCATTTCCTTGATCGCCGCGCGCGTCAGCATGTCGACGGCCACGCCGTATTCGGGCTTCGCCGTGCCTTCCATGATCCCGCGGATCTCGCGGAACTGGCGGCGCACTTCCACCACCACCGCGCCGGCGGCGCGGCCCACGGCTTCCATGGCCATCGCGCCGAACAGGTAGGGGATCAGGCCGCCGATGAACAGGCCCACGATCACCATCGGGTCCGACAGGTCGAAGCTGATCTGGCGGCCGTAGCTTTCCAGCTTGTGCGTGTAGTCGGCGAACAGCACCAGCGCGGCCAGGCCGGCCGAGCCGATGGCGTAGCCCTTGGTCACCGCCTTGGTGGTGTTGCCCACCGCGTCCAGCGGATCGGTGATGTCGCGCACGGAGGCAGGCATCTCCGCCATCTCGGCGATGCCGCCGGCGTTGTCGGTGATCGGGCCGTAGGCGTCCAGCGCCACCACGATGCCGGCCATGGAGAGCATGGAGGTCGCGGCGATGGCGATGCCGTACAGGCCGGCCAGGTAGTAGGCCGACACGATGGCCATGCAGACGAACAGCACCGGCCAGGCGGTGGAACGCATGGAGACGCCGAGGCCGGCGATGATGTTGGTGCCGTGGCCGGTGGTGGAAGCCTGCGCCACGTGCTGCACGGGGTGGTATTGCGTGCCCGTGTAGTACTCCGTGATCCAGACCAGCATGCCGGTGAGCAGCAGGCCGATGACGCAGGCGCCGAACAGCTTGATCTGGCTGCCGGAAGCGGCGATCGCGTTGTCCGGGATCAGCCACATGGTCACGAAGTAGAAGGCGATCAGCGCCAGCACGCCGGCCACGATCAGGCCCTTGTACAGCGCGGGCATCACGTTCTTCATGCCGGGCGAGGCCTTGACGAAGAAGCAGCCGATGATCGAGGCGATGATCGACACGCCGCCCATGGCCAGGGGGTACAGCACCGCGTTGACCGGCGCCGCGGCGACCAGCAGGGCGCCCAGCACCATCGTGGCGATCAGCGTCACCGCGTAGGTCTCGAACAGGTCGGCAGCCATGCCGGCGCAGTCGCCGACGTTGTCGCCCACGTTGTCGGCGATCACGGCGGGGTTGCGCGGATCGTCCTCGGGGATGCCGGCTTCCACCTTGCCCACCAGGTCGGCGCCGACGTCGGCGCCCTTGGTGAAGATGCCGCCGCCCAGGCGCGCGAAGATCGAGATCAGCGAGGCGCCGAAGGCCAGGCCGATCAGCGGGGTCAGCAGCGTGCCCAGCTTGCGGTCCGGCGTGAGGTTGCCGTTGCCCATCAGGAACCAGGTGAAGGCGGTCACGCCCAGCAGGCCCAGGCCGACGACCAGCATGCCGGTGATGGCGCCGCCGCGGAAGGCCACGTCCAGCGCCGGGCCGATGCCGGTGGTGGCGGCCTGCGCGGTGCGCACGTTGGCACGCACCGAGACGTTCATGCCGATGAAGCCGCAGGCTCCCGACAGCACGGCCCCGATGATGAAGCCGACGGCGGTCTGCATGTCGAGGAAGACGGCGATGAGGATGGCGAGCACCACCCCCACGATCGAGATGGTGCGGTACTGGCGGGCCAGGTAGGCCGCCGCTCCGGCCTGCACGGCCGCCGCGATCTCCTGCATGCGGGCGTTGCCCGCGTCCTTACTTAGGATCCAGCTGCGGGCCCAGAAACCGTAGATCACGGCCGCGAGTCCGCAAACGAGCGCCAGCAGCAGCGCCGAGTTGGCTTGCATCAATTTTCTCCTGTCGTTTCGCTTGAGTCTTCGTGAGGGCTCCAACGCCGCGGAGCCCCCGCTGCGTTGCTTCCTCGTGACCCCCGCACGACAGGGAGACCGATTGGCCAACGCGGCGACTATACAGGTGGAAGATTTACAAACAAGCGACTGTCAGCTGAGAGGAGGGCGACATTGACTAAAATCAGGGTTTCCCCTCAGCACGCCTTCATCACTTCACCCGCACCACACATGTCCCTGGACCAAGTCACCCCCGGCAAGAACGTTCCCGATGCCTTCAACGTGATCATCGAGATCCCGATGAACGCAGACCCCGTGAAGTACGAGGTGGACAAGGAGACGGGCGCCATCTTCGTCGACCGCTTCATGAGCACGGCGATGCACTACCCCACCAACTACGGCTACGTGCCCAAGACGATCGCGGGCGACGGCGATCCGGTGGACGTGCTGGTCATCACGCCGGTGCCGCTGATCCCCGGCGTGGTCGTCCCCTGCCGTCCCATCGGCGTGCTGAAGATGCAGGACGAAGCCGGCGACGACGCCAAGGTGCTGGCGGTGCCGATCCAGAAGGTGCTGGGCCTGTACTCGGAGTGGCAGCAGCCGGAGGACCTGAACCCGGTGCGCCTGAAGACCATCTCGCACTTCTTCGAGCACTACAAGGACCTGGAGCCCGGCAAGTGGGTGAAGGTGCTGGGCTGGGAAGGCCCGGAGGCGGCGAAGAAGGAAGTCCTCGACGGGATCGAGGCGTACAAGAAGGAGCATCCGGAGGGTTGATCCCGCCCGGAGAGCCAGCGAAGCGCCGCCCCGCGGCGCTTTTTTCATTCCTGCCGGAACGGCGAGCGGGCCTCCAGGTGCTCCAGGTAGCCCTCGATCCCGCGCCCCTCGCGCTGCAGGAAGCGCTCCACCGCGTCGGCGAACGCGGGATGCGCCAGCCAGTGCGCGCTGGTGGTCTTCACCGGCATCAGCGCCCGCGCCATCTTGTGCTCGCCCTGGGCGCCGCCCTCGAAGCGCGCGATGCCGTTCGCGATGCACCACGCGATCGGCTGGTAGTAGCAGGCCTCGAAGTGCAGGCAGTCCACCCGCTCCAGCGCGCCCCAGTAGCGCCCGTACGCTGCACCATCGCCGACGCCGATGAGGCTGCACGCGATCGGCCGGCCGCGCCGCTCCGCGACGAACAGGAGCCAGTTCTCCGGCATCTGCGCCGCCATGCGGCGGAAGAAGTCGCGCGTGAGGTAGGGCGGGTTGCCGTGCTCGAGGTAGGTGCGCTCGTAGCAGCGGTAGAAGAAGTCCCAGTCGCTGGTCGTGATCTCCGCGCCGAGTGCGTGGCGGAAGGTCACGCCGGCCTCGGCCACCTTGCGCCGCTCCTGCCGGATCTTCTTGCGCTTTTCCTGCGTGAGGCTGGCGAGGAAGGCGTCGAAGTCGGCGTAGCTGGCGGTTTCGCCGCCGGGCCGCCCCAAGGCGGAACCAGCCCCCTCGGGGGGCAGCGCGGACACGCCAGTGCCGGGCGTGGGGGCACTGTTGATCCAGTGGAACTGCACGGTGTGGCGCAGCATCAGGCCGGCGCCGCTGCAGGCGGCGATGTCCTCTTCGTCGCCGAACAGCAGGTGCCACGAAGAGAGCTTCTTCTTCCTGCACAGGTCCAGCACGGCGCGCACCAGCGCCGAGCGCGCGTCCGCGTCGCGCGCCAGCAGCCGCGGACCCGGCACCGGCGTGAACGGCACGGCCGTGAGGCCCTTGGGGTAGTAGCGCACGCCGTGCTGCTCGTAGGCATTGGCCCAGGCCCAGTCGAACACGTACTCGCCGTAGGAATGGCTCTTCAGGTACAGCGGGCAGGCCGCGTGCAGTTCGCCCTCGCGCCAGAGCGTCACGAACTGCGGCGTCCAGCCCGCGTCCCGTGTCGCGCTGCCGCTGTCGTGCAGCGCCGCGAGGTATTCGTGCCGCATGAAGGGGGAGCCGCCGGCGAGCGCGAGCAGCGCGTTCCAGGCCGGCGCGTCCACCTCCCTCGGGTCGCCCAGCACGCGGGTAACATAATCGTTCGAGAAGTCTGGCATGTCCGAAATGACACTCACCATCTGTACTGCACAGCTCAATGTCGTCGTCGGCGACATGGCTGGCAACGCGCAAAAGATCATCGCCGCCGCCCGCACCGCCTACGAGCGCGGCGCCCGGCTCGTCCTCACGCCCGAGCTTTCGATCTGCGGCTACCCCGCGGAGGACCTGCTGCTGCGGCCCGCCTTCATCGCTGCCTGCGATGATGCCGTGAAACTGGTGGCCCGCGAGCTCGCGGGGTTGAAGGGCCTGCACGTGGTCGTGGGGCATCCGCGCGGCGGCGCCCTGCGCGGCAAGTCCGTGCAGGTGCAGATGCGCTACAACGCCGCCAGCGTGCTGGCCGAAGGCAAGGTGATCGAGACCTACGCCAAGCGCGAACTGCCCAACTACCAGGTTTTCGACGAGTACCGCTACTTCACCAAGGGGCAGGGCACCTGCGTGTTCCAGGTGGAGGACGTGAGCGTCGGCCTGCTGATCTGCGAGGACGCCTGGTTCGAGGAGCCGGCGCAGCTCGCGCGCGTGGCGGGCGCGCAGGTGCTGGTGGTGCCGAACGCGTCGCCCTTCCACGTCGGCAAGAGCGGCGAGCGCATCGCGCGGATGGTCGAGCGCGCCCAGGCCGTGGAACTGCCCCTGATCTACGCGCACCTCGTGGGCGGGCAGGACGAGGTGATCTTCGACGGCGGTTCCTTCGCGGTGAACGCGGACGGCACGCTGGCCGCGCGCGCGCCGGCGTTCCGGGAAGACCTGTTCTACGTGACAGTCCATCCGGGAGCGAACTCGTACCGGCTGGCCGGCCCCATGGTGGGCGACCTCGGCGACGAGGAGGAACTGTGGCACGCGCTGGTGCTGGGCGTGCGCGACTACATCGGCAAGAACGGCTTCCCCGGCGTGCTGCTGGGGCTCTCGGGTGGCATCGACTCCGCGCTGGTGCTGGCGGTCGCGGTGGACGCTCTGGGCGCCGACAAGGTCCGCTCCGTCATGATGCCTTCGCCCTACACGGCGGAAATCTCCTGGCTCGACGCCGCCGAGATGTGCAAGCGCCTGGGGGTGCGCTACGACGAGATCTCGATCAAGCCGATGTTCGAGTCCTTCCTGCAGGCGCTGGAGAAGGAATTCGCCGGCCTCGCGCAGGACACGACCGAGGAGAACATCCAGGCGCGCATCCGCGGCGTGCTGCTGATGGCGCTGTCCAACAAGTTCGGCAGCATCGTGCTGACGACGGGCAACAAGAGCGAGATGGCCACCGGGTACTGCACGCTGTATGGCGACATGGCGGGCGGCTTCGCGGTGATCAAGGACCTGCTGAAGACCAGCGTGTTCCGGCTCGCGAACTGGCGCAACGCCAACGACCCGTACAAGACCGGCGCCAACCCGATCCCGGAGCGGATCATCACGCGCCCGCCCAGCGCCGAACTGCGCCCCGACCAGGTGGACCAGGACAGCCTGCCGCCCTACGACATCCTGGACGGCATCCTCTCGCGCTACATGGAGAACGACCAGAGCATCGAGGACATCGTCGGCGCCGGCTACGACCGGGCGACGGTGGAACGCGTCGCGCGGCTCGTTCGCATCAACGAGTACAAGAGGCGCCAGGCCCCGATCGGGATCCGGGTGACGCACCGCGGTTTCGGCAAGGATTGGCGCTATCCTATTACCGGCAAATTCAGCGCATAGCGACCGCATCACCCCTGGAGAATCCATGAAGCAGATCACCGCCATCGTCAAACCCTTCAAGCTCGAGGAGGTGCGCGAAGGCCTGGCGGAATGCGGCGTCACCGGCCTGACCGTCACCGAGGTCAAGGGTTTCGGCCGCCAGAAGGGCCATACGGAGCTTTACCGGGGGGCCGAGTACGTCGTCGACTTCCTGCCCAAGGTGAAGATCGAGGTGGTGGTGAAGGACGACGACGTGGACCGCTGCGTCGACGCGATCGTCAACGCCGCCCGCACCGGCAAGATCGGCGACGGCAAGATCTTCATCACCAGCGTGGAACGCGTGGTGCGCATCCGCACCGGCGAGATCGACGAATCGGCGGTGTGAGGTTGAAGCGGCGAGTCACTTGATGGGCCGCTAGAAAAAACCGAACAGCGAACGCAGAGGGCGCAAAGGTACGCAGAAGACGCAGAAAAAACCTCGATAGTATTCAAGGGTTTTTTCTGCGTCCTCTGCGGAACCTCTGCGCCCTCTGCGTTCGGCTGTTCGGTTTATCCAGCGGCCCATCCCAGGCCGCAGCCTCAGATCTCCGACGTGTCCACCCCGCGCGGGCTCATGCGCGCGCCTTCGACCAGGCTGGCGAGCAGGGCGTCGAGGTCGCTGCCGATCGTGAGCAGGTCCAGCTGCCATTCGCTCATGAAGCCGCTGCGCACGCTTTCCTGCAGGAAGTGCAGCAGCGGCTGGTAGTAGCCCCCGAGGTCGAACAGGCCCACCGGCTTGCGGTGGAAGCCGAGCTGCTTCCACGTCCAGGCCTCGAAGAATTCCTCGAAGGTCCCGATGCCGCCCGGCAGGGCGAGGAAGGCGTCGGCGCGTTCGGCCATGAGGCTCTTGCGCTGGTGCATGTTCTCCACGATGTGCAGCTCGGTGCAGTCGCGCTTGGCCCACTCGCGCTCGACCATCGAATGCGGGATCACGCCGACCACCCGGGCGCCGGCATCCAGCGCCGCATCGGCCATCACGCCCATCAGGCCGTTGTTGCCGCCGCCGTAGACCAGCTGGCCGCCGTGCTGGCCGATCCAGCGGCCGACGTCGGCCGCCGCGGTGGCGAAGCGCGTGTCGGCGCCCACCCGGGAGCCGCAGTACACGCAGAGGGAAAAGGCAGGTTTC
Organism: Ramlibacter monticola; assembly: GCF_016722785.1. GTDB lineage: Bacteria > Pseudomonadota > Gammaproteobacteria > Burkholderiales > Burkholderiaceae_C > Ramlibacter > Ramlibacter monticola. The sequence goes on along the minus strand of NZ_JAEQNE010000002.1, from coordinate 623,747 downwards.
ATGCGGAGAAGAAGCGCACCAGCGCCGTGAGCCAGATGCCGCCGGCCAGCAGCAGCGCCAGGAAGACCGCCGCGCTGCCCATGTCCTTGGCGCGCTTGGAGAGTTCGTGCCGTTCCGGGCCGATCCGGTCGATGGCGGCCTCGACGGCGGTGTTGAGGAGTTCCACCATCATCACGATCAGCACCGAACCGGCCAGCAGGGCCACTTCGACCCAGCCGCGGCCCAGGAAGAACGCGAGCGGAACCAAGACGAAGGACAGGCAGGCTTCCAGCCGGAACGCCGCTTCCTCCCAGCCCGCGCGCAGCCCGGCCATCGAATAGCCGGCGGCGTGCCACACGCGGCTGAAGCCGGTGCGGCCCTTCTGCTCGTTCACGTACTCGGGAAGCGCCTTGCGATGGGACATCCCGCCATTGTCGCCGACGCCGCCGGCCCGCTCATCCGGCGGCATCGACCAGGCGCGTGCCGGCCCAGGCGTCGTGCCAGAACTGGCGCTGCGGGTGCAGCAGGCTCAGAAGGGCCCAGAACGCGACCCAGCCGAAGAGGGCGGCCGTGACCGGCTTCCAGTCCGCCAGGTGCCGGTGGGCGAAGAATGCGATGGGCGGAAGGACCCAGACGGTGCACAGGAGGTAGCGCCACCAGGCGCGCGCCAGCGTGAGCGGCTGGCCCTGGCGGTCCACGATCCGGATCCGCCAGGTCTGCATCGGGAGGGTGCGGCCCTTGGTCCAGCACCAGGTGAAATAGCCGCCCAGCACGAGCGCGATCACCACGCCGAGGGCCTCGCGCCCGGACAGCGCGTGCCGCATCTGCGTGAGGACGGAGAAGACGAAGGCGGTGGCCAGCGCGATCCCGAAGGCCAGGAAGGCATCGTAGAACAGGCAGGCGAGGCGCCGCGCGAGGCCGGGCGCGGCCAGGGGAAGCGAGGGGCTCAAGGCTGGACCGGCGCTAGCGGCTGCGGCAGCAGGGTGGTGGTGTTGATCTGGCCGGGCACGACCGCGATCTTCGCGCTGCCGTTATCCGCCTTCTTCGGCTTGGGGACGTGCGCCAGCTTCTGCTGCGGCACCGGCTTCTCCGCCACGGCGGTGGGCGGCGGCGCCGGCTTGGCCGCCGCCGCGCCGGCCGCGAGCTTGCGCTTTTCTTCCGGCGACAGGTTCTGGTAGGCCTCCCACTTGGCGCGCTTGTCGTCCGGGCTGAGCTTCTGGCTTTCGGCGAAGTTCAGGCGGGCCTGGGTGCGCTGCTGGGGCGACAGGGCCGCCCATTCCGCCATCCGGCTGTGCAGGCGGGCCTGCTCGCCGGGCGGCATGGTGGGGTAGTTCTGCGACAGCGCCAGCCACTTGCGCTTGTGCGCCTCGCTCAGGACGCGCCAGGTGCCGGACAGCGGCGCCAGCGATTGCTGCTGCTGGGGCGTCAGTTCGGCCCAGGTGGGGCTGGATTCCGGGCGGGGCGCCGGGGCGTTGCGCACCTGCGCGGGGCGGATCGGCGCCCGCGTGGAGACCGAGGGCTTGTTGTTCTGGGCGAGCGCGGCCGCCGACGGCGCGGCCACCGACGGCGTGGCGGGCGCGGCCGGCACCGGGGCCGGCGCAGCCACGGCGGGATTGGGCGGGGGCGGGACCCCTTCGGCCGCCACGGCGCCCAGCACCACGCCGGCGGCGAGGAGGCCGCAGGCGAGGGCGAATTGCGGGCGGGCGCGGGCGCTCATGGTCCGGGCAGGTTACTCGCCGCGCCCGGATTTCAGGAACTGCACGAATCCCGGATCGGCGTAGGCCGCGGGCGGAAGATCGTCCGTCAGCAGGGCGGCGTCGACCTCGGCCAGTTCACTGGCGCGGCGTTCCGTCTGGAAGGTGTGGAGCAGGACGAGGCCGGCCGCCAGCAGCACGATCGGCAGGACGGAGGCGATGCGATGCAGCCAGCTGCGTTCGAGGGCCAGCGACGCGGACGGGCCGCGGCCGACCACGACCGGCGCGACGGCCGGCTTCCTGCGGGCTTCGACGGCGCGCACGCGCACGGCCCGCAGACGTTCACGGACCTCGTACGGCAGCTCCTCGGAGCCGGCCGACAGGCGCATGGCGACCGCGCGGCCGAACTGGTCTGCCTGGCGTTGGGCGAGCAGTGAGTCCGTGTTGGTCATAGTTGAATTCCCTTTGCCTTCAGTGCTTTGCTGAGGGCCGCTACCGCCCGGGAGCAGTGCGTCTTGACACTGCCTTCCGAGCAGCCCATGGCTGCAGCGGTTTCTGCAACATCCATGTCCTCCCAGTAACGCATCAAGAAGGCTTCGCGTTGACGGGCGGGCAGCTCCAGAATCTCCGTTTCGATTTCACGCAAGATCTGGGCCCGTCGCGTGGCGTCTTCCGCGCTCTCCACCTGCTGGGATGGGTCCGAAGCGGTATAAGTTTCCAGCAGGTCGAATTCCCCCTCGTCGGAGGCGGACTCGAAGTCGCTCAGGTTGGAGAACAGGGCGTTGCGCGTCTTCTGCCGTCGGAACCAGTCGAGGGTGCAGTTCGACAGGATCCGCTGAAACAGCATGGGCAGTTCGGCGGCCGGTTTGTCGCCGTAGTGCTCCGCCAGCTTCATCATGCTGTCCTGCACGATGTCCAGCGCGGCTTCCTCGTCACGCACGTGGTAGACGCTGCGCTTGAAGGCGCGTCGTTCCACGCTCTGCAGGAAGTCCGAGAGTTCGCGTTCGGTGGCCAAGGAGTCCGGGGGGCGGCGGTGGAGCTTCGGGTTATATGTGGCGCCCAGGCCGCAGGTGCGGCTGGGCAGTCGGAAATTATGGCACCGCCGCGGAGGGGGTCTGGGCGCTCTTCTGTTGCAGTGCGATAATGGCGCGGCAAGTCAAAAGGCAAACGAGTCCTGGTCCGGCGGTGCGACGCGCCCGCCCATGGCCTGGTGCTCTAAGTCCCGACGCAGCTTCACGAGAGCGGGCGAAGGGGCACCCCAAGGTTCGTAGTTCGAAACCCGAAAGGTTGATCATGGAAATCACGAAGACGGAGCTCAGCTCCGCGGCGGCCGCCCAGGCCGGCCAGACCCAGGACCTCCGCGGCGCCGAAATCCTCGTCAAGTGCCTCCAGGCCGAGAACGTCAAGTACGTCTGGGGCTACCCCGGCGGCGCGGTGCTGCACATCTACGACGCGTTCTACAAGCAGGACACGATCCAGCACGTGCTGGTGCGCCACGAGCAGGCCGCGGTGCACGCCGCCGACGGCTACGCCCGCGCGACCGGCGACGTCGGCGTGGCGCTGGTGACCTCCGGTCCGGGCGTGACCAACGCCGTGACCGGCATCGCCACCGCCTACATGGATTCGATCCCGATGGTGATCGTCACCGGGCAGGTCCCCACGGCCGCGATCGGCATGGACGCCTTCCAGGAATGCGACACGGTCGGCATCACCCGCCCCATCGTCAAGCACAACTTCCTGGTGAAGGACGTGCGCGACCTGGCGGAAGTGCTCAAGAAGGCCTTCCACATCGCCCGCAGCGGCCGTCCCGGCCCGGTGGTGGTGGACATCCCCAAGGATGTGTCCTTCAACAAGACGGCGTACACCGGCTATCCGGACAAGGTCGAGATGCGCTCGTACAAGCCGGTCCACAAGGGCCACAGCGGCCAGATCCGCAAGGCGGTGCAGCTGCTGATGGCCGCCAAGCGTCCCTACATCTACACCGGCGGCGGTGTGGTCCTGGGCAACGCCACCGAGGAACTGCGCGCGCTGGTCAGCCTGCTCGGCTACCCCGTCACGAACACGCTGATGGGGCTGGGCGCCATGCCCGGCACCGACCCGAAGTTCCTCGGCATGCTGGGCATGCACGGCACCTTCGAGGCCAACAACGCGATGCAGAACTGCGACGTGCTGCTGGCCGTGGGCGCGCGGTTCGACGACCGCGTGATCGGCAACCCGAAGCACTTCGCGGCGCACGAGCGCAAGATCATCCACATCGACGTGGACCCGTCGAGCATCTCCAAGCGCGTGCGCGTGGACATCCCGATCGTCGGCGACGTCAAGGAAGTGCTGAACGAGCTGATCTCGCAGATCAAGGAGTCGGGCGCGAAGCCGGACGCCTCCGCGCTGGGCGGCTGGTGGGAGACCATCGAGGGCTGGCGCAAGCGCGACTGCCTGCGCTACGACCGCGGCAACCGCGACGTGATCAAGCCGCAGCACGTGATCGAGACGCTGTGGAACATGACGAAGGACGTGGAGACCTACATCACGTCCGACGTGGGCCAGCACCAGATGTGGGCCGCGCAGTTCTACAAGTTCCCGCAGCCGCGCCGCTGGATCAACTCCGGCGGCCTGGGCACCATGGGCGTGGGCATCCCGTACGCCATGGGCATCAAGCTGGCGAAGCCGGAGTCCGAGGTGTACTGCATCACGGGCGAGGGTTCGGTGCAGATGTGCATCCAGGAACTCTCGACCTGCCTGCAATACAACACGCCGATCAAGATCGTCTCGCTGAACAACCGCTACCTCGGCATGGTGCGGCAGTGGCAGCAGCTCGACTACGAAGGCCGCTACTCGCACAGCTACATGGACGCGCTGCCCAATTTCGTGAAGCTGGCCGAGGCCTATGGCCACGTCGGCATGCTGATCGAACGCCCGCAGGACGTGGAGCCGGCGCTGCGCGAAGCGCGCAAGCTGAAGGACCGCACCGTGTTCATGGACTTCCGCACCGACCCGACGGAAAACGTCTGGCCGATGGTGAAGGCGGGGCAGGGCATCACCGAGATGCTGCTCGGTTCCGAAGACCTTTAAACAAGACAGCCGAACGCAGAGGACGCAAAGGAATCGCAGAAGACGCAGAAAAGGCAAAGAGAAGATTTTTGAAGGTTTTTTCTGCGTCCTCTGCGTAATCTCTGCGCCCCTGCGTTCGGTATTCGGTTTTTCACCAACCCGAAGACGAATCTATTGCCCGCCGAGCCCGCTGCTTACCGGCAGCGGGGGAGGGCGGCGAAAAGAGGAATCAGACATGAAGCACATCATTGCCGTGCTGCTCGAGAACGAGCCCGGCGCCCTGTCCCGCGTGGTGGCCCTGTTTTCGGCCCGCGGCTACAACATCGAATCGCTCACCGTGGCGCCGACGGAAGACCCGTCGCTGTCGCGCATGACGATCCAGACCACCGGCTCCGACGACGTGATCGAGCAGATCACCAAGCACCTGAACCGCCTCATCGAGGTGGTGAAGGTGGTCGACCTCACCGAGGGCAGCTACACCGAGCGCGAGCTCATGATGGTGAAGGTGCGCGCGGTGGGCAAGGAACGCGAGGAGATGAAGCGCATGGCGGACATCTTCCGCGGCCGCGTCATCGACGTCACCGACAAGAGCTACACCATCGAGCTCACCGGCGATCAGTCCAAGAACGACGCCTTCCTGCAGGCCATCGACCGCGGCGCCATCCTGGAGACGGTGCGCACCGGCGCCAGCGGCATCGGCCGCGGCGAGCGCATTCTGCGCGTCTGAGCCCCGAGCCATTTCATCACCCCCACAAGATTCACCTGGAGAGACCATGAAGGTTTATTACGACAAGGACTGTGACCTGAGCCTGATCAAGGGCAAGACGGTTGCCATCATCGGCTACGGCTCGCAAGGCCACGCGCATGCGCAGAACCTGAACGACAGCGGCGTCAAGGTCATCGTGGGCCTGCGCAAGGGCGGCGCCAGCTGGCCCAAGGTGGAGAAGGCCGGCCTGAAGGTCGCCGAAGTGGGCGAGGCCGTGAAGTCCGCCGACGTCGTGATGATCCTGCTGCCCGACGAGCAGATCGCCACCGTGTACAAGAACGACGTCGAGCCGAATATCAAGCAGGGCGCCTCGCTGGCGTTCGCCCACGGCTTCAACGTGCATTACGGCCAGGTCGTGCCGCGTGCCGACCTCGACGTGTGGATGGTCGCGCCCAAGGCCCCGGGCCACACCGTGCGCAACACCTACACCCAGGGCGGCGGCGTGCCCCACCTGGTGGCCGTGCATGCCGACAAGTCGGGCCGCGCGCGCGACCTGGCGCTGTCCTACGCCATGGCCAACGGCGGCGGCAAGGCCGGCATCATCGAGACCAACTTCCGCGAGGAGACCGAGACCGACCTGTTCGGCGAGCAGGCCGTGCTGTGCGGCGGCACCGTGGAACTGATCAAGGCCGGCTACGAGACGCTGGTGGAAGCCGGCTACGCGCCCGAGATGGCCTACTTCGAGTGCCTGCACGAGCTGAAGCTGATCGTGGACCTGATCTACGAAGGCGGCATCGCGAACATGAACTACTCGATCTCCAACAACGCGGAGTACGGCGAGTACGTCACGGGCCCGCGCGTCATCACCGACGAGACCAAGCAGGTCATGAAGAAGGTGCTGAAGGACATCCAGACCGGCGAATACGCCAAGAGCTTCATCCTGGAAAACCGCGCCGGTGCCCCGACCCTGCAGTCGCGCCGCCGCCTGAACGCCGAGCACTCCATCGAGGTGGTGGGCGAGCAGCTGCGCGCGATGATGCCCTGGATCAAGAAGAACAAGCTGGTGGACCAGAGCCGCAACTAAGCAGCCGTCACCCCCGCGCAGGCGGGGGGCCCGGGAAGGCCGCCCTCGGGCGGCCTTCGTCATGGAAGGGGTGTACTTGGACCCGCGGTCTCCCTAGACTGCGTGCATGGCGGATAACCCCAAGGTTCGGGACCTGTACGAGACCTACCCCTTTCCCGCGCGCACGCCCGCTGCCGAAAAGCCGGGCAGCCTGCCGCTCACGCGCACGGACATCCTGGGCAAGGTCAATCACCACGCATTCGGCGGGCGACGCGACTTCTCGCGGGGCTTCAGGGCCCTGGTCGCCGGCGGCGGCACCGGTGACTCGCCGATCTTCCTGGCCGCGCAGCTGCGCGACACCGATGCGGAGATCGTCTGCGTCGACATCAGCGAGGCGAGCCTGGCCGTCGCCCGGCAACGCGCGCGGGCGCGCGGCCTGGAAGACCGCATCCGCTGGATCCATGCCTCGCTGGTGGATGCGCCGCGATTGGGCCTGGGCGAGTTCGACTACGTCAGCTGCCTGGGCGTGCTGCACCACCTGGCGGATCCCGATGCAGGGCTGCGCGCCCTGACGCAAGTCCTGGCGGAAGACGGCGCCATGGGCTTGATGGTCTATGGGCGCTACGGACGCGCGGATGTCTACGCCATGCAGGACCTGATGCGGCTGGTCAACCGCGACGAACCGGACCTGCACGCCCAGGTTGCGAACTTCAAGGACTCGCTGCGCGCCCTGTCTCCTTCCCACCTCATGCTGCGAGGGCGCAGTCCCGAGGTGATCGGATCGATGGTCGGGGACGATGCGAACATCGTCGACACCTTCCTGCATGCGCAGGATCGCGCGTACACCGTGCCGGAGCTGTACCGGTTCGTCGAGGGCGCGGGGCTGTCCATCGTCAACTTCACCAACTTCTTCCGGACCCTGCGCCTGGAATACGAGCCCGAGGTGTATTTCGGCGGGGCGCCATTGAACACGAGGCTCTCCGCCCGAGCGACGCCCGAGCGGCAGGCGATCGGCGAACTGCTCCACGGGCACATGTACGTGCACGGACTCTATGCCGCGCGTCCGGGCCGCGCGGCGGCCAGCTTCCTCGATCCGGACATGGTGCCTTTCTTCCTGACGGGCGCCGCGGCGGAAGCCTCGCAGCAGCTGGTCGCGCAGGGCGCCGGGGAGGTGCCGCTGTCCAGTCGCCGTCCCTTCAGCCTGGCCCCCTCGACGGGCGCCCTGGCGTGCCTCTCCCGCGTGAATTCGGCGCGGACCCTGGCCGAGATCTGGGGCGATGCCGCACGCGCGCTGCATGTCCCGGCGCAGGAGCTTGCCGCGTCGGCCGCGCCGGACCTGGAGCGCTTCAACGCCCTCAACTGGGTGTGCCTGCGGCACAAGGACACTCCGCCGCCGCCCATGCTGGCGTATCCGTTTCGCGGCGACGCCGCTGCCCTGGCGCTGCCGGGTGCCGCGGCCGGGGCGGGCTCCTAGTCCGCCCGCACGGGCGTTGTCCCCGGAGGCGGCCACGGCGCGAAGGGCGCGTTGTATTTCCCCCCCACCGCCCGCCGTACACTCCCTCCCATGCACGACGGACACGAAGACGAGCTAGCGACCGAAGGGGTGGTGGTGCGCAAGCGGCGCAAGGGCATCTACATCCTGCCCAACCTCTTCACGCTCGCGGCCCTGTTCGGCGGCTTCTACGCCATCGTGATGGCCATGAACGGCCGCTTCGACCTGGCGGCCGCCGGCGTGTTCTGCGCCATGGTGCTGGACAGCCTCGACGGCCGCGTGGCCCGCATGACCAACACGCAGAGCGCCTTCGGCGAGCAGATGGACTCGCTCTCCGACATGGTCTCCTTCGGCGCCGCCCCGGCGCTGATCGCCTACGAGTGGGCCCTGAGGGGCCTGGGCCGCTGGGGCTGGATCGCCGCCTTCGTCTACTGCGCCTGCGCCGCCCTGCGGCTCGCCCGCTTCAACGTCAACACGGCCGTGGTCGACAAGCGCTACTTCCAGGGCCTGCCGTCGCCGGCCGCCGCCGCGCTGGTCACCGGCTTCATCTGGCTCATGACCGAGTACGGCGTGAAGGGCTTCGATGCCGCCTGGATCATGTTCGGCGTGGCGCTGTACGCGGGGCTCACCATGGTGACTAACGTCCCCTTCTACAGCTTCAAGGACATCCAGATGAAGAAGAGCGTGCCCTTCGCGGTGATCGTGCTGATCGCCCTGGGCATCGCCGTCATCAACATCTATCCGCCCGCGGTGCTGTTCGGCGTGTTCATCGTCTACGGCCTCTCCGGCTACGCCATGTACTTCTGGCGCAAGGCCCGCGGCGAGCGCGCGAGCGTGATCAGCACCTCCACCGACGAGCCGGAAGAGAGCGGATTGCACCGGTAGAAAACCCTGATGGGGCCTGCGCGAGGTCCTGTGCTAAAGTCGAGAACATGAACCGTATCGCGCTGGCCCTACTACTCATCCCCCACGGGCGGAGACGGTAGCGCGCACGCGTATTCCCGGACTGACGGCCCGTATGCACCAGCAGCGGGCCGTTTTTCATTGGGGCTGCTGGTTCCACGAAACCACGAAGCGAGAACACCGATGCCCATGCTGAAGAACCCCGCGAGCAAGTACCGCCCCTTCGCCCCCGTGCGCCTGGCCGACCGCACCTGGCCCGACGCGGTGCTGGCGAAGCCCCCCGTGTGGTGCAGCGTGGACCTGCGCGACGGCAACCAGGCGCTGATCGAACCCATGGACATCCCGCGCAAGCTGCGCATGTTCGAGGCCCTGGTGGCGATCGGCTTCAAGGAGATCGAGGTCGGCTTCCCCTCGGCCTCGCAGGTGGAATGGGACTTCGTGCGCAGGCTGATCGAGGACGACCTGATCCCGGACGACGTCACGATCCAGGTGCTGACGCAGGCCCGCGAGCCGCTCATTCGCCGCACCTTCGAGTCGCTCAAGGGCGCGCGCCGCGCCATCGTCCACCTGTACAACGCCACCGCGCCGGTGATGCGCAAGGTGGTCCTGGGGCTGGACGAGGACGGCATCGTCGATCTCGCCACCTCCCAGGCGAAGCTGTTCAGGGAACTGGCCGCGCAGCAGCCCGAAACCGACTGGGTGTTCCAGTACTCGCCCGAGATGTTCTCCGGCACCGAGCTCGCCTTCGCCAAGCGGGTCGTCGATGCGGTCACCGGGGTGTGGCAACCGACGCCGGCGCGCAAGTGCATCGTCAACCTGCCTTCCACCGTGGAGCACTCCACGCCCAACATCTTCGCCGACATGATCGAGTGGATGCACCGCCACCTGGCGCGGCGCGACGCCATCGTGCTCTCGGTGCACCCGCACAACGACCGCGGCACCGGCACCGCCGCCGGCGAATTCGCCGTGATGGCCGGCGCGGACCGCCTCGAAGGCTGCCTGTTCGGCAACGGCGAGCGCACCGGCAACCTGGACCTCGTGAACGTGGCGCTGAACCTGTACAGCCAGGGCGTCGACCCGGGCCTGGATTTCTCGGACATCGACGAGATCCGCCGCACCGTGGAGCACTGCAACCAGCTGCCGGTGCATCCGCGCCATCCCTATGTGGGCGACCTGGTCTACACCTCCTTCTCCGGTTCGCACCAGGACGCGATCAAGAAGGCCTTCTCCGCGCGCAGGGAGGGCGACCTCTGGGACATGCCCTACCTGCCGATCGACCCCAAGGACCTGGGCCGCAGCTACGAGGCCGTGATCCGCGTCAACAGCCAGTCCGGCAAGGGCGGCATCTCCTACCTGCTGGAGGCCGAGTACGGGCTGGAGCTGCCGCGCCGCCTGCAGATCGAGTTCAGCCAGGTGGTGCAGGGCGTGATGGACGCCAGCGGCAAGGAGCTGTCGGCGCAGGACCTGTGGACCCTGTTCGGCAACGAGTACCGCATCGGCCGCGCCACGGTGGCGCACCAGGTGCTGGAGTCGGGCGCGCCGGGCGAGTTGGTCACGCTGGAAGCGCAAGTGCGCATGGGCGGCGGCCGTACGCTCAGCGTCACCGGCGCCGGCAACGGGCCGATCGACGCCTTCGTCGAAGGGCTGAGCCAGGCCTTGGGCGAACCCCTGCGCGTGCTGGACTACCATGAGCATGCGATCGCCTCGGGCGCCGACGCGCGGGCCGTGGCCTACCTGGAGCTGCGGGTGGGCGAGCGGACGCTGTTCGGCGTGGGCATGGACGGCAACATCGTCTCGGCCTCGCTGAAGGCGATCGTCTCGGGCCTGCAGCGCGCCGGCCTCGCGACCGAACAAGAGGAATCCACATGGCAGACCAACTGATCATCTTCGACACGACGCTGCGCGATGGCGAGCAATCGCCCGGCGCCTCCATGACCAAGGACGAGAAGCTGCGCATCGCGCGCCAGCTCGAGCGCCTGCGCGTGGACGTGATCGAGGCCGGCTTCGCCGCCAGCTCCAACGGCGACTTCGAGGCCGTGCAGGCCATCGCCAACGCGATCAGGGAGTCGACCATCTGCTCGCTGTCGCGCGCCAACGACCGCGACATATCGCGCGCCGCGGAGGCGCTCAAGGGCGCGGCCCGCGCCCGCATCCATACCTTCATCGCGACCTCGCCGCTGCACATGGAGAAGAAGCTGCGGATGACGCCCGACCAGGTGCTGGAGCAGGCGAAGCAGTCGGTGCGTTTCGCGCGCAACCTCTGCGCCGACGTCGAGTTCTCGCCCGAGGATGGCTACCGCAGCGACATCGATTTCCTGTGCCGCGTCCTGGAGACCGTGATCCGGGAGGGGGCCACCACGATCAACGTGCCCGATACCGTGGGCTACGCGGTGCCGGAGCTGTACGGCAGCTTCCTGAAGCAGCTGCGCGAACGCATCCCGAACTCGGACAAGGCCGTCTGGTCGGTGCACTGCCACAACGACCTGGGCATGGCGGTGGCGAACTCGCTGGCCGGGGTGAAGATCGGCGGCGCGCGCCAGGTCGAGTGCACGATCAACGGCCTGGGCGAGCGGGCCGGCAACTGCTCGCTGGAAGAGATCGTGATGGCCGTGAAGACCCGCAAGGACTACTTCGGCCTCGAGGTCAACATCGACACCCAGCACATCGTGCCCGCCAGCCGCATGGTCAGCCAGACCACCGGCTTCGTGGTGCAGCCGAACAAGGCGGTCGTGGGCGCCAATGCCTTCGCCCACGCCAGCGGCATCCACCAGGACGGCGTGCTGAAGGCGCGCGACACCTACGAGATCATGCGGGCCGAGGACGTGGGCTGGACGGCCAACAAGATCGTGCTGGGCAAGCTCTCGGGCCGCAACGCCTTCAAGGCGCGCCTGCAGGAACTGGGCGTGCAGCTCGAAAGCGAGGCCGACATCAACACGGCCTTCGCCAAGTTCAAGGAACTGGCCGACCGCAAGAGCGAGATCTTCGACGAGGACATCCTCGCGCTGGTGAGCGACGAGTCGGTGACGCACGAGCAGGAGACCTACCGCCTGGTCTCCCTGCGCCAGCACAGCGAGACCGGCGAGCGGCCGCACGCCGAGGTCGTGTTCACGGTCGACGGCAGGGAGGTGCGCGGCGAATCCGACGGCAACGGCCCGGTGGATGCCTCGCTGAAGGCGATCGAGAGCCACGTGAAGAGCGGCGCCGAGATGGTGCTCTATTCGGTCAATGCCATCAGCGGATCGACGGAAAGCCAGGGCGAGGTCACGGTGCGGCTGCAGAACTCCGGCCGCATCGTCAACGGCGTCGGCGCGGACCCGGACATCGTGGTCGCCTCGGCCAAGGCCTACCTGAGCGCGCTGAACAAGTTGTCCAGCAAGGTCGACAAGGTCCCGGCGCAGGGCGGCGGGCCGCTATAGCCGAATCGGCTGGTCGGGTAAAGGCCGTGGCCTTGGGCCACGGCCTTTCTTTTTGCGCGATCGCAACCGCCGGGGACCGAAACGCGACCGTCCAGCTCCGGGAAATCCCCCACGGCCGAGCTTTACCATTAGGTTACCTTCCTAAGTCATTGATTTTTGTAACGTTTGCCACAACGAGCCCGCTGCAGAAGTACACTCTCGTACCTGCGGTGTCAGTTGTTTCCTACACCCGAGACGTCGTTGCCGGAGTACCGATCTTGAAGCGCTTCCTACATGCCATTGCCCTGAGTGTCCTGGCCCTGTCGCTCGCACCCGCGGCGGTGCAAGCGACTCCCCAGAAGCGTGTGGTCAAGAAGGAAGCTTCGGTGAGCGTGGTGAAGCGCGCGCGGGTGACCAAGACCTACGCCGTCGGTCGCCAGACCCTGGTGGCCAGGCAGTCCCGTTCCATCGTGCGCCTGGCGCCTTCGAAGCCGTCCTTCGGCCAGATGGCCGGCCTGCACTCCACCCAGGACGAACTCGACCTGCGTTCCAGCGTCGCCCTGGTGATCGACCAGGACACGCGTGAGGTGCTCCTGAGCAAGAACGATTCCGCCGTGCTGCCGATCGCCTCGATCACCAAGCTGATGACGGGCCTGGTCGTCAGCGAGGCCAAGCTGCCGATGGACGAAGCCATCACCATCAGCCAGGAAGACGTCGACACCGAGAAGTTCACCGGCTCGCGCCTGCGGGTGGGCGCCACGCTCAGTCGCAGCGAGCTGATGCACCTGGCCCTGATGTCCAGCGAAAACCGCGCCGCGCACGCGCTGGGCCGCACCTATCCGGGCGGCTTGAACGCCTTCGTCGAGGCGATGAACCAGCGCGCCAAGCTGCTGGGGATGAACGACACGCGCTACGTCGAGCCCACGGGCTTGTCCAGCCGCAACCAGTCGAGCGCCCAGGACCTGGCGCGCCTGGTGGCCTTCGCCTCCAACGACCCGATCCTGCGCGAGTTCTCCACTTCGGCGGAACGCCAGGTGGAAGTCGGCAACCGCACGATGCAGTTCCACACCACCAACCGCCTGGTGAAGAACCCGGCCTGGGAGATCGACCTGCAGAAGACCGGCTACATCTCCGAGGCGGGGCAGTGCCTGGTGATGCAGGCGAAGGTCGCCGGCCGCAAGCTGATCATGGTGTTCCTGGATTCCGCCGGCAAGCTGAGCCGGATCGCGGACGCCGAGCGGGTGCGCAAGTGGGTCGAGACGCACTCGCCGAGCGGCGTGCCGCTGCCCACGGGAAACACGCTGATCCGGCAGGTGAACGGCTAACCACGCTCGAAAACCCGACAGCCGAACGCAGAGGGCGCAAAGGACACGCAAAAGACGCAGAAGACATCCTCAGGAATTGAGGGTTTTCTGCGTCCTCTGCGTATCCTTTGCGCCCTCTGCGTTCGGCTGTCTTGTTTCCCTCTTACGCCGCCATTCGCTGCGTCGGCGGCTTGTAGCCCAGGGCCGCCGAGATCTCCTGCGCGGTCGACTGCAGCTTGCCCAGCCAGCTCTCGTCCAGGCGGTCGGCCGGGGCGGAGATCGACAGGCCCGCCACCAGGCGCGCCTGGTCGTCGTAGATGCCGGCGGCCATGCAGCGCACGCCCAGCTCGAGTTCCTCGTTGTCCCGCGCGATGCCGTACTGGCGCGCCTTGGCCAGTTCCCGCTCCAGCACCGGGAGCTGGGTGATGCTGTTCTTGGTGTGCCCTGCCAGGCCGGTGCGGGTGGCGTAGGCGCGCACGCGCTGCGGGTCGTCCACGGCCAGGAACAGCTTGCCGGTGGAGGTGAGGTGCAGCGGGGCCCGGCCGCCGATGGCGCGGACCACCTGCATGCCGGAGCGCTCGCTGTAGGCGCGCTCCACGTAGACGATCTCGTCGCCCTGGCGCACGCTCAGGTTCACCGGCTGCTGGATCTGCTTGTGCAGTTCGCGCATGGGCGTCAGGGCCGCGTCGCGCACGTTCAGGCGCGCCTTGACCAGGTTGCCCAGCTCCAGCAGGCGCATGCCCAGCCGATAGCTGCCCGCTTCCGGCCGGTCCACGAAGCGGCCGGTCGCCAGGTCGTTCAGGATGCGGTGCGTGGTCGACGGGTGCAGGCCCGTCTTCTCGCTGATTTCCTTGAGGGAGATGGCTTCTTCCCGCGAGGCGAGCACGTCGATCAGCGCGAACATGCGCTCGATGACCTGGATGGTCGGCGTGGCGGGGGCCTGGGCGTCGGTTTTTCTCATTGGGGCTGTAGGTTGCCCCGGCATTTTATCTTGTGAAACCGCAGCCTGTCGCTAGCGGGTCTTGTCGCGGCGCAAAGGAGCGGGCGGGGCGATCGGGCGCAGCGCACCGGCGGTGGCCGGCGAGCCGTCCCCGCGCTTCCACTCGCCTTCCACCAGCACCTCGTGCGGGTGGAAGCGCGACTTGTAGTTCATCTTCGCGCTCTCCTGGATCCAGTAGCCCAGGTAGACGTGCGGCAGGCGCAGGCGCCGCGCCTGGTCGATCTGCCACAGCACGCTGTAGGTGCCGTAGCTGGCGCTCGGGTCGGGGTCGTAGAAGGTGTAGACCGCGGAGATGCCGTCATTCAGCACGTCGAGGATGGACACCATCCGCAGCGCCCCGATGCTGCCGTCCGGCAGCTTCTCGCGGAATTCGACCAGGCGCGAATTGACGCGGCTCTGCAGCAGGAACTGCGTGTACTGGTCGATGCTGTCGTGGTCCATGCCACCGCCCGCGTGGCGGCCGGTCTGGTAGCGCAGGTACAGGTGGTAGTGCTCCGGCACGAAGCACAGCTTCAGCACCCGCGCCTGCAGGCCGGCATGGCGCGTCCACGCGCGGCGCTGGGTGCGGGCCGGCTGGAACTGGTCCACCAGCACGCGCAGCGGCACGCAGGCGCGGCAGCCGTCGCAGTAGGGCCGGTAGGTGAACATGCCGCTGCGGCGGAACCCGCTGGTCACGAGGTCCGAGTAGGCGTCGTTGTGGATCAGGTGGCTGGGCGTGGCCACCTGCGATCGCGCCTGCCGGCCCGGCAGGTAGCTGCACGGATACGGCGCCGTGGCGTAGAACTGCAGCGTCTGGAGCGGGAGGTCCTTGAGGTGCGTCACGCGGGGGTCGGGTGCGGCAAGACTGCGTTCCAGTATACGGGTTCGAAATGCCACGGTGCGCCGCGGCGGCGGGCCTGCACGGACACTTGTTGCACAAATTCCGACCGCGGGATCTCGCGGGCGCCCAGGGACGCGAGATGGCGGGTGTTCTGCTGGCAGTCGATCACGCCCACCTGCGCCTGCCGGCACCAGGCCACCAGCGCACCGAGTGCGATCTTGGACGCATCCGGGACGCGCGTGAACATGGATTCCCCGAAGACCGCGCGCCCGATCACCACGCAGTACAGGCCGCCCGCGAGCTGGCCGTCGATCCAGGTCTCCACGCTGTGGGCGAAGCCGGCGCGGTGGAAGGCCTGGTAGGCCGCCACCATGGCCGGCACGATCCAGGTGCCCGACTGGCCCGGGCGCTGGCTGGAGGCGCAGGCCCGGATCACGGCGTCGAAGTCGCTGTCGAAGCGGATCTCGCAGCGCGGGTCGGCCACGAATTTCGCGACGGTCTTGCGCAGCGAGCGGTGCAGCCTGAACTCGTTCGTGTACAGCACCATGCGCGGGTCGGTGCTCCACCACAGGATCGGCTGGCCCTCGCTGAACCAGGGGAAGATGCCGCGGGCGTACGCGCGCTGCAGACTCTCGACGTCCAGCGCGCCGCCGGCGGCCAGCAGGCCGGGGGCCGGCTGCCGTTGATCCCAAGCCTCGGCCGGGTCGGGGAACGGGTCGCCGGGTTGGAGCCAGGGCAGGTGCATCGTTTTCATCGTGCGCGGGCAGGCTGGAGCCCGATTGTGCCCGTCCCGTCCGACGGCGCGCGACGCCACGCCGACGGGGCCGGTCGCGATCTTCCCGCAGAGGCATGCAGCGGCCGGGAAATGCCCCGTAGGCGGCCTGCCGCCGGGCGTGTCGGACGGCGGCGACTCCTAGCGCGGCTTCAGCCCCGACTACGCGCCGCGAAGGATATTTCCCACAAGGCTCGCGCGGGCATCGTCGGAGCATGCCGTTCGTCGCCGCAAGGAACCGCCATGCGCAACCAGCCCCAAGAAGCACGCGCCGAAAGCATCCAGTTCCTCCTGCCCTGGGGCACGCCCCTGGCGGAGCGGGACGACGGCCTCGGCAGGGCCGTGTTCTGGATGGCCGGGGGCGCGTCGCTGCTGCTCTGGACCGGCGTGGCACTGCTGCTCACCGCCGTCTGACGTCGGCCCCCCGGGCGCGCACGGCGTCACGCGCTGGAAATTCCCACGCGACCGTGCCAAGAACCGGGGACCGTGCAGGCGCGCCTGTGCCACACTCGAGGTCGCCCGCCCCGCCAATGCGCCGCCCACCCGTCCCCGACCCCCACGTGCACCTGCTGCCAGCCGGCCAGCGCTGGGGTTTCGGCGCGCACAGCGTGCTGCCCTACCTGGTGCTCGCGCTGCAGGCGCGTCCGGACGCGCCGGAAGACGCAGCGATCCGCAACCCCGTGTTTCCCCAGATGGAAACCACCTTGCGAAAGCTGCGGCGGCGGCACTGAGCCGGCGTCCCCGTTCGCTCTTCCGTCGATTCCCTAATCTTTCCGCATTACCTGCGGCAAATTGCGCACGCCCTCCGGGGAGTCCCGGAGGCCGGGGCGAACCGGCCACTCGTAACTTCCCGTGATTCCACGAGGAGGTGAGATGAAGCGTGTCGCGTCCGCGGCCATCCTGGCTGCCGTCCTGTCTGCGCCCGCCTGGGCGCAGGCTGTCCAGCCGATCCGCATCGGCCTGATCTTCCCGCTCACCGGCGGCTCGTCCGACATGGGCAACAGCGCGCGCGTCGGCGCGGAGGTCGCCGTGCGCGAGATCAACGAGGTCGGCGGCTACCTGGGCCGGCCGCTCGAGCTGGTGATCCGCGACGACAAGGCCGATCCCGACACGGGCCTGCAGCTCGCGCAGGAACTCGTGCTGAAGGAGAAGGTCACCGCCACCTTCGGCTTCTGCAACACGGGCGTGGCGATGAAGGCGCTCGACGTGTTCCAGGCGAACAAGGCCATCCTGATGGTCACCTGCGCCACCGGCACCGGCATCACGGCGAAGCACCCGCCGGCCGACAGCTACATCTTCCGCACCTCGGCGCGCGACCAGATCCAGACGCAGTTCCTGGTCGACGAGATCGTCAGGCGCGGCCTGACCAGGGTGGCGCTGCTGGTGGACACCAGCGGCTACGGCGACGCCGGCCTGAAGGACCTGGAGGCGGCGCTGGGCCGCGCCAACCTGAAGCCGCACGCCGTCGCGCGCTTCAAGGTCGGCGTGAAGACGCTGGACGAGGAGATGAAGCAGCTCAAGGCGAGCGGCGCCGACGCCCTGATCGGATGGACCGTGGGGCCGGAGGAGGGCGTGATCTCGGCCAGCCGCGTGAACGCGGGCTGGAAGGTGCCGCAGTTCGGGCCTTGGGGCCTTTCCCATGCGTCGGCTTTCGCCACCTCGGGCGGCAAGGTCGACGGGGCGGCGATGGTGCAGACCGTGCTGCCCAACCCTTTCCTCGAGCGCAACAGCTCCTTCCTGCGCGGCTACGCGAAGATCAGCAAGGAGGCGCCGGTCGGCTCGATGATGTCGGCGGCCCAGACCTACGACGCGATCCACCTGCTGCTGCGCGCCATGTTCGACTCCAAGGGAGACCTGGGCAGCGCCGCGCTGAAGAAGGCGCTGGAAAACCCCTCCGGTCCCTACCGCGGCGTGGTGACGGTATACGACCGCCCGTTCTCCCCGGCCGACCACGACGCGATCAGCGCCAACATGCTGTGGCTCGGCACCTGGCGCAACAACGAGCGGGCCTACTACTACAAGGACGACGAGCGCAAGGCCAGCATCATCCGGCGCAAGGAGAAGGCGACGCAGACCGCGGCCAGGTAACCGCGCCGCCCTCGAAGGAAAGGCCCGCGGCGGCGGCCCTTGCCCCTGGTTCGGGCGCATGATCGGCGCACTGTCCATGGAGGGTCGCATGGCTCAATGGCGCAAGGGTTCCCCCGACGAGGTCTATTCCGAAGAAGAGATCCGGCAGAGGCTGGAAGCGGAGCTTCCCGCCTGGTACTACGAGGACGGCTGGATCCGCCGCAAGTACAAGACGACGGGCTGGAAGGCCACGCTGATGGTGGTGAACACCGTGGGCCACCTGGCCGAGGCGGCCTGGCACCACCCGGACCTCACCGTCTCCTACGCCTTCGTCGTCGTCAAGCTGGTGAACCACGCCGCCAAGGGCGTGACGGACAAGGACTTCGCCCTCGCGCGCAAGATCGAGGAGGTCCTGATGTGGCGGCCAGGGCAGGAGGAAGCCTCGCCGCTGGAAGGCACGCCCGACGACCCGCGCTTCAAGTACCTGAAGTACGACTGAAGCGCCGGCGCAGCACGTCCGGCCGGAAGTGCAGGCACAGGAGCAGCAGCGCCAGCGCCGCGGGGACCACGCGCAGGTCGGTCGCCACCTCCACGGGATGCGCGAGCCGCGGGTCGCGCAGCAGTTCGACGAGCGCCGCCGGATCGCGCAGGTGGGCGTAGCCCAGGCCGGTGCGCGCGGCGATCCGCCGCAGGTGCGCCTCGCGCAACTCCGACAGGTGCTCGCGCGAGGGCGCCTGCCCCTCCTGGGAAGGACGCTGCATCACTTCGCCGGCGCGCCAGTAGCCCACGCGCTGCCCCTCGGCATCGGTGCGCGGGATCGGCTGCGGCACGCTGCCGCCGACGCCCAGCAGCCAGCCCGGCACCTGGCCCGGCTTCACGTCCTCGAAGTTCGGGAAGGCGTTCATCGGCGGCGACTCGTGGCCGTCCGTGAAGAACACCAGCGACGGGTGCGAGGCCAGTTCCCGGGCGGCGCGCACCGCCCAGAACACCCCCTTGGCCACCTCGCTGGCGTTGGCCCAGCGGATGCGGCCGTCGATGCCGGCCAGCGTCGCGAGCAGGTCCTCGTAGTTGTCGCAGACCTCCACCGGCGCCAGCAGCAGCAGCGTGCGGTATTCCGTGAACACCGCCCAGCCCACGCGCGAGCCGCAGGGCAGCTCGCGCAGCGCCCGCCGCGCCGACTCGCGCGCGAAGTCGAGGCGGCTCGCGGGCGCGCCATCGAGCTGCGCGTCCTCCACGTCCATGCTTTGCGTGATGTCGAACACGAGGACCGCCTCGGTGCGGGGCCTCGACAGCGGCACCGGCGGCAGCACCAGGGCGAGGACCAGCAGCAGCGTCGCGGCGAGCAGCAGGGGGGAATCGCGGCCGGGCAGCTTCACGGCAGGTCGATGCGCGACAGCGGCGCGGTGGTGATCGCGCGTTCGCGCAGGGCGTCGGGTTCGTTCGCTTCGGCGGCCTGGACGTCGACCTCGGGCGCGAGCGCCAGCGCCCGTTCGAGGTTGTAGCGGGCGTCCCAGTCGGCCGGGTCGGCGCGCAGGGCGTCGCGATAGGCCTGCTTCGCGAGTTCCACCAGCGGCAGGGACTCGGCCGCCCGGGCCGGCCCGTTCTTCAGCGCCTCGTTCAGGTGCAGGTTGCCGAGGTTGTAGAAGGCAGCCGGCGCCAGCGGCCCGCGCTCGCGCTGCACGAACTTCCGGTAGGCGGCCAGCGCGGCGTCGTAGCGACCCGCGCGGGCCAGTGCGATCGCGTGCGCGAAGCGCGCCTCGGCGAAGTCGTCCGCGGCGGCCGCCGGGTCGGCGGCCTGGGCGATGGCGCGGTTGACGCGCTGCGCCTGCACGAGGCGCCAGGCCTGCCACGCCGCCGGGACGGCGAAGGCCAGCGCCGCGGCCGTGAACACGAGGTGCACGACGGCCCGCCGCCTCATCGCCACGCCCTCATCGTGACCGCGCGCAGGGCGAGCAGCAGCGCGCAGCAGGTGATCGCCACGGCCAGCGCGGCGCCGCCGAAATCGCGCCGCGGCACGCGCTCGACGTCCTCGCGCGGGAAGTTCTGCTGCCGGCCGACGTCCGCCACGGCGCGCGCCAGGCTTTCCGGATCCTCCGCCTCGTAGGCGCGGTAGGTGCCGGGCAGGGTCTGGAAGAAGCGGTGCAGCGCGATCTCCGGCACCGCTTCGCTGGCTTCGCCGGGCGTGTCGAGGCGCGGGCTGTTCACCGAGCGCAGGTAGATCCAGTTGACCGACACGCGGTTGCGCAGCGCCGCCTCGTGCAGCCGCCGCTTCGTCGGCGCATCGAGGCGCGCGCCGCCGTCCGAGACCAGCAGCACGATGCGGCTGCCGGTGTACGCGCGCTGGTCGAATTGCGCGATGGCGCCGGCGAGCGCGCGGCCCACGTCGGTCTCGGCCAGTCCGCGCCCGATGCCGCCGGCGGCGATGCCGGCCTGCACCACGGGGGAATGCTGCGTGAACGGCACGATCCGGATCGGGCTCGTGCTGAAGAACATCAGCGAGAAGCGGTCGTCGGTGCGCTCGCGGACGAAGCGCGAGAGCAGGTCGCGCGCGGCCTGGCCCTTGCGCTCGCCGCGCGAGGCGGCCTGGTAGCGCAGGTTCAGCGGGTCGATGGTGCGCCAGTCGGCGGGCAGCATGCGTTCGTCCATGCTGCGGCTGCGGTCGATCAGCAGCACGATCTCGGCGCCGCGCCCGATGCGCGGCACGAAGGCTTCGGGGCGGACCGGCTGCGCCAGGGCGAGCACCACGGCGAGCAGGGCGGCGACGGCCAGCAGGCGCAGGGCCCAGCCGAGCGCTTCACCCGCGCGGTCGCGCGGCAGCCAGCCGAGGTGGGGGTACACCAGCGTGTCGTGGCGGCGCGGAAGCAGGGGCAGCAGGGACAGCGGCAACAGCAGCAGCGCCCAGGGCTGCAGGAAGGCAAGCGGCAGGTCGGCGCTCATGGGGCGTGCCGCCGTTCGAGGCGGCGCAGTTGCCGGCACAGGGCCTGCGGTGAAGGGGCGTCCGGCGGCAGGCCGGCGCCGAAGAAGAGCGCCGCCGAGTCGGCATAGAAGCGCGCGATCTGCGGCTGCAGCGGCTGCAGCCAGGGCGCGCGCTCGAACAGGGGCACCAGCCTGCCGCCGTGCAGCACTGCGCCCGCGGTGCGGTCGAAGGCGTGGTGCAGCGTGCGGTGCGCCGCGGCCGGGTCGGCGGCGGTCGCACGCAGTTCGCGCAGGGCGATGGCAAAGGGCAGGGTACGGCGGTCGCGCCAGGCATTCCAGCCAACCCAGCCCAGCCAGCAGAAGACGGTGGCCGCGAGGGCGGCCAGCCACGCCCCCAGCCGGCGCTGCATTTCCCCCGTGGGAATCGCGGGGGCGGCGCGTTCGGGGCGCAGCGGCAGGGCCTCGCCCGGCGCGGGGGGCGCGGTCAACGGGGCGACGCCGATCGTCGCCGCCGGCACGCGCAGCGCCGGACCGAGGTCCCAGGCCGGGATGGTGACGCTGGCGAGCGAGCGCGGCGCATTGACGACCTGGTAGTCCACCGCCAGCCAGCGCCGGCCGTCGGGGGTCGTCTCGAAGCGCGCGACGCGGCGCTCCAGCCAGGCGTTGGCGCGCAGGGGCTCCGGCAGGGCCGGTTCGACACCGGGCGCGAGCAGGATGCGCTGCGTGACGAGATCGCCGACGGTGTAGCCGAAGGGACGGGGCTGCTGCACCACCGCGTCGGCGGCGGCGGCCCCGCCGGCGCACAAGGCCGCGGCGAGCAGCCAGGCCTTCACGCCGTCTCCTCCCACAGGTGCTGCGACAGCGCCTCGGCGTCGAAGCCGCCGTGCAGGTGGAAGGGGCGCAGGTCGCGGGAGGCGAACAGGCCGTCGAGTTCGGCCCGCCGCGCGCGCACGGCTTCGCGCCAGCGCGAACGCAAGGCCGGACGCAGCCACAGGGTGCGGCTCGCGCGGCTCTCCGCGTCGCGCAGCACGGCCAGGCCGTCGCGCTCCGGCGGCTCGGTCTCGGCCGGGTCCCACACCACGAGCGGCACCACGTGCGCGGGGAGCAGCGAATCCAGCAGCTCGGGCAGGCCGGCCAGGGGCCAGTGGAAATCGGAGACGAGGAACACCATGCCGCTGCGCCCGGCCAGCAGCGTGGCGGCCTCGCGCAGGCCCTCGATGCCGCCCCGGCCGCCCTGCGACTGCCGCAGCAGGGCCGAGAGCATCCCGCCGAGGCCGCGATGCCGACGCGGCGGCACGCGCAGGTCGGCGCGCTCCACGGCGTCGAAGGCCACCATGCCGAGCGCATCGTCGACGCGGAAGGCGCTGGCGGCCAGGGCCTCGGCGAACCGGGCCACCACCTCCAGCTTGGACGGCGTGCCGAAGCGCATCGACGCCGAGACGTCGACCAGCAGCTGCACGGTCAAGGCCGCCCGCTGCCGGTGCACGCGCACCAGCCATTCGGGCGGCTGGCTGGCGAGGCTCGCGCGCACGTCCAGCCGGCGCGGGTCGGGGCGGGCGTAGAGGCTCTGGTGCGCGACGAATTCGAGGCCGGCGCCCAGCGCCGTCGCGGCGTGGCTGCCCGCGCGCTGGCCCGGCACGCGCCGCGGCAAGCGGTAGCGGAATTCCTGCGCCTCGGTCACGCCAGGCCCCTGCCGTCAGCGCGGCGTCGCCACGCGCCGCAGCACCTGCGCCGTCAGCGCCTCGGCGATCTGCGCGTGCCGCATCTCGTACATCGGGGAGAAGAACACGCGGTGGCGCATCACCGCCGGGAAGACCGCGGCCACGTCCTCGGGCCGCACGTGGTCGCGGCCTTCGCGCCAGGCCAGCACGCGGGCGGCGCGCACCAGGGCCATGGCGCCGCGGGGGCTGGCGCCGGCCTGCATCAGCCGGTCCATGTCCACGCCCTCGATGCGCACGTCGAAGCGCTGGGGCGCGTGCGTGGCGTCCCACAGGTCCATCACGTAGCGCTGCAGCGATTCGCTGGCCGCGACGCCGGCCTGGATGGCCGCGGCGATGTCGTTGAGCTCGCTGGCCGCGACGATGCCCGGTTCGACGCGCTCCAGCAGGGCTTCCACGTCGTGGAAGGCCGGATCGAACACGATCGCCTTGCGCGCCGCGTCGTCGGCCGGGGCCGTCATCTCCAGTTCGAACATGAAGCGGTCGCGCGCGGCGGCCGGCAGCTCGAAGGTCTCCTCGCGCTCCAGCCGGTTGCGGTCCGCGAAGACCGTGAGGTCGGCGAAGCGGAACTCCCGGTTGAAGGCGGACACGCTGCGCTCCGCCATCGCGCGCAGCAGCAGCGCCTGCACCTGCGGCCGGGCGCGGTTGATCTCGTTGAAGAAGAAGGTGGCGAGCGCGTCGCCGTGCCGCAGCAGGGGGCCGGGCTCGATGCGGGGCTTGCCGTCCGCGTCGATGGAGGTGTGGAAGACCAGGTCGCCCGGCATCAGGTCCACGGTGCCTTCGATGCGCTCGAAGGCACCGCCCACCGCCCGGGCGAAGGCCCGCAGCACCGTCGTCTTGCCGACGCCGACGTCGCCTTCGAGCAGCACGTGGCCGCGCGCGAACAGGGCCACGTTGATCATGCGCACGATGTCCGGCTGGCCGATCACCGCGCGCGCGACGTTCTCCTCGATGCGCAGCGCGCGTTGCCGCCAGTCCTGCAGCAGTTCGTCAGCGCGCCGCATCGAGGAGGCAGCTCTTGCGCGCCTGCGCCTGCAGCTGGCGGAACTTGCGGATCTGCACCTGCAGCGGCTCGACGTCGCGGATGTAGGAGCCGCGCTCGCCACCGATGGTGACCGCGTTGGCGGCCGTGCTCATGGTGACGAAGTCGTCGTAGGGCAGGTCGCGCGCGATCGTGTCGATGACACAGGAGCACTTGTTCAGCATCTCGTAGTGGCCGCCGGGATGGTCGTGCATGCAGGCCTCGACGTAGGTGACGCGTTCCGACGTCGGGTAGTCGTGCGCCCGGGCCGCTGCGGGCAGGGCCAGCAGCAGCGCGGCGGCGATCCAGGGGGCGCGTGTCATGCCATTCCTCCGCGCACTAGTTGGATTCGGCCAGGGTGAGCGTGCGCGTCGCCTTGCCCGGCAGGGTGGCCCGCATCTGGTAGACGCCGCCGGGCACCGCATCCGACAGCACGAACACGTACTCGGTCGCTGCCTGGTCCTGGAAGCGCGCGCGGAAGGGATCGTCCACGAAGGGAACGACCCGCACCATCCGCGCCGGCACCGATTGCGTGCCCCAGGGAATCGTGGTGTCGGAGACCGTCGCCGTGTCCGCCAGCGACTGCCGGATGCGCCGGCGGAAGTGCGCCGCCTGGCCGGTGGTGGTGCGCTGCAGCCGCCGCACCTCGCCTTCGAGGAAGTACAGCAGCACGGGATTGCCGCGCGCCTGCGGGATGTCGGGCAGGTTGACCGCCATGGGGCCGGAGAGGTAGTCGCCATGCACGTCGCAGCAGGCGCCGCCCTGCGGCGCGCTGAACGTGAGCACGGCGCGGTCGGTCACGCGCGGCTTGCCTTCCGCCTCCTCCACGTAGCCGTAGCGCAGCGAGCCCGGACGGCGGCTGTTGGCGAGGTGGTCGTGCGTGAAGACGAGCCGCTCGGCTTCGGAGGGCTGCGCGGACGCGGCCGAAGCGGGCGGCTCGGCGCCGGCGGCCGGGGCCTGCGCCAGGGCCGGCAGCGGCAGGGTCGCGGCGAGGAGGAGCAGGGCCTGCCGCATGCTCACTTGGCGGCCGTGGCGGCGCCTTCGTCCACCAGCGGCACGCCGTACTCGCGCAGGATGGCGAGGATTGCGCCGCGGTGCCGCTCGATCAGGTCCTCGATCTGCTTCTTCCAGGCCGGCTCGCCGTAGCGCACGCCCATGGCCATGGCGTACTCGAACGGCAGCCCCGGCTCGGACTTCATGGGCGCCACCTGCAGCTCGGGCGAGCGCACGCGCCGGGCGAAGTAGCCGGCGATGGGCCCCCACACGATGGCCGCGTCGATCTTGCCCTGCGCCAGGTCCCGCTCGATGATCTGGCCGGGGTACTGCTCCGGGTCCGGGCTCATCATGGCGTAGGGCACCCCGCGGTCCACCAGCTCATGGCGCGCCAACCACAGCGAGGCCGGCGAACGGTCGTACACGCCGATGCGCAGGGCGCGCAGCTGCTCCGGCGGCAGGGCGAGCAGGTCGTCGGAGTTCCTCACCGCATCCAGGCCCTTGCCCTTGGGAAAGACCAGCGCGTAGGTCGAACGGTAATAGGGCTTGGTGGCGGAGACCTGGTCGAAGCCGGCCGGCACGCCGAGCACCACGTCGCAGCGATAGTCTTCGTCCGGCAGCTTGTAGCGCAGCGTATTCCGGATGAAGGCCAGCCGGTTCGGGAACGAGTAGTAGGTGAGCGGCAGCCCGAGGTCGCGCGCGAACAGTTCCGCGATCTTGTTCTCGAAGCCGTCGCCCGCCACGTTCGAGAAGGGCAGGTTGTTGGGATCCTGGCAGACCCGGAACGCCTTGCGCGGGGGCGCGTCGGGCGCGGCCTGCGCCCACGCCGCGCCGCCGCCGCAGGCCAGCGCGGCCAGCAGCAGGAACATGCAGCGGAGCACGCTCATGATCCGGATTCCATCGGCTCCACGCGCGCGCGCGTGATGGCCCCGTCCGAGCGGCCCTTGAGGTAGGCGTACAGCGCGTCGATGTTCTTCATCACCTGCTCGTTGGTGCTGAAGCTGACCATGCCCTTCTCGAGCCGGCCGTCGCGCACCGTCTTGACGAATTCTTCCTTGGTGAGGGTCTTGAGGCTGTTGATCAGGGACGGCCCGACCATGCCTTCCTGGTTGGCCCCGTGGCAGCGGTCGCAGGCCGCGGCGCGCCAGGTGCGGAAACCCGTCATGGTGAACGCATCCACCTTGTAGCCTTCGACGACCTTGTAGGGCTTGTCCTGGTCCTGCGCCACGGCGCTGGCCGCCAGCAGGAGCAGCGCGAGCACCGTGCCGCGTGCGATGTTGGACTTCATTTTTCGACTCCCCGCGTCCGGAAAAACTGGCTCCAAGTTGAGAGAAAGGCGATCGCGCGGCCTCGGTCGCGCGATCGCCAGTCGGGCCGAACTCAGTTCGGGAGCGTGAAGATGGTCAGCGAGCCGCCCAGTTCCGTGTACTGGTTCAGTTCGCGGTAGCCACCCACGGCGCCCAGGCCGTCGGTGTCCTTCTCGAGGCCCGCGGCCATGCCGATGCCGGCCCAGCCACCGATGCCCGAGAACACCCCGAGGTACTGCTTGCCCTTGTGCTCATACGTGAACACGTTGCCGATGATCCCGGAGGGCGTCTTGAACTTGAAGAGTTCCTTGGTGATGTTCTTCGCGTCGACGCACTTCAGGTAGCCTTCGAGCGTGCCGTAGCAGGAGAGTCCGCCCGCGGTGTTGAGCGAGCCGCTCCACACCGAGAACTTCTCCGCCTTGCTCTGCACGATCTTGCCGGTGCCCGCGTCCCAGGTGATGTAGTTGCCCAGGCCGCCGTGGCTGCCCGGTGCCGGATACATCGAGAGGGTGGCGCCGACATAGGGCTGGCCCGCCGTGTACTCGACCTTGAACGGCTCGTAGTCCATGCACACGTGGTTGGTGGGCACGTAGAACAGCTTGGTGTTCGGGTCGAACGAGGCCGGCTGCTGGTCCTTGGAGCCGAGCGCCGCGGGGCAGACCCCCTTGGTGTTCACGTCCGGACCGTTCGCCGCCGTCGAATAGCGCTTCACCACCTGCGGCCGCCCGGTCTTCATGTCGACGTGGGTCGCCCAGTTCACCTTCGGGTCGTACTTCTCGGCCACCAGCAGTTCGCCCGTCACGCGGTCGAGCGTGTAGCCGAAGCCGTTGCGGTCGAAGTGCACCAGCGCCTTGCGCGGCTGGCCCTTGACGTTGATGTCCGCCAGGATCATCTCGTTGATCCCGTCGAAGTCCCACTCGTCGTAGGGCGTCATCTGGTAGACCCACTTCGCCTGGCCGGTGTCGACGTCACGGGCGAAGATGGTCATCGACCACTTGTTGTCGCCCGGGCGCTGCGCCGGGTTCCAGGTCGACGGGTTGCCGCTGCCGTAGTACATGAGGTTGGTGGCCTTGTCATAGCTGTACCAGCCCCAGGTGGTGCCGCCGCCGATCTTCCACTGGTCGCCCTGCCAGGTCTTGAGCGACGAGTCCTTGCCTACCGGCGCCATCTTGCCGTCGGTCCAGGTCATGGTCTTGTCGGGGTCGATCAGCATCTCGGCGTCCGGGCCCACGCTGTAGGCCTTCCAGACCTGCTTGCCGGAGTTGATGTCGTACGCGTTGATGAAGCCGCGCACGCCCCACTCGCCGCCGCTGATGCCGGTGATGACCTTGTCCTTGAAGACGTGCGGCGCGTTGGTGTTCACGGCCCCGAGCTTCGGGTCGCCGTTCTTCACCGACCACACCACCTTGCCCGTGTTGGCGTCCAGCGCCACCAGCATGCTGTCGGCCTGCTGCAGGAACACCTTGCCTTCGGCATAGGCCAGCCCGCGGTTGACCGTGTCGCAGCACATCTGCGGGATCACCGCCGGGTCCTGCTTGGGCTCGTACTTCCACTTGATCTTCTGGGTGTTCAGGTCCATCGCGAACACCTTGTTGGGGAACGGCGAATGCAGGTACATCGTGTCGCCGATCACCAGCGGCGAGCCTTCATGGCCGCGCAGCACGCCGGTCGAGAATGTCCATGCCACCTGCAGCTTGCCGACGTTGGTCGTGTTGATCTGCTTCAGCTTGCTGTAGCGCTGGTTGTACATGTCGCCGGCCTGCATCGCCCAGTTCTTGGGATCGGCGATGTTCTTCTCCACGTCCGCGTTGGCTTGCGCCAGCGCGGGCAGGACGAATAGCGCCGCAGCGACGAACTGCCGCCAGGGGAGACGGCGTCTCGAGTCTTGCATATTGCCTCCTGTGATTGTTGCGGACAGCGGGGGAATACGGTTCAGTTCGCCTGGAACGGGTGCGCGGCCGTCGCCTTGCGAGCCACCACGTCGGCGGCCGACGGGTCGCGGCTCACCGCGCGCTTGATCGCTTCCTTGGTCGCGCGGTAGTTGAAGTCCTGGATCTTCTTGTCGTCCTCGGCCTGCCAGTGGATGAACACGCCGACGCAGATGAAGATGTCGTCGGCCTCGTTCTTCGGGATGGTCTCGTCCTCGACGCAGTCGGCGACGGCCATGGCGACGGCATGCTGGGCCGGGCCGAACATCTGGACCGCCTGCTTGGCGCCCTTGATGGTTACCTTGTTGAACATCACCGTCGCCGGCTTGGCGATCAGGTTGGGGGCCACCACGGCCAGCAGCGATGTGAAGCCGTCCTTGTTGTTGGTGAGGGCGTTGGCGAAGGCGGTCTCGGCGGGCGATCCGCGCGGTCCGATGATGAGGTCGATGTGGGCAACCTCGTTGCCCTCACCGATGAGTGATTCTCCAACCAGCATGCGATCGATCTTGGCCATGAGCTTGTTCCTCCGGTCCGTTGTGGAGATGGACACGCGCGGCACATGCCGCGACGCAGCAGCGCGCTCACATATTCCATGCCGGATCGACTCAGTAGAAACGAGGGGGCGCCCCGGCCGTGGCCTGTTGCGGCTGGGCCAGCGCGGCGGCCAGCGCGACCGCCACGCTGAGATCGGCGCTCGTCCCCGGATTGAGCCCCCTGGCCTTGAGGTCTTCGTCCCAGCGGGCGAAGCCCGGATCCTGGTCGAGCAGCTCGCCGCGCTGCGAGCGGGTGCGCCAGGGCAGCGCCTCCACGATGACACATTGCGCCACCGCGTCCCCGTGCTTTCGCACAATGTGTGAGTCGGGCAGGGCGGCCACGAATTCCAGGAAGGCGGCCTGCATGGCGCGCGCGGCGCCTCCGTCGCGGGCGGCGAGGAAGGCCGGCAGGCCCAGGTCGAAGACGTCGGGATAGGCGTGCAGGTACTGGAAGGCGATGCGGTCGCGGTCCGCCGCCAGCGCCATCGCCTCGCGCAGGTTCACGGTGGGCGCTTCGGCCACGTCCTGCTCGGGCGCGCGGCCGAGTCCGCCGGGCCGGGCCAGGGCGATCGCGCGGTAGGCGGCGCGGGCATCGTGCACCGTGAGCGACTCCAGCACCTCCCGCACCGCCGCCCGCAGCGCCTCGACCCCGCCGGTGCCGCCGCTTCGCTCGTAGGCCGCCAGCAGCGGCGCGCAGAGCAGCACGATGCCCAGGTTGGTATTGCAGCGGGCGGCCTGCCAGGTGGCGCGCACGGCCACCTCGATGCGCTCGCCCACCGGGGCCCCTGCCGAGCTGATGGGGCCGGCGGCCGCCGCCGCGCTCGCCTTGAAGTGCCAGGCGCGCATCCCGTGCCCCGGCGACGCCACGCTCACGTTGCCCGGCTTGCGCACCTGCACGTCGAGCGCGCAGGCGCGCAGGAAGGCGCGGCGCCCGAACTCGGCGCGGAGGGCGGCCGGTACGGCGTCCATGGCTTCACGCCTGCCGGCGCTGCAGGCGGCCCGCGCACTTGCGGTCGAGCAGGTCGCGCACGAGGGCCTGCGCGATGTTGAAGGGCGTGACCCGCTGCAGGCCCTGCCAGGCCGCCACGCCGTTGACCTCGATCACCGTGGCGCCGTCGCGCGTGGGCAGCAGGTCGACGCCGGCGTAGTCCATGTCCAGCGCCCGCGCCGCGGCCTCGGCCAGACGCGCCAGCTCCGGCCCGATGCCCTCCTGCAGCGACTGCGGCTCGCAGCGCGCGCCGCGGGCCACGTTGTGCACCCAGTGCGCGCTGACGCGCCGCATCGCCGCCAGCGCGGTGCCGCCGACCACCAGCACCCGGTAGTCGTGGGTCGGCGCCTCCACGAAGCGCTGCAGGTAGGCCAGCCCGCCGAAGCCCTCGTCCAGCGGGGGCAGCGGCACGTGGGCGCCGTCCACCCAGCCGACGCGCTGCAGTCCCTGGCCCTGCGAGCCGAAGAGGGGCTTCAGCACGAGCGAGCGGCCGGCGGCGCTCTCGCGCGTCACGAGCTGCTGCGCGGCGGCGGCCGATTCGGTCGCCCAGGTCGGCGGGGTCGGCACGCCGGCGGCGTGCAGCAGCAGGCTGGTCATGGACTTGTCGACACTGCGCTCGATGGCGCGGGCGTCGTTGTAGACCGGCACGCCGAATTCGCGCAAGGCGTGCAGCACCCCGAGACGCTTCGTCACCTGCTCGAAGGTGCCGCCGGCGATGCCGCGCACCAGCACGGCGTCGGGCAGGCTCTCGCCGAAGCCGGGGAGCACCAGGCCATGCCAGGCGTGGGGCGTGGCGATGCGGCACTGCGCCAGGTCGATGCAGCGCCCCACGCAGCCGCGCTCGCGCAGGGCCCGCAGCAACTGCCGCGTGTGCCAACCGGTCTCGTCGGCCATGATGGCGACGCGCAGGCCGGCGCGCAGCGGCACGACCGGGGTCATGGGCAAGCTCCCCCAGGATTCGTTCGCTGCGCGGACTGCTCACCGGCCACTCCGAAAAAAAGCTGAAGCTTTTTCCCGGGGACGCCGCCGGCCCCCCTGCGCAAGCGGAGGGGGCGAGCGCCTCCGGGCGGCCGGGCGGTGCTCATGGCGTCTGCCACAGCTCGCGCAGCAGGCTCATGCGCAGGCTGCCGGCGTGCCAGGTGCGGCCGGATGGCATGTGGCTCACCCAGACCTCGGCCGGCGCGAACAGGGCGCCGTCGAGCTTGTAGAAGTCGTAGCCGGCCGCCTCGAACAGCTCGCCGAAGGAGCGGCCGTAGTCGCGCGAGTTCTCGGAAGGCAGCTTGAGCGCGAGCTCGCGGGCCGCGTCGGCGTCGCCGGCCACGGTCAGGTGGACCTGGCCGCCGTACAGGATCGCGTCGTTGGTGCGCGCCATCGCCTGCAGCGTGTCGGCACCGACGCCCGGCAGCGGCGCGCAGGCCGCGCCTTCCAGCACGTCGTGCAGCGCGAAGCCCAGCGCGTGGGCGCGGTGCAGGGCCACTTCGAGCACGCGCGCGACCACCTGCGTGGTGCCGGCGAGGCTGGCCGTGGGCGTGAGTACGATGCCCAGCCCGACCGGCTGCAGCGCGCAGTCGCGCAGCACCTTCTCCAGGACCACCGGCGGCGGCGGGCGGTCCACCTCCAGCACGAGCGCGCCGCTGTCGCTGCGGTCGCGGTAGCCCAGCTCGCCGAACAGGGGCTCCTTGCAGGCCAGCGCGCGGGCCGGCCCGGAGCCCAGGGCGAAGAACTTCTTCCCGCCGGTTTCCTCCTTGCTCGCGGCGAGGCTCCAGCCGGCGTACTGGCTGGCCAGGCAGGCCAGCACCGGCTGCGAGCTGCGCACGTGCAGCCAGGTCGGCCAGCCCTCGCGCGCCAGCGCGGCCAGGCGCACCTCGCCCAGGCCGCCCAGGCACACCTCGGCGATCTGCAAGCCGGCCGCGATGCTGCCGGGCACGCCGATGCCCGCATCGATCACGGTCACGCCGGACGGGTCGCGGCTCACGGCGATGCGCAGGCGGCCGGCTTCGTGCACAAGGCGCTTCAGCAGCGGCGCCGCGAGTCCGTTGACGCTGGGAAGTTCGGGGGTCATGCGACGAGCTCCTCGCAGGGACTGAGGCGGTGCAGGACCTGGCCGGCCCGCACGTCGAGGTCGACCAGCACCGCGTCGGCGCTGCCGGCCGCGGTGCTCACGGTGCAGACCGGCTCGCCGGGCGTGAAGTACGCCCCCGGGGCCGGCAGGTCGTGGCAGTGCGGCGACTGCGCGAGTTCGCCGGACAGCGCCAGCCCCACGCGGCAGGGGCGCGTCGCGAACACGGTCAGGCAGCCGCGTACGCCGGGCGCCGGCGAGGGCGCATCCCGCGGCAGCTCGCCGTCCACCGCCCGCACGTGGGCACGCAACAGGCCGCCCGGCCAGGCGTCCCCGTGCAGGACCATGCTGGCGGAGGGACGCGGGTTGATCTCCAGCAAGCACGGATGCCCCTGGCGCGCCACGAAGTCGAGGCTGGCGAGCCCGCGCAGGCCGAAGGCGGGCACGAGGGCGGCGAGGGCCTGTTCCAGCCGCGGCGCCAGCGCCTCGTCGCGGATCGGGCCGATCGCGCCCATGTAGACATAGGGGAGCTTGCCGAGCGGGCGCACGACCAGGCGGTTGAGCGCCACCACGCGCGCGCGGCTGCCGTCGGCGAGGAACAGCGCGGACATCGGTTCCCCGGGCTGGATCCGCTGCCAGTAGCAGCCGCCGCCTGCAGCCTCGCCCGCGTGGCGGATGTGCCAGCCGCCCGAGCCGGCCGCGCGCTTCACCAGCCAGCCTTCGTCCGCCAGGGGCGGATCGAAGGACACTTCGGGATGGGGGAGGCCGAGGGCGTCGAGCCGGGCAAAGAACGCCGCCGGCTCGCGCACCTGCCGCACCGCCGCCGCTTCCATGCCTCGCAGGGGCAGGCCCGGGATGCGCGTCGCCAGCAGGTCCGGGATCGCCTCGAAGCCGCTGCCGGCGACCCAGCCGAGGACCCCCGGCTCGCGCGCGGCGCGCTGCAGCGCGTGGCGCAGCAGCGCCGGGTCGATGGCGCCGGCCGCCGGGTCGCCGATGCGGTGCCAGCGCAGGCTGGCGCGGCGCGTGTCGGCATCGCCGAACAGGTCGAGCGCGATCGCCCGCCAGCCGGCGGCGCGCGCCGATTCGGCGAGCGGCCGCGCGCAAAGCCCTGCGACGACGACGGTGCCGCTCATGGAAGGGGCGTCAGCGGCTCTTTTCCGCCACCACTTCGCGCGCGGTGGCGAAGGCCTCGGCGAAGCCGAACACCACGGCCCGCTCCGCTTCGCGCATGCGTGTGAGCAGGCGGTGCTGCACCTGGTACTTGACGTTGCCGACGGCCAGCGCGCCGATGGCGACCGCCGACGTGCCGGCCAGCGGCCTGGCGTCGTCCTGCGCGCCGACGCCGGCCAGGCCCGAAGGCGGCACGGCATTGATGTCGGCCGCGACGCGCAGGTTCTTCGCCGCCGCCAGGTCGGCCTCGCCGGCCACCTGGATGCCCGCGGCCGCCACCGCCAGCACGACGTCCGCCGGCGCCAGCGCGGCGCGCAGTTCCTCGGCCTTTCCCGTCGAAGCGCCCTGCAGCGACACGCCGAAGCGCGCCCCGGTGTCGCGCGCCGCCTGCTCCGCATCGGCGGCCTTGCGGCTGCCCAGCGTCACCCGGGCGCCCTCGCGCGCGCACAGCACCCCGGCCACGCGTCCCACCGGGCCGGTGCCGCCCAGCAGCAGCACCTGCGCGTCCTTCAGGCCGTCGCGGCCGGCGCGCCGCAGCGCCGCCTCGGTGCATGCCACCATCGCCGCGGCCGTCGTGTACGCCCCGCTCGGGTCGGCGCAGAGGGAGACGGTGAAAGGCGGGAACATGGACTTGCGGGCGTGCTCCAGCATTTCGTCGGCGAGCATCACGTCGCGCCCGCCGATGAACAGGCCCGTGCGCACCGCGCCCTTGGGACCGCGCGAGAAGATCGCGTCCTGGGTGAGCCCGGCGATGCCCTCCAGCGTCACCTGGCAATAGGGCACGAGGATCTGGTAGCCGGCGTCGGCGGCCATGTTGACGTCGAAGGGGCTCATCTGCGGCCCGGGCGTGAACATGTGCAGGATGTAGGGGCGTTCCATGGGTTCAACCTCCAGCGCGCTCGTCGGCGACCAGGGCGCCGTGGTTGCGCGCGCGGACCACGAGGATGTCGAGGGCGGGGGCCACGACCCCGGCGGCGCGGGCGGCCGCCAGCGCCGCCTGGGCCCGCTCCTCGGACGGCAGGAAGGCGAAGCCGGCGGGTCCCCAGGAGCTCTGGCCGATACCGGCTTCCGTGTGCGCGGCTATCCAATCCAGCAGCCGGCCGGCCGCCGCGCTGGTGAAGGCGCGGCCGTCCTGCGCCGGGGCGAAGTGCGCCCCGAGCACCTGCTGCATGCGGCTCACGCCGGCGGCGAAGGGCGCGAACTCGCCGCCGGCCGCGCCGGGCAGGACGCGCATCAGGACCTCGTGGCAGATCTCCGCCGCGGCTTCGCGGGGCAGGGGGGCCAGGCGCGCCAGTGCGGCCTTCTCGTCGGCTCCGCTGAGGCCGCGGGCGTGCGGATCGAGCACCAGGATCGCCCGCCACGCCGCCGGCAGCGCGATGCGCGCCAGCAGCGCGGCCGGCGCGCCGTCCGCGCGGGGGCCGCCATCGAGCAGCAACCCGCCGTGGTCGAAGCCGGCGATCCCGACGCCGGAGCGCGCGCCGCGTCCCAGCAGCGCGGCCAGTTGCGCGGTGCCGAGGCCCAGCCCGAAGGCGACGCTGAAGGCGCGGCCGACCGCCAGCGCGAGCTGCGTGCCGGAGCCCAGCCCCGCATGGGCGGGCAGGGTGCTGCGCAGGCGCAGCGTGACCGGCGCCGTGCAGCCGGTGGCGCGCCGCAGCGTCTCGACGTGGCCGCGTGCCCGGGCCAGCGCCGCGGAGGCGGGGACGTCGGCCTCGAAGCTGTCGGTGGCACCACGGCCGAGGTCGAGCACGCACTCGGGCCCGTCGATCACCAGCCCCAGGCTGCCGAAGCGCCGCCCCAGGGTGCCGGCCGGATCGAGGAAGCCGAGGTGCAGCCGGGCCGGCGCCCGCACGCGCACGCCGGCGAGGGGCCCGCGGCGCGCCCCGGCCGGAAGCGCCATCTCGTAGTCGGTGTGCATCGGGCCGCCCGGTTCAGCGGCTGCCCGGAACCAGCCCCTGGGCGATCAGGCGCAGGGTCGCGCTGCGGGGCGGCGGGGGCGGCGGTTCGTCGCGCCGGCGCTCGATCATCACGCCGACGGCGGCCGTGTCCTCGAACTTGCGCGGCTTGGCGATCCGCACGCGCACCCAGTGCGCCTGGAATTCGTCGATGGCGATGCGGGCCACCTGTTCGGCCAGCGCCTCCAGCAGGCGCACGCGGTGCTCCTGCAGCAGGCGCTGCAGCCGCAGGCGCAGCTCGCCGTAGTCGATGGTGTCGGCGATGCAGTCGGTGTCGCAGGCCGGCGCGCGGGGCACGCCGGCGCACACGTCGATGGTGACGGGCTGCGGCCGGTGCAGCTCGCTGTCGTGGATGCCGATCACGGTCTGGCCGTGGAAGCCTTCGATGAAGACCAGGTCCAGCGGCTGCTCCTGGCCGGCCGCGGCCGGAAGGCGCTCGCCCGCGGCGGCATGGTCAAGGGCTTGGAACATGGAGACCCCCCGGATTCGTGTCGTGCTGCGGAGCCGGATAGCAACTTGCGCGCCATTGCCCTTGCGACAATTGCGGGATCGACGCGGCGCCCGGTACGGAAGTTCACAAATTCCCTAATGCGGTGCGCGACACTCTGTTCCAGAATGATGACGCACTGCCCGGTCCGTCCGCGGCAGCAAGAACAGGGGGAGACAAACCCATGGCGATTGCCGATCCGCTGGAGCACGCGCATCGGATCATCGACGTCGTGCGCGGGGGCCTGGTCCACGCCACGAGCGATGCCGTTGCGCACTCCTGGGCGCGTTGCATCCAGCAGCACGGGCTGGACCCGAGCCAGTCCCGCCGGCCGCCGGTGGTGGGCAGCGGCGACCTGCCGACCCGCCAGCGCCGCATGGCGGCGGTGATCGACTGCGCGCGCTACGAAATGACCACCCTGTACCAGCAGCTGGGGGATCCCGAGCTGGCGGTGGTCCTCACCGACACCGACGGCGTGATCCTGCACATGGTCACCTCGCAGGAATTCGAGCGCCTGGCCCAGCCCCTGGGGCTGGAGGTCGGCGCCGTGTGGAGCGAGGCCGAGGTCGGCACCAACGGCATGGGCACCTGCGTGGCCGAGGCCGCCCCGGTGGTGGTGCAGCAGGCCGACCACTTCCTGAGCCAGTACACGGGCCTGACCTGTTCCGCCGTGCCCATCTACGACCCGGCCGGCCAGATGACCGCGGTGCTGGACGTGAGCAGCAGCTCGGTGCAGCCGCAGAAGCACCTGCTGCTGCTCCTGGGCATGACGGCCCGCATGATCGAGAACCGGCTGATCGACATACGCTTCAGGGACGCCCACCCGATCCACTTCCACAGCCGGCCGGAGTTCGTCTACACGCTGCACGAAGGCCGGCTGGTGGTCGACGAGGGCGGCCGCATCCTGGCTGCCAACCACAGCGCGGCGATGCAGCTGGAGATGACGCACGCCGAACTGCGCGGCGCCCGGCTGGAGCAGATCTTCCAGACCACGCTGGACGACATGCTGGAACGCAGCCACCGCGCCGGCTTCCACCCCATCGTCACCTACCGCGCCCATGCGGCCAACCGTTTCTTCGCGGTGGCGCGCCTGCCCGCCCGCGAGGAGAACGCGGCCGGCGCTGCCCGGATCGCAATCCCGGCGCGCAACCGCATCGTGCCGCCACCCGTCGTATCGGCGTTGCCGCGCACGCGTTCCGCCCTGGGCACGCCCGCGCCCACCTTCGGCGACCCGCGTCTGGCGTCCCACCTGGCCACGGCCCAGCGCGTGATCGCAGGCCGCACGCCCCTGCTGCTGCGCGCCGAGACCGGCGCCGGCAAGGAGGTGTTCGCCCGCGCCGTGCACGCCGCCGGCAACCGCGCCGACGGGCCCTTCGTGGCCATCAATTGCGCCAGCCTGCCCGAGACGCTGATCGAGGCGGAGCTGTTCGGCTACCGCGCCGGTGCCTTCACGGGCGCGGAGAAGGGCGGCCGCCGCGGCAAGATCGTGCAGTCGGACGGCGGCACGCTGTTCCTCGACGAGATCGGCGACATGCCGCTGCCGCTGCAGGCGCGGCTACTGCGCGTGCTGGACGAGCGCATGGTCACGCCGCTGGGCACGGACGAAGTGCGGCCGGTGGATTTCCAGCTGATCAGTGCGAGCCACCGCAACCTGGCGGAGATGGTGGCCGAGGGCACGTTCCGCGAGGATCTCTTCTACCGCCTCGCCGGGATCGAGCTGCAGCTGCCGCCCTTGCGGGAGCGGACCGACCGGGCCGAGATCATCCGCAACCTGCTGGTGGACGAGGGCCGCCCCGACGCGGCGCTCACCCCCGCGGCCTGGGATTTGCTGTTGCGTCATCCATGGCCTGGCAATCTCCGCCAACTGCATCACGTGCTGCGCAGCGCCGTGGCCCTGGCGGCCGGGGCGCCGCTGGGCCTGGAGCACTTTCCCTCGCTGGGCGCGCCGGCGGCGCTGGCGCCGGCCAGCAGCGCTCCGCCGGTGGCCGACGGGGAACTCCTGTCGCCGCACCAGGCGAAGGAGCGCCAGTCGCTGCTGAACCTGCTGGAGGCACAACGCTGGAACGTGAGCCACGTGGCGAAGTCGCTGGGGGTGAGCCGCAACACTCTGTACCGCCGGATGCACAAGCTGCGCATCCCGGTGACGCACAGCGGCTGAGCAGGGAAGGCGCCTCCGGCGGCCGCTTCGCCTGGGCCCTCACGGGTTCCGGCCACAACCTGCTGGAGTCGCTGGCGGTCGCCCACCGCCTGCCCGACGTCGACCTGTTCCTCTCCGCAGCGGCCGAGGAAGTGCTGCCCATGTACGGCCTGCGGCTGGAGACGCTGCGCGATCGCTTCCGGATCTTTCGCGACAAGAGCGCGAGCTCGGTCCCGGTGGGCGCGCTCTACTACGAGCACTACCACACCGTCATCGTCGCGCCGGCCACCAGCAACACGGTGGCCAAGTGCGCGCTGGGCATCAGCGACACCCTGCCGACCAACATGTTCGCGCAGGCGGGCAAGCTGGGCATCCCCGGCATCGTGTTTGCCTGCGATACCGAACCGGTGGTGCTCACCCGCGCCCCGCACGACTGGGTGACGCTGCGGCCGCGCCGCATCGAATTCGAGAACGTGGAGCGGCTGCGCGCCATCGACCACTGCACGGTGGTCTGCTCGGTGCCGGAGCTGGAAGCCGTGCTGCAGGAACGCCTGGAGGCGCTGTCCCTCGCATGGAACACATCGTCTTCCTGACCGGCCGGCTGGCCGAGCCGTCCCTGCGGCGCGTGCTGGCGCACCTCGCGCCCCCGGAAGCCGACGCGCCCTTCAGCTGGGAAGTGCGCGAGATCGGGCTGCAGGTTGCGGCGCTGATGACGGCCGACATGGTGCAGCGGCGCGTGGCGCCACCGGTCGCGGCCGACCGCATCCTGCTGCCGGGGCGCTGCCGCGGCGACGTGGACGCCCTGGCCGCGCACTTCGGCGTGCCGGTGCAGCGCGGCCCCGAGGAGTTGAAGGACCTGCCGCAGTTCTTCCGCCGCGAGGCGCGCCCGGTCGACCTCGACGCGTACACGATCGCGATCTTCGCGGAGATCGTCGATGCGCCGCGGCTGCCGGTGGAAGCGATCGTGGACCGGGCGCGGGCTTATGCGGCCGACGGCGCCAACGTGATCGACCTCGGCGGCCTGCCCGACACGCCTTTCCCGCACCTGGAGGAGGCCGTGCTCGCCGTGAAGGACTGCGGGCTGCGCGTCAGCGTCGACTCGCAGGACACGGACGAACTGCTGCGCGGCGGCCGCGCCGGCGCGGACTACCTCCTGAGCCTGACGCCCGACACGCTGTGGATCGCCGACGAGGTCGCCGCCACGCCGGTCGTCATCGCCCGCCAGCCGCAGGACGAGGCCTCGCTGTGGGAGGCGGTGGAGCGCATGCAGGCCCGCGGCCGCCCCTTCCTGGCCGATGCCATCCTCGACCCCATCCCCTACGGCCTGCTGGCCTCGCTGGTGCGCTACCAGCGCCTGCGCGAACGCTTCCCGCAGGTGCAGATCATGATGGGCGTGGGCAACCTCACCGAGCTGGTGGAGGCGGACACCAGCGGGATCAACGCCGTGATGATGGGCATCGCCGCGGAACTGGGCGCGAGCGCCGTGCTGACCACGCAGGTCAGCCCGCACGCGCGCCGGGCGGTGCGCGAGGCGGACTGGGCGCGGCGCATCATGCATGCCGCGGTGTCGCAGCAGGTGCTGCCCAAGGGCCTGAGCGACCAGCTGATGACGGTGCACGCCAAGAGCCCCTTCCCCGATGCGCCGGAGGAGATCGAGGCGATCGCGCGCGAGGTGCGCGACCCGAACTACCGGGTCCAGGTCTCGCAGCAGGGCGTGCACGTCTACAACCGGGAGGGACTGCGCGTCGCCCAGGACCCTTTCGCATTGTGGCCGCAGCTGCGGCTGGAGAACGACGCCAGCCACGCCTTCTACATCGGGGTGGAGGTCGCGCGGGCGCAGATCGCCTGGCAGCTCGGCAAGCGCTACGTGCAGGACCAGCCGCTGGACTGGGGCTGCGCGGTCGACCGCGAGGCGCAGGACCTGCAGCGCTGGCAGGCGCCAGGCACCACCATGACGCACAGGGACAAGCCATGAACGACTACATCTTCGAGACCGTGGTCACGACCTGCTCGCCGGAGGGCACCGTGCACGTTGCGCCCATGGGCGTGCGCTACGTCGAGGGCGAGGTGGTGCTCAGGCCCTTCCGGCCCTCGCAGACGCTGGACAACATCCTGGCCACGCGCCGGGCCGTCCTCAACGTGCTGACCGACGTGCGCGTGTTCGCCGGCTGCGTGACCGGGCGCAAGGCGTGGCCCACGCTCCCCGTCAACGCGCCTGACGGCACCGTCGCCGCGCGCCTGGCCTGCGCCCATGGGCACACCTTGCTGCGCCTGTCCGAGGTCCGCGAGGACGCGCAGCGGCCCACCCTGCGGCTGGGCCGCATGCACGAGGCGCAGCACTCCGCCTTCCCGGGCTTCAATCGCGCCCAGGCGGCCGTCATCGAGGGCGCCGTGCTGGTGAGCCGGCTGCACCTGCTGCCGCGCGAGAAGATCGAGGGCGAACTGGCCTACCTGCAGATCGCGATCGACAAGACCGCCGGCCCGCAGGAGCTGGAGGCCTGGGCCTGGTTGCGGGAGGCTGTCGCGCGGCACCAGGCGCGCGCCGCGGAGGCCGCGTGATGGTGAAGATGCTGGTGAGCGTGCGCGATGCCGGCGAGGCGCTGCTCGCGGCCGAGGCCGGCGCCGATTTCATCGACCTCAAGGAGCCCGCCAACGGGGCGCTGGGCGCGCTGGCGCTCCCGGACGTCGCGCACATCGTGTCGGTGCTGCGCGGGCGGCAGCCCGGCCTGCGCATCAGCGCCACCGTCGGCGACCTGTCGCTGCAGCAGGCCGACGAGATCCTGCGGCGCGTCGAGCGCGTGGCCGCCTGCGGGGTCGACTACGTGAAGGTCGGCCTGTGGCCGGAGCCGTCCGAGCCGGGGCTCGCCTCCACCCTGGTGGACGCGCTGGCGGCGTGCGCGGCGCGCATCGTGCCGGTGTTCGTCGCCGACCAAGGCATCGACCTGGCCCTGGTGGAGCACGCCCTCGCCAGCGGCGCCTTTCCCGCGCTGATGGTGGACACCGCCGACAAGCGCCGCGGCAGCCTGCTGCAGCGCGTGCCGCTCGCGACCCTGGCGGCTTTCGTGGCGACGGTGCGCGCGCGCGGCGCGATGGCGGGCCTGGCCGGCTCCCTGCGCGCCGAGGACAGCGACGCGCTGCGGGGCCTGGCCCCGGACTTTGCCGGCTTCCGCGGCGCCGTGACGCGCGGCGGGCGCGCGGACGCGCTCGACCCGAGGCTGGTGCGGCTGCTACGTCGCCGGCTTGCGGCGGGGGCGGGGGCCCCCCTGGCCGCCGCTGCGTGAGGCGATCACCCGCGCCAGCGCCACGGGAGGCACGAACGAGGAGGAGCCGCCTAGCAGGGCGTCGCGCACGTGCTGCAGCGCCTCGCAGGCCACCACCTCGATCGGGAAGGGGGCCTCGCGGGACCACTCCTCGAAGCGGTTGTCGAGAACGCCTTGCGCGCCGAGCTGCGCGAAGGTGCTGCCTTCCGGCACGCTGCAGGCCTTCACGACCACCAGCCGTTCCGCGTTGAGCAGGCGCGCCAGCCACAGGGCCAGGCTGTCGCTCGTCACCTCCCAGCTGGTCAGCAGGTCCGGCGCGTCGCGCAGCAGCATGAAGGGCAGCCACAGGGCCGGCTGGCCCGCGTGCAGCGCGCGGCGGATGCCGGCTTCGTCGGTGGCGAGCGTCAGTCGCGGCTCCATCGCGTGGAACAGGTGCGCGGTCTGCGCCATTGCGAGCACCGCCATGTTGTGGGCCGGGAGGTCGGCGAAATGCCAGTGCCGCTGCGAGGCCCGCACCGCGTCCGCGAACATGCCGCCGCCCGGCACGATGGTGACCCGGCCGCCGCCCAGTTCGGCCAGCATGGCGAGCCAGGGCACGAGGCGCAGGTCGTGCGCCAGGCTGCCACCGAGCTTGACGATCCACATGCGCGTCACTCCCGCCGGCAGGCGAGCAGCGCCACCGACACCGCCGGCGCGCAGACATCCGCCCAGGAAGCGAGCGCCGCCGCAGGCGACGCGGCCGGCAGGGCGACCTCGGCATAGCGGAAGAACGGCCGGCCGGTGCGCCGCGCCAGTTGCTCCGCCAGGAAGGCGCCGCAGCCCGCCCCGACCAGGGGCACGCCGCCGGGCACACCCGCGCCGGCGCACACGCGCTGCAACTGCGACGCGAGTTCGGCCAGCTGGGCGTGCTTCCAGCAGTCCGCCAGCGCCAGCCAGTCGGCGGGGCCCGCCTCGGCCGCATCGCGCCCCACCATGCGCGCGAGCCGCTGGCGGCAAGCCCCGGCGTCCTTGCCGCGGCCGTCGGCGGTGTCGGCCTGGTCGTGCGCGGGTTCGAGTTCGCCGGTGAGCCGGTAGACGTCGGCGGTGGTGGCGAAGAACTCGTTCATGACGTTGACCGTGTCGCCGCGCCAGTGCACCCGCGGCCCCAGGGCGCACAGCGGCGTGCGCACCACGCCCTGGTAGACCAGCTCGCCGGTGGCCAGCCGCTCGGCGTCGCTCGTGCCCAGAGCGGCCACCCGGCCGGCGCGCAGCGGGATCAGGTCGGTGGTGGTGCTGCCGATGTCCACCAGCACCGCTTCGCCCAGGCGCTGCGCGACCACGCGGGCGGTGGCGCGCCAGTTGGCCGACGCGATGCCGCGCCAGCGCGCAGGCGCTTCGTGCGGTGCGCGCCAGTCGCCTTCGCCATCGAACAGGCGCAGCGACGCCCCGAGCGACTGCGCCAGCCGGTCGGCGATGCGCGCCACGCCTTGTTCGCGGTCCGGGAACAGGTCGACCATCTCGCCCGTCATGGTGGCGGCGTGCGCCAGCTCCGGACCCCAGGCCCCGCCCCAGCGGGAGCGGGCGGCGTCCAGCGCGGCGTCCAGGTGCTCCATGCCCTGCCACAGGGGACAGGGCCACTGCGCGACGTCGCGCAGGGCGCCGTCGGCGAGCAGGCAGGCCTTGACGTGGGCGCCGCCGATGTCCCAGCCGGCCTGCAGCCGGGGCTCACGCGGCGACATCGGCTGCGACCTCCGGCGCAGGGTCGCGCGCGTGCGCGGCGAGGATGTCGGCCGCGAGGTTGCGCTGCAGGAGCGCGGAGAGGCCGGCATACGCGCAGGTCACGCGCGGATTGACTTCGATGACCACCGGTCCTTCCCTTTCATTCCACACCAGGTCGATGCCGACGTAGCCCCGCAGCCCCGGGATGGCGGCGGCGACCCGAGAGGCCAGCGCATGCAGGGCCGCGGCGCGCGGGTCGGCCGCGGGGATCGCGGCGGCTTGCACGCCGAGATCGTGCAGCCAGCCGGCGGCATCGAGCTCCAGGTGCTGCCGGTTGAACGCGAGCGCCTGTGCAAGATCCGGACCGACGACCAGGGCCAGGGACAGGGGCTCGCCGGCGACGAACGGCTCCATCACCGGGGTCCGCCCGGCGCGCCGTCGCCGCTGCAGGTCGAGTTCGGCGTTGCCGCGCGAGAGGTGCAGGCGGGTCTCCATGGTCCCCGCGCCATCGTCGGGCTTCACGATCCAGGGACCGTCATGCTTGGCGACGAAGGCCAGCGGAGTTCGTACGCCCGCCGCCGCGAGCGCGGCGCAGGTCGCGCGCTTGCTGGAGGCGAGCCGGATCGCCGCCGGGCTGCAGCCGATCCAGCGCGCCTCGCCCACCGCTTCGTGCAGGCCCAGCAGCAGCCCGTCCGTTTCCGGGGCGACGACCCAGCACAGGTCGTGCAAGGGCGACTGGCGCCGCACGAAATCGACGGCGCCTTCGCCCGGCAGCGCGCTCGCCGTGCTCACCTGCGGCCACGGATGGCCTGCCTCTTGCTCGCCGACCGCGAGGGTCGCGGCGACGCCGGGGATGCGCGCGAGATCGTGGACGATCGCGTCGCGCATCGCGCGGCCGGCGGCCAGCATCTCCTGGTGCGCGGGGCTGCCGCGTCCCAGCGCCGCGGTGGTTTCCGGATCGTCCGCGCTCAGCGGCTCATACACGAAGATGCGAACCATGGTCCAGGTCATTCCGGTGATCGATCTCATGCACGGCCAGGTGGTGCGCGGCGTGCGCGGCGAGCGCCACGCCTACCGTCCCATCGTGTCGCGGCTGGCCGACGGCAGCGCGCCGTGCGATATCGCCCGCGGCCTGCGCCGCGTCGCGCCGCCGCCGGCCGGGCGCGAGCCCGTGCTGTACGTGGCCGACCTCGATGCGATCCAGGGCGGCCCGGCGCAGGTGGCGGCGCTGCGGGAACTGCTTGAAGCCCAGGCGGACCTGTGCCTGTGGCTCGA
Source organism: Ramlibacter monticola (assembly GCF_016722785.1). GTDB lineage: Bacteria > Pseudomonadota > Gammaproteobacteria > Burkholderiales > Burkholderiaceae_C > Ramlibacter > Ramlibacter monticola. Next base: position 580,062 of record NZ_JAEQNE010000002.1, on the reverse strand, counting down.
TGCGGGCTTTGCCGCGCCGGCCTCGGTGCGGGCGCTGCGGGACGCCCTCGGCCCCGTGGCGGGACGGGTGCGGCCGGTGTACGGCAGCGAGTCGCTCGCCAGTGCCGCCGCCCTCGACGAACTGGCGCAGGACCCGTCCGCCATCCTGTCGCTCGACTCGCGGCTCGAGCGGCCCATCGATCCTTCCGGCAGCTGGCAGCGGCCGCAGGCGTGGCCGCGCACGGTGATCGTGATGACGCTCGACCGGGTGGGCGCCGGCAGCGGGCCCGACCTCGGCACCTTCGCGCGGCTGCGCGAACTCGCGCCGGACCGCGCATGGATCGGCGCCGGCGGCGTCCGCGATGCGGCCGACCTGCGCGCCGCCGCGGCCGCCGGTGCGGACGGCTGGCTCGTCGCCAGCGCCCTGCACGACGGCACCCTGCACGCGACCTGATCCCGAACGCCCGGCCATGACCGCGGCGATTCAGGAACCGTGCCATCCTGCCGGTCTGCCATTCCCGGTGCAGGCCGCCACACACTGTTCCACTTCCGCGGGGCAGAGTGCGCTCTTCAGAGGGCGCGCTGCCCGGCAGGCCAGCTTGGCACACGGCTTGCGGACGGAGCGTCCGTGGAACCCGACTGGACCTGCCCCTTCTGCTCGCTCCTGTGCGACGGCTTCGCGCTGGAGGGCGGGCTGGCGCTGCGCGGAAGCGACTGTCCGCGCGCGCGGGCCGGGCTGGCCGCCCACGCGCCGCGGGAAGCGCCCACCGCCCTGGTCGATGGGACTGCGGTCCCGGCGGACGAGGCGCTCGCCGAAGCGGCGCGCCGCCTGGGGCAATGGCGCCAGCCGCTGTTCGGCGGGCTGGGGACCGACATGGCGGGGGCCCGCACGCTGTTCCGGCTGGCGGCGCGCACCGGCGCCGTCTGCGACCACGCGGACGGCGAGGCGCTGATGCACGGCCTGCGCGCCCTGCAGGATCGCGGGCAGTCCTACACCACGCTGGCCGAGGTCCGCGCCCGGGCCGACCTGCTGGTGTGCGTGGGCACCCAGGCGGCGGCGCACTACCCCGAGTTCTTCCGGCGCTGCGGGCTGGACCGGCCGGAGACGCCCTGCCGGCGCCTGGTCTTCCTGGGCGTCGAGCCTCCGAACGGGCTGCCGGCGCACGTGCCGGTGCAGCGGATCGCCGGCTCGGGCGAACTGTTCGCGGACCTGCGGCAGCTTGCGGCCCTGCTGGCGTCGCCCACGCTGCGCGACGCGAATCCCGAACTGGCCGAACTGGCGGCAGCGCTGCGGGCTGCGCGCTACGCGGTCCTGGCCTGGGAGGCCGCGATGCTGCCGCCGCACGGCGCGCTGGCGGTCGAGATCCTGAACGGCATCGCCGCCACCCTCAACCGCGAGACGCGGGCCGCGACCTTCGCACTGGGCGGCAGCGACGGTGCCTACGCCGTGCAGCAGGTGTTCACGTGGCTCTCGGGGCTGCCGCTGCGCACGCGCGCCGGCCCGGCCGGGCTCGAACACGAGCCGCTGCGCTTCGGCGCGATGCGGCTGCTGGAGAACCACGGCGTCGACGGCCTCCTCTGGGTCTGGAGCTTCGCGCCCGACCGGCTGCCGCCGCCCACGGAGCTGCCGCGCATCGTACTCGGTCCCGCCGGCATGGGGCCGCGGTTGCAGCAGGCCGATGCGGCGCGGCGCTGCGTCTTCCTGCCCGTGGCCACGCCGGGGCTGAACGCGGCGGGGCACCTGTTCCGCACCGACGGCGTCGTGGTGCCCCTGGTGCCGGTCCGCGACGACCAGCTGCCGGGCGTGGCCGACGTGGCCGCGCGCCTGCTCGAAGGGATGGTGCCGGCATGAGCACGCGGCGGCTGCGCGGGGGCAGGGTGTTCGATCCGGTGAACGGCGTCGATGGCGAGGTGCGCGACATCGCGATGCGCGACGGCCGCATCGTCGCGCTCGATCCGCGCGAGCCGGTGGACGAGGAGATCGGTGCCGGCGGCTGCATCGTGCTGGCGGGCGGCATCGACCTGCACAGCCACATCGGCGGCGGCAAGGTCAACCTCGCCCGCCTGCTGCTGCCGCAGGACCATCGCCGGGGCTTCGAGCCCCTGCCTGCTTCCGCCAATCCCCTGGAGCTCGCCTCGTGCGGTCACTGCGCGCCGGGCACGCTGGCCACCGGCTACCGCTATGCCGAGATGGGCTACACCTCCGTGTTCGAGCCGGCGATGGCGGCCAGCAACGCGCGGCACGCCCACATGGAGATGGGCGACGTGCCGATCGTGGACCACGGCGCCTACGTGATGCTGGGCAACGACGAGCGCTTCCTCGCGCTGCTCTCGCAGGGCTGCGATCCCGGGCGCCTGCGCGACTACGTGGGCTGGGTGGTGCACGCGACCAAGGCGCTGGGCGTGAAGGTCGTGAACCCGGCCGGCATCTCCGCCTTCAAGTTCAACCAGCGCAAGCTCGACGTGGACGAGCGGCACGCGCACTGGCAGGTCACGCCGCGCCAGGTGGTCGCCTCGCTCGCGCGGGCGGTGCACGAACTCGGTCTTGCGCACCCGCTGCACATCCACGCGAGCAACCTGGGCGTCCCTGGCAACATCGCGTCGACGCTCGCGACGATGGAGGCGCTGGAAGGCCTGCCGGGCCACCTCACGCACGTGCAGTTCCACTGCTACGGCACGGAGGGGCCGAAGAAGTTCTCGTCCGCCGCGCTCGCGCTCGCCGAGGCCCTGGACGCCCACCCGAACTGCTCGATCGACGTCGGCCAGGTCCTGTTCGGCCAGACGGTCACGGCCTCGGGGGACACCATGCGCCAGCATCCCAACGCCGACCTGGCCAGCCCGCGCAAGGGCGTGCTCGCCGACATCGAGTGCGACTCGGGCTGCGGCGTGCTGCCCTTCCGCTACCGCGAGCAGAGCTACGTGAACGCGCTGCAGTGGAGCATCGGGCTGGAGCTGTTCCTGCGGGTACGCGACCCCTGGCGCGTGGTGCTGACCACCGACCACCCGAACGGTGCGCCCTTCACCAGCTATCCGCACCTCATGCGCCTGCTGATGGACAAGGGCTTCCGCGACGAGCAGCTCGCTCGCCTGCACCCGGAGGTGGCGGCGCAGTCGGCGCTGAAGGACATCGCGCGCGAACTCACGCTGTACGAGATCGCGATCATGACGCGGGCCGCGCCGGCGAGGCTGCTGGGCCTGCGCGATCGCGGCCATCTCGGCGCCGGCGCCGCCGCCGATGTCGCCGTGTACCGCGAGCAGGCGAACGCCGAAGCGATGTTCACGAGCGCCGCCTGGGTGTTCAAGGACGGAGAGCCGGTGGTGCGCGAGGGCCGCGTGGTGGCCACGCCGGTGGGCGCCACGCACTTCGCGCAGCCGGTATTCGATCCCGGCGTGGAGGGCCTGCTGGACGACAGCCCGCTGGGCGTGCACAAGCGCTACGCGGTGATCGGCCACGACGAGCTCTGCGCCTGCTGCAACGGCGGCCGGCTGCTGCCCTCGGCCTGCGAGGCGCGGAGCGTGTGATGCGGCTCAACGGCATCGAGATCGACGACGGCTTCGCCGAAGCCTTTCCGATGAAGGCCACGCGCCTGGTGATCACGGCGCACGAGCGTGCCTGGGCGATGCATGCGGCCGTCAGTGCCACCGGCATGGCGACCTCGGTGATCGCCTGCGGCTGCGAGGCGGGCATCGAACGCGAACTCCCGCGCGAGGAAACGCCGGACGGCCGCCCGGGCGTGGCCATCCTGCTGTTCGCGGTCTCCGGCAAGGAACTCGCGAAGCAGGTGGAGCGCCGCGTCGGCCAGTGCGTGATGACCTGCCCCACGACCGCCGTCTTCGCCGGCCTGCAGGAAGGCGAGCCGGTGCCGCTCGGGCGCAACCTGCGCTTCTTCGGCGACGGCTGGCAGGCCTCCAAGGTGATCCAGGGCGTGCGCTACTGGCGGGTGCCGGTCATGGACGGCGAGTTCGTCGCCCAGGAAAGCACGCCCGTGGTGAAGGGCGTCGGCGGCGGCAACCTGCTGCTGCTGGCGCGCGACACGGACGCCGCGCTGGCCGCGGCCACGGCGGCCGCCCAGGCGATGCGCGCCGTGCCGGGCGTGATCCTGCCCTTCCCGGGCGGCGTGGTGCGCTCCGGCTCCAAGGTGGGCAGCAAGTACGCCGCGCTGCCGGCATCCACCAACGATGCGTTCTGTCCTTCGCTGTCGCGCCTGAGCCCGCGCAGCGAGCTGGGCGAGGAGGTGCGCTGCGTGCTGGAGATCGTCGTCGACGGCCTGACCGAAGCCGATGTCGCGGCCTCCATGCGCGCCGGCCTCGCGACCGTCGTCGAGCGCGGGGCCCAGGCGGGCGTCTCGCGGATCTCGGCGGGCAACTATGGCGGCCGGCTGGGGCCCTTCCATTTCCGGCTGCACGCGCTGGCGCCGGGAGGCGGGGCATGATGCGGCATACGCTGGTGCTGCGGGCGCAGCCGCCGTTGCGCGTCGATGCCCGCGCGCTGCTGCCCGCGGCCTTGTGCACCCTGGGGCGCGAAGAGGTGCTGCGCCTCGCCTTGCCGCACGGGCGCGAGCGCGTGCCGGTGGGCGAGTGGTTCGACGTCCAGTCCGAGGCGGCAGACGACCCACGGCCGCAACTGCGGCTCGAAGGCGAGCTCGCGCGCTTCGACGCCATCGGCGCCGGCATGGACACGGGCAGCCTGGAGGTGCGGGGCCCCGTGGGCGACAGCGTCGGCACCGGCCTGTCCGGCGGCGAGCTGCGCGTGCAGGGCAGCGCGGGCGACCTCGCCGGATGTGCGATGCGCGGGGGCCTGCTGGAGGTGCGGGGCGACGTCGGCGACTGCGCCGCCTCGGCGCTGCCCGGCGAGATCGACGGCATGACGGGAGGCACGCTGCTCGTGCACGGGAGCGCCGGTGCGCGCCTGGCCGACCGCATGCGGCGCGGCACGGTGCTGGTCCACGGCGAAGCGGGCGATTTCCTCGGTGCGCGCATGGTGGCCGGCACGATCGCCATCGGCGGCGCTTGCGGCAAGCACGCGGGCTGGGCGATGCGCCGGGGCACCCTCGTCTTCGCGGGCGCCGCCCCGCCGCCGCCCGCCACCTTCGTGCCGGTGCATTCCGCGTTCGAGGTGATCTGGCAGCTGCTGGCCCGCGATCTCGCGCGCTTCGGCGGCCGCTTCGCAGGCCTCCCCGCGCGCGATGTCACGCGCTGGGCCGGCGACCTCGCAGTGCAGGGCAAGGGCGAATGGCTGGTGCCGCGCTGACTTGCCCATGGACATCGCGCTGTTCGACCTCGACCACACCCTGATCCCCTTCGACAGCGGCTCGGCGTTCACCCGCCATCTCGCCGCACGCGGCGAGCTTCCGCCGGAGTTCGAGGCGCAGTACCTGGAGTACTGCCAGCGTTACGCCGCCGGCACGGTGGACATGGTGGAGATGCACCGCTTCACCGTGGGGGCCCTCGCCGTGCACGAGCCGGCCACGCTGGCGCGCTGGCTGGAGGAGTTCCGGGAGGTCGTCGCGCCGCAGGTCCCGCGGCGTGCGCGCGAACTCGTGCGGCAGCACCAGGCGGCCGGCCACGCGTGCGCCCTGGTCACGGCGACGACGCGCTTCGTGGCCGAGTCCTTCGGCGCCGTGCTGGGACTGGAGGAGGTGCTGGCCACGCAGCCGGAGCTCGGCCCCGATGGGCGCTATACGGGCGGAGTCGTCGGCCACGCCTGTTTTCGCGAACACAAGCTCGCGCACGTGCAGGCTTGGCTGGCGCAGCGCGGCAAGACCTGGAGCGAGGTTCGCCGCAGCTGGTTCTATTCGGATTCCTGGAACGACCTGCCCTTGCTGCAGGCCGTGTCGGACCCGGTGGCCGTGGATCCGGACGCGCGGCTGCGGGACTTCGCCGCTTCGCGCCACTGGCCCGTGCTCAGCCTGCGCGACCCATGAGCCGCGCGTTCAGCGCTGCGCGTTGTTCGCCTCGCAGTGCACGTGCAGCATGGACGAGCCGACCGGCAGGAAGGCGCCGTAGCGCAGGATGTACTCGCGCTGCACCGCGTAGGCTTCGTGTTCCCACTGGATCGACTGCTCGCACGAGGGCGTGACGCTGAAGGCCGCCCCCGGCTTCAGCACGTCGTCGCCGCGCGCGACGCCCTGCAGGTAATGGACCATCTCGTGGACCACGATCGAGCTGGCGAACAGGCTGTCCTGCGGATCCAGCGTGTCGTCGACGTAGATGTTCCTGCCGCCGGCATACCAGCCCAGCACCTTGCACTGCTGGCCGTTGCATGCCTGCTCGACGAAGAAGGCGTGGGGCTTCGTGACGACCACGGGCGGCTCCGCAGGAGCCGGGTAGCCGGAGAGCGTGACAGCCCAGGAGAGCAGGGCGGCGAAGAGATCGGCACTCATGGGAACCCACTCTATAGGGTAAACCCATGTTGAGTACGCTTACGCCTGTCAGCCAAATGGCGTAGTCCACGACGGACGGCGCCGCGATGGCCGGAATCCGATCAACGGACGGCCTTCTCCAGGTTCTCCGCCCGCTCCAGGCCCTTGGCCTGCGCGAGGCCCTTGACGCCCAGGAGGACCGTCCCGGACAGGTCGGCCTCCGTGAAGTCGGCGCCCGTCACGTCAGCGCCGGTGAGGTCCGCCCCCGCGAGCTTGACGCGAAACAGGTTCGCCCCGCGCAGATTGCTGTTGCGCAGGTTGGCGAAGGGCATCAGCGTGCGGTTCAGGTCCGCGTCTTCCAGGTTCGCGCCGGCCAGGTTGGCGTTGGTGAGGTCGGTGCGCATCTGGCCCATGCCCTGGTTGCGGATGTTGACGCCGATGCGCGCCTGGCGCAGGTCGGCGCCGCTCAGGTCCGCACCCGGCAGGTCGGCGATGATCTTCGCCCCGCGCAGGTCCGCGTTGCGGAACACGGGCATCTTCTTCACCGCGCCCCCGAGCACGACGACCGACAGCAGGCTGGCCTCGCGCAGCGCGGCGCCGGTGAAATCCGTGCCCATCAACCAGGCGCCGTTCAGATTGGCGCCGCTCAGGTCCACCCCGCGCAGGTCCGCCGAGACCAGCTTGCTGGCGAACAGGTTGGCGCCGCGCAGCTTCGCGCGGCGCAGGTCGGCGCCACTGAGGTCCAGGTCCGACAGGTCCTTGCCGCTGAAGTCCGGCGCGTCGGCCGCCTGCGTGGCCTGCACCACCTGCTCGCGCGAGAGATCGGCCGCGGCCGCGGCGCCGGCCAAGGCGAGCAGGAGGACCGCGAGGTGGGGGCGGGTGCGCATGCGCGGAGACTACGCGCAGCGGCCGGAAAGGAAAAGGCCCCGGGCGTGGCGCCCCGACACGGAACGCAGGTAGACCCCTGATCGGCCAGGGCATCTCCGGCGGGATCGCCAGCGCGAGCGCACTATCGAGAAAAGCATCCGCGCACCGCAGGCCGCCAAGCGCGGCACAGCCTCTCGCCGACTTGGCGGATGGCCTTCCGGGATCCGGATTGCTATGTTGGCGCACCCTGAATTAGGAGACAGGCGATGGCGACAAAGAACAAGCCCATCCCCCCTGGGTTCCGACCGAAGGCAGAGAGCGCAGCCAACAAGGGAAGCTGGAAAGAAAGCCCCCTGGTGGTCGCCACTGCTGCGGTGAGTGGAAAGCTCACTGCCACGATCGCGGTCTTTCTCCAAGTCGTTCTTCCCACGCGGGAGGCCGAGCTCAAGAACGAGATCACGGAGCTGACGAAGGCGCAGACGCGGGTTCAAGCCAAGCTGGATGAGAAAGACTCGGAGTTGAAATCCGTGCAAGCGAACCTTGTCGCGACCAAGGCGCGCGCCGACTCCTTGCAAGCGGAGCTTCGCGTGGCGCTTACCTCCCAGTTGTTCAACGCCAATGATCCGTATCCCAATGGCCTGCGCGCCGTCCGCGTCGGTGAGCGTATCGACGCCGTCCCGAAGATGTACCCCAAGGCAACAATAGATCGGTCAACGAACGGCGTCCTGGTTCTCAAGGACTATCACCCGACCTTCTCGACGGTCAGCTTCTTCTTCGACGAAAGCGACGCCAACAGGCAGATCACGCACATCGCATTCGAAATCAAGAAGGGTCCGGACTACGCGAGCGAATTTCTTCAGCGCAAGCTTCGCGATGCGCTTGGGGAACCACGGAGTGGAGTCAAGCCCGATCAATTCGGATGGGTACGGGCGGGGGGCGCCGGGACGTTCAAGGCTGACGCGTATTCCTATCTGATCGCGAAGGACGGGGTGACGCCGCAGTGGTGGAGGCAGTAGCAGGCTGCATCTGGAGCAACTTGGCTCCCCGCCCGTCTCCGCTTGCGAGAGCAGGAAAAGCAAAGGCCTTCCGAGGAAGGCCTTTGAAATCGAGCATCCTTGCCACCTCTTGGGTGGCTCCCCGACCTGGGCTCGAACCAGGGACCACGGATTAACAGAGGAATGCTTCGGCCTCTCAACGGGTATAGGCATCGTCCTTACCCGTTGAAAATCAACAGTTTACAGCGCACTCGTCCGCACCAGAGTGCACCGAAACGCAGGGTTTCGCAAGGGCCTAAGCCATCACTGAAGCTATCGAAATCCCGTGGCCAAACATGGAACTGCAATCCGATGTAGGTCGTCGCGTGGAGTGGGAGTTGCTTGAGCACGCCGCCGAAGCGTTCCAACAGGTGGTACTTCGTTGTTCGATCCCAAGCGCGCACGCTGCTCGAAGACGCGCTGCGCGACGGCTAGGCGGCCAAGATCGCATGCGAGTGCGAGCACTTCGCGGCCAACAAAAGCCCCAATGTAGCCAAGTTCGTGCGGACGACGAACTTGGGCGACTTCTCGAAGCACTGGTAGCTCTTGCGCGTCCCTGGTCGGGTGCAAGACAGTGCGCCCGGCCAGTGGCGGCCTGAAGTCGCGCTTCCTGCTGTCCAGCGCTCGCGGTCGACATCGGCTCGCGCTGCCGACTTCTTCGTAGCCGTCGAAAGCTCCAAAACTCCTGTCGAGGGCAGAGCTTTCCTGTCCCTCTGGCACAATTCGCTACTGTTGTGTTGAACAGCATCCAGGGACCACGGCACACTGGGATCCCGCAGCACAAACCAGCGGGTCCGTATTCCATGCCTTGTGCAAGGCAGCGAGCCAAGGCGCTGGTCGACATGTGAACTCCACCAAGGCAGGCATTCACGAGCCCTCTGATGCAGCGCCGCACTTCGATAGCCGCCTGCTCCTGGCCGAGTGGGCGGCGCTGTCTATCGATGTAGAGACTCATCCGGGCGACGGCAACCGCATCTTCAAGATCGGCGCCGCGCGCTCAGACATGGCGGATCACCTGTGTCTGGCAACAGGAGCGCAGCCCGCCGCTGTGGTCGCTTCGCGAGTGAACGCCGTGGCAGGCGGCGCCCGGGTACTCGTGGGCCACAACCTGCTCCGCCACGACCTGCCGCAATTGCGCCGGCAGTACCCCGGTCTGGCCTGCCTGGACCTGCCCGTCATCGACACCCTGGAATGGTCGGCCCTGGCCTTCCCGACCAACCCGTACCACCGGCTGGTCAAGGGCTACAAGCTCGTCTCCGACACACGCAACGACCCGCTCAAGGACGCCCGCATCACGCTGGACCTGCTGCGTGAAGAGGTCGAAGCCTTCGCTGCCATGCACGCCAGCGACTCCGGATGGGTGGCCTTGCTGCATTTCCTCGTCGCGCGTGACGGCCCACTCGATCAGTGTCTGCTCGCCGTGCGCGGGGCTCCCGCGCCCGAGCCGGCCGTCGCCAACCGCCTCGCTTCGCAGCGGTTTGCGTCGAAATGCTGTGCGACGCGCCTGGCGCGCATTGCGGAGCGCGACCTCGTCGATGCGCCTGACCATCGCAACGCGCTCGCGCTGGCGCTGGGCTGGATTCGGGTGTCCGGGGGCAACTCGGTCTTGCCGGTCTGGGTCCACAAGTCGCTTCCGCAGGTGCGCGGGCTGATCGGCCAACTGCGAGAGCAAGACTGCGGCGATTCGGCCTGCGGCTACTGCCGCGAGCAGCACAATCCCGAACGCCTGCTGAAGCTGCACTTCGGCCACGCCGGCTTTCGCCCCTTGCCCGCGGCGCCTGATGGCACCTCCCTCCAGCGCGCCATCGTCGCCGCCGGATTGGCTCACAGGAGCCTGCTAGCCGTGCTGCCCACAGGCGGCGGCAAGTCGATCTGCTACCAGCTCCCGGCACTGGCTCACTACTGGCGCTGCGGCCAGCTCACGGTCATCGTTTCGCCGCTGCAGTCCCTGATGAAGGACCAGGTGGACAACCTGGTCAAGGCCGGCGTGAGCTGCGCGGTGACGATCAATGGCCTGCTGACGCCGATCGAGCGGCGGGCGGCGCTGGACAAGATCCGCCTCGGCGATGCCGGCATCGTGCTCGTCTCGCCGGAACAGTTCCGCAGCCGCGCCTTCGTCGAGGCGATCGGCATGCGGGAAATCGCGGCCTGGGTATTCGACGAGGCGCACTGCCTGTCCAAGTGGGGACACGACTTCCGCACCGACTATCTGTACGTTGCGCGCTTCGTCCGCGAATCCTCCGGTGGGCGTCCCGCCCCGGTCGCGTGCTTCACGGCCACGGCCAAGCCGGACGTCATCGACGACCTGTGCGGACACTTCCGCGACGCGCTGGGCCTCGAACTGGAGCGCTTCCTCGGCGGGCATGAACGGTCGAACCTAACGTACCAGGTGATCCCGGCCACCAAGGCCGAAAAGTCCCTGCGCATCGTCGAAATCCTGCAGCACGAGCTGCGGGACGGCGGCGCCGGCGTCATCTTCTGCGCCACCAAGAAAGCCGCCGAGACCATGGCGGAACTCGTCACCGCCCAGGGAATGTCCTGCGGATGCTTCCACGGCGGCCTCGAAGCGGATGCCAAGAAGACCGTGCAGCAGCGATTCCTGGACGGCGAACTGGCCGTGATTGCCGCAACCAACGCCTTCGGCATGGGCGTGGACAAACCCGACATCCGCGTCGTCGTCCACGCCCAGATTCCGGGCTCGCTTGAGAACTACCTGCAGGAGGCCGGGCGAGCGGGACGCGACGGCGCGCCAGCGCGCTGCGTCCTGCTGTTCGACCCGGAGGACGTGGAGACCCAGTTCCGCCTGTCGGCTTCGTCAAAGCTGACGCAGAAGGACTTCACCAGCCTGCTGGCGGGGGTACGACAGCAGGCAAGGCGCGTGAAGAGCCAGGAAGTGGTCGTGTCGGCCAAGGAGCTACTCGCCGCCAGCGACGCCACCGACATCGACATCGATTCCCCCGATGCGACGACAAAGGTGACAACTGCCGTCGCCTGGCTGGAGCGCGGCGGCTTCCTGCGGCGCAACGAGAACAACACCCGCGTCTTCCCGGCCAGCCTGCGCGTCGTCTCGCTGGACGAGGCCATCCAGCGCATCGAAAAGGCTCAGCTTGCGGGCGCTGCACGGGCGAGGTACGTCGCCGTCGCCACGACGCTGTTCAGAAGCGCCGACCCGGCCGGCGTCAGCACCGATGAACTGATGCTCGATTCGGGCATCGAGCCGCAGGAGTGCTTCCGCATCCTCCACCAGCTGGAAGCACTGGGCATCATCACCAACGACCTGGGCGTCAGCGTGCGCCTGGCCAAAGGCGTGAAAGGCGCCGCCGACAAGGCGCTGGAGCGCCTGAACGTGCTCGAGCAGGAGTTGCTGGCGTTAATGGCGCAGGAGGCTCCGGACGCCGACGCCGCCGGCGAGCCGCAGGTGCTCAACATCCGACCCGTCTGCACTGAACTGCGCCGACGCATGGGGCTGAATGCGGGGGATGCCCATGTGACCCCGGACAGAATTCTGGCCTGCCTGCGCTCGATGTCAGAGAGCTTCGGTTCGAGCACGCAGAAACGCAGCCTGCTGCGCATGCGCGGTCGCGAGGCCGTCAACATCGTGCTGCACCGTGCCTGGCGCTGGATCCGGGACGTCTGCGAGCGCCGGCGCTCCGTCGCCCAGGTAGTGCTGCATCGCCTGCTGGAGGGACTCCCGGCTGGCGCGCGGGGCGCCGACCTGGTCGTCGAATGCAAGGCCAAGGACCTGCTGGACGCCATCGAGTCCGACATGGAACTGCAGCACGTGGTCAAGGAGCCGGCGGCCGCGCTCGAACACGCCCTGCTGTACCTGCACGACAACGGCGTGCTGCAACTGGATCGCGGCCGCTCGGTCTTCCGCTCGGCGATGACGATCGCATTAAATCCCGATGCGGCGCCCCGCTTCACCAAGGAAGACTTCGCCCCGCTGGAAGAGTTCTACCGCGAGCGCACCCTGCAGACCCACGTGATGCACGAGTACGCCCGTCTGAGCGCCGAAGATCCGGACCGTGCGCTTGCCCTGGTCGACGCGTACTTCACGCTGCCGCGGCGCCGATTCGTGCGCGAATACTTTAGGGGGCGCGCCGATTTGCTGGAACTGGCTACCACGGACGAGTCGTTCCGCCGCATCGTCGACGAGCTGAAGCAGCCGGTGCAGCAACGGTTGGTGGAAAGCCCGGAGCGCGGCAACCACCTCGTCCTCGCGGGACCGGGTTCGGGCAAGACTCGGGTCATCGTTCACCGCATCGCCTACCTGCTGCGTGTGCGCCGGGTCTCGCCCGAAAGCATCATCGCGCTTGCGTTCAATCGTAACGCCGCGGCCGAACTGCGGCGCCGGCTGCTCGACCTGGCGGGAGAAGACGCCCGGCGCGTCACCGTGCTCACCTACCACGCGATGGCGCTGCGCCTCACCGGCACCAGCCTAGAAGCCGCCGCACGCTTGGACGCCAGGATAGACTTCGACCAGTTGATCCAGGACGCCATCGATCTTCTGAACGGCACGTCCGACGCTTTCATGGATGCGGATGAAGCGCGCGACCGGTTGCTGCAAGGCTATGAGCACATCTTCGTCGACGAATACCAGGACATCGACGAGAAGCAGTACCAGCTGGTGGGCGCACTTGCGGGTCGGCGCGCGAACGATCCGGACGCCAAGCTCAACATCATGGCCGTCGGCGACGACGATCAGAACATCTATTCGTTCAAGGGCGCCAGCGTCGAGTTCATCCGGCGTTTCCGATCGGACTACGCGGGCGAGGTGACGTACCTGGTGGAGAACTTCCGCTCTACCCAGAACATCATCGCTGCCGCCAACCACGTCATCCAGCGCGCCGCCGACCGGATGAAAGTGGACCACCCGATCCGCATCGATCAGGCGCGCTCGCAGGATCCGGCCGGCGGGCGCTGGGAGAGCCTGGACCCCTTGCACGGCGGCCTGGTTCGGTCGATGGCGGCCCCGGGGAACTCCAACCTGCAGGCACAAGTGGTGATGCAGGAGATCCAGCGCATCCTTGCCGCCGCGCCCGAAACCTCGCTGAGCCGCATCGCCGTGCTGGCGCGCACGCACCGCGCGCTGGAGCCGCTGCGTGCGTTGTGCGAGGACAGCGGGACACACTTCGACCTGATCAGCAACGAGGGGGCACGGTCGCGGGTGGGCTTCATGCAACTAAGAGAAGGCCGGCAGACCACGCAGCAACTACCCGAGCGGCGCTCGGAGCTGGTCCGCCTACCCGCGCTGCGGCACTGGCTGGCAGGGCGCGTGCGCGAAGAGCCTGACAATCCGTACTGGCGCGACATCGCCTCGGCGCTAGACGAGTGCGCCCAGGCCTCGCAGGTGGAGCAAGTCCCTGCGCAGGAAGTGCTGGACGTGCTGCACGAGGCGGCGAACGACGCCCGCCGTGGCGGGCGTCCCGATGCGCTGCGCCTGGTCACCGCGCATGGCGCGAAGGGACTGGAATTCGATCACGTCATCGTGATGGACTGCGGGGACTGGCATTGGCACGGCGACGACGACCGGCGCCTGCTGTACGTGGCCATGACCCGCGCGCGCCTGACGCTCGTGGTCATGCGGGCAGAAGATGGGGCGAACCCCTGCCTTTCGGACCTCGGATCGGTCGAGGGAGTTGCGGACGTGCTGCCCGCGACCCGGCCGACCCATCGCAGCGAGCTGGACCGTCGCTACGTGATACTCGGCCCCGCAGATGTGGATCTGGGCTACGCTGGCCGCCTGGCTGTCGGCGACCCCGTCCACGCCGCGATTGCCGGCGTTCGCGTTGGCGACGAAGTTAGAGTCGACCACCGGCAGTTGCACGACCGAAGCGGCGAGGTCGTAGGCCGGCTGGCGAAGAAGTGCGAGTTGCCGACGCGCCCTTTGTCCGGCAAGGTCTTCGCCGTCATGGTCCGCACGCGAACGCAGTCGTCGGCTGACTTCCAGCAAAGCGTCAAGGTGGACTGGTGGGAAGTGCCGCTGGCGGAAGTGGTAGTGCCTTGAATGCTCAAGGCACCAGTCGCTTGTGAAACCGGCCTGTGACGAGCAGTGGCTCCCCGACGCTGGCCGCCAACCCACGCGCGTTCGAGCGCCAGGCGTCTGAGCGATCAGTCCCGCCGCCAACCCCGCTTGCGAGAGCCGAAAAAAACAAAGGCCTTCCGAAGAAGGCCTTTGAAATCAAGCATTTACGCCACTTGTTGGGTGGCTCCCCGACCTGGGCTCGAACCAGGGACCTACGGATTAACAGAGGAATGCTTCGGCCTCTCAGCGGGTATAGGACCTGTCTTTACCCGTTGAAAATCAACAGTTTACACGCATTGGGCCGCACTAGAGCGCACCGCCACGCTTCGTTCCGCACGACCTCAAGCTATCACTTAGCCTATCAGGGCCCGATTACGCGCAGCGGAGGCGACCGCTAAAGCTTTGGGCTGGAACGGGCCCTCCGCGTTCCACTACCACCGGATACCCTTCAAAGGTCGCCGGGGCGACAACATGGACGCCGCCGCCCAGCCGTACTACCAGCGCCATCCGACCCGCCCGAGTAGCCGGCCAGACGGTCACTTTGCCCGCGGGAGCGGCCAAGTGAAGGAGGAGCTTTGATGCAGCGGCGGAAGGGCTCATTTCAAACTCCGTGGGTGGAGTCGAGAACGGCGTTGAACGCTGTCAGTATAGGGGGCAAGGGCACAATCAAGGAAATCGTCCCGTCACCCGCGAAAACGAGCCCCACAGCTGATCTGGTGCCATCTGGCATCGTTCCAACCACGAGTGACCCGGAGTCACCGCCTAGCGAGAACGGAAGGCCGGGGGTCCCTTCGACGACCCACGCTTCGCTGAAGTACACCGTGAATTGCATCCCAAGCTCGTTCACCTCGTAGCTGACCGGTTGGAAGCCGGCAATCTTGCCAGTCACGGTCCCGATGGTGAGACCCGTAGTCCTGCCGACCTTCTGTACCTGCATGAAGTCTGCGGGGGACGCGACGGTGGCCGGCGTCTGATATGCATTTCCTTGCATTGCTGAGACTGCATTTTCAGCGACGATGCGCATGACGGCAGCGTCCAAGTTCCCGTGGACGTTCACGAGGGCCGGATTGCCGGTCGTCAGCTGTGCGCAGTTGTGATAGACGCCGACAGTAAAGGGCTGAACGTGAACGTTCGCGTTGATGTCCAGGTTTCCTGGGGATAGGACTGGATGACCGGCGTCTCCGTAACTGCACCGCCCGATGACGTGATTATTGGAAAGACCGTACAGATCCCCGTTGATTCGCACCAGCGCACCTAGGGTCCCGGTACCCATTGAACCGCCCAGGCCAGTAGAGCTGCCGCACGTTATCCGGCCGTTGTGCAGGTAGTGACTTGGAGAGCCGATTCCCGATGGAGGGATTCCCCCCACTTGCCCGATCACTCCGTGTCGATATTCGATTCCGTGACCATCGAAGTGATCGGGGAGTTTCTCCAGCTGCTTCGCTGTGAATCCTCGACTCAGGTACACCAAGATGGTGTCAGCAGTCTGATTGGCGGCGACGCAGTGCACCTTACGGGCGTTCACCGCTTTCGCCAGAGCCGGCGAGTCTTCGGCGACCGCCTCGAAAACTTCGTCGAATTCCTCGACCAGCTGCTCGTCAACGTCCGCGAGATCGGACACCTGCGCTGCTGCGCGCGAAGGGGCCAACCCATGCCGCGCCGACCAAACCCTCACCGCTGCTGCGGCATCAAATACCGTCATTCCGCCCTCCACACATTGCTAATTTGACAGCGCACGAAGACTACCTCGCGCTACAGGCGTATTTACCTGACGGGGATCAAGGTGGCATGTACAGGGAAACCGTGAGATGGCCCGCTTCAAACAGTCACCCAGTCAGCCGAGAGCGACTCTGCCTGCCTGAGTACAGTCTCTGTGGCTTCTTCTTGCCGGTCCGGGGGATACTTGTACCGGCGCAGCAGTGTCTTGACCATCACCCGAAGCTTGGCCCGGACCGTCTCCCGCTTCGCCCAGTCCACCGTGACCGACTTGCGCAGGTTCTGGGTCAGTTCGATCGCGATCTTCTTCAGAGTCTCGTCGCCCAAGTCGCGCACCGCCGCCTCGTTGGTTGCCAAGGCGTCGTAGAAGGCCAGTTCGTCGTGGTTCAGTCCCAAGTTCTCGCCGCGCTGAGCGGCCTCTTGGAACTTCTTAGCCATCTCGATCAGCTCTTCGATGACCTGCGCCGTCTCGACGGCTCGGTTGCGGTAGCGGGTCAGGCTCTGTTGCAGCAGCTCGGAGAACTTGGCGCTCTGTACCACGTTCGTCTTGAAGCGCGCCTTGATCTCGCCCTTCAGCAGCCGCTCTAGGAGTTCGACGGCCAGGTTGCGCTCTTTCATGTGGCGCACGTCCTCCAGGAACTCCTCCGACAGCACCCCGATGTCCGGCCGCTTCAGGCCGGCGGCGGAGAAGATGTCGATGACCTCGTCGCTGACAACGGCGCGGCTGATGATCTGCCGCAGCGCGTGTTCTTTCTGTTCGTCGGTCAGTTTCTTGTCGGTGCCGGCGTGCTTGGTCAGTGCCGCCTTCACCGCTTGCAGGAAGGCCAGTTCGTCGCGCCAGACCAGCGCCTCGTCCAGCGTGCAGCACAGGGCAAAGGCCTTGCTCGCGGCCAGCACCCCGTCGGCGAAGCGCTTCTTGCCGTCGTCCAGGCCCAACACGTGGTTGGCCACTGCGGGCAAAAATTGCCAAGCCTTGTTCCGGAACTCACCGTATTCGACTCCGTGCAGCATGTCGTGCAGCACGTCCATCTGCTCCTGCAGCACGGCCAGCGCCTCGTGCGCGTCGATGGTCGGCTTGCCGCGGCCATGCGCCTGGGTGTATGCGGCCAGCGCTGCCTTCAGCTCGTTGGCGATGCCGATGTAGTCCACCACCAGGCCGCCCGGCTTGTCCTTGAAGACTCGGTTCACCCGCGCGATGGCCTGCATCAGGTTGTGCCCGCGCATCGGCTTGTCCGCATACATCGTGTGCAGGCAAGGCGCGTCGAAGCCCGTGAGCCACATGTCGCGGACGATCACCAGCTTGAACGGGTCGGCCGGGTTCTTGAAGCGCGTCTCCAGGCGCTTGCGCACTTCCTTGGGGTAGATGTGCGGCTTCAGCAGCGCCTTGTCGGAGGCGGAGCCAGTCATGACCACTTTGACGGCGCCCTGCATCGGGTCTTCGCTGTGCCAATCTGGACGCAGTGCGACGATGGCGTTGTATAAGTGCACGCAGATGTCGCGGCTCATCGCCACCACCATCGCCTTGCCGTCCATGGCTGTGAGCCGATTCTCGAAGTGCGCGACGATGTCCGCCGCCACCTTTTGGATGCGCGGCGGAGCACCTACCAGTTGCTCCAGCGCAGCCCACCGCCGCAACTTGGCCACCTTGGCGGCGTCGCCCTCTTCGTCCTCAGTCAGCTCGTCCACCTCGTTATCGAGCAGTGTGACGTCGGCGTCCTTCAGCTCCAGCCGGGCCAAGCGGCTCTCGTAGTAAATGGGAACTGTGGCTCCATCGCGCACCGCCTGTTCGATGTCGTAAATGTGGACGTAGTCGCCGAACACGGCGCGCGTGTCGCGATCGTCCAGACTCACCGGCGTGCCGGTGAAGGCGACGAAGGTGGCGCCAGGGAGTGCGTCTCGCAGATGCTGGGCATAGCCATACCGAACCGTCGACTGCGCCGCATGACCATAGGCAGCGGCCGCGACAGTTCCTTCGTCGCCCGTCCTCAGCTCGGTGCGGGAACGAGGGTCGAACTGCGCCTGCGCGTTGGCGCCCGCGGTCTTCGTCAGGCGAGCTTCGAAGCCATACTGGCTGCGGTGCGCCTCGTCGCAGATGACGACGATATTGCGCCGATCGGAGAGTACGGGAAAGGTGTCCTCGTCCTCGCCCGGCGAAAACTTCTGGATGGTGGTGAAGATGATGCCGCCCGAGGGCCGGTTGGCCAGCAACCGGCGCAGTTCGGGCCGGGTGTCCGCCTGGGCCGGCGTTTCGCGCAGCATTTCGCTGGCCGCCGCGAATACGCCGAAAAGCTGGTTGTCCAAGTCGTTGCGGTCGGTCACCACCAGAAGCGTCGGGTTGCCCATGTCGGGGTGCGCCATCAGCGCGCCGGCCAGGCAGGTCATCTCGATGCTCTTGCCGGCGCCCTGGGTGTGCCACACCACGCCGCCCTTGCGAGTGCCGCCAGGCGCCGAGGCCTTCAGCACGCTCTGCACCACGGCCCGAACCGCGTGGAACTGGTGGTAGCCGGCGACCTTCTTGACCAAGCGCCCGTCGTCCTCGAACAGCACGAAGTGGCGCAGGTACTCCAGCAGCAAGTCGCGTCGGCACAGTCCCAGCACCAGCGTCTCCAGCTCGCGCATGGCGCCTAGCGGGTCGGTGGTCACGCCATCGATGGTGCGCCAGGCCATGAAGCGCTCGCGGTCGCTGGTGAGCGAGCCCATTCGCGCCTGGATGCCGTCGCTGATGACCTGCACTGCGTTGGCGTGGAAAAGGTCGGGAATGTCCTGCTGGTAGGCCTGGAGCTGGTTCCACGCAGCCCAGAGGTCGGCGTCCTCGTCGCCGGGGTTCTTCAGCTCGAAGAGCACCAGCGGCAGGCCGTTGACGAACAGCACCACGTCGGGCCGGCGCGTGAGCTTGGGCCCCTGGACACTGAACTGGTTGACGGCCAGCCAGTCGTTGGCCTCCACGTCGGCGAAGTCCAGCAACCGCACACGGTCGCCGCGCGTCTCGCCATCTTTCTGGAACTCCACCGGCACGCCGTCTACCAGCCAGCGGTGCACCTGGCGATTCGCATTGACCAGGCCCGGCACGTTGGGAGTGAGCACGCGGCGCAGCGCGTCTTCGCGGGCCCCGGGCGGGATGTGCGGGTTCAGCCGGGCGATGGCCCCGCGCAGCCGGCCGGCCAGCGCCACCTCGCGATAGCTCGCGCGCTCAGTGCCGGGCGACTTGGCATCAGTCGGAGAGATGTCGGGGCCATGAGTGGTGTGCCAGCCCAGGCCGGCAAGCCATTCGAGCATGGCCTGTTCGACATCGTCTTCGCTCACCATGGATTCATTCCTTCTTAGCAACGACCGGAGCCGCGACGCCCTGCAATAGTTCGTCGAAATTCACCTCGAGATCAGCCATGCGGCCGGCCATGGCGTCTGGCGAGCTTCCGATGTGGTGAACACCGCTCGGCAATTCCTCGTAGTCGAGGATGTGCCGCTCGACGTACGCACGCAATTGGATCCAGCCGACCGACGGATACTGAGAACCTCCGGCTCTGCGCGGTGGATGATCGCGCTGCCAGCGCCGTTGCAACTCCTCCATCATTGGCGCCCAGACAGCATGCGAGCGCCGCTGTTCTGAGACCGCAGCCTCTGTCGCCTCCTGTTCCCTCTGCACGCTTTCGATAGCCGCCTCTAGCGCCGCATGGAGAGCGGCCGACGTCGGGGGCTGAGCATCCAGATCATCTGGAAGGTCCTCGATCTCGATGTTGAGCTCCTCCATGCGCTGCCGAGCCCTGTACAGTGCGGCACTGACGCCCTCCGACCACACTCCGCGCCCTCTTGCATCTAGGGCTGCCAGCACGCGATCGCTGAACTTGCAAAGCAGGTAGGCCGCTCGGCGGCCATCCTCATCATCACTCCAGGCGAGTGCGAGCAAGCGTCCCACATAGCGGGGCGAGCCTCGGATCTCGACCGTGTCCCACTCAATGCATGCAGCCATCTCACTGCAATCCCCCAGCGTCGTGACCGCATCACGCCACGAGCCGAGATCGCCGACATCCATTCTTTCGGCGGGTCCGCAGTCGTCGGCCCAACTCCAGAGATCAACGGTGCCATGCACGCTACCGGTCATGGCGAGCTCGGTCGCACCCGAGCCGGCCATGTTGGACCAGACCGCCGACACCACGATGGCCGACTTGAACCTGGCAAGCTCACTGATCCGCTTAGGTGCTGTCATCGAGCGCTCTCTTGTCTGCGTTCGTGCTACGCCGCGGATCGGTCGCCAGATGCATCTCACGCGGGTCATGCTGTGCAGACTCCACCATCGCGCACTTGGCCGTTTGGGCGCCGAGGGGAGCCGGCCGGGCGCCATTTCGAAAGATTCTGCTCACGCGATGACCTCTTCGAGTTGGGCTTGCGCTTCGGGGAGGCGGAGCTTGCCGGAGATGAGGCGAGGGAGTAGCGAATCGCGAAGTTCAGTCAGCATCCCGCTTTGGCGCCTGCCGGCGACTATGCGTTCATGGAGCGCCGTTGCGACTGAGCTGAAGGCATTAGCTACGGCGACCGGTGGCACTACGATCTGAAGAGACCTCAGGTAGGAGACCGGCCTGGATATTGATGGAACCCCAACCTGGGACGCATTCGCCAGCAGCAAATGCTGACCAGATGGGCACCGCAAGAAGTAGGTCAGGAACTCCGGCGTGGTCGCATGTGGATTCGCGCGTACAAAAAACTGGCTTTGCGAGAGCACATACGTCTCATAGGTGCTGGCCGCGGGAATCAATGAAACCTGACCAAGTGTCCCCCGGTGCGTGATGACGATATCGCCTTCGCCGACCAGGGAACCAGAAAGACGGTCGGCGTGTTCTCTAGTGATAAAGCGGAATTCGTCATCTTCCAGCAGAGTGCTTCTTAGGCATGCCCCGGTCAGAACCGGAACACCAGAGTCAACAAAGGTGGAGACTTTGATGTTGGAGCCGAAAGGCCCCATTCCGACTCGCTGCGCGACGTCATCTATGCTCCGTACTGCCCAGCCCTTGGGGATCATCCCCAACGCGGACTCATCGAACTCTCCGGGGAACAGCGCCGCCGTGACGGCATGCATGCCTTCGGGCTCGCGGCCCTCGCCCTTGGCGCGCACCGGGTCGAAGTCGATGAACCAGCTCTTGAATAGGGCTTGGGCGATGGATTCGAGGGTGGCGTTGGTTTGGCGCAGGATGTCGATGCGGTCGTCGAGCGCGCCAAGGAATTCAGCGATTCCCCTCTGGGTCTTCAGCGGAGGTGTGGCGATGTGGAACGCCTTCACCTCTGGAAAGTAGATGGTCTGATGGGTAGTTCCCGATGCAAATCTGAGAAACGCCCGACGTTCTGCGAGCAGCACATACTTCAGGTAGCGATAGTCGAGTTCTACACCGCAAACCCAGTTCACGAAGTCTTGGCTCGTTGCCATGGGAACGCCCATGACCACGACGTACCCAACCGAGGCCGTCCGAGATAGGCAAACCGTGTTTGCCGGCAGGACTCGCGCAGAGGAGTTGCGGATACCTAGTTCGTTGGTGTACTGCTGCGTCTTGTGAATGGTGCTGCCGTGATTACCAGTCGCATCGCGAATTCCGATCCACGGCACCGAGCCTCCCCACCACTCTGGATGTCGCCGACTAGGCGTATGACCGGTCTCGAGACGAGCCACGTCAGTCAACAGGCGCCAGCGCCAATCAGCTGGCAAGGCGGACTCGGGGTTGCCGACAGAAAGAGCAACGTCTCCCGGAATGACTCCGGTCGTAGCCGCGCGCCCTCCTGTCCGTGTTTCAAGAGGGCGCTCAGACCGCATACCCGAGGCTCCCGAGCTTTCCCCGAATCACAGCATCCAGCTCAGTTCCCTTCGCCATTTGCTCGGCGAGCTGTGCTGTCAGCCGCTCCATCGTCTCGCTGAACGCCTCGTCGTTGTCCGCAGCTTCCTCAGCCCCGACGTAGCGCCCAGGCGTCAGGACATGGCCGTGCTCGGCGACTTCGACCAGTTTTACCGCGCGGCAGAAGCCGGGCACGTCGGCATAGGGCTCGTCGGTTCCGTCCTCGCCATCTGCGCGCCAGCGGTGCACGGTGACGGCGATGCGCGCCACATCCGAGTCATCGAAGACGCGGGTCACGCGGGTGTCCATGCGGCCGAGCTTGCGCGCGTCGATGAACAGCACTTCGCCGCGCCGGTCGCGCCCCTTCTCGCCGCCCGGCACCGCCGCACCGGTCTTGTCCTTGGTCAGGAACCACAGGCAGGCCGGAATCTGTGTGTTGAAGAAGAGCTGCGGTGGCAGCGCGACCATTACATCCACCGCGTCTGCCTCGACCATCGCCCGGCGGATGTCGCCCTCGCCGCTTTGGCCTGATGACATGCTGCCGTTGGCCAGCACAACCCCGGCCTGCCCGCGCGGACTCAGGTGATGCAGAATGTGCTGCAACCATGCGTAGTTGGCGTTACCGGCGGGCGGTACGCCGTAGACCCAGCGCTTGTCCACAGCGAGGCGCTCGCCGCCCCAGTCGCTGATGTTGAAAGGCGGGTTGGCCAGCACGTAGTCGGCGCGCAGGTCGGGATGCTGGTCGCGGTGGAAGGTGTCAGCCGGCTCTTTGCCCAGGTCGGCCGCGAAGCCTCGGATTGCCAGGTTCATCGCCACCAATCGCCAGGTGGTCGGGTTGGCCTCCTGTCCGTAGATGCTGATGTCCTCGGCCCTGCCGCCGTGGGCTTCGATGAACTTCTCGCTCTGCACGAACATGCCGCCGGAGCCGCAGCACGGGTCGTAGACGCGGCCCTGGTGCGGGGCCAGCACTTCGACCAACACCTTGACCACCGAGGCCGGCGTGTAGAACTGCCCGCCCTTCTTGCCCTCGGCACTGGCGAACTGGCCCAGGAAGTACTCGTAGACCTCGCCCAGCAAGTCTTTGGCGTGGTGTCCTTCGCCGAAGCCTATGGTCGAAATCAGGTCCACCAGCTCGCCCAGGCGCCCGGGCTCGAGCTGCGTGCGACCGAAGCGCTTGTCCAGGATGCCCTTCAGGCGCGGGTTGTCCGCCTCGATGGACTCCAGCGCGGCGTCGATGCGCACGCCAATGTCGGCCTGCTTGGCCTGGGCGCGAATGGCCTCCCAGCGGGCCGGCGCCGGCACCCAGAAGACGTTGGCCATCGTGTAGTAGTCCCGCTCCTCCAGGGCCTCGGCGTGGTCCGCCGCGTCAGGCAGGTGGAGGTCGCTGGAATGGTCCGCGAAGGCGGACCGGAGTTGGGCCCGTCGCTCGTCGAAAGCGTCGGAGATGTACTTGAGGAAGATGAGGCCGAGGACGATGTGCTTGTACTCGGCGGCGTCCATCGAGGATCGCAGCTTGTCGGCGGCCGCCCAAAGGGTCTTTTTCAGGTCCTGGTTCATCCCTGCAAACTTTTCTAGATCTTGTCCGGACAGAACACCGGCAAATGTAGCTCGACAGGATAACCGGCAGATGCAAAATCACCGTCTGGTAGATGCCCGCTCCTGGGGACAGGAGCGGGCATGCGTCCGGCCCCAAGGCCGGACCCAAACGCGGGCCGACAGGCCGGCGTAAAGCCGCGAAGCGGTGGGCCGCGACAGCGGACCACTCCGGGACCGCCCACGGTCCCGGAGCGTGGGGGCGCCGCGGTGCACGAAACGGAGCCCGTAGGGCGGAGTGGCCCGCGGCCCACCGCGGGTCGGCGCCGCGGGGGCGAAGCCCCGGCCCCGGCCTGCGGCCGGGTCCCCGCAGCGGCGGGTGAGCGGAGCGCTCGCTGCCCGTTCAGGGCGCGACACCGCAACGCGGCGGGGACCCGGCCGCGAAGCGGCAGGCCGCGCATGCAGGGGGCGGGCCGTCCAGGCCCGAGCCGACCCCGCCGCGCCCTAGCGCGGTCGCCGCTTTGCGGCGAGTCGGCGGTACCCCGGGGATCCCGAGTCCAATCCGGAGACGCGGGCGCCAGCACGTATGTACGACGTATGTACGCGCGCATGTACAGCGTATGTAGCGCGATCGGCCCTGACGGCGCTACACGGGTGGTCACAACAACCAAGCTCAAACACGCCATGCGCCCTAAGTGCCCCCGCGACAGCCTCAACAACCAGACGCCACAACAAAGATGGCAAGAAAAGGCGCAACTGGCGTGTGCCTGGCTCGCGACCGTGTCGCCCCACAGCACGGAATCTATGTTGCGTGAGGTACTGCGGGTGCAGGCCAGGGGGATCTGCCGGCGGCTGGAATCCGCAGGGCTTATCCGACGCGTTGCAGTGCCAATGTCTGCAGTTTCCGTCTGGGCGCTCACAACTGCCGGCCTGAGACTGGGAGAGTTCGCTCTGAGACGGGGAGTCACCTATTTGAGCCATCCCGAGCGGCTTACGTTGTCCCGGCTTGTCCACGAGATGGCAGTGCAGCGTGAAGTCGTGGCGCGCCTGCCAACCGACCTCGCCGGCCTGCGCCGGATTAAGGGCGACCGCGAGTTGCGCAGCATCAATGTTGCTGCACGGCCAGACATCTTATTGCGGCACGTTGACCAGAGCGGGGTGGAGACAACGGTGTGCATCGAGGTGGAGATCACCTCCAAGGGAAGCCGGGAGCTCAGGGACAAGATGCGATCCATCCTTCCGTTGCTGACCCCTAGGACGGTGTGGCTGTGGGTCATTTCGGAAGGGGAGACTACGCGCGAGCGGTATGCCCGAACCTGGGCGGAGGTCGTCGAGTCGGATGGTCAAGGGTACGCGTTGGACCGCGCCCAGCTTCACCGTGCTTGCATCATGCAGCCGCCGGCTGCAAAGGGAGGCGTCTAGAGAAATGTGCGACGACTGAAGACCTCGGTCGAGATCCGCATGCAGCACCTGAGATCTGGAACATCGTACGCGGTGATCGAATGGGCGCAGCGACGTACGTGATCGCGGGATGCGCGGCCGCAAGGAGCGCCGCAGATTCCCAGAACTACTGCGTGCCCTGTTCACGCCCAACTCTGTGGGCCCTTTCCACGGCCCGCAAGGTATACTGAAACGACCTCACGGTTGCGGTACTTAGATCAACGGACCCGGGCTGGGCGCTCTGATTGCCCCTCGGGTTCCATCCACTTGACTAAGGAGAATCCGTGACGGCATCTGAACTTTCTCAAATTATCCGCTCGTACCAGCGGAACCCGCGCATTGCCGGCGTGCTCAGCACCGGAGAGCGCATCCTGCTCGCAATTGCGATGTGCGACGCTTCGCTTCTGCCGCCTGGCTACGAACAGCCCCAGGATGCTTGGCGTCGGCTACCAGCGCATGAGATTGCGGAAATCCAGAAGGCCGTTCTCCTGAGCGCGGTGGCGGCATGAGGCAGCCCGAGATGGAAGTGGTGACGCCCGCCATGCTTCGCGCTGAATCGGCGCAGAAAGCGCGCGTGATCGAGGGTGCGCGTGCAGTTGTTTGTGCAGATCAGGGAGTCAAGCAAGTACTACCGCCAAGCCGCTCCAGGCACAAGGTTTCTCGTCATGCTGCAGGAGCACGCGTGGGGGTACGTCTTCCGCGGCGGTCGCGGTGGGCAGTACCGCTCGGAGGACGTACACATCTTTGCCGCCGCGGACGGCATTGAAATCCAACTCACGTAGACCTTGCTGCGGCCGTCTCGCCCGAACACAAGGCAGGGGCGGCCTTGCTACGCGAGGGCGCCAGTTAGGCCGCGTTTTTTGGCATGCCAGAACACCCCTCCGGCATGGCTTGACTTTAGTCAAGCTGCCGCACACTCAAGGCCCAACGGCCTAAGCACTTCACGCAAGTGGCGGCGGCCCTTTTCAGCTCGCGTGAACGAGTGTTAACTGGCGGGCGCATGTCATGAAGACCAGTTGCCCAGGGGGGCTGTTCCAGGTTGCATCCCGACGTGCTGCCCCGTAGTGGCCCAAGAGGAGAGGGTTTCCTTGTGTATTTGCCTCCCCTGTGCTTGGGCGCCTCTTCGCGATCGCGCGAACTAGCAGCGCCTATACGGACCGCTACGGACAAGTTGTTCCGCTGGCGGACACGATCAGGCGCTGTCGGTCGCCCGTGCCCTGAACCACCGGCACGGAGTCGTCAATGACACATCTTCAGCTGCTAACGCTTGAGCAACTCGCTCAGCTCCTGGCGCGCAGTCCGGAAACGATCCGAAAGGACCTCACGCGTAATCCCGCTGCCGTTCCGCCTCGTGTGCGCATTCCTGGCGGTCGCCACCTCCGGTGGTGCCTCGCCGATGTCGAGGACTGGCTCGCCAAACACCGGGAGGTCCGGAGTTCTGAGGGGCGTGCGGCATGAGCACAGCGCAGACGCCATTGCAGCCGCACATGGATGTCGCGGACGCCCTTAGCGTTTTCGCAGTAACGGATTCGCAGGTAGAGAAGATGCAAGCGACTGAGTTCATTTGGCGCGAGGTCATCGCGCGCAGCCACCTGGTGGTGCTCGCCGGCGAAGGCGGCTCCGGGAAGACGGCAGTGGCGACGTTTGCTGCTAGTGAGCTGGCGAACGCAGGCCTGCAGGTCTTCTATTTCCAGGAAGACGCCGGCGCCGGAGACGTCCCGCGCCTTCACCAGCACGCGAAGAAGCATGGCTACGTCCTGCTGAACTCGACGTTGGCGAGCGCGGCGCCTGAAGACCAAATAAAGGTTCTCCGGAGCATGGTCAAGGCGGCCGCGCCCTTGAACAACGTAGTCATGTTCTTCGACACGTTGAAGAAGTACTTGGACTTGATGTCCAAGCGCGGCTCGCGCGAGTTCTTCATGCTGATGCGTTCGCTCACCCAGCTCGGGGGCACGGTGGTCCTGCTGGGGCATACGAACAAGCATGCTGGCATGGATGGCAAACGCATCTTCGAGGGCGTGGGTGATGTCCGCAACGACGTGGACGAACTGATCTATGCGCACGCTACCGATAAGGACGCCGGCGGAAGGGTGACGATCACCCTTACCCCGGACAAGGTGCGCTGCAATGCGCAGAAGCGCAGCTTCCAGCTCGACATCATCAACATGGAAGTGTGCGCACTCGACGCGCTCGTCGACGTCGCTTCGCTGCTGGAGACTCGACAACGCCTGGAGTCCGATCGGCCGATCATCGACCAGGTCGAGCGAGCACTTTCGGCCGGTGGCCTGAATCACACGGTGCTACTGGATCGGGTCAGC
This sequence comes from Ramlibacter monticola, assembly GCF_016722785.1. Lineage (GTDB taxonomy): Bacteria > Pseudomonadota > Gammaproteobacteria > Burkholderiales > Burkholderiaceae_C > Ramlibacter > Ramlibacter monticola. The sequence continues at coordinate 552,972 of NZ_JAEQNE010000002.1, read as the reverse complement.
GAGGCCACTGGAGAGTCTCGCAACGCCGTTCGCAAGGTGGTCGATCGGTACATGGGCAGCGATCCGAGCGACGAGCGAGCGTTGTGGCTAGAGACCAGGCTGCGCGTGAACAACACCCGCTACATCTCAGTAAGACCAAGCGGCGCGTCAGTTCACGCAGAGTCCTAGGATCTCCAGGCCGCCCCCTCTAAACACAAAAAGCTAACCAGCGCAGTAAACCGGGAAAAGGTGGAAAAGTCGGAAAACCCAGCTTCAGCGCGAGGTTTGTAGCTGTCTCGGTACTACGTATCGTGCCTGCAGGCGAGCGGTCCTGCGGTTTTTCAGGTTTTCACGTTTGCCGAGTCTGCTGGTAATTCGCTTCACCAGAGGGCGCCAGCGGAGTGTGCGAACGTACCTGCTTAGTGGCTTCGCGAAATGGGGGATCGCCCCCTTATCGCGGCCCCAGCCATTAGGCAGAGCAGCCCCTATCGAGGTGATGATGCGGAGTCACCGGATGGGGTATTCACGGCAGTGTTGTGCGAGGGCTCAGGATCTCAGCGCAGCAACACAGGTGCACCACCGGACGCGCGCGGCGCCAAAGAAAAGGGTCCCGAGGCAGGTACTGCCTCAGGACCCAGAGATCCCGAACGAAGGTCTTAAATCCCGAACGGATCCGACGAGGACCAGGTGCCGCCGCACGGTGCATCCCAAGTGGAATGCCCCGCGTGGTCAAGGCAGCGTCCGAGATCGGGGTTGTCGGTCATGATGAATTCCCAGAAGGGTGTGTACATGTTGATCTTTCCAGAAAGCGTTTGATTTCCGATCTCCCGTTCCGGGAGGCAGGGAGCCGACCGCGCCTCGTTGCCAACGGCCGGGGGTGGGGACTACTCGTCCTGATTGTCTAGAAGAAGTGCGACCGCGATGGTGAGGCATACCAGCCCGACATCTCGCAGCGCCTGCGCCAGCAGATTACTCGTTGTCATCGTTTCGGTCTCCAAAAGTTTCTTGCCAGTGCTGATCGAACTCCGGATAAAGCATGACCAAATAGAGGTTCTGGACCCATGCGACAAGTTCAGCGCTTGATTTCATTGGCGGGAGGCGACGCGACAGTTTCAGTATACAAAGGCCAATTCGCCTCACGCTTGAAGCCGGTGCGTTGAAGTCGGTTATCGCGGACGCGCCCAGCGCTTAGATGGCGAAAATCGTAAAATAGCGTCCAGTTCAAAGTAAGGCTGCTGTGGCCTTGTCCCCGAGCACGGCCTTCTTTTCGCTCTGTTCCGGGCAAGCGACATCGGGGGAGTCACTCTTTTCCACCTGCGCATCTACACGTACTGCGACGATTTGTCGCGTAAGAGGAAACTAGATGACGCTTCGAAAGTTGTGGCCCGATGACAGGAACGAAAATCCGAGCTTGATTTCTGACGAAGTCTGGGTTGGCCAATCGTGCTGGTCGACTCTGGTGTCCACTGCCACTGAACTGGCTTCTCTTGAGGCGCTGATCCAGCCTGTTCCCCCTGCCGTCCTCGACCTGGTGGGACGCATGCGCTATCCGGCAGCTTTCTCGGCGGATTCGATGCGGGTGGGCGACAGCAGCGCAATTGGCATGTTGGTCTTGTACGTACCGGATCACGTCGTCTTGACGGTCCTTGACTTCGCTGGCCGCTCGGAACTTGAGACGCTGAAGATCGCGACCGCGGATTGCCGGCTGTACGCCCAGTTGGTGAACGAGCACACGCCTCGCATGGCGCCGATCGTGCCTGTGCGCGGGTTCAAGGACCTCCTGTCCGAGCTCGCGGGGCTGCGCAGGCTCGCCGCCAGGGAACTGGAGGACACGATGGCGAAGCTGCAGGACGCTTTGCGCGGGCCGGATGCGTGGTCCCTCCTGATGCTGCCCCCTGGGCAGAAGCTCACGTCGGTCACCTTGACACTCTGTCGGCCCTGGTAGCACCCGACAGGGCGACGTGGTTGCCCGGTGCCAGTGTTCTAAGTCCTTTCTGCTCCCAGCCCTCGCCGTGCGGCGGGGGCTTTTTTTTGCTGTCAGAGGTGCGCCCTGACCGATCCGGCAGGCGGATGCGCTGGTGCGAGCTCATCTTGTCGACCGTCTGCTGCCACTGATGGCTCGCGGCCTGAACTACCGGGTTCTACATATTCCATTCAAACCAATGGAGCAAATTGTGGGATGTATTGGAAAGTCGGAAGTCGCCAAGAAGATCGGGGTGAAGATCCGGAAGCTGGAGTACATGATCCGCGAGGGCGAGTTCCCTCCAGGGGTGCAGATCGGCAAGAGCCTGCAGTGGCTGGAAGAGGTTGTGGACGCTTGGCTGGAGAGGGCCTTTGCGCCCCAGCGGGAATGGATGCGCAACGGGTCCGTGGTGTCAGAGGGGGGGACGGCCGAATGCGCGCCTGGACTCGCGCCGGTGACACCTCAGGCGCCGACTGCCGCGGTCGAGGCGGTGAATTCAGGCGCACGGGTTATCACCACGGCGCTCAGTGCGGCCGGCGTACCCGCTCCGGTTCGCCTCGTCTGACATAGGGGTAATGGCGGCCGGTGAACCACCGGCCGCTGCCGTGCTGACGGCGACCAGCAAAAGAAGGCGCGCGCTGATCGGGGCTGGGGCCTCGTGAGAAATCAAGTGCCGATCTCGCCGAAGAGCCGAGCTAGCGGCTTACACCTTCGTGGCGAAGGGGCATCACCTTGGACCTGAAGTTGTGGGGCGCTGCCTCACTGCCGCTCGAAGTGCAAGGCTCGCTCGCTTACGTCGGGCTCAGCCGCATGCGCCGAATGAGCATGTCGACGGTCTCCTGCGCCTTCTGGATGGCTTGATCGGTCGCCCGGCTGTCGGCACGAACGGCGTTCAGCCGTTGCGCGCGCCGCCGGTTCATTTCCTCCTTCGCGCTGCCCTGGATCGGTGGCGGCAGGTCGCCGCGCTGAGTGGCCGACGACTCCGCACGATCGAGGGCCTCCAGCACGTCTTTGCCTACGAGGTTCACATAAACCTGAGCCTGGCGGGGCGACTTATGCCCCAGGAGCTGCTGAAGGACGTGCGCGGTGATGCCCTTTCGGACGTAGTAGGTGGCGCCGATGTGCCGCAGATCCTGGAACGTAAGGTGCGGAAGGCCCGCACGAGCGCGGGCGGCATCCCAGGCGTTGTCCACGGCACTGGGTGTCATCGGGAAATATCGGCCGTCCTCGCTGACAGGAACCCGCCGAAGGATCTCTACGCCGCGGTGGCTCAGGTGGATGACCACGTCCCCCGTCTTGCTGCGCAGGTGGGCCGTGCGCGCATCCAGGTCCACGTCCTCCTCCCGAAGCCTCAGCAGGGATTCGCGCCTTGCCAGGGTGGAAATCGCCGCCTCTACCAGCAGGGGGAAAAGCGGGTTGTCGCATCTGGCGAGTGAGGCCTGAAGGGCCTCCTCGTCCTTCTTCGTGAATTTGACGAACTTCATTATGGGCGTCGCCAGCTTGATGCCCACGGCCGGATTGGTGAAGCCAATCCAGTTCCACTTGGCAATGGCTTTGTTGAACATCGCCTTGAGCAGGGCGATCTCCTTCTGGACCGTGCTGCCGGACAGCCCCTCCTGCTTCATCAACGAGTCGAAGGACTCGAGCTTCGCCTTTGTGATCTGGCTCACGCGGGTGTTCGCCAGTTCGGCGATGGCCTTGTACGTTCCCTCGCGAAGGGCGAGCCGTTTGCCTCGGTGCTCTTCGAACCCGCAGGGCAGGTCCTGCTCCTGCCGCCAGTCCACTTGGACCAGTTCCTTGCGCCCTGCATTCTTCACCACCTTGAGCAGGGCAAAGCCGGCGCCTTGGAGATAGTGGCCGATCCGGTTCAGCTCGGCGGCGGCGCCCCCCTTGTTGATGGTGTAGATGTGCGCGTAGTGCCACATCATCTCCGCCAGGGTGCACTGCGTCGGGCCGCCGAGCTCCGGTCGTGCGGCGTCCTTGGCCTGCGCGAGCAGTTCCCGCAGCCATTCGTCTGCGGCCGCTTCGCTCGGGAAGCTGTCCTTGAACCGGTGCTCGCCGTTGGGCAAGGTGATCTCGGCGCGGTAGCCGCCGCGGTATTGGAAGATGCTGCCGGTGCCCTTGCGGCGACGAAGCTTCTTCTTGGCAGTCTGCTGCTTGCCGCTGATCTCCCCTGAGCTGGGCGAGTGCCTAGCGGCCACGAGGGCGGCGACGGGGGTTTGTTCGAACGCGAGTTTGTTGCTCACAGGCTTCGTTTCCATGTAGGTGGGAGACGAAGCCCTAAAGCGAACGCAAGTGGCGCGAAATGTTCATTCCGTATACCACGGCGTCGCACGCTGACACTTGTCTGACGGTGTGACGCTTTTGCCCCTGATCACGACCTGCCGGCGCAGTTTTTCGAGGAATTTCGCTTCCTCAGCGCACCGGGGCGCATTCAAGGGCAATGCGTCAAGCTATCAACCAAGCTATCAGACCCGCTTGCGAGAGCCGGAAAAGACAAAGGCCTTCCGAAGAAGGCCTTTGAAATCAAGCACTTACGCCACTTGTTGGGTGGCTCCCCGACCTGGGCTCGAACCAGGGACCTACGGATTAACAGTCCGGCGCTCTACCGACTGAGCTATCGGGGAACAAGCCTTCGATTATAGGGCGATTCCGGGCCGAACCCGGAAGCTCGGCCGTTATTCAGCAAATCGTCAGTCGAACACCGGCGTCTCGACGCCCAGCACCTTGTGCAGCTTCGGGCTGGTGGTCGTGTACTGCAGGTGGATCTTGCCCTTCTCGGGGAAGACGATGGGCGCGGCGCCGAAGGCGGCCAGCGCGCACTCGTGGAAGCCGGAGAGGATCAACTTCTTCTTGCCCGGGTAGGTGTTGATGTCGCCCACCGCGAAGATGCCCGGCACGTTGGTCGAGAACTTCTCGGTGTCCACCTTCAGTTGCTTGCGCTCGATGTCCAGGCCCCAGTCGGCGATCGGGCCGAGCTTGGGCGACAGGCCGAAGAAGACCAGCAGCATGTCCAGCGGCACCGTGCGGGTGACGCCGTCGCCGCCGGTGACCTTCACCGCGGTGAGCTTGCCGTCCTTCTCTTCATGCGCGGTCACCTGGCCGACGATGAACTGCATCTCCATCTGGTCGCACAGCTCGTGCATCCGCGCCACGGAGGCGGGGGCGGCACGGAAGCCGTCGCGGCGGTGGACCAGGATCACGCTCTCGGCCTTGTTGGTGTTGCCGTCCTCGTTGCCGGGGGTGAAGTTCAGCGCCCAGTCGAGCGCGGAGTCGCCGCCGCCGACGACCAGCAGGTTCTTGCCGGCGAAATCGGCCGGGTTCCTCACCCGGTAGAACAGCTGCTTGCCCTCGAACTTGTCGAGGCCGTCCACCTTCAGGGTGCGCGGCTCGAAGGCGCCCACGCCCGCCGCGATGAAGATGGTCTTGGTCAGGAATTTCGTGCCCTTGGAGGTCTCGACGAAGAAGCGGCCGTCGCCCTGCTTCTGGACCACGCTCACGGTCTGGCCCAGGTGGAAGGTGGCGCCGAAGGGCTCGATCTGCTTGAGCAGCGCGTCCGTCAGCTCCTTGCCGGTGCACACCGGGATCGCCGGGATGTCGTAGATCGGCTTGTCGGGATACAGCTCGATCGGCTGGCCACCGGGGTAGCCGAGCGAGTCGATGACGTGGGCCTTGATCTCGAGGAGGCCGAGTTCGAACACCTGGAACAGGCCCACCGGACCCGCGCCGATGATCACGGCGTCCGTCTCGATCGGGCCGTCGTGGGCGGCAGCGGTCTTGATCACTTCTTCGTTGAGTTTCGGTTCCATGATTCCTTCAGCGGACCAGCTCCTTGAGCTTGTCCGTCTTGTCTTTCCATTCCTCCGCATCCGGCAGCGCCGGCTTGCGTTTCGTGATGCTCTTCCACCCCGGGGCGTGCGACAGGTCCGCGTTCAGCTTGGTGAACGCCACCTGGTTGGCCGGCACGTCCTCTTCCGCGAAGATCGCGTTCACGGGGCACTCGGGGATGCACACCGCGCAGTCGATGCACTCGTCCGGGTCGATCACCAGCATGTTCGGGCCCTCGCGGAAGCAGTCCACGGGGCAGACGTCCACGCAATCGGTGTACTTGCAGCGGATACAGGATTCGGTGACGACGTGAGTCATTGTTCTACGGCAGGGTTCGGGGAAACCCTTGATTTTACTGGGTCTTGGACGGATTCCTGCTGCGAGGCCCTACGGCTCCGGGGATTTGCCTTTTGTCAACCAACCAACACTGCGCCGGAGGTCTTGTGCGAGGCCGTGTCGACCAGCACCAGCGCCCCCAGCGTGCGCGAGCGGGCATAGGGCAGGGTGGCCAGCGGCTCCTGCAGGGCCAGTTCGACGTGGCCGATGCCGTTCGGTTCCAGGTGGTCCGCATCCTCTTCCGCCAGGGTGTTCACGTCCAGCTTGTGGATGATGCGTTTGACTTTTGTCTTGACCCACCGGTGACCGTGCAAGGCCCAATAGACGCGCCCGGCGACGAGCGGTTCGTCATCGAGCCACGCGATGGTGGCGCGGATCTCGCGCGCCGGCGCGAAGGCGCCGGGGGCCAGCAGCCAGTCGCCGCGGGACACGTCGACTTCGCGGTCCAGGATGATGCCGGCGCTGTGGCGGGCGCCGATCTCGGTCGGCTGGCGGGCGTGGTCCAGCACCTGCGCCACCTTCGCGGTCTGGCCGCTCGGGAGCACGGTGATCTCCTGGCCCGGCTGCACGCTGCCGGTCGCCACGCGGCCCCAGAACACGCGGCGGCCCTGCGAGGTGTCCGACGAGGCGGAGAACTTCTCCACCCACTGCACCGGGAAGGCGAAGGCCTCGGTCGTTTCGGCCGGCGTCACATCGAGCTGCTCCAGCAGCGTCAGCAGCGACGGGCCCTGGTAGCCGCACCAGCCCGCCACCGCCTCGACCACGTTGTGGCCCTTGAGCGCGGAGATCGGCACGATGGCGCGGGCATGGATGCCGGCGGCTTCGGTGAAGCGCTCCAGCGCATCCCGGATGTTGGTGAAGGCGACAGTCGGATCCTCCACCGCATCGAGCTTGTTGATCGTGAACACGATCGCGGGCACGCGCAGCAGCTTGCACAGCAGGGTGTGGCGGCGCGTCTGCGGCAGCAGTTCCAGGCCGGGGTTCTGCCATTTCAGCTTGGTGGCGTCCACCAGCACCACGGCGGCGTCGGCGCCGGAAGCGGCCGTCACCATGTTGCGCGTGTACTGCTCGTGGCCGGGCGCGTCGCCGATGATGAACTTGCGTGCCGGGGTGGCGAAGTAGCGGTAGGCCACGTCGATGGTGATGCCCTGTTCGCGCTCGGCCGACAAGCCGTCGGTCAGCAGCGCGAGGTCGGTCTCGCCGGATTTCGAAACGGAGGCGAGCTGGTCCTGCAGCACGGCGCGGCTGTCCACCAGCAGGCGGCCGATCAGGGTGCTCTTGCCGTCGTCGACGCTGCCGCAGGTGATGAAGCGCAGCGCGGCGTCGTGGTCGGTTACGGTCACGGTCATCAGAAATACCCGTCCTTCTTGCGCTTTTCCATGGAGGCGTCGGAGGTCTTGTCGTCCATCCGGGTCGCGCCCCGCTCGCTCACTTCGGCGGCCAGGGTCTCGGCCACCACCTCGCCGGCATTGGCGGCGGGGCTGGGCACCGGGCAGGTGCAGGTGATGTCGCCCACCGTGCGGAAGCGCACGGTGCGGGTCACGACCTCTTCGCCGGCCCGGGGCGGCGTGATCTCGGTCACCGGCACCAGCAGGCCCCGGCGCTCGACCACCTGGCGCTGGTGCGCGTAGTAGATCGAGGGCAGCTCGATGTGCTCCCGCTCGATGTACTGCCACACGTCCAGCTCGGTCCAGTTGGAGATCGGGAACACGCGGAAGTGCTCGCCGGGCTGCAGGCGCGTGTTGAACAGCGTCCACAGTTCCGGCCGCTGGGCCTTCGGCTGCCACTGCCCGAAGCTGTCGCGGTGGGAGAAGATGCGCTCCTTGGCGCGGGCCTTTTCCTCGTCGCGGCGGGCGCCGCCGATCAGCGCGTCGAAGCGGAATTCCTCGATCGCCTCCAGCAGCGTCACCGACTGGTGCGCGTTGCGGCTCTCGTCGGGGCGCGCCAGCCGCACCGTGCCGCGCCGCATCGAATCCTCCACGCTGCGCACGATCAGTTCGGCGCCCAGTTCCTGCGCGCGGTGGTCGCGGAACTCCGTGACCTCCCGGAAGTTGTGGCCGGTGTCGATCATCAGCAGCGGGTAGGGGATGCGGCCCGCGCCGAAGGCCTTCTCGGCGCACTTCAGCAGGACCAGCGAATCCTTGCCGCCCGAGAACAGCAGCGTCGGCCGCTCGAAGGCGCCGGCCACCTCGCGCAGCACGAAGATCGCTTCTTCCTCGAGCGCGTCGAGATGCCGGTTGCTGATGCGGCCCAGCAGCTGGGGTTCCGTGCGTGCATTCATGCGGCGACCTTTTCTTCCTTGTTCACGTGCAAGCCGCGCTCTTTGGCGGCCTCGTTCTGGCTTCGGCTCACCTTGCCTCCGCAAAGCGACCCTGCGCCGAAGCGGCGATCGGCGAGCTCTCGCTCGCCTGCGGCTGGACATGCAAGCCGCACTCCTTCGTCGTTTCGCCGCCTTCCCACCACCAGCGCCCGGCCCGGAAGTCCTCGCCCAGGCTGATCGCGCGCGTGCAGGGCGCGCAGCCGATGCTGGGGAAGAACTGGTCGTGCAGCGGGTTGTAGTCGACCCCGTTGGTGGCGATGTAGTGCCACACGTCGCCCCAGGTCCAGTTGGCCAGGGGATTGAGCTTGGTGCGGCCGTTCTTCGCCACGTCCGCCGTGTCGACCAGCGGCACCTCGGCGCGCGCGGCGGACTGCTCGCGGCGCAGGCCCGTGATCCAGGCCTTCTGCCCCGCCAGGGCGCGCTCCAGCGGCTCCAGCTTGCGGATGTGGCAGCAGCCCTTGCGCAGTTCGATGCTCCGGTACATGGCGTCCTTGCCTTCGCGCTCGACGAACTGGACGACCGCTTCCTGCACCGGGCGGTAGACCTCCACCGGCGCGCGCGACGCGGCCTGGGTGCGCGCCAGCAGGTCCAGCGTCTCCTGGTGCAGCGCGCCGGTCTCCAGCACGAACACCGGGATGTCCAGTTCCAGCGCGTTGATCAGGTGCGTGATCACGACGTCTTCGGCGCCCAGGCTGGAAGCCTGCTTGAGGGGCGTGAACTCCGAAGCCGCCTGGATCAGCAGCTTCTGCGTCTCGGCGAGCCTGGCCTCGTAGTCCTTCGAAGGCCGCGCGTGCAGGTCGATCGCTCCCATCTCAGCTCCGTGCGAAATGGGGCGCCTGCTCGACCACGTCCGCCTGGTAGAACTCGGCGTAGCGCTCGAACTGGCGCTGCACGTCGGCGACGTCCTTGCCTTCCTTCAGCACGGCGCTGGAAAAACCGGTGCGCTGCATCTGCACGACCTGGTCGACCAGCACGTCGCCGGTGGCGCGGATGTCGCCGGCGAACTTGCGGCGGCGGCGCAGCAGGTAGGCCTGGCTGAAGGCGCGCCCGTCGCTGAACTTCGGGAAGTTCAGCTCGATGCGGTCCACGCCTTCCAGCGGCACCTCCAGCACGTCGGCGTCGTTGGTGACGCTCAGCACGTTCACGTTCTCTTCCGGCCGGACCTCGCCGGCCTGCAGGATCTGGATCAGTCGTTGGGTCACGCGGTTTCCTTTTCCACGAGGCGGCAGGCGTTGGCGGCAGCCTTGAAAGGCTCGTGGCCGACGCGGCGCAGGGTGGCGATGAAGGGTTCGTGCCTGCCGTCGCCGGCGCCCTGGCGCAGCTGGCGGTAGGTGTCGATCAGGGCCTCGATCACGGCCGGCACTTCCTCCTTGGCGAAGGAGGGGCCGATGATCTTGCCGGGGCCGGCGGGGCCGGACAGGTGCGAGCCGTTGGAGCCGCCCAGCGTGATCTGGTACCACTCCTGGCCGTCCTTGTCGACGCCGAGGATGCCGATGTGGCCGGCGTGGTGGTGCCCGCAGGAATTGATGCAGCCCGAGAAGTTCAGGTCGATCTCGCCGATGTCCCATTCCTCGTCGAGGTCCTGGAAGCGCTCGGTGATCGCCTCGGCGATCGGCAGCGAGCGCGCGTTGGCCAGCGAGCAGAAGTCGCCGCCCGGGCAGGCGATCATGTCGGTCAGCAGGCCGATGTTGGCACGCGCCAGGCCCAGCTTGCGGGCCGCGGCCCACAGCTCCGGCAGGTCTTCCTGGTGCACCCAGGGCAGCAGCAGGTTCTGTTCGTGCGTGAGGCGCGCCTCGCCGTACGAGAAGCGGTCGGCCAGTTCGGCGACCGCGTCGAACTGTTCGGCGTTGCAGTCGCCGGGGTTCTGGCCCAGGCGCTTGAACGACAGCACCACCGCGCGCAGCTCGGGGTTGCGGTGCGGCAGCACGTTGCGCTGCAGCCAGCGGTCGTACTGCGGGTCGGCCTCGGCGTCGGCGCGGATGATCTCGTGCACGCGCTGGGCGGCGGCGTCGCGCTGCGCCCGCCGGATCTCGGGCGCGACGAAGTACGCCGAGACGCGATCGAGTTCGGCCTGCGTGATCGTGTGCGGTGCGCCGTCGATCTCGACGATCTGGCGGAATTCCTCTTCCACCTTGTCGATGTACTTCTGGCCCTCGGCCTTCACCAGGATCTTGATGCGGGCCTTCCAGACGTTGTCGCGGCGGCCGTACTGGTTGTAGACGCGGATGCAGGCCTCGAGGTAGGACAGCAGGTGCTTCCACTCGACGAACTCGCGTACCACCGTGCCGATGATCGGGGTGCGGCCCATGCCGCCGCCCACCATCACCTTGAAGCCCAGCTCGCCGGCTTCGTTCTTCAGCAGCTGCAGGCTGATGTCGTACCAGCCCAGCGCGGCGCGGTCTTCCTTCGCGCCGTTGAGGGCGATCTTGAACTTGCGCGGCAGGAACACGAATTCCGGGTGCAGCGCGGCCCACTGGCGGATGATCTCCGCGAACGGGCGCGGATCCGCGTACTCGTCGACGGCGATGCCGGCGAGCGCCTCGGTGGTGATGTTGCGGATCGCGTTGCCGCTGGTCTGGATGCCGTGCATGTTCACGCCGGCCAGCAGCTCCATGACCTCGGCCGCCCGGGTGATCGGGATCCAGTTGAACTGCACGTTGGTGCGCGTGCTGAAGTGGCCGTAGCCGTACTTCAGTTTCGTCACGACCTGCCGGTCCGTGCCCGGGATCGGCACCGGGCCCAGCCCGAGCTGCTTTTCCTGCGCCTCGGCCAGCAGCTCCGGCGTGGGCTGGTCGTATTCCCGCGCCACCCGGGCCAGCGTGCGCAGCTGCAGGCTGGAGATCTCGCCGTACGGCACGGAGATGCGCGTCATGGGCGCGTAGCGCTGGATGTACCAGCCGTTCTGCAAGCGCAGCGGACGCAGCTCTTCGTCCGTGAGCTTGCCTGCCTGCCAGCGCTCGAGTTGGTCGCGGAACTGGGCGGCGCGGTTGCGCACGAACTGCCGATCGAATTCTGTGTATTGGTACATGAGGGCGGGACGTGGACGGTCCCCTGGAGGGCACCGGAGCCGTGACTTTAGGAAACGGCCATATGAAACCGAACTATTTTTTTCTTAGCCTCTTATGCGGATAAGCTTATGCAGCCCTCGCGATGCGGGCTGGCGCGGCATTTTCCTCGATGTCCGGATAAGCCCCGTTCGAGGGAACTGTCGAGCGAAGGATAATGGAGGCCTCACTTCCAAGCCCCATGGCCCAGCGCGTCTACATCAAGGTGGTCGGTTTCTCGGACGAGGAGCGCCACGCCCTCAACACCGTGTTCCGGCTCTCCGAGCAGTGCCTCACCATGTACCAGCTCTGGACGCCGACCGCGCCCGAGCCGCCGCGGGTGGCCCTGATGGACGCCCAGAGCTGGGAGGCGCGGGTCGAAGCGGAGTCGCCCCTGCACCGCGACCTGCGCATCCTGTGGATCGGCGCCAGCCCGCCGGATTCCGTGTGGCGGGCCCTTCCCCGGCCGCTGGCCTGGCCCGACGTGATCGAGGCGCTGGACCAGCTGTTCGCCCAGGATTCCGGCCCGGACGGGGACGTCGACCCGGGCCCCGACTCGGTCATGTCCCAGAAGCAGGCGCTGATCGTCAGCGCCGATCGCGAGCAGCGCCTCTATCTGAGGGCGCGCCTGGCGCTGGCCCGGCTCACCCAGGCCGACGAAGCCGAGACCGCGGCCCAGGCGCTGGAACTGGCCCGGGGCCGCCACTACGACCTGGCGCTGGTCGACGGCCGGCTGGTCGATTGCGATCCCTGGGGCCTCGTGCGGCAGTTGCGCCAGGGAGCGAACGCGATCCGGCACCTGGCCATGACGCAAGCCCAGCGCACGGCCTCGGAGCGCGCACGCGCCTGGCTGGCCGGAGTGGACGAGCTGCTGGAGGACCCGCCGCATCCGGGACGGCTGGACGCGTGGCTCAGCCGGATCGAGCTCGGTCCTGCCGCCTGAGGTCGATCGCCTGCGCCAGCCGGTGTTCGACCGGCAGCGGCTCGCGGTGCAGGCGGGCCGCGATCCATTCCCCGCACAGGGCCGCGAAGGTCAGCCCGCGCGAGCCCATCGCGGTGCTCACCCAGAGCCCCGGCTCCAGTTCGCCCGCCAGCGGGCGGCGGTCCGTGGAGGCGCAGCGCACGCCGCTCCAGGAACGGGTCTCGCGCCGCTGCATCGCGCTTTCCACCGCCTGCGCGGCCTTCGGAAGCATCTGGCGCACCCGTTCGAGGTTGGCGGCGTCGTCCTCGCGGCGCAGCGTTTCGTCGGCGTCGCCCCGGCCGTAGGTCGAGCCGGTGATCCAGGCATCGCGCTCCAGCAGCGGCACGCGCGGCAGGAAGTGGCCGTTGCCGTTGACCGGGAAGGGGGGAAGCTGCGCGGCGTCGTCGGCATGCGGGCCCCAGGTGACCTGTCCCCGCACGGGGTTCAGCTGCAGGCGCTGTTCCAGCAGCGGCGCGCTCTCGTGGGCGGCGGCCACCACCACGAGGCTCGCCTGCGCCAGGGTCGCCCCCGCGGCGTCTTCCAGCCGCCAGCCTTCGCCCTGGCGCGCCAGGCGCGCCACCTTGCGGCCGCCGCAGAAGCGCACGCCCGGCGTGCGCAGCCAGGCACGCACCAGGGCGGCCGGCTCGATCCAGGCGGCGTTCTCGTGCCACCAGGCGGGCTGGTCGGGCGCGATCCCGGCGGCCTGCTTCTGCGCCGCGCTCGCTTCGCGGCTCCACACGGCCAGCGGCTCGCCCAGGGCGGGCAGCGGCCGGCGATCGTCGCCGCGCCACTCCAGCGCGCCGGTGCGACGCCATTCGAGGCCGTCCGCCAGCCGCGCCTGGGCTTCCTGCAGCGTGATCCGCACGCCGGCGCGCGACAGGCGCGACAGAGGGTTGTCGTCGGGCGACTGGTGCGGCGCGAGCAGGCCGGCCGGCAGGTCCGAGGCACCCGTCGCGGGGCCGGCGGCGGTGTCGAACACGCGCACCGACCAGCCGCGCCGGGCCAGGCTGGCGGCGACGGCCGACCCGGCGAGTCCGCCGCCGATGACGATGCAGTCGCGCGCCCCGGCCTCGACTTCCGTCTCCAGGCCCTTCACCTCCCACGCGGGGTCGTAGCGGCCCGCCAGGCATTCGCGCTTGGGCGGCAGCCCGGCGCGTCGCTCCAGCTGCCAGCCGCAGGACTGCAGGTCGCGCCGCAGCTGGCCGGCGACCGACCAGGTCGCCAGTGCGGTGCCGCGGCCGCACAGGCGCGTGACGCCCTTGAGCGTGTCGAGGCTCCACATCTCCGGATTGAGTTCGGGGTCGAAGCCGTCGAGGAAGACCGCGTCGGCGCGGAACGCCTGCTCCCGCAGCATGGACGCGACGTCGCCCACACACAGCGTGAGCAGCACCCGGCCTTCGGCGAAGGCCAGGCGGTGGAATCCGGGCGTCAGGCCCTCCCAGCGCGCGGCCAGTTCCCGCGCCAGGGGCAGCAGGCCCGGCTCGTTTTCGGCGCTGCGCAGCAGGTCGTCGGCCGCGACCGGGAAGGCCTCGATCGAAGCGAAATGCAGCATCCCCGGTCGCTGCGGGTCCTGCAGCCAGGCCAGCCAGGTCGCGAGGAAGTTGAGTCCGAGGCCGAATCCGGTCTCCAGCACGCGCCAGCGGGCGCGCCCGGCCCAGGCCGCGGGCAGGCCGCAGCCTTGCAGGAACACGTGGCGGGCCTGCGCCAGGCCGCCGCTCGCGGAACGGTAGCGGTCGCCGAAGCGCGGGCTGCGGGGAGTGCCGTCGTCGTCCCAGGCGACGACTTCGCTCATGAACCTACTGGCTCGGGGGCACGTAGCCCGCCGCCTGGTCGGCGCCGGCGCCGAAGAAGTGGTTCTCCATCTGGCGCTTCAGGTACTCGCGGGCGCGCTGGTCCGCCAGGTTCAGGCGGTTCTCGTTGACCAGCATCGTCTGGTGCTTCAGCCAGTCGCCCCAGGCCTGCCTGCTGACGTTCTCGTAAATGCGCTTGCCCAGTTCGCCCGGGTAGGGCGGGAAATCGAGGCCTTCGGCCTCGCGGCCCAGCTTGATGCAGTGGACGGTGCGTGGCATGTCACGCCTTCCTTTGAATTGCTTGTGCGGATGTGCGGGACTGTAGCAAGTTTCCGCAGGGACCCCGGCGTGACCTCACTCCAGCAGCGACAGGGCGCCGTCCTTGTACGTGAACAGCGTGGTCGCGGCGTCCTTCAGTTCGCCGTTGGGCTCGAACCGGATGTTGGCCGTCACGCCCTGGTAACTCGTCTTGAGCAGCTCGGGAACGTAGGCCTTCGGGTCCCAGGAGCCCGCGCGCTTCATCGCGTCCACCAGCACGAACACCGCGTCGTAGGTGTACGGGCTGTAGGTCTGGAACTGGCCGGGAAACTTCTGGTCGTATTTCTGCTTCCACGCCGTGCCCCCCGGCATCTTGGCGAGGGAGGCGCCGCCCACGGCGCAGACCACGTTTTCCAGCGTCTTCGCATTGCCCGACAGCTTGCCGAGCGTGGGCGTGCAGATGCCGTCGCCGCCCAGGTACCGGGCCTTGCCCATGCCCAGCTGCTCCATCTGGCGCAACATGGGGCCGGCCTGGGGATCCATGCCGCCATAGAAGATGGCGTCGGGGTTCTTGGCCTTGATGGCCGTGAGGATGGCCATGAAGTCCGTGGCCTTGTCGTTGGTGAACTGTTCGTCCACCACCTGCAGGCCCTTGGCCTGCGCGGTCTGCTTGAACACCGCGGCCACGCCCTGGCCGTAGGCGCTGCGGTCGTCGACGACCGCCACCGTCTTGAGCTTCAGCGTGTCGACCGCGTAGGCGGCCACGGCGGCGCCCAGCGTGTTGTCGTTGGCGATCAGCCGGTAGCTCGTGTTGTAGCCCGCCTTGGTCAGCGCCGGGTTGGTGGCCGAGCCGGTGATGTGGGGGATGCCGCAGTCGTGGTAGACCTTGGAAGCGGGAAGGGTCGTGCCGGAGTTCTGGTGGCCTACCACGCCGGCGACCTTGGAGTCGCACAGTTTCTGCGCCGCGGCGGTGCCCTGCTTGGGGTCGCTGGCGTCGTCCTCGGCCTGGATCTCGAAGCGCACCGGCTTGCCGCCGATGACGACCTTCTGCGCGTTGAGGTCCTCGATCGCCAGGCGCACGCCGTTCTCGGTGTCGCGGCCGTAGTGCGCCTGCGGTCCCGAGAGCGGGCCGACGTGGCCGATCCGCACCACCTGCGCGTCGCCGGATCCGGCTGCGCCCGGCGCGTTCGCCGGCGCCTGCGCGCTGACTTCCTTCTTGCCGCAGCCGGCGGTGGCCAGCAGGGTCGCGGTCACGAGGATGCCCAGGGACAGGTTCGCATTCATTGGAAGCTCCGCTCGAAATGGCGGAATTGTGCCCCCGCGGCAAACGCCGCCTCCAAAAAGGAAGCCACCCGAAGGTGGCTTCCATGACGCGAAGGGGAAGGGGGAATCAGGCGCGGATCGCGGCCTTGCCCTCGTTGGCGGCTTCCGTCACGTGGCCGCGGATGTCCGCTTCGGCGGCGGCCAGGCCCGCGGCCTTCGCCGCATCGCCCATCGCCAGGCCCTCGGCGCGCACGAAGCGCACGTCGGTGATGCCGAGGAAGCCGAACACCGTGCGCAGGTAGCTTTCCTGGTGGTCCATCTGCGGCGCGGCGCCGTAGGCACCGCCGCGCGTGGACGCCACGATCACGGTCTTGCCGCCGGCCAGGCCGACCGGGCCGCTCTCGGTGTACTTGAAGGTGCGGCCGGCCTGCGCGACGCGGTCGATCCAGGCCTTCAGCTGGCTCGGGACGCTGAAGTTGTACATGGGCGCGCCCAGCACCACCACGTCCGCGGCGAGGAACTGGCTCACCAGCCGTTCGGACACCGCGTTCTCGCGCTTCTGGGCCTCGGTCAGCGTCGCTTCGGCCAGGCCGAGGCGGAAGCCCAGCGAGTCGCCGTCCAGGTGGCTCGGCGCCGCCACGGCCAGGTCGAGGTAGTCGACCGTGGTGGCGGGATGGGCGGACTGCCACTGGGCCACGATCCGGCGCGTCAGGTCGCGGGAGACGGAGTTGGTGCCCAGCGGGCTGGAATCGATGTGCAGCAGTTTCAAGTCGCTTCTCCGGTTGAGGAGGGCCGGATCGGCCCGTGAGAGAAGATTGTGCGGATGGATCGATGGTTTGATAAGACAGTAATTTCGGGTTAGATTGTTCCATCCATAGGACGATCAATGCAGGACCTGAACGACATGCTGTTCTTCGCCGAGGTGGTGGACCGGGGCGGCTTCGCGGCGGCCGGCCGGGCGCTGAGCCTGCCGAAGTCCACCCTGTCGCGCCGCGTCGCCGACCTGGAAAGCCGGCTCGGGGTGCGCCTGCTGCACCGGACGACCCGCAAGCTGTCCCTGACCCCGGCGGGCGAGATCTACCACCGCCACTGCGTCGCCATGCGCGAACAGGCCGAGGCCGCGGAGGAAGCCGTGCTGCACGTGCAGACCGAGCCGCGCGGCACCGTGCGCATGACCTGCCCCGTGACCCTGGCGCAGACCACCGTCGGCCCGCTGATGCCCCGCTTCCTGGCCGCGCATCCGCAGGTGCGCATCGACATGCAGGTCACCAACCGCGTGATCGACCTGGTGCAGGAAGGCGTGGACGTGGCGCTGCGGGTGCGCGCCCGCCTCGACGACAGCGGCACCCTGGTGATCAAGAACCTGGGCGAGACGCACGGCGTGCTGGTGGCGAGCCCGCAGCTGCTGGAGCGCTTCGGCGCCCCGCCGGACGTGGAGCACCTGCGCAACCTTCCGACCGTGGCGATGTCGGCCGCCGACGGCCGGGCCAACTGGCACCTGCTGGGCCCGCGCGGCGCCGTCCACGAACTGTCGCACCAGCCGGTCTACACGGCGGACGACCTCGTGACGCTGAAGTACGCGGTGCTGCGCGGCACGGGCATGAGCGCGCTGCCGGACTACCTCTGCCGCGAGGAGATGCAGCGCGGCGAGCTGGTGGCGGTGCTTCCGGGGTGGGCGCCGCCCGTGTCCATGGTGCTGGCGGCCTATCCCTCGCGCCGCGGCATGGTGCCGGCGGTGCGCCGCTTGCTGGATTTCCTCGGCGAGAACATCATCGGGGAGCGCATCGTGACCCGGCAATGAAGATCCTGCTGCTGTCGCTGTCGTACCTGCTGGTGTTCGGCTTCGGCTTCGGGCTCGGGGTGTACCTGTTGCCGATCCTGGCCGCTCCGCCGCCGCCCACGGTGGCCGAGGTGCAGGCCGCGTCGCAGGGCCGCATGTTCAGCGGCACCTTCCGGCGCGACCTCAAGGGCAGCGACGCCTTCCACTGGGGCGAGGGCCAGATCGTCCTGACACCGCGGGCGGCCACCTTCACCGGCAGGCTGGCGCCGGGCCCCGCCTACAAGCTGTACCTGGTGCATGGCTTCGTCGAGGACGAGGACGGCTTCCGGCGCGCGAAGGCCCAGTCGCTCGCCGTCGGCGACATCAAGACCTTCGACGGCTTCATCGTGCCGCTGCCGGCCGGCGCCGCACCGCAGGACTACGACACCGCGGTGATCTGGTGCGAGGCCTTCTCGCGCTTCATCACTGCTGCGAAGTACCGGTGAGCTCGCTGGCGGCACCGCCGTCGGCCAGCAGCATGGCGGCCTGGTAGACGTCCAGGTACTGCGTCGCGCTGTCCTCCCAGCCGAAGTCGCGCGCCATGCCGTTGGACTGCAGGCGGCGCCACAGCGGCGCTTGCCGCCAGGCCTCCAGCGCCCGCACCAGCGCGTCTTCCAGCCCCGCGGCATCGCAGGACTTCATCACGAAGCCGGTGCCGTGCGCGGGATCGGCGCCGGCGTCGGTCACCGAATCGAGCAGGCCGCCCACCGGCGCCACCACCGGCGGCGTGCCGTAGGCCTGGCTGTACATCTGGTTCAGTCCGCAGGGCTCGAAGCGCGAAGGCATCAGGAAGACGTCGGCGCCGGCCTCGATCAGGTGCGCCAGGCCCTCGTCGAAGCCGAGCGTCACCGCCACCTGCCGGGGGTGACTGCGCGCGGCTTCCGAAAGCGCCGCCTGCAGCTCCGGCGCGCCCTGGCCCAGCACCGCCAGCTGCGCGCCGGCCTTCAGCAGCCCCGGCAGCACGTCGAGGACGAGGTCGATCCCCTTCTGCGCCGTGAGGCGGCTCACCACGGCGAACAGCGGCGCGTCGCGGTCGGCCGGCAGGTGCAGGCGCTTCTGCAGCGCCGCCTTGCAGCGGGCCTTGCCCGCGAGGTCCTCGCGCGTGAAGCGGTGGGGCAGCAGCGCGTCCTGCGCCGGGTCCCACAGTCGGCGGTCCACGCCATTGAGGATGCCGCGCAGGCGCGAGGAACGCGCGCGCAGGATGCCGTCGAAGCCGACGCCGTGTTCCCGGGTCTGGATCTCGCGCGCATAGCTCGGGCTGACGGTGGTGATCGCGTCGGCGAACTGGATGCCGGCCTTCAGCATCGACAGGTCGCCCCAGAACTCGACGCCGTCGATGCCGCGCCAGTGGTGCGGGATCCCGAGCGGGTCGGCCTGGGCCATGGGGAACACGCCCTGGAAGGCCAGGTTGTGGATCGTGAGGATGCTGGCCGCGGTCGGCTCGTGCGGCGCGATCATGCGCGATTGCGCCAGGTACAGCGGCGCCAGCCCGCAGGGCCAGTCGTTGGCATGCACCACGTCCGCCACCCAGCCGCGCACGGGCGAATGCACCGTGCCGATCTGCGCCGCCACCCGCGAGAGCAGCCCGAAGCGCATGGCGTTGTCGGGGTAGTCGCGCCCCTGCGCATCCACGTAGGGCCCGCCGGGGCGCTGGTAGAGTCCGGGGCACGCCAGCAGCAGCAGCGTGACCCCCGTGGCCACCTTCACCGGCACGAGCTGCGCGGCCGGCCAGTGGCTGTAGGGCGGCAGCTCCACGCCGTCGCCGATCTCGCCGCTCACCTTCATGCCGCGGTAGGCCGGCATCAGGATGTGGACCTCGTGCCCCAGCCGGGCCAGCGTCGCCGGCAGGGCGGCGCTCACGTCGCCGAGCCCGCCGGTCTTCACGTAGGGCGCGCATTCGGGGGTGGCGAACAGGATCTTCATGCACCGTCCTCCGCATCGGCCACCAGCACCGCGAACGGCAGTCCGCCCGCGCCGGCGAACAGGCCCGGCAGGTGCAAGGTGGATTCGTCCTCGCCGGCCAGGGTGCATTCCTGGCCGGTCAGCCAGTTGCGCCAGCGGCGGAAGCGGCGGATGCCGCCGTCGCCGCCGCAACGCAGCCAGGTGTCCTGCCACAGCGGCGGCGACCACCGGGCGTCGTCGCCGCCGCACAGCGTGCAGGTCAGTCGCGCCGCCACGACCAGCACCGCCTCGCCGTCGCAGATGCGCGCGAAGGCGAGGGCATGCTCCCCGGCCGGACCCTCCACCGCGAGCTGGCAGTAGCTGCCCTGGCGGAACAGCTTGCTGCGCTCGCCGCGCAGGGCGAGCAGGCGCCAGGTCACCAGCTGCTTGATGCGGCCATCAGCCGCCTGCGCCTGCAAGGCCTGCCAGTCCTCCGCGCGCGGCCAGCCCTGGGCGTACAGGGCCCGGGCCGATTCCAGCGAGCGGGCCAGCGCCTCGTAATCCACCGGCCGCCGGTTGTCCGGGTCCACCAGGCTGAAGTTCCACTGCTCGCAGCCCTGGTACACGTCCGGCACGCCCGGGCACGTGAGCTTCAGCGCCAGCTGCGCCAGGCTGTTGCGGAAGCCGAAGGGCGCGATGCGCTCGGTGAACTTCTGCAGTTCGTCGGCGAAGGGGTTGGGGCCGGCGCGCAGCACGCCCACCACGTAGCGGTCCAGCGCGGTCTCGTACTCCTCGTCGGGGCAGACCCAGGTCGTGTGCAGCTTGGCCTCCCGCACCGCCTTCCTCATGTAGGCCTGCACCCGGTCGCGCAGGTCCGCGCGCGCGGCGTCGTCCGGCGGGGTGGCGGGCCACAGGCCGGCCAGGGTCTGGAACAGCAGCCAGATGTCGTTGGTTGAGGGCCAGGTTCCCTTGGGCGTGCGCGTCACGTACAGCTGCGCCCACACCGACAGGCGCAGCAGGCAGTCCTCCCACTGCGCCGGGATCTCGGACAGCACGTTGATCCGGGCGCGCAGGTCCTCGCCGCGCTTGCTGTCGTGCGTCGAGGTCCCGAGCAGGCAATGCGGGCGTTCCCGCTGCCGCTTCTGGTTGGCGAAATGGAAGGCCGGCACCGACACGCCGAAGCTGCGCGGATCGCCGCCCACCTCGTTGAGCGACAGCAGCGGCACGCAGCGGTAGAAGGCCGTGTCCTCCATCGCCTTGGCCATCACCGGCGCGGTGAACTGCTGCCAGCGCGCCTGGAAGCGCCGGCGCTCCCGGCGCGGCATGTGGACGGCTTCGCCTTCGCCGAGCAGCACCTCGCGCAGGTGCTCCAGCACGGTCGCCTCGGAGGCGCCCAGGCGGCGCTGCGCCGCGGCGATCGCCCAGTCCAGGTGGCGCCGGTCCATCTCGCTGGCCGGATCGTCCACGCGCAGGTAGGTGCGGTAGACCGGGAAGGCCGCCGCGACCTCGGCCATCGCCCAACGCAGGCGGTTGCGCGTGAAGTCGCAGCGCCGGCGGTTGCCGCGGGTCAGGCGGTGCAGCGCGTGGGCCAGCCAGTTCAGCTCGGAGTACAGGGAGGTCTCGATGATCAGCTTCTTGCACTGGTACAGGACCTCGTCGAAGTCCGTGGCCTGCCCGGTGAAGGCGTGGTACGCCGCGAGGATCGCGTTCTCGTTGCGCGCCTGGACGAAGACTCCGTTGACCAGGCTGCCGAAGCGGTAGCCCGTGTCGCCGTGCACGGGCCAGGTCTCCGGCAGCGATTCGTGCTCGGCCTGGATCTTCTCCACCACCAGGTACAGCGCGCGCGGCGGCTGCCCGCCGACCTCGGCCTGCGCCGCGTAGCGCGCCTGCAGTTGCTCGAAGTAGGCCTGCGGGTCCCGCAGGCCGTCGGGGTGGTCGATGCGCAGGCCGGACAGCAGGCCGTCCTGCAGCCAGTGCAGCACCTTGCGGTGCGTCGCCGCGAAGACTTCGGGCCGCTCCATGCGCAAGGCCGCCAGCGTGTTGACGTCGAAGAAGCGGCGGTAGTTGACGTCGTCGCTGGCGACGCGCCAGTCCGCCAGCCGGTAGGCCTGGGTCTCGATCAGCTGCGCCAGCGCATCGAAGCTGGCGGCGTCGCCGGCCTGGCCATTCAGGCGCAGCACGCACGCATCGATCCAGCGCGCCAGCCATTCGTGGCGCGCGGCCAGCCGGGCGAGCTGGCGCTTGTAGACGCCGCTGTCGCGCACGCGGGCCCGGCGCACCTCGGGATCGGGGTCGTCGCGCGAGGGCAGGTGGCGCAAGGCATCGAGCAGGGCCGCCACCACCGCATGGCTGTCGCCTTCGCTGTCGTCGCGGGCCGGCGGCGCGGGCAGGGCACCGAAGATCTCGGGATAGCTGCTCGGGTCGATGGGGAAGCGGTGGCCCCAGTAGCGCAGGCCGAACTCGCCGTCCGCGGCCTCGAAGTGCAGCTGGATCTCGCCGGCCTCCAGCACCTTGCCGAACTGGTCGCCCAGCACCGGCAGCAGCACGCGCCCGGCCATCTCCGGCTGGGCGGGCTTCCACTCGATGTCGAAGGTCTCCGCGTGCGGCGAGGCCCGGCCGTGTTCCAGCACGTCGAGCCACCACGCGTTGTCGGCCTCCAGCACGCCCATGTGGTTGGGCACGATGTCCAGCACCTGCCCCATGCCGTGGCGCCGCAGCGCGCCGCACATCCGGGCGTGGGCGCGCTCGTCGCCGACCTCGGGATTGAGCTCGCCGTGGTCCACGATGTCGTAGCCGTGGGTGCTGCCCGGGCGGGCGCGCAGGTAGGGCGAGCTGTACAGGTGGCTCACCCCCAGCGCCTTCAGGTAGGGGATGGCGCGGGTGATGTCCTCGAAGGTGCAGTCCTTGTGGAACTGCACGCGGTAGGTGCCGCAGGGGATGCTGGCGGTGTCGAGGGCGGGGAGCTCCAGCGCGCCTTCGTCGAGCGGCCGCGGGCCGCTGCGTTCCGCGCGCAGCACCGAGGCCAGCGAGGCCCAGCGCGCGTCGCTGGACAACCCCTCGACGGTGACGGAGAGCTTGCGCCGCCAGTTGGGGAAGCGGTCCTCGGTGGTGCCCGGCACGTTGACCTGCAGCAGCTGCCCGGTCACGTCCTCCAGCTGCACGCCCACCAGCCAGCAGGGCGTGCGGGCGAGGAAGGCATAGACCGCATCGACCAGGGCCGGCGTCGCATCGGGCAGCGAGGTCGGCTGCACGCTGGCGCCGGTCGGCAGCAGCTCCTCGCGCTGCAAGGCGAGCAGCACGCGCGCGCGGTCCTGCGCGCGCGCCAGCACCTGGGACTCGTGGGCGGATTCGTCGGGATAGAGCTTCAGCTTCGCGGCGAGCTCGATGTCCTCGCCGAGCCAGAAGCCGCGCAGCGTCGGCAGGTCGTGCGTGCTGACCACCGCCAGCGCCTTGGGCTGCCACTGCGCGGGCCGGCGGAAGCCGCCGTCCTCGTCGCGCTCGAACAGCAGCGGCTTGTACGACAGCAGGTTGCCCTCGCGCATGTGCTCCCGCATGCGCGGCGCCACGTTGCCGAGGTCCTCGCCGATCACCATGCACTGGTGGCGCTGGCTTTCCAGCGCCAGCACCCCCATCAGGTCTTCCAGCGGGTACTCCACGTAGGTGCCGCCGTCGGGGCCGGTCCAGAACAGGCGCATCAGCGCCATCACGTGGTCGAGCCGCAGGGCGCCGCTGTGCCGCATGTTGGCGCGCAGCGTGTCGATGAAGGGCTGGTAGCGGGCCTCCTTCAGCCGCTGCGGGCTCCACGGCGGCAGGCCCCAGTCCTGCCCCGTGGGCGCGAGCGGATCGGGCGGAGCGCCGGCATGCATGCCCAGCGCGTACATGCCGTGCTCCCCCCAGGTCTCGGCGCCGCCGCCGTTGACGCCCACTGCGAGATCGCAGTAGAGGCCGATCCCCATGCCGCGGGTGCGCGCGTAGCGCTGGCAGGACTCGAGCTGCACCTCGGCCAGCCACTGCAGCCAGAAGCGGTAGCGCACGTCCGAGGCGCGCTCCTGCGCGAAGGTGCGAACCGGCTCGCCATCGGGGTCGCGGTAGGCCGGTGGCCAGGCGGGCCAGCCCCACACGTGGGGATCCTGCGCATGCAGGTGTTCCTGCAGCGCTTCGAACAGCGCGTGCCGGCCGATCGTCTGCTCGCGCTCGCGCATGTAGGCGAGGAAGTGCGCGCCGCGCGAGCGGTCCTTGTCCAGTTCGTGGCGCTCGAAGTGGCGCCACAGGATGCGCAGGATCTCGTCCTTCGCGGCGGCCACCCCGGGGTAGTCGACCATCTCCGCCTCGCGCAGCAGCCTCAGCCGGTCCTGGAAGGGCTCGGACTGCACCTTCTGCACGGCTTCCTCGCAGCCGCTCAGGTCCACCAGCGTCTGGACGTCGACGTAGATCGGGTTGAGCGCCAGGCGGCTGGACGGGCTGTAGGGACTGGCGGCGGCGGGGTTGTGCGGGAACAGGGCGTGCAGCGGGCTCAGGCCGATGAACGACGCGCCCTGGTGCGCCGCGGCGTCGCAGAGCCGCCGCAGGTCGCCGAAGTCGCCGACGCCCCAGTCGCGCGAGGAGCGCAGGGCATAGAGCTGGATCGTGCAGCCCCACCACCGTTCGCCCTGCTGCAGTTCGGGGGCGACGTGGCAGGCCCGCGGGGCGACGACGACGCGGCAGAACTCCGGGGCCGGCGCGCCTTCCAGCGTGAGGCGGTAGTAGCCGGTCGCCAGGCCTTCGGGCAGCGCGATGGCCGCCTGCTGGTAGCTGCGCTGCAGCTCGCCGGTGGCGGCCTCGATGCCGTTGTCCTCGGAGGCGAGCCGCCAGCGGCAGGGGACGTCCTCGTGGCTGCTCCAGCGCAGTTCCACCCGCTCGCCCTCGCGGGTGACGTGCACGGGAGGCAGGCCCAGGAACTGCACGGCGGGCGGGGCGCCGTCGCCGGTCATCGCCGCCACGGCACGCTCCAGGACCAGGTCGGGGACGACTTCCTCCTTGCCCCAGAAGCCGTGGTAGCGGTCGGTGACGCCGAGGCGGCGTGCCCGTTCCCTCAAGGAGGCCGAGTCGGCCTCCACGACGGCGCTCACTGGGTAACCTCCCCCAGGCTCCGCACTGCGTACTCCGCCACACCTCTCACCCCACAAAAATGCTGAAGCATTTTTGTGGGGTGAGAGGCCCCCCTCCGCAAGCGGAGGGGGCGAGCGCCTTCGGGCGGCCGTGCGGCGCTCATAGCGTGATTTCCTCTCCCAGCGTCCAGCGCGCCGACCACGCCGGCCAGGTGCCGCGCGGCGTGTCGGCCGGGCAGCGGTGGGCGAAGACCGGCTGCGCCTCCACCGGCCCGAGCTGCTGCGGCTCCACCTGCAGCGGCTCGGGGCCGAGGTTCAGTTCCAGCGACAGCATGCGGCCGTCGTCGTAGCGCCATTGCACCGCGAGGCCGCGCGCGCCGATGCGCTGGGACGAATGCCGGCCCGTGAGCAGCTGCTGCTGCCGCGGCGTGATCCACTTGCGGCGCGCGGCCAGCGCGGCGCGGACCAGCTCCAGCCGCTCGCGGCCCTCCGGCGTGCGCGCGTGGGCGGGATCGGGCCGGCTGGCGTCGAAGGTGTCGCTGCTGCAGGGATCCGGCAGGTCGCGGCCGTCCCCGTGGCCGAATTCGCGCTTGCGTCCTTCCCGCACGGCCTCGCGCAGCTCGCCTTCCCAGTCCGCGAAATAGAGGAAGGGCTCGCGCGCGCCCCATTCCTCGCCGAAGAACAGCATGGGGATGGCCGGCGTCAGCAGCGACAGCAGGGTCGGCAGCGCCGCGGCCTCGGGCGGCACCAGCTGGGCGAGCCGTTCGCCGCGCGCGCGGTTGCCGATCTGGTCGTGGTTGTGCGCGAAGTTCACCAGCGTGCACAGCGGCTGCGGCGCCGCGGGTTCGATGTGCACGCGCCGGCCGCCTTCCTTGCGCGGCGAGCCCTCGAACAGCATGCCGTGCGTGAAGGCGCGCCCCAGCAGGTCCAGGGGCGCGGCGCCGTAGTCGTGGTAGTAGCGCTGCGTCTCGCCCGTGAGCGCCACGTGCAGCGCGTGGTGGAAATCGTCGTTCCACTGGGCGTCGAAGCGCCCGGGCTGCGCCGCGGGCGCGAGGCTGGCATGGCCGTTGTCCTCGTTCTCCAGCACCAGGTGCACGTGGCGGCCGTGGGTGGCCTGGCGCACGCGCTCGGACAGCTCCTGCAGGATGTGCTTCGCGCTGCCCTCGTCGTGGATGGCGTGCACGGCGTCCAGCCGCAGGCCGTCGAAGCGGTATTCCTGCAGCCAGTAGAGCGCGTTGTGGAGGAAGAACTCGCGCACCTGGTGGCTGTCGGGCCCGTCGAAGTTGAGCGCCGCGCCCCAGGGGCTGGTCTTGGTCTTCGAGAAGAACTCGGGGGCGTAGAGCGGCAGGTAGTTGCCGTCCGGCCCGAAGTGGTTGTAGACCACGTCCAGCAACACCATGAGGCCGAGGCGGTGCGCCTGCTGCACGAAGCGCTTCAGTTCGTCGGGCGTGCCGTAGGCGTCGTGCGGCGCGTAGGGCAGCACGCCGTCGTAGCCCCAGCCGAAGCGCCCGCCGAAATTGGCGACCGGCATGAGTTCGACCGCGGTGATGCCGAGTTCCACGAGGTGCTGCAGCCGCCCGGCGGCGGCTTCGAAGGTGCCCTCCGGCGTGAAGGTGCCCACGTGCAGTTCGTAGAGCACGGCTTCGTTCCAGGGCCGGCCGGTCCAGCCGGCCTCCCACTCGAACTGGCGCGGGTCCACCACGCAGCTGGGGCCGTGCGGGCCTTCCGGGTTCTGCCGCGAGGCCGGGTCGGGCACCAGCTGCCTGTCGTCGATGCGCCAGCGGTACATGGTGCCGGCCGTGGCGTGCGCGACGTGGCATTCCCACCAGCCTTCCGCATCCGCCTCGGCGGGATGGATCTCGGGCGGCGCGCTGCCCCGGTCCAGCGCCACGTCGGCCATGCGCGCGGCGGGCGCCCACAGCCGGAAGGTGACGCCTCCCTTGTCCAGGCGGACGCCGAAAGGCATGTCGTGTTGGCAGCGCAAGATCAGTCCTCCACCACCTGCGTCAGCAGCGCCATCGAATGGGCCGGGAGTTCCAGCTTGTCGCCGGCGCCGAAGCTGGGAGCGCCGGCTTCGCCGACGAGACCTTCGGGGGTGTGCACGCGCAGGGACCAGTCGCCGGGATGGCCGGCCGACTCGGGCAGGGTGAAGGTCACGTCCTCGCCGGTGGCGTTGAACACCAGCAGCACCGAGCAGCGCGTGCCGTCGGCGCACGGCGACGCGAAGCGGGCGTCCAGCACCGCCGCCACGCAGCGCACCGCCGGATTGGTCCACTCCTCGCCCGTCATCTCGGTGCCCCAGACGCTGTACCAGACCACGTCGCGGCGGCCCTCGGCGTCCGGCACGCCACTGAGCCAGGCGGGCTGGCGCAGCACGGGGAGTTCGCGGCGCAGGCGGATCATGCCCGCGGTGAAGTCGATCAGCGGGTCCTGGCGGCGCTCCCCGCTCCAGTCGAACCAGCTCACCGGGTTGTCCTGGCAGTAGGCGTTGTTGTTGCCGCCCTGGGTGCGGCTCATCTCGTCGCCGGCGAGCAGGAGGGGGACCCCGCGCGAGGCGAACAGGGTGGCGAGGAAGTTGCGCTTCTGCCGCTCGCGGAAGGCGAGGATCCCGGGATCGTCGGTGGGCCCCTCGACGCCGCAGTTCCAGCTGCGGTTGTGGCTCTCGCCATCGCGGTTGTCCTCGGCGTTCGCCTCGTTGTGCTTGTCGTTGTAGCTCACGAGGTCGTGCAGCGTGAAGCCGTCGTGCACCGTCACGATGTTGACGCTGGCGCGCGGCGAACGGCGCGAATGCGAGTAGATGTCCGCGGAGCCGCACAGGGCGGCGGCGAAGTCGCCCAGGCTGCCCTCGCTGCCGCGCCAGTAGTCGCGCATGCGGTCGCGGTACTGCCCGTTCCATTCGCTCCAGCCCTGGGGGAAGCCGCCGACCTGGTAGCCGTGGTCGCCCAGGTCCCAGGGTTCGGCCACCAGCTTCACCCGCTTGAGGACCGGGTCCTGCGCGACGGCCGACAGGAAGGGGCCGCGGTGGTCGAAGCCACCGTGGGCGTTGCGCCCCAGCGCCGGCGCCAGGTCGAAGCGGAAACCGTCGACGTGCATCTCCTCCACCCAGTAGCGCAGGCTGTCCATGATCAGCCGCAGCATGGCGGGATGGCTGGCATTCAGGGTGTTGCCGGTGCCCGTGAAGTCCATGTAGTGGCGGTGCCCCTCCGTCAGCCGGTAGTAGCTGCGGTTGTCGATGCCCTTGAAGCAGAGCGTCGGCCCCAGGTGGTTGCCCTCGCAGGTGTGGTTGTAGACCACGTCGAGGATGACTTCCAGCCCCTCGGCGTGCAGGGCCTTCACCATCCGTCGGAACTCGTGCGGATCGCCGCCGGAGAGGTAGCGCGGCTCCGGCGCGAAGAATCCGATGGAGTTGTACCCCCAGTAGTTGGCCAGGCCCAGGTCGATCAGGCGCCGTTCGTCGTTGAAGGTCTGCACCGGCAGCAGTTGCACGGAGGTCACGCCCAGGTGCTTCAGGTGCGCGATGGCCGGCTCGGTCGCGAGGCCGGCGAAGGTGCCGCGCAGGTTTTCGGGCACTTCCGGCATCTGGCGGGTGAAGCCGCGGACGTGCACTTCGTAGAAGACCGTGTCCTCCATGAGGATGGCCGGGTGGCGGTCGTCGCCCCAGTCGAAGTGCGGATCCACCACGATGCACTTGGCCGCGCCGGGCGCGTTGTCGGTGGTGTCCATCAGCAGGTCGCGCTTCTCGTTGCCGAGCGGATAGGCGTACTGCCAGGCCGCGCCGCGCAGCGGGCGGTCGATCGCCTTCGCGTAAGGGTCGAGCAGCAGCTTGTGCGGATTGCAGCGCCAGCCGTGGTGCGGGTCGTAGCGCCCGTGCACGCGCAGCCCGTAGAGCTGGCCCGCCTGCAGGCCCGGCACGAAGCCGTGCCAGATGTCGTCCGTGCGCGCGGGCAGGGCGATGCGCCGTTCCTCCCGGGTGCCGCTGCGGTCGAACAGGCAGATCTCCACCCGCTCGGCGGCGCCGGCATGGACGGCGAAATTGACGCCGTCCTCGTGGAGGGTGGCGCCCAATGGCCATGCGCTGCCGCTGGGACAGGCGGCGTTGGCCCCGGCTTCGGCCGGTTGACTGCTGACGCGATGCGCGCGGGACTTGCCGACGGCTCGCGCCGTCATGCAGCCAGCTCCATCCTCGGCACCGCTTCACCGAACTGCGCGTCTTCGTCCATCGGCGCCAGGAAGGGCGGATGGATGCTGATGGCGGGATAGGCGCCGGCCGGCACCACGACGATGCCCGAGGGCGTGATCGGGAAGCGGCGGCGGTCCTGCTCGAGGTCGAAGCCGATCCTCTCGTCGGGCGGGATGTCGTTGTCCTGGTCGATGATGGCGCGCCGGATCCGGGCACCGCGGCCGATGCGCGAGCGCTCCATCACGATGCAGTGCTCCAGCCGGGCGCCGCGCTCCACCAGCACCGAGCGGCGCAGCATCGCATGGTCCAGCTCGGCGCCGTCGATGATGCTGCCCGAGCCGACCACCGAGCGGTTGATCACGCCGTTCTCGATCTGCGCCGATTCGGCCTGGTCGGGGCTGGCGTAGATCGGCCAGCGGCGGTTGGTCATGCGGAAGCGAGGCTGGGCCCCCAGCGTGTCGAAGTGCGCCTGGTAGTAGGCGTCGATGGTGCCGACGTCGCGCCAGTAGGCGTGCTCCTCGTAGGGCTCGGTGCCCGGGATCTCGTTGGTGGCGAAGTCGTAGGCCACCAGCTTGTGGCTGTTCACCATGGCCGGCAGGATGTGCTTGCCGAAGTCGGTTTCGCCGCTCTCGTGCATGCGCTTGAGCTGGCGCAGCAGCACGTCCGCATTGAAGATGTAGTTGCCCATCGACGCCAGGGCATGGGTGCGGCTGCCGGGCATCGGCTGGGTGGTAGCCGGCTTTTCCTTGAAGTCGATGATGCGGTGGTCGTCATCGACGTGGACGATGCCGAACTGGTTGCATTCGTCCAGCGGCACCGGAATGGTCGCGACGCTCGCGTGGGCATTGCTCTTGACGTGGAAGTCGATCATCTGCCGCACGTCCATGCGGTAGATGTGGTCAGCGCCGAACACCGCCACGATGTCGGGCTGCATGCTCTCGATCAGGTGCAGGTTCTGGTACACCGCGTCCGCCGTGCCCTGGAACCACGCCGGGCCGTGGCGCATCTGCGGCGGCACCACCGTGATGAACTGCTGCGGGATGAAGCGCGCCATGGTCCACGAATGGCGCACGTGCTCGATCAGGGACTGCGACTTGTACTGCACCAGCAGGTAGATCGAATAGATTTCCGAATTCACCAGGTTGGACAGCACGAAGTCCACGATGCGGTGCTTGCCGTTGAAGGGGACGGCCGGCTTGCAACGGTTGGCGGTCAGGGGGTGCAGGCGGGAGCCTTCACCGCCGGCCATGACGAAGGCCAGTACGTTTCTATTGGCGGGCATGGGGAACTTCCTGGTTGGAGAGGGGACGGCTGGAGAGGATCACGGTGCCCAGTGGCGGCACGGTGACAAGGGCGCTGGCCGGCCAGCCGCCCACCGGGTGGGCGGTGGCGTGCACGCGCCCCATGTTGCCGACGCCGCTTCCGCCGTAGAAGGCGGCGTCGCTGTTCAGGATCTCGTGCCAGGTCCCGGGCTCGGGCATCGCGACGCGCAGCGCGTGGCGCGGCTCCGGGGTCATGTTGCAGATCACGACCGCCATGTCCTGTTCGGACCGGCCGCGCCGCAGGAAGGTGAGGACCGTGGTCTCGTGGCGCTCGCAGGGCAGCCAGCTGAAGCCGTGGCCGTCGAAGTCGGTGCAGTGCAGGGCGTTCAGGCCGCGGTAGGCCGCGTTGAGGTCGGCGACCCAGCGCGCGAGGCCCGCGTGGTAGGGGCGCGCCCAGAGGTGCCAGTCGAGGGTGCGGTCGTGGTGCCACTCGTCGAGCTGGCCGAACTCGCAGCCCATGAAGAGCAGCTTCTTGCCCGGATGGGACCACATGTAGCCGTACAGGTTGCGCAGGCCGGCGAAACGCTGCCATTCGTCGCCGGGCTGCTTGCCGATCATGCTGCCCTTGCCGTAGACGACCTCGTCGTGCGACAGCGGCAGGATGAAGTTCTCGTGGAAAGCGTAGACCATCGAGAAGCGGACGTCGTCGTTGTGCCAGTGCCGGTAGAAGTGCGGCCGCGACATGTAGCGCAGCGTGTCGTTCATCCAGCCCATGTTCCACTTCATGCCGAAGCCCAGGCCGCCCCATTCCACCGGACGCGACACGGCCGGCCAGGCGGTCGATTCCTCCGCGATCATGTGCACGTCGGGGAAGTGGGAGTAGACGGTGGTGTTCAGGTCTTGCAAGAAGCGCACCGCGTCGTGGTTCTCGCGACCGCCGTGCTGGTTGGGGATCCACTCCCCCTGGCGGCGCGCATAGTCGAGATAGAGCATGGACGCGACCGCGTCCACGCGCAGGCCGTCGAAGTGGTACTTCTCCAGCCAGAACAGCGCGTTGGAGATCAGGAAGTCGCGCACCTCGTAGCGGCCGTAGTTGAAGATCAGGCTGTTCCACTCCGGGTGGAAGCCGCGCCGCGGATCCTCGTGCTCGTACAGCGCCGTGCCGTCGAAGCGCGCCAGCGCGTGCGGGTCGGCCGGGAAGTGGGAGGGCACCCAGTCGAGGAAGACGCCGATGCCCTGCTGGTGCAGCGTGTCGACGAAGGCCATCAGGTCCTGCGGCGTGCCGTAGCGCGAGGTGGGTGCGTAGTAGCCGGTGGTCTGGTAGCCCCAGGAGCCGTAGAAGGGATGCTCCGTGACCGGCATCAGCTCCACGTGCGTGAAGCCCATGTTGTGGCAGTGCGTGGCGAGCCGGTTGGCGAGCTCGCGGTAGTTGAGGAAGCGGCCGTCCTCCTCGCGCTGCCACGAGCCGAGGTGCACCTCGTAGATGGAGATCGGCGCGGTGTGCGCCTGGCGCTGCCAGCGCGTCTGCATCCACTCCTGGTCGGTCCAGTGGTGCGACAGGTCCCACACCTGCGAGGCCGTGCCAGGCGCCGGCTCCATGCGGAATGCGTAGGGGTCGGCCTTGTCCATCCAGTGGCCCCAGGCGTTCTGGATCCGGAACTTGTAGCAGTCGCCGCTGCGCACGCCCGCGATGAAGCCGCTCCAGCGGCCACTGCCGTCGTCGACGCGCTGCAGCGGCTGACTATTCCAGTGGTTGAAGCTGCCGATCACGCCCACATTCCGTGCGGTGGGCGCCCAAACGGTGAACCACGTCCCTTTCTCGGTGCAGTGCGCCCCCATCACCTCGAACTGTCGATGGTGATGGCTGGCGCGGCGGTGGACCTGCAGGTCCCCGCGCTGAATGGATGGGGTGCTCTTCTCCTCTTGCTGCAAGTGGGGCTTCATGGCCTTCGTCGCTTTGTCAGCAGGCCATTCTGGAATTGCGCAGCCGCGCGCGATGAAGGAAGCACCGACCAAGCGGCGTAGGCCGGAACCTACATACGGACCAGAAGGGAATCGTCGGTCCGGCGTCGGCGCGTTACCGACGTCGAGTTCGGCGCGGACGCCAGGCTCGACTCAGACGCCGAGGTAGTGCTCTAGCAGTTGCGGCTGGGCGTGCAGTTCGGCCGAGGTGCCTTCGAAGGCGACCGTGCCCTTCACCAGGATCACGTTGCGGTCGGTGACCTGGGTGACCTGCTTCCAGGCCTTGTCGACGATGACGCTCGAGATGCCGCTGGCGCGGATCAGCCCGCAGATGCGCCAGATCTCTCGCGCGATCTTCGGCGCGAGCCCTTCCGTGGCCTCGTCGAGGATGAGCACGTCGGGATTGGTCATCAGCGCGCGGCCGATCGTGAGCATCTGCTGTTCGCCGCCGGACAGCTGCTGGCCGCCATGGTTGAGGCGTTCGCTGAGCCGGGGGAAGGTGTCGAGCACGCGCTCGTAGGTCCAGTCGCGCTGGCCGCGCGTGCCGGGCCGCGCGGCCATCACGAGGTTCTCCCTCACGCTGAGATTGCCGAAGATGCCGCGGCCTTCCGGCACGTAGGCGATGCCACGCTGCGCCACCTCGTAGGGGGGCCGGCCGACCATGTCGCGGCCCTTGACCTCGACGGTCCCGCCGCGCGGCGGGACGATTCCCATCAGGGACTTCAGCAGGGTGGTCTTGCCCATGCCGTTGCGGCCCATGAGGCCGATGGTCTCGCCGCGGTCCACGTGGAAGTCGATGCCGCGCAGGATGTGGCTGGCGCCGTAATACGTGTGCACGCCGCGCGCCGCGATCAGGCGTTCGCGTTCAGCCATGTTCTTCCTCGCCCAAATACGCGGACTGCACTTGCGGGTCGGCGCGCACCTGCGCCGGCGTGCCGCTCGCGATCACCTGGCCGTTGACCATCACCGTCAGGTGGTCGGCCAGCGTGAACACCGCGTCCATGTCGTGTTCCACCAGCATCATCGCGTGGTCCTTCTTCAGGCGCAGCAGCAGTTCGACCATGCGCTCGGCCTCCGCCGTGCCCATCCCGGCCAGCGGCTCGTCGAGCAGCAGGACCTGGGGATCGGTGGCGAGCGTCATCGCGATCTCCAACTGGCGCTGCTCGCCGTGGCTGGTGGCGGCGGCGACCTGGTGGCGGCGCTGCTGCAGGCCCGCGAGTTCGAGCGCGCGCTCGGCGCGTTCGTTGGCCTCGCCCACGCTGCTCGCCAGCTTCAACCAGCGCGCCGCGTTCGGCGTGCGCGACTGCGCCGCGAGCCGGATGTTCTCCCACACGGTGAAGGGCAGGAAGATGTTGGTCTTCTGATAGCTGCGGCCCAGGCCCGCGCGCGAGATGCGCTCCGGGTTCCAGCCGGTCACGTCCCGACCCGCGAGCGTCACCGTGCCGGTGGTGGGCGCGATGTCGCCGGACAGCAGGTTGGTCAGGGTCGACTTGCCGGCACCGTTGGGGCCGATCACCGCGTGGATGCGGTCGCGCCAGAGCTCCACCGTCACGTCGTGCACGGCGGCGAGGCCGCCGAAGCGCTTGGTGATGTTGCGGGCGGCGAGCAGGGTCTCAGGCATCGGGCACCTCCTCGCCGAGCGGCGCCGCGACGGGCGTGGCGCGCGGCTCGCGCCGGCGCAGCAGGTGCTCCAGCACGCCCAGCAGGCCGCGCGGCGCGAAGGCCACCACCAGCACGATGAAGAGGCCCATCCACAACTGCCAGTGCTTGCCGGCATCGAAGCCGCCGACGCTGGGCAGGTCCTTGAAGGCATGCAGCAGGTACTCGAAGGCGAAGGCGCCGGCGATGGCGCCCGCGAAGTTGCCCATGCCGCCCAGGATCACCATCATGATGGCGTGCGCGCTCATGTGGAAGCCCATGAGCTCCGGGTTGACGAAGCCGGTCTGCGCGCCCCACAGGTAGCCCGCGAGCCCGGCCAGCGCGCCCGAGAGCGTGAAGGCGGCGAGCTTGTAGCCGAAGGTGCTGAAGCCCATCGCGCGCATGCGGTGCTCGTTGACGCGGATGCCGGCGAGCGCGCGGCCGAAGGGGCTGAACAGCAGCCGGCGCAGGAACAGGTAGACCAGCGCCAGCACGGCGAGCGTGAAGTAGTAGAAGACGCGCTTGCTCTCCAGGTCGAACAGGTGCGCATTCGGCTTGAAGTTGATGTAGATGCCGTCGGAGCCGCCCAGCGCCTTGTTGTCGAAGAACAGGAAGAACACCATCTGCGCGAAGGCCATGGTGACCATGATGAAGTAGATGCCCCGGGTGCGGACCACGAAGAAGCCGATCACCAGGGCGCCGAGACCCGACGCGGCGACCGCCAGCGGCAGCGTCCACCACAGGCTCACCGGCCCATCCTGCGGCGTGAGGAAGGCGAGGGCGTAGCCGGCGAGCCCGAAGTAGGCGGCGTGCCCCAGCGAAACGAGGCCGGTCACGCCCTGCAGCAGATCCAGGCTCATCGCGAAGATCGCTAGGATCATCATCCGCGCGACCATCTGGGTGTAGAAATCCGTCCCGACGAAGGGGAAGGCGAGCAGGGCGATCAGGCCCAGCACCACCACCACCTGCAGGCTGCGCGGCAGGGTTTCGAGGTTTGCTTTGACTGCGCTCACTGCTTGAAGAGTCCTTCGGGTTTCCAGAGCAGCACGGCGGCCATCAGCATGTAGACCAGCATGCCCGCGAGCGACGGCAGCAGCACCTTGCCGAAGGTGTCCACCAGGCCGACCAGCAGGGCGGAGATGAGCGCGCCGCGCACCGAGCCGATGCCGCCGATCACCACCACCACGAAGCACATGATCAGCACCTGCGAGCCCATGTTGGGATAGACGCTGGAGATCGGCGCGGCGATCATGCCGGCGATGCTGGCGAGCCCGACGCCCAGCGCGAAGACCACCGCGTGGATCAGCTTCACGTTGATGCCCAGCGCTTCCGTCATCCCGTGGTTGAAGGCGCCGGCGCGGATCTTCATGCCCAGGCGCGTCTTCGAGATCAGGAAGTACAGCCCGATCGCCAGCACGACGCAGACCGCGGACATGAACAGCCGGTACACCGGATAGGACAGGTTGTCCGTCAACGGGATCGATGCCGAGAGCAACTGCGGGATCGGCGCCCCGTGCACGTCGTCGCCCCACAGGATGGAGCGCATCTCCTCGAAGATGTAGATCAGGCCGAAGGTGAGCAGCACCTGGTCGAGGTGGTCGCGGTGGTAGAAGTGGCGGAACAGGATGCGTTCGAGCACCAGCCCGAACAGCACCGACAGCGCCGTGCCGAGCACGATGGCGAGCACCAGGCTGCCGGTCTTCGCGGAGAGCGACCAGGCGAGGTAGGCGCCCAGCATGTAGAAGCTGCCGTGGGCGAGGTTGACCACGCCCATGATCCCGAAGATCAGCGTGAGGCCGGCGGCCAGCATGAACAGCAGCAGGCCGTACTGCACGCTGTTCAGGAGCTGGATGAAGAAGTTGGCGAAATCCATTGGGCAACAAATTCGTCATCCCCGCGCAGGCGGGGATCCAGTGCTCCCTGGATGCCGGGCTGCGCCCGGCACGACTTCTTCAGATTGCGCGGGCTGGCTCAGGCGGCCAGCTTGCACCCCGCGCCCGAATCGGACAAGGCCTTCGCCGCCACGCCGACCACCTTGTTCTCGCCCTTTTCGGCGCGGCGCAGGTAGATGTCCTGCACGGGGTTGTGGGCCTTGCTCATGGTCCACTTGCCGCGCGGGCTGTCGATGGTGGCGCTCTCGAGCGCCTTGTACAGCGCCTCCTTGCTGCCGATGTCGCCCTTCACCGCCGCCAGGCCCTGCGCCAGCAGTTGGCCCGCGTCGTACCCCTGCACCGCGTACACGTCCGGCTGCAGCTTGAAGTTCGTCGCATAGGCTGTGCGGAACTGCTTGTTGCGCGGCGTGTCCAGCGAATCGCTGTAGTGCAGGGCGGTCATCACGCCCTCGGCGGCGGGGCCGGCGGCATCCAGCACGCCTTCGGTCAGGAAGCCGGAGCCCCACAGCGGGATCTTGTCCTTCAGGCCGGCCGCTGCGTAGTCCTTCATGAACTTCGCGGCCGCGCCGCCGGCGAAGAAGCACGCCACCGCGTCGGGACGCAGCGAGGCGATCTCGGTGAGCAGTGCCTGGAACTCCACCTGCGGGAAGGGCAGGCCGAGTTCCTTGACGACCGTGCCTCCGGCCTTGGTGAAGCTCTCGCGGAAGCCTTCGAAGGCCTCGTCGCCGGCCGCGTACTTGTGCGTGATCCACACGGCCTTGCGGATGCCCTTGTCGAACATCGGCTTGCCGAGGGCCAGCGTGGGCTGGCTGTTGGTGAACGACGTGCGGAACACGTTGGGCGCGCACAGCGCGCGCGTCGCCGCGTGCGCGCCGGCGTTCGGGATGATGCTCAGCACGCCGCTTTCACGCGCGACGCGCTGGATGCCCATCTGCACGCCGGAGTGCACGGTGCCGATCAGGACATCCACCTTGTCCCGCTGCACCAGGCGGTTGGCGTTCTCCACGCCCTTGGACGGCTCCGATTCATCGTCGACCTTGAACCACTCGATCTCGCGGCCGCCCAGCTTGCCGCCCTTCTCGCTGATGGCCATGCGCACGCCGTTCTCGATGGCGACACCCAGGGCGGCATACGTGCCGGTGTAGGGCAGCATGAAGCCCACCCGGATCTTGTTCGACTGCGCTCGCACGATCTGCGGCAGCAGCAGTCCGGTGGAGGCTGCGCCGACAAGGGCGGCACCGCGGGAGAGTACGAGGCGGCGGGTCGTCATGAAAGCTCCTTCGTTAGAGCGGCGTGCGAGAGGGAGAGAGCGCGCCGGGTCTTGTGGATTCGTTGCCGGAGAAATTGTGGATGCATGCGGCGCGCCTGCGCCACATGGCTTTCCCTCACGCAGCCGCTTGCGCGCGCAGCTTGAAGCGCTGGATCTTGCCGGTCGCCGTCTTCGGCAGCTCGGGGACGAAAGCGATCCAACGCGGGTACTTGTAGGGCGCGAGCCGCGTCTTCACGTGCGCCTGCAGGTCGTCCGCGGAAGCCTGCCGGCCGGACTTCAGCACGACGTACGCCTTGGGCTTCACGAGTCCGTCCTGGTCCGACACGCCGATCACCGCGACCTCGAGCACCGCGTCGTGCGTCATGAGGCAGGCCTCCACCTCGAAGGGCGACACGTAGATGCCGCCCACCTTCAGCATGTCGTCGCTGCGGCCGCCGTAGGTGTAGTAGCCATCGGCGTCGCGGGTGTACTTGTCGCCGCTGCGCGTCCAGTCGCCGGCGAAGGTGCTCTTGGTCTTCGCCCGGTTGTTCCAGTACATGATGGCGGCGCTCGGGCCGTGGATCTGCAGTTCGCCGATCTCGCCGGCGCCGCACTCGCGGCCGTCGTCGCCGACGATGCGCAGTTCGTAGCCCGGCACGGCCTGGCCCGTCGTGCCGTAGCGCACCTGGCCGGGACGGTTGGACAGGAAGATGTGCAGCATCTCGGTGGAGCCGATGCCGTCCAGGATCTCGGTGCCGTACTCGGAGGTCCAGCGCTTGCCGATCTCCTCGGGCAGGGCCTCGCCGGCGCTGGTGCACACGCGCACCTTGAGCTCGGACTTCTTCGGCCGGTTCGGGTCGGCCAGCAGCGCCGCATAGAGCGTGGGCACGCCGTAGAAGATGGTGGGCTGGTATTTCTTCAGCACGCCGAACACGTCGGCCGGCGTGGGGCGGTTCGGGAGCAGCACCGTCGTCGCCCCGACACTCATGGGAAAGGTGAGCGCGTTGCCGAGGCCGTAGGCGAAGAACAGCTTGGCGGCCGAATACACGACGTCGTCCTCGCGGATGCCCAGGATGGCGCGCCCATAGAGTTCGGCGGTCTGGACCAGGTGGCTGTGCAGGTGCACCGTGCCCTTGGGCATGCCGGTGGAGCCGCTGGAATAGAGCCAGAAGCAGGTGTCGTCGCTGCAGGTGCCCGCGACTTCCGCGTCCGGCTGGCCCGAGGCGATCATGTGGGCGACGGAGTTCGGGCCCGTCTCGCCGGCGATCACCATCTGCTGCAGCGTGGAGATCCGGCCGATCAGGGGTTCGAAGGTGGGCAGCAGCGGCTTCGACACGAACAGCACCTGCGCGCGCGAATCGCGCAGCATGAAGTCGAAATCCTTCGTGGTGAGCAGCGTGTTCGCCGCGATCGGCACCACGCCGGCCAGGATGCTGCCGAGGAACACGACCGGCCACTCCAGCGTGTCCAGCATCGCGACCATCACGCGCGTCTCCGGAGCGATGCCGCGCTGGCGCAGGGTGCTGGCGAAGCGATGCGCCTGGTCGGCCAGCTCGCCGTAAGTGAGCTGCTGGCCGGTGGCCGCGTCGATGTACGCGACCTTGTCGGGACGTGCGGCGTTGCGCTGGAGCAGGTCGTGCGCGGCGTTGTAGTCGCGCGGGATCTCCAGCCGGGGCGGGCTGGTGCTGTGGTCGGCGTGGCTCAGGTGCATGCTTGTCTCCTCATGGGCCGCGAAGCCGGTCGCGGCCCTTGTCTCTGGTCGCCGGGATGCCGACGGCTCCCGCGTGTTCTTGTCGTGCCGGCGCTCCCCGTGGCGCTACGCTGGCAACTGCTACGCATCCACCTTCTGCGTTGCCGCGAGGGCTTCCTTCAGCCACTCGCGACACCACGCCGTGCCCAGTTCCTCCGGCATCGTGCCCGCGCTCGCGTCGTGGCACCACACCTCGCCGATGCGCCGGGCCCCCAGGCCCTGCAGGCGCTCGTCGAACTTGCGGCCGCCGAAGCAGAAGGTCTGTGCGTAGGTGCGATCGCCCAGGGCGATCACGCCGTAACGCACATGGCCCAGGAACTTCGGCCGGCTGTCCAGCGATTCGTACAGCGCCCGGGCGTTGTCCGGGACGTCGCCCGAACCGTAGGTGGACGCGCAGATGAGATATAACGCATCTTCATCGAAGACGTCAATGTCCAGACCGTCCATGAGGACAACTTCAATGTCCTGCGTCAGATCTGCGCAGTCCATCTGTATGGCTTGGGCGACGTAATCGGCGGTGCTGGTCATCGTGCCGACCAGGATCTTGAGTTTCATGCGCGTCCGTTCAGATGCAGTAAATTGCTTGACAGCCTCTCTGGAGGAAGCATACTGCAATATTGATCCAGCGCAATGCCTTTGTCGATCAACCTGCGTAGCCCATGACAGAAACCGAACCCCGCGCCACCCTGGCCGAGCTCGGCGCGCGCGTGCGGGCCTGGCGCGCCCGCCGGGGCATGACGCGCAAGCAGCTCGCCGCCGACTCCGGCCTGTCCGAGCGTTTCCTCGCCGACGTCGAAACCGGCAAGGGCAACGTGTCGATCAACTCGCTCGAAGCCGCGGCGGGCGCCCTCAACATCACCATCCTCGACCTGCTGCAGGACCCGCCGCGTCCCCCCGTGGCGCGCGTGCAGGCCCTGCTGGGCCGGCTCGACGAATACCAGCTGGAGCAGGCCTATTCGCTGCTGGCCTCGTCCTTCGGCCTGGCCGACGTGCACGGGCGCGAACAGCGCATCGCCCTCGTGGGCCTGCGCGGCGCCGGCAAGACGACGCTGGGCGGGCAGCTCGCGGCCCAGCGCGGCGTGCCCTTCGTCGAACTCGATCGCGAGATCGAGCGCGAGGCGGGCACCAGCATGGCGGAGATCCTGCTGCTGCACGGCCAGGCGGGCTACCGCCGCTACGAGCGCCGCGCCCTGCTGCGCATCGCCGAGGAACACGCCGAGGGCGTGGTGATGACCACCGGCGGCAGCATCGTCAGCGAGCGCGAGACCTTCGACCTGCTGCAGACCCACTTCTACTGCGTGTGGGTGAAGGCCAGCCCCGAGGAACACATGAGCCGCGTGGTGGCGCAGGGCGACATGCGCCCCTTCAAGGCCGCGCGCGGCGAGGAGGGCGACGTCTCGCGCGCCGCGATGCACGAGGCGCTGGAGGACCTGCGCCGCATCCTCGCCAGCCGCGAACCCCTCTACGCGCGCGCCGACGCGGTGGTGGACACCGCGGCGCGCACCATCAAGCAATCCCTGAAGGACCTGGAGCGGGCCGTGCCCGCGGACCAGGGCCTGAGCGTGGAGCGTTGAGCCGAGCATGACCACCATCGACCTGCAGGCCAGGATCCCCAACAACGTCAACCTGGCCGGCAACCGCCAGCTGCAGCGCGCGCTCGAGCACTGGCAGCCCGCCTTCCTGCGCTGGTGGGACGAGATGGGGCCCAGCGATTTCCGCGTGAGCGACGTCTACCTGCGCACCGCCGTGGGCGTGGACGCGCAGGGCTGGGCCCAGTACGGCTACACCGCGATGCCCGAGTACCGCTGGGGCATCTTCCTCGCCGACCGGCAGGAAGGCCGCAGGATCGGCTTCGGCGACTTCATGGGCCAGGAGGCCTGGCAGGAAGTGCCGGGCGAATTCCGCTCCACCTTCCGCCGCCTGATCGTGACGCAGGGCGACACCGAGCCGGCCTCGGTCGAACAGCAGCGCCTGCTGGGGCACACGGCGCCCTCGCTCTACGACCTGCGCAACCTGTTCCAGGTGAACGTGGAAGAGGGCCGCCACCTGTGGGCCATGGTCTACCTGCTGCACGCGCACTTCGGCCGCGACGGCCGCGAGGAGGCCGAGGAACTGCTGGCGCGGCACTCCGGCGACCCCGACAAGCCGCGCATCCTGGGCACTTTCAACGAGCCCATGGACAACTGGCTGTCCTTCTTCATGTTCACCTATTTCACGGACCGCGACGGCAAGTTCCAGCTCAAGAGCTTTGCGGAGAGCGCGTTCGACCCGCTGGCGCGCACCTGCCAATTCATGCTGACGGAGGAAGCCCACCACATGTTCGTGGGCGAGACCGGCGTCGGCCGCGTGATCCGGCGCACGCTGGAGGTGATGAAGGAACTGGGCACCGACGACTGGCAGAAGGTGCGCAATGCGGGCGCGATCGACCTGCCCACCATCCAGAAGTTCATGAACTTCTGGTTCACCAGCTCGCTGGACCTCTTCGGCTCCGAGGCTTCGTCCAACGCCGCCAACTACTTCAGCAACGGCATCAAGGCCCGGCCGGACGAGGGCCGCTTCGCCGACCACGTCGAGGCCGAGACCACCATGACCCTCCAGGTGCCGGACGGGCAGGGCGGCGTGAAGGACGAAACGATCACGGTCCGCAACGGAATCAACGAGATCACGCGGCTGGAGTACGCCAAGGACTGCAACATCGGGGTGACGCGCTGGAACATGGCCGTCAAGCGGGCCGGCATTCCCTTCGAGTTCCAGCTGCCGTCCACGCGCTTCCGCCGCCAGGTGGGCGCCTGGGCGGGCCGGCCCACCGACCCGCAGGGCCGGCCGATCGCCGCCGCCGAATTCGAGGCGCGCAAGGGGGACTGGCTGCCGACCGAGGCGGACGTCGCCTTCGTCAAGAGCCTGATGCAGCGCGTGACGGAGCCCGGCAGGATGGCCGCCTGGATCGCACCGCCCGACCGCGGCATCAATGCGCAGCCGGTCGAATACGAATACGTGAAGCTGTAGACGGGAAAGGGCGGCCGCGGCCGCCCTTTCCCGTCGTTCCCGAAGCCTCAGGCCGCCAGCAGCCGCGGCTCGTGTTCGTGATGCACCCGGAACAGCGAGACCGCGTGCACCAGCCGCTCCGCCTGCCGGCTCAGGCTCTCGGCGGCGGCGGCCGCTTCCTCCACCAGCGAGGCATTGCTCTGCGTCACGCGGTCGATCTGCGTCACCGCCTGGCTCACCTCCGCGATGCCCTTCGTCTGCTCCTGCGTCGCGCTGCTGATCTCGGCCAGCAGCAGCGTCATCTGCTGCACCTGCTCCACGACTTCCTTCATGCTGTCGCCGGCGTGCACCGCCTGCTGTTCGCCGGCCTGCACCTTGTGCACGCTGGCCTCGATCAGCGTCTTGATCTCCTTGGCCGCGGCGGCGCTGCGCTGCGCCAGGCTGCGCACCTCGCTGGCCACCACCGCGAAGCCGCGTCCCTGGTCGCCCGCCCGGGCTGCTTCCACCGCGGCGTTCAACGCCAGGATGTTGGTCTGG
This sequence comes from Ramlibacter monticola, assembly GCF_016722785.1. Lineage (GTDB taxonomy): Bacteria > Pseudomonadota > Gammaproteobacteria > Burkholderiales > Burkholderiaceae_C > Ramlibacter > Ramlibacter monticola. The sequence goes on along the minus strand of NZ_JAEQNE010000002.1, from coordinate 510,988 downwards.
AAGGCGATGCCGTCGATCACGCCGATGATGTCGGTGATGCGGCGGCTGGATTCGGTGATGCCCGCCATCGTGCCCACCAGCTGGCTGACCGCGTCGCCGCTGGCCGCGGCCGAGCGGCTCGCGGTGGACGCCATCTCGCTCACGGCGCGGGTCGTGTCGGCGTTGGCGCGGACGGTGGCGCTGATCTGCTCCATCGAGGCCGCGGTCTGCTGCAGGTTGCTGGCCTGCGTTTCGGTGCGCTGGCTCAGGTCCTGGTTGCCGGTGGCGATCTGGCTGGTCCCGGTGGCGATGCTCTCGCTGGACTGGCGCACGGTCGCCACCAGCGCCGTCAGGCTGGAGTTCATCTGCGCCAGCGCTTCCAGCAGCTGGGCCGCCTCGTCGCTGCCATGCACGTCGATCTGCGAACTGAGGTCGCCCTTGGCCACCGTGCGCGCGACCTCCACCGCGCGGCGCAGGCGCTGCACGATGCTGCGACTGAGCAGCCAGCTGAGGACGGTCAGCACCACGGCCGACAGGAGGATGGAGACGGAGATGGCCACCTTGGCGAACTGGGAGGACCCCGTGCTGTCTTCGTGCGCGGCGCGGGAACGCTCCTCGATCAGGGTGCTGAACGCCTCCATCTCCTTTTCCAGGCTCTTGAAGGCGACCATGAAATCGCCCAGCTGCGCAACCGCCGCGGCGCGGTCGCTGAAGGCCAGCGCCACCAGCGCCTTCGAGCGTGCGAGGTACTGCTCCAGCGACGGCTTCGCCTTGGCCAGGGCGGCGCGCGATTTCGGATCCAGGTCCATCGCTGCCAGCCGGTTCAGGGCCTCCTCGAACACCTTCGCGTGGTCGTGCAGGTCGCCGCGGATCGCCTCCGCGGCACCGCTCTTGCCTTCCTGGCTGGCCATGAGGGCGGCCAGCACGTCCGCCCGCAGGGCGTCGTGCCCCATGTCCACCTCCATCTGGCTCTTGAGGGCCGCTTCCGCCTGCAGCATCTGGGCGGAGCTCGCCTCCTGGTAGCTGGTGGCGACGAAGCCGGTGGCGCCCACCGTGACGACGAAGATCAGCGCCAGCAGCGCCAAGCCCGTGAGCTTGCGTGCGATGGTGAGCTGGAACCCCATGAGTTTTTTCCCCTCTCTCGAATGCATTTGTTTGATCGACAGGCTTGACTTTGCCTTGTAAGAAAAGGTAAGGCGAGCTCGAACGTATCACGGTGCCGGGGGTGGGGCGACGGCACGAGCGTGCCGAGGCGGCCCGGAACGGGGGGAAAGCGTCCAGGCGGTCGGCGATGGGGGATGAGCGGCGTCGCGCGGGGCCGACGAAGGAGGAGGAACCGTGCCTGCGAATGCGCGCCGCCGCGGGCGGGAAGGAGTGCGCATCGTAGAATGCGGGCCGTCGGAGCGTAGCGCAGTCTGGTAGCGCATCTGCTTTGGGAGCAGAGGGTCGCAGGTTCGAATCCTGTCGCTCCGACCATCCAATCGTCCGCATGAGGACGTCAACTCCGCGGAGCCAACACCGTCGGAAGGATCCCACCAAGCGTCCGAACAGCCCACTGCGCGGCCCGGCCGCCCTGAAGCGCTCGCTACTCCAGTTCCAGCTCGAGGCGGATGGAGCGGCGCTCGCTCGGATAGCTCTCGATGTTCGTCAGTTCCATCATCAGCTCGATGGCGACGTTGAGCCTTTCGTTGGCGAAGGCGCGGCGGCGCAGGGCTTCTTGCCTCCACTCGTGCGGCGGAGGGTCGCCCAGGGCGCAGTCGTAGCGTTCCCAGGCCGCATCGAGTTCCCTTTCGATGCCGCGCGCGGCAGCATCCGCTGCCTTCCATGCGTCGTACGCATCGTCCAGCTCGTTCTTCATTCTTCCCATTCCCCCGACATCAGGGGCCGCCGAACCTGCGTGCGAGCCACCTGCCGGTCGATGCTAATGCGCCGCCCTCCCTGGCCGCGGCGACCGGAGGAGAATGTGACGAATGCGGCAGCCCGCCGTTGCGGGCGGATTCCCTCAGGTCCGCGCCGCTGCGACGGTGCCTTCCCCCGCCGGGGGTTCCGCCCGCGGAAGTTCGACCCGGAAAGTCGCTCCCCGCCCCGGCTCGGACCTGCCGCTGATCCGGCCGCCGTGCCGCTGCACGATCCGCTGCACCAGCGCGAGCCCGACCCCCGTGCCGGGGAACTCCGCCTCGGTGTGCAGGCGCTGGAACAGGTGGAACAGCTTGCCCGCGTACTGCATGTCGAAGCCGGCGCCGTTGTCCTCGATCTCGTAGCAGCTGAAGCGGTCCGCCTCGCTGCCCTGGATGCGGATCCGGGCCACGTCGCGGCCCGCCGTGTACTTGACGGCGTTTCCGAGGAGGTTCATCCAGACCTGCTTCAGCAATAGGCGGTCGCCGTGGCAGGGGGGCAACTCGCCGAACCCCACATCGATGCGGCGGCCCTGGAACTGGTGTTCCACCAGTTCCAGGCATTCCCGCAGCAGGGAGGCGGTGTCCACGCGTTCCCACCGCACTTCCGCGCGGCCGGTCTGCGCCATTTCGAGCAGGGCGCCGATCAGCCCGTTCATCTTCCGGCCGGCCGTCTGGAGCTTCTCGAGGTAGCCCCGGGCCTTCGGCGACAGGCGCTCCCCGTCGATCTCCAGGATCCGCGAAGAATAGGCATCGATGGCATCGAGAGGCGCGCGCAGGTCGTGCGCCACGGCGTGCGAAAAGCCCTCGAGGTCCGAGTTCGCCTCCCGTAGCCGCGTGCTCACCCGCTGCGACTCGGCGATCTGGGCCTGCAGCCGGGCCGCCATGGTGTCGAGGGTGCGCGAGAGTTCGCCGATTTCGTCGGAGGTCGCGAGCCGGGTGCGGTGGTCGAGGTCGCCGCCCCCAATGCTGGCGGCGCCTTCCTTGAGCTGCTGCAGCGGCCGCACCACCCGGAAGAGGGTGAACGCCAGTCCGGCGAACGAGACCAGTCCCAGCAGCAGCAGGGAGGCGCCCGTTCCCCATGCGGCCTGCTCGCGCGCCGCGTGCTCCCGGTCCAGGCTGAGGGTTTGCAGCCGCCGCGCGGCGTCCGCCTTGCGCCGGGAGATGAGGGCCAGGGCTTCGAGCGCGCCCGCATGCGCCGCCGGCGTGGCGGCGGGTTTGCCGTCGGCGGGACCGGCGGCGACCAGGGCGGCGAAAGCCCGGCTGGCGCGCTCGTTCTCTTCCTTCAGGTTGGCCACGAGAAGGGATTCCTCGGGGCTGGCGGGAGCCAGCGTGCCGGTGACGCGGTCGATCTCGTCCTGCAGCGCGCGCCAGCGGAGGACCCGCTGCCCGTCGCCGCTGGTGGCGTATTCGTAGGCGACCGAGCGCTGTTCGAGCACGCCGGTGAGGATGAGCGAGCTCAGCTCGTGCTGTTCCTCGGCGGTTTCGGCGCGCCGGATCGTATTCGCGAGCGAGAAGGAGACCGCGAGGATCGTCACGCCCGTGACGATCGCGGTGACGAGCTCCGTTTCTCGAATCCTCAGCGCGCTCACGCGCCGGACAAATTCCGTGGGTCCCATACGGCGGGCGTGGCAGAGGCAAGGCGGGGAATGAACAGCCGAGATGATAGGTGTCCCGTCCCGCTTGACGCCACCGGCGGGACGCTGCTACATTTCATTTGTACGTACAAATGTGTGAAACGGACAAAAGGACCCACCCATGCTGACTCCCGTGCGCAAGACCGACCGCCGCATCCGCGCCACCTACGGCCGCTACCTCGAGGAGTTCGAGGTGGGCGACATCTACGAACACCGCCCCGGCCGGACGATCACGGAATCGGACAACATCCAGTTCTCGCTGCTGACGATGAACGCCCATCCGATGCACTGCGACAAGGAGTTCGCCTCGAAGAGCGAATTCGGCCAGCTGCTGGTGAACAGCGGCCTGTCGCTGGCGATCGTGCTGGGCATGACGGTCAACGACGTCAGCGCCAAGGCCATCGCCAACCTGGGCTGGACCGAGATCAAGCTGACCGCGCCGGTCTTCTGCGGCGACACCCTGTACGCCGAGTCCGAGGTGCTGGCCGTGCGCGAATCGAAGAGCCGTCCCACGCAGGGCATCGTGACCACCCGCACCCGCGCCTTCAAGCAGGACGGCACGCAGGTCATGGAGTTCACCCGCATGTCGCTGATCCCGAAGAGCGGCCACGCCGTCGGCGACTGAGCTGCCACCGCACACCTACTCCAGGAGACAAGCCATGAACAGAACCCTCAGCCTCTTGCGCAGCGCGCTGCTCGCGCTGGGCGTGGTGGCCGCGAGCGCGGCCCAGGCGGCCTATCCCGACAAGCCGATCAAGCTGGTGGTGGGCTTCCCGCCCGGCCAGGCGACCGACCTGGTCGCCCGCGCCTTCGCCAAGAAGCTGCAGGACGTCCTGGGCCAGCCGGTGATCGTGGACAACAAGGCGGGCGCGGCCGGCATCATCGGCTCCGAGCTGGTGGCCAAGGCGCCCGCGGACGGCTACACGCTGCTGGTGGGTTCCAGCGGCACGATGGCGATCAACCCCAGCCTGTACTCGAAGCTGCCCTACCACCCGCTGAAGGACTTCCAGCCGGTGAGCCTGCTGGCGGTGGTGCCGCTGTTCCTGGCCGTGAACCCGCAGTTTCCGGCGCAGAACGCCGGCGACCTGGTGAAGCTGGCCAAGGCCACGCCGGGCAAGATCAACTACGGCTCCGCCGGCAGCGGCGTGACCAGCCACTTGACCATGGAGCTGTTCAAGAACGCGCAAGGCATCGAGCTGACCCATGTGCCGTACAAGGGGAGCCCCGCGGCCGTCACCGACCTGATCGGCGGGCAGGTCAGCGTGATGATCGACACCGGCCCCGCGCTGCTGCCGCACATGCGCTCGGGCAAGGTGCGCATCCTGGCGGTGGCCAGCAAGCACCGCAACGCCGCCGCGCCCAACGTGCCCACCATCGCCGAAGCCGGTCTCGGCAATTTCGAGGCACCGGCCTGGATCGGCCTGGCCGCGCCCAAGGGCACGCCGAAGGAAGTCGTGGACGCCCTGCAGAAGGCGATGACGAGCTGGCGCGACGCGCCCGAGGTGCGCGAGCAACTCACGGGCGTCGGCGCCGAGCCCGCCGCGATGACCGTGGCGGAATTCACCAAGTACATCCAGTCCGAAATGGACAAGTGGGCCGTGGCCGTGAAGCTGTCCGGCGCCAAGGTGGACTGAAGGCCATGACGCAACCGCAGATCTCCTCCCGCCTGGCCGACTTCTCCGCCGATTTCCGCCTCGAGCGCGTGCCCGCAGAGGTGCGCACCCGGGCCAAGCACCTGATCCTCGATGCCGTGGGCATCGCGATCGCCTGCACGCAGTGGGACTTCGCCCGCGTCACGCTGGCCGGCCTGCGCGAGCTGGCCGGCCCCGGCGGCGACGTGCCGGTGATCGGCCACGGCGAATCGCTGCCGCTGCGCGACGCGGTGGCCATGAACGCGCTGCTGGTGCACGGCCTCGACTACGACGACACGCATCCGGCCGGCGTGATCCACGCCACCACCTCCATCCTGCCGGCCGCGCTGGGCTTCGCCACCCGCCTGGGCAGCTCCGGCCGCGACCTGCTGGCCGCCTACATCCTGGGCATGGAGACCACCACGCGCCTCGGCGCCGCGGCCAAGGGCGGCTTCCACCAGGTCGGCTTCCATCCCACCGGCCTGATCGGCACCTTCGGCTGCACGCTGGCCGCCGCGCGCCTGCTCGGACTCGACGCCGAACGCATCGTGCAGGCCCAGGGCATCGCACTGTCCTTCGCCTCCGGCAGCCTGGAGTTCCTCAACGACGGCGCCTGGACCAAGCGCCTGCACCCGGGATGGGCCGGCGCCGCCGGCATCACGGCCGCGACGCTGGCGAAGAACGGCTTCGTCGGCACCCGCGCCGCCTACGAGGGCCGCTTCGGCCTGTACAACAGCCATCTCGGCGCGCTGGCCGAGCAGTGCGACCTGGGGCTGATCACGAGCGGCCTGGGCGAAACCTGGGAAACCAACAACGTCGCCATCAAGCCGGTGCCGGCCTGCCACTTCACGCATGCCTGCGCCGACGCCGCCAGCATCCTGCATGGCGACTGGAAGGGCGCGCCCGTGAAGCGCATCGTCGCCCGCGTGCCCGCCGGCGTGATGAAGACCGTCTGCGAGCCGATCGACAACAAGCGCCGCCCGGCCAACGCCTACGAGGCGCAGTTCAGCATCCCGTACTCGGTCGCCACCGGCCTGCGCTTCGGCCGCTTCACGCTCGACGCGCTGGAGCCCGCCGCCTTCCAGGACCCGCAGACCCTGGCGCTGGCCGCGCTGGTGGAGTGCGAGGCCGACCCGAAGGCGGACTTCCCGCGCTACTACGGCGGCGAGGTGCTCGTGGAGCTGGCCGACGGCCGCACCCTGAAGCACAGCGAGCCTGTCAACCGCGGCGCCGCCACCCGCCCGATCAGCAACGCCGACATCGTGGCCAAGTTCCACGACAACGCCGCCCGCGCAGTGAATCGCGCGCAGGCCGACCGCATCCTCGAAGCCGTGCTCTCGGTGGAGCAGGGCAGCGCCCGCGACCTGGCGCAACTTCTGGGCACGCCCGCCCGTCTGGAGAACAAGCAATGAACGCCCGCCACCATCCCGCCGTGGAACACGACGCCGAACAGGAAGGCCTCATCCTGGACATGCTCGATCGCTTCCTGGCGGTCGAAGTCAAGCCCTATGTGCACAAGCTGGAGCACGACGACATCTACCCGGCCGAGATCGTCGAGAAGATGAAGGAGATGGGCCTGTTCGGCTGCATCATAGCCACCGAATACGGCGGCCTCGGCCTGTCCACCACCACCTACGCCAAGATCATCGAGCGCATGTCCTCGGTGTGGATGTCGATCTCCGGCATCGTCAACTCGCACCTGATCATGGCCATGACGGTGCAGCGCAACGGCACCGAGGAGCAGAAGAAGAAGTTCCTACCCCGCTTCGCCACCGGCGAACTGCGCGGCGGCGTGGGCCTCACCGAGCCCGATGCCGGCACCGACCTGCAGGCGATCCGCACGGTCGCCAAGCGCGAGGGCGACCACTACGTCGTCAACGGCACCAAGATGTGGATCACCAACAGCATGTACGGCAACTGCCTGGCGCTGCTGGTGAAGACCGACCCGAAGGCGGAGCCGCGCCACAAGGGCATGAGCCTGCTGATCGCCGAGAAGGGCGAGGGCTTCATCGTCAGCAAGAAGCTGGAGAAGCTGGGCTACAAGGGCATCGACACCTGCGCGCTGGCCTTCGAAAACTACCGCGTGCCGGTCGACTGCCTGATCGGCGGCGTGGAAGGCAAGGGCCTGCAGCACATCCTGGGCGGCCTGGAACTGGGTCGCATCAACGTGGCCGCGCGCGGCCTCGGCGTGGCGCAGGCCGCGCTGACGGAGGCGGTGCAGTATTCGCAGGTGCGCAAGACCTTCGGCAAGCCGATCTGCGAGCACCAGGCGATCCAGCTGAAGCTGGGCGAGATGGCCACCCGCACCGAGGCCGCGCGCCTGCTGGTGTACGCGGCTGCCGCCGCCTACGACCGCGGCGAGCGCTGCGACATGGAAGCCGGCATGGCCAAGTACTTCGCGACCGAGGCCGGCCAGGAGAACGCCCTGGAAGCCATGCGCATCTTCGGCGGCTACGGCTACTCCAAGGAATACAACGTGGAGCGGCTGTACCGCGACGCACCGCTGCTGCTGATCGGCGAAGGCACCAACGAGCTGCAGCGCATCATCATCGCCAAGCAGCTGATCGAGAGGAACCCGGCGTGAACGCGCGCGACCCGATGGCCGCCGTCACCGCCGTCACCGCCGCTGCCGCCGGGGGCGCCGCCCCCGCCAACCTGCCGCTGGCCGGCGTGCGCATCATCGCCGTCGAACAGTACGGCGCCGGCCCCTTCGGCACGCAGCACCTCGCCGACCTGGGCGCCGAGGTGATCAAGATCGAGAACCCGAACGAGGGCGGCGACGTCGGCCGCGTCGTGGGCCCGCATTTCTTCGGCGAGGGCGACAGCCACTTCTACCAGTCCTTCAACCGCAACAAGAAGAGCATCACGCTGGACCTGAAGAAGCCGGAAGGGCGCGAGGCGCTCCGGCGGCTGGCGAAGGAGGCCGACGTGGTGTTCAACAACCTGCGCGGGGACCTGCCGGGCAAGCTGGGCGTGACCTACGAGCAGCTGAAGGACGTGAACCCGGCGATCGTCTGCGGCCACCTCTCCGCCTACGGTCGGACCGGTTCGCGCGCCGCCTGGCCCGGCTACGACTACCTGATGCAGGCCGAGGCCGGCTACCTGTCCGTGACCGGCGAGCCCGACGGCCCGCCCGCGCGCATGGGCCTGTCCATCATCGACCTGATGACGGGCACGACCGCCGCGATGGGCATCCTCGCCGGCGTGATCGGCGCGCGGACCACGGGCGTCGGCCGCGACATCGACGTCAGCCTGTTCGACGTGGCGCTGCACAACCTGTGCTACGTGGGCACCTGGTACCTCAATGGCGGCCAGCAGGTCGGCCGCGAGAAGCGCTCCGCCCATCCTTCGCTGACGCCCAGCCAGCTCTATCGCACGCAGGACGGCTGGATCTTCATCATGTGCAACAAGGAGAAGTTCTGGGGCGTGCTGTGCCAGTCCATCGGCAAGCCCGAATGGGCCGAGGCGCCGCACTACAAGACCTTCAAGGACCGGCTGGCGAACCGGGACCGGCTGACGGTGGAACTCGACGCCGTGCTGCAGACGCAGACCACGGACGCGTGGATGAAGCGCTTCGCCGGCAAGGTGCCCGCCGCCCCGGTGTACGACGTGGCGCAGGCGCTCGACAACGACTTCGTCGCCGAGCAGGAGCGCCTGCTGGAGTTTCCGCACGAGACGGGGCCGATCCGCATGATCGCCTCCCCGGTGCGCGCGGGCGAGCACCCGGTGCGTCCCGCCCCCGCCATGGGCGCGGACACCGCGACGGTGCTGCAGGGCGTCGGCTACAGTGCGGAGCAGGTCGCCGCCATGAAATCGGGCGGCGTCATCTAGCAGTCCATGACCGAGAGTCCCACCGTCCCCGCCGTCGCGCCGCGCTCGCTGGCGCTGGCCGCGAGCCAGCCGCGCTACCTGCAGCTGGCCCAGACGCTGCTGAACGAGATCGAAGGCGGCAAGTACCCGATCGGTTCGCTGCTGCCGACCGAGTTCGCGCTGTGCGAGCAGTTCGGCGTCAGCCGCGCGACGGCGCGCGAGGCGGTGAAGCGCCTGGTGCAGATGGGGCTGGTGGTGCGGCAGCCGCGCGTAGGCACCACGGTGCGCGCGCGCAGCGCCAGCACCGGCTACCGCCAGAGCACGACGGACGTGGGCGACCTGCTTCAGTACGCCACCGACACCACGCTGGTGATCGAGGCGCGCGAGACCCGGCAGATCGACGCCGGCGAGGCCGGCATGCTGGAGGGTTCCGCCGGCGAGACCTGGCTGCACCTGAAAGGCCGCCGCCATGACGAGGGGCAGCCCAAGCCGATCTGCACGACCGAGCTGTGGCTGCATCCGGCCTTCCGCTCCATCCAGGGCATGGAGGGCGCCCTGCAGGGCGCGGTGCACCTGGCGATCGAGCAGCAGTTCGGCGAGGTGATCACCGAGGTGGAACAGGAGATCCGCGCCGTGGCGCTCAGCCGGGCCGAGGCGCAGGCGCTGGATGCGCCGGCGAAGAGCCCGGCGCTGTGGGTCTGCCGCAAGTACCGCAACCGCCTGGGCCAGCTCGTGGAGCTCGCGATCAGCACGCATCCGGCCGACCGCTTCAGCTACAGCACGGTGCTGCGGCGCGAGTGGGGCGCGGCCAACCCCCCGAAGCGATGACGAATACCTGGCGGCCCCTGGCCGTGACGCTGGCCATCCAGGCCCTGGTGGCCATGGCCCTGATCACCGTTCCCGTGATGGCGCCCGTGCTGGCGCAGGACCTGGGGATCTCCAGCGCCTACGTGGGCATCTACGTCGGCGTCGTGTATGCCGCCGCCATGCTGGCCAGCCTTTCCGCCGGCGCGATGGTGGCGCGCTTCGGCGCCATCCGCGTGAGCCAGGGGGGACTGCTGCTGTGCGCCTCGGGCATCGCGCTGTCGGCGCTGGGATCCCTTCCGGCGATGGCCATCGGCGCCGTGCTGGTGGGCCTCGGCTACGGCCCGGTGACGCCGGCCAGCTCGCACCTGCTGGCGCGCACCACGCCGCCCGACCGCATGTCGCTGGTGTTCTCGATCAAGCAGACCGGCGTGCCGCTGGGCGGCGTGCTGGCGGGCGCGCTGGTCCCGCCGCTGCTGGTGCTGGGGTGGCGCGGCGCCTTGCTGGCCGTCGCCGCCGCCAACATCGCCTGCATCTTCGTCGCGCAGCCGCTGCGCTCCGCGCTCGATGCCGACCGCGAGCCGCAGCGGCCGCTGGTGCTGGGCAACCTCGCGCAGCCGATCCGCATGGTGCTGGCGCATCCTCCGCTGCGCCTGCTGGCGGGCTGCTCCTTCCTGTTCTCGATCGCGCAGCTCTCGCTGACGACCTACCTCGTGACCTACCTGCACGACGTGCTCGCCTACGGGCTGGTCGCGGCCGGCCTGGCGCTGTCGGTATCGCAGGCCGCCGGCGTGGTCGGGCGCGTGCTGTGGGGCTACGTGTCCGACCGCTGGCTGGGCGCGCGCCGCATGCTGGCGGTCCTGGCGGCGATGGTCGCCGTCTGCGCCTTGCTCACGGCGGCGCTGCATGCGACCTTGCCCGGCCTCGTGGTGCTGGCCGTGCTCGCGCTGTTCGGGGCCTCCGCCATCGGCTGGAACGGCGTCTACCTCGCCGAAGTCGCGCGCGAGGCGCCGGCCGGACAGGCCAGCATCGCCACCGGAGGCACGCTGGCCATCACTTTCCTCGGCGTGGTCATGGGCCCGCCGGCGTTCGGCGCGCTGTCGGGCGCGACGGGCAGTTACCGCATCGGCTTCGTCGCGGTCGCCGCGGCGCTGGTCCTGTGCCTCATCGCACTGCTGCGGCCCTTGCGCAAGGGCGCGGCGTCCCTCCGGAGCATCGGATGAATCCCTCCCACCGCAGCTACCTGTTCGTGCCCGGCGACCGCCCCGAGCGCTTCGAGAAGGCACTGGCCACCGGCGCGCACGCGGTGATCCTGGACCTGGAAGACGCCGTCACGCCGGAGCGCAAGGAGCAGGCGCGGGCAGCGATGGCCGACTGGCTGGGGAAGACCGCGGCCCGCGTCTTCGTCCGCATCAACCCGGAAGGCACGCCGTGGCACCACGAGGATTGCGAGCTGCTCGAGTCGCCGGCGGTGGCCGGCGTGATGGTGCCGAAGGCGGAAGAGGCGACCAGCATCGCGCGGCTGACGCGCCGTCTCGGCGACGGGCAGGAGATCATCCCGCTGGTGGAAACGGTCGCGGGGCACTTCGAGGCCGGCGCGCTGGCGCGCGTGCCGCGCGTGAGCCGGCTCGCCTTCGGCTCCTTCGACTTCATGGCCGACTCGGGCATCCAGGCCGACGCCGAGGAGCTCGACGCCGTCCGCACGAACCTCGTGCTGGTGTCGCGCCACGCCGGCCTGCGCGCGCCCATCGACGGCGTCTCGCTCGCCATCGACGATGCGGCGCAGCTCGAACGCGACGTGCGGCGCTCGCGCCGCTTCGGCATGGGGGCCAAGCTGTGCATCCATCCGAAGCAGGTCGCCATCGTGCATGCGGGCTTCGCGCCCACGCCGGAGGAGGTGGCCTGGGCGCGCCGCGTGCTCGATGCGCTGGCAAGCGGTCCCCTCGGCGCCATCGCGGTCGACGGCAAGCTGGTGGACCGCCCGGTCGCGCTGCGCGCCGAGGCGATCCTGGCCGAAGCGGGCGCCGCGTGATGCACGCCGCGCGCGCCGGGGTCGATGCCGAGGCGCTGCTGCGCCTCACGCGCGAAAGCATCCGGCGGCGGCACCGGCGTGTCGCCGTGCAGCGCTTCCTGCGCCTGCAGGCCTGCGGTTGCGCGATCCCGGAAGACTGTCGCAGCTACTGCGAGGCGGTGCTGCGTACCTTGCCCGAGCCGGACTACCGGCGCATGCGAAGCGCCGTCGAAGCCTGGGCGGACCTGCTCGAAGAGCCCGCCTTCGCCTGATCTCCCGCGGTCCGGCAGCTTCGCTGGACCGTGCAATGTCCTCGGCATAGCACTACGCCCGACATTGGGCACTCCCGTTCGTCAAATCGACACATTGTTAATGTGCAGATTGCACATTTTTTCTTGACTGTGCGTTTTGCACATTTAGAGTTGACGCAGCTTCACCATGACCATGGACCTGCACGACCCCCTCTCCATCGCCGCCGACGCGGCGGACCCCGCGACCGAGCCCTATTCGCCGCTCGAGCAGAGGGCGCTGCTGCAGGCCTGCCGGGCCGTGTTGCGCCCGATGGCGCGCCTGGCCGTGGGGCGCGGCCTGCCGTTCGGTGAGGTGGCGGAGCTGCTCAAGCAATGCTTCGTCGAGGAGGCCCGCGCGGCCCACCCGGGCGTGGCGCCGCACCGCGCGGTCAGCCGGATCAGCACCACCACGGGCCTGAACCGCCGCGAGGTGACCCGCCTCATGCAGCGGTCCAGCGGCGAGGCGACTGCGCGTTCGTCGCCCGCCACGCAGGCCTTCACGCGCTGGCTGTCGGACCCGGCCTTCCTCGGCCCCGACGGCGCCCCGGTGCCGCTGTCCCCGCAGGGGCCGGCGCCGAGCTTCGAAACCCTGGCGCATTCGATCACGCGCGACGTGCATCCGCGCACGCTGCTGGAGGAGCTGACGCGGCTCGGCTTGGCACAGCTGGACGACGCCGACGGCCGCGTCCACCTCCTGAACACGGCGTTCGTGCCGCGTGAGGACCTCGATCGCATGCTCGCCTTCCTCGGCGCCAACGTCGGCGACCACCTCGCCGCCGCCGTCGCCAACGTGCTGAGCGACGGCAGCCGGCATTTCGAACAGGCGCTCTTCGCCGACGAACTCTCCGACGATTCCCTGGACGCCGCCCGGGGCCTGATCAGCGACACGTGGCAGCAACTGCTGCACGGGCTGGCCCCGGCGCTGCAGGCGCTGATCGACGCCGACAAGGCCGCCGCGCGCCCGGCCGGCCAGCGCCTGCGCATCGGCCTGTTTGCCTACACGGACGCGATGACGCGCCCCCCGACCACCGCATTGCCCATTACCCCACACATCAAGGAGCACTAGCCATGTCCGACCTGAACAACTACCCCGCCGTGCCGCGCATTCCGAGGCGGCGCGCCCTCGTCGGCCTGCTCGCCGCTGCCGGCGTGATCGTCCTGCCCGGTTGCGGCGGCGGCGGCGGAGGCGCAGGCGGGGCGGTCGGCGGCGTGGACACCGGCGGCACCGGCTCCTTCTCCACCGGCCGCATCACCGGCTTCGGCTCCGTGATCGTCAATGGCGTGCGCTTCGAAGACAACGCCGCCCGCATCAACGACGACGACGGCGCGCAGATCGGCGCGGACGACCTCCGGCTCGGAATGGTGGTCAGCGTGCAGGGCGGCGCGGTCACGGCCGGCAGCGGCGACGTCCTGCCGAGCGCAAGCGCCACGACCATCTCGGTCGAGAGCCAGATCAAGGGGCCCGTGGAGTCCAAGACGGGAACCGATACGCTGGTGGTCTTCGGGCAGACGGTCAAGGTGAACACCGCGACCGTGTTCGAGGGCACGAGCTTCGCCGCCATCGCGGTGGGCCAGATCCTGGAGGTGTCCGGATTCGCGGACGCCGCCGGCGTGGTCACGGCCACGCGCATCGAGCGCGAGGACAACGCGAACGAATTCAAGGTGCGCGGCGTGATCTCCAACCTGGTCGGAACGAGCTTCCAGATCGGCTCCGCCACCTTCAACTTCTCGGGTGCCACGCGCCTGCCCGCCACGCCGCTGGCCAACGGCCTGTTCGTACGGGTGCGCACGCAGACCGCGCGCAATGCGGCCGGCCAATGGGTCGTGACCCGCATCGACCTGCGCGACGCCGTGGAGGACCGCAACGAGGCGAGAGTCGAAGGCATCCTGGTGCGCAACGGCACGCTGCTGCAGGTCAATGGCGTGACGATCGACACCTCCCGCCTGGCGGCCGGCGCGGTCCCCGCGGTGGGACAGCGGGTCGAAGTGGAAGGCGCGCTCGTCAACGGCGTGCTCGTGGCCCGCAAGATCGACGTGGAGAACGAGGCGGAGGACAGCCAGGTCGACGTGCGCGGCACGGCATCGGCGGTCAACACCACCGCGCAGACCTTCGTCGTGCGCGGGCTGACCTTCCACTACACCCCGGGCTCCGTGCGCGAGGACGACGGCACCATCGCCGCCAACCTCGTCAACGGCGCTGCCGTCCGGGTGCGGGGCACTCTGCCCGCCGGAGGCGCCGGCAACATCGAGGCGACGCGGATCGACTTCCAGCCCTGAGGGGCGGGCCGCCCCGTAACGTTTCCCATGACCGCCTGGATCCACCCAGAGGAGGTGTCATGCAGAACGAGCATGCCGAGCGCATCGCTGCCTTGCTGGAGCAACTGCGGGTGGCGCAGGCGATCCTGACCGAGCGGCAGCGGCAGCTGCTGCGGGCGGTCGCGGCGGACCAGCCGCGGCAGGAGCGGCTGTGCCAGGAGGTGCGCGTGCTGAGCGAACAGGTCATGGCCATCATCAGCCGGGTGGGCGAAGAGGTGGGGGAGGAAGCGTGAGGGGTGGCGCGGGCAGGCAGTAGCGTCCCGCCACCCCTGACATAATCCACGGGCATTCTGCCCGTAGCTCAACTGGATAGAGCAGCTGCCTTCTAAGCAGCAGGTCGGGGGTTCGAGTCCCTCCGGGCAGGCCAAATTGGCGTCCCACAGAATCCCAGATCGTCTCGGAACCCGCGTCAGCACAGGGAAATCCGTGGATGGGGTTGTCCCGGCTGCTCCCGCCTCGCGCCATGAGATACCGTCACTTTGACGGTACTTTTGACGGTATCTGGCGCCTCCGGCTGGCCAAGTACCGTCACGGGAACTCCAATGGCACTCACTGACGTCTTCGTTCGGCAGGTCAAGCACACCGGCAAACCCACTGGCGACAAGCACACGGATGGGGCCGGCATGTACCTGCTGGTGAAGGCGGCCGGGAAGTAGTTCCAGCGCCCTGGAAACATCCGGCAGATGGAGTGGGCTTGGGTGAACTTCGAAAGCGGGATGCTGACGGTTCCCTCGCAGGCGATGAAGCGGCGGCTGCATTCAGAAACTCAATGGCCGGCCCCATCTCGTCCCCCTGGCTTTGCAGGCGGTTGCAATCCTTCGTGAACTGCATCCACTCACAGGGCACGGCCGCTACGTGTTCCCCTCGCTGCGTACGGGGGAGCGCCCGATGTCCGACAACACCGTGAACGCAGCGCTTCGACGCATGGGGTTCACTTCCGACGAGATGTCGGCGCACGGCTTTCTCGCGATGGCCCGCACCTTGATGGTGGAGCTTTTGCCTGGGATCGATCCTGAGGCCATCGAGGCTCAATTGGCCCATGGCAAGTCGGGGCCGCTTGGCGCTGCCTACGATCGTGCCGATTATCTGGAGCAGCGGCGCAAGATGATGCGTGAATGGGCGATCTACCTGGACCGGCTCCGGCGCGGCGCGGACGTGGTCAAGCTTCGCCCTGCTATTCCACGGAAGCGCGCCGCCGTATGAGGTCTTGGCCTCACCGTGTGGCCTTCACACGGCAGGGGTCACATGTTCGATCCATGTATCACCCACCATAGACATCAAGCACTTACGCCACCTTCGGGTGGCGTAAGTGCTTTCTGGTGTGGAAGAAGAATGGAAAGGCCGGTGCTTCCGTAGCCGTTCTTCAGGTTCCGGGAGGAGACCCGAACGGGTCAGCCGTCCCCTCACATCCCCGGCTTCGCATTCCCCTGATCGTGGTCGTTTGGCTGCTGTCCGATCGCGTGCGCTACGTCACGGCCAGCCTGTCCCCGTCGCTTGGCAAGCCCCCGCAGGTCATCGATCCGCGGAGCTTGTCTCATCGATCGCCTTCGTCGTTCCAGGGGCCGTGCGCGAGTCCAGCCAACGCATCAGGCTCTCCTGCTGCTGCGCGAACGCCGGCGTTTCCTGCGCCAGCGCCTCCCAGTCCCCGGCCCGGCTGGTGCGTTCGATGCGTGCGCATGCCGCGGCGAACGCGAGCGCGCCGACGACGGTGCTGGCGCCGCCCATGCGATGGGCCAGCTGCCTTGCCGCGGTGGCGTCCCGCACCTGCACGGCCTGCTGCAGCGCGGCCGAGTCCTCTTCGCAGGTGCGACGGAAGGCGGCCAGCACTTCGGCCACCGTGGCCGGGTCGTCGCCGCAGTTCTTCGCGAGCAGGTCGGCGTCGAGGGGGCTGTCCGCCTCCTCCACGGGGGCGGCGTCACGGGCCTCGGCGCGCGCGCCCTTCGCATCCGGTATCGGCAACCAGCGATCGAGCTTCTCGGTCAGGGCCGACAGTTCCAAGGGCTTGACCAGGAAGTCGTCCATGCCGGCGGCAAAGCAGTTGGCGGACTCGCCCGGCAGCGCGTTCGCCGTACAGGCGATGATCGGGACGCGCCTTCGGCCCGTGCTTGATTCGTGCGCGCGGATGCTCCGCGCCAGCTCGTAGCCGTCCATGTGCGGCATGTGGCAGTCGGTGACGACCAGGCCGAAGCGGCCGGCTTTCCAGGTTTCCAGCGCCTGCACCCCGTCTTCCGCGGCCTTGGCCGCGTAGCCGAGCATTCGGACCTGGCGCAGCAGGAGGGTGCGGTTGACCGGGTGGTCGTCCACCAGCAGCAGCAGCGTCCCTTCCGCCTCGGCTTCGTCGACGGAAGGGGCGGCGCGGCGGGCAGGCCCGGTTGGCGCGGATTCGGGCGGCGTGCCCGTGTCGGCGGCCGGCGAAGCTTCCACGATCGGCAGCGAAAGGGTCAGCATGACGGTCGTTCCCTGGCCCGGCACGCTCTCCAGGGTGATGCTGCCGCCCATCATCTGCGCCAGCTGCCGGCAGATCACCAGGCCGAGGCCGCTGCCGCCGGAGTTGCGCCGCCCTTCCTCCCCCAGGGCCTGGCTGAAGGGCTGGAACAGCCGCTGCTGATCCCCTGGCGAGATCCCGATCCCGGTGTCCCGCACGACGAAGCGCAGGTTTTCATGGCCATCGGACCGCCCCAGCCACTCCGCGCCGATCTCCACGGAGCCCGCGGCGGTGAACTTGGTGGCATTGCTGACGAAGTTGTTGAGAATCTGGCGCAGGCGCACCGGGTCCACCCGCAGCGCCGGGCTGATGCGCGGATCGACCGTGCGGTGGACGGCCAGGCCCTTGCAGCTGGCGGTGCCCGAGTAGATGCTCTGCACCTCCTCGATGATCCGCTTGATGGACACGGTTTCGGGCCGGAGGTCGAGCTTGCCGGCTTCGATCTTGGAGAAATCCAGGATGTCGTCGATGAGGCGCAGCAGCGAACGGCTCGATTCGCGCACGAGCGACAGCGTCTCGCGCTGCTCCGGGTCCAGCGGCGTGAGGCCCAGGAGCTCCAGCATGCCGAGCATCCCGTTCATGGGGGTGCGGATCTCGTGGCTCATGGTCGCCAGGAAGATGCTCTTGGCCCGGGTGGCGGCCTCGAGCTCGGTGCTGCGCTGCGCGAGTGCGGCGTTCAGCCGCTGGATCTCCCGTTCCCGCTGCCTTCTTTCGGTCACGTCCTCCGCCATGGACAGCAGGTAGCGCGGCTGGCCTTCCTCGTCGAGGATCGGGATCTTCTTGACGTGCAGGATGCGCTCCCCGTGCGGCGTCTGGATGGTCTCCTCCTGGACGTCGACTTCGCGGCGCAACGTGAGTGCTTCCCGGTCCTTCGTGGTGAAGAAGTCCGCCTCTTGCGCGCTGTGGATCTCGTGGGCGGATCGACCGAGCAACTCCTGCTCGCTGAGCCCCAGCAGTTCCTCCACCTTGTGATTGGCCCGCACGATCGTCAGGTCGCTCGCGCGCTTGACCATCACCATGTACGGGATGTGCTGGATCAGCGAGTTCAGGAAGGCGTTGGCGGTCTGCAGGTCGGCGGTGCGGGCACGCACCCGTTCCTCCAGTTCGGTGGCCCGCGCCCGCAGCTCCCTTGCTTCATCCATGGCCGCCGCCCGCTTGCTGGTCTCCGCGCAGCGATTCGACCACGTCGCGGAATTCCTCGCGGTTGCGGGTGCTGAGCGAGGAGAGGGCTTCGTGCGCCTGCAGGATGCGCTGCTGCACTGCGGCCTGGCTGCTGCCGGCGCCGATCGCGTACAGCTCCGGTGCCGCGGGGGCATCCCGGCGGACGGTGGCCAGCACGTCGCCCATGCTCAGCTCCTCGAACAAGGCGTGCACGCCCGGGGCCACGCCCACCAGCGTGACCCCGCCGCGGGCGACGAGCTCGTGCACGGTGCCGAGGCAGGTGCTGTCCATGAACTCGCAGGCGGAGAGGTCCAGCACCAGCGGGCGCTGCGCGGCGAGCACGGCCTGGCCGGTCTCGTGGAATACGTCGGACTGCATCCAGGTCGCGCGGCCGCGCAGTGCAAGCCAGGCTGCCTCGTCGGCCTCCCCGTAGAACACGACGTCCTGCTCCGTGCGCGGGGCGCGGGACGCGGCGGCGGCCCTGCCTTCGGCACCGTTGTCGAACCAGGACGCGCCGGCATGCGCGTCGAGCAGGAGGACGGTGACGTCGTCCCGCTCCGCACCCTGGGCGGCATCGTGCAATTGGGCCAGGATGTCCTGCACGCTGGAACGCTGTTCGGCGAGCACCTGCTGCAGCCGGTGCAGGTCGCGTTCCGTGCCCGAGGGCACCAGGCCGTCGGTATAAAGCAGGATCCGGTCACCCGCGGCGATCTGGAGGTGCTCCTCGTGGTACTGCGCGTCGTGCGCCAGGCCGAGGGCGGGCCCGGTGCGGCGCACCAGGCGCGTTTCGCGCCCGGCGCGCAGGTGCAAGACCGGCGGATGGCCTGCCGACGCCACGGTGAGGCTCGCATTCGAGGTGTCGAGGAGGCCGAATACCGCGGTGAGGAACAGTCCCGGTGCCGCGTGCGCCTCGCAGATCGAACGGTTGACGGCGTCCAGGACGGCGGCCGGCGACAGCGGCAGGCCGCTCGTTGCATCGACCAGCACCAGCCGCTGCTTGAACAGCACCGACAGCATGGCCGAAGTCACGCCATGGCCGGTCGCGTCGGCAAGGTAGAACGCAAGGTGCCGCTCGCCGAGCCGGACCACGTCGTAGAGGTCGCCGCCCACGTGCTGGCCCGGCCGGTAGACCGCCTGGATGCAGTAGCCTTCCATGGGGGGCGGGCTGTGCGGCAGCAAGGCGCGCTGGATCACCTCGGCCCGCTGCAAGTCGCGGCGCAGTGCCTCGGAGGTCTGCTCGAGCTCGTGCACCTTGCGCTGGAGTTCGAGGTACAGCCGTTCGCGCTCGGCCAGCAACTGGCGCCGCTCGAGCGCGTTGCGCACGGCCACCGCCAGCTCCTCGGAATGCGGCGACTTCGGCAGGAAGTCGAACGCGCCCAGCCGGATGGCCGCGACCGCGGAGTCGAAGGTTTCCACGCCGGAGAGGACGATCCACACGGCGCCGGGCACGGCCTCGCGTCCCCAGCGCAGCAACTCGAGGCCGTCCATGCGCGGCATGGTGATGTCGGTCAGCACGAGGGCGACGTCCGCGTGCCGGCACAGCACTTCCTGGGCCGCGATGCCGTCCGCCGCCTCCAGCACAGGCGCGCAACCCAGCTTCTCAAGCGCCCGCTTCACCAACAGGCGCGTCGCCGGTTCATCTTCCACGACCAACGCGACGGGGGAAACAGGTGCGCGGCTCATCAGTCGGCCCTCGCAAGGATGCCGAATTCATTCTGGGGGCGCGTGCGGCCGCTGGCAAGCGCCGCGGTCTTGTGCGCTCAGGCGAGCAAGCGCAGCGTCCAGGATGGAGCGGGAGTCGAGCAGGCCGAAATGGAGGCCGCGCGCACGCTGCGCGAACGTGGCTGGAAGGTCGATTACCTGACGGTGCGGGGCAGGGCCGAACTGCAGCCTCCGTCCGCAGGCGATGCACTGGTTGCGCTCGGCGCCGCCCGGCTCGGGACCACGCGCCTGGTCGACAGCCTGGAATTCTGAGCGCCCTGGCCGCGGCTCGCGAGCCCTACGCGACCAGCACCAGGGCACCGAACGCCAGCACGACGCTGCCAGTGCCGAGCGCCAGCCAGACATCCCGGACCGCGTCCCCCGTGAGTCGGCCGATCCAGGCCGTCGCCAGACAGGCGCCGCCGATCACGGCCAGGATCAGGGCGATGTCTTCCTGGGTCATGCCTGCAAGCCCTCCCATGCAACGCCCGAAACGGGGCCGTAGCGCGCGAGCCAGCACAGCACGTGCGCCGCGCCGTCGGTGCGGTCGATGACCTGTCGCTCCAGTCCGATCAGGCGTGCCAGGGGCAGCTCCGCACGCACGACGATCCGGCCGCGCTCGAGGGTGGTCGCATCCGGCTTCAGAGAGCATGGCGCTAGCAATCGCAGCAGGTCCAGCCGGTACGCGCGCGGCGCGTCGATGCGCAGGAACATCAGGGGGACCAGCAGCTTTCCCGTCGCGCGATCCATCACGGTGTGGACTGTCGGGCATTCGAACGCGACCACTCCGCCGTACGCTTGCCGCAGCAGGTGCTGCGCTTCGGCCAAAGCGAGGCCGTTGCGAGCCAGGATCTGCCCGCCGGCGCCGTGGCGCAGGATGCGGAAGCGATCCGGCCGCGAGAGCGCGTCCAGAAGGTTCTGGCCGCCCAACGCGAGCGGCTTTCCATGGGTCGCGCCCACCTTCTGGCGAAGCGGCAGCAGGTCCAGCTCCCGCGTGTCCAGGGCCTCCATGTCGTCGCGGGTCAACACTGCGGGAAAGCTCATGACGCACTCCTTTCGGCGGGGCGCATGGGCAGCGCGGGGCGTGCGATGCCGCTGCCGATGCGGCGCGCGGCGACCGGCGCGGTCGCCTGCAGCCAGGTCTGCGGCACCAGCAGCACGTCGCTGGAGCCCCAGCTCAGGACGCGGTGCGCGACGCTGCCACAGAGGAAGTCCTCCCACGCGCTGCTGCGCTTCTTGCCCAGCACGACGAGGTCCGCACCCGAGTGCTCCTGCTGGATCACGGTCTGCCGCCCCGGGTCGCCCCGTCCGATCGCGGTGAGCACGCGGTTCCTGCGCGCATCGAAGGAATCGGTGAGCGCCACGATCCGCTGCCGCGCGTCGCGCAGGCGCTTCTGCCGATAGGCACGCACGGCGACTTCGGGCGCCTCGGCGGAGCGCAGCTTCGATTCGTCCATCATGCCGACGGCGTGGAACAGCTCCAGTCCCGCTTGCGGATCGAACTCGCCGGCCAGCTTCACCAGTGCCTGCGATGCCGCGGAGAAGTCGACCGCCACCAGGATGTGCCGATAAGGCCCGGCGAGCGGCTGGCGCGCGACGAGCACGGGACACCGGCAGCGCCGCAGAAGGCGCAGCACCGGCTGGCCGCGAAAGAAGGCCGCCGTGGTGCGCTCGTGGCGATGCGGCAGAACCACGAGGTCCGCCCCGCGCGCTTCCGCGGCGAGCTCCTCCAGCTCGAAGGCCCTCGCGCTCGCCGTCCTGACCCGCAGCCCGAGGCGGTCCTCGAGCCGGCGGGCCATGTCGGCCAGGCGCGCAGGGGCGCCGGGTTGTGCGGGCTGCCCGTGCGTGGGCACGTACAGCAGCTTGATGGCGGCGCGGTGCATCGCGGCGAGCTGGCCGGCCCGCTGCACGGCGACATCTTCCCGCGCGGAAAGATCGGTGAGGGCAAGGATGGACTTGATGCTCATGGCGTGTTCCAGGTGAGGCCGCGCCGGGCGTGACGCCCCGGTCGGGCAGGGGAGCGGAAGCGAGGAGCGCGGCGACTACGTCACGTAGTCACCGGTCGCCTCCGGCTGGAACAGGATCCCTTCGATCTGGGCCACGGTCTCTTCGCCACCCGGGCCGGTCCATTGGGCGAGCGCGCCGACGGTGCGGCCGATCAGGCCCATGCCCGCCGGCGACAGCACGGAGATCGATCCGGTGGAGGGATCGGCATCGGCGGGATAGCACACGGCCAGGATCTGGCGCCGCTGCAGCTTGAGGTCGCGGATCACGAAGCGCGCGTACATCGTCACCACGTCGGGCGGGATCGCGTGGGACGGCAGCACCTGCGCGTCGTCCAGGATGTCGGCGAGCTGCGGGAACGCGCCCGCAGCGGTGAGCTTGCGCAGGCGGACGGAATCGAGCTCGGTGAGCTTGCGCTCACCGGAATGCGGGGCACGCACGGTTGGCACTCCATTCGAACGCGGACCGTCGCTGGGCGAAAGCGGTCCGCAGGCGCGCGGCGGGCTTGGCCCGGTGGTCGATGGATGCGCTGAAGGGGAGAAGGGGGCGACCGCCGGGCTCAGGAATGTGCGGGCGTTCGCTGCAGGCCCGCCAGCATGGGCGCGAGCGCGCGCTCGAGGCGCGTCGCATCGGCGATCCCGGTGTGGCAGGTGAGGCGTGTCATGCAGGCAGTATAGGCGCGCCACCGCGCATGCGGCCCATTCTGGCAAGGGATCGAGGGGCATTGCGCAGGCGCCTGGCCGCGCCGGCGGGACCCATAGACTTGGGCCGTGACACGCGCTCGCTTCAGCGTCGCGCCGGGTGTCGTCACCATGGGCGCGCAGGTGTTCCTCGTCGGCGACGCCGGGGAGCCGCCGACGCAGGTGACGCTCGTCTACCCGCAGGACGCCGACAGCGCCAGCGGCCGCATCTCGGTGCTGTCGCCGCTCGGGGCGAGCCTGTTCGGCCTGTCCGTGGGCGAGACGGCGAGCTGGCGCGCGTTCGGCCGCGTCCACTCCGCCCGCATCGTGTCCGTGCTCGCGAAGCACGCCAACGCGCGCGGGGTGGCGCCATGACGCAGCAGAAGGCGATCGAGCCGTCGTCAGGTCCAGCAACACCAGGTCGTATCGCTCTCGTGTGGAACGGACGAAGTCCGCCCCGTCCTCGCAGAGCACCCGCACCCGCGGATCGTCCAGCGCGGCGCGGTGGATGGCAGACAAGCACTGCGCCAGGCGATCCGGCGCAGCGCGATGGACGAGGCGGACTACGGCGGCGCGGCCGCGCTCGTCAAGACGAGGTCCGGGCATTCGCAGTCGCAAAGGTCGGCGGTGAGGTGCAATCCTTCCATCGATCAATCCTTCCGCCAGGCGCTGGAAGGGGCGCCCGAAGCCAGGTCATAGCGGACCAGCCACGTGAAGACCTGCGCGGAGTGGTCGGTGCCGGAGAGGAGCGCTTCCTCGAAACCGAGAAGGGACGCGAGCGGGATTTCGGCGCGCACGATGGCGCGGCGTTTCTGCAGTTCCACGTCCTGCACGCGCGCCCCGCGGGAACGCAGCATCTGCGTCAACGGGTCCAGGCGCTCGCGCCGGCCATTCACCTTCACGAACATCAGTGGCTCCAGTGAGACGCCGCGAAGAGGATCGACATACGTGTGGACCACCGGCTCGGCGAAGCGGACCGCACCGCGGTGCGCGTCCCGGACCGCAACGCGTCCCTGGACCAGTGCGCGCTCGTGCAAGGCCCTGATCTCACCGGAGTCGCCCCGGGCGAGGATGGCGAAGCTGCCGCCGTTGCCTGCCGCTCCGACTGCGTCCAGCGGCCCTGCCGCTCCGGAGAGAACGCGCCATTGCTGCCGCAGCGGCATCCGCGCGTGAGCCAGATCGTCGCCGCGCAGAACGAAAAAATCAGTAGGCTTGCGCCCACCCTCAGGTGTCGTATGCATGGAAGCACTCCCATCGAGTGCGAGTACCGCTGCGGCGGCTCGCAGACGCGCCTGGGCTTGCCCGGCGGTCGATAGTCAGCGCTGATCGGAGAAAGGGGCCGCCGGGCTCAGGAATCTGCTGGCGTGCTTCGATGATTCGAACTGCGCGTTCGCGTCGGCAGCGCCGCGCCAGCACCCTGCGCTGATGGCGCGGCGCATGGATGGCGATGGACGAAGGCGTAATGCAGCATGGCTGGCGGTGGAATGGATCACGCAGTGTAGGCCGGTTGCTTGCGGCTCGGCACAAGACCCAGCAAAGCTTGCCAGAATACGCGCAAGCCTTGCTCCGGACCATGCAGTGCCTATACTTGCGACGTGATGTCCTCGGTCCTTTCCCATTCGCGCTGCACATGTGCTTCACTGCTTCTGCTGCGGGTGAGGGTTCGCGCGTGCTCCGCCGCGTTGCGCAGGCTTGGGTTGCATCCAACGGCCGCACATTCCTGAGCCCGGCGGTCCGCACTTTCCCCCAGCGCACCTCACGACCGTCGGGCCAACTCCGCGCCAACCCGAGCCCCTTGCAGGGCTCCAGTCCGATGGAGTTCGTTCATGGATGCAGTGAACCTCGGCGAGCGCACGCTCACCGAACTTGATTTCGGCCGCCTCAGCCAACTGCGCGAGGTCCAGACCTCCTTCCAGTTCTCGACGCTCCTGGACCGAGCAGACGTGGTGGAGCCTTTGCTCGCACCGTGCGATGTCGTGACGATGTACGCGCAGGTGGATCTCGAAGACGTCGCCACGGGACGCCGCCACCGGTTCGTGCTCTGCTACCCCGGGCAGACGGAGCCGAGGGAGGGCTATATCTCCGTGCTATCGCCTGTCGGCATGGCCCTGATCGGGCTGCGGGTGGGCGCTGTCGCGCAGTGGCACTCGCCCTCCGGACAGCCATGCAAGGCACGCGTGATGGCGGTCTCGCGGATCGCGCAGTTCAGCGCCTGAATTGGGAGGAGCAACACGCAAGAGCGTGCCCGGCGCGGCACGCGCGTACGGCCATGGATTTCACCAAGAGTCTTGTCAGATTGAAGAACCCGTGCGCGGAAGGTTTCCGCGGGTACGCGGGGCATTACCGGCACGGCGCGGACTACCAGCAAGCGAACCGGGAGTCCAGTGCGTGCATGTCGGCTGGCCACGGACCGGAAGGGCTGCTCAGTGGATTCCGGGTTGGCCAGGGGGCGATGCATGCGGATTGATGTGGCGCTGGCCCATCGCGATATCGACGCTGAACTGGGGATGCTGCACGGGCGCATGCAGCGTCCCGGAGACGCGCTTCACGGGCTGCCGGCGATCGCCACCACGTGGCACGACTTCGTCCTTCGCTACCGCGAAGCCGACGGTCAGTTCTACGTGTACGTCGAAGACACGGCGCGCAACCGCTTGGCCGGCAGCACGGTGTTCCACAGGGTTTTCGAGATCGATCGCCAAGCGGAGCGCTATCTGCGCAGCCCGCACTCCAGGTACGCGTCGGCCTACACCCGACGCGGCCTCGGCTCCGCCGTCTACCGATGGGCGCTGCACGCCGGCATGTGCCTGATGAGCGGGCCGCGGCAATCCGTGGCCGCGCACCGCCTCTGGATGTCACTGGCCAGATCCCATGAATTGCTGTTCGTCCAGATGCGCGACAGGCAGCTTCACTGCATCGGCTCCCCCATCGAGCCTGCCATGTTCCAGGATCTCGACACCCGCATGGTCCTGCTCGGCGCGGGGTGGAGCCCCGACCGGCTCGCAAGGCAGCTCGCATCCCGTCAAATTCAACAAGTTGATGAAAGGAAATGACCATGGAAATTCGCCTCCACCTGCTGGAATCGTTCGCGGCTACCGGTTCCGACGGATGCCGCTACAAGGTCTGCGCGTACGAACGCCTCGGTCTCGTGCCCGGAAGCGCCGATCAGTGGGAACCCACCGGGGTCGCCGAGTACCGGCTCGAGGATGGCCGGCACGTGGAGGTCTCCAAGGACGATGCGATGCGCCTGGCGGGGTCGGGCGTCATCCTGAACCGCGCCTGACGCATCCGGATGCCGAGTCACGGATCAAGCGCCCGGCCGCTGCGTGAGCGGTAGGGCTGCGTGGCCGCGAAGGAGCCACGCTGACCTGACGCTCTCGCCCTTCCCGGGCGAGGCTCGATCCATCGAGAGCTTCTTCGGTTGGGCCGCGAACAGCGCGTCGAAGTTCTCCCGATCAAGTGGATAAGCCGGCAGCGCGCATCGCAGCGCGAAGAATGGCGGCCACGGCCCCAAGGGCCAGCACGCCGACGCACCAGAACAACATGAACCAGCCTGCCCGCCGCAGCCATGCCCCGGTATCGTGCCTCATCAATGGTAGCCCTCTCCATGGTGAACCTTGCCCCTGAACACCCAGTAGCCCCAGGCCGTATAGCCGAGGATCATGGGAACGATCAGCAATGCTCCAACCAGCGTGAAACCCAGGCTTCGGGGCGGTCCGGCTGCCTGCCAGAGGGTCACGGACGGTGGCACCACATTCGGCCAGAGACTGATGCCCAGGCCTGAATAGCCAAGGAAGACCAGCCCCAGCGTGAGCAGGAAGGGCATGGCATGGCTGCGGTGATCGCGCAACTTGCGCTGCAACAGCACGCCGCAAACGAGGACGAGGGCCGGGACGGGGGAGAACCAGGCGATGTTGGGCCAGGTGAACCACTTTTGCGCGATGGCGGGTTGTGCCAGGGGCGTCCACACACTGATGGTGGCGATCACCAGCAGCAGGATCCAGGTGAGGGGCGTGGCGAGAGCGCGCAGCCGCTCCTGCAGCCTGCCCTCGGTCTTCATCACGAGCCATGTTGCCCCCAGCAGGGCATACGCCGCGATGAGCCCGCATCCCACGAAGAGCGGGAAAGGCGTGAGCCAGGTGAACGCACCCGCGACGAATTTTCCATCGAGAACGGGGATGCCCTGGAGGAACGCCCCCAAGGTGACACCCTGGAAGTAGGTGGCAGCATAGGAGCCGAGGGTGAACGCCTTGTCCCAATAGTGCCGCTTTGCTTCGGGAGCCTTGAACCTGAACTCGAACGCCACGCCCCGGAAGATCAGGCCGACCAGCATGAACACGAGCGGCAGGTACAACGCAGTCAGGATCGCCGCATAGGCAATCGGGAAGGCCACGAACAGGCCTGCTCCGCCCAGCACGAGCCAGGTTTCGTTGCCGTCCCACACGGGCGCGACGGTGTTCATCATGACGTCCCGGTCCTTCCTGTCCCGGAAGAACGGATACAGGATCCCGATGCCGAGATCGAAGCCGTCCATGACGACGTACATCATCACGCTGAACAGGATGAGGATCGCCCAGACCAGCGGCAGGTCAATGGCCATGATGCTCGCTCCTCGCAACGGTCACCGCCTCGAGATCATCGAAGGTTTCCGGCGCACCGGACAGTGGCCGCATGGGCTGGCGCATCTGCCCCGCCCCCCCTTGCGGAGTCGGCTCGCCGCTTTCCGGGCCCTTGCCGATGATCCGCAGCAGGTAAACCGTCCCGGTACCGAACACGAGCGTGTACACAAGGACGAAAAGCGCGAGCGTGAACCCCACTTGCGACGCATCGTGCGCAGACACTGCATCGGCCGTTCGCATGACCCCGTAGATCACCCAAGGCTGCCGTCCAATTTCCGTGGTCACCCAGCCTGCCAGGATGGCCAGCAGGCCTGCTGGCCCCATGGCGAGCGCGAACTGCAAGTACGCGCGTGACGCATAGATTCGGTTGCGGCGGTGCAGCCACGCGCCGAGGACGGCCAGGACGATCATCAGGAATCCCAGTCCCACCATCAGCCGGAAGCTCCAGAACACCACCAGGGAATCCGGCCGGTCCTCCTTCGGGAATTCCTTCAATCCCGGGAACTGGCCGTCCCACGTGTGCGTGAGCAGCATGCTGCCGAGCCGCGGTATTTCGACGGCGTAGCGTGTCTTCTCCGCATCCATGTCGGGGAGCCCGAAGAGGATCAGCGGAACGGCCTCCCCCGGCTTGTTCTCCCAGTGGCCTTCGATGGCTGCCAGCTTGGCCGGTTGGTGTTCCAGCGTGTTCAGGCCGTGCAGGTCGCCAACGAAGGCTTGCAGCGGCGCGACGACGAGCAGCATGCCCAGCCCCATCGCGAGCATCTTGCGCACGGGTGCGTCATCGCGGCCACGCAAGAGGTGCCAGGCAGCGCTCGCCACCACGAGCAAGGCGGTGGCAAGGAAGGCCGCAAACACCATGTGGACGAGGCGATAAGGGAACGACGGGTTGAAGATGATCGCCAGCCAATCGACTGGCACGACACGCCCGTCGATGATCTCGTGCCCCTGGGGAGTCTGCATCCAGCTGTTGGACGCCAGGATCCAGGTGGCTGAGATCAGGGTCCCTAGCGCCACCATGATGGTGGCGAAGAAGTGCAGTCCAGGGCCGACGCGGTGCATGCCGAAGAGCATGACGCCCAGGAACCCGGCTTCCAGAAAAAATGCGGTCAGCACCTCGTAGGTCAGGAGCGGCCCTGTCACGCCACCCGCAAACCTGGAGAACTCCGCCCAGTTCGTGCCGAACTGGTAAGCCATCACCAGTCCGGACACCACGCCCATCCCGAATGCGACCGCGAACACTTTCTTCCAGAAGTGGAACAAGTCGCGATAGATCGCGTTTCCCGATTTCAGCCACAGCCCCTCGAGCACGGCCAGGTAGCTGGCCAGTCCGATGGTCAAGGCTGGAAAGACGATGTGGAAGGAAATCGTGAACGCAAACTGCACACGCGCCAGCAGCAGTGCATCCATGCCTGTCCTTTCTTCTCCAGTTCAGCGAGTCAAGGGAAGTAGCGGGTACTCGCGGACGTGCGCTTCACCTGTGTCAGGCAAAGGTTGCCACGGAGTTTGCGATGACCGCCAGCGTACCGATGAAGATCAGGAGCAGCACGAAGGCGACCAGGATCAGCACCAGTGGGTTGCCGCGCAGGGGAATATCCGCCATGTCCTTGCGGCGACCCAGGCCGACAAAGCCCCACAGGACGGTCTTGATCTGGCGAATCACGTTCACGGCGTAGGCCTTTCATCGAAACCGCTGCACGCGAATGCGTCGCACGAGTGCGCCGCGCATGAACGGAGGCGGAGGTGGATAGGATTTGCGCTTGCAGTGCCCGGCAAGTCGGCCCTGCAGTGGCTGGCATCGCCGGGCTCAGGAAAGTCCTGGCGTTGTGCTGCGATACCGCGAGGAAGCGAGCGAGAAGAAAGCAGATGGCACGCCTGCAAGTCTATTCCCGGCGCAGAACACCGCAACGCGTTCACCCAATGCCCCTGTACTCCTTGCCAGAATGCGTCAAGCGCTTCGTGGGCGGTCCCGTATACTTGCGCCCATGACACGGCTCGCCTGGTCGCATCGAATCGTTCTGGCCACCTTTGCCTTTGCAGCAGAGGGCTGGGCCGCGCGGTCGTTTGCGCGCTCCAGGGCGGGCTTGCAGTGCACGCCCGCACATTCCTGAGCCCGGCGGTCGCTACTTTCACATCCAGCGCTATCCATCCACCGCCGGGCAAACCACCGGCGCGTCGCGAGCCCAATCACTAGCTTTGGCTCGCACTTGAATGGAGTGCCTTGATGCGTGCCTCGAACTTTGGCGAGCCGAAGCTCGCCCAGCCTGACTTCACCCGACCCGGGAAACTCACCGCACCTGGTGCGGATTCGAGACTCCGCGCCGGACCCTTCCCGCTGAAGCGGATCCTGGTGCTCAGCGACCTCACGGACGTGGCGGACAATGCCGCCTGGCGCGCCGGATTGCTCGCGCGGGAACACGGAGCATGGCTGCGCATTGTGCACGTGCGCCCCTGGCATGAAGGCGCCGTCCGGGCACAACGCATCCTCGAGACATTGGCGTGGCGCTTGCAGGAGCACCTGCGCATCGCGGTGGTCGCCCAGTCGCTGCGTGGGAGCCTGCGCCGCGAAATCGCTGCCGCCGCGAGCGGTGCCGACTTGCTTGTCACGGGTGGGTCGGCGGGGCGGTGGACACGCTCCTGGATCGCCGACATTCATCCGGACACGCTGGCGCAACATTGCGGACTTCCGACTCTCGTCGTGCGCAAGGCAGCCACCCAGCCATATCAGCGCGTCATTGCCGGGGTGCAGCATGGGCTGGGTGCTCCGACCAGCATCGCGGTGGCCTCCGGAATGGCAGGGGGGCCTCACGTGCAGATGTTGCGCGAGTTCGGCAAGGACATCGAGCTCCTGCCGCGGGAGCATCACGGATTCGAAAGCCGTGCGGGACAGGTTGAGGCGCGCATCCACCACCTGGCGCAGGCCACGCCCGGTGCGCGCATGAAGGAAGCACCATGCGTGATCTTCACGCGATCGCTGGATGTGCTCCTGGAAAAGGAAGAAGTGCTCTTTCCCGACCTGGTGGTGGTCCCCCGCGCGGCCGGCAAGCTGCCGCCGTGGATTGCGCCCTCGCTACCGCGCCGCCTGCTGGCGCATACGAGGGCCGACACGCTGATTCTCCAGGCAATTCGGCCGGTACCGGCAACCTCGAGCCTGGGCGACGCGCCAACCCCGCTCGGCGCACATGGCGCGAACGTGTGGTCCTCGTGACGCGAGGGCGGATCGAGCCGGACCAGGTCAGGGCGCGGTCGACATTCGACCGCGTCTCCGAATCCCGAGATGCACCTCCTCGATCAGTGCGGTGCCAGTTTCGCGCTCTCCGTCACAAGACCCGGCAAGGCTTGCCAGAATAGGCGCGGCGGGACTGCTCCGCGCGGTGCGCTGCCTATACTCGTCGCATGGTGGCCAGGTTCATCACGCATTCGCGCTGCACATGCGCCCGCCTGCCGCTGCTGCGGCAGAGGGTTCGTGCGTGCTCCGCCGCGTTGCGCAGGCTGGGGCTGCATCGCACCGCCGCACCTACCTGAGCCCGGCGGTCCGCACTTTCCCTCCCAAAGCGCACTTCTCGACCGTCGGGCCCACTCCGCGCCAGCCTGGGCCCCTCGTGAGGTTCCAGTCGGATGGACTTTGAGAAACACGAAAGATTGCGTGCTCGTCGGGGCACGCGCGGACGGCCATGGATTTCACGAAAAGTTTTGTCAGGGCGAAAAACCCGTGCGCGGACGGCTTTCGCTGGTACCTGCGCCATCACCGCGACGGAGCGGACTATCAGCAAGTCCTCGATGCGCTCGTCGAAGACGGAAGGGTGGACGACGCGTGCTGGCTGCTGGAGAAACTGGGTGCCACCAACGCGGTTCTCGCAGTGGACCGGCTCGAATGCGACGCGCTCGTCTTCGCCGGCTCGCTCGATGTGCACGGCAGCATCGAAGTGGGCAGCGTGCTCCGCGCCGGTGGCTCCATTCGCTGCGGCGGCCCCATTCGTGCCGGCCGCGCCGTCAGTGCGGGCGGCGACATCCGCGCCGCGGGCGGCCTGGACTGCGGGGGCGCGGTCCGATGCGAAGGCTCGATTCTGGCCGACTGGCAGGTGCGCGTGGGCGGAGACCTTCGCGCCGGTGACATGAAGGTGGCGGCGAGCGTCGACTGCGTGGGCCTGCTCTGCACCCAGGGCCAGGCCTCAGTGCAGGGCGACCTGCTGGTCGGGGGCGATTGCACTGCCCGCGCGCTGAGCGTGCGCGGTCGGCTCCAGGTCTCCGGTTCTTTGCGGGTCTGCCAGGGTCTGGTCTCGGATGGCGGGGTGGATTGCGGCGCGCACCTCGAGGCAGGCTTGGGCATCCGCTCGCGCGGCGACGTCCGCGCTGGTGGGGCGATCCGTGCTGGCGAGGGCCTCGACGCCGCGGGTGAGATCCGCGCCGGGCGAGGGTACGGCGTGTTCGCCGGCCTGTGCGTGCAGCGCCAGAACTGGGAGTCCAGCGCGCGGGTGTCGGCTCGCCGCAAACCGGAAGACCTGCTCAGCGGCTTCTGGGTGGCTGCGGAGGCGGGCCATGCGGATTGACGTGGCGCTGGTCCAGCGCGAGATCGACGCCGAGCTCGCGGCGCTGCACGAGCGCATGCAGCGCCCCGGCCACGTGCTGCACGGGCTGCCGGCGATCGCCACCTCGCTGCGCGATTTCGTCTTCCGCTATTCCCACTATCCAGAAAGGAGATGAACACATGCGTTCCGTCCGCACCGTCCTCGCCGCCACGGACTTCTCCGCCGGCGCCACCCACGCCGCGCGCCGCGCCGCCATGCTGGCGGCCGAATACGACGCCCGCCTGATCGATGCCGCGGGTCTTGCAAAGGCCCGCGCGTCGGATCAATCGCCCCACGCCTGGATGCGGAAGGCCTCCAGCAGGAAATCGATCAGCACGCGCACCTTGGGCGTGAGGTGCTTGCGGCTCGCGTACACGGCGTAGATCCCCAGCTCGCGGGACCGGTACTGCGGCAGCACCTCCACGAGCGTGCCGGCGCGCAGGTGGTGGCCCACCATGAACGAGGGCTGCAGCACGATGCCCTGGTGCTGCAACGCGGCGGCCACGCAGGTGTCGCCGCTGTTGGTCCGCATGCGCGGCGCGACCTTCACGCTGACGGGGCCCTCGGGTCCCTCGAAGGCCCATTGCTCGCCCGTCGCCAGCAGCGTGTAGGCGAAGACGGTGTGCGCGGCGATCTCCGAAGGGTGCGCAGGCTTGCCGTGGCGCCGCAGGTACTCGGGCGATGCGCACAGCACCATGCGGGTCGATGCGAGCTTGCGGCTCACCAGCGACGAACTGGGCAGCTGCGCGATGCGAACCGCGAGGTCATAGCCCTCGTCCACGAGGTCGACGACGCGGTCCGACAGCGTGACGTCCAGGTCCACCTGCGGGTGCT
Source organism: Ramlibacter monticola (assembly GCF_016722785.1). Taxonomy (GTDB): domain Bacteria; phylum Pseudomonadota; class Gammaproteobacteria; order Burkholderiales; family Burkholderiaceae_C; genus Ramlibacter; species Ramlibacter monticola. Next base: position 478,569 of record NZ_JAEQNE010000002.1, on the reverse strand, counting down.
GCTGCATGAAGGCCGGCCACAAGGGGGCCAGGTGCAGCAGGCCGAAGCTGACCGGCACGTTGAGCCTCAGCTGTCCGACGGCCTCGTCGGCCCGTGCGGTGACCTCCGCTTCCGCTTCCTCCACGTTCGACAGCAACTCCTTGCAGCGGGCGTGGAACACCTCGCCTTCGACCGTGAGCGAGAGCTTGCGCGTAGTGCGATGCAGCAGCCGCACGCCCAGGCGCGCCTCCAGGTCGCTCACCAGGCGTGACACGGCCGTCTTGGACAGCCGCAGTGCCTCGGCCGCGCGCACGAAGCTGCCGGCGTCGACGACGGCAGCGAAGGCGCGCATTTCCTCGAAGCGGTCCATGGGGTGGATTATCCCGAAATCCGGCACTAACAAACCAAGTTAGACGGATTTATCTATTGCGCTCGCAACTTTAGAGTTGTCTCCATCGCAGCCAAGCGCTGCTCCACCCACCAGGAGAACCTCTCATGAAGATCACTGTCATCGGCGCCGGCAATATGGGCTCGGCCTTCGTCAAGCAACTCACCCGCGCGGGCCACCAGGTCAGCGTCACGGCGCGCGACGCCGCCAAGGCGGAACAGGTCGCGGCGGCGAACCCCGGCGCCCGTGCGGTCCGCGCCGCCGGCGCGGCCGAAGGCGCCGATGCCGTCGTGCTGGCCACCGGCTACGCCGAGGCGGCGGCTGCGCTGCGCGGTGCGGGCGATCTGGCCGGCAAGGTCGTCATCGACATCACCAACCCGCTGACGGCCGACTACATGGGCCTGACCCTCGGCCACGGCACTTCCGCGGCGGAAGAGATCGCGAAGGCGGTGCCCGGCGCCGAGCTCGTGAAGGCCTTCAACACCGTGTTCGCCCAGGTCCTCGCGGAAGGCGCGGACTTCGGCAACGGCCGCAAGGCCGACGTGTTCGTGGCCAGCGACAGCGAGCGTGCCAAGCAGACGGCGGGCGCGATCGCAGAGAGCATCGGCTTCCACGTGGTCGACGCCGGCCCGCTGAAGAACGCGCGCTACCTCGAGCCAGTGGCCGGACTGAACATCTACCTCGGCTACGGCGCCGGGCAGGGCACGAGCATCGCCCCCGTCTGGATCCGCAAGGCCTGACCCCCCGAAACCCATCGCAGGAGACTTCCATGAACACGTCTTTCTTCCAACGCGTGCTGGCCACCGGTGCGGGCCCTGGCGCCCTGGCGCTGCGCGTACCGGTCGGCATCATCTTCGCCGCGCACGGCGCGCAGAAGCTGTTCGGCTGGTTCGGCGGCTACGGCCTCGAAGGCACCGGCCAGTTCTTCGGCTCGATCGGCCTGAACCCCGGCTACCTGATGGCGCTGCTGGCCGGCCTGGTCGAATTCTTCGGTGGACTCGCGCTGGTGTTCGGCTTGCTCGTGCGCCCGGCGGCCGCGGCGCTCGCCGCCGCCATGCTGATCGCCATCTTCGGCGTCCACATCGGCAAGGGCTTCTTCGCCGACAAGGGCGGCTACGAATACGCCCTCGCGCTGTTCGCGGCCTCGGTCGCGCTGCTGTTCAGCGGCGCTGGCGGTTACTCGGTGGACCAGGCGCTCACGCCGCGGCCCGCTGGAGCCCGCTGATGGCCCGCCTGCCCAGCCTGTTCGTCTCGCACGGCGCACCCACCTTTGCCGTGGAGCCCGGGCTGGCCGGCCCGCGGCTGAAGGCCCTGGGCCGCTCGCTGCCCCGGCCCGAAGCGGTGCTCGTGGTCTCGCCGCACTGGACGACGCCCGCGCCGCGCGTGGGCGTCGTCGCGCAACCGGAGACGATCCACGACTTCGGCGGCTTCGATCCCGCGCTCTATCGCATCGACTATCCCGCAGCGGGCCACCCGCGGCTCGCGCGCCGGGCGCTCGAGGTGCTGCGCAAGGCCGGTTGGCCGGCGCAGGCCGACGAACGCCGCGGTCTGGACCACGGCGCCTGGGTGCCCTTGCTGTACCTGTTCCCGCGAGCCGACGTGCCGGTCTTCCAGGTGTCGCTGCCGGCTCGCCAGAACGCCGAGGCGGCCTGTGCCTTCGGTGCAGCGCTGGCGCCACTCGCCAGCGAAGGCGTGCTGATCATCGGCTCGGGCAGCCTGACCCACAACCTGGCCGAATTCCGCGCCCGCGATGGCGCGGAGGCGGCGTATGCACGCGAGTTCGCGGGCTGGGTGCGCGCTGCGGTCACTGCCCGTGACGGCGAACGCCTGCGCCGCACGCTCGAGGACGCGCCGCATGCCGCGCGCGCCCACCCGAGCCACGAGCATTTCCTGCCCCTGCTGGTCGCAGCCGGCGCGGCCTCCGCAGACGGCGAGTGGAGAGCGCTGGACGGCGGCATCGTGCACGGGGTGCTGTCGATGGACGCCTTTGTCTTCGCCGCGGCGGCACAATGAGGCCCGCCATGCAGATGCGCCACGACACCGCGCCGCCGCAGCCGGGTGATCTCCCGGAGGAGTTGTACCTGGGTTCAGGCGGGCCCTCCGCGCAGCGTGGCACGGTGCCCCGGCCACGGGCGCAGGTGCGCCTGCACGCCCGCAATACGGTGCTGGAATTCGCCGACGGGGGCGTCGTGACGCTGCCGGTCGGTGTCGGTGACCTCGCACGCGACGTGCTGCGGCACGACCCTCCGACGCCGTCGGAACTGGAGCGGGGGATCGACCTCGTCGAGGATGCTCTGGCGGCGGCGCGCCTGCCCAAGGCCGAGCGCGGCACCCTCGTGACCAGTGCTCCTGCGCTGCGTGCACTGCCCGGCCTGGAGGCACCGGAGGCGCTCCTGCCGCTCGCAGCGGTCGAGGCCCTGTTCCAGCGCCTGGCGTCCCGCGCGCTCGGTACGCCGGTGGCGCTCGCCGAGTTGCCCGAGGGACGGGAGATCGCGGCCGTCCTGCTGGTGCTGCGGGAATGCATGCATCACCTGGGCTTCGAGCACGTCGGCACGATGCCCAGCTGACCAGGTGTGTCGGCGAACTCGGGCGGTTGTTCGTCCCGTTCGTGGCACGAGCGAGGCATCAAAGCCGACTTGACTCCTTCGTCAGCAAAAGGCGTGAGACGAAGCGTGCGCGGGCCAAGGCATGGCTGCGCCTCGGCCCCATGCGCATCACCCGAACAGCTTGGTCGCGATTCCGGTCACGTGCTTGCCCTGGTAACGCGCCATGCCCAGCTCCTGCCGGCTGGGCATGCGCTCGTTGAGGGTGCGCCGTCCGGTTTCGTCGCGGCACAAGGTGGGAGTCTAGGAGTGCAGCAGATCAGCGTCGCGCCGCGCCAAGTATTGCAGCGTTACGCCGTACGCAAGAAGGGTCTGCCGGTCCACCGGGAGTGGCAGTACGATGCCGCGTCGATCACGTCATCACCCGTGCAGGTGCGAGCAGCGATGCACACGAAGGGGATGAAGCGACTCGGCCCGTTCGATCGCAAGGAGGCCCGCCATGAGCAATCGCCCTGCCGACATCGTCAGTGGCCTGAAGGACACGATCCAGCCGCCGCGCGTTTCCGCCGAAGAAGCGGTGCGTGCCGGGCGCAAGGCCTACGACAAGCCGACGCCCGACAACGCCGTCATGCTGCTCATCGACCACCAGATCGGCCTCATGGCCGGCGTGCGGGACTTCGGCTCGCTGGCGGAATACCGCAGCAACGTCGTCGGGCTCGCGCGCATCGCCAAGGCGCTGAAGATTCCCGTGCTGCTGTCCTCCTCCAATGCCCAGTGGCAGAACGGCGATACGTTGCCGGAGTTGAAGGAACTGTTCGCGGACCAGCCGATCTACCGCCGCACCGGGATCATCAACTGCTACGAGGACCCGGTCTTCCGCAAGGCCTTCGAGGAACTGGTGCAGCGCAGCGGCCGCAGGCACGTCATCATCGCCGGCGTGACCACCGCCACCTGCTGCGCGATGCCGACCTTGTCGATGCTGCAGGACGGCTACGCGGTGTATCCGGTGATCGATGCCTGCGGGGCGTGGAATGCCTACGAAGCGCAGGCGGCCATGCTGCGCATGGCCAACGCCGGCGCGCAGCCCGTGACGACCTTCGCGCTGGGCTGCGAACTGCAGGCGGACTGGAAGCTGCCCACCGCCAACGACATGCTGGCGCCGTTCAAGAACAACCTGCCCGAGTATGGCTTCGTGCTGGAGAACTTCTGGAACAACGCCAACCAGCACGCCGTGCCGGATCCGTTCGGAATGGTGAAGTAGGGCGCACACTTGTCCCCGCTCGCCGAAAGCCAAGGAGTCCCTGATGAAGCTCAACGACAAGACCGCGGGTGGCGCGACCACCGGATCCGGCGCGCCCGCCGCGAGCGACCGCAACTCGCTCACCCTCGGCGCCGACGGGCCCGTCCTCCTCCACGACGTGCATTTCCTGGAGCAGATGGCCCACTTCAACCGGGAGAAGGTGATCGAGCGCCAGCCGCATGCCAAGGGCAGCGGCGCCTTCGGCGTGTTCGAGACGACCGCCGACGTTTCGCGCTACACGCGGGCCGCCCTGTTCCAGCCCGGGGCGAAAACGGAGATGCTGGCGCGCTTCTCCACCGTCGCCGGGGAGCAGGGCAGTCCCGACACCTGGCGCGACGTGCGCGGCTTCTCGCTCAAGTTCTACACCACGGAGGGCAATTACGACCTGGTGGGCAACAACACGCCGGTGTTCTTCGTGCGCGATCCGATGAAGTTCCCGCACTTCATCCGCAGCCAGAAGCGCCTGCCGGACTCGGGGCTGCGCGACAACCACATGCAGTGGGACTTCTGGACCCACAATCCGGAGAGCGCGCACCAGGTGACCTACCTGATGGGCGAGCGCGGCCTGCCGCGCAACTGGCGCCACATGAACGGCTATGGCTCGCACACCTACATGTGGATCAATGCGGCAGGCGAGAAGTTCTGGGTGAAGTACCACTTCCACACCCGCCAGGGCATGGCGTTCTTCAGCAACGCCGAAGCCGCGGCGATGGCCGGCGCCGACGCGGACCATCACCGGCGCGACCTGTTCGAGGCCATCGCCCGCGGCGACTTCCCGAGCTGGCAGCTCTCGGTGCAGGTGATGCCGTACGGCGACGCGAAGAGCTACCGCTTCAACCCCTTCGACCTGACCAAGACCTGGTCGCACAAGGACTACCCGCTGATCCCGGTGGGCCTCATGACGCTGAACCGCAATCCCGAGAACTTCTTCGCCCAGATCGAACAGGCGGCGTTCTCGCCGGGCAACACGGTGCCCGGCATCGGCCTGTCGCCGGACAAGATGCTGCTGGGGCGCGCCTTCGCGTACAACGACGCGCAGCGCAACCGCATCGGTGCCAACTTCCACCAGCTGCCGGTGAACCAGCCCAAGGTGCCCGTCAACACGTACATGTTCGACGGCCCCATGGCCTACCACCACAGCGGCGCCGCTCCGGTCTACGCGAGCAACAGCGGGGAGCGGCCGTGGTCGGATGCCACTGGCCCGGCCCCCGATGGCTGGGAGGCCGACGGCGCGATGGTGCGCAGTGCCTACACGCTGCACGAGGAGGATGACGACTTCGGCCAGGCCGGAACGCTGGTGCGGCAGGTCTTCAACGATGCGCAGCGCGCGGCGCTGGTCGACCAGGTGGCGGGCAGCCTGCTGGGCGGCGTGCGCAGCCCGGTGCTGGAGCGCGCCTTCGACTACTGGAAGAACGTCGATGCCGACGTCGGCCGGCGCATCGAGCAGAAGGTGCGGGAGGGCCGTGCCGGCAAGCCCGCCGAAGGGATGGGCGAGGGCTGATCCGGCAAGCGCCGAAGGGCCCGTGCGCTCCCTCCATGGCCAGTGAGCGCCCGGGCGCCCGCGGCCGCGGCGTTACCGGCGCACGTCGGCCACCATGCGCGCATTCAGCGCGTCCTCGTAAGCAAGGCACCGGGCCTTGTCGCCGCTGCCGACGATGCCGAGGCACCACGCAGTCATGATCCTGCGCGGCAAGGCCGCCTGGGGGGACTTCGCGTCGTCGAGCGCCCGCTGCAGTTGCGGGGATCGACCTTGCGCTCGTTGATGAACGCGAGCAGCGCCTGCGCCGAAGCCGCGAAGCCCGCGTCCTCGGCGGCCAGCGCGTCGTGGAGGCGCTGCGCCAGCGCCGTGTCGAGCGACGGGCGGCCGACCAGGAGGGCGGACAGGGCCATGAAGGCGCCGGTGTCCGCATTGCGCACCGGCTGCGCGAGGGCCCAGGGGATCAGTGCGGACACGTAGCTGCCGGCCAGTGCGCCGAGCAGCAGGCGCCGTGCAGGGCCGCAAGCGGGCGGTGAAGGTCCCTCTGGCGGACAGGCGTGCATGCGAGATCTCCCCGCGTCGGTTCAGGATCCACTGGTGGCGGTTGCCTGCGGTCCCAGCCAGGCCGACGCTGCCGCGAGCATCGCACGCAAGCCCGTTTCCAGGGTGGGATGGATCACGGGCGCGAACATCGGAGAGTGGTTGCTGGGGATCCGGTTGAGCGCCTTCTCGCGCACCGCCTTCGCGTACTGCCCGGCATCGGTGCCGCCCACGAACCAGAACACGTAGGGCACGCCCCAGGTCCGGCCGAACACGCTGAAGTCCTCGCTGGCCGACGCCGGGTTCGGAGCCAGCGAGGCATCGGCGCCGAACTCCGCGTGGAAGGCGTCGGCCAGCGTGCGCGTGGCCTGCGCGTCGTTCTCCGTGAGCGGGTAGCTGTTGATCGTCGTGAACTCCGGCGGCCGCTCGGCGCCCGACGCCTCGCACTCGGCGCAGCAGATGCGGCGGATGGCCTTGAGCATGTACTCGCGCGTGTCGTCGCTGAATGTGCGCATGTTCAGCTTGATCGTCGCGTCGTCGGGGATGATGTTTTCCTTGGTCCCGGCCTGCAGCGCGCCGATGGTGAGCACCGCGGGCTCCGAAGGCGCGATCTCGCGCGAGACGATGGTCTGCAACCGCAAGGTGGTGGCCGCGGCCATGATCACCGGGTCGATCGACGTCTGCGGTTGCGAGCCGTGCGAACCGCGCCCGAAGAGCCGGATCTTGAGGCTGTCGCCGGCCGAGAGGGCGACGCCCGGGCGGAAGTTCACCGTGCCGGCCGCTCCGACCATCACGTGCTGACCCAGGATGATGTCGGGCCGCGGGAACCGGCCTTCGCCCCAGTCGCGCACCATGCTGGCGGCGCCTTGCGCGGTCTCCTCTCCCGGCTGGAAGACCAGCATCGCCGTACCGGACCAAGCCCTGCGGTTCTGCGCCAGCACGCGTGCGGCACCCAGCAGCCAGGTCACGTGCATGTCGTGGCCGCAGGAATGCGCCACGCCGACGGTGGCACCCTCCTCGTCCTTCGCCACGACCGTGCTCGCGTACGGCAGGCCGGTCTTCTCCTGCATGGGGAGGGCGTCCATGTCCGCCCGCAGCATGACCGTGGCACCGGCGCCGTTGCGCAGCACCGCGACCACGCCGGTGACGCCCACTTCCCGCGTCACCTCGTAGCCGAGCGCCTGCAAGAAGTCGGCGACGATCTTCGCGGTGCGGGTTTCCTGCATCGACAACTCCGGATGGCGGTGCACGTCGGTGTAGATCGCCTCGAGTTCGTCCAGCAGCGGCTGCCCGAGCTGCTTCAGTGCGTCTGTCAAGCTGCTCATGCGCTTCTCCTTGCGAAGCAATCAATCGCCGGACGCCGCTGTCTGCCCTCCGGGCAGCGAATAGCCGCTCAGCAGCGCCCAGGCCCGCAGGCCCGTGGCGGTGCCCGCCGCGAGCAGGAAAGCGGCCCCCTGCGTCCACGCGAGCTGCATGGCCAGCACGTACACCCAGCCGCCCACGAACGCGCACACCGCGTACGGACGCCGGTCCCGCAAGGCGGTCGGGATGTCGTTGCACACCACATCGCGCAGGATGCCACCGAACGTGGCGCTGACCACGCCCATCAGCACCGCGACGATCGAGGGCATGTCCTGTGCCAGCGCGAGCTGCGTGCCGCTGGCCGCGAACAGGCCCAGGCCCAGCGCATCGGGCCACTGGATCGCCCGCTCGGTGAACTCGAAGTGACTGGAGCGCAGCACGAAGATCGCGCCCACCCCCGCCGCGATCAGGACCCACAGCCAGGCCGGATGGTCGACCCAGAAGAAGGGCCTGCGGTCGAGCAGCACGTCGCGCAGGGTCCCGCCCCCGAACGCGGCCAGGCCCATGACCACGCAAAGCCCGACCATGTCCAGTCGCTTGCGGACACCCGCCAGCAATCCCGACAGGGCGAAGGCGACGTTGGCGGTGGCTTCCACGATCGTGTGGAGCCACGAAACAATGAGGTCCTGGTGCGGCATCGGTGCATTGTCTTCCTGGGATTGAGCAGGCGATCGGTGCGCCCACACCCCGGGTGACGGCTTGCCGCATCGCTAAGCATTGGCGGCGGCTGCTGCCTGCCGCGCATGCGCTTCGGCGAGCATTTCGCGCAGGGTTTGCCGTTCCTGGATGAGGGCGCGGTATTCCTCCGGCAGGGCGCGCACGGTCTGCTCCGCAGCGACCAGGGTCGCATAGGCTGCGGCGCGCTCGGCCGCGGGGGCGCCGGCTGCATTCAGGTCCTGCCAGTCCGCGAGGGCCTGCCGCAGCCGGCCCACGGCCGTCCTGGCCTTGCCCTTGGGGCTGAGCAGCGACAGCAGCACGGTCACCGTCAAGATCCCGATGATGACGACCAGCGACTGCAGGGTGGAAATCTCGATCACGCGCACCGGCTCGCCATCGTTGATGAGGGGAACGTTGTTCTCGTGCAGCGCATGCAGGACCAGCTTCACGCCGATGAAGGCGAGGACGCCGCCAGCCCATAGGAGAGGTACAGCAGCCGCTCCAGCAGTCCTTCCACCAGGAAGAACAGCTGGCGCAGGCCCAGGAGCGAAAACGCCGTCGCAGTGAACACGATGAACACGTCGTCCGTCAAGCCGAAGGACGCAGCCGCGCAAAAGCAGCGGGCCGCATCGGCCACCGTCATCTTCGTGGCCTTCGACCGGAAGCTCGCAGGCTTCGTGGCCATCGCCGACCCGATCAAGCCGACCGTCCACGCGCGGCGGCTGTCGCACGCAACCATGAGGCACATCCGGCAGAACCTGTTCCTGAGCTTCGCGTAGAACGTCGCCGGCATTCCGCTTGCCGCCGGCGTGCTCTACCCCTACTTCGGCCTCCTGCTGTCCCCGGTCGTGGCTGCCGCGGCGATGGCGCTGTCGTCCGTGAGCGTCATCGCCAATGCGCTGCGCTTGCGCACGATGCGCGTCGACCGAGCCGCTTGCGGCCGCCGGAAGGTCAGGGCCGTTGCGACGTGCTGGTACGGCACGTGCAGCACGTCGAAGCCGGCCTGCGAGCGGACCATCTCCATCGCGACGTGGGCGGAGCCGCCGACGCCCCAGGACGCGAAGGTGACCTTGCCCGGGTTCTGCCTGGCCCGCTGCACGAAATCGGCGAAGGTGGCGGCCGGGAAGTTCGCGTTGACGATCAGCGCGTACGGGAAGTAGCCGACCAGGCCGACTGGCGCGAAGTCCGTGCGCGGGTCGTAGCCCAGCTTGGGATAGACGTGGGGGTTCATGGCGTGCGTGTCCGCCGTCACCCAGACCAGCGTGTAGCCGTCTGCGGGCGCGCGTGCCACCGTGGCGCTGCCGATGCCGCCGTTGGCGCCCGGGCGGTTGTCGATCACCATCGCCTGCTTGAGCTCCTCGCCCATGGCTTGCGCGACGGCGCGGGCGACGACGTCGCTGCCGCCGCCGGCCGGCCAGGGCACGACGAGGCGGACCGGCTTCTCCGGATACTCCGCGCGGGCTTCGCCGGGGGTTCCGGCAAGGCCGAGGAAGGCGGCGAAGGCCGCGACGAGGACTGCTGTGGCGCGCATTGGGGGGTGTCTCCGGTGGGATCGATGGCGCCCCTGAGCGTGGGACGGCAGCCGGAGTATTCGCGTGCGGCCCCGCCGGAACAATGCGAAAGCACTTAATACAGTCTTCGCCGGAAGCGAAAGAACGCGCTGCGGCGAAGAGATATCGATCGGAAACGATTCACCGGGTGAACCTGCAGGGCGCGCGTGCGCTCACCCAACTGCCGCTATGGTCGGTGACCCTGTTTGCCGCGGCCGATACGTTCCTCGGTCCGGCGTACCTCGGATTCGGCTGGGGCGGCAGCGGGCACCATGCGCTTTACTTCCTGCTGGGGACGCCGTAGGCAGACACCCTGGACCGTGTCGAAGCCAGCATCCCCTGATGGCGGTACTTCTGACGGTACCTGACGGACCTGCCGATCGGAGATTCAGTATTGGCGCGCCTTGGCGGCTGCTTTTCGACTCCCTCCGGGGCCAAGGTTTGCCATGGATGAGTGGGGCGGGCAAGGCTGGGCGAAGTCCCGTTTCCACCAATCCGTTGCCGTTCAGGTTTCGGAACGGCTTGCGAAGGAAGGCTGCCATGGTCATCAAGTTTGAATGGCCATTTGCGTGGGACCAATCGGCGAGCGGGTGGAGTTGCGCCTACAGACGATCATTGAACCAGTAGTTGCAGCTGGCCAGGACCGGTAGCGGCGCGCTTGCCGACTCGCAATCGCTTCGCACTGAGTTCAACTGGCCGGCCCGTTCAGGGGAGCAGGCATCGGCCGCTCACCCTGCCGACACGAACATCCCGATCTTGCTGACGCCGACTGCGATCAGCACGAGGCCCAGCAACTTCCCCAGCAGCTCGCCCCGGGGCGCGAGCTTCTCGATGGCGACCGCCAGGGAAAGCGCCGCGATCCAGGCGATGTTCATCACCCCGCCGACGAACGCCAGCAGCATCAGCGCCCAGCAGCAGCCGGTGCAGGACGCGCCGTGGCGAAGTCCCATGGCGAATGCGCCGCCAGCCCGCGGTTTCCAGTCGGCGAGCAGGAAGCCCAGGGGCGACCGGCACTGGGCCAGGCACACGCGCTTGAGCGGCGAAAACTGGTAGGCACCCGCGATCAGCAGCAAGCCGACGTTGAGCGCCATGGAGGTGCTGACGATCATCGGATCCACCCAGTTCAGCGATTGCAGCACCCATTGCAGCGCGGTCGCGAGCCCGGCGTACGTGCTCCACACCAGCAGGTAGGCCGCGACGAAGGCACGTGCGCGGCCGGGCTCTCCCTGCAGCACGTTCAGGCGCACGAATGTGAGCACCATCGGCAGGGCGGAGGGCAGCATCATCGCGGCCATCATGATCGCCCACATCCCGAACAGCGCTGCGACGTTCATCGACGACCAGTCGGGGCCGGCAGGCATGGCGAGCTGCACCATCGGGTCGCCCATGTCCAGCGACATCCAGGTGAGCAGCGCCCAGCCGGCCACGCTCAAGCCGACGACCAGTGCGGCGCCGGCGATCTGGCGAGGATCCTTGTGCATCGGAATGAACGATCCACGCGCCCGCCGCGCATGTCAAGCGGGTCTTGAAATCGACCAGTTGCCGGACTATTCTGAGCCGTCGCCCCACGTTCGTGAGGAGGGTTCGCATGGCCTGGCAGATTTCCGGTGAGTACATGGAGACGTGCAACTGCGCCTTCCTCTGTCCCTGCATCGTCACCAACCTGCAGGGCCGCCCTACCGAGGGCGACTGCAAGGCCGCTCTCGGCATGCACATCGAGACCGGCAACAAGGATGGCGTTTCCCTCGACGGCGTGGACTTCATTGCGATCCTGCAATCGCAGGGCCCCATGGGCGCGGGCAACATGACCGTCGGCCTCGTCATCGATTCCGCCGCGAGCGACGCGCAGGTCGAAGCGATCACCGCCATCGCGAGCGGAGCAGCCGGCGGGCCAATGGCGATGATGGCGCCGCTCGTCGGCCGTTTCGCGGGGGTGGAACGCGCGAAGGTGTCCATCAGCCGCGAGGGTGAGAGGTGGACAACGCTGGCAGGCGCGTTCATCGATGAAACGTGCGAAGGCGTGCTGAACATGGCTGGCCAGCCCCTTGTCCTGGACAACGCATCGCATCCGGTCAACTCGCGTCTTGCGCTGGCCAAGGCAGTACGCAGCGTGTTCGACGTTTTCGGCATCCAGTGGAAGGATGACACCGGCAACCGCAACGGCCATTACGCGCCGTTCTCGTGGTCTGGGTAGGCCGCGCCGATCTGGCCGTCACCTCGCCCACTTATCGGACGTGGCGGGCAATCCAGGCGGCAGCGCTTTCGGCACTGCGGAATTCGTCCAGCGAACGGGCGGGAATGTCGGGATGGCGTGCCGACCACATGCGCGCGAGCGCATTGCCGCCGCCGATCTCGATGACGCAGGCCGGCCGCCTTTCGGCGATGGCCGCCATGCAGGCGCCCCACTGCACGCAGGATTCGAGCTGCGACGCCAAGGCGGAGGCGATCACGGGTGCACTTCGGCTCGTCGTGCCCAGTGCGTTCAGCGCAATCGGCGCGGAGGGCGCGCGCAGGTCTGCGGCTTGCAGCGCCGGCAGGAAGGCCTGCGCTGCGCTGCGCATCCAGGACGTGTGCGACGCCAGGGCGACGCAGATGTGCTTGAATTGCGCGCGATGCTGGAGCACACGCTGCGCTTCCTCGAGGGCGTTGCGCCGGCCGCCGAAGATGTTGTTGTCCGGATCGATGCGAATGGCGCATTCGAGCCCGGGGCAGGCCGCCAGGACCTCCCCTTCCTGGACCGCGCTGATGGCCAGCATCCCGGTGTCGATTCCCTCCACGGCCGCATCCATCAGCGATGCGCGGCGCACCGCCAGTTGCAGCGCCTGACCCGGTTCGCATGCGCCCGCCGCCGCCAGCGCCGCCACTTCGCCCACGCTGTAGCCGGCGACGACCTCCGGCGCCTGCGGCAGCAGGGCACGCAGCGCGGCCCACGCCGCTAGCGCGGTGCCGACGATCAGCGGCTGTGCCAACGAATTGGTCGGCCGGCAGGCTTCGCAAGCCAGCAGCGCGCGCCAGTCCCCGCCAAGGCATCCCGTCACGGCCGCCAGCAGCGCCTGTGCGGCCGGTGCGGCATCGAGCCACGGCAGCATCTGGGCGTGCTGCGTTCCCTGGCCCGAAAACAGGACGCCGTAGGTCATGTGTCGTGCCAGATGGCGCTGGCGCTGCGCAGTTGCTCGACCCACCAGGCGCAGGCGATCACGTCAGCCGCGCCGCCGGGCGAGAGCCGGCGCGCCACGAAGCGGCGGTGCACCTCCCACGCCGCGTCCTCCCAGCCGGCACGCAGCGCGCCACCGCAGGCGAGGAAGCTCCTTGCCTCACCTTGTGCGAAGCGCAGTCCCTCGATGCCGCCGCGGTGCACGAGGTTGGTGTCGTCCAGCACCGCGATGGTCGCGAACAGCGCGTGAACGAGCGCGGCAGAAGGCGAAGCGTCCGCCGCACGCGCCGCACGCAGCGCCGGCAGGGTGGCATCAAAGAGAACCGGGAACCCCGCAGCCGCCTCCTCTCCCGCGCTGCGCAGCCCGTGCGCCTGCGCCGCGCGCTGGCCCTTGCTGCGCGCCGGCGCCAGCGCGGCGCGCGCGGCTCGCTCCTGCAGCGCGCTGCCCCACTGCGCGCGCAGGCAGGCCCGCAGCGCATCGGGAGCGAGGCTTTCCCCGCGCGCTGCGAGCCGCCCCGCTGCTGCGCACAGCAGCCCCAGCGCGAACACCGCGCCCCGGTGCGTGTTGATGCCGCCGGTGGCAGCCAGCATGCGCTCTTCGGCGGCAACGCCCAGCCGCTCGAGCGCCGCGAAGGGGGCGCCTTGCGCGCCCGCCTGCGAGATGGCGGGAAAGTAGGTGCGCAGTCCGAACAGGCTGCGCACGAAGGTCGAGGCATCCATGTCCTCGTGGCTGCCGTTGTCGACGAAGGAGACGAGGCCGGGCTTGGGCGCGAGCGAGAGCTCGTGATAGAGCGCCAGGGTCGCGAGCCGGCCGATGCCGCGCAGCGCTTGCGCCAGAGGTACTCGCGACGGCGCAGGCCGTGGCTGGGCACCGGAGCGAAGCAGCGCGCTCATGCCGGCACCGCGCCCGCTTGCAGCCACTGCAGGTCCTGCTCCAGCCGCACGCCATCGAGGCGCTTGACCAGCACGCACTGCACTGCGCCGCGGCGCCATTGCAGCCATTCGCGCCAGGCCACCGCACTGCCATCGGGGAAGATCAGTTCGCCGTCGATGCGCGGCCCCAGCCACGCGAATGGCGCGAGTTGTCCAGCCACCGCATCCGCCGCCTGTGCATCGGCCACGGACAGGAGCAGGTCGATGTCCGATCCCGGCAGCAGGTAACGCAGGCCCGTGAGGCGTTGCCAGCCGTAGCTGCCATGCACCCGCGGCTCGGTGCTGCAGGCTGCGACTGCGTCGATCAACCCGGCCCAGCGGGCGCGCAGCGCCAGCGGCAGAAGGCGTGCGACCTCGCCCGCGCGCGGAAAGCCGTCGTGGTAGAGCACGGTGCTCCGCGCCACCCGCAGCGCCACCTTGCGGCGGCCCCAGGCGATCGGCGTCGGCAGGCCCAAGGCGAGTTCCGGCGCACCCGGCTGCTGGCGTCCGATGACGAGCGGCAGCCGCGCCTCGCACCAGTGGCGAAGGCAGGCCAGCAGCTCCTCGTCGTGGGGGCCGGCCAGCAGCTGCAGCCAGCCCTCGCGCGACAGCCAGACCAACTCGTGCCGCCGCAGGCGCGCCGCCATCGCGTTCACGCCGCGAGCACCTGGTCGATGACGGCTTGCGCGTGACGCCGGCCGCCCCGTTCGGCGCCTTCGCGTGCGCGCTGGTCACCGGTCGCGGGCGCGGCCAGTGCGGCTGCGAGGCAGGCGCGCAGGTCGCCCTCCCACAGCGAGCGCACGCCGCCCATCGCCACGTAGTTCGCCACGCCGGGCGCGAACACCGGGTTGGACCTGGAGAGCTCCGTGAGCATCTCCTCCGGCAGTTTCGTGATGCGCGCCATCGCCGGGATGCGCATCACGCGGATTTCGGCTTCGGACAGCGCATGGCACGCATCCGCCATCAGGCCCGAGGTGATGAAGCCGCCGGACAGGGCCTGGTCGTAGACCAGCCCCACGACGCGATGTCCGCGGCGGCGGGCCAGGTCGATGCAGCATCCGAGGTGCGCCATCGCGCGATTGATGCCCAGCATCTCGTCCTGCCGGCGCAATTGCTGGCCCTGCGTGTCGATGAGGAGGAGGATGGCCCGACCCGGGTGCTGCGCCATCGTATCGAGCACGACGCGGGCCTGCGCGAGGGCGAGCGCCACCCCGATGGGCGCATGGTCGGTGGTTCCGACGACTGCGACGCGATCTCCTTCGAATTCCGCCTCGCCTGCCAGCAGGTCGCCGCTGCGTTCGATCCGGTGGGACTGCGCGAACAGCGCGGTCACGAGCGTTTGCCAGTTCATGGAACCTCCTCAGGCAGCCAGCGCCGCCGACACGGACGGTCGCAAGAGACGGACGGCGGCAGCGCCGATTTCGGGAATGCGCGCGGGCTCGAGGATGCCCAGGCGCGCCCACAGCGACAGCGCCTCGGGATCGGTGCCTGCCGCCTGCAGCCGCGCGGCGAGCGCGGCATGCTCCTGCTCGAGGCCTTGCAGGGTGAGCGGCCGCGACGCAGCCGGGCGCCCCACCGCCTCGATGGCCGCCGCGCGGAAGGCCTGCACGTCGTCCTCCACCAGCGCATCGCAGTCGCCGGTGAGGTAGCGGTGCTTGCCACCGGTCGTGCGCCATACCAGCGCCCGGTCGCGCGCATCGAATTCCTCCACGCCGTGCGAGGCCTCGATCACCTCGGGCCCGGACATCGCCAGCCGCCCGGTGTCGCTCATCACGATGTGGTCGGTGCAACGCGCCACGATGCCCATGCCGCCGAAGCATCCGTTGGCGCCGCCGATCAGCGTGACCACCGGAATGCCGGCCGCGCGCACGTCCAGCACCGCGCGCATCACCTCGGACACCGCGATCAGGCCCGCATTCGCTTCGTGCAGGCGCACGCCGCCCGATTCCGCCAGCAGGAGCACCGCCTGCGGGCGGTCGCGCAGCGCGCGTTGCAGCAGGCCGACCAGCTTGGCCCCGTGCACCTCGCCGACGCCGCCTCCCATGAAGGCGCCTTCCTGCGCCGCGACGAACACTGCGTGCCCGTCCAGGTGCGCGCGACCGATGGCCACGCCATCGTCGAAGGAGGTCGGCACCCCCAGCTGCGCCAGGTGCGGACTCGTGACGCGGGCCGAGGGCGGCAGCCATTCCACGAAGCTGTCCGCATCCAGCACCAGTGCAATCCGCTCGCGCGCGGTGCACTCCGCGTAGCTCACGCGATTCTTCAGCATGTTCCTCATGGCGTTCCCTTCGGCAGCTCCGCAACCGCCTGCGCCAGCCGCAGGCCGACGACGGCGGGCGTGGCGCCCATGTCGTGGATGGAGACCTGCACGCCGGCCAGCGGATGGCGCCGGTGGAAGTCGGTGATCACCGCCTCCCAGATCGCGCCGAAGCCGCGGGCGGAGGTCTCCACGTGGAAGCGGCAGCCGGGGCCGGGAAGCGTTTCCAGCAGCACCTCCAGGTTCCCCGAGCCGACCACGCCCACCAGGATGGGCGCGAAGGTTCCGGCCGGCAGGGTGCCGGGGAGTTCGTAGTCCAGGCTTTCGATGCCCGGCTTCATGTTGCTCATGGGGTGTGTCCTACCAGTTGCGAAAGCGCGCCGGCGGGCGGTACAGGCCGCCCGAGGCGTCGGAGAGGTCGCGCATCGAGCGGGCGGCCAGCAGATTGCGGGTGGCCATGCGCGGGTCGATCCCCAGGTCCTCGGGCCGGCGGATGACGCCGCGGTCGCGCAGGTTCTCCACCATGCGGCGGTCGCGCGCCAGCCCCACCGGCGTATAGCCGGCCACGCCGCGGATCGCCTGCTCGCGCTCCTCGTCGTTGCGCACCAGCAGTAGGTTGGCGATGCCTTCCTCTGTCAGGATGTGCGTCACGTCGTCGCCGTAGATCATGATCGGCGGCAGTTCCATGCCGGCCTGCTCCTGCAGCGTCCAGGCGTCGAGCCGCTCGACGAACGCCGGCTGCATGTGTTCGCGGAAGGTCTCCACCATCTGGACCACCAGCTTCTGGCCGCGCGGGGTGCCGGCCGCGCCGGTGCGGCCGGCGCGGGCCTCGCGGCCCGCCTTCAGCCACGCGGGGCTGGCGTGCCGGCGGCCTCGCGCGTCGGCGCCCATGTTGGGCGCGCCGCCGAAGCCGGTGATGCGGCCCAGCGTGGCGGTGGAACTGTTGCCGTCCAGGTCGATCTGCAGCGTCGAGCCGATGAACAGGTCGCAGGCGTAGTGGCCGGCGGCCTGGCAGAACGCGCGGTTGCTGCGCAGGCTGCCGTCGGCGCCGGTGAAGAACACGTCGCCGCGCGCGCGGATGTATTCCTCCATGCCCAGTTCGGATCCGAAGGAGTGGATGGATTCCACCCAGCCTGCCTCGATCGCCGGGATCAGCGCGGGGTGCGGATTCAAGGCCCAGTGCCGGCAGATCTTTCCCTTCAGGCCCAGCGACTCGGCATAGGTCGGCAGCAGCAATTCGATCGCGGCCGTGTCGAAGCCGATGCCGTGGTTCAGGCGCTGCACGCCGTATTCGGCGTAGATGCCCTTGATGGCCATCATGGCCATGAGCACCTGGATTTCGCTGATCTGCGCCGGGTCGCGGGTGAACAGCGGCTCGATGAAGTTCGGCCGCGGCGCCTTGACGACGAAATCGACCCAGTCGGCGGGAATGTCGACGCGCGGCAGCTTCGTGGTGGCCCCGTCCACCAGCTCGTTGACCTGCGCGATCACGATGCCGCCCGAGAACGCGGTCGCCTCGACGATCGCCGGCGTGTCCTCGGTATTCGGCCCGGTGTACAGGTTGCCCTGCGCGTCCGCCGCATGCGCCGCGACCAGCGCGACCTTCGGAGTGAGGTCCACGAAGTAGCGGGCGAACAGCTCGAGGTAGGTGTGGATGGCGCCGATCTCGATGCGCCGGGCGGACACGAGATTGGCCAGCCGCGCGCCTTGCGGCCCGGAGAAGCTGAAGTCCAGCCGCCGCGCGACGCCGCTCTCGAACAGGTCCAGGTGTTCGGGGAGGGCCAGCACCGACTGCACCATGTGCAGGTCGTGCACCTGCTGCGGATCCACGGCGCGCAGCGAGCGCGCCAGGAAGTCGGCCTGCTTCTGGTTGTTGCCTTCCAGGCAGACCCGGTCCCCCGCCTCGAGCGTCGATTCGAGCAGCGGCACGACCGCATCGGTGGCGACGAGCTTGCCGTCCAGGCGCGTTCCCAGCGCATGGCGGGCTCGCGCCAGCCGGTCGGCCCGGTTGAGGGCCTTGGTGTTCCAGTTCAGACGGTCCATGGTTTTGCTCAGCCCACCAGCGCCTTGGTGGCGAAGAAGAGGAGGGAAGGGCCCAGCAGGCAGCCCAGCCCGGTGTGGAAGGTGGCGACCAGTGCGCCGTAAGGCACCAGCTTGCGGTCGGTGGCGGCCAGCCCTGCGGACACGCCGCTCACCGTGCCGGCCAGGCCGCCGAAGACCATCGCGGACCGCGGCGTCTTGAGCACCAGGAAGCGCGCGGCGATGGGGGTGCCGACCATCACGATGATGGCCTTGACCAGCCCGGTGGCGATGCTGAGCGCCATCACGTCGGGGCTGGCGCCGATCGCCGCACCGGTGACGGGACCGACGATGTAGGTGACCGCACCGGCGCCGATGGTCGTCATGCTCACCGCGTCCGAATAGCCGAAGGCGCGCGCCACGCAGGCACCCACGATGAAGGGCAGCACCGTGCCGAGCAGCAGCGACACGGCGCCGATCAGGCCGGCCTTGCGCGCCTCGGTGGCCTGCACCTCGAAGGCGGTGGCGACGATCGCGAAGTCGCGCAGCATCGCGCCTCCCATCAGCCCGATGCCGCCGAACAGCGACAGGTCCGCCAGGCCCCTGTGGCCGCCGGACATCTTGCCGCCCACGTAGGCCAGGCCGAGGCCGATCACGATCGCGATGGCTGAACCGTGGACCCGACCGAAGGTCAGGTGCCGCGAGATCTGGCCGGAGACCAGGACGATCAGGCCGACCAGCGCGAAGGCCGCGACCAGGCCGTTGCTCATGGCTGCTTTTTCCAGGATTTCGATCATGGCGTTCACTCCGCTTCCGTCAGCAGGGGGTTGTCGTGCAGCAGCGGGGCCGGGACGGGCTCGTGCTCGCCGCGCTCGCTGCGGTTGATCGCGGAGATCACGCCGGCGCAGACCAGCACCGTGATGGCCGCGGCCAGCAAGGCCACCGGGCCGCCCCGCAGCGCGGCGACCATGTCCTGCTGCGCGGCCATGGCGACCACCACCGGGATGTACAGGGCGCCCCAGTACTCGACGCCCAGCTCGGTGAGCTTGGGCAGGATCTGGCGCTGTTGCATGTAAAGGCGGGCGACGATGAGCAGCAGCATCGCGATGCCGACGCCGCCGACATTGGTCTTGACGCCCAGCGCGTGCCCCAGGAGGTCGCCCAGGAAGATGCCCAAGAGATGGCAGGTTGCCAGCAGGGCCGTGCCGTATATGATCATGTCCAGTTGTCTCCTAGTAGCGGCGGGCGCCTCGATGTCCTGCCGTGCCCGAATCCTCCGCGATGGGCCTGCCGCGCGCCATTCGCTTTCGATTGAGGCTGCCTTAGCCATGGATTGAGGAGCCGCCGCGCGTGATCAACCTCAGCCGCTTCGACCTCGTCTCGCTGCGCCTCTTCGTCGCGGTGGTGGACGCCGGCAGCCTCACGGCGGGCGCCGAGCGTTTCGGCATCTCGCTCGCGGCGGCGAGCAAGCGGATCGCGGAGCTCGAGCAGCATTGCGGGGTCGCGCTCCTGCAGCGCACGCAGCGCGGCGTGACTGCCACCTCGGATGGCTTGACCCTGCACCGGCACGCGATCGAAGTCGTCGCGCGCCTGGAGCAGCTCGCGCAGGCGGTCGACGACTTCCACTCCGGAGCCTCGGGCCACCTGCGGCTGTGCGCCAACCCCTCCGCCTTCGGCGGCTTCCTGCCGCGCGTGCTGGCCGACTACGCCGTCCGCTATCCGAAGGTGACGATCGAGCTGGAGGACGCGCTGAGCGAAGACGGCATCCGCGCCGTGCAGAAGGGCCTGGCGGAACTCGCGGTGATCGGCGACAACGTGCCTTGCGAAGGGCTGGAAACGCTGGTGTGCAACGTCGACCGGCTGGTGCTGCTGGTGCCGCGGGATCACCTGCTCGCCGGCCAGGAGCACATCGCGGTGGAGACGGCCTTCGACCACGACCTGGTGACGCTGGCGCGCAGCGCGTCGCTGACCCGCAAGGTGATGGCCGCTGCGGAGGCCGTGCAGCGCACGCCCCGCATCCGCGTGCAGGTGCGCAGCTTCGATGCGATGTGCCGGATGGTCGCCTCCGGCCTCGGCCTGGCCATCCTCCCGCGGCTGGCGGCAGCGCTCTACGCTGCTGCGCTGGGGCTGGTGCAAGTGGAGCTGAAGGGCGCGGCCACCGAGCGCGTGCTGCTGCTGGCCATGCGGCGCCGCTCGGAGCTGTCGGCCGCCGCGGCCGCGCTGGTGGACATGATCGAAGGCGAAGCGGCTACCCTGCGGGATCCAGGGTGACGGCGGCGGTGTCCTCCGTCTTCGCGAGAGCGCCTAGCCGTGTCCGTGAAGCGCAGGACCGTTTCCGGCCCAGCAGTCGAGGTCGTAGGCAGCACTCGCGACGCCACGGCGACCAGTCGGTACCCTGAGGCGGGCTTGGAATAGTTGCGGATTTCCTTCATTCACAGCTCGCGAACGGCTGGCCTCAAGTTGTCGATTGCCGGACATCACGGCGCCCGGCTGCCTTCGACTGCACGAGTGGGGAGTCGGTCAAGGCTGGATCCGCAAGATTCGCTGGGTCGCGTCCTGTTACGCGGCATGCCGTGACGGGGACCTTTTCCGCGCCGGGCTCCCCCGCGAGCACTCGCGCAGAATTTCGAGGAAGCGCTTCGCCAACGGCGGCAAGGCATGGCCCTTGCGCAGCATGACGCCGATCTCGCGCGTGAATCGCGCCTCGGCAAAGGGGAGCGGCGCGATGCCTCCTCCGCTCGGACCATCGAGCATGCCTTCGCTCATGATGGACACGAGGTCGCTGTGCACCAGCAAGCTGCTCAGTTGCACCGCAGTGTTGCTCACCTCCACCGCGATGCGTGGAGGGGGCAGACCCGCAGCGGCGAGGCGAGCCTCGACGCTGCGGCGTGCCGCCACGTCCGGGCCGGGAAGCATCCACTCGGCGCTCGCCAGGTCCTGGATGCGCACTCGGCGCCGTGACAGCAGCGGATGGTCTTCGCGCACCACCAGGCGCAGGTCGTCCTTGATCAGGGGAATCGTTTCGAGGTCTTCGGCCAGCACGCCCGGCAACGCGCTGATGCTGAGGTCCAGGTCGCCCAGGCGCAGCGCGGAGACGAGGGCGTCGTTCAGGTTGATCATGACGCGCACGCGCGCGGCTGGTCGTTGTTCGTGCAGCTGTACGCACGCTGGCACGAACAGGCGCTGCGCGTAAAGCGGCGAGACGCCCACCCGCAGCAGCCCCAGGGCGCCCAGATGCAGGTCCGCCGCTTCCTTGATGGCGTCGCCCAGGCTGGCACGCAGGATCTGCGTGCGCTGCCGGAACTGTTCGGCCACCGGCGTCAGCGTCATCCCCCGCGCGCCGCGAATGAACAGCGGGAAGCCCAGTTCCTTTTCCAGCCTGTGCAGGCCCTTGGTGAGGGCGGGCTGCGAAAGGCCGAGGGCGGAGGCGGCCCGGCGCACCTGGCCGTGCCGCGCCACCGCGAGGAAGTAGTCGATGTCGTCGAGCCGAACGGCCATCCGTGCCTCCGTGAACTTTCCCGCCTTTGGCGAGGGGGCCCCCGACCGATAACCAACCGTTATCGGAAAACGCGGCTGGATTATCCGCAAGCCGCGTCCCTTTTCCTAGACTGCCTCCATTCCCAAAGGAGACAAGCATGACGCACCGCATCCTGCGCCCGGAGATCCGGCCATGAACCTCGGCATGTACGTCGCGCGCAGCGCGCGCCACTGGCCGCAACGTCCGGCCATCCTGTTTCGCGACCGTGCCATCACCTACCGCGAGCTGGAGCAGCGCGCGAGCCGCCTGGCGCACGCGCTGCGCAAGCTGGGCCTGCAGCGCGGGGACCGCGTGGCGGTCGTGTCCCCGAACCGCCCGGAGATCGTGGAGCTCGAATGCGCGCTCTACAAGGCCGGCCTGGTGAAGGTGGCGCTGAATTCTCGCCTCGCGCCACAGGAACTTGCCGATGCGCTCGCGAACGCGGAACCCGCCGCCTGCCTGGCGGGTCCCGGGCACCGCGCGATGGTGGACGAGGCGTCCGCCGGCGTGCCGGCCCTGCAGCACCGCATCGCCTTCGATCCTGCGCCTGGGGCCGCGGAAGGACGCTGGCAATCGTACGAGCAGCTGCTTTCCGCGGCTCCCGACACCCCGTTCGGCTGCGAGGAGATGCGCGGGGAGGAACTGGCGGTGCTTCACTACACCTCCGGGTCCACCGGAAAGCTCAAGGCCGCGATGCAGACCGTGGGCAACCGCTTCGCCTCGCTGCGCAAGAACGTCATGGGGCGCATGCACGCCAAGCCCGGCGACCTGCTGATGCTGTCGGGTCCGATCACGCACGCGAGCGGCATGTTCATCCAGCCGATCCTCTACCAGGGTGCCACCATCCTGCTGATGGAAGGCTTCCGTCCCGCCGAGTACCTGGAGGCGATCGAGAAGCACCGCGTCACCATGGCCTTCCTGGTGCCCGCGATGATCCACGCGCTGTTGGCCGAGCCCGGCATCCGCACGCGCGACCTCTCCAGCCTGCGGCTCCTGAGCTACGGCGCCGCGCCCATGTCGCCGGCGCGCATCCGCGAAGCGTGGGCGGCATTCGGACCGGTGCTGGCCCAGGGCTACGGCGCGGGCGAAACCACGGGCGGCGTGGTGGGGCTCGGCATCGCCGACCACGCGCTGGCCATCGAGGGCGGTCGGCCCGAGCTTCTGGCCGCCTGCGGCCGGCCGATCGCCGAGTCCGACGTGCAGGTGCTGGACGACGAAGGCCGTCCGGTCAGCGGCGACACCATCGGCGAGATCTGCGTGCGCGGCCCCGACGTATTCGCCGGCTACTGGCGCGCTCCGGAACAGACCCGGCAGGCGCTCGATGCGAACGGCTGGCTGCGCACCGGCGACCTCGCGCGGGTGGACGAGGAGGGCTACATCTACATCGTCGACCGCAAGAAGGAGATGCTGGTCTCCGGCGGCTTCAACATCTACCCGACCGAGGTCGAGACGGTGCTGGCACAGCACCCCGCCATCTACGAGGTGTGCGTGGTCGGCGTGCCCGACGAGCACTGGGGTGAGTCGGTCAAGGCCGTGGTGGTGCTGCGCGAGGGCGCGAAGGCCAGTGACGGCGAACTGATGGAGTTCTGCCGCGGCCGCCTGGCCGACTTCAAGCGCCCCCGCTCGGTCGACTTCGTGCCCCAGCTGCCGAAGAACAGCAACGGCAAGCTCTCGCGCAAGGACGTGCGCGAACACTACTGGCGCGGCCGCGAGCGGCGCGTGAACTGAGCGAGGACGGCATGAACACTTCGACGACCGCGGCTCCCGCCGCCACAGCGCCCTGCGAGGGCTCCGACGCGGCGCGCGGCTTCATCGCGCGGCTCGACACCTTCCTGCGCGAGGAGCTGCAGCCCCTGGCCGCGCAGCACGGCGTCGACCACGAGCACGGAGCCTCGCGCGAGCTGCTGGAGCAGGTCTGGAAGCGCTCGCGCGACCGCGGCTTCTACGGCATGACCTTGCCGGAGGCGCTCGGCGGCGCGGGCTTCAGCGTGGAGGACCACGCGCTGATCAAGGAGCACATCTACGCCAGCGGCTCGCCGTTCGCGCCCCACGTGCTGGGCGAGCTGACGGGTCCGCCGCGTGTCGGCGCGCTGGCGAAGGTGGCCACGCCCGACCAGATGCAGCGCTTCATCCTGCCGGTGGCGCGCGCCGAGAAGGCGATCTGCTTCGCCATCACGGAGCCCGAGGCCGGCTCCGACGCCGGCGCCGTGCAGACGCGCGCCGTGCGGGACGGGGACGGCTTCGTGCTCGATGGCATGAAGCGCTTCATCTCGGGAGCTCCCTTGTGCGATGTGGCGGTGATCATTTGCTCGACCTCCGAGGATCCTGCCGTGCGCGAGACCACCGCCTTCTTCGTCGAGCGCGACCGGCCGGGCTTTCGCATCGAGGCAGGCTACAAGACCATGGCGGGCCAGTCCCACACCGGGAACATCGTGCTCACCGGCTGCCGCATCCCGGCTGCCAACCAGATAGGGGAGCGCGGACGGGGGCTCGGCCTGGCGCTGGGGCGCATCACGGTCAACCGGCTGCTGCATTGCCCGGCCATGCTGGGGCTGGCGCGCCTCGCGCTGCAGGACTCGATCGCGCACGCGACCCGACGGCGCCAGTTCGGCCAGCCGATCGGCGCCTTCCAGGCGGTGCAGCACCACCTGGCCGACATGGCCACGGAACTCGCCGCGGCGCGCGCGCTCATGCTGAGCGTGGCGCGCACGCTCGACGCAGGGGGGGACGGCCGGGCGGAAGCTTCGATGGCGAAGCTGTTCTGCTCGGAGACCGCCTTCCGCATCGCCGATCGCGCCGTGCAGGTGCACGGTGGCGAAGGCATCGTGCAGGGCAGCCGGGTCGAGTTCCTGTTCCGGCTGCTGCGCATGTACCGCGTGCTCACCGGCACCAGTGAAATCCAGCGCAACACCATCGCCCGCGAGTTGCTGGGCCATGCGATTCGCTGACGGCGAGAATCAAGGAGGCAAGCGGATGAACAGGATCAGCAGACGCACTTTCGTGCTGGCCACGGCCGGCGTGGCCATCGGCTTGAACGCCCGGGCCGACGAGTACCCCTCGCGCGCGATCAAGTGGGTCGTTCCCTACCTGGCGGGAACGGCGCCGGATACCACCGTGCGCATCGCCGCCGAGGCCATGTCCGAGGTGCTGAAACAACCCATCGTGGTGGAGAACAAGGGGGGCGTGGCGGGCAATCTTGGCGCGCAGCTCGCGGCGCGGGCAGCGGCCGACGGCTACACCTGGATCTATTCGGCCACCCCGATGGCCACCAACATGCGCATGTACCGCAAGCCGGGCTACGACGTGATGAAGGACTTCATCCACGTAGGGGGCATCACGCGCTCGGACGTGGTGATCGTGGTGCCGGCCGACGCCGGCATCAACACCGTGAAGGAACTGGTCGAACGCATGCGCCAGAAGCCGGGCAAGCTGTCCTATGCATCGGGCGGCATCGGCACGCCCGCGCACATGGGCGCCGAGCTGATCCTGAAGACCACGGGCGTGAAGGCATTGCATGTCCCGTACAAGGGCGCTTCCGAATCCGTCAACGCCGTGCTGGGCAAGCAGGTGGACTTCGCCCTGACCATCAGCTCCGTGTCGCTGCCCCACATCCGCGCCGGCAAGATCAAGGCCCTGGCGATCACGGCGCCGACGCGCAATCCGCGCCTGCCGGACGTGCCCACCCTCGCCGAAGCGGGCATTCCCGGCATCGACCTGGTTTCGTTCGGCGGACTGTCCGTGCCCGCCGGCACGCCCGCGCCTGTCGTGCAGAAGATCGAGGAGGCACTGCGCAAGGCGCTCGCCGAACCCGCAGTGCGGACGAAGCTGGAGGCCAACGGCGCCTCGGTGGTGGCGAGTTCGCGCGAGGAATACTCGCGCAGCCTGCAGGGGGAGATTGCCCTGGCGGAGAAGATGATGAAGGTGGCGGGGATCAGTCCGCAGTGAGCCGCGTGATGGCGGTGGTGCGTTGCGGAGCACTGTGCAGTGATGACCGCATCGGCGTCGAAGGCAGCCGTTCCAGGGGGACGAAGTGCCATCAGCTGACGCCCAGGAGTCGATCACGGGCTGACGACCGCGACGGCGCGGCCCCATCTCCGCGTCACTGGCTGCGCAGGCCTCGATCTCCTGATTCGGGCGAGAATGGACGCAGCACATTCCGAGGAGTGCCACATGAGTACCAGTGAGCAACGCAAGCAGTGGGCCGCGCATCTCGCGGACGAAGGCCGGGCACTGGAGGTGCAGCAACGGGCAGCGGGCGCAACCCACTCGCCGACGGAAGGACCGCTGCCCCATACCGTCATCGAACTCGAGTCCGCGGTCGCCGCTGCCGTGGCAGCGGAACGGCAACGTTGCGCCGAGATCGCCGACAGCTGGTGCCTGGAGGCGAAGGTGCTCGAATCCTTCGCCGACTTCACGCAAGGGGAGCTGCGCGCGGCCGTCGCCACGGCGCGCGCGGCCGCCACCGAAATCCGCAAGGGGGCAGCGCCCCCAGGTGCTCCGTGAGCAACTCCCCCCCGGGATGCGGTGCCGGTCTCAGGACAGCAGCGAGATATCGGATGCCTGTGGGCCTTTGGCACCCTGCGTCACGGTGAACTGGACGCGGGCATTTTCGGCCAGCGCACGCGCACCTTGCGCGCCGCGGATCTCGCTCGAATGCGCGAACAAGTCCTTGCCGCCGTTGTCAGGCGTGATGAAGCCATAGCCCTTGGTCTCGTTGAACCATTTCACGGTGCCGGTCTGTTGAGGGGTCATGTCGATGTCTTTCGCGGAAGTTCCGGCAGCGCAACGCCGCGCGGTGCTGACGCCAAGAAGTCATCGGTGGGAGATTCGACTGCGGCTCGCCGCAACGGGGAGCAGGGGAGGAGAGACCTAGAGATGCAGGCTCTTGTGAAACGTCGGCCGGATCAGTGTATGCGATCGAGGTAAGGGCTGTCTCGAACGCTGCGAGGTTTTGTCGTGGACGCGAGGCGAAGTCATCAGCGGCTGCCCGGTCGATTTTTCGTTCGGTACGCTTCATGGACATGGGTCGAGGCCGTCCCGACCGATGCCAAGCTCCAGCATGGGCGATGCGCGGCACGCGAGAAAAGCATACGGCGCGCCCCGTTCCGCTGCTACCATGCCTTTTCTTAGCAGGTGAAGGATGCATCGCCAATTCGACTACAGAGGCCATCGAGTGCAGACCACGGTGCTGCCGGATCAAGGCCGCTGGGCTTACCGGATCGATGAGGACGAGATGCACACGAGCAAGGACGTTCGCCTGCCTGCGAAGGAAGAGGTCCTGTTCGCGGAAGCAGAAAAGGCAGCGCGAGCGCACATCGACGGCGCGGAACGCAGACGCGTGTTTCGAGCGGAGCGGGACGCAGGCAAA
Organism: Ramlibacter monticola; assembly: GCF_016722785.1. Lineage (GTDB taxonomy): Bacteria > Pseudomonadota > Gammaproteobacteria > Burkholderiales > Burkholderiaceae_C > Ramlibacter > Ramlibacter monticola. The sequence goes on along the minus strand of NZ_JAEQNE010000002.1, from coordinate 451,546 downwards.
TGAAGGCTCGGCGCCTCGGCCGGGCGACGCCGGGAGCCTCCCGCCGATCCGCGGTTCAGGTGCCAATTTCGCGATCAGCCGCGTTCGCAGCGCGCTGAAAGCTTGCGCAGGCCGTGGCTACAGCGACGTGGGGCGTGCCCGCACCCGCGCTTCACGAAGCTTGCCGCGCCCGATCAGGCCGCATCCTGGCGCGGCAGGCTCACGGTAAACGTCGTTCCGTCCGCTCGCGTGGATTCGATCGTCAACTCGCCGCCGTGCGAGAGCACGATCTCGCGGCAGATGTACAGACCGAGGCCGAGGCCGCCCGCAGCCTCCTGGGGCCCTTCGCGCGTGCGATACCTCGCTCCCCGCTGGAGGGGCTGGAAGATCAGCTCCCGTTCTTCGTCGGGAATCGGCTCGCCGTAGTTGTGCACCGAGACGCACACGTGGCTCGGCGTGGACCACATCTGCACGGTGACCTCGGTCCACAGCGATCCATGGAGCAGCGCGTTGCCAAGCAGGTTGGACAGCAGCTGGCCCATCCGGCCTTCGTCCCAGCTCCCCTGGAAGTCGCCCGAAGCTTCCATGCGCACCATCCTCTCGGGATGGCGGACCTGTGTCTCTTCCACGACCTTGGCAAGCTGTTGCGCAAGGTCGCCCGGCTTGCGGACCACGGGCATCACTCCGTCGGCCTGCGCCCGCGTGAAGTCCACCACCTGTTCGATGATGGCCTTGATGCGCGTTGCCGCGTTGTTGATGGGCGCCGCTGCCGTTTCCGACAGCTTGCCCGAACGCACGAGCCCCGCAACGCTCATCAGGATCGTGCCGAGCGGGTTGCGTATGTCGTGGCCGAGGATGCCGATGAACAGTTCCGCCGACGTGCCGGTCTGGTTCGTGTAGCGCCCGATGGACTCCGCGATGGCCTGGTCGATGGCTTCGTTGAAGCGAGTCAGGTCCGTCAGGTCCTCCGCCCGGGTGCCGCCGCCGTGCCTGGCCCACAGCTTGAGGACACTGGCGCGCAGCGCCCGGTACTCGGTGATCATGGCGTCGACCGCGAAACCTGCAACCATGCGGAAATCCGCGTGGACCTCCGCTGCGGTGGGCAGCGATGCGCGCGGCCCGAGCCCCTTGCCCTTCGCGTCCTGCTGCTCGGGGGACTGGGGCCGTCTCAGGTCGGCGGCGATCGTCCTGAGGATCTCGCAAGCGTGGTCGCGCAGGGCAATCGCGTCGAGCGTGTTGCCCCCGTGGCTGACCGTTGCGGCGAATTCGTCCCAGGCCACCAGGATCTCTTCGGCATGGGAGGCGATGAAATCGGAGAGTCGCGGCCGTAGCTGGGGAGCGTCCGCGGGTTGCTCCACCAGGGGGTGAACGTTCAGGGAGGAGAGTTGCATGGGCACCTCGATTCAGGGGTGCGCTTGCAGACTGACCGGGCAGACCCATCGGCTGGGGCACAACGGAAGCCGAATCAGTGGAGGAGCAGAGTGTAGACCTTTCGCCGCGACTTCGCCCCCTGGAGAAACTGCGAGGCTGGCTGGACCGGGCGGTGTGTATTTTGTCGCTGCACCTTCGCGGTGCCGACGCCGGACCAGCGGGCGCACTCGTGAACGGCGGCTGGGCTATGCGAAGGCGGGCGGAATAAAACGGCGGCTGCCTCCGTCTACCCGGATGACAGGCGATACCGACCCCCCTTGTCGCCTGGCACAACCTCTTCACCTTCGGAGCCTCCCATGTACAAGCCTTCCCTCCCGTCCCTGTTCGCCGGCGCCCTGGCGCTGTCCGCTTTCGGTGCCTTTGCCGCCCCCGCCGACGACGCCCGCACGCACTTCCAGGCCATCGCGTCGGGCGACGTGCAGATCCTGATGCGCGGCTACGCCGAGAACGCGCAGTTCAACTGGATCGGCGGCCCGCTGGACGGCACCTACACCACGCCCGAGGCGATCCGGGGCGTGTGGACCAAGTTCACCGGCGCGCAGGGCCCGCTGAAGGTGAGCGTCGACCGGCTCGAGGAGTCCGCCAACCCCAAGGGCTCCACGATCTCGGCCAACGTGCAGTTCGAGGGCAAGTCCGCGATCAAGGTACGCTACGTGCTCACCTTCCGCGACGGCCGGATCGTCAGCGAGACCTGGCAGATCGATCCCAAGCTGGCCGTCGCCACGGCGTACTGATCCCGTCCTTTCCCCGGAGCAACCCACGCGCAACGATGCAGCACGCCGATGATCAGCAACTGGTGAGCTGGGTGCCGCGCCTGCGCCGCTACGCGCGCGCGCTGGCGGGCAACCGGGAGGATGCCGACGACCTGGTGCAGGACACGCTGGAGCGGGCCTGGACCAAGTCCTCGCTCTGGTCCGGCGTGGCCGACATGCGCGCGTGGCTGTTCGGGATCATGCACAACGTGCACGTCGACCGGGTGCGCCGCCCGCGCCTGGCGACGGTCGACCTCGACGAGGACACGCCGGAGGTGCCGGTGGCGCCCGCGCACAACGACCGGCTGGCGGTCCTCGACCTGCAGGCGGCACTCGACCAGCTGCCCCTGGAGCAGAAGGAGATCCTGCTGCTGGTCGCGCTCGAGGACATGGCCTACGCGGACGTCGCCAAGTCCCTGGGCATCCCCATCGGCACCGTGATGTCGCGCCTCTCGCGCGGACGCGAGAGGCTGCGCGCGCTGATGGAAGGGCGCCCCGAGCCGGTTCGCCTGAAGGTCGTGAAATGAGGATCCAGCCATGACCGTTCCCATCCCGATCACCGAATCCGACCTGCATGCCTGGGTCGACGGCCAGCTGCCCCCCGAGCGGGCGCGGGAAGTCGAGGCGTACCTGGCCAGTCATCCCGATGACCTGCGGCGCGCGGAAACCTGGCGCGCCCAGAAGCAGGAGCTCAAGGGCCTGTTCGATCCGGTGCAGGACGAGCCGATCCCGGCGCAGCTGCTGCGCGAGGCGCGGCCGCGCAGGCCGTGGTGGGCCGAGCGGCTCGCCGCCGGCGTGGCCATCGCCGTGGTGAGCGGCGCGGCCGGCTGGGGGCTGCGCGGGGAATCCGTCGCGCATTCCGCGGCGGGCGCTGCGCCGGCGCCGGGCATCGTCCAGGTCTCCGCCTTCGCGCAGCGCGCCGCGATCGCGCATGCCGTGTTCACGCCGGACCAGCGCCGGCCGGTGGAGGTCGATGCCGCGCACGAGGACCAGCTGGTCACCTGGCTGTCCAACCGCATGGGTACCCCCATGCGGCCGCCGCACCTGCAGGAACAGGGCTACGTGCTCGAAGGCGGCCGGCTTCTGCCGGGAGGCAAGGGACCGGTTGCGCAGTTCATGTACCGCGACCCCGCCGGCCGCCGGCTGACGCTGTACGTGTCGAACCAGCTCGGGGACATCGCCGAAGCGCGAGGACCCGCCTCCCGCCCCGCCAACGGGGAGACCGCCTTCCGCTTCGCGCGGGAGGGCGAGGTCAACGTCTTCTACTGGGTCGACGGGCCCTTCGGCTATGCGCTGTCGACCGAAGCGGACAAGGGGGAACTGGGCCGTGTTTCGGGGGAGGTCTACCGGCAGCTGACGGCGCACCGCTGAAGCCGCCGGGGTGCCTCCACCCGCGCGGGCCTGCGTGCGTGCTTCGAGATCGGAGGGAAGCGCTCAGGGGTGCCACCGGGACACTGCCGCCGGCGTCGCCGGCGAGCGGCTTCCCGCCAGCGCATACGAGAGCTGGTTCGCCGCACGGATCACCAGCTTCGCGTACTTCTCCAGCCTCGCCTTCGTGAGGCGCGAGCTGGGACCCGAGATGCACATGGAGCCGAGGAGGCGCCAGTTCAATCCGAACACCGGCGCGGCCACGCTCGCGACCTCGGCCTCCCGCTCGCCCAGCGAGATGTGGAAGCCCCGCTCGCGGATGCCCTCGTAGGGCGCCCCGGCAGCGCCGCTGAAGGCGAGGATCACCCGGCCCGGCGCGCCCTTGTCCAGCGGCAGGCGTTCGCCGATGCGCACGTTGTGCCGCACGGACTGCGGCCCCTCCACGCGCGCGACGCAGGAGCGGATGGCGCCCTCGCGCACGTAGAAGGAGGCGCTTTCGCCGGTCTCCTTCACCAGCTGGTGCAGTGCCGGTTCCACCACGTTGTTGACGTCGAAGCCCGCCTGGTAGCGTGCCCCCAGCCAGCCGGCGGCAGGGCCCAGGCGCCACTGTCCGTCGTCGGTCTGCACCATGTACTGCGACAGGGCCAGGGTGCGGGCGAGCCGCAGCGTGGTGGTCTTGTGCATGCCGACGCGCCGGCTCAATTCCGCCAGGCTCAGGGACGACTCGCCCACCTCGAACGCTTCCATCAGCGAGAGGGCCCGCGTCACGGCCGTCACGCCGCCTTGCGTGGCCTCGGCATCATCCTGGTTCGGGTCGCGCATGCGGCTTCGGGGTTCGCTGTGTGAAACCGCATTGTAGGCAGTGCAACCGACGTTAACAGCCCGCGCCCTGAGCCGCAGAGCGCGGACCAGGAGACAAGACCCGATGTGGCTTTCGGCGGCGATCCGGCGCCAGAATGCGTATCCTTCCAGCTTCGAGTGCGCGCGACAGGAAGGCCCGTCATGAAGCTGGCCGCTGGGTTCTTGACAGCGATGCTCGCTGCCTGCGGTGGCGGCGGCGGCGGTGGCGGCGGCGGCGGCGATGCCGGTCCGGCGCCCTCACCGGCACCGCCACCAGCGCCCGATCCGCAAGCGCCGCGGTCCTTCGCGCTGGTGACAGAGGTGGCTGCATCCGGGTTGGCAGAGCCCGTGTTCGCCACGGCCCCCGAAGGCGATGCGCGCCTGTTCGTCGTCGAACGCGCGGGCCGCATCGTGATCGTGCAGGGCGGCGCCAGATCGGCCAGGCCCTTCCTGGACATCGCGGCACGGGTCGGCACCACGGGCGAAGGCGGGCTGCTGTCGATGGCGTTCGACCCGCGGTACGCCGTCAACGGATTCTTCTACCTCTATTTCACCGAGGCGAGCGGCGACATCGCCATCGAGCGCTTCCGGGTCTCCGCGGCCGATCCGGACGTCGCGGACCCGGCGCCGCTGCGCATCCTGACGATCCCCCACCGCACGTTCTCCAACCACAAGGGCGGGCTGGTCCGGTTCGGCCCGGATGGCTTTCTCTACTTGGGCACGGGAGACGGCGGGGGTGGCGGCGATCCCTCGCGCAACGGACAGAACCTCGACTCCTTGCTGGGCAAGCTTCTTCGCATCGATGTGCGCAACGCCACCGCTGCGGCACCTTACGCGATCCCCTCCGGCAATCCTTTCACGGGGCAGCCGAACCGGCGCGCCGAGATCTGGGCCTACGGCCTGCGCAACCCCTGGCGCTACGCGTTCGATGCACCCACGGGGCGGCTCTACATCGGCGACGTCGGCCAGGCTCGCCTCGAGGAGGTGGACGTGAGCCCCGCCGACAGCCCGGGTCTCGACTACGGCTGGAACGTGACCGAAGGCACGGAGTGCTTTGCCCCCGACTCCTGCGACAAGGCGGGGATCACCCTGCCGGTCCTGGAATACGGGCACGATGCGGATGGCGGATGCTCCGTCATCGGCGGCTTCGTCTATCGGGGCAGCGCGTTCCCCGAGCTCGAGGGAAGGTACTTCTATTCCGACCTTTGCGGCGGCTGGCTGCGCAGCTTCGTCTTCAGCGGCAGCACGGCAAGCGACCCGCGGCAATTCATCGCGAGCATGGGGACGGTCCTGTCCTTCGGCGAGGACGGCCAGAAGGAGTTGTACGTGCTCACGGGGGCAGGGGAGGTCCTGCGGATCCAGCGCGTGTTCCAGTAGCCGGCGCTGCGAGCGTCGGCTTCAGTCGATCGGCCAGGGCATCTCCTTGGGCAGGCCTTCGCTCGCCGGCACCGCTGTCTCGCGGTCCTGCGGCCCGGCCTGCGGCGCACGCTGGTCGACGCCGCGCCACCAGGGCTTCACGTCAGCCGCGTGCGCGGGCTCCACGGGCTCCCCGAGCAGGGGCATGACGAGCTGCGCGCCCAGGCCCGGCCCGAGTTCCAGCAAGGTTTCGGCGGGGTCGTCCCACGGATGCATCGCCAGGCTGAAGGTGCCCCAGTGGATCGGCAGGAAGGGCCCGCCCCCCAGCAGCCGCAGCGCCTCCAGGGCGTTCTTCGGACCGAGGTGGATGTCGCCCCAGGCCGGATGGAAGGCGCCGACTTCCAGCATCACCAGGTCGAACGGCCCCAGCCGCTCGCGGATCGACGCGTATTCCGTCGTCAGTCCGGTATCGCCGCTGAAGAAGAGGCCGTGGCGTTCCGAACGCAGCACGAAGGAGGACCAGAGCGTCGCGTTGCGATCCTTCAGTCCGCGTCCCGAGAAGTGCTGCGAGGGAGCGGCCGTCACGCGGAGGTCCGTGCCGGGCAGCCGGTGCGATTCCCACCAGTCGAGTTCCACGATGCGCTCCGGCGGTACGCCCCACGCCTCGAGGTGCGCGCCGACGCCGAGCGAGGTGACGAAGGGGACGTCGACGTGGGCCAGCTCGCGGATGGTGGAGTAGTCGAGGTGGTCGTAATGGTCGTGGGAGACCAGCACCAGGTCCGGCCGCGGCATCTTGCGCAGCGGCACCGGCACGGGCTGGAAGCGCTTCGGGCCGGCGAAGCGGGAGGGCGAAGCGCGCGGCCCCCACACCGGGTCGGTGAGCACGCGCAGGCCGTCGATCTCGAGCAGCAGCGTGGAGTGGCCGAGCCAGGTCACGCGCAGCCCACTGGCGGGCGCTCGCCCCCAGGTGTCCAGCGGGTTCAGGGCGGGCAGCGGCGCGAGCGGCACGCGCCGTTCCCCGCCGCAGAGGAAGTCGGTGAGCGAAGGCATCGTGGCCTGGGGATCGCGCAGGCCCGGCAGGACCGGATGCACGTTGCGGAAGCGATCCCCGGCCCACAGGGGGGAGGCCTTCATGCGTTCCAGCCGCGCACCCGCGGCCCTGCTGCCGAGCGATTTCATGCGTGCCCTCGTGAATGGAGGCGCGGGACGCGCCCACACGCGGAGGATAGGGCAGAACTCGGGTACGCCTTCCCTTCGCGTTCCACCCACGAGGGACTTCGTCATGAGCATTCCTGTTGATCTGTCCAAGCTGGCGGAAGTCATGGTGCGCTACCGCTTTGCGTACCTGCTGACGTCGAGCGAGCGCGGTGCGCCGCATGCGGTGGCCGTGACGGCGGTGCTGCAAGGGGGCGAACTGGCCGTGGACGAGACCGGACGCCGCACCCGTGACAACGCCCTGCAGCGGCCGGAAGTGGCGCTGGTGTGGCCGCCGCAGTCGGAGTCGGACTATTCCCTGATCGTCGATGGGCGGGCCGTCGCGGCGGGCGACGGTCTGCGCATCACGCCCACGCGCGCGGTCCTGCATCGGCCCTCGCTGCCCCGCCAGCCTGCTGCGCCGGGGGCCTGCGGGTCCGATTGCGTGGAAATCGCCTGAGCGGCGGCCCGGTATGGGACGAAGGTCCCATGGCAGGGTTCACGCCGTCCCCGCGAAATCGGCGACTGCCGACCCCGGAGTCGCCATGACGATCCGTGCCACGCGCGAAGCCATTTCCCAGATCTTCTATCAGCGCTGCTTCTGGCTGTTCGCGGTGCTGCTGCTGCTGATCGGCGCGGTGTCTTTCGTCCCGGCCAGCGATGGCGGCCGGCTGCTGCTGAACACCGTCAACATGTTCGTGCTCATCGCCACGGTCGCCGCGGTCGGGCGAACGACGCTGTCGTTCGTCATCGCATTGATGCTCGCCATCCCTGCGGTGTGGTTCCAGTATGTCGGTCTCTGGCAGGACAGCGACGCGGACCTCGCGTGGTCGTGGATGTTCAGCGCCGCGCTCTATGCCATTGGCACCAGCTACCTGCTTCGCTACGTCTTCCAGCCGAGGGTCATGACGCAGGACAAGCTGTTCGGCGCGGCGGCCGCGTACCTCCTGATCGGGGTGCTTTGGGCCTACCTCTACGCGATCGTCGGCTTCTTCTATCCGCAGTCCTACCTCGTGGTCGGGCAGCCGGGGCAACTCGTGTACGCCGATGCGCTTTACATGAGCATGACCGTGCTGACCAGCACGGGGTTCGGCGACGTGGTGCCGCTCACGCGGCCGGCGCGCGGCGTCTGCATGATCGAGCAGGTCTCGGGCGCGCTGTTCGTCGCGATCCTCATCGCCCGCCTGGCGGGCGTGTATCCGCCGCGGGAAAGCTACGTCGACGACCAGGCCCCCTGATCGGCCCGCAGCGACAAATCGCGATGCCCTGCGGGGTGGTTTGGTGACAACGAAATCCCCGAGCGGAGGCGCGACGAACCCCCAATTGAAAAAAAAAGTCACGCTCGCGGGCTCGAATTCGAGCGCGTGACGTCAACGCGCGCCGCTTGCTGAGCCTCTTCGCGGCTGATGCCAGCGCAGCGCAGACTGTCGGATGTTTCGAAATCTGCGGACACATTTCTCCTCCGGACGCCCGCGATACTCGCGGCTTTCCGAGTTGGGAGGATCCATGGCGAGCGCAAGCCAGGCAAGCGCATTCCTGCATGAAAGAAATTTCCCCGAGCCGCACCTGGTGCAGGCCGGGGACGACGGGCTCGAACTGCTGGCGCGCGTGCGGGCGGAGCAGCTCATGACCGTGCGCCTGCTTCATCTCCTGGCCCGCTGCGCCAAGCTGGACCTGCTCCACGATCCGGACGACAAGGTCGGCGCGGTGCTGGACGCGCAGCGGCGTCGGCAACTGCGCCTGCGCGACCTCGAGGAAGCCCGCGCCGAGCACCACGCCCTCCGTCAGGCCCAGCGCGCCGAACTTCAGCGCGCGAAGGACAGCGGTGGCGCGAAGCGGCTGCCTCTCCCGGGCTTTCCCCTGGACATGAACTGACGGACGACGATGACCAAGACTCTCCTCCTGCTGGCGGCCGCCGCCCTTGCGTGCGCCAGCCATGCGGGCGACATCCGCATCCGGGACATCCGCATCGGCATGACCGTGAAGGAGTTCGACGCCGCGTACCCCAAGGGGGTGGAGCCCGGGTTCGCCATCGCAGGCGCGAACGCGCGGAGTGGGTTCGCGCCACCCGCGGTGCAGTTCAGGAACGGGAAGCTGGAGCAGTTCTCCGCCTGCTTCGCGGGGCAGGATTTCGAGCGGATCCGCAGGGCCGTGGTGGCGAAGAACCCGTCGGTCCAGTGCGCCGCGAAGGAGCGATTCGCGGTCTGCCACGACGATGAAGGAGGCTTCGTGCTCACCCGGTCGGGGAGCACGACCCTGCTGCTCCTGCAGTCGCGGCGCATGGCGGCCGAAGCGGAGCGCGCGCTCGTCGAACTGCTGCCGGAGGGCGACAGCACGGGCATGTGAACGGGCGGGCCAAGGAACGCAAGAGGCGCGCCGGCACTCCAACCGCGAAAGGAGATGCCCCATGACCCGCAAGCTCTTCGCCGCCGTCGCGCTGGCCGCCCTGTGGAACCTCGCACCCGCCGCGGAAAAGGCGGTCTTGCTGCCGCCGCCCGCGCAGGACGCCGCGAGCGCCGCCCCCACGGAGACGGCCGTGTTCGCAGGCGGCTGCTTCTGGGGCGTGCAGGCGGTCTTCCAGCACACGAAAGGCGTGCGCAACGCGGTCTCGGGCTACGCGGGCGGCGACAAGGCCACGGCGCATTACGGTCTCGTGGGCTCCGGCGTCACGGGCCATGCGGAATCCGTGCAGGTGACCTACGATCCGAAGCAGGTTTCGTACGGCACGCTGCTGCAGGTCTTCCTCTCGGTCGCGCACGATCCGACGCAGCTCAATCGGCAGGGGCCGGACGCCGGCACGCAATACCGGTCGGCGGTGTTCTATGCGACGCCGCAGCAGAAGGAAGTCACCGAGAAGTACATCGCGCAGCTCGAGGCCGCGAAGGTCTTTCCGAGGAAGATCGTGACGCAGGTGGCGCCGCTCAAGGGCTTCTACCCGGCGGAGGGCTACCACCAGGACTACGCCACGCGGCATCCCGATTCGCCGTACATCGCGACTTTCGACCTGCCCAAGATCGCGAACCTGAAGACGGCGATGCCGCAGGTCTGGCGCGACACGCCGGCGCTCGTTTCGCAGGCGAAGGACTGACGGTTCCTAACCCTCGGCCCCGGTGTCGCGAACGAAGACCAGCCGCTGCGTCGGCACGAAGCCGATCCCCTGGAAGAAACCGAGCAGTTCGAGGTCGGCCACCTTGACGAGCGTTTCGACGCGCGTCGCCTGCAGTTGCGACACGTACTCGAACAGGCGCGAGACCAGCGCCCGGCCCAGTCCGCGATGCGCGTACTCCGGATCGACCCCGATGGTGTCGAGCACCGCGGCCGGCTGCGTCCGGCCGAAGTCCCCGAGGTCGGCCCGCGCCATGACGAAGCAGACGATGGCGCCATCGATGCGGCCCACGAGCGAGACGTGGATCGTCGAATCCTCCAGCGCCTCGTCGAAGCGCGCCCGGATGTATTCGCTCCGGTCCCGGCCGGTGATGGCGCGATCCACCCGCAGGATCTCCTGCAGGTCCGCGGCCGTCATCGGCCGGACCTCGGCGCTTCCCCGCGCCATCCGCTCGTGATCGTTCGCCTCCGGCGCGCCGAAGTCGGCCTCCTGTCCGAAGCCGCGACCCTGGGAGAGCGTCACGACGGGATCCTCCGAGGCCGGGGCCTGCGCCACGGACATGCCCAGCACGATGTCGGGCGCGAGCCGGAACCGCATCGCCCGCAGCCAGCCGAGCATCGGGGCGTCGCCCCAGGGTGCGGAAGTGCGGATCTCGTGGATTCCGTGGCGCGAGGCCCATTGCGCCAGCGCTTCCAGCAGTTTCCCGCCGGCGCCGAGCCGCCGGGCGTCGGCCCGGACGCCGATCAACTCCAGCCGCAGCGAAGCTTCGGTCCGGCCGAACTCCCCCTGGAGCACCCTGGCGAGGATGTAGCCCGCGAGGCGGCCTGCGTGCTGCACGGCGAACTGCACATGCAGCGCCGGATCGCGCAGGGCCGCGGCCAGGCGCCGCTCCACGTACGTGCGGCGCGAATGCCCCTGGATGGCCGCATCGAGGGCAATCACCGATGGCAGGTCGTCCGGCGCAAGCGGACGGATCGTCAGGGACTGTTCCTTGGTTTCGCTCATCGCTGTGTCTCCGTTCCGCGGGGGCCCCCGCTGCTGGCTCGGAGGCAGAATAGGCACCCTCGCCGGACGTGGGTTTGCGCAAGCTCAAGTCTTGCGTGGGCGCCTCAGGCCGTGCGGTCCTCCTGCAGCCCCAGTTCCTCCTTCATGGCTTCGCGGATCCTGAACTTCTGGATCTTGCCGGTCACCGTCATCGGGAAGGCGTCGACGAAGCGGATGTAGCGCGGGACCTTGTAGTGCGCGATCTGGCCGCTGCAGAACGCGCGCACCTGCTCCTCGGAGAGCGCCTGCCCGGGCCTGCGGACGATCCACGCGCACAGTTCCTCGCCGTACTTGCGATCCGGCACGCCGACCACCTGCACGTCCTGCACCTGCGGCATGCGGTAGAGGAATTCCTCGATCTCGCGCGGGTAGATGTTCTCGCCGCCGCGGATCACCATGTCCTTGATGCGGCCGACGATGTTGACGTAGCCCTCGTCGTCCATCGTCGCGAGGTCGCCGGTATGCATCCAGCCCTCGGCGTCGATCGCCTCGCGGGTCTTCTCGGCATCGTCCCAGTAGCCGAGCATCACCGAGTAGCCGCGCGTACACAGTTCGCCGGTCGCGCCGGTCGCCAGCGCGGCACCCGTCTCCGGGTCGGCGATCTTCACCTCCAGGTGCGGCTGCACCTGGCCCACCGTGGACACGCGCCGCTCGAGCGGCGTGTCGGTGCTGCTCTGGCAGCTCACGGGGCTGGTCTCGGTCATGCCGTAGGCGATGGTGACCTCGCCCATGTGCATCTCGCTCACCACCCGCTTCATGACCTCGATGGGGCAGGGCGAGCCGGCCATGATGCCGGTGCGCAGCGTCGACAGGTCGAACTCGCGGAAGCGCGGGTGGTCGAGTTCGGCGATGAACATCGTCGGCACGCCGTGCAGGCCGGTGCAGCGTTCCGCCTGCACCGTCTCGAGCACGGCCAGCGGGTCGAAGGCGTCGTTCGGGTAGACGATGGTCGAGCCGTGCGTCAGGCAGGCGAGGTTGCCGAGCACCATGCCGAAGCAGTGGTACAGCGGCACGGGGATGCACAGGCGGTCGGCCGGCGTGAGCTTCATCGCCTCGCCGATGAAGAAGCCGTTGTTCAGGATGTTGCGATGGGTCAGCGTGGCGCCCTTGGGGAATCCCGTCGTCCCGCTGGTGAACTGGATGTTGATGGCGTCGGTCGCGGCGAGCGACGCGGCGATCGCGGGCAGCCGCGGATCCTCCGGGTTGCCGCGCGCCAGCAGTTCGGAAAAGCGCAGCATGCCCGGCTGCTCGTCGCCCCGGCCGGCCTCGTCGATCCACACGGTGTGCCGCAGGTGCGGCAGCTTCGCCGGACCCAGTTCGCGCAGCATGCCGAGGTAGTCGCTGGTCTTGAAGCGCGCCATCGTGACGAGCGTCTTGCAGGCCACCTTGTTCAGCGCGTATTCGACTTCGGCGGTGCGGTACGCCGGGTTGATGTTCACGAGCACCAGGCCGACCTGCGCGGTCGCGAGCTGCATCAGCACCCACTCGGCGTTGTTGTGCGACCAGATGCCGACGCGGTCGCCCTTCTGGAGCCCGAGTCCGAGCAGCGCGCTCGCGAGCTGGAGCGAGGCCTGCCGCAAGCCGGCGTAGCTGTAGCGGCGGTCCTGGTGGCGGCTCACCAGCGCGGGATGCTCCGCCTGCCGTTGCGCCATGGCGGCGAAGAAGGTGGGGATGGTCTCTTCGATCAGCGGTGTGCCGGTGGCACCTCGCGCATGGGCGACTCGCGTCTGGCTGAGCATGGCCTGGTCTCCGGATTGGGTGCAGGCCGCAAGAATAGGCCGGGAAGGCGGGGGCACGCGGGCCACCGGGTTGCAAATCGTGCCACGGGCCACGCGGATCCACCCGCTTCGCCCAGGAAGTAGACTCGCGCCCACAGACACGGACGACGGACAGATGGACAAGCCGACGGCCCAGCGCTACCGGGGTGACTTCGTCGCCTGGACGGGGGTGTGCGGTTTCATCGGAGAGGGCGGGGATGGGACGCCGATCGCGCCGCACTCCCACTACGCGATCCAGCTGGCGATCGGGGCGCCCGGCGGCTTGCGGGTGCAGTTCGGCCGGCACGGTGAATGGCAGTCCTGCGCGGCGGCCTTGTTTCCCTCCAGGGCGACGCACAGCATCGACGTGAACGCGTGCGCCATGAGCGCCGTCCTCTTCATCGAGCCCGAGACCCCCCAGGGCAAGGCGCTGGCGGCCCGCCTGCAGGGCCGGCTCGAACTGCTGGAGCCCGCCGCGGTGTCCCCGGCCGCCCGGCGCCTGGAAGAAGCCTGGCGCGTGGACGGGAGCTACGACGCCGTCAAGGCGGTCTGCCTGCAGCTCATTCAGGACCTGAGCGGAACGGCGCCACGGGAGCCCTCGGATGCCCGGGTGCTCGCGGCGATCGAGTACATCCGGCAGAGAGTCGACCAGGCCGTTTCGCTTCCCGAGGTGGCCAGCGCCGCCCATCTTTCGCCGGAACGGTTCCGCCATCTCTTCGTGGAGGAAACCGGCATGCCGCTGCGGACCTACCTGCTCTGGCGCAGGCTCCTGCACGTGTGGACCCTCCTCATGGGCGGCGAGACGCTCTCCGCCGCTGCGCACGCGGCCGGCTTCGCCGACTCGGCCCACCTGTCGAGGACAGCCCGGACCATGTTCGGGCTGCCGCCTTCGATCCTGCAGATGGCTGGCCCGCTCAGTACGAAGGCTCGCGAACAGGCCCGGCCTGGACGACCGGGCCGGTAAGCGTCCGCAGGAACGCGGCGAGGTCCTGGATGTCGGCGGCGGATAGCCGGATGGCCTGGCGGTCCGCGTGCCTTTCGCCCGGCTGCGCCAGTTCGCTGTGACCGGTCACCGCCTTCGGGGAGGTGGCGTAGTGCTGCACCACCTGCTCCAGCGTGGAGAACTGGCCGGCGTGCATGTACGGCGCGCGTTCGGCCACGTTGCGCAGGCCGGGGGTCCGGAAGGCGGCCAGCTGGCCCGGGTCGTCCGTGGCGAGGAATTGCAGCTCCCCGCATTGCTCGGGCCTGGCATCGCTGTACGGTCCGAGGCAGTTGAACTCGTCCTGCAGCAGCTTGCGCACGCCGTCGGCCCGGCCGCGGTCGGGAACTGCCCGGGCGATCGGGGGAACACCGGTGTTGTGGAAGGCATGGTCGGTCAGAAGCGGCCCGTTGTGGCACGTGGCGCACTGCCCCTTTCCCAGGAACAGGCGCAAGCCCCGCACTTCCCGCGGCGACAGGACCTCCTGGCCTCGGGCGTCACCGGCCGCGGTGGCCTCCGCATAGCGATCGAAGCGCGACTCGCCATAGGAGACCTTGCGCTCGAAGGCGGCGATGGCCTTGCCCATGTTCGCGAACACCCGGTTGACCGCCTCCCGGCTGCCCTGCGTCATCGTCGCCCAGGCCGCGCGCTCGGCGTCGGTGCCGGCCGGCGAGGCATCGTCCGGCAGCTTGCCGAGCGCCGGCATGGGGCCGAACACGGCCTGGTAGCTGTCGCCGTAATGGGCCTGGACGAGCCTGGCGAGGCGCACGCGGTTGCCGCCGTGTTCGGCAGCGTCCTCGAAGGGGCCCAGGGCCTGGGACCACAGACTGTCCTTGCGGCCGTCCCAGAAGAGGAAAGGCGCGTGCGCCGCGCCCATCACGGGCATCGTCCTGCGCTTGCCCTGGCCCAGGCCTTCGCCGAACTGCCGGCCATCCTGGAACTGCTTGTCGGCCGCATGGCAGCTCGCACACGCCACCTCCCCGTTGCGGCTCAGGCGCTTGTCGGTGAAGAGGGCGCGTCCCAAAGCCGCCGCCTCGGCGCGCTGCTCGTAGGCGTTGGACGGGTCCGCGGGGCGCGGGCCGGCTTCCTTCAGGCGCATGGAGGCGAGGGTGGCGACTTCCTGCGCCGACCAGGGATCGCGCAGGTTCGCCCTGTTCGCCGCCTGCGCGGCGACGGCGGTCACCGCGACGGCTGCGACGGCGGCGATGGCCCTGGCCAGCCAGGATCCGGGGGGACGGAGGACGGGCGCGGTCACTGCCGCACCTGCGGGTTGGCCACGAGGGTGTTGAAGGTCACCCGGTCGGCACCTTGCGGGCCCTGGATGGCCAGCTTGAGCTCCCACCAGCCCGTCATGCTGAACTTCATGCCATCGAGCTGGTAGCTGCCGTCGGCCAGTTCGCGCGTCACGCGCGGCTGCGTGGGCAGGCCGTGACCGTGCTGGGGCATGCCGCCGTCGACGGCGAACCTCGCACCCTGCACGGGCGTGCCGTCGGCGCTGGCGAGCGTCACCTTCCAGCTGTGCATCTGGTTGATGGCCGGCGCCTGCGCGGGGGGCACGAGCGTCACGCGGTAGGTGCCGGCGGCGGAGGGCTTGTCGAGCGAGAGGTCCAGGTCCTTGGGGGGCGTGCCGCAGCCTGCGATGCCCAGGATTCCCAGGGCCGTCACCGCGGCGAGTGCGGACCTGGCGGCGAGCCGCAGGAAGGCGGAACGATCGTCGTGCCGCGCGGTGGCTCGGAGGCGAGGGGGGAAGGCAATCATGGGGTGCTCCGGTGAGATTCGATGCAGCGAATTCTTCCGATCCGGAGGGGCGCCGGCTTGAACGCAGCGGCTGGCGCGGCAGCCGTTTCGTTCAAGTCGCTCGGCGCTGGAGGGGGTGAGGCGGATGCGATTCACGCCGCCGCGACGTACCGACTCACGTCGAACACGCCGTGGTTCGCATGTGCTCGACCCTGCGGGGGTCGACCCCGCCCATGCATCGCGCGGCGCTGATCGTCGCGGGGGGCGTGACCCTCAAGCTCGCGCACCGACCGCGACTTCGGGCCCGCGCCTTGCGAGGGCTCAGGACGGCGCGAGCGGCGCCGCCTGCACGTCCGCGGTTTTCGCGGGGGGCTCCACTTCGGCCGGCTGGCGCGTGAATTCGGGGTTGGACGCGACCCAGCCCATGAAGATCTGGTACCCCAGCGTGAGCAGCGTCGCGCCGACGAACAGCCCCAGGATGCCCGCGGTGGCCATGCCGCCGAGGGCACCGAGCAGGATCACCGGCATGGGTGCGTCCACGCCGCGGCCGAGCAACAGCGGCTTCAGCACGTTGTCCAGCATGCCCGCGAGGAACAGCAGCACGGTGAAGAGCACGGCCGCGCCAGTGGCGTAGTTGCCGCTCATCCAGAGGTAGACGATCGCGGGCAGCGTGACGATCAGCACCGGCACCTGCGCGATCGCGAGCACGAGCACGACACCCGCCAGCACGCCCGCCAGCGGCACCCCCGCGGCGAGCAGGCAAAGCCCCACGGCCAGCGCCTGGATGAAGGCGATGCCGATCACGCCCTGGGCGACGGTCCGGATCGTGCCGGCCGCCAGCGTGGTGAACACGCCCCCGCGCTGCACTCCGAACACCCGCTCGAAGATCGCGCGGCTGGCGCGTGCGCCGGACTCGCCGAAGGCCATCACGATGCCGGCCACGATGAAGGCGAGGATGAACTTGAGGATGCCGCCCCCGATGCTGGCGACCATGCCGAGCGCCATCCTGGCCAGTTCCCCGACCTTGGGCTGCATGCTGCGGATCAGCGCCGGCAGGTCCCGGTGGGCCTGGTCCCAGTACAGGTAGACCTTGTCGCCGATGACCGGCCAGGCGGCGACGCTCTCGCGCGGTGGCGGCACCTGGAGCGAGTTGTCCTGCACGCCCGCGACGAGGCGCTGCACCGAATCTCCCACGGAGCCTATGAGCACCGCCGCCGGTACGACGATCAGCGCGATGGCGAGCAGGGTGATCGCGGTCGCCGACCAGGCAGGGTGGCCGCCCATCTTGGCGGCCAGGGTCCGTTGCAGCGGATACAGCGTGACGGCGAGGATGATCGCCCAGGCCATCAGGGGCAGGAAGGGCGCGAAGATCCGGTAGCACAGGAACGCCAGCACCAGCACCAGGCCGGCGCGGATCAGGACGTCCAGCAGGCGGGCGGAGATCCGCTGTTCGAGGGAGGGGTCGAGGTTCACGGGAAGCTCCGGTCGATGCAGGGTCTGCAATCTTCGCGCGCTGGCCGCGGCGCGCGCAAAACGGTCCGACGATGCCGCCACCTGGCGGTGGAAGCCGATCCGGTGTCCGCGCCTGGAACGCCCGCCGGCATCAGTACTTGATGTCCCGCTTGGCCTGGCGGCCGCCTTGCTTGGTTTCGCGCTTGTCCTGGCGGCACTCGGCGTTGCTCTTGTTGTTCTCCTGCCGGCAGTCGATCTTGGCCGAGCGGGCCTCCTGCTTGGCGGCCTGGTTCACGTTCCTGCCGGCCTGGCGCTGGTCGGCCTGCTGGGTCTGCCCGGACGCGGCCCCGGACAGGACCACGAGGCCGGCGGCGATCGCCAGGGGTGCGACGCTGCGGTGCCAGAAATTGAAGGCCGAATCACTCATTCGCGTGCTCCTGTCGTGGAAGGAAGGGAACGGGTCTGCCATCGTTGGCAAGCCAAGGTGTACTGGAGGTCACCCCCGGGCACAAGGAAAGGCCCCTGAGGAGCATCGGAGAACCTCCTTGGGCAAGAAGTGAAAGTCCGCGCGGGATCAAGCCTGGCGCGGAACATGCCCCCAGGTCCAATGTTGCGATTTCCATGGGGTCCCCACAATGGGCGCGTGAAGCCGCTCCCGAAACTGCGCATCAAGGGCGCGCCCGGAGACAGCCGCCGGGTGTGGCTCTGGATTTGCGGAGGCGCTGTCCTGCTGGTGCTGCTGGTGCTGGCGCTGTTCCAGGTCGTCGGGCGCCTGAGCCCCCTGCCGCCAGGCTCGCTCGTGATGAGCACCGGGGCGGAGGACGGCGCCTATCACCTGGCCGGACTGGAGTACCAGCGCCTCCTGGCGGCCAAGGGCGTGCGTCTCGAACTGCGAACCAGCGCCGGAAGCATCGAGAATCTCGACCGGCTGCGCAACGACGAAGTGTCGGTCGCCTTCGTGCAGGGCGGGATCGGCCCGCAGCCGAGCGAAATGGCGCCGGAGAAGATGCCCCTGCGCGCGCTGGCGAACGTCGCGTTCGAGCCGGTGTGGATCTTCACGCACACCATCGACGTGACGCACGGCCTGCAAGCGCTTGCCGGCAAGCGTGTCGCGGCCGGCCTGCCTGGCAGCGGCAACCTCAAGCTCGCGGTCGACCTGCTGCAGGTCTACGGCATGGAGGTCGGCGTGGGCGACGGCCCCAGGGCTGCGCGCAAGGGCCCGGTCCTCACCGACGACACCGGCATGGCAGCCGCCGACAAGCTGCAGCGCCGCCAGATCGACGCCGTCATTCTCATCGCCGGCCCCGGCGCCCCGGTGGTGCAGCGGTTGCTGGCCGACCCCGCGATCAAGCTGGCGTCGCTCGACCACGTGGAAGGGCTCTCGCGTCGCTTCGGGTATCTGCAGCCGGTGAGCCTCAAGCGCGGCTCGGTCGACCCGGCGCACGACCGGCCGCATCGCGACATCGCGCTGCTCGCGACCAACACCAACCTCGTCGTGCGCGAGGATCTCCATCCCGCGCTGGCGTACCTGCTGCTGGACGCGGCGCAGCGGGTGCACCATCCGGTCGGCCTGCTGGAGCGGCTGCCAAGCGATTTTCCGAACGCGCGCGTCACCAACTTCGCGCTGTCCGACAACGCCGAGCGCTATTTCAAGAACGGGACCCCGTTCCTGCAGAGTTACCTGCCGTTCTGGATGGCCAACTACGTGCAGCGGCTGGTGCTGGTGCTGGTGCCGCTCGCGGCGATCCTGTTGCCGCTGGGGCGGCTGCTGCCGGGGCTCATCGCCTGGCGCCGGCAGTCGCGCCTGTTCCGCCACTACGGCGAGCTCAAGTTCCTCGAACGGGAGTTCACGTCACGCACGCTGGACGAGGAAGAGCGGCGCGTGGCCAGCGAACGGCTGGCCCGCATCGAGGGCGAGATCGCGCAAACGAGGTTCCCGCTGGAGCTGCAGGACCGCGTGTACACGCTGCGCCAGCATGTGGACTATGTGCGGGAGCGGATCGCGCGAAGCGGCAGCACGTAGTCGCCGCTGCCGCGGCCCTCACTCCCGGCGCACGCCTTCCGGCAGCCGCTCCCGCAGCCCGCGACTGGCCAGCTTCAGCGGCGTGCGATGCGCGGTCCACCCGGCCTGGCGCGAGGGGGTCAGCTCCCGCAGCGCGCGTCCGACGCGCACGGCCAGCCGGTACCAGGCAGGTCGCTGGCTGACCCAGGCCCACGCCTTCCACGCCAGCGCCTCCTTCCAGTCCTTCGCGGCACCCTGGCCCGCGAGCGGCGGGTGGCCGGGCAAGGCGTCGTGCCGGGCGGCGTGGCGCAGTTTCATGAGCAGTTGGGGGATCGGGATGGCGACCGGGCACACCTCGGCGCACGCCCCGCACAGGCTGCTCGCCGTCGGCAGCGCCTGCGTCGGCTCCAGGCCCAGCAGGTGCGGCGAGATGATGGAGCCGATCGGCCCCGGGTAGGTCGTTCCGTAGGCCAGCCCGCCGATGCGCGCGTAGACGGGGCAATGGTTCATGCACGCACCGCATCGGATGCACTGCAGCGTCGGGCGGAAGTCGGCGTCGCGCCACGCCTGCGTGCGGCCGTTGTCCAGCAGCACCAGGTGCACCGCGCGCGGCCCATCGAGCTCGCCGGGGCGGCGCGGGCCGGTGATGACGTTGAAGTACGTCGTGACGGCCTGGCCGGTGGCCGAGCGGGTGAGCAGGTTGAACAGCGGCAGCACATGCTCGAAGTGCTCGACGACCTTCTCGATGCCGGTGATCGCGACGTGCACGTCCGGGACCGTCGTGCACATGCGGCCATTGCCCTCGTTCTCGACGAGGCACAGCGTGCCGGTTTCGGCCACCATGAAGTTGACGCCCGACACGCCCACCTTCGCATCGCGGAATTCGTTGCGCAGCACGCGGCGGCCGATGGCGATGAGCGCGTCCACGTCCTCGGTGTA
The DNA here is from genome assembly GCF_016722785.1 of Ramlibacter monticola. Taxonomy (GTDB): domain Bacteria; phylum Pseudomonadota; class Gammaproteobacteria; order Burkholderiales; family Burkholderiaceae_C; genus Ramlibacter; species Ramlibacter monticola. Next base: position 431,610 of record NZ_JAEQNE010000002.1, on the reverse strand, counting down.
GGGCGTCTCCGGGATGCGCTCGGCGAAGAGCGCGGCGATCTGCTGCTTCGTCTTGTGGATCGCCGGCATGATGATGTGGCTGGGCCGCTCGCCGGCCAGCTGCACGATGTACTCGCCCATGTCGGACTCGAGACAGTCCACGCCGTGTTCGGCCATGCGGTGGTTCAGCTCGATCTCCTCGCTGACCATCGACTTGCCCTTGACGAGGCGCCGTGCGCCGGCCTCGCGCGCGATGGCGAGGAAGATCTCGTTCGCATCCTCGGGCGTCGCGGCCCAGTGCACCTGCACCCCGCGGGCGAGCAGGTTGCGCTCCAGCATCTCGAGCAGGTCGGGCAGCCGCGACAGGCTGTAGCGCCGGATCGCCTCGCCGACGTGGCGCAGCGGATCGAAGACCTCCGACGCGCCGAAATGCGCGGCGCGCTTGGCCTGGAGGAAGTCCATCGCGCTGCGGAAGCTCGCGCGCAGGTGGGCGTCGTTGACGGCCTCGCGCGCGTTCTCCTTGAAGCGGCGCGGGTCGACGAAGTGCAGGGGCGCGGCGTGGCCGTGCGCGGCCGCCTGGGTTGTCGGGTTCATCGCGTCGCCTCCGCCAGGTCGTCGACCAGCACGATCACCAGTTCCTTCGGTCCGTGCGCGCCGTAGGCCAGCACCTGCTGGATGTCGGCCGTCTTGGAAGGACCGGTGACCAGCAGCAGGTTGGTGGGCAGCTCCGGCGGGCCGTCCCCGGGAAAGAGCGCGTGCATCGCCGCGGGCAGGCTGGCATGCAGCTGGCTCGCCATCAGCACGGCGACGTGCACCGGTGGCACGAGGGAGAGCGTGCGCGGCTCGTGCCGTCCCGGCCGCAGCACCAGCGTGCCCGTGTCGGCGATGCCCGCCACGGTGCTGGTCACGGCGGCGTCCACCGCGTCGAAGAGTTCGCCCTTCCACGCTTCCAGCGGACGCTCGAAACGCCGCACGGCGAGGCCCTGCAGCGCGCCCTCGAGGCCGGGCTGCAAGGGCGAAGCGGCGCCGATGGCGACGCTGCGGCAGCGGCGCTGCGCGAGCGCCTGCCGCACGGCGGCGGGCCAGGTTTCGGGGCTCGCGTGGAGCACGTCCGCCCGCCACCCGCGCGCGGCCGCTTCGAAGGGCGCGCACAGCGTCGCCGGATCGATGCGCGCACCGACGCGCCCGCGGCCGAAAGTGCTCGCGTGATAGGGCGCGAGATCGGGCGCCGGCAGCGGCGAGGCCGGAACGCCACGCAGCGCGGCGAAGATGGCGTGGCGGGCGACGCGGGTATCGGGCAGGGACATGATCGTGGCCTCGGGTTCAGTCGGTGACTTGCTGCGCCGCGTCCGCGGCGCCGCGCCGTTCGCGCACGAAGCTGGCCAGGTGCACCAGCCGCGGCAGCGCCTCGCCGGCCGCGCGGCGCTTCTCGGCCGCGTGGTGCAGGTTCAGCAGGCAACCGCAATCGGCGCTCACCACCACGTCGGCGCCCGTGTCGCGCAGGGCGTCGAGCTTGTCGGTGACCATCGCGCCGGAGATGTCGGGATGGCGCGCCGCGAAGGTGCCGCCGAAGCCGCAGCATTCGGTGACGCGTGCCTGCTGCACCAGCTCGACGTCCGGCAGCGCCTGCAGCAGCGCCTCGCCGGGCACGTGCGTGCCCATCTCGCGGCGCGCGCTGCACGAGGTGTGCAGCGCGACCTTCACCGGCGGCGCCGGCCGCGCGGCCGGAGCCGGCTGCGCGAGGCCCATCGCCTGCGCGAATTCGCTCCACTCGACGATGCGTCCGGCGACCTCCTGGGCCCGGGCTTCGAGCGCGGCATCGCCGGCGAACAGCTTCGGCCAGTGATGCTTCATCATGCCCGCGCACGACCCCGACGGCACCACGATGGGCCAGGGCCCGGGGAAGATGGCCAGCTGGGACTGGGCGACGCGGCGCGCCTCGTCGAAGAACCCCGAGCTGTAGGCGGGCTGGCCGCAGCAGCTCTGGGCACGCGGGAACACCACTTCGATGCCCGCCTCCTGCAGGAGGCGGATGGCATCCACTCCCGCCTGCGGGGCCATCAGGTCGACCGCGCAGGTGGAGTAGAAGTACACCGTCGAGGGACGGGTGGTCATGGCATCACGCACGCCGGCGGCGCAGCACCATCGCCAGCAGCGCCGCGCCGATGGCGGCGGCGGCGATCCACAGCGGCGTCGACGAAGCCGCGGCCGGCAGCGCCGTGCCCTGGCCCGTGTGACCGGGGATCATCCACGGGAAGACGTAGGCCTGCAGCGTCGTGATGATGCCCACCAGGGTCGCCAGCATCAGGCTGTGCTTGACGGTGAAGCGGAACAGGTCGGACTCCTTGCCCACCAGGCCCACGGCCGCCGTCGCCACCGCGATGGATTGCGGCGAGATCATCTTGCCGGTCACGCCGCCGGTGGTGTTGGCGGCGACCAGCAGGGTGTCGGGCACGCCGATCTGCTGCGCGGTGGTGGCCTGCAGGTTGCAGAACAGCGCGTTGGCGGAAGTGTCCGAGCCGGTCAGGAACACGCCCAGCCAGCCCAGGAAGGGCGAGAAGAAGGTGAACGCTACGCCGGTGCCGGCGAGCAGCAGGGCGAGGGTGGCCGACAGGCCGGAGTAGTTGGCGATGAAGGCGAAGCCCAGCACCATGCCGATCGAGTAGATCGGAAGGGCCAGTTCCTTGAACGTGCCGGCGAAGGCTCGCAGCGCGTCCATCGGCCGCATGCGCAGCAGCACCAGGCTGATGATCGCGGCGATCAGGATCGCGGTGCCGGTGGCCGACAGCCAGTTGAAGGAGTAGGAGGCGGCGTAGGGGCTGGCCGCCTTCACGATGGGCGGCATCTTGACGGCGAGCTTGTCGAGGAACGGCACCGGCGTGGTGATCACGGTCCAGGCCAGGGCGCCGCCCTTGGCGAACAGGGCCTTGAAGGGCTTGAGCGACCAGATCGTGACGACCACGGTCAGGATGGCGAACGGCGACCAGGCCTTCAGCACGGCACCCAGGGAGTGCTTCCTCTCCGCCTTGGCCACGGTCTCCTGGCCTTCGAAGCGGAAGATGCGCTTGGGCTTCCAGAAGCGCAGGAACACGGACAGCGAGATCAGGCTGACCAGCGCCGAAGTGATGTCCGGCAGTTCCGGGCCGATGTAGTTGGCGGTGAAGTACTGCGTGACGGCGAAGGACACGCCGCACACCAGGATCGCGGGATAGGTCTCGCGGATGCCGCGCCAGCCGTCCATCATCGCGATGACCCAGAAGGGAACGATGACCGACAGCAGCGGAAGCTGGCGCCCGGCCATCTGCCCGATGTGGAAGGGATCGAGGCTGGTCACCTGGCCGGCCACGATGATCGGGATGCCCATGGCGCCGAACGCCACCGGCGCGGTGTTGGTGATCAGGCACAGGCCGGCCGCGTAGAGCGGATTGAAGCCCAGGCCCACCAGCAATGCCGCGGTGATGGCCACCGGCGCGCCGAAGCCCGCCGCGCCCTCGAGGAAGGCGCCGAACGAGAAGCCCACGAGCAGCATCTGCAGCCGCTGGTCCTCGGTCAGCGAGACCACCGAAGCCCGGATGATGTCGAACTGCCCGGTCTTCACGGTCACCTTGTAGAGGAACACCGCGGTCACGATGATCCAGGCGATCGGCCACAGGCCGTAGAAGAAGCCGTAGCCGGCCGAGGCCAGCGCCATGTCGGCGGGCATGCCGTAGGCGAACACCGCCACCCCGAGGGACAGCAGGACGGTGATGGTGCCCGCGATGTAGCCCTTCATGCGCCAGATCGCCAGCGCCATGAAGAAGAAGATGATCGGGATCGCGGCGACGAGTGCCGACAACCAGAGGTTGCCGAACGGGTCGTAGATCTGCTGCCAGGTTTGCATGGCGAGGGTCTCCTCGGGTGGGGGTTGGAAAAGGGGGCGGGAGGTCAGCAGGCGGCTTCGACGGCGTCGGGACGGCTGCATTCCTCCAGCAGGTAGGCGATCGAGCGGTAGGTCCGGCCGGTGCGGTCGGTCAGGCCGATCTCGCACGTCCGGTTCGTGGACACGCCCGAACAGCAGGCTTCGGGCAGTTGGGCGGGCACGTGCCGCAGCGCGTGCGCGTTGAGTTCGGGGGCCGTGAAGCCGACGTCGCCGCCGAAGCCGCAGCAGGTGACGCTGCCGGGCTCCACCACGTTCTCGGTGCAGGCGCGCAGCACTTGGCGCAGTTTCTCGTCGGAGGCCGAGCGGCGCACGCTGCAGTTCACGTGCAGCGCCACCGGGGCGGTGCCGCGGCGGATGCGCAGCCGCGGCAGCAGCGCGTCGTGCGCGAATTCGTGGAAGTCCAGCACCTCCAGCCGGCCGGCGAGGTGCTTCTTCATGCGCAGAGCGCAGGTGCTGGCATCCATCACCACCGGGTAGTAGCCGCCCTGGCCGTCGTCGGCGGCGCGCAGCAGGGCGTCGGCGAGCGTGTCGGACATCGCTTCGGCTTCCTCCGCGCGGCCCTTGCTCGCCAGCATCTGGCCGCAGCACAGGCGCTCGACGCCCTCCGGCAGCCGCACCGCGTAGCCGGCCCGCGTCAGCACCTCGGTGACGACCTCGTGCAGGGAGGGCTGCCCCGGCGTGCCGTCGCCGAAGATGCGGCCGCTGCAGGTCGGGTAGTAGACCACCGGATCGCCGGCGTGCGGGCGCGGCGCGACGACGCGGCGGCTGGCCTGCGGCATCTGCTTCTTCCAGGCGCCGCCCGAGACGCGCGCGAGCAGTTCGTCACCGGCCAGGCGGGCGGCGGCGTGGCCGACGCGCAGGCCCATGCGCGACAGGCTGGCGAAGGCGCCGAAGTGGTCCGCGGACCAGCGGTTCAGCGCGCGCTCCACCGGCGCGGCGCGCCGGTCCCGCAGCAGGCGCACCAGATCGCCGGTGTCGATGCCGACCGGGCAGGCGGTGGAGCACAGGCTGCACGCGGCGCAGGTGTCCAGGCCCAGCGGGCCGAAGGAGGCGTCGATCTCCGCGGTGGACTCGCCGGCCGCCGCCAGGCGCGAGCGCTCGCGCCAGCTGGTGATGCGCTGGCGCGGCGAGAGGGTCAGCTTGTGCGAGGGGCACAGCGGCTCGCAGAAGCCGCACTCGATGCAGCGGTCCACGACCGCCTCGGCCGCCGGCATGGGCTTGAGGTTCTTCAGGTGCGCGCGCGGGTCGTCGTCGAGGATGACGCCGGGGTTCAGCAGCGTCCCGGGGTCGAACAGCGCCTTGATGCGGCGCATCAGCTGCATCGCCTTCGGGCCCCACTCGCGCTCGACGAAGGGCGCCATGTTGCGGCCCGTGCCGTGTTCCGCCTTCAGCGAGCCGTCGTACTCGTCGACGACCAGCGTGCACACGTCTTCCATGAAGCGGGCATAGCGCTCGATCTCGGCGGCATCGGAGAAGTCCTGCGTGAAGACGAAGTGCAGGTTGCCTTCCAGCGCGTGGCCGAAGATGATTCCTTCGGGGTAGCCGTGCCGGCGCATCGCGGCCTGCAGGTCGAGCGTCGCCGCCGCCAGCGACTCCACCGGGAACGCGACGTCCTCGATGATCACCGTGGTGCCGGTGCGGCGCATCGCGCCCACGGAGGGGAAGGTGCCCTTGCGCACCTTCCAGTAGCTTTCGCAGACGGCGGGGTCGGTCGAGAAGGACGCGGCTTCGACGGTGGGGAAGGGCGCGAGCACGCCCAGCGCCGACTCGATCCGCAGTTGCAGCGCCGGAGCGGTCTGCGCACGCACCTCGACCAGCAGCGCCGCCGCGTCTTCGCCCAGCGTGCGCATCGCGGCCGGCATGCCGGGCTTGTCCTGCACCGAGCGCAGCGACGCGCGATCCAGCAGTTCCACCGCGCTGACCTGCAACCGGCGCAGTCCGAGCACCGCCTGGCAGGCGTGTTCGAGGGTGGGGAAGAACACGAGCGCGCTCGCCTTGCACGGGTCGTCGGCCACGGTGCGGTAGGTGATGCGCGAGATGAAGCCGAGGGTGCCCTCCGACCCGATCATCAGGTGCGCGAGGATGTCGATCGGGTCGTTGAAATCGACCAGGGCGTTGAGGCTGTAGCCGGTGGTGTTCTTGATGCGGTACTTGTGCTGGATGCGCTGCGCGAGCGCCGCGTCCGCCTGGGTTTCGGCCGCCATGCGCGCCAGCGCCTGCAGCAGTTCGGCGTGGCTGCGGCGGAACGCGGCGACGCTCTCGCCGTCGGCCGTGTCCAGGACCGCGCCGTCCGCGAGCACCACGCGCATCGCCTCGACCGTCTGGTAGCTGTTCTGCGCCGTGCCGCAGCACATGCCGGAGGCGTTGTTGGCGGCGATGCCGCCGATCTTGCAGGTGGCGATCGAGGCCGGGTCGGGCCCGATCTTGCGGCCATGCGGCGCCAGGCGGGCATTGACGTCGCCGCCCACCATGCCCGGGCCGAGATGCACGCTGGCGGCGCCCGGCGGGATCTCGCAGGTGGCGAAGCCTTCGCCGATCAGCGCGAGCACGCCGTCGGTCACGGCCTGGCCCGACAGGCTGGTGCCGGCGGCGCGGAAGGTGACCGGGCGGCCGTGGGCGCGCGCGGCCCGCAGGACGGCCTGCACCTCGGCCTCGGACTCGACGACGGCGACCACCTCCGGCGTGAGGCGATAGAAGCTCGCGTCGGTGCCGTAGGCGAGGCGCCGCAAGGGATCCGTCACGACCTGCCGCGCGGGCAGTTCGGCCCCCAGGGCCAACGCGATCTCACTGTCCCGGGATCTTCCTGCGCCGCGCATCTTGTCTCCTGTTTGTTGGTCAGACCAATCTGGGTGTGCATTCTTCGTGGCTAACCTTTAACGAAACTTGCATCACTGGTAAGACCAGTATTGCGCTTGATCTATCGCAAACCGGTGGGGCTGGTCAGACCATGGGCCGCGCGCACGCCGCTTCGCGCTATACTGGTCAGACCAAGGAGGCCAACCCCGTGAGCACGACATCCGCCCAGCGAACCCCGCGGCTCGCCGACGCGATCGCGTCGAAGATCGAGCAGCGCATCCTCGAAGGCACCCTGCGGCCGGGCGACCGGCTGCCGGCCGAGCGCGAGCTGGCCTCTGAACTCGGCGTCTCTCGGCCGTCGCTGCGCGAGGCGATCCAGAAGCTGGCGGCCAAGGGGCTGCTGCACACGCAGGAGCGGGGCGGCACGCAGGTTACCGACCGCCTCAACGCCCACTTCGCCGATCCCTGGGTGCAGATGCTGGCCGGCCATCCCGACGTTCATCGCGACATGCTCGAATTCCGCGCGCTGCTGGAATCCCAGGCGGCTTATTGGGCGGCGGACCGCTGCACCGACGTCGACATCAAGCTGCTGGACGAGGCGCACGCGGCGCTGCAGGCGCAGTACGACGGTGCGCCACTCGACGACTGCATCGACGCCGACCTGCGCTTCCACCAGGCGATCGCCGAGGCCTCCCACAACGTTCTCGTCAGCCATCTGTGCGCGAGCCTCATGAAGGTCGCGCACGGCCACATCTCCGACAACCTGCGGGCGCTGCACCCGCGGCCGCATCGCTGGGACCAGCTCAAGGGGCAGCACCGTGCGATCTGGCTGGCCATCCGCGAGCGCCGTCCGGAGGACGCCGCCCGCGCCACCCGCGCCCACATCGATTTCGTGCGCGAGTGCATGGAGGAGACCGCGCTGGCCGAAGAGCGGCGCGCGGTTGCGCTGCGGCGCAGCGCCCAAGCCACCCAGCCGGCGCGCGCCTGAGCCCGATGGGCGAGGTGGTCCTGCAATCGCGGCTCACGTGCCCGAACTGCGGGCATGCGAAGACCGAAACGATGCGCCTCGACGCCTGCCAGTATTTCTACGAGTGCGAGCAGTGCCACACCGTCCTGCGGCCGAAGGCGGGGGATTGCTGCGTGTTCTGCTCGTACGGCAGTGTGCGGTGCCCGCCGGTCCAGGCGGGCGGAAGCGCAAACAAGTGTTGCTCCGGGCCCGGAGCTTGACCCCTGTCAGCCGCCCACGGGGCCGACACCTTTCTAATGGCGCGATGTCGGTTTCAGAGTCCCTGGTCCCGTCCGCGCCGGACGCCATGGACCCGCGCGAGCGCGGGGCCTGGGGTCTCGTCTTCGCAGCCTGGCTCGTCGCGGCGACCTCCGTCCTCGGGGCCCTGTTCCTGAGCGAGGTCGTGGGCATCGCGCCTTGCGTGCTGTGCTGGTACCAGCGGGTCTTCATGTTCCCGCTCGTCGTGGTGCTCGCAGTCGGTCTCTTCCCCCTGGACCCGAAGGTCGTTCGCTATTCCATTCCGCTGGTCGCGGCGGGATGGCTGGTCGCGCTCTTCCACGTGCTCCTCACCGAGGGCGTGATCCCGCGCAGCCTGTCTCCCTGCGTGCAGGGCATCCCGTGCTCCCAGGTCGAAGTCGAGTGGTTCGGCTTCGTGACCATTCCGCTGTTGTCCCTGCTGTCCTTCACCGCCATCGGGCTGGCCCTGCTCGGAGCCCGGTCCAAGTTGAAATCATGAAACAGAAGACGCTCTTCATCTCCGCCCTCGTCCTCCTTGCCGCTGTCTTCGTCGGTGCCATGCAGTTCTACGACGGCCAGAAGGAAAGGGAGGCGGCGGCCGCCGCCGCGAAGAACCGCGAATCGCTGGTGCGCATGCATTCCATGTCGCTCGGCAGGGCCGAAGCTCCCGTGCAGATCGTGGAGTTCTTCGATCCCGCGTGCGAAACCTGCGCTGCCTTCTACCCGCTGGTCAAGAAGATGCTCGCGGAGAACCGGGAGGACCTCCGCCTCACGGTCCGCTACGCCCCGCTTCATCGCGGATCGGATGAAGTCGTCAAGGTCCTGGAGGCCGCCCGCAAGCAGGCCAAGTACTGGCAGGCCCTCGAGGCGCTGCTCGCGTCGCAGCAGGATTGGGTGCAGCACCACCAGGCCCGCCCCGAGCTGATCTGGCCGCACCTGGCGCGCGCCGGGCTCGATGTCGAGCGCCTCAAGGCGGACATGCAGGCGCCCGACGTCGCGGCCGCGATCGCCCAGGACGTGGCGGACGGAAGGGCGCTGAACGTGAAGATGACGCCCGAGTTCTTCGTCAACGGGCGCGCGCTGCCGTCCTTCGGCTACGAGCAGCTGCGCAAGCTGGTCGGCGATGAACTGAGTGCGGCCCGGAACGCGAAGGCAGGGTAGGGCGCGAGGGTCGCACCCGGACCGCGGGGTTCAACGAAAGCGACGCGAGAAGCCGATGGCCAGCGCCAGGTCCGGCGTGCGGTCGTTCAGGCCGACGTTGATCGAGAAATCGAGCTGCGTGTCGCGATCGATCGCGTAGGTCACGCCGGTGTCGAAGGTGACCGTGTTGCCGCCGTGGCGTGCGCTGCGCAGTTCCTGGCCGGCGATCTCGACGAATCCGCGCGTCGATGCCCAGAGCGGGCGGCTGTAGGTCGCCGCCAGGATGCCGCCCCAGTAGCGTTGGCCACTGGCGTCGTCCTTGCCGTAGAAGAGCCCGGGCATGACTCCCAGGCTGGCGTCCTGGGGCAGGTCCCATTCCGCGACGAGCCGCACCGACGGCACCTTGCCGGCTCCTCGGAAGGCCCTGGATCCCGAGTCGAAATCGACGCCCGCGATCACGGCCAGGGCCGCCTGGCCGCTGGCTTCGTCCTCGTCGCGGATGTGCCACTTGGCGCTCAGCGACGCGTCGGCCGTGCCGCTGTCCGTGCTCGAAGCGCCCGCGGCGGAGACGGTCTGGCGCAGCAGGCCGTCGGATTCGATGCGCAGCTCCCAATTCTCGGAGACGCCATAGCGCAGCAGCGTCGGCGTGCTGCGGGTGCGGGTCTCGACACCGTTGCGGCGGTCGCGCTCGTAGGCGAGGCTCGTCTCCACCTGGAAGACACCTTTGCCCACCACGTTGCTGGACTCCACGAAGTCGGGCCGGTCGGTCGACAGCGCGTCGTCGTCGTCGGCACACGCGTTCGGGACGGCGAGCGTCATGGCCGCCAGGAAGGCAAGGGCACTGACGGCGGTTCTGGTCGCTCGCAGCGAGGTGGGGCAGGTGGGGCGCATGCAGTCGCTTCCTTGCTCAGCAGGTGGTAACCAATTGTGCTGGCGAGAGATCCGCCGGCCTGTGAATTCGGTCGCGCCCGGCCCAGGCTTCAACGCTCTGGCGGGTGCGATGTCGCTTTTTCGACGCACCTTGCCCATCCATCCTGTATAGACAAACAAGGGTGAAGACGGCGATCCGGGTCCGGTCACCGGCGACGCCTCCGTGGGCAAATGACAAAATCAGGGGTGGGTAAACCTGTATAGTCAGGATAGGTCAAGCAGCTCAGACTCCGCCTGGTTTCACGAGGGACGCCGGCCAGTTCGCCGGTGCGTCCCGTCCGCTTCTTTCGTTCGTACCCCCGAGGAGAGCCGCATGGCCAAGACACTTTTTTCCCAGCGGGCAGCGCTGCTGGCCGTGGGCGCCTGCCTGGCCGCGTTGGCCCAGGCCGCCAGCGCCGAGACCAAGGTCGTGATCGGCATGTCCGGCTGGACCGGCTTCGCGCCGCTGACGCTGGCCGACAAGGCCGGCATCTTCAAGAAGAACGGGCTGGACGTGGAGATCAAGATGATTCCGCAGAAGGACCGGCACCTTGCCCTGGCCTCCAAGTCGATCCAGTGCGCGGCGACCACGGTGGAGACGCACGTGGCCTGGAACACCAACGGGGTGCCGATCGTGCAGATCGTGCAACTCGACAAGTCGTATGGCGCCGACGGCATCGCCGTGCGCAACGAGGTCAGGAACTTCGCCGACCTCAAGGGCAAGACCGTGGCCGTGGATGCGCCCGGCACGGCGTCGTATTTCACGCTGGCCTGGATGCTGAGCAAGAACGGCATGAGCATCAAGGACGTCAAGACCGTCACGCTGGCCCCGCAGCCGGCGGCGCAGTCCTTCGTGACCGGCCAGAACGACGCCGCGGTGACTTACGAGCCCTACCTGTCCACGGTGCGCAGCAATCCCGCCGCGGGCCGGATCCTGGCGACGACGCTGGAGCTTCCCCACATCCAGGACACGCTGGGATGCGCCCCCGACTGGCTCAAGGCCAACCCGGCCGCCGCCAAGGCCCTGGTCGACTCCTACTTCCAGGCGCTGGAGATGATCAAGGCGGACACGACAAAGTCCAACGCGATCATGGGCGAGGCGGTCAAGCAGACGGGCGAGGCGTTCGCCCGGTCCTCGAGCTACCTGCGCTGGCAGGACAAGTCCGCCAACCAGGCGTTCTTCGCCGGGGAACTGGAGGCCTTCATGAAGCAGTCCGCGGCCATCCTGCTGGAGGCGGGCGTGATCCGCAAGATGCCCGACAACTGGTCGGCCATGTACGACGCCAGCTACATCAAGTGACCCCGTCCGCGAGCATGGCCATGGCAAGTGAAACCCGCGTCCTTCCCACCGCGCTGTCCGCGGCCGTCACCGCGGCGCCGGTGCGCCGGTCCCGCGGCATGGTGCCGCTGGAGCCCGTGGGCCCCGCCGCCCGGTGGGCGCTGGGGTTCGGCTTCTTCGTGCTGTTCGTGGCGGTCTGGGCGGCTTTTACGCTCGGAGGCTACGTTTCGCCGACCTTCCTGGCCAGCCCCATCACGATGGTGCAGGAAGCTTGGAAGCTGTTCACCGAGTACGGCTTCCTGCGCGACATCGGGATGACGGTCTGGCGCGTGGTCGGTGGCTTCCTGCTGGCGGCCGCCATCGCCCTGCCATTGGGCATCGCCATGGGCGCCTACAAGCCGGTCGAGGCCTTCCTGGAGCCCTTCGTCTCGTTCTGCCGCTACCTGCCGGCGTCGGCCTTCATCCCCTTGCTGATCCTGTGGGCCGGCATCGGCGAGATGCAGAAGCTGCTGGTGATCTTCATCGGTTCGGTGTTCCAGATCATCCTGATGGTGGCCGTGACGGTGGGCGGGGCCCGCAAGGACCTGGTCGAGGCTGCGTACACGCTCGGCGCCGACAGCCGCGGGATCGTGCGCCGGGTGCTGATCCCGGGCGCCGCGCCGGGCATCGCCGAGACGCTTCGCCTGGTGCTGGGTTGGGCCTGGACCTACGTGATCGTGGCCGAACTGATCGGGTCGTCCTCCGGGATCGGCCACATGATCACCGACAGTCAGGCGCTGCTGAACACGGGCCAGATCATCTTCGGCATCATCGTCATCGGCCTGATCGGGCTGGTCTCCGATTTCATCTTCAAGGCGATCAACAGGAAGTTGTTCGCGTGGGCTTCCCTATGAGCAAGCAACTGTCCATCCAGGGGGTCTCGCGGACCTTCGAGAGCCCCGGCGGGAAGTCCACCCAGGCGCTGCTGCCGGTGGATTTCGAAGTCCGCAGGAACGACTTCGTCACCATCCTCGGGCCCTCGGGCTGCGGGAAGTCCACGCTGCTGCGGATCGTGGCGGGCCTGGACGCTCCCACCGGCGGGCAGGTGCTGCTGGACGGCCAGGCCATCGAAGGGCCCGGAGCCGACCGCGGCATGGTGTTCCAGAGCTACACGCTGTTCCCGTGGCTGAACATCGAGCAGAACATCCGCTTCGGCCTGCGCGAACGGGGCGTGCCCGAGTCCCTGCAGAGGGAGCGGGTCGACTACTTCATCGCGAAAGTCGGCCTGCGCGGGTTCGAGCAGCACTATCCCAAGCAGCTGTCCGGCGGCATGCAGCAGCGCACCGCGATCGCGCGGGCGCTGGCCAACGACCCCAAGATCCTGCTGATGGACGAACCTTTCGGTGCCCTCGACAACCAGACGCGCGTCCAGATGCAGGAGCTGCTGCTGGGGATCTGGGAGGCCGAACAGAAGACCGTCCTGTTCGTGACGCACGACATCGACGAGGCCATCTTCATGGCCAACCGCGTGGCGGTGTTCAGCGCGCGGCCCGGGCGGATCAAGAGCGAGATCGCCGTCGACCTGCCGCACCCCCGGCACTACACCGTCAAGACCACGCCCGAATTCATGGAACTCAAGGCCCGCCTCACGGAGGAGATCCGCGCCGAGTCCATGGCGGCCGCGGAGCATTGAAGCCTCTATGAAATCCCGTGCCTCCAGCTCCCGCCGCGTGCATGGGCGAGCCGACGCGGCCGCGCCGGCCTCCGAGCCGTCGCTGGCCCTGTACGAGCAGGTCAAGGAGCACATCACGCGCCGCATCCAGAGCGGCGAATGGCCGGCGGGGCACCGCCTGCCCTCCGAGCACGAGCTCGTGGCCCAGTTCGGCATCTCGCGCATGACGGCCAACCGGGCGCTGCGCGAACTGGTGGACCAGGGCCGCATCGTGCGCGTGGCGGGCGTCGGCAGCTTCGTGGCGGAAGAAAAGCCGCAGTCGACGCTGCTGAACATCTCCAACATCGCCAGCGAGATCCGCGGTCGCGGCCACGACTACGGTTTCCGGCTTCTCGTGTCGGAGCGCGTCTCGGCTTCGCCCGACGTGGCCGCGTGGATGGACGTGCGCATGGGCGAGTCGCTGTTCCACTGCGTCTGCCTGCACCTGGAAGACGGACTGCCCGTGCAACTGGAAGATCGCTACGTCAATCCGCGGATCGTTCCGGCCTTCCTGGAGCAGGACTTCTCGGTCTCCACGCCCAGCGAATACCTGGTGCGCAACGTGCCGTTCGACCAGATCGAGCATCTCGTCGATGCGGTGCTTCCCACGCCGGAGCAAGCCGATCGCCTGGCCATGGACCGGGCCGACCCCTGCCTGCTGCTGACGCGCCGGACCTGGATCCGCGGCCAGACCGTCACGCTGGTGCGCTGCCTGCATCCCGCTGCGCGTTATCGCCTGGGCAGCCGGGTGCGCACGGACGGCAACCAGAGTCTCGGGTAACTGCCGACGCCGGTCGGCCTTTTTCGAATCCCTCCTGTATAGACATGATCGTATGAGTGTCCAGCCCGAAACCCTGAAGCTCTCCCCCGGCGACGTGGACCTCGCGCAGCTGCGCCGCGTCTTTGCCGGCGACGTCCGCCTGGCACTGGCCGGATCGGCCCGCGAAGGTCTCGCCGCCGCGCATGCCGCCGTGCAGTCCATCCTCGATGCGGGTCTCGTGGCTTATGGCATCAACACCGGATTCGGCAAGCTCGCGCAGACGGTGATTCCGGTGCAGCGCCTGGCCGAACTGCAGCGCAACCTGGTCCTGTCCCACGCCGTCGGCACGGGGGCGCCGCTGCCGGACGGCGTGGTGCGCCTGGTGCTGGCGACCAAGGCCGTGAGCCTGGCGCGCGGTCATTCCGGCGTGCGGGCCGAAATCGTGGACGCGCTCCTGGCGCTGTTCAATGCCGGCGTGCTTCCACGCATCCCTGCCAAGGGCTCGGTCGGGGCCTCGGGCGACCTGGCACCGCTGGCGCACCTGGCCTGCGTCCTGATCGGCGAGGGGGAAGCGCAGCTCGCGGACGGCCGTGTCGTGCCGGGGGCCGAAGCCCTGCGGTCCATCGGGCTTTCGCCCTTCGTCCTGGGACCCAAGGAGGGCCTGGCGCTGCTGAACGGAACCCAGGTGTCGACCGCCCTCGCGCTGGCCGGATTGTTCGGCGCCGAGAACGTGTTCGCCGCGGCCATGATGGCCGGCGCGCTTTCGCTGGAAGCGGTCCGCGGCTCGGTCAGGCCGTTCGATGCGCGCATCCATGACGCACGCGGCCAATCGGGGCAGATCTCCGTGGCCGCCGCGATGCGCGCGCTGCTGGAGGGCAGCGAGATCGTCCCCAGCCATGCCGGCTGCGGTCGCGTGCAGGACCCTTACTCGATCCGATGCATTCCCCAGGTCATGGGGGCTTGCCTGGACAACCTGCAGCATGCGGCCCGCGTGCTGCGCATCGAAGCGAACGCCGCATCGGATAACCCCCTGGTGTTCGCGGACACGGGCGAAGTCATCTCCGGCGGCAACTTCCACGCGGAGCCCGTGGCCTTCGCGGCTGACATCATCGCGCTGGCCGTCGCCGAGGTCGGTGCCATCTCCGAGCGCCGGATGGCGCTGCTGCTGGACTCGAGCCTCTCCGGGCTGCCGCCCTTCCTCGTGCGCGATGGCGGCGTGAACTCCGGCTTCATGATTGCCCAGGTCACCGCTGCGGCGCTGGCCTCCGAAAACAAGTCGCTGGCCCACCCCGCCAGCGTCGACAGCCTGCCGACCTCGGCCAACCAGGAAGACCACGTCTCCATGGCCACGTTCGCGGCAAGGCGGCTGTCGGACATGGTGGACAACACGGCGGTCGTGGTGGGCATCGAGGCGATGGCGGCCTGCCAGGGCATCGAGCTGAAACGCGAACTCGAGAGCAGTCCACCCGTGGAGGCCGAACTCGCCGCGATCCGCGAGCGCGTCGCCTTCCTCCACCAGGACCGCTATCTCGCCCCCGACGTCGAGTCCATGCGCCAATGGGCGCTGGGCGCCCAAGGCCGTCCCTGGCCTGCCGCCGTCACCCCCATGCTGCCCAGCCACGCCTGAACGCCTCGAAGGAGAACCCCATGAACGCAACCGACAAATTCCTCGACGCCCCGGTCTCCGCCGATCCGCGCCACGATGCCAGCCGCCGCATCTCGGCGCCCACCGGCACCACCCTGTCCTGCAAGAGCTGGCTGACCGAAGCGCCGTTCCGCATGATCCAGAACAACCTCAGCCCCGACGTGGCCGAGCGCCCCGAAGACCTGGTGGTCTACGGCGGCATCGGGCGGGCTGCCCGCAACTGGGAGTGCTTCGACCAGATCCTGGCCTCGCTCAAGGAGCTCGAAGCCGACGAGACCCTGCTGGTGCAGTCCGGCAAGCCGGTCGGCGTGTTCAAGACGCATCCCGACGCGCCGCGCGTGCTGCTCGCCAACTCCAACCTCGTGCCGCGCTGGGCCAACTGGGACCACTTCAACGAACTGGATCGCAAGGGCCTGTTCATGTACGGCCAGATGACGGCCGGTAGCTGGATCTACATCGGCAGCCAGGGCATCGTGCAGGGAACCTACGAAACCTTCGTCGAGGCCGGCCGCCAGCACTACGCCAATGACCTCTCCGGCAAGTGGATCCTGACGGCGGGCCTGGGCGGAATGGGTGGCGCGCAGCCGCTGGCGGCCACGCTGGCCGGCGCCTGCTCGCTGACCGTCGAATGCCAGCAGAGCTCCATCGATTTCCGCCTGCGCACCCGCTACGTCGACAAGCAGGCCAGGGACATCGACCATGCGCTGGAACTGCTTCGGCAGCACACGGCCGCGAAGGAGGCGATCTCCATCGCGCTGCGCGGCAACGCCGCGGAAGTGCTGCCCGAGCTCGTGAAGCGGGCGAAAGCCGGCGGGCTCCGGCCAGACCTGGTGACGGACCAGACGTCCGCGCACGACCTGATCCACGGCTACCTGCCTTCCGGCTGGGACGTGGCGCGGTGGAAGGCCGCCATGGCCGATCCGGCGCAGCACGCCGCGCTGAAAGCCGCCGCGGCCAGGAGCTGCGCGGTGCACGTGCAGGCCATGCTGGACTTCCAGGCCATGGGCATTCCCACGGTGGATTACGGCAACAACATCCGCCAGGTCGCGTTCGATGAAGGCGTGAAGAACGCCTTCGACTTCCCCGGCTTCGTGCCGGCGTACATCCGGCCGCTGTTCTGCGAGGGCAAGGGTCCGTTCCGGTGGGTCGCGCTGTCGGGGGATCCGGAGGACATCTACAAGACGGACGCGAAGATCAAGGAACTGTTCCCCGCCAACAAGCAAACCCACCGCTGGCTCGACATGGCCCGCGAGCGCATCAGCTTCCAGGGCCTGCCCGCGCGCATCTGCTGGCTGGGCCTGGGCGAGCGGCACCTGGCGGGACTCGCCTTCAACGAGATGGTGCGCAAGGGCGAACTGAAGGCGCCGATCGTGATCGGCCGCGACCACCTGGACACCGGCTCGGTGGCCAGCCCGAACCGCGAAACGGAAGGCATGCGCGACGGCACCGACGCGGTGTCCGACTGGCCGCTGCTCAATGCGCTGCTCAATACCGCCGGGGGTGCGACCTGGGTCAGCCTGCATCATGGCGGCGGCGTGGGCATGGGCTATTCGCAGCATGCGGGCATGGTCATCGTCTGCGACGGCACCGAGGCCGCCGACCTGCGCCTGGCCCGCGTGCTGGTGAACGACTGCGGCTCCGGCGTCATGCGCCACGCCGACGCGGGCTACGAGCTGGCGGTCGCGACGGCGAAGAAGTTCGGCCTCAAGCTGCCGATGGTGAAGTAGGTGGTGCGGCGCTTCGATGTCTCCGCGCTGCCGGCCACGCCGTGGAAGAACGGCGGCGGCAGCACCCTCGAGGTGGCGCGCTGGCCGGCCGCCGCGGGCATCGAGGACTTCGATTGGCGCGTGTCGATCGCCACGATCGCCGCGAGCGGACCCTTCTCCGTGTTTCCCGGCGTCGATCGCAGCATCACCTTGCTCGAAGGCGAGGGCGTGCAGCTGCAAGGCGAGGGCGTGGCCCACCGCCTGGCCGCACCGCTGGAACCGTTCGCCTTCGCGGGCGACGGCGCCGTCGACTGCAGGCTGCTGGGCGGCGCGTCGCGCGACTTCAACGTCATGAGCCGGCGCGGCCGAGTGCGGCCGCAGGTCCGCGTGCTGCGCGGGGCCAGCGAGCTGCCGGTGGCTCCCCACGGCTTGTTGCTGGCCTGGCGGGGCGATTGGTCGACCACGGCGATGCAGGGCAGCGACCATGTCCTGCGCGCCGGGCAGGGCCTCTGGTGGGCCGACGCCGATTGCGCCTGGTCGGTGGCCTGCGAGGAGGCCGATGGCGCGCTCCTGGCCGTGCAGTGGCAGCCGGCTGCAGCCAGCGATACCCCCACCCGCTAGGAGAGTCCCCATGCCGGCTTTCGACGAACTGCCCCTGGCCGACGGCCTCTGGACCGGCCTGCGCAGCCCGGAGGGGACCGCCTGCGCCATCGCGGTCGACCAAGGCCGGATCGCGTGGATCGGTGCGCCCGACGGCGTGCCGCCGGCCCATGCCAACGGCCCGCGCCACGACGGGCAGGGCGCGCTCGTCACGCCCGGCCTGGTGGATTGCCACACCCACCTGGTCTACGGCGGCCATCGCGCGAACGAATTCGCCCTGCGGCTCGCGGGCGCCAGTTACGAGGAACTGGCCAGGGCAGGGGGCGGCATCCTTTCCACGGTCCGCGCCACGCGCGAGGCCAGCGAGGAAGCCCTGTTCGACAGCGCCTCCGCGCGGCTGCGCAGCCTGCTGGCCGAAGGCGTCTGCGCCATCGAGGTCAAGTCCGGCTACGGGCTGGCGCTGGCCCACGAGCGCAAGCAGCTGCGCGTCGCGCGCCGGCTCGCCCAGGCGCACGGGGTCACCGTGCGCAGCACCTTCCTGGGCGCGCATGCCTTGCCGCCCGAGTACGCGGGTCGCAGCCGGGACTACATCGACCTGGTCTGCCGGGAGATGCTGCCCGCGCTGCACGCCGAAGGCCTGGTCGACGCGGTCGACGTGTTCTGCGAGCGGATCGCCTTCTCGCTGGAGGAGACGGAACGGGTGTTCCAGGCTGCGCAGGCGCTGGGCCTGCCGGTCAAGCTGCACGCCGAGCAGTTGTCGGACATGGGCGGCGCCCAGCTCGCGGCGCGCTTTCATGCGCTGTCGTGCGACCACATCGAACACCTGTCGCCCGCCGGCATCGCCGCCATGGCCCGCGCCGGCACCGTCGCCGTGTTGCTGCCTGGCGCGTACTACACCTTGCGCGACACGCACCTGCCGCCCATCGAAGGCCTGCGTGCCGCCGGCGTGCCCCTCGCCGTCGCCACGGACCACAACCCGGGCTCGTCGCCCGCGCTGAGCCTCCTGCTGATGGTCAACATGGCCTGCACGCTGTTCCGGCTCACCGTGCCGGAGGCCATCGCCGGCGTCACGACCCACGCCGCGTGCGCGCTCGGCCTGCAGGACAGCCATGGCAAGCTGGCGGTGGGCCGGGCCGCGAACTTCGTGCTGTGGAACGTGCAGGAACCCGCGGAACTGGCCTACTGGTTCGGCCAGCGGCCGGTGCGCTGCGTGGTGCGGCAGGGCCGCATCGCCGAAGGAAGCCCATGAACACCCATGCCCTGTTCGCCCGCGATGCGCTGCTGCCGACCGGCTGGGCGCGCAACGTGCTGCTGCAATGGGACGGCGCCGGCCGCTTCACCCAGGTGCAGGTCGACGCCACGCCGGACAGCGGCTCTCAGATTGCCGCGGGCCCCGTCCTCCCGGGACTGCCGAACCTGCATTCGCACGCCTTCCAGCGCGGCATGGCGGGCCTGGCGGAATTCCGCGGCCAGGCCCAGGACAGCTTCTGGAGCTGGCGCACCTTGATGTACCGCTTCGCCGCGCGGCTGACGCCCGCCAGCCTGGAGGCCATTGCCTTCGGCCTGTACGTGGAGATGCTGGAGGCCGGGTACACCAGCGTCTGCGAGTTCCACTACGTGCACCACGACGCGGGCGGCGTGCCGTATGCCGACGACGCCGAGATGGCGCTGGCGCTGCTGCGCGCCGCCGCGGCGGCCGGCATCGGCCTGACGCTCCTGCCCGTGCTCTATCAGAGCAGCGGGTTCGGCGGCCAGCCGCCGGGGGAAGGGCAGCGCCGCTTCATCCGCTCCACCGACGACATGCTGCGCCTGCTGGAGCGCCTGCGCCCCGTGTGTGCAGCGCAGGGTGCGCGACTGGGCCTGGCGCCCCATTCCCTGCGCGCCGTGCCGCCCGATGCACTGCGCGAAGTGCTGGCCGGCCTGGCGGCGCAGGATGCCACCGCACCGGTGCACATCCACATCGCCGAACAGATGCAGGAGGTCGAGGACTGCCTCGCCCATTCGGGCCAGCGTCCCGTGGCGTGGCTGCTGGACCACGCGCCGGTGGATGCGCGGTGGTGCCTGGTGCATGCCACGCACATGGACGCCGGGGAATACCGGCGCGCCGCCGCCAGCGGCGCGGTGGCCGGCCTGTGCCCGAGCACCGAAGCCAACCTCGGCGACGGCGTCTTCGACGGCCCCGCCTGGCAGGCGGCGGGCGGGGCCTGGGGCATCGGCTCGGACAGCCACGTCTGCGTCAACGCGGCCGAGGAGCTGATGCTGTTCGAATACGGGCAGCGCCTGGCCACCCGCAGGCGCAACGTGATGGCCACGCAGGCACACCCGCACGTGGCCACGGCCCTGCTGCTCGCCGCCGTGCGCGGGGGCGCGCAGGCCGCGGGTCGCGCGGTGGGCGGGCTGGCGGTCGGGCACCAGGCCGACCTGGTCACGCTGGATGCCCGGCACCCGGCCCTGGAGGGCCTGGGCGCGGAGGACATGCTCTCGTCCCACGTCTTCGCCAGCCACCGGTCGAACGCGATCCACGGCGTTCATGTCGGCGGCCGGCTGCGCGTGCGCTCGGGTCGCCACGAGGCGCAAGCTCGCGCGGTCGAGGGCCTGGTTTCCGCGCGCCATCAACTCTTGCAGGAGCGCCCTTGAGCTTCGCCACCACCGAATCGCCATTCCGCCTCCGCCAGGGCACGCAGCCCTTGCTGGTCTCGATGCCGCATGTCGGCACGCACGTGCCGCCTGCCTTGGCCGCCCGCTTCACGGGCGAGGCGCGGCAGGTGCCCGACACCGACTGGCACCTCGAACGGCTGTATGCCTTCGCCGAACAGCTCGGGGCCTCGGTCCTGGTGGCCACGCACTCGCGCTACGTGATCGACCTGAACCGGCCGCCCGACGGCGCGAGCCTGTATCCGGGCCAGAGCGTCACCGGCCTGTGCCCGATCGACACCTTCGACGCCACGCCCATCTACGCCGACCCGGCCGACCAGCCCGGCGAAAGCGAGATCGCCGCGCGCCGCGAAGCTGTCTGGGAACCCTATCACGCGTGCCTGCGGCAGGAGCTCGCGCGCCTGAAGGCGGAGCACGGCGTGGCCATGCTGTGGGACGCGCACTCGATCCGCTCCGTGCTGCCGCGCTTCTTCGACGGCCGGCTGCCGGACCTGAACCTGGGCACGGGCAAGGGCACGAGCTGCGATCCGGCACTCGCGCAAAGCCTGCTGGAGATCGCGCGCGACGCTTCCGGCTTCACGAGCGTGCTGAACGGCCGCTTCACGGGCGGCTACATCACGCGCCACTACGGTCGACCGCATGAAGGCGTGCACGCGGTGCAACTGGAGATGACGCAGTGCAGCTACATGCAGGAGGCGCCGCCGTTCACCTACCTCCCGGAGCTTGCGATGCGGGTCGAGCCGCATCTGCAACGCATGTTGCGGGCCATGCTGTACTTCGCGCCAAGGGCCCCTTCCTGAGGGGGCGCACCCTTATCCGCGCGCGACTCCCAGTGGCTTTGCAGCGGCATCGCCCGCCCCGTAGGCGAGCAGGCGCAGGGCATTGCCGACCACCAGCAGGGTGGAGCCTTCGTGGAACAGCACCGCGACGCCGATGTTCAATCCCAGGATGGTGGCGGGAATCAGCACCGCCACCACGCCGAGGCTGACCCACAGGTTCTGCCGGATGATGCGGCTGGTCTGGCGCGAGAGGCCGACCGCGAAGGGCAACTGGCCGAGGTCGTCGGCCATCAGGGCGACGTCCGCCGTCTCCAGGGCCACGTCCGAACCGGCGGCCCCCATCGCGATGCCCACAGTGGCATGGGCCATCGCCGGCGCGTCGTTCACGCCATCGCCCACCATCGCGACCTTCCCGGCCTGGCCGCGCAGCGCCTGGATGGCCTGCACCTTGTCCTCGGGCAGGAGGTCCCCGCGCGCTTCGGTCAGGCCCACCGAGCGCGCGACCGCGTCGGCCACCTTCTGGTTGTCCCCGGAGATCATGATGAGCCGCTCGATGCCGAGCGCCTGGAGGGCCTTCATCACGCCGGCGGCAACCGGCCGCGGCGTGTCCATCACCCCGAGGACCCCGAGGTAGCGGTCGCCGTGCCGCACGATCATGGTGGTCCGCCCGCTTCCGACCAACCTGTCGTTCGCCTCCAGCACGTCCGCCGGGGGCCGCGGACCTGGCAGTTCCTCGAACAGTACGGGCTTGCCGACGTAGGCGGCCTCGCCGCCCACCACGCCGCGGACGCCACGCCCCGTGATGCTCCGCAGGTCGTGCGCTTCGGCGAACTGGGGCGCATCGACCAACAGGTCACCGGCCCCAGCCACGACCGCCGCCGCGAGCGGATGGTCGCTGTGGCGTTCCAGGGCGAGGGCCACCTGCAGCAGCTCTCCCTGGGCCACTCCGGCCGCCGCCACCGCATCCGTCAGGCGTGGCTTGCCCTCCGTCAGGGTGCCGGTCTTGTCGAAGGCAATGGCGGTGAGCGTGCCGAGGTTCTCCAGCGGGGCCCCGCCCTTGACCAGCACGCCGCTGCGGCCGGCGCGGGCGACGCCGCTGAGGACGGCGCTGGGCACCGAGATCGCCAGGGCACACGGGCTGGCCGCCACGAGCACGGCCATGGCGCGATAGAAGCTGGCGGAGAACGGTTCGTCGACGACCACCCAGGCGAACATCAGCAGGACCACCAGCACCAGCACCACGGGCACGAAGATCCGCTCGAAGCGTTCGGTGAAGTTCTGGGTGGGCGAGCGCTGGGCCTCGGCTTCCGTGACCAGCTTGACGACGCGGGCCATGGTGGATTCGCTCGAGCGGCGCGCGACCATCACGTCCACGGCGCCCGGCCCGTTGATCGTTCCTGCGAACACCCTGTGCTGCGCCGGCAGGTGGTCGAAGGAACGCAGGGCGGCCTCGGGATCTCCCACCGGCCGCTTGTCGACCGGCACGCTTTCGCCCGTGACGGGAGCCTGGTCCACGCAGGTCTGCCCGCGCACGACGAAGCCGTCGGCGGGCAGGCGCTCGTTCGGCCGGACCACGACGACGTCGCCGATCCGGAGTTCCGCGACCTCCACTTCCACGGTGCCGTCGCCCCGGCGCAGCAGTGCCCGCTCCGGGGCGAGCGTGGCCAGCGCCTCGATGGCGCGGCGGGCCCGGCCCATCGCATAGTGTTCCAGCGAGTGGCCGAGGCTGAAGAGAAAGAGCAGCAGTGCGCCTTCGGCCCACTTGCCCAGCGCCGCGGCGCCCGCCGCCGCCACCAGCATCAGGGTGTCGATCTCGAAACGGCGGGCGCGGGTGTTCTCCAGCGCCTCGCGCGAGGTGAAGTAGCCGCCCAGCAGGTACGCGGCGATGTAGCAAGCGAGGCTCACGCCCGGCGCGGCCGCGCTCCAGCGCCCGATCACCCATCCCGCCAGCACGGCAACCCCCGCGAGGAGCGCGAAGATCAGTTCGGACTGTTCCCCGAAGGGGCCGCCGTGGGCATGGGCATGGGCCGCGTGGGCACGGGCCGCGTGGGCGTGGCCCTCGTGCCGGTCCCCGGGGCCGTGATCATGCGCGTGGTCCTCGCCTTCCTCGTGCGCGTGCGCGGCCGGCTCCGCTCCGTGCTCCGCATGCGGGTGTTCGTCGCTGGAGGCTTCCTCCTCGATGCCCAGGTCCCTCAGCTGCTCGCGCAGGCTGGCAGCGTCCGTGCGGCTGCGGTCGAACTCGATCCGTATGCCTCCGGTGCCGGCCACCTCCGCCTCGACGACGCCGGGGAGCTGTTCCACCTGGGCGCCGAGACGCCGTGCGGCGCGGGCGTGCATGGCCGCTGCTCGCACGGCCAGGTGACCGATCTGGTCGGTGATCCGGGCTCCGTTCGCGCTCGCGATCTCCCGCACGCGCGCGAGGGAGATCTCGTGCGGGTCGTAGTGGATGCACAGCTGCGGCTTGCCCGGCGCTTCCCTGACGTGCGCATCGCGGATTCCCGGCTTGCCCTTCAATGCGGCGATCAGCAGCCCGACGCAACGGTCGCGCGCTTCCGAGACGTCCGGCAGCAGCAGCGGCAGGTCCAGCCTGAGTTTTTCCGTGACTGGCAAAGGCACTCTCCCCAATGATGCAGTCTACGCACTCGCGCCTCGGGCCCCCGCCGTCGCGAGCGCCGCGTCTTCCTCCTCGTCGCGCCGGTGGGCCCACCGATAGAGGACGGGCAGCACGAGCAGGGTCAGTGCCGTCGACGAGAGGATGCCGCCGATGACGACCGTGGCCAGGGGGCGCTGCACCTCGGCACCGGTGCCGGTCGCAAGCGCCATCGGGACGAAACCCAGGGAGGCCACGAGGGCCGTCATCAGGACCGGCCGCAAGCGCGTCGATGCGCCTTCGTCGATCGCCTGCTCGAGCGGTCGTCCTTCCTCGCGCAGGTTGCGGATGAAGGTCAGCATCACCAGCCCGTTGAGCACGGCCACCCCCGAAAGCGCGATGAATCCCACGGCGGCGGAAATCGACAGGGGGATCCCGCGCGCCCAGAGGGCGAGCACTCCGCCGGTCAGCGCGAACGGAATGCCGGTGAACACGAGCAGTCCGTCCTTCACGTTGCCGAACATGGCGAAGAGCAGCACGAACACCAGCAGCAGCGCCAGCGGAATCACCAGCTGCAGCCGCCTGGTTGCGGACTCCAGCTGCTCGAAGGTTCCGCCCCAGGTGGTCCAGTACCCCGCCGGGACCTTGACCCGCTCCTCGATCGCGGCTTGCGCATCGGCGACGAAGGAGCCGAGGTCGCGGCCGGTCACGTTCGCGCTGACGACCACGCGCCGCTTGCCGTTTTCGCGCGAGACCTGGTTCGGCCCTGGGGCGAGCTCCAGGGTGGCGACTTCCGCCAGCGGGATGTAGCTCGTCCTGCCGGCCTCCGCGCTGCGAGGCAACGGGACGGGCAGGCGGCTCAGGGCCTGCAGGTCGCCCCGGACCGATTCCGGCAGCCGCACCAGCAGCTCGAATCGGCGGTCGCCCTGGAAGACCGTGCCGGCCTCGCGACCGCCGATGGCCGTGGCGACCACGTCCTGCACGTCGCTCATGTTCAGGCCGTAGCGCGTGGCCTTGCCGCGGTCGATGTGGACGGTGAGCATGGGCAGGCCGGTGGTCTGTTCCACCTTCACCTCGGTGGCGCCGGGGACGCGCTGGAGAACCGCGGCGATGCGGTTCGCCGTGGAGTCGAGGACGTTCTCGTCGTCGCCGAACACCTTGACCGCGACGTCCGAACGCACCCCGGAGATGAGTTCGTTGAAGCGCAGCTGGATCGGCTGCGAGAACTCGTAGCTGTTCCCCGGAATGCTGGCCGTCTCGTCCCGGATGGCTTCGATGAGCTCGTCGCGCGTCTTGCGCGGCTCGGGCCACTGGTCCACCGGCTTGAGCATGATGTAGCCGTCGGAGATGTTCGGCGGCATCGGGTCGGCCGCGATTTCGGCCGTGCCGGTGCGGGCGAATACCCGCTCGATTTCGGGGAACCTGGTCTTGAGCCTCGTTTCCAGCTGCTTCTGCATCTCCACCGACTGGGTCAGGCTGGTGCCCGGAATCCGCAGCGCCTGGATGGCGAAGTCGCCCTCGTTCAGGTTCGGGACGAACTCGCTGCCGAGCCTGGTCGCCACCGCGAGGCAGAACAGGACCAGCACGCCGGCGAACGTCAGCACCACGGGGACGTTGTCCATCGTGGCCTTCAGCAGGGGCTGGTAAAGGCGCTCCGCCCACGTCATGACCCGGCTCTCCTTCCCCGACACCTTGCCGCCCATGAAGAGTGCCACGGCGGCGGGCACGAAGGTGACGGACAGCAGCATGGCGCCGAGCAGCGCCAGCAGCACGGTGTACGCCATGGGGTGGAACATCTTCCCCTCGACGCCCGTCAGCGCCAGGACGGGAACGTACACGACCATGATGATCAGCTGGCCGAAGAGCAGGGGCCGGCGCGCTTCCTGGGCGGCCGCGAACACCTCGTGCAGGCGCTCGGTCCGGTGGAGCGCGCGCCCGCGGTGGGCCTGCGCGTGCGCCAGCCGGCGGACGCAGTTCTCCACGATCACGACCGCGCCGTCGACGATGATGCCGAAGTCCAGCGCGCCCAGGCTCATGAGGTTGGCGCTGATGCCCGCCTTCACCATGCCGGTGAACGTGAACAGCATGGCCAGCGGGATCACCAGGGCCGTGATGAGCGCCGCGCGGATGTTCCCGAGGAACAGGAACAGCACGGCGACCACGAGCGCGGCGCCCTCCACGAGGTTCTTCTGCACCGTGGCGATCGCCTTGTCGACCAGGATCGTGCGGTCGTACACGGTGACCGCCTTGACGCCGGCGGGCAGGCTCTTGTTGATGAGCGCCATCTGCTTGTCGACCGCGCGGGACACCGCCCGGCTGTTCTCCCCCATCAGCATGAAGACGGTGCCCAGCACGACTTCCTCGCCGTTCTCGGTCGCGGCGCCGGTGCGCAGCTCGCGTCCGACGTCGACGTCGCCGATGTCGCGGATGCGGATCGGCTGGCCCTGGGCCCTGCCGACGATGACCTCGCGGATGTCCTCGATGGAGCGCACCTGGCCCGGCGCGCGCACCAGGTACTGCTCGCCGCGGCGTTCGATGTAGCCCGCGCCCTGGTTGGCGTTGTTCCGCTCCAGCGCGGAGACCACGTCGGCCAGGCTGAGGCCGTAGGCGGAGAGCCGCTCCAGGTTCGGCGCCACCACGTACTGCCTCTCGTAGCCTCCGATCGAGTTGATCTCGGTGACGCCGGGCACGTTGCGCAGCTGGGGCTTGATGACCCAGTCCTGGATCTCGCGCAGGTCCATGGGCGTGTAAGGCGTGCCGTCGCCCTTGTGCGCGCCGGGTTCCGCTTCCACGGTCCACAGGTAGATCTCGCCCAGGCCGGTCGAAATGGGCCCCATCACCGGGGTGACGCCGGCCGGCAGCCGGTCGCGGGCTTCCTGGATGCGCTGGTTCACCAGCTGCCGGGCGAAGTAGATGTTGGTGCCGTCCTGGAAGATGACCGTCACCTGGGACAGCCCATAGCGGGACAGCGAGCGCGTCTGGTCCAGGCCCGGCAGGCCGGCCATCACGGTTTCGACGGGGTAGGTGACGCGCTGCTCCATTTCGAGCGGCGAATACCCGGCAGCCTCCGTGTTGACGACGACCTGCACGTTGGAGATGTCGGCCACGGCGTCGACGGGCAGCTTCGTGGAGCTGTAGACCCCGAGGGCCGCCATGCCGAGGACGCCGAGCATCACCAGCCAGCGCTGCTCGATGCAGAAACGGATGATCTTCTCGAACATGGGCGGCCTCAGTGGGTGTGCTCGGTGCTGCCCTTGCCCATTTCGGCCTTGAGCACGAACGCGTTGGTCGTCGCCACCCTGTCGCCCGGCTGCAGGCCGCCGAGGATCTCGGTGTTCCTGCCATCGGAGCGTCCGGGCCGGACGGGGATCGGCTGGAAGCCGCCCGGCACGGCCCGGAAGACCATCGCCTGGTTCTCGATGCCCTGGATCGCCTCGGAAGGAACCGACAGGGGCACCCGCTCGTCGGCGCCCAGGACGCTCACGGTGACGAACAGGCCCGGCCGCCACGCGCCTTGCGGATTCGCGATGGTCACCCGTGCCCGGGCGGTCCGTGTCTGCTCGCCGAGCAGGGCGCCCACGTAGGAGATGACGCCCTGCGCGCGGGCCTGCGAAGCGCTCGACGAGACGACCACGCGCTGCCCGACGCGCACCACGTCCAGGTCCTGCGGGCC
Source organism: Ramlibacter monticola (assembly GCF_016722785.1). Classification (GTDB taxonomy): domain Bacteria; phylum Pseudomonadota; class Gammaproteobacteria; order Burkholderiales; family Burkholderiaceae_C; genus Ramlibacter; species Ramlibacter monticola. Next base: position 404,247 of record NZ_JAEQNE010000002.1, on the reverse strand, counting down.
GACGGCGAATTCCGCCCAGACGGAACGGAGGTCGGAAATCGTGAACACGCTCGCATCCTCCTTGACGGATTCCCCGAGCGTGAGGTGCTTTTCGACGATGGTGCCGTCGAAGGGTGCGCGCAGCTCGAACTGGTTGAGGGCCGAGGTCTTGCCGAAGGCGCCGACGGCGGAGAGCTTCTGCTGCGCGTTGGTCACGGCGATTTCCGCCTCGCGCACGGCGTGCTGCGCCTGCAGGTAGTCCTGTTCGGCGGAGATCTTCTGTTCCCAGAGCTTGCGTTCGCGCTCCAGGGTCACGCGCGCCGCCTGCAGGCGCCGCTCGGCGGCGAGGTATTCGCTGCGCTGGTCGGAGACGGAGGTGCTCGCGAGCACGGCCAGCACCTGGCCGCGGCGGACCGACTGCCCCAGGTTCGCCGGAACGCTCTCGGCCACGCCCGCGAGCCGCGGCACCACGTGGGCGGTGCGGTCCTCGTTGAAGCGGATTTCGCCCTGGAACTCGTGCGCCGATTGCAGGGTGGCGGGACCGGCCGGGGCCACCCCCACGGCCGCAGCGCGTGCCTGGGCCTCGTTCAGCTTGACGACCCGGCGCTCGGACGTCCTGTCGTGCGTTCCGGCGGCCGCCTGCTGTTCGTTGGCGTGGTGTTCGTCCTCGTGCTCGTGCTTGTGCCCGGCCTGGTGTTCATCCTCGTCGTGATGATCGTCCTTGCCGTGGGCGTGCCCGTGTTCCTCGGCGGCGGGAGCGCGCCTGTCGGTCATGAGAACCGCGCCGCCGGCAGCGAGGCCGATGGCCAGGATGGCGGCCATGAGCAGGCGCTGCTTCTTGGTGATGTTCATGGAAATTTCCTTACTCGCCGAGGATGCGGTCGATGGAGCCGGCGGCCTGGTAGGCCGCGGCGAGGCTGTTCAGGTAGCGGCTGCGCGCGGCGAGCAGCGAGCGCTGCGCGTCGAGGACTTCGATGAAGCTGAACTTCCCGGCCTCGAAGCCCGTGAGGGCCGTCTGGTAGGCATGGAGGGCTGCCGGAAGGACGGTGCCCTGCAGGGTGGACGCAGTGGTCCGCGCCGCGGCCAGTCGGCTGGAGGCCTGCTGCACTTCCGAAGCGAGGCGCAGGCGCGTGGCCTCGGCTTCGTCGCTGGCCCGCTCGGCGAGCCTGGACGCTTCGTAGATGGCCCCCTCGTTCCGGTCGATGAAGGGCAGGGGAACGGAGACGCCCACGACGGCCTGGGTGCGCCCGAGTTCGTTGTCCCTCTTGGCGCCGACGCTGAGGGTCAGGTCCGGGCGCGCGCGCGTGCGCTCCACCTCCAGGAGGGCCCGCCTGCGCTCGACCTCCATGCGGCCGGCCTGCAGGGCCGGGGCGGTCTCCAGGCGGGCGAGGAGCTGGGGCAGGGCAGGGCGACCGGGCACCGCCGCGGCTCCCGCGGCGACCTCGGCGAATCGCGGCTCGACGTCGCCCATCGCCGTGGCCAGGGCCTGGCGGGCGGCCTGCAGTTCCGCGTCCGCCTCGACCGATTCGAGTTGCGCGTTGGCGAGGTCGACGGCGGCCCGCGTCTCCTCCACGGGGGAAACCTTGCCCGCGGCGACCCGCTTGGCGGCGACGTCGGCGCCGCGCCGGGCGAGTTCGACCGAACTGCCCGCGATCCGGGCGCGCTCCTGCGCCACGAGAACCTGGAAGTAGGCGCCGATCACGGTGCCGCGCACCTGCGCCTGCGCGTGCGCCACTTCGGCTTGCGCCACGTCGCGCGCGCGTTCGGCCGCCGTGACGCGGGCGGCCCGCTTGCCGCCAAGCTCCAGCGGCACGTCCACGGTGGCCGTGGTGGTCCGGGTCTCCTGCCGGAAGTCCTCGAGCGTCGCGTTCAGGACCGGGTTTCTCGGCGTCCCGGCCTGGCGGACCGCGCCCTCGGCGGCTTCGACGTTCCTCCGCGCGGCGGAGACCGTGGGACTGCGCGCGGTGGCGAGCTCCAGCGCCTGCTCCAGCGTCAGGCTAGGGGCGGTGGGCTGGGCCGGAGCGGCACCGGGGTTGAGCAATGCGGCTGCCAACCCAAGCAGCAATGGAAGTCTTCTCATCGAATCTCATGGTTGAACTTGGATTCGGCGAGACGAAAGGGACGGGGGTGTCGGTCGTCTCGCCGGTCAGGCGAGACGCGCCCACTGGGGGCGTTCGGGTGCGTGCGGTGGAGGCGCGGGGGGACGGCGTGCGGGCTGCAGGACCGGGGCCTCGCCCGGGCGGGGATCGGCGAACACGGGGACCGCGGCCGCCAGCGGGGACAGGCCGGCCGCGTGGCAGGTCCCGCAGTCGTTGTCCTGGGCCAGGTCGCCGACGTCGGCGAGAGTGGCCTGGTTCGCCTTGTGGACGTGCTCGTGGTGGCCGAAATGCTCGCCACCGGATTCGTGGTGGCAATACGCGGCCGCGCCGGCCCACACCAACTGCATGGGGAGGAACAGGGTCAGGAACAGCAGGACCAGGCGGCGCATTTGATGCAAATTATTACAGTTCGCCCCGAAGCTTCAAGACCTTCGTGCCGGCCCGCGGGTTAATCCCTGTGTCGCAAAAGCCGCCCGCCACATCGCCCCCACTGCGCCGTCGGCGCTGTAGCCGTTCGTCAGCGCGGCCGCGGAGCGACCGCCAGGTGGATGGAGTAGGTGCGGCGCGACCTGGCCCCGACGAACTGCCCTTCGCCGATGCGCTCGAGGACTTCCCCCGAACCGATCAGTTTGACGAAGCGCTTGAGGGGGATGACCTGGACGCCCGGCTGGCCGTCCAGGCTTCCTGCAAGGTACTCCATGGCAGGGTGGCCGTTGCCAAACTCATCGGTCACGGTGAAGTAGGTTCGTGGCTGGTCCAGTGGGTCCATGGGTGTACCCGAAAATTGCTGCAGTGCAGCAGTATTAGTCGAAATCCCCCTTCAGGGCAAATCCCCTCGGCGGGCGCGGGCGCGTCGCCGGAAAGGTGTTGCGGGAACCCTGCACCTCTCGGGTTCAGCGCACCGCCTCCCACCAGCGCGTCGACTGGAACGGGCGGTCTGCATCCACCATCTCGCCCACGCGGGGCGTCACCAGCTCCACGCCGGCGCGGGAAGCCTCTTCGACCGTGCGCCGGATCGGCTCGTCCCAGGCGTGATAGGCGAGGTTGAAGGTGGACCAGTGGACGGGGAACATGCGCCGGGCGCGGACGTCGCGGTGCACCTGCACGGCCTGTTCGGGCGGCATGTGGATGTCGGTCCACGCGGCGCCGGGCCCGTAGGCGCCGATCTTGATGAAGGCCAGGTCGAACGGGCCGAGTCGCGCGCCGATGTCCCGGAACAGCTGGCCGTAGCCGGTGTCGCCGCTGTAGAAGAAGCGATGCCGCGGCCCGAGGACGGACCAGCTCGACCACAGGGTCGAGCTTCGGTTGCGCAAGCCGCGGCCGGAGTAGTGGCGCGTGGGCGTGCACACGATCCGCAGGCCGCCCAGCGAACGCTCCTGCCACCATTCCAGTTCCTCGACCTGCGCGGGCGGAACGCCCCACCGCTCCAGGTGGGCACCGATGCCCAGCGGCACGAAGAAGCGCGAGCCGCGCTGCCCCAGCTGGCGCACTGTCTCCATGTCCAGGTGGTCGTAGTGGTCGTGCGAGATGAGCACGGCGTCGATGCGGGGCAGGTCGGCCAGCGCGATCGGGGGCGGATGGAAGCGCCGGGGTCCCACCGGCAGCGGCGACACCCGCTCGGAGAACACCGGGTCCAGCAGGAAGCGCAGCCCGTCGATCTCCACGTAGGCGCTGGCATGGCCGATCCAGAACGCCCTCAGGCCGCTGGCCGCCGGGGTCGTGCCCAGTGCCGCCTTGTCCACCGTCATCACGGGGATCGGTGCCGGCGGCTGGCGCACCTCGTCGCCGGAGAACTGCCGCAGGGCGTATTCGACCAGCGAGGTCGTGCTGGGGGCCTCGGGCTCCAGGTTGACGAAGCGGCCGTCGCGGTACTGCGGATTGGCCTGGGCGCGCGCCAGGCGCGCGCCGGTCATGGGCGCGCCGAACTGGGGCTGCGACAGCACCACCCACCCCGCGGCAAGGAGCACGCCGGCCACGGCCGCGAGCGCGAGCAGCGCTCGCACGAGCCCGCGTGCTGCTCCTGGCTGGCCGCCGGGGCCGGCGGGCCTGCGGCTCACGCCGGCGGCGTCAGCTGGTTGCGCAGCGGCAAGGCACGGATGCGCCGGCCCGTGGCCGCGTGGATCGCATTCATCAGCGCCGGCGCGATCACCGGCACGCCCGGCTCGCCGACGCCGCCCAGCGGCACCTCCCAGGAGGAGGGCATGATGTGCACGACGATCTTCTTCGGCGCCAGGTTCATGCGGGCGACCTCGAACTGGTGGAAGTTGCCCTGCTCGGCGCGCCCGTTCTTGAAGGTCACCTCGCTCAGGACCGCCTGGCTGAGGCCCATCACGCAGGCGCCTTCGATCTGCGAGCGCACCCGATCCGGGTTGACCGTCGGCCCGCAATCGACCGCCACGTCGACCCGCGGGATGGAGATGTCGCCCTTGGGGCTCACGTCGACGTGCACGACCGCCGCGATGTAGCTCACGAAGCTGTAGTGCGCCGCCAGCCCGAGGCCCTGTCCCGTGGGCAGCTTCCTGCCCCAGCCGCCCTCCTGGGTCGCCCTCAGCACCACCTGCCGCAGGCGGCCGGTGTTGATCGGATAGCGCTCCGGCGACTCGCCATGGTTCCAGCCCTCGCCGATGGTGGCGGGGTTGATCAGCCGGTCCGGCCCCAGCAGTTCCAGCAGGTAGTCGCGATGGTCCTTGCCCAGCGCCTGCGCGATCTCCGCGATGAAGGACTGCGAGGCGAACGCATGCTGGATGTTGTTGACGGCGCGCAGCCAGCCGATCCGCGTGTGCGCGGTCGCCGCCGGGTTCTCGATCCTCACGTTCGGGATCGCATAGGGCAGGCCGACCAGGCCCAGTCCGAGCTCGAAGGGCGCGAGCTGCTTCGGGTCCGGCGCGAAGATCGAGAGGATCGTGGGCTCGGCGGTGCGCTGCAGCCACGCCACGACCTTGCCGTTCGCGTCGAGCCCGGCTTCGACGTGCTGGGCCGAGACCGCATGGAAGTAGTCGTTGTGCAGGTCGTCCTCGCGGGTCCACGTCAGCTTCACCGGTTGGCCTCCCATTTCCCGGGACACCAGCGCCGCCTCGAGCACGAAGTCCTGCTTGGACTTGCGGCCGAAGCCGCCTCCGAGCAGCGTGACGTTGACGGTGACCTTGTCCGGCGCGAGGCCGAGCCGCTTGACCAGCCGGTCGCGCGCGGCCTGCGGCGACTGCGTGGGCGCCCAGACCTCGCACACGCCGTTCGTGATGCGCGCGGTGGCGGCGGGGCATTCCATGGAGGCGTGCGCATAGTGGGGAACGTAGTAGTTCGCGTCGACCCGCTTCGCCGCGCCGGCGAGCGCGGCCATCGCGTCACCGTCGTTGCGCACCACCTTGCCGCCGGGCTTCAGCACCGCCTGCTCCAGTTCGGCGCGGTAGGCGGCGGAGTCGTAGCCCGCGTGCGGCCCGTCGTCCCACTCGATCTTCAGCAGGCTGCGTCCCTTGATCGCGGCCCAGGTGTCCTTGCCCACGACGACGACGCCACCGACCGGCTGGAATTCCGAAGGCGGAGGTGCTCCTTCGAGCTGGAAGATCTTCACGACCCCGGGCACCTTCTGCGCCTCGGCCATGTCCACCGACTTGACCTTGCCTCCGAGCACCGGCGGCCGTGCGATCACGGCGTAGAGCATGCCGGGCAGGCGGGTGTCGATGCCGTACTGGCTCCTGCCGGTGACGATGGCTTCGCCGTCGGTGAGGAAGGTGTCGGTCTTGCCGATGTAGCGGAAGCGGGAGGGGTCCTTCAGCCGCAGGCTCGCGGCCGGCGGCACGTCCAGCCTGGCGGCGGCAACCGCCAGGGCTCCATAGGCCAGCTTGCGCCCGCTGGCCTTGTGGACGACCTCGTGGTTCCTCGCCTCGACCTCGCCTGCCGGCACCTTCCAGCGCTGGGCAGCGGCCTGTTCCAGCATCTGGCGGGCGGCCGCGCCGCAGCGGCGCATCGGGTCCAGCCAGTGGCGCGTGGACCGGGAGCCATCGGTGTCCTGGTTGCCGTACTTGGCCTCGTCGCCTTCGGCCTGCACCACGCGCACGCGCTTCCAGTCGGCTTCCAGCTCGTCGGCGACGATCTTCGGGATGCTCGTGCGCACGCCCTGTCCCATCTCCGCGCGGTGGCAGACGATGCGCACCAGGCCGTCCGGGGCGATGGAGACGAAGACCCGGGGACTGTCGCGCAGCCCGTTGGGCATGCCGTCGCCGCCGTACTTCGCGGGCTCCTGGGCCTGGCCTTGCATCGGCAGCCCGATGGAGAGCACCAGGCCGGCCAGGGGAACGCCCTTGAGCAGGCCGCGGCGCCTCAGGCCGGCGGCTTCGGGGCGGTGGGAGATGTCCGTGGCGCTGACGGACGCGGCGGCCGCGATGCCGCCCGGGTTCAGGCTGGAGGTGTTCATGCGCGCTCCTCCGGAATGCCGGCCGCGAGCTTGATCGCACTGCGGATGCGGGTGTAGGTGCCGCAGCGGCAGACGTTGCCGCTCATGGCCTCGTCGATGTCCGCGTCACTGGGCTTGCGGTTCTGTTGCAGCAGCGCGCAGGCGCTCATGATCTGGCCGGCCTGGCAGTAGCCGCACTGCGGCACGCCCACCTTGAGCCAGGCCGCCTGCACCGCCTTGCCGGTCGCCGTGGACGCGATGCCCTCGATCGTCGTGATCCTGCGACCCACCGCGGCCGAGAGCGGCGTCTTGCAGGCGCGCGCGGGCTGCCCGTCCAGGTGCACGGTGCACGCGCCGCACAGCGCCATGCCGCAGCCGAACTTGGTGCCGGTGAGGCCGACGTGGTCCCGCAGCACCCACAGCAAGGGGGTGTCGGGGGGAGCGTCGACGCTGGTCGACTTGCCGTTGATCTGGAGCGTGGTCACGTCGTCCTCCTTGCTCGCGCGAATGCCGGACTGGCTCGCGGGGATTCCCGGTGGGCGGCCATCATGCGGCGACGTGCGCGGCGCGTGAAAAAGTGGCGACGAGACCCTGCTGCGTACGTGCCCTTGCCGGAGCGCGGCGGCCGCCGGCCCCCGGATAAGCCCTGTATGCCCGAGGGGATGAAATTCGCTTGAATGGCAGCTCCATCGTCGTCCAGGAGCTCCGCCATGCCTGCAGACCACTCCGGCCTTCTTCCCCGCTCCCTCGCCCGCTCCGCGCTGTTCGCGCTCGGTACCGCCGTGCTCGCCCTGGCCGCGCCCTCGGCGTTCGCGCAGGGAAAGCCCATCCGCATCGGCGTGCCCACCGCGATGCAGCTGCAGGTCGGGCGCGACACGCAGGATGCGATCAAGCTGGCCATCGACGACATCAACGCCAAAGGCGGCGTGCTGGGGCGCAAGCTCGAGATGGTGGTGGCCGACGAGACGGAGAATCCCGAGACCGGCATCAGCGCGATCAAGAAGCTCACCGCCGACGAGAAGGTCGACGTGCTCATCGGCGGCTACACCAGCGGCGTGACGCTGGCGCAGCTGCCGCACATCTCCGCCGCGAAGACGATCTACCTGGGCGTGGGCGCCGCCTCGCCCTCGATCACGCAGAAGGTCAAGCAGGACTACGACAACTACAAGTACGTGTTCCGCGTCGGACCCATCAACGCGGCCAACCAGGCGCGCGAGCTCACCGGCTTCATCTCCAACTTCGTCAAGGGCGAGCTCGGGATCAGCAAGATCGCCATCGTGGGCGAGAACGCCAAGTGGGTGCAGGACCTCGTGCCGGTGCTGAAGAAGGGCGCCACCGAGGCCGGCGCCGACATCCGCGTCACCGAGTTCTTCGACACCCAGACGGCCGACTTCTCGCCGCTGTTCTCCAAGGTGAAGGACTCGGGCGCGCAGTACCTCGTGGTGATCCTGTCGCACGCCTCCAGCGACACCTTTGCCAAGCAGTGGCACGACGCGCGCTTCCCCATGCCCTATGGCGGCATCGACGTGAAGAGCATGGACGGCGACTTCTGCGACCGCATCGGCGCCAAGTCGGTCGGCCAGCTGGCGGCGAATTTCGCGGTGCGTGCGCCGCTCACGCCGCGCACGATCCCGTTCTTCGACGACTTCAAGAAGGCCACCAACCGCTCGCCGGTGTACACCGCCTTCGGCGCCAATGACGCCGTCTATATCTACGCGGACGCGGTCAAGCGGGCCGGCTCGGTCGAAACCGACAAGGTGATCAAGGAACTGGAGAAGACGAACCACGTGGGCATCCCCGGCATCATCCAGTTCGACGAGATGCACGACGTGAAGCCGGGCACGGCCACCTACAAGGGCCCGTCCTTCCTGCTGGCGCAGTGGCGCGACGGCTGCAAGCGCGAGGTCGTGTACCCGAAGACGCAGCGCACCGCGGACTTCAAGTATCCGAGCTGGATCAAGCAGTAAAGCCGCGTGCTCGAGATCCTGATCGTCGGGGCGGTGAGCAGCGCGATCTACGCGATGCTCGCCGTCGGCTTCACGCTCATCTTCGGCGTGGCCCGCGTGCTCAACCTGGCGCATGGCTCCTTCTATGCGCTGGGCGCCTACGGCGCCTACTTCCTCACGTCCTCCCTCAAGTGGCCCCTGCTGCCCGCGGCGCTGGCGGCCATCGCGCTGGTGGCGCTGTTCGGCGTGGCGGTGGAGCGCGTCTTCGTGCGGCCCATGCGCAAGTCGCAGCTCGCGGTGCTGATGATCACGCTGGCGGTGGCGCTGGTGGTGGAGCAGGCCCTGTTCCTCACCTTCGGCTCGGAGTACCGCAACGTGCCGTCCTTCGTCGACGCCAAGTTCACCTTCGGCGGCGTCGACGTGGCCGGCTCGCGCCTGCTGGCCCTGGGCGTGAGCGTGGTGCTGATCGCGGCGCTGTGGCTGTTCATCCAGCACACGCGGCTCGGCTCGGCCATCCTGGCGATCTCGCAGGACGCGCAGGCGGCGCAGTACGTCGGCATCCCGAGCGACCGCATCTTCTCGGTGGTGATGGGCCTCTCGGCGGCGCTGGCCGCGGCGGCGGGCATCCTGGCCGGGCCCTTCCTGAGCGTGCAGCCCACCATGTGGCTGCTGCCGATCGTGAAGGCCTTCGCCATCGTGGTGGTGGGCGGGCTGGGTTCGATCCCGGGCAGCATCGTCGCCGCGCTGATGCTCGGTTACGCCGAGACCATCGTGGCCTATGCGGCCTCCACGTCCTGGACGGAGATCGTCTCGGTGCTCGCCACGCTGCTGATGCTCGTGGTGCGGCCGGCGGGCATCTTCGGCCGGCGCGCGGCCTTCTGAGAAATGTGTGCCCCCACGCTCCTCACTACGTGTAGTCGCTGCCCCCCGAGGGGGCGCAAGCCTCCTAGAGGCGGCTCGTCGGAGGCTTGAGGCCGTGCTGCGCAGCCGACTCGACCTCGCCGCCGCGGCCGCCTTCGTCGCCGCCATGGCGATCCTGCCGCTGGTCTTTCCCAGCAACTACCTGATCGGGGTGCTCACGGTCAGCGCGATCTACGGGATGTGGGCGGTGAGCTGGGACTTCATGTCCGGGCTCACCGGGCGGGAGAACTTCGGCCACAGCCTGTTCATCGGCGTGGGCGCCTACACGGCGGGCTTCCTCAACACCAGCTTCGGCGCCAATCCCTGGTGGAGCCTGCCCGCCGCGATGGTCATGGCGGTGCTGTTCGCGCTGCTGATCGGCGTGCCGACGCTGCGCCTGAAGGGCCCTTACTTCGCGCTCGCGATGCTCTCCGGGGCCGTGATCATGCAGCGCCTGATGCTGATCTTCTGGGAGCACACCGGGGGCGAGGAGGGCATCAACGGCCTGACGCCGCTGATCCGCTCGCAGCTGGGGTTCTACTATCTCGTGCTGGGCACGCTGGTGGCGATGACGGCGCTGCTGCTGGCGCTGGCGCGCTCGCACTGGGGGCTGATCCTGCGCGCGATCCGGGGCGACGAGGCGACCTGCCAGGCCGCCGGCATCAACGTCACCTTCTACAAGATCGCCTCGCTGGTGATCAGCGCCGCCTGTGCCGGCGCCGCCGGGGCCATGTACGCGCACTACCAGCTGCAGGTGAGCCCGCAGCTGTTCGCGGTGGTCACCTCCATCACCATCATCACCATGGTCTACGTGGGCGGCATGGGCACGATCTACGGGCCGGTCGGCGGCGCCGTGCTGCTGGTGCTGATGACCGAGCTGCTGCGGCGCTTCGGCGAATGGCGGCTGATGGTCTACAGCTGCACGCTGATCCTGATCCTGTTCTACCTGCCCAACGGGCTGGTGGCGCCGCTGTGGCAGCGCCTGCGCGGGCTGTTCCGCCGGCGCGGCGAGGCGCCGCGGGTGGAGGTCGCGCCGGACGTGATGGAGCAGCAGGCATGAGCGCACTGCTGGAAGTCGCGGGTTTGAACAAGCGCTTCGGCGGCCTGCACGCGCTGCGCGACTTCGCCTGCACGGTGCAGCAGGGCGAGATCGTCGGCATCCTCGGCCCCAACGGCGCTGGCAAGACGACGCTCTACAACCTGCTGACCGGCTTCATCGCGCCGGACCCCGGCGCCCGCATCGTGTTCGACGGCCAGAGCCTCGTGGGGCTGGCGCCGCACCGGATCGCGGCCCGGGGCATCTCGCGCACCTTCCAGCTGTGCCGGCCCTTCGCCGGGCTGACCGTGCTGGAGAATGTGGTCGTGGGTGCGTTGGGGTCGCAACGCGGGCGCGGCGCCGACCTGGAGGCGCGCGGGCGCGAACTGCTGGCGCGCGTCGGACTCGCGGGCCGCGAGCAGGTGAGCGTCGACGTGCTCTCCTACGGCGACCAGCGCCGGCTCGAGATCGCGCGGGCGCTGGCCGCCCGCCCGCGGCTGCTGCTGCTGGACGAGCCGTTCGCCGGCCTGGGCAGCGGCGAGATGGCGGACCTGTCCGCGCTGCTGCGGCAGGTCCACGCCCGGGAGGGGCTCACCGTGGTGCTGATCGAGCACAAGCTGCGGGAGTTCATGAGCCTCGTGCAGCGCGTGATCGCGCTCGATTTCGGGGCCGTCATCGCCGAGGGGCCGCCGGAGGAGATCGTGCGCCATCCCGCGGTGATCGAGGCCTACATCGGCCGCGAGGCCGGGGTCGCGGAGGGCGCCCATGCTCCTTGAGGTGCGCGAGCTGTCCGTGGCCTACGGCAAGGCGGTGGCGCTGGAGAACGTGTCGCTGGAAGTGCGCGCCGGCGAGTTCGTCGCCGTGCTGGGCCCCAACGGGGCCGGCAAGAGCACGCTGCTGAAGGCGATCTCGCGCGCGCAGCCGTCCTCGGGCACGCTGCGCTTCCGCGGCGAATCGCTGCAGCCGCTGCCGGCGCACGCGGTGGTGGGCAAGGGCATCTGCCATTGCCCGGAAGGACGGCGCCTGTTCCCCGAACTCACGGTGATCAAGAACCTGATGCTGGGCGCCTGGCTGCGCAGCGACCGCGCGGCGGTGGAGGCGGACCTGGACCAGGTCCATCGCCTCTTCCCCGTGCTGAAGGAGCGCGGCGCGCAGGTGGTGGGCACGCTGTCCGGCGGACAGCAGCAGATGGTGGCGATCGGCCGGGCGCTGATGGGCCGGCCGGCGCTGCTGCTGCTCGACGAGCCCTCGGTGGGGATCGCGCACCGGCTCAAGGTGGAGATCTTCGACGCCATCAAGCGCATCCAGGCGAACGGCACCGCCATCCTGATGGCGGAGCAGGACGCCCAATCGGCCCTGCGCGTGGCCGACCGCGTCTACGTGCTGGAGCACGGCCAGGTGGGACGCAGCGGCAGCAGCGCGGAACTGGGCTCGGACGACTACATCCGCCAGGCCTACCTCGGCGTCAATTGAACGCCCGCAGGCTGGCGGGGGAGCGAAGCGAAAGGCCCGCGACCAGCCGCGCGCCCAGATCCGCCGCGACCAGCAGCCGCCCCAGCAGCACCTGCGTCTTGCGCGTCCCCGGCGATTCGTCGACCAGCCAGCGGGCGAACACCGCCAGGAAGATGGTGGTCAGCACCGTCTCGGCCCCTTCCCGCCGCCAGCCCGCGGCGGGAAGCATGGCGACCTCGCGGATCCACTGCACCGTGTCGCTGATGCGCAGCACGCCGCGCACCTGCAGGTGCACGTGCTCGGGCTGCAGGCGGTAGCCGATCATTTCGCGCGTGAGCCGGCGGTGGCCCGCCAGCGCGTCGAGCCAGGCGGAATAGGCGAACTGCAGTCGCTGCTTCTGCGGCACCTGCTGCCAGCCGGGCGTCTGCGCCAGCCGCAGCAGGGCCGCATCCGCCAGGTCGAACCAGGCCTCGGCCAGCGCGTCCTTGTTGCGGAAGTGGCGATGGATGTCGGCCAGGCCGACGCCCATCTCCCGCGCGACGTCGAACAGGTGGATGCGGTCCCAGCTGCTCTTCTCCGCGAGTTGCAGCGCGACCTCGAGGATGGCGCTCTTTGCGAGTTGCGCTTCGGCCTGCATGGCGGCACCTCCATGCGGGCATGCTGCCACAGGAGGGTGCGCACCGGAACCGAAGCGAGGGTTTGCGCCCGGGGCCTCAGGCGGCGAGCGCCTCTTCGGCAGCAGGCGCCATGCCCGGCGACAGTTCTCCGCCCAGCGCCTCCAGCAGGTCCGGGATCAGTTCCGAGAGCTCGCCCGTGAGGATCGCCGCGTTGGTGTCGAAGCCTTCGTCGTCCTTGCCCTTGGTGCCCTCGGCTTCCTTGACCACCACGTCCAGCATCTTGAGCCTGCGGATCTGGCCGGCCTCGCCGAGCACGAAGGACACGCGGTCGTTCCACGTCATCGCGAGTTGCGTGGGCATCTTGCCCGCGGCGATGTGCTGGGCCACCTCGTCGATTTCCAGCGTGTGGCGCGAATAGCGCACGGTGGACTTCTGTTCGTCCGGGGCCTTGAGCTCGCAGTCGCGGTCGACGGTGAAGCGCCAGGGCGCCTCGCGCGTGGACAGCCAGTGCGACATCGACGCGGCCGGGGAGGTCTGCGTCTGGATCAACTGCAGGTCCAGCGCCGGGCCCGCCCCGGGCACCTCCAGCAGGGCCGCCAGGAGGGAGGATACGATGCGGTCGGCCGCGGCCAGGCTGCTGGCGTCCACCACCAGCAGCTTCGCGCGCGGGTCCAGCCACAGCAGGGTGGTGCTGCGCTTGCTGAAGGCGCGCGGCAGCAGGTCCAGCAGGACCTCCTCCTTGAACTCCTTCTTCAGCTTGGACGGCACGCGCTCGTTGCCGGTCTCGGCCTTGTAGCGCTCGACCTTCTCCTCCACCGCGGCCTTCACCGCGGAGGCGGGCACCGCGCGCTTCTCGGTGCATTGCTTCAGGATCAGGTGGCCGGCGATGGTCTCGGCGAACAGCTTGCTCTTGTTGCCGCGCGGCGCGACCCAGCCGGACGACTCGGGCTGGGTGGGACCGCAGGGGACGAAGGGGGTCTTGTGCAGCACGCGCTCGAGCGCGGCGAGGTCGGGCAGGACGAAGTCCTCCGCGACGCGGAAGAAGCAGGCGTTCTTGAACATCGGAAGTGCGGCGAGGCGTCCGGCGCGTGCCGGAGCAGGGACAAAGAGCCGATTGTAGGCTGGCGGTGAGCCGCGCCAGCGCGCGACCCCCCGCGCCGGAAAGTCCCCGGGACAAAAGGTTTGCGTGCATACCGATAGACTCCGCCCGGTGCAGAAGAAGTACGAAGAGGGGACCCCCGTGCTCCCCGACGGCCTGCCCGTTCCCGCGCGCTACTGGGCGATGGCCGCGATCCTCCTGGGCATCGCGCTGTCGGTGCTCGACGCCACCCTGGTCAACCTGGCGCTGCCGGACATCGCCCGGCATTTCGGCGCCTCGCCCGCGGCCGCCGTGTGGGTGGTCAACGCCTACCAGCTCGCCACGCTGGGCCTGCTGCTGCCCTGCGCCAAGCTGGGCGAGCGCCTGGGTTACCGCAAGGTCTACCTGGTGGGGCTGGCCGTGTTCACCACGGCCTCGCTCGCCTGCGTGCTCGCGCCCTCGCTGCCGCTGCTGGCGCTGGCGCGGGCGGTGCAGGGCTTCGGCGCCGCCGGCATGATGGCCGTGAACGCGGCGCTGGTGCGCCTCACGTATCCCTCCTCGGTGCTGGGGCGCGGCCTGGCGCTCAATTCCTTGGTGGTGGCGACCTCCTCGGTCGCCGGGCCCAGTATCGCGGCGCTGGTGCTGTCGGTGGCGTCCTGGCCCTGGCTGTTCGTGATCCAGGTGCCGCTCGGGCTCGCGCTGCTGGCGGTCGGCCGGCGTGCGCTGCCGTTCAACCCGGCGCGCAGCGGGGGCCAGCCCCTGCGGGTTGCCGAGGTCGCGATGAACATCGCGATGTTCTCGCTGGTGTTCCTGGGAGTGGACGCCCTGGGTGCGCGGCGGGGCGGCGTGCCCGATGCGCGCATGCTGGCGACCGGCCTGGGCCTGATCGCGCTGGGCGTGGCGGTGGCGTGGATCTACGTGCGCGGGCAACTTCGGCGGCCGGCGCCGCTGTTCCCGGTGGACCTGCTGCGCATCCCGGTGTTCGCGCTCTCGATGTGCACCTCGGTGACGGCCTTCGCGGCCCAGACGCTCGCCTTCGTGGCCTTGCCCTTCCTGCTGCTGCAGGGGCAGGGCCGCAGCCACCTGGGCGCCGGCCTGCTGATCACCGCCTGGCCGGCGGCGGTGGTGGTGATGGCGCCCATCGCGGGCCGGCTGGTGGGCCGCCATCCGGCGGGCGTGCTGGGGGGCATCGGGCAGGGTGCACTGTCGCTGGGCCTGCTGTGGCTCGCCCTGCTGCCGGCGCAGCCCGTCCCCTGGCAGATGGCCGTGCCGCTGATGCTGTGCGGAGCCGGCTTCGGCTTGTTCCAGTCGCCCAACAACCACACCATCGTGACCAGCGCCCCCTTGCAGCGCGCCGGGGCGGCCAGCGGCATGCTGGGCACGGCACGGCTCACGGGCCAGTCGCTGGGCGCGGTGCTGCTGGCCCTCGTCTTCAGCGTGGTGGGGGTGCAGGGCGGCGGGCCGGCCATCGCTTTCGCGCTGGCCTCGGCGCTCGCCGCCGCCTCGGCTGCCTTCAGCCTGCTGCGCCTGCGCTCCGCGTGATCAGCGCCGCTGGTACTGCGTGGCGCCGAACAGGATCTCCCGCGCCTTCGGGTCTTCCGTGATCGGCTTGCGCAGTTCCGCCAGCACCTTCACGCCGCGCTGCACCGCGGGCCGCTCGGCGATCGCGTAGAACCAGCGCTCCAGGCGCGGATACTCCTCCAGCACGATGCCCTGGTTCTGCCAGCTGCGCAGCCAGGGGAAGGTGGCGATGTCGGCGATCGAATACTCGTCCCCGCCCAGCCAATGGCTTTGCGCGAGGCGCTTGTCGATCACCCCATAGAGCCGCCTGGCCTCGTTGGTGTAGCGGTCGATGGCGTAGGGCAGCTTCTCGGGGGCGTAGATGCGGAAGTGGTGCGCCTGTCCCAGCATGGGGCCGACGCCCCCCATCTGGAACATCAGCCACTGCAGCACTTCGTACTTCGCGCGGTCGCCCGCGGGCAGGAAGCGGCCGGTCTTGGCGGCCAGGTAGACCAGGATCGCGCCCGACTCGAACAGCGAGACCGGCTCGCCGTCCGGCCCGTCGGGATCGACGATCGCGGGGATCTTGTTGTTCGGGCTGATCTTCAGGAAGTCGGGCTTGAACTGCTCGCCGGCGCCGATGTTCACCGGGATCGCCTCGTAGGGAAGGCCACATTCCTCGAGCATGATGTGGACCTTGTGCCCGTTGGGCGTGGGCCAGGAATAAACCGCTATCGTCGACACGCAGAAACCTCCTGTTTCAAATAGACTGGGGACCGGAGAACTCTAGGGCATACGGCATTCGCATGTTCGAACGCATCCGGAAGGCCTTCCAGCGCGAGCCGAAGGAGCGCGACGGCGAAGACGCGTCCTCGCACTCGTCGCACGGCCCCGTGTCGGAATGGGCGGCCTCGCGCGGCATGAGCTTTTCCACCGCGCCGCTGGGCCACACCATGTCGATGCAGGGCGAGGTGGGCGGCCATCCCTGGCGCATGGAACTGGGCAAGCCCAACCGCGACTACATCCCGGGCGAGGAACTGCGCGCCCGCGCCGACCTGGGGGTGTTCGGCGAGGTCGGCGCGCTGATCATCAACCGGCCGCTGAAGGATGCGCTGGAACGCCGCGCCTACAGCATGATCACCGACACCCTGCAGACCACCGCCGACCCGCGCCTGCCCGAGGAGATGCGCTGGCTCGCCATCTACGACGAGATCGGCTGGGAGGGCGCGCCGCAGGCGTTCTGGGAGCGCTACGCCGTGCTGGCGGACAAGCGCGAACACGCGCTGGCCTGGGTGGAGGATTCGCTGATCGACCTGCTCCTCGGCTGGCCTGCGCCGGCGCCGGGGCCGCAGGTGCCCTTCCTGATCGTGCTGCTGCGCGGCAAGTGCTACCTGCGCATGCAGTACCTGCCCCCGGTGACGTCCACGCTGGATCATGCGACGCGGGTGTTCACGGCGGCGTGCGAGAGCGCGCTGGGGGCGTTCAAGCGCTGAGTGCCCCCACCCGGCCCTCCCCCGGGCGGGGGAGGGAGCAGGGGGATCACGCCCCGCGCGTGACGGGCGCAGGGGCGCTCTTGCCGAAGCTGCCGTACTTGCCCAGCTCCCACTTGGCGATCGCGTTGCGGTGCACTTCGTCCGGGCCGTCGGCGAAGCGCAGCGTGCGGGCGTGCGCATAGGCCTGCGCCAGCGGGAAGGCGCCGGAGACGCCGCCGCCGCCGTGGGCCTGGATGGCCCAGTCGATCACCTGGCAGGCCATGTTGGGCGCCACCACCTTGATCATCGCGATCTCGGTCCGGGCGACCTTGTTGCCGGCGATGTCCATCATCCACGCGGCCTTCAGCGTCAGCAGGCGCGCCATGTCGATCTTGCAGCGGGCCTCGGCGATGCGCTCCTGCGTCACGGTCTGCTGCGCCACCGGCTTGCCGAAGGCCACGCGCTCCAGCGAACGCTTGCACATCAGCTCCAGCGCGCGCTCGGCCAGCCCGATCAGGCGCATGCAGTGGTGGATGCGGCCCGGGCCGAGGCGGCCCTGCGCGATCTCGAAGCCGCGGCCCTCGCCGAGCAGGATGTTGCCGGCCGGCACCCGCACGTTCTCGAAGTACATCTCGGCGTGGCCGTGCGGCGCGTCGTCGTAGCCGAACACGTCCAGCGGGCGCACGATGCGGATGCCGGGCGCGTCCGCCGGGATCACGATCATGCTCTGCTGCGAATGCCGGGGCGCGTCCGGGTCGGTCTTGCCCATGGTGATGTAGACCTTGCAGCGCGGGTCGGGCGCGCCCGAGATCCACCACTTGTGGCCGTTGACCACGTAGTGGTCGCCGTCGCGCTCGATGCGGGTCTGGATGTTGGTCGCGTCGGAGGAGGCGACTTCCGGCTCGGTCATCGCGAAGGCGGAACGGATCTCGCCTTCCAGCAGCGGCTTGAGCCACTTCGCCTTGATCTCCTCGGAGCCGTAGCGCGCCAGCGTCTCCATGTTGCCGGTGTCGGGCGCCGAGCAATTGAACACCTCGGAGGACCATGGCACCCGGCCCATGATCTCGGCCAGCGGCGCGTATTCCTGGTTGGTGAGGCCGGCGCCCTCGTAGCCGGAGTGCCTGGCGCTGTCGACCGGCAGGAACAGGTTCCACAGGCCGGCGGGGCGCGCCTTGAGCTTGAGCTCCTCGATGATCGGGATCGGCGACCACCGCTTGCCGGCCTCGGTGTTGGCCTGCAACTGCTTCTTGTACGTGCCCTCGTTGGGATACACATGGTCGTCCATGAACTTCTGCAGGCGCGCCTGGAGTTCTCGGGTCTTGGCGGAGTATTCGAAGTCCATGCTGTGTCTCCTCGGAGGTGGGTAAGGGATCAGGCGCGCTGGGCGAAGCGCCAGGCCAGTTCCGCCATCGGCCGCGCCCGGCTGCCGGCGTCGGCGGCCTGCGGGCTGGAGGCGGTGCCGGCCTCGAAGCGCTTGGCGATGCCCTGCAGGATCGCCGCGATGCGGAACAGGTTGTAGGCCAGGTAGAAGTTCCAGTCCGCCTTCAGGTCGGCCACGGTGACCAGGCCGGTGCGGTCGCAGTAGCGGCGGATGTAGTCGTCCTCGGCCGGGATGCCCAGCGACTGCAGGTCGAGGTCGGCGATGCCGCGGAAGGCGCCGTGCGGGATGTGCCAGGACATGCAGTGGTAGCTGAAGTCGGCGAAGGGGTGGCCCAGCGTCGAGAGTTCCCAGTCCAGCACCGCGATGATGCGCGGCTCGGTCGGATGGAACATCAGGTTGTCCAGCCGGAAGTCGCCGTGCACGATGGACACCTTGGACTCGTCGCGCGCCGCCGCCGGAACGTGCGCCGGCAGCCAGTCGAGCAGCTTCTCCATCTCGGGGATGGGCTGGCTCATGGGGCCGGCGCCGTCGGTCGAGGCCTTGTACTGCTTGCTCCAGCGGCCGATCTGGCGCTCGAAGTAGTTGCCCGGCTTGCCGTAATTCGCCAGCCCGCGCTCGGCGAACTTCACCGTGTGCAGCGCCGCGATCACGCGGTTCATCTCGTCGTAGATCTCGCCGCGCTGCGCAGGCGTCATGTCGGGCAGGCCCTGGTCCCACAGCACGCGGCCCTGCATGAACTCCATGACGTAGAAGGCGCGTCCGATCACGGACTCGTCCTCGCACAGCACGTGCATGCGCGGCACCGGCACGTCGGTGCCCGCGAGCCCGCGCATCACCGCGAACTCGCGCTCCACCGCATGCGCCGAGGGCAGCAGCTTCGCCACCGGGCCGGGCTTGGCCCGCATCACGTAGCTGCATTGCGGCGTCACCAGCCGGTAGGTGGGGTTGGACTGGCCGCCCTTGAACATCTCCACCGTGAGCGGGCCGCGGAAGCCTTCGAGGTTCTTTTCCAGCCAGGCGGTGAGCGCGCCGGTGTCGAAGGCGTGCTGCCCGGACACGGCCCGGGTGCCGACGAAATGGTCGAAGCTGTTGTCGGTCATTTTGTGATCCTCCCCCAGGCTTGTCCGCCATGCGGCCTGCGCCTCCCCCCTCCGCAAGCGGAGGGGGCGCGCGCCTTCGGGCGGCCGTGCGGCGCGCGCCGGCTACCTCTCATTGTCGGCCTCGACGATGCGCATGAGGCTGTCGCGGTTGCGCACCACCAGCCCGCCCGGCTCGATGCGGATGACGTCCTCGCGCTCCATCTGCTTGAGCTCCTGGTTGACCCGCTGGCGCGAGGCCCCCAGCAGCTGCGCCAGTTCCTCCTGCGCGAGCTGCAGGCCGATGCGCACCTCGTGGCCGTCGGCGAGCGAAGGCACGCCGTAGCTGCGCACCAGGTGCACCAGCTGCTTGGCGAGACGCGCGCGCAGGGGCAGGGTGTTGAGGTCCTCCACCAGCCCGAACAGCTGGCGGATGCGGCGCGAGTGCAGCTTGAGCAGCGCCTCGTACAGCTCCACGTGCAGCGACAGGATCTTCTGCAGGTCCGCGCGCGACACCAGCAGCATCGTGGTGTCCCCGTGCGCCCAGGCGTCGTGGGTGCGCCGCTCGCCATCGAAGATCGCGACGTCACCGAACCAGATCCCCGGCTCCACGTAGGTGAGCGTGACCTGCCTGCCCGTGATGGAGGTGGAACTCACGCGCACGGCGCCGCGCGCCACCGCGGTCCAGAACTCGGCCGGGTCGCCGCGGGCGCAGATCAGTTCGCCGTCCTTGTAGCGTTTGACGAAGGCGCATCGGAGGATGTCGTGGCGCAGGGAGGGGGAGAGGCTGGAGAACCAGCGGCCATTGTTGATGGCCGCGCGTTCGTCGATGGTAAGAATCGGATCGTCCATGGTCTGTCTTGTGAGCGACTGCCGGCCCGGTTCTGTCGCGTTCGGGACGGTGCTCACTGGTACTCCGGCTTCTGTTTGGCGAGGAAGGCACGGATGCCGATCCCGCCGTTGGCGTGGTGCAGGTTGCGCACGAAATGGTCGCGCTCGGCGGCGAGCTGGCGCGCCATGGAGGCGCCGGCCGCGTCGTTGAGCAGTTCCTTGATGCTCCCGAGCGTGTTGGGGGCCCGCTCGTTGAGCCGTTCGGCCAGCGCCAGCGCTTCGGCCAGCGCCGTGCCGGGCGGCGCCACCCGGTTGACGACCCCCAGCTGCTGCAGCCGCGCCGGCACGATGCGCTCGCCGCACATCAGCAGCTCGCTCGCGAGCTGGCGCGGCAGGGCCTGCCCAAGGCTCCAGGTGCCGCCGCCGTCCGGCGACAGGCCGACGCTGCTGTACGCCATGACGAACACCGCGTTCTCGGCCGCGACGATGAGGTCGCAGGCCAGCGCCAGCGAGAAGCCGGCGCCGGCCGCGGCGCCTTCCACGGCGGCGATGACGGGCTTGGGGAAGGTGCGGATCGCGTCGATCCAGCCGTGCAGGCCGTCGATGGATTGCGCCTGCACCTCGGGGGCCTTGTCGCGGTTGGACAGCAGGCGCTGCAGGTTGCCGCCGGCGCAGAAGTTGCTGCCTTCGCCGGTGATGACGACGCTGCGCACCTCGGGGTTGCTGTCGGCGGCGTTGAGCGCCTCGACGCCGGCGGCGTAGATCTCCGGCCCGAGCGCGTTGCGCAGCTCGGGGTTGCTGATGGTCAGGACCATGGTGCGGCCCTGGCTCGCGCTCTTGAGTTCGGCCGTCATGGCTCAGGCCTCCTCTTGCAGCAGCGACAGCCCGATGGCGCCGCGCCGGCGCAGCCAGGGGCTGGGGCGGTAGCGCGGGTCGCCGTAGACCGTCTGCAGGTTGAACAGCACTTCCAGGATGTTGGTCGGACCCCAGCGGTCGCCCATGGCCAGCGGGCCGAGCGGATAGCCCAGGCCCAGGGTCACGGCGGTCTCGAGGTCGCGCGGCGAGCAGACGCGCTGCTGGCAGATGTCCGCGGCGATGTTGACGATGGTGGCGACCACGCGCTGGGTGACGAAGCCGCCCGAGTCGCGGATCACGCTGACCGGCTTGCCGTCGCGCGCGAACAGGGCATGGGCGGCGTCGCGCATGTCGGCGCGGGTGGCGGGGTTGGTGGCCAGCACCCGGCGCCTGGTGGCCGCATCCTCGATCAGCAGGTCGATGCCGACGGTGCGGGCGGGATCGAGCCGTTCCACCACCGCCACGGTGGTCACGTCGAAGCCGAGCGGCGCGACCAGCGTGAGGGCGTTCATGGAGGGCGACTGCCCGGTCTCGACCTTCGCGCCCAGGTCCTTCAGCAGCTGGAGCAGCTCGGGACGGCGGGCGGCGCGCGTGGAGACCCACACCGGCGGGATCTCGTCTACGGTGGGCGCGGGCGGCTCGGCGGCCACCTGCTGCTTGCCCTCGACGTAGCGGTAGAAACCCTCGGAGGTCTTGCGACCCAGCACGCCGCCGGCCACGCGCTGCGCCGCGATGGCGCTCGGGCGGTAGCGCGGCTCGTCGTAGTACTGCTGGTAGATCGACTCCATCACCGGATGCGAGACGTCGAGGCCGGTCAGGTCCATCAGCTCGAAGGGGCCGAGCCTGAAGCCGACCTGGTCGCGCAGGATGCGGTCGACGGTGGCGAAATCGGCCACGCCTTCGCTGGCGATGCGCAGGGCCTCGGTGCCGTAGCCGCGACCGGCGTGGTTGACGATGAAGCCGGGCGTGTCCTGCGCCTGCACCGGCGTATGACCCATCTGCTTCGCGTAGGCGGCGAGGCCCTCGCAGACCGCGGGATCGGTCTTCAGTCCGGCGATCACTTCCACCACCTTCATCAGCGGCACCGGGTTGAAGAAGTGGTAGCCGGCGACGCGCTGCGGCCGCTGCAGACCGTTGGCGATCGCCGTGACGGAGAGGGAGGACGTGTTGGTGGCCAGGACCGCGTCGGGGCCGACGATGCGTTCGAGCTCGGCGAACAGGGACTTCTTGACGTCCAGCCGTTCGATCACGGCCTCGACCACCAGATCGCAGTCGGCCAGCTCCTGCAGGCTGGCCGCTCCCTTCAGGCGCGCCTTGGCGGCCTGCACGGCGGCGGCGTCCATGCGGCCCTTTTCCTGCAGCCGGTCCCACTGGGCGCCGAGCTCCTGCAAGGCGCGCTGCACGGCCTCCGGCTGGGTGTCGTAGAGCCGCACCGTGCTGCCCGCCTGCGCGGCGATCTGCGCGATGCCGCGCCCCATGGCGCCGGCGCCGGCGATACCTATCGTGTTGTAACGAGTCTCCATCCGGTCATTATCGGCGGGCGCACCAGAGGCTCCGCCGCGAAACTTTCGGGGACCGGGTGGCGTTAATGCCTAAAATCTGCTTCTTGATGTTGCATAAAGTTACCCGCCGCGTCCTGCCGCTCGCGGCGTGCGGTTGCCTGGTCTCGCTGGACGCGAGCGCGCTGGCCGTGGGCCGCGCCCAGGGCGCCGTCCTCGTTGGGAGGCCCCTCGAACTCACGGTCCCCGTCACGCTCGACGGGCCGGCCGGGGATGAACCCTGCGTCAGCGCCGAAGTGTTCTACGGCGAGGAACGGGTGCGACGCGCACCCACCGCGCGCTGGGAACCGGGCACGGGCGGACAGGGCGTGCTGCGGGTGGTCTCGCCGGCGCCGGTCGACGAGCCCATGGTGACGGTCTACCTGCACGTCGGCTGCGGCCAGGGCACCACGCGGCGCTTCGTGCTCCTGTCGGAGCCGCCGCCGCAGAACGAAACGGCGGCGCCGCCGCGCCTGCCCTCCGTGCCGGCGCAGCCCCCGATGGCGACCCGTCCGGTGCCCGCCGTCCCGGCCGCTGGGGTGTCAGTTGCGCGCGCGCCGCGTTCCGGCGAGGCCGGCGTGGCGACGCTGCACGCCGAACGCGGCCTGCGCGCCGCGCGGCCGGAGGCGGGGCGCCCCGCCGCGCCGGCGTCGGTCGTCCGGTCCCGCCTGCCGGAGCCCACCCAGGGCCGGCCGCGATTGAGGCTGGAACCGCTGGACCTGGCGATCGAGACCGATCCGGTGCTGCGCCTGTCCACGGAACTGCGCAGCCAGGTCGCCGCGGATCCGCAGCGGCGCGCGGCCGCCGCGGCACTCTGGCAGGCGCTGCAGAAGGATCCGGACGCGTCGCTGCAGGATGCGCAGCGCCTGCAGTCGGTGCAGCGCGAATTGAAATCGCTGCGCGACGCGACGCAGCAGAACGCCGCCGCCATGGTGCAGATGCGCGCCGAAGTGGAAAGGGTCCGCGCCGAGCGCGGGATGGCCGGCGCGATCGTCGCCGGCTTGTCGGCGATCCTGCTCGCGCTGTTCGGGTGGCTGGGCTGGCGCTGGTACGGGGAGCACCGCCTGCGGCAGGTCGGCCGCTGGTTCGAGGTGCACGGCGATGCCCACCGCGGGTCCGCGGCGAGCGGCCTCGCCACGCAGGCGACGCCCGCCCCGCAACGGCTGACGCCGGTTCCCGCAGGCCTGGACGACGCCCTGACGGCCGCGACCGCGCCGCGTGCCTCCGCGGCCGTCTTCCCCTTTCCCGCGCGCGAGGAGTTCCTGGCCAGCCGCGGCGGCCTCACGCGCATGGTGGGCGTGCAGGAACTGATCGACGTCCACGACAAGGCCGACTTCTTCCTGTCCATCGGCGAGGACGAACAGGCGATCGCGCTACTGGAGGCGCACGTCCACGACGACGTGGAGACCAGCGCGCTGGCCTGGCTGGACCTGCTGGAGCTGTACCACTCGCTGGGCCGCCGGGCCGACTACGAGCGGCTGCGCAACGAGTTCCGCGAGCGCTTCACGGCCCAGGCGCCCGACTTCGAGCATTTCGAGCAGCGCGGCGCCTCGCTGGAGGACTACGGGCGCGCGCTGGGCCGCATCCTCGCCCTCTGGCCCGCTCCGGAGGTGCTGGGGGTGATCGAGGAGTCGATCTTCCGCCGGCCGGGGCTGCCCGGCGCGGAGTCCTTCAGCCTGGAGGCCTACCGCGAGCTGGTGCTGCTGTACCACATCGCGCAGGAGGTGTCGCAGCCGGCCCCGGCGGAGGAGGTGCCCGAGACCACGGTCCATGACACCTCGGTGCGCCCGCTCGAGCTCGTGGCGCGGGAGCGGCCCGACGTCGACCTCGAGCTGCTGATGGTGCCGCCGTCTTCGGTGCGCCTGGGCGTGGATATCGACCTCGACGAGTTGCCGAAGGCCCGGCCGGTGGCGAGCGAACTGCAGCCGCTGGATTTCGACATCGACGAGCCGTCGATCACGCCGCCGCTCGACGCGCGGCACAGCCGCATCTAGCGCGCGGCGAAGCGGCTGGCCAAGGCGCTGGCCGCCATGGCCGCCAACAGGCCGGCCAGCCCGGCCCAGTGCAGCCAGTCCATGCCGCCGCGCGCGATCAGCCAGCCCCCGCTGGCCGCGCCGATCGCCTGGCCCGCGTACATCGCGGACGAATTCAGCGCCACGCTGGCGGAGGCCAGCGCCGGCGCCATGCCCACCAGCCGCGCCTGCTGGGCGGAGTTGGACGAGAAGCAGCCGAGCGCCCACGGGACGTTGACCAGCATCGCCAGCCACAGCGAGCTGCCCAGTGGAAACAGCAGCAGGGTAGCGGCCATGAGCGCGAGCCCGGTCATCACCGCCCGGCCGGCGCCGATGCGGTCGATGTGGCGCGCCATCAGCACGTTGCCCAGCAGGCCGAAGGCGCCGAAGCACAGGAACAGCAGGCTCAGCTCGCCAGGGACGAGGGCCAGCTTCCGCCGGAAGTAGGGCGCCATGTAGGAGAACAGCACGAACTGGCCCGCGGCCGACAGCACCGTGACGGCCACGGCCGTCATCAAGGGGCGCGCGCGCAGGGTTTCCTGCCAGGCGGCGAAGGACAGCGCCGGCGGCTTCACGCCGGAGGGCAGGGCGCGCCAGACCCAGGCGGCGCTCGCCACGGCCAGCGCGGCCACCATCAGCATCGCGGCGCGCCAGCCGAGCGTGCCGCCGACCAGCGCGCCCAGCGGCATGCCCAGCACCGAGGCCAGCGACCAGCCGAGGAAGATGAAGGTGATGGCGCGTCCGCGCAGGTGCGCTGGCACCAGCAGCCCCAGCGAAGCGGCGGCCTGCGGCGTGAAGACGGCGGGGGGCACCAGCGCGATCACGCGCAGCGCCAGCAGCGCGGAAAAGCCGGGGGCCAGCGCGCAGGCCAGGTGCAGCAGCGCGTACCAGAGCATGGCGCCCGCCAGGAGCAGGCGCCTGTCCCAGCCTGCGACCACGCTGGCGAGCAGCGGCGCGCTCACGCACATCAGCAGCGCCCCGGCGGAAATCAGCTGGCCGGCGGCGGCGATCGAGACCGCCAGGTCGCGGCCGATTTCGTCGAGCGTGCCGGGCACGACCATGACGCCGGTGCCGATCACGAAATTGCCGAACAGGAGCGGCCAGAGGACGGCGGGAAGCGGCTCGCGTCCTGCCGGCGCGCTCAGCGCGGCGGATGACGAATGACTTCGCTGCGCTTCACGACGAATGACGGGTTCGCCCATGGGTCGTCCGTCCTCCGTCGTGCGTCATGCCGCATCAGCGGCGGACCTGCAGCGCCCCCGGGTTGACGATGTTGGTGGGCGTGCCCTTGATGAAGCTCACCACGTTGTCGAAGGCGGCGCCGAAGTACAGCTCGTAGCTTTCCTGCTCCACGTAGCCGATGTGCGGCGTGCAGATGCAGTTCTCCAGCCGCAGCAGGGCGTGGCCCTGCAGGATCGGCTCGCTCTCGAAGACGTCGATGGCGGCCATGCCGGGACGGCCGCGGTTCAGCGCGGCGATCAGGGCTTCCGGCTCGATCAGCTCGGCGCGCGAGGTGTTCACCAGGAGGGACGTCGGCTTCATGCGGTTGAGGTCCTCCAGCCGCACGATGCCGAAGGTCTCGTCGTTCAGGCGCAGGTGCACCGTGACGATGTCGCTCTCGGTGAACAGCGCCTCGCGGCTGGGCGCCGCGACCAGGCCGTCGCCTTCGGCCCGGGCGCGCGAGTCCGGGCTGCCCCAGACCTGCACGCGCATGCCGAAGGCCTTGCCGTAGCCGGCCACCAGTTGACCGATCTTGCCGTAGCCCCAGACGCCCAGGGTCTTGCCGCGCAACACCTGGCCGATGCCGAAGTTGGCCGGCATCGAGGCCGATTTCATGCCGGACTGCTGCCAGGCCCCGTGCTTGAGGCTGCTGATGTACTGCGGAAGCCGGCGCATGGCCGTCATGATCAGCGCCCAGGTCAGTTCCGCCGGAGCCACCGGGGAGCCGACCCCCTCGGCGACCGCGATGCCGCGCTCGGTGCAGGCCTCGACGTCGATATGGGCCCCGACCCGGCCGGTCTGGGAAATCAGCTTCAGGCGCGGCAGCTTCTCCACCAGCTGCCGGGTGATGTGGGTGCGCTCGCGAATCAGAACGATCACGTCGGCGTCGCGCAGGCGCACGGACAGCTGGCCGATCCCCTTGACCGTGTTGGTGAAGACCTTGGCGGGGTAGGCTTCCAGCTTGGACGCGCACTGCAACTTGCGCACGGCGTCCTGGTAGTCGTCGAGGATCACGATGTTCATTCCCTCGATTGTGCCTTGCGGGCCGCCGGGGAAATGGCTGCGCTGCCAGCGCGTGTTGCCGGCGCCCCGCGGCAGCCAGAACGGACCTCCCCCAGGGGGCTTTCCGGGGCTCCTAAGATGGCGTCCTTCAACGAAGAGGAGATTGCTCATGACGATGTCGATGTACGCGGCCAGCGTCCCGGTGTTCCAGCACATGCTTCGCAACCTGGTCCACATCCTCGACAAGGGCGAGGCGAGCGCCCAGGCGCGCGGCTTCGACCCCTCGGTGCTGACCACGTACCGCCTCGCGCCGGACATGCTGCCGTTCACACGCCAGGTGCTGATCGCCTGCGACGCGGCCAAGCTGGGCGTGGCGCGCATCTCCGGCGTGGAGGCGCCGAAGTTCGAGGACAACGAGGCGAGCTTCGGCGATCTGAAGGCGCGCATCCAGAAGACGCTGGACTACCTGCAGTCGGTGCCGGCGAGCGCGCTCGACGGCAAGGAGGACAAGGAGATCACCTTCCCCGTGGGCCGCGACAAGACTCGCACCATGACGGCGCAGGCCTATCTCACCACCTGGGCGCTGCCCAACTTCTTCTTCCACGTGACCACGACCTACGCCATCCTGCGGCACAACGGGGTGGACCTGGGGAAGGCCGACTACCTGGCGGGCAGCGCGCCGCGCTGAGCCCGCCGGGCTCAGCAGCCCTGCGCCTCCAGTGCCGCCAGGCGATCCAGCTCGGCGCACACGTCGGCCAGCCGGCCGGAAATCACCATTCGGCCGGCCGTGCTGCGCGGCGCGCTCGGCTCCAGCACCCGAACGACGCGCAGCGGCTTCAGCGCCTCGCCATGGGCCGGGCGGGGCGGCAGCGCGCGCGCCGGAGCGGCCGGGGTGGCGCGCGGCGCGAGCGCGCCGAGCAGGCCGCGGAAGGCGGCGGCGAGACGGGACAGGGAAATCAAGACGGTTGCCATGTGACAGCTCCTGGAGAGACACAGGCAGGATTGGGGTGGGGCCTGCTGCCGCAGGGTGATGGCGAGCGCCTCGCCATACGCCTGCCACCTGCGGCGGCGGCCGGTGACTACATGAGCATCGTGTTGCGGATCAGGCCGACGGCCACGCCCTCGATCTCGAAGGGCTCGCCCGGTTCCACCACGATGGTCGGGTAATCGGGGTTCTCGGCGTGCAGTTCGATCAGGTGCTTGTTGCGGCGGAAGCGCTTGACCGTCACGTCGTCGCCGAGGCGGGCCACCACGATCTGGCCGTTCTTGGCGTCGCGCGTGGCCTGCACGGCGAGCAGGTCGCCGTCCATGATGCCGGCGTCGCGCATGGACATGCCCCGCACCTTCAGCAGGTAGTCGGGGCGGCGCTGGAACAGGCCGCTTTCCACGTAGTAGGTCTTGTCCACGTGTTCCTGCGCCAGGATCGGCGAGCCGGCCGCCACGCGGCCCACCAGCGGCAAGGCCAGCTGCAGCAGGGTGGGCAGGGGGAGGTCGAACTGCTTGACCCGCGCCTCCTGGATGGCGCGCAAGGCTTCGCCCTTGAGGCGGATGCCGCGCGAAGTGCCGCTCACGAGGTCGATCACGCCCTTGCGCGCGAGGGCCTGCAGGTGCTCCTCGGCCGCGTTGGCGGACTTGAAGCCCAGTTCCTCCGCGATCTCGGCGCGGGTGGGCGGGGCGCCGGTGCGCTCGATCGCGCTCTGGATCAGGTCCAGAATCTGCTGTTGGCGTGGCGTGAGCTTCGGAGGCTCCATCGACGACTCCTGGTCCGTTGCGGTGGCGGGCATGCGGGCGTTGGTGGCCATGGCGGGACTGTGTTGATATCCAGTATCTGTATTTTTGAACAGTTTGGAGTGGAATGCAAGAGAGCAACGCGAGAATCGTGGTACTGGCGACTGGCGGCACGATCGCCGGGCGCGCCGCCTCGGCCGGCGACAACCTCGGTTACCGGGCGGCGCAGATCGGCGTGGGCCAGTTGCTGGAGGGGCTGCCGCTGCCGGCGGGCTTCGCCATCGAGGGCGAGCAGGTCGCGCAGATCGACAGCAAGGACATGGATTTCGGCACCTGGGGCGCGCTGGCGCAGCGCTGCGCGCACTGGATAGCCCAGGCCGATGTCGCCGGCCTCGTGGTCACGCACGGCACCGACACGATGGAGGAAACGGCCTTCTTCCTGCAGTCGGTGCTGGCGCCGTCGAAGCCGGTGGTGCTGACCGGGGCGATGCGCCCGGCGACCGCGGTCGTCCCCGATGGCCCGCAGAACCTGGCCGACGCGCTGGCGGTGGCGGGTTCCGGCCTGGCCCGCGGCGTCTGCGTCGTGTTCGCCGGCACGGTGCACGGCGCCGCCGACGTGCAGAAGGTGCACGGCTACCGCGTCGACGCGTTTTCCTCCGGGGACGCCGGGCCGCTCGCGTACGTGGAGGAAGGACGCTTGCGGCAATTGCGCGCGTGGCCGGAAGGAACGGGGGCAGGCGCGCTGAAGGATGCCGCGCAGTGGCCGCGGGTCGAGATCGTCCTCAGTCACGCCGGCGCGACGGGCGCGACCGTGCAGGCTCTCGTCAGCGACGGCGTGCGGGGGATCGTCGTCGCCGGGACCGGCAACGGCACGCTGCACGAGGCGCTGGAGTCGGCCCTGCTGGCGGCGCAGGCGCAGGGGGTCGCGGTGCGGCGGACGTCGCGCTGCCTGCAGGGAAGGGTGCTGCCGCACGCGGGCGACCGGTTGCCCGCGGCGGAGGGCCTCACGCCGGTGAAGGCGCGGATCGCCCTGATGCTGGAACTGATGGCGGCCTGAGGCCGCCGCCGGGCGGACGCGTCAGCAGTCCGCCAGCGCCTGCAGTGCCCGCGCGGTGATCTCGTCCACCGTGCCCATGCCGTCGATCTTCCGGACCTTGGGCGCGTTGCGCGCGTCGGCCCTGGACCACTCGGTGTAGTACTCCACCAGCGGGCGCGTCTGGGCGGAATAGACGTCCAGGCGCTTGAGCACCGTCTCCTCGCGGTCGTCGTCGCGCTGGATCAGCGGCTCGCCGGTGACGTCGTCCCTGCCTTCGGCCTTCGGCGGATTGAACTTGACGTGGTAGGTGCGGCCCGACGCGGGGTGCGAGCGGCGGCCGCTCATGCGCTCCACGATGGCGGCGAAGGGCACGTCGATCTCCAGCACGCAGTCGATCTTCACGCCGGCGGCCTTCATGGCCTCGGCCTGCGGGATCGTGCGGGGGAAGCCGTCGAAGAGGAAGCCCCGGGCGCAATCCGGCTCGGCGATGCGTTCCTTCACGAGGCCGATGATGATGTCGTCGCTCACCAGCTGGCCCGCGTCCATCACCTTCTTGGCCGCCAGCCCCAGCGGGGTGCCGGCCTTGACCGCGGCGCGCAGCATGTCGCCGGTGGAGATCTGGGGGATGCCGTACTTCTGGCACAGGAAGCTCGCCTGCGTGCCTTTGCCGGCGCCCGGTGCGCCCAACAGGATCAGTCTCATGGGAATCCTCGGATGGTATGGAGTCGGTCGGCACTGCGGGCCGGTGCCAGGCTCACGGCCGTCGCGCTTGTTGTAACGGAGGATAGCACGCACCCCCCTGCGTGGAACTTACGCCTCAGGGCGATCCCGCCCGGGCGAACAGGGCGCGCACGCGCTGCAAGTCCTCCGGCGTATCGACGCCCGCCCCCGGTGCGGTCTCGCTCACGTGCACCGCGATGCGATGGCCATGCCACAGCGCGCGCAACTGCTCCAGCGCCTCGCAGGATTCCACCGGCGCCTGCGCCATGCGCGGGAACGCGCGCAGGAAGCCGGCGCGATAACCGTAGATGCCGATGTGGCGCAGCGGCGCCGGCTGCGGCAGTGCGGTGACGCCCTGGCCGAAGCCGTCGCGCCACCAGGGGATGGGAGCCCTGCTGAAGTAGAGCGCCAGCCCGTCGGACTGCAGCACCACCTTCACCACGTTCGGGTTCGCGAATTCGGCGACGCTGGCGATGGGGTGCGCCGCCGTGCTCATGCTGGCCTGCGGCCGCTCGCGCAGCAGGGTGGCCACGGCATCGATCAGCCCGGGGTCGATCAGGGGCTCGTCGCCCTGCACGTTCACGACCAGGTCGTCGCGCTCCAGCCCGAGCTGCTCGCAGGCCTCCGCGAGGCGGTCGCTGCCGGACGGGTGGTCGGTGCGGGTCAGCACCGCGCGCACGCCGTGGCGGCTGCAGGCATCCGCGATGCGCTCGCTGTCGGCCGCGACCACCACCTGGGCGGCGCCGGACTGCTCGGCCCGTTGCGCCACGCGCACGACCATCGGCACGCCGCCGATGTCGGCGAGCGGCTTGTCCGGCAACCGCGTCGAGGCGAGCCGGGCGGGGATCAGGACGGTGAAGCTCATTGGATACCTTCCCCAGGATCCGTCCGCTGCGCGGACTCCTCCTCCCCCCTCCGCAAGCGGAGGGGGCGAGCGCCTTCGGGCGGCCGTGCGGCGCTCACCGCGTTCAGGCCAGCGGGGTGCGCGCCGGCAGGCGCTCCAGTTCTTCGTCGCTCAGCGTGCGCGCCTCGTCTTCCAGCAGCACGGGGATGCCGTCGCGGACGGGATAGGCGAGCCGTGCGCTGCGCGAAAGCAGCTCGTGGCGCTCGCGGTCGTAGTCCAGGGGCCCCTTGGTGACGGGGCAGACGAGGAGCTCAAGAAGGCGGGGATCCATGCGGCGATGATAGCCGCGCGTCCAGCAGGCGATCGAAGTCGGCCCAGAACGAGGCCGGAATGTCCACCCGCAGCGGCACCGCCCAGGCGCCAGGTCGCAGGCGCCACAGCTTGATCGCGTCCTTCTCGGTGCAGACCAGCGTCGCCGTCTTGGGGATCGCGCCCGGCAGGTGGCTGAACTCGTGGTGGTCGGGGAGGGCGTAGGTCGCTTCGAGCTCCAGCCCCGCGTCGCGCAGCATGGCGAAGAACGCCTCCGGGGTCGCGATGCCCGCCAGCGCGATGACCGGGCCGCCGCGCAGGTCCGACAGCGGCCGGTGCGCGCCGTCGCCGCGCAGCGCCTGCGGGGCCAGCGTGCGCTGCAGCACGTGGCCTTCGATGCCGGGCGTGTCGGCGTCGCGCAGCACCAGGTCCACGCGGCGCGGCCAGGGCTCGCGCAGGGGCCCGGCGGGCAGCAGCCAGCCGTTGCCGATGCCGCGGCGGTCGAACACGCAGATCTCGAGGTCGCGCGCGAGCGCGAGGTGCTGCAGCCCGTCGTCGCTGACGATCACCTGGGTGCGCGGATACGCCGTGAGCAGCGCGCGCGCCGCCTGGGCCCGTTCCCGCGCCACGAACACCGGCAGGCCGCCATTGCGCCGCAGCAGCAGGGGCTCGTCGCCGGCCACGGAGGGGTCGTCCTGCGGGTGCACCTCGCGGCACTCGTCGCCGCTGCGGCCGTAGCCGCGCGAGACGACGCCGGCGCGCAGCCCGCGCTCGCGCAGGTGCTTCAGCACGGCGAGCACGACCGGGGTCTTGCCCGCGCCGCCCGCGATCACGTTGCCCACCACGATCACCGGCACCGGCACGCCCTCCACGGGCCGGCGCCCGGACGTGTAGGAGCGGCGGTGCAGGGCGCTCAGGCCGCCGTAGACGAGCGACACCGGCCACAGCAGCCAGGCCAGCGGGCCGCGGCGCAGCCAGGCCTGCTGCAACGTGCTCACTTGCTGCCGGCCTGGGCCGACGATTGCGTGGCGAAGGTGATCTGGCTCAGGCCGATGCGCCGGGCCGCTTCCATGACCGTGATGACCGACTGGTGCGTGGCCGTGGCGTCGGCGCTGATGATCACGACCGAGTCCTTGCCCGCCTTGGCGGCCTCGGCCATGGATTCGGCAAGGGCCTCCGGGCCCCGGCCGCTCACCGCCTGCCGGTTCACCATGTAGCGGCCGTCGCTGGAGACGGCGACGAGCACTTCGCGCGGGTAGTCCCGCTGGGCGTCGACGTCGGCCACCGGCAGCTTCAGCTGCATCTCCGTGAACTTGCTGTAGGTGGTGGTGAGCATCAGGAAGATCAGCACCACCAGCAGCACGTCGATGAACGGGATCAGGTTGATCTCCGGTTCGTCCTTGGCGCGCGGACGGAAATTCATCGCCGCCGCCCTATGCGCGCCGCAGGTTGTTGAGGTGGCGCGCGAAGCGCTCCGCCGCGAGTTCCAGCGTCAGCAGGTACTCGTCGACGCGGCCGCGGAAGTAGCGCCAGAAGATCAGCGCCGGGATCGCGATGATCAGGCCGAAGGCGGTGTTGTAGAGGGCCACCGAGATGCCGTGCGCGAGCTGCGCCGGGTTGCCGCCGGTGGCGCCGCCCGCGGGCGACTGCGAGCCGAAGATCTCGATCATGCCGATCACCGTGCCCAGCAGCCCGAGCAGGGGCGCGGCGGAGGCGATCGTGGCCAGCGCGTTCAGGTAGCGCTCGAGGCGGTGGGCCACGGCGCGCCCGGTGTTCTCCATGTTGGCGCGCAGGTCGGCTTCGGTGCAGCGCGGGTCCGAGTTGAGCGCGCGGAAGCCGCTGGCCAGCACTTCGCCGAGGGCCGAGTTCTGTTCCAGCTGCCGCACCACGTCGGGCGAGGGCACGGAGGCGCGCGAAACGGCCAGGGCTTCGTCCAGCAGCTTCGGCGGCGCGATCTTGGCGGTCTTGAGGCTCAGGAAACGTTCGATGACCAGAGCGAGTGCAAGGATGGAGCAGGCAACCAGCGGCCAGATCGGCCAGCCTGCGGCTTGTATGATCGAAAACAAACGGGGGTCCTCCGCCGGGATTCACTGCTGGCAGGCACGCGTTGCGCGCCCTGCCTGCCGCGGATTATCGCGGACTGGCACGCTGTAGGCCGCATTGCCGCGTTCGTAGGACGCGCAGGCGTCGCCGTAGGACGACACTCACAAAAGTTGTGGACAACTTTGTTGAGAAATGATCCTCCCCCCCACCGCAACCCGCGCCAATGCTTCGATTTGACAGAACGATGACCAAATGAGCAGGAAAAATCCCTTTGGAATCAATGACTTGCTCGGAGAAATCAGCGTCTCAGCCCATCAATGGGGCTTTTTCCCCACCTTCGGGTCCCCTGTGGATGAATTGACCATCGGGTTAACCCTTGGTAAGGGTCTTTTTGTTGACGGACGGTAACGCTTTCCCTGCGCCGGGCCGGCGCGTCTGGGCTGTCGGCGCGCTGTGCCGCGCCGTGGCCGACGCCCTGGAAGCGCGCTTCAACCCCGTGACGGTGCGCGGCGAGATCACGGGGTTTTCGCGCGCCGCCAGCGGGCACTGCTACTTTTCCCTGAAGGACGCCCAGGGGCAGGTCCGCTGCGCGATGTTCCGCCGCAGCGCGAGCCTGCTCGAATTCCTGCCGCGCGACGGCGAACTGGTCGAAGTGAGCGGCCGGCTGGGCGTGTACGAGCAGCGCGGCGACCTGCAGCTGGTGGTGGAGAGCATGCGCCGCGCGGGGCAAGGCGCCCTGTTCGAGCAGTTCCTGCGCCTCAAGGCGAAGCTGGAGGCCGAAGGCCTGTTCGACGCGGCGCGCAAGCGCGAGCTGCCGCTCCTGCCGCGCGGCATCGGCATCGCCACCTCGCTGGGCGCGGCGGCGCTGCACGACGTGGTGACCTGCCTGCGGCGGCGCGCGCCCCACGTGCCGGTCGTGCTGGTCCCCGCGGCGGTGCAGGGGGCGCAGGCGCCGGGCGAACTGGCCGCCGCGCTGGAATCGCTCTACCGCGCCGCCGAGCGGGGCACCATCGACGTCATCCTGCTGGTGCGCGGCGGCGGCTCGATGGAAGACCTCTGGGCCTTCAACGACGAAAGGCTGGCGCGCACCATCGTGCGCAGCCCGGTGCCGCTGGTGAGCGGGGTCGGGCACGAGACCGACTTCACCATCGCCGACTTCTGCGCCGACGTGCGCGCGCCCACGCCGACGGCGGCGGCCGAACTGGCGGCGCAGCCGCGGGAGGCGTGGCTGGGCGCGCTGCGCCTGCTGCACGAGAGGCTGCGCGAGGCCGCGCTGCGCCGGCTGGACCGCGCGGCGCAGCGGCTCGACCAGGCGGCGGCGCACCTGGGCCGGCCCTCGGCGCGCACCGCCCAGCAGCACCTGCGCATCGAACGGCAGGCGCAACGACTGCGCTTCGCGCTCACGGCGCGGCTGCAGCGTTCCGAAGACGAGCTGCGTTCGCTGCGCGAGGCCCTGCGCTCCGGCATCGCCGAGCGGCTGGCCCGCGCCACGCGCGACTGCGAACGCATCGCGCTGCGGCTGCAACTGCTCGACCCGCGCCTCGTGCTCCAGCGGGGCTACGCACTGCTCACCGACCCGGCCTCCGGCCAGCCGCTCACCAGCGTGCGCGCCATGCACCCCGGGCGCGACGTGCGTGCCGCCCTTGCGGATGGGGAGGTTGATCTGCGCGTCGCCACGCGGGGCGTGAATCCTTCCTAGAATCGGCGATCCGACACCACAACCTCGAGAAAGAAGAGCCATGGAACACGTCCTGCCCCCCCTGCCGTACCCCATCGACGCACTGGCCCCGCACTACTCCCGCGAGACGCTCGAGTTCCACCACGGCAAGCACCACAACGCCTACGTGGTGAACCTGAACAACCTGCAGAAGGGCACCGAGTTCGAGAACATGCCGCTGGAGGACATCATCCGCAAGTCCTCGGGCGCCATCTACAACAACTCCGCCCAGGTCTGGAACCACACCTTCTTCTGGAACTGCATGAAGCCGAACGGCGGCGGCGAGCCCACCGGCGCGCTGGCGCAGGCGATCACGGCGAAGTGGGGCAGCTACCAGGCCTTCCGCGAAGCCTTCGTGAAATCGGCCGTGGGCAACTTCGGCTCCGGCTGGACCTGGCTGGTGAAGAAGCCGGACGGCTCGGTGGACATCGTGAACACGGGCGCCGCCGGCACGCCGCTGACCACCGCCGACCGCGCGGTGCTGACGGTGGACGTGTGGGAACACGCGTACTACATCGACTACCGCAACCTGCGCCCGAAGTTCGTCGAAACCTTCCTGGACAAGCTGGCGAACTGGGAGTTCGCCGCGAAGAACTTCGGTTGAAATAGATCGCGCCACCCCCGCCCTCGCGGGGGGCCAAGACAAAGGGCCGCGATTGCGGCCCTTTGTCTTGCAAGCCCCGGATTCCCGCCTGCGCGGGGTGACGGGGGCGGGCGCTCAGCGAAAGACCGGGCCGCCCAGCCTGGCGCCCGCGGCGATGCCTTTCTTGGCGAACCAGCCCTTGTTCATTTCCAGCACGTAGCGCACCGGCTTCATCGAGCAGTGCGAGTCCAGGGACTGCGGCTTCATCTCCTCGATGTTCACGATGGTGCCGTCGTCGGCGACGAAGGCGACCGCCAGGGGCAGCAGCGTGTTCTTCATCCAGAAGCACTGCTGGCTGGGGTAGTCGAAGACGAACAGCATGCCCTCGTGCTGCGGCATCTCCTGCCGGTGCATCAGGCCGGTCATGCGCTGCTCGTTGGTGGCGGCGACCTGGGCGTCGATCACGTGCATGCCGGCGGTGAGCTTCACGCGCGGCAGGTTCATCTGCGGCTCCTGCGCGAACGCGGCGGCGGCCAGCAGGAGGGCCAGGAGGGCGGGGGACTTCTTCATGCGGCGATTGTGCGGGAAACGAAAATGCCCGCGCGCGGCGGGCATTCCGTGCGGGACGCAGGGCTCAGTTCTTGTCCGTCTTGGCGGTCTTCTTCGTCGAGGTCTTCTTGGTGGACTTCTTGTCCGCCTTCGCCGTCTTCTTTTCGGCCTTGGCTTCGGCCTTGGCTTCGGTCTTCGCGCCGGAGGCGCCAGCCATCGGGGCGCCGGCGTGCGAGGCGGCGAACGCGGTGGACATGGCAAACACGGAGGCGACCAGGGCGGCGAGCAGCTTGCTCATGGAAAGTCCTTTCAAGGTTGTCTGACGTTTCTTCGACCTCCCGGTTCCCCCCGGTCGGCCCATCCGTAACGGCAGCGGGAACTCCGTGGTTGACAATCGCCCGCCGCCGTTCGGCTCAGGGTATTCACCGACCACGGCGCATGCCGTCCGCGGAAAAGAAAAAGCCCGCCGGAAGGCGGGCCCTGCCGGAAGCCGCGCGGCGCGGCTCCACGAAGCGAAGCAGTCGAATTACGACTTCTTCTCTTCCTTCTTGACTTCGGCCTTCGGGGCGGCCTTCTTGGCCTTCTTGTCGGCCTTGGCAACCTTCTTCTCTTCCTTCTTGGCTTCGGCCTTCACTTCGGCCTTGGCGGGGGCGGCCTTGGCAGCGGGAGCAGCCGGGGCGGCGGCGGCGGCCGGAGCAGCAGCGGCGGCCGGAGCGGCGGCGGGGGTCTGGGCGAAGGCGGCGACGGAGAACAGACCGGCGACGAGGACGGCGAGGAGCTTGCTCATTGGAATTCCTTCAGTTCGATCGTTGTGAAAAAAATGCCCAACGGGATGTCAGACCCTCCGCCAACGCGGCAGCGCGGCCGGCGGTTGACACGACAGTTGTGACATTGACGCAGGTCGAATTTCGCGCCGGGGGATGCGACGGCCCGGGGACTAGAATCCGCACGATTGCCGCCGGACGCCGGCGCGGTGCAACCGATTTCCCCTCCGGAGACGCTTCCCCCATGGCCTACCAGCACATCCAGGTCCCCACCCAGGGCCAGAAGATCACCGTGAACGCCGACATGTCGCTGAACGTGCCGGACCAGCCGATCATTCCGTACATCGAGGGCGACGGCACGGGCGTGGACATCACCCCCGTGATGCTGAAGGTGGTGGACGCGGCGGTCGCGAAGTCCTACGGCGGCCAGAAGAAGATCCACTGGATGGAGATCTTCGCCGGCGAGAAGGCGACCAAGGTCTACGGCCCGGACGTGTGGCTGCCCGACGAAACCCTGAAGGTCGCGCGCGAGTACGTGGTGTCGATCAAGGGCCCGCTGACCACGCCGGTCGGCGGCGGCATCCGCTCGCTGAACGTCGCCCTGCGCCAGGAACTGGACCTCTATGTGTGCCTGCGCCCCATCCAGTATTTCGCCGGCGTGCCGTCGCCGCTGAAGGAGCCTCAGAAGACCAACATGGTGATCTTCCGCGAGAACTCGGAAGACATCTACGCCGGGATCGAATACGAGGCGAAGAGCGAGAAGGCCCGCAAGGCGATCGATTTCCTGATCAAGGAGATGGGCGTCAGCAAGATCCGCTTCCCGCAGACCTCCGCCATCGGCATCAAGCCGGTGTCGATCGAGGGGACCGAGCGCCTGGTGCGCAAGGCGCTGCAGTACGCGATCGACAACGACAAGCCCAGCGTGACCCTGGTGCACAAGGGCAACATCATGAAGTTCACGGAAGGCGGCTTCCGGGACTGGGGCTATGCCCTGGCGAAGAAGGAATTCGGCGCCCAGGAGATCGACGGCGGCCCGTGGTGCCGCTTCAGGAACCCGAAGACCGGCAAGGAGATCGTGGTCAAGGACTCGATCGCCGACGCCTTCCTGCAGCAGATCCTGCTGCGCCCGGCGGAGTACAGCGTGATCGCGACGCTGAACCTGAACGGCGACTACATCTCCGACGCGCTGGCCGCGCAGGTGGGCGGCATCGGCATCGCCCCGGGCGCGAACATGAGCGACACGGTGGCCATGTTCGAGGCCACGCACGGCACCGCGCCCAAGTACGCAGGCAAGGACTACGTGAACCCCGGCTCCGAGATCCTGTCCGCGGAGATGATGCTGCGCCACATGGGCTGGACGAAGGCCGCCGACCTGGTCATCCACTCCATGGAAAGGGCGATCCAGTCGAAGAAGGTCACCTACGACTTCGCGCGCCTGATGGAGGGCGCGACGCAGGTGTCGTGCTCCGGCTTCGGCCAGGTGATGATCGACCACATGTGACGGATTGTTGCGCGCGTGTCGGAAGGCCGCCTGCGGGCGGCCTTTTCGTTGGCGGGGCGGATCGCTCTGACTTGACGCCGGTCAGTACGCATGCCCCCGTGCTCGCGTATCGTCGGCGGCCTCCGGTTCCTCCGGGGCGAGCGCCCCGCATCTCATGTCCGCCGCTTCCACTGCCCCCGCCAGCCCCATCGAGCTCGTCTGTCCCGCCGGCAGCCTGCCTGCCCTGAAAGCCGCGGTCGACGCCGGCGCCGACTGCGTCTACATGGGCATGCGCGACGCCACCAACGCGCGCAACTTCGCCGGCCTCAACTTCGACCGCGCCGCGATCGAGTCCGGCATCCGCTACGCGCACGAGCGCGGCAGCAAGGTGCTGATGGCCATCAACACCTATCCGCAGGCCGGGCAGGGCGACCGCTGGCGCACGGCGGTGGACACCGCGGCCGCCATGGGCGTCGACGCGGTGATCGTGGCCGATCCCGGGATCCTGAAGTACGCGGCGCGCCAGCATCCGCAGTTGCGGCTGCACCTCTCGGTGCAGGGCTCCGCCACCAACTACGAAGCGATCAACCTGTACCGCGAGCAGTTCGGCATCCAGCGCGCCGTGCTGCCGCGCGTGCTGTCGCTGGAGCAGGTCAAGCAGCTCACCCAGCGCACGGACGTCGAGATCGAGGTGTTCGGCTTCGGCAGCCTGTGCGTGATGGTGGAAGGCCGCTGCCAGCTGTCCTCCTACGTCACGGGCGAGTCGCCCAATACGCACGGCGTGTGCTCGCCCGCCAAGGCGGTGCGCTGGCAGGAGACGCCGCGCGGCCGCGAGGCCCGCCTGGGCGGCGTGCTGATCGACCTCTACGCCGAAGGCGAGAACGCCGGCTACCCCACGCTCTGCAAGGGCCGCTTCGATGTCGACGGCGAGCAGAACTACTACGCGATCGAGGAACCGACCAGCCTCAACACGCTGGACCTGCTGCCGGAGCTGACGAAGATCGGCGTGCGCGCGATCAAGATCGAGGGCCGCCAGCGCAGTCCCGCCTACGTGGCGCAGGTCACGCGCATCTGGCGCGAGGCGATCGACCAGTGCCTGGCCGGCGCCCACCGCTATTCCGTCAAGACCAGCTGGATGGCCGGCCTCGACCAGCTGGCCGAAGGCCAGCAGCACACCATCGGTGCCTACCACCGTTCCTGGAAATAAGGCCATGAAGCTGTCCCTGGGCCCCCTGCTGTACTACTGGCCGCGCGCGACCGTGCAGGCCTTCTACGCCGCCGTCGCCGACACGCCGGTGGAGGTCGTCTATCTCGGCGAGGCCGTGTGCTCGCGCCGCCACGAGATGAAACTGGCCGACTGGCTGGAGATCGCGGCCATGCTGCGCGGCGCGGGCAAGGAGGTCTTCCTTTCCACGCAGGTGCTGCTGGAGTCGGGTTCCGACGTCACGGTGCTGCACAAGATCGCCGCCAACGGCGAGTTCGGCGTCGAGGCCAACGACATGGGCGCGGTGCACTGCGTGACGGGCAAGCTGCCCTTCGTGGCCGGCCCGCACCTGAACATCTACAACGCCGACACGCTGCGCTGGATGCACGAGCTGGGCGCCTCGCGCTGGGTGATGCCGCTGGAGATGAAGCGCGACGACCTCGTCCAGGTGCAGCAGGAGCGCCCCGCCGGCCTGGAGACCGAGGTGTTCGCCTTCGGCCGCCTGCCGCTCGCCTTCTCGGCGCGCTGCTTCACGGCGCGCCACCTGAACCTGCCGAAGGACGATTGCGGCTTCAGCTGCATCGCCCATCCCGACGGTCAGGTGCTGCGCACCCGCGAGAACGAGCCCTTCCTCGTGCTCAATGGCATCCAGACCCAGTCGGCCCGCGTGCACAGCCTGCTGGGCGACCTGCCGTCGATGGAGAAGGCCGGCGTGGACGTCGTCCGCCTGAGCCCGCAGTCGCAGCACATGGCGGAAATCATCGGCCTGTTCGACGAGGTCCGCGGCGGCGCGAATCCGCGCTCGGCGCAGGAGAAGCTCCAGCAGCTGCTGCCCGACCAGGCCTGCAACGGCTACTGGCATGGCCGTTCCGGCATGGAGCAGATCATCGAGGTGGCGGCATGAACACGTTCTTTTCCCTTTCCAGCCTGCCCGAGTG
Organism: Ramlibacter monticola; assembly: GCF_016722785.1. Lineage (GTDB taxonomy): Bacteria > Pseudomonadota > Gammaproteobacteria > Burkholderiales > Burkholderiaceae_C > Ramlibacter > Ramlibacter monticola. The sequence goes on along the minus strand of NZ_JAEQNE010000002.1, from coordinate 363,947 downwards.
CCCGAAGCCGATCGCCGCGGTGCTCGAGCGCCTGCCGGCCTACCCGGGCTCGCTGGTGCTGGCGACGGCGCTCAACGCGATCCTGGCGCCGCAGCTGCCCGAGGACGTGAAGCTGCTGATGAAGGACCGCAAGTTCCGCATCCACGTGCGCGACGCCCGGAACTCGTTCGATTTCAGCTGGAATGGCGCGCGCTTCTCGCCGCTGTCGCGCCAGCCGCAGCCCGATCTCACCATCAGCGCCAGCGGCCCCGATTTCCTGCGCATCGCGCGCCGCCAGGAAGACCCGGACACGCTGTTCTTCAACCGCCGCCTCAGCATGGAAGGCGACACCGAGCTGGGCCTCGTGGTGAAGAACACGCTCGACGCGCTGGAACTGCCGGTGTTCGACCTCTCCCGCTTCACGCGCGGCCGCGGGGGCGAGGACAAGCGTCCCTGGGGCTGATCGCCGTTCGATGACCTACCGCGACCTGCGCGAATTCATGGCGCAGCTGGAGGAAGGCGGCGACCTCAAGCGCGTCTCCCAGCCGGTTTCGCCGCACCTGGAGATGACCGCCGTCTGCGACCGCGTGCTGCGCGCGGGCGGCCCCGCGCTCCTGTTCGAGCAGCCCTCCGGCCACCGCATGCCGGTGCTGGCCAACCTGTTCGGGACGCCGCAGCGCGTGGCCCGCGCCATGGGCGTGCCGGACCTCAAGGGCGTGCGCGTGTTCGGCGAACTGCTCGCGCGCCTGAAGGAGCCCGAGCCGCCGCGCGGCTTCAAGGAAATGCTCGGCATGGGCGACCTCGTCAAGCGCCTGTGGCACATGGCGCCGCGCGAGGTGAGCCGCCCTGCCTGCCAGCAGCAGGTGTTCGAAGGCGAGGAAGTCGACCTGGCGCGGCTGCCGATCCAGCATTGCTGGCCCGGCGACGTGGCCCCGCTCATCACCTGGGGCCTCGTGATCACGCGCGGGCCCCACAAGCCGCGCCAGAACCTGGGCATCTACCGCCAGCAGGTGCTGTCGCGCAACAAGGTCATCATGCGCTGGCTGGCGCACCGCGGCGGCGCGCTCGACTTCCGCGACCACGCGCTGGCGCATCCCGGCGAGCCGTACCCGGTGGCCGTGGCGCTGGGCGCTGATCCGGCCACGCTGCTGGGCGCCGTCACGCCGGTGCCGGACGCACTGTCGGAATACCAGTTCGCCGGCCTGCTGCGCGGCGGCCGCACCGAGGTGGCGCCGGCGCTCGGCGTGCCGTTGAAGGTCCCGGCGACGGCGGAGATCGTGCTGGAAGGCCACATCCAGCCCGACCCCGCCCACCCCAGCGGCTACGAGCACGCGCTGGAAGGGCCGTACGGCGACCACACCGGCTACTACAACGAGCAGGCCGAGTTCCCCGTGTTCACGATCGACCGCATCACCATGCGGCCGGACGCGATCTACCACTCCACCTGCACCGGCAAGCCGATGGACGAGCCCGCGGTGCTGGGCCTCGCGATGAACGAACTGTTCATCCCGCTGCTGCAGCGGCAGTTCCCGGAGATCGTCGACTTCTACCTGCCGCCCGAGGCGTGCAGCTACCGCATGGCCGTGGTGAGCATCCGCAAGGCCTACGCGGGCCATGCGCGGCGCGTGATGATGGGCGTGTGGAGCCACCTGCGCCAGTTCATGTACACGAAGTTCATCCTCGTGGTCGACGACGACGTCGACGTGCGCGACTGGCGCGAGGTGATGTGGGCCTTGACCACCCGCATGGACCCGGCGCGCGACACCATGATGATCGAGCACACGCCCATCGACTACCTGGACTTCGCCTCGCCGGTGGCCGGGCTGGGCAGCAAGATGGGCATGGACGCCACCAACAAGTGGCCGGGCGAGACGCAGCGCGAATGGGGGCGGGCCATCCAGATGGATCCCGAGGTCACGGCGCGGGTGCAACGGCTGTGCGAAGACCTCGGCTGCTAGACACCGAAGGATTTCACGTCGCCGCGCGCTGTTACATGCGCCGTTACCGTTGAGCCAGCCGGCCGTCCGAAAATCCCGTTGGCTTCAATGAGCAGAGAGAGCAGGACCCGCATGCGTACTTCCATCCTCCTGGCCGCCGTGGCGGCCGTCCTGGCCGCGCCGGCCGCCATGGCCGACCGCGACGACCATGACCACGGGCACGGACATGGCCACGGTCATGGCAAGCACAAGGAGGAGTTCTGGGACGGCAACTGCAAGGTGACGCGCGAGTGGAAGCACGGCGACTACACCGAAAAGCGCAAGTGCCGTGCGCCCGAGCGCGTGGTGGTCGTGCCCGCGCAGCCCGTCATCGTGCAGCGGCCGCCGGTGGTCGTGCAGCAGCAGCCGGTGGTGGTGGTGCCCTGGATGCACCAGCAGCAGGGCGAGTACGTGTACAAGCCGCAGTACCGGCCCGCCCCGGTGGCCGGCACCGTCCGCTGCAACAGCCCCGCCGTCGGCAGCCTGCTCGGTGGCATCGTCGGCGGCGTGCTGGGCAACCAGATCGGCAAGGGCGACGGCCGCACCCTCGCGACCATCGGCGGCGCCGTCGCCGGCGTGCTGGTGGGCGGGGAGGTCGGCCGGCGCATGGACGCCGCCAACCACGCCTGCGTGGGCGAGGTCCTCGAGGTCGCCCCGGCGGGCCGCCAGGTGCAGTGGGCCGAGGGGCCCACGCGCTACACCGTCGTTCCCGGCCAGGTGAGGTACGTGCAGGGCTCCTACTGCCGTCCGTACACCCTGACGGTGCACACCGAGCACGGGCCGCAGCGCCAGCAGGGCACGGCCTGCCGCCGCCCCGACGGCGTCTGGATCGCCGGCTGATCCGCGGGCCGGGAGGCCTTCGGTTCCGACTGGTTCCCGGCGCCCATCGTGCGCTGCTCCCGGCACACCCGATCGTCCCCGCAGGGGTCAATCGCCCATTCGCGGGTGTAAACCCCCTCCTGTGGGGAAGGGCGGACCGTGCGCGCGTGCCGCGCACGCCGTGGCCGGAGTGTGAAAAGCCGCCCGGAGGCGGCTCGTTCGACAAGGTCGGGGTCAGCGCGCGCGTCGGCGCGGCGGCGCCCGCTCAGGTCTTGTTGGCGTGGTCCGTGCCGTGGCCGCCGGCCGCATGGAACTGCGGCGCGCGTACCTTCGGCTGGCGCGGCGGACGGTCGGTGCCCGGCGGCTGCGTCTGGATCGGGCCGGGCTGGGCCTGGATGTTCTGCGCCAGTTGGCCCTTGGGGCCCTGCTGGATGTCGAAGGTCACGCGGGATCCCTGCTTGAGGGTCTTGAAACCTTCCATGGTGATCGCGGAAAAATGCGCGAACACGTCCGAGCCGCCGCCATCGGGCTCGATGAACCCGAAGCCCTTGGCATCGTTAAACCACTTGACAGTGCCGGTCGCCATGATGCGCGCCCCCGTTTTTTGTTCCCTCAGTTGCGGGCGAGTGTCCGTGAAGACCGCTCATCTGTCAACATTTTCACTTAGTCACGCGCAAGTGGGCGCCACGAAAGGATTCCTGCTCTGCAAAGCGTCTGTAAAGGCCTCCGCGCCGGTCGGAATCTGCAAGCTGGCACACATGTCGCTTGAATGTGACGGGACCGTCGCCAATTCACCTAGGGTCTACGGGTGCCAGTTCCGGTCGATAGAATGATTTTCATGGCCAGTCAGACACCTCTCCCGCCCCCGGCCGGACCCACGATCCGGCCGAAGGAGGACGATGGCGGTTCGGTGGTTGCAGAACGAAAGACGCAGAAGACCAAACCGCCGCAGATGTACCAGGTCGTGATGTTGAACGACGACTACACCCCCATGGAATTCGTGGTGGTGGTGATCCAGGAGTTCTTCGGGAAAGACAGGGAGACGGCCACGCAGATCATGTTGAAGATCCATCTGGACGGCAAAGGCATTTGTGGCGTGTACTCGAGGGACGTCGCGGCCACGAAAGTCCAGCAGGTGCAGGAGGCGGCCCGCCAGGCGGGGCACCCCCTGCAGTGTCTGAGTGAACCGGTCGAGTAAACCGGGACTCGAAGGAACAGAGGTTTGAAGCAGAAGGAAATCACATGATTGCCCAGGAATTGGAAGTCAGCCTCCATATGGCATTCGTGGAGGCGCGTCAGCAACGCCACGAATTCATCACCGTGGAGCACCTGTTGCTGGCCCTGCTGGACAATCCCAGCGCGGCCGAAGTGCTGCGCGCTTGTTCCGCGAACATCGACGACCTGCGCAAGTCGCTGTCGAATTTCATCAAGGACAACACGCCGCAGGTGGCGGGCACGGACGACGTGGACACCCAGCCCACGCTGGGATTCCAGCGCGTGATCCAGCGCGCGATCATGCACGTGCAGTCCACCGGCAACGGCAAGAAGGAAGTGACCGGCGCCAACGTGCTGGTTGCGATCTTCGGCGAGAAGGATTCGCATGCCGTGTACTACCTGCACCAGCAGGGCGTCACGCGGCTGGATGTCGTGAACTACATCGCCCACGGCATCAAGAAGAGCGACCCGCCCGAGCCCGCCAAGAGCGGCGAGAACCCCGGCTCCGAGGGCGAGGAGGGTGGCGAGAAGAACGAGAAGGCGTCGCCGCTCGAGCAGTTCACGCTCAACCTCAACCAGTCCGCTAAGGAAGGCAAGATCGATCCGCTGATCGGCCGCGAGTACGAGGTCGAGCGCGTGATCCAGATCCTGTGCCGCCGCCGCAAGAACAACCCGCTGCTGGTGGGTGAGGCCGGCGTGGGCAAGACGGCCATTGCCGAAGGCCTGGCCTGGCGCATCGTGCAGAAGGAAGTGCCCGAGATCCTGGCCGAGAGCACCGTCTACTCGCTGGACATGGGCGCGCTGCTGGCGGGCACCAAGTACCGCGGCGACTTCGAGCAGCGCCTCAAGGGCGTGCTGCGCTCGCTGAAGGACAAGCCCAACGCGATCCTGTTCATCGACGAGATCCACACGCTGATCGGCGCCGGAGCGGCGTCGGGCGGCACACTGGACGCCTCCAACCTGCTGAAGCCGGCGCTGTCGCAGGGCACGCTCAAGTGCATCGGCGCGACGACCTTCACCGAGTACCGCGGCATCTTCGAGAAGGACGCGGCGCTGTCGCGGCGCTTCCAGAAGGTCGACGTGGTCGAGCCGAGCGTGGAGCAGACCATCGAGATCCTCAAGGGCCTCAAGAGCCGCTTCGAGGAGCACCACAGCGTGAAGTACGCGGCGGGCGCCCTGCAGGCCGCAGCGGAGCTGTCGGCCAAGTACATCAACGACCGCCACCTGCCGGACAAGGCGATCGACGTGATCGACGAGGCCGGCGCCGCCCAGCGCATCCTGCCGGTGAACAAGCGCAAGAAGACCATCTCCAAGGCGGAAGTCGAGGAGATCGTGGCGAAGATCGCCCGCATCCCGCCGGCCTCGGTGTCCAGCGACGACCGCAGCAAGCTGCAGACCCTGGAACGCGACCTCAAGTCCGTGGTGTTCGGCCAGGACAAGGCGCTGGAGGTTCTGGCAGCTTCCGTGAAGATGGCGCGCAGCGGCCTCGGCCGCGGCGACAAGCCGATCGGCTCCTTCCTGTTCTCCGGCCCCACGGGCGTCGGCAAGACCGAAGCGGCCAAGCAGCTGGCCTACATCATGGGGATCGACCTGATCCGCTTCGACATGTCCGAGTACATGGAGCGCCACGCGGTGTCGCGCCTGATCGGCGCGCCTCCCGGCTACGTCGGCTTCGACCAGGGCGGCCTGCTCACCGAGGCCATCACGAAGAAGCCGCACGCGGTGCTGCTGCTCGACGAGATCGAGAAGGCCCACCCGGACATCTTCAACGTGCTGCTGCAGGTGATGGACCACGGCACGCTGACCGACAACAACGGGCGCAAGGCCGACTTCCGCAACGTGATCATCATCATGACCACGAACGCGGGCGCCGAGACCATGAACAAGGCGGTGATCGGTTTCACGACGACCCGCGAGGCGGGCGACGAGATGGCCGACATCAAGCGCCTGTTCACGCCGGAGTTCCGCAACCGCCTGGATGCGGTCGTGAGCTTCAAGCCGCTGGACGAGCAGATCATCCTGCGCGTGGTCGACAAGTTCCTGCTCCAGCTGGAGCAGCAGCTGGCCGAGAAGCGCGTGGAGGTCACCTTCACCGACCAGTTGCGCAAGCACCTGGCCAAGAAGGGCTTCGATCCGCTGATGGGTGCGCGGCCGATGCAGCGCCTGATCCAGGACACGATCCGTCGCGCCCTGGCCGACGAACTGCTGTTCGGCAAGCTCACCGAAGGCGGCCGCCTCACGGTGGACATCGAGCACGGGAAGAACGAGAAGGGCGAGGAAACCTCCGAGGTGAAGCTGGACATCCAGCCGCTGCCGAAGAAGGAAGGCCGCTCCCGGCCGGAGCCGGAAGAAGTCTCCAGCGACGGGCAGTAAGCGCCTCCGCCGCCACGAAAAAGCCGCCCTCGGGCGGCTTTTTTCATTCCCCTTCGCCGTTCCCGCGACCGAGTGGCCCGGCGGGCCGCGAAATCGCGCGAACGCGCGGCAGGCGGCAACCCGGGCCTTCCGTCCTCACGCCTCCAGCAGCCCCTTCTGCCGCAGCAGCGGCTCGATCACGGGATCGCGCCCGCGGAACGCGCGGAAGGCCTCGCCGGGCTCCACGCTGTTGCCCGTCGAGAGAATGCAGCGCCGCAGCCGCTGCGCCACCTCGCCATCGAACGGACTGCCCGCCTCCACGAACGCCTCCCACGCATCCGCATCGAGCACCTCGGCCCACAGGTACACGTAGTAGCCCGCCGCGTAGCCCCCGCTGAACAGGTGCTGGAAATGCGCCAGCCGGTGATTGATGCCGGCCGCTTCCGGCAGTCCGCGCTCGCGCAGCACCTGCTCCTCGAAGGCCGGCCAGTCGTCCACCGCTGCGGGATCGGGGTGCCGGTGCACCGCCATGTCGACGATCGCGCTGCCGCAGTAGCGCACCGTCTCGTAGGCTTCGCCGAACTTCTGCGCCGCGTCCAGCCGCGCCACCAGCGCTTCGGGGATGGCTTCGCCCGTCTCCACGTGGCGAGCGTGGCGCCGCAGCACCTCCGGTTCGGCCATCCAGTGCTCGAACAGCTGCGACGGCAGCTCCACGAAATCGCGCAGCACCTGCGTGCCCGCGAGGTCGCCGTAGGTCACGTCGGACAGCAGCCCGTGCAGTCCGTGGCCGAACTCGTGGAACAGCGTGCGCACGTCGTCGAAACCCAGGAGCGTGGGGCTGCCCTTGGCGAAGTTGTTGGTGTTCAGGACCACCGGCAGCACCTCGCCGCCATTGCGCGCCTGCAGGGCGAGGCTGCTCATCCAGGCGCCGCTGCGCTTGCTGGGGCGGGCGAAGTCGTCGCGGACGAAGAGGCCGACGGCGCGGCCCTGCGCGTCGTGCACTTCGTAGGCGCGGGCATCGGGGTGGTACAGCGCGAGCTCGGGCCGCGGCGTGAATCTTAGGCCGAACAGGCGCTGCGCGCAGTCGAAGGCCGCCTGCACCATCGCATCGAGCGGGAAGTAGGGCTTGACCTGGGCGTCGTCGACGGCGAAGTCGCGCTGCCGCACCTTCTCGGCCCAGTAGCGCCAGTCCCAGGCCTCGATGCGGGCCGTGCCGCCGGCCGCGCGCTGCACGGCTTCCAGCGCGGCGCGCTCGCGCGCCAGGGCGGCCTTCGCGCGCCCGTAGACGTCGTCCAGCAGGCGGTCCACCGCCGCGGGGGTGCGCGCCATGCGGTCGTCCAGCGCGTAGTCCGCGTAGTTGGCGTAGCCGTGCAGCCGAGCCTGCTCCTGCCGCAGTTGCAGGATGCGGCCCACCCGCGGGCGGTTGTCGTGCTCGCCCGCGTGCATGCCGCGGCCCACCCAGGCCCGCCACGCCTGCTCGCGCAGGTCGCGGCGCTCGGAAAAGGTGAGGAAGGGCACGATGAGCGAGCGCGACAGCGTGATCGCGTGGACCTCGCCCAGGCCCCGCTGCTGCGCGGCGGCGCGGGCCGCCGAGCGCACGAAGGCCGGCAGGCCGGCGAGCTCGTCCTCCTCGCGCAGCACCAGCGCCCAGGCGGACTCGTCGTGCAGAACGTTCTGGCCGAAGGCGGTCTGCAGGGAGGCCAGCTCCTGCACGATCTGCGCATGGCGTTCCTGCGCGTCGGCCGGCAGCCGCGCGCCGGCGCGGACGAACCCCAGGTGCGTGCGTTCCAGCAGGCGCAGCGCTTCGGGCTCCAGCCCGAGGCGCGCGCGCTGGGCGTGAACCTGGTCGACGCGGGCGAACAGCGCTCGGTGCATGGAGATCGCGCTCCAGTGCGCGGCCAGCACGGGCGCCATGCGACGCTGCACTTCCTGCAACTCCGGCGAGGTTTCCGAGGAGCACAGGTTGTTGAACACCATGTTGAGCCGGCCCAGGCGCCGCCCGCAACGGTCCAGGGCGGCCAGCGTGTTCTCGAAGTCGGGCGCCCCCGGGTCGTGTGCGATGGCCTCGATCTCTTCGCGGTGGGCCTTCAGGGCCTCGGCGAAGGCCGGTTCGAAGTGCGCCGGCTGGATGCGGTCGAAGGGCGCGAGGCCGTAGGGGGCGGTCCAGGTGGAGAGGAGGGGATTGGCTGCGGGGGCGAGGGGCATCGGGTCATTCTAGGAAACCCGGCCGTCAGCCGGCCAGCGCACGCACCGCCGGACCGATCAGCCCCACCCCCGTGATCCCCAGCAGCCCGCACACGATCTTCAGCACCGTCTCGCGCCGCCACTTCGGCGGGTGCCGGCGCAGCCACCAGGTCAGGGCCATCGCGAGCGGGAGCGACACCGCGCACAGCAGCAGCGAGCGCAGGGTGAACTGGCCGGCCGGCACCACCATGGCCAGGCGGATCAGCGAGCCGGTGGCGAGCGCCGCCACCAGGGTGTCGCGCACCACGTCCAGCGTCACCGGCTGGCGGTAGTACTGGTACACGAGCGGCGGGCCCGAGGCCGAAAAGAGGCCGCCCAGGACCCCCGAGACGAAGCCGAAGCCGCGGAACGACCAGCGCGACGAGCGCCGCGCGAGCGGCTCCGTCCGCAGCAGCACGATCGCCGCGCAGGCGAGGACCACGACCCCCAGCAGCAGCCGCAGCACCGTCACCACGTTCGCATTCAGCCACGCCATCAGCGCCACGCCCGCGCCGTAGCCGAACACGCTGCCGCTCACGGTCGGCTTCCAGATGGCCCAGTCCGGCGAGCGCCCCGCGCCCCGAAGCGCGATCACCGCGCTGGCGAGCGACAGCACGGTGGCGACGTTCGCCACGTCCGGCAGCGGGGCCAGGTCGAACAGGCTGGCCAGCCCCAGCAGGATCAGCGCCATGGCGAAGCCGGTGATGCTCTGCGCGCAGGTGGCCAGCGCGACGCAGCCGAGGAAGGCCGCGAACTGCCAGCCCGTCATGTCTTCGCGTCGAGCTTCTTCAGGATGCGGCGCCAGTGGGCCGGCTCGACCGGCGTGATCGACAGCCGGTTGCCCTTCTTCAGCACGACCAGGTCCTGCAGTTCCGGGTCGGCGCGCAGCTCGGGCAGCGCGAGGTTGCGCGTCTTGCGCAGCACCTGCACGTCGACCAGCATCCAGCGCGGCGACTCCGGCTTGGAGGCCGGGTCGTGGTACGGCGACTTCGGGTCGAACTGCGTCGGGTCGGGATAGGGCGTGGAGGCGACCCGCGCGACCCCCACGATGCCCGGCTCGGCACAGCTCGAGTGGTAGAACAGGACGCCGTCGTCGATGCGCATGTGGTCGCGCATGAAGTTGCGGGCCTGGTAGTTGCGCACGCCCGTCCAGGGCACGGTCGCGTCGGGCGCGGCCAGCGCGTCGTCGACCGAGACTTCCTCGGGCTCGGATTTCATCAGCCAGTAGTGCATGACCCGCCGATTATCGGCATGCCCGCCCGGGCCGGCGCACCGGGCGTCCCAGGCGCGGGACCGCATGCGCAGCGGGGAGCGTCAGCGGCGCCCGGCCAGCGCGGCGCGGCCGGCGAAACCCGCCGGGCCGCCGGGGCGCGTCTCCAGCCGCACCCCCTCGTTCCACTTCGCCATGCGCTCCGAGCGGGCGAAGGATCCGACCTTGAGCTGCCCGGCGTTCCAGCCGGTGGCGAGGTGCACGATGGCGACGTCTTCCGTCTCGCCGGAGCGGGCGGACATGATGGTGCCGTAGCCGAGCGACTGCGCGGCCTCCAGCGCGGCGCGCGTTTCGCTCACCGTGCCGGCCTGGTTCGGCTTGACCAGCACGCAATTGCAGGCGCCCGCCTGCGCGGCCGCGCGCACGCGCTGCGCGTTCGTCACCAGGTAGTCGTCGCCGACCACCTGCACGCGCCCGCCCACCGCCCGGGTGAACGCGACGAGCCCCGCCTCGTCGTCTTCCGCCAGCGGGTCTTCGATGGAGACGATGGGATAGCGCTCGATCCAGCGCAGCAGCCGTTCGCACAGGCCGTCGGAGTCCAGTTCGGCCTGGTCCAGCGCGAGCCGGTAGCGGCCGCCGGCGCCGAACTCCGAGGCCGCGATGTCCAGCGCGATCGCCACTTCGTCGCCGGGCGTGAAGCCGGCCCGCTCGATCGCCGCGACCAGCGTGTCGAGCGCATCTTCGTTGCGCGCGAAGTCGGGCCACCAGCCGCCTTCGTCGGCCACGCCGGCGAGGGCGTCGCGACCGGCCATCAGCTCGCCGGCCGCGCGGTACACCTCCGCCGTCATCTCCAGCGCCTGCGAGAAGCGGGTCGCGCCGGTGGCGATCACCATGAAGTCTTGGATGTCCACGCGGCGCCCCGCATGTGCGCCGCCGCCGAAGATCTGGATCTGCGGCAGGGGCAGCGGCACTTCGCGTCCCTGCGCGAGGTGGCGCCACAGCGGCTGCCGCGCGTGCGCCGCGGCCGCATGCAGCACGGCCAGGGAGCTGGCGATCAGCGCGTTGCCGCCCAGGCGCGACTTGTCCGGCGTGCCGTCCAGCGCGATCAGCATCCGGTCGATGCCCTCCTGGTCGGCGGCGTCGCGACCGCGCAGGGCCGGCGCGATCTCGCGTTCGATGCCGCGCAGGGCCTCCTGCACGTCGCGGCCGCCGAAGCGCTCGCCGCCGTCGCGCAGTTCCACCGCCTCGTGGCGGCCGCGCGAGGCACCGGCAGGGGCGATGCCGATGCCGGAGCTGCCGTCGGCGTTGACGATTTCCACTTCGACGGTGGGACGGCCGCGCGAATCCCAGACGCGGCGGGCGAGGACTTGTTCGATGGTCATGCGAAGGCGCGCGCCCAGCGGGCCGCGACGGTGGGGAGGGAAGAGGGCGCCTCCTGCAGCAGGGCGGTGGCGGCTTCGCGCACGGCCGCGCGTTGCGGCCCGGCCAGGTATTCGACCGGCGACTTGCCGTCGACGCGCGCCAGCGCGAGGCCGGGCAGCAGCGTGGCGACGCGCCGTTCCAGCGCGGCCACCGGCTCCCAGCGCACGTGCGGCCAGTAGGCGGCGAGGAACAGGTCCAGGCCGTCCATGAGCGCACGCGTGCAGGCCGGCAGGTGCGCGGCCTTCAGCAGGAAGTGGTTGAGGCAGAACGACAGGTCGAAGGCAGGATCGCCGAACCAGGCGCATTCGGCATCCAGCAGCACCGGCCCGCGCGGGCCGAGCAGGATGTTCTTGGGGCTGACGTCGCCGTGCACCAGCACGCGCCGCGTGGCGGCCGTGCGTTCGACCAGCTGCAGCAGGCGGGCCGCCAGCGCGGGATGCTCGCGCGCCGTCTCGACCAGGTAGGGCTCCAGCCGCAGGGCGTGGAAGTCGGCGTCGTTCGCGAACTGCCGCGCCAGGGCGTCGTCGTCCGCGGTTGCCGCGTGGATGCGGCCCAGGATGTCGCCGACCGCGCGCGCGGTGTCCGCGTCGACCCGGCCCGCGAGCAGTTCGGCCTTCCAGTTGCGGTATTCCGGCCCGAGGAAGGCCATCACGAAGCTCTTGCTCGCGGCGTCCTCGCCCAGCACCGGCGGCACGTGGCCGGGCACGATCGCCCCGACGGTGCGCAGGTAGCCGATCTCCGCGAACACGCGCTCGACCGGCACCTTCCATTCCTTGGCGACCTTCAGCTGCGGCAGCGCCTGCTTGACGCAATAGCTGCCGCGGCGCAGGTCGACCCGGTAGATGCCCGAGGACACGCCGCCGGCGAGCGGCACGGCGCGCACTTCCTCGTCGGCCGCCGCGAGGCCGAGCGCGAGGAAGATGCGCCGCATCGCCGCGGGGTCCCGAGAGAGGTCGACTTGGGCCATGGCCGGGCGATTCTAGAATGGGCCATGGCCCACAACGACCCCCTGAAAGTCGCCGTCATGGGTGCCGGCGCCGTCGGCTGCTACTTCGGCGGCATGCTGGCACGCGCCGGCCACCCGGTCACGCTGATCGCGCGTCCGCAGCACGTGCAGGCGATCGAGCGGGAGGGTCTGCGCCTGGAGACGAAGGGCTTCGACGAGCGCGTGCGGCTGGCCGCGACGACGGAGCCGGCCGGCGCGAAGGACGCCGACCTGGTCCTGTTCAGCGTGAAGTCGCCCGGCACCGAGGAGACCGGCCGCCAGCTGATGCCCTTCCTGCGGGACGACACGCTGGTGCTGTGCCTGCAGAACGGCGTCGACAACGCGGAGCGGCTGCGCGCGGTGCTGCCGCGGCACGAGGTCGCGGCCGCGGTGGTCTACGTCGCCACCGAGATGGCGGGGCCCGGGCACCTGAAGCACCATGGCCGCGGCGAGCTGGTGATCGAACCGGCGCGCGCCAGCGAGCGGGTCGCGCAGGCGCTGCGCGACGCCGGGGTGCCGGCCGAGGTCTCCTCCAACGTGCGCGGCGCGCTCTGGCTCAAGCTGATCCTCAACTGCGCCTACAACGCCATCTCCGCGATCGCGCAGCGCCCCTACGGCGAGAACGTGGCCGGCGCGGGCATCTGGGAGGTGATGCACGACGTCGTCGACGAATGCGTGGCGGTGGCGCAGGCCGACGGCGTGCAGTTGCCGGCCGACCCGCATCTCGCCACGCGCAAGCTGGTGGAGTCCATGCCCTCGCAGTGCTCGTCCACCGCGCAGGACCTCGCGCGGCGCAAGCCCACCGAGATCGACTACCTGAACGGCTACGTGGTGCGGCGCGGCCAGGCGCTGGGCATCGCCACGCCGGCCAACCGGGTGCTGTGGGCGCTGGTGAAACTGATCGAGGGCAAGCACTGAGGGGGCGCGGACGCGCGCCGCTCACTCCTCCTTCGGCCTGGGGCTGGCGGTCGTCCCCAGCGTATCCTTCGCGGGCTTCAGCACCGCGAGCAGGTCGGAGGTCGTGCGCAGGATCAGGTCGGCACCGGCTTCCTTCAGTTCGCGCTGGGTGCCGAAGCCGCACAGCACGCCCACCGTCTGCGCGCCCGCCAGCCGGCCGCAGCGCACGTCGATCGTGGTGTCGCCGATCATGAGGCAGGCCTTCGGGTCCACGCCCATGACCCGGGCCGCATGGAACAGCGGCTCGGGATGCGGCTTCATGCGCCGGGTGGTCTGCGCACCCACGACGATCCTGAACAGGTCACGCACCCCGTTCTGTTCGAGAAAGCGCTCCACCCGCGGCGCGCCGCCCGTGGTGATGGTGCACATCGGGTAGTGCGCGGCGAGCGCGTGCAGCATCTCCTGCACGCCGGCCACCATGTCGTGCGGCACTTCGTCGATGGCTTCCGGGTTGCGCGTGTGGGCGGGGTCGGCCTGGTGCGCCTTCATGGCGTGGAGGCGGGCGCGCAGGCGCTGCGCGGGCACGTCGAGGCCGAGCCGGTCCAGCCAGGCGTAGGCGCCGTGCACCGGCGTCTCCAGGCCCATCACCGCCTGGCGCGCCAGCTTCTCGCTGCGCCGGCCGCTCACCAGCGGCACCTTGTCCAGCAGCGCCGCGAGCTGCGCCACGAGGTGGTCGTCCGTGTCGGCGATGGTGCCGTCCACGTCGAAGCAGAGGGCCTGGATGCGCAGGAGGTCGAGAGCCATGGGCGGTTCCGTCTGGGCGTCCCAGCATAGGAGAACCGGGCCGGCCCGGGGGTCCGCCGGCATTGACTTGCGCGGCACGGTCCAGCAGACTCGGCCAAACGATCCCAACAGCCTGACCATGCACGCGTTCGCCCGTCTCCTCCCCCTGCTGCTCGCCACCACGGGCGCGCTGGCCCAGTCCCCGGTCCAGGACCTGCCGAAGGACCTGCACGGCCGGTGGACCTCCAAGCCCGCCGGCAGCGCCGCCGTCACGCAGCCCTTCGACCTCGAGAACATCCAGCGCAAGGACGACGGCAGCTTCAGCGCCCGCCTGACCTGGACCGCGGCGGATGCGAAGTGCACGATCCGCTACCAGCCGATCACGGGGCGCATCACGTCCTCCGGCCTTGCCTTCGAAGCCAAGACGCCCTGCGACCAGCCCTTGAGCGCGGAACTGGCGCGCGGGGCGGCGGGCGCCTGGGTGGGCATGGCCAGCAACAAGGCCACGCCGCCGGTGGTGGTGGAACTCACGGCGAAATAGGGCAGGCGGGCCTGCCGCCCGGCCTCCTACAGATCCGTGTACTTTCCGCTCGACCCCTTCGCCTTGTCGACCGGGTACTTGAGCGCGTTCTTCTCCAGCTTCGCGCGCAGCGCCGCGTCCAGGTCGATGCCGAGGTCGTGCGCCATCAGCAGCGTGTAGCTCAGCACGTCCGCCAGTTCGTCGGCGAGATCGGCCTTGCGGGCCCGGGCGGCTTCGGCTACGCCGGCCGGGTCCTTCCACTGGAAGATCTCCAGCACTTCGCCGGCTTCCAGCAGCAGCGAGAGCGCCACGTCCTTGGGATTGTGGAACTGCTTCCAGTCGCGCTCGTCGCGGAAGCGGAGCACGGCGGCGGTGAGTCGTTCGAGATCGGTCACTGGACTACCCTCCGCGCTACGCGCTGCGGGATTCGCCGTGGGGCGGCCCGGCGGCTCATGGCTTCTGCACGAATTCCACGGTGCGCGGCGCGTCGCCGACGAAGATCTGCGGCAGCACGGGCGCGGTCGATGCCACCAGCCGGCCGCGCTTCCACACGTGCAGCCGCGCGGCGCGCAGGCGGATCGCCTCGACGACGTCGCGCGCCTGCAGCAGCACGAAGCTGGCCTCGCAGCCCGGCGCGAGGCCGTAGCCCTCGAGGTGCATCACCTTCGCGGCGTTCACCGTCACGGCATCGAAGCAGGCGCGGATGCCCGCCTGGCTGGTCATCTGCGCCACGTGCAGGCCCATGTGCGCCACCTCCAGCATGTCGCCGGAGCCCATGCCGTACCAGGGGTCCATCACGCAGTCGTGGCCGAAGGCGACGTTGACGCCGGCGGCCAGCAGTTCCGGCACGCGGGTCATGCCGCGCCGCCGGGGATAGCCGTCGTGGCGCCCCTGCAGCGTGATGTTGATCAGCGGGTTGGCCACCACGCTGACCCCGCTCTGCGCCACCAGCGGCAGCAGCTTGGACACGTAGTAGTTGTCCATGCCGTGCATGGAGGTGCAGTGCGAGGCGTTGACGCGCCCCTGAAGCCCGAGGCGCTGGGTCTCGAAGGCGAGCGTCTCGATGTGCCGCGACAGCGGGTCGTCGGTCTCGTCGCAGTGCATGTCGACCAGCTTGCCCCGGTGGGCCGCGGCTTCGCACAGCAGCTTCACGCTGGCCGCGCCTTCGGCCATGGTGCGCTCGAAGTGCGGGATGCCGCCGACGATGTCCACGCCGAGGTCCAGCGCGCGCTGCAGGGTGTCGAGGCCGCCCGGCGTGCGCAGCACGCCGTCCTGCGGGAAGGCGACCAGTTGCAGGTCGACGACGCCGGCGACGCGGCGCTGCACTTCCAGCATGGCCTCGACGGGCAGCAGGCTGGGATCGCTCGTGTCCACGTGGCTGCGGATGGCGAGGAGGCCGCGCGCGACCGCCCAGTCGCAATAGGCCAGCGCGCGCGCGATCAGGTCTTCCGCCTTCAGCAGGGGCTTCAGCTCGCCCCACAGCGCGATGCCTTCCAGCAGCGTGCCGCTCTCGTTGACGCGCGGCAGCCCGTAGCTGAGTGTCGCGTCCATGTGGAAGTGCGGGTCGCAGAAGTGCGGCGCCAGCAGGCAGCCGCGCGCGTCCACGGTCTCGTGGGCCGGGGCGGCCAGGCCGGGCGTGATCTCGGCGATCCGGCCGGATCGGACCGCGACCGACATGCCGGTGCGGCCGTCGGGGAGGGTGGCGTTGGTGAGGAGGAGGTCGAGCATCAGGAGGGGGCCAGGTCGAACGCGCGTTCCACGAACCACCACGCCGCCAGCAATGCCACCGCCAGCGAGCCGAAGCGCAGCACGCCGATGCGGTAGAAGCTGGTGGAGCGCAGCAGGTAGGCGACGGGCAGGAAGGCGGCCACGATGGCGAGCTGGCCGATCTCCACGCCCAGGTTGAAGCCGACCAGCGCCAGCGCCAGCGCGCCCTGCGGCAGGCCGAGGTCGGCCAGCACCGAAGCGAAGCCGAAGCCGTGCACCAGGCCGAAGACGAAGGCCATCACCCAGCGCTTGCGGTCGATCGTGCCGCGCAGGTTGTTCAGCGCGGCGACCACCACCGAGGCCGCGATCACGGACTCGACCAGCCGCGAAGGCAGGCTGGCGAGACCGAGGACCGCCAGGCTCAGGGTGATCGAATGGGCGAGCGTGAAGGCGGTGACCACCTTCAGCACGTCGACCGAGGCGGCCCGCAGGCTGGGGCTGGGCGACCAGGCGCGCTGTTGCCGCACGAGCACCGCCGGCAGCAGCAGGGCGACCAGGAACAGGATGTGGTCGAAGCCGATCCAGATGTGCCAGATGCCTTCGACGACGTACTGGCGCAGGGTCTCCCAGCCGCTGGGGGCGGCGAGCTTCAGGTCCTGGACGGCCGAATCGGCGGCGAACACCAGGGCCTGCGGCGCGGCGGCGCCGGCCGGAGTCCACTGCGCGAGGCCGCGGTGCGTGGGGTCGACGTCGAACAGCATCGCGTAGCGCACCTGCAGGATGTCGGCGAGGCGCTCGCAGCGGGCGTGCAGGGTGAGCACCGCATAGGTGCCGTCGCTGTGCCGCTCCAGCGTCAGCGGCCCGGCCGGCGCCAGCGGGCAGGCCGATCCCTGGGACGCGAAGGCGAGCTTGGCGACGGCCAGCTTCTCGATGTCGGCGCTGCGCTGGCGCACCTCGCCCCAGGTGAGTTCGCCGTTGCCGTCGCGATCGAGCTGCAGCACGTAGTCGAGGTCGCGCAGGGCGACGTCCCAGCGCACGGCCACGCCGTCCGGCTCGCCGCGCAGGCTCAGGTAGGAGTCGCTGGGCTTGTGGGCCGAAGCGGGGGCGCAGAGGAACAGCGCGGCGAGCAGCAGCCAGCGGATCATCGGCGGCCCCCTGCGAGCCGGGTCGCGAGCGCCTGCAGCGCCGGATCCTCGTAGCCGCTGGCCGCGAGCCACTCCAGTGCCGGTTGCGCCGCGGCCGGCTCCTTCGCGGCCAGCGCGGCGCGCAGCAGGATCTCGGCGTCGCGCGGCTCCTTCTGCCGCGCGTAGTTGCTCTTCGCATGGGCCACGGCCCCGGCCGGGTCGCCTTCCAGCTCCAGCGCCCAGCGCGCCGCCTCCTGTTCGTGCAGCCGGTCGCCCCGCTTCGCCGCCGCCGCGAAGCGCTCGCGCAGCTGCGAGCGCCATTCCTCCCGGCGCGGGTGGTTCACGGCGCGGCCGGCCAGGGCCAGGCGCAGCAGCAGGACGTCCGAGCGTTCCCAGCCGGCCAGCAGCTGCAACACCTCCTGCGGGCGCCCCCGCTCCAGCAGGAAGTCCGCGTACGAGGCGAGCAGGAACTGGTCGGTGATGCCTTGCGCGAGCGCGCTGCGGTAGTGGCGCTCGGCGTCGCCCGGGCGCTGCAGGCGCTGCGCCATTTCCGCCAGGCGGGTCTGCAGCCACAGCATCAGGGCCGGGTCCACGTCGTGCGCCTGCGACACCGCATCCGACAGCATGTCGTAGGCCGGAATGAGCTGCCCGGTCGCGGCGCGCACGTAGGCGGTGCATCCCTGCGCCAGCAGGGGCTGCGCGATCCGCGCGAGCCGGTCGCATTCGGACGCCGCCCAGGCGTAGCGCGCCTGCACCATGGAGATCGCCGCGCGCCAGGCCACCGGTTCGACGGCCTGCGGATCGAGTTCGCTGGCGCGCTGGAGGCTCGCCAGCGCGGCCTCGAAGTCGTGGCTGTACTGCTGCAGCTGGCCCCGCACCAGCCAGTAGCGGGCGTCCTTCGGCGCCGCTCTTTCCAGCGGCGCGATGCTGGACATCGCATAGCCGACGTAGCGCGGGTCGCCCTGGGCCATGGCCAGCGCGAAGTAGCGCTCGCCGAGGTCGAGGCGCAGGGCGGCGTCGTCCGGCCGGGACGCAAGCTGGCGGCGCAGCGATTCGACGGCGCGCAGCGCCGGATCGCTCGCCACCGGCAGCCGTTCCACCACTTCGGCGTCGCTCGCGGGCGTATAGGGGGCCGCCGCGGCGTCCACGGCGAAGACGGCCAGCGCGGCGGCCGCCGCGAAGGCGCAGCGCGGGATCCGCATGGGGTCGCTTACTTGGTGCCGAAGATCCGGTCGCCGGCGTCACCGAGGCCGGGCAGGATGTAGCCGTGCTCGTTCAGCTCGCGGTCGATGGCCGCCGTGTAGATCGGCACGTCCGGATGCGCCTTCTGCATCGCCGCCACGCCTTCCGGGCAGGTGAGCAGGCACACGAACTTGATCGACCTCGGACCCAGCTCCTTGAGCCGCTCCACGGCGGCGATCGCGGAGTTGCCGGTGGCGAGCATGGGGTCGACGACGATCACGTCGCGGTCCGCCATGTGCTGCGGCATCTTGAAGTAGTACTCCACCGCCATCAGCGTCTTGGGGTCGCGGTACAGGCCGATGTGGCCCACGCGCGCGCCGGGCACCACGTTGAGCATGCCGTCCAGGATGCCGCCGCCGGCCCGCAGGATCGACACGAAGACGAGCTTCTTGCCGTCGATCACCTTGGTGCGGGTGGTCTCCAGCGGCGTCTCGATCTCCACCTCCTGCATCGGCACGTCGCGCGTGACTTCGTACGCCATCAGCGTCGAGAGTTCGTTGAGCAGGCGGCGGAAGCTGTTGGTGCTGGCTTCCTTGTTCCGCATCAGGGACAGCTTGTGCTGCACCAGCGGATGGTCGATCACATGGACGTTTTGGTCTTGCATGGCTCTCTGTTCAGAACACGGTCCCGTCGCTGGCCACCTGCAGGGGCGGCAGGCCGTTGCGGTTCCGCTGGGCGAGTTCGCGCCCGGCGGCCCAGGTGCCTCCCTCCAGGATGCAGGGCAGCGGCAGATGAGTGGCGTCAGTGTGCAGCAGTTTGCGCACCTCCACCGCCAATTCATCCATCAGCGCCACGGTCAAGGCCCGCCATTCGACGATCAGCTCGTCGCCCGGCCGCCAGGTTTCGCGCGCCACCGACTCGTCGCGCAGGCGCAGCACGCCGCTGTCGATCAGCAGGCCGCCGTTGCGGTACTCGGCCAGGGCGGTGAGGGCGTCCAGCCCGTGCAGGCGGACGCCGCCCCAGGCGAAAGGCTCCAGCAGCGAGTAGGTGAGCCACTGCGACAGCTTGTGGAAGGGCACCCAGCCGTCGCTGGCGCCTTCGCCGCGCACTGCTTCGTGGCGCCAGCAGTCGCCCAGGGGCTCGTTGCCGATCGCATTGCCGGCCGGCCAGATGCCGGAGCAGGTCAGCAGGATCTCGGACAGGATGTCGTGCGCCGAGTCCTCCGCCGTGCGGGGCGCTTCGGTGGCGCCGAAGGGCGTGAGGATCAGGTCGAACAGGCCCGAGGGACGGCCGTCCTCGTTGAAGGCCTCCGGCTGCTCCGCCATCGCCTCGCCGAAGCGCCGCAGCAGGATGGCCCGGCTTTCCAGGCCGACGAGGGGATTGTTCTCGCGCACCTGGAAGGCGCCCGCGAGGTGGTCGGTCGACAGGCCGCGCAGGCCGGCCGCATCGACCTGGCACGGGTGGTCCTTGTCGCTGGAGAACAGGCCGCTGGTGAAGGCGTGGAAGCTGGCGACCGCCAGCCCTTCGGAGCGGGTGAAGGCCTTGCCGGTGGCGGCTTCGGTGTAGCTCCAGTCCGCCCCGGCGCCGCCATCGAGGAGCACGCTCGCGAAGGTGAGGTCCACGAAGGCGTGGATGCGGGTGGTGCGCGGCAGGTGCGCGACGAGGCGGTCCAGTTCGGCCTTGCGGTCGAAGCCGCCGGCCTCGAAGTGGCGCCAGCGGCTGTGCAGCGGCACCTGCAGGCGCGGGAAGCGCTTCTTCGTGATCTCGGCAACTTGCCGCGCCGCGGTCCCCAGGGCCGCGTCTTCGACGGTGAACCACCGGGACTCGCCGGCGCGCGCGCGCTTCAGCAACTGCCCGCAGCGCTCGCGGATCGCATGCGTGGTGCGCAGCGTGCTGGCAGCGGCCTGAGCCTCCATCGTGCCGGTCGCGGGTTCCACCGTGCTCATAGGCTGCGCCCTTTCGTCTGCTTCAGTTGTTCTTCGTCGGGGGCGCCCGCCGGCGTGAAGTAGCCGGCCGCCTTCTTGGCCTCGATCTCGACCTGCGCGTCCGCGGGGATCAGCCCCGCCGGGATGTCGACGCGCTGGACGACCTCGATGCCGGAATTCGTGATCGCGTCGTACTTCATGTTGCTCATGGAGACGAGGCGGTGGATCTTGCGCACGCCCAGCCAGTGCAGCACGTCGGGCATCAGTTCCTGGAAGCGCATGTCCTGCACGCCCGCGACGCATTCCGTGCGGGCGAAGTACTGGTCGGCCGTGTCCCCGCCGACCTGGCGCTTGCGCGCGTTGTAGACGAGGAACTTGGTGACTTCGCCGAGGGCGCGGCCTTCCTTGCGCGAGTAGGACACCAGGCCGACGCCGCCGCGCTGCGCGCCCTGGATGCATTCCTCGATCGCGTGGGTGAGATAAGGGCGGCAGGTGCAGATGTCGGAGCCGAACACGTCCGAGCCGTTGCACTCGTCGTGCACGCGGGCGGTGAGTTCAACCTCCGGCCGGGCCAGGTCGCGCGGGTCGCCGAAGATGTAGACCGTCTGGCCGCCGATGGGGGGCAGGAAGACCTCGAGGTCGCTGCGCGTCACCAGCTCGGGGTACATCCCGCCCGTTTCCTCGAACAGGACGCGGCGCAGGTCGGCCTCGGAGCAGCCGAAGCGGCGCGCCACGCCGGGCAGCCACCAGACCGGCTCGATGGCGGCCTTGGTCACGCAGGCGGCGCCGCCCTCCGTCAGGAAGCGGCCATCGGGCTTCAGCCGCCCGTTCAGCAGGCCCTCGATCACCTCCGGCAGGATCACGTGCGCCTTGGTGATCGCGATGGTCGGGCGGATGTCGTAGCCGGCCTGCAGCTCGCCGGCGAACACGTCCGCGACCTGCGCCCCCCAGGGGTCGAGGCCCACGATCTTTTCGGGTTCGGTCCACTGCGGGTAGGGGCCGATCACGTCGGTGGGCGCGGTGTTGGTCAGGTCCGGCTTGTGATCCCGCGTCAGGGCGCCGGCGGCCACCGCCAGCGCCCGGTAGACGCTGTACGAGCCACTGTGGGTGCCGATCACGTTGCGGTGGCTGCGCCTGGTGGTCGTGCCTACCACCGGGCCGCGCTCGGCCGGGGTGGCGGCACCCCACTGGATCGGCAGGGCGCCGTGACCGCCCTGGTGCGAGGTCAGCCGGATGTGGCGAGGGGCGGAGGCTTCGGTGGCCATGGTGTGGGTGGGACCAAAAAGCCCACTCTAGCAAAGCTCTCGCGCCTGGAGTACGCCGGGTGACTGGATCGGTGGGTCTGCCTTGCCAGAGTCGGGGCGCTCATTCGCCGAACTGGCCCTCGATGGGGGCGTTGAGGCCCCAATCCGGTGCGAGGCGGCCTTCGCGCACGAAGCGGTGCAGGCTGGAATGGGGCCAGTCGCCGGCCCGCGTGACCCAGCCGTGCTTGACCGGGTTGAAGTGGATGTAGTCCACGTGGCGCTGGAAGTCTTCCTCGTCGCGGATCGGGTGTTCCCAGCAGCGGCGCTGCCACAGCGTGCGCTCGCGCCTGGCGCCCCGCGGGGCCGCGGCCTCTTCGCCCGGCACGCCCTTGGCCACCAGGGCCTGCGTGAAGCCCTGTTTCACCAGCATCCGGCGGGTGGAGAAATCGCTGTCGTCCACCGGCAGGCGCCAGAGGGCGTGGAGGTGCTCGGGCAGCACCACCATCGCCTCGATGTGGAAGGGATGCCGTGACCTGGCGTGCGCGACCGCCGCACGCAGCAGATCGACGTGCTCGACGAGCCAGCGCGCGCTGCGGTCCTGGAGGGTGAGGGTGAAGAACCAGAGCGGTCCGGAGGCAGGGTCGCGGATGGATTGGGACATGGTGCACCTGGAACGCGCCAGGCCCCGCCCGCGACGGTGACTTCGTGCCAGGAATCCGCGGTGATCGTCACCGCGGCGAAGCTACCGCTTCCCGCCCAGGATGCTCCCCAGCACCCCGCGCGCGATCTCGCGCCCCACCGAGCTGCCGATCGTGCGGACCGCGTTCTTGGCGAAGCTCTCCACCAGCCCTTCGCGCTTGCCGCCGCGCGGCCCGGTGGAGCCGAACAGCACGTCCGACAGCCCGCCCAGTACGCCGCCGCCGGAGTCCGTCGCGCCCGCCGTGCCGCCGGTGCTGCCCGCCGCGCCGGCAGCGGCCGCGGATTCGGCCCGGCCCTTGAGCTTCTCGTAGGCCGACTCGCGGTCCACCGTCTTTTCGTAGACCCCGGCGACGATCGAGTTCGCCAGCAGCGCCTTGCGCTGTTCGGGCGTGACCGGCCCGATCTGGCTGCCCGGCGGCAGCACGAACAAGCGCTCGGTCACGCTGGGACGGCCCTTTTCGTCCAGGAAGCTGACCAGGGCCTCGCCCACCGCCAGTTCCGTGATCGCGGCCGCGATGTCCAGCCCCGGCTTCTGCCGCATGGTTTCGGCCGTGGCCTTGACCGCCTTCTGGTCGCGCGGGGTGAAGGCGCGCAGCGCATGCTGCACGCGGTTGCCCAGCTGGGCCAGCACGGCATCGGGGATGTCCAGCGGGTTCTGGGTCACGAAATACACGCCGACGCCCTTGGAGCGCACCAGCCGCACCACCAGCTCGATGCGCTCGACCAGCACCTTGGGCGCTTCGTCGAACAGCAGGTGCGCCTCGTCGAAGAAGAACACCAGCTTGGGCTGGTCGAGGTCGCCCACCTCGGGCAGGGTCTCGAACAGTTCCGACAGCATCCACAGCAGGAAGGTGGCGTAGAGGCGCGGCGCGTTCAGCAGCTTGTCGGCCGCGAGGATGTTGACCACCCCCCGCCCGTTCGCGTCGGTCTGCAGGAAATCGGCGATGTTGAGCATGGGCTCGCCGAAGAACCGGTCCCCGCCCTGGGATTCGATCTGCAGCAGCCCGCGCTGGATCGCGCCCACGCTGGCCGCGCTGATGTTGCCGTACTCGGTGGTGAACTGCTTCGCGTTGTCCCCCACGTGCTGCAGCATGGCCCGCAGGTCCTTCAGGTCCAGCAGCAGCAGGCCGTTGGCGTCCGCGATCCGGAAGACGATCTGCAGCACCCCGGCCTGGGTCTCGTTGAGGTTCAGCATGCGGGCCAGCAGCAGCGGCCCCAGGTCGGTGACCGTGGCGCGCACCGGGTGGCCCTGTTCGCCGAACACGTCCCACAGCGTGGTGGGGCAGGGCGCGGGCTCCGGCTCGGGCAGGCCGCGTTCCTTCACGGCGGCGGCCAGCTTGCCTTCCAGCCGGCCGGCCTGGCTGATGCCGGTCAGGTCGCCCTTGATGTCGGCCAGGAACACCGGCACCCCGATCCGGCTGAAGCTTTCGGCCAGTTTCTGCAGCGTGACCGTCTTGCCGGTGCCGGTCGCGCCCGTGATCAGCCCGTGTCGGTTGGCCAGTGCCGGCAGCAGGTGGGCCTCGGTCTTGCCTTGCCGGGCGATCAGGAGCGGTTCGGCCATGGTGCGAAAAGTAGAATGGTGACCTTCCTAGAGTACAGCACCAGAGCAGAAGAGGACGATTCCGTGGCCGGACACAGCAAATGGGCGAACATCCAGCACCGCAAAGGGCGCCAGGACGAGAAGCGCGGCAAGATCTGGACGCGGGTCATCCGCGAGATCATGGTGGCGGCGCGCCAGGGCGGGGGTGACCTGTCGGCCAACCCGCGCCTGCGGCTGGCGGTCGACAAGGCCAAGGCGGCCAACATGCCCGCCGACACCATCAAGCGCAACATCGACAAGGCCACCGGCGCCCTCGAGGGCGTGAGCTACGAGGAAATCCGCTACGAGGGCTACGGCATCGGCGGCGCGGCGATCATCGTCGACACCATGACGGACAACAAGGTCCGTACGGTGGCCGAGGTGCGCCACATCTTCAGCAAGTACGGCGGCAACATGGGCACCGAGGGCTCGGTGGCCTTCCAGTTCAAGCACTGCGGCCAGATGATCTTCGCCCCCGGCACGAGCGAGGACAAGGTGATGGAAGTGGCGCTGGAAGCCGGCGCCGAAGACGTGATCGCCGACGACGAGGGCGCCATCGAGGTGCTGACCGCCCCCGGCGAGTTCGAAAAGGTGAAGAATGCGCTGGAGGCCGCCGGCCTGACGCCCGAAGTGGCCGAGGTGACGATGCGGCCCGAGAACACGATCGAGCTCACCGGCGAGGACGCGGCCCGCATGCAGAAGCTGCTGGACATGCTGGAAGACCTCGACGACGTGCAGAACGTCTACAACAACGCCGAAATCGAGGCCTGATTGAAAGTTCTTGTCATCGGCGGCGGCGGCCGCGAGCACGCGCTGGCGTGGAAGCTGGCCCGGTCGCCCAAGGTGCAGGCCGTGTATGTCGCCCCGGGGAACGGTGGAACGGCGCTGGACCCGCGGCTGGAAAACGTGCCCATCAGCGACCTGCGCCAGTTGCGCGACTGGGCGCTGAAGGAGAAGATCGCCCTGACGGTGGTCGGCCCCGAGGCCCCGCTGGCCGCCGGCGTGGTCGACGAGTTCCGCGCTCACGGCCTGCGCGTCTTCGGCCCCACCCAGGCGGCGGCGCAGCTGGAAAGCTCCAAGGCCTTCGCCAAGGCCTTCATGGCGCGCCACCAGATCCCGACGGCGGAATACCAGGCCTTCACCGACGCCGCCGAAGCCCACGCCTACGTGGACCGCAAGGGCGCGCCCATCGTCGTCAAGGCCGACGGCCTGGCCGCGGGCAAGGGCGTGGTCGTGGCGATGACGGCGGCCGAGGCGCACGAGGCGATCGACTTCATGCTCCTGGACGACAAGCTGGGCGTGACGCACAACGCCGGCGGCGCCCGGGTCGTGATCGAGGAATTCCTGCAGGGCGAGGAAGCCAGCTTCATCGTGATGTGCGACGGCCGCAACGTGCTGCCGTTGGCGACCAGCCAGGACCACAAGCGCCTGCGCGATGGGGACCAGGGACCCAACACCGGCGGCATGGGGGCCTATTCGCCCGCGCCGGTGGTCACGCCGGACGTCCACGCCCGCGCGATGCGCGAGATCGTCCTGCCGACCATCCGCGGCATGGAGAAGGACGGCATCCCCTTCACCGGCTTCCTCTACGCCGGCCTGATGATCGACGCGCAGGGCCAGCCGAAGACGCTGGAGTTCAACTGCCGCATGGGCGACCCGGAGACGCAGCCGATCATGATGCGGCTGAAGTCGGACCTGTTCGACGTGATGATGGCCGCCACCTCCGGCACGCTGGACCAGGTCCAGCTGGACTGGGACCGCCGCACCGCGCTGGGCGTGGTGATGGCCGCCCACGGCTACCCGATGGACCCGCGCAAGGGCGATGTCATCCGCGGTCTGCCCAAGGAGACCGAGGACGCCATGGTGTTCCATGCCGGCACGCAGCCGCAGGGCAGCGGCGGCACCGTCACCTCCGGCGGCCGCGTGCTGTGCGTCACGGCCCTGGCCGACACGGTGAAGGCGGCCCAGCTGCGCGCCTACGACGTGCTGCGAGGCATCCAGTTCGACGGCGCGCAGTTCCGCCGCGACATCGGGCACCGCGCCGTGAAGGCCTGACATGGAAGGGAACATCACCGCCGTCCGCACCTGGCTCACCGGCCTGCAGCAGCGCATCACGCACGCCTGCAGCGAGATCGACGGCCAGGCGTTCCGCGCCGACGCCTGGAAGAAGGAACCGGGCGAGAAGCTGCAGGGCGAAGGCGTCACCATGATCCTGGAGCAGGGCGGGGTGTTCGAGCGCGCCGGCGTCGGCTTCTCGCACGTGCGCGGGCCGCAGCTGCCGCCCTCGGCCACGCAGCACCGGCCGGAACTGGTCGGGGCCTCCTTCGAGGCCATGGGCGTGTCGCTGGTGTTCCATCCCCGCAATCCGTACGCGCCCACGGTGCACATGAACGTGCGCATGCTGGCCGCGCTGCCCGCCAACACCCCGCCCGTGTACTGGTTCGGCGGCGGCATGGACCTCACGCCCTACTACGGCTGGGAGGAGGACGCGGTGCACTTCCACTCGGTGTGCCGCGACAGCCTGCGCGGCTGGGGCGAGGACAAGTACCCGCGCTTCAAGGCCTGGTGCGACGAGTACTTCTTCAACCAGCACCGCAACGAGCCGCGCGGCATCGGCGGCGTCTTCTTCGACGATTTCTTCGAGGACGGCTTCGAGCGCAGCTTCGGCATGGTGCAGTCGCTGGGCGACCGCTTCCTCGATGCCTACCTGCCGGTGCTGAACCGCCGCAGGGACACCCCCTGGGGCGAGCGCGAGCGCGCCTGGCAACTCGTGCGCCGCGGCCGCTACGTCGAATTCAACCTGGTGTGGGACCGCGGCACGCACTTCGGCCTGCAGTCGGGCGGCCGCACCGAATCCATCCTCATGTCCATGCCGCCGCAGGCGAGCTGGGCCTACCAGCACCAGCCGGAGCCGGGCTCGCGCGAGGAGGAACTGCTGCGGCGCTTCCTGGTGCGCAGGGACTGGGTTTGAACGTTGCCATGCGCCGGGTCGGCATGTTCGGCGGGGCTTTCGACCCGCCGCACCGGGCGCACGTCGCGTTGGCGCAGGCGGCCGTGCAGCAGCTCGCGCTGGACCTCCTGTACGTGGTTCCGACCGGCAACGCCTGGCACAAGGCCCGCACGCTGTCGCCGGCGGAGGACCGCCTCGCGATGGCGCGGCTCGCCTTCGCCGAGGTGCCCGCCGTGCAGGTCGACGAGCGCGAGCTCCGGCGAAGCGGCCCCAGCTACAGCGTGGACACCCTGCGCGAGCTTCAGGCCGCGCATCCCGGCGCGCAGCTGCACCTCCTCATGGGCGAGGACCAGGCCGCCGGCTTCACAAGCTGGCACGCCTGGGAGGAAATCGCCCGCCTGGCGGTGCTGTGCGTGGTGGCGCGCGGTTCGGGCGAAGGCCTGGCGCGCTTGCGCGCACTGCCGGGCGTGCGCATGGAAGTGCTTCAATGGACGGCCATGCCCGAGAGCGCCACCGACATCCGCGCCCGGCTGCAAGCCGGACAGGAGGCAGCCGGTCTGGTTGGGACCGCCGTTGCCAGTTATATTGAATCCCATCATCTTTACAAGAACACCTGATGACACAAGAAGCCGCGGCCAAGAAGGACACGCAGAAACTCCAGAGGGCCATCGTCGATGGCCTGGAAGACGTGAAGGGGCAGGACATCCAGGTCTTCAACACCGAGCACCTGTCGCCCCTGTTCGAGCGGGTCATCGTGGCGTCGGGCACGTCGAACCGCCAGACCAAGGCGCTGGCCTTCAGCGTGGTCGACGCCGTGCGTGAAGCCGGGTTCCCGAAGCCGCGCATCGAGGGCGAGGACAACGGCGAATGGATCATCGTGGACTGCGGCGCCGCCGTCGCCCACATCATGCAGCCCGCGATCCGCCAGTACTACCACCTCGAGGAGATCTGGGGCGACAAGCCGGTGCGCCTGCGCCTCGGCGCGCCCAAGCCGGCCGCTCCTGCCCGGACCGTCGCCCCCGTCGCGGCCAAGAAGGTCAGCCCCTCGCTGAGGCGCAGCAGCGCCGCGAAGACGGCGGCGCGTGAAGCCGACCGCGAAGCGGCCGCCGCGAAGAAGGCGCCGGCGAAGAAGGCGGCCGGCAAGTC
The DNA here is from genome assembly GCF_016722785.1 of Ramlibacter monticola. GTDB lineage: Bacteria > Pseudomonadota > Gammaproteobacteria > Burkholderiales > Burkholderiaceae_C > Ramlibacter > Ramlibacter monticola. The sequence goes on along the minus strand of NZ_JAEQNE010000002.1, from coordinate 336,010 downwards.
GGCCCCCGCGAAGGCGCCGGCCAGGGCGCCCGTGAAGACCGCGGCGAAGAAGGCGGCCGCGAAGACCCCGGCGAAGGCGCCGGCCCGCAGCGGCGCCTCCGCGACCGCACGCACGGCCGCCGGCCGCACGGCGCTGAAGACGCCGGCCAGGAAGGCCCCGGCGAAGAAGGCGGCGGCCAAGTCCCCGGCTCCCCGCCGCTGACGATGCGCCTGCTGGTCGTGGCAGTCGGCCAGCGCGTGCCCGACTGGGCGCAGGCGGCCTGGGACGACTACGCCAAGCGTTTCCCGCCCGAATTGCGGCTGGAGCTCAAGGCCGTCAAGACGGAGCCGCGCGCCTCGAAGACCCTGCCGGCGCTGCTCGCCGCCGAGCGCGAGCGCATCGAGGCCGCGATCCCGAAGGGCGCCAGGGTGGTCGCGCTCGACGAGCGCGGCACGGCGCTCGCCACCATGGCGCTCGCCGCCAAGCTCAAGGACTGGCAGTTGGAGAACGACGCGGTGGCGCTGGTGATCGGCGGCCCCGACGGACTCGATCCCGCGTTCCGGCAGGCCGCCCACGAGCGCATCCGCCTGTCCGACCTGACCCTGCCGCACGCCATGGTGCGAGTGCTGCTCGCCGAGCAGCTCTATCGCGCCTGGTCCATCAACGCCGGCCACCCCTACCACCGTGAATGAGTTCGTCTACCTCGCCTCCCAGAGCCCGCGCCGGCGCCAGCTGCTGGAGCAGCTGGGCGTGCGCTACGAGCTGCTGCTGCCCGACGCGGGCGAGGACAGCGAGGCCCTGGAGGCCGTGAAGCCCGGCGAGGCGCCGGCCGCCTACGTGCGGCGCGTCACCGGCTTGAAGCTCGATGCCGCGGTCGCCCGCCTCGCGCGCCGGGGGCTGCCTTCCGCCCCGGTGCTGTGTTCCGACACCACGGTGGCGCTGGGGCGCACCATCTACGGCAAGCCCGAGGACGGGCGTGACGCGGCCCGCATGCTGCGCGAGCTGTCGGCCCACACGCACCGGGTGCTCACCGCCGTGGCCGTCCAGGCGGGGCGCCGTCGCCTCGACGCGCTGAGCGATTCGCGCGTGACCTTCGCCGCCCTGAGCCCGGCGCAGATCCGCGCCTACGTGGCCAGCGGCGAGCCCATGGGCAAGGCGGGCGCCTATGCGGTGCAGGGCCGCGCGGCGGCGCACATCGCGCGCATCGACGGCTCCTACACCGGCATCATGGGCCTGCCCTTGCACGAGACCGCCCGGCTGTTGCAGGCGGCCCGCGTCCGCATGGCCGCGTGACGCGCATGGGCCTGAAGTCCCATTGCAGCGACCGTCGGGCGCCGTGATCCTGCGGGGGTTCCCCTTCCATCTGGAGACCTCCATGCGCTTCCCTACAAGAGCCCAACATGTCCTCGCCTGCGCATTGCTGGCCGGCGCCTGGCTGCCCGCCGCCGCACAGAAGCCTGCCGGCGACATGCCGCCCGCGACCCTGAGCGGCTCGAGCTCGGCCTCGCCCGGCAAGGCGATGGGCGAAGGCACGCTCAAGACCACCGCCACCATCGTTTCCATCGAGCCGGCCACCCGCAACATCGTGCTGAAGCGCCAGGACGGCAAGACCGTGAACATCACGCTGAGCGACGAAGTCCGCAACTTCGACCAGCTGAAGGTGGGCGACAAGGTGACGGCCGAATACTCCCAGGCCATTGCGCTGGAACTGAAGAAGGGCGGGGGGTCCACGGCCACTTCCACCGGCGGCGAGACGGTGAAGCGGGCCGAGCCGGGGCAGAAGCCGGGCGGCGAGGCCGTGCGCAAGGTCACGGTGCTGGCCGACGTGGTGAGCGTCGACGCGAAGAAGAAGCTCGTCACCCTGCGCGGGCCCGCCGGCAACCTGGTGGACCTCGCCGTGGAAGACGCCGAGCAGCTGAAGAACATCAAGAAGGGCGACCAGGTGCAGGCCCTCTACAGCGAGTCGCTGGCCGTGAAGGTGGAACCGGCGAAGTAGCCCGCGCGGCTCACTATGCCAAGCGAAACGGCCCCTTCCGGGGCCGTTTTCCTGTTGACGGCTGTGGCGCGATCATTGCCCGGCGGGCACCTCTTTCCAGCCCGGCCCCGGGTCGAAGCTGCTGATCACGGGCGGCTTCGGCCCCAGGTTCTTCTCGTACAGCTTGCCGTTGTGGCTGATGAGGAAGCTCATCACGCCCGTCCTGCCCCACTCGGCGGGCGTCGCGACGGCGGCGAAGCCGGCGATCATCCGGTTGTTGATCACGTAGCTGTACGCGCCGCCGGGGGCGTTCGCGCCCTGGCGCGTGAGGATGCGGAAGCGATAGCCGCCATAGGGTTCGCCTTCGTGGCGGCCCGCGAGTTCGGTCGAGGCCTTGGCCACCAGCGGACCCAGCGGGCTCGGTTCGTCCCCGCCGGCATCGGCCGACCAGTAGAGGCCGTCGTGCTTGCCCGGCGAGCTGCCCAGCTTCTTCGCGTACTGCAGCACGCCGTCGCCGGCGCGGTCGACTTCCGCGTAACGCCGCTGCGCATCGACGATCGCGCGCATGACGTAAATGGCATTGCGCTCGTTGGCGCCGACGCGCCGGTTCTGGAGTTCCTCCGCGCCCTGTTCGGTCGCGAAGCGCCAGCCCACGCCCTCCCGCACGAGCGGGATCGCGAACGGCCAGTCCTGGACGCCCATGCGCACGATGCGCTTGTCGGCGCCCAGTTCCTCCAGGCGCTTGCGGGTGGCCAGCGCCGCCGCCGCATCGGCGCGGCGCGCCTTGTCGTAAGCCGCGTCGCCGCTGGTGATCACGTTGCGGTACTTCTCGCCGAACATTCCGCCGAGCGCGGCCTCGTCGTCGGCTTGCAGGGCGCGCTGCAAGGCGTCGACCGCCGCCTCGGGGGTGGGGTAGGTGGTCTGCTGCGCGAGCGCCGCCAGGGGGAACAGCAGCGCTGCTGCAAGGGCCAGTGTGGATCGCATGGTCGCTCGCTCCTTAACGTCTGCCACCGCCGCCGCCGCCGCGACCACCACCGCCGCCGCCACGTGCGCCTCCACCGCCACCGCCGCCGGCACGCGCACCGCCGCCGCCGCCGCTGAAACCACCGGAGGCCCGGGCGCCGCCACCGCCGGCGCTCGGCGAAGGCCGGCTGCTGACGCCGGCCGACCCGCGGCTGGCGGCACCCCGCGAGCTGTCCATCTGGGTCTGCCGGGCCGATCCCATGTTCTCGAAGCCGCCCCCGCCCCCGCCAGCGCGGTTGCCGGCCGCGGGTTGGGTGCCCGCGCGCCCGCCGGCGCCGGCGCCGCCGCGGTCCAAGCCGCCGCCCGACGCCCCGGCACCCAGTGCGCTGCCGCCGGCGCCCGGCCGCGAGTCGCCGGCCCGGGTGCGGTTGCCCGCCCCGACCGAGCCGCTCACCTGGCCGGGTTTCTTGTTCGATTGCCACTGCGTCGAGCCGCCCCGGTTGCCGGAGCCGACGTTGCGGTCGCCGCCGGAGACATTGGTGCGGTCGCCGCCGCGGACGTTGGTGCGGTCGCCGCGGTCGACGTTGCGTTCGCGGTCGCCGCCCTGGATGTTGGTATTGCGGTCGATGTTGATCGTGTTGCCGCCGCCGTGGTAGTGGCCACCGTTCCAGATCGCTCCCAGCGCGGCGCCCCAGATGACGCCCGTGGCGAAGGCCGCACCCGGCGCATACGGGTAGTAGTAGGACGGGTAGGGCGTCGGGTAGTAGGCATAGGCCGGATAGCCGCCCTGGACGACGACGGTCTGCGGGTTGTACTGGGGCACGTAGATCACCTGCGGGTCGGCCGGCTGGATGACGATCTGCTGCTGCTCCACCACCACCTTGGTCTTCTCGTCGGACTTGAGGTTGCCCGCCTGCTGGGCGCGGCGGCGGAACGCCTGGACCGCCTCCAGCACCTCGCCGGTGTCGGCCACCACCGCCTCGCCGAGTTGCGCCGTCCAGTCGAGGTCCTGGCTCATCATCTTCACGATGTCCGGGTAGTTGCAGAGCGTCTTCACCGGGTCGTCCCAGCCGGCGGGGAGTTCCAGCTTGGGATTCGCCTTGCGCTGCTCGAGGAAGCGGTCGGCCTGCACGATCTGCAGCGGGTTCGTCGAGGCGGGCAGGATGACCGCGACCAGGTCGTCCGGGTAGAGGGCGATCCGGCCCACCAGCTGCTCCAGGTCCTGCGCGTTCATGGGCGGCGCAGCCGCGACCGGGGCGGCGGGCGCCTGCGCGAACACCGGCACGGGAGCGAAGGCCGCCAGCGCGGCTGCGGCCGCGATGGCGAGGAGGGTCGCGGGGACTCGAGCGCCGCAGCGTCGCAACGGGTTCGACAACATGCTGCAGAGGCTAGGGGGCGGCCCCAGCCCGGCCAATGGGACTTTGGGGCTACTCGGGGATCGCCTCCGGCACCAGGCCGACGATCTCACCGCGGGCGTTGGAAACCGGGCGGATCGAGAAGCGGAAGCCCCGCTCGCCGCCGGGCAGCCGGACCGACATGGTGCCGCGCACGGTGCGGCCCTGGCGCGCCTCCACCACCGCCGCGCGGATGCGCTCGGGCGCGCCCTCCGTCGCCGTGAACCAGGGCGTCTCCCAGAAGGGCCGGCTGACCACCTCCTCGAGCCGGCAGCGGATCGCCGCCAGCGAGGCCGGGTTGGCGTCGCGCAGGGTGCCGTCCACGTCCATGAAGCCCTGGAAGATCAGGTCGCTCGCGAAGGCGGCGCGCAGCCTTTCGGCCGCGGCGTGCTGGGCCTCCAGCGCCCGCGTGAGATCGGCCGTGCGGCTCTTCACCTGCGCCTCCAGCGTCTCGTTGAAGCGGCGCAGCGCGAGCCGGGCCCGCTGTTCGGCCTCGATCAGGGCCGCCAGCCGCGCCCGTTCCTCGCCGAGCTGCCAGTTCGACAGGCGCAGGGCCGATTCGGCGCGCGCCCGGTCGGTCACGTCGGTGGCCAGCACCAGCACAGCGTCGACTTCGCCGGCGGCGTCGCGCATGGGCTGGAAGATGTAGTCCAGCACGCGCTCCTCCACCGGGCCTTCCGCCACGCGCTGCAGCTTCACCCTGGCGCCGGCGCCGATGTAGGCCTCGCCGCTGCGGCGGACGCCGTCCAGCAGCTCGATGAAGCCCTGCTCCACGACCTCGGGCAGTGCCACGCGCAGCGGCTTGCCGGTGACCTCGCGGCCGCCCACCAGCTGCGTATAGGCGCCGTTGGCGAACTCGAAGACGTGTTCCGGCCCCCGCAGGAGCGCCACCGGCACCGGCGCCTGCTGGAACAGGTCCCGCCAGCGGTCAAGCTCGGCCTCGCGTTCGCGGCGGGCGAACACCAGCTGGGTGATCTCGTTGCCCTGGTTGAAGACGCCGCCGATGCTGTGGTCCGGGCTGCGGATCGGCGTGAGGCTGTAGTTCCACCACGTTTCCCGCGCCTGCCCGCCGCGGAACATGGGCAGCATCTGGTCGTACAGGGCGAGGCCGGTGCCGGCCGCCACGACCTGCTGCAGTTGCGGCCCGACGATGTCCCAGATGTCGGGCCAGCCGACGCGACCGGGCTGGCCGAGGATCCAGGGGTGCTTCTCCGCCGGGATCTCCGACCAGGCGTCGTTGTAGAGGATGTGGAACTCCGGGCCCCAGTAGATCGCCGTGGGGAAGCTGGAGTGGAGGCAGAGGCTCAGCGCCATGCGCAGCGCCTCGGGCCAATGCGCGGGCGGCCCGAGCGGGTGCCCGGCCCAGTCGAAATTGCGGATGCGCTCGCCCATCGCGCCGCCGCCTTCGAGGAACTTCAGGGTGGGGCTGGACACGGGTGCCTGCAGGATACGAGGGAAGACCCAGTGTACCGGCTCATGCGTTATCCTGTCGCCGAGGAGCCGCACACAACAACATGCAGCAGGACATCCTGTTGAATTGGTCCCCGCAGGAGACGCGGGTCGCGATCGTCGAGAACGGCGCCGTGCAGGAACTGCACGTGGAACGCACGCTGGAGCGCGGGCTCGTCGGCAACGTCTACCTCGGCAAGGTCGCGCGCGTGCTGCCCGGCATGCAGTCGGCCTTCATCGACATGGGGCTGGAACGCGCGGCCTTCCTGCACGTGGCGGACGTGTGGCAGCGGCAGCCCGATGGCGAGCCCCCGGGGCTGGCGCGCAACGCGCAGGCGCCGGTGCCGATCGAGAAGCAGGTCTTCGAAGGCCAGTCGCTCATGGTGCAGGTGATCAAGGACCCGATCGGCACCAAGGGCGCGCGCCTGTCCACCCAGATCAGCATCGCCGGCCGCCTGCTGGTGTTCCTGCCGCAGGACGACCACGTGGGCGTGTCGCAGAAGATCCCCTCCGAGCAGCGCGACGCCCTGCGCAAGCGCCTGAACAAGCTGGTTGGCGACGCGGGGGGCGGCTTCATCCTGCGCACCAACGGCGAGGACGCCTCGGACGCCGAGCTCGCCGAGGACATCGCCTACCTGCGCAAGACCTGGGCGCGAATCCGCGAGTCCGCCACGCGCCTGCCGCCGACCTCGATGCTGCACCAGGACCTGAACCTGCTGCAGCGGGTGCTGCGCGACCTCGTCACCGACCAGACGCAGGCGATCCGGATCGACTCGCGCGAGCAGTTCGTGCTGCTGCAGGCCTTCGGGCAGGAATTCATGCCGGCCGCCGCCGCGAAGCTGCAGCTGTACAAGGGGGAGCGGCCGATCTTCGACCTGTTCTCGATCGATGAGGAGATCGCCAAGGCGCTGGGCCGGCGGGTGGACCTGAAGTCGGGCGGCTACCTGATCGTCGACCAGACCGAGGCGCTCACGACGATCGACGTCAACACCGGCGGCTACGTCGGCTCGCGCAACTTCGACGAGACGATCTTCAAGACCAACCTCGAGGCCGCGCAGGCGATCGCGCGGCAGCTGCGCCTGCGCAACCTGGGCGGCATCATCATCCTCGACTTCATCGACATGCAGCGCGAGGACCACCGCGAGGCGGTGCTGGGGGAATTCCGCAAGCAGCTCGCGCGCGACCGCGTGAAGACCATGTCGGGCGGCTTCTCGCAGCTCGGGCTGGTGGAGATGACGCGCAAGCGCACCCGCGAGTCGCTGGCCCACATGCTGTGCGAGCCCTGTCCGGTCTGCCAGGGCAAGGGCACGGTGCGCACCCCGCGCACCGTGGCCTACGACATCCTGCGCGAGATCCTGCGCGAGGCCCGCCAGTTCAACCCGCGCGAGTACCGGGTGATCGCCGCCCCCAAGGTGATCGAGCTGTTCCTCGACGAGGAGAGCCAGCACCTCGCGGGGCTGTCGGACTTCATCGGCAAGCCGATCTCCCTGCAGAGCGAAAGCGCGATGGGGCAGGAGCAGTACGACATCGTGCTGCTCTGAGCGCGCGGCGGCCGTCAGGCCGCCAAAGCGCACCTAGAGCAGTACGACATCGTGCTGCTCTGACGCGAACTACGAGAGCCTGAACGCCGCGGCGACGTGCCGCCGGAAGGTGGCCGGCTCCTGCGCGATCGTCTCGCGGTAGCCCGCCAGTTCGCGCGAACTGGCCTCGAAGTTGCCGAACACCTCGTTCACGCGCTCGCCGAAGCGCTGCACGAACTGCGGGTCCTTCACGTCGAGCTTGAAGCGCCCGGGGATCGGCACGTCCACCGGGTTGGCCGCCGAGCCGTGCCGCGCCGTGACCACGCAGCAGCCGTGGATCGCCGCCTCGCGCGGCAGGCGGTCCTTGCCCGGATGGTGGCCGAAGTCGATGTACAGCTTCGCGTCCAGGAAGGCCTGCGCCAGCTGCTCGCGGTCCAGGCCGCGCAGGGGCCGGAAGCGCCACTGCGGATAGGCCGCCATCAGCCGCGCGGTGATGGCCGCGCCCTTGGTCGGGTTGTACAGGATCGTGTCGTCCCGCTGCGCGGCGGCCAGCCGGGGCGCCAGCGAAGCCACATAGGCCGGATCGGTGTAGACCGGGATCGGGTCCGACAGCGGCTCCGAAGCGAGGCCATGGCCGGCCAGGAAGTCGCGCGCGTAGTCGCTCTGCGCGAACTGGCGCAGGTGGGCGAGGGCGCGCACGCCGCCCCAGGGGCGCTTGCCCTGCAGCACGTACTTCCAGTAGCGCAGCTTGTCGCGCCACGGCCGGCCGTAGCGCACGCCGGTGAAGTTGTTGATCGACATCCACCAGATCGCCGGCTCGGCGTGCCGCACCTGCAGGGCCTGGGGCGTGAAGATCTCGGGGAAGAGGATCAGCGTGCCGGGCTCGTCGGCGTAGCGGCCGACCGGCGCGCCGTGCTTGCGATAGGGGCCGGGGGTCTCGAAGCTGCGGTCGAAGGGGTGGTAGACGATCTGGGCCGGCTGGCCGAGCGCATTGGCGTCGGCGACGAGCTGGTGCAGCGCCTCCGGTCCCGCCGTCATGGCGTTCCCGGGGCAGACCACGAGGACCTTGGAATACACGGGCATCAGGAAGGCTTCGTCTTGGAGTGGGCGCGCAGGATCCGCAGCGCCTCGTCGGCGACGCGCTCGGGGCGGATCGCCGGCAGGCAGTCGGTGCGGCTCATGCGGTGGTCTTCGCAGCCGGCCTTGCCGCAGGGCACGCAGGGCAGTTCGGCCTGCATCAAGGTGACCTGGCCGAGGGCCTGCGCCGGGCTGCGGCGATGCCAGTGCACGACCTGTTCTCGCGGCAGCGCCGGCCAGGGCGCCCAGCGCTGCGGATTGGTGGGTCCGAAGATCGCGAGCACCGGCACGCCGCAGGCCGCCGCGAGATGAGTCACCGAGGTGTCGGGGCCGATGTAGAGAGCGGCGCCGCGGAGCAGCCCGGCGAGCTGCCCGAAGTTCAGGACGCCGGCATCCAGCAGCCGGTCTTCCGGCGCGGCGCCGCGCATCGCATCCACGGTGGCGCGGTCTTCCGCCGCCGGCCCGCCGGTCAGCACCACCTGCCGGCCGGCCTCGGCCAGCCGGCCGACCAGCTCGCGGAAATGCTCGCGCGGCCACTGCTTGTAGGGCCACATCGACGGGGTGTGGACGACCACGTAGCCGGGCGCGAGCCGCTGCGACAGCGCCGGCGGCAGGGGTTCCGAAGGCGGCGCCACCAGCTTCGCCTCCGCCGGCCCGGACTGCCAGGGCGCGAGCAGCTGCAGCTTCTCCTGCACCACGTGCACGTCGCCGAGGTCGCCCGAGGTGGTGACGGCATGCGCCAGCAGGCGCCGCTTCCAGCCGTTGCTGCCGCCCCGCGGGGGCAGCAGGCCGGCGCGGCAGCGCGAGGCGACGGCGCCGATCAGGTGGGCGCGGTCGCTGGCTTCCGCCACCAGGGCCAGGTCGTAGCGGTGCCACAGGCGTCGTATCAGGCGCAGCCCGCCTTTCAGGCCCAGCCGCGGCGGGGTGGCGATCAGCTCGTGGATGTCCGGATTGCCGCGCAGCATGCCCAGCGTGCCTTCGAAGCCGAGGACGTCGATGGTCGCCGCCGGCCAGCGCTGCCGGGCCGCGTGGATCAGGGGGGTCGTGAGCAGCACGTCGCCGATCTGCCGCGTGACGATCACGAGCACCGAATCCACGCGTCCGGTGCTCACAGCTCCGATCCGCCGGCGCCGCTCAGGGCATGCAGGCGCGCGTAGAGGCCGCCGCGCGCGATCAGTTCGGCATGCGAGCCGAGCTCCAGCAGGTGCCCGCGCTCCAGCACCGCGACGCGGTCGGCGTGCTCGATGGTGGAGAGCCGGTGCGCGATGACCAGCGTGGTGCGGCCCGCCATCAGGCGGCGCAGCGCCTCCTGCACCAGCCGCTCCGACTCGTTGTCCAGCGCGGAGGTGGCTTCGTCGAGGATCAGGATCGGCGCGTCCTTGTACAGCGCGCGGGCGATGGCCAGGCGCTGGCGCTGGCCGCCGGACATGGCCGTGGCGTTGTGGCCGACGTTGCTGTCGATGCCCTGGGGCAGCGCCGCGACCACCTCGCCGAGGTTGGCCGCTTCCAGCGCCGCCTGCACGCGCGCCCGGTCGATCTCGCCGCCCAGTGCCACGTTGGCGGCCAGCGTGTCGTTGAACATCACGACGTCCTGGCTGACCATCGCGAACTGGCGGCGCAGGGCGTGCAGGTTCCAGTCCTGCAGGGCCACGCCATCGAGCCGGATCGTCCCCGCGGAGGGCTCGACGAAGCGGGGCAGCAGGTTGGCCAGCGTGGTCTTGCCGGAACCCGAGGGCCCGACCAGGGCCAGGGTCTCGCCGGGCTGGATGTCCAGGCTGAAGTGCTCCAGCGCCGGGGCCGTGGCGCCCGGATAGCGCACCGTCACGTCGTCCAGCAGGATCCGGCCTTCGGCCCGGCCCGGATCGTGGCTGCCGCCACGCTCGGCCGGCGTGCTTTCCACCAGGTCGAAGGAGCGCTCCAGCACCGCGAGGGCGCGGGTGATGGGGCTGGTGGCCTCCGACAGGCGCTTGACCGGGGCGATCAGCATCATCAGGGCCGCGATGAAGGAGGCGAAGGTGCCGACCGTCATGCCCTGGCCGGTCTGCACCAGCGCGATGGAGATCACCACCGACAGCGCCGCCGCGGCCAGCATGTGCATCAGGGGCGTGATCGCGGCGGAGGCCACGGCGGACTTCATCGCCAGCCGGCGCAGCGCGAGGCTGAGGACGCTGAAGCGTTCGGCCTGGGCGTGTTCGGCGCCGTGCAGGCGCACGATGCGGTTGGCCAGCACGTTCTCTTCGACCGCGTAGGCGAGCTCCACCGTGGCCGCCTGACTGGTCTTGGCCAGCCGGTGCAGCCGGCGCGAGGCGGTGCGCATGAGCCAGGCCACGGCCGGCGCGAGGAAGGTGACGACCAGGGTCAGCTGCCAGTTCACGAAGAGCAGGTAGCCGAGCAGGGCGACCAGCGCGAGACCGTCCTTCACGAGGCCGGTCAGCGCATTGACCAGCATGTAGATCGCGTTCTGGACCTCGTGCACGATGCTGTTGGACAGCGAACTGGCCGACTCGGATCGGAACAGGTCCATGCGCGCGTCCAGCATGCGGCCGAACAGGGCGCGGCGCAGCATGAACATGCCTTCGTTGGCGATCTTCGCCAGCGTGATGTCGGCGATGAAGCCGGCGCTGCCGCGGATCGCGAACAGCAGGAGAAGAGCGACCGGCACCAGCCAGGGATTGAAGCTGCCCGGGCGGAAGCCGCGATCGAGCAGGGCCTTCAGCAGCGCCGGCGCGGCGGGCTCGGTGGCCGCGCCGACGATGGTGGCGAGCAGCACCACGATCCAGTAACGCTGGACGTGGCGGATGTAGGGGAAGAAGCGGCGGATCCGCTGGACGAGCCCGGCCGGGCCCGCGGTGCCCTCGGTCTTCGCCGCAGCTCCGGTAGCGTCAGGCACAATGGGCGAGGCGGACTGCATGCAGCCCGCCATTATCCAACCAAACGGCTGGGCCGCCCGCGCGGGGATCCGCGGGGCGACGATCCAGGCGCCAGGCGCCCGGCCCCCATGTTACCGATGCTGTTACTGTCCGATCCACGAAGCCAGGAGCTCGCCGGTCCGGCCGCCCACGGACGGCTCGTCTCCATCACCGCCCTGCTGGTTTGCTGCGCGCCCCTGCTGGTGCTGGCGGTGCGCGGGTGGGCCAATGCGGTGCTGTACTTGGGCGCGCTGGCGAGCGTCCTTGTCCTGGCCTCGGGCCAGTTGCCTGCCGCCAGACTGGCGCCGCCGGAGCGCCGCTGGGCGCGAGCGATGCTCGTCGCCCTGATGGCGCCCGTGGTCGCCGTCTCGTTTTCCGCGCTGCTGCGGCAGGACGGCTACCTTCCCCAGTTCGATGCGCCGCTGCGCTTCGTGCTGGCGATCCCGATCTTCCTGCTGGTCATGCGCTCCGGCTGGCCCGTGCGTCGCGTCATGCAGTGGGCGCTTCCGGTGGCGCTGCTCCTGGGCCTGGCCGTCCTGCATGTCGGCGGCCAGGACATGCGATGGGCTCCACGCGTCACCACGCGCGTGGTCGACCCGCTGGTGTTCGGCTACTTCAGCCTGGCCTTCGGCCTGATGTGCCTGGCTTCCATCGCGCCAGGCGAATGGCGCGCGGGCCGGCGCTGGAGTGTCGTCCTGCGGCTCGCCGGCTTTGCCCTGGGCCTGTACCTGTCGGTGCTCTCGGGTTCGCGCAGCGGGTGGGCCGCCGCCCCCCTGGTGGTGGGCTTCTGGGCGTGGTATCAGTGGGGTCGGCGTCATCCCCTGGGCAGCGTGGGCGTCGTCGTCGCAGTCGCGTTGATGCTCGCGGGGGCGTACCTGTTCGTGCCGGCCATCGGCGTGAGGATCGACGAGGGCATCCGCGACGTGGTCGAATATCCGTGGAACGGGGTGCTCCGGCACGAGACCTCGCTCGGCTACCGCATCACCTACCTGCGCATCGCCGCCGACGTGTTCGCGCTGCATCCCATCGCGGGCGTCGGCGACACCGCGCATCTGGCGCCGCTGCCCGCCAGCGCCTTTCCCTATGCGGCGCCGGAGGCGGTGGCCGGGGCCTTCAACTCCGGCTTCCACAACCAGCTCGCGACCAACGCGGTGCGCAGCGGCATCGGCGGCCTGCTCGCCACCGCGGCGCTGCTGCTGGTGCCGCTGCTGGTCTGCGCGCGCGGGGTGCGGCGCGGCGCCCCGGCCGCGATGATGGGCCTGGCCTACTGCACCTGCCTGGTGGTCAGCAGCCTGAGCACGGAAGTGGTGGACCTGAAGTTCACGGCCAGCTTCTACGCCGTGATGACGGCGGTGCTGTGCGGCGCAGTGCTGGGACGGGCCGGCGCTCAGCGCCAGACGAACTGACCGTCCCGGCGTTCGCCGTGCAGCGTCATGCCGTAGCGCGCGAGTTCCTCGCTGCGCCACTGCCGTTCCTGGCGCTTGCGCACCATCTTGTCCCACTTGCGCCGCCACATCGACTTGCCCAGCAGCCGGTAGCTGTTGCGCGCGCTCAGCCCCTCCCTTGCAGACAGGCCGCGCTCCTGCTTCATCGCGCTCACCGTGACCGAGCCGTAGTGATGCAGCCACGAAGCGCCGACGATGGCCGTGGGAATGCCGGCCCGTTCCAGCGTGTGGAAGAAGAGGGTGTCCTCGTAGCCCCAGAGGCTGGGCGTGGCCTGGAAGAAGCCCACGCGGTCCCATACCGAGCGGTGCACCGCCATGCAGACCGCGTGCCGCGCGCCCACCCGCGCGACCTCGCGCAGGCGCTTCGACGCGTCGGCGGCGAAGGCGTCGAAGTCGTAGTCGAGCGCGCCTTCCACCAGCCCCGGCGAGACCACCTTCGCCCCGCGCGCTTCCGCCGCGGCGATCAGGTTCTCGAGCCAGCCGGCGGACACCACCACGTCGTTGTTCATGACGACGCTCCACTCCGCCTGGAAGGCCAGCACACCCTGGTTCCAGGCGACGCCGCAGCCCAGGTTCTGGCGGTTCAGGATGCGCCCGCCGAGGGGCAGCGTCTGCAGGTAGTCGCGCGTCTCGTCGCTGGAGCCGTTGTCGACGGCGACGACGCGCCCGAGGTCGTAGCCGTGGCGCACCAGGCTGTCCACGCACTGGCGCGTGTAGCCGACCTGGTTGTAGCAGGCGAAGGTGATCGCATAGTCGGCCATCCTTCAGACCCGGGTATCATCGACATTCATGCTCGGATTATCCAGTGAATCCGGGGGGCGCCCGGGCGCGGTGGCAGTCAGCGTCATCGTGATCACCCGGGATGAAGAGGCCAACATCGCGGAGTGCCTCGCCTCCGTTTCCTTTGCGCGCGAGATCGTGGTGGTGGACTCGGGAAGCCGGGACCGCACGATCGAGCTTGCCCGGGCCCATGGCGCGCGCGTGGCGCAGACGCAGGACTGGCCCGGCTTCGGCCCGCAGAAGAACCGCGCGCTGGACCTCGCCACCGAACCCTGGGTGCTGTCGATCGACGCCGACGAGCGCGTCACGCCCGAACTGCGCGCGGAAATCGTGCGCGCCGTGGAGGGCGCGGGCGGCCCCGACGTCTATTCGATGCCGCGGCGCTCCAGCTACTGCGGGCAGTACATCGCGCATTCGGGCTGGTACCCGGACCGCGTCGTGCGCCTGTTCCGCCGCGGCAGCGCGCGCTTCTCGCCCGATGCGGTGCACGAGCGCCTCGTCACGCAGGGCGCCGTGGGGCGGCTCGCGGGCGACCTGCTGCACACCACCTATCCCGATCTCGAAACCATGCTGGAGAAGCTCAATCGCTACTCCAGCGCATCGGCCGGCATGCTGCACGCCGGGGGCCGGCGCTCGTCGCTGGCAGGCGCGGTCGCGCGCGGCCTGTGGGCCTTCTTCCGCACCTACGTCCTGCGTTCCGGCTGGCGCGACGGCCGCATGGGCTTCGTGCTGGCCGTCTCGGTGGCGGAAGGAACTTATTACAAGTACCTGAAACTATGGCACCTGGGCAACCGGGCCGATACGTGACGGGGATAACATCGCCGTGGCCCGGTCGGGAGCCGGGCCTGCGACATACCAAGGAGAAGAGAAGCAGCATGGACCAACGTGCACTCTGGCGCCGGCGCGAACTCGTGGCGCTGCTCGGGGCGACGGCGGCGGCGCCCGCGCTGGCGCAATTCCGGGTCGAGGTCACCGGCGTGGGGCTGACGCAACTGCCCATCGCCATCGCGCCCTTCCGCGGCGAGGCCGACCTGCCGCAGAAGATCGCTTCCATCGTGCAGGCCGACCTGGAGCGCAGCGGCCAGTTCCGCGCCATCGATCCGGCCGGCGCGGCCGCCCTCGACGAGGGCAGCCGACCCGACCTGAGCCCGTGGCGCCAGAAGAACGCCGACTCCCTCGCCGTGGGAAGCGCCTCGCGGCTGGCGGACGGCCGCTACGACCTGCGCTTCCGCCTCTGGGACGTGGTGAAGGGGCAGGACCTCGGCGGCCAGAGCTTCGTGGTCCCGGCGGCGGACCTGCGCCTCGCCGCCCACCGCATCGCCGACGCGATCTACGAGAAGCTCACGGGCGAGAAGGGCATCTTCTCCACCCGCATCGCCTACGTGACCAAGGCGGGCACCCGCTACAACCTGTGGGTGGCCGACGCCGACGGCGAGAACGCGCAGTCCGCTCTGGCGAGCCCGGAGCCGATCATCTCGCCGGCCTGGTCCGCCAGCGGCACGCAGCTGGCCTACGTCTCCTTCGAGTCGCGCAAGCCCGTGGTGTACGTGCACGAGATCGCCAGCGGCCAGCGGCGCCTGATCGCCAACTTCCGCGGCTCCAACAGCGCCCCGGCGTGGGCGCCGGACGGCCGCAGCCTCGCGGTGACGCTCACGCGCGAAGGCGGCTCGCAGCTCTACACGATCCCGGCCTCCGGCGGTGAGCCCAAGCGCTTGACGAAGTCCGACTACATCGACACCGAGCCGGTCTATGCGGCCGACGGGCGCAACATCTACTTTGTCAGCGACCGCGGCGGTTCGCCGCAGATCTACCGCATGGCGGCGACGGGTGGCGATGCGCAGCGGGTCACCTTTACAGGGACTTACAACATTTCGCCGGCCTTGAGTTCCGACGGAAGATGGCTGGCCTACATTTCCCGCATCAACGGCGCTTTCAAGCTGCAGGTGATGGAACTCGCCACCGGCACCGTGCAGTCGGTCACCGACACGACTGCCGACGAAAGCCCGAGCTTCGCCCCCAACGGCCGGCTGATCATTTATGCCACCCGGCAGGGCGGGACCGAAGCGCTGATGACCACAACCCTCGACGGCAAGATCAAGGCGCGCCTGCCCGGCAAGGGCGGCGACATCCGCGAGCCCGATTGGGGTCCCTTCCAGAGATGATTCGACTTATGAAAGTGCAGGAGGTTTTCGGAATGAAGAAGCGTGTGTTCCTGGCTGTCGCACTCGCCGCGGCGCTGGCGGGCTGCGCCAGCGGCGTGAAGCTCGACGACGTCCCGGTCGACGACAAGCAGGCATCCGCCGTCACGCCGGGCGGCGCGACCGGCACGCCCCCGGCGGGCGCGACCAGCCGCGTCGCCCCCGTCGACGCCACCGCCGGCCAGAGCAACATCGCCGGCCCGAGCAACGTGTCGCGCATCGTGTACTTCGACTACGACAGCAACGTCATCAAGCCGGAATTCCAGTCGGTCATCGAGGCGCACGCGCGCTTCCTCAAGGCCAACGGTACCCGGCACGTGGTGATCGAGGGCCACACCGACGAGCGCGGCGGCCGCGAATACAACCTGGCGCTGGGCCAGCGCCGCTCGGAAGCCGTGCGCCGCGCGCTCGAACTGCTGGGCGTGAAGGACGCGCAGGTCGAGGCCGTGAGTTTCGGCAAGGAAAAGCCCGCGGCCAACGGCTTCGACGAATCCGCCTGGTCCCAGAACCGCCGCGCCGAGATCGCCTACCGATGATCGCCATGAACCGTTCCGCGCTTGCCGCCGCACTCGCCGCGGCCTCGCTGTTCACCGCTTCGGCGCAGGCCGCGCTGTTCGAGGACGACGAGGCCCGCCGCGCCATCCTGGAGCTGCGCCAGAAGGTGGAGCAGCAGCGCCTGGCCGCCGATGCCGCACGTCAGCAGCTGGCGGAGGACCTCAAGCGCGCGAACGAGGAGAACGCGGGCCTGCGCCGCAGCCTGCTGGAACTGCAGAACCAGATCGAGAGCCTGCGCACCGACCTGGCCCGCCTGCGCGGGACCGACGAGCAACTGGCCCGCGACCTCGCGGACGTGCAGCGCCGCCAGAAGGACATCGCCACCGGTGTGGAGGAGCGCCTGCGCAAGTTCGAGCCGGTGCAGGTGACGGTGGACGGCCGCGAATTCAACGCCGACCCCGCCGAGCAGCGCGACTTCGAGACGGCCCTGGCCGCGTTCCGCAAGGGCGACTTCCTGGCGGCGCAGACCGCCTTCGCCGATTTCCTGCGCAAGTACCCTGGCAGCGGCTACCGCCCCAGCGCACTGTTCTGGGTCGGCAACGCGCAGTACGCGAACCGCGACTACAAGGGTGCCATCGCCAACTTCCGCGCGCTGCTGCAGTCGGCCCCGGACCACCCGCGGGCGCCGGAGGCGGTGCTGTCGATCGCCAACTGCCAGATCGAGCTGAAGGAGAACGCGAACGCGCGCCGCACGCTCGACGAACTGGTCAAGGCCTACCCGCAGTCCGAAGCGGCCGTCGCGGCCCGCGAGCGGCTGTCGCGCCTGCGCTGAGTTCCGCACCGGGCGCATGACGCACCTGGACGAAGCGGCGGACCTGCAGCGGCGCTTCGGCGGGCTCGAACGGCTCTATGGCATGGAGGGCGCGGCGGCGATCCGCCGCAGCCACGTCGCCGTGGTCGGCATCGGCGGCGTGGGCTCCTGGGCCGCCGAGGCACTGGCGCGCAGCGGCGTCGGGGCGCTGACGCTGGTCGACCTGGACCACGTCGCCGAATCCAACATCAACCGCCAGATCCACGCGCTGGACAGCACCCTCGGCCAGGCCAAGGTGCTGGCCATGCGCGAGCGCATCGCGCAGATCCATCCCGGCTGCCGCGTGCACGCGGTGGAGGAGTTCGTCGAGCCGGAGAACTGGCCGCAACTGCTGCCCGCGGGGGTGGACGCGGTGATCGACGCCTGCGACGCGCTCAAGGCCAAGACGGCCATGGCGGCGTGGGCACGCGAGAAGAGGGCGCTGTTCGTCTCCTGCGGCGCCGCCGGCGGCAAGCGCCTGGCGCACAAGGTGGACGTGGACGACCTCGCGGCGACCACCCACGACCCGCTGCTCGCGCAGATGCGCTACCGCCTGCGCAAGTTCCACGGCGCGCCGAAGGAGGGCAAGCGCATCGGCGTCGCCTGCGTCTTCAGCCGCGAGGCGGTGGCGCCGCCCGACCCGTCCTGCGCCATCGAGGGCGACGGTTCGCTCAACTGCCACGGCTACGGCTCGGTGGTCAGCGTGACCGCGACTTTCGGCCAGTGCGCGGCGGGCTGGGTGCTCGATCGCATCGCGCTCGGGAAAGCCCGGCAAGTGACGCTATAATCGTGGGCTTTGCTGCTGTGTAAACAGCGGTGAAGCCGGTCGGGACGTTAGCTCAGTTGGTAGAGCAGCGGACTTTTAATCCGTTGGTCGCAGGTTCGAATCCTGCACGTCCTACCAGAAAGACCGCACCAGATAATGAAAGCCCGCTACAGAAGCTGTAGCGGGCTTTTTCGCTTCTTCGGGCGGTGACGGCCTGCTGGCAGCGCTGCGTCGCCCCGTAGCGCGGAGTTCTTCTCCTTGCGCGATGTGGCCTCGGGGATGGCCTGCGAGATGCGTCGGCGCGGTGCGCTGGGTGTCCGGCGCCTGCTTCACGGCCCGTCGCGAGTCAGGTCCGGATCGACACCGGACATCCTGCGAAATGAAGCGGCTCAGCGCGCCGCGCGGCCGTAGCTGAATTCGGAGAATGCGGTCACGCTGTCCGCCTTGGTCCAGACGCCCACGGCGCCCGGGCCGGCGATGTGCGCGTCGCGCATGTCGATGTAGCGCGTGCCGTCCAGCCACACGGCGATCTGGTCGCCGGCGAACTCCACGCGCAGAGTGTGCGGCTGGCCCCGGGCGACCGGCGCGTCCACGTACTTGAGCGTCTTGCGCGAGCCGTGCTCGGTGTAGTACAGGGACACGTTGTTCTCCAGGGCGTTGGCGCGTGCTACGTAGTAGTTGTCGCCGTCCTTCCAGCGCCAGACCACGCCACCGGCCTGGTCCTGGCGCCCCGAGATCGGTTGAAAGCGCGCCTCGACGAAGCCGTCCGCGACGGCGGTGCCGCTGCGCACGCACCAGGGAAAAGTGCCGTTGCCGCTTTGCAGCAGCACGCGCCCTCCGGCCTGGCCCGGCTCCACCGTCCAGCGGGGGCTGCCGTGCCCGGTCACGCCGCAGGTCCAGCCGGCGGGCGCGGCACCGGTGGGCTCGCTGTCGAAGCGGATGGATTGCGCGCCCACCCAGGCCGCGGCGGTGGCAGCTGCGATGCCGATGATGGATTGCTTCATGGGGACCCTCCCTTCAGGGATGAGCGACAGGGGGATGGGCCGGCAGGCCGATCACGGCTGCGGCGACGGAGCCCACCAGGGCGACCGGCCTCCCGAATCCGAGCGTGCCCAGCCGCAGCATGCAGGCGACGAGTTGCCAGAGGCTGGAGGGAGACGCGGCCCAGGTGGTCGACGTTCCACTGGCGAAGGAGGCATGGTACAAGTCAAGCTCCTATCCGGGCGCATGGCCCCGATCAGGAACAGAACTTGGACGCCGCGGCGTCTTGAAGCGGGGAGCCTGCTCGTTTCCCCGACGGCCATTCTAGGATGCGAAAGGCTCGATTGCCAATGGCGCGGTCGGCTCCATCGAGATGCATCCTGCGAAGACCACGGCAAGCCTGACAAGAGGAGCCCCTGCCTTCCGCGGCGACGGCGCCCCGTCCCACAGCCTCGAGCTCAGCCTGGGCCCAAAGTGCAACCCGGCCCGCTGACGGTTTCCTATTCCAGGCTTCCGGTCGAACAGGCACGGAAGAGGGAACACCATGATCAATATCGGCATCGTCGATGACCACGCCATCGTGCGGGCGGGGCTGAAGGACTACCTCTCGCAGCACGTCGACTTGCGCGTGGTGGGGGAGGCCAGTTCGGGGCGCGAGGCGATCGATCTCGTTCGAGACACTCCGATGGACGTGCTCGTGATGGACCTGTCGATGCCGGGCCAGAGCGGCATCGATGCCATCGCGATGATCCGCGCCAAGGCGGCGGACCTCGGCATCCTCATCCTCTCGGGCTATCCGGAGGAGTACTACGCGATGAACCTGATACGCCAGGGCGCGAGCGGGTATTTGAACAAGGACTGCGCACCGACCGAGATCGTGACGGCGATCCGCACGGTTTCGCTGGGCCGGCGCTATCTCTCGGCGGCCGTGTCGGAGCTCCTGGCCAACCACCTCACGAGGAAGGATGGCCCGGCCCACGAATCCCTCTCGGAGAGGGAATTCCAGGTGTTCCTGAAACTGTCCCGGGGCCAGACGACGAGCACGATCGCGACGGACTTGTCCCTGAGCGTGAAGACGGTCAGCACCTACCGCAGCCGACTGATGGAAAAGATGGACCTGTCTTCGAACAGCGACCTGACCTACTACGCCGTCAAGAACAACCTGATCCAGTGAGCCGCCGGATTCGTCGCTTCACTCGAGCGACGTTGCAGCGCGCGGTTCAGGGCTTCTTCTCGCTGTCCGTCATCTGCCGCAGGATGCTCTGCGTCCCGGCGCCCGAGCGCGCTCCCGGCGCGGTTTCGCCCACCTCGCCCTCGGCGCCGTGCGCCGCCGCCGGCGTGGTCAGCAGCCGGTCCAGCGCGCTCGCGAGTTCCGACGGATTGACCGGAGCGGCCAGCAAACCGTCGGCCCCCGATTCCTGCGCCGCGACGGCGTCGGACTCCTCGATGCGAATCGCCGACATGTGGATCACCGGCAGGCGCGCAGTCGAACGACGCGCCCGCAGCAGGCGACACACTTCCAGGCCGTCCAGGTCGGGCAGGTGGATGTCGAGAACCACCGCGGAAACGAACTCGCTCAGCTCCAGCGCCTCCGCGCCGCTGGACGCTTCGACGGTGTGGTAGCCGCAGGCGCGGAGCGACCGCGCGACCGAATATTTCGTGGCGGCGTTGTCATCCACGACAAGGACGCTATGCGACTGTCGGAACGCTGCGGGACCCATCGGGGTCGGGGAAGCAATGGAAAACACGATGTGCGAATGGTCCTACACCGCCGATCCCGCGTCTGTACGGCACCGGACATTGCTCACCGTACGTTACCGGACAGACGCTGATGTACAGGCGTGGTACAGCGCGTCCATGAGCCCGCATCCTGCGCTCGACGGGGTCACGCCTGGCGCGGCTGCACGGCGGCACCGTGTCCGCCTGCAGCCCGGGCGTTGGCCCGGGCAGCGTGTTCACCGTGCGCTGCCGTCCGTCCACGCACCCGAGCCTGCGAATGTTTTCCTGCGCTGTTGGGGTGCAGCCCTCCGTCCGATAGCGTACAAAGCCTGTGCCCCCATGCAGAACGCCCACGATCCCCGCCGCAACCGTCTGCTCGCCTCGCTCCCTCCGGACGTCTGGCAACGGTGGGCCACCTTGCTGGAGCCCTTTACCCTTTCGCTCGGGGAGGTGCTGTACGAGGCGAATACGACGATGAGGCACGTCTACTTTCCGACGACGGCCATCGTGTCGCTGCTGTACGTCATGGAGAACGGCGCTTCGGCCGAGATTGCCGTCGTGGGCAAGGAAGGGCTCGTCGGGATTTCGCTGTTCATGGGCGGCGGGTCCACGCCGAGCCGCGCGGTCGTGCAGAGCGCCGGGCAGGGCTTTCGCATCCGTGCCGATGTCGCCTACCGCGAGTTCAATGGCTGCGAACCGGTGATGCACCTGTTGCTCCGCTACACCCAGGCGCTCATCACCCAGATGGCGCAGACCGCCGTCTGCAACCGGCATCACTCGGTGGACCAGCAACTGTGCCGCTGGCTCCTCCTGAGCCTGGATGCGCTGGAGGGCAACGAGTTGACGATGACCCACGAGCTGATCGCCAACATGCTCGGCGTGCGGCGGGTCGGCGTGACGGAAGCGGCGATGAAGCTGCAGGCTGCCGGCGCCATCCGCTACTCGCGCGGTCGGATCTCGGTGCTGGATCGCTCCAAGCTGGAGCGGATGACCTGCGAGTGCTACGGCGTGGTGAAGCGGGAATACGTGCGCCTGCTGCCGCCGCGCGAAGCCACTTGAACGCCCTCGTTGGGACATCGACCAACAACGCGAGCCGCCACAACGTGCCGATCCGTTCGGGAGGGTGAAGCACGCCGCAGGCGTCGCGCATGCGGAGTCCGCTCGCGCCGGTCGACGCGATGCCGGGCTCAGGGATTCGGAGGGCGCTCGGCTGCAGCGGAATCCAGGGCGGCGCAGAACTGCGCGGCCAGGCGATGCCCGCTGGCGAACAGGCTCCGCACATAGCTGCTCACCTGACCGGCACCCTGGCGCCGCCAGGCCAGTGCCAGGGGCGAAGGCGAGCGCTCGGCGTTCACCATGCGCTCCACCAGCAGTCCCGGATACTTGCCCGCACGCAAGCTCCGCGCTGGCAGGAAGCCCACGCCCAGGCCGCGCAGGTGGCACTCGATCTTGGCATGCAGGTCCGGCACGATCAGTTCCTGCTGGCCCGGCAGCCTCCAGGCGATGCGCTTGCTCAGGTGTTGCGACGTGTCTTCCACGTTGATCGCCGGATACCTGCGCAGTTGCTCGTCCGAAAGGGGTTCGTCGAGCGCGGCCAGCGGATGATCCTTCGCGACCACGAAGACCCAGTTCACCACGCCCAGCGGTTCGGTCAGGAAGTCGTCGTTGATCGTGTGGAAGCCCGGCACGCCGATGGCCAGGTGGGCGCCGCCGTGCATCAGTTCGTCCCAGACCCCCATGTACACCGCCCGCGTGACCTTGAACGCGGTGTGGGCAAAGCGCGCGTGCAGGTCCACCAGCAGGTCCGCGACCGCGTCCGCGTCATAAAGCACGTTGTTGACGACCAGCGTGAACTGCGGCTCGATCCCGTCGCCGACCTGCTTGAGTTCCTCGGGCAGGGTCTCCAGCCATTCGAAGATCTGGCTGGCCTTCTCCAGCAGCAACTCGCCCGATGCGGTGAGTTCCACCGAGCGGGTGGTGCGCTCGAACAGCGGCACACCGATGCTGTCCTCGAGGGTCTTGATCCGGTAACTGACCGCCGACGTGGTCTTGTGAAGCACCTCCGCCGCCGCCGAGAAACTGCGCAACTGCGCCACGGCGACGAAGGTCCGCAGCGATTCGGGAGGAAGCTTTGGCTGGCGCGAGAGCGACATGGGCGGACAGCTAGCCGCGCGACCGCGACTCCAGCGGCCAATGATACCCGCGGGGATTCGCGCCGGCGTTCAGAAGCAGAACTCCGTCGTGCATTCCGATTGCGCCACGACGCGCCCCCGCTTGACGACGAACTTGCGCACCGGCAGGTCGATGATCGCGCGCGCCACCGAACGGGTGTCGAGCAGCACGCAGTCCGCCTCGCGCCCCACGACGATGCCGTAGTCCGGCAGCCGCAGCGCCCGCGCGGGATTCGTGGTCAGCATGGGCAGCACGGTGGCGAGATCGTCGGCCCCGCCCAGGTGGCAGGCAGGCACGGCCAGCATCGCGACCTGGAACAGGTCGCCGTTGCCGAAGGGCGTGAACGCATTGCGGATGTTGTTGGTCGCGAGGCACACGTTGACGCCGCCGTCGCGCAGGGCCCGCACGGGGGTGAGGGCGCGGCGGACGTTGCTGCGATCCTGCCGGCCGCCGAGATGCAGGTCCGTCGCCGGCAGGCACATCACGGAAATGCCGGCATCGCGCAGCAGCGCGATGATTTCGTCGCGTCGCTGCGGCTCGACGGCGCCCAGCGCGGTGAGGTGGCCGACGCTGACCCGCCCTTCGTACCCCGCAGCGATGGTCTGGCGCGCCACTTCCTCGATGGACATCCCCTGCGCGTCGTCGCTGAAGTCCTGGTGGAAGTCGAGGTCCTTGTCATGTTCGCGCGCCAGCCTGAAGACCCACGCGATGTGCTCGCGCGCGTCGCTGTCGTTGTAGGGGATGGCCCCGACGACGTCGGCGCCTTTCGCCATTGCCTGCGCCATCATCGCGTCCATCCCGGGGAGTTTCAGGATGCCTTCCTGCGGGAAGGCCACCACCTGGATGTCGATGACGTCCCGGAACTCGCGCTTGAGCGCCAGCACGGCATCGAGCCCGGTGAAGCCCTGGACGGGGTCGAATTCGGCATGGGCCCGCACGTGCGTGGTGCCGTTCGCGACCAGCATGCGCAGCACGCGGCGGGCGCGAGCATCGATGTCCTCGCGCGTGAAGGTCGGCTTGAGCGCGGCCGACACGGTGAGGGCCTCGGCGAGCGTGCCCGAGCGGTTCGGCATGCGCTCCATGACCAGCGCCTTCTCCAGGTGCAGGTGGCTCTCGACGAGTCCCGGGACCAGCACCCGGCCATCGGCATCGACCTCACGCGAGGCCCGCGTGTCGGGCAAGCCCGGCGCGATCGCTGCGAAGCGGCCGCCGGAAATCGCCACGTCCATGAGCGGCGCTTCGTCGGTCAGGCAGGCGCGGCGGAAGATCAGGTCCATCGGTGTCCTTCTGCAGTTGCGGCGGCTTTCGTGCGCGAGCTTCCATTGTCGTTCCCCGGCAGGCACGGCCTCAGCGAATTGCGATAGATCAAGAGATCCCGAAAACGCCGCGGACCGGTTTCGACAATCCGAGCAGCGCGCGCGTTGGCCTGTCCTTCGCCTGCGGGCCGGCGCGAGCGGCCCGAGCGGGCAAGCCCCGCGGCAGGGGCGGCGTCTTCCATTGTTGAAGCGTTTCGCACAAACGAGGCGAGAGCGACTTCCACAATCCATTTCATCCCGTCATTCCGCGCCATCCAGTGCGTTCCTTGGAGATCTTTTCGACATGCAAGCGTCCCTCGACATTCCGCGCCGACTGATCGTCGCCGTAGGCGGCAATGCCATCGATCCGGCCGGCAGCCGCGGCACGCCGGAGGAACAGAAGGCCATCGCCGAAGCCACGGCGAAGACCATGCTGCCCCTGCTGGAGCTGGACAACCAGCTGGTGATCGTGCACGGCAACGGGCCGCAGGTCGGCAAGCTGCTGCTGGCCAATGCGGCCGCACAGGACCGGGTTGCGCCGCAGTCGCTCGACATCCTCGTGGCGCAGACCCAGGGCGCGCTGGCGTACATCCTGTCACAGGCCTTCGAGAACGCCCTGCGCGAGGCGGGCAATCCGCGTCACGTGGTGGGACTGGTGACGCAGGTCGAAGTCGATCCCAAGGATCCCGCGTTCGCCAACCCGACCAAGCCGGTCGGCCCCTTCTTCAGCGAAGCCGAGGCCCGGAAGCTGGCGAACGAACTGGGCGTGACCGTCCAGGAAGATTCAGGCCGAGGCTGGCGCTATGTCGTGCCGTCGCCCAAGCCACGGCACGTCTGCGACATCTCGCTGGTGGAGTCGCTGATGTGCACGCGCACGGTGGTGATCGCCGGCGGCGGCGGCGGCATTCCGGTGGTGCGCGACGAAGAGGGCCGCCGTCACGGTGTCGAGGCGGTCATCGACAAGGATCTCACCACCGCCGTCATGGCCAACGTGCTGGGCATCCGCGACATGATGATCCTCACGGCGGTGCCGCGGGTGGCGATCCATTTCGGCACGCCGCAGCAGCAGGAACTGGAGCAGGTCAGCGCATCGGACATGCGCCGCTACCTGGCGGAAGGCCATTTCCCCGCCGGCAGCATGGGACCGAAGGTGGAGGCCGCGTTGCGCTTCCTCGACGCCGGCGGCCGGCGCGTGATCGTCACCAGCCTCGACACAGCCGTCCCTGCACTCAAGGGCGAGACCGGCACCCACATCGTGCCCGATCACGTGATGGCGCAACAGGCCGAAAGCGACGCGGCGCAGCCCGCGCGCAATGGACTGCTCAGGCGCGTGGCCTGAACCGGCAAAAGACTTTCAACAAACGGGCCGGCATTGATGAAGGACTCTGAACTGTCCCGCCGGGTTGACCGGTGTCAGCCGCCCGCACCTCCGCACATCGAATACTGGCCGCCGGCCCTCGGGTGAACCTCGAACCGCCTGCGACACATCGGAATCCTTGATTTTTCAACAACCACTCTAGGGTCGCATCATGACCAAGAATCCAATCTGGAAAAAGGGTGACTGGGCAGCCTACTTCGGGCTGTTCACGAACAACCTCACGAACCTGCTGACCATGATCGGCCTGCTGCTGTTCGTGGTGGGCCTGCCGAAGGACATGGTGCTGGGACGCATCGCACCCGCCTTCGGCCTCGCGATCATGGCCGCATCCGTGGCCTATGCCTGGTTCGCCCGGAAGCTGGCCAGGGAAACGGGCCGCCTCGACGTCACCGCGCTGCCCAGCGGGCCGAGCGCACCGTCGATCTTCACGGTGACTTTCCTGGTCCTGATGCCCGTGTACCAGGCCACCAAGGACGCCGAGTTCGCGCTCAAGATCGGCCTGGTCTGGTGCTTCTTCGAAGCCATGATCCTGGTGGCCGGTTCGTTCCTCGGCGAGACGATCCGCCGCATGGTGCCCCGCACCGTGCTGCTGTCGTGCCTGGCGGGCCTGGGCCTGATGCTGCTGGCGATGAACCCGATGCTGCAGGCCTTCGAGGCGCCCACCGTGGCCTTCGTGGTGATGGTGCTGATCTTCATCAACTGGTTCGGCAAGTCGCCCATCTTCGCCAAGATCCCCACGGGCCTGCTGCTGCTGGCCGTGGGCACCGGGCTGGCCTGGGCGTCGGGGATGCAGTCGCCCGAGGCGATCACCGCCGCGCTGGGACAGGCCGGCTTCAACCCGCCGACTCCGCACATCAGCAACTTCATCGACGGCATCCCGTTCGCGCTGCCGTACCTCGCCTCCGCCGTGCCCCTGGGCCTGGCCAACTACGTGTTCGACCTGGAAAACATCGAGAGCGCGCACGCGGCCGGCGATCCCTACCCGACGCGCAAGGTGATGCTGGTCAACGGCCTGGCCTCCACGCTGGGCGCCATGTTCGGCAACCCCTTCCCCGTCACGGTGTACGTGGGCCACGCCGCCTGGAAGTCGATCGGCGCCGGCACCGGCTACACCCTGGCCAGCGGCTCCAGCATGTTCCTGGTGGGCCTGTTCGGCCTGGGCGCCTTGCTGCTCGCGGTGATCCCGATGGCGGCGATCGCCCCGATCCTGATCTACATCGGCATCGTCACCTGCAACCAGGTGGTGCGCGAGACCCCCAAGATCGAAGTGCCGGTGATCTTCATCTGCTTCTTCCCCTGGATCGCCAACTGGGCGCTCACCACGGTCAACAACGTACTGGCCGTGGCCGGCACCTCCGCCGGGAAGCTGGGCGCCGCCGCGCTCGCCAAGAAGGGCGTGTACATCACCGGCCTGCAGGCCCTGGGCAACGGCGCCCCGCTGGCCAGCCTGCTGTGGGGCTGCATCGCGATCTTCGCGATCCTGAACCAGCCGCTGCGCGGCGTGATCGCCGCCCTGGTCGCTGCGCTGCTCACGTACCTCGGCTTCATCCACGCCCCCACGGTGGGTCTGGGCCAGCCCGCATCCATGTTCCTGGTGTACGGCTACCTCATGGTCGCCGGCCTGTTCGGCCTCAAGCACGTTCTCGACCGCAAGGACGCGACCGTGCCGGCCGGCGCCGCGACGGCCAAGTAAGGGATTCACCATGACCGAGCAAGTCAAGTCGGCGGCGCTGATT
Organism: Ramlibacter monticola; assembly: GCF_016722785.1. Taxonomy (GTDB): domain Bacteria; phylum Pseudomonadota; class Gammaproteobacteria; order Burkholderiales; family Burkholderiaceae_C; genus Ramlibacter; species Ramlibacter monticola. The sequence continues at coordinate 308,928 of NZ_JAEQNE010000002.1, read as the reverse complement.
GCCGCCGTGGAGCGCGAGGACGCCGCCGCCGTGGCCGAGTGCCTGCGCGCCGGCGCCCCGGCGGACAGCCGGGGCAGCGAAGGCCGCACCGCGCTGATGATCGCGACCCAGAGGAATAACCTGGCGATCGCGCGGCTGCTGGTGGAGGCGGGCGCGGACGTGAATGCCCGCGACAACGTGCAACTCACGCCCTTCATCTGCGCCGGCGCCAACGGCTTCCACGAGATCCTCGCCCTAGCGCTGGGCGCCGGCGCGGAGCGCGGGAGCGTCAACCGCTTCGGCGGCACGGCGCTCCTGCCTTCCAGCGAGAAGGGCTACCTGCGCACGGTGCAACTGTGCGTGGACGCCGACCTCCCGATCAACCATGCCAACCACCTGGGCTGGTCCGCCCTGCTGGAAGCGGTGATCCTGGGCGACGGGGGCCGGCTCTACACGGACATCGTCGACGTGCTGGCTTCGGCTGGCGCCGACGCGCAACAGCGCGACCGCGACGGCAAGTCTTCCCTGGAGCACGCGCGCGCGCTGGGCCAGTCGCGAGTGGTCGACATCCTCTCCGGCCGCAATCCGCTCGACGCGCTGTCGCCGGCGCTGCGCCAGGTGCGCCACCTGATCCGCCGCTACGACTACGCGGCGGCGCTGCGTGCGCTGGCCGTGGCGAGCCCGGAGACCGAGGACGTCTGCGACCTGCACTACTACCGCGGCTACACGCTGGCCGAATTGAAGCGCTACGACGAGGCCCTCGATGCGTACCGCAGCGCGCTCGCGCTGCGGCCGCAGGCCATCGAGTTCCGCTTCTACACGGCCAACTGCCTGCGGCTGATGAAGAAGCCCGAAGAGGCGCTGCGCGAGTACGACCTGGCGGTGGCGGCGCAGCCGCAACTGGCCTTCCATCGCTACCACAAGTCGAACTACCTGCGCGAGCTCGGGCGCCACGAGCAGGCGATCGCCGAGATGGAGATCCTGCTGTCGCAACAGCCGCGGCGCTACGACTTCGCCTTCCACCTGGCCAACAGCCTGCGTTCGCTGGGCCGGCATGGGGAAGCCATCGAGGCCATCGAGCGCGCGATCGCCGTCGATCCGGTCAACCCGCTGTACCAGAACCACAAGTCGCAGTCGCTGACGCTGCTGGAACAGCAGGCGAGGGTGGCCGCCTGAGCGGCCCGGCACCACGCGACGCGAGCCTTCCATGCGACCCTCCGAGCCAATCCAGCCCACCGCCACCGGCGTCCTGCAGGCCAGGTCGACCGATGCGGCGCTGCTGGCCCGGCTGGCCGCTTGCGGCTGGCGCGGGCGGGTGCACAGCGTCTTCACGCGCACCCTGAATCTCGAAACGCCCACCGGCACCCTCGTCACCCTGGCCGGGCGCGACTGCGACAACGCCCCGGATACCGTGGTGGTGGACGCACCCGGGTTCACGCGCTTCGAAGTCGCCGCGGGCGACGTCGTGACCGCCAGCCGAGCCGGCATCGCGATCGCGCAGCGGCTGCACGTGCGGTTCGACGGCACCCTCCGCTGGCGGGGCGATCCGCCGCCATGGCCGATCGACGCCGGTGTCCTGCGCAGCAACCTGGGATTCGTCCACGCGCGGCTCCTCGCGGCCGGCACGCCGGGAGGCATGCTGGCTGCGGCGGGAGCGGCGGACGCCTGGACGGCCGAAGTCGCCCGCTTGCTGGCGGCGCGCGCCGAGCAGGTGCGGCTCAGCCTGTTGCGTGGCGACGAAGTCGCATTCCGCGCGCACGCGGCCTCGCTCATCGGACTCGGCCCGGGGCTCACGCCCTCGGGCGACGACTTCCTGGTCGGCCTGTTCGCCGCCCTGCACCTGGACGGCCCGGGCGTGCGCTTCGCACCGCTGTGCGACGCGATCGTGGTGGAGAGCGCAGGCGCGACCAACGCGGTCAGCCTGGCCGCGCTGCGCCATGCGGCGCACGGCCGGGTGCGCGAGTCGATCCGGCAACTGCTGTGGGAACTGACGCAGGGCACCCCGGCGCAAGCTGCGGCGGCGCTGCAGCCCGTGCTTGCGATCGGCTCGACCTCCGGCACCGACATCGCCGCCGGCATCCTGTGCGGTGCCGGCATCCATCTGGCGCCCGCGGCATCGACGCGGACGCAGCTTTCATGTGTTCCCGCACCGGCCGTGCCGGCGGCGGCGCACGCACCTTCTTGAATACCCCGCAGGAGATTCCTTCATGCCAGTCAAAGTCCTGATCAGGAAAAACACATATGTCGACTCGGTGAGCCTGATGGCGCTGTCCACCCAGGCCAACCAGGTGGAGGGCGTCGAGCAGGCGGTCGTCGCCATGGGCACCGAAATGAACAAGGGCGTGCTGCGCAACGTCGGCCTGCTCGTACCCGAAGTGGAAGCCGCTGGCGTGGGCGATCTCATGATCGTCGTCAAGGCGGCTACCGAGGCGCGCTGCGAGCAGGCCCTGGCGGACATCCAGTCCCTCTTCGGCAAGCGCAACAGCGCGAAGTCCGGCACTGGCGTGACGTACGCGACGCTGGACAGCGCCGTTCAGAACGTCCCCGAGGCCAACCTGGCCATCGTCTCGGTGCCGGGCGAGCATGCCGCCCGCGAGGCGCGCAAGGCACTGGAGCACGGCCTGAACGTCATGATGTTCAGCGACAACGTCAGCATCGAAGACGAGGTGGCGCTGAAGAACCTCGCCCACGACAAGGGACTGCTGATGATGGGCCCCGACTGCGGCACCGCGATCCTGGGCGGCGTCGGCCTGTGCTTCGCCAACAACGTGCGTCGCGGCAACATCGGCATCGTCGGCGCCTCCGGCACCGGCAGCCAGGAAGTGAGCGTCCGGATCCACGACTTCGGCGGCGGCATCACGCAGATGATCGGCACCGGCGGCCGGGACCTGTCGGAGAAGGTCGGCGGCATCATGATGATCGACGGCCTGCGGGCGCTTGCCCGCGACGAGGAGACCCGCGTCATCGTGCTGGTGTCCAAGCCGCCGGCGAAGAGCGTCGAGAAGAAGGTGCTGGCGGAGATCGCCGGCTGCGGCAAGCCGGTCGTGGTCTGCTTCCTCGGCGGCTCCGAAGGCGCCGTGCTGGAGGCCGGCGGCCACTTCGCCAAGACGACCAAGGAGGCCGCGCTGAAGGCCGTGATCCTGGCCGGGCGCAACGAGAGCGAGATCAACAAGCGCGCGCTGAACCTGCCGCTGATCGCCGAGACCCGGGCGAAGCTGGCCCCCCAGCAGCGCTACATCCGCGCCCTGATGTGCGGCGGCACGCTGTGCGACGAGATGATGCACCTGGCGCTGGAGAAGTACCCCAACGTGTACAGCAACATCGCGAAGAAGGCGGAGCACAAGCTGGCCGACGTGGAAAAGAGCGTGGACCACACCTTCATCGACTTCGGCGACGACGACTTCACGCGCGGGCGCCCGCACCCCATGATCGATCCGTCACTGCGCATCGAACGCTTCCTGCGCGAGGCCGCCGATCCGTCCGTGGGCGTGATCGTGCTCGATTTCATCCTGGGCTTCGGCTCGCATCCGGATCCCGTCGGCGTCACGCTGCCGGCCATCCGCCAGGCCAAGGAGGCGGCGGCGCGCGAAGGCCGCCACCTGGAGATCCTGGGCTACGTGCTCGGCACCGACAGCGACACCCCGTCGCTGGCCGAGCAGACGCAGAAACTCGCGGACGCGGGCGTGACCATCGCCAGCAGCTGCACCAACTCCGGGCTGCTGGCCCGTGGTTTTGTCGAAAAGGAATGACGTCATGAGCATCGAGAAACTGTTCAAGGGAATCAACGCGATCAACGTCGGCATCGAGATGTTCAAGGACGACGTCGTGCGCCAGGGGGCGGCGGCGGTGCACCTGGACTGGCGTCCGCCGGGCGGCGGCAAGCCCGCGGTGATCGCGGCGCTCGACGCGCTGGCCGATCCCGTGCTGGCGCGGCGCATCGAAGCAGCCAACGCGGATGCGGTGCGTCGCATCTTGCAGGCGCACCCGGTTCTGGTCGGCTTCGGCCGGGCCATCGACGTGGTGCCCGGCATGACGAAGACCACCATCCTGCATGCCGGCCCGCCGATCACGTGGGAGCGCATGAATGGCGCGATGAAGGGCGCCGTCACCGGCGCGCTGGTGTTCGAGGGCCTGGCGCGCGACATCGAGCACGCCAAGGAAGTCGCGGCCTCCGGCGCGATCACCTTCTCGCCGTGCCACGAGCACGACTGCGTGGGCTCGATGGCCGGCGTCACGTCCGCCTCGATGTACATGCACATCGTGAAGAACAAGACCCACGGGAACGTCGCCTTCACCAACCTGTCCGAGCAGATGGCCAAGATCCTGCGGATGGGCGCGAACGACGAGAGCGTGATCGCCCGGCTGAACTGGATGCGCGACGTGCTGGGGCCCATGCTGGCGGCGGCGATGAAGCGCGCCGGCGAGATCGACCTGCGCCTGCTGCTGTCGCAGGCCCTGCACATGGGCGACGAGTGCCACAACCGCAACCAGGCGGGCACCTGCCTGCTGATCCAGGCGCTCACGCCCCACATCCTGGAGACCGATTTCCCGGTCGAACAGAAGCGCCAGGTGTTCGACTTCGTCGCCAGCAGCGACTACTTCTCCGGCCCGACGTGGATGGCGCTGTGCAAGTGCGCGCTGGATGCGGCGCACGGCGTTCCGTACAGCACCATCGTCACGACCATGTGCCGCAACGGCGTGGAGTTCGGCATCCGCGTGAGCGGCATGGCGGGCCACACCTGGTTCACGGGCCCGGCGCAGAAGGTGATCGGTCCGCTGTTCGCCGGCTACAAGCCGGAAGACTCGGGGCTCGACATCGGCGACAGCGCGATCACCGAGACCTACGGCATCGGGGGCTTCGCCATGGCGGCCGCCCCGGCGATCGTCGCCCTGGTGGGTGGCACCATCGACGAGGCCGTCGGCTTCTCCATCAAGATGGGCGAAATCACCACCACCGAGAACCCGAACGTCACCATTCCGTTGCTGAGCTTCAAGGGCGTGGCCACCGGCATCGACATCCGCAAGGTGATGCAAAGCGGCATCCTGCCGGTGATCAACACGGCCATCGCGCACAAGGAACCCGGCATCGGCATGATCGGCGCGGGCATCACGTATCCGCCCACCGACTGCTTCGAGAAGGCGGTCGTGGCGTTCGCGCAGAAGTTCGGTACGGCGGATTGAGTCGCGCGGAGGGCGACCGCCCTTCGGGCACGCGGCAGCCTCCTGCGCGCCTCGGAGGAGACGACGCGCTCGCCTTCGGCACGAATGCCGCCGGGCGTTCTACGGTCGGGCTTCGCGCCCTCCCGCGCCGCCTTCAGTGCGGCGACCCGCGGGTCTGCTGACCTTCAATCCGTGGGTCGCAGGTTCGATTCCTGCGCGTCCTGCCAAGCCCCACAAGGGAATGGCGCTGCCTGGTCGGTAGCGCCATTTTTTTTGTGCGGGAGCACGCCAATGGAAGTCAATCCCTGCCGGCCGTAAGTGAATCGCCCGGCGGACGTTCCGCACGCCCTCGGGCACCGCAGAATCCGTCGGATGTGGGACTTCTCCACGTTCTTCCCGGGGCACGGCGTGCTTGCCGTGTCGATCGCCTTGTTCCTCAAGCGCATGGGCGTGCCGATCCCGGCGTTTCCCCTGCTGCTGCTCCTCGGTGCCCAGGTCGCCGGGGACGGGCTGCTGGCCGCGATGGCGCTTGCCGGGCCCACGCTCGCGTCGGTGCTGGCCGATACCGCGTGGTTCGCGGCCGGTCGTCGCTACGGCCGCGCGATGCTCGGGCTCATGTGCCGCATCTCCGTGTCTCCAGGCACCTGCATCCGTCGCAGCGAACTCAGCTTTGCGAAGCGCGGCGAAACGGCGGTGCTGCTGGCGAAGTTCATTCCAGGCGTGGCCGGGCTCGCGCCGCCGCTGGCCGGCGCCCTCGGCATGCGGGCGGGTCGCTTCACCATGCTCAATCTGGTCGGGACCGTCCTCTGGACCGGTGCCGGCCTGGCCCTGGGGCTCCTGTTGTCCCGTGAGGTCCAGCTGGCCCTCGGGTGGGTGCAGCGGCTTGGGACCGCGGCGCTGCCTCTCCTCGGTGCCGTGCTCGCGCTGTACGTCGCATGGCTGGTGACGCGCCGGGTGCTGGCATCGCGGGCGGCGAGCCGGGCCCCGCGGATCCAGCCGCAGGAACTGGCGGAACGCATCGCGCGCGGAGAGTCCATCCTCCTGGTCGACGTGCGGGGACCGGCGGACCTCGTTCTCGATGTGCGGCTCCCGGGCTCCCTGCACGCGCCGCTGGGAAGCGCAACGTTCGACGGCCTGGCTGCCGTGCAGGGGCACTCGCAACTGGTGACGTACTGCGACTGCCCGGACGACGCGACCGCTGCACGCGCGGCGCTGGAACTCGGTCGCCGCGGGCTGCCGGTGCGCGTCCTGGCCGGCGGGTTCGACGCGTGGCGCGCGGCGGGCCTGCCGCTGGATCCCCCGCAGGCGCCCTTGCCGCAACCGGGGGCCGACGCGGCCGTCGCGCTGTAGCAGGTGCGATGCGGGGGAAGCCGGCCCGTGGAGTTTCGGACCCGATGACGCAAAGACAGACGCGCCTGGCCCGGTCCCTCGCCGCGAACGACAGCGCGGTGGGGACGGCCCAGGACTTCGTCGTGGACGGGGGCGGGACGTGAGCGTCGTGACGCTCGCGGTCGATGCGGGCAACCGCCTGGGCGAGTGCGCCCTCTGGTGCGAGCAGTCGCAGTCTTTCTGGTGGCCCGACATCGAGGGCTCGAAGATCTGCCGGCTGCAGGCCGACGGCGGCGTGCGCCTAATGATGCACGGCGGGCGCGGCCGGCAATCCGAGCCTGCGTCGCAAGGCGTCCTCGTACTCCCAGTCCGCGGCGCAGTCGGTGTCGCAGAACAGGCGGTCTTCGATGCCGTCGCTGTTGCCGCAGTTGTGGCAGGAACCGATGGCACGCAACACGGAACTGCGACCGCGTTGGGCCGCGAGTGCGTCGGTCAGGTGGCGCTGCTCGGAATCGAATGCGAGGTCTGCTTCGTCGGCCATGGAATCCTCCGCGTGCTGATGCGGGCATTGTTCGACCGGTCCGCGCGCGCAGGGGTGTTCAGCTTGCCGAGGCAGGCGTAGGACGCCTGCCTGAGGTTGTGCCAGCCACGGAGGCGGGCTGCGCGTTCCCTAGTCCCAGGTGTAGCGCACGCCGGCGAAAGCGGTCCGCGGCGCGGCGGGGCCGATGAAGCGGGCGGGCTGCGGCTGCTCGCCGGGGGGCAGCGTCCGGCCGGCGGGAAAGAAGTCGAAGTTGCCGGCCCCCGAGGTCGCGTAGTGCTTGTCGGCCAGGTTGTTGACGCGCAGCCAGGCCTCCCACCCGCGGGCGAACAGCCAGCTCGCGCGGGCGTTCACCACGCCATAGCCGGCCACCTTTCCCAGTTCGGGCCGGTTGCCGCTCTCGTTGCCGGCCACCACCTGGTCGCTGGCCGCCAGCAGGTCCAGCCCCAGCCGCAGCTGCGGCAGCGCGCGCCAGCCCAGGGCCAGCTTGGCCACGTGCCGCGGCATGCCCGCCATGCGCGTGCCGGGCCGGAAGGTGTTGGGCGCTTCGTCGGTGCTCAGGGGACCGGGCAGCACGCCGCTGGACTGGTAGGTGGCCTCCAGGTAGCCGTAGCTCGCCATCCAGTCCCACGTGCCGTGCCGGCCCTGCGCCGCGAGCTCCAGCCCCTGCCGCCGCGTCCGGTCGACGTTGGTGAAGAAGCCGGCCTGCGACACGCCGGAGCGCACGAAGATGATGTCGTCGCGGTTGTCCGTCCGGTAGAACGCAGCCGACCATTCGATGCCGCGGGCCACGCGCCCGCGCACCCCGGCTTCGAGCGTGCGGCTGACCACCTGGCGCAGGAAGGGGTCGGCCTGCAGCCCGGTTGGCAGGACGCAGGGCTGGGCCGGGTCGGCGCAACCCAGTTCCAGCGCGGTGGGCACGCGGTTGCCCTGCGCCGCGTTGCCGAACAGGGCGAGCCCGTCGCGCACGACGTAGCTCGCGCCCAGCGCCGGGTTGAGCCGGCTGTAGCGGAAGGATTCGGTGACGGGCGGCGTGGGCTGGCCCAACTCGTTCTCGACGCGCACCGCGTTCCAGCGCAGGGAGGGCGTGAGCTGCGCCTGCGACGACAGCGTCACGATGTCGGCAGCGAAGAGCGCGTAGCGCTTCGTGCGTCCTTGGAGCGCGACCTCGTGAACTTCCGGCGCGCCTGCGACCGGCGTCGCATTGCGGTCGGCATCGAACACGGCCTCCTGGGTGAACTGGTCGTGCTGCAGCCGGCTGGCCGCCAGTTCGGCGCCCAGCGTGATCTCGTGGATTCCATGGATGCGGTTCCATTGCAGCCCCAGGCCGGCCTCCTCCTGGCGCGAGTGGCTGCGGTTGAAGACCGCGGGCGGCGGGCTCAGCGACACGCCCGCGTCCTCGATCTCCGCGATGTCGCCGGTGCTGCCGTCGCGCCGGCTGCTGCGCAGCCACGCCTGCAGCGCGAGGGTGCTCTTCGCATCCAGCGCATGGAGGCCCTGGAAGGTGAGCAGCGTGTCGCGGTTGCGCGAGGGGTCGGGCGAGGTGTAGACCGCGCGCCAGTCGACCGCGGCCAGGGAGTCGTTGAGCAGGCCCAGGCCGGAGAGCTTGCTGCCCGCCACCAGCAGGCTCACGCTCCAGTCGGTGTCCGCCTGCTGCCGGCCGTACTTCAGGAACACGTTGGCCAGCTGTCCCTCGGAGCGATCGCGCCAGCCGTTTTCGTCGAACAGGGTCGCGGCCGCGAACAGGTGCGAGCCGTCGTCGTTGCGCCGCCCCTGGGCGAAGTCCAGCCGCTTGCGCTGGCCGCTGCCGAAGGAGAACTCCACTTCACCGCCGGGATGCGTGCGGCCGGACTTGGTGCTCATCACCAGCGCGCCGGCCAGCGTGTTCAGGCCGTACAGCGGGTTGGAGCCGGGCACCAGCACCAGGTCCGCGATGGCCGCTTCCGGCAGCAGGTCCCAGCTGACGATGTCGCCGAAGGGCTGGTTCATGCGCACGCCATCGAGGTACAGCGAAAGGCCCTGCGGCGTGCCGAGCAGCGGCGACAGGCGTTGGCCGCGGTAGGTGATGTCCACCTGGAACGGACTGCCCTGGACGTCGCTGGCCACCACGCCCTGCAGCCGCCGGTTCATGAAGTCCGGCAGGTTGGAGCCGCCCGCGTCGCGGATTTCGTTCCCGTCCGCCTGCTGGGCATTGCCGGGATAGCGATCGCGCGAGATGCCGAACCCCGGCAGCGGCGCCTGCCGGATCACGCGCACCTCGGGGAGGGTCGGCGCATCCTGGGCGGAAGCGGAACCCGCGACGGCGCAGACGAAGGGCAGGACGAGGCGGCGGCTCAGCGGTGGGGTCGTCATCCCGCGGAGCCTATCCGTACGGGCCGCCGGACCAAGGGAGGATTTCCCGCCCCGGCTCCGGAGTCACCCTAGACCCGGCGCCGGCGACTCGATCAGGCCGTGGCGCAATGCGAGGTGCACCAGCGCCGCCGGGGTGGCGACGCCCAGCTTGTCGCGGATCTGCGACTGGTGGTTGGCCACCGTCTTGGCGCTCAGGTTCAGCAGCCGGGCGATGTCGGCGACGGTGCGCCCCTGGGCGAGCAGGCGGAAGGTCTCGTGTTCCTTGCCGGTCAGCGTCGCGAGGCGGCGGGCATCCTCCGCCATCGCCGTGCGGCGCTGCACGATGTCGGCGCTCAGGTAGATGCCGCCGGCGTGCACCGCGCGCACGGCCTGCACCAGCACCTCCGGCTGGCTGCTCTTGGTCACGTAGCCGCGCGCGCCGGCTTCCAGGGCCCGCTGCGCCACCAGCGCGTCCTCGTACATGCTGAACACGAGGCAACGGGCGTCCGGCGCGCGGGCCGCGATCCGCATCAGCAGGCTCATGCCGCCCGCACCGCGCATCGAAAGATCGACCACCGTCACGTCGGGCGCGCATTGCAGCCAGAGGCGATGGCCTTCGTCGGCCTCCTCGGCCTCGCCGACCACGCGCAGGTCGTCGCTGCGTTCCAGGAAGCGCCGGTAGCCTTCGCGGACCACGGCATGGTCGTCGACCAGGAGGATGCGGATCAAGCGGTCGACTCCTCGAAGTCCGGCCGGGCCGCCTGCGGCGCCGGCACCCGGACTGCCACGCGCAAGCCGCCGCGCGGCGAGGGGGCCAGGTCCAGGCTGCCCCCCAGCACGCCCACCCGTTCCGCCATCCCGACCAGGCCCAGGCCGCCGGAGGGCCGGCCATGGGCGAGGCCGCGGCCGTCGTCGTCGACGGTCATCAGCAGGGCGCGTCCATCCTGCGCCGCCCCCAGCACGAGCTGCACCCGGCCCGCGCGGGCGTGCTGGGCCACGTTCGTCAACGCCTCCTGCGCCACCCGGTAGAGGGCCACCCGGGCCTCGTCGACCAGGCCTTCGCAGCCGGGATCGACCTGCACGTCGCACGCGATGCCGTGGCGCTGCGACCATCCGCTGGCCAGGGCCCGCAGGCTGGCCTCCAGGCCCAGGGCGTCCAGCACCGGGGGCCGCAGGCGGGTGAGGATGTCGCGCACGACCCCGTGCAGGCGGTCGACGGCCTCGCGGATCGCACGCGCGCCGTCGATGACGCCGGGCAGCTCGCGCGAGCGCGCCTCGTCCTCGATGCCGGCGGCCTCCACCCGGATCGCCACGCAATCCTGCGCCAGTTCGTCGTGCAGTTCGCGGGCGATGCGGCTTCGTTCGTCCTCCTGCAGGCGCAGCAGCTGCCGCGCGAGCTCGCGGTTCTGCTGCACCGCGAGCTGCATCGCCGCCTCCAGCTTCAGCCGGGCCTGCATTTCGCGCGAACGCTCCCGCAGCCGCCGCCAGCCGAACCAGGCCAGGCCGGCGCAGAGCACCAGCAGCGCCAGGGGCAGCTCGTCGAGCTGCCAGGTCTCGTGGCGCCGGGTCCAGCTGGCGACGCGTTCGGAGAGCTCCACCCGGGCGGCAAGGACGAAGAACAGCACCGTGACGGCCAGGACCGCGAACACGTCGGCCAGCGCGCGGGTGCGCGGGAGGGGGCTCGCAGGGGCCGGGGTGTTCTGCAAGGGGGGACTCGGTGGCGACGGGTGCCCGGATCTTGCAGTCCGGTTGCCGCCGCCGCGATTGGGGGCTTCCCGCGTCGGCGCCTCCGTTCCACGGGCCCGGACTCCGCGCTGCGCTCTTGTCCGACAAGGCCCCTGCGGTGCGGCATCAACAATCCCTGCGCGGTGCACGCCGCATTCGGGAGAAGAGAAGATGCCCACGAACAAGAGCTGTCTCGCCACTGCGGTGTTCCTCCTGGCGGCCGGCGCGGCGCAGGCGCAGGCCCAGACCCAAACCCCGGGGTCCACCACCGGCCCCACCACGCGCGGGGACCGGCAGACCCAGATCACGACCCAGGTTGAGCGCAACGTCCCGCGTTCGCAGCGCACCAATCCGCCGGCGACCAGCCGCTTCCGCCCCGCGGACCCGGTGGGCGGCGAAGACCGGCCCGACGTGCTGCTGGACATCCCCAACGTGTCCGTCGACGAAATCAAGCTGGACGTGGAGAACTTGCAGGCGCACGTGTCGCTCGACGCGCGGGTTGCCAACCTGGTGCGGATCGCGGCCGGCGTGGACGCCAGCATCGACAAGGTCCACCTGGAGATCAAGGGCGTGCAGGCGACGGCACTGCTGATCGTACGGCTGGAGAACGTGCGCGAGATCATCACCAAGACGCTGGACACGCTGAGCAGCAACCCGCAGCTCGTCGACCGTCTGCTGCAGACCGTCGACAACACGGTGGGCACCGTCGGCAGCGTGGCCAACACGGCGCTGCAGCCCGGCGGCGTGATCTCGCAGACCGTCAACACCCTGGGCCAGACCGTCACGCGCACGGTGGACACGGCGGGCAACCTGCTGGAACGCACCGTGGACACCACGGGCCGGGTGCTGAACTCGCGCACGGTGGGCAAGGCGCTCGACCTGCCGGTGGTGCGTGAAAGCACCAACACGGCCGGCCAGGTGGTGCGGCAGGTGCGCGATACCGGCGGCACGCTGCTCGAACTGACGCTGAACAGCGCGGGACAGGTGGTGAATTCGCGCGTCCTGAATCAGGCGGGCGCGAGCACCCAGCCCGGCACGGCCCCGGCCGCACCGGCCGCACCGGCACGTTAGCTGCGCCGCATCTGCACGGAGCGGGGAGGCGGCCGCTTGCGTCGGGCCGAGGCGGCTTTGCCAGCGGGAATCCAGGGGCCTAGCGTGCGGCCCGGGCGACGCGCGGCCTCGAAGCCTCGCGCGCCTGCCCGTCTCCGGCAGAACGCACGGTAGTGCCTTGGGCAGGCCCGTCCGCTTCGTGCTGTTTCTTCTTGCCGTAGCGCAGCTTCATCACGAGCACCGCGCACGCCAGCACCAGGGTGACGGAGTTGGCGATCATCATCGGCACCTCGCCCAGCACGATGCCGTAGGCCAGCCACACGGCCACGCCGACGGTGAACACGCTGTACATCCTGGCCGAGATGCCGCTCACGTCCTTGGTGCGGAAGCAGCGCCAGGCCTGCGGGACGAAGGAAACGGTGGTCAGGGTGGCGGCGAGGTAGCCGAGAACGTCGGAGAGCTCCATGGCAGGCATTGGAACCCGACGGTGCGGCGGCCCCGATAGGTGCCGCGAGCGAATCGCTGTCAGCCGGACGCTGATGCGCGGCGGCCCGTCTTCGCGGGCGCGGCGGGCGGCGGCAGTTGCAGGTGGGCCTGCCTGCACACCTCCACGCAATCCCGGATGTGCTGCTCGCCGAGGTAGCGGATGGCGGCGTAGCCGATCAGGGCGGAGATCGCCTGGCCCACGAGCGGCACATACCGGGTGGCCTGCTTCACGGTCAGGCGCTTGCCCGCCGCGGCGGCCGCCCGGATCACCAGGTCCTTGGTGATGAACTTGCCTATGACCCATCGAACCGACGACGCTCACGGCCTTCTCGACCTGCTCGCGCTTGCGCTGGGGCAGGCCGGCGATCTGCTCGGGCGCGAGGCCGAATTCCTCGTTGATGGCGGGGATCAGCCTGGACAGCAGTGCCGCATCGACCAGCCAGTCCACCCCGGGGATCGGAACGGCGCTGGCCGCGGCACCGGCCAGGGCGCGGCGGGTCAGGAATTTGCGGGCGCGCTGCACCGCGGCGAGGAGTGCCGGGTCGCCGGCGGCGAGCTGGAGCGAGGTGGCCATTTCGCTGCAGATGAGGCCGGGTCGCCCGGACGCAAGTCAGCCGCTGGCGGCGGCTTCCGCGGCTTCGATCTCGCCGGAAAGCTCCAGCCAGCGCTCCTCCAGCTGGCCGAGTTCGTCGGTCAATGTCTTCAACCGCCGGCCCGCTTGCGCGATCTCCGGCGGCGGCAGGGCGCCCGACAGGCGCGATTCGAGCTCGCCCTTTTCGGTTTCCAGCGTCGCCATGCGGCGCTCGGCCTGCTCCAGCTCCTTCTTCAGCGGCCGCAGGCGCGTGGCCAGCTGCTGCCTCTGCAGGGCCTGGGCCTTGCGCTGCTCCTGCGGGGTGATGCGCGCCTCGCCGCCGGCGGACGCGGCCGCCGCCGCCGTGGCCGCCACCTGCTCGCGCAGGCGCCGGGCTTCCTCCAGCAGGTACTTCTGGTAGTCGTCGAGGTCGCCGTCGAAGGGCGAGACCCTGCCGCGGCCCACCAGCCAGAACTCGTCGCACACCGAGCGCAGCAGGGCGCGGTCGTGGCTCACCAGCATCACCGTGCCCTCGAACTCGTTCAGGGCCACCGAGAGGGCCTCGCGCGTGTTGAGGTCCAGGTGGTTGGTCGGTTCGTCCAGCAGCAGCAGGTTGGGGCGCTGCCACACGATCATCGCCAGCACGAGGCGCGCCTTCTCGCCGCCGCTCATGGTGCCCACGGCCTGCGCCACCATGTCGCCGGTGAAGAGGAACTGGCCCAGGTAGTTGCGCAGGTCCTGCTCGCGGTCGGACTGGCCCGTGGCGGCCGCCAGCTCGCGCGCGAGCCGGACCATGTGCTCCAGCGGCGTGTCCTGCGGACGTAGCACGTCCAGCTCCTGCTGCGCGAAATAGCCGATGCCCAGGCCCTTGCCTTCGGTGACGCGGCCCGCCAGCGCAGGCATCGTGCGCGCGATCGTCTTCACCAGCGTGGATTTGCCCTGGCCGTTGGCGCCGAGGATGCCGATGCGCTGGCCGGCGAGCACGGAGCGGTCGACATGGCGCAGGATCGTCTTGTCGCCATAGCCGAAGGCGCCGTCCTGGATCACCAGCATGGGGTTCGGCAGGTTCTGCGGCTCCTTGAACTCGAAGGTGAATTCGGCGCTCGCCAGCACCGGCGCGATCTTCTCCATCCGCTCCAGCGCCTTGACGCGGCTCTGCGCCTGCTTGGCCTTCGTGGCCTTGGCCTTGAAGCGGTCGATGAACTTCTGCAGGTGCGCGATCTTGTCCTGCTGGCGGGAGTAGGCCGACTGCTGCTGCTCCAGCTGCTGCGCGCGCAGCAGTTCGAAGCCGCTGTAGTTGCTGCCGTAGCGCGCGAGCTGCTGGTTCTCGATGTGCAGCGTGACGCCGGTGACCGCGTCGAGGAACTCGCGGTCGTGGCTGATCACGACCAGCGTGCCCGGGTAGCGCTGCAGCCATCCCTCCAGCCACACCAGCGCATCGAGGTCCAGGTGGTTGGTCGGCTCGTCCAGCAGCAGCAGGTCCGAGGGGCACATCAGCGCGCGCGCCAGTTGCAGCCGCATGCGCCAGCCGCCGGAGAAGCTGTTGACGGGCCGATCCAGTTCGTCCGGACGGAAGCCCAGGCCGAGGATCAGGGCCTGCGCGCGCGGCACGGCGTCGTGGGCGCCGGCGTCGGCCAGGTCCGAATGCGCGTGGGCGATCGCGAGGCCGTCGCCGCTGGCTTCGGCCGCGGCCAGTTCCTCGCGCAGCGTCAGCAGGCGGGTATCGCCGTCCAGCACGAAGGCGGTGGCCGCTTCGTCGGTCTCCGGCATGTGTTGCGCCACCTGGGCCAGGCGCCACTGCGGTGGCATGGAGAAGTCGCCGCCGTCCTCGTGCAGGCTGCCATTGAGCAGGGCGAAGAGGGTGGACTTGCCGGCGCCGTTGCGCCCGACCAGGCCGACCTTCTCGCCCGGGTTGATGGTGACGGACACGCCGTCGAGCAGCACCTTGGCACCGCGGCGCAGCGTCACGTTGCGTAGCTGGATCACTGTCGAATCATCCTGTCCAGATCACCAGCGCGTCGCGCGTGAGCAGCAGGACCTGGTCCTCGCCCGCGCTGGTCTCGAGCCAGACGGTTTCCAGCTGCGGAAAGGCGTCTTCGAAATGGGCGCGCTCGTTGCCGATCTCCAGCACCAGCACCGCGTCCTCGCTCATGCGCGCGGGTGCGTCGCGCAGCAGCGCGCGCACGAAGTCCATGCCGTCCGCGCCGCCCGCCAGGGCCAGCCCCGGTTCGGCCCGGTATTCCGCGGGCAGGGCGGCCATGCTGCCCGCGTTCACGTAGGGCGGGTTGCAGAGGATCAGGTCGTAGGGGCCGGGCAGGGCCGCGAGGCCGTCCGACTGCAGCAGGCGGATGCGCCCGCCCAGCGCATGCCTGTCGACGTTGATGCGGGCGACCTCCAGCGCTTCCGGCGAGATGTCGGCGCCGTCCACCTCCACCTCCGGGTACGCCATGGCGGCCAGCACCGCGAGCGAGCCGTTGCCCGTGCACAGGTCCAGCACGCGGTGCGTCGCGTCGCTCAGCCAGGGGTCGATGGAGCCGTCGGCCAGCAGCTCCGCGATGAAGCTGCGCGGAACGATGGCCCGCTCGTCGACGTAGAAGGGCACGCCCTGCAGCCAGGCTTCGCGCGTGAGGTAGGCGGCCGGCTTGCGGCTGGCGATGCGCTCCTGCAACAGTGCGCGCACGGCCTGTTCTTCCCCGGGCTCCAGGTCGCGCTCCGCATGCTCGTCGAGTTGGTCGAGCGGCAGGCCGAGCTTCCACAGCGCGAGCCACGCCGCCTCGTCGAAGGCATTGGTCGTGCCGTGCCCGAAGGCCACGCCCGCCGCCTCCAGCCCGGAGGCGAGCTGTTCCACCAGCGCGATCAGTTTCACGGCCGGTCCAGGTTCTCGAGGACGCCTCGGTAGATGTCCTTCAGCGGCTCCAGGTCCGCCACCCGCACGTGTTCGTCGATCTTGTGGATGCTGGCGTTGACCGGCCCGAACTCGATCACCTGCGGGCAGATGCGCGAGATGAAGCGGCCGTCGCTGGTGCCGCCGGTGGTGGAGAGCTCGGTCTGCAGCCCGGTCACGCCGCGGATCGCGGACTGCACCGCGCCCACCAGTTCGCCCGGGGTGGTGAGGAAGGGCTGGCCGCCCACCGTCCACTGGAGCTCGTAATCGACCTGGTGCCGGTCCAGGATCGCGTGCACGCGCTTCTGCAAGTCCTCCGCCGTGCTGACGCTGGCGAAGCGGAAATTGAAGTCGATCACCACCGAGCCGGGAATGATGTTGCCCGCGCCGGTGCCGCCGTGGATGTTGCTGACCTGCCAGCTGGTGGGCGGGAAGAAATCGTTGCCGCGGTCCCACTCGGTCGCGGCCATCTCCGCCAGCGCCGGCAGCGCCATGTGGATCGGGTTCCTTCCGAGCTGCGGGTAGGCAATGTGCGCCTGGATGCCCTTGACGGTGAGCTTGCCGGTGAGGCTGCCGCGACGGCCGTTCTTGATCATGTCGCCCAGCTGCTCCACCGAGGTGGGCTCGCCGACGATGCAGAAGTCCAGCTTCTCGCCGCGCTGGCGCAGTTGCTCGCACACGACCACCGTGCCGTCGACGCTGGGGCCTTCCTCGTCGCTCGTGAGCAGGTAGGCGATGCCCAGCGAGGGATCGGGCGTCTTCGCCAGGAACTCCTCGACGGCGACCGTGAACGCCGCGATGGAGGTCTTCATGTCCGCCGCGCCGCGGCCGTACAGCATGCCGTCGCGATGGCTCGGCACGAAGGGATCCGACTTCCAATGGTCGAGCGGCCCGGTCGGCACCACGTCCGTGTGGCCGGCGAACACCAGGGTGCGGCCCGAGCGGCCGGGGCGCTTGGCCCACAGGTTGCGCACGCGGAAGTCGTCCGGCCCGCTGACGATCGTCTCGCAGGCGAAGCCGAGCGGCTTCAGGCGCGCTTCGACGATGGCTTGGCATTGCCCGTCTTCGGGCGTCACCGAGCGCTGGGCAATCAGCTGCTCGGCCAGGTGCAGGACTCTGGACATCCCGCTAGTGTTTCACGTCGAGCGTGATCTCGGTGAACGAAGGTTCGTCGTCGAGGTCTTCCGCGCTGTCGCCCTCGTTGCCCAGCGACTTCTCCACCTCGGTGGCGGTGTTCTGCAGCCGCCACTGGAGGTTGGTCGGCGAGTCGGCGTAGGCCAGGCCTTCCTTCTTGTCCACGACGCCGTCGAGGATGAGGCGCGCGATGTCCTGCTCGAAGGTCTGCGAGCCCTCGGCCATGGACTTCTCCATCGCCTCCTTCACGCCGGAGAAGTCCCCCTTCTCGATGAGTTCCGACACCAGCTTGGTGTTCAGCATCACCTCCACCGCCGGCGCGCGGCCGCCGGCCACGGTGCGCAGCAGGCGCTGCGACACGATGCCCTTCAGCGCCGCCGCCAGGTCGCCCAGCATGGTCGGGCGCACTTCCACGGGGTAGAAGGACAGGATCCGGTTCAGCGCCTGGTAGCTGTTGTTGGCGTGCATGGTCGCCAGGCACAGGTGGCCCGACTGGGCGTAGGCGATGGCGGCCGACATCGTCTCGCGGTCGCGGATCTCGCCGATCAGGATCACGTCGGGCGCCTGCCGCAGCGCGTTCTTCAGCGCGGTCTGCAGCGACTGCGTGTCGCTTCCCACCTCGCGCTGGTTCACCACGCACTTCTTGTTCCGGAAGATGAATTCGACCGGGTCCTCGATGGTGAGGATGTGGCCCGTGGCCGACTCGTTGCGGTGGTCGATCATGGCCGCCAGCGTGGTGCTCTTGCCGGCGCCGGTGGAACCCACCATCAGCAGCAGGCCGCGCTTCTCCAGGATCAGGTCGGCCAGGATCATGGGCACCTGCAGCGTGGAGAGCGGCGGGATTTCGGTGGCGATGTAGCGGATCACCGCGGCGATCGTGCCGCGCTGGCGCATTGCGGAGAAGCGGTAGTTGCCGGCGCCTTCCACGGCATAGGCCATGTTCAGCTCGCCGGTGGCGTCCAGTTCCTCCATGCGGTGCTCGGGCAGCACTTCGGCCAGCAGCGCGCGCGGCGCGTCCGCCGGCAGCAACTGGTTGTTGATCGGCAGCGTCTGCCCGTTGATCTTGATCATCGCCGGCGCCTGCGCGGACAGGTACACGTCCGAGGCCTTCTTGTCGGCCATCAGGCGCAGGATGCGCTCCATCGTTCCCATTCAGCCACTCCTCTTGCCGTCATCCCCGCGCAGGCGGGGATCCAGGGCATTTTCTTCTCAGTCGCGCAGCAGGTCGTTCAGGCTCACCTTCGCGCGCGTCGCCGCAGTGACCTTCTTCACGATCACGGCGCAATACAGGCTGTGGCTGCCGTCCTTGGAGGGCAGGTTGCCGCTGACCACCACCGAGCCGGCCGGCACGCGGCCGTAGTGGATCTCGCCCGTCTCGCGGTCGTAGATCTTGGTGCTCTGGCCGATGTACACGCCCATGGAGATCACGGAGTTCTCCTCCACGATCACGCCTTCCACGACCTCGGACCGGGCGCCGATGAAGCAGTTGTCCTCGATGATGGTGGGATTGGCCTGCAGCGGCTCCAGCACGCCGCCGAGGCCCACGCCGCCGGACAGGTGCACGTTCTTGCCGACCTGGGCGCAGGAGCCCACGGTCGCCCAGGTGTCGACCATCGTGCCTTCGTCCACGTAGGCGCCGATGTTGACGTAGGAAGGCATCAGGATCGCGCCCTTGGCGATGTAGCTGCCGCGGCGCGCCACGGCGGGCGGCACCACGCGCACGCCGGTGGCGGCCATCTCCTCGGGGGACAGGTGCGAGAACTTGGTCGGCACCTTGTCGTAGAAGGCGAGTTCGCCGCTCTTCATCAGCACGTTGTCGTTCAGGCGGAACGACAGCAGCACCGCCTTCTTCACCCACTGGTGGACGGTCCACTTGCCGACGGCCTCGCGGGTCGCCACGCGCAGCTTGCCGGTGTTGAGTTCGCCGATGACGTGTTCTACGGCCTCGCTCGTTTCCTTCGGGGCGCCCTTGGGCGAAAGGCTGGCGCGGTCGTCCCACGCCTTGTCGATGATTTGCTGGAGCTGCTGGGTCATGGGTTCTGGGCTTGTTGCCGCCTGGATTGGACGAATTGCACGATGCGCTGCGCGGCTTGGAGGCACTCGGCGGTGTCCGCCACCAGCGCCATGCGCACGCGACCGGCGCCGGGGTTGAAGCCTCCCGCTTCGCGGGCGAGGTAGCTGCCCGGCAGCACGGTGACATTGTATTGAGCCAGCAGCTCGCGGGCGAAATCGGTGTCGCTGCCACGCACGCCCGCCCACAAGTAGAAGCTGGCGTCGGGCAGGTGCACGTCGAGCACCCGCTCGAGCAGCGGCGTGACTTCGGCGAACTTGCGGCGGTACTGCTCGCGGTTGTCCACCACGTGCTGCTCGTCGTTCCAGGCGACCACGCTGGCCGCCTGCACGATCGGGCTCATGGCGCTGCCGTGGTAGGTGCGATAGAGCAGGAACTGCTTGAGGATCTGCGCGTCGCCGGCGACGAAGCCGCTGCGCATGCCGGGCACGTTGCTGCGCTTCGACAGGCTGGTGAAGGCCACCAGCCCCTTGAAGTCCTGGCGCCCCAGCCGGGCCGCCGCTTCCAGGCCGCCCAGCGGCGGCTCGTCGCGGAAGTAGATCTCGCTGTAGCACTCGTCCGAGGCGATGACGAAGCCGTACCGGTCCTGCAGCGCGAACAGCTTGCGCCATTCGTCCAGCGGCATCACCGCGCCGGTCGGATTGCCCGGCGAGCAGACGTACAGCAGTTGCGTCTTCGCCCAGGTCGCCTGCGGCACGCTGTCCCAGTCCACCGCGAAGTTGCGCGCCGGGTCGCTGGGCGCGTAGTACGGCTCGGCGCCCGCCAGCAGGGCCGCGCCCTCGTAGATCTGGTAGAAGGGATTGGGGCAGACCACCACGGCCGGCCGGTTCGGGTCGATCACCGTCTGGGCGAAGGCGAACAGCGCCTCGCGCGAGCCGTTCACGGGCAGGACCTGCGTTTCGGCGTCGAGCCGCAGGCCGTAGCGGCGCTCCAGCCAGCCGATGCAGGCCGCACGCAGTTCGGGCGTACCGGCCGTGGGCGGGTAGCCGGCCAGGTCGCTGCCGGGCACTTCCATGGCGGCGGCCAGCGCCTGCTTGATGAAGGCGGGGGTGGGGTGCTTGGGCTCCCCGATGCCCAGGCTGACGGGGCGGTAGGCGGGATTCGGCGTGACGTCCGAGAAGAGCTGCCGCAAGCGCGCGAAGGGATACGGCTGCAGCCGGGACAGCAGGGGATTCATCCGCGGATTATCCCAGCCCCGCGATTGACCTTTCTTTGCACGGGCAGTCCAATTCCTGCATGAACGCGACGCGCCTGCGTGCCGGCGACCTGCGCTTCCTGCTGGGGCTGCTGCTGCCTGCACTGACGGTGCACTCGGTGACGGCGCTGCCGCATGCGGCCGGTTTCATCGCGATCGGCGTCCTGGTCCTGATCGCCGGGCTCGAAGCGGGGATCCCGGCGCTGGCGCGCTCGCCGGCGCCGAACGCGGATGGCGGCGCGCTGCGCTGGCTGCTGCGGCTGTACGTACCGCTGGAACTGCTGCTGCTCTGGGCCGGCGCCGCCGCCGCGGTGCAGGGGAGCTGGCCGACGGTCGTCGGCGTCGGCATCGCGGTCGGCTTCATGACGGGTTCGCAGGGCATCACCTACGCCCACGAGCTCGGGCACAGCCGTCATCACGCCGACCGGGTGCTTGGCTGGGTGCTGATGACGCTGGTCGGCTACCCGCAGTTCATGGTGGAGCACTACCGCGGGCACCACGTCCGGGCCGCCACCCGGGACGATCCGGCCTCGGCCCGCCACGGCGAAAGCCTCTGGGCCTTCCTGCCGCGCACGCTGGCCGGCAGCCTGCGCAGCGCCTGGGAGCTGGAGGCGAGGCAACTGCGATGGAGGCACCGTGGGTGGCTGGCGAGCCCGCTGTTCTGGACCACGCTCGCCGCGGCCGCCTGGCTGGTGGCGCTGGCGGCGCTGGGCGCCTGGAAGCTGCTCGCGTTCTGGCTGGTCCAGTCCGCCTTCGCCGTGTGGCTGCTGGAGACGGTGAACTACATCGAGCACTACGGCCTGCAGCGGCGCACGCAGGCGGATGGCCGGCCGGAACCCTTCGGCGTGGCGCACGCGTGGAATGCGGACCACGCCGTCTCCAACAGCCTGCTGGCCAACCTGCAGCGGCATTCGGACCACCATGTGCACGCCTGGAAGACCTTCGCGGAGCTGGAGCCGCTGCCCGGGCCGCAATTGCCCACCGGCTATGCGGGGTGCATCCTGCTGGCCGCCGTGCCTCCCCTGTGGTTCGCGCTGATGGACGCGCGGCTCACGCCGTCCGCGGCCTGCGGGTAGCTCCAGGCGATACTCCCGGTAGATTGCCGCGCCCTCGGCGCCGATTCCTGCCACCCGCGAACGCTCCCAGGACCACAGTCCGCCGCACAAGCATGTGCTTGGGCTTTCGAGGATCTCCATGAAGAGCGCTTCGCTTCCGCGTCGCATCCTGATGGCTGCCACCGCCTTGTCCGCCACGCTGCTCACGGGCTGCTACGTCGTCCCGATGCAGCCGGGGGCCGGCGCGCCGACCGTGGTCGTACCGGCGGCGGGCGGGCCGGCCGTCGTGCCCGCGGCGCCGCCCGCGCCGGTGACCATCACCGCCCGCCTGTATCCCGCCAACGAGCAGGCCAGCGCCTATGGCGTGGTGGCGGCGGTGGTCACCAACGACCTCAACGGCCGCGGGCACTTCTCCACGGCGATCGGCGGCGAGAGCTTCGCCGGCGAGGCGACCCGGGTCGGCGGTTCGGGCCGGGACGGCGTGGCCAACGACGCCGGCAGCCGCGGCAGCTACCTGAGCTGCCGCTACACCATGAACTCACCCACCCTGGGCAGCGGCCACTGCCGCCACTCCGACGGGGCGCAGTTCTCGATGCACATCGGCTCCTAGACGATGGGAGCGCCCAGGGGCTGGTACTTCAGGTGCCCCACGTAGACCAGCGCCTGGTGCGTGCGCACGGAAGGCACGTCGCCTTCGCGCATGTGCAGCAGGTCCGCCGGGCTGAGCAGGCGCGGGTCGGCCTCGGTGAGGGGCAGGCCGGCCCGCCGATAGGCCTCCAGCACGAACTGGGAGCAGAAGAAGGTGTCGCTGCTCCCCAGTCCGAGGTGGAAGGCGCCCAGCCCCTGCAGGCAGAAGTCGCGCACCAGCGTGGGCGTGAGCGGCAGTTCGCACAGCTTGCGGTCGATGGCGAAGGGCGCCTGCAACATCACGCCCAGGAGGTTGTACTTCTGCCCCACCGTCTCGCCGACGAAGGCCTGCATGCGCAGGACATGCTCTTCCCGCACGCCCGGGTGGCGGAAGGCGACGGCGGTGGCTTCCTCCTCGAGGAACTGCTCCAGGGTCCGGCGGCGGATGCCTTCCCCCACAGCTTCGGCGATCTCGGCGCTGCCGACGTAAAGGGAGGCATGGCTCACCGGGGCCAGCGTCATCAGCCGGATGCCCAGCGAAGTCGCCCCGTTGGCGGCCGACAGGATGATGTCGCCCGCCTGCAGGTCCTGCGCCTGCACGCGGATCACCTCGCCCGTGCTCGGTTGCAGGCCCGGGTTCTGCACTTGCAGCAGCGGACGCGCCGCCTCGGGCTGCTGCTCGTCGTAGAAGCGGGTGGCACAGCCCGCCAGCAGGGCGAGCGGGGCTGCGGCGAGGAGGCGGCGGCGCGTCGGCATGCGCCGGATTCTAGGTGCCTCGGCAGTAGAGACACGGGGCTGCCGGTGGGTCTGCGAGGGGGCTGGAGGCCAAGCCCCGGCGCTAACCCCTTTCTCCGGCGCCCGGACTCCCAGGCTTTCGCTGCGGCGCCCGGAGGACTATTCTGGCGACCCGCCCCTTGCGAAGGAGCCGCCATGCTGCATCTGTCCGAGTCCAGGGTCACCACGATCCTGCCGGTGAAGGACCTCGACCGCGCCCGGGCCTTCTATGAATCCAGGCTCGGGTTCTCTCCCGCCAGGCCCAAGCCGGATGGGGCGTGGGTGTATGAACTGCCGAACTTCTCGGTGGCCCTCGTGCCGCGCGAAGGCGGGACCAAGGCGGAGCACACCGCGCTCAGCTTCGAGGTGAAGGACATCGTCGACGGGATCCGCACCCTGGAGCGGGCGGGGGTGGTCTTCGAAGACTACGATTTTCCCGGGCTCAAGACGGTCGAGCACGTGTGCGACATGGGCGGCGAGAAGTGCGCCTGGTTCCGCGACACCGAAGGCAACTACCTTTGCCTTCACCAGAACCTTTGAAAGAGGCCCCGCTCAGGCCGGCTCGGGCGTCCAGGTGACGTCCAGCATCTGCATCAGCTCCCGCGCATTCACGGGCGCGTGGCGCTTGTCGGTGTTGTCGAAGTAACAGTAGACGTCCCGGCCGGCCCGTTCGCGCGAGCGCACCGGGCAGATCAATCGCGCGTCCCCCGGTTCGGTGCCCTGGGCGCCAGGCGTGGATGAAGCGCGCCCAGCGTTCCAGTTCCTCCGGCGTGTACCGGCTGTTGTAAAGCTCGGTCGAGCCGTGCAGCCGCATGTAGACGAAGGGTAGAAGTGGCCGCGCCAGGGGGTGTAACGCCAGCCCGAGACGCCGATCAGGACTTTGCCCGCCATGATTGCCACAATTTTGGCAATTTCGCGACACTTTCGGGCGCGGGCAGCCCGGCAGGAGGGCCTGCGGCAGAAGGTATCATGCTCCCCCAAAGACGCCGGCGCCCGGAGCGCTGCGCGACGTCCCGTCGCGCGACTCCCCCGCCGGCGTTCTCATTCGAGTCAGCCACAGGGGCGAGGGGCCGTGCGTCTCAATTCGATCAAGCTTTCCGGGTTCAAGTCCTTTGCCGAGCCCACCAACTTCATGCTGCCCGGCCAGCTCGTGGGGGTGGTCGGGCCCAACGGCTGCGGCAAGTCCAACATCATGGACGCCGTGCGCTGGGTGCTGGGAGAGAGCAAGGCCAGCGAGCTGCGCGGCGAGTCCATGCAGGACGTGATCTTCAATGGCACGACCACGCGCAAGCCCGCCTCGCGCTCCTCGGTCGAACTGATCTTCGACAACGCCGACCACCGCGCCGGCGGCCAGTGGAGCCAGTTCGCCGAGATCGCCGTCAAGCGCGTGCTGACGCGCGACGGCACCTCCAGCTACTACATCAACAACCAGCCGGTGCGCCGCCGCGACGTGCAGGACGTGTTCCTGGGCACCGGCCTGGGCCCGCGCGCCTACGCCATCATCGGCCAGGGCACGATCAGCCGGATCATCGAATCCAAGCCCGAGGAACTGCGCCTGTTCCTGGAAGAGGCCGCCGGCGTCTCCAAGTACAAGGAGCGTCGGCGCGAGACCGAGAACCGGCTGCAGGACACGCGCGAGAACCTGACGCGGGTCGAGGACATCCTGCGCGAACTGAACACCAACCTCGACAAGCTGGAAAAGCAGGCCGAGGTCGCGGCGAAGTACAACCAGCTGCAGGCCGACGTCACGCTCAAGCAGCACCAGCTCTGGTTCCTCAAGCGCACGGAAGCCGAGAACGACCAGTCGCGCGTCAAGGCCGACGCCGACAAGGCGGTGAACGACCTCGAGTCGCGCGTGGCCGACCTGCGCCGGGTCGAGAGCGAGCTGGAGACGATCCGCCAGGCCCACTACGCCGCCGGCGACCAGGTGAACCAGGCCCAGGGCCAGCTCTACGAAGCCAGCGCCGAGGTGGGGCGGCTGGAGGCCGAGATCCGGTTCGTGGTGGAAGGCCGCCAGCGCGCCGAGCAGCGCCTGCTGCAGCTGAAGGAACAGGCGGCGCAGTGGTCCACCCGCAAGGAAGAAGCGGAAGCCGAGACCGAGAACCTGGCGGCCCAGACCCTGGAAGCCGAGGAGAAGGCGACCCTGCTGGCCGCGCAGGTCGAGGAGCAGGGCCTGCAGATGCCGGACCTGGAAGAGGCCCTGCGCCAGGCGCAGTCGAAGTCTTCCGAGCAGCGCGGCGCGGTCACGCAGGTGCAGCAGCAGATTCAGGTGCTGGCCGCCGACCAGCGCAACATCGAGGAGCAGTCGCGCCAGCTCCAGCAGCGCCGCGAGCGCCTGGTGGCCGACCGCAACGCGCTCGCCGCGCCGGACGAACAGCGCCTGGCCAACCTGCAGCAGCAGCTGGCGGCGGCCCAGGAAACCGCCGAGACCGCCGACGCCCGCCTGCACGAACTGCAGGAGCAGGTGCCGCAGTTGGACGAGGACCGGCGCGCCCGGCAGCAGGACGTGAACGCCCAGAGCGCCCGCCAGGCCGACCTGTCGGCCCGCATGGAAGCACTCAAGGCGTTGCAGGAGAAGGTCCGCACCGATGGCAAGCTGCAGCCCTGGCTGGCCAGGCACGGCCTCGCCGGCCTGCAGGGCCTGTGGACGAAGATCCACATCGAGCAGGGCTGGGAAAACGCGCTGGAAGCGGCGCTGCGCGAGCGCATGAATGCGCTGGAGGTCTCGCGGCTGGACATGGTGCGCGCCTTCGCGGGCGACGCGCCGCCGGCCAAGCTGGCCTTCTACCACGCCCCTGCCGCGGGCGCGCCGGAAGCGGCCTCGGCCCTGCCGCGCCTGGCCGACTTGCTGCGCCTGAACGATGCCGGCCAGAAGGCGCTGCTGGCCGACTGGCTGCACGGCTGCTACACCGCCGCCTCGCTGGAGGACGCGCTGGCCGCGCGCGACAAGCTGCAGGGCGGCGAGACCCTCTTCGTGAAGTCCGGCCATGCCGTGACGGCCCACAGCGTCAGCTTCTATGCGCAGGACTCCGAGCAGGCCGGCCTGCTGGCCCGCCAGCAGGAAATCGAGAACCTGGAAAAGCAGCTGCGCGCCCAGGCGCTGATCGCCGAGGAGGCGCGCACCGCCCTGGTCCGCGCCGAGGCCTCCTACAGCGACGCCGCACAGCGCCTCACCACGGCGCGGCGCGAAGCGGCCGAAGGCCGCAGCCGCGCGCACGAGCTGCAGGTCGAGACCCTGCGGCTGACGCAGCTGGCCGAACAGACCCGCGCCCGCAGCGAGCAGATCGGCTCCGACCTCGCCGAAGTCGACGCCCTGCTGGAGGAACTGCAGGAGCGCCGCGTCTCCGCCGAGGCCCGCTTCGAGGAACTGGACATGCAGCTGGCCGACAGCCAGGAGCGCCACGCCCAGCTCGACGAGAGGGTGATCGCGTCGGAGCGCAAGCTGGCCGAGGCGCGCGAGCAGCACCGCAGCCTGGAACGCCAGGCGCAGGAAGCGCAGTTCGCGCAGCGCGCACTGGACGCGCGGCGCGGCGAGCTGCAGCGCGCCATCGAGACGGCCACGCAGCAGGCCACGTCCATCGCCGCCGAGGAGGAGCGGGCCCGCGCCGAACTCACGCGCCTGACCGATGCCGCGGCGCAGGCCGGCCTGCAATCCGCGCTGGAGCTCAAGTCCGAGCGCGAGAAGGTGCTGGGCGCCCGGCGCAGCGAATACGACGACCTCACCGCCAAGCTGCGCGCCAGCGACGAGCGCCGGCTGCAGCTGGAACGCGAGCTCGACCCCTTGCGCCAGCGCATCACGGAATTCCAGCTGAAGGAGCAGGCCGCGCGCCTGGGCCTGGAGCAGTACACGCAGATGCTGGTCGACGCGCAGGCCGACCTGGAGTCCGTGGGCCGGTCGGTCGCGGAGAGCAACGTCCGCCTGCAGGGCCTGCAGGCGGAGATCGACCGGCTCCACCGCGAGATCGCGGCGCTGGGGGCGGTGAACCTCGCTGCGCTGGAGGAACTGAGCACCGCGCGCGAGCGCAAGCAGTTCCTCGACGCCCAGTCCAAGGACCTCACGGAGGCCATGGTCACGCTGGAAGACGCGATCCGGAAGATCGACGGCGAGACGCGCGAGCTGCTGGGAAGCACCTTCCAGACGGTCAACGAACACTTCGGCCGCATGTTCCCGGAGCTGTTCGGCGGCGGCAACGCCAGGCTGGTGATGACCGGCGAGGAGATCCTCGACTCCGGCGTGCAGGTGATGGCGCAGCCCCCGGGCAAGAAGAACCAGACCATCCACCTGCTCTCGGGCGGGGAGAAGGCGCTGACGGCCATCGCGCTGGTGTTCGCGATCTTCCAGCTCAATCCGGCGCCCTTCTGCCTGCTGGACGAGGTGGACGCGCCGCTGGACGACGCCAACACCGAGCGCTACGCCAAGCTGGTGAGCAGCATGAGCAAGGAAACGCAGTTCCTCTTCATCAGCCACAACAAGATCGCCATGGAGATGGCCGAACAGCTCATTGGGGTGACCATGCAGGAGCAGGGCGTCTCGCGCATCGTGGCGGTGGACATGGAATCCGCCGTGTCGATGGCCGAGGCATGATGACCGAGTTCACCTTCGGCATCGCGCTCCTCGGCGGCTCGGTGCTCGCCGCCCTGGTCGCCTGGAACGCCTGGACCACCCGCCGCAACACGCCCCGGCAGCCGGAGGCTGCGGCGGCCGCCGCCACGGTGGAGGCCCCGCCGCAGCGCACGGAGCCGACGTTCGACGAGGCGCCGCTGGCGCCGTTGCCGGTGCCGGAGAAGCGCCCCGGCCTCGATGCCCTGATCGACGTGCTGGCCCCCATCGCCGTCGATGCGCCGGTCTCCGGCGAACTCGCGCTGTCGGTGCTGCCGCCGACGCGCCGCGCCGGCAGCAAGCCCTTCGCCATCGAAGGCCGCAACGAGGCCACCCAGGAGTGGGAGATGCCGCGGGCCGGCCAGCGCTACGGCGCCTTCCAGGCCGGCGTGCAGCTCGCGAACCGCAACGGGGCACTCAACGAGATCGAGTTCTCGGAATTCGTGGTGAAGGCCCAGGCCTTCGCCGACGCCGTCGGCGGGGGGCCGGCCTTCCCCGAAATGCGCGACGAGGTGACGCGGGCCCGCGAGCTGGACCAGTTCGCCAGCGCCCACGACGCCCAGCTGGGCTTCACGCTGCGCGCGCGCAATGCCGCCTGGAGCCCCGGCTACGTGCAGCAGAGCGCGGCGCGCCTGGGCTTCGTCGCCGGCGCCATCCCCGGGCGCATGGTGCTGCCGGCCAGCGTGGCGGGCGGCCCGCCGGTGCTGGGCCTCGCCTTCGCGCCGCAGGCGGCGCTGGCCGACGACCCGGCGCAATCCGCCATCCGCGAACTGACCCTGAGCCTGGACGTGCCGCAGGTGCCGCGCACCGAGCAGCCTTTCGTGCGCATGCGCGACGCCGCGATCGCCCTGGCCGCCTCCATGGACGGCCTGATCACCGACGACGACGGCCGCGTGATCCCGGCCGACGCCCTGGACGTGATCGGCGCGGACCTGGAGCACCTGTACGACACGCTCGACGCGCGCGACCTCTCGGCCGGCTCGCCGCAGGCGCGCCGGCTGTTTTCATGAGCATCCCCGCCCCGATCCAGGAACGCGCCGACGCCCTGCGCGAGCTCCTGCACCACCACGCCCACCAGTACTACGTGCTGGATGCGCCCGCGATCCCCGACGCCGAATACGACAAGCTGTTCCGCGAGCTGCAGCAGCTGGAGGAGCAATACCCGGCGCTGCGGACGCCCGACTCGCCCACGCAGCGCGTCGGCGGCAAGCCGCTGGAGGGCTTCGCCAAGGTCCGGCACCGCGTGCCCATGCTGTCGATCCGCACCGAGACCGACATCGAGGCCACCGGCGCGCGCAACTTCGACGCCCGGGTGCGGCGCGAGATGGGCCTCAAGGAAGGCGATCCGCCGGTCGACTACGTCGCCGAACTGAAGTTCGACGGCCTGGCGATCAGCCTGCGCTACGAGCGCGGCGTGCTGGTGCAGGCCGCCACGCGCGGCGACGGCGAGATCGGCGAAGACGTCACGCAGAACATCCGCACGATCGGGCAGATCCCGCTGACCCTCTCCCGCGCGCGGGAGCGGGCCGGGGGGAGGGCGGCCGTCCCTCCCGTCCTCGAAGTCCGTGGCGAGGTCTACATGCGCCGCGACGACTTCGAGCGCCTCAACGAGCTGCAGCGCGAGAAGATCGCCCGGGGCGCGAAGAACGAGAAGACCTTCGTCAACCCGCGCAACGCCGCCGCCGGCGCGGTGCGCCAGCTCGATCCCGGCATCGCCCGCCAGCGGCCCCTGAGCTTCTACGCCTACGGCTGGGGCGAGATCGAGGGCGGCCCGGCCTTCGCGACCCACTACGAGGTGCTGCAGGCGCTCAAGGCCTGGGGCTTCCCGGTCTCGGACCGCACCGTGCTCGCGCGCGGCGCCGACGAACTGGTGGCCTACCACCAGGCGGTCGGCCGCGACCGCGACGGCCTGCCGTTCGACATCGACGGCGTCGTCTACAAGGTCGACGATCTGGCGCTGCAGAAGCAGCTCGGGTTCGTGACGCGCGAGCCGCGCTGGGCGGTGGCGCACAAGTTTCCCGCGCAGGAGCAGCTCACGACCGTCGAATCGATCGACGTGTACGTCGGCCGCACCGGCAAGCTCACGCCGGTGGCGCGGCTGGTGCCCGTGTTCGTCGGCGGCGTGACCGTCACCAACGCCACGCTGCACAACGAGGACGAGGTCCACCGCAAGGACGTGCGCATCGGCGACACGGTGATCGTGCGGCGCGCGGGCGACGTGATCCCCGAGGTCGTCGCCGTCGTGCCGGAAAGGCGCGTGGCCGGCGCGCCGGTCTTCTCCATGCCCGCGCAGTGCCCGGTCTGCGGATCGGCCGCGGTGCGCGAGGAGGGCGAGGCCGACCATCGCTGCACCGGCGGGCTGTTCTGCAGCGCCCAGCGCAAGCACGCGATCCTGCATTTCGCGCAGCGCCGGGCGATGGACATCGAGGGCCTCGGCGAGAAGCTGGTCGACCAGCTGGTGGAGACCGGCGTGATCCGCGTCCTGCCCGATCTCTATCGCCTGGGCCTGCAGGGCCTCGTGGCGCTGGAACGCATGGGCGAGAAGTCGGCGCAGAACCTGCTGGCGGCGCTGGAGCAGTCCAAGTCCACCACGCTGCCGCGCTTCCTGTACGGGCTCGGCATCCGGCACGTCGGCGAGTCCACGGCGCGCGATCTCGCGCGCCACTTCGGCCGCCTCGACCCGATCATGGATGCGGGCGTGGAGCAACTGCTGCAGGTTCCCGACGTCGGCCCCGTGGTGGCCGAGAGCATCCATGCCTTCTTCGCGCAGCCGCACAACCGCGAAGTGATCGAGCAGCTGCGCGCCTGCGGCATGCACTGGGAAGAGGGCGCGCCCGCGGTGGAAGCGCCCAGGGCGCTGGCCGGCAAGACCGTGGTGCTCACCGGCACGCTGCCGACGCTCTCGCGCGACGAGGCCAAGGAGATGCTGGAAGCCGCCGGCGCCAAGGTCGCCGGCTCCGTCAGCAAGAAGACCGATTTTGTCGTCGCGGGCGCCGAGGCCGGCAGCAAACTGGACAAGGCCCGGGAACTGGGCGTGACGGTGCTGGACGAAGACGGCCTGCGCCAGTTGCTGGCGGGCGCCTGACCCTCAGGCGCCGGTGTCGGGGCGCCGCTCCGGCCGTCGCCACAGCCAGAGCAGGACGGCCGCCGCGAGCAGCAGCGCCAGGAGCACCAGGTTGCGCCAGCCCGCCGGCGCGACGAGGAGCGCCACGACGCCGCTGACGGCGATCATGACCGTGGCCAGCCACTTGGCGCCGCGCGGGACCACGCCCGCTTCCTCCCATTCGCGCAGCGGCCGCCCGAAGCGCGGATGCGTGAGCAGCCAGCGATGCAGCCGCGGCGAGCTGCGCGAAGCGGCCCAGGCCGCCACCAGCAGGAAGGGCACCGTGGGCAGCACCGGCACCACGATGCCGATGACTCCCAGCACGACGCAGACCGCCGCCAGTGCCTGCAGGGCCCAGCGGGCGGGGGCGGTGAGTCCTCGGGGGGCTGGCTGCAGTTCGGGTTCCATCACCGTACAAGATACCAGTTGCGCGCGCCGCGCGTATGCTCCGGAACCATGTCCGTAAGAGAAATACTGAAGATGGGAGACCCGCGCCTGCTGCGCGTCGCGCAGCCGGTACGTGCCTTCGACACCCGCGAGCTGCACGCGCTGGTCGCCGACATGCAGGACACGATGCGCGCCGCCAACGGCGCCGGCCTCGCCGCGCCCCAGATCGGGGAAGACCTGCAGGTGGTGATCTTCGGCACCGACGCGCCCAATCCGCGCTACCCCGACGCGCCGCCCGTCCCGCGCACCGTCCTGGTCAACCCGGTGCTCACGCCGATCGGCGGCGAGGAGGAGGAAGACTGGGAAGGTTGCCTCTCGGTGCCGGGCCTGCGCGGGGTGGTGCCGCGCTGGCGGCGCATCCGCTACGCCGGATTCGACGAGAAGGGCCGGCCGGTGGAACGTGAGGTCGAAGGTTTTCATGCGCGGGTGGTGCAGCACGAATGCGACCACCTGGTGGGCAAGCTGTATCCGATGCGGGTGCGCGATTTCACCCGCTTCGGCTTCACCGAGGTCCTGTTTCCGGACCTGGCGCAGGAGGACGATTAGTACAAAGGGTTTCCCCGGAGCCCCTGGCCCGCCCGGGCGACCATTCTTGCGGAACCCGCACCAGGAGAGTGCCATGACCTACCAGGCGATGACGGTCGATCCGCGCAGCCATCCGCACGCGCCGTGGCGGGGCCTGTTCCGGGTGGAGGCGAACTCCGGGCTGGTGAGCGACGTGAGCCGCGGCCTGGACGCGATCCAGCCGGAACGGGCCGTCTACGCCGAGGGCGACTCCTGGTTCGACAAGTTCACGCCGATCGGCCTGCGCGGCACCAACCTCCTGGACGCCTTGCGGGCGCCCTTCCTCACCGCGGTCGTGGACGTCGCGCACATCGGCGACGAGATCCACGAGATGGTCTCGGGGCGGCAGGAGCGCCAGACCCGCACGCTGATGCGCTTCTTCCGCTTCGACGCGATCCTCCTGTCGGCCGGGGGCAACGACCTGCGCGCGCTGTTCGAACGCGAGTTCGCGGGCCGCACCCGGCCCTGGACGAAGCCGGACGTGATGGAACTGGTGCACCGCAGCCGGCATCGGGACTTCTTCCTGCCGGTGATCCAGGACATCGGCCGCTTCTTCGACCTGCGCGACGATTCCCCGCTCAACGGCAGCACGCCCATCCTGCTGCATGGCTACGACTACCTGCAGCCGCGGCCGGCCGGGGCGCAGGTGTTCGCCGGCACCCGCCTGGGCACGGGCCCGTGGCTGTACCCGATGCTGCGCCGGGCCAACCTGGACGCCCTCCAGATGCGGGCAGTGGCCGATGCCGTGATCGACGAACTGAACGAGCAGCTGGAGGACTTCTGCGCCACCCGCAGCAACGTCACCTTCATCGACCAGCGCGGCCTGCTCACGCCGGCCGCGCCCGGCACGGAAGGTCCCAGCCACGACTGGATGGACGAGATCCACCCCGCCGACCGCGGCTACGCCAAGCTGGCGCGCCAGCGCTGGGACGTGCTGCTGGCGCAGAAACTGGGTTGGGACTTCGCGCCGGACGACCTGCAGGTGGCGGAACCGGGAAACACGCCGAGCACGGCGGTGGACGACATCATCCCGGCCGAAGCGCTGTTCGCGGGCTGGCAGCCGCCGACGGCCTAGCCTGAGCGGCCTACGACGCGATCGCTTCGAGCAGCTCGGTCTCGATCTCGATCTGCTTGCGGTTCTGCTGCAGCTCGGGGCCGTCGATCAGGAAGGTGTCTTCCACCCGCTCGCCCAGCGTCGTGACCTTGGCCAGCTGCAGGTTCAGCTTGTGGCGGGCCAGCACGCGGGCGATGGAATAGAGCAGGCCGACCCGGTCGCTGGCGGACACGGACAGAAGCCAGCGCTGCGCCTTCTCGTCCGGGAGCAGGTCCACCCGCGGCGGGATCGGGAAGCTCCGGACCCGGCGCGAGACCCGGCCGCGGCTGGGCGGCGGCAGCGGGCCCGCCGCGGCGATCACGCCGGCCAGGTCGGACTCCACCATGGTGCAGAGCTCGCGGTAGTGGTCCGGCATCATGGCCGTCACCACCTGAAAGGTGTCCAGGGCGTGGCCGTTGGTGGCCGTGTGGATCTTGGCGTCCAGGATGCTGAAGCCGGCCTGGTCGAAATAGCCGCAGATGCGCGCGAACAGGTCCGGCTGGTCCGGCGTATAGACCATCAACTGCAGCCCTTCGCCGACGGGCGACATGCGCGCCCGCACGATCGCCTTGGCCGCGCCGACGTAGCGCGAGACATGGCGCGTGTGCCACACGATGTCGCCGGCGTCGTGGCGCATGAAGTAGCCGACGTCCAGGGTGTCCCACAGCTTCTTGTGCGCCTCGAAGGGCAGCGCATACAGCTGCAGTTGCACCAGCGCCTCGCGCTTGCGCGCCTCCACCTCGGCGCGCGGATCGGGCGCGACGCCGCCCAGCACGCGCACGGTGTAGCGATAGAGGTCCTCCAGCAGCTTGCCCTTCCAGGCGTTCCAGACCTTGGGGCTGGTGCCGCGGATGTCGGACACGGTCAGCAGGTACAGGGCCGTGAGGTAGCGCTCGTTCTCCACGCGCGCGGCGAATGCCTTGATCACCTCCGGGTCGCCGAGGTCCTTCTTCTGCGCCACGTTGCTCATGAGCAGGTGGTGCCGGACGAGGAATTCGATCAGCGCGGCGTCTTCGCCCTGGATGCCGTGCTGCTTGCAGAAGCGCCGCACCTCGCGCGCGCCCAGCTCGGAGTGGTCGCCGCCGCGGCCCTTGGCGATGTCGTGGAACAGCGCCGCCGCGTAGAGGATCCAGGGCTTGTCCCAGCCCGCCGCGAGCTGCGAGCAGAACGGGTACTCGTGCGCGTGCTCCGCGATGAAGAAGCGGCGCACGTTGCGCAGCACCATCAGGATGTGCTGGTCCACCGTATAGACGTGGAACAGGTCGTGCTGCATCTGCCCCACGATCCTGCGGAACACCCACAGGTAGCGCCCCAGCACCGAGGTCTGGTTCATCAGGCGCATGGCGTGCGTGATGCCGCGCGGCGCCATCAGCATCGCGCAGAAGGTCGCGTGGTTGACGGGGTCGTTGCGGAAGTTGCCGTCCATCACCTTGCGCGCGTTGTAGAGCGCGCGCAGGGTCCGCGCCGACAGGCCCTTGACGCCCGGTGCCGTCTGGAACAGCAGGAAGGTCTCGAGGATGGCCTGCGGGTGGCGCAGGTACAGGTCGTCGCTGGCGACCTCGATCATCCCGGCCTTCTCCAGAAAGCGCTCGTTGATCGGGCGCGACTCCGCCGCCAGCGGATTGAGCCGTTCCTCGATGTTCAACAGCAGGATCTGGTTGAGCTGCGCCACCGCCTTGGCGGCCCAGTAGAAGCGCTTCATCAGCCGTTCGCTCGCCCGGGCCACGAGACGGCCGTCCGCACGCATCGTGGCCTTGTAGCCGAGGGAATCGGCCACGGTGTTCTGCAGGTCGAACACCAGCCGGTCCTCGCGCCGGCCGGCCACGATGTGCAGGCGGGCGCGGATCATCGACAGCAGCGCCTCGTTGTGCTTGATCTGGCGCGCCTCGAAGGGCGTGGCCAGGCCGCGCCGGGCCAGCTCGTCCCAGCTCTTGCCGAAGCCGGCGGCGTTGGCCACCCACAGGATCACCTGCAGGTCGCGCAGGCCGCCGGGCGACTCCTTGCAGTTCGGCTCCAGCGAGTAGGGCGTGTTCTCGAACTTGGTGTGGCGCTGGCGCATCTCCAGCGTCTTGGCCGTGAAGAAGGCGCGTGGGTCGATGCGCTCCCGGGTGCGGTCCCGGAACTCCTTGAACAGCTTGCGCGAACCGGTGATCGGGCGCGACTCGATCAGCGCCGTCTGCACGGTCACGTCGCCGGCGGCCTGGGCCACGCATTCCTCGACCGTGCGCACGCTGGAGCCGATCTCCAGGCCGGCGTCCCAGCAGCTGCCGATGAAGTTCTCGATCCGGCGCTTGAGTGTGTCGTCGTGGTCGGGCGAGATGCCGTCCGGCATCAGCAGCAGCACGTCGACGTCGGAGTGGGGGAACAGCTCGCCGCGGCCGAAGCCGCCGACCGCCACCAGGGCGATGCCGGCGGGGATGCCGGCGCGCTGCCAGAGGAGCTTCAGGGTGTCGTCGGCGAGCTGGCTCAGGGCCTGCAGCAGGCCCTTGACGCTGCGGGTGGAGCCGACCTCGCGGAATTCGGCCAGCAGCTCGCCCTTGCGCGCCTTGTACGCCGCGCCGACCGAGGGAACGTCCTTCCCGTGCGGACCGGCGTCACTCCCGCGCAGGCGGGGATCCAGGGCTTCCTGCCCCCCGGCCTCCTCGGGAATGACGCCAGCGCGGCTCATCCCTTGACGAACGCCGGCGGCGGCGGGCTGCCCTCGGACAGGGTCAGCACCTCGTAGCCGGTCTCGGTGACGAGCACCGTGTGCTCCCACTGGGCCGACAGCGAATGGTCCTTGGTGACGATGGTCCAGCCGTCGTTGCCGAATTCCTTCACGTCGCGCCGGCCGGCGTTGATCATGGGCTCGATGGTGAAGACCATGCCCGGGCGCAGTTCCTCCAGGGTGCCCGGCTTGCCGTAGTGCAGCACCTGGGGCTCCTCGTGGAAGTTGCGGCCGATGCCGTGGCCGCAGAACTCGCGCACCACGGAGAAGCCGTTGGATTCGGCGAACTTCTGGATGGCCCAGCCGATGTCGCCCAGCCGGACGCCGGGCCGGACTTCCACGATGCCGTGCCACATCGCGTCGTAGGTGATGCCGACCAGCCGCTTGGCGGCGATGGAGGCCTCGCCCACGACGAACATGCGGCTGGTGTCGCCGTACCAGCCGTCCTTGATGACGGTGACGTCGACGTTGACGATGTCGCCCTTCTTCAGCGGCTTGTCGTTCGGGATGCCGTGGCACACCACGTTGTTGACCGAGGTGCACAGCGACGCCGGGTAGGGCGGGTAGCCGGCCGGCTGGTAGCCCAGCGTGGCGGACGTGGTGCCCTGCTTGGCCATGCACTCGGCGGCCAGCTGGTCGATTTCCCGCGTCGTGATGCCCGGCTTGATCTGGGGCGTGAGGTAGTCCAGGACTTCCGCGGCCAGGCGCCCGGCGGTTCGCATCCCCTGGATGCCTGCTTCGTCTTTGATCGTGATACCCATGGTCGGGATTATCCCACCCCCCAAGGTAGAATGACGGGCTCTCCCCGAACGGCCCCAGTCAGCGGCCGGCGCCCCTTTCCCGAAGGCTTCAGCACAGTGTCCCTGCACATCACCGAGTTCGAGGGCGGACAGGCCCTCAGCGACTTCCGGATCCAGCAACTCCTGCCGCGCCTGCAAGCGGTGCACCCCAAGATCGCCGGCATCGCCGCGCGCTACGTGCACCTGGTGGCGAGCGACCATCCCTTCACGCCCCAGGAAAAGGAGCGCCTGGCGGCCCTGCTGACCTATGGCGACCCGTACACCGGCCCCACCGAGGGGCCCCTGCTGGTGGTCACGCCGCGCCTGGGCACGGTCTCCCCCTGGGCTTCCAAGGCCACCGACATCGCCCACAACTGCGGCCTCGCCATCCGCCGCATCGAGCGGGCGGTGGAATACCGGCTGCGGCTGGCCTCCGGCTGGCTGGGCAAGGCCACGCTGGAGCCGGCGCAGCTGGCCGCGGTGGCCGGGCTGCTGCACGACCGCATGACCGAAAGCGTGGTGCCCGGGCTGGCCGAGGCGGAGCGCCTGTTCACGGAACTGCAGCCGCAGCCCATGGAGCACGTCGATGTGCTGGCCGGCGGCCGCGCCGCGCTGGAAGAAGCCAACCGCCGCTTCGGCCTGGCCCTGGCCGACGACGAGATCGACTACCTGGTGCGCGCCTTCCAGGACCTGCAGCGCAACCCGACGGACGTCGAACTGATGATGTTCGCCCAGGCCAACAGCGAACACTGCCGGCACAAGATCTTCAACGCCTCCTTCGCCATCGACGGCCAGCCGCAGGAGAAGAGCCTGTTCGGCATGATCCGCAACACGCACCAGCTGCATCCGCAGCACACGGTGGTCGCCTATTCCGACAACGCCGCGGTCATGGAAGGCCACGGCGTGGAGCGTTTCGTGCCGGCCGAGGGCGGCCTCTACCGCGCCAGCGAGGCAACGCACCACGTCCTCATGAAGGTGGAGACGCACAACCACCCGACGGCGATTTCGCCCTTCCCGGGCGCCTCCACCGGCGCCGGCGGCGAGATCCGCGACGAGGGCGCCACCGGCCGCGGTGCGCGCCCCAAGGCCGGCCTGACCGGCTTCACGGTGTCGAAGCTGTGGGACGGCCGCTTCGGCAAGCCGGAGCACATCGCCAGCCCGCTGCAGATCATGACGGAGGGCCCGCTGGGCGGCGCGGCCTTCAACAACGAATTCGGCCGGCCCAACCTGCTGGGTTATTTCCGCGAGTACGAGCAGGAAGTCGCCGGCGTCGCGCGCGGCTACCACAAGCCGATCATGATCGCGGGCGGCATCGGCCTCATCGACGCCGGGCTCACGCACAAGATCCCCTTCCCGGCGGGCACCTTGCTGGTGCAGCTGGGCGGCCCCGGCATGCGCATCGGCATGGGCGGCGGCGCGGCCTCGTCCATGGCCACCGGGACCAACACCGCGGAGCTCGATTTCGACTCGGTGCAGCGCGGCAACCCGGAGATCGAGCGCCGGGCCCAGGAAGTGATCAACCGGTGCTGGGCGCTGGGCGGGAACAACCCGATCCTGGCGATCCACGACGTGGGCGCGGGCGGCCTGTCCAATGCCTTCCCCGAACTGACCAACGACGCCGGCCGCGGCGCCCGCTTCGACCTGCGCCGGGTGCCGCTGGAGGAATCCGGCCTGGCGCCCAGGGAAATCTGGTGCAACGAGAGCCAGGAGCGCTACGTGCTGGCGATCGCGCCCGAGTCGCTGGAGCAGTTCCGCGCCTTCTGTGAACGCGAGCGCTGCCCGTTCGCGGTGGTGGGCGTGGCGACGGAGCAGCGGCAGCTGGCCGTGGTGGACGAGGGCGCCGACACGCCGGTCGACATGCCGATGGACGTCCTCCTCGGCAAGCCCCCGAAGATGCACCGCGACGTCCGGCGCGTGCAGCGCACCGTGCCCCCGCTCGACGTCACCGGCGTGGCCCTGCAGGACGCCGCCATCCAGGTCCTGGGCCATCCGACCGTCGCCTCCAAGCGCTTCCTGGTCACCATCGGCGACCGCACGGTGGGCGGCCTCACGCACCGGGACCAGATGGTCGGTCCCTGGCAGGTGCCGGTGGCCGACTGCGCCGTGACCCTGGCCGACTACCGCGGCTTCGCCGGCGAGGCGATGAGCATGGGCGAGCGCACGCCGCTGGCCAGCACCGATGCCGCCGCCTCGGGCCGCATGGCGGCGGCCGAGGCCATCACCAACCTGCTGGCGGCGCCGATCGAGCTGCCGCGGGTGAAGCTGTCGGCCAACTGGATGGCCGCCTGCGGCGAGCCGGGCGAGGACGCGGCGCTGTACGACACCGTGCGCGCCGTCGGCATGGAGCTGTGCCCGCAGCTGGGCGTGGCCATCCCCGTCGGCAAGGACAGCCTGTCCATGCGCACCCAGTGGAACGAGGGCGGCGCGACGAAGAAGGTGAGCTCGCCGGTCAGCCTGATCGTGAGCGCCTTCGCGACGCTCGCCGACGTGCGCGGCACGCTGACGCCGCAGCTGCAGGCGAGCGAGGACACGACCCTGGTGCTGGTGGACCTGGGCCGGGGCCGCAACCGCATGGGCGGCAGCATCCTCGCGCAGGTGCTGGGGCAGCCGGGCGGCGACGTGCCGGACCTGGACGATCCGAAGGACCTGGTCCGGCTCGTGGCGGCCGTCAACGAACTGCGGGCGCAGGGCCGCATCCTGGCCTACCACGACCGCAGCGACGGCGGCCTGTTCGCGGCCGCCTGCGAGATGGCCTTCGCCGGCCGCGTGGGCGTGGCGCTCAACATCGACCTGCTGGTGACGGAAGGCGACGGCATCAGCGACAGCCGTGCCGACTACGGCGACGCCAAGAACTGGGCCACGCAGGTCAGCGCGCGGCGCGAGGAGCTGACCCTCAAGGCGCTGTTCAGCGAGGAACTGGGCGTGCTGCTGCAGGTGCGCACGTCCGAGCGCAACGAGGTGATGCAGGTGCTGCGGGCCCACGGCCTGTCGAAGCACGCGCACTTCGTCGGCAAGACCCGCCCGGCCGATGCGGCCATCGAGGCCGGCAAGGGCCAGCTGCAGGTCTGGCGCGACACCAAGGCGGTCTTCGGCGCCAGCTTGTCCGACCTGCACCAGGTGTGGGACAGCGTGAGCTGGAAGATCTGCCAGCAGCGCGACAACCCGGCCTGCGCCGACAGCGAGCACGCCGCGGCGGGGGATGCGGCGGATCCGGGGCTGCACGTGCACCTGCCGCAGGCACTGCCCGGCGCACCGGCCCTCAAGCTCTCCCGCCCGCGCGTCGCCATCCTCCGCGAGCAAGGCGTCAACTCCCACGTCGAAATGGCCTACGCCTTCACCCTGGCCGGCTTCGACGCGGTCGACGTCCACATGACCGACCTGCAGACGGGCCGCCACCGGCTGGCCGACTTCCTCGGCGTGGTCGCCTGCGGCGGCTTCAGCTACGGCGACACGCTGGGCGCCGGCATCGGCTGGGCCCGCAGCATCACCTTCAACCCGGACCTGTCGCGCCAGTTCCAGGACTTCTTCGCCCGCCAGGACACTTTCGGCCTGGGCGTGTGCAACGGCTGCCAGATGTTCGCCGAGCTGGCCGACATCATCCCCGGCGCGCAGGACTGGCCGCGCTTCACCACGAACCGGAGCGAACGCTTCGAGGCGCGCCTTTCGATGGTCGAAGTGCTGGAGTCGCCCAGCCTGTTCTTCCGGGGCATGGCCGGCGCGCGGCTGCCCATCGCGGTGGCGCACGGCGAGGGCTATCCGGACTTCGCGCGGCGCGGCGATGCCGGCAAGGCGATCGCGGCGATGCGCTTCGTCGACCACCAGGGCCAGCCCACGGAGCGCTATCCCTTCAACCCGAACGGCGGCGCCGGCGGCCTGACCGGCGTGACCACGGCCGACGGCCGCTTCACCGCGCTGATGCCGCACCCGGAGCGCGTGTTCCGCAACGTCCAGATGTCCTGGACTTCGGGCAAGCCTTCGGAATTCAGTCCCTGGATGCAGATCTGGCACAACGCGCGCCATTGGGTGGGCTGACGAACAACAAGCACAGGCAGTCGATGACCCAAAAAAGACGCGAACTCGTGAAAGCGCTGGCCGCCGCACCGGCCGCGATCCTCGCCGGCCCCTGGAGCGCCGCGCGCGCCCAGGGGGACTATCCCGCGAAACCGATCCGCCTGGTCGTGCCGTTCCCGGCCGGCTCCACGCCGGACGTCTTCGCGCGCATCGTCGGCGAGCGCGCCGCGCAGGGCCTCAGGCAGCCCATCGTGGTCGACAACCGCGCCGGCGCGGGCGGCAACCTCGGCACCGACCTGGTGGCCAAGGCGGCGCCGGACGGCTACACCATCGGCGCCTCGATCACCGGCCCGCTGGTGAACAACGTCGCGCTGTACAGGAAGATGCCGTACGACCCCTTCAAGGACCTGGCCCCCATCACCTTCGGCGTGCACCAGGCCAACGTGATCGCGGTCAGCCCGTCCCTCGGCGTGAACACGCTCAAGGAGCTGATGGACCTGCTGCGGCGCAACCCCGGCAAGTACAACTACGCCTCGATCGGGGTGGGCAGCCTCTCGCACCTGAGCATGGAGATGCTCAAGTCGCTGACGAACAGCTTCGTGGTGCATGTGCCCTACGCGTCCTCGCCGGCGGCCGTCACCAGCGTGCTGCAGGGCGACACGCACATGACCAGCCTGGCCCCGCTCGCGGTGATGCCGCAGGCGCAGGCCGGCAAGCTGAAGGTGCTGGCCGTGTCGACCGCGCGCCGGGTGCCCCAGTTGGCCAGCATTCCCACGCTGCGCGAGGGCGGCGTGCCCATGGACGGCAGCGCCTGGATCGGCCTCGTCGCGCCGGCGGGGACGCCGGCCCCCGTCATCGAACGCCTGAACCGCGAGTTCGTCGCCGCCATGCGCGACCCCGCCACCCAGGAGAAGCTGAAGGCGCAGTACATGGACGCCGACCCGGGCACGCCGGCCCAGTTCGCCGCCTTCATGAAGGCCGAACTGGCCAAGTGGGGCCCGGTGATCCAGCGCAGCGGCGCGACGATCGACTGAGCCGCCGGGCCTGCGGGCGGCTCCCGAGCGGGCTTTCCGCAAGGCCGGTAGAATGGAGGGGCAAGACGTTCCACAGAGACGCTGCATCTGCAGGTCGTTGCTTCTCCTTCCGCCGGCGCCGCGCCGGCGCGGCGTCGTTGAATTCCCATTGATGTTCCTCTGGCGTTGCGCACCGCACGGCCTCGCGCCGCGCGGGAGGTCCCCAGAATGAAAGACGCCGCCATGCAGAGCCTCCCCAACGCCCCCCAGTCCGCCGCCGTCGCCTCCGCGGAGAGCGATGCCCTGGCCATCCAGGCGCTCGAGGATCGCGCCGAGCAGCGTTTCGTTGCCCTGCGCGCCGAGCTGGCCACGCGCGGCCAGGCGGAGGAGGCGACCCGCTCGCCCGAATTCCGCGAGTGGATGGCGGCCCGCGTGCAGACCGACGAAGCCTGGGGCCGTTGGGCCATGGCCATGGACGCGCTGCAGGCCTGAATCAGGCGGCGCTGCGCCGCCGCCAGGCCTTCTCGGCTTCCACCGCAACCCAGACCAGCGCCGCCAGCGCGATGCACAGGGCCAGCTCCGTGGCCGTCAGCGGGTGGGTGTGGAACACGGGATTGAGGAAGGGCAGGTAGATCGTCGCCAGCTGCAGCGCGAACGTGAGCAGCACCGCCAGCGTCAGCGGCAGGTTGCTGCGCAGCCCCAGCCGCCACAGCGGCGTCGTCTCCGAGCGGATCGCCAGCACGTGGGCCATCTGGCCCAGCGTGAGCACGGTGAACACCATGGTCTGCCAGTGCGTGTCGCCCACGGCGAGTGCCCAGGCCTGCACGCCCAGGCACAGCCCCGCCAGCAGCAGCCCGATGGCCAGCACGTGCTGCCAGAGCCCGCGCGCGAACAGGCTTTCGCCCGGCGGGCGGGGCGGGCGCTGCATCACGCCGCGCTCGGCCGGCTCGGCGGCCAGCGCGAGCCCGGGCAGGCCGTCGGTCACCAGGTTCACCCACAGGATGTGGATCGGCAGCAGCGGCAGCGGCAGGCCCACCAGCGGCGCCAGGAAGATCACCCCGATCTCGCCCGAATTGCCCGTCATCGCGTAGCGCACGAACTTGCGGATGTTGTCGTAGATGCGGCGGCCTTCGCGCACGGCTGCGGCGAGGGTCGCGAAGTTGTCGTCCAGCAGCACCAGGCTGGAGGCCTCGCGCGCCACGTCGGTGCCGCCCCGGCCCATCGCCACCCCGATGTCCGCGCGCTGCAGCGCCGGCGCGTCGTTGACGCCGTCGCCCGTCATGGCCACCAGCTCGCCGTGCGCCTGCAGGGCCCGCACGATGCGAATCTTCTGCAGGGGATCCACGCGCGCAAACACGCGCACCTCGCGCACGCAGGCGGCGAGCGCGGCATCGTCCATCGCGGCCAGCCGCGCGCCCGTGAGCACGGCAGCCCCGGGGTCCTGCACGATGCCCAGGCGCAGCGCGATCGCGCGCGCCGTGGCGGGATGGTCGCCGGTGATCATGGCGGCCGTGATGCCGGCCTGCCGGCATTCGCGCACGGCGGCGGCGGCCTCGGCCCGCGGCGGGTCGATCAGGCCGACCAGGCCCAGCAACTGCAAGCCGGTGGTGTCGCCGGGCGCCGCCGGCGCGTCCCGCTCGCGGCGGGCGAAGGCGAGCACGCGCAGCCCTTCGGCGGCCATGGCTTCGGCCAGCTGCAGCCAGTGCGCGCGGTCGAGGGGACGCGCGCCCGCCTGGGCACGCAACGCCTCGCACAACGGGATCACGACCTCCGGCGCGCCCTTGGTGTAGCCGACGACCTCGCCCGCCCCGCCGCGGTGCCACGTGCTCATGCGCTTCGCGGTGGCGTCGAAGGGTTCCTCCGCGATCCGCGGCCAGCGCCGCTGCAGGTCCGTGCGGTCCACCCCCGCCAGGGCGGCGAGTTCGACCAGGGCCGTCTCGGTCGGATCGCCTTCCCAGCCCGCGCCTGGGGCCGCCTGCGCATCGTTGCACTGGGCGGCTGCCTGCAGCAGCTCGGAAGCGGCGGGCGCGCCGCGTTGCGCGGCGGACCAGCGGCCGCTGTCCGCCTCGACGAGGGCCTCGCCGCGCATGCGGTTCTGCGTCAGCGTGCCCGTCTTGTCCGAGCAGACCCAGGTCACCGAGCCCAGCGTCTCGACCGAGGCGAGCCGGCGCACCAGCGCGTTCACGGCCACCATGCGGCGCGCGCCCAGGGCCAGCAGCACGGTGACCACCGCCGGCAGGGCCTCGGGGATCGCGGCGACGGCGAGGCTCACCGCCGTCATCAGCATCAGCAGCGGCGGCTCGCCGCGCAGCAGGCCGACGCCGAACACCACCGCGCAGATGGCCAGCACCGCCAGCGCCAGTCGCTTGCCGAACACCGAGAGGCGGCGCTGCAGCGGCGTCGGCTCCCAGCCGCCTTCGGCCAGCAGCTTCGCCATCCGCCCCAGCTCGGTGGAGCGTCCGGTGGCCACCACCAGCCCGCGCGCGCGGCCCTGGGTCGCGGTGGTGCCCTTGTAGGCCATGTTGACCCGGTCGCCCAGCGCCCCGGTTTCGCCCGCGGGCACGGCGGTCTGCTTGCCGACCGTGACGGACTCGCCCGTGAGCGCCGATTCGTCCACCCGCAGCTGCACGCTTTCGATCAGCCGCAGGTCGGCGGGCACCTGGTTGCCGGCTTCCAGCAGGACCACGTCGCCCGGGACCAGTTCGTGGGCGGCGACGCGGTGCGTGCGTCCGCCGCGCAGCACCACCGCCTGGGCGGCGGCCAGCCGGCGCAGGGCCAGCAGCGCGCGGTCGGCCCGCCAGGCCTGCACCACGCCGACCAGCGCGTTGAGCAGGACGATCAGCACGATCACCAGGGTGTCGACCCAGTCGCCCAGCACGCCCGAGACGAGGGCGGCGCCGACCAGCACCAGGATCATGAGGTCGCGGAACTGCTCGGCCACCAGCGCGGCCAGGCTGCGCGGTGGGGCGGTGGGAAGTTCGTTGGGACCGTGGTGCCGGGCGCGCGTGCGGACTTCGTCCAGGTCCAGGCCGAGGGCGGGGTCCACGCCCTGGGCACGCGCGACTTCGGCGGCCTCGCGCAGGTGCCAGTGGGCGGTGGTCACGTCATCGAGTATGGGCCGGGGGTCCCCGCCTGCCTTGATGGCTGTCAAGCGCGGCTCGAGGCGCGCCGCGCCTCGTGTGGCTTGCAACTTGTTGCACTCCAGCCGGGGCGGGTGCGCCGCGGCCGTGCCGATGCGGCCTTCTTTCCGGTCGGCGCTGCGCGCCCGCCACATTCTGCGATCCGTTCAGGTTCGGTTCACGCGGGGCCGTGCACCATGGAGTCATTCAATGCAGGAGTCCACCATGAACCGCCTCGCCAAGACCGCTCTCGCCGCCATCGCCTTCGGCACCCTGGCCGTCGCTTCCACCGCCCGCGCCGCGGACGTGTCGCTCTCGATCGGCATTCCGTTCGGCTATGTGCAGCCGGCGCCGGTGTACGTCGAGCCGCAGCCGGTGTATGTGCAGCCGCGGCCGGTCTACGTGCAGCCGCAGCCCGTCTACGTGCAGCCCCGCCCGGTCTACGTCCAGCCGGAGGTCGTCTACTACGGCAACTATCGCGGGC
The DNA here is from genome assembly GCF_016722785.1 of Ramlibacter monticola. Lineage (GTDB taxonomy): Bacteria > Pseudomonadota > Gammaproteobacteria > Burkholderiales > Burkholderiaceae_C > Ramlibacter > Ramlibacter monticola. The sequence continues at coordinate 264,099 of NZ_JAEQNE010000002.1, read as the reverse complement.
ACCGTCACCCCAATGGCGACCGGAATGCCTGGGGCGACGCGGACCACGACGGCATCGCCAACGTCTACGACCGCAACTGGCGCTACTACGATCCGCGCGCCGCGCACCGCGCCGCCATGCAGGCGCGCCCGGGCGATGCCGACGGGGATGGCGTGCCGAACCGCTTCGACAACGCGCCGCACAACCCGACGCGCCGCTGAAGCGTGCCGGCCAGGAGTCCGGGCAACCCGGACTCCTAGGCCTGCGAAGGTGACTTCGCGGGCCGCGTCCGGTAGAACTGCATCGGCACGGCCTGCGCTTCGCGGGCCTGCTGGTTCAGCACGGACTTCTTGATCCGGCCGACCACGTGCATCTCGCAGGGCTTGCAGTCGAAGCGCAGCGTGAGTTTCTCGCTGCCGTTGATCAATTGCAGGGGCTCGGCCTTGATGGTGCCCTTGACGCCCACCACGCCCTTGGCCTGCTTGGGGCACAGGCTCATGGACCAGCGTACGCAATGCTTGGTGATCATGAGGCTGACCTCGCCTTCCTCCTCGTGCGACTCGTAGGCGGCGGCGATGACCTTCACGCCGTGCTTTGCGTAGAAGTCGTGCGCCTTCTGGTTGAAGACGTTGGCGAGGTAGCTGAGGGTGTCCTCGGGATAGGCCACCGGCGGCTCGACCGCCGCGGCGCGGCGCGGGCGCTCGTAGCCGGCGGCGCGCGCGGCCTCCAGCGAGGCGACGGCGTCGCGCCGCAGCGCGTTGACCAGCGAGGGCGGAACGAACCAGGGCCGCGCCAGCTGCACCTGCAGGTCGATCGGCTCGAACAGGGTGTTGCCGAAGCGGCCCAGATGCTCGCGCAGCGCTTCCTCGGCCCGGGCGGCGTCGCGCGCCGGTTCCTTGGCGAAGGGTGCGGCGGCCTCGCCGACGAAGCCGTCCTCGTCGGTCAGGCGCAGCACGAAGCCGTCCGGCGTCTCGCCGAGGGCAGCCCACACCCCGATGCGGCGCTCGCTGGATTTCCTTTCCAGGGTGCGCACCCAGTCCATGTCGCGGTTGCGGTTGAGGCGGGTGCCCTTGCGCAGGTCGCGCATGCCGGCGATCGGGTCCTTGGGCCAGACGCGCCACGCGCCCAGCCTGGCGAGCGGCTCGGCGCGGTTGATCGCCACGCCCACCAGCTCCTTCTGCAAGTCGAAGTAGCACAGGCCGTCGCCGTTGTGCAGCAGCGCCTGCGCGTCGTCGAGTTCGAGCTCGATGGAGTCCGTTCCCACCTTCGTGACCCAGCCGATCGCGCGGCCCGGGTTCTTGGGGGAGTCCATCGCCGCGATGTCGTCCTGCCGGCCGTTGACGAAGTAGTCGGTGAACTCGCGGTTGAAGTTCTGGTCCGGGTCGGGCGTGAAGCTGAAGGTGGTGCGGCCGCTGGAGGCGCGGGCCAGCGGGTTGTCGGAGCCTTCGCGCGCTTCGATCAGTTCGTCGAAGAGCTTGCGGTAGTGGGCCGTGATGTTCTTCACGTAGCCCATGTCCTTGTAGCGGCCCTCGATCTTGAAGCTGCGCACGCCGGCATCGACCAGCGCGGCCAGGTTGGCGCTCTGGTTGTTGTCCTTCATGGACAGCACGTGCTTGTCGTGGGCGACGAAGCGGCCCGCGCCGTCCACCACGTGGTAGGGCAGGCGGCAGGCCTGCGAGCAGTCGCCCCGGTTGGCGCTGCGGCCCGTGTGCGCGTGGCTGATGAAGCACTGGCCGCTGTAGGCCACGCAGAGCGCGCCGTGGATGAAGAACTCCACCTTGCAGCGCTCGGCATCGAGCGCGTCGTGGATCTCGCGGACCTGCTCCAGCGTCAGCTCGCGCGCCAGCACGATCTGCGAGAAGCCGACGTCCTGCAGGAACTTCGCCTTCGCCACCGTGCGGATGTCGGTCTGCGTGCTGGCATGCAGCTGGATCGGCGGCAGGTCCAGTTCCAGCAGGCCCATGTCCTGCACGATCAGGACGTCGGCGCCGGCGTGGTACACGTCCCAGGCCATCTTGCGCGCGCCCTCCAGCTCGTCGTCGCGGAGGATCGTGTTGTGGGTGACGAAGATGCGGGCGCCGAAGCGGTGGGCGTGCTTCGCCAGGCGCTCGATGTCCTGCACGGAATTGCTGGCCGAGACGCGCGCGCCGAATTCGGGCCCGCCGATGTAGACGGCGTCCGCGCCATGGTTGATCGCCTCGATGCCGATGTCGGCATCGCGGGCGGGAGCGAGCAGCTCCAGCTGGTGGTGTTGCAGGGACATGGGAGCGCGCCCGCCCGGCGGCCGCGGCCGGGCTGGTGAGGGAACCGCCAATCTTATCGGGGCCGGCCTTTCCCTGCACCGGGCCCGGCAAGGCCTACTGGCTGAGCTTGCGGATCTCGAGTTGCAGGCAGCCGTGGTTGTTCTCGTAGGCGCCGGGCCAGTCGTTGGCGAAGAACATCAGTTCCTCGCCCGCCTCGGCCTTGAGGGCCCGGCCCGCGCCGACGACGAAGAAGTACCGCTCTTCGTGGCCCTGGGCGCCCATCAGCGCGTAGATCGGATGGCGCGGCGCGCGCGCCCAGTGCCGGGCGTAGCCGCCGCTGAAACGGTACATGCCGGTCCAGCCGGTCTCGAGATCGGATTCCGACTGCCAGCTGTCCGTCCAGGCCTCCCGGCGCCCGGTGACTTTGAGGTCGTAGGTGGCGCCGCGCTCGAGGATGATGCCGGTCGGGTTCCATTGGCAGCGGGCGTCCACGGTGACCCGCACCGACTGGCCGGCGGGCAGGACGTCCAGCGGCCGCAGCGCTTCCGGGGTGCACACGGACTTGTCGGCCATGCCCCGTTCGTAGCAGCGGTTCGGCCCCACGGGCGCGGTCGGCGAGGCGCAGGCCGCCAGCAGCGCGCAGGCCAGCAGGAGAGGGACGGGGGCCGGCAAAGTCCTTGCGCTCATGGTCGAACCTCCGGGCTCAGAAGCCCACTGGATACCCGTCCTTGCGATGGTCCGAGGCGGCCACGTAGCCGTGCCGCGTCTTCAGCGCGAGCTGCGCGCAGCCGAACTCGGTGTCGAAGCGCTGTGCCACCCTGATCGGGTGGCCGCGGGCGCGCAAGCCCTCGATCGCCTCGGGCGGGAAGTTCCACTCTACCGCCACGCCGAGGTTGTCGTCCAGCACGCGCCAGCGCGGCGCGTCGCTCGCCGCCTGGGGATTCAGGCCCTGGTCGGCGATGCGCACCGCCAGCTGCACGTGCCCCTGCGCCTGCATGGAGCCGCCCATCAGCCCGAAGCTGGCCAGCGGGCGCCCGTCCTGCATGAGGAAGCCGGGAATGATGGTGTGGAAGGGCCGCTTGCGCGGCGCGACCTCGTTCGGGTGGCCCCGCTCCAGCGTGAAACCCCAGCCGCGGTTGTGCAGGGCGATGCCGGTCTGCGGGACGACGACGCCGGAGCCGAAGCCCTTGAAGTTGGACTGGATGAAGGAGACCATCATCCCGGCCTGATCCGCCGCCGTGAGGTAGACGGTGCCGCCGCTCGCAGGCGCACCGGCGGCGGCCGGCGCGGCGCGGTCCGGGTCGATCTGCTTCGCGCGGCGGGCGAGGTACTCCGGGGCCAGCAGATGCTGCGAGGTGACCTCGCGCATCGCCTGCGGGTCGGCCACGTAGCGGTACAGGTCCGCGAAGGCCAGCTTCATCGCCTCGATCTGCAGGTGGTGCCACAGCGCGCTGTCGGGGCCTGCCGCCTTCAGGTCGAAGTGAGACAGCATGCCCAGCGCCATCAGCGCGCCGATGCCCTGGCCGCCCGGTCCGATCTCGTGCAGTTCCATGCCGCGGTAGGACACCGAGAGCGGTTCGACCCAGTCCGCCTCGTGTTCGGCCAGGTCCTGTTCGTCCAGCACGCCGCCGGTGCGGCGGGCATGGTCGGCGATCGCCCGCGCCAGGCTGCCGCGGTAGAAATCCTCGCCCTTGCTCTGCGCGATCTTCTGCAGCGTGTCGGCCTGGCCGGGGCAGATCCAGAGCTCGCCGATGGCGGGCGCCTCGCCGCCCGGGGCGAAGGCTTCGCGGAAGCCCGGCTGCGGCAGCAGTTCCGCCACCTGGGCCTGCCACTGGCGCCGCACCGTCGGCGACACCAGGTAGCCCTCCCGGGCGTGGCGCAGCGCGGGCTCGAACAGCTCGGCGAAGGGCAGGGCGCCGAAGCGCTCCGAGAGCATTCGCCAGGCCGACACCGTGCCCGGCACCGTGACCGCGTCCCAGCCCCGGTAGGGCATTGACGGGTGGCGCGCGAAATGTTCGCGGGTCCAGCGCCGGGGCGCCCGCCCGCTCGCATCGAGGCCATGCAGGCGCTGGCCGTCCCAGACGAGGGCGAAGGCGTCGCCCCCGATGCCGTTCATGCAGGGCTCGACCACCGTCAGCGTGATCGCGGTGGCGAGCGCGGCATCCACCGCATTGCCGCCGCGCGCCAGCACCAGCGCGCCGGCGGCGGACGCGAGGGGCTGCGAGGTGCTGACGACGTTGCGCGCCAGCAGCGGCATGCGCTGCGAGGGGTAGGGGAAGTCCCAGAAGCCGGCGGGGGTGTCGGGAGTCATGCGGCGCTCATTCCAGCCGCACCTTGGCCTGCTGCACCACCTTGCCCCAGGTGCGGAACTCCTCGTCGACGACCTTGGTGAAGTCCTCTCCCGGCGTGTAGCGCAACTCCACGCCCTGTTCCTGCATCCGCTGTTTCAGCTCGGGCGATTCGACGGCGGCCCGCACGGCGCGGTCGAGTGCGGCGATCGCCTGCGGCGGCGTGCCCTTCGGCACCATCAGCCCGAAGTGGTTGTCGGCCGAGAAATTCACGCCGGCCTCGGCGATGGTGGGCACCTCGGGCAGCATTGCGAGCCGCCTGCTGGAGGCGACCGCCAGCACGCGCAGCTTGCCGGCCTTCACGTGCGGCATCGACGCGGGGATGCTGTCGAACATCATGCTGGAGCTGCCGGCCATCAGGTCCGGCAGGGCCTGCGAGCTGCCCTTGTAGGGAATGTGCACGACCTCCGCCCCGGTGGCGGCCTTGAACACTTCCGATTCCAGGTGCGACAGCGTGCCCGCGCCCTGCGAAGCGAAGTTGTGCTTGCCGGGCTGGGCCTTGAGCATGGCGACGAGCTGGCCCACGTTCTGCACCGGCAGCGACGAGGGCACCACCAGCATGTGCGGAACGATCGCCACGCCGGCCACCACAACGAAGTCCTTCTGCAGGTGCGCGGATTGCGGCGGATAGGCCGCCGCGGCGATCGCCGCGTTGGTGACGGCCGCCATGTAGGCGGTGTAGCCGTCCGGCGCCGCCCTGGCCGCCGCGATCAGGCCGATGTTGCCGCCCGCGCCCGGCTTGTTCTCGATCACGATGGACTGCTTCAGCGTCTCCGACATCCGCTGGCCGATGGCGCGGGCCAGGATGTCCGTGGCGCCGGCGGGCGGGAAGGACAACATCAGCGTGACCGCCTTCTCGGGGTACTCCGCCTGCGCGGCGAAGCTGGCCGAGGCCAGCAGCGCGGCGGCGCCGGCGCGCCGCAGGAGGGAACGGGGAACAGCTTGCATCATGACCTCGCGTCGTTTCGGTGGAGCGGCAAGTGCAACCCGCGTGCCACGGCCTTCAGGAACGCGCGCCACCGGGCGGCGCGACGGCCGCGCCCTGGATGCCGTGCTGCTGCAGCGCACGGGCGACGAAGCCGGAAGCTTTCATTTCCTCGATGAACCCGCTGAGCCAGGCCTGCGCCGCCGTGCGCCCCTTGGGCACGCCCATGGCCTGGTGGATCACCATGAAGCGGCCGGGCAGCAGGCGCACGCCGCCCACGCGCCGTGCATCCGCTTCGAGCTGCTGCTTCACGCCGGCGGCGACCTCGAGCTCCTGCTTCAGGAACTCGTCGACGACCACCGGCGAGGTCGGCACGCGCACCAGCGAGGCGTTCTTCAGCTCGCGCGTGAGGAACAGGTCGTAGGCGCTGCCGCGGCCGACCGCGACGCGGGTGCCGGCGCGGTCGACCTCCTCGTTGCGCTGCAGGGCGGAGGCGTTGCGCACCAGGTAGGCGCCTTCGATGATCACGTACGGTGCGGTGTATTCCATGTCCGCGGCTCGCACCGGATCGATGGCGACGAAGGCCAGGTCCACCTGCTTCGCCTTCACCGCCTCCACCACGTTGCCCGCCGAGGTGAAGGTGACCAGTTCGAACGGCAGGTCCAGCCGGCGCGCGGCCTCGCGCGCCAGGTCCACCGACACGCCCTGCGGCGCGCCGTCCGGGCCGCGGCTGGCCAGGATCGGGTTGCCGAAATTGATCGCCGCGCGCAGCTTGCCGCCGCCGCCGAGCTCGGCCCGGGCCGCACCGAGGGACGGCCCCGGCGCCGCCGGAGGGTTGGCGCAGCCGGCGAGGGCGGCGCCCAGCGCCGTGCAGAAGGAGCGCCGGGTGGCCATCAGAAGTCGTACCTTTGGCCCGGCTCCGGCACCAGGATGCGGGGAACCGTCGCCGTGCCCATGGCGGTGACCAGTTCGACCGGCGTGCCGCGCAGCTGGGGCGTGGTGCCGTAGTGGATCGGGATCGCGTAGCGCGGGCGGATCATGTCGCGGATCGCCATCGCGGCGTCCTGCGGGCTCATGACGAAGTGGTTGCCGATCGGCATCAGCACCAGGTCGGGCCGGTACATGTCGCCGATCAGCTTCATGTCGCCGAACACGCCGGTGTCGCCCATGTGCCAGACCTTGAAGCCGTTCTCCATCTCGATGATGTAGCCCACGGGCTCGCCGCCGGGCAGCACGATGTCCTTGCCGGCGGCGTCCTTCCATCCGAGTTCGGACGAGTGTTCCGCGTGCACCGCGGTGATCTTCGGTCCGGTGGGACCCCAGGGCAGGATGGTGCCGCCCTTGCCGAAGCGCGGGGCCAGGTTGGCGGGCAGGATGCCGTAGGTGGCGATCGTCTGGCCCAGCCCGGCCGGGCCGTACAGCGGCGCGTTGTGCATCTTCGCGAGCTCGGGCGCGTCGGCGAAGTGGTCGAAGTGCGCGTGCGTGACCAGGATCGCGTCGACCTTGCCCAGCGCGGCGAGGTCCTTCCATTGCGCCGGTGTCTTCGGGTTGGTCTTGAGCCAGGGATCGATCACGATCACCTTGCCGCCGGGCGTGGTGATGCGGGTGGTGGCCTGGCCGAGCCACAGCACCTCGGTCTTGCCGGCGACGTGCGGGGCGTCGCCCGGCAGCACCTGCAGCGCGGGAATGGCGGGCGGCGTCGTGCCGAACATGGGCGGCGTGCCGCACCCGGCGAGCGCGGCCAAGGCAGCAGTGCAGAGCAGGGATCGGAAACTCGTCATGGTGCTCCTTCTTGTTGGCATGCCAACCGCGGAATGGCCGGCATCGGGGCGATTGGAACGTCCGCCCCCCGGGGCGTCAATCGGGCGCGCCACTACACTCGGCACGTGCCCGCCGTCCCCACCAGCCGCCGCTTCGACCGCATCGATGCCCTGCGCGGCGCCGCCATCGTCTGGATGACGGTCTTCCATTTCTGCTACGACCTCAACCACTTCCGCTGGATCCGGGAGAACTTCCTCCACGACCCGTTCTGGACGCGGCAGCGCACCGCGATCGTGAGCCTGTTCCTGTTCTGCGCCGGGCTGGGCCAGGCGGTGGCCTGGTGCCAGGGGCAGGGCTGGCCGCGCTTCTGGCGGCGCTGGGCGCAGGTCGCCGGCTGCGCGCTGCTGGTCACGCTCGGCTCCCGGTTCATGTTCCCCACCAGCTACATCTACTTCGGCGTGCTGCACGGCATCGCGGTGATGCTGGTGATCGTGCGGCTCACCGGGCGCTGGGGACCGTGGCTGTGGCCTGCGGGCCTGGTGGCGATCCTGCTGCCGCTGGCGGCGATGCCGGTGCACGTCCACTTCGGCAACCTGCACCTGCTCAACGAGCGCTGGCTGAACTGGATCGGCTTCGTGTCCCTGAAGCCGGTGACGCAGGACTACGTGCCGGTGCTTCCCTGGCTGGGCGTCATGTGGTGGGGCATGGCCGCGGGGCAGTGGCTGCTGCGGCACCGCCCGGCCTTCGTGCAGGGAACGATCCCGCGCGCCTTCGCGCCGCTGGCGTGGCTGGGGCGCTGGAGCCTCACGTGGTACATGCTGCACCAGCCCATCATGATGGGCGCCCTGATGCTGCTGGGGATGGCGCTGCACCGCTAGGCGCGCCATCGACATTGCCTATCGGTGCGATAGCCGTCCTTCGCGCGGCAATCAGCGCGCTCCTACAAGGGAGGTCGCACCGGCCCCGTACCTTGGCGGACCGGCAATGTCGCCGCACTCGCAGGGATCCCTCGCCATGCCCAGGAAGAACGGGGCGAAGCCGCCCGCCAGCCCGGCCGCCACCAAGGCCGCCGCGCGCAACACCGACAGCGGACCGGCCGCCATCGCCGCCGACGCTCCCCGCGACCTCGCCGCCCGGAGGATGGCCGACACCCAGGAACTCGTGGCCGGCATGCCCCACAACGCCAACAAGGCGGCCGAGCATGGCTTCGCCAACGGCACCCGGCCGCCGGTCGGCCAGGGCGTGGAACCGCCCTCGCGCCTGCCGGGCGCGAGCACGCTGTCGGAGGCCAACGACTCGGACAAGACCGGCACCGCCGCCCTCGACGGCCTCAATTCCAGCACCGACACGCTGGACCGCGTGCGCGTGGACTCCGGCGGCCGCGCGCTCACCACCAACCAGGGCGTGGCGGTCGCGGACAACCAGAACTCGCTGAAGTACGGCGTGCGCGGCCCCGTGCTGCTGGAAGACTTCATCCTGCGCGAGAAGATCACGCACTTCGACCACGAGCGCATCCCGGAGCGCATCGTGCACGCGCGCGGTTCCGGCGCGCACGGCTTCTTCGAGTGCACCACGCCGCTCACGCGGTACACGAAGGCCGCGCCCTTCCAGTCGGCGGGCAAGCGCACGCCCGTGTTCGTGCGCTTCTCCACCGTGCAGGGCGAACGCGGCTCCAAGGACACGGCGCGCGACGTGCGCGGCTTCGCCACCAAGTTCTACACGGAGGAGGGCAACTGGGACCTGGTGGGCAACAACATCCCGGTGTTCTTCATCCAGGACGCGATGAAGTTTCCCGACCTCGTGCATGCCGTGAAGCCCGAGCCGCACCACGCCATGCCGCAGGCCGCCAGCGCGCACGACACCTTCTGGGACTTCGTGTCGCTGATGCCCGAGTCCACGCACATGCTGATGTGGGTGATGAGCGACCGCGGCATCCCGCGCAGCTTCGCCACCATGCAGGGCTTCGGCGTGCACACCTTCCGGCTGGTCAACGCGCAGGGCGAGTCGGTATTCTGCAAGTTCCACTGGTCGCCGGTGGCCGGGACGCATTCGCTCGTGTGGGACGAGGCCGTGAAGATCTCCGGCGCCGACCCGGACTTCCACCGGCGCGACCTTTGGGAGCGCATCGAGGCCGGGAACTACCCCGAGTACGAGCTGGGCCTGCAGATCTTCACCGAGGAACAGGCGGAGCGATTCAGCTTCGACGTCCTCGACGCCACCAAGATCATCCCCGAGGAACTGGTGCCGCTCACCCCCGTCGGCCGCCTGGTACTGAACCGCAACCCCGACAACTTCTTCTCCGAGACCGAGCAGGTGGCCTTCTGCACCGCGCAGGTGATCCCCGGCATCGACTTCAGCAACGACCCGCTGCTGGCCGGTCGCATCCACTCCTACGTGGACACGCAGATCTCGCGCCTGGGCGGCCCCAACTTCCACGAGATCCCGATCAACGCGCCCCTCGTGCAGGTGCACAACAATCAGCGCGACGGCATGCACCGGCAGGCGATCTTCCGCGGCCGGGTGGCCTACGAACCGAACTCGCTGGCCGGCGGCTGCCCCTTCCAGGCCGGGGCGGCGCAGGGCTTCGTGACCGTGCCCGCGCGCATCCGCGCCGAGGAGGAGCAGGGCAAGGTGCGCGCCAAGCCGGAGAAGTTCGCCGACCACTACACCCAGGCGCGGCTGTTCTACGAGAGCCAGACGCCGGTGGAGCAATGCCACATCGCCAACGCCTTCCGCTTCGAGCTGAGCAAGGTGACCGTGCCGGCGATCCGCGAGCGCATGGTGGCGTCGCTGCGCAATGCGTCGGAAGACCTGGCGCTGAAGGTGGCGCAGGGCCTGGGCATGGACCCGTTGCCCGATCCGCTGCCGGCGGCGCTGGCCGATCCGGCGCCGCCGGAGGTCACGAAGTCGCCCCCGCTGTCGCTGCTGGCGCGGCCGGGCGACGGTTCGATCAAGGGCCGCAAGGTGGCGCTGCTGGTCGCTCCCGGCGTGCGGGCCGCGCCACTGCTGCAGGTGCAGCGGGCGCTGCTGGAGCAGGGCGCCATCGGGCGCCTGGTCGGCCCGCGGATCGGCCCCATGGCAACGGCCGACGGCGAGCCGGTCGAAGCCGATGCGTCGCTGGAGAACGAGCCCGGTTTCCTGTTCGACGCGCTCGTGCTGCCGGACGGGGCCGAGGCGATCGCCGCGCTGGCCCGGAATGGCCACACCGCGGAATTCATCCGCGACCAGTTCCGCCACTGCAAGACGATCCTGGTGCTGGGCGCGGCGCGCGAGCTGCTGCCGCTGGCCGGACTGCCGCCTTCCTTCGACAAGGCGCAGGCGCAGGGCGGCACCGGGCTGATCCTGGCCGGTGAGGGCGAGGAGCAGGCCGCCACCGAAGCCTTCCTGCGGGCGCTGGCGAAGCACCGCCACTTCGGCCGCGAAATGGACCCGCCGCTGGCCTGAATCCGCATCCCTTCCACCAGGACCCGAAACCCCATGCCCCCTGTTGCCATGAAAGACGCGTGCGACCTGCTCGATGCCGACCACATCGCGGTCAAGCACCTGTTCGTCGAATACGCCCGCCTCGCGATGGCCGCCCCGGCGGCCGTGGCCGAGCGGCAGCCGATCGCGGCGCGCATCTGCGCCGAGCTGACGGTGCACGCGAAGATCGAGGAGGAGATCTTCTATCCGGCGCTGCGCGCAGCGATCGCCACGCCCGAACTTCTCGATGTGGCCGAGGCCGAGCACCAGGAGGCCAAGGAGCTCATCGCGCAGATCCAGGCCGCGAAACGGGCCACGCCGGCGGTCGACGATCTCGTCAGCCAACTGGCCCGTGCCGTCGAGCAACACGTGAAGGAGGAGCGGGACGACCTGTTCCCGAAGGCGCGCTCCGCGGCGGGTCTCGACCTGGAGGCGCTGGCGGCGCGCTTGACGGAGCGGCAGCAGGAGCTGCAGGCGGCGGTGAGACGCTGAAGCCGCGGCTCGCGCTGCCGGTGATCCGGACAAGACAAAGCGGCCGCAAGACGCGCCGGGTTCGCCAGGGGCTTGTTCGGCCACCGGCGCTGCCGCCACCTTGCGCAATTCTTGTGGCGTGGTCGGAAGCGCCGCTCCGCAGCGCGCGGCCCGAGCTTGCGCGCCATCAAGGTCCCGCGGCTGCCGTCGTCCATGCTGGGAGAACCGGCAGCACAAGGCCTGCGTCCGGCGCAGCCTGCTTGCGCACCGGCAATCCGGGAGCAAGCCATGGCCACCTATGCGTTCACGAGTGTCGCGGGCACCAGCATCGCCTTCGACCCCGCAGTCGACACACTGAGCTTCGGTCCGGGAATGGGTGCGCTGGGGCTGTCGCTTGCAACGGCGGGCGCCGACACGATCGTGTCGCAGGGCGGCGCTGCCGTGCGGCTGCTCGGGGTTGCGGCGCCGTCGCTCGCCGGGACGCAATTCGTGTTTGCGGATGGCTCCGTGTACCGCCAGGGCGGCCCCGGCGACGACGCGCTGGGTGGAACGGCGTCCGCGGACCAGTTCGACATGCGTGCCGGCGGCAACGACAGGGTCTCGGCGGGTGCGGGCAACGACGTGATCCGGGCGGGGGTGGGCCTGGGCGACACCGACGTGTTCCGCGGCGGCGGGGGTTTCGACGAACTGCACCTCGGCGGCAACTATGGCGCTGCGGTGCCGTTGCGCACGCTGACCGTCACGGAGATCGAGCGCTTCGTGTTCGAGCCGGGCGGGACGGTGCGGCTGCGGCTGAATGACAACGTCTTCGCGACCGCCACGGGCCCTGTGTTCTTCGATGCCACCGCCCAGGGGCCGGGCGACGGGCTGTACCTCGATGGCAGCTCGCTGCTCTCGGCCGTGCAGGCCCAGGGCGGGGCGGGCACCGACACGTTGCTGGGCGGCAACGCGGACGAGGGCCTGTCCGGCGGGGGCGGCGCGGACACCCTGGAAGGCGGCGCCGGCAGTGACACCCTCACCGGCGGCGAGGGTGCCGACCAACTGCGTGGTGGCGTCGGCAACGACACGCTGGAGGGCAGCTCGGGAGACGACGTGCTGGACGGCGCGGCGGGCGACGACGTGCTCCGGGGGGGCGCGGGCAACGACGTGCTGGAGGCCGGCGCGGGCAACGATGCCCTCGACGGCGGCGACGGCAACGATGTGCTGATCGGCGGGAGCTACTTCCTGTTCGGCGGTGCCCCCGGAACGGACACCCTGGCGGGCGGCGCCGGTGACGACGTCCTCTACGTGCGCCCGGGCGACGGGGCCTACGCGCGCGATGGCGCCATCCTCTCTGGCGGCACCGGAGCGGACCGCTTCGCCTTGACCTACGCGAGCACAGACGGGGAAGCGAACTGGGCAACGCTGTTGCATGATGTCAGCACGGTCGCCGCACCGGTCCGCATCGCGGACTTCGATGCAGCCGATGGAGACCTCCTGCGGACCGGCATCACCGATGGCATGTTCGAGGGCCGTCCGGTGATCTGGCGCGGCACGCCCGCGGCCGGCTTCAAGGCCACCCTGCACCAGAGCCTCTCGCACGCCGGCGCCGATCCGGCCGAGTCGGACTTCTACGGCCTCTGGGCTTTCCATGACGCGGCCCAGGCCCAGACGGTGCTGTTCGTCGACAGCAACTTCAGCTTCGCCGTGGATGCGGGCGACACCAAGTTGGTGTTCGACGGCAACGTCGCGCTTTCGCCCGAGAGTTTCACGCCCGGCACCTTTGCCGGACCGGAGCATGTCGGCACTTCGGGCGCGGACACGCTGGTGCTGACGGCCGCCGACGACCTGACCTTCGGGCTGGCGGGCAACGACCTCCTGGAAGGGCTGGAGGGCAAGGACACGCTCAACGGCAATGCTGGCGACGATACGCTCAGGGGCGCTGCCGGCACCGACAGCCTCTTCGGCGGCGCCGGCGCGGACGTGCTGGACGGCGGTGGCGAGGCGGACATCCTGAATGGCGGAAGCGGTGCCGACACCCTGTCTGGCGGCGACGGCGACGACCGGCTGTACGCGGACGGCCCGGTCCACTCCGGAACGACGCTCTGGGACTGGGACGCTGCCGACGCCGTGAACGTCCTCCAGGGGGATGCCGGCGACGACTGGCTGCAAGGCGGCGCGGGCATCGACTCCCTTCACGGCGGCGACGGGGCGGACACTCTCGATGGGGGGCTGGGGAACGACAGCCTGGACGGTGGCACGGGCAACGACGTGCTGCGTGCCGGCGCGAGCCTCGCGTCCACCGACCTGCTGGCGGGCGGCGAGGGGGACGACGTTCTCCAGGCGCAGGGAGGGCGGGTGGTCCTCACCGGCGGTGCCGGCGCGGATCGCTTCCTCCTGGTCGACGTGGGTGTCGCCGCCGACATCATCGGCTCCGGCTTCAGCCCCGTCAGCGCGCCCGCACGCATCACCGACTTCGACGCCGCGCAGGGCGACCTGCTGCCCTCGGGGATCGCCAATGGCCTTCACGGCTCCATCCCGCTGGTGTGGCGCGGCGAGGCTGCAGCGGGTTTCACGGCCAGCCAGGGCGAGCGGACGACGCTGGCCGGTGCCGGCATGGCCGGAACGCGTTTCCTGGAGTTCTGGACGATCCATGACACGGCGGCCCACGAGACCGTGCTGTTCGTCGATTCCGACCGCAACCTGCGCGTCGATGCCTCCGACCTGAAGGTCGTGTTCGACGGGAACATCGAGCTCACTCCGGCCTGCTTCACGCCCGGAACGTTCACGACGAAGTTCGGTACGCCGGGCGCCGATGCGAACACCACCCCGCCGCTGTCGGCTGGGCCGGACGTCGCCTTCGCGCGCGAAGGCGACGATCGCCTGGACGGCCTGGCGGGGAACGACGGACTCTGGGGCGAGGCGGGGAACGATCGTCTTTCCGGCGGACCCGGCGACGATGCCCTCGACGGCGGCGACGGCGACGACACGCTCGATGGCGGCGACGGCATCGACTGGCTGCAAGGCGGCGCCGGGAGCGACAGCCTCCACGGCGGGATCGGCGCCGACGACCTGGACGGCGGCCCGGGTTCCGACGTCCTGTTCGGGGAGGGGGGCGACGACCGGCTCTGGGGCGGCAGCGATGGCGACACGCTCGTGGGCGGCGAAGGCGACGACGTCCTCCATGGCGGCGAGGCGCAACCCTGCTGGCCCGCCGGGCTGGCGGGCGCGCAGGCCGGCGCCGGGTCGTTCGCGCCCGCGCAGACCGTGCTCACGGGCGGGCCGGGCGCCGATCGCTTCGTGTTCGCCTACGCTCCCTACGACGCGAGTGACTGGAACATCGTCGCCCACGCCACCAGCCTCGTCGCGGCGCCGCAACGCGTCACCGATTTCGACGCTGCCCAGGGTGACCGGCTGTACTCCGGCATCGTCGGTGGCACGGCTGCCGGCGCTCCCCTGGTGTGGCGCGGCGAGGCAGGCGCGGGCTTCACGGCCACGGCGGGCCAGGGCATGGCGTTGGCGGGCAGCGACCCCGCCGACCCGCATTTCCTGGAGTTCTGGACCTGGCATGACGAGGCGAGCAACCGTACGGTGCTGTTCGCCGACCGCAACCGGGACTTCGTCGTGGACGCCTCCGACCTGAAGATCGAGTTCGACGGCCTGGTGGCGCTGACGCCCGGCAGCTTCTCCGCCGGGACCTTCCAGGCCAGGGTGGGCAGCGCGGGCGCCGATACCAACGCGAGCCTGCCTGCGGGCAGCGGGGACGACATGCTTTTCGGCGGCAGGGGCGGCGACCGGTTCAGCGGTGCCGGCGGCAACGACTTGCTGGGTGGCAACCAGGGCGCCGACGTGCTGAACGGCTCGGCCGGTGACGATGTCGTGCTGGGGGGCGCCGGCGACGACGTCCGCTACGGCGCGGATGGCAACGACAGGCTCGCTGGCGGCTCGGGCTGCGACTCGCTCGACGGCGGCGCCGGCAATGACACGCTGCTCGCGGCGGACCTGCAGGACTTCCTCGGCGACAGCGTCGACGATGCCGACGCCGACACCAACAGGCTGATGGGCGGCACAGGCAACGACTTCCTCTCCGGTGCACGGAGCAGCGACCTGCTGTATGGCGGCAGCGGCGACGACACCTTGTCCGGCGGGGACGGCGCGGACCTGCTCGATGGCGGTGACGGCATCGACCGGATGGCAGGGGGCACCGGCGACGACACCTACGTGCTGCGCGCCGGTGACGTGCTCGTCGAATCAGCCGGCGAGGGCATCGACACGGTCCTGAGCGATCTCGGCACGTTCACGCTGGCGCCGGAAATCGAGAACGCCACGGTCCTGGCGGCGGCGGGCGCCGTGGTGTGGGGCAACGCGGTCGACAACAGGCTGATGGGCGGCGCAGCGGACGACGAACTCCATGGCGCAGGCGGCAACGACTGGATCGACGGCGGCGCTGGCAACAACGCACTGGCCGGCGGCGCGGGCGACGACACTTACGCGGTGCGCTCCGCCGGCGATGTCGTGACCGAGGCGGCGGGGGAGGGAAAGGACGTCGCCTGGAGCCATGTCGCCGCCTTCGTGCTGCCCGACAACGTGGAGATCGGCTGGATCGGGCGCTCCACGGGGGCCGCGCTGACCGGCAATGCCGGCGCCAACGCGCTGTACGGCGCAGCCGGCCGCGACACGCTGGACGGCGGCCGGGGTGCCGATGCGATGGCCGCAGGCGCTGGCAACGACACGTACTACGTGGACGATGCGGGGGACGTGGTCGCGGAGTCGGCCGACGCCGCGCTCGGCGGAGTGGATACGCTCGTTTCGAGCGTCACCCGCACCCTGGGGGCCTACCAGGAGAACCTGACCCTCGCCGGCACGAGCGCCCTCGACGGTACGGGCAACGCACTCGCCAACGTGCTGACCGGCAACGAGGCGGCCAATATGCTCTCGGGCGCTTCCGGCAACGACACGCTCTGGGGCGGCGGCGGCAACGACGTCCTGCAGGGCGGGGCAGGTGCCGACCGCATGGCGGGCGGCAGCGGCGACGACCGCTACTTTGTGGACGACGCTGGCGACCTCGTCGTCGAATCCGGCGCTGCCGGCGGTGGCCATGACACCGTCCTCGCCAGCATCAGCTACAGGCTGGGCAACTACCTCGAGAAGCTGACGCTCTCGGGCAGCAGCGCCATCGACGGCACCGGCAATGCGCTCGCCAACCTGCTGACGGGCAATGCCGCCGGCAACCGTCTCGCGGCAGGCGCGGGCAACGACACGCTCCAGGGCGGCTGGGGGAACGACGTTCTCGACGGAGGCAGCGGTGCCGACCGGATGACGGGCGGCACCGGGGCCGACCACTTCCGCATGGCGCATGCTTCCGACATGGGCAGGAGCCGCGGAAGTTGCGACGTCATCACCGACTTCCTGGGCGCGGAGGGCGACCGCATCGACCTGTCGGGAATCGACGGCAACACGGCGCTGGCCGGCCTGCAGCCGCTCGCGTTCATCGGCACGACCGCGTTCAGCGCCACCGATGCGAGCGGGCAACTGCGCTGCGAATTCGACGCCCGTGCCGGCGTCGCGATGGTGTACGGCAGCACTGACGCGGACGCCGCGCCCGAGTTCGAGATCGAACTGGTCGGCGTGACCGCCATGGCCGCAGCCGACTTCATCCTCTGATCCCGGGCAGGTTTCGACGCGCCGGGGGCATGCGCCTGAGCCGTTTAACGCATCCTTCGCCGATCTGCGGGAGGGGGTGAAAGCGAGTACGGCGAAGAGCGGTGGTTCGAATTGGCGCTGTCAGCCGCTGGCTCGATTCGTTGCCAGTGGGCCGGACCAGGCAGCTTCCCTCGCGCACCTGCATCTTGCGGGGACGGCTTGCGGCGCGCGTCAACGGAGCCGCTGCGCGCGAACCTGGCGCGGCGCAGGACCAGAGCGGGGCTGTCCGGCTCGGCGACATAAAGGAGGAGGCGCGGGCGCGGCGCTCACCCCGGGGCGCGTCTCTCATCCGCGCCGGGGGACAGTCGCAGAGACGGACAGCCCCGTTCTGGTCCGGCAAGAAAGCCACCGCGCACCCGTGGATTTCCCTCATCCGGCGGAAATGAACCTAGGTCCAGCAGCCTCCCCGGAGATCGGCGAAGAACCAAAAAAAAGCGGCCCAGGGATGGGCCGCCTCTCTGGTCCCCGCCTGCACGGGGGTGGGGGAAGCAAAGCTTATTCGACCTTCGCGGCCTTGCGCAGGCTTTCCTGGAACTGCGCCAGCTTCTGCTGCTGCAGCTGCTGCGCGATCTGCGGCTTCACTTCGTCGAACTTGGGCATCTGGGCGTCGCGGATGTCGTCGACGCGGATCACGTGCCAGCCGAACTGGGACTTCACCGGCGCCGGCGTCGTCTCGCCCTTCTTCAGCTTGATCATGGCCTCGGCGAATTCGGGCACGTAGCTGCTCGGATTGGCCCAGTCCAGGTCGCCGCCATTCTGGCCGGAGCCCGGGTCCTTGGACAGCTTCTTGGCCAGTTCCTCGAACTTCGAGCCCTTCTTCAGGTCGGCGAGGATCTTCTTGGCCTCGTCTTCCTTCTCCACCAGGATGTGGCGGGCCTTGTATTCCTTGCCGCCGCTGGCCGCCACGAACTTGTCGTACTCGGCCTTCACCTCGGCATCCGTCACCGGGTTCTTCTTCTGGTAATCGGCGAACAGCTCGCGGATCAGGATGGTCTGGCGGGCCAGCTCCAGCTGAGCCTTGTAGTCGTCGCTGGCGTCCAGGCCGCGCTTCTGCGCTTCCTGCATGAAGATCTCGCGCGTGATGACCTCATCCTTCAGCTGGCCCTGCATCTCGGGGCTGACCTGGCGGCCGGCCTTCGCCAGCTGGGCCGACAGCATCTCGACGCGTTCCTTGGGAACCGGCTTGCCATTGACGATGGCCACGTTCTGCGCCGCGGCGGGCAAGGCGAGGCCGATGGAGGCCGCGGCGACCGCGGTCAGGAGCACTTTCTTCATGGGGTATCCCTTGGAACGGAATCAGTCAGGTTTCGGAGGTTTCGATGGCCAGCGCGTGAACGCCGCGCTCACGGGCTATATAGTCGCGCAGGGCATCATACACAAGGCGATGGCAGGCAACCTTGCTCATCCCTGCGAACCGCGGCGCCGCCACGCGGACCCGAAAATGGGTGCCGACGCCGGTGCCGTCCTGGCCCGCATGCCCCAGGTGCGCTGCGCTTTCGTCCAGCACTTCGACCCGGGTGGCGCCCAGTTGTTCCACCAGGCGCGCGCGCAGCGCCTCCGCGGTGATCCCCGTTCCGACCGCCATCACGAATCCCGCGCCCCCGCCTCGGCCTGCTTGCCGTCCTTCATGTAGCGGCTCAGGTAGAGCGCCTGGGCGATCACGAACAGCGCCATCAGCCCCAGCCCCCCGAACAGCTTGAAATTCACCCAGGTGTTGGTGTCGAAGTGGTAGGCGACCCAGAGGTTCAGCACGCCCATCACCGCGAAGAACGCCACCCAGCTCCAGTTCATCGCCCGCCAAGCCGGGTCGGGCAGTTCCATCTGCGAGCCCATGAGCGACTTGAGCAGATTCTTGCGGAAGAACAAAAGGCCGCCTGCCAGCGCACCGCCCATCAGCCAATAGAGCACGGTGGGCTTCCACTTGATGAAGGTCTCGTCGTGGGCCAGGATGGTCGCCCCCCCGAACAGCACGATGATCCCGAGGCTGAGCCACTGCATCGGTTCGACCTTGCCGCGGGAATACTTCAGCCAGGCGATCTGCGCGATGGTGGCGACGATCGCCACGCCCGTCGCCACGTAGATGCCCCCCAGCTTGAAAGCCACGAAGAACAGGACGATGGGAAAGAAGTCGAGGAACAGTTTCATTCAGGCTTTCCTGGCGCCGGATGGAAATCGAGCGAGGCGGAGTTCATGCAGTAACGCAACCCGGTCGGCGCCGGGCCGTCGGGGAAGACATGGCCGAGATGGGCCCCACATTGTGCACACACGGTCTCGGTGCGTACCATCCCGTGGCTCGCGTCCTGGATTTCCCGGATCGCACCGGGCACGGCCAGCGAAAAGCTGGGCCAGCCGCAGCCGGCGTCGAATTTGGTGCCCGCATCGAACAATTTGGCGCCGCAGCAGATGCAGTGATAGCTGCCGTCGGCCCAGACCCGCTCGTACTTCCCGGTGAAGGGGCGCTCGGTGGAGGCCTGGCGGGTGACCTGGTAGGCCCCGGGTTCGGCGCCTTTCTGCGCCAGGATCGCCTTCCATTCGGCGTCCGTCTTCTGGATCGGGAAGTCGTCTCTGGATGTCATGAGGAGCAGCTGATCTCGATGTGGGCAGCCCAGTCGGGCGGGAAGCCGGCCTTGTCGTCGTCTCCGGGATGGTCCTCGAAGGGCGACTGGACGAGGCGCAGCAGGGCTTCGACCTCGGAAAAGTCGCCGAGTTTCGCCTGCCGTATCGCGAGTTCGCACAAATGGTTGCGCAATACGTAGTTCGGGTTGGTACGCAGCATGCCCTGGGAGGCCGCCTGGCGGTCGTGCGGCAGGCGCGCCTCGTAATGTAGTCGCCAGCCGTCGAAGCCCTCCCGGTCCAGGAACAGGTCGCGCACGGGATCCAGCCCGTCGCCCGCCACGAAGCGCGACAGGCGGCGCCAGAAGACCGGGTAATCTACCCGGTCCGCGGCCAGCAGTTTCAGGATGCCTTCCACCAGTTCGCGGTCGCCCGGCTGTTCCTCCCCGAGCCCCAGTTTGGCGCGCATGCGCATTTCCAGTTCGCGCGGAAAGACCGTCTTGTACGACTCCAGCGCGGCCAGGGCCAGTTCCTGGTCGGCGATCAGCGGCAACAGGGCCTGGCCGAGGCAGAACAGGTTCCAGTAGGCGACGTTGGGCTGCCGGTTGTAGGCGTAGCGGCCCGTGTCGTCGCTGTGGTTGCAGATGTGGTCCGGCACGAAGGCATCGAGGAACTGGAACGGCCCGTAGTCGATGGTGAGCCCCAGGATGCTCATGTTGTCGGTGTTCATCACCCCGTGGCAGAAGCCTGCCGCCTGCCACTGCGCCACCAGGGCGGCCGTGCGCTCGCTGACCTGTTCCAGCAGGGCCGCGTACGGGTTGCCGGCCAGGCGCGCGCCCGCGCGGCACTCCGGATAGAAGGTGTCGATCACGTAGTCTGCCAGCTGCCGCAGCGGTTCTTCCTGGCCGCGGGCGGCGAAGTGCTCGAAGTGGCCGAAGCGCACGAAGCTGGGGGCGACCCGCGTGACGACGGCTGCCGTCTCCACCTCCTCGCGCCGCACCGGCTGCGGCGAGCCGGTCACGACCAGCGCGCGGGTGGTGGGGATGCCCAGGCCCTGCATGGCTTCGGAGCACAGGTACTCCCGGATGCTGGAACGCAGCACCGCACGGCCGTCGCCCATGCGGGAATAGGGCGTGCGTCCCGCGCCCTTGAGCTGCAGTTCCTGCACGCCGGCGGGCGTGGCGATGCCTCCGAGCAGGATCGCACGGCCGTCCCCGAGCTGGCCGGCCCAGACGCCGAACTGGTGCCCGCTGTACACGCTGGCGAGCGGCCGGCTGCCTTCCAGCGGCAGGTTGCCGGTCCAGGCCGCGACGCCGGGGGGGCTGGCAAGCAGGGCGGGATCCAGTCCCAGCTCCCGCGCCAGGGGCACGTTGAGCGAAACGAGATGGGGCCCGGCCAGGGGGGTGGGCGCGAGCTCGGTGGAGAAGGAAGGCCCCAGTTCCGCGAACCCGTGGTGCCAGCGCACGCCGAGCCGCAGCGCCTGTGCGCTTTCCGCGACAGCATCATCCATCGGGCCATTGTCCCCTGCGGGCCATCTCCGATGCGTCCTAGGGGAAAGACTTAGCACCGGGCCGGGCCCGTCGGTCAGAATGGTCCGGCCGAGTACCTGAAGGGCCGGACAGAGAGGGAGGAAGAAGCAATGAGAAAAAATTCGGGTCCGTGCCGAAGGCACGCCCCCCGGACCGCCGCGCACACACCCTCGCGGAACCGGTGATGAGCGCCCTGGCGCTAAAGTTCGGGCTGGAACTGTTCATCGGTCGCCGCCGGGCGCAAGCCCCGCGCCGCAGCGTCCTCCAGCACTTCATGAAACACCGCTCCGGCAAGCCCGGTCCCGCGCCGCTCGCCGGCCGCCGCATCCTGCTCGCCGAGGGCGCGCAGGCGCTGGCTGACGCCCTGCGCCAGGGCGGCGCCGAGGTGGTTCCCGCCGGCGCCGCCGTGTTCGACGCCCTGCGCGCACACGAGGGCGTGGACGCCGTGATCCTGTCGCTGGAGACGCCCGGCCTCGACGGCCCCGCCGTCGCCCGCGCCATCCGCGCCGCCGGCGCGCCCTGGTCCGAAGTCCCCGTCGTGGCCGTGGCCACGCGTTCCGATGCTTCCGCCGAAGCGGCCCTGGCCGCCGCCGGCATCGACGGCTTGCTGCTCAAGCCCGTGGAGACGACTCTGCTGTACGAAACCCTCACCCGCTTCATGGCGTCCGGCGCCGCGCGTGCGCAGCGCGCCCAGCCGGCCGCGTCGGCCACCGCCACCTCCGTCGCCACCGAGGCCCTGCTGAACCTGCAGCGGCTGGAAAGCTACAGGCGCATCGGCATGCTGGACGACCTGGTCAACGACTACCTGCCGGAGATGGCCCGCCTGGTGGCCGCCGTCCACGACGCGGCGCGCGAGTCCGACGCGCAGGCCAGCCTGGCGGCGCTGCACTCGCTGCTGGGCATGAGCGGCGAGGCCGGCGCCCAGGGCCTGTACCAGCAGGTGCGCAAGCTGTATGTCCCGCTGCTCGAGCACGGGCAATGGCCCGCCGCCCCCGACTGGCTGCCCCAGCTGAACCAGCTGGCGCGTCGCACCGAAGAGGCCCTCAGGGCATACTGTTCTCAGCAGGCGCGCTCCAGCGCCTCTTGAAAGGGCGCGGGCCGCGCCCCTGAGGACGTTCGCATGCAGGTTCCCGATTTCGCCGGCGAAGTGCCGGCGATCCTTTTCGTCGATGACGAGCCCACCTCCCGCAAGTGGTTCGCCCGCGAGTTCGGCGACGAATTCCGCGTGCACACCGCCGGCGGCGCCGAGGAGGCTCTGAACATCCTGCGCGAACGCAGCCAGGAATTCGGCGTGCTGGTCACCGACTACCGCATGCCCGAGCGCGACGGCATGAAGCTGCTGCGCGCGGTGCAGCGCGATTTCCGCCACGTGGTCCGCCTGCTGGCGACGGCCTACGCCGAAAAGGACGTGGCGATCGCCGCCGTCAACCAGGGCAAGGTGCTGCGCATCCTGGAAAAGCCCCTGGACGGCGAAGCCACCCGCGAGGCGCTGCGCGAGGCCCTCCAGCTGTACCGGACCCAGGCCCTGGAGCGGGTCGTCAACGAGGGGCGGGTCGCCGCCCTGCGCGAGGCGCTCGGCTTCCTGGCCCACGAACTGAATACGCCGCTGGCGACCGTGCGGGGCTACGTCGCCTCGGTGGCGGCGCGGCATCTCCCGGCCGAACCGGGCAGCGAGCCCGGCGTGGCCCGCTTCTCGGAGGACCAGCCCGGCGAGCTCGTGACGGCGCTGGAACGCGCGGAGCGCCGCGCCCTCTACTGCCAGTCGCTGGTCTCCACCTTCGTGCAGTCGGCGCGCGACGCCTACCCGGACGCGACGCCGCAATCGATCACCGCCAGCAGCCTGGTCGAGGCGCTGCTGGACGAATTCCCCTTCGAGGAAACCGAGCGCGCCTGCGTCACGATGGACGTGCAGCACGACTTCCGCCTGCCGGGGCGCCGCGACCTGCTGTACCTCGTGCTGTGCACGCTGGCCAAGAACGCGCTGCTGGTCCTGCGCGGCCGCGAGGACCGCCACCTCTGGCTGGAGGTGGACCGGGACGAACAGGCGCCCGCCGGCAGGCGCTACTGGATCCGCGTGCGCGACAACGGCCCCGGCATCCCGCCGGAGGTGCTGGCCAAGCTCACGCGGGAGCCGGTCACCACGCGCGGCGGCAGCGGCGGCAGCGGCATGGGCCTCATGTTCTGCCAGCGCGTGATGCAGACGATCAACGGCTCGATCGAGGTGCAGTCCACGCTGGGCGAGGGCGCGTCGGTCACGCTGTTCTTCCAGCCGCACGCGCCGTCCTGAGGCTGCGCGCGACAGGCCGCGCCTGCGGCTCGGTATAGCATTCGCCCCGGAAGAACCACCGAGGAGAACCACCCATGCTGGGCCTGATGCAGAACCAACCGCTGCTCATTTCGGGGCTGATCGTGCACGCCGAACGCCACCACGGCGATGGCGAGATCGTGTCGCGACGCGTCGAGGGCGACATCCACCGCTATCGCTGGCGCGACGTCGCCCGGCGGGCCCGGCAGGTCGCCAACGCGCTCGACGGCATGAAGCTGCTGTTCTCCGACCGGGTGGCGACGCTGGCCTGGAACGGCTACCGCCACCTGGAGCTGTACTTCGGCGTCAGCGGCTCGGGCCGCGTGCTGCACACGATCAACCCGCGCCTGCATCCGGAACAGATCGCCTGGATCGCCAACCACGCCGAGGACCAGGTCCTGTGCTTCGACCTGAGCTTCCTGCCGCTGGTGCAGGCCGTCCACGCGAAGTGCCCCGGCATCCGGCAGTACGTGGCGCTGTGCGACGCCGACCGCCTGCCGGCCGGCAGCGGGATCCCGAACCTCGTGAGCTACGAGGACTGGATCGGCGGCCAGTCCACGGAGTACCAGTGGCCTTCGTTCGACGAGAACTCGGCTTCGAGCATGTGCTACACGAGCGGCACCACGGGCAATCCCAAGGCGGCCCTCTACAGCCACCGCTCCACCATCCTGCATGCCTACGCCGCGGCGCTGCCGGACGTGATGTGCCTGTCGGCCCGCGACGCGGTGCTGCCGGTGGTTCCGATGTTCCACGTCAACGCCTGGGGCATCCCGTATTCGGCGGCGCTCACCGGCTGCAAGGTGGTGTTCCCCGGGGGCGCGCTGGACGGCAAGTCGGTGTACGAGCTGATCGAGGGCGAGCAGGTGACCTATGCGGCGGGCGTGCCGACGGTGTGGCAGATGCTGCTCGGGCACATGAAGCCGAACGGCCTGCGCTTCTCGTCGCTGAAGCGCACGGTGATCGGCGGCTCCGCCTGCCCGCCCGCCATGATCGACGCCTTCCGCGAGGACTACGGCGTCGACGTGCTGCATGCCTGGGGCATGACCGAGATGAGCCCGCTCGGCACGCTGTGCACGCTGAAGAACAAGCACCTCGCGCAGGGGCCCGAGGAGCAGATGAAGATCCGCCTCAAGCAGGGGCGCGCCATCTACGGCGTCGACATGAAGATCGTCGGCGACAACGGCGAGGAACTGCCCTGGGACGGCAGGACCTACGGCGACCTGTACGTGAAGGGCCCGTGGGTCGTGCGCGAGTACTTCAAGGGCGAGGGCGGCGACCCGTTGGTGGACGGCTGGTTCCCCACCGGCGACGTGGCCACCATCGACGCCGACGGCTACATGCAGATCACCGATCGCAGCAAGGACGTGATCAAGTCCGGCGGCGAGTGGATCAGCTCGATCGACATCGAGAACATCGCGATGTCGCATCCCGCGGTGCAGATGGCCGCCTGCGTGGGCATGCGCCACCCGAAGTGGGACGAGCGCCCCATCGTCGCCGTGGTGCGCAAGCCGGGCACGGAGCTCACGCGCGAGGAGCTGCTGAAGTTCTACGAAGGCAAGATCGCCAAGTGGCAGGTCCCGGACGACGTGGTGTTCGTGGACGCGATCCCTTTGGGCGCCACGGGCAAGATGCTGAAGACCCGCCTGCGCGAGCAGCTGAAGGACTACAAGCTGCCCTCCGCCTGACCCGGCTTCCCTCCCCCTGCGGGGGAGGGCCGCGGAGGGGGCTCTCTCCCGCTCCCGCCTGCGGGGGAGGGCTGGGGAAAGGGCAAGCGAACCCTGTCACTTTGGCGATAGCCCCGCTTCCTCTTTACGGGCATTCCCTGCCCCTTTCCACCTGCCAAAAACTGTACCCTCCGCGAGTCGTTGCATACCAAAGGAGCACGCAATGAAGCACACGCTGAGGGCCATTGCCGTCACCGCCATGGTCGTGGCCGCCGGCGCCGCGTACGCGCAGAAGGGCGAGACCGTGCGCATCGCGTTCATGGATCCCCTGTCCGGGCCGTTCGCCAACGTCGGCCAGAACCAGCTCAAGAGCTGGCAGTACATCGCCGAGCGCTATTCGGGCAAGAACGCGGCCGGCGTGAAATTCGAGGTGGTCGGCTTCGACAACAAGGGCTCCCCGCAGGAGAGCCTGAACACGCTGAAGGCCGCCATCGACCAGGGCTTCCGCTACGTCACCCAGGGCAACGGCTCCGGCGCCGCCACGGCCATCCTCGACGCGGTGGCCAAGCACAACGAGCGCAACCCCGGCAAGGAAGTCGTCTACCTCAACTACGCGGCGGTGGACCCGGCGCTCACCAACGAGAAGTGCGACTACTGGCACTTCCGCCTGGATGCCGACACCTCCATGAAGATGGAGGCGCTGACCTCCTTCATGAAGGAGCAACCCAAGGTCAAGAGCGTCTTCCTGATCAACCAGAACTACTCGCACGGCCACCAGGTCGCCAAGTACTTCAGGGACGCCATCGCGCGCAAGCGCCCCGACGTCAAGGTCGTCGGCGAGGACCTGCACCCGATCGGCAGCGTCAAGGACTTCGCCCCCTACGTCGCCAAGATCAAGCAGTCGGGCGCGGACACCATCGTCACCGGCAACTGGGGCCAGGACCTGACCCTGCTGGTGAAGGCGCTGAACGACGCCGGCCTGAAGATCCCCATGTACACCTACTACGCCGGCGTGACCGGCACGCCCACGGCGCTGGCGGCCGGCGGCGACAGCGAGGTCTACGTGGTCGCCTACGGGCACGCCAACCAGACCGGCGAGATGGGCCAGATCGGCCAGGAGTTCCTGAAGAAGTTCAACGACGACTACTACACCTATGCCACCTACAACGGCATCCAGCTGCTGTCGGCGGCCATGGCCAAGGCGAAGTCGACCGACCCGGTGAAGGTGGCCAAGTCGCTGGAAGGCCTGAGCGTCAAGAGCTTCGCCGGCGACGTGACCATGCGGGCGTCCGACCACCAGCTGCAGCAGGCCATGTACATCACCAAGTGGCAGAAGGCCAAGCCGGGTGAATACAGCGTCGAGAAGACCGGCTACACCTTCGTGCCGATCAAGCAGATGGACCCCTACGTGTCCTCCACGCCCACCAGCTGCCAGATGAAGCGGCCGTCGGCGGGCTGACGCGAAGGCGACGAACGAGGCCGGGACGGACGCGTCCCGGTTTTTTTTTGGCTGCCGCAGCCGGCAGAATGCGGGCCACGGGACAACGAGACCAAAGAATCGAGCGGATGGAGTTCTTCACCATATCGCTGCTGAACGGCATCAGCTACGGGCTGCTGCTGTTCATGCTCAGCTCCGGGCTCACGCTGATCTTCAGCATGATGGGCGTCCTCAACTTCGCCCACGCGAGTTTCTACATGCTGGGCGCCTATTTCGCGTTCAGCGCCACCCAGTTCCTGGGCTACTTCCCCGCGCTGCTGGTGGCGCCCCTCGTGGTGGGGGTGCTCGGCGCGCTGTTCGAGAAATACGCGCTGCGCCGCGTGCACAAGTACGGCCACGTCCCCGAACTGCTGATCACGTTCGGCCTGTCCTTCATCGTGCTGGAAATGGTGCAGCTGGTGTGGGGGACGAGCTCGGTGGACTACCGGGTACCGGCCCTCCTGTCGGGGCCGCTGTTCACGCTGTACGGCACGCAGTTCCCCCTGTACCGCGGCTTCATGATGCTGGTGGCGGTGCTGATGCTGGTGGCGATCTGGCTGCTGCTGACGCGCACGCGCATCGGGCTGGTGATCCAGGCGGCGCTGACCCACCCCGACACGGTGGAGGCGCTGGGGCACAACGTGCCGCGCGTGTTCATGCTGGTGTTCGGCGGCGGCGCGGCGCTGGCGGGGCTGGCCGGCGTGATCGGCGGCAATGCCTTCGTCACGGAGCCGGGCATGGCCGCCACGGTGGGCTCGGTGATCTTCGTGGTGGTGGTGGTGGGCGGCATGGGCTCGCTGGCCGGCGCCTTCGTCGCCTCGCTGCTGATCGGCATCCTGCAGACCTTCGCCGTCGGCGTGGACGCCTCGCTGATGGGGGCGCTGCAGGTCGCGGGCTGGAGCATCACGCCGCAGACCTTCGGCTACGCGCTGTGGAAGCTGAAGATCTCGCAGATCGCGCCCATCCTGCCGTACGTGTTCCTGGTGCTGATCCTGATCTTCCGGCCGAAGGGCCTCCTCGGCACCCGTGAGGGCTGAACGCATGGCGCGCACCAAGGACTATTACGAATTCAAGCCCTACAACGTCGCCCGGTGGACGATCTGGGGCGCGTTCGCGCTGCTGCTGCTGGTGGCGCCGCTGGTCTTCACCAGCAGCCTGGGGCACACCATGCTGTCGCAGATGGGCATCGCGATCATCGTGTGCCTCTCGTACAACATGATCCTGGGGCAGGGCGGCATGCTCAGCTTCGGCCATGCGGTCTATTCGGGCATGGGCTCCTTCCTGGCGATCCACACGCTCAACCTCGTGTCCAAGGGCGGCTGGGCGATCCCGGTCAGCCTCATCCCGATCGTCGGCGGCCTCTCCGGGATGCTGGTCGCGGTGCTGTTCGGGTACGTCACGACCAAGAAGGCGGCCACGCCGTTCGCGATGATCACGCTGGGCATCGGCGAGCTGGTCTGGGCCTCGTCGCTGATGTTCCCCGAGTTCTTCGGCGGCGAGGGCGGCATCTCCAGCAACCGGGTCGCCGGGCCCAAGCCCCTGGGCATCACCTTCGGGCCGCAGATCCAGCTCTATTACCTGATCGCCTTCTACACCTTCGTCTGCACCGCGGCCATGTTCGCCTTCACGCGCACGCCGCTGGGACGCATGCTCAACGCGGTGCGCGACAACCCGGAGCGGGTCGAGTTCGTCGGCTACGACACGCAGAAGGTGCGCTACATCGCCTTCATCCTGTCGGCCTTCTTCGCCGGGATCTCGGGCGGGCTGGCCGCCCTGAACTTCGAGATCGTGACCTCCGAGGTGGTGAGCGCGCCGCGCTCCGGCGCCTACCTGCTGTTCACCTTCCTGGGCGGCGCCACCTTCTTCTTCGGGCCCATCATCGGCGGCGTGCTGCTGGTGCTGGCCGGCGTGCTGCTGTCGGAGCTCACCAAGGCCTGGCTGCTGTACCTGGGCCTGATCTTCCTGTTCATGGTGATGTACGCGCCGGGCGGCATCGCCAGCCTGATCATGATGAACCTGCGCGTGGCCTCCTTCGGGCGGCTGAAGGAGCTGTGGGTCAGCTACCTCGCGCTGGCCTTCACGGCGCTGGTGGCGCTGCTGGGCGCGGCGGCGATCATCGAGATGGTCTACCACCTGCAGCTCAATGCGGCGCTGGGGCCGAAGCTGCAGTTCCTGGGCGCCAGCCTGGATGCCAGGGGCGTCGACAGCTGGTTCGGCGCCGCCTTCGTGATGCTCACCGGCGTGGCCCTGTTCGAGGTCGCCCGCCGCCACTACGTGCACCAATGGGACGAGATCCAGGAATTCATCGAAAAAGAGATGAAGCGGAGGGAAGCCTTGTGAGCGACGGCACCCCCATCGCGCTGGAACTGAAGGACGTGCGCAAGAGTTTCGGCCGCACCGAGATCATCCGCGGCTGCAGCCTGCAGGTGCAGCAGGGCGAGCGAGTCGCCGTGATCGGCCCGAACGGCGCCGGCAAGTCCACGCTGTTCAACCTGATCAGCGGCCGCTTCGCGCCCACCAGCGGGCAGGTGCTGCTCAATGGCCACCGCATCGAGGGCAAGAAGCCCTTCGAGATCAACCGCCTGGGCCTCTCGCGCAGCTTCCAGATCACCAACATCTTCCCCAAGCTGTCGGTGTTCGAGAACCTGCGCTGCGGCGTGCTGTGGAGCCTCGGCTACAAGTACACCTTCCTGCGCTTCCTGGCCGACCTCGACGACGCCAACGAGCGCGCCGAGCAGTTGCTGGAGATGATCCGCCTGCACAAGAAGCGCGACGTGCTGGCCGTGAACCTCACCTACGCGGAGCAGCGCGCGCTGGAGGTCGGCATCACCATCGCCGGCGGCGCCAACGTGATCCTGCTGGACGAACCCACCGCCGGCATGAGCCGCGCGGAGACCCGGCGCTTCATCGACCTGATCAAGGAAGTGACGGCGGGCAAGACCCTTCTGACCGTGGAGCACGACATGGGCGTGGTGTTCGGCCTCGCCGACAAGATCGCGGTGGTGGTCTACGGCGAGATCATCGCCTACGACACGCCCGAGAACGTACGGGCCAACCAGCGGGTGCAGGAAGCCTATCTCGGCTCCGTCATCGCCACGCAGCAGGCGGGGACGAGCACATGAGCCCCCACGCTCGTCACTGCGTGTACTCGCTGCCCCCCGAGGGGGCCTCAGCCTCCTTGAGGCGGCTCGGCGGAGGCTGACGATGCTCCAGATCGACAACCTGCATGCCTTCTACGGCAAGAGCCACGTGCTGCACGGCGTGCGCTTCGAGGTGGGCGAGGGCGAGATCGTGGCCCTGCTGGGACGCAACGGCTCGGGGCGTTCCACGACCGCCAAGGCGGTCATGGGCATGGTGGAATGCACCGGCGACGTGCTCTGGAAGGGGCAGCCCCTCGTGGGCCGCAAGCCCTACGAGATCGCCCACCTGGGCCTCGGCTACGTGCCGGAGAACCGGGACATCTTTCCCCGGCTCACGGTGCACCAGAACCTGATGCTCGGGCAGAAGGGAGCGCGCGCCAGGAAACAGGCAGCGAGCGCAGGCGCTCGCGGCCGCTGGAGCTTCGACGACATGTACGGCATGTTCCCGCGCCTGAAGGAGCGGCAGCACACGGAGGCCGGCGTGCTCTCGGGCGGCGAGCAGCAGATGCTGACCCTGTGCCGCACCCTGATGGGCGACCCGTCGCTGATCATCATCGACGAGCCGACCGAGGGCCTGGCGCCCAAGATCGTGGAGCTGGTGGCGGAATACCTGAAGACGCTGAAGTCGCGCGGGGTCTCGGTGCTGCTGATCGAACAGAAGCTCACCATCGCCCTGTCGATCTCCGACCGCGCCCTGGTCATGGGCCACGGCAGCATCGTGTTCCAGGGCACGCCCGAGACGCTGCGCGGGGACGCGTACATCCGCAAGGAGTGGCTGGAGGTCTAGCCTCCAGCCTCGGGCTCAGCGCTTCAGCGCTTCAGCGCCGGCTCGCGCCGGCGCGCTTCGGCGTGCTCCGGCGGCGGCTTCACGTCGAGGTTCAGCACCCGCGCCAGTTCCGCGCTGAGGACCTCCGGCTGGATCGGCTTGGTGAGGTAGCCGTTCATGCCCACCGCCAGGGCGCCCTCGCGCCAGGCCGGCAGGTCGTTGGCGCTCAGCGCCAGCACGGGAATCGTACGGGCCGGGGCCGGCCGCTCGCGCAGGGCGCGGGTGGCCTCGATGCCGCTGATGCCGGGCATCTCCATGTCCATCAGGATCGCCGCGGGCTGCGCGCCCTCGTCGATGATCTGCAGCGCCTCCTGGCCGTGCCGGGCCTCCAGCACGCGCAGGTCCAGTTCGCGCAGGCGGGCCTTGACGATGGCGCGGTTGAACGCGCTGTCGTCCACCACCAGCACGGTGCGGCCGCCGAAGCTGACCGGCGGGGCCGACGGCAGGTTCTCCGGTGCCATGGCGGGCAGTTCGGCGCCCGCGGGCGCGGGCGGGAAGCTGAGGGTGAATTCCGTGAACCGGCCCAGTTCGGACTCGCAGCGGATGTCGCCGCCGAACGCGCGCATGGCGCGCCGGCAGAACGCCAGGCCCAGGCCCGTGCCCTCGGTCTTGCCGAAGGAATGGAATTCCTCGAACAGCTCCGGCAGGCGCTCGGGCGCGATGCCGGGGCCGGTGTCGCGCATCACGATGCGGTGCACCGGCGCGTTCTCCACCGAGATCGTGATGCTGGCGTCCGGATGCAGCGGCAGGTAGTACAGCGCGTTCTTCAGCAGGTTGAACAGGATCAGCACGCAGGCCGTCTCGTCGCCGAGGAAAAGGAAGTCCCCGGCCACCTGCACCTGCACGCGCGAACGCTGCTCGGCGCTTTCGAAGGCGTATTCGTGCATCGCCTTCTGCACGCACATCGCGGCGGAAAGCACCGCGAAGCTGCCGCTGTCCAGGGTCTTGCCGTTGACCTGGTTCAGCGTCAGCGTGATGGCCTGCAGGCCCCGGTGCGCCGCGTTCGTGCCCTGGGCCAGTTCGCGCACCACGGCATCGATCTGCTGCCGTGGGACGGGGACGATGTCGCCGCCGCCAGTGCGCGGCAGCAGCGATTGGGCCGTGCGCATCGCATGCTGGACCTGCGCGAGCGGGTTGCGCACCTCGTGGGCGATGGAACCGGCCAGCCCGGAGTACAGGCGGCGCAGTCGCTCGAGCTCGGCGCGGCGCTCGATGTACTTGGAAATGCTGCCACCGGCGACCAGGACCAGGCACAGGGGGACCCACCAGTAGAGGAATTCCAGCGGGAATTCCGACGCCGGGTTCGTCGCCAGGAAGTACGCCGCCGCCCCGCCGTAGCCCGCCACGATCATCACCACGGTGTTGCGCCAGTCGGTCAGCAGGATCACCAGCATGGCGCCCAGCATCATGTTGACGACGGTGTTGGGGGCGCCGCGGTTCTCCAGCAGCGACAGCGGCATGAAGAAGGCGAGGCAGTAGAAGACGGTGAAGTAGGAGTAGGGCAGGTAGTAGCGCGCCACCGGTGCCGGCCACCAGCGCCGCAGCGCCACGAGCAGGCAGGTGAGGATCGCGGGCAGGCGGAACCAGACGTCGTCCCAGCGCGGTGGGAGCTTGCCGGTGAGCCGCACCAGGTAGAGGGCCGAGAGCGCCACCACCCCCAGCACGCCGATCCATCCGAGCAGGGACGGATTGGTTTCGTGGTGGAAGCGATAGGACCGCGAAAGTCCGCGGATGAAGCGTTTGATGCGTTCCATGGTCAGTTCCCTCCCGCGTGACCTGCTTCAGCCCTGCATGGCCTAGACCGGGACGGCCGCCGCCAGTGCAGGTTCCCTCCTCGTGACCGGGACGTGCGGGCGCGCGACGTGCACGGGCAGGTGCAGGGCGGCGGCCACGTCCGCCAGGCGCCCATGCACCAGTGCGTAGGGGGCTCCGCTGGCGCCGCTGGCGGTGAGGACCGTGCGCATGCCGACGCGGCGCCACAGGCGGGCCATGGCCAGCGTCGTGGTGGCGTGGAGGTGGCGCATGTCTTCCCGCTGCATCAGGTTCTCCAGGATGACGGTCAGGCAGTCCAGCAGCAGGTCCGGGCGACGGTCGCGGGGCTCCATGATGACCCGGCCGACTTCCCAGCTGCCCTCGCCGAGGATCGAAGGGTCGAAGGGGATCTGCTCCATCAGGCGCTCGGCGCCGGTGAGGCCGTGTCCGGTCGGCACGATGCGCAGGCTGGCGAGCGGGCGGCCCTCGCGGTACACCGCGGTCACGACGCCGAGGTCGTCGCGGGTCTGTTCGAAGGGAGCGAGGCCGAGGCCGAGGTCCTGTTCGACGAGGAAGGCCGCATGGCGACGCAGGCCGGCGATGGCCTGGCGTTCACGGGGGGTGCGCAGCACCTTGAAACGCAGGCCGTCGACGTGGCTTCCCTGGTCCGGGTCGAGACCGGCAAGCGGCAGCAGCAGGGGCTCGTCAAGCCATTCGGAATGCTGTGCCGTCGGGAAATTAGCCATCGTCGTCATTCTGGATCCTCCTTGGAATTGGTATGGTTGTCGTGCTGCCAGATATTGCGAAAAAGCGCACAGACTCCAGCATGCCAAGAATGCTGGAGGATGACCATGCCACCGAAGGTTCCTTAAGGAATTCGACTAGGGGAAACGGCCCGTAGCGATGCGTAAACGAGTCTGACCAGAGAAGGAGTGTGGAGTTTCGACGCGGGGCGCCATCCATTTCCCTAGGTTCCCGAGGACAGGAGGGACGGCTCGCGGAGGCCGGAAGCGTGCCTCAGCACGCGCCCGAGTTCGGCCTGCAGCAGCTCAGGCTGCAAGGGTTTCGTCAGGTAGGCGTCCATGCCGGCGGCCAGCGCCTTCTCGCGCGACGCGGGCAGGTCGTTCGCGCTCAGTCCCAGTACTGGGATCGCGTTGAGGGGCGCGGGCCGCTCGCGCAGCGCGCGGGTGGCGTCCACCCCGCTGAGCCCCGGCATCTGCACGTCCATCAGGATCGCAGCCGGACGGGCCCCTTCGTCGAGCAGCCGCAAGGCCTCGTGGCCGTGATGGGCTTCGAGCGCCTGCACACCGAGTTCCCCCAGCCGGGCCTTCACGATCGTGCGGTTGAAGGCGCTGTCGTCCACCACCATCACCGTGCGGC
Organism: Ramlibacter monticola; assembly: GCF_016722785.1. Classification (GTDB taxonomy): domain Bacteria; phylum Pseudomonadota; class Gammaproteobacteria; order Burkholderiales; family Burkholderiaceae_C; genus Ramlibacter; species Ramlibacter monticola. Next base: position 230,602 of record NZ_JAEQNE010000002.1, on the reverse strand, counting down.
CGGACAGGCACACCGGACCGGCGGGCGCCGCGGCCGGCGCGTCGTTAACGGCGGGGATCTGGATCCCGGCCTCCAGCAGCGGGAAGCCCAGCGCGAACTCGGTGAACTGGCCGGGCACCGAGCGGCAGCCGATCCCGCCCCCGAAGGTCTGCATGACGCGGCGGCAGAAGGCCAGCCCGAGGCCTGTCCCCTCGGTCTTGCCCGCCGACCGGAACTCCTCGAACAGCCGCGCCATCACCTCCGGCACGATGCCCGGACCGGTGTCGTGCACCAGCACCCGCGGCGCGCTGCCGCCCTCGACGGTGATCGTGATCGTCTCGTCCGGATGCAGGGGCACGTAATAGAGTGCGTTCTTCAGCAGGTTGAACAGCACCAGCACGAAAGCCGTTTCGTCGCCCCGGAAGCTGAAGTCCTGCAGGACGCGGACGCTCACGCGATCGCGCTCCTGAGGACTTTCGTACGCATATTCGTCGACCGCCTTCTGCACGCAGCGGGCCGCGGAGAGCAGCGTGAAGCGGCTGGTGTCGATGGCCTTGCCGCTGAGTTCCTGCAGCGTCATCGTGATCGCCTGCAGGCCCCGGGCCACGGCATGCCGGCCCTGCTGCACCGCCTGCGACAGGTCGCCGATCTGCTGGCGCGAGGGCGTCCCGCCGGCGGCGTGCCCCGCCCGCGCCAGGTAGGCGTCGATGGTGTCGAAGGTGTGCTGCACGTGCGACAGGGGCGTGCGCATCTCGTGCGCGATCGAACCGGCCAGGCCGGAATAGAGGCGGCGCATGCGTTCGAGCTCGGCGCGCTTCTGGCCGTAGTGGGTCAGCGCGCCCGCCACCACGACCAGGATCGAGCCGCCCGCCGCGATCATGAATTCGGGCGGCAGCGGCGTGCCGGGGACCGTGAACGCGAAGGCCGCGCTGGCCGCCGCGTAGCCCACCACCAGCATCGTCACCGTGTTGCGCCAGTCGGCCAGCAGGATGATGATGATCGCCCCGACCAGCATGTTCACCACGCCCGGCGTGCCGCCGTGGTTCCTGAGCATCGTGTACGACAGCAGGAAGGACAGGCAGTAGAAGACGGTGAGATACGAGTAGCCGATGTAGCAGCGCTTCAGGCCCGCGGGCCAGAAGCGCCGCAGGGCCAGCAGCAGGCAGAGCAGGGAGGCTAGCAGCCGCAGGTGCAGGTCGTCGTAGGTGGGCAGCAGCCCCGAGCTGCGGCGCGCCAGGTAGAACAGCGGAAAGGCGATGAAGCCGAAGACCCCGATCCATTCCAGGAGCGGCCGCTCCATGTCGTGGTGGGCGCGGTAGCGCTCGTAGAAGCCTTCGATGATCCGTCGCACCGCCCCTCCCAGAGCCCCCCGGTTCCTGCCGAGTTATCGGCTTTACTGTAGCACCGCGGCTTCCGGCTGCTCCATCGGCACCCTGAGGGCCCGTGCCACATCCGCGACACGCCCGTGAATCAGTGCGGCCTCCGTCCCCCCGGGGGTGAGCTTCCTGGCATGGGTGGAGAATCCGAAGCGCCGGTACAGGCGCGCCATGAGCATGTGGCAGGAGGCGTGGAAATGGGCCACGTCGGCGTGTTCCAGCAGTTCCATCAGCGACATCGCCATGCAGCGCGGCAACAGGTCGGCGCGCCGGTGCTCGGGCGCCATCACCAGGCGGCCGACTTCCCAGTTGTCCGATTCGAGCACCTCGGTGCCCATGGCGACGTCCGCCCACCAGCGTTCCGTGAGCGTCACGCCGTGGCCGCCGGGGATGAAGCGGATCGTGCCGATCGGCATCCCGCCTTTCAGGATGGCCATGACGATCCCCAGGTCGTCCTTGACCTTGTCCAGGGCGACCATGCCCGGGTCGACCTGGTATTCCGAGCCGACGTCGGCGTATTGCCGAAGCGGCTCGATCATCAGGCGTTCGGTCGCCGTCTTCAGGACCCGGACCGTGAGTCCCCCGAGGGCCGGAACCGCGGGCGTGCCGACGCCGGGCCGGCCGTAGCCGGCATGGACGAGTGCCTCGCGGTCGAGGTTGGGGGTAAAAGCCATGAGATTCCTCCGTGAGTTGCTTATCTGTGTTGCCGCCCCACTGCGCCCGGCGGCTGGGCCCCCGGACCGGGAAGGACCGGAGCTGAAACACTAGCATGGGCCCTCCCGGCGCAAGGCTCAAGCCCTTCGCCCCCGCCCCGGTTTGGGGAAAGCCCCATAGCGTGCTGGCCGACCCGTGGCAGGCGCATGCGCTGCGGCCCCGCTGGAATTGCCCGCTGCGTTGTGATAGACCCTGTGCTTCTTGTCCCGGCCGGGACATGGCCGTCGCGATCGCCCGGACACCCCCCCTAGAATCGCCGACGCGAACGACCGTTCTATTCACATCCGGAGGAAGCCAGCATGAGCGCTGAATACAAGGTCCACGGCGACGTGGCCGTGATCGCGATGAACAACCCGCCGGTGAACGGGCTGGGCCACGCCACCCGCATCGCGATCGCTGCGGGCATCGACCAGGCGAATGCGGACCCGGCGGTCAAGGCCATCGTGCTCACCGGGGCGGGCAGGGCCTTCTCGGGGGGCGCCGACATCAAGGAGTTCGGCACGCCCAAGGCGATCCAGGAGCCCAACCTGCTGTCGGTCATCCTCGCCTGCGAGAACTCGTCCAAGCCCATCGTGGCGGCGGTCCATTCGGTGGCCATGGGAGGCGGCCTGGAACTGGCGCTCGGCTGCCATTACCGCATTGCCGCGCCGGGCGCCAGCATCGCGCTGCCCGAAGTCAAGCTGGGCCTGATCCCCGGCGCCGGCGGCACGCAGCGCCTGCCGCGCGTGGTGGGCGTCGAGCCGGCACTGAACATGATCGTGAGCGGCGAGCCGGTCAAGAGCGAGATGCTGGCGAAGCTGCCGGGGCAGAAGCTGTTCGACCGCATGGCGGCCTCGCCGGAGAGCCTGCTGGAGGAGGCGATCGCCTTCGCGCGCTCGGTGGCCGACGCGCGCCCGCTGCCCCTGGTGCGCAACCTGCCGTGCCGGCACCCGCTGGGCGACGCCTACTTCGGCTTCGCGCGCAACATGGTCAAGGGCATGGCGAAGAACTTCCCGGCGCCGGCGAAGTGCGTCGATGCCGTCGAATCGGCGACGAAGAAGAAGTTCGACGACGGCCTGGCCGCCGAGCGCGAGACCTTCATGGCGCTGATGCTCACGCCGGAGAGCCGGGCGCTGCGCCACCTGTTCGTGGCCGAGCGCGCCGCCTCCAAGATCGCCGACGTGCCGGAGGACACGCCGCAGCGCAAGATCGAACGGGTGGCGGTGATCGGCGCCGGCACGATGGGGGGCGGCATCGCCATGAACTTCCTCAACGCCGGCGTCCCGGTGATCCTCCTCGAGATGAAGCAGGAAGCCCTGGACCGCGGCGTCGCCGTCATCCGCAAGAACTACGAGGCGCAGGTCAAGAAGGGCAAGCTCAAGCCCGAGAAGTACGACGAGCGCGTGGGCCTTCTGAAGACGACCCTCTCCTACGACGACATCAAGGACGCCGACCTCGTGATCGAGGCCGTGTTCGAGGAGATGGGCGTCAAGCAAAAGGTGTTCGAGAAGCTCGACGAGGTGATGAAGAAGGGCGCGATCCTGGCGAGCAACACCTCGACGCTCGACGTCAACCGGATCGCGGCCTTCACCAAGCGGCCCGAGGACGTGATCGGCCTGCACTTCTTCAGCCCGGCCAACGTCATGAAGCTGCTGGAGGTGGTGCGCGGCGGCAAGACCGGCAAGGACGTTCTCGCCACCGTGATGGCCATGGCCAAGAAGATCCGCAAGACGGCGGTCGTGTCCGGCGTCTGCGACGGCTTCATCGGCAACCGGATGATCGAGCAGTACAGCCGCCAGGCCGGCTTCCTGCTGGACGAGGGCGCCACGCCGCAGCAGGTGGACAAGGCGATCGAGAAGTTCGGCTTTGCGATGGGCCCGTTCCGCATGGGCGACCTGGCCGGCAACGACATCGGCTGGGCGATCCGCAAGCGCCGGGCGCAGGAGCGCCCCAACATGCTTTACAGCAAGACGGCCGACAAGCTGTGCGAGCTGGGCCGCTTCGGCCAGAAGACCGGCGCCGGCTGGTACGACTACAAGGAAGGCAAGCGCGACGCCATCCCATCCAGGCTGGTGGAGGACATGATCGCCGACCACCGCAAGTCGCTGGGTGTCGAGCCGCGCAAGATCTCCGACGACGAGATCGTGCAGCGCCTGGTGTTCTCGCTGGTCAACGAGGCCGCGCGCATCCTGGAGGAGGGCATCGCCGCCCGCGCGAGCGACGTCGACATGGTCTACATCACGGGCTACGGCTTCCCGATCCACCGTGGCGGCCCGATGCTCTACGCCGACCAGGTGGGCCTGTTCAACGTGGTGCAGGCGATGAAGCGCTTCCAGAAGAACCCGCGCGACGACGCGAAGTTCTGGGAGCCGGCGCCGCTGCTGCTCAAGCTGGCGGCGGAAGGCAAGACCTTCAACTGACGGTCCACGGCCCCGCGTGCGGGGCGACGGACCGTCCTCCCCGCGCAGGCGGGGTCCGGATCGGCTGTCGCCCGCGCAGGCGGGGATCCAGGCCCGCCCCATGATCAAGCGCGCAGTCCTCGTCCTCGCCGCACTCGTGCTGCTGCTGGCCGCTGTCCTGGCGGCCAACACCCTGCGCCAGGGCTCGCGCCAGCTCGACGTCCCGCCCGCGCCTCCGCTGGCGGTCGATGCGCAGGCGGTCGCGGAGAAGCTGGCCGGCGCGGTGCGCCTGCGCACCATCGCAAGCCGGGAGGACCCCTCGCTCAACGCGGACGAGTTCCGCCGGCTGCACGCCTGGCTGGAGCAGCGCTTCCCGCTGGTGCACGCGCGCCTGCAACGCGAGGTCGTCGGCGGGTTGAGCCTGCTCTATACGTGGCGCGGCAGCGACCCCAACGCGAAGGCGGTCGCCTTGCTGGCCCACCAGGACGTGGTGCCCGTCGCGCCCGGCACCGAGGCGGCCTGGCAGGCGCCGCCCTTCGCGGGTGTCGTCAGGGACGGCTTCGTCTGGGGGCGCGGCGCCTGGGACGACAAGGGGAACCTGGTCGCGCAGCTCGAAGCGATCGAGATGCTGCTGGGCTCGGGCTTCCAGCCCCGCCCGACCGTGTACCTGGTGTCCGGCGCCGACGAGGAAGTTTCCGGCGAGCGCGGCGCGCAGCAGGTGGTGAAGCTGCTGCAGCAGCGGCAGGTCCGCCTCGACTTCGTGCTCGACGAAGGGCTGGTGATCACCGAAGGCATGGTCCCGGGCGTGCAGGCGCCCGTGGCGCTGGTCGGCACGGCGGAGAAGGGCTACGCGTCCTTCCTCCTCAAGGTCAGGACGCAGGGCGGACATTCCTCGCTGCCGCCGGCCCCGGGCGCCAGCGCCATCGCGCAGCTGGCCGAGGCGCTGCGGCGGCTCGACCGCGAGCAGTTGCCCGCCGCGCTCGAGGGCGTCGCGCGCGAGATGTTCGAGACCACGGCGCCGGAGATGCGCGGTTTCCAGCGGGTCGCGCTCTCGAACCTGTGGCTGTTCGGCCCGCTGGTGCGGGCGCAGCTGGAGAAGACGCCGGGCAGCAATGCGATGCTGCGCACCACCACGGCGCTCACCGTGCTGCGCGCCGGCGAGAAGGAGAACGTACTGCCGGCCGAGGCGGAAGCGGTGCTGAACTTCCGCATCCTGCCGGGCGAGTCGCGCGCCAGCGTCCGGCAGCACGTGCAGGCCCGGGTGGGCGAGGGCTTCTCGGTCGAGGAACTCCCCGGCGGCTACGAGCCCACGCCGGTCACCTCCACGCGCTCCGCGTCCTACCAGCAGATCCAGCGCACGCTGCGCTCGCTGTTCCCCGAGGTCGTCGTGGCGCCGGCCCTCTACGTCGCCGGTTCCGACTCGCGGCTGTTCGTGCCCATCGCCGACCACATCTACCGTTTCTCGCCCGTGCGCGCCCGGTCCGAGGACCTGCAGCGCCTGCACGGCACCAACGAGCGCATCGCCGTCGCCGCGCTGGCCGACATGGTGCGCTTCTACCATCAACTCCTGCGCAACCTCAACGCGCCCACCGCCTGATCCGAACCCTCACGAAAGGCCTCCCATGAGCAAAGCCGTCATCGTCTCCACCGCCCGCACGCCCCTCACCAAGAGCTGGAAGGGTGCCTTCAACATGACGCACGGCGCCACGCTGGGCGGCCACGCGGTCAAGAACGCGGTCCAGCGCGCGGGCATCGCGCCCGACGCGGTCGAGGACGTCCTCATGGGCTGCGCCAATCCCGAGGGGGCCACGGGCGCCAACATCGCGCGCCAGATCGCGCTGATGGCCGGCCTGCCGGTGACGGTGTCGGGCGCCACCGTCAACCGCTTCTGCTCCTCGGGCCTGCAGACGATCGCGATGGCTTCGCAGCGGATCATCGCGGGCGAGGGCGAGGTGTACGTGGCCGGCGGCGTCGAGAGCATCTCCTGCGTGCAGCAGGAGATGAACCAGCACATGCTGCGCGACCCGGCGCTGATGGAGAAGAAGCCCGAGATCTACTGGACGATGCTGCAGACGGCGGAACAGGTCGCCAAGCGCTACAACATCTCGCGCGAGCGGATGGACGAATACGGCGCGGCCAGCCAGCAGAAGGCCTGCGCCGCCCAGGAAGCGGGCAAGTTCAAGGACGAGATCGCGCCGATCACCGTGAAGACCGGCGTGGCGGATCCGGTGATGGGCCTCACGACCCGGGAAGTGACGGCGTCGCAGGACGAGGGCCTGCGTCCCGGCACCACGGCGGAAGGCATCAGCGGCATCAAGCCGGCGCTGCCCGGCGGTGTGATCTCCGCCGGCAACGCGAGCCAGTTCTCCGACGGCGCCGGCGCCTGCGTGGTGGTGAGCGAGGAGTACGCCAGCCGGAACAACCTGAAGCCCATGGGCCGCTTCCTCGGCTTCGCGGTGGCCGGCTGCGAGCCCGACGAGATGGGCATCGGCCCGGTGTTCGCCGTGCCCAAGGTGCTCAAGCGCCTGGGACTGACGGTGCAGGACATCGACCTGTGGGAACTGAACGAAGCCTTCGCGGTGCAGGTGCTGTACTGCCGCGACAAGCTGGGCATCCCGGCCGACCGCCTCAACGTCAACGGCGGCGCCATCGCCGTGGGCCACCCCTACGGCGTCTCCGGCCAGCGCCTGACCGGCCACGCCCTGATCGAAGGCAAGCGACGCGGCGCCAAGCGCGTCGTCGTCACGATGTGCATCGGCGGCGGGATGGGGGCTGCCGGCGTGTTCGAAGTCCTCTAAAAAACCTGACAGCCGAACGCAGAGGGCGCAGAGGAGCCGCAGAGGACGCAGAAAAGAAAAGAAGAGAAGCGAACAATCAAGAGGACTTTTCTGCGTCCTCTGCGAACCTTTGCGCCCTCTGCGTTCGGTATTTTGTTTTCTCCCATGTCCACATTGCGCCCCACCCTCGAATTCCTCCTCTACGACTGGCTGCACGCGGAAAGCCTGACCGAGCGGGAACGCTTCGCCGACCATTCGCGCGAGACCTTCGGCGCGGTGATGGATATCTGCGAGCGGATCGCGCGCGAGAAGTACGCGCCTTTCAACCGGCTGGTGGATACGGAGGAGCCGCGCTTCGACGGCGAGAGGGTGATCCTGCCCAGGGCCACCCACGAGGCGCACGCCGCCTACGTCGGCTCGGGGATGCTGGGCGCCGCGCAGGACTACGAGCTCGGCGGCATGCAACTGCCGTACACCATCGAGGCGGCCGCCGGCACCTTCTTCGCCACGGCCTCGGTCAGCATCGGCGGCGGCCTGCTCACCATCGGCAACGCCAACCTGCTGATGGCGCACGGCACGCCGCTGCAGCGGGAGGTCTTCGCCCGCAACGAGTTCAGCGGCCGCTTCTCCGGCACCATGTGCCTGTCGGAACCGCAGGCGGGCTCCTCGCTGTCGGACATCGCCACCCGCGCCTTGCCGGACGGCCCGGACTTCGAGGCCGACCCGCTCGGCCCGCGCTACCGCCTCAGGGGCAACAAGATGTGGATCTCCGCCGGCGAACACGAGCTGGCCGAGAACATCGTGCACCTGGTGCTGGCGAAGATCCCCGGCCCCGACGGCAAGCCGGTGCCGGGCACGCGCGGGATCTCGCTGTTCGTCGTGCCCAAGAAGCTGGTGGACACCGAAGGCCGCCTCACCGGCGAGCGCAACGACATCGCCCTGGCCGGCCTGAACCACAAGCTGGGATGGCGCGGCACCACCAACACGCTGCTCAATTTCGGCGAAGGCAGCTTCCCGGTGCGCGGCGGCGCCGGCGCGATCGGCTACCTGGTGGGCCGTCCGGGCGAGGGCCTTCGCTGCATGTTCCACATGATGAACGAGGCGCGCATCGGCATCGGCATGGCCGCGACCTCGCTCGGGCTGGCCGGCTACCAGGCCTCGCTGGAGTACGCGAAGAACCGCCCGCAGGGGCGCCCCGTGGGACCCGCGGGAAAGGACCCCGCGCAGCCGCAGGTCCGCATCATCGAGCACGCCGACGTCAAGCGCATGCTGCTGGCGCAGAAGTCGTACTGCGAGGGCGCGCTGGCGCTGCTGCTGTACTGCGCGCGGCTGGTGGATGAACAGCACACCGGCACGCCCGAGGCCGCCGACGAGGCCCGCCTGCTGCTGGAGGTGCTGACGCCGGTCGCCAAGAGCTGGCCCAGCGAGTTCTGCCTCGAGGCCAACTCGCTGGCCATCCAGGTCCACGGCGGCTACGGCTACACCCGGGACTTCCCGGTGGAACAGTACTGGCGCGACAACCGCCTGAACATGATCCACGAGGGCACCCACGGCATCCAGGCGGCCGACCTGCTGGGGCGCAAGGTGGTGATGGAAGGCGGCAAGGGCCTGGCGCTGCTGGCCGCACGCATCAATGCGACCATCGAGCGCGCGATCCAGCAGCCGCAACTGGCGGAGCATGCCAATGCGCTGGGCCAAGCCCTGCAGAAGGTCGGCGCCGCGACCAAGGCGGCCTGGGCCACGGCCAACGCGGCCGAGGCGCTGGCCAATGCCGTGCCCTATATGCAGGCCTTCGGCCACCTGGTGATCGCCTGGACCTGGCTCGACGTGCTGCTGGCCCTGCCGGCCCAGGTCGAGAGGCCGGCCGAAGAGGGCCGGGTGCGCGCCGCGCGCTACTTCTTCCACTACGAGCTGCCCCGGATCCCGGCCTGGCTGCGGGTCGTCGAGACGCGCGATCCGACCTGCGCGACCATGCCGGAGGACGCCTTCTGACGGCCGCGCTCCCCGGCCACAGAAACCTTGCCGTGTCTTAAGACAACCGCAATTTTTCCGCCGCATACTGCCCGGTTCGCACTGATTGTCGATTCGGGAGAATGAAGAACTTGCCTAACGGCACGGCCGACCCTGGCGGCCCGCGCCCGCTGCCTTGGCTGTGCGCCGGGGGCGTCCTGCTGGTGCTCGCGGGCCTCCTGGTCCATCTTTCGGGCGCCGACCCGGCTTGGATGCTCCGGGTGCACGCCGGCGCGCCGTCCGCGCTGTCCTCCATGTTCTGGTCAGTCACCACCGTGATGGGGCTGGGCTCCTGCGCGGTGATCTGCGTGCTCGCCGTCGACCGCGGGGCCGGGCGCGTGGCGGCGCTGTTGCCGCCCGTGTTCCTGCTGGGCGGCGTCCTCACCCATGCCGTCAAATGGCTGCTGGCCGTGCCGCGTCCGGCCGGCAGCGCGCTGGCGCCGCAGCTGCACGTGATCGGCTCGGCGTTCCGGGGCGCGGTCTCGATGCCTTCCGGCCATGCGCTCACGGCCGCGGCGGCGGCGGCGCTGGTCTGCCTCGCGCTGCCCGGCCGCCGGCCCCTGGCGATGCTCCTGGTCGGGGCCGCGGCCGGCTGCATCGCCTGGTCGCGCGTGGTCGTCGGGGCCCACTGGCCGTCCGACGTGCTGGTCGGCGCAGGCCTGGGGCTGCTGGCCGTGGCCGCGTGCCTGGCCGGCTGGGAGCGCGGGCCGGGCCGGCGCCTGCACGCGGCCCTGGTCCGGCGCATCGCCGCGCCCACCGGCCAGCGCTGGGTGGCGGTCGCGGAGCTCGCGGCCGCGGCGGTCCTGCTCGAGGAACGCACCGGCTATCCGGCCGGAGTGCCGACGGTGGTGGTGCTCGCGATCATGGCCTGCGCGAGCGCTGCCTGGCGCTGGCGCGCGGCCCGCGATCCGCGCGCCACGCGCACCCTGCGCGACGCACCGGCGGAGCGCTCGTGAAGGAGGCCGCGGCCGGCGAATCGGGCAGCCCCGCACCGGGCCCCCACCCGCTGCACTGGCTGCGCGTCGGGCTCACCGTGCTGGTGTGCCTGCTCGCCTGGGCCTGGCTGCTGCGCCACGCCCGCCTGGACGCGCTGCAGTCCCAGGCCGCGCGCCTGCCGGCCTGGAACTGGTTCGCGGCCGCCGCGGCGCTGCTGGCGGGCCATGCCTTGCGGGCGGTGCGCCTGCAGCGCGACTGGCGGCACGTCGCGCCGGTGCGCTGGTGGGACTGCCTGCGCCTCGTGCTCACCCACAACGCCATGGTCGTGATGCTGCCTCTGCGCGCCGGCGAGGCCGCCTACCTCTGGGCCGTGCGGCGCCAGTGGGGCGTCGGCTGGGGGCCGGCCGGCCTGGCCTTGCTGCGCTGGCGGGTGCAGGATGCGGCCGTGCTCGCGCTGCTGGCGCTGCTGCTGCTCGTGCCCCTCGCGCCCGGGCTGCGCCTGCTGCTCGCCGCGGGCGCGGCGCTCCTGATGCACCTGCTGCTGCCGCCGCTGTGGCGCTGGCTGTCCGCGCGGGCCGGGGGCGCCGTCCACGCCATGGCATCGCCCTGGCAGGGCCTGCCTGCCAGCGTCGGCAACTGGACGCTCAAGGTGCTGGCCAACGGCGGCCTGCTCGCCGCGCTGGCCGGCCTGCCGCTGGCGGACGCCTGGCGCGCCGCGCTCGGCGGCGAGCTCGCCGGCGTGCAACCCCTGCAGCCGCCAGCGGGCCTGGGCGTCTACGAAGGCGGCGTCTGGCTCGCCGCGGGCGCGCCGCCCGCCGCAGTCGGCGCCGTCGTGTCCGCCGCGCTGGCGGTGCACGCGTTCAGCCTGGCGGTGGCGCTGGGGGCTGCCGCTCTTGCGCAGTTGCGCCTGCCGGGGTCCACTGTGCGCAAGGAATCGCCTTCATGAATTCCGCCTCCCTTCCTCCGCTGGCCGCAGCCGACGCGGCTGTGGCGGCGGCCGCCTCAGGCGACTTCGCCGGGCTGCCGGCCCACCGCCTGTCGATCGTCGTTCCCATGTTCAACGAGGTGGACAACGCCGCGGCCCTGGTGGACGCCGTCGAATCGGCGCTCGCCGCCTATCCCTGGCCCTGGGAGCTGATCGTCGTCGACGACGGCAGCACCGACGGCACCGGCCGCACGCTGGACCGCCGCGCGCGCGAGTCGGGCTCCTGGGTGCGCGTGCTGCACCTGGCGCGCAATTTCCGCCAGACCGCGGCCATGCAGGCGGGCATCGACGCCGCCCGCGGCGACGTGATCGCCACCCTGGACGGCGACCTGCAGAACGACCCCGCCGACATCCCGCGCATGGTGGCGCGCCTGCTCGCCGAGGATCTGGACCTCGTCGCCGGCTGGCGGCGCGAGCGCCAGGACGGCTTCGTCCTGCGCCGGCTGCCTTCCCTGCTGGCCAACCGGCTGATCCGCAGCGTGAGCGGCCTGCAGTTCCAGGACCTGGGCTGCAGCCTCAAGGTGTTCCGCGCCGGCGTGCTGCGCCAGGTGCGCCTCTACGGCGAGATGCACCGCTTCATCCCCGCCTGGCTGGCCACGGTGACCAGCCCCTCGCGCATGGCGGAGGAACCGGTGCGGCACCACCCGCGCCGCGCCGGCCGCTCCAAGTACGGCATCACCCGCACCGTCCGCGTCCTGCTGGACCTGCTGGCGGTGCACTTCTTCCTGCGCTTCGGTACCCGCCCGGGCCACTTCTTCGGCGGCATCGGGCTCGCCGTCATGCTGGCAGGCTCCCTGATGCTGGCCTACCTGGGCTTTCTCAAGCTCACCGGCCATTCCATCGGCGCCCGGCCGCTGCTCGCGCTCGGTTTTTTCCTCGTGCTGGGCGGCGTGCAACTGCTCACGACCGGCGTGCTGGCCGAGCTGCTGATGCGGGTCTATTTCGATGTCGGTCGGGCGCGGGCGTACCGCGTGCGCGGCGGCGACACCAACGCCCCGGGAGCGCCGGACGAGGCGGGCTGGCATGGCTGACCCGGCGGCGGCGGACGCCCGCTGGCCGGGCTGGGCCGCCGTGCCCGCGCTGCGCCGCGTCGCCTTCGCGCTGCTGCTCGCACTGCCGCTGCTGTGGCAGCTGGGGGGCACGCCCCTGTTCGACGTCGACGAGGGCGCGTTCTCGGAGGCCACGCGCGAGATGCTGGCCAGCGGCGACTGGGGCCACACCACCCTCAACGGCGCCGACCGCTTCGACAAGCCGATCCTGATCTACTGGCTGCAGGCCGCCAGCGCCGCCGCGTTCGGCTTCGGCGAGTTCGCGCTGCGCCTGCCGTCCGCGCTGGCCTGCTGGGCGATGGCGCTCGCCCTGGCCGCCTTCGCCGCCCGCCGCTGGGGCGAGCGCGCGGGCCTGCTCGCCGGCGCGATGACGGTGACCAGCATCGGCTGGCAGATGATCGGCCGCGGCGCCACCGCCGACGGCGTGCTGAACCTGCTGCTGGTGCTGGCCACGCTCGATGCCTGGCGCTTCCTGGACACCGGCCGCAAGGCGCCGCTGCGCCGCGCGTTTGCCTGGGTGGGCCTCGGCCTGCTGGTCAAAGGCCCCATCGCGCTGCTGGTGCCCGGCGCCGCGGTGCTGGTCTGGTGCGCCGCGAGCCGCCGCTGGGCGCCGCTGCGCCTTGCGCTGGCGGACCTCCCGGGCTGGGCGCTGCTGCTCGCGCTGGCCGCGCCCTGGTACGCCTATGCGCTGCACCGCCACGGCATGGCCTTCGTCGAAGGCTTCCTGCTGCGGCACAACGTGGAGCGCTTCACCGGGACCATCGGCGGCCACGCGGGCTCGTCGCTGTACTACCTCGTGGTGCTGCCGCTGCTCGCGTTGCCCTGGACGCCGCTGCTGGCCGGCGTGCTGCGGCGCTGGCGCGCCGCCTGGGCCGACCCGCTGGGTCGCTTCCTGCTCGGGTGGAGCGCCTTCGTCCTGCTGTTCTTCTCCTTCGCCTCCACCAAGCTGCCGCACTACGTGCTGTACGGCTACGCGCCGCTGGTGCTGCTGATGGCGCGCGCGCTGGCCGAAGGTTCGAAGCGGCTGCACCGCCTGGCGGCGGCGGGCCTGGTCCTGGGCGCGCTGCTGGTCGCGGCGCTGCCCTGGCTGGTGCTGCACTTCGCGCCCGCCGTGCGCGACCCCTTCTACCGCGCGCTGCTGTCCGGCGTGCCGGCTCCGTCCTGGCAGCCGGTCGCAGGGCTGTCGGCGGTGCTGGCGCTGCTGCTGGCCTGGAAGACAGGCGCGCCGGCGCTGCGGCTCGCCGGCGCGGCGGGCGCGCTGGCCCTGTTCATCGCGGGAGCCACGCTGCCCTGGTTCGGCGAGGCCTTGCAGGGGCCGGTGCGCCGTGCCGCCGCCGCGGCCGCCTCGCACCCGGGCACGGTGGCGCAGTGGCAGGTCCACCTTCCCAGCTTCGCCGTCTACCTCGCTCGGGTGTCGCCCAAGCGCGATCCGCTGCCGGAAGACATGGTGCTGACGCGGGCCGACCGCGTGCCGCCCGGCGAGCCGCGGGCCCGCCTGTACGAGGAGCGCGGCGTGGTGCTGCTGGGGCCGCGGCGCTGACGCTGTCCCTCACGCGGCAGGCGGGGTCGGGCCGGTTTCGGCATGATTCGAGGTTTCCGACCGAAACGACCCGAGGATGACAATGACACGCAGCGTATTCGAGCTGTTCGACCTGAAGGGAAAGACGGCCCTCGTGACCGGCGGCTCGCGCGGGCTGGGCCTGCAGCTGGCCCGCGCGCTCGGCGAGGCCGGTGCCCGCATCATGCTCACCGCCCGCAAGGAGGGCGAACTGGAGGAGGCCAGCGCCGACCTGCAGGCCGCCGGCATCGACACCCGCTGGATCGCCGCCGACTGCGCCCGCGAGGAGGACATCCGCCGCCTGGCCGACCAGACCCTGGCGCGCATGGGCGAGGTCGACATCCTGGTGAACAACGCGGGCGCCGCCTGGGGCGCGCCGGCCGAGGACCATCCGACCGAAGCCTGGGACAAGGTGATGAACCTCAACATCCGCGGCTACTTCCTCCTGAGCCAGCAGATCGGCAAGCGCAGCATGATCCCGCGCCGGCAGGGCCGCATCCTCAACGTGGCCTCCATCGCCGGGCTGGGCGGCAACCCCGAGGGCCACAACACCATCGCCTACAACACCTCCAAGGGCGCGGTGATCACCTTCACCCAGGCGCTGGCCGCCGAGTGGGGCCGGCACCGCATCAACGTCAATGCGATCTGCCCCGGCTTCTTCCCGAGCAAGATGACGAAGCACACCCTGGACACCATGGGCGACGAGCTGCTGAAGAACGCGCCGCTGCACCGCTTCGGCGACGACGAGGACCTCAAGGGCGCCTGCCTGCTGTTCGCCTCGGACGCCGGCAAGCACATCACCGGCCAGTGGCTCGCCGTCGACGGCGGCGTGTCCTGCATCGCGGGAGGTTGAACGAGTGACGACCCCCAAGCTGTTTGGCGTCGAGATCCCTTTCGTCGAGCACCTCGGCTTCGAGCTGGTGAAGATGGAAGGCGGCGAATCGATCCTGCGCTTCGAGCCGAGGCGCGAGCACATGAACTCCTTCTTCGTGGCGCACGGCGGCGCGATCATGACACTGCTCGACGTGACCATGGCCACGGCGGCGCGCAGCCTCGACCTCGAGACCGGCGTCGTGACCATCGAGATGAAGACCACCTTCATGCAGCCCTGCCAGGGGCTGCTGACCGGCAAGGGCCGGCTGATGCACCGGACGAAGTCCATGGCCTTCACCGAGGGAACGGTCTACGATCCCGAAGGCCGGGCCTGCGCCCATGCCACCGGCACCTTCAAGTACGTCAAGCGCCCGGCACCCACGGCGCAGTCCAACGTCATCTCCACCGATTGAGGAGGCCCCCATGCCCCAGAACAGGCAGTTCCTGCTGGACAGCCGCCCGCAAGGCGAGGCGCGCGCCGACAACTTCAAGCTGGTGACCGGCGACACCCCGGCGCTGAAGGAAGGTGAGGTGCTCGTGCGCCACCACTACCTCAGCCTCGACCCGTACATGCGCGGGCGCATGGACGACGCGAAGAGCTATGCGGCGCCGCAGCCGCTCGGGCAGGTGATGCAGGGCGGCACCGTGGGCGAGGTGGTCGAGAGCCGCAGCCCGAGGTTCCAGGCCGGCGACAAGGTGGTCGGCATGGGCGGCTGGCAGGAATATGCCGTGGTGTCGGCGGAGCAGGGCGGCCTGCGCAAGGTGGACACCACCCATGTGCCGCTGTCGCACTATCTCGGCGCCGTGGGCATGCCGGGCGTCACTGCGTGGTACGGGCTCACGCAGATCATCCAGCCCAAGGCGGGCCAGACGGTGGTCGTCAGCGCGGCCAGCGGCGCGGTGGGCAGCGCGGTCGGCGTGCTGGCGAAGCAGCGCGGCTGCCGCGCGGTCGGTATCGCCGGCGGGCCGGACAAGTGCCGCTACGTCGAACAGGAACTGGGCTTCGACGCCTGCGTCGACTACCGGCAGTACGCCGACGCGCCGTCGCTGGCGCGCGCCCTCAAGGAGGCCTGCCCGGGTGGAATCGACGGCCTGTTCGAGAACGTCGGCGGCATGGTCCTGGATGCGGTGATGCTGCGCATGAACGACTTCGGCCGCATCGCCGTGTGCGGCATGATTGCCGGCTACGAAGGCAAGCCGATCCCGCTGGCGTACCCGCAGGTGATCCTGCGCAGCCGCCTGCTGGTGCAGGGCTTCATCGTCAGCGAGCACATGGAACTGTGGCCGCAGGGGCTGCAGGAGCTGGGGCAGCTGGTGGGCTCGGGCAAGTTCCGGCCGCGCGAATCGGTGGCGCAGGGCCTGGAGTCGGCGCCGGACGCCTTCCTTGGCATGCTCAAGGGCCGCAATTTCGGCAAGCAGGTGGTGAAGCTGGTCTGAGAACAGCCGGCTGGTGGATACTCGGGCGGTCATGCCAGCGCCGGGAGCCGCCATGCCGGAGTTCGCCACGCACGAAGTCTTCAACCAGCCGGGGCCGCTGGTCGACGTCAACCTGTTCGAGACGCACCGGGCCCTGCAGGACGCGCTGCGCTTCAACGCGCCGGAGCTCGACCCGGCGCCGCTGCGCGAACTCGGCGCGCTGGCCGGCTCGGCCGAGATGCAGACGCACGCACGGCTCGCCAACGTGCACACCCCCGAGCTGCGCACGCACGACCGCTTCGGCCATCGCCTCGATGAAGTCGAGTTCCACCCCAGTTACCACGCCCTGATGGCCGCGGCGGTGCGGGCGGGGCTGCACGGTGCGCCTTGGGGCACGTCGGCGTCCGGCGCGCACGTGCTGCGCGCGGCCGGCTTCATGCTCTTCACCGGGCTGGAGCCCTCCATCCTGTGCCCGATCTCGATGAGCTATGCGGTCACGCCGGCGCTGCGGGCCAACGCCGCGGTGTACGCGGACTGGGCCCCCAAGCTCACCAGCCGCAGCTACGACCCGCTGCTGAAGCCCTTCACGGAGAAGCCGGGCGTCACGATGGGCATGGGCATGACGGAGAAGCAGGGCGGCTCCGACGTGCGCTCGAACAGCACCCGCGCCGTCGCCGACGGCAGCGACGGCTGGGGTCCGCGCTTCCGAGTCACGGGCCACAAGTGGTTCTTCTCGGCGCCCATGTGCGACGCTTTCCTGATCCTCGCCAACACCCCGGCCGGGCTCAGCTGCCTGTTCCTGCCGCGCGTGCTGCCCGATGGCAGCCGCAACGCGCTGCGCATCCAGCGCCTGAAGGACAAGCTCGGCAACAAGGCCAACGCCAGCTCCGAAGTCGAATTCCAGGAAGCGACCGCGTGGCTCGTGGGCGAGGAAGGGCGGGGCGTGCCGAAGATCCTCGAGATGGGAACCCTGACGCGCCTCGACTGCGCGCTGGGCACCAGCGGCCTCATGCGGCAGGCGCTGGCGCTGGCGCTGGACCACACGCGGCAGCGCATGGCCTTCGGCAAGCGCCTGATCGAGCAGCCGCTGATGCGCAACGTGCTGGCCGACCTGGCGCTGGAGAGCGAGGCCGCCACGGCGCTGGCCCTGCGGCTGGCGCGCGGCTACGACAAGCGCGGCGATGCCCACGAGGCCGCCATCGCGCGCCTGCTGACGCCGATCTCCAAGTTCTGGATCTGCAAGCGCGGCAGCGCCTTCGCCCAGGAGGCGATGGAGTGCCTGGGCGGCAACGGCTACGTGGAAGAGGGCGGCGAGGGCGTCATGGCCCGGATCTACCGCGAGATGCCGGTCAATTCGATCTGGGAAGGCGCCGGCAACATCATGGCGCTGGACCTGCTGCGGGCGCTGCGCAGCGGCGACGCGGGCGCGGCGCTGGCCCACGAACTGGCCGCGGCCAGGGGCGCGCACCCGGCCCTCGACCGGCTGGCCTCCAGCCTGCCCGCGCGCGTCGAAGAGATGGCCACCGAGGTCGAGGCGCGCCGGCTCGCGCAGGAGGTCGCGCTGGCCGTCCAGGCCGCGCTGCTCGCGCAGACCGCGCCGCCGGCGGTGGTCGACGCCTTCTGCGCCTCGCGCCTGGACGGCGACTGGGGCCAGGCCTTCGGCACCCTGTCCGGCCGCACCGATTTCGACGCCATCCTGCTGCGCGCGCTTCCCCGCTGAGAACATGAACGACCTGATCCTGCACCACTACCCCAGCTCGCCGTTCTCCGAAAAGATCCGCCTCGTCCTCGGCTTCAAGAAGCTGCCGTGGAAGTCGGTGCACGTGCCGGCGATCCTGCCGAAACCGGACGTGACCGCGCTGACCGGCGGCTACCGCCGCACGCCCGTGCTGCAGGTGGGGGCGGACATCTACTGCGACACGGCCCTTATTTGCGACGTGCTGGAACATGTGCGCCCCGAGCCCACGCTGTACCCGCCGCACCTCAAGGGCGTGTGCCGCATCTTCGCGCAGTGGGCGGATTCGACCCTGTTCTGGGCCGCCATGGGCTACAACCTGCAGCCCCGGGGCGCGGCCCACGTGTTCGCGAAGGCGCCGCCCGACATGGCCAAGGCGTTCGCCGAGGACCGCAAGGCCATGTCCGTCAACATGGTGCGCCATCGTCCCGGCGACGCCACCTCGGCCTACCGCTCCTACCTGCGGCGCATCGCCAACATGGCCGACGAGCACGACTTCCTGTTCGGGGTCGAGCCCTGCGTGGCCGACTTCGCGGCCTACCACGGCATCTGGTACACGCGCACGCAGGTTCCGCTGCTGGCGGACATCCTCAACCCCACGCCTTCGGTGGCCGAATGGGCGAACCGCGTGGAGGCGATCGGGCACGGGCCGATGACGCGGCTCACGCCGGAGGACGCGCTCGCGATGGCCAGCGCCGCCGAACCGCAGCCGTCCGGGTCCAACCTGCTGATCGACAGCGCCTTCCAGGACGACCACGGCATCCCTCTGGGCAGCCGCGTCACGGTGACCCCGGAATCCTTCGGCAACGAGCCCACCGAAGGCGAGCTCATCGCCGCCACGCGCACCCACTACAGCCTGCGGCGCGAGGACCCGCGCGCCGGCGTCGTGCACGTGCACTTCCCGCGGCTCGGCTACGCGCTGCGGGCGGTCGCCGGGAGCTGAGTGCCGTGGCACGGGCGCAGGGCTGCTGCCTGTTCGACACGGCCATCGGGCCCTGCGCCATCGCGTGGGCCGATGACGTCCTTGCGGGCGTGCAGTTGCCGGAAACCACCCGGGCGGGCACCCTGGCGCGGCTTCGGCGGCACGTCGGCGCCGGAGTGCCGGAATGCGAGCCACCGTCCTTCGTGCAGGGCGCCATCGCCCGCATCCAGGCACTGCTGGCCGGCGCGAAAGACGACCTCGCAGACCTGCCGCTGGACCTGGCGAGCGTGCCGCCCTTCCACCAGCGGGTCTACGCGGTGACGCGTGCGATCCCTCCCGGCGAAGTGCTGACCTATGGCGAGGTGGCCCGCCGGCTCGGCGAACCCGGCGCCGCGCGGGCCGTCGGCCAGGCGCTCGGGCACAACCCGTTCGCGCCGGTCGTCCCCTGCCATCGGGTGCTGGCGGCCGGCGGCAAGTCGGGTGGGTTCTCGGCGGAGGGCGGAACGAACACCAAGCTGCGGATGCTGGAGATCGAACAGGCCCGGCTCGGGCAGGGGCCCGGCCTGTTCGATTGACGACGCCTCAGAACCAGCGCCGCCAGCCCGTCGGCTGCTCGCCCGGCCGTTCCTCGCGCCGGAGCTCCGGTTCCTCGCGGATGCGCTCATCGCGCATGCGCTCGTCACGCATGCGTTCTTCCTCGCGCAGCTGCGCCTGGCGGGCCTCCTCGGCCATCGCGTGCTCGTGCACGACTTCGCTGCGCACGGGTTCGAGCGGCGTCACCGGCACCGTGGCCGCGCCCCGGCTCCAGCCGCCGCGATCGAAGCGCGCTTCCAGCTCGTTGAGGCGGGCCGCCAGCATGCGGTTGGTCGTCTCGGTCTGCGCGCGCATCTCGCGCTGCAGTTCGCTCGTCAGCATCCTGTCGCGCTCGCGCAGTTCGCGCAGGTTCTCCTCGAGGTAGGCACGCAGCTCGGTGAAACGGGAAGCCTCGGCCTTGTCGGCCAGCAAGCGCTGGGCCTGCAGTTCCTTGTAGTGGGTGCGCGATTCCAGCAGCGACTGCGTGCGGATCGTGCCCGCCGACAGCACGAAGGCGACGACGGCCAGCGCGAGCAGCGCCAGCAGGATCGCCCCCAGCGGGGCATCGGCCACGAAGGCGCCGAACAGCAGCGGCGAAGGCCGCATCACCTCGGACCAGTTGAGGGCGACGAAGCCTGCCACCAGCAGGATGGCCACCACGAGCAGGACGAGTCGTGAGCGCATGGGATCTCCTTGGATGTGCGTGTCAAGATTCTCTGCAGTTCCCCCGCCACAGGTGTCAGCGGGGGCCCTGTTTGGCTGTGCGAGGGGTGTGGCAAACTCGCCCGCTCTCCGGTGCTCCGCAGCCAGTAACACGATGCAAAAAATCCTCAGGCAGATTGCTGCCGAACTCCGAGTCCAGGAAAGCCAGGTCCGCGCCGCCGTCGACCTGCTGGATGGCGGGGCCAGCGTGCCGTTCATCGCCCGCTACCGCAAGGAAGCGACGGGCGGCCTCGACGACGTCCACCTGCGCGAACTGGAGGCGCGGCTGGGCTACCTGCGCGAGCTGGAAGAGCGCCGCGAAGCCGTCCTCAAGAGCATCGAGGAGCAGGGCAAGCTCACCCCCGCGCTGCGCGCCGCCATCGAAGCCGCGCCCACCAAGCAGGAGCTGGAAGACCTCTACCTGCCGTACAAGCCCAAGCGCCGCACCAAGGGCCAGATCGCCCGCGAGGCCGGACTGGAGCCGCTGGCCGACCTGCTGTGGGCCGATCCCATGCGCGACCCCGCCGCCGAAGCCGCCGCCTTCGTGAAGAAGGAAAAGGGCGAAGGTGGGGAGGATTTCACGACCGTGGCCGCCGTGCTCGACGGCGTGCGCGACCTCCTGTCCGAGCGCTGGGCCGAAGACGCGGCGCTGGTGCAGTCGCTGCGCCAGTGGCTGTGGACCGAGGGCCTGCTCAAGTCGAAGCTGGCCGCCGGCAAGGACGAGAACAACCCCGACGTCGCCAAGTTCCGCGACTACTTCGACTACGACGAGCCGATCGGCAAGGCGCCCTCGCACCGGGCGCTGGCCGTGTTCCGCGGCCGCGCGCAGGAGATCCTCGACGTGAAGCTGGCGCTGCCGGTGGAACCCGAACCCGGCCAGCCCTCCATCGCCGAGGGCAAGATCGCGCTGCACCTCGGCTGGAGCCACCAGAAGCGCCCCGCCGACGACCTGCTGCGCAAGTGCGTGGCCTGGACCTGGCGCGTGAAGCTGTCGCTGTCCACCGAGCGCGACCTGTTCTCGCGCCTGCGCGAGGAGGCCGAGAAGGTGGCGATCAAGGTCTTCGCCGAGAACCTGCGCGACCTCCTGCTGGCCGCCCCGGCCGGCCCGCGCGTGGTGATGGGGCTGGACCCCGGCATCCGCACCGGGGTGAAGGTCGCCGTCGTCGACGCCACCGGCAAGCTGGTCGACACCGCCACGGTGTACCCGCACGAGCCTCGCCGCGACTGGGACGGCTCGTTGCGCACCCTGGCGCAGCTGTGCGCGAAGCACGGCGTGAACCTCATCGCCATCGGCAACGGCACCGCCAGCCGCGAGACCGACAAGCTGGCCGCGGAACTGTGCAAGCTGCTGGGCGGCGAGATCCAGCGCATCGTGGTGAGCGAGGCCGGCGCCTCGGTCTATTCCGCCAGCGAGTACGCATCGCAGGAGATGCCGAACGTCGACGTGAGCCTGCGCGGCGCCGCGAGCATCGCCCGCCGCCTGCAGGACCCGCTGGCGGAGCTGGTGAAGATCGAGCCCAAGTCGATCGGCGTCGGCCAGTACCAGCACGACGTGAACCAGAGCGAGCTGGCCCGCACGCTGGGCGCCGTGGTGGAAGACTGCGTGAACAAGGTCGGCGTGGACCTCAACACCGCCAGCGCGCCGCTGCTGTCGCGCGTCTCGGGCCTGTCGGCCTCGGTGGCGCGCGCGGTGGTGCAGTGGCGCGAGTCCAACGGCGCCTTCCGCAACCGCCAGCAGCTGCTGCAGGTGAGCGGCCTGGGCCCCAAGACTTTCGAGCAGAGCGCGGGCTTCCTGCGCATCCGCGGCGGCGACAACCCGCTGGACATGACCGGCGTGCACCCCGAGACCTATCCGGTCGTCGAGAAGATCCTGGAGACGGTGAAGAAGCCGGTGCAGGAACTCATGGGCCGCGCCGAGATGCTCAAGACGCTGAAGCCGGAGCTGTTCGCCAACGAAAGGTTCGGCGTCATCACCGTCAGGGACATCCTGGGCGAGCTGGAGAAGCCGGGCCGCGACCCGCGTCCCGACTTCAAGGTGGCCCGCTTCAACGAGGGCGTGGACGACATCGCCGACCTGCAGCCCGGCATGGAGCTGGAAGGCACGGTCAGCAACGTGGCGGCCTTCGGCGCCTTCGTGGACCTGGGCGTGCACCAGGACGGCCTGGTGCACGTCAGCCAGCTCTCGCACAAGTTCGTGGAGGACGCGCGCGAGGTGGTGAAGACCGGCGACATCGTCAAGGTCAAGGTGCTGGAAGTGGACGCCGCCCGCAAGCGCATCAGCCTCACGATGAAGCTGGGCACGCCGGTCGGCGGGCGCGACCGCCCGCGCGACAACCGCTTCGAGGGCGCCGGCCGCGGCCAGCGCGCCCCCGGCAATCCCGCTCTCGGTTCGGCGATGCAGGGCGCTTTCGCCAAGCTGCAGGGGCTGCGCAAGTAGCTTCGTGACAACGAGCGCCGCCCGCGTCCCCCTGCCGCCGGGCCGCGCCATGGCCGGCGGGCAGAATGGGGCCCATGCAGGTGGCGTCGTCGAAGCCATGAAGCAGGATCCCGGGTCCGCGGCGGCCTGCATCCTGGCGCTGCGGCCTCGCGGGCCGGGCACGGGCGAGGACGTTCTGCGCGCCGTCGCCAAGGCGGCCGCGGCAGGCTGGGATGCCGGCTACCGTGCGGTGCTGCAGTCAGGCGAGGGGCTCGCCCTCGTCGGCTTCGTGGCGCCTTCGGTGGCGCTGCTGGCGGCCCGCCGTGCCGCGGCCCACCCGAAGGCGGGCCAGGTGGTGCTGGCCCTCCACCACGGGCCCGTGCGCGTGCTGGACGGGCAGCGCGTCGCCGGCGAAAGCCTCACGCGCGCGGCTCTCCTGGCCAGTCTCGCCGGCACCCGCACGCTGGTCTCCGAAACCTTCCGCCAGGCGCTAGCGGCCGACGCGCCCAGGCTCGCGCGCGAACTGGATGCGGCCAGCGACGTCTCCACGCACGACGGCGACGCCCTCTACCGCGATGACATGGCCCTGGCGCGCCAGCGCGCGCAGCGGCGCTCGCTGCTGGCCGCCGGCGGCATCGTGGCCCTGCTGGGCGCGGGCGCGGCCGGCCGCATCGCCCGCGAGAGCTACGAGGCGGCGCACCGGCCGGCCCTGGTGCTGCTGGACATCCGGCCTTCCGGCGAGATCTTCGTCGACGGCGTGCCGCAGGGCACCAGCCCGCCGCTGACGCGCCTGCCCGTACCGCCGGGGGCGCACACGATCGAGGTGCGCGGCGCGCGTGCCAAGCCGCTGGTGGTGCAAGTGTATCTGCAGCCGGGCCAGGAGCTGTCGCTGCAGCACGTCTTCCCGCTGCCGCCGCGCCGGCCGGCCGCGCCGCCCAAGGGCAAGCCGGTTCCGGCACCGGCGCCCGGCCCGTTCGAGCGCTTCAGGTTCTGGTGACGGCCGTGGCGAACGCATTGCCTTTCACCCACCTGGGCCGCTACCGCATCCTGCGCGAGCTGGGGCGCGGCGCCATGGGCACCGTGTACCTGGCCGAGGACGAGACGCTGCAGCGGCAGGTCGCGATCAAGACGCTGCTGCTGCCGGAGAACCCGCGCGACAGCAAAGAGCTCGAGGCCCGCTTCCGGCAGGAGGCGAAGGCCGCCGGCGCGCTGAGCCATCCCAACACGATCACCATCTACGACTTCGGCCGCGAGGGCAACTGGCTCTACATCGCGATGGAGCGGCTGCAGGGCGTGGAACTGCGCGAGCTCATGGAAGGCGGCCTGCTGCCGCTGGACGGGGCGCTGGACATCGCGGCGCAGGTCGCCTCGGGCCTGTCGGCGGCGCACGAGCGCGGGGTGGTTCACCGCGACGTGAAGCCGGGCAACATCATGGTGCTGCCGGGCGGGCAGGCCAAGATCATGGACTTCGGCATCGCCCGCATGAAGAGCTCCGAGGTGCGCACCGTCACCGGCACCATGATCGGTTCGCCCAAGTACATGTCGCCCGAGCAGGTCGGCGGCCACATGGTGGACCAGCGCAGCGACGTCTTCTCGCTGGGCGCGCTGCTGTACGAGATGGTCACGGGGCAGACGGCCTTCCAGGGCGAGAACCTCGGGCAGTTGCTGGGCGCGGTCATGCACGGCACCCCGGTCCCGCCTTCGCAAGTGCGGCCCGGGCTGCCGGCCTCGATCGAGTTGGTGATCACGCGGGCCCTGCAGAAGAATGCGGCCGCGCGCTACCAGGATGCCGCCGAAATGGCCCGCGACCTGGCGCAATGCCGCGCCTTGCTGGGCCGAGCCGGCACGGGGGGCGATCCGGCCAGGCCCGGGGATCCTCTGGCGGCGACGGCGCCAGTGGACCTGAACGCGACGGTCCCGGCGGGGCAGGTCGGCTGGACGCTCGCGCCCGGCTTCGACTCCGCCGCCGGCCTGCGCGCGCTGGCCGAGGGGCGGGCGGCGGCGCCGGTGCGGCAGGGCGTGTCCTGGGCCGCCACGGCCTGGGCCTGCGGCTATCTCGTGGCAGCCGGGGTGGGCCTGCTGCTCGCGTTCGGCTGAATGGAATCCGCGCGATGCAAGCCTTGCGCATCTACGCCGGGCCGGCGGCGCGCCGCCACATCGCGGAACACGGGCTGGCCGCGCGCGACGTGGGCGTGGTCCCGGCCGCAGCCGGCGGGCCCAAGGGCCTGGTCCTCGGGCCGCTGGACCGCTTCCTGTTCGGGCAGTGGCTGCCCGCCACCGACCACACCATCCACCTCGTCGGCGCCTCGATCGGCGCCTGGCGCATGGCGACGGCCTGCCTGCGCGAACCGGTGCAGGCCTTCGAGCGGCTCGAACGCGACTACATCGCGCAGCACTACGACGTGCCGCCGGGGCGGCGCGCGCCGACCGCCGCGCACGTGTCGCAGCGCTTCGGCGAGGGGCTGGAGGCCTTCTACGGCGGCCGCATCCGCGAGGTTCTGGAGCATCCGCGCTTCCGCCTGCACATCGTGACCGCGCGGGGCCGCCATATGCTGCGGCGCGAGCACCGCCTCGCCACGCCGCTCGGCTACCTCGGCGCCTTCCTCGCGAACACGCTGCACCGGCGCGCCATGGGGGCCTGGCTGGAGCGCGTGGTGTTCTCGGCGCCGGAGCAGGGCGCGGCGTGCCCGCTGCCTTTCGGCACCGAGGACTTCCCGACGCGGCAGGTCGCGCTGAGCGAAGCCAACTTCCGTCCCGCGCTGCAGGCGAGCTGCTCGATCCCCTTCCTGCTGCAGGCCGTGCACGACATTCCCGGTGCGCCGCGCGGCGCCTACTGGGACGGCGGCATCACGGACTACCACCTGCACCTGAAGTACGACTGCGGCCCGGGGCCGGGGCTGGTGCTCTATCCGCACTTCCAGAAGGCGGTGGTTCCGGGATGGCTGGACAAGGGCCTCAAGTGGCGGCACCGCGCCACGGCGTATCTCGACCGGATGATCGTGCTCGCGCCGGATCCGCAGTGGGTGAAGTCGCTGCCGAACGAGAAGCTGCCGGACCGGACGGACTTCGCGCGGTACGGATCCGACCTGCAGGCACGGATCCGGGCCTGGACGGGGGCGGCGTCCGCGAGCCAGCAGCTCGCCGACGAATTCGCGCAATGGCTGGAGCGGCCGGATCCGGAACGGGTGGAGGCGTTGTAGGCCGCTGAAAACAAGACAGCCGAACGCAGAGGGCGCAGAGAAAGCGCAGAGGACGCAGAAGGAACCCGAAGAAGAATCTTTTGTTTTTCTTGTCTTCTTCTGCGTCCTCTGGGAACCCTCTGCGCCCTCTGCGTTCGGCTGTTTGGTTTTTCCGCCTTACATCGACGCTTCCAGCATCTGCCGGTAGTCGTCACGCGAGGCCTCCCGCGGATTCGTCTTGTGGCAATGGTCCGCCATCGCGCCGTCGATGATCTTCTCGAACGATTCGCGCTGCACGCCCATGGCCGCCAGGCCCGCGGGCAGCCCCAGGCGCGCGTTCATGTCGCGGATCGCGTCCGGAATGTCGGTGCCGGACCGCAGCCCCATCGCATGCGCCATGCGGTCCAGCCGCCGGTCCTTCTGCACCGAGGGCGACTGCGCGTTGAAGCGCACCACCGCCGGCAGGAACATCGCATTGAGCGTGCCGTGGTGCAGCCGCGGATCGACGCCGCCCAGGCTGTGGCTCAGCGAATGCACGCAGCCCAGCCCCTTCTGGAAGGCCATGGCACCCTGCATCGACGCGCTCATGAGGTTCAGCCGCGCCTCGCGGTCGCTGCCGTCGCGGGTGGCCCGCTCGATGTGCGACCAGCCGCGCTCCAGCCCGTCCAGCGCGATGCCGTCGGCCGGCGGGTTGAAGGCCGCCGACATGAAGGTCTCCATGCAGTGCGCGATCGCGTCCATGCCGGTGGCGGCGGTCAACTTGGGCGGCAGGCCCAGGGTCAGCTCCGGATCGCAGATCGCCGTCTTCGGCACCAGGTGCCAGGAATGGAAGCCGAGCTTGCGATGGTCGTCGACGATGACGATCGCGCCGCGCGCGACCTCGCTGCCGGTGCCGCTGGTGGTGGGCACCGCGATCAGCGGCGCCACCTTGTCGGTGATGCGCGGCGATCCGCCCTCTATGGTGGCGTAGCGCGTCAGCGGGCCCTCGTGCGTGGCCAGGATCGCCACCCCCTTGGCGCAGTCGATCGCCGAGCCGCCGCCCACGGCGACCAGGCCGTCGCAGCGCTGCCCGCGGTAGATCTCCGCGGCCGCGCGCACCGCCGCCTCGGTGGGGTTGGAGGGCGTGCCGTCGAACACCGCATGCGGCAGGCCGCCCAGCGCGTCCAGCGCCTTCTGCAGCACGCCGGCCGCGCGCACGCCCGCGTCCGTGACCACCAGCGGCCGCGTAATGCCGACGCGCTCGCACTCGGACTTCAGCAGCCGGATCGCGCCGAACTCGAACTGGATCTGGGTGACGTAGTAGATGAAAGCCATGGCCGCTTCCGTCGCTTAGGATGGGGAGCTTGACTTTAACCCCGGCTTCCCGCCGCCCGAGTGACTTTCCTACCGCAGTTTCCCGAACTCACGCCCGCCATGCGCTCCGTGCTGCAGGGCATGGCCCGCTCCCGCCACGTGCCGCTGTACAGGCTTTCGCCGCAGCAGGCGCGCGCCGCCTACGAGAAGGGCGCCCAGGTGCTGGAGCCGGCTGAGCCGCCCCTTGCGCGCGTGCAGGACTTGGCGATCCCGGCCGGCGGCGATGCCTCGATCCCGGCGCGCCTCTACGCGCCGGGGCAGGGCGTGCTGCCCGTGCTGCTGTACTTCCACGGCGGCGGCTTCACGATCGGCAGCATCGAATCGCACGACACGCTGTGCCGCACGCTGGCCAGCCTTTCCGGCTGCGCGGTGGTCTCGGTGGGTTACCGGCTCGCGCCGGAGCACCGCTTTCCCACCGCGGTCGACGATGCCTGGAGCGCCACCCGCTGGCTGGCACAGCACGCCGCCTCGCTGGGGCTGGACCCGCAGCGCATCGCGATCGGCGGCGACAGTGCCGGCGGCACGCTGGCCACCGTGTGCGCCACGCTGGCGCGCGACGCCGGCCTCCCGCTGCGCCTGCAACTGCTGTTCTATCCCGGCTGCGCCGCCCGCCAGGAGGCCCGCTCGCACCGCCGCTACCACCAGGGCCTGATCCTGGAGCAGTCGCACATCGAGTACTTCTTCGGCCAGTACATCCACGAAGCGGAACGCGACGACTGGCGCTTCGCCCCGCTGAACACGCCCGACCTCGAAGGCGTGGCGCCCGCCTGGTTCGGCCTGGCGGAATGCGATCCGCTGGTGGACGACGCCATCGCCTACGCGGATAAACTGCGGGCCGAGGGCGTGCCCGTGGAGCTGGAGATCTTCCGCGGCGTCACGCACGAATTCATCAAGATGGGTCGCGCGCTGCCCGAGGCCCGGCAGGCGCACGCGGATGCCGCCGCGGCCCTCCAACGCGCAATGCGAGCATGAAAAGAGAAGAGTTCCGTTTCTTTCACCGGCTGCGGGTGCGCTGGGCCGAGGTGGACATGCAGAAGATCGTCTTCAATGGCCACTACCTGATGTACTTCGACACCGCGGTGGCCGACTACTGGCGCGCCCTGGCCATGCCTTACGAGGAAGCCATGCACCAGCTGCAGGGCGACCTCTACGTGAAGAAGGCCACCGTCGAATTCCACGCCTCCGCCCGCATGGACGACCGGCTGGACGTGGCGCTCAGGTGCAGCCGGCTCGGCAACTCCTCCATGCTGTTCAGCGGCGCGATCTTCCGCGGCGAGGAACTGCTGATCACCTGCGAGCTGGTCTACGTGTTCGCCGACCCGGCGACGCAGACCTCGCGCCCGGTGCCGCCCCTGCTGCGGGAGATGCTCACCGGCTACGAGGCGGGCGAGCCCATGATCCGAGTGAAGACCGGCAACTGGGACGAGCTCGGCGCCGACGCCGGCCGCATCCGCACCGAAGTGTTCGTGCAGGAGCAGCGCATCCCGGCCGAACTCGAGTGGGACGAGGCCGATGCCACGGCGGTCCACGCGGTGGCCTACAACCGCCTCGACCAGCCGATCGCCACCGGGCGCCTGCTGCCGGCCTCAGGCGGCGTAGCGAAGATCGGCCGGATGGCGGTGCACCAGGCGCTGCGCGGCGGCGGCTTCGGCGAGCAGGTGCTGCGCACGCTGTCCGCCGTGGCGCAGGCGCGCGGCGACCGCGCCATCGAACTGCACGCGCAACGCACGGCGAAGGAGTTCTACGCCCGGCTCGGCTTCGAGCCGCAGGGAGAGACCTACGAGGAAGCCGGCATCCCGCACGTGACCATGACCCGGGCGCTGCCGCTGGAGCGCTGACGCAAGTGGCCCGCAAACGCCGCCCCGCGCCCGCGGCCGGGACCGATCCCGCGCCTGCGGCCGGGGCCCGCGCCGGCGCCGCCCCGGCGGCATCCGCGCTGCCGCGCGAGCCCGCCCGCGACGGCGGGGCGGTCGCGGTGCTGGCCGTCGCGCTGTTCCTCGCGCCCGTGCTGGGCGTGCCAGGCGAGGAGATGCTGCAGGACACGCTGAAGTCCATCGTCATCGCCTTCGGCGCGCTGGCCGCGGCGCTGCTGTTCGTGCTGGCCCAGCGCGCGCGCGGCGAGCCGCTGCGCTGGCACGCGGTGCTCTGGCTGCCGCTGCTGCTGATGGCCTACGCCCTGGGCAGCATGGCCTGGTCGCATGCCTACCTCGGGGGCGTGGAGGCGGTGCGCTGGTTCGTCTTCACCCTGATCGCTTGGGTGGGGCTCAACACCTTCACGCGCGAACGGCTGCCGCTGCTCGCCTGGGCCCTCCACGGCGCCGGGCTCATCGCCTCGCTGTGGGCGATGGCGCAGTTCTGGGGCGGGATGGCGCTGTTCCCGCAGGGGCCGCAACCGGCGTCCACCTTCATCAACCGCAACTTCTTCGCCGAATTCACGGTCTGCACCTTGCCCTTCGGCGTGCTGCTGCTGGCCCGCGCACGCACCAGCGCGATGGTCGCCCTGCTGGCCGCCAGCATCGGCCTGGTGCTGACGGCCCTGCTCATGACGGGCACCCGGTCCGCGCTGCTGGCGCTGGGGATGTTCACCGGCGTGGTGCTCCCCCTGATCGCCTGGCGCTGCCGGCGCGCGCTGGCGTGGTCCGGCTGGTCGCCCGGGCTGCGCCTGCTCGCCGCCGGCGCCGTGGCGGCGGTGGTGCTGGCCCTCGGCTTCATCCCGACCACCAACCCGAAGATCCTCGAGGACAACTTCGGCGCCACCCCGATCGACCGCGGACTGCACCGTGCGCAGTCGCTCAAGCCGGGCGACGCCAGCATCGACATGCGGCTCGTGATGTGGCGCGCCACGCTGCGGGCGATCGCGGACCGGCCGCTCACCGGGGTGGGCGCCGGCGCCTGGGAGAGCGAGATCCCGCGCTACCAGGCCGAAGGCTCGCAGCTGGAGACGGACTACTACGTCCACAACGAGTACCTGCAGCTGGTGGCGGAATACGGCGCGGTCGGCTGGGTGTTCGTGCTGCTGCTGTTCGCCTACCTGATCGCCTCCTTCGGGCGCAGCTGGGCGCCCGCCACGCCGGAGGGGCAGGCCGACCAGCCCTGGCGCGCGGTCCTGCTGGCCAGCCTGCTGGCCCTCCTGATGGTGAGCAATGCCGGTTTCCCGTGGCGCATGGCGGCCACGGGCGCGCTGTTCGCCGTGGGCCTGGGCGGGCTCGCGGCTTCGGATGCGCGCCTGGGCGCGGCGCGCCGGCTGCTCGCGTCGCCGCTGCGCTGGTCGCCCCGCATCGCCCAGGTCGTGCTGGGACTGGGCGCGGCGTGCCTCGTGCTCGCCGTGGCGATCACGCAGCGCGCGGCCGAGAGCGAACACAAGCTGGTCAGCGCCGCCAAGATCGCCGTGTCCATCACGGCCACCGGCAATCCCAACGATCCGCGCCTGGCGCCGCTGAAGAAGCAGATGCTGCAACTGGTGCGCGAGGGCATCGCGCTCAACCCGCACTACCGCAAGATCACGCCCATCGTCGCCGACGAACTGGCGCGCTGGGGCGACTGGGCCAACGCGACCTGGATCTGGGACAGCGTGCTCGCATCGCGGCCTTACGTGGTGGCGATCATCAGCAACGCCGCCCGCGGCTATGCCAGCATGGGCCGCACCGACAAGGCGCTGGCCTACCTGGAGCGCGCCAAGCGCATCCAGCCGCGCGCGCCGGCGGTGCGCTCGCTCGAGGTGATCCTGCTGGCGCGCGGGGGCAACGAGCAGCGCGCAACCCAGCTGGCCCGCGAGGCCTACGAGGCCGGGATCAAGGACTACGACCTGGTCAACACCTATTTCCTGCTCGCCTGGCGCGCCAGGAACTATGCGCTCGCGCGGCAACTGCTGGACGAGCGCATGCGCAGCTGGCCCGAAGGCCGCGCGCGCGGGCTGGTGCAGCAGGGCCTGATCGCCAGCGAGCAGAACCAGTCCGAGCGCGCCCTCCAGTACTTCCGCGAAGGCCTTGCCGCGGCCACGCCGCTGGAGCGGCCCGTGCTGGCCGAGGAAATCCCCGCCGCCTTCCGCGCGCAGGTGGCGGCTTCAGGCGCTCAGACGTCGGCCAGCAGCAGGTAGGGCAGGGGCAGCAGCTTCAGGGCAGGGCCGTCGGCGCGGCCGGCATGCAGGTCGCCGGCGTCGGCCGCCGACAGCTGCAGCGACGCGATCGCGTCCCAGCCGCCCTCCGGCGCCGGGGCGGCCTCGGCCACGAGGCCGGCGGGCTGCTCGGGCTCCGCCGAGCGGAACACCTCCTGGCCGGCGACGAGCTCGCCCGCGCTGTGCACGACGAAGGCGCGCCGCTTCAGGGTGCCGCGGAACTGGCTGCGCGCCACCACCTCCTGGCCCGGGTAGCAGCCCTTCTTGAAGTTCACGCCGCCGATCGACTCGTAGTTCAGCATCTGCGGCACGAAGGCCTCGACGATGGGCTGGGTGACGGTGGCGACGCCGCTGCGCACCTCGGCCCATTGCCACAGGGACAGGGGCAGGTCCGGCTGGGCGGGAGCGGGCGCGCCCGCGGGACCGATCCACAGCGCGCGCGGCTGGCCGTCGGCCGGATAGAGCTGTACGCGAAGCGCGCCCGCGGCCTCGCGCACGGTCCAAGGCGGATCGGCCGTGGCCGCGGGCTCGCCGACGAGGCCATACAGGGCGAGCTCCGCCGTCGCGTCGCTCAGCTTCACCTTGGAGCGCAGCACGAACATGGACAGCCGTTTGAGCGCGGCCGGCAGCACGTCGCGGCTGCACACCAGCAGGATCTCGTCGCTGCCTCGCTTGCAGCCGATGAAGCTCGCCAGCATGCGGCCCTTGGCCGTGCAGAAAGCCGCGAGCCGCGCCTCGCCGGGCTGGAGCAGGGCGAAATCCTGGGTCAGCTGGTTGTGCAGGAACTTCGCCGCCTCTTCGCCCTGCGCTCGGATCACGCCGAGGTGAGGCAGGGCGGCAACACCATTCAGGGGATGGGACATGGGTGAATTATCATGGCCCGCTGATTCCAGACGCCGAGCAAGGACGTGCGACGTTTCATCACCTTTTTGTTCGCGCTGGCGCTGCTGGGTGCCGCTGCCGTTGCCGGCGCCGGCTGGTGGTGGGTCCACCAGCCCCTGCGCCTTTCCGCCGCCACCCTCGACCTGTCGATCGAACCCGGCACGCTGCCGCGCGGCGTGGCCCAGGCCGTGCGCGAGGCGGGCGTCGATGTCGATCCGCGCGTGCTGTACGCCTGGTTCCGGATCTCCGGCGAGGGCCAGCGCATCAAGGCCGGCAGCTACGAGCTGGAGCGCGGCATCACCCCCGAACGCCTGCTGGACAAACTGGCCCGCGGCGAGGAGTCGCTGCGCGCGGTGACGTTGGTGGAAGGCTGGACCTTCCGGCAGATGCGCGCGGCCCTGGCCAAGGCGGAGGCGCTGAAGGGCGACACGCTGAATCTCGCCGAGGCGGACCTGATGAAGCTGCTCGGGCGCGAGGGCGTGCCGGCGGAAGGGCGCTTCTTCCCGGACACCTACACCTATTCCAAGGGCTCCAGCGACCTCAAGGTGTTCCAGCGGGCGCTGCGGGCGATGGACAAGCGGCTGGCGCAGGCCTGGGCCCAGCGCTCGCCGAAGTCGATCCTGAAGACGCCGGAGGAGGCGCTGATCCTGGCCAGCATCGTGGAGAAGGAGACCGGCAAGGCGGCCGACCGCACGCTGATCGCCGCCGTGTTCCAGAACCGGCTGCGCATCGGGATGCCGCTGCAGACCGATCCCACCGTGATCTACGGCCTGGGCGAGAAGTTCGACGGCAACCTGCGCAAGGCGGACCTGCAGGCCGACAGCGCCTACAACACCTACCTGCGCGCGGGCCTGCCGCCGACGCCGATCGCCCTGCCCGGCAAGGCATCGCTGCTGGCCGCGGTCCAGCCCGCGCCCGGCAACTTCCTCTATTTCGTGGCCAAGGGCGACGGCAGCAGCCATTTCAGCGCCTCGCTGGACGAGCACAACCGCGCCGTCAACAAATACCAGCGCGGGCAATGACACGCGGCCTGTTCATCAGCTTCGAAGGCATCGACGGCGCGGGCAAGTCCACGCACATCGACGCCCTGGCGGCGGCGCTGCGGGCGCGCGGCCGCAGCGTGGTGCTCACGCGCGAGCCGGGCGGCACGCCGCTGGCCGAGAAGCTGCGGGCGCTGGCCCTCAACGACCCCATGGATCCGCTCACCGAGGCGCTGCTGATGTTCGCGGCCCGGCGCGACCACCTGCTGCAGGTGATCGAGCCGGCCCTGGCCCGCGGCGACGCCGTGCTGTGCGACCGCTTCACCGACGCCACCTTCGCCTACCAGGGCGCCGGCCGCGGCTTCGACCTGCAGGTGCTGGCCGGGTTGGAGCGCTGGGTGCAGACCGTGCCGGCCGTGGATGCGCCGGGGATCCGGCAGCCGGACCTGACGGTCTGGTTCGACCTGGCGCCGGCCGTGGCAGCGCAGCGCCTCGCCGGCGCCCGGGTGCCGGACAAGTTCGAGTCGCAGCCGCAGGCGTTCTTCGCCCGCGTCGCCGCCGGCTACGGGGCGCGGGCCGCCGCCGACCCGGGCCGCTTCCTGCGCGTCGATGCGGACCAGCCGCGCGAGGCGGTCTGGCGCGATGTCGAGGCCGGACTGAAGCAGCGGGGCCTGCTCGCATGAGCGCTCCCTGGATCCGCGCCCAGTTGCGGCGGTTGCTCGCCCAGCGCGGCCACGCCTGGCTGCTGCACGGACCGTCGGGACTGGGGCAGTACCAGCTGGGGCTGGCCATGGCGCAGGCCTGGCTGTGCGACCGGCCGACGCCGGACGGCGCATGCGGGCAGTGCGACAGCTGCCACCAGGTGCAGGTGCGCAGTCACACCGACCTGGCGGTGCTGATGCCCGAGACCGAGATGCTGGCCCGCGACTGGCCGCTGGGCGAGAAGGCGCAGGCCGACATCGACGACAAGAAGCGCAAGCCGAGCAAGGAGATCCGGGTCGAGGCGATGCGCGACGCCATCGACTTCGCCCAGCTCACCAGCGGGCGCGGGCGCGGCAAGGTCGTCCTGGTCTATCCGGCCGAACGCATGAATGCCATCACCGCCAACGCGCTGCTGAAGACGCTGGAGGAGCCGCCGGGCGACGTGCGCTTCGTGCTCGCCACCGAGGCCGCGCACCTGCTGCTGCCGACGATCCGCAGCCGCTGCCTCGGTCACGGCATGGCTTGGCCGCAGGCCGGCGAGGCCACGGCGTGGCTGGCGGAAGAGGGCGTCGCCGCGGCGGCCGCGCCGGTACTGCTGCGCGCCGCCGGCGGGCGGCCGGAGGACGCCCTGCGGCTGCACCAGGCCGGCCTGGACGCCCGGGCCTGGTCGCAATGGCCCAAGGCGTTGGTCCGCGGCGACACCTCCGCGATCGCCGGCTGGGGGCCGGCGGACCTGGTGGAGGCGCTGCAGAAGCTCTGCCACGACCTGCTGGCGGTGCGTTCCGGGGCGGCGCCTCGCTTCTTCGAGGCCGCCGACCTGCCGCCCGCCGCCACGGTGGAAGCCCTGACCGCGTGGTGGCGCAGCCTGGCCGCGACTTCCCGCACGGTCGAACACCCTTTCAACGCCGGGCTCCTGCTGGAAGACCTTGTGACCCAGGCGCGGGCAGCCCTACACTCGAGGAGCCAGCCATGAGTACCGCCGCCCCCAACACGCCCCGCCCGAGCGTCATCCAGCTCGCCATCAAGGAAAAGGCGGCGCTCTACGCCGCCTACATCCCGCTGTTCTCCGACGGCGGCGTGTTCATCCCGACCACCCGCGAGTACCGGCTGGGCGACGACGTCTACGTGCTGCTGTCGCTGCCGGACGATCCGCAGCGCTACCCGGTGGCCGGCAAGGTGGCCTGGGTCACCCCGGCGCGCGCCGCGGCCAACCGCACGCAGGGCGTCGGCGTCCGCTTCCCGTCGGACGAGAAGTCCAAGCTGCTCAAGATCAAGATCGAGGAACTGCTGGGGGGCCACCTCGCGTCCGAGCGTCCCACCCAGACCATCTAGATTCCCTAGAATCCCACCCTGGCCGCGCCGCGGGTCGACTGTGACCGCGCGGCGCTCGCGTTTTGGACTTCCGATGTTCGTCGATTCCCACTGCCACCTGAGCTTTCCCGAGCTCGCGTCCCAACTGCCGCAGATCCGCCAGGCCATGGCCGCCGCCGGCGTGGACCGGGCCCTCTGCATCTGCACCACGCTGGAGGAATTCGAGGCCGTCCACGCGCTGGCGATGGATCACGACAACTTCTGGGCCTCGGCCGGCGTGCACCCGGACAACGAAGGCATCGCCGAACCCACGGTGGAGAAACTGC
This sequence comes from Ramlibacter monticola, assembly GCF_016722785.1. GTDB lineage: Bacteria > Pseudomonadota > Gammaproteobacteria > Burkholderiales > Burkholderiaceae_C > Ramlibacter > Ramlibacter monticola. The sequence continues at coordinate 195,356 of NZ_JAEQNE010000002.1, read as the reverse complement.
TGGAACTCGCCGCCCGGCCCCGCGTGGTGGGCATCGGCGAGACCGGGCTGGACTACTACCAGATGGAGGAGCGCAAGGGCGGGCGCAGCATCGCGGACCTGGAGTGGCAGCGGGAGCGCTTCCGCACGCACATCCGGGCGGCGCACCGCTGCGGCAAGCCGCTGATCATCCACACCCGGGCGTCGTCGGCGGACACCCTCGCGATCCTGAAGGAGGAGGGCGAGGACGGCTCCGCCGGCTCCGTGGGCGGCGTGTTCCACTGCTTCACCGAGACGGCGGAAGTGGCGCGCGCGGCGCTGGACCTCGGCTTCCACATCTCCTTCTCCGGGATCATCACGTTCAAGAATGCCGCCGACCTGCGCGAGGTGGCGCGCTTCGTGCCCGAGGATCGCATCCTGATCGAGACCGACAGCCCCTACCTGGCGCCGGTGCCGTACCGCGGCAAGCTGAACATCCCCGCCTACGTTCCCTACGTCGCCCGGCAGATCGCGGAGCTGCGCGGGCTGGGCGTGGAGCAGGTGGCCGAGCTCACCAGCCGCAATTTCGAGACCCTGTTCAAGCCGGAAAAATCATGAGAAAGTACTTCAAGAGGCTTTTCTATCTTGTTGCCTTGCTTTCGCTTTCCCTGGCGCATGCGGGTTCCTACGAGGACTTCTTCCGGGCCATCAAGCAGGACGACGCCGGGACCGTGAACCAGCTGCTGCGGCGCGGTTTCGACGCCAATGCGCTCGATCCCGCCCGCAACCACGGGCTGTTCCTGGCGGTCAGGGACGGCTCGCTGAAGGCGGCCGCGGCGCTGATCGCCTGGCCGCAGACGAAGGTGGAATGGCGCAGCCCCAAGGACGAGAGCCCGCTGATGATGGCGTCGCTGAAGGGCCAGACCGACATCGTGCGCAAGCTGGTCGCCCGTGACGCCGACGTCAACAAGACGGGCTGGGCGCCACTGCACTACGCGGCCACGAACGGGCACCTGGAGATCATGCAGATCCTGCTGGACGAGCACGCCTACATCGACGCCGAGTCGCCCAACAAGTCGACGCCGCTCATGATGGCGGCGAAATACGGCACGCCCTCGGCCGTGAAGCTGCTGCTGGAGGCCGGCGCCGACCCGACCCTGCGCAACGAGCTGGGCCTGACGGCGCTCGACTTCGCGCAGCAGGCGAACCGCCGCGATGCGGTCGAGCTCATCTCGGCCGCGATCCGCAACGCGAGACCGAAAGGCAAGTGGTGACAACCACTTGCCGCCAGGACTTCAAGTACGGTCCTTGATTACTTGGCTGTGCAGGGATTGATCAGCTCCACGCCGGCCGACATGGTTCCGGTGTCGGCGCGGCAGCGCGCCATGTCCGCATAGTGGCCTTCGACCAGGACGCCGGGCGGGTTGTAGCGCAGCGTGGCCTTGGCGGTCAGCCCGGGCGCCGGGGTGTCCTGGCAGCGCGCGGTGCGGCCGGTCAGGTTCTCGACGCGGCGGCAGAAGGCGTCGTCGGGATAGTCGAACTGGCGGATGACGTTGCCGGCGCTGTCCCGGTAAACCAGGTGCTTGCCGGCGCCCGACGCGCCGCCGGTGGTGGTCTGCGAGGCGCAGCCCGCCAGCACGACGACGGCCGCGACGACGGAAAGTCGCGTGATCAAGTGCATGGAATCTCCCAATCGTGGCCGCGGTTCATTCCGCGGCGCCACACTTTTTACAGTCGTTCGCGGTGATCGGGGCCCCGCTGTAACTGGCCGGCACGTTGATACGATGCGTATTATGTCAAATCTCAAATCCAGTCTGCGTTCCGGAACGTCCTCAGCTCGGCTACTGCTCGAACCCAGTCATTCCATAGAGATAGCGGATGGCAACTCCTCCAGCCTCTGTACAGGCACCGCTTTTTCGCGACAGCTTCAGCAAATGACATTAGATCCGGAACACCCATAGGGCCTGACCTCGGACTCAGGTGGCCGATCGGCTAGTGGTAGGACTCTGCGCGTCCTCGGGTATGCAAGGACTGCTCACCGCTGAGCTTGAATTAAAGCTCGGTGCTATAAAAGGCTATAAAAGCATCGTTGCACGAAGGAAGCTCGCCCCGTGTCAGCTGGAGCATGCCGCACTCCGCCCGTCAGTTCACGGATCTGGCTCACACGCGTGCCCACGGATTCCGAGCAACTCAGCGTCCAAGCTGGGCGAAATCCGGCGTGCCTTCAGCTGCCTTGGCGCAAATCGGTCCGAGTTGACCGGCGTGACCGAACGAAGCCGGCCGGCCGAGTGCTTGCGACCAAAGGTCATCCGTTGAATCGAGCGCGTCACTTTCTTTTGAACCGAAAGTGCCACGACTGGCGCGATGCAAGTTGCACTACCGGCCAGGGACTTGGTCTCTGGGAGCTGACAATCATGGAAGCGCTCGTGTACCGACCCAAGCCCGGCCAACTACGCTACGCGTTCTAGATGGACCAGCCCGAAGCCGACGCGCCGTCCGCGGTCAAGTGGTTGCCGATCTCGTCGAGGGTCACCGAAGGCACGAAGTTGATCTTGAGGTAGCGCTTGCGGATGTCGGCCTTCTCCAAGGCCACCAGACTGGATGCCGCCTGCTGGGCGCCCCCACCGGCAGTCCATGCCGACTCCCACAAGAGCGCGAGAAACCGAACCCCCTCGGCCAGCACAGCGGCCGTCGGCCGCCCCAACTTCTCGTACATCCCATCCAGGGTCGCCACCTTCGACTCGCCGCCTGCCTCCTCGAACTCGTCGAGGATCTTCTGTGGGGGCAGCTTCTTGGCGACGATGTGCATGAGTTCGATCACGGCCCGCGCGTACTGGGCACCGCTCTTGCAGGCCTGCAGTGGCGCCGCATCCGACAACATGGCGCCCGCCTGCTGGATCAGGTCTTCGGCGTAGCGTGAGACCATCTTGGTCTCGTAGGCGCTATGAATGCCCTTCCCGTAGATGAACGGCTCGTTGGTTTCTGGGTCGATGCGCGGGCTCTCCATCTCTCGGTTCCCGTCCGCCATGACCGAACCATGTAGAGGCTGCGAGGCGTCTCCCACATAGTGGGCCGCGGTGCCGGCGGCGGTGAGAAAGCCCTCGATGTCGCCGTCCTGGACGAATCCCACCATGGCATCGAAAAACTGCCACAGCCGAAATGGAAGCAGTCCCTGCTTGAGTTTGCTCGTGTACTGCTTGGCCTGGTCCGCGTGGCCAGCCTCTTTCAGCCTTATTGCCATGTCGGCATAGAACTGCAGCCAAGCATCGGGGTTGAGGTAAGTGTCGGGATCCTCGCGGCACAGCTCGAGCAGCGACTTCCCAGTGGGGCCAGGAGCGTCGATGTCTGCATAGTGATTCGGATGCTCGGGGCCGTTGCTTCTTTGGGCGCCGCCCGTGGTGTCGCGGCCGCCGGTGCGCCCGCCCTTCGACTTGGACAACTTCTTCCATATCTCGTCCGGCACGTCAGCCAGCGGCACGAAGCCGTCGGCCGCACTGAGCTGGCCCACCGACTTGTCGAAGCCCGTTTGTGCGATGGTCCCCAAGTCGAAGCTCAGGATGGCGGCGTTCGCGCGTAGGAACTTCTTCAACTTGGCGTTGTGCACGTGCTCGATCGCCAGCGCCGCGATGCTGTAGTGACCGGTGCGTCCCCAATAGCCGGAGACGCCACGGCCTACGTCGGTGACCAGTTCGACGTCCAATAGCCGGCAGATGCTGCTCAGGCTGGTGGCAACCGCGAAGCGTTGCGCGCGGGGGCTGTCTCCGATCAGCTGCCCGCCCCACTCCATGGCCAGCGGCCTCAAGACACGCTGCGACACCGGCAGATCGGGGTTGTCACGGATGTTGGGCGTGACGTCCAGGTGCCAGACCATCCCGCTGTCGCCGGGCCGCGTCTGGACGCCATCGCCTGGTGCGATCATGAAGTCCGCGACGTAGTCAAAGCCGCCCACCGACCGATGACGGTAGAACAGCGCCTTGATCGAACCGCGAAGCAAGCCGGACGCGGCGCCATAGCCAACCACCGGCTGGTCAATTAGGCGTAGCGACAGGTTGCCCTCGTGCACGTCCGCGAGGGGCCCCAGCGCGGGCAGCCCATAGGTGTTGCAGGTCCAGTCCGCCACGCGATCGACACGCACCAGGCCGACATCCAAGGCGGAATACGCTCGGCCCCCCGGAAAGCGCGTGTAGACCGTTGAGAACTCGAGGCGCTTGAGCTGCTTGCCGGCAGTAACGCCGATGCGTTCCTCGCCCTCGCGCAACACGCTGCTCACGATCTGCCCTGGCTCGCCGCAGGCATGGCGAGCCGTCAACACATAGGTGGTGTGCCCATCAGTCACCAGGCAACCCGCGGTGGCGGAGCGGCGTTCTCCCTGCGCGTCCAGCGTGATCGGGCAGCCGCCCCCCAGGGGAAACGAGGGCCGCGGTCCGTCCACAGGGGGCAGGACGGCGATGGGCTGTTCATCACCGACTTCGACGACGCAAACCGGGACGGCTCGACCGTCCGGCATGTACAGGGTTTTGGGAACGATCTCCGACGCCTTGCGCGAGCCACCTTCTGCGAATGCCTTGCGCGGTTCCCACTGGCGCACGAACGCCAGGATGCAGGGCCAGGAGTAGTCTCGGACCTCGGAATTGAACAGGGTGCGCGCGTAGCTCTTTTTCGCGCGTGGATTGCGGCCCTCTCCCGGCTTGGAGGGCCAGGCCTCGTCCTTGCGAATCAGGTAGTACCCGATCGCCGTGCCCACCACGTTGGGCTTGCTTAGAAGATGCCAGTGGTACAGCTCGCGTGCCTCCAGCAGATCCTGCAGCGACAGCCCGGCAAAGTTGTAGTCCAGGTCCAAGACCGACATGGTGCCCCTCCTCGCGGGGCGGTATAAGGCAGGAGCGACCGGACTGTCATCTCCCATTCGGAGGAGTTTTGCGGGCGAACCTGTGGGTGGCGGACGTAAATTGCACCCATGCAATTCTTGATCGGCGTTGACAGCGAACCTTCAAGCGATGTCCATCCGTTGACGGCAAAGTCCTCCGCCTTTGGTCCCGAGCCTTGCCACAGGACTGCGGCAAGCGGCGCATCAAGGACTTCGCGCCCGCCTCGCTGCTGCATCGGGGTGGTGGACCGATACGATGCGGGCCACGCTCTGGAGTTCCGTCTCGGTCGCACACAGTTCACGTCGGTGCGCATCAAGCGAGATCTGGCAGTTTGTCGGCCAACCATAAACCGCAACGATTCGCATTCCTTGTCGTTCGGACGGAGGACGCGTGGAAGTGTCATTGCAGACCGAGGCTGCAGGGTTGATGGAAATATCTATTCATCTACTATTCTGTCGTGAGCCTCTCCTCCGACCATCACCTGATCCTGGGATTACTGTCGAGCCGTGGCACGGCTACGGCCGCCGACTTCGCTGCCGCAACCGGGAAAAGCCAGCCTACCGTGTCGCGTCTGCTGGCGGACATGGCACCCCAGATTGTGAGGATCGGGAACGCCAGAGCCACCCGATACGGCCTACCTAAATCTATTCATGGAAGGCCGGCGCAGCACACATTGTGGTGGACGGATGAGCAGGGGCGACGCACGGGTGTGGGCACGCTGACGTTCCTGGCCAACGAGAGCGTCGATGTAGAGTCCACCAAGCTTGGGGACTACGCGGGCGAGTCGCTGCCGTGGTACCTCATGCCCTTGCGTGCCGAGGGATTCCTGGGGCGCATCGCCGCGCGCTCCATGGCGGCACTGGGCGTCGAGAGCGAGCCAGATCGCTGGTCGCTGGAGACCATCCTGTATGCCGCGCTGCAGGTGCACGACGCGCCTGCATCCGTCGAAGGGAAAGTGTCACCGTTCTTGAAGGGAAAGTGTCACCACTGAACGCGATTGCCCTCACCTGCACGCTTTTCACCGCTGAGCTTGAATTAAAGCTCGGTGCTATAAAAGGCTATAAAGACATCATTGCAAGAAGGAAGCTCGGCACGTGTTAGCTGGAGAACGCCGGACGCCGCCCGTCCAGTTCACGGATCCGGCCTGGGCAACGACTTCGTGCCTGTCGCTTGATCGATTTAGGCAGGAGTGCCAAGCTATTGGCCTGTCCTCGTTCACGAAACGCCCGCAATGCAGAACCTTCAGTGGATCAACGAATTGCGGTCGCTCAGCGACTGGCTGTGGACGGCGTGCACGGAGGATGGAATGGGCGAGGAGTTGCTTTGCTGCATCCAGGATCAGGCCCTCGACCTTCTGGAGCAAGACCTCGAGGGTGCAGTAAACCCGGCGTCTAAGGAGGTTCTTGCCTCATGGCGTGAGCTGAACGCAGAGGCGGCCGAGTACATCACCAGTTCCGACCGGGTGTGGGAATGCATGTGGACGAGCTGGGGTGGCGTACCCGAGCGCTCTGGCCTGCCCTTGGAGTTGACGCGGGCGTTCGCCCGCCATCGCTGCGCGCTCGCGGCCGCGACAGCGGCCCTTGACTACTGATGTCTGCAACCAGTACGTATCGAGACTTCCCTCGTTCGTTCAGGACCGAACCGTTACCTCGTTGGCATCGACGATGAGCGTTCGACGCAGCCTGCGAGGCCACCGAAGCGCAAGCCTCGTTGTCGACCGCGTCGCCCGTCACATCACGTCGTGCGGATCAAGCGAGATTTGGCAGTTTATCGGGCAACCATAAACCGCAACGCTTCGCATTCCTTATCATTCGGACGGATGACGTGCGAAGGTCATTGCAGACCGAGGTTGCAGGCTTGATGGATATATCTATTCATCTACTATTCGGTCGTGAGCCTAACTTCCGACCATCACCTGATCCTGGGATTACTCTCGAACCGTGGCACGGCCACGGCAGCCGATCTGGTCGCTGTCACTGGGAAGAGCCAGCCCACCGTGTCGCGTCTGCTGGCGGACATGGCAGCGCAGATTGTGAGGATCGGGAAGGCCAGGGCCACCCGATATGGCTTACCGAAATCTATTCATGGGAGGCCTGCGCAGCAATCGTTGTGGTGGAAGGATGCGCAGGGGCGACGCACGGATGTGGGCACGCTGACGCTCCTGGCCAATGGGACCATCGATGTGGAGTCCGCCAAGCTGGGGGACTACACGGGCGAGTCGCTGCCTTGGTACCTCATGCCCTTGCGTGCCGAGGGATTCCTGGGTCGCATCGCCGCGCGCTCCATGGCGGCACTGCGCGTCGAGAGCGAGCCAGACCGCTGGTCGACCGAGACCATTCTGTACGCTGCGTTGCAGGCCCACGATTCCCCTGGGGCCATCACCCTTGGCTTCCAGGAAGAAGGCAGCCAAAGCCCCAGGATCACCGCACACGGGATTGACGAGCAGTTGGACGGTGCCGCGCGAGCTGTGGCCACGGCACTCCCCGCAGGATCCTTGGTCGGAGGCGAACAGCCCAAGTTCCTCGCGCAATTCGAAGACCATGGGCCAGTGATCGTGAAGTTCTCTCCGCCCCTGGACACGCCTGGCGGCCGTCGCTGGTGCGATCTGCTCCACGCGGAGCACCTCGCATCCTTGACGTTGGCTAAGCACGGCCTCGCCGCCGCAGCCGCGCAACTGCGCCTGACTGGCCAGCGGGCGTACTTGATCTCGGAGCGCTTTGATCGCATTGGTGCCACCGGCCGCTGCCACGTTGTATCGATCGGCAATGCTCATCGCGCGTTTGTGCACGGCGTGTACCGCAACTGGGCAGAGAGCTGCGACGCGCTCGCAAGCCGCGGCAGCCTCACGCGCGAGGATGCGGGCGTGGCGCGCACGCTCCTGGACTTCGGACGGCTGATCGGAAACACGGACATGCACAGCGGCAACCTGGCCTTGTTCGTGCAATTGCAAGACGTCAAGAAGGGCCGCTTCAGGCTCGCGCCGGTCTACGACATGCTGCCGATGCGCTGGAGACCCGATGCGAGGTCAGGGGGCGCTGCCGACTACATGCGCTTCAGTCCGGATGCCCGCGCGCTCGCCTCACAAGCAGCGCCGATCGCATTGGAGTTCTGGCAAGCCCTGGCGGGCCTGCAGGCAGTCAGTCGCGATCTGCGAATCATGGCCCAACAGATGGCTGAAACCATCCAGGAAGAGATGCCTTGAATACCCATGGGGATGGCACCGATCGCCCCTTTCCCCGCGCTGGGGAAGGGCCGCTTTATGGTCGATTATTCATGATTATGTTGTCTGAAGCTCGACTCAAATTAGCCAAAGCGGAATAAAGAACCCTCTGCAAGTCGCAGGGGTCAGCTTGGTACGCTATCGCTGAACACGGGCTGCCGCTGCGGCGCCGGGCACTTTGCGCCTCCTTGGCTTCGCGCTTGCTCCACGCTGCTTCTGGTCGGCGCTTGCCAGCGCCCCTTCGAGAGTGACGATGCGCTGCCGTGCGGCTTCTGCGCGCTCGCGCATGGTTGCCAATTCCAACAGGGCCTCTTGGAGGCGCGTTGCCTGTGCGTCGATGGTGCGCTGGCTATCTTTCGCGCTCACCGCGCAGCGCTCGTCGGCTTGAAGCGCTTCGCGGCGGGCGTGCTTGGCGTCCTGCCGCGCGCGGTCGACTTCTTCGAGCCAGCGCCGCTCATTGCTCGCAAAGTGCTGCTGCAGCCGTTCGCGTTCCTGGGCATGAAGTTGCAGCTGTTCGTCGTAGCGCTGCCGCTCGCTGCTGCGTTCCTGCGCCAGGTCGGCGGTGGCTTGGCGCGACTTCGCGAGAGCCGCTTCTCGCTCCTGAACCGTCTGCGTGAGCTCCTTGACCCGGGCGGCCGAATCGGCCAGGTGTGAACGCAGCAGCTCCAGGTCCTGGCGCAGATCGGCTTCGCGCGCCGCGAGGGCCTCGCCGTCCCGTTGCAGGGCGGCGCGGGACGAGTCGAGTTCCTGAAGTTGTTGCGCAAGCAAATCGCGTTCGCGCTGCAGTTCGCCTTCGGCGGCCGCCCTGCCCGCCTGCAGCGCGCTTGACCAAAGCGTGTCGAAGGCGTGGCGCACGACCGCGGGCGCGGCGCCTGGGACCTCCTCACCGTCTGGCGGGGTGATGCCTAGCCGCGGCGCCAACCCTGAAAACCAGCGCTCCAGCATCGGTCCCACGCGATTCGGGGAGCCGCGCCCGATTTGGGCGCGCACGCGCTCCACCGTCGGGCGCAGGCGCTGCGCGACCAGCGCATCGGCTGCTGCGTCCACTTCGTGCTGTTGCACGCCTCTCGAATTTTCCAGAGCCATGACCGCCCTCCTCCGTGATTTGACGCTCCCGATAAGTGCTGTTTATCGGGGGCATGAGCTTGGTTTCGTAGTAAATCATACGTGCCACATATGAGAATTCAAGTTCCCCAGTGCGACGTTCGCCTGAAGTGCACGCCTAAGAGAGCCCAAATCGCCTTGGCAGTCGGCTGTTGCCGAAGCAAGTCCGTTGACGGCCAATGCTGCAGAGGTCTCCAGTTGCCGCTAGGCCGGCACTGACCTCCTGTCGCGAGCTTTCCAACTGGTGTTGTAGGAACCCGCGAACGCATTGGAAGTCGACATGGGACTGGATAAATCGCCAGCGCTGGCACATAATGGCCCTATCGCTCTGGTGGAGGTTTCTGTGCCGAACGTGTTCTTCTTCTGCAATGACAAGAAGGTCGAGGTCGACGCCGAATCGTTGACGGGTATGCAAATCAAGGAGGCGACCCTGAAGGTTGACCCCACATTGAACTTGCAGCACGACCTCATTCTTCAAGCCAACGGCCCTGGAGAAGATCAGCAGATCCGCGACGGCGAACCCGTAACTTTGACCCACGGCCACGGCACCGGCCCGAAACACTTTTACACCCGCCCTCCGACGAATTTCGGGAAGGCGTGATGCTGCATCCGCACACGCTGGCGCAGTTCGAGTCGTTGAAGCAACGGTACCCGCAGGCAGATCTCCGCGAGATGCCTTCAGGGGCGGCAGTGGTGACGATCCCGGACTTCCCTCTTCCCGCAGGATGGTCGTCCAGTTCAACCGTGGTCAGGTTCGTGGTGCCCGTCGGGTATCCGGGCCCGGCACCAGATTGCTTTTGGGCGAGCTCGGGCCTAAGGCTTCAAAATGGCTCAATGCCGCAGGCCAGCCAAGATCCGAACCCTATTCCTGAGCTAGGGGACGTGGGCCTCTGGTTTTCTTGGCACGTTACCGACCCGGCGGCCAGCTGGCACCCCAACCGCGACACCCTCACTACCTATGTAGGGATCATTGCCGAGAGGTTCCGGCGGCCGCAATGACGACGCTGGTTTTTGCGCACCCCGCCTTGCGCGAACTATGGGGCTCAATCCGCGACGACGAGCTGGAAAGTGCCGCGGTCTTGCTGTGCGTACCTGTTCAGCTCAGATCGGCTGGCGGCTGGCGACTGATGGTGCGGGAGATGCACGTTCCCACAGAAGCTAACTACGAGGTCAGGTCGCCTACGCGCGTTCAGATAAAGACGGAGTTCTGCCTGCGCATTGAGAAGAGGGCTCGGCTGAACAAGTGGTCTCTCGTCTATGTGCATACACATCCCAAGCAGCACACACCCGAGTTCTCTGAGATCGACGATGACACTGAGAACGGCTTGAGTTCCTACCTCCAAATGCGGTGCCCCGAAGTGCCGCATGTCTCGCTTCTGCTTGGCATGCACCACCTTATCGCGCGCGAAATCGGCTCACGAATTCCAGTGCGTGTAATGGAGCTCGGGCACGACGTGCAGGTAGCATACGACGCGACCGAGCCGGAGTTGCTCGAAGAACGATTCGATCGCCAGGTGCGGGCATTTGGCCCGGATGGACAGGCGAGACTATCGACATTGGTTGTCGCCATCGTCGGGCTTGGGGGGACCGGTTCGCACGTGCTGCAGCAGCTCGCGCACTTGGGTATCCAGCAGTTCATCCTCGTTGATCCGGACTCGGTGGAAGTCACAAACCTAAACCGCGTGGTAGGCGCTACGCTCGCCGACGTCGGAGAGCCCAAGACTCGGTACGCCGAGCGCTTGATTCAAGGCCTGGGTGGCAAAGAGCCGACGGTGCTACGCGGAGACGTAACGGCCGAAGATGTGGTTCGGCGCGTGATCGAAGCGGACATCATTTTCAACTGCACGGACACGCAATCGAGCAGGCATGTCTTGAATCAGGCGGCTTACCAATATATGGTGCCAGTGATAGACATGGGGGTCTCTGTCACTGTGGATGCAAATATGCACGCGCGATTTGCTGGCCACGTAAAGATGCTTAGCCCTGGATTGCCATGCCTGTGGTGCTGCAATCATCTCGACCCGGAGGCACTGCGTCGAGAGATGATGACTGCGGAACAAAGACAAGCCGACCCGTATGTCCAGGGTGCTGCCACGGTGGTTCAACCGGCGGTTATCAGCTTGAATGGCGTTGTCGCTTCAGCTGCGGTCACGATGCTGCTGTCCGCAGTAGCCGGCGTGCCGGCCCCTACTCGCTACATCCACTACGACGGCAATCGAGCAAGAATGAACGGGTTAAAGGTTCAACGCGATCACGCCTGCGCGTTCTGTGGCGATGCCTCGACCGCTGGCACAGGCGATGCCTTTCCTCTTCCGGTGAGAAGACGTGGCGAAGGCTCGAATCATTAATTTCCTCGGGGAAACCGAGGGGCACGCTGCAGCTCGCAAGATGCTGCACAGGCCCGGCGATTTGGCCATTGACAAGCGCGGAGTCGATCGCGCCATCGTCATGAAGTGCCCGGACGGTTGTGGCGAGACACTAACAGTTAATCTCGACCATAGATCAGGCAAGGCTTGGCGACTACGGCGCCACGCAGCACAAGGACTCTCGCTCTACCCTTCGATTTGGCGTCACGACGGATGCAGATCACATTTCATCATCTGGCGCAATGCAATTCTGTGGTGCGACGGGGATGACGAGGGTTATCCATCGTGGTCGGACCAGTCGTTGGCGGCTGCCATTCTGCGGGAGTTGGGTGAATCTCCGGACCGGTTCCACGAGGCGGAAGAACTGGGCGAAAGAGTCGATGCCTCACCATGGGAGGTTGTATGGGCATGCAGGCGCCTTCGCATCGAAGGCAAGGTCGATGTCGCGAGGCACACATGGTTCCGGATCAGAGCCGACCGCGATGAGTGACGAGTCCTCGCTTCAATATACGATCGTCGTCGATGGTCGGTCGTACATAGTTGAGGTTGATCGTCTCCGGGGTGTGGATATCCGTGCTTTGTCGGGGGTACCTGCGTCCAATGCTCTTGTTCTCGAGAGCGACGATGCACGAGAAGACCTGGTAATCGACGACGAAAGCGTCGTGGATCTTGATACTCAGCGGCCCGTTCGGGTTTATTCTCGTCCGCCTACTATGCATGGCGCGCCACAGTGGTGACAGGGCATAGAGCAACAGTTCTTTGGCTAAGCGAACAATCTCCGTCAACGGACTTGACGAGAGAGTTCAGCCAGCGTGATCTGACTCTCCTCGCTGCAAATCCTTCTCTGCACGCAAGTTCGCTCGCCCCCGCCCGAGCGATCATCATCCATGATCCGACAGATACTTTGCTTCAGGTACTGTCAAGCAAACTGCTGGGGTCGTGTTTGGCTCACGGGCTACGCATCTACATCGTCGCCAAGATCGGACGTATCGGCGACATTGACTTGCGGCTGCGCCCGCTTGCGTACCACAGTCAGCTTCAGTTTCTTGAATCCACTCGCCTCAAGCAAATTCCGGAGAATTGCGCGCGTTTCGACGCTGGGCCGAGTTATGCCCCCCCCGCCGCGCTGAACATCATCGGTCTGACAGGCGGCGCACCCGCCGAAGACGAGATTCTTTTGCGGCGGGCATTTGCGGATTGCACCCAGCTGGAGCTCCGGAAGATGGATTCCGGAACGGCGAGTGTGTTTCAGGGATTCGTAACACTGCGTGACTCACGCGCAGGCCCGGTGCCGCTGCCATTTTTCATCAAGGTAGATCGGTATCCGAAAGCCTCGAAGGAGCTTCGGAACTACGCAGACTGCACGGCACTGTTCGTTCCGTTCGATGCGCGGCCGAATATCGACGAGAGGCGGTGTTTGCTCGGCGCCGAGCGGGGCCTGATCGTTGGCAATTTTGTGGAGCGCTCGGAAGCGCTGATTCGTGTCGTTGAGCGCAGTGCGTCGTATTGTCCCGTGATCGACTCTCTTTTTAATCACGCGCTCAGGGGCTGGAGAGCGCAAGCCCATTGGAGGCAGGATCCGCCGCCCGCTCAGGCCATGGAACCGGAAGGAGCCATTCGCTCGTTTCGTGACGCGCGATTTCTGCGCAAGGCGAGCGAGTGCGAGGCCCAGTCAAGAAGGTCCAATGGATTGACACTAAGCCCGACGCAGATAGGTGACATGCTCGACGCCCTGCCGCCTGTTGTGCATCGTCGAGCGCTCGCGCATGGTGACTTGCACGGCGAGAACGTCGTAGCGGTCGACGGGCGCGCAGTTCTAATTGACTTTGTCAACGTCGCAGACGGCCCGCTTGTCAAGGACCCCGCCGCGTTGGAGACATGGCTCTTTCTAAAAATTACGTCAGATCCAGCAGATTGGGCGAGAACTGCGGATGAGCTGTATTCGTGGAGTAACCTGGTGACTCTCCCACAATCGCGTGCGCCTACACAGCCACTGAGTGGAGTTTGGAATGTCATCAGACAAATTCGTCAGTTCGCGCTTTCGGAACAGCTCACGGTTGGCGAGTACGCCCAAGCGGTAGCAATTCAACTGTTGCGGCACACGCTGCGCAAAGATCCTGGCGAGCAAGATCACCGCAGACCGACTTTCATGAAACTCGCTGCGAACTTGGCGGAGAGTCTAAAGCGGACTCGTTCAAGTCTGGCCTGACATTTAGGCCTCGCTCGGGCCGCGGCGCGGGACCCGCGGCTGCTTTTAGCGTATGCGTCCGGCCAGGTCACCTTTGACCAGACGCTCGCAGCGCTCACCGGTTGAACAGCTCTCCTGACGTGGTTCACTTCGATGTTTGCTCCGGAAACCGCAGAGACGCGGCGGAGATCACCCGGAGTCGGTTGATCCTGAAGCCGAACGGCAAATGCCGATGACCGTGGAGGTAATAGTCGGCGCTGCAGCTCGCCGACCTGAACGCGTGGCGACCACTCACGATCTCCAGATGCTTAATTCTCCAGCCACGCAGTCGCGACGTGAATGGCGTGAACATGTGATGATGCCCGACAATGACGACGGTCAAGCCGGGCCTGCCGCGCAAGCGTGTAAGCAAGAGCTCCAGCCGGTTCGCCTGTGCTCGTGCCAAATGGCCAAACGCTGAAGTCGTCACATTGGACGTCGGGCGATTCGTATCCAGGCAGACATATGCATGCACGCCGACGACGCAATGCATTGGAAAGCACGCGTCCCACAGCTCGTCTAGCGCGTTCAGGTCCTCGTTACCGTCTTCGGCGCACTTCTGAATCATGTGCACGTGCGCGTGGAGGTGGTCGCGAAGGGACTTTTCTCGCCCATTCGCCAGCACGTGCATCTCCGGGCAGACCCGTAGCACCGCCGCCAGAAATCGGATCTTGCGCAACCGCACCACCGCGGATGAAAGCGGGATGCTCGCAAACCGGGGCACGTACGAGCGCATGTAAGGGAAGAGATCGTGGTTGCCCGGCGCCAAGATGATTGGGACGCCGCGCATGCATTCATCTGATTCAAGGGCGTGAAAGAAGGAAAGCCACTCTTCGCGACCGCCCGAGTCGGTGATGTCGCCGGAGATCACGAGGGCACGAGCCTCCGCACCGGCCGCGCTGCGCAGCTTTTCACCGAGCTGCGCGTTCGTTATCGACGACGCTTCGATCGGTGCCTCGCCCGCCTTCGTGAAATGAAGGTCAGAAGCATGATCACAACCAGGGTCGGCGCCGCCTTCGTGTTCGATTCGCCGGGCGAACGGCGATGCGACTAGAGTCGCAGCAACTGCGCCCAGGCACGCGGCGAATGTGAGGATCACAAGGTGCAGCAGAAGCAAGGTGACGATCCCCACGATGCCCCACAAAACACGAGAGGCGAGCGCGTCAACGCCCATCAGCCACCGCGATAGGAACGGCCCGACCGACAAAGTATGAGAAAGCTCGGACAGTTGGGGGCCGACGAGCGGGAGGCCAACCACGGTATCTGTGGACAGCATGTCCAGGCAGAGAAGTGCCACGAACGTCGCTGCGAAGGCCGTAACCGGTACCTGCAGCGGCAGGTAGCGCCGCTTGGGACCGAACCAGACGAGTGCGAACGCCGACGGGACGCAACAGAACGACAAAAACCGTTGCCACACCAGCTGATCGGCTGCCCTTCGCAGCAAGCTGCCATAGCGGCGGATCCATCCCGTCGAGTTCCCTTCGGCCTGGACGTCCCCTCGGTACAGGAAAGGATACAGCGCTACTGCGGCAACCAGGAGCAGCGCATCCCCTACGACGCTCTTCGCGACGATTTGCATCCCAGCCAGCGCCACAATCGCAAGGACCGCGGAATACCAGATGCCCCTGCGTTGACGGGTATCCGCGATCACTCCTTTCGCGTCCCGGATCCAGCGGTCCTCTGCGTCCTCTTCGTTGAAATCGTAAATCTGAGATTCCGGCATCTGTGGTTTGCGGTGCAAGCTTAAGAAGGAGTGGGTGTTCCGTCGAGCAGGTTGCCGGCCTGCCGCATTTGCACTTCGATTGCCCGGGCGCGGTACGCCGCACGTGCCCGGATGTGAACAGCGCCGATCCGCTGAAGTGCCGCGAGATTTCTCATGTCAATTCTTGCACTCCACATTTCTCCAGGCGCTAGTTTCGCCGGAAGCTGATCGCTCCCCCTGTGAATGTTGAAGTTGCTGCTTGACAGCTCGAGACCGGGCTTATTCCCCCTCTTCTGGCGGGCAATCGCCTCTACTTCAAGTAATGTGGTGGGGCGCCCGCCCGTATTCACAATCTCTACGTGGCAGTACGATGCTGTGCACGCAACTTCAGCACCATCGGGCTGTCGGTCTCGGTGGACGATCTCTGCATCCAAGTAGCTCACCTCCGCGTGTGCGGAGATACGAAGGCGAGGCTCAGCACGCCACCACTTGGTGAGATCCCATGCGAATACCACGGTCGACAAAATCGCCGCGTACCATGCCACTGGAGATGTTTCCAAGCCTGCTACTCCTTAGTGTTTGCGTACTGCAAGGAGCCTGCAAACGGTCGGTCTGCTCTTTTCCGGCTCGTGCAGCTCTGGACGTATGGTAGGCGACCAACTGCTGCAGTTTGCGACTGGAGCGATTCGTTGACTGTCTTTGGGTGGTAGCGCCCGTTTCGATTACTTATACTTATCAGCCGCGGCCTTGAAAGCAGCTTCGACTTCTGCTCGCACCCGCTGCCACCTCATTTCCGCGCCGGGCGCCCAGCTCGTAAAGGCGTCCGCAACATCGGAATCCTCGCCCCAGAAATGAATGATTCCCGCGATGTTGCCCTTCGTGTGAAGGTGCAGGTCTTGCGCATCTTCTATGTAACCGGCCTTCCATTGAGCCAACTTCTTCTTCGCCGACCCTTCATTGCAACTGTCCGCGCAGAACAACTCAATTTCAGCCTGCTTGATCTGGTTGTAAAGGGCTGCCAAGTAGCTCCACTGCGAGCTAAATCGAGCATAGAGGGCCGCGTATACCGCGCCGGCTGCGGCGGCGAACCACGGAGCCGTTTCGATAAACTGCCTTCCGAGGCCAGCCCAGGACATCGGACCTTTCAGGTCAGGATCGATCGCGTTGCGCAGGAGCAGCGACGTTGCGCAAAGAAGCGTCGCGACGGCAATAGAACGTGCCAGGACAATATCGCCACCATTGGGGCGCGTTGGCGTGAGCAGCCACTCGAATGAGACACAACGCGCGAAGGTATGCCAAGCCTTCCGAAGGCGCCTGTGATCTGAGTTCCTCGTTGTCATTCCCCACCCATTTTTCGGAGTGGAACTATACGCGAATGCTTTGGCTAACCCGATTAGAACTCGACCTTCTTAGGCCGTGCCGTCCTATGCAAAACGCGAATCTCCCTCACTCTGTCGCCCGGTCGACAATCGCCGAACGGGTCAATGCGCGGAACACGAAGGGGCTTATTAGGCTTGCACACGGGGCCTGTGGTCGCTGCTGGTCCCTTCCCAAGTAGGCATCCAGTTCCTTGAGCGCGAACGCACAGTTCCCCACGCATGCTTCTCGCTACCGAGATTCACCTCTCGGGGCCTCAGCGAGAACCCAGCCCGTCATCTTCCTCCGTCGCGCCCTGCCCGCATGCCCCACCTGCAGGATCTGGGGCGTCCCGGGCTGCCAGGCAACATAGCCTCTTGGGTATGAGGTCAAGAAAGCCATACTGCTCCTCCCAAACGCGATCTGCCAAATGTGTCAGCTTCGCTCGAATGATGCAAAGCAGTCGCCGTCCCGGAAGCTGAAACGAATCTCTCCGTTGCTGCGCGTAGTCAGCACCCTTCGGATTCTGCTGTCCGTCGGCCCCTGAAACCAAATGCCCTGCGTCTTGCTGCCGTAGTAGTTCGTGGTCTCCTGGGTCTCGTGCTTCTTCACATCGTCCGAGATGACCGTTAGCTTGGGATTGCAGCCGTACTGCTCGAACATCGGTTTGTATATGCCGCTTTCGCGTCCGTGATGGGAGGCCACGAGCACGTCCACCAGCGGGACGACTTTCCGGAAGGCCTCGTTTGTCTCGAGCATGTTCTTGAAGCCGGTCTGCTCCATGTCACCAGGGAACAGGAACCAGAAGCCTCTGTGCTTCACCAGTAGCATCAGACTCAGATTGTTCTCGTCGTCGAAGTGAGGGTACTTATTCCAGAACCACTGCATCTCCACACCCGGCAGAACCGTCGCCAGGGTATTGCACTGCGCGGGTGTGAGCGTCGTGCGACCGGCAAGTCCCGTGACCAACGCACTCATGCCCGTGCCCATGCCAGTTTCGCTCTTCAAGTCGGCGATATCGGTGCCGCGAACGCTCGGGTTGAATAGCTGCCAGCCGATCGTCACTCCGTTCTTCGCAAATGTGGGGTAGCCGGAGACATGGTCCTCGTCCAGGTTCGTGACGACGAGTTGCTCGAGGTGGCGCACCCCCAGTTTTGCAAGATGCCCACCAGGATTGAACCCGGTGGTGCTGTTGTGCCCGCAGTCAATCATCAGGCGCCGCGGCACTGCTCCGTCGTTGACCGTCAACATCGCGCAGGCGCCATGCTCCACATCGAAAATCTGGAGCAGGCCGTCACGTACTGGTAGCCAATTCACTTCGCCTCCTTTTCCTTGTCCTTCTCCTTGGAGTACGCGAAGGTCGTGAATACCTCCAAGCCGTAGTGCCTGAAGAACTTGATGTAGCGCAAAGTCATCCCCACCCCAACGCCCAGAGCCACGAGCGCCAAGTTGCCGTGCATCGCCTTGCCGCCGTGCCAGTTATAGGACCAGGCCAAGATGGCCGCGTCCACAAACGACACCAACGCGATGTTGCGGGCGAACCCGTATTGGTTGATGAAGTTATCCATCCGCTCTTTGGCTACCTTGCTCTCCTTGGCGACGCTGAACGCGGGCCAGAACAGCCGCTCGCCGGGGCCGTCAACGCCAAGGGCTGCGCCCTTGGTCAGGGCTGCTTTCTGTGCAGCTGGAGGGAGGGGCTGGTAGTAGGCCGGCAGGCACTTGCGGAGCCACGACGGCGCGATGCATTGCCCGAAAAGGTTGTCCCGTGGGTAGCCAAGGACCGTGCCAACGAGCCCCCGCTCGAAAATGGGTGAGGAGAGTGCGGCCGTGAGCTGTCCCGCGATGTATGCCGACGCCACGGCAACCGCTGTCTGGGCCCAGGTCCAGTCCTTCTGTCCCAGGAAACCGGTCCCGGCGACAAGGTCTATGGCGGCGAGGAGCAATCCGCCGGACGTGAGATACGCCCAAAAGTCGTAGCTGGTAAACGGGAAATTCTGGTTCAATCGAACGCTCCCAGTTCTTGCTCAGCAGTTTACTTAGCCGTTTGCGATCGGTAATCACCCTTTCGTAGTGCCTGCTGCCATTCCATCGCCTAGAAACCCCATTGCGCAGCGACTGGTCCGGCCCGAGCTACGGGCGCCGGATGAGGTCAGGACCTCGACGCATCAGACGCTCGGGTTCGCTGGCGCCGTCCCGCCGAAGTCCGACGGCGCCCAGCTGCGAGATGCCTCTTCTTGTGAACAGATCGAAATCCAGGCGCCTGGCCGCCAATGGGCGCCCTTCCCGCACGCACGAACTGCACCAGGTGCCTGGCCGCAGCAATGCTCCCTCGCGCTCACTGAGCGCCGGATCGGCGCTGCCGTGCAATTCATGCGAAAGAAGGAACGACGCCATCCTGGAAGATTGCCAGCGCACTGGCTGGCTGCGCAGCGTGCTCCATCACTTCGCAAGTGTGAAGTGGGTTGCACCGGCGCCGTGGCGGCCTGGCCACGACCCATCGGGCAGGCAAGCGCAGTTGCGATGCTTCACCGGCCTGCGGACTCGGGCGAACATGCGATCCACGCCGGCAGCCCCTTTGCACCACCGACCTTTGGTTCGGTACCACTGCGCGGCAGCGCGGCGATCACGGCGTGGCCTCCTTCAGCCGAGCGCCTCCAGCCGCCTGGCGGCCTCCCGCTTGCCCAGTGCACGCACGGCGGCAATCGCCTCCAGCTGTTTGGCCCTCGGGCGGGCTCCCCCGGTTTCCCACTTGTAGATCGACTGCCCGGTGACACCGACCAAGGCGCCGAAGTCCGCTGCCGACAATCCAAGTTTCTTGCGCGTGGCGGCAAGCCGCGTCGCGCTGAAACGCCGCGCCACACCTTCCGGGGTTTCGGCCGCTCCCTGAGGGTCGGCCTTTGGCTGCCCCTTTCCGGCCTTCTTCAGTTGTCGCTCCAACTCCTCGATGCGACGGCGCAACGCCGCGATATGGCGGCGGTACTGAGCGGAAGCTTTCCTGAAGTCCTCTGCTTCGCTCCTCACCTCCTTGCGGGCGATTCGCGCGATTTCCTCTTTCAGTGCTACGGCGATGTTTGGCATCTGCCCATCATAAGACGGGATTTAATCTGAACTTGCACGGAGTTGTTGCGGGGAAACGAGTCCCGTTTAGCAGAACGCGGCTATTCGTCTCTTTCGCCGCAACAGGGCCCCGCACCCGATCCGCATGAGCCCTGTCCGTCCACCCGACCGCCTTGAACAGAACGGTTTGGGCCAGAGCAGATGTCGCCCGGAAGACCGACGACTTGGCCCATTGATTCCGCAATTTGCGAACCCTAAACAGTTTGTCATGGACCCGGATGTACGAGGCGGGGCAGCTTCGCCCTGCATTCCGGAGAATGACATGGTCCAGCATGAGGGTTTGCGCGCGGCGCAGTACCTGCGGATGTCTACCGATGTCCAGGATCTCTCATTGGGCGTCCAGGAACAGGCCATCCGGCAGTACGCCGAGCAGCGGGGAATCCACTTGGTGGCGAAGTACGAGGACGAGGGACGCAGCGGCCTCACGCTAAAGCAGCGCCGTGGCATGCAGCGGCTGCTCAGGGACGTGATGGGTGAAGGCTGTCCCTTCGAATTGATCCTGGTGTACGACGTGAGCCGCTGGGGCCGCTTCAAGGACACGGATGAATCGGCCTACTACGAATTCCACTGCCGGCTCAATGGCGTACAGGTTCGGTACGTCAACGAGCCGTTCAGCACCGAGGAGTCCCCGATCAACGCACTGATCAAGAGTTTCAAGCGTGCCATGGCGGCCGAATACAGCCGCGAGCTCGGGATCAAGGTCAGGGCCGGGCAGGACCGCGCGATCGACCTGGGATTCCACATGGGCAACCTGCCTGCCATTGGCCTGCGGCGCATGGCTGTGGCGAAGGACCCGGGCAGGACGCGCGTGCTCCAGACCGGCGAACGCAAGGCCGGCCCTTCGGAGCACATCAAGTGGATCCCCGGTCCGCCCTCCGAGGTCGCGCTGGTACAACGGATCTTCCAGCTTTACGGCTACACCAGCATGCACATGCCAGACATCGTGAACCTCCTCAACTCGGAAGGCATCCGAAGCAAGGACGGGCAACCCTTCACCGAAACGATGGTCCGCCACATCCTCGATTGTGAATCGTTCATCGGCAACTTCGTCTGGAGCAAGAGATGCGAAGGCAACCAGCGGCGGCGTACCGAAACGGATCCGATGTTCCGCAGGACCATTGGGACCATTGAACCGATCATCGATCGGGAGACATGGGACCGGGTGCAGACCAAGCGCTTCTGGAAGAAGGGCGTCTTTCGCAGCAAGCCGCAGCTGCTGGCACACCTGCGTGCCGCCCTGCTAGAAAACCCGTCGGTCACGGTGAAGGAGCTGCCCTCGCTCGCGTGCGGCGCGCGCACGACGTTTACCAAGCTGTTCGGGTCGATGGAAGCGGCTTTCCGGCTGGCCGGGCGTGACTACGCAGCGGTACATGCCCGCAGGGTGCAGCGGCAGCTGCGGGGCTGGAGAGTGACCCGGGCCATCGTCCACGACTTGGAAGCCCTGTTCACATCCCACGGAATCAAATGGATGCGCCCCCGGCGGCAGCACCTGTTCGTCTTCGCCAATGGAACGCGAGTACGCATCCAGCTGATGTGGAAACTGCTGCACCAGGGTTGCGCTCAATGGCACCTATCCAAGCACGTGTGGTCGGGCCCCTGCGACCACTTCCTCATTGCCCGCATGAACCAGGACGAAACCGCACAGGACTTCCTCTTGATTTCCCGGGCGGTGTACCGCAGTTCCCCGCCGTGGTCCTGGGAGCATTTGCCGCAGTTCGTGGTGCAAATCCACAACGCCGCGGAGTTGCTTTCAGCTGTGAGAAGCGTCATCGAGACGGATCCCGCCGGCCCAAGGAGTTGACGGGTCGAAGGTCTCCACTCCGCACGTGGAAGAGGTGAAGCCCGTCACTGCGCGCGCACCGTCGCCCCCCGCATACTGGTGGCATGAGGAAAGCCTCTTCCAGTCCGACTGACTTCATCGGCCCGCCAGCCCCGCGCCTGCGTGAAATTCTCGCGCGTGAGGGCATCCGGCCCCCCTCCGAGCAATACCGGGAGCGCGCCGCATTACGGCGCAGCCGCCAAGTTGCCCAGGTCTCCCGCGCGCCTGGCGGTGGGGTCGTCATGTAGGCCGAGTAGCGCGCGACGGGCCTGACTGAGGCCCCGCCCACCACGTGGCGCGTCCGGCGCGTGCGAACGCGACCATCATCGAACGATCGAGCACCTTTGCCTTGGCGCCGAGCACCATAGGCCGCTCGTGGCTTGAATCGCGTCCTCTCACAAGGCGGGACAGCCGCGGCGCCACGAAGGTCGCGGCGTACAGCACCTCTCCATTCGAGCCTCTGCAGCGATCTTGCACAATCCCCTGGATGGAATCTCCGAAGAAATCCCTCGAAGAACGATACGTTGAAATTCTTGCGGACATCGATACTGCATACCTAGAGCGGACAGCCGATGAATCGGGAAGGCTCTCCAGCCCCTTTCTAGTGAGCGGCCCCAGAGACCCTGGCGCTCGGCGGATCATGGTCATCGGTAGGGAATTTGGTGGGCGCGGCTGGCGCGTTCCGTACCAAGGTGGTGGCCCTCAGACCTATGTGGACACGGCGCTCGCGAAGCATCGCAAGTTCTTCGCCGAGAAGATGGAAAAACCGGCGCGACCTGGGACATTCTTTCACTTCATGAAGCGCTTGGCGTTCAAAACCGGCCAACGCGGCCTCATCTATTCGAACCTTTTCTGCTTCGACTCAATGGGGCGCGACCCGCGTCGCTCCTCTCACTTTCCGGTGGTGAAAAAGGTGTCCAAGCTCCTGCTGGACGCGCAAATTGAGCACTTTCAGCCTGACGCGATCGTCTTCGCAAACGGGATGGACTCAGTTGGAATCAGGCGCGATTTCTTCCCTATCGCTGGGGAAGACAAGGTGTGCCAAGGCCGTCGCGACTGGGAACATGAGGGTATTCCGAAAGGGCATCTCTGGGAGTTCGAACTGCATGAGACTTACCGCTGCTACCGAATACATCATCCGTCGGCGCAATCTTCAATGGCCGCGCGGGTTCGGCGCCGGCTATTTGAGATCATCACCGAGTCGCCAGCACCAGTCCTGAGCCCGTATAGCCAGTAGCCGGCACACCAAGGTTGTCGTAGGCTCGGTCTACCTCTTCGGTCCTCTGAGAGCGTCGGCGCTTCCATTACTCGCCAGAATCTGCCACCAGACATGTAGTCATGCCGCGGAGGAGCTCAGGCTCCAACCCAGGCGACGTGCTCGGCCTGCGCTTCTCGTTCTGCCCCGCGTTCTGCATGCCGCGAACCAGCGGCCGTGACAGCTTCGGCCCATTGGTCCGCGGCCATGTGGGGCGCGTTCTAGATCTACGCTGGGATTGGGGCCGCGCGGGGGTTTAAGATGCAGGCGCCCGCCACAGTACATTGACGATGCTGTCCCAAATTCCTGCAGATGGATTTCTCGCCGAGCTCTCTCTCGACGATCAGGCGATACTTCGCGGTGACTCTCGCGGCGAGATGTTCGCGTTCTGCGAGGGTTTGAATCGCTACGGCATACAGCTGCTCGCCGAACTTCACGCGCGGCGATCGGAGCGCCTGGAACTGTATGGGGTCCTCTTTTACCTAAAGGCCCTGAACTCGTTCCAGGGCGCACTTCTTTTGCTCTCGCGCGGAATGTCCGTTGAGAGCGAAATCCTGAGCCGGACTGCCCTTGAGTGCGCCATCGTCCTTGGAGCTATCGCTGCGGATCCCAGCTACATCGATACTCTGGAAGCTGCCCACCGCGTTCACGAGCAGAAGCAGGCCCGTGCCATAAGAGACCTCTTGAGGGGCGATACAGCTGGCTCGTTCGGGCCGGAGATCGCCAAAGCGATTGACGAAGCCGCATCGCTGCGCGCACGCGACGAGCACGCCGTGGCAGCCGCGGCTGTAAAGGCGGGATTAAGAGCGGAGTACGAGATCTTCTACCGAGGCGCGTCGGGCGCGGCGGCTCACGCGACGGTTGGGGCCGTGAGCCAACTTCTTCGGGCTCAGGGTGGCGTTCTCAGGATTCACATCGGGCCGGACTACGACAAGGTTCCCCGAGCGTTCGCTGTGCTGGCCATCTCGCTCCCAGCAAGCCTACGGTTTGTCGGAAGGATTTTTCGCAGAGAGGACGCTCTGCAGGCCGGAGAGGACTTCCAGAATCGGTGGAACGAGATCATTCGACCGTTCGACGAGCAGGCGCGGCGCTAGGTTTCCCGCGGCGGTCCTAACGGCCGGCCCTTAGAGCTGTGTCACTTGGGGCGCGGCAGCGATGCTTTGACGTTGCTCCGCGCGTCCAGAGCAGGCCTGTGTCGTTCGACGCCGACCGGAGCGTGAGGCGCCATGGTCAGAGGCGGAGAGGAAGACAGCAGAGATGTTGGCGGCTTCTACATCTTGTGTGGGAGCCACGAAGGCTCACCACACAAGTAGATCCAGACGCCGTAGAGGCCAGCACGTGTGACCGGAGATACTCCTGGTCGCTGGCATGTGCGAATTGTACAACAATTGAATCAGTTATGGGTGCAAAAACTGCTCTTCTGCCCTCAGGACCCAGGTCGCTGGAGGAGCTCTTCACCGCCATGTACCGGGGTAAGCGCAAGGTCTCGGAGTTCGCATCCTTGAATGTTGCGGCCAGCTGCACGCGCAAGAGCTTCACGCATAAGGGCAGGACCCGCGGGATCGTCATCCCGAGCGACAAGCTCAGGGGTTGCCACGAATTCATCCGGCTTTTCCTGCTCGACTTCCTGCCCGTGGAAATCGATCTCGTGTTTTCGTACCGCAAGGGAGTGGGTGCCTTTGATGCAGTCAAACAGCATGCCAGCAGCCGACATTTCTTCGTCACCGACATCGCGGACTTCTTTCCCAGCATCAAGCGTGACCGCGTCCTGAGCATCATCCAGACCGGGCGCGGGATCAGTCCAATCTCCGATCTGGACGCGTGGATGGAGCGGATTGTCGAACTTGTGTGCCTCGATGGCGAGTTGCCTGTCGGCTTCTCGACGTCGCCAGCCATCAGCAACGCCGCACTCCGGCCGTTCGATCAGGCCATGCGCAAGGAGTGCGGGGCACTCGGCCTTGTCTATACCCGGTATTCAGACGATCTCGTGATTTCGGGCGGGGATGCGGGCGTTGTCGAGCGGGCGCAAGCCTTCTGCGAATGCCACCTGCGCGAGGCCATGCACGGGGAATTCCAACTGCGACCGGAAAAGTCAAAGTTCCTTCATGTGGGCCGGAAGATCAAGTTGCTGGGGATGGTCTTGCTCCCAAACGGACGGATTTCCATTGACGGTGCGACGAAGTCCGAAATCGAAGTTCTCCTGCATTTCTACCTGCGCGACCGAGCCAAGTTCGCCGCCATGGGGGAGGGAGACGAGCGGAAAGTGGAGGCGCGGCTGGCAGGCCTGTTGAACTACGCGAACACGGTGGACCAATCCTATCTGGACAAGTTGCGCCACAAGTTCGGCGCTGCGCCCATCGACTTGTTTATCCATCGCTCCTTCGGTTGACGAATGCAGTTCACCGTCGAAATCGAGCAGGTCCAGCCTGTACTGAAGCTGCAGTTCTCCGCCGACTTAGCTCAGCCCGGCATCGTCTGCATCGCCGGCAAGAACGGCGCGGGAAAGACGACGCTTGCCCGCGCGATCATGAACTTCACGCTGGCAGACACCTTCACGCGCACCGCGGCCGACGGCATCTTCAGCGCCGACAGCGTCGTCCGCTATTCCCTGGATGGCGGAATCTACGAGTACAGGTATGACTCGGCCCTGGGCACCATCAACACACGGGCACCCGTCCCGGCGGCGCTGAGAAGGCTGGTTTCGGTCGAGCTGCCTATGCCGCATGGGCATCGGTTCAATTTCTTCAAGACCTTGTTCAATGCCGACCACGACATCCGCAGCAGGATCGTGCTGGGCCGATACGAGCGCCCGGAGCGCCTCATCGCGTTCCTCTCGGGCATCTATGGCGACAGCCGTTTCGACGACCTTATTGAGGTGCCCTTCCGCGGTGGAAGGTGCTGCTGCATCGTGCGTGAGGACGGTCGCTACCTTCGCGAGGACTACTTCAGCTCCGGCGAGTATTTCCTGATCAGCCTATTCAGAAAGGTCACTGAAGGCAGTCGCTTGGTGGTGATCGACGAGATCGATATCTCGTTAGATGCCAGCGCTCAGGCACGACTCGCACAGCACCTGCGCTCGCTATGCCACGAATTCGGAGTGAAGCTGGTGTTTACCAGTCATTCCCTCGCCTTGATGCAGACGCTGGAGGATGGCGAACTGTTGTACCTCGAAAGGGGCGAAACCGAAGCTTCGCTCACGCCTATGTCTTTCAGCTTTGTCAAGTTCCTGATGTTCGGCTTTCCAGGCTACGACCGTTTCATCATCGCCGAAGACGAGGTGCTGAAAGGATTTCTCGAATTCGTGATCGGAAAGTACTGCCCGCCGCCATTCCAGAAGTACGTGATCGTGACAGGGGGCAGTGGCCCGCAAGCGGTGGAGATGATGCGTCGCAATCGCCGGAGTCAGTTCTTGGGTCCCGATGCCAACGTGATCACCATCCTGGACGGCGACATGTCCAGAAAGGCTGCTGCACGCGGGGAGCATTGCATCCCGATCGTCAACGTGGAGACCGCGCTCCACCGCGCCTACCGGGAGCCTGGATTTTCTGTCCAGTTTCTTGGTGGTGAGGCGCTCGATC
Organism: Ramlibacter monticola; assembly: GCF_016722785.1. Classification (GTDB taxonomy): domain Bacteria; phylum Pseudomonadota; class Gammaproteobacteria; order Burkholderiales; family Burkholderiaceae_C; genus Ramlibacter; species Ramlibacter monticola. The sequence goes on along the minus strand of NZ_JAEQNE010000002.1, from coordinate 168,787 downwards.
CCAAGGGCCTCTACAAGCAAATCGTCCGGAGGAGCCTGCTTTCGGAGGCGGAAATTTTCGCCATCATCTGCCAAGCCCACGATGCAGAGATGCGGGAGTTCTCCGCCCTGCTAACGCGGTTCCTGGGGCGGGCAGCGAACTGATGCGCCTGCGTCTGCACTACCCACCCCGACCGAAAGTCGCCATCTACCTGCGCGCGGGGGGCAGGCGTGAATCGTGCCCTGTGCATCGCCCGCTCCACCCCGAACTGCGGATCGACGGCGCCGACGGCATAAGGACAATCGCTGTATTGCGCTCGCTCTCAACTCTGGGCGGCGAACTACCGGTCCGAAACGCCTCTGTGCAGCTGACATGAGCCTCCTTTACCACTACTGCTCGCTCGAAAGCTTCTTGGCAATTCTCGAGTCAAAAAAGGTTTGGCTCGGCGACGCGTCGACTATGAACGATTCGCATGAGGGCAAATGGGCGGACCAGCTTGTCCAAGGAGTTCTCAACGAGATCAAGCCGAGCTTGTCGGATGATGAGTGTCGCGCCTTCGCCCATGGCTATAACTTGAATGTGCGCCGTCCGTACCTCTTCTGCCTCTCGTCCAAGGGGGACATTCTGAGCCAGTGGAGAGCGTACGCGGCCGATGCCACAGGCGTTGCGATCGGATTCGATGCCAACCGCTTTCCGCGGCGACCAGGTTTGCCTGCTCACGGACTGGGAGATTCGCTGACGGTCGGTCTCTGGCAGGTTCTATATGACCAGCATCTCCAGAGACAGCTTATTCGATCCTTCTTCGATGCGCGTGCCCAACCAGATAGCCGCGACTACGCCTCACTCGGAATGCAAGTCGCAGGGCTCGGCCCACTACTCAAGAACTCCGCGTTCTCCGAGGAGGAAGAATGGCGACTGGTATACACGCCGTTGATGATGACGAACGAGGCTAATTCGCACACAGCGATCGGCGCCAGTTGGAGAGCGCGCCAGCGTGTCAGCAATGCACGGATCGTCACTTACTTCGAGTATCCTTTTCCCGACCCGGCAGCTGGTTTCATAAAGGAAGTATGGCTCGGGCCGCGCTCGATGGCGCGGGTCGCAGACATCGAACTGGCGCTTGCTCTCAACGAACTAGGAAAGGTGAGCATTCGGAGGTCGTCAGCGACCTATCGGTAGCGGAGCGACGAGGGCCTACCCTTCAAAGCCCCACGCGACAACCGATTTCGCCCGGTTGCAGCCGTTGCATTCGGCGCCTTGGCGCACATCCGCACGTAGGGCCGCTGCCCCAGGCTTTGTGTCGGACGCTCCCGATAAGCGTTGATTACTGGGAGCGTCGCCCGTATGATCCTGTGCGCACTGCGCGTGTGCGCTGGGGACACCACGCGGAACCTTACGCGTCCAGTAGTGTTTGGGACACAGAGGTCCATGTTGCAGCGAGCGGTGGGGCGCCTCTGGGAGCAGCCGCAGCACACCGAGAAGATCCGAACGTCATGCGATTGCCAACTCTAAGATCCGGAACGACGCTTCAGCCGCAGGAGCTTTGCGCGGCTTCTCAGCGCGCCGTCGATGAATTGATGCGGGAAGGCCAGTCGCAGAACACCCTGGCAAGCTACCGTGCCGCCCTGCGATATTGGGCCGGATGGTTCTCCTTGCGGTATGGCGTTGACATTACCCTACCCGTGCCTGCGGCAGCAGTGCTGCAGTTCATCGTCGATCACGCCCAGCGCTCGGGAGATCGCGGGCTGCTGCACGAGTTGCCGGCCGCTATCGACCACCTTCTCGTCGAATCCGGGATCAAGGGTCAACATGGGCCACTGTCTCTCAACACGGTCGTCCACCGGATCGCCGTGCTGAGCAAAGCGCACCAACTGCGGGAAGTGAAGAATCCTTGCCAAGACCCCAAGGTGCGCGAACTGCTTTCCCTGACAAGGCGGGCCTACGCAAAAAGAGGCGCCCTACCCCAGAAAAAGGACGCGCTGACGCTTGAGCCCCTGCAGGCTGTTCTTGCCACCTGCGACGATTCCTTGCGCGGCAAGCGTGATCGCGCGCTGCTGCTATTTGCCTGGTCCACGGGAGGTCGCCGACGCTCCGAAGTCGCATCCGCTGATATGGCTTTTCTGAAGTCCGCGCCGCAAGGGGAATTCGTATATCAGCTTTGCCACTCCAAGACCAACCAGTCGGGACAGGATCGCCCGGAGAACTACAAACCAGTCGTTGGTGATGCGGCGCAAGCGCTACGCGAGTGGCTCGATGCGGCGCAGATCCGCGAGGGTCGGATCTTTCGCGAGGTCCGTCGAGGCAATCACCTTGGCGATAGTCTCTCGGGCGATGCGGTTGCGGACATCGTGCGCAAGCACTGTTCAGCGGCAGGTGTCGCTGGCGACTTTTCAGCGCATTCCTTGCGAAGCGGCTTCATCACCGCGGCCGGTCAGAACGGCGCCCCACTGGCGGAGACCATGGCGCTGAGCGGTCATCGCAGTGCGCAGACGGTGCTCGGCTACACCCGGGTCGCTGCAAACACTCAAGGGACATTGGCGCGCAAGATCCTCAACTCCTCTGCTCCATTGCGAAAGCAGGCAGCCGTGCTGACTGACCCCGAATAGCATCTCCGAAGATCAATGAACAACGGTCTGAGAAACTGTGCCGCAGCAACTAACAGATGGAGGGCGGAGGAACTGCGAGTGACCACACCCGAGGAACACAGGCGAAATCTGGGCTGGACGAGATCAATGCTGCAGGACATTGCGGATCATGCGCCTGCTGGATCTGAACTGCGTGATTCGGCATTGAACCTGTTGGCTGAAGTTCCCGACCTGGATCAAATTGCCCGGCTCAACGACACGGGCCACGCCGAGATATCGGCCGCGATCGATGCTATCGAGGCTGCCTACAACCTGTTCACGTCAGCCGGCCAGCACCTGGCCGACGCTGAAGTTCGTCGGGCGGTGGCTGTGACATTGCGTCACTACCCTCTTCCGGCACAGTTCGCTCACTGGCGGAAACTGCTAGAACTCGGTGCACCGATGGGGGACATCATGCTGGCGGACAGAAAACTCGAGAGGGATGTCACTGGACAGCCTATGCATCTCCGGCCCCGTTGATGAAAGTTCGAAACTTCAAGCGCCGTCAGCAGCGGGAGCGGCGTACTCACCAGGAGCAGCGAGAACCTGCAGACAGCCTGTGGGCATTCAAGCGCGCCAACCAGCGTCGCGACCTAGAAGCCCTTCGTAGCGGCCGGCTCACCAACATGGCCATGAGCTGGTTTTCGGAAGATCAAGCAGTAAGCGCCTTGATCATCGGACAGCCCCTGTAGCAATCCCTCTCGCGGATGATCAAGCAGGGCGGCACCTGACGCTCGAAGACCTTGGGCACTTGGATCGGCTCCGTGGCCATCGGGCGCAACAACTGGCTATTCGCGGGCAGCCTGCGTGCCGGCAAACGTGCCGCAGCGATCATGAGCCTGATCCACTCCGCCCGGATGAATGGGCACGAACCACACGCCTACCTGCGCGACGTGCTCGAGCGGCTACCGACGCGGCCGGCCAACCGCATCGAAGAACTCCTGCTGCATCGCTGGACCGCCCCGACGACGAATCCCTGAACGGAGGACGGCGTCAAGACGGGATCACCGGACGTACATGGACGCCCCCGGTTTGCCAAGCTTTCAGTTTGCTGCGGCACGAAGGAGAAGATTGCTCCCGTACATCCGGACTTTTGGTGCGAGACGAACTCGCTGTCCCTGATGGGTTCTGCTGATTGGCGCCTCGATCGCTTACACGCACTCTGGGTGCCTCGTCTGGCGCGGGCTGTGCCAACCACGGTCTGACCTATCGTGCCATCAACTTGCTGATCGCCAGAGCAATCGGCGGTAGGAATCTCCTGTCTTCTGGCCGTCGTTGGGGCCCCCTTCCCGCTGGCGGGAAGGGCGGGGGGATGGGTGGATGCCTCTACGCCGGTGCGTAGTCGGCCCTGAACTCGCGATCGTGAGCGAGCAACGCCCAGATGGTCCTTGCGGTCTTGTTCGCCAGCGCCACGGCTGCAATGTTCTTGTTGCGGCGGGTGGTGAGCTTCACCAACCAACTCTCGGCGTCGGCCCGCTGTGTCGCACGGTAGATGACCGACCTGGCGCCGTGGATCAGCATCGTTCGCAGGTATGCATCTCCGCGTTTACTCATGCCGAGCAGGTTTGGCTTGCCGCCGCTGGAGTGCTGGCGAGGGACGACGCCGAGCCAGGCCGCGAATTGGCGCCCGTTATCGAAGTTCTTTGCGTCGCCGACGCTGGCCACCACGGCCGTCGCCGTCAACGGCCCGATACCCGGAACCTTCTCCAGTCGTCGGCTCGCATCGCTGGCGCGATGCCAGGCCTTGATCTGCACCTCGATCTCCTCGACCTGCCGGTGCAGCAGCTTCAAGTGCTCGATCAGTCTGTCGATCAGCAGACGGAACGATCCAGGCAATTCGAGCGTGGCATCCTCGATGAGGTCCGGTACACGCTGGGCGATATATGCAATGCCCTGCGGCACGATCAGCCCATACTCACCGAGCAGACCGCGGATCTGGTTCGCCTGCGCGGTTCTGGCCTTGACGAAGCCCTGGCGAACCCGGTGCAGCGAGAGGACTGACTGCTGTTCGATGTTCTTGATTGGCACGAAGCGCATGGACGGTCGCGCTACAGCTTCGCAGATTGCCTCGGCATCAGCCGCATCATTCTTGTTGCTCTTCACGTAGGGCTTGACGAACTGCGGCGCCATCAGCCGAACGGTATGTCCCATGGCTTGCAGCTTGCGCGCCCAGTGGTGCGCGCTCGAGCACGCCTCCATGCCCACCATGCAGGCCGGCAGGTTGGCAAAGAATGCGGCGACCTGGTCGCGCTTCAGCTGCTTGCGCAGTTCGACCTTGCCGTGTCGGTTCACGCCGTGAACCTGGAACACGTTCTTGGCCAGATCGAGGCCGACTGTCGTAATCTGCATGGTGGACGCTCCTTCCGGGTCGAGTGGTCGGTGACACTTCCACTCTGGCACGTCGCGCTGCCGCTATCGGGTGGGGGCGTCCATCCCATTGCTTACGCTGATAATGCGGCCGCGGCTGTAGCTCAGAACATCTAGGAGAGCGTGCGGCAAACCGCAAGGTCGATGGGGATGGACGTCCCATCCAGCCGCCTCTCCCGCAACCGCGGGTTCCCTTCCGGCGGAAGCTTCTGGCGGTGCGCCGGCAAAAGAAACGGCCGCTATGGCGGTCGCAAGCCCGCGGGAGGCCTCAGGAGGGTGAGGCATCGAGCCAGCATCCGTGCCCTCACCTAGAGGAGCAAGCTGGCGTCCTCGATGCCCTGCGTACAGGGGCCCAAAGAAAACGGCCGCAGCAGCGGCCGTGTGAGTGTCTCGCGTGAGGAGGGAGGGACCAGGAGCCGCGCGACTGAAGTCATCCTCGCAGTGTTCAGTGATGCCGCCAACCCACCTTGGCAGCGAATTGTGGTCCATTCGTTCGCGGCGACAGTGCCTTTCGCGCAAAGTCTTTGGTGCCTCCCAGTTCACGCAAAAGTGGCTCAGGACCGCCAGAGATTGCGCACAACCGCCAATCCGTTTCGGCACCTTCGTTCCGGGACGAGCCGATCGCGCAGAGCCTACGATTGATTCCAGGATGCGATTGATTTCAGTATGCGATTGATTCTCTACGGGGCTGCGTGGGCTTGCATCATTGTCGCGTGCGTGTTCTCTGGATTCATGGCCGGAGGATCTTGGTACGGCCGTGTTGCCACGTTGCTGCTGATTCTTGGCTTGCTGTTCGGAGTCGCAGCGAAGATGGTAGTTCGTCAGACCACTCGCAAGTGCGCGCATTGTGGCGAGCGGACCGACCGCGACCTTGCGTCCTGCCAGCACTGCGGCAGGACCCGGTCCGGGTGGGTTCCGCTCCAGTAGTCGTTGATCCCACAATCTATGGGCGCGATCCGGCCCGACCGTGAACTAGGTCCGCCACGTTGGGCCCTCCCGCCAGCCGGGCCCTGCTTGGGCGCTGAAGCAAGCCACAGGGGACTTCCGCCCGTACACTGCCCTTGCACGCAACGTCGCGAGTGACGAAGCCCGCGCCTTCTGATGCTGGAAGGCCTGCTCCGGGAGAAGAACATGGCCAGTTTTTGTCCGGGGGTGTTGCCGCGCCGGTAACCTGCCGCGCACGCCGGAGTTCGATCAAGCCTTGAACTTAGTCGGAGTGAGCTGCTTCAGACGCTCGTCGAAGGTGACCCTCTGCGGCGCCGGGCCAGGGAAAAGCATGAACAGGTACTTCGTGCGTCCGATCGCGCGCAGCACCTGCACGAAGGTAGCTAGATTCGCCTTGCCGTGGCTCTCGAACCGCTTGTACGTTCGAAGCGGCACCTCCGCCCGCACCGCCAGCTCCACCTGGGAGATTCCCTCGGCCACGCGCCACTGCCGCACCTTGCCCGCAAGGTATTGGCAGGCCTGAACGGTCGTGCACGCGCGCAGGTATTCGTGTTCGCGATGAGGATCCATGGTGACTCCCAGTGGGCCAATTTTGGCACCAAATCTGGTTGCAATCTGTGGATAACTGCGTCCCGAAGGCCTTGGGATCTCGCCGAGCTCGAGCTGACTGGTTACATTGCCTCACCCATTGACTGAACCCGCCGCGTGGACCTGGTCCGTTCGCACGGTGACGTGGCCCAACCTGCCATTAAAGGAGCTGACCATGACGGCATCCCGCATCCGGGGTGGTTCGCGCATTTCCGCGCGCGACCGTGCCCCGTCCATCCACCTCGCAAAGCTGGTGGAACTCCTTTCCAAATCCATCGGCCCGGTCCCGGGCGCCGACACCAGCGTCGCCGCGCTCAAGCTGTTCTCGCTCGATGGCGACCGCGTGCGGGTGAACACACACGGGGTGATCAAGCGCCTGCTGGCCGATCCCGACTTCAAGGTCGTGTTCGCGCCTGGCAAGGAAACCGGGTTCCTACGGGACGCCGATCTTCCGCCCTTAGGCACGAGCGCCAAGGTGGGCGGCCGCCTGCTGGACGGAACCGAGTCCGCCATCGCGAAGGCCGTCGATGGGGTTCGAGAATTCGTCGTAAAGGAACTCGAGGACGCCCTGGGGGAGTTCGACTACGCAGCCCTTTGCGAGAAGTCGCTGGGAGAGGCACTTCAGGCCATGGCGCAGACGGTGGGCGCCTCAGTGCCGCCGGCGCCGCAGAAGGCGTTCATGGTGCCGGTCGAATTCGCCGAAACCGGGCGGCCGCTCGCCAAGCGCGAGGATGACATCGGCCGGGTGCTGTCCGGCATCGAGTCCGTCGACGGGCGCGACTGGTTGCAGGTGATGCTCACCGGCGTTACGAACCAGCTCCAGTCCGATCACGAGGACCCCGACGACATCGAAGCCATCACGGGTGCGATTCGGCGGCAAAGCGAGCATCCGGGCACGCAGATTCGTCAGTTCCTCGATTTCCTCGAGGACGAAGCCATGGCGCGCGTGCGCATGCAGGTGTGCATGCGCATCATGGACGCCGTGGCCGCCCAGAGCCCGAGAGCGGGCTTTAAGAGCTACGTGCGCAGCGTGCGCGACGCCTTCGAGGCGTTCGCAGGCCACGAAGGCGACCCCCTGCCCCTGGAGGTCGGTCGCGTCTACGGCGTGGCGAACGACACGGACCTCGCAGAGCAGCTGCGCAAGGCGCTGTTCTACCAGTGTCTGCCGGTCTGGTGTGAAGGCTCGGTGCAGCTCTTCGAGCGCCGCATCGACCCGCAGCAAAACCAGCCCACCGTGCGCGAAGTGTCCTACCGCTTCCGCGTCAACGGGATCAAGCCCGAGACTGGCCGCTCGGCGTTCGAGGCGCGGCTGAAGGGCCTCGAGGAGCGCCTGCTCGACTCCCCTGCCACGGTGGAAAACGTGAAGCGGCACGTCGCCGAGCTCGTGTTCCTCTACTTGGTGTTGCCGCCCTCGATCCATGAGGAGGCGAAAGGGGACGTCCGCACACGGGCGGCGGCCGTCGCCGCTGCGCTGAAGGATGACCCACTGCACGAGATCACCCGCATCCACCGCAGTCTGCTATCGCGCGTCCACGTCATGGAGGAGATCGCCAGGGAGATGGTTCAGCTGCTCAAGCGGAAGTCCACCTCGTTCGTGACGCTAGCCAATCGCGCGGCGGACAAGCTGTACATCTCGATCCAGAAGGACATCTTCGAGTGGCCCGTCGTGCGCGGTCTCGCCTCCGAGAAGGAGGAGGTCCTGAAGAAGTCCGAAGGCGGCCCGGACACGGTCGCTTGGTTCAGCCGCATCCGGGTGAGCAGGGAGCCCTGGCCCTCCAGCGTCGCCTCGATCTGGGTCGAAACGAACCTGCAGGAGCGCTCGCTCACGGTGACCGGCGAGCCTCACGAGGTGACCATCGGCAAGAGCCTGGACCTCCCGGTTCTGCCAGTGCGGCTGGTGCCCTACTTGTGGCGCGACGATGCCTGGCTGCCTGCCGTGCCCGATGCGGGCTTGTTCGACACGGGTCGGGGCGTGGACCTCGAATACAGCCTGCGGCCGCTGACCCTCACGAAAAGGAAGGACAACGAGAAGGCGCTCGCCGAACAGTTGCGCGCGGCCACCGTGGCAGCCATGGGAGTCCTCCTGTATGTGGTGCTCTTCGAACTCGCGCTGCGGGCAAAGGCGGCCCGCCCGGGGCTCACGATGACACTCGTGCGTCTGCAGCACAGTGGCAAGCAGAAGGACCGGGAGTCGGATGCCCAGGACGGGAACACGGCGATCTACGCGCTCAGCCAGGCACTCGAAAAAGCCCTGGCCCGCGAACTGCCTGTGAAGCTGCAGGGCATAACGACCCTGAACGACGCGGACGATTCGGCGCACTGGAGAAAGCGCGGCTCCCTGGCAGCGCTGCTGGGCGGCCAGCCCGTGCGTTTCGCGCAGGAGGGCTCCTTGGACAAGGTGGCCGTCCTCAGTTACGTCACCCGCCCCTGCGATGTGCACCCGGCCTACCCTGCTTCGGACGGGCACCTGTTCGTCAGCCGCACCTACCTCGCCGATAGCGAGGGCGGCCAGACCCTGCTCAAGGTCGGCCAGATGCTTTCGCGCCGGGTGGACAGCCGCAAGGACTTCGGGATCCCGCACCTGATCCTCGAGCAGATCGCGCAGCTGCGCAAAGCGGGCTACCAGCACATCCTGATGCTGTCGCACCACTACGGCAACCGGCACCGCGGCCGTGCCGCGGAGCGGCACTCGCCGCACGCCACCCTGGAGTTCCTGGACGAAGCCACGACCCGCTTCGACGACGTTTTCATCTACCCGCTGCGCCGCGACGTCTTTCCGGCCACGCGCCTTCGCCCGCGCGATGCAATGGAAAGCGCCTTCGAGGTGCTGCGCTACGACGCCCACCAGAAGATGTACCAGGAGGGTGCCGCCAACATCCTGCGAAGCCTGCGGCCCATCTACACCTTCGCGACCCTGCACGTGGTGGGTGACGAGTCCCGCCCGCAGTCGGGCTTTTGCACCTACTTCTTCGATTCCGAGCACCGCATCGCCAACTTCGGGCTGCAGGAGAGCACCCGCGCGAACATCCTGGGGACCAACGAGGCTGATGCCAAGCGCCGTTCCCTGGTGAGCGTGCTGCGCGCCATCCACTTCATGGAAAGCGAGAAGCCGTCGGACAAGAACAGGCTGCTGCCGGTGCTGGACCCGTTCGACTGGGCCACTCCCACGCGCACGGCGGCCGCCGGCGAGCTCGAGGTGGTTTCGCGGCGCGGCGGCCGCACCATTCTGCTGTCCCTGCCGGCCCTGCTGTGGAACGTCACCCGCGTGCTGCACAAGGAGAAAGTGGGCGATGAGTGATCTACTGTTCCAGAAGGAGGCCGAGCTCTGGGGCCAAGCCTACGAGGTCCTCGTCAAGCGCGGTGTGCTTGCGTGCCTGTACGAGTACGGGCTCCTGCCGGGGGACCACCCGCAACTAGCGCCCTGGAAGCAGCACCAGCTGCTGGAGCTCTCCAAGGCGCTAAACCAGCGTCTGGAAATCATCGATGAGACGCTGCGCGCTCGTGTGAAGAGCGCCGTTGAGCACATGGCCCTGACGGCTTTCGGGGTTGGATACACCGCCATGCGGGAATACCTGCTCGCCCTGCCGAAGGCCGCTCGGCTGCGGCTGAAGCTGCGCGCGTTGTGGTGTCCGCTGGTGCTGCCCGGAGACACCCAGGAACCCGAAGAGCGCATGCGCCGCGACCGCGAGGCCTTCCACAAGGAGTTCACGCTCAGGGGCGTGCTCGACCCACAGCTCTCCGGCAAGGGCCGGCCCGCCAACGCGGATTTCATCCTGTGGCTCTCTGGGGACTACCGCGAGGACTACCTATTGGTGCAGGAGTACTCGTTCGACATGCCGCGCTCGATCGCTGACTTCGCGGACCAGGACGCGCACCTGCAGGAGTTCACACGTCATCGCCGGCTCATCGACGGCCGTGGAGTCTTCGCCCGTGTGACCGCCGAAGTCGACGGCGAGTCCTTCGAGATCTCCGAGGACATCCGGCACCACCTGGGCGCGCTCACCAGCGGCAACAAGCCCTTCTACAAGCTGTGTCAGGGCAGCGCCTACGCCTCCAGCACGGCCAGCTGGCTGCGCCGCGACGGCGCGCTGATCAAGCCGTGTAACGTGCGCGCGCTGGCGATCACGCCCAATGGGCTGGAAAGCCTCTGCGCGCGCTTTCTGGAGGACAACCCGAGCGATCCCCGTCGCCAGCTCATGGAGCAGATGGGCAACGCCTACCGCCAGGTGCGGAAGCTTCCGGACGGTGACGAGCAAGGCCTACGCATCCAGATTGAGAGCGTCTGGGAGAACATGCTGCGGCGGCTGCCCAAGGGTCTGAAGGACGGTCTCAGAACTCTCGGGAAGCACCCTCGGGCCGGTGAGGACTACCTGTTCGAGTTCAGGGAGGAGATGGGCAAGTTCGCCAACCCGGCGGACCGTTACGACCAGGACGCAGCGCTACGGCTCGTGCCGACCACTCCAGGGCTGACCGAGTTCTTCGGCCAGCCGGCAGCCAGCGCGCTGGAGCCCCTGCTCGCAGGGCGCGCCAAGGAGGGGAAGGTGACGCTGCGGGACATCCACGCCGCGGCCATTGTGGCGGCCATGGGCCGTTCCGCCCCGGGACGGGTCAACGTAATCGCCCTGGAAGGAAACCCCGGCATCGGCAAGACGACGGCGGTGCGCGAGCACCTGGAAAAGAAGCCGGAGGGCTACCTGTTCCTCTACGTGAGTCCGCGAGTTGTCATCAACCGGGACGTAACCCAGAGCCTGGCGCGCAAGGCGGGCGCAGCCTCCGGCATTCTCACGGTAACCACCAACGCGGCGCTCATCTCTTCGGCGCCGCGCTGGCACAAGGCCGAGGTGGAGGCCGGGCGAGCTGCACCCAAGCGGGTGGACGGCGCGGTCGTGGTGGACGGCGTTCTCTCCCTGGTGAAGCCCAATGGCCCCATTCTCATGATCAGCCCTGAGGAGGAGCAGGAGATCGAGGCGGGGCACGCGGGCTCGCGGATCGGCAAGAAGACCATCTCGGAGAACGAGGACATCGTCGATGAGCGCGTGATGACCGGAGTACTGGCCTGCATGTCCACTACGACGCGCGAGTTGCTGGCCATCAACCCCGATGTGAACCAGGTCGTCATGACGGCGGCGTTGCAGGGGTTTCGAGAGAAGGCCGGCGGCAAGACCACCATGGACGCGCTCTCGAGTCTCTTTCGCAGCAAGGCCGGTGACCCGCCCGGCGTACGGGAGCGCCGCTCCTTCGCGGGCCGCATCCCCAACATCGTGGTGATGGTGGATGAACTGGCTGGCGATGGCGCCGGCGCTCCGTTCGTCCACGCCGTGGCCTCCTGGCTGCACAACGAGTTCATCGGGTGCTTCGAGGAGGGGCCTAGTCCGTTCACGGTGACGCTGGTCATCTCCGACGCGTCCCTGGCCAACGATGTCGTGCTTTCACGCTATCTGGCTGCAGGCCCTCGCACTCCCGACAAGGTCCTCGTCTCCAAGTCCCACGGTCAGCGGGAATTCGACCTTGCCGTGTCCCGGCTTCCCATAGGTAGTGGCGGCCCCAAGACCACCCTGCACGTGATGACCAACAGCTTCCCGGCCAGCTCCCTTGCCGTGGAATACAAGGTGCGGCTCACCTCGGTCACCCCGCAGGCGCGCGACACCGGGAAAATGGAAACCGCCCGCCAGGCGGTGCGCCGTGTTGCCGGAGAAGCCGTCCTGGACGGCGCGCGGGATGAGATCCTGCAGGCACTGCGCGCCGGCTCGTCGCAGGTGATCTACTTCGCCCAGGACAAGAACTTCCTGAGCGAGCTGGCGGGCGCGCTCAGCGCCGAGGAAGAAGTCGGATCCGGCTCCGTGGCCATCCTGGATTCCTCGGTGCCGGGGCACGTGCGCAAGAGGCTGGTTGAACCTGCCAGGCGTGACCGGAAAAAGGTCTTCCTGATGACCTCTTCCGGCGCACGCGGCGTGTCATTCCCGAAGACGGACTGCATCATCGCAGCCGTGCCGCGATTCAAGGTCGAAGCCGCGCTGATGGAGATCGCGCAGTTGATCTACCGCGGGCGCGGCGGCTACCTGAACGACAAGGGAGAACCGGTTTCCGGCGACACCGTGCCGCGGCGGCTCGTAATGTTGGTGGACGACTACCTGCTCGAAGGCGACGAGGACCCCGATCCACGGCAGTGGCTGCGGCAGTCCATTGACCTGCTCACGCTGCTCGTGATGCTGCGCTCGACCATCTTCACCCGGATCACGGGGGATGCTCAGTTGCGCCAAGACCTGGCGCTGGTTCCGGTAGGCGCAGTGGGCCTTGAAGAACTCGTGAGCCTCATGTCGCAGTACGTGACCCAGTTCATTCGGGAAGCCGATGCGGTATGGCGAAGGGAGAAGGACGAAGAGAAGGTGCGCCTCGTGAAGAACGCGCAAGCCAACGTCATCGAGCTCTTTTCCCACACGAAGCTGCAGGCCGTGATGGCACGGGCGGAGGACCGGCGCACGATGGTGCGCTACGAGGACGCCAAGGAACTGGTGGAGTTGGCCTCCGGGCCGCTGCGCCCGCTGTTCGTACACGCCGCCACGGGCACTTCGATCGCCGAGCATCTGTTCGTTTCCGGCCCGGCGTTCATCGAGAGATGGGGCGACTTCGACAAGATGGAAGCCTTCAGTTTCGAGGGCCACACGACGGAGGTGACGCAGACGGCCCGACGCGTCGTCGCGCAGTTGTATGAGATCGACAAGGACAGGTCCTTGCCGCTGGGCCTGCGGCAGCCAGCGGCCAACCTGCTGCGCATCCTGCAGCGGGAGAAGAAGGACGCGGCCAACGAGTTCAATACGCTCAAGAGCCTGAAATCGCCCAACACTTGGGTCGCCCTGCCTACTGGGTACATCCAGTTCATGGCGCATGACCGGCGGCTGGAGGGCGAGCCATTCGTGGTCGACGACCCTGACACATGGCGGGATATGCTGGCCCAGAGCCTCAGCGCCACTAGCGCAGTGATGCCGCCAGTTGCGCGTTACGCCGAATACCCGTGGGCCGCATCGGTCGGGAACGCCAATCCGCTGAAGTTCGAAACTGTCTTCGACGATCGGTACTTCATGGCTTCCAACGAGTTGAACCTATTGAACACCCTGCTACTGGCTGACGGGCATGGCGATTGACGGCGGGATCGGGTCGCTCGCGACGCGGCGGAGCTGAAAGAGGCGCCTCTGCTGCCATCTCTAGTCGGCGACGCCCTTAGGATCGGCGGAGGCATGCGCCCTCTGCCCGCGCGAGACGCGAGACGCGCATTGGGTCGCGCCCGCCGCCGGCTCAATGGCGGACGTGCATTCCGGGGCCGTGACTTCCCAGGGCGACCATGAAGATCAGCGCAACAGCGAACGCGAGCGCCACGCCGCTCGAGATTCTGACCCACGTCGGCGCGGGCCCGACCTCCCGCCCTTCGCGCCGGCCTCCGATGCGCGTGAGTCCCCTCGGCTTGTAGACAGCGAGCAGAGTGGCGGCAAGGAGCACAACGAGTCCTGCCGCGGCGTGCACCGCAAGCGAGAGGCGTAGTTCGCTGCTGACCTCTGCCGCATTCGAGACCAAGGCCTGCTCTCCGAGCATGCTGATCGGGCCCAGCTTCATAAGGAGCACGCCCGTGGCCAGCATGGTCAAGGCCAACTTGAAGACTACCCAGTAGTGGCGCAGCAATCCCCAGGCCGTGGTAAGCGCCTGAAGCGATCCTGTGATGAACGAAGCCACGCTGAGGGGAAGGATCACGAGCCAAGCCGTGGCTGCCATGGCGATCGACAAGGCCTGGACGACGCGATGGTCCGCCGTCCACAGACTGACAAGGCCATGAGCCAGGAACACAGCCAGAGCGCCCACCCAGCCCAGGGAGGACACCAAGTGAGCCGTGAAGAGGAGTTTACGAGCGGATGCTGTCAGCGCCATCGGACTAACCTCCTGTCCGCAGCTTAACTCCGACGAGGCCTGTGGACGACCTCGTACGTTGGCGCGGTGCCGGCGAGCGCTCACGGCGGAAACGAGGTTCCATGTCCGTTGACTTCGGGCCTTGACCTTCCCATGGTGGAAAGGTTAATACTAGCCGCATCACATCAGACGGGGAACGCTATGCTCGCCATCCGGATCAACGATATGACCTGCGGCGGGTGCGCGAAACGCGTCCAGCGCGCGATTGCGGCCGTCGATGCTCACGCGCAAGTCGAAGTCAGCATCGTTCAGCGCCTTGTGCGAATCTCGGCCACGAAGCCACCGGCTGCGCTCCTGGCGGCCATCCGTGACGCCGGGTACACCCCCGAGGAAGTGACGGAACCAGCCGCCTGAGGCATGTGCGGACCGGGGCGTTTCGGTCCCCGGGGGCGGTGTTTATTGACGTCAGTCAACGGAGCGCGCGAGGAAGGAACACATGCTGCGCGCAAGTCCATGCCTTTCCTGAGGTTCGTCATGGAGCAGCAACAGCACAATCCCCTCTCCGAGCCGACTGTTGAAGTACGCTCAGCCCCTCTGGCGAGCGCGGCCAAGGCAGCCGAGCTCGCCTCCGGTCTCGGTGCGATCGCGCTCGGCGCGGGGTTGGCATTGCTTGCGCCGGCCGTACTGCGCGAATTGGCTGTCCCCATCCTCGCTGCAGGCGCCCTCGTCCACGGCGTCGGCATGACCTTGAAATACAGGCTGGAGCAGCAGGAGCGGGAGTCGCTGTGGTGGGAAGTGGTTCTCTTCTGGCTCTGCTGGGCTTGCCTGGGCGGCCTCGCAGTATGGGTCCTGACCCGCTTTGTCTGAAGGTGGCCCGAGGACAGTGCTGACGCTAAGGGCTTTCAGCTGATAGTCGATACACGTTCCAGCCCGCTAGAGCGGCAGCTGGCACGGCGAATGGCAATCCGAGGCGCGCAATATCCAGATAACTTACGGCCAGCAACCCGAACCCACCGACAACAAGAACCGAGGCAGCGTTGAGCGCGAGTGCCAGAAACTGCCACCCCGGGGTGAGCCTCAGGCCGGCCAGCGCCGCGCCCCAGAATCCCGCCACGGGAACCCAGGTGAGCACGGCGGGATAAAACTGCGTCATCCAGGCAGGTACAAGCATTGCCGCAGCCGTCATGAGCAGGGCTGCCAGCCCGTTCACGACCACGTACGCCCCCCGATTGCGACGAATCCGACGCGCGCGAAAGTTCCTCGATGCTCGATCCGATTTCATTGGCGCGTATCGTTTGGGAACAGACTGCCGATGCAGGCAGGCGGAGCAGCAACGACATCGCCATCCTACTCGGCTGGCTTCTCACGAACGTGGCGGCGAGCGAAATCGCAGGTGTCAGAGCTCGGCGCGCGAAGGCCGTGCAACACCGGGCGATTTGCCCGCCACCGGCGCGGTCAGCTGGAGCAGGCCGTACCAGGCGTGGACGTCTGCTGCTGCGCGGGCCGTCCAACGAGCATGGCGTGGGTCTTCTTGTCGACCTTCACCATTCCCAGCTTTGGGTGCAGCCAGTAGTGATACGTCTTTGCTTCGGCAGGGGCCTGCGATGCAGGCTGCGACTGCGCGAACGCCGGTCCGCCGAGGAACGCGAGCGCGAGCAGGGTGATCGTTGTGGTCCTCATCATGTTCTCCTTCCGCATGTGATGGCTCCAATGTGCGCTCTAGGTGCTTTCCCGGGCTTGTCCGGAGGATTACAGATTTGCATGCCACGGGCGACAAAGTTCGATCAGCCGCGGCCCTCGGCAGGTTCGGCGTGCGGGAGCCCCGCGGGGACCGCCATGGCGTCCTGGCACAGGAACGCATTGACGTAAACGAGCTGTCCCGGATGCAGGTTGAGATCCGGTGGCAGAGTCACCAAGTGCCGGCGGACGCCTCCGCGGGACGGTACCTGATAGGTCAGGATCACATAGCGGTGACCAGCCAGTTCTCCGGGGGACAATCCGCGCGTGCAGCGCCAGTAGCGTGGTTGCTGCACTGCTTCGCCGCTGACGATCCGCTCCACCTTGCCCCGGCGCCATCCGTCCCGGA
Source organism: Ramlibacter monticola (assembly GCF_016722785.1). GTDB lineage: Bacteria > Pseudomonadota > Gammaproteobacteria > Burkholderiales > Burkholderiaceae_C > Ramlibacter > Ramlibacter monticola. The sequence continues at coordinate 152,302 of NZ_JAEQNE010000002.1, read as the reverse complement.
AGTCGTACTTGCCCTCGAACAGGGTGGAACATCCGGAAAGGAGTGCGGCGGCGGCCGCGGACATCACCGTGGCCTTTAGCATGCCTATCGAAAGTTCAATCGGCGATCCGCGACGCGTGATCTGGCGTGCCATGACGACCTCCCCGTGATATGCGTGTCGTTGTTTCAACTTAGGACGCGGAACGCACCTGCGGGGTGACCACCGGATTACAAATTGGTCATCCGTAGCATTTCTTGAGCGCGCTGGGACTAGGCTCACTCGTAGCCGCAGTGCGTCGAGCTAACATCGGCACGGCTACGGTCGCAATGGCAATGGCGGCCGGAGTCTCGAGGAGCATGCGTGAAGATTCTTGTCGTAGAAGACGAGCCCAGGGCCGCCGAATACCTGCGCCAGGGCCTGGCGGAGAGTGGCTACGCCGTGGAGGTGGCGGGCAACGGCACCGACGGCTTGCACCTCGCGGCGAACGGTGACCACGATCTCGTGGTCCTGGACGTGATGTTGCCGGGGATCGACGGCTTCGCCGTCCTCTCGGCGCTGCGAACGTCCCGGCAGGTTCCCGTCCTGATGCTCACTGCACGCGATCGCGTGGACGACAAGGTCCGGGGCTTCGACCTGGGGGCCGACGATTACCTGGTCAAGCCTTTTCAGTTTCCCGAACTGCTGGCGCGCGTTCGCACGCTGCTGAAGCGCAACCAGGCGATTCCGGCGGACCCAGTGGTGCGCGTCGCGGACCTCGAGATCGACCCGGTGCGCCACCGCGCCACGCGCGCGGGGCGCCGCATCGATCTGTCGGCGAAGGAATTCGCCCTGCTCTCTCTGCTCGCACAGAAGGCCGGCCAGGTCCTGTCGCGAACACAGATCGCGTCCCTCGTGTGGGACATCCACTTCGATTCGGACACCAACGTGGTGGAGGTTGCGGTGCGCCGCCTGCGGGCGAAGATCGACGACCCCTTCGACGAGAAACTGATCCACACCGTCCGGGGAGTGGGATACGTCCTGGAGCGGCGGACCTGATGGCCACCCCGGCACTGCCGCGGTTCTCGATGGCGGTGCGCATTGCACTCGCCACCACCCTCTTCGGCATGGTACTCATCGTGGTAGGCTTGGCGGTCGGCTACTGGTCGCTGTCACGGCAGCTCGATGCGCGAGCGGCCGCCGAAATGAACGGAAGGCGCGAACTCGTTGAGCATCTGCTGACGGAGGCCAGCTCCATCCAGGGGCTGCAGTCCAGTCGGCACCGATTTACCGACGTTCTGATCGGCCACGACGACCTCTATCTGGCTCTGGAGGACGCGCGCACGGGCACCTTGATCGCGAACTACTCCGGTCCTGCCGCCGAAGCCGCCCCGGTTGCCGGCGGCGCCCCGTCGACAGCCATCGCGGGGCACGCTCGCCCCGGCCGCGGTACGCGGGTGGAGGCGATGAAGGCCACGCTTGAACTGAGCGACGGCACGCCTGTGCGGTACTACCTGTCCATCGACCGGCACGAGGACGTCAAGCTTCTGAGTGGGTTCGTGCGGGCCAGCATGCTCGCCGTGCCGGTTCTGCTCGCAGTTGTGGCGCTGGGCGCCTGGTTGATCGCCCGAATGGCCCTGGCACCGTTGCTGCGTTTTCGGCGGCTGGCTGCCGCAATTGGCGAAAAGTCGCTCGACCAGCGCGTTTCCGAAGCAGACCTTCCCGCGGAACTCGCAGAGCTGGCGCGCGAGTTCAACGCCATGCTGGAGCGCATCGATCGCGGCTACCGTCGCCTTCAAGAGTTCTCCGCCGACTTGGCGCATGAACTGCGTACGCCCATCGCGACCGTCATGGGCCGCGGCCAGGTGGCCCTGTCGCAGCGGCGCACGGAAGCACAGCTGCGCGACGTGCTGGAAGGGGACATCGAGGAGCTCGAGAGGCTCTCCCGCCTCATCGCCGACATGCTGTTCATCGCGCAGGCCGAACACGGCCCCGCGGCGCTGAAGCTCGAACCCGTCGACCTGCACGAGGAGGCAGGCCGGGTGATGGACTATTTGTCTGTCGTCGCGGAAGAGAAGGGAGTCAGGGTGGTGCTGCAGGGCAACGCGCAAGTCGACGCTGAACGGCTGCTCGTCCAGCGCGCGATCACGAACCTGATGTCCAATGCGACCCGGCACGCGCGGCCGAACTCGACTGTCCGGGTGGACATCGCCAAAGACGCAGACGGATCGCGTCTGCACGTGGCAAACACCGGCGAGGCGATCGCCGCCGAGCACCTGGACCGGATTTTCGACCGCTTCTACCGCGTGGATGCTTCCCGAACGCGCCTGAGCGGCGGTACCGGGCTCGGGCTTGCCATCGTGCGGTCCATCATGGAAGCGCACAGCGGCGAGGTCACGGCAGCAAGCGATCCCGCCACGGGGACCACGGTTTTCACTCTGTTCTTTCCTGAACAGGCGCACGGCGCGGCGGCGTTCGAGGATCGAACCGCCATCAAGGCGCCTCGCAAATCTCCGCCAGCGGCTTCGAGTTTCGCCACCAAATGAAGAGGCCCTTGGCGCTCGGCGTCAAGGGCCTCCTCGCAGGGTCAACGGCTTGCTTACTTGGCCGCTTCGATCTGTGTCACGACAAGGGCACCACCGACCGATTCGGCATGAAAGCGCACCTTGTCACCCGGTTTCAGGTCCTTGAGTAGTTCCGGCTTCACGGCCCGGAAGACCATTGTCATTGGCGGCATGTCCAAATTGGTGATGGCCTCGTGCTTGATCGTCACTTTGCCCTGCTCCACGTCCACCTTCCGCACTTCGCCGGCGGTCAGGGTGGCCGAGACAGCAGTGGCGGCAGGTGCGGCCACTAGCTGCTGCGGCTCTCCCACAGCGATCGCACTGCCGGTCAGTCCCAGCACCAGCACGCCCGCGGCCACCACCGCCTTCTCTTTCAGCTTCATCACTTACTCCTCGGATATTGGATCGAGCCCTGGCCGGGCGCTGAGTTCCAGAGGTCACGCGCTCGCGGGCGGGCATGCACGGCTGCACGCATGTCTCCAATTTACGGGTCGGCGCCCCAACAGACGCTGACCCTCCGATTACAAGATTGTTGGAATTGCGCGGAAGCCCAGGGGCCGCCGGTTGGGGGCTCACCGGGCTACGACCACCCTGCCAACCATGCCGGCCTGGTAGTGGCCGGGGATCAGGCAGGCGAAGTCGAATTCCCCGGCACGGTTGAACGTCCAAACCAGTTCCCGCGACTTGCCGGGGCCGACATGCGCCATGTACGGCTCGTCGTGCTCCATGCTCGGGAACTTGGCCATCATTGCGGCGTGCTCGTCCAGTTCCTTCCGGGTTCCGAGCACCAGCTCGTGCATCACCTTTCCCGCGTTCCTGGCCACCAGCCTCACGGTCTCGCCCTGTCTCACCTCGATGTGATCGGGTGTGAAGCGCATGTTGTCACTCATAGTGAGTTCGATCGTGCGCCTCGCATCTCTCGCTTCGCCGGCAATGCCCCAATCCTTTTGCTCCTTGCGGACCGGTGCGTCTTCCTTGTTCGGGTGCTCCGCTTCGCCATGCGCGGCGGCACCGAACGAAAGGCCGGCCACCGCGGCGGCGAACAGGGCGTGAATGAACCTCATGTGCGAGTCCCTTTGTGATTGACGGTAGTAGTGAATCAATGGCCCAAGTGCCTGCCCGAGGGCTTGCGAATCTGCACTTCGACATCCTTGCTGCCCGGTGCGGGGCGCGCGGGCACGTCGGCGCGGGGGGCGCTCGGCAACGTGCCGGTGAATTCATAGGCCACGGTGCCCGCGGGGTGGTGGTACCAGCCTGCGTCGCTGTAATCGCCCGGCTTCTGGTCGCGCCGCACCTTCACGGTGGTGAACATGCCGCCCATTTCCATGTTGCCGAAGGGGCCCTCCCCGCCCATCATCCGCGCCGTGTTGTGCGGGATGGGCATCTCCATTTCGCCCATATCGGCCATGCCCCGCTCGCCCATCACCATGTAGTCGGGGATGAGGCTGGTAATCTTTCTGGCCACTCCCCGGTGATCCACGCCGATCATGGTCGGCACGTCGTGGCCCATCGCGTTCATCGTGTGATGGCTCTTGTGACAGTGGAAGGCCCAGTCGCCTTCTTGGTCCGCCACGAACTCGATCTGCCGCATCTGGCCGACGCCGACGTCGGTGGTGACCTCCGCCCAACGGGTGCTTTTCGGGGTGGGCCCACCGTCGGTTCCCGTGATCACGAATTCATGCCCGTGCAGGTGCATCGGGTGGTTGGTCATGCTCAGGTTGCCGATGCGGATGCGCACCTTGTCGTTCTGGCGCACGTTCATCGAATCGATGCCGGGGAAGATCCGGCTGTTGAACGTGAACAGGTTGAAGTCCAGCATCGTGCTCACCTTGGGCGTGTAGGCCCCCGGCTCGATGTCGTAGGCATTGAGCAGGAGCACGAAATCGCGATCCACCCGGTCGATCAGCGGGTGCGCGCCCCTGGGGTGCGTGACCCAAAAACCCATCATCCCCATGGCCAGCTGCACCATCTCGTCGCCGTGCGGGTGGTACATGAAGGTCCCTGGCCGGCGCGCGGTAAACTCGTAGACGAAGGTCTTGCCGGCGGGAATGTGCTTCTGCGTCAAGCCGCCAACCCCATCCATGCCATTGGGCAGGCGCTGCCCGTGCCAGTGGATGCTGGTGTGCTCGGGCAGCCGGTTGGTGACGAAGATGCGCATGCGGTCGCCTTCGACCACTTCGATGGTGGGTCCCGGCGACTGCCCGTTGTAGCCCCACAGGTGGGCCTTCACGCCGGGCGCGAGCTCGCGCACGACCGGCTCGGCGACCAGGTGGAATTCCTTGACGCCCTCGTTCATGCGCCAAGGCAGCGTCCAGCCGTTGAGGGTCACCACGGGGCTGTAGGGACGGCCGGTGTTCGGAACGACCGGCGGCATGGTGTCCGGCTTGGCCTGCGTGACCGCGTCTGGAAGCGCGGCCATGGCCACCTTGCTCACCGCCGCGGCAGTGGCGGCACCAGCGATCGCACCGGCGCCCGTCAGGAAGTTGCGTCTGCTTGTCATGGAATCTCGTACGTTGGCGGGGCCGGGGCTCAATGCCCTGCGTCGCCGCCGCTACCAGAACTCGTGGACACACGCGTGCTCCCGCTGGCCACCGGCTTGCCCACGAGCGTGGAAGCCAGGCCAGCATCAGCCAGCCAGAACTGCTGCAAGGCGTTGATGGAGGCAGTGACGGTGGCAATCTGGTCGCGCGTGTCGGCCAGCAGCTCGAATACGCCGATCAGCATCCCGTTGTAGCGAAGTTGGCTTTCCTCCGAGATGGCTTGGCGCAGAGGGACGATCTCGTCCCGGTAGTGCCTTGCCAGGTCGTATGCGCTGCGATACGCGGAATAGCTCTCGCGCAGCTGCGACGAAGCAGTGCGGATCACCGCGTCGTAGCGGTTCGCGGCCGCGAGCGACTGGGCGTTCATCGCTGCACGTTGGGCACCGCCCCAGTCGAAAAGCGGGATGCGGACACTCAGCTCGAACCCGTTGCGGTTTTCGCGGTCCGCGCCCAAGTGAGGCTGGTCGGGCGCATTGTCGAACAAGGTATCGTGACGCACGCCGAGCTCCACGTCCACGACGCTGTTCAGGAGATTGAGACCCTGCGCCTTGCCCGCGACCTGGAGTTGAAGCCGTGCGAGCTGCACGTCGAGACGCTGCTGGAAGGCCATGAGGACCATTTCGGCAGGCTGGCGGGGTTCCTTCGGCAGGTCCGGAAGGCGCTCCGGCAGCTTCAGCTGCTCCGCCTGCGTGGTGTTGAGTCCGAGCTGCCGCACCAGCTCCTCGCGCGCCGCGGTGCGCGCGTGCGTGGCCGACGTCAGCTGGGCGGCCGCATCCGCATAGAAGGCCTGTTGTCGTGCGCGCTGCAGCCGGGTGAAGTTGCCTACCTGGTGCATGCGGCGCGCAAGCTCCGCGCTGGCTTCGGCAGCCTGGTACACCTGCTGCGCGTACCCCAGCGACTGCTGGGAGGTCACGGCATGTACCCATGCCAGGCGCACCGCGTTCACGTGCTCCACGATGCGCGTGGCCAGCTGCACCCGGCCTTGCTCGATCTGGCTGCGTGCAATCGCCTGCCGCTGCGGCAGGGTGATCAAGTCCAGCAGGCCGATGGACAGGAGGCGGGCGATCTCTAGCTCCTCGCCCAGGCGCATGCGCTCGAAGGTGAAGACCGGATTGGCGATGCGGCCCGCCTGATCGGCGAGCGCCATGTCGTTCCAGCCTTGCGCGATCAGCGCCTGCACGGTCGGACTGTTGGCGAGCGCGAGTCGCACGGCATCGTCCATGGCGAGGGGGCGAGCCAGGAGCTCGGAGGCAAGCTGCTCTCTCGCCTCGAGTTGCTGCGGCGTGCGACGGAGTTCCAGGTTGCCCTCGGTGAATCCGGGCAGCGCCTGGTCCGTGTCAGCGACTGCCTGGTCGATATTCACTGTCGCGCAGCCCGCCAGCGCGAGCAGCGCCGCGGCGACGGCTCCGAGACGGAGATCTCTTCGCATGCTCATCGTGCGGTTCTCAATGATTCGCATGGCCGTCGTGGCCTGTGGGAGCCGCAGGCGCAGAGGCGGGAGCCACGCTTGCCGGCGCAGCGCCGCCCGACTGCTGGCTCTCCCGCGCGTACTCACGCCATCCACCAATGCGGCCGACCATGTCGTTCGCATCCCTCCAGGACTGCACTTGTTCGTCGGAAAAGGGCTGGTACCCCGACAGCGGGGCGCTGTACGACATCGGCGCAACTGGCAGTTGTGGCTCGCCGCCCGTCACCGCTGCCGGCGGTGACTGCGCTGCCGCAGCGGCGGCAAGGGAAAGTGCGGCCAGTGGCAGCAGCTGGAAGTATCGAGACATGGGACTTCTCTCGGGCCAAAGGCAGGCGCCGGCGCGGGCAAGCGCCAAAGCAAGGAAGGATCCGGCGAAGGCCGGGAGCGGGAACGAGCCGGAAGAGGCGGCTCAGCTGCGAGGCGGTTTGTCGGGCTGCCTCAGGCCGATGTCCGCAATACGCGTCAGGACCTCTGGAGCGTTCCCCTGTGTGGTGGGGGAAGCGAACGCGAGCTGATAGGCGGGGGAAGAGCCCAGCGCATGGCAGCAGGCGGCGCACAGGCCGCACTGGTGTCCCGGAGCGTCCATGCCCGCTGAAGCAGAGGCGACTGGAAGCACTTGACTGTGGGGCGGCACCTCGCCGCTGCCGTGGTGCGCGTAGAAGTGTTCTCCGCCGATGCGCTCTGCCTCAGCACGATGGTGCGCGACCAGTCCAGGACTGCCGCACAGCAGCTTCGTCGTGGCGGCAAATCCCTGGAACGGGACCGCGAGTACGAGCAGCCAGAAGAACAGCAGCCGAAGGCGCGACATGCGGATGGATTCTAGAGAGGGTCGCAGTTTTCGTGGGCCTGCGGACAACACCTGCTCACGATGGCTTCGGAGCGAACGCTTGACCGCTTGCGCAGTGTAGGAACCGAACGCCTTCGGAGCGCGAACAGCAGGATTACAGAACTGAAAGGTTCAGCCGCCAAAGCTGGCCCGAACCTCACCGGAACATGACAGTTCCGTCATCTGAACCGCCGACGCACCCTGTCTTGAGCCGTGTCAACAGGTCTCGTCGAACCGGAACCTATCTTGAGTTCATCAGCGGGCTTCGCGAAAGGACATCCACCATGGATCATGACCATCACCACGAGGGGCCGCACCCTTCCCGATATGGTCGCGGAAAGATCGCCTTCGTGGTCATGCTCGCAATCGCGGCGTTCTTCCTCATTCTCGAGCACCGCGCGCACCTTGTCGGCATCCTGCCGTATCTGCTGATCCTCGCTTGCCCGCTGATGCACCTGTTCCACCACAGCGGCCACGGTGGCCATGCCGCCCATGACCATGAGCAGCGTCGCGAAAGCGCGGAGTCGGACCTGAAGGAGCACAGATCATGAGCGGACAACCCCCCGCGTATGGCCTCTGGAGCCTCGTGGCGCTGAACTCGCTGGTGTTCATCATCTTCGCGTTCAGCTTCGCCAAGCCGCAGAGCTCGCGCGACTGGCGCTCCTTCGGCGCCTTCTCCGCGTTCCTGCTGGCCTTGTTCACCGAGATGTACGGCTTCCCGTTGACCATCTACCTGTTGTCAGGCTGGCTCACGTCGCGCTTCCCGGGCGTCGACTTCCTTTCGCACGACGCCGGGCACCTGCTGGAAGTGATGTTCGGCTGGCGGGGCAACCCTCATTTCGGGCCGTTCCATTTATTGAGCAGCCTCTTCATCTTCGGTGGATTCATGCTGCTTGGCTCCGCCTGGAATGCGCTGTACCGCGCGCAACGCGATCATCGGCTTGCGACCACCGGCATCTATGCCCGGATTCGCCATCCGCAGTACGTCGGCTTCGTGATGATCATGTTCGGCTTCCTGCTGCAATGGCCGACGCTCGTCACACTGGCGATGTTCCCGATCCTCACGCTGATGTACGCACGCCTGGCGAAGCGCGAGGAAACGGACATGGAGCGCGATTTCGGGGACGCCTGGCGCGAATACGCCAAACGTACCCCGCGGTTCCTGCCACGTAGCAGGTCGCAGGCGCACCGCTCCGCCTGAGCACTCACAGCTTCTTCATCGAAAGGTCATCATGAAACCCCACCGCATCGCTGCCACCTGCACTTTTGCCCTGATGGCTTCCGTCGCTTCCGCTCAGTCCGCCGATATGCCCGCCGAGTCGCCGGCAACCAGGCAGGATTGCGTGAAGCGCCATGACCACGGTGCCGAACGGCAGATGCCCATGCCCCAGACTGGCTGCAAGGCCGCAGAGAAGGTCGGCAAGGCCCAACCGAAGGCGAAGAAGACCGACCCCATCCAGGGCCACGATCACGGCAAGGTGCACAAGAACCAGTAAGGCATTCCCCGCGCGCCGGCCCATCCCACGCGGCGGCGCGCGCCAACGCGGCGCCATGATGATGCGCGATCCTTATCAAGTGCAGCGCGGTACCCACGGCGGCCACTGCGAGTGCGAGCAACTGGCCGCGGCGCTGGGATGTGATCCGAGCACGATCTCATTCGACTTCTGCCTGCGCGTCCTGCAGCGCCATTGGCGAATCAACTGCCGCCATGGAAGCACCGAGGATGCACCTCGTCGTTCCATAGCGCAGCACTGGAAGGACGCCGGACCGACGGACGCCGTCAAGGCGATCCTGATCAGCAACGCCCCGGAGGAGAGTTGATGAAGAAGGAACCAACGACGACGTCCGCGCGACCCGTAGCGGCAGGTCTCCACATGCAGTGGATCGACTACTGCGGGGACGTTCTCTGGCGCACGGCGGCCACCATGGACACCCTGCGCGAGCGCTCCGACAACATGGAGGAGCATGAGAAGGCCGGCATGCCGCCCCTGCTCCACTTCAACGCCGAGGAGGTGGCGGACGCCCATGACTTCTCGCCGCCTTCGAACTATCGCCTGCTGCACATCACGCGCTGCGGCACCGACGGGCTCGAGCGCTTCGTGCGCCCCGATGCCGCGCCCGTCATCGTCGTGGATCCGCGCGCGGGACACGGTCCCGGTATCGGAGGCTTCCGGCGCGACTCCGAAGTGGGAATGGCCCTGCGTGAGGGTCATACCGTCTACTTCGTGGTGTTCGATCCGCTGCCGGTAGAAGGCCAGACGATCTCCGCAGTCGTGGAGAGCGTGGCGCGCTTCATCGCCATCGTGTGTCGCCGGCATCCCCGTCAGCAGCCGATCGTCTACGGGAACTGCCAGGGCGGTTGGGCCGTCATGATGGCGCTGTCGCATTGCGGACGCCGCACGGGCCTGGCCGTGCTGAATGGCTCCCCGCTCTCGTACTGGGCCGGTGCGCCGGGCGTGAACCCGATGCGTCTGGGCGGCGCTTTCGGCGGCGGCGCGTGGCTGGCCCACCTGGCTGCCGACCTGGGCGCGGGGCGCTTCGACGGTGCGGGGCTGGTGCAAAACTTCGAGCTGCTCCAGCCGGAGGCGGTCTGGAAGAAGTACGACGGCCTGTGGGCGCAGCCTGAACGCGAGCACGACCGCTTCCTGGAGTTCGAACGCTGGTGGAACGCTTTCTACTTCCTGGGACGCGAGGAGATCCTTTCGATCGTGCGCGATCTCTTCATCGGCAACAAGCTGGAACGTGGCCAGGTGGTCGTGGACGGCCACTGCCGCGCCGACCTTCGGCGGTTCGCCACGCCTCTCGTGATCTTCTGTTCCTGGGGCGACAACATCACCCCGCCGCACCAGGCGCTCGGCTGGCTGCGCGCCATCCACGGCTCCACGGCGGACCTGGTCGCCGCAGGGCAGCGCATCGTGTACCTCATCGACGCGCGGATCGGTCACCTGGGCATCTTTGTCTCGGCCGACATTGCCCTGCACCAGCATCGCGCCATCCTGCGCCACGTGCGCGAGATCCAGTCATTGCCTCCCGGGCTTTACCAGATGCGCGTCGATGCGGGTGGCGGCGCGGTGTTCGAGCCGCGCAGGCTCGAGGACCTCGCCTTCGACCCACAACCCCCCGGGTTCGCAGCCGCCCACGAACTGTCGGAGGCGCTGGACGCGCTGTACGGAGCCTTCTTGTCGCCGTGGCTCCGGCTGGTGGCATCGCGGGAGAGCGCCGACCTCCTTGCGCACTGGCACCCCATGCGCGTGAGCCGGCAATGCTGGTCACCACGCAAAGTCGCCGCCATGGCAGTCCTGCCTCGGCTCAAGGAGGGCGCGCGGGCTGCCGCAGCGCAGCCGGCGCAGCGCGATACCAACACGTGGTACCGACTGGAACGCATTGCGTCGGACGCAGTGCACGACGGCATCCAGGCTTGGCGGCAGTGGCGCGACCTGGCGGCGGAAGCCTGGTTTCTTTGGCTGTTCGGAGCGTCGGTTTCCGGTGTGCCGAAACCCAACCCACCCAATGTAGCCAGTAAGTGCGCCACCTGCAGCGCGCGCCACCTCGGCGCGGGCGCAACCGGGTGCTGCGAATTTTCCGAGCATTGCGCGATCCTGAGCGGCAGTCCTGCATGAGCGCATTGCTGGAGGAACGTCGTGGAATGAAAAAGCCCGCCAGCGTAGCGGCTGGCGGGCATGCTGGTGCTGTTCAGGAACGAACCGGAAACGTTCCCGCTGCGCGCGTTACAGCCTGGACGCCTCCCGCAGCATCCGCTGATCGGCGGAATCGTTGATCTTGCCGTGCTGCTTCTTCAGGTGAATGTCTTCGGCAACCGCTTGGGCTTTCGCGTTCCCGGCCGCTTGCGCGATCGGCTGCTTCGCGGCATTGGAGATGCCGTGCTCCTTCGCGTTGTGGATCGCCTCGGCCGCCATCTTCGGGCCTTCGGTGCCGGGCGTTTCGGGTTCCTGCGCAGGCGAAGCGATAGCGAGGGATGCGGACAGGGTCGCCGACAGCAGGGCGATGGTGCTCTTGAACGCGAACATGAGTGACCTCCGTTGAATCGTTGTGGGGTGCCGCCCTTCGGGTGGCAGTGAGAACCCCGTCTCACGATGTCAATGTAGGCGGCGGGCGCCGACGCTGCCGTGACCCTCGCATTACATTTTCGACCGCTCGCGCGTCGATCACTGCGAAAGTTCCATGTGGACTCTCGTGCGGGCTTGCCCCGCGTCAAGGCACACCCTCGCAGTGCGCCGGATCATGATGCAACGCTGCTGCGCAGCGCCATGGGAGAACAACAATGAGTGCGATGCTTGCTCCTGCGGGAAACGCCGCCGTCATGCGCAACCGCGTCTTCGACGATCTTCGGATTGGGGACAGCGCGTCCCTGACGCGGGTCGCCTCCGATCGCGACATCGCGCTGTTCGCCGCGGTTTCCGGCGACGTCAACCCCTCCCACCTCGACTCGCGCTTCGCGGCAACGCAGCGCTTCGGGCACATCGTCGTCCACGGGATGTGGACGGCGGCGCTCGTGTCGGCCGTGCTGGGGACCGAGCTTCCGGGGCCGGGCACGATCTACCTCGGACAAGAGCTTTCCTTCACACTTCCCGTGGAGCCAGGAGATCTGGTCACAGCCACGGTCACCGTGACAGAGAAGTTGGACAACGGGCGCGTGCGGCTGGCCACGGAATGCTCGAACCAGCGCGGCCAAGTGGTGCTGAGGGGCGTCGCCACCGTTCTCGCTCCGCTTCAGCCCGTCGAGTGGCCCCGTGTGCCCGGGCCGGATGTGATGGTGCAGCGCCATGACCGCTACGAGGAGGCGATGCGCGAGGCTCGCGGCCTCGGCGCCCTGCCCACGGCGATCGTCCATCCCTGCTCGAAGGACGCGCTGGTCGCCGCAATTGAAGCACGCGACCAGGGCCTGCTCGACCCGGTGCTGATCGGCCCAGAGCCCCGAATCCGGCTCGCGGCGGAGCAGGCTGGGGTTTCGCTCGAGGGCGTCGCGATCGACCCAGTGGAACATAGCCATGCCGCAGCTTGCCGTGCCGTCGAACTGGCAGTGCATGGGCGCGTGGGCGCATTGATGAAAGGCAGCCTGCACACCGACGAACTTCTTGCGGCGGTGGTGGCTCCCGGATCCGGCCTGCACACCGGGCGGCGCATCAGCCACGCCTTCGTGATGGACGTGCCGAGCTATGGGAAGCCGTTCGTGATCACGGATGCCGCGGTCAATATCGCACCGACGCTCGCGCAGAAGCGCGACATCTGCCAGAACGCCGTCAACCTGTTGCATGTCATGGGCGTCGCGTGTCCGCGCGTAGCGGTGCTGGCGGCGGTCGAAACCGTCAACGCGGCCATGCCCGCCACCCTGGACGCCGCCGCCCTGACGGTGATGAGCACCCGAGGGCAGATCGAGGGCGCCATCGTAGACGGGCCCCTTGCATTCGACAACGCCATCAGCCTCGACGCGGCGCGGACGAAGGCGCTGGTCTCCCCGGTAGCCGGTCAGGCCGACGTGCTGCTGGTTCCGGACCTCGAATCGGGCAACATGCTGGCGAAGCAGCTGATGTACTTGGCGAACGCAGATGCCGCCGGGCTCGTGGTGGGGGCGCGCGTACCCATCATCCTCACCAGCCGTGCCGACTCGGTGCGCGTGCGGCTGGCATCGGCGGCGTTGGGCCGCCTCGTGGCCGCGCGGCGCGAAAGCGTGAGCTTGCCGGCATGACGGAACATCTCGTGCTGGCGCTCAATGCCGGCTCCTCCTCGATCAAGCTGGGGCTGTATGAGCTCACTGCTGCGCAGCCAGCCCCGGATCGATCGGCCAGAGAATGCCGCTGAACGTCAAGAGGGGCCCGGAGGCCCCATTGGTGTGACAAAGCTCAATACGGCATCACTTCCCAGGGCTCCCGGCCGGGGCGCACTTGGGAGCGCTCATACGGCGAAGCGGCATTGATGCCCATCGTTGCGGTGAACGGCGGCTTATGAACCATCACGCCGTCGCGCACGTCATAGGTGTGCCGGTGCTCCAGGTAGCCGCGCTCGCCACCGACGTACGTAGAGCCGTCGGCCAGCATCGGGTTGGCGCGGAACCGCTCGAATTCGGCCTGCACTTGCGCGCGGGTGAGGGTTCCCTGCACCTGCCGGCTGGCCCAACCGATTTCACCGCCAACCCAGACAGCATCGGCCTGGGCGAACGCTGCAGGCGCAGCAACGACGGCGAGCATTAGGGCTATGGTGTTCTTGCGGGTCAACATGGATTACCTCCGTTGGATCGTTATGTGGCTGCCCTCGGGCAGCAGTGAGAAAACCCTTCTCACGCTCTCAATGTAGGTGTCGGGCGCTGACCACGCTGTGACCTGCACATTACGCTTTCGCCATCGCTGAGCCTGGTGCTTCCGGCCGAAGCAGGCTGCACGCTCCCATGCCGCCCTCTCATGCTGATTTCAGGCACTCCGGCGCAGCCGAAGCGCGTTGAAGACGACAGAGGCCGAGCTCAGGCTCATGGCAAGGGCGGCGATCATCGGCGAGAGCAGCAACCCCGTGAACGGATACAGCACGCCCGCCGCGATCGGGATGCCGACCACGTTGTAGACGAAGGCGAAGCCCAGGTTCTGTTTCATGTTGCCCACCGTGGCGTCGGACAGCCGCCGCGCCGCGGCGATGCCGCGGAGGTCGCCCTTGACCAGCGTGAGCTGCGCGCTGCTCATGGCGACGTCGGTGCCGGTTCCCATCGCAATCCCGACGTCGGCACGCGCGAGCGCCGGGGCGTCATTGATGCCGTCGCCCGCCATGGCGACGACGTGGCCGCCTCCTTGCAGGTTCTCGACCAGGGCGAGCTTGTCGGCCGGCTTGACCTCGCCATGCACCTCGTCGATCCCGAGGCGCTGGGCCACGTGACGCGCCGTCGTCCAGCCGTCCCCGGTCGCCATCACCACGCGCAAGCCAGCCTCGTGCAGCGCGGCCAGTGCCGCAGGAGTGGTCTCCTTCACGGGATCCGCGACCGCCAGCAGCCCGGCGAGCTGCCCGTCGACGGCCAGGTACATTACGCTTGCGCCCTCGGTGCGCAGTTCTTCCGCATCCGCCGCGAGGGACTGCACGTCGACCCCGAGCTGCGCCATGAGCGCGGTGTTGCCGAGCTCCACCGAACGGCCGTCGACCGTGCCGCGCACGCCGATACCGGATTCCGAGTCGAAGCCTTCAGGCTTTACCAGTACGAGCCCCTTTTCCCGGGCGGCCGACACGATCGCCATCGCGAGCGGATGCTCGCTGCCCTGGTCCAGGCTCGCTGCGGTGCGCAGCACTTCCTCCTCGTTGTACCAATTGCTTCCCACGGCGCGGCGGAATGCCGGCCGGCCTTCCGTGAGCGTTCCGGTCTTGTCGACTATCAGCGTGTCCACCTTGCGCAGGTTTTCGATGGCCGCCGCATCCCGGAACAACACCCCTTGCGTCGCACCGCGGCCCGTCGCCACCATGATCGACATGGGCGTGGCAAGCCCCAGGGCGCAGGGGCAGGCGATGATCAGGACCGCGACGGCGTTGATCAGGCCGTGTACCCAGCTGGGCTGCGGGCCGAACATGCCCCAGACGAAGAATGTCAGCACCGCGATCATTACCACAGCGATCACGAACCAGCCGGCCACGCTGTCGGCCATGCGCTGCATCGGCGCGCGGGAGCGCTGGGCCTGCGCCACCATCTGCACGATCTGCGACAGCATGGTCGCGGAGCCGACCCGCTCCGAGCGCATGACCAGGGCACCGCTGGTGTTGATCGTCGCGCCAATCACATTGGCACCCGGCCGCTTGCCTACCGGGAGCGGCTCGCCGGTGATCATCGATTCATCGACTGAACTTCTTCCCTCCACCACGACGCCATCGACTGGAACCTTCTCGCCGGGACGGACACGCAGCAGGTCGCCCACGTGCACGTGATCGAGCGGGATGTCCTCCTCGCTGCCATCGGGCTTTAGCCGGCGTGCCGTCTTGGGCGCAAGCCCCAGCAGCGCCTTGATGGCCGCCGAAGTCTGGGAGCGGGCTTTCAGTTCCAGCAATTGCCCAAGCAGGGTGAGTGACACGATCACGGCCGCGGCCTCGAAATACACCGCCACCCGCCCCATCTCCACGAAGGAGTGCGGGAACACCTGCGGCGCAATGGTCGCCACGGTGCTGTAGATGAAGGCAGCGCCGGTCCCCAGGCCAATGAGCGTCCACATGTTGGGACTGCGGTTGGCGATCGACTGGGCGAAACGCACGAAGAAGGGATACCCGGCCCAGCAGATGACCGGCGCGGTCAGCACCAGTTCGACCCAGCTTTGCGTTCCCGGATCCATCCAGCCCAGACGGTGCCCGAACATTGCCAGGAGCGTCACGGCCACCGTCAGCGGCAGCGTCCACCAGAAGCGCCGACGGAAGTCCTCGAGCTCGGGGTCACCCTCCTCGAGGGTGGGCATCAGCGGTTCCAGCGACATCCCGCAGATCGGACAGTGGCCCGGGTGATCCTGGCGGATCCGCGGGTGCATCGGGCAGGTGTAGATCGTGCCGGCCGCTGGCGCAGCCGGAACGGCCGCCGTTGAGGCGCCAGGCCCAGCATGACTACCCGGATGGCCTTGGTGCTCGTGCTGCGCACCGCCCTCCTCGTGCACGTGGTGATGGTGATGCTCGTGCCCGTCGTGCCTGTGCGCGGTATGGTCTTGCATGGATAGCCTCTTGTTCTGATTGGCTTCTCTCCAAGTCTCAACCTTCCCATCGTGGAAAGGTCAAGCCCAGCCGCCAGGTGCGCCACCCTGCCGATGGGCGGCGCACAATCCGAGACTGCTCCCAAGGAGGTCCGGCTAGCCTCCGCCAGGAACAGCAGCGCCCTGGGCCTGCGCGGCATGCATCGCGGCACGCTTGCCGGCACGGCGCAACTCCCACTCCTTCACCAGGGCATAGATGGCCGGAATCACGCCGAGCGTCAGTACCGTGGAGGAGATCATTCCCCCGACCATCGGCGCCGCGATCCGGCTCATGACCTCGGAACCGGTCCCCGTCCCCCACATGATCGGCAGCAGGCCAGCCATGATGGCCACCACCGTCATCATCTTAGGGCGCACGCGTTCCACGGCGCCCTCCATGATGGCGTGGTACAGATCGGCCACGCCGGGCGTGCGGCCCTCGATGACGCACTTCTGGCGGATCTCCTGCCAGGCGTTGTCCAGGTAGATCAGCATCACCACGCCGGTTTCCGCCGCCACGCCAGCTAGAGCGATGAAGCCAACCGCGACCGCCACGGACATGTTGTAGCCCAGCCACCACATCAGCCACACGCCACCTACCAGTGCGAACGGCACCGAGAGCATGACGATCAGCGTTTCGGTCAGTCGCCGGAAGTTGAGATAGAGCAGCAAGAAGATGATCAGGAGGGTGACGGGGACGACGATCTTCATCCTCTCGATCGCCCGTTCCATGGACTCGAACTGGCCGCTCCATGTGGCGTAGTAGCCGGCCGGGAACTGCACCTGATCGGCGACTGCCTTGCGCGCCTCGGCAACGTACGAACCGATGTCGCGGTCGCGAATGTCCACGTAGATGTATGCCGACAGCAGCGCGTTCTCGGTGCGGATGCCGGGCGTTCCGCGCGTCACCTGCACCTTCGCGACCTGGCCCAGCGGAACCATCGTACGGCCGTCGGCGGTGGCCACCAGCACCTCGCGCTCGATCTGCTGCGGGTTCGCGCGCAGACCACGCGGATAGCGCACCGTCACGCCGTAGCGCTCGCGACCCTCCACTGTGAGGGTCACCAGCTCGCCTCCCAGTGCGGTTCCGATCACGTCCTGCAGTTCGCCAACGGACAACCCGTAGCGCGCGAGCTGCGCGCGATCGGGCTCGATGGTCAGATAGAAGCCGCCTGTGATGCGCTCGGCGAAGGCCGAGGTGGTGCCCGGAATCGTCTTGACGACAGCCTCGATCTGCTTGGCGAGCCTCTCCATCTCGCCGAGGTCCTTGCCGAACACCTTGATGCCGATCGGCGTGCGGATGCCGGTGGACAGCATGTCGATGCGGGCCTTGATCGGCATGGTCCAGGCGTTCGACACGCCCGGGAACTGCAGCGCCTTGTCAAGCTCGGCGATCAGCTTGTCAGTGGTCATGCCCGGACGCCACTCGGATTCGGGCTTCAGGTTGATCACCGTCTCGAACATTTCCACCGGCGCCGGGTCCGTCGCGGTGTTGGCGCGTCCGGCCTTTCCGTACACCGAGGCGACTTCGGGGAAGCTCTTGATGATCTTGTCCTGCGTCTGCATCAGTTCGGCCGCCTTGGTGATCGACATGCCAGGCAGCGAGGAGGGCATGTACAGGAGCGTGCCTTCATTGAGCGTCGGCATGAACTCGGAGCCCAGCTTGCTCGCGGGATACGCGGTTGCCAGCAGGATCAGCACGGCCGCCAGGATGGTGGTCTTCTTCCACCGCATCACCCAGGCGATCATCGGCCGGTACGCCCAGATCAGGAAGCGGTTCACCGGGTTCTTCGCCTCCGGCATGATGCGGCCGCGGATGAACAGCATCATGAGCACCGGCACGAGCGTGACCGACAGCAGCGCTGCGCCCGCCATCGAGAAGGTCTTGGTGTAGGCCAGCGGGGAGAACAGGCGCCCTTCCTGGGACTCCAGCGTGAACACTGGCAGGAAGGACACGGTGATGATCAGGAGCGAGAAGAAAAGCGCTGGCCCCACCTCCTTGCAGGCCTCCAGCATCGCCGTGGCCCGATCGCGGGTTGTGTGGCTGGCGGGCAGCCGCTCCAGATGCTTGTGGGCGTTCTCGATCATCACGATCGCGGCGTCCACCATCGCTCCGATGGCGATCGCGATGCCCCCCAGGCTCATCAGGTTGGAGTTCATGCCCAGCAAGCGCATGGCGATGAATGCGATCAGCACGCCCACCGGCAGCATCAGGATGGCGACCAGCGCCGAGCGCACGTGCAGCAGGAACACGATGCAGACCGCGGCCACGATCAGGCTTTCCTCCAGCAGGGTGCGCTTGAGGGTGTCGATGGCGCGATGGATCAGGTCGGAGCGGTCATAGACCGATTCGATCGTGACGCCTGGGGGCAGCCCGGACGAGATTTCCGTGATCTTCTGCTTCAGGTTGTGGATCACTTCGAGCGCGTTCTGGCCATAGCGTGCCATCGCAATGCCGGAGACTGCCTCGCCCTCCCCGTTCAGTTCGGCGAGGCCGCGACGTTCGTCAGGAACGAGCTCGACCCGGGCGATGTCGCGGATCAGCACCGCTGTGCCACCTTCGCTCTTGACGGCGAGCTGCTCGATGTCGGCCGGGCCGCGCAGGTAGCCCTTGCCGCGCACCATGTACTCGGTCTCGGCCATCTCCACCACCCGGCCGCCGACGTCGCGGTTCGAGTCGCGGATCACCTGTGTGACCTTGGACAGCGGGATGCCGAAGGAGCGCAGCTTGGCCGGATCGACCGTGACTTGGTAGGTTTGGACGAAGCCGCCGATGGAGGCCACCTCGGCCACGCCGTGCGCCTTCGTGAGCTGGTAGCGCACGAACCAGTCCTGGATGCTGCGCAGCTCGGCAAGCGTGCGGTCCTTCGCCAGCAGCACGTACTGGTAGACCCAACCCACGCCGGTCGCGTCCGGCCCGAGCTGCGGCGATACGCCCTTGGGCATGCGCCCCGAGGCGAAGTTCAGGTATTCGAGAACCCGGCTGCGTGCCCAATAGATGTCGGTGCCGTCCTCGAAAATGACGTACACGAACGATGCGCCGAAGAACGAGAAGCCGCGCACCACCTTCGACTTGGGCACCGCCAGCATGGCGGTGGTGAGCGGATAGGTGACCTGGTCCTCCACGACCTGCGGCGCCTGGCCTGGGTACTCGGTGTAGACGATCACCTGAGCGTCGGAGAGATCCGGCAGGGCGTCCAGCGGCGTCTTCATGACGGCGTAGACACCCCAGATGGTGACGAACAGCGTCGCCAGCAGGATCAGGAACGGGTTGCGCCCGGACCAGGAAATGATCTTCGATAGCATGCCGGCCCCTCAGTGACCCGAATGGCCGGGCTTGGCCGCCGGTCGCGCTGGCGCCGTGGCAGGAGCCGTGCCGCCCATGGGGGCGATCGACGTGATGACCCATTCGCCCTGTTGGCGCTCCACGAACTCGAACTGGACCTTCGCGCCCGGACTCACCCCGCGCAGCAGTCCATCATTGGCGACCTTGAACTCCATGGTCATGGCCGGCCACTTCAGGCTGGCGATCGGGCCATGGTTCAGGCTCACCGTGCCGGCCTTGGCATCGATGCCGTCAACCACCCCTTCGGCCTTGTGTCCCGCCCCCGCAGGGGCGGCCGGGACGGGTGCCGATGCGGCGCCGAGAGCGGGAACGCCATGGCCGGCGTGGCCGCCAAGCGAGTGCACGGCACTCTTGAGGTTACTCTCCGCGTCGATCAGGAAGTTGGCCGCCACGACCACCTCCTCGCCTTCGCGCACGCCTTCCAGTACCTGCACATGGCTCTCGCCGCGAGTTCCGAGCTTCACCTCGCGCGGCTCGAAGCGGCCCGGCCCCACCTGCACGAGCACCATGCTTCGCGTGCCACTGTCGATCACCGCCGAATCGGGCACCGCCAGCACCGACCGCGTATCGCCCGCAGGCAGCTCCACCTGCGCGAACATGGCCGGCTTGAGCAACTGCCCCGGATTCGGCAGCTCGATGCGCACCGGCACTGTCCGCGTCTCGGCCTTGAGTGTCGGGTACACATAGCTCACCGTGCCGCTGAATGTCTTGTCCGGATACGCGTTGATCCGCACGGTGGCACGAGCGCCAGGACGCATCGTCCCGATGTCCTGCTCGAAGACATCCGCGATCACCCAGACGGCGCCGAGGTCGGTGACCTGGTAGAGCGTCTCGCCCGGCCCGAAGCGCATGCCCTGGACAGCCTTCTTCTCGGTGACGATGCCCGAGATCGGCGAGCGGAAGGTGACGGTGCGGCGTACCTCCCCGGAACGCGCCAGCGCTTCCACCTGTTCCGCTGGGATGTCCCAGTTGCGAAGACGCAGCAGACTCGACTCGGCGAGTTGCTTCATGCCACCGGCGGCTTCGCTGCCCGCGTCGACCAGCGCGCGCATGCCCTGCGCGGCGATCGCGTATTCACGCTGCGCCGACACGAGCTCGGGGCTGTACACCTCGAAGAGGGCCTGGCCGCGGCCCACCGGCTGGCCGGTCGCGTTGACGTGCAGCTTCTCGACGTAGCCTTCGAACTTGGCCGTGACGGTGTACACGCGCCGCTCGTCGGGCTCCACCCGGCCGCTGGCGCGGACGAGGCGCCCGAGGGGGCGCATGGCGGCAGCTTCCACGCGGACCCCAAGCTTCTGCACCTTGTCCGGGCTGATGCGGACCTGCGAGGCGCCGCCGGAGCCGCCACCCTGGTCCTCGCCCTCGTACACGGGGATGTAGTCCATCCCCATCGGGTCCTTTTTGGGCACCGGCGAGGTGTCCGGCAGGCCCATGGGATTGCGGTAGTACAGAATCTTGCGGGCCGCAGGCTCCGACGCCGCCGGCGCGGCCGTGCCGGAGACCGGCCCTGCGCTTTGCGCCGCAGTCTGGTGGCGCGAGTCCCACGATTTGCCGACGAAGACACCGGCAAGGGCCATGGCTACGGCGAGGGTTGCGACGGTACTGTTCTTCACAGCGGCTCTCCCAGGGTACGTTCGATTTCAGCGATGCGCAGCTGCGCTTCCACTTGTGCCTTCAGCAGGTCTAGCCGCGCCGTGCCGGTCTCGCGCTGGGCGTCCATCAATGTGGCGAAGTCCACCTTGCCGGTTTCGTAGGCAGCGATCGCCGATTGCAGCACTAGCTGGGACTGCGGCAAGCGGCGGGTCCCGATCAGGCTCTCATTGCGGCGCGCAGCTTCGAGTGCCGACAGCTGCTCCTCGACATCCGCTGCCGCCTGGATCGCCGCCGCTTCGGCTCGCGACCGGGCCGCCTCCACCATCGCGGCAGCCTCGCTTTCCTGCGAGCGGCGCGTGTCCTGCTGCAGGGGGATGTTCAGTTCCACCATGATCCCCCAGGTCGTGATGCGGGAGCCCATCTGGGTGGGCGAGAGCCCGACGTTGAAGTCCGGGTAGCGATTGCGGACGGTGAGGTCGCGGTTGGCCTGCGCGGCCTGCAAACGCGCAGTCTCCGTCCTCACATTCAGGTTGTTCGCGCGCGCGCGCTCCAGCAGGACGGACTGATTCAGAGCCCCTTCGGCGGGTACGGGCGGAAGCGCCACTGGATCCGCGAGAGTCGAGCCAGGCGCGCGGCCGAGCAGTGCGTTCATGCGGGCCTGCAACTGGCGCTTTTCCTTTGATAGTCCAATCAACTCAGCGCGCATCGCAGTTTGTGCGAGCTGCGCGCGAATCGCATCCTGCTGCGGCGCGAGGCCGCCGGCGTAGCGGGTCTGGGCAACCTGCTCCAGGCGCACGACCAAGTCCAGCAGATCCCGGGTGATGCGTTCCGAGTGGCTGGCGAGGTAATACTGTGCAAAGGCGGTGCGCAGTTTCATGGCCTGCTCGGCCCAGGTCGCGGCGGCTCGCGCCTGCGCCTGGTTGGCGTCGGCCGAAGCCGCGGCACGCCGCAATTCGCGCTTGCCCGAGAACGGCAGTTGCTGCATCAGCGTGTACTTGGTCTCGCCAACCTTGCTCGGCAGGAGGCTGAAGTTGCCGCCGTTTTCGAAGTTGTTGATGTTTTCCAGTTCCACCCGCAGCACGGGGTCCGGCAGGGCACCGGCGGGCTGGATGCGTTGGGCGGCGGCATCGGCCTCGCGCTGCATGGCAGCTAGTTCGGGGTTGTGGCTGCGCGCGTATTCAAGAAGCGAAGGCAGGTCAGAGCCAAGCGGTGCGACCTGGGCGGAGGTTCCGAACGCGGCTGCGATAGCGAGGGGGAGCAAGAGGACGCGCGTGCCAAGGCGGATACGGCGCGACAGGGGCGACATGAAGATACTCCAGGGAACGGGTGACAGGATGCGGCAGAGCCGCGTCCACGAGCACCTACGCACGGCAGGTGGCGGATACGGGGGCAGGACTGGCCGCTACAACGCGAGGCGCTGGAGCACCAGATGTATCTGCTGACCGCTGTCGTTCCAGGAAGGAGGAATGGGGTGCTGGGCATGCTGCCGTGCAGGAGCCGCAATGGTCTGTGCCGGGCGGACATCCGCGAGACAGGGCTGCGCGGGCTGTGCGGGAGCAACAGCCTCGGCCATGACATCCACGCGCGCGCTTGCCACCTGCATGGTGGCGCAGCAGCCCTCGGGATCCTCCATGTGCACGTGCGCGACGCACACCTTCGCGATGGCAGCGCCGGCCGCAAACAGCCACACGAGCAGCACGAGGGCAGCTACATGGCGGAGGTGTTTGCGAAGCGGTGGCATGCTGAGGCGCAGGAGGTGAAATCGATCATAGGTGTCATACCTGCTCTGCAGTTGATGTCAGTCAACGGCTTTGGAGCCGCCGTGAGTTTGGCAGCACGGCTACCGCTCGCGATAACGAATGGGTGACACCGACATTACCGATTTGTCAATTTCATCGCGACTGCAATTCATCAGTGGCAGGCGCGCCTCAATTCACTCGCCGCCTCCAGCCGACGTTGATGTGAATCACGAGTGCACGCGCGGTTGAATCCTATATTCCGCACAACTCCCGCGCTCGGCGGGTTCCGAACAACACGCACACACCGAGACTCAATGAAGAAGATCGTTCCGGCACTGATCGCGGCTCTGCTTGCGGGCACCTCTTTCGGGAGCCTTGCATGCAACGTGGGCCATGCGCAGCCGCAGACCTCTGGAAGCGAGAAGCCCGCGACTGCCGTAGGCCCGAAACACGTGGCCAAGAAGCACGCGCAGAAGAGCCTGAAGCAGCCGCAAGAGCATGCGTCGAAGGAGGAAAAGGCGGTGATTGATCCGGTGAGCAAGCGAGTCGAACCAGATCATCCGAAAGACTGAGCACTTGTGCGTCCCGGCATTACCACGAGACCCGAATGCTCCCTTTCAGCTGGATCCTGATCATCCTTGGTGCCGGCGTCCTGATCCTGCTCGCGTTGCGAGCCGCCCTATCCGGCGTGGATAGCGAGCCCGGAGCAGACGCGTCGCGCGACGGTGACTGTAGGAGGACAGCCGGCCGGTATCCCCCAGGCGGACACGGCTGCTGCTGATCCGGCCCCATGATGGCGACGCGGTGATGCCGCGCCGCGCCCTGAACTCAGGCCTTGTTGTACGACGCGTAGGTCCGGACGCCGCCGCCCTTCAGGACCAGAAGCACATCGTACGGGTCGCGGCGGCCGTTGTACGAAGGCGCGTCCATGCCAGGCCCACCCACCGGCATGCCAGGCACGCTCAACCCGATAGCCGCGGGCTTCTCCTTTAGCAGGCGCTGGATCTCCCGCGCGGGAACGTGTCCCTCGATCGCATACCCGCCGACGACCGCGGTATGGCAGGAGCCCAGGTTCTGCGGAATGCCGAGCTGAGCTCGTACTTGGTTGTTGCCAGTGTCGTTCATGGTCACTGAAAAGCCGTTCTGCTCCAGGTGCTTGACCCAGTCCTTGCAGCACCCGCAGCTCGGGTCTTTCCAGACCTCCACGGGCACTTTCCGGGACTGCTGCGCCAAGCCGGCCAAAGGCATGCTGCCCACGGCCAGCAAGAGCGCGCGGCGGCTGATCACGGTGTTCATCGGTTTCTCCAAGTCACTTGCATGAGGCGATCCTAGGGTTCGACCCGCCGCTGGACTTGAGCGAGAGCAACTCGGCCCGACGGATCCGCGCAAGATGACAAAACCGTAATCTGCGTGCCGGTTGCGCGTCGTCAACGGGCAAGAATGGACCGGCACCAGTGTTGAAGTACAGTGGTTCGGCACTGGAACCCGAAGCAGCAATGAGCGACCCTGTAGCCACCCTGATTTCCCGCTGGAAAGACGACCCGCGCAGCACCTACCGCACCTGGTTTCTCTGGGATCAGCGGCTGAAGAACTTCCGCTCCATCCGGCGTGGCATTTCGCAGGTGGTGCGGGAGATCGAAGCAGGTAGCTTCGGCGTGACGTACCGCGGCTCCTCGCTCGAAACCGTGGTCGGGTCCGTCGCGGAGCAGCGCCAGATCTTCAAGGGGGCCGACCACGCGTTCCTCTGGAAGCCGAAGCTGCGCATCCCGGACATCTACGAGAACGCGGAGAACCAGCGCGCTTTCGCGCGGCTGCTCGATACATGCAACTGCTGCAGCACCGCCGACGAGGTGATCGAAGCCATTCGAAAGATTGACGCACGCTGCATCAAGGGACTTGGGCCCGCAGTTGCCAACCTGCTGTACTTCATTCATCCCACGCTGGTACCCCCGTTCAATACAGCAATCGTGAAGGGTTTCAATGCCCTGACCGGTGGCAACGTGAAGCTCGGTCGCTGGGATCACTACCTGACGATGCGCAGCGGAGTCCTGAAGCTGAACGATACGCATCGACAGCAGCTTTCGAACGACCTCGGCGCGATTGCCGGCTTGCTGTTCGACATCGGCAGCGGCCGCTATCCTGCGCCGCCACGGACCGGTGACGACAGCGTGCTGGCCGGCTGGGAGACCGACCTGGCGCGCGTACGGGAGGAAACCGCAGCTGCGCGAAAGGCTTGGGCGGAGGCCGATGCGGGCGATACCACCCATACGGCCATGCAGGGCACCTTGCGCGACATCGGCCGCTCACTGGATTTTGATGTCTGGATTGCCTCGAACGACCGCAGCCGGTCGTACGCAGACGGTGTACTGGGAGATGGTTGTCTCACGGAGATGCCTACTTCCGCTTCCTCTGGGCTGGAGTCGGTGCGCTTGATCGATGTGGTCTGGTTAGACCGTGCCTCGCATCAGATCGTCGCTGCGTTCGAGGTGGAGCATTCGACCTCCATCTTTTCGGGGATCGTCCGAATGCTTGACCTGGCGCTCGGCACGCCGATGGCATCCTCCGGCAAGCTGTTTCTGGTGGCGCCCGACAACCGCCGCGATGAGGTCGCGCAGCAAGTGCGGCGTCCGGCGTTCTCGAAGGTTTCCGACCTGGGCATCAGGTACTTGCCGTACAGCCAGGTGAAGGAGCACGGGCCTGCCATTCGTCGTTTCGGGGCTGGTCTGAAGCCGCTGCTGGAGATTTCCGAGCAACTCTGAACTTCCCAGGCGCTGCACTGCTTGCGTTTGGCCGCATCGAGCGATCGCTATCCGGACACGGTGGTCGTTGCACGCCGCATGGGTACGTGAGCCGCCCTGAATTTCGCAGGTAATCACGGGCTAGGCTTTCCTGTTGTCGGAGGGGAACAGGCTATAGTAGACTGTACATACATACAGTTCGTGCATCGACCTTTCCCGGCCCCCGCCTAGAGCTATCCGGAAGAACGTTCGGTACATGGGCACAGGAGATCCGCATGCCTGTCTGGCTCATTGCACCCGTGGAAGACCGCCCTAGCGTCACTCTGCGCTCATGGAGCGTGTACGAAGTACCGCTGCTCGGCGATGGCCAGCCGTGGACGCGGCACTTCGTCGGCCACTCCGTCGAGGATCGGCATGGCCAGGTCAGCTCCGCCGTCGAAAGCTTCGATCCTGCGACGGGGTGCGGTCGAACCAGCAGCGGCAGAATCTACCGCTTGCAGGGACAGGCAGGTGGCCATGCCGACGCGCGCCACACCTGGAAGCGATGGAAGGAGATCAACATGATCTCTGCCGAGCGCGACGTGACGCCGGAGGTGCAAGGCGCGATCGCTGCCGCCATCACCGGCGCGGGGCCTGGGCCGGCAGGATAAATGTGTGGTTAATTGGGGGGAATCCGCAAGTTGAGAGCGCGATAGCAGCACGTCCGAGTCAGCCAGAGGTCCAAGAGCTCCCTTCACGCGCATCGGTGCATACTTGCCTCGGCAGCGCTGGGCCGTCGCCACCACTATCCGCCCGTCCCCATCCGACCCGTCCCCCAGGAATAAACGGTTCGACGATCAGGGCAAGTCAATGCTTGCGCATCTTTCAGAACTCGTCAGAGCGCGATCTTGCAACGGGAGTGTATATCGGCGTTCCCGAGGCGCAGACGTCGATCACACGAGCACTGAGCATTGAGTTGAGCGCGACACGCGACATCAAATCCGCCCCGGGCCAAGATTGTCGAAAACCTCTGGTTAGACGACGCACCGACCAAGGCGCTGGATCTGTTTGATATTGATATGACCCACGTATGGAGGCAGAAGAAGATTGCCTACAGTCACGGCACCTGAATCTCCATCGAGCCATCGGTTTGCGTATCGCCACGCAAGCCGAATGACCGATACTTCGTCGGCTCGCGTGCGAACGCGCAACAGTGACCGGTCGTGTCCCATACGCCCACAAGCTGCCACGAAGTAGGTGCACTCGGCGCTGCTCAACGGCCAGGCAACCTCCCTTGTGTATTTCAGGCGAGCCAGTCTGGCTATGCAGAAAGCTAGGCATCCGAGCATTTCCAGCAGCATCACGCATCCCGCCGCGCCGGCCGTGAGCGGCTCTTCGGAATGAGAAATGGGATCAAATGGCACCAGCCTCGTCCACTCACGGCCGGATTCCTCTACCACGAGGTGATAGAACGGCGCCTGCAGCCGGTAGTTGACAAGCATGGTGCAAATGGCTGCAGTCAACATAGGCATGCGGACGTTCAGGCGCAGGCCACCCGGTTCCCTCCCGATCAGAGGCAGTACCCGCGCTGCAGCTTGCGCATGTGACGGAAACTGTCGCCGAACCCAGCCAATGACCTCCTTCGTAACATTCTCGCGTGCCCTTTTTCGCGCCTCGCCATAGGGGTCGCTGCCCTCTGACGGTACGCCGAAACACAGCGCCCGAAATCGCGGAAATCCGGCTTTCGAACCCTCGTTGGGGAATGCCGCGCATCTGCTGGCAACCCGCGCGGCGGTCGCCATTTCCTCGGGCAGCACTACAACTCCGCTCGAGGAATGACTCAAGCGTCCGCCAAAGAGCCCATAGTCGCGAGGTCTCTCCTCCACTTGGAGTGCCCGATGAATTTCTTCGGTTCGCGCATTGAGCAGCGCACTGTCTTGCGACGCGGCCGTCGGGTCAAGGTACAAGTAGCCGCACTCGGGGCACGCGAATGGATCGGCCGTCATGTCCACGAAGGTCACGCGCTGGCGGAATTCGCACATGAAGCAGCGGCTGTTCAATAGGCTGTGATGTACCGGACACGTAGTTACTGCCGGGTGCTGGTACACAATGCTGTGAAAACCTTGCCTCAGGCAAGCTGCGCAAGAGCGAAGATCCCTGTCCAGGACTGCGAGGCCGCGAATGTCCATGATGCTGCGTCCAAACAAGACCTGTCCCCGCCCGGGATCAAGCCCGAGTTCTGCAGTGACAAATCGCTCCAACACAAGCCTGTGGGTTCCCAGCCTGTAGCTACTCCAGACGGGGCTCGAGTGAAACTGCATCTTCTCCGTCTTACCCGGAATCTTTGCCATGACTTCCGCTAATGACGTACCGGTGCGCGTGATATAGGTGCACCACGCCATGTAAATTGAGGCCGTCGAGGGAAGATGCAGGCTCGCATCAGGTACAGGAGCTACTGTGTCTGGCGCACTTCGCGCCATGGAGATCGGCCTATTCAAGATTTTCTCTTCGGCGTCGAATGCTTGAACCAGTTCTTGTCCAGATCGCTTTCATGCTCTTCCGCTTTGGTGTAGTACATCAGTACTTTGAAGAACCCTGAACTGTGGATAGCCTCCAAGACATCCGAGGCCTCCAGTTTTCCAGGATCCTTGCCGGATTCTTGACACTGCTGAAGCAACACCGCGAGCGAGATCCGCATGTACTCCATAGGTAAACGTAAGCCCCCTTTTACTTGCTGCTTTGACTCGATCGCTTCGATGGCTTTGATGTACGAACTCGCAAGTCCAGCTACGCGAAAACCCGCATTCCAGGCCGTGGGAAACTCGCGCTGCACCGAGCATGTCCCATCATCCTGATCAGGTTCGTCGAATCCGGGCAGCACTGTGGAAAAATCTTCTTTGGCCACACCGCGGAACCAATGCTCGCGACAGAAGAATCGAGCCAGAAGGTGCACCGCGCTGGTCTCCACGAACCCAGTGCTCACATCCGAGAGTTCCGGATGGCCGACAAGCAACACGAACGGCATCAGCTTTCGCTTAACAAGTTGGATGCAGATGCCTTTGAGTACCAAGTAGTGGGTGAGATTCAGTACCTGGGCTTCATCCATGACCAGCAGGAGGCGATGTGTTCCCGCCTTCATTGCAATACCCTCGAGATGGTCGTACAGACGCCGCTTGAGTTGTGCGATATCCCTGTGAGAGATCGCATAGCAGCCTGCTTGCACAAGACGGTCCTGGATGAATTCCCGTCGGCTTGGAGTGCGTTCGTGCTCAGTGTCCATCTCCCAGCGAACGATACCCAATGGCATATCGAGCAGGTGCGGAAGCATGGCCACTGCGTACTCGACGCCCCATGTCTTGCCATTGCGCATCTTTCCGTACACCGCGGCCCCCGGAAGATCCGTCGCAATCCAGTCACGTATTGCCTTTGCCAATCGCATGATCTCCGGCGTGCACACTGCCACGGGAGCGAGAATCGCGCGTCGTTTGTCGTTTTCCGCGATCTCCCTAATTGTCAGTGGCAAGGGTGGGAAGGAAATCTCCTTCGGCTGCATTTCAGGGGGGAAAGGCATTTGCAAACTCCTTGGTCAGCGTCGCAAGGGCTTCCACACTGCGCCAGGCGCAGTTGGGGGGGGCGTCGCGACCCCTGGCTCAGGCCGGGCAAGGTTCTGTGCGTCGGGCACGGGCTGTTGGTCGCTTGCAGCAGTGGTCTCATCGTTAGAGACAGACCCGTCTGGTGTACGATCCCCAACCGGGTTCAGTGCCTCGGCGACCCGGGCCTCCTGAACCCGAAGGTCTTCAATGTCTCGCCGAATTTCGAAGAACTCTATTCCATCGCTAGCCATGAGCATCTGCTCCACGCGCGCGAGCTGAGCGGCCGCCCGACGGTCCTGGGTAGCTACATCGCGCAAGTAGTGGTACACGGCTTCAAGCGGCCGATCCTCAGCCCTCGGCCCTAACGCCTTATGTTTCTTGAGCTTCCCAAAGAGCAGGCGAAACCACATGGAGTGGGGAAACTTCTGCCATCGGCCGACGGCATGCACCTCTCCGAAGGGGGAGCCGTCCGGGTAATACAACATGACGGTGCGAAGGTCTGCCCCCCAGTAACGCACCCACATGAAGCGCCTGTCGAGGTCCACACGGCTGTTCAGTGCCGCGCTTCGGTACTCCGCATACTCAAATATGAAGTGCGGCCTTCTGCCTTTCGTGAGGTCCATGCGAATGGTCACCCTTCTGGGCAGGCAGAAGAAGTACCTGTGACGACAATCAACGGGCAGACTTTCCAGCGTAATGTCCCCTCGCTGTGCGCGCCGGCGCAAGTACTCCAATGGCGTGAGATAGGCAACGGCCTCGCACGGCAGAACGTTCTGATTGCGGGAAAACGCCGATACCGCTCCCGCAAGGACGTCTGCGTCTATCAAGTCTTTGGGAACCGCGTCAGCAACCTTGCGCACAGGATCTTGCGGTCCTGTGCCGGTAGTTCCGATGAGTTGGTGCAGCAGGTGGGTGCGTGCCGAGTTCTTTTGCTCGATCTGGGCACGGGAGTGCGGCTGGTACGGGAAGTCCAGTTTCACCAACCCGCCAAGAAGTGCGTGCAGCGCGAACTGGAACTCGTTGGCAAGATGCGCAAGTGCGCGATCGAGATAGATGGCCTTGGGCACCTTGTAGCGCAAATAGTGAGACAGTCCTTCGGCATCCACCGGGAATGCTGCGCCAGGCTCCAGCTCATTTGGCAGATCAGCAATCGGAGGCTGACTCCCAAAGATGGCGTCGCAAACGAGTTCCAGCAAGTCGCTCACCGTGACGGCGCTGTCAAAGATCAACCTGTCCCCTAGGGAGGCCGACGAGTTGAGATCTGACATGGCTATGCCAGTGAATCGCTGGGCCTCGGCGTGCAGCCAACCGAGAGACTCCGACTTGATGCGCTTCTTGCCGCGTGCGTCCGCCGTGTATTCGTCGATTACCCATGCTTCCATAGGACCGTAGAAGGGCTTGCCCTCCCCGTCGCCTTCGCCGAACTCCCAGAGGTTGGCCGCCAACTCTCCATTTTCGACACGGATGAAATCAAGGGCGTGTTCCTCAAGGAACGTTGTATTCTTCCATTTCCATACCGCGCAGCCGGCCTTATCTCCGGTGTTGAAGGGATACTCCCTTTCGGTGAGCCCCTCGAGGCGGCAAAGCCTTTCTAGCTCCTTTTTCAGCTCGTGCCGGGTTGCCCTGTTCGGCCGCCGACCATGAGGCTTCTTCGCGAGCAGGAAGGCCTCCAAGCCTTCTTTGATGGCGGAATGGAGTTCGAGGAGTTGGCCGAAGGCTCCAGAGAATCCCCCTCGAGGGTCTTTCGCGGCTGTGACACCAGCCTGCCGGCGCTTGGGGCGCAAGTGTGCACCTCGCTTAAGTGCCCGGAATCCCTGGATCCTTCCGTCACGATGCATTGCCAGGCAGCGCCCAAGAAGTTGATGGAAACGGGCGTAGCTCACCCCCGCCTTCTTGAGGCACTCCTGCAGTGGCTGCCAGGCTGCGTATGCCTCGAACGCGGCACGCAGCCGTTCGTACCGCTTGCGGTCGGACGGCCCCATACGCGCCATATCCGGGGCAGGCCAATCCTCCAGTACAAAAAGCGCTGGAGGCCAGCAGCGGCGATCAGCCTTATAGCGCTTGGAGGACGGTTCTGGGGCCATAGGGCACTTGGATGTCAAAGTCGATGAGCTTGGCGAGGTAAGCTCGAAAGATCAGGCAATCCATCTGCTCCACGTATTGGAGGCCCTTGCTGTTCCGCAGCACCTCCATCAGTTCGATGCGCGTCATCGGTTCGCGGACCAAGGAACGCACGACGTCTTGTTGCTCGATCTCGCACGGGATCTTTGCATAGAGCGTCATGCGCTGCCGCATCATCGAGACATTGGCTATGTGGACTCCGTTCGCTCGCACCATCTCGCGGCTTCGCACGCAAGCCTGCAAGCCATGTTCAGCGGCTACTGCGCGCAGAGCATGCTGTCGCACGTCCGAGATTGGGCGGGCAACGACGACGTCGGCGAAACGCGTGCCATCACGCCGATCCACGATCAAAGAAAAGCGTTCCTGGTAGGCTGTGCCACCAATGACGGCAGTGTGAGCCGATTGAGGCACCTCCAATCGGAGCGTTTCGGGATCGAAGCGGCGCAACATCCAGTTCTCGGCGTGCAATTCATTGCGAACGGAGACAAACTGGACTTCGACGGGGTCGATAAAGCGTGCCTCTCCGCGTGGGTGAACACCCGGCAGCCCCCCGAACTTGTGGTCCTTCAGCTCCCACATGGCGCGGGCTCCTTGCGGTGCTTGTGTACGGGAGTCGCGAAGCTGTGACCTCGCTTCGCGCTTGCAGGCGAGTCGTTTTCCATGGATGACCTCCACGGACGTTCTGGATCAGAAGAGCTCCCGCGCTAGGTCAAGAACGCGAGCGGCAGGCATGCGGGCGGGCCCTTGACGGCCGTCCGAGGGGGGCTGGATAATGCACGGACAGTGACTGCTGCCATGCACGTTTGCATGCCTGAGGAATCAGGGTACTGAGGAT
The DNA here is from genome assembly GCF_016722785.1 of Ramlibacter monticola. Taxonomy (GTDB): domain Bacteria; phylum Pseudomonadota; class Gammaproteobacteria; order Burkholderiales; family Burkholderiaceae_C; genus Ramlibacter; species Ramlibacter monticola. The sequence goes on along the minus strand of NZ_JAEQNE010000002.1, from coordinate 120,311 downwards.
TCAGGGCAGAGAGGCCTCGCGTTGGCGCGCGAGGCCTTTTTGTTGGCTAGATCATTGGGTTCCTCCAGAGGAGCTATGCTGCTGAGATGGTTGTGCGCCGTGTACTTGGCTCCGTAGCCAGGCCGCCACATCTTCCACCAGTGCAAATCGACCACGGCGGTAAGGGATGCTGAATACCGCCACCGGGCACTTTCCTCGAGCAACGGCCATGCGGAACGCCTCCTGAGAGGGGTACGCCAGCGCCTTGCGCAATGCTTCCCCGCCCATCACTGGGCCATGGATGGCAAAGAGCTGCGCTTCGAGGGCTTCTCCGTTCATGCTGGTTACGCCTAGTTCGGGACATCATGAGTCTGGTCAGGGCGACTCGCAACTGAGTAGCATCAGCGGAACTGTGCTACTCACTGGCCAAGCGTCCATGCCCCGTTTTGAGGAAATGCACCAGTGCGTCCGTTCGCTGTTGAGCAATGCCGGACAGTGGGATAGCGTGCGCGCCGCCAAGGGATGCCACCCGGAAGATGCGGCGAGAACTGCCAGCTGGCTTGCCTTCCTGTTTGCCGCGACCGAAGCGCACGGGATCACCCAACTTCAGCGCTGGCTCGATCCCGAGTGCCATTACCGCGATGAGTCAGGCAAACGGCAGCACACCGGTAAATGGTCTCAGTATCAGTGCGGAAGGACCCACCCCAGCCTTGACCAGCTACTGCGGGTTGAACTCATCGTACCTGGCAGTTTTTCGGCCTATTTCCATCCTCTTCTGCTGCTCCTTGATTGCCGCCAGAGCCCTCAAAAGTACCGCTTTCCCACTAGCCACCCTCAGGAACTCGCTGCAATCCTGGAAGGACCTCACCATCGACCGAGGCTGCGTTTGACTTCAAGTGAAGCTAAAGCGCTTCTCTCCCACTCGACTGGCGCAGCTCTCGTGCACCTTGCCTGTCTGCTCCTGCTTGCATGCGCCCGCCGCGTCGGCAGGGCGATATGGGATCTCACCAAATGGACGTACTGGCAGATGCAGCTGGATGCCGTGCTGCTGGACCGCAGTGGCATTTTGAAGATCGTTGTCATGAACATGTTCGAACGAGTCCTCACGCGACTGCGACATGACGGCCGGCTGGTAGCGCCCTTGCCAAACTTATTCCTAGAAAGTGCCGCTTGCCTGCAAATGGCTCCGTTCTACCTGCGCTCGACTTTAGAGCTGTCTGCCGAGCAGCATCGACAAGTCATGGTCCAGTTACTCTTCGACGGCCGATGCGGAGCCTTGTTTGATCCGTTGTGGTACAGCGAGGCCGCAGCGACGTCGAACGCGCCCTGGGAGGCAGCGGACCCGGTCATGCTGAATGGAATCAAGGCGCGAATCCGCGGCTTTGGAGCCTTTCTTGACCTGTCTGACCCTGCTCGCACATCGTTGGCAAGATGACAAGCGCCCCCAGCAGTGGTTTCGGGGACATCTAGAGGACCTGACTTCCGCCTTGGGACAACGCTTCGACTTGCCATCGGTCCGCGACCGCTCTGCGACGTGTCGTTCTACGGGCTCCGGCTGTTCGACCTTACATCCGCGTCCACTGAAGTTAATTCATGTGCCCACAGAACCAAGTATCCAATGAAATCAGCAACTTATCGCTCGCCGACACTAGAGGAGTTGACCCGGCTCGCGCAGCTACGCCCTCACCGCGGCGCCCAGTCCGGACCGCGGGCCCGCAGGAGCGCCTGCCGGAGATCGCGCGCTCAACGCAAGTGGTCTTCGAAGAACCTCGAAACCTGGTTCTCCAGTTCGGGCAGGAACGCCGCACGGTCGAAACCGGGTGGATTGGCTGCGGCGTCACCTGCCGCAGAAGGCAGCGGAATTGCCGATTGCGCCATGAAGGCGAAGTGCCCCGCGCCGGCCACGGTGCTGGCTTGAGCCGTGGGCAGGCTGGCAACCACGTGTCCGCCGTGGTACTTGCCGTTGAGCAGCGTCGCGTTCGGCCATCATGACGCGTACGGGCACCTTGATGGCGGCCAGGCTTTCTGCCGTGAACACCACCGCCATCGGAGCGAGGACGACCACCGCGCGGATGCGACCGTCGGAGACGGATACCCGCTGTTCTGGCGACGTCACCCTGGCGGGGGATGCGTCCTGTACCCCGGGAGACTCCGCGCCGGCCGGTCCCTTGGCCAAGGAGCAGAACCCCGGGTCGTCCTGCACCGCGCGGCAGTGCTGCGCCGCGCGCGCGGGCTCGGCCTGCCCACCCGCGAGCGCGAGCACGCTGTAGCCCCCGGCGGAATGGCCTACGGCACCGATGCGCCCGGCGGGAATCCGGGCCCCCCATTCAGTGCTCGCCAGCAGCGCATCCAGCACTCGACTGAGCTGCCGGGGGCGTTCGGCGAAGTAGCGGCCGGAAGTGACCAGGGAACGGTCCTGGTAGTTGTCTCCTTGGTGGCGCACGGCCGCAACGAGGTACCCGTCCCTGGCCAGCCTCGTGGCCAGGTTGTGGTGATTGAACTCCGAGCCACCCGTGCCGTGCGACACCAGAATCAGGCCCCTGAACTGCCCCTCGGCAACTGCGCCACCAGGGGCAACCACAGGCTGCCAGGGCCCCATGGACACGGTACGGGCTGCTACTGCCGTCGGATAGAACAGCGCGACCGTCGTGGGAGGCTCTTCCGCGACGATGAACGTCCGGTATCCGGCATGCTGCGCTCCCGCATGGCCCGCGAGGGAGAGCAGAGCCAAGGCGACCAGAACGCGGGGGCGCAGCAAGACGCGAAGCAGGCGCACGGAGTGCCTCCAGGAACCGCGGGGGGGCAGCGGCGAGCGACGACTGTAGCGTGCCGTCAGCAGACGGCCATGCGCTGCGACAGGCGGGCTCGCGGTGTACAAGAAGGCTGCGGAGACAGCCTCTGCGTTCAAGCCCGAATGACCGCGAGCGTGAAGAATTCGAGCCTCGAAACCCGTCAACGCAAAGGACCCCCATGCTCTCGGCCCACGACATCGGAACCGTCTTCCTCATCGGCGTAGGCGCCACGGTCGTCATGGACGCGTGGCTGGTCTTGCTCGGTCGCCTCGGAGTGCCCACGACGAACTGGGGCCTGGTTGGTCGCTGGGTCGGGCATATGCCTCGAGGGCAATTTGCCCACGCGCCCATCGCGAAGGCGCCTGCGGTACGGGGCGAACTCGCACTCGGCTGGATGACCCACTACGTCATCGGCATCGCGTATGCCGCCGGGCTCATTGCATGGGTGGGCGCCGAGTGGGCCGAACAGCCCACCTTCGTTCCGGCACTGGCCTTCGGTCTGCTCACGGTGGTGGCGCCGCTCTTCGTCATGCAGCCCGCCATGGGGTCGGGATTCCTTGCCTTGAAGACCCCTGCCCCGCTCAGGAACTGCCTGCGAAGCATTGCAAACCACTCCGTGTTCGGCGCTGGCATGTACTTCGCCGCCGTGGCCATCGCGCAGTTTCCTCGCTGACGATCCCCATTCCTGACGCGCATCAACACGGCCCGGCCCCGAGCGCCCATGCTGGATTCCAGTTCCGGAGGAACCATCATGAAAGCCAACGCACTTGCGCTCGTCGTTGCCGCGTTCGCGACGCCCGTCTTCGCCCAGGCCCCCTCCCCCGACCACCACGCTGCGCACCACCCCGCGGCAGCAGCCTCGGGTCCGGTCGCACCGCGGGCTGGCTCCGGTGACGAGTTCAGCGCGCAGATGGACAAGATGCGGGACATGCACAAGCGCATGCAGGCGGCGAGGACGCCGGCCGAACGCCAAGGCCTCATGGACGAACACATGAAGCTGATGCGATCCGGCATGGCCCTGCTGTCCGAGGCGGAACCAGCCCCAGGCCCGCGCGGCATGGGCATGGGCCGGATGGGCGGCATGCACGGGCAGCGCGACGGCGCCGGTCCGAAGTCATCCGAGGCCGCGCCCGAAGCGGGCTGCTCCCAGGGCATGGAAGGCATGATGGGGATGCACGGCGCCATGGAGCGTCGGATGGCCATGCTGGAGCAGATGATTCAGATGATGGTGGACCGCGAGTCCGCCCTCCCCCGCAAATAGGCCGGCTGTCCCATCGCGGCGGGGCTGCGCGGTGAGGTTCGACCGCCGCTACACGTCCCGATACAACCACTACACGGCGACACAAGGAACCAAGGTGCCGAACCGCCGCGCACGCACGGCAGGCCGAGCGTATCGGGGATGGGCCGCGCCGCATCCGGCTTTCCCACTGATAGGCAGCCCTGACCCCACCTTCAAGGGCCACCGCCGGGAATTGTCGACCGACCCAGGGGTGCTGCGACACCGCGCAGAAGGTGCCTAGGGTCCGGCGGCTCCGCTGCCTAGCATCCCTTCACCCGTGCTCCTGAAGGTTCCCTGCAAACTCCTCACGGGTCTTTCACGGGCCGCGCTTGCGGCCCGTTCTTCCTTCACAAGGCCTCCCACTCCCCCAGGCAGTGGCGCGCCAGCGCCGTGACCCAGAAGGGCTCCCGCGGGTCGAAGGCCATCCCGAAACCGGGACTGACCAGGAAGCCGGCCCGCTCGAAGGCCCGGGGATCCTGGCCGCGAATGAAGCCGGCCAGCGCATCGAAGGGCACCGCGACGTTGCCGATGGCCACCACCTGTGCCTGCAGGGTCACCTCCTCCAGCCGGCCGCAGTCCTGGAAGCGGTAGACGACGTGGCCGTAGTCCATCTCGTGGAGCCCGACGCCATTGCGGCCCGAGCGCCAGGGCTTGCCGTGCGTGCGCAGGATGTCTTCCGGCGACACCGAGAACGGGGTGTCGTCGACCTGGACGAAGGGCTGGAGCTTCAGGGGCATGGGGCATTGTCCGCGAGCGGTTCCCGCCGTGCCGGCACAATCCGGGGTACCCCATGGATCTCGAGACCCTGCGACTTCGCCTGCGCGCCGCTGGCGCCGGCCCCACCCACGAGCGCCGCATCCTGCGCCTGTGGAGCAACGCGCTGCCCATGGACAGCGGCAAGCGCCGCATCGAGGACTTCCTGCCGGCCGGCCTGCGCGCCGAACTGCCCGCCATCGAGGCCGAGCTGCAGGGCCTGGCCCGGATCGCCTCGGTCCATCCCGGCGCCGACGGCTCCGAGCGCCTGCTCGTCGCGCTGCGCGACGGCCAGACCGTCGAAAGCGTGCTGCTGCCGCGCGAGGGCCTCTGCATCTCCTCGCAGGTCGGCTGCGCCGTCGGCTGCCGCTTCTGCATGACCGGCCGCGGCGGCCTCGAGCGGCAGCTCGGGAGTGCCGAAATGGTGGCCCAGGTCGCCACGGCGCGCGCGCGCCGCCCGGTGAAGAAGGTGGTCTTCATGGGCATGGGCGAACCGGCCCACAACCTCGACGCCGTGCTGGACGCGATCGCCCTGCTCGGCACCGCCGGCGGCATCGGCCACAAGAACCTGGTGTTCTCCACGGTGGGCGACCCGCGCGTGTTCGAGCGCCTGCCGCGCGAACACGTGAAGCCGGCCCTGGCGCTGTCGCTGCACACCACGAAGCCGGAACTGCGCGAGGCCTTGCTGCCGCGCGCCCCCCGCATGACGCCGCAGGCTCTGGTCGAAGCCGCCGATGCCTACGGGCGCGCGAGCGGCTATCCGATCCAGTACCAGTGGACGCTGCTGGAGGGCGTCAACGACGGCGAGGACGAAATCGAGGGCATCGTCCGGCTGCTTTCCGGCCGGTACGGCGTGCTGAACATGATCCCCTTCAACAAGGTCGACGGGCTGGATTTCAGGCGGCCTTCGTGGGAGCGCGCGGCCGGGATCGCCCGCACGCTGCACCAGCGCGGCATCCTCACCAAGCTGCGCCAGTCGGCGGCGCAGGACGTGGAGGGCGGCTGCGGCCAGTTGCGCGCGCGCTCCGTGATCAGGATGTCCGTCGCACCGGCGGCGGCTTCCACGGATCGCCAGGCATTGGTGGCCCCGCCCAGGATGCCCGCAGGAACAGCGGGCAGCGCAGGAATGGATGGCGGGGGCGACGCAGCCCCGGAGGGGGGCGATTGGTGAATCGGTCGGTCAGGATCCCCTCCAGCTTTCTGCGACGCCCCGCACGCCTGCATTGAAGCCGAAGAGCTCCCTGGCGCACATTGGCTCTTGGTCCATGGTGGCCTGCGCGCCACGGACCGACGCGGCACCTGCGCCATCCCCCTCGGACTGAACCTGCAACTGCCCTCGAGATTTACGCGCGTGGCCGCTCAGGGCCGGCCGAGGAACAGGTACCACGCATTGAGGCCGCGCGAAGCGTGCCCGTAGGCCAGGTACAGCGGGCCGATCGGCGTGTCCACCCCCAGCAGCAGCGCGCCCGAATAGAGCGTGCCCTCCTGGTTGCCCGGCACCAGCGGCTTGCCCATGCGGCCCACTTCGAACGAGGCGCCGCCGTAGAGGCCGCCGAATACGCTCCAGCTGTGCAGGCGGTTGTAGTACACCACCCGGCCGAATCGCAGTTCCTCCCCCAGCAGCGCGCCGGTCGGATAGCCGGATTGCTGCAGGAAGCCGCCCCACTGGAACTGGCGCCCGGGCGGCAGCGGCTTCGAGCCGAGCGCGGAGCCCAGGCGCGCGGACAGGGCGACCGTGTGCTCGCCGAACGAATGGGCATAGGTTCCCGAGAGCTCCCCTTTCGTGTAGTCGAGGTCGCCGCCCAGCGCCTTGCGGGCGGCGATCAACTCGAACGACGCCCCGTAGCCCTTGCGGGGGAAGCTGATGTTGTCCAACTGGTCGACCAACGCGCGCCACGTGAACGCGGTATGCGAGACATAGTCGCTGGCCACTTCCAGGACCGGCAGGCCCGTGTCGAGCGTGGCCCGGGTGCGCGCCAGGACCAGGCCCACGCGGGTTTCGCCGTAGCGGGTGAACTGCGCGCCCAGTTCCACCCCGGCCTGGGTTTCGGTGGTGTCGTAGCTGGCGATGCGCTGGTCCGCCTGGAACACGTCCACCGGCCGGCGGAGGAACTCGAAGCGCGGGGAGACGAACAGCCCCTGCCCGCGCTGCAGCGGCTGCGTGAATTCGGTGGACAGGCGGGTGGTGCGGCCCACCTGCGCATCCCAGCGCCATTCGGCGCCGAGCCGGTTCAGCCAGGTCATGCGATAGCTGCCCACGAGGTCGAAGAAGGCATCGCCCTTGAAGTCGGACGAGAGCCCGAGGCCGAGGCGCAGGTAGTTGGGCCCCCAGGACTTCTCCACCGCGTCGACGACGAGGATGCGCTTGCCGGGCTCCTCCAGGATGCGGTAGCTCACGTGCTCGAAATCGCCGGTGCCGAACAGGCGCTGCATGTCCTTGTCGAGGACGGCCTGGTCGATGGGCTCGCCGGGCCTGGTGGCCATCACGCCGCGGGCGATCTCCGGGTTCACCCGCTTCAGGTCGTTGAACCGGATTTCGTCGATCGGCGGATTGGCGGCGGCCACCGCGGTGGTCCGCCGGGCCTCCCAGGCGGCATAGGCCTGCGGCGACACGGCGTATTGCCGCAGCCTTTGCTCCACCTCGCGCGCCGCGGCTTCGCCGATGGGGACGGTGACGGGCAGGTGGTCGAAGTCGGAGGCGGAGAAGTCGCCCAGCTTCGGCACCACCAGGATGTCCTGAGGGCCCAGCGAGGCGAGCGAGGCCTGCACGTTCTGCTCGGTGAGGATGTTCACCATCTGGCCGGTGACGCCCAGGACGGTGCCCAGCTGCTCCGGCCTGAGCAGGGGGGTGCCCAGGTTGACCGCGATCACGACCTGCGCCCCGAGGGCGCGCGCCACGTCGACCGGCAGGTTGTTGGTGAGCCCGCCGTCCACCAGCAGCTTGTCGTCGATGCGCACGGGCTGCAGCACGCCGGGCACCGACATGCTCGCCCGCATCGCGGAGGCCAGCTCCCCCTGCGACAGGATGACCGGCTTGCCGCTCACCAGGTCGGTCGCCACCGCCCGGAATGGAATCGGCAGCGCATCGAAGCGCACGAAACCATGCGTGCGTCCCAGTTCGCGCAGCACGGTCTCGAGCTGCACCCCGGAGACCAGGCCCTGCGGCAGCATGAGGCCGCGCGAGTCCACGCCCATGTCCAGCGGCGCCAGGTTGGTCGCGTCGTCCCGCTTGAGGTGCACCGCCCGTTCTTCCCGGGGCGGCAGTTCCTCGAACAGGAGCTCCGTGGAGAGCTTCCCGAGCAGGGCCTCCATCTCCGCCACCGGCGTGCCGGACGCGTAGGCGGCGCCGACGATCGCACCCATGCTGGTGCCCGTCACGCAGTCGACGGGGACGCGCAATTCGTGCAGCACCTTCAGCACGCCGACGTGGGCCGCGCCGCGCGCGCCGCCGCCGGAAAGGACCAGGCAGATCCGGGGGCGGACGGAGGGCGTGCCCGCCGCCCCGGGTGGAGGCTGCTGGGCGTGGGCCGATGCGACAACGGTAGCCAGTGCGATCGCGATGCACAGGACGCGGAGCATGGACGCTACCGTGCAGGGCGGGCGAGGTGGGGTCAATTGCCCATTGGTCCGACTGGACCGCGGCCGGCACATCGTTCCGGCCCGCGCGTCACGGTAACCGGTTACGCCGGTCGAAGATCGTCATGGGCCTGCTGCCAAGTGGCGCGCTGCTGCGCCACCCGGTCGATCGCCGGCCACGAAGGCACCGGGGCCCAGGCGCGCTGGGCCCCGGGCCGCTCAGGCCGCCGCCGATTCCGGCAGCGCGAGCGCGGCGCCCGCAAGGCGCGCGTGGCCCCCGTGCGGCACGGGGCGATCGGCGAACACGCGCACGTCGCCCTGTCCCAGCTCGAAGGCGCTCACGGTGCGCACCAGCGTCTTCGCCTGGTCGCGCATGCTCTGGGCGGCCGCCGAAGCCTCTTCCACCAGGGCCGCGTTGCGCTGGGTCATCTCGTCCATCTGCTCGATGGCCACGTCCACCGCCTCGATCCCCGCCCGCTGCTCGGTGCTCGACGCGGCGATCTTGCCCATGATGTCCGCCACGCGCTTCACCGAGGCCACGATGTCGTCCATGCTGCGGCCCGCGGCATCGACCAGCTTGCCGCCGGCGTCCACCTTCTCCACGGAGTCGGTGATCAGCTGCTTGATTTCCTTGGCCGCGCTCGCCGAGCGCTGCGCCAGGGTGCGCACTTCGGCCGCCACCACCGCGAAGCCGCGGCCCTGGTCGCCTGCGCGCGCGGCCTCCACGGCGGCGTTGAGCGCCAGGATGTTGGTCTGGAAGGCGATGCCGTCGATCACCGAGGTGATGTCCGCGATGCGGCTGGAGCTCTCCTTGATCGCGCCCATCGTCTGGACCACTTCGTGCACGACTTCGCCGCCGCGCACAGCATGCTCCGATGCCGAACGCACGACGCCGTCGGCCTGCTGCGCGCTGGCCGCATTCTCCCGCACGGCGTCGGTCAGGGCCGCCATCGTCTGGCGCGTCTGCGCGAGTGCGGACGCCTGCGCGTCCGTCCGCTCGGCCAGGTCGGCGTTGCCCGAAGCGATGTCGCCCGAGGCTCCGGTGATGCTGTCGGTGCCCCGGCGCACCTCCGACACGGTGCGGAACAGGCTGTCGTTCATGTCCTGCAGGGCATGCAGCAGCTCGCTGATCTCGTCGGACCCCAGCACGGTGACCCGCGAGCGCAGGTCGCCGGCGGCCACCCGCTTCGCCAGGCTCACTGCGCCCTGCAGCGGCACGACGATGCTGCGCGTGATCATCCACGCCACCACGGCGCCGATGACCAGGCCCAGCGCCGCGACGCCCAGCAGCAGGTTCATCCAGCTCTCGCCCGCCGACACGGAGGACTTCAGGACGACGGCGGCCGCCGCCTCCTGCGCCTGTTGCAGCTTCCGGATCTCGGCCAGCGCGCGCTGGTTGAGGGGCTCGATCTTGCCCGTGATGATGCGGCCGGCCGCCTCGGGGTTGAAGGCGACGGCCTGCGCATAGGCCTGCTCCAGCGCCGCGTCCATCTCCTTGGTGAGCCGGCCGACGTCCTCCACCGCCTGCTGCTCGGTGCTGTCCAGCCCGAGCTCGGCCAGGGTCGCGCGGGCCTGCTCGTAGCGCTTCTGCTGCGCCTGCACCCTGGCCTTTTCCTGCTCCATCGCGGCAGTCTCGGCCAACATGCCGATGTTGCGCATGGCCAGGCCGGCCTCGAGCAGCGAGCTCTGCATGATGTTCGCCTGCGTCATCTTGCTGTTGGCGAGCGTGATGCCCGCGACCATCAGCGAGCTGTTGCGCCGGTTGACGAGGTTTGCCGCGATCACCGAGATCAGCAGCAGCGTGAGGACGGTGGCGAAGCCGACCGTCAGTCGGGTTCCGATGTGAAGCCGGTTGAACTGCATGGCGTTTCCGGGAATCGAGTGTCGGGTCGGTGGCTTACTTGGCGCCGTAGGTGCTCAGGGTCGTCTGCCAGGCGCTGTCCTTGCCCATGTCGGCGAGCAGGTCGTTCAGGAGCTTCTGCAGCTCCGGGCTGCGCTTGGGAACGAGGATCTGGCGGGTGTAGGTGCTCTGGGGGGTGGGAGCGATATAGATCTTGGACACCAGATCCATCTCCTTGAGCAGATAGTTGGCGGTGGCGCGCGGCAGCAGCGCCGCGTCGAGGCGGCCGGCCTCGAGCTTGCGCAGGTTGTTGCGCTCCTTCTCCGCGTCCTCGCGCTTGATCGCGCCCGTCGCGACGAGATCGTCGATGCCCGCGTACTTGTGGCCCGTGATGCCGCCGAACTGCTTGCCCTTCAGCGAGGACGGATCCTTGTAGTCGATCTTCGCCTTCGCATTGGACAGGATGAGGTTCGCGTCCTCCATGACGCCGGTGGTCCACAGGTAGGTCGTCTTGTCCTCGTCCTTCATCCACTTGGGGGCCACCCACGCCACCACGCCCGAGAAGTCGGGCGTCGCCATCAGCTTGTCCAGTTGCGCGCGCGTGACCGTTTCGATCTTGAAGGTGGCGGCTCCCTTGGCCTTCCGGGTCAGGGTGTCGGCCAGCTCGTAGCTGAGGCCCTTGCCCGCCTCCAGGACGAAGGGCGGGTGGATGTGGTACGTATAGATCGTGACCTGGCCGGCGGCGAACGCGGAGGAGGACAAGGTGGCCAGGGCAGTGAAGCCCGCGGCGGCGAATCCCAACTGACGACGAGTAAGTTTCATTGGAGGTCCGTGTAGTAGTGATTCGCACTGTAGTTTCTGGTGCAGAAACCCAGCGTTGCAGACTTGCCGAAAACGTCTGCCGCTTCGCCGCCCGATGACATGGATCAAGCGCCGCCCTCGCGCGGCGTTCACGTGCGCGCAACATGCGCATTCTTTCCTTGCGGGCCATCAAGAGCCCGCGGCGGCCATGGGCGCACACTCGGCCTGTCCGGCTCTGCCCCGGCTGGGAACAAGAACAAACCGGCAATGACGCCGAAAAGCCTCCAGTTCAAAGTCAGTCTCTACCTGACCCTCGTGCTCGGGGCGACCATGATGCTGTTCATCGCCCTGCTGGTGCGCCAGGAGCGCAGCGAGCAGCTGCAGACGATGGTCACCCACATGGCGCAGCTGTCGCAGGTGATCGAACGCAGCACCCGCTTCGCGATGATGCAGGACGAGCCCGCGATCGTCGACCGGATCATCGAGGACATCGGCAAGCAGGAAAGCATCCGCCGGGTGCGCGTGCTGCGCAAGAACGGCACCATCGCGCACTCCAACGTGGCCGGCGAGGTCGGGCAGCACATCGACGAGGACGCCGAGCACTGCTCCCAGTGCCATACCGGGAGAAAGGTCCTGGGCGAGGAACCGCACAAGGTGCGGTGGCGCCTCTTCGACACCCCGGACCACCACCAGCTGCTCGGGAACATGGAGGTGATCCGCAACGAGCCCTCGTGCGCCCGCGCGTCCTGCCACGCGTCGCCGGAGAAGGAGCCGGTGCTCGGGGTCGTGGACATCACCTATTCCCTGGACCAGGCCAACGAGCACCTTACCACCCACGTGGTCCGCATGATGCTCGTCTCGCTGGGCTTCGTGCTGCTGGTCTCGGTGAGCGTCGGCTGGCTGCTGCGCCGCCTGATCTACCGGCCGCTGCGCGACCTGGCGCGCGGCTCGGAGCGCATCGCCTCCGGCGACTTCGACCAGGCCATCCCTGTGCGCAGCGCGGACGAATTCGGCCAGCTCGCGCGGTCCACCAACACCATGATGGCGGCGCTGAAGAAATCGCGCCAGGAACTGGAGGACTGGGTCGCCACGCTGGGCGAGAAGGTCAAGGAACGCACCGAGGAACTGCGGCTGGCCGAGGCCGAGGTCGCCCGCGGCGAGAAGCTGGCGGCCATCGGCCAGCTCGCCGCCGGCATCGCGCACGAACTGAACAACCCGCTGACCGGCGTGCTCACCTTCACCTCCCTGATGCGCCAGAAGGCGCCGGCGGGCAGCCAGGACGCCGAGGACCTCGACCTCGTGATCCGCGAGACGCGCCGCTGCGCGAGCATCATCCGCCGGCTGCTGGATTTCGCGCGCGAGAAGCCGCCCGAGAAGGCCGAGGTCGACCTCAACGAGATCGCCCGGGAGACCGTCCGTTTCGTGGAGCGCTCCGCGGCGCTGCAGCAGGTCCAGATCACCCTGGAAGCGGACCCGGGGCTGCCGCGGCTGCACGCCGACGCCGACCTGCTCAAGCAGGTGCTGATGAACATCCTGGTGAACGCGCAGCAGGCCATTCCGGCGGCCGGCCGCGTCACCGTGCGCACCCGGCTGCACCCCGCGCGCAAGCTGCCCCTGCGCGACCCGCAGCCCGTGGTGGAGATCGCGATCAGCGACACCGGCTGCGGCATCGACAAGGCCAACCTGCAGCGCATCTTCGAACCCTTCTACACGTCCAAGGAAGTCGGCAAGGGGACCGGCCTCGGGCTGTCGGTGAGCTACGGCATCGTCAAGGCGCACGGCGGCGAGATCGAGGTCGAGAGCACCGTCGGCGCCGGCAGCACGTTCCACGTGTTCCTGCCCGTCGCGCTACCGCCGCAGCCCTCGCAGACGGGGCACGGCACGCCGGAGGCCATCGCATGAAAGCACGCATCCTGATCGTCGACGACGAGGACATCGTCCTGCGCAGCTGCGCCCGCATCCTGGCGGGCGACGCCTACGAAGTGCAGACGGTGCTGGAGCCCTGGGAGGCGCTGCGGCGCATCGACGACGGTGGCTATGACGTCGTGGTGCTGGACATCATGATGCCCGACATCGACGGCCTGCAGGTGCTGCAGCACGTCAAGGAGCGTCACCCGGACATCGACGTGATCATGATGACCGGCCTGTCGCAGATCCAGACCGCGGTGCGGGCGATGAAGATCGGCGCCTTCGACTACCTGCCCAAGCCCTTCGACCCCGACGAGCTGAAGCTGGTGGTGGACCGCGCCCTGGAACGCCAGCGCCTGCTGCGCGAGAACCGCGCGCTGAAGTCGGAGGCCGGGGCGAAGTACCGGTTCGAGAACATCGTCGGCGCGAGCGCGCCCATGCAGGCGGTCTACCGCCTCGTCGCCCAGTGCGCCCCGACCCACTGCACGGTCCTGGTCACGGGCGAGAGCGGCACCGGCAAGGAGATGGTCGCGCGGGCGATCCACTACAACAGCCTGCGCAAGGACCAGCCCTTCGTGGCGGTGGACTGCAACACGCTGTCGGAGAACCTGCTGGAAAGCGAGCTGTTCGGGCACGTCAAGGGCGCCTTCACCGGCGCCGTCTCCGCCAAGCGGGGCGTGTTCGAGCTGGCCAACAACGGCACGCTGTTCCTCGACGAGCTGGGCAACATCCCCCTGTCGACGCAGGCGAAGCTGCTGCGGGTGATCCAGGAGCACGAGTTCAGGGCGGTGGGCGACACGCGCATCCAGGCCACCAACGTCCGGCTGGTCGCGGCGACCAACTGCGACCTCAAGGCCATGGTGGCCGAGGGCAGCTTCCGCGAGGACCTGTACTACCGCGTCAACGTGTTCCCCATCCACGTGCCGCCGCTGCGCGAGCGCAGCGACGACATCCCTGCCCTCGCCATCCATTTCCTCAAGGCGTTCTGCGGGGAGCTGGGCCGGCCGGTGCCGCGGATCTCCGACGGCGCGCTGAGCCTGCTCGTGAACCATGGCTGGCCCGGCAACGTGCGCGAGCTGCAGAACGCGATCCAGCGGGCGGTGATCCTGGCGCAGGACGACGACATGATCCGGCAGGCGCACCTGGCGAGCATCCTGGAAGGAGCGCCCCCCAGCGGCCTCGAGGTGCCGCGCACCGGCGAGGAGCTCAAGCGCATCAAGAAGATCGCGCGCGAGAAGTCGGTGGAGGACATCGAGAAGCTGTTCGTGCAGGAGACGCTGAAGCGCAACGTGTGGAACGTCACGCGCAGCGCGGAGGCGGCGGGGATGCAGCGGGCGAACTTCCAGGCTCTGATGAAGAAGTACAACATCCGGGTGCGGGACACGGAGGCGCAGGCGGACGAGGAGCTGCCCGAATAGAAAGGCTCTTCACCGAATTCCGGGCCCAGGAAGAGAAGCGGTCGACGGCCGCAGCAAAAAACCAGACAGCCGAACGCAGAGGGCGCAGAGAAATCGCAGAGGACGCAGAAGGACAGCCGAAGAACAAGATTTTCTTCAGGGCTTTTTCTGCGTCCTCCGCGTAACCTTTGCGCCCTCTGCGTTCGGCTGTTTGGTTTTTCAGTCCCCAATAGAAAGAGAAAGGGACCCTGTCGCCGACCCTCGTCCCGGCAGGGCCCCGATCCTGGCGGCCTTACCCTATTGCGACAGGACCCACTGTGCCAGGTTCTTCAGCTGGGCGGCATCCTTGGTGTTGACGGCCTTGTGGTCCTCCTCGCTGCCGTCGTCCAGCTTCACCTTCGGGCTCTTGGTCATGAAGTCGACCAGCTTCGCCTCGGCATCGGCCTTGCCCTTGTACTTGGCCGCCACCTTCTGGTAGGCCGGGCCCTTCTTGGCCTTGTCGACGGAGTGGCACTTCGTGCAGCCGTTGTCCTTCGCCAGCTTGAGCGCCGCGTCGGCGTCCACCGCCGCCGTCGCGGGCAGCGACAGGGCAAACAGCGCCGCCGCGGCGGCCAGGCAGGTTCTCGCTTTCATCTTTCCCTCCTCGTTGAAATCAGCTTGCCGGTTGCTCTTCCTCGACGTCCTCGTAGCCCGTCACCATCGCCTTGATGTGCGCGGTGGGCGTGTGGCCCAGCGTCGCCAGGTAGGGATGGAAGAACAGGTAGAAGACGAAGAAGATGAAGATCAGGACGTGCACCGTCGAGACCACGCGCAGCCCGCCCATCATCTCGACGAAGGCCGAGAAGCGCTTGATGTCCCACATCAGGATGCCGGTCGCGAACTGCAGCGGCAGCAGGAACAGCATCAGGATCTGGTACAGCGTGCGCTGCAGCGGGTTGAACTTGTGGTACGGGTCGATGCGGTGCGGGTTGTGCTCGCCGCGGAACATGCCCCAGCCGTAGTACTTCGCCTGCTCGAAGGAGGCCTGCGCGAGCTTCACGATGTTGAACTCGGGGTGGTAGGCCTTGTTGCGTTCGGAGAACAGGTAGAACAGCAGCCAGACGAAGAAGTTGGCGATCAGCGCGAAGCCGACCCAGTTGTGCAGCTGCACCGCCGTGCCGAAGGCCATGTAGTCGAACAGGTCCAGGTAGCGGATCTGCACGCCCGTGGCCACCAGCAGCAGGAACAGGACGGCATTGGCCCAGTGCCAGATGCGCACCGGCAGGGGATGGACATAGACCTTGCTCATGGTGTTCTCCTCAATCCGAGTCCGAAGTGCGTTGGTCGGCCGCCTTGCGCCGGCGGGCGCTGATCACCTTCATCGCCAGGTGCGCGCCGGGCAGCAGCACGCCGCCGGCCAAAGCCATGACGAGCAGCGCGTCGAGCAGCTTGATGCGGGTGCCGCCGATCGCGTAGAAGCCGGCCACGGAACCGATGGACTCGACGGAGTTCAGGATGCCCTGGCTGGCGCCCTGGCGCAGCGGCCGGCCGTCCGCGCCGATCATGCTGACCGTGACGCTCTGGAAGG
The DNA here is from genome assembly GCF_016722785.1 of Ramlibacter monticola. Lineage (GTDB taxonomy): Bacteria > Pseudomonadota > Gammaproteobacteria > Burkholderiales > Burkholderiaceae_C > Ramlibacter > Ramlibacter monticola. The sequence goes on along the minus strand of NZ_JAEQNE010000002.1, from coordinate 104,419 downwards.
CGGCGGCGCCCTTCCTGTGGCAGGTGGCGCAGTCCTTCAGCGCCTTGCCCTTGGCGGCCAGCGAGTGCGCCTCGACGCCGGTCTGCACCTCGAGGCGCCCCCGCACGAAGGTGCGGCTGTCGTCGCCGTTGCCGCGGCTCAGGTCCTGAAGCAGGCTCCAGAGGGCCCGGCCGTCCAGGCCGCCCTTGCCGGACGCGCTGCTGGTGAACTGCACGAACTGCGGCACGCCCACCTTCTCGGCGGCCTTCTCGCCCCGGGCTTCGTGGATGCGCAGGTCCACCCGGCGCGTCGCGTTCGGCGCGTGGCAGGCGGCGCAGGACACGGCCTCCAGGTGCCGGCCCGCGTTGGGCAGCCAGCTGGCGTGCGTGGCGGCCGTTTCCTTGTGGCACGACAGGCACTGGCCGCGCAGGTGGTCGCCGACCGTGGCCGCCTTCACGTCGTGCGTGCGGTGGCAGTCCTTGCATTCGAGGTTCTCGCCGTCCGTGCCGTGCACGCTGGCGGTGAAGGCCTGCGTCACCTTCTCGTGGCACTGGCGGCACAGCGCGTCGTCCGCCGCGTTGGCCTCCTTGGTCGACTTCGTGGCGTGCGGGTTGTGGCAGTCGGCGCACAGCGGCGCCTTGGCGCTGCCGGTCTTGACGAGCGCCCAGTGCACGCTGTCGTCGTACTTCTTCATGGTCTTCTGGTGGCAGTCGCGGCAGGTCTCCATCGACTCCACGGCGTGGCTGCGCTTGCTGGCCAGCTTCTGCTCGTTGCCGGGCTTGCCGTGCGTGGCCGTGTCGATCTGCGAGTGGCAGCCCTCGCAGCCTTCCCGCGCGTGGCGGGACTCGGCGAACGGCTGCGGCGCGATGTACAGCGGCAGGGTTTCGCCGTTGGCGAGGGTCTTGCGCAGGCCCGGCTTCGCATGGCATTCGAGGCAGGCCTGGTCTTCCCTGGAGAGCGTGGCGTCCTTCGGGTCGGCAGCGAGCGCCGGCCCCGACACCAGCGTGAGGGCCAGTGCCAGGGCCGTCGCCCAGGAGGCTGCGAGCCGCGATCGTTGACTGCTTGTCATTTCTTTTCTCCCGCTTCGTGCCTTGGGGGTCGCGTGCCTGCCGAACTTAGCTGGCCCGTTCGACCGCTGCCTTGATCCCGAACCAGGTCAGGGCGGCCAGTCCGGCGAAAGGCATCACCAGGATCCAGGCGAGACCGAGGAAGGGCGCCGCCACGATGCCGATCGCGACCTTGGCCGCGCCCGCCATGCCGCGGTTCGGCGTTTCGGCGGCCGCCGGAGCCATCGCTTCGGGCACGACCGCTTCGACCACCGGCTCTTTCATCGCGGGCGCCGCCGCTTGTTCCGCCGCCCTGCCCCTGGCCTCGCGCATTCCCTTGATCGCCGTCCAGGCCAGCATGCCGAGCCCGACGAAGGGCAGCAGCACCGCGTACAGCAGGCCGATGAAGGGCGCTGCCAGGAACAGGACCATGTTCTTCAGCAGCGTGAGCACGCCGCCGCGCGGTGCTTCTTCGGCGGCAGGCGCCTCGGCGGTCATGGGGGCCGCGGCCACGGCCGGTACCTCGAGGACGGGCGCCGACACGCCTTGCACCACGGTGCGCACCGCCATGGCGGCGCTGTCCTCGATCACCTCGGGCGACAGCGGCTTTTGCAGGAAGGCGCTCACGCCGGCGGCGCGCGCCCTCGCCTCGCTGGCGGGCGATCCGTAGCCGGTGACGATCACCACCGGGGTCCAGGGCTGGGCGGCGCGGACCCGCTCCGCCACCTGCAGGCCGTCCATGCCGGGCATGCGCAGGTCGGTGAAGACGGCATCGAACTTTTCGGCCTGCAGCTTCGCCAGCGCGTCGTTGCCGTTTTCGGCCGACACGACGATGTAGCCCTTGCCGGACAGAACGCGGTTGAAGCTCGCTCCCACCACGGGGTCGTCGTCGACGACGAGAAGTTTGCGCAGTGCTGTCATGATGTTTCCCTCAATGAATCGGGTTAGACGGAAACCCGGCCGCTTCAGGACCACTCTTTTCCTGATCCGATGGGGCCGTGCGCGCGCTGTCGTCGTGCAGGGCCCAGAGCTTGTGCAGCATCGCTGCGTTGGCGGCGGCGATCACCTGCGCCGGCCCCACGGGCTTGGTCAGGTAGTCGTACGCGCCGAGCGTGACCGCTTCTTTCGCCGAGGCGAGGGTGGGATAGCCGGTGATGATGATCACCTCGCTGTCCGGCCAGCGCGCCTTCAGGTTCCGCAGCACTTCCAGTCCGTCCATGCCGGGCATGCGCAGGTCCAGCAGCACGAGGTCGAAGGGCTCTTCGTCCATCGCCTGCTTCACTTGCGCCCAGGTCCACACCGCCTCCACCTGGCAGTCGGCACTGGCCAGGATGCGCATGTAGCTGAGGCGGACGACTTCTTCGTCGTCGACGATCAGGATCCTTGCGGCGGGTTTCATGGTGTCGGTTGGTGTTGTTTTGCTTGACTGGGGTTGAGCATCAGCCGTGCCAAGCCGAGCAGGTGCCGCGTTTCTCCTTTGGCGGCACGCACTTGCGCGATTTCGTCGGCCCCAGCGACGGCGCGGGCGGCGGCGCGAAGTACATGCGCGATATGCACCCCGGCCCGTTGCGGCAATCGAAACCCAATGGAATCAAGGGTCTGGTGCGGGCAGGGGGTGCAGCATTGCTTCATGCACCCGGCCTCCTCGGGACTGACCCTGATGCCGCCGCAAGCCTTGAGCCACGTCAAAGTAGCAAATGGCACCGCGCTGTTTACTGCGGCGAGCAGCGAAAAGAACGAGAGCTGGAGACAAAGTCAAACGCGCCCGCACCGCGGGCACGCCGCGCCCTGCTGCGGGCCGGCGTCGCATCAACACGTCCACATGGAGAGTCAGCCATGGACCGCACCGCGCATTGCCCGAAATGCCAGGCCCCCGGGGCCGAAGGCGCCGAGCCCCCGGATCTCTGCTGCGCGGACGCGCCCACCCACTGGAAGTGCGAGGAGTGCGGCAAGCTCAGCGAAGGCTTCGCCTTCCCCTATGGCCGCTGCCCACAGTGCGGGGGCCGGCTGACCCTGCGCCACGACACGCGGGCCGTCTTCAGCGCCGACCGGGCGGCGGTGAATGCGGTCCGGATGGCATTCGAGATCGAGCTCGGCGGCCGCGCCTTCTACCAGCGCGCCGCGGCCGATTGCGGCGACGAGGAACTGCGCGCGCTGTTCTCGCGTTTCGCGGTCATGGAGGGCGAGCACATGGAGACGCTGCGGCGCCGCTACCACGTCGACGTGCCGGAGCCCTCGCCCGCGTTCCGGCTCGAGGTGGCCGGCATCTTCGCGCACGTCGACCACCGGCCGGACGATCCGGACAACCTGTTCCGCATCGCCATCGCGCTGGAGGACCGCGCCGCCGCCTTCTTCCGCACGCGCGCGGCGACGGTGCCCTCGGGCTCGGGCGAGCAGCGCCTCTACCTCGAACTCGGCGCCGAGGAGCGCGAGCACGCGGACCTCCTGTGCGCGGAATACAAGCGCTGGCTGGCCCGCCAGCCGGACCGCCGCGAAGGCCAGGCCGCCGCCGCGGCGCCGGCGGAGGCTGCGCGGATCAACGGCGCGGCCCTGCTGCTGGCGCAGGCCGACGGGGCGCAAGTGGCGCTGGTCTGCGGCGAGCAGCAGCTCACGTACGCGCAGCTGCGCGATCGCGTGGCCCGCGCGGCGGGCGCCTGGAAGGCGCGGGGATTGCGCCCCGGCGACCGCGTGGCCATCAAGCTGCCGGACGGCATCGACTGGGTCGTGGCCTTCCTCGGCACCCTCTGGGCCGGCGGCGTGGCGGTGGCCGTCAACCCGCAGATCCCGGCGCCCGAATGGAGCTACATCCTCGACGAGGCGGGCTTCAGCATCATCCTGGCGGAACACGCCGACGACACGCCGGCGCCCTGGACCAGCCGCGTGATCCTGCTGGAGCCGGGCCGGCGCGAGGTGGCGGCCGCCGAGCCGCTGGCGCCGGAACTCGTCGACGACGACACGCCGGCCTTCTGGTGCCACTCTTCCGGCACCTCGGGCAAGCCGAAGGCGGTGGTGCACAGTCACCGCTTCGCGCGCGAGATCGAGCGCGTGACGCGCGAACGCCTGGGCATCGTGGCGGGCGACCGCCTGTTCGCGACCTCGCGCCTGTTCTTCTCCTATCCGCAGACCAACAGCCTGTTCGCCGGCCTGAAGATCGGCGCGACGGTGATCCTCGATCCGCAATGGCCGACGGCCGCGTCGGCGGCGGCTTCGGTCGAACGCTACACGCCCAGCGTGTTCTTCAGCGTGCCCTCGCTGTACCGCAACCTGCTGCACGCGGGGCTCGCGCCGGCGCTGGTGGCGGCGGGCGTGCGCAAGTGCGTGTCGGCCGGCGAGACGCTGCCGGCCAGCCTGCGCGAGGCCTGGCGGCAGGCCACCGGCATCGACATGATCGACGGCTACGGCGCCTCCGAAACGCTGGTGCTGGTGCTGACGGCCATGGCCGGCGACGACGGCCTGCAACCCTCGCCCGGCGTGGAGGTGCACCCGCTCGATCCGGAAGCGGCGGCCGCCGGCCTGCCCACGCGACTGGGCTTTCGCGTGTCCACCGTGGCGCGCGGCTACCTCGATCGCCCCGCGGCGCAGGCGCAGGCCTTCCGGGGCGACGCCTTCTGCCCCGCGGACCTGTTCGTGCACACGCAGGGCGGCGGCTGGCGCTTCGCCGGCCGCGAGGACTCGCTGGTGAAGATCCGCGGCCGCTGGGTCAACCTGGTGGAGCTGGAGGACAAGCTGGGCGCCGGCACGCCGGGCCTGCTGGAGGCGGCGACGGTGTGCGTGCCCGACGAGGACGGCGTCGATTCCGTCGTGCTGTTCTACGCCGCCAGGCCGGGCGAGCACGCGCAGGTCGAGAAGGTGCTGCAGGAGCGCGCCGCGGCCCTGCGGCCGCACGAGCGGCCGCGGTCCTTCCACGAGCTGCCCGCGCTGCCGCGCACGCCGACCGGCAAGCTGCTGCGGCGCAAGCTGGCGGACGCGTTCCGCAACGGCGTGGCGGCCGCCTAGGGCGCGCCGCCCTCCACCTTCAGGATCGCGAGCCTCGCCCCCGGCGGCAGCGCCGCCTGCAGCGCAAGCACCGCCGCCGGCGCCGGCTGCTGCTTCGGGTCGAGCACGAAGGACAGCGCCGCCGGCTCGGCGGAGACGCGCACGCTGCGCGCGTCCACGCCGCGCACCCGCGCGGCCGCCTGGCGCGCCCGCTGCACGTCGCGCAGGCCCGTCACTTCGCAATAGACCACCACCCGGCCCCGGGCCAGCGCCTCCTGCACCGAGCGATGGTCATAGGTCGCCGCGACCTTGTCCTCGGCGCACACGCCGCAGGCGTGCGCCGGCACCGCCGCCGCGAGCAGCAGGGCGAGCGCGGCCGCCTTCATCGGCTCGGCCCCGAGGCCGGCGCGCTGGCCGCAGCGGCCGGCGCCACGGCCGTCTTCGCCGGCTGCACGTTCGCATCCGCCCACTTGAAGTACGCGAGGTAGCCCTTGACCTCGTCGTCGCTGAGGCCCTGGTTCGGCATGGGGACCTTCCAGCGGTCCAGCATGGCCTTGGCCGTCGGGTCGGTCTGCAGCATCTGCTCCGGCGACTTGAGCCAGCGCGCGAGCCAGGCCGCGTCGTGCCGCTTCGTCACGCCCAGCAGGTCGGGCCCCAGCTTGTCGCCGCCGCCCAGCGAGTGGCAGGCCAGGCACTTGGACTGGAAGGCGAGCTGCGCCTTCTGCGCGACCGGCTCCGTCGGCACCAGCTGCGTGGCCGGGATGTTGTGGTGCTCGGGGTCGCCGCCCGGCGGCTGCGCGCCGGCCGCGATCAGGCCGATCGCGCCCTGCGAGGCGTTGGCGAAGTGGTGGTCGACCATCACGTAGCTGCCCGCCTCGGGCACCATGAATTCCACGATCGCGCTGTTGGAGGACCCGAGCAGCACGGTCTGCGCGCCGCGCCACTGGTTGTCCGGATTGCCCTCGAACCACACCCGGTCGAAGATGGTGCCCACCACGTGGAAGCTGGAGGTGTTGGACGGCCCCACGTTCAGCACGAACAGGCGCACCCGCTCGCCGGGGTTGGAGGGCAGCGGCTGTTCGACCATCCCGTTGTAGCGGCCGTTGAACACGGTGTAGGTGGGCGCCTTGGTGCGCACGCGCTCGCCGTCCAGCACGTACAGCGGCACGCCGTCGACCTTGCGCTTGCCGGGGTCGGGCCTGGTATAGAACTCGCTCTGGATGATGGCGTACTCGCGGTCCACCTTGGTGGGGTAGCCGCCGCGCGGCTCCACGATCATCATCCCGTACATGCCCGAGGCGATGTGTTCGAGCACCATGGGCGTACCGCAGTGGTACATGTACACGCCCGGGTAGTTCAGGGTGAACTCGAAGGAGATCGTCTGCCCGGGCGCAATGGACTTGTACTTGTCCTGCGGCGACACCATCGCCGAATGGAAGTCCATCGAGTGCATCATCGGCGCCGCCGTCACGTTGACGCCCGGCATCGCCTCGTCGGAGCGGTTGGTCATGGTGAACCTGATGCGGTCGCCCACGCGGGCACGGACCGTCGGCCCCGGCACCGTGTCGCCGAAGGTCCAGGCGCTGAACTTCACCCCGGGGGCGATGTCGATGACCTTGTGCGTGGTGTCGAGCCGCACTTCCTTCACCGGCGAGGGATCGAGCGGCTTGAGCGCGGCGCCCATGTTGAGGGACGCGCCCAGCGCGAACGAGCCGGTGTGGCGCTCGGCCGAGACCGCGGACGGCACCGGCTTCAGGTCCATCCTCGCGATGTCGTAGCCGTCGGCAGGGCCCTGCGAGGTGCCGGCGGCCGGCGCGGAGGCCGGCGCCGAGGCGGGCGCGGAGGCCGGCGTCGCCGCCGGCCGCTCGGGGATCTTCTCGCTGCACGCGGGCAGCAAGGCGAGGCAGGCGCCCAGCAGCGCCCCGGAAGAGAGCCTGGCAAAGACCGTTCGGTGCATGTTCTCGCCCTCGTGATGCGGGTGCGGGCGAGTCTAGCGAGGAGCGGCGCGCCCGTGGGGCGAACGCGCCGCGGGGCCGGTCAGAAGAAGCCGAGCGCCTTCGGGCTGTAGCTCACGAGCAGGTTCTTGGTCTGCTGGTAGTGCTCCAGCATCACCTTGTGGGTCTCGCGCCCGATGCCCGACTCCTTGTAGCCGCCGAAGGCCGCGTGGGCCGGGTAGGCGTGGTAGCAGTTGGTCCAGACGCGGCCGGCCTGGATCGCGCGGCCGAGGCGATAGGCGCGGCTGCCGTCGCGGGTCCACACGCCGGCGCCGAGGCCGTAGGCGGTGTCGTTGGCGATCTGCAGCGCCTCGGCCTCGTCCTTGAAGGTCGTCACGGCCAGCACGGGCCCGAAGATTTCCTCCTGGAAGATGCGCATCTTGTTGTGGCCCTTGAACACGGTCGGCTGGATGTAGTAACCCTCGACCAGCTCGCCGGGCAGGCGCGCGCGGTCCCCGCCGATCAGCACCTCGGCGCCCTCCTCGCGGCCCAGCTTCAGGTAGGCCTGGATCTTGTCCATCTGCTGCAGCGAGGCCTGCGCGCCCATCATGGTCTCCGTGTCGAGCGGGCTGCCCTGCTTGATCGCGGCCACGCGCTTGATCGCGCGTTCCATGAAGCGGTCGTACACGGAGGCCTGGACCAGCGCGCGCGACGGGCAGGTGCAGACCTCGCCCTGGTTGAACGCGAACAGCACCAGGCCCTCGATCGCCTTGTCGAAGAATTCGTCGTCGGCGGCCGCAACGTCGTCGAAGAAGATGTTCGGCGACTTTCCACCCAGTTCCAGCGTCGCCGGGATCAGGTTGGCGGCCGCAGCCTGCGCGATCGCCTTGCCGGTGGCGGTGGAGCCGGTGAAAGCCAGCTTGGCGATCCGCTTGCTGGTGGCCAGCGGCGTACCCGCCTCCTTGCCGTAGCCGTTGACCACGTTGATCACGCCGGCCGGCAGCAGGTCGCCGATCAGCTCCATCAGCACCAGGATCGAGATCGGCGTCGATTCGGCCGGCTTCAGCACCACGCAGTTGCCCGCCGCCAGCGCCGGGGCGAGCTTCCACGCGGCCATGAGGATCGGGAAGTTCCACGGGATGATCTGGCCGACCACGCCCAGCGGCTCGTGGAAGTGGTAGGCCACGGTGTCGTGGTCGATCTGGGACAGGCTGCCCTCCTGCGAACGCAGGCAGCCGGCGAAGTAGCGGAAGTGGTCGGACGACAGCGGGATGTCGGCGGCCAGGGTCTCCCGGATCGGCTTGCCGTTGTCGACCGTCTCGGCGTACGCCAGCTTCTCCAGGTTGGCGTCGATGCGGTCGGCGATCTTCAGCAGCAGGCCCGCCCGCTCGGCGGCCGGCATGCGGCCCCAGGCCGGCGCGGCGGCATGGGCGGCGTCGAGGGCCTTCTCGACGTCCTCGGCCGTGGAACGCGCGGCCTGCGTGTAGGGCTGGCCGTTGATGGGCGTGAGCACGTCGAAGTACTGGCCCCGCACGGGCGCGACGAACTTGCCGCCGATGAAGTTGTCGTAGCGGCTCTTGAAGGCGACGGGGGCGCCGGCGGCACCAGGCTTGGCATAGATCACGTTTGTCTCCGGTAGGTGGAAGGAAGAAGCGCCCTTGTGCGCCTCCGTCCCCCGGATTGCAGGCGGCGTGCCACCGCGGGCTTTCGGCGCCGGGTCGCCGCAAGCCTGCAGAAAGGCGCCTGCCTTAGGGTGGCCAGCGTGCCGGGACGGTGCAGTCGCCACCCCCCGCTGTGTCAGAAGTGAACAGGCCGAGCCGGATTCCGGGTTGAACCGGGTTCACGGCCCTTCCAGAATGCGTGGAGGAGACAAAGCCATGCGGATGCACGAGATCGCCCAGAGGCCCGCGCGCAGCGGCCTGCGCCGGGCCAGGCGCCAGTTGCTCGACGGCGGCGAGCTGCCGCGCGAGCTGGTCGGCCCCGAGCTGGCGCGCTCCTGGCTGCGCAGCTGGCAGGCCGGCCTGCAGCCGGCCGGCCGCATGCCCGGTGCGCCCCATGCCTCGGGCGCCCAGCTGGCCCGCGCGCTGGAGCAGCAGCGCGAGCTGGTCGCGCATGCGTGGCCCGTCATGGAGTTCCTGGCCGAACAGACCGAGGGCACCGACAGCATGGTGATCCTGGCCGGGGCCGACGGCGTGGTGCTGCAGGCGCTGGGCGACCTGCAGTTCGTGAGCCGCGCCGAGCGCGTCGCGCTGCGCCCGGGCGCCACCTGGTCCGAGCAGTACCGCGGCACCAACGCGATCGGCACGGCGCTGGCGGAGCGCCAGGCGATCGTGGTGCACTCGGAGGAACACTATCTCGAACGCAACGCGTTCCTGACCTGCGCGGCGGCGCCGATCCTCGCGCCGGGCGGCCAGCTGCTCGGCGTGCTGGACGTCTCCGGCGACCACCGCGGCTACCACCCGCACACCATCGGCCTGGTCCGCTCGGCCGCCCGCATGATCGAGCACCGGCTGTTCGAGACGCGGCACGACGTGCGCCACTGGCACGGCGTGGTGCTGCGCCTGCACGCGCAGGCGGAAGGCATCGGCACGCTCACCGAGGGCCTGCTGGCGGTGCGCGAGGACGGCGGCCTGGCCGGCGCCAACCGCGCCGCCCTGCGCATGCTGGGCCTGGAGTGGCCGCAGCTCGCACGCTGCCGCATCGAGGACGTCCTGGCCGAGCCGCTGCAACTGCTGATGGACTGGTTCCGGCGCTCGCCCTCCGTGCCGCGCATCGTGCACGGCCACGGCGGTGCCGCGCTGTGGGCGCGGGTGGAGGCGGCACGGCCGGCGCTGGCGGCGCGCCCGAGCGCGCCGGTGGAGGAAGCCGCACCGGTCGACGCACTGGCGGCGCTGGACACCGGCGACCTCGCGATGCACGCCACGCTGCAGCGGGCGCGCAAGCTCGCCCCCAGCGCCATCCCTTTGCTCGTTCAGGGCGAATCCGGGGCCGGCAAGGAGGTGCTGGCGCGCGCCATGCACGGCTGCGGGCCCCGCCGCGGGCAGGCCTTCGTCGCGGTGAACTGCGCCGCCCTGCCCGAGGCGCTGATCGAGGCGGAGCTGTTCGGCTACGAGCGCGGCGCCTTCACCGGCGCGGCGCGCGAAGGGGCGACCGGGCGCATCCGCGAGGCGCACGGCGGCACGCTGTTCCTCGACGAGATCGGCGACATGCCCCTGGCGATGCAGACGCGCCTGCTGCGCGTGCTGCAGGACCGGCAGGTGACGCCGCTGGGAGGTGGCAAGCCGGTGGCCGTGGACTTCTGGCTGATCTGCGCCACCCACCGCGACCTGCGTGCGCAGATCGAGGCGGGCCGCTTCCGCGAGGACCTGTTCTACCGACTCAACGGCTTTACCCTGAAGGTGCCGGCGCTGCGGGCGCGCAGCGACCTGGAGGCGCTGCTCGCGCAGCAGTTGCGTGCGCTGGTGCCTGGCCGCGAGCTGGAGGTCGAGGCGACCCTGCTCGCCGCCTTGCGCGCCTATGCCTGGCCCGGCAACCTGCGCCAGCTCGCGAGCGTGCTGCGCACCGCCTGCGCCCTGCTCGATGCGCACGAAGGCGTGATCGGCTGGCAGCACCTGTGCGAGGACTTCGCGGAGCAGTTGCGCCCCCCCAGCGTGACCGCCGGGGCGACGGCGCCGGAACCCGAGGACCTGCGCAGCATTTCGCGGGGCGCGATCCGGCGCGCGCTGGCGGAGTCCGGCGGCAACGTCTCGGAAGCGGCGCGGCGGCTGGGGATCAGCCGCAACACCTTGTACAGGCGGCAGGGCGACTGAGCCTGAACCGCGGCGGCACCTGGCCGCGCGCGTCCGCAATTGGCGGAAAAGAACAGGCCGCTCCCCGAGCGGCCTGTTCCTTCATGCGATGGATCGCTCGCGCCTCGATCCTGTCCCTCAGCCCAGTTGCCGCTGCACGATGGCGTTCAGCGCGGGGTTGGTGGTGGTCGCGGTGCAGGACGGGGCCGGCGCGCCCGGGACCACGGTGCCCAGCACGCTGACCGTCACGCCGCAGACCGCGGCGGCCACGGCAATCGGCGCCTGCACCGTCACCGGGATGCGGTTCACGTCGACGCTGAGGTTGCGGGCGATGTCGTTCGCCACGTTGTTGATGCTGACGTTGACGAGCCCGGCGCCACCTTGCGCGAACGCACCCGTGCCCAGCATGGCGCTCAGGCCGACCACAGCTGCGATGTATCTGACTTTCATTTCATTCCTCCTGAAGGTTTACGCGACGGGACATTCCGCGTCGTGTGATGCGAAGATACGGGCGCGCCTTCGAGTCGCACGAGGGGCCGCGGCGCTATTACCGACGTTTACCCTGGGGAGCATGTACCCTCGCAAAATTCCGCGGGTACATCCTCAGCGGCGCACTCGCGAAGATCGCGTGTAACGCGCATGCAGGGCGATGGGCCGACCCGCAGGAGCGCGTGTGAGCCTCGCGTGCCCGGCGCGTCAGGCGCTCGCCGACAAGCGTAGGCGCACGTGCAGCGTGTGGTCCGCGTTCCGCTGCAATTCGAAACACTGCGCGCGAGCGCGGCCAGCCCTGTCCTGCAGCAGGCACTGCCGAACACCTGTGCCGTGCCGCGGCTTGGAGCGAACAGCGGTGTCGAAGTGGCGGACCAACGTGCAAGAAGTGTGTGGGAGCGTTGAACGCGGTCGGGGGTAGGCTCCGCCGCAAGCCATCATTGCTCCAGATCAAGACGCGCACCGGCGTGCTGCCCAGAATCCGCGGAGGTTCCGTCCCGCAGCCCCAGACATGCCCGTCCTCGTCGTTTCGCCCTCCACGCAGCAGCTGGCCGCCAGGCTGCTCCAGCGCGCGGCCGAACTGCGGGCCCTCCTGCAGCAGCATGCGGGCGCGGCCGTCGGCGCCTCCGACAACCCGCCCGACGTGTTGGACTTCAAGGACGTCGCCGCCGAAGACCGGCAGGCCATCATCGACGAGGCCACCCTCGCCCACGCCACCGCCGAACTGCACCAGATCGTGGCGGCCCTGCGCCGCGTGGAGGACGGCAGCTACGGCGAATGCCAGGACTGCGGCGAACCGATCGACGAACGCCGCCTGTTCGCGATGCCGGCCACGCCGTTCTGCACGGCGTGCCAGGCGATCCACGAGCGGCCGCCGATGCCGCGCCGCTGAAGCGGGAGCCCCGTCTCCTACTCCTGGAAGACGTGGGTGCCGGGCGCCGGCACCACCTTGCCGCCGAAGCGCACGTCGCGCACGGCGCGCGCCGGCACGCTGCCGCTGTCGTGCCGGTGCAGCCACTCGTGCCAGCAGGTCCACCAGGAGCCGCGTTCCTGGCGCGCGGTGGCGAACCAGGCCAGCGGGTCGGCCGCCACCTCGTCGACCGGATGGTCGGCCCAGCGATAGCTCGCCTTTTCGTGCGCCGCGGGCCCGGAGGGCGGGTTCACCACGCCGACGTTGTGGCCGCCGGAGGTCAGCACGAAACGCGCCGGCGCATGCGCCAGGCGCAGCACCTTGAACACCGAGGGCCAGGGCGACACGTGGTCGCGCTCGGTCGCCAGCACGAACAGCGGCACGCGGATCGCGCGCAGGCTGACCGGCTGGCCGCGGAAGCGGTACTCGCCGTCGGCGAGCTGGTTGTCCATGTAGAGCCGGCGCAGGTACTCGCCGTGCATGCGCGCCGGCAGGCGCGTGGCGTCGGCGTTCCAGGCGCGCAGGGCAGTCATGGGAGTGTGCGCGCCCATCAGGTACTCGTGCAGCAGCTTGGACCAGACCAGGTCCTTGGAGTTGATCAACTGGAACGCGCCGGCCATGCGCCGGCCATCCAGGTAGCCCCACTCCGCCATCAGGTCTTCCAGGAAGGCGACCTGGCTTTCGTCCATGAAGAGGCCCAGCTCGCCGGGCTCCTGGAAGTCCACCTGGCCCGCGATGAGGGTCACCGTCCGGAGCGCGTGGTCCTTGCGGGCGCCCAGGACCGCCGCGCCCATGGCCAGCAGGGTGCCTCCGAGGCAGTAGCCGGCCGCGTGGACCTGCGTGCCCGGGCACAGGCGCTGCACCGCCGCCACGGCGTCCAGCACGCCGCATTCGAGGTAGTCGTCCAGGCCCAGTTCGCGGTCGGCCGCGCCGGGGTTGCGCCAGGACACGATGAACACGGTATGCCCCTGGTCGACGAGGTACTTGACCAGCGAGTCGTCCGGCGTGAGGTCGAGGATGTAGTACTTCATGATCCACGACGGCACGATCAGCACCGGCTCCTTGCCCACCTTGGGCGTGCTCGGCGCGTACTGGATCAGCTCCACCAGGGCGTTGCGATGCACCACCTTGCCCGGCGTGAGCGCCACGGCCTTGCCGGGACGGAATTCCTCGACATGGCGCGGCCGGCCGTCGGCCGCCACGGCCAGCGCGTCGCGCCACCAGTTGGCGAAGCCGTCGACGAAGTTGAAGCCCCCCTTGCGCACCGTCTCGCCCAGCACCTGCGGATTGAGCACCGGCGAATTGGAGGGCGACAGCATGTCCAGCCACTGGCGCACGATGAAGGCGGCGAGCTCCTCGTGGTGGCGCGACACGCCGCGCACGTCGGTGGTGGCCTCGCCCCACCATTGCTGGGCAAGCAGGAAGCCCTGGGCCAGGGCGTTGTAGGGCGGCAATTGCCAGGCGGCATGGCTGAAGCGCTTGTCGTCCGGCGGAGGGTCTATGCAGTGCGAGGCGTCCGGCTTCCAGCCGCAGCTCGCCGCGTACTGGAGCCAGGAGAACGACTTGCGCCAGGCGCTCATCGCCAGCGCGGACTGCTTGGACGGCAGCACCGCCAGGTGCGTCAGCCAGTCCACCTGCGCCATCGCCACCGAGGCCGGCGAGATGCCGCTGGCGAGCCGCACCAGCGCGGTCTTGAGGGGCTGATCCAGTGGATCGGGATGGGGGGTATAGGTGCCGTTGAGGGGTGCCGCCATGGTGGGATCGTCCGGCTTCGTCGAAACACCGAGCTTGCCGCAGGTCAAAAGCCATTGCGCTTACGATGGGTGGATGCTGCCCTCTTCCATGCGAGCCATGGCCGTGGACCGCGCCGCCGGCCGCCTGCGCGAGGTGCGCCGGCCCGTGCCCGTGCCGGGGCGGCACGAGGTGCTGGTGCGGGTGCGCGCCTGCGGCGTCTGCCGGACCGACCTGCACGTGATCGACGGCGAACTGCCGCCGCACCGCGAGGACCTCGTGCCGGGCCACGAGGTCGTCGGCGAGGTGGTCGGCCGCGGCGAAGGCGCGACGCGCTTCGCCCCGGGCACGCGCATCGGCATCCCCTGGCTGGGGCGAGCCTGCGGCCAGTGCCCCTACTGCCGCGCGCAGCGCGAGAACCTGTGCGACGAGCCGCTCTTCACCGGCTACGACCGGGACGGCGGCTACGCCGAATACGCGCTGGCGGACGAGCGCTTCTGCTTCGCGCTGCCGGAGCACCTCGACGACCTGCACGCCGCGCCCCTGCTGTGCGCGGGCCTGATCGGCTTCCGCACCTGGCGGCTGGCGGGTGGCACCACCGCCCGTCGCATCGGGTTGTGGGGCTTCGGCGCCGCCGCCCACATCGTCTGCCAGCTCGCCGTCGGCCAGGGGCAGGAGGTGCATGCCTTCACCCGCCCCGGCGACGCCGCCGGCCAGGCCTTCGCGCGCAGCCTCGGCGCGGCCTGGGCCGGCTCCAGCGACGAGCGGCCGCCGCAGGTGCTGGACGCCGCGCTGATCTTCGCCCCCGCCGGCCCGCTGGTGCCCGCCGCGCTCGCCACGGTGCGCAAGGGCGGCGTGGTGGTGTGCGGGGGCATCCACATGAGCGACATCCCCGCCTTCCCCTACGCCCTGCTGTGGGGCGAGCGCGAAGTCCGCTCGGTGGCCAACCTCACGCGCGCCGACGGCGAGGACTTCTTCGCCCTGCTGGAGCGGGTCCCGGTCCGCACGCATGTGCAGCGCTTCGCACTGGCGGACGCCAATGCGGCGGTGGAGGCGGTTCGCGACGGCCGGCTCGAGGGCGCGGCGGTCCTCGTGCCCTGAACGGGGGCTTGCGCAGGATCAAGGTGCCCCCCCGGCTGCTGCCTACATTGGGCCCATGGAACCGGTGCTGCGCGCCCACGCGCTGTCGAAGGTGTACGGCAGCGGCGACTCCGCGGTGCAGGCGCTGCGCTCCGTCGACCAGGCCGTGTTCGCGCCCGTGGGCGCCCTGTTCCCGATCGGCGACGGCGGCATGGGCGTGTTCCGCGTCGAGGACGGACAGCGCGTGCAGGCGCGTCGCCCGTGAAGGCCGGGGAGACCGGCCGGCTGGTGGCGGCACTCGCGCGGCGCCTCCGGGCCGAAGTGCGGGAGACGCACATCTCCTGGGTACTGCTCACGCCGGAGTTCGCGTACAAGCTGAAGAAGCCGCTGCGGCTGCGCTTCGTCGACTATGCGACGGAGGAAAAGCGGCGCCACTTCTGCGAAGAGGAAGTGCGGCTCAATGGCCGGCTTGCGCCGGGGCTGTACCTGGGCGTGGCGCGCGTCACGGGCAGCCTGGCCGCGCCGGACCTGGACGGCGCCGGGCCGACGCTGGCCCACGCCGTGCGGATGCGGCGCTTCCCTCCCGGCGCCCTCTTCAGCGAGCGCGCCGCGCAAGGGCTGCTGGATGCGGGCGCGGTCGATCGCCTCGCGGCGGTGCTGGCGGCTTTCCACGCGGCAGCGCCCGCCTGCGCCGCGGGCGGACCCGACCTGCGCGAACGCGCGCTGGCGGCGCTGGCCGGGGCCGCGGAGCTGCTGCCGCGCGAAGCACTCGCCGGCTGGATCGCTCGCGAGGACGTCGCCGTGCAGCCGCTGTGGCAGGCGCGTGCCGCGGCCGGCCACGTGCGCGAAGGCCATGGCGACCTGCACCTCGCCAACCTGCTCGCCCTCGGCGGCGAGGTAATGGCCTTCGACTGCATCGAGTTCGATCCCGCCTTGCGCTGCATCGATGTCATCGAGGACATCGCCTTCCCGGTGATGGACCTGGTCGCGCACGGCCTGCCCCGGCTCGCCTGGCGGCTGCTCGATGGCTGGCTGGAACGCACGGGCGAGCATGAAGGCGTGCCCGGCCTGCGCCTGTGCCTCGCGTACCGGGCCCTGGTGCGGGCGATGGCCTGCCAGCTGCGGCAGCCGCAGGGCGCCGAGGCCAGGCGCTACGCGGCCGAGGCGCTGCGCTGGACCACGCCGGCGCAGCCGCGGCTGGTCATCACGCATGGCCTGCCGGGGTCCGGCAAGACCTTCGCCTCGCAGCAGCTGCTGGAGCGGACCGGCGCGATCCGGCTGCGGTCCGACGTCGAGCGCAAGCGCCTGCACGGCCTGGCACCGCTGGCGGACTCGCGCGCCGCCGGGCGCGACCTCTACACGCCCGAGTCCACGCAGCAGACCTACGCGCGGCTGTTCCTGCTGGCCCGGCGGCTGCTGTGCGCGGGCTGGCCGGTGGTGCTCGATGCGGCCTTCCTGCGCCGCGTCGAACGCGAACAGGCCCACGCGCTGGCGGCGGAACTGCAAGTCCCGTTCGCGATCCTGGACTGCGACGCACCGCCCGAAATCCTGCGCCAGCGCCTCGCCGCGCGCACTGGCGACGCCTCGGAAGCCGACCTGCGGGTGCTGGAGCTGCTGCGCTCGGGGCGCGAGCCGCTGCAGGAGGACGAGCGCGCGTGGGTGCAGCCGCTGCCGGAATGAGGCCTCAGCGGCCGGTCCCCTGCCGCTGCACCTCGTCGCGCTTCATCCGCAGGTAGGCATCGCGTTCGACCTCGTGCAGCTGGCGCGGGTACTTCTCGGTGGCGTCGAACCAGGCCTGCAGCCGCTTCTCCAGCTGCTGGCCCGAGGGCGCGGCCAGCGAATCCAGGTAGGCGTCGATCGCCAGGTAGTAGCGCATCGTGTTGCGCTCCACCACCCCGCGCACCCCGGCGACGTAGGCGTCCTGCACCCGCGTGAAGCCGACCTTGTCGCTGCCCACCGTCGCGAGGTAGAGCTTCATCGCCAGCTGGCTCGCGCCGCCGTAGCTCATCCCGTAGCCGAGGTGCAGGAAGGTGCGGTTGCCCTCCAGCGGCACGGCCTCGGCGAACAGGCGGTAGTCGCCGGTGTCGTAGGGGCCCTTGGGGGCGTCCATCTGCACCGACAGGTAATCCGGCCGCGCCTGCGGGGGATGCCAGACGAAATCCAGCAGGGAGGCCGCCTCGATCGCCTGCGGCTCCTTGCGCCCGACCCGCATCTGCACGTGCGGGGCGCCCTGCGCGTCGGTGCGCCGGCAGTACTTGGTGTTCAGGTGCAGGATCAGGATCTCGCACCACTGCGAGGGATCGGACAGCGCGGCCGACACGCCCGCGAAGGGGTGCTCCAGCACCGCGAAGACATCCCCTTCGATGCGCCGGCTCAGTTCCTCCGACTGCAGCACCAGCGGGCCGCCGAAGGCATTGGAAGACAGCTGCGGCCCCAGCGCGCCGTGCCGCGCCACCAGCGCCTCCGCGCCCAGCAGGCCGGCGGCCCGGACGGAGAAGGACAGCAGCAGCGTGGCGGCGACCACGAGGAACAGGCGAAACGGCTTCATGCATCCCCCCACGCATGTGACGCGCTTGCGGAGCGCCAATGATGCCGCAACCGCGCCGCTCAGGTGGCGCGGGCCTGCGCCAGCAGCGTGACGACCTCCTCGTCCTCCAGCTGCGGGAAGGAAGCATAGAACTGGCCGACCGCCGCGAACCGCCGCGGCGCATCGAGGCAGACCACTTCGTCGCAGTACTCCCCGACCAGTTCCACCGCCTCCGGCGAGGCGACCGGCACCGCGCACACCAGCCGCTTCGGCCCGTGTTCGCGCACCGCGTGCAGGGCCGCGATCATGGTGGCCCCGGTGGCGAGCCCGTCGTCGACGACGATCACCACGCGGCCGGCCACCTCGGCCGGCCCGCGGCCGGGCGTGTAGAGACGGCGGCGCCGCGCGAGTTCGTGCAGCTGGTAGTCCTTCTGCTCGTCCAGGTAGGAGGCGGTGGCGCCGACCTCCGCGGCGTGGGACGCCACGTAGGTCCAGCCGGACTCGTCGACCGCGCCCACCGCGAACTCGGGCGCGCCCGGCGCGTGCAGCTTGCGCACCATCGCCACGTCCAGCTCGCCTTCGAGCCGGCGCGCGACCAGCGCGCCGATCGCCACCGCGCCGCGCGGAATGGCCAGCACCAGCGGCTTGCTGCCGCGCCAGTGCGCCAGGGCATCGGCCAGCCGTCCGGCGGCATCCAGGCGATCGGTGAACATGCGTGGTGCAGAGGCGCCGCGTGCGCGGCGGAAGGGCAATGTTGCGCCTCTTTCTTGAGGCAGCGCAAGTGGATGGCGGCCTCCGTGCGTCATCTTCGGGTTGTGGCAACGCTCAGGAGGATCCAGTCCATGGCCACCATCCCGTCCGATCCGCTCATGGACACCATGCCCCTGCCGACGCCACGTCTGCAGGGCGGCCTGACGCTGGAAGCGGCCCTCAAGAAGCGCCACAGCACGCGCGAGTACCTGGCCGACCCCCTCTCGCTGGAGCAGGTCTCGGCCCTTCTGTGGGCGGGCTTCGGCGTGAACCGCCCCGGCAGCTGGGGCCGCACGGCGCCGACCGCCTGCGACTCGCAGGAGATCGTGGTCTATGCCGTGCTGGCCGAAGGCGCCTGGCGCTACGACGCGCGCGAGCACCGCCTGCTGCGCGCGCGCACCGGCGACCTGCGCGCCCTCACCGGCACCCAGGACTTCGTCTCCGTGGCGCCGCTGAACCTGGTGTACGTGATCGACCACGAGCACCTGCAGCTGGAGGACGGGCTGGACCCCGAGGAACACGGCGTGCTCGCCGGCGCCGACATCGGCTGCATCGTCGAGAACATCTACCTGTATTGCGCCGGCGCCGGGCTGGCGACGGTGGTGCGCGGACAGCTCCAGCGCCGGGAGCTCGGCGCCGCGCTGGGGCTGCGGCCGCACCAGCGCGTCGCCCTCGCGCAGTCGGTCGGATTCGCCGGGCCGGCCCACACCCATTGAACAACGGAATTCGCGACCCAGAAGAAGGAAGGAAAGAATGAAACTGCCACTCGACCTGCGATTCATCGGAATGGCGCCCTCGCCGGCGCTGGAAGAAGCCGTGCAAGGCAAGGTGGCCCAACTCGACCGCTTCGGCTCGGAGGTCATGGCCTGCCGCGTCACGATCGAACAGGAACACAAGCACCAGAACCAGGGTCGGCTCTTCAGCGTGCGCATCGACGTGACGCTGCCCGGCCACGAGCTCGCGATCAACCGCGTGCAGGACGAGGATGCCTACGTGGCGCTGCGCGACGCCTTCGACGCCGCCCGGCGCAAGGTGGACGAATCGATGCGCATCCGGCGCGGCGAGGTGAAGCAGCACAACGCCGGCTGAGCGCGTTGGGGTGACGGGGCAAGGCCGGCGGCGACGCCGGCCTTGTCGTTTCAGGCCGCCGACAGGCCCGATTCGGGCAACTGCACCGCGGTGCTGCGCGGTTGCAGGAAGTCACCGAAGTTGCGCACGCGTTCCACCGCGCTGCCCTCGGCGAGTTCGGCGGCCGTGAAGGTCGCGTTGTGGATCGGCGCGTGCCCGAGTAGCGCGGCGATCTCGGGCACCGCGCTCACCGCGTCCTCGGATTTCAGGATCGACACGATCGCCACGCGCCGGAGGTGGTCGCAGTGGGACGTGAGGAAGACGCGCATGGCGGCGGGCACGTGGCCGGCGCGCATCGGCGTGATCAGGATGACCGTGCGGAAGTCGCCGGGTTCGGGGCCGTCGTAGGCGATCGGCGCGTCGCGGTGCAGCAGCGAATCGAGGATGGGTCGCAGCAGCCCGGGCGCCTCCGGATGGGAACGCAGGTCGTGGATCTCGCCCACCGGCCAGCCATGCTCCTCGTGCAACTGCGCCGCGAGTCCCCGGGCCAGCCCGGTCTCCGAATAGACCACTACCAGCATGCTGTCCATCTGTTTCATCCTTTGCGGGCTACAGGGCGACATTCTTCGGCCATGCCGGCGCAGGTAGCTTGAGCTGCGTCAACGGCAAGCCGCAGCCGTGGCGCGATCTTGGCGGGGCAAGGAGGGGCCATGAAGAACGACCTGCAACTGCAATCCGACGTCGAAGCCGAACTCGCCTGGGATCCGGGGGTCAACGCCAGCGGCATCGCGGTCAGCGTGAGCGAGGGCGTGGTCCGGCTCTCGGGCGTGGTCGACACCTGCCTGCAGAAGCGCGCGGCCGAGGGTGCCGTGCACCGCGTCTCGGGCGCGCGCGGGCTCGCGACGGAGCTGCAGGTCCGGCTGCCCCCCGGCCTGCAGCGCAGCGACGAGGAAATTGCGAAGGCCGCGCTGCACGCGCTGGACTGGCACTCGCTGGTGCCGGAAGACAGCGTGAAGGTCCGCGTGGAGAACGGCTGGGTGACGCTCACCGGCGAGGTCGACTGGAGCTACCAGTCCGCGAGCGCCGAGCAGTGCATCCATCCGCTGCTGGGCGTGCGCGGCGTGAGCAACGCGATCCGGCTGCGCCGCCGGGCGGATCCCGAGCAACTGCGCGACGAGATCGCGGCCGCCTTCGCGCGCCGGGCGCAGCGCGACGCGACGCACGTCACCATCGCCGTCGACGGCAGCGTGGTCACGCTCAGCGGCCGGGTGAGCTCCCTGGCCGAGCACGACGCGGCGATCGGCACGGCGTTCGGGGCCCGCGGCGTCACGCGCGTGGTCGACCACCTGCGCGTGGGCTGAGGTACGCTTGCCCGGGTCGGACCCGGTCCGCTTCGGCGAGCACGCATGAACACGACCCTCCTGGCCCTCCCCGGGGCCGAGAACCTCGCGCAGTCCCTCGCAGCGCTGCTGCGGTGCCCGGCCAGCCCCCTGGACGTGCACCGCTTCCCGGACGGCGAAGGCCTGGTGCGCCTGCGCACCGAGGTGGCCGGGCAACGGGTGCTGCTGGTGGCCCACCTGGACCACCCGGACGACAAGACCCTGCCGCTCCTGTTCGCTGCCGATGCGGCGCGCGACCTCGGCGCCCTCGAAGTCGGCCTGGTGGCCCCCTACCTGCCCTACATGCGACAGGACGACCGCTTCCGCCCGGGCGAGGCGATCACCTCGCGCACCTACGCCAGGATGCTCGCTGGCGCGGTGGACTTCCTCGTGACCGTCGATCCGCACCTGCACCGCTTCGCCTCCCTGGACGAGATCTACCCGATTCCCACCCGGGTGGTGGCCGCCGCTTCGGCCATCGCCGAATGGCTCGCGCGCGAGGTCCCCCGGGCCTTCCTGGTGGGGCCGGACAGCGAGAGCGAGCAGTGGGTCGGCGCCGTCGCGCGGCTGCTGGGTGCGCCCCATGTCGTCATGTCCAAGGTGCGGCATGGCGACCGCGACGTGCAGGTGCGCATGCCGCCGGGCGCGAGCTGCGCGGACCGCGTGCCGGTGCTGCTGGACGACATCGCCTCCAGCGGCCACACGCTCGCCTCGGCGGCCGGCGTGCTGCGCGAGGCCGGCTGGGGCCGGCCGCTCTGCATCGCCGTGCATGCGCTGCTGGATGCCTCGGGCATGGACCTGCTGCAGCGCGCCGGCATTGCCCGCGTCCTCAGTTGCGACACCGTGCCGCATCCCACCAACGCAATCGCCCTCGGACCATGGCTGGCCGAGGGCGTGCGGGGCTTCCTGGAGGGGTGAGCGGCGCCTACTGCACGCGCATCTCGAAGGCGTGGGTCAGCCCGTCGAGGTCGACGATGCGCACGTGCTTCTTGTCCACTTCGAGCAGGCGCTGCTGCTGGAAGGCCGAGAAGGTGCGGCTGACCGTCTCCAGCTTCATGCCCAGGTAGCTGCCGATCTCGGCGCGCGACATGCGCAGGTGGAATTCGCTGGCGGAGTAGCCGCGGGCCTTCATGCGCTGGGAGATGTTCAGCAGGAAGGCGGCGAGGCGCTCCTCGGCGTTCATGGAGCCGAGCAGCATCATCAGGCTGTGCTCGCGCACGATCTCGCGGCTCATCAGGCGCGAGATCACGTGTTGCAGGTCGGGGCTCACGGAGGCCAGCTCGCTCAGGTGCCCGTAGGGGATGGCGCAGATCTCGGCATCCTCCAGCGCGATGGCGGCGCTGGCATGCTTGCCGGCGGCCAGGCCGTCCAGGCCCATCAGCTCGCCGGCCATCTGGAAGCCGGTGACCTGTTCGCGGCCGTCCTTCAGCGTCAGCACCGACTTGAAGGTGCCGCTGCGCACGGCGTAGATGAACTGGAACTTCTCGCCCTCGTGGTACAGGGCCTGGCCCTCCTTCACGCGGCGGCGGGCGAACATCAGGCTGTCGAGGCGCTGCACGTCGCTGCCGGTCAGGCCGCAGGGCAGGCACAGGTCCTTCAGGTGGCAGGTGGAGCACAGCGTCTTCAGGGGCGACGGCACGTCCTCGCTGCTGCCGGAGTCGGCGCGGGCGCGCGGGACGACGTGCACGGGAGCTTCGGTGGCGGTCCGGTCGGCAGGGGTGGCGGGGTCGCGGCGCGTGGCGGTCTGCATGGTGGTGCCCTCTTTCATTCTGATTGCTTCTGCCTCAGTGGACGGACCGGCGGCCGGCGGTGGCCACGGCTTGCGCCAGCTGGTCGAATTCGGTGCTCTTGTCGAGGAAGCGCACGGCGCCCTCGCCCAGGTAGCGCTTGCGATAGGCGGGCGCGGAGTTGTTGCTGAACACCACGAAGGCGACTTCGGGGTCCGCCGACTTCACCGCCTTGAGCACCTGCAGGCCCGTGCCGCCCTCCAGCTGCACGTCCAGCACGACGACGTCGGGCTGGGAATTGAGGATGCCCTCGATGCAGGTGCCCGGCGTGGCTCCCTCTCCCACGATGTCCATCTGCTGGCCGGCAAGCAAGGCGTTCACGCGCTGGCGGATCTGGAGCGAATCGTCGGCGAGGTACACCTTGATGGAACCGTTCGAACTCATGACGCAACTATCGCGCGGCTGGCTCTTGTGGAACATCGGCGCGGGCTGAATTGCCGGCTCGGACGAGTCCGAAACGGATCGGGGCGGGCGCCGATGCCGGCTAGGAATCGTCCTAGTCACCGTCACGGAATGCCGCATTGATGCGCCTCAAGGGCATTCGCCGCAAAAGGACCAAGATGGTCGGCAACACGACACACCCATCCGAAAGGAGCTCGTATGTACCGCCGCATCCTCGTCCCCGTGGACGGAAGCGAAACGTCGAACCGCGCCGTGGTCGCGGCTCTGCAGATGGCGCGCGAGAACGGCGGCCGGCTGCGGCTGGTCCATGCCCTCGACGAACTGGCCTACCTGTCCGGCTATGAATACAGCGCCGACCTGTTGAAGCAGGCGCGCGACCAGGGCGCGCGCGTCCTGGAGGACGCGCAATCCATGGCGCAGTCGGCCAGCGTGCCGGCGGACGGCAAGCTGGTCGAGACCGCCGGACGGCGCCTTGGCGAACTGGTCGCCGAGGAGGCGCGGGCGTGGGAAGCAGACCTGGTGGTGGTCGGCACCCATGGCCGGCGCGGCATGAGCCGCTTCCTGCTCGGAAGCGGCGCCGAGCAGGTGCTTCGCCTGGCGCCGGTGCCGGTGCTGGCGGTGCGCACTCCGCACGGGCACGACGGCCACTGAAGCCCTACCGCCAGCTGCCAATGGGCCCCGCGGGGCCGGTCGCGACGGGGATCCGCCGTTTTAGCAGGCGAAGCGGCGATTTTGTGACTTTTCGTTACGAAGGAGAGTGACCGAACGGCACCAATCGGCGAATTGCGTGCAATCCAGCACGCCTGGGCCTTGCCAGTCGCGCACAATGGGAATAATTTCGAGCCTGGTGGCAAGCATGTCCCCCAAAGGGGGGAGGACAACTCAAGATGCGTTGGTTCAAAGGCGTACGTAACAGCGTATATGGCCTCCTGGGCAACCAGGGGGTCCCGAGCGACTCCGTCCTGGAAGACCGGACCGAGGACATCCGCGAGGCCATGCTGGCCCTCCTGGGCGAGGGCGGCACCAAACAGTTCGCCAACGTGACCCGCCGGATCCGTTATGCCAACGACATCCAGGGGCTCTGGTACCTGCGCGGCGACCTGATGGCGGCGCTGGCCACCACCCTGGGCGAGGCGGCGGCACGCGAGCAGGTGCAGCGCATCACCCAGATGTTCCATGGCATGCTGCCGGGGAGCCTGACCTCCCGCCCCAGCCCGCTCATGGGCTGACCGGCCCCGTCCAACGCACGAAGCGCGGGTTCCCCGCGCTTTTTCATTGGCGCCGCTTCAGTGCCGGTGCCCCCACAGCAGGAACGCATCCCGTCCTTCGGCCGCGAGCGTCACCTTCGCCCCCACCGGCAGGCACACCTTGGTGGGCACGTGCCCGAACGGCAGCCCCGTGAACACCGGGCACTTCACCACCGCGCGCAGCCACTCGAACACCGTCTTCAGCTTGAACCCCTTGTCGTGCGGCACCGGCAGCCAGTTGGTGAACTGCCCCATGACGATCGCCTTCTGCTGCGCCAGCACGCCGGCATAGAGCAACTGGGTCAGCATGCGTTCGATCCGGTACGGATGCTCGCTGACGTCCTCCAGGAACAGGATGCCGCCCTTCACCTTCGGCATCCACGGCGTGCCGACCAGCGCGGCCAGCATCGCGAGGTTGCCGCCCCACAGGACGCCCCGGGCCTCCACCGGGCGTTCCACGGCCTCGGCCGCGGGGAGCTGCCAGCCGGTGCCCTCGCCCTGCCCCGTCACGAGGTCCTCGAAGCAGGCCTGCATGATCTCGTCGGGCTCCGCTTCCACGCCGAAGTCCTCGCCCACCGCGGGGCCGGACCAGGTCACGCGGCCCGTTTCGGCCAGCACCGCGTTCTGGAACGCCGTGAAATCGCTCAGGCCCACGAACTCCGTGCCGCGGTCGATCGCCTTGGCGACCGCCTTGTAGGGGATGCGGGGCAGCAGCCGCGTGAGCCCGTAGCCCCCGCGCGTGATGATCGCGACGTCGGCGCCGCTGGCGGCCGCGCGTTCGATCGCCGCGATGCGGGTGTCGTCGTCGCCGGCGAACCGCATGTGGGAGGAGAACACCGCCGGATCGAGCTCGACTTCGTGGCCCAGCGCCTTCAGGCGCGCGATGCCGCGCCGCACGGCGGCCTTGTTGCGCACGGCGCTGGAGGGGGAAAAGATGTAGATGCGCTTCGTCACGGGCGGAAGTATCCCACCGCCCTGCGCGCGATCGCCTCGCCCTGCTCCTGTACGAAGGAGGTCGCCTGCGGGATCGTCACGCCCGCGAGCGCGTCCAGGGCGCCCTCCGCCACGAGGCTGCGGCCCCGCCAGTGCCGCGCCAGGAACTCGCGTGCCTGGCGCGAGACCGCCGCGCCGCCGGCATCGGGCCGGTCCGGCAGCATGCGCGCAAAGGCGCGCGGCGCAGCCCGGTGGCCGCTGTCCGGAAACGGCGCGTCGCGGGCCGCGCCCTCCCCCGGGCCGGCGGGCGTGGCGTTCACTGCCAGCAGCCCGGCGTAGCGCTCCGGCGCCTCCATGGGCAGCGTGAGCCCGAGCCGGGCGCCCCAGTCCTGCACCACGAGCACGACGTCCGCGAGGTCCAGCCGCTCGACGAATTCCAGCAGCACCTGCCGGTGCCATTCGAAGCCGTGCGCCGCCTCGCGCTTGGGCTTGTCGCTCCGGCCGAAGCCGACGAGGTCCGGCGCGACCACGCGGTCGCCGGCCTGCAGGAAGACGGGGATCATCTCCCGGAACGCATGGCTCCAGGACGCACTGCCATGCAGGCACAGCCAGGTGCGCGGTGCGTCGCACGGTCCTTCGTCGAGGTAGTGCAGGCGCAGGCCGGCCAGTGCCGGCAGGTCGTTCAGGTAGTGCGGGGCCCAGGGGTAGTCCGCCAGCGAGGCGAAGCGGTCCTCGGGCGTGCGCAGGGCGTCGTCGCGCAGGGGCTGGGCGTTGCTGCGGGCCTCCTGGCGGCGGGCCCGGAAGAAGCCGGTGAGCAGCTCGCCGCATTCGTCGGCCAGCACCCCGCCGGCGAGGGCGGTCTGGTGGTTCAGGCGCGGCTGCGCGAACAGGTCCAGCACCGAGCCTGCCGCGCCGGTCTTCGCGTCCCGCGCGCCATACACCACGCGGGCCAGCCGGGCGTGCAGCATGGCGCCGCTGCACATCGCGCAGGGCTCCAGCGTCACGAACAGCTCGCAGCCGTCCAGCCGGTAGTTGCCCAGTGCCTGCGCCGCGGCGCGCAGCGCGCGGATCTCCGCATGGGCCGTCGGATCGTGCCCCGAGACCGGGGCGTTGTGGCCGCGCCCCACGATCGCGTCGCCGTGGGCGACGACCGCGCCGACCGGGACTTCGCCCGCGGCGAGCGCCAGCCGCGCCTGGGCGAGCGCCTCGCGCATGCAGGCCTCGTCGCGCGCCGGTCCCGCCGGGGGCAGCTTCACTTCGTGTCGTCGGGCATGGGGCGGGCCGGTTGCATGGCGCCCTGCACCGCCTGCTCGAACTGCTTCACCTGCTGCCTGGGCGTGCCGGCCGGCGCCGCGACGCCCGCGGGGGCGTCCTGCACGCGCGGGGCGACGCCCGCCGACAATTGCTTCTTCGCCAGCATGCCGACGATCGCAACCACGATGAGCAGGCCCAGCACGCCGAAAATCGCACGCATCACTTTTCTCCCAGTCCGAGCCGCTGCATCCAGGCAGCCAGCCCGCGCTCGTCCTCGTTGCCGGCCGCGTAGATCTCGCGCATGCGGGCGTGCGCTTCCGGCCGGTGCTGGTTGATCTTGAGCTTGCAGGCCCACTCCAGCACTTCCAGTTCCAGGCCCACGATGCCGGCCAGCATCTTGCCGGTGTAGTCCTCGGGCAGGCTGCGCCACTGTTGCGCGTAGGCCGGTTCGTGGTCGGCGATCAGCTTCTTCAGCAGGGCGTCCTTGCCCGCCGCGTCCTCGACCAGGCTCGCCCGCACCTTGCAATGCACGGTGAGGTAGTTCCAGCTCGGAACGCGCTGCAGGTCGGGATAGATCCGCGGCGACTGGTAGGCATGCGGCCCCATGAACATCGCCAGCCCCTGCGGCGCGGCCTGCAGGTGCCGCCAGTGCGGATTGGGTTTGGCGAAGTGCCCGAGCAGCACGAAACGGCCCTCGCGTTCCTCCAGGTGCAGCGGCAGGTGCGTGGCGAAGGGGAAGCCCTGGTCGTCGTTGGACACCAGCGTGGCGAAGGCGTGCCGCCGCATCAGGTCCGCCGCGATGGCGGGGTCGTCGGAGCGGAACTGGGGTGGGTGGTACATGGACATATTGTGACCGCAGCCGCTCTGGACGCCGGCCGGGCGCGCCTTTAGAGTCATGCGCATGCTTGCGGACCGCCGAACGCCCGGACCGGTGCGGCTGCTCGCGGGCGCGGGCCTGCTCGCCTGCGGCGCGGCCGGCGCGCCGGTGCACGCCCAGAACATCGAGCCCCGGGCCTATGCCCCCGCGCCCACCGGCGTGAACTTCCTCGTCCTCGCGTACGTGGGCACGCGGGGCGGCCTGTCCACCGACAATTCCACCCCGCTGAAGGACCCGCACCTGGCGGTGCAGGGGCCCATCCTGGGCTACGCGCGCACTTTCGGCCTGCTGGGGCAGCTCGCGAAATTCGACGCGATCGTCCCCTCCGCACGCCTTTCGGGCTCCGCCACCTTCCAGGGCCAGCCGGTCGAGCGCCAGGTCTCGGGCCTGATGGATCCGCTGGTGCGCCTGTCGGTCAACCTGGTCGGCTCACCGGCCCTCGCCCTGGAGGAGTTCCGGTCCTACCGGCAGGACGTGATCGTCGGCGCCAGCCTGCAGGTCTCGCTGCCGCTCGGGCAGTACGACAACACGCGGCTGGTGAACCTGAGCGCGAACCGGTGGGCCTTCCATCCGGAGATCGGCGTCTCCAAGGCGATGGACCGGTGGGTGCTGGAACTGGCCACCGGAGCCGTCCTCTACACCACGAACAAGGATTTCTTCGGCGGGCAGCACCGGCACCAGGACCCGATCCTGACGGCGCGCGCCAACGCGATCTACAACTTCCGCTCCGGGCCCTGGCTCTCGGTCGACACGAGCTACTTCACCGGCGGCGAAACCACCCTCGACGGGCGGCCCGAGAACAACCTGCAGCGCAACTGGCGGGTCGGCACGACCTTCGCCTATCCGGTGAACCCCAGCGTCTCGGTCAAGCTGAACGCGAGCCGCGGCGTCTCCGCCCGGACCGGCAACAACTTCGACCTTCTCGGTGTCGCGCTGCAGTACCGCTGGGGCGGGGGCCTCTGAAGCCCGGGGAGTTCACTCCCACTCAATTGTCAACAGTCCGTCGCCGCTCAGAGGGAAAACGTGCTGCCTGACGTCCGAAAACGGGCACGATACCGACAGATTTACCGTCGCGTTCGAGAGCGCCCCCCAGGGCTGTTTGCTCTCGATGTCACCCCATCGATGGTTCGCGACAGCGACTGGAGGGCGAAATTGGCATGTCCTGTAGCGCAATGACGGTATCGACTGCTCGCTCCAGAGGGAGAAGACGGTATTCAAGGGGCGGTTGACGGTATCACGGCCTTCCGTAGTCGTGACCCGAGCAGTTTACGCCGATCGGTAGACACCGCGTAGCCAAGACGCTGGCTGAGTCGGCTGCGGGCGGCGCTGAGAACGAAGCGCTTTTGCGCCTCGTACAACGGCTGCAGCGCTGCACCGCCTGAGCCGCCCCAGGCGGATAGCGTCGAACGCGGCGTGTGCACGCCCGCCCGGGCGTTGATGTCCTCCTGCCGGTAGTACGGCAGGTGATCTGCAAAGCGGCTGATCAGCGTGTGCGCCACCATCCCGCTCGGGGGCGGCGCGTTCGGCAATGAGCGGCAATGGATCCAGGATTCAATCCGCACTGCCATCGACAAGGTGCCTGGGCCGATCGTACGCATCGTCAGCTACCGAGAACCCGAGTCCGAACTTCTGCGACTTGCCGGTCGAAGAGCCTGAACCTTGACCAACAGAGAACCTATGAGCAGATCCGGAATCAGAGATGCGTTTGCGCGATACGAGGCGACCCTAAGAAACGTGCAGTGGTCGGTATCGGCATGGACTCCGGCACAGGAGCTAGTCGTCAGCGAATGGCAGCATCATTACCGGCCCGGGCCCGAGCAAACCGCGGAATATGCGGGGTCGCTGTCCCGATGGAGCGGGCCCGGCAACAAGGAATTCGCTTCCGCCGTAGGTCCTGAGGGCGAGAATGACGTACGGTTGCTCATTCGAGAAGTCCCAGGGAGCCGACCTTCCCCAAGGCCAGGCCCCGAGTGCACAATCCTCCAGGAGCGAGCGCACGGCACTGTTCGGCACGATTGATGCTGCGGCCGCGTTGTACGTCCTCCCACATTCCTGCGTGCAATCACCCGACCGCCTGCGGGATCTCGGAATCAGATGCCGGACGGCAGATGCGCTACAGCCGGAGCGTGTTGTCGTGCTGGTTTTGACGCCATCATTTCGGTAGCAGACGCATAGCCTCGCATGACTCACCTCGAATCCGCGGCTGACACATCTCCGCTGCCGCATCCCTCGCAGCTCGAAATCAAGGACTTCAACACGTACGCGCTCGTGATCGACGCACGATCGCCGCATGAGTACGAAGAGGATCACCTGCCTGGCGCCGTCAACCTGCCGGTGGTGGACGACGAGGAATTCGCGGAAGTCGGGATCAAGTACAAGCAGGACCCGCACGCGGCCTATCTGATCGGCGCGGAGTATTCGCTGCGCAACATCTCCAGGCACATCTCGCAGCTCCTGCGAGACCACAAGAAGGCCGACCGGATGCTCGTGTACTGCTTCCGTGGCGGAAAGCGCAGCAAAGTCTGGGCGGACAATTTGCGCCTTATCGGGTTCGACGTGGACGTCCTGCCCGGGGGCTGGAAGAACTATCGCAGCTGGGTGCGCGCGAGCTTGGAAGCCCTGCCCCGCTACTTTCAGTTCCGTGTACTTTCCGGCCCCACGGGCTGTGGCAAGACGCGGTTGTTGCAGGCCCTCGCCGGAACCGGCCAGCAGGTCCTCGACCTGGAGGCGATTGCTGCCCATCGCGGCTCCCTGCTCGGCGCGGTTCCTGATGAACCTCAGCCTTCGCAGAAATTCTTCGACACGCTCTTGCTCGACACGCTGCGCGCATTCGACCCATCGCGGCCCGTGTGGCTGGAGGCGGAGTCCAAGAAGATCGGGAACTTGCAGTTGCCCGAAGCCTTGCACGCTGCCATGCACAGCGTGGCGCCGTTGCGAGTCTCCGCTCCAATGCATGAACGTGTGCGACTCTTGCGAGAGGACTACGCACATTTCGCCGCGAACCCTCTGGCCATGGTCGAGAAGCTGGCGCCGCTCAAGCCCTTGGTGGGCGGCGAAGAACTCGCCCTGTGGCATTCGCTGGCGGCGGCGAAGCAGGTTGACGCACTCTTCGAGCGCGTGATGAGGAAACACTACGATCCCTGCTACGAACGCTCGACCAGCAGGTCGTACGAGGCCGCATCTTCCGGTCCATGCATCGAACTGCCTTCTCTGGCCGCGGAACAACTGACCGCGGCGGCGTCGGAGTTGGCCATGCGCTTCGGGAGCAGGTCGCAGGACGAAGCCGGCCCCGAAGCTCGTTAGCGAGCCGGTCGGCTCGGCGGGAATGCGATACGCACGCGTACTGCATGCGGTTCCGTGCGCGCTTGCTTAACTCCATCCTAGCCAACCGCTTAAGCAAACGGCGGTGCGCTGACCGCGGGCGCTGAATTTTCGAAGGAATTCGGCGCCCTTGGAGCGCACAGGCCAAGTAGCGTCGGTCAACGGATTGCCGGAACTGCCTGAAGCTGATATAGACCGGGCGAGGGCCGCGCCGCCCAGGAAGGAAAGACGACATGGAAGTTCTTTCAGTGTCTTGCCCCTATTGCTCCGGTTCGAAGGAAGACGCCTTCGAAACCATGGCCCGCGACAGAGTGGATTGGACGAATTGCGATTCCTGCAAAGGGAAGTTCTTCTATCTCCTGGCATGCTGCGACGCATGTGTCGAGGAAAGTGTGTTTAGCTGGCGGGAGCGGCCGTCCGTTCCCGCCCTGGAAGCGCTTTGGTGCAACGCATGTGGGCATGTGCTGCGGTCGTCGGCCACAGCACTGGCGTCGGATGCTTCCGTGCGAATGTGACGGGGGGCAGACCGTAAGGAGCGACGATGGCGTGCTGCAGTTCGTCATTCGGTCGGTGACCCGCAACGTCTATGTGGAACGCGTCCAGGCGCTGGGAGGCATAGGTCGCCTGTCGCACATTATGCGATTCGACGACGTCGACTCATTCAGGGGCGTTTGCGACGCCGACGACCTGCGGTTCACGTATCCGCTGGTCTTCTCGGAGTTGCGACGCGTGGTGGAGAAATCGCTTGTCCTCTGAAGCGGTACATATCCTCAGCGAGATCGTGTCCGAGCGGAACTTCGCCAGCCGTGTGCTCGACCTGGCCGCCCAGATCGCTGGGGCGGGCTGCCCGATGGACGCGCTCGAACTTCTGTACGCCGCGAAAGCGGAAATGGGCGTCGAGCAAGCAGTGTTCGTCAGCTACCTCCGCGGTGGAGACGCTCATGAAAGCTACCGCTTCATGCTTGCCGCCGATCCGCGCTGGTGCCTCGAATACCAAGCCAGTGCTTGGTATGCATCAGATCCCTGGCTTCTGTATTGCTCGATCAATTCGGAAGTCACGTTTGCGTCGCGCATCCCCCTCCATACGCCGCAGCAGCAGAAGGTGCAAGCGCTCGCCCGGAAGTTCGGGATGGTTTCGGTCTGCATCGCTCCGGCGGCCTCGCCGACTGGCGCGCGCGTCGGAATGCTGGCCCTGGGATCGCCGCGGCCGGATTACTTCGAAACGGATGCACCTGGCGTGTTCACGGTCCTCGCCCGCAGCTTGGCCCTGGAGTTCCACGACTGGTGGAGCCGCCACGAGCGCAACCAAATGATCAGCACGCTCGGGCTCACGGAAACGGATCTGCTCCTTCTGCACCTCGAACTGAATGGCAGCGGCACCAAGCAGATCGCCAGGGAACTCAACTTGAGCGCCGCCTCGATCAATTCGCGCTGGCAGCGGCTCAATGCAAAGCTGGGTTCGCCGCATCGCAATGTCTCCACCCATCTGGCGGCCAAGTACGGGCTGATTTGAACATGACACATCCTTTGGTCAACGCACTGGGCTACCTCGCCGTTTTCCTTCCCTTCGCATTGCTATTTGCCGGGTTGTCGCTTGGGATCCCGTACTTGGCTGCAGCGGTCGTCTTTGGCGCTGGCCCCTTGCTTCGCCTGGTTCTCGGCAATGCTTCTTCGGAGTTGCCCGAGTGGGGCGAGCGAACGGCGACCTTGCTCGATCGCCTGCCGACCCTCTATGCCATGGCATTTCCCTTTCTCTTGGCAGGTGTGGCCGTTGAACTCTACCGGCACCCGCCGGCGGGAGTCGCCGGTTGGATCGGGCTCGGCCTCAGCCTGTGGACCTGCCTGTTCTTCGCGGTCGTGGTTGCGCATGAACTGATCCACGGAAGCCCACGGCGGCGGCGTCTCGGATGGTTGCTCGCCGGGGCCGCCGGCTATCCGCTGCTCGCCCACGAGCATCTTTCCCATCACGCCACGTCCGGCAACGTCCATCTCGCGGAGTGGCCTCGCAGGACCGAGTCCGTCTGGAGCTTCGCGGCACGTCGCAGCGTACGGATCGTCCGTTCAGCGATCGAATACAACGCGATCCTGGCCGCTCGTGGACGGCGTTCGGCGGTCCACGGGGGCTTGATCGAAGCAATTGCCGCGACCCTCGGGACCGTACTCGCTTTTGCGCTGGCAGCCGGCTTCGCAGGACTTGCCCTGATTCTCTGCGTTGCCGCGGGCGTTCATTTCGGCGTACAGGCCGTCACCTACCTACAGCACTGGGGCCTAGGGGTGGACAGCGTCGACGATGCGGATGAAAGGCGCTACGCGTGGGAGGACCGATGCCAGTTCCAGGTCTGGCTGATGCTGCACCTCGCGCTCCATCATGCGCATCACCAAAACTCCTCCGTGCCGTACTACCGGTTGGCACCCCACCCCGGCTCGCCGCGACTTCCGGCGGGCTACGTCGTTCTGTTGCTCGCGTCGTTCGTTCCTCCCCTCTGGCGCTGGCTGATGATCCCGGCGCTGGAGAACTGGAAGCGCGATCCCCTCGCCCAGGTCGAGCCGGTTCGCTGGCGGCTGGTGTGCCTGCCGGCCAACTACGAGCCCCGACTCGTGCCTCGCCAGTGAAGGCTTGGCCGACCTCACGCGTGTGGCGCAGATGGTCGGCCGAGGGGCCAATTGCTTTTGGCGAGGGCGGGCGCCGGTGATATGCTGTTATTCTATACAGTATGCGAGCGCGGGTGATTCTTGAGCGAGTGACGGGCGAATTCATCGCCAGCTGCGGTCCGCGGGAGGGAGCAACGGGAGACTTGCACCTCACCTACCGCACGAACCGGAACCGACGCGTCGCGGTGCTGCAGTTGATCGGGGCCGACAAGAAGTGGCCGAGCCTCTACGACGCGAAGCTTGTCGAACTCAGTGCGAACCGCTTGCGCTTCGTGGGCGCAGAACGTACCGGCAACGCGTGGCACGTGCAGGAGTGGATATGCGACTTGGGATGAAAAGGACCTGGCCCTTCATGGTGCCAGCGCTATCGACGGCACCGAAGGAGCCGCATCCCTTATGCGCGTTACAAGGGCGAGGCCGAGGGGGCACTCCTCGCGGCAGGATTCCCTCGCGTGTACATCTTCCGGCCGGCATACATCTATCCGGTGGAACCGCGGAAAGAGCCGAACCCCAGCTACCGCCTCCTGCGCGCCGTCTACCCCGCGTTTCGGATGCTGTTTCCCAATCAGGTGATTCGCGCGGACGACTTGGGGAGGGTCATGGTGGATGCAGCCGTGCATGGAACGCCGGCTCGCTCGGGACCGGTCTTTGAGAATCGGGGCATCCGAGCCATGGTGGGCGTGTGAATCGAGAGATTCGAAACGCGCCGACCCACACCGAGACCCGGCAAGTCGTTGACGTTCAACGGCTTTCCGGGTTTTTTCATTTTGGGGGTGGCGGCGCACTCACCATGCCGACCAACGCCTGGATATCCGCGGGCTTGACCAGGCGGGCATCGAAGCCGGCTTGCGCCGCCAGCTCCGGATGGTCGCCTTGCCCCCAGCCGCTGAGGGCGATCAGCCGCATGTCGCGACGCCAGGGTTGCTGGCCGAGGCGTCGCGCCACTTCGTAGCCGCTCATGCCCGGCAGGCCGATGTCCAGCAGCACCACCTCCGGCCGCCAGGATGCCGCCAATGCTAGTGCCGTGGGACCGTCTGGCGCGGTTCGCGCGTCGTGGCCATGCAATCCGAGCAGCGTCGCCAGCGATTGAGCACCATCATCGTTGTCCTCGACGATCAGCACCCGGCGCGACGCCGTCGCCGCCGCACCGGGTGCCGGCGCCGCGTCGGGCTCTTCGATCGGGACCGCATTCCGCGGCAAGGGCAGGTGCAGAACGACCTCGCTGCCCAGGCCAGGGCCATCGCTAGCAACCGTCACGGTGCCACCATGCGCCTCGACCAGCTGCTTGACCAGCGTCAAGCCCAGACCGAGCCCGGTGCGCGAGCGCTCGAGCGATGGGTCCACCTGCGTGAACATGTCGAATACCCGCGCCAGCTGGTTGGACGGGATGCCGATGCCGTTGTCTGCCACGCGCACGATGGCTTCGTCGCCTGCGCGTTCCAGGCTCAGCGCGATGCGGCCGCCGGGGTCCGTGAACTTGGTGGCGTTGTTCAGCAGGTTGCTGACCACCTGGGTCATCCTCGCTGCATCGGCGTCCATCGCCACCGGCTCCCGCGGCAGCGTGGTGATCAGCTCGATGGTCCTCGCCTCGCAGGACGGGCGGGCCTCCTCGATCGCCGCAGCCAGCAGTTGGCCCAGATCGATGCGGGACCTGCGCACTTCGACCCGCCCCTGGTTGATGCGGGCGATGTCCAGCAGGTCGTCGACCAGGCGCGTGAGCTGTTGCACCTGGCGCTCGATCACGTCGCGCATATGGCGCGCCGTCTCCTCGGAAATGCCGGCTTGCCCAAGCACGTTCTGCGCGTTGCGGATCGGCGCCAGCGGGTTGCGCAACTCGTGCGCCAGCAGTGAAAGAAAGGCGGTCTTGCCGCGGTCCCGCTCGATGAGCTCGGTCAGATGCTGCCGCACCTGCTCGCCGAGGCGTTCGATTTCGGTGCGATCTTCGATGGCGAGCAGGATCAGGTCGGTGTCCGAGCCTTCATGGACGATCCGGCGCGCCTTCACCTGCATCACCTTCAATCCGATCGTTTCGAAGTCGTGACGCACCTCCAGGTCCACAACCACGCTGCTGTCCTTCAGCACCTGCGCCAGTTGCTCGCGCAGCACGGCGATGTCCCACTGGTGGTTGCCCAGCTCGTACACCAGCTGGCCCTCGGTGTCCCGTGGGGTCACGCCGAACGTCGTGTAGAACGCACCGTTGGCCGATCGCACCCGAAGGTGCGAATCGAGCACCAGCAACGGCTGGCTGACCGTCTCGACGATTGCCTCGGCATAGTCGCGCTCGCCGCGCATGCTCGCCTGCGCCCGTCTCAGGTCCTCGATGTCGAACAGCACCAAGACGACGCCGTCGATCCGGTTGTCCGTCGTCCGGTAGGGGTGGATGCGCAGCTGGTAGGTGCGGTCGTCGGGGCCGTGGATCTCCCGCTCCTGCGGCTGCACACTGGCCACCACCTCGGCGACAAGCGCGTCCATGTCGAGCGGCTCGAGCGCCGTCTTCAGCTGGCCGAGCGGGCGGCCGATGTCGCCGGCCAGGAGCCCGAACAGCTTTCCTGCCGCCGGCGTGAAGCGGCGGATGCGCGAGTCGACGCCCAGCACCACCGTCAACATGCCGCTGCAGGTGACGAGATTGCTCATGTCGTCGTTCAGGCGGCCCAGCTCGGAATTGCGATGCTGCAACTGCTCGTTGACGGTGGTGAGCTCCTCGTTGATCGACTGGAGCTCCTCCTTGGCCGTTTCCAGCTCCTCGTTGGTGCTTTGCAGCTCCTCGTTGCTGGACAGGACCTCCTCGTTGGCCGATTTGAGTTCCTCGTTGGCTGCGTCCTGCTGCTCGATCAGCGACTGCAGGTACTCGCGGGTCGATGCCAGTTCCTGCCGCAGGTGGTGGGCGTCGGCGGCGTCGCCGGCTTCATCCCGCGGCGCCCCCTGCGCCGGTTCGCTGGGCGTGACCCGACGCAACTTTTCCTCGAACAGCACCAGGTAGCAGCGCTCGCCGGCCATCGGCAGCTTGATGGGCATCACATGGAGATCGATCTCCCGATCCACGCCGTCGCCGCGGATGCGGACGTCGGCCTGGCGCACGGCGACACCACTGCGCTGACACTCCGCCACGGCGCTCCGTGCGGCCAGCAACAGCCCCTCGCGCGCCATCTTCAGCAGATTGTTGCTCGGCTCCCCCGCTGCGGGCGACAGGAACGAGCCGGTCTGGCCGCGGAACTGGAGGATGTCGAAGTTGTCGTCGATTAGCACGCCCGGCGGGACATACAGGCCCGCGGCCACCCGGTCGGCCTCGCGCTGCCAGTCAGCCGGCTGGACGCGTGCGGCGATCGCGTCGCGCCGGCCCGCGATGCCCGCCTGATGATCCTCGGCGCGAAAGTGCGGGTAGGGTCGCCCCGGGCCGGTGGACTTGCGCAAATACACGCGATGCGGCTGGTCGACCACGGTGAACAGATCGGTGTGGGCGCCTATCGTCTCCGACGCGCCGAGCACCATGAAGCCGCCCGGGTTCAGCGCATAGTGGAACGTAGGGATCACGCGCTTCTGCAGCGCCGGGCTCAGGTAGATGAGCAGATTGCGGCAGCTCACCAGATCGACATGGGAGAACGGAGGGTCGGCCGCCACGTTCTGCCGCGCGAACACGACGATCTCCCGCAAAGCCTTGTTCACGCGGTAGTGGCTGTTCTCGCGCAGGAAGAAGCGGCGCAGCCGCTCGGGCGAGACCTCGGCCTCGATGCTGTCGGGGTACAAGCCGTTGCGTGCCTTTTGCAACGAGACGGTTTCCGACAGATCGGTGGCAAAGATCTGGATCGGCGGATGCGCCGGCTTGTCGTCCAGGAACTCGAACAGAGCCATGGCCAGCGAATACGCCTCCTGTCCTGCGGAGCAGCCCGGCACCCAGATGCGGATCGGCGCCGCGCCCTGCTTGGCGGCCAGGATGGCGGGAAAGACGCGCTCCTTCAGCGCTTCGAAGAGTTCCGGTTCCCGGAAGAACTGCGTCACGTTGATCAGGATGTCCTGGTACAGGGCGTCGAGCTCGGCGCGGTCGGCTCGCAGGCGCTGCGCGTAGGCGCCCAGGCTGTCATCCCCGTGCAGCATCAGACGCCGCGTGATGCGGCGCTTGATCGTGGTGTCCCGATAGGCCGCGAAGTCGACCCCCGTGGCCTCGCGCAGCAGCGCGAGGACTGCCCTGAAGCCGCCGTCGCGGTCATTGCCCTGCGCATCGTCGTCGGGCCGTTGATCCGCGGCTGTCACGAGGTAAGGATGCTGGCCGACGCGCGCCAGCTCGGCCGCGATGCGCGCGGGCGGCAACACCAGGTCGACACTTCCGGTATGCGCCGCGGCCAGCGGCATCCCGGCGAACTTGGCCGAGGCCTCGTCCTGTGCGAACGCCACACCGCCGGCGGCCTTGATCTCTTCCAGCCCCATGCTGCCGTCGGTGCCGGTGCCGGAGAGCACGACGCCGATGGCGGCGCTCGCGCGAATGGCGGCCAGCGACCTGAAGAATCGGTCGATGGGGAGATGAGGGCCCGGCTGGTCGCCGCGCGGCTCGGTCTGAAGGACGCCACCGGCAGCCAGCGTGAGCGTGGTATCGGGCGCGATGACGTACACATGATCGGGTTGGACGGCGAGGCCTTGCGCCGCCTCCAGCACCGGCATGGCGGTCGCCTTGGCCAACAGGTCGGCGAGCCTGCTGTCGTACCGGGGGTCCAGATGCTGCACGAGCACGAAGGCCATCCCCGTGTGCGCGGGCAGCGCCTGCAGCAGTTGCATGAACGCCTCCAGCCCACCCGCGGACGCGCCGATCCCGACGATGGGAAATACGTCGTTATCCATCGTGTCCATCCATTTCCTCCATGGGCAGGATCATTGCCGCTTAGCGCGGGCGACTCAAGATGAGATTGCCGTCCGCTTACCGCGCAGGTGCCACTCCACGTAGTAGGAGAGCATGCACAACAGGATGTGCGCGCGCACCCGATCGGTGGTGCGATGGTGGATCGGCGCCACCTCGACCGGCCCCTGCAGCCACTTGGCTACCGTGTTGCGCGACAGCCCCGTGATGCGCGCAATCTCGCGCGCCGACTTCTTGCCCCGGCTGTGCAGGCGCCGGATTCTTCCAACCATGTCCATGGTGATCACACTCCTCAAACCCGGCTGCACAAAAAGGCAGCAGGGTAGGTGAAACACCTGGCTCAGTTTTCGGTCGGCACGACCCTCAGAAGTGGCTCAGTTTTCGTTCGGCG
Organism: Ramlibacter monticola; assembly: GCF_016722785.1. Classification (GTDB taxonomy): domain Bacteria; phylum Pseudomonadota; class Gammaproteobacteria; order Burkholderiales; family Burkholderiaceae_C; genus Ramlibacter; species Ramlibacter monticola. The sequence continues at coordinate 66,053 of NZ_JAEQNE010000002.1, read as the reverse complement.
CCGACACATGTTGTAGCCGTGGTGAAGCCGTGCACGTCCACCAGGTCCTGGTAGATCGCCATGGCGTTGCGCTTGAGGTTCAGCTGCTCCTCGACGAACCCGCGCCCGGGCTCGCACGCCAACGTGTGGGCCGGTGGCCGGGGTGGGGGAGTTTGCTCGGCCGCCGAGGCAGCGCTCGCTGGCAGCGAGCCGGTGGCCCACCCCGGGGGAATTTGCCGGCGCGAACCTGCGCTGATACCCGAGGATGGTCTTGCGGTCGATCCCGGTGACCCGGGCGATCTCTCGCTGGCCCTTGCCCAGCACCAGCAGCGTCTGGATGGTGGTTTGGCTTCAAGACGTTCAACTCCGCGACCTCCGCGCGCTCGGGAGGTCAGTTCACGGCCTGTCCAAAGGGAGCCGGCGGCGCCGGCTTACAACCCTCTCCCGATCAATTCAGGTGGAGGAGTTTGAGGTGACCATGGGTGGGGAAAGTTGGGTGGCCGTCCGGGTCCCCGGCGAGCAACAGAACAACTGACTAAACCACTCGGAATTGATTGGTGCGCGCCTCGATGTCGAAGAGCAGGCCCTGGGAACTGCGACACTGCGACGCCAAGTGCAGCAACCAGACCGCCGCCGTCCACCTAGACAACGTTCGTCGTTTGTACTAACATTGCGGCAATTGATCTAACACTGCACCATGGTCGCTACTGCCTCTTCCCCCACCACCCGGTCCGCCCGGCTGGGCCTGCGCGCGACGCCTGAACAGGAAGTCGTACTGCGCCGCGCCGCCGAGGTCGCGCACAAGTCGCTGACCGACTTCATCCTGGACAGCGCCTGCTTGGCCGCTGAGCAAACCCTGCTGGATCAGCGTCTGTTCATGGCCTCTGGCAGCCAGTACCAGGCTTTGATGGACCTGCTGGAACGGCCCGAGCAGCCCAACGACGGCTTGCGCGACCTGTTCAGCCGCAAAGCGCCCTGGGATGCGAAGTGAGCCTGCGGGGGCCGGAGTCGCTGGGGGCGCAACATCGGCTGGAAGGTTTCGACTGCGGCAAGCCCGCGCTGAATGACTGGCTGCTGCGCCACGCCCGGCAGGCCCAAGGCAGTGGCTCGGCCAAGACCTTCGTGGTAGCCGATGACGATCGCGTGGCCGGCTACTTCAGCCTGACCGTAGGCCAAGTCGACACCCTGGATGCTCCCGAGCGCGTGCGCAAGGGGATGGGCCAGTACCCCGTGCCGGTGGTGATCCTGGCGCGCCTGGCGGTGGACACGAAAGATCAGGGACGGGGCATCGGCTTCGGCCTGCTGCAGGAGGCGATCCGCCGCACGATGCTGATTGCCGAGCAGGCTGGCATCCGGGCGATGCTGACCCACCCCATCGACACGGAGGCGACGAAGTTCTACACCCGCTTCGGCTTCATCGCCTCGCCGTTGCGAGAGCAGCAGTTGCTGCTGCTCCTCAAGGACGCCCGTCGCTGGGTACGCTGAATCATGGCATCGCATCCCTCCCCGACTTCACCCCGCTGACGGGCCGACGCTGGGACTCGATCCCTGCCGACATCCGCCAGCGCCCACTGGCCAATGTCTGGTGCGCCCACTGGCCGCCACGAGGTGACCATCCCGTAGTCAAGCAGCGGCCCCCTGCGCAGGCCTCAGGCGGCGAATTCGCGGGCTCCGATCACAGCGCCTGCCTGCACCCTCACCAAGATCACCGCAGGCCAGTCGACACCAGAAACTTGCCCTCGCCGCACGGCACCCTCGGCACCTGCGAGATCCCTACGATGAGCACCTCCTTGTTTCCTGATTGGCAGGACGGGCACTGAGCCAACCGCCCGACACTTTTTAGCGGAAAGTCATCGCCGCCAGGCGCACTTGCAGCGCCTAGAGTATTCCTCAGACGCAGCGCAGGAGCCGCCCGATGAGCCAGATGCAGACCGCGACCAGGCCGCCCATGGTGGACGCTCAGCCGGCGGTGTTCGTCCGCATGGCCGCGGTCGTGCGCATGACCGGACTCGGCCGCTCCACGATCTACCGCTTGATGGCCGAGGACAAGTTCCCATCGCCCGTACGCCTCGCCAAACGGGCTATCGCGTGGCGTCGAATCGATCTCGAACAGTGGAGCGCTGGGCGCCCCACGGTTTCTCACTGAGACAGCTTCAAGATCGCACCGATCAACAAGATCGACGCCAGCACCTTTCCCCAGCGCCAGGTCGTGAACCAGTAACGGTGGTTCAACCACAGAGCGCGATGCAAGCGCCCCACGCCCAACAGCACCGCGATGGCCGTGCCGAACGGCCCGATCAAGCCCACTGGCTGCGGCGCGTGGCGGATCAACAGCACCCACATCACCGGCCACATGACCGCATCGACGGCCGCGAGCATTCGCCGGCCGGGCCAGTCAGGCGCGTCCGGCCGGGGTTCGCGAGCAACCAGCAACCACATAGCTCCTCCGATCAGGATCGCGTGAGTGGGTTCACTGCGCCCACGCTCCATAGTTTGATTACACCCCGCTATCATTCCTCGACAACGGATCACGGCGGAACATCTTGCTAATGGAAAGGACTAAGTTATGAACGACACGGCAACGTTTGGTAAGCGCCGTCCTCCCCAATCGTTGCCTTGAATCACGCCCTGCATAAGAACCTCGACTACCATTTAGGTCCGAAAACCACCTGCCCTGTTTTCCGAGGGAGCCGGATTCGGCTGTTGATCCCTCGGCGCTGGGTGTGCTGTCAAGCGGGCTTCTGCCCCGCATTCGTCGGTCGCCGTGCGACACCGACCGCGCCGCGAACAAGCGCGGGCGCAAGGGCACCGTGGAATAGCCGGGAGGTGCCCGCTGCAGGCGGGAAGGCACCGGTCTATGCCGCGAAAGGCCCTTGCGAAGGCGCGCGCGGTGCTACGGTTCGCACACCGAGCGGCCGCTGAACGCGGGGCCACTCGACATCACAGCCGAGGCCAGGATGGACACGCACGAGATGACGTGCCCTTACGAAGTTTGCGCCCCGAGGCTACATACGAACGCTTACTAAATTCATTGACGTCGCGATGGACAGTGCAACATCACTTGGGTACTTCTACACCCTGTGTAGAAGCCCGTGCACTGCGGGCCACCACAAGCCGCTTGTCCGAGCGGATCGTGCAGTCCCTTTCAACGCTTTGAGCAGGTATGCGCCGTTCCCACGAGGCGCCAGCCGCAGCCGCTGCGGCATCGAAGGCGCCGGATTTGTTGGATGAACGTCGTCACGCGACGAATAGACGCTCGCCTGGGCCTATCCAAGCGAGGACCATCCCGTGAACCGCGTGAAACGCCCTGGCCTGCCACGGCGTGTCGCGCCGGGAGACTCCATGGGGACGGCGACAAACGGGGCAGTGCCTACCGGCGCTCGAACCCTGAGCGCCGAAGGCCGAAGGGGATTGGTCCTGTTCTTCCTACAACGGGTTTCGGGAGGTCTCTATGTCGAACGAGAAGATATTCCCCGGTGCGGGCTGCGAACGCAGCAGGCCGTTCAGTTCGCAGACGCCGAGCACTTCAAGCAATGGTGCGACAACGACCCCATCCGGTTTGAGCACCCGCTACTCCACATCAACCTCAAGCGCGACGCCGATGATCTCTGGCAAAGCGTCGCCCCTTGCGATAGCGCCGGCAACGCCTGAGCGTCCGGCGTTGCCGGACATCGTGGCGGCAAGCGACTACGCCGCACGGATCGCGGGCGTGGCTGAACGCATCGCCGAAGCGAAGGACCAAGCCACGGCCCTCGCACTACTGAGAGAAGGCGTCAGCGCGCTCGGGGCGGAAAGCGCCGTCTTCGTGAGTTTCATTCGAGACAACGCCGACCTGTCCGCCTGCCGCTTTATGCTGGTCTGCGGTCCAGGCTGGTGCCAGCGCTACCTCGATGCCGGCTTCTTCTTCCACGACCCATGGTTGGCCTATGCAGCCCACAACTCGGAGCCGATTCCGGCCAGTTCGCTACCGGTCCCGGACCCCGAGGGCCAGCGGGTCATCGCGCTGGCCATGCACAACGGCTTTGCATCCGCCGCCCTGGTGCCAGCGCACTCCGGCGCAGGCCACTCGCGGATCAGCCTGCTGTGCCTGGGCTCCGCCACACCGGGATTCTTCGAGGACGAGGGATTCGGACGCTTCAGGCTGGGTGCCCGGCTGCTTGCGGCCGAATTGCACGACTGGTGGCTGGCCAGAATTCGGCGTGAGCTGATCGTCAAGGCCCGCATCACGCCGGCCGAACTGGAATTGCTGCGCCACGAGCGCCAGGGCCACAGCAGCAAGCGCATCGCGGCAGAGCTACACGTCAGCAAGAGCTCAATCAACTCCCGATTCCAGCGCATGAACATGAAGCTGGGCGTTCCTAACCGTCGACTGGCTGCGCGGCTCGCCATCGAGTGCGGCCTGCTAATTGGCTAGTGCACACGTTCGAAGTCCTGAGTCGCCTGGACACGGCGACTGTCAACATCCGACCAAGCTCGCTCGCGATGTCGTCAGGCGGTGTCGCGACCGAGGGCATCATCAGGGGACGGACCCTGGCCGTCTTCCCGGGACAGACGACGATATTTCGTCGCATTGCTGCGAAGTCGGCCTGGCACCCGAAATCGGGTGCCAGGCCCGCACCGCAAGCGCCAGTCGTTCCGGCCTGAGCGAGTCGGCTACCAGTGGCGCGAGGCCATTCGGCTTGGCCAAGCGCTGCACGAGGCGGGCGGCATGGCGTCGGTCGAGGTGGTCCGTCAATACGCTGGCGACCAGGCCGGCACGTCCTCGGAGGACCAGCTCCTTCCAACGCGCAAGCACGCGACCATCCGGCGGCGACTCCAACGCGGCAATCGCGTCGATCGCAGCGAACGGTGAAGCCCAGGCAGACTCGTCTTCGAGCCACCGCTCAACGCGCTCCGCGAGCGGCACTTCCAGCGTAGCCGTAGGCGCAGCGCCCAGAGCAACGGCCATCGATCCTGGCAGCCGCAGATCGCCGACTTGGGAGTCGACATCACCCACCCAGATGGGCTTGCGCGGGTCAAAGCTGCGAAGGCGCTGCAGCAGCTGACTCTCGAACCACGCCTGCGAGGGCTGCTGCGCGAAATGAAATGCGATCGAACCGCGGCGGCGAACCATCAGCGCTTCGACGTTGAGCACCTGATGGCCAACAGTCGCCAGCGCGTTCAGGACGCGGTCCGTTTCGCCCCCCAGTGATGTGGCGATCACACGGAAGGCCATCATCCTTGGCAGGACCTCCATGCCCGCCTCCACCCAGCGGCGATAGTTGATCCATCCTCCTGGGAGAACATCGACGGTCCAGCCGCGCCAGCGAAGTGCTCGGGCCACGGGCAGGCTGTCGAGTCCGCCGCGACCGCAGTAGACCAGAATGGCCTTGTCGAACTTCAAAGGTGAGACCAAATCCGCGAGCGCGGCCGGCAACTCACCGTCTGACGCGCTGTCCTGCGCCACCAGCGCTCGGGATCGATCGTCGATCACCCCGGGCACCAAGGGCCCCTGGTTCACGACGGCTGGCGAGAACTGCACGGCATCCGGGATGTGGTCGTCCTCGTATTCCTCCCGTGTTCGCACGTCGATGACAAGTGCGTAGTGCGAGAAGTCCTGCACCTCGATCGCATGTGGATGGAAAACCCCGCCAATGGATTCGATCCGCGGAGGCCCGCTCGGCTTGCGTGCGCGAGCTGATGATTCTCGGCCCGAAGTCATCGCGTGAAGTGGTGGGTGATGAACCTAGAGTTTCAACACGGGGCGCGGTGGTGCCCCCTGACACGAAGCCCTCGGTTGCCTCTACCTCAGGTCCCGCCATGAAGGAAAACGCCACTCTAGACCGGCCCCGCCCCTCTGCCAAGCAGGGCATCCTGGCGCGGTACGCCGCCATCTTGCTGGCCCTTGCCGCGCTCCTCGCTGCCAGCGCGCCAGCCCGCGCGGTGGATGGCTGCCAGGTGCTGCTTTGCTTTGCCGCCCCAAACTGGCGCGCCATCCCGCAGTGCGTGCCGCCGATCACGCAGGTGCTGCGCGACCTGGCGCGCGGCAAGCCGTTCCCGACTTGCAGCATGACCGGCGGCGGAAACTCCGCCAGCCACGCCTGGGCCAGCGCCTCCAGCTACTGCCCGCCCCAGTACACGCGGGTCTTCGACGGCGAGAGCGGGCCGATCTACTCCTGCGAATACACCGGCGCGGTCTCCGTCTCGGTCAACGGCGCGCCCTTCGCCCGCACCTGGTGGAAGATTGCTGGTGACACGGTCACCGAGTTCAGTCCTGCCGCGAAGGCACAGCTTGGCACCTGGGATACGCGCTTCGACGAGGACTACGCCGCATGGCTTTCCGCGCTGCCGCCGCCGGCCTCGCCGACCGAGTCCGGCTACTGAGGCATCGGACCATGGATACCTCTGTTTTACTCGCGTTGGCATTGGCCTGTGCACCCCAGGTGCACCCCGACACCACGCGCGCTCTCGTCAGCGTCGAGAGCGCCTTCAACCCTTGGGCCATAGGGGTGGTGGGCGGCGCACTGGTGCGGCAGCCGCGACATGCGGCAGAAGCCTTGGCCACGGCTCGCGCCCTGCAAGCCGCCGGCTGGAACTTCAGCGTCGGCCTCGGGCAGATCAACGTCAGCAACTTCGAGCGCCTGGGGTTGACGCTTGAAACGGCCTTCGAGCCCTGCACCAACCTCGCAGCGATGCAGATCGTGCTGGCCGATTGCTTCCACCGGGCACGCGCACCAATCACGACCCCTCCAGTCGATCAGGCAGCACTGCGACAGGCCCTGTCCTGCTACTACAGCGGAAACTTCGCCACCGGCTTCCGCCACGGCTACGTGCGCAAGGTCGTGGCCGCCGCGGGCATCGCTGCGCGCCCTGTTCCCGCTGTCCATCCGAAGGAAAAGGTATGAGACGCCTCGCATCGATCCGCCGCGCAGCGCTGGCACTGGCAGCCCTGATGCCGGCCATGGTGTCGCAAGCGGCGCAGGCCCAGGGCTTCGACAAGATCAACACCACGGTCACCAACGTCAACGCCATCCTGGTGACTATCTCGATCGCAGTGGTCACGATCGCCATCATCTGGGCCGGCTTCAAGATGATCTTCCAGGGCGCCCGTCTGGCCGACGTGGCGAACGTGCTGATCGGCGGCACGCTGATCGGCGGCGCCGCCGCCTTCGCCAGCTACATCGTCACCTGACGCAGCCGGAGGCAACATGCAAGGCGAAGCCATCTACAAGGGCGCCACGCGCCCGGCCATGAAGCTGGGCGTCCCGCTCGTGCCGCTGGTGGTGCTGTTCGGCACCGGCATGCTGTTGATCCTGTGGGGCGGCATCCTGGTGAGCGGGTGGATCGCCCTCGGCGTCGTGGTGGCCTTCGTGCCGGCGCTGCTGTGGATGCGCTTCGTGACCGCCAAGGACGACCAGCGCTTCCGTCAGATGTTCGTCGCCCTGAAGTTGCGCCTGCACGACCGCAACCGCCGCTTCTGGCACGCGCGCAGCTACGCACCCACCCTCTACCGGGGAGCCCGCGATGCTTGGCATATTTAATGCCAACGGCGCCGACACGAGGCATGGCCGGGGCATTTTTCGCCCACGGCATTGGGCCCAAGCCCAGGCCGAGAACGCGCTGGCCTGCTTCATCCCGTTCTCCTCACTGGTCAGCCCACACGACGTGATCACGCGCGGTGGCGACTACCTGCGCGTCTGGCGGCTCGAGGGCGTGGCCTTCGAATGCGCCGACGAGCATCAGATCGGCGAGCGGCACGAGGCCCTGTGCAGCCTGCTGCGCAACCTCGCCGGCGGCCAGTGGGCAGTGTGGACGCACCGCCTGCACCGGGTCGTCAGCGACAAGCTGCAAGACCCCGCGGAGCCCGGCTTCGCGCGCGACCTGTCCCGCGCCTACCAGGCCAGGATTGGCGAGCGTCGGATGATGAGCACCGAGCTGTACCTCACGCTGGTCTACCGGCCCACCGTTTCCCGCGTGGGTCGTGCGCTGCAATCGACGCAGCGCACGCACGCCGCCATCGCCGAAGCGCAAGCCGAAGCCCTGCGGATCATGGAAGAACGCACCGCACTGGTCGGCCGGGTGCTGCGCGGCTTCGGCCCCCAAGTGCTGGGCACGCGGGAACTTCGCGGGCGAATGTACTCCGAAGTGGCCGAATTCCTTGGCTACCTGGTCAACGGCTGCTGGCGGCCGATCCCGATGACGGCGGGGCCCCTGTACCGCACGCTTCCGACGACCCGCCTGTCCTTCGGCGGCGACAAGCTCGAACTGCGCCAGGGCGATCAGCGCCGCTACGCGGCTCTGGTTGACATCAAGGAATACGCCGACGCGGTCGAACCCGGCATTCTCAACGCGTTGCTCTACGAGGCCAGCGAGTTCATCGAAACCCAGAGCTTTTCCATCCTTCCGCGCCGCGAAGCCATGCGCGCACTCGAACTTCAGCGCGACCAGTTGATCGCCAGCGACGACGTGGTGGCCAGCCAGGTCGTCGAGATGGACGTTGCACTGAACGAACTCGGCGATGGCCAGTTCTGCATGGGCGAGTACCACTACAGCCTGGTCGTGTTCGGCGCACAGGGTGAAGACAGCGTGGCCGATGCCGGCCGCCGGGCGGCCCAGGCCATTGGTGCAGTTGGCGAGGCCTCCAGCCTGCAAATGTCGCCGGTCGACCTGGTGGCCGATGCTGCCTGGTTCGCGCAGATGCCGGGCAACTGGCAGTGGCGGCCCCGGGAGTCCAAGCTCAGCTCCCGCGCCTTCGCGGCGCTGTCCAGCGGACACAACTTCGCCCGGGGCAAGCGAGACGGCAATCCCTGGGGCGAGGCGCTGGCCCTGCTGTGCACACCCTCGGGCCAGCCCTTCTACCTGAACCTACACAGCAGCCCCGAAGCCGAAGACTCGGTCGACAAGAAGCTTCCGGGCAATACGCTGATCATCGGCTCGACGGGGGTCGGCAAGACGACGTTGGAGATGTTCCTGCTGACGCTCACGCGCAAGTGGGATCCGGCGCCGCGCCTCGTGCTCTTCGACCTGGATCGCGGCTGCGAGATCGCCATCCGTGCGCTCGGTGGCCGCTACTTCACCCTCGAAGCCGGCAAGCCCACGGGCTGCAACCCGCTGCAGCGGGAGGCAACCCCGGCCCGCATCCAGTTCTGGGAGCAGTTGATTCGCACCTGCGTCGCCACGCCGGCGCTGCCACTGCTGCCGGCCGACGAGCGCGCCATCGCCGATGCGGTCAAGGCCGTGGCCATGATGCCCGCCTCGCTGCGGCGCTTCTCCACCGTGCGGCAGAACCTGCCGAAGTCCGGCGAGAACAGCCTCTTCGAGCGTCTGGGCCGCTGGTGCCAAGGCGGCGCGTTGGGCTGGGTCTTCGACCAGGCCGACGACCGCCTGCTCGATTTGCAGGCGGCCTCGGTCATCGGCTTCGACACCACCGAGTTCCTCGAACTGCCCGAGGTGCGCACGCCGGTGATGATGTACCTGCTGCAGGTCATGGAAGAACTCGTCAACGGCGAGCGGCTGATCTACGTGATCTCCGAATTCTGGAAGGCGCTGGACCACGAGATCTTCAGCGACTTCGCCAAGCAAAAGCAGAAGACGATCCGAAAGCAGAACGGCCTGGGCATCTTCGACACGCAGAGCCCGTCCGACGTACTGAGTCACCCCATCGGCCGCACGATGATCGAGCAGAGCGTTACCAAAATCTTCCTGGCCAATCCGGAGGCGGTGCGCGAGGAATACGTCGACGGATTCGGGCTCAGTCAGGCCGAGTTCGAGATCGTGCGCAGCTTCGGCGCACAAGGCGGCCGCCGCTTCCTGGTGAAGCAAGGCCACGCGAGCGCCATTTGCGAGTTGGACCTCGTGGGCCTCGAGGACTTCATCACCGTGCTCTCGGCCACCACCGACAACGTCGCTCTGCTTGATGTCGTGCGCGAACGGCATGGCAACGATCCGTTTCAATGGCTTCCCGTTCTCCTTCGTGAGGTCCACGATCGCAGGCTTCGTACCTCAAGGAGGGCCGCATGAAGGCCGTTCGTCATCTCCCCGTGCTGGTCGCGCTTGCGCTCGCTGCGACCACCGCCAGCGCCCAGTTCGTCAAGGGCAACGAGGCCGTCAAGGTGATGCCAGATGGAACAAAGAAGGTGGAGACGCCGCCGACCGCCGGGGCACTTCTCGCGAAGCCTTGTCCCGCAGCCACGCCCGGCTGCTCGGGGGGTGGTTGGAAGATGGTCGAGACGCCTGAGGGCCTGATGGAGTGCACCGAGGTCTTCGCGAGACCGACGACGTGCCGGGCGTCAACTTACGGTTCAGAGAAGCGGTCTCGCGTATGGGTGGTGAAGACCGGATCGGAGTGGAAGCACTGCCGGTACCCCGATCTCGGGAAGGGATGCGTGAGCATCAAGAGCTTGCCAATTCCGGCAGTGCAGTAGCGGGAGCCTGCGTCATGTTCACCTGGGTCGGCAATCAGTTCAACACTGTTCTCAGCACATATGTTCTCGGCGTTGTGTCGTCGCTGATGGCAGCGATTGCTCCGATCGCGCTGGCCTGTATGACGATCTGGGTCACTCTCTACGGGTGGGCTGTCCTGCGCAATGAGGTGTCGGAGACCCTCCCAGTGTTCATGTGGAAGGTCTTCAAGATTGGACTCGTCTTGGCCTTCTCCCTTCAGTCAGGCTTCTATATCAGTAATGTGGCAGACAGCGCCAATGCGCTTGCCACTGGCGTAGCAACAACGTTCCTGCCGGCCGCGACCGATCCGATGACGGTGACATCGCCGTATGCGCTTCTCGATGCGTTCAACGACCAGGCCAGCCTTCTGGTTCTCGATCTTCTCAAGGACGCCGGGATCATGCGGCTGGACTTGGTCTTCGCCGCGGTGGTCACGGCCTTTGGCAATGTCATCTTCCTGTGTATTGCGCTCTTCGTGGTCACGCTCGCCAAGGTGTTCCTAACCTTCGTGATTGCTGTTGGCCCGCTGTTCGTTCTCTGCTTGGCGTGGCGGCCCACCGCGCGCTTCTTCGACAGCTGGTTGTCGATGGTTCTCAACTCCGTGGTGCTGACATGGTTCGCATTCTTCGCACTGGGCCTGAGCATCTACATGGGACAGGCCATGGTTCAGGTCATTCAGTCGCAGGGCGGTTTCCTCGGCCCGACTTTCAACGTCGTCGGTGAATCCCTGAAGTACTGCGTCGTCATGATCCTCATGGCCATCATCTGCTTCCAGGCCCCGAGCCTCGCCTCTGCGCTCACCGGCGGTGCCGCAATCCAACAAGGCATCCAGATGATTCAGAACGCCATGATGGTCTCGGGCCTGCGTTCGGCCTCCGCCGCCAGGGGTGCCGGTGCCGCAGGTGCAGCCGGCGGTGTCGTCCGGGCCGGTGCTGGCCTGCCGTATGTGGCGGGCCACGTCACAGGCGCCGCCGCTGCCGCCACTGGCCGAACCGCAGGAACCATGGCCGCCGGTGCCGGCGCCGCAGTTCGCCAGGGTTACGGCGCGGTGCGAACGGCCGCCTACAAACTCGCCGCGCTGCGCGGGCGGGCGTGATCGTCAACCAGCACAGGAGCGTCGCTATGCTCGCACGTCTCAAGGTCGCCGCCGCTGTACTCATCGCCTTCGGCGCCGGCAGCGCCCGCGCCCAGGGCATCCCGGTCATCGATGTCGCCAACCTGGTCCAGACGGTCCAGCAGGTTGTCAACGACATCACGAAGATCAACAACCAGATCCAGCAGATCAGCCAGCTGCAGAATCAGCTCAACAGCATCAATGGAATCCGAAACCTCGGCAACGTCTTCAACAACCCGCGGCTGACGAACTACGTGCCGGCCGAGGCGTACACCTACCTCAACGCCGTCAACACCTCGGGCTACTCCGGCCTGAATGAAACGGCCAAGGCGCTGCGCGACGCGGGGATGGTCTACAACTGCATGGACCTGGCCGGTGACGCTCGCACCAGCTGCCAAGCTTCGCTCGCGCAACCGTACCAGCAGAAAGGCCTGCTGCAGGACGCGATGAAATCGGCCGCGGGTCGCTTGTCGCAGATTCAGTCGCTGATGGGCCAGATCAACGCGACGAGCGACCAGAAAGCGGTGCAGGAGATCCAGGCCCGCATCGGCGCCGAGAACGCGCTACTGGCGCACGAGATGTCCCAGGTGCAAATGCTGCGGGGCATGGCCGACAGCGAGGAGCGCATCGCCCGGTCGCGCGAGCGGGAGCGCCAGTACCAGATGCTTGTCCGCACGGGGAAGGTGGCCGACTACCTCCCGTGAACTCTGAACCGCTGCGTCCTGTACCCAACGAAGATCGCGCGCAGCCCAACTGAGGTCTCGCCATGAGTGCCGTCCTGACGCCAGGAAGAGCCGCTGCATTGCCCGATCGCTCCCGCAGCACTGGGAACGACACTGGCAAGGCCGCCGCCGAGACGCTTGCGATCGGCGCCAATCGCGCGTGGGAAGTCGACCGCACGTTGATGCTCGAACGCTCCGAGCGCCGCGCCTGGTGGGCGGCCATCGCCGGCCTCGCGCTGGGCCTCCTCGGCATCGCAGCGGTGTTCGTCCAGGGCCCGCTGCGCCACGTCGTCGAGATCCCCATCGTGGTGGACCGCGTCACCGGCGAAGTGACGATCCAGCAGCGCCTCTCCGTCGAGACCATCCCGCAGATGGAGACCCTCGACAAGCACAACCTGGCCACCTTCGTCCGGGCTCGCGAGGGCTACAGCTGGATGTTCCTGCAACGCGATTTCGACCAGGTCGCGCGCATGGCGGTGCCGGCGGTCTTCACCGACTACAACCGCCAGTTCGAGGGCGACGGCGCCCTGCAGAAGAGGATAGGCGCCGCCGAGGACTGGCGCATCAACGTCATCGGCGTGCGTCTGGCTCCCTCCGGCCGCAGCGGAAACCGGGGGGAGGCCATGGTGACCTATGACAAGGTGGTGCGCCTGACAGGTCGCAACCTGCCCGATGTCACCACCCGGCATGTCGCCAGCATCGTCTACGAGTACCAGCCCAAGGTGCTGGCCAAGGAGCGCGACCGGCTCGAGAACCCCTTCGGGTTCGTCGTCACGGCGTACCGGTCCGATCCCGAGATCAACACGGCCGAGCCAGGAGCCAAGCCGTGAAGTGCGCGACCTGTTTGGTGGCCATACTCGGCCTGGCACTCAGCAACGCCGCGGCGGTGGCCCCCGAGCCCACCGATCCGCGGCTGCGCGAGGTGGTTTACGACTCGCGCGCCGTCGTCACGGTGCCGGTCAAGCGCGGTGTCGTGACCCTCGTCGTGCTCGATGCCGACGAATCGATCACCGAGGTGGCGGCCGGCCTGGGGGGTGACTGTGCGAAGGCAGAGGCAGCCTGGTGCGTCGCGGCCCAAGCGGGCGGTCGCACCCTCTTCGTCAAGGCCAAGAGTACGGCCAGTGCCGCCAACAACCTGGCCGTGGTCACTGACCATCGCACGCATGCATTCCGCTTTGTGGTGCTCGCCGATGGCGATCCCAAGCCACCGGTATACAGACTCGTGGTCAAGGCACCGGCGCGCGTTGCACCGGCGGCACGCCTTGCGCTGCGCGATACGGCGCTGCCGGTGGCCTTGCCCGCCGTGCCACCACCTCCGCCGCCACAGCAAGTCGTCGCCGAGCGGATGCAAGCCAAGCCGCAGGTGATGAACACCCAGTATTCCATCGCAGAAGGCAGGGGCTCGCAGGACATCGTGCCGACACTGGTCTTCGACGACGGGCGCTTCACCTACCTGCGCTTCCCAGGCAACCGCGAAGTGCCGGCCGTGTTCCATGTGCTGAGTGACGGCGTTGAGACGCTGGTCAACGCCCGCATGGAAGACGACTTGCTCGTGGTGGACCGCGTCAGCCGGCGGCTGATGTTGCGCGCGGGCTCCGCCGTGGTGGGACTCTGGAACGAGGCCTTCGACCCGGACGGCAAGCCGCCGGGCGATGGCACCACGGTGCCAGGCGTGCAACGCGTGCTCAAGGCCGACTTCAGTGGCAACACCAAGCCGGCCGACGCGCACAAGGGGGCGACACCATGACGCACGATCCGCACGATCCGCACGATCCGCACGATCCGCGCGACCCGAACGATCCGCGCAACCGTGACCCCGAGCTGGGCACCAACCCGGGTCCAGACCGTAACTCGATCGCACCGCTGCCCGGTGAACCTGGCATTCCCAACGTCGCGGCGCGGCAGCGGATCTCGATGTCGAAGAAGGGGCTGCTGGCCGTGGTCCTGCTCATCGGTTCCCTGGTCGCCGTCGCTGCGGTCACGATCCAGCGCTTCTCGTCCAGCGGCAAGAAGGCCGACGAGGCGGAGTCGAAGCTGGTGCGCGAGAAGCCCACCGCCGCCACGTCCGAGCCACGCAAGCTCGAAATGCCGCCGGCGCCGACCGCCAATGCCCCAGTGGCGCCCGCGCCGCGCATTCCGGCGCTAGTGCCTACGGCCGACGACCTGGCCGAGCCCATCGGCGTCCGCCGCACCGGATCAGGTGCACCCGCATCGGGCGGCCCCAAGGTCGTCTCGCCAGAGGACGCCCCCATCCTGCTGGTCACCACCCGGCCGGGTACCCTCCCCCCACCAGGGGCCTCCACCCGAAGGGCAGATGCATCGGGCTCCCACTCCGAGGGAATGGCTTCGCCCGAGCCTTCCGACCCGAACGATCCGATCGCGGCGACATCGCGCAACCTTGAAGGCTACCAGCGCCAGTTGCAGGGTCTGCTCGACAACATGACGAAGACCGCGGCACTGAGCACGGGCCAGGCCATGGGGCAGATGCCGTCGGCGGCCCTCCTTGGTGGGAATCCAATGGCAGGCACCGCACCTGTCGGTGGGCCCGCAGCCGGGGGTGGCCTGTTCGGGGGCCAGCTCCAGGGCTCGGCCACCCCCAAGGTGGCGGCCTCGATGCTGGGAAACCGCAGCCTGACCCTGCCCAAGGGCACGGCCTTCACCTGCGCGCTCAAGACCAAGGTGATCAGCGCCACCTCGGGTCTCGTCGGCTGCCAGGTACAGCGCAATGTCTTCAGCGAGGATGGCCGCGTGCTGCTGATCGAACGCGGCTCGCACCTGGACGGCGAGTACCGCATGACATCGGTCCGGCCGGGCACCGTGCGCATCCCCGTGCTCTGGACCCGCATCCGGACCCCGCTGGGCGTGACGGTCGACATCGACTCTCCCGGCACCGGCCAGCTCGGCGAGTCAGGCATCGACGGGTACGTCGACAACCGCTGGGTCGAACGCATCGGCGCCGCGACGCTGCTCTCGCTGATCGAGGACGCGGTGAAGCTCTCCATCCAGAACCAGGCGAACGACCGCCAGGGCGATACCGTCATCCTCTCGTCGACCACGTCCAACACCAGCAAGCTCGCCGAGAAGGTGTTGGACAGCACGATCAACATCCCGCCGCTGATCTACCAGAACCAGGGCGGCATCGTCGGCATCTACGTGGCCCGCGACGTGGACTTCTCGTCGGTGTACGAGCTCAAGCCCACGGCAAACGAACTGCTTCGCGAAGGTGCGCAATGAGTCAACACACCTGCGAGCACGAAGACCGGAACGAAGGCTGGTGCGGCGACGCCACGTCGGTCGTCGAGTTCCTGCGCCCCCTGCGCGATCAACTCGATGCCCCTGGTGTGCTGGAAGTCTGCGTCAATCGGCCGGGCGAGTTGCTGGTGGAGACGGCGCGCGGGTGGCAGACCGTGCCGGCGCCCTACATGACGCAGGAGCGCTGCCTGTCGCTGGCGACCGCGGTGGCCACGTTCTGCGACCAGCAGGTCAACCAGGAGCGTCCGCTGTTGTCAGCGACGCTGCCCAGCGGTGAGCGCATCCAGTTCGTCATCCCGCCGGCCGTGCCGCGCGGCACGGTGTCGATCACGGTGCGCAAGCCGTCGCACTTGATCAAGCGGCTGGACGACTTCGAGCGCGAAGGGCTGTTCGAGCGCACGGCGATGGTGACGCACACGCCCAACGCCGAACTGCTGCCCTTCGAGCGCGAGCTGGTGGCACTGAAGGATGCCAGCCGCTATGCCGAATTCCTGCGTTTGGCCGTGCGCAAGCACCAGACCATCGTCGTCAGCGGCAAGACCGGCTCGGGCAAGACGACCTTCATGAAGGGCCTGGTCGAGGAAGTGCCGAAGCACGAGCGCCTCATCACGATCCAGGACACGGCCGAACTGACGCTGCCCAACCACCCGAACGTGGTCCACCTGTTCTACAGCAAGGATGCGCAGGGCACCGCCCGCGTGAGCGCCAAGTCGCTGCTGGAAGCCTGCCTGCGCATGAAGCCGGACCGCATCTTCCTGGCCGAGGTGCGCGGCGACGAGTGCTTCTACTTCGTGCGCCTCGCGGCCTCGGGCCACCCGGGCAGCATCACCAGCGTTCACGCTGGCAGCTGCGCGCTCGCCTTCGAGCAGATGTCGCTGATGATCCGCGAAACCGGGGCGGGCGGCGGCTTGCGCCTGAACGAGATCAAGTGGCTGCTGAGCGTCGTGGTCGACGTCATCGTGCAGTTCGATCGCGATGAGCGCGGGCGCTTCATCTCCGAGATCCTCTACGAGCCCCGGCGGCAGCGGCTCGGCCGCTGGGATGATCAGGCAGAGGCTGCAGCATGAGCAGCGTCACCAACCTACCCTTTTCGGCCTGGCCCCCCGGCCGCAAGGTCGCGGCGAGCCTCTTTGCCGTCATCGGCTACGTCGCGCTGGGTTGCGCGGCGGTCTACATGGCAGGCGTTCTATTCCTGGTGCTGAACAGGGCCAACCCGCGGCAGGCGCACTTCACCAGCATCGTTCACTACTGGGACCTGTATGCCGACGATGCCCAACTCCGCAAGAAGCTGCAGCTCGCCATTGGCGTTTCGAGTCTCGGCCTTCTGGTCTTCCTGCCCGCCGGCCTGGTCGCCGCCGCACGGCCGCGGCGCGCGCTGCATGGCGATGCGCGCTTCGCGAGTCCCGCTGAAGTCGATCGCGCAGGGCTCACCGGCGGCGACCGCCAACCCGGCATCCTGATCGGCCGGCACCGTGGGCGGTTCCTCTCGCTGCCCGGGCAGCTCTCGGTGATGCTGTCCGCACCCACCCGCAGTGGCAAGGGCGTGGGCGTCGTCATCCCGAACCTGCTGAACTGGCCCGACTCCGTCGTGGTGCTGGACATCAAGGGCGAGAACTATGACATCACGGCGGGCTATCGCGCTGCGCATGGCCAGGCCATCTACGCCTTCTCCCCTTTCGACGAGGACGCGCGCAGCCACCGCTGGAACCCGCTGACTGCCGTACGGACCAGCGCGCTGCACCGGGTCGGCGACCTGCTCACCATTGGCCAGATTTTCTTCCCCAACGACGGCGGCGGCACGTCGTCAGAAGCCTTCTTCAGCGATCAGGCGCGCAACCTGTTCCTCGGCCTCGGCCTCGTCCTCCTCGAAACCCCCGCCCTACCTCGCACCATCGGCGAGATGCTGCGCCAGTCGTCGGGCAAGGGTCGGTCACTCAAGGACCACCTGAGCGGCCTGATCACGCAGCGCCGTGAGGAGAGCAATCCCCTCTCGGACGAGTGCACCGACGCCCTGCAACGACTGCTGTCGAACTCGGAGAACACGCTGTCCAGCGTGGTAGCGACATTCAACGCGCCGTTGACGATCTTTGCAGATGCGGTGGTCGATGCGGCGACCAGTGCCGACGACTTCCGGCTCGAGGACCTGCGGCGCCGCCGCATGTCGGTCTACGTCCGCATCCCGCCGAACCGGCTGGCCAACGCCCGGCCGCTGCTCAACTTGCTCTTCTCCCAGATCGTCAGCCTGAACACCCAGCACCTGCCCGAGCAGGACCCGGCGCTCAGGGTGCAGTGCCTGCTGATTAACGACGAGTTCACGGCCATGGGGCGTGTGGGCGCCATCACCAGTGCCGCGGCCTTCCTGGCCGGCTACAACCTGCGCCTGCTGACCGTGGTGCAGGCCATGTCGCAGCTCGATGCCGTCTACGGCGACAAGGAGGCGCGCACCTTCGCCACCAACCACGGCTTGCAGATCCTCTACGCCCCACGCGAGCAGCGCGACGCCGACGAGTACAGCGCCATGCTCGGCCACTTCACCGAGCGTGCCACCTCGCGGGGGCGCAGCCAGTCCCTCAGCGGACATGGGCACAGCACCGTCAGCCGCAACGAGAGCGAGCAGCGTCGGGCGCTGCTGCTGCCGCAGGAGTTCAAGGAACTGGGCAGCGAACGGCTGGTAGTGATCTTCGAGAACTGCAAGCCGATCCTCGGGGAGAAGATCCGCTACTACCGCGAAAAGGCCTTCACGTCGCGCCTGCTGCCGGCGCCCGCCGTGCCGCGCATGGACATGGACCTGCACCTGGCGCGCGTGCAGGAGCGCTGGCGCTATGCCGACGATGACTTGGCACCGGGCGAAAGCCTGGACATCGACGCGTTGGCCCACGACCTGTCGGGGTTGCCCGACCTTTCCAACGGGCCGCCAGACCAGATCGCCGAGTCCGTGCTCAACCTGTTTTGTACCCGGCCGGGCCACGCCGACATCGGCGGCGCGATCGAGCCGGCAGCCGACGAGGACGGCGTGCTGATCGCCGACCCAACACGGTCGAGCGCGCCGAACTGAACTAGATCTGGGAGCACCACCATGCGAGTGAGCATCGCCCTCACGCCCCTTGTCTCATGGCTCCTGCTGCTGGCGTCCTGCAGTTCGCCGCCGAAACCGCCAACCGTGGACGAGTCGCACAAGCGCCCGGTCAATTCCCGGATGGCCGTCGAATTGCAGGTCTGCAAGCACGACCTGCAGAACACGCGCCTGCTGGCTACCGAGTCCGGGCGCCTGGCGGAGACGACGGCGGCCACGCTGGCGAACACGGCGGCGCGCCAGCAGATGCTGGCCGGCATACAGGGGCCGCCCGGCCAGCGGGTCCCGGCGAACACCGTGTTCACTGTGCGATTCGACTTTGGCAGCACGCGCGTCGTGATCCCTGCCGACGTTGCTGCGGCCTTGATCGAGGACGCCAGGGCTTCGCCGCTGATCCTGCTGCGCGGGCGCACCGACGGCACCAGCGACGCACCGGCCGAGAGCCGCATCGCTCGGAATCGGGCCACGGCGGTGCGCAACTACTTGGTCGCCGCGGGCGTGGATCCGGCACGGATTCGCGCCACCTACCAGCCGGCCGGCGACCACGTGGCCGACAACGCCAGCGCCGGAGGCCGCGACTTGAACCGCCGCGTCGAGATCGAGCTGTACCGCGCACTTCCGATTGCAGTGAGTGCGACCGCGATCACCCTGCCCTGAGCCACCAACCCCACCTTCGCGAGGTCGCCATGGATGTAGACCACTCCCAGGCCCGCAAGTCGGCACCCGCCCAGGGCGGCGCCGTCGAGCCCGCCAACCGCGCCACCGTAGCCATTGAGCGGTTCCAAGCACCTGACGACATCTCCGGCGAGCGCTACGAGCTGTACGACCCCTTCGCCGAGGTCACTTACCGTGCCAACACCTTGCCGGAGATGGTTGCCAAGGCCGAGCAGCTGGGCAGCAGCCGCTTCGTCGCCGTGGCCGAGGACGGCAAGCGCACGCCAATCCAGAAGATCGACGGCGAGTGGCAGCGCGGACCGCAGCGACCGGCGGCGCCAGAGCGGCCTCTGGACCCCGTGCTGACGCGTGACGAGGTGCCTGAGGCCACGAAGGTGGTCCCGATGCCCGGCGCCACCAAGTCACCCGCGCAACCCAAGCAAGTCGACGCCAAGGCCATTGCCAAGATCGATGCCCAGGCCGAACGCGCTGCCCTCGTCGCGCGCCTCGAAGCCGCACTGATGGAGCGCTACATCATCAAGCGCGCGCCCATCACCCTTGGCGATGTGACCATCGGCCGCACCGAATACCGCTTCCGCGGCGACACGTCGCGCGTCGCCTTCACCGAATCGACCTTCCGCCTGGCCACCGACACCAACAGCCCGTCGGTCGCCCGGTCGATGGTCGACGTGGCCGAGGCGCGCAACTGGAAGGCACTGCGTGTGTCGGGACATGAGGACTTCAGGCGCATGGTCTGGCTCGAAGCCTCGGTGCGAGGCGTGAAGACCCTGGGCTACGAACCGAACCCGGGCGACCTGGAACTGCTCAAGCGCGAGCGCGAGGCGCGCCTGGTCAACCGCATCGAGCCGGCCCGGGATGCCAGCAGTGGCGGCGCGGCGGCAACTACCGAGAAAGCCTCCGGCCGCGGCGGCGGCCGGAAAGCCGTGCTGGCTGCCATCGAGGCGGTGCTGGTCGCCAAGAAGGTGCCCGAGAAGCAACGCGCGGCCGTGATGGCGGCTGCGACCGAAAAGCTGGACCAGCGCATCCGCGATGGCCAGGCGCCCAAGGTCAAGGTGTACGACAAGGCGGCACCGTCGCAGCGGCCCGTCGTGGTGCCGACGCCCGAGCTGCAGCGCTCGCGCGAACGGGCCACCCCCGCGCCCGTGCGGTGAGGCCGCACCTGTGGAAATGTCGGTTCTTGGCATCACGGCTCCCTCGGCGGTGTACGAGGTCGGTGGTCGCCGCTTCGACAGCCGATCGCCTGGTTTCGCAGAAGCCATCGCCGATGCCCACCACTCTCAGCAGCGCCCCCGCTGCATGTGCCTGGTCGAAGGCGTCGAGATGTACGTGGCGCGCCTGGGCCATGGCTATATCGTCAAGCGAATGCCCGACACCGGCAGCCACCACGCGCCCGACTGCCCGTCCTACGATCCGCCGGCCGAGTTCTCCGGCCTAGGGCAAGTTCTGGGCAGCGCGATCACCGAAGACCCGGCCACCGGCGAGACGACGCTGAAGCTGGACTTCCCGCTGACAAAGATGCCCGGCCGCGCGCAGATGCCGCCGGCGGGCGGCGACGACAGCGTGGCATCAGATGGCACCAAGCTTTCGCTGCGCGGTCTGCTGCACTACCTTTGGGACCAGGCCGAGCTGACGCGCTGGCATCCTGGCTTCGCGGGTAAGCGAACATGGGCCACGGTGCGAAGGCACCTGCTTCAGTCCGCTGAGCTCAAGCTCGCGCGGGGCGATGCGCTGCGCGCCCGGCTTTACGTGCCGGAACCCTTCTCGATAGATCAGCGCGACGCGATCAACGCGCGGCGCCTGGCGCATTGGCAGCACGCCCTGCCCGTGCCCGGGAAGCCGCAGCACCTGATGCTGTTGATCGGCGAAGTGAAGGAGATCGTGCCGGCACGCTATGGCTTCAAGGCCGTGGTGAAGCATGTACCCGACCAGGCGTTTGCGCTGGACGAACAACTCTATGGCCAGCTTGGTCGGCGCTTCGAGTCTGAGTTGGCGCTGTGGGGTGCTGCCGAGGACGTTCAGATGGTGATGATTGCGACCTTCAGCGTTTCAGCTGCAGGCGTTCCGACGATCGTCGAGCTCTCGTTGATGCCGGTGACCCGGCAATGGCTGCCGGTCGAAGGCGTCTTCGAGAAGCAGCTCATTGAGCGGCTCGTGGCTGATGGGCGGTCATTCGTGAAAGGGCTTCGCTACAACCTGGGTGCAGGGAGCGCGCTGGCCAGTGCCATGCTGACCGACTGCGACGGTGCGTCGCCGTTGCTTTTCATCGCGCATCCTGGCATCGAAGACACCACGCAGTGCCGCGAGGTTTGCGATGCTTCTTTAACAGTGTGGCTGTGGAATCCATCGAGCGAAGCGATGCCATCGCCGCCGCCTCGGCCAACACCTCACCCGAAGCCACCTGAATCCGGTGTCGAATGACCACCTCGCCGTCCTCTTTCACGAAAGGCGCAAGCGGGCCGGACGGCAGCAGCTCGTGCACCGCCCCGGAAGGCCGGCACAATTTCGCGCCCAGCGCCGTCACCACGATCGGGCGATTGATCAGGACAGGATGCGCCAGCATGGCGTCGATCAGCTGATCGTCGGTCCACTGGGTGACCCCGAGGCCGTCGCGCGCTTCGTGGCCATGGAGCTTGACGCCGCGGTGGCTGCCGCCATGCGCGAGCGCGCGGCGGCAGCGAAGGCGCGCGCCGTCGCCATGCCTGCCGTTGCGAAGCACCGGCCCGCCATGGCACGCATCAAGGAGTTGATCGACAACGCGTTTCGGGTGGATCCAGGCCTTGCCACGGCGTTCCGCGAGGGACCGGGCCAGTCGGAGGCCGACTTGCAATCCCTCTACGACAACCTGGTGGCCTGGGGAAGATCGACCCCGAAGCTGATGATTGATCCCGCCGCCCTGAGCCCACCGGAGCGCCTCCTCTGGGGCCAGGGGGTGCGCGCGCCCGAACACATCGACCTCGAGGCGATCGCGGCGTCGCGCGAAGCGCGGGCGGTCTACCGCCGTCTGGACGGCTGCGCGGCGCGCCTCGTCGCGAGCGGAGATCAGGCCGTCATCAGCGTGGCTCTGGACGACAACCCGGGGCGCCGCCGCTTTTCGCTAGGGCATGAGCTCGCCCACTGGATCTGCGACGCCAACCGGGCCTCATTCAAGTGCGCGAACTCCGACATCGGACCCCAGAACGCCGAAGCCAAGACGGTGGAACGTTCTCGAATCCATGACTGCTGCCTCCCTGGGGTTCAAGTGCTGCAGAAAGTCCAGTCGCTCTGCGTCGTTTTGCGTGGACCTGGGCTACGCGGCTGCTTGTGCTCTCTCCACCAGACCCGCCACGTCCTTGAACTTGTCGTAGATGGCCGGCTTCTCGCCGACAGCCAGTGCTTTGAAGTGGGCACGGCCGCACTCGATCTTGGCGCCCTCGGTGTCGCGCAGGTCGTCACCGAACAAGCTGCTCTTGGTCTCGACGACGAAATAGAGGCGGTCGCCATCGGGTGTCGTCACCAGCACGGCCCAATCGGGGTTGTAGGTGCCCAGCGGTGTAGGCACCTTGAACCATCCCGGCAGCTTGGCGTAGACCTTGATCGCGTCGTTCTTCTCCAGTTGGTCGGCGAAGTCGCGCTCGACCTCGGAGTCGTAGACGACGTGCTGGTAGACCGAGCGCTGCGCGTCCTGCAGCATGTTCTTCAGGTAGCCGGTCAGCTCTTCCTTCTCGAACAGCTCCTGCGCGTAGTACTGGTCATCGCCCAGGCGCTGGTAGCGGATGCCATCCACCAGCACAACGCGCTTGCAGCGGTTGATCACATCGGCCACGATCTCGATGAACTGCTGCGGGTTGCGCTTGAAGTCGTGCAGGCGATGGCTCTCGACCAGAATCTGCGCGATGCTGCGGCGAGTCAGTTGTGTGCGGTTCTGCAGCTCGGTCAGGATGTCGGGAAGCTCGATGTCGCCCTCATCCAGCACAACGACGCTCGCGCCTCCGGTCTCCTGAGCCACGATGCCGGCTTGACCGATCTCCATATTGGCCTTGCGCCAGTGCAGCCGAACCTTGCTGATTGGCGGAGCGGCGATCACCGCGGCAGTGCAGTCACGAATCAGCCGGTCGTTGTCAAAGTGGACCCGGTACGTGGTCTTGAACTTGATGCGGTCCCACAGCGCCTTGAATTCGGGGCTGTCCAGCACAGCACGCCGCACGGGCACCTGCCGTCGTTCGTCGGCGTTCTTGATCTCCAGCCTGCCGGCGACCTTGCGCAGCAGCTCCAGAACCTGGGCACGCTGGGCTTCAAGCTCCGGAGGCAGCGTCAGGGTGCCCTCCTTGATTGCCTGGCGTAGGCTGTCCTGCACCTTGCCCTTGGCATCAATCAGTCGCTGGGCACGCAGGTGTTCGGCCAGCACCTTGGAGGCATCGAAGCCAAGCGGCTTCTGCGTTCCATCTGCCTGCTTGACGGCCACGCCCGCGAAGAGGTGGTCGGGCACCACGCCAAACTGGAAGCCGTCTTCCTCGATTTCCTTCTGCAGGCTGTCGGCGAACTGCTGGTAGCTCTCGTTAGCGACCACGGTTAGCGTGTTCACCTCGAAGCCCCTCAGGCGCAAGCCTTCCTGGTTGACGCACAGGCGCAAGCCGCGGCCGATGGTCTGCCGGCGCCAGCGTTCAGTCGATCGGGTGCTGAAGTTGCAGATCTGGAAGACGTTGGGGTTGTCCCAGCCTTCCTTCAGGGCCGAGTGGCTGAAGATGAACTTCAGAGGTGAAGAGAAGCTGAGCAGCTTCTCCTTATCGCGCATGATGAGGTTGTAGGTGTCGTCGTCGGCCGCAGTGCTGCCGCTGGTGTCCTTCACCATCTCCACCGTCTTGCCGCCAACCTTCTTCTTGTCGATCGAGAAGTAACCGTTGTGCACCTCGTGCGCCGCCGCGCTCAGGTCGACCTCGTTGAACATGCTGCGGTAGTCGGGGTGCCGCGCCCAGCGCTGGTACTCCTCTTCGAAGATCGTGGCGTACACGCCCTTCTGCGGGTTGCCCTGATCGTCGTAGACGCGGTACTTGCTCACCTCGTCGATGAAGAAAAGGCTCAGCACCTTGACGCCCATGGGGCGCAGGCGCTTCTCCTTGTCCAGATGCTCCTTGATCGTGCGGCGGATCATCTCGCGTTGCACCGCCAGCGGTTCCACGCCACCCCAGCTGTCGTCCACGCGCAGGAATTCCTGCCCCCCGGGCAGGTGCAGTTCCATCAGGGCCTCGGTCTTGGGGCTCTTAGTGGGCGCCCGCAGCGTGCCCACGCGCATGCTGGCGTAGACCTCGCGGCCCGTGGTCTGCTCCAGGTCATCGCCGTCCTGCACCAGAACTTCCTTGCGCTGGACGCTGCCGGCCTTGCCCAGGACGTCCAGTTCCACTGTGGCAGCCACGACACCCCGTTTGTTGCTGATGCCCACCAGCTTCACGTAGGGCTTAT
This sequence comes from Ramlibacter monticola, assembly GCF_016722785.1. Taxonomy (GTDB): domain Bacteria; phylum Pseudomonadota; class Gammaproteobacteria; order Burkholderiales; family Burkholderiaceae_C; genus Ramlibacter; species Ramlibacter monticola. Next base: position 41,380 of record NZ_JAEQNE010000002.1, on the reverse strand, counting down.
TGAAACCCTGCTCAACGGTGGCCGATGCCACCTCGACCTGCTTGACCAGCTTCTGCTCGTAGGCGTCCACGGCATCGAGCCGGTACACCATGTTGTGCTTGTCCACATGAGTGGCCGAGTAGCGAAGTGTGCACAGCGGGTGCATGCGCGACAGCGCCTTCTTGCCGCGCCCGTCGATGCCGCCGTCCACGCTCTGCGGCTCGTCCACGATGAGGATGGGCCGGGTGGCGCGCACCAGGTCAATGGGCTTCTCGCCGCCCGTCTTCTCGCTGGCGCGGTACATCACATTCTTGCTCTTCTCGCGACGCAGGGCTTCATCGGCCTCCTCCAGCGCAGCTTCCTGCTCGTCGCCGAACTTGTTGATCGCGCCGACGGTGATCACCATGATCTGTACGTTCGGGCTGGTGGCGAAGTTGCGCACCTTGCTCAGGTTGCCGGAGTCGTACTGGAAGAACTCATAGCCCTTGGCGCTGGGGTACAGCGTCTCGAAGTGCTCGCGCGTGATCTGCAGCGTCTTGTTGACGCCTTCCTTGATGGCGACCGAGGGCACAACGATCACGAACTTGGTGAAGCCGTAGTTGCGGTTCAGTTCGAAGGCCGTCTTCAGGTAGACGTAGGTCTTGCCAGTGCCGGTCTCCATCTCCACCGTGAAGTCGGGCGACAGCTTGGTGGAAGGCGGTACGCGGTTACGCAACTGGACCGAGCGCAAGTTCTCTTCGATCTCCTCGTCCAGCAAAGACAAGCGGTTGCCGATGCCCCCTTGCTCGGTGGCCAGCATGCCGTCCAACGAGCCTTGCGTGGCTTCCAGGTCGTCGTAGCTGCGCGCTGCGCGCACCGACACCGTGAACTCGGTGCGGCAGATCTCTTGCCCCCGAAACAGGTCGCAGACGGCCTTGATCGCCTCGGACTGGTACGGAAGGTCCGCTTCGAAATGAAGTTTCATCGCAGCACCCCCATCACAGGCTACGCACCTTGGCGATGCCATGCTGTTCGAGGATGGCGGCGAGGTTGGTCTTGGCGACATCGTTCTCGAACGCACTGTCGAGGAAGACGCAAGTCACCTCGCCCGCAGTGGCTTGCTCCTTGTGCCAGGCCACGATGCCCAGCGCCAGCGGCTCAGCATCGGCAACGCTGATGCGTTCGTCGAAGCAGCTGAGCAGGACGCCGCTGCCGATGCTGTGAACCGTCTTTCCTGCAATCTTCTTTTCCTGCATGGGCACGCACAGGTCCAGTCCGAGCTTGAGTAGCAGCTCGTACAGGACGTCGTCATTGCTGCGGCCAGCATTCACGTGCTCAAGATGGTCGAGTAGTGACTGCGCGACGTCGTCGCTGCGCGGCGACCAGGCCTTGATATTGGATGTGTCCAGGCGGAAAGTTCGGAAGCCCACGTCACCATTGAACTCCGCGTTTCCTTCCTTGTGACGCTGTCCAGCTGCCTTGATACGCGCGCGCGTCACGTCAGCGATGGTGGTCCAACCTACCGACGCCGCACCGGCCAGCGGTTCGGGCAACTGCACAAGAATGCAGCGCCGCTTGCCGCCGTCTTCGGCGTTCTGGGCAAACATGGCGTCCATCGTGGTGCCGGTTCCCGCGAAGAAGTCGACGATCAGGTCGGCGTCGTCGGGTGAAGTGGCGAGCTGCAAGATCCGACGCATCAGCCGTGTTGGCTTAGGCGTGTCGAAGACGACATCGGAGTTGGGGAAGTCAACAGAGGCTATAAGTTCCTTCTTGCCTTCCTGGGTGTGGCCAACCTCCTGGTACGTCCAGAGGGTTTGCGGTACTCGGCCATCCTTCACCTCAGATAGGAATCGTTTGATGGCAGGGACGTTGTTTCCGTCGGTGCCCCACCAGATTCGGTTGTCCTTGTCCAGTTCGTCAAACTTGGGCCGCGATACCCGCCAGTAAGTCCCTGGCGGAGGGCCAGAGAGTTGACGCCCAGAAGGGCATGTGATGGGGTAGGTCCCCTCGCCGTAGTAGTTTCGTGCAGAGAGGTCTCCGGCTTTCCACGGGCCGCGGGGGTCGGAGTCGGTGTTCGAGTAACGCGCCTCCATCTCCTCGGTTCGAGGCAGCAGGCGCGGAGTCCACGTCTCAGCGTTCTTGGCGTAGACGACGATGTAGTCGTGATCCTCGGAGAAGTGACGCGCCGAGTTCTTGGGAGAGTAGACCTTCTGCCAGATGACCGATGCGATGAAGTTCTCTTCGCCGAAGACCTCGTTCAAAGCCGCGCGCAGGTTGTGGATCTCGTGGTCCGCGATGCTCACGAAGATGACCCCGTCGTCCTTCAACAAGCTGTGCGCCAGCTTCAGTCGCGGGTACAGCATGTTGAGCCAGTCCGTATGGAAACGCCCACTGGCATCGGTGTTGCTGCTGATCTTGCGGCCACCCTCGATCTGACCGGTCAGCTCCAGGTAGTTCTGGATGCTGTCCTGAAAGTTGTCGGGGTAGACGAAGTCCTTGCCGGTGTTGTACGGCGGGTCGATGTAGATCAGCTTGACCTTGCCGGCGTAGCTCTTCTGCAGCAGCTTCAGCACTTCGAGGTTGTCGCCCTCGATCATCAGGTTCTGCGTCGTGTCCCAGTCCACACTCTCTTCGGGGTAGGGGCGGAGCGTGCCGGCGCTGGGCGTCAGGGCGAGCTGGCGCGCGGCGCGCTTGCCGTGCCAGTTCAGGCCGTACTTCTCATCCGCGTCGGTCGCCGTGGCATCACCGACCAGGGCCTTGAGTACGTCGATGTTGATGGCGGGCCCCTTGGCGCCTTCGGTCAGCAGCTCTGGGAACAGGGCCTTCAGCCGGGCCAGGTTGTCGGCCAGGATGTCAGCGCTCTGGCTTTCTGGCATGCCGGGTTCGATCTTTTGGATGGACATGGTTCTTCTTCGACTTCAGTGTTCTTGGGCTTGTCCCACGGCGCCATCGGCGCTGGCGTGGGTCGGCAGGGGCGGCGGCAGATCAGCGGCAAACTCAACTTGGAGCCTGCTGACGCGCCGGACCATGGGCTGGCTACCAGCCAGTACAGCCAGCATCATGCCAATCATCAAGATCAGGCCGTTGCAGTTGCGAAGGGCGCCGATCACCAGCGGCTCGGGAAAGCCCTGCGCATGGCGATGCAGGGCGTGGATGCCACCGTGCACGAAGGAGTTGAGCGCGGCAGCGTTGTTGTCCTTGAATGCCTGCAGGCCTTGGAGCGGCTGCGCCGCGGCCGGCTTATCGGCCAGTTGCTTGAGCATGTCGGCCAGCATCGGGAGCTTGTTGGCAGCGGCCTCGGTCTCTTTCGACAGCGGGGCGGCGAGCTTGTCCACCGCGAGGTCCGTCGCTGCGTAGAGCAGCCACACGGCGCGCGTCAGCGCTTCATGCTGCAGGCGAAGCAGGCTGAGCGCCGCTGTCGATAGCCCCTGCGCCACCAGAACGCGAAGCGCGCGGCCATGCTCCAGCGCCACGCAGGCGGCACTGACACTGACGCTGATGCGCGCCGAACCGTCGTACGGGCGGTACTGGTCGGCGGCGATGGCGGCCATCACGGCGTCATCCAGCTGATCGGCTCGGGCAAGCGCCTGGCCCAGCGTGTCGAGCTCCAAGTTGGCGTCTTGTGATGCGGGGGCGTGCGTCATGCCACGTCTCCGGAGAGGGTTCGATGCAGGGCCTGCAACTGGCTCTGCGCGGCATGGATCTCTTGATTCAGCGCCACTTGGCGGGCGATCTGCCTTTCCTTCTCAGCCTGGCTGCGCAAATGTGCGATCTGCGCCTTCAGCTCACGACAACCCTGCAAGGCGGCATGCCGTTCCACGGCCCGCTCACGCGTCAGACTGGGCTGGAAGCAGCCCGTCTCCTGGGCAATGTCCAACGCACTTGCGGTGTCGAGCCAGCCTTGGTAGAGCGCGAACAGGTCGGACTGTGGCTGCTTGGCCAGCGCCACCGCCTCGTAGAAGTCCTGCCCGCGGCCAGCCTCCGGCAGAAGGACGGAAAGGACGGGGCCGTCCAACACCGTCTTGTCCGCTTCGTTCTGGGATGCGCGGATGTGCGCGAGCGACAGGCTGGTGCCAAGGTCCGAGCTGGTTAGCAGCAGCACCGGGTAGGGCACGGCACGATGCAGCAGCTCCCCCAGGCGACCCAGCTTGGCGCCAGGCTTCAGCTTCAGGGTGAGTACTGCCACCTCCAGGTACTCGCGCTGCGCATCCTTGAAGGCCGGCACGCCGATCAGGTGAGGCTTTAGGGACGCCAGCCACTGGACCTCTTCCACCCAGTCCTGCACCTGGCGCCTGTCGGCCGCAGTGGCGGCTCCATGCTCGGCCAGCAGCTTCTTCGGCACGCGCTGGTCGACCCGAGTGGCATCGGGCAGACCGAGAGCTTTGATCAGTGCATCGGCACTCATGCCGCAGTCGTGCTCGCTGCGGCTCCCGCCGTGGCTGCAGAACCCGGCAGGACAGTCAGGTAGGCCAGCACTTCGAAGTCGTTCATGCCGGCGAACTCGCCCCGCATGGCATGGGTTCCGCCCGACGTGAAGAGACTGGCGACGGCCCGTTCCTCCCCCTTGCCAACGATCGAGCCCACCGCAGCGGCGAGCAGGTCTTGGGCGTGGCGCATCTCGGAGTACTGTCGCGTGCTTTTGGCATGGCGGGCGACGGCGCCCGCGTCAGGCAGCTCTCGCCCCGTGCTCAAGCGCTTCAGCCGATCAAGCACGTGCTTGGCCTGCGTGTACGGCAGCAGCACGGTGCCGTGCTCGCCGATGTGCACCAGGTAGATGGGCGCCAGCGGATAGTTGGGGTCGACGGCTTTCTCGGCCGCGACCCCCTCGGCGCGCAGGCAGAAGAGCATGCCGGGGGGGATGTCGGCTTCGTAGCTGGTGGTGACGGCGCAGGCGCCCAGGGGCATGCTCTCCAGCTTCCCGGGGTGGGCCTTGAGGTAGCGCGCCAGGTCGATGCGGTAGTCGGTGAGAGTCAGATCGGTGATGGACACGCCGCTGGACAGGTCTTCAAGGTCAATCACGGCGTCCTGCAGCTTCAGCAGCTGCTTGCGCCGGTACTCCAGGTCGTTCATCGGGTCGCCGGACTGCTGCTCAATGATGTTCTCTTCGCCAGTGGCAGAGACATCCAGCAGCACCATGCGACCGCTGACGCGCTGCTCCAGGTTGATGTATTCCTCCAGCTCCATGTTGGGCCAGAAGTTGACGAGCTGGATGCTGGTGTTGGGCGAGCCCAGCCTGTCCACCCGGCCGAAGCGCTGGATGATCCGCACCGGATTCCAGTGGATGTCGTAGTTCACCAGCCAGTCGCAGTCCTGCAGGTTCTGGCCCTCGCTGATGCAGTCGGTGGCGATCAGCAGGTCAAGCTCCCCCTCTTGGGCAAGGCTGGCAGGGCGCTCCTTGGATCGCGGGGAGAAGGTCGTGAGGATCGTGGTCAGATCCTTGCGCATCCCGGGCAGGGTTGACCGGTTGCGTCCCGAGCCGGTGACCAGAGCTGCTTCGACTTGTAGGTGGGTCCTGGCCCAGTCCGCCAAGTGGTCGTATAGGTACTCGGCCGTGTCGGCGAACGCGGTGAAGACGATGACCTTGCGATTGCCCGCGTTGATGGGGTTGCGCACCTTCTCCGCGATCAGGGCGCGCAGTTTTCCGAGCTTGCCGTCACGGGCGGCATCGACTTGAAGTGCGGCGGCGTTGAGCGTAGCCAGTCGGTTGCGGTCTTCGGTGAGGTCCTGTCGCCAGCGAGCGAGGTCAATGTCGCCGAGCAGCACCTTGACCTTGCGGCCGACGAGCAGGGTTTCGAAAGCGGGATCGTCCACGTCGACATCCGCGATGTCGATCTCTTCGAACTCGTCTTCGGCGCCGACGCTCCCGGCCTTGTAGGCCTGCAGCCGAGCCAGGGTCTCGTCGACATCCTTGAGCTGGCGGCCCACGGTCAGCGCGAAGGAGAAGACCGAGCTTTCCATCCGCTTGAGCAGGTTGACCCGCATCAGGTGGATCAAGCTCTCTTCGCGGTCGACCTGACGGAAGATGCTCTCGCCGCCGCGGATGGACGTGCTGTACTTGGCGTCGTAGCTAGGCAGCTTGTCCTCCTTGACGTAGCGCAGCGGCGCGTAGCTGGCCAGCTTGAGCCGGCGGATCTCGAGGTTGATCTCCTTGATCGGCTGGAACTCGCCTGCCTTGTCGACATCAGCCTTGATGTTGACGGGCGGCAGTCGGCCGGGGAAGCGGCCGGTCTCCGCGGTGCCGTAATACTTCTCGATGTGGCGGCGCGAGCGCGCGATGGTCAGGTGGTCCAGCAGCGCGAAGTAGTCGAAGCCCAGCATCTCCACCAACAACTGGGGGGTGCGCTCTTCTTCGGGCAGCTCCAGCCAACGGTTGAAGGACTTTTGGGCGCGGCGCGTGGTGCTGTCGACGCTGGCGATGCCGTGGTCAAAGAGGGCGGTGTCGTCGCCCTCGGTGACGAAGGCGATCTGGTTCTTCAGGTCTGCCAGGCGATTGTTGACCGGCGTCGCTGACAGCATCAGCACGCGGGTTTTGACGCCCTCGCGGATGATCTTGCGCATCAGCCGGTCGTAGCGCGTCTCGGCGCCTTGCTTCGGCGCCTTCTTGTTGCGGAAGTTGTGAGACTCGTCGATGACGACGAGGTCGTAGTTGCCCCAGTTGATGTGCGCGAGGTCAATGTCGCCCGACAGTCCACCGTCACGCGAAAGATCGGTGTGGTTCAACACGTCGTAGTTGAAGCGGTCGGACGCCAAGATGTTGCGCTGGTCGTTGGCCTTGTAGACGGTCCAGTTGTCGCGCAAGCGCTTGGGGCACAGCACCAGAACGCGATCGTTGCGAAGCTCGTGGTACTTGATGATGGCCAGCGCCTCGAAGGTCTTTCCGAGGCCAACACTGTCGGCAATGATGCAGCCGCCAAAGCGGTCCAATTTGTCGATGGCGCCGACGACGCCGTCGCGCTGGAACTTGTAGAGCTTCTTCCAAACGATGGTGTCGCGGATGCCGGTGGCTGATTTGACGATGCGGTCCTCGTCCATGTCTTGGCTGTCGGCCCTGAATAGGTGGTACAGCATGGCGGTGTAGACACTCATTGGGTCCCGCGCGGCAGCCAGGTCGTCTAAGGCGGCAAGGATCGCCGCCTTCGCGTCGGGTTGCTGGCCCAAGCTGTCCCACTGGGCATCGAACCATTCGGCCAGCATCTCGGCTTCCTGCTCGGACTCCGACGCTTGAATGAAGCTCAGCGGGTTGCCGGGGGTAATGCCGAGTCCATCAGTCGATAAGCCGAACGACCCGTGCACGGCTTGCCGGGCCTTGCCGTCAGGTCCGCGCAGCACCGCGAGGCCTTGGGGGATGGCGCCTGGCGCACACCGGACTTCAGCCTTGCGGCGAATCCATTCCGCGAACTGCATGGCGATGTTCGGGGCCTTCAGCCGGTTCCGTGCTGGACGGTCGGCGACGGTCCCGAGGAGGTTGAAATCAGCAGCTTCTGCGGGCAGCAGCAACCGAGCGGCACTGAGCTTGTTGGCGCCTTCTTGAAGCGATTCGAACGCGAATAGCGACCCCGATGATGTCATGAGGTCGATCGCGTTGCCCGCAATGAGCTCCGGCGAGATGAGATCTACGACGCGATCAGTACCAGCATTACGAACCAGTTTCATTTATGTTCGCTCCCCCTCCGCAATTTAACCTCGGGACGGGGAGAGATTGATCTGTTCCTCGCCCGGCGCGTCTCGGAGGCCGCCGCGGACGAGCGCGCCCTTCGCGATCTCTTCAAGCTTCATCTTCTTCTCCCATGGCGCGCCGCATCCAGGCGCGCGCATGCGAAGAGCAGGCTTCGCATGCCGTGTGTTCGATCGTCGCCATGCCGCTCATATGTAGTAGCGGAATGGCAGCGGAGGCAGGTCGTTCCTGCGCGGGGCCGCGGTCAAGATCTCGCCGACGGTGTCGGCGAATCGCAGCGTCACGGGAACGCCGTCTCCGTAGATGCACGCGTTGTAGTTGAGCTTTGTAAGGCCCAGCACGTCGGCCATGACCTGCTCGATATCGGCGTTCCCCCGAGCGATTTCGATGGTCAAAGGACTCGGCACCTCCCGGCCGGCATAAGTCTGAAGCCGGGTGACGTAGCCCTTGGTCCACAGGTAGCCGCGAGTCTCGGACTTCACCCACGCCAGGCCGCGGGCAATCGCGCTGGGACCATGGCGATAGAGCTTGACTCCGGAGTCCTCGCGGATGCGTACGCAGACCACGTTGGTCTCCGGTGGCACCGTTTCGCGGAAGCCCTCCCACTCCTCGTATGAAAAGCGGGTCTTGCCATGGATGAACAGCTCCTTGGGCGCTTCGCCACCATGGCTCTTGCGGTAGGCCTCCACCACCAGCGACATCAGCGCTTTGGCCTTGTCCCGGGGCAGATGGAACTCGTCTTCCTTCTCAGACTTGAACTGGCCTGGCGTGCCCTTGAAGACGACGCCGTCGCCCGATTCCAAGAACATTTGGGCGCCGCAGCAGACCATGCCCGGCTCCGGGTTCGAAGCGTCCTGCTTGAACACGACGCCGACGTAGCAGACGCCGGGGCGCACATGGGCGAGCTGCCAAGGCTTCCCGCCCGCCTTAAAGTAGCAGGTCGTCGCCAGGTTCCACGCAAGCGTCGCAGAGTCCTGCAAGGGACGCAGCGGCTTGCCGAGCTTGTTGGGGAACTCCTCAGGCGCCAGCGTCGTCTCGCGCACGACCTGGACCGCGGCCTTGTGCTCCAAGAGGCGGGCCTTGAGCTGGTTGTGGAAGTCCAGTTCGTAGAGGTAGATCTCCGCGGACTTGGCGTCTTCGGCGAACAGCCCAGGCTCATTGGTCAAAAGCCGAGTCGCCTGCTTCTTGTCCATGAGGGCAACCGGCGCCGTCTGCTCCGGGCCACCCTTCTTCGACTTCGACTGCGGGCGGCAGTGCTTGTGGACATCCTCCGGCACGATGGCCATCCAGAGATCGATGTGCGCCTCGGCGTCGTCGCGTAGATGTTCCGCGATGGCGTCCGAGTAGAGCGAAACCGCCTTGTGGATCGCCTGGTGTCGATCGGGGATGCTGATCGCAGCGTCGAGGTCGGCCGGGTCGATCTCGATGAAAGCCGCTGGCTCCAAGGGCCATTCGACCCCGAAGATCGCCTGGAAACCGGGGAACAGCGTGTGGTTTGGGTCGTCGGGCCTGGCCGGCGCGATGGGCTTGCCGAGCCGCTCGGAGAACTTGCCATAGAGTCGACGGCCGCGCGCTGTGGCCACGACGCCGATGCGGAGCCGGCCGCCCGTGAGCGGCCCGCGCAGCGGGCCGTAGAGCGAGAGACCGTCCTTCGGGTGTGCCATGGCCTGGCCGAAGGCGAATTGCAGTTCGGGCTCAGCGATCTCGATAAGGCGAGGGGTAAAGGTCATTGAGCGCCCTCTTCTTCGCCGTCTTCCTCCTGGGCGGTATCTTCCTCGTCGATCTCGTCGACCGGCTCCGCATCGATGGCGTGCGCCACATCCGACAGGCCGGCTGGCGCCTCGAATTGGATTGGCGTCGAGCACAGCGAGATGCTGCGGCCAGAGCCGACCGACAAAAGCAGTTCCGGCTTGCCGTCCGAGGCCAGCCACAGGAAGGCGCGCATGAGCGTGCGCCACTGCTCGTTCCACCAGCTCTTGCAAAAGCCTCGGCGCAGGCGATGCGCCTTCAAGGCGTCTTCGAGCGGCTTGCCGTCCTCGTCGGTGAAGATGACGGCGTGGCGGAGCTCCACGCGCCAAGGCTCGTCGAAGGACGTCACCATGCCGACGCCGTAAGCCCAGCAAGCCCCGCGCTTCTCGCTCTTGCCGGTGAGCGCCTTGCGGCGCTTCGTCCCGTCGAAGTCCTCATAGGAGACGAACTTACCGCGCCCGCCCGTGAGCTCCGGAGTGGCATAGAAGATCCTCCGACCGCTAGCTTGGTAGACGCTGGCGAAGCCCTTGGCCTCCATCGCCAGTTCCCAGGCCTGGCGGACGAGATTGCCCACGCGCTTACGAGCTTCCCACCGGGGCACTTCCCTGTCGCCGAGCGTCGAGCCCTCCTGGATGAAGGTGGCCGTCTCCGCGGCGTTGGCCGCCTTGAGCATCACGGACTTGGCCATCAGCGACACGAGGTCCGAACCCTTGGCGAATCCGACGATGCGGTCCTCGTGCTCAAACCAAGGCAGCCTTCGGTTCTCCTCCGTCACTTTGATCTCGCGATCCTTGCCGAGAATGCGCGCGGTCTCGATCGCCGGCGGAAGCGCGAGGATGCGAAGCCAAGTCGAATCGAGCGTCTCCTTCGCGTCGGTCCGAACGATGGCGCCTTCTTTGAGCTCGGGCAACCAATGGCGGGCCAAAGCAGGATCGATGCGCGAAACCTTGGGCGCTTCGGCCTCTTCTAACGTGTCGACCAGGGCTGCTAGGCCCTTGTGCCATCCCGACGCAAAGTCGATCAGGTTCTTGCGGTGCAGCGAGATCGGCACATCGCTGAATGGGATGCCATCGATGCGAACTGGAATGATGAAGCCCGGCAGGCCACGTTCGATCGTGCCGGCCACCGCCCACTCGTCTTTGACACCCTGCTTGCCGACGGCCACTTTGGACACGACGGCGATGAAGCGAAACGAATCGTTGCGAATGGCCGCCTCGATCTTGTCCCAAAAGTAGTCCCCGCCTTTCAGCCGCGCGAGGTCATGCCAAACCTTGTAGCCGGCCAGTTCCAGCTTGGAGCCGAGCCAACGGACGAAATCGTTGTCCTCGGGGGTCGCATGGCTGATGAAGATCGCCTCGCGCGTCATACGACCGCCTCCTTGCCGGGCCCGGCATATACGCCGGGCGCCACGGCCGCGCTTTCGACACCATTGAGGGTCGGCGTATTGCGCAGCCACAGGTGATGGGTCGCTGGATCGAGTCGGTGGTCTGGGCTCGCATCCACGTTCCATCGCCGCAGCACATAGCCGGCCAGCGCCGCACGTGCCTTGATACGCAAGACTCCATCCTGCATTCCGTAGTCGGCTTCGATGGCCTTTGGATGCTTGATGTTAGGGTGTGGTGCGAGTTCCATCTCCACCATGCGCGCCCATTGCTCGTCGGCGCCTAAGAGCTCGCGCTCGTCGACCTCGCCCTCGATCTCCTGCACCTTCGAGATGCGCGTCAGCACGAAATCGCCGAAACGAGCGCGCTCGCGGTCGAAGGCCCGCACATGCCAACGCAGACCGTTGTCGGCCAAGGCAACAGGCACGATCTCGCGGCGCTTCATGCCCGAGGACAGTGACAGGTAGCTAATCCGCGTCGCGCGGCGGGCGCACATGCTCCGGGTAATCGCGCCCAGAACCTGCAGATCTGGGCGCGTGAGCTGGCCTGGTCCTTCGCAGGGAGCAGCCGGCTTCAAACCTAGGTCCAACCCGTCGCCGAAGCCTTGCAGCAGCCAAGCGAGGACGCGGTCCGCATTGAACTCGAAAACGGGGGCGAAAGACGGCGAGGGCCGGTAGCAACGGCCCGCCAGGTCGTATTCAAGATTGTCAGGCGCAATGTCACGATACAGCGCAAGGTCGCGCGTGGAGGCCGCGGGTCTAATGCCGAAGCGCGCCTCAATGTCGGCGCGTCTTAGCTCCCCTGTGAAGAACGCGCGCAACTCCAAGAACGCCAGCCGTTCACGCTGTGCCTGAGAAGCATCCAGAGGTTCTGTCAAAAAAGCCCCCCCTCGGCGCGACGCAAGAGTCACGCTCATCTGTAGAGGAGCATACCACGATCATCTTTTTGATCATGTCCCAAGGACAGATGTCACCTGCGCGCAGTACGGCCCAACGCTTCGCCCCTGGTCCGCGGGCGTTCCTTGTCCAATTCATTGGCTGCCGGTATGGCCGGTTCGCTCGATACCACTCGCGCGGTGGCATTTTCCTTGTCGCCCCTGCGCATGGCCGCATCGCGTCGAAGGCCCCGTGCGAGTATTCCGACCAAAGTGGGGCGGGTACTCACGTTGGTCGGCTACTTTTCAATGGTGTGCTGGTTGATGAACGTGGCACGCACACCTGGCCCGGCGGCCTGATTCCGGCCCTGCGACACGTGCCACGCGCGCCGGTCGGGGGTCTCGTGCTTGGCCTGGACCAGGGATTGATGCTCCAGGGGCTTCAACTTGGCTGACGAGGCCTGCGAGGAAGCGCGGCACGACAGTGCCAGCCTGCGCAGTTTCGTTGGCATCGACCTGGGACGCGAGCGCGTGCCCGACGCGACCACGCTGTTGAAGTTCCGCCGTCTGCGGGGCACTTACAAGCTGGGCGAGAAGCTGTTCGCCAAGGTCGGCGAGGTTCTGCAAAGCCGCGGTCTGAAGGTGGGAACCGGGAGACCATCGTGGACGCCACCATCATCGGCGCGCCCAGTTCGACGAAGAACGCCGACAAGAAGCGTGACCCCGAGATGCGGCGGACGAAGAAAGGTCAGCAGTGGTACTTCGGGATGAGCTGCACATCGGCGTGGACAGCCGCTTCGACACCAACCTGCTGGTGCCCGACGCGCGCCAAGTGGGCACCGATGCGTTCAAGACGGTTGTCGTGATGCACTTCACCGCGGCGTACGCGGGCAGGGCCTGCCTGCAATGGTGGCGGTCGCGACGAAGAGATCACCGTGACGGCGCTCCCCGCCACCGGCCTCACCGTTCAAGTTTGGGCTGGGTCTGCAGGACTGGCGCTGGCCGATTCGTGGCGCGATCTGGACTGACCGGAATCTGCGTCGACAACATGTCGTGTATAAACTTGGCGATCGATCGCGACAGTTCCTGATCTGCAGGGCCTCCCGACTTCGCCAAGGCTTGGCCGAGTTGCCTCCAGGCTTCAATGGCCTCCGCCCGCGTCGCTCGGGATCGGGACCCGCTCTTCGTTCCCGGCCGGCTGGTACGCAACCGACCGTCCTCTCGCGCCTTCACGCGCCACAAGGGGTCGTAGTTCCGGCTACTGCCGCGGGTGGCCTGCCGGCTCGCCTCGGCCTCGATGCCGTGCCCGCGCAGCTTTCCGGCGAATGTCTCGCGCCAGCGATGTAGGTCGGCCTTGCGCGGGTTGAGTCGCGTTCCCACCCGCGATTCGGCCCGCACGCTGATGTGCACGTGTGGGTTGGCCTGGTGGTCGTGCAGGACCATCACGTACTTGTGGCCAGCCAGTTCGGTTTGCGCGAACTCACGCGCCGCGCGCTGCACGGTCAATGGGTCCGTGCCGCGCGGCATCGACAGCATGATGTTGTAGGCCTCGCGCCGGTGGCCGGGTTCGGCTTCATCGGGAATCAGGGATCCGCCAATGCGCCACTCATCGGCCAGGTCGCGCAAGCTGTCCTTGCCCCGCATCGCCTCGCCGCGCTGGTCCTCGATCTCCAGCCGGCCGTTCTTGCTGATGTAGCGGAAGTGCGCAGCGATAGCTTTCATGCCGCGCCCACCGCCAGTCACCTTGACCATCACTTGGGGCGCACGCCGAACCACTGTCGCCTCGATGCGCTTGCGGATGGCAGCAGCGCGCAAGCGCGCCGCCTCGCCACTCAGCCTGGGTTGCGGCTTCACCTTGACGACGCGATTGCTGGGGTAGAACAGGCGGTCGCCCCACGTGATCAAGATGCCGTCAATGTTGGGTGGTTGAGCCATGGCGATCTGTCACTGGGTGGAGTTTGTTGTGGGCCGAGCACCGCGGCTCCTTGGCTGCAGCTCGGCCAACACTCGGGCGGCCAACTCGAGGTGACGGCGCACGTCGCCGGCCAGCGAGTCCAGCATCTCGCGGTACGGCCTGGCGGGTTCTACGTTGGCCTGGCGCAGCAGCACCGTCAGTCGGTGGACGTTGCGGCTGAGGGTCGACAGTTCGGCGCTGGAAGCCATCAGTGCGGCGATGTGCTCGGCACGGCCCCCACCGGCCGATAGCACGGGTACGTTGGCAACGAGGCCGGCAAGATAGGCGCCGCGCGACAAGCCCGCAGCGCGTGCTCCGGCGGCGAGTTGTCGAACTTCCTCCAATGTCATGCGGATCGACAGCTTGACGCTGGCGGCGCTCGAAGCGGCGCCGCTGGGCACCTTCAGTTGGTAAGGGGCGTCCTCGATTGAAAGCCCGAGATCGCGCGCCACAGCCCCACGCACCAGCACCGACACGCTCACCCGCCCCGCCAGCGCGCGGGCCACCAGCGTGGCCTTCAAGCCGCGCATATCAACCGTGACGAAGTCATGGGCGGTGGTGTTCATAAGCCGACGAATGGAGGGGCGCGAAGCGCTTGTGAAACTGGCGGCACCGCGCCTATCTCTGCACTCACCATGCATTCAGTATTGGCTTGGATCGACGTCGCTAGGCCGATGATTTCCGCCCAAGAATCATCGCGCGGCGTGCTGGCATCGACGAGGAATCGGTACACCTTCGCCAAGAAGTGAAGCGTATTCGGCAAACCGTCGAACAGCTGCGATCGGGTATCGCCACGCGTTCGAACCGGCTTCGCACATTCCTCGATCAAGGCTCGGCGAGGATGATCAGGAATGGCCTCGGCGCCCCCAAGGATCGAATCATCATCGAACTGGATTCGATGATTTCTCGGTCGGAGTCATCGCACGAAGTGGTCCCTGCAAGCACTACGCTGGACTCAATTGCTGCATCGAGTCGCCATGAGCCTACAAGCACGTCGCCCACCTGGTCATGCCAAACGCAAGGCGCTGACGTACGCGGCCGACATCGTCAGCTTGCGGACCCAAGGGCACACCTTGTCTGCGATACGCGATGCACTGGAAGACGCGGGCGTCCTGGTCAGCATCAGCACGGTTCGCCGTGAAGTGCTGAAGGGCACGTTGACAACGGCAGGATCCACGCCAGGAGCCTTTCCAACGGTTCCGCAAATGGGTTTGACAAGTCGTGGCAAGTCAACAAGCCCCGTCTTAACACCTCACCCCGCGCCGGGCACGGCGCCGCTGCCTGGAAAGGCCATCGCCGAGGAATTCATGCGTGGCCGTCCCACCAACACCCTGTTCTTGAAGGAGTCTTCGAAATGAAACTCGCGGTCATCAGCTTCTCGGGCAACGTGGGCAAGTCCACGATTGCACGACACCTCCTCGCGCCGCGCCTCCCAGGCGCCCGCGTCATCGCCATCGAGAGCATCAACGCCGACGAAGGTCAGTCGCAGTCGATGCGCGGCTTCCAGTTCGGCGAGCTCCAGGAGTACCTCCAAGGCGTCGATGAGGTGGTGGTCGATATCGGCGCCAGCAACGTCGAGGAGCTGATGCGGCTGATGCACCTCTATAAGGATAGCCACGAGGAGTTCGATTGCTTTATCGTGCCCTCGGTCCCGCCGCCGAAGCAGCAGCAGGACACCATTGCTACGCTGGCCGATCTGCACGCGGTGGGGGTCCCGCCGGATCGGATCCGGATCATCTTCAACATGGTGGACGATCGCGAGCCGCTCGAGCGAACCTTTCACAACCTGCTGGCATTTCTCGAGCAGAAGCCCATTGCATCGGCCAACATTTGCTGTCGGCTCGGCATCAACGAGGTGTATGCCCGAATCAGGGGGTCGGGCGCCGATCTGGCTGAGATTGCGCGCGACGAGACGGACTACAAGCGCCTCATCGCGCGTGCCACTGATCGAAGCGAGAAGATGGCGCTCGGACAGAAGCTGGCAACCCGGCGACTCGCGCGCGGTGTCGTGTCTCAGCTGGACGCATGCTTCGCAGCGCTGGACCTCGGCCGCTTTTCCAATCGTGAGGCTGCCGCGACGGCAGTGGCATCGTGAACGATCCGGTTGCCGCACGCGAAGCGTTGATGATCGAGGCGATTGGTGAGGCGGGCAGTCTCATCGAATCCGTCAGGGGCTTGACACCGGTTCTGCAGGACATCGGCAGAGAGATTGGCCAGGCGGACGCCAGCCTGCGCGAGACCCTTGCTTCCTTCGAAGGCCGGATGGCGGCGATCACGGAGAACGCCAAGACCCGGACGGTTCAGCATCTCGCAGCTCGTGCAGATGAGGCGGCGCGCCGGTTGATTGAGCAACAGGGCCGGGCGATGGCCGACGCGGCGCGCGTGGCCTTCGGTGCCGAGCTCGGCGCGACCATACAGCGGCTGCGTTCGGCACTGCAGCCGCTGATCGAGCGACCGAACCGGCGCTGGGAACAGTGGCTGATGTATGTGGCAGTCGCCGCGGTGGCATCTGCCACCACTTGGGCGTTCGCGGTTTCGCTGGGGGCACGGTGAGCGCCGGCATGTCAGGCCTTTGCGGGTTGCGCGTAGCGCATCGGCCCCGCGCGGCCAAAGGCAGTGTGGCGCCGCGTATTGCGCGGGCCGGCGACTGCCGGCCCGCGCCCTTCTCGCCTCTGCGCGCCGCGGCTCGGCGCTCAAGTGTCGTTCGGCCAGCGCAAGCCCCAGCGCTCTATCACGGCGCGCACGCGGGCGTCACCGTCGGGGATGAGCCTGTGCAGGTCGGCCCGGCCCCAGCGCAGCGCGTCCAGGCAACTGAGCATGTCGTCGCCGATGGCATTGTCGACGGCACGTAGTTCGAACAGGTTGAACTGGAAGGCCTGGCCGTTGTACGTTGCGGCCAGGAAGCGCGCGATGCGCGGGATCTGGCCGGAGTCGCGCTCCTCGGCCAGCTTCAGCAGCCGCGCGAAAGCCTGAGCGCCGTTCTGCGTGGCCCGACGGGATCGCGTGCCGTAGGCACCGATCTCGGCATCGATGGCGTCGTGGTTCATTTGAAGTTCCTCGGGTACTTGAGAGACGGCCAGCCCGATGTTCGGGCCGGCCGGTCGCACCGGAGGCGATGACTTCCACCGGAAAGTCATCGCCAACCCGTCAGGCCTTGAGCTTGCGCATCTCCTCGGCCAGCATCCACAGCGCCCGGTTCAGGCTCACGCCGCGGTCGATGCTGCCCACAGGGCGGGTGTGCAGGCGGCGGCCCTGCACACTGCGGCCAGGCTGCCCGCCACGGATCACGTTCTCCTGCACACGCTGGAAAGTGGTCCACAGGCTGTGGCCGATGTCCTCGGGTCGGCGCGCCTCGATCAGTTGCTCGGCCCTGACCGGCGCGGGTCGGTGCCCACCGGTTTCCTCTAGACGGCGCTCGCCGAATCGCAGCGCCAGGGCGGCCGTCGCGAAGGCGATCTCCTCGGGCGGCTCGAGCTGCAGCGCCTTCATCGCCTCGGTGTGCTCCTCCACTGCCTCGAACTCGTCGAGCACGCGGAACGCGCCTTCGATCACCTCGCCCTGGATATTCCCCTTGTGCGGGATGCGGATGTCCTCCACCACCTCGCCCACCACCAGGCCGTTGCAGCAGACAAATCTCAGCATGCCGGCGAGCATCTGGTACGAGCTGGCGCCGTCGTGGCTGTTGATCAGGATGATCTCGTTCGCCTCGGGCCGGGTCTGCACCTGGCCGGCGTGGCGCATGCGGATCATGTGCTTGGTGAACTCCGCCTTGCCTTCCACGCGGCTGGCGCCCTGGGCGACCATGAAGGGCTCGAAGCCCTCCTGGCGCAGGCCGCGCAGGACATCGATGGTGGGGATGTAGGTGTAGCGCTCGGAGCGGCTCGCGTGCTTGCCCTCGGCGAAGATGGACGGCGCCACGGCGCGCATCTGGTCTTCGCTCAGGGGTTGGTCGCCTCGCATCACGCGGGTGTTGCGGGCAAAGCGGGTGGCCAGTGTCGGAGTCGAGTACATGATGGCTTCCTTCGATCGTTGAATGAGGTTCGAAGGGCGGGCGCGGCTCAGTGGCATCACGCCCACCCGGTGCGGATTCAGGAGTCGGCGTGCGCTGGCTGGCGCGCGTTGCGCGGCTTGCGGGTGATGGCGGCCGGCGCGGCTTGCTCGCCGCTGCTCGCGCTGCCTTCGACGCTGTGGCCGCCGTTGCGGCGCGCCTCGGACTCGGCGCGGCTGTCGAGGTAGTCGATTTCCTCGGCGGTGAACGCCATGCCGTAGACGGTTTCGCCGTCCTTGTCGTAGTTGTTGTTGCGCAGGCGGCCCAGGATGTTGACGTGCGAGCCCTTGCCCAGGTACTCGGACGCGTTCTCGGCCTGCTTGCCCCACAGCGTCCACTGGATCGCGGTGGACTCCTCCTCGCGCGTCTCGCCCGAACCTCGCCGCGTGTTGCTGATCGCGGTCAGCACCGCCTTGGCGATCTTGCCCTCGCGGCCGTTGACGAATTCGAGCCTGACGGCGCCTGCCAGGTGCGCGTGACGCTGGATGACTTGGACATTTGCCATGGAGTTCTCCGATCGAGAGCAATCAGACGGGTCCCGGTCCGGGTTCCCTGAAAACTGATCCTCTCGCTCGGACTCCCTCGCTCCCGCCCACGGGCGGGCGGGGGGTGGGCATGGCCCCTTCCCTCACGGGAAGGGGTTGGGGATGGGTGGTGTTCTTCGCGGCCATTGCAGTGAGCCGGTTTCCCGGCCCACCGCTTGAAGATCCCCCCACAAGTCCCCCTCACCCACTTGACGGGGGCTTGTGGGGGGATCGCGGTGGGACGACTGGCGCACGGGCTACCCATCTCCCAATGTCCCCACAGGCGGCGCAGCACCGCGGCCGATGTGCCAGCTTGCCTGGCGCAGCGGTTGCAGCGAAGGCGACCGAACGTTCACAAGCAGCGGCGCCGCTGCGGCCGACGTGCCACCAAGGGAGCCGCCAGGCGAACGACTGGCGCGGCGGTCGAGCCGCTGCGAGCACTCCTTTGCATCCGGCATTCAGCGGCCCGGCTCCGGGCATGGCGGGTGACGGGGTGGCGATCTGGCCGGCGCCGCACCGAGCGCAGCGACGTGCAAGCCGGTCAGTTCGCCAAGCGGGCCTCGTTCACGCGCAGCGTGAAGGAATCAGGGCCCGCGATCCCCGGGCACGGGAAAGGGCCGCCGCGTGCTTCGGCCGGCTCCGCCGGGCTGACCGTGTTGCGTGAGGGATGGCAGCCCGTCAGGGTCGAGACGCTGGGCCTTTGACAGCGGCTCGACGCTCAGCGCAACAGCCCGGCCCCGCGCAGCGGGGACACGCCCTGGCCCACCGGACCTGGCATCAGCAACGGCATCGCATCCACCACCACGCGCCACGCACTCAGCGCCAACCTTGATCGCTGCTACGCCATCTTCGACAACCTCGATTCGCGCTTCTAGACTTGGAGCGATGAGGACCGCCCGCAATCCCGATGAGCCCTCCCGAGCCGCAGCCCTCCCGATGCTGACGCTCAATATCGACATCGATCAACTCATCGCCGTCCTGCGCCGGCACGCCAGGCTCACCCCGAATGCTGCACGCGCCATCCAGGATGACTTCACCAAACTGTTCCAGGCCCCGCGCATCCTTGTGCGGACGAACACACCCACTCGGAACGCCGTAGCCGCCGCCGACACGGTGCTCAGCACCCAGGCAGCAGCCGACCTGATCGGCGTTTCCCGACCGTACCTCGTGGCCCGCATCGACGCGGGCGACATCCCGTTGCACCAGCAAGTGGGCAAGCAGCGCCGCGTTCTGAAATCGGCCGTTCTGGCCTGGCACCGCAGGGAACAGACACGGCGCCGCAAGGCCCTGGGCCAACTCGGCGCCCACCTCGATCGCGAGATCTCTGCGGGCTGACATCAGCGTGCGAGAGGCTGCCCCGCCTGCGGCGGGGCAGCATCAAACCCCTACGGCGTCCGTCCGAAGATCTCGCGAGCCCTGGCTTGCGCATCCCGATGCTCGACCGGCCCCAGCTGCGGCAACGCCAGCGCCTCGTAGCCGGCGGCATACAAGGCACCACCGAAGTCGCTGTCGTAGAACTGCCCATCACGCTCACCACCGTCGTGGTACGCGGCCATCGTCGACTCGGTGAGATCGACACCGTGCTTCAACGCCAGGTACTGCCAGGTCCACGCCTTCAGAGCATCGCCCTTGGTCAACGCACGCTCGGCCGCAGACCGCAACCAATCGGCATCCCCCGATTCAGCCAGGCGCTCCTCGGCCCACTCGTCGCCCTTATGGGCCAGTTGCTCCAGTGCTGACCTCGAACCCTGCTCTGCGGCGGTGCGCAGCCACGCGGCCCGCGATTGCGGCGTCGCCGCGATCTCGGCCATGCGATCCGCATCCACATCGCCGGAAAGACGTTCGGCCAGTTCGAAGAACGCCTGACTGTCGAACGCGGCGGCGTACTCGAGCGCAGCGGCTCGAACACCACCCAACGCCGCCGCCTTCAAGTGGGCCTCGTACTTCCGGAACTGCGGCTCGAGCCGCAGGTAGTCGTCCACCCAGCCACGCTCAACGGTCGTCAGCACCCTGCCCTTGAGCGACTCCTCGTACAGATACGCGTTCGGCCGCTCGCAGCGGTACAGCGCGGCGACCAGGTGATGCACCCGCGGGTTCGGCGCCCCCGCCGCATGCTCCAAGCTGTGCAACAGCAAGGGCGAGCGCAGCAGCCGATCCCGGGTCAAGCCGGTGGCAGGCCCGTCGGGCGTCACCTCGTCGTCGTCGTCGTCCCATTCATCTGCCTCGTCCAGCCCATCGTCAACGGCGGCACGGGTCGCAGGGGTGAGCATGGCGGCCAGGTCGGACCAACGCACCGACGAAAGCTGACGCTCTGCGACGAAGGCCAGCAGCGCGCCGGCCATCGCCACCGCAGCGCCCTGCGCATACTGCAGTTGGACCGCTCGCCCGATCACCCGTGGGCCCGCGCCTGCTGGCGCATCGCCGACCCCGCCATCGGCCAGCACCGATTCGGACAGGAACGCCGCCCATGAGGAGTGGCGGAACGCGGCGGCCAGGAGTTCGTGCACATGACTGCGTTTGACAACGCAGCCGGCACGGGTCTGGAGGGATTGCTGCGCAGCGTGCGCAAGTTCTTTCAAGGTCATGAGTCTTCCTTCGGTCAACCTCGCCGAGTCGGGTCAGACGCACGCGTTTAAGTCCCCGACGACGAGGGCCCTGAAGGGAGATCACTGACGATGAAGGGGTTGCCTGTTTCTACTCGCGTGCAAGTACGGCGGGCGCCTGAACGCGAATTCTAGCCAACGGTGGGACAACGTCCACCGGGCGGCGCGAAGACACCGGCGGACACGTTG
Source organism: Ramlibacter monticola (assembly GCF_016722785.1). Classification (GTDB taxonomy): domain Bacteria; phylum Pseudomonadota; class Gammaproteobacteria; order Burkholderiales; family Burkholderiaceae_C; genus Ramlibacter; species Ramlibacter monticola. Next base: position 20,424 of record NZ_JAEQNE010000002.1, on the reverse strand, counting down.
CATTTATACTGTAAATGTCTACTTTCACAGTCATTCCGCAACACAATCCGGGCATGAAGGCCGTCGCCGCCGCCACCCACGAACAGCAGGTGCTGCGTCTCGCACGCGCCCGAACGCTGCTGCGCGCCCGCGACGTGACGCAGCAGGGTCTGCCGACGATCGCCCTGACGCGCCTGGTGCAGGCCGGCAAGCTCGAACGCGTGGCGCGGGGCCTGTACGGCCTGCCCGGTGCGGCGATCAGCGAACACCGCTCACTGGCAGAAGTCTCGGCACGCGTGCCCAAGGGCGTGGTCTGCCTGCTGTCCGCGCTGCGGGTCCACGAGATCGGCACGCAGGCCCCCTTCGAGGTCTGGATCGCCATCCCGCAGCACATGGTGCCCCCCCGGCTGGACCAGCCTGCCATCCGCGTCGTTCGCATGTCGGACGACGCTCTGGCCGAGGGTGTCGAACACCTGAACATCGACGGCATCCAGGTGCCAGTCTTCAACGCAGCCCGGACCATCGTCGACTGCTTCAGGTTTCGCAACAAGATCGGCCTGGACGTCGCGCTCGAAGCGCTGCGCGACGGCTGGAGCCAGCGCAAGTTCAGGCTGGACGACCTGTGGCGCCACGCCACGCGCGGCCGCGCGGCCAACGTGATGCGCCCCTACATCGAGGCCATCACGGCATGAGCGCCAACCGGGCCACGTCCATCCGTGCCAGGCTCAACCAGCACACCGACACGTCGAAGCAGGACTTCAACCTGACCTTGACCCGCTACGGCCTGGAACGCCTGCTTTACCGGCTGTCCATCTCCGAGCACGCACCGAACTTTCTGCTCAAGGGGGCCCTGCTCTCTCAGCTCTGGTACGGCCAGACGCACCAGCCAACCCGCGACGCCGACCTGCTGGGCTTCGGCCCTGACGACGTGCCCACCCTTGTCATGGATTCCCACGGACGTAGCCGTCACGGCGCGTGATCGTCGGCGGCCGGCATACAGCGCAGCGGGGCACGCTCAGGTGCCCCACGCAGCCCTCAAAGCAGGCCCAACTCTGCGAACGAACGGACCTCGCCACCCGCTACCACCAGGTGATCGAGCACCCGCACATCCACGAGCGCCAGCGCCGTCTTCAGCGTCTGCGTCAGGAACTCGTCGGCCCGGCTCGGATCGACAGCACCCGACGGATGATTGTGCGCCAGGATCACCGCCGCGGCATTGCAACCCAGTGCTTCCTTCACCACCTCGCGCGGGTACACCGAGGTCTGCGTCACCGTGCCGCGGAACATCTGCTTCAGCGCAATGATGCGGTGCTGCGCATCCAGGAACAGCACGCAAAACACCTCGTGCTCGAGGCCCCCGATTTCCAGGCGCAGGTAGTCCCTGACCGCCTGCGGTGACGACATCGTGGCGCCGCGCCGCATCCGTTGAGACAACACCCGCCGCGCTTGGGAAAGAACCTCGTCGGCACGAGCAGGACGGTACTGGCCATCGACATCGCGCACCAGCAGCGCAGCGACAACATCAACGGAGGAAGTGGAAGACGACGACATGGCGAACTCCGGTCTGTGTCGGGCGGGATTGCCCGAGACCGGAGCACCACGGCGCAGCGCAGCTGTCAGGGTTCACAGACGGCCGCAGGCCGCAAGCGCTCGCCCCGCGAGCGCGCAGACCTTGACGGCGAGAACGACGTGGTAGCGTGGGTCGACCAGGCAAGCCCACCCACCACGCACCATCTATCTGCGGATGGTCGGGTCGAACCGCACCCAGTCGAACGAAACTGGGATGGAGCGTGAACACAGGTACAGGTCGGAGGCTCAGCGCGAATGACGGCTTAGCGTCAACGGGACACCACGTGCAACCGACAAGACACGACCCATTCCGGAAGTTCACTTCTTCTTCGCGAGCAGCCGCAGTGCAGCGGTTGCTGTCCGTCGCCGCCGACGCCCGAACTCACGATTCCGGCCAGATCGCGGTCATTCCTCGGCGCTGCGTGCGTCATCCCCAACGACCGGTATCGAAGGTGCTGCTGACTCTGCCCAGCGCCGCAGCGAACTGGACTCGCGAGAGGCCGCTTGCACGCGGCTTGAACTGGCACTCCCGACCCGTTGCCAACCTTCGCCTCACTGAACTCGGGGCCGAAAATCAGTCGTTCGATCCAAGTCGATTCCGACTCATGCGCGGCTCCGACAGGTTCATCGAAGGCTTGTTCACGATGCGTCGCCCGGACGACTTTGTGCCCGCCAACCATCCTCTGCGTCGCATACGCGTGATGGCCCGCGAGGCGTTGGTCAGGATGAACGGGCTGTTCTCGCGGATGTACGCAGGCCGACGTCAAGGGCGGCCGACCCGGCATCTCGCCGGCGGCGGTCAAGGCCCGGCGCAACGCACCCGGGTGACGAGCGCAGCGAACAAGCCGCCCGGCCGACGCCGTCAGGGCTTGATCGCCACCTTCAGCACACCATCGCGCTGGTGGGCGAAGAGCTCGTAGGCCTCGACGATCCGTTCCAGTTTGTACTGGTGCGTGACGAGAAGACCTAGGTCGACGCGTCCCGACGCCACCACGTTCATGAGGCGTCGCATGCGCTCCTTGCCGCCCGGGCACAGCGCCGTGTTGATCCTGTGATCGCCCAGGCCGGCCGCGAACGCCGACAGGGGAATGGTCAGGTCACTCGAATAGACCCCGAGGCTGGACAAGGTGCCGCCCGGCTTGAGCACGCGCAACGCGGACTCGAAGGTGCCCTGCGTGCCCAGGGCCTCGATGGCGGAGTCCGCGCCCTTCCCGCCGGTCAGCTTCATGACCTCGGCGACGACGTCGCAGTTCCTGAAGTTGAGCACAGCGTCCGCACCCATCTTGCGGGAGATTTCGAGGCGGTGATCGTTGCCGTCCACGGAAATGATGGTGGTCGCACCCAGCAAGCGCGCGCCCGCCGTGGCACACAGGCCGATCGGCCCCTGAGCGAAGACGACCACCGTGTCGCCGATGCGGATGTTGGCGTTCTCAGCGCCCTTGAATCCCGTGGACATGATGTCCGGGCACATCAGCACCTGCTCGTCGGTGAGGCCATCCGGAATCGGCGCCAGGTTCGCCACGGCATCCGGCACCAGCACGTACTCGGCTTGCGTGCCATCGATCAGGTTGCCGAAGCGCCAGCCTGCCGTGGCCTTGTAGCCATGACAGCCGCACAGGCCTTTCGCAACCAGGTAGCTGCCATCCTGCGAAGGTGCGCCGTCCTGTGCGGCGTATGAGTTGAAGTCGGGGCAGATCGCGCCCGCAATGACGCGTTGCCCTTCCTTGTAGCCGGCGACGGCGCTGCCCAGTTTTTCGATGACGCCCACGGGTTCATGGCCCACCGTGAGGCCCTTGGCCACCGGGTACTCGCCCTTGAGGATGTGGACGTCCGTGCCGCAGATCGTGGTCGTCGTGATGCGGATCAGGGCGTCGTTCGGCCCGACATCCGGGATTCGCTTGTCCACGACCTCGATGCGACCGGGTTCGACGAAGACTGCAGCTTTCATCATGGCGGACATGGACAGGCCTCCTTGAGTTGAAAATTCAGCCGGATCCAGCGCGACGTGATCGCCCGAGGAATCTTCACATCGGATCTGGAGAAAAAGCTGATGCGATACATCCGCGAGCACAACAAGGATCCAAAGCCGATCAAGTGGAAATACGCGGACCCTTCCCGGCGAATCCAGCCGGTGCCATTTCAATGATTCAGTGGACTAGTGCACAGGTGTTTCCGCTGCAACCGGGGCACCCGCTTGGGCCGTCGCCAAGGCGACGGCGACGGCTGCGGGGTTCATGCTGTCGACCATCGCGCTCGGGATCAAGATCGTCGTCCCGCGCTCCTTCGTGGTCTCGTAGACGATGTTCATCGCCCGCAGCTGCAAGGCACCCGGCTGGCCGGCGTAGACGCGGGCCGCCTCGACGAACCGCGCCGCGATCTCGGCTTCGGCCGAGCCCAGGATGATCCGGGCCTGCTTCTCGCGTTCGGCCTGCGCCTGGCGCGACATCGAGTCCTGCAACGCCACGGGGATCGCGACGTCGCGGATTTCGACCGATCGCACTGTCACGCCCCACTCGACGGTCTTGGCGCCGATTTCTTCCCCGAGCTGGCGGTCGGCCGCGCGCCGGTCCGATAGCAGAGCGGCCAGCATCGACGACCCGATCATCTCGCGCAGCGACGTCTGAGCCACGCGGTCGATCGCCTGCCGGTAGTCCGTGATGGCCAGCGCTGCCTTCTGCGCGTCGTGCACGTGCCAGAAAATGATCGCGTCAACATTCACAGGCACCGTATCGCGCGTCAGCGCCTGCTCCGCGTTGAACGCGGTGGTCTGAATGCGCTCGTCGATCACGGCCACTACCGTGTCAACGACGGGGATGATGGCAAACAGGCCAGGTCCGCGGACCCCTTGCAGCTTGCCCGCGCGCAGCACGACGAACTTCTGCCAGGTGTTGGCCATCTTGAGCGAGGCGGCGACGACCGCCGCGACCACCCACAAGGCCACGGCCGCCTGCAGCCAGCCGAGGAATGCGAGTCCCGCGCCTGCCAGCGCGATCGCCGCGACAACGAAGATGGTGATGGGGTTCATCCGGGCCTTCAAGTGGTCCTCCAGAGCATGGGGAATTCACACCCCTGTGTCCGTGCGTTTCCGAACACAAGGGCCGGGCCCGGCTGATGGCCGCCGGACGAAGGGCGCTATGGCTCACGCCGGCACTTCAAGCGGAAGAGTGACCCGAAACTGGCTCCCCCGGCCCTTCCCCGCGCTGGTCGCGACGACGGCGCCGCCATGCTCGAGGACCAGTTCCTGCACGACGGCGAGCCCGATGCCGAAGCCTGCCCGGTCGAAGGCCACGGCATGGGCGTCCTGCACGAAGATCTTGAACAGATGCGGCAGCGCCTCCGGGGTGATACCGATGCCGTTGTCGGAGATGGCGACCACCACATTCGGCCCCTGGACGCTGACGACCAACCCGAGCTCGCCGCCCTCGGGCGTGTACTTGGAGGCGTTCTCCAGCAGGTTGCCGAAGACCTGCACCAGCCGCACCGGATCGGCAAACACCGGCACCGCACCCGCCGGCATCGCACTGCTGAACTTCTGGTGGCGCCCTTCCGCCAGCGGGAGGAAGGACTCGATGGCCAGCGCCAGTAGTCGAACCAGGTCGACGCTCACCCGCTCAAGCCGGAATTTTCCGGTACTCACGCGTGCGCCGTCCAGAAGGTCACTGATCAGGCGTGCGATGTGATTCACCTGCCCGGTGATGGTGGCCTGCAGCTTGGCCAGCATCTCGGGGTCGTCGTGCGCACGATCCAGCATGCGCGCCGCCAGCCGCAGCGGCAGGAGCGGATTGCGCAGTTCATGGGCCACGGTGGCGAAGAAGGCCACGTACTGGCGGTAGGCTTGCTTCGCCTCCTCCTCCAGCTCCTGCGAGTGCAGGGCCGCCACCACGAGTCGTTCGTTGGCCTCTCGCAGATCGTCGAAGGCCTCCGGCCAATCCCGCCGCGCCATGGCAACTGCGGGGGCGGCCGGGCTGCTCACGCGCTCCAGGGCGGTGCGCGCCGCGTCCGCGATTTCATGGGCGCGCACGGCGGCCACCACGAGTTCTTGATTGGTCTCGTGCAGGACTCCGCCACCTGCTGCGCTCAGGTCTCGTTCGACACTGGCGAGCTTCTGTCGCAGCGTCACCAGTTCGGTTCGCAAGGCCGACGCCTCGACGGCCAGCACTTCCAGCGGGCTGGGGCCCCGGGTGGAGCCCCTGCGGGAAGAATCCCTCTTCATGGTCGCACCTCGGCAAGAAAGGACATTGGGGTTCATGAGCTCTTCTCCGGATTCGGGCTTCCCCAGCTGGGATCGATGGGCTCTCCTGGGTCTCTCTTGCGCAGGGTGGGTCGGCCACCCAGCAAGCCTTCGTGTTGGTGCAGCATGCCTCCCAGCCGGATGCCGTTGTCGTCGATGTGGAACAGCCGCAGTTCGTTGGAGTGCGCACTGTCCCGCACCTTCGCGACGGCCATCACCCGCAGCAGGCGGCTGTCGACCTCGACGTAGCGCTGCACGATGATCGCGTCGGTGAGGAAGGCGGTGCCGTAGGGGCTGAAGCGCAGGTCGAGGAACCGATCCTCCAGTTCGGAGGTCATGAAGATGGTCACGCCGGTACTGGCGATCGCCAGCACCATGCGTGACAGCGATTCGCGGAAGTCTTCGCGGAATGTCGGCGCAAGGGCGAGTTCGAATCCCGACAGCGAGTCGATCACCACCCGGGTGGCCTTCAGGCGCGTGATTTCGGCGACCAGCAACGTGCAGATCTCGTCAACCGACAAGCCGGGCGCTCGCGCATCGATGACGCCCACGCGGCCGGCCGCGATCAGCTCCGCCAGCGCCCTCCCGCGCGAGCGGCCCGGGCGCTGCTCGAAGGTCGCCAGGACGCCCGTTTCGCCCTCGGCCGCCCCTTCCACCAGGAAGGACGAGGCGAGGATGCTCTTGCCGGCGCCCGACGGGCCGGCCACCAGGAGCGAGTAGCCGCGCGGCAGACCGCCCCCCAGCATGTCGTCCAGCCCCTCGACACCCATGCGCACGCGCTGCCGCGACGGATGCGGGGCCGCCCGCAGTTGCGGCCGGTCCAGCGCGGGCAGCGAGAACACGTGGATGCCGGCGCTGTCGATGCGGAACGAGTGCAGGCCAGCCAGGGTCGCTTGCCCTCGCATCTTGGCGATCTCCAGTTTGCGCACCACCGAGTTGCGCTGCTCGCTCTGGCGCAGCCAGATCAGGCCGTCGGCCACCGTGAACACCGGGTTGTTGTCGTTGCCCGGGTACTCGCCGACGAGGAAGGTGGTCGCCTGCCAGCTGGTCATGAGCACACCCAGCTCCTGCACGAATTCCTGCAGGTTGCGCAGGGGCACCGCGCCGTCCGCCCCCGTGGTCGCGAGCGAGCGAAAGGAGTCGACGAATACGAGCCCCGGTCCCTTCGCCTCGATTTCAGCCAGGATGCGATGCAGCACCTTGCCGAGGTCGCCCGAGGCCGCCTCCTCCGCGAGGTTGATGAAATGGATGGCGTGTTGCAGCTTGCCGGCGTCGAAGAAATCGAACTGCTGCTGGTAACGCAGCATCTTCACCGGCGGCTCACCCAGGACGGTGAAGTAGAGGGCCGGACGCTCCGCACTGGCCAGCGCGAACATGATCTGGTGCGCCAGCGTCGTCTTGCCGGACCCCGGGGGGCCCGCTATGACGTTGAAGGAGAACTCGGGGAGGCCGCCTCCCAGCACGTCGTCGAGGCCGGGCACTCCGGTGAGGAGGCGGTGGATGATCGCTCGGTCGTTGGCGGCATTCATGGCTGGGATTCCTTGGCGGCGTCGCCGTGCGGGGGCGCGCGTTGCTGCGGAGCCAGCAGTCGGGTGGTCAACGACTCACCGAGAAGGCTGACCAGCAGAACGCGGAAGTTCGCCAGCAGTTCCGCGCTGGCGGCGGCGGCGGTCAAACCGTCCTGTGCGGCCAGGGCGGTGTGCAATGGGGCGAGCCCGCCTGGCTGCAGCAGTCCATCCCGGGCGGGGGCGAGCCACGGGCGGGTGGTCAGCGTCAGATGGACGCTGCGCTGGTACAGCGCGGCTACACCGCGCCGGCCGAGAACCGGCGCGAGCAGCGCGTCGATTTCCGCCCATGCCGCGACTGCAGCATCCGCCGCGGCGCCTGGATCATTCTCGCTGTCGTGCGAGCGTCGTGGAGCATCGATTTGCAGCCTCCCACCGAAAGCCCCGGCAGGGAATCGCTCGAGACTATTGGACCATTGTGCGCTCAAGGTCTCCCGACTGCGGCGCAGGGTAACTTGTTGTGGCACCGGTCGGGACACCCCACAACATAGTGGGGCGCTATGGGTCGAGTCTGTCGTCGTCGATCCAGGCTCGGAGCAGCGTATAGGCCACTGCGAGCACGACAGGGCCGACGAAAACACCCACCAGACCGAATGCCAGCAGCCCACCAACCACGCCAGCAAAGATCAGCAACAGCGGCAAGTCAGCGCCACGCTTGATGAGCACGGGCCGAAGGAAGTTGTCCATGATCACAACGACCATGGACCAGACGAGCAGGAACGTGCCCCACGTCGTCTCGCCGCTCCAATAAAGCCAGATCACCGCGGGAACCAGCACCGGCGACGGGCCGACCTGCGCAATGCACAAGAAGGCAACCACCGCCGTGAGCAGCCCGGCAAACTTAATTCCAGCCACACCCAGCCCGATCCCGCTGAGTGCAGCCTGCACGACCGCCGTCAAGACCACCCCGAGCGCGACGCCGCGGATTGCCTGGCCGGCAAGCCGCACGGCGTTCTCGCCGCGGTCCCCCGCCAGGCGGCGGCCGAAGCGTAGAACGACCAGCGCGGCGGCTTCGCCGCTCGCGTACATCAACGCCGTGAGAATCAGCGTCAGCAGGAACTGAATGAACAGGACTCCTGCGTTGCCGGCCTCCGAGGCCAACCATTGCGTCAACCTTCCCGCATAAGGCATCGCTCGCGACAGCAGCCCCTCGACGCCTGACGCTGCGGCCTGCTCCCAGGCCAGCGTCAGTTTCGACCCGATGAAGGGCAGACGGGCGATCCAGTCCGGGGGCGTCGGCATGCGGAAGCTGGCCATCGATTTCAGCCACGTGACGAGTTCGTCTGCGTTCAGGACCACCGTGCCGATCGCGAGCGCCAGCGGTACTACGAACACGAGCAGCAACACCGCGGTCATTGCGGCAATGGCAAGCCACCGGCGCTTCCACAACCGAGCCTGGAACCACAACAGCACGGGCCACGTGGCGACGACGATCATCGTCGCCCAAATCGCGGCGGCAACGAACGGCCGCAGGATCCAGAGCGACGCCACGATCAACCCGCCCAGGAAGATAGCGCCGAGAAGCGTTCGGGTCAGCTCGCGTTGACGTTCCGCCATGGGGCACCCCGAAGTGGTTCCGCTCGTCTGAACAGCATTCCCGATTCTCAAGTGGACTGCGCGCGGCTTGCAAACGGACCAGCCCGGGGCCGGCGGGCATCGCTTGCATGGAACTCCAGCCGCGATGAGCAACCCGGGCGCACCGAGGTTTTCGATCGTACCCGGGCAGCGCGAGCTGAGGAAGACGGAGTCGTGTTCACCGAGGCGTCTCGGCGAGGACGTCCGCAGACGACATCTTCGCAAGCATCGAGAGCTTTTGTCTGCGAACCTCTGACTCAGGACACTAGCTAGCTAGTGATATCGCCGCCGCCGGCGGGTCGCTGAGCTGCGCGAGGGACGGCACCCGTCGATGATCAAGAACGTGTCCGGCGCACCGCGCTTCTGGTGCAGGTCGTAGTAAAGGCAGCCCGGCTCGGCCCGCGCCGGCTCGACGAACCGCAGCGCGAGCTCGCGCACGCGGTCGCGGTTCTCGGTTGAGCAGCGCAGCTCGCAGACGATGTGGACTTCATCCTGTGTGTTGTTCGGCATTTCGTGCTGGCCTCAGTTCTTGCCAGCGTAGACGCGCGTCATGCCGCCATCGACGACCAGGTCGACGCCGCGGATGTAGCGGCTCTGGTCGGATGCCAGGAAGACCAGGGCGTCGCCGATGTCCTCGGCCGTGCCGACACGGCCGGCCGGGATCTCGGTCGCGACGCGCTCGACGTAATCGGCAACCTGCCGGTCCGTCATCTTCTGCTCGTGGCCGTAGCCCTCGGTCGGCACCACGCCAGGGCTGATCGTGTTGATGCGGATGTCGCGGTGCTTGAGGTCGGTCGTCCAGCTTCGCGCGAGCGAACGCACGGCCGCCTTGGTCGCGGCGTACACCGCGAAGCCGGGCAGGCCCATGTCGGCGGTGATCGAGGCGTTGAGGACAACCGAAGCGCCGTTACGCAGCACCCCGAGCATCGTCTGCATCGTCAGCACGACGCCCTTGATGTTGATGGACAGCTCGCTGTCGATCTGCGACTCGGTCAAATCCATCGGCGGCGTGGCGTGACCACCGCCGGCATTGGCGAAGAGGATGTCGAGTTGGCCATGCGCGGCCTTGATGTCGTCTGCGACACGCTGCATGTCGGCCTTGATGCTGGCGTCGGCCCGGATGCCATGGGTCCCTTTTCCAAGCTTCCCGGCAGCCGTGTCGAGCACGTCCTGCCGGCGCCCCGTGATGTAGACGATCGCGCCGTGTTCGATCAGGCGCTTGGCCGCGCCGAAGCCGATGCCGGTCGCGCCGCCGGTGACGAGCACCACGCGCCCTTCGAGTGTGGGTGCAGTCATTTCAGGCGCCTCAACGGTTGACGGTTTTCATCATCTGGGCGTTGTAGCGCTCGCCCGTGACCGGCGCCTTCGCCATCACGTCGGCCAGTTCCTGCAGATCGGCGGCGGTCAACTCGACGTTTGCGCCCCCGATGTTTTCTTCGAGGCGATGCAACTTGGTGGTTCCCGGGATCGACGTGATCCACGGCTTCTGTGCCAGGAGCCAGGCGAGCGCGACCTGTGCCGGCATTGCGTTCTTCCGCTTGGCCACTTCACCGATCAGCGCGACCAGGTTGTGATTGGCTTCCCGCGCTTCGTCGGCGAAGCGCGGCAGGTTCCTGCGCGCGCCGGTGATGAACACCAATGTCACACGCGCCATGATGAAGAAGAGGAACCAGCAAAGCGCCAGAAAATGCACCGGCTCTTCCGGGATCCATCGCGTTCGTAGCGACCGCGCGCAAGTTCTTGTTGTCGAGCACCGAGGCTCGCGTCATGGTGGAACAATGGGTTTGCCCCATGTCAGACGCGCTCGACCAACTTTGCATCGATACCATCCGCTTCCTGTCGGTGGACGCGGTGCAGAAGGCCAACAGCGGACACCCAGGCATGCCGCTAGGCGCTGCGCCGATGGCGTATGCATTGTGGAGCCGGCATCTCAAGTGCAACCCACGCAATTCCGCCTGGCCGGACCGCGACCGCTTCATCCTCTCGGCCGGGCACGGTTCGATGCTGCTCTACAGCCTGCTGCACCTGAGCGGATACGACGTGCCGCTGGACGACATCAAGAGCTTCCGGCAGTGGGACAGCAAGGCGCCGGGCCATCCCGAACGCGGACACACGCCCGGCGTCGAAGTCACCACCGGCCCACTGGGGCAGGGCTTTGCGAACGCGGTCGGCATGGCGATCGCGGAGGCACAGCTCGCGGCGCGATACAACCGAGCGAGTCACGAAATCGTCAACCACCGCACCTACGCGATCGTCAGTGACGGCGATCTCATGGAAGGTGTGGCATCTGAGGCCGCGTCGCTGGCGGGGCACCTGAAACTCGGCAAATTGATTTGCCTGTACGACGACAACCGTGTGACGCTGTCCGCGGGTACCCCGATGACATTTTCCGAGGACCGCGCGGCGCGCTTCGACGCTTATGGATGGCACACGCAGTCGGTGGCCGACGGCAACGATGTCGATGCGATCGACCAGGCGTTGGAGTGCGCGCGCGCGGAAACATCGAGACCATCGCTCATCCTGGTGCGCACGCACATCGGCTACGGCTCGCCGAACAAGCACGACAGCTACGAGGCTCACGGCTCGCCGCTCGGCGCGGACGAAGTGCAATTGACCAAGGAGCGGCTCGGATGGCCGAGCGAGCCGCCGTTCCTGATTCCGCAAGCCGCGCTCGCGCGCATGCGCGAAGCGCTTTCGCGCGGCGAGCGCGACGAAGCGAACTGGAACGCGCGCATGAAAGCCTATGCGCAGGCCTCCCCCGATCTGGCTGCGGAATTGCAAAGCCGGCTGCGCGGTGACTTGCCGGCCGGCTGGGATGCCGACATTCCGGTCTTTCCCGCCGACGCCAAGGGCATGGCCACGCGGGCCGCGTCGGGCAAGGTGATGAATGCCATTGCGCCGCAACTGCCCGCGCTGACGGGCGGTTCGGCCGACCTGGACCCGTCGACCAAGACCGCGCTCAAGGACCTGGGCGACTTCAATCCACCCGTGGCCACCGGTGAGGACACGCAGGGATCGGACGGCGGTGGTTGGAGCCCTGCCGGTCGCAACCTTCATTTCGGTGTGCGCGAACACGCGATGGGCGCAATCGTGAACGGCTTGGGCGCGCACGGCGGATTCATTCCCTACGGGGCGACCTTCCTGATCTTCTCCGACTACATGCGTCCCGCGATCCGCCTCGCGGCGCTGTCGAAGCTGCACGTGGTGCACGTCTTCACGCACGACAGCATCGCGCTGGGTGAAGACGGACCGACCCATCAGCCCGTGGAGCAACTGGCCAGCCTGCGCGCGATGCCCGACCTCACGGTGATCCGTCCTGCCGACGCCAACGAGACGGCGGTGGCCTGGAAAGTGGCGATCGAGATGCGTGATCGACCCGCGCTACTGGTCCTCACGCGTCAGGATGTCGCCACGCTCGACCGCGCGCGCAATGCGAATGCGGAAGGCCTGCGCCGCGGCGCCTATGTGCTGAGCGACGCGAAGGATCGGCGCCCCGCGCTGATCCTGATCGCCAGCGGGTCGGAAGTGGGTCTGATCGTCGCCGCTGCCGAGCGCCTGCGCGGCGAGGGCATCGCGGTGCGTTGCGTGTCGATGCCCAGTTGGGATCTGTTCGAGGCGCAATCGAAAGACTATCGCGACGAGGTGCTGCCGCCGGATGTGCCCGCGCGTCTTGCCGTGGAGATGGGCGTGGCGCAAGGCTGGCACCGCTACATTGGCGATCGCGGTGAGATGCTCGGCGTCGACCGTTTCGGTGCGTCGGCGCCCGCCGACGTGCTGCTGCGCGAATACGGGTTCACCGTCGAGAACGTGGTGTCGCGCGCGCGCAGGCTGTTGGCCAGGACGGGGGAGATGCATGCTCCATGAGTTCAAGGTCGGGGACCATGTCCGGTGGAACTCCGAAGCCGGGTACGTGACCGGCCGCATCATCAAGGTCCACACGCGCGACACCGACTACAAGGGCCACATGCATCGCTGCAGCCCCGACGACCCCCAATACGAGATCAAGAGCGACAAGACCGAACACATCGCCTTGCACAAGGGACGCGCGCTGCACAAGCTCGATTAAGCCGACAGGCCATCGCGCCTCATTGACCATCGCGGCGCCACAGCATGGCCCCCCCTTCGATGCCGGCATCGTTGGAGACAAGGCTCACGTTGTCCGGCAGCTTGATCGAGACATTCGCGGCGTTGCCACCACCGATGAAGAGGTGATCGAAATGCAGCAGCGCATACAGGATGTCGACGGTGCGCGCCACGCGCCGGTTCCATCGCTTCACTCCCACTTTCTTCAGCGCGGCGTCGCCGATGTAGTCGTCGTAGGTCTTGTTGCCGCGAATCGGGTGATGCGCCAGCTCGAGGTGGGGCATGACGTCTCCGTCACGGAAAAGGCCTGTGCCCGCGCCGGTGCCCAGCGTCAGCACCAGCTCGAGCCCCTTGCCCTTGATGACAGCCAGGCCCTGCATCTCGGCATCGTTGATCATGCGCGCGGGTGCGCCGTGCAGTCGCCGTGACAACTCTTTCGGCAGTTCGAAATCCGCCCACTCCTTCGTGACCCAATGCGGCGCGGTGATCACCCGCCCATCGCGCACGACTCCGGGAAAACCGATTGCGATCCGGTCGTGAGCCGGCAGCGGTCGGACCAGCGCCACCAACGCGTCGACCATCGCACGAGGCGGGCAAGGATCGGGCGTCTTCACCGTCACTTTCTGCGTCAGCATTCGCCCGCGCGCATCGAGGATGGATGCCTTCAGGTGCGAGCCGCCGATGTCGATGGCAAGAATGCGCACGGCCGTCACGCTTTCTTTCTGCGCGCTGTGGGCGGCGAGATCTCTTGGTGTCGCATTTGCGGACGCGGCTGTTCGCCTTTCCCCGTGGCATGCAACAGGCAAAGCGCCGAGTTGATGAGTGCGACGTGGCTGAAGGCTTGTGGGAAATTGCCCAACATGCGTTTCGCGCGGGGGTCGTATTCTTCTGACAGCAAGCCGACGTCGTTGCGGCATTTCAGCAGCCGCTCGAACAGCCTCACCGCTTCTTGCTGTCGGCCCATCAGAACGTACAGTTCGACCAGCCAGAAGCTGCAGGGCAGGAACGCGCCCTCGCCTTGCGGCAAGTTGTCCACGCCGCTCGCGGTTTGGTAACGCAGCACCAAGCCACCAGCCATGAGGCATCTTTCGATTTCCGCCACCGTTGCCTCGATGCGCGTGTCGGTAGGCGGCAGGAAGCCGACGATGGGCAGAAGCAGCAGCGCTGCGTCGAGGCCTTGCGAACCGTAGGCTTGTACAAAGCAACCGCGCGCGCTGTCGACGCCCTGGCGGCAGATGTCGGCGTGGACTTCGGCGGCGAGCTTCTTCCAGTGCGCGCGTTGCGACTTGTTCTTCGCGGACTCGCGTGCCCGCCACGCACGATCGAACGCGACCCAGGCCATCACCTTGGAATGAACGAAGTGCTGCGGCTCGCCGCGGATCTCCCAGATGCCGTAGTCGGGCAATCGCCAGACTTTTTCGAGGTGCTTCAGGAACGCTACGCGCAACTCCTCGCGGCGCGGCGCGGCCGCGAGGCCGCCAAGCGCGGCGTGCTTGATCACGTCGGCCAGCTCGCCGTAAATGTCGAGCTGCATCTGGTCGGAGGCTGCGTTGCCCACGCGAACCGGCCGCGAGTCCGCGTGACCGGTGAGCCAGTCAAGTTCTCTTTCAGGTAGGTCGCGCTCGCCCGCGACGCCGTACATGATCTGCAGCTGGTCCGGACTGCCCGCTGCCGCTCGCAGCAACCAGTTCTGCCAGTCGTCAGCTTCGTCGGTATAGCCGGCATTCAGCAACGCGAGCAGCGTGAAAGCGGCGTCGCGCAGCCAGCAGTAGCGATAGTCCCAGTTGCGCACGCCGCCGAGTTTTTCCGGCAGCGAGGTGGTCGGCGCGGCGACGATGCCGCCGGTGGCACGGAAGCTCAGTCCCTTGAGCGTGACCAGCGACCGCCGCACATGCTTCGACCACTTCCCCTTGACCTCGCAGCGCCGCGACCAGTCGCGCCAGAACTCTTCGGTGCGCTCGCGCAGTGCCTGGACATCCGGCGGCGGAGGCGGCTGCAGGTGCGACGGCACATAGGTCAGGGCGAAGGGAATCGTCTGACCCTTCTTCACCGTGAATCGGCCCTCGGTGTGCAGGTCCTGGCCGTGCAGACGCACGGGTGTGCGCAGCACCAGCATCGACGGCCCGGCGATCGCGGTCAGCGTCTCGTTGTCCACGCGATTCACCCACGGCACCGACACGCCGTAGTCGAAACGGATGACGAGCTGCGTTTGCATCGACATCTTGCCTTCGCGGCCGATCACCAGGCGCACGATCGATGTGTCCGCTTCGCCGACCGGCATGAAGTCCACGACGGAAACGCTTCCGCCTTCGTTGGTGAAGCGGGTCTCCAGGATCAGGCCGCCATTCTGGTAGTGACGGCGCACCTTGGCGGCGGCGCGCGGCGCGATCTTCCAATGGCCGTTCTCCTCCGTGCCGACCAACGCCGCGAAACAGGCGCCGGAGTCGAAGCGCGGAACGCAGAACCAGTCGATCGAACCGTCGCGCCCGACCAGCGCGGCCGTGCGCATGTCGCCGATCATCGCGTAGTCTTCGATCCGGGCGGGCATCAGCTGCTCACGCCTCGCGCGCCCGCGCTCACGGCGACGTCGCGCCGGCCAATTGAGAGCTCTTGTCCGACAAGCGGGAAAGCAGCGACCGCCACGACTTCGAGAACGCCTCGGCGCCTTCTCGCTGAAGCCGCGCGGCCAGCGCGTCATCGTCGATGCCCTCGCGCCTGAATTCCAAAAGCACGGCCTCGGCATCCCCGCCATCGAACCGCATCGCAGAGCGCACCTTTCCATGATCGGCGAAGGCCTGCAGCGTCTTCTCCGGAATCGTATTGATCGTGTCGGGCGCGGCGAAAGCCTCGACATAAAGCGTGTCCGGCGCGGCGGGATCCTTGGTGCCGGTACTGGCCCAAAGAAGCCGTTGCGGATGGGCCCCCGCGCTTGAGAGCTTCTGCCACCGTGCCGAGCCCAGGAGGTCGCGGTACGCCTTGTAGGTGCGTATCGCGATCGCGATGCCGAGTCGATTGTGGAATTTTGGCGCGACCTGCTCCTTGACCGCGACATCCCAGCGGCTGACGAAGAGCGAGGCGACCGACTCAACCTTTGGGTCGAGTCCGGAGGCGATACGGCGCTCGATGCCGCGCATGTAGGCTTCGGCGGCAGCGAGGTACTGCTCGCGCGAGAACAGCAAGGTCACGTTGACCGGCACGCCGGCGAAGATCGACTCCTCGATGGCCGGGATGCCGGCCGCGGTACCGGGGATCTTGATGAACAGGTTGGGCCTGTCGCCTGCCTTGTGCAGCGTCGCCGCGGCCTTGATGCTCGCTGCAGTGTCGTCCGCCAGCAGCGGCGACAGCTCGAGAGAGACCCAGCCGTCGACGCCGCCGGTCGCGTCGTGGGCGGGCCGGAAGAGATCGGCCGCCTGCCGCAAGTCCTGCAACGCCAGCTCGAAGAACAGCTGCTCGCCCGACTTACCGTGACGCGCCAGATCGGCGATCGCCTGGTCGTAGAGCGTGCCCTCGCCGATGGCTTTCTCGAAGATGGTGGGATTCGAGGTCAGGCCGGTCACCGAAAATTCCGCGATGTAGCGTGCGAGCGTGCCGTCGACAAGGATGTCGCGGCTGATGTTGTCGAGCCAGAGGCTCTGGCCGAGCGCATGAAGTTGCTGGGTGTTGCCGTTCATGATTGCTCCTGGGTCGCTGTCGGTGCGCCGGGCGCGACGCCCGGCAGTGTCGAGATGTCGAGATCGGCGAGATCGCCGATGCGCTCGACCGTCATGTCGGCGGCCGGATACTTCGCGATGTTGGCGACGTCCAATGCGTAGTGGCCTTGGCGTGGAAACACGGTCGTGAGACGCTCACGGAGGACGTCCTTCATGGCCGCGAGCACGCGAAGCTTGTCGTCGACCATGATGTAGTGGCGGGCCGGATACATGCGCTGCACCGCGTCCAGCATCAATTCCTTGTGGACGTAGATGTGGACCCGTCCGGCGACGGCGTCCCACAACCCGGAGCGCTGCACCTTGCGCGGTTGAAACACGACGTCGCCATCCGAGAGGATCACCGTCGGGCCAAATGCGCCGAGGCGCTCGATGACCTCCAGCGAACGCGCATAGAGCCGCTCGGAGAACGGGTAGTCGATGAGAAACGCGGAGATCAGCAGCAGCCGCTGCGCATCGCCGCCATCCATCGAGCCGGCGCGATAGCGTTGCAGCGCGCCGAGGTAGTCGGCGTAGCCGAGTTCGTCGCGCAACCCTTCGAAGATCGTCCAGTATCGATTTGCATTGGCCACGCCGAACGCCTGCTCGAGATGCTGCCGCAAGTCGGCGACGATCGCGTCGTTGTCGAGCAGAGTGTTGTCGACATCCAGCAGGAACACGACGTCCGATGTCATTGCGCGCGCCCGGATTGCGGCTTGTGCCAGCCGCCAGGCGGCGCGACCAGCGAGTCGGCCGCTTCCGGTCCCCAGGTGCCGACTTCGTAGGGCAATGCGCGGTGGTGCCGCTCGAGCACCGGTTGGACGACCGCCCAGGCGGCCTCCACGGCGTCCTGGCTGGTGAAGAGCGATCCATCGCCGGCCATCGCGTCGCCCAGCAGGCGTTCGTAGGGTGACTCGCCCGCGAGGGCGCCTTCGCACAAGTAGAGTTCGCGCTGATCGCCCGCGAATTCATGGCCGGGACGCTTGACGCGCGCGGCCAGCGCGATCGCCGCGACCGGATGCAATGCAAACCGCAAGTAGTTGGCGCGACCCTCCGCGAGATCGGCATCGTCGAACAGCCTTTGCGGAGGCGCGCGCCATTGCACCAGCACCTCGCTGGCATTCGTTGGAAGCCGCTTGCCGGAACGCAGGTACCACGGCACGCCGGCCCAGCGCCAAGAATCGATGAAGAGGCGCCCCGCGCAGAACGTCTCGACGTCGGAATCGGCAGCCACGTTCCTCTCCTTGCGATAGCCCTCGTACTGCCCGCGCACCAGGTCATCCGGGGTGAGCGGACGCATGGCGCGCAACACGCTGGCCTTCGCGCTTTGCACCGCGGCGTAGCTCTGGCTGGCGGGCGGCTGCATGGCGAGCAGCGCGACGATCTGGAACAGGTGGTTTTCGACCACGTCGCGCAGGCAACCGGCGGATTCATAGAAACGTCCCCGGTCGCCGATGCCGAAGTCTTCTGCCAGCGTGATCTGCACGCTGGCCACATGGTCGCGGTTCAGGATCGGCTCGAGGAACGAATTGGCAAAGCGGAAATAGAGGATGTTCATGATCGCCTCCTTGCCAAGGAAGTGATCGATGCGATAGATCGACGACTCGGCAAACACCGAGCGGGCGATCGCATCCAGCTCGATTGCAGAGGCCAGGTCGCGGCCGAATGGTTTTTCGACGATCACGCGTGCGTCGCGCGCCAGGCCGGCAGCCCCCAAGCTGCGGATCACCGTGGCGAACAGACCCGGAGGAATCGCCAGGTAGCAAGCCGGACGCAGTGCAGGGCCAAGGGCGGTGCGCAGTTCGGCGAAGGTCCGCGCATTCCGATAGTCGCCGCTGACGTATTGCAGAGGGCCAAGCAGGCGATCGAAGGCGGCTTTGTCGTCGATGCCGCCCTCGCGCTGGAGACTCTCCCGAACACGCTGTCGGATCGCTTCGATGCCCAGGGGCGAAGACGCGACCCCGATGACAGGAACCGTTAACGCCCCCTTCTTCACCATGGCGTAGAGCGCCGGGATGATCTTCTTGCTTGCCAGATCACCGGTGAAGCCAAAGACGACGAGCGCGTCCGAGTGCTGCGCATGCGCACGCCCTGCGTTGGCGGTCATTTCGCGCGCTCCGCGGCCTTCTCGACATGGCCGCCGAACTCGTGCCGCATGGCCGAAAGCAGCTGGTTGGCAAACTCCGCCTGGCCGCGCGAGGAGAAGCGCTGATACAGGGCCGCACTCAACACGGGCACCGGGACGGCTTCGTCGATGGCGGCCTGGAGCGTCCAACGCCCCTCGCCCGAATCTGAGACGCGCCCGTCGTAGTCATTCAGCTGCGGATCGTGCAGCAGCGCGTTGGCCGTGAGGTCGAGCAGCCACGAGCCGATCACGCTGCCGCGGCGCCAGAGTTCTGCGATGCGTGGGAGGTCCAGCTCGTACTGGTAGAACTCAGGCTCGCGCAGCGGCGTGGTCTCGGCATCCGTCGTGCGCGCATGCTTGCCGACGCCCGCGTTGCGCAGGATGTTGAGCCCTTCGGCATAGGCGGCCATCAGGCCGTACTCGATGCCGTTGTGAACCATCTTGACGAAGTGGCCTGAGCCGTGCGGCCCGCAGTGCAGATACCCTTCTTCGACACCGGTGACTTCGCCGGCACGCCCCGCTGTGCGAGGCGCTGCGCCGACGCCGGGGGCGAGGGCGGAGAAGACCGGCTGGAGCGTTTGGACAACGGCTTCCTCGCCGCCGATCATCAGGCAGTAACCGCGATCGAAGCCGGCGACCCCGCCGCTGGTCCCGACGTCGACGTAATGCAGGCCCGAAGCCGCGAATCGTTTCGCGCGGCGGATGTCGTCGCGGTAGTAGGAGTTGCCGCCGTCGATCACGATGTCACCGGGCTCGAGGTACTTCGTCAGCTCGTCGATGACATCGTCGACCGCGCCGGCCGGAACCATCAGCCACACTGCCCGCGGTCGCGTCAGTTGCGAGACCAGCGCTTCGATCGATGCCGCGCCTTTGGCACCTTCGCTTCGCATGCGGGTAACGGCAGCGGGCTGCGGGTCATGGACGATGCAGTCGAGGCCCTTGCCGAGCATGCGGCGCACCATGCTTGCGCCCATCCGACCCAATCCGATCACGCCGAGCTGCATGGAGTTCTCCTCGTGGGGAGTGACCTTCCATGCTGCTCAGCGATGGTTTGCAGCGCAATCGGCTGATCAACTCAGAACCCGTAAGAGCAGTCCCACGTTGAGAGCCCGCCGAGCTTGCGATGCGCGCCGCTGAGGTGCGAGACGGATGCCGTGAGTCGGGCTCAGTGAGTTGCAGCGCTCGAACGCAGCCGCGCAATGGCATCGGCGCAGTTGTCGCTGCAAAACACCGCCGAACCCGCGACGAGCGCGCTGGCCCCCGCTTCCACCGCAAGGCTCGCGGTGGCAGCGTCGATGCCTCCGTCCACTTCGATCCTCGGCTCCAGGCCGTGCGAGTCGCACATTCGTCGAAGTTCGCGGATCTTCGGGAGCACCTCGGGAAGAAAGGATTGTCCGGCGAAGCCTGGATTCACCGACATCATCAGCACGATGTCGCACAGGTGCAGCACCTGCTCGACGAAGGCGACGGGGCTGCCGGGGTTGAGCACCCGGATGGCCACCTCAAATTCCTCCACCTGTGGCCGGGTCAAATTCCTCCAGGCCAGGACGGGGGGATTTTCGTCTTTTCTTCCTTGACGGCTGTTCGGCAAGCGAAGCGCGTCAGGCCGGA
>NZ_JAEQNE010000019.1 GCF_016722785.1 Ramlibacter monticola | reverse complement strand
ATGGGGCTGTCCGAATTTTTGTGTTCGAGGCGCTCGGCAGACTTGTCCACGGCGGCGGGCGTCGCTTGCGACGAACGCACGCCGCGGTGGGCAAGTCGGTGCATCTTACGGGGCGGTCCTTCGGGTGAATCGGTCTTCGTAGAGGATGGCGAACTGGTTCATCGCTTCCTTCCAATGGTGCGCGGGGTGGCCCCAGTCGGCGGTGATGTTGCGCAGGGCTAGCCAGAGCAACTTGCTGACCGAATCGTCACTTGGGAAGTGCCCGCGGCTCTTGATGATCTTGCGCAGCTGCGAGTTGATGCTCTCGATCGCGTTCGTCGTGTAGATCACGCGGCGGATCTGCGGCGGAAACACGAAGAAGGGAATCACGTGGCTCCAGGCGCGCCGCCAGGCAGCCACGACGGTGGGAAATTTCTGCCCCCACGGCCCCCGCTCGAAGGCGTCCAGTTCGGTCTCTGCGGCGTCGGCGCTGGCAGCGGTGTAGATCGGGCGAATTGCCGCAGCAAGTGTCTTTCGCTCTTTCCAGCCGGCGTAGTCCAGGCTGTTGCGAATCAGGTGCACGATGCACGTCTGCAAGGTGGTGGCCGGAAACACGGTGCTCAGCGCCTCGGGCATGCCTTTGAGGCCGTCGGTGACGGCAATCAGGATGTCACCCACCCCGCGGGTCTGTAGGTCGTTGAACACCTTCATCCAGAACTTGGCGCCCTCGGTGCCTTCGATCCACAGGCCCAGGATGTCGCGGCTGCCATCGGGCAGCACGCCCAGCGCGAGGTAGATCGCCTTGTTGCGCACCACCGCGTCTTCCTTGATCTTCACGCGCAGCGCGTCGAAGAAGACCACCGGGTACATCGGCTCCAGCGGGCGTGACTGCCAGGCAGTGACCTCAGCCATCACCGCCTCGCTGACCGAGCTGATGAACTCGGCGGAGACGTTGACCCCGTAGCTCTCCAGCAGGAAGCCCTGAATCTCGCGCATGGTCATGCCGCGCGCGTACATGGCGATGATCTTGTCGTCAAAGCCGGTGAAGCGCCGCTCGTGCTTGGGAATCAGGATTGGGCTGAAGCTGCCGTCCCGGTCGCGCGGAATGTCCAAGCGCAGGGGGCCTTCCCCGGTCAGCACAGTCTTGCCCGTGGTGCCGTTTCGTTGGTTGCCGGCCGTATCGGGCTTTGCCGCTCCAGCAGGGTAGCCAAGGTGGTGCCCGAGCTCGGCGCCCATGGCCCGCTCGATCAGGGCCTTCTTGAAGGCCATTGAGGCGGCGTTCACCGCCTCCCCCGTCATCGGGCCGGTCACGAACTGGTCAATCAGCTCCTTGGGGATTTTCGGCAGTGCAGCCGACTTCGCCGCGATCTCCGCGTTCTTCAACTTCGTCTTGCTGGGCATAACTGGTCCTCTGGGTCATGTTATGCCCCGAACACAAAATTCAGGACAGGCTC
>NZ_JAEQNE010000018.1 GCF_016722785.1 Ramlibacter monticola | reverse complement strand
CCCGAGTTCAACTGGTCGTCGCAACGCTGTTTCGTTGTGCCGAGCGTAGCAGTTCATTGAAAGCTTCAGCTGGTGTGCGCCAGCCGAGTGTCTTGCGCGGCCGCGTGTTCAAGGCGAGTGCCACCGCCTGAAGATCGCTGGGCCGGTGCGCGCTGAGATCTGTTCCCTTCGGGAAGTATTGCCGCAGCAGTCCATTGGTGTTCTCGTTGGTGCCTCGCTGCCATGGACTCTGCGGATCGCAGAAGTACACCTCAAGGCCGGTGTCGATCGAGAGCCGTACGTGCTGGCTCATCTCTGCGCCTTGGTCCCAGGTTAAGGAGCGTCGAAGCTGCTCGGGCAGAGACGACATCGCCTGCGTGATTGCGTCACGCACGGCTTCGCCACCATGACCGGCCAACGCGGGACCGTGCTTTTCGCGCGGTTGGTGGCCGTGGCCAGGTTGCGGTGGAAGGTGCAGCAGCATCGCATAACGTGTTGTTCTCTCGACCAAGGTGCCGATCGCCGAACTCGCCAGACCGAGGATGAGGTCGCCTTCCCAGTGACCGGGTACTGCGCGGTCCTCGATGCACGCTGGACGCTCGCTGATGAGAACCTCTGGCGTTACAAAGGACTTGCCTCGATTGCGGGCACGTTCGCGGGGCACGCGCAGCGCTCTGCCGGTGCGCAGGCAGGCCGTTAATTCACGGCGCAACGCCCCGCGGCCCTGCACGTACAGTGCCTGGTAGATCGCCTCATGGCTGATGCGCATCGAAGTATCTTCGGGGAAGTCGATCAACAAGCGGTTCGCGATCTGCTCCGGGCTCCAAGCTCGTGACCAGCGTCGGGACTGCCTGCGCCCATGACGGCGACCCTTCCACTGAACCTGCGGCCCAGCAAGCGTTTTGCCGCCCGGAGTCGCGATGCTTCCGGCGAGTCGATCTTGCACGTACAGGCGCAACGCCGGGTTGGTCACCAGTTTGGCAGGCTTTGGGCGCTTCGCGGCGCGGTCGGCGTGCCACTGGGCGGTGTGGGCCCGGTAATCGAAGCCACCGCCGCGCGTAGCCGCGTTGCGCCGCAGCTCGCGTGAGATCGTCGAAGCAGATCGTCCCAGTAGTCGCGCGATCGCTCGAACACCATCGCCTCGAGCCCGCGCCAACGCGATCTGCTCGCGTTCTGAAAAGGAAAGGTACCGGCCGGTCGGCTCTGGTGCTGAAGGGGCAAGGTGCGATGGGGGCATACCACCGCATTCTCTGAACCATCTGCTGCCCACGGGCTGCGACACCCCAGCGATCGCAGCTGCGTCCTCGCTCGAATACCCCTGAGCGATCGCCTCCCAGAACGGCCATCGCTCCGCTCGATGCAACACCGGCGGTCGACCAGGCGAGCGCAGGTTCGCGCGTAGTGACCGATTCGACTTCCGCTTCTTCGCTTTCATCAACACCTCCAATCAGGACGTGTTGCTACGACGAGTTGAATTCACC
>NZ_JAEQNE010000017.1 GCF_016722785.1 Ramlibacter monticola | reverse complement strand
AACGAATAGCGTTTATCTGCCGCCGCGCAGCATCGACAACCACGGACCCTCCCTGCGGCAGATAAACCTTGTTGGACTAAACCGCCGAGGCACGGCGGCGCTATTGGGCAGTGTAAGGTTTGGCCGGAGCCCGATGCAATTCCGCTGTGGCTCTCGCGCAGCGCCCGGAGACCGGTTGCGGCAATGCGTCGCGGGAATGAGCGGCCGGGGGGTTCGTTGACGCGCTTCTGTCAACCCCCAAATCGGCGATTCTTACGCAGGCGCACAGCGGCTTTTCCTGCGCTGCCTGCGGTGCGCAAGTTCGATCTGGCGTTGGATGTGGCAGCGTAGGTTTCAAGGCGGACCTCGGCATACCAGAGGAGGCACACGGGCCAGGGCGCTGCGGTCGGCGGCCCTCTCGCCAACGAGCACCCAGCGCCCCTTGCCGCAATGCTCGCATCGGCCGATCTCTGCGGCGGCTATGCGGCGCATGAATGCGCAGGCGTCCTCGCACGCCGCAGGATTGGGCTGGGGCATGCCGAGCAGCGCGCGCGCTGCGGCCAGGCGCTGGCATTTGGCGCACGAGGCCAGCACTCCGTAGTGCCGGATACGCTTGAAGCCGGGCGGCAGTACGTGCTGCAGCAGGCGAGCGACAAACTCCTCTCCCGGGATGCTGACGGTCCGGCGCTTGCCCGCTTCCTTGCGCACCCGCAGCTGCACCCGCTCGCCGTCGATGGCAACCAGCCTCTCGTTGCCGATGGCCGTGCGATGGGTGTATCGCGACAGGTAGTCCAGCACGTCGGCTGGCCCCGCCAACGGAGTCTTGGCATAGACCACCCAGTTGTGGCGGCGCAGCGCAGCATCGCGTTGGAGCAGCTTGCCGGGGTCGGCTGCGAGCGGCTCGCGCGGCAGCGCCGCGGCGCTGGTGGCTTGCGCGAGGGCGGCGAGGAACTTGCCGCGAAACACCCGCGAGAGGGCCTGCACCGGGAAGAGGAAGCCCGCACCGCGCGTGGGGACCACCCAGCGCTGCGCTTCGGCCGAGCCGCACAGGGCGCCACAGGCCATCAGGGCGTGGACGTGCAAGTGCCGGCGCAGGTCCTGCGTCCACGTGTGCAGCACCAAGGTGAATGCGCCGCAGCCTCCCAGCCACCGCGGGTTGGCGGCGAACTCGGCGAGCGTCGCCGCGGTGCAGTGCATCAAGGTCTCGTAGACCCAGCGCGGGTGGACTGCCGCCAGCGCGTTGAGTTCATGCGGCAGCGTGAAGACCAGGTGGCAATATGGCACGTCCAGCAGCTCACGCAGGCGCGCCTGCCGCCAGGCGTCGCGGGCCTGCGCCTGGCACTGCGGGCAATGCCGGTTGCGGCAGGAGTGCCAGCGCCATTGCTGGCGGCCACAGCCATCGCATTGCAGCAGCTGCCCGCCGAGTGCAGGCGTGCGGCAGCTGACGATCGCGCGCCACGCCTTGGCCTGCGCGGTGCTCAGGCCGTGGGTGCGCAGGTACTGCGGACCGAAGCGCCGCAGCACCTCGGCCAAGGTCGTGGCCACGGCCAGCTCAGTGCATGCCCTCGCGCAGGCCGCGCAATAGCTCCATCGGCGCGCGCCGGATGCCGTCGGGACAATCCGGGCGCGC
>NZ_JAEQNE010000016.1 GCF_016722785.1 Ramlibacter monticola | reverse complement strand
CCCGGATGGCCACCCAAAATCCCCCACCCGTGGCCACCTCAAACTCCTCCACCTGAATTGATCGGGAGAGGGTAGTAGGCCGGCGCCGCCGGCCCCCTTTGGACAGGACGTGAACTGACCTCCCGAGTGGGGGGTCGAGGAGTTGAACGTCTTGAAGCCAAACAAGAAAACCACCATCCAGACGCTGCTGGCGAGGGGGGCCGGCCAGAGGGAGATCGCCCGCATCACGGGCATCGATCGCAAGACGATCCGGAAGTACCAGCTCGCCGCGATGGCACCGGCGAATTCCCCCGGGGTGGCCACCGGCTCGCCGCCAGTGCAGGAGCCGCTGACGGGGGCCCAAAATCCCCCACCCCGGCCACCGGCGCACACCTCGGCGTGCGAGCCCTGGCGCGAGTTCATCCAGGCGCAGCTGGCGCTCAAGCGAAACGCCATGGCCATCTACCAGGACCTGGTGGACCTCTACGGCTTCGGCCACGGCTACAACAGCGTCAAGCGCTTCGTCGCGCAGCTGCGTGCCCGCGAGCCGGAGCAGTTCGACCGGCTGGAGTTCGCCCCCGGCGAGGAGGCTCAGGTCGACTACGGAGAGGGCGCCCCGACGCTCGACCCGGCCACCGGCCGCTGGAAGCGCCCGCGCCTGTTCGTGATGACGCTGCGCTACTCGCGCCGCAGCTTCCGGCGCGTGGTGTGGAAATCCGGCCAGCAGGAGTGGGCCGAGCTGCACGAGCAGGCGTTTCGGTACTTCGGCGGGGTGGTGCGCTACGTCGTCCTGGACAACCTCAAGGAAGGCGTGCTCAAGCCGGACCTGTATGAGCCGGAGCTCAATCCGGTGTACGTCGCGCTACTGGCCCACTACGGCTGCGTGGCCGACCCGGCACGGGTGCGCGACCCCAACCGCAAGGGCAGTGTCGAGAACGCGATCCAGCACACCCAGGACACGGCGCTCAAGGGCCGGCGCTTCGACTCGCTGGAGGCGCAAAACGAATTCCTGGAGAGCTGGGAATGCAAGTGGGCCGCCAAGCGCATCCACGGCCGCGAGAAGCGCCAGGTGCAGGCCATGTACGAAGAGGAGCGCGCCAGCCTGCTGCCGCTGCCGGTGACGCACTTCGCCTTCTTCCGCGAGATGGTGCGCACCGTGTGCGACGACACCACGGTGCGGGTGGACAGCAGCAACTACGCCGCGCGGCCGGCAGCCATCGGCTCGAAGGTGACGGTGCGGCTGTACGCGCACCTGGTGGAGATCCGCGACCGTGCCACCGGAGCCCTGCTGCGCACGCACGCGCGCAGCGAGCGTCCCGGTGCGACGGTGCTGCCCGACGAGGAGCGGCCATTCAATCCGAGTCGCCAGACCGAGCTGCTGTGGAAACTCGCGCGCGAAATTGGACCGAGCTGCCTGCAGCTGTGCCAGCAGTGGTTTGCCCGAGAGGGGCGCGTGGGCCAGCGGCGAATGTGGGGGCTGGTCGGCCTGGCACGCCAGCATCCGCCGGCGCTGGTGGAGAAGGCCTGCACGGTGGCGACGCAGCAGCGGCGTGCCACCCTCAAGGCGATCACCGGCCTGCTGGGAGAGCTCGCCGAGACGGCGGCTGCGCCGCCCGATCCGAAGTTGACGCAGAGCGACGCGCTGATCCGCGACGCCGCTGCCTATGCCGATTTCTTCGCCGCCGCCACGACGGACGCACCGGCTGCCGGGGAGTGGCTGCAATGAGCATGTCGATCCCCGAGCTGGAACGCACCCTTGCGCAGTTGCGCCTCTCCGGTGCCCGCGACACACTGCAGACGCGCTTGGCGCAGGCGCAGGCCTCGCAAATGACCTCGCAGGAGCTGCTCGCACTGCTGCTGCAGGACGAACTCGATCGCCGGCAAAGCCGCCTGATCGACAAGCGCTACAAGGACTCGCACCTGGACGAGAAGGTCGCGCTGGCCGAGATCGACTGGTCATTCAATCCGAAGGTCCCGCGTGCGGCGTGCTTCGAGCTGCAGACGCTCAAATTCGTCAGCGAAGGCGCCAACGCGCTGTTGATCGGCAAGCCCGGGACCGGCAAGAGCCACGTCGCCAAGGCGGTGGCGTATCACGGCGTTCAGCAGGGCCTGAAGGTGGTCTACGTCGAGGCCGACACCGACTTCGGCCGCTACGCGCTGGCCGACGCGCGCGAACGCGAGCAGATGCTGCAGCGCATGCTGGCGGCCGACCTGCTGGTGCTCGATGATCTGTTCCTCGCCAAGCGCGTCTCGGAAGCCGCCGCGGAGCTGCTGCAAACGCTGGTGCACCAGCGCCACCGCCGGCGCGCCAGCGTGCTGGTCACCTCCAATCGCGTCATTCGCGACTGGGGCACCTATCTCGGCGACATGACGATGGCCTCGACCATTCTGGACCGCTTGATGCACCGCTCACGACTGCTGGAATTCGAGGGCAAGAGCTACCGGCTCAAGGAGGCCGCCCAGCGCCTGGCGATCAAGGCACAGGCCGACTGACCTCGCCCGCCGTGGACAAGCCGCCCGCCCACAGGACAAGCCTGTGGACGGCCCCTGCGGGGTCCGTGGCTTGCCCACCGCTCCCCGGCCGCTCGCCTCCGGCCTGACGCGCTTCGCTTGCCGAACAGCCGTCAAGGAAGAAAAGACGAAAATCCCCCCGTCCTGGCCTGGAGGAATTTGACCCGGCCACAGGTGGAGGAATTTGAGGTGGCCATCCGGG
>NZ_JAEQNE010000015.1 GCF_016722785.1 Ramlibacter monticola | reverse complement strand
CGAAGGACCGCCCCGTAAGATGCACCGACTTGCCCACCGCGGCGTGCGTTCGTCGCAAGCGACGCCCGCCGCCGTGGACAAGTCTGCCGAGCGCCTCGAACACAAAAATTCGGACAGCCCCATGCGATCACGCGCATCCGAGAATCCTCGTTGCAATTACAGCTCCTCGTTGTCCAGGTCGTGTTCCTCCTGAGCGCTGAGCGGCCGGCACTGCGGTTCTTTCACATCCGTCCTCTTAGTGGAAGCGCAGTCTCTTCAACATCGTCCCACGCGCTCATCACGTATTCAATCGCCGCGTCGCCCGATCTGAAGTATCCGATCGGGTCGTATTCCAGCGCATGCACCCAATACAGACCGCAGTACTCATAGACAGTCACAGAGTACTTGTCGTGGCCCTGGTCGATCAGTCCGCACCAGACGCCGATGCCTCCGTTCATGATGGTGTCGGTCAAGAAGTCGTGCAGATCGGCCCCAAGTTCGCCCTCAAACCTGCCGGCCGTCATCATGCGGACGGCCTGCATGTAGCCGGCACCGCGGAAGCGCCTTCTAACTGCGTCAAGCGCCGCCTTGTGAGTGGCGAGGATCGGCATCGCTGCCTGCAGATCGACGTCTCCTGGGTCCATCCAGCGATGGTGCAGACCGGGTTCGTGGTTGTCTACGGCTCCGGCCGCCAGAGGTGCAATTGTTTTCCGGCTGCGCTGGCACGCGGGCACTGACCTGGTACGGCTGACGACTGAAGACTGAAGCGATGGAAGACAGACCTACCTCGAGTGGCGCAAGCTGGTGGCAGACGTCTGCGCAGAGATCTCTGTGTGGGCTTATGCCCCCTGTCGGTTGGCGGAGGGTGTGTCTGCCATACTGGATGTCCACGAGCAGGCCTCTGGATGCACTCTTTCTTCCGCGAGCCTATTCCGCGCTCGCCTAGTCTGGACTCCAGTCGCCGCGCACCGGACGCGTCGCCGGCTTGCAAGCCGACCAGGATTCGCAGCGTTATCCGAAATCAGCGAAGTCGGCGGCCTTCAGGTCGCTGCATCCATTGAGAATGTCGGTCGCGAGCTTCCGCTTGCTGCTCAATAGCTGATCGAGTCGCACATCGAAGCTGGGGAACTGCTCGCTCACCACGCCCGGGTAGTACACGTGAACCATCCTGGTTTGCCCAATCCTGTGCGCGCGTGCGGTGGCCTGGTCTTCCTTGGCCGGGTTCCACGTGCGGGTGAAATGCACGACGTGGTTGGCCGCCTGTATGTTTACGCCGAAGCCTACCGCAAGGGGAGACAGGATGATGACGTTGAAGCCGGGCTTGCGCTGGAACGCGTCGATCAGTTGCTGGCGGTTTTCGCTCGCCCGGGGATCGGCAGATGTGTCGCCGTTCACGATGCTGGGCGCGAATCCGAAAAACGCAGCGGTCACCCGCTGCAGAACCAGTTGAAGCTCTCGGAATTCGCAGAAGACGATCACTTTGTGGTCTTCATCTCGATCGGCGGCCAGCGACTTCAGATGATGCACCAGCCAGCCCAGCTTCGGCGACTCGTTGACCAAGCGCTGCACGGGCAGCGAGCGCGTTTCGCGCTCGGCATGGCCGTGCGGGTCCGAGCAGATCTTGCGGATCGCCTGCAATGCCTGCAATTGCGCCGAGGGATTCGTGTCGCGCTGCTCGCGCAAGGCGTTGAGTGCGCCTTCATACAAGCGGTGCTGGTAGGGCGACATGGGCAAAGCCTTGCACGCCTCATCTTCGACAGCGGCGGGCAAGTCTCTCACAACATCTGTCTTGAGGCGGTGCAGAATCTGCGGTTCTATGATCTTTCGGAGTTCTTCGACCCGGCCTACCTGCTCGGGCGTCTTGGCTTCGATCGGCTGCCGGTAGGTCCTGGAGAAGTGACTCAGGGCTCCCAACATCCCTGGCTGTACGAAATCGAACAAGCACCAGAGGTCTGCGAGTGTGTTCTCCACAGGCGTCCCGGTACACGCCACGCGGAAGCGCACCTTCTGCTTCTTGGCCGAGCGCGTCACGAGCGCGGCGGGATTCTTGATCTTCTGCGCCTCGTCGCACACCATCACAGACCAGGGCTGGCTCGCCATTGCGAACTCCAGATCGCGCATGGTCTCGTAGGTGGTCAGCACGAGGCGTGACTCGCCAACCCAGTTTTTCTTGAGCAGCCGCGTGATTCCCTGGTGCTTCAGGTCCTCGTCCAACTCCTGCCGGCTGACACGCAACTCTCGCAAGGTGTCGCCGTACAGGAGGAGCAGCGGCAAGGTTCCCGGTTCGAAGAAGCGGGCAAGTTCGTTGCGCCAGTTCTCCAGGAGAGCGACGGGAGCAACGACGAGCGCAGGCGGCAGCTCCGGTTCCGCCTCAAAGCAGGAGACGATGAACGTGAGCAACTGCAGCGTCTTGCCCAGACCCATGTCGTCCGCGAGCACTGTTCCGCGGCACCTGGTCGGCGATTCCTGCCACAGATGCTGCAACCAGGCAACGCCGACCTGCTGGTGCGGCTTAAGTGCAATGCCCGAGCGCATGGACAGAGGGACCACCGGCGCGCGCCCAGGCGGCATCGCCAAGGCCTCGGCGCGCTGCTCCGTGTAATCGACCTCTTCCAGGTTGCGCTTGATGACCAGTCGGGTGCGCGCGTCCTCCGGCTTGCCTCCATTCCCGGGGTTGAACTCTCTGCGCAGCAAGTCGACCTGGGCTCGTTCCAGAGCCTCCACCGCCCGCCTTGCGTCCGCAATGGGAACGGCGGCTTCCAAGCCCGGAAGCCGAACATCCGGCAGGCCGGCCGCTGCTGCTACATCGACGGATTGGCGCAGCGAGGGAATCTCGCCAAACGTGATCGGCACGATGCTGCGTGGCGATGGCGCTTCGGGGTCATCGACGCGAAATCCGAGCGTGACGTTGTCGGGAAACCAGCCTTGTCCTTCGTCATTGCGCGCGATGACGGGAACGACGAAGGACGTCTCTACGCCAATACCCGAAATGCGATCCGAGTAGTTGCCCAGGTCCAGAACCTCGGTCGCAGTCCACAGCCTGGGGCACCTCCACTCGCGCAGGGATACTCGAAGCTGTGCGAGGTGATCCGGAGAGTGCCCCACGATCTCGAGCTCGTGCCCGCTCCACGTGACGCACTGGGATCCGTCCTCTATGCAGCGATCGAGTTTGTCCGTGAACCGCTCCAGCTCCGCCGGTGCTTCGAACCAGGCAATCTCGCTGTCGACCGAGGCCGCGCCGTGCGCTTCGATTAGCAGCCCCACGCGTTGGACTTCCCCAGCCGGCCCGCGCTCGATGTGTGGCTGGAAGGTCTCAAGCCGGATCCCCGCGGCCTCCAGCGCCTCCTCGAACTCCGCAGGATCGAGGACGTTGTGGGCGCTCTCACCCAGCAGCGCGAACGGATTCCGTGCGAAGGCCTCGGCACGTGCCCCCGCGACGCGCCGGCCCGGCATGCGCTTCACCTCCGCGAGGACGGCCTTGACCTCGGGCGTGATTACCACGCGCACGAGCGCCGGGCCGTCGGGCACGTTGTAGCTGTCCTGCAGTGGCAGCCGGTCGAACTGCTGGATCCACCCCGCTGGCGCGTCTTCGAATCCCGGGATCACCTCGATTAGACGGGTGTCGCCTTCGCCGCGGCGATCCAAGGACATCCTGAGCCGGTCAGGCGTGAGTACGATGGTGCGCGCGACGTAGTCCGAGACGGGGCAGCCGCTGGCCAGCGCCAACTTCCGAATCCGGCCGAAGGCTTGTTCCTTGAAAGCGAGCGTTCGCTCCGCGGCCTGCGTCGCGTGGAAATGTGCCAGTTCGGAAAGAAGCTCGTGCACCGACTCGGGCACGAGCATGGCCGTGTCGTGCGCCTGCAGAACGCGGCCCGTCAGCTTGGGCGCGGGGCGCATCGGGCGGCCACTGACCTCCACCCAGTCTTCCACGAGCACCGTGAAGTCGGCATCCATCATGGCGCCGCGGCTCAGGATGCGTGGCCGTGCGCTGCTTTCGGCGGGGATGCCGAGGGCAGTGCGATACGCCGAAAATTCCGGGTGACGCAACAGGGAGTAGACGTCTGCCCACGGCAGCACGAACTCGCCCACCCGCTGTTCACCGAATCCTTCTGCGTGGATTTGCGCGAGACGGGAACCAAGATCGGCAGCGGAACCGAACGAGTAAGGCTCTGCGAGCCATTCGGCCGTGATGCCAGCGGGGGACGTGAAAACGATTCCGTGTAGGTCGTACTGCGCGGACGGCCCCGCGGCCAGTGCCGCTTCGGCAGCCTTCTTCCGGAAAATATTGGTGAACATCAGGAATTAGTTCTTCGTCCTGAGCCAGTACCCTTTACCCAAGACCCGTTGGAATCCGTAGCCCTTCAGAGCTACCGCCAGGCCAGGATGTTCAAACCAGTCCACAAGCAGGACCCACAGTGCCCCGCCTCGGGGGCGGTTATCTTCGATTTCGATGCCGTCTTGTACGCAGAGTCTTCGGATATTCTGGAAGTCCGCCTCGGAA
Organism: Ramlibacter monticola; assembly: GCF_016722785.1. Taxonomy (GTDB): domain Bacteria; phylum Pseudomonadota; class Gammaproteobacteria; order Burkholderiales; family Burkholderiaceae_C; genus Ramlibacter; species Ramlibacter monticola. The sequence goes on along the minus strand of NZ_JAEQNE010000015.1, from coordinate 10,424 downwards.
AACTCCTGGCGTGCGCCGCGAGTGACAGGCGTCCTGTCCACGATCTCCTTGCCCTCCGAACGGAAGGCCTCCTGTAGGGCGCGCCAGGACTCTGAGCCCTCAAAGGCCACAGCGTTGGGCCTCGAAGATTTCACTTGCACGGGGGACAAGTGACCTTTGGAAGCTGGAACGGATTGCAGCAAGCGGCCCAACTCGTAGTCGAACCGGCTTTCCCAGCCAGCCACATGGGAGAGGCGCTTCGCCCCGACCCTCTGCTTCAGCTGCCGATTTGTGTCCAACATCCTGGTATCAAGGTCCGTCTTGAAATCGGACGCTGCGAAGGCGTAACACGCGTTGCCCGTTACGCCGAATTCGATAACCAGCAGAGGACCGATGCGCATGACGAACGCGTTGTTCTGGCCGTTGCTGTCAACAAGCGTGCGTTCCCGGCCTTCCATGAGTTTCCGGAGTTCGGCGAACGCCGGACTGCGGTTGGTACGCGCGTCACTTCCCAGCACGAACCACATGTCCGTGATCTGGGGCTCCCATTTAAGCCAGTAGTTCAGTCTCCGCAGGTCGGCCGCACCGTCTTGCGCCAGCAACTCGAAGAAATCCTTAATCAGGCGACGTTTGAGCCAGCCCTCGACCATCTGTCGAGCCGGTTCGTGATCTACATGCGCGTCCCAGGCCGTGCGTTTCAGCCACGGGTTGCCGATCAAGCTCAGGCTAGTGTCGCGGAGATCCTGGCGTTCCGGCTTATCGGAGCAGTGCGAGTAGCGCCGCACGGTCTGGGCTGCGGCTCTCGTTGCGAGCGTCGGAGGCAGCTTGAGGTCCGCGTCGCCGTTTACCAGCTTCAGGACTGCCGGAAGCTTGGCGCGGAAATCGGGATCGCCATACCTGCACACTGCACTCACATATTCCATGAGCGCCTCTTCCCAAACCCAGGAGGTGCTCGGGATGCCAAGGCTCGAGCAGACCGCCTTCATTTCGCTCGTGTCGCCCCGCGCCAGACCGTCGGAATAGCGCGCGCAGGCGTTACGCGTAAGAAGGTTTCGGTGCTCGTCCAATTGGGGCACCCATTCCGGCGTGAGGCCACTTTTCTGTGCGCCCTTCACGACTGCGGCCAAGCGGTCATGCAGGAATCCTTGCAGCTTCTCCCAGTTGCGCGGCGCTGAACCCTCTTGCGGGACATGACGGTTGAAGATGAAGTACCCGTTCAGCAGCCCCTGGTAGCAGCGTCGAAACTGCTTAGGCTGATTTTGCCGGCGATCAACCAGACCTAACAGTTCGTTAAACAGCGGGGCACGATCGATAACGCGCCACTCGGCCTCGCCCACTGGCACGGTGAGGCCATAGCACACGTGCTTCAACTCGGTGAATGACCCGACTTGTCTCGTCTGGCCGAACTTCTGCAAGGTGCACTGAAGTGCGTCCCCGTCTTGCGGGCCGGCGTCACTGCCCCCGAAGTCGCGCCGAATGGAGCGCAACGCCTCGGTCATCACCTTCGGGTTGCCCCAGACAGCCGCCCGGAAGGTCCTGGCCTGCTGCATCTCTGCCTCGAGGCGGGCACGGAGCGCGTCTAACGGTCGAAGATCGGGCATCGCTCCCTCGGATCAAGTGCATCTGCAAGCGCCCGCTCGTTGAGCGGCGCCTGCGGACTAGCCCGCTCCTCGCGCCTTTCCTGGCGCGTCTTGAATTCCAGCTTGAACTCGATGCGGCGACTGTCGTCCGCGGTCGAGCGAAGTGAGTTGAATGACGCGCCGCCCACGAAGAACTTGGTAGCGATGAGCTCGCGGTCGGTTTGCGACAGGCCGGGCTCGCCATCGAGAGGTTGTCGCAGGAGCTCGCAGAGGACCCGCTCACTTCGTTCGAGGCTCAGGTTGAGGTTGAACAGATACTTGCCGCTCTGGCTGGCATAGCCTTCCACGACGGCGCGCTTGAACCAGTGCTTCCCCGCGTCGCTGGAACGGAGCCGTTCGAGCAGTCTGGGCGTGAATTGGCGCAGCAGCGCGCGTTGCGGCGCGGACAGGACGTTCTGTCCTTCACGCTCGAAGCGGCCCCTGGGCCCGAAGTCGATCGTGTTCCCGATCACGCGCACGCCTTCGAACTCCTTATGGGAGACGACCTTCTGGATTTCCTCCATCAGCGACGCAATCGCCTCCGCACGCTGCTTGTCCTCGCGCTCCTCTTCCGAGACTTTTTTCGTGACGGCTAGAAGTGCCACGCTCATGGCGACCAGAAAGAGGACCATCAAGGCGGACATCAGGTCCGAGAAGGAAATCCAGAAGGGCTTTTCTCCCTCCTCGCGCCCGCGGCGGGGCGTCGACATGCGAACTCCGATCATGACTTATGGGCGGGCTGTCATGCGGGCGTGGGCAGGTTGTCGAGGACATCGCCCAGCTCCTGGATCGCTCCCTTCAGGACGCCCGTCGCTTGGGCCAGTTCTTCGTGGAAGGTCTTATTGCCTTCGCGCATGGTGATCGCCATCTGGCTGGCGAAGGCCGCATGGGTCTCCCCAAGGACGTTCGTCACCCCTTCCAGGTACTCGTCCGCCGCACGTTGCGCGGCGGCTAGCTTCTCCGTCGCGGAGCTCAGGGTGCCGACCAACTCGCTGGTCAGGGAAGCTTCCCGCTTCGCGTTCTCGACGGTGCTCCGCAGGTCCGTCACCATTTGCGCGATGGTGTCGCGAACGGATCGGTGCTCCGCCAGTGCCTGCTGCGTCGTAAGAGCGGCGTTCGACAAGGTGGATGCGGCAGCCGCAACCTGCTGGCCCGTTTCACCGAGGCCCTCGCTGGCCGATTTCATCTTGACAAGGTTCTCACCGAGTTGTGTGGATGCCCCGAGCAAGCGCTCTGCTCCGAGTCCCATGCGTTCCACGTTGACGTTCGTTGCGGTCTGCAGGCGCTCGATTGATTCGCGCATCGCGGATGCCGCGTCTGCGACCGCGCTTGTCAAACCGAGCAAGTGCTCCTCCTGCTTGGCCAGGAGCGCTGTTCTCTCCCGCGCTGCGGTGGCCTGGCGTTCCGCATGAGCCTGGTCGCTCGCATGCGCCTGCTCCTGCAGGCTCCTGATGAGAGCGCCCGACGTCTCACTCAATTCCTTCATCATGCCCAGCGTCAGTTCGGCGGATTCGCTTTGGCCGCGCGACACGCTGTCCTTCAGCTGGTCGATGAACAGACGCATCTGGTCGTTTGCCTCGGACTGACGTGCCTGCATCTGCTGCAGTGCATCGTCGATGCGCCTTGCCATCGCGTCCGCGGCGCCGGAGCCTGCCTCCTGGATCTGCCCGGCGAGCTGCTCGAACTGCTTCGATGCGGCCTGGATCGTGTTGGCCGTCTGGACTAGCATCTCGTTCATGCCGCGCATCTGCGACCCGAACATGCTCTCCATCTGGCTGGTGAAGTTGCTCAGGACGTCGGTCAAAAGCTTGTTGACGGCATCCCCTTGACTGTTACCCACCGTCTGCACAGCTTGCGAGATGCGGTCCAAAGGTTCCTTGAGACCGTCGTTAAGGCTCGACGTGATTGAGTGCCCGAGCTGCGCAGTTGTTGACGTCATGGTCGAGATCTGCTGCTGGGTGAGCTCGGTCAGAACCTGCTTCAGGTCGGTTACCAGCGACTCCTTCATCTGCATGGCTTGTGTCGCCGAGGTCTCGGCGGCCTCAACCAAGCGCTGGAGGTATTCTTCCCCCGCTCCGGAGTCGAACAGGCTGTCCACCACGCCGCATAGATCTTCCAGCACCGTGTACAGCCGGTTAACGATGCCCTTTTCGATAGTGGTGACCAGCATGGCAAGAGCGATCGCAGTGCCGGAGACAACGAAAGCACTCCCTACGGTCTGGAGCAGGGCTCTGAGCCCGTTGCGGGCTGCGTCCGCATTGCCGAGATCCGCTTGGCCGAACGCCTGCAATCCGACGATCAGACCAGAAAACGTGCCGATAATGCCCAGACCCGTCAGGATGCCAGGCAGGTGCTTGTAGAACTCGGTGCGCAGGGGCGCATCGACCAGCGTCTGCTCAGTGAAGAAGCCGTTGGCCATTGCGGTGGCGCGCCACCGCGCCACTTCCATATCGCCGCGGGGCGTTGGTTGCTTCTGCCCATGAAGAGTGTCTCGGTACTCGTCCCAGCAGTGGCGCAGGGCCGGGGTGGTCATGACCTGGTCGCGTACTTCGTCAAGATTTAGCAGCTTCCCGGACTCGCGCAGCCGCTTTAGATGGTGCAGCGCCGCCGACAAGTCGCGCCGTGCGCGCCAGCCTGGCAGGAAAAACTGTAGGATGAAAAACAGGATCGCAAGCGCGAGAAGGCCCCCAATTACCCAGTGCAGGGCATTGGTGAGGTTGGATACGGATTCAGGAGTCATGTCACGCAATTCGGACGCAGGCTAGATCGAGCACGCCAAGTGAAAAAGGACGCGTTAAGTTCTCCGACCAGAGTGGCGTCATCGGGATGGAACCGGTCTGGCAACCAGTCGCTGAAGTTCGGGAGGTGGCGGTTCCCCTGACCAGGTACGGCACCTATCTCTGGAACCTCCAGGGGTCAAGATTGATCCAGTCCAGCTTGTCTCCCTTCTGACGGGCAGTACTGCCACGGGTTTCAGGCGCTACGCCGTCCCATTTACGTGTTGCAGAATTTTGCAACGTTTCCTCTCATTTTGAGAAGTGTGGGCGCACGCAAACTGGGCGCACTTGGTACTTACGCCACAAACGGTGGGAACTCCGCCACGGGAGCGCGACTGTGGACCCCTTTGAAAAGCTGCGAGGCCATCCTGTCGCCGGTCGACCTACCTTGCTACTTGATAGAGAGGCTACGACCTTGCGTTCGCCCGTACGCCACCCAATTTGGGGGGGGCCGACCTCCTCAACGTCCAACAACGCTTGGCAGCGGACCTCGTGCACGCTTCACATCCCGCTCGATGCCTCGCGCAAGCTCGCGAGCCGACATCTCGCCCGTCCCCACAGAGCGTGTTCGGCGCGTGACCTTTCACGCGCAAGCCTATGAGCGGCGAGCGCTGAAGCTCCTACTCGGCCGCACCTGCACACCTCGGGCAGAATCCCGGTGTCGTGGGAAGCTGTTCCCAACGACGCCCCAGGAGACCATGAAAGCAGCCAGCGAGTCCAACTTCGCACACACCTGCCTCCTCAAGCTTCGGCAGCTTGCGGAGGGGTTCGTGAAGGTTGAGAAGAGCGTCGCCTACACGTGCACAAATATCGAAGACGTGCGCACGCTTCCTGTTGCCCTTCCAGCGTTGGCAGAGCAGATTGAGATCGTCTGACGCGTGGAATCCCTCTTCGCCCTCGCCGACTCGCTAGATGCAAAGTACGCCGCCGCCCGCGCTCAAGTGAACCGCCTGACTCCCGCGTTGCTCGCCAAAGCCTTTCGGGGCGAGTTGGTGCCGCAGGACTTGAATGACGAACCCGCCGACGTTAGGCTCGCACGGTTGTGCGGCGACGCAGCGAGGGTGGTGGCGCAGGTGCTAACAAGAGGCGCCGCAGCTTTCGATCAGCAAGAAGGTCCGATCACCCCACTTGTCCCCGTGCCTGCGGTCTGACTGCCTGTCGGGAAAGGGCAACGTCGCCGGAGTGAACCGCAATAAGTCTGAAGGAGGAGACTCATGGCCCGCCAGACCGCCGACCGCGACCTCGCGCCGTTGCTCGATGCCGCACGGCGCTGGATCGACGCCTGCCTCGTCGAAGACGGCTCACTCTTCGCGCCGGGCCGCCTGCTGTGGACGACGGCGAACGCCGAAATCCTTCAGCGTGACTTCGTCGACCGACCCGATTCTGGCAGCGACGGTTTCATGGCCAAGCTGGAGCGCCAGCTGGCCGATGCCGGAGGGGCGGCCCAGCAGTTTGCAGCGGAGCTGCTGTGGGCCCTGCTGCTGTTCCCGTCCAATACCGGCGCTAAGACAAAGCGCGAACACGTAGAGCGCGCGTGGTCCTGGTCGGGCGAGCCGCTGCCGGCTGTTGGACCGTGTTTGGACGACCAGGTGCTTCGCGGCGTCGGGTCGGCCGGCACAGCGTACGGCAACTTGCGCTGGAAGGAGCTGGCCTACCTGATCGCGCTGCTGCGCGCGCTGAAGGCCAAGGCGCAGGAGCAGCGCCGTGCGGTGCTGACCAACTACGACCAATTTGTGGGCTGGATCGACAGCGTGCCGCGCGACGGCGACCGCCAGTTCCGCCACATGCTGCGCTGGTTCGCCTTCCCGGACCGGGTGGAGCGCATGTCGTCCAACAAGGACCGGCGACGCATTCTTGAAGCCTATGGCGTGGCCAGACGCCGCGAACTGCGCGACTGGAGCGACCGGCAGCTTGACGATGCGATTCTGACGCTTCGCCGCGCGCAGGAGGCCGCGCACCCCGGTCAGAACTTGGACTTTTACGATCCGCCGCTTTCGGATCGCTGGCAACCCGAAGACGACGACGACACAGCGCCGACTGACGCAGCACCCTCTGTCCGCGAACCGGCGCCGCCGCCTGCGCGAAACGTGACACCCGCTGACGCTGGCGCGCCGCCGGTTAATCTGATCCTATACGGCCCTCCCGGCACCGGCAAGACGCACTGGCTTCGCCAGAGGATGACCGAGTACACCGATGCGCCCAGCCAAGTCGATCCCGACACTTGGCTGCACGAAACCTTGTCCGGTTTCGGCTGGCGCGCGGTGATTGCCGCCGCCCTGGCCGACCTGAACCGGCCGGCGCGTGTGCCCGAAATCAGGGCGCATCGCTGGATCCAGGCCAAGGCCAAGCAACGCGGCCGGGCGCTCGCCAGCGTGCAGGCCTCGCTGTGGGGTTACCTGCAGGAGCACACGCCGCAGACGAGCAGCACGGTGAACATCGCGGTTCGTCGCTCGCCCTTCATCTTCGACAAGCGCGAGGCCGGCGACTGGCACCTTCTGCCGAACTGGCAGGAGCAGGATGACGAAGCGGCCTCGCTGTGGCAGACGCTGAAGGGCGGACCGAGCGCCGCGAGCGAGGCCATCCTGCGCTACAAGTTGGTTACCTTCCACCCCTCGTTTACCTACGAGGACTTTGTGCGCGGCATCCGGCCCGTGCGAACGGCCGACGACGGTCGAACCGAGTTCCGGCTGGTCGATGGCAAGTTCAAGCAGATCTGCGACGAGGCGCATGCAAACCCTGCCCGGCGCTATGCGCTGTTCATCGACGAGATCAACCGCGCCAACATTGCCAAGGTGTTCGGTGAGCTGATCACGCTGATCGAGACCGACAAGCGCGCAGTGTTCGACGCTAACGGGCGCTTGGTCGGGGGCCTGGCCGTGCATTTGCCGGGAGACGAGGAGGCCGACACCGTCGAGCGCCCCTTCGGCGTTCCGAAGAACCTGGACATCTACGGCACGATGAACACGGCGGACCGCTCGATCGCCTTGCTGGACGTGGCGCTGCGCCGCCGCTTCCGCTTCGAGGAACGCGAGCCGCGCTACGACCTGCCGGAAATGGACCGAGAGGTTGACGGCGTGCACTTGGGTCGGCTGCTGCGGCGGATCAATGACCGGTTGGAGTACCTGCTGGACCGCGACCACCGCATCGGCCACGCCTACCTGATGCATGCGCATGGACTGGACGATCTGCGCGATGTGTTTGAACGGCAGATCGTTCCACTGCTGCAGGAATACTTCTTCGACGACTTCTCACGCGTGGCGCTGACACTGTCGACCCAGGGCGCGCCGTTCGTGGCGCAACACGCGGTGGATTTCACAAGCCTTTTTTCGGGTACGCGCAACGATGGCGTGCCGGGACAGCGCCCGCGGTTCGTCGTTACACCGCGCGAGGAATGGACGGCGGAGAGTTTTCGCGGCCTGTATGCGGGTATCGAGGCCTAGCGGGCGACAGGCATGGTCGCCGATCGCCCGCGCGTGCTCACGGCCCTTGAACATGAGGGCATCCCGATCACTGCTGAAGGGGCTGGCTTCAGCCTGACGCCGCTGGAGGCCGAGCTGCTGGCGCAGATCGGCGAGCAGCGGCCCGGTTTTTGCGAACTGGGGCACCGCCAGGTCAAGCTGGCGCAGTTCTGCGGCGTCGTGAGCCTCGGCGAACGGGTGCTGGAGGTGTTGCCCAAGACGCAGGACCGGGACGTAGCGGCCGAAGATTGCCGCGGTGTTCTGCTGCGACTGCTGCGCCTGAGCGAGCGCTTCCCGCACTTCGCGCATCTGCCGGCGGGCCAGCACCTGCGCCGCGCTCCGCTGCTCGAGGCCTTCATCGCGGCCTTCTACCAGGCCGTCACGACAGTGATCCGCGGCGGCCTGCTGCGCCAATACCTGGAAGACGAGGAAGATCTGTGCGTGGTGCGCGGCCGGATCGACACCACTCGTCAGCTCGGCACGCACGCCAATCGTCGGGACACGGTGGCCTGCGTGTTCGACGAGCTCAGCGCCGACAATGTCTGGAACCGCGTGTTGAAGAAGGCCGTCCGCGTCACCCGCCCGTGGTTACGCAGCGCCGAGCTGAGCCGGCGTTGGGTGGAGCTGATGGGCGTGCTCGACGAGGTCGACGACGCGCGGCTTGCCGGAGTCGAGATCGAGCGCCTGGTGTTCGATCGTCGAGCCGAGCGCTATCGCGAGGCTATCGATTGGGCACGCTGGATCCTGGCCTTGCTGGCACCCGCCTTGCGCGGGGGCCGCCACGAGGCGCCGGCGCTCCTCTTCGACATGAACAAGCTGTTCGAATCCTCGGTGGCGGCCGTGCTCCGCCAAGCAGCATCGCGGCATGCGCTGGAGGTGATCACCCAAGATCGCAGCCAAGCTTTGGCGATGGTGCACTCGGGCGACGTGATCGAGCCTGGCTACCTGCTTCGGCCAGACCTTCTGCTTGTGCGCGCGAAACAGGTGCTTGTCGTTGCAGACACGAAGTGGAAACGCTTGGAGTTCGACCGCAAGGACCGGCCGTATCCGGCTGAGGCCGACATGTACCAACTGCATGCCTATGCCAGTGCTTACCGGTGTCGGGAGCTTGCGCTGATCTATCCGATGCAGCAGACCAGCTTCACCGCGGAAACTCGCCTCCTGCTGCCCGCGGTCGAAGGGTGGGCGGCGACGGTTCACGTGCTCGGCATCGACATTGGCGACGACGCGCTGCCATTGAGCATGGGACGTGGACCGCTGGAACTAGTGCGGCTCTTCGAGGAGTAGTCATCACTTGCACGAGAGGAGGAGATCATGAAGTCGAACTTTCCTGTGATCAGGCGTGGGCAGCGCGTCATTCGAATGGTCTCGGAGCTCCACAAAATGGGGTACCAGAGGCTTCGAGTCATGCCCTACGTCCACCCGCTCGCATGGCGGCTGGCCATCGCACCCGCGCACTGCTTCGACCCGGACCCGGGGATCGTGCTCCGGGAGGAAGGATTCAGGGATGCTGCTGTGTATAGCTCCGCGAGCGGTAGCTCGTACTTTGACTGGGACGACGTCGCCAACGATGACGCGATTCAGCTTGCCGAAAAGTTCGTGCTTCGGTTCCCGCACCTTGCGGCCGAGGGAAGCGGCCGGAATTGGGCATACACAGGGTGGCTGGCCGAGCTCTTGAGCGTGCTCCGAACGGGAGATTATCTGCCGGTGATCTTCCAATCGGAGTACATGGATCTTGCGGCTCAAGACCTTCGCTCACTTCCTCTCTGGGTGCACGGGGAGCACGCAGTAAGCCCCTCTGAGCGCGATTTCGTTCTGCCGCCAGGTGTTGACGAGCCGAGGGGGCCGGAATCCGGTTGCGAACTGGTGCTTAGCGACGGTGGCGTTTACGTCCGACTTCTCGCGGCTGTTGCTGGCTTCGAGCGGAAGCACGGACATTGGCCTTCCCGGCTCCAGGCGACGCTGACACGATCGCCACCCTGGCAACGCAAATACTGAGTCCTGCAGGATTCACTCTCGTGCAAGCGAAACTGAAACTGGAGATCGTTCCTGAGGGGATGTGGACGGCTGGAGAGGGCGCCGACCTGTTCGACTACGCGAATGAAGGGTGGGAAGGGGATTCGCCGCTGCTGGAGAAAGCGGCGGCGTGGCTTGGTCTGTCGACCGATAGCCCATCCCGATGAACGCTCTCTGTTGTGGAGCACTTGGGCTCCGGCAACGCGGCCGGAAGCCACCTTCTTAATCGCGGGGCGCCGCCGCCTCGCTCAACCGGACGGCTTGGGTGCCCCGCAAGAGCTAGCTGCGAAGTCATCAGCCAGCACCGGCGCTCAGCACGCGCTGTTAGGTTGCTCTCAGCTGGAAGCAGGGGCTTTCGGTGCCCTTCTTAGGCCCGCAACAAAGCTGCGGCGGACGCTGCGTCCGCCAAATGGCACTACGGCAGTCGCGAGTCGTTTCGGCCAACCGTTAGTCCCGGATGGCCACCTCAAATTCCTCCACCTGTGGCCGGGTCAAATTCCTCCAGGCCAGGACGGGGGGATTTTCGTCTTTTCTTCCTTGACGGCTGTTCGGCAAGCGAAGCGCGTCAGGCCGGA
>NZ_JAEQNE010000014.1 GCF_016722785.1 Ramlibacter monticola | reverse complement strand
ATCCGGGTGGCCCCCACTCTTAATGACAGGCTTTTCGCCGAAGGAGGAGAACGGGGGCATCCGCCCGGGCTCCCTCAGCGCGGCGGGAGCGATGGAAACAATATCAGGAGGAGGCGCGGGCGCCGCACTCACCCCCGGCCGCGCGTCTCATCCGCGCCGGGGGACAGTCGCAGAGACGGACAGCCCCGTTCTGGTCCGGCAAGAAAGCCACCACGCACCCCTGCGGACTCCCTGATCAGGCGGAAATGAACCCTGTCCAGCAGCCTTCCCGGACAGCGGCGAAGAACTTTCCTTGAGGTCGCTGCCACGGCCCAGCCGTGCGCCTCCTCCTTTTGGCGCGATCCGTGACGCTGTTCTCGGTGCCTGCCGCCACCCGGGATTGCCGGTGCGGAAATGCACATGCCGCGGCGGGCGCGGTTCCTAGAGTGCTCTCCATGGACTTCAAGTCTGGTCGTCACGGAAGGGGAAACCCAATGAACCGCTACATCGCCATCACGATCCTGGCCATCGCCGCCGCCGTCATCTCGACGGTCGAAGTGGCCGTGACCCTTGAGCAGCCCGACGGTGCGCCCACGGCGCTGATGGTGCGGCCATGATCGGCGTCTGCGATCCCCGTGGGCCCCTGGGCCAGATGGTGCTGCGGAGCCTGGCGCAGCAGTTGGGACCGGACCAACTGGTCGCGATCGTCGGGCACGAGCGCGAGGCCGCCTGGCTGCGCATGCGCGGCCTGCAGGTGCGGCTGGTCGACGAGGACTGGGACGCGACGCTGGTCCATTCGCTGGCCGGCGTGGAGCGCCTGTTGCTGCTCGGCCCCGCCCCCATCGGCCCGCATGCGGGCAAGCCCAAGGCCATGGTCGAGGCGGCCCGCACGGCCGGCGTGCACCAGATCGTCTACACGAGCGTGCTGCACGCCGACAGCTCGACGCTGCCGGTCGCGGCCGAGCACAGGGCGGTCGAAGCGGCCCTGCGCAGCGCGGGGGTGCCTCACGTCGTGCTGCGGCAGGGCGCCTCCATCGAGGACTTCACGGCCAACGTGCCGGCCGCGCTGGAGTTCCAGGCCGTGCTGGGTTGCGCCGGCGCCGGCGCCATCTCCTGTGCGAGCCGCGAGGACTACGTGGATGCGATCGTGAAGGTGCTGCTCGCGCCGATCACGCAGCAGCACGAAACGCACGAGCTCGCGGGCGGCACCGTGTTCACGCTGCCCGAGCTGGCCGCGGAGATCTCGCGGCAGAGTGGGCGCGCGATCCGCTACGTGCACCTGCCCGCGCGGCTGTACCGGGCGGCCCTGGTCGATGCGGGCTTCGTGGCCGAACAGGCGCAGCAGCTGGTGGATGCCGATTCGGCCGCCATCGACGGCGCCCTGCGGGGGCACGAACGCGACCTGGAAGGACTGATCGGCCGGCGGACGATGGATCTGCGCCAGGCCGTGGAAATCGCCCTCGAGGGATGTCTGCCGCAGGCGGGAGCGCAGGATCCGCTCCCGCCTGCGGACATCGACCTCGAGGTTTGCGTGTAGTGCCGTGCGTGCGCCAGGTCGTCAGGCCAGCCACGGGTGGGCACTGAGGTACTCGCGCTCGAAAGCATGGATCGCCCCGGCCTGCTCCAGGGTGAGGCCCACCGCGTCCAGCCCCTTCAGCAGCATGTGCTTGCGCAAGGGGTCGAACGCGAACTGCAGCACGCGGCCGTCGCCGGGGGTGGCGATCCGCTGGCGCTCCAGGTCCACCGTCATCTCGCAGCGGGCCGGGTCGGCCGCCAGCGCCAGCAGGCGATCGACCTCCTCCGGCGGCAGCGAGATGGCCGGCACGCCGTTGCGGGTGCAGTTGTCGGCGAAGATGCCGCCGAAGCTGCTGCCGACGACGCATTGCAACCCCAGCTGCCGCATGCCCCACACCGCGTGCTCGCGGCTGGAACCGCAACCGTAGTTGGGCCCGGTCACGAGGATCTTCGCCTGCGTCCAGGGCGCGCGGTTCAGGACGAACTGCGGCCGCGCGACGCCCGGCGCCGAGAAGCGCAGGTCGTGCAGGAAGCCCTCGGCCAGCCCGGTGTGGCGGTCCACCCCGCGCAGGAACTGCTTGGGCATGATCTGGTCGGTGTCCAGGTTGGCCATGGGCAGCGCCGCGGCCACGCCGGTCAGTGTGCGAAACGGTTCCATCGCTTCAGTTTCCCTGCGGCAGCAGCCGGCGCACGTCGGTGAGCGCGCCGGTCACCGCGGCCGCGGCCACCATCGCCGGGCTCATGAGGTGTGTGCGCGCGCCCGGTCCCTGCCGGCCTTCGAAGTTGCGGTTGGTGCTGGAGGCGCAGCGGTCGCCGGGCCCGAGGTGGTCGTCGTTCATGGCCACGCACATCGAGCAACCCGCCTGGCGCCACTCGAAACCGGCCTCGCGGAAGACCTGCGCGACCCCTTCGGCCTCGGCCTGGGCCCGCACCTGCGTCGAGCCCGGCACCACCAGCGCGCGCACGCCCGGCGCCACGCGGCGGCCGCGCAGCACGCGCGCGGCATCGCGCAGGTCGTCGATGCGGCCGTTGGTGCAGGAGCCGATGAAGGCGTGGCTGATGGCGAGACCGTCGAGCTTCTGTCCCGGCTCCAGGCCCATGTACTCCAGCGCACGGACCGCGCTGCGGGCCTTCGTCGCGTCGCCTTCCTGCGCCGGGTCGGGCACGCTGGCTTCGATGGGGGCACCCTGGTCGGGGCTGGTGCCCCAGGTCACCATCGGGGCGATGCGCGAGGCCTCCAGCGTCACGGTGCGGTCGAACACCGCGCCTTCGTCGCTGCGCAGTTGCCGCCAGGCGGCCACGGCCTGCTCCCACAGGGCGCCCTGCGGCACGCGCGGGCGGCCGTGCAGGTACTGGAACAGCGGGTCGTCGGGGGCGACGATCGCGCCGCGCGCGGCCGCTTCCACGCTCATGTTGCACAGGGTGAGCCGGCCCTCGACGCCCAGCGCGCGGATGGCCTCGCCGGTGTACTCGATCACGTGGCCGGTCGCGCCGTCGGCGCCGATCTGCCGGATCAGCTCCAGCACCAGGTCCTTGGCCGTGACGCCGAAGCCGAGCCGGCCGCGCACGTCCACGTTCATGGACTTCTGCAGTGTGTAGACCAGGGTCTGCGTCGCCAGCAGGTGCTCGATCTCGCTGCTGCCGATGCCGAAGCCCAGCGCGCCCATGGCGCCGTGCGTGGTGGTGTGGCTGTCGCCTGCCGCCATCACCGTGCCGGGCAGCACCAGGCCCTGTTCGCTGGCGACGATGTGCTCGATGCCCTGGCGGGCGTCCAGCATGTCGTAGAGCGCGATGCCGTGGCGCGCGCAGTTCTGCGCCAGCATCTTCACCTGCAGCGAGCGCTCGGCGTCGGCGATCACCATCGTCTTCGCGTTGCGTTCCGGCGTGGTGGGGTTGACGTGGTCGACCACGGCGATGGTGGACGCCGGCCGCCACACCGTGCGGCCTGCCGCATGCAGCGCGGAGAAGGCCTGCGGGCTGGTGTACTCGTTGAGCACCTGCCGGTCCACGTAGAGCAGGACCTGGCCGGCCTCGCCGAGCGCGCGCACCGTGTGCGCATCGACGATGCGCTGGTACAGCGTGCGCGGATTCACCTGGAGGGGCCCGCGGCGTAGGCGGCCGTGGCCGCGACCACGTCGTCGATGCGGATGTCGGCTTCCGTGAGGCCTTCCGGCAGCACGATCACGCCGTCGTCGTCGGCCACCAGCCGGCGGCCGGGCACGAAGGTGATGCCGCCGAAGCTGACCGCCACGTCGCGCTCGCCGGCGCCCGTGCGCTCGCCGCGCTTGGGCACGGTGCCCAGCGCCTTCACCCCGATGTCCATGCCGTCGATCTCATGGCCGTCGCGGATCGCGCCGTTGATGACCACGCCGGCCCAGCCGTTGCGGCTGGCCACGCCGGCCATCACGTCGCCGAAGATCGCGCGCGCCAGCGAGCCGCCGCCGTCGATCACCAGCACCTGGCCGCGGCCGGGCTGGTTGACCACGTCGCGCATCAGGGCGATGTCTTCGTGCACGCGCAGGGTGCGGATGTCGCCGGCGAAGGCGCGGCGCTGGCCCCAGCCGCGAAAGGGCAGGGCGCAGGGCAGGGCTTGGTCGCAGGCGTCGCAGAGGTCGGAGGTCTTGAGGGTCATCGCGGCTCAATCCAGCTTGATGTTCGCTTCCTTGACCAGCTTCGCGAACGCTGCGCTGTCGGTGGCGATGAACTTCGCGAAGTCCTCGGCGCTGCCGCCCATGATCTCGCCGCCCTGCTCGTGGATCTTCGCGGCGACGTCGGGCGACTTGAGGATCGCTGCGACTTCGGTGTTCAGCCGCTTCGTGATGTCGGCCGGCAGCTTCGCCGGGCCCATCAGGGCGAACCACTGCAGCATCTCGGCGTTCTTCACGCCGGCTTCGGTCATGGTGGGCACCTCGGGCAGCAGCGGCGAGCGCCTGGTGCTGGTGATGGCCAGCAGGCGCAGCTTGCCGGCCTTCGCGTGGGCCATCACGTTGGGCGGGCTCTCGAAGTTCAGTTCGACCTGGCCCGAGAGCAGGTCCACGATCGCCTGGCCGCTGCCCTTGTACGGGATGTGCGTCATCTGCGTGCCGGTGGCGAGCTGGAAGCGCTCGGCGGCCAGGTGCTGCGCGCTGCCGCCGCCGGAGGACGCGAAGCGCAGGCCGCCCGGCTTGCTCCTGGCCAGCGCCACGAATTCCTTCACGTCCTTGGCCGGCACGCTGGGATGCACCGTCAGCAGCAGCGGCGTGTTGGCCACCGGGATGATCGGCGTGAAGTCGGTGAGGATGTTGTAGGGCAGCTTGGGATAGAGCGCCGGCGCCACCGAGTTGGAGTTGCTGTGCGCCAGCAGCAGCGTGTAGCCATCGGGCTTGCTCTTGGCCACGAGGTCGGCGCCCAGCGTGCCGGCGGCGCCGGGCTTGTTCTCCACCACCACCGGGGTGTTCAGGCGCTCGGACAGCTTCTGGCCGATCAGGCGCGCGAGCACGTCGGTGAAGCCACCGGGCGCGAAGCCGACGACGATGCGGATCGGCTTGTTGTCGGGCCAGCCGGCCTGGGCCAGGGCGTTGGCGGAAGCGAAGGGGAGGGCGAGGCAGGCGGCCGCGGCGAGGAGCGAGCGGCGGGACGGGAAGCGCATTGTTGTCTCCGAAGTACTGCGGGAGCCTGCCATTCTGCCTGCAGGCCGCGGCGGTCCGCGGAGACTTCGCTCAGGCCACTGCCTGCAGACCCGAATCCAGCCCCGCCAGCTCGATCAGGGCGCGCAGCACGGTGGTGGCGGCCGAGATGAGCTCCGAGTGGGCATCGCGGCCGATGTAGGTGCATTCGTGCACGATCAGGTCGCGGTAACGCAGCGCGGCCTCGAAGCGCTGCCACACGTCCGCGCCGAACATCTCGGACGGGCCCGGCGCCGCGCGCAGGCGCAGCACTTCCTCCACGAGTTCCACCGCGCCGGTGTCGCGGAACTGCCGGTGCCGCATCACCGCGGTGCTGGCCGGGCGTCCGGCGGCATGCACGATCAGCGAGCGCGCGAGCGCCTCCACCGCGCCCACCATGGTGACCAGCCGGGCCGGCCCCATCTCGGCGTGCGCGCTGGCGAGTCGCTGGCGGATGGCGCGCAGGCGCGCGGCCGGCGTCGCGGTGGCATAGGTGTGCTGGAGTTCTTCTGCGTGAGCGAGCAACTCGTTCATGCAGGAAGTTTAGGGACAGCGGCGGCGGGTGGCCGCGCACTACCGCACATTTCGTGACAGACGCGCAGCGCGCTGTCGTGCCACTGCGACGCCGGCCCTATTCGGGCTGGATCCTGAAGGCCCTGGCCTGCGCCGCCCAGTGCTTCGCGTCCGCGGACAGGAAGGCGGCGAACTGCTCCGGGCTGCCCGTCTCGGGCGTGCTGCCGTCGGCCTCCAGCCGCGCCTTCACCTTGGGCTGCTGCATGGCCTTGACTATGGCGGCGTTCAGCGCGCGCGTCGTCTCCTCCGGCAGCTTCGCCGGTCCGAGCACGCCGAACCAGCCGTGGTTGGTCGTGTACCTGGGGATGGTCTCGGTGATCGGCGCGGCATCCGGAAAGGCCGCGATGCGCCGGTTGCCGGCCACCGCCAGCGCGCGGAGCTTGCCGGCCTGGACCAGCGGCCGCGCGCCGTTCACGGGCGCGAACATCAGGTCAACGTGGCCCGCCAGCACGTCGGCCAGGGCGGGGCTGGTGCCCTTGAACGGCACCTGCATGACCGGAACGCCGCTGGAGTGCTCGAATTCGTAGGTGTCCATGTGCAGCGAGGAGCCGGTGCCGCCAATGGCGAAGGTGAGGGGGTGCTTGCTCGCCTTGCCCCTGGCGATCACGTCGCGCACGTTGCGGTAGGGCGCTCCGGTGCGGGCCACGAGCACGCTCGACACCCTGGCGAGCAGCGCCACCGGCGTGAAGTCCGCGATGGGGTCGTAGGGCAGCTGCTTCATCAGCGACGCGTTCATGGTGTGGCTGGTGAAGGCGACGAGCAGCGTGTGGCCGTCGGCGGGCGCGCGGGCCACTTCCTGCGCGGCGATGTTGCCGCCGGCCCCGGCCCTGTTCTCGACGATCACGGGCTGGCCGAGCGTCTTCGTCATGTCCTCTGCGATCTCGCGCGCCAGCGTGTCCGTGGTGCCGCCGGCCGACGCGCCCACGATCAGGCGGATCGGCTTGGTGGGGAAGGCCTGGGCGGCCACCGAGGCCAGGACCAGCGCGGCGCAGAGCAGGGTGCGGCGGGTGGGAAAGCGATTCACTTCTTGTCTCCTTGGGTCTGTTTCAGTCCTGCTGCGCGGACGCGTCGTAGCGCGCGCCCTCGCGCAGCAGTTCGGGCGTGCCGATCAGCGCGTTGAGCTGGTCGAAATCGAGCATGCGTCCGCGCTCGGGCGCGGTGGTCTCGTGCTGCTTCAGGCTGCCGTAGTAGCGCTGCAGCGTGTGCGCCACGGCGCGGGCGGTGCCGCCCGGGAAGATGACGATGCGGAAGCCCACGCGGCCCAGCTCGCTCGCAGACTGCACGGGGGTCTTGCCGCCTTCGACCATGTTGGCCAGCAGCGGGATGCGCGCGGCGAAGCGCTCGCAGGCGGAGCGCATCTGCTCCGGCGTGCGCAGCGCCTCGATGAAGAGCGCGTCCACGCCGCAGGCGAGATAGGCTTCGGCGCGCTCCATCGCGGCCTCGAAGCCTTCCAGCGCGAGCGCGTCGGTGCGGGCCAGGATCAGGGTCCCGTCCGAGTGCCGCGCGTCGAGCGCCGCGCGCAGCTTGCCGCACATCTCGGCGCGCGGGATCACGCCCTTGCCGTCCAGGTGGCCGCAGCGCTTGGGGAAGGTCTGGTCTTCCAGCTGGATCATGGCGGCGCCGGCGCGCTCGAAGGCGCGCACCGTGCGCTGCGTGTTCAGCGCGTTGCCGAAGCCCGTGTCCCCGTCGACGATGACCGGCAGCGCGACGCGCTCGGTGATGCGCGCCAGCGTGTCGGCGACCTCGGTGGCCGTGGTGAGGCCGACGTCGGAACGTCCCAGCCGCGTGTAGGCGATGGAGGCGCCCGAGAGGTACAGCGCCTCGAAGCCGGCCTGTTCGGCGACCAGCGCGGTGAGCGCGTCGTAGACGCCGGGGGCCAGCACGGCGGGCGTCGACTGCAGGCGCTGCTGGAAGGAAGTCCTGGTCATGTTCGTCATCTGGAGGCCTGCAGCTTGCGGCGCAGCTGGTTCATGAGCCCGCCGGCCTGCACCATTTCCAGCAGGAAGGCGGGGATGGGATCGCAGGCGAGCCGGTGACCCTCTTCGGTGACGACCTGCATCTGCCGCAGGTCGAGTTCGACGTGTTCGCCCTCGCGCAGCCGTTCGGCCTCGGGGCAGGTCAGCAGCAGGAGGCCCAAGTTGAAGGCGTTGCGGAAGAACAGGCCGCTGAACGAAGGCGCGATCACCGCCCGCACCCCGAGCTGGACCAGCGCCCCGGCGGCCTGCTCGCGCGAAGAGCCGATGCCGAAGCCGGGGCCGGCCGCGATCACGTCGCCGCGCTGCACGGAGCCGGCAAACCCGGGCCGCACGGCTTCCAGGCAGTGCGGCGCGATGCCTTCGATGCCCAGCTTCATGTAGGCGCCGGGGGCGAGCTGGTCGGTGTCGATCTCGGCGCCGAAACGCCAGACCTTGTGCTCGGTGCCGAAGCGCCGGACTTCGGGACTCATGCCAGCACCTCGCGCGGATCGGCGATGCGGCCGCGCAGCGCCGAGGCCGCGACGGTGTAGGGCGACGCGAGATAGACCTGGGCCGTCGCGGAGCCCATGCGGCCCTTGAAGTTGCGCGCGGTGGTCGCGACCACGTTGGCGCCGTCGGGGATCGAGCCGCCGTAGCCGGAGCAGGCGCCGCACGCGGTGGGCAGCAGCTCGGCGCCGGCGTCGCGCAGCGCGTCCAGCACGCCTTCGGCCTGCGCCGCCTCCTGGTCCTGCAGGCTGGCGGGCGCGACCATCAGGCGCGTGCCGGCGGCGATGCGGCGGCCGCGCAGCACCGAGGCGGCCGCGCGCAGGTCGTCCAGCTTCGCGCCGGTGCAGGCGCCGACGTAGGCCACCTGCACGGGCACGTCCGCGAAGGCGTCCACGCCCTGCGTGTTGGCGGGGCTGTGGGGCGCCGCCACCTGGGGCGCGAGCGACGCCGCATCGAAGCGCCAGGTCTTCGCGACGGATTCGTCGACGGCTTCGTCGGTGAACCACGGGTCCAGCGCGATGGCGTCCTCGGCAACGCCGGCCGCCCGCAGCCACTCGCGCGTGGTGGCGTCCGGCGCGACCAGGCCGGCCTGCGCGCCCATCTCCGCGCTCATGTTGGACAGCGTCATGCGCTCCTGCATGGAAAGCGCCTGCACGGCCGGTCCGCAGAACTCCACGGCCTGGTAGTCGCCGCCGTTCATGCCGAAGCGCCCGGTCAGGTGCAGCATCATGTCCTTGGCGCTGACGCCCGCGGCGAGGCGGCCGTCCCACCACATGCGCAGCGTGAGCGGGACGCGCACCCAGATCTCGCCCGTGACCATCACGCCCAGCATCTCGGTGGACCCGATGCCGAACATGTAGGCCCCGAAGGCCCCGCCGGTGGGCGAGTGCGAATCGCCGCCGACACAGAACATGCCCGGGCGGATGTGGCCCTTCTGGGGCAGGACCACGTGGCAGATGCCGATGCCGTCGTACACGTGCGGCAGCTGCTGCTCGGCGGCCCAGTCGCGCGCGATGCGCACGATGCGGCGGGAATCCTCGTCGCGCTCGGGCACGTAGTGGTCCATCACCAGCACCACGCGCTCCTTGTCCCAGATGCGCGCGCCCAGTTCCTCCAGCATCGGCTTGAGCCGGCGCGGGCCGGAGGAGTCGTGGAACATCGCCAGGTCGACCCGGCAGTTCACGATCTCGCCGGGGGCAACGTGCGCGCGGCCGCTGGCCCGCGCGATCAGTTTCTGCGCCAGCGTCTGCGCCGGCCGCTCGGGGGGATTCATCTGCTCGATCCTCAGAACATCACTTCACTGGCCGCGATGCGGGCATCCACGGCGCCCACCTGCGACACGTCCATCCGGTATTCGTAGCGGTCCGGGCGGTAGAGGCCGTGCAGCAGCTGCACGGGGCGGTCCTGCGTGTCGTAGACCAGGCGGCGCACCCACAGCAGCGCGGCGCCCATGGGCACCTGCAGTTCGGCGGCCACGCCGGCGTCGGCCTGCCGCGCCGACACGGTCTGCGCCGCGCGCCCGGGCTGCAATCCCGCTTCCTGCATCAGTTGCAGCATCGGCTGATGCGCCAGCTCGGCCCGGCCGAAGCCGCGCACGAGGGCCTCCGGCACGTAGGTAGTGATCAGCGACACGGGGCCGGCGCCGGTGCTGCGCCGGCGAATGGCCTTGCGGACCTTGGCGCCTTCGGCGAGCTGCAGGGCCTGCGCGATGTCGGCACTCGCGTCGATCACGCGCCACTCCAGCACCTTGACGGAGGTGCCTTTCGCCGCGTTGACGATGTTCCCGAGCAGGCCCTTGAGCGGCGGCGCGGCCGCTGCGTGGACGTCGGCGGGCGCTTCCTTCCCGGGCGGCGCGGCGGGCTGCGAGCGGCGCCCGGCCTCGCGCACGATGAGGCCCTCCTGCGCCAGCTGCTCGAGCGCGCGCCGCACCGTGACCCGCCCGACGCCGAACTGGCGCACCAGGTCCAGCTCGCCCGGCAGGCCCTGGGCGAACCGGCCTTCCCTCAGCTGTTCGAGCAGCACGAGGTAGACCTGGTGGTACTTGGAGATCGGCAGCGGGGCGGGGGTCATCCTGTCCTTATTTTAGGACAGGTTCCATGAATAGGACAAGTCGCCCGCTCCGGCTCCTTGCCGGTCAGCCCACCAGCGCCAGCAGCTGCGCCAGGTCCACCGGCTTCGTGCAGTGGTGATCGAAGCCGGCGGCGCGGGCCCGTTCCTGGTCGTGGGCCTGGCCCCAGCCGGTCAGGGCGATCAGGCGGATCCTGCGTCCCCACTCGGTGGCCCGGATGCGTTCGGCGACCTCGTGGCCGTTCAGGCGCGGCATGCCGATGTCCAGGATCACCAGCTCGGGCCGCAACGCCTCGGCGAGCGAGAGCGCCTGCTCGCCGTCGGAGGCCGTGTGCACGGCGTGGCCTTCCAGCTCCAGCAGCAAGGCCATCGTCGCGAGGGCGTCGGCGTTGTCGTCGGCGATCAGGATCGTGCGTCGCGGCGCGCCTTCGCGGGGACGCGTCGATCCTTCCGCGTCCTTCGCGGTGGCCGTTCCGGCCGGCTCGCCGGCGCGGACCGGCAGCGGCAGGGACACGACGAACTCCGAGCCGCGGCCGGGTCCCTCGCTGTGGGCCTGCAGGGTGCCGCCGTGCAGCTGCACCAGGCCGCGGCTGAGGGCCAGGCCGATGCCCAGGCCGCCCTGCGCGCGCTCGGACGCGGACGCCACCTGCGCGAACATCCCGAACACCGCCTCCAGGTGCACGGGGGACAGGCCGATGCCGTTGTCGCGCACGCGCAGCAGCAGGTGGCCCTCATTCTCCTCGGCGGCCAGCACGATGCGGCCGCCCGGGTCGGTGTACTTGGCCGCGTTGGACAGCAGGTTGCTCAGCACCTGCGAGATCCGCACCGGGTCGGCCACCATCTGCACGGGCTGGGCCGGCAGCTGCAGGTCCAGCTGGTGCTTCCGGGCCTCGATCAGCGGCCACGCCGTTTCGACCGCGGCCTCGACCGCCGCCTTCAGGTCCACGGTGGCGAGGCGCAGCTGCAGCTTGCCGCACGAGATGCGGGACACGTCCAGCAGGTCGTCGAGCAGCAGCGCCATGTGGCCCACCTGCCGCTCGATGACCTGCATGGCCCACGCCTGCCGCGACGCATCGGTGCCGGCCTTGGCGACCATCGCCGCCTGCCGGATCGGCGCCAGCGGATTGCGCAGTTCGTGCGCGAGGGTGGCGAGGAACTCGTCCTTGCGCCGGTTGGCCTCCTGCAGCGCCGTAGTGGCCTGCACCTGGTCGGTCACGTCGTGGCCCTGCACGAAGATGCCCACCACGGCGCCGCCCGCGTCGCGCACCGGCTGGTAGAGGAGGTCGACGAAGCGCTCCACCGGCGGCACGTCGGGCTCCTGCTGGAGCACCACCCGCATCGCCCGGCCGACGAAGGGCTCGCCCGAGGCGTACACGTGGCGCAGCAGGTCGAAGTAGCCCTGGTTCTCCACTTCCGGCACGGCCTCGATGGCGGGCCGCCCTTCCAGGCGCCGGTGCCCCACGAGCTGGTAATAGGCCTGGTTCACCAGTTCGAACACGAAGTCGGGGCCGCGCAGCAGCGCCACGAAGCCCGGCGCGTTGTCGAACCAGTTGCGCAGCATGCGCGCCGCATCCTGGGCCTCGCGCATCAGGCGGTCGCGCGCGCGCTCCGCCAGCACGCGGCCGGTTTCCTCCGTCACGGCGCAGAACAGGCCGCCGATGCTGCCGTCGCCGTCGTGGATCGGGCTGTAGGACCAGGTGAACCAGGTGTCTTCGCGGAAGCCGTTGCGCTCCATCACGAGCAGCACGCGCTCGTTCCAGGTGGGCTGGCCCTGCTCCATCACCACCTTGCGCTGGGCTCCGACGATGTCCCAGATGTCGCTCCAGGTTTCGGCGGCGCGCCCGCCGAAGGCCGCGGGGTGCCGCTTGCCCAGCATGGGGATGTAGGCGTCGTTGTAGATGTTGATCGCGTCCGGCCCCCACCAGACGAACATGGGGAAGCGGGAATTCAGGCAGATGCTGACGGCGATGCGCAGCGACTGCGGCCACCCCTCCATCGGGCCGAGCGGCGTGGCGGACCAGTCGGTCGCGAGCAGCAGCCGGACGGTTTCACCCGCGGGGACGCCGCCCTGGGCGGCGCTTCCCATGAGGAGCGGATGAAGGGGCGACTGGGCCTGGCTGGCTTGGCTCAAGGGGGGTTCTCGAGGGTTGCGGGCCGGTACTGCGGCGCGAGTGCGGGAGAGCATACAGGAAGCAGTCGCAACGCGGCGTTACCCCGCGCGGCCTGTCCTGGGGCGATGGGCGATGGGCGATCTCCCGCCGCCGCGGGGACTCAGCGTCCGGCGGGGGCCAGCGTGCCCGGGGAGCGTCGCGCCATCGCCAGCCACGCGGGCGCGGGCAGGCCCCAGCGCTGCTCGATGGCCGCGGCGCGCGCGGCCAGCACCTCTTCCGGTGGCGCCTCGCCGCAGTGCGCGATCACGACCACGTTGCCCGCGCCGGTCGGCGGGAACTGCCACACGGCGCGGGGCTGCAGGCCCCGGCGGATGCGGTCCACGCAAGCGCGCACGTCCAGCGCCTTGCCGATGAGGTTGACGGCCAGCGTGCCGCCCGGACGCAGGCTCGCGCGGCAGTCGGCGTAGAGGGCCTCGCTGTCGAGCGCGGGTTGCTCCACCGAGGCGTCGTACGCATCCAGCTGCAGCACGTCGATGCTGGCGGGCGGACAGGCTCGGGCCATGAAGTCGATGGCGTCGGCATGGACGACCTCCAGGCCCTCGCCATCCGGCGGCAGCATGAAGTGCGTGCGGCAGGCGGCGATCACGGCGGCGTCGATCTCCACGGCCGTGGCCTGCATGCGCAGCGCGCCGTGCGCGAAGCGGGTCAGGGAGCCGGCCCCGAGTCCGAGCGTGACGAGATGCTTGCCGGCGAGGCTGTCGGGCTCGTGGAAGAGCAGCCAGGCCGACATGCGCACCGCGTATTCGAGCTCCAGGCGCTCCGGCGCGGCGATGCGCATCGCGCCCTGGCACCAGCCCGTGCCGAATCGCAGCAGGCGCAGCCCTTCGGCCTCGCTGATGACAATGTCCATCGCTGCGAGCCTAACGAAAATTCCGCGGACCGCGCCGGCGGTGGAGTGAAGCGAAACCCCCGCGCAAGTCTGGGGCCAAGGCGAAATTTTGCGCAGAAGGCGACGCTGGCCGCCCCGAAGGCGCCCCCGCACTGTCCTGGGTCAACTGGGGGCTCTGGCGCGAGGCCCCCGCGACCGGCGACAATAGAGGGATGTCCAAGAGTGCAGCCACCATAACAAACGCCGACGAATCGGATATCTTGATCGAAGACGCCGCTGATCTCACGGCCAAGGAACTGGCCCAGGAACGCCTGGCAAGGATCGAGGAGTTGAAGAAGCGTAACTGGATGTCCCACAGCGCGGAGCAGCTGGCATCCCGCATTCCCGTGTCCGTGTTCGCCATGGGCGACCTGGTCACGGGCGGCTGAACGTCACGCCAGCCCCGGCGGCGGCACGACGTAGCTCGCCGGCTGCTGCCGGCGGATCAGGAGGTTCTTCACCTCCCATTGCGTCGCCGGCGGCAGTTCCCGCAAGTAGCGGACCTCCCCGGCGGCCTGCACGGCCACCGGAACCCCCCCTTCGAACAGCAGCCGGTTGCCCGGCAGCCGCGGCACCTTGTCGCCCGGTGTGACGATGCCGGCGAGGTTCAGCGGATCGACGGCGGAAATCGCGACCCGCTCCCGCCCCGCGCTGCGGGCCGTCTTGCGCAGCGCCGCGGCCGCCTCGGGCAGCGCGAACTGCTCGCCCGAGAAGCCGCTGACGAAGCGGCCGCCGCGCAATTCGCCGCGCGCCTCCAGCCGGCGCAGCACGTAGTACAGCTCGCGCCAGGGCGGCAGCCCTTCCTCGCGCTCCAGCAGCTTGCGGAACACCACGCCGTAGCGGCGCAGCAGCACGCGGGCGATGTGTTCGACGTGGGGGACGGCGAGCCCGCCGGGGGCGGGCTCCTCCGGCCGCGCGCGGCGCGTGAGCGACCAGCGGCCCGCATCGTCGATGGGGTCGTGGCCGCGGCCCCGGCGGCGCAGCTTGTTGCGCTTGTCCGAGGGCATCACCAGCGCGCGCAGCCCGGCGAAGGAATCGCAGGTGACGAGCCCCTGCGCGACCAGCTCGGACAGGGCCTGCTCCACCTGGGTGCCCAGCATCCGCGCGTCGCGCTGCAGGTCGGCGAAGAAGCTGGCCCCGTGCTGGCGCAGCAGCTCGAGCACCGCGCGCGCCGTGCCGGAGAGCAAGGCGTCGTCCGGCGCTGCGGCGCCGGCCGCCTGCTGCCAGTGGGCCAGGGCCGTGCGCTCGCACAGCAGCACCGGCGTGCCGCGGATCGTCCCGGACTTGCGCGCGCCGGCATCGCCGGGGTCCGCCGGCCGCCACCATGCGATGCGGCCGCTGGCGCACAGCTTGTCCAGCATCGGGGGCAGGTAGTCGGCGACCCGGGCGGGCAGCAGGTCTTCCTCCCAGGCCGCGGCGGGCGCCGCGTGGCCTTCGAGCTGCCGCAGCACGTCGGCCAGGCCGGCTTCGCCCTGGCGGCGCTCGTCGCCCTCGCTGCCGGCCAGCTGGTGCCAGCGGAACAGGAAGCGCATGAACTGCGCCGGCGGCACGGGCTGGATCTCCGCGCGCAGCCGGTCGCGCGTCATGCGGTGGATGCGGGCCAGCAGGCGCCGGTCGCACCATTCGGCGGCGCCGGGGGCGGTGAAGCCGCCGCGCATGACCGCGCCTTCGGATTCGAGCCGCAGCAGCGCGGGCAGCACGGCGTCGCCGCGCAGTCCGAGGGGCGCGGCGAGCGCCTCCGCGGTGACCGGGCCGAGCAGGTCGAGGCGCCCGCGCAGGACTTCGCGCAAGGCGTCGTCCGGTGCGGGCTGGTCCTGCGTCACGGGCGCGATCGCCGGCGACAGCGTCGCAGCCGGGAACACCGCCAGCAGTTCGTGCAGGCGCTCCGCCGCGACGAGCAGCAGGCCGCTCCCGGGCGTACGCAGCCGGGTCGCCCGGCGCTGCTGCATCAATGCTTCGAGCAGGTCCGGGACCTCCGCTTCGCCAGCGGCGAGGAAGCCGTGCACCACCAGCGCGTCGTGCAGTTCCTCGACGTTGCCGATCTCGGGCCAGGCGTCCGCGCGCACCTGCGCGATGGCCTGGGGATCGAGCCGGCCCACGTCCTGCGCCGTCTGCAGTTCCGCGACCGGCTGGGTGCGGACCGCCTTGGTGCGCCGCTCCTCCGCCGCGCCGTCGTCGAGGAAGGCGAAGGGCCGCGCGTTGAGGATGGCATGCGACAGCGGCGAGGGCGTCGCGAGCTCGCGCGTCACGATTTCGACCTGGCCGGCCTCGATGCGACCCAGCAGCGCGAGGAAACCGTCCGCGTCCATCGTTTCGGTGAGGCAGTCGCGCAGGGTCTGCGCCACCAGGGGATGGTCCGGGATCTCGCGCTCGCCGGCGAGGTTCTCCGCGCACGCGATCTGGTCCGGGAACACCACCGTCAGCAGGTCCTCGGCGTCGGAGCGCTGGAACTGCGGCGGCACCTTGCGGCCCGCGTTCATGCGCCGCACCGCCAACGAGGCGGTGGCGTTCCAGCGCCAGCGGGTGCCGAACATGGGCGCGTCCAGCAGCGCCTGCACGAGCACGTCGCGCGCGCTGGCGGACTTGAGGTAGTGCCGCACCTCCTCCAGCGGGAAGCTGTGCGTGGGGCCCAGCGACAGCACGATGCTGTCTTCCAGGGCGCTCGCCTGCAGCTCGAAGTTGAACTTGCGGCACATGCGCTTGCGCAGCGCCAGCCCCCAGGCCTTGTTGATGCGGGAGCCGAAGGGCGAGTGGATCACCAGGTGGGTGTCGCCGACCTCGTCGAAGAAACGCTCGAACACGATGCGCCGCTGGCTGGGCAGCACGCCGAGCGCCGCCCGGGCCGCGGCGAGATAGAGCGCGAGCTGCTGCGCAGCCGCTTCGGGGACGCGCACGGCCTCGCGCAGCCAGCGGGCGCAGGCCTCCGCGCCGTCTTCGAGCACCGCGTCGGCGGTCTCGCACAGGCGCGAGACCGCCGCGCACAGTTCGTCGGTGCGGCCCAGGCTCTCGCCGAGCCAGAAAGGCATGGTGGGCGGCATGCCCTTCGCGTCCTCCACCAGCACCTTGCCGGTCTCCACCTTGGCGATGCGGTAGGAGGCGTTGCCCAGCTGGAAGATGTCGCCCGGCAGGCTCTCGAAGGCGAAGTCCTCGTTGAGGGTGCCCACCTTGTGGCCTTCCGGCTGCAGCACCACGTCGTAGTCGAACTGGTCGGGGATCACGCCCGCATTGGTGACGGCCGCGAGCCGCGCGCCGCGCCGGGCCCGCAGCATGCGGTGCACCGCGTCGTAGTGCAGCCAGGCGCCGCGCCGGCCGCGGCGCGTGCTGTAGCCGTCGGCCAGCATGTGCACGACCTGCTCGAACTCCTGCAGCGCGAGCGCGCGATAGGGCTGGGCGCGCCGCAGGCACTGGTACAGCGCATCGAGAGGCCATTCCCGGCAGGCGATCTCCGCCACGACGTGCTGCGCCAGCGCATCGAGCGGCTTTTCCGGAACGCGGATGCGATCGAGCTCGCCGCGCCCGACGGCGTCCAGCAGCGCGGTGCATTCCAGCAGGTCGTCCAGCGCCAGCGGGAACAACCGCCCCTTGGGGGTGGCGCCGATGGCGTGGCCGGCGCGGCCGACGCGCTGCAGGAAGGCGTTGATGCTGCGCGGCGAGCCGATCTGGCAGACCAGGTCGATGTCGCCGATGTCGATCCCCAGTTCGAGCGAGCTGGTCGCCACCAGCGCCTTCAGCGCGCCCTCCTTGAGCCGCTGCTCCGCCTGCAGGCGATGCTCGCGCGCGAGGCTGCCGTGGTGCGCCGTGACGTGCTCCTCTCCGATCCGTTCGGCGAGGTGGCGCGCCATGCGTTCGGCGGTGCGGCGCTGGTTGACGAAGATCAGCGTGGTGCGGTGCTGGTGCACCAGCTCGGCGAGCCGGTCGTAGAGCTCGTCCCACACCTCGGTCGGCATCACCGCCGTGAGCGGGGAACGCGGCATCTCCAGCGCCAGGTCGCGGTCGCGCACGTGGCCCGCGTCGATGATCTCCACCGGCTCGTCGCGCTCGCCGAGCAGGAAGCGGGCCATCGTGTCGAGCGGCTTCACGGTGGCCGACAGGCCGATGCGCACCGGGGGCCGCGCGCACAGGGCCTCCAGCCGCTCCAGCGACAGCATCAGGTGGGAGCCGCGCTTGCTCCCGGCCACCGCGTGCAGTTCGTCGACGATCACGCTGCGCACCGACTTCAGCATGGCCCGGCCCGACTCGGAGCCGAGCAGGATGAAGAGGGACTCCGGCGTGGTCACCAGGATGTGCGGCGGCGCGCGGCGCATGCGCTCGCGTTCCGCCGGCGGCGTGTCGCCGGTGCGCACCGCGCTGCGGAGGCCGGGATTCGGCAGGCCCAGCGCTTCGAGCCGCTCGCGGATGCCGGCCAGCGGCTCCTGCAGGTTCTTGCGGATGTCGTTGGACAGCGCCTTGAGCGGCGACACGTAGAGCACGTGCACCTCGTCCGCCAGCGGCGCGGCAAGGCCCTCGCGCACGAGCTCGTCGATGGCGGAGAGGAAGGCCGCGAGCGTCTTGCCGGAGCCGGTGGGCGCGGCGATGAGCGCGTGGCGGCGCCGCGAGGTCACGGCCCATGCCCGGGCCTGCACCTCGGTCGGCTGGCCGAAGCGGCCTTCCAGCCAGGCCGCGACGGCCGGGTGGAACGGCAGGGGAGACATCGCCTCTATTGTCGGAGTTCGCTCGCGGCCGCGCAGGAGGCCGGCCGAGAGTCCCTTGCCGGGCTGGGTCCGTGCCGGCCCTCGGTTGCAGCGCGCCACGAACCCCATGCCCTCCGACGGCAAGTGGCTCATCCACGGTGGCTTCCAAGTGCTCCTGCGGGTCCGGTCGGATCGGAGCGCCGCCGTCCATTGCGGCGCCCCGGCGATCCCCGCACAATGGCCTCCCGCTCGCCGGCCGCTGCTGGACGCCGCGGAAAAGGAGGCCGCTGTCATGTACCTTGCCAGCACCCAGCGCCTGACGCTCGCCGGCGCCCGGAAGATCGTGGCCGCGGCCACGGCGCGTGCCGAGGAAGCGGGCATCGCCATCTGCATCGTCGTCGTCGACGCCGGCGGGCACCCGCTGCTGCTGGAGCGCATGGACGGCGGCCGCTTCCACACCGCGCACTCGGCCTCCGCCAAGGCGGTGTGCGCCGCGTCGAACCGTCGGCCGACCGGCCCCGCCGGCGCGCAGGGCCAGTCGCTCGACGCCATCCACGCGATCGGGCTCGCGCTCGCCGCGGGCGCGGAGCGCTGGACGGCGCTGGAAGGAGGCGCACCCATCCTCGTCGACGGCGAATGCGTCGGCGGCGTCGGCGTCAGCGGCGGCAGCTTCGAGTTCGATGAGCGCGTCGCCCGCGAGGCCGTCGAGGCGATCGGGGCCAGCTGGCGGCCCAACCCGCGCTAGGAGTCATCATGGCCTTCGAACCGCTACGCGTCGGCTGCATCGGCATGGGGTGGTGGTCGGACGTGCTCGCCGACGCGATGCTGCGTTCCGACCGGCTGCGCATCGTCGCCTGCCACTCGCGCTCCGAGGAGAAGCGCAGCGCCTTCGCGGCGAAGTACGGCTGCCGCGCCGCGTCCAGCTACGAGGCGCTGCTCGCCGACGGCGCCATCGAGGCGATCGTCAACACCACTCCCAACAACGCGCACCTGGAGACCACCCGCGCCGCCGCCGCGGCGGGCAAGCACGTGTTCCTGGACAAGCCGATCGCCAACACCATCGCCGATGCGCGCGCGATCACGCAGGCCTGCCGCGCGGCCGGCGTGGTGCTCGCCGTGGGCTACCAGCGCCGGCGCGAGAGCCACTTCCGCTGGATGCGCCAGGAGATCGAGGCCGGCGCCTTCGGCAAGCTGGTCAACGCGGAGGCCAACATCAGCCGCGACCGCCTCGGCAAGATCGACCTGCGCTCCTGGCGCTACACCGCGGAAGGAATGCCCGGCGGCGTGATGCTGCAGATCGGCATCCATTACGTCGACGTGCTCGCGTGGCTGCTGGGTCCCGTGCAAGCGGTGAGCGGCCAGCTGGGCCAGCTGGTGCTGCCCGGCGACAACCCCGACGTCGCCAGCCTGCTGCTGGAGCACGAGGGCGGCGCGCTCTCCACGCTGAACGCGAGCTACGCGTCGGCTTCCGAGTACTACCTCCTCAACCTCTACGGCAAGGACGCCACGGCGTACTACGACCTGCATGGCGGCCTGCGGGTGCTGCGGCGCGGCGTGCCGGGCGTCGAGGCCGTGCCCTGCGCGAAGAACGACACGGTGGTCGAAGAGCTGGAGGAATTCGCCGCCGCGGCGCGCGGCCAGGGCCGGCCGGAAGTGGAGGGCGCGCAGGCGACGCTGTCGCTGGCCGTGGTCCGCGCCGGCATCCGGTCCGCGCGCGAACGGCGCCGGGTCGAGGTGGCGGAGATCCTCGCCGAAGAGCGGAAGGAGGGCTGAGCATGGCGCCCCGGCTGCTCGCAGGCGCGGTGCTGGCGGGCTGCGTGCTCGCCGCGCCCGCGCAGGAGGCCGCGTTCCCGCAGCGCGGCACCATCGAGATGACGGTGCTGTTCCCGGCCGGCTCGTCGGCCGACATCACCGCGCGGCTGCTGGCCGAGGGCATGGCGAAGCAGCTCCCGGCCAACGTCGTCGTGGTCAACCGCCCCGGCGCCGGCGGCGCGGTGGGCTACCGCCACGTCGCGAGCCAGAAGCCGGACGGCTATTCGCTGGTGTGGAATTCCAACTCCGTCTCCACCACCTACCACTCCGGCCAGATGCCGATCGACTACAAGGCCTTCGACCCCGTGGCGCGCGTGCTGACGGAATCGCCGCTGCTGGCCGTGCGCGGCGATTCCCGCTGGAAGACGCTGCCCGAATTCCTGGCCGACGCGAAGGCGCGGCCCGGCACCCTCACGGTGGGCAACTCGGGCCTGGGCAGCCACACGCACATCGCCTCCGTGGCGCTGTTCAAGGCGGCGGGCGCGGGCGTGGTGGACGTGCCCTATCCGGCGGCGCAGGTCGTGCCCAACCTGCTCGGGGGCCACATCGATGCGGTGGTGCAACTGCCTGCGGCGCTGAGCGCGCACGTCAAGGCGGGGCAGGTGCGCGTGCTGGCCGCTCTTGTGGAGCGGCGGGACCCGGCGCTGCCCGAGGTGCCGACCGCGCGCGAGCTGGGGATCGACGTCGCGCTGGACGCGTGGCGCGGCATCGCCGTGCCGAAGGGCACGCCGAAGCCGGCGGTGGCCGCGCTGCAGGCCGCGATCCGCAAGACCGTCGAGAGCCCGGAGTTCGCCAGCGCGAGCGAGCGGCTGGGTGTGCACCCGGCCTTTCTCGCGGCGCCGGAGTTCGGCGAGCTGATCGCGAAGGAGGATGCGCAGCTCGCCGGCCTGATGCAGCTGATCGGCTTGAAGAAGTAGGCGCGGGGCGCCCGCGATGCCGCAACCGGGAAGCCGCAGACGCCGCGGCGGTCCATGGACTCGCTGATCGCCGCCTCCGCCCGCGCGCTCGCTTCCGGCGATCCGCTGGGCGCGCTGAAGCGGGTGGCGCTGCGCGAGGACCCGCCGGCGCTGGCGCTGCGCGGCATCGCGATGGCGCAGCTGGGCGAGCTTCCGGTGGCACGCGATCTCCTGCGCCGCGCGGGGCGCGCCTTCGGCTCCCACGAAGCGCTCGCGCGGGCACGCTGCGTCGTGGCCGAGGCCGAGGTCGCGCTGGCGATGCGCGACCTCGCCGGCTCGCCGCAGGGGCTGCTCGCGGCAGCCGACACCTTGCAGGGGCACGGCGACCGCGGCAACGCACTGCATGCGCGCCTGGTCGCCGCGCGGCGCCTGCTGCTGCTCGGCCGCCTGCCGCAGGCGGCGACGCTGCTGGAGCCGGTCGATCCCGCCGGCTTGCCGCCGACGCTGGCCGCGGTGGCCGAATTGAGCGGCGCCGAACTCGCGCTGCGCTCGCTGCGCATCGGCCCGGCGACGGCGGCGCTGGCGCGCGCGCAGGAGGCGGCGCAGCGCGCGGGCATTCCGGCCCTGATGGCCGAAGTGGCCGAGGCGCGGGCGGCGCTGGCCCGGCCTGCAGCCCGGTGCCGAAACGCCGGTGGCGAGCGCGTGCTGCGCCTCGACGAGATCGAGGCGTTGCTGGCCTCCGGTGCGTTCGTGCTGGACGCCTGCAGGCGCGGCGTCGCACGGGGCGGCGCGTGGCAGCCGCTGGCGCGCCGGCCCGTCCTGTTCGCGCTGGCCCGCCTGCTGGCGCAGGCGTGGCCGGATGCGGTCGAACGCGATGCCCTGATCGCCAGCGTCTTCCGCACCCGCCGGCCGGACGAGACGCATCGTGCGCGCCTGCGCGTGGAGATCGGACGGTTGCGCGCCCTGTTGAAGGCGCAGGCCGCCATCGAGGCCACTGCAGGCGGCTTCGTGCTGAGTCCGCCGGCGGGCGCCGAGGTCGTCGTGCTGCTTCCGCCCATCGACGGCGAGCAGGCCTCCGTGGTGGCGCTGCTTTCCGATGGCGCCGCGTGGTCGACCTCGGCCCTCGCCCTGGCCCTGGGCACGAGCCAGCGGACGGTGCAGCGCACGCTGGCCGGGCTGCAGGCCGCGGGGCAGGTGCGCGCCATCGGCCAGGCGCGCGCCCGCCGCTGGCTGGCGCCGCCGCTGGTGGATTTCACGACAGTCTTGTTACTCCCCGGTTCGCTGCCAGGTGCGTAGAGTCCTTTCGACACATCGAAAGGAACCCGCCATGAGCAGCAAGACCCTCAGCGACAGGCGCCAGGCCGCGGCGAAGCCGGCCGAGATCGTGCGCGAATACGGCCCCTTCGCCGGGGCGACCCACGTGCACGGCGTCAGCTACGGCGACGGCCTCCTGTGGGCGGCCACGGGCGAGCGGCTGCTGGCCATCGATCCGCGCAGCGGCGAGGTGAAGCGCGCGCTGGGCTGCGCCTGCGATGCCGGCACTGCCTTCGACGGCAAGCACCTGTACCAGATCGCGGAGTCGCGCATCGACAAGATCGACCCCGCCACGGGCCAGGTGCTGGCCTCGATCCCCGCGCCGGGGGGCGGCAGCGACTCCGGCCTGACCTGGGCCGAGGGCAGCCTCTGGGTGGGCAACTACCGCGGCCGCAGGATCCACCAGGTCGACCCCGCCACGGGCGCCATCCGGCGCACCATCGAGTCCAACCGCTTCGTCACCGGCGTGACCTGGGTGGACGGCCAGCTGTGGCACGGCACCTGGGAAAGCGAGGAGAGCGAATTGCGCCGCGTCGATCCGCAGGACGGCGAAGTGCTCGAGCGGCTGGAGATGCCGCGCGGCGTCGGCGTGAGCGGGCTCGAGTCGGACGGCGCGGACCTCTTCTATTGCGGGGGCGGCGACACGGGCAAGGTGCGTGCCGTGCGGCGCCCCGGAACCGAATGAACGCGCCGAGGAGCCCATCATGACCGTCCCCACCGCACACCCCGCCACCGTCGACCACGCCGTCGTCTCCGACGAGCGCTGGATGGAGGAACGCAGGAAGCTGCTGGCCCGCGAGAAGGAACTGATGCGCCTGCACGACCAGGTGGCGCGCGAGCGGCGCGCGCTGCCCTGGCGGCGCATCGCGAAGGAGTACGTGTTCGACACGACCGCGGGCAGGCGCTCGCTGGCCGAACTCTTCGACGGGCGCAGCCAGCTGATCGTTCAGCACTTCATGTTCGGGCCCGGCTGGGAGCAGGGCTGCCCGAGCTGCTCGTACATGGCGGACCATGTCGACGGCATGAACATCCACCTGGCGCAGCGCGACATCACCTTCGTCGCCGTCTCGCGCGCGCCGCTGGCGGAACTGCAGCGCTTCCGCAGCCGCATGGGCTGGCGGTTCGGATGGGTCTCGTCGCACGGCAGCGACTTCAACCGCGACTTCGCCGTCAGTTTCACGCCGGAAGAACTGGCCGGCGGCGCGGTCTTCTACAACTACGCGATGCGCCCCTTCGCTTCCGGCGAGGCGCCCGGCATCAGCGTGTTCTGCAAGGACGCGCAAGGCGAGGTGTTCCACACCTACTCGACCTACGGCCGCGGCGTGGAGGTCATGATGGGGGCCTACATGCTGATGGACCTGGCGCCCCGCGGCCGCTCCGAGCGCGACGTGCCGCACAAGATGGAATGGGTGCGGCACCACGATCGCTACGAGGCCGCCACGGGAAGCAAGGAGGCCCAGGCCTGCTGCCATTGATCCACCGGAGGGCAGGGTTCAAGGACAGCGAAGGACGCATCCCGGCGCCGACCCTGGTTCCCTCCCGACGCGGCGGAGCTCGTCAGGCGCCGAACAGCCGCGCCATGCCGCCGCGCAGGTGACGGTCCATCGCGGCGCGGGCGGCCTTCGCGTCGCCGGCCGCGATCGCCTCGTCGATCGCCTTGTGCTCCGCGCGGACGTCGCGGGCCCGGTCCTGCCGGGGCTGCGGCGACAACTCCCGCACGAGCTTCACCGCGTAGCGGAACTGCTCCTCCAGCGCTGCCATCGTCAGGACGAAGAAGCGATTGCCGCCGGCTTCCGCGATGGCGCGGTGGAACGCGATGTCCTCGTCGATGGCGGGACGCCCCTGGGCCACCGCGGCATCGAACAGGCGCCGCTTCGCCGTGATCGCGTGCAGCAGGCCCCGGTCCTTGCACAGCGCGGCGCGCGCCGCGGTCTCGCCTTCCAGCACGCTGCGGAAGTCCAGCAGCGCGCGGATGTCCGGAATGCTTTGCAGCGAGCCGAAGGTGACGCCCGACAGGGGCGCCGGCTCGCCGACGAAGTTGCCCGCGCCCTGCCGGGCATAGACGCGGCCCTCGGCCCGCAGCCGCGCGAGCGCCTGCCGCACCACCGGCCGCGAGGCGCCGAAGCGCTCGGCCAGCGCGCTCTCGCTGGGCAGGCGGCTGTGCGGCGGCAGGCCGTCGCGCGCGATGAAGGCGACGATCTGCTCGTAGACCTGGTCGCCGAGGCTGGAGGAGGGCATGGCGGGCGGGACGCTGCTTGTCTGACAAGTTTCGCATTCCGTTGACAGGTTTGCCAAGCGCTCCGGACAATGCCCGCATGTCACTCGTCACCGCCCTGCGCACCCTCCGCATCGCCGAACGGCCCAACCTCATCTGGGTGGAAATCGAAACCGACGACGGGCGCACCGGGCTGGGCGAATCCTTCCGTGGCGCGCAGGCCGTGGAAGCGGTGTTGCACGAAACGGTCGCGCCTTTCCTGATCGGCCGCGATGCGCGCCACATCGAGGCGGTGTCTCGGCACCTGATGACGCCCTACCTCGGCTTCCACAGCGCCAGCGCCGAAGTGCGCGCGGCCAGCGCGGTCGACATCGCGCTGTGGGACCTCGCGGGGCAGCGGCAGGGCGAGCCGGTGTACGTGGCGCTCGGCGGCGGCATGCGGGACCGCGTCCGCGCGTACAACACCTGCGCCGGCTACTCCTACAACACGGCCGGCGGCGTGCGCCGCTCCGTCGGCGGCGCCGACGCCAGCGTGGGGCCTTACGACGACCAGGTCGCCTTCATGCGCGACGCGGGCGCGCTCGCCGAGAGCCTGCTGGCCGAGGGCTACACGGCGATGAAGATCTGGCCCTTCGACGACCATGCGGCGGCCACCGGCGGCCACATGATCTCGCTGGCCGACCTGAAGGCGGGGCTGGAGCCCTTCGTGAAGGTGCGCAAGGCCGTGGGCGACCGCATGGAGGTGATGGCGGAACTGCACAGCCTGTGGAGCAGCCATGCCGCCGCCCGGATCTGCCGCGCGCTGGAAGACGTGGGCGTGTTCTGGGCCGAGGACCCGATCGCGAAGATGGACGACGCGCAGGCCCTGGCCGACCTGCGGCGGCAGACGCGCACGCCGATCTGCGGCAGCGAGACGCTGGCCGGCACGGTGCCCTTCGGCAAGCTGCTCGCCGCCGATGCGATCGACATGGTGATGCTCGACCTGGCCTGGTGCGGCGGCCTCACGCAAGGCCGCAAGATCGCCGCGCTGGCCGAGGCCCACGCGAAGCCGCTGGCGCCGCACGACTGCACCGGCCCGGTGACGCTGATCGCCGGGCTGCACCTCGCACTGCACGCGCCGACCGCCATCTTCCAGGAGGTGGTGCGGGCGACGCTCAGCACCTGGTACCGCGACCTCGTCACCGAGCTGCCGGTCGTGCGCGAGGGCATGGTGCTGGCGCCCCGGGCCGCGGGCCTGGGCACGCAACTGCAGCCGGCGGTGCGCACGCGCGCGGACGCGACCGTTCGCGTGAGCGGGAGGGCGCGGTGAGCCCCGCCATGCAGGTCACCATCGTCGGCCAGCACGTGCCGCACGTTCCGCTGCTGCAGCGCCTGCTCGGCGACGCGTTCCGCGTGAACGGGATCGCTGCCGTGCCGGAGGCGGGGCCCATCGCGACCGACGTGCTCGTCACCACGCGACTGAACGCGCAGCAGGCCGCGCGGCTGCAGTGCCGGCTGCTGCAGGCGCCCGGCGCCGGCATGGACGCGATCGCGCTGCCCGCGGTGCCGCCGGACTGCCGCGTGTGCAACGTGTTCGAGCACGAGATCCCGATCGCGGAGTTCGTCTGCCACGCGGTGCTGGACTACGTCATCTTTCGCGATGCCGCGCCGGTGCCGCTGGACGCGGCGCACTGGCCGCGAGCGTACCTGGAGCGGCCCTTCCACGACGAGGCGTACGGGCGCCGCGCCGCGATCGTCGGCTTCGGTGCGATCGGTCGCGCCACCGCCGCGCGCCTGCGCGCGCTGGGACTGCACGTGACGGCCGTGACCCGGCGCGCCGAACCGGTGGACGGCACGGATGCCGTGCACCCGGTGGCGGACCTCGCGGCGCTGTTGCCCGACATCGACGTGCTGGTCCTGTGCTGCCCGCTCAACGAGCAGACGCGGGGCATGATCGGCGCGCACGAGCTGGCGGCGATGAAGCGCACGGCGCTGCTGGTCAACGTCGGGCGCGCGCACCTGGTGCAGGAGCAGCCGCTGTTCGACGCCCTGCGCGAGGAGCGCATCGGCCGCGCCGTCCTCGACGTCTGGTACCACTATCCGGTCGCGGGGCAGGCGGAGCTGGCCCCCTCCGCGCTGCCGTTCCATGCGCTGCCCAATGCGCGCTGCACGCCGCACATCTCGGGCTGGACCCATGGCCTGCTGGCGCGCCGCTACGCCTTCATGGCCCGCAACATCGAGCGCCTGCGCAACGGGCAGGCATTGCAGAACGTGGTGCAGTGAGCGCCGCGCCCTCCACGCGAACCAGGACCCAGGAGACACGATGACACTTCACCGCCGCACCTTCCTCCAATCCGGCGCTGCGCTGGCCGGCGCCGCGCTGGGCGTACCCGCGCTCGCCGCCGGCTGGCCCAGCCGGCCGCTGCGGATCATCATCCCGTTCGCGCCGGGCGGAACCTCCGACACCATCGCGCGCCTGATCGGCAAGCCGCTGGGCGACCTGCTGGCCCAGCCCATCGTGATCGAGAACAAGACGGGCGCCAACGGCATCATTGGCGCGCAGAGCACCGCGCAGGCGACCGACGAGCACACCGTGCTGCTGACGGACATGAGCTCGCTGGCGATCAGCCCGCTGGTCACCAAGGACCTGCCGTACAAGCAGTCGGACATCAAGGGGGTGACGATGCTCGCCTATTCGCCGCACCTGCTGGTGGCGCATCCCGCGCTGGCCGCTTCGAACATGCGCGAACTCGTCGCCTTGTCGAAGACCAAGCCCGTGAACGTGTCCTCGGCCGGCTCCGGTTCGGCGAACCACCTGGGCGTGGTCGACATCGCGCTTTCGTCGGGCCTGCGGTGGCAGCACGTGCCCTTCCGCGGTGGCGCGGCGGCGCTCGCCGACACCGCCGCCGGCAACACCCAGCTGTGCCTCAACGGCATGCTGGCGACCCTGCCGCTGGTGCAGGGCGGGCGCTTGAAGGTGATCGGCGTCTCCAAGCGCACCCGCACGGCCCTGCTGCCGAACGCGCCCACCATCGCGGAGCAGGGCGTGAAGGACTTCGAGTCGGGCACCTACCAGGGCGTGGTGGTGCCCGCCTCGATGCCGAAGGCGAATGCGGAGAAGCTGGCCGCCGCGCTGATCCAGGTGATCCGCGCACCCGAGATCCGGGCCCGCCTCACGGAAGCGGGGGCCGAGGTGATGACCTCCACGCCGCAGGAGACCAGCGACTTCCTCGCGCGCGAGAACAAGCGGTGGGCGAATGTGATCCAGCGCGCTGGGGCGCAGCTCGAAGGCAACGCGTAACGGGCCGACCCGGAGCATGAAGACAAGCCTGGCCGGAAGATTCGCCGCCGCCCTGGCACTCGGCGCTGCCTTCCCCCGCAGCGCCCAGACCGCGTGGCCGGAGAAGGGCGAGCGGCTACTGCGCTAGAGTGGCGGCCATGCAATGGTTCCGCTCCCGCATCCGGCGTTCCCCCAGGGGCGCCATGGTCCTCGGCAAGACCGTGTTCCTGGTGGGCGCGATCCTCGTGCTGGCGGCCGTCTTCGCACGGGCGAGCCTGATGTCCCTCAACGCGGACAGGGCGGACGCGCGGCTGCCACCGCTGAGAACCCTGAAGGAAGCCTATCCGCAGTACCCCACGTGGATCGTGCCGGAGGGGCCGGTGGGCTTCAGCGTGGCCGCGGTGCTGGTTCTCGTCGGCACGGCGTTGACGGTGCTGGCGGGGGAAGCGTCGAAGCGAAGCGGCGCGGCTTAGGGGTCCGGGAGATGCAAGACGCCCGCACGCCCGAAGAACCCCAACGGCTGTCGAAGGTCGTCATGGCGGTCCGCAACTGCTCGCGTCGCGAGGCGGAGCAGTACATCGCCGAAGGCTGGGTGCGCGTCGACGGCCAACTGGTGGAAGAGCCACAGGTCCGCGTGACGGCGGCACAGCGCGTGGAAGTCGATCCGCAGGCCCGGCTGCAGCCCGCCGTGCCCGTCACGCTGCTGCTGCACAAGCCGGCGGGAATGGGCACCGGTGAAGCGCAGGACCTGCTCGGCGCGGCAACGCGCTGGAGCGGCGACGTGACGGGGATCAGTCGGGTCAAGAGTCATGGCCTGGGGCTCAAGACCTTGCTGGCCCTTCCGGCTCCGGCCAGCGGGCTGACGGTCTTCAGCCAGGACGGGCGCATCGTGCGCAAGCTCACGGAAGATGCGGCGCTGGTCGAGCAGGAACTGCTGGCCGACGTCGTCGGCACCCTGGCGCCCGACGGTTTGGCGCGCCTGGGCGCAGGGCTGAAGCACGAAGGCAAGGCCCTGCCGCCGGCGCGCGTGAGCTGGCAGAGCGAAGGGCGGCTGCGCTTCGCCGTCAAGGGGATCGCGCCGGACTGGATCCCCTGGATGTGCGCGCAGGTCGGCCTGGAGCTCACGGCGCTGAGGCGCATCCGCATCGGACGCGTCCCGATGGCCGGCCTGCCCGCGGGCCAGTGGCGCTATCTCCCGCCGGGCGACCGGTTCTAGGGAAACCATGGCGTCGCTCGTGCGCGAAGAAGAAGTCGAGTTCACGGCCATGCGGGCGCAGGGGCCCGGGGGGCAGAACGTCAACAAGGTGTCGAGCGCGGTGCACCTGCGCTTCGACATCGGGGCCTCGTCGCTTCCGGCCGCGGTGAAGGAGCGGCTGCTCGCCTTGCCGGGGCGCAGGGTGAGCAAGGACGGAATCCTGGTGCTGAAGGCGCAATCGGCGCGGAGCCAGGAGCAGAACAAGGCACTCGCGCTGGCCCGGCTGGAGGCGATCGTGGCGGAGGCTTCGGAGGTGCCGGAGATCCGCCGGCCGACGAAACCCACCTACGGCTCGAAGCAGCGGCGCCTCGAAGGGAAGTCGATCCGCTCGCAGGTGAAGGCGGCGCGGCGCAGGGTGGACGAGTGAGGGTGGGACGCCGCAAGCACGAAGCAACGCTCAGGAGACGAACATGGGAAAGCGCGTTTCGACCGAAGGTCCCTCTCCATCCGAACTGATCGACCGGAGGATCGCCGACCTTGGCGACTGGCGTGGCGAAACCCTGCGCAGGATGCGCGCGCTGATCAAGGAGGCGGTTCCCGACGTGGTGGAGGAGTGGAAGTGGATGGGCACGCCGGTGTGGTCGCGTGACGGGATCATTTGCACGGGGGAGTCCTACCGCGACAAGGTCAAGCTGACTTTCCTGAAGGGGGCTTCGCTGGGCGACCCGGCGGGGTTGTTCAATGCGAGCCTGGATGGGAATGCGAGGCGGGCGATCGATATCCACGAGGGGGAGGCGGTGGATCCGGAGGCGTTCAGGGCGCTGGTGCGGGAGGCGGTGGGGGTGAATGCGGCGGGTGGGGGGAAGGGGAAGGTCGGGAGAGGGAAGTAGCGCGAGGCGGGCGGGGAGAGTGGATCCGGGGGGTGGGCGGTGCACCGTGCGATGTATTCGGCAGTTTTATTCGGCACGGGGGGGAGGGTCCGAAGTGCGCGGTATCAGAGGGTGAGCGGGGGAAGCTGATATTCGGCGGGGAGACTCGTATGCTTCGTGTTTTCGATAACTTGCCTGCGCCCTTGGCGGCTTGGGTATCGCTCGGATGGGCGATATTGGGATTTTGCGTGCGGGCTACATTACGTTGAACTAAACCGCTGACGCGGTGGTTGGTCCATCAGGCCGCCACCGCGTTTTCATTTGCGTTGCCCGGTGTGAGGCGCAGCCTTGAAGGGGGAATGTTCCCGGCCC
>NZ_JAEQNE010000013.1 GCF_016722785.1 Ramlibacter monticola | reverse complement strand
GAAGGTGCGGACTTCGTCCGTGCCCGCCGCGCCTGCTTCGACGATCACGTCAGCGCTCTCGTGGAC
Source organism: Ramlibacter monticola (assembly GCF_016722785.1). Lineage (GTDB taxonomy): Bacteria > Pseudomonadota > Gammaproteobacteria > Burkholderiales > Burkholderiaceae_C > Ramlibacter > Ramlibacter monticola. Next base: position 72,940 of record NZ_JAEQNE010000013.1, on the reverse strand, counting down.
GACGTAGGTGTCGTTGCCCGCGCCCCCGATGAGCACGTTGGCCACACCCGCGGCATCCGCCAGCAGGTCGTTGCCGCTGCCGCCGGTCACGTTCTCGATGCCCGCGATGGAGGCAAAGCCCGACGCGGTGCCTGCGCCCAGGTCCACCGCCACGGCGCTCGTGGTGCCCGCATAGGTCAGCGCGTCGATGCCGCCGAGCATATCGAGCCTGGTGCGCTCGACGCCCGTGGGCGTGAGTCCTGCGACGCTGGCGAGGGTTGCTCCCGAGAACACGGCGCCAACCGTGTTGGCCGCTGCAGTTCCGAGAATGTCCAGAGTATCGAGCCCCAGTCCGCCGTTGAGGATATCCGTGCCGTCGCCGAGCGTGTACGCGAAGACGTCGTCACCGTTGCCACCGTCGATTACGTCATTGCCAAGGCCGCCGCGCAGCGTATCGTTGCCGGCTCCGCCCGTGATGACGTTGGCGACTGCGTTGCCGATGCCTGTGAAGTCGCCCGTGCCGACGTAGGTGAGGTTCTCCAACGTGACACTTAGCGTGTATGCCGAGGTGAAGGTGCGGACTTCGTCCGTGCCCGCCGCGCCTGCTTCGACGATCACGTCAGCGATCTCGTGGACGACGTAGGTGTCGTTGCCCGCGCCCCCGATGAGCACGTTGGCCACACCCGCGGCATCCGCCAGCAGGTCGTTGCCGCTGCCGCCGGTCACGTTCTCGATGCCCGCGATGGAGGCAAAGCCCGACGCGGTGCCTGCGCCCAGGTCCACCGCCACGGCGCTCGTGGTGCCCGCATAGGTCAGCCCGTCGATGCCGCCGAGCATATCGAGCCTGGTGCGCTCGACGCCCGTGGGCGTGAGTCCTGCGACGCTGGCGAGGGTTGTTCCCGAGAACACGGCGCCAATCGTGTTGGCCGCTGTAGTTCCGAGAATGTCCAGAGTATCGAGCCCCAGTCCACCGTTGAGGATATCCGTGCCGTCGCCGATCGTGTACGCGAAGACGTCGTCACCGTCGCCACCGTCGATTACGTCATTGCCAAAGCCGCCGCGCAGCGTGTCGTTGCCCAAACCGCCGTGGAGCGAGTCATCGCCGGTGCCGCCGCTTAGCGAGTCGTTGCCTGCTCCGCCCGTGATCTCGTTCGCGAATGCGTTGCCGGTGCCGGCGAAGTCGCCCGTGCCGACGTAGGTGAGGTTCTCCAACGTGACACTTAGCGTGTATGCCGAGGTGAAGGTGCGGACTTCGTCCGTGCCCGCCGCGCCTGCTTCGACGATCACGTCAGCGCTCTCGTGGACGACGTAGGTGTCGTTGCCCGTGCCCCCGATGAGCACGTTGGCCACACCCGCGGCATCCGCCAGCACGTCGTTGCCGCTGCCGCCGGTCACGTTCTCGATGCCCGCGATGGAGGCGAAGCCCGAAGCGGTGCCCGCGCCCAGGTCCACCGCCACCGCGCTGACCGTACCCGCATAGGTGAGAGAGTCGACCCCGGCGAGCAGGTCCGCCGTGATCACCTCGATTCCGGTGGGTGCCATTCCCGCGACCGTCGTCAGCACCGTGCCGTCGAACACCGCCGTCAGCGTGTTGTTGCCGACGGTGCCCCTAATTTCCAGCGTGTCCTGGCCGGCCCCACCGTCCATGAGGTCGGCACCGTCCCCCAGCGTGTAGTGCAGCGTGTCATTGCCGTTGCCGCCGTTAACCACGTCATTGCCGGTCCCGCCGGTGAGATTATCGTTGCCGTCCAGCCCGTTGAGCGTGTCGTTCCCTGCGCCGGCGTTCATGTTGTCCTGACCCGCCGTGCCGAACAGCACTTGCGTCGCCGAATTCGGCGCCACCACGTCACCCGTCACGATCGTCGCGTCGGAAGTCGCCGTGTTGGCGTTGCCGCCGTTGTCGGTGTAGGTCACCACCACGCGCAGCTGCCGGTTCACCTGGTCCTGCGTGGGCGTGAAGTTCTGGGTGGTCGCTCCCGCGATGTTCCTGAACGTCGGGCCGCCGCCCAGGTCCGTGCTCTCCTGCCACTGGTAGTGGAACACCACGCCGGCGAGGCCGTCGGCGTCCGTGATCTGGTTGACCGCGGTCACGGCGCTGGCTTCCGTCGGCGTCGAGTCGGAGACGGCCAGGGTACCGCCGGGCGTGCCGTCCAGGACGGCCGCCGTCGGAGCGAGGTAGAGCGTCTCCATCACGCCGTGCGCGTCCTGGTAAATCGCCTTCACCCGCAGCGCCAGGCCGGCGTCGGTCGTGGTCGGCCTGTAGGTCGGCCCGGTGAACAGGACGTCGCCGGCCGGCGTGACCGCGCTGATGTCCACGAACTGCCCGGAGCCGGGCGCGGTCTCGGACTGCCACGTGTACGACACGTTGCTGACCGCGCCGGTCAGGTTCGTTGCGCTCACGTTGTCCGCATCCGTCACGCCCGCTGCCGAGACCGTCAGCAACTGGCCGACCGCCGGCGTGGCGTCGTTGATGCTCAGTGCACCGGCCGGGCCGTTGTTGCTGCCCGGGGGAACGAGCAACAGGACGGCGTTGGAGAACTGCAGCCGCTCGATGTGCGTCAGGCGGTCGATGCCGTCGATGCCCACGCCCACCACGGCGCCGGCGGCGTCGAGCAGGTTGTGCGTCACGGTGGTCACGCCGTCGGCACCGGTCACCACGGTGTATTCGCCGCGCGCGCCGCGGTACACCGCCGTGTCGAAGCTCGGATCGGTGCCGGGCATGATCTGGCGGACGATGGTCAGCTGGCCGGGGTTGATCTCGCCGGAGAAGATCCGATCCTCCAGAGCGAGCATGGTGTCGGACCGCGCGATCTCGGGTCCCGTCCCGTCCTTGTTGGCGCGCACGCTGATGTACACGTCCAGCCAGCGGTCGCCGTCGATCAGGTCGTTGCCGCCGCGCCCTTCCAGGATGTCGCTGCCTTCGCCGCCGAGGATGATGTTGCCGGAGTCGAACTGGTCGTCCGCCGTGCCGGCCAGGCCGTCGGCGCCGTTGCCGGCCGAGCCGACGAAGCCGCGCAGGCCGGCGATGAGGTCGAAGTTCCGCAGCACGCTGCCCGTGAAGCCGGCCACGAGGATGCCGACGGAATCCACGTCGTCACCGACCAGGACGTCCGAGAACGCGGAGCCGGACATGCCTTCGACGAAGGAGAAGCGGGCGCCGGTATTCGGGACGACCTCGGTGGCCGCGGTCGGGTTGAAGACGCGCAGGTTCATGTCGGCCACCGCGCCCAGCGTCGGGTGCTTGAAGTTGGCCCAGTCGAAGCCGGAGCCGCCGAGGTAGCGGTCCACCGAGCCGCCGTTGCCGATCATGATGTCGTCGCCGCCCTCGCCGAACATGCGGTCGCCGATGATGTCGCCGAAGAACACGTCGTTGCCGACCACGGCGTCGAGGCCGCGGGCGTCGAAGTTGTCGCCGGACGAGCCGTCGACCATGCCGTGCTCGAGCCAGTCGTCGCCTTCGTTGCCGAATATGAACTCGGTCGCGGAGGTCCCGGAGATGAAGTCGTTTCCGGTGCCGCCGAACACCTCCGACGCATCCTCGCCGGTGACGATGTAGTCGTTGCCGAAGCCGCCCAGGACCAGCACGACGCCGTTGCCGCCGTGGATGGCGTCGTTGCCGTCGCCGCCCTGCAGGTTGTCGTCGCCGCCGGTGTTGGTGATGATGTCGTCGCCGTCTTCGCCGAAGATGATGTCGTTGCCGTCGCCGCCATCGAGCCGGTCGTCGCCCCGGTCGCCGTGCAGCGCGTCGTCGCCGATGCCGGCGATCATCGTGTCGTTGCCGATGGTGCCGCCCAGGACGACGTGGTCCTCCCCGGTGTAGTGCAGGTAGTGCGTGTCGGCCCCCGCGGTGCTCGGGTCATCGCGGATCACGACGCCGAGCGGGTCGGCACGGCCGGCCGGGTTGGCGCTGCCGTCCGGATTCAGCCCGGTGAGCTGCTTGGTCGGGTCCACCTCCAGCGTGTACGCCATGTCCGAGAACACGAAGCCGGGCAGGTGCTGCGCATCGGTGTTCGCGCTGATCAGCTTCTGGAACGAGTTCTGTTCGAGTTCGGTGCGGAAGTTGAGGCCCGCGGTGCGCTCCAGGTAATAGAAGCGGTCGCCGTCCTGCAGCTTCTCCAGCTGGTTCTCGAACACGAAGTTGAAGGTGGAGCCGAGCAGGCCGCCGAAGGGCATCTGCTTCTCGGCCAGGCCCCCGATCCAGAGGTCGATGTCGTTCACGCCGGTGGTAGCTGCCGGCCCGTTCATGAAGGCGTTGCGATCGGCCGGCACGCCGGTCGTGTCGTCGGCCGTTCCGGCGATGCCGTCGAGGCCGTCCGCGCCGTACACCAGCGCGTAGGCCGCGGCGCGCTTGGCGGCCAGCGTGGTGGCGCCGGTGAGCGAAGCGTGCTTGCCGTAGGCCGCCACGAAGTTGACCAGCGACTCGTAGTGCTTCAGGTTCAGGCCCAGGTCGGCCCAGCTCTCGTAGGGCTTGAGCTGCGCATCGCCGGTGATGTCGAAGAACTGGGTGCGCGCCTGGTTCAACGACGGCACGCCGGCATCCCGGGCCCGTGCGATGTTGAGGGCGGGCAGGTCCAGCGGCAGGCCCAGCAGGTTGCTGCGCAACGCCTCGGTGACGAACTCGTCGATCTCGTTGCCGGTCTGGCGGGTCAGGCCGCGCACGATGGCACCGGCGGATTGCGCATCGGTCCCCCCCGTCGCCGAGAACGCGAGCGGGTTCAGGAAGGCGGCGATCAGCCCGAGTTGCTGGCTGTCGCCATTCACGGGGTTGAGGTTCGGATCGAAGCGGTCGACCGTCTCGTTCAGCATCGAGTGGCCGAAGCGGTAGACCACGTGGGCGAACTCGGCGACGATGGCCGGGTCGATCGTGGCGTCGTAGCCCTGGCCTTCCGTCAGGAACGGATCGATGTTCGGCTGCACGCGGCGGGCGAATTCCTCGAACACCAGGTGCTGGTACTGCATCTCGGTTCCGAAGCGCGCCGCCTGGAACAGGCGCTCGCCGTTCCAGTTCAGGGACTCGATGGCGAGGGTCTTGGCATCCCCGGTCAGGCCGTTGATGGCGTTGACGTCCGCTTGCGTGATGTCGGACAGCAGCCATTGGTTCGCGAACGACACGTCGTTGGAGGCGAGCGCCACCTCCTTGATGTGGTGGACCAGCCGGTTGTGCTCCGCGTGGAAGATGAAGTGGACCGTCGTCAGACCGATGTTCTCGTTGCCGCGGCCGTCACCCGTGATGAAGTGCTTGTCCAGCAGTTCGTTGTCGTAGGCGAGGTTCTGGCCCTGCGCGTTGACCGGAACGGCGTTGCCGATCTGGGTGCCGGCGTCCGGCGCGAGATTGCCGTTGGCGTCGAACACCGGCACGGCGTTGTGCGCGATGTCGTTCAGGAAGGCATGGCCGCTGCGCCCCACGAGGGCGCCACCCGGCAGGTTGCGCAGGTCGAGGCCGCCGGCCACCCCTTCGATCAGTCCGAGGTTGGTGACGACCTGGGCGAAGCCGTGGGCCCCGGGGATGAACTTGCCGTAGGCGTCCGTCGCCAGCAGCGGCACGTCGAAGATGTCGGCGTCCGTGAGCTGGATGCCCAGGAACGTGGCGGCCTGCGCCTTAACCTCGGCCCAGTTGCCGATCCCGCCATCCGCGCCATCGAGCAGTTCGCCCGTGGAGACGGTGTGGCCGCCGACCGTCTTGTAGGCGCGCAGGAACGCCTGGTGCGACGCATGCGAGGTGTAGGTCTGGTTCTGGTCGACGAAGGGCGTCGTCTCGTTGTTGTGGAAGTGCACGTCGTCGGCCGTGCCCAGGACGCCGTCGGTACCGGCCTGGACGGCCGTGTTCGTCGCCCGCGACAGGACCATGAAACGCTGGCTCGCCGGCAGGTCGTCGGGCGTGTTGAGGATGTTGTCGGCGCCCCGGATCAGCGGGTCATCCGCCTGCAGGGGGATGAAGACCGCGGTGCTGGACTTGTCCACCAGGTCCAGGCCATGGTCGAAGAACTGGCCGAAGAACGTGAACCACGCGTTGAACGGCGAGCTCAGCCCGACGTCCGGCGTGACGTTGGGAATGAAGAAGACCGGCCGGTCATCGGGGGTGCCGAAGACGCCGTCCAGGCCCGGGCTCATGATCGGGTCGGCCCCGCCGTTGGCGGCGACCGCCGCGGGGTTGGAGCCGGTCTGGTCGACGATCAGGTTGGAGATGATCCGCGGATCGGCGTCGACGACGTTCTGCACGAGGGGGACGCCATTGGCGTCGAGGACCACGTTGCCGTTCGCGTCACGCACCACCGCCGCGTAGTTGTTGTTGGACACCCCGAAGAAGCTGGGATCGTCCTGCTCGTTGCGGAACACCTGGTCCAGCAGCAGCGGGAAGTTCTGGTCCGACGCCCCGAAGGTTTCCTGGCCGGGCGTGAGGTTGTTCAGCGTGCCGTCCACGGTGCGCAGGCCGAAGGGCAGGCGCGTGTTCATGATCAGCGAGGGGATGTCCTGGGACGGCGTGCCGTACGCGCCCGAATTCGCCTCCGCGATCTTGATCTGGTCCAGCATGAACTCGAGGTCGTTGCGGATCAGGTGGACACCGCCGCTCGGGTTCGCGACATAGGTCTCGGCCGGCGGGGGCGTCACGGGCGCGACCGGAACCGAGCCCGCCACCGCTGTGGTGGGGAGGGAATACACGTTCTCCAGCACGCCGTGGTCGTCCTGGTAGACGCCCCGCACGCGCAGCACGAGGCCGTCGAGGTCGGGCGTCACCGTGAAGGTCGGACCGGCGACGAACGTCGGCTGGTTGCCGAAGGGAATCACGATGTCGCTGAAGACGCCGGTCCCGGGGGCCTGCTCGACCTGCCAGAAGTAGCTGATCGGCCGGCCGTTGACGATGCCGCCGAGGTTGTCGAGGTCCGTGAGGCCCAGGGCGGAGACGGTCAGCAACTGGTTGACGGCGGGCGTCGTGTCGCTGATGGTCAGCTCGCCCACCGGGTCCGCGTTGAGTTCGGGCGCGAAGTTGATCGCCACGTCGGCGAACTGGATGCGCTCGATGTTCCGCAGCGTGTCGATGCCGTCGGCCCCGACGGTGACGCCGCCATCGATCGAATGCGCCACGGTGATGCTGCCGTCGTCATTCGTCGTGACGGTGTACTCGGAAAATTTTCCCCAGTACATGGCCGTGTCGAAGTCCGGCGCGCCGGTGAGGATCTCGCGCACGATCTGCAGCTGGCCGGGGTTGATGGCGCCGGACAACATGTCGGGCACGAGGTCCTGCATGCTGTTGACGCTTCGGATCTCCGGGCCGGTGCCGTCGGCGTTGGCCCGCACGCTGATGCGGACGTTGAGCCAGCGGTCGCCATCGAGCAGGTCGTCGTCTTCGCGCCCGTCCAGGATGTCGCTGCCGCCGCCGCCGAGGATGATGTCGCCCGAGCCGAAGGAAGTGACGCCTTCGCCCAGCAGCTCCTGCATGCCGGCGTACAGGCTGGGGTTGGTCAGCGTGCCCAGCAGGGCGCTCGCCGTGCCGACGGGAACGACGTCGAGCTTGGAGCCGTGGAGGATGTCCGAGTGGGACGAGCCGGACAGGCCTTCGACCTGGAAGAACTTGTCCTTGATGCCCTGGTTGGAGCCCACGACCGGCGGCTCGATGAGCGCGTTCAGGGCCAGGTCGCCCGTCACGCCCTCCGTGTCGTTGGCGTAGCTGCCCCAGTCGAATCCGCCACCGCCGGTGAAGCGGTCCTCGCCGTCGGACATCACCATGATGTCGTCGCCGCCCTCGCCCTCGCCTTCGTCGAAGCCCCCGCCGGTGATGAACACGTCGTGGCCGATGATGGTGCCGAGCCCGAGCGGGTCGAAGTTGTCGCCGCCGGCGCCGTCCTGCGTGCCGAGCTCGATCCAGTCGTCCCCTTCGTTGCCCAGCGTGGGCAGGTTCAGCTTCGAGCCGAGGATGAAGTCGTTGCCCGCGCCGGCGAAGGTGGTGCTGATGTCCTCGCCGGTAATGATGAAGTCGTTGCCGTCCTGCCCGAGGATCAGGTTCAGCCCGTTGCCGCCATGGATGACGTCGTTGCCCGCTTCGCCGTGGATGACGTCGTCGCCGCCGCTGTCGGTGATGATGTCGTCGCCGGCGCCGCCGTGGATCATGTCGTTGCCGTCGCCGCCCTCGATGCGGTCGTTGCCCTCGTCGCCATAGAAGGTGTCATCGCCGATGCTGGAGATGAGGGTGTCGTTGCCCGAGGTGCCACCCAGCACGACGTGGTCCTGGCCGGTGTAGCGCAGGTAGTTCGTGTCCGGTCCCGCGGTGGCCGGGTCGTCGCGGATCACCAGCGGCACCTGCGCGGTCCCGCCGGTGGGATCGTCGTGTCCGCCGGCGCCCAGGCCCGTGTACTGCTTGAGCTGGTCGACTTCGAAGATCCAGCTCGGCGTCGAGAAGATGTCGGCCGGCAGGTGGGTGGCATCGGTGTTCAGCATCACCAGGTCGGCGAAGCTGTTGTTCTCCAGCTCGGTGCCGAAGTGCATGCCGGCCGTGCGCGACAGGTAGTAGAAGCGGTCGCCGTTCTGCAGGTTCTCCAGCTGCTGCTCGAAGACGAAGTTGAAGGTCGAGCCGAGCAGGCCGCCGAAGGGGGTCTGCCTCTCCGCCAGGCCGCCGATCCACAGGTCGATGTCGTCGACGCCCGTGGTGGTCACGCCGGCGGGCGTGTTGGCGTAGGCGCCGGTGCTGTTCAGGAAGTCGAGCCGGTCGGTGTCGTCGGCGGTGAAGATCCGCTCCTCCGGCGTGCCGGCGTTGATCGTCGCGCTGCCGCCCATGACCAGGGCCACAGCCACCGCGCGCTTTTCCTCGACCGTGTCCACGTCCGCGGCCGTCAGCGCCGCATGCGTGCCATAGGCCGCGATGAAGTTGATCGCCGAAGCCTCGTGCTTCAGGTGCTGGGTCAGGTCCACCCAGCTGGTGTACGGGGCCAGCTTGCTCTCGCTCGTCTGCGTGAAGAACTCGCGCCTGGCCTCGTTGAGGCTCGGCAGGCCGGTGTCGCGGCCGCGGGCGATGTTGAGGGCCGCCAGGTCCAGCGGCAGGCCCAGCAGGTTGTTGCGGACCGCGCTGGTGACGAACTCGTCGATCTCGTTGCCCACCTGGCGCGTCATGCCGCGCACGATGGCGCCCGCCGCTTCTTCAGGGCTGAGGTCGCCGTTGTTGTTGAAGCCCACCGGGTTCAGGAAGGCTTCGATCAGCGTCTTGTCGTCGGCCGCGAAGTTGGGGTCGAAGCGGTCGACCGTCTCGGTCAGCATCGTGTGGCCGACGCGGAACACGGCATGCGCGAACTCCGCGACGATCGCCGGATCGATGTTCACGTTGTAGCCGTCCGGCACCAGGAACTCGTTGATGTTCGGCTGCACCCGGCGGGCGAATTCCTCGAACACCAGGTGCTGGTACTGCATCTCGGTGGCGAAGCGCGCGGCCTGGAACAGGCGCTCGCCGTTCCAGGAGCCGTCGGCCAGGTGCCAGGAGGCGATGAAGTCCGGGTCGCCGGTGCCGGTGACCAGCGTCTTGATGGCCTCGATCTGCCGGTTGTGTTCCGAATGGAACACGTGGTGCACGGACGTGAGCGCGATGTTCTCGTTGCCGCGGCCGTCGCCGGTGATGTAGTGGCGGTCCAGCAGTTCGTCGTCGTAGAAGCCGGGGGCCTGCGGGCCCGTGTTGATCTCGGTGTCGGTGTCGGCCGTCAGGATCCCGCCGGTGTCCGAGACGGGCGCCGCGGCATGCGCGATGTCGGCCAGGAACGGATGGCCCGTGCGCACGCCGGCGGAGGCGTCGACGAAGGTGCCCGCCGTGGCGGAGACCGTCACCGGCGGCGGGCCGGCGTTGATCACCAGTTGCGGGAAGCCGTTAGGCCCCGGAACGAACTTGCCGTACGGGTCGGTGACCAGCAGCGGCAGGTTGAGCACATCCATGTTGTCGAGGTCGATGTGCAGCAGGTTGTGCGCCTGCGTCTTGACATCGGCCCAGGTGGGGAGGCCGCCATCCGCGTGGTTGAGCAACTTGCCGGTGGCCACCGGGTGCCCGCTGGCGTCGAGCACGTACTCGCGCAGGAACACCTGGTGCGAGGCGTGCGAGGTGTAGGTCTGGTTCTGGTCGACGAAGGGCGTCGTCTGGTTGACGGCGTTGCCGTTGGCATCGTGCAGCGTGCGCGACAACACCATGAAATTGGGCGCGCCGGGTGCGGTGGAGAACAGCGGATCGTCCGGCTGCAGCGGGATGATCACCGCCTCGGCCGGGTTCTTGTTCACCAGGTCGAGGCCGTGGTCGAAGAACTGGCCGAAGAACGTGAACCACGAGTTGTAGGGCGCCGAGAGGCCGACGTCGGGGGTCACGTTCGGGATGGTGAGAACGGCGTTGGGGCCGATCACGTTGCCGTCGGCGTCCAGCAGTGCGCCGTCGGAAGTCCGGATCGAACCCAGGCCGGCCTGCACGAAGGCCTGCACGGCCGCCGGGTTGTTGATGCTCATGTCCGCGACCAGGTTGCTGATCACGCGCGGCTGCGCATCGAACACGAGGCCGGGTGCGTTGTACGGCGGCGAGAACTGCGGATCGATCAGGGTCGGGAACGGCTGGTCCGCCGCGCCGAAGGTGGATTGCCCGGGCAGCAGGTTGTTGAAGCTGCCGTCCACCGTGCGCAGCCCGACGGGCGCGAACACGGTGGGTACGAGGGTGGTCAAGTCCGCGCCGCCCGCGTGGGCCTCGGCGACCTGGATCTGTTGCAGGATGAATTCCAGGTCTTTGCGATTCAGGGTAGCCATTCGCTTCTCCTCGTTAGGGAACGGAAACCGACGGGGCGCGCTTTTGTCGAGGCAAAGCCTCTCCGCGCCCGCCGTCGAGACAGGCAAGGCAACTGCTGGTCGACCGGGCCAGCTACGGATGAGAGAGGGGAGCGTCCTCAGCGGACGCGTGGATCAGCGCCGTCGATGGCGCTGGTGCAGGGCGCGGGGCGCGGACCTGGACGGGAAAGACGGGCGGCCCGGATGGGGGATGAGCGAGAGGCGGCCGTCGGCGAACCGGCGCGTCACTCGTTGCGGAAGCACGATTGCTCCGAGGGGGCTTGGCGCTCCCGCGGAAGACATCGCAAGCATTCCTGAAGAGGCATGCATGAGAACCCTCCTCCAGCCAGTCACAAGTACTGGCCTACCGAAACAACTACTTTCGTTCTTCTCCCAGACCGTTGTATTCGGAGGTTCAGTTCTAGGTGTTTTCTTACCTCGCGGTAACGAATATGTAGATGGAAACGCAATTCATGACCATTACCGAGCGTCTGCTTACATATCTTTAGCCGCGACGGCCTGTGCACTTTTTGGCGTTCCGAAACACTTTGCGAAACGTAAGTCTTTGATTTGCATCAATAAGGTCAGCAAATCGCACATTCCATTTTTCCGACGAACGGTAGCGAGGGTTTACCCTTGAAAAGCCGATGGCACGCCGTTTTATCGCTTTATTCCGTCAATTTTGACAAAGTAAGGATGAGCAGTGACGGCAAAACCCCTCATTTCCGACATTTAGGGCGATGGGTTTTCCGAGGTGACTACTTTCGTGCGAACTCCGGTTGCTCGAAGTGCGCGACACGCGTCGGCCGACCCAGCAGGCAGCATTCGCGGAACTGGTACAGAAAGGCCGCCGTCGGCGCGGCGATCCAGCCGGCGCCGACCGGCATGCGCAGGGTCGGATGCACGCTGTCGGGGCAGGGCTCCAGCAGGGGCGCATCGGCGCGCAGGAATTCGCGCAGCGGGATGCGGTGGATGCTCGCCACTTCGTCGGGGCTCGGAGCCGTGGCGCGGGCCTCGCCGCCCCACACGACGACCGGCGTGATCGCGAAGCCGGACCGCGTCACATAGTCGTCGAGCGTGCCGAGGATGCTCTGGGGCGGCAGGTCCAGGCCCACCTCCTCGTGCAGTTCGCGCAGGGCGGCCTGTTCCGCCGTCTCGCCTTCGTCGATGCGGCCGCCGGGCAACGCCCACTGGCCCGCATGGTGGCGCAGGTGCAGCGAGCGGCGTGTCAGCAGGATGGCGGCATCGCGGCTCCAGTCGCCAGGCGGCGCGACGCGTTCCAGCGCGGCGCCCGGCCCTTCCTCCACCAGCGTGAGCGCCACGGCGGCTGGGCGATGGCTGGTCGGCTGTGCGGCGAGCCGGTCCCAGCGGGCCAGGCTGTCGCGCACCTGGGCCCGCAGCGTCTCGTCGAGGAGCATGCGGCCTTCAGCCATGCAGCCGGCGGCAGGCCGCGAGCGCGGCCTCCACCATGGCGCGCACCACCGGTTGCACCTCCGCCGCGCGGAGCGCATCCCAGTCGTAAGGCGGCTCCTCGCGCATGTAGGTGCGCTGCCCCATCTCCAGTTGCACGGCATGCACGTGCTCCGCGGGCCGGCCGTAGTGCCGCGCGATGTAGCCGCCCTTGAAGCGGCCATCGAGGACAAGGGTGTAGTTGCCCCGCAGCGCCGGCGGGATCTCGGTGCCCAGGTGCGGCAGGCTCACGAGCAGCGGTGCGCTGCCCTGGCGCAGGCGGAAGCTCATGCCGGCTGTCCTTCGATGCACGTGACGCGCCGGGGGTTGATGCCGAGCGCATAGGAGAGTTCGGCGGGATTGTGCGCATCCCACAGCACGAAGTCGGCGCGCAGCCCGCGCGCGAGCACGCCGCGGTCGGCGAGGCCCAGCGCCCGCGCCGCGTTGCGCGTCACGCCGGCCAGGGCCTCCTGCGGCGTGAGCCCGAACAGGGTGCAGGCCATGTTCATCATCAGCAGCAGGGAGGTGCACGGAGAGGTTCCCGGATTGCAGTCGGTCGCCACGGCCAGCGGGACCCCATACCGGCGCAGCAGGTCGACCGGCGGCACGCGCGTCTCGCGCAGGCAGTAGAAGGCGCCCGGCAGCAGCACCGCGACGCTGCCCGCCTGCGCCATCGCGCGGGCGCCATCTTCGTTCAGCCACTCCAGGTGGTCGCAGCTCAGGGCTCCGTACGAAGCCGCCAGTTGCGCGCCGGCGCTGTCGCTCAGCTGTTCCGCATGCAGCTTGACCGGCAGTCCGAGCGCGCGCGCCGCCTCGAAGACCCGCTGCGTCTGCGCGGGCGAGAAGGCGATGCCCTCGCAGAAGGCGTCGACGGCGTCGACCAGGCCTTCGGCCCGCAGGACGGGCAGCATGCGGCAGACCTCGGCGATGTAGTCGTCGGGCCGACCGGCGAACTCCGGCGGCAGCGCGTGGGCGCCGAGGAAGGTGGTGCGCACGCTGAGGTCCTCCTCCTCGGCCAGCCGCCGCGCCACCCGCAGGCACTTCGCCTCGTGCTCCTGCGAGAGGCCGTAGCCCGACTTGATCTCCACCGTGGTGGCGCCGCCGGCGCGCAGCGCACGCAGCCGCCGGGCCGACTGCCTGATCAGGCTGTCCTCGTCGGCCGCCCGGGTGGCCCGCACCGTCGACAGGACGCCGCCGCCGGCGCGCGCGATCTCCTCGTAGCTGGCGCCGTTCAGGCGCGCCTCGAATTCGGTGGCGCGGTCGCCGGCGTAGACCAGGTGCGTGTGGCAGTCGATCAGCCCCGGCGTGACGAGCGCGCCCTGCGCGTCGTAGGCGGTGGCGGCATCGTCCAGGGCGAGCGGCAGATCCTTGCGCGGGCCGACCCAGGCGATGCGGCCGTCCTGGACGGCCAGCGCGCCGTCCGGGATCAGGCCGTAGGGCTCCGGCGCGTCCGGGGCCATCGTGGCGATGAGCGCATTGGTCCAGAGGTGCAGGGCCATCGTGACTATGCCTCCATGCGGGTGCGCCCCATCGTATCCTCGCCGGGAAGGGCCGCCGTGCGTGGCTTGCCTCACCGGGAGTCCGTCCATGCCCGATCACTCGCGATCTTCCTATCCTCCCCCGCCGTGCAGGCCCCGCGCGGCACGCAGCCGAGCTGCGCCAACGGGCGGATCGAGGCGGCCGGACGAGCTGGCCGCGAACGTGACGCTGCCGATGTGCGGATGACGCAGGCCGAAATCCTCGTGCCCGGCCAGCTCACGCTGGCCCAGCTGCGGCGCTTGTGGGAGGCGCCGGAGCGACCCCGCGTCAAGCTCGATGCGTCCTGCCGCGGCGCGATCCGGGCCGGCGCGGAGACCGTGCGGCGCGCCGGCGCCGGCGATACGCCGGTCTACGGCGTCAACACCGGCTTCGGCAAGCTGGCCAGCACGCGCATCGCCCGCGAGGACCTCGCCATGCTGCAACTGAAGCTGCTGCGCTCGCACGCGGTGGGGGTGGGCGCGCCGTTGACGGAGCGCGTGGTGCGCATGATCCTGCTGCTGAAGGCGGCGAGCCTCGCGCGCGGCTACTCCGGCGTGCGCGAGGAGGTGGTGGACGGACTCCTCGCGCTGCACGACCGCGGCGTGCTCCCGGTGATCCCCTGCCAGGGCTCGGTCGGCGCCTCGGGCGACCTGGCGCCGCTGGCGCACCTGTCGCTGCCCCTGATCGGCGAGGGCGAAGCCTTCTTCGAAGGCGAGCGCATTCCGGGCGCCGCGGCGCTGGAGCGGGCAGGGCTGCAAGCGCTGCAGTTGGGGCCCAAGGAAGGCCTCGCGCTGATCAACGGCACCCAGGTTTCCAACGCGCTGGCGCTGGACGCGCTGTTCGCGGCCGACCGCCTGTTCGAGGCCGCGGTGATCGCCGGCGCGCTGACGCTTGATGCCGCGCGCGGCAGCGACGCCCCCTTCGATCCGCGCATCCACGCGCTGCGCGGCCAGCCGGGCCAGATCGATTGCGCGGCCGCGTACCGCTCGCTGCTGGTCGGCAGCGAGATCCGCCGCTCGCACCTGGTGGGAGATGACCGCGTGCAGGACCCGTACTGCCTGCGCTGCCAGCCGCAGGTGATGGGTGCCTGCCTCGACCAACTGCGCTGCGCCGCGCAGGTGCTGCTGCGCGAAGCCAACGCGGTGACCGACAACCCGCTGGTGTTCGCCGAGGGCGGCGAGATGCTGTCGGGCGGCAACTTCCACGCCGAGCCGGTGGCGCTGGCCGCCGATGCCATGGCCGTGGCGATCGCGGAGGTCGGCGCGATCGCGGAGCGGCGCGTGGCGATGCTGGTGGACACGGTGGTGTCGCGCCTGCCGCCCTTCCTGGCGCCCGAGCCGGGGCTCAACTCCGGCTTCATGATCGTGCACGTGACGGCGGCGGCGCTCGCTTCGGAGAACAAGTCTCTGGCCCATCCCGCCAGCGTGGACAGCCTGCCCACCTCGGCCAACCAGGAAGACCACGTGAGCATGGCCACCTTCGCGGCCCGCCGCCTGCAGCAGATGCTGGCCAACACCGGGCACATCGTCGCCATCGAGCTGCTCGCGGCGGCGCAGGGCATCGAGTTCCTGCGGCCGCTGGCCAGCGCGCCGGCGCTGGAGGGCGTGCTGCGCCTGGTGCGCAGCGTCTCGCCGGCGATGCCGGCCGACCGCAGCCTGGCCCGCGACATCGAGGCCATGCACCACCTGGTGGCCGCCGGCGACATCGGCCGGGCCATCGAGCGCCACATCCCCGAACTGCAGGCCTTGCGGCTGGCCTGAACCCCTTCATGGCGAAGGGCCGCTGCGCGAACTAAGATGGATCGACGGGGCTGCCGTCCCCAAGCGCGGCAGCCCGTCTTCGTCGAAGGAGGTCGACATGGACCACCGCCTGCATTTCCTGGAATCCTTTGCCGCGAACGGCTCCGACGGGCAGCGCTACAAGGTCTGCGGTTACGAACGGATGGCCCCGGAGGTCCCGTTCACGCACGCGCCCCAGGACTGGGAATCGACCGGCGTCGCGGAATACCACCTGACCGACGGCCGGCTGGTGGACGTCTCGCACGACGGGACGATGCGCATCGCCGGCTCGAGCGTCGTGCTGCAGCGGGCCCCCGGGCCCTCCGGCGCGCTGCTGCGCTAGCGGGGCTCCGGCGGATCAGCCGACAGGGGCGGGCTGGGCCGGGAAGGCGATCGGGCCCGGCGTGCCGGGTCGGCTGTCCTCCATCGCCGCCGAGATCCCCCAGCAGAGAAGGGCGGCCACCGCGGCGTGTCGCCACGACAGGCGCCGGGCCACGCGCTCGGCCAGGGTCACTTCCGGCGCGGGCACCGTGCACGCAGGTGCCGGCCGCGCCATGGCGCGGCCGGCGAGTTCGATGCGCTCGAGGGCGCCCTGGCCGACCAGGTCGTCGAGCAATACCGAGGCCGCGGCCTCGTCGAGACCGAGGTGGGTGTGCAGCCAGCCGGCGGTGACCGGACCGACGCTCATCCGGCTGCAGGCCCGCAGCACCTTGGCAGTGCGGAACCGGTCCGGAATCTGCGGCCAGTGCTTCAGCCGGTAGGCATGGCTGCCGACCGACCCAGGCTCCGCTCGAGGCAAATTGATCTGGTTCCGGTACATCTGGTTTCTTCCCTTACGACATGAGGAAGTCTGCCTACCGCGGTCGGGCAGAGCCAGACGATGCATCACCTATGTTGGTACTAGCGAGTTTCCTAACAACGTGCTATTGACGCCGCCCGTTGCCTGCGGCAGCCAGGCTCAGGCGACCGCGGGCGCGAGCTCCACCGCTTGCCGCAGCGCCTCGACCAGGCTGCGCTCGTCGGCCACGCCCTTGCCCGCGATGTCGAAGGCGGTGCCGTGGTCGACCGAGGTGCGCACGAAGGGCAGTCCCACCGTCACGTTGACGCCGGCGTCCAGCCCCAGCACCTTCACCGGGCCGTGGCCCTGGTCGTGGTACATGGCCACCACCAGGTCGAAGTCGCCGCGCGTGGCGCGGTAGAACAGGGTGTCGGCGGGCAGCGGGCCCTGCACGTCCCAGCCGCGGGCGCGGCAGGCGTCCACGGCCGGCTGGATCTTGCGGCCCTCCTCGCCGCGGCCGAACAGGCCGTTCTCGCCCGCATGCGGGTTGATGCCGCAGACGCAGACGCGGGGCGCGGGGATGCCGGCGCGCTGCAGCAGCGTATAGCCGCGCGCGATGGTGCGTTCGACCAGCCCCGGTTCGATGCGTTCGACGGCATCCAGCAGCCCGATGTGCGTCGTCACGTGGATCACGCGCAGGCGCGGCGCCATCAGCAGCATCGAGACCTCCGGCGTGCCGGTGAGCTTCGCCAGCATCTCGGTGTGGCCCGGATAGCGGTGCCCCGCCGCGTGCAGCGCCTCCTTGTTCAGGGGCGCGGTGCAGATGGAGACCAGTTCGCCGGCCTGCGCGAGCCGCACGGCCGCCGCGATGTAGGCGTAGGCGGCCGCGCCGCCGGCGGGCCGCAGCTGGCCGAAGGGCAGCGCGGTGGTGCTTTCGCCCACGCGCAGGCAATGGACCACGCCGGGCGCGGCACGCACCTCGGCGCAGCGCTCCACTTCGCGCACCTGCACGCCGCTGCGCGTGAGGCCGGCGGCCTGCCGCAGCCGGTCGGGGTCGCCCAGCACCACGGCTGCGACGCGCTCCTGCACGTCGCGCCGCGCGAAGGCCTTGGCGATGATCTCGGGGCCGACGCCGCACGGGTCGCCCATCGTGATGCCGATGAGGGGCTGGGTCATACCTTTTTTTCCGGTCCTTCCTTGGCGGCCGAGACGGCGCGCAGATGGCGCAACACCCGCACGAGCGACTGGCTGTCGCCGAAGCCGCCGGCCTTGGTGACGACGAAGCGCGCGCCGTCGCGGCTGAGGCAGATGCCGGGCTCGAGTTCGCCCAGCACCTGCAGCTGCGCCACGCCGAGGCGGTCCAGCACCGAGCGGGCGGTGTCCCCGCCGGTCAGCACCAGCGTCGAGGCGCCGCGCAGGAGGGGTTCGGCGGCCTCCGCCATGCACCGCACCAGCTCGCGCGTGGAGGCCGGCGGCACGGCGCCGGCCACGGCCAGCACCACCGGGTCGCCGCGCACGACGTGGCCCTGCGCATCCGCCAGCAGCCTCGCGACGGCGGGCCGGTCCTCGACCCACGCCGAGGCGTCCAGCTGCGCCACGTGCACGTCGGACTGCATCGCCAGCTCGTCGACCTGCTGCGTCGTCACCGGGGAGAAGCTGCCGACCACCGCGACGATGGGAGGATGGTCGCGGCTGGGCGCCAGCATCGGGTGCTCCGGCCCGCCCGCCTGCAGCAGCTCGGTGGCGAGCGCCTTGGCCAGGCCGGCGGCGCCTACCGCCAGCAGCCGGTAGCTGCGCGACACGATGACGATCGCCAGCGCGAGCCGCCGCAGGTCCTCCGCGTCGGCGGCGTCCACCACGATCACGCGGGTGCCGCGTTCCAGGACGGACAGCAGCTCGCGGGCGAGGGCGGCGGCGGTCTGCGTCTTGACCGGCCGCAGCAGCAGCAGGTGCTCGTCGACGGAAGCGAGCATCCGCGGCAGGTCCATCGCCCGGCCCGACGCGTCGCAGCGGGGCTGCCCGTGCACGTGCAGGATGCCTTCCTTGAGCGTGCGGCCCTGGGTCGGCAGGGCGGTGCACACGATCGCGGCCTGCACCGCGCCGGGCACGTCGAACACGGCCCGCAGTTCCTCGGCGACGTGGCCGCGCAGCGTCGAATCGATCTTCTTGAACAGGAGGTCGCCGGGGGTGCGGTGGGCGCTGGCCTCGCGCACGATCGCGGCGACCCGCGCCGCGGCGGCCGGCGCATCCAGCGCGCGCGAGTCGCTGTCGACCACCCAGTTGCCGCCGACGGGGGGCGGCCCGGTCACCACCAGCGGCGCGGGGCTGACCGAAGCCTGCGCCAGCGCCGCGGCGCACTCGGCG
The DNA here is from genome assembly GCF_016722785.1 of Ramlibacter monticola. Taxonomy (GTDB): domain Bacteria; phylum Pseudomonadota; class Gammaproteobacteria; order Burkholderiales; family Burkholderiaceae_C; genus Ramlibacter; species Ramlibacter monticola. The sequence goes on along the minus strand of NZ_JAEQNE010000013.1, from coordinate 54,301 downwards.
GCGCCCGAAAGGTCGTCGGCAATCACCTGCAGGCAACGGGTCATGAAGTGCTCTCGCGGCAGCTGTGCAAAAGCGGGAGTATCACCGACCCGGGGGCTTCAGCCCGCGGGCTGCAGGTGCTGCAGCAGCCAGTCGCCGGCGAGCTCCGCGACGCGTTCCAGCGTCCCGGCTTCCTCGAACAGGTGGGTCGCGCCGGGCACGATGTCCAGCCGCTTCTCGCATGCGAGGTGTTCGAAGGCCTGGCGGTTCAGGCCCAGCACCTCGGTGTCGGCGCCGCCCACCAGCAGCAGGGTGGGGGCGCGCACGCGCGGCAGGGCCGCGCCGGCGAGGTCCGGCCGGCCGCCGCGCGACACCACCGCCAGCACGTCGCCGGGCCGTTGCGCCGCTGCGAGCAGCGCGCCAGCGGCGCCGGTACTGGCGCCGAACAGGCCGATCCGCATGGCGCCGATGTCGCCGCGCTCGCGCACCCAGGCGATGGCCTCCACCAGCCGTTGCCCGAGCAGCTCGATCTGGAACACGTTGACGCGGTTGCGCGCCTCGCCCTCGGTGAGCAGGTCGAACAGCAGGGTGCCCAGGCCGCGCGCCTGCAGTTGCTGCGCGACGAACACGTTGCGCGGGCTCAGCCGGCTGCTGCCGCTGCCGTGCGCGAACAGCACGAGGCCCGCGGCGCGCTCCGGCACGGCCAGCTCGCCCGGCAGCCGGCCGGGTCCGACATGGACCTGCTCCTGCATCATGGCGGCCTCCCGCGTCAACGCTTCAATTTACTCGCTGGCGGGGCGGGCGGATGCTCTTCCGCGCGCCGCGAGTCAGCGCGGGGCGAAACGCATCACGTCGGAGGCGGGGCGGCCCTGGCGCAGCAGCGTCGCCATCGCGCGGATGTGCGGCGCCACCGAACGGAAGAAGTGGCGGTAGCCCGTGCAGAGATAGCTCTCGGCCGGGCCGCCGCCCGGCGCGTGGAGGAAGCGGTGGCGCGGACAGCCGCCGCGGCAGGCTGCCAGCACGTCGCAGCGGCGGCACTGGGCGCTGAGCGTGTCGCGCTTGGCGGCCTCGAAGGCGCGCTGCTGCCGCGCGGCCAGCAGCTCGGCGAACGGCTGCTCGGACAGACGGCCGAGGCAGTGGTCCTCGTCGAGGTAGCGCTCGCAGGCATACACGGAGCCGTCGGGCTCGACCGCGAGCTTGGGCTCGCAGGTCTCGCCGAAGCTGCACACGCTCGGGTGTCCGTGGATCCAGGCGTGCAGGGCGCTGTCGAACAGGTGCACGAACACGCTGCCGACGTCGCGCCGGACCCATTCGCCGAACACGGTGGTGAGGAAACGTCCGTAGGCCACGGAACCCACGCTGCAGCGCGAAGGCTCGATCCCCCGCGCGCCGCGGCGCTCCCCGGCGGGGACGGTCCGGGCCTGCACCAGCGGGACGAATTGCATCTGCCGCGCGCCGAGCGACTTCAGGTAGCGGTACACCGCGAGCGGGTGCTGGGCGTTGCGCGCGCTTACCGCGGTCTGGACCTGGAAGGCGATGCCGCGGGCTTTCAGGTGCTCGATGCCGGGCCGCAGGAGGTCGGAGCCTGCGTCTTGGGCCGCGCCTTGCAGCTCCGGCGGGCCGTCGATGTGCAGCGTCACGCCGAAGCCGCCCTCGGCCAGGAACGCGGCCCATTCGGCGTCCAGGAGGGTGCCGTTGGTGTGCAGCGTGTTGCGGACGGTCCGGTCGCCGGCGTGCTGTCGCTGCAGCGCGAGGGCCTGCCGGAAGAAGTCGATGCCGCGCAGCGTGGCCTCGCCGCCCTGCCAGGCGAAATGGACGTCGCGTTCGTCCTGCGCCTGCAGCGCGCCGCGCACCAGCGCCTCGAGCGTGCCCTCGTCCATGCGGGCGTCCTGCCGGTTCCCCGCCTCGGGGCAGAGGCTGCAGCGCAGGTTGCAAGCGCCACCGACCGGGCGTGCCAGCACCTGCAGGGGCGCGCAGCCGGGGCGCCCCACAGTGCGCGCCGCAGTCAGGAAGATCGCTTGGCTCATCGAAATGGAGGATGGCACAGGTGGCCTGCTGCGCGTCGCCCGGTGCAGTGCGCCCGCTTGACGGATGTCAACGGCGCCGCCGCCCCACGACGGCGTGGAGGAGACACCCATGAGGGTAAACACGGAGGCGGGACCTGCCCCCTGGCCTGGCCGCGTCAGCGCCGCGTGGCCGCGGCGATCTCCGGCGGCAGGCGCTTGAGCAGCCAGCGGATCGCCAGCGGCACCAGCACCAGGTCGTCGAGCGCGCCCACGAAGGGGATCGCGTCCGGGATCAGGTCCACCGGCGACAGCAGGTACAGCACGACCAGCACCGTGCCGATCTTCAGCCACCTCGGCGCGGCCGGGTGGCGCAGCGCGAACCAGAGCTGGCGAGCGTCGCCGCGCAGCAGGGTCCACAGGAGGGTGAGGCGTTTCCACATGGTTGTCGTCCCGGTGAAGGCCCCCCACGAGGCCACGCGCTGGACCACTTGGCAGCGCGCGCCCCGAATGCAAGGCCGCACGGCCCGGCAGTGCCCTGCCGCGGCCGCAAGTGCCATTTATTGCACGAAGCTCAGGCGGCCGGCAAGGCGATGTCCACGCGCGCGCCGCCCATTTCCGAACGCAGCAGTTGCAGTTCGCCCCGGTGGCTGTCGACCAGGTCCTTCACCACCGCCAGGCCGACGCCATGCCCCGGGACCCGTTCGTCGCCGCGCACGTGCAGCTGCAGCACCGAGCGGGTGTCGCTGAAGCCCGGGCCGTCGTCGTCGACCTGCAGCCGCAGCCCGGCGGCCTCCCGGCGCGCACGCACCGTCACGGCCTTGCCGGCCCACTTGGCTGCGTTGTCCATGAGGTTGCCCATCATCTCGAACAGGTCGCCCTCGTCGATGCGCCAGGCGAGGTCGGCGGGGCAGTCCACGCGGAAGGCGATGCCCTTGTCGGCATAGACCTTGGCCAGCGCCTCGCGGATGCGCTCCAGCACCGGCGCGAGCGGCACCGCGGGGGCGAAGCGCGTCACGCCGCCCGCGGCCGCGCGGCCCAGCTGGTGCTGGACGATGTCGTCCATGCGCGTGACCTGCTGGGCGACGGCCTGCGGCAGCTGCGCCGGTTCCTGCAGGGCGCTGCGCAGCACCGCCAGCGGCGTCTTGAGGCTGTGCGCCAGGTAGCTCAGCGCTTCCTTGTAGCGCGTCTGCCGCACCCGCTCCTGCTGGATCAGCGCGTTGAGGTTGTCGGTGAGGCCGGAGAGTTCGGTCGGGTAGCGGCCCTCGATCTTCGACTGCTCGCCGCCCTCCACCCGCTGGATCTCGCCCGCCACCTGGCGCAGCGGCGCCAGGCCCCACTGCAGCAGCAGCAACTGCGTCAGCAGCAGCAGCAGGCCCGCGCCGCCCAGCCAGGACCATAGCGTGCGCGCGAACACCACGACCTCGTGCCGGAACTCTGTCTCGTCCTCCAGCACGGACAGCACCAGCGACGCGGGCCGCGCGCCGGCCTCCCAGTTCACGGCGTAGGTGGCGCCCATGTACGCGCGCCCGCCGCGCTCCACCATCTCGAACTGCCAGCGGCCGGTCTCCAGGCGGCGGCGGAACGGCGCGTCGATGCCCACGGTGGAGGAGGAGCGCCATTCCTCGTTGCGATCCACGTTGAAGATGCTGGCGTAGAGGCCGGAGCCGGGCAGCGTCAGCCGGGGCTCGGCGAAGCCCGCCGGCATCACCAGCGCGCCGGTCGCGTCGACTTCCGCGCGCGCCAGCAGCAGGTACACGGTGCCTTGCAGGCGGCCGTAGTGCACGGCCCGCACGCTGTCGGCATGCGCGCGCTGCACCGCGATGCCGGCGCCGGCCATGAAGAACAGCAGCACCACCGCGGCGCCGAGGAGCAGGCGGGCGCGGAGCGAATAGCCGGGCGTCATCCCAGCGTGAAACGGTAGCCGCGCCCGCGCAGGGTTTCGATGGGCGCGAGGCTGCCTTCTGGATCGAGCTTGCGGCGCAGGCGCCCGACCAGCACTTCCAGCACGTTGCTGTCGCGGTCGTCGCCGTGCGGATAGAGGTAATCCGACAGCTCCTGCTTGGTCACGACCCGGGCGCGTTCGCGCACCAGGTATTCCAGCAGGCGGTATTCGTAGGCGGTCAGTTCCAGCGCGTGTCCGTCCAGCTTCACCGCCTGGCCGGCGAAATCGATGCTGACCGGTCCCAGCGTCAGTACGTCGGTCGTCGCCTTGAGCGAGCGACGCAGCAGCGCCTTCACGCGGGCGGCCAGTTCGGGGTATTCGAAGGGCTTGACCAGGTAGTCGTCGGCGCCGGCTTCCAGGCCCACCACCTTGTCCTGCCAGGTGCTGCGCGCCGTCAGGATCAGGATCGGCGTCGCGCGCCCTTCGGAGCGCAGCTTCTGCACGATGGCCAGGCCGCCGAGCTTGGGCAGGCCGAGGTCGACGATGGCGAGGTCGAAGGGGTATTCCTGGGCCAGGAAGAGGCCCTCCTCGCCGTCGACGGCCACGTCCACGCGGTAGCCGTCGGCTTCGAGCTGGCGCTGGAGTGTCAGCCGCAGCGCGGCCTCGTCCTCGATCAGCAGCAGGCGCATGGCAGGCCTCCCCGCGTCAGAGGGGGCGGCCGGTCGCCATGTCGATCAGGACGACGCGCACGTCGCCGGCGGGCGTCACCACCTTGACGCGCCAGACGGGGCGGTTGCCCGCCTCCGACCGCTCCACGGCCAGCACCCGCCCCTGGCTCACGCGCTGCGCGATCGCGGCCGCGTCGTCCCGGCTGACGTCTGCCCAGGCGGGCAGGACGGCGGCCAGTGCGGCAGTGAGGATCAGCTTGCGGGCGAGGTGCATGGCGGGTGGCTGGAAAGGGTCGTCAACGTCGATGGTAATCCGGCTCGACCGGCGTCACGGACACGCGCACCGGGATCGTCGCGCCGGGCTGCTCGCGCAGGACCGTGCTGGCTTCCACGCCCCGGTAATCGTAGACGACACGATAGCCGGTCAGCCGGTTCTGCGCGTCGTAGACGGTGTGGCAGGAGCGCACCTCGCGCGCCTCCGGCGCCGGCGCGGCGACGGCGCCGTTGTTGGCGATGCGGTCGCCGGCGATCGCGCCGACAACGGCGCCGGCCGCGGTCGCCGCCTCCTTGCCATGGCCCTTGCCGACCTGGTTGCCCAGCAGGCCACCCGCCACGCCGCCGATGATGACGCCGCCGTAGCCGCCCATGGGGGCGGCCGCGCGCGGGGCGTCCTGCACCCACTGGCTGGTGCACTCCTGGCGCGGCACCTGGACGGTTTCGTACTGCGGTTCGACCGCCCGCACGCGGGCCTGGTCATTGAAGCTCTGGGCGTGCCCGGTGCCGGCCACGGTGGCCAGCAGGAGGGCGGTAGCAAGAGCGCTGCGGTTCATGGGGACTCCTTGAGAATCGTTGTGCTTGCAGCTTAGGGGGGCCTGCCTGAACGCAATATGAACGGACGTCAACTTGGGTGAACGGCGGGCGATCCCGACGCGGTGGCGCAACGGAAGCACGAACGGCTTCACTGTTACGCCTGCTCACGTGGGGTCGCCCGGCGCCCGCGGCGCGGGATCAGCGGCGCCAGCCGTAGGGACGCCCGTAGCCCTCGCCATAGTGGCCTTGCACGTCGAACTGCCAGGAGCGGCGCGCGAGGTTGCCGGCGCGGTCGCGCACCAGCACTTCCGCCACGTGGCGTCCGGGCGCCAGGTCGCTGTCGACGCGGATGTGGAGCGGGTCGATCCTGGCGTACCCGGTCACGTCCCGGCCGTCGAGGAGCAGGCGCACCGTGGAGAGGTCGATGCCGCTCATGGGGTCGGTGAAGCTGGCCGACACGCGCGTGGCGCGACGGTCGCCCATGAGCGCGCCGGGTTGCGGGGTCAGGTCGTCGATGATCGGGCCCTGCGCGTCGCGGCGCCAGCCGTTGCGCCAGCCGCGGTCGTGGTCGTCGTCGCGCACGTAGACCGTGGCCGGGGTGGCGGCCGGTTGCAGCACCACGTAGCGCTGCTCGCGGGCGAGGGCCGGCTGGGCCAGCAGGGCGGCGGCGGAAGACAGCAGCAAGGCTGCGGCGAGGGGCTTGCGGAGCGTGGATTGCATGGTGACCTCCTGGGGTTGACGGGCCAGTTCCTTTCCTGGCATGGAGGGCAGTTTGCGGGCGCGACGATGAATGCATCCTGAACCGATCGCACTTTCCCGGGTCCCTCGCGGCCGTGCTTGTCGGACGCCGCTGGCAGGCGCAGCCGGTCCCGGCTCGCACAGGCGTCCTCCTAGAATTTTTCGAATCACCTCCAGCCAAACATGCAAGGGAGAGACCCGATGAAGAAGCTCACGCTCGCCGCCACGGCCCTCGCGGTGGCCGCCGTCCTCACCGGCTGCGGACGCCACGACGACGACGCCGCCACGACCGCATCGACCTCCTCGTCCCCGTCGACGAGCGCGCCCTCGTCGAGCGACAACAACGCCAGCCTCGCCACCGCGCCGTCCTCCAGCGACAGCAGCAGCGCCAACGTGGCGAGCACGCCGTCCACGACCGGGTCCTCGGGCAGCCTGGCGTCGTCTTCGTCCGCCACCGGGTCCTCCATGGACGCCGGAGCGAGCAACACCGCCGCGATGGGCGCGGGCGGCAGCGGCCAGACGGTGTACAGCAGCACCTGCGCCATGTGCCACGCCGCCGGGGTGACCGGGGCGCCCAAGCCGGGCGACAAGGACGACTGGAAGCCGCGCATCGCGCAGGGCAAGGACACCCTCTACAAGCACGCCCTCGGCGGCTTCCAGGGCAAGAAGGGCACGATGCCGCCCAAGGGCGGCAACACCTCGCTGCCCGACGCCGACGTGAAGGCGGCGGTCGACTTCATGGTCGACCAGTCGAAGTAGGCGCCGGCCGCCACGCCGGCGGAGCGCATGCGGGACATGCACTCTGGCGGGCTGCGCCCCGCCTTATCATGGTCGCCCCCTCCCGGCGGCCGCGGGGCGCGGCCCGAACACCATGTCCAGACCCAGGCGCATCGGCATCCTCACCGGCGGCGGCGACAGCCCCGGCCTCAACGCGGTGATCCGCGCAGTCGCCAAGAGCCTGATGCAGGATGCCGGCGCCGAGGTGGTCGGCTTCGTCGACGGCTTCGCCGGCATGATCGAGCGGCAGTCGCGCGCGCTCGCCTACCGCGACGTGTCGGGCATCCTCACGCTCGGCGGCACCATTCTCGGCACCAGCAACAAGGCCAATCCCTTCGCCTACCACGCGCGCGGCAACGCGGACGTGTCGGCGCAGGTCGTGGCCTATGTGCGCGACGAACTGAAGCTCGATGCCGTGGTGGCGATCGGCGGCGACGGCACCATGTCGATGGCGCACCGGATGCACCAGCTCGGCATCCCGATGGTGGGCGTGCCCAAGACCATCGACAACGACCTGATGTACACCGACCGGACCTTCGGCTTCGACACCGCGGTGGCCATCGCGACCGACGCCATGGACCGGCTGCACACGACGGCGCAGAGCCATCACCGGGTCATGATCCTGGAGACCATGGGCCGCTACGCCGGGTGGATCGCGCTCTATGCGGGCGTGGCCGGCGGCGCCGACATCATCCTGATCCCGGAGTTCGAGTACGAGATCGAGGAGATCGCGCGCATCTGCCGCGAGCGCCAGCAGGGCGGCCAGCGCTTCACGCTGATCTGCGTGGCCGAGGGCGCCAAGGCCAAGGGCGGGGAATTGGCCGTGCGGCAGGTGGTCGCCGACAGCCCCGATCCGCTGCGCCTGGGCGGCGTCTGCAACGTGCTGGAGCACCACCTTTCGCAGAGGGTCGGCAGCGAGGTGCGCACCGCGATCCTGGGCCACGTGCAGCGCGGTGGCACGCCGACCGCCTTCGACCGGACGCTCGCCACCGCCTTCGGCGCCTATGCCGCCGCGCTGGTGGCCGACGAGCAGTACGGCCGCATGGCGGCCACGCAGCAGGGCCGCCTCACCAGCGTGGCGATCGCCGACGTGGCGAATCGCCAGCGCACCGTGGCGCCGGACGCGCCGATGGTGGCGACGGCGATGGCGGTGGGCAGTTCGTTCGGGGTGCCGGGGATGAAGCTGCGCTTCGACGGGAGGACGCCGTCGGCGTTCATGACCTGATCGCCTCGCGGTCGATGTTCTGCGCGATGCGCCACAGGACGCCGCTGGGATCGATCAGCGTGAAGTCGCGCATGCCCCAGGGACGATCTTCGGGCAGGCCCACCTTCACGCCGGCCTGGCTCGCGACCCCCGAGGCCTGGACTTGCGCATGCCAGTCGTCCACGTCCTCGACGAGCAAGTGCATCTGGAAGTTCTGCGCGAAGGCGGGCTCGTCGAAGGCCTGCAGCAGGAAGCTCGTCGCGCCGTGGCGCACGTAGGCCAGGTCGTCCGACGTCCATGCAATCTCGAATCCCAGTGCCAGGTAGAACTGCCTGGAGCGTTCGAAGTCCGTCGCGGGGACGAAGGCCTTGATTTCGACGGCGTTCAGGTTCATTGCCAGCCCTCCAGGTCTTCCAGCGGAAACTCCGCCGGATAACTGTATAAAATACCAGTGCGCCGACGGATACCTGTTCGACGCAGTTGCACTTGCGGTCACGGGGCGAAGGTTCGCGCCGTGACCTTTTTTCGTGCGCAGCCGGCTACGGACGCCCGGCTTCCTTCAGCAACCACTTCCGGAAGACGGTCACCGCGGCCCGCTCCGGCTGCTCCGGCTGCACCAGGTAATAGGCCCGGCGCGCGATCGCACCACTCTCGCACGCCGGCACCAGCGTCTTCGCGGCCAGTTCGCCCTGGATCAGGAGCGTGGGCACCAGGGCCACGCCCATGCCGCAGCTGGCGGCGGCCACCTGCATCGAGAACAGCTCGTAGCGCGGCCCGGCCATCGCCTTGGGCGCCTCCACGCTTTGTGCCGTGAACCAGTCGCGCCACGCGTCGGGGCGGGTCGACTGCTGCAGCAGCGGCAGGTTCGCCAGCGCGCGCGGCGTGACCGGCTGCCCGCCCTTCAGCAGCGCGGGGCTGCACACGGGCGCGACTTCCTCCTGCAGCAGCAGCGTGGCATGCGTGCCGGCCCACTGTTCCAGCTGCTGCGGCGTGCCCGCATAGATGGCGCCGTCGAACTCGTTCTCCGCGAACAGGAAGGGCCGCGTGCGCGCCGCGATGTGCACGTTGAGGTCCGGCTGCTCGCGCGCCAGTCGCGCCAGCCGCGGGATCAGCCAGCGCGTGGCGAAGGTCGGCACCGCCGCCAGCGTGACCGACTCGCCCTGGCCCTGCCGCCCCATCAGGTCCAGCGCGTCGCGCTCGATCGCGTCCAGCCGCAGTTGCACCTTGCGGGCGTAGTCGTCGCCCGCCGGCGTGAGCGCGATGCCGTGCTGGGCGCGCTTGAACAGCTTCACGCCGAGGAATTCCTCCAGCTGGCCGAGCTGGCGCGACACGGCGCCCTGCGTCAGCGCGAGCTCCTGCGCGGCCCGCGTCAGGCTGCGGTGGCGCGCGGCCGCCTCGAAGCAGGCCAGGGTCTGGGTGGAAGGCAGCTTGCGGCGCATGGCCTCGCATCCTCGTCAGTCATGAAGCCCAAGCATAACTGCTGCAGAAACTTTCGCTTTCGTCAGCTTGGGCGCGTCCTTTAACATCGCACCATCCATCAGCTTTCTTACGACTATGAGCAACCGAACCACTTTCTCCTGGGCCGATCCCTTCCTGCTGGATTCGCAGCTCACCGACGACGAGCGCCAGGTCCGCGACGCGGCCCGCACCTATTGCCAGGAACGGCTGCTGCCCCGCGTGCAGGAAGCCTTCCGCCACGAGAAGACCGACGCGTCCATCTTCCGTGAGATGGGCGAACTGGGCCTGCTGGGCCCGACCATCCCCGAGCAGTACGGCGGCGCCGGCCTGAACTACGTCTGCTACGGCCTGGTCGCGCGCGAAGTCGAGCGCGTGGACTCGGGCTACCGCTCGATGATGAGCGTGCAGTCCTCGCTCGTGATGGTGCCGATCAACGAGTTCGGCAACGAGCAGACCAAGCAGAAGTACCTGCCCAAGCTCGCCACCGGCGAGTGGATCGGCTGCTTCGGCCTGACCGAGCCCAACCACGGCTCTGACCCGGCCAGCATGATCACGCGCGCCCGCAAGGTCGACGGCGGCTACCGCCTCAGCGGCAGCAAGATGTGGATCACCAACAGCCCGATCGCCGACGTGTTCGTGGTCTGGGCCAAGGACGACGGCGGCCAGATCCGCGGCTTCGTGCTGGAGAAGGGCTGGAAGGGCCTCAGCGCCCCGGCCGTGCACGGCAAGGTGGGCCTGCGCGCCTCCATCACCGGCGAGGTCGTGATGGACGAAGTGTTCTGCCCCGAGGAGAACGCCTTCCCCGAGGTGCGCGGCCTCAAGGGCCCGTTCACCTGCCTCAACTCCGCCCGCTACGGCATCGCCTGGGGCGCCATGGGCGCCGCGGAGGACTGCTTCCATCGTGCCCGCCAGTACGTGCTGGACCGCAAGCAGTTCGGCCGCCCGCTGGCCGCCAACCAGCTGGTGCAGAAGAAGCTGGCCGACATGCTCACCGAGATCTCGCTGGGCCTGCAGGGCTGCCTGCGCCTGGGGCACATGAAGGACGAGGGCAACGCCCCGGTGGAGGTCACCTCCATCCTCAAGCGCAACAACTGCGGCAAGGCGCTCGACATCGCCCGCATGGCGCGCGACATGATGGGTGGCAACGGCATCAGCGACGAATTCGGCGTGGCGCGCCACCTCGTCAACCTCGAGGTGGTGAACACCTACGAGGGCACGCACGACATCCACGCGCTGATCCTCGGCCGCGCCATCACCGGCATCCAGGCCTTCAACTGAGCCCCCGGGGGGAATTGTCGTCGCGCGGGCCGCCCCCGCCATGACAAGCCCCCCTGCCGGTGGCATCATCGTTGCCCCCACTCGACGAGGAGGCGGCGATGGACCTGTCCCGCGTGACGCATGCCGGCGCGTCCGAGATCGCGGCGGCGGTGCGCAGGCGCGAGATCACCGCCGTCGCGGTGATGCACGCCTTCCTCGATCGCATCGAGCGGCTGGAGCCGCGCCTCAACACCTTCGCCACCCTCACCGCCGATGCGGCGCTGCAGGCCGCCCACCACGTCGACCGGCTGATCGCGGGCGCGCGCGATCCCGGCCCGCTGGCGGGCGTGCCGGTCAGCGTCAAGGACCTGATCGCCGTCGGCGGCGTGCGCCAGACCTTCGGTTCCAGGCTGCTGGCCGACAACGTCGCGCCGCACGATGCGCCCTCGGTCGAGCGCCTGCGCCATGCCGGCGCCTGCATCGTCGGCAAGAGCACCACCAGCGAGCTCGGATCCAAGGCGGTCGGCGACTCGCCCTTGACCGGCATCACGCGCAACCCGTGGAACCTCGAGCGCACCCCCGGCGGCTCCAGCGCCGGCGCGGCGGCCCAGGTCGCTGCCCGCATGCTGCCGGTGGCCCTGGGCACCGACGGCGGCGGCTCCATCCGCATCCCGGCCAGCTTCTGCGGCGTGTTCGGCATCAAGGCGCGCTTCGGCCGGGTGCCCGTTTGGCCGCCCTCGGCGGCGCCGGCGCTGGCGCATGTCGGGCCGATCACGCACAGCGTGCATGATGCGGCGCTCGTGCTGTCGGTGATCGCCGGCCACGACGCACGCGACGAGGCTTCGCTGCGCTTGCCGGTGCCCGACTACCTGGCGAGCCTCGGCCTCGGCATCGCCGGCCTGCGCATCGGCTGGTGCCCGTCCTTCGGTTACGGGAGCGCCGATTCCGACGTGGTGGAGGCCTGCCGGCAGGCCGTCGCGCAACTCGAGGCGGAGGGCGCGCGCGTGCGGACCATGGACCCGCCGTTCGCGCGCGATCCCGCGCCGGCCTGGAGCCGCCTCTTCTACGGCCGCATCGGCCAGCGGCTGGCGGAACTCGCGCCCACCCCGGAGCGGCTGGCGCTGGTCGACCCGCCGCTGCGGCGCGCGGTGGCGGACCAGCAGGCCTTCGCGGCCCCGCGCGAGGAGGAGCTCACCGCGCTGCAGGAGGAAACGCGCGTCCAGGCCGACGCGGTGTTCCGCACGGTGGACGTGCTGGTCACGCCCACCCTGCCCGTCACGGCCCTCCCCGTGGGGATCGACGCCCCGTCGGGACACGCCGGGAGCAATGCGGTCGACTGGTCCTTCTTCACCTATCCCTTCAACCTCACCGGGCATCCCGCCGCCTCCTTCCCGGTGGGCCTCGACCGCCAGGGCCTGCCGATCGGACTGCAGATCGTCGGCCCGCCGGACGGCGAGGCCGTGATCCTGCGGGTGGCGAGCGCGCTCGAACGGCTGCTTCCCATCGCGCAGCCGCCGCTGGCCTGATGCGAGCCGGCCTGCCCGATTTCACGCGCGTCGACGCCGCCCTGCGGCAGCGCGTCGACGACGGGGAACTGCCCGGCGTCTCGTACGCGGTGCTGTGCGGCACCGAACTCGTCGCGCGCAATTGCCTGGGCTGGGCCGACCGCGAGGCGCAGGTCCCGCTGCGCGAGGACCACCTGTTCCGCGTCTTCTCCAACACCAAGCTGGTCACGAGCTGCGCCGCGCTGCGGCTGGTGGCGCAGGGCCGCATCGGCCTGGACGACCCGGTCGGCGAGTACATCCCCGCGCTGCGCGCGCTGCGGGCCTTGCGCCCGGGCGCGCTTGCGCTCGATGACACGCAGCCGTTGCCCGAGCCGGTGCGGCTGCGCCACCTGCTCACGCACACCGCGGGCTTCACCTACGCCTTCCTGCATCCCGATACGCCGCTCGCGAAGGCGTACATGGCGGCGGGCATGGCCGATCCGGGCTTGTCGCTCGCGCAGATGATGGAAGCGCTCGGCCAGCTGCCGCTGCTGTTCCGGCCCGGGGCGGACTGGAACTACTCGGTGGCCACGGACGTCTTGGGCCGGGTGATCGAGGTGGCCAGCGGGGAGCCGCTGGACCGGCACCTGCAGCGCCATGTGTTCGAGCCGCTGGATCTGCACGACACCTTCTTCTTCGTGCCGCCCGGCAAGCAGGCGCGGCTCGCGCGCATGTACATCGGCGACCTGCGCGAGCCCTCGCGGCGGGCCCTGCGCCCGGCCGACCACCTGCCTTACGACGGCGCCTACCTGCAGCCGGTGCCGCGGCTGAATGCGGGCGGCGGCCTGGTGGCCAGCCTCGGCGACTTCGCGAAGCTGCTCGGCGTGCTGGCGAATGGCGGCGCGCCGCTGCTCGCGCCCGAGTCGCTGCCCTCCGTCTTCGACAACCAGCTGGCGCCCGGCCTGTGGATCGGCTTCCCGAACATGCCGCGCACGATCGGCCGCGGCCACAGCTTCGCGGCCTCGGTCACGGTGGAAGCTTCCGGCGCGGACCCGACCAGCATGCCCGGCGACCTGCAGTGGGGCGGGCTCGCGGGGACGAAGTGGTGGATCTGGCCTTCGCGCCGCGTGGCCGTGGCCCTCATGACGCAGCGCTACATGGGATCCGACCTGCCCTTCTGGCCCGAGTTCAAGGCCCTGGTGCGCGAAGCGCTCGAGCGCGACATGGAGCCGATCGCCTGAGGGCGGAATTCACGCTGCAGGGCCGCGGCAGCGGCGCCGCCAAGGACGGGCAACTGCTGCCGGTGTTCGACCCGGCGCGCCGGGCGGGCGACTAGGCTCTCGAGAGCCGGGCCTCGTTCACCAGCCGCGCGACGCGCCGCGGGCCACCCTCCACGGACTCGACCAGGTCCAGTCGCGCGTAACGAAACGCATCGAGGACGGCGAGCATGTCGTCGCCGACGTCGGCGTCGAGCCCGCGCAGCGTGTGGAGCGGCAACGGCCGGTTGCTCCAGACGGCCGCGACGAAGACGAGGATGTCGCGGCCGTGGCGCGCGTCGTGCTCCTCCGCCCGGCGCAGCAGCCGGTCGAAGGCCGCCAGCCCCTGCTCCGTCGCCTCGTGCGAGCGGATCTCCTGGGCCAGCATGCGGGCGCGCTCCAGCAGCGTGCCTTCGTGGTCCACGCGCATGCGATCGCCGCGCCCGACGACGAGCTGCACGCGGTTGATCTGCTCTAGGCTGGCGCGGTGCCGCCGTTCGCGTTCGACGCTGCCCATGGCCGCTTCCCCTTTCCGGCGGCGCCTTGGCGCGGCCGCGGATCCTGGGCTCCTTCTACTGCAGGAGCCCGGCGACTGTTAAGAGGAAATTCGCGGGTCGACGTGCCGCCGCCGCCACACTCGGGGCGCCGCCTGGGAGCTGGAACTGGTCAGTGGGCGCCAGCTCATGTACTGTGCACCCCTGCGCACCCGGAGTACCCCATGGAGTTCCTCAGCAACCTGCATCCCGATGTCAAACTGCTGCTCGTTGCCGGCGCCCTGGCGCTGCTCGGGGCGCTGTTCAGCGGCACCAAGAAGAACGAGCACCGCTACATGGCGCTGTTCACGATCGTGATGCTGGCGGCCGGCTGGCGCTTCCACGTGCACGACCAGGAGTCCGAGGTGCAGGCAACCGGGGCCACCCACGTGGTCCATTCCAAGGCCGCCAGCGTGCGCACCGGCACGCGCTGAAGCTCGCCTCCGGTGCAACGTAAAGGGCAGCCCGCGCTGCCCGCGCTCACAGTCCGTGGTGGCAGTGCCCCGCGCCGGCCTTCACGACATCGGTGCCGCTGGAGGGCACTCCGTCGTCCATCGGCAGCGAAGTCTGCTCGACTGCGCCACCCCCGGTGGTGGTCCGCGAAGGGCTCTGGGCCGCGACGGGCAGCACGGCACCCGATTCCCGCGCGCCCTGCAACTGCGGCGCCATCGAAGGCGTGGTCACCAGGGCCGCCGCGACGGCCAGGCCGCCGAGCAGGGTGAGGGCGGCGGCGCCGGCCCAGCGCGGCCGCGTGGCGTCGAATCCCCGGGGTTGCTGCGCCACCCCCCCGGCTTCCGCTTCCGGCTGCTGTTGACGAACGAGGTAGCACATCGCAAGCTCCTTCGACATCGGGCCGCTAGTATGGACCCGCCCGCCCCGGATGCAAGGACCTAGCTGTTGCAAACCATGAACCTTCCCGACTACGACGCCGTGCTCGCCGCGGCCGAGCGCATCCGCGGCCACGCGCACCGCACGCCCGTCCTCGCCTCGCGCACGCTCGACGACGAACTGGGCGCGCGCGTGTACTTCAAGTGCGAGAACCTGCAGCGCATGGGCGCGTTCAAGTTCCGCGGCGCCTTCAACGCGCTGTCGCGCTTCGATGCGGCGCAGCGGCGCGCCGGCGTGGTGACCTTCTCGTCGGGCAACCATGCGCAGGCCATCGCGCTGTCGGCGCGCATCCTCGGCATGCCCGCCACGATCGTGATGCCGAACGATGCGCCGGCCGCGAAGGTGGCCGCCACGCGCGGCTACGGGGGCAACGTGGTGCTCTACGACCGCTACAAGGAGGACCGCGAGCAGATCGGCCGCGATCTCGCGCGCAAGCACGGCCTCACGCTGGTGCCGCCGTTCGACCATGCGGACGTGATCGCCGGACAGGGCACGGCCGCGAAGGAACTGCTGGAAGAGGTGGGGCCGCTCGACGCGCTGTTCGTTCCGCTCGGCGGCGGCGGCCTGCTCGCGGGCACGGCGCTCGCCACGCGCGCGCTGGCGCCGCAGTGCAGGCTCTACGGGGTCGAGCCGGAGGCGGGCAACGATGGCCAGCAGTCGTTCCGCAGCGGCGCCATCGTCCACATCGAGACGCCGCGCACCATCGCCGACGGCGCGCAGACGGCGCATCTCGGCGAGCTCACGTTCGCGATCATCCGCAACGCCGTGGACGACATCCTCACGGCTTCCGATGCGGAACTGGTGGAGTGCATGCGCTTCGCGGCGGAGCGCATGAAGCTGGTCTTCGAGCCGACGGGTTGCCTCGGGTTCGCGGCGGCGCGCGCGCGGCGGGAGGCATTGCGCGGCGCCCGCGTGGGCGTGATCGTCAGCGGCGGGAACGTCGATCTCGCCCGCTTCTGCCAGCTCCTCGTGCAGTGAGTCTCAGCGCAGTTGCGCGGGGCGCGTGCGCTGCACGCGCGGCTCCGGCGGGAAGGTGAGCGTGGTCAGCTCGGACATCCGCAGGTCGTCCGAGCGGCGGCGGTCGGCGATCTCCTGCAGCAGGCGGCGCAGGCCGGCGACCAGGGCGGCCAGGACCAGCAGCATCGCCAGCGCCAGCAGGGGGCTGTGAAGCAGCCGGCCCACGCCCATCGTCGCGGCGGCCCACAGGCAGGCGAGGAGGCCCAGGGCCACCAGGCTGGCGAGCAGCTTCAGGATCGCGATGTCGGGGGTATGTCTGCTGTGGAACATCTGTACGGCCTCCGTTTCTTTTGTACCGGTGACGCTCGTTGGTGACAAGATGCCATTGGTGCCGTTGTGTTGGCCATAGGGGATCGGCGCAACACGGAATGGACAGTCGGCGTGACCGAGTTCACACGCACCATTCTGGCGCTGGGGATAAATCCGGGGCTGGTCATTGCATTTCGGTCTGCCTTACATTCCGCATCAGCTGGGAGGAGTGACCATGGCCAAGACCCTCTGTGCCTTGCTGCTTGCCGCACTGGCGGGCTGCGCCGGACTTCCTGCCTACGAGAGACCGCCGTCGCCCTGCGACGGAGGCGAATCCTCCTACGCCTGCCAGGTCCAGCGTTACCACGACGTGGCGATCTGAGGAACGCCATGGCCCTCGCCGAACTGGCGCAGGCTTCGCGCACGATCGGCTGGGCCGCCGGCGAGATCGCCGCGGCCGTGCGCAAGGGCGCGATCTCCCCCGTCGACGTGGTGCGGCAGCACCTGGAGCAGATCGCGCGGCGCGATCCGCGCATCGGCGCCTTCCAGCGCGTCCGCGGCGAGGCGGCGCTGCGGGAGGCGGCCGTGCTCGCCGCCCACCCCGCCCGCGACGCGTTGCCGCTGGCCGGCGTGCCGGTGGCGATCAAGGACAACGTGCCGGTCGCCGGCGAACCCTTGCGGGAGGGCTCGACGGCCACTTCGGACCGCGCCAGCCCCGTGGACCACGAGGTGGTGCACCGGCTGCGAGCCGCCGGCGCGATCGTGCTGGGGCTCACCCGGGTCCCGGAACTGTGCCTCTGGCCCTTCACCGACGGTGCGCTGGGCACCGCCCGCAACCCATGGGACCTCGCGCGCACGGCGGGCGGGTCTTCCGGCGGCAGCGCCGCGGCCGTCGCCGCGGGGCTGGTCCCCATCGCGCACGGGAGCGACGGGCTCGGGTCCATCCGCGTGCCCGCCGCGGCCTGCGGCGTGGTCGGCTGGAAGCCGGGCGACGGAGTCGTGCCCGCGGACATCGGCCAGGGCTCCTGGTTCGGCCTGTCCTGCAACGGCGTGCTGGCCGCGAGCGCCGCCGACGCGGCGCTGATGGCGAGCGTGCTGGCGGGGCGTCCCGGGCTCGCCACCCCGGCGTCGCCACCCTCGCTGCGCATCGCGCTGGCCACCGCGAGCCCGGTGGCGGGAGCGCGCACCGAACCCGGCGTGGCCGCCGTGCTGGAGGAACTGGCGCAGGTGCTGCGCGGCCTCGGCCACCGCGTCGACAACTTCCGCCTGCGCGCGCCAACCGGCATGGCGCTGTCCGTGTTTGCGCACTGGTTCGCGGGCGCAGCCGCCGACGCCGCCGCTCTGAAGGATCCCGAGCGCCTGTTGCCGCGTACGCGCCGGCACGTGGCCGCGGGGCGCATCGTCCGCACGCTGGGGCTGGTGCGCCCCAGCGCGCGGACGCACTGGGGCGAACGGCTGGACGCGATGCTGGCAGGCTTCGACCTGCTGCTGACGCCGACGACGGCGACGACCGCCCCGGCGGCGGAGGGCTGGGCCGAGCGGGGCTGGCTGGCGAACCTGCGCGCGTCGCTCGCCTTCGCGCCGTTCACGGCCGTCGCCAATTTCGCGGGCCTGCCCGCGATCTCCGTGCCGGCCGGATCGCTCGCGGGACTGCCGGTAGGGGCCCACTTCGTCGGGCGTGCGGGCAGCGAAGGACTTTTGTTGGGGCTGGCCGCGCAGCTGGAGTTCGCGCGGCCCTGGATGCGGTGCGTTCCGGGTGACTAGGTTCGTCAGCGGGTGCGCACGGGCGAGCGCGTGCTGGAGGCGAAAAGTTCGGAGGGCGAGACGCTGGGCTCCAGCGCCGCGGGCGCGGTGGCGGAAATGTCCATCTGCTTCGGCAGGGCCGGGAAGGCGCGGCGCAGGCCGTACCTTGACAGCAGTTGGTGGGATTTGCAGCGCACGCAGAAATAATGGCGACGACCGGGGACGAACCGCATCCAGAAGGAGCGGTTCAGGCGGACCAGGTAGGCCACGCCGCAATCACAAAGGGTCAGTCGCATGTCACACTCCATTGAGTCTTGTGAGAAATAGTACGCAGACGCCTGGCCTTCCCCAAGGGACCAAAGTGCCGTTTACATCTTACGAACGGCACCATGGCGCAATTGGCGGTGGGTGCCGCGGCCTGGAATAGTCGGCCGGGCGGCATTTGGATGACAGGAGCTTCGGCATGGTGACGAAAGTGTTCACGACCGGCCGCATCCGCAAGGCGGACTACGATCCGGCGTCGCGCCAGTTGGAGCTCCACTGGGAAAACAAGACCGTGCTCGCGTACAAGCACGTCCCGGAGGAAGTGTTCCGCCGCCTGTGCAGTGCGCCGAATCCCACGACCTATTGGGAGGACCGCATCGCGGAGGAATATCCCAAGGGCGCCGCTCGTGGCTCCGGCGCGCCGGAGGGCGGCAAGACCCTGCGGGATCTGTTCGGAGACGGCGAGCAGGAGCCAGGCTCCCAGGACCCAGGCTCCCAGGAACCAAAGGCCTAGCCACCCTCCGGCGCGTTACAGCGGCCCAACGCGATTCACTTCGCGTTGCAGGGCCGGCGGCACTTTCGTTCGTTCTGCCCCAAGTTCCGGCCGGGTACGCTCGCCCGATTCAGGGAGAGTCCCATGTCAGAAAACCGACGTACCGCGGCGATCGCACTTGCATTCGCGTTCCTGCCGGCGTCAGGACGGGGCGACGGGCCGGCGGACGACCTGCCGGTCTGCTGCAACGTCGTGGTGGACAGCTACCGCAACTACACGCGGCAGGCCCTGGACCGGTGCCGCCGTTCGGTCCGGCTGCGCCCGCACGAGCGCGTCGAGACGGATGACAGCGCGAAGATGCGCAACTGCATCGCGGCCGGCACGCGGGAGAGCCGCGCCCGGCTGACCCCGGCCCTGCGCGCGCTGCGCACCCGCGGGGCCCGCGACGCCCTGAAGCACTACCACGACATCTTCGAGACCACGCTGGCGGGCGTCGAGCCCACGCTGGAGGAGCCAGTGGCCGCCTACGAGCAGCGCCAGTCCTCGCTGCGCCACAGCCTGGCGCACGCCTGGACGCGCTTCGAGCTCGAGGAGAGGTAGCTCCTCCCCGCGAGGGCCCATGCCCCTGCTCCGGGCTGGGCGTTGCGCCTTGGGTAGCATCCCGGCGGTTGTCGAACATGCGAGGAGAGCACGGTGCCTGAACCGGACATCGGTCTTGCCATCCTGCGCGACATGCGCTGGCTGGGGGCCGCGGTCTTTCTGCTGGCGCTGCTGCTGGCCTGGCTGCTGCCGACCCGGCGCAGCCACCGCATGGCCGCGCTGGCGGGCGTGCTGGTGCTTCCGTTGCTCGGGCTGGGCTGGGAGGGATGGCGGGAGCACCTCTTCCGGTCGGCGCAGGCGCAGGCCCGGACCCTGTTCGAGGCGCACTGCCGCAGCGCCGGCGTGCAGATCCACCGCGCGGTCGACGGCGTGGAAGGCGTGCTGCTGATGAGGCGGCGCGCCCCGGCCACCGCCGTCTACAAGCAGTACGCGATGACCGATCCCTATGGCGACGACCTGAACGGCGACGGCTACGCCCTCAGCTTCCTGTGGGGCCGCAACGGCTCGGGCCGGGTGGAGTCCACCGCGACGAGCGCGATGGGCTACCGCTATGTGGTGATGGCCAACGAGGATGGCGTCGGCTACACCCGCTTCGAGCTGGGCGGCGGCACGCGGGACGAGGGCGGCGTGCTGCCCGTGCTGCGCTCGCCCGCGACCGAACTGCCGCGCTACGGCATCACCTGGGAGGACCTCTCGTCCCGCGAGGACCGCGACCACTGGATCGCCGGCAGCCGCCTCATGGCGGTGGACACCGCCACCGGCGAGGTGATCGCCGAGCGCATCGGCTGGATGTGGGACGCGTCGCTGGACACCGAGCCGGATGCGCGCCACGCCTGGACCTTCGCGGCCGCGCACGCCTGCCCGCCCTTTCCCGTGCTGGGCGGCCAGCCCTACCGGATCGGCCAGACCCGCACCTTCGCCGAGCAGGTCCTCAAGCCGGACCACTAGCGGCTGCTGCGCACCAGTTCCAGCACGGCATCCGCGAACACGCGCGGCACCTCCTGCGGCATGTTGTGCCCGACGCCCGGAACGATGCGATGCGAGCGCGCCCCGGTGAAGCGGTGCGCGAACGCCTCGGCCGGGGCCGGCTCCCGCACGCCGTCGTCGCCGCCGTCGAAGCTGATGGTGGGCACCGCGATCGGCGGCTGCGCCGCGAGCTGCCGCTCGATCGCCGCATAGGCAGGATCGCCCGGCACGAGGCCGAAGCGGTGCCGGTACGAATGGATCACCACCTCGACGAAGTCGGGGTTGTCGAAGGCGGCGGCCGAGCGCTCGAAGCTGGCGTCGTCGAACCGCCAGGAGGGGGACCACAGCTGCCACAGCAGCCGCGTCAGGGCGCGCCGGTGCTGCGCCAGGCCCGCGCGGCCGCGCTCCGAATGGAAGTAGTACTGGTACCAGAGCCGGTGCTCGTTGGCCGGCGTGTCCGGCTCCATGGCGCGCGCGATGTGCTGGAGGTTGTAGCTGTTGTAGGAGACCAGCCCGGCGCAGCGATCGGGCCACAGCGCCGCCACCACGCAGGCGGCTCGCCCGCCCCAGTCGTAGCCCGCCAGCACGGCGCGCGGCACGCGCAGCGCGTCCAGCAGCGCCAGCAGGTCGGCGCCGAGCGCGGCCTGCTCGCCCGAGCGCGGCGTGGCCGGGCTCAGGAAGCGCGTGGGACCGAAGCCGCGCAGGTAGGGCACGACGACGCGGCAACCGGCCTGCGCCAGCAGCGGCGAGACCTCGGCGTAGGCGTGGATGTCGTAGGGGAAACCGTGCATCAGGAACACCGGCGGGCCGTCGGCCGGCCCGCTCTGGTGGATGGCGACCTCGAGGACGCCGGCGCGGAGGGTGTGGAGCGGTTCCATGGCGGGCAAGCTTGCCACCACGCGGGCGGCAGCGAAAGGCCTTGTCCCCGGGGCGCCTTCGCCGCCATCATCCACCCATGGTCCTCCACGTGGAATGCGAACCCGGTGTGGGCGGGGCTCCGGAGCCGCACGTCGTCTGGTTCGGCGCGCGCCGCGTGGAGGTGAGCGCGGTCGTCGACCGCTGGTACGGCGAGACCCAGCGCTGGTGGAAGGTCGACACCGCGGAAGGCCCTTACGTGCTGCGGCTCGACGAGCCCAGCGGCACCTGGGACCTGGCCGCCGTGGTGAGGACCTGACTCAGGCGCCCGCGAAGCTGGCCACGAGGTCGGCCGGATGCAGCATCGCCTCGCGCACGAGGCGCGCCGTGGCGTCCTGGTGCAGGGTGGCGCGCAGGCGCGGCGCGTGCAGGAGGGCGTCCCACACCGGCCGCAGCTCCTCGTCGTCCGTGGCCGCGCCCCGCGCGAGCCGCTGCGCGTAGGCGAGGCTCGCGGGCTCCGCCGCCAGCATGGCCTTGCTGGCCGCCGCCAGCAGTTGCGGTCGGGGCTCCGGCGGCGCCGTGCAGCAATAGACCACGTGCTCCGGCAGCGCGCCCGCGGCGGGCTGCAGCGCCCGCAGCGAGGCTCCGGCCAGGCGCGCCGTCCCGCCGCCCTCGATGGCGAAGGCGTAGTCACGGCCCGCCTCCGCCTGCGCCAGCCGCTGCAGGCCGCGATGCAGGCGCGCGAAGTCCGAGCTGGCGGCGGCCGGCGAGGCCTTCACTTCGGCGAGCAGGAGGAGGTCGGCGCTGCCTGCCGCCGCTTCGCACACGATGGCCACATCCCACTCGTCCTTGGCCTTGCCGCGCTCGCCGGGAAAGCCCGAGGGCGGGCGCAGGCTGCGCAGCACGCGGTACGCACCCGGCAACCGCGCCTGCAGCAGCCGCACGAGGATTTCGAAGGCCTCGACAGTGGCCCGCTCCGCGTCGTCGCCGGCCCGCGCGGCGCTGCGGCCCCGGGCCGCCGCGGCCGGGCTTCCGGCGCCGGGACCGCGCTGCGCGCACAAGGCCAGGTAGCGCCGCACGGCCTCGCCCTGCCGCAGCGCCTCGCCCCGCAGCAGGCGCTGCAGCGCCGGGCCGCGGGCGATCGCCTCGTGCGGTCCGGCGCGCAAGGCGTCGTCGAGCTCGGCCCAGGCGCCGGAGTCCGCCAGCGCGTGCAGCCGTTCCAGCGCCACCCGCGCGGAGCCGGGCGGGAGCCGCCGCGTCTTGCCCGGATGCGCGATCGCATCGGTCATGCTGCGTACGGCGCGGCGGTCGGCCGCGGACCCGGCAGAGAGCTGCGCGAACTCGCGCACCTCCGCGGCGCCGGCCTGCAGCACCAGCGCCTGGAAGGACGGGTCGCCGCCCTGCGGGGCCATCGCTTCCCGGATGAAGGCGGCGAGTGCCGAGGTGAAGAGATCGCGCACGGCCTCGGGCGCGCCGCGGCCACCGTGCTGGCCGAGGCGCCCGGCCTCGATCGCGAACGCCAGAGCGGCTTCCACGCCCGCGGCGCGCGCAGCCTCGACGCCGGCCGGCAGCGGCGGCAGGCGATAGCGGCGCGGCGCGTTGCGCAGGGCGGCCAGCAGGAGGGCTTGGGCGGCTTGCAAGCCTTCCAGTGTGGCACCGCCGGACCTGCGCTATAAGGACTGCGCAGCACGCGCTGCGGGAGGCCCGCGATGGACGACGCACCGATCCACTACATCGAGCGCACGCGCGACTGGTATCTCGCGCTCGGCTACGGCAACCCCTACCGCTACGCGCACTTCGAGGAGGTGCCCTTCCAGCCGCCGCGCAAGCCGCTGGCGGACATGGTGGTGACGCTGGTCACCACCGCCGCGCCCTACCAGCCGGGCAAGGGTCCGCAGGGCCCGGGCGCGCCCCTCAACGCCGCGGTCAAGTTCTTCGTGCCCTACGCCGGCGACACCGCGCAGGACCACGACCTGCGCATCGCCCACGTGGCGATCGACCGCAGGCACACCTCGATGGAGGACAGCCGCTGCTGGTTCCCGCTGCCGCTGCTGCGCGAGCTCGCGGGCGAGGGGCGCCTGCGCCTGGCGCGCCGCTTCCACGGCGCGCCCACCAACCGCAGCCAGCGGCGCACGCTGGAGGCCGACGTGCCGCTGATCGTGCAGCGCTGCCGGGAGGACGGCGTCGATGCGGCCCTGCTGGTGCCGAACTGCCCGGTGTGCCACCAGACGCTGGCGCTTGCGGCCCGCGGACTCGAAGCGGCGGGGATCGCCACGGTGGTGATGGGCTGCGCCAAGGACATCGTGGAGCACGTCGGCGTGCCGCGCTTCCTGTTCTCCGATTTTCCGCTCGGCAACGGTGCGGGCCGGCCGCACGACCCCGCCTCGCAGCGGCAGACGCTGGAGCTCGCGCTGGACCTGCTCACGGGCGCGACGCGCCCGCGCACCACGCTGCAGTCGCCCCTGCGCTGGAGCGAGAGCAGCGAGTGGAAGCGCGACTACTGCAACGCGGCGCGCGCGACGCCGGAGGAGATCGCCAGCGCCCGCGCCGAATTCGACGCGGTGAAGGCCGAGGCGCAGGCCCTCAAGGCGGCCGCGATCCCGTAGTTCAGGCCACGCGCCGCAGCGCGCGACGGTACCACTGCAGGTCGACGAAGCGCTCCGGCGGCGGCGGCTGGCCGCCCCACTGCCCTTCCATCTCGGCGCGGATCGCCAGCAGGCGCGCGAAGCCCGGCGCGTCGAAGGCGACGTCGCGCGCCAGCCCCGTGCCCAGCACCGCGTACGTGGCTTCGGCCAGCGGCCGCTCCAGCTGCAGGCGCTGGGCCAGCAGGGCGATCGCCGGCTCGCGATTCGCCGGGGCGAGGCCCCAGCGCGTGCCCTCGATCCAGGCCGCGAGGTAGCGCTCCACCACGCTGCCGTTCGCCTGCGCCCAGGGCCGCATCGCGAACGCGCCCGAAGCCTGGTAGGGGCCGAGCAGGTCCGAGACCTTGCCCAGGCTGCGCAGCCCGCTCGCCAGCGCCTGCAGCGAAAACGGGGGGTTCAGCATCGAGGCGGCGTTCGACTTGTCCTGCTGCATCGCGCGGATGCGCTGGAAGGTGCCGCCCACCTCCTTGACGACGTAGTCGCCGGGCAGAAGACCGCGGTCCTTCAGGATCTTGCGGGCCTGCAGCGCGTAGGCGGTGTTGGGCGCGTCGACGATCAGCGTCCTGCCGCGCAGCTGCGCAATGGACGTGATCTCGGGCTGCACGAACAGCTCGTTCATGCTGTTGTCGCCGCCGGAGACGATCACCACGTCCTGCCCGCCCGGGTCGCGCATGGCCACCGCGTTGTCCACCGCGGCATGCGCGATGTCGAAGGCGCCGGTGGCCAGTCCGGTGCGCAACTCCACCGAGTTCTGCGTGAACTGCAGGTCCACGTCGAGATGCCGGCGCGTGAAGAAACCCTGCTGCGCGGCGGCGAAGAGCCCGAGGTTCTGCGCGCCGGGGAAGACCTTCACCCGCACGCGCGCCTGCGGTTCGGGCGCCGCGGGCTGCTGCGCGCAGCCGGCCAGCGCGGCGGCGCCACCGAGGCCCAGCAGCAGCCGGCGGCGGGGACGGGAAGGCGGATCCGGCTGGTGCATGGTGTGCTCCCGCGAGGGAGGCCATTATGGGAAGGGGCCGGGGCGTGCCGGCGGGGGGTTTCCCGGGGAGGCGCAAGCGCCTAAGCTGTGCGCCTCGACTTTCCAGGAGGGGACCCATGGCCATCCAGAGGCTCGCGCACTTCACCGTGCGCACGACCGCTCTGCGCGACACCGTGCGTTTCTACACCGAGGTCCTCGGGCTGCGCGAGGGCTGGCGGCCGCCGTTCGACTTTCCCGGCGCCTGGCTCTATTGCGGCGGCGACACGCCGGAGCACGCGGCCGTCCACCTGATCGTCGGCGAGGCCGGGGACCACGGCGGCGCCGCGGTCGACCACGTGGCCTTCAATGCAAGCGACCTGTCCGGCGTGCGTTCGCGCCTGCGCGCCCACGGCCTGATCTACCGCGAGCAGGTGGTGCCGCAGCTGGGCCTGCACCAGCTGTTCTGCAAGGATCCCTGCGGGGTGACGATCGAGCTGACCTTCGCGGGGGTCGATGACGCCTGAATCCCGGCCGTTCAGTGGCGGGTGACGGCGTCTTCGATGCCGCGGAAGAGCTGGGTGTAGGCGTCCCTGGCCTTGCGGATGCGTTCCAGGTCGCTCAGCAGCGTTTCCAGCGCGGACTGGGCGCCCACGCCGCTGCGGCCGCGCGGGACGCGATAGTCGGGCGGCTTGACCTCGGGGTCGAGGAACAGGATGGGTTCTTCCATGGCGACGCTACCGCGGGGATCGTAGCAACGGCGCCAGCGCATCGCCAGCGGGGCGGCTACTCAGGTTGCCGTCACTTCCGTGACGCTGGCGCCGTGCTGCCGCGGCCGTCTCGGGGCGCGTGCCAGGCGGCCGGATGCAGGACATGCTCAGTGCACGCCGCGCGCGATCAGGAAGGGCGCGAAGCTCTTGTCCGACACCAGGATGTGGCGGGCCAGCCAGTCGCCCAGGAACTTGAGCGTGGCGATCACCACGGTGGGATCGTCGCCGGCGGACTTGAGCCGCTGCGCCAGCAGCTTGGCCTGCTCGGCCAGCTTGCCGTGCTCGGCGCGGTGCGCGGCCTCCTCCCGGTAGCCGGCTTCCTTCAGCAGCTTTTCCTCGAAGGCGAAGTGGTACGCGGTGTAGTCCACCACGCTGGTCAGCACCTTGTCGATCACTTCGCTGCCGTGACCCTGCTGCATGGCGTCATACAGCTCGTTGAAGAGGGCGAACAGCTTCTGGTGCTGCCGGTCGATCTCGGCGATATGCAGGCTGTACTTGTCTTCCCAGACGAACGCACTCATGAAATTGGCTCCTATCCGCCCGGAAAAGTACCGCCTCCCCGCCTGCCGGGTATTGCGAAAGCGCAAATGGAAGCGGCTTCGGCACCCCCGGGCGTGACGCTTTCCACGCCGGGGCTCAGGGCAGGGTGTCCCCGGGGACGCGCCGGTACTCCACCCGGACCCCGTGCACGTGGTCGACGCCGACGAAATCGTTGCGGGTCTGGAAGGCCACTTCGAAGGTCGCGAAAGGCGCCTTCAGGCGCGAGGGCGGCTCGCCATTCATCGACGTGTACTTTCGCTTGAGGTTGGTGCCGTCGTACAGCCAGGTGCCCTCGTGCTCCAGGCGCGTGACGCGCCCGGCGGGATCGGCGATGCGCACGCTCTCGTGGAAGGCGCCGCCCGGTTCGAGTTCGAGCACGCGGCGCACCTGCACGCCGTTTTCGCTGTACTCGCGCAGCCAGGTGCCGCGCAGCAGGTCCTGCCGCTCCAGGGCGGCGGGGGACAGCGTGGCCGTCGGCAGCCAGGTGTTCAGGGTCCAGGTGAGCGCGCCCAGCCCCACCAGGGGCACGATCCAGCGGCGCGCGGGGGTGGTGGGTTCCACCGCGCCACTATCCCAGAACGGCCCGCGCGCGTCGCGCGGGCGCGACGATCACCCTGGCAGCATGTTCCCGTTGGCCTCGTAGCGCTCGTGCCAGGCCAGCGCCTCGCGCAGGAGGTGGGGCGTGTGCAGGCCGGCGCGGCCGCTGCGGGCCAGCGCCTGGGCGCGCTCCTGGTAATCGGCCAGCGCGGCGCGGTAGCTCGGGTGGGCGCAGCGCTCGATGATCACCTTCGCGCGCTGGCGCGGGGCGAGCCCGCGCAGGTCCGCCAGGCCCTGCTCGGTGACGACCACCTGCACGTCGTGCTCGGTGTGGTCCACGTGGCTGGCCATCGGCACGATGCAGGAGATCGCGCCGTTCTTGGCCGTCGAGGCGGTCATGAAGATCGACAGGTAGGCGTTGCGCGCGAAGTCGCCGGAGCCCCCGATGCCGTTCATGATCCGCGTGCCCATCAGGTGGGTCGAGTTGACGTTGCCATAGATGTCGGCTTCGATCATCCCGTTCATGGAGATCACGCCCAGCCGCCGGATCACCTCGGGGTGGTTGGAGATCTCCTGCGGCCGCAGCAGGATGCGCTCGCGGTAGAAGTCGAGGTTGCCCAGGAACTCGCGCATGCCTTCGTCGCTGAGCGACAGCGCGGTGGACGAGGCAAAGCCGAGCGTGCCGGACTTGAGCATCTCCAGCATGCCGTCCTGCAGCACCTCGGTGTACGCGGTGAGGCCCTTGTAGGGGCCTTTGTCGAGGCCGCTCAGCACCGCGTTGGCGGTGTTGCCCACGCCGGACTGGATCGGCAGCAGTTCGCGCGGCAGGCGGCCCCGCGCCACTTCGTGGTCGATGAAGTCCAGGATGTGCTCGGCGATCCGCTCGGAAGCCTGGTCGGGCGCCGTGAAGGTGGGATTGCGGTCCGGCTCGTTGGTCTCGACGATGGCGACCACCTTGGCGGGGTCGACATGCAGGTAGGCATCGCCGATGCGGCTGCTGGGATGCAGCACGGGGATCGGGCGGCGGTGCGGCGGCAGCGCGGTGCCGTAGTAGATGTCGTGCATGCCCGCGAGGCCGAGCGGGTGCGCGCTGTTGACCTCCAGGATCACCTTGTCGGCCAGGTCCAGCCAGGTCTTGTTGTTGCCCAGCGAGGAAGCGGCGATCAGCCGCCCGTCTTCCAGCACGCCGGCGACTTCGACCAGGGCCACGTTGAGCTTGCCGAGGAAGCCGAACCACACGAACTGCGCCACATGGGACAGGTGGATGTCGATGTACTCCATGTCGCCGGCGTTGATGCGGGCGCGGCAGGTCGGGTCGGACTGGTAGGGCAGGCGCAGTTCGATGCCGCCCACCTTGGCCAGTGCGCCATCGAGCTCGGGCGCGGTGGACGCGCCGGTCCAGACGCCGATGCGGAAGGTCTCTCCGCCGGCGTTGGCGGCCTCGATCTGGCGGGCCAGGGCGGGAGGTACTGCCTTGGGATAGCCGGAGCTCGTGAAGCCGCTCATGCCGACGTGGTCGCCGTTCTGGATGAGGGCAGCCGCCTGTTCGGCGGACATGATCTTCTGGCGCAGGCCAGGGTGCAGGACGCGGGAAGACGGCACTTCTTTGTTCTCTCTCAGTTCGAGTGCCAGTCTAAATGGCTGGGAATGCCTTACGGATGAGGGACGTCAACTGGTGTTAACGCTGACGTGGGTCGAAAGCATCCCTTAAGCCGTCGCCGAGCAGGTTGAAGGCCAGTACCAGCAGGAAGATCGAAAGTCCCGGCCAGATCGCCATCCAGGGCGCGTTGTCCATGAAATTCTTGGCAGTATTGAGCATGCTGCCCCAACTCGGTGCGGGCGGTTGCTGCCCGAGGCCGAGGAAGGACAGGCTTGCTTCCGCGATCACCGCCGCGGCAATCGCCAGCGTGGCCTGCACCATCAGCGGCGCGGTGATGTTCGGCAGGATGTGGCGCAGCGCGATGCGCAGCGGCGGGTTGCCGACCGCCCGGGCCGCCTCCACGTAGTCTTCCACCTTGACGGCCAGCACCTGCCCGCGTGTGAGCCGCACGAAGATCGGTGCGGCGGAAATGCCGATCGCCACCATCGCATTGGTGAGGCTGGGGCCGAGGAAGGCCGCCAGCGCGATGGCGAGGATCAGGAAGGGGCAGGCGAGGAAGGCGTCGGTGATGCGGGAGATCACCCCGTCGACCCAGCCGCCGAGGAAGCCGGCGGCCATGCCGACCGGCACGCCGATCAGCAGCGAGATCGAGACCGACACCACGCCCGCCAGCAGCGAGGCGCGGGTGCCCCAGATGACGCGCGCCAGCACGTCGCGGCCGATCTCGTCGGTGCCGAACCAGTGCTCCGCCGAGGGCGGCTTGCGGATCGCGCCCCAGCTGGTGGCGATCGGGTCCTGCGGCGAGACCCAGGGCGCGAATACCGCCAGCAGGACGAAGCCGAACACCACGGCGAGCCCCAGCAGGGCGGCACGGCGGCGCAGCAGCCGCCGCCACGCGCGGCGCCAGGGGCCGGCGGGGGGCGCGACGGCTTCGGGAGTGGGGAGGGGGAGGACGGCCGCCACGCCGGGCCTCTAGTGCCGCAGGCGCGGGTTGACCGCGAAGTAGGCCAGGTCGGCGAGCAGGTTCAGCAGCATGTAGGCCGTGGCGGTGACCAGCACCACGCCCTGCACGACCGCGTAGTCGCGGTTGAACACCGCGTCGACGATCAGCTTGCCGAAGCCGGGGATCGTGAAGACCTGTTCCGTGAGCACGGCGCCCGAGAGCAGCGTGCCGAGTTCCAGCGCGCCGAGCGTGATCACCGGCGTGAGCGCGTTGCGCAGCGCGTGCTTCAGGACCACGGTTCGTTCGTCGAGGCCCTTGGCGCGGGCCGTGCGCACGTAGTCGGCGGAGAGCACCTGCAGCATCGCGCTGCGGGTATGCCGCATCAGCACGGCGGCGATCGCGTTGCCGAGGACGAAGGCCGGCATGACCATGGCCCGCAGGTTCGCCGCCAGGTCCTCGAAGGGGCTCACGTAGCCGGAGGCCGGCAGCCAGCCGAGGTTCACCGCGAACAGCAGGATCAGCAGGATGCCGAGCCAGAAGTTGGGCGTCGAGATGCCCCAGAGCGCGAAGATGTTGGCGGCCCAGTCCCAGGCGGTGCCGCGTCCCACCGCCGCCACGATGCCGGCGGGGACGCCGATCAGCAGCGCGATGCCCATCGCCATGGCGGCGAGCTGCAGCGTCACCGGCAGCTTCTGCGCGACCAGCGACAGCACCGGCTGCTGGTTGCGGATCGACTCCCCGAGGTCGCCGCGCAGCACGCCGCCGACCCAGTAGGCGTAGCGCACCGGCAGCGGCTCGTCCAGGTGCATCTTCTGGCGCAGGTAGGCCACCACGGCCGGGTCCTGCTCCTCGCCGGCGAGGATCTTGGCGGGATCGCCGGGAAGGAGCTGCTGCAGGCCGAAGATCAGCATCGACACCAGGACGAGCGTCGGCAGGAGGGTGGCGATGCGCTTGACCAGGTAGTCGAACATTCAGCGGCGATCCGCGGTCACTGGAGCACCTTCGTGCTGCGCACTCCGGTATTCGCGCTTGGGGCGGCCCGGCGCGCTCATGCCCCGTTGCCCATCTTCAGCCCCTGCACCCGCAGCAGCCCGTCCGGGATGCTGCGCACGCCGGCCAGCTTCGGGTTGTAGGCCCACAGCCACTTGCGGTGGTACACGTAGACGATCGGCCGCGCCTTCAGCACCCGCGCGGCGACCTGCTCGAACAGCTTCCTGCGCTCGTTCACGTCGCGCACCTCGCGCGAGGCCTTGATCAGCCGGTCGGTCTCGGCGTCGCAGTAGCCGGCGTAATTGAGCGGCTGGTTGCAGGCGTGGAAGCTGTAGAGATTGCCGTCCGGGTCGGGCCGCCCGCTCCACGCCAGCACGTAGGCCTCGAAGTCGCCCTTGTCGGCCATGTTCAGCGAAGTCGCGAATTCCGCCGCCTGGATCTTGACGTCGAAGCCGGCCTCGCGCGTCATCGCCTGCACCACCAGCGCGATGCGCTGCGCGTCGGAGGTAGTGGGCGTGAGCAGCGTGAAACTGGGATTGGGAACGCCGGCTTCCTTCAGCAGCGCCTTGGCGCGGTTGACGTCGCGCTTGGGGATCGCCATGTTCTTCGCATAGAAGCCGTTGGTGGGCGGCACCCACTGGTTGCCGACGATGGCCTCGTTGTCCATCACCACCTGCACCAGGCCCTGCCGGTCCAGCGCCAGCTCGAAGGCCTCGCGCACGCGCGGGTCGCGCCCCAGCGGGTTGTTCTTTGCCTTGTCGCTCTTGCCGACGTTGATGGTGATGCCCTGGTAGCCGATCTCCGTGATGCTGGCCGTCTTGAACTTCTTCTCCGTGACGATCTTCTCCATGTCGCTCGGCGCCACGCGCTCGATGAAATCGAGCTGCCCCGAGCGCAGGTTGGCCAGCCGCACGGTGGCGTCCGGGATCGGCACGTAGGTCACCCGGTCGATCGCGATCGTCCCCTTGTTCCAGTAGTTCGGATAGCGCTCCAGCACGATGCGGTCCTGCGGCACCCGCTCGACGAACTTGTAGGGGCCCGAGCACACCGGATGGCTGGCGAACTTGTCGCCCGCGGCCTGCGCCGCCTTGGGCGAGACCATCATGCCGGCCCGGTCGGTGAGCTGCGCGAGCAGCGGAGAGAAAGGCGCCGAGAGGTTCAGCCGCGCCGTCAGGGGATCGACCACGTCCACGCCGGAAACCGGCGCGAGCTCGCCGCGCCGGTTCGAGCCCGGGATGTTCTTGTGGCGCTCGATGTTGAACTTCACCGCCGCGGCGTCGAACTTCTCGCCGTCGTGGAAGGTGACGCCGGGGCGCAGCTTCAGCGTCAGCGCCTTGCCGTCGGCGGACCACTCGTAGCCGGTGGCGAGCTGCGGCACGATGTTCAGCTTCTCGTCGATGTCGAACAGCTTGTCGCACAGGGCGGCGAACACCACGCGCCCGACGAAGGTGCGCGCCAGCGAGGGATCGAGCGCGTCGGGGTCTTCGGCCAGGCCGACCCGCAGGGTCGTCTGGGCCTGCGCGGCCAGGGCGGCGGCGCCCAGCACGACGAGGGTCAGGGGCCGCAACAAGGATCGTGGGATGCAATGCATGGTGGGCTCTCCGAGGGTGGATCAGGAATTCGGCGCGAGGGTGTCCGGCGCGCGGAAGGCCGCCTGCAGCCGCTCCAGGCGCCGGTGGGCCGGCGCCCACGCGATCGCCTGCACGGGCGCAGGACGGCCCTGCAGTTCGCGCCAGAAGTGGCAGGCGGCGGCATGGCCGTCGGCGCTCGCTTCCAGCGCCGGAACCTGCTGTGCGCACACCGGCTGCGCGTGCGGGCAGCGGGTGTGGAAGTGGCAGCCCGCGGGCGGGTGCAGCGGGCTCGGCACGTCGCCGCCCGGCACGACGCGATCGCGCCGCGCCTGCGGCTCGGGCCGCGGGATGGCCGCGAGCAGCGCCTGCGTGTAGGGATGGCGGGGCGCGGCGAACAAGGCGTCCTTTTCCGCCGTCTCGACGACGCGCCCCAGGTACATCACCACCACGCGGGTGGCGATGTGCTTGACCACCGCGAGGTCGTGCGCGATGAAGACGTAGGCGAGGCCGAAACGCCGCTGCAGGTCCCGCAGCAGGTTCACGACCTGCGCCTGCACCGACACGTCGAGGGCCGAGACCGCCTCGTCGCAGACGATCAGCTTCGGCTCCACCGCGAGCGCCCGCGCGATGCCGATGCGCTGCCGCTGGCCGCCCGAGAACTCGTGCGGATAGCGCTGCGCGTGCCCGGGCGCGAGCCCCACGGTGCGCAGCAGCTGCGCGATGCGGTCCGCTTCGGCGCCCGCATGCAGGCCGTGCAGGCGCAGGGGCTCGGCGAGCGCCTGGCCCACGGTCATGCGCGGGTTGAGCGAGGAATAGGGGTCCTGGAAGACGATCTGCATGGCGCGTCGCTGCGAACGCAGTTGCGCGGCGGAGAGCCGCGCCATGTCCTGGCCGTCGAACAGCACGCGCCCGCCGGTGGGCTCGAGCAGGCGCAGCAGCAGCCGGCCGAGGGTGGACTTGCCGCATCCCGACTCGCCGACCACCCCCAGCGTCTCGCCGGCGGCGAGCCGCAGGTCCACGCCGTCCACCGCGCGGACCAGCCCGCTTACGCGCCCGAACAGGCCGCGACGCACCGGGAAGTGCTTCACGAGCCCCTCGGCCTGCAGCAGCGGCGGCGGCGCGTCGCTCATGTCGCGGCCACCGGTTCCGATGCCTCCGGCGCCAGCACGTCGGGATCGAGCGGCGCGCGCCAGCACGCGGACCGGTGCTGCGCCCCGACCTCCGCCAGCGGCGGCGCCTCCGCCTGGCAGCGCGCGATCGCGAAGGGACAGCGCGCGGCGAAGTGGCAGCCGCGCGGCCGTTGCTGCGGGTCGGGCACCTGGCCCTCGATGGAGGCCAGCCACTCGCGCGCCAGGTCCAGCCGCGGGATCGAGCCGAGCAGGCCGACGGTGTAGGGATGCTGCGGCTCCTCGAACAGCGTCCGCGCCGGCGCGCGCTCGACGATGCGGCCGGAATACATCACCGCGACCTCGTCGGCCACCTCCGCGACCACCCCGAGGTCGTGCGTGATCAGGATCAGCGCCATGCCGGTCTCGGCCTGCAGGCTCGCCATCAATTGCAGGATCTGCGCCTGGATCGTGACATCGAGCGCCGTGGTGGGCTCGTCCGCGATCAGCAGCCGCGGCTCGCACGAGAGCGCCATCGCGATCATCGCGCGCTGCCGCATGCCGCCGGACAGCTTGTGCGGGTATTCGTGGAAGCGCTGCTCCGCCGCCGGGATGCGGACCTGCCGCAGCACCTCGATCGCGCGGGCCTCGGCGGCGGCGCGCGGCATGGGGCGGTGCCGCTGCAGCGCCTCGACGATCTGCTCGCCGATGGTGAAGGCCGGATTCAGCGAGCTCATGGGCTCCTGGAAGATCATCGCCATGCCGTTGCCGCGCAGGTCCAGCAGCTCGCGCCTGGGCGCGCCGACCAGCTCGCGGCCCTCGAAGCGGATCGAGCCGCCCGCGATGCGGCCGGGCGGGTCCGGCACCAGGCCCATCAGCGACAGCGCCGTGACGCTCTTGCCGCAGCCCGATTCGCCCACGATGGCCAGCGTGCGGCCCGCGTCCACGCCGAAGGAGACGCCGTCCACGGCGGGGAAGCGGCCCTCGTCGGTGTCGAATTCGGTGCGCAGTTCGTGGACTTCCAGCAGCGCCATCAGGCCGTGCCTCCGCGCTCGCGCTGGAACTGCTCGATGCGCGCCTCGATCACGGCGCGGTCGAGGATGCCGGCGGGGTCGTGCCGGCCGGGGAGGCAGGCCCAGAAGGGCTGCGCGCGCTCCAGACTCTTGCGATAGAGCCGCTGCAGCTCCTGCACCGGCTCCTCGTGGTCGTCGACGCGGAGGTCCAGTTGCGCGTAGTCCTCGTCGGCGACGACGCGCAGCGCCGCGGCCTGCTTGCCGCGCTTGTCGCCGCCCGCGGCCTCGCCGGCCGCGAGGGCGGCGAGCAGGCGCTCGGCCAGGGGGAGTCCGCGGCGGTCGACGTAGGCTTCCGCAGTGGCCTCGATCACGCGCGGGCCGGCCAGCATGTTGCCGGCGACGCTGAAGTCCTCGCCCGCACGGTGCCCGCACCATTCGATGCAGGCCTCGCCGGTCCAGGCCGCCGGCCGCCCCTGGAGGGGGAGGATGTGCAGCTGGCGCTGGTCGCGGCCCGGATCGACCGAGGTCAGCATCGCGATCGCGTCGGCCGGGCTGCGGCCGGCGGCCAGCAGGTCCATGCCCTGCGGGCCGTAGAGCGGATTCATCAGGGCCTGGGTGGCCAGCGCGCCGACGCCGCGGCGGATGTGGACGGTGAGCGCGCCGACCGCGAAGAAGCGGCTGGCGATCGCCACCCCGAGGTACCCTGCCTCGTCGCGCGCCAGGATCGACCAGGTCATTCCCGCAAGCCTCCGCGGGCCGGATGGGCCCTGAGCAGGGCGCATTCTTGCGCCAAGCGGGGCGCCGGAATGCCCGGCGGAACCCTGAGCCGGCGGCCCGCGCGGCCGCGGCGGCAAAGGCGGGACGGACTGAGGCAGATCAACTGACGACCGCCGGCCCCCGCCCAGAATTCGGGTCCAACCGCAGGCGCGGTTCGCCTGCCCTCAAGGAGATTCCGTGTTCCGTCCCCTCGTCACCGTCGCCGCTGTCCTGGTCCTGCTGGGCTGCTCGAAGCAAGAAGCCCCGCCCGCCGCCCCGGCCGCGCCCGCTCCTGCCGCCGCGCCGGCGGCGGCCGCTCCGGTGACCGCCCCCGCGGAAGCGCCCGCCGCTGCCGCCGCGCCCGCGCCCACCGCGCCCGCTGCCCCGGTGGCGGAAAAGACGGCCGCCGCGCCCGCTCCCGCCGCTCCGGCCGCCAAGGGCCAGTCCGTCGACATCTTCGGCGGCAGCTCCGGCCCGGCCGGCGCGCCCAGCCCGTCGCATAACCGCGGCAAGGTGCTGGAGCTGGCCAACGGCGGCGGCTACACCTACGCGCAGGTCCAGATGGCGTCCGGCCAGAAGGTCTGGATCGCCGGCTCGCAGATCGACGTCAAGCCGGGCGCCGAAGTGGAGTGGGGCAACTACGGCCTGATGCGCGACTTCCAGGCCAAGTCGCTGGGCCGCACCTTCCAGGAGATCCTGTTCGTGGACCGCTGGGCGCCGGTGGGCCAGGCCGCGGTGGCCGTGGCGCCGCACGGCAAGTTTCCGAACGGCCAGCCGGCGCTGAGCGCCGACGAGATGGCCGCCGCCGCAGCGGGCGCCGGTCCCGCGGCTGCGGGCGACCCGTCCGCGCGCGGCACGGTCAAGACCGTGACCAACGCCGGCGGCTACAGCTACATCGAGGTGGACCAGGGCGGCGGCAAGACCGTCTGGGTGGCCGCCATGGAAACGCCCATGAAGGCCGGGGACAAGGTGCAGTGGTCGGGCGGCACGCAGATGAGCAACTTCACGGCGAAGTCGCTGAACCGGACCTTCGACAAGATCATCTTCGCGCAGGCCGTGTCCATCGGGAAGTAAAAGGTTCTCCTGCCTCTGGGGTGAGTGTGGGTTGGGGGCGCTGCGGCGCCCCTTTTTCATTGGAGCCTGTCCCGATTGACGCTGGCTCGCGCGCCCCTGTAGCCTGCCGGCTTCCCTAAACAGGAGCCGCGATGCGTCTGATCTCGAGGTTGTTCACCGGGCTGGCCCTGCTGGGCTGCCTGTTCGCCCTGCCGGCCTCCGCCCAGTCCGACTACCCCAGCAAGCCCGTCAAGTTCATCGTGCCCTACCCGCCCGGTGGCACGACCGACCTGCTGGCGCGCCTGATGAGCCAGTGGCTGTCGCAGCACCTGAACCAGCAGGTGGTGGTGGAGAACAAGGCGGGCGGGGGCAACAACATCGGCACCGAGATGGCGGTGCGCTCCGCGCCCGACGGCTACACGATCTTCCTGGTCAACCCGGCCAACGCGATCAACGCGAGCCTCTATCCCAAGCTGCCCTTCAATTTCCTGGAGGACATGCAACCCGTGGCCGGGATCGTCCGCGTGCCCAACGTGATGACGGTCACGAAGAACTTCCCCGCCAGGACCGTCGCGGAATTCATCGAGTACGCGAAGAAGAACCCCGGCAAGGTCAACATGGCTTCGTCCGGCTCCGGCACTTCCGTGCACCTGTCGGGCGAGATGTTCAAGTTCATGACCGGCATCGACATGAAGCACGTGCCCTACAAGGGCGCGGGCCCGGCCACCACCGACCTGATCGGCGGCCAGGTGGACGTGCTGTTCGACAACATGCCCTCCATCATCGGCCACATCCGCGGCGGCTCCGTGCGTGCGCTGGCCGTGACCAGCGCCCAGCGCTCGCCCGCGCTCGACGTGCCCACGGTCGCCGAAACCGTGCCCGGCTACGAGGCCAGCGCCTGGTTCGGCATCGCCGTGCCCAAGGGCACGCCGGCCGCCGCGGTGCAGCGCCTCAACCGCGAAGTGAACGCGGCCCTGGCGGACCCGGGCATGAAGGCCAAGCTGGCCGACCTGGGCGGCGTACCCATCGCCGGCACGCCGGAGCAGTTCTGGGCCATCCACAAGATGGAAACGGAGAAGTGGGCCAAGATCGTCCAGTTCTCCGGCGCCAAGGCGGACTGAGGCGGGGTCCCGCGGGCGGGCCGGTCTAAGATCGGCCCCCTATGAGGATCCCTTCATGAACGGCGCCCAGAGCCTCGTCGCGACGCTGCTGGCTTCCGGCGTCGACACCTGCTTCGCCAATCCCGGCACCAGCGAGATGCACTTCGTGGCCGCGCTCGACCAGAGCGCCGGCATGCGCTGCGTGCTGGGCCTGCAGGAAAACGTGGTCACCGGCATGGCCGACGGCTACTGGCGCATCGCCGGCAAGCCCGCCTGCACGCTGCTGCATTGCGGCCCGGGCCTCGCCAACGGGCTGGCCAACCTGCACAACGCGCGGCGCGCCCGCAGCGGCATCGTCAACATCGTCGGCGACCAGGCCACCTGGCACCGGCCGCACGATCCGCCGCTCACGGCCGATACCGAAGCGCTGGCCCGTACCGTGTCGGGCTGGGTGCGCACCAGCACCACCTCGGCCGAGGTCGGCCGCGATGCGGCCGCGGCCGTGCAGGCCGCGCGCACCGCGCCCGGCCAGGTGGCGACGCTGATCCTGCCTTCGGACGCCTCGTGGGACGAGGGCGGCGTGGTGGCCGGCGCGCTGCCGGTGCCGTCGGCGCCCGCCGTCGACGGATTCGCGGTGGAGAACGCCGCGCGCGTGCTGCGCAGCGCCAAGCCGACGCTGATCCTGCTGGCCGGCGGCGGCGCGCGCGGCGAGTCGCAGGCGCTGGCCTGGCGCATCGCGCAGGCCACCGGCGCGCGGCTGATGGCCGACTACATGAGCTCGCACGTGGAGCGCGGCCGCGGCCGGCTGCAGCTGGAGCGCACGCCCTACAACACCGACCTCGCGATGGAGGCGTTGGGCCGCTTCGAGCACATCCTGCTGATCGGCGCCAGGCCGCCGGTGGCCTTCTTCGCCTATCCCGGCAAGCCCTCGACGCAGTCCCCGGCGCAGGCCCAGCTGCACGTGGTGACCCGCCCCGAGCAGGACGCAGTGGCCGCGTTGCGCGCGCTCGCCGAGGCCCTGGGCGCGCCCGAAGTCGCGCTGCCCGATCCGGGCCCGCGCCCGCAGCCCGCCAGCGGCGCGCCGGCGCCCGACAAGGTCGCGCAGACCATTGCCGCGCTGATGCCCGAACACGCCATCGTGTCGGACGAGAGCATCTCCTTCGGGCGTGGCTTCTACAAGAATTCCCATGCGGCGCCGGCGCACGACTGGCTGCATCTCGTCGGCGGTGCGATCGGCGCCGGCCTGCCGGTGGCGACGGGGGCCGCGATCGGCGCGGGCGGCCAGCGCCGCGTGATCAGCCTGCAGGCCGACGGCTCGGCGATGTACTCCCTGCAGGCGCTCTGGACGCAGGCCCGCGAGAAGCTTCCCTGCACGACGATCCTGCTCAACAACCGCAAGTACGCCATCCTGCAGGGCGAATACCGCGGCGTCGGGGCGACGCCGGGCCCGACCGCCTTGCGGATGCTGGACCTGGGAGATCCGGACCTGGGCTGGCTTCAGCTTGCGGCTGGGATGGGCGTGGAGGCCGCCCGCGCAAGCACCATGGAGGAATGTGCCGAACTGCTGGAGCGCAGTTTCCGGCACCCGGGGCCCTTCCTCATCGAACTGATGGTGTGAACCCCGGCGGAAGGGCGCACCGCACGGTGCGGGCCCTCCCTGGTGGGGCTCAGTGCATCGTTTCGACGGCCGGGTAGGTCAGCTCGCGGCCGATCATCGCCCGGGCGTAGAAGTAGTTGTTGCGCGCACGCTCGCTCATGTGGTCGAGGTCGACGTGGCCTTGCGGGTCGCACGGGAAGGCGAAGCCCCGGCCGCTGTCGAACAGGGAACGGAAGCACAGCTGGAATTGGGAGGTGCCGGAATCCATCATTTCGCTTCTCCTCGGAGAGTCTTGGTACGCATCGCCTTTCGGCATGGATCCACTATCGGCGACGGCCCGCGTTCCCGCGATCAGCCAAGACTGAATCAGAGGCTCGGCGTTCTCCGATTTCCGGCCGGGGTGCGCGCCGAGGGGGGATAGGAGCCGTCCTATGCCGCGACAGTGAACAGCGCATGGGCCAGCGGGCTGCCCGCTTCTGTCGGGTTGCCGAAAAGCCCTGCGCCGGTGCGGTATTGGGCGTCCGGCGGCTAAAGGGGAAGAGGAGGAAGGAAGCCGGCGGGGCCGCAACAGCCGTGCGGCCCCGCGGCCCTCAGGCGCTGGCCGCGGCGTCGTCCCGCGCGACCACGTGCACCGTGGGCGCAAGCTCGCAGTCGCCCGTGAGCGAGTTCGTCACCAGGCACGCCCGCTTGGCGCTGCGCAGCACGGCGCCCGCCAGGGTTTCGCTGGTGCCGGGTGCGATCGCCAGGCGCGGCGAGATCGTGAACCGGGTGAAGTGCGTCATGCCCTCCGACTTCTCGAGCACGCCTTCGACGTCCACCGCGAGGGACAGCCAGGGGAGGCTGGAAGCCCGGGCCGAGGCCCGGAACGACAGGATGTAGCAATCCGCGATGGCGGCGATCAGCAGCGCCTCCGGAGACCAGTAGCCCTCGGGCCCGCCGAACTCGGGTGGGGCGTGGGTCTCGATCTCCGGCAGGCCCTCGGCGCCGACCAGGACGCTCCCGTTGCCGGCCGCCCGCGCCCGGGCGCGGTAATGATGGGGCAAGGGCTGCATCGCCGCTGCGTCCGGTTCAGTTGCGCGTCTTGCAGGTGCTGATGCCCAGCATGGCGTAGGGCGGGCACCAGCCGACCACGCCGGTGGCCAGCGGCACGAGCCCCAGCCAGCCCCACAGGCCGATGCTGCCGGTGGCGGCCAGGCCGATCAGGACCAGGCCGACGAGGATGCGGACGATGCGATCGGTGCTGCCGACATTCGCTTTCATTGGGGCTTCTCCTTGGGTGAGGGGCCCCCATTGCAGCAGCGCGGCGGGGCGCGTGTCTGTGACCTGGGTTACCCAGCCTCCGCCAGGCGGCGGAGCGCGGCGCCGTCGCGGATGCGGATGCGCTCGCGGGCGAGTTCGATCCAGCCCTCGCGCTCGAAGCGCCGCAGCAGGCGCGTGACGATTTCGCGCACGGTGCCCAGCACGTTCGCCAGTTCCTGGTGCGTGACCGAGAGCTCGGGCCCGCGACCGAGCAGCGCTGCGGCGAGCCGGCGGTCCAGGCGCTGGAAGGCCACTTCGTCGATCAGCCCCGTGAGGTCCGCCATGCGCTCGGCGAACAGGCCCAGCACGAAGTCGCGGAACGCTGGCTGCGCCAGCCAGCCGCGGAAGATGGCGGCCGGCACCGGCAGCAGGCGCGTGGCGCGCGTGGCGACGGCCTGCGCGGCCAGCGGCTGCGAGCGGAACAGGCCGGCGCTGGAAGCGAGGCACAGCTCCCCGGGGACCAGCCGGTACAACTCCAGCGAGCGCCCGTCGACGGAGTTGCGGCTCACGCGCACCTCGCCTTCCAGCAGCAGCGGAAAACCCTTGCACGGATCGTTCTCGCTGAAGAGGACCGTGCCCGCGGCCACGGCGAGCGCCTGCGGCGCCAGCGCCGCGACCTCCGCCTCCAGCCCGTGCAACGCGGGATACAACCCAAGCAGTTCGACGACGGTGTCCCCCATGCTGCGATGCTCGGGCGTCGCAGCCGAGTCCGGCTTGATGGTCATCAAGCACCCGTCTGTGACTGCGCGTAAGGAAGTCTTGCGATCCTGTTACGCCAGTCGCTGGCGGCCAACAGCAACGCGGGGGAATTCCCGATGCGGCCGTTCTCGGGCTTGATCCCGCCCGCATCGCTCGCCTAAGCTGCGGCGCAAGGAGGTACCCCATCATGTGGGAGCAGTCGAAGTACTTCGATGATTTCGAGAACGCGGCCAACTACGTCAACGGCCGCTTCGACCCCAAGGCCGCGCAGGCGCTGAGGGCGAGCCAGCAGAAGAAGCTGGAGGAACAGGCGAGGGTGCACCGCGAGGTGCGCACGATCGCGCAGCAGCACCGGCCGCAGTCCGCGCGCAAGGCCTGAGGCCTGCCGGCGGCGGGAAGGGGCGGTGCTAGCATCCGCGCGATGCTGAATCTGGAGCACCGCATCCCGCCCCCCGTCGTCGGCCTCGCCATCGCAGCGGCGATGTGGGCGGTGGGGCAAATGCCGCCCGCTTTCGCGCTGGCGTCCTGGGTCCGGGACGCGCTGGTGGTGGTGCTGGTCGCCGCGGGGCTGGCCTTCGACCTGGCCGGCCTCGTCGCCTTCCGGCGCCTGCGCACCACGGTCAATCCGCTGCGGCCGCAGAACGCGTCGGCGCTCGTCACCGGCGGCGTCTACCGCGTCACGCGCAACCCCATGTACGTGGGCATGGCGCTGCTGCTCACCGCGTGGGCGGTGCAACTGTCTTCGGCCTGGCCCTTCTTCGGGCCGCTGGCCTTCGTGCTCTTCATCGACCGCTTCCAGGTCGTGCCGGAGGAGAAGGCGATGCGCGAACGGTTCGGCGAATCCTGGGCGGCGTATGCTGCGCGGGTGCGTCGCTGGCTCTGATCATGCGAACCCAGTACTACACCGCCTCCAGCCTCGACGGCTTCCTCGCCACCGAGGACCATTCGCTCGAGTGGCTGTTCCCGCTCGGCGACATCAACGACACCGGCTACCCCGAGTTCATCCGCGAGGTGGGCGCGCTGGCGATGGGCTCGTCCACCTACGAATGGATGCTGCGCCACGTGATCCGGCCCGGCTCGGA
Organism: Ramlibacter monticola; assembly: GCF_016722785.1. Classification (GTDB taxonomy): domain Bacteria; phylum Pseudomonadota; class Gammaproteobacteria; order Burkholderiales; family Burkholderiaceae_C; genus Ramlibacter; species Ramlibacter monticola. The sequence continues at coordinate 12,924 of NZ_JAEQNE010000013.1, read as the reverse complement.
GAAGCCCGGGGCCTGGCCCTACGCGCAGCCCACCTGGGTGTTCAGTTCGCGGGCGCAGTCGCCCGTGCCCGGCGCCTCGATCCGCTTCGTGCGGGGCGACGTGCGCCCGGTGCACGCGGAGATGCGCGCCGCGGCGGGCGGCAAGAACCTCTGGCTGGTCGGCGGCGGCGACCTCGTCGGCCAATTCCACGACGCCGGGCTGCTGGACGAGATCATCGTGCAGGTCGGCTCGGTGACGCTGGGCAAGGGCAAGCCGCTGCTGCCGCGGCGCATCACCTCGCCTTCGCTGAAGCTGGTGGAGGCGAGGCGGATCGGCGACGGCTTCGCCGAACTGCGCTACGAGGTGCCGCCGCGGCGCTGAAGGGAGGGCGCATGCTGATCTGCGGACGCTGCCACTGCGGCAACATCGCCTTCCAGCTGCGCTGGGAGCCCGAGCCCGCGCACATCCCGGCGCGTGCCTGCACCTGCGCGTTCTGCCGCAAGCACGGCGGCGTGTGGACCTCCTGCCCCACCGGCACGCTGCGCGTGCGCGTGCAGGACGACGATGCCGTCCACCGCTATGCCTTCGGCACCAGGACCGCCGTGTTCCACGTCTGCTCCCGCTGCGGCGTGGTGCCGGTGGTGACCTGCGAGCTGGACGGGCGCACCTACGGCGTGGTGAGCGTCAACGCCTTCGAGGACGTGGACCCGGCCCTGCTGCAGCGCGACGAGGTCAGCTTCGACGGCGAGGGCGTGGACGACCGGCTCGCGCGCCGCAGGCGCAACTGGATCCCCGACGTCGCCTTCAGTCCAGCGCGTTCGTGAGGTTTCCCATGCGCGGGCGCACGCCCGGCAGCGGCTCCAGCCCGAAGCGCTCGGTGATGAACTTCAGGATCGAGGTGGTGTCGTAGGGCGTCGAGTCGACGAAGCCGCGCTTCACCGTGGGGCCGACCAGGATGGTGGGAATGCGCGAGCCGGGGCCGAAGCGGTCGCCGGCGGGCGGCGGCACGTGGTCCCAGAAGCCGCCGTTCTCGTCGTAGGTGACGATCACCAGCATGTCCTTCCACTGCGGGCTGGCGCGCAGCTTGTCGAGCAGTCCGGCGATGTGCGCGTCGCCGGTCATGATGTCGGCGTAGCCGGGGTGCTGCGTGTTCACGCCCACCGGCTTGTAGAAGCTCACCGGGGGCAGCGTGCCGGTCTCGATCGCGCGGACGAAGTCGCTGCCGTCCTTCAGGTGCCGCGCGCGGTCCGGCGTGCCGGGGGCGAAGCGCGCGTAGTAGTTGAAGGGCTGGTGGTGCGGCTGGAAGTTGTCCGCGTTCGCGGCCCGGGTGTAGATCACGCTGCGGCGCACCTGCGGCGGCTGCATGCCGTCCTTCAGCGCATCGTTCCAGCCGCCCGAATACCAGGCCCAGTCCACGCCCTTCGCGCTCAGCGTGTCGCCGATGGTGCGCGCCGTCTGCGGCGGCAGCGGCAGCCGGGAACCCGGGGTGCCGGCCGCATCGGCGTGCGTCGCCGGACCGGCGGCCGCCGGCGGAATGCCGCTGGGCTGCCAGGGCGGCTGCGTGGTGTTGACGGACCAGCCGTCCGGCGTCACCTGCACGCCGCCGCCGCTGAACAACTGCACCGCGCCCTCGTGCGCGGAGGGCGAGCCGGGCCGCTTTTCCAGCTTGCCGCCCGCGTCGAGGCGGATGCGCATGGGTTCGGGCGCATCGGGATGGCGCGGCGTGCAGGCGCAGATCAGCCAATGGTGGTTCAGGTAGGAGCCGCCGAAGGCGCCCATGAAGAAGTTGTCGGCCAGCGTGTACTCCTGCGCCCATCTCCACAGCCGCATCACGCTGCCGTCGTAGTGGCCCATGGTCCAGCCGCCGGTGTTCGACATGGCCGCGAACATGTCGTTGCGGCCGCCGTTGATCTGCTCGATGTTGTGGAAGAAGGCGTGGATCGGGTTGAGCACCACCTCCGTCGGCGGCCTGGAGATGGGCGGGGCATCGATGCGGAACGGCCGGTTGGGCATCCTGGGGAAGCGCGGGTCGGGCTTGCCGTCGCTGCCGAAGATCACCAGCTCCGGCAGGGGCCGGCCGTCGTGGTCGCGCTGCGTGCTCTGCTCCGGCGTGGCGCGCGCGATGCCGTTGGCGCCCGGGAACAGGCCGTACATGTTGTCGAAGCTGTGGTTTTCCGCGTAGATCACGACCACGTGCTGGATGCGGGCCAGCTTGCCGGCATCGCCGGTGGGACGCTGCGCGCAGGCGGCCAGCAGGGCGCCGGCGACAAGGGCGAGCACGACATGGCGGCGCGGAAGGGGGCGACGGGACACGGCAGCTCCAGCAGTCACGAAGAGGGCCGCAGGTTAGCCGGGTTCGCCGACCGCCGCGCAGCTCCGGGCCGGCGCCGCGGGAAAACCCGGGGCCGGATCGTCGAGAATACCGGCCCATGAGCGAAACCCCCCGTCCGCCCCTTCCCGATCACCTGTCCGTCGACCCGCGCAGCCCGCACCACGACGCCGCCGCCTGCGAGCACGACATCGGCATCCGCTTCAACGGCAAGGAGCGGCACGACGTCGAGGAGTACTGCATCAGCGAGGGCTGGATCCGCGTGCCGGCCGGCAAGACGCTGGACCGCAAGGGCCGGCCGCTGCTGATCAAGCTGAAGGGCGCCGTGGAGGCGTTCTACAAGGACTAGGTTTTCCGTCGCGGATCCTGCGCGCCCATGGCGCTGGCCAGCGGGTCGATGATGGCCGCCGGCTGCACGTGCTGGAAGGTCTCGACCACCTTGCGCACGATCTGCTTCTGGTCCTCCCCCCACCTCGCCAGCCGCTCCGAGCCGAGCACGCCCTCCAGGGCGGTGACCAGGTGCAGCTGGAGCTGGGCCGGGTTGGGGTGCGTGGCCACCAGCGAGGTGAGGACCACGTAGGAGGCGGTGTGCATCGCGATCAGGTGCCGCACTTCCTGGCGCAGGGCTTCGATGTCTTCGTCCATGGGGGCAACCATACGGCATCCGGCGCCCTGTGGCAGACTGGCTGGCCATGACGCCCTGGAGCGACTCCACCCTCGCCGACGCGGGCCTGCTGCGCGCCTTGCTCGAAAGCCTGCCCGATGCGCTGGTCGTCGCCGACACCGGCGGCACGATCCGGTTCTGGAACGCGGCGGCCGAGCGCTTGTTCGGCCACAGCCGCGAGGAAGCGGTCGGCCAGGGCCTCGACCTCCTGATCCCCGAACGCTTCCGCCCCGCCCACGACGCCGGCTTCACGCGCGCCGTGGCGACGGGGCAACTGCGCACGGGCACGCGCGTGCTGCGCACCCGCTCCAACCACAAGGACGGGCGCCGGCTCTACGTCGATTTCACCTTCGCCCTGCTGAAGGCGCCCGACGGCGGCGTCGTGGCGGTGTACGCGCTGGCGCGCGACGCGACCGAGGCCCATGTGCAGCAGCAGGCTGCCACCCAAGGAAACAAGGCATGAAGCTCGTCACCCTCTCGCACGCCGGCGCGGAAGCCGTCGGCGCGGTCGAACAGCAGGACGTGGTGGTCCTGCCGCCGCCGCCCTCCGGTCACGGCATCGTCGGCTGGCTGCAGCAGCCGGCGCAGCAGCTCGCGCAGGCCGCCGCGCAAGCGCGCGCCAACCCGGCGAGCGTGCTGCGCCTGTCCGAGGCGAAGCTGTTGCCCGCCGTGCCCCGCCCCGGCAAGATCGTGTGCCTGGGCCTCAACTACGCCGACCACGCGGCGGAGGGCGGCCACAAGAAGCCCGAGTACCCCAGCTTCTTCCTCCGGGTGCCGAGCTCGCTGGCCGCGCACGGCCAGCCGCTGCTGCGCCCGCGCGTGTCGGACCGCTTCGACTACGAAGCGGAACTCGCGGTCGTCATCGGCCGGCGCGGCCGCCACCTCGACGAAGGCAACGCGCTGGAGATCGTCGCCGGCTACACCTGCTTCAACGACGGCAGCCTGCGCGACTACCAGCGCAAGACCACGCAGTGGACCATCGGCAAGAACTTCGACCGCACCGGCCCGCTGGGGCCCTGGGTCGTGCCTGCGTCCGAATTGCCGCCCGGCGCCGCCGGCCTGAAGATCGAGTCGCGCCTGAACGGCCAGGCGATGCAGAGCTCGAACACCTCCAACATGCTGTTCCCGGTGGTCGAGACCCTGTGCCTGCTGACCGAGGTGATGACGCTGGAGCCCGGCGACGTGATCGCCATGGGCACGCCCTCGGGCGTCGGCTATGCGCGCAATCCCCCGGTGTTCATGAAGGCGGGCGACCGCATCGAGATCGACATCGAGAAGATCGGGGTCTTGTCGAACCCCATCGTCGACGAGGAAGCGTAGAATTTTTTTCGGCGGGGACGAGGGCAGTCTCCCCGCCTCCCAAGACGCTCGCGCGTCCAAGCGCTGCTCCTGTTTATCCGGGCTCCGGGCCCGGCAGGAGGCCCGCTTGCAGAGATCCCCGTTCCCCCTCCGCGACGCCACGCGCCTGATGCTCGCGCGCGGCGTGCGCGCCTTCGGCGACGGCTTCGTCAGCCTGCTGCTGCCGCTGTACCTGCTGGCGCTCGGCTTCACGCCCTTCCAGGTCGGCCTGGTCGCTACCACCACGCTGTTCGGTTCCGGCCTGCTGACGCTGCTGGCCGGCCTGCATGCCTGGCGCTTCCGGCTGCGCGTGTTGCTGCTCGCGGCCTGCGTGCTGATGGCGGCGACGGGCGTCGGGCTGGCGACCCTGCACGCCTTCTGGCCGCTGATGCTGGTCGCCTTCGTGGGCACGGTGAATCCCTCGGGCGGCGACGTCAGCGTGTTCCTGCCGCTGGAGCACTCGCTGCTGTCGCGCTCGGTGCACGACAGCCAGCGCACGGCCGTGTTCGCGCGCTACAGCATGGCGGGCACCTTGTGCGCGGCGGTGGGTGCGCTGGGCGCGGGCCTGCCCGCATGGCTGGGGCCGCCCCTCGGCCTGTCGCCGCTGGGCGCGCTCCAGGCCATGTTCCTGCTGTACGCCGGCCTCGCAGGGCTCGCCGCGCTCGTGTACCGCACCCTGCGGCCGGAGCCCAAGCCCGTCGGCGACGAACCGCGTTCGGCACTGGGGCCGTCGCGCCGCCGCGTTTACCTGCTGGCCGCATTGTTCAGCCTGGATGCCTTCGGCGGCGGCTTCGTGGTGCAGTCGCTGGTGGCGCTGTGGCTGTACCAGCGCTTCGGCCTGCCGCTGGCCGTCGCCGGCTCGGTCTTCTTCTGGATGGGGCTGCTGACCGCGCTCTCCTACCTCGCGGCCGCGCGGCTCTCGAAGCGCATCGGCCTGGTCCGCACGATGGTCTACACGCACCTGCCGTCCAGCCTCTGCCTGCTGGCGATCCCGTTCTGCGATGCGCTGTGGCAGGCGGTGGCGCTGCTGTTCGTGCGCGCCGCGCTGTCGCAGATGGACGTGCCCACCCGCAGCTCCTACGTGACGGGGATCGTGACGCCGGCGGAGCGCGCGGCGGCGGCGAGCGTCACGGCGGTGCCGCGCAGCCTCGCCGCCGCGGCGAGCCCGGCGCTCGCCGGCTGGCTGCTGGGCGTGTCCAGCTTCGGCTGGCCCCTCATCGCCGCTGGCGCGACGAAGATCGTCTACGACCTCCTGCTGCTCGCGATGTTCAGGCGCGTGCGCCCGCCCGAGGAAGCGCCGCCTCGTCGAGACGGATCCACACCGGCGCATGGTCGCTCGGCTTCTCGCGGCCCCGGTGCTCCGCGTCCACTTCCGCCTGCCTGAGCGCCGGCACCAGGGAGGGCGAAAGCCTCCAGGCGCCGGGGCAATCGCCTCAGAGCGTGAAGGGCTGACCCGTCACCGGCGTGCTGGGCACGGCCATTTCCTGCTTGGCCATGACGCCGGCCTCGTATGCCAGCCGGCCCGACTCCACGCCGAGGCGGAAGGCCTGCGCCATCTTGACCGGGTCCTTGGCCTGCGACACGGCGGTGTTCACCAGCACGGCGTCGTAGCCCAGTTCCATGGCCTGCACGGCGTCGCGCGGCGAGCCGATGCCGGCATCGACCACCAGCGTCACGTCCGGCAGGCGGGCGCGCAGCGTGCGCAGTGCGGTGGGATTGAGCAGGCCCTGGCCGGAACCGATGGGCGCGCCCCAGGGCATCAGGATCTTGCAGCCGGCGTCCAGCAGGCGCTGGCAGGCCACCAGGTCGTCGGTGCAATAGGGCAGCACCTCGAAGCCGTCCTTCACCAGCGTGCGGGCGGCCTCCACCAGCTCGAAGGGATCGGGCTGCAGCGTGTATTCGTCGCCGATCACCTCCAGCTTGATCCAGTTCGTCTCGAACATCTCCCGCGCCATCTTCGACATGTTGACCGCATCGCGCGCGGTCCGGCAGCCGGCGGTGTTGGGCAGCAGGCGCGCGCCGCTTTCGCGGATCAACTTGAAGAAGTCGTTGGGCGTCCCGGCGTTGGCCAGCTGGCGCTTGAGGCTCAGCGTGACCACCTGCGTGCCCGACGCGGCGATCGCCTCGCGCAGCACCTGGGGCGACGGGTAGCCCGCCGTGCCCAGGAAGAAGCGGCTGGCGAGTTCCGTGTCTCCGATGCGAAGTCCCATGGTGTTCATCCTCCGGTGATGGGTTGGAAAGTGAAGACGGCGTCGCCCTCGCGCAGCCGCACGGCGGCGCGCTCCGAGCGCGGCACGAACTCGCCGTTGACGGCGGTGGCGAGCGCGGCGGGCGGCTGGCCGAGCGCCGCGACCAGGTCGGCCAGCGTCGCGGTGTCGTCCACGCGGCGCGGCTCGCCGTTGACGGTGATCTGGTTCATGGCTTCAGCTCCTGCAGGGCCTGCTCCACCAGCGCCGGCGCGATGAGCCAGCCGTGGCGGAACAGCCCGTTGATGCGGGTCAGGCCGCGCTGCGACTGCAGCAGCGGCAGGTTGTCGGGCAGGGCCGGGCGCAGGTTGGATTCGCTGTGCACGATCCGCGCCTCGGCCAGTTCGGGCAGCACGCTATGCGCGGCGGCCAGCAGTTCCACGGTGCTGCGCAGCGACACCGGCGAGCGGTCCTCGCTCTCGATCTCGCTGGCGCCGACCACCACGAGCTCGCCCTCGCGCGGCACGAGGTAGACGCGGTGGCGCGGGTGCAGCAACCGCACGGGGCGCCGCAGGTCGACGCCCGGCGCGTGCAGCCAGAAGATCTCGCCGCGCACGCCGCGCACCGCCAACTGCGGCCGCGCGCCAGTGCCGCGCACGTCGAACACGTGGTCGAAGCGAGGGGTGCCCCCGCTCGTGTGCAGTTCGCCCGGGTGGACCGCGTCGACGGCGCGGCCCCAGTGCCACTGCACGCCGGACGCCGCGGCGGCCAGCGCCTGCATCGCCTGCACGGGATGGATGCGCCCTTCGCCGGGGATGAGCCAGGCGTGCGCGGGTCCGCGGATGGCGGGCTCCAGCTCGCGCAGCTCCTGCGGTTCCAGCCGGCGCATGCCCTCATTCCCGCGCAGGCGGGAATCCAGCGCGCCCATCTTTTCCTCGAGCACCTCGACGACCCGGCGCGCAGCGCCCTCATCCCCGCGGTGCGCGACCAGCAGGCTCCCTTCGCGCCGGAATTCCACCGGGACCTGCAACTGCCCCAGCAGTTCCGGCCACAAGGCGATCGACCGCACCCCCAGCGCGAACACTCCCTCGTCCGCGCACTCCAGCTCCGCCACCGGGCTCAGCATGCCCGCGGCCGTCCACCCCGCCGCCCCGCGCGCTTCCGCGTGGGCGGCCGGGTCGAACACGTGCACCTCGTGCCCGGCGCGCCCCAGCTGGAACGCGAGCAGGCGACCGAGCAGGCCGGCGCCGGCGATGCCGATCTTCATCGGCGCGGCCCGGGGCAACGGAGGAAACGGGAAAGAAAATTCATGCGGCCATCCCTTCTGCGATCAAGCGGTGCTCCGGAGGGGATGGCGGGAACTGCGCCCTTGAGGGAGGGCCTGGCCCGACAAGCTCTTCTTACGCCGGTACGAACCGGTTCAAGTTCACGGGTTTGGTGTGGCCATCTCAGCGAAGGCGGCCTGCGGCCGTTCGCACCCCGGAGCGAGGGAAAGTATACCCCCGGGCAAAAAACCTTAGAGTGCCGGCAAGGAGACAGCAGGCATGGGCAAAACCGGTTTCTTGCTGCGCGTCAACGGCAGCGAACAGGTCGTGCAGGCGGAGGACCAGACTCCCTTGCTGGACGTCCTGCGCAACACCCTGGGCCTCGTCGGAACCCGCTTCGGCTGCGGCAGCGGCGAGTGCGGCGCCTGCCACGTGCTGCTCGATGGCGTGTCGGTGCCGGCCTGCGACACGCCCGTGGGCGCGGTGCGAGGCCGCGCGATCGTCACCGTCGAAGGGCTGGCGCGCAACGGGCGGCCCGGCGCGCTGCAGCAGGCCTTCCTCGACGAGCAGGCCGGCCAGTGCGGCTACTGCCTCTCCGGCATCCTCGCCAGCGCCACCGAACTGCTGGCGCGCGTGCCGCAGCCGAGCGAGGCGCAGGTGCGCGAGGCCCTGGACAAGCACCTGTGCCGCTGCGGCGCGCACAACCGCATCGTGCGCGCGGTGCTGCGGGCGGCGCAGGCGGGAGCGCCGGCATGAGCGGGCTGCCCCCCAGCCTGAAGGCGAATCCGCGACTGTCGCAGTGGCTGGCGATCCGGCCCGAGGGCCGCGTCGAGGTCTGCAGCGGCAAGGTCGAACTGGGCCAGGGCATCGCCACGGCGCTGGCCGCCATCGTGGCCGGGGAACTGGACGTCGCCGTCGGCCGGATCGCGATGGTTCGGGCCAGCACCGCCGGTGCGCCCAACGAGGGCTTCACGGCCGGCAGCCTCTCGGTGCAGGACTCCGGCGGCGCGCTGCGCCAGGTCTGCGCCGAGACGCGGGCGATCTACCTGGACGCGGCGGCGCAGCGGCTGGAAGTTGCCGCCGGCGACCTCGAGGTGCGCGATGGCGAGATCCGGGTGCGCGGCGTGCCCGCCCTGCGCACGAGCTACTGGGAGCTGGCGGATCCCGCGCTGCTCGCTTGCGCGGCCGAGGGTCGCGCCGCGCCCAAGGCGCCGGGCGCCGAGCGCGAAGGGGAGCTTCCGCTGCGCCTGGACCTTCCCGACAAGGTGATGGGCCGGCCCGCCTTCCTGCACGACATGGTCCTGCCCGGCATGCTGTACGCGCGCATCGCCCATCCGCCTTCGCCCGGCGCGACGCTGCAGGCGGTGGACGTCGCCGCGGTCGAAGCGCTGCCCGGCGTCGTGCGCGTGGTGCGCGACGGCAGCTTCCTCGGCGTGATCGCCGAGGGCGAAGCCGAGGCGAACCGGGCCCTGCGCAAACTCAAGGCGGTGGCGCAGTGGAACGAGCGGGAGACCCTGCCGGACATGGACGACCTGCCCGCCTTCCTGCGCGCGCAGCCGGTCGAAACCAGCGTGGTCGACGAGAAGGAGCCCGCGAGCGCGGCAACCGCACCGACCCGTTCCTTCCAGGCGAGCTATGCGCGCCCCTACCTCGCGCACGCCTCCATCGGCCCGTCGTGCGGGCTGGCCCGCTGGGACGACGGCGGGCGCGTCGAGGTGTGGACGCACGCGCAGGGCGTCTATCCGCTGCTGAAGGACCTGGCGCTGCTGCTGCGCATCGCGCCCCAGGACATCACCGTCACGCACGTGCCAGGCGCCGGCTGCTACGGTCACAACGGCGCCGACGATGCCGCCGTGGACGCGGCGCTCCTGGCGCGGGCGGTGCCGGGCCGTCCGGTGCAGGTGCTGTGGACGCGCGAGGACGAACTGGCGTGCGCACCCTTCGGCGCCGCGATGGCGGTGGACCTGCAGGCCAGTGTGGACGCTGACGGCCGCATCGTCGACTGGCAGCACGCGGTCTGGTCCAACGGTCACAGCATGCGGCCCGGGCGCATGGCGGTGCCGGTGTTCCATGCCGCACCGCTGCTGGCGGACGGTTTCGCGCCGCAGGTCTCGATCAACGTGCCGCTGGCCACCGGTGCCGGTGCCGAACGCAATTCGATCCCGGGCTACACCTTTGCGCGGCACCGGGTCGTCAACCACCGCCTGCTGGCGATGCCGCTGCGCACGTCCTCGCTGCGTTCGCTCGGCGCGCACTGCAACGTGTTCGCCGCCGAGTGCTTCATGGACGAGATCGCGCTCGCGCTGGGCGTCGACCCGCTGGACTTCCGCCTGCGCCACCTGGACGACGCCCGCGGCCGGGCCGTGCTGGAGCACGTCGCGCGCATGGCGGGCTGGCGGCAGCGCGCGAAGCGCGAAGGGGTGGGCCAGGGACTCGGCTTCGCCCGCTACAAGAACAACGGCGCCTGGTGCGCGGCCATCGCCGAGGTGGAAACGCAGCAGGACATCCGCGTGCGACGCCTGTGGCTGGCGGTGGACGTCGGTCGCGTGGTGCACCTCGATGGGGTGAAGAACCAGCTCGAGGGCGGCGCGATCCAGACGGTGAGCTGGGTCCTGAAGGAAGCCGTGCAGTTCGACCGCACGCGCGTGACCAGCGAGCGCTGGGGCGCGTACCCGATCCTGCGTTTTTCGGAGGTGCCGGCGATCGAGATCGCGGTGCTGGACCGGCCGCAGGAGCCATCGCTGGGCGCGGGCGAACCGACGCACGGCCCGGTGGCGGCCGCGATCGGCAACGCGCTGTTCGATGCGCTCGGGGTGCGGGTGCGCGAGATGCCGTTGACGCGGGAGCGGGTGCAGCGGGCCGCGCTGGCGGCGTGAGGCGCGAACGCTGGGGTTGCGCTTCGCTTCCCCCCAGCCTGCTCGTCAGCCAGGCGACGCGGTCAGCCAGGCGACCGCCTCTGCCTCGTCGGTGAACGCCATCAGGTTCATGCCTTCCTGCTGGGCCGTCTTCTCGCCGGCGCGGGTGATGCGATGCGGCTCGAGCAGGGCGGCCACCCGCTGCAGGTGCGCCAGCTGCCGGGCGGCCTCGCCGCCGATGGAGTAGTGCTCCGTGAAGGTGGTCAGCGTCTCGATTCCCCGCAGGTCGAACAGCACGCGCCTGACCTGCCAGCCGGCGGTCTCCACACCGATCAGGTGCAGGAAGGAAAGGAACTGCCCGAGGGAAGGGGCCCCTTCCACGCGGACGACCGAGTAGCCGTCCCTGTGCTCGACGTCGAAGCGCAGGCTCATGGGGTGCAGCATAAAACGGCCCCGGCACAGGTGGCAATTGCCCTCACGGTCGGGCACCGCGGGATGGCGTCCGACAGCGAAGGCGGCCGGCACTGCGTTCAAAAAAGGGAGTGAACCATCGCAAGGGGGACGGCCATGAAACTCTCGGCCTTCGTGATCACGCTGGCGCTGGCGTTCAGCAGCAGCGCCTTTGCCGCCGACAACAGCCGGGACGACGGCTCGGCAACTGCTTCCGCCAGGGCGACCGCGCATCGCCTCGCGGACGACGCGAAGCTCGCGCTGCACAAGCTCGGCCTGGCGACGCGCCATGCGCTGCACCGCGCGGACGCGGCCCTGCACCGCGACCGCCGCGACGAGCGCGAGCGGAACTCCTGAGCCGCTCAGGAGCGAGGGAAGTTCGCGGCGTCCAGCCGCACCGGCACGGGCGGCTCCACGGCGACCCAGCCGTGCTGGCGGATCACGTCGTTGCTCTCCCTCGCTTCGCGTCCTTCCGCCAGCGACCAGGTGATGTGGTAGGTGCCGCCGTCCGGGCGCACGGTGCTGCCGTCTATCCTCAGCACCATTGCTTCCACGCCCGCGCCATCGTCGCTGCGGCCGACGATCTCTCCCACTGTGGAGGGCGGCAGGCCGGCTTGTTCGCTCACGCGCGAACGCAGCGTGACGTGGTCCGCGATCGCCTTCGGATGGCGCGCGGGAAAGCGCGCCAGCAGCGCTTCGCGTTCAGCGCGGTCCAGCTTCCACCCGATCACGCTGTCGCCGGGGGAGGCCTGCTGGTGGGCCTCGGAGGCAGTGGGCATGGCGCGAGTATGGCGCCCCGCGCGCGCCGGATAGCACGGCTTCGGCCCTTCCTACGTGCGCATCGGCAAGGCGACGACCTGAAAGCCCCGTGTGGCGCCCCCACCGTATGTACGTGCCGGCGTCGGCCGGCGCACCCCTTCACACAGCAAGAGACAGGCAGGATCGGAATGAAATCAACTTCTCGAACCCTCTCGGCCCTGGTCGCAGCGGCGGCCCTGGCTTTCGGCGGCGCGGCCGTCGCGCAAGGCGGCGGAACAGGAACAGGGGGTGGCAATGGTCCGGGCGTCGGCGACCCCACGAGCATGGGCGCGGGCAACTCCACGAGCATGGGCGCCGGCACCACGGCGGGCACGTCGACCGGCACCGGCCTGGGCGCGGGCACCAGCACCGGCATGGGCGCGGGTGGCTCCACCAGCATGGGCGCCGGCACCACGGCGGGCGGCGCGTCCACCGGCACGGGCGCGGGCGTGACCACCAGCGGCACCGCCACGACGGCGGGCAGCACGCCCGCGGCGAGCGACACCACCATGGGCACGACCGGGGGCGCAACGCAGGCCGGCATGAGCGGGCACGACCACGACAAGGCCAAGGGCACCAAGGTCGCCAAGGCGAAGACGAACAACACCAAGGCGATGAAGAAGGACCGCAACTGACGCAGAGTCCCGAGGTGAGGACCGTCGCCAGCGCCAACGCGCTGGCTTTTTTGTTCCCGATCTGCGGGGTGAAATCGCGTTCGGCGGAGAGCGCACTGGGGTTTGAATTGGCGCGGTCAGCCGCGGGCTCGCATCGTTGCCAGTAGGCCCGCCCTGGTCCTGCGCAGCGCGCGGATTCGGCAGCTTCCCTCGCGCACCTGCATCGCGCGGCGCACGGCTTGGGCACGCGCCAACGAAGCCGCTGCACACGAACCTGGCGCGGCGCAGGACCAGAGCGGGGCTGTCCGGCTCGGCGACATAGAGACACCATTGTGGTTGTCAAGTCGGTGTGGCAAGCGACCTGGCCGGGTCGAACGGCTTTCCGGACTTCAGCACGCCATAGGCGATGGCCAGCAGCTTGTGCATGCACGCCACGACGATGACC
>NZ_JAEQNE010000012.1:57500-110087 GCF_016722785.1 Ramlibacter monticola | reverse complement strand
CTCGATGACGGACGGCTATGACTGCTACCAGAACGCGCTGGCCGAGAGGGTCAACGGGATCCTGAAGATGGAATACCTGCTGCAGACTCCAGCCGATCTCAAGCAAGCGAGGCGCATGGTGAGCGAGTCCGTGCGCCTGTACAACGAGAAGCGGCCACACCTATCCCTAAAATACGAAACTCCCGATGCCAGGCACCGGGCGTCTCTGGCCGCCCACCGGCGGCCGGCAACAAGTCCCGAACAGGTGTCAACCTAAAGCAGGACGGGTCACTGTTCGGCTCAGCGACATAAAGGAGGAGGCGCGGGCGCGGCGCTCACCCGGGGCGCGGGTCTCACCCGCGCCGGGGGACAGTCGCTGAGACGAACAGTCCCGGTCTGATCCGGCAAGAAGGCAGCGAGCGACGCCGAGTGGCCTTGGGCCCTCAGCCCACGACCTTCAAGCTCGGCGCGCCCCGTTCGAACATGTCCCCGAACCGGGCCCGGATCGAAGCCTCGATCCCCGCCGCATCCAGCCCCTGCAGCGCCAGCAGCCGCGCCGGGTCGCCATGCGGGGCGTACTCGTCGCGCAGGCCCAGTTGCAGCACCGGCTTGACGATGCCGGCCGCGTGGAGCGCCTCGGCCACCGCGCTGCCCGCGCCGCCCATGATCACGCCCTCTTCCACCGTGACCAGCGCATCGTGCGAGGCGGCCAGTTGCTGCAGCAGCTCGGTGTCCAGCGGCTTCACCCAGCGCATGTTGGCCACCGTCAGGTCCAGGCGCTCCGCGGCCTGCAAGGCCGGATGGAGCAAGGTGCCGAAGGCCAGCACCGCGACCTTCTGGCCCTTGCGCCGCAGTTCGCCCCGGCCGAAGGGCAGCGGGTGCAGGCCCGCTTCCACCGGGGTGCCGACGCCGGTGCCGCGCGGATAGCGCACGGCTACCGGGTGCGCCTGCTGGTAGGCCGTGGTGAGCAGCTTGCGCGTCTCGTTCTCGTCGGACGGGCAGGCGATGCTCATGTTCGGGATGCAGCGCAGGTAGGCGATGTCGTAGGCGCCCGCGTGCGTCGGGCCGTCGGCGCCGACCAGGCCGGCGCGGTCCAGCGCGAACACCACCGGCAGGTTCTGCAGCGCCACGTCGTGGATCAACTGATCGTAGGCGCGCTGCAGGAAGGTCGAATAGATCGCCACCACCGGCTTCAGGCCCTCGCAGGCGAGGCCGGCCGCGAAGGTCACCGCGTGCTGTTCGGCGATGCCGACGTCGTGGTAGCGGTCCGGGAAGCGCTGGTGGAATTCCACCATGCCGGAGCCTTCGCGCATCGCGGGCGTGATGCCCACCAGCCGGTGGTCCTGCGCCGCCATGTCGCACAGCCACTGGCCGAACACCTGGAAGAAGGCCGGCTTGGGCGGCGTGGAGGGCTTGACCAGGCCCACCGCCGGATCGAACTTGCCCGGTCCGTGGTAGGCCACCGGGTCGGCCTCGGCCAGCTTGTAGCCCTGGCCCTTCTTCGTGACCACGTGCAGGAACTGCGGGCCCCGCAGCTGCTTGATGTTCTGCAGCGTCGGGATCAGCGACTCGAGGTCGTGGCCGTCGATCGGGCCCACGTAGTTGAAGCCGAACTTCTCGAACAGCGTGGCGGGCACGACCATGCCCTTGGCGTGTTCCTCGATGCGCTTGGCCAGCTCGAACAGGGGCGGGGCCACGTGCAGCACCTTCTTGCCGATGTCCTTGGCCGCCGCGTAGAAGCGGCCGCTCATGAGCTGGGCGAAGTAGCGGTTCAGCGCGCCCACCGGCGGGCTGATCGACATGTCGTTGTCGTTCAGGATCACCAGCAGGTCGGTATCGGCCACGCCGGCGTTGTTCAGCGCCTCGAAGGCCATGCCGGCGGTCATGGCGCCGTCGCCGATCACGGCGATGCAATGGCGCTGCTCGCCCTTCTGCCGGGCGGCCACCGCCATGCCCAGCGCCGCGGAGATGCTGGTGGAGGAATGGGCCGTGCCGAAGGTGTCGTACTCGCTCTCGGCGCGTTGCGGGAAGCCGGCCAGGCCGCCCAGCTGGCGCAGCGTGGGCATGCGCTCGCGCCGGCCGGTCAGGATCTTGTGCGGATAGGTCTGGTGGCCCACGTCCCACACGATGCGGTCGTGCGGCGTGTTGTAGACGTAGTGCAGCGCGATCGTGAGTTCCACCGTGCCGAGGTTGGAGCTCAGGTGCCCGCCGGTGCGGGCGACCGATTCCAGCACGTAGGCGCGCAACTCGTCGGCCAGCGGGGCGAGCTGGGTGCGCGGCAGCCGGCGCAGGTCGGCCGGGTCGTTGATGGTTTCCAGCAGCGTAGCCATGTGTTTTGGTTTTCAGTTCTCGCGGTGTACCACCATCTCGGCCAGCGCGAGAAGGGCGCGCGTATCGGCCAGGCCGGTGGTCCGCAGCGCCGCACGCGCCTGCTCGAGCAGTTCCGAGGCGTAGGCGCGGGCGCGGGCCAGCCCCAGCAGCGAGACGTAGGTGGGCTTGTCCTGGGCGGCGTCCTTGCCGGCGGTCTTGCCCAGGGTCGCGGAGTCGGCGGTCACGTCCAGGATGTCGTCGACCACCTGGAAGGCGAGCCCCAGGGCGGCGCCGTACTCCCGCAGCCCGGCCAGCGCCTGCGCGTCGGGCTCGCCGCACGCGGCGCCCATCATCACGCTGGTCTGCAGCAGCGCGCCGGTCTTGAGGCGGTGCATGTGGCGCAGCTCGGATTCGGTGAGCGCCTTGCCGACGGCGGCCAGGTCGATCGCCTGCCCGCCGGCCATGCCCGCGTGGCCGGCGGAAAGAGCCAGCAGGCGGCACAGGCGGGCCTGGGTGTGTTCGGGGATGCGGGCGTCCGCCGGGGTCAGCAGCTCGAAGGCCAGGGCCTGCAGCGCGTCGCCGGCGAGCAGCGCGGTGGCCTCGCCGAACTGCACGTGCACCGTCGGCTTGCCGCGGCGCAGGACGTCGTTGTCCATGCACGGCATGTCGTCGTGCACCAGCGAATAGGCGTGGATCAGTTCGACCGCGCAGCCGGCTCGCAGCGCCGCCTCAGCGTTGCCGCCCACGGCCTCGCAGGCCCCCAGCACCAGCAGCGGCCGCAGCCGCTTGCCGCCATCGAGCACGGCGTAGCGCATGGCATCGCCCAGGTCGGCCGGCGCGTTGGTGGGAACCCAGGCCGACAGGGCCTGCTCCGTCCGATCGAGCCGCTCGGCCGACCAGTCCTTGAGATCGAAGGTCACGGAAAGCACCTCCGAGCTTCGCTCTCCGCTGCGAGCGCCTTCGGGCGGCCGGGCCGCGCTCACTCGCTCGCCCACGGCTTCAGCACGCCCGCATCCAGCACCTTGATCTGCTCCTCCACGGCCTGGAGCTTGTCCCGGCAGAACTTCAGCAGCTCGGCGCCGCGCTCGTATCCGGCCAGGAGTTGTTCCAGCGGGAGCTGCCCGGACTCGATGCGGCCGGTGAGCTGTTCCAGTTCCTCCATGGCCGCTTCATAACTGGCAGGGGGGGCTAGAGGGGGCTTGGACATGAATTCTTGGAGGCGAAACCCTGGATTTTAGATGGACGGGCCCCAAGTCCCCCCGGGGGGTAGAATCCCCCTGCCTTCCTGTCGCGCTTCCACGCGCGGCCCTGCCCCTTCATAGGGGGAGTCTCTAGGTCAGGTGAAATGTCTGATTTAAGTCTTCAGTTACAGCAGGCCGCAAGCCAACTCCCTGTCAGCAGTTATTTCGACGAAGCGCTCTACCAGCGCGAGTTGGAGCTCATCTGGCAGCGCGGGCCCCGTTACCTGGGGCATGAACTGCAAGTGCCCGAAATGGGCGATTACCACACGCTTTCGCACGAAGGCGAGGGGCGCGCGCTGCTGCGCACGCCGCGCGGCATCGAGGTGATCTCCAACGTCTGCCGGCACCGGCAGGCGGTGATGCTGCGCGGCCGCGGCTCGGTGCACGGCAAGCCTTCCTCGGGAGGGAACATCGTGTGCCCGCTACATCGCTGGACCTATAGCGCCGGCCAGCACTGCCAGGCCGGCACGCTGATGGGCGCGCCGCACTTCGCCACCGATCCCTGCCTGAACCTGAAGAACTACGGGTTGCAGGCCTGGAACGGGCTGATGTTCGAGAACAACGGCTTCGACGTCGGCGGCGCTCTGGCGAAGCTGGGCCCCCGGGGCGACCTCGATTTCTCCGGCTACGTGTACGACCGCACCGAACTGCACGAGGTGGACTACAACTGGAAGACCTTCATCGAGGTCTACCTGGAGGACTACCACGTGGGCCCCTTCCATCCGGGCCTGGGCAACTTCGTCACCTGCGACGACCTGCGCTGGGAGTTCGGGCGCGAGTACTCCGTGCAGACGGTGGGCCTGGCCGGCAAGCTGGGCAAGCCCGGCTCCGACGTCTACCGCAAGTGGCACGACCAGGTCCTGCGCTACCAGGACGGCACCCTGCCCCGGCACGGCGCGGTGTGGCTCACGCTGTACCCCAACGTGATGGTGGAGTGGTACCCGAACGTGCTGGTGGTCTCCACGCTGTTCCCCAAGGGCCCGCAGAAGACGGTCAACGTGGTGGAGTTCTTCTACCCCGAGGAGATCGCCGCCTTCGAGCGCGAGTTCGTCGAGGCCCAGCAGGCCGCCTACATGGAGACCTGCATCGAGGACGACGAGATCGCCCTGCGCATGGATGCCGGCCGCAAGGCGCTGATGCAGCGCGGCGACAACGAGGTCGGCCCCTACCAGAGTCCGATGGAAGACGGCATGCAGCACTTCCACGAGTGGTACCGCGATCTCATGGGGCCGAACGCACCCCGTGCCTGAGTGACGTCTCCCGCGAGCAAGGCCTGATGCAGGCCCTCTGGATGCTGGCCGCGTCGCTGTTCTTCGCGACGATGGCGGTCTGCGTGAAGTTCGCCTCGGCGTCCTTCCACGCCTCCGAGCTGGTGTTCTGGCGCGGCGTGATCGGCATGGCCGTGATGGGCCTGTGGGCGCGCTCGCAGCGCACCCCGCTCGCCACCCAGTACCCCGGCATGCACGCCTGGCGCAGCCTGGTCGGCGTGCTGTCGCTGGGGGCGTGGTTCTACGCCATCGCCGGCCTGCCGCTGGCCACCGCCATGACGCTCAACTACATGAGCAGCGTCTGGATCGCGGCCTTCCTGGTGGGCGGCACCCTCATCGCATGGAACCCGCGCTCCGGCCAGCCGCTGCCCGGCCGCCAGGGGGCGCTCGCCATGACCGTGCTGGCGGGCTTCGCCGGCGTCGTGCTGATGCTGCGGCCGACCATGGAGCAGCACCAGGTCTTCGCCGGGCTGGTGGGCCTGCTGTCGGGCCTGCTGTCGGCGTTCGCGTACCTGCAGGTGATGGCGCTCGGAAAGATCGGCGAGCCGGAGGTGCGCACGGTCTTCTACTTTGCCGTCGGCTCCGCGGTGGCCGGCGCCGCCGGCATGGTCGCGGGCGGCATGTCCCCCTGGAACTGGGGCTCGGCCCTGTGGCTGCTGCCGATCGGCCTGTTCGCTTCGCTGGGCCAGTGGTGCATGACGCGCGCCTACAGCCACGGCGCCACGCTGGTGGTGGCCAACCTGCAGTACTCCGGCATCGTGTTCGGCGCGCTCTACAGCCTGCTGCTGTTCGGCGACCGGATCCCGCTGGCGGGCTGGGGCGGCATCGCGCTGATCCTGGGCAGCGGAATCGCCGCGACCGTGCTGCGGGCGCGGGCGGCGCCCGATGCGCCGGCCGAAGAACACTGAAGCAGAATATACGGATGCACACCACCCTCATCTCCGCCGAGCAGCTTCGCGACCTCATGGGCGCCCGGGCCCGCCTGATGGTGTTCGACTGCAGCTTCGACCTGATGGACCACGCGGCCGGGGAGAAGCAGTACCTGCAGGCGCATATCCCCGGAGCGGTGTACGCGCACCTGGAGCACGCGCTGGCGGAGCCGCCGCAGCCCGACCCGAAGGGCAACCTGCTCCCACGCGCGGACGCCGCGTCGGGCGGGCGCCATCCCTTGCCCAGCCGCGAGAAGTTCGCCATGTGGCTGTCGGGCGTCGGCTTCGCCAACGACATGCAGGCGGTGGTGTACGACCGCAACGGCAACAACTACTGCGGCCGGCTCTGGTGGATGCTGAAGTGGGTCGGGCACGACGCGGTGGCGGTCCTCGACGGCGGGCTGAAGGCCTGGAGGGACGCCGGCGGCGAGCTGTGCTCCGGCGCCGAGCCCTCGCACTTCCAGACCAACTTTCTGCCGCGGCCGCCGCTGCGCACGCTGGTGACGACGGGGCAGGTCGCGCGTGCGCTGGGCGAACCGGGGCAGACGCTGATCGATGCGCGGGCCACTGCGCGCTACCGCGGCGACGTGGAGCCGCTCGACCCGGTCGCCGGCCACATTCCCGGCGCCCTCAACCGCCCCTTCGGCAGCAACCTGGGGCCCGACGGCCGCTTCAAGCCGCCGCAGGAGCTGCGGGCCGAATTCGAGCAGCTGCTCGCCGGCCGCGACCCGAAGACCGTGGTGCACCACTGCGGCAGCGGCGTGAGCGCCGTGCCGAACCTGATCGCGATGGAGCTGGCGGGCTTCGGCCCGACCGCGCTCTACGCGGGCAGCTGGAGCGAGTGGTGCCGCACGCCGGGGCTGCCGGTGGAAAAGGGCTGAGGGCCGCCCAGAAAAATGCGCCAGCCGGCGGCTGGCGCTCTCCATGATGCGAGGGGCGCGCTTCAGCGCTGCCCAACCGCGTTGCCGGGCGTGCTGTTCGTGCTGCCGTCCAGCGCGGGGCTGCCGCCCATGGCCGCCGTGCCGGCGTTCGCCTTCTTTTCCGCGTCGAGGCCGCCGTTGAGGCCTTGCCCCGGCAGCGGCTGCGGATTCGTGCCGGCCGCCGTGGTGCCGACCGTCGTGTCGGGGGCCGCATCCGGCCTGGGTTCCACCTGCTTGCCGCACGCACCCAGCGCCAGCGTGCAGGCAGCCACCAGGAGCGCAAGGGCCCCGGAGCTGCGTTCCATCGTCACTGCGTGGTCGTGGTGGCGCTCGGGGTGCTCGAGGACGAGCTCATGTCGCTGCCCGGCGTGGAAGCCGTGCCGGCGCCCATGGAGGTGCCGCTGCCGGTCGTGCCGGTCGTGGTGTCGGTGCTCGAGGGCGTGGTGGGCGCCGTGCTCGCCGTGCTGCTGGTGGTGTCGCTCGGCGGCGTGGTCGTCGACGGCGTGGTGCTGGAGGTGGTCGACTCGGTCGTGGTCGACGTCGCATCCTCGCGCTTGCTGCAGGCGGTCAGGGACAGCGCGGCGATCAGGGCCAGGGCAGCGCATTGCGTGATCGGAGATTTGATCATCAGGAAACTCCTTGAGGGGTTGTATCGAGAGAGGGTGGACAGCGTTCCCGCTGCCTGCGGCTCACTTTAGTGAGGGAGGAGGCCGGCCGTGTCGTCTCGCACTGTCGAAGGCTGTAGGACGGGGCACGGCCGCCGCGAGCCTTGTCACGGCCGTTACGCCTCAGGCACGGGGAAGGCGATGGATGGCGTCGTCCCGCAGCGCTTGGGGCGCGGCGCGTTCGCGATCGCACCGGGCGCCTGGTTCCTCCTGGAGTCCCACTCTAGGAAGGCGGCTGCGGTGCGGTGTGTCGGTGCGCACGGGGCACCGGTGTAGGAAGGGGCATGATGTCAGGCCCGCGGACGGGCCGCACGCAGCGCCTTCTCGTAGGCGGCCATCAAGGGCGTCACGGATACGCCGTGGACCGCGATGGACGTCACCACGACTGCCAGGGTGAGCGCGATGAGGCGCTGCGCCAGCGCCGGGTCCAGCCCGTGGTTCACCGCGAAGGTCAGGTAGTACAGCGAGCCCACGCCGCGGATCCCGAACCAGCCGATCAACCAGCGCTGCCCGCGCGACACCGGCGAGCCCGCCAGGCCCAGCCGCACCGACACGGGCCGGATCCCCAGCAGCAGCAGGGGCACGAACCACCACGCGGCGGGGTCCCACTGCACGGCCCACAGCAAGGCGCCGATGGCGATCACGATGGCCACCTCGCCGATGCGCTCGGCCTGCTCGTTGAATCCCAGCACGGCCTGCGCCATGAAGCTCGGCGCATGCTGCGGGTCCACCGCCACCGTTTCCGCCAGCGTGCGGTCGGGGTGGATGAGCGCCTGTTCGACGGCGGACGCGCTGGCGACCGGCCCGGCCTGGCGCTGCTGCAGCCGGCGCAGGGCCACCCCGGCGGCGAACACCGCGAGGAAGCCGTAGGCATGCAGCAGCAGCGCAACGCCATACGACAGCGCGATCAGGCCGAGCGCGAGGAAATCGTCCAGCCCGACGGCCTCCTTGTGCTCGCGCCGCAGGTGCAGCACGAGCCGGCCGATGGCCATGCCGAGCAGCCAGCCGGTGCCCAGGCCCGCCCCGGTCGCCCACAGCACGTCGACGGCCAGCCAGCGCCAGCCCCACTCGCCCAGCTCGTGCAGGCCCAGCAGGCCCAGGCCCAGCATGACGAAAGGGAAGGCGGAGCCGTCGTTGAGCCCTCCCTCCCCGGTGAGCGCGAAGCGCAGCTTGTCGCGGTCGCTCGGGTCCTGCACCTGCACTTCCGACGCGAGAACGGGATCGGTGGGCGCCAGGATCGCACCCAGCAGCACGCAGGCGCCCAGCGGCAGGTCCAGCCAGAGCCATGCGCTACCTGCGATCAGGCCGACGGTGAGCACCATCGAGCCCACCGCGAGGCGCACGGGCAGCGCCCAGCGCCGGTCGCGCAGGCCGGGACTGAGCTTCAGCCCCGCGGTGAACAGCGACAGCAGCACCACGATCTCCGAAATGCGCTCCAGCACGGGCGCATGGGTGCGGGCGTCGGTGCGCAGCAGTTCGAGCCCGATCGGGCTCACCGCGATGCCGACTAGCAGGTAGAGCATGGCGGTCGACAGCGGCAGCCGCTTGAGCACGGTCGAACCGAGTGCCATCAGCACGAGCAGGAGGCCGACGATCAGGGCCCAGAGCGCGGAGTCCATGCCGGACGATTCTGGGCTAGAGAAGGTCGAGCGCGCGTCGGAACTCTTCGCGATAGAGCGGGAACTCGTGCACGTCGTCGTGCCCAGCGCCCGGCACGACGAGCAGCCGCGCCGACGGCAGCACCTGCTGCAGGCGCTGCGAGTGGCGCAGCGCGATCAGCTTGTCGGCGTCGCCGTGCACCAGCAGCACCGGGCCGGCGATGCCGGGCAGGTGGCTGCCAGTGTCCAGCGGATAGCGCAGCAGCGCGCCGGGCACCCAGGGATAGACCTCCGCCGTCAGCTCGCGCAGGCTCGAGTAGGGCGAGACCAGCACCGTGAGGTCCGGCGCCCGCCCTTCGCGCGAAAGCTGCTCCGCCAGGTCGGCGGCCAGCGCAGTGCCCAGCGATCGGCCGTAGAGGACGAGGCGCTTGCCGGGGTACTGCTGCGAGAACACGTCCCAGACGGCACGCATGTCGGTGCGCAGCTGCTGCACGTCGGAAATGGCGCCGGTGCTCTTGCCGTAGCCGCGGTAGTCGGGCATCACCAGGTCGAAGTTGGCGGCGCGGTAGAAGTCGGCGTTGCTGAACCAGCCGGCGAGATTGCCGGCGTTGCCGTGCAGGAAGAACACCACGCCCTTCGGTTCAGGCAGCTTCAGCTGCAGCACCGACAGCCGCGCGCCGGGCACTTCGACCGTGTGCTCGCGGATGTCCGGCGAGCTGGCGAGCTCGTAGTGCGCGGGCAGCGGCGCCGGGAAGAACATGAGGCTCTCCTGGCGCCACCAGAGGAAGGCGAGGAGCGTGGCGTAGACCAGGAGCACGAACAGCAGCGCGACGGAGACTGCCTTGAGCATGGCAGGAGCTTAGCCCCCCGCCAGTTCCTTCGTCATTCCCCGTGGGGATGACGAAGGGGCATCACAGCCGGTGCAGCGCCGCAGACAAGGCCTTGCGCACC
This sequence comes from Ramlibacter monticola, assembly GCF_016722785.1. Classification (GTDB taxonomy): domain Bacteria; phylum Pseudomonadota; class Gammaproteobacteria; order Burkholderiales; family Burkholderiaceae_C; genus Ramlibacter; species Ramlibacter monticola. Next base: position 100,226 of record NZ_JAEQNE010000012.1, on the reverse strand, counting down.
GTCTCGAACCGGTGCACGTCCGAGTGCCCCGCGTCCGTCACGCGCACCAGGTGGGCGCTGCGCATGGCGCTGCACAGTTTCTCGCTGTGGTGGATCGGGATCAGTTCGTCCTTCTCGCCGTGGATCAGCATCACCGGGCCGAGCAGCTTGGCCGCGTGTTCCAGCGTATGCAGCGGATAGCGCAGCACCTGCGTCGGCACCCACGGATAGAGCTCCGCCGCCAGCGCCTTCATGCTGCTGTAGGGCGACACGAGCAGCGTCAGGTCGGGGGCCCGCCCGTCGGAGCACAGCCTCGCGGCCAAGCCCGCCGCCAGCCCGGTGCCGAGCGACTGGCCCGAGATCACGACCCGCCCGCCCTCGTACATGGGGGCCACCTGCTGCCATACGGCTTCCACGTCGGCGCGCAGCTGTTCCTCGCTCTCGATTTCTCCGGTGCTCTTGCCGAAGCCGCGATAGTCGAACATGACCACGTCGAAGTTCGCCTGCCGGAAGGCGTCGAGCTCCACGAACCACTTCTTCAGGTTGCCCGAGTTGCCGTGCAGGAAGAAGAACACGCCGCGCGGGTTCGGCAGCCGCATGTGCGCGCCCGATAGCCGCGCCCCCGGCACGTCGACGAAGAATTCGAAGGTGTCGGGATCGGTGCACACCGGTTCGTCCGGCGGCAGCTTGTCGGGTTCGAACAGCAGCCGTTCCTGGCGGAAGTAGAGCCAGCCGACGGCGCCGGCATAGACCGCGCCGATCGCCAGGAGGACGGCGGCGGAGAACATTGCGTAAACCATGTTGCCTCCCCCGCGCAGGGTCTTAGCGATGACGTTTGGCATCGGGATCGCTCGGTCCGTTGCGGTCGGACATTCCCGGGTTCGGCGAACCCAGCCGGCCCGCGTCGCTCGGGTTCTTCTCGTTCCAGCTGCGACCCGCGTCGGTCACCTTGCCGCGCGGATGGACCATGTCGGTCCCGTCGTCGAAGTCGAGTTCGCCGCCGGCCGCGGGGCGGTCGTCCGCGACGCCGTGGTCCCGCTCGTTGACGCCGGAGGGCGCCACCAGGTCGGGCTGCTCGTCGCTGGTGATGCCGATCTTGCCGGGGCCGTCGCCACGGTAGCCCTGGGTGGAAGCAGATTCGCCGGCCTTCGGCATGCCCTTGCCCTCGCCGGCCTGGGGGCGTTCCTGGTCCTTGCGCGGGATCCCGTCTCGGGGCTGTTCCTGGTTGGCCATGGCGGACTCCTTTGCTGCTGTTTTATCTGGCGGACTTTTGGCCCGCATGCCTCAAAGTGTTGGCGAACTATTCACGGCAGACCTGTCGGGTTTGCCCGGGGAGTTGCGTAGGAGGCTGGCGCGGCGGCCGGCAGGAATGGCAGGAGGCCGGCGCGCAGGAGGGGCGGACCGGGCGCGCAGGCCTTCAGCCCGCGCGGTACAGCGCCCGCAGGCGCTCGCGCTCGGCCGGCCCGAGCGCGAGGCCGTCGCGGAAATAGGCCTCGAGCGAGCCGTGGCTCCGGTCCACCTCGTCGAAGGCCGCGCGGAGGAATCCGGGCTGGACGCGCCATAGAACCATCATGGCCTCGCGCGACAGGCCCATGCGCGGTTCCCGAGGTAACACGAGTCGCTCATTGGTGAGCAGGTAGTCGTGCATGACCTCCTCGTCGCCGGCGCCCACGGCCTTCAGCAGCAGCGCGGCGGCGAAACCGGTGCGGTCCTTGCCGGCGGTGCAGTGGAACACCGTGGGTTCGTCGGACGCCAGGAGATGCGCAAAGAAGTCGGCGAATCGCGCGGTGTTGTGGCGCACGAACCCGCGATAGGTTTCCTGCATGTGGGCGGTGACCTCGTCGCCCGTGAGGCGGTGGCCGGCCGCGAGCAGGTCGGCGAGCTTCTGCACGATCGTGGGTTCGATCGGCAGGGAATGGACCGTGACGCCCGGCAGCCGGCAGGCCGCCGACGCGCGCTCCTGCACGCCGCGGAAGTCCAGCACGCGCGTCACGCCGAGCGCGACGATCTGGCGCGCATCGGCTTCGTCGAGGGCACCGAGGTGGTCGGAGCGGAACAGATTGCGCAATGCGCCGGTGGCCTCGGCGGCGCCGACCCGGCGGAAGTTGGCGGAACTGGCGAAACGCATCTTCCGATTGTCAGGGAGACCGCGGCGCCCCGAAAGGCAAATGCCCGCTTGCTCCTTGGGTCTGTGGATATCGGGGCCGCCGCCGTTTCGACTTCGCTTCGGCCACACGGTCAATCCAGGCAGGCAGGGCGTGGGGCCTGTCGGTACGCTCAGTGCTTCCGCGTAGGAATCGCCCTGCCCGCGGCTTGCTCAGCGCCAGGCGGCGCGCGCGCGGTCGCGCACCTGCATCACCGGCGCCGTGGACGGGGTCGCCGCAAGGCTGCCGGCCGGGGCATGCGGCCACGCCACCGGCTCGAAGTGCTTCGTCATCGCCTCGGTGATGAAGCGCGAGCGCCCCGCGTACACATGGCGGTCGCCGCCACCCGACTGCTGCGAGACGTAGAAGCGCTGCGGCACCAGCAGGTGCAGCTGCTCCTTCGCCCGCGTCATCGCGACGTACAGCAGCCGGCGCTCCTCCTCGATCTCCTCGGTGGTGCCGGTGGCCATGTCGCTGGGGATGCAGCCGTCGACGACGTTCAGCACGTGCACGGCCTTCCACTCCTGGCCCTTGGCGCTGTGGATCGTCGACAGGATCAGGTAGTCCTCGTCGCGCAGCGGCGGGCCGCTCTGGTCGCTGGTCACCTCGGGCGGATCGAGCGTCAGCTCGGTCAGGAAGCGCTCGCGGCTGCCGTAGCCGGCGGCCAGGCGCACCAGCTGCTCCAGGTCCAGCTTGCGCACCTGGGCGTCGTCGTGCAGGCGTTCCAGCACCGGCAGGTACCAGGCCTTGGCCAGCTCCATGTCGGCGGGCCAGGCGAGTTCCGCGTCGTCCAGCTTCGCGTACAGCGACGCGAGTTCCGTCCAGCCTTCCCGGGCCGCGGCGGGCGGCTCGAAGGACTGCAGCGCCTGCTGCGGATCGCCCGCCTCCCCCATGGCATCGAGCAGGCGGGTGGCCGTCGCCGCGCCGATGCCGGGCACGAGTTGCGCCACGCGGAAGCCGGCCATGCGGCTGCGCGGGTTCTGCGCGAAACGCAGCACCGCCATCAGGTCCTTGATGTGGGAGGCCTCCAGGAACTTGAGCCCGCCGAACTTCACGAAGGGGATGTTGCGGCGCGCCAGTTCCAGCTCCAGCGGCGCGCTGTGGTGGCTGGCGCGGAACAGCACCGCCTGCGCCTTCAGCGCGGCGCCGGCCTCGCGCTGGCGCAGCACCTGGTCGGCGACCCAGCGCGCCTGCTGCGCCTCGTCGGGGACGAGCACCAGCTGGGCGCGCTGCGACGAAGCCTTGTCGGTGAACAGGTTCTTGGCGTGCCGCTCGCGGGCGGCGGCGATCACCGCGTTGCTCGCCTCCAGGATCGGCTGCGTGCTGCGGTAGTTGCGCTCCAGCGTGACGACGCGCGCCGGCTGGGCGAAGCGGTGCGGGAAGTCCAGGATGTTGCGCACCGTGGCGCCGCGGAAGGAGTAGATGCTCTGGGCGTCGTCGCCGACGACGGTGACGCCCTGCCCCGACGGCTTCATCCCGAGCAGGATCTCGGCCTGCAGCCGGTTGGTGTCCTGGTATTCGTCGACCAGCACGTGGTCGAAGCGCGCGCCCACCTCCTGCGCCAGCGTGGGCTCGGCCATCATGTCGGCCCAGAACCCGAGCAGGTCGTCGTAGTCCAGCACGTTCTGCTGCTGCTTCGCCTCGACGTAGGCGCCGAACAGCTTCTTCAGCTCGTCCTCCCACTGCGTGCACCAGGGGTAGACCGACTGCAGCACCAGGGCCAGCGGATCGCGCGTGTTGAGCACCCGGGAGTAGATGCCGAGGCAGGTGCCCTTGAGCGGGAAGCGCTTCTTCTGGTCCGAGAAGCCGATCTCGTGCCGCACCAGGCCCATCAGGTCTTCGGCATCGCCGCGGTCGTGTATGGTGAAGTTCTCCTCCAGCCCGATGCGTGGCGCGTACTCGCGCAGCAGGCGCGCGCCGAGGGCGTGGAAGGTGCCGCTCCAGGGCAGGTTGGGCAAGGCCTGCGTACCGGGGAGCCCCAGCGCCTGCTGCAGCACGCCGCCGACGCGCCGCTCCATCTCCTGCGCCGCGCGCCGGCTGAAGGTGAGCAGCATCATGCGCTGCGGGTCGGCGCCCTGCCGGATGAGGGTGGCCACGCGATGGGCCAGGGTGTTGGTCTTCCCCGAACCGGCCCCGGCGATCACGAGCAGCGGCCGCGTGTCCCCGGCCGTGTCGCCCGTGCCGTGGGTCGCCGCTTCGCGCTGCTGCGGGTTGAGGGAGGCGAGCGGGTCGGGGTACGGCGTGTCCATGGCGGCTGTATATTAATCCAGTGATCCCGCACCCCATCCTGGTCGGCACCGCTTCCTGGACCGACAAGACGCTGGTCGCCTGCGGCCGCTTCTATCCGCCCTCCTGCAGGACCGCCGAACAGCGCCTGCGCTTCTACGCGCAGGAATTCCCGCTGGTGGAGGTGGATACGAGCTACTACGCGATGCCGCTGCCGCAGACCGCGCAGGCCTGGGCCGAGCGCACGCCGCCCGGCTTCGTCTTCCACGTGAAGGCCTTCCGGCTCTTCACCGGCCACCCGGCGCTGCCCACCACCTTTCCCCGCGACCTGCAGAAGGCGCTGCCGGCGGGCCTGGGGCGCACCGTCTCCTACGAGCAGCTGCCGGCGGAGTTGCGCGACGAGCTGTGGCGCCGCTTCATCGCCGCGCTCGCACCGCTGCGCGCCGCGGGCAAGCTGGGCGCGGTGCACTTCCAGTTCGCGCCCTGGCTGCTGCGCAACCGCGCGAGCATCGCGCACGTGGAGCACTGCGCGGAAAAGATGGCGGGGCACCTCGTCGCCGCGGAATTCCGCCACGGCACCTGGTTCCACGGCGAGCACCTGGAGCAGACGATCGAATGGGAGCGCCGCCTGGGGCTGGTGCACACGGTGGTCGATTCGCCGCAGGGTTTCGCCAACTGCGTGCCCTGCGTCTGGGACGAGGACCAGGGCCAGGCGAACGCGCGCCTGCTGCGCGACGTGCTGCGGGTAAACGACCGGTAAAAGAGCGGTCGGCGCCGGCCCGGCCGTCGGCAGCCGCTAGACTTCGGACCGCGGTTTCCCTGTTTCCTGGAGTTCCCCCATGCGTCTGCTTTCCTCCGTGCTGGCCCTGGGCCTCGCCCTCGCCGCCGCCGCGGCGCTGGGGCAGACCAAGCCCTCGCCGCGCTTTTCCGAGCCCTCGCTGCTGCCGGCCGTGCCGGCGCTCGTGCCCGCGCCGCAGCGGCCCGCGGCCGCGCCGCCGAAGAGCGAGCACGCCGACCTGGAGAAGGCCGGCCAGACCGCCGCGCATGCCTGGCTGGTGCTGCTGGATCGCAAGGACTGGGGCACCGCATGGGACGCCTCCAGCCAGGTGTTCCGCCAGTCGGTGCCGCTGCCCGCCTGGATGGACAACATCCCCAAGCTGCGCGACCCGTTCGGCGCCTTCGTCGAGCGGGAGCCGGTGGAGGCCGCGTACCGCAAGACGCTGCCCGGCCGCCCCGAGGGCGACTACGTGACCGTGGTGTTCACCAGCCGCTTCGCCGGCAAGGAGCAGGTGCAGGAAACGGTGACCACCGTGCGCGAGCCGGACGGCCGCTGGCGCGTCACCGGCTACACCGCGCGCTGAGGCTTCAGCGAGGCATTCGGCAGCGCCTTGCCGGCCTTGGCGAAGTGCAGGCGCAGGGTGGGCAGCTGCCGCTCCACCCAGGCCTTGAGCACCGGATCCTCGGCGTCGTGGCCGACCCGCTCGTAGTTGGCGATGTCGTCCTGGTACGACTTGATCACGACCTCGTCGACGTAGAGCCGGTCGAACTTCGCGCCACTGAGCTTCGCGAGCTGCTTGAGCACCTTGCCGTGGTGGCTGGTCGCCAGCGGCATCGCCATGCCGCGCGCGTGCAGCAGGCGCAGGAGTTCGGGCTGCGCCGTCTGCTGGCGCGCCAGCAGGCTGTTGGCGAGGTCCTTGACCGCGGGATTGTTGGAGCGCGCGAGGGCCAGGTGCGAGCCCTCGGCCTCGAAGCGCATGTTGGCCGCGCTGATCTGCAGGAAGCGGCGCTCCAGCCGCTGCGGCGGCGCGAGCGGCTTGGCGTCGGCCACGGCCGAGGCCGCGTACGCGGCTGCGACGGCCGTGTTGGCCCTCGCAGCCCAGGACAGCGCCGCCAGCGCGGCCGCCACCCCCATCCGGATCAACGTTCTCCTGCGCATTCCCGGTCTTTCGTCGCGTCACGCGCGAAGGACCGGGATGTTACCGCTTGTTCGCGCCCATCGCTGCCGCATTCTTCCCGGATTGCGGCAGTTTTTCCGCCGCGGCCAGGTGGTCGCGCAGCGTGGGCAGCGTCTTGTCGACAAAGGCCTTCAGCTCGGGGTCCTTCACGTCCTTGCGGGCCTTCTCGAACATCTTGATGTCCTTCTCGTGCGCCTTGAGGCCCACCTTGCGCACGAACTCGCGGTCGAACTCCTCGCCGTTCTTCTTGCCCAGCTTCTCGATCTCGCGCCGCAGCGAACGCCTGGGCGCGGCCGGCAGCTCGACGCCGCGGGCATTGGCGAGCTGGACCAGCTCGTTGTTGGCTGCCGTGTGCTGGTCCACCAGCATGCTGGCGAAGCTCTTGACGTTGCCGTCGTTGGCCTTGGCCGCCGCCAGCTGCGCGATCTGCACCTCGAACATGCCGTTGCCGACCGCCGCTTCGATGAACTTGCGGTCGCCGCGCGCGAGCTGCTGGCTCTGCACGGGCAGGTTGCGGGTGCCGGCGCCGGGCTGCGCCACCGGGGCGGACTGGCCGCCGGTGGCGGAGGTGCCGGTGCCGGGGGTCTGCGCCTGCGCGGCGCCCAGGGCGAAGGCCAGCGCGGCGAGCGCGGTCGCGGCGAGAAGTCGGGTCGGTTTCATGTCGGTGCTCCCTGTCTGTTGGCTGTGAATCCGGTGCTGCCAAAAAAGCGGCGCCGCATCGGCGGCGCCGCTGAGGCTGCTTCGGCTTTCAGGCGATCACTTGCGGGTGCTGCCGGACCCGCTGCTGCCGGTCGTCGAGCTCGAGCCGCTGGTGCCGGTCGAGCCGCCGGTGCCACTGCTGCCGCTCGAACCGGTGCTGCCGCCCGAGCTGCCTGACGTCCCGGAGCTGCCCGAGGTGCCGCTGCCGCCGCTCATGCTGCTGCCCGAGGTGCCGCTGCCACCGCTCATGCTGCTGCCCGAGCTGCCCATGCCGCCGCCGCCGTGCAGGCTGCTCGAGCCGCTCTGGCCGGTGGAGCCGTAGCCGCCGGAGCTGCCGCTGCCGCCCGACAGGCCGCCGGAGCCGGACGGGTTGTTCTGGACCTGGCCGCCGCTGCGGCTGTTGCGCCAGCTGGTGAACTCGTCGCTGAACTTGCGATAACGCTCCTGCCGCCAGGACTGGTAGTCGTTGTCGAGGTTGCGGATCTGCTCCTCGCGCCACTGGTGGTACTCGGGATCGTGGTGCTGGCCGTGGCTGCCCTGGCTGCCATAGCCGCCCTGGCCGCCGTAGCTGCCGCCCTGGCCGTAGCTGCCACCCTGGCCGTAGCCCTGGCTGCCACCTTGGCCGTACCCTTGGCTGCCGCCATAGCTGCCCTGGCCATAGCTGCTCTGGTTGCCCATGCCGCCGCCGAAGCTGCCCTGGCTGCTGCCGTAGCCGCCGCCCTGCCCGCCACCGTACTGGCCGCTGCCATGAGCCTGGCTACCGTAGCTCTGGCTGCCGCCATGGCTGCCCTGGCCCATGCCACCGCCGTAGCTGCCATGCCCCTGGCTTCCCTGCGTGCTGCCGTAGCCGCCGCTCGGGCCGAAGCCCTGGCCGCCGCCGTAGCCGCCGCCCGACTGGCCATAGGTGCCGCTGCCCATCTGGCCATAGCTGCTCTGGTTGCCCATGCCGCCGCCCATCTGGCCGTAGCTGCTGCCTCCCATGCCGCCGCCCTGGCCGTAGCCGCCTTGCAGGCCGCCGCCCTGGCCGCCGCTCCAGCTGCCCTGCTGGCCGCCGTAGCGACCCCAGTCGCTCTGGCCGGACTGGCCGCCCCAGTTGCCCGGGTTGCCCTGGTTGCCACCGCCATAGCCGTAACCGGCCCCGCCACTGCCGTAGCCGGACTGGCCGCCCTGGCCGTAGCTGCCCGCGCCGCCGCCCAGGCCGGACGACTGCATGCCGCCCGCGCCCCGGCCGCCGCCGAATTCGCTGCCTTCGCTCCGGCCCCAGCCGCCGCCCTGCTGGCCGCCGCCCTGCTGGCCGCCGCCCTGCTGGCCACCGCCGTAGTCCGACGAGCCGCGGCCGTAGCCGTGGCTCTCGCCACCGTAGCCGCCGTAGCCCGAGGACTGCTGCGATCCGAATTCGGAACCGGAACGCTGGCCGCCATAGCCGCCCTGCGAGGAGCCCTGTGAGCCCTGCGATCCCTGCGATCCCTGCGAGCCATAGCTGCCCTGCTGCCCGCCCCAGCTGCCGCGCGACTCGCCGCCACCGCCGCCGTAGCCCTGGCCGCGATCCTGCTGCTGCTGGTCGCTGCTGCCCCAGCGGCCCTGGCGGTCGCGGTCTTCGTAGTCACGAGATGCCATCTCATTCTCTCCTTTTCGATGTCGATCCGATGCGTGACGAAGGACTGCCCGGCCTGTACCACGGAAGGGTTCACGTCCTCCATCAACAGGGCAGATTAGGACTGCGGCGCACAGCGACCTGTCGGACAACGTCCGCAGGAATGTAGGACTGCCGGTCCGTGCGGAAACGAACGGCTGCGAGCTTCACCTGCACTTTGCACGGCGCGTCGCTGCGCTTGACACGGCGGGTGCAGGATGGGTGGGTCATCCCGAAGGAGTACACAATGGGAATCACGACTCGCACCGTCACGATCGCGGCCGCGCTGGCGGCGACCGCCGCCCTTTTCGCCGCCCCCGCGCACGCGGGTGGCTCGGTCCACCTTTCGATCGGCGTGCCGCTGGGTTATTCGCAGCCCTACGCGTACGACCCGTACGTCTATAACCAGCCCGCGTACGTCTACAACCAGCCGGCGTATGTCTATTCGCAGCCAAGGTACGTGTATTCGCAGCCCAGCTACGTGTACACGCAGCCGAGCTACATCTACTACGACAACGGGCATGGCCGCCACTACGGCCACCACCGGGGCTGGCGCAACGACCGCGATGGCGACGGCGTGCCGAACCGCTTCGACCGCCGGCCGAACGATCCCTACCGTCGCTGAGCCGGGCTGAGGCTCAGTGGGCGTGCGCGAGCAGGCTCACCAGCGACACCAGGCCGATCCCTACCAGCAGCCACACGATCTGGGCGACCGTCTCGCGGGCGCCCAGCCGTCGTTGCAGTTGCGGGATCAGGTCGGCCAGCGCCACGTAGATGAAGCTGCTGCTGGCGACCACCAGGAAGAACGGCAGGTACACCACCAGGCGGTCGACCAGCCACCAGCCCACCAGGCCGCCTAGCGGCGTCACCGCACCGGCGAGCGACACCTTCACCAGGGCCGCGCGCCGGCTGCCGCTGGTCTGCCGCAGCACGGCGAGGTCGCCGATGTGGTGCGGCACCTCGTGCGCCAGCACCGCCAGCGCGGCCACCACGCCCAGCCGCAGGTCCGCCGCGAAGGCGGACGCGATCAGGATGCCGTCGCCGAAGCAGTGCACGCTGTCGCCGGTGAGCACGGCCCAGCCGCCCGAGCGCACGGCCGGCTCGGCCAGTTGCGGCCGCGGGTGCGCGGGCTGCCGCGAATGCCCGTGCGCGTGGGCATGCGCGACGTGGGTGTTCTCGTGGCCAGGCCCCTCGTCCTCCGGGTGGTGGTGCTCGTGGCCGTGGTGCCACAGCTCCGCCTTGTCCAGCAGGAAGAAGAACACCAGCCCCACCAGCAGCGTGCCGAACAGGGCCTGCGCGTCGTGGCCGCTTTCCAGCGCCTCGGGCAGCAGGTGCATGAAGGCGGTCGCCATCAGGGCGCCGGCGGCCAGGCTCAGGAGGTGCTGCTCGCCCGTCCCGCGCTCCGGGCCGGTGCCGGGCAGCCAGCCGAGGCGCATGAGCGCGGCGGCAAGCCAGACGCTGCCGATGCCGGCAGCCAGCGTGGCGAAGAGGATGGCGATCAGGTTCACATGAAAAGCCGCCCCTCGGGGCGGCTGCGGGCGAGGTCGTTGTTGTTGGGGCTTCAGGCCACGCCGTGCGTCTTGAACCAGTCCAGCGCCCGCTTCCATCCGTCGTCGGCCGCCGCCTGCCGGTAGCTGGGGCGGTAGTCGGCGTGGAAGCCGTGCGGCGCCTGCGGATAAACGACGATCTGCGAGGCCTTGGCGGCCGGGGAACCGGCAGCCAGCGCAGTCTTCATCTTATCAACCGTGTCCAGGGGGATGCCCGTGTCGGCTTCGCCGTAGAGACCCAGCACCGGCGCCTTGAGGCTGGCGGCGAGGTCCACCGGGTTGCGCGGCGTGAGTTCCGACGGCGTGCCGACCAGGCGGCCGTACCAGGCCACGCCGGCCTTCACCGGCGCGTGCGCGGCATACAGCCAGGTGATGCGCCCGCCCCAGCAGAAGCCGGTCACGCCGGCGCGGCCGCCATCGCCGCCGTTGGCAGCGGCCCACTTCAGGGCCCCGTCGAGGTCGCCCATCACCTGCGCGTCGGGCACCTTGGAGACGATGTCGCTCATGATCTTCGGGATCTCCGTGACCTGGCGCGGGTCCCCCTGGCGCTTGTAGAGGTCCGGCGCGATCGCCAGGTAGCCGGCGCGCGCGAAGCGGCGCGCGGTGTCGGCGATGTATTCGTGCACGCCGAAGATCTCCTGCACCACCAGGATCACGGGCAGGTTGGTCTTGCCGGCGGGCGCCGCGCGATAGGCGGGCACCTTGAAGCCGCCCACGTCGTAGCTGACCTCGCCCACGGTGAGGCCGTCGGCCGGCGTGCGGATCGCCGTCTGCGCCATCAACGGCACGGCGGCCGCCGCGTAGCCGACGCCCAGCGCCGCCTTCAGCGCGGTGCGCCGGGTGGCGCCTTCGAGGGTGGATTCGCCCGGCCGCAGCGAATCGAAATCTTTCCGGAAATCATCGCGAAGCATGGAGACTCTCCCTTGGGGGTGGAAAGGAGGCGGAGTCTAGTCAGACCCTGCACAATCCGGGTTTTCTTCACGGAGTAACCCCATGCCGACGATCCGAGTCGAGCTGTTCGAAGGCCGCACGCCCGAGCAGAAGAAGAACCTGGTGAAGGCGCTCACGCAGGCCTGCGTGGAAACGCTGGGCAGCAAGGCCGAATCGGTGGACATCCTGCTGTACGACATCCAGCCCACCGACTGGGCCACGGGCGGCGAGCTGTGGTCCGAGAAGAAGAAGCAGGGCTCGTGAGCGCCGCACGGCCGCCCGGAGGCGCGCGCCCCCGGCTGATCGTCGGCGTCAGCGGCGCCTCGGGTTCCGTCTATGGGATTCGCTTGCTGCAGATGCTGCGGCGGATGGACGTCGAAAGCCACCTGGTGCTGAGCAACTCGGCCCAGGTGACGCTGGGGCACGAGTCCGAGGTGACGGTCGATGCGCTGAAGGCGATGGCCGACTTCAGCTACGCGCAGGCGGACATCGGCGCGCGTATCGCCAGCGGGTCGTTCAAGACGCTGGGGATGGTGGTGGCGCCCTGCTCCATCAAGACGCTGTCCGAGATCGCGACCGGCGTCACGAGCTCGCTGCTCACGCGCGCGGCCGACGTGGCGCTGAAGGAGCGCCGGCGGCTGGTGCTGATGGTGCGCGAAACGCCCTTGCACCTGGGCCACCTGCGCAGCATGGCCGCCGCGACGGAAGCCGGCGCCATCGTCTACCCGCCCGTGCCGGCCTTCTACGCCAAGCCGGCCAGCCTGGAGGAAATGGTGGACCACACGCTGGGGCGCGTCCTGGACCTGTTCGGGCTGGAGTCGGAGTCGGTGCGGCGGTGGGATCCGCGGTGATTCGAGCGAAAACCTGACAGCCGAACGCAGAGGGCGCAAAGGTTACGCAGAGGACGCAGAAGAAGACATGAATTTTTAAGAAATTCGGGTTCCTTCTGCGTCCTCTGCGCATTCTCTGCGCCCTCTGCGTTCGGCTGTCAGGTTTTCGACTGCCTCAGTGCGCCTCTTCCCAGTTCGCGCCCACACCGAACTCCGCCAGCAGCGGCACGCGCAGTTCCGCGACGGCGGCCATGATCCGAGGGATCTCGCCCCGCGCCCACTCGACCTCGTCCTCCGGCACCTCGAACACCAGTTCGTCGTGCACCTGCATGATCATCTTCGTGCGGCGCTGCTCGCGCTCCAGCACCTTCTGCACCTCGATCATCGACATCTTGATCAGGTCCGCCGCCGTGCCCTGCATGGGCGCGTTGATCGCCTGGCGCTCGGCGCTGCCGCGGCGCGGGCCGTTCGGTGAGTTGATCTCCGGCAGGTAGAGGCGCCGGCCGAACACGGTCTCCACGTAGCCGCGGCTCTTGGCCGACAGGCGCGTCTCGTCCATGTACTGCTTCACGCCCGGATAGCGCTGGAAATAGCGGTCGATGTAGTTCTTCGCCGCCGCCGTCTCGATGCCCAGGTTGCGCGCCAGCCCGAAGGCGCTCATGCCGTAGATCAGGCCGAAGTTGATCACCTTCGCATAGCGGCGCTGCTCGTTCGAGACCTGGTCCGGCGCGACACCGAAGACCTCCGAGGCGGTGGCCCGGTGCACGTCCATGGACTCGCGGAAGGCGCGCAGCAGCGCCTCGTCCTCGCTGATGTGCGCCATGATCCGCAGCTCGATCTGGCTGTAGTCGGCGCTCGCGATGCGCGAGCCCGGCGCGGCGATGAAGGCCTCGCGGATGCGCCGGCCCTCCGCCGTGCGGATCGGGATGTTCTGCAGGTTGGGATCGTTGCTCGAAAGCCGACCCGTCACCGCCACCGCCTGCGCGTAGTGCGTGTGCACGCGGCCGCTGCGCGGATGCACCATCTGCGGCAGCGTGTCGGTATAGGTGCCCTTCAGCTTCGACAGGCTGCGGTGCTCCAGGATGCGCGCGGGGAGCGGATAGTCCTCGGCCAGCTTCTCCAGCACCTCTTCGTCGGTGCTGGGCGCACCGCTGGCGGTCTTCTTCACCACGGGCAGGCCCTGCTTGGTGAACAGGATCTCGCCGATCTGCTTGGGGCTGCCGAGGTTGAAGGGCTGCCCCGCGAGCTCGTGCGCCTCGCGTTCGAGCTGCATCATGCGCTGGCCCAGTTCGGTGCTCTGCTGCGCGAGCGCCCGGGCGTCGATCAGCACCCCGTTGCGCTCGACGCGGTACAGCACCTCGCTGCACTGGATCTCCAGGTCGTAGATGAAGCGCAGCTTCGAATCCTTCTCCAGCTTCGGGAACAGGGCCAGGTGCACGTCCAGCGTCTGGTCCGAGTCCTCGCAGGAGTATTCGGCCGCCTTGTCCACCGGCACCTGGTTGAAGGGGATCTGGTGCGCGCCCTTGCCGGCGATGGTCTCGTAGTCGATGCCGGAGCGGCCCAGGTGGCGCTCGGCGAGGCTCGCGAGCCCGTGCGGCTTGTGCACCTCCAGCACGTAGCTTTGCAGCATCGTGTCGTGCACGTAGCCCTGCACCTCGATGCCGTGGTTGGCGAAGGCGTGGCGGTCGAACTTGACGTGCTGCCCGAGCTTGTGCCTTTGCGGGTTCTCCAGCCAGGGCTTCAGGCGCTGCAGCACTTCGTCGCGCGGCAACTGGTCGGGCGCGCCCTGGTAGTTGTGCGCCAGCGGGATGTAACAGGCAAGACCCGGTTCGGTGCTGAAGGACAGCCCGACGATGCCCGACTTGATCTCGTCGAGCGAATCGGTCTCGGTGTCCAGCGCCACCAGCGCCGCCGACTCGATGCGCTCCAGCCAGGGCGTGAACTGCTCCCAGGTGAAGATCGTGTCGTAGTGCAGCGTGGTCGCCTGCGAGAGCCCGGAGAGGTCCGGCTCCTCGAACAGGCCGCCGGTGGGCAGGCGGGCGGCGCGTTCCTTCTGGCGCTGCTCCTTCCTGTGCTCCTCCAGCAGTTCGGGCGAGACCGCGTGTTCGTCGAGCTGGCGCGCCAGGCCCTTGAAGCCGTAGCGCTCGTAGAACTCCTTGAGCTTCTCGACCTCCTGGCCGCCGATCACGATGTCCTGCAGGTCCGGGATGCCGGGGATGTGGTCCTTCAGGTCGCAGTCGGTGCGGATCGTCAGCAGCGCGCGGCCCTTGGGCAGCCACTCGAGCGCGCGCCGCAGGTTCTCGCCCACCGCGCCCTTGACCTTGTCCGCGTTGGCGATCAGGTTGTCGAGGGAGCCCCATTCCTGCAGCAGCTTCACGGCGGTCTTGGGGCCGACCTTGTCGACGCCCGGCACGTTGTCGACCGAGTCGCCGACCAGCGACTGGTAGTCCACCATCAGCCGCGGCGGGATGCCGAACTCCGCCTCCACGCCGGCGATGTCGCGGCGCTTGTCGTTCATGGTGTCGATCACGACGACGTGCTCGTTCACCAGCTGCGACAGGTCCTTGTCGCCGCTGGAGATGATGGTCCGCACGCCGGCGCGCGTGGCCAGGCAGGCCAGCGTGCCGATCACGTCGTCGGCTTCCACGCCGGGGACGTTCAGCACCTTCCACCCGAGCAGCTGCACCACCTCGTGGATCGGCGGGATCTGCGCCCGCAGGTCGTCGGGCATCGGCGAGCGGGTCGCCTTGTACTCGGGGTAGATCTCGTCGCGGAAGGTGGCACCGGGCGCGTCGAACACGCAGGCCGCGTAGTCGGCCCGCACGTCCTTGCGCAGCTTCTGCATCATGTTGATCATGCCGCGGATCGCGCCGGTGGCCGGGCTCGTGGGATCGCCGGGCACGGCGCGCAGGTCGGGCATCGCGTGGAAGGCGCGATAGAGATAGCTGGAGCCGTCGACCAGCAGCAGCACCTTGGGTTCGGGGGTGGGGACTTCGTCCGTCTCGCTCATAGGGAAGGCATTGTGCATCGCTGGGGATCGGGCTTCGCCACCCCCCGCCGGCCTACAATGCGGCATGCGCGCGAGCCTGTTCCTCCTCGTCCTCCTCCCCGCCGGCGTGCTCGCCCAGGCGACCCTCGAGCGCGACACCGAGGTCGACCCGCGCCGGAACCAGAAGATCGAGCGCATCCACATCGAGGATGCCGGCAACAGCATCGAGGAGCTGCGCGTCGGCGGCCAGACGCAGAACGTCACGGTGCAGCCCAAGGCCAACATGCCCGCGTACGAATTGCAGCCGGACGACATGGGCCGCAGCCGCCCGTCGGAGAGCCGCGAGGGCTTCTCCGGGCGCAAGCAGCGCGTCTGGAACGTCCTGGGTTTCTAGAGATGTGCGCCCCCACGCTCCTCACTACGTGTAGTCGCCGCCTCCCGAGGGGGCTCAAGCCTCCCAGAGGCGGCTCGTCGGAGGCTTGATTTGGCAGTCTTCACCGAAGTCTCGGAAGCCGAGGCCAGCGCCCTCCTGCGCGAACTGAAGCTGGGCGAGCTGCGCGAGCTGCGCGGCATCCAGAGCGGCATCGAGAACACCAACTACTTCGTGACCGCGGAGGACATGCTCGGCGCCCGCGAATACGTGCTGACCCTGTTCGAGCGCCTCACCGCCGAACAGCTGCCGTTCTACCTGCACCTGATGAAGCACCTGGCGCAGCACGGCATCCCGGTGCCCGACCCGCAGGCGGACCGCGGCGGCGACATCCTGCTCACGGTCTGCGGCAAGCCCGCCGCGCTGGTGAACAAGCTGGCCGGCAAGCACGAACTGGCGCCGGGCCCGGACCACTGCGCCCAGGTGGGCGCGATGCTGGCCCGCATGCACCTGGCGGGGCGCGACTACAACCGCCACCAGCCTAACCTGCGCGGCCTGCCCTGGTGGAACGAGACCGTGCCGGTGGTGCTGCCCTTCCTGGAAGAACCCCAGGCCGCCCTGCTGCGCAGCGAGCTGGCCTACCAGAACCACGTGGCGGCGAGCTCGGCCTGCGCCGCCCTGCCGCGCGGGCCGGTCCACGCCGACCTGTTCCGCGACAACGTCATGTTCGAGGACGGCCGGCTCACGGGCTTCTTCGATTTCTATTTCGCCGGCGTGGACCCCTGGCTGTTCGACATCGCCGTGTGCCTCAACGATTGGGCAGTCGACCTGCCGACCGGCCGCCACGACGCCGAGCGCGCCCGCGCCTTCGTCCAGGCCTACGCGTCCGTGCGGCCGCTGTCCGCCGCCGAGCGGCAGATGCTGCCGGCCATGCTGCGGGCGGGCGCGCTGCGCTTCTGGATCTCGCGCCTGTGGGACTTCCACCTGCCGCGCGAGGCCTCCCTGCTCAAGCCGCACGATCCCACCCATTTCGAGCGGGTGCTGCGCGAACGGGTCGCGCATCCGGTCACTTCGGCCTCCCTTTGAGGCAGGCGGTCCCGGCCGCGCCGGGGCTTGCGTTAAATTTGCCATGGCGCCCGCCGAGCCGCGGGGCGGGCCGGGCCCCTCATCACCTCCATAACGACTCCTGCTGCGTAGCCCTTCGTGAAACTCAACATCGTTCCCGCCCGCACGGGCCTCGTCTGGGTGAAGCTCGGGATCCAGGCCTTCCTGAAGCAGCCGCTGGCGCTCACCGGCCTGTTCTTCATGTACATGGCCGGGGTGCTGGTGCTGTCGCAACTGCCGCTGGTGGGTTCCCTGCTGGGCGCGATGCTGGTGCCGGCGGCCACCCTGGGCCTCATGGCCGCCACCGCGGAGGCGGCGGGCGGCCGCTTCCCGATGCCCTCCGTCCTGATCAGCGCCTTCCGGGCCGGCCGCCAGCGCGCCCGCGCGATGCTGGTGCTGGGCGCGATCTACACGGTGGGATCGATGCTGGCCACCCTGCTGGCCACGGCGCTGGTGGCCGATTCCAATCCTCCCCTCGCCGCGGACGCCCAGGGCACGCCGCTGGACGCGCGCTCCCTGGTGGCGCTGCTGCTGCACACGCCCCTGGTGATCCTGTTCTGGCACTCGCCCGCCCTCGTGCACTGGCACGGCGTGGCGCCGGTGAAAAGCCTGTTCTTCAGCGCCGTCGCCTGCTTCCGCAACCTGGGCGCGATGCTGACCTACGGCGCGACCTGGCTGGCGGTCTTCTTCCTGGTCGGCTCCGCCTTCAGCATGCTGGGCATGGCGATGGGCGGCGCGGCCGTGGCCCGCAGCGTGATGATGCCCACGGTGCTGCTGCTGGTCGCGATGTTCTCCACCTCGATGTACTTCACGTTCCGCGACAGCTTCCGGGCCGACGACCTCCCGGACGCCCAAGCCACCCCCGGTGAAGAAAGCACGCAATGAACCAGCACACCCGGCAGGGCCGCACCGAAGACGAGCTCTCGTGGTTCCGGCGCCGCGGCTTCCTGCGGGGGGCGGCCGCCTGGGCCGCCCTGGGCGGCTGGGGCGCGGCGGTGGCGCAGCAGCGCAGCAACATCGTGGAGATGCGCGGCGATGCGCTGCTCAATGGGCAGGTGCTGCGTCCGACGCAGTACATCCAGACCGGCGACCGGATCGAGACCGGGCCGGGCGCGCACCTCGTGTTCGTGGTGGGCGACGCCGCGATCCAGCTGCGCGAGAACACGCGGGTGGCGGTGGCGCGCGGCCGGACCTTGCACACGGTGAGCGTGCTGCGCCTGCTGACGGGCGCCGTGGCGGCCGCGTGGGGCAGGGGCACGCCGCGCCAGCTCGTGACGCCCACGCTGACGGCCGGCATCCGCGGCACCGGCCTGTACGCCGAAGTGCGGCCGGGAGAGGACCTGCGCACCTATTTCTGCAACTGCTACGGCGTGATCGACCTGACGGCGGGCCGGGAGCACCTCGTCTCCCAGGCCGACTACCACCAGTCCTTCTGGGCCGAGCCCGCGCCGGTGAACGGCCGCCTGCTGACGCCGGCCCCCGCGATCAACCACACCGACGAGGAAATGGAGTTCCTGGCGCGGCTGCTGGGAGAACGCACGCCCTGGCAGGTGGCGGGTCGGCGGGGAACGAAGGATGGCTCCGGCTCCCTGGACCCGCAGCCGGGGCAGGTGCATCCGGCGGTGCGCTGAAACGCCGTCAGGGCACCGGCGTCAGCTTCGCCACCGCCAGCGCGAGCCACTTCTGGCCGTGGCGCGGGAAGTTGATGTGCGCCCGCGCGTCCTGGCCGCTGCCTTCCAGCGTCAGCACCGTGCCCTCGCCGAACTTGGCGTGGAACACCTTCATGCCGGCCCGCAGGCCGTGCGCGGGTTCGGCCTTCTGCGGCGGCACCGGCGGGCTGGCGAAGGTCTCGCTCGAACGGCCGTAACCGGCCGAAGACCCACGCGAGGTCGGATAGCCCATGCCGAAGCCGAAGGCGGAACCGCCGAAGCTCTGGTTCTTCGGCGTCAGCCACTTGAGCGCGTGCGCGGGCAGCTCGTCGAAGAAGCGGCTGCGCACGTTGTAGCGCGTCTGCCCGTGCAGCAGGCGCGTCTGCGAGTGGCTGAGGTACAGGCGCTTGCGGGCCCGCGTGATCGCGACGTACATCAGCCGCCGCTCCTCCTCCAGCCCCTCGTAGTCGGCCAGCGAACGCTCGCTCGGGAACAGGCCCTCTTCCAGGCCGGTCACGAACACGCAGTCGAACTCCAGGCCCTTGGCGGCGTGCACGGTCATCAGCTGCACCGCGTCCTGCCCCGCCTGCGCCTGGTTGTCGCCCGACTCCAGCGCGGCATGCGTGAGGAAGGCCGCCAGCGGCGACAGCGTCTCGCCCGTCTCGGCATCGGGCGGCACGTAGTCGGGCGCCGGCTCGTTCACTTCCGGCAGGCTCGGATCCAGCCCCTGGCTGGCCGGCGACTGCCGCAGCACCGTGGCGCCGAGCTCGTCGATCGGCAGGGCCACCGCGTCGCGGCCGAAGCCTTCCTGGGTGACGAAGCTCTCCGCCGCGTTGACCAGTTCTTCCAGGTTCTCGATGCGGTCGGCGCCGTCGCGCTCGGCGCGGTAGTGCTCGACGAGGCCGCTTCGCTGCAGCATCACCTCGATGATCTCGCGCAGCGTCAGGCCCTCGGTCTCGGCGCGCATCGCGTCGACCTTGGCGACGAAGGCGGCGAGGTTGGCGCCGGCCTTGCCGGTGGTGGACTTCACCGCGTCGTGCAGCGAGCTGCCGGCCGCGCGGGCGGCGTCCTGCAGCTGTTCGACGGTGCGCGCGCCGATGCCGCGCGCCGGGAAATTCACCACGCGCAGGAAGCTGGTGTCGTCGTTCGGGTTCTCCAGCAGCCGCAGGTAGGACAGCGCATGCTTGATCTCGGCGCGCTCGAAGAAGCGCAGCCCCCCGTACACGCGATAAGGCACGGCGGCATTGAACAGCGCGGTTTCCATCACGCGGCTCTGCGCGTTGCTGCGGTAGAGGATCGCGATCTCGTGCCGCGGCACGTCCTCGCGCACCAGCTGGCGCGCCTCCTCCACCAGCCACTGCGCCTCGGCCATGTCGGTCGGCGCCTCGTACACGCGCACCGGCTCGCCGGGCCCCTGGTCGGTGCGCAGGTTCTTGCCCAGGCGCGACTTGTTGTGCGCGATCAGGGCGTTGGCCGAATCGAGGATGTTGCTGAAGCTGCGGTAGTTCTGTTCCAGCTTGATCTGGTGGGCGACCTGGAACTCGCGCACGAAGTCGGCCATGTTGCCCACGCGCGCGCCGCGGAAGGCGTAGATGCTCTGGTCGTCGTCGCCGACCGCGAACACGGAATTGCCCGGGCCCGCGAACATCTTGATCCAGGCGTACTGCAGGCGGTTGGTGTCCTGGAACTCGTCGATCAGGATGTGGTGGAAGCGCCGCCGGTAGTGTTCGCGGATCGGATCGTTGTCGCGCAGCAGCTCGTAGCTGCGCAGCATCAGCTCGGCGAAGTCGACCACGCCCTCGCGCTGGCACTGCTCCTCGTAGAGCTGGAAGATCTCGACCTTGCGGCGGTCGTCCTCCGTCCGGGTCTCGACCATGGCGGGCCGCAGGCCCTCTTCCTTGGCGCCGGCGATGAACCACTGCAGTTCCTTGGCCGGGAAGCGCTCATCGTCCACGTTGTGCTGCTTCATCAGGCGCTTGATGGCCGAGAGCTGGTCCTGCGTATCGAGGATCTGGAACGCGGGCGGCAGGCCCGCCAGCTTGGAGTGGGCGCGCAGGAAGCGGTTGCACAGGCCGTGGAAGGTGCCGATCCACATGCCGCGCACGTTGACGGGCAGCATGGCGGCCAGCCGCGTCATCATTTCCTTGGCCGCCTTGTTGGTGAAGGTGACGGCCATGACGTTGCCGGGGCCGATCTGGCCGGTGGCCAGCAGCCAGGCGATCCGGGTGGTCAGGACGCGGGTCTTGCCGGAACCGGCGCCCGCGAGGATGAGCGCGTGCTCGCTGGGGAGCGTGACGGCCGCATGCTGCTCGGGATTGAGGTGCTGCAGCAGCGGCGATTCGGCGGCGACTTCTGGGAACATGGGACATTGTAGAAAGCCGCCCGGGAACCGATGCCGCCCCGGCGGCATCTCATGCGCTGTGTTCCGCCTCGCCGCCACCCTCCTGCTCGCGCTGCCGCCCCTGGCGGCGCAGGCGCTGTGCACCAGCGACGAGGTGCCGCCCGTCGGCACGCTGGTCGAGCGCTTCACCCGCGCCGACTGCCTGGCCTGCTGGCGCGACGGTGCCGGGCCCCGGCCGACGGCCGACACGCTCGTCCTCGACTGGGTCGTGCCGGGCCGCAGCGCCCGGGGCGCTGCCATCGCCGCCAGCGACGACGCCATGGAACGACTGGGCTGGCTGCGGCAACGCGCGCCCAGCCGGGCCACCGTCGTCACCAGCCGGCGCGAGGGTGCCCCGGTGCCGCTGCGCATCGCTCACGGGGATGCCTTCAACGACTACGTCGGCACCTCGATCGAGTTGGAGGCCGCCGGCAGCGAGCCCTGGCACGCGTGGCTGCTCCTGGTGGAAAAGATGCCGGCCGGCGCGGACGGCAGCCCGGTCCCGCGGCTCGTGGTGCGCAAGGTCTTCCGGCCGGACTGGCAGGGCAAGGATCGCGGCCCCGGCGCGCTGGCGGAGACCCGCTCGATGCAGGTGCCGGCCCGCAGCCGGCCCGAACGCCTGCGGCTGGTTGCTGTACTACAAGATGGCCGGGGGCGTATGAGGGCTATCACGCAAACCGAATGTCGCGAGTAAGCGCTCGCGGCTAGAATCAATCACCGGGCCCAAGCATTTGTGGCCCGGTCTTCGCTGGCGCGCGCCCGCGAACCGGTCCCCACAGTCCAAGCGTCCACCTGTTCGACAACAGACCTTCGGAGCCTGGAATGGAAATCTTCGACTACGACAAAGTTTTGCTGCTGCCGCGCAAGTGCCGCGTGGAAAGCCGCTCCGAGTGCGACCCCTCGCTGGAATTCGGCGGGCGGCGCTTCAAGCTGCCGGTGGTGCCGGCCAACATGAAGACCGTGGTGGACGAGAAGGTCTGCCTCTGGCTGGCCCAGAACGGCTTCTTCTACGTGATGCACCGCTTCGACCTGGACAACGTGAAGTTCGTCCGGCGCATGAAGGAAGCGGGCGCCTTCGCCTCCATCTCCGTGGGTGTCAAGCCGCCCGACTACGAGACCATCGACCGCCTCGCGGCCGAAGGGCTGGTGCCGGAATACATCACGATCGACATCGCGCACGGCCACGCCGACTCGGTGCAGAACATCATCGGCCACATCAAGAAGAAGATGCCGGCCGCCTTCGTGATCGCCGGCAACGTGGGCACGCCCGAGGCGGTGATCGACCTGGAGAACTGGGGCGCCGACGCCACCAAGGTGGGCATCGGCCCGGGCAAGGTGTGCATCACCCGCATGAAGACGGGCTTCGGCACGGGCGGCTGGCAGCTGTCGGCGCTGAAGTGGTGTGCCCGCGTGGCGACCAAGCCGATCATCGCCGACGGCGGCATCCGCGAGCACGGCGACATCGCCAAGAGCATCCGCTTCGGCGCGACGATGGTGATGGTCGGCTCCATGCTGGCCGGCCACGAGGAGTCGCCCGGCGAGACGGTGGAAGTCGACGGCCGCCTGTTCAAGGAGTACTACGGCAGCGCCTCGGACTTCAACAAGGGCGAGTACAAGCACGTCGAGGGCAAGCGCATCCTGGAGCCGGTCAAGGGCAAGCTGTCGGAGACGCTGCGGGAGATGCACGAAGACCTGCAGAGCTCGATCAGCTATGCCGGAGGGACGAAGCTGATGGACATCCGGAAGGTGAACTACGTGATCCTCGGCGGCGACAACGCGGGCGAGCACCTGTTGATGTAAGCGCGTGCCTGCGGGCTACCAAAACCAAACAGCCGAACGCAGAGGGCGCAGAGAAAGCGCAGAGGACGCAGAAACGACACAAAGAAAACTTCAAAGGGTTTTCTTCTGCGTCTTCTGCGTCTTCTGCGTACCTTTGCGCCCTCTGCGTTCGGCTGTCAGGTTTTTCGAAGCCCCATCAAGCCCGCAGCAGGTCCAGCGCCAGCTGCTGCAGGCGATGGCTCGGCTCCACCAGCGCGTCCAGCACGCTGAAGTGGTGCAGCCCCGGCAGCGTTTCGCACACCGGCACCCGGCGCGTGCCCCACGCTTCCTGGATCAGGCGGTTCTGCCGCTGGAACTCCGGGCTTTCCTCCCCGCCCACCACCGAATAGAGCGTGCCCGCGCGCGGTGCCGGCAGCCGCGCCGGGCTGGCCTGCTCCACCTGTTCCGGCGTGAGCTGCAGCGTGGGCTGCAGGAAGGGCGTGCGCATCATCGGGTCGAGGTCGTGCAGGCCCGAGATCGAGAGCGCGCTGCGGACCGTCTCGCGCGGCAGGGCCGGATCGAGCTGCGGCCACAGGCAGGTGAGCAGCATCGCGGCGAGCTGGCCGCCGGCCGAGTGCCCGGCCACCACGATGCGCCGCGGATCGCCGCCGAAGCGCCTGGCGTTGTGCCAGGTCCAGGCCACCGCGCGCGCCACCTGCAGCGTGATCTGGGGGATCGTCACCGCGGGGCAGAGCGTGTAGTTGGGCACCACCACGCAGGCGTTGTGGCGGCCGAACGCGGTGGCGATGAAGGAATGGTCGCTCTTGTCCAGCGCGCGCCAGTAGCCGCCGTGGATGAAGACCAGCACCGGACCGCCGCCCTGCTGCGCCGGGAAGACGTCGAGCGTTTCACCGGCACCTTCCCCGTACGCGATGTCCAGTTCGCAGGCCAGCTCGCTGCGCGCCCGCTCCGAATCGCTCGCCCAACGGTCGAGGTATTCGGCGTGACCCGGTACCAGCGCCCGGTTGTTGTACATGCGGTCGTACCAGGCTCCATCACCCCACTGCATAGCCAACTCCTCGTCCCACCTTCCCCTTTGGCAACATCTTGTCACACGCTGCTGCAGCAACCCCCGGGTACGTCAGCTTGACCTAACCGTATTCCGTATACAGACTTGCCCGCGATGACCGCATCCGCCCATCTGGTGCAGCTGGAGGCCACGCCGGACCTGGTGGAGCGGGTCTACCGCTCGCTGGGCGACGCCATCAGCAACGGCTCGCTGGCGCCCGGCCAGCGAATCACGCAGGAAGACATCGCGCAGCGGCTCGCGGTGTCGCGCCAGCCGGTGCTGCAGGCCCTGCGGCTGCTCAAGCGCGACGGCTTCCTGCAGGACGCCCCCGGCCGCGGCCTGCAAGTCACGCCCCTGGACGCGCAGTGGATCCGCAACCTCTACCAGGTGCGCGGCGCGCTGGATGCCCTGGCCGCCCGGCTGGCGGCGCAGCGCCGCTTCCGCCTCGACCCGGCCCTGCTGGCCACCGGCCGGCAGGCGAGCCGCGGCACCGACGTGGGCGCCATGATCGATGCGGACCTCGCCTTCCATGCCGCCCTCTACGGCGCCGCCGGCAACCCGCTGATCGAGGAAAGCGCGCAGCTGCACTGGCGCCACCTGAAGCGGGTGATGGGCGCCGTGCTGCAGCACCTCGGCCAGCGCGAGCAGGTCTGGGACGAACACGAGGCGATCGCCCGCGCGATCGCCGCCGGCCGCGGCGACCAGGCCGCGCGCCTGATCGAGGAACACAGCCGCCACGCCGGCGAGGCGCTGGCCACCGTGCTGCAGGCACCCCCGACCCCAGGAGACCTCCTTGAGACTGACGCCAGCGCAACTTGAAAGCTTCGACCGCGAAGGCTACCTGTTCTTCCCCGGCCTCTTCAGCGCCGAGGAAACCCGCGTGCTGACCAGCGCCGTGCCCGCGCTGTACGCGCGCCGCGAGGCGTACAACGTGCGCGAGAAGGGCAGCGACGCCGTGCGCACCAATTTCGCGGCGCACCTGTACAGCGAACCCTTCGCCAAGCTGGCGCGCCACCCGCGCATGGTGCAGCCGGTGATGGAGCTCTTCGGCGAGGAGGTCTACATGCACCAGTTCAAGATCAACGGCAAGATGGCCTTCGAGGGCGACGTCTGGCAGTGGCACCAGGACTACGGCACCTGGCTCAACGACGACCTGATGCCCACCGAGCGGGCGATGAACGTCGCGATCTTCCTGGACGACGTCAACGAGTTCAACGGCCCGCTGATGTTCATCCCCGGCAGCCACAGGAAGGGCGTCGTCGAGGCGAGCCACGACCTCACCACCACCAGCTACCCGCTGTGGACGGTCGACAACGCGCTGATCGCGAACCTGGTGGAGCGCGCCGGCGGCAAGGACGGCGGCATCGTCAGCCCCAAGGGCCCGGCCGGCTCGATGATCCTGTTCCACAGCTGCCTGGTGCACGCGTCCACCAGCAACCTGTCGCCGTGGAACCGCGTGAGCGTGTACCTGAGCCTGTGTGCCGTGTCCAACCACATCCGGCGCTTCAAGCGCCCCGAATACATTGCGCACCGCGATTTCGCGCCGATCGCCTGCCTGCCCGACGATTGCCTGCTCGCGCCCTATCCGGTGGACCTGCCGTGGCGGGAGGGCATGCCCGCCAGCGCGCTCGCCACCTCCAACGACCCCCTGGATCAACTGAAGAAGGCCGCCTGATGTCCCTGCATGCCAAGCTCCAGCAACGCGCCGCCGAAGGACGGCCGATCCGTGTCGGCCTGATCGGCGCCGGCAAGTTCGGCTCGATGTACCTCGCCCAGGTGCCCAACACCCCCGGCGTGCACCTGGCGGCCATCGCCGACCTGTCGCCGCACAACGCCCGCAACAACCTCGCGCGCGTGGGCTGGCAGGCGGAACGCACCCAGGCCGCGTCCATCGACGAGGCGCTGAGGAACGGCGCCACCCACGTCGGCGAGGACTGGCAGGCGCTGGTGCGCCATCCCGCCATCGACGTGGTGGTCGAATGCACGGGCCATCCGATCGCCGCGGTGGACCACTGCCTGGAGGCCTTCGCGCAGCGCAAGCACGTGGTCAACGTCACGGTGGAGGCCGACGCCTTCTGCGGGCCGCTGCTGGCGCGCAAGGCGGCCGAGGCCGGCGTGGTGTACTCGCTCGCCTTCGGCGACCAGCCGGCGCTGATCTGCGACCTGGTGGACTGGGCGCGCACCTGCGGCTTCCCCGTGGTGGCCGCCGGCCGCGGCCACAAGTGGCTGCCGCACTTCAGCGAGTCGACGCCCGACACGGTATGGGACAACTGGGGCCTGACGCCCGAACAGGCGCGGCGCGGCGGCCTCAACCCCAAGATGTTCAACAGCTTCCTCGACGGCTCCAAGCCCTCGATCGAGAGCACCGCCGTGGCCAACGCCACCGGCCTGGGCGTGCCTTCGAACGGCCTGCTCTATCCGCCGGCCAGCATCGAGGACATCCCCTTCGTCACGCGCCCGCGTTCCGAAGGCGGCGTGCTGGAACGCAAGGGCATGGTGGAAGTGATCTCCTCGCTGGAGGCCGACGGCCGCGCGATCCCCTACGAGATCCGCATGGGCGTGTGGGTCACGGTCGAAGCCGAAACCGAGTACATCAGGAACTGCTTCGAGGAATACAAGGCGCACACCGACCCGAGCGGGCGCTACTTCACTCTCTACAAGCGCTGGCACCTGATCGGCCTGGAAGTGGGCGTGTCGGTGGCGAGCGTCGCCCTGCGCGGCGAAGGCACGGGCGTGCCGACCGGCTGGAACGCCGACGTGGTGGCCACCGCCAAGCGCGACCTGCAGCCCGGCGAGATGCTGGATGGCGAAGGCGGCTACACCGTGTGGGGCAAGCTGCTGCCGGCCGAGGCTTCGGTGCGCATGGGCGGCGTGCCCCTGGGCCTCGCCCACGACGTGAAGCTGGTGCGGCCGGTGAAGAAGGGCCAGAGCCTCAGCTGGGCCGACGTCGCGATGGACACGAGCACGCACGCGTACAAGGTCCGGCGCGAGATGGAATCGCTGTTCGCGCGCTGAGCCGTAAACCCTGCCTGAGTTTTGCTACAATAACGGACGTTGTGGGGGGGTAGCTCAGCTGGGAGAGCGTCGCGTTCGCAATGCGAAGGTCGGGAGTTCGATCCTCCTCCTCTCCACCACAATATTCCCAAGGCCTCTTCACGAGGCCTTTTCTTTTTTCGGTGACACGCAGTCGCCGGTCCAGGCGCCGCTGCCGCCTGCCGCCGCGGAACTGGCGGCGGCGCTGGTGCTTGCCGGCGTCCATCCGGACTGCAGCCCGCCGGCGTCGGTGGACAGGGCCTGCGAGGTGCGCACCGGCTCGCGCAGTACCCCGTCGCTGCCGGCGAGTGCGACGATTTCCATGCGCTGGGTCGTCGGCAGCACGTTGCCGAAGATCGAGGCATAGGCGGAATCGGCCGCATCTCGCCCGGAGGTGAGGCGCACGAAGCCCATCGGAATCGCGGTCCCGGAAGGGTCGAACATGTACCAGCGGCCGCCGAGGAACGCCTCCACGTAGGCATGGAAGTCGGTCGGGCCCAGCGCCGGGTCGGCCCCGTAGTCCAGGCCCGTGGTGAAGCGTGCCGGGATGTTGACGCCGCGGCACAGGGCGATCATGAGGTGGGCGAAGTCGCGGCACACGCCCTGGCGCTGCTGCAAGGTCTGCGCGGCGCTGGTGGTGCCGATGGAACTGCCGGAGACGAAAGCCACGTGGCGCTGCACCCAGTCGCAGATCGCCTGCACCCGGCTGTAGCCCTGCCAGAGGCTGCCGAACTCGCGCATGGCGAAGGCGTTCAGCACGTCCGACTCGCAGTAGCGGCTGGGGTAGAGATAAGGCAGCACCGGCCCCGGCAGGTTCGGCACCCAGGTCTCCGCGATCCCGCCGGGATCGTCGGTGCGATGCGTGACATCCACGGTGGCGTGGTAACGCAGGGTGAGCTCGCCCGTGCAGGCACGCAGGCGCAGGAAGCGGCCGGCCGTCGCCGGCTCCGTGTATCCCTGCAGCGGCAGGTGCTGGCTGACGAACAGGCCCTCCTCCACCACGGTCTGCTGCGGCGTGCGCGCCGCCTGGACGTTGAAGATGAAGTCGGCGCCGGAGGCCTGCACCTCGTAGCGCAGTTCCACCTCGTAGCGCAGGCGAAGAGGGACGGCGCTCAGCACGAACGGCGCGCGCGTTCGGCCGGCAGGCCGGTCAGGGAGAAGGCGGAATCGGAAAGCATGCGCACCTCGGCTGGCACAAGTGCGCTGGCAGGATGATCGAGCCGGTGGCTCATCCGCCTCGAGGCACGAGAGGAGGCAGCGGGATCAGGAGGATTCGAGTGTACGCGCTTCGCCGGTTCGGCGGGGTCGGCGGCGGGGGCGGCGGGGGCGTGGCTTCGCCCCGCCGTTGCGCGGCGAGGCGCACAATGGTCCGGACGCCCCGCCCATGAAGATTCCCGACCTCATCGCGGACCAGTTGGGCCCCATCGTGGACGAGTGGGTGGAGTTCGCGCGCACGCGCGTCCCCCTGTCGCACGGCTTCACGCACGAGGAGCTGGCGGACCACGCGAAGGTGCTCCTGCAAGCCATTGCCGCGGACCTGCGACAGACGGAGGATCCGGATGCGAAGTACGACAAGTCCCAGGGCAACGCCCCGGGCAACTCCCCCGACATCACGCGCACGGCACGCGACCACGCGGCGCAACGTTTCCGGCAGGGATTTCCGTTCGATGGCCTGGTGTCCGAGTTCCGCGCGCTGCGCGCCAGCGTCAGTCGCCGCTGGGCCCGGCAGATCGAACAGCATCCCGGGCGCGCGCATGTCGAAGAGTTGACGCGCCTCGACGAGGCCATGGACCAGGCGCTCTCCGAATCGGCCTCGTTCTACGCGCGCAAGGTCGACGACTCGCGCAACCTCCTGCTCGGGATGCTCGGACACGACTTGCGCACGCCGCTGGGCGTCGTGCAGATGAGCGCGACCACCCTCCTGCGCACCGACACGCCCGACGACGCGCAGACCAGGGCGGTGGCACGCATCCTGACGTCGTCGCAGCGCATGGCGGCCATGGTGAAGGACATCCTGGACTTCACGCAGACCACCTTCGGCGTGACTCTGCCCATCTCACCGGCGCCGGCCGACATGGGCGTGATCGCCCGGACCATCGCCGCCGAGATCACCACCGTCCTGCCCGACGCGCGCGTCGAGGTCTCGCTGGAAGGCGATCTCGGCGGACGCTGGGACGCCGGGCGCATCGGCCAGATGATCTCCAACCTGCTGGCCAACGCGGCCCAGCACGGGGACCCTTCGCAGCCCGTGCACGTCCGCATCCGGGGGGATGGCGACGAGGTGAGCGTGCGCGTCGAGAACAAGGGCACGCCCATCTCCCCCGAGGCGCAGAGGACGATCTTCTTACCGCTGCGCCAGGCACCCGCGGCGCAGGGCGAGCTGCGCGCGGGGTCCTCCGGACTCGGCCTGGGCCTCTACATCACGCGCGAGATCGCGCAGGCGCACGGCGGCAGCATCGAGGTCGCCTCGGAGCGCGACCTGACCACCTTCCTGGTCCGCTTGCCCCGGGTGCGACCGGCCTTCGCCGGCCGCAGGCCCGGTCCAGGCGCATGACCCGTCGGCTTTGTGCGCAGGCCTACGGAGCCGCGCCCGCTCACCGGTGCGACCGCATCAGCGCCGCATAGGACGCACGGTCGGACGCATAACAGGAGCAGGCGGCACGCTTCAGCGCGCGCCGGTCCAGCAGTGTCACCACGCCGCGGTGATAGGCGATCAGCCTGCGTTCCTGCAGGCCGGCCGCCGCGCGGGTGACGCCGGCGCGCCGCACCCCCAGGCTGGCGGAGAGGGATTCATGGGTCGCATGCAGGTCCTGGCGGGGGGCGCGGTCCTGCGCCATCAACAGCCAGCGTGCGAGGCGCTCGTCCACCTTGTGATAGCGCGTGCACAGGGCTGCCCGCGCCATCTGCGTGAGCACGACCAGGACGTAACGCTGCAGCCTGGTGCGCAGCGGCCGGCTGGCGAGCAACTGCCGCCGCAGCGGCGCGGCGCCGATGCACAGCGCCGCGCCTGCACGCAACACCGTGACACGCATCGTCGAGGCGCGCACCCCCAGCAGCAGCGGCAGGCCGACCATGCCTTCGGAACCCACCAGGGCCACCTCGAGCCACTGGCGCGTCTCCGGCGGCGCGATGGCGAGGGACAGCACGGCTGAGGTCGGGAACCAGGCGTGGGCCATGGGCTCGCCGGGAGAGGCCAGCACCTGGTCCATCTGCAGCTGGACCTTCTGGCAGCCCGCCAGGAACCGGGCGCGATCCTCGACCGGCAGCGCGGCCAGCAGGCCGTTCGCCGCGCCGGGTGCGTCACGCGGAGCATTCAGGACGTTCTCCTTGCGTGTCGCGGCCGCTCCGTGGCCTCGGTGTCGCGGCCGCTCCGTGGCCTCGGCGTCGCACCGGGGCGACGGGCTCATCGCGGTGCTTCTCGAGGAAGTCGATCGGCATGGCGTCCCCCCGGGTCTGTTCTGGACGACCACAGTAGGACGCCGGTGCGGTCCTGTCGGTACGCCACCGCACGAACGCGATGCGCTGCTCCGTAGTGCGCCCCGCGCACCGTCCGTTCGCTCCCGTACAGACACGAGGCGACTGCGAGCGCAACGTGGTTGCCTGCCTGGCGCCAGCATCGGCCGCATCGGAGGTAAGCACCATGAACACGCAAGACAAGCCTGGCAACGCCGCCGCCGAAGGCGCATTCACGTCCGGAGGGGGACACCTGGCCGACCAACGACCTGCGCGCGAGCGCCTGATGGAGCAGTTCGGCATCGGGTACGACGGGGTCGACTACGGCTTCCACGACTACCACTACGATCGGCTGGAAGACGCCGTCGCGTACGCGAGCCTGCTGCGCTCCCGCCCCGGGCAGGAAGATGCCGGCGGGCCGCCCCGGCGAGCCAGGGCCGTCGCGGTACCCACCGAGGGAGACCGGGCACTCATGGCCGCGCTCGGCATCGCGTTCGAAGCGGGCGCATTCCACTTCCGCAGCTTCCGCTACGACTTGCTGGCGGACGCCGTGCGCTACGCGCGCAGTCACCAGGAAGGAACCTCCTGAGGCTCCCCCCTTCGGCCGACCTCCTCCCATCGAAACTCCCTGCGCGCGCCTCACGGCGCGCGACACGGGATCGAAGAAACGTCAGCTGGGATGGCCCTCGCCCGCGTCCGGCGGATCGGCCGGTCCGCGAGCGCGCGTGCGGGACTGCACCGCCGCCTGCACGGCCTCCTGTTCGGCGTCGCTGAGGGTCTGGTGCGCACCGGGCGGGCGCAGCGGGCCGACGAAGGATCCTGCCAGGTCCACCAGTGCGCCCTCGCCGGCACGGCCGGTGAAGCGCACCGTCAGCCGGTCGTCACCGCCCACCTCCACCACCTGCGGCGGCGAGCCGATCGCGTCCAGGTACCAGTAGAAGCCGGCGTCGTTCAGTTGATTCGCGCTGAGCATCGCCCGTTCTTTCGAGAGGGGGCCCTGCTACTTCTTCGGCCAGCGCGTGACCCGCGCCGGTGCGTGCGCGGCCACGGCGGACTGCGCAGGGAGCGCCGGTGGCGCCGGCGTCTTCTTCGACTTCTTCGCTTCCTTGTTGCCGCGTTGCTGTCCCTTGGGCATGAAAGGCTCTCCCGGTTCGTTGCTTCGACTCTCGGCCGGGCCGGCACCCGCGTCTGTGCGGCAGCGTACGGACGACTGCGTGCTGCCGCTCGAGCGCGCCTCATTCGTCTCCTACCGCACAGACGCCGGCCCGCTTGCGGTCCACCGTAGGATTCCAAGGGAAGGAAGTGCCATGACGATTCCCGTCCAGATCCGATGTGCCGGGCGCACCGCTGCCCGCCCGGGGGCCGGGAGTGCGCAATGATGTCCGGCTTTCTCGCCTGTCACCGCCAGCAGCTGATCGAGCGGTGTGGTTCGACTGGCTCGGTCCTGAAACGAAGCCTGGCGACCTTGGCGAAAGCGGTCGGAGGACCCAGCGTCGATGCCTTGACGAAGGCGTGGGAAGGTAGCGCCTGATGCCCGCCACGAGCTTCGGCACCAACGCGTTCACATCATGAACGAAGACCCCATTCCGGGCCGTGCCCTCCCCCTGCGCCAATGGACGCCCGAGCATTGGTTCGGTGCCGCCGTGGTCCTGATCATCTTCCTCGGATTGGGGCTGGCCATCTGGCCGGGCTGGAACCGCATCGCGCACCTGTTTGGCTGAAGCGGAAGTTCACCAGCAAACAACGCGCTGCGGCCGGTTGTCCGCATCCGTGCCGCTGTGCCACGTACCGCTGTGCCGCGTACCGCTGTGCCGCGTTTCGCGTGTCGCGCAAGTCAAGAACCCGCACGCGCTCCGGCAAACGCCCATACTGGGAACGCGGAGAGCATGCTCACCACAGTGAGCGGAGGTTGTCACCATGCATGAATTCCTGAACCGCAATCGGGATGAACTGATCCGGCGCTGCGAGGGCAAGGTGGCCGAGCGCCCACGCCGTGCTGCCACTCCCGAGCAGTTGAAGCAAGGGGTCCCGCTCTTCCTCGGGCAGTTGACGAACACGCTGCAGGCCGAAAAGGAAGGCCATGCCGCCGACAGCCTGAGGATTTCCGGCCCGGCGGGTGGCGACCCGGGGCCGCCGTCCGAAATCGGCGTATCTGCCACGGCGCACGGAAAGCAGCTGCTCGAACTCGGGTACACCGTGGACCAGGTCGTGCACGACTACGGCGACCTGTGCCAGGCGATCACCGACCTGGCCGTGGAGCGGGATGCCCCGTTCAGCGTGCAGGAGTTCCGGACGCTGAACCGCTGCCTGGACAATGCGATCGCCTATGCCGTGACGGAGTTCAGCTCGCAGCGCGACATGACGCTGGTGCGCCGTTCCTCCTCCGAGTGCAACGAGCGGATCGGCTTCCTCGCCCACGAACTGCGCAATGCCCTGCACACCGCCACGCTCGCGCTCGCCGCGCTCGAAACCGGCCAGTTGCCGATCGCGGGTGCGACCGGCGGTGTCCTGAGGCGCAGCCTCGGCGCATTGACCTCGCTGGTCGACCACTCCCTGCAGGAGGTGCGGCTTGCCGCGGGGCCGCAGTACGCCAGCGAAGTGTTCCCGCTCGCCGCCTTCATCGCCGACGCCGGCAACGCGGCACTGCTGGAGGCCAAGGCGCGGGGCTGTCCGTTCACGGTGAGGAACGTGGACCGCCAGCACGAGATCGAGGGCGACCGCGAGCTCCTCCTCGGCGCGGTGGTCAACCTGCTGCAGAACGCCTTCAAGTTCACCCGGGCTCATACCGAGGTCGCGCTGAACGCGTATGCCGCCGACAATACGGCCATCATCGAGGTAGAGGACCACTGCGGAGGCCTCGCCCCCGACGCCGCGGAGGTCATGTTCCGGCCGTTTTCCCAGCACCACGCGGACCGCACCGGTCTGGGCCTCGGGCTGTCCATGTGCCGCAAGACCGTGGAGGCCGCCGGGGGCACCCTGACCGTGCGGAATGTGCCCGCGACGGGCTGCGTGTTCACCGTCCGCCTTCCCCTGCACCACTAGTCGCTTGCACCGGCTTGTGCGGCGCGCTGCAAGATCCTGACGAAGCCCACCTGCTGTCCCTGCGCATTGCGCAGCGCCAGCCGGCATACGGCGCCCCGGACCGCTGCCGGTCGGCACTTGTGCCGACGCCGAAAGGCCGCGCTGCGCCGTACAGTGGGACCATGGAATCCGTCGAATACACCCGCAAGTCCGGGCAACGACTGACATACCGCATCGAGGCCGACGACCACGGGCGTTTCTGGGTCACCCGCTGCGGGAAGGAGTTGCTGCGCGGACGCGACAGGCTCGCTGCCGTCGGCGGCAGCCACCGCGCACCGAACAAGCGCAAGGTCGCAGGCGCCATCGCACAGGCGCAGCACGCGATCGAAGCGCTGTCGCTGATGGACGAGTCCTGAAGCAGCCTGCCGCCGTGCAAGGTCACGGCCATCGGGCTCGCGAGCCCGATGGCCCGCTACGGCTGCCGCCGACTCACCGAACAGGACACCGAGTCGAGTCGACCCATTGCACCCGCGCGCGCTTGCGGCCGTGCGTCCAGGCCCCAC
Source organism: Ramlibacter monticola (assembly GCF_016722785.1). GTDB lineage: Bacteria > Pseudomonadota > Gammaproteobacteria > Burkholderiales > Burkholderiaceae_C > Ramlibacter > Ramlibacter monticola. Next base: position 66,894 of record NZ_JAEQNE010000012.1, on the reverse strand, counting down.
GCGGCGGCCGTGGCGCCCAGGATCCGCAGCAGGTTGCGGCGAGTGGTTCTCCGGTCTTTGTCCTCTTGCGGGCCGCGCCGGCCAGGCTTCGGGATCGACATCGCTTTCCTTCAGGGTGTGTTCCGGTCGGGACGATTCTGTCCACGCGACGGCGCGAAGGAAACGACGGAGATTTCACGAACTTATCCGCATAAGCTCAGGCTCTTCGCGGGCCGGATGACCGGGCCGCGCCCCGCCCTGCTTGCGCAACGACAGCGCATGGCGGATGCTTTCGGCCATGCCACTGCCTCTCACGTCCTTTGACGAAGTCCGCGCCGCGCTGCTGGCGCAGCGCGAGATCGCCCTGCTGGACGTGCGCGAAGAAGACCCGTTCGCGCGCGGCCATCCGCTGTTCGCGGCCAACCTGCCGCTGTCGGGCATCGAGCTCGATGCCTGGACGCGCATCCCGCGCCTCGACACGCCGGTGGTGGTGTACGACAACGGCGAAGGGCTGGCCGCTGTCGCCGCCGGCAAGCTCGTGGCGCTGGGCTACACGCGCGTCTCCCTGCTCGCGGGCGGTCTGCAGGGCTGGCGCGAGGCCGGCGGCGAACTGTTCATCGACGTCAACGTGCCGAGCAAGGCCTTCGGCGAACTGGTGGAGCACGAGCGGCAAACGCCCTCCCTGCCCGCGCCCGAGGTGCTGCGGCTGCTGCGCAGCGGCGCCGACGTGGTGGTGCTCGACGCGCGCCGCTTCGAGGAGTACCAGACCATGTGCATCCCGGGCGGCATCAGCGTACCGGGCGCGGAGCTCGTGCTGCGGGCGCGCGCCATCGCCCCCGATCCGGCGACGCGCATCGTCGTGAACTGCGCGGGCCGCACCCGCAGCATCATCGGCACGCAGTCGCTGGTGAACGCGGGCATTCCCAACCCCGTGGCGGCGCTGCGCAACGGGACGATCGGCTGGGTCCTCGCCGGGCAGGAGCTGGATCGCGGCGCGAGCCGGCGGCCGGGCGCGATCGATGCCGCGGTGCGAGCGGAGGCCACTGCGCGGGCGCGCGCCGTCGCCGCGAAGGCCGGCGTGCGCTCCGCGAGCGATGACGACCTCGCGCGCTTCGCCGCCGAGGCCGGTCGCACCATCTACCGCTTCGACGTGCGCACGCCGGAGGAATACGAGGCAGGCCATCTTCCGGGCTTCCGCAACGTGCCGGGCGGGCAGCTGGTGCAGGAGACGGACCACAGCGCCCCGGTGCGCGGCGCCCGCATCGTGCTGGTCGACGACGACGGCGTGCGCGCGAACATGACGGCCTCGTGGCTGGGGCAGATGGGATGGGAGGCCTGGGTCGTGGCAAGCCCCGCGGCCTTCAGCGAGCGCGGCGCCGCCACCGCGGCGGTGCCGCAGGCCCCGGCCCACCGCACGGTTTCGCCGCCGGAGCTCGCCGGCTGGATGCGCGAAGGGGGCACGGCGGTGCTGGACTTCGCGCCCAGTGCACGGCACGTCGCCGGGCACATCCCGGGCGCCTGGTTTGTGCTGCGTTCGCAACTGGCGCAGGCGCTCGACGCGATCCGCCCCGCCTCGCGGTATGTGCTGACCTGCGGCACATCGGCGCTGGCGCGCCATGTCGCGGCCGAAGTGGCGGCACTGCGCCCGCAGGCCGAAGTGCGGGTGCTGGAAGGAGGCACCCAGGCGTGGAGCGCCGCCGGCCTGCCGCTCGAAAGCGGCGAGCAGCGCCTGGCTTCGCCCCGCATCGACCGCTACCGCCGGCCCTACGAAGGCACGGACGCGCCGCGCGCGGCCATGCAGGCCTACCTCGACTGGGAGTACGGCCTGGTCGCGCAGCTCGGGCGCGACGGCACGCATGCGTTCCGGGTGATCTGACGCGTTGGCGGAGGATGAAGCACACTGGAGCAGCCATGGCCCATCCCCCCGTCATCGACGTCTCCGCCCTGGTGGATGCCAGGGCCTCGCAGGCCGGCAAGCTGGGCGCGGCGCGCGCCATCGACGCCGCCGCGCGCGAATGGGGCTTCTTCTATGCGCAGCACCACGGCGTGGACGCCGCGCTCGTGGACCGCGTGGTGTCGCAGGCGCGCGCCTTCTTCGCGCTGGACGAGGTGCGCAAGCTGCGCATTCCCATGTCCGCCGGCGGGCTGGCCTGGCGCGGCTACTTCCCGGCCGGCGGCGAACTCACTTCGGGTCGGCCCGACTGGAAGGAAGGCCTCTACCTCGGCAGCGAGCTCGGCCCGGACCATCCGCGCGTGCGCGCCGGCGTGATCCTGCACGGGCCCAACCTGTGGCCGGACCTGCCGGGCTTCCGCGAGACGGTCCTCGCCTACCTCGATGCGATGTCCGCGCTGGGCCAGGCCCTGATGCGCGGCTGCGCGCTGGGACTCGGCGTGCCGGAGTCCTACTTCGCCGAGCACGACACGGCGGACCCGCTGCTGCTGCTGCGCTTCTTCAACTATCCGACGCGCGCCGCGCCGGAGAACCTCGACGTGCAATGGGGCGTCGGCGAACACACCGACTACGGCCTGCTCACGATGCTGTGGCAGGACGACGCGGGCGGCTTGCAGGTGCGCACCGACACCGGCTGGGTGGACGCGCCGCCCATCCCGGGCACCTTCGTGTGCAATATCGGCGACATGCTGGACCGCATGACCGGCGGCCGCTGGCGCTCGGCGTCCCATCGCGTCGCCGTCAACACGAGCGGACGCGACCGGCTGTCGATCCCGCTCTTCTTCGATCCGGACTTCGACACCGTGATCGCCCCGGTGCCAGGCGCCGGTCCGGGCCAGGACGACAGCGGCCGCCGCTGGGACGGCGCCAACCTGCAGTCCTTCCGGGGCACCTACGGCGAGTACGTCACGGCGAAGGTGGGCAAGGTGTTTCCCGGGCTGAAGGCGTCGTTGCGCAGGGAGTGAGGCGATCCGCGCGTGGCGTGCTCGAGCGCGAGCGCGCCGTCACCGCCGAGCAGCCCGAAACCACCGTGCTATACTCCGTCCCCATCGCTGCTTCGCAAAGTCGCAGCAAGCGACGTAGAAGGGGTTCTTAGCTCAGTTGGTAGAGCAGCGGACTCTTAATCCGTAGGTCGTAGGTTCGAATCCTACAGGACCCACCACCCATTCGAGGCACGGGCCGCTCCCCCAGGGGAGCGGCCCGTTTCCTTTTGTGCTTGCCCGGACCTACGTGCAAACGCGCGCTTCGCCGTCTCCGGCGCTGCGTTGCCCGCACCTACGTGTTCGGCATCATGCAGATTCTCGACTTGCTGGCCCGCACGGGCGGACTCGAAGCCATGGCGCGCGAGCTGGGCGCCGACCCGCACCAGGTTGCGCACGCTGCCGGAGCGTTGGCGCCCGCTGTGCTCGACGGCTTGCAGCGATGCGCACACGCCGAGCCCGGCGGCCTGATGGATTTCCTGGGCCGGCTCGGCGGCAGCGGCCTCGTCTACGAGGTGCTGGCCCCGGCGCCGACCCACGTCGGCCTCGGCAATGAAGTGCTGCAGCAGATCTTCGGCTCGCCGGACGTGAGTCGCGCCGTCGTCGGGCATGCCGCGCAGCTCACCGGGATCGATCCCGCACTGCTGGCGAGGATGCTGCCCATGCTGGTGATGATGGTGGCCGGCACGATGGCCATGGGCCATGTCGGCAGCCTGGGGCTCCTGCTCGGCGGAGCGAACCAGGCGGTCAACGGCCTGGGCTTCCTGCGCACCCTGCTGGACGCCAACGGCGACGGGAACGTCCTCGACGATATCGTGCGCACGTGCGGCGGCGCGCAAAGCCGTGACGACCCCCCGTACGAATGCCGAAGGGCACCGCGTTCCAGGTTCATCCCACCCTGTGGCCGGCAGCGACCCTCACTCCGCGCCGTTCGGTAGGACCCGTCGCAGCACCGCATCCACCGCCGCGCGGAAGCGCGGACTGTGCAGGCAGGCCGCGCCTGCCAGCCCGATCACGGCGCCGACGACGGTGTCCACGAGCCGCGCCCGCATGATGGCCTGCGAGGCCAGCACGGGCAGCTGCGCCGCCTCCGCCAGCAGGATGGTCAGCGGCGTGATGAACACCGTGGCCAGCAGGTAGTGGCGCACGACGAGGGTTTCGATCACCAGGGTGAGCGCCGTCAGCACGCCGGCCACGCTCCAGGCGTCGAGCGGGAACTGCGCGATCGCCAGGAACACCAGCAGGCCGAGCGCGGTGCCCACGATGCGATGCAGCTGCCTCACCCACGCGGCCCGCAGCGAAGCGCCCTGGATGATGGCGAGGCAGCTCACCGGAACCCAGTAAGGCCGCTCCAGCTGCAGCGCCTGCGCCACCAGCAGCGACAGCCCCACGAAGCCGCCGATCACCACCGAGTCCAGCACGACGAAGCCGAATTCCGGATCGGGGGCCGGGCTGGGCGCCGGCACGCCGCGGCGGCTCACGATGTGCAGGCTGTAGACGAAGGCGATGGCGACCGCCAGCACGCAGCCCAGGGTGAGCGCGCCCACCTGCACCAGCGCGGCACGGCCGTGCGCGGGGCTGTAGGCGCCGATGGCCGCCGCCATCACGAAGAACAGGCTGCCCGGGGGCGGCGACGCGTAGAAGCGGCAGACCATGGTCACCACGATGCTGGTCACGGCGAGCAGCGGCACCAGCAGCAGCGGAAAGAGGTGTCCCAGCAGGCCCAGCGCATAGCAGCCCGTCATGCCGAAGGCGCAGGCCATGAGCCAGGCCATGCGGTGCGACAGGCGCGTGGCGGGCAGGTACAGGAACACGAGGCCGCCCAGCGAGGCGACCAGGCCCAGTCCCAGTTCGCCGCAGGCGGCGCCGATGAAGATCGGCAGCCCGCTCGCGAGCGCGGCCGCCACCGGCATCTCCCAGGGCCGGTCGCTGCGATGGAGGCTGGCGAAGTGGCGCAGCTCGCCGGCGAGCAGTTCCCTCCAGCGGGCGCGGGCGGACGCGGTCAGCTCCCGGGCTCGACGTCCGGCGCCCGCGGACACTGCCCCGGATTCTGCGACTTGGTGTTGTCGAGGACGCCACCGCTGTACTGGCAGTCGTAGGCCGCGCCGTTCGGCACCTGGCCGACCAGCCGGCGCACCCGGCCGCCCTCGTAGTAATAGGTGGCGAGCACCTGCATCGCCTCGGGCCGCGCGCGCTGGCCGTACCACACGCGCTGGCAGCCGGTCACGCCGCGCGCCATGGTCGGCGGCCAGGTCGCGATCTCCATGCCTTCGCGCGTGCCGAACACGGCGCCGCTCGGGACGGCCGCCTTTTCGCAGTCGGCGCCGGCCATCGCGCTGCCACCGGGAGGAGTCTGGCAACCGGTGGCGAGAAGGAGGAAGGAAAGGGAAGTTGCAGCAAGGATCCGCATGTCACACCTGGGCTGAGGAGTCAAGTATTCGCGGCCAGAGTAGCACTGGCAGCGTCCGCCGGGGGCCGCGGAAAATTTCCGCCGCGGGGACGAACGGCAAGCAGCCCGGCGCGGCCGTCCCGCCGGATCGTTTCTAATACGGGTCCTGCCGCGGCATCGTCGCGGCGCGCCCGCCACCGGGCGCCGGCCTCGCGCCACCCCTACCCTGAAACATGTGCAATGCACCGTCACGGTGCCGAGGATTCATTTGCGCAGCAGCTTCAGCCATTCGACGCTGGTCCGCCTGTTGGGCGGCTGGACGCCCGCGGAAGCGGAGCCGTCCGGCCTCGACGTGGCCGAACGCCTGAGCCTGTGGGTGAACGCCTTCGACGCGATCCGCCTGCAGGGCGCGCACCAGGCGATCGCCGGGCTGCGTGGCAGGGCGCACGCCCGCGCGTCCGCCCCGCGTGGCCGCGCACAGGCGCTGGCGGAGGACGTGCAGCGGGTCCGCTCGGTGATGGCCAAGGCGATCGCGCAGGAGCCTCCGCCGGTGGTGGAGACGGCGCTGACGCCGGCCGACCTGCGCCGGCTGGCGCGCGCGGCCGCGAAACCCGTCGAGGACGCCGGGGACGTGAGCTACCTGCCCTGGCGCCAGCGGCACCTGGAGCTGCAGCGCCAGATGGAGCTGATGATCCCGCCGCTGCGCGATCACGTGCGGCAGGCGCTGGCGCAGGCCTCGCCCAGGCTGCGCCAGCTGGCGGCGCTGGACGCGACGATGGAGCAGGTGCTCGCGCCGCGCGAGCAGAAGCTGCTGCCGACCATCGCCGACCGCATGCAGCGGCGCTTCGCCGACCTGCGCTCGGCGCACCTGCAGGCGCTGCAGGACAGCGGCCAGCCGGACGAGCCCGCGGCCTGGCGCCGCCCCGGCGGCTGGCTGGAGCGCTTCGCGCAGGACTGGCGCCAGCTCCTCGCGGCCGAACTGGACCTGCGCCTGCAACCCGTCACGGGCCTCGTGGAGGCCCTGAGCAAGGAATTGAACGAACCGCAATGAGCAAGCGATTTTTTGCCGCCGCCTTCGCCCTCGGCCTCGCCGCCGTGGCCTGGGTGGGATTCGGATTCATCGGGTCGAGCTGGCTGGCGCTGGCGATGACCCTCGCGATCGCCGGCGTGTACCTGCTGGGCGGCTACGAGCTGCGGCAGTACCGCGCCGCGACCGCCGCGCTGTCGCACGCGCTCGCGGACATCCCGCAGCCCCTGCCGGACCTCGCCGCCTGGCTCGAACGCGTGCCCGCGTCCCTGCGCCATGCGGTGCGCCTGCGCATCGCGGGCGAACGCGCGCCCCTGCCCGGCCCGGCGCTCACGCCCTACCTGGTGGGCCTGCTGGTGATGCTCGGCATGCTGGGCACCTTCCTCGGCATGGTCGTGACCTTCAAGGGCGCCGTGTTCGCGCTGGAAGGCTCCACCGACCTGCAGGCGATCCGCTCCGCGCTGGCCGCGCCGATCAAGGGCCTGGGCCTGTCCTTCGGCACCTCGGTCGCGGGGGTCGCCGCCTCGGCGATGCTGGGCCTGATGGCGACCATCGCCCGGCGCGAGCGCCTGGAGCTGGGCCGCCAGCTCGAAGGCCGCATCGCCACCGTGCTGCTGCCCTTCTCGCTGGCGCACCAGCGGCAGGCGACCTACCAGGCGATCCAGTCGCAGGCCCGCGCGCTGCCCGATCTGGTGGAGCGCATGGAAGCGATGATGGAACGCATCGAGCAGCGCAGCCGGCAGCTCGACGAACAGCTCTCCGCGCGGCAGGCGAAGTTCCACGAGGACGTGCGGCTCGCCTACACCGAGCTCGCCGGGCGCGTGGGCACCTCGCTCCAGGACAGCCTCGCCGAAGGCGCGCGCGCCGCCGGCGACAGCATCCGCCCGGTGGTGGCTTCGACGATGGCGCAGCTCGCGCAGGACGCGCAACGCATGCAGGAGCGCCTGGGGGAGGTGGCACAGGCGCAGGTGGACACGCTCTCCGCGCAGTTCGGCGCCACCGCCCGCGGCGTGTCGGACCAGTGGACCGCGGCCCTGGAGCAGCAGGCGCGGGGCGAACAGCAACGCCAGCAGGCCTGGACGCAGGCGCTGCAGGGGATGGCGGTGGAGCTGCAGGCGCAATGGCGCCGCGCCGCCGACGAGGCGATCGCGCAGCAGCAGGCCGTGTGCCGCACGCTCGAACAATCCGCCGGCGAAGTCGCCGAACGCGCCGGCGCGCAGGCGCTGCGCACGCTGGACGAAGCCTCGCGCCTGCTCGCCCGCTCGGAGGAGCTGGTGCGCGCGCGCACGGAGAACGAGGCGCGCTGGCAGGCGCTGCAGGGCGAGCGCATGGAGCAGCTCGCCACGCTGTGGCGCACCGAGCTGGCCGCGCTGCGCGAGCAGGAAGGCGAGCGCGGGCGCGCCGCCGTCGATCGCCTCGACCAGTTGCAGGCGGCCGTCGCGCAGCACCTGGCCACCCTGGGCGCCGCGCTGGAGGCGCCGATCACGCGGCTGCTGCACACCGCCTCCGAAGTGCCGCAGGCGGCCGCCGGCGTGATCGCGCAATTGCGCGAGGAGATGAGCCGTGCCGGCGAGCGCGACAACCTCGCGCTGCAGGAACGCACCGGGCTGATGGAGCGGCTGGGCGCGCTGCTGCAGGCCCTGCAGCAGGCTTCCGGCGAGCAGCGCGAGGCGATCGACACGATGGTGGCGTCCGCTTCCGCCGTGCTGCAGCAGGCGGGCGAGCGCTGGGGGCAGGCCCTGGAGGCGCAGGCGGGCAAGGCCGCCGACACCTCGGCGCACCTCGCCACCAGCGCGCTGGAACTCGGCAGCCTGGCCGAAGGCTTCGCGCAGGCCGTGCAGTCCTTCCAGGCGGGCAACGACAAGCTGGCCGAGACCCTGCAGCGCGTCGAAGCGTCCCTGCAGCGGTCCACGGCGCGCAGCGACGAACAGCTCGCCTACTACGTGGCGCAGGCCCGCGAGGTCATCGACCTCAGCATCGCCTCGCAGCAGGGGCTGGTCGACAACCTGCGCCAGCTGCAGGCGCGCAAGGGCGAGCCGCTGCCCGTCGCCGACGCGGAGCCGGCATGACGGAAGCCGACGAGGGCGAGCTGCACGCGCCGGTCTGGACGGTCTTCGGCGACCTCATGTCGGGCCTGGTCGGCGCCTTCGTGCTGGTGCTGATCGGGCTGCTGGTGATGCAGATGGACCTGGCGGCGAACCTGCAGGCCGAAGTCGAGAAGCGCCAGCAGGAGGAACAGCGCCGCATGGCGCTGGAGAAGGCCCTCGCCGGCCCGCTCGCCTCGGGGCGCGTGACGCTGGCCGACGGCCGCATCGGCATCAGCGGCAGCGTCCTGTTCCCGGTCAACTCCGACGCGCTGCGTCCGGAAGGCCGGCAGCTGCTGCGCAGCCTGGTGCAGCCGCTGCGCCTCTACCTCGGCGAGCGCGGGGAGATGCTGATGGTCAGCGGCTTCACCGACGACAAGCCGGTGCGCGAAAGCAACCGCCTCTTCGCCGACAACCTGGAGCTCTCGGCCCAGCGCGCGCTGACCGTGACGCGCGCGCTGATCGACGAAGGCATGCCTTCCTCGCAGGTCTTCGCCGCCGCCTTCGGCGCCCAGCAGCCGGTCGCCTCCAACGCCAGCGAACAGGGCCGAGCGCTGAACCGGCGCGTGGAGATGGCGCCCGTGCCGAGGACCGCACCGCCCAGCCGATGAGCGAGACGCCGCAGGCCCGCATCGCGTCGCTGCGCAGCGCCGGCGCGTGGCGCTTCGACCCGGTGCGCTTCCACTACCTGGAAGCGCTGGCGCGGCGCGTGGCCGGCCAGCGGGAGCCGCTGCGCGCGCTGCTGCACGAGAAGCTCGCGGCGGCGCTGGCCGAGTACGAACGGCGGCTGCCCGCACCATCCGCTCCGGTGCCGTCCCGCCGCGCGGCGCCGGCCGCACCGGCCTGCACGCCGCTGGCGGAACTGAACGCGCAACTGCGCCAGGCCGCGTCGGCCCGCGTGCGGGCGGTCGCGCCCGACGAGGCCGTGCACGAGCACGAGCTCGCAAGCGTGCGCCGCTTCCGCCAGGCCTGGCACGCCAGCCG
>NZ_JAEQNE010000012.1:0-52500 GCF_016722785.1 Ramlibacter monticola | reverse complement strand
TTGCGCAGCGTGCGCAGCTTGCTTCCGAGGAGGCGCGTGTTGCGGGTGTGCTGGGCCATCCGTCCAGCATACGCTGTGAAATTAACTCTGTGAAATTTCCTTAGTGAAATTTACAGGCTCCCGTTTCACATAATGACTTCAACGCCGGCCCGCGGGCACGTGCCACAGGTTTTCAACATCGGAGAATCGCATGGCTTCCATCCTCGTCCTCGGGGCGTCCTACGGGTCGCTCCTCGCCACCAAGCTCCTGATGGCGCACCACCGGGTCTGCCTGGTGTGCACCGCGCCCACGGCCGCGCTGATCAACCGGGAAGGCACGGTGGTTCGCTTCCCGGTCAAGGGGCGGGAAGGCCTGGTGGAGATCGCCTCGCGCGACCTGCCCGGCGTGCTGCAGGCCGCCACGCCGGACCAGGTGCAGCCCGAGGTGTTCGACCTCGCCGTGCTCGGCATGCAGGAGTCGCAGTACGGCGAGGACGGCGTGCGCGAGCTGATGCAGCGCATCGCCCGCGCGCGCATCCCCTGCCTGGCGATCATGAACATGCCGCCGCTGCCCTACCTGCGGCGCATCCCGCGCATCCAGCCGGACCTGCTGAAGGACTGCTACACCGATCCCGAGGTCTGGGCCGCCTTCGACCCCGAGCTGGTGACGCTCGCCAGCCCCGACCCGCAGGCCTTCCGGCCGGCGGGCGAGCCCAAGAACGTGCTGCAGGTGGGCCTGCCCACCAACTTCAAGGCCGCGCGCTTCGCCGGCGAGGCGAACACGCGGCTGCTGCGGGCGCTCGAGTCCGACATCGAGGACGCGCGCTACAGCATCGGCGGCGAGATGGACGACATCCCGGTGAAGCTGAAGGTGCATGACTCCCTGTTCGTGCCGCTGGCCAAGTGGCCGATGCTGATGACCGGCAACTACCGCTGCATCCGCCCGCAGGGGATGATTCCGATCCAGGAAGCGGTGCACGGCGACCTCGAGCGCTCGCGCGAGATCTACGGGTGGGTGGCCGACCTGTGCTGCCGCCTCGGCGCCGACCCCGCCGACCTGGTGCCGTTCGAGAAGTACGCGCAGGCCGCGGCCTCGCTCAAGAAGCCGTCCTCCGCCGCCCGCGCACTGGACGGCGGCGCGCTGCACATCGAGCGCGTCGATGCCCTGGTGCGCCGCATCGCCGGCCAGCTCGGACTGTCCAACCACGACCTGCAGGAGATCGTCGGCCGGATCGACGCCCGCCTGAGCGGCAACCGGCTGGCGCGCGAAGAGCGCATCGCCGCCTGAGACGGGCGTTTCGATGACACTGGCGCGGGTGGCGCTGTCCACCCGCGCGCCGCCATTGAAGTGCATCATGCGGGACTGCCTCGCCCTGGCGCCACCCGCATGAACGGTTTCAAGCAGCCCCCCAGCCCTCCTCCCCCCACCGGAACCCGCCCGCCTGCGAAGATGCCGCCGCGCAAGGTGTGGGGGCTGTTCGCGCTGGTGCTGCTGGTCAACTACCTGGTGATGAGCTTCCTGTTCCCGGCGGCCGACGCGCCGGTGACCATCCCCTACACCGTGTTCCGGGACGAGGTGGCCAAGGGCAACGTGGCGGCCATCTACAGCCGCAACACGAGCATCGAGGGCCGCTTCAAGGCCGCGGTCACCTGGCCGACCGAGGAGATCCGGCAGCAGAAGCTGCCGCCGCAGGCACCGGCCGCGGAACGGGCCCAGGCCCGGCAGCCGGCGCGCCAGGCCTCGGTCTTCCTCACCGAACTGCCGGCCTTCTTCGACCGCGGGCTGGAGGGCTTCCTCCTCAGTCACAGCGTGGAGATCAGCGCCGTGCCGATCCAGCAGGGCAGCGCCTGGTCCACCCTGCTCTTCGGCTTCGGGCCCGCCATCCTGCTGATCGCCTTCTACGTCTGGATGTACCGGCGCGCGGCCGCGCAGGGCGGCGGCGGCATGGGCGGCATCTTCGGCATGGGCCGCAGCCGGGCCAAGCGCTACGACGCCGACTCCGAGAACCGCATCACCTTCAACGACGTCGCCGGCATCGACGAGGCCGAGAACGAGCTGGTGGAGATCGTCGACTTCCTCAAGGCGCCGGAGAAGTACACCCGCCTGGGCGGCACGGCGCCCAAGGGCGTGCTGCTGATCGGGGCGCCCGGCACCGGCAAGACGCTGCTGGCCAAGGCGGTGGCGGGCGAGGCGGGCGTTCCCTTCTTCTCCATGAGCGCCTCGGAGTTCGTCGAGATGATCGTCGGCGTGGGCGCGGCACGCGTGCGCGACCTGTTCAAGCAGGCCCGCGACAACGCCCCGGCCATCATCTTCATCGACGAGGTCGACGCGATCGGCCGAGCCCGCGGGCAGATGGCGATCGGCGGCGCCAGCGAGCAGGAACACACGCTGCAGCAGATCCTGACCGAGATGGACGGCTTCACCGGCCGCGAAGGGATCATCGTGCTGGCCGCCACCAACCAGCCCGACGTGCTGGACCGCGCGCTGCTGCGGCCGGGGCGCTTCGACCGCCGGGTGGTCGTGAACCTGCCGGACAAGGCCGGCCGCAAGGCGATCCTGGACGTGCACGTGCGCAAGGTGCCGCTGGCCGAGGACGTCAGCCTGGAGGAGCTCGCGCAGGCCACGCCGGGGTTTTCCGGGGCCGACCTGAAGAACCTGGTGAACGAGGCCGCGCTGCTCGCCGCGCGCCGCAACGAGGCCTCGGTGCACCACAAGGACTTCCTCGATTCGCTGGAGAAGATCGTGCTGGGCCCGGAGCGGCCGCTGCTGCTGGGCCCCGAAGACCGCGAACGCATCGCCTACCACGAGAGCGGGCATGCCCTGCTGGGCCTGCTGGTGCCGGGCGCCGACCCGGTGCACCGCGTGAGCATCGTGCCGCGCGGACAGGCGCTGGGCGTCACCTACCAGCGGCCGCAGACGGACCGCTACAACTACCCCGAGGACTACCTGCGCGCCCGCATCATCGGCATGCTGGGCGGCCGCGCGGCGGAGGAGGTGGTGTACGGCACGCGCACCACCGGCGCCGAGAACGACATCGAGCAGGCCACCAACCTGGCCCGCAACATGGTCACGCGCTGGGGCATGAGCGACGTGCTGGGCATGGTACAGCTGGCGCCGGCGCAGAACGCCTTCCTCGGCACCGGCGGCGCCTACATGGGCGAGAAGCCCTTCAGCGACCAGACGGCGAGCCTGGTGGACGCCGAAGTGCAGCGCATCATCAACGAATGCCACGGCGAGGCCAGGCGCCTGCTCCAGGTGAACCGGCGCGCTCTCGACGCGCTGGTGCAGGCGCTGCTGCAGAAGGAAACGCTGTCGGAACAGGAGATCCTGGACGCCACCGGCCTCGGCCGCGCGCCCGACCTGCAGAGCCGGCCCCTGAAGGCCTGATAGGCTCCCGGTGCCATGCGCATCCACGACGCCTCGGCCACCGCGGCCGCCCTGCCCTATGCGCGCCTCGTGCCGGCGCTGCAAGCCATGTTCGCGCGCGGCTGCGAGGTACCCGCGCGCCACGTGCACGAAGTGAAGAAATCGGGGTCAGATTCCAATTTCGCCGCGGCGGGTTGCGCCGCCGGCCAGCAGGCCGAGGGCGAACGCTCTACGAAATTGGAATCTGACCCCAATTTCTCCGAACCGGATTTCTCCGATTTCTTCACGTCGCTGATCATGCCGGCCTGGGTGCCGGGGCGCTATTACGGCGTGAAGACCATCAACATCGCGCCCGGCAATGCGCGGCGCGGGCTGCCGGGGCTGCATGCCACCTACCTGCTGTACGACGGCAGCACCGGCGTGCCGCTGGCGCTGATGGACGGCGACGCGATCACGGCCCGGCGCACGGCGGCGGCCTCCGCGCTCGCGGCCCGCTGGCTCGCCCGCGCGGATGCGCGGCGGCTGCTGGTGGTCGGCGCGGGGCGGGTGGCGCGCGAGCTGCCGTTCGCCTACCGAGCGGTCCGCGCCATCGAGGAAGTGCAGGTGTGGGCGCGTTCGCCCGCGAGCGCCGAGGCGCTGGCGCAAGCCTGGCGCGCCGAAGGCCTGAACGCGCACGCCGTGGCCGACCTCGCCGCCGCCTGCGCCGAAGCCGACATCGTGAGCTGCGCGACGCTGGCCACCGAGCCGGTCGTGCACGGCGCCTGGCTGCGGCCCGGCACGCACCTCGACCTGATCGGCAGCTTCACGCCCGCGATGCGCGAAGCGGACGACGCCTGTTTCGCCGGCGCTTCGCTGTACGCCGACACCGAAGAGGCGCTGAAGAAGAGCGGCGAGCTGCTGGGCCCGATGGCGCGCGGCGTGTTCGCGGCGTCGGACCTGCGCGGCACCCTGGCCGCGCTGGCGCGCGGACAGGTTTCCGGCCGCGCCAGCGAATCCGAGCGCACCGTCTTCAAGTCGGTGGGCAACGCGCTCGAAGACCTCGCTGCCGCCATCGTGGTGCACGAGGGCACGCAGGCGTGACTGCGGGAAAGGAAAGGGACCGGGACATGATCCAGAGATTCGACGTGGGCAGCCGCCTCTCCGAGATGGCGGTGCACAACGGCATCGCCTTCCTCGCCGGCCAGGTGCCGGACGACGCCACGCAGGACATCCGCGGCCAGACGCGGCAGGTGCTCGCCGCGGTCGACAGGCTGCTCGCGCGCGCCGGCTCCGACAAGACCCGCATCCTGATGGCGCAGGTCTTCCTGTCCGACCTCGCCGACTTCGCCGGCATGAACGAGGCCTGGGACGCCTGGGTACCGGCCGGCCACGCGCCCCCGCGCGCGACGGTTCAGGCGCAGCTGGCCCGGAAGGAGTGGCGGATCGAGGTGGTGGTGACCGCGGCCGCAGGCACATAAGCGCCTCGTGCTGGTGCGATTTTGTCGCCGCGACGATAGCGTGTGACGGATCGTCACCGGCAGAGCCGATTGGCGGGCGCGCGTGAGCAATCGATTGCAGGTCTTACAGGTGACACGGGCGGGTCCGCGAGTACGCTCGAGCGATGGCACGTCAGTGGATCTCCGAAGGCAGGACCGGCGCCGGCAACGGCAGCCAGGAGCACTGGCATTCGCGCGCGCCTGCCCCCGATGCGCAGGAGGGTGGCGAGTCCGCGTGGGAACACTGGCAGGAAGCCTCGCGCCGGCTCGATCTCGCCTTCGCGCCGACGGAGCCTTCGAGCATCGCGCCGATGTCCACCGGGGGCGACCTGGGGGACCTGCTGCCGGCCGGCAAGCCCTCCCACCTGCTGAACGCGCACACGCTGATGGTGGTGGCGCGGCGCAACAACCGCGTCTGTCCGCGTCCCCTGCAGTGGGCGGCGCTCTACGACCTGCTCGGTGGCGACCGGCAGCAGGACCTGCCGATCCCGCCGGTGCAGCCCTGGCTGTGGTCGCATCTGTCGGGGCTGCAGAAGCGCCTGCGCTTCCGCGAGCACGTGGAGTGGGCCGAGCGGCACGGGCGACTGGCGGAAATGGCGAAGTTCATGGGCAGCCTCGCCGAAGGCGACTGGGTGCACATGGGCGATGACTGAGCGAGCCTCCGCCGCGGATCCGCTTCGTTCAGGGCACTAGTTCCGCAAGAAATCCGGGCAAGCGTCCCGTGCAGTGCGCCGGCAGGCGCCCTAGGCTTCGCCCATGGCACGCCCTCCCCGCCCCGGCCCGCGAACCGACGACTGGCAAAGCGGCCACTGGCCCTACACCATGCCCAGCCCCGAGGCGAAGGAGGGTGGGCAGTCGCTGTGGGAACTCTGGCACAGCGAGAAGCAGCGGCTGGACGCGGCCTTCGCGCCGACCCGGCCCTCGGAGGCCGCTCCATTGGCCGGCGCGCCGGTCGCCGCGTCGGCGGAACCTGAGCCGGAACCGGATCCGCAACCGGAACCGGAACCGGATCCGGATCTCGCGCGCGCCCGCCGGCTGAGCGCCGACCTGCTGATGACGGTGGCACGGCGCAACAACCGCGTGTGTCCGCGGGAAGTTCCGTGGACGCGACTGTACGAGTCGCTGGGAGGCCGCCGTTTCGAGGACCTGCAGCCACCGCCGGGGGATGGCGTATGGCCGAACCTGTCCTTCCTGGAGAAGCGCGTGCGCTTTCGTGAGCACATGCTCTGGGCGCAGCGCCACGGGCGCTTGAGGCAGGTGGCGCTGTTCGTGCAGGGGCTGGCGGAGGGGGATTGGGTGCACGTGGGGGAGGAGTAGCGCACTACGCCGCTGCTTCGATCCTGCGCCGGGCGCAGACCCCGCCCCGGCACCCTCAATCCGGCGACTGGCGGCCCCAGATCTCCAGCCCCTGCGCATTCAGCTCCACGTCGGCTTCCACGAGCTGCAGCACCTCCCGATCGCCCAGCCCCACTCCCTGCGCGCGCGCTTCGGAAAGATAGAGGGCCCGCAGCCCGTCCCGCAGCCGCTGCCCGAAGCCCGGTGTGCCGTGCAGGTCGCGCGTCAACGCCGCCATCGCATCGCTCTGCCGCACCACCATCTCCGCCTGCGCCGCGACGTGCCCCACCGCGCCATAGTGGGTGATGTAGAGCGCGGAGGGCCGCAACGCCAGCACACGCGCGACGGAGTCCCGCAGCGCCAGCGGGTCGTACTGCACCGGCGAGCTCGAAGGCAGCGCGTAGTGCCAGCGCGCGTCGTGGAACTCCCGGTACGAGATGCCCAGCGTGTCGCCCGTGAAGCAACCCCGGCTCGCCTCGTCCCAGATGCACAGGTGATGGCGCGCATGGCCTGGCGTGTCCAGCAGGCGCAGCGGCCGCTTCGCGAGATGGACGACCTGGCCGTCTTCCGCCGCCAGCACGCGGTCCGCGCTCACCGGCACCAGCTCGCCGTAGTCGCGCGCGACGACATCCTCCCCGTACACCGCGCGCACGCCCGCCAGCAGCAGCGACGGATCCACCATGTGCCGCGCCCCGCGCGCATGCACCAGCAGCCGGGCCCGTGGCAGGTGCCGCATCAGCAAGCCCGCCCCGCCGGCATGATCCAGGTGGATGTGCGTGGGGATCACCCACTCGACATCCGCCGGCGCGAGCCCCCGGGCTGCGATCGCCGCCAGGATCCGCGGCACCGCGGCATTGGTTCCGGTGTCGATGACCGCGGCCCGCCCCTCCTCCACCACCAGGTAGGCCGCATCGAACTGCGGACGCACGAAGCCGGTGTCGACCACCGTGATCCCGTGCGCCAGGCGCTCGTCCTGCAAGGCCGCCGGCGCGTTCACTGGATAACCTCCCCCAGGCTCCGCACTGCGTGCTCCGCCACACCTCTCACCCCACAAAAATGCTGAAGCATTTTTGTGGGGACCCCAGAGGCCCCCCTCCGCAAGCGGAGGGGGCGAGCGCCTTCGGGCGGCCGTGCGGCGCTCATGCCGAGGGATCCCGCTGCGGCCCCGCGACCACGCCCGCGTCGTGCAGCCGCCCGATGGCGCCGGAGTCCAGGCGCAGGACTTCGTGCAGCACTTCGTCCGTATGCGTTCCCAGCAAGGGCGCGGGGGAGGTGGTTTCGCGCTCCAGCCCCGACGCCCGCACCGCCGCGCCCGCGGACAGGTGCGAGCCGATCCCCGGCGTCGCGATGCGCTCGAACACCGGGTTGGCCTCGCCCACCCGCGCGTCGTGCGCGAGCAGGCCGGTCGCCGTGTCGTAGCGGCCCCAGCACGCCTTGTTCGCTTCCAGCGCCGCTTCCGCTTGCTGCCGCGTCCGCGCGGCGAACCAGGGCTCCACCAGCGCCGCGATCTCCTCGCGCCCTTCGAAGCGCTGCGCCTCGTCGGCGAAGTCCAGCCCCAGGCGGCGCTCCAGCGCCGCGACCTGCTCGCCGATGCCGCAGGTGGCGACCAGCGCCTTCCACTGGTTGATCGAGATCGCGGCCACCATGAGGCGCGCGCCGTCCGAGGTGCCGAAGTCGCGCCCGAAGGCGCCGTACAGGTGGTTGCCCAGCGAGGGCCGGTCCTGCTGCTGCAGCTCCGCCTCGGCCAGCACGCCCAGGTGCGACAGCGTCGTGAACGCGACGTCCGACAGCGCCAGCTTCAGCTCCGCGCCCTGCCCGGTCCGTCCCCGGTGGCGCAGGGCCCCCGCGATCGCCAGCGCCGCCTGCCAGGCGCAGGCGATGTCCCAGGCCGGCAGCACCTGGTTGACCGGCCGCTGCAGCGAGCCGCCGCCGGTGATCGCCGGATAACCGGTGGCGCAATGCACCGTGTAGTCCAGCGCGGTGCTGCCATCCGGGTTGCCCTGGATCGTGCACGTGATCACGTCGGCCCGCTGCGCGGCAAGCACCTCGTGCGCCAGCCAGGGCGTGCCGATGTTGGTGAGCAGCACGCCCGCATCCGGGCCCGGCGCGGTCGCCAGCTGCTGGACCAGCTCGCGGCCCTCGGGCCGGCGCAGGTCGATGGCGATGGATCGCTTGCCCTTGTTCAGCGCCGTCCAGTAGAAGCTGCGGCCGCGGCCCTCCGGATGGGGCACGCGAGGCATGCGACCGTAGTCGATGCCACCGCCGATCATGTCCACGCGGATCACGTCGGCCCCGTGCTGCGCGAGCGCCAGGCCCGCCAGCGGCGCGGCGATGAAGGCCGAGCTTTCGACGACGCGCAGGCCGGAGAGGAAGGGATAGGTCATGCCGCGATCATGCCGGATCGCGGCAACCTTCAACCGTAGCGCCCGCCCGTGACGTGCACCACCTCGCCCGAGATGAAGCCGGCCCGCTCGGACGCGAGGAAGGCCACCGCGTCCGCGATGTCGCCGGGCCGCCCCACCCTCTTGACCGGTTGCATCTGGATCGCGCGCTCCTTGATCGTCTCGTAGGTGGCGAGCGCCTGCACCATCTCGGTCTCGATGAAGCCCGGCGCGACGCAGTTGACCGTGATGCCGTAGCGGCCTTCCTCGATGGCCAGCGCCTTCGCCATGCCGATCAGCCCCGCCTTCGCGGCCGAATAGTTGGCCTGCGTGGGATTGCCGAAGTGCGCGCGCGAGCTGATGTTGATCACGCGGCCCCAGCCCTGCTCGATGAGGCGAGGCATGACGGCCTTCGTGACCAGGAAGGCGCCCTTCAGCATGACGCCCATCACCAGGTCCCAGTCCTCCTCGCTCATCTTCACCAGGTACTTGTCGCGCGGGAAGCCGGCGTTGTTCACGAGGATGTGCACGCCGCCGAAGTGCGCCACGGTCTCGTCGACCAGGCGCTGCACCTCTGCGGCCCGGGTGATGTCGGCGACGATGCAGTGCGCCTGCAGGCCCTCCGCGCGCAGCGCGGCTGCCGTGGCCCCGGCCTGCTCCGCGAGGATGTCGTTGACGATCACCTTCGCGCCCTCCTGGGCGAGCCGGCGCGCGGTGGCGGCGCCGATCCCGCGGGCCGAGCCTGTGACGATGGCGACCTTGCCGCCGATTTCCAGATCCATGTCTTTCCTCCTCGATACGACTCGCTAGCGCGCGCAGCCGCGCGCCAACTCGCGCGTGACTTCCGCCGCCGGGACCGCCCGGCAGCCGCTCGCGTTCTGACCCGACCACAGCGGCGAGAAATCGCTGCGGCCCAGGCTCTCCGCCTTCGCGCGCAGCACGCCCATCGCGGGCGCGGCCTGCGGGAAGGCAGGCGCCGCCGCGTCGATCGGGCCCAGTTCGCGGATCGCGCGGTTCACGATCCCGCGCGCGGGCCGGCCCGTGAAGACGTTGGTGACGGCGGTGACCCGCGCGGCCTCGCTCGCGAGTGCGGCACGGTGCAAGGTGCTGGTGCTCGCCTCGGGGCACAGCAGGTAGGCCGTGCCCACCTGCACGCCGGCGGCGCCGAGCGCCATCGCCGCCGCGACCCCTGCCGCATCGGCGATGCCGCCGGCCGCGACCACGGGGACCTTCACCGCCTGCACCACCTGCCGCACCAGGGCCAGCGTGCCGAGCTGCGTGTTCAGGTCCTCCGACAGGAACATGCCGCGGTGGCCGCCGGCCTCCAGGCCCTGGGCGATCACGACGTCGACGCCGTGGGATTCGAGCCAGCGCGCCTCCTCCACCGTGGTGGCGGAAGACAGCACCTTCGCGCCCCAGCCGCGCACGCGCTCCAGCAGGTCCGGCGACGGCAGCCCGAAATGGAAGCTCACCACGGGCGGGCGGAACGCGGCCAGCACCGCGGCGGCGTCGGCGTTGAAGGGCAGGCGGCCCGGCCCCGAGGGAATCGAGGCCGGATCGACCCCCAGCTCGGCGAAATAGACACCGAGCCGTTCGCGCCAGGCTGCGTCGCGTGCCGCATCGGGCTCCGGCGGGTGGTGGCAGAAGAAGTTGACGTTGAAGGGCCGGTCCGTGCGCGCGCGGATCGCCGCGAGCTCCTTGTGCATGGCGTCGGGCGCGAGCATCGCGCAGGGGAGCGCGCCCAGTCCGCCGGCCTCGGAGACGGCGATCGCGAGGGCGCTGCCCTGCACGCCGGCCATGGGAGCCTGGAGGATGGGGACGGAGATTCCGAGGAGTTCGGCAAGGCTCATGGCGGCTGCATGGGATGGAGGGGAAGACGGATCGTGCAGCAACGCGGAGAGGCTTGTAAAGCGCGAGGGTGGCGCTAGTGGCGCGGCTTGGCGCCTTTGCGTGCCGTCGTCTTGCGTGCCGCCGGGCTGGGCTTCCCTTCGGCCACCGCCAGCCTGCGGGAGTCCACGGAGGCGAGCGAGCGTTTGCCGCGCGCGGTGACGACCGGGTGCAGCATCAGCTGCAGGCCGCGGTCCACGTACTGCGCGATGGTGAGCCGGCCGCGGAAGCGCCAGGATTTCAGCGCCCAGGCATGGCAGAACATGACGATCATGTACGTGAGCATCTCCACGTCCACCTCGTCGAAGAGCCCCTGGGCCACGCATTGCTCGATGCAGTCGGAAATCAGCTTGTTGCTCTCGATCTCCTTGGCCTTCAGCAGCTCGCGGCGCTGGCGGCCGAGCGACTTGGTTTCGCGGTAGACCAGCAGCGTGGCCTCGATGCGCTCGTCGATCACGCGCCCGTAGGCATGCACCGCGGCGCCGAAGCGCTCCATCGGGTCGGCGAGGCCTTCGAGCGCCTGCGGGATTTCGCGCAGGTACGAGTCCAGCACCTCGACGAGCGCGAGGAACAGCACGTCCTCCTTGTCGTGGACGTACTGGTAGATCAGGCCCACGCTCACGTTGGCGCGTTGCGCGACCTCGCGGATGGTGGTGACGTGGTAGCCCTGCCTGCCGTACAGCTCGATCGCCGCCTTCAGGATCTGGGTCTGGCGCTTCTCCACCAGCTCCGGGACCTCCACCTTGCTGACCACTTCGAGCGCCATGCGTTCTTTCTCCGGAATGCGCGGCGATTCTATAGGCGCGCCTCGCCCCGGAAAGCGTTCAGCGTCTGGCGCGCGATGATCAGTTGCTGCACCTCGGTGGCCCCTTCGTAGATGCGCAGCGCGCGGATCTCGCGGTACAGGCGCTCCACCGGCTGCTCCGAGACGACGCCCAGCCCGCCCCACAACTGCACCGCGGCATCGATCACCTGCTGCGCCGTCTCCGTCGCCTGCATCTTGGCCATCGCCGCCTCGCGCGTGACGCTGCGGCCCTGGTCGCGCAGCCAGGCGGCCCGGTAGGTGAGCAGGGCCGCGCTGTCGATGCCCGTCGCCATGGCGGCCAGCTTCACCTGCGTGATCTGGAAGTCGACCAGCAGCTGGTCGAACATCCTGCGCGTCGTGCTGCGGGACAGCGCCTCGGCCAGCGCGCGCCGCGCGAAGCCCAGCGCCGCCGCCGCCACCGAGGTGCGGAAGATGTCCAGCGTCTGCATCGCGATCCGGAAGCCCTGGCCGGGCTCGCCCAGCCGCTGGGCGGCGGGGATGCGGCAGCCCGTGAAGCGCAGGCGCGCCAGCGGATGCGGCGCGATCACCGGGATGCGGCCGGCGACCTGGAACCCGGGCGTGTCCGCCTCGACGATGAAGGCGGACAGCCCGCGCGAGCCGTGCGCCTCGCCGGTGCGGGCGAACACGACGTAGAAGTCGGCGATGCCGCCGTTGGAGATCCAGGTCTTCTCGCCATCGAGGACGTAGTGCTCGCCTTCCCTGCGCGCGCTGCATCGCATGGCCGCCACGTCGGACCCGGAATCGGGCTCCGACAGGGCGAAGGCGGGGATCGCCTCGCCGCTCGCCACGCGGGTCAGGTAGCGCTTCTTCTGCGCCGGCGTCCCGTGCAGGGTGATCGCGCCGGACCCCAGTCCCTGCATCGCGAAGGCGAAGTCGGCCAGGCCGGAATGGCGCGCCAGGGTCTCGCGCAGCAGGCAGAGGCTGCGCGTGTCGATGGTCTCGCCCGCGCCGCCCCATTCGCTGCCGCCCACCGCATGGCGCAGCCAGCCGGCCGTGCCCAGCTTGCCCACCAGGGCACGGCAGGCCGCATCGATGTCCTCGGGGTGGTCGCGAGGCAGTTCCCGCTCGCACCAGCCCTCCAGGTCGCGGGCCAGCGTGCGGTGCCGCGCTTCGAGGAAGGGCCAGTCGAGCCAGCTCTCGTCGTGGTACATGGGAATGACTCCTTCAGCCGGCCAGGAAGCGGCGCACCAGGGCCTGGCTCTCGCCTTGCGCATAGAGCATCGCGGTGCCCTCGACCTCCGCGGCGTAGCCGTCTTCCTTGCCTTCCACCGCGGCGGTGATGCAGCGCTTGCAGGCCGCCAGGGCGGCGGTGGGAACCGCCGCGATGCGTTCGGCCAGTGCGCGCGCCGCGGCTTCCAGTTCGGCGGCCGGCACGCATTCCTGGGCGAGCCCCAGCGTCGCGGCACGCCGGCCGTCCACCACGTCCGCGGTGAAGATCATGCGGCGCGCCATCGCGTCGCCGCAGAGGCGCGTGAGGCGCTGGGTGCCGCCGGCGCCCGGCAGCAGGCCCAGGCTCGCCTCCGGCAGGCCCAGCTTCGCCGTGTCGGCCACGATGCGGACATCGCACGCCAGCGCCAGTTCGAGCCCGCCGCCCAGCGCGGCGCCGCCGACCTCCACCAGCGACACCCGCGGGCTGTGCTCGATGCGCGCGAACACCTTCTGCATCGCACGCGTCAGGTCCACCATCCGCGCACGCCCGTCCTCGGTCGCGAAGCGCTCGCGCATCAGGGCGAGGTCGGCGCCGGCGCAGAAGGTGCGGGTGGCGCTGCGGATCCACAGCACGTGCACGCGGGCGTCCGCCTCGACCTCGTCGAGGATGGCGTCCAGGCGGGCGACCCAGGCATCGTCGATCGCGTTGACCGGCGGCCGGTCCAGCGTCGCGATGGCGATCGTGCCTTCGATGGCGAGCGTGATGGGGGGGCGGGCCGTGTCCATGCGTGCGGCCTCAGTCGCCCTGGAACACCGGCGTCTGCTTGGCGACGAAGGCGTGGTAGGCGCGCCCGAAGTCCTTCGTCTTCATGCAGATCGCCTGCGCCTCGGCTTCGGTCTCCAGCGCCTGCTCGATGGTCTGGTTCCACTCCTGGTGCAGGCACTTCTTGGTCATGAAGTGCGCGAAGGCCGGGCCGTTCGCCAGCGTCTGCGCCATGTCCTTCGCCTTCGCCTGCAGGCCGTCGGAGGGCAGCAGCTCGTTGAAGTAGCCCCAGGCGAGGCCTTCCTCCGCGCTCATGGAACGCCCCGTGTAGAGCAGTTCCGACGCCCGCCCGTGCCCGATCAGGCGCGGCAGGATCGCGCAGGCGCCCATGTCGCAGCCGGCCAGGCCCACCCGAACGAAGAGGAAGGCGGTCTTGGTCTTCGCCGTGCCGTAGCGCAGGTCCGAGGCCATGGGCAGGATCGCGCCGGCCCCGGCGCTCACGCCGTCGACGGCCGCGATGATCGGCTGCGGGCACTGCCGCATCTCCTTCACCAGGTTGCCCGTCATGCGGGTGAACGCGAGCAGGGCGTCCATCTCCATGCCGACCAGCGGGCCGATGATGTCGTGCACGTCGCCGCCCGAGCAGAAATTGCCGCCCTCGCCCGTGAGCACCACCACGCGCACGTCGTCGACGTACTGGAACTTGTGGAAGGTGTCGCGCAGCTCCGCATAGCTGTCGAAGGTGAGCGGGTTCTTGCGGTCCGGCCGGTTCAGCGTGACGGTCGCGACGCGGTCGGCGACGTCCAGCCGGAAGTGTTTCGGACGGAATTCCGAGGCCTTGAGCTTGTACATGGTGGCTCCTGGGAAGGGATGGTTCAGCCGGCGAGCGTCAGCCCGCCGCTCACGCTGAGCACCTGGCCGGTGACGAAGCCCGACTGCTCGGTGCAGAAGAACAGCACGGCGTCGGCGATCTCGGAAGGCTGCGCCAGGCGCCGCATCGGCGTCGCCTTGACGAAGGCTTCCTGGTGCTTCTCCGGCACGGCTGCCAGCAGCGGCGTGGCGGTCGGCCCGGGGCAGACGCAGTTCACGTTGATGTTGTGGCGCGCGACCTCGCGCGCGAGGCTCTTGGTGAAGGCGATGGCGCCGCCCTTGGCGCCCGAGTAGACCGTCTCGCCGAGGCTGCCGACGCGGCCGGCATCGCTGGAGACGGTGACCACCTTGCCGCCCTGCCCCTGCTCGATCATTCCGCCGAGGAAGGCATGGGTGACGGCGATCGGCCCCATCAGGTTGAGGTCCACCACCTTGCGCCAGAACTCCGGGGTGTTCTCCAGGAAGGGCTGGATCTTCCCCCAGCCCGCGACGTTGGCGACAATGTCCACGTGCGCGCTCTTGCGGTAGGCCTCGGTGCGGAAGGCCGCGATCGAGTCGGCATCGGTCACGTCGAGGCGGATGAAGTCCGCCTGGCCGCCCTGTTCGCGGATTTCGGCGGCGGCGGCCCGCCCGCCTTCTTCCGCGATGTCGGCCAGCAGGACGTAGGCGCCGGCCTCGGCCAGCTTGCGGGCCGTGGCACGGCCGATGCCCGAGGCGGCGCCGGTGACGACGGCAGTCTTCCCCTTCAGTTGCATGAACGAATCTCCAGGCGGTGTGCGTTGCGGGATCCGGCGGGGCGCCGGAGTGCGACTGAATGATCGTTCAGTCATCCTCCGGGAAACTTTGCGCGGCATCAAAATCGCGCGCGGTGCGCCCTAGGGATTGCCCGCCCCCGCTGCCGCGCGCAAGAACCGTCCCGGCCGGGCAGGTGGTCTTCTTCGAGCGCGACGTGCCCTGGCAGGCCGGCGCGCGCGACCTCGCCGAGCTGCCCGGCGGCGAGCTCGTTCTCTACCCGGACCGGGATGCGATCCGCGTCATGGCGCCGTACACGCCGAGCGCCTCGGCCAGCGCTTCATCCAGGGACGTGGGGACGACGCCGCGGATGTCGTAGGCCTTGAACAGGCCGGCCGGGATGCGCAGGGAGTCCTCCCTTCGGGCCGCGCCATTCCAGGAGGCACGGCATCCTTCGGGGGACGCTCCCGTGCGAGCTCACTTCACCTTCTGCGCCTTCGCGATGACCGGCGCCCAGCGCTCCAGCCCCGAGCGCACCAGCTCGCGCAGTTCCTCGGGCGAACTGCCCACCGGCTCCAGCATGCGCTTGCGCAGCGCTTGCGCCACCGCCGGCTGGCGCAGGGCCGAAGAGAGCGCGGCACTCAGTTTCGCCGCGACCGCCGGCGGCAGTTTGGCGGGCGCAAAAAAACCCACCCAGCCGGGCATCACGAGATCCGGCACGCTCTCGGAGATGCTCTGGACGCCGGGCAGCGCGGGCAGGCGGGCGGCGTCGGCGGTCGCGATGATGCGCACCTTGTCGTGGCGCGGCGCCAACGTCGTCAGCGTGCTGATCACCATGGGAAGGCGGCCGGCCAGCAAGTCCTCCACGGCGGGGCCCGAGCCCTCGTAGGGCACGTGCACGAAGCGGCCGCCGGTGCGCTGGTTCAGGAGTTCGCCGATCAATTGCGGCGGCGAGCCCTCGCCCATCGAGCCGAAGGAGATGCCGCCCGCGCGTGTCTTCGCCGCCGCGATGAGTTCCGGCAGGTCGTTCACCGGCAGCAGCGCAGGGTTCACCGCAATGACCATGGTCGTGCGCACCGCCAGAGCGAGGGGCGTGAAATCCCTCAGCGGGTCGTACGCCACCTTCTTCTTCATCAGCGGCACGGTGACATGGGTGGCCTCGTTGCCGATGCCGATGGTGTAGCCGTCGGCCGGTGCCTGCGCGAGCAGCCCCATGCCCACCAGTCCGGTCGCGCCGCTGCGGTTCTCGACGGTGACGGGCTGCCCCAGGCTGGCCCGCAGTTCCTCGGAGACGGAGCGTGCGATCAGGTCCGCAACGGTGCCGGGGGGAAAGGGAACGATGATGCGGATCGGCTGGCGCGGAAAATCCTGCGCATGCGCGAACGCTGTCCACAGCGCGAAGGCCAGTGCCAGTCCCTGGACGATCCGCTTCATTTGCCTTGGCTCCGTTTGCACATGCAGGGCAATCTAGCGTGCAGCTCGGCTGTTGTATGCACCCGCGAGTGCTGTCCGACGCAGATTCCAACCTTGGTTCCGCGGTTCCCGGAACTTTGGTTCCCCGCGGGGCGGGATTCTTCGTACGAGCGGACGAGCCCGCTCCCCGATTCACTGCATCACTGCACCGGGCCGTCGAAGATTTGCTGGAGCGCGTCGAGGTCCAGGATCTTCACGTGCTTCTTGTCCACCTTCAGCAGGCCCTGGTGCTGGAAGGAGGTGAAGGTGCGGCTCACCGTCTCGAGCTTCATGCCCAGGTAGCTGCCGATGTCCACGCGCATCATGCGCAGGTGGAATTCGCTCGCGGAGTAGCCGCGGGCCTTCATGCGCTGGGAGATATTCAGCAGGAAGGCGGCCAGGCGCTGTTCCGCGTTCATGCTGCCCAGGAGCATCATGAGGCCGTGCTCGCGCACGATCTCGCGGCTCATCATGCGCGACATCGCGAGGTGCAGGTGCGGGCTCACCGTGGCCAGTTCGGTCAGGTGCGCGTAGGGGATGGCGCAGATCTCGCCGTCCTCCAGCGCGATGGCGCTGCTCGCGTGCTTGCCGGAGGCGAGGCCGTCCAGCCCCAGGAGCTCGCCCGCCATCTGGAAGCCGGTCACCTGCTCGCGCCCGTCCTTCAGGTTCAGGATCGACTTGAAGGTGCCGCTGCGCACCGCGTAGAGGAACTGGAAATTCTCGCCCTCGTGGTACAGCGCCTCGCCTTCCTTGACGCGGCGGCGCGCGAACTTCAGGCCGTCGAGGCGCTCCACGTCGATGCCGGTCAGCCCGCAGGGCAGGCACAGCTCCTTCAGGTGGCAGGTGGAGCACAGCGTGGTGATGGCGGCGGGGGAGGCCGGTGCCTGCAGCGCGGTTTCGCGCGGGACGAAGCGGACGGGGGCGGTGGCGGCGACGACGGTTTGCATGGCAGGGGCTCCTCTTGCTGCGGCAATTCGTTGTTCAGTGGACTGTGCGGGCGCGCGCGCTGGCGACGGCCTGGGGCAACTGGTCGAGTTCGGTGCTCTTGTCCAGGAAGTCGGCCGCGCCTTCCTTCAGGAAGCGGTCGCGGTACACGCTGGTGGAGTTGTTGCTGAAGACCACGAAGGCGACGTTCGGGTCGGCCGAGCGCACCGCCTTCAGCACCTGCAGGCCGCTGCCGCCTTCCAGCTGTACGTCCAGCACGACGACGTCGGGATGCAGGGCCAGGATCTGGTCGATGGCCCCCGCCGGGGTCGCGGCCTCGCCGACCACGTCCATGCTGGCGCGGGCGAACACGCAATGCAGCCGCTCGCGGATGGGCGCGGAGTCCTCGGCGAGGAAGATCTTCAGGGAATCTTTGCTGGTGGACATGCATGAATGATGCAATCCACCCGTCGGATGGCCCATCGGCGGGCACTGAAAGGGGCCCTAGTCCCCGTCTGAATCGCGACCGGGCATGCGCCGAGGCCGCCTCGGATTATTCCGAGTCGCGCGCAACGGCCGCGCTGGAGGGCGCTCAGCGCAGGGCGATGGACGGTGTAACCGGGCGTCGCACCATCAGCAGGTCGCAGCCGCGCATCTGCGCGCTGGTACCGAAGGAGACCGACCGATAGCCCATGTCGGCGAGGTCGCTCTGGATGCGGCGGACGCCGTCCGCGCCCCGCATGGTGATCCGGGCGAAGACGTTGAAGCCTTCGTCACAGACGCCGATCTGGAACTCGGGGTCGAGCTCGTCCGCTTCGAAGGCGGTGGGGGTCTGGCGGCAGTGCATGGCCGAAGTGTGGAAACCTGGCTGTGCAACCAAAGTAGGACATCGACTTACATCCGGGTAGGTCTCCGGCCTGCCCGCTCGCCGCCGTGACCCCTTCACGCCGCAACCGCTGCCGCGCTGCGGATCTTCTCGGAACCGTCGCGCTCGTAGGTACCCACCAGCATGCCGCTCGCCAGGCCGCGCTCCGCGACCGCGCGCAGCACTTCGGAACGGCCGGGCTTGGCCGGGAAGGAATCGCCCGGCCCCAGCGCGAAGAGCTGGAACACGTAGCGGTGCGTGCCGTGGCCGGTGGGCGGATCGGGTGGCAGCCAGCCGGAGCGCAGGTAGGAGTTGCGGCCCTCGTGCGCACCGCCGCCCTCGTGGTTCGGGCTGTGCAGTTCCCCTTCGGGCAGCGCTCCGTCGTCGCCGGGCAGGTCCACCACGATCGCGTGCACGAGCGGTTCGGGCGTCGGCGCATCCGCATCCTCGACGATCAGCACCAGGCTGGCCGCGCCGGCCGGCACGCCGGTCCAGTGCAGCGGCGGCGAAACGCCCTCGCCGTCGGCCGTATAGCGGGCCGGGATGGGCGCGTGGTCCGCGAACGCGAGACTCGCGAGGACGAGAGTGCCATGGCCCGCGCGCAGGCCGCAGCGGTTGAAGACGAGCTTGTCCAGGCCGGCGCGCGCGTCGCGCAGCGCGTGGCCGAGCGGCTCCGGGAGTTTCTCGAGCATGCACCCTCCTGTGATGCAGCCAAGGCTAGCCGGCGCGCCGGCGCCGCGCTGCGGGTGCCCGTCCGGGCCGTGCGTGGGACGCTTCCTGCGGGACGGCAAGGGCGGCCGGCCCGATGGCGGCGGCGCGCTCAGTGGTGCTGTTGCGCGTCCGCCTTCCACGCCGCCTGCCGCGCCTGCGCGCCCTTGCGCACGGCGGCGAGGTAGGGCTCCGGGATCTCGCCGGGGCGCGCTTCGCGCAGCGTGAAGCCGGTCTTGCGCACCGGCGGCGCCGGCGGCGATTCTTCGCGCGGGAGCGGCAGCAGCTCGCCGAGCTGCTGTTCGGCCTCGCGCGCCAGCGACCAGGCCACGCCGACGGCCAGCACTGCCGCCGCACCGGTGATCGCGACGGCGACCGCCAGCGCGCCGGACCCCAGCCGCAAGAGGCTGTGGATGGCGACTCCCGTCAACACGATCAGCACCGCCAGCAGGGTGGCGACGAGCAGGCCAAGGCGGTGCGAACTCTTCATGGCGGCGCTCCGTGACAGCGTGAGGAGGATGCTAGCGCCAAAGCCCAGCTGTGTGCGGCCGGAACAATCCGTCTGGCAGGCAGTCGCTGGCTTGTCCTACGAACGGCCCCGCGGCCCATAGCTGCAAGCCCGCGCGAACCCCGCGGCGGCTGCCTCCGGCATCGGGGCGGAAAGGCGGCTGCGTCCTACATGGCCGCCCCTGAGCCTGGAAGACATTGGCGTCGGGCTTTCAGGGGGAACAAGTCCATGAAGGAAAACCTGAGCATCCTCGAAGCGGTCGGTGGGCTCGGCCGCGACACGGCGATGGAACGCATGATCCTGGCCCGCGAACTGCCCAAGCGGACGATCGCTCTGGTGCTGGCCGGCGGCCGCGGTTCGCGGCTGATGGACCTGACGGACCGCCGCGCCAAACCGGCGGTCTACTTCGGCGGCAAGTTCCGCATCATCGACTTCGCGCTGTCGAACTGCATCAACTCGGGCATCCGCCGCATCGGCGTGCTCACCCAGTACAAGTCGCACTCGCTGCTGCGGCACCTGCAGCGTGGCTGGAACTTCCTGCAGGGCGCGCACAACGAGTTCATCGACCTGCTGCCGGCGCAGCAGCGCGTCAACGAGGCGTTCTGGTACCGCGGGACCGCCGACGCGATCACCCAGAACATCGACATCCTGCGCGCCTACGAGCCCGAGTACATCCTCGTGCTCGCGGGCGACCACATCTACAAGCAGGACTACTCGCTGATGCTGCTCGATCACGTGGAGAGCCAGGCCAAGGTCACCGTGGGCTGCATCGAGGTGCCGCGCATGGAAGGCGTGGCCCTGGGCGTGATGCACGTCGACGAGCACCGCCGCATCACCGACTTCCTCGAGAAGCCCGCGGACCCGCCCGCGATTCCGGGCAAGCCGGACCGCGCGCTGGGCAGCATGGGCATCTACGTCTTCGACGCGGAGTACCTGTACCGGCTGCTGGAGAAGGACCTCGGGGACGACGCCTCGGAGCACGACTTCGGCAAGAACCTGATCCCGGAGATCGTGGGCGACGGGGGCGCCATCGCGCACCCGCTGAACCTCTCGAGCATCCCGGCGCAGACGCGCAACAGGCCCTACTGGCGCGACGTCGGCACGGTGGACTCGTTCTGGGCCGCCAACCTCGACCTGGCGGGCGACATGCCGGAGCTGAACCTGTACGACACGGACTGGCCGGTGTGGACCTACCAGGAGCAGCTGCCGCCGGCGAAGTTCGTGCCGGACGAACGCGGCCTCAACGGCGAGACCTCGAACGTGCTGATCTCGGGCGGTTGCGTGGTGGTGGGCTCCAACATCGGGCGCTCGGTCCTGTTCTCCAACGTGAAGGTGCACTCCTGCTGCACGATCAGCGAAGCGGTGATCATGCCGGACTGCGTGATCGGCCGCGGCGCGCGCCTGTCCAAGGTGGTGATGGATCGCGGCTGCGTCATCCCCGACGGCATGGTGATCGGCGAGGACGCGCGCACGGACAGCGAGCGCTTCCACCGCAGCGAGAAGGGCGTGGTGCTGGTCACCCGGGAGATGCTCGATCGCCTGCCGTCGTCCTGAGCGACGCGGGAGGGCGGGCTCTGGTACAAACCCGCTCTCCCCTCCATGAATCCCGAAGCCGGCCAGATCTGGACCGCCCCCCGCTGGGCGCTCGCGCTGCTCCTTGCCCTGCTGGGCATGCTGGGGCCGTTCTCGATCGACACCTACATCCCCGCCTTCTCCGGCATCGCCCGCGCGCTGGAGGCGACGCCGGTGCAGATGCAGCAGACGCTGTCGGCGTACCTGTTCGGCTTCGCCTTCATGAACCTGTTCCACGGCGCGCTGGCGGACAGCTTCGGCCGCCGGCCCGTGGTGCTGTGGGGCATCGCGGTGTTCACGCTCGCCTCCATGGGCTGCGCGCTCTCGGAGAGCATCGCTTCGCTGGTCTTCTTCCGGGCCGTGCAGGGCCTGTGCAGCGGCGCGGGCTGGGTCGTGTCGCGCGCGGTGATCCGCGACATGTTCCCGCCGGAGCAGGCGCAGAAGGTCATGAGCCAGGTCACCATCTACTTCGGCGTCGCCCCCGCGATCGCGCCGGTGATCGGCGGCTGGCTGTTCGTGCATGCGGGCTGGCACAGCATCTTCTGGTTCCTGACCGGCATCGGCGTCCTGCTGTGGACGGCCAACTGGCGGCTCCTGCCGGAGACCCTGCACGCCACGCACCGGCAGCCGTTCAACGTGCGCAACCTCATGCGCGGCTACTGGCAGCTGGGGGCGAGCCCGCGCTTCCTGCTGCTGGCGCTGGCGAGCGGCATCCCCTTCAACGGCATGTTCCTCTACGTGCTGTCCGCCCCCGCCTTCCTCGGCGAGCACCTGGGCCTCGCGCCGACGCAGTTCTTCTGGTTCTTCCTGCTCACCATCAGCGGGATCATGGGCGGCTCGTACCTGAGCGGGCGGCTGGCCGGCCGCGTCGCGCCGAAGCAGCAGATCCGCTACGGCTTCACGGTGATGGTGCTGGTGTCGCTGCTGAACGTCGCGGCCAACTTCCTGTTCACGCCGCGTGCGGGGTGGGCGCTGATCCCGATCGCGGCATTCTCGTTCGGGTGGGCGCTGATGGTGCCGGTGGTGACGCTGCTGGTGCTGGACCTGCATCCGGAGCGGCGCGGCATGGCGTCGTCGCTGCAAGCCTTCATCGGCTCGGCCGCGAATGGGTTCGTGGCCGGGGCGGTGGCCCCGCTCGTGATGGGTTCGACGCGGGAGCTGGCGCTGGCCTCGCTGGGGATGATGAGCATCGGCCTGGTGGCGTGGCTCGTCGTGAAGAAGCGGTGGCCGGAGACGGGTCGGTCGCCGACGGAGGCGGCAACGCCGGTGGTGTCGTCGCGGGCCTGACATCGGAAAGCCGCCGCCTGGCGAGCCGCAGGTTCGTTGCCAGTGGGCCGGACCAGGACGGTCCTGCGCACTGCGCGAATCAGGCAGTTCCCCTCGCGCACCTGCTTCTTGCGGAGGACGGCTTGCGGCCCGAGTCAACGGAGCTGCTGCACACGAACCCGGCGCGGCGCAGGACCAGAGCGGGGCTGTCCGGCTCGGCGACATAAAGGAGGAGGCGCGGGCGCCGCTCTCACCCGGGGCGCGTTTCTCATCCGCGCCGGGGGACAGTCGCAGAGACGGACAGCCCCGTTCTGGTCCGGCAAGAAAGCCACTGCCCCCACCCGCGGATTCCCGCATCCGGCGGAAATGAACCCACTCCAGCAGCCTCCCCGGAGATCGGAGCAAAAAAAAGGGCGCTTTCGCGCCCTTGTTCGCATCCCCGCCTGCGCGGGGTTGACGGCGAACTTACCGGCCGCCGCGCGAGCGGGCGCCGCCGAAGTCGCGGTGGTGGCCGCCCGTGTCGCGGCCGCCGAAGCTGCCTTCACGCCGGGCGCCGCCGAAGCCGCCCTCGCGAGGCGCGCCGCCGAAGCCGCCCTCGCGGCGCTCGAAGGACTTGGCGCCGAAGCCCGAGTGCTTGCCGTAGCCGTTGCCGGTGCCCTGGCGACGCTCGCCCGGACGGCCCGGCTTGCCGCCGAAGCCGCTGCGCGGCGGACGCTGCTCGAAGCGCGTCTTCGGCTCCAGGCCCGGGATCGTGTGGGCCTGGATCGGCTGGCGGCTGTACTGCTCGATGTCGCCGATCTTGCGGCGGTCGCGGAACTCGGCGAAGGTCACGGCGAGGCCGTCACGACCCGCGCGACCGGTGCGGCCGATGCGGTGCGTGTAGTCCTCGCTCTTCATCGGCAGGCCGTAGTTGAAGACGTGCGAGATGCTCGGCACGTCGATGCCGCGCGCGGCCACGTCGGTGGCCACCAGGAACTGCACCTGGCCGCTGCGCAGCGCCATCAGGCGCCGGTTGCGCAGCCCCTGCGGCAGGTCACCGTGCAGCGACACGGCGGCGAAGCCGGCCTGCTGCAGGTCCTCGGCCAGGCCGTCGCACTCGATCTTCGTACTGGCGAACACGATCGCCTGCTCGATGCTGGTGTCGCGCAGCCAGTGGTCCAGCAGCTGCCGCTTGTGCTGGGCGTTGTCGGCCCAGAACAGGCGCTGCTCGATGTTGACGTGCCGGTCCTGCGGCGAATCGATCTGCAGCCGCTGCGGCTGGCGCATCACGCGCGTGGCCAGCTGCTGGATGCGCGGCGCCAGCGTGGCGCTGAACATCATCGTCTGGTGCCGGTTGGCCGTGAGCTGGTGCACCTCGGCCAGGTCGTCGGCGAAGCCCAGGTCCAGCATGCGGTCGGCCTCGTCCACCACCAGGAACTGCACCTTGTCCAGCTTGATCTGCATGGAGCGCTGCAGGTCCAGCAGGCGGCCGGGCGTGGCGACCACGAGGTCGGCGTTCTGCAGGCGGGCGATCTGCATCTGGTAGGGCATGCCGCCCACCACGTTGGCGATCCGCAGGCCGCGGCAGTGCTTCACCAGGTCGATGGCGTCATGGGCCACCTGCTGCGCAAGTTCGCGCGTGGGGCACAGCACCAGCGCGCCCGGCGTGGCGGCCTTGAAGTGGCGCGGGCTCAGCGGGTTGCGGCGGGGCCGCTTGGTCGCGTCCTCGCCGCGCGCGATCGCGTCGGCACGCGCCTGCTGCTCGGCCTCGGCTTCGGCGGCCTTCTGCGCGATCAGCGTGTTCAGCACCGGCAGCAGGAAGGCGGCGGTCTTGCCGCTGCCCGTCTGGCTGGAGACCATGAGGTCGTTGAAGGCCGTGCTGCCGGCCGTGGCTTCCTGCGCCATCGCGAGGCCGATGGCCTGCTGCTGCACCGGGGTGGGCTGGGTGAAACCGAGGTCGGCCACGGCCGCCAGCAGTTCGGGGGCGAGGCCCAGGGCGGCGAAGCCGTTGGTCTCGGGGGTGTCTTGTTCTTGGTCTTGGTCTTGCAGGATGTCGGTCATGAAAAAGTCCATGCGACGCAGCCCGGGGCGGGCGGCGCCGTCATCAGAATGATTGGGATACATCAACCATTCCAACGACAAACAGGACTTTCGGCCTGCGGCCCATTTCGCTCGTGGAGAGCGGGCCAGTGCAAGAAGGCGGATGCGCGAATCAGCTGCCGTGAAGCAGCAAGCCTGCGATTATCGCATGTTCCGGGTTTTCCCGCACAACGCCGTACAGCCGCCGGGGTTTCACCCCCCTTACGCGAGCTTCAGGAAGTGCTCGCGGTAATGGGCCAGTTCGTCGATCGACTCGTGGATATCGGCCAGCGCGGTGTGCAGCTGCCGCTTCTTGAACGAGGAATAGACGTCCGGACGCCAGCGCCGCGACAGCTCCTTGAGCGTGCTCACGTCCAGGTTGCGGTAGTGGAACCAGGCTTCCAGCTTCGGCATGTACTTCACCAGGAAGCGCCGGTCCTGGCCGATGCTGTTGCCGCACATCGGGCTCGCGTTCTTGGGGATGTACCTGGCCACGAACTCCAGCAGTTGCTGCTCGGCCTCCGCCTCGGTGACGGTGGAGGCGCGCACCCGCTCCGTGAGGCCGCTCTTGCCGTGCGTGCCCCGGTTCCAGGAGTCCATCAGGTCCAGCTGGGCATCGGTCTGGTGGATCGCGAGCACGGGACCCTCGATGCGGGGCTCCAGGTGCGGCCCGGTCACCACCACGGCGATCTCGATGATGCGGTCGCGTTCCGGGTCCAGCCCGGTCATTTCACAGTCGAGCCAGACGAGGTTCTGGTCGTTCTTCGCCAGGGTCGGCGCGGGCGTCTCGTTCGAATCGGCCACTGCGTGCGTTGTAGGTTCGGCCATGCTGGCCATTGTCGCCGATGGCCGTAAGATCCCGGGATGCAAGCTTCCGCCGCGCTGACGTTCGCGTTCGCCGCCTTTCTCCTCGCCGGCCTCCTCGTGAAGTTCTGGCTCTCCAGCCGCCAGGTGCGCTACGTCGCGCGCCACCGCGAGCAGGTCCCCGAACCCTTCGCCGCCACCGTCTCCCTCGCCGCCCACCAGAAGGCGGCGGACTACACCGTCGCCAAGTCGCGCCTGGGCCTGCTGGAGACGGCGTTCGCCGCCGCGGTGCTGCTCGGATGGACGTTGCTGGGCGGGCTCGACGCCCTGAACCAAGTCCTGGTGCGCTGGCTCGGCACCGGCATGACGCAGCAGCTGCTGCTGCTCGCATCGTTCGCGGTGATCGGCGGCTTGCTGGACCTGCCCTTCTCGCTGTACCAGACCTTCGTGGTGGAAGAGCGCTTCGGCTTCAACAAGATGACCTTGCGCCTGTGGCTCGCCGACCTGTTGAAGGGCGCGCTGCTCGGCGCGCTGATCGGCCTGCCGATCGCGGCACTGATCCTGTGGCTCATGGGCGCGGCGGGCCCGTGGTGGTGGCTGTGGGCCTGGGCCGTCTGGATGGGATTCAACCTGCTGCTGCTGGTGATCTACCCCACTTTCATCGCGCCGCTGTTCAACAAGTTCCAGCCGCTCGAGGACGAGACGCTCAAGGCGCGCGTGACGGCGCTGATGCAGCGCTGCGGCTTCGCGGCCAAGGGCCTGTTCGTGATGGACGGCAGCAAGCGCAGCGCCCACGCCAACGCCTACTTCACCGGCTTCGGCGCCGCCAAGCGCGTCGTCTTCTACGACACCCTGCTGGCCAAGCTCTCGCCGGGCGAGGTCGACGCGGTGCTGGCCCACGAGCTGGGGCACTTCAAGCACAAGCACATCGTCAAGCGCATCGTGGCCATGTTCGCGCTGAGCCTCCTGGGCTTCGCCCTGCTCGGATGGCTCGCCAGCCGCGTCTGGTTCTACACCGGCCTCGGCGTGCGCCCCAACCTCGACGGCCCCAACGACGCGCTCGCGCTGCTGCTGTTCATGCTGGCCGTGCCGGTGTTCACGTACTTCGTCTCGCCGGTGATGGCGCAGTTCTCGCGGCGCCACGAGTTCGAGGCCGACGCCTTCGCCGCCACGCAAACGAGCGGCCGCGACCTCGGCAACGCGCTGCTGAAGCTGTACGAAGACAACGCGTCGACGCTCACGCCCGACCCGGTCTTCGTCAAGTTCTACTACTCCCACCCGCCCGCCTCCGAACGGCTGGCCCGCCTCGCATGAACGGAAAGGCCTGCCTTGCCTGAACTCATGGCGCAGCCGGGACTGGTGGTCGCGAGCCACGGCCGCCACTGCCTGGTGGAGTCGCCCGACGGCGGCCGCCGCCTCTGCCATCCGCGCGGCAAGAAGAGCCAGGCGGTGGTCGGCGACCGCGTGAAATGGCAGTCCAGCGGCGACGAGGGCGTGATCGAGGCCGTCGAGCCGCGGCGCAACCTGTTCTACCGGCAGGACGAGATCCGCACGAAGTCCTTCGCGGCCAACCTGGACCTGGTCCTGGTGCTGATCGCGGCCGAGCCCGAGTTCTCCGAGATGCAGCTGGCGCGCGCGCTGATCGCCGCCGAGGCGGAGCGCATCGCGCCCCTCATCGCCCTGAACAAGAGCGACCTCGTTGAGCCCTTCGAACGCGCGTGGGGGCGCCTGGTGCCCTACCAGCACATGGGCTACGGCGTGCTGCCGCTGTCGCTGCGCATGTCGGGCGATACCGACCGCGAGCACCTGCTCAAGCACCTGCGCGGCAAGACCACGCTGGTGCTCGGCCCCTCCGGCGCCGGCAAGAGCACGCTGATCAACCTGCTGGCACCGCAGGCGCGCGCACTCACCGGCGAGATCTCGCAGGCGCTGAATTCGGGCCGGCACACGACGACGGCCACCACCTGGTACTGGGTGGACGAGGAGCGCACGACGGCATTGATCGACTCGCCCGGCTTCCAGGAATTCGGGGTGCACCACATCGACCGCATGCAGCTGGCCGCGCTGATGCCCGACCTCAAGCCGCACGTGGCCAATTGCAAGTTCTACAACTGCACGCACCTGCACGAGCCGGGCTGCGGCGTGATCGCGGCCCTCGCGGATGGGCCCGGCGCGCCCGCGGGACGCGTGGAACCAACCCGCCACCGCATCTACCGCACGCTGTTCGAGGAGTTGTCGCAAGCGCCTCGTTACTAGGGCTCAGCCCTTGTCCGCGGGATCGCCGCCCTCATCTGAATGGAAGGAGGCAAGAGATCCCGATGAGCCAGCTGCATGTCGTCTGTCCCCATTGCCACACGACCAACCGCATCCGCGACGCGGACCTGGACCGTAACCCCGATTGCGGCAGCTGTCGTGGCGCGCTGTTCGCGGGGCAGCCGGCGAACCTGAGCGCCACGGAGTTCGAGCGCCACACCACCCGCAGCGACCTGCCCGTGCTGGTGGACTTCTGGGCCCCGTGGTGCGGCCCCTGCCGCATGATGGCGCCCGCCTTCGAGCAGGCCACCGCGGAGCTCGCGCCGCGCGTGCAACTGGTGAAGGTGAACACCGACGAGGCGCAGGGCGTGGGTGCGCGGCTGAACATCCGCAGCATCCCGACGATCGCGCTGTTCATCGGCGGCAAGGAGGTCGCGCGGCAGGCCGGCGCCATGGCCGCGGGGGACATCGTGAAGTGGACGCGCGCGCAGCTGGCGCGCGCGACGACGACGGTCTAGCAGCCGGCGCGCTGCAGCGCCGGTGTCCGGGCTGCGCCGCTCGCCGCCCGCCTACCCGAGCAGGCGCGCCAGCGTCAGCAACGCCAGCAGCACCATCCACAGCACCACCGAGCGCCACACCAGTCCGACGATGCTGCGCAGGTGCGCGATCTCCGCCTCACGTCCGGGCGTGCTGGCAGTGTCCATCGTCGGCTCGCCGCCGGTGGTCTGGAAGATCTGCGCGCCGTCCGGCGCGAACACCGGCTTGAGCGACTCGCCGCCGAGGCGCACGTTCACCGCGCCCGACGTGGCCGCGAGGATCACGCCGTCATTGTCGTTCGGGAAGCGCTGGGCGTAGTTGCGCCAGCAGTCGATCGCCTCCTCGAAGCTGCCCACCACCGCGAAGGCGATGGCGGTGATGCGCGCGGGCAGCCAGTCCACGGCCAGCCAGGCACGCGCGGCGGCCGACTGCAGCGCCTCGCTGGCCGGCTGCAGCTGCATGCGGTTGCGATAGCGCCAGTAGCGGACCACGAATTCGGCCATGCGGTACAGCACCGCGCCGGCCGGCCCGAGGCCGAAGGCGGCGAGGATGGAGAACCAGGCCAGCACCCCGAACACGTGGCGGTGGGCGGCCAGCACCGAGTACTCGATCACGTGCCGCACGATCTCGCTGCGGGGCAGTTCGCTCGCATCGACGCGCTGCCAGCGCGCCAGCAGTTCGCGGGCGCGGGTCTCGTCGCCCGCTTCCAGCGCGTCGCGGATGCCGGTGAAGTGGTGGCTGAACTGGCGGAAGCCGAGGGTGACGTACAGGACCAGCACGCTCCACACCATGGACGCGGGCCAGCCGAGCGTCATCAGGAGGCCCCAGTGGATGCCGAGCGCCAGCAGCGCCGGCGCAGCCACGGCGAGCAGCCAGCACACCCACCCGTGCTGCGGCCCGCCCGCGTCGAAGTTGCGGCTCACCCAGCGCGCCCAGACACGCAGCCCGGCGTGGATGGGGTTGTGCGCTCCCAGCGGTCGCACCTGCTCGATCAGCAGTGCGAACAGGATCGCGAAGAAGGACATGGGCGGATCATAGCCGCGTCGCCGCGCGGGACTTTCAGGCCGCCAGGAAGCGATAGAGGTTGCGCAGCATTCCCGCCGTCGCGCCCCAGATGAAGCGCTCCCGCTCCCCGTCGCGGTAAGGCATCGAGAACCACTCGCGCCGCGAGCCGCCGAACTCCAGCGCGTGGCGGCGGTGGTGCGCGGGGTCCATCAGGAAATCGAGCGGGACCTCGAAGGCATCGGCCACCTCGTGCGCGTTGAGCGCGAGGTGGTACTCCGGGCGGACCAGCGCCACCACCGGCGTGATCACGAACATCGTGCCCGTGGTGTACGTGGGCAGCTCGCCGATCACTTCGGCCAGCGCGCGGTCGAGGCCGATCTCCTCGTGCGCCTCGCGCAGCGCGGTATCGGCGGCATCCACGTCGGTGTCGTCCCGCTTGCCGCCGGGGAAGGCCACCTGGCCCGAATGCGTGGACAGGTGCGCGGTGCGCTGCGTCAGCAGCACCATGGGCCGCTCGCGCGTCACCACCGGGATAAGCACCGAAGCAAGCGCCGTCCGGCGGTTGGTGAAGGCCGGTTCCAGCCGCAGTTCCGGCTGCCATTGCGGCGGCCAGGCGAAGCGCTGGCGCAGCGCCTCGGGCGCGAGGTGCGCCGGGGCGATGGCAGGCAGGTGCTCGTCGGCCGCGAGCACGGGCACCTCCCGCGGGTCGAAGCCGGGCAGCTTCGACAGGGGCGTGTCCGGCGGGATGGTGGCGGCGGGGTCGATCGGCATGGCGTCGCAAAGAAAAACCGCCGCGGGCTGCGAGGCCGGCGGCGGTTCGTCGCAAGGGGGCGCTGCGTTACTCCGCGGCGGCCGCCTTGTCCTTCTGGGTGTGGGCCAGCTTTTCCTTGATGCGGGCCGACTTGCCGGAACGCTCGCGCAGGTAGTACAGCTTGGCGCGGCGGACGTCGCCGCGGCGCTTCACCTCGATGCCGGCGATCAGCGGGCTGTAGGTCTGGAACGTGCGCTCCACGCCTTCGCCGCTGGAGATCTTGCGCACCGTGAAGGCGCTGTTCAGGCCGCGGTTGCGCTTGGCGATCACCACGCCTTCGTAGGCCTGCACGCGCTTGCGGGTGCCTTCGACGACGTTCACCGAGACGATCACGGTGTCGCCGGGGGCGAATGCGGGGACGTTCTTGCCCAGGCGGGCGATTTCCTCTTGCTCGAGGGTCTGGATCAGGTTCATGGTTTCCTCAGCGATCGTGCCTGCGGCTGCTCTTGGAATGGTCCTGGCTTCGCTTCACCGGGGTGAAGGGGCCCGGACGGCCGGGTAGAGGATCGGAAAGCCGGCCATTATAGCGTGCGCAGGAAATCCTCGTCGGCGCGGTTCAGCCGGCCCGATTGGCGGGCGGCGGCGATCAGGTCCGGCCGGTGCTTCGCCGTCACCGCCAGCCGCTGCTGGCGCCGCCAGGCCTCGATACGGGCATGGTGGCCGGACAGCAGTTCCTCCGGCACCCGCACGCCCTCCCACTCTTCCGGCCGGGTGTAGTGGGGGCAATCCAGCAGGCCGTCGAGGGCGGGGTTGAAGCTGTCTTCCTGGTGGCTGTCGGCGTCGTTCAGGACCCCGGGCTGCAGCCGGGCCACCGCGTCCAGCAGCGCCATCGCGGCGATCTCGCCGCCGGAGAGGACGAAGTCGCCCAGGCTCAGCTGCACGTCGACATGGCGGTCGATGAAGCGCTGGTCGACGCCCTCGTAGCGGCCACAGAGCAGGATCGCCCCGGCGCTGGCCGACCAGCGCTCGACGCCGGCATGGTCCAGCCGCTCGCCGATCGGGGAGAACAGGACCAGCGGCGCGGCGTCGCCCCGGTCCGCCCGGACCGCGGCCAGGCAGCGCGCCAGGGGCGCGGCCAGCATGACCATGCCCGGGCCGCCGCCGAAGGGCCGGTCGTCGACGCGCCGGTAGTTGCCTTCGGCGTGATCGCGCAGCTGCCACAGGCGCACGTCGACCTGCTTCGTCTCGAAGGCGCGGCGGGTCACGCCGGCGGCCAGGAAGGGGGCGAACAGCTCGGGAAAGAGGGTGAGGACGTCGAACCGCATGCCGCCGCGACTAGTAATCGGGCTGCCAGTCCACCGTGATGCGGCGCTGCCGCAGGTTCACGTCGTCGACGTAGGCGGCCACGAAGGGCAGCATGCGCTCCTGCGGCTTGCCCTCCTGCTCGTACTCCACCACCAGCACGGTCTGGGGGCCGGTGGCCATCAGGTCCCTGACCCGGCCCAGGTGCACGCCTTCGCGGTTGACCACTTCCAGGCCGATCAGGTCGACCCAGTAGTACTCGTCGTCGGAGGCGGTGGGGAAGGAGGAACGCGGCACGAAGATGCGTGCGCCGCGGAGCATTTCCGCGGTGTTGCGGTCTTCCACGGCGTCCGCCCGGGCGACCACGGAATCGGAATGCTCCTTCGTCTCCCGCACGCGCAGCAGCACCGTGCCGGCAAAGGCTTGCGGGCCCTTGTCGGACGGCTGCAGGTACCAGCGCGTGGAGGAGAACAGCGCCTGCGGGTCGGCGCTGTGGGGCAGGACCTTGAGCCAGCCCTTGACGCCCCAGGCGTCGAGGATGCGCCCGACTTCGATGGCATCCGCGGGAAGCTCCGCGGGTTCGATGTCCGGTGGCAGCGAGGCTGCCGGACGGCCGGGCGCGGCCATCGGGAGATCAGGCCTGGGCGGGAGCGGCGGCCGGGGCGGCAGGGGCCTGCGTCAGCAGGCGCTCGACCGTCGGGGACGCCTGGGCGCCGACGCCCTTCCAGTACGTCAGGCGGTCCTGCGCCACGCGCAGCTTCTCTTCGCCTTCCTTGGCGACCGGGTTGTAGAAGCCCAGGCGCTCGATGAAGCGGCCGTCGCGGCGCACCCGCTTGTCGGCAACGACGATGTTGTAGAACGGACGGTGCTTGGAACCGCCGCGGGAGAGTCGAATGACGACCATGATTTATCCTTCGGGTGGACGACGTGCCGGCAGTTTCTGTTTCGCCGGCGCGCTGATGTTCTTCCGGCGTTGAGACACGCGACTGGCCACCCGGCCAGCGACACGCCGAAAAGCCCACGATTATAACTTGTTCTGCCCTATGCTGACTTTGCGGCCGAGTACCGATGCCGACGTCCCGGCGATCACCGCCATCTACGCCCACCACGTGCTGCACGGAACCGGCACTTTCGAGACCACCCCGCCCACCGAGGCGGAGATGGCCGCCCGCCGGGGCGACGTGCTCGCCAAGGGCCTGCCCTACCTGGTGGCCGACAACGACGGCCAGGTCCTGGGCTTCGCCTACTGCCAGTGGTTCAAGCCGCGGCCGGCCTACCGCTATTCCGCGGAGGACTCCATCTACCTGGACCCGAAGGCGGCCGGCCAGCGCATCGGCAACAAGCTGCTGACGGAACTGACGAGGCAGGCCGAGGCCATGGGCCTGCGCAAGCTGATCGCCGTGATCGGCGACTCGGACAACGTGCGCTCCATCGGCGTGCACCGCGCCGTGGGCTTCCGGCACGCCGGGAAGATCGAGGCCTGCGGCTGGAAGTTCGACCGCTGGCTGGACATCGTACTGATGGAAAAGGCCCTCGGGGAGGGCAGCCGCAGCGCCCCGGAAGCGCCGACGAAGTGAAGAGCAAGACCCTGGCGGCGTGGCTCGCGTTCCTGGGCGGGCCACTGGGGCTGCATCGCTTTTACCTGCGCGGCTTCGGCGACACGATCGGCTGGCTGCTGCCGATCCCGACCGCGGCGGGCCTCTACGGCATCGAGCGGGTGCAGCAGTACGGGCAGGACGACGTCCTGAGCTGGCTGCTGGTGCCCCTGCTCGGGTTCACCATCGCGGCGTGCTGCCTCAATGCCATCGTCTACGGGCTGATGCCGCGCGAGAAGTGGAACGCCCGCTTCAACCCCGGCGCGCCGCAGGAGGCCGAACCGGGCGCGACCCACTGGGGGACGGTGTTCGCCGTGGCCCTGTCGCTGGCGGTCGGCGCGGGGGTGCTGATGGCGAGCATCGCCTTCAGTTTCCAGCGCTATTTCGAGGCCCAGGTCGAAGAGGGGCGGCGGATCAGCGAGTGAGGCCGGCGCAAGCGGGAGAGGGAGCGCCCCACCCACCCCTCCCCCGCAGGGGAGGGTGCAAGGCGGTCAGAACAGCTTCAGGCTGGCCCAGTAGGCGATCGCCGCGACGAACGCGCTGGCGGGGATCGTGAAGATCCAGGCCCACACGATGTTGCCCGCCACGCCCCAGCGCACCGCGCTCATGCGCTGGGTGGATCCCACGCCGACGATGGCGCCGGTGATGGTGTGGGTGGTGGACACCGGGATGCCCAGGGCGGTCGCGAGGAACAGCGTCAGGGCACCGCCCGTTTCCGCGCAGAAGCCGCCCACGGGCTTGAGCTTGGTGATCTTCTGGCCCATCGTCTTCACGATGCGCCAGCCGCCGAACATGGTGCCCAGGCCCATGGCCGTGTAGCAGGTGGCGATCACCCAGGTCGGCGGGCTCTTGTCGCCGGCGGCGACGTAGCCGGTGGCGATCAGCAGCATCCAGATGATGCCGATCGTCTTCTGCGAGTCGTTGCCGCCGTGGCCCAGGCTGTAGGCGCCGGCCGAGATCAGCTGCAGCCGGCGGAACCACTTGTCCACGCGCGAGGGGCGGGTCGAGCGGAAGATGTTCGACACGATGGCCATCATCAGCGAGCCGAGGATGAAACCCAGCGTCGGCGAGATGAAGATGAAGATCACCGTCTTCCAGATGCCCGAGGCGATCAGCTGGCCGGCGCCGGCCTTGGCGATCACGGCGCCGCAGATGCCGCCGATCAGCGCGTGCGAGGAGCTGCTGGGGATGCCGTACCACCAGGTGATCACGTTCCAGGTGATCGCCCCGGCCAGCGCCCCGAACACCACGTGGGTGTCCACGATCCCCGGCTCCACGATGCCCTTGCCGATCGTGGCTGCCACGCTCAGGTGGAAGATGAACACGGCCACCACGTTGAAGAAGGCGGCGAAGGCCACCGCCTGCGTCGGCTTCAGCACCCCGGTGGACACCACCGTGGCGATCGAATTGGCCGCGTCGTGGAAGCCGTTCATGAAGTCGAACAGCAGCGCCACCACGACCAGCAGGACCACGACCCACAGGGCCGTTTGCGTCGCTACCATCGCGCGGTCCTCAGGAGTTCTCGAGCACGATG
The DNA here is from genome assembly GCF_016722785.1 of Ramlibacter monticola. Taxonomy (GTDB): domain Bacteria; phylum Pseudomonadota; class Gammaproteobacteria; order Burkholderiales; family Burkholderiaceae_C; genus Ramlibacter; species Ramlibacter monticola. The sequence goes on along the minus strand of NZ_JAEQNE010000012.1, from coordinate 18,602 downwards.
CCTTCGACGACGTTGGCCACGTCCTCGCACTTGTCGGTGATCGTCTCCAGCAGCTCGTAGATGGCCTTGAGCTTGATCACCTCGCGCACGTCCGGCTCTTCCCGGAACAGCTTGCTCATCGCGGAGCGCATCACGCGGTCGGCCTCGGATTCGATCTTGTCGATCTCCTCGCAGGTCTTCAGCGCGGCCTGGGCCGTGTTGTGGTCCGACAGCTTGCTCAGGTGCGACACCGCGTCGCGCACCTGCTCGCAGCAGCGCACGCTCAGGTCGGTCAGGCGGGTGATCTCGGCGGTCATGTGGCGCACGTCGTACAGCGCCATGGTCTCGGCCGAGTCCTGGATCAGGTCGGCCACGTCGTCCATCGTGTTGATCAGCGTGTGGATCTGCTCGCGGTCGATCGGCGTGATGAAGGTGGAGTGGATCAGCCGGTTGACTTCGTGCGTCACCTTGTCGGCGGAGCGCTCGGCGTGGTCGACTTCGCGGTTGTGCTGGTCGCGCAGGTTGGCGTCGTTGTAGTTGGCCACCAGCCGGGAGAAGGCGTGGGCCGCTTCGACGATCCGCTCCGCGTGCTGGTTGAACAATTCGAAGAAGTTGCCTTCTTTCGGGAGCAGTTTCTTGAAGAGCATGGGCGCTCCGGGGAGGAGTACTTGTGTGTTTTGGGAACCGCCGGGGAGTTTACCCGCCGCCCTTGGTCAACCGTTGCGGAATATGAAATACACCGCGCCCACCATGCACAGGGCGGCCCAGAGGTAATCGAGCCTCATGGGCACCTTCAGGAAGTAGACAGAAAACGGCAGGAACACGGCCAGGGTGATCACTTCCTGCATGATCTTGAGCTGGCCCACGCTGAAGCCGGCCTGCTGGAAGCCGATGCGGTTGGCCGGCACCTGCAGCAGGTATTCGGCCAGCGCGATCCCCCAGCTCACGAAGGCGGCCGCGTACCAGGGCGCCGTGGCCAGGCTGCGCAGGTGGCCGTACCAGGCGAAGGTCATGAACACGTTGGAAGCGACCAGCAGCAGCACGGTCTGCAGGGAAAGAGGAAGAAAGGAAGTCAGCGCGGGCATGGCAGCATTATCCGAAGGCCTGGTCTACGTGGACGAGCACCTGCTGGTGCTGGAGAAGCCCGCCGGCCTTCTGGCCGTGCCCGGCCGCGGCGAAGACAAGCAGGACTGCCTGTCGGCCCGGGCCCAGCGCCTGTGGCCCGACGCGCTCGTCGTTCACCGGCTGGACATGGCCACGTCGGGCCTGTTCCTCATGGGGCGCGGCCTCCACGTGCAGCGGCTGCTGAGCCGCGCCTTCGCGGAGCGGGCGGTGGACAAGCGCTATGAGGCCGTGGTGGAAGGACGGCTCGGCGCGCCGGGGACCGAAGGCACGATCGCCCTGCCGCTCGCCGCCGACTGGCCCAACCGGCCGCTGCAGAAGGTCGACCCCGAAACGGGCCGGCCCAGCACCACGCACTGGCGGGTCCTGGAGGCGCACGGGGACCACAGCCGGCTGGAACTGGAGCCGGTCACCGGCCGTTCGCACCAGTTGCGCGTGCACCTGCTGGCCATCGGCCACCCGATCCTGGGGGATGCGCTCTACGCCCCGCCGCCGGTGCGCGAGCGCGCGCCCCGGCTGCTGCTGCACGCGAAGTCGCTGCGGCTCGCGCATCCGGTGTCGGGCGAACCCCTCGCCTTCGACAGCACGCCGCCCTTCTGAGACACTGGCCGGGCACTTCCGGGAGGTCCGCCATGAGCACGCGCCTGAGCCGCCGCACCGTCGCCGCCGCACTGGTCGCCCTGCCCGCCTGCTGGACGGGCGTGCGCGCGCAGCCCGCCGCGCCCCGCCGGCCGACGCCGGGGCAGACCGAAGGGCCCTTCTATCCCGTCAGCCTGCCCCAGGACAGCGACGGCGACCTGTTGCGCAACGGCACGCTGCAGTACACGAGCGGCGAGCCGGCCTGGGTCGAGGGCGTGGTGAGCGACCTGGACGGCAAGCCGCTCGCCGGCGCCCAAGTGGAGATCTGGCAGTGCGACCACGCCGGCCACTACCACCACCCGGGCGACGGCGGCCACGCCGACCCGAACTTCCAGGGCTTCGGCCGCGTCACCGTCGGCAGCGACGGCCGCTACCGCTTCCGCACGATCCGGCCCGTGCCCTACACCGGCCGCACCCCGCACATCCACGTCAAGGTGAAGATGCAGCGGCGCGAGCTGCTCACCACGCAGCTCTATGTCGAGGGCGAGCCGCGCAACGAACGCGATTTCCTCTGGCGCAACCTGGGCGCGGACCGCGAGCTCCTGACGGTGCCCTTCCGCGACGGCCCCGACGGCGTGCGCGCCACCTTCCCCATCGTCATCGCCACCTGAACCACCGGACAATGACCCACCTCACCATCCTCACCGGCGCCTCGCGCGGCATGGGCCTGGCCATGGCGCGCCAGCTGCTCGCCGCCGGCCACGACCTGCTGTGCATCTCGCGCAGGACCAGCGAGGAACTCGCGCAGCAGGCCGCCCGCGCCGCCCGGCACTGCGAGCAGTGGCCGCAGGACCTCGCCCGCGCCGCGACGGCGGCGGCGCGGCTGGAGACCTGGCTGGAGGGGCAGGACAGCGGGCGCTTCGCGTCCGTCACGCTGATCAACAACGCCGGCTTGATCCCGCGCATCGCGCCGCTGGAGGAGATCCCGGCGGAGCAACTGGCCGAGGCGATGCGGGTGGACCTGGAGGCGCCCATGCTGCTGGCCGCCGCCTTCCTGCAAGCCACGGCGGGATGGAAGGTGCCGCGGCGCATCCTCAACATCTCCTCGGGCCTGGGGCGGCGCGCCATGGCCTCGCAGGCGGCCTATTGCGCCGCCAAGGCGGGCCTGGACCATTTCAGCCGCTGCATCGCCCTGGAGCAGGCCAGGCAGGACAACGGCGCCCGGATCTGTTCGCTGGCGCCCGGCGTGATCGACACCGACATGCAGGTGCAGCTGCGTGGCGCCGATCCCGATCTCTTTCCGGATATGGGGAACTTCGTAGGACTGAAAGACAAGGGCATGCTCACTTCGCCGGAAGAGGCCGCGCGGCGTGTGCTCGCCTTCCTCGAGCGGCCCGATTTCGGCGTCGATCCGGTCGCCGACGTCAGGGCCTAGCAGCGGAAGCCCGCGATCGGGCGGGCACAATGTCGGTGTAAGCCGGAGGCCTTAGCCTCCGGCCTCTCTTTTTCCGGCCTTTGAACCAGGAGATTCCCCCCATGACACGTGAAGTGGTTGCCGTCAGCGCGGTGCGCACGGCCATCGGCACCTTCGGCGGCAGCCTGAAGGACATTCCCCCGACCGAACTCGGCGCGCTGGTCGTGCGCGAGTCCCTGGCGCGCGCCAAGGTCGACGGGGCGGACGTCGGGCACGTGGTGTTCGGCCACGTCGTCAACACCGAACCGCGCGACATGTACCTGTCGCGCGTGGCCGCGATCAACGGCGGCTGCGGCGAGGGCACGCCCGCCATGAACGTCAACCGCCTGTGCGGCTCCGGCCTGCAGGCGATCGTGTCGGCGGCGCAGACCATCCTGCTGGGCGACTCCGACATCGCGATCGGCGGCGGCGCGGAGAACATGACGCGCGCCCCCTATGCAGACCTCACCGCCCGCTGGGGCGCGCGCATGGGCGACGCGAAGATCGTCGACATGATGATCGGCGCGCTGCACGATCCCTTCCACAACATCCACATGGGCGTGACGGCGGAGAACATCGCCGCCAAGTGGGGCATCACGCGCGAGGACCAGGACCGCCTGGCCGTCGAGAGCCACAACCGCGCCGAGCGGGCCACCGCCAACGGCTGGTTCAAGGACCAGATCGTGCCGGTCACGCTGAAGTCGAAGAAGGGCGACACCCAGTTCGCCGCCGACGAGCACTTCCGCCCGGGCGCGAAGATGGAGGACATGGCCAAGCTGAAGGCGGTGTTCCTGAAGGAGAACGGCACGGTGACGGCCGGCAACGCCTCCGGCATCAACGACGCCGCCGCGGCGGTGGTGCTGATGGAGCGCAGCGTGGCCGAGAAGCGCGGCCTGCAGCCGCTGGCCCGCCTGGTGGGCTGGGCCCATGCAGGCGTGGATCCCAAGTACATGGGCATCGGCCCGGTGCCGGCCACGCGCAAGGTGCTGGAGAAGACGAAGATCGGCGCCCACCAGCTCGACGTGATCGAGGCCAACGAGGCGTTCGCGGCGCAGGCCTGCGCGGTGGTGAAGGACCTGGAGCTCGATCCCGCCAAGGTCAACCCGAACGGCTCCGGCATCTCCCTGGGCCACCCGATCGGCGCCACCGGCGCGCTGATCACCGTGAAGGCGCTGCACGAACTGAAGCGCACCGGCGGCCGCTACGCGCTGGTCACGATGTGCATCGGCGGCGGCCAGGGCATCGCGGCGATCTTCGAGCGGATCTGAGGGAGCGCCCCGTCGGGGCGTCAAACCGAACAGCCGAACGCAGAGGGCGCAGAGGATTCGCAGAGGACGCAGAAAAGACATTCTTCAAAAGGATGTTCTTCTGCGTCTTCTGCGTAATCTCTGCGTCCTCTGCGTTCGGCTGTTCGGTTTTCACGCGTCCTGGAACCCCCCCGCGCGGTACGTGAGCACCAGCGTGTCGCGGAACCCCGCCTCCCCCAGCGGCTGGATCGGCGTGGTTTCGTGGATCACGCGTTCGTCGTCCAGCAGCAGCGCGCTCCAGGGTTCGGTGAGTGTGAAGCGCTGGCCCGCCGGGCCGTCGGCCTGGAAGACGCGCGTTTCGCCGCCCTTGATGCCTTCGCGGGCGACGAGGAAGACGGCGACCAGGTCCACGCCGTCCCGGTGCGCGCCCTCGGGCGTGGGGCGGCCGATGCCGCCGGCGGTGTCGATCCGGAACTGGTGCGCCTCCAGGTACCAGGGCCGCGGCCCCTTCAGGTCGCTGGCCACGCCCGCCAGGGCGAGCAGCAGGCGCTTCCACGCGGGCTGCGCCACCACCTGCGGCTGGACCGGCTCGAACCAGCGCTGCATGCCGCCGTGCAGCGCGTTGTATTCCAGCGGCTGCCAGTGCGCCCGGTGCGGCGCCTGCGCGAGGCTCCCGCCTTCCGCGACGAACGAGGAATGGCGCCGCCGGCGGTAGCGGCCGCCGTCCTTCAGGTAGGCGTCGGGCGCGAGATCGGCCCATGCCGGTCCCAGCGCCTGCAGTTCAGCGGCGGCGCAGCCGCACAGCTGGGCGACGCCCTGCGGGCTGAGCACGGCGTAGCCCTGCTGGCGCATCTGCGTCAGCAGCTGTTCGGGATAGGTATAGGCGGGATGCAGGAGCATCCATGAAGCTTAGCCTGCATCAAACCCGCCCCCGCAACGGGCTCCTAAGCTGGCCTTCCGCACCGGAGACCGCCATGCCCGCACTGCCCTGGACCGACGGCCTGAAGCTCGGACTGCCCCCCATGGACGACACCCACGAGGAATTCGTCGCCCTGCTCGCGCGCGCCGAGGCCGCGGACGACGCGACGCTGCCGGCGCTGTGGGACGAGCTGGTCGAGCACACCACCGAGCACTTCGCCCGCGAGGACGAATGGATGCTGGCCACCGGCTTCGCGCTGGGCAACTGCCATGCGACGCAGCACAAGGCGGTGCTGCAGGTGCTGCGGCACGGGGCGGCCGCGGCGGCGCGGGGCGACCTGGCGCCGATCCGCAAGGTGATCCGGGAAGTGGCGGTCTGGTTTCCGCACCATGCCCAGACCATGGACGCCGCGCTGGTGCTGCACCTGCGGGGGCTCGGGTTCGACCCCCATACCGGCGAGGTGAGCCGGCCGGACGCGCTGCCGGCCGAAGCGATCGCCTGATCAGCGCTGCTCGCGCAGCAGCCGCAGCTCGTTGGTGCCCTGCTCCGAACCGTTGGCCGGCACCATCTCGCCGCGGCGGTCGCGCACGGCATCCAGTTGCGCCAGCAGCCTTTCCGGGGCCTGCGGGCCGGAGCCGATCCAGGCGCCGTGGGTCAGCGTGACGTGGGCCGCCTCGACCCCGCCGCCGCCCGCGCACAGGGTGGTGCGCGTGGGCGCTTCCTCGCTCGCCAGCACCAGCATCGCCGGCACGACCGCCTCCGGGCCGAAGGCCTCCAGCATGTCCTGCGGCAGCAGGGATTCGGTCATGCGCGTCACCGCCGTGGGCGCCAGGCAGTTGACCCGGATGTCCGCCCTGGCGCCTTCCAGCGCCAGCGTCTGCATCAGGCCCACCAGCGCCAGCTTGGCGGCGCCGTAGTTGGTCTGGCCGAAGTTGCCGTACAGGCCCGTGGAGGACGTCGTCAGCACGATGCGACCGTACTTCTGCGCCGTCATCACCGGCCACAGCGCCTTGCAGCAGTGGACGGCGCCCATCAGGTGGACGTCCAGCACCTGGCGGAAGTCCGCCAGGTCCATCTTGGCGAAGGTCTTGTCGCGCAGGATGCCGGCGTTGCTGACCAGCACGTCGACCCGGCCCCAGGTGTCCATCGCCTGCTGCACCATGGCCTGGACGGCGCCGAAGTCGGTCACCGAGGCACCGTTGGCAATGGCCTCGCCGCCGGCGGCGCGGATCTCCGCCACGACCCGCTCGGCCGCGGTGAGGGAACCGCCGGAGCCGTCGACCGCCCCGCCGAGGTCGTTGACCACCACCCGCGCGCCGCGCGCCGCCAGCGCCAGCGCGTGTTCGCGCCCCAGTCCGCCGCCCGCGCCGGTGACGATCGCCACCCGGCCGCTGAAATCCAGTGCCATCCCGGCCTCCCATTGCCGTGTTCGGAAGATCGGGCACTGTAGCGCATGAGCCTGACTGCCCGGCGGTCGACTTTCCCGCCCGGCGGTGCCGCCCGCCGGTCTGCCGGTCGCGCGATTTTGAATCAATATGTAAAACTAAAACCCGTGAACGCGGTCCCGCAGCGCACCCCGCCTGCTCCGCATCCTCAGGAGGAAGCCATTCCATGGGAATCTTCGATACGTTGCTCGGGCGCAAGCCGGCCCCCGCCGTGGCCAGGGCACGGACTTCCGGCGGCGCTCCGAGCACCCAATTCGATTCCCAGCTCACCCAGGCCGGGAGCACCTCGCAGTCCGTCCGCAAGGACCTGCTGAAGGTGGTGTTGCGCGAAACCCTCATCCGCAACGGCATCCCGCCGAGCTGGCTGTCCGCCGACATGCTGCGCACCAGCAGCCCGTCGCGGCGCGACACCGGCCTGCACGTGCGCTTCCTGGTCCGCCACTGGGATCCGCGCCTGCTGGAATGCGCGGTGGCCTTCGAATCCGAATTCACCGGCCGGCTGCAGGCGCTCGACCCGCTGGCGTCCAACTGGCTGATGGGCTTCTCGTGGCAGATCGCGCTGGAGGACAAGAGCGTCTGCCCGCGCCTTCCGCATCCCGGGGCCTGGACGGCCCCGCCGCCGCAGACCGCCCCGGCGCCCCTGACGCAGCCGAGCAGTTTCGGCGACGTCATCGCCGGGCCGACCGCGCTGGAAGGCTCCAAGCCGCTGGACGACGTGCGGGCCGATCTCGAGGCCCTGCTGGCCCTGCGCGACGCCGACATGCGCAAGCATGCCGCCGCAGGCGGCGACCGCGCCTACGCCGCCACCCGGCCGGCCTCGTTCTGAGGGCGCGCGCCCCAAAAGCAAAAGGGCTGCCCCGGGGCAGCCCTTTCTTGATTTTGGGGCGCGAAGCGCGTCAGCGACGGCGGTGGGGCGGCGGCGCGCCGCCGGTGTTGCGGTTCGGCAGGTGGCGGAACATGATCCGGCCCTTGGTCAGGTCGTAGGGCGAGAGCTCCAGGCTCACCAGGTCGCCCGCGATGATGCGGATGTGGTTCTTGCGCATCTTGCCGCCGGTGTAGGCCACCAGTTCGTGGCCGTTGTCCAGGATCACGCGGTACCGCGAGTCCGGCAGGATTTCGGCCACGCGGCCGTTCATTTCGATCAGTTCTTCCTTCGCCATGCAGATCCTTCTGGGACGGCTCCCGCCCGCTCGTGCGAAACGACGCCGCGACCTGCTCAGGGCAGGAGCCTTGCCGTGGGTATATCGGCCGGCCAAGGGGCCGGTGCATGCAGACCTGCGCGTTCCAGGCCTTGCAGCTGCAGGGCGGGGTCTGCTTAGGGGCCGGCCGCGCACGCCATGCAGTCCAGCCCCAGATCCCGCGATTGTAAGCCGCCCGCACGATTCGTGCCGGGAAGGGGTTGTCCGCGATGCGGCCCGGAGCGTTCGGAGCGGCTGCCGCCGCTCCTTTTCGGGGGGCCTCAGTTCGGGATGCGGCTGATGCCGTCCACCACCATGCCGGAGCCGGACGCGACCAGCACCAGTTCGCCGTCCACGCGCAGGTAGCGGTGGCCGGGCGGCAGCTTGGGCAGGCTGGAGCGCAGGTCCTGCGGCACCGTCGCGACCGCCGCACCGCGCGGCACCGCCTGCCCGACCTGCCAGTTCGCCGCCTGGCCGGCCGCGGGATGGGCCTCGTAGTACTTGCGCACGGCGGCCCGGTCCTTGTCGTCGAAATAGGCCCCCGGGCCCAGCGGCTTGCGCGCGAAGTGGGTGCCCTTGCCGACGTCGTCGGTACGCAGTCGCGGGTCGGCGCGGTCGTCCAGCGCCTGCTTGGCCTGCCGCGCAGGGGCGGGTTGCCCGTCGTCGTCGCGCGAGGCCGCGGCGGCACCGGCGCCGAGCGCGGCGGCCCGCGGGACGGCGGCCTTCTGCGCCAGGGCGGCCCCGGCGCCGGGCTCGGCGGCCCGCGGCACGGCGGCCTTCTGCACCGGGGCGCCCCCGGTGACGGCGCGGGGCGCGGGAACCGGCTGGCGCGCCATCTTGGCGGGTGGGGGTGTCGTCGGCTTGCGTGCCTCCGGCTTGCGGGGCTGCACCGGGCGGATCTGGTCGAGCGGCCGGCCGATCACCGCCGGGGCGATAGGGTCCGGCATGGGCGACTCGGCCAGCGCGATCGTCGCGCAGGTGGTCTCGGCCAGCAGCAGGGCCAGCAACAGCGGCAGGCGGAGCTTCAGGTCCATGGGTGTCCTCGGGAGTCGGTGCGGGCGACATGCACTTTGAGGTCAGCCATGGACGCCGGCGTGTCCGCCCGCATCCGCTTTGCAGGTCGGACCCGGCCGACTGCGGGCGGCCAGACGGCCGCCAGCGGACGCTTAGACCGCCGCCAGAGCCGGCGCGACGGCGCTCTGGCCGCGGCCCAGCCGCTCGGGCGCGACGTACTGCTGCCGGTACTGCTCGAAGGGCATGGAGTCGCCCGCTTCGACCGCGGCCTGGTCGCGCACCGACTGCGCCGCCAGCGCTTCCATGCGCTGGTGCAGGGCGCCGCCGTAGGGCAGCTTCAGCAGCTTGTCCTTGGCCTGCTGCGACTGCGCGCGGGCGAAGGCCCCGAAGCCGTTGTCGTGGTCGCGCGCCATCGCGGCGAGCACGCGCGCCGAGGGCAGCATGTCCGGTGTGGCCAGCAGCGCCTGCCCCGCGCGCAGGGCGTCGGAGTAGTCGCTGGTGGCATGCACAGAATCGAGCAGCGCCGCGATCGGCACGCATTGCTCCAGCACCTCTGCGCCCCAGTCGGTGAGCTTGACCTCGCGGCCGTCCCGTTCCAGCAGCAGCGCCGGGTCGCGCCCGAAGGCGGCGGTGCGGTGCTGGTTGCGGCCGAGCGCGGCGATCTCCTGCGGCGTGTCCTCGGGGCTGTCCGCCAGCAGGCAGTGCAGCAGGAACACGTCGAGGAAGCGCAGCGTCTGGGCCTTGATGCCGATCGGCACGAAGGGGTCCAGGTCCATCAGCCGCACCTCCACGTACTCCACGCCGCGCTCGCGCAGCGCGTGCAGCGGGCGCTCGCCGGGCCGGATCACGCGCTTCGGCCGGATGGTGCCGTAGAACTCGTTCTCGATCTGCAGCAGGCTGGTGGCGAGCTGGTTGTACTCGCCGCCGGGGTTGACGATGCCGATCGCCTCGTAGGCCGGATAGGGCCGCGTCAGCGCGTCGTACAGCGACGTGGCATAGCCTTCCAGGCTGTTGTAGCTCACCGCCAGCGAGGCCTGGGCGTCGCTCTGGTAGCCGAGGCGCCCCATGCGCAGCGAGGTGCCGTAGGGCATGTAGACCGTGCCCTGCGACAGGGTCTGCAGTTCGTGCTTGCGGCCGGTGACGAAGCTCGCGCAGGCGGCGGGCGAGGCGCCGAACAGGTACAGCAGCAGGAATGCGTGCCGGCGGAAGTTCCGGATCAGGCCGAAGTACTCGGCATCGCTCACGCCGGGCATCGACCAGTTGTAGTGGATGCCGGAGATGGTCTGCATGCGGCGGCCGTAGCGGTGCGCCAGGCCGACGCGGTAGACGCTCTTGGCGCGCCCGACGTTCGAGGAGCCGTAGCGGCCGATCGGGATGTTCTCGTCCGCCGGCAGCGCGCAGGGCATGCTGCTGACCCACAGCAGTTCGTCCCCGAGGGCGCGGTAGACGAACTGGTGGACGTGGGTGAGCTCCCCCAGGCACTGCTCCACGCTGGCGTGCACGCCGGTGATCAGCTCGAGCTGGGATTCGCTGTAGTCGGTGGTGATGTGCGGATGCGTCAGCGCAGAGCCGAGCGCCGCCGGGTGCGGCGTCAGCGCCAGCGCTCCCCCCGCCGCGGCGCGCAGGCTCTCTTTCTCGATGCCGCGCCGGATGCCTTGCAACCGCGCGGGCGCCAGCGTGCTCAAGGCCTGTTGCAGTTTGCTCATGGAAATTATTCTCGCCACCCTCGGGATCTCGTTGCGTGCGAAGTTAACACCTTTGCACAAAGCCTGCTTGCGGGCGGTCAACCTGAGCCTGGGGGCGGGCGTTGTGGTTTCCCCGGAGCGGGGTGCAGAATGGCCGCGTTCGGTTCGCAACGGGAGGCCACCATGAGCGTGAGCGTGAAGATCGAGCTGGGCTACGAATTCGAGGTGCGGGCGAAGTTCGAGGAGGTGTTCGCGGTGCTGTCGGACGTGCCGCGTTCCGTGTCGCACTTCCCCAAGGTGGACCGCCTCACCGATCTGGGCGACGGGGTCTACAAGCTGGAGATGAAGAAGGTGGGCACCGAGCAGGTGAACATCCAGACCGTGTACGCCAGCAAGTACGTGAGCGACAGGAACCTGGGCACGGTGACCTGGACGCCCGTGCAGGGCGTCGGCAACGCCCTCGTCGGCGGCAGCTGGAAGATCACGGACACGAAGGGACGGTCCACCAACTGCGTGCTGAACGTCGAGGGCACGGTGGACGTGCCGCTGCCGGGGCTGATGAAGCCGGTGGTGAAGCCGGTGGTGGAGAACGAGTTCGAGAAGGCCATCGAGAAGTACATCGACAACCTGATCAAGGAGTTCGGCGGGGAGGTATGAGACTCGCCGCGCGCGGCGAGTCCATCCTTGAATCCCGCCTGCGCGGGAATGACGCCGGGGCGTCACTGGGGCGGCGAGACCTCCCGGTACTGCACGTCCTCGATCTCCTTTTCCAGCGTGCGGGTGCTTTCGTCCAGCACCGCGTCCGCTTCCTGCGGCATGCGGCCGTCCGGGGTCAACTTGTCGACCATCTCCGGCATGATCTCGGCGAAGGCCTGCGCCACCTGCTCCTCGGGCACGCCGAGGCGCTGGGCCATCTGCTGCAGTTCCTCGCGGCCCACCACCTGCTCCACGGAGCCGCTGTCGATCGTCTCGTTGTCGCCGGTGGACATCCAGGACTGCGCCTGCCGGCCCAGCCCCTTCTGGCGGAACTTGTCGAGGACGCCGTCCATGCCGCCATTGCGCTGCACCCAGCGCATGGCCAGCGGCAACAGCATCACCAGCAGGGCGGTCTGGTTCGCGTAGGGCCGCTTGCCGCCGGGCACGCCCATGGGCTGGCCCTGCCCGCGGCCGCGCATCATGCCGGCCAGCACGCTGCCCAGCGCGATGCCGCCGAGGGCTCCGCCCATGCCGCCACCCGTGCCGCCGCCGAGGCCGCCGCCCATGCCGCCGCCCATGCCGCCGCGCATGCCGCGCTGGCGCATCGCCTGTCCGAACAGGCCGCCGAGGACCTGGCCCAGCAAGGGATTGGTGTTCATCGAAAGCTCCTTCTTTTGCGTGGATGCTTTCGATCTTGGGGCGGCGCCCGGGCGCCCCTGTAGGCGAAGGTCGGCGTTACGCCGCGGAGAGCACGCGCACCAGCCAGGCGTTCAGTTCCTCGATCTCCAGCGGGTTGACCGCGTGGCCCATGAGGTACTCGTGCCACTCCACCTCGTGGCCCAGCGCCTGCAGCGTGTCGCGCGAGGACTCCGCGCGCTCCAGCGCCACGACTTCGTCGTGGCTGCCGTGGGCGAGGAAGATCGGGGTCCGGAGGCTGGCGCTGCTGCGCTCCGCGGCGGTCTTGTCCGCCAGCGGGAGGTAGCCCGAAAGGCCCATGATGCCGGCCAGCCGTTCGGGATGGCGCAGGCCGGTCAGCAGCGAGATCGCGCAGCCCTGCGAGAAGCCCCCCAGCACGATCCGGTGCGCCGGCACGCCGCGCTCCTTCTCGCGTTTGAGCAGCGCCTCCACGAGTTGCTGCGAGTGGCGCAGGCCGGCCTCGTCCTGCGGCGCGCCTTCCTCGAAGCCCAGGATGTCGTACCAGGCCCGCATGCGATAGCCGTTGTTGAGGGTCACCGGCATCACCGGCGCATGCGGGAAGATGAAGCGGACCGGCCCCACCTGCCCCAGTTCCAGTTCCTCGGCGATCGGGACGAAATCATTGCCGTCCGCGCCGAGGCCGTGGAGGATCAGAATGGTGGCGGTCGGGTCCGGACCCGACTCCGCCTCGATGATGTCGAGCATGCGTGTCTCCTTCGATGCCGAGCATAGCCTGCGCGCGGCTGCAAGCCGCGTCCGACAGCCCTATGGAAAGCGTCCCGACTTACGCGCAGCCCGGCCGTCCGCAGGATGGGAGCAGACGCTGAAAGGAAACCGCATGAAAGTGCAAGTCAACACCAGCAACGACATCGACAACAAGGACGCGCTCGAACGCTGGGCCAGCGATTACCTCAACGAGCACCTCGGCCGCTTCGACCAGGACATCACCAGCGTCGAAGTGCAGCTGACGGACGAGAACCACTCGAACAAGGGCGGTGGCATCGACAAGCGCTGCATGATGGAGGCCCGGATCAACGGCCGGGCCCCGATCGCCGTCACCAACTACGGCCCCGACCAGAACCTGGCCTTCCGCGGCGCCGCCGACAAGCTGGAGCATGCGCTGGAGCACGCCTTCGGCAAGCTCGATCGCCGCGAACACCGCGTGCGCGAAACGATCCGCCGCGACCCCGAAGCCCTGGAGGGCACCGCCCTTCCGCCCCAGTCCTGATCCCTGCCCCCGCCCGCGTGCCTCAAGGCTGCGGCGCAGCGCAGACACGATTGGCAACACCTGCATCGACGTGTTTCCGATCCGTGGCCTGCCCCGCCGCGGGGGCATGCTGCGTGCGTAAATGGCGCTCCGCGTTTGCCGGCCCTCCGTGCAAGCGGGACCAAGAAACAAGGAGCGCATTCCATGAATCTCGCACTGAGAAAAACGACCTGCCGGGTGCTGGTGGTTTCGCTGCTGGCGCTGTCGTTCCAGACCGCGCGCGCCGGCCTCATCGGCGCCGACCAGGCCGCGGCCGGCACGACCAGCCCCGAGCGCGCCCTGGTGCTCGCCGCGCTGGACCGCGCGGACGTGGCCGCGCAGTTGCAGGCCGCAGGCGTCGACCCGCGCGCGGCACGCGAGCGCGTGCAGGGCATGACGGAGCAGGAAGTGCATGCCCTGGCGCAGGACATGCAGGCGGCCCCGGCGGGAGGCGTCAGCACCTGGGGCTGGGTCGCGATCGTGCTCGTCGCCGCCCTGATCTGGTACTACGCCATCCGCAAGTAAAGGGGATGCCGGCGACTTCGGCCCTGCGCCGGGCCCGGCGGTTCGCCCTGGCGGCGGCCGTGTTCCTGCTCGCGGGCTGCAGCACGCTGATCCCCCAGACCGTCGCGCTGCGCACCGGCTGGCCGGCCGGGGTTCCGCTGCAACTGGAGCTCGCGCAGGTCCCCTTCTTTCCCCAGGGCGACTACCAGTGCGGGCCGGCCGCGCTGGCGATGGCGATGCAGTTCGCCGGCGCGCCCGTGCGCCCCGAGCTGCTGGTCGGAGAGGTCTGGCTGCCCGCGCGCCGGGGCAGCCTGCAGGTGGAGATGCTGGCCGCCCCGCGCCGGCACGGGCTGGTGGGCTACCGGCTCGAGGCCCGCTATGCGGACCTGCTGCGCGAACTCGCCGCGGACCACCCTGTCGTGGTGCTGCAGGACGTCGGGCTGCTGCTGCCCGAGTGGCACTACGCCGTCGTGAACGGGTTCGACTACGCGAGCGGCACGATGCTGCTGCGCTCGGGGCTGCAGTCGCGGCAGGAAATGCCCTTCTCGTACTTCGAACGCACCTGGCGGGCGGGCGGGTACTGGGCGATGGTCGTCACGCAGCCCGAAGACATCCCGGCCACGGCCACCGAAGCCCGTTGGCTGGAGGCGCTGCTGGGACTCGCGCGCGCGGGCCCCAACGAGGCGGCGGTGCGCGGCTACCGCGCCGCGCTGGCGCGCTGGCCCGACAGCCTGCCGGCCGCCGTCGGACTGGCCAACCAGCTGCATGCGGGCGGCGCGCTGGACGAGGCCGCGGGCGTGCTGCGCGGCGCCCTGCGGCGGTTCCCGCATTCCGTGGTCCTGATCAACAACCTGGCGCAGACCCTGTCGGACCAGGGCCGCAACGCCGAGGCGCTGGCGCTGATCGACCAGGCGCAGGACCCGCAGAGCCCGTTCGCGGGCGAGGTGCGCTCCACGCGGCGGCTGATCGAGGAGCGGCTGCGCTGACTAGCGCCCCGCCAGCACGCGCGCCACGCGCGTGACGAAGCCCGGCGAGTGCGCCGGGTCGATCCAGCGCACCACCACCACCGCGCGGTGCTTCGGGTCCATCCACACGTAGTGCCCCCCGGCGCCGACCATGAACCAGCTCTCGCGCGAGGCATCGGCGAACATGCCGCCCTGGCGATTGAGCCACGTGAGCCAGCCGTAGAAGGGCGCGATGGCGCAAGGCTGTTGCATGCGCTCGACCCAGGCGGCGGGAACCAGCTGCTGGCCCGCATGGATGCCGCCATCGAGCAGCAGTTGCCCGATGCGGGCCTGGTCGCGGGCGCTGATCGACACCCCCGCGCCCCAGTGCGTGCCGCCCGGCACCGACTGCATGCCCAGCCCGCCGATGTCGACCCAGGCGTCGTCGTAGCCGACCCAGCGGAAATCGCGCCCGCCACCGAGCGGCTGCAGCACGGACTGCCCGAACACTTCGGGCAGCGGCTGGCGGTACAGGTGCAGCAGCGCCAGCGACAGCTGGTTGATGCGCACGTCGTTGTATTCCCAGTAGCTGCCCGGGCGCTGCAGCGCGCGCGCCTCGCCCTTGCGCCCCTGCGGCGGCTTGGGATCGTGCGCCACGCGGCGGTTGTGTTCCACCTGGTCCGGCATGCCGAGGCAGCTGCCGTGCCACTCGCTGGTCTGCTCCAGCATGTGGGCCCAGGTGATCTCGCGGTTATGCGGATCGTCGAAGCCGATTCCCGGCAGCCGCGACGAGATCCTTTCGTTGGGATCGAGCAGGCCGCGGCCCTGCGCCACGCCGGCGAGCAGGGCGAGATAGGTCTTGGCGACACTGAACGTGAGGTCCGCCCGGTCAGGCTCGCCCCAGGACGCGACTTCCTCGGCGCCGACGCGGATCACGCCGGACACGCCGCCGCGCGCATGCACCGGCCCGCGCAACCGGTTGTACGGCGGCGGGTCCTCGTGGTGCACGCCCCATTTCGCGGGCTCGGCGGCGGGGTCGCGCGGCCACGGCACTTCGTGGCCCTGCGCGTAGCGGATGGCATCGGAGAAGTCGGGCATGCACCGAGCATAGCGCGGGCGCTTCCGTGTGACACTCCGGACATGGCCCTGGAATTGATGACGAAGCGCAACTTCGAGACCCCGGCGCCCTCGGCCACGGTGGTCCTGTTGCGCGATGGCCCGGACGACCTGGAGGTCCTGCTGCTGCGCCGGCACAGCCAGTCTTTCGTGCTGGGTGGCGCGTACGTGTTCCCCGGCGGCAAGGTCGATCCCGAGGATGCGGCATCGGCGTCGCGCCTCGATCGCGAACTGTCCGTGCTGCACGCACAGCTCGGGGAACCCGAGCTGCCGGCGGCGGAGGCCGGCGCCCTGTACGTGGCGGCGATTCGCGAACTGTTCGAAGAAGCGGGGCTGCTGCTCGCGGACGTGAGCCCGGAGCAGGCGGTGGGCGCGTGGACGGCGCTGCGCGCCGGCGAGCGCTTCGACGCACTGATCGCCGCGCTGGACCTGCGCCTGGCCGCCGGCGCGCTGCAGCCCTGGTCCCGCTGGATCACGCCCACCCTCAGCAGCGTGGGGCGCCGGCGCTTCGACACCCGCTTCTTCCTCGCCGCCGTGCCGCCGGGGCAGGTCGCGCGGCACGACGAACACGAAGCCACCGAGAGCCTGTGGATCGCGCCGCGGGCCGCGCTGCGCGAATACTGGGCCAATCGCATCGACCTGGCGCCGCCGCAGATCATGAGCCTCACGCACCTCGCGCGCCACCGCGACGTGGCGAGCGCCTTCGCCGCGGCGCGCTCGCGCAAGCCGCCCTGCATCCGGCCCGAGCCCCACGAGATCGAGGGCACGCGCGTGCTCTGTTATCCCGGCGACCCGGGCCATCCGCAAAGCGAGCAGCTGTTGCCCGGGCCCACCCGCCTGTGCTGGCGCAACGAGCGTTTCGAACCCGAAGCCGGATTGGGCATCCTCCTGGGGGAGTAGCCCACAGGGGCGCCCGAGCCCTGCCTACAGGCGCTCGCGTGCGCGACCTTCGCACTCGCCACGGCCCGGAAGACTCCAATCCATCAAGGCCAACCGGTCATCGCGCTACAAAGACAGGGATCGGACTCTTCTGCGACCGCAAGCGGATCAGCGAGACCATTGTCCAGTGGGCCGGTTGGCTCCCCCTGCGGCCGCGCCGGCCGCCATCCTTCCCCCGGAACCGTTGATATTCACGCGCTGCGCGCGCGAGCGCATGTGCGCCGTCATCGGTGCTGTGGCAGCTCCCACGACCGACACCGCCGTTGGCCTACAGGGGCGCGCCGCACGGCGGACCTACCCTGCAGCCACGTCACACACAAGGTCAGGGAGCCATTTCATGAGCCCGCTGTTCATGCGCATCTTCACCCTGGTCGGCATCGCGCTGGCCGCCGCGAGCATGCAGTCGAAGGCGCGCGCGGAGAGCCTGACCGGCCCCGCCGTGCAGCAGGTGCAGGCGGTAGTGGTGGCGCAGCTGAAGGCGTTCTCGGAAGAAGATGCCGACGCCGCGTTCGCCGCGGCCACGCCCGCGATCCGCCAGTCGGTCGGCGACCCGAGCCGCTTCCTCGCCATGGTGCGCGGCAACTATCCGATGGTGCACCACCCGGCGGGTTACGCCTTCCTGGCTCCGCAGATCGAGAAGGACCAGGTCCTGCAGGCCGTCGCGCTGCGCGACGAGGACGACAAGACCTGGATCGCATTGTTCACCCTGGAACGCCAGCCGGACGACTCGTGGCGCATCGGCGCCTGCATCGTGGCCGAGAACGACTGGCGCTCCACCTGAGGATTCCCACCCATGCAGTACCCGATCGCCCTCTCGTCCCAGGAATCCCCGGGGCAGCACCGGCGCCACGGCGCCCGCCGCCTGGGCGTCGGCTGGTCCCTCGTGTTCTCCGCGCTCCTGCTCGGTGGCGGCCTGGCCGCCGCGAACCTGCCGCACGGGTGGGGCACCCCCAGCGCCTCCCCGCAGCTCCTGCAGCAGGTGGTGCAGCGGCAGCTGCGTGCGCTGGCGCGCGAGAACGCCGGCGAGGCCTTCGCGCTGGCGGACGTCGGCCTGCGCACGCAGTTCGGCAGCCCCGAGGCCTTCCTCGCCACCGTGCGCGACGAGTACCCGATGCTGATGCATCCGGCGAGCTTGCTGTTCCTCAAGCCCCGGACCGACGGCAGCTTCGCGATGCAGAAGGTGCGGCTGACCGACGAGGATGGCGCGTCCTGGTCGCTCACCTACCTGCTCAATCGGCAGCAGGACGACCAGTGGAAGATCAGCGGCTGCGTGGTGACGCCGGAGGGCCGGCAGGTGATGACCTGAGAAAGGGCCGCGATGCAAGTCTTCGTTCTTAATGAAATCAAGGACTTAGCTCATTCCGACCGTTCGTCTGCACATCCCAATGCAGATAGAGGTTTGGTGCTTTCCACGACGCCAGTGTTGCTTCTAGGAAACTTGCGCGCCTCGACGAGGGGCGCGCGCCCCTTGACGAGGGCTGTACGCTCGGGGCTCCGCTGGGCAGGCGCCCGAGCGCACGCGGCGCGCCAGTATCGTCGCCGAAGTGAAGACAGGGCGACTCCACTGTTGCCTCTCCGCACTTTGATGTTTGCCAGCTCATCTGTTTGCGCTGAATAATCCGCCGGATGCAGATTTGTGAACGGCGACAAGAGCTTGCGACGCAGGGTTGGCGGTTCTATCCGGCACCCCAGGTTTTATCCCGCAGTAGCCTGCGGGCTACATTACGTTGAACTAAACCGCTGACGCGGTGGTTGGTCCATCAGGCCGCCACCGCGTTTTCATTTGCGTTGCCCGGTGTGAGGCGCAGCCTTGAAGGGGGAATGTTCCCGGCCCTTCAAG
>NZ_JAEQNE010000011.1:125684-139870 GCF_016722785.1 Ramlibacter monticola | reverse complement strand
CAACACCGGCGGTCGACCAGGCGAGCGCAGGTTCGCGCGTAGTGACCGATTCGACTTCCGCTTCTTCGCTTTCATCAACACCTCCAATCAGGACGTGTTGCTACGACGAGTTGAATTCACCCAGTACTGCTCGAGGGAGTACCAGCGCCTCCATGCGCGGCACGGCATCGCCTGCTCGATGACCGACGGCTATGACTGCTACCAAAACGCCATGGCCGAGAGAGTCAACGGCATCTTGAAGATGGAATACCTGCTGCACACGCCGGCCGATCTGAAGCAAGCTACCCGAATGGTCAGCGAGTCGGTGCGCTTGTACAACCAGGCCAGACCACACCTGTCCCTAGAATACAAAACGCCCGATGCAACCCACCGGGAGTCCCTGGCTGCCCAAAGGCAGCCGGCAACTAGGCCTGAACAGGTGTCAACCTAGGGCAGGACGGGTCACTGTCCGGCTCAGCGACATAAAGGAGGAGGCGCGGGCGCGGCCATCGTGCGGGCCGGGGCTCTCATCCGCGCCGGGGGACAGTCGCTGAGACGGACAGCCCCGGTCTGATCCGGCAAGAAGGCCACAGCGTCGAACGGCTTCGTAGAGAGCTCGCACTGAAGACGCACAGCTTCCAACACGCAGGATCGCCCACGGCGCAGGGATGACGGCTTCAGGCCCCGTATCATCCGCCCCGCATGGAACTGATCCTCACCGTCGCCCTCGGCGCCGCCATCGCGGGGTTCGTGCAGGGGCTTTCCGGATTCGGCTTCGGGCTCACCGCCATGGCGCTGTGGGCCTGGACACTGGAGCCGCGGCTCGCGGCGGCGCTCTCGGTGTTCGGCGCCCTCGTCGGCCAGCTGCTCGCCGCGTTCACGGTGCGGCGCGGCTGGGACTTCAAGACCCTGCTGCCCTTCCTCGCGGGCGGGCTCGCCGGACTTCCGCTGGGCCTGTACCTGCTGCCCCGCCTCGACGTGCCCCTGTTCAAGGCCGTGCTCGGGGCGATGATGGTGATCGTCTGCCCGTTGATGTTCTTCGCCTCGCGCCTGCCGCGCGTCGACGGCGGCCGCACCGGCGATGCCCTCGCCGGCGCGGCCGGCGGCGTGATGGGCGGCCTCGGCGGCTTCACCGGCGTGGTGCCCACGTTGTGGTGCACCGTGCGCGGCTTCGACAAGGACCGCCAGCGCTCCATCATCCAGAACTTCAACCTGGCGATGCAGGTGGTGACCTTCGCCAGCTACCTCGCCACCGGCATCCTGGAGCCGCGCATGCTACCGCTGCTGGCTGTGGTCGCGCCGGCCGTCCTGGTCCCGGTCCTGCTGGGCGCGCGCGTCTACATCGGGATCAGCGACCTCACCTTCCGCAAGGTCGTGCTGGGCCTGCTCACGGCCAGCGGCGTGGCCCTGCTCGCCGCTTCCGTGCCCGTGCTGCTCTCCCGCTGAAGCGGCCCTTGAAAGTGCGTCCGCCCGGCCCTAATTCGGGATCGGCCGACGTGCCAGAAAGGAGAGAGCACATGAGTCCCCTGTTCCGATCGACCGCGGACTTCTTCGCGGAGCTCAACCGGATGCAATCCATGCTCGACCGGGTCTTTCCCGGGCCGGGCGCCAGCATCCGTTCCCAGGCCGATGCCGCATTTCCGGTGCTGAACGTCGGCACCTCGCCGGCGTCCATCGAGGTCCAGGCACTGGCGCCCGGGCTGGATCCGTCGCAGCTGGATATCACCGTGGACCGCGGCCTGCTGGTGATCGCGGGTGAGCGCAAGAGCCAGCTGCCGCCAGCCGACGAACGCGTCAACGTCTATGCCAACGAGCGCTTCGCCGGCCGGTTCCGCCGCGTCGTGAGCCTGCCCGAAGATGCCGACCCCGCCCGCGTGGAGGCGAGCTACCGCGATGGCGTGCTGCGCGTGAGCGTGGCCAAGCGCGAGTCCTCGCTGCCCCGCCGCATCGAAGTGAACTGAAGGGAGATCGCCATGACGAACGCTGTCCAGACTGCTTCCGCCCAGGGGCGCGCGGCTGCCAACGCCGGTGCGGCCAATGCGCCCCAGGCTTTCGTCGTGCCGCCGGTGGACGTCTTCGAAAACGAAAACGCGATCACCCTGCTGGCCGACCTTCCCGGCGTGCCCCGGGACCAACTGAACCTGCGGGTCGACGGCGACACCCTGGTGATCGAGGCGACCGCCACCGCGGCCAGCACGCCGGCCGGCATGGAGCTGGTGTACGGGGAGCTGCAGTGCCCCTCCTACAGGCGCCAGTTCACGTTGAGCCGCGAACTCGATGCCTCCCGCATCGATGCGCAACTGCGTGACGGCGTGCTGCGCCTGACGATCCCGAAGGCCGAGGAAGCGCGCCCGCGGCGCATCCAGGTGCAGGCCGGCTGAATCGCGTGTTACCCGCCGCAACCCTCGCGGCGGGCCATCGGTGCACAATGGGCCGAAGGCGGCGGCCCCTCCGCCGCACGGTGAGGAGACCGTCGTTGGCCCTGAAGGCATTTCTGGTCGAAGACCAGCCGTCCATCCGCGAGGGCCTGGCCGAAGCGTTGTCCGAGATCGCCGGCATCGAATGCGCCGGCTGGGCCGCCGACGAGACGTCCGCCCTCGCGTGGCTGCGCGATCCCGGCAACCAGTGGGACGTCGCGATCGTCGATCTCGTGCTGCAGCCCCGTGGCGGCAGCGGCTACGGCGTCTTGCAGGCCTTGCGGGACCGGTTGCCGACGCGGCAGATGGTCGTCCTCACCGGCACCGCCAACCCGCAGGTGCGCAAGCGCTGCGAGGAGATGGGCGCCGACGGCGTGTTCGACAAGGCGATGGAGACCGACGCGATGCTCGATTACCTGTCGGCGCTCTCGCGCGCCGCCGGCGGGCACTAGGCTTCCGTCGTCGCCGAGCCCTCGGGCTGCTGCGCCAGCTGCCGCAGCGCCTGCTCGAACAGCTCCGGCGGCTGGCCGCCCTGGATCAGGTGCCGATTGTTGACGATCACCGAGGGAACGGCCTGGATGCCCAGGCCCTGGAAGTGCTGTTCGGCGTCGCGCACGTCCTGCGCGTAGCGCCCGCTGGCGAGCACTTCCTGCGCCGCGGCCCGATCCAGCCCCACCGAGGCGGCGACCTCCGCCAGCACCTCGGGATCGGAGGGGTTGCGGCCTTCGCCGTGGTAGGCCCGCAGCAGCGCCATCTTCAGGTCGCGCTGCTGCTTCGGCCCCTGCTCGCCGGCCCAGTGCAGCAGGCGGTGCGCATCGAAGGTGTTCCAGATGCGCCCGCGGCCCTCCTTGCGGAACTCGAAGCCGACGGCGGCGCCGCGCTGCGCGATGCCGGCGCGGGCCTGGGCCTGCTGTTCGGGCGTGGAGCCGTACTTCTGCGTGAGGTGCTCGGTGACGTCCTGCCCCTCCGGCCCCATCTGCGGATTGAGCTCGAAGGGCTGGAAGCGGATGTCGACCGGCACCTCGCCGACTATCCTTTCCAGCGCGCGTTCGAGCGAGGCGAGGCCGACGGCGCACCAGGGGCAGGCGACGTCGGAGACGAAGTCGATGTGGAGGGCTTGGGTCATGGACGCATTTTCGTCATTCCCGCGGGAATCCGTCAGCTGCCCACCGTCCCCGTGACCGGCAGCACGATCCCGGTGATGTAGCTCGCGCAGGCCGGCGCCGCCAGGAACACATAGGCGGGCGACAGCTCCTCGGGCTGGGCCGGGCGCTTGAACTCGGTCTGCTTGCCGAACTCGACGATCTCCCTGGCGCTCTGGTCGGCCGGGTTGAGCGGCGTCCACACCGGGCCGGGCGCCACCGCGTTCACGCGGATGCCCTTCTCGATCAGGCTCGAGGCCAGCGACATCGTGAACGCGTGGATCGCGCCCTTGGTCGCCGAGTAGTCCAGCAGCTTCTTGCTGCCCTTGAGGCCCACCACCGAACCCGTGTTGATGATCGAGGCGCCCTGCTTCATGTGCGGCACAGCGGCCCGTGCCATGTAGAAGTAGCCGTAGATGTTGGTCTTGAAGGTCTCGTCCAGGCGCTCGTCGGTGATGTCCTGCAGGTCGTGCGCGTGTTCCTGGAAGGCGGCGTTGTTCACGAGGATGTCGAGCTTGCCGAACTCCTTGACGGTTTTCTCCACCGACTGCTGGCAGAACTTCGCGTCCTTCACGTCGCCGGGAATCAGCAGGCAGCGGCGGCCTTCCTTCTCCACGCAACGCTTCGTTTCCTCGGCGTCCTCGTGGGAAGCGAGATACACGATCGCGACGTCGGCGCCTTCGCGCGCGAACAGCACGGCGACGGCGCGGCCGATGCCCGAGTCCCCGCCGGTGACCAGGGCGGCCATGCCTTCGAGCTTGCCGCTGCCCCGGTACTTCGGCGCCATGAACTGCGGCTTGAGCTGCATGTCCGCTTCCTGCCCCGGCTTCTGCAGGTGCTGGGCGGGCAGGTCCTCGGGGTATTTCTGGCTGCTGGTCCGGGGCGCGCCCTTGTCCTTGCCGCCGCCGGAGCCGCTCTCGTTCGGCTCCTTGCGGTCCTGTTCGCGCTGCAGTTCCCGCTGCTTCTCCGCGGTCGCTTCCGTGCCGGGGCTGCGCGCGCTGTCCTTCGCCTTGGGTTTCTTGTCCATGGAGGCCTCCTGTGCCAAACCTCCATGGTGCGGCGCGCCACGCCGCCCGGGCCGCGGAATGGGGCGAAGCGCGTTGTGGGAGCGGGACTACACGTGTCCCAGCACCGGATGCGGCTGGTACGGCGCCTCGAGCTGCCGGACTTCCTCGGCGGACAGGCTCACCTCCAGCGCCGCCACGGCCTCGTCCAGCTGCCAGGTCTTGCTGGACCCGACGATGGGCGCGGACACGCCCTTGTGCAGCAGCCAGGCATAGGCGAGCGTCGCGTTGGCCAGCCCCTTCTGCCGGGCCAGCGTGGCCAGCCCTTCGACGACCTGGAAATCGCTGTCGCGGTAGTAGTAGTTCTGCGCGATGTCGTCGGTCTACGCCCGCGCCGTCGCGCCGGCTTCCTTGTCGTCGCGCTTGCGGTTGCCGGCCAGGAAGCCGCGTGCCAGGGGACTCCAGGGGATCAGCCCCACGCCCTGGTCGCGGCAGAGCGGAATCATCTCGCGCTCCTCCTCGCGGTAGGCCAGGTTGTAGTGGTTCTGCATGCTCACGAAGGCCGTCCAGCCGCGTTCCTTCGCGATCTGCTGCATCTTCGCGAACTGCCACGCGTACATGCTGCTCGCGCCGATGTAGCGCGCCTTGCCGGCCTTCACCACCTCGTGCAGCGCCTCCATGGTCTCTTCCATGGGGGTGTGGTAGTCGAAGCGGTGGATCTGGTAGAGGTCGATGTAGTCGGTGCCGAGGCGCTGGAGGCTGCCGTCGACGGCGTGCAGGATCCTCTTGCGCGACAGGCCGTCCATGTTGGGCCGCCTGGGCGGCGGCTTGGCGCCGGCGGCGGCACCGCCCTTGAATTCCAGCGAGACGGGATAGAAAACCTTGGTGGCGATGACCACCTCCTCGCGGCGGCAGAACTCGCGCACGAAGCGGCCCGTGAGCACCTCGCTCTCGCCACCCGAATACAGGTCGGCGGTGTCGAAGAAGTTGATGCCCAGTTCCACCGCGTGCCGGACGACCGGACGCGAGGCCTCCTCGTCGAGGATCCACGGCCGCCATTGCGGCGTGCCGTAGGTCATCATGCCCAGGCAGACGCGCGAAACCTGCAGGCCCGTGCGGCCCAGTCGCGCGTACTGCATCAAACGGCGTGGATGTTCTTCTGGCGCAGGTAGCGTTCCACTTCCTCGGCCTGGTGCCCCGCATGGTGCACCGCGTCGCGCAGCTGGTCCATGCTGACGTCGAACACCCGGCACCAGAACTGCACGTCGGTCTGGCGGGTGAGGTCGATGCGGTTGCGCTCGCCCGGATGGGCACTCACATTGTCCATGGAGAACTCCTTTCGCCAGCAGCCATGATGCAGCGAAAAGGCCGCGCTGTGTCGGTGGCCATTCCCTCAACCTCACTGCTCGCGCGGTGGACGGTCCGGGTACCGCAGCCGCGGTACCGCATACGCCTGGCGCTCGAAGTGGTTTTCCCGGTAGGGGTTGCGGCCCCGCAGCAGTTGCACGAGGCTGGACAGCAGGTAGGCCGGCACGAACAGCGGACCCCAGCGCTCGTATTGCCGCACGTGGACGTGCTCATGGGGGCGCAGCTGGGCCAATGCCGAGCCGTCCACGGCCAGGATGACGTGGCCCAGCGTCATGGCCGAGAAGCCCAGCAGCGGCGGCAGCCGGGCCACGGCCGCGCCCGCGTGGCCGCCGTAGAACTCGAGCACGCCATGGCGGACGCGCCAGCGGGCCCCGAAGAGCACGCCGATTCCGCCGAGCACCACCCCGAGCAGGGTGTAGGGCAAGGCCCAGAGGTAGCCCAGGAGACGCGGTAGCGCGACCATTGCATGCATTCTGGACCGGCCGCGCCTTTCCTGCAGGCGGGGCACGGCTTGTCCGCCCGTCAGACGAGGACGGCGTCGCGTCCTTGCAGCACCTGCACCCGCCAGGCGCAGCCGGCGGCCAGCAGGCCCAGCAGCGCGGCCGCCGCGAACAGGGGCTGGAAGCCCCAGCGCGCGGCAATCGCGCCGCCGGCGAGCACGCCGATCACGCCGCCGATGCCGTAGCCGATCACCGTGAACAGCGCCTGGCCCCGCGCCCGCAGGCGTCCCGGGAAGTGCTTGGTCACCAGGGCGATGCAGGCCGTGTGGTGGGTGGCGAAGCTCAGCGCATGCAGCATCTGGGCGACGAACAGCGCCGCGATCCAGCCGCCGAGCCCGGCCGTGATGGCCATGCGCAGGGAGGTCGCCAGCGCGCACAGCAGCAGCCACTGCTCCATCGGAAAGCGCACGATCAGCCGGCCCTGCGCGTAGAACCAGGCGATCTCGACGATCACCGACACCGCCCACAGCAGCCCGATGGTGGTCTTGCTGTAACCCAGCGCATCGAGGTACAGCGAGAGGAAGCCGTAGATGGCGAAGTGCGCCATCACATGGAACAGCAACGAGGCGAAGAACCAGCGCACCACCGGCCGGCGCAGCGCAGCGCCTATCGGCTCGGGTGCCGCGCGCGTTTCATGCGCCGCCTCCCGGGCGTCGGGCAGGCACCAGGTGCACAGCAGCACGCAGGCGAGCGTGACGAGCGTCCAGCCGGGGAAACTGCCCATGCCGAAGCGCTCGAACCAGGCGCCGGCGACGAACACGGTCACCATGAAGCCCATCGAGCCCCACAGCCGCACCTTGCCGTAGCGCCCCCAGTCGCCCGCGACGAGGTGCGCCATCGCCGCTTCCGTGAGGCCCATCATGGAACTGGTGTGGGTGAAGAGCAGCAGCAGCACCAGGCCGATCCACCAGGCGCCGCCCGGCCACCACAGCCCCAGCGAGGCGACCAGCGCGATGGTGGCGCTCAGGCGCAGCAGCTTCACGCGCTCGCCCGTGCGGTCGCTCAGCGCGCCCCAGGCGTAGGGCGCGAACACGCGCGTGAGCGACTGCACCGAGGCCAGCAGGCTGATCACGGTGATCGGCAGCCCCTGCGCCTTCAGCCACAGCGGCAGGTAGGGGTTGAAGAAGCCGATGTGGGCGAAGTAGCTCGCCGACAAGGCGGCGAAGGGCACCAGCTGGCGGTACCCAGCTGGCTGCGGGCCACTGGCCATCTCAGGTGGCGGAGGCGGCGAGGGGGGTGAGCGGCGGCAGCACGTCGGCGCACTGGGCGCGGTGGCGCAGCACGGCGTCCATCACCACCAGCGCCAGCATCGCCTCGGCGATGGGCGTGGCGCGGATGCCCACGCAGGGATCGTGGCGGCCCTTGGTGATCACCTGGGTCGGCGCGCCGTTCAGGTCGATGGTCTCGCGCGGCACCAGGATCGAACTGGTGGGCTTGATCGCGATGGAAACTTCCAGGTCCTGCCCGGTGCTGATGCCGCCCAGCACGCCGCCGGCGTTGTTGGTGGCGAAGCCGGTCGGCGTGAGCGAGTCGCCGTGGGTGGAGCCGCGCTGGCTCACGCAGCCGAAGCCGGCGCCGATCTCCACGCCCTTGACCGCGTTGATGCCCATCATGGCGTAGGCGATCTCGGCATCCAGCTTGTCGAACAGCGGCTGGCCCAGGCCCACCGGCATGTTGATCGCGGTGACGCGCAGGCGGGCGCCGCAGGAATCGCCGGACTTGCGCAGTTCGTCCATGTACGCCTCGAGCTTGGAGACGTCGGCGAGCGGCGCGAAGAACGGGTTGTTCGGCACGTGCTCCCAGCCCTCGAAGGGGATCTCGACGTCGCCGATCTGCTGCATGCAGCCGCGGAACTCGATGCCGTATTTCTGCAGCAGCCACTTCTTGGCCACCGCGCCGGCGGCCACCATGGGCGCGGTCAGGCGCGCCGAGGCGCGGCCGCCGCCGCGCGGATCGCGCAGGCCGTACTTCTCCAGGTAGGTGTAGTCGGCGTGGCCGGGGCGGAACTTCGCCGCGACCTCGCTGTAGTCCTTGCTGCGCTGGTCGGTGTTGCGGATCAGGAGGCACACGGGCGTGCCGGTGGTCTTTCCTTCGTACACGCCCGAGAGGATCTCCACCTTGTCCTCTTCCTGCCGCTGCGTCACGTAGCGGCTGGTGCCGGGGCGGCGGCGGTCCACGTCCGGCTGCAGGTCCGCCACGGACAGCTCCATGCCGGGAGGGCAGCCGTCGATGACGCAGCCGATCGCCGGTCCGTGCGATTCGCCGAAGTTGGTGACCGCGAAGGCCTTGCCGAAGGTGTTGCCGCTCATGCCCCGATTATCGGGGATGGCTCCGGGCCGGGCGGCAGGGCCAGTTCGGCGAGGCGCAGCGCCCCTTCGTAGCTGCGGGCCACCGCGATGAACAGGTTGCGGTGGCAGAAGGCGGCGTCGGGCACGCCGGTGGCGGCGGCCAGTTCCTCGTCGCGCAGCCCCGCCCAGGCGGCCGGCAGGTCCATCCGGGCTCGGAAGGACCCAAGGCGGGCCGGGACCGTGCGAACCTGGTGGCGACCGGGCTGCGCGTCCGGATAGAGCACCAGCAGCACCTCGGGCATCTCCTCCACCACCACGCGGGTCCAGGGCATGCCGCCCTCGGGCAGGTACAGCAGCCGGCCGCCGAACAGGCGCTGGCCGGCGCGCACGTGGTCGGCGGCCAGCAGCTGGCCGATCTTGCGGCGCAGGAAGGCGTCGAGCACGCGCCGAACCAGGGCCATGGCCTCGCGGAAGCGCTCCACCTGCAGCTGCGCATGGGCCTCGGCGGACAGGCCGCGCTCCTCCATCCAGTCGGTGTTCAGCAGGGACAGCAGTTCCGACAGTCCGAAGATGCCCGGCGCGACCGCATCCTGGCCGTTGTCGACCAGGTCGAGGTAGCGCACCAGCGAGGTGTCGACGTCGCGGGCGATGGCGGCCAGGGTGGCGTCGTCGACCGGCTGGCCCATGCGCTCGGCGACCAGGCGCACGTAGGCCGGGCCGAACTCGCGCCAGACCAGGCCGGCGCTGGCATAAGGCTCGGCGCGCACCGGCCGGCCTTCCGCGTCGGCGCGCACGCGGGCGCCGTCGAACTCGCGCTGGTGGTGGTCGAAGCGGCCCCGGCCGGGGTCCCACTCGCCGCCGACGTCGACGGCGAAGTCGGCCCGGGCGATCTCGTCGGGATCGCGCGTGCGCAGCAGGACGTGGTCAGGGAAAAGGCCGGCGAGCACGGCGACGGCGAAGGCGTCGTCCGCGTGGTGGCTGCCGTCGTGGGTGGCGATGCGCTTGGTCACGGACCCAGCTTACGCGCCCCGGAGCCCCCGGGGCGCGGACGAACCTTACAGCTGCGCCGTCGGCTGCGAATCTTCCGAGGAGGGCCAGTCGCGGATGTAGGCCTTCAGCATCCGGTTCTCGAAGTTCTGGCTGTCCACCACGGCCTTGGCGACGTCGTAGAAGCTGATCACGCCCATGAGCATGCGCTGGTCCATCACCGGCATGTAGCGCGCGTGCCGCTCCAGCATCATGCGGCGCACTTCGTCCAGCTCGGTTTCGAGCGTGCAGGTCAGCGGGTGGTCGTCCATCGCCGTGCGCACGAGGGTGGTTCCCACGCTGTGCTTGTTGGCGACGATGCACTGGATCACCTCGCGGAAGGTGAGCATCCCGACCAGGTCGCCGTGGTGCATCACCACCAATGAGCCGATGTCCTTTTCGGCCATGATGTCGATCGCGCGGGACAGCGGCTCGTCCGGGGAGACGGTGTAGAGCGTGTTGCCCTTGACGCGCAGGATGTCGCTGACTTTCATGGCTTGCCTCCTAGGGTGCGGGACCACGGGCAGACCATGGTCGTGTCCGGATGAATATAGCCCACAATCCGGGCCAGTCCAATAAGGAGGGATTGCCCTATGCCCGGCTACGCCGACCCCGGATTCGACACCCTGGCGCTGCACGCCGGTGCCGCGCCCGACCCCGCAACCGGCGCGCGGGCGGTGCCGATCCACCTGAGCACCTCCTTCGTCTTCGAGTCGAGCGACCACGCCGCGGCGCTGTTCAACCTGGAGCGCTCGGGCCATGTCTACTCGCGCATCAGCAATCCCACCAACGCGGTGCTGGAACAGCGCGTGGCCGCCCTGGAAGGCGGGATTGGCGCCATCGCCACCGCCAGCGGACAGGCGGCGCTGCACCTGGCCATCGCCACCCTCATGGGGGCGGGCTCGCACATTGTCGCCAGCACCGCGCTCTACGGTGGATCGCAGAACCTGCTGCACTACACGCTGAGGCGCTTCGGCATTGAGACCACCTTCGTCAAGCCCGGCGACATCGACGGCTGGCGCGCCGCGATCCGGCCCGATACCAAGCTCCTGTTCGGCGAAACGGTCGGCAACCCCGGGCTGGACGTGCTGGACATCCCCACCGTCTCCGCCCTCGCCCACGAGGCCGGACTGCCGCTGCTGGTGGACTCCACGTTCACGACTCCTTACCTGATGAAACCGCTGGACCTGGGCGCGGACCTGGTCTACCACTCGGCGACCAAGTTCCTGTCCGGTCACGGAACGGTCATCGGCGGCGTGGTGGTGGACGGCGGCAGCTTCGACTGGGAGCGCTCCGGCCGCTTCGGCGAGCTCACCGAGCCCTACGAGGGCTTCCACGGCATGGTATTCAGCGAGGAGTCCACCGTCGGTGCCTTCCTGCTGCGCGCGCGCCGCGAAGGCCTGCGGGACTTCGGCGCCAGCATGAGCCCGCACACCGCCTGGCTGATCCTGCAGGGCATCGAGACCCTGCCCCTGCGGATGGACCGGCACATGAGCAACACCCGCAAGGTGGTGGAATTCCTCGCCTCGCACGCCTTCGTCGGCAAGGTCGGCCACCCGATGCTGGAGTCGCACCCCAGCCACGCGCTGGCGCAGAAGCTGCTGCCCAGGGGCGCCGGCTCGGTCTTCAGCTTCGACATGAAGGGCAGCCGCGAGCAGGGCAAGAAGTTCATCGAGACGCTGAAGCTGTTCAGCCACCTCGCCAACGTCGGCGACTGCCGCTCCCTGGTGATCCACCCCGCCAGCACCACGCATTTCCGCATGAGCGACGAGGCGCTGCGGGACGCCGGCATCGGCCCCGCCACCATCCGGCTGTCGATCGGCCTGGAGGACCCGGACGACCTGATCGACGACCTGAAGCGCGCCCTGAAGGCGGCGGAAAAAGCCTGAGGAGGAACGAGCACCATGGAACTGACCGTCAACGGCGCCAGGACCTTCTGCTACACGGGCGGCAAGGCCTTCGACCGCGAAAAGCCCACCGTGGTCTTCCTGCACGGCGTGCTGAACGACCACAGCGTCTGGATCCTGCAGACCCGCTACTTCGCCCACCACGGCTGGAACGTGCTGGCGCCCGACCTGCCCGGGCACTGCAGGAGCGAGGGCGAGCCGCCGAAGAGCGTGGAGGAGGCCGCCCGGTTCGTACTGGCCCTGCTCGATGCCGCCGGCGTGCAGACGGCGGCCCTGGTGGGACACAGCTTCGGCTCGCTGGTCGCGCTGGAAACCGCCGCGCGCGCGCCGGAGCGGGTCACGCATCTCGGGCTGGTGGGCACCGCCTCGCCGATGAAGGTCTCGCCGGCGCTGCTGGAGAACTCGCTGCAGCAGCCGATGAAGGCGATCGACATGGTGAACGTCTTCTCGCACTCCATGATCGCCCCGCCGCCTTCGGCGCTGGGGCCCGGCACCTGGCTGTACGGCGGCTCGCGCGCGCTGATGAAGCGGGTGCTCGCCAGCAACCCCCGGGTCAACGTGTTCCATCGCGGCTTCGTCGCCTGCGACAGCTACACGGGCGGCGAGGCGGCGATGGCGCAGGTGAAGTGCCCGGTGCTGTTCGTGCTGGGCAAGGCCGACGCGATGACGCCGCCGAAAGCCGCCCAGGCGCTGCAGCAGAAGGCGCAGGACGGCCGCACCGTGCTGGTCGACGGCGGCCACCAGATGATGACCGAGGCGCCGGACCAGGTGCTGTTCGCGCTGCGCGACTTCCTGCGCTGAGGCCGTGGAGGCCACGCCCCGCATGCAGCCGGAACGGGCGCGCGAGATCGCCGCGTCCTTCGACCTGCGCGCGCTGCCGCCGGACTTCTACGCCAATCCCTACCCGGTCTACGCGGCGCTGCGCGAGGGCGCGCCGGTGCGCGCCATGCCGGATGGCTCCTGGTTCCTCACCCGCCACGCCGACCTGGTGGCCGTGTACCGCGACGCCCACGTCTTCAGCTCGGACAAGAAGGTGGAATTCACGCCCAAGTACGGCGCCGGCTCGCCCCTGCTGGAGCACCACACCAGCAGCCTCGTCTTCAACGATCCGCCGCTGCACACGCGCGTGCGCAAGCTGATCATGGGCGCGCTGACCCGCCGCGCGATCGCGGAGATGGAGCCCGGGCTCGTGCAGCTGGTGGATCGGTTGCTGGACGCCCTCGAGGCGCGCGGCGGCGGCGACCTGATCGAGGATTTCGCCTCGGCGATCCCGGTCGAGGTCATCGGCAACCTGCTGGGGGTGCCGCATGCCGAGCGCGGGCCGCTGCGCGGGTGGTCGCTCGCGATCCTCGGCGCGCTGGAGCCGAAGCTCACGCGCGAGCAGGAGGACCTGGGCAACCGCAGCGTGCTGGAGTTCCTCGATTACCTGCGGGTGCTGGTGGCCGAACGGCGCCGCCGGCCAGGCGATCCCGAGCACGACGTGCTCACGCGCCTGATCCAGGGCGAGGCGGCGGGGGAGCAGCTCACCGCGACCGAGCTGCTGCAGAACTGCGTGTTCATCCTGAACGCGGGGCACGAAACCACGACCAACCTGATCGGCAACGCGCTGGTGGCGCTGCAGGAATGGCCGGGGGAGAAGGAGCGGCTGCTGCGGGCGATCGGATCGCGGCCCGACTGGGACGCGCTGGAGCCGGCGATGACGCTGGCGGTCGACGAGTTCCTGCGCTTCGAGTCGTCCAACCAGCTCGGGAACCGGCGGGCCCTGCAGGCGTGCGAGGTGGGCGGCGTGGCGTTGCCGTCCGGCGCGCTGGTGACGCTGTGCATCGGGGCGGCCAATCGCGACCCGGCGCAGTTCGCCGATCCGGATCGGCTGGACCTCGGCCGCGCGGACAACCGGCATCTCGCCTTCGGGTTCGGGATCCACCAGTGCGCGGGGCTGAGCCTGGCGCGGCTGGAGGGGCTGATCGCGATCGGGCGTTTTCTCGCGCGGTTTCCGCGGTATCGGCTGACTGCGCTGCCGACGCGCGGCGGAAGGGCGCGGTTTCGCGGATTTCTGAAGGCGCCGTTCGCGGTGGTCTGAGGGGGTCGGGGGCATTCGAGGTCCGTTGCTCCCGGGGCCGGACCAGGATGGGACAGTCCGCCTCTGCGACTGTCCCCCGGCGCGGGTGAGAGCCCCGCCCCGGCCGAGGGCCGCGCCCGCGCCTCCTCCTTTATGTCGCCGAGTCGGACTGTCCCATCCTGGTCCTGGGCTGCGCCATCGGAAAGCGCGCGTCCTCCGCGGAGTTCGTAGCGGGCGTTCGACGATCTCGATCGAAGCCGCTGCGCTCGCACCCGTACGCCGCAGGATCAGACCGGGACTGTTCGGCTCAGCGACATAAAGGAGGAGGCGCGGGCGCGGCGTCCACCCGGGGCGCGGCTCTCATCCGCGCCGGGGGACAGTCGCTGAGACGAACAGTCCCGGTCTGATCCGGCAAGAAGGCAACAAACTCTCGCACAGGAGAACCTCAGAGCACGTCCTTCAGGTAGATCGTGGACAACCTGCCCGTGTGCCACAG
>NZ_JAEQNE010000011.1:0-125586 GCF_016722785.1 Ramlibacter monticola | reverse complement strand
GGGGGACAGTCGCTGAGACGAACAGTCCCGGTCTGATCCGGCAAGAAGGCAACAAACTCTCGCACAGGAGAACCTCAGAGCACGTCCTTCAGGTAGATCGTGGACAACCTGCCCGTGTGCCACAGCTTCGCCGTGGCCTCCGACACCGGCAGCAGCAGGTGCCGCATCAGCGGCTCCAGCGCGGTCGACTCCACGTCCGCGAGCATCACGTAGCGCGTCCCGACCCGGTCATCCACCTCGTTGAGGCGGCCGACCCAGTCCAGTTGCACGAGGGTGTGCAGCACCGGTTCCAGCTGCAATGCATCCACCTGGATCGCCTGGGACAGCTCGGTGGCGCTCAGGCCGCGCCGCGCCGTACCCTGCGCGCCCCGCAGCTGCTGCAGCACCTCCAGCGCGAGCTGGAACTGCCAGCCATGTCCGCCCGGCCGGCGGTGCGCGCCCGCCAGCAGGCTGGGCAGGTAGGCCGCCAGCACGGCGCCGAACAGCACGATCAGCCAGGCGATGTAGATCCACACCAGCAGGATCGGCAGGGTCGCGAAAGCGCCGTACACCACCGAATAGGTCGGCACCTTGCCGATGTACCAGGCCAGCAGCCGCTTGGCGATCTCGATCCCGATCGCCGCCGCGAGGCCACCGGCGATGGCATGCGATCGGCGCACCGGCGTGTTCGGCACGTAGTGGTACAGCCCGGACAAGCCGCCCGCGAGCAACAGGAATTCGAGCAGGTCGATGACGAAGGTGATGACCCCCGGCAACTGCACCAGGCCCCGCGAGGCCGAGATCACGTAGGAGGTCGTGCTCAGGCTCGCCGCCAGCAGCAGCGGGCCCAGCGTCATGGCGGCCCAGTAGATCAGGACGCGCTGGGCCAGCGGACGGCCGCGCCGCACGCGCCAGATCCCGTTGAGCGTGCGGTCGATGGTGAGCACCAGCGCGAGGGCCGTCACCAGCAGCGCGGCGAGGCCGACGCTGCCCAGCCGGCTCGCCTTGCCGGCGAACTGGGTCAGGTAGCCCAGCACCTGGCGGGCGATCGCGTCGGGCACGAGGCTCTGCACCAGCCAGCCCTGCAGGTTGGACTGCAGCTTGCCGAACATGGGAAAGGCCGTGAACAGCGCGAGCGCCACGGTGAAGAAGGGCACCAGCGCGATCGTGGTGGTGAAGGTGAGACTGCTGGCCGACAACCCCAGGCGGTCCTCGCGAAAGCGTTCGCGCAGCGTCAGCGCGGTGGACCGCCAGGGGAAACGCGCGAGTTCGGCGAGCAGCTGGCGCGGATTCATCGGCCGCTATGATGCCACCGCCCATGCAGCCTTCCGAAAGCACCGTCGCCGTCCCCCCCGCCGTCGAAGCCACGCGCTGGATCGCCGTGGTCAGCCTGCTGGGGCTGATCGTGGTGCAGCTTGCCTGGCACCTGTGGCTGCCGGAGCGCCCCAGCCTGTGGGCGGTGAAGGCGCTGCCCCTGTGCGTCCCGCTCGCCGGCCTGCTGAAACGGCAGATGTACACCTACCGCTGGACCAGCCTGCTCGTGTGGCTCTATTTCCTCGACGGCGTGATGCGCGTCGGGGAGGGGGCCTTCGCGGTGCTGGAGATCGCCCTGTCCCTCCTCCTCTTCGTTGCCTGCGCCCTGCACGTGCGGATCCGCCTGCGCAACGCCAAGCCATGAACGACCTGATTTCGCAATTGCGCGGCGCGGTGGGCGCGGCGCACGTCCTCACCGATGGCGACCTGAGCGCCTGGGAAACCGACTGGCGCAAGCGCTCGCGCGGCAAGGCCCTGGCCGTGGTGCGCCCCGGCTCGACCCAGGAAGTGGCCGCCGTCATGCGGGCCTGCGCCGCGGCCGGCACCCCGGTCGTGCCGCAGGGCGGCAACACCGGGCTGGTGGTCGGCGGCGTGCCGGACGAGTCCGGCCGCGAGGTGGTCCTGAGCCTCACGCGCCTGAACCGCGTGCGCGCCATCGACCGCGACAACCTGACCCTGACCGTGGACGCCGGCTGCGTACTGCAGAACCTGCAGCAGGCCGCGGAAGAAGCGGGCCTGCTCTTTCCCCTGAGCCTGGCGGCCGAGGGCAGTTGCACCATCGGCGGCAATCTCGCCACCAACGCGGGCGGCACCCAGGTGGTCCGCTACGGCAACACGCGCGAGCTGTGCCTGGGCCTGGAGGTGGTGACGGCGCAAGGCGAGGTCTGGGACGGGCTCACCGGCCTGCGCAAGGACAACACCGGCTACGACCTGCGCGACCTCTTCATCGGCAGCGAGGGCACGCTGGGCGTGATCACCGGCGCCACGATGAAGCTGTATCCGCGCCCCGCGGCCACCCTCACGGCCTGGGCGGCGGTACCCTCGATGGAAGCGGCGGTGACGCTGCTCGGGCTGGCGCACCGGCACCTGGGCGCCGGGCTCACCGGCTTCGAGGTGATGGGGCAGTTCGCGCTGTCGCTGGTGGCGAAGCACTATCCGCAACTGCGCGTGCCGCTGCACGAGTCGGTGCCCTACTGCGTGCTGCTGGAGAACGCCGACCAGGAATCGGAGGAACACGCCCGCTCCGTCTTCGAGCGCCTGCTGGAAGTGGCGCTGGAAGACGGGTGCGCCGCCGATGCCGTCGTGGCGGAGAACCTCGGGCAGGCGCACCAGCTGTGGCACATCCGCGAGGCCATCCCGCTGGCGCAGGCCGAGGAAGGCCTCAACATCAAGCACGACATCTCGATCCCCGTCTCGCGCATCCCGGCGTTCTGCGCCGACACCGACGGCCTGCTGCGGCGGGAAATCCCCGGCGTGCGGCTGGTGAACTTCGGCCACCTGGGCGACGGCAACCTGCACTACAACGTGCAGGCGCCGGAGGGCGGCGACATGAAGGCCTTCCTGAACGCCAACGAGGAGCGCGTGAACACCCTGGTGTACGAGCAGGTGAAGCGCTTCGACGGTTCGATCTCGGCGGAGCACGGGATCGGTCTGCTCAAGGCGGGCAAGCTGCCGGACTACAAGTCGCCGGTGGCGCTGGGGATGATGCGGGCGCTGAAGCGGGCGCTCGATCCGGGGAACATCCTGAATCCGGGGCGGGTGGTGCACATATAATATGCGCATACAGGATGGGGGCTCTCCATGCTCAAGTTCGACGACGCTCCGAAGAAGGCGACCAATCTTTCGCTGAACAGCAAGGTGCTGGAAATGGCCAGGGAACTGGGCATGAACATCTCGCAGACGGTGGATGCGCTGCTGGCCGAAGAGGTCAGGCGCCGGTATTGGGAGAAGTGGAAGGACGAGAACAAGGACGCGATCGGCGAGTACAACGCCCGCATCGCGAGCGAAGGGCTGCCCCTGGCGAAATACCGCAGCTTCGGGCGCACCCTCGGCGACGGCCGCAAGAAGGCCTGACGGGTGGCCCGCTTCGACGTCTACGGCAACCCGGATCCTGCCGAACGCAAGTCCGTTCCCTACTTTCTCGACCTGCAGAACGAATTCCTCGAAGGCCTCGAAACGCGTGTCGTCGTTCCGCTCAGGACGCCGGAAGGCTTCCGGGGCCGGCTGCGCAATCTCAACCCTGACCTGCAAGTGGACGGGAAGACCGTGACCATGGACACGGCCACCATCGCGGCGATTCCGATGGGGGAGTTGCGCCGCCCCGTCACCAACATCGCCGACCAGCGGCTCCTGATCGAGGACGCCCTCGACACCCTCTTCGGTTCGCACTGAAATGACTTCTCCCCGCCCCGTCCGCTCGCAGTACGAGGACTTCATGCGCCATGTCTACACGCATGGCGTGACCAAGACCGACCGCACCGGCACCGGCACGCGCAGCGTGTTCGGCTACCAGATGCGCTTCGACCTGAACGAGGGCTTCCCGCTGGTGACCACCAAGAAGGTCCACCTGAAGTCCATCATCCACGAGCTGCTCTGGTTCCTCCAGGGCTCCAGCGACAACAACTGGCTGAAGGAACGCGGCGTCACCATCTGGGACGAATGGGCGCGAGAGGACGGCGACCTCGGGCCCGTCTACGGCGTGCAATGGCGCAGCTGGCCCACGCCGGACGGCGGCCACATCGACCAGATCGCCGACGCGGTGAACACGATCCGGACCAACCCGGATTCCCGCCGCATCATCGTGAGCGCCTGGAACGTGGCCGACCTGCCGAAGATGGCGCTGATGCCCTGCCACGCCTTCTTCCAGTTCTACGTGGCGGAGGGCAGGCTGTCCTGCCAGCTGTACCAGCGCAGCGCCGACATCTTCCTGGGCGTGCCCTTCAACATCGCCAGCTACGCCTTGCTCACGCACATGATCGCGCAGCAATGCGACCTGGGCGTGGGCGACTTCATCTGGACCGGCGGCGACTGCCACATCTACAGCAACCACCACGAGCAGGTGGAGCTGCAATTGAGCCGCGCGCCCTACCCCTACCCCACGCTGAACATCCGGCGCCGGCCGGCCTCGATCTTCGAGTACGAGTACGAGGATTTCGAGGTGCTGGACTACCAGTGCCACGGGGCGATCAAGGCGCCCGTGGCCGTATGAAGCTGGGCCTGATCTACGCGCAGTCCCGCAACGGCGTGATCGGCCAGGGCGGCGTGCTGCCCTGGCACCTGCCCGAGGACCTGGCGCACTTCAGGCGCACGACCCTGGGCGCGCCGGTCCTCATGGGCCGCAGGACCTGGGAGTCGCTGCCGCCGCGCTTCCGCCCGCTGCCCGGGCGCAGGAACATCGTGATCACGCGCGACCCGCACTGGCAGGCGCCGGGCGCCGAACGCGCGGGCACCCTGGACGAGGCGCTGGCCCTGGGCGCCGGCGAGGAGACGGTCTGGGTCACCGGCGGCGCCGAGATCTTCCGGCTCGCCCTCCCCCACGCGCACGTCGCCGTCGTCACCGAGATCGACGCCGACTTCGAGGGCGACACCCATGCACCGGAGCTCGGCCCCGCATGGCGCGAAATCGCGCGCGAGCGCCACGTGTCTGCCAACGGATTGGCGTACAGCTTCGTTACCTACCACAACACCCACACGCATCCCGAGGAGTGACATGTCAGGCGGAACCTTCCACGTCCACGGCCCCCACGACCACGAACTGGAGCACGCGACGCAGCACGCCGCCGAACACGGCGCCGGCCACCACGGCGCCGCCCACCACGGCGTCGGCGGCGGCAGCATGACCAACCAGATCGCCATGTTCACGGCGGTGATCGCCACCGTCGGCGCGATCTTCGCGTACATGGGCGGCGCCACCCAGGCGAACGCGGGCCTGTTCAAGAACAACGCGGCGCTCAAGAAGACCGAAGCGTCCAACCAGTGGAACTACTACCAGTCCAAGAGCAGCAAGCAGAACCTGTCGGAGCTGGCGCTGGCCCTGGTGACGGAAGACAAGAAGGACTTCTACCGCAAGGAAATCGACCGCTACAAGCTGGAGAAGGCCGAGATCAAGCTGGCGGCCGACAAGCTCGAAGCCGAAGCCAACGAGTGGGACCGCAAGAGCGACGCCGAGATGCACGTCCACCATCGCTGGGCGCAGGCCACCACCGCGCTGCAGGTCTCCATCGCGCTGGCCGCCATCGCGCTGCTGACGAAGAAGAAGTGGCTGGAAGTCGGCATGTTCGGCGTGGCCGCCGTGGGCGCGGCCATCGGCGTGGCCGCGGCGATGCACATCTGAGCGACTAGTCGACTTTCGCGCCGGAGGCCTTCACCACCGGCGCATAGCGCGCCACCTCCCTGGCCAGCATGTCGGCGAACGCCTCCGGCGGCGTGGCGATGGGGTCGGCGCCCAGGTTCTCGTAGACCTTGCGGATCTCCTCGCTCTGCACCGCCTTCGCGAACTCCGCGTTGAGCCGGCGCACGATCGCCGGGTCCATGCCCTTCGGGCCGAGGATGCCGGTGTAGAGCACCAGTTCGAAGTTCGGCACGCCGGCCTCGGCCATGGTCGGCACGTCGGGGGCCGCGGCGACGCGCTTCGGCGTGGTCACCGCCAGCGCGCGCAGCTTGCCCGCCCGCGCGTTGCTCACCGCCGGCGGCATCGTCGAGAACACGAAGCTCACCTCGCCGGCCAGGATCGCCTGCGTGGCGGGGCCGCTGCCCTTGTACGGCACATGGACCGCGTCCAGGCCCTGGCTCGCCTTCAGCATCTCGCTGGCCAGGTGGATGATCGTGCCGTTGCCGGAGGAGCCGTAGGACATCTTGCCCGGCTCCGCTTTGGCCTGCGTGGCGAGGTCGCGCACGGACCTGGCCGGCGAGGACGGGTGCACTACCAGCATCAGCGGCGTCGAGGCCACCAGGGCGACCGGCGAGAAGTCCTTCGTGGTGTCGTAGGGCAGCTTCGGGTAGAGGCTGGCGTTGATCGCGTGGGTCGTGATGTCCTGCAGCCAGAGCGTGTAGCCGTCCGGCGGCGCCTTGGCCACCAGTTCGCCGGCGATGGTGGTGCCGGCGCCGGGCTTGTTCTCCACGATCACGTTCTGGCCGATCTGGCTGGACACCTTGGCCGCGAGGGCGCGCGCCAGCACGTCGGAGATGCCGCCCGGTGCGAAGCCGACGAGCATGCGGATCGGCTGCCGGGGGTAGTCCACCTGCGCGAATGTCGGCGCGGCGACAAGGAGGGCGAGGCCGCAGGCGGCGGCGCGGGCCAGGAACCGGACGAGAACGATTTTCATCGGGGCCTCCTGCAGGGTGAGCGGGCATGTTGCATGCGCGCGAATCCGTTCGAAGCACGCATCAGACAACTCTGATTTTGGCCGGCAGATGCAACAGGAGCGCGCGCGCACTCGCGCCTCGATGCGCCGTCTTTACTACTGGTTTCCCCTCTTCCCTTCCCTGAAGGCGCGCGTCCTACCCAGCGTCTCGCGGCCGAAATGAATACAAAACGTTCGGCAACAGCCGACGGTTCAGCTGTCTCTACCTTCAGTCCTAGCTCAACGAGAGCGAGGGAGGGGGAGAGGTCGATGGCATCTCCCCGATGTGTGAAATCAACCGAGAGGGAGTGTCTTGTGAACAGGCGAATCAACTCGAACCGTTATTTCCGCTTGCCGGCTGTCGGCCTTGCCGTCGCCTTGCTGTTCGGCTGCGGTGGTGGTGGCGGCGACGATCCCGAACCGACCGGCCAGTTGCTGGCAGTGCAGCTGCGCGAAACGTCCACGGTGCTGGCGGTCCGGACCCAGCTGCCGTCGCAAGGCGGCGCGAGAGAGGAATTCGAGGCGCAAGCCCTGAATTTCACTTTCGCCGCGCATGTGGACAGCGGCCGCAACGCCGGCCTGAAC
Source organism: Ramlibacter monticola (assembly GCF_016722785.1). GTDB lineage: Bacteria > Pseudomonadota > Gammaproteobacteria > Burkholderiales > Burkholderiaceae_C > Ramlibacter > Ramlibacter monticola. Next base: position 118,366 of record NZ_JAEQNE010000011.1, on the reverse strand, counting down.
CTGAAGGGAAGCCTGGAGCTCAAGGGTGAGAGCGAGTCCGACGGAGTCACCAAGGTCGAAGGACGCTTCTTCCCGGACGCGACGGCGCCGGTGCCCAGCGCCGAGGACCTGAAGGCTGCCTTCGAGGCGAACCGGAAGGCGCTGAGGGATGCGATGCACGCCGACATCAGGGCGCTCTCGGCGGAGCTGAAGGCTGCGCTGGCAGCCGGTGCCGTCGCCGGCTCGGATGGGCTCAGCGCAGCCCAGAAGGAAGCGATGGCGGCGTTCAAGTCCAGGTTCGCCCAGCGCATGGACGCCTATTCGGCGGCGATGACCGCGCTGAATGCCGACTATCGTGCCGCGGCGCGGGCCCGCGAGGGACGTGGCGACGATGACGATGCAAGGGCCGACAGGGGCTACGAAGTGCGCGGGACCATCGGAACCAACGGGGCCGTCCAGCTGACGGTGAAGCTTGGCGACAGTGAGATGGTCAGCGTGACCGGCACCCTGGCCGTCGATGGCAGCATGAGCGGAAGCCTGACGGGTCCGGCAAGCGATGACGTGGGCGCCTGGACGGCGACGGCGGTCGGAACGCCTGTGCCTGCGCCGACGCCCACTCCGACGCCGACGCCGACGCCTACTCCGACGCCGACGCCTACTCCGACGCCGACGCCCACTCCAACGCCGACGCCTACTCCGACGCCGACGCCCACTCCGACACCGACGCCCACTCCGACGCCGACGCCCACTCCGACACCGACGCCCACTCCGACACCGACGCCCAGTCCGACGCCGACGCCCACTCCGACGCCGACGCCGACGCCTACGCCCACTCCGACTCCGACTCCGACTCCGACTCCGACTCCGACTCCGACTCCGACTCCGACTCCGACTCCGACTCCGACGCCCACGCCCACGCCCACGCCGGTCGGAAACGTCGCCGCGGGCGCCACGCTGTACGCCGCGAACTGCGGCGGTTGCCATGGCGCCGACCCGCGGAGCAACAACATGAACGTCCAGCGCGCCGGCACCGTCGCAGGAATGGATGCGGCATTCCGGAAGGTTTCCTCGATGAACCGCTTCCAGACGTCGCTGACGGCCACCAACAAGCTGGACCTGGCCGCCTACATCCTGAGCCGCTCCACGGCGACGCCGGCACCAACCCCCGCGCCGACCCCCGCGCCGACGCCCACTCCGACGCCCACTCCGACGCCCACTCCGACGCCCACTCCGGCGCCGGCGCCGGCGCCCGCCCCGGCGCCCACGCCCACGCCCACGCCCACGCCCACGCCCACGCCCACGCCCACGCCCACGCCCACGCCTGCACCTGCACCTGCGCCGGTCGGTAGCGCCGCCGCGGGCGCCACTGTGTACGCCGACAACTGTGCCGGTTGCCATGGCGCCGATCCGCGAAGCAACAACATGAACGTCCAGAAAGCCAGCACCGTCGCAGGGATGGATGCGGCGTTCAGGAGCGTCTCGTCGATGAACCGCTTCCAGACGTCGCTGACGGCCACCAGCAAGCTGGACCTGGCCGCCTACATCCTGAGCCGCAAGTAGTCGGCACGACGGTCCGCTTCGGACCGTCCCCCGGCCGGTGCACCGGCGTCCTCACGGGCGCCGGGCGCACCGGTTTTCCGCTGCGGGCACGCGACAATGGGGGCTTCGTCAACCACCCGCCAGCCGGATGAAACTCACCACCTGGAACGTCAATTCACTGACGGCGCGCCTGCAGCACGTGCTGGACTGGACCGCCGCCAACCCTGTGGACGTGCTGTGCCTCCAGGAGCTCAAGCTCACGGACGACAAGTTCCCGCTGGACGTGCTGCGCGGCATCGGCTACGAGCACTGCGCTGTCTTCGGGCAGAAGACCTATAACGGCGTCGCCGTCATGAGCCGCCTGCCGATGCGCGACATCGTGAAGAACATCGCCGGCTTCGAGGACGAGAACTCGCGGCTGCTGTCGGTCACCCTGGACACGCCCGCCGGGCCGCTGCGCCTCGTCAACGGCTATTTCGTCAACGGGCAGGCGCCCGGCACCGAGAAGTTCAATTACAAGATGGCGTGGCTGCGCGGACTGCGCGACTACCTGCACGAAGAAGTCGCTCGCCATTCGCAGCTGGTGCTGGTGGGCGACTTCAACATCGCGCCCGAGGACCGCGACTCGTTCGACCCCGAGGGGCTGCGCGAGACCATCCACCACACCAGCGAGGAGCGCGACCACTTCCGCAAGCTGCTGGAGCTGGGCCTGGTCGACAGCTTCCGCCTGTTCGAGCAGCCGGAGAAGAGCTTCAGCTGGTGGGACTACCGGATGCTGGGGTACCAGAAGAACCGCGGGCTGCGGATCGACCACATCCTCGTGAGCGAGGCGCTGAAGCCGCGCGTGGCGGGCTGCAGCATCGATCGCACGCCCCGCAAGTGGAAGCAGCCGAGCGACCATGCCCCCGTGACCGTGGAGATCCAGTGAACCGCCCTTCCATCCTCCTGACCGGCGGCGCCGGCTACATCGGCAGCCACACCTTCGTCGCGCTGCACGGGGCCGGCTTCGCGCCCGTCATCCTCGACGACTTCTCCAACAGCCACCCCGCCGTGCTCGAGCGGCTGGAGCGCATCACGAAGGTGCGTCCCGTGCTCGAAAAAGGGGACGTGCGGGACGTCGCATTCGTCGAAACGGTGCTTCGCCGGCACCGGCCCGCGGGCGTGGTGCATTTCGCCGGCTCCAAGGCGGTGGGCGAAAGCGTGGCGCAGCCGCTGAAGTACTTCGACAACAACATCGGCGGCGCCATCAGCCTGCTGCGCGCGATGGAAACGCTGGGCGGCGAGCTCCGCCCCACCCTGGTGTTTTCCAGCAGCGCGACGGTCTACGGCGATCCGGCGACGGTGCCCATCACCGAGGACTTCCCGCGCAGCCACACGAACCCGTACGGCCACACCAAGCTGGTGATCGAGGACATGCTGCTGGCGCTGCAGCGCGCCCGGCCGGAGTGGCGCATCGCCATCCTGCGCTACTTCAATCCGGTGGGGGCGCATCCCAGCGGGCTGATCGGCGAGGACCCGGCCGGCATCCCGAACAACCTGATGCCCTTCGTGACGCAGGTCGCGGTGGGGCTGCGTGCGCACCTGAACGTGTTCGGCGGGGACTACCCGACGCCGGACGGCACCGGGGTGCGCGACTACATCCATGTGGACGACCTCGCGGCCGGCCATGTCGCCGCGCTGCAGGCGCTGTTCGCCGGGCAGGAGAGCTTCACGGTCAACCTGGGCACCGGACGCGGGTACAGCGTGCTGCAGGTGGTGCGGGCGTTCGAGCAGGCCAGCGGGAGGAAGATCCCGTACGAGATCGTGGCGCGCAGGCCGGGCGACGTGGCGCAGTGCTATGCGGACCCGTCGCTGGCGAGGCGCCTCCTGGGCTGGGAAGCGCGCAAGGGTATCGACGAGATGTGCGCGGATGCGTGGCGGTGGCAGGAGGGGAACCCGAAGGGGTACGCGGGCTAGAAGCATTCCTCCTTCCCCCGTCCGGGAAGGAGGAATGCGTTCATTCCAGCCCCAGTTCCTGGATCTTCCGGGTGATCGTGTTGCGGCCGATCCCCAGCTTCTGCGCGGCCTCGATGCGCCTTCCGCGCGTGTTCTGCAACGCGGTGAGGATCAGCTTCGATTCGAAGCGGCGCGTGAGCTCGTCCCACACGTCGTGGCGGCCGCTGGCCAGCAACTGGGCCGCCTCCACCTCCAGCGCGGACTCCCAGGTGGTCGCCGCCGGCACCGGCGCAGCGGGCACGAAGGCCGCGACCGGCGCGGCCTCATGGGGGGCCGCCCCCGCCGGTGCGGACTCCGCGGACGCCGGCGCCTGGCCGCGCGCGAGCGACGGGTCGGCAGGCCCCGCGCCCACTTCCGGCGGCAGGTCCTTGGCCTCCACCAGCTGCGCCGGCGCCATCACCGTGAGCCAGTGGCAGATGTTCTCCAGCTGCCGCACGTTGCCGGGGAATTCGAAGGTCGTCAGCCGCGCCAGCGCCGCATCGGAGATCCGCTTCGGCTCCACCCCGAGCTGCTGCGCGCTCTGCTGCAGGAAATGGCGCGCCAGCATCGGGATGTCCTCGCGGCGCTCGCGCAGGGCCGGCAGGCGCAGCCGGATCACGTTCAGGCGGTGGAACAGGTCCTCGCGGAACACGCCTTCCTTCACGCGCTGTTCCAGGTCCTGGTGGGTCGCCGCGATCACGCGCACGTTGGCCTTGATCCCGTTGTGCCCGCCCACGCGGTAGAAGTGGCCGTCCGACAGCACGCGCAGCAGGCGCGTCTGCAGGTCGAACGGCATGTCGCCGATCTCGTCGAGGAACAGCGTGCCGCCCTCGGCCTGCTCGAAGCGGCCGCGGCGCATGGTCTGCGCGCCGGTGAAGGCGCCGCGCTCGTGGCCGAACAGCTCGGACTCCAGCAGGTCCTTGGGGATGGCCGCGGTGTTGATCGCGACGAAGGGGCCGTTGGCGCGGGGCGAGTGCTTGTGCAGCGCGCGCGCCACCAGTTCCTTGCCGCTGCCGGATTCGCCCGTGATCATCACCGTCACGTTCGATTGCGACAGGCGCCCGATCGCGCGGAACACGTCCTGCATCGCCGGCGCCTGCCCCAGCATCTCGGGCGCGGCGGCCATGCGCTCCTCGGCCACCTCCTCGCGCTGGCTCTCTTCGACCGCGCGGCGGATCAGCTCGATCGCCTTGGGCAGGTCGAAGGGCTTGGGCAGGTATTCGAAGGCGCCGCCCTGGAAGGCGGAGACGGCGGAATCGAGGTCCGAGAAAGCGGTCATGATGATGACCGGCAACCCGGGATGCTTCTCCTTGATCTTCGTGAGCAGGTCCAGGCCCGAAGCCCCGGGCATGCGGATGTCGCTCACCAGGATCTGCGGCCCGTCGTCGTCATTGGCCGTTTCCAACGCGGAGAGCACATCCCTGGCGTTGGTGAAGCTGCGTGTGGGCAGCTCTTCCCGCATCAGCGCCTTCTCGAGCACGAAGCGGATGGATTGGTCATCGTCAACGATCCAGATCGGCTTCATGTTCTGTCGGTCACCTCAGGTCTGCATGTGGACGGCTAGGGCAGAGGGATGAGGATCTTGAAATCCGTCCTCCCCGGCACGCTGTCGCACTCGATCAGGCCATGGTGCTGCTGCACGAAGGTCTGCGCCAGCGTGAGCCCCAGGCCGGATCCGCCTTCCCTCCCCGACACGAGCGGGAAGAAGATGCGGTCCTTGATCGAGTCCGGTACACCGGGCCCGTTGTCGATGACATGCAATTCCAGTGCCAGTCGATAGCGCTGCTTGCCGAAGGTGACCTGCCGGCCGATGCGGGTCTTGAACGTGACTTGCGCATCGCCGGTCTCGATGCGTTGCGCCAGCGCCTGGCAGGCGTTATGCGCGATGTTCAACACGGCCTGGATCAGCTGCTCGCGGTCGCCGCGGAACTCGGGAATGGACGTGTCGTAGTCCCGCACGACCTTCAGCCCCTTCGGGAACTCCGCGAGGATCAGCGAGCGCACGCGCTCGCAGACTTCGTGGATGTTCACGTCGGACACGACGTGCGGCCGGCGGTGCGGTGCCAGCAGGCGGTCGACCAGGGTCTGCAGCCGGTCGGCCTCGTGGATGACGACGCGCGTGTACTCCTTGAGCTGCGGGTCGATCTCCATTTCCAGCAGCTGCGCCGCGCCGCGGATCCCGCCCAGCGGGTTCTTGATCTCGTGCGCGAGGTTGCGGATCAGTTCCTTGTTCGCCTGCACCTGGTCGATCAGGCGCTCCTCGCGGTCCTGCCGGGTCTGCGCCTCCAGCGGCAGCAGTTCGACGACGAATTCGTCCTGCACCTCGGTCTGGGCCAGGACGACGTGCACCGGCACCGGCTCGCCCTGCTGGCGCAGCAGGCGCGCGTCGTAGCGCAGGGCCGCGTACTCGTTGATGCGGGCGCCGTCCAGCGCCGTGCGCAGGATGGCCGGCTCGGCGAACAGCGGCAGCAGGCTGGTGCCCTCGATGTTGCGGCGGGACAGCCCCAGCGCGTCCTCCAGGGCCGAATTGGCGAACAGCACGGTGCCATCGCCGCGCACCACGGCAACGAGCGTGGCGAGCAGGTCGAAGCACTGGAAGCGGTGGAGCGGCCGGAAAACGGCCGAGCGCGCCGGCCGCGGGGTCACCGCGGGGGCGCGGGCGACGTCCTTATTTCGCGGCGCTGGCGCGCCCGAGTTCCCGCTTGAGGCCGGCAATGTCTTTCTCGTTGCGCTCGAGGGAAGCCTTCAGTTCGGCCACGCGATCGAGGTACTTCTGGTGGTTGCGGTGTTCGGGGCCCAGCTTTTCGGGCTCGCCGTTGTTCCATTCCTGCAGCAGGTCGGCCTGGCGCGACTCGGCCTTCTTCAGTTCGGCCTCGAGGATGGAACGGGCTTCGTTGTCGCGGGCCTTCTGGTCGCCGGAATCCACGCGGCCGTTGGGGCCGCCCGTCGGCGGCGCCGTGGCCACGCTGTCGCCGCGGCCGCGCGCCCCGCCGCCCGCCGCCGGCCCGTTGGCCGGTCCGTTGACGCGGGTGCCCTGCACGATCGTGACGTTGCCGCCCTCCATCAGCTTGCAGTTCTGGGCCTTGGCCTGGACTTCGTCGTTGGTGTAGCTGTTGCCGCAGCGCCAGATCCTGGTCTGCGCCTGGGCACCGGCCGCCAGGGCCAGGACTGCCAGGGGAATGAGGATGGAAGACGGCTTCATGGCGTTACTCCTTGCATCCCACGATGCGCAGGGACGGCCTGCCAGTATCGCGCAAACTCTTCAGATTGCCAACTAAGGTCTTGATTTGAAAGGAAAAGGGGCGACAAAAGTCGCCCCCTTGCGCTCCGCCCGTGACGAATTACAGGCTGTAGTACATGTCGAACTCCACCGGGTGGGTGGTCATTCGGAAGCGGGTCACTTCCTGCTGCTTCAGTTCGACGTAGGCGTCCAGCATGGAATCGGTGAACACGCCGCCCTTGGTCAGGAAGGCGCGGTCCTGGTCCAGGTATTCCAGGGCCTGGTCCAGGCTGTGGCACACGGTCGGGATCTTCGCGTCCTCTTCCGGCGGCAGGTGGTACAGGTCCTTGGTGGCGGCCTCGCCCGGGTGGATCTTGTTCTCGACGCCGTCCAGGCCAGCCATCAGCATGGCGGCGAAGCCCAGGTAGGGGTTCATGGTCGGATCCGGGAAGCGCACCTCGATGCGGCGGCCCTTCGGGTTCGCCACGTAGGGGATGCGGATCGAGGCGGAGCGGTTGCGGGCCGAGTAGGCCAGCTTCACCGGCGCTTCGAAGCCGGGGACCAGGCGCTTGTAGCTGTTGGTGCCGGGGTTCGTGATCGCGTTCAGGGCGCGGGCGTGCTTGATCACGCCGCCGATGTAGTACAGCGCGAACTCGGACAGGCCCGCGTAGCCGTCGCCGGCGAACAGGTTCTTGCCGTCCTTCCACACGGACTGGTGCACGTGCATGCCGGAGCCGTTGTCGCCGACGATGGGCTTGGGCATGAAGGTGGCCGTCTTGCCGTACGCGTTGGCCACGTTGTGGATCACGTACTTCATCAGGATCGTCCAGTCGGCGCGCTGCACCAGCGTGCTGAACCTGGTGCCGATCTCGTTCTGGCCGGCGCCGGCCACTTCGTGGTGGAACACTTCGACCGGGATGCCCAGCGATTCGAGGATCAGGGACATCTCGGCGCGCATGTCCTGCATGCTGTCGACCGGGGGCACGGGGAAGTAGCCGCCCTTGGTGGTGGGACGGTGGCCCTTGTTGCCGCCTTCGTGCTTCTTGCCGGTGTTCCAGGGGGCTTCGTACTCGTCGATCTCGACGAAGGAGCCGGACGGGTCGGCACCCCAGCGCACGTCGTCGAAGATGAAGAACTCGGGCTCGGGCCCGAAGAAGGCGGTGTCGCCGAAGCCGGAGGCCTTCAGGTAGGCCTCGGCGCGCTTGGCGATCGAGCGCGGGTCGCGGTCGTAGGCCTTGCCGTCGCCCGGCTCCAGGACGTCGCAGCTCAGGATCAGCGTCGTCTCTTCGAAGAAGGGATCGATGTTGGCCGTGCTCGGGTCCGGCATCAGCAGCATGTCGGAGGCTTCGATGCCCTTCCAGCCGGCGATGGACGAGCCGTCGAATGCGTGACCGGACGTGAACTTGTCTTCGTCGAAGTGCGACACCGGCACGGACACGTGTTGTTCCTTGCCGCGGGTGTCGGTGAAGCGGAAGTCAACGAACTTGACTTCGTTGTCCTTCACCATCTTCAACACGTCGGCGACGCTCTTGGCTGCTGCCATCAGTTTTCTCCAGGAGGATATTTGGTTGTGAACGAAAAGTGCGGCTTGGCGGGATGCAGGTTCTGTGCCAAAGCTGGTGCACTCGGCATCGCGCAAAACTTCCGGATTGTCCACCAAACTGCCGCGTTTTCCCTACTGGACCCTTGCGAAATCAACGCGGCAGTGCACCGTGCAGGTGCGCTTCTGCGTTTGCACCGGAATGGAGCAGATCAGGGACGCACCAACTCGGGGCCGAGGCGGACTTTCAGCAGGCCCAGCCCTTCGAGCAGCGTGCGGTAGGCCAGGTCCACGTGCGCCGGCTCGCCCTTGACGCCCAGGTCGATGTGGCGGCCGTAGGTCGGATGGTCGACGCTGGGGAGGCTGAACACCTTGACGTGCGGGTGCTCGCGTTCGACCTGCTCCATCAGCGGGGTGAGCGTGGCCTCCATGGAGCCGAAGACGATGACGGACCGCTCGATGTAGGCCCCGCGCCGGAACAGGTGGGCATAGGAGGTGTCCAGCACGTCCTGCATCATCGGCCAGGCCATCACCGGGAATCCCGGGACGAAGTGCACCGTGCCCACCGTGAAACCGGGGATCTTGTTGTACGGGTTCGGGATGAGGGTGGCGCCCTTCGGGAACACGCCCATGTTGAGGCGGTGGATGTTGTCCGGCCGGTCCGGCTCGTAGGGCACGCCCTGCTCCCGCGCCACGTCCTGCATGCGTTCGCGGATCAGGCGCTCGGCCCCCGGGTGCAGTTCCAGTTCGACGCCCAGCGCGCGGGCCGCGCACTGGCGCGTGTGGTCGTCGGGGGTGGCGCCGATGCCGCCGCAGGAAAACACGATGTCGCCCGAGGCGAAGGCGCGGCGCAGCGTGTCGGTGATCCGCTCGGGCTTGTCGCCCACGTACTCGGCCCATCCCAGTTCCAGCCCGCGCTCGGTGAGCAGTTCGATCAGCCTGGGCAGGTGCTTGTCGGCGCGCTTGCCCGAGAGGATCTCGTCGCCGACGATGACGAGGCCGATGGCGGGGCGGGAGGGGGACGTCATGCGGCAATCCTACCGGTCTCCCGGCCCGCCGGGCCGCGTCCCCCGCGCCGGCCCCGGCAGGCGATACCATGCCGTCATGCACCTGACCCCAGTGATCCTCTGCGGCGGCTCCGGCACGCGCCTGTGGCCCCTGAGCCGCAAGAGCTTCCCCAAGCAGTTCGTGCCCCTGGTGGGCGATCGGAGCCTGCTGCACCTGACCCTGGAGCGCGTCGCGCCGCTGGGCGGGCCGGTGGTGGCCGTGGCGGCGGAGGACCATCGCTTCCTGGTCGCGGACACGATGCGGCAGGCGAAGACGCCAGGCACCATCGTCCTCGAGCCGGTGGCGCGCAACACCGCGGCGGCGATCGCGCTGGCCGCCCTGCACGCCGACCCCGCCAGCGACCTGCTGTTCTGCCCCGCCGACCACTACATCCCGGACGCCGCCGCCTTCGGCCGCACCGTGAAGGAGGGGCTGGACGCCGCCGGCAACGGCGCGATCGTCACTTTCGGCATCGTGCCCAGCTTCCCCAGCACGGCCTACGGCTACATCCGGCAGGGCACGCCGCGCCCGGACGGCAGCCTGCAGGTGCAGAAGTTCATCGAGAAGCCCGACGCCGCCACGGCGCGGCAACTGCTGCTGCAAGGCGACACGCTCTGGAATGCCGGCATCTTCCTCGCGCGCGCCAGCGTCATGCTGGAGGCGCTGCAGGAGCACGCGCCGGACATCCTGGCCTCCTGCCGCGCGGCGATGGAGGCCGCCCGCACCGAGGAGCCCGGCAGCGCCGCGCCCGGCACCCTCTTCCTGCGCCCCGAGCGCGCGGCCTTCGAGGCCTGCCGCTCCCAGAGCATCGACTACGCGGTGATGGAACCGCACGAAGACGTCGCCGTCGTGCCCTTCAGCGGCCAGTGGAGCGACGTGGGCAGCTGGAACGCGGTGGCCGACCTCTCCCCCGCGGACCCGCAGGACAACCGCGTGCAGGGCCAGGGCTGGGTGCACAACGCCCGCAACACCTTCATCCACGCGCCGCACCGGCCCGTGGTGGCCCTCGGCACCGAGGACCTGCTGATCATCGACACGCCCGATGCCGTGCTCGTGGCGAACCGGGCGTGCGCCGAACAGGTCAAGGACGTGGTCGCGAGGCTGGAGCAGTCGCACGCCTCGCAGGCCGCCTTCCACCGCAAGGTGGTGCGCCCCTGGGGCTGGTACGACAGCGTGGACGCGGGCGAGCGCTTCCAGGTGAAGCGCATCGGCGTGAAGCCCGGCGCTTCGCTGAGCCTGCAGAAGCACCACCACCGGGCCGAGCACTGGGTGGTGGTCCGCGGGACGGCGCAGGTCACCCGCGGCGACGAGACCTTCCTCCTCAGCGAGAACCAGTCCACCTACATCCCCATCGGCGAGGTGCACCGCCTGCACAACCCGGGCCGGATGGAGCTGGAGATGATCGAGGTGCAGTCCGGCAGCTACCTCGGCGAGGACGACATCGTCCGCCTCGAGGACACCTACGGCAGGACCTGAACGGCTTCGGGGGCGGCGGGCTGCAGCGGCGTGGCGGCGCGCACCTGCGCCAGCGCCGCCAGGCAGTAATGCGCGAACCACAGCGACGAGAACGCGAACACCAGCGTGTAGATCCAGATCGCGACCGGGATGAGGATGGGGAAGGCGGCGGCGAAGATCCAGCCCGAAGCCCAGACCAGGCTCGGCGCCGCGCCGAGGTAGCCCGTGGCCACGCCCATCACCAGCAGCCACATGCGGTGTTCGCGGAACACCAGGTTGCGTTCCTCGCCGCTCGCGTGGTCGGCCAGCGCGTCGAAGGCCATCACGCGGTACGTGAGCCAGCCCCAGATCAGGGGCGGCAGGATCAGCACCAGCGGCGGGATGAACCACAGCGGCAGCGACACGATCAGCGCCACCACCGCCAGCAGCGCGGAGCCGAGCGACCAGAAGGCGCCGCGCGTGAAGGAGGCCCCGTGCCGGCGTTCCAGCCCGGGAAAGCGCCTGCGCGCGACCAGGTTGACCACGGCGGGCATCATCAGCACGGCGACCAGGAACAGCACCACCACGACCAGCAGCGGGGTGATGGCGAAGATCACCAGCAGCGGGGCGAGCGCGTTCTTCAGGTTGCCCACTCCCATCTCGCGCAGCCAGGTCGAGAGGTGTTCCATCCAGGCCGAGGACTCCAGCCAGACGAACACGGTGTTGACCGCCGTGTCCCAGAACAGGTAGCCGAGCCCGAAGGCCGTGGCCACCATCAGCACGAGCGGCAGCAGCGACAGGCCGATCACCCGCGGGTGCAGGCAGTAGAGGGCGGCGCGCCAGAAGGAATCCAGGAACAGGGACATGGGGGAAGGATAGCGGACGGGGCGGATGCCCTTGCCCGCCGGCGCCGGTGGCGAATCAGCCCGCCCGGCGCACGCCGCGCTCAGGCGCGGCCCATCAGCCGCAGCACCCCGAGCTTCTGCTGCTCCCAGAACCCGCGGCCGTAGTCGCGCCCGGTCTCCACCTGGTCCCGGATGCCGGTGGGGTCGAAGCGGATCTCGAAGTTGGCAGTGCCGAACATCATGTCCCACCAGGGCAGCAGCACGCCGAAGTTGTGGCCGCCCAGCGCCGGGCTCTGGCCGTAGACCAGGTGCTCGCCGCCCTCCTGGTCCTCGTGGCCCAGCCCGATGCTGTGGTGCAGGCGATGGAAGCGCGGGCTGACCCACAGGCGCTCGCCGATGAGGCCGAAGTGCAGGCGCAGGTTGGCGTGCTGGAAGCTCTCGCTCAGCTGCGCGATGGCGACCAGGCCGACGAACTGGCCGGGCCCGACGCCGATCAACTGCCCCAGCACGACGAGCAGGCTGTCGCGGATCACGTCGTCCAGAAGGTGGTTTCGGTTGTCGCTCCACATCGTCATGGAGCGCTGCGAATGGTGCAGCGCGTGCAGGCTCCACCACCATTCGAAGCGGTGCTGGGCCCGGTGGATCCAGTAGCCGAAGAAATCGAACACGACCAGGTAGATCAGGAAGCTGGCCATGGGGTGGTCCGTCACGCCTTCCATCAACTGGTCGATGTGCACCGTGCCGAGGCCGGCCACGCGCAGGTACCCGAACAGCTGGTCGAACAGGGGTTCGACGCTGAAGAACAGCGCCACGCGGAAGATGCCGAGGCGGTGCAGCAGCGTGTAGACCACGTCGGTGCGGACCTCCGCCGTGTCGACCCGGGCATCCGCCGGGCGCCAGCGCTGGAGCGGGCCGATGATCGCCAGCATCACGGCGATCTGGATCAGGCCCACCAGCAGCCAGCCGGTGGCCACATAGGCGTCTTCCAGCATGCCGCCCATGCCGAAGGAGTACAGGATCGGCTGCACCACGAACTGGAACACCCATCCCTGGGCCTGTTCAAACAGATTCTGTATCCACTGCATTGCTATTTACCGCGCGCCACCCACTCGCGATACATCGGATGATCGCGCAAGGTGACGAAACAGAACCCCCTCGATTTCAGTCCGGTGATCAGGGGCTCCAGTACGGCCGGCGCCCACGGGTCCTTCCTGGACCAGATCCCGAGATGTGCCAGTAGGATGTCGCCACTGCGCACTTCGCGCAAGGCCTTTTGGAGTAATTGCGGATTACTCGCGGTCTCGCTCGGGAGTTCGTCACCGAGAAAACCCGAAGGCGACCATCCGACATGCAGGAAACCGCAAGACCTGGCAACGGCCAGCAGCCGCGGCGACACCTTTCCCCCGGGCGCACGATACAGCGGCAGCGGCTTGCGGCCGGTGACTTCCTGCAGGCGGCGGGACGCGCGCGCGATTTCCGCGCAATATTCACCGGCCGTCCACGTGGATTCCCTGCCGGCATCGGGCCCGGCGGAGGGGCGAACCCGGAATGCCGGCGGTTCTCCGGGGAGGTCGGCCCGCCAATAGACGTGGTCGAAGGTGTGGGAAGCGAACTCGTGCCCCTCGGCCGCCCGCGCCTTCCACCAGGGCGCCCAGAAACTGCCGAGGCTGCCGTCGCCCTCCTGCGTCTTCTCGTTGGCGGCGAAGAAGGTCACCTTGACCTGCTGCCGGCTCAGCACTTCGGCCACGAAGTTGGCCACGCCCATGTGGCCGGTGTCGAGGGTGAGGTAGACGGGCTTGGCGCAGGGCTGGGCCCAGGCGCCGGAACTTGCCAGTACCAAGGCCAGCAATCCCCCGCGCCGCCGCACCTCAGTGCCTCGGCGAGTGGTCGAGCGTCCACACCCCGTGCGGCGACTTGCCCACGCTCACCTCGCGCACCACCTGCCGCGTCTGCGTGTCCACCACGACCAGCTTCTTCGACCACCGCGCGGTGGCCATCACGTAGCGGCCGCCGGCCAGCACTTCCATGCAGTCGGGGCCGCCGGGCGCGGGGTAGGCATCCACCACCTTGAGCGTGTCGAGGTTGATCTTGCTGATGGTGTTGGCCACCCGGTTGCTCAGGAAGACGTGCTTGCCGTCGCCGGCGGCGCGGAAGGCGTGGGCGCCCGCGCCGGTGCGGATGTAGCCGATGGAGCGCGGCACCCTGAGGTAGCTGACGTCGAAGATCTGGACGCTGTCGCCGCCCGTCAGGCCCACCAGGACCTTGCGGTCGTCCGGCGTGCCGAACACGTCGGCGGGCATCGGGCCGGTCTTGATCCGCCAGCGGATGCGCTGCTGCTCCAGGTCGATCGCCACCAGTTCGTCGCTGTCCTGCATGGTGACGTAGGCGACGGTGCTGCGGCTGTCGATGTAGATGTGGCTGGGAGTCTTGCCGGTGGGGAGGCGCCGGACGAGCGAGAGGTCCTTGCCGTCCCACCGGTACAGGTCCACGTGCTGGAGGCGGTTGCCGGCGGTGACCAGCCACTTCATGTCCGGCGAGAAGCGCAGCTGGTACGGATCCACGATGCCGCGCACCGTCCTCTGGATGGTGGCCGTGCGCGGATCCACGAACGTGAGCGAGTCGGCCAGCGCGTTGGCGACGATGATCGACTTCTCGTCCGGCGTCATGTACAGGTGGTGCGGCTCCTTGCCGGTGGGGATGCGCTTGACCTCGTTCCAGGTGACCGGGTCGATCACGCTGATGTCGGCGTCCAGCGAGTTGAGCACGAAGATCGGCGCCGGCTGGGCGCAGGCGAGCCCGGATGCGGCCAGCAGGAGGACCAGGAGCCAGGCGCGGCGGAAGGACGGAAGTTTCACGGCGGGGCAGTACGGGGTGGGAATCTGCTCAACGCGGGGGCGCCGGCGGCGGAGGACGGGCTATTTTGCGCGATCCGCCGCGGCCGCGGGATCCTCCGGCGCGGGGATGGCGGCTCGGTACACTCGGCGCCGCGGAATCCCAACATGCGACAGACCCAGGACAACGGTGCGGGCCAGCCGGAAATGCGCACCAGGCCGGCGCCCGTCGAAGTCGTGCTGTGCGCATACAACGGCGAAAAGTACATCCGCGAGCAGGTGGCAAGCATCCTGCGGCAAACCCTGAAACCGGCCAGGCTGTCGGTCTACGACGACGGTTCGAGCGACGGCACCCCGGAAATCCTGGCGGACCTCGCCCGCCGCAACGGCAGCGACGTGGAGATCGTCCTGCACCGCAACAGCCGGAATCTCGGCTACGTCAGGAACTTCGAGCAGGGGATCCGGCAGGCCGAATGCGAGTTCATCGCCCTGTCCGACCAGGACGACATCTGGGAGGAGAACAAGCTGGAAGTCCTCCTGGCGTCGTTCGACGAGGGCACCGGTGTCGTGTTCTCGGACGCGCTGCTGGTGGACGAGGCGGCCGCCAGCCTGGGCCACACCCTGTGGGAGTCGATCCGATTGAGCCCGGCCCGGCGGGCGAGGTTCGGCCGCCGGAGCGAACTCGTGCACCTGATGCTGCAACAGAGCTTCGTGACGGGCGCCGCGATGGTCCTGCGCAGGAGCGTCGCGGACGCGCTCCCCGCGTTCCCGGCGACGGCGCCCCACGACTACTGGATCGCGATCGTCGCGTCGGAGATATCCTCGGTGAAGCCGGTCGACCGGGTGCTCTACAAGTACAGGCAGCACGCGAGCAACGTCATGGGGCAGCGGAAGCACGACCCGCTGCGCAAGGCCCTGCAGATCCTCCGCACCGCCGAGGCCCGCTACCAGGGCGAACTCCGGACCTACGAACAGATCGCGCTGGCATTGCAGGGGCGCCCCGGACTGGAGGCCGCCTGCGAGCGCTTCCGGGCCAAGGCCGGATTCCTGCGCGCGCGGCAGGACGCCATCGCGGCCGGCTGGCGCGGCCTGCCCCGGCTGGTCCGGATGCTGTTCGCAGGCCAGTACCGCACCTTCTGCGTGCTGAACCGGGTGATCTTCCTGCAGGACGCCTGCATCCTGATCGACCGAGCGCTCCGCAGGTCCTGAGCGAGGACTACTTCCCGCGCTGCGAGACCGCCGCAAGCTGCCCGGGCGTCAGCCAGCACCACTGTCCCGGCGCGAGATCGGCGGGCAGTTCCAGCGTGCCGATGCGCGAGCGATGCAGTTGGGTGACGCGGTTGCCCACGGCGGCCAGCATCCGCTTCACCTGGTGGTACTTGCCCTCGGTGAGCGTCAGGCGCAGCGCCTCGGGGGCGGTGCGCTCGCAGGCCGCGGCCCGCACCGGCCGGGGATCGTCGTCGAGCACGACACCGGCGAGCAGGCGCCGGATCTGGTCGTCCTCCACCGGCGCCGCAGTGCCGACTTCGTAGACCTTCGGCACGTGGTGCTTCGGGGAACTCATTCGGTGGATGAAGGTGCCGTCGTCGGTGAGGAGCAGCAGGCCGGTCGTGTCCTGGTCCAGGCGGCCGATCGCCTGCACGCCGGGCGTGGCGCCCTTGTTGGGGCGCTGGCGCAGCGGCGCCGGCAGCAGCGTGTAGATGCTCGGCCAGGCGCCGGGCCGCTGCGAGCATTCGTAGCCGACGGGCTTGTGCAGCATCAGGTAGGCCTTGGCGTGGAAGGTCCACGGCTTGCCTTCCACCGTGAAGGACAGATTCTCCGGCTCGACCTCGGCGTGCGGGTCGCTGGCCGGCTTCCCGTTGACGGTCACCAGGCCGTGCTGCACGAGGCCGAGGCAGACGCGGCGGGGGCCGAAGCCCTGGGAAAAAAGGAGGTCCTGGAGTTCCATGGGAGGTTCAGCGCAGCGCCGACGGCGACACGCCCGTTTCCTGCGCCTGCCCTGCGCCCAGCAGCAACTCCTGCACCTGGCGCAGGGCGCGCTGGGCGGAGGCGATGAGCGCCAGCACGGCGGTCTGGTTGTGGCGTCGCATTTCGGCCGCCGCGGCCGCGTCCGGCAGTTCCCCGCGCAGGAACTGCTCCAGCGTGACGGCCCGCAGCGACGCGGCGTCGAAGTCGCCGATCCGCGGCGTGATCACCACCGGCAGCACGCCCCAGTACAGGTATTCCACCAGCTTGGTGGGACAGGCGACCAGGTTGACCAGGGTTTCGTCGCGCAGCACGAAGCCGTAGGTGTGCGACAGGTAGTAGTCCTTGACCCGTTCCGGTGCGACCGACTCGCAGGCGAAGCTGCGGACGCCGCCTGCGCGCAGCCGGGCCTCGAACGGGGCGAGCTCTCCGGTCAGGAAGGTGTAGCGCAGCTCCGGCCGGCGCGCCGCGGCGGCGACCATCCGGTCCACGTTCTGCCAGGGCTGCATGCCGCCGGCGTAGATGACGGCGTCGGCATGGCGGCCGGCTTGCAGGGCCTGCGCGGCGGCGCCGCTGTCGCCGACCTGCGGCAGGATCGGCAGGATCAGTTCCTCGCGCCCGGGCCGCCGGCCATGCTTCTGCTGGAAGTGGGCCAGCATGGACTGCGTGACGCACACGAGCGCGTGGCAGCGGCGCAGGATGGCACCCTCCGCGACGGACAGGAACCGCCCGTACCAGGCCTGCCCCTGCTGCGCGCATTCCTCGGGGACGACGCCGTGCGCGTCGAAGATGATCCGGGCGCGGGTCGGGAACACCATCATGCGCAACGCGTTGTACGCGGAGTGGACGTACACGGTCCGGGCGGCGCGCAGGAGCCGCAGGATGAGCAAGGCGTGGACGAAGAAGTTCAGGCAGTAGACGGTCGCGAGGCCCTCGGTGCGAACTTCCTTGCGCAGGAAGCGGCGGAAGGAGATGTCCAGGTAGTTGCGCGGCGCCGAGGCCATCAGCGAGTCGATGTGGGCGACGCGCTGGAGCATGCCCTCCTTGAGCTTGTGCCCGGAGGGCCAGGTGGAGACGACGCAGATCACCGCGAGCCTGCCAGGAAGGTCCTGGACCGCGCCACGATGCGGTCCGCGGCGTGGCCATCGCCGTACGGGTTGGCGCGGTTGGCCATGGCTTCGTAGGCGCCCGGGGTGTCCATCAGTTCGTCGACGGCGCGCACGATGGGGTCCGCCCTGGCGCCGACGAGGCGCGCCGTGCCCGCGTCCACGGCCTCCGGACGCTCGGTCGCTTCGCGCATGACGAGCACGGGCTTGCCGAGCGTGGGCGCCTCTTCCTGGATGCCGCCGCTGTCCGTCAGCAGGAGGTGGCACTCCATCATCAGGTAGACGAAGGACAGGTAGTCCTGCGGCGGGATCAGGTGGATGTTGGGCACTCCGTCCAGCGCCGCCTCCACGGGCCCCTTCACGTTGGGGTTGAGGTGGACGGCGTAGACGATCTCCAGGTCCTGGCGGCGCGACAGGCGCAGCAGCGCATCGCAGATCTCGCGCATGCCTTCGCCGAAATTCTCGCGCCGGTGCCCGGTGACGAGGAGCAGCTTCCGGTCGGGGCGAAGGAAGGAGAAGCGCTCGCGCAGGGGCAGGCCCAGGGCCGGTTCGCTGCGCAGGCGGCCGGCCGTCTGCGACAGCGCATCGATCACCGTGTTGCCGGTGACCTCGATCGACTCGGGCGGGACGGCTTCGGCGAGCAGGTTCCGCCGCGACGCCTCGGTCGGCGCGAAGTGGAGCCGCGCCAGCAGGCCCGTGACGCGCCGGTTCATTTCTTCCGGCCACGGCGCCTCCAGGTTGCCGGTCCGCAGGCCGGCCTCCACGTGGCCGATCGGCACCCGGTTGTAGAAGCAGGCCAGCGAGGCCATGAAGGTCGTGGTGGTGTCGCCGTGGACCAGCACCAGGTCGGGGCGCCAGGCGTGCAGCACCGTGGACATCGCCTCCAGGATGCGCGCCGACAGGCCTTCGAGGGTCTGGGAGGCCGACATCAGGTTCAGGTCGAAGTCGGGCTCGATGCCGAAGAGCGAGAGCACCTGGTCGAGCATCGCGCGATGCTGCGCCGTGACGCAGACCTTCGTCTCCCACTCGGCCTGGCCGCGGAAGGCGCGCACCACCGGGGCCATCTTGATGGCTTCCGGGCGGGTGCCGAAGACGATGAGGACTCGTTTCATTTCAGTGAGGTCCCGCTCGCTGGGCCAATGGACGCCGAGCGTCGCACGGTTTCCTGGCCGGAGGGGAAATGGATGGCAGATTCGCCGCCGCGCCAGTGCAGCAAGGGGACCGCGCGTGGAATGCGGATTCTAGTTGAGCAGGATTCGCTGGTGGACTCGCCCCCTCATGCTCATCCGTTCCACGCACCGCCACGCTGCAGTGCTTTCCAGTCGCGCTTTGCGCGTTACTCGCCATTACAAAACCGGCACATTCGTCCATCCGGGTAATCCACGCTACGGCCGCGCGGCGGCACCCAAGTACATTGCCCACACGACGGCGCGCCGCTAGAGTGCTCAGAATTGAGCGATAGGGCTTGGACCCTTGGCAAACGGGCAGCGATGGCCAGCAAGCACCCCGAAGAGGTCGAAGACCTTCACTTCCGCGTCCTGAAGTACCTGCAGGACAACCCGGACCTGTCCCAGCGCGAGCTGGCGCGGCTCCTGGGAGTGAGCAACGGGAAGCTGCATTACTGCATGAGGGCGCTGATCGAGAAGGGCTTAGTCAAGTTGGGTAATTTCGCGAACTCGAAGCATCACCTCGGTTATGCCTACCTGCTCACGCCCAAGGGCATCGCCCGCAAGGCGAACATGACGAGCCAGTTCCTGAAAAGAAAAATGGCGGAGTACGAAGCGCTGCATGCGGAGATCGCCGCGCTGCAGGCGGAGGTGGAAGGCCAACGGCAGACGGTGAAACGCACCACCCATTGACGAGGAGTTCGCACCCATGGATCTGAAGGACAAGACGCTCGCCGTGATCGGCCTGGGCTATGTGGGCTTGCCCCTGGCCGTGGAGTTCGGCCGGCGGCGACCGGTGATCGGTTTCGACATCAAGAAGGAGCGCATCGCGGAACTGCAGGCGGGCGACGACCACACGCTGGAGTGCTCGCGTGCGGAACTGGCTGCGGCGGAACACGCGCGCTATACCAGCGATGTCGAGGACCTGAAGCAGGCGCAGATCTTCATCGTCACCGTTCCCACCCCGGTCGACCAGGCCAATCGCCCGGACATGAGGCCCCTCGTCAAGTCGAGCGAGACCGTCGGCAGCGTGCTCAAGCGCGGCGACATCGTCATCTACGAATCCACCGTGTATCCCGGAACGACGGAGGAAGTCTGCGTCCCCGTGCTCGAGCGCGTGAGCGGACTGAAGTTCAACGAGGACTTCTTCTGCGGCTACAGCCCCGAGCGGATCAATCCCGGCGACAAGGAGCACCGGCTGCCCCTGATCAAGAAGGTGACCAGCGGCAGCACGCCCGCCATCGCGGACGAAGTCGACCAGCTGTACGCGCAGATCATTACCGCGGGCACCCACCAGGCCAGCAGCATCCGCGTCGCCGAAGCCGCCAAGGTGATCGAGAACACGCAGCGGGACCTGAACATCGCGCTGATGAACGAGCTGAGCCTGATCTTCCGCCGTCTCGGCATCGACACGCTCGAAGTGCTGCGCGCCGCCGGGACGAAGTGGAACTTCCTGCCGTTCCGACCGGGCCTGGTGGGCGGCCACTGCATCGGAGTCGATCCCTATTACCTGACCCACAAGGCGCAGGAAGTTGGCTACCATCCCGAAGTCATTCTTGCCGGCCGCCGCATCAACGACAACATGGCCAAGCACGTTGCCGACGAAACGGTGAAGCTGATGCTGCGCAAGGGACTGCCGGTTCTGGACAGCAAGGTGCTGGTGCTCGGGCTGACCTTCAAGGAAAACTGCCCGGACGTGCGCAACACGAAGGTGGTGGACATCGTGCGGACGCTCGAGGGTTACAACACCAGGGTGGACGTGTACGACCCCTGGATCGACGTGGCCGAGGCGCGGCACGAATACGGACTCGAGTGCCTGGACGAAGTGCCTCGCACCGGCGAATACGCAGCCGTGGTGGTGGCGGTCGGGCACCGGCAGTTCCTGGAACTCGGCGAGGAGGGCATCAAGGCCTTCGGGCAACCGGGCGCAGTGATCTTCGATGTAAAGAGCTTGCTGCCCCTTGGAAGTGCGGACGGTCGCCTGTAACCTCCCGGCGCGGAATGACAGCCTACGAAGAACTACTCGCACACCTGCCGCACACACCCCGGACCTGGCTGGTCACGGGCTGCGCCGGCTTCATCGGTTCGAACCTGCTCGAGACGCTGCTGAAGCTCGACCAGCGTGTGGTCGGGCTGGACAACTTCGCGACGGGGCACCAGCGCAATCTCGACGAGGTGCGCTCGCTGCTGGCGCCGGCGCAGTGGGACCGCTTCCGCTTCCTCCAGGGCGATATCCGCAACCTTCACGACTGCCGCGCGGCCGTCGAGGGCGTGGACCACGTGCTGCACCAGGCAGCGCTCGGGTCGGTGCCGCGCTCGCTGGCGGACCCCATCACCACCGACGGCACCAACATCGGCGGCTTCCTGAACATGCTGGTGGCGGCACGTGACGCGAAGGTGCGCAGCTTCACCTATGCGGCCAGCAGTTCCACCTACGGCGACCACCCCGGCCTGCCGAAGGTGGAAGACCGCATCGGCAAGCCGCTGTCGCCGTATGCCGTGACCAAGTATGTCAACGAGCTGTACGCCGACGTGTTCGCTCGAAGCTATGGCTTCTCCTGCATCGGCTTGCGCTACTTCAATGTATTCGGTCCGCGTCAGGATCCGGAGGGAGCGTACGCGGCCGTGATCCCAAGGTGGATCGCGGCGATGATCCAGGATGAGGGCGTGTTCATCAACGGGGACGGCGAAACGAGCCGCGATTTCTGCTTTGTGCAGAACGCGGTCGAGGCGAACCTGCTAGCGGCGACCACC
Organism: Ramlibacter monticola; assembly: GCF_016722785.1. Classification (GTDB taxonomy): domain Bacteria; phylum Pseudomonadota; class Gammaproteobacteria; order Burkholderiales; family Burkholderiaceae_C; genus Ramlibacter; species Ramlibacter monticola. The sequence goes on along the minus strand of NZ_JAEQNE010000011.1, from coordinate 96,966 downwards.
ACCTCGGAGGGAGCCCGGAATCAGATTTACAACGTAGCGGTGGGGGACAGGACGACCCTCAAGGAACTTTTCGAAGCATTGCGCGACAGCCTCGCGAGCCATAGCGCGCCATATCGCAAGGAGCCAGAATACCGGGAATTAAGGCCTGGAGATGTCCGCCATTCGCAGGCCGATGTCGGAAAGGCGCGTCGGCTACTGGGCTATCGCGGCATGTTTCGACTCGCCGAGGGCGTGAACCTCTCAATGCCTTGGTATGTCGCTTTCTTGCGCTCTACCAACAGCATTGAAACCTAAACTCGGGAGCTTGAAATCAGTCGCTTTTTCGCTAACGATAAGGCAATCGTCATGTGCCTGCCTCCTCGCAGGGGCCGTAGGGTCAAAGGCAAATGAGCGTTGCCAAGAATACCGCAGCAAATTTGGCGGGAGCGACGGCGCCAATGGCGTTAGCCCTGCTCACACTACCCATTTATCTAGAAACCATCGGTGCGGAGCGATACGGGGCATTGGCGCTTGTCTGGACCCTCATTGGCTACTTCGGATTTCTGGACCTTGGGCTTGGAAAGGCTGTAACTCGCAGCCTTGCGCGAGCCTCAGAAGAAGCGCGAGCAGAGAGGAGCAACCTCCTCTGGACGGCCCTAAATGCGAGCTTGTTGCTGGGGCTCTGCGGCTCGGTAGTAGTGTTCAACGCCGCCACATACGCCGTCGAGCTTTCGAGTAGGTTGACAGCCGAGACGCGGGCTGAAATCGCAAATGCCATCTTTTGGGTGTGTCTGGCACTCCCTGTACTTCTGATGAGCTCGGTGCTATCAGGGGCGCTGCAAGGTTGTGAGAAATTCTTTGGCTTGAACATCGCGCACGTAATCGCTGGTGTTGTAGGGCAAGTGCTTCCGCTGATCGTGGCGCTAGTCGCGTCCAGGAATCTTACATATTTGATTCCAGCGACGTTGGCACCGCGTCTTCTGCTCTTATTCATTTTGTACGCACTGTGCAGGCGTCACGTGCCACTTGCAGGTGTACCGGTAATTCGGCGCGCACATCTCAGCCATTTGCTCTCATATGGCGGATGGGTCTCAATACTGGCCTTCCTCGCCCCTCTTCTTGTCACGATCGACCGCTTGGTGCTCGGCGCAGTCGCAGGAACGAGAGCGGTGGCGCATTACGCCGTCCCATTCGATCTAGTGAGCCGCTTATCGATCGTGACCGGAAGTGTGTCTTCAGCTGTCTTCCCTCGGATGGCAGCTAGCTCTCTAGCTGACGGCGCTGGCCTTGCGGCCGCCACTTCTGCGCTTCTTACTGCCATCATTACACCGCTCGTAGTTGCCGCGCTGCTTCTTGCGGATGCCTTTCTCCGCATTTGGATGGGGCCCGAATTCGCACAGGAAGCTCGCTGGGTTTCTGAATTCCTCCTGCTGGGGATTTGGTTCAATGTTATCGTAGTCCCGTATCACTCAAACTACCTTGCATCACGTTCGCCAAGGCCTATTGTCGTCATCTACCTGATAGAGATCCCCATATATTTCTTGCTTCTTTGGCAAGGAGTCACACGCTTCGGCGTCGCGGGCGCAGCGGCCGCATGGGCGGCTAGGGCAGCGCTGGACTCTTTTCTTCTTCTATGGTTGAACGCCGCATTACTCAATACAGCTAGGTTCGTGTATCCATGGCTGCTGGCGGTGGCGGTGACCGGGGCGCTAACCTTTGCGGCAGCCCCGCCTCTAATTAGCTGGTCCTTGCCCGCCGCCCTCCTTTTCATTTGCACTTTCAAGGACCGCCTCCTGATTCGTAGCGCTACGTTGAGACTGGTGGGAGCGAAGTAATCTCGTCCACTGTCACTTAGCGAATGGCACAGCCCTGGATGCGCTTCATGACCGTTGTACACAGTAATGCCTGAAATGATGCCCCGGGAGACCACATTGATTGCCTTGCCTACAGAGGGCAGGGATGTTGGCGACTGGGCAGAAAGCGATACAGAAGACGTACACAATTGCCCGGTATGTCAGTCCACTGCACGGTCGATAAAGCATCCTGCGCTACGGGATGTGACTTTCGAAGTTGCAGCAGGCGTTTGGACAATGTGGGAATGCCATTCGTGCAGATCCAACTACTTGGCGCCTCGACCCACACCAAGCTCCATTCATCGCGCGTACTCGCATTACTACACGCATCGAGACGTCGTTTCTCGGCGGCCAATTACAACGCTTCACGGAGTTCGAAAGTTCCGGCGACTCCTCGTCAATGGATATCTGAAACAGATATTCGGTCTCGACGAGGAACCTGCCAGCAGCCTCGGCTGGCTGATGTACGCACTCCCAAACGCGCGAGCGCGGCTCCATCACGAATACCGGAATCTCCCTCGCCTACCTCCCGGTGGCGGCAGCCTGTTAGACATTGGAAGCGGTGACGGAGCGTTTCTCCAACGGGCGGTTGCAATTGGATGGAAGGTAGTCGGAGTGGAACCGGATGCCAAAGCCGCCCAGATGAGTCGCGCTAGAGGCTTGGAAGTCATAACCGGTGGTCTCGAAGAGATTGGCGCCGCCCGCAGATTCGACGTAGTGACGCTCAACCACGTCATCGAGCATGTACATGATCCCGTCGGAATGTTAAGGAATTGCTGGGAAATACTCAAACCAGGCGGAACTATTTGGCTCGACACCCCCAATTCGGAAAGCTATGGTCACCAAATTTTCCAATCGGCTTGGCGTGGCATCGAGGCGCCTCGCCATCTCGTACTGTTCTCGGATTCCGCGCTCAAGCAAGCGCTCCAACAAGTGGGGTTCCACCACATTCGCAATGCGCCGCGCCACGATCCGACTTTGGAACTCTACCGGATGAGTTACGTACTCTCCGCAGGGGGAACTGGAATCCCCCCCACCCTCAGGATTCTGGCGCTCGCTCTTTGCGCAAGACTACGCCGAATCATCGCTCCGCACCGACGCGAATTCCTTACCGTGACCGCCCAAAGGCCAACATGCTAATTTCGATCGCAATGGCCACGTACAATGGCGCAAAATATTTACCCGATCAGCTCGAAAGCTTTGCCAATCAGCGTGTCCTCCCGCAGGAACTCGTCGTTTGCGACGACCGGTCCACCGACAATACGATGTCTGTGTTACAGAGCTTCAGACGGCATGCACCTTTTGACGTCCGCATCATTCCGAACGAACGACGGTTAGGGTATTCCGCCAATTTCGAGAAGGCGCTCAATTCTTGCTCTGGCGAAATAATCTTTATCTCAGATCAGGATGATGTCTGGCTCCCGAAAAAGACTGCCTCAGTACTAGGCGCTCTCGCCCAGTGCAAGGCGATGGTGGTACTAAATGACCAAGAGATCACGGATGCCAACCTAACTCGCACAGGCCGAACCATCATGGGCAATACAAGGACTCTTGGCTTCAAGGAAACTTGGATCAGCGCAGGATGTTGCACGGCCGTACGCAGGGAATTTTTGGAGCTCTTAAATCCCTTCCCGAACCATCTGCTCGCATACGATGCCTGGATACACAAGGTAGCCGTTGAGCTGGGGACGCGGCAGGTCGTGCCAGAGGTTCACCAACTGTACAGACGCCATTCGTCCAACACATCAGCGCCGCTGGCCACCACGTTTTCCATCCCAAATCGGGTCAGTGCATTCATGCACTTCGGGCTCCGCGACGTCAGCGACGGCTGGGACGTTGAAGTTCAGATCTCCAGGGAACTTACGCAAAGGCTGCGAGAACGTGCGGGAACTCTGAATCGATTTGATCTACACCATGCGGGCAGAGCTGCAATCCGGAAAGAAGAGGAGTTTGTGGAAGCATTGACACACCGACGATCATTCCTCAAACAGGGCCGCATTCACAGATTCGGTCCACTACTTAGATTTTTCTTGCGCGGTGGTTACGTCCAGTTTTCCGGAGTCAGGAGTGCTGCCAAGGATTTGCTGCGGCCTTCTGTTCGTACCGACCGGCCAAGTGAACCATGATCTGTCACAGGGGTGCAGGGTTCCGCCCTTGCCCCGAATTCACTCGCCACTTACGGGAACGCTCATCACATCAAGGGGACGCCCCGTGCGCACGAGCGGCGTCGAAGCCATACCCATCATGATCGTCGGAAACTGCTGGCTTGGCGCCGAAGTCGCGGCGCTGCGCGGTTTACACATCCCAAGGCAGTCTTCGGCGCGCACAGCCTTGCTAGCGAAAGAGATTCCGTCGGGATGGCTGGCGGTTGGGTGCCCGGGGCGTATGGTGGAAATGCAGGATCGGATGGAACCCGCACCGGATCGCCTATGGAGGCAAGAAAGGATTCGCGCCACAGACGACGGCCCCAGTGCGCCACGGATTGCTAGGACATTGCTGCGGCGCGGCTTCTGTACCGACGAGCGACACTACCGCAACCAGTTCTGCGACTCACGCGAGTTCAAGCAGCCCGCATTTTCCAGTTGTTCAGACCTTCCCCTGGCGGGCATACCTTCAACCCCCTCAGTTGCGATGAGTTTCATAACCAAGGAGTGTATGAAGTGCGTCCATCTGCTCGAGGTGCAGCCTGATAGAGGGCAACTCGCATGAAGCTCTCCGGTGCCGCGGTGCCCGCGGCGAATGCTCGCATCGCCATTGTGCTGCCGACGCTACACGGGGGGGGCGCCGAACGCCTGCACCTGAATTTGGCGCATGATTGGATCCGACGCGGTTACGCGGTCGACTTCGTGCTGATGCGCAAAAAAGGGGAGTTGCTCCCGCTCGTTTCTTCCCGAATTCGGGTCATCGACCTCAGCGCCGACCGGATCAGAGAGGCCATCCTACCCTTGCGCCGCTACTTGCGCCAGGAGCATCCGGACTACACAATCGCGGCCCTTTGGCCCCTCACGTCGGCCGCCGTCGCGGCTTGGCTGCTTTCCGGGCGCCGAGGACGCCTATTCTTAAGCGACCACAGCCACCTCAGCACATCTTGCGTGCGCGATTTACACGTGCCCCTTTCGCTTCTTGGCGCCAGCATGGGCCTGACCTATCCGCTAGCCACAGGCGTAATCGCCGTCTCGGAAGGCGTGAAGAACGACATGCTGCAACTTGCGCACCTGCAGGCGCGCCACGTTAACGTTATTTACAACCCGACGGCCACGGGCGTGTCGCCGCGTCGGGAAAGTAATGCGACCGTGAACTCCCTGTGGGGCGAGCGTTGTCGCCAGCGCATTCTCACCGTCGGCAATCTCAAGCCGGCGAAGGATCATGCCACATTGCTGAAGGCCTTTGCCCAACTCCCACTGGAGCTTGGTGCTCGCCTGGTTATCCTCGGAGAGGGCAAGCTTCGCCCGCAGCTCGAGCAACAGGCCGCCGAACTCGGCATTGCTGACCGCATTTCCATGCCCGGGTTCGTCGCGGACCCTTATCCTTGGTTTCGCAGCGCGGACCTGTTCGTTTGCTCCTCCCAGTGGGAGGGTTTCGGCAATGTTCTCGTCGAAGCCCTTGAGTGCGGAGTACCGGTCGTCAGTACGGATTGCCCTAGCGGTCCGTCCGAAATTCTCGAAGGTGGCCGATTCGGGCGCTTGGTTCGACTAGGAGATCCAGCTGCTTTGGCACAGGCCATAGAGGCACATCTTGGCGCACGGCATGACCGCGAGCTGCTGCGGAAGCGGGCTCTGGCCTTTGCCGTGCCGACAATTTCAGAAGAATACCTTCGGTACTTTGCGAAAGGACTTGGCTGATGATTAGAGAGGGGTCTGCTCAAGACGACGAGGAGCTGCGTCGTCTTTGTTCGGTTTGTTCAGGCCCCGGTGGAACGCTGGCCATTCAGCTTTTCCACCTTACATAGCGCGCGCAACGGAGTGCTGCTGCCCTCGTGGATCGAACCGATAGCTTGATGGTCCCGAAAAAAAGTGGGCTGACATGACGAACCTCTGCCCTTCCTCAAAGCACCCGATCGACCAGGACGAACGCGTCCTTTATGTCTCGTACGACGGCATGCTCGAACCGCTCGGCCAGTCGCAGGTACTCGCCTACCTCAAACAACTCTCGGCCTCCCGGACAATGCATCTCATCAGCTACGAGAAGCGCGCCGACTGGGCAGATGCGGTGCGGCGCCAAGGCACGCAGCGCGAACTGGCCGCGTGCGGCGTGCACTGGCATCCGTTGCGGTATCACAAGTCTCCGAGCACGTTGGCCACGGCCTGGGACATCATGATTGGCACCGGCCTCGGGCTCTTCCTCGTGATGCGCCACCGCCTATTCATCGTGCATGCCCGCAGCTACGTGGCCGCCGTCATCGCCCTCGTCCTAAAGCTCGTGACTGGCGCCCGCTTCATCTTCGACATGCGCGGCCTCTGGGCCGACGAGCGCGTGGACGGTGGTCTTTGGCGCCGGGAAGCCCGGATTTTCCGCGTAGCCAAGTGGTTCGAGCGGCAGTTCCTGTCGCATGCGGACCACGTGGTGTCGCTCACGCATGCCGGCGAGCAGGAATTGCGGCGCTTCCCCTATCTCGCCCGGCGCTCGCCGGCGATCACGGTGATTCCCACCTGCGCCGATCTGGACCGGTTCCGCCCCCTGCCGTCGATCCCGCGCGAATTCGCGCTGGGTTACGTGGGCAGCGCCGGCACCTGGTATGACTTCGATGCAGCGGTCGCCTGTTTCGCCGCGATGCGCGCCGCGGACCCGACGGCGCGCTTTCTCATCGTGAACCGCGGTGAGCACGACTATATCCGCGATCGCCTGGCGGCAGCAGGCCTGCCGCTTTCCTGCGTGGAACTGCGCAGCGCCTCGCACGAGGATATGCCTTCCCAGATGAGCAGGATCCGGGCCGGCGTGTTCTTCGTGAAACCCGTCTACTCGAAGCAGGCATCGGCTCCCACCAAGCTGGGCGAGTTGCTGGGATGCGGAATTCCGTGTCTGTCGAACCAGGGCGTGGGCGACATGGCCCGCATCCTCGAGGAAGACCGCGTCGGCGTCGCCGTGGCGAGCTTCGAGCGTTCCGCCATCGACGAAGGGCTACAGCGCCTCCTTCGTCTCCTGCAGGAGCGCGACATCGGGCTGAGATGCCGGGACGCGGCGCAAAGGCGCTTTGCGCTCGAGGAAGGCGTCGCCCGGTACGCAGCCGTCTACCGCAGCGTCAGTGCATCCCTCCACCAGAACCGCCGTATCCATGAACGACAACCTTGACCAGCGCACCGTGGACGCCTTCGGCGACGAATGGCAACGGTTCGATCAGACCTCGATGCCAAGGGACGAGGCCTCGTCGATCTTCTACGAGTACTTCGCGGTGTTCCCTTGGCACGAGCTTCCACCGGATGCAGAGGGTTTCGACATGGGATGCGGTTCCGGCAGGTGGGCGGCGTTCGTTGCGCCGAGGGTGGGCCGGCTGCATTGCATCGATCCCTCCGAGGCTCTGGAAGTCGCGCGAAAAGCGCTCGGGGCCCGAGCGAACGTGACGTTCCACCGGGCATCGGTGGCAGACAATCCACTGTCCGACGGCTCGCAGGATTTCGGCTACTCGTTAGGCGTCCTGCACCACGTTCCGGATACTTCGGCCGCCATACAGGCCTGTGCGCGCAAGCTGAAACCTGGTGCGCCCTTGCTCCTGTATCTCTACTACGCGTTCGACAACCGCTCGCTCGGCTACCGGCTGCTCTGGCGTGCGTCGGACCTCCTGCGTCTCTTCATTTGCCGCCTGCCCCCAGGACCGAAGCACCTGATCACGGACCTGATCGCCGTCGGTGCGTACCTGCCGCTGGCGCGGCTTGCCATGCTGGCGGAACGGTTGGGCATCCCCGTAGCCGGCTTTCCCCTGTCGTACTACCGACGCAGGAGCTTCTACACGATGCGCACCGACTCGCGCGACCGCTTCGGAACCCCGCTCGAACGGAGGTTCTCCAGGACGCAGATTCGGGAGATGATGGCGTCCGCAGGGCTGCGCGACATCGAGTTTTCCGAGCGGCAGCCGTACTGGTGCGCAGTGGGAAGAAAGGTGTGATGCGCGTCCTGGGCCTCGCCCTGTATGGGCCGCTCGCCGCTAGTACTCGCCACCGCATGGCGCAGTACACGGAAGGGCTTGCGCGTGCCGGCATCGAGTTGCGCATCCAGTCGCTGCTCGGGGACGAGTACCTTCGCAGGCGGTTTGCAGGGGGCGGCTGGCCCGTGTGCGAACTGGGGAAGGCCGCCTTCAGTCGCCTGACCCAGTTGGTCGACGCCCGCTCCTACGATGCGGCCATGGTGCACTGCGAGCTGTTCCCGCTCCTGCCCGGCGGACTGGAGGCCGCCTTGGTGCGCAAGCCCTACCTCTACGATTTCGACGACGCCTTCTACCTGCGCTACCGCACCGGGCGCCTCAGCTTCGCCAAGCCATTCCTGGGCGCGAAATTCGACGAGTTCGTGGGTCGCGCCGCGGTCGTCACGGCGGGCAGCCGCGCGTTGCACGACTACGCGGCACACCACAATCGCCACGTCCGCTTCCTTCCTACCGTAGTGGACACGACCCGCTACGTTCCCGACCCGCGCCTGCGCGGCGGATCTCCGTTCACCATCGGATGGATCGGCTCACCCTCCACTTCCGTGTACTTGCGGGAACTCGTCGAACCCATCTCGGCCTTGGCGCAGGAGGGTCCTGTGCGGCTGGTGGTCATAGGAGGGCCAGCACCTGCCATTCCCGCGGCCCAGCTGGTGGAAATCCCCTGGAAGGAGTCGGAGGAAGCGGCCATGATCAACTCGTTCGACGTCGGTCTGATGCCCTTGCTCGACGACGAGTGGTCGCGCGCGAAGTGCGCTTTCAAGCTCATTCAGTACATGGCCTGCGGCGTTCCCGTCGTTGCATCTCCCGTCGGGGCCAACAACGACGTGGTGACAAGGGAATGCGGCCTGCTCGCCGCGACGGCACAAGAGTGGACGCATGCCCTGCGCTGTCTTCGCGACAACCCGGGCCAGCGGCGGCTCATGGGCGAAGCGGGGCGGGACAGGGTACTGCGGCAATACGCGCTTTCCGTCAATCTTCCGATCCTGGTTGACGCGCTGCGCGAGACGGCGGGAGGTCGATAGATGTGCGGAGTCGCGGGCTTCATCGATCGTGCCCTTCCTTCCGGTCAGCGGGAGCAGGTTGCGCTGCGCATGGCGACGGCCCTCGCACACCGGGGGCCAGACGACGCAGGGACCTGGTTCGATCCCGATGCGGGCGTCGCCCTGGTCCACCGGCGGCTCGCCATCGTGGATCTCTCCGCAGCAGGCCACCAACCGATGGCGTCGCACACGGGTCGCTACGTAGTGAGCTTCAACGGCGAGATCTACAACCATCTCGAACTACGTGAGCAGCTTGCGGCTGCGGGTGCAGCCCCCGTGTGGCGCGGGCATTCGGACACCGAAACGCTGTTGGCGGCGATCGAGCACTGGGGCTTGCGCCAAACCCTGACGAAGAGCATCGGCATGTTCGCAATCGCGGTGTGGGATCGCACCGAGCGCCGCCTGTGGCTCGCGCGGGACCGGTTCGGGGAAAAGCCCCTGTACTACGGCTGGACGAGCAGTGCCACGCGTCCTGTCTTCTTGTTCGCCTCGGAACTGAAGGCGCTCCGCGCGTACCCGGGATTCGACAACGCCGTCTGCCGTCGTGCCGTGACCCAGTTCCTGCGCTTCAGCGTCATCCCGGCGCCGCGCAGCATCCATCGAGGCATCTTCAAGCTGGAACCGAGCTGCCTGCTGCGGATCGACGGCCCCCCTCCCGCCACTGCGCCCGAGGAGCCATTGAGACCGGGTGAACGCTACCAGAGCATCTCGATCGAGCGCTGGTGGTCGCTGGGCGAAGTCGTTGCGAGAGCTTCGAGAGACCCGATCAGGGACGAGCAGGAGGCCGTGTCCATGCTGGAGGCGAGCCTCTCCGAGGCCGTCAAGGCGCAGTCCCTGGCGGACGTTCCACTGGGAGCGTTTCTTTCCGGCGGCGTCGACTCCTCCGCCATCGCAGCGATGATGCAGCGGCAAGCCTCGCAGCCCGTGAGGACCTTCACGGTCGGCTTTGAGGAAGTCGCGTACGACGAGTCCCGCCACGCACGCGCTGTAGCGGAGCACCTGGGGACCCAGCATACCGAGCTGTTCGTCAGTGCCGCGGAGGCGCGAGCGGTGATCCCCAGTCTCCCGTCGATGTACGACGAGCCCTTCGCGGACTCGTCGCAGATACCCACTTATCTCGTATGTCGTGCCGCCAGGCAGCACGTGACGGTTGCCCTTTCCGGGGACGCGGGCGACGAGGTGTTTGGCGGGTACAACCGCTACATCTGGGGGCCGAGGATCTGGAACCGCCTTTCCTGGATGCCCTACCAGGCGCGCCAGGCGCTTGGCGGAGTCATCGCCAGGGTTCCGGTCTCGGCGTGGAACGCGGTGGGCAGGTCGGCGAACGCGGTGCTCCCGGGTGCGCACGGTGTCGCCCACGTCGGCCACAAGATGCACAAGCTGGCGAGCAAGCTGAAGCACGCGCGGAGCCTGGATGACCTGTACCTGGGCTTGGTCTCCGAATGGGAGGATCCCGCGAGCCTCGTGCAGTCCGCCGACCCGCTCGAGGAGCCGCGCAGCACGCTGCACGATCCGCTTCCCGAAGCAGGAGTGAACGAGCCCGAACTGCGGATGATGTACCGCGACAGCATGACCTACCTGCCGGACGACATCCTTTGCAAGGTCGATCGTGCAGCGATGGCAACGAGCCTGGAGACCCGCGTGCCGTACCTCGACCCCCGGGTCGTCGAACTCGCCTGGCGCCTGCCCCTCGGGATGAGGATCCGCGAGCAACAGGGGAAGTGGGCGCTGCGGCAACTCCTCTACCGACATGTTCCCCCCGCCCTCATCGAGCGGCCGAAGTCGGGATTCGGCATCCCCGTAGGGGAGTGGATCCGGGGCCCCCTCCGCCCGTGGGCCGAAAGCCTGCTCTCGACCGACCGCCTGAAAGCGGACGCCATGTTCCGTCCGGAGCCGATCCGCCAGCGCTGGAAGGAACACGTCTCCGGCGTCAGGGACCATACCTCCAGCATCTGGACCGTCCTGATGTTCCAGGCCTGGATCACTGAAAATCGCTGCCACCCATGACCGAAACGCTTCCCTATTTCCTCATGCTGTGTGTGGCGGCCGTTCCGGCATTGATCCAGCAGTCCCGGAGCCCAAGGGTGGGATGGGTTCTCATCTTCGTGATTCTTGTCCTGTTCGTGGGCCTCCGGTACCGCGTGGGGTCCGACTGGGAAGGGTACGTCCAGCTGGCGCAGAGGCTCGATGGTGAGCCCCTCGCGAATGCGCTCGTGCTGGGAGATCCGCTGTTCTTCGTGATCCTCTGGGCGTCGGTTGAAGCCGGGTTCGGTGTGTATGGAGCCAACCTGGTCACCACAGCCATCTTCCTTTACGGCGTCTTCTGCTACTGCCGCCGGATGCCGAGTCCCTGGCTGGCCTTGTACAGTGCGCTCCCCTTCCTCGTCATCGTGGTCGGCATGAGCGCCAACCGCCAGGCCGCGGCCGTCGGCGTGACGCTCTATCTCCTCGCAACGTGGGAGAAGAGCAGCACCCCAGTGAGACTCGCGATCATCGCCGTGGCGGCCAGCCTGCATTCGAGTGCGGCGATCTTCCTACTCCTCTTCGTGCTGGAAGCCCGGGTTTCGCGGGCGAAGAAGGTGATCGCCGGAATCACTGCCTTCGGAGTACTGGGCTACTACGTTTCCGAATCGCAGTCCTTCAGCAGATATGCAGTCACCTACATCGGGGACACGGAAATCAACCATGCCGCCGGCGCGACGCAGCACATCCTGCTCAACGCGATTCCCGCTCTCGTGCTGCTTCTCAGCGGACGCAAGCTGTGGAAGCTGATCCCCCAATGGAATTTCACGGTAGCGATGGCCCTCGCATCGCTGGTGCTCCTTGTCATCGGGATGGAGTTTTCTGTGGCGGCATCCAGGCTTTCCTTCTACCTGTACCCGGTTTCCCTGTGCGTCCTTTCGACGATCCCCGAGATGGGCAATACCGCCGAGATGAAGACGCTGCTCCGATGGGTCGTCGTCGTCTACGGAGCCGTCATGCTGGCAGGCTGGCTGACGTTTGCGAACCATGCATACAACCACAAGCCGTACAGCAACGTCCTTCTGCAACAGGTGTGAGCCGTGCCATGACCGAACGAGTCGACTCCAGCCGGGAATACCAGCTTCTGGACGTTGCACGGTGCGTGGCCATCTCCCTGGTCATCCTGCACCACGTCGGGTTCCGCTTCCCTTCGCTTTCTCCGGGAGCGCTCGGTGGATTCCTGCAGGCCATCGGATGGAGCGGCGTCGACATCTTCTTCGCGATCAGTGGATTCCTCATCACCCGAATCCTAGTGCGATCGACGGGCCCGGGCTCCACGCGCTCGTTCTTCATCAGGCGCGCGTTCCGCATCCTACCCCTCTATATCGTAGCCCTGTCTGTCTATCTCGTCCTCAGCATCCTGCAGGGTTCGGATCGTGATCTGGCCCTGCTCGTCTGGAACGCCCTGCTCCTCACCGGGTGGGCCGTGCCGATCCTCGGCGCAGAGAACATCCCGTACCTGATCACGTGGTCCATCTCGGTCGAAGAGTTTGCCTACGTGGCGCTCGGACTCGCCGCCATGCTGTGGCGGCGTCGCCTTGCCGTCCTGCTGCTTTCCGCCCTGTTCGCTGCCCTCGCGCTCCGCGCCGTCCTCGTGCTGGGAGGAGGGATTCGAGTCCAGGACGTGTACTACTTTCCCCCGCTGCGGGTGGATTCCATTGCGTTCGGCGGGCTGCTTGCGCTAGGGTATTTCAAGCCGCGCAAGCGCTGGCTGCCGGTGGTCCTGGCGGCGCTCGCCGCCGTGTACCTCTGGCTGCACAGCCTGGGGCAATACAGCAAGTCCGTCGCGACCCTCGGCTATACGGTGCTGCCCTTGACGATCACGCTCCTCACTGCATACCTCGTGCGCGAGGAGCGAAGTGCGTCGCCTCTGATCCGCTTCATGGCGTTCGTCGGCCAGCGTTCCTATTTCATCTACCTGTTCCACGTCTTCGTCGTCGGCGCTCTCACGCACCCGTACTTTCGGGACCTGTGCGCATCCATCGGTTTCTGGGGAGTGTTCCTGCTGGCCATGGCAGTGACACTCGCACTGGCCGAGCTGTCCTGGAGGTTCTTTGAGCACCCGTTGATCCGGTTGGGACGCTCGATTGCCAGCCAGATGCGCGCCGGGCTGGCGATGCGGAGCGTGGTGTGACCTCGACCCCGCCCTCGTTTGCAGCGCCGGCCGGAACATGGGCCGACGCGGCGGCCTCGCAACACGCAGGGGCCGACCAATACCGCCCCGACGTCGACGGCCTGCGCGCAATCGCCGTCATGTCCGTGCTCCTGCACCACCTGCTGCCGGAAGACGTCCCCGGCGGCTATGTAGGCGTGGACGTGTTCTTCGTCATCTCCGGCTTCCTGATCACGAGCATCGTGCACCGGGAAATCCTCGAGGGCACGTTCCGCTTCTCCCGGTTCTACGAACGGCGCGCGCGGCGCATCTTCCCCGCGTTGTTCGCGGCCCTGCTTGTCACGTTGCTCGTTGCGCACGTGCTCCTCCTGCCGAGCGACCTGGTCGGAACGCTGCGGGCCGCCATCGGGACCGTGTTCTTCTCGTCCAACATCGTCTTCTGGAGTCAGACGGCGCGCGGATACTTCTCGGCGACAAACGCGGGGATCAACCCTCTCCTGCACACGTGGTCCCTGGGGGTGGAGGAGCAGTACTACCTCTTGTTCCCCCTGTTGCTGCTCGCGCTGCACAAGTGGCTTCCCCGCCGCGTGACCTCGGTACTTGCCGTTGCCGCATTGGTATCGCTTGCGCTGGCCGCCGCATTCGTCGGGACGAAAAGCGTCGCCGTATTCTTCCTGTCGCCCTCGCGCGCCTGGGAGCTCCTCTGCGGTTCATTGCTTGCGTACGGCGCGGTGCCGCTCGCCAGCAACCGCTGGGCTCGTGAGTTGCTGGCGTTCGCGGGGCTTGCCGCGGTCCTCGCGTCGTGTGCGATGTATGGCCCTACCACCACATTTCCCGGGCTCTCGGCGCTGCCCCCGGTGATCGGCACGGCCGCCCTGATCCACGCAGGCTCCTCCGGCCCGACTGCCATCACGCAGCTCCTGGCCTTGAGGCCGTTCGTCTTCATCGGCCTCATTTCCTATTCCCTTTATCTCTGGCACTGGCCGCTGATCGTCTTCACGCGCTATGCCGCCGGAATGGAACCTGCGGAACGCTTCTTCGTGCCGCTGCTGGTCGGTTCGCTGTTGGTGGCGACCCTCTCCTACCGCTATGTCGAGCAGCCATTCAGGAAGAAGCCGATTTCGAAGGACAGCCGTGGCGTGAGCAGGAAGACCATCGTGCAAGCAACCGCGGCCATCTCGATCCTCTTATGCGCCGTCAGCGTTGCGGGGCTGTTGCGCAACGGGCACTCGAAGCGCTTTACCAGGGAGGTCGCGTCACTCGATGCGCAGAGAGCGCCGAACATCCCCTTCGTGGCGTGCGACGGCCTAGAGATGTCCAGGGCTTGCCACATCGGCGCTGCAACAGTGCCCGTCGTGCTGCTCTGGGGCGACAGCCACCTGCTTGCCTGGGCGCCGGTCATCGACAAGCTGCTGAAGGAGAGGGGAATCGCGGCGATCCTTGCGACCCGGTCGGCCTGCCCTCCGGTGCTGGATTTCCGTGAGGGGGTTCCGAACGCGTGCGCACGCTACGCCTCCGAGATTCACCAGTACCTCAGGGATCATCCTGAACTGCGGACCGTCGCGGTCGCTGCACACTGGCGGGCCTATTTCGTGCCGGAACGGGGTGGGAAAGCGGCCTCCGTACTTTCGTCTGCGATTCCGCCCGTGGTCACCAGGAGCAGCCTCAGAAGCTCCCTGGACCAGCTGGGACTCGACGGCAGGCGGGTGGTCCTTTTCGGACCCGTGCCCGTGTACGAAGCCAACGTTCCGCTGGTCAAGGCGCTCGAGCTCGTTTCAGGCCGGAGGCATCTCCACACCACGTCGGAAGCGCAGCGGGTCATGCACAAGGAGTTCTACGCGATGAACATGATCGGCGTGCGCCTCGCCGATCCCGTAGCCTGGTTGTGCCAGACGGATTGCGTGTATTTCGCGCAGGGAAACTCGCTGTACCGCGATTCCCATCACCTGAGCGTCGCCGGTGCGATGTACCTCGAAGAGCACGTGCGGCGCGTGCTCCTCGACGACATCGATTCCGGATCGAGGGCACGAGCCGGCGTGCAATAGGAATGACGGCACCGGCGCGCGAAGCTCTCATGTATCCTGTGCGGCCCGCGAGGACAAGGACGGTCCCTTGAAAGTGCTTCTGTTCGCGAACACCGACTGGTACCTCTTCAACTTCCGTCAATCGCTCGCGCACGCCCTGCGCGAAGCGGGGCACGAGGTCCTGCTGCTCTCTCCGCCGGGCGCTTTCGGGGAGAAGCTGCGAGATCTCGGATACCGATGGGAAGCCGCTCCCATGATGCGCCGTAGCCTGAATCCCCTGCGCGAACTCGCGCTCGTCCAGTGGCTGCGTCGCCTGATCAGGCGCGAGCACGTCGCCCTCGTCCATGGCTTCACCATCAAGTGCGCGGTGTACGGGTCGATCGCCGCCCGCCTCGAAGGCATCCCCGCCCGCGTGAACGCCGTGGCCGGCATGGGCTATGTGTTCACGAGCAACGACCTGCGCGCGCTGGCGCTGCGGCCCGTGCTCCGCCGGCTTTTCCGCTACGCGCTGGAGGGCGAAGGTGCCCGCCTGATCCTCCAGAACACCGATGATGTGGACCTGTTCGCACACGCACGCCTGGTCAAGCCGGAACACGTGCGCCTGATCCCTGGTTCGGGCGTCGACTGCAGCCGCTTCGTCCCGACCGCGCCGGGCAGCGAAAGCGCAGGCCGGTTCCGCGTCGTGCTCCCGGCGCGCATGCTCTGGGACAAGGGAATCTCCGAATACGTCGATGCGGCGCGCATGCTGCGAAGCCGCGGGATCGATGTCGAATTTCTCCTCGCCGGCGAGCCGGACCCCGGCAATCCCGCCACCGTTCCGGAGCGCACCATCCGCGCCTGGGTGGGAGAAGGGCTGGTTCAATGGCTGGGGCACGTGAAGGACATGCCGGCGCTGTTCCACTCGGTGCATGCCGTGGTGCTCCCGAGTTACCGCGAGGGCCTTCCCAAGGGACTGATCGAGGCCGCCGCGTGCGCGCTGCCGCTTGTGACCACGAACGTGCCGGGTTGCCGGGAGGTGGTGACGGATGGCGTAGACGGCCTGCTGGTGCCGGCGAAGGACCCGGCAGCCTTGGCGGATGCGATCGCCAGGTTGAAGGAGGATGCAGAACTCCGCAGGCGGCTGGGTACCGCCGCGCGCTCCAAGGCGCTTTCGCAGTTCGAGGAACGCAGCGTCATCGACCGGACGCTAGCCGTCTATCGCGAGCTGATCCCCAGCATGTGACACGGCGAAGGAGTTCGTCGATGCCGGTCAACGCCTTTCGGCTCCCGGCCCCGGGTGTGCGTCAGTGGCGTTCAGGCCCTCGGCCCAGCTAGCCAGGCTTGCGCGCAACCATAACCCGCACGTCCGCACAGCGATCCTTGTATCGCTCGTAGAGATGTTGCGGACAATCGCGCCTGCAGAGCAGGTAGTCGGTGCGCTGCAGCACCTCGCATGCCGCGGCCTCTTCGATCCAGTTCCACTCGATGTGATCGTCCGGCCAGACATGGATGTCACCTTCAGGCTTGTAGCGAGGATTCAGCAGCAGTCGCATGCGCATGACGTACCAGCTGGGCCTGGTGAGATTGAGCAGGCGGGTTCCGAACGAGCGGGGCGGCGCGAACTCCGCCCAATAGGCCCGATAGGCGTCGCTCGGCGCCCAATAGCCCGGAGCCACTTCGTGATCGATGTAGAGGATCCCGCCCGGGCGCAACACCCGGGCCATCTCGCGCACGGCCTTCAGGTAATCCGGCACGTGGTGAAGCACCGAATAGGTCCCCACGAAATCGAAGCTTGCATCGGCGAATTCGCGCAGGTCCTCACCGTTGAGCTGGGCGGCAGCGATGCCTCTGGCGGAAAGCTGGCGCAGGAATTCGGGGGATACGTCCGCTGCCCTTACCTGCGCGCCCAACGCCACGAGGTGATCCGTGAGGTTGCCAGCGCCGGCGCCGAAGTCGAGCGCTCGCAAGCCGCCCGATCGAACCTCCCCCAGGGCTGCGGCGAGAGTAGCGCGCAACCTTGCCTGCTCGATGGGGTTGTAGATCTCCCCGTGCTCCGCGGCGTAGCTGTCTGCGACGCGATCATGCGCGCGGATGTTGTGCTCGATGAGGGCCGCACTGTCCATGGGGTTCCCCTTTGGGCGGAAAGCGCTGGTTATAGCGCGAACGATGAAAAGCGGGATGCGGGTTTGTAGCGTGCCCCCCAGATCCTGTGGACGAGGCCCGCGACTCGATGCGCCGACCGATGCGCGCGATTGCGAACCTCCAGCGGCGGTCGCCACTGTCCCGCAACATGCGTGCGGCGCAATGGAGGCAACTCGGGCGCGCACGAAAGTCTTTCGCCGGAACGGCGAGGCCGGTTAAGCTGCTCGCCTTGCGAAGGGGCCAGGGCTGTCCGCAGGTCAGCCTGAGGCGCGTCCTCGCGTTGTCCGGACACGCGCAGCACTGACGCGGTGCGCCGCTCAAGTGCAGCAACCCTCCTTGGGGAGTACGTTCATGGTCGGTTCCGCCCAGCCCGTCCTCAGGTACGAGTTCATCCCGCTCAGCGAATGCGAGATGTGCGGTTCCCACCGGCACAAGCTGCTCGGCATGCGTCTCAACCGTAGCCAGGGCCGAAGCCCGCGCGCCGTGTCCGGAATCGCCGTCGGAATCAAGAAATGCCTCGACTGCGAGCTGGTGTTCGCGGATCCACGGCCGAAGCCCGCGAACCTGTCGGACCATTACGGCGTCCCACCCGAGAGCTACTGGACCAATCCGGCCCAGTGGGAAGTGCCCGATTCCTACTTTGTGCGGGAAATCTCGGAGGCAAAGGCTCTCATCCGATTCCGTCCGGGGATGACCGCCCTGGACGTCGGCGCCGGGCTCGGAATGGGCATGACCGCACTGGCGCGCGCGGGGTTCGACGTTTGCGGAATCGAGCCATCCGAGACCTTTCGCGCCAGAGCCATCGAGCGAATGGGCATCGCGGCCGACCGGTTGCAACTCGCCAGCGTCGAGGATGCGACCTATGCAGCCGATACCTTCGACCTGGTCACCTTTGGCGCCGTGCTGGAGCACCTGCAGGAGCCCGGGCGATGTATTGCGCGTGCCATGCAGTGGCTCAAGCCGGGCGGAGTGATGCAGGCCGAAGTGCCTTCGTCGCGATGGGTGGTGGACAAGCTCGCCAACCTGTTCTTCTTCGCGCACGGCCTGAATTACGTCAGCAACCTGAGCCCGATGCATCCGCCGTACCACCTGTACTCGTTCACCCCGGAGTCGTTCCGCAAGCATGCGCAGCGAGTGGGCTATGAGGTGGTGCAGCACCGGATCGAGGTATGCACGCTCTACAACGTGCCGGGGTTCCTCCACCCGCTCCTGCGTTCGTACATGCGTGCCACGCAAACGGGGATGCAGCTCACCGTATGGCTGAGGAAGAGACCGTACAGCGATGTGCCCGTCCGGGCTGGGTAGGATGAATCACCCCTTGCATCCGGAGCCGACAGACTCTTGTCTCCCGCGCCGTGAGCTCCATCGGCTCGCCAACTGGGGTTGGCCGGATGGATTCGGCGGGCCCGGGTGCCGGGCGGAAATTCGTGGGGCTTCCAGACCCACCGCTTAGATCCCCCAGGACTCACCTCGAGATACAGGCTTCCGGAGTCAGTGATCCGGACGCGATTCTTCTCGGGGGGACAGACCGTGTTCTTGCACCGCTTGTCAGTGAGCATTCGAAATATTGCGCGGGACAACCGGGGAACACACGGGGTCCGAGGCCGGGTTTTCTGCTGGTGTTCCCGGAAATGTGCGCCGGTGTAGCTTTGACTGTCAATGGATCAGCTCGGACGATGTTGGACCGTAAGTGACCTGCCCCCTTCCTGCCGTACCAGCCGATAGTTTGCGAGGTCAGTGGGGCCGGAGCACCGAACCGACGCCACTTGCCGTTCCCACTGCGGCGGCGGACAGGACGCAAGGGACCCGAACGTCGTGCCACCGCGTGCACGTCTTCAAGGCGGGCGAAACGCTGGAGAGCATCGCGGCAGCGGAACTCGGCGATGCGACGAAGTGGCAGCAGATCCGCATCGCGAACCGGGAGTGGCTCGACCTGGCGGAAAACGGCCTGGAACCGGGAGCGCGGCTGACCCTTCCGGTGCCCTGCCCGGGCTAGCTGCCGGGCGCCGATCGCCAGTGGCCGAGTCGCTCTCCCGGCGGGATCACCAACGACGACTTCGCAAGGCGTTCCGCCATCGGGTTCGGCCGGGCATCTTGAGAGGGGTGTGAAGTTCCTGGCCCACCACGGGTGGGGCCATGAGTGCCAGGGCCGCGGAGAGCTTCATCTCCGCAAGCTCGCGCAGACGTCGCGCTTCGGCCTTGAGTTCGTCGGGAGGTGCCGATGCCCCCAGTGTGTAGTGCAACCACGCATCCGTGAGCCGCTCTTCCTCGGCGCGCGCAGCTTGATCCGCGTGCTCCCATTCGGAGTACGCCTGCGCCGCAAGAGTGTCAGCGTCCACCAGCCCATGGTAAGCAGCTGGCGTGCTCGGCCATTCGGCACCTTCGTGCCGATCTGGGGGCTCAAGCGGGCCGCCGCGATAAGAGGCATTCTCGTTTCAGCACGTCGGCCGGTCGTGGGAGGGGCAACCCAGCCGCAGCAGACGACTTTGGCGCGTAGTCACCCGGCGCTTGGGTGAGGTCAGAGGCCAGCGCCGTTCATTGGCGCTGGCTCTCTTGAATGGTGGAGCTGGCGGGAATTGAACCCGCGTCCGCAAGCCTTCTCCGAGCAGTTCTACATGTTTAGCGATCTGATTTGGATCTCGCCAGCCGGATCGCGCAGTCGCACGCTACCCAGCCAGCCAGTGCCCTTGAGTCTCGCTCCCGGACAAGGCACCCGCCCGGAAGCCAGCCAATGTAAGTACCCTTGCAGTTAGGACCTTGCGACCCCAACCCAGCCCATCGGCCAACTGTTGCAAGGCTCACCGGCAATTAAGCGGCGAGGGCGAAACGTTCGTCGTTCGCAGTTAGTTTGTTTCAGCTGGATTAACGAGGTGATCTGACCCTCGACATGCCCTGCTGCGTGTCCGAACCCACGTCGAAACCGGTGCAGCCCCAGGAGAACGTATCTTAAGCCAGGACGAGGCATTTCAAGAGCCCCGCACAACAATCGCGCTCGAGCTCCGGCGCGGGCGGCCTCACCATGCGGCATGCACTGTCGCGAAGGAGACCGGGAGTGCGCTGAACTGCACCCCGGCTTGCGCAAAATGTCACACCAAATCCTTACAGGCGGGCACAACCTTACTCTAGAGTTACGGCTCCAGTCGGGTTGACTTTATGATTGCGGGATGGCCCTAAGTTCCAGGTCGCTTCCCCGCATTCTCCTGCTGCTGGTGTTGGCGCTCGTCGTCGTGTCGATGATCGCCCCTTCCAGCGCGCTCGACTTCCTCCGATTTGAGTATGACTGGGTGGATCGACTCTTCGACACCCTCGCCACGGTGACTCCGGCAGGCGCCGACATCGACCACCTGGCCGCTTTCGGGCTGCTGGGCTTCGTCGCCCATTACGGCTGGCGCAGGGGCCGCAGCTGGCAGGTGGCACTGGCGCTGCTCACGATCGCCGCGCTGGTCGAGTTCGTCCAGATCTGGATTCCCGGCCGCCAGGCCGCCGTCACGCATGCCCTCCTGGACGTGGTCGGCGGCATGGCCGGTTTCGGGCTGGCCTGGTTGCTGAGCTACGCCTGGGGCTCGGAAAGCCTTCCCCGGCCGCCGGCGGTCTGAGGCCCCCGACCGGGAGCCCGCAGCAAGGGCCTAGGCGGCCATCCGGAAGCGCAGCAGCGGCAGCAGCGCCATCGGCGTGGCGATCTGCGTGTCGGCGCCCCATTCCTTGACGTCGGTCGTTCCCAGGTAGCCGTAGGTGGCCGCCACGGTGCCCATGCCTGCGGCACGGCCGGCCTGAACGTCGCGCACGTCGTCGCCGACATAGACGCAAGCGCGGGCCTGCACGCCCACCTGGCGCGCCGCCTCCAGCAGGGGCGCCGGATGCGGCTTCGCATGCGGCGTGGAGTCGCCCCCCACCACCGCCCGCGCGGATGCGAACAGCGGCATCTTCCGGGTGAGCGGTCCCGTGAAGCGCATGGACTTGTTGGTCACCACGCCCCAGGCCACGCCCTGTTCCACGAGCGACGCGATCATCTGCGCCACGCCTTCGAAGACGTACGTGCGCTGCGTCATGCAGCTCTCGTAGTTGCGGAAGAACTCCTCGCGCATCTCGGCGAAGTGGGGATCCTCCGGCGTCATGCCGAAGGCCACGCCCAGCATGCCGCGCGCGCCGGCGCCCGCCATCGGGCGGTAGCGCTCGAAGGGCAGCGACGGCAGCCCGCGGTCGGCGCGCATCTTGTTCGCCGCGGCGCCCAGGTCGGGTGCGCTGTCGATCAGGGTGCCATCCAGGTCGAACAGGACGGCCTTCACGTCTTCGAACATCAGAGCTTGCGCGCGGCGACCAGGTAATTGACGTCCGTGTCGCCGGACAGCCAGTAGCGGCGGGTGAACGGGTTGTACTGCATCCCCCGCGTGCCCACGAGGTCCAGGCGGGCGCCGCGGCACCAGCCGGCCAGTTCGCTGGGCTTGATGAACTTCAGGTATTCGTGCGTGCCGCGCGGCAGCATGTTCAGGACGTATTCCGCGCCCACGATCGCCAGCAGGAAGGACTTCGGGTTGCGATTGAGGGTGGAGAAGAACACCCAGCCGCCCGGCTTCACCAGCGCCGCCGCGGCCTGGACGATCGATTCCGGCTTCGGCACGTGTTCCAGCATTTCCATGCAGGTCACCACGTCGTATTCGCCCGGCTGCTCCTGCGCCAGCGCTTCCGCGGCCACCTCGCGGTACTGCACGTTGGGCGTGGCGGCCTCCAGCGCGTGCAGCTGCGCCACCCGGATGCCCTTGGTGGAGAGGTCGATGCCCAGGACGCTCGCGCCCTTGCGCGCCATCGCGTCCGAGAGGATGCCGCCGCCGCAACCGATGTCGACGATCCGCCGGCCCGCCAGCCCGCCGACCGTGGAATCGATCCACTGCAGGCGCAGCGGATTGATCTGGTGCAGGGGCGCGAACTCGCTGTCCGCGTCCCACCAGCGGTGGGCGAGGTCCGAGAACTTCGCGAGTTCGGCGGGGTCGGCGTTCAGTTGTTCAGTCATGTCTCAGCGCGATTGTGGAGCGGATTGCGGGTGACGAAATGAAAAAAGGCCCCGCAGAGCGGGGCCTGTGTGCAGCTTTTCGCGGCAGTGTCAGCGGGCAGCGCGCGTGCCGACCACTTCGATTTCCACGCGGCGGTTCTTCGCGCGGCCTTCGGCGGTCTTGTTGTCGGCGACGGGCTGCTTCTCGCCCTTGCCTTCGGTGTACACGCGGTTCTTCTCGATGCCCTTCGACACCAGGTAGCCCTTCACGGCTTCGGCGCGGCGCACCGACAGGCGCTGGTTGTAGGCGTCGCCGCCGACGGAGTCGGTGTGACCCACGGCGATGATCACTTCCAGGTTGATGCCCTGGATCTTGCCGACCAGGTCATCCAGCTTCGCCTTGCCTTCGGGCTTCAGGACGGCCTTGTCGAAGTCGAAGAAGGCGTCGGCCGCGTAGGTCACCTTGGTCGCGGCAGCAGGAGCCGGGGCCGGAGCCGGCGGCGGCGGGGGCGGCGGGGGCGGAGCCACCTGCGGAGCGGGAGCGGGCGGCGGCGGCGGGGGCGGGGCGGCCACGGCAGCGGCACGGACCAGGGCGCCGTCGCAACCGACGGCGGCGGTGGCCGGCGTCCAGTTGGCATCGCGCCAGCACAGTTCGTTGGTGCCGTTGCGCCAGACGTATTCGCCGGTACCGTTCTGCCAGTTGTCGACGCGGGTACCGCCATCGGCAGCCATCACGCGGCCGCCGGCGGGGGCACCCGGCGCAGTCGGTGTCATCATGCCGCAACCGGCAAGCAGCGCAGACGAGGCAAACAACAGCGCCACGTTGTTCAGTTTCTTCATAATTCTCCTCTTGGGGAAAAGTCGCAGCTGCGCTGCGCCAAAACTACGTGCTCAGTGACCTATTCACCAATTACGTCCGGGTCATTGTGCCATATGCACTTATTGGGACAACGGCTGTGTCATGGGGGGTTCGTAGGACAAAACCGCATGTGCGGATATCTGTTGCCAAGCCGCGACATGACGCGCGACCCCGTAAAATGAAGGGTTTCGTGCCTCCGCGTCGCCGCACTCAATGACCTCCTCCTTCGCCAAAGAAACCCTGCCCGTCAGCCTCGAGGAGGAGATGCGGCGCAGCTACCTCGATTACGCCATGAGCGTCATCGTGGGGCGCGCGCTGCCGGACGCGCGCGACGGCCTCAAGCCCGTGCACCGTCGCGTCCTCTTCGCGATGCACGAACTCAACAACGACTGGAACCGGCCGTACAAGAAGTCTGCCCGTATCGTCGGCGACGTCATTGGTAAATATCACCCACACGGCGACCAATCCGTTTACGACACGATCGTTCGCCTGGCGCAGGACTTTTCCATGCGCCACATGCTGGTGGACGGCCAGGGCAATTTCGGCTCGGTCGACGGCGACAACGCCGCGGCCATGCGCTACACCGAAATCCGCCTGGCCAAGATCGCCCACGAAATGCTGGCCGACATCGACAAGGAAACGGTCGATTTCGGGCCCAACTACGACGGCAGCGAGAAGGAGCCGCTGGTCCTGCCCTCGCGGCTGCCCAACCTGCTGGTCAACGGCTCCGGCGGCATCGCGGTGGGCATGGCCACCAACATCCCGCCGCACAACCTCAACGAGGTGGTGGACGCCTGCCTGCACCTGCTGCGCAACCCGGAAGCCACCCTCGACGAGCTGATGGAGATCGTGCCGGCGCCCGACTTCCCCACGGGCGGCATCATCTACGGCATCTCCGGTGTCAAGGAGGGCTACCGCACGGGCCGCGGCCGCGTGGTCATGCGCGCCAAGACGCACTTCGAGGAGATCGACCGCGGCCAGCGCACCGCGATCATCGTCGACGAGATCCCCTACCAGGTCAACAAGAAGACGCTGCAGGAGCGGATGGCCGAGCTGGTCAACGAGAAGAAGCTCGAAGGCATCAGCCACATCCAGGACGAAAGCGACAAGTCGGGCATGCGCCTGGTGATCGAGCTGAAGCGCGGCGAGGTCCCCGAGGTCGTCCTGAACAACCTCTACAAGCAGACCCAGCTGCAGGACACCTTCGGCATCAACATGGTGGCGCTGGTCGACGGCCAGCCGAAGCTGTGCAACCTGAAGAACCTGGTCGACATCTTCCTGCAGCATCGCCGCGAGGTGGTCACGCGCAGGACGGTCTTCAACCTGCGCAAGGCGCGCGACCGCGGCCACGTGCTGGAAGGCCTGGCCGTGGCGCTGGCCAACATCGACGAGTTCATCCGCATCATCCGCGAGTCGCCCACGCCGCCGGTGGCGAAGACGGAGCTGATGGCCCGCTCCTGGGATTCGTCGCTGGTGCGCGAGATGCTCACCCGCGCCCGCGAGGACGGCTCGGTGATCAGCGCCGACGACTACCGCCCCGAGGGCCTGGAGCGCGAATACGGCCTGCAGGGCGACGGCTTCTATCGCCTGTCGGACACCCAGGCCGGCGAGATCCTGCAGATGCGCCTGCAGCGCCTGACCGGCCTGGAGCAGGACAAGATCGTCTCGGAATACCGCGAGGTGATGGCGGAGATCGAGGACCTGCTGGACATCCTGGCCAAGCCGCAGCGCGTCTCCACCATCATCAGCGAGGAACTGACCGCGCTGAGGCAGGAGTTCGCCCAGACCAAGGTCGGCGGGCGCCGCAGCGTGATCGAGCACAACACGCAGGACCTGGCCACCGAGGACCTGATCACGCCCACCGACATGGTCGTGACCCTGTCCCACCTGGGCTACATCAAGAGCCAGCCGCTCAACGAATACCGGGCGCAGAAGCGCGGCGGCCGCGGCAAGCAGGCCACGCAGACGAAGGAAGACGACTGGATCGACCAGCTCTTCATCGCCAACACGCACGACTACATCCTGTGCTTCTCCAACCGGGGGCGCCTGTACTGGATGAAGGTGTGGGAGGTGCCGGCCGGCTCGCGCGGCTCGCGCGGCAAGCCGATCGTCAACATGTTCCCGCTGCAGGAAGGCGAGAAGATCAACGTGGTGCTGCCGCTCACCGGCGAGTTCCGCAGTTTCCCGGCCGACCACTTCGTGTTCATGGCGACGTCCATGGGCACGGTCAAGAAGACGGCGCTGGACGAATTCAACAACCCGCGCAAGGGCGGCATCATCGCCGTGAACCTGGACGAAGGCGACTACCTGATCGGCGCGGCGCTCACCGACGGCAAGCACGACGTGATGCTGTTCTCCGACGGCGGCAAGGCCGTGCGCTTCGACGAGGAGGACGTGCGCCCGCTGGGCCGCGCGGCCCGCGGGGTGCGCGGCATGTCGCTGGAGGGCACGCAGAGCGTGATCGCCATGCTGGTCGCCGAGGACGAATCGCAGAGCGTGCTGACCGCCACCGAGAACGGCTTCGGCAAGCGCACGCCCATCGCGGAATACACCCGCCACGGCCGCGGCACCAAGGGCATGATCGCGATCCAGCAGAGCGAGCGCAACGGCAAGGTCGTGGCCGCCACGCTGGTGCATGCCGACGACGAGATCATGCTGATCACGGACCGCGGCGTGCTGGTGCGCACCCGGGTCAGCGAAATCCGCGAACTGGGCCGCGCCACGCAGGGCGTGACGCTGATCGGCCTGGACGAAGGCTCCAAGCTGAGCGGGCTGCAGCGGATCGTCGAAAACGATGCCGGCGCGCCGGAAGGCGAGGAGAACGGCGGGGCGGAGTCGGGCAAGTAGCGCCCCATCTCGTCCTTCCCGTGAGGCGGGGAGCCCTGCATCCTCGCCCGCGCGGGGAGGACGGGAGTAAAACGCGGGGAGGATCGGTCCGCCGACGCCCCAGCCGGCCGGCGACGACCAATCCCTACCGGCCATCCGCTTTCCCGTGATCACGTCTCGTTACACCCCGCTATAGTTGCCCCTTTCGCCATGCCCAAAACGCTGACCGAGCTCCGCCACGGCATCGACCAGGTCGACCGCGAACTCCTGGAACTGCTGAACCGCCGCGCCGCCCTGGCCAACGAGGTCGGCGAGCTGAAGCGCGCCGAAGGTTCGCCGGTGTTCCGCCCCGAGCGCGAGGCCCAGGTCATCAACGGCCTGCAGGGCGCCAACACCGGGCCGCTGCGCGAGGACAACATCGCCCACATCTGGCGCGAGATCATGTCCGCCTGCCGGGCGCTGGAAGCGCCGCAGCGCGTCGCCTTCCTGGGCCCCTACGGCACCTTCAGCGAGCAGGCCGCGATCCAGTTCTTCGGCTCCAGCATCGAGAAGATCCCCAGCGTCAGCATCGACGAGGTGTTCCGCGCCACCGCGGCCGGTACCGCCGAATACGGCGTGGTGCCGGTGGAGAACTCCACCGAGGGCGTCATCGCCCGCTCGCTCGACCTGTTCCTCGCCACGCCGCTGCACATCGTGGGCGAGACCAGCCTGCTGGTGCGCCACAACCTGCTGCGCAAGGAAAAGACGATGGAGGGCGTCGAGGTGGTGCTGGCGCATCCGCAGGCCCTCGCGCAGTGCCAGGGCTGGCTCAACGAGCACCTGCCCGAGGCCGAGCGCCGCGCCGTCTCCAGCAACGCCGAGGGTGCCCGCCTCGCCGCCACGCACCCGCAGTGGGCCGCCATCGCCAGCGAGCGCGCGGCCACCGAATTCGGGCTGCACATCGCCGCCCACGCGATCCAGGACGACGCCTTCAACCGCACCCGCTTCGCCGTGATCTGCCTGCCGCAGACGCTGTCGGCGCCGGAAGCCTCGGGCAAGGACTGCGTGAGCCTGATCGTCTCGGTGCCCAACCGCCCCGGCGCGGTGCACGACCTGCTGGTGCCCTTGAAGAACCACGGCGTGTCGATGACGCGATTCGAATCCCGGCCGGCCCGCTCGGGCCAGTGGGAATACTTTTTCTACATCGACCTGCAGGGCCACCCCGCGCAGCCGCACGTGGCGGCGGCGCTGAAGGACCTGCAGGCCCTGTGCGCCTTCTACAAGGTGCTCGGGACCTACCCCGTCGGCGAATAACGAGAAGAACGCATGCCAGCGATGTTCGAACAACTGGGATTGATCGGTTGCGGCATGATGGGCGGCTCGTTCGCCCTGGCCATGAAGCGCGCCGGCCTGGTGAAGCGCGTGGTGGGCTACAGCAAGTCGCCTTCCACCACCGAGCAGGCCCGCAGGATGGGCGTGATCGACGTCGAGGCGCCCTCGGCGCTGCTGGCCGTCTCCGGCGCGGACATCGTGCTGCTGGCGGTGCCGGTCGCCGCCACCGAGGCGACCTTCAAGGCGATCCGCCACCTGGTCACCTCCAGCATGCTGATCATGGACGTGGGCTCGACCAAGCGCGACGTGGTCGAAGCATCGCGGCGCGTGCTGCGCGACCATGTCGGCTCCTTCGTGCCCGCGCATCCGATCGCGGGCAAGGAGCTCTCGGGCGTCGAGCATGCGGATGCCGACCTGTACCACGGCAAGCAGGTGATCCTGACGCCGATCGAGAAGACGCAGACGGGCCACCTCAAGCGCGCGCAGACCCTGTGGGAAGCGCTCGGCTGCCACGTGCAGCAGATGTCGCCGGACTCGCACGACGCGGCCTTCGCCGCCGTGAGCCACCTGCCCCACGTACTCGCCTTCGCGCTGATGAACGCCATCGGCAACCAGCCGCACGGCAAGGATTTCCTGGGCCTCGGCGGCCCGGGCTTCCGCGATTTCACCCGCATCGCGGCGAGCGACCCGAAGGTCTGGCGCGACATCCTGCTGTCCAACCGGGTGGAGCTGGTGGAGCAGGCCAAGATGTTCCAGCGCAGCCTGCTGAACATGCTGCAGCTCGCCGAGGAAGGCAACGGCGAGAAGCTGGAAGAAATGATCGCCCTCGCCAGCCAGGCCCGCGCGCAATGGCACATGGGCCGCAAGAAGTAAAGTAGGCCGCCATGTTCACCACCGCGTTCCTCGACCTGGCCCCGCTCGAGGAGGCCGGCGGTACGGTCGTCCTGCCGGGGTCGAAGAGCATCTCCAACCGGGTGCTGCTGCTGGCCGCGCTGTCCGAAGGCACGACGGTCGTCCACGACCTGCTGGATTCCGACGACACGCGGGTGATGCTGGAGGCGCTGCGGGCCCTGGGCTGCGGTGTCGTGCCGCGCGGCACGACCGTGGAGATCGAGGGGCTGGGCCGGCTGGCGGCGGGCGCGCAGCCGAACCCCGGCAAGGCGCCACTGAAGCTGTTCCTGGGCAACGCCGGCACCGCCATGCGGCCGCTGACCGCCGCCCTCGCCCTCCTCGGCGGCGACTTCGAACTCTCCGGCGTCGCCCGCATGCACGAGCGCCCGATCGGCGACCTCGTGGATGCCCTGCGCCAGCTCGGGTGCCGGGTCGACTACCTCGGCAACGAAGGCTTTCCCCCGCTGCGCATCCACCCGGCCCCGGCCCTGCGGCTCGATGCTCCCATCCCCGTCCGCGGCGACGTCTCCAGCCAGTTCCTCACCGCGCTGCTGATGGCGCTGCCGCTGGTGGCCACGCGCGACATCGCGATCGAGGTCGTGGGCGAGCTGATCTCCAAGCCCTACATCGAGATCACGCTCAACCTGCTGGAGCGCTTCGGCATCCGCGTGGCGCGCCAGGGCTGGCAGCGCTTCACGATCCCCGCCGGCAGCCGCTACCGCTCGCCGGGCGAGATCCACGTCGAGGCCGATGCGTCCTCGGCCAGCTACTTCGTGGCCCTGGGCGCCATCGCCGGCAGCCAGCGGGCCGTGCGGATCGAAGGCGTGGGCGCCGATTCGATCCAGGGCGACATCCGCTTCGTCGAGGCGGCGCAAGCGATGGGCGCCGCCGTCACCAGCGGCCCCAACTGGCTGGAAGTGCGCCGCGGCGCCTGGCCCCTGAAGGCACTGGACCTGGACTGCAACCACATTCCCGACGCCGCGATGACGCTGGCGGTGATGGGCCTCTACGCCGACGGCCCCACCACCCTGCGCAACATCGCGAGCTGGCGCGTCAAGGAGACGGACCGCCTCGCCGCCATGGCCGTCGAGCTGCGCAAGCTCGGGGCCGCCGTCGATGAAGGACCCGACTGGCTGAAGGTCGCGCCGCCCGCCGAATGGACGGCGGCCGCGATCCACACCTACGACGACCATCGCATGGCGATGTGCTTCGCCCTCGCCGCGTTCAACCCGGCGGGCGCCCACGTGCGCATCGAGGACCCGAAGTGCGTGGGCAAGACCTTCCCCGACTACTTCGAGGCGCTGTTCTCGGTCGCCCGTACGGCCACCCCGCACATCCCGGTGCTCTGCGTCGACGGCCCGACGGCTTCGGGCAAGGGCACCCTGGCCTCCGAGGTGGCGCGGCGCCTCGGCTACCACTACCTCGACTCGGGCGCCCTGTACCGCATCACCGGGCTGGCGGCGGTCCGCGCCGGGCTGGCGCTGGACGAGGCCCACGAACACACGATCGCCAGGATGGCCGAGACCCTGCCGGTGGTTTTCACCGGGGGCCGCGTGCTGCTGGCGGGCGACGACGTGACCGACGGGATCCGCACGGAGGAAGCGGGCATGAACGCCTCCCGCGTGTCCGCCCTGCCCGCCGTGCGCAGCGCCCTGGTGGCCCTGCAGCAGGGCTTCCGCAAGCTCCCGGGGCTGGTCGCCGACGGCCGCGACATGGGCACCGTGATCTTCCCCGACGCCCCCCTCAAGGTGTTCCTGACCGCGAGCGCCGCCCAGCGCGCCGAGCGCAGGCATAAGCAGTTGATTTCAAAAGGGATTTCGGCTACACTCGCCGGTCTTCGCGCGGACCTCGAGGCCCGCGACGCGCGCGACTCCAATCGCGCCGTCGCACCGCTCAAGCCCGCGCAGGATGCCCTCCTCCTGGATAACTCGAGCCAGACGGTCGAAGAATCGGTGGCCCAGGTCCTCCGGTGGTGGGAAGAAAAGCAGCCGTTCTCCAGGAACGGCTGACACGACAGGCCCCCGGCACTCCCTCCGCGCAGCAGCGCACCGGTGACGGGGATCGACAACCCAACCCCGCGGGTTCTGCCCGCAAACCTCATGTCTGAATCTTTTGCCGAGTTGTTCCAGGAATCGTTGCAGCGCTCCGAAATGCGCGCGGGCGAAGTCATCACCGCTGAAGTGGTCCGCGTGGAGCACAACTTCGTCGTGGTGAATGCCGGCCTCAAGTCCGAGGCCTACATCCCGATCGACGAATTCAAGAACGACACGGGCGAAGTCGAAGTCCAGGAAGGCGATTTCGTCTCCGTGGCCATCGACGCTCTCGAGAACGGCTACGGCGACACGATCCTGTCGCGCGACAAGGCCAAGCGCCTGGCCTCCTGGATGAGCCTGGAGAAGGCGCTCGAGTCCGGCGACTTCGTCACCGGCACCACGACCGGCAAGGTCAAGGGCGGC
Source organism: Ramlibacter monticola (assembly GCF_016722785.1). Taxonomy (GTDB): domain Bacteria; phylum Pseudomonadota; class Gammaproteobacteria; order Burkholderiales; family Burkholderiaceae_C; genus Ramlibacter; species Ramlibacter monticola. The sequence goes on along the minus strand of NZ_JAEQNE010000011.1, from coordinate 66,348 downwards.
CTGACCGTGCTGGTCAACGGCATCCGCGCCTTCCTGCCCGGCTCGCTGATCGACACCCGCCCGATCAAGGACCTGACTCCGTACGAAAACAAGACGATGGAGTTCAAGGTCATCAAGCTGGACCGCAAGCGCAACAACGTGGTGCTGTCGCGCCGCGCCGTGGTCGAAGCGTCCATGGGCGAAGAGCGCGCCAAGCTGATGGAAACCCTGAAGGAAGGCTCCATCGTCCGCGGCGTGGTCAAGAACATCACCGAGTACGGCGCGTTCGTCGACCTCGGCGGCATCGACGGCCTGCTGCACATCACCGACATGGCCTGGCGCCGTGTCCGCCACCCGTCCGAGGTGGTCACCGCCGGCCAGGAAATCACCGCCAAGATCCTCAAGTTCGACACCGAGAAGAACCGCGTGTCGCTGGGCCTGAAGCAGATGGGCGACGACCCGTGGATGGGCGTTTCGCGCCGCTACCCCAACGGCACCCGCATGTTCGGCAAGATCACGAACATCGCCGACTACGGCGCGTTCGTCGAGCTCGAGCCCGGCATCGAAGGCCTGGTGCACGTCTCCGAGATGGACTGGACCAACAAGAACGTGGCCCCGTCCAAGGTCGTGTCCCTGGGTGACGAAGTCGAAGTCATGGTCCTCGAGATCGACGAAGACAAGCGTCGCATCTCCCTGGGCATGAAGCAGTGCAAGGCCAACCCCTGGCAGGAATTCGCGCAGAACACCAAGCGCGGCGACCGCGTCAAGGGCCCGATCAAGTCGATCACCGACTTCGGCGTGTTCGTCGGCCTGGCGGCCGGCATCGACGGCCTGGTGCACCTGTCCGACCTGTCCTGGAACGAGCCCGGCGAGCAGGCCGTGCGCAACTACAAGAAGGGCCAGGAAGTCGAGGCGATCGTGCTGGGCGTGGACGTCGACCGCGAGCGCATCTCCCTGGGCATCAAGCAGCTCGATGGCGACCCGTTCGCCACCTTCACCTCGGTGCACGACAAGGGCTCCTCGGTGTCGGGCAAGGTCAGGACGGTGGACCCGAAGGGCGCCGAGATCGACCTGGGCAACGACATCATGGGCTACCTGCGTGCCTCCGAAATCAGCCGCGACCGCGTGGAAGACGCGCGCAACGTGCTGAAGGAAGGCGACGAAGTCACGGCCGTGATCACCAACATCGACCGCAAGACCCGCAACATCCAGCTGTCGATCCGCCAGAAGGACATGATCGACGAGCAGGGCGCGATGGCGCAGCTGTCGCAGCAGTCCGCCCGCGAGCAGGCCGGCACGACCAGCCTCGGCGCGCTCCTGCGCGCCAAGCTGGACAACCAGGACCGTTCCTAAACGGAGAAAGCAAGGGTGGTTCGCGCCACCCTTGTCCTTCTGATGACCCGTAGCGACCTCGTAGAAGAACTGGCCTCCCGATTCAGCCAGCTGACCCATCGCGACGCGGAATACGCCGTCAAGACCATCCTGGACGCGATGAGCGAAGCGCTGGTGCGCGGCCACCGCATCGAGATCCGCGGCTTCGGCAGCTTCTCGATCAACCGCCGTCCGCCCCGCATGGGCCGCAACCCCCGTTCGGGCGAGAGCGTGCACATCCCGGAGAAGCGCGTCCCGCACTTCAAGCCCGGGAAGGCGCTGCGCGAGGCGGTGGACCAGCGGACCCAGGAAATGGAGTCCGGGCGCTGACCTAGAATTCGGCGCACCCCTAGGAGCCGAATGAAATACATAGCTTGGCTGCTGAAGGCAGCCATTTTTTTTACCCTGTTCGCCTTCGCGCTGAACAACCAGCAGGACGTCACCGTGCACTTCTTCTTCGGCACGCGGTGGACGGCACCGCTGGTGCTGGTGGTGCTGGCGGCGTTCGCGGCCGGCCTGGTGATCGGCGCGATCGGCATGGTGCCGCGCTGGTGGAGGCACCGCAAGGCGGTCGCCCGCGGCATGCCGCCGGAGACGCAGGCCGCGCCCAGCACGCTGATCGGACAGGGCACGCCCCCCACGCATGGACTTTGACCTGACCTGGCTGCTGTGGGGCCTGCCCATCGCCTTCGTGCTGGGCTGGCTGGCCTCGCGCTTCGACCTGCGGCAGCTGCGCATCGAGAACCGCCTCGCGCCCAAGGCCTACTTCCGCGGCCTCAACTTCCTGCTCAACGAGCAGCAGGACCAGGCCATCGACGCCTTCATCGAGGCGGTGCAGAACGACCCGGACACCTCGGAGCTGCACTTCGCGCTCGGCAACCTGTTCCGCCGCCGCGGCGAGTACGAGCGCGCGGTGCGGGTGCACGAGCACCTGATCTCCCGCGCCGACCTCAGCCGCGCCGACCGGCATCGGGCCCAGCACGCCCTGGCCCTCGACTTCCTGAAGGCCGGCCTGCTCGATCGCGCCGAGGAGGCCCTGCGCAAGCTGGAGGGCACCGCCTACGAGGAGCAGGCGCGGCTCGCCCTGCTGGCGATCTACGAGCGCTCGCGCGACTGGGCGCAGGCCGGCGAGATCGCGCGCAAGCTCGACGCCGGCGGCCCCGGCCAGTTCGGCGCCCGCCAGGCGCACTTCCTGTGCGAGATGGCCGCCAGCGCGGCGCCGGCCGAAGCCGAGCAGCTGCTGCAGAAGGCCAGGGCCATCGCGCCTCGCGCCCCGCGCCCACGCATCGAACTGGCCGCGCTGCGCCGCCGCGCCGGCGACGCGCATGAAGCGTTTTCGCTGCTGCGCGACCTGGCCGCGGAGGTGCCGAGCGCGATGGCCCTGCTCGCCAAGCCCCTCGCCGAGGCGGCGCTGGCCTGCGGCCGGCACCGGGAAGCCGCGGAGATCCTGCAGGAAAGCTACGCGCAGTCGCCCTCGCTGGACGTGCTGGACGCCATCGCGTCGCTGGAGGGCAATCCGCAGGCGGCCCGCGAGTGGTACGTGCGCCACGTGCAGCGCGAACCCTCGCTGGTGGCAGCCTCCCGCTGGATCGCCGGCGAGAAGCTGGAGCACGAGCAGTTCCATCCCGACGTCCAGCGCGCGCTGGACCACGCCGCGAAGCCGCTCACGCGCTACCGCTGCGCGGCCTGCGGTTTCGAATCGAAGCAGTATTTCTGGCAATGCCCCGGCTGCCAGGCCTGGGACAGCTACCCTCCCCGACGGGTCGAGGAGTTATGACTCCCCCCCGAAGCGGCCTGCGGCCGCCTCCCCCTCGAGGGGGCGCCACCAGCGGCCCGGCGAAGCCGGTCCCGCGGTGGCACGCGGTTCGGCCGCACGCATTCGCAGGCGGTGCCCCGGAACACATGGTGAAGGTATGAACAATCCAGGCAAGCAACGCATCGCGAAGGCCCGCGTGCTGGTGGTGGGCGACGCCATGCTCGACCGCTACTGGCACGGGGCGGTGGAGCGCATCTCCCCCGAAGCGCCCGTCCCCGTCGTCAAGGTCTCGCGCGAGGAGGAGCGCATCGGCGCCGCCGCCAACGTGGCCTACAACGTCAGCACCCTCGGGGCGCAGGCGAGCTTCCTGGGCGTCGTCGGCGACGACGAGCCCGGCCACCGGCTCGAGTCGCTGCTCACGCGCACCGGCATCCGGACCCACCTGAAGCGCGACCCCGGCCTGCGCACCACGGTCAAGCTGCGCGTGATCGGCCGCCAGCAGCAGCTGCTGCGGATGGACTTCGAGAACGAGCCGGACCACGAGGTGCTGGCCATGCAGTCCGAGGCCTTCGCCGAGCTCCTGTCGCAGCAGGACGCGATCCTGTTCTCCGACTACGGCAAGGGCGGGCTGGCCCACATCCCGGCGATGATCGAAAGCGCCCGCGCCGCGGACAGGCCGGTGCTGGTCGACCCCAAGGGCTCCGACTACGGCCGCTACCGCGGCGCCAGCATCATCACGCCCAACCGCGCCGAACTGCAGGACGTGGTCGGGCGCTGGCACGGCGAGGACGACCTGAAGAAGCGCGCCCACCGGCTGCGCGAGGAGCTCGGCCTGCAGGCGCTGCTGCTCACGCGCAGCGAGGAAGGCATGACCCTGTTCGACGAGCAGGGCGAATTCACCGTCAAGGCGCAGGCGCGCGAGGTGTTCGACGTCACCGGCGCCGGCGACACGGTCATCGCGACGCTGGCCACCATGGTGGCCGCGGGCGTGCCGCTGCGCGAGGCCGTGCCGATCGCCAACCGGGCCGGCGGCATCGTGGTGGGCAAGTTCGGCACCGCAACCGTTTCCTACGAGGAGTTGTTCCAATGACACGCGTCGTCGTCACCGGAGCCGCCGGGTTCATCGGCAGCAATATCGTCAAGGGCCTGAATGCGCGGGGGATCGACGACATCGTCGCGGTCGACGACCTGACCCAGGGCGACAAGTTCCGCAACCTGGCGGACCTGAAGATCGAGGACTACATCGACGCCGACGAGTTCTATTCCATCTTCGCCGACGGCGGCTTCGGCAAGGTCGACGCGGTGTTCCACGAGGGCGCCTGCAGCGACACGATGGAGCAGGACGGCAAGTACATGATGGACAACAACTACGGCGTGTCCTGCTCGCTGTTCGAGTCCTGCCAGCAGCGCGGCACGCGCCTGCTGTACGCGTCGTCGGCCGCGGTGTACGGCGGCTCCGACACCTTCCGCGAGACGCCGGAGTTCGAGCGGCCGCTGAACGTGTACGGCTATAGCAAGCTGCTGTTCGACCAGCGGATGCGGCGCGAGTGCGGCACGGACTTCAAGCGCGTGAAACGCCAGGTGGTGGGCTTCCGCTACTTCAACGTCTACGGCCCGCGCGAGCAGCACAAGGGCCGCATGGCCAGCGTCGCCTTCCACCAGTTCAACCAGTTCCGCGAGCAGGGCAAGGTCAAGCTGTTCGGCGACTACGGCGGCTACGGCCCCGGCGAGCAGACGCGCGACTTCGTGTTCGTCGACGACGTGGTGGCGGTGAACCTGTGGTTCTTCGACCACCCGGAGAAGTCCGGCATCTTCAACCTGGGCACCGGCCGCGCGCAGCCGTTCAACGACGTCGCCGTGGGGGTGGTGAACGCTCTCCAGGGCGGCGTGCCGGATGCGTCTTCCGCGGTGCAGCAGGGGCTGCTGGAATACATCCCCTTCCCCGACGCGCTGCGCGGAAAGTACCAGTGCTACACCCAGGCCGACCTGACGGCGCTGCGCGAGGCCGGCTGCGACCACCAGTTCGCCGATGTCGCCACGGGGGTGCGCGAGTACATGCGGGAGCTGGCGCGGCACTTCGGGAAGTAAAGCGCGTCAACTTCCGGGCGGGCTGAGCCGTTGTGGACAGGCCGCGTCCCGACGGCGCCCATCGCACCTGCTGGAGAGTCCATGCTGAAGAGGATCCTGGCCGTCCTGGCCCTGCTCTACGCCGCCGCCTCCTTCGCGGCCGTCGACGTGAACAAGGCCACCGCCGCCGACCTGGACGGCATCAAGGGCATCGGCCCGGTGATGTCCAAGCGCATCCTCGACGAGCGCAAGAAGGGCGATTTCAAGACCTGGGACGACCTGATGGCCCGTGTGAAGGGCATCGGCTCGCCCACCGCCGCCAAGTACTCGGCCGGCGGCCTGACGGTGAACGGGTCCGACTACAAGAATCCCGCGCTGGCCAAGAACGACGACAAGAAGGCCGTCAAGACCGAAAAGAAGGAAGAGAAGAAGGAAGGCCAGGCCGAGAAGAAGGACGATACGGCCGCCGCCAAGCCGGCCGCTTCCGCGAAGAAATAACAGCAGCGCTTCTCGCACGCAGCGCAGGCCCGCCACCCGGCGGGCCTTTTTCATGGGTCCCACGCAGCTAGGACAGCCACCGCTCCAGGTTGGCCCGCACGAAGGCATCGTCGGCCAGGTCCGCATGCTCCCGCAGCACGCGGTCGATCTCCTGGGGCTGCCCCGCCCCCAGCCCCTCCTGCGGATCGAGGCACCAGATGCCTTCGAGCAGCCCCTGCCGGCGCAGCACCTCGTGGCAGCCCGCGATGCAGCCGTGGAAGTCGTTCCTCACGTCGAAGAAGGCGGAGTTGCAGTCGGTGACGCGCGAGTCCAGCGCCAGCAGCTGCGGCGGCAGGCTGCCGCCGTGCGTCGCAATCGCGGCCTTGATGGCCTCCAGCTGCTCCACCGCCTTCGCGGTCCACACCGACCAGTGCCCCAGCAGGCCGCCGCGGAAGCGCACCGTCACCGGCCGGCCGTCGCGCATCGCGGTGAAGGGCAGCGCCAGGTCCAGGACGATGTGGTCGTCGTTGCCGGTGTAGAGATAGACGCGCTCCTCGGCGCCCGCATCGACCAGCCCGCGCACCACGTCCAGGGTGCGGTAGCGGTGGAAGGGCGCCACCTTGATCGCCAGCGCGTTCGGCAGCGAGGCGAAGCGGCGCCAGAAGGAGTGCGGCAGGGTCGGGCCGCCGACGGCCGTCTGCAGGTAGAAGCCCACCAGCGGGATCTCCTGCGCCACCGCTTCGCAGTGGGCGATCCTCTCGTCCTCCGAGGCGGAGGCCAGGGCCGCGAGGCTGAGAAGGCCCGCGTGGTAGCCCAGGCCCACCGCGATGCGCGCCTCCCTGCGGGCCTGCTCGGTCCGGCCGCACAGGCCCGCGATCATCGCCATGGGCCGGTCGCTCCAGGCCAGGCGGTCCTCCATCGCGCTGGCAAGGACGCGCTCGTAGAGCCCGTGTTCGCGGATCGCGAACTGCGTCGTGTGCACGCCCACGGCCAGGCCGCCGGCGCCGGCATCGACGTAATAGCGGGTGAGCGCGCGCTGGCGGCGGCGGTCGAACTGGCGGCGCGCGTCGAGCGCCAGCGGGTGGGCGGGGATCACCGCGCCGTCGGCCAGCAGCTGCAGCACCTCCCGGGGGAGATCGGATCGGTTCAGGGGCATGGCAACTTCCTCGGGGATCCGGGCGGGATCAGTAGTGCCCGTCCCGCTTCTCGAACTTGGTGGGCTTGCCGAGCAGTCGCTGGCCGTGCGCGATCCAGTCGGCGACCCAGGCCACCATCTGCTTGAGCGGGATGCGCGGATAGCCGAACAGGCGCTCGGCCTCGCCGGTGTTCATCAGCCAGGCGGTGGGTGCTTCCTGCCCCGTGACCGTGGCGGGCTTGCCGAAGATGCGAGCGAACTCCTGCGCCAGCCAGCGGATGGAGGTGGTCTCGGGGCCGCTCACGTTCAGCGGCGAGGTCGGCACCGTCGCCACCGCCAGGCAGCGCAGCGCCTGCGCGTTGGCGTCGCCCTGCCAGATCACGTTGACGTGGCCCATGGTCACGTCCACGGCCTCGCCGCGCCACACCTTCAGCGCCACGTCGGCCAGCACGCCGTAGCGCATGTCGATGGCGTAGCTCAGTCGGAACAGGCGCCCCGGCGTGCCGTGCAGCTGCGAGAAGTATTCGAACATGCGTTCGCGGCCGACGCAGGAATTGGCGTATTCGCCGGGAGGCGACAGCACCTCGTCCTCGCTCGCACCCTGGCCGGTCACCGGCACGAAGGGATAGACGCAGGCGGTGGAGAAGGCGACGATGCGCGAGCCGCGGAAGGCCTCCGCCACCAGCGCCGGCACGTGCGCGTTCATCGCCCAGGTCAGGGGAAGGTTGCCGTCGGCCCCGAACTTGCGGCCGGCCATGAAGACGACGTTGGGGCACCTCGGCAGCGCCTGCAGCGCGTCGCGATCCAGCAGGTCGCACGGGATGGTCTCGATGCCGTGGCCCAGCAGCGCCTCGCGCAGACCCGGTTCCGAGAAGCGCGCGACGGCAATGACGCGGCGCGAGGCGGGCAGCGCGTTGCGCGCCAGACGGGCCAGCGTCGGGCCCATCTTGCCGCCCACGCCCAGCACCAGCAGGTCGCCCTCGGTGCGGGCGAGGTCGCGCACGAGGTCGCGAGAAGGCGTGGCGAGATAGTCCTCGAGCGCCGCCTCGGATTCGAAGCGCGCGGGGAAGGGCAGGTCGTCCAGCAGGGGCCCGCCGGCGGGGGTCGTCTCGCTCATCGCCGCATGATGGCACACGCCTTCTACGCGCTGCCGAAGCCGCCGCCGCCGGGCGTGTGCACCTCGAAAATGTCGCCCGCCTGCATCTCCGCCGAGCCGATGTGGTCCAGCTGCTCGATGCGGCCGTCCGCGCGGACGACCCGGTTGATGCCCACCTGCCCCGGCTGGCCGCCGGCCATGCCGAAGGACGGGACCCTGCGGCCGTTGGACAGGATGCTGGCCGTCATGGGCTCCAGGAAGCGCACGCGCCGCACGCCGCCGTTGCCGCCCTTCCAGCGGCCGGCGCCACCCGAGCCGGCGCGGATCTCGTAGCTTTCCAGCCGCACGGGGAAGCGGAACTCCAGCACCTCGGGGTCGGTGAGGCGCGAGTTGGTCATGTGGGTCTGCACCACGCTGGTCCCGGCGAAGCCGTCGACCAGGCGCCCCTGCCCGTCGAACACGCCGCCCGCGCCGCTGCCGCCGGAGATCGTCTCGTAGTACTGGTAGCGGGCGTTGCCGAAGGTGAAGTTGTTCATCGTGCACTGGCCGGCCGCCATCACGCCCAGCGCGCCGTAGAGCGCGTTGGTGATGCAGGTGGAGGTCTCGACGTTGCCGGCGACCACCGAGGCCGGCGGCCGCGGATTGAGCATGCAGCCTTCCGGCACGATCACCTTCAGCGGCTTCAGGCAGCCGGCGTTGAGCGGGATCTCGTCGCTCACCAGCGTGCGGAACACGTAGAGCACGGCGGCCATGCACACGGCGCGCGGCGCGTTGAAGTTGTTCGTCTGCTGCGGGGAGGTGCCGGTGAAGTCGATCTCCGCCGAGCGCGCGGCCGCATCGACGCGGATCGCGACCTGGATCTGCGCGCCGTTGTCCAGGGGCAGCGTGAAGCGGCCGTCCTTCAGGCGCGTGATCACGCGACGCACCGACTCCTCCGCGTTGTCCTGCACGTGGCGCATGTAGGCCTGCACCACGTCCAGGCCGAACTGGTCCACCATGCGGCGCAGTTCCTGCACGCCCTTCTCGTTGGCGGCGATCTGCGCCTTCAGGTCGCCCAGGTTCTGCTCGGGGTTGCGGCTCGGGTAGGGGCCGCCGCGCAGCAGGTCCAGCATCTCCTGCTCGCGCAGCACGCCGCGGTCGACCAGCTTGAAGTTGTCGATCTCCACGCCCTCTTCCTCGATCCGCGTCGAGAAGGGCGGCATGGAGCCGGGGGTGATGCCGCCGATGTCCGCGTGGTGGCCTCTCGAACCGACGTAGAACGTCGGTTCGGGGCCACCGGCCGTCACGGGCTCCCCTCCTCCCCGACCCTCCCCCTCGGAGGGGGAGGGCTTCAGATAGACGGGCGTGATCACGGTCACGTCGGGCAGGTGCGTTCCGCCGTTGTAGGGGTCGTTCAGCACGTAGACGTCGCCGGGGCCCATCGCGGCACGGTTCTCGCGGATCACGGTCCGGATGCTTTCGCCCATGCTGCCCAGGTGCACGGGCATGTGCGGGGCGTTGGCGATCAGGTTGCCCTCGGCGTCGAACAGCGCGCAGGAGAAGTCGAGCCGCTCCTTGATGTTGACCGAGTAGGCGGTGTTCTGCAGCTGCAGCCCCATCTGCTCGGCGATGTTCATGAACAGGTTGTTGAACACCTCCAGCAGCACCGGGTCGACCTGCGTGCCGGCGGCGAACTTCTGCGCGCGCGGCACGGTGCGGTCCAGCACGATGTGGTCCAGCGCGGTGATGCGCGCCTGCCAGCCCGGTTCGACCACCGTGGTCGCGTTCTGCTCCGCCACGATCGCGGGGCCGGCGACCACGTCGCCGGGCCGCAGGTCCTCGCGCACGCACAGGGCTGCCTCGTGCCACTGCCCGCCGGAGTACATGCGCACGCTCTCGCGCCGCGGCACCTCGCGCGGCGGATGCTCCTGCCGCCGCGGCTCCGCCGGCGCATCGCCGGCGATGATGGCTTCGACCGAGACCGCTTCCACGATCATGGGCTTGCCCGGCATCAGGAAGGAGAAGCGCTGCCGGTACGCGGCCTCGAAGCCGGCGACGATCTCCGGCAGCGGGCCCGCCGCCACGACCAGCGCCGAGTCGCTGCCCTGGTAGCGCACGTGCACGCGCCGGCGCACCTGCACGGCGCCGCCGCTCACCTGCTGCCGCCGCAGCTCGGACTCGGCGGCGGCGGCGAGCGCATCGAGCTTGCCCTGCACCTGCGGCAGCTTGCCGGCCTCCAGCGGCAGTTCCACCGCCTGCTCGCGGATCACGTTCTGGTCCGCCAGCCCCATGCCGTAGGCGGACAGGACGCCCGCGAGCGGATGGATGAAGACGCGCGACATGCCCAGCGCATCGGCGACCAGGCAGGCATGCTGCCCGCCGGCGCCGCCGAAGCAGTTGAGCGTGTAGCGGGTGACGTCGTAGCCGCGCGCCACCGAGATCTTCTTGATCGCGTTGGCCATCTGCTGCACGGCGATCGCGATGAAGCCCTCGGCGACCTCCTCGGCGCTGCGGCCGGTGCGCAGCGCGAGCTCGCCGAAGCGGCCCGTCACCGCCTCGACGCTCAGGGGCTCGTCGGCATGCGGCCCGAACACCCTGGGGAAGTAGCGGGGCTGGATCTTGCCCACCATCACGTTGGCATCGGTCACCGCCAGAGGGCCGCCGCGCCGGTAGCTCGCCGGTCCCGGGTTGGCCCCGGCGCTCTGCGGCCCGACGCGGAAGCGCGCGCCGTCGAACTCCAGGATCGAGCCGCCGCCCGCCGCCACGGTATGGATGCTCATCATGGGTGCGCGCATGCGCACGCCCGCCACCTGGGTCTCGAACTCGCGCTCGAACTCGCCCGCGAAGTGCGACACGTCGGTGGAGGTTCCGCCCATGTCGAAGCCGATCACCCGGTCGTGCCCCGCGAGCCGCGCGGTGCGCGCCATGCCCACGATGCCGCCGGCGGGGCCGGACAGGATCGCATCCTTGCCCTGGAAGGCATGCGCGTCGGCGAGCCCGCCGGAGGACTGCATGAAGAACAGCTTCACTCCCGGCATCTCGGAGGCCACCTGCTCCACGTAGCGGCGCAGGATCGGCGACAGGTAGGCATCCACCACCGTGGTGTCGCCGCGGCTCACGAGCTTCATCATCGGGCTGGTCTCGTGCGAGGCGCTCACCTGCGAGAAGCCGGTCTCGCGCGCGATGCGGGCCGCGGCCTGCTCGTGCGCGGTGTAGCGGTAGCCGTGCAGGAACACGATCGCGACGCTGCGCAGGCCGCGCGCGTGCGAGGCGGCGAGCGCGTCCCGCAGCTGCGCTTCGTCCAGCGCCTCGATCACGTCTCCGTGTGCGCCCACGCGCTCCCGCGCCTCGACCACCTCGCCGTACAGCAGTTCGGGCAGCACGATGTGGCGGTCGAACAGGCGGGGCCGGTTCTGGTAGGCGATGCGCAGCGCATCGCGGAAGCCGCGCGTGGTGACCAGCAGCGTGGGCTCGCCCTTGCGTTCCAGCAGCGCATTGGTGGCGACCGTCGTCCCCATCTTCACGCACTCGACCTGCTCCGGCCGGATCGCCTCGCCGGCCTGCAGCCCGAGCAGGTGGCGGATGCCCGCCACCGCCGCATCGCGGTACTGCTCGGGGTTGTCCGACAGCAGCTTGTGCGTGACCAGCGTGCCGTCGGGCCGGCGCCCCACCACGTCGGTGAAGGTGCCGCCGCGGTCGATCCAGAACTGCCAGCGGCCGGGCGGGGAGGAAGTGCGGATGTCTTGTGCCATGGCTTTCCCGGCACTGTAGCCTGCGCGGCCACGGCGATGTGTCGGCCCGCGTCGCCGGGGAAACACCGGAGGCGCTGGCATCGTCCTTGCGGCTATGCTCGGCCGCTTACCGTCCGAGCACTGTCCTGGAGCATCATGAACTTCCGACCCGCCCTTCCCCTGCTGGCCGCGTGCGTGGCCGGCCACGCCTTCGCGCAGGCCAAGTGGGACCTGCCCGCCGCCTACCCCGCGGGCAACTTCCACACCGAGAACCTGGTGCAGTTCGCGAACGACGTGGAGAAGGCCAGCGGCGGCAAGCTGAAGATCCAGGTCCACGCGAACGCCTCGCTGTTCAAGGCCAACGAGATCAAGCGCGCGGTGCAGAGCGCGCAGGCGCCGATCGGCGAAGTGCTGCTGGTGAACTTCGAGAACGAGAACCCGATCTACGGCGCCGACGGCATCCCCTTCCTCGCCAGCAGCTACACCGAGGCGCGCAAGCTGGCCGCCGCCCAGAAGCCCTTCCTGGACAAGCTGCTCGCCGCCCAGGGCATGCGGCTGCTCTACACGGTGGCGTGGCCGCCCCAGGGCATCTACGCCAACAAGGAGCTCGCCTCCGTCGCCGACATGCGCGGCCTGAAGTGGCGCGCCTATAGCCCCGCCACGGCGAAGATCGCCGAACTGGTGGGCGCCCAGCCGGTGACCATCCAGGCCGCCGAACTCTCGCAGGCGCTGGCCACCGGCGTGGTGAACAGCTACATGAGCTCGGGCTCCACCGGCTACGACTCCAAGACCTACGAGAGCATCAAGTACTGGTACGACACGCAGGCCTGGTTGCCGAAGAACGCGATCATCGTGAACCAGAAGGCCTTCGACGCGCTGGACAAGCCCACGCAGGAGGCCGTCCTGAAGGCCGCCGCCGAGGCCGAGAAGCGCGGCTGGGCGCTGTCGGAGGAAAAGAACGAGTGGTACAAGAAGGCGCTCGCGGACAAGGGCATGAAGATCATGAAGCCCGCGCCCAAGCTCACCGCGGACATGAAGCAGGTCGGCGCGATCATGCTGGCGGACTGGCAGAAGAAGGCCGGGCCCGACGGCGTCGCGCTGGTGAACGCCTTCAACAAGAAGTAGGGCGGCCGGTTTGCGCCGCTTCCTCGACCGGCTCTACCTCGTCTCTGGCGCCCTCGGCGCCATTTTCGTGCTCCTGATCTGCGTGCTGATGCTGGCGCAGAGCCTGCTGCGCGAGTTCGGGGTGCGGACCGGCGGCGTCAACGAGGTGGTGGCGTGGTTCTGCGCCGCCGCCTCCTTCTTCGCCATGGCGCACGCGTTCAAGCACGGCGACTTCGTGCGGGTGACGCTGCTGCTGGAGCACCTGCCCGAACGCGCCCGCCGGCGGCTGGAGATCGCCTGCCTGGCGGTGGCGGCGGTGGCCGTCGCCTACCTCGCCTTCTGGGCCAACCGCTTCACCTACGACAGCTGGGCCTTCAACGAGATCGCGCAGGGCCTGGTGCCGATCCCGATCTGGATCCCGCAGCTGAGTTTCGCCCTCGGCTCCCTGCTGCTGCTCGTCGCGGTGGTGGACGAACTCGTGCTCGTGCTGCGTGGGGCCAAGCCCAGCTACGTCACGGCGGTCGAGGAACGGCACGCGCGCGGCGACTTCTCCTCCGACGTGTAGGCAGCCATGGACATCCTCCTCGTGGGCGGCCTGCTGCTGCTGGTGATGATGGTGCTGCTGACGGGTGGCGTCTGGATCGCCATGACCCTGGCCATCTGCGGCTGGGTGGGGCAGGCCTTCTTCACCAGCACCTCGCCGGGCAACAACCTGTTCTCCTCCTTCTGGGAGTCGAACGCCTCCTGGGAGCTCGCGGCCCTGCCCCTGTTCATCTGGATGGGCGAAATCCTGTTCCGCAGCCGCCTGAGCGAGGAGATGTTCGAGGGACTGCGGCCCTGGCTCAATCGCGTGCCCGGGCGCCTGATGCACACGACCATCCTGGGCTGCGGCATCTTCGGTTCGGTGTCGGGCTCCTCCGCCGCCACCTGCGCCACGATCTCGAAGGTGGCCCTGCCGGAACTGCTCAAGCGCGGCTACAGCGAGAAGATCGCGCTCGGCTCGCTGGCCACGGCGGGCACGCTGGGCATCCTGATCCCGCCCTCGATCACGATGGTGGTATACGCGGTGGCGGCGGACGCCTCCATCATCCGCATCTTCCTGGCCGGCTTCCTGCCGGGGCTGCTGCTGATGGCCCTGTTCTCGGGCTACATCGTGTGGTGGAGCCTGCGCCACCCGGACCAGGTGCCTCCCGCCGATCCGCCGACCAGCCTGCGCGAGAAGATCCGGCGCTCCGGCAACCTGATCCCGTGCAGCGCGCTGATCGTCTTCATCGTCTGGGTGCTGATCGCCGGCTGGGCCACGGCCACCGAATGCGCCGCCTACGGCGTGCTGGGCTCGCTCGCGCTGGCCTGGTGGAGCAAGTCCCTCACCTGGGAGTCCTTCTGGGAAGGACTCATGGGCACCACGCGCAGCAGCTGCATGATCATGTTCATCCTCGCGGGCGCGGCCTTCCTCACCAAGACGATGGCCTTCACCGGCATCCCGCGCGCGCTGGCCGAATGGGTGAACGCGCTGCAGCTGTCGCCCTATTCGCTGATCTTCGTGCTGACGCTGGTCTACCTCGTGCTCGGCACCGCGCTGGACGGCATCAGCATGATCGTGCTCACCAGCGCCGTGGTGCTGCCGATGATCCAGAAGGCCGGCTTCGACCTGATCTGGTTCGGCATCTTCATCGTGCTGCTGGTGGAGATCGCGGAGGTGACGCCGCCGGTGGGCTTCAACCTGTTCGTGCTGCAGAACATGACCGGCAAGGACAGCAACACCATCGCGAAGGCGGCGATCCCCTTCTTCGCCTGCCTGGTGGTGTGCATCGCCCTGATCACGCTCTTCCCGCAGATCGTCACCGTCCTGCCGGACATGGTGATGGGCAAGGAGAAGTAGGCGGCTCAGGCCGCCGTGCTGCGTTCGAGCTGCTGCACCAGTTCGGCCACCGCCCCGGCGATCTGCGGCGGTCCCGCATCGGCATTGCCCTCGACCGCCAGCAGGTGGTCCATCTCCTGCACCAGCAGCAGCCGCGCATCCCGCCGCGCCGCATGCAGCAGCTCCGCGTTGCGTACCGGCACCTGCGCGTCGGCGCTGCCGTGCACCAGCAGCGCCGGCAGCGGCAGGTCCGCCAGCACCTCGGCGGGGTCGTAGCGGAACCAGGAGATCAGGTAGGGCTGCACGGTGGGGCGGAACAGCAGGCACAGCGCGTCCGGCGGATCGTCCATCGTCTGCTCGTCCGCGAGGGTGGCCAGCGCGGCCTGCACGGCCTCTTCCAGCAATTCCGGCAGGCGGCCCTGGAGCTGTTCGCGCATCAGGTCGCAGGCGCGCATGCCGGCGCCCGCCACCGACACGACCGCCTGGGCGGGCGCGTCCCGGGCCGCGAGCTTGGCAACGAGGGCACCCTCGCTGTGCCCCAGCAGCAGCAGGGTGCCCAGCCGAGGGTCCGCGCGCAGCCGCCCGGCGAGCGCTACCGCGTCGTCGACGAGATGGCGGAACCGGAGATCCTCCTCCTGGAGGCCGGGGTGCACGCTGGCGCCTACGCCCCGCTTGTCGTAGCGCAGCGAGGCGATGCCCTTCGCGACGAGCGCCTGCGCGAGCCTGCGCATGTGGCCGGGGGCGCCCGGCAGCAGGGCGCTGTTGCCGTCCCGGTCGGCCGGGCCGGCGCCCGCGATCAGCAGCACGACGGGCCAGGGGCCCCGGGTGCCCGGAAGCGCCAGGGTTCCGCTCAGCTTGCCGGCGGGGGTCGTGAGTTCGAGCGGCTCCTCGTGCATGTCGAAGGCCAATCTAGCAAGACTGCGGCCTGCCCCGGGTGGGACGGGTCGGCTTGTGCTTGTCGGAGAGGGGGAGGGGGAATCGGTCCAGCTAGCGGGCAGCCGCCACGCCGCAGACGATGGACCCCGGCTCGTTGCCCTGGACCGCCCGCATGTTCTTCGCCTGCCCCACCTCCATGTCGCGCGGCAGGACGACGCCGTTCTTCACGGCCAGCACTTCGGCCATGATGCTCACCGCGATCTCCGCCGGGGTCTTGCTGCCGATATAGACGCCGATGGGCCCGCGCAGCCGCTGCAGGTCGGCCGCCGTGAGGCCGAAGTGCTCGATCATGCGCTGGTGCCGCGCCTCGTTGTTGCGCCGGCTGCCGATGGCGCCGACGTAGAAGGCTTCGGTCTTGAGCGCCTCCATCAGGGCGAGGTCGTCGAGCTTCGGGTCGTGCGTCAGCGCGATGACGCTGCTGCGCCGGTCGGGCCGGAAGGCCGTCACCATGTCGTCGGGCATCTCGGCCACCACGCGCGCGCCCGGCACGCTCCAGGAACCCCGGTACTCCTCGCGCGGGTCGCACACCGTGACCGCGAAGCCGCTGAACAGCGCCATGGTCGCCAGGTATTCGGTGATCTGCCCCGCGCCGATCAGCAGCATGCGGTACTCCGGGCCGAAGGTATTGACCAGCAGTCCGTCGGAAATGCTCAGCTCTTCCGGCGCATCGGCGTCGGCCAGCGTGACCTGGCCATCGGCCAGCCGCACCGTGCGGCGCACGAGCCGCCCTGCCTCCAGCGAACGCACCAGTTCCTCGATCGGGCCCAACCCGGGGTCGTATTCCAGTAGCAGTTCCAGCGTGCCGCCGCAGGGCAGGCCGAAGCGGTGCGCCTCGTCGGCCGTGACGCCGTACTTGACGAAGGACGGCGGCCCCGACGGGATCTGGTGGCCCGGCTCCTTGCCGGAGTAGGCCTGCGTGTGGCGGTAGATCAGGTCGTCCTCGATGCAGCCGCCGGAGACCGAGCCGACCACCGCGCCGTCTTCGGCCAGGGCCATGATGGAGCCCACCGGCCGCGGCGAGGAGCCCCACGTGCGGACCACGGTGGCGAGCAGCGCCCGCTTGCCGGCGGCCCGCCAGTCGCGCAGGGTGCGCAGCACCATCACGTCGAGGTTTTCCATGGCGTCTCCTTGCCCGCGATCAGAAGGCGTAGACGGCGTTCACGCCCAGCAGCCAGGTGCGGCCCGGCGCCGGCTCGAAAAAGCGCCGGTTCCCTTCGTTGACGATCACCGAGCCGATGTAGTCCCGGTCGGCGAGATTGTCCACCCGCACGTATTCACGCACGGTCCACCGGTTCAAATTCTGCGCCAGCGCAAACCTCAGGTTCCACAGGGTTGCCGAGGGGGCGAAGTCGGTGTTCCGGTCGTCGACCGCGATCTTGCCGACGTAGCGCAGTTCCAGCCCCGCCTCCAGCCCCCAGGGCGCGTGCCGGTACACCAGTTCGGCGAAGGCGTTGCCGCGCGGGATCCCGGGGATGCGGTTGCCGGCGGGCACCACGACGGGCGGATTCGCCGCCGTGGGACAGGGCGCCGACGGGCAGGTCAGGAAGTCGGAGCGGTAGGTCGCGTCCAGCCAGGTGAGCGCGGCGTAAGTCGACCAGCCCTCGGCCCAGCTGCCGGCCAGCGCCGCCTCCAGGCCGCGCCGGCGCGTGCTGCTCGCGTTCTGGAAGGTGCTGCGGCCGCCCTGGTTGGTCAGCACCACGAGCTCGTCGGAGGTGTTGGCCTGGAACAGCGCGGCGTTCACGCGCCAGTTGCGCACCGGTTCGGCCTTGACGCCGACCTCGTAGTGGCGGCTGTAGGCGGACCTCAGGTCGAAATTGAGGCCCGTCTGGCCGTTGGGCCGGTAGGAGAGCTCGTTGAAGGTCGGCGTCTCGAAACCCCGGCCCACCGAGCCGTACACGTTCAGGACGTCGCTCACGTGCCAGATGAGGCCCAGCATGGGCGTGGTGGCCGAGTACTTCGCCGAGCCGCTGTCGTCGGGGTTGGCGCCGACGATGAAGTGGTCCTCGGACTCGAAGCGCACGTCGGAGTGGCGCAGGCCCGCGGTGACGCCGAAGCGCTCGCTGTCCCAGTTCACCTGCGCGTACTGGTCGAAGCTGCGCACGCGGTTGTCCTCGTTGCGGCGCTGCGCGCCCTTGACCCCCAGCGTGGTGCCGACGAAGTTCTGGAAGCCCTGGCGGTGCTCGTCCAGCTGGTCGGCATACAGGCCGGCGGTGAAGCTCAGGGGGTTGCCGCCCACGCGGGTCTTGTAGATCCATTGCCCGTCGACGCCCATGAAGTCGCGGGCGAGGTCGATCACCCCGCCCGGATGCGTGATCGGCGCCTGGGTCGCCACCGGGATGGCCTGGAATTGCTCCGTCCCGCGCTGGCCGCGCCAGCCGGTGAGCTTCAGGCCGTTGGCCTCGTTGAACTGGTGCTCCAGGACCATGCCGAGCTGCTGCTGGTCCACCGACTTGCGGGTGTTGAACTGCAGCGCCGCCGGGCTGGCCTGCCGCGGGTCGGCCTCGAATTCGGCCCGCGTGAGCCCCAGCGGATCCTGCGTGTCGGGCATGTCCACGGCGTTGGCCACGAAGGTGACGCGCGTGTCGGGCGAGCCTTGCCACTTCACCTTGGCGTTGAGCCCGTTGCGCTTCGCCGCGCTGTGCTCGCGAAAGCCGTCGGTCTCGAAATGCAGGGCATTCAGGTTCCAGTTCCACGCGCCCTGCTCGCCGGCGAAGCGCGCGTTCACGCGCCGCACGCCGTCGCTACCGACCGCGCCGGCGGCCTCGGCCTGCAGGCCCGGCGCGCCGTCGGCGGTGAAGATGCTGATCACGCCGCCGGAGGAGTTGCCGTACAGGGACGAGAAGGGGCCGCGCAGCACCTCGATGCGGTCGGCCGAAGTCAGGTCGAAGTGCGAGATCTGGCCCTGCCCGTCCGGCGCGGTGGCCGGGATGCCGTCGGCGTACAGGCGCAGGCCGCGCACGCCGAAGGTGGAGCGCGCGCCGAAGCCGCGCACCGAGATCTGCAGGTCCTGCGCGTAGTTCTGGCGATTGAGCGCCACCACGCCGGGCACGCGCACCAGGCTCTCGGACAGGTTCACCTGCAGGTTGGCGTCGCGGATGGTCGCCCCGTCGAGGGCGTCGATGGAAGCCGCCGTGTCGAAGGCCCGCTGCGCGACGCCGGGCGTGGCCGTGACCACCACGGGGCGCAGCGTGCGTTCGGCCTCCTGGGCGGGCGGCGCGTTCGCGGGTGTCTGCGCGTGGGCATGCAGGGACGCCAGCGCGGCGGCTGCAAGGACGGTCGTTCTCATTGGGGCTCCCCGGGGATCGGACGGATTCTGCGGTGCGAGGATTCAGGGCTGAGGGAGGGATTTCACTCAGACGCGACGAGGGCCGGCCGCAGCCAGCCCCCGTTCGCCCGCGGCCCCCGTGCCGCCTACTTCTGCAAGGTGGTGAGGAAGCCGATCACCTCCTCGATCTGCGCGTCGCTGTAGGTCGCCTTCCATGAGGGCATTCCCGCATCCTGGCGACCGTTCTTGATCGTGGTCAAGGCGGTGTCCTTCCAGTTGTCCTTGTAGCGCCGCTGCAGCTTGCGCAGGTCGCGTTCGGACACGGGGCTGGCGCCGTCGGTGCCGTGACAATGCGAGCAGACGTTGTTGAACAGCGTGCGGCCCGGGATGACGCCCTCGGCGGGGGCCGATGCGGCCGGCGCGTTGGTGCGCGCCACCATGGACGAATGCACCGTCAGGCCCGCGGAGAGGTTGGCGGATCGCGCGTCGGGCGCGACCCGGCGTGCCACCAGCGGCATCGGCTTGCCGCGCGGGAAGCCGTACTTGCGCGCCAGTTCCTCGATCTGCGGCTGCAGTTCCGCCAGCGCCTTGTCGATGCGCGCGGCCAGTTCGTCCTGTCCTCGCCGCACGCCGACGGCGACCTGTCCGCCCAGGCCCTCGCCGGTGACGGGCGTCACCTGCCAGCGGCCGCCGTGCCGGCGCGCGTTCTCGTAGCCGGCGTTCGGCCCCCAGAGGATCGCCACCTCGACCTCGCCCCGCTCCAGCGCCGCCAGCGCTTCGTCGTTCGCGCGGAAGCTGCTGGTCGCGTACCCCTGCTGCGCCGCCAGCAGGATGTGCGGCGGCGAGCCGTGCAGCACGCCGATGCGCTTGCCCCGCAGATCCGCCAGGCCGCTCACGGGCAGCACGGACGGCGCCACGATCGCGTAGCTCACGTCGAGGAAGGGCTTCGTCTTCAGCAAGCCGCGCACGCGGTAGTCCGCGTTGGCCGGCAGCGCGAAGTACGCATCGCAGCCATCCTGCAGGATCGTGTTGCGCAGCGCCTTGCGCTGGTTGTAGGTGAGCCACCAGACGAACTCGGGCGACTCGCCGAGCTTCTGGCTCACCAGCCGCGCGAGTTCCACGTACAGGCCCTTCTCGGGGCCCTCGGACTTGCTGAAGGGCAGGTTGTCCGGATCGGCGCAGATGCGCAGGGGCTCGGCCCCGGCGCTCGTAGCGCCGAGCGCGATGCAGGCCGCGAGGGTACAAAGGACCCTTCGCGCGAAACGGCGAATGCTCATGGCAGGCTCCTGGTGCAGGGACGTCAGTTCAGGCTGAACACGAACAGCGTGCCGCCCTCGGGACTGGCTTCGACCATCTTCTCGCCCAGCGCGCCGTAGAAGGCGGGGATCGACAGCGTGCGGCCGGAGACCACGGCCACGTACTGCTTGCCGTCGATCGCATAGGTCATCGGCGCCGCGGAGATGCCGGAGCCGGCGTTGAACTTCCACAGTTCCTTGCCGCTCTTCGCGTCCAGCGCACGGAACCAGCCCTTGATGTCGCCGTGGAACACCAGCCCGCCCGCGGTGGTCAGCATGCCGCCGGTGTACGGCAGGTCGTCTTCGCGGAACCAGACCTTCTGCTGCTTCACCGGATCCCAGGCCGTCACGCCGCCCATGTAGGCGCCGGGCACCTTCTTCGAGATGTCGAAGTTCACGCCGAGGAAGAACTGCCCGCGCTTGTAGTCCTGCTGCACACCTTCCATGTCCATGCAGGAGTTCATGCTGGGGATGTAGACCAGGCCGGTCTGCTGGCTGTACGCCATGGGCATCCAGTTCTTGCCCCCGATCAGGTTCGGGCAGATGTCCGTCGCCTTGCGGCCCATGCCCGGTCGCTTCACGTTGCCGGCGGTCTCGATCGGCCGGCCGGTCTGGAGGTCGATGCCGCTGGCCCAGTTGACCACCGGGATGAACTGCTTGGCCGACAGCAGCTTGCCGTTGGCGCGATCGAGCACGTAGAAGAAGCCGTTGCGGTTGGCCTGCATGATCACCGGCACCTTGCGGCCGTCCACGGGCAGGTCCGCGAACACCAGTTCATTGACGCCGTCGTAGTCCCATGCGTCATGCGGCGTGAACTGGTAGTGCCACTGGATCGCACCGGTGTCCGGGTTCAGGGCGAGCACCGAGGCCGAATAGAGGTTGCTGTACGGCCCGATGTCGGAACTGTCGTTGCCGCGCACCACGGCCGACCACGGGCCCGGATTGCTGGTGCCGTAGTAGACGAGGTTGAGCTTCGGGTCGTAGGAGCCGATGTGCCAGGCCACCGCGCCGCCGTACTTGCCCGAGTCGCCCTTCCAGGTTTCGCTGCCCTTCTCGCCTTGCGCCGGCACGGTGTGGGTGCGCCACAGCTCCTTGCCCGTCGCGGCATCGAGGCCGACCAGCGCGCCGCGCGCGCCGTACTCGCCGCCGCCGAAGCCGGTGATCACCACGTTCTTCGCCACCGTCGGCGGCGAGGTGATCACGGAACCCTGCGTGTAGTCGACCACCTTGGTCTCCCACAGCTCCTTGCCGGTCTTGGCGTCGAGCGCCACCACGTGGCCGTCGAGGCGGCCGACCAGCAGCTTGCCCTCGTGGTAGGCCGGGCCGCGGTTGTTGACGTCGCAGCAGGCGTACTGGTCGATGCCCTTGGGCACGTCGGGCGAGTAGCGCCAGCGGACCTCGCCGGTCTTCGCGTTGACCGCGAACACGTTCTTGGGCCCGAACGAGGAAGTCACGAAGAGCGTGTCGCCGATCAGGATCGGCGTGGACTCCTGCGAGCGCACCGTGCCGAGCTGCAGCGCCCAGGCCACATTGAGCTTGCTTACGTTGGCGGTGGTGATCTGGGCCGCGTTGCTGAAGCGGGTGTTGCCGGTGTCGCCGCCGTACACGGGCCAGTTCTGCGCGGAAGCGCCGGCAGTTGCCAGCGTGAGGCCGAATGCCACGGCCAGGGATGTGAGTCGCATCGAATGTCTCCTCGGGGACCTTGGGGAAGGGAGGAGCGAAGTGTTCGAGACACACCCCGGACGGCCTTTCAGGGTTAGACCTTAGGACCTCGTTTCATTCTCAAATTGGGACAGGAGGGCGCGTCGCGTCTCAATTTGGGACACGTTTTCATCACGTCGAAGCCCGTCCGAACCCCGTCGAACCCCGTCGAATCAGGTCGAATTGCAATCGGCCGCTGTCGAATCCCGTTGGTTCTGCGCCGGGCCGGGAGTTCACGCCGGACCCGCCTGCGGGCGCCGCGCCGCGCCGCGCTGCGGGTCGTAGCCCCACAGCGCCAGCGCGAAGAACGCGACGGTGCTGCCCGCCGCGATCGCGAGGCTGGGCACGAGCGCCTGGCCGTACAGCGCGAAGCGCATGGCCTCCACCGCGTGCGTGAAGGGGTTGAACTGCGCGATCGCGTGGACGATCCACGCGCCCGACTCCTGCAGCTTCCACAGCGGGTAGAGCGCGGTGCTGAGGAAGAACATCGGGAAGATCACGAAGTTCATCGTGCCGGCGAAATTCTCCAGCTGGCGCACGTACACCGAAAGCACGAGCCCCAGCGCCCCGAGCATCAGCGCGGCCAGCAGGAACACGGGCAGGGACGCCAGCACGTAGCGCCATTCGAGGTCGATGCCGAAGAGCAGCGCCGCCAGCAGGAAGGCCAGCATCTGCGCGAGCGTCAGCGTGGCGCCGCCCAGCAGCTTGCAGGCGAGGATCCACCAGCGGGGCAGCGGCGCCGTCAGCAGCAGCCGCATCACGCCCATCTCGCGGTCGTAGACCATGGCGAGCGAGCTCTGCATGCCGTTGAACAGGGCCACCATCCCGAGCAGGCCCGGCACCAGGTAGACCCGGTACTCGATGTAGGTCTCGTAGGGCGGCGCGATGGCGACGCCGAACACGTTCTGGAAGCCGGCGGCGAACACCAGCAGCCACAGCAGCGGCCGCACCAGCGCGGACATCAGCCGCCCCGGCTGCCGCGCGAAGCTGTGCAGCTCGCGGCCGGCCACCGCGCGCAAGGCCCTCAATGCGTGTGCGGCGTTCATGGCGCCTTGCACCCCGTTTCGGGCGCGTCGTAGCCGAGCGTGTCGAGCGTGATGCGCGGATGCAGGAAGCCTTCCAGCGGCGCGATGTCGGCGATGCCGCCGCCGTGCGCCAGCAGGACCGGCTGGCGCAGCTGGCCGTCCCAGGCGCGGAAGGTGAGGCGCTGGCCCTTGTAGCCGTCCACGGCGATGGCGCCCTGGCGCAGCGCCTGCACCTGCTGCGCGAGGGAGGTCTTGATGTAGGCCGCCGCCACTTCCGCCGCGCAGCGCGCCGCCATCCACGTCGCCCAGTCGTAGCTGCCCATGGTCCGCTGGGCGCGGCGCAGGAAGCGGCGCGTGAGCTGCGGCGCGCCGTGCCGCTCGTAGAAGGGGCTCCAGGCCTGCGCCACCAGCCCGTTGCTCCCGAGCACCGGCCGCGGCAGCACGGTGCGGTAGGGCACGCCCGCGGCGAACTCGCCCTGCGCATCGAGCACGACCACCGCGTCGTAGTCGCGCTCGGAAGTGAGCAGGCGCACGTTGCCCAGGTCGCGCTCGCGCGGATCGTTGGACAGCTTGAAGGCGCGCTCGGCGACCGGCTTCACCCCGAAGCGCTTCGCGCTGCGCTGCCAGGCGGCCTGCAGCAGCCGGTCGCCCGGCGTGGGGCCGACCAGCACCACCGGCCGGTTCCACTTGCGCGCCACCAGCAGCTGCGCGATCGCGTCCATCTGCATGGCGTGGCTCGGAAGGGTATGAAAGAGCTGGGGCGCGCACTGGCCGGCGCGCAGGATGTCCTCCGGCGCGGCGGCGTTGAACAGCATCACGTCCTTGCCCTTCGCCGCCGCCACCACCGCGGCCACGCCGGGGGCGGGCAGTTCCAGCACAACGTGCTGCACGCCGCGCTGCAGCAGTTGCTGCAAGGCTGCCGGCAGCCCCGCGGCGCTCTCGGCTTCCACCGGCACGAGCTGCGCCGCGCTGCGCTCCGCCATCTGCAGCGTCACGAGGCTGTCGTTCAGGGCGATCTCCGCGGCGGGCGCCGACCGGCCGGCGGGCGCGTCCGGAAAGCCGCGCAGCAGGGTCTGCGGCGAATAGCGTTCGTCGTCGCCCTGCGTGATCAGCCCGAGCAGGAAAGGGCGCTGCGGCTGCGCGCGCGCCGGCAGGCAGGCGGCCGCGCCGGCGAGCAGCAGCGCCCGCCGTGTGCTCCGCGCTTGCGCGCCCCCTTCAGTCATCGATCACCACGCCGTAGGGCACGCGGCCGACCTTCAGCGTCTTGATTCCCTTCATGGTGGCGGTGTCGACGATGGTCAGGTCGTCCGACAGGCCGTTGGCGACGTAGAGCTTCCCGCCGTCGCGGGACACCGCCAGCCCCCAGGCCCGCCGGCCCACCAGCACGTAGCCCTTGACGTTGCGGGTGGCGACGTCCACCGCCGCGACGTGGTTCGCGCGGCCCAGCCCCACGTAGGCCGTCTTGCCGTCGGGCGACAGGGCCATGCCCACCGGCGTGACGTCCTCGCTGCGCATGCCCTGCGGCAGGAACTTGATGGTGGCCTGCACCGTGTGGTCGCTGGTGCGGATCACGCTGACGGTGCCATCGAGCTCGTTGGTGACCCACAGCTCGCCGCCGGCCGTGAGCAGGAAGCGGCGCGGCCGCTTGCCGACCGGCACGTTCTTCAGCACCTTGCGATTCGCGGTATCGATCACGTGGACCACATTGGCGACCTCCGAAGTGACGTAGACCAGCTTGCCGTCGGCGCTCACCTTGACGCCCTCGGGCTCGCCGCCGATCTTCACCTCGTACGCCTTCTTGCGCGTGCCGAGGTCGAAGGCCGTGAGGACGGAATCCTCCTCGTTGGACACGTACAGCATCTTGCCGTCGGGACTGAGGTCGAAGGCCTCGGGATCCTCGCCGACATCGAGTTTCGCCATCACTTTGCCGGAGGCGATGTCCCAGGTGAGCACGCGGTGGTCGTCGCTGCAGGCGATGTAGAGAAGGCTGCGGTCGGGGCTGTGCTGCATGTGGCGCGGCCGCTTGCAGACGACCGGCGAGGCGATGACCTCGCCCTTGGCGGAATCGATGATGGCGATGGCGTTGTCCTTCTCGGAGGACACGAAGATCCTGCCGGTGTCCCTGGCGAACGTCGCGGTGGTGGTGAGCACGCCAACACCAAACAACCGAACGCAGAGGACGCAAAGGTTTCGCAGAGAACGCAAAGGAATCCTTTCAAGGATGTTTTTTGCGCCCTCTGCGGAACCTTTGCGCCCTCTGCGTTCCGGATGTCGAATTGATGCCCGATCAAGCCGCGACGCGCTCATTCTTCTGTCCTCCGGTGAGTTGCAGGAAGGCCTCCTGCAGCGTAGGCGCGCCCTGCGCCTCGCGCAGGTCCGCGGGGGGGCCGTCGAAGCGCACCTTGCCCTTGTGCAGCACGATCACGCGCTGGGCGCGCTCGGCTTCGTCCACCAGGTGCGTGGCCCAGAGGACGCCGAGGCCGCGCTCGGCGCGGGCGCGCAGCACTTCGTCGACCAGCTGCGCGCGCGAGGCCGGATCCAGCCCCACGGTCGCTTCGTCCATCAGCAGCAGGCGCGGCTCGTGCAGCAGCGCCCGCAGCAGTTCCACCTTGCGCCGGTTGCCGCCCGAGAGCTCGCGCGCCGGCTGCGCCGCCACCGGCGTGAGGCCGAAGCGCTCCAGCAGGGCGGCGATGCGCGGCCGCGACACGGCGCCGGGCAGCCCGTGCAGGTCGGCATGGAACTTGAGGCTGGCCCGCACCGACAGGTTCAGGTCCAGCGCCGGCTGCTGGAACACCACGCCCAGCTGCGCCAGCGCACGCACCGGGTCGCGCCGCATGTCCGCGCCCAGCACCTCCACGCTGCCGCTGTCCGCGACGAACAGGCCCGTCAGCAACTGGAACAGCGTGGTCTTGCCGGCGCCGTTGGGCCCCAGCAGGGCCACCATCTCGCCGGAGCGCACCTGCAGCGACACCCCGTCCAGGGCGAGCGTGCGGCCGTAGCGCTTGGAGACTTCGCTGCAGGCGAGGACGGGCGCGGCGTCCACGTCACTCCGCATGGGTGGGCGTGATGCCGAGCCGGGCGAGCAGCTGGCGCTCGCGCGCCGTCACTTCCTGCACGAAGCGGCCGTAGTCCGCCGTGTTCAGGTACTCGGGCTCCTGGTCGTACTTGGCCAGTTCCTGCAGGTGGATGGGATCGAACAGCGCGGCGCGGAAGGCGTCGTGCAGCTTGCGCACGATCCCCGCGTCCACCGCCGCGGGCACGCCGATGCCGTAGGGCGAGGTGTAGACGGCCTGCGGGTGCCCCAGCTCGCGCAGCGTCGGCACCTGTGGCCAGCGCTTGCTGCGCTGGGCATTGAAGGTGGCCAGCAGGCGCAGCCGGCCGCTTTCGACGTAGGGCGCGAAGCCGGTGGAGTTCACGCCCACCATCAGGGTCTTCGTCGCCACGGCCAGCATCTGGTCGGCCGTCCCCTTGTAAGGCACGTGGATGTAGCCCACGTGTTCGCGCGAGAGCACGTCCTCCATCGCCAGGTGGGCCGTGCTGCCGATCCCCGTCGAACCCACCGTGAGCTCGCCCGGGTGCTGCCGACCCCAGGCGACCAGGTCGCCGAAGGTCTGGAAGGCGCTGTCGGCCGGCACCACCACGCCGAAGGTGACGCCGGAGACCTGGATCACGGGCGTGATGTCCTTCAAGGGGTCCCAGGGCACCTTGCGCTGCAGCGGCGCGCGGTACAGCGTGATCGGCAGCTGGCCGAGCGTGTAGCCGTCCGGGGCGGCGGCGCGCAGCGCGGGGCCCACCAGGGTGCCGGCGGCGCCCGGCCGGTTGTCGATCACGATGCTCTGCCCCAGCTGGCGGGCGGCGAGGTCGGCCAGGATTCGCATGGTGATGTCGGTCTGGCCGCCCGCGGGCCAGGGCACGATCAGCGTGATCGGCCGCGCCGGCCAGGCCGCCGGCTGCGCGAGCGCCAGCGCCGGGCAGGTGACGAGGCTGGCGAAGGCGCCGACGAAACCACGCCGGCGGAGCATTGGGGCACGTTGCGCATCGTCCAAGTTGGAATCCTCCTTCAGCGCACGAGCATCAGCAGCGCCACCAGCACCACGACGCCGAACACGATCCAGACCCACGCGGGCATGCGCCTGGCGCCGGGCTCGGCCAGCGGCGAGGGCGCCTCGGCCGAGGCCACATAGGCTTCGGGATGCCGCCGCTGCATCTCCTCGTCGAACCGGCGGAAGAAGTCGTCGGCCATCGAGCGCGCGACGCCGTCGACCAGCCGCTGGCCGACCTGCGCGATCTTGCCCCCGATCTGGGCCTGGGCGGTATAGGTCAATTCGCAGCCCGCCCCTTCCACGGGTGGGGCGAGGCTGACCCGGGCGTTGCCCTTGCCGAAACCGGCGGCGCCGCCGCTGCCCTCGAAGGTGAGGGTGTAGCCGTTGGGGGCCATCACCTCCTGCAGCTTGATGTTGCCGGCGAACTTCGCGGCCACCGGCCCCACCTTCACGCCCATGTTGATGGCGTACTGGTTGTCGCCGGCCGGTTCCACCTTGTCGCAGCCCGGGATGCAGGCCTTCAGCACGTCCGGGTCGTTCAGCGCGTCCCAGGCCTGCTGCTGGGTGACGGCGAGATGGCGGCTGCCTTGCATTTCCATTCTTGTCGTTCTCCGTTTCTTCTAGCGCTCGAGCAGCGCGGCGAGGCTGGCGGCCAGCTCCTCCAGCTTGCTCAGGTTGTGCACGGCGAGCATCGCATGCGCATGCCGGTGCAGCACCACCGCGCCGCGCGCGAGCGGAGCATAGCCCTCGAAGCGCAGCAGCGGGTTGAGCCACAGGAGCCGGCGGCAGCGGTGCGTCAGCCAATCGAGTTCCCGGGCCAGTTGCTCCGGCTCGCCGGTATCGAGCCCGTCGCTGATGACCAGCACCAGCGAGCGGCGCCCCACCAGCCGGCGCGCATGGCGCTGCCGCAGGGTGGCGAGCGACTCGCCCAGGCGGGTGCCGCCGGCGAAATCGTCGATCGCGGCCGCGGCAGCGGCCAGCATGGCATCCGTGTCGGCGACGCGGAAGGCGGGCGTCAGGTCGGTGAGATGGGTGCCGAAGGCGAACACGTCGCGCCGCCGGTGCGCGCGGGTGGCCGCATGCAGGAAGGCGAGCAGCAGGCGGGCGTAGCGCTCCATCGAGCCGGACACGTCGACGAGCACCAGCAGGGGCAGCGGCTCGCGGGTCCGCCGCATGCGCCGCAGCACCAGCAGCTCGCCGCCGGTATGGGCGGCATGGCGGATCGTGCGCGCCCAGTGCAGCTGCTTGCCGCGCGGGCCGGGACGCATGCGGCGCATCTCGATCTCGGGCACCGGCAGCGCGACCTCGCGCGCGAGCCGCTCCACCAGGCGAAACTCGCTCGCCGAGAGGGCATTGAAGTCGGCGTGCTTCAGGCGCGCCAGGGTGCTGGCCGTCATGGCGGCGTCGAACTCGACCTCCTGGTCCGGCTTGCGCTCGCCGCCGCCGAAGCGCTTCTGCGGCGCCAGCGCCTCGGCCACCCGCGGGCGGCGCTGCGGCTTCGCCGCGGCCTTGGTGGAAGGCAGCATCTGCGCCAGCAGGCGGTGGGCGAGCTCGGGGTCGCGGAAGAAGGCGTCGAAGAGCTCGCGGAAGACGGCGCGTTCCTGCTCGCGGGACACCAGCACGGCCTCCATGGCCGCGCCCAGGTCGGCCTTGTCGGAGACGCCCACCAGCTGCGCGGCCTCCTGGGCCAGCGCGATGCGGGCGCTGTCCACCCGCAGGCCGGCGCGGCGCAGCGCGCGGCCGAAGCCCGCGATGTTGTCCGCCAGCTTGCCGGTCCGCGCGTCGCCGAGGGTCGTCATGGCAGCACCCGCCCGCCCTTCAGGCGGGCTCGGCCTCGGGCTTGAGCAGCTCGGTGGCCAGCTCGCGCGTGAGCGCGGCGACGTCCTCGCGCTGCTTGAACAGGATGCCGGCCGTGTCGGCCACCACCTCCGGATCGAGCGTCAGCGTGTCGAGCGCGACCAGCGCCTTGGCCCACTCCACGCTCTCGGCGATGCCGGGCGCGCGCTGGAAGGCATTGGCGAAAGGCTGGCTGCGCAGCCTCCCGACGAAGGCGGCGACCTGCCGCGACAGCGAGTCGCTGGCTTCCGGCACCCGGGCCCGCACGATGGCCAGTTCGCGTTCGCGCTCCGGGTACTCCAGCCAGTGGTAGAGGCAGCGGCGCTTGACCGCGTCGTTCAGTTCGCGGGTGCGGTTGCTGGTGAGGATGGTCACCGGCGTCGCCCGCGCGGAGATGGTGCCGATCTCCGGGATGCTGACCTGGTACTCGCCCAGGTATTCCAGCAGGAAGGCCTCGAAGGGTTCGTCGGCGCGGTCCACCTCGTCGATCAGCAGCACCGCGCCCGGCTCGGGAGCCTGCAGCGCCTGCAGCAGCGGACGGCGGATCAGGTAGCGGTCCTGGTAGACCTCGCGCTCGATCTGTTCGGCGCTTTCGCGGCCCTCGGCGGCGCGCATGTGCAGCAGCTGCGCCGCGTAGTTCCATTCGTAGAGCGCCTCGCGCAGTTCCAGTCCGTCGTAGCACTGCAGGCGCAGCAGGGTGCGCTGCAGGGCCACCGCGAGCGACTTGGCCAGCTCCGTCTTGCCCACGCCGGGCTCGCCTTCGAGCAGCAGCGGCCGCTGCAGCTTCAGCGCGAGGAACACCGCGGTGGCGAGGCGCCGCTCGGCGAAGTAGCCGGCGGACTGGAGGGACTGCTGCAGGGCGTCGATGGAAGGGAAAGGCGATGCGCTCATGGTCCTTGGGATTGTCCCCTCCCCCTCTGGGGGGAGGGAGGATCAGCCGACTCAGCCGCCCAGCTGCGCGACCGCCCGCTGCGCCAGCACCGAGATCAGGTTCGCCCGGTACTCCGCGCTGCCGTGCAGGTCGCCCGAGAGCTGGCTGGCGTCGATCTTCACGCCGGCCGCCGCGGCCTGGGTGAAGCTCTTGGCCAGCGCCTGCTCCAGCCCCGCGTGCCGGAACACGCCGCTGCCGCCGCCCGTGACCGCGACGCGCACGCCGCCGTCCGTCTGCGCGACCAGCACGCCCACCAGCGCGAAGCGCGAGGCCGGCTGCTTGAACTTCAGGTAGGCCGCCTTCTTCGGGATCGGGAAGCTCACCGCGGTGATCAGCTCGCCTTCCTGCAGCGCCGTCGCGAACAGGCCCTGGAAGAAGTCGTCGGCCACGATCTTGCGCTGTGTGGTCTGCACCGTGCCGTTCAGGCCCAACACCGCCGCGGGGTAGTCGGCCGCGGGATCGTTGTTGGCGACCGAGCCGCCGATCGTGCCCATGGCGCGCACCTGCCGGTCGCCGATGCTGCCGGCCAGGTCCGCCAGCGCCGGGATCGCCGATTTCACGTCGGCGCTCTCCGCCACGTCGGCATGGCGCGTCATGGCGCCGACCACGAGGGCGTTGCCCTCGCGGCGGATGCCGTCGAGTTCGCGGATGGCGCCCAGGTCCACCAGCTGCTCGGGATTGGCGAGCCGCAGCTTCATGGACGCCAGCAGGGTCTGGCCGCCCGCCAGGACCCTGGTGCCGCCGGCCTGCGCCAGGCGCTGCGCATCGGCGACCGAGGCGGGACGTTCGAAGGTGAATGCGTACATGTGAATGTCTCCTTCGTCTTCGGGTCAGGGCTTCGCGGCCTGGATGGCTTCCCACACGCGCCGCGGCGTGGCGGGCATGTCGAGGTCCTTCACGCCGAGGTCGCGCAGCGCGTCGAGCACCGCGTTGATCACCGCCGGCGGCGAGCCGATGGCGCCGGCCTCGCCGCAGCCCTTGGTGCCCAGCGGGTTGTGCGTGCAGGGCGTGCACACCGTGTCGAGCTGGAAGTTGGGCACGTCGTCGGCGCGCGGCATGGTGTAGTCCATGAAGGAGCCGGTCAGGAGCTGGCCGGTGTCCTTGTCGTACACGCACTGCTCCATCAGCGCCTGGCCGATGCCTTGCACCAGGCCCCCGTGCACCTGCCCCGCGACGATCATCGGGTTGATGATGGTGCCGAAGTCGTCCACCGCGGTGAAGCGGTCGATCCGCACCTGGCCCGTGGCCGGGTCCACCTCCGCCTCGCAGATGTAGCTGCCGGCCGGGAAGGTGAAGTTGGTCGGGTCGTAGAACGCGGTCTCGTTCAGCCCCGGCTCCAGCTTGTCGAGCGGGTAGTTGTGCGGCACGTAGGCCGTCAGGGCCACCTGGCCGAAGGGGACCTTCTTGTCGGTGCCCTTGACCTGGAACTCGCCGTTGACGAACTCGATGTCGCCCTCGCCCGCTTCCATCAGGTGCGCCGCGATCTTCTTGGCCTTGGCCTCGATCTTGTCCAGCGCCTTCATGATGGCGGCGCCGCCGACCGAGATGGAACGCGAGCCGTAGGTGCCCATGCCGAAGGGGACGCGCCCGGTGTCCCCGTGCACCACGTCGACGTTCTCGACCGGGATGCCCAGCCGCGCCGCCACGACCTGCGCGAAAGTGGTCTCGTGGCCCTGGCCGTGGCTGTGCGAGCCGGTGAACACGGTGACGCTGCCGGTCGGGTGCACGCGGATCTCGCCGCACTCGAACAGGCCGGCGCGCGCGCCGAGCGCGCCCGCGATGTTCGAGGGCGCGATGCCGCAGGCTTCGATGTAGCTGCTGTAGCCCAGGCCGCGCTTGAGGCCCTTCGCCTCGCTCGCCTTGCGGCGCTGCTCGAAGCCCTTGACGTCCGCCAGCGCGTTGGCCTTGAACAGCGCGCCGTGGTAGTCGCCAGTGTCGTACTGCAGCGCGACCGGCGTCTGGTAGGGGAACTGGCTGATGAAGTTGCGCTCGCGGATCTCGTCCTGCGGCAGGCCGAGTTCCCAGGCCGCGCGCGTCACGATCCGTTCCAGCAGGTAGGTGGCCTCGGGACGGCCGGCGCCGCGGTAGGCGTCCACCGGCGTGGTGTTGGTGAACCAGGCGTCCACCTCCACGTAGATCTGCGGCGTCGTGTACTGGCCCGCCAGCAGGGTGGCGTACAGGATGGTCGGCACCGCGGTGGCGAAGGTGGACAGGTAGGCGCCCAGGTTGGCGTCGGTGTGCACGCGCAGGGCCAGGAACTTGCCCTGGCTGTCCATTGCCAGTTCGGCGTGCGTCGAGTGATCGCGGCCGTGCGCGTCGGACAGGAAGGCTTCGGCGCGGTCGCACGTCCACTTGATCGCGCAATTGAGCTGCTTGGAGGCCCAGGTCAGTGCCACGTCCTCGGCATACAGGTAGATCTTGGAGCCGAAGCCGCCGCCCACGTCCGGCGCGATCACGCGCACCTTGTGCTCGGGCAGGCCCAGCACGAAGGCGGTCATCAGCAGGCGCTCGACGTGCGGGTTCTGGTTGGCGACGTACAGCGTGTACTCGTCGGTCGCGCGGCTGAACTGGGCGACGACGCAGCGCGGCTCCATCGCGTTGGGCACCAGCCGGTTGTTCGTCAGGTCGATCTTCGTGACGTGCTGCGCCTTGGCGAACACCGCGTCCACCGCGGCCTTGTCGCCGATCGCCCACTTGTAGCAGCGGTTGTCCGGCGCGATGTCGTGCAGGGGCGTCGAGGCCGAGGCGTCGCGCGCGTCCACCACGGCGGGCAGCACTTCGTAGTCGACTTCCACCGCTTCGGCGGCATTGCGCGCCTGCTCGAGCGTGTCGGCCACGACCATGGCGACGTGGTCGCCGACGTAGCGCACCCTGCCCTGCGCCAGCACCGGGTGCGGCGGCTCCTTCATGGGCGTGCCGTCGGTGCTGGTGATGAGCCAGCCGCAGGGCAGTCCGTTGACCTTGCCCGCCAGGTCCTGCCCGGTGAAAACCCTGGCGACCCCGGGCATCGCCTGGGCCTTCGACGTGTCGATGCCGCGCAGGTTGGCGTGGGCGTGCGGGGAACGCACGAAGACGGCGTAGCGCTGGTTCGGCAGGTTGATGTCGTCGGTGTACTGGCCGCTGCCGGTCAGGAAGCGGTAGTCCTCCTTGCGGCGGACGGCCTCGCCGATGTGCGGCAGCTTGGCGAAATCGGATGCACCCATGGCGTGTCTCCTCTTCTGGATGTCGTGCTGCTTGTGCTCAGGACCTGGACGCCATCGCGGCCTGGCCCTGCTGGACCGCCTTGACGATGTTCTGGTAGCCGGTGCAACGGCAGAGGTTGCCATCGAGCTGCTCGCGGATCTGCGCCTCGCTCGCGTTGGGGGTGCGGTGGCACAGGTCCAGCGCGCTCATCACCATGCCGGGGGTGCAGAAGCCGCACTGCAGGCCGTGGCACTCCTTGAAGGCCGCCTGCATCGGGTGCATGGTGCCGTCCGGCTGGGCGAGGCCCTCGATCGTGGTGATGTCGGCGCCGGGGTGCTGCACCGCCAGCGTGTTGCAGGACTTGATGGCGCGGCCGTCGACGATCACGGTGCAGGCGCCGCATTGCGCCGTGTCGCAGCCGACGTGCGTGCCCGTCAGCCGCAGGTGCTCGCGGATGGCCGTGACCAGCAGCGTGTTCGGCGCGACGTCCAGCGACGCCGCCTTCCCGTTGACTTTGAATGAAACCAGCATGTCGCGTCTCTCCTGAGAAGGAACCCGGGGAGGGCATTGTTGAATTCGGCATGGGGGCACTGGCTAGGCGAAACCCTAGGTTGGGGTGACACTGGCGCGAAATTCTCAAAATGGAACAGGCAGGACAGTCCCGCGTCAGCGAGTGCGCCGGACACTCCCGCCAGGAGACAAAGGAGCGCCCCATGACCGTTCCAGGACTGGCTGCGGCCCACGACAGGCTGCAGCAGATCGAGCGCGTGCGCCAGGCCGTCCTGGAGGAAGGCCGGTCCATGACCGAGGTGCTCGTCCATGCGTGGTACGACGGCACGTGGATCGAACGTTCCTGGCGCCGCTGCCTGGACAGCGGCCAGCGCCCGGAGTACGACGTCGGCTTCGAACTCGTCCCGCGCCAGCAGGAGAAGCGCGTCGGAGAGGCGAACCACACCCTCGTGGCGGCGGCGCGTCCGGTGCTCGAGCAGCTCGGCCGGGCGATCGCCAGCACGCGCTACTTCGCGATCCTGACCAACCGCGAGGGGGTGGTGGTCGATACCCATGGACCGATCGACATGGCGGACCCCCGCGCGAATGCGATCGCCCGCATCGGCGTCGACCTGTCCGAACGCGCCGTGGGAACCACCGCGATCGGGGCCGCGCTGTCGGAGCTGCAGCCGGTCTGGCTGCACCGGGGCGAACACTTCTTCCACGCCACCAGCTGCTACAGCTGCGCCGGCGCGCCCCTGTTCGGGCCGGACGGCCAGTGCGTGGGCATGCTGGACCTGACCGGCATCGACGCCTCCGAACGGCCCGAGCTGAAGCACCTGGTGGCGCAGTCCGCGCGCAGCATCGAGAACGCGCTGGCCCTGTCGCGGCCGCACAAGCTGGTGCTGCGCCTGAACTGGCCGGGCCGGCTGCTGGGGGACGACGACGACGGCATCGTCTGCCTCGACCGCGACGGCTGGGTCACCGGCAGCAACGGCGCGGCGCGCCAGATGCTGGCCGGCCTCACCCAGGCCGGGGGCGGCGCGGTGCACTGCAGCGAGCTGTTCGCGCAGCCCTGGGAACCCCTGTACGACATCGCCCGGGCCGGCGAGGTCACGCCGGTCGAAGTGCCGCTGTGGTCCGGCCTGCGGCTGTCCTGCCTGGCGCAGGTCGCGGGCAGCACCCGCACCGGGGCGGGCCCGCGGCTGCCCCTGCGCGACGTCGAGATCGCCCTGATCCGCAAGGCCGTGAGCGACGCCCGCGGCAACGTCATGGAAGCCGCGCGGGCGCTCGGCATCAGCCGGGCCACCGTGTACCGCAAGCTGTCGCAGAAACCCCCGGTGCGCGAGTAGGCCGTCGCGCCGGCGACACGGCCGGGAGGGTCGAACGGCACTTGGAAAGCGGGGAGGGTTGCCTATACTCCGCGCACCAGCTCGACCATGACCATCCTGCGCCGCGCCCCTGCCCTCGCGATCGCCCTCCTCACGGCCACGGCGCTGCATGCGGGCCAGGTGCGCGTGGCCGTCGCCGCGAACCTGGGCGCGCCCATGCAGAGGATCGCCAGCGACTTCGGGTGGGCGACCGGGCACGAGGCGGTGGTGGCGCTGGGATCCACCGGCCGGCTCTATGCCCAGATGCGCGGCGGCGCCCCCTTCGAGGTGCTGCTGGCCGCCGACCAGGAAGTCACTTCGCGGGTCGAGCGCGATGGCCTGGCGGTCCCGGGCAGCCGCTTCACCTATGCCGTCGGCCGGCTGGTGCTGTGGAGCCTCGATCCGAACGGGGTCGACGGCCAGGGCAACGTGCTGAAGCGGGCGCCCCACGGCCGCCTGGCCGTGGCCGACCCGCTGCTGGCCCCCTACGGCATGGCGGCCAACCAGACGCTGGTCCGGCTCGGCGTGCTGCCCGCGTGGCAAACCAGCCTCCTGCAGGGCGAAAGCGTCGCGCAGGCCTATCAGTTCGTCGCGACCGGCAGCGCGACGCTCGGCTTCATCGCCCTCTCCCAGGTGATGAGCGAGGGCCGCATCAGCCGGGGTTCCGCCTGGATCGTGCCCTCGCAACTGCACGACCCCCTGCGGCAGGAGGCGGTGCTGCTGAACGCGGGCCGCTCGAATCCCGCCGCCACCGCCTTGATGGATTACCTGAAGACCGAACCGGCGCGCGCGGTCCTGCGCGCCTACGGCTACGAAGTCCCGAAGCCCTGAGCGGCGGCGCCGGCTTCCCGCGCCCCTTCTTTGATCGGATACTGCGCCGTGCCATGAGCCCGGTGCGCCGCCTGCTGCTGCTCTCTTTCGCCTGCTTCTGCGCGGCCGCGCCCGCCCGCGCCGCCGAGACCGTGGTGGTGGGCTCCAAGCGCTTCACGGAGAGCTACATCCTCGGCGAGATCGTGCGCCAGGCGCTCGTGTCCGCCGGCGTCCCGGCGACGCACAAGCAGGGCCTGGGCAACACCGCCGTGATGGAGCAGGCGCTCGCCAGCGGCGGCATCGACGTCTACCCGGAGTACACCGGGACGATCGCGCGCGAGTTGCTCAAGCAGGAGGGTTCGCCCCCGCTGGCGCAGCTTCAGGCGGGGCTGGCGGCGAAAGGCCTCAAGGCGGGGGTGCCGCTCGGCTTCAACAACAGCTATGCGCTGGCGATGCGCGAGGACGACGCGCAGCGCCTCGGCATCGCGAGCCTCTCGGACCTGGCGCGCAGCAAGGCGCCGCTGCGCTTCGGCCTGTCGCACGAGTTCCTGGTGCGTGCCGACGGCTGGCCGGCCCTGCAGCGCGCCTATGCCCTGCCCTTCGCGCCGGGCAGCGGGCTGGACCACGGCCTGGCCTACCAGGCGCTCGCGGCAAAGCAGGTGGACGTGGTCGATGCCTACACGACCGACGCGCAGATCGCGCGCTTGAAGCTGCGGGTGCTGCGGGACGACCGCGACTTCTTCCCCCGCTACGATGCCGTCCTGCTGATGCGCGCCCGGCTCGACGAGCGCCCGCTGGCGGCGCTGGCGGGACGCATCGACGAGGCGGCGATGCGCGCCATGAACGGCGAGGTGGAGATCGACGGCAAGTCCTTCGAGGCGGTGGCGCGCGAGTTCCTCGCCCGCGGCCAGGCCGCCGGGCCGGTCCGGCCCGCGGCGTCGGCGCCGCACCCGCAAGGCTTCGTGCAGCGCCTGTTCGCGCCCGACCTGCCGCGCCTGGTGCGGGAGCACCTCGTGCTGGTGTTCGCCTCGCTGGCGATCGCGGTGGCGCTCGGCGTGCCCCTGGGCGTGCTGGCGCATCGCCATCCGCGCTGGTCGGGGCTGCTGATGGGGCTGGTGGGGATGGTGCAGACGGTGCCCTCGCTGGCGCTGCTCGCCTTCCTGATCGCGATCGTCGGCACGATCGGCTTCGTGCCGGCGCTGCTGGCCTTGTTCGTCTATGCGCTGCTGCCGATCGTGCGCAACACGCATGCCGGGCTGGCCTCGCTGCCCCCGGGCATGCGCCAGTCCGCGCTGGCGCTCGGGCTGCGCGAAGGCCAGGTGCTGCGCAGCATCGAGCTGCCGCTGGCGGCGCCCACCATCTTCGCCGGCGTGAAGACCGCGGCCGTGCTGAACGTCGGCCTGGCCACGGTCGCCACCTTCATCGGCGCGGGGGGGCTGGGGGAACGCATCGTCGCCGGCCTGGCGGTGAACGACACCGCCTTCATGCTGTCCGGCGCCGTGCCGGCCGCGGTGCTGGCCCTGCTCACGCAGTGGGTGTTCGACGCGCTGGAGCGCTGGCTGCGGCGCCAGCCGTACTAGCATGGAGGCCATGGCAGACCCGCTGCAAGCGCTGGTGGACGACCTGCTCGAGTGGGTGGCCACGCCGCGCCCCTACGCCGAGGTGATGGACGCCTGGCGCACGTCCTGCCCGCGGCTGCCGGTGTGGGAAGAGGCGAATCGCCAGGGACTGCTGCAGTGCAGCCGCGATGCGGCGGGGGTCGAGCAGGTGGCGCTGACGCCGCTGGGCCGCGAACGCCTGCGGGCGCGCCGGGCCTACTTCCAGTAGGCGTACGCCCAGGCCGTCGCGAAACCATGCCGCGCGTACAGCGCCCGGGCGCGCGCATTGCCCTCCTCCACCTGCAGGAAGCAGCGCTGCACCCCGCGTTCGCGCGCCTGCGCGCCCAGCGCGGACAGCACCGCGCCCGCCAGGCCGCGGCCGCGGTGCGCCGCCAGCGTGCGCATGCCGTGCACGCCGCACCAGGCGCCGCTGAAGCACGCCGCCCCCACGGCGACGGTGCGCCCCGCCTCGCGCGCGCTCGCGAAGACCGAATCCCGGCCGCGCCGCAGGATGGCGAGGCGGCTCGCGCCATCGACCGGATCGAAGCCTTCGCCCAGGAAGACCTGTTCCCAGTCGGCCGCTGCCGTGGACGCCAGTTCCATTTCGACCCGCGCGTGGCCGGGGACGGCAAGCTCCCCCACGCGGCCGGTCTGCACCAGCGTCGGCTTGGTGCGCACATAGCCCGCCTCGCGCAACTGCGCCTGGAAACCCGCGAACGCCGGCAGCTCCGGGACCCGCAACACCAACGGCAGGCCGGCGGCGGCATAGCGCGCCTCGAGCCCCTCGAGCGTGCCGCGCCCCGGCGCCTCGTGCACCAGGGGC
The DNA here is from genome assembly GCF_016722785.1 of Ramlibacter monticola. Classification (GTDB taxonomy): domain Bacteria; phylum Pseudomonadota; class Gammaproteobacteria; order Burkholderiales; family Burkholderiaceae_C; genus Ramlibacter; species Ramlibacter monticola. The sequence continues at coordinate 28,487 of NZ_JAEQNE010000011.1, read as the reverse complement.
GCCGCGCTGTGGCAGCGCCCCACCGTGCCCTCATCGAAGGCCAGCAGCCAGCCGTTCCAGCGCTCCTGCGCGCGCGGCGGCACCGCCGCCAGGGTCGCGCGTTCGATCGCCTCGATCTCGTCCATCCATTTCATTGTGCCCCGGGCAGTTCGCACTCCAGCGCGGCGCGGTCCCACCGGCCCCTTTGGGCGGCGGCCTCGTAGGTGGACTGCAGGAAGGCGAGCAGCGCCGCATCCGGGTCAGCGGCCTGGCGAACCACCTCGTAGGGCAGGATGAATTCCCGCAGTTCGCGGCTGTAGTAGGCGCCCTGCGGCTGCACCGGCGCGTCGGCGAAGCCTTCCGGTTCCGGATAGGCATAGGAATAGAAGGCGGGCTCGCCGAGGCCGGTGCCGGCCCAGAAGCCGCAGCTGCTGACCTCGTGCGAATAGGCCTCGCGCACCACCCAGTCGGCCAGCTGCGGCGCGCCCCCCGGATGCGGCGGCGCCGCGCGGCCGGAGAAGCGCGTGACCGCGAGGTCCATGGCGCCCCAGAAGAAGTGCACCGGGCTGCACTTGCCCCGGAAGCGCGCCCGGAAGATGCGCAGCACGCGGTCGGCCTGCAGCAGGATGCGCCACCAGCGCTGCGCGGCGTCGCCGTCGTAGGGGCGCGGCGCCGTGTCCTGCTCGAAGGGCAGCGCGTCGGGGATCTCGCAGGGCAGCGTGCGGATCGCCAGCGGGATCCCGAGCGAACGCAGGGCTTCCGCCACGCCCGCGTGGAACTGCGCCACCGATTGCGGCTGCAGCGGCACGGCGGCCGAGGTCCCGTCGCTCACCGAGAAGTTCAGCCGGTGCGCGAGGAAATCGAACTCCGCCTGCCAGAAGCGCCCGCCGCAGGGCAAGGGCCCGCTCGCGATGCCGCGCGCGGTGAGCGGCAGCGTCACGTGCCACGAATGGTTGGTCCAGGGCGTGCACGCGAGGCGCAACTTGCCCACGACCTGCATCCAGCGGTGCAGGGCGGCATGGGTGCCCTCCCATCCGGAGAGGGGCAGCGGGGGCCAGGAGGAAGCGTTCATGGGGACTCCGTGACGAAAGGCAGCACCACGTCCACGGCCAGGCCGGGCTGCGCGTTGCGCAGCACGAGCCGCCCGCCGTGCGCCTGCGCCACCAGGCTGCACAGGTACAAGCCGAGGCCGACCCCGCCGGTCGCACGCTGGCGGGCGGTGTCGGGGCGGAAGAAGGGCTGCGCGAGTTGCGGCAGCACGGCCTCGTCCACGCCGGGGCCGAAGTCGCGCACCGTGAGCAGGACATGGCCGTCCTCGCCCCGTGCCAGCCGCACCTGCGGCGCAGGCCCGCCGCCGCCATGGCGCAGTGCGTTGTCCACCAGGTTGCGCAGCAGCAGGCGCACGCGGGCGCGATCCAGCGCCAGCTCGGGCAGCGCGGGCCCGGTCTCGATCTCCACCGGCTGCTCCTGCAGCACTTCGCGCACGAGGGCGGCGAGGTCGGTCGCCTCGCGGTGCAGGGCGGCGTGGCCCTGCCCCAGGCGTTCGCTTTCGAGCAGGTCCGTCACCAGGCCGGCCATCTCCTGCAGTTCGCGCAGCAGCGCCTCGCGGCGCGTGCCCGCCTCGCCCTGCTCCGGCAGCAGCTCGACATGCAGGCGCGCCCGCGTCAGCGGGCTGCGCAGCTCGTGGCTGATCGCCAGCAGCAGCGCGCGCTTGGCCTCCAGCATCTGGTGGATGTTGGAAGCCATCGCGTTGACGTCGGCCGCCAGGTCGCCCAGCTCGTCGCGCCGCCGCACCGGGATCGCCTCGCCGAAGGCGCCGCGGCCGAAGCGCTGGGCGCCGGCGCGGATGTCGTCCAGCGGCCGCAGCAGCCGCCGCACCGCGTGGTACGCCACCGCGGTGAGCATCAGCACGGCCGCCAGGGTCGTCCAGCCGATGCGGCGCGGCCGCTCCTGCCAGGGCCGCAGGCTCAGGCCGAAGGTGATGCGGTGGCCGTCGGCGGTGGTGCGGGACACGAGGCTGTCCTCCGGATCGTCCCAGCGCCCGCGGTGCGGGCCGACGAAGCCCTCGCTGCGCCAGCGGACCTGCGGGCCGTCGATGGCGATCGTGACCGGCAGGCGTTGCGCCAGCGCGCGGGCACGCTCCAGGTCTGGCGGCGTGCCGATCTCGGCCGCGAGCCGGTCGATGTAGTCCGACAGCAGCGGCCGCACCGCGCCGCGCCAGCCGCTGCCCAGCGCGACCTGCATGCCGGACAGGAAGGCCGCCGTGATGCCCAGCGCCAGCAGCAGGAACAGCAAGACCAGGCGGGCCCGCAGCGAGTGGCGCAGGCGCCGGTGCGCGCGGCGGTGCCAACGCGCCGGAGCGGGCAGCGCCGCGGCCTCAGCCATGCGCGGGGCTCTCCGCGGCGCGCAGCGCCAGCGCGTAGCCGGCATTGCGCAGCGTCTTGATGGCCGCGACGGGTTCCAGCTTGCGCCGCACGCGGCTCACGAGGATGTCGACCGCGCGCGTGTAGAGCTCGGCCTCGTGCCCGCGCAGCTCGTTCAGGATCTCGTCGCGGCCGAACACCCTGCCCGGCTGGCGGGCCAGCAGCAGGAGCAGTTCGAACTCGGTGCTGGTCAGCTCCACGACATCGCCCTGCCGCTGCACGGTGCGCGTCACCGGGTCGATCACCAGGCCCTCGAAGCGCAGGCGACCGTCGCCCACGCGCGGGCCGCGCCGCCGCAGCACCGTCTGCAGCCGCGCCACCAGCTCGCGCGGCTCGAAGGGCTTGGGCAGGTAGTCGTCGGCCCCGAGCTCGAGGCCGACGACGCGGTCCATCACCTCGCCGCGCGCGGTGAGCATCACGACCGGGATGTCGCTGCCCGCGCGGATCGCCCGGCACAGCGCGAAGCCGTCCTGCTCGGGCAGCATCACGTCGAGGATGGCGGCGTCGAAGCCGCCCTGGCGCAGGCGCTCCAGCCCCTCGCTCGGCCGCAGCGCCTGCACCAGCTCCAGCCCGAAGCGCTGGAAGTACGCGGCCAGCGGCTCGCCCAGTGCCTGGTCGTCGTCGATCAGCAGGATGCGGGGCATGGACTCATTGTGCGCGGCCGTCAGCCCCGGCGCCACCAGCCGCGCCGGTGCTGGAGCACCTCGCGCACCTTCGCCTGCTGCTTCGCGTCGAGGCTGTCGTAGAAGTCGCCCAGGGCGGCGATCACCTCCGGGCTGCGGGTCTCCAGCGCCGCGGCGGTCTTCGCCATCAGGGCCTGGGCGCCGGCACGGTCGAACTTGTCGCCGGCGACCAGCGCCTGCAGCTGGGCGCGCGCGTCGGGCTGCTGGCCCGCGAAGGCGCTGCGCTGCTCGTGCAGCTTGGCGACCAGCACCGCCAGCTTGGCCTTCTGCGCCTCGTTCAGTTCGAGCCGCGTGCCGATGCGGTCCACGATGTGCTCGCGGTGCCGCGCCTGCTCCTCGGGCGTGGCGCCCCAGCCGGCGTGGTCGCGGTGGTGGCCGCAGGCGCCCAGCGCGCCCAGCGTGAGGACGGCGGCAAGGCCGGCGAGGGTTCGGCGGATCCAGCGTTTCATGGCTTGCTCCTGGCAGCGTTGATCGGGACCTGCAGCTTGCCGGCCGGGCCGTGCGCGGTCATCGCGGCCCGGTCGCGTTTCATTTCGTTTTGTTTCGCCCCGCAGGTCGTGCGCATCGGCACGTCGGCCCGCTGTCCGGTGCGCAGGCGCGCTACGGCAAGGACAACGAGAACGGCGTCCGCAGGTCGCTCGACGAGATCAACGCGCAGGCGCCGACCATCGGCGGCAAGACGGTGCGCTTCGAGCTGGCGGCCGAGGACGCCGCCGGCAGGAGGGCCGCCAGCGCGCGCGTCTCAATTGGCCGTGCCGGCGTTTGGGAAGAACAGCTGCTCGCCGTTGATCCTGTAGCTGGCGATCGCCTGCTGGCCCGCCGGGGAGGTCACCCAGTCGACGAACTTCTGCGCCTCCGCGGCCCTCACGTGCGGGAACTTCTGCGGGCTCACGATCATGACGCCGTACTGGTTGAACAGGCGCCGGTCGCCCTCGACCAGCACCGCCAGCTCGCCCCGGTTCTTGAAGCCGAGCCAGGTGCCGCGGTCGGCCAGCACGTAGGCGTTGCTGGACGCGCCGATGTTCAGCGCCGGGCCCATGCCGCAGCCGCATTCCTTGTAGCCGCTGCCGCGGTTCGCGAGGCCGGCCTGCGTCCAGTAGCGCTTCTCCGCGGCATCGGTCCCGCTCTTGTCGCCGCGCGAGACGAAGGGAGCGTTGGCGGCCGCGACCTTCTTCAGCGCCGCCACGATGTCGTTGCCCCGGGTGCCGGCGGGATCGTTCTTCGGCCCGACCAGCACGAAGTCGTTGTACATGACGGGGTAGCGGCGTGGCGCGAAGCCCTCGGCCACGTACTTTTCCTCCGCCGCGCGGTCGTGCACGAACAGCACGTCGGCGTCGCCGCGCTTCGCGATGTCGATGGCCTGCCCGGTGCCGACCGCGACCACCTTGACCGTCACGCCGCTGGCCCTGGCGAACTCCGGCAGCAGGTGCGAGAACAGGCCCGACTGCTCGGTCGACGTGGTCGAGGCCATGACCATGGTGGGCTGCGCCAAGCCGCCGGTGGCGGCCAGGGCGAACGCGAAGGCGCACAGCGCGCGGCGGGCGAAATTCATCCCAGCTCTCCCTTGACGAACAGTTCGGCCTCGCGCGAGGTCTGTCCCAGCGGGCCGGTGAAGAAGGCGCGGACCGGCAGGTCCGCCAGCACCCGGCCCTGCTCCAGGTAGACCACGCGGGTGGCCAGGCGCTTCACCTGGCCCAGGTTGTGGCTGGCGAAGACCAGCGTGGTGCCGGCGGCGGCGAAATCCGCCATCAGCGATTCGACCTCGCGCTTGGCATGCGGGTCGAGGCTGGCGGTGGGCTCGTCCAGCAGAAGCACGTCGGGCCGCAGGCTCCAGGCGCGCGCGAACGCCATCCGCTGCAGCTGCCCGCCCGAGAGCGTGCGCGCGTTGCGCAGCGCCACGGCCCCGAGGCCCACGCGGCCCAGCGCCAGCACGGCCTGTTCCCGGGCCGCGCGCCAGCGCGCGCCGCGCAGCCACGGGGCCAGCGCCACGTTGAACAGCACCGAGGCCCGCAGCGCGAAGGGGCGCTGGAACACCATGGCCTGGCGCAGGCGCACGTCGCGCACGACGGAGCCGGCCGAGGGGCGCAGGATGCCTTCCAGCACCCGCAGCAGCGTGCTCTTGCCGCAGCCGTTGGCCCCGATCAGGGCGACCCGCTCGCCCGTCGCGATGCGCAGGTCGACGCCGCGCAGGGCCTGCACCGCGCCGTAGTCCAGGTCGACGCCCTTCAGCTGGATCCACCCCGCCATCACGCCGTCCCCGCGAGCACCACGCCCTCGGCATGCGCGCCGCGCCAGCGAGTGATCAGCGCGATGCCCGCATTGAGACCCAGCACCACCACCAGCAGCACGAGCCCCAGCGCCAGGGCCAGCGGCAGGTCGCCCTTGCTCGTCTCGAGCGCGATCGCGGTGGTCATCACGCGGGTGAAGCCCTCGATGTTGCCGCCGACGATCATCACCGCGCCGACTTCCGAGATGGCGCGGCCGAAACAGGCGAGCAGCACCGTCAGCAGCGCGTAGCGCTCGTCGAAGGCCAGCAGCAGGCTGCGCAGCGCGCCGCTCGCGCCCATGGAGCGCAGCTGCTCGCCGTTGGCGCGCTCGGCGTCCTCCACCACCTGGCGCGTCAGCGCCGTGCACACCGGCAGCACCAGCAGCACCTGCGCGAACACCATCGCCTTGAACGAGAACAGCCAGCCGAGGAAGCCGAAGGGCCCGCTGCGCGAGAGCAGCAGGTACACCACGAGGCCCACCACCACCGAAGGCACGGCGAGGAAGGTGTTCAGGACGGTCACCACCGCGCCGCGGGCGGGAAAGCGCGAAACGGCCAGCCAGCCCCCCAGCACCAGCCCCAGGGCGCAGGCGAGCAGGCAGGCCAGCCCGCTCACCGCCAGCGAACGCGCCACGATCTCGAACAGCGCCGGATCGCCCCCCACGACCAGTCGGAGGGCCCGCGCCAGGCTCTCCTGGAATGGATTCATGGGCCGCGATGGTAAGGGGTCGCGGCCCCGCGGCCTCTCGGGGCTTGCGAGTTATGAAGGCGCGTGCATAGGGGCGAGCAGGCCCAGCATGATTTCCGGCGCCAGCGGCTTCACCAGGTGTTCGTCGAACCCGGCCTCCAGCGCGCGCTCGCGGTCCGCCTGCGAGCCGAAGCCGGTCAGCGCCACCAGCCGTGCGCGCAGGGCCGGGAGCTGCCGCAGCCGGCGCGCGGTCTCGTACCCGTCCATGCCGGGCAGGCCGATATCGAGCAGGATCAGCTTCGGGTCGAAGGATTCGGCGAGCCGCAGCGCCTCCTCCCCTTCGTGCGCGATGCGGGTCTGGGCGCCCATCACTTCGACCAGGGCGGCCAGCGTTTCCGCGCCGTCGCGGTTGTCGTCCACCACCAGGACGCGCACGGCCTCGAGCGCGGCGGGCTGCATCTGCATCGCCGCCGCGGACCCGGGCGCCGGCGCGACGCAGGCCGCCGTCAGCAGCGGCAGGCTCACGGTGAAGATGCTGCCCAGGCTCGCCCCGCGGCTGTAGGCCGACACGCGGCCGCCGTGCAGTTCCACCAGCCGGCGCACCAGCGTGAGGCCGATGCCCAGCCCGCCCTGCGAATGCGCCCCGGCGCAAGGAACCTGCGTGAACATGTCGAACACGCGCGACAGCATGTCCTGCGGAATGCCGATGCCGCTGTCCTGCAGCACCACCGAGACGCGATGCTGGTCCAGCACGACCGACACCGCGATGCGCCCGCCCTCCCCGGTGTACTTGGCCGCGTTGCCCAGCAGGTTGACGAAGGCCTGCGTGAGCCGCACGCGGTCCCCGTGGACCTGCGCCGCCGTCGGTTCCGTGAGGCGGACCAGCCGGTGCGAACGCTTCTCCATCAGCGGGCGCACGGACTCGATCGCGTCGTCGAGGATTTCCTGCAGCGCGAGCCGCTCGCGCCGAAGCTCGATCTGCCCGCGGCTCACGCGGGAGACGTCCAGCAGGTCGTCGACCAGGCGGGTGAGCTGCTGCAGCTGGCGCGCCATCACGTCGAGCTGGCGCGCCACCAGCATGTCCTGCGCCGAGGGGCCGCGGCGCAGGAGCTCGATCGAATTGGCCAGCGGCCACAGCGGATTGCGCAGCTCGTGGGCCAGCATGGCGAGGAATTCGTCCTTGCGCTCGTGTTCGTAGCGCAGCTGCAGGTTCAGTTCGGCGGAAGCCGAGCGCGACGCGTCCAGCGCGTGCGCGAGCTCCTGCGCCTGCGCGGCGGCGTCGCGGGCGGCGGCCGCTTCGGCGCGCTCGACCTGCAGCATCTGCTGCGCGTTCAGCAGCGCGGCCAGCAGGGGGAAGGCGTCCTCCAGTTCGTCCAGCGCCTGCCTCGCGGGCAGCGCACCCACCAGGATCAGCGCGGCGCCGTCGGCCGCGATCGCCTGCGCGTCCAGCTGCGCATCCGCCGGAAGGTCGACCTTGCCGACGGGGCGCGCCTCCGCCTGGCAGCGGCGCAGGAACGCTCGCCATTGCGGGCCGCCCGCGACAGTCTTGGGCATGCCGGGCGCCGGCAGCAGCACCGCGAGCGCGGGGTCCTTCACGTACAGCAGCAGCCGTTGGGCACCGAGCACGCCAGCCAGCACGCGCGCCGCCTCGTCCCGCTGTGCCGGATCGGCGAGGGGGTGCAGCAGGTCACGCAGGGGCCGCGACCCGGTGGTCACTGGGGCAGCGCACACACGACGGCAGTGCAGTTGTGGAAGCCGCTGGACTGGCCTTCGGCGCGCGCGATCTGCCCGTAGGTGTCGCAGCCGACGAAGCCGGCGGGCTCGAGCAGTCGGGCGCAGGCCTCGAGCTCGTCCCCGAAAGCGCTGCCCATGCGCAGCCGCGTCGCGACGCAGCCGAACACGAAGGCGGCGGCGGGCCGCGCGCCGGCGAGCGCGCGCAGCGCCTCCGAGGTGGCCTGGCGCGCCGCCAGCACGGTGGAGGCCGCCGTGGTCTTCATGACGTGCACCACCGAGCCCTCGGACAGGGCGGCGGCGCACAGGATCGCGCCGTCGTCCTGCACGGCCAGGGGCGCGCGCAGCCGGTAGCCGTCGCCCCGGCGGATGCCGATCACGTTGTGCAGGAAGAATGGCATGGGGTCCTTCAGGTGGAACTTCTGGCCGGTGAGCTCGGCGTACTCCTGCAGGGCGTGCACGGCCGGGATGCCATTGAGGCTGACGAGCCGGTGGCCCTCGGCCTCGGTCACCCGCAGGCCCGGCCCGGCCGGCACCCAGCCGTGCGCCACGCCCACGCCGACCGGGCTGTGCGACAGGATCTCCAGCGCGGCCAGCGCATCGGCGTGGGCGGCGCGCCCGGCGAACACGCAGGTGCGCTGCAAGCGGCCGTCGTCGCCGGCGCCGCCACCGAAGAAGCAATAGTTGCCGGCCGTGCGGAGCGTGAGTTCCTCCACCAGCAGCCCGCCGTGCGCAGCCGGCGCATCGGTCATGACCAACGCGCTGCGGTAGGGCTGCGAGGCGCGCAGCACGCCCTGGAAGGCGGACACGGCCTCGGTGGCCGCGCGCCCGGCGTCGACGCCGACGCCCTTCCCCAGGCCCACGGCGAAGTGCATCGTGTCCGAACGCAGCCCCATCGCCGCCGCCCGGCCCTCGCCGCCCTGGCCTTCGACGAACTCTCCGGCCGAGGACGCACCGACGATGGCCTCGGTGCCGGCCTCGTCGGCGAGCGCATTGAGCAAGGCCGCGTGCCCGTGGCCGGCCGAGGCGAACACCACGACCGCATCGGCCGGGGCGCCGTGAAAGGCCTTGCGGATGGAGCGGCCCAGTTGGAAGCCGGCACGTGCGCTGTCCCGTTCATCGGTGATCGCGCTATGGCCCTCGGTCATGGACAGGCTCCCTTGGGGAGCTTGAACTATGGGTGGAGGCCGGGCTCCACGCTGTAGGACGGCAGCGGCCTTCCCCCTGGGCAGCGGGCTACACGGCTCGTCCATACTCCACGCATGGACAAGGTGGAACTGCGCTACGACTTCGCCCCCCGCCGCCAGGACGGCTGGGTGCGAAACGCCCTGATGGACCTCCTGCACGCCGTGCAGGAACAGGGTTCCATCTCGGGCGCGGCGCGCGAGCTGGGACTGTCGTACCGGCACGTGTGGGGCGAGCTGCGGCGCTGGGAGGCGCAGCTCGCGCATCCGCTGATCGTGTGGGAGAAGGGCCAGCGGGCCCGCCTCGCGCCCTTCGGCGAGAAGCTGCTGTGGGCCGAGCGGCAGGCGCAGGCGCGGCTCGCGCCGCAGATCGAGGCGCTGCACGCGGAGCTGGAGCGGGCCTTCGCGGTCGCCTTCGACGACACGGCGCAGGTGCTGACGCTGTTCGCGAGCCACGACGACGGCCTGTCGCTGCTGCGCGGCTTCGCCGTGGACCGGGCGCGGCTGCACCTGGACGTGCGTTTCTGCGGCAGCGTCGACGCGATCACGGCGCTCAACGAGGGGCGCTGCACGCTGGCGGGCTTCCACAGCTCGCAGCAGCCGGGGCTGGGCAGCCTGACGCAGCGCACCTACCAGCCGCTGTTGCAGACGGGTCGCCACAAGCTGATCGGATTTGCGGAACGCAGCGAGGGGCTGATGGTGGCTCCGGGCAATCCGCTGCGGCTGGCATCGTTCTCGGATGTCGCCGGGCGGCGCGCGCGGTTCGTGAACCGGGCGCGAGGCAGCGGGACGCGGCTGCTGTGCGAGGAGTTGCTGGCGCGCGAGCGACTGGCGCGTTCGGACGTTTCCGGCTTCGAGCGCGAGGAGCCGTCCCATGCTGCCGTGGCGCAGGCCGTGGCCTCGGGCAGCGCCGATGCGGGCCTGGGGATCGAGGCCGCGGCGCGCGCGCGCGGGCTCGACTTCGTGTCCTTGCTGCAGGAGCGCTATTACCTCGTGTGCCTCAAGGAAGCGCTGGAGGAGCCGCCGATCGCGACCCTGCGGCGGCTGCTGCAAAGCGAGGAGTGGCAGCGGCAGGTGGGCGCGCTGGCGGGCTACACGCCGTGGCGCAGCGGCGAGGTGTTGAGCCTGAAGGCGCAGTTGCCGTGGTGGGATCTACCGCCCAAGCGTGCTGCGTAGGGGCTCGATCTTCCCGGGGACGTCGCGGCAGGCGATGTGCGGCAGGCGCGACGAACCCCGCCCCGAAACGAAGCCGCTCACAGGGCGCAAGTCCGGAAACCGACGAACCCGTCATCCCGCCCCGGCAGCGCCCACCAGCGCGCCTTCGGATGCTTCATCCGCGCGCGCGTCGCGAAGGAGGCGCCGCGCTGCACCCGCGCCTTGCCGAACACCGCCTGTGCATCGAGTTCCGCCGTCGGCGACCAGGCGGCCGGCGCGAAGCCGGCCCAGGGCCGCAGCGTCCCCGCCGTCCATTCGCGCACGTCGCCCCAGCGGAAGCCGCGGCGGCCGGCCTGGTGGGCGGCGATCTCCCATTCGGCCTCGGTCGGCAGGCGCCGCTGCGCCCAGCGGGCATAGGCGTCGGCTTCCCACCAGCTCGCATGCATCGCGAACTGGCTGCCGCCCATGCGCGTGGGGCGGCCGAACAGCGTCTGCAGCACCGCGCCGCTGGCCACGCCGATCTGCTCCACGTGCCCCGGGGCGCGTCGGCCCTCCCCCTCGGCCTCGCGCTGCAGCCAGTTCCAGCCTTCCGGATGCCACAGCTCCTGCCGGTCGTAGCCGCCGTCGTCGATGAATTCGACGTACTGCGCCCAGGTCACCGGCTGCGCGTCGATCTCGAATTCGGGCACCAGCACCACCTCGTGGCCGCGCTCGACGTCCAGCGCGAAGCCGCCGTCCGACCAGCCGATCGTCCAGCGCGTGGCCGGCAGGCCCAGCGGCGGCCGGGCGGCCACGCCCTGCGGAAGTGCGATCCCGACCTGCACGCCGGCCGCCTGGGCGAGCATCACCAGTTCCTCGCCGCGCAGGTCCTCGTGGAACAGCGCCATGCGGAAGAAGTAGAGCGCGTCGTCCTCGTCGGGCGTGTGCTCCAGCAGTTCGAGCGTGGTCTCCAGCGTGTCGAGCAGGTACGCCTTGACTGCCTCGGGCCCGGGCAGCTCCAGCGACGCGCGCTCGGCGCGGGGGACCAGCGAGGGATCGAACCAGCGGTCCGCCTGCGGCTCCACGCTGGCCAGGTGCATGCCGTCCGTCGGACAGCGCGGCCCCAGGTTGCGCTGCGGGTTGCGCCCGATCCAGTACTCGGCGAGCCAGCCCATGTGCCCCGCCAGCCACAGGGGCGGCACGCCGTCGGTGCCCGGCGGCAGGCGCAGCATGGCCCCCAGCGCCTGCTCGAGGCGGGCCAGCAGCTGCAGGGTGTGGTTGCGCGCGTCCATCAGCGCCAGCGACAGCCGCTCGCGGTCCGCGCGCCGCATGTCGGGCGTGTCGATGAGGGCGAGGGCGTCAGCCATGGGGCGGGTATGGCGGCGGGTGCGCTGGCCGTCCAGCCCGTGCAAACACGGATGCTTGTATCCGGTTGCGTCACGATGCTGTCAGGTTGGCCAGAACCGGCTTCCTAGAATTTCTGCTTACTTCCACTCTACCCGACAATCCGGGGTCCGCTCGGCCATCGGAAATCATAAGACGGAGACAGCATGCGTGGTCTATTGAAACTCTCCGGCGCGATCGACTGGCTGAACGCGCTGGTCGGCAGATGGGTCATCTGGCTCATTCTCGCCTCCACGGTGATCAGCGGCATCAACGCCCTCGTCCGCAAGGTCTTCAACGCCAGTTCCAACGCCTACCTCGAAGTGCAGTGGTACCTGTTCGCCGGCGCCTTCCTGCTGGCCGCGGGCTACACGCTGCTCAATGGCGAGCACGTGAAGATCGACGTGGTCTCCAGCCGTCTCGCCAAACGCAAGCAGATCTGGATCGACGTCATCGGCTTCGCCCTGTTCCTCACGCCCATGTGCCTGGTCGTGCTGTGGTTCGGCACCCCCTTCTTCCTGCAGGGTTTCCGCTCGGGCGAGATGTCGTCCAACGCCGGCGGCCTGATCCGCTGGCCGGTGTACCTGCTGATGCCGATCGGATTCGGCCTGCTGCTGCTGCAGGGCCTCTCCGAATTCATCAAGCGCATCGCCTTCCTGCAGGGGCTGATCCCCGATCCCACCGAGAAGAAGATCGCCAAGACCGCCGAAGAGGAACTGGCGGAAGAACTGCGGCGCCAGGCGGAAGCCCAGGGCCGCGTCTGAACTGCGAAAACGAGGAGCACTGACCCATGACGCAGTTCATCGCGCAAAACCTGGCCCCGATCATGTTCGCGGGCCTGATCGTCTTCCTGCTGTTCGGGTTCCCCGTGGCCTTCAGCCTCGGCGCCTGCGGCCTGTTCTTCGGCATCGTCGGCATCGAACTGGGCGTGCTGCCCGAGTCGCTGCTGCAGGCCCTGCCGCTGCGGATCTTCGGCATCATGCAGAACGACACGCTGCTGGCCATCCCCTTCTTCACGCTGATGGGGTTGATCCTGGAACGCAGCGGCATGGCGGAGGACCTGCTGGACACCATCGGCCAGCTGTTCGGCCCGATCCGCGGCGGCCTGGCGCTGGCCGTGATCTTCGTGGGCGCCCTGCTCGCCGCCACCACCGGCGTGGTCGCGGCCTCGGTGATCTCCATGGGCCTGATCTCGCTGCCCATCATGCTGCGCTACGGCTACGACCGGCGGCTCGCCTCCGGCGTGATCGCGGCCTCGGGCACGCTGGCGCAGATCATCCCGCCCTCGCTGGTGCTGATCGTGCTGGCCGACCAGCTCGGTCGCAGCGTGGGCGACATGTACAAGGGCGCCTTCATCCCGGGCTTCATGCTGACCGGCATCTACGCCGCCTACGTGATCGGCGTCGCCATCTTCAAGCCGCAGTGGGCGCCGGCGCTGCCGCTGGAGGCGCGCTCGATCCGCGAGGACAACGGCAAGACCGGCCTGCCCTCCCTGGGGGTGCTGACGCTGATCTCCGCCGGCGTCGCCATCTACCTGGGCGAGAACTGGTCGCGCGTGACGGCGTGGTGGACCGACGGCCGCGTGACGACCGCGCCCACCGACGAGACGATCGTGGTTTCGCTGTGCGCCGGCGTGATGCTCGCCTTCGTGATCGCCGTGGTGAACAAGGTGCTGCGCATCGGGTTGCTGTCGAGGATGGCCGAGCGCGTGACCTTCGTGCTGATCCCGCCGCTGCTCCTGATCTTCCTGGTGCTGGGCACGATCTTCCTGGGCATCGCGACGCCGACCGAAGGCGGCGCCATGGGTGCGCTGGGCGCCCTGGTGATGGCCGTGGCGCGCGGACGCCTGTCCTTCCAGCTGCTGAAGCAGGCCCTCAACACCACGACCAAGCTGGCCTCCTTCGTCGTCTTCATCCTGATCGGCTCCACCTTCTTCAGCCTGGTGTTCCAGGGCGTGGACGGCCCGCGCTGGGTGGAGCACCTGCTGACCAGCCTGCCCGGCGGCCAGCTGGGCTTCCTGATCGTGGTGAACCTGCTGATCTTCTTCCTGGCCTTCTTCCTCGACTTCTTCGAGCTGTCCTTCATCGTGGTGCCGCTGATCGGCCCGGTGGCGGAGAAGCTGGGCATCGACCTGATCTGGTTCGGCGTGCTGCTGGGCGTGAACATGCAGACCTCGTTCATGCATCCGCCCTTCGGCTTCGCCCTGTTCTACCTGCGCAGCGTGGCGCCGGAGAAGGAGTACATCGACAAGGTCACGCGCAAGCCGATCGCTCCCGTCACGACCATGCAGATCTACTGGGGTGCGGTGCCCTTCGTCCTGATCCAGGTCATGATGGTGGGCCTGATCATCGCCTTCCCGGGCATCGTCTCGCGCGACAAGGAAGAGAAGATCGACCTCGACAAGGTCAAGATCGAGATGCCCACCGACATGCCGGGCGCGGCTCCGGGCAGCGACCCCTTCGCCGCCCCGCCGCAGCCGGATGCGTCCGGTGCCGCGGCCAACGATCCCCTGGCCCCTGCCCCCCTCACCAGCTCCGAGGACGAGGACAAGAAGATGCAGGACCTGTTCGGCAGCGGAAAGAAGTGAAGTAGCATCCGCAGCCGAGAGCATGGACGCCAGAGGGCCCCGCGGGGCCCTCTTCCTTTGGGACGAAACCTGTGAGCACCATCGACACCCTCGCTGCCGTCCTGTTCGCCATCGCGTTGCTGCACACGTTCGCAGCACGCCAGCTCGAGCGCCTGGCGCACCGCTTTCCGCAGCACGAGGGCCTGTTCCACCTGCTCGGCGAGGTGGAAGTGGTGTTCGGGTTCTGGTCCCTCGTGCTGGTGCTCGCGATGGCGGGGCTGGGCCGCTGGCAGGAAGCGGTCCTCTACGTCGAAAGCCGCCAGTACACCGAGCCGCTGTTCGTGTTCGTGATCATGGTGATCGCCGCCTCGCACCCGGTGCTGGAGGCCTTGCGTGCGACCGTGCAGCGGGTCGCCCGGCTGCTGCCGCTGGACATAGGGCTGGCCACGGTGTGGCTGTGCCTCGCCGCGCTGCCGCTGCTCGGATCCCTCGTGACCGAGCCGGCCGCGATGACGCTGTCGGCGCTGCTCCTGCGGGCGCGCGTGTTCCGCACCGAGGTGCCGGAGCGCTGGAAGTACATGGCCCTGGGCGTGCTGTTCGTCAATGTGTCGATCGGCGGCACGCTCACCTCGTATGCAGCGCCGCCCGTGCTGATGGTCGCCTCGGCCTGGGAATGGGACACGGCCTTCATGGCGCGCACCTTCGGCTGGAAGGCGGCGCTCGCGGTGCTGGCGAACGCGACGCTCGCGTGCTGGGTGCTGCGGCGCCACCTGCCGGGGCTGTCGGCGCCGGTGCCGCAGGGGCAGGGGCCGGCGGTGCCGCTGGGCGTGCGGCTCGTGCACCTGGGCTTCCTCACCGGCGTGGTCCTCACCGCGCACCATCCCGCCGTGTTCTTCGGCCTGTTCCTGTTCTTCCTCGGATTCACCGCCGCCTACGGCCGTTTCCAGCAGCCGCTGCTGATCCGCGAGGCCCTGCTGGTGGCGTTCTTCCTCGCCGGACTCGTCGTGCTCGGAGGGATGCAGCAGTGGTGGCTGCAGCCGCTGGTGTCCTCCATGGACGCGAACGCGCTGTTCTTCGGCGCGCTGGGGCTCACGGCCGTGACGGACAACGCCGCCCTCACCTACCTCGGCTCGCTGATCGAAGGGCTGTCGACGGAGGCGCGCTATGCGCTGGTGGCGGGCGCGGTGGCGGGCGGCGGCCTCACGGTGATCGCCAATGCGCCGAATCCGGCGGGCGTGGCGCTGCTGCGCGGTGGATTCGAGGACGAGAGCATCGGGGCGGGCGGGCTGCTGCTGGGCGCGGCGATTCCCACGGCCATCGCGGCAGCGGCCTTGTTGCTCCTCTGAAGCGCGTCAGAACGCCCGCATCGCACCGAAATCCGGCAGGGCCCCGCTCGCGAATCCGGCGCACGCCAGCGAGCCGATCGCGATCTCGCCGCCGCGGATGCGCAGCCGCACCGCCCCGTGGCTGTCTTCGTACAGGTCCGGATGCGCGCGCAGGAAGGCCAGCTGCTCCGCCCGCGGCAGCGCCTTCATGCCGTCGACGTAGTGGTGCCCGTTGCGCTCCACGTGCCGGATCCCCAGCAGGTTCACCAGCGCCAGGTCCTGCTGCACCGACAGGCCGGCCTGCGTCGTCAGGTCCTCGCCCGACATGAAGTAGCGCGCGCCGCCCTCCTCCCGGTTCCAGGCCTCGCAGCGGGCGGCATTCAGCACCGACTTGTAGAAGCCCTTGCAGGTCTTGGAGGACACGCCGGCATAGCCGCGCGAGCGCGCCTGCACGAAGCTGTCCAGTTCGCCGTCGGATTCGTCGACGATCACCGGCTTGCCGAAGTCCGCCGCCCGCAGGTCGACCTCCAGTGCCAGCTTGCGCGCGATCGGCTGCTCGATGAACAGGATGGATTGCCACAGGCGCTGCAGCTTCGGATCGGCGCGCACCGCCCGCACCAATTCCAGCACGCCCTCGGCGTCCTCGTACTGCTCGTTGCCGTCGAGGGACGCGTGGTACGGCGCATCCGCGCGATCGAGCACCGAGGCGATCGCCCGCAGCCGCTCGACGTCGGCCTGCACCTTGCCGCCCACCTTCAGCTTGAAGTAGCGATGGCCGCAGGCCCGCACCACCTCCTCCAGCGTCTCGGGCAGGCCGTCGCCCACGCGCTCCGTCCGGTCGGCATCGGTGATCGCGTCGACCAGTCCCACCGTGTGGCGTGCATGGATGCTGGCGGCGGGCTGCAGCCGCGAGAGGAAGCGCCCGAAGTCGATGCCGGCGAAGGCGGGGTGCGCCGCCCCCATGCCGGCAAGGTTGGCGCGCATCGCTTCGTAGAAGGACACGCCCCGCGCCCGGCCCAGGGCGTCCAGCACGGCGCGGTCGACGAGCGCCGGCCCGTAGCTCGCCAGCAGCGGATTGAAGCCCTGCTGCGCCGCCGCGCGGGCATGGGCCTCGTGGTGGCGCGCGAAATGGCCGAAAGCCGTGGCGCGCGACACGTCGGACAGGTAGGCGGAACGCGCGAGCCGCAGCACGGTGCGCAGTTGATCGAAGTTGTCCTCGTTCGACAGCGCCAGGTTCTTGTCGAACCACTTCGGCGCCATCAGTTCGGCCGCCGCGCCCCAGGACGTGCGCCCGTCCGCCAGCGCCACCTGCACGCGCGCGAAGGCCTGCGGGCATTCCGTCAGCGTGACCACGCCGAAGCGGAAGGGCATGCGCAGATGGACAGGCCGCTCGTACAGTTCGATCGCGCGGAGCGCGAGCGGGGGTGCATCAGCCATGGGCTTGCAGTCCCTGCAGGACGCCCTTCAGGTAGCCGATGGCGCGCGCGGAGCAGCCCGGCCCGTCGGGCACGTAGTCGAAGGGCTCCACGGCGACGATGCCGGGGAAGTGGCCCGCGGCCTCCATGCGCGCCAGCACGCCCAGGATGGGCCCGAAGTCCAGCGCCCCCTGGCCGGGGCCGCGCCGGTTCGGGTCGTTGACCTGCACGTGCGCGACCACGCCGCGCGGCATCCACCGCTCCATCAGGCGGTGCACCGGCTCGGCCTCGGCCTGGCCGGCGGCGCTGCAGTCGATCATGGTGCGCAGGCCCGGCGAGGCGACCTCCTCCACCATGCGCACGGCCTCTTCCACCGTGTTGACCAGGTCGGTCTCGCGCCGCGCCAGCGGCTCCAGGCAGTAGGTGACGCCGTGCCGCGCCGCGGAGCCGCCGGCGGCTGCCAGGCAGGCCCGCGCGCGTTCCCAGGCCTGCTCGCGCGTGCTTCCCTCCGGCACGCTTCGCTGCTTCGGCGAGCCGTGCACCAGGTAGCTGCCGCCCAGCAGCGCGCACAGTTCGACCAGCCGCGTCATGAGGTCGGTCGTGCGTCCCCGCACCTGCGCATCCTCGCTCACGATCGACAGGCCCGCGGGCGCGACCAGCAACCAGTGCAGGCCGAAGATCCGCAGGCCGTGGTCCTCCGCGATGCGGCGGAACTCCGCGGCCTGCGCGTCGACCATCTTCCCCGGATCCTCGGCCAGCGTGAACGGCGCGAGTTCCAGGCCGTCGTAGCCGAGGTCCGCGGCCAGCTTGCACTGCCGCGCGAAGGGCAGCGGCTGCAGGACCTCGTTGCACAAGGCGAAGCGCATCTCAGTTCTCCACCACGTCGCCAAAGAGCGTCGGCGCGCGGGATCGCATGCCCTGGCCCAGTGCCACCGCGGAACCGGCTTGGCCGGGCCGGTGGTGGCGCCCCCTCGAGGGGGAGGCGCCGAAGGCGCTTCGGGGCTGGGCTTTCACTTCAGACCCGGCGCGCGAACATGCCGCGCACCGCGTCGGCGGCCGCGGACTTCACCCTGTTCACGGCGCGCTTGAAGGGCGGCACGTACAGCAGGATGGTGAACAAGGTGACGGCCGCGAAGGCCATCGCGATCGGCCGCGTGAAGAAGGGAAGGACGCTCCCGTCGGACAGCACCAGGCCGCGGCGCAGGCTCTTGTCCAGCAGCGGCCCGAGCACCAGGCCCAGCACCAGCGGCGCCATCTCGTAGCCGCGCCGGCGCAGGAAGTAGGCGCCGACGCCGATGAACAGCATGGCGTAGATGTCGAACAGGCGCGAGGCGGTGGCGAAGGCGCCCACGGTGCACAGCAGGAACACGATCGGCATCAGGATGCCGCGCCGCACCTTCAGCACGTGCAGCAGCGGGCGCACGCCGAACAGGCCGAACAGCAGGATGGTGATCGACGCCAGGGTGGTCATCGCGACCACCTCGTAGATGAAGTGCGGGTGCTGGATCATCAGCATGGGCCCGGGCTGCACCCCGTGGATGATCATCGCGGCCATCAGCACCGCCGAGGGCGCGGAGCCCGGGATGCCGAGGGCGAGCGAGGGAATGATGTGGCCGGGGATCGACGACATGTCGCCGGTCTCGGCGGCCATCAGGCCGTCGATGGAGCCCTTGCCGAACTTCTCCGGCTCCTTGCTCACCGCCTTGGCCGCGGCATAGGACATCCAGGCGCCGGCATCCTCGCCCACGCCGGGCAGCAGGCCCGTCAGCACGCCGATGATCCCCGAGCGCAGCACCGTCCACTTGTAGACCACGATCTCGCGCCAGCGCGGGAGCACCGAGTCCTTCAGGTCGACGATCTTGCGCTCGATGGGGTCGGCCAGGGTGGTCAGCACCTCGGCGAGGCCGAAGGCGCCCACCAGCGCCGGGATCAGCGCGATGCCGCCCGAGAGTTCGCCCCAGCCGAAGGTGAAGCGGTCGTAGGCATAGAGGCTCTCCTGGCCCACCTGCGCGAGGAACAGGCCCAGCAGGCCCATCAGCCAGCCCTTGAGCGGATCGCCGCCGACGATGCTGCCCGACATGGTCACGCCGAACAGCGTCAGCCAGAAGAACTCGAAGGCGCCGAACTGCAACGCGACCTCCGCCAGCAGCGGCGTGAACAGCGCCAGGCACACCACGCCGAGCAAGGTGCTGACGAATGCGCCCGAGGTGGCGATGCCGATGGCGCGGCCCGCCTGCCCCTGCAGGGCCAGGGCGTACCCGTCCGCGCAGGAAGCGGCGTTGGCCGCGGTGCCGGGGATGTTCAGCAGGATCGCCGTGCGCGAGCCGCCGTAGAGCGCGCCGACGTAGGAGCAGATCAGCACCAGGATCGCGTCGTTGGCACTGAGCTTGATGGTGAGGGTGGTGAGCAGGGCGATGGCGAGCGTCGCCGACAGCCCCGGCAGGATGCCCATGACGATGCCGACGAAGGCGCCGCCCAGCCCGTACAGGAGCGTGAGCGGGTTCATGAAGCTCAGCCAGGCCGTCCCGAGGTCTTGCAGTCCTTGCAGCATGGGGGGATGGGTTCAGGGCAGGCGGACGAGGAACAGCTTTTCGAACACCGCCCAGGTGACCACGGAGGAGATCACGCCGATCGCCAGCGCCTTCCCCCACGCCCGCGGCGTGAGCCGGCGCTCCGCCAGGTCGTGGCTGATGCGCTGGAACAGCAGGATGGAAGCCGTGACGTAGAGCGTGGAGGCGAGCCAGAACGGGATGCCGTGGCCCACCAGCACGATGCCGTAGCCGCAGCACAGCGCGACGGCGAGGGCGACGCGCCTGCGCTCCTCGCGCCGGTGCGCCGTGACCGGCGGCGCGGCGTGCGCGAACGCCCCGCGGCGCCAGCTGCGCACGCCCAGGATGAGGCCCAGCAGCATCATCGCGATCCCGAGCAGGCCGGGCAGCAGGCCCGGCACGGTGACCGGGTTGATGTTCTGCTGTTCCAGCCGGTCCATCGCGAGCGAGCCGATCAGGACGGCGGCGCCCAGTGCGATCCAGCCGACCGCGTCCTTCAGGTCGGAGCGCGGCGCCGCGGTTTCGCCGGAGACGACTGCGGGGTCGCTCATCGGGTAACCTCCCCCAGGCTCCGCACTGCGTGCTCCGCCTCCCCCCTCCGCAAGCGGAGGGGGCGAGCGCCTTCGGGCGGCCGTGCGGCGCTCATGCGCTCAAGGCTTGGGGATGCCCACCGTGTCCGGCGCGACCTTGGTCTTGCCGCCCGCGTGCAGGTTCCAGGCATTGGCCTGCACCGCCGGGAACACCGCCTTCTGCGCGGCGTCGCCGGCCAGGGGGTGGAACAGCGCGCCGCGGCTGGTGGCGTACTTCTTCAGCGCCTCGCTCTTGACGATCTGCTCGGCCCAGATCTTCTCCACGGTCTTCACCACCTCGTCCGGCACGCCCCGGGGGATGAAGATGCCGAAGTAGTTGGTCGGGGCGGTGAAGCCGGGCACCGTCTGCGACAGCGGCGGGATGGTGCCGAAGCCTTCCAGCTCCAGCGCCTTGTCGCTCACGCTGGCCAACGGGCGCAGGCGCTTGCCGCGGATCATGTCGGCCTGCTCCACCGCGAGTTGCGTCGTGATGTCGGCCTCGCCGGCCACGGTGGCGACCACGGCGGGGTTGCCGCCGTCATAGGACACTTCCTTGTACTTCACGCCGGTCGCCTTGACGATCTGGTCCATCGCGTTGTGGCCGGCGGACGTCACGCCCGCGGTCGCCACCGCGATCTGGCCCGGGCGCTTCTTCATGTCGTCGAGCAGCTCCTGGGCGTTCTTCCAGGGGCGGGTCGGGTTGACGCCGATCACCTGCACGTTGGCCACATTGAGGAACAGGTGCCAGTCCTTGATGCTGGTGTTGACGGAACCGAGGGCCTGGTACGCGCCTAGGTCCTGCGCCGCGCCGGCCGTCCAGGTGTAGCCGTCCTTGGCGGCATCGAGCGCGCTCTTGGTGCCTATGGCGCCGGAAGCGCCCGGCTGATTCACGATCACGATGGTCTGGCCCAGCGCCTTTTCCAGCTCCGCGGCGGTGACGCGGGTGACCTGGTCGGTGGAGCCGCCGGCGGCCCAGGGCACGATCAGGTTGATCGGGCGGGTAGGCTTCCAGTTCTGGGCGGCGGCCGGCAGGGCCGCTCCCAGGGCGGCAGCAGCAGCCAGGACATGGAGGAAAAAGCGCTTCTGCATGTTCGCGTCTCCGGGTTAATTCTCTAACTGGTTAATTAACCACTCTACGGCGGGCGGGGGAGGCCTGTCAACGCGGCTTCCCCGGACGCGTGCGGGCACGGCACAGTGATTCACCAGACGGTGAATTGACGCAGCCCAGGAATCGAACCGCCCTCAGGCCGCGCAGCGCTCCAGCACGTGCCGCGTCATCGCCCGCGCCAGTTCGTGCTCCCCCACGAACACGCTGCCGGCGAGTTCCTGCTCCAGTCGCTGCGCCTCCTCCTCGTTGTGCGAACGCACCGCCAGCTCGATGCCCGGGTTGAGCAGGCGCGCGTGCGCCGCCATCTGGCGCACGCCCAGCGTGTCGGGCGTGGCGATCACCAGCATGCGGGCCCGGGCCACGTGCGCCTGCACCAGCACCTCGGGCAGCGCCGCGTCGCCGAACACGGCGGGGATGCCCGCCGAACGCAATTCCTCCACCACCGCGCGGTTCTGCTCCACCACCACGAAGGGGATGTGGTGCGCCTGCAGCGCCTCGCCGAGCTTGCGCCCGACGCGCCCGTGGCCCACCAGCACGACCTGGCGCGAGAGGTACTTCGGGTCCGTGCTGAGGGGCAGTTCGGCCAGCGGGTCGTCCCGCGCCGCCAGGTTGCGCGCCAGCTGCGAGCGCGCCAGCAGCCAGCGCTGCAGCGGCTCGATGCCGCGGAACACCAGCGGGTTGAGCGCGATGGAGATCAGCGCGCCGGCGACCACCAGGCTCTGCGC
This sequence comes from Ramlibacter monticola, assembly GCF_016722785.1. Classification (GTDB taxonomy): domain Bacteria; phylum Pseudomonadota; class Gammaproteobacteria; order Burkholderiales; family Burkholderiaceae_C; genus Ramlibacter; species Ramlibacter monticola. The sequence goes on along the minus strand of NZ_JAEQNE010000011.1, from coordinate 6,759 downwards.
CTGCGGCGGCACCACTCCCAGCGAGCCGCCCAGCCCGATCAGGATGAACGAGAACTCGCCGATCTGCGCCAGGCTGGCGGAGACGGTGAGCGCCGTGTGCAGCGGATAGCGCAGCAGCAGCACCAGCGCCGCGGCCGCCAGCGACTTGCCCAGCACGATCACGCCCAGCACGGCCAGCACGCGCAGGGGCTCGTCCACGAGCACGCGCGGATCGAACAGCATGCCGACCGAGACGAAGAACAGCACCGCGAAGGCGTCGCGCAGCGGCAGCGTCTCCTCGGCCGCGCGGTGGCTGAACTGCGATTCGCGCAGCACCATGCCGGCGAAGAAGGCGCCCAGCGCGAAGGACACGCCGAACAGGTGGGTGGCCCCGTAGGCGATGCTCACCGCGGCGGCCACCACGCACAGCGTGAACAGCTCGCGCGAGCCGAGCTTCTGCACCTGCCAGAGCAGCCAGGGGAACAGCCGCCGTCCCACCACCAGCATCAGCGCCACGAAGGCCACCACCTGCAGCAGCGTGGTCGCGATGCTGCGCGCGATCTGCTCCGGGTCGGTGGAGGTGGAGCCGGTCAGCGCCGTGGCGATCGGCGGCAGCAGCACCAGCACGATCACCATCGCCAGGTCCTCCACCACCAGCCAGCCCACGGCGATGCGGCCGTTGAAGCTCTCCAGCTGGCCCAGGCTCTCCAGCGCGCGCAGCAGCACGACGGTGCTGGCCACCGACAGCGCGATGCCGAAGACCAGCGAGGCCGCCAGGCTCCAGCCCCAGAAGGTGGCGACCGCCACGCCCATGGCGGTGGCGGCGAGGATCTGCACGATCGCGCCCGGGATCGCGATGCGCCGCACCGCCAGCAGGTCCCCGAGCGAGAAGTGCAGGCCGACGCCGAACATGAGCAGCATGACGCCGATCTCGGCCAATTCGGAGGCGAGCTTGGTGTCGGCGACGAAGCCGGGCGTGAACGGCCCGATCACCACGCCGGCGAGGAGGTAGCCCACCAGCGCCGGCAGCCGCAGGCGCGCGGCGACGAAGCCGAGCACGAGCGCGAGCCCCAGGCCGGCGGCGATCGTGGTGATCAGCGGGAGGTTGTGGTCCATCCCCCCATGATGACGGAGGAGCGCAAGAGAAAAGCCCGCCGGAGGCGGGCTTTCGGTCGGACGGTCAGCTGGCCGTCAGAGCTTCACGGAAGTCATGTACGAGTCGAAGCGGAACTCGGAGAAGCGCGTCCACAGGATCTGGTCGCGCTGGAAGGCGCGCATGTCCTGGTGGATCTTCTTGAACTCGGGCGACTTGGCCTCGTGCTCGGCGAAGACTTCCATGGAGGCCTTCCAGCCGGCGTCCATGATCTCCTTGGTGAAGGGCATCAGCTTGGTCTTGGCGGCCACCAGGCGCTTCAGCGCGATCGGGTTGAAGGCGTCGTACTTGGCCGTCATGTCGCGCGCGGCCACCTGGGTCGCGGCGTCGAGGATCGCCTTGTTTTCGGCCGACAGGGCGCCGTAGGCCTTGGTGTTGACGAAGAACTCCAGCTCGGCGCCGCCTTCCCACCAGCCCGGGTAGGCGTAGTACGGGGCCACCTTGTTGAAGCCCAGCTTCTCGTCGTCGTAAGGGCCGACGAACTCGGTGGCGTCCAGCGTGCCCTTCTCCAGGGCCTGGTACACCTCGCCGGCGGGCATGTTCTGCGCCACGACGCCCAGCTTGGCCATGGCTTCGCCGAACAGGCCGCCGCCCATGCGCATCTTCAGGCCCTTGAGGTCGGCGACGGTCTTGATCTCCTTGCGGAACCAGCCGCCCATCTGGGTGCCGGTGTTGCCCGCGCTGAAGCTCTTGATGTTGTACTTGCCGTAGAACGCGTCCATCAGCTTGCGGCCGTTGCCGTGTTCCATCCAGGCGTCCATCTGGCGCGCCGTGAGGCCGAACGGGACGGCGCAGCCGAACGCGAAGATCGAGTCCTTGCCGGTGAAGTAGTAGGGCGCGGTCTGCGCCATCTCGACGGTGCCGTTCTGCAGCGCATCGACGACGCCGAAGGCGGGCATCAGCTCGCCGCCGGCGTGCACGGAGATCTCGAACTTCCCGCCGGACAATTCCTTGACGGTCTTGGACAGCATCTCGGCGCTGCCGAAGATCGTGTCGAGCGACTTGGGGAAGCTGGAAGCCAGGCGCCAGCGGACGGCGGCCTGGGCGTGCACCGCGGGAGCGATGCCGGAAGCGAGCACGCCGGCGATGCCGGCGCGCTTGATGAGGGAGCGACGATCCATGGGAGAGGGAGAGGGAGAGGGAGAGGGAGTGATGGAAAGGGAAGCGGGACGATGATGCGCCCGCCACCCCCGCAAACCTGTCAGAAGTCTTGCACTCCCCCGGTGCATGCAAGGCAAAAGCCGCACTTCCGTGCGGCTTTTGGCATGAGCTGCGGGCCTCTCCCGCCGGGCTTCAGAGCTTCTGCGCCTGCATGAAGCGATCGAAGGTCGCCTCGGTGAAGCGGAACCACAGGTTCTGGTCGGCGCGGAACTTGGCGTAGTCCGCGTAGACCTTCTTCCAGCTCTCGTTCTTGGCCGACAGCTCGTCGTACACCTGCATCGAGACCTTGAAGGCCTGGTTCATGATGTCGTTCGGGAACGGGCGCAGCTTGGCGCCGGAGCCGACCAGCTGCTTCAGCGCCGCCGGGTTGCGGGCGTCGTACTTGGCCTGCATGTCGACGTGGGCGTGGCTGGACGCCGCCTCGACGATGGCCTTGTACTCGGCCGGCAGGGCGTTGAACTGCTTCTGGTTGATGAAGAAGTCCACCTGCGGGCCGCCTTCCCACCAGCCGGGGTAGTAGTAGAAGGGCGCGACCTTGTTGAAGCCCAGCTTCTGGTCGTCGTACGGGCCCACCCACTCGGCCGCGTCGATGGTGCCCTTCTCCAGCGCCTGGTAGATCTCGCCGCCGGGGATGTTCTGCGGCACGCCGCCCATGCGCTCGATGATCCGGCCGGCGAAGCCGCCGATGCGGAACTTCAGGCCCTTCACGTCGGCGAGCGTCTTCAGCTCCTTGCGAAACCAGCCGCCCATCTGCGCGCCGGTGTTGCCGCCCGGGAAGTTGATCATGCTGTACTTGGCGTAGAACTCGCGCATCAGCTTCAGGCCGTTGCCCTCGTACATCCAGGCGCTCATCTGGCGGCTGTTGAGGCCGAAGGGGATGGCCGCGCCGATCGCGAAGGTCTCGTCCTTGCCGAAGAAGTAGTACGGCACCGTGTGGCACATGTCCACGGTGCCCTTCTCCACGCCGTCCACCACGCCGAAGGCGGGCATCAGCTCGCCGGCGGCGTGCACGGAGATCTCGAACTTGCCGCCCGACATCGCCTTGACCTGCTGCGAGAACACTTCGGCCGCGCCGTAGATGGTGTCCAGCGACTTCGGGAAGCTGGAAGCGAGGCGCCAGCGGATGGTGGCCTGGGCATGCACCGCGGGCGCGACGCCGGCGGCGAGCACCCCGGCGATGCCGGCATTCTTCAGGACGGAGCGACGATCCATGGAAACTATCTCCTTCGTTGTAGGCGTAAGTGGGCGGATCATCGATTCCTTCGTTTGCACCAAGCTGTCAAGGAGCTGTCATGGCGGCACGGACCGACGAACGAAAAAGGGCTCCCGACAGCCCTTTTTCGTCGCCGTGCGGGCGCCCGGGCGCCCGGGCGATCTCACAGCTTCTGCGCCTGCATGAAGCGGTCGAAGGTGGCCTCGGTGAAGCGGAACCACAGGTTCTGGTCGGAACGGAAGCGCGCGTAGTCGCCGTACACCTTGTTCCAGTTCGGGTTCTTCGCGGACAGCTCGGCGTACACCGCCATCGACTGCCTGAAGGCATCGGCCATCACGTCGGCGGGGAAGGGACGCAGCTTGGCGCCCTGCGCCACCAGCTGCTTCACGGCGGCGGGGTTGCGGGCGTCGTACTTGGCCTGCATGTCCACGTGCGCGTAGGCGCTGGCGGCTTCGACGATCGCCTTGTTCTCGGGCGAGAGGGCGTCATGGGCCTTCTGGTTGACGTACAGGTCCAGCTGCAGGCCGCCTTCCCACCAGCCGGGGTAGTAGTAGAAGGGCGCGACCTTGTGGAAGCCCAGCTTGAGGTCGTCGTAGGGGCCGATCCACTCGGCCGCGTCGATGGTGCCCTTCTCCAGCGCCTGGTAGATCTCGCCGCCGGGGATGTTCTGCGGCACGCCGCCCATGCGCTCGACGACCTTGCCGGCGAAGCCGCCGACGCGGAACTTCAGGCCCTTGATGTCGGCGGCCGACTTGATCTCCTTGCGGTACCAGCCGCCCATCTGCGCGCCGGTGTTGCCGCAGGGGAAGCTGACGATGTTGTACTTCGCATAGAACTCGCGCATCAGCTTCAGGCCGTTGCCCTCGAAGGTCCAGGCACTCATCTGGCGGCTGTTGAGGCCGAAGGGGATGGCGCCGCCGATCGCGAAGGTCTCGTCCTTGCCGAAGAAGTAGTAGGGCGCGGTGTGCGCGGCCTCGACCGTGCCCTGCTGCACGCCGTCCACCACGTTGAAGGCCGGCATCAGCTCGCCGGCGGCGTGCACCGACACCTCGAACCGGCCGCCCGACAGCTGCTTCACCTTCTGGGCGAACACCTCGGCGCCGCCGTAGATGGTGTCGAGCGACTTGGGGAAGCTGGAGGCGATGCGCCAGCGGATCGCGGCCTGCGCGTGCACTGCCGGCGCGGCGGCGGAGGCCAGGACACCGGCGATGCCGGCATGCTTGAGAACGGAACGACGGTCCATGAACTGCTCTGGAAGTTGCAACGTGCCGTCCATGATCGCCCGTGCGTCGCGCGGCTGGCTGTCAGGCGGCTGGCGCGCCGCACCCGTGTTTGCACTTAGAACCTCCCAATGAAAAAGGCCCCGCAGGGCCTTTCCCGTCGCAGCGCCGGGCGGCTCAGAGCTTCTTCGCCTTCACCTGCGCCTGCATGAAATTGTCCAGCGAGGCCTCGGTGAACTGGAACCAGAGGTTCTCTTCCTGACGGAACTTGGCGTAGTCCGCATAGACCTTCTTCCAGTCCTCGTTCTTGGCGCCGATCTCCGAATACAGCGCCATGGCTTCCTTGAACGCGGTGTTCATCACGTCGGCGGGGAAGGGACGCAGCTTGGTGCCCTGCGCCACCAGCGTCTTCAGCGCGTCAGGGTTGCGGCCGTCGTAGCGCGCCTGCACGTACACGTGCGCCTCGGCCGCCGCGGCCTGCACGACCGCCTTGTACTCGGCCGACAAGGCTTCGTAAGCCTTGGTGTTGATGAACACGTCCAGTTCGGGACCCACTTCCCACCAGCCGGGGTAGTAGTAGTACTGCGCGACCTTGTGGAAGCCGAGCTTCAGGTCGTCGTACGGGCCCACCCATTCGGCGGCGTCGATCGTGCCCTTCTCCAGCGCCTGGTAGATCTCGCCGCCGGGGATGTTCTGCGGCACGCCGCCCATGCGCTCGACGACCTTGCCGGCGAAGCCGCCGACGCGGAACTTCAGGCCCTTGATGTCGGCCATCGACTTCACTTCCTTGCGGTACCACCCGCCCATCTGGGCCCCGGTGTTGCCGGCCGGGAAGTTGATGATGTTGTACTTGGCGTAGAACTCGCGCATCAGCTTCAGGCCGTTGCCCTCGTGCATCCACGCCGTCATCTGCCGGCTGTTGAGGCCGAACGGGATCGCGCAGCCGAGCGCGAACACCTCGTTCTTGCCGAAGAAGTAGTAGGGCGCGGTGTGAGCGGCTTCGACCGTGCCCTGCTGCACGCCGTCGACCACGCCGAAGGCGGGCATCAGTTCGCCCGCGGCATGGGTGGAGATCTCGAACTTGCCGCCGGTCATCGCCTTCACGCGGGCGGCGAACACCTCGGCGCCGCCATAGAGGGTGTCGAGCGACTTCGGGAAACTGGAAGCGAGACGCCAGCGGATGGCCGCCTGGGCGTGCACGGCCGGGGCGATGCCGGACGCGAGCACGCCCGCGATGCCTGCATTCTTGATAAGCGAGCGACGATCCATGGTGTCTCCTGGAATGAGTTGAACGGACTACGCGTCCGCGCCCGTCGTAACCTTTCGTAGCGGTTCGCGGGGTGGCTCATTCTGGAGACTGACGGCTTGCTGTCAGACCGGGGTTTTCCCTTGAGAAAGGGGTGCGCGGTGAGGGGCTGTTTGGGAGGTCCGTTGCTCCGGAGCCGGACCAGGATGGGACAGTCCGCCTCGGCGACTGTCCCCCGGCGCGGATGAGAGCCCCGCCCCGGGCGATGGTTGCGCCCGCGCCTCCTCCTTTATGTCGCCGAGGCGGACTGTCCCATCCTGGTCCTGCGCTGCGCCTTTGGGTAGCGCGCGTCCTCCGCGAAGTCACTCAGTGAGTGTCCGGCGATCTCGAACGAAGCCGCTGCGTCCGAACCGACACATCGCAGGATCAGACCGGGACTGTGACCCGTCCTGAAATGGGTTGACACCTTTCTGGCCACCAGAAAGGAAAGTCAATGACGGAATGGACCAAGAGAACACAGAACGACTACACGCTTGCGTTCAAGCTTGCAGTGGTTGAACAGGTCGAGAAGGGCGAACTGACGACCGGCCAAGCACAAAGGCGCTACGGCATACAGGGGTCATCGACCGTTCTGACCTGGATGCGAAGGCATGGCAGCCCGCGGTGGCGCAAGGCATCATCCATGGGCAAATCAGTCCAGAAGATGTCAGACCCCAGCAAACCCGTGCCGCCGGAGCAGCGGATCAAGGAGCTTGAGCTGCAGCTCAAGGAAGCCCAGCAGAAGGCG
>NZ_JAEQNE010000010.1 GCF_016722785.1 Ramlibacter monticola | reverse complement strand
CTTGAAGGGCCGGGAACATTCCCCCTTCAAGGCTGCGCCTCACACCGGGCAACGCAAATGAAAACGCGGTGGCGGCCTGATGGACCAACCACCGCGTCAGCGGTTTAGTTCAACGTAATGTAGACCGCACCCCAAACCCCAATATCCCCCATCCGTGCGATATCCCTCCCACGAACGCCTCCGCAAGTTGTTGATCACACACAGGAATCAACCCTTCCCGCCAAATATCAGAGCTCCAGTTTCCCCACTTGATACAGCGCGTCTTCGCATCCATTCGGCCGCCGGATAAGAGTGCTGGATACATCAGCATCCGGCCGCCCCGTTTCACCGCACCTCCCCCGCATCCCTTGCGGCCTGAGGTCTCTGCGGATACACTGTATTCACATACAGCCTACCCATGGCGCCGCCCCCCACCCCCGCCGCGCAGCCTCCTCGCCTGCTCACCCAAGCCCGCGAGCGCGCACGCTATTTGCACTATAGCCTTCGCACCGAGAACGCCTACCTTTACTGGATCCGCTTCTTCATTCGCTGGAATGGGGTGAAGCATCCGCGCGACATGGGCTCCGCCGAAGTGCAGGCCTTCCTCACGATGCTGGCCACCCAGCGCGGCGTGGCGAGTTCCACCCACAACCAGGCGCTCAGCGCCATCCTGTTCCTCTATCGCGAGGTCCTCGGGATCGAACTCCCCTGGATGACGGAGTTGCAGCGCCCCGCGTACACCCGCCGGCTCCCGACGGTGCTCACACCGGACGAAACGTCGCGCCTCTTCCAGGCGATGGAAGACACGACGCGCGTGGTCGCCCGCCTGCTTTACGGCACGGGCATGCGCCTCATGGAGGCACTGCGCCTGCGCACCAAGGACGTGGACTTCGAACGGCGCGTCATCATCGTGCGCGAAGCCAAGGGCAACAAGGACCGCGTCGTGATGCTGCCGCATTCGCTGGAAGCGGAACTGCGCGCGCAGTTCGCGGCGGCGCGGGCCTGCTGGGAGCGCGACCGCCGCAACGAATGCGGCGGGGTCCAGGTGCCGCACGGGCTCGAGCGCAAGTACCCCAACGTCGGTCGCACCTGGGGCTGGTTCTGGGTCTTTCCGTCACCCCTGCCTTTCACCGACCCGTGCGAGGGCATCGTGCGCCGCCACCACCTGCACGAAGACCGTCTCCAGCGCGCCTTGCGCAAGGCGGTCGTGAAGTCCGGGCTCCAGAAGCGCATTTCGGCCCACACCCTGCGGCACTCCTTCGCCACGCACCTGCTGCAGTCCGGCACCGACATCCGCACGGTGCAGGATCTCCTCGGCCACGCCGACGTGAGCACGACGATGATCTACACGCACGTCCTGAAATTCGCCGGCGGCACGATTCGCAGCCCGCTCGACGCCATGCCGGCCGCCTGACCCTTCTTGCGCAACCGTGCACCGGGTGCACCCGTGCGCACGAGGGCGCGCAAGGCGCTATGTCGTCCTTGTCCTACGCCCTGCTCTCCCGCCCCTGCCTAGCATGGGACCTCTCCAAAGGGGACAACGAGATGAACACCCTTTCCCTCTGGCGCGGCACCGCCGCTCCCACCGCCCACGCTCCCTTGAGCGGCGACGTGACCTGCGACGTGCTGATCATCGGCGGCGGCATCACCGGAGTCACGCTCGCCGACCTGCTCGCCGAACGGAAGGCGCCCAACCCGCCCACCGTGGTGCTGCTCGAGGCCGACGAGATCGGTTGCGGCACCACCGGCAATTCGACGGGCAATCTCTACGAGACCGTCTCCAGCGGCATGCGCGAGATCGCGGCCAAGTGGGGCGCGGAGGTAGCGCGCCACGTGGCCAACGAGAGGCGCACGGCGGTGAACTTCGTGGAAGAACGCTGCCGGCTGCTACCCGATGTCGGGTTCCGCCGCTGCGACCTCGTGGAGTGGGCGGATCGCGCCAACAACGAAGCCCTCCAGAAGGAATTCGAGGCGCTCGCCGCCGCCGGCTGCGCGGTCGAGCGCGCAAGCTCGGTTCCCGCGCCCCTGCCCCCCGCGGAAGGCGAGGTGATCGTGCTGCGCAACCAGGCGCAGTTCCAGCCGCAGGCCTACGTGGTGGCGATGGCGCGGCGCGCGGCGGAGGCGGGCGCCCGGATCCACGAGCACTCGCGCGTGCTGGAGATCGACACCAAGGCCCGCCGCGTCAAGACGGACTCCGGCAGCGTGACCGCCCGGGAGATCGTGATGGCCACGCATTCGCCCAAGGGCGTCCACCTCGTGCACACCGAGATGCCGGTGCACCGCGAATACGCGCTCGCCTTCGACTGGGAACCCGGCGCGCCGCCCGGCCCGGGCACCTTCTGGTGGAAGGCGAACGAGCACCTGTCGATCCGCACGCTGCAGGCCGGCGACCGCCATTACCTGGTCTGCGCGGGGCAGGAGCACAAGGTCGGCATCCACAACGCCACGGCGGGACTGATCGCGCTGGAGAACCTGGCGCGCAAGTTCTTCGGCGATCGGCCGGTCACGCATCGCTGGTCGGCCCAGAACTACCGCGGCGCGGACGCCCTGCCGTACATCGGGCGCAACCACTCCGACTGCTTCATCGCCACCGGCTTTTCCACCGACGGCCTGACCTGGGGCACCGTGGCCGCGCGCCTGATCGCGGCGGAACTGCTCGGGCACAAGTCGGCCTTCGCGGACCTCGTGCGGCCAGGCCGCCTTTCGCCCCTGAAGGGCGGCAAGAACATCCTGGGAGAGAACGCGCTGGTGGTGACGCAGCTGGTGAAGGACTACCTGACCCAGCGCCAGAACGAGAAGTTGTCGGAGCTGAAAGCCGGCGACAGCGCCATCGTCGACGCCGAGGGCGAGACCGTCGCGGCCTGGCGCTCGCCGGCGGGCGAACTGTACGCCGTGTCGCCCGTGTGCACGCACGTGGGCTGCAGGGTGCACTGGAACAGCGTGGAAACGAGCTGGGATTGCCCCTGCCACGGCAGCCGCTTCCGCCCCGACGGCACCGTGATCGAAGGGCCGGCGCTCGCGCCGCTGAAGCGCAAGCACGCCCCCGCCCTGGGCGACGGCTCCTGAGCGCCCCGGGGCCGGGTCAGCGCCGGCCGGGCTTCTTCGTGCCCAGCCCGAGCTGTTCGCGCTGCTTGTCGATGCGCGCCTTCTTGCGCACCTCCTCGCGCTCGACCGCCTTGCGCTTGGTGTAGCCGGACCAGTCGGCCCAGGCCCACCAGACCACGGCCAGCGCAAACGGAGAAAGCACGAGCCACCAGGACCACTCCGCGACCGGCCCGAACTCGAAGTACTTCAACGCGAGCAAAAGAATGCCCAACCCCAGGAAAAGCATGCGGCCTCTCGTTTCTTGCCTGACTGTCGACGATCGGCGGGGTCAACGCCGCTCCGTACAATACCGTTGAAGGAATGTAACTCAACTGCGAGGTCCCTCCCATGAAACGTGCCCTGTTTGCGCTGGCTGCCCTGGCCGCCCTTTCCGCGCCGGCGCTGGCCGACCAGGCCCTGGCTACCGCGAAGAACTGCATGGCCTGCCACGCCATCGACAAGAAGCTGGTCGGTCCTGCCTACAAGGAGGTCGCCACCAAGTACGCCGGCCAGAAGGATGCCGTCGACAAGCTGGCCGCCAAGATCATGAAGGGCGGCGCCGGCGTCTGGGGCCCCGTCCCCATGCCCGCCAACGCCCAGGTGAACGAGGCCGAGGCCAAGAAGCTGGCCGCCTGGGTCCTCAGCCAGAAGTAAACCTTTCGCGCTCCGGTCGAAGCCCGCCTCCGGCGGGCTTTTTCCTTGCCGGCGCGGACGACGGGTTACCCGCCTGCGCGCCCTGACCGCGCCTTCCTGCGCCGCGCGCGCGGAGCCGCCGTTAAGCTGGGCGGGCCATGGACCTCCTCGACGCCAACGTCTGGATCGCCTTCGTCATGCTCACCGCGCTCGAAGTGGTGCTGGGCATCGACAACATCGTCTTCCTCACCATCCTGGTCGGTCACCTCCCGCCCGCCTCGCAGGACAGGGCGCGCCGCCTCGGCCTGCTGTTCGCCATGGGCACGCGGCTTCTGCTCCTGCTGTCCTTGAGCTGGGTGATGGACCTGAAGGACGACCTCTTCACCGTGCTCGGCGAGGCCGTCAGCGGCCGTGACCTCGTGCTGTTCGGCGGAGGCCTGTTCCTTCTCTACAAGGCGTCGCGCGAGATCTTCAGCGTCGTCGAGGCGCGCGACGAGCCGCCGGAGGAGCGCGGGACCGCGAAGGCCGGCCAGGCGCGTTTCTGGAGCGTGATCGGCCAGATCGCCCTGCTGGACATCGTCTTCTCGCTGGACTCGGTGATCACCGCCGTGGGGATGGTCGACCAGCTGCCGGTGATGATCGCGGCGGTGGTGTCCGCCGTGGCCCTGATGATGTTCGCCGCCCGGCCCATCGGCGAGTTCGTGCAGGCGCATCCCTCGCTGAAGGTGCTGGCGCTGGCCTTCCTGGTGATGGTCGGGATGACGCTCACCGCGGAAGCGTTCGACTTCCACGTGCCCAAGGGCTACATCTATGCGGCCATGGCCTTTTCGCTGGCGGTGGAGGCGCTCAACATCCGGGCGCGCCGCAAGCGCAGGGCGCTGCGCGCGGCCTGAGTCCGTCGCCGACCCCCGATCTCACGCAGCCGCGACCCGCCCCCCGCAAAGGCCAAGGGGCGCCGAAGCGCCCCTCTCCCGGCCTCCCCCGCGGGGGAGGAGCATGCACGCGTCAGTTGGTCTGCGCGAGTTGCTCCAGGATCGCCGGGTTCTGCCGGCACATCACATCGCCTGCGGAGATATGAGTGCCGTCCAATCCCGCAAGCCGCTGCGCGGCACCGCCACCAGCGGCGGCCTCCATCAATTGGTCTGAGCCAGTTGCTCCAGGATCGCCGGGTTTTCCAGCGTCGTGATGTCCTGCGTGATCGTCTCGCCCTTGGCGATCGAGCGCAGCAGGCGGCGCATGATCTTGCCGCTGCGCGTCTTGGGCAGGTTGTCGCCGAAACGGATGTCCTTGGGCTTGGCGATCGGGCCGATCTCCCTGGCCACCCAGTTGCGCAGCTCGTTGGCGATCTTCTTCGCTTCCTCGCCCGTGGGACGGGGCCGCTTCAGCACGACGAACGCGCAGATCGCCTCGCCGGTGAGGTCGTCGGGACGGCCGACCACCGCTGCTTCCGCCACGAGGTCCGTCTTGGCCACCAGCGCCGACTCGATCTCCATCGTGCCCATGCGGTGGCCGGAGACGTTCAGCACGTCGTCGATGCGGCCCGTGATGCGGAAGTAGCCCGTCTTGGCGTCGCGCACCGCGCCGTCGCCGGCCAGGTACAGCTTGCCCCCCATCTCCTCCGGGAAGTAGCTCTTCTTGAAGCGCTCCGGGTCGTTCCAGATCGTGCGGATCATGGAGGGCCAGGGGCGCTTGATCACCAGCATGCCGCCGGAGCCGTTCGGGATGTCGTGGCCGGCCTCGTCGACGATCGCGGCCATGATGCCGGGCAGCGGCAGCGTGCACGAACCGGGCACCAGCGGGGTCGCGCCAGGCAGCGGGGTGATCACGTGGCCGCCGGTCTCGGTCTGCCAGAAGGTGTCCACGATCGGGCAGCGCTCGCCACCCACGTGCTTGTAGTACCACATCCAGGCTTCGGGATTGATCGGCTCGCCCACCGTGCCCAGGATGCGCAGCGACGTCAGGTCCCAGTTCTTCGGATGGACCTTCTCGTCGGTCTCGGAGGCCTTGATCAGCGAGCGGATCGCGGTGGGCGCCGTGTAGAACACGGTCACCTTGTGCTGCTCGATCATCTGCCAGAAGCGCCCCGAGTGCGGGAAGGTCGGGATGCCCTCGAAGATCAGCTGGGTGCAACCGGCCGCGAGCGGGCCGTACGCGACGTAGCTGTGGCCCGTGATCCAGCCGATGTCGGCCGTGCACCAGAACAGGTCCTGCGGCTTCATGTCGAAGGTCCAGTCCATGGTGAGCTTGGCCCACAGCAGGTAGCCGCCGGTGGAGTGCTGCACGCCCTTGGGCTTGCCGGTGGAGCCGGAGGTGTAGAGGATGAACAGCGGGTGCTCCGCGTTCACCGGCTCCGGCTTGCATTCGGTGGACTGGCCCTTCAGCGCCTCGTCGAAGGTCTTGTCGCGTCCGGCCACCATGTTGCAGGGCGTGGCCGTGCGGTTGAACACCAGCACGGATTTGATCGTGTCGCAGCCGCCCATGTCGAGCGCCTCGTCCACGATGGACTTCAGGCCCAGTTCCTTGCCGCCGCGCATCTGGTAGTTGGCCGTGACGACGGCCACCGCGCCGGCGTCGATGATGCGCTCCTGCAGCGACTTGGCGGAGAAGCCGCCGAACACCACGCTGTGGGTGGCGCCGATGCGCGCGCAGGCCTGCATGGCCACCACGCCTTCCACGCCCATCGGCATGTAGATGACGACGCGGTCGCCCTTCTGGATGCCCTGCGCCTTCAGCGCGTTGGCGAACTGGCTCACCTTCGCCAGCAGTTCCTTGTAGGTGAGCTGCGAGACCTTGCCGTCGTCGGACTCGAAGACGATGGCGGTCTTGTTCTCCACCGGGGTGCCGATGTGCTTGTCGAGGCAGTTGGCGCTGGCGTTGAGCTCGCCGTCGGAGAACCACTTGTAGAAGGGCGCGTTGGATTCGTCGAGCGTCTTCGTGAAGGGCTTGGTCCACTGCACGTTGTCGCGCGCCAGCCGCGACCAGAAGCCCTCGAAGTCCTGCTCCGCCTCCTTGGCCAGGGCTTCGTAGGCGGCCATCCCGGAGATGCGGGCAGCCTTCACCATGGCATCGCTGGGGGGGAACACTCGGTTTTCGACCAGGACGGATTCGATGGCGCTCATGCTTTGTCTCCGGGAAATGGGTGGGGAGGAAATTCGGGCGTAATGTCCGGTTCGGCACTTACGTCGCACTGACTGGCTGCTAGCTTACAGACGACGGAGCCCCGGGTGCCAGAGTGCAGGTCCCTACAATCGCGCGTTCGTCGTCCAAGTCTGCCCCCCTGCCTCATGCAACACCCGTCCGGCACCAGCCGCTCCTCCCCCCTGCGGCCGCTGCCCAACCTGATCTTCGCCAGCCGCTGGCTGCAGCTGCCCCTGTACCTGGGCCTCATCGCCGCGCAGGCCGTGTACGTCGTGCACTTCCTGCTGGAACTGTGGCACCTAGTCGAGGCCGCCGCCGGCAGCCAGTCGGCGCTCCAGCAGCTGATCTCGAGCATCGGGTACAAGCCGACGTCGCAGCTGACGGCGCTGAACGAGACCATCATCATGCTGGTCGTGCTGGCGCTGATCGACGTGGTCATGATCTCCAACCTGCTGATCATGGTGATCGTGGGCGGCTATGAAACTTTCGTCAGCCGCATGAACCTGGAAGGCCACCCGGACCAGCCGGAATGGCTCAGCCACGTCAACGCCTCGGTGCTGAAGGTCAAGCTGGCCACCGCCATCATCGGCATCTCCTCGATCCACCTGCTCAAGACCTTCATCAACGCCGACAACTACTCGGAAAAGGTGCTGGTCGCGCAGACGGTCATCCACATCACCTTCCTGCTCTCGGCGATGGCGATCGCGGCCACCGACCGCCTGATGGCGCCGGCGCCGCACCACAACGCGGAAGCCCTCTGAGTCGCCGCGCGGCGGCCGGCCTCGCAGCGGGACCCGGCCGCCAAGTGTCGACAATCCGGGTGACAACGTCGACAGCCTTCCTATAATCGCCGACAAGGCCGCGGCCGAAGCGGCCCTGCATCCGCATGACGACCGTTCCGCCCATCGCCACCGCCGAAGGCCTGCCGCGCAGCATCGCGGAGCAGCTGAAGCAGTTGATCTACGCCGGCGAGTTCAAGGCGGGCGACCGGCTGAACGAGGCCGCTCTGGCGGTCCGCATGGGCACCAGCCGCGGGCCCATCCGCGAGGCGATCCGCATCCTCACGGGGACCGGGCTGGTCACGCCGGTGGTCAACCGCGGCGTGTTCGTGCGCCAGGTCTCCATCCGCGAGATGCTGGAGATCTACGAGCTGCGGGCGCTGGTGTTCGGCTTCGCCGCGGCGCGCGCGGCGGAGAACGTCACCGACGCGCACCGCGAGCGCTTCGAGGCCCTGCTGGAAGGCATGGACCAGGCCGCGCAGGCCGGCGACAGCGGCCAGTACTACGAGCTCAACGTGCAGTTCCACGCGCTGGTCCTGGAACTGGCGGCGCACGAGCGCGCGCACCAGCTGTACGACAGCTACGTGAAGGAGCTGCACCTGTACCGGCGGCAGAACTTCAACGCACCGGGGAACATGCGGCGGTCCAACGTGGAGCACCGCAGGATCTACGAGGCGCTGTCGAAGGGGAATGCGGCGAAGGCGAAGCAGTATGCGGAGGAGCATATCCAGGCGGGGCGACAGCGGCTGCTGGCCCTGGCCGACGAGAAGTAGCGCAACCGCATCTCCCGCGAAGGCGGCAATGACGGCGGCTACAGGTTCCCGATGACCGCGCGCGTGAATGTCGCGGTTGTCCCCGACCCCTTGATATCCCCCGTCCGCGCCTTCGCATCCGCCAGCGCCGCCGTGAGGCCCCGCTCCATCCTCGCGGCCGCCGCCACGGCGGCAGCGATCCCCTTCCGCCGTCCCAGCCAGTCCAGCATCATCCGCGTCGAATCGACCATGGCGTAGGGGTTCGCGATCCCCTGGCCCGCGATGTCCGGCGCCGAGCCGTGCGTCGCCTGCGCCATCGCGAAATCCCCTTCGCCGATGCACAGCCCCGGCGCCATGCCCAGGCCGCCCACCAGCCCCGCGGCTTCGTCGGTCAGGATGTCCCCGAACATGTTGGTCGTGACGACCACGTCGAAGCTCTGCGGGTCGCGCACCAACCGCATGGCCATCGTGTCGACGATCACCTCGTTCACGGCCACGTCCGGGAAGTCCTTCGCGGCCCTCAGGCACTCCTCGACGAACATGCCGCATCCCAGCTTGAACACGGTGTTCTTGTGCACCACCGTCAGCAGCTTGCGGCGGCTGCGCGCCAGCGCCAGCGCGACCCGCGCCACCCGCTCGCTGCCCTTGCGGGAGATCACGCGCACCGAGATCGTCATGTCCTCGCTCGGCCGGAACTCGCCCGAGCCGGCCACCACGTTGCGATCGGGCTGGAAGCCTTCGTTGTTCTCGCGCACGATGACCAGGTCGATGTCGTCGTACAGGCAGCCGATGCCGGGATAGGACCGGGTCGGCCGCACGTTGGCGAACAGGTTGAAGTGCTTGCGCATGATCGGGTGTGGGTTGATCGCGCCCGGCACCTTGGGGTACTCGCGGTGGCCGATCGGTCCCAGCACGAAGCCGTCCATCTTCGCCAGCGTCTCCAGCGTGCCCGCCGGCAGGGTGGCGCCGTGCGTGTCGAGCGCGCGCCGTCCCACCGGCATGGGCCGCCACTCGATCCGCAGCCCGTGCCGCTCGGCCGCGGCACTGGCGACCAGCACCGCCGCCGGCACCACTTCGTGCCCGATGTCGTCGCCCTCGAGCACGCCGAGGACCAGGCCCTGCTGCGTCATGCCTTCCCCTCCCGCCTGCGCGCCGCGGCCATGCGCGCGGCGATGCGCAGCGCCTGCTCCAGCGCGCCCGTCTCCGCCCTGCCCTGGCCGACGATGTCGAACGCCGTGCCGTGCGCCGGCGTCGTGTAGATCGTGCGCAGCCCCGCCGTGACGGTGACGCCCTTGTGGAAGCCGAGCAGCTTGGTCGCGATCTGGCCCTGGTCGTGGTACATCATCACCACGCCGTCGTACTCGCCCTTGAGCGCCTTCAGGAAGATCGCGTCCGAGGAAACGGGGCCGCTCGCGGCGATGCCCTCCTCCTGCAGCCGCCGCACGGTGGGCGCGATCAGGCGGATCTCCTCGTCCCCGAACAGCCCGCCTTCCCCGCAATGCGGATTGAGCGCCGCGACGCCGATGCGCGGGCGCGCGAAGCCGCGCTCGCGCAGGGTGGTGTCGGCCAGGCGCACTGCGGCCCCGATGCGCTCGGGGGTGATCAGGTCCAGCGCCTTGCGCAGCGCGACGTGCGAGGTCACGCGGAAGGTCGAGAACTGCTCGATGACGTTCATCTCGCCGAAGAAGCCCTCGTGCCGGTTCCAGGCCGCGAACATCTGGTGCTCGTCCGGGTACTTCCAGCCGCCGGCGTGCAGGGCCGCCTTGCTGAGGGGCGCGAAGGAGACGGCATCGAGCTGGCCGGCCTGCGCCAGCCCGGTCATGTGCAGCAGGGTCTCGCCGGCAAGCCGGCCGGACTCGGGCGAATTCTCCCGGCGGGGCAGCGTGGCCGGGTCGGTGTTGGCGAGGTCCACCACGGGGATCTCGTCGCGCGACCAGTCGATCGCGGCCACGTCGGCATAGGCGCGCCAGGCCGGCTGCACGCCCGCCTCCCGGCAACCCAACTCCCACACGCGCGCGTCCCCGATCACGGCAACGCGCGCCACGTCGCGCAGCGCCCGGCTGGCCAGCAGCTTCGCCGTGATCTCGGGTCCGATGCCGGTCATGTCGCCGGGCATGAGCCCGACGACGGGCCGCGCGTCAGCCGCGGTCATGCGCCAGCGCCGCCGTCAACGTCGCGATCTTCGGCAGCGACTCGAGCTCGCGCACCATCGCCACGACCTCTTCCGCGCGCGCCTGCGGGAATTTCGCGAACTCCGCGTTCTCGCGGAACTTGCCGGCCACCTCGTCGTAGCTCATGGGCATGGCGGGGCTGCCCTTGCCGAAGTCGGCGCGCCCGGACACCTTGCGGCCATTCGCCAGTTCGATGTCGATGAGCGTGGTCATCTTGTGATAGCCGGCGGCTTCGGCCTCCGGGTCCACCACGAAGTCCACCTTCTCGATCAGGCGCTGCACGTCGGGGCGCAGGACGACTTCGTCGGTGAATTCGTTGAGGCCCGCGCGCCCCTCCAGCAGCAGGATGGCCATGCAGAACTCCATCGAGAACTTCGCCTGCAGCTCGTTGCGCGGCCGGTGGTGGATCAGCGCGTTGGGCATGTTCTGGTTGGTGCCCACCCGCACCCGCACCACGTCCTTCGCCTCGATGCGGTGCTCGCGGATCAGACGCAGCATCTCGGTCATGCCGGGGTGCGTGAGCGAGCCCGAGGGATGCGGCTTGATCGACACCCCTGGATCGGCGAAGGTCCAGGGCTTGCCCAGCCTGCCGGCGATCGCGTTCGCGTCGTAGCCGCCGCCCGCCGCGCTGAAGAAGCCGCGCGGGGCCTCCAGGATCCTGTCGGTCGCGGTCCAGCCATAGGAGGCGAACTGCGCCGCCGCCACGCCGCTTTCCGAGGAGCGTCCGGCGTGGAAGGGCTTGGTCATGGTGCCGAAGTTCTCGCGCAGGCCGGCCGACTGGCTGCCGGCGATCGACAACGCACGGCAGGTGGCCTCCTCGCTCAGCCCCATCAGCCGCGCGGATGCCGCCGCGGCCGCGAAGGTGCCGCAGGTGGCGGTGGAGTGGAAGCCGGTCTGGTAATGGCGCGGGTTGATCGCTTCCGAGATCTTGCATTCCACCTCCACGCCCAGGTGGTAGGCCAGCATGGCCTGCGCGCCGCTCGCATCGAGCGCCTCGGCCATCGCCAGGGCCGCGGGCAAGGCGGGCGCCGTGGGATGCGTGAGCAGGCCATAGACGCGGTCCGTCGCCACCGCCAGCTGCGTGTCGTCGTAGTCGTCGGCGTGGATGCCCACGCCGTTGGCGAAGGCGGCGAAGCGCGGCGCCACCTTCAGGCGCGTGCCGATCACCGTCGCCGGCCCCGCGCCGAGCTGCAGCTCGCCCAGGTGCCGCCGCACCAGCGCGCCGAGGTGGCTGGCGCCGCCCGACAGCGCCAGCCCGATGCCGTCCAGGATGGATTTCTTGCCGAGCGCCACGACGTCCTGCGGCACGTCGGCCAGCTGCGTGCTGCAGATGAAGTCCGACACGTAGCGGGTCAGGTGCTCCGTCGCCTGTTTCTCGATGATGCTCACGCGATGCTCCTCGATGTGCGAAAGGGTGGTCATTGCGCCAATGCGCGGCAGTGCTCGGGCGGCAGGTGCAGCCAGACGCTCTCGCCCGGCGGCACGCTCAGGTGCGAGGGCGTGACCGCGCGCACCGTCTCGCCGTCCGCCAGCGAGACGAGGTAGTCGCGGTGCGAGCCCAGGTAGATCTGCCGCGCCACCGTGCCCTGGACGACGTTGGTGACGCCCTCCGGCCGGGTGGGGGCCAGGCGGATGTCGTGGTGCCGCACGGACACGGCGGTGTCCCCACCGCCGCCGAACTCACCCGAACCGCAGCGCAGCACCAGCCCGTTGCCGCACGCGACGCCGTCGGTGCCGTCCCAGCGGCCGCGGAACACGTTGGTGCCGCCGATGAAGCGGGCCACGAACTCGGTGCGCGGACGCTGGTAGATCTCCTCCGGCGTGCCGGCCTGCTCGATCACGCCCTGGTTCATCACCACGATGAGGTCGGCGGTGGTCATCGCCTCGGCCTGGTCGTGCGTGACGTACACCGTGGTGTAGCGGTACTTGTCGTGCAGGCGGCGGATCTCGAAGCGCATCTCCTCGCGCAGGTTGGCGTCGAGGTTGGACAGCGGCTCGTCCAGCAGCAGGGTCTCGGGTTCCACCACCAGGGCGCGGGCGAGCGACACGCGCTGCTGCTGCCCGCCGGACAGCTCGCCGGGGTAACGCTGCGCGAGCTGCGACAGGCGCGTCACCGCGAGGATCGTGTCGGCGCGCTGCTGCGCGTCGTGCTTCGGCAGGCCGCGCAGCTTGAGGCCGTAGGCGACGTTGTCGAACACCGTCATGTGCGGCCACAGGGCGTAGCTCTGGAAGATCATCGACATGTTGCGGCGCTCGGGCGCCTCGGTCGCGCCCGGCGCGGAGATGCGGCGGCCGCCGACGCGGATCTCGCCGGCGTCGGGCTCCAGGAAGCCGGCGATCAGCCGCAGCGTGGTCGTCTTGCCGCAGCCCGAAGGCCCCAGCAGGCAGACCAGTTGCCCCTTGTCCACCGACAGCGTGAGGTCCTTGACCACCGCCGCGCCCGCATAGCGCTTGCTCAGTCCGTCGAGTTCGAGGAATCCCATGGTCTTCGTTCAGCGCAGCGCCGGCAGGCGCGGGCCGCCCAGCAGGGGCAGGCGGTTGGCGAGGATGACCACGGCGAAGGAGACGAGCAGCAGCATGATCCCCAGCACGGAGATCGCGCCCATGTCGCCGCTTTCGTTCAGGTCGTAGATGATCACGGACACCAGCTTGGTGTTGGCCGTGGTGAGCAGGATCGTGGCCGACAGCTCGCGGATCGTGCCGATGAAGACGAAGCACCAGGTCGCGATCACGCTGGTGCGCAGCAGCGGCGCCGTGATCAGGCGCAGCGTCTTCAGGCGGCTCGCGCCCAAGATGCGGCTCGCCTCCTCCAGTTCCGGGTGGATGCCCTGGAAGGCCGCCGCCATCTGCTGGTAGCCGGCCGGCATCTCGATGGTCAGGAAGGCGATCAGCAGGATCCACAGCGTTCCGTACAGCATCAGCTGCGGATGCGAGTAGGTCAGGAACAGGCCGACCCCCAGCACGATGCCGGGGATGGCGACCGGCGCGGTGGCCAGCATGCCGAGCCAGTGCGCGCCGCGCACCGGGTTGCGCGAGACCATGTAGGCCGTCAGCAGCGCGATGCCGGTGCCCAGGGTGGCGGTGGAGAACCCGAGCAGGAAGGTGTTCCACATCGCCAGCCGGGTGGCCGAGAACTCGAAGAACACGAAGTGGAAGTGGTGCAGCGTGAGGCCGTCGACGCCGTTCCTGGTGAGCGCCGCTTTCGCGAGGGCCGCATACGGCAGCAGCACCGTGAGGGACAGCACCAGGAAAGCGAAAGCCAGCGCCAGCGGCGTCCAGCCGCGCAGGCGCGTCACCCGCGGCTCGCCGCTCTTGCCGCCCAGCACCGTGTAGCCCTTGCGGCCCAGGATCCAGCTCTTGCCCTGCAGCAGCAGCACCGTGATCAGCAGCAGCGGAAGCGAGGCGGCCGCGGCCAGCCCCGGCTTGGGCGGGAACTGGAACAGGCTCCAGATCTTGGTCGTGATCACGTGGAAGCCGGCCGGCAGCGCCAGGATGGCCGGCGAGCCGAACATGGTCAGGGCCTGCAGGATCGCGATCAGCGAGCCCGCCAGCATGGCCGGCAGCACCAGCGGCAGCGTCACCTTGCGCAGCGTGGTCCAGCCGCGGGCGCCGAGGATGGAGGACGCGTCCTCGAGGTCGGAAGGCACGCGGTCCAGCCCGTTGGCCACCAGCGTGAACACGTAGGGGAAGGTGTAGCAGGCGATCGCGAACACCAGGCCGCCGAAGCTGTAGATGTTGACCAGGGCGTCGTAGGGCTGCGCCCCCGTGAGCTGGCGCCAGAACACATTGAGCAGCCCGCTGTTGGGCGCGGCCAGGATCTCCCAGGCGATCGCGCCCAGGAAGGGTGGCGTGACGAACGAGGCCGTGATCAGCGCGCGCACGATCCGCCGCCCGGGCAGGTCGGTCCGCGCCACCAGCCAGGCCAGCGGGGTGGCGACGGCGCAGGACAGCGCGCCGACGCCCAGCGCCATGCCGACGGCGATGCCGAAGGGCTTGCGCAGCGTGTTGTCGGTGACCAGCGTGGCGAAGTTGGCCAGCGTGAACTGGCCGTCCTTCGTGACGCTGTAGTAGGCCAGCCAGGCCAGTGGCAGCACCACCAGCACGACCAGCAGCGCGGCCAGCGCGTAGAAGGCGGGCCGCAGGAGGTCGATGCGGATGGGGGGCCGGGCGATCGAGACCGGTGCGTCCGGCAGCGCGACCGACATCGCTTCAGGTTCCGAAATACTCTTCGTACTTCTTCTTGATCGTCTCGGGGTCCAGCCTGGCCGGGTCCGAGTTCAGCAGCTTGATCTGCGACAGCGGCACGCGCCCGGCCTTCTCCTTCACCTCGGGATGGAAGGAGCGCAGGCCGCCGACGTCGCTATTGAGCTGCTGCGCCTCGCGCGTGAACATGAAGTGGTAGAACAGCTTCGCCGCGTTCGGGTTGGCCGCGTTCTTCAGGATGGCGCCGTTGCCGACCACGAGCGGGGTGCCTTCGGGCGCGTACACGGGCTCGATGGGCACGCCGCTCTCCTTCAACAGGAACACGTTGTACTCGTTGCCGTCCGCCATCACGGGGCGCTCGCCGGCCGCCAGCTTCTTGGGCGGCTCGGTGGACGACTGGACCTGCATGACCTTCTGCTTGCCCAGCTGCTCGAAGTAGCCCCAGCCCAGGGGCGACTGGCTGAGCGCCTGGGTGCCGGTCATGATGGTGCCGCTGTAGCCGGGGTGCGCCTTCACCATCTTGCCGGACCACTTCGGGTCCAGCAGGTCGGCATGCGACTTCGGCGCCTGCTCTTTGGGCACCAGCTTCGTGTTGTAGGCGATGACGGAAAGGTGGGCGCGGTAGGCCGCGTACTGGCCGTCCGCGTCCCGGTACTCCTTCGGCCAGAACTTCGCCACGTCGGCGGGCACCGCCGGCTGCAGCCAGCCCTGCTTCTTGAAATGCAGGAAGTGCACGGCGTCGGAGGTCTCGACGACGTCGGCGTTGTAGATCTTGCTGCCGTACTCCTGGTTGATGCGCTGGAAGATGCGCTCGGCGCCGGAACGCTCGACCTGCACCTTGATGCCGGGGTACTTCGCCTCGAAGGCACGCGCGAGCTTCTCCGCGACCTGGACGTCGGTGGCCGAATACCACACGACCTTGCCCTCCTTCTGCGCGGCCGCCACCAGCTGCGGCGTCGCGTCGTAGGGGGCGGGAGCTTGGGCCGAGGCCACACCCGGGACGAGTGCGGCCGCGATCGCCAGGGCGGCGACGGCGGGCTTCACTGACATGCAGGTCTCCTTGCTGCGGCTTCACGCGGGCCGCTGGAATTCCATCTTGGAGACCGTTTCCCAAAGTGTCAACAGTTCAAGCCATAACGTCGACAGTCAACGGAAAGGCCTACACCATCTTCTCCGGCCGCACCCACTCGTCGAACTGCTCCGCCGTCACGTGCCCCAAAGCGATCGCCGCTTCGCGCAGGCTGGTGCCTTCCTTGTGCGCCTTCTTGGCGATCTGCGCCGCCTTGTCGTAGCCGATGTGCGGATTCAGCGCGGTCACCAGCATCAGCGAGCGGTCGACCAGTTCGCGGATCCGCGCGCGGTCCGGCTCGATGCCCTTCGCGCAGTGCTCGTCGAAGCTGCGCATGCCGTCGGCCAGCAGGCGCACGCTGTGCAGGAAGTTGTGCGCGATCATCGGCCGGAAGACATTCAGCTCGAAGTTGCCGGAGGCACCGCCGAAGTTGATCGCCACGTCGTTGCCCAGGACCTGGCAGCACGCCATGGTCAGGGCCTCGCTCTGCGTGGGGTTGACCTTGCCGGGCATGATCGACGACCCCGGCTCGTTCTCCGGGATGCGGAGCTCGCCGATGCCGCTGCGTGGCCCGCTCGCGAGCCAGCGGATGTCGTTGGCGATCTTCATCAGGCTGGCCGCCAGGGTCTTCAGCGCCCCGTGCGCGAACACCAGCGCGTCGGCCGCCGCCATCACCTCGAACTTGTTGGGGGCCGTGACCAGCGGCAGCCCCGTCAGGCGCGCCAGTTCCTCGGCCACCTTCTCGGCGTAGCCCGCGGGCGCGTTGAGCCCGGTGCCCACCGCGGTGCCGCCCAGCGCGAGCTCGCACAGATGCGGCAGCGTGGCGTGCAGGTGCCGGTCGGCCTGTTCGAGCTGCGCGACGTAGCCCGAGAACTCCTGCCCCAGCGTCAGCGGGGTCGCATCCTGCAGGTGGGTGCGGCCGATCTTCACGATCCCCTGGAACTCCCGGGACTTGCCGGCCAGCGTGCCCTTCAGGGCGGCCAGCGAGGGCAGCAGCTTGTTCCGGAGGGCGTCCACCGCCGCCAGGTGCATGGCGGTGGGATAGACGTCGTTGGACGACTGGCTCTTGTTCACGTCGTCGTTCGGGTGCACCTTGCGGCCCTCGCCCCGGCTGCCCCCCAGCAGCTCGCTGGCGCGGTTGGCCAGCACCTCGTTGACGTTCATGTTGGTCTGGGTGCCCGAGCCGGTCTGCCAGACCACCAGCGGGAATTCCTCGTCGTGCCGGCCCTGCAGCACTTCGTCGGCGGCGGCGACGATGGCGGCCGCCTTCTGCTGGTCCAGCAGCCCGAGCAGGTGGTTCACGACCGCCGACGATCGCTTGATCCGGGCCAGGGCCCGGATGATCTCCCGGGGCTGGCGCTCGCCCGAGATGTCGAAGTTCTGCAGCGAGCGCTGCGTCTGGGCGCCCCACAGGCGCTCGGCCGGGACCGCGATGGGCCCGAAGGTGTCGTGTTCGATGCGGGTGGCCATGGGGCCACCGTAGCAGCTTTGCGTAGCGCGTGGGCTTCGCGGGATGCTGACTCGCGTCAACACATCCGCATAGGCCATCACTTTCGTTAGGGACGTCAGCCGGCGGTCGACATCCTGTGCTTGAATCCATGCCGACAGGGGTGGAGCTGTGGAAAAAGCGATGCAATCAGCCGGGTCGAGCGGGCCCGGGCAGGCAGCCGCGCGCGGCACGTGGAGCCTCGCGCTCCTGCTGTGCCTGGGCGGCTGCGCCGACGTCGACGTGCGGCGCATTCCGCTCGAGCAGCATCCCAACTTCGGCGGCGCCAGCACCGCGGCGCGCGCCGAACGCGAAACCCAGATGAACCGGGACTGGCAGAACAGGCCGCTGACGGAACTGCTGGCCGCCTACGGCAAGCCCCAGATGGTCATGAACATCCCCGGCGGCGGCATGCCCCCGAGCTTCGCCGTCGTCTACGGCACCGACCCGGACAGCGGCTGCATCGACGCCTTCGCCGTCAGCTCCAAGGGCGAACCGGTGGTCCGCATCTATCACTGCCGGTAGGCACCGCTCGCTTCCTCCGGGTTTCCCCTTGAGGCCTGCCCCGCAGGCCTGAGCTCCTGCCCCCTCCCTTCCCAGCCGCCGGGTTCCCGCCCGACCCCCGGGTCATTTTCCCCACGCATGGGGATTCGCCCTACCCAACCCCGGGGGAAGGTGCCGACTAAACGGCCCTTTGGTGCCGTCAGACCGGCACTTTTTACCAACTGACACGAATCGCGAGGTTGGCACGCACCGTGCACGTTTCGTTGCAAATAGGAGCGAGGACGATGAAGAGGAGCCACCTGCAACGGGCCCTGAAGGTTTTCAGGATTTCCGCGTTGAGTCTTGGGGTTGCCGGGGCGCTCGCCACACAGGCGGGCGCCCTGGATTATTTCGGGCCGCCCCCGCCCGATGATCCATCGTTCTACCGCGACCCGCCGCCGGACGCCGATGCCGCGCTGCGATCCCTGTACACGCTGCCCGAAGCCAACCTCGGCGCGTTCGAACTGCCGAACGGCGAGCACAGCGGCAAGGTGGAGCAGCGCGCCGGCAACGTGCTGCCGCCTTCGCTCCAGAGCTCGTTCAACTACCCGACCAACGGCTACCCCAGCCCCATGTTCGGCGCCCAGCCCTGGACGCAGAAGATGCTGATGTTCGAGGAGTTCGGTCCCGAGAAGCTGGACCCGAACGCCGAAGCCGGCACGCTGCCCCTGCCGCTGCCCACCACCGGCCCGGGGCCGGAACAGGACCCGGCGGACGTCGCGAGCAGCGGCCCCGCCGGCACGGCGCTGGAGGGCTTCCTCAAGCAGCCGGGCATCTTCCCCTTCCCGAAGCGCGAGTCCAACACCACGGCCCTCAACCCGTGGCAGTCGGTCGTCGAAGGCTTCCTCGGGCGCGCCCTCGACACCCCGCCGGCCGAAGGCCGTCCGCCGGGAGAGGGCTGGGCCCACCAGCGCTGGAACGAGTTCTACCCGCAGTCCTACTACAAGACGGCGCAGGCTGGTGCCCGCGTCAACGGCGGCTTCCGCGACTCGAAGCAGCTGCACCAGTACAAGTACGGCGAGTTCGGCCCCGGCGGCCTGTACCACAACACCACCGGCCTGGCCGGCTTCGACGGCACGACCAGGGGGATCGCGATCAAGATCCACCCGAACATGCCGGTGCAGGACCACAAGAGCCTGTGGACCTTCGATGGCACGCTGCCTCCGAAGCTGCTGATGGCGCGCTACGGCCAGCCGATCCTCATGCGCCACTACAACGCGCTGCCGGTCGACCCCGCCGCCAACCGCGGCTTCGGTCTGCACACCATCACGACCCACGAGCACAACGGCCACAACCCGGCGGAAAGCGACGGCTTCGCCAACGCCTTCTTCTTCCCCGGCCAGTTCTACGACTACCGCTGGCCGCTGCAGCTCGCCGGCTACGACAGCATCAACACCAACGCCTCCGACCCGAAGGCGGCGTTCCCGTGCTCGCCCGGCGAGACGCTGTGGGTGAACGACACGACCCCGGGCGTGAAGACCTGCCAGAACGGCAAGATCAACATCCGCGGCGACTGGCGCGAGACGATGTCCACGCACTGGTTCCACGACCACATGCTCGATTTCACGGCCCAGAACGTCTACAAGGGCAACGCCGTGATGATGAACTACTACTCGGGCCTGGACCGCGGCAACGAAGCACTGAACGACGGCGTGAACCTGCGCCTGCCTTCCGGCTCCGCCATGCCCTGGGGCAACCGCGACTACGACGTCAACCTGGTGATCGGCGACAAGGCCTGGGACCAGACCGGCCAGCTGTGGTTCAACCCCTTCAACACCGACGGCTTCCTGGGTGACCGGGTGCTGGTGAACTGGCAGTACGCGCCCTACCTCGACGTGCGGGCGCGCCGCTACCGCTTCCGCATGCTGAACGGCTCCGTGTCGCGCTACTTCACGTGGGCCCTGGTGAAGGAGTGCGCCGGTGCGACCACCTGCGCGCTGCCCGGCCCCGCCGGCTCCAACGTGTCGTACAGCCGCGTGCCCTTCCACATGGTCGCCAACGACGGCAACATCCTGGAGTACGCCGTTCCCTTCGACGGCACCCTGGACCTGGACCGCGACGGCGACCTCAACGACCACAACGCCATCCTGCCCACGCAGGCCATCGCCGAGCGCTACGACATCGTCGTCGACTTCGCCAGGAACGGCATCCAGCCGGGCGACAAGGTGTACTTCGTCAACATCAAGGAGCACCAGACCGGCATCGAGAGCAAGCGCGACGTGCCGCTGGGCGAAGTGCTCTCCGGCGAGTACCAGGCGGTCGTGACCACCGGCACCGACGGCAAGCAGCGCTGGGACAAGGGCGACCCCGCCGTCGGCAAGGTGCTGGAGCTGCGCGTGCAGGCCTACACCGGCACCGACCTGAGCATGGACCCGTCCGAGTACGAGCCGGCCAAGCCCGGCAAGGCCGCCGGCAAGAAGATGATCCCGCTCTGGCTGGATCGCAACAACCCGGCCGACCAGCTGAAGCTGGCCAACGCCCGCCACCGCGAGTTCCACTTCGGCCGCTCCAACGGCACCGACCTGGCGCCGTGGACCATCAAGACCGACGGCGGTGCCGGCTTCAACGCCGACCCGCGCCGCATCTCCGCCGCCCCGCAGCTGGCCAACGGCCCGACCGACGCCGGCTACAGCGGCGACGGCACGCTGGAAGTGTGGACCATCACGACCGGCGGCGGCTGGGGCCACCCCGTGCACGTGCACTTCGAGGAAGGCATCATCATCAAGCGCGGCGGCAAGGAACCGCCCGAGTGGGAGAAGTGGGCGCGCAAGGACGTGTACCGCATCGGGCCGGAGCAGGACAGCACGTCCAGCGTCGAACTGGCCATCCACTTCCGCGAATTCGCCGGCACCTACGTGGAGCACTGCCACAACACGCAGCACGAGGACAACGCCATGCTGCTGCGCTGGGACATCGAGCGCCCGGGCCAGTTCCAGCTGATGCCCACGCCGATGCCCACCTGGGACGGTGTGACCTACACGCCCTCCGTCGGCCTGCCGACCTTCCGCACCGGCCTGGGCACGGCGCTGAACCCGGTGTCGCCGCCCGCCAACATCGAGACCTTCGGCGCCATCATCCGGCCCGAGGTGCGCGAACCGGCCATTCCGCTGCCCCAGATGTCGCTGAAGACCGTGCCGGTGCCGAAGCCCACGGACGCCGAGCTCGCCGAGTTCGTGGTCGACAAGCAGGCCGCCATCGCCCTGGGCAAGGCGCTGTTCTGGGACACCCGCGTCGGCAGCGACAACAAGACGGCCTGCGCGAGCTGCCACTTCAGCGCCGGCGCCGACAAGCGCATGAAGAACCAGGTCAGCCCCGGCCTCCTGCGCATGACCAAGGACCTGGCCTCGGCGGATCCGGACAACACGTTCCAGCTGATGGGGCCGAACTACAACTTCAACGTGTCGGACTTCCCGCTGACGAAGTTCCGCGCCGGCACCACCGGCAACAACCCGGCCAACCGCTTCGACGTGAACGACGTGATCTCGTCGCAGGGCGTGCTCAACGCCACCTTCGGTGACATCACCCCCGACACGAAGAAGGGCAACGGCACGATGACGGAGACCTGCACCTACGAGCTGGATCCGGTGTTCCACTACGGCGCCGTCAACACCCGCCAGGTGCCGGCCCGCAACGCGCCCTCGGTGATCAACGCCGCCTTCAACTTCCGCCTGTTCTGGGACGGCCGCGCGAACAACCAGTTCAACGGCGGCGACCCCTTCGGCACGCGCAACCCCAACGCGCTGGTCTGGAAGATCGACAACGGCGCCATGCGCCAGGTGATGGTCAAGCTGCCCTCCTCGGCGCTGGCCTCGCAGGCCTCCGGCCCGCCGCTGTCGGAAGTCGAGATGAGCTGCTCCAACCGCACGTTCGCTCACCTGGGCAAGAAGATCCTGGGCACGCAGATCCTGACGGACCAGGCGATCTCGGCGACCGACGGCGTGCTGGGCGCGTACGCCACGGCGAACGCACGGCCCCTGTACCGCGACCTCGTGGCCAAGGCGTTCAACCCCGCGTACTGGATGTGGCCGACGGTGGACGTGACCGACGCCGATGCCAAGAAGCTGGCCTCGATGGACCTGAAGAAGAAGCTCAAGAAGCCGAAGAAGCTGAAGATGACCACGGGCCAGATGGAAGCGAACTTCGCGCTGTTCTTCGGTCTGGCGATCCAGATGTACGAGCAGACGCTGGTTTCCGACGACTCCCGCTTCGACCAGTGGGCGGCCGGCGACACCACCGTCATGACCGACAGCGAGAAGCGCGGCTTCGACATCTTCATGAACAAGGGCCTGTGCCAGGCCTGCCACGTCGGCGCGGAGTTCACCGGCGCCTCCTTCCGCAACGTCACGGCGGTGCGGCTGGAGCGGATGGACATGCGCGACGGCCGCCCGGTCACCTACGACAGCGGCTTCTACAACATCGGCGTCCGCCCGACGCACGAGGACCTGGGCATCGGCGGCCGCGACCCGTTCGGCAAGCCGCTGTCGGAAAGCCTGTTCATGACCGAGGCGCTCGACAAGGACGCCGCCGGCGCGCAGCTGGGCAACAACTTCGAGACCTGGAAGTACCTGATCCCGAAGAGCGCCGCGGAGGTGAACATGGCCGGCTCGTTCAAGGCGCCGAGCCTGCGCAACGTGGAACTGACCGGCCCGTACTTCCACAACGGCGGCAAGGCCACGCTGATGCAGGTGATCGACCACTACGACCGCGGCGGCGACTTCGGCGTCGACAACATCAAGCAACTGTCGCCGGCAATCATCCAGCTCGGCCTGACCGAGCAGGAGAAGATCGACGTGGTGAGCTTCCTGCTGTCGCTCACGGACGACCGGGTGCGCATGGAACGTGCGCCCTTCGATCACCCGTCGGTCTGCGTCGCCAACGGCCACGTGCAGAGCTCGCTGACCTCGCCGACCGGCCTGAACGCGGTGGACGACATGATGTGCCTGGACGCGGTGGGCTCGGAGGGACGGACGACGCCGATCACCCCGTTCCTGGAGCTGTCGCCCTACCAGCACTGACGCCAAAGCGCCGGCCCGCTCCCCCGGGGGCGGCCGGCGCGGATTCGACGAACTTCATATCTTCACTGGAGGCAGCTATGCAATCGATGGGACACGCCCTGGCAGCAGTGCTCGTCATGCTCGCGCCGGCCCTGGCGGGCGCCGAGGGCCTGGACTGGGTGGCCAAGGATGGGCGCGGGACCCTGGTGGTGGCGGGTGGCAGCGATGCCCTGCCCCTGCACGTGTGCCGGGTGGACCTGGGCTCCGGCGTCGTGGTGCCGGGCAAATTCTGGACGGGCGGCGACCGCGGCGGCGAGTGCCGCGTCGCGGCCGGCGGCAAGGAACAAGGCTACGCGAACTTCGAGATGCTGGTCGAGGCGGCCGACACGGAGGCCGTGTACCGGTGGGTGCCCGGCCATGCGATGGGCTACCCGCAGAATTCCGTGATCGGCGGCGGCGCGGCGGACGGCCAGCGCCTGCTGGTGTGCGCGGCCGTGGACAAGTCCGATGGCAGCGTGCATCCCGGCTACATGCAGGACGACAACTGCATCTACGGCCGCGACGGCGCCCAGGCGGTCGCCGAGAACTATCTCGTGCTGGCCACCAACGATCCCGAGGTGACCAGGACGGAGGAGGCCCAGCCCGCGCTGCAAGGCTTCGATCCGGGCAGCATCCTCGGCGGCAAGGGGGTCGCGGCCTTCTGCGCACGCAAGGCGGACGCCTGCGTGGCAACGCTGCCGGCGAATTTCTGAATCGAGGGGTGAGGAGCCGGCCGAGCGCCGGCGACATGGACGGGGGGCGCAGTCGGGCCCCCTTTTTTTATTCCCGGCCCGCTTCTTCCAGGCTGCGCCGGCTTCGTCGCGCGGCTGGTCGGCGCGGCGATCGGCCTGCTGACGGGAGGCCACGGCGTCACGGCCTGATCACGCGGTCATGGCGGGGTGTAAGGAGGTGCTCAGCCGGGGTGGGATAATCCCGGATCTCCCCTCCTGCACACCCTCCCCCAGCCATGACGACGACCATCAAGGCAGCCGACCTCATCGAATCCGTCGCTGCCGCGCTGCAGTACATCAGCTACTACCACCCGGCCGACTACATCGCCCACCTCGCCCGCGCCTACGAGCGCGAGCAGAGCCCCGCGGCCAAGGATGCGATTGCGCAGATCCTGACCAACAGCAAGATGAGTGCGACCGGCCACCGCCCGATCTGCCAGGACACCGGCATCGTCAACGTCTTCCTCAAGATCGGCATGGACTGCCGGCTGGAAGGCTTCGGCGGCAGCCTGGAGGAGGCCGTCAACGAGGGCGTGCGCCGCGGCTACCTGCACCCGGAGAACACCCTGCGCGCCTCCGTGGTCGCCGACCCGCAGTTCGAGCGCAAGAACACCAAGGACAACACGCCCGCAGTGGTGAACGTCGAACTGGTCCCGGGCAACAAGGTGGAAGTCACCGTGGCGGCCAAGGGCGGCGGCAGCGAGAACAAGAGCAAGATGGTGATGCTCAACCCGAGCGACTCCATCGTCGACTGGGTGCTGAAGACCGTGCCCACGATGGGCGCAGGCTGGTGCCCGCCTGGCATGCTGGGCATCGGCGTCGGCGGCACGGCCGAAAAGGCGGTGCTGCTGGCCAAGGAAGCCCTGATGGAAGACATCGACATGTACGAGCTGCAGGCGAAGTCCTCGCGCGGCGAGAAGCTGTCGAAGCTCGAGGAGATGCGGCTGGAGCTGTACGAGAAGGTCAACGCGCTGGGCATCGGCGCGCAGGGCCTGGGCGGCCTGACCACCGTGCTGGACATCAAGATCAAGATGTTCCCCTGCCACGCCGCCGGCAAGCCGGTCGCGATGATCCCGAACTGCGCCGCCACCCGCCACGCGCACTTCGAGCTCGATGGCTCGGGCCCGGCCTACATCGAGCCGCCGAGCCTGGACCTGTGGCCGCAGGTGGCCTGGGAAGCCGACACGAAGAAGAGCAGGCGCGTCAACCTCGACACGCTGAGCAAGGAAGAGATCGCCACCTGGAAGGCGGGGGACACCCTGCTGCTGAACGGCAAGATGCTCACGGGCCGCGACGCCGCCCACAAGCGCATCCAGGACATGCTGGCCAAGGGCGAGCAGCTGCCGGTCGATTTCGCCAACCGCGTCATCTACTACGTCGGCCCGGTCGACCCGGTGCGCGACGAGGTGGTGGGCCCCGCCGGCCCGACGACGTCCACCCGCATGGACAAGTTCACCGACATGATGCTGGCGCAGACCGGCCTGATCGGCATGATCGGCAAGTCCGAGCGCGGCCCGGAGGCGATCGAGTCGATCCGCAAGCACAAGGCGGCCTACCTCATGGCCGTGGGCGGCGCCGCCTACCTGGTGTCCAAGGCGATCAGGAAGTCGAAGGTGCTGGGCTTCGGCGACCTGGGCATGGAAGCCATCTACGAATTCGAGGTGGTCGACATGCCGGTGACGGTGGCGGTGGACGCCAACGGCACCAGCGTCCACACCACGGGTCCGGCCGAGTGGTCCAAGCGGATCGCGTCGGGCGAATTCAAGAAGATTCCTGTCGCCGCCGCCTGAAGCTGTCTCACAAGCGCCGTCGCGTTCCACCCCGTAGAGTTACGGGGATGGACCGTGACTGCCCGATCGGGGTATTCGACAGCGGCGTGGGCGGGCTCAGCATCCTGCGGGCCCTGCGCGCCGAACTGCCCCACGAGGATTTCGTCTATTTCTCCGACGCGGGCCACGCGCCCTACGGCGAGAAAGGCGAGGCCTTCGTGTCGAACCGCTCCCTGGCCATCGCCGTGGACCTGCTGGAGCAGCACCGGATCAAGGGCCTGGTCGTCGCCTGCAACACGGCGACGGCCGCGGCCGTCCACCTCCTGCGCGCGCGCCATACCCAGCTGCCGGTGATCGGCGTCGAGCCGGCCCTGAAGCCCGCCTCGGCGCTGACGCGGACCGGCCGGGTCGCCGTGCTCGCCACCCGCGGCACCCTCTCCTCCGCCAAGTTCCAGGCGCTGCTCACCTCGCTGCGCCACCAGGCCGATTTCGTGCTGGTGCCCTGCGACGGGCTGGCCGCCGCCGTGGAAGCCGGCGACGAGGCCCGCATCCGCGAGCTGTGCCGCCGCTACACGGTGGAAGTCTGCTGCTTCGGCAGCGAGCGCGGCGAGATCGACACGGTGGTGCTGGGGTGCACGCACTACCCGTTCGCGGAAGAGGTCTTCCGCGAACTGCTGGGTCCCTCCATCCAGCTGGTGGAGACCGGCCAGCCGGTGGCGCGCCAGACCCGGCGACTCCTGTCCGACCGGGGCCTGCTGAGCCCCGACGGCAGCGGCCGGGTCGAATGGCGCACCAGCGGCGCGCCCGAAGTCCTGCAGTCTGCCGCGGCCCGCTGGCTGGGCCTGGACACCGCCGGCTCTCCGGGCGGCCTGCGGCTGGCCGCCTGAGCCAGGGCTCCGCGACCCTTCCCCACGTCCGTCTCCCCAACACTGGTGGGGAACGGCACGTTCGTTCCCCCAATGGTGGGGGAATTTCACCCGCGCGCCAGCACGAAGGTGCCTCGAAGGTGGCACCTGCGGGTGGTCCACTCTTTGCGTAACGTTTGATACACCGGCATACAAGTTCGCCAGCAGGGCCCGAGCACGGGGCCTGGGGGATCCCGACCGGTCCGGCATTCACGTTACGAGGAGAGAGGGACTCATGGTTTCACCCAAACGCAGCCTGCTGTCTGCGGCTGTGCTGCTCGCACTCGCCGCCAGCCCCGCCCACGCCGTGCTCGAACGCATGGGGCCGATCAGCAAGGCGCCCACCGTCGGCGGCTTCCCGTCGTGGTTCCAGGACAAGACCGGCATCACGCTGGAGTTCTGCGACCCGCTGAACGCCTCCGAACTGAACGGCGGCTGGTGCACGGTCCTCGACGGCGTGCTGCCGGAGAACTTCCCGCTGAACTACGGCCCCGAGCACTTCTACTACGCGGCCGTCAACGACATGCGCGACGCCGGCACGGGAATGCGGGCCAAGCTGGTGCTCGCGATGGAGGCGGCGTTCGCCAACAACTTCCCGGCGGAAGGCGACCAGGTCACCTTCGGCCGCCTGCGCGTGGTGATCCCCAACCTGCCCTTCGACGGCGACTACCGCGTGATCACCCCGTATTCGGACAAGACCTATCCGAACATGACGGTCGGCGGCAAGATCTCCGACACGCTCGACATCGGCCTGGGCTGCGTCAACACCTTCGAGTGCACGCTGAAGACGCCGATCGGCCCGTACCTGCTGCCCTCGCCCTTCCCGGGCGGCAACGAAGTGCCGGCTATGCCCGAGCTGAAGTCGGCGCCTCCCGGCACCGACCCCTACTACGACGCCCTCCTGGCGCTGGGCGGCGCGACGGCCGACCCGCAGACCGGCAGGAAGTACCTGGCCGACCCCGGCCGCGTCGGCCCCGTCACGGGCAGCCCGCTGCCGAATTTCACGGCCTTCGAGACGAACGGCACCACCGCTTCGCGCAACCACAACACCTTCCGCATCGAAGTGCGCACGCCCGGCGACGGCGCGGTGTTCTACACGATGGAGGGCGAGAGCAACTTCACCGTGGCGGGCCGCCTGCTGACCGGCACCCTGCCCGGCAAGGTCACGCCGACCCGCGCGTCGTACAAGGCCGACGGCGTCGGCAACATGACCGACCTGGACGTCTTCGCCACCGCCTCGCCGACCACGCAGGCGCGCCTGCCGGCGCAGCCGCAGCTGCCGCCCGTGATGCCGGTGCTGTCGTACTTCGACCAGCCCTGCGCGAATTCGCTGATCGTGAACCCGGAGACCGGGCTCACCGTCGTCAATGCGCCGCAGTTCTTCGGCGCCCCGACGGGCACCTCCAGGACGATGGCGCAGAGCGGGAGCACCTTCTGGGGCCAGAACCAGCCCACCGCCACCGGGGCGGCGCCCAGCCATGTCTGCCTCATGGACTCCGCGGCGCGTGACGCGAACGGCCAGACCGTGCCGGCCTACTACCTGCAACGCGTGACCGACACCGTCCGCATCAACGCAGCCGACTACGACGGTCCGGGCAACGGCACGCTGTCCGTCAGCGCGATCTCGAGCGACCCGACGGCGAAGCTGACCCTGATCGGCTTCGGGCCCGCCGCGCCCGGGACTCCCGGCCGGGCGCTCGCCACGGCCCCGGGTACCGGCCTCGACCTCGCCCTGGACGCCGCCACCGTGACCGGCCTCATGGCCTCCCCGGCAACGGTGCAGGTGGCCTCCTCCAAGGGCGGCCTGGCGACCCACGAGACCGAGACGGCCCGCGGCATGGCCACCGGCACGGGGGGCGGCGGTGGTGGCGGCGGCGGCGGCAACACGCCGCCCGTGATCGGCACGCCCGTGGCCGTGAACGAGACGGCCACGGTGTTCGAGGACTGCTCGCAGGCGGCCGCCAGCATGTGCGGCGCGGGCATGGACCTCGCGGTCGACCTGCTCGGCAACGACACCATCACCGTGAACGGAACGGCGATGACGCTGCGCAACTTCGTGCGGCAAGGCCTCGGCACGGCCACGGTGAGCGCGCAGGCGCCGCGCCTGGGCCTGGCGAACATCACGTCCGACGGCATCATCTCCTACGTGCCGAACCCGAACGCCAACGGCACCGACTCGATCAGCTACACCGTGACGGTGGACGGCAAGGTCTCCAACCAGGGGCTCCTGACCATCACCATCACCCCGGTGAACGACACGCCCTCGGCTGGCAACACCAGCGGCGGCGGCGTGGTGACCAAGCCCGCCACCCTCAACCTGCTGGCGAACAGCACCGATCCGGACGGCCCGGCGGACCTGAAGGACGCGGTGATCATCAGCTGGCCCACGCAACTCGGCACGCGGCCCACGCCGGTGAACGGCGTCGTGAGCTTCACGCCGACGACCGCGGGCACGTACAACATCGTGTACCAGGTGAAGGACGCGGCCGGCGTGGTGTCGCCGAACACGGCCACCGGCTCGGTGACGGTGCTCGCCGCCGAGACGATCACGCCCGTCCAGACCCAGTTCACGCCGGCCGCCCTGCGGTGGAGGATCAACGGGACGGACACCGTGCGCGCAGGCCAGACCTTGACCATCGTCTACGGCGACGGCAAGACGCGCAGCGGCATCACCTGCAGCGGCCTCATCGCCACCGGCGAGTGCCTGATCGGCACCGCCATCGTCGACGCCGCCGGCGGCTGGTCGCTGGACAAGATCATCGCCGCGGGCACCGCGCAGGATCCGACCAGCACGGGCGCGTGGCAGCGGACGCCGTCCCGCGTGCGGATCTACTCCAGCGAGCCGGTGCTGGGAGGCTCCGCGAACGGGACGATCCTCGTGAAGTAAAGCGCCGACTGGCGCAAGTGCCATGACCCCGTCATGGCAGGGGCTGCCGGAATGCCGGCGCCACCGGGGCACCGACCGCAAGGCCGGTGCCCCTTTCTCATTGGGCGAGCGCGGCGGCGCGGCCGCGCGCCACGTCCACCTTGAGCAGCAGCGCGAGTCCGACGACGAAGAGCACCGCGGTGCTCATGATCGCCAGGCGCTGGTTGCCGCGCGTGGCCCAGGTGATCGCGCCGTAGCTGAGGGGGCCGACGATGCTGGCAAGGCGGATCGCGAAGGTCCACAGGCCGTAGAACTCGGCCAGCTGGCGCGGCGGCGCGAACATACCGGCCAGCGCGCGGCCCGCCGACTGGCTCGATCCCATGCACAGGCCCGCGATGGCCGCGGCCCACCAGAACTGGCCCTTGGTGGTGGAGAGCGCGGCGATCACGCAGGTGGCGATCCAGCCGGCCAGCGTGCTGCCCAGCGCGATCTTGTGGCCGATGCGGTCCTGCAGGTAGCCCCAGGCGAAGGCGCCGGCGGCGGCCGCGAGGTTCAGCACGAAGATCAGCACCATCGTCTCCTGTTGCTGGAAGCCGACCACGCTCTCGGCGTAGATCGCGGCCAGCGCGATCGCGACAGCGACGCCGCCCTGGTAGAACACGGCGCAGGCCAGCAGCCACATGAAGTCGACGTAGCGACGCGCCTCGGCGAAGGTGCGGCGCAACTGGTGCAGCGAGGCGGCGAGGCCGCCTTCGCGCAGCGCGTCCGGGTCGGGCCGGGCGCGCTCGGTGAGCAGGCGGAAGGTGACGGTGGAAGCCAGGCCGTAGATCGCCGCCGTGACCAGCATGGTGACCGGCACGAACTCCGCGGCGGGGATGCCGCGCCCCTGGGCCCACAGCACGTAGCCCAGGCAGATGCCCAGCGCCAGCATCCCGCCGAAGTAGCCGAAGCCCCAGCCCCAGCCGCTCACCTTGCCCAGCGCATCCGGCCGCGCCAGCTCCGGCAGGAAGGCGGCAGTGAGCGATTCGCCGTAGCTGTAGAAGACGTTGGAGACGACGATCAGCGTCATCGCCAGCGCCACGCCCCCGGGCCGCGCGAGCGCGAGCGCCGCGGTGCTCACCACGCAGCCGAGGGTGACCAGCGCGAGGATGCGCTTCTTCGCGCCGCGCAGGTCCGCGTAGGCCCCGAGGCTCGGCATCGTGAGCATCACGATGAAGTAGGAGATGCTGAGCGCGAGCGTCCACGCGAAGGTGGCCCACTCCGCCTTCTGGGCGATGCCGCCCACGAAGTAGGCGGCGAAGACGGCGGTGATGACGACCGTGGTGTAGCCGGAGTTGGCGAAGTCGTACATCGCCCAGCCGAACACCTCGCGCTTGCGCACGCCGGGGTTCAGGGCGTCCTGGGAGAACAGGGGCATGGGGCGGGATGGTAGACGACGGGAACGTCGTCACCCCCGCCCGGGAAGATCAGTGCAGGTGCCGCGGCCGCCGGCCACCGCCGTGCCCGCCCGAGGAACCGCCGCCGCTGCCGCGCGGCGGCTTGCCCAGTTCCAGCGAGCTCACCAGCGCGTCGAAACGCCGGGAGAACAGCTTGTCGATCTCGCCCACCACGCCATCGAGCTCGGAGGTGTCGAAGTGGCGCTCCATCAGGTTCACCACGTCCTGCACCAGCAGGTCGCGCTGCACCTGCATGATCGCCGCCGGCGTGGGGCCGACGAACAGCATGAGGAAGTCGTCGCGCGACTCCTCCTCCGGCTCGGCCTCCTCCTCGTCGAACTCGGCGTCGTAGAAGGTGACCTCGATGGCCGCGCCCTCTTCCGCCAGGTCGTTGAGGCTCATGCACATCTCGTCGAGCTGCTGGCGGAAGTCCAGGTCGCCGGCCACCGTCCAGCACATGCTCAGGAGGCGTTCCTGGGCGTCGAACTTGATGCCGGGCTCTTCCTCGTAGGCGCTTTCGGCGCCGTCGGCCAGGGACTTGGCGCCGGCGTAGGTCCACAGGGGTTTCAGCGCCTCCTGCAGCTGGGCGTACGTCACGCCCGTGCGCAGCGGTACTTCGCCGTGCACGTGGATTTCGAAGGGGGCGTCGTATTGGGACATGGTGCTCTCCGGCCCTATTGTGGACCTTCCCGGCCGAGGTTTAGTTCTGCGTATTCAGGGGGCGGGACCCGCCTCCGAAGGGGGCCCGGCCCGCAACAGGATGGTGCCCCGAGCCGGAATCGAACCGGCACGCCTTGTTCAAGGGCGGCGGATTTTAAGTCCGCTGTGTCTACCGATTTCACCATCGGGGCGCTGGGGGCGACTGTACGGCAAACAAAAAGGGAAGCCCTCTCAGGCTTCCCTTCCGGATCTGGAGCGGGAGACGAGTCTCGAACTCGCGACCTCAACCTTGGCAAGGTTGCGCTCTACCAACTGAGCTACTCCCGCATCGCACCTGACGTTCGACACATCAGGTGAGCCCACGATTATAGAACACAAATTCCGCCCGGATGGGCTGAGGCCAGCCCCCGGACTTTGCATCCGTCAGAAAGTCGTCCGTCTTCTCCGCTGGCCGTCCCGCAAGACGGCCAGCGGGACCACGCTACTTCGAGTGCACCGCCTTGATGTCGGCGATCCGGCCGGAAGCGTGGCAAATGAGGCATTGCTCGACCTTGAGCAGCGCCGTGGAGCGTGCTTCATAGATCGAACCGCCGTTCGACGTCATGTGCGACTGCGCCAGGGCCGTGTCATGGCAGGCGAAGCAGACGGCCGCGGTGGGTGAATTCACCAGCGTGGTCGGGGCCGCCTGGGTCGCCACGCCCGTTGCGGCGGCGAAGCTGAAGTTGGCGCCGTAGTTCGTGCCGGCGGTGATGTAGGGCGACGCCTGGAACTTCTGCAAATCGGTCGCCGTGGCGGACAGCGGCGTGCCGGTGGCCACCGCCTTGAACAGGCGACCGGCTTCCTGCGACGCCGAGGCGCTGGCGCTGAAGTCATAGGTGCCTGGCAGGTGGCAGGTCTCGCACCTGTTCAGGATGCCCGGGAACTTGATGTCCGCATAGGACTCCCCGACGGCGGTCGCGTGCCAGGTAAAGGGCTTCTCGCGCTTGTCGCTGGCGTGGATCGCATGGATGAACGAAGTCGAATCCGCCGTCCAGCCGCTGCTGGTCCGATTCGGGTTGTGGCACCACGAGCAGGTCGTGCCGTCGTTGCGCTGGCCTCCGTGGAAGGACTCGATCGTGAAGGCGCCGAGTTCCTGGTGGCAGTTGTTGCAGCGCTTGTCTTCGACGATCGCCCGACGTCCCGTGTAGCCGGTGCCGACCGTCTGCAAGTCCGGGGCGATGGCGACCAGGCCACCGAGCAGGTTCGGCTGTCCAGCCGTGATGTCGGTCGCCGTCGCGGGGCTGACCCCGAAGCGTGGGTGACGGTTCGGATCCAGCAGCGAGTTGTCCACCAGGTTGATCTGTGTCAGCGGCATGGTGGTCTTCAGGCCGTAGCTGTATCCGATGCCGCCCGTCAGCATCGTTGCATTGTCGGGAACGACGACGCCCGTGAGGGTGACGGTGTAGTTGCCGTTGGCGTCGGGTCCGACCAGGGTGCCGGCGCCCGTGCCGGTGGCCGTGCCGTTCCAGATGCTTCTCAGGTAACCGTTGATCTGGACGTTGAAGTCCGTCGGTGACGTCACGTTGTCCTGAGGCACGGCGAATGCGAAGGACGCGCTGGGCGAGCCCATGAAGTTGTCCCACATCTCGGTCTTGCCGCTGCCGAACACATTGATCGGCATCGGCACGCCGTCCTTCAGGACCTTGAACACGATCACCGGCTGCTTGGAGGCATTGCGCGAGACGCTGGCGACGACGTAGTCGATCTTGAACGCGCCGGCCGGCAGGTTGTCCGTCTTGGACGCGATCCACGCCGCGTTGGTGTTGTTGTTGCCGCCGGTGACCGCCAGCGAGTTGAGGGGGTTCGGCGGGGTGATCGCCAGGTGGTAGACCTTCTCGATCGACGTCGCGTCGTGGCAGGAGTCGCAACCGCCGTCGTCGGCCTGCACACCGCCGATGTGGCCGGTGGCCGCCGGCGTCGTGCCATTGATCTTGGCCTGGTTGGCGGCGGCGTTGGTCACGCCAGCGCCGGTGGCGAAGTCGATGCCGTCGTGGCAGGCGCCGCAAGCCAGGCGGCTGGGCTTGGTCTTGAAGTTGGTGGCCTGCGGTGCGACCTTGGGGGCGGTGCCGTCGTGGCACTTGTCGCAATTGCGGATGTCCTGCGGGAACTTGGTCTCGTTCAGCAGCAGGCCGGCGAAGTTGTAGCCCTGCTTGACCAGCAGCTCGCCCTTGTGGATGCGGTGGATCAGGACCGGGAAGTCGCCCATCGTGACGCCGTCCGCAACGTAGGTGGTGCCGGTGAAGACGTTGTTCACCGAAGTCGAGCGTGGCCGCCCGTACTTGCGCTGGTCGCTGTGGCAGGTCACGCAGTAGCGCGGGTCGAAGCGGGTGCCGGCGTGGAAGCCCTCGCTCTCGGTATTCGGAAGGCCACCGAGCTTGCCGTGGCATTCGTTGCAGCTCAGCTTGTCGACGATCAGGCGCTGGTTCGGGTTCGTCACAGGAACCGCCGCGCCGGTCGCGGGAATGAAGTCGAAGATGGCGTTGTTCGGCTTCGACATCGGCACGCCGGGAACCGTCTGCACCTCGGTGGGTGTATTGGTGCCGGTGCCCGGGGCGTTGCCGGAGATCTGCAGCGCGACCCGGTGAATGGCGTTCGGATCGAAGGTCAGGTCACCCAGGTCGGCCTTGACGTTGAGGCCGGTGAGCGTCATGGCGTCGACCTGCGCCTTCACTTGCTTGATGTCGCGGAAGAAGGTGTACTGGTACGTCCCATTTCCATTGTCGACCAGCGTGCCGTTGCTGTCGGTGCTCGGGCGCTGGGCCGTCGCGGCGGCCGTCGTGGTCGGCACGGTCGTCACGATGTAGCTGACCCACCTGCTCGGGCCGTTCGCGATGGGGTTGGGGACCAGCTTCGCCATGCTGAAGGCGAGGTTCTGGTAGCGCGCAACGGTCGCCGTCGCCGACTTGGTGGCCAGCCCCAGGCCAGCGATCGGGACGCCGAACTGGTCGACGACCTTGAAGTTGACGACCGGCGGACTGGCAATGGTCACGCTGGTGATCGTCGCATTGAATTCCGTGGCGGCGAATTGCTCCGGGGTCATCTGGGTCACGTTCGTCACGCTCGAAGGACCCGCGGGGCCCGCGGGACCCGCGGGGCCCGGGGGACCGGCAGGGCCGGGTGCGCCGTCGTCACCCGAGCATCCGTACAGCAACGATGCTGCGACTGCGGCGATGGCTGCACACCGCGACAGCCTCTTCAAACCATCGATCACGTGGTGCACGGTACCCTCCTCGGTGGATGCCACCCGTTGCTGGCCAGGCAAGCAGCTCTCTTCCGGAGAGCGGTGTCACTTGCTGGCCGACTTGCCGAACTTCGCGTCTTTCTGCCTTGCCACGACGAGTTCGCGCAGGGCCTGGTACTGCATGGGCGAGATGATGTTGCGGGTCTGCAGGTGGGCCTTGGAGAGGTAGGGCCGACCCGCGATCACCCTGTCTGCTTCGGCATCGCCGATGCCGGGCAGCTTCTTGAGCTCAGCCTTGCTGGCGCTGTTGATGTCCACCGGTTCGACGGGGGACGGGGCCGCCGCATCCTTTTTCGCGACCACTTTCCCGGCAGGGGCTGCACCGACCTGGGCCGCCTTGGGCGGCGGCGCATCCGCGGCCTCGGCCAGGGCGGCGGCCAGCCCCAGGACCAGTCCGACGAGAACGCATGCGGCACGGTGATGCTTCATTGCGCAGTTCCCAGATCCCCTTGATCTTGCGGCGCGGTCCGCATTCGGCCCGGCGCGGGTGGCTGAGCCAGAATCCGTGAAAGTAGCGGAGACCCGGATGAGGGGACTATTGGACCTTGGTCCCACCCGGTGCGAACGCACCCGGGCGCCGGGCGCTATTGAAGGCCGTCCGTCACCCGGCCGTTACGATCGCGATCAGCTTGCGCAGCGTGTCGATCTGGGACTCGATGGCCCCTTTCAAGGTATGGACCTCGCCCACCTTGCCGTTGCCGTTGCTCGTGTTCGCGGCCACCAGCGTCGCGTCAGGCCGGGAGAAGCGGGTCGCGTTCCACGGCCTGACGCTCGTCGGGTCGCTGACGCCCTGGTCGCTGATGTCGAACTTCAGTGGCATGGACTCGCAGGTCACCACGTACGCGAGCCTGCCGTGAGGCAAGGAATCGAGTTCCTCCTGGGCCTGCCGCAAGGTGTCCTTGAACTGCGCGAGCACCCTGGCCCTGACGTCCAGGGCGTCGCCGCCGACCGACGCATCCTGGCCTGGCAGCGGGGCCACCTGAAGCGGCTCGCGCTCGCCGAACACCACCTCCCAGTCGCTTGCACACGGCTTGTACGCGCCATAGGCGAAGTCGCGAGGGTTGGCCGCCCAGTTGAAGCCGCCGTCGATCGCGATGCGCCCGACGCGGGGGCACTGCAGGAGGGCGGCCAGTTCCCTGAGTTGGGCGGCCTTGCCGGTCCACTCCCAAGGGTCGGCGTCGCCACGGATGACGTTGTCGCCGAGGTCGTAGACCTTGATCCAGGCGCCGCGCGAGATCAGGCAACCCCGCCCGTGGTCGCGGGTGGCCTGGACCTTGGCGTCGAGCCGGGCAACGGTGATGGCGGAATTGAGGCGGGTGACGCTGGTGAAGTATTGATTGGCGTGCACGGACGGGATCGCATCTGGCAGGCTGCGGGCAGCGGCAGCCGGTGGGGAGGCACCCGCACCGGCTCGCGCCGGCGGGAGCTGGCTGCAGTTTCATGCGGGCCGTCAGGCTGAACGCCCCCTGAGAAGGGGGGGCCTGACCGGGACACGAGAACCAAGCTCCGCGGATCTGTTGTGGATTTCACGCTATCGGCACTCATCGGCCAACAAGAGGCGTTCCAGGCAGCGGTTGTGGGCATTGAATCCTCGCCAGCCGCATCCGAGCTGTCGGCTTTTCGCAGCCCAGAGTCCGGCGAATCCCGCCTGTCGCAAGGAGCAGCCCGCCGATCCCCGATACGGCGCGGATCTGCCGCCTTCTCGTGACAAACGACACGAATATCGCCTCCAAGTTCCAGTCGAGTTCTTTGGGCTGGCTGACAGACAAAATTTAACAATCGGCTTCCCCCCCTACATTCCCTTTCACCGAGGTTTAGGCATTTCGCCTAACCGTTTGGAAGACCGTTGAGGAGTCAGAGATGAAGAGCCCGAAGATTGCCCGTATCGCCGCGGTGGCCCTGGCTGCCGCCTTCGCTTCCGCTGCATTTGCCGCCGACACGCAGAACCTTGTGGTCACCGCCAACGTGCAAAGCACCTGCAAGCTGACCGCCGTGCCTGCCATGACGTTCACGCTGGATCCGACGGTCGGCACCGACCAGACCCAGACATCTGCCGTGCAGTACAAGTGCACCAAGAACACCGCGCCGTCGACCTTCACGGTGGGGGGCGCCAGCGCAGCCGCCGGCTATAGCAACACGCTGAGCGGCGGCGCCCTGGGCTCGATCCCCTTCACCCTCGCCTGGACGGCACCCAGCAGCGCGGGCAACGGCCTGGGCTCCAGCGCAGCCGCCATCACCGTGACCCTGACCGGCACGATCGTGGGCACGGATTACGTGAACATGGCCGCCGGCGCCTACACGCAGAGCGTGCCCGTGGTCATCGCCCCCTGATCGGGGACCAGGCAAGTCCAGGCACCGCCCGCACCGGCGGTGCTACCCGTACCGCCGCCGTCCCTATGGAGCCACTCGAGCGCCGCGGCGCCAGCCGCGCGTCATGGATCGCTGCTGCCGTTCTGCTTTCGGCGTTCGGCACCTGCCACGCTGCGGGAACTGGCCAGCTCGTCGTCTCGGCGACGGTGCTGTCCAAGGGCAGCTGCCACTTCCGCAGCACGCCCGCCACGCTCGCCTTCGGGACGATCAATCCCGCGTCGACGGTGGCCGCGACCGCGGCAACGTCCGTGGTGGTGCGCTGCAGCGGCTCCGGAAACTCCAGCACGGTCACGTATTCGCTCGCGGCCGGCAACGGCCTGTACTCGCCCGGTGCCGGGCTGCGGCG
Source organism: Ramlibacter monticola (assembly GCF_016722785.1). Taxonomy (GTDB): domain Bacteria; phylum Pseudomonadota; class Gammaproteobacteria; order Burkholderiales; family Burkholderiaceae_C; genus Ramlibacter; species Ramlibacter monticola. Next base: position 144,206 of record NZ_JAEQNE010000010.1, on the reverse strand, counting down.
CATGCGGCACGCGACGGTCACCACGGCGTACATGGCCTACACCCTGAGCCTGTCGCCCGCCGGCGCGACGATCCCGAAGGGCCAGGACTTCACCATCGGGGTGAGCGGTACTGTCGCCCCCACCGATTTCCAGGACGCCGCCTCCGGCGCCTATTCGGACCGGGTCGTGCTTGACCTGAATCCGTGATCTTCGCCAGGATGCGCCACCGTATGAAGTCCACGTCCCGCCGCAACGCCGTCGCGAAATGCCTTGCCGTAGCCGCCCTGGGGAGCGCATGGCTCCCGGCCAACGCGGGCGAGTTCTCGGTGTCGCCGATCCGCGTCGAGCTCAAGGCCGGCACCCTGAGCGAGACCATCACCGTGACCAACCACGCGAAGGACAAGCTGCGCGCGGGTGTGCGCCTGATGGAATGGACGCAGGATGCCGAGGGCAAGGACGTCTACAAGGACAGCAGCGACCTGGTGTACTTCCCGCGCCAGATGGAGGTGGAAGGGGAAGGCAAGCGGCTGGTGCGCGTGGGCATCAAGACGCCCGCCGGCGCCGTGGAACGGGCTTACCGCCTGTTCATCGAGGAGCAGCCGGAAGCGGCGGAGTCTGCGCGCCCGCAGGTGGCCTTCTATTTCCGCTTCGGCGTCCCGGTGTTCCTGCCGCCTGCCGTGCCCAGGCTCCAGCCCGAGGTGGCGGATCCCACGCTCAAGGGCGGCAAGCTGTCCATCCAGGTCCGCAACCCCGGCAACCAGCACTTCCGGCTGGTGAAGATCGCCATCAGCGATGGTGCCGGCTACCAGCAGGAGCTGGTCGGGTGGTACTCCCTGGCCGGCACGGAACGCACGTACACCGCGGACATCCCGCGCGAGGTGTGCCGCAAGGCGTCCGCATTCGCCGTGGCACTGGAAGGCGAGGAGTTTCGCCTGGACCGCAAAGTGAATGTCGATCCTGCGAGTTGCTCGTGACGATCGCCACCCCCGCGGCGGCCTGACGGCGCCCGACCGCCGTTTCCGCGTGCGAGGACGCCCGCGTGCAGTCCTCTCCCGATCGCTTCTTGCGGCGTGCTGCGTGGCCCTCCTGGGCGCGCCGCCGGCCACGCATGCGCAGGCTCCTGCAGCCACGCAGGCCCAGGCCGACGAGCTGATCCTCACCGTGCGCGTCAACGGGGTCGCCCGCGGCGAACTCATGCTGCTGCGGCAGCCGCAGGGCGAATTCTGGGTCCGGGCCGAGGACCTGCCGCAGCTGAAGCTCGAGCCGGTGCCCGACGCGCGGCGGACCGTGGGTGCCGTGCCCTACTACTCGTTGCAGGGCCTCGGTGCGGAAAGCGTGGAGTTCGACGAAGCGCAGCTGGCGCTCGCCGTGCGCTTCCCCTCCCGCCGCCTGGAAGGCACGGTCATCGACCTCGGCACGCGCCCGCCCCCCGTGGAGGTCACGCAGCCGCGCACCAGCCTCATCCTGAGCTACCGGCTCGCCGCCAGCAACGCGGGCCAGGGGCAGCCGACGCAGGTGACCTTCGACACGGACGCCAACCTGCGGCTGGGGGGCCTGCTCCTGCGGCAGGCCTCGCGCATCGCGGCAGGCACGGACTTCAACGGCTACACGCGCGGCACGACGCAGGCGATCTGGGACAACCTCAAGGCCGGCCAGCGCTACACCGCGGGCGACGTCCTCTCCTCTGCCGGCCAGTACGGCACCGCCATCACGGGCGCCGGCCTGATGCTCACGAAGCTGTACGACATGACGCCCGACGTCATCCGGCAGCCGACGGCCACACTGAGAGCATCCACGCCGGTGCCGGCCGAAGTGCAGGTGAGCGTCGACGGCAGCACCATCTACCGCGGCAGCGTGGGGCCGGGCCCGGTCACGCTGGACAACCTGCTGCTCTATGGCGGCATGCGCAACGTGCAGGTGACGGTCACCGATGCCTCCGGCCGCCGCGAGGTCTTCAGCGAGCCCTACCTGTTCACGGACTTCGTGCTCGCGCAGGGGCTTCACGAATACAACTACTTCGTCGGCCGCCGCTCGGAGCTGGGCGCCGACAACGCCTGGCACTACCGGGAGATGGCCTGGCAGGGGTTCCATCGCTACGGCGTCACCGATTCCGTGACCGTGGGCGCGGGGGGCGAAGGCAACGGCGACTTCAGCACGCTGGGGGGCGGGCTCACCCTGCGCAGCGACATGCTGGGAATCGTCTCTCTCGACCTGCTGGCCAATCGCGACCACGAGACGCACAGCACCGCCGGCGGCTGGTCCGCGCGCTACAGCTACCTCACGCCCCGGTGGTCCTTCCAGGCGGGGCGGCGGGAGTTCGGCACCGGCTTCCGCACCTTCCTCACCTCGGACACCAGCCCCTTCGTGCAGCGCGAGACCCGGGTCGGCGTCTCGACGCAGCTGTGGCAGGCTACGCTGTCCGCCGACTGGGTGCGCACGGAGGACGCGCTGGGGGCGCGCGACACCGGCATCACGCGCCTTTCCTACAACCTGAACAACCGCACGATGCTGACCGGGCAGCTTCAGAACACGCGAGACAGCGAAGGGCGGCACGACTGGGCCGCCTTCGTCTTCCTGCGCTTCGATCTCGACGCGCGCCGCTGGATCGGCGCCACCGCGCGGTCGACGAGCAGCGTGCGCGCCATCGACCTCGAGGCCGGCCAGATGCTGCCGCAGGGCGAAGGCGTGGGCTACCGCGTGGGCCTGAGCGAGGAACGCAACGCCGGCAGCAATGGCGGCTCGGCTTTCGCCACCGCGAAGTGGAACCTGCGGCCGCTGTCGCTGGAGTTCCTCGGCACGCGCGGCGGCGGCTCGCAGTTCGCCGAGGTCGCCGCCAGCGGCGCGGTGGTGGCCGTGGATGGTGCCTGGGGACTGACGCGGCAGGTGAACGACAGCTTCGCGCTGGCGCGCCTGGGCGTGCCGCAGGGCGGCGTGGAGGTGCTGCTGAACAACCAGGTGCAGGGCAGGACCGACGATCGCGGCATGCTGTTCATTCCGGACCTGGGCGCGTTCGGGCGGCAGGACGTCTCGATCAACGACAAGCAGGTCGGCATGCAGTACGAGCTGGCGCAGCGGCGCAAGACCGTGACGCCGGCCTTTCGCAGCGGCACCGTGGTGGATTTCGGCGGCCGCAAGCTGAGTGCCGTCGCCGGCATCGCATCGCTGGTGAGCGCAGGGCGGCGCACGCCGATCGTCGGGCGAGCCTTCACGCTTGCGGGGCCTGACGCCACCCTGAAGGTGGAGACCGGCAACGGGGGCGACTTCTACCTGGAGAACGCGCCACCCGGCACCTACCGGGGCAGGCTGGAGGCGGACGGACGGGCCTGGTCCTGCCGCCTCGCCATCCCGGAGTTCACCGAGGCGGTGCTGGAACTGCAGGAAGGGATCGTCTGTGAATAGGACCTTGACGGCGGGCCTGACCCTGCTGCTCGCGGCCGCGGCAGCCCACGCGGACACGACGTGCCGCCTCACCGCCGGCGCGTCGCTCGCCTTCGGCGTGTACGACCCGGTCAGCGCCGTGGCCAACGATTCGCTCGCCAGGGTGTCCGCCGTCTGCTCGCGCAACGGCGGGCCGCGCGACGTGACCATCACCCTGCAGGTGGGCCAGGGCACCAACGGGACGGGCGTGAACGCACGCCGCATGGCCAACGGCAGCGTCGGCGGCGAGTACCTGAATTACGGCCTCTTCCGCGACACCGGCCGTTCCGCCGTCTGGGGATTCAGCGCAGGCATCGATACGATGTCCCAGAGCTTGTCGATCGACAACAACGGCAGCGCCACGGCCACCTTCACGATCTACGGACGCATCCCCGCGCTGCAGGACGTGGCGATCGGCAGCTACAGCGATGCCGTGACGATCACGGTGACGCCCTGAGCCTCGGCCCGGCAGCGGCAGGTCTGGTGGGAGTGCGGGGGATGTGGAGGCGCGTCCCGGAGTCGAACCGAGCTAAACGGATTTGCAATCCGCTGCATAACCGCTTTGCTAACGCGCCGGCATCAGATGAAGAAGGGGCGCTACGCGCCCCTCTTCGAGATCTGGAGCGGGAAACGAGTCTCGAACTCGCGACCTCAACCTTGGCAAGGTTGCGCTCTACCAACTGAGCTATTCCCGCGTCGAAGCCGAAATTATAGCGGAGATTTCGAGGCCTCCCGCCGCACTCCGGCCCGGTTCAGGCGCTTGTCAGTGTTTGACGGCCACCGGCGTCGTGCTCTCCGCCACGGGCGCGGCGGCCTGCACTTCTTCCTCGGTCAGCGGCGTGGGCTGGCGCTCGAGCGCGATCTCCAGCACCTTGTCGATCCACTTCACCGGCACGATCTCGAGATCGTTCTTCACGTTCTCGGGGATCTCCTGCAGGTCCTTGGCGTTCTCCTCCGGGATCAGCACCGTCTTGATGCCGCCGCGCAGCGCCGCGAGCAGCTTCTCCTTCAGGCCGCCGATCGCGGTGACTTCGCCGCGCAGCGTGATCTCGCCCGTCATGGCGACGTCCGCCCGGACCGGGATGCCGGAGAGGGCCGACACCAGCGCAGTCGTCATCGCGGCGCCGGCGGACGGGCCGTCCTTCGGCGTGGCGCCATCGGGCACGTGGATGTGGATGTCCTTCTTCTCGAACACTTCGTCCTTGATGCCCAGGGCGCGCGAGCGGCTGCGCACCACCGTGCGCGCGGCCTCGACCGATTCCTTCATCACGTCGCCCAGCGAGCCGGTGCGCAGGATGTTGCCCTTGCCGGGCATCAGCGCCGCCTCGATCGTCAGCAGGTCGCCGCCGACTTCGGTCCACGCGAGGCCGACCACCTGGCCGACCTGGTTCTGCTGCTCCGCGCGCCCGTAGGTGAACTTGCGCACGCCCAGGAAGTCGTTGAGGTTCTCCGCCGCGACGATGACCTTCGGCGTCATCTTCTTCAGCTGCAGGCCCTTCACCACCTTGCGGCAGATCTTGGACAGCTCGCGCTCCAGCGAACGTACGCCGGCTTCGCGGGTGTAGTAGCGCACGATGTCGCGCACCGCGTCTTCCCTGACCTCCAGCTCCTCGAGCTTCACGCCGTTGTTCTTCATCTGCTTGGGCAGCAGGTAGCGCATCGCGATGTTGGTCTTCTCGTCCTCGGTGTAGCCCGAGAGGCGGATCACCTCCATCCGGTCCAGCAGCGCCGGCGGGATGTTCATCGAGTTCGAGGTCGCCACGAACATCACGTCGCTCAGGTCGAAGTCGACCTCGACGTAGTGGTCGCTGAAGGTGTGGTTCTGCTCGGGGTCGAGCACTTCCAGCAGGGCCGAGGCCGGATCGCCGCGGAAGTCCTGTCCCAGCTTGTCGATCTCGTCCAGCAGGAACAGCGGGTTGCGCGTGCCGACCTTCGACAGCGACTGCAGCACCTTGCCCGGCATCGCGCCGATGTAGGTGCGGCGGTGGCCGCGGATCTCGGCCTCGTCGCGCATGCCGCCCAGGGCCTGGCGCACGTACTTGCGGCCGGTCGCCTTGGCGATCGACTGTCCCAGCGAGGTCTTGCCCACGCCCGGGGGGCCGACCAGGCACAGGATCGGCGCCTTGACCTTGTCGACGCGCTGCTGCACCGCGAGATATTCGAGGATGCGGTCCTTGACCTTTTCGAGGCCCCAGTGGTCCTCGTTCAGGACGTCCTCCGCATACTGCAGGTCGTGCTTGATCTTGGTCCGCTTGGCCCACGGCAGGGCGGTGAGGACGTCGATGTAGTTGCGCACCACCGTCGCCTCGGCCGACATCGGCGACATCAGCTTCAGCTTCTTCAGCTCGCCGTCCGCCTTCTTCTTGGCGTCCTTCGGCATCTTGGCGGCCTTGATCTTCTTCTCGATCTCCTCGATGTCGGCGCCTTCCTCGCCTTCGCCGAGTTCCTTCTGGATCGCCTTGACCTGTTCGTTCAGGTAGAAGTCGCGCTGGTTCTTCTCCATCTGCCGCTTCACGCGGCCGCGGATGCGCTTGTCGACGTTGAGGATCTCGACCTCGCGCTCGATCTGCTCGAACAGGTTCTCGAGGCGTTCCTTGACGTCGGCCAGGTCGAGCACGACCTGCTTGTTGTCCAGCTTGAGCGGCAGGTGGGCCGCGATCGTGTCGGCCAGGCGGCCCGGGTCGTCGATCGAGGCGATGGACGTCAGGATCTCCGGCGGGATCTTCTTGTTCAGCTTGACGTACTGGTCGAACTGCTGCAGCACCGCACGGCGCAGGGCCTCGATCTCCGCGGACTTGGCATCGGCCTCGCCGGACTCCACCGGGATCACCGTGGCGGTGAAGTGCTGGTTGCCGTCGATGATCCGGGCGACGCGGGCGCGCTGCTGGCCCTCCACCAGCACCTTCACGGTGCCGTCCGGCAGCTTCAGCATCTGCAGGATGGTGGAGACGCAGCCGACCTCGAACATGTCGGCGACCGAAGGCTCGTCCTTGGCGGCGGCCTTCTGGGCGACCAGCATGATCCGGCGCTCGGCCTCCATGGCCGCTTCCAGGGCCTTGATGCTCTTGGGACGGCCGACGAAGAGGGGGATGACCATGTGGGGGAACACCACCACGTCCCGCAGGGGCAGGAGGGGCAGGTCCATCGGGTCAGAAGGCAAAGGGGTATGTCCGGACATGGCGATCCTCGTAGTGACCAGCCATAGATGGCTGGCATGGGGACATTTTCAACCCGGCTGCGCCGACATTGGCGCCGCAAGGTCGGATCGTAAGGAAAAACCAGAGCGACGGGGGCGTGTTTTCGTTGCGAAAGCGCCCCAGCCGCGTCATCAGGCCTTCTTGGCCGCTTCGCGGTAAACGAGCAGCGGCGGCTTGTTTTCCTCGATGGTGTTCTCGTCGACCACCACCTTCTCCACGTTGCTGATGTTCGGCAGCTCGAACATCGTGTCGATGAGCGACTGCTCCAGGATGGAGCGCAGGCCGCGGGCGCCGGTCTTGCGCGCCAGCGCCTTGCGGGCGATCGCCTTCAGGGCGCTCGCGCGCACCTCGAGCTCCACGCCCTCCATGGACAGCAGCTTGGCGTACTGCTTGACCATCGCGTTCTTGGGCTCGGTGAGGATCTGCACCAGGGCGTCCTCGGACAGTTCCGCCAGCGTGGCGACCACCGGCAGGCGGCCGACCAGTTCCGGGATCAGGCCGAACTTGATCAGGTCCTCGGGCTCGACCTCGCGGAACATGTCCGACAGGCTGCGTTCCTTCTTGCTCTTCACCGTGGCGCTGAAGCCCATGCCGGAGGATTCGGTGCGCTGCTCGATCACCTTCTCCAGGCCGGCGAAGGCGCCGCCGCAGATGAACAGGATGTTGGTCGTGTCGATCTGCAGGAAGTCCTGGTTCGGGTGCTTGCGCCCGCCCTGCGGCGGCACGCTGGCCATGGTGCCTTCGATCAGCTTCAGCAGGGCCTGCTGCACGCCCTCGCCCGAGACGTCGCGGGTGATCGAGGGGTTGTCGGACTTGCGCGAGATCTTGTCGATCTCGTCGATGTACACGATGCCGCGCTGCGCCCGCTCCACCTCGTAGTTGCAGTTCTGCAGCAGCTTCTGGATGATGTTCTCGACGTCCTCGCCGACGTAGCCGGCCTCGGTCAGCGTGGTGGCGTCGGCCATCACGAAGGGGACGTCCAGCATGCGCGCCAGCGTCTGCGCCAGCAGCGTCTTGCCGGAGCCGGTAGGGCCGATCAGGAGGATGTTGCTCTTCGTGAGCTCGACGTCGTCCTTCTTGGCCTTGTCCTTGTGGCGCAGGCGCTTGTAGTGGTTGTACACCGCCACCGAGAGGGTGCGCTTGGCGGCCTCCTGTCCGATGACGTAGTTGTCCAGGTTGGCCTTGATCTCGGCGGGCGTCGGCAGGTCGCCGCGCGCCTCGCGCTGCTCGTCACCCGCGGGCAGTTCGTCGCGGATGATCTCGTTGCACAGGTCGATGCACTCGTCGCAGATGAACACCGACGGTCCCGCGATGAGTTTCTTGACCTCGTGCTGGCTCTTCCCGCAGAACGAGCAGTAAAGCGTTTTCTCGCTGGAGGAGCCTTTTCGGTCGGCCATGGGCGTAACTCTGTGACGGTTGACGAGATGATAACGATAAAGGACCGAGGGGCCAGGGATCAGGGGCCAGGGGCCAGGGGTGTTGTAAGACCGGAGCTTCCCCGGTCTTTCCCTAATCCCTGGCCCCTGGCCCCTGCAAGGCGACCAGCGGCGCCGAAGCTTACGGCCGCTTGGCGATGACCTGGTCCACCAGGCCGTAGTTCTTGGCTTCGTCGGCTTCCAGGAAATAGTCCCGGTCGGTGTCGCGTTCGATCTTCTCCAGCGGCTGGCCGGTGCGCTCGGCCAGGATCTTGTTCAGGGTGGCCTTGGTCTTCAGGATGTCGCGGGCGTGGATCTCGATGTCCGTCGCCTGGCCCTGCATGCCGCCCAGGGGCTGGTGGATCATGATCTTGGAGTTGGGCAGCGCGAAACGCTTGCCCTTCTCGCCGGCGGCCAGCAGGAAGGCGCCCATGGACGCCGCCATGCCGGTGCACAGGGTGGACACCGCCGGCTTGATGAAGTTCATGGTGTCGTAGATCGCCATGCCGGCGCTGACGCTGCCGCCCGGGGAGTTGATGTAAAGCGAAATGTCCTTGTCGGGGTTCTCGCTTTCCAGGAACAGCAGCTGGGCGACCACGAGGTTGGCGGTCTGGTCGTTGACCGGGCCCACCAGGAACACCACGCGCTCGCGCAGCAGGCGCGAATAGATGTCGTACGACCGCTCGCCGCGGCCGGACTGCTCGATGACCATGGGGATCAGGCCCAGGCCCTGGGTGTCAAGTGCGCTCATGGGGGAATTTGGCTCCGTTGTGCTGGCTGTACTTTAGCCTGAAAGGAGTTGGGGCCTGGACGGCCTGTTGCAAGACCGTCCAGGCCCCCCGAGGCGACGTTCCCGCGCGGGCGCGGGAACGCAGGGTTTTTCGCGCCGATCAGGCCTGCGGCGCCGGCGTCTGCTGGCCCATCAGCTCGTCGAAGTCCATCTTCTTCTCGTTGACCTTGGCCTTCGCCAGGACGAAGTCGGTGACATTGTTCTCGATCACGATCGCCTCGACCTCGGCCAGGCGGCGATTGTCGCCGTAGTACCAGCGCACCACGTCGGCCGGGCGCTCGTAGCTGGCCGCCAGGTCCTCGATGTGCTGCTTGATCTGGTCCGGCTTGGCTTCCAGGCCGTTGGCGCGCACCAGTTCGGCGACCACCAGGCCCAGGCGCACGCGGCGCTCGGCCTGCGGGCGCACGATGTCCTCGGGGATCGGCAACTTGTCGGCGTCCTTCAGGCCGCGCTGCTTCAGCTCGTTGCGCTGCATCTCGATCAGGCGGTCGATCTCGTTCTTGACGATCGAGTTCGGCAGGTCGAGCTCGGACTTCGCGACCAGCGCGTCCATGGCGGCCTGCTTGTTGCGGGCCAGCAGGCGGAACTTGACCTCGCGCTCGAGGTTGCGGCGGATGTCGTCGCGCAGGGCCTCCACGGTGCCCTCGCCGATGCCCAGCGACTTGGCGAAGGCTTCGTTGACCTCCGGCAGGTTGGAGGACTCGATCTTCTTCACGGTGACCATGAAGTCGGCCGTCTTGCCGGCCACGTCCTTGCCGTGGTAGTCGGCGGGGAAGGCGAGCGGGAAGGTCTTGCTCTCGCCGGCCTTCATGCCGCGCACGGCTTCGTCGAACTCCTTGAGCATCTGGCCTTCGCCGATCATGAACTGGAAGTCCTCGGCCTTGCCGCCCTCGAAGGGCTCGCCGTCGATCTTGCCTTCGAAGTCCACGGCGATGCGGTCGCCGACTTCGGCGCCGGCGTCCTGCGGGCGCTGGGCGAAGGTGCGGCGCTGCTTGCGCAGGATGTCCAGCGTGCGGTCGATGGCGGGCTCGCTCACGTCGCTGCTGATGCGCTCGATCTCGGCCTCGGCCAGGTCGCCGATCTTGACGTCCGGGTAGACCTCGAACACGGCGTCGAAGGCCAGTTCGCCGTCGGGCGCGCCTTCCTTCTCGGTGATCTTCGGCTGGCCGGCCACGCGCAGCTTGGCTTCGTTGGCGGCGGCGGCGAAGGCTTCGCCGACCTTGTCGTTCATCACCTCGTAGTGCACCGAGTAGCCGTAGCGCTGCGCCACGACGGACAGCGGCACCTTGCCGGGCCGGAAGCCGTCCATCTTCACGGTGCGCGCCAGCTTCTTGAGGCGCTGGTCCACTTCGGACTGGATCGCGTTGACGGGCAGCGTCAGCGTCATCTTGCGTTCCAGCTTTTCCAGGGTTTCTACGGTCACGGCCATGATCAGTCTCGGTTGGGAATATCGCGTGGTGCGCGGGGTCGGACTCGAACCGACACGCCATCGCTGGCGTCAGGACCTAAACCTGGTGCGTCTACCAATTTCGCCACCCGCGCAGGTCACTGAAAGGGAAAGCGGACGGCCAGGAGACACCCGACCGCCCGCTCGAATCCGGTCAACCGGCGATTTTAGCTGACCTCGTCATCCCCGCGAAGGCGGGGATCCAGATAACGCGCGCCGCACGTCAGGCGGCCTGGAAGCCCTGGATTCGCGTCTCCGCGGGAGTGCCGGTCGGGGCGGAATCTTCACGCCGCACCCGGAACCACGCCGCGTACATCGCCGGCAGCGCCAGCAGGGTCAGCACGGTCGCCACCACCAGTCCGCCCATGATGGCCACGGCCATCGGCCCCCAGAACACCGACCGCGACAGCGGGATCATGGCCAGCACGGCGGCCGCGGCCGTCAGCACGATCGGGCGCAGGCGGCGCACGGCGGCTTCGACGATGGCGTCCCAGGCGGGCACGCCCCGGCGGCGGTCCTGCTCGATCTGGTCGATCAGGATCACCGAGTTGCGCTGGATCATCCCCATCAGGGCGATCACCCCCAGCAGGGCGACGAAGCCGAAGGGCCGGTCCAGCAGCAGGAGCGCGCCGGCCACGCCGGCAATCCCGAGCGGTCCGGTCAGGAACACCAGCAGCGCGCGGCTGAAGCTCTGCAACTGGATCATCAGCAGGGTGAAGGTGAGGAACAGCATCACCGGCACGCCCACCGCGATGGAGGACGAGCCCTTGCCGCTCTCCTCCACGGTGCCCGCCACCTGGATGCGGTAGCCCTGCGGCCAGCCGGCCTCCAGCTTGCGCAGCTTCGGCAGCAGCGCATTGGTGACGGTGGCGCCCTGCAGGCCTTCGACGAGGTCGGACTGCACGGTGATCGCGTAGCTGCGGCCTTCGCGCCACATGACGCCCGGCTCCCAGGCGAACACCGGTCGGGCGATCTGCGTCAGCGGGATCGACTTGCCCGAGGCGGTGGGCAGGTAGGCGTTGGCGATGTCGCTGATCGCGTTGCGCTCGTCCAGCGGCTGGCGCAGCACGATGTCGATCAGCTTGTCGCCCTCGCGGTACTGGCCGACCGGCGTGCCGCTCAGGATGGTCCGGCTCGCCTGGGCGATCGACTGGCTGGTCACGCCCAGGGCGCGCGCCTTCGCCTGGTCGACCTCCAGCCGCATCGTCTTGACCGACTCGTTCCAGTTGTCGTTCACGCCGCGGGTGTACGGGCTCTCCCGCAGCACCGCCTTGACCTGGTCGGCGCGTTCGCGCAGGCCCGCCGGGTCGGGCCCGACGATGCGGAACTGCACCGGATAGGCGACCGGCGGGCCGTTGGGCAGCAGCTTCACGCGGCCGCGGACTTCCGGGAACTCCTGCGCCAGCAGCGCCGGCATCCGCAGCCGCAGCGACTCGCGCGTGGCCAGGTCGCGCGGCCGCACGATCAGCTGCGCCACGTTGCTTTGCGGAAACACCTGGTCCAGCGGCAGGTAGAAGCGCGGCACGCCGGAGCCCACCCAGGTGGTCACGTCCACCACCTCGGACATAGACAGCAGGCGCTGCTCGAAGCGCTTCGTGACTTCCTCGGTGGCCGCGAACGAGCTGCCTTCGGCCGACCACAGCTCCACCACGATCTCCGGCCGGCTCGAATCGGGGAAGAACTGCTGCTGCACCTTGCCCATGCCCGCCACCCCCAGCGCGAAGGTGAGCAGCGTCGCGCCTATCGTGATCCACCGATGCTGCACGCACCAGTCGACCGTGGCACGGAAGCGTCGGTAGAAGGGCGTGTCGAAGTGCTCGTGGTGCTCGGAGGAGACCGGCCTCGCCTTCAGCAGCAGGGTGCCGAGGTAGGGCACGAAGAAGACCGACACCAGCCAGCTCAGGACCAGCGCGATCACCGTCACGGCGAAGATCGCGAAGGTGTACTCGCCCACCGTGGAGCGGGCCATGCCGATCGGCAGGAAGCCGGCGGCGGTGATCAGCGTGCCCGTGAGCATCGGCATCGCCGTGACCTCGTAGGCGAAGGTGGCGGCGCGGACCTTGTCGTAGCCCTCCTCCATCTTCCGCACCATCATCTCCACGGCGATGATCGCGTCGTCCACCAGCAGGCCGAGGGCGATGATCAGCGAGCCGAGCGAGATCTTGTGCAGGCCGATGCCCCAGTAGTGCATCGCGAGGAAGGTCACCGCCAGCACCAGCGGGATCGTGATCGCCACCACCAGGCCCGGGCGCATGTCCACGTACCAGCGCTTCCACAGGGGCAGCGCGGCGCCGGGGCGGCGGTGCATGCCCAGTGCGAGGAAGCTCACGCCCAGCACGATCACCACGGCCTCGACCAGGGTGCGGACGAACTCGTTGACCGAGGTGGACACGGCCTTCGGCTGGTCCTGCACCTGCACCAGGCGGATCCCCGCGGGCAGCTGGTCGTCGATGCGGCCGACCGCGGACTTCAGCGACTGCCCGAGCCGGATGATGTCGCCGCCCCGGCCCATCGACACGCCCAGCGCGATCACCTCCTTGCCGCCGTGGCGCACCTTCACCTGGGGCGGATCGACGTAGCCGCGCCGCACGTCGGCGATGTCGGCCAGCCTCAGCTGGTTGCCCGAGGCGCCGCGGATCGGCATCGCGCCGAGCTGCTCCACCGCCTCGAACTGGCCGCCGACCCGCACCTGCACCACGTCCTGCGGCGTCTGCACGGCGCCCGCCGCTTCCACCGCGTTCTGCTGCCCGAGCTGCGCCAGCACCTGGTTGAAGTCCAGTCCCAGCTGCGCCAGTCGCTTCTGCGAGATCTCGAGGTAGATCTTCTCGTCCTGCACCCCGAACAGTTCGACCTTGGAGACGTCCGGCACGCGCAGCAGCTGCTGCCGCACGTCGTCGGCGAAGGTCTTCAGCTCCGCGTAGCTGTAGCCGCTGTCGGCCTCCAGCGCGTAGATCACGCCGAAGACGTCGCCGAATTCGTCGTTGAAGAAGGGCCCGACCACGCCGGCGGGCAGCGTGCCGCGCATGTCGCCGATCTTCTTGCGCACCGTGTACCAGACCTGCGGGACTTCGGCGGGCGGCGACGAGTCCTTGATCTGCAGGATCACCAGGGCCTCGCCGGGCTTGGAGTAGCTGCGGATGATGTCGGCGTACGGCACCTCCTGCAGGGTGCGTTCGAGCTTGTCGGTGACCTGTTCGGCCACCTGCTGCGCGGTGGCGCCGGGCCAGAACACGCGCATCACCATGGCGCGGAAGGTGAAGGGCGGGTCTTCGTCCTGCCCGAGCTGGAAGTAGGCCGCCACGCCCAGCACCATCAGCACGATCATCAGGTAGCGCGTCAGCGCCGGATGCTCCAGCGCCCAGCGCGAGAGGTTGAAGCGCTCCCGGGTCGGTGTCTCGCCCATCGCGGCCTCAGCGGGTGGCGGTGGTCAGCGTGGGGGCCGGCGGCGGCAGGGCCGGGCCCGGGATCGCCATTGGCGGCGCGGCGGAAGTCTTGTCCTGCCACACCGTGACCTTCTGGCCCGGCGCCAGCACGTGCACGCCGGCAGAGACGACCTGCATGCCGGGCGCGAGGCCGGCTGCGATCACCGCCTCGTTGCCGTCGGCGCTGGCGACCTCCACCGGCTGGACCTGCACGGTCATGGTCTGCCGGTCCAGCACCCAGACGGCGCTGCCCTGCCCCACCTGGCGCAGCGCGCTGGTGGGGATGCGGATCGCCGTCGCGCCGGCCGGCCCGGTGGCCTGCGGCAGCACGGCGGCCGTGGCGCCCAGCGGCGGCTGGCTGCTGCCCGCCAGCGACACCTTGACGGAGTAGGTGCGCGTCACCGGGTCGGCGCTGGCCGCCACTTCGCGGACGCGCCCGGCCAGGGTCTCGCTGCCGGCCCACACCTTCACCGCCACCTCGGTGCCGGGGCGCACGACGCCCAGCTTGTCCTCCGGCACGGCGAACTGCACGTCGCGCGGTCCGTCGACCGCGATGCGCACGACTGGCGTGCCGGCGACGACCACCTGGCCCGGTTCCGCCTCCACCGCGGTGATCACGCCCGAGACGTCGGCGACGAGGTTGGTGTAGCGGGCCTGGTTGCCCTGGGCGGCCAGCTGCGCCTGGGCCTGATCGAGCTGGGCCTGCGCCGCCTTCAGCGTGCTTTCGCGCCGCTCCAGCTCGGCGCCGCTGATGAAGTTCTCGTCGCGCAGGGCGACGTAGCGCTTGAAGTCGGCCGCGGCCAAGTCGCGGTTGGTACGGGCGGCCGCGACCTGCGCGCGTGCCGCCTCCGTGGCCAGCCGGTAGTCCTGCGGATCGAGCTGCGCGAGCACGGCGCCCGCCTTCACCTGCTGGCCGACCTCGGCCTGCCGCTGGATGATCTTGCCGCCCACGCGGAAGCCGAGCCGCGACTCGGTGCGCGGCCGCACCTCGCCCGCGAATTCCTGCTGCAGGGTCAGGCCGGCGGCGGCCACGGTGAACACCTTCACCGCGCGCACGGGTTCGGGCTGCGCCTCGGTCCGGGCGCAGCCGGCCAGGACGGCGATCGCCAGCAGGATGGCGCTCCAGAGCGGTGCCTGGCGAGGAATCTGGATGGGATGCATGGGAGAGTCCGTGAGAAAAGTCGCGGAAAACACCGTGTTAATGACTGACCGGTTAGTAATCTAGAAAAAAGCCTCAGCCGCGTCAAGCGACAATGCGCCGCGTGAGCTCCGTCCCCGACGATCGGCTGCGCCCGGTCGAGCACTACGAAAACTTCCCCGTCGCCTCCTGGCTCTGCCCGCCGCGGCTGCGCCGGCCGGTGGCCGCCATCTACTGGTTCGCCCGCACGGCGGACGACCTCGCCGACGAGGGGGAGGCTCCGGCCGAACGCCGGCTGGCCGACCTGCAGGCCTACCGCAACGACCTCCAGGCCTGCTACGCCGGCGGGCCGCTGTCGGACCGCTGGCCGGCCGTCTTCCCCGCCCTGCGGCGCGCCATCGTGGACTTCGGCCTCCCGCGCGAGCTGCTGGCCCGGCTGCTCGACGCCTTCGAGCAGGACGTGCGCAAGACCGCCGCCGGCGCGGGCTATGCCGACCGCGCGGAGCTGCTCGCCTACTGCAGCCGCTCGGCCGACCCGGTGGGCCGGCTGCTGCTGCACCTCTATGGCGTGGGGGAACCGGCGGCGCTTGCGCAGAGCGACGCGATCTGCAGCGCGCTGCAGTTGATCAACTTCTGGCAGGACCTCAGCGTGGACCTGCCGCGCGGCCGCTACTACCTCCCGGGGGAGGACTGCCGCGCCCTCGGCATCGACCCGGCGGCGCCGCAGGAGTGGCCCACGCACCCCCGGGGCCCCGCGCTGGTCGAGCGCCTGTGCGCCTGGGCGCGCGAGCTGATGCTGTCGGGCGCGCCGCTGGTGCATCGCGTCCCCGGTCGTGCCGGATGGGAGCTGCGCCTGGTCGTCCAGGGCGGCCTGCGCGTGCTGCGCCACATCGAGCGCACGGGCTTCCGCAGCCTGGGCCAGCGGCCGCGGCTTGGACCGCTCGACGGCCCCCCCATCCTGTGGCAGGCCGCGCGGATGTGAGAATCACGGCCCACTCCCACAGCCTCATGACGCCGGAACAGTACGTCCAGCAGAAGGCTGCCGCCTCGGGCAGCAGCTTCTATTACGCCTTCCTCTTCCTGCCGCCGCCGCGCCGCGCGGCGATCACGGCCTTCTATGCCTTCTGCCGCGAGGTCGACGACGTCGTCGACGAAGTGAGCGACCCGGGCGTCGCCCGCACCAAGCTCGCCTGGTGGCACGCCGAGGTCGCCAAGTCCTTCGCCGGCGACCCATCGCACCCGGTGATGCAGGCGCTGATGCCCTGCGTGCCCGATTTCGGGCTGGAGCAGTCGCAGCTGCAGGCCGTGATCCGCGGCTGCGAGATGGACCTGGAGCAGACCCGCTACCTCGACTTCCCCAACCTGCAGCGCTACTGCCACCTGGTGGCCGGCGTGGTGGGCGAGGTGGCCGCCCGCATCTTCGGCCAGTCGCGCCCCGAGACCACGGAGTACGCGCACAAGCTCGGCCTGGCCTTCCAGCTCACGAACATCATCCGCGACGTGGGCGAGGACGCCCTGCGCGGGCGCATCTACCTGCCGGTCAACGAACTGCAGCAGTTCGACGTGAAGGCGCACGAGATCCTGCAGCGCAAGCACTCGGACCGCTTCGTCGCCCTGATGCGCTTCCAGGCGCAGCGCGCCCACGCCCTGTACGAGGAGGCCCTGGCGCTGCTGCCGGCGCAGGACCGGCGCGCGCAGAAGCCCGGGCTGATGATGGCCAGCATCTACCGCACGCTCCTGCGCGAGATCGAGCACGAGGACTTCCGCGTGCTGAACCAGCGCATCAGCCTCACCCCCCTGCGCAAGCTGTGGCTGGCGTGGAAGGTGCAGGCCCTGGGACGGCTGTAGTGCGGCTCGCGGTCCTCGGCGCCGGCTGGGCGGGACTCGCCGCGGCCGTCGCGGCCACGCGGCAAGGCCACGCCGTGACGGTGTTCGAGGCAGCTCGCACGCTCGGCGGCCGGGCGCGCGCGCTGCAAGTGACGCTGCCCGATGGCGGCACGGCCCTCCTGGACAACGGCCAGCACATCCTGGTCGGTGCCTACGTGGCGACGCTGGGCCTCATGGAGCAGGTCGGCGTCGTTCCGCAGGAGGTGCTGCTGCGCCTGCCCCTGGTGCTGCGCCATCCCGACGGCGACGGCCTCGCCCTGCCGGACTGGCCCGCGCCCTGGGACGCGGCGGCGGGCATCCTGCGCGCGCGCGGCTGGACCTGGGCGGACAAGTTCTCGCTGCTGCGGGCCTCGCGCGCCTGGCAGCGCGCGCGCTTCCGGTGCGCGCCTTCCGTGACGGTGGCGCAACTCACCGCGGGCCTCACGCCGCGGGTGCGGCAGGACCTGATCGAGCCGCTGTGCGTGTCGGCGCTCAACACGCTGCCCGAACACTCCAGCGCCGAGGTGTTCCTGCGCGTCATGGGCGATGCGCTGTTCGGCCGCGGGCATGGCGGCTGGGGCGGCTCCAACCTGCTGATCCCGCGGCAGGACCTGGGTCGCGTCCTGCCCGATCGCGCGCAGGCCTGGCTGCAGGCGCAGGGGGCCGAGGTGCGCATCGGCGCGCGCGCCGGCAGCGTGCGCCAGCGCGAGCGCGAGTGGGAAGTCGACGGCGAATGCTTCGACGCCGTGGTGCTGGCCTGTCCGCCGACCGAGGCGGCGCGCCTCGTCGCCGGCAGCGGCGTGCAGGCGCCGGGCTGGCTCGCCGCCACGCAGGCCCTCGGCTACGAGGCGATCGCCACGGTGTACGTCACGGGCGGCCCGCGCCTGCCGCTGCCCCTGCTGGCCTTGCGCAGCGGCCCCGGCGCCCCCGCGCAGTTCGTGTTCGACCGCGCCCAGCTCGGAGGACCGGCCGGCCTGCTGGCCTTCGTCGTCAGCGCGAGCCCCACCGACAAGGAGTCCCTCGAAGCCGCGGTGCTGGCGCAATCGGCGGCGCTCGGCTGGCCGGTGCAGGCCCTGAAAACGGTGGTGGAGAAACGCGCGACCTTCGCCTGCACGCCAGGCCTGCAACGGCCCCCGCCGGCGATCGCCCCCGGCCTGTGGGCCTGCGGCGACTACGTGGAAGGCCCCTACCCCGCGACGCTGGAAGGGGCAGTGCGCTCGGGGCTGGCGGTCGCGGCGGCGTTGGCGCACTGAAGGCCTGCGCGCTGGATGAGCCGGTAAACCCGACAGCCGAACGCAGAGGAACGCAAAAGACGCAGAAGAATCTTCAAAAGGTATTCTTCTGCGTCCTCTGCGAGCCTTTGCGTCCTCTGCGTTCGGCTGTCTGGTTTTAGCGACCTATCGGCCGAAGCTCACAAGAGGTCCACCAGCTCCGACAGGTGCTCCACCGTCACGTGGGGCTCCTGCGCGTGCGGCCAGGGCTGGTCGCCGCGGTTGAGCCAGGCGGCCTGCATGCCGGCGTTGAGCGCGCCCAGCGCATCGAGCGTGGCATCGTCGCCGATGTGCAGCACGCGCTCCGGCGGCACGTCCACCGCGCCGGCGGCCGCGTGGAAGATGCGCGGGTCCGGCTTGCCCACGCCGAACTCGCGGGCACAGACGTGGGCCCGGAAGAAGCGATCGAGGCCCACGCGCTGCAGGTCCGCGTTGCCGTTGGTCAGCGCCACCAACGGATAGCGCGCGGACAGGAATTCGAGCGCCGGCAGCGCGTCCTCGAACAGGGTCACGCGCTGGCGCTCGGCGAAGAACACCTCGAAGGCCTCCGCGGCCAGCAACGGGTCCTCGCCGGCGCGGTAGAGGGCGAGCCGGATCGATTCGCGCCGCAGCGCGCTCATGTCGTGCTTGAGGTCCGGACGCGCGTGCGACATCTCCGTGCGGATCTCGCGCAGCGCCGGCGGGCTGGAGAACAGGGCCGCCGTCATCGGCGCGTGCAACGTCAGCCAGTCGTGCAGCACCTTCTCCGCCCGTTCGATGACGGGCCAGATGGGCCAGAGGGTGTCGTCGAGGTCGAGCGTGACCGCACTGATTTTCGCGGCATCCAGCATGCCGGCGAGAATACCGCATGCCCCCGACTTCCCGTCCCTCGTCCGCGCCCGGCCACCAGCACGGACAGGCCCCCTTCACCGCCGTCCTCCTGTGCAACCTGGGCACGCCCGACGCGCCCACCGCGCCGGCGGTGCGCCGTTACCTCGCCGAATTCCTGGCCGACCCCCGGGTGGTGGAAATCCCGCGCGCCGCCTGGCTGCCGATCCTGTACGGCCTCGTCCTCCCGCTGCGCTCGCGCCAATCGGCCCTCAAGTACCAGACCATCTGGACCCCCGAGGGCTCGCCGCTCAAGACCTGGACCGAGCGCCAGGCCAGGCGCCTGCAAGGCTGGCTCGGCGAGCAAGGGCACCGCGTGCGCGTCGCCCATGCGATGCGCTACGGCAGTCCCTCCATCGCCGGTGAACTCGACGCCCTCGCCGACACCGGCGCCGACCGCATCCTGGTCCTCACCGCCTACCCGCAGTACTCCGGCACTACCACGGCCAGCGTGATCGACGCCGTGACGGCCTGGACGCGCACGCGCCGCAGCATCCCGGAACTGCGCTTCGTGAACCGCTACCACGACGACCGCGGCTACGTGCAGGCCCTGGCCCGCCGCATCGAGCGCCACTGGAGCGAGAACGGCCGGCCCGAGCATCTGGTCATGAGTTTCCACGGCGTGCCGGAGCGGACGCTGCACCTGGGCGACCCGTACCACTGCGAGTGCCGCAAGACGGCGCGCCTGCTGGCCGAGTGGCTGCGGCTCGCGCCGGAACAGTACACGCTCAGCTTCCAGTCGCGCTTCGGCAAGGCGAAGTGGCTGGAGCCCTATACGCAGCCGACCGTGGAAGCACTCGCGCGCAAGGGCGTGAAGCGCCTCGACGTGGTCTGCCCCGGCTTCGTCGCCGACTGCCTGGAGACGCTGGAGGAGATCGGGATGGAGGTGCGCGATGCCTTCCTCGCCAACGGCGGCAAGGAGTACCGCTACATCCCCTGCCTCAACGACGAGACGGACTGGATCGCCGCGCTGGGCAACATCACGCTGCAGCACCTGGCCGGCTGGCCGACGCAGGCGGCTCCGGACCCGCGGGACCTCGCGGCGCAGAAGGAGCGCGCGCGCAAGCTGGGCGCTTCCGCGTAGCGCTCACCCCGTTGCGACCGGCGCCGGCAGCGCCGCCTCCGCCTGCTCGAGGAAGGTCCGCACCACGCCCAGCTGCTCCGGCACGTTGAGCGCCGGGGCATGCCCGCAGCCGGGCACTTCCACCACGCGCGCGAGCCCCAGCGCGCCGGGGCCGCGGGCCAGCATCTCCGCCGCGGCGTCGGGCAGCACGAGGTCCGATTCGGCGCCGCGCAGCAGCAACACGGGGATGCGGATGCGGTCGTAGTGCTCCCACAGTTCGTAGTCGCGCGGGTGGTCGACGAACTGGCGCGCCATCGCCGGGTCGTAGTGCGGCGTCACGCGGCCGTCGGGCAGGCGCCGCGTGGACGTTTCCGTCAGCCGCCGCCACTGCGCGTCGCTGAGCCAGCCATAGGGCCGGTAGACGTCGCGGAAGAAGGCCCCCAGTTCCGCCATGGTCCGGAAGGCCGGCGGGTCGCCCGCATAGGACCGGATGCGCTCGATCGCGGAGGCCGCGAGCCGCGGCGCGTTGTCGTTGAGGACCAGGCTCTGGATGCGCGGCGCGAGTTCCGGCTGCGCGATGCCGCCCGCGCACACGGTGCCGATCGCGCCGCCCATCGAAGTGCCCACCCAGTGCGCCCGCGCAATCCCCAGCCGCTCGAACAGTTCCGCCGCCAGCCGGGCGTAGAACGCCAGGCAGTACTCCCGGCCGGGATCCGGGCTCCACTGGCTGTAGCCGCGCCCCAGCGTGTCCGGGCAGATCACCCGGAAGCGGTCGCACAGCGACTGGGCCAGTTCGTCCATGTCCCGCCCCGTGCGCGCGAGGCCGTGCCACGCGATCACGGTGGGCCGGTGCCGGGCGCCCCACTCGGTGAAGTGGATCTCGCGCCCCGCACAGGTGGCGTAGTTCGAAGTGAATTGCATGCTGTCGTCCTCCGGGGCGGGCGCCCCGCTCCCCTCCCTATTGCGGCACCGTCAACGTCGTCCCGCTGAAGCCGATCCGGTCGCCGGCCGCCGGGCTGTCGCTGATCGGCGGCACGTTGGCGGCCGTCAGCGCGGGGGCGGCTCCCGGCACTCCGCCGCGCGGTGTGGTGCGCACCACCTGGCTCGGCGGCAGCGCGGCGCCATTTCGCAGGTGCGCGTACATCCTGTCCATCGCTTCGTTGAAGTAGACGTGCAGCGGCACGAAGCGCGTGTCGAAGCCGGACAGGGGGATGAAGGTGTCGAAGTGCTGCGCGTTCGTGACCTCCACGTAGTGCAGCTGGCTCTTGCGCCCTTCGCTCGCCCGGTTCAGCGCGGTGTAGGCGCGCGCATTGTTGTCCACCGGCACCAGCGCATCGCTGCGGCCGGCGACGACCAGCGTCGGCGTCCCGCGCAGGTCGCCGTCCACCAGCACTTCGGCGATGCCGGCCTGCACGGCCCGGCTTTGCGCCAGCGTCGGCGTGCTGGCGGCCGTGAGCGGCGCCCCCGTGACCGGGTCCGTTCCGGTGACCAGGGCGCGCTGGCACAGCGCGGTGTCCAGGCCGAAGTCCAGCACGCCCGTGGATGCGGATCCCGCGAACTGCCACGCCTTGGACCCGCCGGGGGAGCGGTCGTAGACGGGCGTGGCCGGGGTGCCGTTGGCCGTGCCGTTGGCCGTCGCGAAGGTGATCGCCAGGCCCGGCGCGGGGATCGGGTCGCCCGTCAGCGGATTGACCGCGGCGAAGCTGGTGCCGCAGACCTGGTCGAGCACGGAGAAGCGGCCGTAGGCCAGCGGGTACATCGCCGACAGGATCGGACCGTTGCCCAGGCCCCAATGGGCGTTGTGCATGCGCTCGTGCTCCGCCGTCCAGCCGTAGGCACGCAGCTTCGCCAGCGCATCGGAGGCCTGCGCCTGCAGCGTCGCGCCGCTCACCAGCCCCTTGGCGGCGAGGCCGGCGCAGCGCGCCTGCGCGCGTCCGTTCATGCCCGCGATGGTCATGAAGTTGAACACCGAGAGTTCGGCCATCGCCGCCTCCGGCGCCTGCGCGGCGCAGGGCTGCAGCAGGTTGCCGTAGGTCACGTAGTCGGCCAGCGTCTTGAAGCCGCTCGCCGGCACGCCGCCCACGGTGATGCCGAATCCGTTCGCGCCCGCGATCTCGGTCACCGGCTCGGAGGCGACCACGCCGTCGATGATGCCGCTGCGATCGAGTTCCGCCGCCCGCAGCACCGCAGCGCCGCCGTTGGACGCCGAGCCGGCGATCACCAGCGTGTTCGACTTGTCGAAGTGCATGCGGGTGCCGCGCCGGCCGAAGTGGTCCTCCAGCGCGACGAAGGCGTACTGCGCCGCCGCCAGCGTGTCCTTGCCCCAGTCCTTCTCCGGGTTCTGCTGCGAATGCGCGTGCTTCAGCGCGAAGCGGTTCGGCAGTGCCGCGTTGAAGGCGGCCAGCGCGGCATCGCCTACGTTCGCGGCGAACTGGGCCAGCGCGCCCGCCGCTGCGCGCGTGGCGCGCGTGCCATCCACCTTGGTCACCGTGTCGTTCTGCAGGTCGTGCAGGCCGATGCCTTTGCCCGCGTCCGTGAGCGCCACGGCGCAGCCGTGCTTGAGTCCCCACTCGCCCGCCGTGCCGATCGCGCCGTAGACGCCGCGCGAACCCGAAGACGGCCCGAGCACCAGGCAGGGCCGTTCCGTGTCGAAGCTGTCCGGGATCTGCACCGCCATCACCACGCGCTTGCGGCCGCTGCCGTCGTCCAGCGAGGCGACGTATTCGGTGCCGGGGATCAGTCCCTCGTCCGTCGTCACCGTGCCGTCCGTCTTGACATTGGGCCCGTAGAACTTGCCGTAGCCGCCGGCCGCGGAAGGATCGAGGATGCCGCGGTAGTTGGAGTACAGCGCATTGCGCCGCAGTTCGGCCGCCGTGGGATTGGCGGCATCCGCATAGGCCGGTGGCAAGGGGGCACCGAGCCCGGTCTTGCCGATGCCCCCGGTGAGCAGGTCCTGCGTGGCGGCCGTCGCGCCGCTGCCGGCGGCCGTGGCCGGGTACGCGGTGACGCTGTGCTGCGTCACCTCCAGCGGCCGGCCTTCGCCGGGCACCTGGACGAAGAGAGTGGACTTGCCGGGGGACGAGGAACTCAGGAGCGTGGCCGCGCCGCCTTCATCGGCCGACGGGGAGCCGCCCCCGCATGCGGCCAGGACGGCGGCAGCGACGGCGCACAGCGGGACGAGGCGGCGCAGGGGCGCAGGATCAGTTGTTCTCAACATAGTCTCCTTGCATGCTCTTGGTGGGGGGGGATGCGGCCGCAGGGGCCGCGGGGGGAAAAGGAGCCCGGATCGCGGCGGAGGCGCGCAGGGCCCGCAGCCGCCCCACTACGCCGGTGGGAAAGTAGTAGACGGACAGCACGAACAGCAGGCCGAGCCACAGCAGCCAGCGGTCCGGCGAGAGCAGCGCCGCCAGCCACGGCAGGCCGGCGACGGCGCCGCTGGCGAGCCGCAGCAGGTCCTGCAGGTAGCTCTGGGCCACCAGGAACAGGCCGGAGCCGATCGCCGCGCCGTAGATCGTGCCCATGCCGCCGATCACCACGATCAGCAGCACGTCCAGCATGATCTCGAAGGACAGCGTGGTGTCCGGCCCGTTGTAGCGCAGCCAGATCGCCAGCATGGCGCCGGCCAGGGTGGCGAACAGCGCCGACAGGATGCTGGAGATCGTGCGGTAGACCACCACGCGGTAGCCGATCGCCTCGGCGCGGAACTCGTTCTCGCGGATCGCCTGCAGCACGCGGCCGAAGGGCGAGTTGACGATGCGCAGCAGCGCGAGGAACAGCACCGTGCTCGTGGCGAACAGCAGGTAGTAGCAAAGGATGCGGCCGTCGATCACGAGGCCCAGGAAGGGCGTCTCCGACAGCGTGAAGCCCGGCGACAGCACCTCCGGCATCCTGAAGGTCAGGCCGTCCTCGCCGCCGGTGAAGTCGGACAGCTGCGAGGCGAGGGTCTGGAAGGCGGCGGCGAAGGCCAGGGTGATCATCGAGAAGAAGATCGCGCGCACCCGCAGGGAGAACAGGCCGATCGCGAGCGCCAGCACGAAGGACAGCGCCAGCGCGACCAGCGTCCCCAGCGCGATGGCGCCCCAGCCCGCCCCCATGCGGGACGAGGCGATCGCCACGCCGTAGGCGCCGATGCCGAAGAACATCGTGTGGGCGAAGCTCACGATGCCGGTGTACCCGAGCAGCAGGTCGAAGCTCGCCACCAGCACGATGAACACCAGCACCTTGGCCGCGACGTTGAGCGCCTTGATGCCGGGGATCAGGAAGGGCTGGAACGCCAGCGCCAGGAACAGCAGGACCAGGATCGCGCCCAGCAGGCGGCTGCGCGGGAAGTCGTTGGAGAGAAGGCGGTTCAGCATCGCGGTTTACTTGCTCAGGGCGTAGACGCCCTGCGGCCGCCAAAGAAGAATGGCCATCATCAGCAGGATGTTGGAGAACAGCGCCGCCTTGGGCACGAGGAAGCCGGTGTAGTTGGCCATCAGGCCCACCAGCAGCGCGCCCACCAGCGCCCCCGTGGTGGAGCCGAGGCCGCCGATGATCAGCACGATGAAGATCAGGACGTTGACCTGCGCCCCCATCTGCGGGACGACGTTCTGCTGGTAGAGGCCCCACATCACGCCACCCAGGCCGGCCAGCGCGCTGCCCACCATGAACACGCCCACGAACAGCACGCGGATGCGATAGCCGAGCGCTTCGACCATCTCGCGGTCCTGCACGCCGGCGCGGATCAGGAGGCCGATCTTTGTGCGCGTGAGCGTCCACAGCAGCACGCCGAAGACGATCGCGCCCACCACCACGGCGATCAGGCGGTACTTCTCCACCGCGGCGTCGCCGAACAGAAGGGTGCCGCGCATGCCTTCAGGCAGGGGCAGCGGGATCTGCAGCGGGCCCCAGATCACCTTGATCAGTTCCTCGCCGATGATCATCCCGCCCATCGTGATCAGGATCTGCTTGAGGTGGTTGCCGTACACCGGCCGCACGATGAAGCGCTCGAAGGCGAGGCCGATCGCACCGGCCACCAGCATCGCGACCCCCATCGCCGGCAGCACCGCCAGCATGTTCTGCCACAGGCTGGCGGAGTTGGTGTAGTCGCCCATGGCGCCGAGCACGCTGGTGGCGACGAAGGCGCCCAGCGCGATGAACACGCCGTGGCCAAAGTTCAGCACGTCCATCAGCCCGAACACCAGCGTCAGGCCGGAGGCGATGATGAAGACGATCATGCCCATGGCCAGCCCCGCGACCGTGAGCGTGAGCCAGGTCGAGGGCGAGCCGATGAAGGGGAACACCAGCAGCGCCAGCACGGGCACCAGGGCCAGCGGTTTCCAGTCGAAGTCTTTCCGGTTGCTCACAGGGCCAGTCCCAGCAGCTCGTGCTGCAGTGCCTCGTCCTCCGCCAGCGCCCGCATGGAGCCGGCGTGCACCACGACGCCGTTGTCCATCACGGCCACGGTGTCGCCGAGGCGTTTCGCGAAATTGATGTTCTGTTCGACCAGCAGGATGGTCACGCCGCTGGCCTTCAGCCGGGCGAAGGCCTCGATCATGTTGTTGATGATGGCCGGCGCCAGTCCCTTGCTGGGCTCGTCGACGATCAGCAGCTCGCGCGGCTCGACGATCGCGCGCGCCACCGCCAGCATCTGCTTCTGCCCGCCCGAGAGCTTGCCGGCGGGGTGGTTCCAGAATTTCTCCACCGCCGGGAACAGCGAGAAGATCCACTGCAGGCGCTGGTCGTCCATCTGCCTGGCGTGGCGGGCGCCACGGGCGGCCAGCAGCATGTTCTCCTTCACCGTGAGGTCGGCGAAGATGCCCATGTTCTCGGGCACGTAGGCGATGCCGAGGCCCGCGATCCGCGGCGTCGCGGCCTGGGTGATGTCCTGCCCGGCGAAGGCGATGCGGCCCTGCGAGGCGCGCCACAGGCCCATGATGGTCCGCAGCGTGGTGGTCTTGCCGGCGCCGTTGCGCCCGAGGAGCATGGTGAGCTGGCCACGCGGCACGGCGAGGTCGACGCCGTGGAGGATGTGGTAGGCGCCGATGTGGGTATGCACGCCGGCGAGCGTCAACAGGTTTTCGCTCATGACGGAAGCCCTCCCCCTCGAGGGGCAGGGTTGGGGTGGGAGAGAGCCACATGCTGCGCAGAAGCGTCCTGGGGCGACAGCCCCAGGTAAGCTTCCTGGACGATCGGCGATGCGATCACTTCCGCCGGTTTGCCATCCGCGAC
Source organism: Ramlibacter monticola (assembly GCF_016722785.1). Taxonomy (GTDB): domain Bacteria; phylum Pseudomonadota; class Gammaproteobacteria; order Burkholderiales; family Burkholderiaceae_C; genus Ramlibacter; species Ramlibacter monticola. The sequence continues at coordinate 118,123 of NZ_JAEQNE010000010.1, read as the reverse complement.
CAGCGTCCCGTTGTGCAGCACGATGATCCGGTCCGCCAGCTCGCGCACGACGTCCATCTTGTGCTCCACCAGCAGGATCGTCCGGCTCCGGTCGGCCTTCAGCTGGCGGATCAGGTCGAGGATCACCGGCGCTTCCGCGTGGTTCATGCCCGCGGTCGGCTCGTCGAACATGTAGACCTGCGGCTCCAGCGCCATCAGCAGCGCCACCTCCAGCTTGCGCTGGTCGCCGTGCGGCAGGTTGGACACCAGCTCCATCTCGCGCTCCTTCATCGCCACCGCGGCGAGGATCGCATCGGCGCGCGCGAGCAGGTCCGCGTGGTCGTTCCAGACGCTCCAGAGGTTCAGTCCGCGGCGGTGCGCGCCGTCCCGGGTGGCCTGCACGGCCAGCCGCACGTTCTCCAGCACCGTGAGGCGCGGGAACAGGTTGGTGAGCTGGAAGGCGCGGCCGAGGCCGGCGCGCGTGCGCTGCGACGCCGAGGCCCGGGACAGGTCGCGCCCGCCGAGCGTCACGGTGCCGGCGCTCGCCTTCAGCTGGCCCGAGATCAGGTTGAAATAGGTGGTCTTGCCCGCCCCGTTGGGCCCGACGATCGCGGTGAGCGTGCCGGGTTCGAAGGTGCAGGTGACGCCGTTGACGGCGACGTGGCCGCCGAACCGCACGGTGAGGTCGCGGGTGGCGAGTTGGCTCATGGACAGCTGCCGATCACGTAGGCGTTGGGGCCGGTCTGCTTCAGCGTGGTGACGACGAAGACGTTCCACAGGCCCATGTTCTGGTTGGATCCGTTGGCGAAGGCGAAGCCGCCGAACACGTACGCCCGGCCCGCCACGGTATGGCTGTAGTTGGTGGCGGTGTAGCACGTCGCGGCCGCCCCGGTGGTGGTTCCGTTCGCGGGCGCGGACAGCGCCCCCTGCACGCCGTTGCCATCGACCGCCGCCACCGTCCACGCGTAGGTGGTGCCGGGGTTGAGGCCGGTGTCCGTGTAGCGGGTCGCCGTGACGCCCAGCGCGTTGGCCTTGTTGCCGTTGCGCAAGACGTTGTAGCTCGCCGCGCCGGCGACGGCGTTCCAGGAGAGCGTCATGGAGGTGCTGCCCGCGCCCGAGAGGGCCAGGCCCGTGGGCGCCGGCAAGGCGCCGCCGCCGCCGCCCGTGCCCGTCCCCGAGGAGAGCTGGTCCACCATCGCCTTGATCGCCGCGACCTGCGTGCCGGCCTTCTGCGCGAAGTTGCCGCCGTACCAGCCCACCCAGTCCCAGCAGCCGTTCGGGTTGGTCAGCAGGCCGCTGGCGGCGGTCTGCCGCAGCGTGTTGTCCGCCTGCGCCTGCGGGAACAGCACGACGATGCCGTTGGTGTCGGCCCAGCGCGTGTAGCCGGTGTTGCGCAGGAAGCGGTCGCCGATCTCGGCGTAGCTCTGCTTGCAGCCGTGCAGCGCGACGTGCACCCGGCACTGCGCACCGGCAGCGCAGTCCGCCGGGACGTAGACCCAGCCCGTGGGCGACATGCCCGCGTTGGCGGTGAACGCGCGCTGGTCGAACTCGAGGTAGTTGCCAGCGGCGGGCGCGTCGTTGCGGGGATTCAGCGGGCCGTAGAACGTCGACAGCACCGCCTTGGCCCCGTCGTAGCCGCAGTTGGCGACGTAGGGCGAGGCCGTCGCGTTGCAGGCGTTGTTGCCGGTGGCGTCGAAGTCGGTCGGGAACACGTGGGCGGTGCCCGCGCGCTGCACGTACTGCAGGTTCGCGGCCGGGACGCCGTTGTTCGCGTACTGGGCCTGCAGCGCGTTCATCGGGTTCGGTCCCACGGTGGTGTCGGCGCTGCCGACGAACAGGTAGACCTGCTGCGCGGCGACGCCCGCTTTCGCGTCGATGGTGGCGTTCGCGGCGAAGCCGTCGATGCCGTTCTGCATGGCGCCCAGTTGGCCGGCGCTGATCGCGGCGTTGTTCATGCAGGACGTGTAGTGGTTCAGTCCCGCGCACGCGTAGGGCCCGCCCGCGAAGACGCCCACCCCCTTGAACACGGACGAATGCGCCCACCCGAGCTGGTTGGCCATGAAGCCGCCCGCGGAGAGCCCCGACACGCTGGTCCGGGTGCGGTCCACGTTCAGCTTCGGCAGGGGAACGACGGCGTGCGCGGCCACGCAGATGAATGCGGCAGCTGCGGCCAGGATGCGCAAGGACTTCATGTCGTGTCTCCCGGGATGGATTTCGACGATGCGAACCACCGCCCCCTCTGGCGGGGGCTCCCTTCGACCAGGGTCGGGGGCGGCTTTTTCCCGGCCGCCTCCCTCTGGGATCAGCGCTTGTTCCGGATCGGGACCTGCATCTCGTCCGGCTTGATCTCGCGCACCAGTTCGGGCACGCCCCAGGCGAAGGCCGGGTCGACCTTGACGCGGAAGTGGTACATGCTCTGCATGGCCTGGTGGTCTTCCTTGCGGAAGGTCATCTTGCCCTTGGGGGTGTCGAAGGACATTCCTTCCATCGCGGCGATCAGCTTGTCGGAGCCGGTCTCGCCATTGGTCTTCTTCAGCGCCGAGACCACCGCCATCGCCGCCGAGAAGCCGCCCGCCGTGAAGAAGTCCGGCGGCGCCTTGAACTGCTTGTAGTGGGCGGCGACCAGGGCTTCGTTCACCGGGTTCTTCGGGATGCCGAAGTAGTAGTACGTGGCGCCTTCCATGCCCGGGAACTGCTTGTAGGCAGCCATGGCCGGCAGGATGTTGCCGCCGGTGAAGACGTCGATGCCGTAGCGAGTCTTGAGGTTCTGCGCCGCCAGCGCATTGAAGGGCGGCGTGCCGCCGGCCCAGATCACCTCGATCACCTTGCGCCCGGGCTGGTCCTTCAGCTTGTCGACGATGCGCTGGATGCCGGCGGTGAAGTCGGTGGTGGTCTGCGGCAGGTACTCCTCGTGGACGATCTTCGCGTTCTTCAGCGAGTCGCGGAAGGCCTTCACGCCGTCGCGGCCGAAGGCGTAGTCCTGCGCCAGCGTGGCCACCACGGTGCCGGGCTTGTCCATCGCCACCGCGTTGGAGATCGCGTCCTGCGAGCTGTTGCGGCCGGTGCGGAAGACGTACTTGTTCCACTTGTCGCCGGTGATGGAATCGGCCACGGCCGGCTCCACCAGCAGGATCTTCTTGTATTCCTCCGCGACCGGCAGCATGGCCAGCGCGACGCCGGAGGAGGTCGGGCCGATGGCGAGATCCACCTTGTCGTCCGAGTAGGCCGTGGCCAGCAGCGACTTGCCGAGGTCCGGCTTGCCCTGGTCGTCCTTCTCGATCACGACGATCTTGCGGCCGCCGACGCTCATGGTGCCGCCGGTGGCGTAGTCGAGGCCCATCATCAGGCCGGTCTGGGTCTGCTTGCCGTAGGCCTCGAGCGGGCCGGTGCGGCTGTAGACGTGGGCGATCCGGATTTCCTTCGCCTGCGACCAGGCCAGCGGCGTGGCCAGGCTGGTGGCGGCGAGCGCGGCAACCGCGACCCAGATGCGTCTTTGCATGCGTTTGTCTCCTGCTTCGTGCTTTGTTCGAACCGGTGGTTTATTGCAGGGCCTGTGCCAACACGCAAGTGCTTGTCAGATCAGGACTTTCCCGCTGGCGCCCCAAGGACTGTCTCATCTTCAGACAGAATGGAGTGCCTGACTTACAGACAACTGTCTGGTTTTCAGTCGACCAACTCCAGGCGCTCGTAGAGTTTCGCACGGGAAATGCCGAGCAGCTTCGCCGCCGCGACCTTGTTGCCGCCGGTGGCTTCCAGCGCCGCCTGGATGGCGCGCCGCTCCACTTCCGCCACCTGGTCGGCGAGCGGGCGCAGCACCCGGCCTTCCGGCGCGCCCCCGCGTTGCGGCGCCGGCGCCGACGGCACGCGCGCGACGCCGGCGTCGCGCAGCACCTGTTCGATCTGCCCCGCCTCGATGCGCTGCGAGTCGGTGCGCATCGCCGCCTGCTCCAGCACGTTGCGCAGTTCGCGGATGTTGCCGCGCCACGTCTGCGACTCCAGCATCGCCACCGCGTCGGCGTCGAGCTCGAAGGGCGGGGTGCCGTTGCGCAGCGCGATGTCCTCCAGCAGGACCTCCGCCAGCGCGGGGATGTCGCCGCGGCGCTCGCGCAGCGGCGCCACCCGGATCGGCAGCACGTTGAGGCGGTAGTAGAGGTCCTCGCGGAAGCGGCCTTCGCGCACCAGAGCGACCAGGTCGCGCGAGGTGGCGGCGATCACGCGGGTGTCGAAGGGCACCACCTTGTTGGAGCCGAGCTGCTCGATCTCGCCCTCCTGCAGCGCGCGCAGCAGCTTGGGCTGCAGGGCGAGCGGCATGTCGCCGATCTCGTCGAGGAACAGCGTGCCGCCGTGCGCCAGCTTGAAGCGGCCTTCGCGGCCCTTGCGGTCGGCGCCGGTGTAGGCGCCCGGCGCGACGCCGAAGAACTCCGCCTCCAGCAGCGTGTCGGGCACCGCCGCGATGTTGACGCTGACGAAGGGCGCGCGCGAGCGCGCCGAGGCCGCGTGGATCGCATGCGCCAGCAGTTCCTTGCCGGTGCCCGTCTCCCCCAGCAGCAGCACCGGGCTGGACGATTGGGACGCGCGCCGCGCCTGCCGCTTCACGTCGAGCGCGGCGGGGCTGGTGCCGATGAAGCTGGCCAGGGTGTACTTGCTGCGCCGCTGCGTCGCGAGTTCGCGCCGCGCGTCGTCGAGGTCGCGCTGCAGCGCCGCGAACTTCTGGATCAGGGGCTGCAGCGTCGTCTCGGGGTGGTCGAACAGCACGATGCCCAGCACGCCGATCACCTTGCCGCCTTCGTCGCGCAGCGGAATGCGGCTCACCACGAAGGTGCCGGCCCGGTTCGACAGCAGGTCGATCAGGATCGGCTTGCCGGTCTCCAGCACGCGGTGCATCTGCGTGTTGTGCACGACCTCCGAGACGGGGTGGCCGACGAAGTCTTCCTCCCGCTCGAAGCCCAGCGCCGGCAGGAAGCGCTTGTACTGCTCGTTAATCCACACGACGCGTGCGTGTTTGTCCACGAGCAACATTCCTTCGCTGGCATTGGCGAAGAGCTCGAACATCGAGCGCGCGGCCAGCTCCAGGATGCGCTGGCCATCGAGGGGCAACGAAGCGTCTGCGGTCATGTCGGCATGGTAGCGCCGGGCCTGACTTTCTTGCGTTAGGACAAGCCTTGTGCGTTTGCAAGGGAGCCCTCTCTTGCGCCGTCGGCGGGCCGCAATCAATCTTGCGCGGACAGAGAACACCGGTGTCGGCAGCGCATCCCGCCGACTTCACGGCCGTCCATCCACAGGAGACAGACAGTGAAGCGATCGATCCTTCGCGGGGCCGCGGCCCTGGCGGCAGCACTGGCGTGCGGCGCGGCCCTCGCCGCGGGCAACACCATCAAGATCGGCGTGATCGCCGAGATGTCCGGCACCTTCGCCGACTTCGGCCAGCAGATCACCACCGGTGCCAAGGCCTACATGAAGGCGCACGGCGACACGGTCGCCGGCAAGAAGGTCGAGCTGATCGTGAAGGACGTGACCGGCCCCGCGCCGGACGTCGCCAAGCGCCTGGCGCAGGAACTGGTGGTGAAGGACGAAGTGGACTTCATCGTCGGCTTCGGCCTCACGCCCAACGCGCTCGCGGTCGCCTCGATCGCGAGCGAGGCGAAGAAGCCCACCGTGATCATGAACGCGGCCAGCTCGGTGATCACGACCAAGTCGCCCTACCTGGTGCGCACCTCGATGACCCTGCCGCAGGTGACCGAGCCGATGGCCCAGTGGGCCTTCAAGTCCGGTGTGCGCAAGGTCTACACGATCGTGGCCGACTACGGCCCCGGGCACGATGCCGAGAAGGCGTTCCGCACCGCCTTCGGCAAGGCCGGCGGCGAGATCGTCGGCGACCTGCGCGTGCCGCTCAAGAACCCCGAGTTCGGGCCCTTCGTGCAGCGGATCAAGGACGCGAAGCCGCAGGCGGTGTTCGTCTTCATGCCCGCGGGCGAACTGGCGCTGGGCTTCATGAAGGCCTTCAGCGAGCGCGGCCTCGACAAGGCCGGCATCAAGCTGCTGACCACCGGCGACCTCACCGAGGACGGCATCCTCGAGGCGCTGGGCGAGCACGCGCTGGGCGTGATCTCCACGCACCACTACTCCATTGCGCACGACTCGCCGGAGAACAAGACCTTCCTCGCCGCCTACGCCCAGCTCAGCCCGCAGCGGCCCAACTTCATGGCCGTGGGCGCCTGGGACGGCATGGCCGCCATCTACGAGGTCGCGCGCAGGCTCAACGGCACCATCGACGGCGACAAGGCCATGCAGGCCTTCAAGGGCCTGAAGATCAAGAGCCCGCGCGGCCCGCTGGAGATCGACGCCGAGACGCGCGACGTCGTGCAGACCGTCTACGTGCGCGAGGTGAAGAAGGTCGGCGGCAAGCTCTACAACGTCGAGTTCGACCAGTTCCCGGGCGTCAAGGATCCGGGCAAGTAAACCGGCCCGCGAGGGGCAGCCGCCATGGGCACCATCCTCTTCGACGGCATCGCCTACGGCATGCTGCTGTTCCTCATCTCCGTGGGGCTGTCGGTCACCCTCGGCATGATGGGCTTCATCAACCTGGCCCACGGCGTGTTCGCGATGATCGGCGGCTACCTGCTGGTCACGCTCATGGGCAAGGCGGGAATCGATTTCTTCCTCGCCCTGCCCCTGATCTTCCTGGCCACCGCGGCCTTCAGCCTGGTGCTCGAACGCGGGCTGTACCGCCAGCTGTACCGCAGCACGCACCTGAAGCAGGTGCTGCTCACGGTGGGCCTGATCCTCGTCGCCGTGGCGGCCGCCACCTATGCCTTCGGGCCCGCGCAGCAGCCGGTGAAGCTGCCCGGCGCCCTGGCGGGGCAGGTGGAGGTCCTCGGCCTGGAGCTCTCGCGCTACAAGCTGTTCCTGGTCGCCGTCGGCATCGCCATCACGCTGGCCCTGGTGTTCGGGCTGGAGCGCACGCGCTTCGGCGCGCGCATCCGGGCCTCGGTGGACCGCCAGTCCACGGCCGAAGCCATGGGCATCCACGTCGGCCGCGTGTTCCAGCTGACGCTGGCGATCGGCAGCGGCCTCGCCGGCCTCGGCGGCGCGCTGGGGGTGAACATCCTCGGGCTCGATCCGCACTTCCCGCTCAAGACGCTCGTGTACTTCCTGCTCGTGGTGGTGGTGGGCGGCGCCGGGTCCATTCCCGGCACGCTGCTCGCCGCGCTGGTGCTGGGCATGGCCGACACCGCCGGCAAGTACTACCTGCCGGAGGTGGGCGCCTTCATCATCTACGCGGCGATGATCGCCCTGCTGCTGGCCTTCCCGCACGGGCTGCTCGGGCGCCGGAGGCTCGCGTGAAGGCGCCGCCCGTGATCCCCCGCCACCTGCTCGGCGCCCCGCCCTACCTGCACGCGCTGCGCCGGCGCGAGCGCTGGGGCAAGGGCGAGATCCTGTTCTGGCTGGCGCTGGTGGCCGCGTTCTTCGTGTTCCCGAAGAACCTGCTGCTCGGCTCGCAGATCCTGATCGCCGGCCTGTTCGCGCTCTCCCTGGACCTGATCCTCGGATACGCCGGCATCGTCACGCTGGGCCACGCGGCCTTCTTCGGCCTGGGCGCCTACACCGCCGGCCTGGTCACGCGCGTGGGCGTGCACGACCCCTTCCTGGGCCTGCTCGCCGCCGCCGCCGTGGCCGCCGCCGCCGGCTGGCTCACCAGCTTCGTGGTGCTGCGCGCCAACGACCTCGGCCGCCTCATGATCACGCTGGGCATCGCGATGCTGCTGTACGAAGTCGCGAACCGGGCCAACGGCCTCACCGGCGGCGTCGACGGCCTGCAGGGCGTGGAGGTCGGCCCCGTGCTGGGGCTGTTCCGCTTCGACCTGCTGGGACGCACGGCCTACCTGTACGTGCTGGGCGTCACCTTCGGCCTGTTCCTGCTGGTGCGCGCGCTGATGGTCTCGCCCTATGGCCTGTCGCTGCGCTGCATCCGCGAGAACAACCGGCGGGCCCAGGCGATCGGCGTGCCGATCCGCGCGCGCCTCACCAACATCTACACCTTCTCGGCGCTTCTCGCGGGCGTGGCCGGCGCCCTTCTCACCCAGACGACGCAGTTCGTCGGCATCGACGTCCTCGGCTTCCAGCGCTCGGCGGACCTGCTGATCATGCTGATCGTGGGCGGCACGGCCTCGCTCTACGGCGGCTTCATCGGCGCGGCGGTGTTCCTGCTGGCGCAGGACCGGCTCGCCAACCTCAGTCCCGAGTACTGGCTGTTCTGGCTGGGCCTGCTGCTGATCGTCGTGACGCTGTACCTCGATGGCGGCGTGGTCGGCGGCCTCAGGCGCCTGGCGGCGTGGGTGGAGCGGCGGCGATGAACCCGGTGCTGCGCACGGTCGACCTGTGCATGAATTTCGGCGGCCTGAAGGTCACGCAGGACATCAACCTCGCGCTGCAACCGGGCGCGCGCCATGCGCTGATCGGGCCCAACGGCGCCGGCAAGACCACGCTGGTGAACCAGCTCACCGGCGTGCTGCGGCCCTCCAGCGGTTCGATCTGGCTGGCCGGCGAGGAGATCACCGGCCTGCGGCAGGACCAGCGCGTGCGGCGCGGCCTCGCCCGCACCTTCCAGATCAACACCCTGTTCCCGCAGCTCACGCCGCTGGAGGCCGTGACCAACGCGATCTGCGAGCGCGAGCGCGACCGCCTGGGCGTGCTGCAGCGCCGCCTGTTCGGGCTCACGCGCCGGCGCGAGCAGATCGACGAAGCCTACTTGCTGCTGCAGAGGCTCAACCTCGCGCCCGACTGCCTGCGCGAGACGCGCGAGCTGGCCTACGGCAAGCAGCGCCTGCTGGAGATGGCGCTGGCGCTGGCCGTGAACCCGCGGGTGCTGCTGCTGGACGAGCCGGCCGCGGGCGTGCCCGAGGGCGAGAGCGACGAGCTGTTCTCGGTGCTCGCGGAACTGCCGGACGACATCGCCATCCTGCTGATCGAGCACGACATGTCGCTGGTGTTCCGCTTCGCCGACCGCATCACGGTGCTCGCCGGCGGCGCCGAACTCGTGACGGGAACGCCGGCGGAAATCGCCGCCGACGAGCGCGTGCGCGAGGTCTACCTCGGGAAGGCCCGCCATGCCTGAAATGCTGGAACTGGAGCGGGTGGTCGCCGGCTACGGCGATGCCATCGTGCTCGATCACTGCAGCCTGCAGCTGGCGGAAGGCGAGAGCCTGGCCCTGCTCGGTCGCAACGGCGTCGGCAAGAGCACGCTGCTGGCCACGCTCATGGGCCACACGCGCGTGCGCGGCGGCACCTTGCGCTGGTGCGGCGAGGACCTCACGCGCGTGCCGCGCCATCGCCGGGCCGCCGCCGGCCTCGGCTGGGTGCCGCAGGAGCGCGAGATCTTCGCGTCGCTCACGGTGGAGGAGAACCTCACCGTCGCCGCGGTCGCCGGCAAGTGGGACCTGCGGCGCGTCTACGCCCTGTTCCCGCGCCTGCACGAGCGGCGCGGCAACTGGGGCAACGAACTCTCCGGCGGCGAGCAGCAGATGCTCGCGATCGCCCGCGCCCTGATGCTCAACCCGCGCCTGCTGCTGCTGGACGAGCCGCTGGAAGGCCTGGCCCCGGTCATCGTGGAGGAACTGTGCGCCGCCCTGGACCGCATGGTGCGGCAGGAAGGCCAGTCGCTGGTGCTCGTGGAGCAGCAGGTGGCGCAGGCGCTCGCCCTCACGCAGCGCTGCGCGGTGCTGGAACGCGGGCGCGTCGTGCACTCGGCCCGCAGCCAGGCGCAGTTGCAGGACCTGGCCGCGCTCGACCGCTGGGTCGGCGTGCGCCTGCAGGCCGACGCGACGACCGGCCGGCTCGAAAAGGAGGAAACATGAACGCTGCCGAGACCTTGCTCGCCGCCGGCTGCGACGACCAGCTCGCGCTGCAGTGCTGCGAACAGCAGATCACGTACCGCCTCCTGCGGCGGCTGGTGCGGCAGAACGCCGGCGCCTGGCAGGCCCGCGGCGTGCGGCCCGGCGAGCGCGTCTTCGTGGCGGCCCCCGACAGCGTGGACTGGGTCGTGACCTACCTCGGCGTGATCTGGGCCGGCGGCGTGGCGGTCGGCGTGAACCCGGAGCTGCCGGCCAGCGAACTGCAGGCGATGCTCGCCGAGAGCGAGGCGCGCTTCATCTGGTGCGAGGACGAGGTCGCGCGCGCGGTGGAGGAGATGGCGGGCGTGCACGTGCCCGCGGTGCGCAACGACCGGGGGTGGGCGATGGAAGTGGCGGCCGCACCGCTGGTCCCGCCGGTGAAGCGCGACTCCGAGGACCCGGCGCTGTGGGTCGGCACGTCGGGCAGCACGGGCATCCCGAAATGCGTGGTCCACGTCCACCGCACCGTGACCGACGCCCACTCCTTCGCCTGCGGGGTGCTGGGCGCGGATTCCTCCGACCGCTTCTATGCCACCTCGAGGCTGTTCTTCTCCTATGCCCTGGGCAACGCCCTGTTCGCCGGCCTGCGCGTGGGCGCCACGGTGATCCTGGACCGGGATGCGCCCACGCCCGCAGGCGTGGAGGCGATGGTGGAGCACTACCAGCCCACGCTGGTGTTCAGCGTGCCGACCCTGTACCACAAGATGCTGCAATCCTCCGTGGCGCGCAGGCTCGCGCCGCTGGGCGTGCGGCACTACGTCTCTTCCGGGGAGGCGCTGCCGCCCGCCACGCGCAGGGGCTGGCGCGACGCCACCGGCCTCGCGCCCGTCATCGGCTACGGCAGCAGCGAGACGCTCGCGCTGATGCTGTACTGCGACGACGAGAGCGGCTGCCTCAAGCCCACGCCGCTCACCGAGATCGGCTACGCCGCCGGGGCGGACCCGCTCGTGCCGCAGCGCATCTGGATGCGGCACAGCGCGATCGCGCGCGGCTACTGGCGCCGGCCGGAGTCCCAGGCCGACAGCTTCCGCGCCGGCGGCTGGTTCTCGCCCGGCGACCTGTTCCTGCGCCACCCGCACGAACGGCTGGAGTTCACGGGACGCAACGACGACCTGCTGAAGATCGCCGGGCAGTGGGTGAGCACCTCGTGGGTCGAGCAGCGGCTCGCGCCCGCCGGGGGCGACGCGCTGCAGCAGCTCGCAGCCGTCGGCGTCACCACCGAGGAGGGGCTGACCGCCCTGGCCGTGCTCGCGGTCGCCGCGCCCGGCAGGCGCGAGGAAGCCGCCCGGCGACTCGCCGCAGCGGTGGAAACGCTGCCGCGGCATCGCCGGCCTCGCTGGGTGCACTGGGTGGATGCCCTGCCCCTCACGGCCACCGGCAAGCTGCAGCGCGCGGCGCTGAAGGAGATGCACGCGCAGGCCCTGGGGCAGCGCGTGGCGGTGGCGGCGTAGGCGGCACAAAAACCAGACAGCCGAACGCAGAGGGCGCAAAGGTCACGCAGAGGACGCAGAAAAGACTTCACCTTTTGGTTGTTCTTCTGCGCCCTCTGCGCTTCTCTGCGCCCTCTGCGTTCGGCTGTCTGGTTTCTTGGGTCCCTCCAGCAAGAATGGCCTGCATTCGCAGGCCTTTTCGCATCAGGGCTCCACGCCTCCGTGCTGCAGCACGACCCGCCCGTTCCTGCGCGCCTGCACGAAGCGGTACAGCCGCGGCAGCGCCAGCACCGGCACGATGACCAGGATCAGCGCCAGCGACATGGGGCGATCGAAGAACACGCGCGCGCTGCCCTCGCCGATCGACACCGCGTTGCGCAGTTGCGCCTCGGCCAGCGGTCCCAGGATCATGCCGACCACCACCGGCGCGGTGGGGAAGTCGAAGCGCCGCATCAGCACGCCCACCAGGCCGATCGCCCACAGCAGCACGAGATCGAAGGCGCTCTGGCGCATGCCGTAGGCGCCCACGGTCGCGAAGATCAGGATGCCGGCATAGAGCTGCGGCTTGGGGATCTTCAGCAGCTGCACCCACAGCTTCACCAGCGGCAGGTTCAGGATCAGCAGCATCACGTTGCCGATGTACAGCGAGGCGATCAGCGCCCACACCAGCGCGGCGGAGGTCGTGAACAGCTGCGGCCCCGGCTGGATGCCGTAGTTCTGGAACGCCCCCAGCAGGATCGCCGTCGTGTTGGAGGTGGGGATGCCCAGCGTCAGCAGCGGGATCAGCGCCGTCGTCACGGTGGCGTTGTTGGCCGCTTCCGGCCCCGCCACGCCCTCGATGGCGCCGGTAGTGCCGAACTCCTCCCGGTCCTGGCCCTTGGCCAGCTTCTTCTCCACCGCATAGGACAGGAAGGTCGGGATCTCGGTGCCGCCGGCAGGGATGCAGCCGAAGGGCGCGCCGATGAAGGTGGCGCGGAGCCACGCCGGGATCGAGCGGGCCCAGTCGCGCTTGGACATGTACACGCGGCTCATCCTGTTCTGCGTCTCGACGGTGCGGCCCTCGTACAGCGCGAAGTACAGGACCTCCGCCACGGCGAACAGGCCCACCGCCACCAGCACGATCTCGACGCCATCGAGCAGTTCCGGGATGCCGCCGGTGTAGCGCGCCTGGCCCGAGATCTGGTCCATGCCGACCAGGCCCAGCGCGAGGCCGAGGAACAGCGACGTCATGCCGCGCAGCGTGCTCTGCCCCAGCACCGCGCTCACGGTGGTGAAGGCCAGCACCATCAGCAGGAAGTACTCCGGCGGCCCGAGCTTCACCGCGAACTCCGCGACGGTCGGCGCGAACATCGTGACGATGACGGTGGCGATCGTGCCGGCCACGAAGGAGCCGATGGCGGCGGTGGCCAGCGCCTGTCCGGCGCGGCCGCTCTTGGCCATCTTGTTGCCTTCCATGGCGGTGACCATGCTGGCCGTCTCGCCCGGCGTGTTCAGCAGGATCGAGGTGGTGGAGCCGCCGTACATCGCGCCGTAGTAGATGCCGGCGAAGAAGATCATCGAGGCGGTGATGTCCACCTTGGCCGTGATCGGCAGCAGCATGGCGACGGCCACCGCCGGGCCGATGCCGGGCAGCACGCCGACCGCGGTGCCGAGCACGCAGCCGACGAAGGCCCACAGCAGGTTGACCGGGCTGATCGCCGTGGCGAAGCCGTGCAGGAGGGAGGCGAAGATGTCCATCTCAGATCCAGCCGGTGCCCGTGAGGCCGGGGAGGTTGATGGCCAGGAACTTGGTGAAGGTCCAGTACACCGGCGCGGAAATGAACAACCCGGACACGAGGTCGGTCGCCAGCACGCCGGGCGCGGAAGCGCGCTGCCCCTGCGCCCGCCGCAGCCCCTGCACCGCCAGCAGGTAGCACAGGGTGCAGCTCAGGATGAAGCCGATGGTGGTGATCAGGGCCGCGTTCAGCAGCAGCCCCGCGGAGACCCAGGCCAGCCCGGGCCACCAGCCGCGCTCGGCGCCCGAGGGCGCCTCCATGTCGTGGAAGCCGCCGGTCATCGCCTCGCGCACGATCAGGATGCCGCACAGCGTCAGGACGACGGCCACGAGCCAGGGCAGGAAGTTGGGGCCGACGCCGCCGTAGCCGGCCTCGCCCGGGATGGTGAAGGCGCCCGCGGCCAGGCCGAGCCCGGTGAGGGCGACCGCCGCCCCGACCAGCGCCTCGACGCGGAAAGATGGTTGTGTGTTCATGGTTCTGCCCTCCGCGGGACTCTGCAAAGAAAAACGCCCGGCGTTGCACCGGGCGTCGCGGCGCCGCAGCGGCGTCAGATCATGCCGGCCTTGGCCATGGTGGCGCGCAGCTTGGCGAATTCGTCGTCGACGAAGGCCGAGAACGCGTCGCCCGTCAGGACCGCGGGGGTCCAGTCGTTCTTCTGCATCGCCTCTTCCCAGGACTTGGTCTTCAGGGCCCGGGTGACCATGTCGATCAGGCCCTTGCGCTGTTCGGCGCTGATGCCGGGGGCGCCGTACACGCCGCGCCAGTTGCCCAGTTCGACGTTGATGCCCTGCTCCTTCAGCGTGGGAACGTCGATGCCCTTCAGGCGGCTCGGCGAGGTGACGGCGATGGCCCTCATCTTGCCGGTCTTGATGTACTCGGCGAACTCGCTGTAGCCGGAGCCGCCCACCGTGACGTTGCCGCCCAGGATGGCCGCGGTCGCCTCGCCGCCCCCACGGAAGGCCACGTAGTTGATCTTGGCGGGATCGACGCCGACTTCGCGCGCCAGCATCGCCGCGGCGATGTGCTCGGTGGAGCCGCGCGAACCGCCGCCCCACTTGACGCTGCCGGGGTCCTTCTTCAACTGGGCGACCACGTCGGCCATCGTCTTGAAGGGCGAGTTGGCCGGCAGCACGTAGACGTTGTACTCGCTGGTCAGGCGCGCCAGCGGCGTGGCCGCCTTCAGGTCCACCGGCGGCTTGCCGGTGATGATGCCGCCGACCATCACCGCGCCCATCACCATCAGCGCGTTCGGGTCGCCCTTGCTGCCGTTGACGAACTGGGCCAGGCCCAGCGCGCCGGCGGCGCCGCCCTTGTTGTCGTAGGTGACGCTGTCGGCCGCCTTGGCGTCCTGCAGCGCCTTGCCCAGGGCACGGCCGGTCGTGTCCCAGCCGCCGCCCGGGTTGGCGGGGATCATCATCTTCACGTTGGCGGCGGCGCGGGCCGACAGCGGCAACGCGCCGGCGGCGGCCAGCGCGGCCATCGTCTTCAGGAATTCATTGCGACGCATGAGATCGTGTCTCCTTCTTTGGGAACGCCCATGGTGGGTCGCCACGCTGTCATTCGGCTGTCCAAAGGATTAGGGAAAACACTAGTCATCCAGCCGAGTTATGGTTCCGGCAATGAAGCTCCTCCTGGTCGAAGACGACCCCTCCATGCAGACGGCGCTGCAGCGCACCCTGACCAAGCGCGGCATGGAGGTGGTGGTGTGCGGCGACGGCCTGCTGGCCCTGGAGCGCTGGAAGAAGTCGCCGCCGGACGTGGTCATGCTGGACCTGACCCTGCCCGGCATGGACGGCCTGCTGGTGCTGGAGGAAGCCCGGCGCAGCGGCCTGGGCACCCCGGTGCTGATCCTCACCGCCCGCGGCACGGTGGGCGACCGCGTCATGGGCCTCAACAGCGGCGCGGACGACTATCTGCCCAAGCCTTTCGACCTCGACGAGCTGGAGGCCCGCCTGCGCGCCCTGCACCGGCGCCGGGCGCCTGCGGGCCAGCCGGCCGCGGTCGACCCGGGCATCGGCGGGCTGCACTGGGACCGCCAGAGCGGCGCCATCCATTTCCGCGACGAGATCCTGGAGTTGGCGCCGCGCGAGGCGGCCCTGCTGCAGGCGCTGCTGGCGCGCCCCGGCCACGCGGTGCCCAAGGAACGCCTGTTCGAGCTGGTGTTCCCCGGCGAGGCCGACGTGCAGTACGAGGCGATCGAGGTGGTCGTGTACCGGCTGCGCAAGAAGCTCGCGCACACGGGCGTCAAGCTGGTGACGCTGCGCGGGCTGGGCTACCTGCTCAAGGCCGGCGAGTGACGGTCCACCCGGTTTCGCTGCGGCGCTACCTGCTCGCGGGCATCCTGCTGCCGGTGGGCGCCGTGATCCTGGTGAGCGCGGTGTCCCTGTACCGGCAGACGCTGCAGGCGGTGAACACGGCCTACGACCGGACCCTGCTCGCCTCGGCCAAGTCGATCGGCGAACAGCTCGAGGTGCGCGGCTTCGACGAGCACGCCGTGCTGCGCGCCACCGTGCCTTATTCGGCACTGGAGGCCTTCGAGGCGGACCTGCAGACGCGCATGTACTACCGCGTCTCCGACCTCCACGGCCAGCTGGTCTCCGGCTTCGGGGACCTCCCCTTCTGGCACGGGCGCATCCCGCCGCAGCCGCCTTACGCGGCGCTGGTCGATTTCTACGACACCAGTTTCCGCGACAACCAGGTGCGGGTGGCCGTGCTGCTGCAGCCGGTGGCCACGCCCAACGGGCGCGGGATGGCCGTGATCCAGGTGGCCGAGACGCTGGAACTGCGCCGGCGCCTCACGCGGCGCGTGCTGTCCGACTTCCTCTTGCAGCAGGTCGGGCTGGTCGCGGTGATCGCACTGGTGGTCGTGGTGGTCGTGCAGGGCGCCACCCGGCCGGTGCGGCGCCTGAGCAACGAACTGCAGGACCGCCCCGAAGGCGACCTCACGCCGCTGCCGGCGGCGGGCGCCCCGCGCGAGTTGCTGCCGCTGGTGGACGCCACCAACCAGGTGATGACGCGGCTCGCGCTCCTGCTGGACAACCAGAAGCGCTTCGTGCGCGACACCTCGCACCAGCTGCGCACGCCGCTGGCGGTGCTGAAGGCGCAGGTGCAGTCGGCGCTGCGGGGGGACGTCGAGCCGCGGCAGGCGCTGCTGGAGATCAACGACACCGTCGAGCGCGCGACCGTGCTGGCCAACCAGATGCTGGCGCTGGCGAAGGTGGAGCAGGTGCGCCAGCAGAGCGAGGACCAGGTCAACGACCTGGCCGAGGCGGTGCGCGCCATGGCGCTGGAACTCGCGCCTCTCATCGCCGACAAGGACATCGATTTCGAGATCGAGACGGTTGCGGCGCCGGTGCGGGCGCACGAGTGGATGCTGCGCGAGCTCTCGCGCAACCTGCTGCACAACGCGGTGAAGCACACGCCCGCCGGCGGCGCGCTGTCGGTGCGGGTGGAGGCGGGGGAAACGGGGGCGGTCCTGGTCGTGAGCGACAGCGGGACGGGGCTGCCGGAAGAGCTTCGATCGCGGCTCTTCCAGCCCTTCTCCGCCGGCGACGTCCGCAGCGGCTCGGGCCTGGGCCTGGCGATCTGCCACGAGATCGTGCGGGCGCTGGGCGGCACCATCCAGCTGGAAAATCGTGCAAACGGCACGCACACGGCCGGGTTGGATGCCACCGTGCGCCTGCCGCTGGCGGAAAATGCAGCTGCATGAGACCCCACGGTCGTTCACTCCGTGTAACTCCCTGCCCCCCGAGGGGGCCGTCAGCGCCCTTCGGGCGGCCGTGCGGGCGCTGATGGACAGGTTGCGGATCGACAAGTGGCTGTGGGCGGCGCGGTTCTACAAGACGCGCAGCCTGGCGACCGATGAAATCGACAAGGGCCGCGTGGCCATCAACGGCCAGGCGGCCAAGCCCGCGCGCGAGGTGAAGGTGGGCGACACCGTCTCCATGCGGCGCGAGGGCGTCACGCGCACCGTGCTGGTCAAGGGCCTGTCGGACGTGCGCGGCCCGGCGCCGGTGGCGCAGGAGCTGTACGAGGAAACGCCGGAGAGCCTCGCGGAACGCCAGCGTGCGACGGAGCAGCGCCGCTTCGCGCGCGAGCCGGCGCTGGCCATCGAGCACGGGCGCCCGACCAAGCGCGGACGGCGCGAGCTCGATGAGGCGCAGCGCGCGGGCTGGGGCGACCGCTGGAGCGCGTCGATCGACGACGAGGACCCGCCGAAGCGCTGAGGCGCTCCCTCTCCCGCTCCCGCTGGCGGGAGGGCGCGACCCCGTGAATTCCACTAGCGCCGCGCCCCGGCCCGGATGGTCTACTCGCTCTTCCGCCGCACCGAGGAGAGATCGATGACCTTCAGGAATTGGGCCGCCGCTTTCGCCACCGTCTTCGCCTTCGCCGCCAGCGCGCACGCGCAGCAGTTCTTCCGCATCGGCACCGGCGGCACCGCCGGCACCTACTACCCCGTGGGCGGCATGATCGCCAACGCGGTGTCGCAGCCGGGCAAGATCGTCGCGACCGCGCAGGCGAGCAACGGCTCCCTGGCCAACGTCAATGCCATCGCCGGAGGCTCGCTCGAAGCCGGCCTGTCGCAGGCCGACGTGGCGACCTGGGCCTACACCGGCACCGGCGCCTTCGAAGGCAAGGGCAAGGTGACGGACCTGCGCATGATCGCCAACCTCTACCCCGAGAGCCTGCACCTGGTGGTGAAGAAGGGCTCGGGCATCAGGAGCGTGGCCGACCTCAAGGGCAAGCGCGTGGCGCTGGACGAACCCGGCTCCGGCACGCTGATCAACGCCCGCATGGTGCTGGCCGCCTGGGGCGTCAAGGAATCCGACATCAGGCCGGACTACATCAAGCCGAACCAGGCCGGCGACAAGCTGAAGGACGGCTCGCTCGACGCCTTCTTCTTCGTCGGCGGCGCGCCGGCCGGCGCCATCGCGGAACTGGCGTCCAGCGGCGTGGGCATCGAGCTGGTGCCGATCGCCGGCGCGCAGGCCGACGCCCTGCGCAAGTCCAGCCCCTATTTCGCCGTCGACACCATCCCGGCCAACACCTACAAGGACGTGCCGGCCGTGCAGACGCTGGCCGTGGGTGCCCAGCTCGTGACCAGCGCGAAGCTGGACACGCAGACGGTCTACGAGATCACCAAGGCCATGTACAGCGAGGGCGCGCAGAAGACGCTCGCCGCCGGCCACGCCAAGGGCAGGTTCATCACGCGCGAGAACGCGGTGCAGGGCGTCGGCATCCCCTTCCACCCGGGCGCCGAGAAGTTCTACAAGGAAGCCGGCCTGATCAAGTAAGAGCCGCTCCCGGCGAATGACCACGGCCCCGGCGCTCGACGAGCGCAAGCTGCAGGAACTGGAAGAGAAGTTCGACCCGGAGATGCGGTTCCGGCCCACCGTGCCGCCCGCCACCTGGATCGTGATGGCGCTGCTGATCGCGCTGTCCTGCTTCCACTACTGGACGGCCGGCTTCGGCCTGCTGCGCGAGACCACGCACCGGGGCGTCCACCTCGCCTTCGTGCTGGGGCTGATCTTCCTGGTCTTTCCGCGCACGCGGCGGCACTACGGCGAGCCCGCGCGCAGCAGTTGGCACTCCCCCGGCGGCGTGCCCTGGACCGACTGGCTGCTGGCACTCGCCTGCGCCGCCAGCGTGCTCTACATCCCCTGGGTCTTCGACGACCTCGCCTTCCGGGTCGGCAACCCCGGCCTGGCGGACGTCGTGTTCGGCTCGCTGCTGTTCGTGACGCTGATCGAGGCGACGCGCCGCTCCATGGGCTGGCCGCTGCCGCTGATCGCCCTCGGCTTCACCGCCTACGCGCTGGCCGGCCCCTGGTTCCCGGGCCTGCTGAAGCACGCCGGCGCCACCTGGAGCCAGATGATCAACCACCAGTACCTCACCAGCCAGGGCATCTACGGCGTGGCGGTGGGGGTGGTGGCCACCTACGTATTCCACTTCGTGCTGTTCGGCGTGATGGCCACGCGCATCGGCCTCGGCCAGCTGTTCCTCGACATCGCCTCCACGGTCGCCGGGCGCTACGCCGGCGGCCCGGCCAAGGTCAGCGTGTTCGGCTCGGCGATGTTCGGCATGCTCTCGGGCTCCTCGGTCGCCAACGCGGTGACCGTGGGCTCGCTCACCATTCCCGCGATGATCCGCGTCGGCTACCGGCGCGAGTTCGCCGGCGCGGTGGAAGCGGCCTCCTCCACCGGCGGGCAGATCACGCCGCCGGTGCTGGGCGCCGCGGCCTTCCTGATGGTGGAGTTCCTCAACGTCTCCTACCAGACCATCATCGCCGCGGCCGTGGTGCCGGCCTTCATGCACTTCTTCGGCGTCTTCATGCAGGTGCACTTCGAGGCGAAGCGCCACGGCCTGCGCGGGCTGACCGAGGAGGAGATGCCGAAGCTGCGCGAGTCGCTGAAGCAGCGCTGGCCGACGCTGGTCCCGCTGCTCCTGCTGGTCGGCATCCTGGTGTCGGGCCGCACGCCCTACCTCGCGGCCTTCACCGGCATCAGCTCCTGCGCGATCGTGGGGCTCACCACGCGCGCCAGCGGCAACCGGCCGGCGAACTGGGCGCTGTTCGTGGCGCTGCACGCGCTGCTGATGCTGATCGGCTTCGCGGAGCTCGGGCCGCGGACCGACGAGATCAAGATGGCCTTGTTCGCCGCCGGCGTGGCGATCGCCCTGGCCGGCTGGAAGCTGGCCGGCATCACCGGCCGCATCGGCCACGGCGTGCTGGTGGAGGCCTTCGAGACCGGCGCCAAGTACGCGCTCGCCGTCGGCGCCGCGGCGGCCACGGTGGGCATCGTGATCGGCGTGGTGACGCTCACCGGCGTGGGCTTCAAGATCAGCTCCATCATCACGGGCTGGGCGCAGGTGATCGCGGGGGGCGTGTCCGCCGTGCTGCCGGCCTTCGTGGCGGACCTGCAGTCGCTCACCCTGTTCGCCGCGCTGGCCATGACGGCCATCGTCTGCATCCTGATGGGATGCGGCATCCCCACGACGGCGAACTACATCATCATGGTCACCGTGGCCGCGCCGACGCTGGTGCAGCTGGGAGTGCAGCCGCTGGTGGCGCACTTCTTCGTCTTCTACTACGGCGTGCTGGCGGACATCACGCCGCCGGTGGCGCTGGCCGCCTATGCGGCCGCGGGCATGGCCGGCAGCGACCCGTTCCGCACCGGCAACACGGCCTTCCGGCTCGGGCTCGCGAAAGCGCTGGTGCCCTTCGTGTTCGTGTTCTCGCCTTCGCTGCTGCTTGTGGCGAAGGGCTTCACCTTCTACGACTTCGCGGTCACCTTCGTCGGCTGCGTGCTCGGAATCGTGGTGCTCGCGGCGGCACTGAGCCGCTTCTTCCTGGTGGAGATGAAGCGCTGGGAACAGCTGCTGTGCCTGGCCTCGGCGCTCCTGCTGATCGCGCCCGGGCTCTGGGTGACGCTCGTGGGTGCGGTGCTGGTCGTGCCCGTGCTTCTGCGCCAGCTGGGCGCGCGCCGGAGGCAGCCCTTGCCGCTGCCAGCCGAGCTGGATGTCAGATACCGCTGACCTCCGCTCCCGCAGCGCGCTGTCACGGCGTCATCCCAGCCCCGTCGATACTTCCCTCACTGCAGTCACACAGACAAGACAAGAAGGCAGGGTGGTACGACAGGACAGAACGACATGAGCAATCCAAGAACAGCGTCGATCCTGCAGCGGGTGCCCGCCATCCTGGCGGTGACGGCGAATTCCTATGGCCTGCCCTGGCAGGCCGACGGGGTGCGCAAGCCCGAGGCAGCAAGGGAGAGACGACGCAGCGAGCGACAGGACAAGGCGAGCGGGTGCGACAAGCCGGCCGCCCACTGACAACAAGGACGACGTGGGAGCTGGAAGCCGCCTTCGGGCGGCTTCCTTATTGGGTGCGCCGTTCCCGCGCCCGCCGGACCTGGCGGCTTTCGGCGGCGCGGCGCTCGGCTTCTTCCTTCTTCCTGCGCTTCTCGCGCCACTTGCGCGAGAGGACTCGCGCGAGGAGGAAGGTGAGAGCGCAGCTGAAGACCAGCACCAGGGTGCCGGCGAAATCGGATGGCATGGCGCGCCTCGTGGTCCGGGAAAGAACAAGGCCGCACAGGGCGGCCCTGGAGTGTGGCGGAGCGAGACTCTGTCAAGCCCGCGCCAGTACTGGCCTTGCAGTCGATTCTACCGGCGTCCACCCTCCTTTCCGCCGGCAGGATGGAATGCCACCTGCGCGGTGTTCCAGCCTCGCCTGCGTTCAATACATCCCGCGGCTGTAGCGCCCGCGCTGCAGTCGTTCGGTCCACATTCAGGTTTATCGGGCGGCGCGGAACTTGTGCACGCCCCTCCCGGAAGCGCTCATTCACACTTCACTTGTGGACCCCTTTCAACCCGGAGACCAAGTGCAGGAAGGCAGCAGCGGACCGAAGATGACGGTCCTCTGGTGCACACCTGACCATGTCTACTGCGCCTGGTTCGAGGGGAGCACCTTGGTCAACGCGCTGTTCCTGCCCGAGCAGCTGACCCGGCATCTCCCTCCCGGGCGGAGTCCGAGTCCCTGAGGCATCCAGCCACGCACCCCGCGGGATCGTGCCCGGAGATCCCATCGAACTCTTCGACTTTCGACCGTTCCCACGGCGCTATCGGTCGCGCATGTCGTCGTGAACCGGCAGCGCCAGCAGCATCTGCTCGCGTTCGACAGCCTTCAGCCTGGTCGCCTTCGCTCGCGGCTTCGGCAACACACCGAGATGTTGCAGCCCCCGGCGCTGCAGTTCGACGCCCAGGACAGACAGCAGTTCGGCGTCACTGAGCTTGGCCAAGGCCTTGCCTGCGCGCTGCGCAGCCAAGCTCAAGCCGGGGGAGTGCATGTCGGCGGTGTCGGGGGCGTTCTCGGGCAGCATCGGTTCATGATGCCGATCTGCCCGGCGATGACATCAGGGTCTCGCCGGGTTGCCGATGTGCGGCTCCGCAGAGTGAGCGCGCATGCGTTCCAGGCCTCGCGAAGGAGAGGCGCCGACCGACTCCACGGCTATTCCGGCAGCGGTTTCGTCCCCCAGACCCGGCGCGGGGGCACCATGTTCGAGTCGTCCGCCTGGACCTTCTTGCGGCGCTCCGCGGCCTGGCGCAGGATGAACGCGAACGCCTCCTCCGCGGTCATCCCCTGCGCCTTCAGCTCCACCAGCAGCTTGGTTACCCGCGCCAGTTGTGCGTCGCTCATCGACGAAATGTCAGCAGCACTGCCGGATGACTTCCAGGTCGCCGGTTTCGGGGACTTCGTAGACATGGGCAGACACCTCTGGGTCCTTGGAGAACGGATTGTCAGCCGTCGCGGCATCGATCTCCACCTGTGCACGAAGCCGGATGCGTTGCGACGTGACGAGGAGGCGGGGACCCAAGGGCCACGGAGGGTTCGTGGTCCCTGGCCGCGCCAGCATCGGCGCGGTCCTTGCAGGCCAATCTGCAGCCCACAAAAGGAAACGGGCCGCAAGGGCCCGTCTTTCCTGATTTCTGGCGGAGCGACAGGGATTCGAACCCTGGATGCAGGTTTTTGCCCGCATACTCCCTTAGCAGGGGAGCACCTTCGGCCACTCGGTCACCGCTCCGAAGGATGGAATCATACCGCAAGCCAGCTCGACAGGAGCCGGCCGTGCGGCAATTTATTCGGCCGAGGCCGGCTGGTCCAGGTCGAAAGCGCGATGCAGCGCGCGCACGGCCAGTTCCATGTACTTCTCGTCGATCACGACCGAGGTCTTGATCTCGCTGGTGGAGATCATCTGGATGTTGATGCCCTCCTCGGCCAGCGCGCGGAACATCTTGGAAGCGATGCCCACGTGGCTGCGCATGCCGATGCCGACGATCGACACCTTGCAGATGCGCGTGTCGCCCTCGACGCGATCGGTGCCCAGCGAAGGAACCACCTTCGTCTTCAGCACGTCCACCGTGCGCGCGTAGTCGTTGCGGTGCACCGTGAAGCTGAAGTCCGTGCGGCCGTCGTGGCTGACGTTCTGGATGATCACGTCCACCTCGATGTTGGCGTCCGCCACGGCGCCGAGGATCTGGTAGGCGATGCCCGGCCGGTCGGGCACGCCCAGGATCGAAATCTTGGCCTCGTCGCGGTTGAACGCGATGCCGGAAACGACGGCTTGTTCCATCTTCTCGTCTTCCTCAAAAGTGATCAGCGTGCCGGAGACCGCCTCTTCCTCGATCGGGATGTCCCACGGGGTGAAGCTGGAAAGCACGCGCAGCGGGACCTGATACTTGCCCGCGAATTCGACCGAACGGATCTGCAGGACCTTGGACCCCATGGAGGCCATCTCCAGCATTTCCTCGAAGCTGACGGTGCAGAGGCGGCGCGCCTCGGGCACCACGCGCGGGTCGGTCGTGTAGACGCCGTCCACGTCGGTGTAGATCAGGCACTCGGCGGCCTTCAGCGCCGCCGCCACCGCCACCGCGGAGGTGTCGCTGCCGCCGCGGCCCAGCGTGGTGATGTGGCCCTGCGGATCCACGCCCTGGAAGCCGGTGATGATGACCACCTTGCCGGCATCCAGTTCCTTGCGCACTCGCACGTCGTCGATCGACTCGATGCGGGCCTTGGTGTAGGCGTCGTTGGTGAGCACCGGCACCTGCCAGCCCGCGTAGCTGACCGCGGGCACGCCTTCGGCCTGCAGCGCCAGGGCCAGCAGGCCCACGGACACCTGCTCGCCGGTGGATGCCAGCATGTCCAGCTCGCGCTGCACCGCCGCGTCCGTCTTCGGCGGCGCGACTTCCTTGGCTAGCCCCAGGAGGCGGTTGGTCTCGCCACTCATGGCGCTGGGCACCACGACCATCTGGTGGCCGGCGCGCACCCACTTGGCCACGCGCTTGGCAACGTTGCGGATGCGCTCGGTCGAGCCCATGGACGTGCCGCCGTATTTGTGAACGATCAATGCCATCGGAACGGGGAAGGAAGTAGGCCGCGCAAGCGGCCGGGAGGCGAAGGGTTCGCGCGGGCGCGGAGCGCGCGCGGGATCGGGGATTATACCTAGGTCGTCAGTAGTCCCCCGCTCGGGGGAGGCGAGAGAGAACGTTCGTACCCCGAGCTCGGCACCTTCCCCCAGGCCGTTCCCGCTGGCAAGCGGAACCTTCGCGCAGGGAACGATCGCTTGCCCCCAGCGCCCCCGCTCTTGGGGGCGGGCACCCACCCACCTTCGGGGAAATGCCCCCGAAACGGCACTTTGGTGCCTGTCTCAAACGGCACTCATTCTCGTTTTCGACTCGTTTTGGCATGTGCAGGCAGGGTTGGCACGTTCAGTGCGTTACAGGTCCTTGCAGGAACCGCACTGGCGTTGCACACAGCAACACCAGCCAACCACTTCAGGAGAAGAGACGAGAGAGAGAGGCTGAATATGAAGACCAAGCTCCACGCGATTTCCGCCGCAGTACTGCTGGCATGCGCCGCAGCGGCACCGGCCTACGCCGGCCTCGAGCGGGCCGGCCCCGTGAACCCCACGCCCAGCGTCGGCGGATTCCCGGCCTGGTACCAGGACCAGACCGGCATCACGCTGGAATTCTGCGACCTCACCACCCAGGCCGAATGGGACAACGGCTGGTGCCTGCTGGCCCCGCCGGACGGTCCCGCGGGCGGCCTGCCCGAGGCGTTCCCCACGAACTTCTTCGACGAACACTTCTGGTACGCGGCCGACAACGTGATGCTGGACCCGGCCAACGGTTTCCGGGCCAAGCTGGTGATCGCGCTCGAGGCGGCGTTCGCGGCGGAACTGCCCATCCAGGGAGACCAGACGGTCTTCGCACGGCACCGCATCGACATCCGCCCCCTGCCCTTCGATGGCGACTACCGCGTGATCACGCCCTTCAGCGACGTCACCTATTTCGACCAGGCGGCAGGCGACCGCATCTTCGCGACCGAGGACGTGGGCATTGCCTGCACGCCCGGCAACTTCGACTGCGCCCTCGGCGGCAAGCTGGGCCCCTTCCTGCTGCCTTCGCCCGTGGCCGGCGGTTCCGAAGTGCCTCCCATGCCGGACCTGCAGACCAGCCCGGCTGGTACCGACCCCTTCTATGACCAGTTGGTGGCGCTGAACGGCGCCCCGACTCCCGCGCCCGGCACCGGCAAGAAGTACCTGGCCGATCCGGCCCGCGTCGGCCCCGTGACCGGCAGCCCGCTGCCGGACATCACGACCTACGACACGGACGGCACGAGCAAGCTGCGCAACCACAACACCTTCCGCATCGAAGTGCGCCCGTCGACGCCGGATCGCAACGCACCGGTCTTCTACACGCTGGACGGCGAGACGAACTTCACCGTGATGGGCCGGCTGTCGAATGCGAACCTGCCGGGCCGCGTCAGCGGCGGGCGTGCCGTCTACCGCGCCGACGCCGTCGGCAATGCCACCGACGTGGATGTGTTCACCACCGGCAATGCCACCTTGCAGGCACGCCAGCCGGGCCAGCCGTTGCAGGGCAAGGTCAAGCCGACGCTCGCCTTCTGGCCCGAGCCCTGCGCTGGCGCCATCGCCGCGGACGGCAGCGTCACGCAAGGCCCCTACGCGGCACCCGCTGGCGCTCCCACCAACCTGGTCAACGACGAAGGCACCGCCGACTACTGGGGCCAGGTGCAGATGACCACGCCCGTCGCGAAGCCGGCGACCCACGTCTGCATCGTGGATACCAGCGCGCGCAACGGCGCGGGCCAGGCGCAGCCGGCGTACATGCTGAAGCAGCTCACCGACGAAGTGCTCGTCAACTCCGCCGGCTACAACGGCCCGGTGGATGGCGGCACCCTCGCGGTCACGGCACAGTCCAGCGACCCGACGGCCGTGCTGACGCTCGCCGGCTTCGGCAGCACGCCCGATCCGGTCACGGGTGTCTACAGCGGCCGCGGCCCCGGCGCCGAACTGGTGTCCAATTCGGTCACGGTCAAGGGCATCAAGTCGCCGCCGAGCCAGGTGCAGGTGGCCTCCTCGAAGGGCGGCGGTGGCTTCCGTCCGGTCAAGACCGAGCGCGGCATGTCCGTCGCCGCCGGCCAGGCCTCCGCGGCCAACGTGGTCGGTAGCGTCTCCGAGGACTGCGCCACCACCGCGTCGCTGAGCTGCGCCGCCGGCCAGGGCGTGCAGATCGACCTGCTGGCGAACACCACCTTCCAGGGCCAACCGCTGCGCCAGCAGGTGGGTGCCGGCACCGCTACCGTCGCAGTGACGGTGATCCAGGGCGCCCGCCTGGGCACCGCGACGGTGACGCCGGACGGCTTCCTGAACTTCGCGCCGAACCCGAACGTGAGCGGCACCGACTCCGTCACCTTCGCCGTGTCGGTCAACGGCGGTCCCGCCTCCGAGCCGGCCAGCGCCGCCATCACGATCACGGCGGTCAACGACCTGCCCGTGGCCGGGAACACCGCGACCAACGCGGTCCAGGGCGTGCGCATGTCGCTGAACCTGATCGCCAACGCGAGCGACCCGGACGGCAACACCGACGTGAAGAACGCGGCGATCACCAGCTGGCCGCCGGAACTGGGCCCGCAGCCGACCCCGGTCAACGGCAGCATCTCCTTCACCCCCAACGCCGTCGGCAACTTCGCCATCGGCTTCAAGGTGGTGGACGCTGCCGGCGCCCAGTCGACGAACACCGGCACGGCGACGGTCACGGCCATCGCGGGCGAGACCATCACCCTGACGCGGGTGCAGTTCGAGGCGGGCAAGGGGCGGTGGCGCGTGGATGGCACGGACACGATCCAGGCCAGCCAGACCATCTCGATCACGTTCGCGAACGGCACGATCGGAAAGGGACCGAACGTCGGCAAGACCTGCGACGGCTCCGGCACCTTGCCGGAATGCCAGATCGGCACCACGGGCGTGACGAACACCAACACCTTCAGCCTGGACCAGTCGTTCTCCGCGAACGCCTTCCAGAGCCCGACGGCTGCTGGTGGCTGGAGCGTCCTGCCGACCCAGGTGCGTGCCTGGTCCAGCAACCCCGTCCTCGGTGGCGGCGTGACGCAGGGGATCGTGCGGAAGTAAGGCGACAGGACGGCGTAGCGGGGCGAAGCCCCGCCGCGCTGTTCCGCAACGGCACCGCCTCAGCGGTCGCGAGGGCTCCGGCATCCGCCGGAGCCCTTTTTTCGTCTGTGGCGCCCGCTGAGCCTGCGAAGCGCGGGATTTTTCTGCGGGAGAGGCTTCCGGTCGTCGTCGTCGTTGAAACCTTTCTTGTGTGGGACGCCTCCTACCCCACTGTTGTTGCTTCGACGACGGAAGGGCCAGCGTAGATGATCAAGACCGGTGTCGCCGCCATCCTGGCGGCCGCAGTGTTCAGCCCGTGCCTGGCGCAGGCCGATGAGTTCGACCAGGGCATGAACACCATGTGGGAAGTGCTGTGGCACCAGAGCGGCATTCCCACCCGGCTCGTCCGCTGGGAAGAGGACCTCACGGTCCGCGTCTCCGGCGTCGACGCCGCCGCGCACCGGCAGCACACGCTGCAGGCGCTGCGCGACGTCGCGGCCGAGGCAGGCTTGAAGGTCACCGACGTGAGCGACCAGCCGGCCGCCCCGGCCAACGTCACCATCGAGATCGTGCCGGACGCAGCGCTGTCGGAGAACGAACCTTGCGTGACGCAGCTGCACTTCAGGACGGAAGCCAAGCTGGACACGGTGGAAATGAAGATGCGCGCCGGCGACGCGCAACGCTGCGCGTACCACGAGTCCATGCACGTCATGGGCGTGCGCGGCCACCCGGAAGGCCCCACGGTGCTGAGCTACTTCACCGCCCAGACGGAAGGCCTGCAGCCGCTCGACAAGGCGATGCTGCGCGCCTGGTACTCGCCGCGCACGCGCGGCGGCATGACGCCCTTCGAGCTGCTGCCGATCCTGGCCGACCAGCTCGTGGCCATCCTGCCGGACAAGCAGAAGGCGGCGCAATCCCGCGACCGATTCCTCGCCGAGACGATCGCGCAGATGCAGACCTTCGCGGACGGCGGCGGCGACGTGCCGCTGATCGTCAAGCGCTCGGGCAAGTCGACGCCGGAAGCGATCCGCTTCGGCCGCATGGAGATGAGCTACTTCCTCGGCGTGGCGTACCAGCAGGGCGCGACGGTGGCGCCCGATCCGGTCCAGGCGACCCGCTGGCTGCAGCGTGCCGCCACCCTCGGCAGCCGCACCGCGGCGGCGCGCCTGTCCGCCGGCGCGCGCTGAGCCAGGCCGACCGGGGCCGCGCCGGCACACGGGTGAACGGACCACGGCCGGACGGCATCCGCCGTGTCCGGCCGGTGAAGACCCGTGTCGACCCGCCCTTGCCCTCCCTCAGGCCACCGGGCCGCGCCGGGCGCGCGCGCTCATGGCTGGGGCAGCGGCAGCCGCGACGCCTCAGGCACCGGGAACGGGAAGCCCAGCACCACGGCGCGGCCGCGCACGCGGTTCTGCGCCTGGCACTTGTGCGTGCAGATGGTCGGCGAGGGCGCGACCTCGACCGAGTCCTCGCCAGTCACGAAGCCCATGCGGCCGCCGCTGGCCACGTCCCAGATCGAGCGGTTGCCGCAGTGCTGGATGGTCTGGGGTCCGCTCACCCGCGAGATGAAGACCTTCGAGCAGGCCGGCTCGTTGACCCGGGTCGCCACCTGCGCGCTGTCCCGCGCCACGAAGCGCGGCGAGAAGTCGTTGGCGATGTTGATGCGGGTCGGGACAGCGATGGTGGTGTCCTTGAAGGGCACGATGTCGCCTTCGCGGGCGCGGAATCTGGGGTTGTCGAAATAGAACGGTGTCAGCCCCTGGGCGGCGACCGCCAGCGTGTGGACGATGCGCGTGGCGGTGCCGTCCCCGCGCTCCGGCTCCATCTGGAAGATCCCTCCCTGCGCACAGTCCTTGGCCTGGATCTTCATCGAGAGGCCCGGGCCCAGGCGGGCGATCTCCAGCACCTCCTCCTCGATCAGCAGGTCCACCGCTCCGTTGAGCACGAGGCCGCGGTGGTTCGGCGTCTTGCTCGCGAACACCGGGGTGGCGACGCCGTTGGTCATGTCGAGCGGGTTGGCCGTGGGCAGGAAGACGAAGTTGCGGATCCCGAAGGTGGCAGCAACGATATCGAACTGCACGTACTTGCCTCTCACCTGGATCGTCGCCGGCAGCCCGGCGGCGGGGATTTCCACGTCGACCGCACCGCTGCGGCCCAGCACGGTGAACCCTCCGCCCTCGCACCCCGCCGAGGCGGCAGCAAAGGCTGGCTGCGCGAGCAGCCCGGCCAGCAAGACGCCCGCGCCTTGCAGCAAGGGACGCGAAGAGGATCTGACGTAGTGGTGCCTGGTCATGACAAGTCCTTAGGTTGTTCTGCGTACCGGCGATGCACCGGCTTAGGCATGATCGCTATGGCGTAGGCTGTTTGGCGCCCGACCGGAGCTACCGAACGTAGCGAAATGAGAGCAGTCCGCCTTCGCGGTGACAAAGACGAAGGCCTGCCGAACCGGCCCGCTAGGCCTCATCCGCGGCAAAGACGAGCCGCTCCCCCTGCCGCTGGACGAAGCCCCGCCCGACCTTGATGCGGATGCGGTGCCCGCGGGTCGTGCAGTCGGTAACCTGGTCCAGCAATTCCTCCAGCTGCGCCGCGCTGGCGCTCGCCGCGTGCGCCGTGCGCAGCCAGTGCCGCAGCACGTTGGCCTGGCGCGCGCGCGGCAGCGCCTGCAGCGCGGCGAGGGCGGGCGTGCCGCCCATGCGCGCGAGGTCCTCCTGCGCCACGGTCTCGAGCAGCTCCTGCGCCTGCGCCGCATGGCGCGACGAGCGCGCGAAGGTCTCGCGATAGCGGGGAAAACTTTGCTCCAGCGCCGGCAGCAGCACGTGCCGGATGCGGTTGCGCGTGAAGGCCGTGTCGGCGTTGGTCGGGTCCTCGACGACCGGGATTCCCTGTTCCCGGACCCAGTCGCGGATCGCCTGCGCCGGCAGCGCCAGCAGCGGCCGCACGAACAGCATGCCTTCGCGCTGGAACACCGGCGGCATGGCCGCGAGGCCCGGCAGGCCCGCCCCGCGGCTCAGCGCCAGCAGCAGCGTCTCGACCTGGTCGTCCGCGTGCTGCCCCAGCAGCACCGCCTGCAGGCCGGCATCGCGCGCCGCGCGCGCCAGCGCTTGGTAGCGAGCCACTCGCGCCACCTCCTCCGGGCTCTCCCCCGCTGCATGGCGCGCGTGCACGCGCCGCACCTGCAGCGCGACGCCCAGGGCCTCGCAGGCCGCGCGGCAATGCGCCTCGAAGCCATCGGCCGCTTCCTGCAGCCCGTGGTGGACGTGGATGGCCTGCACCTGCCCGGGCCAGCGCCGGGCGGCGGCAAGAAGGAGGACGGTGGAATCGGCGCCGCCGGAGTACGCGACCGCCAGCGGCAGCGGCAGTTGCAACCCCGCGAGCGCAGCCTCGGCGGGATTGCCCTCGGGTTCAGGCCGATTCGGCCTTGGTGTCCGAGAAGCGGCCATAGCTTTGCAGCCGCTCGTAGCGTCGGTCCAGCAGTTCGCGCACCTTCAGGTCCGACACCTGGCGCCAGGCGTCGTTCAGCGCGCGCTTGAGGAAGGCCGCCATCTGCTTGTGGTCGCGGTGGCCGCCCCCGACCGGTTCGTTGACGATCTTGTCGATGAGGCCCAGCGCCTTCAGGCGGTGCGCCGTGATGCCCATGGCGTCCGCGGCATCCTGCGCCTTGTCGGAGGTCTTCCACAGGATCGACGCGCAGCCCTCGGGGCTGATCACCGAATAGATGGAGTACTGCAGCATCAGCACCTGGTCGGCCACCGAGATCGCCAGCGCGCCGCCGGAGCCGCCTTCGCCGATGATGGTGGTGATGATCGGCACCTCGAGCTGCGCCATCTCGTAGATGTTGCGGCCGATGGCTTCCGACTGGCCGCGCTCCTCGGCGTCGATGCCGGGATAGGCGCCGGGCGTGTCCACGAAGGTGAACACCGGCAGCCTGAACTTCTCCGCCGTCTTCATCAGCCGCAGCGCCTTGCGGTAGCCCTCGGGCCGGCTCATGCCGAAGTTGCGCAGCGCGCGCTCCTTCGTGTCGCGCCCCTTCTGGTGGCCGATCACCATGCAGGCATTGCCGTTGAAGCGCGCGAGCCCGCCGACGATCGACTGGTCGTCCGCGAAGTGGCGGTCCCCGTGCATCTCCACGAAGTCCGTGAAGATCTCCTTGACGTAGTCCAGCGTGTACGGCCGCTCCGGGTGGCGCGCGATCTTGGTGATCTGCCACGGCGAAAGCTGGCTGTAGATGTCCTTCGTCAGCTGTTGGCTCTTCTTCCCGAGCTGTTCGATCTCTTCGGAGATGTCGACTGCCGATTCGGTCTGCACGTAGCGCAGTTCCTCGATCTTGGTCTCCAGCTCCGCGATCGGCTGCTCGAAATCCAGGAAGGTCCGTTTGGCCAAAGCGTTGCTCCTCTCAGCGCCCTCCGCTCCAGGCGTGGTCAATAGGCCACGGGCAGCGGGTCGAGCGACCTCCAAATATACCAAGTCGCGACCGAGCAATAGGGATTCCAGGCCGCGGCCACCTCGCGGGCGTCGCTGCGGCTCACCGGGTCGCCCGAGAAATAGTTCTTGCTGATGCCCGTGATCAGGCCCACGTCGTCGAGCGGCAGCACGTTCGGCCGCATCAGGTGGAAGATCAGGAACATCTCCGCGGTCCAGCGGCCGATGCCGCGGATGCCCACCAGCTCGCCGATGATCTCCTCGTCGGCCATGCTGCGCCAGCTCTCGACGTGGATCGCGCCCGAATCGAAGTGCAGGGCCAGGTCCACGAGGTATTCGATCTTGCGCGCCGACAGGCCCGCCTGCCGCATGTCGTCCACCTTGAGCTTCAGCACGTTGGCGGGCGTCATGCGCCTGGGCAACGCGGCGAAGCGCTCCCACACGCTCTGGGCGGCCTTCACCGAGATCTGCTGGCCCACGATGCTGCGCGCCAGCGTCGTGAAGGCGTCGCCGCGCGACTGCAGGCAGGCGGTGCCGAACTGCGGGATCAGCCGCTTCATCACGCGGTCCCGCTTGGTCAGGTAGCGGCGCGCGTCTTCCCAGTATTCGGGCGTGACCAGGCCATCGCCGTCGGTGCTCAAGACTTGGCCTCCCACGTGGTTCCGGTGGGGGAGTCCTTCAGCACGACGCCCTGGTCGAGCAGTTCCCTGCGGATGCGGTCGGCCTCGGCGAAGTCCTTCGCCTTCTTGGCCGCGGCACGGGCCTCGATCTTCTGCTGGATGGTGGCTTCGTCCAGCGCGGCGCCGGCGCGCAGGAAGGCCTTGGGATCGCCCTGCAGCACGCCCAGCGTGGCGCCCAGCGCCTTGAGCAGGCCCGCGCGTCCGGCGGAGCGCGTGCGGTTCGCTTCCGCGGCCAGGTCGAACAGCACCGCCACCGCGTCGGGCGTTCCGAAGTCGTTGTCCATCGCGGCCCTGAAGCGCGCCGCATGGGGATCGTTCCAGTCGACCTGCAGCGCCGCCGGCGCGACCGAGTCGAGCGTCGTGTACAGGCGCCTGAGGGCCCCGCGCGCGTCTTCCAGGTGCACGTCGCTGTAGTTCAGCGGGCTGCGGTAGTGCGCGCGCAGGATGAAGAAGCGGATGGTCTCGGCATCGAACTTCTCCAGCACCTCGCGGATCGTGAAGAAGTTGCCGAGCGACTTCGACATCTTTTCATTGTCGATGTTGACGAAGCCGTTGTGCATCCACAATTTCGCGAGGGGCACGCCGTTGGCACCCTCGCTCTGCGCGATCTCGTTCTCGTGGTGCGGGAACTGCAGGTCGGCGCCGCCGCCGTGGATGTCGAAGGTGTCGCCCAGCAGCGCGCAGGACATCGCGGAGCACTCGATGTGCCAGCCCGGGCGGCCGCGGCCGTAGTCGCTCTCCCACTGCGCGTCGGCGGGCTCTTCCGGCTTGGCGGACTTCCACAGCACGAAGTCCAGCGGGTCGTCCTTGCCTTCGAGCACCGCCACGCGTTCGCCCGCGTGCAGTTCGTCGAGCGACTTGCCGGACAGCTTGCCGTAGCCGGGGAAGCGGCGCACCGCGAAGTTCACGTCGCCCGACTCCGCGCGGTAGGCCAGGCCCCTGTCCTGCAGCTTGCGCACGATGTCCAGCATCTGCGGCACGTAGTCGGTGGCGCGCGGGTCGTGCGTCGGCCGCTCGATGCCGAGCGCGTCGAAGTCGCGGTACATCTCCGCGATCATGCGGTCGGTGAGGGAGCGGACGCTCTCCCCGTTCTCGACGGACCGGCGGATGATCTTGTCGTCGATGTCCGTGATGTTTCGCACGAACGTGACGCGAAACCCCGATGCCTTCAGCCAGCGCTGCACGACATCGAAGGCCACGTTGGCGCGCGCGTGGCCCACGTGGCAAAGGTCGTACACGGTCATTCCGCACACGTACAAGCGCACGTGGCCGGGTTCGAGCGGCGAAAAGTCCTCCAGCGCACGCGTCAGCGTGTTGTAGATGCGAAGGGTCATTGGATTCTCGGGAGACGCCGCCGGCGCCAGGGCCGCGGGCTTCGGTGTTGTTCTGGGTACAGGCGTGGCGTGGAGCCGCGGCGCGGCCCCACGGCTACAATCGGCACGCAGTATATAGCCCCGTCCGAGGGCTGTCACAGGCGTTGGAAGATAGGTCTCCCCATGAAGTTCGTGCACGCTAAGTTTCGCAATACCCTCGGCCTGGCGGTGATCGCCGCGGCCCTCTTCGCGACGGGCGGCGTGCGCGCCGACGAGTACGGCGACGTCAACCAGTTGCTGCGCTCGGGCAAGCTGACCGAAGCACTGAACAAGGCGGACCAGTACCTCGCGGGCAAGCCCAAGGATCCGCAGATGCGCTTCCTCAAGGGCGTGGTGCTCACCGAAGCCGGCCGGCCCGCCGAAGCCATCGCCACCTTCCAGAAGCTCACCGAGGACTACCCGGAGCTGCCCGAGCCCTACAACAACCTGGCCGTGCTGTACGCGGGCCAGGGACAGTTCGACAAGGCGCGCGCCTCGCTGGAGATGGCGATCCGCACCAATCCCAGCTATGCCACCGCGCACGAGAACCTCGGCGACGTGTACGCCAAGCTGGCGAGCCAGGCCTACAGCCGCGCGCTGCAGCTCGATAGCGGCAATACGGCGGTGCAGCCGAAGCTGGCGCTGATCCGCGAGCTGTTCGCCGCGCCGGGCAGCCGCGCCGCGCCGGGCGCTGCCGCGCCGCGCGGAGGCGCCGTCGTGGCCGCCGCGGCCACGACGGCGCCGGCCGCGCGTCCGGCCGCCGCCACCCCCGCCGTTGCCGCCGTTGCCGCCGCGCCCGCAACGACGCCGGCGCCGGCCGCTGCCGCTCGTCCCGCGACGCCTGCGCCTGCTGCCGGCGGCGCACCGACGCCCGCCCCCGCGGCGGTGGCCGCCGCGCCGACCGCGCCCACGCCCACGGCCGCCGCGCCGGCTGCCAGCAGCGAATCGCGCGCGGCGGTCGAGGCCGCGATCAAGGCCTGGGCCCAGGCCTGGGCCGCCAAGGACATGGGCGGTTACCTCGGCGCCTACGGCAAGGAATTCGATCCGCCCGGCAACCAGTCGCGGCAGGCCTGGGAACAGGAGCGCCGCGCCCGTATCCTGGGCAAGTCGAAGATCGCGGTGCAGGTGAGCGACCTCGACGTCAGCGTGAACGGCAACAAGGCCGTCGCGCGCTTCAAGCAGAACTACAGCGCCGATGCCCTGCACGTGAACAGCCGCAAGACGCTCGAACTCGTGAAGAGCGGCGAGCGCTGGGCCATCGTGCGGGAAAGCACGGGCGGCTGAGGGCGCATCCCTCGCGCGCAAGCGAAGGTCCCGGCTTGAAGCCCGTCCACCGCTCCCCGGCCAAGGCGCTCGTCGCCCTGTGCTGCAGCGCGGGATTGCTCGGCGTCGCGCTCGCGGCACCGCACAAGAACGCCGCGCAGAAGCCGGCGGCGCGCGCCGCGGCCAAGGCATCGAAGGCGGCCCGCGCCCCGGCTCCTCCCGTGCCGCCCAGGGTGCACGACGGCGAAGCCGAGGCGCGCCTGATCGAGATCTACCGGCTCATCGGCCAGGCGCAGGCCCGCGCCGCGCTCGCGAAGGCCGAAACCCTGGTGCGGGACCATCCGAACTTCAGCCTCGCCCAGCTGGTCTACGGCGACCTGCTGATGGCGCAGCAGCGGCCGGTGAAGGCCTTCGGCGACGTGCCGGACAGCGAGGCGCGCGCCGCCGGCCAGGCGCTGGCGGAGCTGCGCGAGGAGTCGCAGCTGCGCATGCGCGCGCTGCGCGAACGCCCTCCGGCAGGCGCCATCCCCGCGCAGTTCCTGCAGCTGTCGGCGCAGAACAAGCACGCGATCGCCATCGACGCCTCGCGTTCGCGCCTGTACCTGTTCCAGAACGAGCCCACCGGACCCAGGCTCGTCGCCGACTACTACGTCTCGGTCGGCAAGCTGGGCATGGAGAAGGACACCGAAGGCGACCTGCGCACGCCCCTGGGCGTCTACTACATCACCAGCAGCCTGGACCCGAAGTCGCTGAAGGACTTCTATGGCGCCGGGGCGCTGCCGATCAATTACCCGAACCCGTACGACGCGCGCCGCGGCAAGACCGGGCGCGGCATCTGGCTGCACGGCACGCCGCCGGAGCAGTTCGCCCGCGCGCCCAAGGCCACCGACGGCTGCGTCGTGCTGGCCAACCCGGACCTGGAGCGCATCATCCGGACCGTCGAGGTCCGCACCACGCCGGTCGTCATCGCGAGCTCGCTGCGATGGGTGGCGCCGGCCAGCGCGCAGGCGGATGCGCGCCACTTCCAGCAGGTGCTGCAGTCCTGGCGCGACGCCAAGGCGAGCGGCGACATCAACCGGGTGCTGTCGTTCTACACGCCCGACTTCGCCATCAACGGCAAGACGCTGGAGGAATCGCAGCCGCTGCTGAAGGTGGAACTCGGGCGCCTGCGCGGCAAGCGGGTCGAACTGAAGGAGGTGTCGGTGCTGCGCTGGACCGACAGCGCCGACACCATGGTGGTAACCTTTGGCGAGGTGCCCCTGGGCACCCGCACCGGGGTGACCAAGAGGCAGTACTGGATGCGGCAGGGTCCGCAGTGGAAGATCTTTTTCGAAGGAGTGGTTGGCTGATGTCCTCGTTCACGCGCCGCGCCGCGGCTGTCCTCGTCCTCGCCTGCACCGCAGGCGCCGCCTGGTCCGCCGACGCGCCCCGGGTCAAGTTCAACACCAGTGCCGGCGACTTCGTCGTCGAGGTGTATCCGGACAAGGCCCCCAAGACCGTCGAGAACTTCCTGCAGTACGTGCGCGAGAAGCACTACGACGGCACCATCTTCCATCGCGTGATCAACAACTTCATGATCCAGGGCGGCGGCATGGACGCCAACATGGTGGAGAAGAAGACCCGGGCGCCGGTGCCGCACGAAGGCGTGCAGGCCTTCGAGAAGGGCCTGAAGAACGAGCTCGGCACGCTCTCCATGGCCCGCACGATGGACCCGAACTCGGCCACCGCGCAGTTCTACGTCAACGTGGCCAACAACGCCTTCCTCGATCCCAAGCCGGGCAACCCCGGCTACACCGTGTTCGGCCGCGTGGTGAGCGGCATGGACGTCGTCAACAGCATCAAGGGCGTGCCGACCGGCCGCAAGGGCATGCACGCCGACGTGCCGCTGACCCCGGTGGTCATCAACTCCGCCGAAATCGTCAAGTAAGAAGGAAAGGGGGCATTGCCATGAATCCCAGGGTCGAACTGCACATCGCGGGCCAGGGCGTCGTCACGCTGGAGCTCGACGAGCAGAAGGCGCCCAAGACCGTCGCCAACTTCGTGAACTACGTGAAGAAGGGGCACTACGACGGCACGATCTTCCACCGCGTCATCGACGGCTTCATGATCCAGGGCGGCGGCTTCGAGCCGGGCATGACCCAGAAGCCGACCGACGCGACGATCGACAACGAGGCCAACAACGGCCTGAAGAACGACCGCTACACGGTGGCGATGGCGCGCACGCAGGCGCCCCACTCCGCCTCCGCCCAGTTCTTCATCAACGTCGCCGACAACGAGTTCCTGAACCACAAGTCGCCCACGGCGCAGGGCTGGGGCTATGCCGTGTTCGGCAAGGTGGTCGGCGGCACCGACGTGGTCGACAAGCTCAAGGGCGTGAAGACGGGCCGCAAGGGCTTCCACGACGACGTGCCGCTGCAGGACGTCGTGATCGAGAAGGCGGTCCTGGTCTGAACACCGGGGTCTCGGCGCCCGCCCCGCAGGCGCAGGAACTGCGCGCCCCGCCGGGCTGGCGCAGCGTGGAGTGCATCTCCGACCTGCACCTGCAGGCCGACCGGCCGGCCACCTTCGAGGCCTGGCGGCGCTACCTGGCGGCCACGACGGCCGACGCCGTCTTCCTCCTCGGCGACATCTTCGAAGCCTGGATCGGCGACGACGTGCTCGCCGCCGGCGGCTTCGAGGCCGGCTGCGCCGAGGTGCTGCGCGCCGCCGCGCAGCGCATCCCCCTCTTCTTCATCGTGGGCAACCGTGATTTCCTGGTCGGCGCGGGGCTGGCCCGGGCGACCGGCCTGACGCTGCTGCGCGACCCCACGGTGCTGGCCTTCGGCGAGCGGCGCTGGCTGCTGTCGCACGGCGACGAACTGTGCGTGGGCGACACCGACTACCAGGCCTTCCGCCGGCAGGTGCGCAGCGAGCCCTGGCAGCAGGGCTTCCTCGCGCAGCCGCTGTCGGTGCGGCAGGCGCTCGCGCGCGGCATGCGCAAGGAAAGCGACGCGCTGAAGGCGACCGACCGCATCTATTCGGACGTGGACACGGCCACGGCGCTGCAATGGCTGCGGGCGGCCGATGCCGAAGTGCTGGTCCACGGCCATACCCACCTCCCGGCGGAGCATGCGCTGGACGCGCGCCACCGCCGCATCGTGCTGACCGACTGGGACGCCGAGGCGGTGCCCCCGCGCGGCGAGGCGCTGCGCATCGGGCGCGACGGCACCGTGCAGCGCGTCGGGCTCGCCTGATGTGGGCGTGGCTGCGGCGCCGTCGCAGCGCGCCGGAGATTCCCGAGGCGCTGTGGCGCCGCACCCTGGAACGCTATCCCTTCCTCGCGGACCGGCCCGCCGGGGAGATCGCCAGGCTGCGCGGGCTGGCGGCCGAATTCCTCGCCGGCAAGGAATTCCACGGCGCCGGCGGACTGGCGATCACCGACGAGATCGCGCTGGCGATCGCCGCCCAGGCGGTGCTGCCGGTGCTGCACCTCGGCCTGGCCTGGTACGACGATTTCGTCGGCATCGTGGTGCACCCGGACGAAGTGGTGGCGCGCCGCTCGCAGGTGGACGAAAGCGGGGTGGTCCACGACTGGGACGAGGTGCTGGCCGGCGAGGCGATGGAGGGCGGGCCGGTCATGCTGAACTGGCACGACGTCGCGCACGCGGGCACCTCGGCCGAGATCGGCTTCAATGTGGTGATCCACGAATT
Organism: Ramlibacter monticola; assembly: GCF_016722785.1. Taxonomy (GTDB): domain Bacteria; phylum Pseudomonadota; class Gammaproteobacteria; order Burkholderiales; family Burkholderiaceae_C; genus Ramlibacter; species Ramlibacter monticola. Next base: position 79,678 of record NZ_JAEQNE010000010.1, on the reverse strand, counting down.
CGTGCACAAGATCGACCTGCGCGACGGCGCTGCCGACGGCTGCCCTCCCCTGCCCTCGCGGGCCGCCCGCAAGCGCTGGCTGGAGCTGATGGAGCGCGAGTACCAGCGCTTCCGCGAGCAGGTGATCGTGGCCGAGCGCTTCGGCGGCGAAGCGCCCTGGCTGGACCCGTATGGCGCGACGGCGATCGACGAGTTCTTCGCCGTCGCCTGCGAGGCCTATTTCGTGAACCGCGAGCGCTTCGGGCGGGAGTTCGCCGAACTCACCGCCCTGTTCGACGGGTTCTACCTGCCGAAGCCCTAGCGGCGCAGCAGCGCCTTCAGGGCGGCCTGCAGGCGGCGGGCCGCGCCAGCGTCGAAGCCGGTCCCCAGCACCTTCGCCACGTCCGTGCCCCAGGTCTCCTGCGGGCCGGCCTCGTGCCGTTTCGTCAGCAGCTGCAGCTGCAGCGCGCGGCGCGCGGTGATCTGCTCGCCGGGCGTCGGCACGTCGGCCGCGATCTCCAGGCGCAGCAGCGCCTCGGACGCATCGCCGCCGGCGGCCTTGCCCAGGGCCTGGATCCAGCCCTGGCGCACCTGCGGACTCACCACCTTGCCCAGCTCCTGGTGGCTCGGAACCTGCTCGCCCGAGCGCTGCTCCCAGGCCGCCATCAGCTGCGTGAGCGCCTCGCCGTGCGCCTGCGCGGCCAGCTTGCGCAGGGCCGCCTGCGCGTGCTCCTGCGCCTCGCGCTGGGCGCGGAAGGCGGCATCGCCCAGGCGCGGACCGCGGTCCTCGCGCTCGAATCGGTCCCCGCGGTCGCCCCGCGGCGGGCCGCGGCGGTCGTCGCGCGCATCGCGGCCGCCGGGGCCGCCCGGTCGACGCGCCTCGAAGCGGCCGCCCGGCCGGGTGGCGGTGGCCGCCACTTCGGGGCGGCGCGCGCCGGGCCGGTCGTCGCCGCGCATGGCGATGACCGGCTTCGGCGCCGGCCTGGCGGGGGCGGCGGCAGCGGCCTCGCCTTCGGAGGCCGCCGGTTCCGCCGCGGTGGCTTCAGCCGTCGGAGCTTCGCCTGCCGGCGCTTCGCCCGGTGCGGCGGCAGCCGCCGGCGCGGGAGCCGCGGCCGCTTCGCCGCCGCGCAGCGCCTGTTCCAGCGCCGCCACCGCGACGCGGATCTTCTGCGCATCGCCGCTGGCGGTGGCTTCCTCCACCGCCTTGGACGCCTCCAGCACCGCGCGGTCGCGCGAGCTGAGGGCGGCGCTCGCCTTCTCGCGTTCGGCGGTCTTGCGGCTGAAGGCTTCGTCGATCGGCTTGCGGAACGCGTCCCACAGCTTCTGTTCCTGCTTGCGGTCCAGCGGCACGGTCTGGGCCTCGGCCTGCCAGCGCTGCTGCAGCGCCTTGACGGCGTCGATGCGCAGCATGGGCGCCTCGCCCAGCACCCGCGCCTCCTCGATCATGGCGTTGCGGCGCTCGACGCTTTCCTTCTGCGCCCGCTCCAGCGGGGCGGCGGCGTGCGAGATCGCCTCCTTCCACTGCGGCTGCAGTTCGGCGAAGGCCTTCTCGCTCAGGTGGCCCGCCTCGCGCCAGCGCTCGGAGAACTGGTGGATCGCGCGGTTGAAGCCCTTCCAGTCGCTGCTCTCCGACTGCTCGTGGGCGGCGGCCCAGGCCTTCACCTCCTCGATCAGCGCCAGGCGCGTGGCCCGGTGTTCGGCGGCTTCGGACTTGACCTTGTCCAGCCATTCCTGCACCACCTTGTAGGCCTCGTTGCAGGCCTCGTCGAAGCGCTTCCACAGCGCGTGGTTCGGCGGGCCGCCCTGGTCGACCTGCTTCCACTGCTCGCGCAGGCCGCGCAGGGTCTCCTGCATCTTGCGTCCGCCCAGGCGGGGCTTGCGCACCACGGCCGGCGGCACCGGCGTGGCGGCGGGCGACTCGGCCTCGGCCTCCTCGATGGCGGCGGCTTCCGAGTCGGCCGGCGCCGGCGCGGGCGGCGCGGCCGCGGGCACCGTCTCGAACAGGGCCTCCGCCTTGGCGACCAGTTCCTGGCGCAGCTGGTCGGCGCGCCAGCGCTGCCAGCCTTCCATCTCGCCGGCGGCGCCGAGCGCGGCATGGGCCTGCGACTCCAGCTTGTCGTCCACCAGCCTGCCGTGTTCCTTCAGGGCGTTGCGCAGGGCGTTGGCGGCGCCGGCCGTGGCCTTGCCGTGGCCCTGCGCGACTTCCTGTTCCAGCCGGGCGAGCGCCTCGCTCACGGCCTGGTTGGCCCTGGCCTTCAGTTCCGGGTCGACCTTCGGCTTGGGCGGCTTGGGCGGCGCGCTCTCGGGCGGCAGGCCGCGCGCCTGGCGCAGTTCGTCGGCCCACACCGGCACCGGCGGCAGCGGCGCGTTGGCGTCGTCCGCGGCGGCGGTGGCCTGCGCCAGCGCCGTCTGGAAGGCGTCCCACACCACCTGCAGCTGCGAGCGCGAGGCTTCCAGCAGCGGCGGGAACCTGGCGTCCACGCTGCCCCAGTTGGCGTCGTCCAGCAACGCCTGGGCCTGCGCCTGCCACTGGGGGACGTCGGCACGCAGGGCTTCGACGGCGAGCTGCGCGTCCTTCCACGACTTGGTGGACAGCACCTCGATGCGCTGCGCCAGCAGCACCGCGGCCTCGCGCTGCACCTGGACGCGGTTCTGCAGGTCCTCGATGCCCTTGATGCGCTCGGCCAGCTGCGTCTTCACGCCCGCCAGCGGCTCGCGGCTGAGGGGGGCGCCCGCCTTGGCGGCGTCGCGCTGCCACGCCAGGGCGTCGGCGATGTTCAGCCGCGGCTGCGCGAGCAGGTGCCTGGCCTTCTCGGACCATTCGGCGGCGATCGCCTCCTGCCCCTTGGCCCGCTTGATCTCGTCGAGCCGTTCGCGCAGCAGGCGCGCCGCGCCCTTGTCGCGCGCGCTCAGCTCGCGGAACACCTCCTGCATCTGCTCGGCGCTCGGCTCGCCCGCCAGCCACTCGCGCACGCGGGCGGCACGTTCACCGGAGGTCGGGGCGGAAAAGGCGCCACCGGTCAGCGCGTCCAGCGCCTGCGTGTCGTGGATCTTCAAGCTGCTCACAAGTCTTTATTCGAACGAAAGGAAAGCCCCCAGGCGGGGGCAAGGTGCGTATTCTCGCCGCGAAACGCGCCGGCGCGTCGCGGCGAAGGTGCAAATGGGGGCAAGGAGCCGTCGAGAAGGCCCAAATGGAAAGCCCGGCCAGGAGCCTGAAGCTGCCTGCCGGGCTGGACGGTCCGACCCAATGTCGTTGCCGTCTGGGTTCGCAACACGAACGTGGTGTCCGCGTTGCGCCGGAAGCAAAGATTGCTTCCTTGAGGAAGCCGGGGCTGCCACAGAGCGTGGCCCTACCGGCTGGTGCCCGATCGCTCGGGCACCGTCAAGTTAGGCCGAGACGGCCCGGATTGCAAATCCGTCTTTTCAATGGGCTTGGCGACGTCGATTGCCAGAACGACGTTCGGTCCGCCTAGCGGCCGACAATCCTGCCCCGCCGGTACGCCGGATCGACAAGCGGTCGCCGCACTGTCAGCTTTCTTCGGACGCTCCTTTTTTGCTAGCACGCCGCCCTCTGTCGGGAGTCGCCGACGGGCTGCCGCGGCGAAGGCCTACGGAACTTTCCCCCTGCTGAGCCATAGAGTATCCCGGTCTAACAAACTGATATGCATAAGGAGGCATTGAAACATCCTTGACCAGGAATTTAGCGCCTGCCTAGAATCCGCCGCGTTCCCCGAAGAAGGGGAACATCCAGAAGACCCGCTGCCGAACCCGGCGAGTCGGACGGGACAGGCCCTCCTTCAAGAAGGGCGTCCGGTCCGATGGCGTACCAATCCAAACGAGGGGATCGAAGGTGGCTGCCGCTTTGCGAAGCGGCACTGCTTTCGGCCTCCGCGCGTAGAAAGGAAGTGCTATGACAGCGTCAGGCAAACTGGGAAGAATTGCCCGCGGGCTGCAGACCTTCTGCGGCGACGTCGCCCAGGGCTTCTTCGAGATCACGCACAACGGCTTCGCGGTAGTGGGGCTGGCGGTGGTGTTTTCAGTTTTGACCCTGCTCGCCCGGCCCGACCTCCGTCAGGCCGGGGAATCCCAACTCATGTCCTGGCTGCATGCGCGCCAGGTGGAGTCGCTCGGCCTCGTGCCCGAACTCGATGCAATCGACCGGGCTACGGCCCTGAACCCCAAGGACCTGCCCAAGCAGCAGGCCCAGGTGGCCTACTGGCTCAGCCGGAAGTACCGGGTCGCGCCCGAACCCCTGAGCGCTCTGGTCGCCGAGGCCTACGAGATCGGCCAGCGCAACAAGATCGACCCGACGCTGCTGCTGGCGGTGATGGCGGTGGAATCCGGCTTCAACCCCTTCGCCCAGAGCCCGGTGGGCGCGCAGGGCCTGATGCAGGTGATGACCGGCATCCACAGCGACAAGTACGAGAACTTCGGCGGCAAGCTGGCAGCCTTCGACCCCGTGACCAACCTGCGGGTGGGCGCCAAGGTCCTGCAGGAGTGCATCCACCGCGCCGGCTCGGTGCCGGCGGGGCTCAAGTTCTACGTGGGCGCCGCCCTGCTGGCCGAGGACGGCGGCTATGCCGACAAGGTCCTGGCCGAACACGCTAGGCTGCAGCAGGTGGCGCAGGGCCGCCCGGTCCCGATCCTGCCGCCGGCGGCGCCGCTGCGCACGATCGCGCCGATTCCGCCGGCAACGCCGACGGTGCAGGGCGACGACACGCCCGCGGTCTGATCCGCGCAACGGGCTAGGGTAAACTCGGCCCCGTGCGCGACTGGCGATAGGCGCGTCCCGTTCCGGGGCGCGCTGACGTGGATCCAGCGGGGGCCCGCCCCCCAAACCACCGGGAAGCGTACCGCGGGTTCCGCCGAACTTGCCGCTGCGCCACTTCGTGGCGCCGGGCGTTCCACGGCCCCCGTGTTCAGCCGTTCGCCTGGGCAGCCCTGATTCGCAGGGACCTTTCGTCCACGGAACTGCCGCTCATGTACGACCGCCGAATCCTCATCGAACAGACCGATCCCGAACTCTGGGCCGCCATCCAGGCCGAGAACCTCCGCCAGGAAGAGCACATCGAGCTGATCGCGAGCGAGAACTACGCCTCGCCCGCCGTCATGGCCGCCCAGGGCACCCAGCTCACGAACAAGTACGCCGAGGGCTACCCCGGCAAGCGCTATTACGGCGGCTGCGAGAACGTCGACATCGCCGAGCAGCTGGCGATCGACCGCATCAAGCAGATCTTCGGCGCCGACGCCGCCAACGTGCAGCCGCACTCCGGCGCCCAGGCCAACGAGGCCGTGTTCCTGGCCTTCCTGAAGCCCGGCGACACCATCATGGGCATGAGCCTGGCCGAAGGCGGCCACCTCACCCACGGCATGCCCCTCAACATGAGCGGCAAGTGGTTCAACGTGGTGAGCTACGGCCTGAACAAGGAAGAAGCGATCGACTACGACGCGATGGAGCGCAAGGCCCACGAACACAAGCCGAAGCTGATCATCGCCGGCGCCTCGGCCTACTCGCTGCACATCGACTTCGCGCGCTTCGCCAAGGTGGCGAAGGACGTCGGCGCCATCTTCATGGTGGACATGGCCCACTACGCCGGCCTGATCGCCGCAGGCGTCTACCCCAACCCGGTGCCGCACGCCGACGTGGTGACCTCCACCACCCACAAGAGCCTGCGCGGCCCGCGCGGCGGCTTCATCCTGATGAAGTCGGCGCACGAGAAGGCGATCAACAGCGCGATCTTCCCCGGCCTGCAGGGCGGCCCGCTGATGCACGTGATCGCCGCCAAGGCGGTGGCCTTCAAGGAAGCCCAGTCGCCGGAGTTCAAGGCCTACCAGCAGCAGGTGGTGCGCAACGCGCAGGTCATGGCCGAGACGCTGGCCGAGCGCGGCCTGCGCATCGTCAGCGGCGGCACCCAGAGTCACGTGATGCTGGTGGACCTGCGCTCCAAGGGCATCACCGGCAAGGAAGCGGAAGCGGTGCTGGGCGAGGCCCACATCACGATCAACAAGAACGCGATCCCGAACGATCCCGAGAAGCCGATGGTCACCAGCGGCGTGCGCGTCGGCACGCCGGCCATGACCACCCGCGGCTTCAAGGAGGAGGAGGCGCGCCTCACCGCCAACCTGGTGGCCGACGTGCTGGAGCACCCGCGCGACGCCGGCCACATCGAGCGCGTGCGCGCGAAGGTCAACGCGCTGACCCGCCGCTTCCCGGTCTACAAGTAAAGAAATGACAGCCCCCACGGTCGGCACTACGTGTCCTCCCTGCCCCCCGAGGGGGCTCTCGCTTGCTTGGGGCGGCCCGGCGCTGCGCTCGGCATGAAGTGTCCGTTCTGCGGCCATGGCGATACCCAGGTGGTGGAGACGCGCATGGCCGAGGACGGCGGCTTCATCCGCCGGCGGCGCCAGTGCGCGCACTGCGAGAAGCGCTTCACCACCTACGAGCGGCCGGACGTGAGCTTCCCCGCGGTGGTCAAGAAGGACGGCCGCCGGATCGAATTCGAGCGCGCCAAGCTGCTCGGCTCCTTCAAGCTGGCGCTGCGCAAGCGCCCGGTAGGCACCGAGCAGATCGACCACGCCGTCGAGCGCATCGAGGAGAAGCTGCTGAACCTGGGAGTGCGCGAAGTCCCCAGCTCGCGCCTGGGCGAACTCGTGATGCGCGAGCTGAAGAAGCTGGACAAGGTGGCCTACGTGCGCTTCGCCAGCGTCTACCGCAGCTTCGAGGACGTCGACGAGTTCAAGACGGTGGTCGACGAGATCCGCAAATAGCGTTCAGCGGCAGCTCGCCACCGTCGCCTTCTGCACGCGCGGCCGCCCGATGGCGTTCAGGATCACCTGGCGCGCGGCAGCCGGCCCCTCCGAGCGGCGGCAGATCGTCACCGTGCCAGCCTGGAAGCCCCCGCCCACGAGCTTGGACGCTCCCACCGCCGTGTAGGTGACGTAGCTGGCCACCGGCTGGTTGCCCACCACCCGCAGCTGGCCCTCCAGTGCGGCGCGACGCGCCAGCACCTCCTCGTCCTCGTCCACCAGCCGGTTGCCGTTCTCGTCATGGAACACGATCCAGCCCTGCTCCCAGCCGCCCTGCGTGGTGCATTGGAGGCCGTCGGGCGACTTGCACAGGGTGACCCGCCGGTTGCGCTGGAGCGCTTCGGCGCGGGCCCGCTGCAGGTCCGCCACGAGTTCGACGGTCGCCGCCGCGAGCCTGGCGCCCTGCTGGTACTCGGCCAGCGCCGGGGCGCCCAGCGCCGCCACCGCGGCGACGAGGGCCACTGCGACCAGCAACTCCACGAGGGTGACGCCGCACTGGATCGAACGCATGCCCCGCAAGGTAGGCCGGCACGGCCCGCCGGGACAGCAAGGAATGCATCACGTTCCGGTGCCGCAGCGACCACGGACGCGGGTCATCTTCCCTCGACAAGCTGCGGCTTCCAGCACTGGCTGGAGGCGACGTCCAGTTGTCCGGCATCATCGAAACACAGCAGCGTGCGCAGTTCCGCCGCTGCCGGCCGGTCCTGCGGCCGCGCGGGCGTGAAGCGCACCTGCGCGATCGCCTGTTCGAGCAGCGAGACCTGTTCGGGGGTGAGCTCGTTGGGCGTCACTTCCGCCCGCTGCACCGCACCGGACGGATCCACCCAGACGCTTACCTGGAGGCGGCGGCCGACCAGCTGCGGGGCGATCTCACGCACGTCGGGGACGCCCTGCGGTACCGGCCCCTGGGCCTGTTCCTCGGGCGGATGGAAGCTCGTGTCGGGCCGCGCGGCGGCCTGTTCGACGGGCTGCGGCGCGGGCTCGGGGGGCGCAGCCGCGGGCGCGGGAACCGCGGCGCGCGGCCGGGGTTCAACCGGGGGCTGCGGCACGGGAAGCGCGGGCGGCGCGGGAAGAGGCTGGGGCGCGGCGGCAGGGCGTTCGACGCTCGCCGTCGTGAGCGTCACCACCAGGACCGGCCGCAAGGCGTGCGCGTCGCGCGGGACGCGCAGGACGAACAGGAGCAGAACATGGACGACGAGCGAGACGAGCAGGGCCGGCAGCAGCGACCGCCAGGGCAGCCAGGAGGCCCCCGCCGGGGCGCCATGCACGCCGTGCGGACCGTGCAACCCGCCTTGTCCCGCTTGGAAAAAATGTCTCAGCTAAGCCTCACCGTCCGTCAGGCCTCTCGACCCACTTATCTAGCGGCAAGCCTGATGCCGGGGGATTACAGCATAAGCTGCGACACAACAATGAAAAAGGGAGCGGCGCCACCGCCGGAGCAGGAAATGCAAAGAAGATCACGCACAGCAGGATTTACGCTCATCGAGCTGATGATCACGGTCGCGATCGTCGCGATCCTGGCCTCGGTCGCCCTCCCCTCGTACCGCTCCTACGTCCTTCGCGGCCGCATCCCGGACGCCACGTCCGGCCTCTCGGCGAAGCGGGTCCAGATGGAGCAGTTCTTCCAGGACAACCGCACCTACGAAGGCGCCACCGCCGGCAACCTGGACAGCTCGACCAGCCAGGCCTTCGACTTCAGCGCCAACGGCGGCGGCGGCGATACCCGCACCCGCAGCGGCTACACCCTGTACGCGATCGGCAAGGGGTCGATGGCGGGCTTCACCTTCTCCGTCGACCAGTCCAACTCCAAGCGGTCCACCGTCACGGGCGTGACGAGCTGGTCGGGCAACGCCAGCTGCTGGGTCACCAGGCCGGGGGGATCGTGTTGAGCGGCATGCGTCGGCAAGCCGGCGTGAGCCTCGTCGAGGTCATGGTCGGCGTCACCCTCGCCGGCCTCCTGATCGCGATGGCGATTCCCTCGTTCCAGCAGGGCAACCAGAACCGCCAGATCCGCACGGCCGCCGAGACGATCCAGAACGGCCTGCAGTTGGCCCGCACCGAGGCGCTGCAGCGCAACCGGATCATCCGGTTCCAGCTGCTCGAAGCGAACGGCTGGCGCGTCGGCTGCGACACGCCGGAAACCAACCTCATCGACGGCCAGCAGGCCTGCCCGGAGACGCTGCAGGAGCGGCACCCCTCCGAGGGCTCGCGGACCGCGGAGGTCGCACGCGTGACGGTCGACCGCACCAGCGGCGCAGACTCCGGCGCCTTCGACGAACTGAAGTTCACGCCGCTGGGGCGGGTCAGCACGCTCGCCGCGGCCAACAACAACGCGGTCTTCCGCGTCACCAATCCCGGCGGCGGCACCTGCGTCGCCGCGGGTGGCGACATGCGCTGCCTGTCCGTCATCGTGACCACCGGAGGCCAGGTCCGGATGTGCGACCCCGCCGTCGCCTCCCCCGACCCGCGCGCCTGCTAAGGAGAACCGACGTGCGTGCGAACAATCCGATGGCCGCCCGGCGGAGCCGGCGGTTCCAGGGTGGCGTGATGCTGCTCGAAGCCCTCATCGCGATCCTGATCTTCTCCGTGGGCATTCTCGGCATCGTCGGCCTGCAGGCCACCGCCGTGAAGCAATCGACCGAGGCGCGGTACCGTTCCGAGGCGTCGCACCTGGCCGGCCAGCTGCTCGGACGGATGTGGATCGACAACCGCACCCCCGCCGCCCTGCAGACGAAGTACAACACCTGCCCCACCGTCGCCTGCGCGGGCTATTTCGAGTGGGCGACCCGGGTTTCCGACACCCTGCCCGGCGCGACGATCACCTCGGCCACCCTGAAGCCGACGGTCGAAGTCGAGGACGACGGCCTGGTGACCATCAAGATCTACTGGCGCTCGCCCTCGGAGGACAGCTCCGAGCGGCACCGCTACGAAGTCCAATCGAAGATCGCCCAATGAGCGCCCTGGCCCTCGTTTCCCCCTCCCGCCGGCCGCTGCAGCGACAGGGCGGCTTCTCGCTCATCGAGATCCTGGTCGGCATGGTCATCGCCATGATCGGCGTGGCCATCATGACGGAGGTGCTGCTCACCTCCGACCAGCGCACGCGCTCCACCACTGCGGGCAACGAGGCCCTGAGCAGCGGGGCGGTGATGTCGCACCTGATCGAGCGCGACCTGGTGCAGGCCGGCTTCGGGATCAATTCCCCCAGGCTGCTGGGATGCAACCTGGAGCTGCGCCCGGGCGTGGTGGTCCCGCTGGCGCCCGTGACGATCAACCCGCCGACCACCGTCATCCCGGCGGGCGATGCCAACACCGACCGGCTGCTCATCGTGTACGGCAGCGACAACGGCCAGCCCGAAGGCCAGCAGATCCGGGGCATCCAGGGCGCCGGCTATGGCGTCGGCGCGTCGAGCGCCCTGGCCGACAACGATTACGTGGTGGCGGCGCCCCCCACCTGTGCCGGCAACCTCAAGCTGGCGCGCGTGGTCCCGCCCCGGGTCAACTACCTGGTGAACGTCGACGTCCTGGACCCGGCCGCGGTCACCGGCATCCTCTACAACCTGGGGCGCGCACCCCACATCGTTGCCTACGCCGTGCGGGGCGGTTCCCTCACGTCGTGCGATTTCATGGTCTCCAACTGCAGCAGCAGCCCCGCGAGCGCAGCGAACTGGACGGCCGTGGCCGGCAACATCGTCAGCCTGCGCGCGCAGTACGGCCGCGACACCGCCGCCGCCGGCGCGATGGACGGCATCGTCGACACCTGGGTCACCGCCCCTGCCCCCCCTGCCGCCCCTCTTGCCCCAATGGACGCCTGCGCGCTGGCCCGCACACCCGCCGTGCGCTTCGCCCTCGTCGCGCGCAGCAGCCAGTTCGAGAGCCATCTCGACCCGACGACGAAGCAGCGCGTGTGCGAACCGGTGACCCACGCTGGCAATGCACCCCGATGGGAGGGCAGCCTTGCCACGCCCAACGCCCCCGTCCCCGCGCCGCTCGACCTCAGCGCGGACGCGGAGTGGCAGTGCTACCGCTACCGGACGTTCGAGACGGTCGCGCCCTCCCGCAACATCAACTGGATCAGGACGCCCGCGTCATGCTGAAGCGCCGAACCGTCCCTTCGCCGCTGCGGCGCGCCCGCCAGCGCGGCATCGTGCTCGTGGTGGCCCTGGTCGTCCTGGTGGCCATCACGATCGCCGGCATCTCGATGATCCGCTCCGTCGACACCGCCACGCTGGTGGCCGGCAACCTCGCGTTCCAGCAATCCGCGACGCGCGCCGCCGACAAGGGCGTCGAAGAGGCGATCCGGGCGCTGGAGGTGGACCTCGAGGGTCGGCGTGACAGCGACGACCCCACCAGCGGCTACTTCGCCATGTTGCAGGCGGCCCAGAACCCGGCTCCCGGCCAGACCTGGCAGGAGTTCTGGAAGCTGTCGCTGGCCGACTCCGCCAAGCTCTGGAACGAGGACGAGTTCGGCAACCGCATCGAATACGTCATCCACCGGCAATGCCCGTCCGCCGGCGCCCCCGGCGTCGGGGTTTCCTGCGTGATGTCGCCCGCCATCATGGACAAGCGGGGCGGCCAGGGCATCGACGATCCCTCGTATGAAGTGGCCACCGCCGTGTACTACCGCATCACCGTCCGCGTCTCGGGCCCCCGGAGGACAGAAAGCTATGTTCAAGCCTATGTTACGAAGTAACCCCGCCGCGAAGCGGCCCGCCCGCCGCTCCCCCTTCCGCCGTGCGCTCGGCACGGCAATGGCGCTCGGCGTGGCGGCGGTGCCCCTCGGCCTGCTGGCAGCCACCGACCTCTCCACCGTCCCGCTGCCGACCTTCGCCGTCGGCTCCGCGGTGGACATCAAGCCGAACATCCTGATGGTGCTGGACGACTCCGGCAGCATGGACTGGAACTACCTGCCGGACTGGGCGAACGACCGTCCGAGCAACTATTCCTCGCTGCCGGCCTACCTGTTCCGCAACGCCTCGTTCAACGGCGTGTCGTACAACCCCGCGGTGCGCTACCTGCCGCCCGTCACGTTCAACAGCTCCGGGACGAAGGAGACCTACGCCAGCATGAACGGCACGTCGGCGGCCACGGGCGCCGACATGACCCAGACCCGGCCGAACTGGCGGGCGGTGATGTTCGACGGCTACAACGTCCAGAAGGACTCCAGCGGCAACCGGCCCCTGACCAACCTCGAAACCGACGCCTACTTCTACACGATCCAGCCGGGCGAGTACTGCGACTCGCCGGCGCTGACCAACTGCACGACCAGCGCCGTCCCGACCGGCAACTTCCAGTACGCCGCGCCCCTGCGCTGGTGCAACAGCAACGCCCTGACCTCCTGCCGCGGGCTGTGGGCCGGCAGCAGCTACGACCGCCCGCGCATGGCCGCGCCGCGCATGGCGACCATCGCGTTCTCCAACCCCAACAACGCGGCCATCACCAGCATCAAGGTCGACGGCAAGGAGATCCTCTCCGCATCGACCGCTTCCACGAGCACCAACACTACGGTTGCCCAACGCGTCGCCGCCGCGATCAACGCGTGCCAGCTGGTGCAGACCGGCAACTGCACGACCGTCGGCTACTTCGCCTTCGACAACGGCGCCGGCACGGTGCGGATCTACGCCCCGGGCGCCACCCCCTCCTCGCCGGTGGTGACCAACAGCGGCACCGTCACCTCCACGACGGCGGCCTTCGCGCGCCAGAGCATCCCCCTGGTCGACTGGAACGCCAGCAGCACCACGCGCAGCACCAACCCGGTGCCGGGCGAGAACCTGCTGACCGTCATCACCCGCAGCGTCACCAGCTACCCCTTCCCGGGCGCGACGAACAAGGCGGCGGCGCGCACCGACTGCGCCGGCACCACCTGCACGTACGAAGAGGAGATGACGAACTACGCCAACTGGTGGGCGTACTACCGCACCCGGATGCAGATGATGAAGACGGCCACGTCGCGCGCGTTCGCCTCGCTCGACACCGAGGCGGACATCGCGGCCAACCGCACGCGCTACCGCATCGGCTACCTGAGCATCAACAACAACACCACCAGCGACTTCGTCAACATCACCGATTTCAACAGCAGCCAGAAGTTCACCTGGTACTCGAAGCTGTTCGCCGCGAAGCCGGCCAACAGCACGCCCCTGCGCACGGCCCTCTCCACCGCCGGCCGCCTGTATGGCGGCGTGCTGAACGGATCCACCCTCAACGGCACCCGGGTGACCGACCCGATGCAGTTCTCCTGCCAGCGCAACTACACCATCCTCTCCACCGACGGCTTCTGGAACGGCGGCGGCGGCGTCAAGCTCGATGGCACGACGGCGATGGACAACCAGGACGGCCCGCTGCCGCGGCCCTACAACGACGGCGCGACTTCCCAGAACCAGGCACGCACCAGCAAGCTGCAGCGGCGCATCAACACGCAGGTGGGCGAGCGCGGCACGCTGCAGCGCCAGGTCTCGCAGTTGCAGACCCGCACCGCGCAATTGCAGAAGCGTACCAACAACGGCAGCTGGTCGAACGCCACCTCCTGCGACCCGGACAAGAACACGGACTGCCGCTACGTGGACGGCGCATGGGCCAACGCCGCATCGTGCACGAAGGTAGACCGCTCCAGTGGCAACGGCAACTGGACAGTCGCAATCGCGCGCGACTGCCAGACGGTCGTGACCTCGGCCTTCATCAATGTGCCGTCCTGCACGCCGACGACGACGCCGGACGCGTCCGGCCAGACGATCCAGTGCCAGTACGCGTTCGCCGCCGCGGCGGCGGTCCAGAACTGTTCCCCGCTGCTCGTGGCGAACGACTTCAGCAACGCCGCGGTCTACCGCAACTGCACCACCCAGCAGGGCACGCTGACGGACGTGGCGAGCTGCACGCCCAGCAGCACCCCCAACGCCGCGGGCGAAACCGTGACCTGCGGCTACTCCGCCTGGGGCACCTGGTCCAACGTGACGAGCTGCACGGCGGTCGCGCAGAGCCCCGGGCCGACCTACACCGTCGGCACCGCCCGTGAATGCCAGTTGACGGCCAGCGGCGGCACCACCAACACGCTCGCCGACATCGCGGCCTACTACTACAACCACGACCTGCGCGACCCGGACGCCACCGGCGCGGACGCGACCGGCACCTGCACCGGCCCGATCGTGGCGCCGGCCACCACCGCCAGCGACCTGTGCGCGAACAACGTGAAGCCGTACGGCAAGGACGTCGGCACCAAGCAGCACATGACCACGCACACGCTGGGCCTGGGCGCGCAGGGGCAGATGGTCTACTCGAATTTCCAGAACGACCTGTCGGGCCAGCGCGTGTACCAGCCCGATTACTGGCTGCAGCAGACCGGCGACTTCTTCACCGTGGCGAACGGCAGCACCGCCAGTCCCACCACCGGCATCTGCCCGTGGCTGTCGGCGGGCTCCACCTGCAGCTGGCCGACCCCGGCCGCGGACTCCACCGCGAACATCGACGACCTGTGGCACGCGGCCGTGAACGGCCACGGCACCTACTTCAGCGCAGCCGACCCGGTCTCGCTGGCCGACGCGCTGAGCGGCATGCTGGCGCAGATCAACAACCCGCCGCGGCCCGGCACCGCGGCGGCTGCCGCGAGTTCCAACCCGAACATCACGAGCAGCGACAACTTCGTCTTCAGCTCCTCGTACAAGTCGGTCGAGTGGTTCGGCGAGCTGATCATGCAGAAGATCGTGGCCGGCCAGCTCACGCGCCAGGAATGGTCGGCGATGCAGCTGCTGGACTGCGCGACCAGCCCGTGGCAGGCCAACCGCCAGTACAAGCGCAACGATGCCTTCCAGCGCGACGGCCTCTGCTACGCGGTGGTGGCGGACTACACCTCCAGCGACGCCTTCGATGTCTCCGACACCGGCAATGACGGACAGAACGTGGTGAGGCTGAACGGCACGCCCGTGACGCGCAACATCTACACCGTGGGCGAAGTCAGCGGGACGTCCCAGCTGATCCCCTTCACCTGGGCGAGCCTGAACTCCAACCAGCGCGACTTCTTCTCGCGCAGCGCGATCAGCTTCGTGTCCGCGAGCCGGGGCCTCACCCAGTTCTGCACCAGCGGCGCGACCTGCATGACGGACACCGCGCAGGACTCCGCGGCGGGCTCGGCGCTCGTGAGCTACCTGCGCGGGGACCGCACCAACGAAGGGAACTGGTATCGCACGCGCAGCCACGTACTCGGCGACATCGTGAACGCCGAGGCGCGCTACGTGAAGCAGCCGCTGACGGAATACCTCGACCCCGGCTTCTCCGACTACAAGGCCTCGATGGCCAGCCGGCAGCCGACCGTGTACGTGGCGGCCAACGACGGCATGCTGCATGCGTTCGACGCCCTCACCGGCCAGGAGCGCTGGGCCTTCGTGCCCTCGGCGGTGCTGCCGGAGATGTATCGCCTGGCCGACGTGGACTACGCGACCAAGCGCCGCTACTTCGTGGACGGCACGCCTGAAATCGGCGACATCTGCCCCAAGGCGCCGGCGGCCACCTGCTCCGGCAGCGAGTGGCGCACCATCATCGTCGGCGGCCTCAACCAGGGCGGCAAGTCCTACTACGCGCTGGACATCACGAATCCGACCAGCCCCACCCTGCTGTGGGAGTTCACGAACTCCAACCTCGGCTTCAGCTACGGCAACCCCCGCATCACCAAGCTGAGCAACGGCACGTGGGTGGTGATCGTGGCGTCCGGCTACAACAATGCGGACGGCGTGGGCCGCGTCTTCGTGATCAATGCCAAGACCGGTGCGCTGATCAACACGATCTCCACCGGCGTGGGCACGGCGGCGGAGCCCAGCGGGCTGGCCAAGCTGCAGGCGCGCGCGCCGAACGCGGCGAGCAACAACACGGTGGAAGAGGTGTACGGCGGCGACCTGCTGGGGAACCTCTGGCGCTTCGACGTGAACAACACGGTCGGCGCCCCCGGCACCGACGCCCAGCTGCTGGTGCAGTTGCGTGACGCCGCCGGCAACCCGCAGCCGATCACTTCCAAGCCCGTGGTGGCCGCAGTGGCCTCCAATCCGATGGTGATCGTCGGCACCGGCCGCTACCTTGGCCAGACCGACCTGACCGACACGCGCCAGCAGACCATGTACGCCGTGAAGGACAAGCTGGACTCGACGACCCTGGCCACGCCACGCCAGAGCGGCAGCAACTTCGTGCAGCAGACCCTGGTAGAGCAGGAGTGCCCTCAGGGCTCGCCCCTCACCGTCTGCACCCCCGGCCAGCAGGTCCGGACCGTGACCGCCAGCCCGGTGGACTGGGGCGTGAAGAACGGCTGGTTCGTCGACCTGGCGCTGCAGGGCGAACGCTCGGTGACGGACGCCACGCTGGCGGTGGGCACCCTGGTGTTCACGACCATCAAGCCCCAGCCGCCGAGCACGGCCCTGATCGTCGGCTGCAGCGGCGAGAGCTCGCTGGTGGACGCGAAGAGCTTCCTGTACTTCCTGGACTACCTCACCGGCGGCCCGGTGCAGGGCACCCGGAACGTGGCCGGCTCCGAACTGTGCACCTGCGTGGCGACGCGTCCGTCGGTGGTGCGGACCGAGCAGGGCCAGATGCGCGGCATCATCCGCGTCTCGGGCGGCGGCTCGACCGGCTCCGACGCCGGCGGTGGCACTCCCAGCGACGGCACGGGCGACGGCAGCGGCAACGGCGGCCCCCAGCAGCCGATCACCGACCTGGTGGAAGCCCTGCTGAAGAACATCCCGTTCGCCCCGAACACCGGCCCGGCGCGCCGCATCTCCTGGCGCGAGCTGAACGGGGATTGATGCGAGGGGGGCGCCCGCCCTCCCGCACAATGCCCGGATGTCCGATAACCCGATGGACCAGGCGCTCGCGCTCGCCGCGCGCGCCGTCGGCCACACCGAACCCAACCCCCGCGTCGGCTGCGTGATCGTCGCGGCCGACGGCCGCACGGTCCTCGGCCAGGGCCACACGCAGCCCGCCGGCCAGGCCCACGCGGAGATCATGGCCCTGCGCGATGCCGCGGCCCGGGGACACGACGTGCGCGGCGCCACCGCCTGGGTGACGCTGGAGCCCTGCGCCCACCACGGCCGCACCGGCCCCTGCTGCGACGCGCTGGCCAGCGCCGGCATCGCGCGGGTGGTCGCCTCCCTCACCGATCCCAACCCGCTGGTGGCCGGCCAGGGCTTCGCCCGGCTGCGGGCCGCGGGCGTGGCGGTGGAGACCGGCCCCGGGGCCGCCGAGGCGCGCGAACTGAACATCGGCTTCTTCAGCCGCATGGTGCGCGGCCGCCCCTGGGTGCGCATGAAGATCGCGGCCTCCCTCGACGGCCAGACCGCGCTGGCCAACGGCCGCAGCCAGTGGATCACCGGCGAGGCGGCCCGCGCCGACGGCCACGGCTGGCGCGCCCGCGCCGGCGCCCTGCTCACCGGCATCGGCACCGTGCTGGACGACGACCCGCGGCTGGACGTGCGGCTGGCCCCGGTCGGCAAGCAGCCGCCGCTGGTGGTGGTCGACAGCCGCCTGCACACGCCGCCGGACGCGGCGCTGTTCGGGGTGCCGCAGCGCCCGGTCTGGATCTACGCGGCGGAGCAACAGCCCGAAGCGCAGGCGGCCCTGGAAGCGCGCGGCGCCCACGTCACCCACCTGCCCGGCCCGGGCGGCAAGGTCGATCTGGCGGCCCTGCTGCGGGACCTGGCCGGCCGCGGCGTCAATGAATTGCACGTGGAGTCGGGATTCAAGCTCAACGGCTCGCTGCTGCGCGAGGGGCTGGTCGACGAGTTCCTGGTCTACCTGGCGCCGAAGCTGCTGGGAAGCGGGCGGGGCATGGTGAACATCGGGCCGCTGGAGGAGCTCGCCCAAGGCGTGGCGCTTGAATTCGGCCCCTGCGAACGCGTCGGGGCGGACCTCCGGATGCTGGCCCGCATCCCGGGACGCGCCGTCTTCTAGCCCCGCCGCGGAGGTCGCCGTTCCGTACCTGCGACAATAGCGGGATGTTCACCGGCATCATCACCGGCGTCGGGCGTATCGCCGCCATCGACGACCTCGGATCTTCGCAGCAGCACGGCAAGCGGCTGACCGTCACCGCGCCGGCAGGCTACCTGGACGATGTGGGGCTGGGCGACAGCATCGCGCTCAACGGCGCCTGCATGACGGTGACCTCGCTGGACGCCAATGCGGGCCGCTTCACCATCGAGATCTCGGCCGAATCCCTGGACAAGACCGCCGGCCTCGCGCAGCCCGGCCCGGTGAACCTGGAAAAGGCGCTGCGCCCGCAGGACCGCCTGGGCGGCCACCTCGTGTCCGGCCACGTCGACGGCGTCGGCAGCGTGACGCGGATGGCGCCGGTGGGCGAGAGCTGGGAACTGTGCATCCTGGCCCCGCAGGCGCTGGGCAAGTACCTCGCCTACAAGGGCTCGATCACGGTCAACGGCGTCAGCCTCACGGTCAACACCATCGAGGACCGCGCCGACGGCACCGAGCTGAGCATCAACCTGATCCCGCACACGGTGGAAAACACGGCGCTGCACGTGCTGAAGGCCGGCGCCCGCGTGAACCTGGAGATCGACCTCATCGCCCGCTACGTCGAACGCATGCTGGGCGCCGGAAAGGGCCCGCAATGAACGCGCGCACTCCCCTCGCCCCCGTCGCCATCTCCGGCGTCGAGGAAATCGTCGCCGAGATGAAGGCCGGCCGCATGGTGATCCTCGTCGACGAGGAGGACCGCGAGAACGAGGGCGACCTCGTGCTGGCGGCCGAACACGTCACGCCGGAAGCGATCAACTTCATGGCGCGCTTCGGCCGCGGCCTGATCTGCCTGACGCTGACCCGCGAGCGCTGCGAGCTGCTGCGGCTGCCGCCGATGGTGGCGCGCAACGGCACCAAGATGGGCACGGCCTTCACCGTCTCGATCGAGGCGGCCGAGGGCGTCACCACCGGCATTTCCGCCGCCGACCGCGCCCGCACCGTGGCGGCCGCGGTGGCGCGCGACGCGAAGGCGCAGGACCTGGTGCAGCCGGGCCACATCTTCCCGCTGCAGGCGGTGGACGGCGGCGTGCTGATGCGCGCCGGCCATACCGAAGCCGGCTGCGACCTGGCCGCCATGGCGGGCCTGACGCCCGCCGCCGTGATCTGCGAGATCATGAAGGACGACGGCACGATGGCGCGCTTGCCGGACCTGCAGCTGTTCGCCGCCGAACACGGCCTGAAGATCGGCACCATCGCCGACCTGATCCACTACCGGAGCGCCAACGAAAGCCTGGTGCGCAAGATCGGCCAGCGGCCCATGCTCACGGCCTACGGCGAGTTCGTGGCGCATGCCTGGCGCGACCAGCCGAGCCAGGGCCTGCACATCGCCCTCGTCAAGGGCAGCTGGGACGCGGGCCAGGAAGTGCCCGTGCGGGTGCACGAGCCGCTGTCGGTGCTGGACGCGCTGGAGCTGAACCGGTCCATGCATTCGTGGACCCTGGACCAGAGCCTGAAGCACATCGCGGCGACGGGCCGCGGCGTCGCGGTGCTGCTCAATTGCGGCGAGGGCGCGGAGCAGTTGCTGGCGCAGTTCGACGGCACCGCGCGCGCGTCGCAGGCGCCCGAGCGCGGGCGCATGGACCTGCGCACCTACGGCGTGGGCGCTCAGATCCTGCGCGAGCTGGGCGTGCAGCGGATGAACCTCATGGGCACGCCGCGGCGCATGCCCAGCATGGCCGGTTACGGCCTGGAAGTGGCCGGCTACATCCACCGGCCCGACTAACGAATCTCGAGGGTTTTCATGTTTGGTGCAGACAAGGGCACGGCCGACCGGCTGGACGGCAAGGAGCTGGTCATCGGCATCGTGCAGGCGCGCTTCAACCAGGGCGTGACCGACGCGCTGGCGCAGGCCTGCCGCGCGGAATTGCTGAAGCGCGGCGTGCAGGAACGCAACATCGACCACGTGCTGGTCCCCGGTGCGCTGGAAGTGCCGATCGCCCTGCAGGCCATGGCCGAAAAGGGCGGCTACGACGCGCTGGTGGCGCTGGGCTGCGTGATCCGCGGCGAGACCTACCACTTCGAGCTGGTCTCCAACGAATCGGCCGCGGGCGTGACGCGCGTGGCGCTCGATTACCAGCTGCCCATCGCCAACGCCATCCTCACCACCGAGAACATGGAGCAGGCGCTGGCGCGGCAGGTCGAGAAGGGCCGCGACGCCGCCCTCGTCGCGATCGAGATGGCCAACCTCGTGGACGACATCGGATGACGACGACGCCTCCCCGCAAATCCTCCACCAAGCCGCCGCGCAGCCGCGCCCGCGAGTTCGCCGTGCAGGCGCTGTACCAGCACCTGGTGGGCCGGCAGGACCCCGAGTCCATCGACCAGTTCACCCGCGGCCTGTCGGGTTTCCACAAGGCCGACGCCGTGCACTACGACGCCCTCCTGCACGGCTGCATCCGCGAGTCGGGCGAGCTCGACGCGCTGATCGTGCCCCTGCTCGATCGCAAGCTGGAAGAGATCTCGCCGATCGAGCGGGCCGTGATGTGGATCGGCACCTACGAATTCCTGCACGCCCCCGACGTGCCCTGGCGCGTCGTGCTCAACGAGTGCATCGAGCTGGCCAAGGAGTTCGGCGGCACCGACGGCCACAAGTACGTCAACGGCGTGCTCAATGGCCTGGCGCCGCAGCTGCGCTCGGTCGAAGTGGAAGCCGACCGCGCCACCGGAAAGGCGAGGGGATGACCCACCCCCGAGGACCGGGCCAGGCAGCATGAGACTCGCGCGGCGCGCCGAGCGCATCGAGCCCTTCTACGTGATGGAGGTCGCCAAGGCGGCTTCGCAGCTGGCGCGCGAAGTGGCGCGCAGCGCGAGCCCCATGATCTTCCTGAACATCGGCGAGCCGGACTTCACGGCGCCGCCGCTGGTGCAGGAAGCCGCCGCCAGGGCGATCCGCGACGGCCGCACCCAGTACACCGACGCGACCGGCCTGCACGCCCTGCGCGAGCGCATCAGCGGCTGGTACCGCGAACGCTTCGGCGTGGCCGTGCCGGCCAGCCGCATCGTGGTCACCGCCGGTGCCTCCGCGGCGCTGCAGCTCGCCTGCCTGGCGCTGATCGAGGCCGGCGACGAGATCCTGATGCCGGACCCGAGCTACCCCTGCAACCGGCACTTCGTGAGCGCCGCCGAGGGCGACGCGGTGCTGATCCCGACGACGGCCGCCGAACGCTACCAGCTCAGCGCCGCCAAGGTGGAGGAGCACTGGGGCCCGCGCACCCGCGGCGTGCTGCTGGCCTCGCCCTCCAATCCCACGGGCACCTCGATCCACCCGGACGAACTGCGCAGGATCCACGGCTTCGTGAAGGCGAAGGGCGGCATCACGCTGCTGGACGAGATCTACCTGGGCCTGTCCTACGACGACACCTTCGGCCACACGGCCCTGGCGCTGGACGACCAGGTGATCAGCATCAACAGCTTCTCGAAGTACTTCAACATGACCGGCTGGCGCCTCGGCTGGCTGGTGGTGCCGGAAGTGCTGGTCGCGCCGCTGGAGCGGCTGGCGCAGAACCTGTTCATCTGCCCCAGCACGGTGGCGCAGCACGCGGCGCTGGCCTGCTTCGAGCCGGAGAGCATCGCCGAGTACGAGCGCCGGCGCGCCGAATTCCAGGCCCGCCGCGACTGGTTCATCCCGCAGCTGCAGGCCATGGGCCTCGCCGTGCCCGTGGTGCCCGACGGCGCCTTCTACGCGTGGGCCGACTGCGCCGACGCGGCGCAGCGCCTCGGCGTGGAGGGCAGCTGGGACTTCGCCTTCGAGGTGATGCGGCGCGCCCACGTCGCCGTGACGCCCGGCCGCGACTTCGGCCATGCCGACACCGGCCGCTTCATCCGCTTCTCCACCGCCAATTCGATGGCGCAGCTGCAGGAGGCGGCGACGCGGCTCGAGGCCCTGCTGCGATGACGGCCTTCGCCTGGCCGGTCCGCGTCTACTGGGAGGACACCGACGCGGGCGGCATCGTCTTCTACGCCAACTACCTGAAGTTCTTCGAGCGCGCCCGCACCGAATGGCTGCGCTCGCTGGGCCTGGCGCAGAGCCGGCTGCGCGAGGAGGTGGGCGGCATCTTCATCGTCAGCGAGACTTACGTGCGCTATGTGGCGCCGGCGAAACTCGACGACGAACTTATTGTTACGGCCGAGTTGAAAGAGCTTGGCAAAGCGTCTCTGATAATCGGTCAGCAAGCCCGTCGCGGCGACACCCTGCTGGCCGAAGGCACGATCCGCATCGGCTGGGTCGACGACAAGACGCTGCGGCCGGGCCGCATCCCCCCGGCCATCCTCGGAGTCCTCAGAAGCGAATGAACCAAGACCTGTCCATCCTGCAGCTCGTGCTGGGGGCCAGCCTCGTCGTGCAGCTGGTGATGCTGCTGCTGCTGTTCGTGTCCATCACGAGCTGGGCGGCCATTTTCGGCAAGCTGTTCGCGCTGCGCCGGGTGAATAGCAAGAACGAGGAGTTCGAGCGCGACTTCTGGTCCGGGACCAGCCTCAACGACCTGTTCGCGGCCGCTGCGCAGAACGCCAAGCTGGCCGGCCCCATGGAGCGCATCTTCGCCTCCGGCATGCGCGAGTACCAGAAGCTGCGCGAGCGCCGCATCGCCGATGCCGCCACCCTGCTCGATGGCGCCCGCCGCGCGATGCGCGCGAGCTTCCAGCGCGAACTCGACGTGGTGGAAATGCACCTGTCCTTCCTGGCCTCGGTCGGCTCGGTCTCGCCCTACGTCGGCCTGTTCGGCACCGTGTGGGGGATCATGCACGCCTTCACCGGCCTGGGCGCCCTGCAGCAGGTGACGCTGGCCACCGTGGCGCCCGGCATCGCCGAGGCGCTGGTCGCCACCGCGCTGGGCCTGTTCGCCGCCATCCCGGCGGTGGTGGCCTACAACCGCTTCGCCCGCGACATCGACCGCGTCGCCATCAAGCTGGAGACCTTCATCGAGGAGTTCTCCAACATCCTGCAGCGCAACCTCGGCGCCCAGTCCGCCTCGGGGCACTGACATGCCGGCCGTCGCACAGCGCGGCCGCGGCCGCCGCACGATGAACGAGATCAACATGGTCCCGTTCATCGACGTCATGCTGGTGCTGCTGATCATCTTCATGGTGACCGCGCCCCTCATCACGCCGAGCCTGATCGACCTGCCCACCGTGGGCAAGGCCTCGCGCAAGCCGGACAAGGTAGTGGAAGTGCTGGTCGGCAAGGACGAGGCCCTGCAACTGAGGAGCGGCGACAAGACCCAGTCCCTGGTGCTGAACGACATCGCGCCCGCGGTGCTGCAGGCGCAGTCCGGGGAGGCGCCCGGCAGCGTCGCCGTGGTGATCAGCGCCGACCGGAACGTGAAGTACGAGACCGTCGTGAAGGTGATGGACACGCTGCAGCGCAACGGCGTGCAGCGCGTCGGCCTGTCCGTGCAGGTCGCCCGCTGAACCGGCCATGGACGCCGCCGCCGACCGCCCCGAATTCGCTCCGCCCCCGCAGGATGCGATGGGCCGCGGCCTGGTGCTGGCGCTGGTCGCGCACGCGCTGCTGGTCGCCGGTCTCGCGTCCGGGCTGAAGTGGCAGCGCGAAAGCCAGTCGGTGGCGGTGGAGGCCGAGCTGTGGTCCGCCGTGCCGCGGGAAGCGGCGCCGCCCGAGCCGCCGCAGCCGCCGCCGGCCCCGCCGCAGCCCGTGGTGAAGCCGCCGCCGCCGCAACCGGACCCGCAGTTGCAGCGCGACGCGCAGATCGCGCGCGAGCGCGAGCTCAAGCGGGAGGTCGAAGAGAAGAAGCGGGCGGAGCTGGAACGCGAACGCGAGGAGCGCCGCAAGCTCGAGGCGAAGAAGAAGCGCGAGGAGGAGCTCGCGAAGAAGAAGGAAGAAGCCCGTCTCGCAGCCGAGGCGAAGCGCAAGGAAGAAGAGAAGAAGCACAAGGAGCAGGAAGCGAAGGAGGCTCGCGACGCGAAGAAGCTCGCGCAGCAGCGCGAGGACAACCTGCGGCGCATGCAGGCCCTGGCCGGCACCGGCGCGCCCGGCTCCACCGGCAGCGCCGCGAAGGCGTCCGGGCCTTCCGCGGGCTGGGGCGCGAAGGTCAACGCCCGGGTGCGCCCCAACATCACGTTCACCGACAACATCGACGGGAACCCGAAGGCGGAAGTCGAGGTCCGCACGTCGCCGGACGGCACGATCGTCTCGAGCAAGCTGGTGCGCTCCAGCGGCGTCAAGTCCTGGGACGACGCGGTGCTGCGGGCCCTGCAGAAGACCGAGTCCCTGCCCCGCGACGTGGACGGCCGCGTGCCCTCGCCGGTCGTCATCGAGTTCCGGCCCAAGGGCTGAGAGCCCGACCCCGTTGTGCCCGCGCACTGTCAGTTCTGACAGGGGCGGCGGGCATCGTGCCCCGATTCCCTGCATCCGCCGCTGGGCCTTGCCCTGCTATTTCTGACAGGGCCTGTTGCAAGCGTTGGTAAGGGGGCGCCGCCGGGCACTCGACCTGGCCAACACTCGCACTCAGAAGTGCAGATCAGAAGGGAGAAATGTCGATGGTCCAGGAACCCCTGGGGGCCGGTTTCGGAGCCCTGGTCGAAGACGTGGCGCTCGCCGATCTCGACGCGGCCGCCTTCCGCCAGCTCTATGCCCTGTGGCAGCGCCAGCACCTTCTGGTGTTCCGCGGCCACGGGCTGGATCGCGAGGGCCTGCTCGCCTTCGGCGCGCGCTTCGGCCAGGTCGATCCGCTGCCGGACCTGGGCGCCGGCGAAACGCGCTGGGGCGTGGACCTCGCCTGGACCGAGCGGCCGCCCTTCGGCTGCCTGCTGCATGCGCGCCAGGTGCCCGAAAGCGGCGGTGCGACCTGGTTCGCCTGCCTGCCCGCCGCGCTGCGCCTGATCGCGCCCGACCTCCAGGCACGGCTGCGCTGGCTGGCCGTGCAGCACGGCCCCAACGTGCATCCCATGGTGATCATGCAGCCCGAGACCGGCGAGCACTCGCTGTTCCTCGGCAGCCGCCGCGAGTCGCGCATCACGGACGTGCCGATCGCCGAATCCGAGCGGCTGCTGAACATCGCCTGGAGCTACGGCACGGCCGAAGCGGTGACCCTGTGCCACCCGTGGCAGCGCGGCGACATCGTGCTGTGGAACAACCTCACCGTGATGCACCGCCACGACGCCGCCCCGGCAGGCACGTCGCGCAAGCTGCAGCGCGCGCGGATCCAGGGGCGGTATACCTTGGCGGCGCCGATCGAGAAGGAGGCTGCGTAGGGGTTGGGGCTTAAACCAAAACAGCCGAACGCAGAGGGCGCAGAGGATTCGCAGAGGGCGCAGAAAATTCCTTAAGAGGTTTTTTCTGCGTCCTTTGCGTACCTCTGCGCCCTCTGCGTTCGGCTGTTTGGTTGAAAGACGGCCTAAGACTCGTACACCACCTGCGCCTGCCCCTGGTAGGCCTGGGCCATCCAGCTGGCCAGGGCGGCGTCGGTCGGGAAGAACCTGGCCTGCTCGCCGAGTTGCAGTTCCGCGCGGGCTTCGTCGCGCAGCACTTCCAGCCGCACGGGGAGGCCGCGCAGCAGTTCGCCCTGCTCCGTCATTTCCTTCTTCGGCGGGAATTCGCGCACCAGGCGCTGGATGTCCGGCGCGGTGCCGTTGACGGCCACCTTGAGGTACTTGCCGAAGCGGCAGCGCGCGGTGGCGAGGTCCCAGATCTGCTGCACGTTGAGGCGGAAGCCGCCGGAGAAGCGGTCCGGTTGCAGCTTCGCCTGCACCACGATCAGCTCGTCGTCCTTGAACCAGGCCGACTGCGGCTTGTACACCGACTCGTCGGCCGCGGCCTCGATCACGTCGCTCTTGTCGTCGAGCTTGAACAGCGCCAGCTTGCCGCGCTGGCCGTTGATCACGCGCAGGTCCGTCACGATGCCTGCCAGCAGCAGCGGCTCGCGGGTGTCCACCAGCTCCTCGATCTTGCGGCGGCAGAAGCGGCGCACCTCGCGCTCCACCTCGTCGAACAGGTGGCCCGAGAGGTAGAAGCCGATCGCCGTCTTCTCCTGCGACAGCCGCTCCTTCACGCCCCAGGGCGTGGCCTCCACCAGGTCCGGCTCCTGCGTGCTGGCGCCGTGAGAATCCTCTCCGCCCAGGTCGAACAGGCCGCCCTGGTTGGCGTTGGCCTCCTGCGCCGCCGCGAATTCGTAGGCGCGGTCGATGGTCGCCACCAGCGAAGCCCGATTGAGCTGCAGCGAATCGAAGGCGCCGGCCTTGATCAGCGCTTCCACCGTCCGCTTGTTGATGCGCGAGCGGTCCACGCGGCAGCAGAAGTCGTAGAGGCTCTTGAAGGCACCGCCCTCTTCGCGCGCGGCGACGATCGCCTCGATGGCCGACTGGCCGGTGCCCTTGATCGCGCCCAGGCCGTAGCGGATCACCTTGTCCGAGATCGGCTCGAAGCGCCAGGTGCCACGGTTGATGTCCGGCGCCTCGAAGCTCATGCCGAAGTTCTTGACCGCGTCCTCGTGCAACACCTTCAGCTTGTCGGTGTTGTCCATTTCGATGGTCATGTTGGCGCAGTAGAACTCCGCCGTGAAATGGACCTTCAACCAGCCCGTGTGGTAGGCCAGCAGCGAGTAGGCGGCGGCGTGCGACTTGTTGAAGCCGTAGCCGGCGAACTTCTCCATCAGGTCGAAGACCTCGTCGGCCTTGTCCTGGCTGAGGCCGTTCTTCGCCGCGCCCTCCCGGAAGATCGCGCGGTGCTGCGCCATCTCCTCGGCCTTCTTCTTGCCCATGGCCCGCCGCAGCAGGTCGGCGCCGCCGAGCGAATAGCCGCCCAGCACCTGCGCCGTCTGCATCACCTGCTCCTGGTAGACCATGATCCCGTAGGTCTCCGAGAGCACCTTCTCCACCATTGGGTGCGGGTACTCCACCTCCTCGCGGCCGTGCTTGCGGGCCACGAAGGTGGGAATCAGATCCATCGGGCCGGGCCGGTACAGCGCGTTCAGCGCGATCAGGTCCTCCAGCCGCGAGGGCCGCGCGTCGCGCAGCATGCCCTGCATGCCGCGGGATTCGAACTGGAACACCGCCTCGGTCTTGCCGTCGGTGAACAGCCGGTAGGTGGCCGCGTCGTCCAGCGGGATCGTCTCGAAGGCGAAGTCCTTGCGGCTTGGATGGCGGCGCACGATGAACTCGCGCGCCAGCTCCAGGATGGTCAGCGTGGCGAGGCCCAGGAAGTCGAACTTCACCAGGCCGGCCGCCTCCACGTCGTCCTTGTCGTACTGGCTCACCGCGGAATCGCTGCCCGGCTGCTGGTACAGCGGCGTGAAGTCGGTGAGCTTGCCCGGGGCGATCAGCACGCCGCCCGCGTGCATGCCGATGTTGCGGGTCATGCCTTCGAGCTTCTGCGCCAGGTCCAGCAGGGTGCGCACTTCCTCCTCGCGGTCGTAGCGCTCCTTGAGCATGGGCTCCTGCTCCAGCGCGTCCGCGATCGTGATGTGCGTGCCGGGCTTGTTCGGGATCAGCTTGCTGATGCCGTCGCAGAAGGTGTAGCTCATGTCGAGCACCCGGCCCACGTCGCGCACGGCGGCGCGCGCGGCCATCGTGCCGAAGGTCGCGATCTGCGACACGGCGTCGCGGCCGTACTTCTCCTTCACGTACTCGATCACGCGGTCGCGGTTGCCCTGGCAGAAGTCGATGTCGAAGTCGGGCATCGACACCCGTTCCGGGTTCAGGAAACGCTCGAACAGGAGGCTGTACTGCAGCGGGTCGAGATCGGTGATCTTCAGCGCGTAGGCCACGAGCGAGCCGGCGCCGGAGCCCCGGCCCGGGCCGACCGGGCAGCCGTGGTTCTTGGCCCAGTTGATGAAGTCGCCCACGATCAGGAAGTAGCCGGGGAACCCCATCTTCAGGATGATCCCGAGCTCGAACTCCAGCCGTTCCTCGTAGCGGGGGCGCACCTGCTCGCGCTCGGCCTCTTTCGGGAACAGGTGCAGCAGGCGCTCCTTCAGGCCCTCGTGCGAGGCGTAGCGGAAGTACTCCTCGGCCGGCATGCCGTTGGGCGTGGGGAAGTTGGGCAGGCGCGGCTTGCCCAGTTCCAGCACGAGGTTGCAGCGGCGCGCGATCTCCAGCGTGTTGGCGACGGCCGAGGGCAGATCCGCGAACAGCGCCTCCATCTGCGCCTGCGACTTGAAGTACTGCTCGCGCGTGAAGCGGCGCACCCGGCGCGGGTTGCCCAGGATCTCGCCTTCGGAAATGCAGACGCGGGCCTCGTGCGCCTCGTAGTCGTCTTCCTTCGTGAACTGCACCGGGTGGGTGGCCACCACCGGCAGGCTCAGCCGGGCGGCCAGTTGCACGGCGGCAGCCACGTGCGGCTCGTCGTCGGGCCGGCCGGCGCGCTGCAGCTCGATGTAGAAGCGGTGCGGGAACAGGCCGGCGAGCTGCAGCGCCAGTTCGGAGGCGCGGCCCTCGTCGCCCTGCAGCAGGGCCTGGCCGAGCGGGCCGGCCTGCGCCCCGGACAGCAGGATCAGCCCTTCGTTCAGTTCCTGCAGCCATTCGAGCCGGGCCACGCCCTGGGCCCGGACCACGTTCTTCGTCCAGGCCCGGGCAAGGATCTCGCAGAGGTTCAGGTAGCCCCGGTGGTTCTGCACCAGCAGCAGCACGCGGGTGACGACGGCCGGGTCGGCGCCCAGGCCCTGCAGCATCAGCTCGCAACCGATCACGGGCTTGACGCCCTTGCCGCGGCCTTCCTTGTAGAACTTGATGGCGCCAAAGAGGTTGTTCAGGTCCGACAGGCCCAGCGCCGGCTGGCCGTCCGCGGCCGCCGCCTTCATGACCTCGTCGATGCGGTTGGTGCCGTCGACGACGGAGAATTCGGAGTGCAGGCGGAGGTGGACGAACATGCCGTCATTCTAGAAAACGGATGTGGTGCGGCCGCCCTTGACAGCGACGGGAGCGGGGTGTCCGTGAAAAGTCCCTTTCCCCCGCTGTTGCGCCGCTTTGGACGCAGCCTTGCAGGCCGGTTGCCTCCGGGCCGGGCCGGAACGGGGCTGTCCGCCTCAGCGACTGTCCTCCGGCGCGGATGGGAGCCCCGGCCCGAACGAAGACCGCGCCCGCGCCTCCCCCTTTATGTCGCTGAGGCGGACAGCCCCGTCCCGGCCCTGCGACGCGCGGGCGCGACGTGCGATGCCTTCGGAACCGCTGTCAGTGGGCGCCCTTTCGCTGCCACTGCAAGGATCTGCGTCTACGCGGGCAGTGAACCCGCTTTCAGCCTCTGAGACTGCGGCGTGGAAGGCCAAGGCGTCCGACTCCGCGGAGCGCAGGACCGGGGCGGGCCCCGGAGGCAACAGGCCCTGACGACTGCGTCCAACTCGCAGCGGCGGATGCGCACTGCGAGGGCCGTCAAGACCGCGGTTCCGCCGGCGTCGGCGGCGTCGGCGGCAGCGGGATGAACTCCGGATCCCCCGGCACGCCCGCCATGCGCATCGCCTGCCAGTCGGCGCTCGCCTCCAGGATCCGCTCCCTCCGGCTGGACACGAAGTTCCACCACATGTGCCGCGGCGCATCGAGCGCATCGCCGCCGACCAGCACCAGCCGCGCGCCGGCAGGGGCCGCCAGCGCCACGGCCGTCCCCGGCTCCAGCACCGCCATGCGCCGGGTGGCCAGCGGCTCGCCGTCGACCTCCAGCGCGCCCTCGACTGCGTAGACCGCCTGCTGCTGCTCCAGGGCCGGCAGCTCCATGCGCCCGCCGGCGGGCAGCCGGATGTCGAGGTACAGCGTCCGCGACAAGGCCGGCACCGGCGAGCGCGCGCCGAAGGCCTCGCCCACCAGCACCCGCACCCCCGCGTCGCCCACGGCCACCTCCGGGATCGCGTCGGCCGGCGTGTGCGAGAACGCCGGCTCGGTTTCCTCGTGGGCCAGCGGCAGCGCGGTCCACAGCTGCAGCCCGTGGTTCACGTACGCCACCTCCCGCAGGTGCTCGGGCCGGCGCTCCGAATGCACGATCCCGCGGCCCGCCGTCATCCAGTTGATCGCGCCCGGCGCGATCAGCTGCGTGCTGCCGAGGCTGTCGCGATGCGTCATCGCGCCCTCGAACAGGTAGGTCACCGTGGCCAGGCCGATGTGCGGATGCGGCCGCACGTCGTGGTTCACCCCGGGCAGTTCCTGCGCCGGCCCGAAGTGGTCGAAGAAGATGAAGGGGCCGACGCTGCGCTGCCGCGCATCGGGCAGGAGCCGCCGCACGAGGAAACCTCCGCCGAGGTCCTTCTCGTGCCCGGAAAGCTGCAGGGCGATGCCCATGTCAGCGCCTCCCGCCAGCGGCGATGCCGGCCATCCTCAGGGCCTCTTGCGGCCGTCGACGCTCAAGGCGCCCGCCCCGAACGCGGCGACGACAAGCAGGCCGCCCACGATGGCCAGGTTCTTGTTGAAGGCCTGCTTCTGCATCATCACCTGCGCCTCGGGGGAGGCCCAGTAGTTGTGGAAGATCGGCGTGATCACCGCGACGAAGATGGCCAGGCCGATCGCCGCCCAGCGCGCCTTGAGGCCGACCAGCAGCGCCAGCCCGAGGCCGAGTTCCGCCGCGATCGCGATCGCGGCGCAGACCTCGGGCAGGGGCACGCCCTTGGACGCGATGTAGCCCACCGTGCCGCTGAATCCCATGATCTTGCCCCAGCCCGCGGGCACGAACAGCCAGGCCAGCAGCACGCGGCCGACCAAGGCCAGCGCGTTCTGCGCCGGCGAGAGCGGCGCCGTGTCGGCGTTCACCGCGAAACCGGAATGGGAGGGTGCGAGAGTTGCCACGAAAATCTCCTTTGCGGGTGGGGGTGGATGGAAATCACTGCCCGGTGAGCTCGAACACCAGGACCTCGGCGTCCTTGCCCTGGGCCAGGGCGAGCTGCGACTCGCGCCGCAGCCGGGCGGCGTCGCCCCCGGACAGCTTCGTGCCGTTGACGGACAGCTCGCCGCGCACGAGGTGCACGTAGACCGGCCGCGCGGGGTCGAGGGGGACGGTGGCGCTTTCCTCGCCGTCGAACAGGCCCGCGTACACCCGCGCGTCGGCGTGGATCCGCACCGAGCCCTCCGCGCCGTCCGGCGAGGCGACCAGGCGCAGCTTGCCGCGCTTGTCGGCCGCGTCGAAGCGCTTCTGCTCGTAGCTCGGCTCGATGCCCTGCACGTTCGGCTCGATCCAGATCTGCAGGAAGTGCGTGGTCTGGTCCTCCGCGTGGTTGAACTCGCTGTGCATCACGCCGCGGCCGGCGCTCATGCGCTGCACGTCGCCGGGCGGGATCGCCTTCACGTTGCCGAGCGTGTCGCGATGCGCGAGTTCGCCCGACAGCACGTAGCTGATGATCTCCATGTCGCGGTGGCCGTGCTGGCCGAAGCCGGTGCCGGGCGCGATGCGGTCCTCGTTGATCACGCGCAGGTTGCCGAAGCCCATGTGCTCGGGGTCGTAGTAGCCGGCGAACGAGAAGCTGTGGAACGACTTGAGCCAGCCGTGGTCGGCGAAGCCGCGCTCCTGGGATTTCCGCAAGGTGAGCATGTGGGGTGTGTCCTTTGAAGGAACGAATTTAGGGCTCGCCCGCCGTGCCGAAAGGGCCACGGATTTGATGGCATCATTCAAAAATCCTGACGACAACGGAAGAGATGTGGCCTCGCCGCGCGACGTGCTGACCCCCGACGCCTTCGGTCTCGTGCAGGCGGTGGCGGACCACGGCAGCTTCGCGGCGGCCGCGCGCGAACTCGGGCTGGTGCCCAGCGCCGTCACCTACCGCATCCGCCAGCTCGAGGACGCGCTGGACGTGCTGCTGTTCGACCGCAGCTCGCGCCAGGCGCGCCTCACCGCCGCCGGCAACGAGCTGCTCTGCGCCGGACAGCAGCTGCTGCAGGACATCGACGCGATGGCGCATCGCGTCCGCCGGGTCGCGACCGGCTGGGAAGTGGAGTTCACGGTCGCGGTCGACACGACCCTGTCGGGCACCACCGTCATGGAACTGGCGGACTCCTTCTACGGGTTGGCCCCGACGACGCGCCTGCGGCTGCGCGACGAGGCGCTGGGCGGAACGCTGGAGGCGCTGACCGCCGGCCGCGCGGACCTCGCGCTGGGCGTGCTGGTCGAGCCGGGGACCACGCCGGGCATCGCGAGCCATGAACTGGGCGACCTCGACTTCGTCTTCGCGGTCGCGCCGCAGCATCCGCTGGCCGCCGCCGGCGAGCCCATCCCGGACGAAGTGCTGATCAAGCACCGCGCCGTCGCCGTCGCCGATTCCGCGCAGCAGCGCGCCAACGCCCTCACCTACGGCCTGCTGGCGGGCCAGGACGTGCTCACCATGCCGAACATGCGGGCGAAGCTCGATGCGCAGCTGCGCGGGCTGGGCGGCGGCTTCCTGCCGGAGCCGCTCGCGCGGCCGTACATCGAGGCGGGCCGGCTGGTCGCGCGGGAGATCCAGCGGGGCAGCCGGCGGACCATCCGCCTGAGCTACGCGTGGCGCAATGCCGGCGCGCTGGGCCCGGGCCGCGCCCTGCAGTGGTGGCTGGCGCAGCTGGAAAGTCCCACGACGCGCACGGCGCTGCTCGAGCGCCACCGCGCCGGGTGAAGGCCTGATGCCTTACCGCGGCAGGTTCGCGCCCTCGCCGAGCGGGCCGCTGCACGCCGGCTCGCTGGTGGCGGCGCTGGCGAGCTGGCTGGACGCGCGCGCGCACGGCGGCCGCTGGCTGGTGCGCATCGAGGATGTCGACCGACCCCGCACGGTGCCCGGCGCCGACGAGGAGATCCTGCGCCAGCTCGCGGCCTGCGGCCTCGTGCCCGACGAAGCGCCCAAGTGGCAATCGCGCCGCGAGTCCCTATACCAGGCCGCGCTGGACCGCCTGGTGGCCGAAGGCAAGGCCTATCCCTGCGCCTGCTCGCGGCGGGACATCGAGCTCGCGCTGCGCGCGCAGGGCCGCGGCCGCACGCGCCACGGCGAGCTGGTCTATCCCGGCACCTGCCGCGGCGGCCTGCACGAGCGGGAGGCGCGGGCCTGGCGATTCCATGTGCGCGAGGGCGTGGTGCCGTGGACCGACCGGCGGGTCGGCGTGCACCTGCAGAACGTGGCCGAGGAGGTCGGCGACTTCGTGCTCAAGCGCGCCGACGGCCTGTTCGCCTACCAGCTCGCCGTGGTGGTCGACGATGCCGACCAGGGCATCACGCACGTGGTGCGCGGCGAAGACCTGGTCGACAACACGCCGCGGCAGATCCTGCTGCAGCATGCGCTGGGCTTCGCGACGCCGCTGTACCTGCACGCGCCGCTGGTGCTGGGGCCCAACGGCGAGAAGCTGTCCAAGCAGAACGGCGCGGCGGCGGTGGAGGTGGCCGATCCCGCGTCGGCGCTGGCCCGGGCGGCCGGCGTGCTGGGCATCCCCGTGGATGCGCACATCGGCGTGGCCGGCTTGCTGGAGCGGGCGGTGCGCGCCTGGGCCGCGCGCTATCCGTAGGGGACAATCGGGGCATGAGCCACGAATCGAACACGCCCGAGAGCGTGCCCCCGCGCCGCGGCATCCGCAGCTTCGTGCTGCGGACGGGCCGCACCACGGTCGGCCAGCAGCGCGCGCTGGACACGCTGGGCCCGCGGTACCTGCTGCCCTACGAACCGGCCCGCATCGACCTGGCCGAGGCCTTCGGCCGCGCCGCGCCCACGGTGCTGGAGATCGGCTTCGGCATGGGCGAGGCGACGGCGCACATCGCGGGCCTGATGCCGGAGAAGAACTTCCTGTGCTGCGAGGTGCACACGCCGGGCGTCGGCGCGCTGCTCAAGCGCATCGGCGACCTGGGCCTGACCAACATCCGGATCGTGCAGCACGATGCGGTGGAGGTGCTGGAGCACATGCTCGCCCCCGAGGCGCTGGCCGGCGTGCACATCTTCTTTCCCGACCCCTGGCACAAGGCCCGGCACAACAAGCGGCGGCTGGTGCAGCCCCACTTCCTGGCCAAGCTGCTGCCGCGGCTGCAGGCGGGCGGCTACCTCCACTGCGCGACCGACTGGGAGCCGTACGCGCAGCAGATGCTGGAGGTGCTGTCGGCGGAGCACCAGCTGCGCAACAGCGCGCATGCGTTCGCGCCGCGGCCGGAGTACCGGCCGCTGACGAAGTTCGAGAACCGCGGGATTCGCCTCGGGCACGGCGTGTGGGACGTCGTGTTCACGAAGAAGTAGCGGGCCCTCACCCGGCCCTCTCCCGCCAAGGGGAGAGGGAGCGCGAAGCGTAGCGCCCGCGGGGGTGGCGCTAGATGCGCTCGGCCACCCAGGCCTGCACCGACTCCAGCGCCCCCGGCAGCTTGCTCGCGTCGGTGCCGCCGGCCATGGCCATGTCGGGCTTGCCGCCGCCCTTGCCGCCGACCTGCTGCGCCACGAAGTTCACCAGGTCGCCGGCCTTGACCTTGCCCATGCGGTCGGCCGTGACGCCGGCCGCCAGCTGCACCTTCGCGCCGTCCACCGCCGCCAGCACGATGGCCGCAGTCTTCAGCTTGTCCTTCAGCTTGTCCATGGTCTCGCGCAGCGCCTTGGCATCGGCGCCGTCGAGCCGCGCCGCCAGCACCTTGACGCCCTTGACGTCCACGGCCTGGTTCACCAGCTCGTCGCCCTGGGAGGAAGCCAGCTTGCCCTTGAGCCCCGCCACTTCCTTTTCGAGCGCACGGACCTGCTCCAGCACCTGGCCGATGCGGGCCTGCAGTTCGGGCACCGGCGCCTTCAGGGCCCCGGCCGCGGAATTCACCGTGCTCTCCAGGTCCTGCAGGTAGGCCAGCGCATTGGCGCCGGTCACCGCCTCGATGCGGCGCACGCCGGCGGCCACGCCGCCTTCGCTCACGATCTTGAACAGGCCGATGTCGCCGGTGCGCCGCACGTGCGTGCCGCCGCACAGTTCGCGCGAGCTGCCGATGTCCAGCACGCGCACGGTGTCGCCGTACTTCTCGCCGAACAGCATCATCGCGCCAGTCGCCTTGGCGGCCTCGATCTCCAGCACGCGCGCCAGCGTTTCCTGGTTGGCCAGGATCTCGGCGTTCACGCGCTTCTCGATCTCGCGGATCTGGTCGTCGCTCACCGGCTGGTTGTGGGTGAAGTCGAAGCGGGTCTTGTCCGCGTCGACCAGCGAGCCCTTCTGCTGCACGTGCGCGCCCAGCACCTCGCGCAGGGCCTTGTGCATCAGGTGCGTGACGCTGTGGTTGCGCATGGTGGCCTGGCGCAGCGCCATGTCGACGGATGCCTTGACCCGGTCGCCGACCTTCAACGTGCCCTGCGTCTGCGTGCCGTGGTGGCCGAACACGTCGGCCTTGATCTTCTGCGTGTCGTCCACGCCGAACTGCACGCCCTCCGCGGCAAGCAAGCCGCTGTCGCCTACCTGGCCGCCGCTCTCGGCGTAGAAGGGCGTGGTGTCCAGCACCACGATGCCGGGCTGGCCTTCTTCCAGTTGCTGCACCGGCGTGCCTTCCCGGTAGAGGGCCAGCACCGTCGCCTCGTCCTCCAGCCGCTCGTAGCCGGTGAAGACGTTGCCGGCGCCGCCGTATTCCAGCGCGCGGTCCATCTTGAACTTGCCGGCGGCACGGCCCGCGGCCTTCTGCCGCTCCATTGCCGCGTCGAAGCCGGCCGCGTCCACCGCCACGCCGCGCTCGCGGCAGACGTCGTTGGTCAGGTCCAGCGGGAAGCCGTAGGTGTCGTGCAGCTTGAAGGCGACGTCGCCGGGCAGCACCTTCTGGTCGCCGGCCAGGGCCGCGTCCAGGATCTCCATGCCGTTGGCGAGCGTCTCGTAGAAGCGCTCTTCCTCGGCCTTCAGCACTTCCATCACGCGCTGCCCGGAGGCCTTGAGGTTCGGATAGGCCTCGCCCATCAGCGCCACCAGGTCCGGCACCAGCTTGTGGAAGAACGGCGTCTTGCGTCCGAGCTTGTAGCCGTGGCGGATCGCGCGGCGGATGATGCGGCGCTGCACATAGCCGCGGCCTTCGTTGGACGGGATCACGCCGTCGGCGACCAGGAAGGCCGTCGCGCGGATGTGGTCGGCGATCACCTTCAGCGAGGGATTGGCGAGGTCCGTGATGCCGGTCTCGCGCGCCGCCGCCTTGATCAGCGTGGCGAAGATGTCGATCTCGTAGTTGCTGTGCACGTGCTGCAGGATCGCCGCCAGGCGCTCCAGGCCCATGCCGGTATCGACGCAGGGCGCGGGCAGCTTCTTCACGCTGCCATCGGGCTGCATGTCGAACTGCATGAACACGTGGTTCCAGATCTCGATGTAGCGGTCGCCGTCCTGGTCCGGGCTGCCGGGGGGGCCGCCGGGGATGCCGGGACCGTGGTCGAAGAAGATCTCCGAGCAGGGGCCGCAGGGGCCGGTGTCGGCCATCATCCAGAAGTTGTCGCTGGCGTACTTCGCGCCCTTGTTGTCGCCGATGCGGACCACGCGCTCGGGCGGCAGGCCGATCTCCCGGGTCCAGATGTCGTAGGCCTCGTCGTCGTCGATGTAGACGGTGGCCCAGAGCCGGTCGGCCGGCAGCTTGTAGACCTGGGTCAGCAGCTCCCAGCCCCACTTCAGCGACTCGCGCTTGAAGTAGTCGCCGAAGGACCAGTTGCCCAGCATCTCGAAGAAGGTGTGGTGGCGGGCGGTGTAGCCCACGTTCTCCAGGTCGTTGTGCTTGCCGCCGGCGCGCAGGCAGGCCTGCACCGAGGCCGCGCGCACGTAGGGGCGCTTGTCCGTGCCGAGGAACACGTCCTTGAACTGCACCATCCCGGAGTTGGTGAACATCAGCGTCGGGTCGTTGCCCGGCACGAGGGGACTCGAGGCGACCACCGTGTGACCCTTGTCCCTGAAGAAGTCCAGGAAAGTCTGGCGGATGTCGGCGACGGTGAATTTGGGAGTGCTCATGGAGGGTCCAGCTGAACCTTTGATTATAGGTTTCGGCCCCTGTCCGCCCTGGCTCGGCCGCAATATCACCTCAGGGTGGCGAGATAGCCGGCCATGTCGCGGGCGTCCGGGCGCCCGGACGCCCGGTGGATGGGTGAAGGCTCAGGCGGCCTGGCGCTGCGCCGGGTCGACTTCGCCGCGCAGGAAGTCGATCACGCTGTCGGGGCAGAAAGCCACGTTGAACCGCAGCCACGGACTCGGCGCCAGGTCGGTGGTGAACAGGTGGCCCGGCCCCAGCAGGATGTCCTGTTCGGCCGCCTTGTAGGCCAGCTCCGCGGAATTCGCGATCGCCGGGTGCCGCGCCCACAGCAGCATCCCCGCCTTGGGTTCGCAGAACAGCTCGAAGCCGAGTCCCGCCAGTTGCGCGCTCGTGCGCAGGTGCGCCTCCGCGAGCCGCTCGCGCAGGTGCTTCACGTGCTTGCGCCAGCGCCCGTCCACCAACGCGCCATAGGCGAGCCGCTCGGTGAACTCGGAGGACGTCAGGCCGG
Source organism: Ramlibacter monticola (assembly GCF_016722785.1). Lineage (GTDB taxonomy): Bacteria > Pseudomonadota > Gammaproteobacteria > Burkholderiales > Burkholderiaceae_C > Ramlibacter > Ramlibacter monticola. The sequence goes on along the minus strand of NZ_JAEQNE010000010.1, from coordinate 42,572 downwards.
AGAGCATCTTCAACTGCGCCAGTTCCTCCAGCAGGTCCGGCTGAGCCGCCAGGTAGCCGACCCGGATGTTGGGCGAAATCGTCTTGGAGAAGCTGCCGATGTGGACCACCCGCTGCAGCTGGTCGAGGCTGGCCAGCGAGGGCCTCTGTTCCGGATCGAGGTCGACGTAGATGTCGTTCTCCACGATCACGAAGTCGTACTTCTCGGCCAGCTGCAGCACGCGGTGCAGGTGCGCGAGCTGCGCGCTGCAGCCGGTGGGGCTCTGCAGCCGCGGCTGCACGAAGAACACCTTGGGCCGGTGTTCGCGGATCCGCGCCTCCAGCACCTCCAGGTCCCAGCCCTGGGACGTGCGCGGCGCGCCCACCAGCCGCGCGCGCAGGAAGCGCAGCGAGGACAGCAGGTTGGCGTAGCCGGGCTCCTCCACCAGCACCGGATCGCCGGCGCGCACCAGCCGGCGCGCCGCCAGGTCGAGCGCCTGGCTGGAGCCCTGCGTCAGCAGCACCTGGTCGGTGTGGGCGTTGACCTGGTGCTCCGCCAGCAGGTCGCGCACCAGCTGCCGCAGCGGGGGATAGCCCTTGGGCTCGCCGTAGCCGCCCAGGTCCGCCTCCTCCGCGGCCAGCGCGCGCAGGCTGCGCTTGACCCCGTCGCCGAACAGCCATTCGTTGGGCAGCCAGCCGCACCCGGGCTTGCTGCGCAGCGACCGGTTCTCGAAGATCCGGCGCATGTACCACATCGAGTCGAAGGTGTAGTTGCCGCGGGTGCTGGTCTGGGCCAGCGCGCCGGTCGCGCGGCTGCGCACGAAGAAGCCCGAATGCGGGCGCGAGGCGAAGAAGCCCAGCGCCACCAGCCGGTCGTAGGCATCGACCACGGTGTAGACGCTGACCGCGTGCGAGGCCGCGAACTGCCGGATCGAGGGCAGCTTGGCGCCGGGGCGCAGCGTCCCCTCCTCGATCAGGCGGCGAAAGCCCTCCACGATCTGGGTCACCAGGGGCGTGGCCGATCGCGGGTCGAGGGTGAACATGGGATCTGTACTGGGTCGGAGGCCTGCACAGTGCTTCCGCTGTGCGGGTCGAACTGTATATGTTAGACCTCGCCTTCGCTGCCTACAGTCTGCCCCACCCCGCTCGCGGGACTTGAGACAGATCAAAGGAGCGACATGCAAAGAGACCAGCACCTGACCAACGCCGCGCTGCTGGCGCGCCGGCAGGCAGCCGTCGTGCGCGGCGTAGGCCATGCCCACACGATCTTCGCCGAGCGGGCGTCCAACGCCGAGGTGTGGGACGTCGAAGGCCGGCGCTTCATCGACTTCGCCGGCGGCATCGCCGTCCTCAACACCGGCCACTGCCACCCCAAGGTGATCGCCGCGGTGAAGGCGCAGATGGACAAGTTCACGCACACCTGCTTCCAGGTGCTCGCCTACGAACCCTACGTCGAACTGGCGGAGCGCCTCAACGCGCTGGCGCCGGGGCAGTTCGCCAAGAAGACCCTGTTCCTGACCACCGGCGCGGAAGCGGTGGAGAACGCGATCAAGATCGCGCGTTCCCACACCGGCCGTCCCGGCGTGATCGCCTTCGGCGGCGGCTACCACGGCCGCACGATGATGACGCTGGGCCTCACGGGCAAGGTCGCTCCCTACAAGCTCGGCTTCGGCCCCTTCCCGGCCGACGTGTTCCACGCCACCTGGCCGATGCCCTCGCGCGGCATCTCCGTGGACGACGCCATCGCCTCGATCGAGGCGATCTTCCGCAACGACATCGAGGCCTCGCGGGTGGCGGCGATCATCGCCGAGCCGGTGCAGGGCGAAGGCGGCTTCCACGTCGCGCCGCCGGAGTTCTTCCCGCGGCTGCGCGCGCTGTGCGACCAGCACGGCATCCTGCTGATCGCCGACGAGGTGCAGACCGGCGCCGGTCGCACGGGCACCTGGTTCGCCAGCGAGCAGATGGGCGCGGCGCCCGACATGATCACGTCCGCGAAGTCGCTGGCGGGCGGCTTCCCGATCTCCGCCGTGACCGGCCGCGCCGAGGTGATGGACGCGCCGGCGCCCGGCGGCCTGGGCGGCACCTATGCCGGCAGCCCACTCGGCTGTGCCGCCGCGCTGGCGGTGCTGGAGGTGTTCGAGGAAGAGCAGCTGCTCGCCCGCGCCCGCCACCTGGGCGAGAAGATGATGACGTCCCTGCGCATCCTGGCCCGCCGCCACCGCAGCATGGCGGAAGTGCGGGGCCTGGGCGCGATGGTGGCCATCGAGTTCGGCCGCGACGGCGAGCTCGCGCAGCCCGATGCCGAGCTCGCGAAGAAGGTGGTCGCGGCCGCGGCGGAGCGTGGGCTCATCCTGCTGACCTGCGGCACCTGGGGCAACGTGGTGCGTATCCTGGTACCGCTCACGGCCAGCGATGCGGTCATCGACGAAGGCCTGGCCATCCTCGCGAGCGTGCTGGACCATGTCGGCGCGCCCTGAGCCCGCCGCGCGCGCCGACGGCTCCGGCCGCGCGCCGGCGCTGAAGCTCGTCCAGCCGCCGCTGGTGAGCTTCACCGGCGTGCAGAAGAGCTACGACGGCAGCAGCCTCGTGGTGCGCGACCTCGACCTGGAGATCCGGCGCGGCGAGTTCCTCACGCTGCTGGGCCCCTCCGGCTCCGGCAAGACCACCACGCTGATGATGCTGGCCGGCTTCGAATCGCCCACCCAGGGCGAGATCAGCCTGGCCGGCACGCCGATCACGCGCACGCCGCCGCACAAGCGCAACTTCGGCATGGTGTTCCAGAACTACGCGCTGTTCCCGCACATGACGGTGGAACAGAACGTGGCCTACCCGCTCACCGTGCGCAAGGTGCCGCGCGAGGAGCAGAAGAAGAAGGTGGCGCAGGCGCTCGAAAGCGTGCGGCTCGGGCCGCTCGGTTCGCGCTATCCCGCGCAGCTCTCCGGCGGCCAGCAGCAGCGCGTGGCGCTGGCCCGCGCGCTGGTGTTCGAGCCGCAGCTGGTACTGATGGACGAACCGCTCGGCGCCCTGGACAAGCAGCTGCGCGAGCACATGCAGGTGGAACTGAAGGAGTTGCACCGCCAGCTCGGACTCACCTTCGTCTACGTGACGCACGACCAATCGGAGGCGCTCACCATGTCGGACCGCGTCGCCGTGTTCAACGACGGCGCGATCCAGCAGATCGACCGCGTCGACCGCCTGTACGAGACGCCCTCCAACCGCTTCGTCGCCAGCTTCGTCGGCGACAGCACCCTGCTGGAAGGCGTGGTCACCGGCAGCTCGGGCAGCGGCTGCATCGTGGGCCTGCCCAATGGCGTGCGGGTGAGCGGCGTCAACGTCAACGGCGCGCAGCCCGGCGACCGCGTCGTCTGCTGCATCCGCCCCGAGCGGGTCGAGCTGACCGGCGTGCTGAACCAGGCCAACACCTTCGAGGCCACGGTGGTCGACGTGCTCTATTTCGGCGACCACCTGCGGCTGCGCTGCACCGTCCCCGGCCAGCCCGAGGCCATGGTCAAGCTGCCGCTGGGCCGCCACGAAGTTCCCTCTCTCGGCGAAACGGTGTTCCTGTACGCCGCCGAGGAACACCTGCGCATCTATCTCTGATCCCTTTCCAAACCCCGGAGACAAGACATGAACAAGACCCGCATCTTCATTGCCGCGGCCGTGGCCGCGATGGCGCTGCCCGCAGTGGCGCAGAGCACCCTCACGGTGGTCAACTTCGGCGGCGCCAACGGCGCGGCGCAGAAGAAGGCCTACGTGGAACCCTTCGAGAAGTCCGGCGCCGGCAAGATCGTCAGCGTCGAATACAACGGCGAGCAGGCCAAGATCAAGGCGATGGTCGAGACCCGCAAGGTGGTGTGGGACGTGGTCGAGGTCGAGAGCCCGGACATCACGCGCGGCTGCGATGAAGGCCTGTTCGAGAAGCTGGACTGGGCCAAGGTGGGCAACAAGTCCGACTACCAGCCGGCCGCCGTGCACGAGTGCGGCATCGGGGCCTTCGTGTGGTCCACCGTCCTGGCGTACAACGCCGACAAGCTGAAGAAGGCGCCCACGAGCTGGGCCGACTTCTGGGACGTGAAGACCTTCCCTGGCAAGCGCGGCATGCGCAAGGGCGCGCGCTACAACCTCGAGTTCGCGCTGATGGCCGACGGTGTCAAGCCGCAGGAGGTCTACAAGGTTCTCGCCACCAAGGCCGGCGCCGATCGCGCCTTCAAGAAGCTGACGGAACTGCGCCCGAACATCCAGTGGTGGGAAGCCGGCGCGCAGCCGCCGCAGTTCCTGGTGGCCGGCGACGTGGCCATGACCACCGCCTACAACGGCCGCATCGACGCCGCGCAGCGCGAAGGCCGCAACCTCAAGATCAGCTGGGGCGGCAGCATCTATGACCTGGACTACTGGGTGATCCCGAAGGGCGCGCCGAACAAGGAGCTGTCGCAGAAGTACATCGCCCTGGCCTCCTCGCCGGATGCGCAGGCCGAGTACGCGAAGAACATCTCCTACGGCCCGACCAACACCAAGGCGCTGGCCAAGCTGCCGCCCAACGTGCTGGCGCAGCTGCCGACGGCGCCCGCCAACGCCGCCAGCGCAGTGCAGCTCGATATCAAGTTCTGGGCCGACCAGGGCGAGGAACTCGAGAAGCGCTTCGCCTCCTGGTCCACGCAGCAGTAAGGTCCCGACGTGAGCGCCACCACGCTACCCGCCGTCCCCCTCGCGGACTCCGCGCGGCTGGCGCGCGCCCTCAGCCGCGGCGAGCGCGCCCGCCGCACCCGGGCGCTGGCGCTCACGCTGCCGCTGTTCCTGTTCCTGCTGTTCACGCTGCTGGTGCCGATCGGCGCCCTGCTGCTGCGCGCCGTGCAGAACCCGGAGGTGGTGCAGGCGCTGCCGCGCACCTCCGACGCGCTGGACGGCTGGGACGGGCGGGCCCAGCCGCCGGCCGCCGCCTTCGCGGCGCTGGCGCAGGACCTGTCCTCGCTGCGCGAAGGCTCCGATGCCGGCGCGTTGGCCCGGCGCCTCAACACCGAGGCGTCCGGCGCCCGCTCCCTGGTCATGGGCAGCTACCGCGCCATGCCCCTGCCCGCCGGCCTGAGCAATGAAGCCGTGCGGGACAAGCTGCTGGAGATCGACGGCCGCTGGGCCGACACGAAGTACTGGCAGGCCATCGCGAACAACGCCTCGCGCTGGACCGCCAACTACCTGCTCGCCTCGGTGGACTTCCGCCGCGGCGCCGACGGCGCGATCGAGCGCATGCCCGACGACCAGCAGGTGTTCGGCCGCATCCTGCTGCGCACCTTCGAGATCAGTGCGGAGGTCACCTTGCTGTGCCTGCTGCTCGGCTATCCGCTCGCCTGGTGGCTCTCCACCTTGCCGGCGCGGCGCGCCAACCTGCTGATGATCCTGGTACTGGTGCCGTTCTGGACTTCGATCCTGGTACGCGTGGCTGCCTGGATCGTGCTGCTGCAGCGCGAAGGGCTGGTGAACAAGACGCTGATGGCAGCGTCCCTCATCAACGAGCCGTTCACGTTGCTGTTCAACCGCACCGGCGTGCTGGTGTCCATGGTGCACATCCTGCTGCCGTTCATGATCCTGCCGATCTACAGCGTGATGAAGTCGGTGCCGGCCACCTACGTGCGCGCGGCCGTGTCGCTGGGGAGTCCGCCGCTGGCCGCCTTCTTCCGCGTCTACGTGCCGCAGACGCTGCCGGGCGTCGGCGCCGGTGCGCTGCTGGTGTTCATCCTCGCCATCGGCTACTACGTGACCCCGGCCCTGCTGGGCGGCGCGAACGACCAGATGCTCAGCTACTACATCGCCCAGTACACCAACGTGGACGTGAACTGGGGCATGGCCTGCGCGCTCGGCGCGATCCTCCTCGGTGCCACCCTGGTCCTGTACGCGCTGTACCGGCGCGTCGCGCAGGCCGACCTGAGCCTCGGCTGAAGACGATGAACTTCCCTGCCTACTACACCCTCGCGGACAAGGCCGGCTGGTGGGCCGTGCGCCTGTTCTGCGCCGCCGTGCTGCTGTACCTGCTGCTGCCGATCCTGGTGATCATGCCGCTGTCCTTTTCCAGCAGCAGCTTCCTCGCCTATCCCATGCCGGGCTGGTCGCTGCAGTGGTACGAGAACCTGTTCACCTCGCCGGACTGGACCCGCGCGGCGAAGAACAGCTTCATCGTCGCCCCGGCCGCGACGCTGGTCGCGACGGTGCTGGGGACGCTCACGGCCGTGGGGCTGGCGCGCACCAACTTCCCCGGCAAGGGGCTCCTCATGAGCCTGCTGATCGCGCCGATGGTGGTACCGGTGGTGGTGGTCGCGGTGGCCTGCTACCTGTTCTTCGCGAAGCTCGGGCTGTCGGACAGCTACACCGGGCTGATCCTGGTGCATGCCGCGCTGGGCGCGCCTTTCGTGGTGACGACGGTGCTGGCGACGCTGCAGGGCTTCAACCACAACCTCGTGCGGGCCTCGCTGAGCCTGGGCGCCGGGCCGCTGGAGACCTTCTTCCGCGTGACGCTGCCGGTGATCGCGCCGGGGGTGATCTCGGGGGCCTTGTTCGCCTTCGCGACCTCCTTTGACGAAGTGGTCGTGACGCTGTTCATCGCCGGGCCGGAACAGGCCACCTTGCCGCGGCAGATGTTCACGGGCATCCGGGAGAACATCAACCCGACGATCGCGGCGGCGGCGACCCTGCTGATCCTGTTCACGACCTCGCTGATGGGGGTGCTGGAGTGGCTGCGCGGCCGGCGACAGCAGATGAATTGAATCCGTCCTCTCCCGCAAGGCGGGAGAGGGAGTGCCGTATGCTTGACCGGACAGAACCGGACCCGCCAGGAGATAGACCATGGACATGAAAGCCTCGCCGCTCTCGCTTCTGAAAGACCCGACCCTCCTCAAGACCGATGCCCTCATCGACGGGCAATGGCTGAAGGGCCCCTCGCGCTTCGACGTGCACGACCCGGCCACCGGCATGAAGCTCGCCGACGTCGCCAACCTGGGCCCCAGGGACGCCGAGCAGGCCATCGCCGCCGCCAACGCCGCCTGGCCCGCCTGGCGCGGCAAGACGGCCAAGGAGCGCAGCCTCATCCTGCGCAAGTGGTACGACCTGCTGATGGCCAACCAGGAGGACCTGGGCCGCCTGATGACCGCGGAACAGGGCAAGCCCTTCGCCGAGGCCAAGGGCGAAGTCGCCTACGGCGCCAGCTTCGTCGAATGGTTCGCCGAGGAGGCCAAGCGCATCAACGGCGAGACCCTGCCGCAGTTCGACAACAACCGCCGCCTGCTGGTGATCCGCCAGCCGATCGGCGTCTGCGCCGCCATCACGCCCTGGAACTTCCCGCTGGCCATGATCACGCGCAAGGTGGCGCCGGCGCTGGCCGCCGGCTGCCCGGTGGTGATCAAGCCGGCCGAACTCACGCCGCTGACGGCGCTGGCCGCCGCCGAACTGGCGATGCGCGCCGGCATCCCGCCCGGCGTGCTGAACCTGTTGCCGGCCGACGGCGCCAACAGCATCGCCATCGGCAAGGTGATCTGCGCCAGCGACACCGTGCGCCACATCAGCTTCACCGGTTCCACCGAAGTGGGCCGCATCCTCATGGCGCAGAGCGCGCCCACCGTCAAGAAGCTGTCGCTGGAACTCGGGGGCAACGCGCCCTTCATCGTGTTCGACGACGCCGACATCGATTCGGCGGTGGAAGGCGCGATCGCCAGCAAGTACCGCAACGCGGGCCAGACCTGCGTCTGCGCCAACCGCCTCTACGTCCAGGAAGGCGTGTACGACCAGTTCGTGCAGAAGTTCGCCGCCAAGGTCAGGACGATGAAGGTGGGCAACGGCTTCGAGGAAGGCGTGGTGCAGGGCCCGCTGATCGAGCCGGCCGCGGTGGACAAGGTGCAGAAGCACCTCGACGACGCGAAGGCCAAGGGCGCGCAGGTCGTCACCGGCGGCAGCCGGCTGCAGGGCCAGTTCTTCGAGCCGACGGTGCTCTCCGGCGCCACCGGCGACATGCTGTGCGCGCGCGAGGAGACTTTCGGCCCGCTGGCGCCGGTCTTCAAGTTCAAGTCGGAGCAGGAAGCCATCGCCGCGGCGAACGACACCGAGTTCGGCCTGGCCAGCTACTTCTACAGCCGCGACGTGGGCCGGATCTTCCGCGTGAGCGAAGCGCTGGAGTACGGCATGGTGGGCATCAACGTCGGCATCATCGCCACCGAGCACGTGCCCTTCGGCGGCGTCAAGCAGTCGGGCCTGGGCCGCGAAGGCTCGCACCATGGCATCGACGAGTACGTGGAGATCAAGTACCTCTGCGTGGGCGACGTCCTGAAGTGACTGTGCGGGCGGTGCCGGACACCGCCCTTCCGTTTTGTAAAGAACTCCTACAGCCGTCGCTGACCGGCGCCGACTTGGGTGATGCCTCCAGCGGACGACAGTGTGCGGAAGTCCCGCAACGTTCCCGCATCTGGAGGTCCCTTTCATGCCCACCGCAGTCACCCACTGGAGCGACGCCATGTTCACGTCGCTCGCAGCAGCCATGGCGCTGCTGTTCTCCGCCATACCGAAGATCATCGGCTTCGCGCTGATCGTCATCGCGGGCTGGTTCATCGCCTCGCTGATCGAGCGCGGGCTGGCGGCCATCCTGCGCAAGATCCGCTTCAACGACCTGGCCCAGCGAGCCGGGCTGACGGACTTCGTCCACAGGATGGGGATGGATACCGATGCGGCCGGCATGATCGGCCTCGTCGTCAAGTGGTTCGTGCGCCTGATCGCACTGGTGGTCGCCTTCGACGCGCTGGGCCTGCCGGCGGTGTCCGAAGTGCTGCGCCAACTGCTGCTGTGGCTCCCGAACGTGGTCGTCGCGATGGTGGTGCTGGTGATCGGTGGACTGGCAGCCCGTGCGCTGGGCAACCTGGTGCGCGGCACGGCGAGCGAAGCGGGCCTGTCCAACAGCAACTTCCTGGCCAGGACGGCGGCGGTGATCGTCTGGGCCTTCGCCCTGGTGGTCGCGGTCAACCAGCTGGGCATCGCCACCGAACTGGTCAACACCCTGTTCATGGCGGTGGTGGGTGCGATTGCACTCGGCATGGGCCTGGCCTTCGGCCTCGGTGGCCGCGAGACTGCCGGCGAGATCCTGCGCAAGTGGTACGCGAAGGCGCAGGAGAAGTCCGGCGAGATGAAGCAGATGGCCGAGAACATGGGCGAGCGGGCGCGCGAGCAGGCGGAGCGCGCGCAGTGGCCCACCGGCGGCTATCCGCAGGGCGGCGGTACGCAGGGCGGCCCGGTCCCCGCGGACCGGAAGCACGACGCGGAAGGCGGCTGATCACCGCCCCTCCCCGACGAAGGAGCCCCATGCGGGGCTCCTTTTTACTTACCCTCGCGCCATGGCCACCGATCCCGTCGTCCTGAGCCTGCTGGACACCGACCTCTACAAGTTCACGATGTGGCAGCCCATGCTGCACCGGCACCCGGGGACGCGGGCGCTGTACCGCTTCGTGCTGCGCAACGCGCCGGCGTACCCGCTGGCGGACCTGCTGGGCGAGGTGGAAGCGCAGCTGGACCACCTGTGCAGCCTGCGTTTCCGGCACGACGAGCTGGAGTTCCTGGGCACGCTGCGCTTCCTCCGCGGCGACTTCATCGACTTCCTGCGGATCTTCCAGTTCCAGCGCGAGTTCATCCGGGCCTGGGCCGAAGGCGGGCAGCTGCGCATCGACGCGCGCGGCCCGCAGGTGCACGTGATGAGCTTCGAGATCTTCGTGCTGGCGATCGTCAACGAGCTGTACTTCCGCCGCTTCGACGCGGAGGCGGCGCGCTCCGAGGGCCGGCGCCGCCTCGCCGCGAAGATCGCCGTGCTGCGAGCCTTCGCGCACGAGCCCGCCCTGGCCCATCCCTTCGAGTTCTTCGACTTCGGCGTGCGGCGCCGCTATGCGCGCGAGTGGCAGCGCGAAGTGGTGGGCACGCTGGCGCGCGAGCTGCCGCAGTTCTTCAAGGGCACGTCCAACGTGCTGCTGGCGCGCGAGTTCGGCCTCACGCCGATCGGCACCATGGGCCACGAGTACCTGCAGACCTTCCAGGCCACGGGCGTGCGGCTGCGCGACTTCCAGCGGGCCGCCCTGGAGGAATGGGTGCAGGAGTACCGCGGCGACCTGGGCATCGCGCTCACCGACACGGTGGGCATGGACGCCTTCCTGGCCGATTTCGACCTCTACTTCGCCAAGCTGTTCGACGGCCTGCGCCACGATTCCGGGGACCCCGTCGCCTGGGGCGAGAAGGCGCTGGCGCACTACGCGCGGCTGCGCATCGACGCGCACGGCAAGCGGCTGGTGTTCTCCGACGGCCTCGACGTGGAGAAGATGCTCACCCTGTACCGCCACTTCGCCGACCGCGTGAGCATGGGCTTCGGCATCGGCACCCAGCTCACCAACGACGTGGGGATCACGCCGCTGAACATCGTGATGAAGCTGGTGGAGGTGAATGACCAGCCGGTGGCGAAGCTGTCGGATGCGCCGGGAAAGACGCTGGCAACCGACGAGACCTTCCTGGCCTACCTGCGCCAGGTGTTCGGGGTCGCGTAGGCCGCCCTCACAACACCTTCCCGAGTTCCATCGCCAGCAGCGGCTGCAATTGCTGCCGCAGTTCCGCGCGGCTCACGCGGCTGCTCGCGCCGTCGTGCCACGTGCCGAGCTCGACGACGTTCGCCGCCTCCACGATCTCCAGGCAGGGGAAGTTGATGCTCTCGCGCAGCATCTTCTGGCGCAAGGCCTCGAACTGCGCCGCGTCGCGCCCCGCTTCGTCGATCACGATCATGTCCGGCATCTCGAGTTCGCAGAAACGCAGGGCCTGCGCGCAATCCTGCACCTCGTCCAGCACCAGCCGCATCTGCCGGCACACGTGGCCGACCTGCCAGGCCGTTTCGCGATGGGTGGTGACCAGCAGGACGTGGTGGCCGGCGAGCCTGGCGGAGTCCTGCGCGTCGCCGCCCGCGTCGAGCTCCATGGCCGTCAGGCCGCCCAGCTGCCGCACGGTGCGCGGGAACTCCACCGTGATCTGCACGAACTCGGTCTCGCTGGTGCGCCGCACCGTCGCGCCGGTGGCTTCGGCCAGCCGGCACAGGTAGATCCAGTGCAGGTTGTGCGAGGCCTCCACGTCGCGGCCGTCGCGCGAATGCGGCCGCGAGCGGATCGTGAGCAGCGCGTTCTCCGGCCAGTGCTGCATGGCCAGCCACACCTGCAGGCGTTCGCCGTCGCAGGCGGCGCACTCCAGGGCGATCTCGCACAGGCTCACCAGCAGGGCCGGGTCGGTGACCACCTCGATAGGATGCAGGTGCGGCTCGATCGCGATGCCCAGGCGCCGGTAGCGCCGCTCGTTCTCCGACAGCACCTGGCGCACGACCGCGGACAGGTCCACGCACTCGTGCGCCTGGCGCATGCGCCCGTGCGCGAGGCGGGTGATCTGCTGGCTGGTGAGGGCGATGCGCTGCAGGTGGTCCGCGGCCTCGGTGAAGGCGCGGGCCTCGGAATGCGTCATCAGGCCGGCGGCGCGCAGCCGCCGGACGACTTCGAGCGCGGGCGAGACGTGGTGCGCGAGCTCCGCACCGATCAACCCCGGAACCTCCCATGCGTCGATGCCCGCGACCTCGCGCGGTGCCACCGCTACTTCTTGTTTCATGCGGGCCAATATAGGTGGGCCGCCTTCCCGAGGGTGAGAAAAGCCCGCCCGTGGAGCGCGGGCGCGGCGCCGCGTGCACGGAGTTTGACCGTGCTCAAGGTTGGCAGGGGGTGGATTTGCGCCGGGAATTGCCGCGAAGGGCGCGAAGCGCTGGAGCGGGCGATGGGAATCGAACCCACGTCTTGAGCTTGGGAAGCTCAGGTCCTACCATTGAACGACGCCCGCGGTTCGGAAACGGATTCTAAGCCGTTTCCCGGAACGCCCATTCACACGCCGGCCGCGATTCTCCCGGCCAGTGCCAATCCCTCGGCCGAAAACCGTTCCTACTCAGGCCTGAACGCGATGGGTGACTGCCCCGGCAGGGCATGCTGCGCGCGCACATCCGCCCGCACGCCCCAGCGCCTCCACAGATCCGCGATCGTCAGGAAGACCAGCGTCATGGCCAGCGCGCTCCACCACTCCGTCAGGTTCTCGAGGCGGTGCACCCAGGACTTCTCCCCGGAGATCAGCACCGACGCATGGACAAGGCACACGCAGGTGATGAACAGCAGCAGGATCTGCAGCAGTACCAGGTGCAGGCGCGGGACCGCGAGGCCATCGGACCGATGGAGACGCTCGGCCGACCGGGCGAACAGGAGCATGGCGAAATAGGTGCCCGAAAAGTAGGTGGCCGTGCCCCAGTGGCGCAGCCACTGGTACGCCGCCCCGTCGCTGCCCAGGAAGGACCCGTACACCACCAGCATGGCCGCGGCAGCGATCCCGAGGCGGGACATGAGCTTCGCCTGCCGCCGCGGCAGGCCGGCCGCGGCCAGGGCGTGGACCGCCATCATCCAGGTGAGCAGTTGCAGGGCGGCGCCCGGCAGGACCCCGGCGCGGAAGACCTGGTTGGCCAGGCCGGTCTTGGCCATGCGACTGATCGAGATGCAATCCTGGACGAAGGGGTTGCAGAACACCCCTTTCTGCCCCGTGTAAAGGGTGAGAACCAGCACGACGGCAAGCGCCGGCAACAGCGCCGCCACGGCCGGCAGGGGCCACAAGGGAACCGACACCGCCATGGATTCGCTCGTCGCCATGGGAGCGGGAACCAGCCCGCGAGCAATCTCGCTCATGGAACCACCTCCGGTCGAGGCGCCGACGTTGCCAGATCGCACGGCGTCCGGCAAGCGGGGTTTTCGAATGTTTACGCGATGGTGTTCAGCCGCCGCCCGCGCCCGCCTTCTTGCCCCCGAGGTTCAACACCCCGCGCGACTCGAAGCGCACCGTCCCGAACATCGGCCCGCCCAGCTTTCCCAGCAGCACGTAGTCGATCGGGCCCTGCAGGCCGTCCCCCATGGCCATCCCGATGGCCTGGCGCGCCACGCGCAGCGCCGAGATCGTGACCGGCACCTCCACCAGCGCCTCGCCGAAGGGCGGCACCGTCCCCTCCACGTCGCTGACGCCATAGGCCAGGGTCGTGCCGCGCACCTGCAGGTCGATGACCGCGCCGCGGAACGCGATCGCGCTGTCGTTGGGGTTCTGCAGGCGCAGCTTGCACAGGAAGCGCAACTCGAGGCTCTCGCCCTCGATGGGATCGATGTTCACCACCGTCACCTGCACGGGGTCGTGCCCCGGCACGGCGGCGCAACCCGCCAGGCCGCACAGGGCGGTGGTGTACAGCAGCGCGCGACGACGGTTCATCATGGGGCCTCCGCTGGGTCCGGACTCCGGCCGGCCGACCGGCCGCTTCATTCGAGCGGCATGGGTCGCACGTCGTCGGCGACCTCGAGCTTCGCTTCCGTGGCCGCCAGCACCTGTTCGACGCTGACGCCCGGCGCCGTCTCGACCAGCCGCAGGCGCCCGCCCTGCTGCGCGATCACGGCCAGTTCGGTGACCACCAGGTCCACCGGCCGCACCGAGGTGAGCGGCAGGCTGCACTGCGGCACGATCTTGGACTTGCCCTTGGCGGTGTGCTGCATCGCCACGACCACGCGCCGCGCCCCGGTTACGAGGTCCATCGCGCCGCCCATGCCGGGCACCATCTTGCCCGGGATCATCCAGTTGGCCAACAGGCCGCCGGCGTCGACCTGCAGGCCGCCAAGGACCGTCATGTCGACGTGGCCGCCGCGGATCAGCCCGAAGGAAATGGCGCTGTCGAAGGTGGCGGCCCCCGGGAGGGCGGTCACCGGGCGACCGCCCGCATCGGTGAGCCGGGGCTGCGCCATCGCCTGCTCGGGAATCGGGCCGGTGCCGATGAGGCCGTTCTCCGACTGGAAGTGCACGTGCATGCCGGCGGGCACGTAGCCTGCCACCAGCGTCGGGATGCCGATGCCGAGGTTGACGAGCATGCCTTCCCGCAGTTCCAGCGCGATGCGGCGGGCGATGAGGGTCTGCGCATCCATGGTCAAGCCCTCCCGACGAGATAGTCGACCAGCACCGAAGGCGTGACGACGTGGTCCGGCGAGATCATGCCGACCGGCACGATCTGTTCGACTTCCGCGATCACGGTGGCGCCGGCCATGGCGATCACCGGGTTGAAGTTGCGGGCCGTGAGGGCATAGACCAGGTTGCCGGCGTAGTCGGCCATGAAGGCCTGGACCAGGGCGAAGTCGGCGCGCAGGGGAGTCTCCAGCAGGAAGGCCCGGCCGTCGACCTCGATCCGGCGCTTGCCTTCTTCCACCACGGTGCCGACACCGGTGGGCGTGAGGATGCCGCCCAGCCCGTGCCCGCCGGCGCGGATGCGTTCGATGAGGGTGCCCTGCGGCACCAGCTCGACCTCCAGTTCGCCCGCCAGCATCTGCTTCTGCGTTTCCGGGTTGAGGCCGATGTGGCTGGCCACCAGCTTGCGCAGGGCCCGGGCGGCGACCAGCTTGCCGATGCCCAGGCCGGGGATCGCACTGTCGTTGGCGATGACGGTGAGCCCGCGCCGCCCCTGCCGCACGAGTTCGTCGATCACGCGCTCGGGCGTGCCCACGCCCATGAATCCCCCGATCATCAGGCTCGCGCCGTCGGGGATGAGGGCGACTGCCTCTTCCGGCGTGCTTGGCTTCATGGGAGCTCCCCTCTCGTGCGCAGCAACTTGCGGCAAGTGAACACTAGGCTTCGCCCCCCGCCGCGTGCATTGGACTTTCGGGCCATGTCGTGGCCGCTCATGGACGAGCAGAGGCCCCTGGCCAGCGGGTAAGCCCTGCCCCGCCGCGAACGCTTCCCCCCAGCCGGCGCCGCTAAACTGGACCGTGGCGCCCCACCCGGCGGGCCGTCGAGAACGCACAAGAACAGCGAAGGCCTTCCATGGACTTGTCGGAACCGTCGTTCCACCGGCTCCTCGATCTCGCTTACGAAGCCGCCGAACATCCGGGGCGCTGGCGCTTCGTCTACGGGGAGCTGCAGAAGGCGCTCGGCGTGAAGTCGATCCACATGCTGGGGATCGACAAGCTCCACGGGACGCTCTCGTACAGCGACGGCGCCGAACTGCCCGTCGAGGGCGAGCTGGCCTACCTGCAGCGCTACCGCTTCGAGGATCCGCGGCTGCCGATGCTGATGCAGCGGCCGACCGGCGACTGGATGCACTGCCCGGACGACCTGCCGCCCGGCACCCTGGGGGCGCCGATCTACCAGGACTTCCTGCTGCCCTACGACCGTCGCTACCTGAGCGCCTGCAAGCTGGTGGACACGGAGCAGGCCGCCGTCATCTTCTCCACCCACGGCGGGGAGTCCGAGGGCCCGCTCACGGGCGCGGCGCTCGCCTTCGCCGATCGCCTGCTGCCGCACCTGCAGCGCGCCTGCCGCATCAGCCTGCAGAACTTCGTCTATTCGACCCAGGCGCTGGTGGGCCACCTGCTGGTGAACAAGCTGCGGCAGCCGGTGATCCTCGCCAGCCCCGACGGCAAGGTGATCCACACCAACGAGGCCGCGCAGGAGCTGATGCGGTCGACGCGGCTGGTGCAGGTCATGGAGGGCCGGCTGGAGCTGCCGCAGCCGCAGCTGCGCGAGTTGCTGCGGCAGTGCGCCGAACTGGAACAGGGCGTCAAGGCCGGCGGGGCGGGCGAGGATTCCAAGGGGGCCCTGGCCGGCGAATTCCGTTCGCTGCACATCGCGCCGCCGGGCAGCGGCGAATCGGTGTACGCCTTCTTCACCGGGCTGTCGCCGCAGGGCGCGATGGGCACCTTCGGCCTGCGGCCGGTGGTGATGCTGCTGTTCTACCACCCGGCCTCCGCGCCCGCGATCGACTCCGGCCTGCTCTATGCGGTGTTCGGCCTCACGCCGGCGGAGGCGCGCATCGCGACGCTGCTCGCCGAGGGCCAGTCGCTCAAGCAGATCGCCGCGCTGCAGGGCACGCAGCACGACACGGTGCGCAAGTAGCTGCGGTCGGTCTACGAGAAGACCTCCACCAACCGCCAGCCGGAACTGATCCGGCTGCTGCTGCACCTGCCGCACAACGCGATCCAGCACTGAGGGCGCAGCCCGCCGTCAGTGGAAGTCCCGCGAGCCCCGATGGCCCCCCAGGCGTCCGAGCAGGGGCGTGAGGTCTTCCAGCTGCTCGGCGATCAGGTGCTTCACCTGGCCGCCGCTGTCGACGTCGCGCTGCCACACGCCGCGCACGGCCATCAGCTTCGAATGCAGCAGTGCCTCGCGCTGGCGCTCGCGCACGTGCTTCCACACGATCACGTTGACGGGCCCCGTCTCGTCTTCCAGGGTGACGAAGATCGTGCCGTTGGCGGTCTGCGGCTGCTGGCGCACGGTGACGAGGCCGCAGGCGGCGGCGCGCCGGTTGTGCGGCAACTGGTCCAGCTCCCGGGCGGTCAGCAGCTTCAGGCGCGCCAGGCGCGAGCGCAGCAGCGCCACCGGGTGGCGGCGCAGCGTGAAGCCCATCGCGCTGTAGTCGAAGAAGATCTCCTCGCCCTCCTTCGCGGCGGGCAGGAGCAGCTGCTGCTCGTCGATCGGCGCGTCGCGCAGCATGTCGGGCGCCTTCTGCTGCGCGGAGGCTTCCCACACCTGCTGGCGGCGGTGCCCGGCCAGCGACCGCAGCGCGTCGGCCGCCGCGAGCGCGTTGAGGTCCTTCAGATCGAGCTGCGCGCGCAGCGCGAGGTCTTCGACGTTCGCGAACGGACGCGCGGCGCGCGCCTGCACGATGCGCTGTGCGCCGGCTTCGCTGAGCGAGCCGACCTGGCGCAGGCCGAGGCGGACGGCGGGCCGCAAATTGGGGTGCAAATGGGGCCGCAAATTGGGGTCAGATTCCAATTTCTCCGAGGAGAAATTGGAATCTGACCCCAATTTGCTATCCGCCCACAACTTGCTATCCCAGTCGCTGAAGGAAACATCCGGCGGCAGCACCGTCACGCCATGCCGCTGCGCGTCCTGGATCAACTGCGCGGGCGCATAGAAGCCCATGGGCTGCGAGTTGAGCATGGCGGCGAGGAAGGCCTCGGGTTCGTGGCACTTGAGCCAGCTGCTGTCGTAGGCCAGCAGGGCGAAGCTGTAGGCATGGCTTTCGGGGAAGCCGTATTCGCCGAAGCCCAGGATCTGCTTGAAGATGCTCTCGGCGAATTCCTGGCGGTAGCCGTTCTTCAGCATGCCCTGGATCAGGCGGTCCTGGAACCGGTGCACGCCGCCGCTGCGCTTCCACGCGGCCATGGAGCGGCGCAGCTGGTCGGCCTCGTCGGCGGAGAAGCCGGCGGCGATCATCGAGATCTGCATCACCTGCTCCTGGAAGATCGGGATGCCCAGCGTGCGCTCCAGCGCCGGCCGCAGCGCCTCGCTTTCGAAGCGGACCTGCCCGCCCTCGCGCAGGCGCTCGCGCGCCTTCAGGTAGGGATGGATCATGCCGCCCTGGATCGGCCCCGGCCGCACGATCGCGACCTCGATCACGAGGTCGTAGAACTTCTCCGGCTTCAGCCGCGGCAGCATCGACATCTGCGCCCGGCTCTCGATCTGGAACACGCCCACCGTGTCGGCGCGGCAGATCATGGCGTAGGTGGCCGGGTCCTTGTCCGGGATGTCGGTGAGAGCGAAGGGACGGCCGCGCCGCTGGCCCACGAAATCGAGGCAGCGGCGGATCGCGGTGAGCATGCCCAGGGCCAGCACGTCCACCTTCAGCAGGCCCATCTCGTCGAGGTCGTCCTTGTCCCACTGGATCACCGAGCGGTCCGGCATCGCCGCGTTCTCCACCGGCACCAGCCGCGTGAGCTTGCCCTGCGTGAGCACGAAGCCGCCCACGTGCTGCGACAGGTGGCGCGGGAATCCCATCAGCTCCTCGGACAGCTCCATCCACAGCGCCAGCGTCTTCGCGGGCACCTCCACGCCCAGGTCCGCCGCCAGCTCGCCCATCTTGCCCACGCGCAGCTCGCGCTCGTCGAACCAGAAGTGGTCCTTGGCGAAGGCGTCCACCAGCGCCTCGGGCACGCCCAGCGCCTTGCCCACGTCGCGGATCGCGCTGCGCGTGCGGTAGCTCGCCACCACCGCGGCGATGGCGGAGCGCTCGCGGCCGTACTTGCGGTAGATGTACTGGATCACCTCCTCGCGCCGCTCGTGCTCGAAGTCGACGTCGATGTCGGGCGGCTCCTTGCGCTCGCGGCTGATGAAGCGCTCGAACAGCAGGTCGGAGCGCGCCGGGTCGACCGCCGTGATGCCCAGGCAGTAGCAGACGGCGGAATTGGCCGCCGAGCCGCGGCCCTGGCACAGGATCTTCAGCGAGCGCGCGTGGCGCACGATGTCGTGCACCGTCAGGAAGTACATCTCGTAGGCGCAGTCGGAGATCAGGTCCAGCTCGCGCACCAGCTGCCGGCGCACGCGCCAGGGCACGCCCTGCGGATAGCGCTCGCGCGCGCCCTCGATGGTGAAGCGGCGCAAGGCCTGGCGCGGGGTCAGCCCCGCCGGCACGGTCTCCTGCGGGTACTGGTACCTGATCTCCTCCAGGCTGAAGCCGCAGCGGTCCGCCACCGCGATGGTGTTCTCCAGCCACCCGGCGGGATAGAGGGTGGCCAGGCGCATGCGGTGGCGCAGGTGGCGTTCGGCATTCGGCTGCAGTTCGAAGCCGCACTCCGACACCGCCTTGCCCAGCCGGACGGCCGTCATCACGTCCTGCAGCGGCTTGCGCGAACGCGCATGCATGTGCACGTCGCCGGCCGCGACGATGGCGATGCCGGTCGCCTCCGCGGCCTGCTGCAGGGTCTGCTGCCACAGTTCGTCGGCGCCTTCGAGCAGCAGTTCGGCGGCGAGCCAGGCGCTGCGGCCGAAGCGCTCCTGCGCCCAGTCGATGCGCTCGCACAGGTCTTCGAAGGGCAGGCCGTGCTCCGGCGCGAGCAGGATCTCGCAGCCGGCCAGCAGCGCGAAATCGCTGCCCGCGCGCGAGCAGAGGTATTCGCCCTTCTCCGCCTGCCGGCGCGCCAGCGTGACGAACTCGCACAGGTTGCCCCAGCCCCGCACGTCGCGCGCCAGCGCCACCAGCCGGAAGCCGTCGAGCGCGAATTCCGAGCCCAGGAGCAGCTTGAGCCCGAGCTTCTTCGCCTCGCCGTGCGCGCGCACCACCCCGGCCACCGAACATTCGTCGGTGATCGCCAGCGCCGTGTAGCCCAGTTCGTGGGCCCGCTGCACCAGTTCCTGCGGATGCGAGGCGCCGCGCTGGAAGCTGAAATTGGAAAGGCAATGCAGCTCGGCGTAATCGGGCAGCCAGGCCATGGCGGCTCCTTCAGGCGTACAGGCCGTGCAGGAACCAGCGGGCGCGGTCCTGGTCGGCGGCGAGCCGCTCGCGGAAGATCCACAGCAGGCCCGCCGAGGCGCTGCGGGCGATGAAGTAGTCGCGCAGGACCGGGGCTTCCTCCCGCGCGTCCCACCAGGCGGCTTCCAGCCGGCGCGCGCGCGTGAGCAGCTGCAGCGGACCCTGGTAGCAGGGCTTGTCGGCCTTGACCTGCAGCTTCAGGGGTTCGCGCAGGATCCAGGGCGGATACAGGGCTTCCTGGTTCGTCCAGGGGTCCGCCGCTGGAGCGCCTTCCGCAAGCCCTGGATTCCCCCCTGCGCGGGAAGGACGGGTGCGCGCCGGCACCCGCTTCTGCATGCATTCCGGCCGGTGGTCCTGCACCGGCTGCAGCAGGCTCACGTTCTCCTCCCCCAGCCGTACGCTCAGCCGCTCCACCAGCTGGTGCAGCTTCTCCCCCGGCTTGCTGTCCTCCGGCAGCAGGCTGGTCGTGACGCCGCCCCAGGGCACCGTCTCCAGCGTGCGCAGGCGCAGCGCATTGGCGGGCGCGGAGAGCGTGGTGCGGGCGAGCTGCTCGGTCGCCAGCCGCCGCAGGTGCTGGATCTCCTGCGTCGGCTGCGAGGTCCGCAGTGCGAGCCGCTCGCTGGGCGGCAGCGGCCTGCCATCGAGCCGGCGCAGGTCCAGCGTCCATTCCAGTTCCAGCGCCAGCACGCCGAGGTTGCGCGCCTGCAGCCAGGACTGCAATCGCGTCAGCAGGTGCTGGCCCGTGAACAGCAAGTCCGGCGCCGAGGTGGCGAGCGCCGGCAGCTCCAGCTTCTGGTCGAACTCCGGCGGCAGCGTGAGCCAGGGATAGCGCTCGGGCCGCTGCCCATGGGCGCTGTCCAGGGCCTGCAGCAGTTCCGCGCCGAAGCGGCGGCTCACGCCGGCGCGCGGAAGCGAGCGCAGCTGGCCGAAGGTGGTGCAGCCGATGCGCTCCAGGGTCGCGAGATGGGGCGCGGCGGCGCTCAGGGTGGCCAGCGGCAGGTCCTCGGGGACCTCCTCCGGAGCATCCCGGCCGGCGCGCTTGAGCCGCAGCAGCGACAGCGCCACCAGCGCGGTGGGCCCGGCAGCCCACGCATCGAACCGCAGCTCGCAGCCTTCCTTCAGCAGCCGCCGCAGCAGGCGCCTGCGGCCGCCGAACAGGCGCTCGGACGCGCCCGCCTCGAGCAGGATCGCCTCGTCGACCGACGCCACCCGGGGAGTGAACTGCAAGGCGCGCCAGCCCCAGGCGATGCGGTCTTCATCCGGCGAGGGTTGCAGTGCGATCCAGTACATGCGATCCACTCCTCGAAACGGTGACCGGCTCGGGCTGGCGCCGGGACTTGCGCGCGGCCAGCAGCGCCGACAGCCGCGCGGGCTGGGCCTGCAGCGCCAGCGGCTGCAGCAGCGGCGGGCCGCGGCGCTTGAGGATCCGCACCTGCAGCTCCTCCGCGCCCTGCACCAGCAGCCGCAGCCGCGCCGGGGAGGCGTGGTTGCGGGCCGGCACGGGGCGGAACACCACCAGCAGCTTCTCGGAAGCCTGGGCGCACAGGTGCAGGCGGCGCAGGTCCTCGCTGCGGGCCTGCGGCAGCCAGGCCAGCACGGCGCACACATCGGCGCAGCGCAGGGACTGTTCGGCCGCCCACAGCCGGGCGGCCGGCTTGTCGGCCCGCACGCACAGCAGCCGCTCCGGCACGATGCCCAGCGCGCGCAGGGAAGGCCCGAACGGCTGGTAAGGCGCGTCGACCAGCACCGCGGGCTCGCCCCGGGCCTGCATGGCCTGCGCCAGCGCCGGCCCGAGCAATTGCCAGACGTGCTGCTGCTGTTCCTCCTGCAGCACTTCGACCAGGCTGCCCAGGGGCCAGCCGCCGCCCGGAAGCTGGGCATCGAGCGCGGCATGGCCGGTGGCCAGGGTGCGTTCCTGCGCCTGCGCGAGCTCGCGGCCGCGCCAGACCTGAGGCGGCAGGGGACACTCGGGGGCAGGGGCAGCGGCGGTCATGGCAGTTAAACTACTGTCTGTTTATACAGCTTTTTCGGCCGATCGACCACGAAGCCCGGCACTCCGCCCTCACGCGGGCCGGATTCCGTACAAACTTCCCACACCTTCACCCCCGCGGAGTCCCTGGCTTGTTCCGGCTGTTCGAAAAACTGGTCCCCCCCTATCCGGAACAGGTTCCGCAGGATCTCCCCAAGGGCTTCTTCGCCTTCCTGTGGGCCTGCACGGCCGGCCTGCGCGGCTACCTGCTGCTGCTGGCCGTGCTGGCCGCGGGCCTGAATGCCTACGAGGCCTGGCTGTTCTCGGTGCTGGGGCGCATCGTCGACTGGCTCACGCGCACCCACCCGGGCCAGCTGTGGCAGGAACAACGCACCACCGTCCTCGCCTTCGCGGCCATCCTGCTGGCGAGCACCGCGTTGCTCGCGGGCTACACCACGCTCAAGCACCAGACCCTGTCGATCAACTTCACCCTGCGGCTGCGCTGGAACTTCCACCGCATGATGCTCGGCCAGAGCATCGGCTTCTACTCCGACGAATTCGCCGGCCGCATCACGACCAAGGTGATGCAGACCGGCCTGGCGGTACGCGAGCTGCTGTTCACCTTCATCGAGATCGTCATCGGGCTGGGCGTCTACTTCGTGGCGATCCTCGGGCTCACGGCGGGCTTCGATTCCAGGCTGATGCTGCCCTTCCTGGCCTGGATGGTCCTCTACGGCCTCTCGGTCTGGTACTTCGTGCCGCGCCTGGGCCGCATCGGCAAGAAGCAGGCCGATGCCCGCGCGCTGATGACCGGCCGCATCACCGACGCCTACACCAACATCTCCACGGTCAAGCTGTTCTCGCACACGAACCGCGAGGCCGGCTTCGCCCGCCAGGCCATGACCGAGTTCATGAACACCGGCTACCGCCAGATGCGGCTGGTGAGCAGCCTGAACATCGTCAACCACCTGGTCACGGTGTTCCTGATCCTCGCCTCCTGCGGCTATGCCCTGGCGCTGTGGAACGCCGGCGAGGTCGGCCCCGGCGCGGTGGCCGCCGTCACCGCCATGGCCCTGCGCATCAGCGGCATGGGCACCAACATCATGTGGGAGATGGCCTCGCTGTTCGAGAACATCGGCACCATCCAGGACGGCATCGCCACCCTCACCCGCCCCCAGCTGGTGGTGGACCGGCCCGCCGCGCCCGCCCTGCACGTGACGCGCGGCGAGGTCCGCTTCGAGCACGTGCGCTTCGGCTACGGCAAGGTGCCGCCGGTGATCGACGATTTCTCCCTGGTGATCCGCCCCGGCGAGAAGGTGGGCCTGATCGGCCGCTCGGGCGCCGGCAAGTCGACGCTGGTGAACCTGCTGCTGCGCTTCTACGACGTGGAGGGCGGCCGCATCCTGATCGACGGGCAGGAGATCGCCGGCGTCACGCAGGACAGCCTGCGCGCCTGCATCGGCATGGTCACGCAGGACACCTCGCTGCTGCACCGCTCGGTGCGCGACAACATCGCCTACGGCCGGCCGACGGCGACCGAAGAGGAGATGGTGCGGGCGGCGAAGCGGGCGCAGGCCCACGAATTCATCGCCACGCTCGGCGACCCGCAGGGCCGCAAGGGCTACGACGCGCACGTCGGCGAACGCGGCGTGAAGCTCTCGGGCGGGCAGCGCCAGCGCGTGGCGATCGCCCGCGTGATGCTCAAGGACGCGCCCATCCTGCTGCTGGACGAGGCCACCAGCGCGCTGGATTCCGAGGTGGAAGCGGCGATCCAGGCCAGCCTGCAGGAACTGATGCAGGGCAAGACGGTGATCGCGATCGCGCACCGCCTGTCCACCATCGCCGCGCTCGACCGGCTGGTGGTGCTGGACCAGGGCCGCATCGTGGAGGAAGGCGACCACCGCACGCTGCTGGCGCGCGGCGGCCTGTATGCGCGCCTGTGGGCGCACCAGAGCGGCGGCTTCCTCGGCGAGAGCACCGACGAGGAGGAAGCCGAGCATGCCTAGGCCGCTGAGGCCGGCCGACTTCCTGCGCGACGCGCCCGAAGTGGCGCGCATGCTGATCGGCGCGGTGCTGCTGGTCGATGGGGTCGGCGGGCGGATCGTCGAGACCGAGGCTTACGACCGCGAGGACCCCGCCTCGCACAGCCACTCGGGGCCGACGCCGCGCAACCAGGCGATGTTCGGGCCGCCCGGGCGCGCCTACGTGTACCGCTCGTACGGCATCCATTGGTGCCTCAACTTCGTGTGCCGCGAGGAAGGGCATGGCGCGGGGGTGCTGATCCGCGCCATCGAGCCGCTGGAGGGCGTGGCCGAGATGTGCGAGCGGCGCGGGGTGCACGAGCCGCGGCTGCTGTGCTCGGGGCCGGGGCGCGTGGGTCAGGCGCTGGGGATCGTGCACGCGATGAACGGGCACCGGCTGGACCAGCGGCCGTTCGCGGTGCACGCGGCGGAGCGCGAGCACGCCGTGGTGGTGGGGCCGCGCATCGGAATCTCGAAGGCGGCGGAGGTGCCGTGGCGCTTCGGGATGGCCGGGTCGAGGTTCCTGAGCCGGCCGTTCCCCAAGGCTACTGCGGCGTGATGATCCGCGTGCCGTCGGTCTCGATGACGGTCAGCGGCGGATCGCGCATCTCGGTGATCACGACCTTCGGGCGCGCGGTGGACGGACGCGCCGGCCCCGCGCCCAGGGACCTCGTGTCCGGGGCGGCCGGCGCGGCGGCGACAGTGGTCGCCGGCAGCACGGTCACCGCCGCGTGCATCGCGCGGTCGGCGGCCAGCGGCGGCACCACCACGATGTCGCCCGCCACCTGCGTGTGCGGCAGCTGCGCGCGTTCGGCGGTGAGGCGGTCGGTGAACAGCGGCGAGGGCCCGGACGAGGAAGACGGCGCATTCGTGCGCTCCATCCGGATCGTGTTCGGCGGCACGTCGGCGCCCGTCGGGCGCGGTACCTGCCCGAGGCCGACCGGCTGGCAGTTGGCGCTCTGGTTGAAGACCATCTGCACGCCGCGCGGGAAGCGTTGCGCCAGGGCCTCGTGCAGCGGCAGGCTCATGTCGACCGGCGCCAGGGGACCCTGGTAGACGACGCGGTTGCCCGAGTCGTACACCGTGTAGCAGGCCATGGCATTGGCGCCCACGAGGAGCAGGCCACCCAGCAGTGCAAGCTTCAGTTTCATCTTTCGTCCTTTCGCCACGCGCACGCGGCGCGGAATTCATGGCGCGATGATGAGCACCCGATGGTGCAAAGCGCGCAGGTCAAGCCACCGATCGATTGTCAGCGCCCATCCCGCCCCTCCTGCAGCGGGCGTCACCAGCAGGCTGGCGAGCGGCCGGGCGGTTCCGATGGCCGGACCCACGCGGCGGCCGTCCGGCTCAGCCTGGCGCTGTGGCGCAGGGCGCAGAGTAGCCCGAAACCGGAGGGCCGTGTTTCGAGGAAGGGCTCCAGCGACGGCGGCGCGACGGCGAAGCCGCCGGCCACGCGGCCGAGATGGCGGATCCAGTGGCCGGTCTGCGCCAGCGAGAGTTGCACGTGCCAGCTGCCGCCTTCCAGCTGCTGCCGGCGCAGCGCGGCGGCGGCACCCAGGGCGATCAGGTAGCCGCTCGCCTCGTCGAGGATCTGCATGGGCAGCGGGCGCGGACGCTGCGCATCGCCCGCCGCTTCGGCCTCCGCCTGGTTGAAGCCCATGGCGGTCTGCACCAGCGAGTCGAAGCCGCGGCGGTCCTTCCACGGGCCTTGCGTGCCGTAGGCGCTCAGCGAGACGTAGACGATGCCGGGCCGTTGCGCGGCCGCCTGCTCCGCCCCGTAGCCGAGGCCGGCCAGGCCGCCGGGACGGTAGCCCTGCACCATGACGTGGGTGTCCGCCAGCAGCCGGTCCATGGCCGCACGGTCCTCGGGCGCGCGCAGGTCCAGCAGCACCGACCGCTTGCCGCGGCTCGTGTCCGCGATGGCCTCGATGTTGGGCAGGTGCGGCGCATTGACCAGCATCACGTCGGCGCCGTAGGCCGCGAGCGCCCGGCCGCCCACCGGGCCGGCGAGGATGCGCGTGAAGTCGAGCACGCGCAGGCCTTCGAGCGGACGCTGCGCCGGCCCGAGCGGCGGCAGCGCGCGCGGCGGCGCCTCGCCGATGCGGGTGAGCGTGAACAGCGGCTGCGCGGCGACGGCCTGCCCCTGCGGCGTCGCGTCCCACTGCGCGAAGGAACGCAGGGCCGTCGCCACCAGCCCGGCCTCGGCCGCGGCCTGCTCGAAGTCGAATGCATCCCAGCGCGCCAGGGCCTGCTCGGCCGCCTGGCGCTCGGCCGTTTCCGGCGGCAGCCCCAGCAGGCGCAGCGCGCCCTCGCGGTGGTGGCGGAAGTTGGCGTGCACGCGCACCCAGCCGTCGTGGGCGCGGTAGAGGCCGGAGAACTTGTCCCAGAGCTGGGGTTCGCGCCCGTCGAGGCTGAACCAGCCCAGGCACTCGGCCGCCGCATGGACCGCGTCGACGGCGACGCGCTGCCGGGGCGTGCCCCGCAGGTGGCCGAGCTCGCAGGCGGCGAGCGCCGCCGCCGCGATGGTGGATTGGGCCGCGGTGGCGACCGCGAAGGACGAGGGATAGACCGGATCGCCGCCGGCCAGGTCGGCGCAGCCCAGCGCCTCCTCCGGCAGCCCGGCGAGCTGCCAGAGGCCGGCGAGGGCCTGCGCCCCGTCCACGTCAGCGGACCAGCTTGACGCCCGTCTTCGACTGCAGGAATTCGAACTCGACGCCCGGCGCCAGCTCGACGACCTTCAGGCCCTGCGGCGTCACGTCCATCACGGCGAGGTCGGTGATGATGCGGTCGACCACGGCCTTGCCGGTGAGCGGCAGCGTGCAGTCCGGGAGGATCTTCAGGTCCTCGGTGCCGTCCTTCTTCTTCGCCACGTGCTCCATCAGCACGATCACGCGCGGCACGCCGGCGACGAGGTCCATCGCGCCGCCCATGCCCTTGACCATCTTGCCGGGGATCATCCAGTTGGCGAGGTCGCCCTTCTCGCTGACCTGCAGCGCGCCCAGGATGGACAGGTTGATCTTGCCGCCGCGGATCATCGCGAAGCTGTCGTGGCTGCCGAAGATCGACGAGCCCTTGATGGTGGTGACGGTCTGCTTGCCGGCGTTGATCAGGTCGGCGTCGACCTCCGACTCGGTCGGGAAGGGGCCGATACCCAGCATGCCGTTCTCGGACTGCAGCCACACTTCCTTGTGGCCCGTGTAGTTCGCCACCAGCGTCGGGATGCCGATGCCGAGGTTCACGTAGAAGCCGTCCTGCAGTTCCTCGGCCGCGCGCGCGGCCATCTGTTCTTGGGTCCAGGGCATGTCTTTCCTCCTCAGACGGGACGCGTGGTGCGCTTCTCGATGCGCTTCTCGGGCGTGGGGTTGTGCACGATGCGGTGCACGTAGATGCCGGGCAGGTGGATGTCGTCCGGCGCGATCTCGCCGGTGGCCACGATGCGCTCCACTTCCACGATGCAGACCTTGCCGGCCATGGCGACGGCCGGGTTGAAGTTGCGCGCCGTCAGGTTGAAGCGCAGGTTGCCGGAGCGGTCGGCGACGTCCGCCTTGACCAGCGACACCTCGGGGAACAGCGCATGCTCCATCACGTAGGTGTCGCCGCCAAACTCGCGCAGTTCCTTGCCTTCGGCGACCATGGTGCCCACGCCGGTCTTGGTGAAGAAGGCCGGGATGCCCGCGCCGCCGGCGCGCAGCTTCTCGGCCAGCGTGCCCTGCGGGGTGAATTCCAGCTCGAGCTCGCCGGCCAGGAACTGGCGCTCGAACTCCTTGTTCTCGCCCACGTAGGACGAGATCATCTTCTTGATCTGCCGGGTCTCCAGCAGCTTGCCGAGGCCGAAGCCGTCGACGCCGGCGTTGTTCGAGATGGCCGTGAGGTCGCGCACGCCGCTCTCCTTCACCGCCTCGATCAGCGCCTCCGGGATGCCGCACAGGCCGAAACCGCCGACGGCGATCAGCTGGCCGCTCTTGATCACGCCGGCCAGCGCCGCTGCCGCATTGGGATAGATCTTGTTCACTCCGCTCTCCTGCTGGTGCCCTTCGTCGCCCGTCAGGGAAGTCGGGCAAATGGCCCGCTACGATACTACCTATGATGTTACGTAGTAATTCGTAGAGGGGTGGTCATGGACGTCGACTACCGACTCGCCTTCGAGCTTGCGCCCGTGGGACTTTGCGTTTCGCGCAACCGCGCCATCGTGGACTGCAACACCGCATTGTGCGAGATGTTCGGCTGGTCGCACCAATTGCTCAAGGGCGAGTCCTTCCTGGTGCTCTACCCCAGCGCCGACGAATACGAGCGGCTGGGCGCCCGCATGGCCCCCATTCTCAATGCCAAGGGGCACTACGCGGATGACCGCATCATGAAGCGGGCCAATGGCGAGGTGTTCTGGTGCCACGTGACCGGCCGCGCGCTCAACCGGCACGAGCCGCACGAAGCGGGGATCTGGGCCTTCGAGGACCTCAGCGCGCAGCGGCCGGTGAAGGCCGAACTCACCGCGCGCGAACGCGAGGTGGCGGCGCGGCTGCTGGACGGGCTGACGTCCAAGGAAATCGGCAAGACGCTGGCGATCAGCCACCGGACGGTCGAGATCTACCGCGCGCGCCTGATGCGCAAGTACCGCGCGAACACCACCGCCGATCTCGTGCACAAGCTGATGGCCGGGTCCTGAGCGCTACTTCGCGTCCACCACCTCGGACGCCGTGCGCAGCGCATCGATCGCCGCCGGGAAGCCGCAATAGACGCTCGCGTGCAGGAAGATCTCCTGCAGTTCCTCGCGCGTCACGCCGTTGTTCAGCGCGCCGCGCACGTGCGCCTTCAGTTCGTGCGGCCGGTTCAGCGCCACCAGCATCGAGACGGTCACGATGCTGCGGGTCTTCAGGTCCAGGCCCGGGCGCTGCCAGGTATTGCCCCAGGCGTGCTTCGTCACCAGCTCCTGCATCGGATCGGTGAACGCCGTGGTTCGGCTCAGCGCGCCCTCCACGTACTCGTCGCCGAGCACCTTGCGGCGGGTGGCCAGGCCGGCCTGGGTTTCGGGGTCCTGCGACAGGGGCATGGCGGCTCCTTCTGGAAGAAGCCGCGAGCATATACGGCTAGAACTCGTCGAGCAGTTGGTGGCGCCTTTGCGCATACCAGCGCAGGAGGCAGGCCTTGTCCTCGCAAGCGGCGTCGCGCTGCGCGAGCGCCTGGCTGTCGCGCCGGCGCAGGCCGGCGGGGTCGCGCGTGACGCTGCTCGCCTGCGCATGCAGCCGCCGCAGGTCGCTTTCGAGCTGCGCCAGCTCCGGGTCCGAGGAGACCAGCCGCGACGCCTCACCGCGCGGGCCCGTGGTCCGCTCCGAGGCCTCCTCGGACGAGCGCGGCGCGGCGCCCATCACGCTCGTGCCGGGGTCGGCGTTCGCATCCGTCCGCGCCCGTTGCAGCGTGGCCGGGTCGTGCAGGGACGCCAGGCGCTGCTCCGCGAGCCGGGTCTTGGAGGCCTCGCGGCCCAGCGCCGCCGAATAGGTGATCGCGCTCTTCGACAGCAGCGTGGCCGCGCGTTTCAGCAGTTCGTCGCGCGCGGCGCCCGCGGCCTCGGAGGCCGCCAGGGCGACGTACTGCTGCGCGATCCGGGTCTTGAGGTCCGCCACGGCGACCGAGTGGCTGCCGGAAACCCTCTCCGCCGCGTGGCAGGCGGCCAGCAGGGCCACTTCCGCGTCGTGCAGCTGCCCGTGCTGGGCGGATTCGCGCGCCACCGCCAGGTAGGCGGACGGTTCCACCTGCGCCGCCGAGGACAGCACGGCTTCCAGCGCGAAGCGGCCGTCGCCGCCTCCGCCCGGCGCCAGCAGCACCTGCGACGGACAACTCGCGGCGAGATCCGCGTCCTGGGCCGGCGTGGCAACGGCCGCGCCGACCTGCGGCGGCGGCACGGGCGCGCCGTCGCCCTGCGCGGCCACCGCCGCTCGATGCGTGGACGTGGGAGCCGGCGCCGGCTCGGGCGCGCGCGTGAACGCGCCGAACCAGGCCGCCAGGAGCAGGGCCCCGGCGAGCGATCCTCCCACGAAGGTCGCCGGGCTGAGGAAGACCTTGGACATGCCCCAAGATAAACGGCCCGGCGCGCGCGCGCCGGGCCGGATCACATCCTGGCGTAGGCGTCACATTCGGCGACGCCAGCGCAGAGCCTCATGAGGCAGAGGCAGCATCAGCCGCCGGCGGCGAGTGCCAGCTTGCGGGCCACTTCGGTGCCGATTTTGGTGGTGGGCATTGCGGTCGCCGCGGTGGAAGCAGGCGAGGCAAATCCCCTTATGCTGACGAGCCAAAATCCGAGAATCACCCTTGCGCCACGAGGAGGCCCCCATGAGCCGCTACCCGATGCCCGAACTGAAGGACCTGCCGGAGGACATGCGCCAGCGCATCCTGGAAGTGCAGGAGAAGAGCGGCTTCGTGCCGAACGTGTTCCTGGCGCTGGCGCGCCGGCCCGCCGAATGGCGCGCCTTCTTCGCCTACCACGACGCGCTGATGCTGAAGGAAACCGGCTCGCTCACCAAGGGCGAGCGCGAGATGATCGTCACGGCCACCAGCGCGGCCAACAACTGCCTCTACTGCGTGGTCGCCCACGGCGCCATCCTGCGCATCTACGAGAAGAAGCCGCTGGTGGCCGACCAGGTGGCGGTGAACTACCGCAAGGCCGACATCACGCCGCGCCAGCGCGCGATGCTCGACTTCGCGATGAAGGTGTGCCTGCGCTCGCACGAGATCGAGGAAGCCGACTTCGAGGCCCTGCACCCGCACGGCTTCGACGACGAGGACATCTGGGACATCGCGGCGATCACGGCCTTCTTCGGCCTCTCCAACCGCATGGCGAGCTTCTCGAACATGATGCCCAACCCCGAGTTCTACCTGCTGGGGCGGGTGCCGCGCGAAAAGAAGAAGGAATGACGCCCGGGCGGGGAAGCGCCTACTCGACCAGCGCGCGGAACCACCCTGGCATCGGAATGGACTTCTGGCGCGGGAAGTCCACCCACACGGTGGTGGCTCCGCCGGCCGCGTAGAGCGTGCCGGGGTCGTCGTCGCGCTCGATCGTGGCCCAGCTCTCGAAGCTGCTGCGCCCCGGGTCGCTGGCGTACATCTTCACCGTGATGTCGCCGGGGTACTCGAGCTGCTTGTAGAAATTGCAGAAGGCGTTGACGATCAGCGGCCCTTCCCCCTGCGGGTTCACCGGGCAGCCGATCGACTGGAACCAGTCGATGCGGGCGACTTCGAGGTAGCGGAAGTACAGGGTGTTGTTGACGTGGCCCATCGCGTCCATGTCGCCCCAGCGGATCGGCATGCGCAGCGCGTGCACCAGCTTCTTCTTCTCCGGCAGTTCCAGCTTCATTCGTGCCTTCTCAGATCCCGAAACCGTCGTCGGCGGCGATCACCGCGCCGTTCACGAAGTGGCTCTCGTTGGACGCCAGCATCACCAGCAGCGCGTCGAGGTCCTCGGGCTTGCCCACGCGCTTGCGCGGCAGCATGTTGATCAGCTTCTGGCCCTGCTCGCCGGACCAGTGGTGGTGGTTGATCTCGGTGTCGATGTAGCCGGGGCACAGCGCGTTGACGTTGATGCCGAAGCGGCCCCATTCCAGCGCGAAGGCCCGGGTCATCTGGACCACCGCCGCCTTGCTGATGGCGTACACGCCGATCTGCGGCAGCGGCCGCAGCCCCGCCATGGAGGCGATGTTGATGATGCGTCCGCCGGTGTAGGTGCCCGGCGCCGAGCCCTGGGCGCGCGCCAGCATGCGCTTGCCGACCTCCTGCGCGACGAAGAAGGCGCCCCTGACGTTGGTGTTGAAGACGTAGTCGAAGTCCTCCTCGCCCACCTCCTGGATGCGCTGCGTGGTGCTCACGCCGGAGTTGTTCACCAGGATGTCGATGGAGCCGACCTCCGTCTCCGCGTGCGCCACCGCGGCGCGGATGCTCTCGAGGCTGGTCACGTCGAGCCCGACGACGTGGGCGTCGCCGCCCTCGCCCTCGATCTGCGCGCGCAGGTCCTTGAGCTTCTCGATGCGGCGCGCGGCGAGCACGACGGCGGCGCCCGAGCGGGCCAGCACGCGCGCGAATTGCGCGCCGAGTCCGCTGGACGCGCCGGTCACCAGGGCGACACGCCCGGACAGGTCGATGCTGTAAGCCAAAGGGCACTCCTCTCCTCAAGCGCGAAGCGAACGGTCGTTCGGGCCCCTTCCCCGCGGGGAATAGAATCCCCGTCGGAGCGCGGGACATCACACGCGCGGTATGCGGACCATTATCAACGACACTCCCATGACCCAAGAAGAGATCCTGGCCCAGTTCGGCCCGCGCGAAGCGATGGAATACGACGTGGTGGTCGTCGGCGGCGGGCCGGCCGGCCTGGCCACCGCCATCCACCTGAAGCAACTCGCCGCGGAGGAAGGCAAGGAGGTCTCGGTCGTCGTGCTGGAGAAGGGTTCCGAGCCCGGCGCCCACATCCTCTCCGGCGCGGTGATGGACCCGATCGCGCTGGACGAACTCATCCCCGACTGGAAGGAAAAGGGCGCGCCCCTGAACCAGCCGGTGACGGAAGACGTGTTCCTCATGCTGGGCGAGCGCGGCGCCACCCGCATCCCCAACCTGCTGCTGCCGCCGAACTTCGTCAGCCACGGCTGCTACATCGTGAGCCTGGCCAACGTCACGCGCTGGATGGCGCAGCAGGCCGAAGCCCTGGGCGTGGAGATCTTCCCCGGCTTCGCCGCCGCCGAAGTGCTGTACGACGAGAACGGCGCCGTCAAGGGCGTCGCCACCGGCAACATGGGCATCGGCAAGGAGGGCGAGCCCACCGACAGCTTCCAGCTCGGGATGGAACTGCACGCCAAGTACACCATCTTCGCCGAAGGCGCGCGCGGCCACCTGGGCAAGCAGGTGATCGGCCGCTACAAGCTCGACGCCGACCGCGACCCGCAGACCTACAGCATCGGCATCAAGGAGTTGTGGGAGATCGATCCCTCGCGCCACCAGCCGGGCCTCACGCTGCACAGCTCGGGCTGGCCGCTGGACGAGATGACCTACGGCGGCACCTTCATGTACCACATGGAGGACAACCTGATGGCGGTCGGCTTCGTCGTCGGCCTCGACTACCAGAACCCGTACCTGTCGCCGTTCGAGGAATTCCAGCGCTGGAAGACGCACCCCAACATCCGCTGGTACTTCGAGGGCGCCAAGGCCAAGCGCCTGGCCTACGGCGCCCGCGCGCTCACCGTCGGCGGCATCCTGTCGCTGCCCAAGCTGGTGTTCCCGGGCGGCGCGCTGGTGGGCGACGACGCCGGCTTCCTCAACGCCTCGCGCATCAAGGGCAGCCACGCCGCGATCAAGTCGGGCATGCTGGCCGCGCGCGCCGCCTTCGACGCGGTGACGGCGGGCCGCCAGCACGACGAACTCGCGGCCTACCCCGAAGCCTTCGAGCAGTCCTGGCTCTACAAGGAGCTGAACAAGTCGCGCAACTTCAAGCAGTGGTTCAAGAAGGGCCGCACCGTCGCCACCGTGATGACGGGCATCGAGCAGTTCCTGCTGCGCGGCACGGTGCCGTGGACCATCCACCGCGAGAAGCCGGACCACGTCTACCTGAAGCCGGCGGCGGAGTGCAAGCCGATCGTCTACCCGAAGCCGGACGGCAAGCTGACCTTCGACCGCCTCTCCTCGGTGTTCCTGTCCAATACCAACCATGCCGAGGACCAGCCTTCGCACCTGACGCTGAAGGATGCGTCGGTGCCGGTGAACGTGAACCTCAGCAAGTTCGCCGGCCCGGAGAGCCGCTACTGCCCCGCGGGCGTGTACGAGTTCGTGCAGACGGAGGGCGGCGGCGAGCGGCTGCAGATCAACGCGCAGAACTGCGTGCACTGCAAGACCTGCGACATCAAGGACCCGACGCAGAACATCGTGTGGATCACGCCGGAAGGCGGCGGCGGGCCGAACTACACCAACATGTGACGACTTCACGGGCTGCCGCCCCTGGCTGACATCAGCTTGACGGCGGCCGTCCGTACATCCCCCGTGGCGGCGGCGTGCGACGGCGGGGCATGATCGCCAGGTTTGTCCGAACATCGCTCAGGAGACCCCATGAAGTTCACGAAGCTCGTCGCCGTCATGGCTGCCGGCCTGCTGGCCAGCTCGCTGGCCGCCGCCCAGACGACGATGAAGATCAGCATTTCCACCGCCCAGAACTCGCACCAGGGCATCGCGATCGACACGTTCGCGAAGGAAGTGGAGAAGCGCACCGCCGGCCGCTACAAGGTCCAGACCTTCTACAACGGCTCCCTGGGCGGCGAGCGCGAGTCCATCGAGGCCGTGCAACTCGGCACGCAGGAACTGGCCTTCTCCTCCACGGGCCCGGTGCCGAACTTCGTGCCCGAGACCAAGATCCTCGACGTGCCCTTCCTGTTCCGCGACAAGGCCCATGCCCGCGCCGTGCTGGACGGCCCGATCGGCCAGGAACTGCTGGGCAAGTTCGACTCCAAGGGCTTCAAGGCGCTGGCGTGGGCCGAGAACGGCTTCCGCCACATGACCAACAGCAAGCGCGACGTGAAGGCGCCGGAGGACCTCAAGGGCCTGAAGATGCGCACCATGGAAAATCCGGTGCACATCGCCGCGTACAAGGGCTTCGGCATCATCACCACGCCCATGGCCTTCCCCGAGGTGTTCACCGCCCTGCAGCAGGGGACCGTGGACGGCCAGGAGAACCCGCTGTCGGTGATCATCTCCGCCAAGTTCGACCAGGTGCAGAAGCACCTGTCGCTGACCGGCCACGTGTACTCGCCCTGCCTCTTCCTGATGAACAAGGGCACCTTCGACAAGCTGTCGGCCGCCGACAAGCAGGCCTTCCTCGATGCCGCCAGGGAGGCCACCAAGGCCAACCGCGCGCGCGTGGACGAGGACGACGCCAAGGGCGTGGCCGACCTGCGCGCCAAGGGGATGACCGTGATCGACAACGTCGACAAGGCGAAGTTCGTGCAGGCGCTGGCGCCGGTGAACGCCGAATTCGAGAAGCAGTTCGGCAAGGCGAACCTGGATCGGATCCGCAACTTCAAGTAAGCCGCCGCGTTGCGGGCGCCGCCCGCCGGGAAAAGAATGGGAAGGCCCGCCGCGCGCGGGCCTTTCCGCGAATGACAAAGAGGCGACCGTGAAAGAAACCTTCCTGCGCGTCGAGCGCTTCACCAGCGGCCTGGCCATGGCCGGCGCCTGCCTCATGCTGGTCGTGGCCAGCACGCTCGGCATGTTCCAGATCGTCACCCGCTTCGTGCTGGAGCAGCCGGCCGAGTGGAGCGAGATCCTGATCCGCCTGTCGCTGATCTGGATGGTCTTCCTGGGCATTCCCGCGGCCTTCCGCCAGGGCGCCATGGTCAGCGTGGACGTCCTGTACCGCACGGTTCCCGCCGGCGCGCGGCGCGCGCTCGACTGGGTGGTGGCCTTCCTCTCGCTCGTGCTCGTCGCCGTGATCCTCTGGTGGGGCTGGGACTACGCGGTGCGCGGGCAGGTGCAGTCGATGGCCGGCCTGGAATCGATCTCGATGTTCTGGGGCTACCTGGCGCTGCCGGTGGGCGCCCTCTTCTGCATCCTCGGCGTGATCGGCAACCTGATCGACCCGCAGCGCCACGAACTGGAGACCGCGCAATGACCACTGCCATGCTCGGGACCATGGTGCTGTGCTTCGCGCTCAGCGTCTCGGTCGCCGTCTCGATCGGCCTGTCCGCCATCCTGGGGATCCAGGTCACGAACGCCAACATGCTCATCTCCGTCAAGGAGATGTTCAACTCGATCAACAAGTTTCCGCTGGCCGCCATCCCGTTCTTCATCCTGGCGGGCAACCTGATGGAGACCGGCGGCATCTCGCGCCGGCTGGTGGAATTCGCCAAGAGCATCGTCGGCGGCGTGCAGGGCGGCCTGCCCATGACCTGCGTGCTGACCTGCATGATCTTCGCGGCGGTGTCGGGCTCCTCGGTCGCGACCACCTTCGCGATCGGCGCGATCCTGATCCCGGCCCTGATCAAGCACGGCTACCCGACCAACTACGCGGCGGCCCTGCAGGCCACGGCGGCCGAACTGGGCGTGATCATCCCGCCGTCGATCCCCATGATCCTGTACGGCGTGAGCGCCGAGGTGTCCATCGGCGAGCTGTTCATCGCCGGCTTCGGTCCGGGCCTGCTGATCGGCGGCGCGCTGATGCTGTTCGTGTGGCTGTGGTGCAAGTGGAAAGGCCTCGGCAAGAACGACGGCGACGGCCGGCTGTCCTTCTTCCCGGCGCTGAAGCAGGCCGGCTGGGCCCTGCTGATGCCGGTGATCATCCTGGGCGGCATCTACGGCGGCGTGTTCACGCCGACCGAAGCTTCGGCCGTGGCGGTGTTCTATGCGCTGGTGGTGGGCATGCTGGTCTACCGCGAGATCGACGTCGGCGACCTGTACGCGATCCTGCGCAAGTCGGTGATCTCGTCGGCGGTGATCATGTTCATCATCGCCAACGCCGGCCTGTTCGCGTTCCTGATCACGCGCGCCGGTGTGCCGGAGGCCATCGGCCAATGGCTGCAGGAGGTGCTGAAGAACCCGACGATGTTCCTGCTGGGCGTGAACGCGGCGCTGTTCGTGATCGGCATGTTCATCGAGACCAGCGCGTCGATCATCGTGCTGGCGCCGATCCTGGCGCCGGTGGCGCAGCACTTCGGCATCGACCCGGTGCACTTCGGCCTGATCATGGTGGTGAACCTGGCGCTGGGCATGATCACGCCGCCGTTCGGCGTGAACCTGTTCGCGGCCTGCACGGTGGCGAAGATCTCGCTGGACCGCATCGTCACGCAGCTGATCCCCTTCGTGCTGGTGGTGCTGGGCTGTTTGATGATCATCACCTACGTGCCGGGCTTGTCGCTGGGGCTGCGGGACCTGGTGTACGCGAAGTAGGAATTCCAATCCGGACAGCCGAACGCAGAGGGCGCGAAAGATACGCAAAGGACGCAGAAAAACACCTTCAAAAGGATGTTCTTTTGCGTCCTCTGCGTAACCTCTGCGCCCTCTGCGTTCGGTATCTGGTTTTCGCCTCGGCTAGAATCGCCCCCGTCAGGAGAGAGCTTCGCTCCACGCGAAGCCGCCGAAGGCGCAGCAACGCTCAGGCACCCAGGACTGACGAGCGCCCCGTCCGCGGGGCGTCACCTTGCTGGAGAGAGGCGGCTGCCGCAGTGCAGTCGTCCACCGAAGGAGCAAGCCCCCGCAAAGGGTGAATCTCTCAGGTAAAGCGGACAGCATGGCCCGACCCATCGTGTGTACGATGGTCCGCAAGCCTGTTGGAGTCCGCGTGTCCGCCCCCCTGGAAGAGCTACAGAAGACCCCCCTGCATGCCCTGCACCTCGAGCTCGGTGCGCGCATGGTCCCCTTCGCCGGCTACTCGATGCCGGTGCAATACCCGGCCGGCCTGATGGCCGAGCACCACCACACACGCAACAGCGCCGGCTTGTTCGACGTCTCGCACATGGGCCAGCTGCGGCTGGTCGGGCCCGACGCGGCCGCGGCCTTCGAGACGCTGATGCCGGTGGACGTGATCGACCTCGCTCCCGGCAAGCAGCGCTACGGCCTGCTGCTCACCGACGAGGGCACCATCATCGACGACCTGATGTTCGTCAACCGCGGCGGCGAACTGTTCGTGATCGTCAACGGCGCCTGCAAGGCTGGCGACATCGCCCACATCCAGGAACGCATCGGCTCGCGCTGCCAGGTCATCCCGATGCCTGAGCGCGCCCTCCTCGCGGTGCAGGGACCGAAGGCGGTCGATGCGCTGCAGCGCCTGCTGCCCGGCGTCGAGAAGCTCGTGTTCATGACCGGCGCCGGCGTCCAGTGGAAGGGCGTGGACCTGTTCGTCACGCGCAGCGGGTACACCGGCGAGGACGGCTTCGAGATCTCCGTGCCCGCCATCCAGGCCGAGACCTTCGCGCGCGAACTGCTCGCCCAGCCGGAGGTGAAGCCGGTGGGCCTCGGCGCCCGCAACTCGCTGCGCCTGGAAGCGGGCCTGTGCCTCTACGGCAACGACATCGACACGACGACGACGCCCGTCGAGGCCTCCCTGCAGTGGGCGATCCAGAAGGTGCGGCGCACCGGCGGCGCGCGCGCGGGCGGCTTCCCCGGCGCCGCGCGCGTGCTGGCGCAGCTCGACGGCCAGGAGCCGATCGCGCGCAAGCGCGTGGGCCTGACTGCGCTGGAGCGCGTGCCCGTGCGCGAGCACGTCGAACTGAAGGACGCGCGCGGCCAGACCGTGGGCGAAGTGACCAGCGGCCTGCTCGGTCCCACCGTGGACGAACCGGTCGCCATGGCGTACGTGCCGCCACAGCTCGCGGCCGC
The DNA here is from genome assembly GCF_016722785.1 of Ramlibacter monticola. GTDB lineage: Bacteria > Pseudomonadota > Gammaproteobacteria > Burkholderiales > Burkholderiaceae_C > Ramlibacter > Ramlibacter monticola. The sequence continues at coordinate 4,937 of NZ_JAEQNE010000010.1, read as the reverse complement.
CGGCACCCGGCTGCAGGCGATCGTCCGCGGCAAGCCCGTTCCCATGGAGGTCAGCCCGATGCCGTTCGTTCCCAATCGTTACTACCGCGGCTGATGCCGCCAGGAGAAGAAGCATGACCGTCAAGTACACGCCCGAGCACGAGTGGATCCAGCTGGAGGACCACGAGTACGCCGTCGTCGGCATCACGCTGCATGCGCAGGATGCGCTGGGCGACGTCGTATTCGTGGACCTGCCGGAAGTCGGGAAGGCCTACGCGAAGGGCGAGATCGCGGGCGTCGTGGAATCGGTGAAGGCCGCCGCCGACGTGTACATGCCGATCGCCGGCGAGGTCTCCGAGGTGAACGAGGACCTGCGCGCCGACCCCTCCATGGCCAACAAGGACCCGATGGGCACCGGCTGGTTCTTCAAGATCCTGATCAAGGACATGGCCGAATTCGACGACCTCATGGACGCGCCGGCCTACGAGAAGTTCGTCCAGGCGAACAGCTGATCGCGGCCCGCCGCCTGCCGTCCTGAATCCCGGGTCCCGCCCGGGATGACCCCGCTTCCAAACCCCCTATCCCCATGCTGATGCAATCCGCCCGGCCGCTCGGCGAGCTGGAAAACCCCACCGAGTTCCTTCCGCGCCACATCGGCATCGACGAAGCGGACGAGCGCCACATGCTGTCCGTGATCGGCGAGGCTTCGCGCCGCGCGCTGGTCGAGAGCATCGTGCCGCGCTCCATCGCCCGCTCCCGCGCGATGCGGCTGCCGCCGCCGGCCACCGAGGCGGCCGCGCTGCTGGAACTGCGCCACATCGCGCGCAAGAACCAGGTTTTCCGCAGCTTCATCGGGCAGGGCTACTACGGCACCTTCACCCCGGGCGTCATCCTGCGCAACATCCTCGAGAACCCGGCCTGGTACACCGCCTACACGCCCTACCAGGCGGAGATCAGCCAGGGCCGCATGGAGGCGCTGGTCAACTTCCAGACCATGGTGTGCGACCTCACCGCCATGCCGATCGCCAACGCCTCCATGCTGGACGAGGCCACGGCCGCGGCCGAGGCGATGACGCTCGCCAAGCGCATGGTCAAGAGCAAGAGCGCCAACTTCCTCGTGGCCGGCGACTGCCATCCGCAGACGATCGAGGTGGTGCAGACCCGCGCGAAGCCGCTCGGCATCCAGGTGCTGCTGGCCAATTCGGCGGAGGAATGGAAGCAGCTGCTGGCGGGCGACTACTTCGCCGTGCTGGCGCAGTACCCGGCCACCAGCGGCCGCATCGACGACCTGCGTGCCGACGTGCAGCAGGCCCATGACAAGCAGGCCGCCTTCATCGTGGCCGCCGACCTGCTGGCGCTCACCCTGCTGGTGCCGCCCGGCGAGTTCGGCGCCGACATCGTCTGCGGCACCACCCAGCGCTTCGGCATGCCGATGGGCGCCGGCGGCCCGCACGCGGGCTACCTGGCCTGCCGCGACGAGTTCAAGCGCTCCATGCCGGGCCGGCTGGTCGGCGTGAGCGTCGATTCGCACGGCAACCCGGCGTACCGGCTCGCGCTGCAGACGCGCGAGCAGCACATCCGCCGCGAGAAGGCCACGTCCAACATCTGCACGGCCCAGGTGCTGCCGGCGGTGGTTGCGAGCATGTACGCGGTCTACCACGGGCCGCAGGGACTCAAGCGCATCGCGCTGCGCGTCGCCAGCTACACGGCCCTCCTGGCGAAGGGCCTGGAGCAGTTGGGCCACAAGCCACGGCGCGAGGCCTTCTTCGACACGCTCTCGCTGCACACGGGCGAGGCGACGCAGAACTACATCTCGCGCGCCCATGCGATGCACCTGAACCTGCGCCAGGCCTGGCAGGAGTACATCTGCATCTCGCTGGACGAGACCACCACGCGCGAGGACATCCAGCGCCTGTGGCAGGTCTTCGCCACGCCGGGCCAGGCGCTGCCGGATTTCGCCGCCTTCGAGAAGGGCATCGAGCCCGGGATCCCGCAGGCGCTGCGCCGCACCAGCGAGTTCCTGGCGCACCCGGTCTTCAACACGCACCACAGCGAAACCGGCATGCTGCGCTACCTCCGCAGCCTGTCCGACAAGGACCTGGCGCTGGACCGCAGCATGATCCCGCTGGGCAGCTGCACGATGAAGCTGAACGCGACCAGCGAGATGATCCCCATCACCTGGCCCGAGTTCGCCCACGTGCATCCCTTCGCGCCGCGCGACCAGCTGCAAGGCTACGCGGAGCTCGACGAGCAGCTGCGCGCGTGGCTGTGCGAGGCCACGGGCTATGCCGGCATCAGCCTGCAGCCCAACGCCGGCTCGCAGGGCGAATACGCCGGCCTGCTGGCGATCAAGGCCTGGCACGAGAGCCGCGGCCAGGCGCACCGCAACATCTGCCTGATCCCCTCGTCCGCGCACGGCACCAACCCGGCCAGCGCCCAGATGGCGGGCCTGCAGGTGGTGGTGACCGCCTGCGACGACAGCGGCAACGTGGACCTCGCGGACCTGCGGGCCAAGTGCGAGAAGCACAGCGGGAACCTCGCCTGCATCATGATCACCTACCCGAGCACGCACGGCGTGTTCGAGATGCAGGTGAAGGAGCTGTGCGAGCTGGTGCACAGTCATGGCGGCCGGGTCTACGTGGACGGGGCCAACATGAACGCGCTGGTCGGCGTGGCCGCCCCGGGCGAGTTCGGCGGCGACGTGAGCCACCTCAACCTGCACAAGACCTTCTGCATCCCGCACGGCGGCGGCGGCCCCGGCGTCGGCCCCGTGTGCGTGGTCGAGGACCTGGTGCCCTTCCTGCCGGGGCACCAGACCGGCAGCGGCATCCAGCACGCCGTCGGCGCCGTGTCGGCCGCGCCCTGGGGCAATGCGGCCGTGCTTCCGATCAGCTGGATGTACTGCCGCATGATGGGCGCCGAGGGCCTGACGCAGGCCACCGAGGTCGCGATCCTGAGCGCCAACTACGTGAGCGCCCGCCTGCGCGACCACTACCCGACGCTGTACGCGAGCGCCAACGGCCACGTCGCGCACGAGTGCATCCTGGACCTGCGGCCGCTGAAGGAGACCAGCGGCGTGATGGCCGAGGACGTCGCCAAGCGGCTGATGGACTACGGCTTCCATGCGCCTACCCTGAGCTTCCCGGTGCCCAACACGCTGATGGTGGAGCCCACCGAAAGCGAGACGCTGGAGGAGCTCGATCGCTTCTGCGACGCGATGATCGCGATCCGCGAGGAGGTCCGCCGCATCGAGCGTGGCGAATGGCCGCAGGAGGACAACCCGCTGAAGAACGCGCCGCACACGGCGGAGTCGCTGCTCAAGGCGGAATGGCCGCATCCGTATGCCCGCGAACTGGGCGCCGCCATGGCCGACCCGAAGACCGGCTCGGGCCGCCAGCTGAAATACTGGCCGCCGGTGGGCCGCGTGGACAACGTGTACGGAGACAGGAACCTGTTCTGCAGCTGCGTGCCGATGTCGGCGTATGAGTGACTGAGACGTCGCGCCTGGGCACGCGCAGCGCAACGCACGCAACGCAGCGCAACGCGACGCATCCGAAGTAGCGTTGCCCTTGGGCCGGACCAGGGATGGGACAGTCCGCCTCTGCGACTGTCCCCCGGCGCGGATGAGAGCCCTGCCCCGCACCATGGCCGCGCCCGCGCCTCCTCCTTTATGTCGCAGAGTCGGACTGTCCCATCCCTGGTCCTGCGCTGCGGCTGGGGGAACGCAGCGTCCTCCCCTGACCCTGGTGCACGTGCGGCGATCTCGAACGAAGCCGCTGCTTTCGAACCCGCACGCTGCAGGATCAGACCGGGGCTGTGACCCGTCCTAAAATGGGTTGACACCTTTCTGGCCACCAGAAAGGAAAGTCAATTGACGGAATGGACCAAGAGAACACAGAACGACTACACGCTTGCGTTCAAGCTTGCGGTGGTTGAACAGGTTGAGAAGGGCGAACTGACGACCGGCCAAGCACAAAGGCGCTACGGCATACAGGGGTCATCGACCGTTCTGACCTGGATGCGAAGGCATGGCAGCTCGCGGTGGCGCAAGGCATCATCCATGGGCAAATCAGTCCAGAAGATGTCAGACCCCAGCAAACCCGTGCCGCCGGAGCAGCGGATCAAGGAGCTCGAGCTGCAGCTCAAGGAAGCCCAGCAGAAGGCGGCTTTCTTCGAGGCAGTCGTGGGCGTGCTCAAGCGCGACTATGGAGTGCAGATCGGAAAAAAGCCTGTGGGCAAGTCGTCGCGGAAAAGCTCGTCCAAGGGCTGAGCATCGCGACGGCTTGCCGCTTCATGGGCATCAGCCGGCAGGCGTATTACAAGCGAGTCGCGTGCGAGCGCCACCGCCAGGACAAGCACTCCACCGTCGTGGCGCTGGTGCGCGACGAGCGCCGCAACCAGCCCCGCATTGGCACGCGCAAGCTGCACCACATGCTGCACGAACCCCTGCAGCGCCAAGGCATCAAGATCGGACGCGACGCGATGTTCGACTTGCTGCGCCAGACAAGCATGCTGGTGCGACCGCTGCGAGCGTTCCACAAGACGACGAACAGCCGCCATTTCTACCGCCGCCACCCCAATTTGCTCAAGGATGGACCGGCCAAGGTGGTGGCCACAGGATGCGAGCAGGTGTGGGTGGCAGATATCACGTACCTGCGCACCAGGGACAAGATAGTGTACGTCAGTCTCATCACCGATGCCTACTCGCGCAAGATCATGGGATGGCATGTGCACGACGGCCTGGGCACCGAGCAGGTCAGCCAGGCCTTCAAAATGGCGCTGCGTCAAAGGCAAACGAAACAGTCGCTGGTGCACCACTCGGACCGCGGCATCCAGCCCGAGTTCAACTGGTCGTCGCAACGCTGTTTCGTTGTGCCGAGCGTAGCAGTTCATTGAAAGCTTCAGCTGGTGTGCGCCAGCCGAGTGTCTTGCGCGGCCGCGTGTTCAAGGCGAGTGCC
>NZ_JAEQNE010000001.1 GCF_016722785.1 Ramlibacter monticola | reverse complement strand
TGGGGATTTTCGGCAGTGCAGCCGACTTCGCCGCGATCTCCGCGTTCTTCAACTTCGTCTTGCTGGGCATAACTGGTCCTCTGGGTCATGTTATGCCCCGAACACAAAATTCAGGACAGGCTCTTTGCGATTCCTCTGCGCCCTCTGCGTTCGGCTGTTAAGGTGTTTCAGGCCTCCTGCTTGAGCCGCAGCGTCATGAACTCCGCCTCGTAGTCCTTCGCCAGCTTCAGCTTCTGCGTCTCGCCGAGGACCTTGCCGGCCTGCGGGAAGAACTTCTGTTCCTCCTCGTCGAGGTGGTGCTCGATCTTGTCGCAGAGTTTCTGGCAGCACGCCTGCCATTCGGCCGCGTGCGGGTCCACCTGGTCGAGGTGTTCCACCATTTCGTCCATCTCGTGGTGTTCGGCGATGGCGTGCCGCGACAGGTCCACCGAGCGGTCGTGCTCGATCAGCGGCACGTAGAAGCAGCGCTCCTCCGCCGTCTCGTGCGCGTGCAGCTCGCGCTTCAGCTCCTCGAACACGTGCTGCCGCTCCTCGGTGGCGGGCTTGCTCGCCAGCAGGCGCGCGTAGAGTTCCCGTTGGGTGCGGTGGCTGACCAGCAGCGCCTGGAAGATGTTCATGGGGTCCATGCGGCCCATTGTTCCGTCGGCTCACGGACGAGCCTGTAGTCTGGGGGCGCTTGCCGGCGTCGGCTACGTCGCCAGCTCCGCACGCGCCAGGTCCACGTCCAGCCGCTCCATCGCATCGGCAGGCTGCAGCGCCGCGGCCTGCTCGTACAGGCGGGTCGCCTCCTTGAGCTTGCCGTCGCCTTCCAGCATCACGAGGCCGTTGGCGTACTCGATCAGGGCGATGGGCGAGTGCGGATGGAGGCGCAGCGCCTCCTGGAACATGCGCAGGCCGACGTCCTTCTTCGCGCCGTAGGTCATGCTGCCGATCAGGGAGCCGACCTTGTCGATCACCTCGGCGTGGAAGGCGCCCAGCGCGACGTGCGCATCGGCATGGCGCGGCTGCAGGCGGACCGTGTGCTCCAGCGCCTCCTTGACGCGGCTGCCCAGCCCCATTGCGAGCGCCTTGGCCACGCTGATGCCGTGGCTGTAGCGTCCGAGCGCGTAGGCCTGCCAGTACCAGGCGCCGGGGTCGTCCGGATGGGCCGCGGCCTGCTGCTCGGCGCGCTGCGCGGCCTCCTGGAACAGGGCGAGCCGCACCTTTTCCTTCTTCTCGAGGTAGTTCGCGTAGATGCAGGCCGCCTTGTTGGCGCAGGTGATGCCGCCGTCGCCGGCTTCCAGGCCGGCCTGCATGGCCTGCTGGAACTCGCCGTTGTGGAACAGCACCCAGGCCTGCAGAACCCGCGGATCGGCGGGCAAGGGCTCCGCATCGCCCGCGTGCAGGCGTTGCCACGCCTGGCTCACGCTGGCGGCGTCGTACTGGAATTCACCAAGGTGCGGGAAGGCCGTCCAGTGGGCCATCGTCGTCTCCCCGCCTGCGCTCAGCCTCCCGGTGCGTTCCCGGCGGCGTAGGCACCGGCGAGCTGCAGCAGGTGCGCCTGCTGCGCAGGTTCCAGATAGGGTACCAGCAGATGGAGCACGTGGTGGGCGCCGCGCAGCAAGGCCTGCTGCGCGCCCTCGGGCTCCAGCGCCCGGCGCGGGTCGCGCACGTACTCGTAGCTCAGCCAATAGGTGAGCAGCACCACCATGCTGGTCGCCGTCGCCTCGAGCTGGCGCGAATCGATGCCGACCGCGCCGCTGCGGCCCATGCCATCCAGCAGCGCGCGGATGGCGCGGGTCTTGTTCTTCAGCACGGCCTGGAATTCGGTTTCCAGCCGCCGGTTGCGCGAGAGCAGGTCGTTGAGGTCCCGGTACAGGAAGCGGTACTGCCAGATCAGCTCGAACAGCGTGTGCAGGAAGAACCAGGCGTCCTCCACGTCGCGCACGTCGCCGGCGGCATGGAGCAACTCACCGAGCGCCTTGTCGTAGCGGTCGAACAGCGAATTGATCAGCTCATCCTTCGCCGGGTAGTGATAGTAAAGATTGCCGGGGCTGATGCCCAGCTCGGACGAAATCAGGGTGGTCGACACGTTCGGCTCGCCGAAGCGATTGAACAGGTCGAGCGTCACTTCCAGGATGCGTTCGGCCGTGCGGCGCGGCGCTTTCTTCGTCATGGTCTCGCGCACTGCAATGTGGAATCCAGGTCGTCCAGCACGCTGCGAAGTCGGTCCAGCGCCGGGCCCAGGCGCGTGGACGGCGTCCCAGGGATCAGGAGGCGGCCGTCGTCGCGCAGCACGCCGGAACGCACGACGATCCCGTGGCGCGCCAGCGTGGGTTCGACTCGCGGCGCGTTGCCCCGCAGCCACGCGCGGGTGCGCTGGTACGCGTGTTCGGCGAGCGCGCGCCGCTGCGCGTAACCGAAGGGATGGGCCCGCTGCAGCACGGCGTCCTTCGCCTCCGGCTCCAGCAGCACGATGTCGGTGCCGGGATAGGCCCGCGCGTAGTGGCGCATCCCGAGCGCGAGGCGCGAATGGATCATGGTGCGGATGGTCTGCCCGAGCAGCGAGGGTAGCCCCCGCGCCGCCGCGCCGGGGAGCGCGAAGGGAACCAGGGGGTTGAGGCACAGCACGAGATCCATGCCGTCTTCGAGCGCCACCGAGGCGTGCAGCGTCTTGGTGAGCGCGCCGTCGACGAAGCGCCGGCCGTCGATCTCCACCGGCGGGAACAGGCCGGGCAGGGCGCAGGTGGCCTGCACCGCCCGCGAGACCGGCACGTGGTCCCAGCCGGGGCTGCCGAAGGCCACGGCCTCGCCGCGTTCGACGTCGGTGGCGACCAGCGTCAGGCGGCTCGCCAGTCGGCGGAAGTCGTTGCTGCGGCCTTCCCGCGAGAAGACCCGCGCCAGGCGGTCGTGGATCGGTTCCGAGGAGAAGACGCCTTCCGGCAGGGCCGCCGTCAGCGGCTCCAGCGCGTGCAGCAGGGCTTCGCGCCGCACGCCGGCGCGCCAGGCGCTGGCCGCCGCCAGCAGCGGCAGCCGCGCCGCGCCGCGCAGGAACGCGCCCCAGGCGGGCTTGGTGAGCCAGCGCGGGTCGAAGACATCGTCGGCCGCCCCGCGGTTCTCGATGAAGGCGGCACACAGCGCGCGCGGCGCGATGCCGTTGGCCAGACCCGCGGCGATGAAGCCGCCGGCCGAGACGCCCACGTAGTGGTCCAGCCGGGTGAGCTCGATCCCGCCCAGCGCCTCCTCCAGCGCGCAGAGGGCGCCGATCTCCCAGATCGCGCCCAGGGGCCCGCCGCCGGCGAGGGCGAGGGCGATGCGGGGGGGCCGGCTGTGGAGCCTGGGCGGCAGAGAAACGGGCCTGCGTTGGGCCTTCAAGGGGCTGGATGCTAGGCGCGGGAAGGGGTCAAGCCTGGCCGGCTTGACCCCTTCCCGCAACGACGCAGACGGCCCCTTGAAGGCCCAACCCTCCGGGCCGGGGCCTGGGAGCCTGCCAGCCGTCGTTGCGATCTCCTTGCGTACGTAAAGTACGCGGCGATCGACCGCGCCTAGGCTGTCAGGCTCCCAGGCCCCGGCGCAGGCCCGCTTCTCTGCCGCCCAGGCTCCCAGGCCCCGGTCCGCGTTCACTCGCTGGCGGCCTTGCGGGCCGACGCGCGCTTGCGCGCCGCCTTCACGGCCGGCCGCTGCGCCGCGCCCGTGCGGGCGGCCGTCTTGTGGGGGGGCCCCTTGCGGGCGCCCGTTTCGCCGCCCAGCGCCGCGACAGTGCGGTTCAGTTCCTCGATGCGCGCGACCAGTTCGTCGATCTCGCGCGAGGTGGGTACGCCCAGCTTCTTCAGCGCGCGCGCCACGCGTTCCTCGAAGATGGTTTCCAGCTTGTCCCACTGGCCCGAGGCCTTGTTGGACAGGTCCGTGGCCATCGAGGCCATGCGGCTGGTCGCATCCGTGAACTTCTCGCCGGCGGCGGCCTGCGTCTTCTTCTGGATGTCCAGGCCCTCCTTCACCAGCGCCTGGAACACCTTGCCGCCTTCCGCCTGGGCCTTCGAAAACGCGCCCAGGCCCGCCAGCCAGATCTGCTGCGCGGATTCCTTGACGGTGCCGGCCAGGTCGGGGCTGTCACCCGCGGCGGCGCTTTCCTCGCTGGCCTTCTTCAGCTTCGTGACCATTGCCTCTCCTTTGCGACACGCAGCGTGCCTTCGACAGCAACTTTAGCTCCGCCGGCCGGGATTTGTAGACCGGGCGCACTAATGCACAGGACCCAGGGGGAGGATGCACTTGCGGGCCGGGCTGATGCAGAATCCCCCCAAACAAGCATCCGGAAGGGGGGCTGCATGCACTACTTCGTGACGGGCGCCACCGGCTTCATCGGCAAGCGCCTGGTGAAGAAACTGCTCGAACGCAAGGGCGCCGTGGTGCACTTCCTGATCCGGCGCGAAAGCGAGGGCAAGGTCGAGGCCCTGCGCGAATGGTGGGGAGCGGGCCCGGCGCGCGCGATCCCCGTCTTCGGCGACCTCACGCAGAAGAAGCTGGGCGTCTCGCCGGAGCAGCAGAAGGAGCTCAAGGGCGAGGTGCAGCACGTCTACCACCTCGCGGCCGTCTACGACCTCGAGGCCGACGCCGAGAGCCAGGTGCAGGTGAACGTGGAGGGGACGCGCAACGCCGTGGAATTCGCGAAGGCGATCGCGGCCGGCCATTTCCACCACGTCTCCTCGATCGCCGCCGCGGGCCTCTACGAAGGCGTGTTCCGCGAGGACATGTTCGACGAAGCGGAGAACGTCGAACATCCCTACTTCCTGACCAAGCACGAGAGCGAGAAGATCGTGCGCGAGGAGTGCAAGGTCCCCTGGACGACCTATCGCCCGGCGATGGTGGTGGGCGACAGCCGCACCGGCGAGATGGACAAGGTCGACGGCCCCTACTACTTCTTCAAGCTGATCCAGCGCGTGCGGCAGCTGCTGCCGCCGTGGCTGCCCTCCATCGGCCTCGAAGGCGGACGCATCAACATCGTGCCGGTGGACTACGTCGTGGCTGCGCTCGACCACATCAGCCACCAGGACGCGATCGCGGGCCGCTGCTTCCACCTGGTGGACCCGCACGGCTACCGCGTCGGCGACGTGCTCGACATCTTCAGCCGCGCCGCGCATGGGCCGCGCATCGGCCTGTTCGTGAACGCGGCCCTGCTCGGGTTCATCCCGCGCGGGGTGAAGAAGAGCCTGCTGGCGCTGGCGCCGGTGCGCCGCATCCGCCATGCCGTGATGAAGGACCTGGGGCTGCCGGACGACATCCTCGAATTCGTCAACTACCCGACGCGCTTCGACGACCGGGAGGCGCGCGCGGCGCTCAAGGGCAGCGGCATCGCCTGCCCGGACCTGAAGGACTACGCGTGGCGCCTGTGGGACTACTGGGAGCGCCACCTCGACCCGGAACTGCACATCGACCGCTCGCTGCGGGGCACGGTCGGGGGAAAGGTGGTCCTGGTCACCGGCGGCTCCTCCGGCATCGGGCTGGCGGCCGCCCACAAGTTCGCGGAAGCGGGCGCGGTCACCCTCATCTGCGGCCGCGACCAGGACAAGCTGGACGAGGCCTGCCGCGAGGCGCAGGCGCGCGGCTACGAATTCGTCGCCTACCCGGCCGACCTTGCGGACAGCGCCGACTGCGACCGCTTCGTGCACCTGCTGCTGGAAAGGCACGGCGGCGTCGACTACCTGGTGAACAACGCCGGCCGCTCCATCCGCCGGGCCATCGAATCGAGCTACGACCGCTTCCACGATTTCGAGCGGACCATGCAGCTCAATTACTTCGGCGCGCTGCGCATCACTATGGGCCTGCTGCCCTCGATGGTGGCCCGCCGCAGCGGCCACGTGGTCAACGTCAGCTCGATCGGCGTGCTGACCAACGCCCCGCGCTTCTCCGCCTACGTGGCCTCCAAGGCGGCGCTCGACGCCTGGACGCGCTGCGCCGCCAGCGAGTTCCAGGACCAGGGCATCACCTTCACCACCATCAACATGCCGCTGGTGCGCACGCCGATGATCGCGCCCACCCGGATCTACAACAACGTGCCCACGCTGTCGCCGGACGAGGCGGCCTGCCTGGTGGCGCAGGCCTGCGTCGAAAAGCCGGTGCGCATCGCCACCCGGCTGGGCATGTTCGGCGGACTGCTGCACGCCCTGCTGCCGCGCGTGGCGCAGATCGGCATGAACACCACCTTCCGCATGTTTCCCGACTCCGCGGCGGCGGCCGGGGCGAAGGAGGGCAAGGCGCAGTTGTCGGCCGAAGCCATCGCCCTGCAGCAGATGTTGCGCGGGATTCACTTCTGAGGGGCTGCCCCGCGGGGAGGTGCCGGCGCTCCGGATGGGATAATCGCCCCCTCGCACGGGCCGCAGCCGCCGGCCCGGCAGAGGGAGCGCTCTTTCATGATTCTCGTGACCGGAGGGGCCGGCTTCATCGGCTCCAATTTCGTCCTGGACTGGGTCTCCGCCGTCGGTGAGCCGGTCGTCAACCTGGACAAGCTCACCTACGCCGGCAACCTCGAGAACCTGCGCTCGCTGCAAGGCGACGGCCGCCACCAGTTCGTGCAGGGCGACATCGGCGACGGCGCCCTGGTCGAATCGCTGCTGGCCCGGCACCGGCCGCGCGCGATCCTGAACTTCGCCGCCGAATCGCACGTGGACCGCTCGATCCACGCCCCGGGCACCTTCATCGAAACCAACGTGGTGGGCACGTTCCGGCTGCTGGAAGCGGTGCGCGCGTACTGGGGCGCCCTGCAGGGCGCCGAGCGGGAGGCGTTCCGCTTCCTGCACGTCTCGACCGACGAGGTCTACGGCTCGCTGGGCCCGCGCGATCCCGCCTTCACCGAGCAGCACCGTTACGAGCCCAACAGCCCCTATTCGGCCAGCAAGGCCGCCAGCGACCACCTGGTGCGGGCGTACCACCACACCTACGGGCTGCCGGTGCTCACAACCAACTGCTCCAACAACTACGGCCCGTACCACTTCCCCGAGAAGCTGATTCCGCTGATGATCGTCAACGCGCTGGCCGGCAAGCCGCTGCCGGTGTACGGAGACGGCCAGCAGGTGCGCGACTGGCTCTACGTGGGCGACCACTGCAGCGCGATCCGGCGCGTGCTGGAAGCGGGACGCACCGGCGAGACCTACAACGTCGGCGGCTGGAACGAGAAGGCCAACCTCGACGTGGTGCGCACCGTGTGTGCGCTGCTCGATGAACTCAAGCCGCGCGCCGGCGGCGGCAGCTACGGCGAGCAGGTCACCTTCGTGAAGGACCGCCCAGGCCACGATCGCCGCTATGCGATCGACGCCCGCAGGCTGGAACGCGAACTGGGCTGGAAGCCGGCGGAGACCTTCGAGACGGGCCTGCGCAAGACGGTGCAGTGGTACCTGGCGAACACCGCCTGGGTCGAGCACGTGCAGAGCGGCGCCTACCGCGAATGGATCGCGACGCAGTACGCGAGCGCCGCCTGAAGCCATGAAGATCCTGCTGTTCGGCGCCAATGGCCAGGTGGGTTGGGAGCTGCGCCGCAGCCTGGCGCCCCTGGGCGAGCTGGTCGCGCTCGGGTCCGCCGGCGAAGGCGCCCTGGCCGGCAACTTCCGCGAGCCCGCGGCCGTCGCGCAGACGGTGGAACGCGTGCGCCCGGACCTCGTCGTGAACGCGGCCGCCTACACCGCGGTCGACAAGGCGGAGAGCGAGCCCGGCGAGGCCCGCACTGTCAACGCGCTGGCCCCCGAGGCGATCGCCGCCGCGGCGCGCCGGATCGGCGCCCCCGTGGTCCACTACTCGACCGACTACGTCTTCGACGGCAGCGGCGAACGCCCCTGGCGAGAGGACGACGCCACCGGGCCGCTGAGCGTCTACGGCCGCACCAAGCTGGAGGGCGAGCAGCGCATCGCGGCCGCCCAGCCGCTGCACCTGATCCTGCGAACGAGTTGGGTCTACGCGGCGCGCGGCGGCAACTTCGCCAAGACCATGCTGCGCCTGGCGCGCGAGCGGGACCGTCTCACCGTGGTGGACGACCAGTTCGGCGCGCCGACCGGGGCCGAGCTGCTGGCGGACGTGACGGCGCATGCGATCCGCGCGCTGCTGCGCGAGCCAGGCCTGGCCGGCACCTACCACGTCGCCGCCGGTGGGGAGACCAGCTGGCATGGCTATGCCCGCTTCGTCCTGGCCCGGGCGCAGGCGCTGGGCGAGGCCCTGAAGGCCGGCCCGGAGGCGGTCGCGCCGGTGCCTGGCTCCGGGTTCCCGACCCCGGCGCGCCGACCGCATAATTCCCGGCTCGACACGGCGCGCTTGCGCGCGGCCTTCGGCCTGGAGCTCCCCGCGTGGGAAGAGGGCGTCGCCCGCATGCTTCACGAACTCCTGGAACGCTCATGACCCGACGCAAAGGCATCATCCTCGCCGGCGGCTCCGGCACGCGGCTGCATCCGGCCACGCTGGCCATCAGCAAGCAGCTGCTGCCGGTGTACGACAAGCCCATGGTGTACTACCCGCTCAGCACGCTGATGCTGGCGGGCATCCGCGAAGTGCTGGTGATCAGCACGCCGCAGGACACGCCGCGCTTCCAGCAGCTGCTGGGCGACGGCTCGCAGTGGGGCATGGACATCCGCTACGCGGTGCAGCCCAGCCCCGACGGCCTGGCGCAGGCCTTCCTCATCGGCGAGCAGTTCCTCGGCGGCGCGCCCAGCGCGCTCGTCCTGGGGGACAACATCTTCTACGGGCACGACCTGCAATCGCTGCTGCGCGCGGCCGACGCCCGCGAAGAAGGGGCGACGGTGTTCGCCTACCACGTGCAGGACCCGGAGCGCTATGGCGTGGTGGAGTTCGACGGCACGGGTCGCGCCATCAGCATCGAGGAGAAGCCTGCCCAGCCGCGCAGCCGCTACGCCGTGACGGGCCTCTATTTCTACGACCGGCAGGTCGTGGACATCGCGAAGTCGGTCAAGCCCAGCGCGCGCGGCGAGCTGGAGATCACCGCGGTCAACCAGGCCTACCTGGAACGGGGCGGGCTGTCCGTCACGATCATGCAGCGCGGCTACGCCTGGCTCGACACCGGGACGCACGAGAGCCTGCTGGAGGCCGGCCAGTTCATCGCCACGCTGGAGAACCGCCAGGGCCTCAAGGTCGCCTGCCCCGAAGAGATCGCCTGGCGCGGCGGGTTCATCGAGGATGCGCAACTGGAGCGCCTGGCCGAGCCGCTGAAGAAGAACGGCTACGGCAGGTACCTGCTGAACGTGCTTCGCGAAGGGAAGCAGGGGCGATGAAGGTCATCTCCACGGCCATTCCCGAGGTGCTGGTCCTCGAGCCCAAGGTGTTCGGGGACGCGCGCGGCTTCTTCCTCGAGAGCTTCAACCGCAAGGTGTTCCGCGAAGCCACCGGCGTGGAGGACGACTTCGTCCAGGACAACCACTCGCGCTCGGCCCGGGGCATTCTGCGGGGCCTGCACTACCAGATCCAGCAAACGCAGGGCAAGCTCGTGCGCGTCGTGCGCGGTGCCGTGTTCGACGTGGCGGTGGACGTGCGCCGCTCCTCCCCCACGTTCGGCAAGTGGGTGGGGGAAGTCCTGAGCGAGGAGAACCAGCGGCAGTTGTGGATTCCCAAAGGCTTTGCCCACGGCTTCCTGGTGCTGAGCGATGGCGCCGATTTTCTTTACAAAGCAACCGATTACTACGCGCCGGAGCACGAGCGCTGCATCGCTTGGAACGACCCCCAGATCGGGATCCAGTGGCCTCTCGAGGGCGAGCCGGTCCTGTCCGTGAAGGACCGGGCGGGGATGGCGCTTTCGGCGGCGGAGCCTTGGTGACCTGAGGTTTCGGGAAACACGGTCCAGTCTACAATCAGCGCCCGCGCAAACGTCGAGCGGGACGGATCCGCCGTCCGCCAAGCTGCACGCGTTTCCCACCGTCCGGGGCCCGACCAGAACCTTCCCGTATCGCGATGCTGCTGAGGAATACTTCCTGGAATCTGTTGGGTCTCGGTGCGCCACTCGTGGTGGCCGCATTCGCGATCCCTGCGCTGCTCGGGCAGCTCGGTCAGGAGCGCTTCGGCCTGCTCGCCCTGGTCTGGGGCTTGGTCAGCTACTTCGGCCTGTTCGACCTCGGTCTGGGCCGCGCCGTCACCCAGCAACTCGCCCGTTCCGACCCGCACGCGCCGGCCGACGGCGACGCAGGGCGCGTCCTGGGAACGGCGCTGGTGCTGATGCTGATCATCGGCCTCGCGGCCGCTGCGCTGATCGCCGTGTTTGCAGGCCCCGGCGTGGCCCTGATCGCTCGACTGACGGACCGCGCGGAAGCGGAGCGCGCGGTGTACTGGATGGCCGCGGCGATTCCCTTCATCGTGCTCACGGCGGGTCTTCGAGGCGCCCTGGAAGCCCGGCATGCCTTCGCGGTCGTGAACATGATCCGCGTCCCCATGGGTGTGTTCACGTATGCCGGGCCCTGGCTGGTGGTGATGGCCGTGGGACCGCGGATCGACTGGATCGCAGCCGTCCTGGGAATCGGGCGCGTGGTGGCGTGCGCGGTCCACTGGTACTTTGCCCTGCACAGGACGGGCGATGTGCGCGAACTCGCCTGGTCGAAGGCCCTCGTCAAGCCCCTGATCGGAACTGGCGGGTGGATGTCGGTGAGCAACGTGGCGGGGCCCCTGATGGCGAACGCGGACCGGTTCATTATCGGCGGGCTGGTCTCGGCGGCGGCCGTGGCTGCCTACGCGGTGCCCAACGAGATCGTGATGAAGCTGTGGGTGATCCCCGGGGCACTCACCGCCGTCCTGTTGCCCACGTTCGCAGCGAATGGATCGCGCGCCGACATCGACCTGCACCGCCTTTACGGGGACGCCGTCCGCGCGATGTTCGCGGTCCTGCTTCCCATCTGCGCGGCGCTGGCGCTCTTTGCCGACGAACTCCTGGGCTGGTGGCTGAGCGGCGAGATGGCGCACCAGAGTGCGCCGCTGCTGCGCCTTTTCGCGGCGGGCATGTTCCTCAATTGCCTGGCCACGATTCCCTACACCTTGCTGCAGGCCACGGGGAGGGCGCGGACGACGGCGCTCATTCATTGCGTGGAACTGCCGGTCACGCTGGTGTTGACGTGGTGGTTGACATCGCGCCATGGCGTCACGGGCGCGGCTGTCGCATGGCTGCTGCGCGCGACCTTCGATACGGCCGCGATGTTCTGGTTCGTGCGCGACGTCCTGAAGCCAGGGCGCAATCCCTGGGTGGCCGCCGACGGTTGGTGGCTGCTTTGCGCCGCGTTTGCCTGGGCGGGCCTGACGCTGCAGGGGACCGACCAGCGGGTATGGGTCTGGATCGCGGTGGTCGCGTTCGTGCTGCTGCTGGGACTGCGCCGGATGGCGCCGAGGATCCGCCGCCGCAGCCTCGCATCGAAGGGCGTCACGTGAGCGAGTTGCCTGACCCCTGCCTGCGAACCCCCTCCGCCCCCTGGTCGAACAGAGCAACCCCGGAATCCCGATGAGCCCCTTGCTGTCCGTCGCCGTCCCCACCCACAACAGGGCCCGGTACGCCATCCACGCGATCTCCTCGCTGCTGTCGATCGCCGATTCCCGGCTGGAGGTGGTCGTGACGGACACCAGCACCGACGACGTGCTGCAAGGGCTGCTCGAGCAGCATGGCCTGCTGTCGGATGCCCGCCTCAAGTACGTCCGGCCCGCGGAGCGGCTGGACATGACGGGAAACCACAACGCGGCCCTCTCCCTTGCGTCGGGCGAGTACGTCTGCCTGATCGGCGACGACGACACCATCAGCCCCCACGCTCTCGCTGCGGCCGAGTGGGCCGCCGCCCAGGGGATCGAAGTCATCGCGCCGAACGTCGTCGCGAACTACGTCTGGCCGGACTTCCGCTCGCGCGTCTACGGCCGGGGCCACGCGAGCCGCGTCTATTTCGCGCGGCACATGGGAGATGGCTGCTTCCACTCTGCCAGGACGGCCCTGGCCAATGCCTTGGCCGGGGCGGCGCAGGGGACGGACGGGCTGCCCAAGATCTACCACGGCATCGTCAAGCGTTCGCTGCTCGAGCAAGTGCGCACGCTGTCCGGCGCCTATTTCCATGGCTCCAGTCCCGACGTTTCGGGCGCCGTGGGACTCGCCGTGTGCGCCAGGAGCTTTCTCGTGGTCGATTACCCGCTGACCATTCCGGGTGCCTCCGGGGGCAGCAACACCGGGCGCAGCGCATTGAACAGCCACAAGGGCCGGCTCGACCAGGAGGAGCAGACCAAGGCCTTCGAACGGGCCGGCTGGGCTGCGGGCGTGCCGCGCTTCTTCTCCGTGGAAACGGTCTGGGCCCATGCGGCCCTGACGACCGTGTCCAGAATGGAGCCGGAACAGGTGCAGCGCTTCGCCTTCGATCGGCTGATCGCGCTCTGCCGCGTGCGTCACTCCGAATTCAGCAGGGAGATCGAGGAAGCCGTCCCCTTCGCCGTGGAGCGGATGCAACTGGATCCCGCCGCCTTCGAAAGGCGGGTCCGTGCCCAGGTGCGCAAGATCCGCCTCGAGGCCGCGGCAAAGTTCGTGCGACGCCTGCGGCATCCCTCGGCCGCAGGCGGCCGGTCCTATGTGGCCGGCCTCGAGACCGTCGCCGCCGCGCCGCAGGAGGTCCTGGCCTTCCTCCAGCAAAGGCAGATCAGCTGGGACAATGTGGTCCGCGGAGTCATGAACGGCGTTTGAGCCGCGCAGCCACATGGCTGCCAGCCCGCCCCGGGTGGAGCGCGGGCCGTGGAGCAGGCGGGACGACAGGACGAGCCAAGCCGTCGGCCGGGGGCCGACGTGGCGGTGCAATAGAGACGGAAATGAGTATCGGGGTCAGTGCATTCACGGTGGAGCGCGGGGCGCGGTCCGGCAGCGAGGCGGCCGGCGGCCGCGTCTTCCTGGGCGCCGCCGGAGTCCATTTCGGTGGCGGCCGGATTCTGCTGGAGGCGCTGGTGCACGCCATGGAAGGCACGCTCCAGGAGGCCTTGATCGACGAAAGAGTGCGTGGCGGCGTCGCGTTCCCGCGTGGAGCGCAGATCAATTTCGTGGGGCAGAGTCCTCTCGCGCGCTGCCTGGGCCTTTCTACCATGGCCGCCCGGATGACGCGGGCGGACGTTCTCTTCTGCTTCAACGGCCTGCCTCCCCTCGCGCGGCCCGCCGGGCGCGTGGTCAGCTACCTCCAGGCGTCGTACCTCATCGCGCGCGAACCGGGAGTGCGCTACGGGCTCGTGACGCGCGCGAGGATCGCTCTCGAGCGACTCTGGCTCCGAGCCGCCATCCGCAATTGCGACGAGATCTGGGTTCAGACGCCGAGCATGGCGCGCGCCGTGCTCGCCAGGATTCCCGGAGTGGACGTCCGCGTCGTCCCCGTGGTGGACGAGGAGCTTGCAAAGCTTCTCCCGGCACTCGAGAGGGACTCGGCGCAGGCAGTCGACTACGGGGCTTGCAGCTTCATCTTTCCCGCCGATGCCATGCCGCACAAGAACCATGCGCATCTGCTGCAGGCCTGGGCACTGCTCGCATCGCAGGGGCAGTTTCCGAAGCTGTACCTCACATTGAGGGAGCCGGAATTCGACGCGGTTCTCCGGTCGGCCGGTCTCGTCGCCGGGCAGATTCCGTCCGTGGAGAACCTGGGGCGGTTGCCGCGGCCGCAGGTCCTGAAGCAGATGCGCGCAAGCTCGGCACTGCTGTTTCCTTCGCGCACCGAATCCTTCGGCCTGCCGATGCTGGAAGCCCGCGCCCTGGGCGTGCCGGTGCTCGCAGCTGAACGCGATTTCGTGCGCGACGTGTGCGAGCCGGCGCAGACCTTCGACCCCGGCTCGCCCGTGTCCATTGCCGCGGCCGTGCGGCGTTTCGTGGAAGGCAGGGGCGCGCCGGAAACCCGTTACTACTCCGCAGCGGACCTCGTCCAGCGGCTCCTGTCTCGCACCGCGCCATGAAGATCCTGATCCTCAGCCAGCACTTCTGGCCGGAGCAGTTCCGCATCAGCGAACTGGCGCTCCACTTGCGAGATACGGGCTGCGAAGTCACGGTGCTCACCGGCAAGCCGAACTATCCCGAAGGCCGGGTCTATCCCGGCTACCGTGCCGGCGGCACGCAATGCGAGGAGTACGAAGGCGTCCCGGTGTTCCGCGTGCCGCTGGTTCCGCGCTCGAAGGGCGGCATCGTCTCGCTGGCCCTGAACTACTTCTCGTACATTCTCTCCGCCGCGGTCCTCGGCCCCTGGCTGCTGCGCGGGCGCGAGTTCGACGTGATCTTCGTGTACGGCACCTCGCCCATCCTGCAGGCGATCCCGGGGGTGGTGCTGCGCTGGCTCAAGCGTGCGCGCCTGGTCGTGTGGGTGCAGGACCTGTGGCCCGAGAGCATGCAGGCCGCCGGATTCATCCACAACCGCCGCATCCTGGATGCGGTGGCTTGCGTGGTGCGATGGATCTACCGGCGCTCCGACCTGCTGCTGGTGCAGTCCCACGCCTTCGCGCCCGCCGTGGCCCCGCTCGCGGGCGGCACGCCCGTCGAGTACTACCCGAACCCCGGCGAGAAGGTGTTCCACCAGGCCGACGAAGAGGAAGCCGCCGCCGCGCGCCTGCGCCTCGAGCCCGGCTTCAACGTGGTGTTCGCGGGCAACCTGGGCCGTGTGCAGGGGCTGGAGTGCATCCTCGACGCGGCGGAAATCCTGCGTGACCACCCCGACGTGCGCGTGGTCCTGGTGGGCAGCGGCCAGCGCAGCGAGTGGCTGAAGGAGCAGGTCGGCACGCGCAAGCTGCACAACGTGCAGTTGCCCGGTCGTTTCCCCGTGGAGGCGATGCCGGGCATCTTCGCGCAGGCTTCCGCGCTGCTTCTGACGCTCGCGCGCAATCCGGTCATGAGCCTGACGATCCCCAGCAAGCTGCAGGCGTACCTGGCCGCGGGCCGTCCGGTGATCGGTTCGCTGGATGGCGAAGGCGCGCGCGTCGTCGTGGAAGCGGGGGCCGGACTCGCCTGCCCCGCCGAAGATGCCCGCGCGCTGGCCGAAGCGGTACTGCGGCTGCGCGCTCTCGATGCCGCACAGCGTGAAGCAATGGGTCGCGCCGGACGGGAATATTACCTGGAGCACTTCGAGCCCACCAAACTGGCACATCGCCTCGCGGATCGTTTCGGGCAGTTGCAATAATCGCGGCCCATCAAGAACAAAATGGAACTCAGGAGGAATGTATGAAACTCCCAAGCCCGATGCGGGTGCTGGTGCTGGGAGCGGCCGGCATGCTGGGCAATGCCGTGCTGCGGGTGTTCGCAGGGAGCGAAGGCTTCGAGGCCCGGGGCACGGTGCGCTCGGCGGCGTCCGCGCGCCTGCTCCCTCCGGAGTTGCGCGAACATCTCGAAACAGGCGTTGACGTCGAAAATACGGACAGCCTGATGGGCGCGCTGGCTCGCGCCCGTCCCCACGTGGTCGTCAATTGCGTGGGAGTGGTCAAGCAGTTGGCCGAGGCGGACGACCCGCTCACGGCCATCCCCATCAACGCGTTGCTGCCGCACCGCCTGGCGCGCCTGTGCGCGGTGGCGAACGCACGGCTGGTGCACGTGAGCACCGATTGCGTGTTCTCCGGGGCGCGCGGCATGTACACCGAGGCCGATTTCCCCGACGCGAACGACCTGTACGGCCGCAGCAAGTACCTGGGCGAGGTGGATTACGACAATGCCGTCACGCTGCGCACTTCCATCATCGGCCACGAACTGGTCAGCGCGCACGGCCTGGTCGGCTGGTTCCTCTCGCAGCAGGGGCGGGTGAAGGGATTCCGGCGCGCCGTCTTCTCCGGGCTGCCCACGGTCGAGCTCGCACGGGTCATCCGCGACCACGTCCTGCCGCGTCCTGAACTGCGCGGCACCTGGCATGTCTCCGCCGACCCGATCAACAAGTACGAACTCCTGAAGCTGGTGGCCGAGGCGTACGGCAGGCCCGTCGCGATCGAGCCCGACGACGGCCTCGTGATCGACCGCTCGCTGGACTCGCGTCGCTTCCGCGAGACGACCGGCTACAACCCGCCTTCCTGGCCCGGGCTCGTGCGCTCCATGCGCGACTTCGGCTGAATTCGAACGGAATCCAACATGTTCAAGGACAAGACTCTCCTGATCACCGGCGGCACCGGCTCCTTCGGCAATGCCGTCCTGCAACGCTTCATCCACTCGGACTTCGGCGAAATCCGCGTCTTCAGCCGCGACGAGAAGAAGCAGGAGGACATGCGCATCGCCCTGAAGAGCGACAAGGTCAAGTTCTACATCGGGGACGTGCGCGACTACGACGCGGTGGACGACGCCATGCGCGGAGTGGACTACGTCTTCCACGCCGCGGCGCTCAAGCAGGTGCCGTCCTGCGAGTTCTATCCGATGGAGGCGGTCCGCACCAACGTGCTCGGCGCGGAGAACGTCATGCGTGCGGCGATCGCCAATGGCGCCCGGCGCTGCGTGGTGCTCAGCACGGACAAGGCCGTCTACCCGATCAACGCCATGGGCATGTCCAAGGCGATGATGGAGAAGGTGATGGTCGCCAAGTCGCGCCTGTCCGATCCGGAGCACACGGTGCTGTGCGCGACGCGCTACGGCAATGTGATGGCCTCGCGCGGCTCCGTCATTCCGCTGTTCCTCGACCAGATCGCCCAGGGCAAGCCGATCACCGTCACCGACCCTGCGATGACGCGCTTCATGATGTCCCTGGAGGAGTCGGTGGACCTGGTCCTCTACGCGTTCCAGAACGCGCGGCCCGGCGACATCTTCGTGCAGAAGGCGCCGGCGGCCACCGTGGGCGACCTGGCGGAGGCGATGAAGAAGCTGTTCCACTCGAAGGCGGAAATCAAGATCATCGGCACGCGCCACGGCGAGAAGCTGTACGAGTCGCTGATCTCGCGGGAGGAGATGGCACGCTCCGAGGACCTGGGCGGCTATTACCGGATCCCCGCGGATTCGCGCGACCTGAACTACAACAAGTATTTCGTGGAGGGCGAGCCGGAGATCTCGCAGATCGACGACTACACCTCGCACAACACCAGGCGCCTGGACGTGCGCGAGGTGATGGAGACCCTCACGAAGCTCGACCTGATCCGCAA
Source organism: Ramlibacter monticola (assembly GCF_016722785.1). Classification (GTDB taxonomy): domain Bacteria; phylum Pseudomonadota; class Gammaproteobacteria; order Burkholderiales; family Burkholderiaceae_C; genus Ramlibacter; species Ramlibacter monticola. Next base: position 1,633,202 of record NZ_JAEQNE010000001.1, on the reverse strand, counting down.
TGCCCTCCGCTAAGCTCAAGGTCATGACCATCGTCGGCACGCGCCCGGAGATCATCCGGCTGTCGCGCGTGATCGACCGCTTCGATCGGCATTGCGAGCACACGCTCGTGCATACCGGGCAGAACTACGACTACGAACTCAACGAGGTGTTCTTCCGGGAGCTCGGCATCCGCAAGCCGGACGCCTTCCTGGAGGCGGCGGGCGCCAACGCGGCGGAGACGATCGGCAAGGTGATCATCGCCGCCGACCAGGTGCTCGCGCGTTACCAGCCCGAGGCGCTGATGATCCTGGGCGACACCAACAGCTGCCTGTCGGCGATCGCCGCGAAGCGCCGCAAGGTGCCAATCTTCCACATGGAGGCCGGCAACCGCTGCTTCGACTTTCGCGTCCCGGAGGAGATCAACCGGCGCATCGTCGACCACACCTCCGACATCAATCTCACCTACAGCGAGATCGCGCGCGAATACCTGCTGCGCGAAGGCCTGCCGCCCGACCAGGTGATCAAGACCGGCAGTCCCATGCGGGAGGTCATCGAACACCACCGGCGCGAGATCGAGGCGTCCGACGTCCTGGGGCGCCTCGGCCTGCGCGAGGGCGGATACTTCGTCGTCAGTTCGCACCGCGAGGAGAACGTCGACGCGCCCGAGCGGCTGCACAAGCTGTTCGACGTGCTCAATGCCGTCGCGGAGCGCTCCGGGTTGCCCGTGATCGTCTCGACGCATCCCCGCACGCGCAAGCGCATCGAAGCCCTGGGCCTGACGGCCGATGCGAACGTCCGGTTCCACAAGCCGTTCGGCTTCCTCGACTACGTCGCCCTCCAGACCCGGGCCCGTGCGGTTCTCTCGGACAGCGGCACCATCACCGAGGAATCGTCGATCCTCAACTTCCCCGCGCTCAACCTGCGCGAAGTGCACGAGCGCCCCGAGGGGTTCACGGAAGCCAGCGTCATGTTCGTCGGGCTGGACGTCCAGCGCGTGCTGCAGGGCCTCGCCATCCTCGAGGAGCAGCCCCGCGGGGACCGCCGGCTGCTGCGACTGGTGGACGACTACGCGCCGACCAACGTCTCCGACAAGGTGTTGCGCATCGTCCAGAGCTATACGGACTTCGTCAATCGGAAGGTCTGGCACCAATGATCTTTCTGGCGCTCTTCAGTCTCGCGGTGGCGCTGGCGTTCTCGGCGCTGTTCATCCGCAGTGCGCAAGGCCATGCCCGGCGCTACGACCAAACCAAGGTCCAGAGGTTCCACAAAGGCGACATCCCGCGCATCGGCGGCGTTGCCATCCTGCTGGGGCTGATGGCGGGCTGGGGCGTGGCGGCCGTGTCCGCCGCCTACGGCGACGCGGTGAATACCGCCATCGACGCCAAGGTGGCCGTGAGCTGCATGCTGGTCGTGCTGCCCGCCGCGCTGGCGGGAGCCTGGGAAGACGTGACCCAGGAGGTCTCGATCCTGCTGCGCTTCGGCATGACGATGCTCAGCGCCGCGCTCGCCTGCTGGCTGCTGGACCTGCAGCTCGGGCGACTGGGCATTCCCTCCGTGGACGGGTGGCTGGCGGCCATGCCGGCCGCGGGGATCCTGCTCGCGTTCTTCGCGCTGTGCGGGGCGCCGCATGCGTTCAACCTGATAGACGGCTACAACGGCCTGGCCGGCACCGTGGCCTTGCTCATTTGCATGGCGCTGGTGCACGTCGCCCTGGCCAACGGCGACCGCCAGCTGGCCGGCCTGATCGTCTGCGTGGCGGGCGCCACGGCCGGATTCCTGTTCTGGAACTATCCGCGCGGCTCGATCTTCGCGGGCGACGGCGGGGCCTACCTGTGGGGGATCACGATCGGCGTCGCGTCGCTTGCGCTCGTGCAGCGGCATCCGATGGTTTCGCCGTGGTTCCCGATGCTGCTGTTGATCTATCCGGTCTGCGAGACGCTGTTCTCCATCTACCGCAAGGTGGCGCGCGGCAGCTCGCCCGGGGTCGCCGACGCGCTGCATTTCCATCAATTGATCTACCGCCGCATCGTGCGCAACGTCTTCCACGAGGACGAAACCCGGCGCGTCCTGAGCCGCAACAATCGCACGTCGCCCTATCTCTGGGGCTTCACGGTGCTGACGGTCGCGCCCGCGCTGCTGTTCTGGTCGAACACCGCGGCGCTGATGTTCTTCTGCGCGGTGTCCGTGATCGCCTACGTCGCGGCGTACCTGATGATCGTCCGTTTCAAGGTGCCGCCCTGGGTGCGCCGGGCACCGAGCGGCGTTCGTCGCCACGTTCGCGCCCGGGTGCACCAGCCCTTGCACGGCACGGGTTACGGTCGGCGCCATTCCGCGGCCGAGCCCCAGGCACGGGAAGCCACCGCGCGGCGGGAGGTCGTGGGCGAGCACGAACCCACCTGAGCCACCAGCCCGCCGCGGCACGCGGCGGACTGCTCCTGCGGCACAATTGCTCTTCCGCCCTTCCCGCAGCCATGAACGACGTCATCCACATCGCCCCGCGCGACAAGGCCGAGATCCTCGCGCAGGCGCTCCCCTACATCCGCAAGTTCCATGGCAAGACCATGGTCATCAAATATGGCGGCAACGCCATGACCGACCCCGAACTGCAGGCGGACTTCGCCGAGGACGTGGTGCTGCTGAAGCTGGTGGGCATCAACCCCGTGGTGGTCCATGGGGGCGGGCCGCAGATCGAGCAGGCGCTCAATCGCCTGGGCAAGAAGGGCGAGTTCATCCAGGGCATGCGCGTGACCGACGCCGAGACCATGGAAGTGGTCGAATGGGTGCTGGCCGGCGAGGTGCAGCAGGACATCGTCGGCTTCATCCACAAGGCCGGCGGCCAGGCCGTGGGCCTCACCGGGCGTGACGGCGGCCTGATCCGCGCGCGCAAGCTCAAGATGGTCGACCAGAAGGACCCGAGCATCGAGCACGACGTCGGCCAGGTCGGCGACATCGTCGAGATCTGCCCCGGCGTGGTGAAGGCGCTGCTGGAGGACAACTTCATCCCGGTGGTCAGCCCGATCGGCTTCGGCGCCGAGAACGAGAGCTACAACATCAACGCCGACGTGGTCGCGAGCAAGCTCGCCCAGACCCTGCAGGCCGAGAAGCTGGTGCTCCTGACCAACACGCCCGGCGTGCTGGACAAGGCCGGCCAGCTGCTCACCGACCTCTCGGCCCGCGAGATCGACGCGCTGTTCGCCGACGGCACGATCTCCGGCGGCATGCTGCCCAAGATCAGCGGCGCGCTGGAAGCGGCCAAGAGCGGCGTGAACGCCGTGCACATCATCGACGGCCGCGTGCCGCACGCGATGCTGCTTGAAATCCTGACCGACCAGGCCTACGGCACCATGATCCGGTCCCACTGAGCATGCGGCTGCTACTGGTCGAAGACGATGTGATGGTCGCCAGCGGCATCAAGCTGGGGCTGACGAACGCCGGTTACGCGGTGGACTGGGTGGGCAGCGGCGAGCGCGCCGAGGAGGTGCTGCGCGGCGAGGTGTTCGACGCCGCCATCATCGACATCGGGCTGCCCAACATGGACGGCCTGGAGCTCACGCGCCGCCTGCGCCGCCCGGAAATGGCGAGCCAGCACACGCCGGTGCTGATCCTCACCGCGCGCGACGCGCTGCACGACCGCGTGCAGGGCCTGGACCTCGGGGCCGACGACTACATGATCAAGCCCTTCGAGCTGCCGGAACTGCTGGCGCGCCTGCGCGCCTTGCTGCGGCGCTCGCAGGCGGCGACGTCCGCGGTGCTCAGCTTCGGGCCGATCGAGTTGGACACGGCCAACCGCCGCGCCAGCGCCCAGCGCAACGGCCAGTCCGTGCCGATCGAGCTGGGCCCGCGCGAGTGGACCGTGATGGAATACCTCCTGATCAACGCGCCCAAGCCGGCCAGCAAGGAAAAGCTGCTGCAGGCCCTGACCGGCTGGGACAAGGAGATCACGCCCAACGCCGTGGAGGTCTACATCTCGCGGCTGCGCAGCAAGCTGGAGCCCTACGGCGTGGCGCTGCGCTCCATCCGCGGCTTCGGTTACCGGCTGGAGCTGCGTCCCTCGGACGCGGCCTGATGCCGCACTTCGTGCCGCGCGCCGGGCGCCGGCTGCGCGTCGGCGTCACCTCGGGGCTGCAGCGCCGGCTGCTGGTGATGCTGATCGTGCCGCTGGTGCTGCTGGCGGCGCTCAACGCCTGGTTCGAATACCGCTCCGCCGGCAACGTCGCCCTCCAGCAGGACCACCGGCTGCAGGCGCTGGTCCCGCTGGTGGCCGACTCCATCGTCGGCGATGCGGGCGGGCGGCCGCTGCTGATGCTGGCGCCGCCGGTGCAGGAGTTCCTGAAGGACCACCCCGCCGCGTCGGCCTACGCCATCAGCGACATCGACGGCAAGCTCCTGCACGGCGAGGACTGGCTGATCGAGCAGTTGCCGCCGGCCGACGCGGAGCCGCAGTTCCACAGCGAGGAGCACGGCGGCACCACCTGGCGCATCGTGCGCCAGCGCCAGCAGACCATCTTCGGCGACGTGGTGGTGGCGGTCGGCGACGGCGCCGACCCGCGCCAGCAGTGGGCCCGCTCCATCCTGTTGAAGGTGCTGCTGCCCAACCTGGTGCTGATCGCCGCCGCGGCCTTCGCCGTGGGCTGGGCGGTGGAGCGGGCGCTGCGGCCCCTGCGGGCGCTGAAGGAAGCGGTGGAGCGCCGCTCCCCCCGCGACCTGAGCGCCATCGACGAATCGGCCTCGCCGGAGGAGGTGCGGCCCCTGGTCGATTCCCTCAACCGCCTGTTCGGGCTGGTGAACGCGCAGGCCGAGAGCCAGCGGCGCTTCGTCGCCGACGCGGCCCACCAGCTGCGCACGCCGCTTGCCGGCCTGCAGGCGCAGGTCGAAGCCTGGTCGGAGGCGGCCAGCGCGCGGACCGGGGCGGCCACCCTGGACCTGCCCACGGAGCAGGTCTACAAGCTGCGCAACGCCACCCGGCGCACCACGCAGCTGGCCAACCAGCTGCTGGCGCTGTCGCGGGCCGACGCGCGCGGCATGCACTCGCAGCCGCAGCAGCGGGTGGACCTCAAGGCACTGTGCGAGAACACGCTGGAGCAGCAGCTCGACGCGGCCACGGTGCGCCGGATCGACCTCGGCCTCGACGCCCAGCCGGTCCGGGTCATGGGCCACGAGTGGCTGCTGCGGGAGCTGCTGGCCAACCTGGTCGACAACGCCGTGAAGTACAGCGACGAGGGCGGCAGCGTCACGATCCGCTGCGGGCGGCGCGGCAGCGAAGCCTTCCTGGAGGTGGAGGACGACGGCCCGGGCGTGGCGGTGGCGGAGCGGCCCCGGATCCTGGAGCGCTTCTACCGCGTGCAGGGCACGCAGGGCGAGGGCAACGGGCTGGGCCTGGCCATCGCGGAAGAGATCGCCCGGGTCCATCACAGCCACCTCCAACTGGGCGCCGGCGCCGGGGGGCGTGGCTTGAAAGTCACACTTCCCCTGCCGGGGTAAGTACATACTCGGCGTTCGGGCCATCTTCCTGCGGCCGGGTTGGCAAAAGGCCACGGTTGGGTATGCGAGAATGGTTTCAACCGCTGACCTTCTGCGACCTTTATGTCCCACGCCGAGCTCGACTCCCCTGAACCCGCTCCCGGCGCCGACGCCTCGGCCCCGGCCGTGGTGCGCAAGCGTCCGAAGCCGGGCGAGCGGCGCGTGCAGATCCTGCAGGCGCTGGCGACCATGCTGGAGCAGCCCGGCTCCGAGCGCATCACCACGGCGGCCCTGGCGGCGCGGTTGGAGGTGAGCGAAGCGGCGCTGTACCGGCACTTCGCCAGCAAGGCGCAGATGTTCGAGGGCCTGATCGAGTTCATCGAGCAGAGCGTCTTCACCCTGATCAACCAGATCGCCGAGCGCGAGCCTCCCGGCCCCTCGCAGGCCGGCCGCATCGTGGCCATGCTGATCCAGTTCGCCGAGAAGAACCCGGGCATGACCCGCGTGATGGTCGGCGACGCGCTGGTGTTCGAGAACGAGCGCCTGCAGCAGCGCATGAACCAGTTCTTCGACAAGGTCGAAGCCTCGCTCAAGCAGTGCCTGCGCAGCACCGCCGATGCCAGCGCCCCCACGGTCGATGCCGCCGTGCGCGCCTCGGTGCTCACGGCCTTCATCGTCGGGCGGCTGCAGCGCTTCGCGCGCTCGGGGTTCAAGCGCGCGCCGTCGGAGCACCTCGAGGCGAGCCTCGCCCGGATGCTGTAATGAGGGGGCTTCGGCCCCCTTCGCTTTTTCCGTGTTGAAGATCCGCCTGGCCGGCGAGGATGCGCTGCTGCATCCCGGCGGCGCCCTGTTCCTGCCCGCCCACGGGACCCTGCTGGTCGCCGACGTCCACTTCGGCAAGGCCGTGAGCTTCCGCCGGCTCGGCGTGCCGGTGCCGCGCGGCACGACCGGCGAGACGGTGGCGCGGCTGGATGCGGCACTGGCCGGGACGGGCGCGCGGGCCCTCGTCTTCCTCGGCGACTTCCTGCACTCCGCCCGCTCGCATGCCAGGGGCACGCTGGCCGTGCTGCAGGCGTGGCGCGAGCGGCATCCCGCGCTGCCGGTGACGCTGGTGCGCGGCAACCACGACGCCCGCGCCGGCGACCCGCCCGCCAGCCTGGGCTTCGCCATCGTCGACGAGCCGCTGCGGCTGGGCCCCTTCGCGCTGTGCCACCACCCGCGGCCCGTCCCGGGGGCCTACGTGCTGGCGGGGCACTGGCATCCCTGCGTCAGCGTCAGCGGCCGCGCCTTCGAGCGCCTGCGCCTGCCCTGTTTCTGGCTCGGCGACGAGAACGGCCCTCCGGGGCAGGCCGTGGGCGTCCTGCCGGCCTTCGGCAGCTTCACGGGCATGCACCCGATCGCGCCACGCGCCGGCGACCGCGTCTTCCCCATCGCGGGCGACGTGGTGCGGGCGCTGCCTGTGCCATAACGTGCGCGTCGGACCCGCACCGACAGGCACCGTCAATGCGCTCTGGCGAGCGGCGCGCCGGCAGCAGCATGGAATAGGGCGTCCCTACCTCCAAAGGAGCAGTCGATGAATCGCAAACATGCCCTCGCCGTGGCCGCCGCCGCTTTCCTTGCCGCCCCCGTCTTCGCCCAGACCACCACCTGCACGCTCTCGAGCGACAACCTGCAGATGACCTGCCCCAGCACGACCATCCTGGGCGCCGGCCCGGTGATGAGCAGCAGCGGCACCGTGGTGACCTCCGGCACCGGCCTGGTGGTGACCCCCGGCGCGCCGAGTTCCAGCGTCATCGTGGCGCCCGCCTCGCGCGTGCTGCCCGGTGCCTCCAACGTGCAGGCCAGCCAGACCACCATCCTGGGCGGCCCGGCCGCCGGCGGCATCGCCAGCAGCCAGACGATCGTGACGCGCTACTGGGTCAACGTGCCCGCCGGCGTCGAGGGCCGCGCCGACTTCCAGCGCTGGATGAACCTGAAGCCCTGACGCCGGCCCAGGGCGTCAGTCGACCTCGGCGCCGACCCGGGCGCCCGCGGTCACGATCTCCGACCAGGTCTGATCGTCGATCGCGATCCCCTCGATCTCGCGCTGGCGGCGGGCCTTGCGCTCGGGCTCGCCCGCCAGCATCACGCCCTCGCTGCCGGCCCCCGGGGGGCTCTGCCGCAGCCACTCCACGAAGGCCAGGGCCTCGCTGGCGAAGCTGTCCTGCGTGCCCAGCTTGCGCGGGTCGACCAGGATCGTGAACATGCCGTTGATCACCGCGCGCTTGTCGTCCGCCGGCCGGTGCCAGGTGCCGCTGCCCGTGAGCGCCCCTCCGAGCAGTTCGCAGGCCACGGCCATGCCGTAGCCCTTGTGCTCGCCGAAGGCGAGCAGGGCGCCGAACATGCCGCCCGGTTGCGGCACCACCACCACGCCGGGGTTCGTCGTCGGCTGCCCCTTCTCGTCGATCAGGTAGCCCGGCTCGACCTGCCGGCCTTCGTTGTGCGCGACTCGCATCTTTCCCTGCGCCACCCGGCTGGTCGCGAAGTCCAGCAGGAAGGGCGGCTGGCCCGGCAGGGGGATGCCGACGCAGAAGGGATTGGTGCCGTAGCGGCCGTCGCCGCCCCCGAAGGGCGCGACCACCGGGCGCGACTGCACGTTGACGAAGTGGATGGAAACCAGCCCGCGCTCCACCGCCATTTCCGCGAAGTGGCCGATGCGGCCCAGGTGGTGCGCGTTGGCCAGCGCCATCACGCAGCTGCCGGCCTCCTGCGCGCGCGTCATGGCCAGGGCCATGGCCTGCTCGCCCACGACCTGGCCGTAGCCGCGGCGCCCGTCCAGCGCCAGCAGGCAGCCGCCATCGAGCTTCACCTCGATGCTGGCGTTGGGCGTGAGCCCGCCTTCCAGCACCGCATCGACGTAGCGGGGCAGCATGCCCACCCCGTGCGAGTCGTGGCCGCTCAGGTTGGCCAGCACCAGGTTGTCGGCCACGGTGCGGCTCTCCGCGGGAGAGCTGCCGGCCTTCGCCAGCACGGCGGCCACGGTGGCGCGCAGTTGCGCCGCGGAATACTTCTTCGTCATTGCGTTCCCTGTCTGGAGGTCTGTGGCTGATCGAGCAGGTCTTTAACGCAAAAGCCGCGAAAGCTGCGCAAAAGCCGCAAAAGAAGACATCTTCAATGGATGTTCTTTGTGGCTTTGACTGCTTGCCTTCTGCGGTTTTTGCGTTGAATGGTTTTGGAATTCCTACATCACCGCCCCGACCTGCCAGGGCACGAACTCGTTCTGGCCGTAGCCGTGCTGCTCGCTCTTGCTGCGCTCGCCCGAGGCGGTGGCCAGCACCAGGCGGAAGATGCGCTCGCCCATCTCCTGGATCGAGGCGGCGCCGTCGATGATCTCGCCGCAGTTGATGTCCATGTCCTCTTCCTGCCGCTGCCACAGCGCCGTGTTGGTGGCGAGCTTCAGCGAAGGCGAGGGCGCGCAGCCGTAGGCCGAGCCGCGGCCCGTGGTGAAGCAGATCATGTTGGCGCCGCCGGCCACCTGGCCGGTGGCGCTGACCGGGTCGTAGCCGGGCGTGTCCATGTACACGAAGCCGTACGCGTCCACGCGCTGCGCGTACTCGTACACCGCCTGCAGGTTGGTGGTGCCGCCCTTGGCCACGGCGCCCAGCGACTTCTCCAGGATGGTGGTGAGACCGCCCGCCTTGTTGCCCGGCGACGGGTTGTTGTTCATCTCGCCATCGTTGACCCGGGTGTAGTGCTCCCACCAGCGGATGCGCTCGATCAGCTTCTCGCCGACCTCGCGCCGCACCGCGCGGCGCGTCAGCAGGTGCTCGGCGCCGTAGATCTCCGGCGTCTCCGACAGGATCGCCGTGCCGCCGTGCGCCACCAGGAGGTCCACTGCTGCCCCGAGCGCGGGATTGGCGCTGATGCCGGAATAGCCGTCCGAGCCGCCGCACTGCAGGCCGATGGTGATGTGCGCGGCACTGCAGGGTTCGCGCCTGACCCGGTTGGCCGCCGGCAGCATGCCCCGGACCAGCGCGATGCCCTTTTCGACCGTCTTGCGCGTGCCGCCGGTGTCCTGGATGTTGAACACCTGAAGGGTCTCGCCCTCGCGCAGGCTGCTGTGGGCCAGCCAGGCGTTGATCTGGTTGGCCTCGCAGCCCAGGCCGACGACGATCACCGCCGCGAAATTCGCGTGCGTCGCGTAGCCGGCGAGGGTGCGTTCCAGGATGTCGATGCCCAGGCCTTCGCTGGCCATGCCGCAGCCGGTGCCGTGGGTGAGCGCCACGACGCCGTCGACGTGGGGGTAGGCTTCGAGCGCCTCGGGATTGGTCTGGCGCGAGAAATGGTCGGCGATGGCGCGGGCCGCCGTCGCCGAGCAGTTCACGCTGGAGAGCACGCCGATGTAGTTGCGGGTGGCGACGCGGCCGTCGGCGCGGCGGATCCCCATGAAGGTGGCTTCGCGCTTCGCCGGCTCGGGCTTCACGTCGGCCCCGAAGGCGTAGTCGCGTTCGAAGTCGCCCATCACGAGGTTGTGCGTGTGCACGTGCTCGCCGGCGGCGATGGGCCGGCTGGCGAAGCCGATGATCTGGTTGTAGCGCCGCACCGGCTCGCCGGCCGCGATGGCGCGCGTGGCGATCTTGTGCCCCGGCGGGACCAGCCCGCGCGCGGTGACGTTCTCGACCGACGTCCCGCCCACGAGCTGGGTGCGCGCGATCAGGACGTCGTCGTTCGGATGCAGTCGGATGAATGGAGTCATGTCGGTTCCCGCTTTCCGCGTGCCACCGCGGAACCGGCTTTGCCGGGCCGCTGGTGGCGCGCCCTCGAGGGGGAGGCGCCGCAGGCGCTTCGGGGGTGGATCAATAGAACAGCTTCGGCAGCCACAATACCGCCTTCGGCACGTAGGTGATGAACACCAGCGACGCCAGCAGCGGCACCAGCCACGGCAGGATCGCGACCGTCGTTCGCTCCACCGACAGCTTCGCCACCCGCGCCAGCACGAACAGGACCATGCCCATGGGCGGGTGCAGCAGGCCGATCATGAGGTTCAGCACCATCACCAGCCCGAAGTGGACCAGGTCGATCCCCAACTGCTGGCAGATCGGCACCAGGATCGGCACCAGGATCGTGATGGCGGCGGTCGGCTCCAGGAAGCAGCCGACGAACAGCATCAGGACGTTGGCCAGCAGCAGGAAGACCCAGGGCTCGCGGGTGAAGCCGAGCACCCAGGACGAGATCGCGGCGGTGACGCCGGTGGCGGTCAGCATCCAGCCGAAGATGCTGGCGGCGGCCACGATGAACAGCACCGTGGACGTGGTTTCCACCGTGTCGAGGCAGACCTTGACGAACGCCTTCCACGCCAGCGTGCGGTACCAGGCGAAGCCCAGCACCATCGCCCAGATGCAGGCGGCGATCGCGCCTTCGGTGGGGGTGAACACGCCGGTGGTCATGCCGCCGATCAGCAGCACGGGCGTCATGATCGGCAGCACCGCCTGGAAGCGGAACATGCGGTCGGCCGCGAACAGGGCGATGCCGCACACCAGCACGGTCAGCTGCGCCGGCATGCCCGCCTTCACGACCAGCAGCCACACGGCCGCCGGCCAGCCGATCACCACCGCGGTCTCGATGATCGCCTTCGACACGCGGTGCCACTCGAACTTGACGTCGCCGCCCCAGCCGTTCTTGTGCGCGAAGTACGCCACCGTCAGCATCATCGCCACCGCCATGATGGCGCCCGGCAGGATGCCCGCCAGGAACAGCGCGCCCACGCTCACGTTGGCCATCATCCCGTAGATCACGAAAGGCAGGCTGGGCGGGATGATCGGCCCGAGAGTGGCCGAGGCGGCCGTCACGCCGACCGCGAACTCGGTCTCGTAGCCATGGTCCTTCATGGCCTTGATCTCGATGGTGCCCAGGCCCGCGGCGTCGGCGATCGCGGTGCCGCTCATGCCGGCGAACACCACCGAGCCCACCACGTTGACGTGGCCCAGGCCGCCCTTGAGCCAGCCCACCAGCGCCAGCGCGTAGTTGTAGATGCGGTTGGTGATGCCGGCGTTGTTCATCAGGTTGCCGGCCAGGATGAAGAAGGGCACCGCCAGCAGGGGGAAGCTGTCGATGCCGCTCACCATGCGGTGGATCACCACGAAGGGCGGCAGGTTGCCGCTGTAGAGGATGTACAGCAGCGACGAGCCCGCCATGGCGATGGCGACGGGGAGGCCGCCGGCCATCAGCAGCAGGAAGAGGACCTTGAGCATGGCGACCTTCTAGTTGTCGTGGATGTCGGACTCGGGCCGTTCCAGCACCGAGTACCCGCGCTTCCAGTGATGGCGGGCCACCAGCACGGAGCGGAACGTCATGAGCGCGAAGCCGGCCAGGCAGACGCCATAGACATAGTTCATGGGCAGGTCGACCAGCGTCATGCGCGAGTTGCTGCCCAGCCTCTCCATCATCATCCAGGTGAGCACCACGGCGGCGGCGAAGAAGCCGATGCGCAGCACGTCCACCGCCGTGGCCATCCCGCGCGCCATGCGGTGCGGCATGAAGCGGTAGAAGAAGTCGACCTGGATGTGGTTGTTCTTGACCACGCCGATGGTGGCGCCGATGAACACCACCCCGATCAGGAGGTAGCGCGCGATCTCCTCGGTCCAGGAGGCCGAGTCGTTCATGACGTAGCGCGTGAGGAACTGGTAGAAGACCACCAGGCCCAGCGTCCAGAACAGGCCCAGCGCGAGCCAGCCCTCCACCGGGGTGCCGGAGAGGTCGACCGCCTCGTCCTGCGCGTGGAACTCGCCGTCGTCCCCGAGGACGTGCGGCATCTCGTCGATGATCGAGCGTTCGGGCGCCGGGGCGGGCGGGGCCAGGCCCGCACCGCCCGCGGCCTCGTCGGTGCGGGCGGCGTGCATCACTTCAGGTTGACGACGCGGTCGTAGTCCTTCTTGTCCATCTGCATGGACTCGAAGGTGATCGTCTTCAGCACCTGCTGGGCGAAGGCATTGCGGTCCACGGAGACCACGTTGATGCCCTTCTTCTTGAACTCGTCCACCAGCTCGCCCTCGCGCTTCTTGATGTCGTTGGTGGCGTGTTCCGCCGCCTCCTGCTGGATCTCCATCAGCAGCTTCTGTTCGGCCGGCGTCAGCTTGGCCATCAGGCTGCCGGAGTTGACGGTCAGCAGGGCGTCGGAAATGTGGCCGGTGAGGATGATGTTCTTCTGCACCTCGAAGAACTTCTTGGCCTCGATGGTGGGCAGCGGATTCTCCTGCGCGTCCACGGTGCCGTTCTGCAGCGCCAGGTACACCTCGGCGAAGGCGATCGGCGTCGGGTTGGCGCCGCAGGCGCGCGGCAGCGCGGTGTAGGCCGGCGCGTCGGGCACGCGCATCTTCAGGCCCTTCATCTGCTCGCAGGTCGTGAACAGCTTGTTGCTGGTGGCGTGGCGGGCGCCGTAGTAGGTGAGGGCGGTGATGGTGTTGCCGCCGGTGGCCTTCCTGTAGCCCTCGGCCAGCTCCTTGAACACGTCGCTCTTCGCGTACTTCAGGACGTGGTCGGCGTCGCGGAAGATGAAGGGGTAGTAGCTGATCGCCAGCCGCGGGTAGGAGCGCGCGGCGAAGGAGGCGCCGGTGATGATGATGTCGACCGTGCCCAGCTGCAGGCCCTGGTTGATGTCGCTTTCCTTGCCCAGGCTGGAGGCCGGGAAGACCTGGATCTCGTACTTGCCGTTGGTGCGCTTCTTGAACTCCTCGCCGGCCCAGACCGACCACTTGTGGTAAGGCTCGGACGTCTCGTAGACGTGCGCCCATTTCAGCTTGGTCTGCGCGAAGGCCGGTGCGGCGGCCGCGGCGGCCAGCGCGCAGGCGGCGATCAGTTGGACGGTAAGGCGTTGGGTCATGGAGTCTCCTTCGAACGTGCGTTGGCTTCAGGAATGGTTGGCGTTGCGCCAGCTCGCGCTGTAGCGGCCGGTCGACTTCCTCAGGTGCTGCTGCATGGCCGCGCGGGCGGCGGCCGCGTCGCGGGCGCGGATCGCCTCCAGCACGGCGTCGTGTTCGACCAGCGCGGCGCTCCAGGCGGCGGGGGTCTCGAAATGCGCGCCGAGGCGCAGGAACAGCGGGCCGTGGCGGGCGCTCCAGTAGCTGCGCACCGTGTCGGCCAGGACTTCGTTGCCGCAGGCCTGCGCCACGGCGACGTGGAAGGCCTCGTCGCCGCCGCGCGGCTCGACGCCGGAGCCGGCCTCCTCGCGCATCTGTTCCAGCGCGCTCGCGATCACCGCGACCTGCGGCTTGCGGGCATGGCGCGCGGCCAGCGCCGCCACTTCCGCCTCGACCAGTTCGCGGGCCTGCATCAGCTGCAGGGGCCCCCATTCGGGGCCGGCGACTTCCCGGGCCGCGGGGCGGGTCGCGATGACGCCATCTCGCTGCTTCGGCGCCTGCACGTAGATGCCCGAGCCGGTGCGGACCTCGACCCAGCCTTCGACCTCGAGTGCGATGAGGGCCTCGCGCACCGACGGGCGGCTGACGCCCAGCTGGCGCGCGAGATCCCGTTCCGCCGGCAGCCGCGTTCCTGCGGCAAACTCCCCCTGCGCGATCAGGCCGCGCAGCTGCTCCGCGATCTGGCGGTACAGACGACTGGATTCGACGGTCTGCAGGGGCATCGGAGGCTAGGGGCTAGGGGGCCAGGAGCGCGGGTTGCCACTGATTGGCCAAGTGGTCAGGCCAATTAATATCCGGCGCGGGCCGTCCCGACGCATCGGGGTGATCCCTAGCCGCCGACTCGAGACCTGAGGAGGGACAGCAAATGCGACTGCAAGGCAAGACCGCGCTCGTGACGGCGGCGGGCCAGGGCATAGGACGCGCCAGCGCGCTGGCGCTCGCCGCCGAAGGCGCGCAGGTGTGGGCCACCGACGTCAACCCGCGCTTGCTGGACAGCTTCGAGGGCGTGGAAGGCATCCGCTGCGTGCAACTGGACGTGCTGGACAAGGCAGCCCTCACTCGTGTGATCGGCTCCATGCCCGCGCTCGACATCCTGTTCAACTGCGCCGGCTTCGTCCACAACGGCACCGTGCTTCAGGCGACCGACGAGGAATGGAACTTCGCGCTGAACCTCAACGTGCGCGCGCAGTTCTGGGCGATCCAGGCCGCGCTGCCGCGCATGCTGCAGAACGCGGGCGGCGCCGGCCGCGGCAGCATCATCAACATGGCCAGCGTGTGCAGCAGCATCAAGGGCCTGCCGAACCGCTTCATCTACGGCACGACCAAGGCGGCGGTGATCGGCCTGACGCGGAGCGTGGCCGCCGACTACGTCGCGCACGGCATCCGCTGCAACGCGATCTGCCCCGGGACCGTGGACACGCCTTCGCTGCAGGACCGCATCAACGCCAATCCCGACCCGGTTCAGGCGCGCAAGGCCTTCGTCGCGCGCCAGCCGATGGGCCGGCTGGCGAAGGCGGAGGAGATCGCGCCGCTGGTGGTGTTCCTCGCCAGCGACGAATCGGCCTTCGTCACGGGGCAGTCCTATTCGGTGGACGGAGGCATCACGATATGAACGAGCTCGATTTCCGCGGCCGGCACGCGGTGGTGACCGGCGGTGCGGCGGGGCTGGGCTTCGCCATCGCGCAGCGGCTGGTCGCCTCCGGCGGACGCGTGACGGTCTGGGACCGCGACGAGGCCGCGGCGGCCAGGGCCGCGCGCGAACTCGGCGAGGCCGGCGCGCACGCGGTGGTCGACGTGGCGAGCGAGGCCTCCGTGCGCGGCGCCGTGCAGGCCACGCTGGCGCGCGCGGGAAGGATCGATGCGCTGGTGAACAGCGCCGGCATCACCGGCCCCAACACCAAGGTGTGGGAGTACCCCGTCGACGCCTGGCGCCAGGTGTTGGACGTGAACCTCACCGGCCTGTTCCTCTGCTGCCGCGAGGTGGTGCCGGCGATGCGCGCCGCCAACTACGGCCGCATCGTCAACATCGCCTCCGTGGCGGGCAAGGACGGCAACCCGAACGCCAGCGCCTACAGCGCCAGCAAGGCGGCGGTGATCGCGCTCACCAAGTCGCTCGGCAAGGAGCTCGCCGACACCGGCATCCGCGTCAACTGCGTGACGCCGGCGGCGGTGAAGACGGCGATCTTCGACCAGATGACGCCCGAGCACATCCAGTTCATGCTCGCGAAGATCCCCATGGGCCGCTTCGGCACGCCGGAGGAAATCGCGGCGCTGGTGGGCTGGCTGTGCACGCAGGAGTGCTCGTTCTCCACCGGCGCGGTGTTCGACCTGTCGGGAGGTCGCTCGACCTACTGACTACAACCAAGGAAGAAGAATGAAACTGGTGCGCTATGGCAATCCCGGCAAGGAAAAACCGGGCCTGATCGACGACGAGGGCAAGCTGCGGGACCTGAGCGGCGTGGTCCCGGACATCGGGCCTGAGCAGCTCGGGCAGGTGGGGCTGACCCGCATCCGCAAGGTGAACCCCGCCAGGCTGCCGGCGGTGCGCGGCAACCCGCGCTTCGGCTGCCCGGTCGCGAAGGTGCCGAAGTTCATCGCCATCGGCTTGAACTACGCCGACCACGCCGCGGAAGCGGGCGCGCCCATCCCGGCCGAGCCCATCGTGTTCATGAAGGCCACCAGCTGCATCCAGGGCCCGGACGACGCGGTGATGCTGCCGCGCGGCTCGGTCAAGACCGACTGGGAAGTGGAACTGGGCGTGGTGATCGGCACCCGCGCGCGCTACGTGCCGATGAACAAGGCGCTGGCGCACGTCGCCGGCTACACGGTCTGCAACGACGTGAGCGAGCGCGAGTACCAGCTCGAACGCGGCTCGCAGTGGGACAAGGGCAAGGGCTGCGACACCTTCGGCCCGATCGGCCCCTGGCTGGTGACGACCGACGAGGTCCCGAACGTGCAGCGCCTGGACATGTGGCTGGACGTGAACGGCCAGCGCATGCAGACCGGCAACACCCGCACCATGATCTTCAACGTGGCCAAGCTGGTGAGCTACTGCAGCCACTTCATGACGCTGGAACCCGGCGACGTGATCACCACCGGCACGCCGCCCGGCGTGGGCCTGGGCATGAAGCCCCCGAAATACCTGAAGAAGGGCGACGTGGTGACGCTGGGGATCCAGGGCCTGGGCGAGCAGCGCCAGCTGGTCGTGCCCTACAAGGCCTCCTGAATCCCGCGGCGCCTCACCACATGCGGTAGACGAGCGACACGCCCAGGAAGGTGCTGTTGGTGTTCGGGTTCCCCACCGTCGTGCCGTCGACGTAGGTGAAGTTCGTCCACGTCCAGTCGTTCGTCTTGAAGCGGTCGTAGATCAGGTCGAAGCGCAGCGTCAGGTTCTTCTGCAGCGTGTAGTTGCTGTAGAAGCGCAGGGTCGTGCGCTGGCTGTGGATGTCGGGCAGCAGGGCCTCCGGCGGCACGATGGCCTCGACGCCGTGGACGTTGGTGTCGCGCCCCCATTGCACGTCGGCCCCGAGTTCCAGCTTGCTCATGGGCTGGCCGCGCACGCCCAGGCCGTAGGCCAGGCCCTTGTTGCGCAGGTGCGCCTTCCAGTTCTGGGCCGGGATCAGCGTGCCGTTGGCGCTGGTCTGCGTGGACTGGTCGATCTTGTTGTCGTCGTACGACGCGAAGCCGTACAGCTGCCAGGCATCGGAGAGCGTGTAGTTGGCGTCGAGCGCGAGGGCGGTGGCCTTGCCGGTCTCCGGCCCCAGGGTACGGGTGTCGTAATCGTCCTTGGCGAAGTC
This sequence comes from Ramlibacter monticola, assembly GCF_016722785.1. Taxonomy (GTDB): domain Bacteria; phylum Pseudomonadota; class Gammaproteobacteria; order Burkholderiales; family Burkholderiaceae_C; genus Ramlibacter; species Ramlibacter monticola. The sequence goes on along the minus strand of NZ_JAEQNE010000001.1, from coordinate 1,616,070 downwards.
GAGCAGCGTCTGCACCTGCAGCGCCGGCAACGGCAGCCAGTCGAGGCTCAGGCGCATCTTGCTTCGCTTGCGGTCCGCGAAGTGCACGGGGTCCACGAGGTCGTTCGCGACGTTGTTGTTGGCCGGCAGGAAGTCGGAGCCGCCGCGGTTGGCGAACGAAAGCGTCAGCGCGCCGTTGAGGGTTTCTGAGATGCTGCGGCGCGCCTCGAACCTCAGGGTGGTCTCGTCGTTCTCCTCGCGCCAGCTGGCCTGCCGCACCGGCAGGGTCGAACGCTTGCGCTTTTCCCAGTCGAGGCCGCCGATCAGCTTGATGCCGCTCGGCAGCAGGTACGCGGCCTCGCCCTTGGCCGACGTGGTGGTGCGCGAGAAGGGCGTGTTGAAGCCGTCGCGCCCGGCCGAGGGGGTCAGGAACTGGACCCGGGGCGTCTTGTCGTCCCGGTCCTCGTAGCGGATGTTCGCCAGCAGCGTGAGCTCGCGGCTCGCCCGCGACGTGATGCCGGCCTGCAGTTGCGTGACGTCCATGCGGCCGTTGAGGCTCGTCTGCGTGTTGCCGGGGAAGTCGGGCGCGGTGAAGAAGGTCTCGTTCTGCCGCATCCGGGTGTAGGCGGCCTTGAAGTTGGCCCGCGTGGCGGGCGAGAAGTTGTAGCCGCCGTTCAGGAACAGCTGGTGGGAGTCGTTGCTGGGGGGCAGCGCGATGTCGACGCCGGTGTTGACGTCCAGAACCTTGTTCTTGTTGTTGAACAGCGTGCCGTAGTAGCCGCCCAGGAGCTGGTACTTCTCGGTCTGGTAGCCGAGCGTGGCTTCCAGCTGCTGCGTGCGGTAGTCGATGGGATCGGTGAGGAAGTCCCCGGTGCCGCGCCCGAACATGCGCGCGCCGGTCTTGGTCTCGTGCGTGTAGCGCACCTTGAAGCCCAGGGCGGGCGACAGCTCCTTGTCGAAACCGAGGCCGAAGCGGTCGCGCCGGGTGTCGAGGAAGACGTTGCGCGGCGCCGTGCCGTTGATCGTCTGGGCGGGGTCGCCGATGCCGGTGAGGCCGGTGTTGGGGATGAGCGGTTCGTTGCGCGGGATCTGGCTGAAGTCGATGAAGCCGCGCCAGTTGCCCTGCCGCTCGTACTCGCCGCGCAGTTCGCGGTTGTCGAGCCCGAGGTTGCGCGCGGACGCGCGGTACCAGGTGCCCGTCTCGTCGACGCGCCGGTTGTAGTCCAGGTCCAGCAGAAGGTAGCCCTTCTGGTCGCTCAACCCGTTGTACTGGCCGCCGCGCCGGTCGTCGTCGGTGAGGTAGCCGAGCCCGACCCGCCCGGACGACTCGGGTTTGCTCAGTTGCTTGATTTCGTCTTCGTCGGCGATGGCGGGCGTTCCGGCGGCGAGCAGTGCGACCCCCGCCAGGAGACGGCCGGTCGCGGAGCGGACGGGCTTCGTGTTCCTCATTTTTCAGCTCCCTTGGCTAGCGTCGCAGCGACCGGGACTCGGCGTTGTTGGTCGGATTGCTGCCGCCGTGGATCTGCGTGTGGCAGTTCAGGCAGGCGCGCCCCTGGGTGATGCCGCGCGTGCCGGCGTTCGTCCCCAGGCCGTTCAGCAGCCCCGGCACGTTGCCGCGGTGGCTGGTCGGCTCGTGGCACTGCTGGCACAGGAAGGGCGGCCGCGTCTTCAGCAGGTTGGCGATGCTGCTGCCGTGCGGGTTGTGGCAGATGGTGCAGTCGTCCGTCACCGGCTGGTGGTTGAAGATGAAGGGCCCGCGCTTCTCCATGTGGCACGTGTAGCAGGTGTCGACCACGGTGTCGCGCACCAGCAGCTTCACGCCGGCGGTGCCGTGCGGGTTGTGGCAGTCCGAGCAGCCCACCTTGCCCTCGGTGATCGGGTGGTGCGACATCCGCGTGATCTGGGCCCGCTGCTCCTTGTGGCACATGAAGCAGACCTCCGACTGCGTGACCCGGTCGCGCACGCGGTCGTGCTGCACGTGGACCTGGTGGCAGTTGCTGCAGGCGACGTCGCGCGTCTCGTGCATGCTGCCCTGCCAGTGGATGCGCTTGTCGCCCTGGTGGCACTTCAGGCAGGGCGCATTGAGCGTCTGGGCGGGCAGGATCATGCGCTTGCTGACCACGGGGGCCAGGTTCTCGGCCGCGAAGTTCTTCACCCGCGCCGAGGGCAGCCCGCGCAGCGGCCCGTCGAAGACGATGTCCGGCTTCGGCCGCTCCTTCTGGCCTTCCGCCTTCTGGTTCTTCACGTGCCGCGTGCTCTCGCCGTGGCAACTGGTGCAGGTCGGGGTGCGGGCGTCGGCCACGGTGCCGTGGCGCGTCTTGCCGATGCCGAAGACCGGGTAGGCCTCGGATTCGTCGTGGCACTCGGTGCAGACGGCGTCGCCCTTGAGCACGACGTCGTCGGCCGCGAGCCCGGGCGGCGAAGCGAGGAGCAGGGCGATGAACCCGAGGCAGGACAACAACCGCTGGCGTATCTCTGTCACGACATCACCTTTCTGCGATCTGCGAAAGGCCGTCGCACGCTTGCTGCGGCTGGCCCAATCCCCGTGCGGCGCATCCTCGTTTGGGGGGTTTGGCTCTGCCATTGGACGTAGGTCCAATTGCATGGAAAGGTTCCCCATAGCTTCTAGAGGTCTTCCCCTAGACGCACCGTGGGAAAAAATCGGTCAAAATCGCACGACCGTTCGTTTTATTTTCCCCGGATCCTCCACCATGCCCGTCACCGACCTGCCCCTGAAGCCCGCCCGTGCGCGCGAGGGCAAGGCCTTGCAGAAGGGCCAGCAGACCAAGGCGGCCATCGTCGACGCCGCCCTCGGCCTCGCCACCCAGATCGGCCTGGAAGGCCTGTCCATCGGCGCCCTGGCCGAAGTCACCCAGATGAGCAAGTCGGGCGTGTTCGCCCACTTCGGCTCGCGCGAGGAACTGCAGATCTCGGTGGTCCGCGAATACCACGCCCGCTTCGAGCAGGAGGTGTTCTTCCCGGCCATGCACGAGGCGCGCGGGCTGCCGCGCCTGCGCGCCATGTTCGCCAACTGGATGAAGCGCACCTCGATCGAGATCGACTCCGGCTGCATCTACATCAGCGGCGCCGTCGAATTCGACGACCGCCCCGGCCCCGTGCGCGACGCCCTGGCGTCCTCCGTGCAGACCTGGCACGCCGCCATGCTGCGGGCCATCGCCCAGGCCAAGGAAGAGGGCCACGTGGACGCCGCCACCGACGACGAGCAGATGCTCTTCGAGATCCACGCCCTGATCCTCGCGCTGCACTACGAGGCGCGCTTCCTCAAGATCCCCGACTCGATCGCCCATGCCAACAAGGGCTTCGAGAACATCCTGCAGCGCTACGGCGCCCCGCCGCGGCCCGCCCTCAAGTCCGTTTCCAGAACCCCTCGCCCGACCCGGAACGCCAAGGAGTAAAGAAGAGATGCCCAGCTACACCCCGCCTTTGCGCGACATGCAGTTCGTGATCCACGAAGTGTTCAACCTGGCGGAGGAACTCAAGCCCTGTCCGCGCCATGCCGACCTCGACGCCGACACCATCAACGCGGTGCTGGAGGAAGGCGGCAAGTTCGCGGCCGAAGTCACCCTCCCGTTGAACCGCATCGGCGACGAACAGGGCTGCACGCTCGACCCGAAGACGCACGAGGTCGCCACCCCCGAGGGCTTCAAGGAGGCTTACGCGAAGTACGTGGAAGGCGGCTGGCCCTCCCTGTCCTGCGACCCGGACTTCGGCGGCCAGGGCCTGCCCTTCGCGCTGAACCAGTGCCTGTACGAGATGCTGAACAGCGCCAACCAGGCCTGGACCATGTACCCCGGGCTGTCGCACGGCGCCTACGAGGCGCTGCACGCGCACGGAACCCCCGAGCAGAAGAAGCTGTACCTGACCAAGCTGGTGAGCGGCGAGTGGACCGGCACCATGTGCCTCACCGAGCCGCACTGCGGCACCGACCTCGGGCTGCTGCGCACCAAGGCCGAACCGCAGGCCGACGGCAGCTACCGGCTGACCGGCGCCAAGATCTTCATCTCGGCGGGCGAGCACGACATGGCGCCCAACATCGTCCACCTGGTGCTGGCGCGACTGCCGGACGCGCCGGCGGGCAGCAAGGGCATCTCGCTGTTCGTGGTGCCGAAGTACCACGTGAAGGCCGACGGTTCCATCGGCGAGCGCAACGGCATCCATTGCACGGGCCTGGAGCACAAGATGGGCATCCACGGCAACGCCACCGCGCAGCTGGTGCTGGAAGACGCCGTCGGCACACTGGTGGGCGAGCCGAACAAGGGCCTGCCCGCCATGTTCGTGATGATGAACGCGGCGCGCCTGGGGGTGGGCAACCAGTCGCTGGGCCTCACCGAAGTGGCGTTCCAGAACGCGCTGGCCTATGCCAAGGAGCGCATCCAGATGCGCTCCCTGAGCGGCCCCAAGGCCAAGGACCAGCCGGCCGACCCGATCATCGTGCACCCGGACGTGCGCAAGATGCTGCTCACCGCGAAGGCCTATGCCGAAGGCGGCCGCGCGCTGGCGGTCTTCTGCACCATGTTGCTGGACAAGGAGCTGTACCACCCCGACGCCAAGGTGCGCGCCGAATCCGGCGAGCTGGTGGCGCTGCTCACGCCCATCGTCAAGGCCTTCCTCACCGACAACGGCCACGTCGCCACCAACGCCTGCCTGCAGGTGTTCGGCGGCCACGGCTACATCGAGGAGCACGGCATGTCGCAGTTCGCGCGCGACAACCGCATCAACATGATCTACGAGGGCACGAACACCGTGCAGTCGCTGGACCTGCTGGGGCGCAAGGTGCTGTCCAACAACGGCGCCACGCTGAAGAAGTTCGGCAAGCTGGTGGCGCGGCTGGTGGAGGAAGAGGGCGTCAACGAGAAGATGGCCGAGTTCATCAACCCGATCGCCTACCTGGGCGACCAGATGACCAAGTTCACCACCGAGATCGGCTTCAAGGGCTACCAGAACCCCGACGAGGTCGGCGCCGCCGCCACCGACTACCTGCGCGTCCTGGGCCACCTCGCGTTCGGCTACTTCTGGGCCCGCATGGCGCAGGTGGCGCTCAGGCAGATCGACGCCGGCAACGCCGACCCGTTCTACCAGGCCAAGCTGCAGACCGCGCGCTTCTACTTCGCGCGCCTGTTCCCCGAGACGGCCACGCTGATGCGCACGGCGCGTTCCGGCGCGAAGGTGCTGCTCGACACGGACGCGGCGCTGGCATGATGCGCTCCCTCGTCTTCCTCGGTGCCGCGTTCGCGCTGTCCGGCGCGTTCGCGCAGATGACGCCCGTCGGCCTGTGGCGCAGCATCGACGACAAGACCGGCGAGGCGAAGGCGGAGATCCGCATCGTCGACAACGGCGGCGTGCTCACGGGGCGCATCGAGAAGTCGCTCAAGAAGGACGGCAAGCCGACCTGCGAGGAGTGCAGGGACGAGCGCAAGGGCCAGGCCATCAACGGACTGGAGATCATCCGCGGCGCGAAGAAGGCGGAAGGCCAGGACGCCTGGGAGAACGGGAAGATCCTGGACCCCGAGAACGGCAAGGAATACACGCTGCGCATGGCGCCCGTCGAAGGCGGGCAGAAGCTGCAGGTGCGCGGCTACATCGGGCCGTTCTTCCGCACGCAGACCTGGGTGCGGGTGCAGTGAAACAACAAGGAGTTGCCGTGTACAAGGAACACGACGGAACCGGCGTCGGCGGCAGGGCCGCGTCGGAAGAAGGCAAGGCCAGGGCGGCGCAGCGCTTCCTGGTGCGCAAGGTCGCCGTGCTCGGCGCCGGCGTCATGGGCGCGCAGATCGCGGCGCACCTCGTCAACGTGAAGGTGCCCGTGGTGCTGTTCGACCTGCCCGCCAGGGAAGGCCCGAAGAACGGCATCGTCACGAAGTCGGTGGAAGGGCTGAAGAAGCTCAAGCCCTCGCCGCTGGGCGTGCCCGAGGACGCCGCGCTGATCCAGCAGGCCAACTACGAGGAGCACCTGGCGCTGCTGGGCGAATGCGACCTCGTGATCGAGGCCATCGCCGAGCGCATGGACTGGAAGCTGGACCTGTACCGGAAGATCGCGCCGCACGTCGCGCCGCACGCGATCGTGGCCTCGAACACCTCGGGGCTGTCGATCACGAAACTGTCGGAGGCGCTGCCGGAGGCGATCCAGCCGCGCTTCTGCGGCATCCACTTCTTCAATCCGCCGCGGTACATGTACCTGGTGGAACTGATCGCCACGCCGACGACCAGCCCGCAGATCCTGGACGACCTCGAGAGCTTCGTCACCAGCGGTCTCGGCAAGGGCGTGGTGCGGGCCAAGGACACGCCCAACTTCATCGCCAACCGGGTCGGCATCGCCGGCATGCTGGGCACGATGCGCGAGGTGGAGAACTTCGGCCTCACCTTCGACGTGGTGGACGACCTGACCGGCAAGAAGCTTGGGCGGGCCTCCAGCGGCACCTTCCGCACCGCGGACGTGGTGGGGCTGGACACGATGGCGCACGTGATCAAGACGCTGCAGGACACGCTGTCGGCCGAGACCGACCCGTTCTACGGCAGCTTCGGCACGCCCGAAGTGCTGCGGGCGCTGCTGGAGAAGGGCCACCTGGGGCAGAAGACCCGGGCCGGCTTCTACAAGAAGGTCGGCCGCGACATCCTGCGCTTCGACCTGGCCCGCAACGACTACGTCCCGGGCGGCGAGAAGGCCGACGAGGTCTACGGCCGCATGCTGAAGAAGCCGGCGGCGGAGCGCCTGAAGCTGCTGCGCAATGCCAGCGGCGCGCAGGGCCGCTTCCTGTGGTCCATCCTGCGCAACAGCTTCCACTATGCGGCCGTGCACCTGGCCACCATCGCCGAGACCGCGCGCGACGTGGACCAGGCGATGCGCTGGGGCTTCGGCATGAAGCAGGGCCCCTTCGAGCTGTGGCAGGAGGCGGGCTGGCTGCAGGTGGCGCAGTGGATCCAGGAAGACATCGCCGCCGGCAAGGCGCTGTCGGATGCGCCGCTGCCAAGCTGGGTGTTCGAAGGGCCGGTCGCCGAGGCGGGTGGCGTGCACACGGCGCAAGGCTCGTTCAATCCGACGACGGGCCGCTTCGAGCCGCGCCGCGTGCTGCCCGTGCACGGCCGGCAGCTGTTCCCGGAACTGCTGCGCGGCGAGGCCGGGCCGCGCTTCGAGACCGCCGGCACGACGGTGCACGAGGACAAGAACCTGCGCCTCTGGACGCTCGACCACGAGGTGCTGATCGTCAGCCTGAAGACCAAGATGCACACCATCAGCCCCGAGGTGTGCGAAGGGCTGCAGCAGGCGATCGAGGCGGCCGAGAAGGAGTACCAGGGGCTGGTGATCTGGTCCGGCGACGAGCCTTTCAGCGCGGGCGCGGACCTCGAGTCCACGCTGCCCGCCTTCGTGGCGGTGGGCGTGGCGGCGATCGAGGATGCCGAGGGCTTCATGCAGCAGACCATGCTGCGCCTGCGCTATGCGAGCGTGCCGGTGGTGGCCGCCATCCGCGGGCTGGCGCTCGGCGGCGGCTGCGAACTGGGCCTGTATTCGAGCCGGCGCGTGGCAGCGATGGAGAGCTACATCGGCCTCGTCGAGGTGGGCGTGGGGCTGGTGCCGGGGGCCGGCGGCCTGACCTACATCGCGCGGCGCGCGGCGGAGAACGCGGCCACGAGCACCGACAAGGACCTGCTGAAGTTCCTCACCGAGGGCTTCACCGCGGCAGCGATGGCGAAGGTGGGCACCAGCGCCATCGAGTCGCGCAAGCTGGGTTACCTGCTGGACAGCGACGTCGTCGTGCCGAACAAGGACGAGCTCCTGTACGTGGCGCTGCAGCAGGCGAAGTCGCTGTACGACGCGGGCTACCGTCCGCCGCACCGGCGCATGTTCCCGGTGGCGGGCCGCAGCGCGAAGGCCACCATCCAGGGCCAGCTCGTGAACCTGCGCGACGGCGGCTTCGCCAGCCGGCACGACTTCCACATCGCTTCCCTGATCGCCGACGTGGTGACGGGCGGCGACGTGGACGCGAACACGCTGGTGACCGAGGACTACCTGATGGCGCTGGAACGCAAGGCCTTCTGCGCGCTGGTGCAGCACCCGAAGACGCAGGAGCGGATCCTGGGGATGCTGAGCACGGGCAAGCCGGTGCGGAACTGAAGGAGCAGGACAGGATGAAAGAACAGCCATGACCCGACAAATCCAGGACGCCTACATCGTCGCCGCCACCCGCTCCCCCATCGGGCGCTCCCATCGCGGCTTCTTCCGCAACACGCGGCCCGACGATCTGCTTGCCGCGGTGCTGAAGTCCGCGCTGGCGCAGGTTCCCGGGCTCGACCCGCAGGCCGTCGAAGACGTGATCTGCGGCTGCGCCATCCCCGAAGGGGCGCAAGGCCTCAACGTCGCGCGCGTGGCCACCGTGCTCGCGGGACTGCCCAAGAGCGTCGGCGGCATCACGGTCAACCGCTTCTGCGCCTCCGGCCTCTCCGCCGTGCAGATGGCCGCCGACCGCATCCGCGTCGGCGAGGCCGACGTGATGATCGCCGCCGGCACCGAGAGCATGAGCCTGGTGCCGATGATGGGCAACTCGCCCTCGCTGTCGCCCTCCATCTTCGCCAACCCCGACGATCTCGAGTCCTATGGCATCGCCTACGGCATGGGCCTCACCGCCGAAAAGGTGGCGCGCCAGTGGAAGGTGTCCCGCGAGGCGCAGGACGAGTTCGCGTACCGCTCGCACATGAAGGCCATCGCCGCGATGCAGGCCGGCGAGTTCGCCGACGAGATCACGGAGATCGAAGTGGCCGAGCGCTCCCTCGACCTCGAGTCGGCGGAAGTGGACGTCCGCACGCGCAAGGTGAGCCTCGACGAAGGCGCCCGGCCCGACACCACGGTCGAAACCCTGGGCAAGCTCAGGCCCGTGTTCGCCGCCCGTGGCAGCGTGACGGCCGGCAACAGCTCGCAGACGTCCGACGGCGCCGGCGCACTGATCCTCGCCAGCGAGGCCGCAGTCAAACGCTTCGGCCTGCAGCCGCTCGCCCGCTTCGTCAGCTTCGCCAGCCGCGGCGTGCCGCCCCACATCATGGGCATCGGCCCGATCGAGGCGATCCCGGCCGCGCTCAAGTCCGCCGGCCTGAAGCAGGACGCCCTCGACTGGATCGAGCTGAACGAAGCCTTCGCCGCGCAGTCGCTGGCCGTGATCGACACCCTGGGGCTCGACCCCGCCAAGGTCAACCCGATGGGTGGCGCGATCGCCCTCGGCCATCCGCTGGGCGCGACCGGCGCGATCCGCGCCGCCACCGTCGTGCACGCGCTGCGCCGCAGGAACCTGAAATACGGCATGGTGACCATGTGCGTCGGCATGGGGCAGGGCGCCGCGGGCATCTTCGAGCGCGTCTGAGGGGATGCACGCCTTCGCATGACGGTCTACTATCACGTCGACGCGGCGCAGTTCGCGGCCACGGGATCGGGCCACCTGCTGCTGCAGGCGCGCGGCCAGGGCTTCGGCGGCGGCTATTTCGACCACGGCGGCCAGCCGTGGGACGAAGGCGGCAGCTTCCTGGCCACCACGCACCAAGTCGTCTACTGCAAGGAGTGAGCCGCATGGCTGCAGACTCGAGCCGCCCCGTCGCGCTGGTGGTGGGCGCCGGCGACGCCACTGGCGGCGCCATCGCGCGCCGCTTCGCCCGCGGGGGCTACGCCGTCTGCGCCACGCGCCGCAACGTGGAGAAGCTGCAGCCGCTGCTGGACCGGATCCGGGCCGAGGGCGGCGAGGCCCACGGCTTCGCCTCCGATGCCCGCAAGGAGGACGAGGTCGCGGCCCTCTACGAGGACATCGAGGCGCGCATCGGGCCCATCGAGGTCCTGGTCTTCAACATCGGCGCCAACGTGGCCTCCAGCATCCTGGAGGAGACGGCGCGCAGGTACTTCAAGGTCTGGGAGATGGCCTGCTTCGCCGGCTTCCTCAACGGCCGCCAGGCGGCGCGCTGCATGGCCCCGCGCGGCAAGGGCACGATCCTGTTCACCGGCGCGACGGCCTCGCTGCGGGGCTCCGCCAGCTTCGCCGCCTTCGCGGGGGCGAAGCACGCGCTGCGGGCGCTGGCGCAGAGCATGGCGCGCGAGCTCGGCCCGCGCGGCATCCACGTCGCGCACGTCGTCATCGACGGCGCGATCGACACCGAATTCATCCGCGGGAATTTTCCCGAGCGCTATGCGCTGAAGGACCAGGATGGCATCCTGAACCCCGAGCACATCGCCGAGAGCTACTGGATGCTGCACACGCAGCCGCGCGACGCCTGGACCCACGAGCTGGACCTGCGGCCGTGGATCGAGAAGTTCTGAGCAAGGAGACCTGCCATGACCCGAGCCGTCGAATTCTTCTTCGATGTCGGCAGCCCCGCCACCTACCTCGCCTGGACCCAGCTGCCCGGGATCGTGCGGCAGGCCGGCGCCGAGATCGAGTACCGGCCGATCCTGCTGGGCGGCGTGTTCCAGGCCACCGGCAACCGTTCGCCGATGGAGGTGCCGGCCAAGGGCCAGTACATGCAGGACGACCTGCAGCGCTACGCCCGGCGCTACGGCGTGCCGTTCAAGCACAATCCGTTCTTCCCGGTGAACACGCTGGCGCTGATGCGCATGGTGCTGGGCCTGCAGCTGCGCGAGCCGCAGCGCATGGTTGCCTTCGTCGACGCGGTGCTCCGCGCGATGTGGGTCGACGGCCGCAACATGGGCGATCCGGCCGTCGTCGGCGCGGTGCTGCGCGAAGCCGGCTTCGATCCGGAGCAGATGCTGGCGCTGGCCAACGACCCCGCGATCAAGGACGACCTGAAGGTCGCGACCCAGGAGGCGGTGCAGCGCGGCGTGTTCGGCGCGCCGACCTTCTTCGTCGGCGGCGAGATGTTCTGGGGCCAGGACCGGCTCGATTTCGTGAAAGAAGCCTTGCAATGACGATGAACGACGAAGTGCTGGTGCACGCCGAAGGCGGGGTGATGACCCTCACCCTCAACCGCCTCGCGCGCAAGAACTCCCTGACCGGCGCGATGTACGCCGCGCTCGCCGACGCGATCGCGCGGGCCCAGGAGGACGCCTCCGTGCGGGTGGTGCTGGTGCAGGGGCACGAGACGGTGTTCTGCGCCGGCAACGACATCGGCGACTTCCTGAACCAGCCGCCCTCGGGCGAGGATTCGCCGGTGTTCCGCTTCCTGCGCGGCATCGCGGGCCTGGGCAAGCCCCTGGTCGCGGCCGTGTGCGGGCCGGCCGTGGGCATCGGCACCACGATGCTGTTCCACTGCGACCTGGTGTACGCGGGCGACAACGCGGCGTTCTCGCTGCCCTTCGTGAACCTGGGCCTGTGCCCCGAGGCGGCTTCGAGCCTGCTGGCGCCGCAGCTCCTCGGCTACCACCGCGCGGCCGAGGCGCTGCTGCTCGGCGAGCCCTTCATGGCCGAAGCGGCGCTGGAAGTGGGCCTGGTGAACCGCGTGCTGCCGCCGACCGAGGCGAATGGCTACGCGCAGGCGCAGGCGCGCAAGCTGGCCGCCAAGCCGCTCGCGAGCCTGGTCGAGACCAAGCGCCTGATGAAGAAGGGGCAGCAGCAGGCGGTGCTGCAGCAGATGGCGGACGAAGGCGAGAGCTTCCGCCGCATGCTGGTGGCGCCGGCGGCGAAGGAGGCCTTCACGGCCTTCATGGAAAAGCGCAAGCCGGATTTCTCGAAGCTCTGACGCGGTAATCCGCGGGCGCCCCGTGGCCGCCGCTCCCGCGGAGGCGGGGGCGACGATGCACGCACGAAGGAGGCGCGAACGCATGGACCTCAAGGACAAGACCCTCTTCATCACCGGCGCCTCGCGCGGCATCGGCCTGGCGATCGCGAAGCGCGCGGCGGCCGACGGCGCCAACGTCGTCATCGCCGCCAAGACCGCCGAGCCCGATCCCCGGCTTCCAGGCACCATCTACAGCGCGGCCGAGGAGATCCGTGCGGCGGGCGGCCAGGCGCTGCCGCTGCAGGTGGACATCCGCGACGAGGCTGCCGTGCTGGACGCCGTCGAGCGCGCCGTGGTCACCTTCGGCGGCATCGACATCCTGGTCAACAACGCCAGCGCGATCAGCCTCACCGACACCGAGCACACGCCGCTCAAGCGCTACGACCTCATGAACGGGATCAACGCGCGCGGCACCTGGCTCTGCACCCAGGCCTGCCTGCCGGCGCTGAAGAAGTCGGCCGCCGCCGGGCGCAACCCGCACGTGCTCAGCATGTCGCCGCCGCTGTCGATGAAGACCCGCTGGTTCGAGCATCACACCGCCTACACCATGGCCAAGTACGGCATGAGCATGTGCACGCTCGGCCATGCGGGGGAATTCCGCAAGTACGGCATCGCGGTCAACAGCCTGTGGCCGCGCACGGCCATCGCCACGGCGGCGCTGCAGATGATCCCCGGCGTCGACATCGGCGCCTGCCGCAAGCCCGAGATCCTGGCCGATGCCGCGTACCTGGTCCTGACCTCGGACGTGCGGGACGAGCGCAACAGCGGCAACTTCTACATCGACGACGAACTGCTCGCGGCGCACGGGCACACGGACCTCGACCGCTATTCGGTGACGCCCGGCACCACGCGCTTCGTGCCCGACTTCTTCGTCGACTGACGCCCTCCGTCCGGGTCCGGACCCAGGGGGGCACCGCCCCGCGCGCTCTGGGTGCTCGGGGCGGGGCGCATGCTCGCGCGGGCGCGGGCGTGACGGGACGCCCCGTCACGCGGATGGCGGGAAATCCTTATGATCCCCCGCATGGCCTACATGCTCCTCATCGTCGAAGACCCGGCCCAGCGCGGCACGCGCACGCGCGCCGAGGGCGAGGCGGTGTTCCAGCGCATGCGCGATTTCGCCGAGACGCTGAAGCGGCAGGACAAGCTGCTCGCGGTCGAATCGCTGGCCTCGCAGCAGAAGGCCGCGCGCGTGCGGGTGCGCGGCGGCCAGGCGCAGGTGCTCGACGGCCCGTTCGCGGAAGCGAAGGAAATGGTCGGCGGCTTCTTCCTGCTCGATTGCGACAGCCAGGAAGAGGCCCTCGCCATCGCCCGCCGCTGCCCGGCCGCCGAATGGGCGACCGTGGAGGTGCGGGAGACGGCGCCCTGCTACCTCTGACGCCTTACTTGGGCGCCTTGGTGCGCAGCTGCGCGATGTAGCGCAGTTCGGCCTGTGCCGTGCGGTCGGCCGGATCGAGCTTCACGCACTCGTTGTACAGCTTCTCGGCGCCGTCCAGGTCCTTCTTCTCCACCATCACGAATGCCTGGCCGCGCAGGGCGCGGGCCAGTTCGCGGTTGCGCACGGTGCCGGGCGAGAACTCGCGGGCGTCGCTCTCGGCCCGCTTGAACTCCTTGATGGCCTCTTCCCACGCCTTGTTCTTCAGCAGCAGCTGGCCCAGCTCCGCGCGGTAGGCGGCGTTGTGCGGAGCGAGCGCCACCGCGGCCTCGATGGCCGCCTTGGCCTCGGGCATGCGCTTCATCTCGGTCAGGATGAAGCTCTTCAGGTAGTACGCATCGCCCCAGGTGGACGGATAGATGCCGGCTTCGGTGGCCTCCTTGCCGGGGCTGGGTGCGCGCCCGACCTCGTTGAGGTAGGCCTGGCTCTCGACCGGGCCGCGCGAGGCGAACACCTGGCGCTTGCCGCGGCGATAGCGGTCCTCATACGATTGGGCGACGGCGTCGGCCAGCACCAGCGCTTCCTGCAGCTTGCCGCCGCGCATCAGGCGCGAGACTTCGTCCAGTTCCGCCGTGTTCTCGGTCTGGCGCGGCGCGGGCGGCGGCGAGGCCGAAGCCGCCTGCGCGGGGGGCGTGGCCTGCGCCAGCGCGACGTTCAACGCGCAGGCCAGGACACCGGGGACGAGCAAACGAACGCTAACCATGATCAAACTTCCTCCTCGTGACAAATTGTGACTCGCGCATGGCCGAGTTGTGGAGGCACTTTGGTGCCATCTGGGGTTTTTCCCGATCGGTGGGCGTCGAAAGTGTCGCGATCCACACGTCGTGGGGAAGAGGCCGCAGCCGGCCTTGCCACCAAGGAACCGACCATGCGATTCATGATCCTCGTCAAGGCCACCCCCGACAGCGAGGCCGGCCGCTTCCCCGAGGACAGCGACAAGCTGTTCCAGGCCATGGCCGCATACCACGAGGAGCTCTCGCGCGCCGGCGCGCTGCTGGATGCGTCCGGGCTGCAACCGAGCGCCAGGGGCTGGCGGGTGCAGTACGACGGCGGCAGGCGCACGGTCGTCGACGGGCCGTTCACCGAAAGCAAGGAACTCGTCGCCGGGTACACCCTGATCCAGACCCGCACCCGCGACGAGGCCGTCGAGTGGTCGCGCCGCTTCCCCAACCCGGTGGGGGAGGGCATCGCGTGCCACATCGAGGTGCGCCAGCTGTACGAACTGGAAGACTTCGAAGGCCTGCTGCAGGAGCAGACCGCCGGACGCTTCCGCGACATCGGAATCCGTTGAAGGAGCACGCCATGGCCCGCCAGATCTTCGTCAACCTGCCGATCCGGGACATGGAGCGCTCCCGGGCCTTCTTCGGCGCGCTCGGCTTCTCCTTCAACCCGCAGTTCAGCAACGAACAGGGCGCCTGCATGGTGGTCTCCGAGACCATCTACGTGATGCTGCTGGTCGAGTCCTTCTTCCAGACCTTCACCGCCAAGCGGATCGCCGACGCCCGCGAGGCCACCGAGGTGCTGGTCTGCCTGTCGTGCGACAGCCGCGCCGAGGTCGACGCGCTCGTGCAGAAGGCCCGCGCCGCGGGGGGCACCGTGCCCCGCACGCCGCAGGATCACGGTTTCATGTACGCCCATGGCTTCGAGGACCCGGACGGCCACGTCTGGGAGCTGGTGTGGATGGACCCGAACGCGGCGCCGCCGCACGGGGGCTGAACCGGTGCACTCGGCCACGCACCAGGCGATCGCCGCCGTGTGGCGGATCGACGCGGCGCGCATCGTCGCCGTCGTGGCCCGGATGGTGCGCGACGTGGGCGTGGCCGAGGAACTGGCGCAGGACGCGCTGGTCGCGGCGCTGGAGCACTGGCCGCGCGACGGCATCCCGGACAACCCGGCGGCCTGGCTGATGACCGCGGCGAAGCACCGGGCCCTCGACCACCTGCGGCACGCGAAGATGCAGGACGCGAAGCTGCAGGAGGTGGGCCTGGACCTGGAAGCGCAGGAGGCGCTGGTCGTGCCCGACTTCGTGGACGCCCTGGACGCGGCGCGGCAGGACGACATCGGCGACGACCTGCTGCGCCTGGTCTTCACCGCCTGCCACCCGGTGCTGCCGGCCGAGGCGCGGGTGGCGCTCACGCTGCGGCTGCTGGGCGGGCTCACCACCCACGAGATCGCCCGCGCCTACCTGGTGCCCGAGGCCACGATCGCCCAGCGCATCGTGCGCGCCAAGCGCACGCTCGCCAACGCCAGGGTGCCCTACGAAGTGCCGCGCGGCGCGGAGCTGGCGCCGCGGCTCGCCTCGGTGCTCGAGGTGGTGTACCTGGTGTTCAACGAGGGCTACACCGCGACCGCCGGTGCCGACTGGATGCGGCCGGAACTGGCGCAGGAGGCGCTGCGGCTGGGCCGCATGCTGGCCGGCATCGCACCCCGCGAAGCGGAGGTGCACGGCCTGCTGGCGCTCATGGAACTGCAGGCCTCGCGCATGGCGGCGCGCACCGACGCGCAGGGCCGGCCCATCCTGCTGGCCGACCAGGACCGGCGACGCTGGGATCCCCTGTTGATCCACCGCGGCCTGGCGGCGCTGGAGCGCGCCGGCGCGCTGGGCGGCGCGCGCGGCCCCTACGCGCTGCAGGCCGCCATCGCCGCCTGCCATGCGCGCGCCCCCTCCAGCGCGGAGACGGACTGGCCGCGCATCGCGGCGCTGTACGGAACCCTGGCCGAAGTCGCGCCCTCGCCGGTGGTGGAACTCAATCGCGCCGTCGCCATCGCCCAGGCTGGCGGGCTGACGGAGGCGCTCGCGATCGTGGAGCGCCTGCGCGCGGACGCGGCCCTGCGCCGCTACCAGTGGCTGCCGGGCGTGCATGGCGACCTGCTGGAGAAGCTGGGCCGGCACGAGGAAGCCCGCGCGGCCTTCCTCGAAGCCGCGGCGCTGGCGGGCAATGCGCGCGAGCGGGAGCTGATGGAGCAGCGGGCGCGGGCGTTGCCCGCCCGGCCGGGTGCGCCCGCCGTCAATGCAGCTTCGCATTGAGTGGCTTCACGACGGCTTCGACGTCGAGGTCGTCGAGCTCACCCTTCCTGTCCTTGAAGACCAGGGTCAGCCGCAGCTTCTGGCCCGGCTGCAGGGTGTCCTTCAGGTCCAGCAGCATCACGTGGTAGCCGCCCGGCTTGAGGTCGACCGGCTTGGCCGCGGGCAGGGCAATGCCTTTCACCGCGCGCATCCGCATGACCATCTGGTCGTCCAACGCCATCTCGTGGATCTCGACCACGCCCGCCGCCGGCGAGCGTGCGCCCACCAGGGTGAGCTCCTCCGAGGCGGTCAGCTTCATGAACGCGCCGCTGGTCTTCTGGCCCGGGACGGTGGCGCGCACCCAGGCGTCCTCCACCGTCACGTCTGCGAGGGCGGAGCCGGCGGCCAGCAGGCCCGCCAGCGCGAGGAACGAGGCCTTCATGGCGCGTCCCCTCAGGCGAGCAGCTGGCGCAGGTCGTGCGCGCATTCCTCGGCGGACTGCGCGTGGCGCAGCGCGACGCGCAGCTTGCCCTGCGGATCGAAGCCGTAGGACAGCAGGGAGTGGTCCAGCGTGTACGAGGAACCGGTCGGCACCTTCTTGAAGAACACCTTGAAGTCGTCGGCCACGGTCTTCGTGGCCTGCGGGTCGCCCCACAGCGCGACGAAGCTCGGGTCGAAGGCCTTCGTGTAGTTGGAGAGCACCTCCGGCTGGTCGCGCTCGGGGTCGAGCGTGACGAACAGGACCTGCAGCTTGTCGGCGTCCTTCCCGAGCTGGGCGCGGATCTGCGCGGCGCGCACCAGCACCGTGGGGCAGGCGTCCGGGCACTGCGTGAAGCCGAAGTGCAGCAGCACCATCTTGCCGCGCCAGTCGGCCAGCGAGCGGTCGCGGCCGTCGCGGTCCTTCAGGTGGAAGTCGCGGCCGTAGGTGGCGTCGGTGAGGTCGACGCCCTTGAAGCTGGCGCGCGCCGGCTGGTGGTCGCAGCCGGCCAGCAAGGCCAGGCCGCCCAGCAGCAGGGTACGGCGGGTGGGAGTGGAAAGGCGATTCATCGGGGGGCTCCGGGTTCTGTGATGAAACCGATCTTGCGCAGTCCGACGCGCTGCGCGGCCGCCATCGCACGGGCGACCTTCTCGTAGCGCACGGCCTTGTCGCCGCGGATGTGCAGTTCGGGCTGCGGGTCCTTGATGGCCTCGGCCTGGAGCAGCTCGTCCAGGTCCTCGTCGGCCACCCTGGATTCGTTCCAGTAGTAGGCGCCCTGCGCGTCGACGCCCAGTCGCACCGTGTGCGGCCTGGTGTCCTGCGCGTGGTTCTGGGCGCGCGGCAGGTCGATGTTGACCGCGTGCTTCATGACGGGCACCGTGATGATGAACACGATCAGCAGCACCAGCATGACGTCCACCAGCGGCGTCATGTTGATCTCGTTCATCACCTCGGAGGTGTCGTCCTGGGTGCCGAAGGCCATGGCGTGCTCCTCAGGCCTTCTTCAGCTGCAGCACCTTGCGTTCGCCGCCGGCGACGCGGGCGCCGGTGACGAAGTAGGCATGCAGGTCGTGGGCGAAGCGATTGAGCTTGTGCAGCACGCGCTTGTTGCCGCGCACCAGGGCGTTGTAGCCCAGCACCGCGGGGATGGCCACCGCGAGGCCCAGGGCCGTCATGATCAGCGCCTCGCCGATCGGCCCCGCGACCTTGTCGATGGTGGCCTGGCCGGCGACGCCGATGGACATCAGCGCGTGGTAGATGCCCCAGACCGTGCCGAACAGGCCCACGAAGGGCGCGGTGGAGCCGACCGAGGCGAGGATCGCCAGCCCCGCCTGCAGCTGCGCGGTGCAATCGTCGATGGCGTTGCGCAGGCAGCGCGTGACCCAGTCGCTCGCGTCCATGCCGTCCTGCAGCCGCGGGCGCCCATCCTTCTGCAGGATGTGGGCGGAGGCATCGCGGCCTTCCAGGGCCAGCGTGCGGAAGGGATTGTCCTCGTCGGGGCCGAGCTGCGCGAGGCCGGCGGCGAAGTCGGTCGCGGTCCAGAACTGCTCCGTCGCCTTCGCCTGCTTCGCGCAGCGGCGCTGGTCCAGCGCCTTCACCGAGATGACCGCCCAGGAGGCGAGCGACATGCCCCCCAGCAGCAGGAACACCCCCCGGGTGACGAGATCGCCCTGGGACCAGACGTTGGCAAGACCGAAATGGGGATGCATGGGACTCACTCCAGGACGAAATTGATGGGAACGCTGAACCACATGGCCGTCGCCACGCCGCCCTTCTTGCCGGGGACGTAGCGCCAGCGCTGCACGGTCGCGAGCGCGGCCGCGTCGAGGCGATCGAAGCCGCTCGAGGCCTTGACCTTCGCCTGCTGCGCGTTGCCGTCGGTGCCGATCAGGACGTCGACCAGCACCTGGCCCTGCTCGCGCAGCTTGCGGCTGATCGCCGGATAGGCCGGCTTCGGGTTCTGCAGGTAGTCGGCATCGGTCGAAGGCAGTTCGACCGCCGCGGCCGGCGCGGCCTTGGCGACGACCACGGGAGCCGCGGGAGGGGCCGGCGGCGCGGCCTGCGCCACGGGTTGCGCGATCGGCGCCAGCGCGACCTGCGTGGCGGCCGCGGTGGGCGCTTCGGGCGCCGGCTCGGGCGCGGGCTTCGCCACGGGCATGGGCGCCGGGGCGGGCGGCGGCAGCGGCGCGACCTTGCGCGCGACCGGCTGCGGCAGCGCCTTCGGCGGCTCCACCGGCTTGGGCGGCGTCACCACCTGCGGCGGCTCGGGCTCGATCAGCACCGCCATGATCGTCTCCGGCACCACGGCCTCGACGGCGCGGCGCACCAGGCCGCTCTGCAGGGCCCAGACGGCGCCCACGTGCAGCAGCAGCACGCTGGAAGCAATGGCGAGGTTGCGTTGGGTCTTCACGGCATCCAACCCTGCGCAAGAACCGTGCGCGCCACGCGCTGGCGCCAGGCCATGGCCAGTTCGAGCACGGCGACCACCGTCGCCGACAGCGCGAACAGCGGCATGGCGACCAGCAGGATCGCGCCCGCGATCCAGGCCCCCACCGGCACCGCGGCCCAGGAGCCGGGCAGCAGGCGCGGCAGCACCGCGCCGCCCTGCCGGCGGCGCAGCAGGAACATGGCCCAGCCGGAGACCAGCGAGAACACCACGCCGGCGCCGAACACGAACAGCAGGGCCTGGTTCCACCAGCCGAATTCGCCGCGGTGGAAGGGGATGCCGATGGCGGTGCCCTTGCTGAACACGGTCTGGTCTTCCCAGCCGGTCTGGAACAGCGTCTGGCCGCTGTAGGCATCCAGCACCAGGTTGATCTTGCTCGAAGGTTCGGTCTGCTCCGAGCTGTTGATGCGCCACACGCCCTGGGCGCCGCGCGGCGGCGTCATCAGCAGCGTGACTTCGGGCGCCTTCGTGCGCGCGGCCTGCAGCACCGCTTCCCACGCGAGCGCCTGCTGCCCGGGCAGGGCGCTGGATTGCAGGCCCTTGGGCGCCGACGGGGGCGCCTGGCCGATCGCGTCCCGGAAGCCGCGGATCTGGTCGCCGGCGTGCTTGCTCCAGGTGAGCCCGGTGGCCAGGATGACGAGGCTCATCACCGACAGCGCCACGCCGAGGAAGCCGTGCCACTGCTTCCACGCGGTGCGCCCGCGCGCCGACGCCTCGGGCAGCGCGCGCGACTGGCCGCGCGGCCACCACAGCCAGATGCCGGTGAGCAGCATGATCATCATCCAGCTGGCGCTCAGCTCGATCATCCAGCGCCAGGTGTCGCCCTGCAGCAGCGAGGAGTGCAGCCTCTTGGACCACATGCCGAAGCGCTCCATCTCGCCGTGGCTGCCCAGCACCTGCGCGGTGTAGGGGTCCACGTACACCACGGTGCCCCGCGGGAGGCGGTCGCCGCCCGCGGTGGCGGTGGAGGTCACGTTGGCGATCGGGGCCGGCCGGTCCGCGGCCTGCACGTGACCGGCGTGACCGGCGTGGCCCGCCTGCGCTTCGTTCCCGCCAGTGCTGCCGTGGGCGCCGTGGCCGGACTGCGCCGCGATGCTCCCGTGCCGGGCCGGGGCGAACACCACCTGCACCGAGCGGTCCGCCTGGCCGGGGATCACCACCGTCTTGAGGTGCTGGTCCGCCGGCGCCGCCGCCTTCGCCGCCGCCACCGTCATGTCGAGCGGCAGCATCGCCCCTTCCGGCACGACGCGATCGATCTGCTTGTGCAGCGAGCCCTCGATCTGCGGCGTGAACACGTAGAGCAGCCCCGTCAGGGCGGCGACGATCGCGAACGGCGACGCGATCAGCGCGGCCCAGAAGTGGATCCGCAGGAACAGGCTGCGGCGGCGGGCGATCAGGCTGTGCGGGGTGCCCATGGCTTTCCCTCCTCCTTAAAGGTCGACCTTCACTTCCGCCACGTAGCTCCGGTTCGGGTACGGGTGGAAGTTCCAGTAGGCGTAGTTGTTGACGTTGTCGATGCCGAAGGCCAGCGAGGTGGACTTCGTGGCCTGGTAGTGGGCGCGCAGGTCGACGACGAAGAACTTGCTCACGCCCTGGTAGGTGTAGCCGTTGACGTCGCTGTTGTTCAGCGTGCGGAACTGCTGGCCGCTGTAGCGCGCCGCGACGGTGGTCGTGAGCTGCGGGTTCCAGTGGTAGGCCGCGACGGCCGTGGCGCGCCAGTCGGGGATGTTGGGCTGGCGCTTGCCGATGGTGTCGCCGGGCGTGGTGACGAAGCCGGCGTTCTCCTTGATGACGGAGTGCGCGTAGGTGACGCTGCCCTGCAGGTCCAGACCCGGCATCCACACGTCGGTCCCGTTGGCCACGAACTCCAGGCCGTAGGTGTCGATGCGGCCGACGTTCTGCACGCGAGTCACATTCTTGTTGATCGTCGGCTCGAGGGTGGTCTGCGAGAACAGGGCGTCCTTCGTGCGCTCGGCGAAGAAGGTGCCTCGGGTCAGTACGTTGCCATACGGCTTCTCGGCGCCGAGCTCGAAAGTCCAGGACTTCTCGGGCCGCAGGTTCGCGTCGTTGACGAACTGCGAATTCGAGGTCGATGTCGCGCCATAGAGTTCCTGCACGGTGGGGAAGCGCACCGCGCGGCCCAGCGCTGCCTTGAGCACGGCGTCCTGGTTGAACTGCCAGGACAGCGCCGCCTTCGGCGAGAAGTGGTTCTCGGAGCGCGCAGGCCAGTCGGTGTCGACCGCCGGGCTCCCGCCCGGGATGCGGGTGCGGCCGTCGTACGCCTGCCAGTGCTCGTAGCGGCCGCCCAGCACGGTCTTCCAGTCCGGAGCGAAGGCCCAGGCGTCCTGTCCCCAAATGCTGCGCAGGCGCGTGCGGCCGCCGACGTCGCTGACCCGCTGGCCAGACGGGCCGTTGAGCCAACTGCCCACCGCATTGGTAGTGAGGTAATCGAGGTTGTAGCTGTCCTGCTGAAGGCCGGCGTCGATGATGTGCGCGCCCTTGGCGCCGAAGGGCCGCCATGTGCCGCGCGCCGCCAGCGTGTTCCAGCCCGTGCCGCTGCCGTCCGCGATGGTGCCGGCGCCGCCGCTGGAGGCGCCCGGGGGCGTGTTGGTTCCGCTGGTCTGCCGCTTGATGTCCTTGTCGTAGTCGTACAGGCTGGCCGAGAGCTCCCAGTCGAAGGTGCCCTGGGTGTTGCTCTTGACCGAGAAGCCGTGCATGAAGTGCGTCAGGGACTCCTCGGTGAGGGGGAAGTCGGACGCGGAGAGCGGGGGCGTGAAGGCGACGCCGTTGATGTTGATGGGGCCGCTGAACACCGGCTGGCCGGAGGCGTCGCGCAGGTAGGTCTGCGAGGTGCCGCTGGACTTGTTCTGCCACACGCCCAGCGTGTACGCGGCCCGCACCGCCGGCGTGAAGTCGTAGGACACCTTGGCCTTAAGGTGGTCCTGCTTCGTGTGGTACTGGGTGCTCGTGCCCAGGATATACCAGGCCTCGTTGGCGTTGTTGCGATCGAGCACCGCGCCGGTCACGGGCTTGCCCGCGGTGCCGGGTGTTCCCTGCTTGGCCACCAGCCGCGTGGGGAAGGTCAGGGGCTGGCTCTCGCTGTCGGTGTGGTTCACGTTGAACCACCAGCCCCAGTCGCCCGAACGGTTGCCGGCGCCGGCGCTGACTTCCCAGGAGCGGAAGGTCTCGTCGGTGTTGTAGAGGCTGAAGGGCTGCACCACGAAGCCGGCCTTGCCGTGCGCCTCGAACTGCGTCGGCATGCGCGTCGTGTACTCCACCACCGCACCCACCGAGTTGCCCGGATACGCCGCCGAGAACGGGCCGTACATCACGTCGACGCGCTCGATCTCCTCCGGCGTCACCAGGCCCCAGCGGGGCGGGAAGCTCAGGCCGCCGACGCCGTTGCCCAGGTAGTTGGACAGCAGGATGCCGTCGGCGTAGACGGCGGAGCGGGCGCTGTTGCCGGTGCCGGAGGCGCGGCTGGAGAGGATCGCGTGGTTGTAGTCGCCGATGTAGCGCTTGCGCACCAGCAGGCTGGGGAAGTACTTCAGCGCGTCTTCGCTGTCCGTGGCGTTGATGGTCTGGTCGATCTGCTCGCGCGTGATCCCTTCCATGGTGGCGGGGATCTGCGTGGGCAGGGAGGTCGGCTGGCCACCGGTGATGGTGACCACGCCAAGGGCTTTGCTGGGCGCCTCCTGGGCGGCAGCGAGGATCGGGAAGGCCATGGCGATTGCCAGGGCCATGCGTTTCTTGCGCATCTGCGACTCCGTTCTTCTGACAAGGCGATGCCGGCGGGCACGGGCGTGCCTTGGGCGTTTCTTCGACTGCGTCAGGCGAGTGGCGGGGCGCGCGCGGGGTAGGGCGAGGCGGCCTGGGCCGCGTGGACGACGGGAAGCAGCGGCGCGGGGGCCGCCACGGGCGGCTGCTGCGCCGCGAACACGATGTCGACGGAGGGCAGCCCCGTCAGGACGCACATGCGGCAGTCCTTGGTGTGGTCGTGCCCGTGGCCGGCATCGCCGTCGGCGCCGGCCATCAGCTTGGTGCCGCCGCCGCCGGAGCAGACCACGTCGAAGCCCTGGGTCTGCAACGCCGGGGCGGCGACCGCCACGCCGACCGACAACACGAACCACGCCAGCACGAGGCGGGCAAGGCGGTGGGCGCGGCGCAGGCTTTCCATGACGCAGGGGAAGTAGCAAAGGGTGGGCCACCGCCGTGCCGCCGTGGCGCCTGCCTCTGTCACACCCGGAAACACCTGCCGCGCGGAGGCCGCTTCGGGCGTGGGGGATGGGGGGGAATCCCCAACCTTGGGGCCCTCCGCTTCCCCACTTTCGTGCCGGAATGTCGCCGGCCACGCGTCGCTCCTACAGGACTTTCCGACCGTTCCCACGGCGCCGCCGGTCCCTTGCCTCTACCGTGGCAGCCCATGGCAAAGGAACGACGCGCCCCCGACCGGGGCCCTGGCGCCGGGGCGGAACCGGCACCGTCCGGCCGCGGCTTCGTCCGCGTGCGCGGCGCCCGCGAGCACAACCTGAAGGACGTGGACGTCGACGTCCCGCGCGATGCCCTCGTGGTGTTCAGCGGCGTGTCGGGCTCGGGCAAATCCTCGCTCGCCTTCGGCACGATCTACGCCGAGGCGCAGCGCCGCTACCTGGAGTCGGTGTCGCCCTATGCCCGGCGCCTGATCGACCAGGCCGGCGTGCCCGACGTCGACGCCATCGACGGCCTGCCGCCCGCCGTGGCCCTGCAGCAGCAGCGCGGGACGCCCAGCGCCCGCTCCTCGGTCGGCAGCCTCACCACGATCTCCAGCGTGCTGCGCATGCTCTATTCGCGCGTCGGCGACCGTCCGCCCGGCCACCCCATGCTGTATGCCGAGGACTTCTCGCCCAACACGCCGCAGGGCGCCTGCCCGCGCTGCCACGGCCAGGGGCGGGTGTACGACGCGACCGAGGCGTCCATGGTGCCGGACGATTCGCTCAGCATCCGCGAGCGGGCGATCGCCGCCTGGCCGCCGGCCTGGCACGGGCAGAACCTGCGCGACATCCTCGTGTCCCTGGGGCACAACGTGGACAAGCCCTGGCATGCGCTGCCGCGCAGGCTGCGCGACTGGATCCTGTTCACCGACGAGACGCCCACCGTGCCCGTGTACCCCGGCTTCACCCCGAAGGAGACGAAGGCCGCGCTGCGCAGCCGCATGGAGCCGGCCTACATGGGCACCTTCACCAGCGCGCGCAACTACGTGCTGCACACCTTCGCCAGCACGCAGAGCGCGATGATGCGCAAGCGCGTCTCGCAGTTCCTGGTGGGCGCGCCCTGCCCGGCGTGCGAGGGCAAGCGGCTCAAGCCGGAGGCCCTGGCGGTGACTTTCGCCGGGCACGACATCGGCGCGCTGTCGCAGTTGCCGATCGAGACGGTCGCCCAGCTGCTCGCACCGGCCGCCGAAGGGCGCCTGCAGAAGGCGAATGCTTTCGTGCCGGAGGAGCAGCGGCTCGCGGCCCGGCGCCTGGCGCAGGAGCTGGAGGCGCGGCTGCGCGTCCTGCAGCAGCTCGGGCTGGGCTATCTCTCCCTGGAGCGCAGCACGCCCACCCTGTCGCCCGGCGAGCTGCAACGCCTGCGCCTCGCGACCCAGCTGTCCTCGCAGCTGTTCGGCGTGATCTACGTGCTGGACGAACCCTCGGCGGGCCTGCACCCGGCCGACGGCGAGGCCCTGCTGGACGCCCTGCAGCGCCTGAAGGCGAGCGGCAATTCGGTCTACGTGGTGGAGCACGACCTGGCGCTGATGCGCCGCGCCGACTGGCTGGTCGATGTCGGCCCGGCCGCCGGCGAGCGCGGCGGGCGCGTCCTGTACAGCGGGCCGCCGCCCGGGCTGGCGCAGGTGCGCGAGTCGCAGACCCGGCCCTACCTGTTCGGCGAACTGAAGCTGCCGCGCAGGACGCCCCGCGCGGCGCGCGGCTGGCTGCGGCTGGAAGGCATCACGCGCAACAACCTGCGCGAGGTCGACGTGGCCCTCCCGCTCGCCTGCCTGACGGCGGTGACGGGCGTGTCCGGCTCGGGCAAGTCGACGCTCGTGACGCGCGCGCTGCTGGAGCTGGTCGCCCGGCACCTGGGCAGCGCCCTGCCGGATGCCGAGGAGGAAGTCGACGGCGAAATGGCAGCCGACGCGCGCGATGGCACCTGGTCGGGACGGCTCGCCGGCGACAGCGCCGCCATCCGCCGGCTGGTGCAGGTGGACCAGAAGCCGATCGGCCGCACGCCGCGCTCCAATCTCGCGACCTACACCGGGCTGTTCGATGCCGTGCGCAAGCTGTTCGCGGCCACGCCGGCCGCGCGCCGGCGGCGCTACGACCCCGGCCGCTTCTCCTTCAACCTGCCCAAGGGCCGCTGCGCCACCTGCGAGGGCGAGGGCTTCGTCGAGGTGGAACTGCTGTTCATGCCCAGCGTGTACGCGCCCTGCCCGGACTGCCACGGGGCGCGCTACAACGCGCAGACGCTGGAGATCCAGTGGCGCGGGCGCAGCATCGCCGAGGTGCTGGCGATGACCGTGGAAGAGGCCGCCGCGTTCTTCGCCGGCGAAGCGCAGGTGGAGCGGCCGCTGCAGGTCCTGCTGGAGATCGGGGTGGGCTACCTGCGCCTGGGCCAGCCCGCCACCGAGCTCTCGGGCGGCGAGGCCCAGCGGATCAAGCTCGCCACCGAGCTGCAGCGCCCGCACCGCGGAGACACGCTCTACGTGCTGGACGAGCCCACCACCGGGCTGCATGCCGCCGACGCGGACCGGCTGATGCTGCAGCTGCAGCGCCTGGTGGACGAGGGCAACACCGCCGTCGTGGTGGAGCACGAGATGCGCGTGGTCGCCCAGAGCGACTGGGTGGTGGACATGGGGCCCGGCGCCGGCGAGCAGGGCGGGCGTGTCGTGGCCACCGGCACGCCGGAGCAGGTGGCCGCGTCGCGCGGCAGCCGCACCGCCGCGTACCTGGCCCAATGCCTGCGCTCGCGTGCGGGATCCGCGGGTTAGACTTCGACGAGCATGCCACCCACCACCACCGTCATGTTCGCCGACCTCACCGGCAGCACGGCGGTCTTCGAGAGGATGGGCAACGCCGCCGCGACGAAGACGGTCACGGCGCTCACCGACTGGATGGCCGAGGTCTCGCAGGTGCACGGCGGGCGGGTGGTGAAGACCCTGGGCGACGGCGTGCTGGCCCTGTTCCCCGGCGGCGCCGACGCGGTCGAGGCGGCCGTGCAGCTGCAGCGCGAACACGCGCGCCGCAGCAACCGGCACGGCCCCATGCAGCGCCTGCAGCTGCAGGTGGGCCTGGCCTGCGGCGAGGTGGTGGAGGTCGCGGGCGACTGCTTCGGCGACGCGGTCAACGTGGCCGCGCGGCTGTCCGACCTCTCCGGCGCGCGCCAGATCCTCGCCACCGACACGGTGGTGGAGCAGATGCGTTCGGCGCCCCCGGGCGCCCATTTCCATCCGCTCGGGCCGGTGCCGATCCGCGGCCGCGCCCAGGCGTGCCGCCTGTTCCGCATCGACTGGGAAGAGGATTCGTCGACCGACATGATGACGATCCCCGCCTTCGCCAACACCTTCCAGCCGGTGCCCACGGACGTCGGGGCCGGCGCGATCGAGCTGCACCACATGGAACGCAGCCGCACCTTCGCCAGCGACGAGCTGCCGGTGCACCTGGGGCGCGCCCGCGAGGCCGAGTTCCTGGTGCCGGACCCGCGCGTGTCGCGCCTGCACGCCCGCATCGACTGGCACAACCAGGCTTTCGTGCTGGTGGACCTGAGCAGCAACGGCACCTGCGTGCGCTTCCAGGGCGCGTCCACCGAGCTGCGGCTGCGCCGCGACGAATGCGTGCTGCACGGCAGCGGAGAGATCGCCCTCGGCCCCGAGTTCACGGACTGGTCGTTGCCTGCCGTCCGGTTTGAGCTCAAACTGCGCTGAGTCATGACGCCGCACCACGGCCCGGTCTTCCGCTCCGGCTGGGACGCCGGATCGCCTGTCGCGCTGCAGCGGCGCGAGGCCATGCTCCAGCAGGTGGCCCGCTTGCGGGCCCTGGAGCAGCGCGCGGACGCGAAGTCGGCCGAGGCCCGGCCCGTGTTCGAGCGCCGGGGGCAGCTGCTGCCGCGCGAACGCATCGGCCTGCTGCTCGACGCCGGCCGTCCCTTCCTGCCGCTGTGCACGCTGGCCGGCTACCTGCAGGACCAGAAGGACCCCGCGGCCTCGGTGCCGGGCGGCGGGATCGTCGCGGGCATCGGCTTCGTCTCCGGCGTGCGCTGCATGGTGGTGGCGAGCGATTCGGGCATCGACGCCGGGGCGATCCAGCCCATGGGGCTCGAGAAGATCCTGCGCGCGCAGGAGCTGGCGCTGGCGAACCGGCTGCCCTTCCTGCACCTCGTGGAGAGCGCCGGCGCCAACCTGATGCGCTACCGGGTCGAGACCTTCGTGCAGGGCGGCGCGCTGTTCCGCAACCTGGCCCTGCTGTCCGCCGCGGGCATCCCCGTGGTCACCGTGCAGCACGGTTCCGGCACGGCGGGCGGGGCCTACATGCCCGGGCTGTCGGACATCGTCATCATGGTGCGGGGGCGCTCGCGCGCCTTCCTCGCCGGTCCGCCGCTGCTGAAGGCCGCGACCGGCGAAGTCGCGACCGAGGAGGAGCTCGGGGGCGCGGAGATGCACACGCGGGTGTCCGGCCTGGGCGAGTACCTCGCGGAGGACGACCGCCATGCGCTGGGCATCGCGCGGGAGGTGCTGGCGCGCACCGGATGGCAGGAGCCGGTGGGGAAATTGGAATCTGACCCCAATAAGGAGGAACTGCTGTCGCTGATGCCCGCCAACCTGCGCGAGCCGGTGGACCTGCGCGAGGTCATGGTGCGGCTGGTCGACGACGCGGGGCTGCTCGAATTCAAGCAACTCCATGGCGCAGCCACGGTGTGCGCGCAGGGGCGCCTGGGCGGGCACGCGGTCGGGTTCGTCGGCAACAACGGGCCGATCGACGTGGCGGGGGCCAACAAGGCGACGCACTTCATCCAGTGGATGTGCCAGCTGGGGCACCCCATCGTGTACCTGCAGAACACCACCGGCTACATCGTCGGCCGGCAGAGCGAGCAGGAGGGCATGATCAAGCACGGCAGCAAGATGATCCAGGCCGTGGCCAATGCGACGGTGCCGCAGCTCACCATCCAGTGCGGGGCCTCCTACGGCGCCGGCAACTACGGCATGTGCGGACGCGCCTATGCGCCGCGCTTCCTTTTCAGCTGGCCCGGCGCGCGCACCGCGGTGATGGGCGGCGAGCAGGCCGCGCGCACCATGCAGATCGTCAGCGAGGCGGCGGCGGCCCGCAAGGGCGAGACGCCCGACCCGGCCCGCCTGCAGGCGCAGTTCGAGCGCATCGTGGACATGCTCGAGGGGCAGGCGGACGCCTTCCACACCTCGGGCCTGCTGCTGGACGACGGCGTGATCGATCCGCGCGACACCCGCGCGGTGCTGGCGTTCTGCCTCGACACCGTCGCCGCGGCACAGGCGAAGCCGCTGCGGCCCGTGCAGTTCGGCGTCGCGCGTATGTGAGGAGCCGGCCATGCACTACAGCCACGAACACCTCGAGCTCCAGAAGACGCTGCGACGCTTCATCGCCGAGGAAATCAATCCGCACGTCGACGAATGGGAGGAGGCCGAGATCTTCCCCGCGCACCAGGTGTTCAGGCGCCTCGGCGAACTGGGCCTGCTGGGGCTGACGAAGCCGGAGGAATACGGCGGCGCGGGGCTCGACTACTCCTGGTCCATGGCGATGGCCGAGACGCTGGGCCACGTGGAGTGCGGCGGCGTGCCGATGGCCATCGGCGTGCAGACCGACATGGCCACGCCGGCGCTGGCCCGCTTCGGCAGCGACGCGCTGCGGCGCGAGTTCCTGGCCCCGGCCATCGCCGGCGACATGGTGGCCTGCGTCGGGGTCAGCGAGCCGGGCGCGGGCAGCGATGTCTCGGGCATCAAGAGCCGGGCGCGCAAGGACGGCGGCGACTACCTCCTCACCGGCCAGAAGATGTGGATCACCAACAGCCTGCAGGCCGACTGGATGTGCATGCTGGTGAACACGGGCGAGGGGCCCGTCCACCGGAACAAGAGCCTGGTGATCGTGCCGATGCGGGAGAACGGCAGGCTGCGCCCCGGCATCGAGGTCGCGCGCAAGATCCGCAAGATCGGCATGAACAGCAGCGACACGGGGCTGATCTACTTCGACGAGGTGCGGGTGCCGCAGCGCTTCCGCATCGGCGAGGAGGGGCAGGGCTTCATCTACCAGATGCAGCAGTTCCAGGAGGAGCGCCTGTGGGCCGCGGCCAACTGCCTGGCCTCGCTGTCCAACTGCATCCAGTGGACCGTCGAATGGGCGCGCGAACGCAAGCTGTTCGGCGCCACGCTCGCGGACCAGCAATGGGTGCAGTTCAAGCTGGCGGAACTGAAGACCGAGGTGGAGTCGCTGCGCGCGCTGACCTACCGCGCCTGCGACCTCTACGTGCGGGGCGAGGACGTGCTCGAACTCGCCTCCATGGCCAAGCTGAAGGCCGGCCGCCTCAATCGCCTGGTGCCCGACACCTGCCTGCAGTTCTGGGGCGGCATGGGCTACACCTGGGAGAACAAGGTCTCGCGCATGTTCCGCGACGGCCGGCTGGTGTCGATCGGCGGCGGCGCCGACGAGGTGATGCTGGGCATCATCGCGAAGCTGATGGGGCTCGCGAAGCGGCGGCCGGGGCCGGAATGAAGATCCGCCGCGTCCTGGTCGCCAACCGCGGCGAGATCGCCCGCCGCATCTTCCGCACGGCCCACCGGCTGGGGCTGGACACCGTCGCCGTGTACTCCGAGGCCGACCGCGGCGCCCTGCACGTGCAGGAGGCGACCGAGGCGCACCCCCTCGGCGGCGCCGCGGTGGATTCCTACCTGCGCATCGACAGCCTCGTGGAGGCCGCCCGCGCCTGCGGCGCCGACGCCGTGCATCCGGGCTACGGCTTCCTGAGCGAGAACGAGGAGTTCGCGCGGGCCGTCGCCGACGTCGGCCTGCTGTGGATCGGTCCCAGCCCGGAAGCGCTGCGCGCGCTGGGCAGCAAGGCCCGCGCGAAGGAACTGGCGCATGCGCGGGGCATCCCCTGCCTGCCCGGCTACCAAGGGCCCGACCAGTCGGACGAGCGCCTGCTCGCCGCCGCCCGGGACCTCGGCTACCCCCTGATGGTCAAGGCCAGCGCCGGCGGCGGCGGCCGCGGCATGCGGCTGGTGACCGACGCGGCGCAACTGCCCGCCGCCCTGCAGCTGGCGCGCTCCGAGGCGCAGGCCGCCTTCGGCGATGGCGAGCTGCTGCTCGAACGCGCGCTGCCGCACCCGCGCCACGTGGAAGTGCAGGTGATCGCCGACATGCACGGCCGCTGCCTGTACCTGGGCGAGCGCGACTGCTCGGTGCAGCGCCGCCACCAGAAGCTGATCGAGGAGTCGCCCAGCCCCTCGGTCGATCCCGCCCTGCGCGAGCGCCTCGGCCAGCAGGCGGTGGAACTCGCGCGCGCGGCCGGCTACGTGGGCGTGGGGACCGTGGAGTTCCTGCTCGACGAGCATGGCCGCTCCTGGCTGCTGGAGATGAACGCGCGGCTGCAGGTGGAGCACGCGGTCACCGAGATGGTGAGCGGGCTGGATCTCGTCGAGTGGCAACTGCGCATCGCCGGGGGCGAGCGCCTGCCGTACCGCCAGGAGCACCTCAACCTGCAGGGCCACGCGGTGGAGGCGCGCCTGTGCGCCGAGGACGCGGCCTTCCTGCCGCAGGCCGGACGCATCCAGGCGTTCCACGCGCCACCGGCGGGCGAATCGCGCAACGGCGGCACGCGCCTGCGTTTCGAGCACGCGCTGTTCGAGGGGCTGGCCGTCACTCCGCACTACGACTCGCTGCTGGGCAAGCTGATCGCCCACGGGCCCACGCGGGAGCAGGCCATCGCGCGCCTGCTGTCGGCGCTCGATGCGCTGTGCGTGCTGGGGCTGCCCACCAACCGGCGGCTGCTCGCGGCCTGCCTGCGCCACCCCGTGTTCGCGGCCGGGGAGGCCCGCATCGACTTCCTCGAGCAGCATGGCGACGCGATGCGGCGCGCGCTGGCCGCCGAGGAATTCGGCGCGGCGCCCACGGCGGCGCTCGCGCTGCTGCTGCCCCAGGGGCCGGCCGCGGCCCTCCCTTCGCCCTTCACGCGCCCGTGGCGCGTGCGGCACCACGGGGACCTGCTGGACCTGCCGGTGTGCGAGGCCGACGGCGTCGTGCCGCCCCCGGTCCACGTGGCGCTGGTCCGGCCGGGCTGCTGGCACCTGCAGCACGGCGCGGTGGACCTGTTCCTGGAGGACGCCTCCTGCGATCCCCCCGCCGGCGCGGCGCTCGCCCGGGCCGCCGACGAACTGCGCGTGCCCTTCAACGGCAAGGTCGTCGCGGTGCATGCCCGGCCCGGCGTTGCGGTGCGCAAGGGCGACACGCTGGTGGTCGTGGAGTCCATGAAGCTGGAGCACGCGCTGGGCGCCGCCCGCGACGGCACGGTGCGCAGCCTGCACGTGCATCCGGGGCAGCAGGTGGCCGCCTCGCAGGTCCTCGTGACCTTCGAGTCGGCGGCGTGAACGCGCGGCGGACGGCGCCGGGGCAGGCGCTGCGCCACAATGCGCACCATGACACGCCAACCGCCCGCCCTGTCCCTGGAATTCGAGGACGAATTCGTCGCCGGCCTGCGCGCCATCTTCGAGGAGAAGATCGTGTTCAACCGGGTGCTGGGCCTGCAGGTCGTCTCCCTGCGCCCCGACAAGGTCGTCGGCCGCATCGCCATGAAGCCGGAACTGGTGGGGCACTACCTCCACAACCGCGTGCACGGCGGCGTGATCAGCGCCGGCCTCGACGCCATGGGCGGGCTGGCGGTGATGGCCGCCTCCGGGGCGCGCCACATGGAGGAGCCGCCGCTGCAGCGCCTGCAGCGCTTCGGCAAGCTGGGCACGATCGACCTGCGCATCGACTACCTGCGGCCGGCGGTCGGGGACCATTTCGAACTGCAGGCGGAGGTGCTGCGCCTCGGCTCGCGCGTCGCCACCACGCGCATGGAATTCCTGGGCGCGGACGGCAAGCTGCTCGCGTGCGGCGCGGGTGCGTACATCGTTTCCTGATCCGCCCCATGTAGCGTGAACGCGCCCGCGCCGCTGCTCGGCCCCGGCCACGCCCTCACCCTGATCGTCGGCGTGGTGGTCGGCGCCGGCATCTTCAAGGCGCCGTCGCTGGTCGCCGGCCTGGCGGGCAGCGCGGAGTGGATGTTCATCGCGTGGCTGCTGGGGGGCGCGGTCTCCCTGGTCGGCGCCCTGTGCTACGCCGAGCTCACGAGCGCGTGGCCGCATGCCGGCGGCGACTACCACTTCCTGCGGCGCGCCTTCGGCCCCGGCGTCTCCTTCCTGTTCGCGTGGGCGCGCTTCTCGGTGATCGCGACCGGGTCGATCGCGCTGCTGGCGTTCGTCTACGGCGACTACATGCAGCAGCTGCTGCCGCTGGGCCCTTCGGGCGCGTCGCTGCACGCCGCGCTGGCGGTGCTGCTGCTGTGGGCCGTGAACGCGCGCGGCCTCCTCGCCGGCGCCTCCACGCAGGGCTGGCTCACCGTGCTGGAAGTCGGCGGGCTGGTGTCGCTGGTGGTCGCCGCGCTCTGGCTGCTGGCGGCGGGCCACGCGCCGACGGCGTCGGCCGCGGCGGCGGCCGACGCGCCTTCGGCCCGTGCGTTCGGGCTCGCGATGGTGTTCGTGCTCCTCACCTACGGCGGCTAGAACGAAGCCGCCTACCTCGGCGCCGAGATGCGCCGGCAGGGCGACATCGTGCGGGCCCTGCTGTGGTCCATCCTGCTGATCACGGTGCTGTACCTGCTGGTGAACTGGGGCTACCTGCGCGGGCTGGGCTTCGAGCGCATGGCGAAGTCCGAGGCCGTCGCGGCCGACCTGATGCGCGCCGCCTTCGGCGCGGCCGGCGAGAAGCTGGTGTCCGCGCTGGTGGCGCTGTCGGCGCTGACCTCCATCAACGCCACCATGATCGTCGGCGCCCGCACGCAATACGCGCTGGGACGCGACTGGCCGCTGCTGGCGACGCTGGGGATCTGGGATCGCGCGCGCGGCCTGCCCGTGCGCGCGATGCAGCTGCAGAACCTCACCGCGCTGCTGCTGGTGCTGCTGGGCGCCTGGACCGGGGGCGGCTTCCGCGCGATGGTGGAGTTCACCGCGCCGGTGTTCTGGCTGTTCTTCCTGCTGGTGGGCGTCGCGCTGTTCGTGCTGCGCGGGCGCGAGCCGCGGCGCGCGCGGCCGTTCCGGGTGCCGCTCTATCCCCTGCTGCCGGCGCTGTTCTGCGCGAGCTGCGCGTTCATGCTCTGGTCCAGCCTCTCGTACGTCTACAGCCAGGCCCTGGGCGGCTTCAACGCGGCCTGGATCGGGCTGGGCGTGCTGGCCGTCGGCGCCCTGCTGCTCGCGCTGCTGCGCGCGCGTTCCGGCGCGCCCGCCCCGCATCCCGCCGACTGAAGGAGCCGCCATGGTCCCGCGACGCACCGTGCTTTCCGCCCTCGTCCTGCTGCCGGGCGCCGCCCGGGCCCAGGAAGCCGAGCCGCGGCGCCCCGACGTGCCCTACGTCCCGACGCCGCCCGAGGTGGTGCGCACGATGCTGCAGATGGCGCGCGTGCGCAAGGGCGACGTGGTCTACGACCTCGGCTGCGGCGACGGCCGCATCGTGATCGAGGCGGCGCGGCGCCACGGCGTGCGCGGGGTGGGCATCGACATCGACCCCCAGCGCATCCGGGAGGCCCGCTCGAACGCCCGCAACGCCCGCGTGGAGGACCGGACGGAGTTCCGCGTCGCCGACCTGTTCGAGAGCGATTTCTCGGAGGCGACGGTGGTCACGCTCTATCTCCTGCCGCAGCTGAACCTCCGCCTGCGGCCGCGGCTGTGGGAGCAGTTGAAGGTCGGCACGCGGGTCGTGTCGCACGGCTTCGACATGGGCGAGGAATGGCCGCCCGAGCGCACCGAGGTGGTGGGCGGCAGCGCGATCTTCTACTGGACCATCCGGCCGGAGCATAAAGGGCGCTAGGAGCCGGGGCGGCAGGGAAACGGGTCTGAGGGCCTGGCTTCCCGGTCCGTCACAGCGGCGGCATCATGGCCTGCTGGCGCGCCGAAGCCAGCATCTCCCAGCTCACGAGGAATACCGCCGCGATCACCGGGCCGATCACGAAGCCGTTGAGCCCGAACACGACGATGCCCCCCAGCGTGGCGACCAGCACCAGGAAGTCGGGCATGCGCGTGTCCTTGCCGACCAGGATGGGCCGCAGCACGTTGTCCACCAGGCCGATCACGACCGCGCCCCACAGGGCGAGGCCGATGCCCTTCACCACCGCCCCGGTGAAGAAGTAATAGAGCGCCACCGGTCCCCAGACCATCGCTGCGCCGACGGCGGGCAGCAGCGACAGCAGCGCCATCACCGCGCCCCACAGCACCGCGCCCGTCAGGCCCAGGACCCCGAAGGCCAGGGCGCCCAGCGTGCCCTGCACCAGCGCCACCACGATGTTGCCCTTGACGGTGGCGCGCACGACGGTGGCGAACTGCGTCAGCAGCCGGCGCGTGTGCTGCGGGTGAAGCGGGATCGCGCGGGCGATGCCCTGCGAGATCTGCTCGCCGTCGCGGAACAGGAAGAACAGCATGTACAGCATCACGAAGAAGGCGACGATGAAGTCCAGCGTGACCTGCCCCAGGCCCACCACGCGGCTGGTGAGGACCTGCCCGCTGGCGCCGACCGCCGCCATCATCCGCTGCTGCAGGGCCGCCAGGTCGGTCATTCCGAAGCGGTGCAGCACCGCGCGCGCCCATTCGGGCAGGGCGGCGATGAAGCGCCGGAAGTACTCCGTGAACTGGATCTCGCCGGAGCGCATCTTCTCCACCACCAGCGAGGCTTCCTGCGCGATGGAGGCGGCCACCATGGCGAGCGGCAGGATCACGATCAGCAGGATGACGGTGAGCGAAGCGAGCGCCGCCATGTTGCGGCGGCCATGGCTGCCCTGCACGAAGCGCTGGTGCATCGGCCAGAACACGATGGCGATGAAGATCGCCCAGCAGATCGCGCCGAAGAAGGGCCACAGGATGAGCAGGAACAGCAGCGTGGCCGCCAGCACCAGCAGCAGCAGCGACTTGAACTCCAGGTTGGGGTTCTTCAGCGGGTTCGGCGAACTCATCCGGCGGAGCGTACCAACAATCGCAAGAGCCGGGGCGGCTTCGGAGCGGCGCCGGCCCTGCCCCCGAGGCGCCGCCGCCCGGCGGAAAGGTGGCGCGCCGCGGCACCCTGCGGTCTAATGGCCCGCATGGATGTCCCTGCCGTGCATGTGGAGAGGGTGGAATCCGTCACGATCGTGACGCTCGATCGGCCCCACGTCCGCAATGCCGTGGACGGCGCCACGGCCCGCCAGCTCTACGATGCCTTCCTCGCCTTCGAGGAGGATGCGCAGGCGCGGGTGGCCGTCTTCCACGGGGCCCACGGCCATTTCTGCGCCGGCTGGGACCTGCAATACGGCGCCCGCATGGCCCAGGGCCCCGGCGCGGCGGAACTGACCCGCCAGCTGGGCTTCGCGGAAGGCGAAGGGCGCAGCGCGGCGCCGATGGGCCCCACGCGCCTGCTGCTGTCCAAGCCGGTGATCGCCGCCGTGAGCGGCGCCGCCGTCGCCGGCGGCATGGAACTCGCGCTCTGGTGCGACCTGCGGGTGATGGAGGAAGACGCCTTCTTCGGCATCTACTGCCGCCGCTTCGGCGTGCCGCTGATCGACGGCGGCACCGTGCGCCTGCCGCGGCTGGTCGGCATGGGCCACGCCATGGACCTGATCCTCACCGGGCGCAAGGTGGAGGCGCGCGAGGCGCTGGCCATGGGCCTGGCCAATCGCGTGGTGCCGCGCGGCCGCGCGCGCGAGGAGGCGATCGCGCTGGCCTCCCGCCTCGCCGCCTTCCCGCAGGAGACGATGCGGGCCGACCGCATCAATGCCTACGAGCAGTGGGACAAGCCCCTGCCGCAGGCCCTGCGCGAGGAGTGGGAACGCAGCCGCTGCCGCATCCTGGACGGGGTCGCGGGCGCCGTCCGCTTCGCCGAAGGAAAGGGCCGGCACGGGAGCGCCGTGGAAGAGGGCGCCGGGGGGGAGTGACCCCTCAGCGCGGGATCGGCTTCGGCCGCCCGTTCTCGTCGATCGCCACGTAGGTCAGCGATGCCTCGGTGACCTTGCAGAACTGCCCCTGGTCGCGGAAGCTCTCGGAATAGACCTCCACGTCGACCGTCACCGAAGTGCGGCCGATGCGCTCGACGGCGGCGAAGAAGCTCAGGATGTCGCCCACGCGCACGGGCTGCTTGAACACGAACTGGTTCACCGCCACCGTCGCCATGCGGCCGCGGATGATGCGCGCCGGCAGGACGGAGCCGGCCAGGTCGACCTGGGCCATGACCCAGCCGCCGAAGATGTCGCCGTTGCCGTTGGTGTCGGCCGGCATCGGGATCACCTTCAGCACGAGTTCCTTGTCGGTGGGAGGCGTGGCCGGGCCATGGGGCGGCAGCGCGTCACTTGGTTTTGCGGACATGGGCACAATCTGGAGCAAGTCTTTTCATCGATTGTCCCCCATGCGTCGCGGCGGCGAACTGTCCTCCTCCCTTGCACCCCCCGCGGCCGCGGCCGCTGCGCCGCGGCCCGGCCGCTCCGACTGGGCCACGCTCGCCCGCCTGTTCCCCTACCTGTGGCAGTACAAGTGGCGCGTGTCCGCGGCGCTGGCCTTCATGGTGGGCGCCAAGGTCGCCAACGTGGGCGTGCCCATGCTGCTGAAGGAGCTGGTCGACGCGATGAACGTGAAGCCCGGCAGCGCCACGGCCTTGCTGGTGGTGCCGGTGGGACTGCTGGTTATCTACGGCCTGCTGCGCCTGTCGACCTCGCTGTTCACGGAACTGCGCGAGCTGGTGTTCGCCAAGGCCACGCAGGGCGCGGCGCGGAGCATCGCGCTGGAGACCTTCCGGCACCTGCATGCGCTGTCGCTGCGCTTCCACCTGGAGCGGCAGACCGGGGGCATGACCCGCGACATCGAGCGGGGCGTGCGCGGCATCGAGTCGCTGATCTCGTACTCCCTCTACAGCATCGTGCCCACGCTGATCGAGGTGACGCTGGTGCTGACCATCCTGGCCGTGAAGTTCGACGCCTGGTTCGCCTGGATCACCATCGCGGCGCTGGTCGTCTACATCTCCTTCACCGTCACCGTCACCGAGTGGCGCACGCAATTCCGGCGCGAAGCCAACGAGTTCGATTCCGCCGCGCACACCAAGGCGGTGGATTCGCTGCTGAACTACGAGACGGTCAAGTACTTCAACAACGAGGACTTCGAGGCGAACCGCTACGACCAGAGCCTCGAGAAGCTGCGCCGGGCCCGGCTGAAGAGCCAGACGACGCTGTCGCTGCTGAACACGGGGCAGCAGGTGATCATCGCGGTGGGCCTCGTGGCGATGCTGTGGCGCGCCACCCAGGGCGTGGTGGACGGCCGCATGACCCTGGGCGACCTGGTGATGATCAACGGCTTCATGATCCAGCTGTACATCCCGCTCAATTTCCTGGGCGTGCTGTACCGCGAGATCAAGCAGAGCCTCACCGACCTGGACAAGATGTTCGCGCTGATGGAGCGCGAGCGCGAGGTGGCCGACAAGCCGGGCGCGCAAGCGCTTCCCCCCGGGGCGGCCGACTGGTCCGTCCGATTCGAGCACGTCAGCTTCCACTACGACCCCGCGCGTCCCATCCTGCGCGACGTCTCCTTCGAGATCCCCGCCGGCAGGACGGTGGCCGTGGTGGGGCCCTCGGGCGCCGGCAAGTCGACGCTCGCCCGCCTGCTGTACCGCTTCTACGACGTGCAGCAGGGTCGCATCGCCATCGCCGGCCACGACCTGCGCGACGTCACGCAGGCCAGCGTGCGGCAGGCGATCGGCATCGTGCCGCAGGACACGGTGCTGTTCAACGACACGGTCGAATACAACATCGCCTACGGCCGCCCGGGTGCGAGCCGCGAGGAGGTGGAGGAGGCGGCCCGCGCCGCGCGCATCCACGACTTCATCGCGTCCACGCCCCGGGGCTACCAGACCATGGTGGGCGAGCGCGGCCTGAAACTCTCCGGCGGCGAGAAGCAGCGCGTGGCGATCGCCCGCACGCTGCTGAAGGACCCGCCCATCCTGATCTTCGACGAGGCCACCTCGGCGCTGGACAGCGCCAACGAGCGCGCGATCCAGGCGGAGCTGAAGAGCGCGGCGCAGAACAAGACCACGCTGGTGATCGCGCACCGCCTGTCCACGGTGGTGGACGCGCACGAGATCCTGGTGATGGAGGCCGGCCGCATCGTCGAACGCGGCACCCACCAGGAACTCCTGGCGCAAGGCGGCCGCTATGCCGACATGTGGGCCCTGCAGCAGAGCGCCGAGGCCGAGACGTTCACCGAAGTGATGGGGATGTAGCTTGGCGAGCGTGGCCGAAACCGAGTTCGCCGGGTACGTCGGCTTCGACGAATTCCGCGCCGGGCTGCCCTCGGGCCGCTTCCGCGTGGTCGTCGATCCGAAGCTCGCCCGCCGCTACGTGTCGCAGCGCCTGCTGCTGATGATCGTGGTCATGCCCGTCATCGGGCTCGGCATCGCCCTCGCGCTGCTGGGCGCGCGCTGGACTGGCGCGCTGATGGTCGCGGCCGGGATCGTGTTCCACCGCCTCGTGCTGTGGCAGGCGCCGCACATCCTGCTGCACATGGCGGCGCGCGACCCGAAGGTGTACGAGCACGCGACGCAGCACGGGTTGATGGAGATCCGGCGTGCGTGAGCCGCCCGCTGGTCGGCCTGCGCGGCCTGCTACCTGCACCTTTTGATCTCGTACTCCAGCCGCACCGAAACGAATCCCAGCCACTGGCCGGTATCGACCTGCTGCTGGCCGTACACCGTGCCATAGATCTTGTGGGTGCGGGTGACGACGCGGTTGTTGTCGGACAGTTCCAGCGAGTCCTTCACCGTCTTCGTTCCGCCCTTGCCGTCGCCCCAATGCTGTTTCCGCCCGGCATCCACGAACAGGTCGTAGTGCAGGGTCCCGGGGTCGCGATGGCGCATTTCGCGGTCCGGCTCCGCGGGGAGCCCCTGCAGTTCGTAGTCCACGTCCATCCGGAACCCATCCGCATTCGTCCTCGTGCACGTGATGCTGATCGTGCTCTCGGCAAAGATCGGCGATGCGTTGGCGCCCATCACATGGCGGCCGAAGCTGTAGACCGGTGTCGAAAGCTGGCACTCCGCCGGCCGCACGGGGCAGGCCGAGGATCTCCGGCCCGCCTGCGCCCCGGCCGCCAGCGGAAGCAGCGCACAACAGACCACCGACAGGAGGCGTGTCATCTGCACGTGAAGTTCCCCAGCGTCGACCCCGACGCGAAGCCGGATGGCAGATCCACCGTGGCGCGGCACTCGCGTTCGCCGATCTGCACGCGCAGCGCGTTGGACTTGCCGCGCTCGAGGCCGCTGACGTAGACGCGTCCCTGCCGCGCCACCGGGAATTCCTCGCTGGCTTCGCCGATCCGCACCGATGCGCCCGCCGGCACCGGCTTGCCGTCCGGATCGGTCAGGGTGAGCGTGGCCGACAGCCTGCGCGCGACGCCCATGTCCACCAGGACGCCCATGCGGTTCGCGATCTTCAGCCGCTTCGCGTTGTCGCCGAACGAGCCCTCGAGGGGGATGTCCTCCGCCTCGAAGGCGATCGTGCTGGGCAGGAACCCGGACAGGCGCGGGATGACGGCAATGCCGCCGGCGTCGGTCTTGCCGAGCGGCTGGCCGTTGCCGTAGACCCGCACGTCCGGGAAGTCCGCCACCTTCACGATGGCGAAGCTCTGGTCGAGGTAGCGCGAGAGCCGCGTTTCGCCACCGGCCGCGGCGACGCCGCCCCGCACGTAGGCGCGGGTGGAGCGGGTGCCGAAGGCGTCCGCGACCTCGAGTCCGAACTGCCCGGCGCCGGTCTGCAGGAAGGCCCCGAGCTCCGCGCGCCGCGCGCCGGACTGCTGGCCCGCGAGGATGCGATAGCCGAAGCTGTCGGTCTCCAGCAGGTTGCGGCTCACGTCCAGCAGCACGTCGGTCTTGGCGAAGTCGCTGCGGCGTTCGACCGTGGCGGTGGCGAAGTCGCGCTCGCCCAGCGGAAGGGCCAGCGTGAGCGAAAAGACGGTGCTGGCCGGTTGCGTGCCCCAGAAGCGCGACACGTTGGCGGTCAGCGTCGCCGAGCGCGAGAGCGTCAGGGTCCAGCCGAGCGTGGCGGTGTTGAACTCGCCCGAAGTGTCGGTGGTGCGCAGCCACAGCGCGTTCACCCAGTTCCGCGCGCCGACGCGCGCGGAAGCAGAGAACTG
This sequence comes from Ramlibacter monticola, assembly GCF_016722785.1. Classification (GTDB taxonomy): domain Bacteria; phylum Pseudomonadota; class Gammaproteobacteria; order Burkholderiales; family Burkholderiaceae_C; genus Ramlibacter; species Ramlibacter monticola. Next base: position 1,575,583 of record NZ_JAEQNE010000001.1, on the reverse strand, counting down.
GCGCACGCCCAGGGTACGGACCTGCCCCGGCTCGAAAGCGATGTCGACGTAGTCCGGGCTGCGCTGCTCCACCGCGGCGCCGATGCTCCAGTTGCGCTCGTTGCGCTGGAAGAAAGCCTTGCCGAGCCGGCCGTGCCCCAGTCCGCTGCTCGCGGCGCCCCCCACTCCCACGAGTCCGAGGACCGGCATGGTGACCTGCACCACGCCGCCCAGGTTGCCGCGGTCAGCCATCCCTTCCGCGTGCCCTTCAAGCGTCAGCCAGTCGGTCACGCCATAGCGGTGGGTGGCGACGGCCGCCCAGTCGCCATAGGAATTGCTTTCGACGGCGTAGTCGCGCCGCAGCACGCCGGCCTCGTAGGAGAAGTCGTGCAGACCCTTCTTCAGCATCTCGTCGTAGCGCACGTAAGGCACCACCACCGTCGACTCCTTGCCGAACAGGTCGCGCACCACCACCTGCACGTTGCCCGCGCCGACCGGAACGGGCAGGTTGCTCACCGAGAAGGGGCCGGGCCTGACCTGCGTGGAGTAGGCCTTGGCGTTGCCGATGTAGACGTCGACCGTCGACGGCACCGTGGCCGTGCCGGACACGTCCCCCGTCGGATAGGTCACCAGCAGCGGCGCCGTGGCGAAATTGCGCTGGTATTGCACGCCGGCCATGCGCACCGCCGCGCCGTAGTTGCCCGGGCGGGTGATCGTGTCCCCCAGGACGAAGCTCGTGATGCGTTCCGGATCGTCGCGGCGAAAGGCCGTGTCGAGGCGGATGGTGCCGCGGTCCCTGTTGCCGCTGAAGTAGCTGGAGGTGAACAGGCCGGGCCGCCCGAATGCCCCGAACTCCCAGTTCGCGCCGAGCGAGCTGAGCCCTGCCGTGCGGTCGTAGCGCAGGTCGTAGTTCAGGAAGCCGCCGCGCCCGTAGGTCATGGGCAGCTGGTCCTCCGTCACGACCGACGCCCGCGAGCCGCCATGCAAATCGGGCGGAAAGTCGAGCACCAGGGTGAGCTGCCCCGGATCGAGCTCGTACCGCAGGCCGAGGCCTTCGACGCAGAGCCAGCGCCCGCCCGCGAAGTCCTGCAGCGTCATCTTCTCCGTGGCGATGCCCCAGCGTGCGAGATCGGGCTGGGCGAGGTAGAGCGGGCCGCCCGGCGCCAGGAAGCGCACCCGCGCCACCTCGCGCTCCTCGCCGTTGACGATCGGCTGCACCAGCAGCAATTCCACCCGCGAGGCGCGTTCGACGCCGGCTTCGCATTCCGGCGTCGCGGCGTGCACGTCCAGCAGAGGGGCGGTGATGACGGCCGCTGTCAGGGCCAGGAGCCTGCCATCCGTCGTTGCGGTCTCCTTGCGTACGTAAAGTACGCGGCCTCGACCGCCGCGCCTGGGCTGGCAGGCTCCCAGATCCCGGCGCAGGCCCGTTTCTCTGCCACCCAGGCTCCTCGGAAGTCGCACATGGCTTCAGCGCTTGACGTCGGCACTGAAGGTGCCGCGGTCGGTGATGACCTTCAGCTTCATGGGCCCGTCGGCCTGGAACTTGAGGGGGTAGTCTCCCTTCAAGGTGTTGCCGACCAGGACGTAGGCCGCGCTCGGCACCTTGAGCAGCTCACCGGCCTTCGCGGAGCTCACCACCCATTCCCGCAGCTTGAGGTTGGCCTTGCCGGTGTTGCGCAGCTCGATCTTGAGCACGTCGTTCTCCAGCAACGCCGACAAGGCGGCATCGCCCTTGGCGACCGGCCCGGAGCTCGGCGCCACGAACAGCGGCACCGCCATGGACACGAGGGTCTTCAGCGTGTTCGGACGGACTTCCTGTGCGGCGGCGACTTCGTCGATGAAGATCCGGTAGGCATGCTCGGCGGCATCCTGCGGACGATTGAGCTGGACCCGCACGACCTGCACCGCCCCCTTTTCGAGGCGGAAGGTCGTCGGCGCGAGCAGCACGTCGTCGGTCTGGGCATAGGAGTCGTTGCGGTTCTCCTGCTTCCAGCTCATCGCCCGCGCCTCGAAGGTCTTCGCCTCGCCCGTGTTCGTGACGGTGAGCGACCCGGTGCGGCCCGGGCCCAGCTCGACGCGCAGCGGCACGACGGCGAATCCGTCCGCCTGCGCGGCGCAGCAGATCAAGAGAGACGCCCACAGGCAGACGGTGCGCAGCATGGCAAGGTCCTAGTAGTAGATGCGTACCGTGATGGTGTCGGCATAGTCCCCCACCGGCACGACCTGCGCGGCAGGGACGGAACCGTAGACGGTGTGCTCCTGCGACAGGCCGTTGCCGACGCCGGTCACCGTGTCGGTGCCTTGCGTGTTGCCCCAGATCCTGGTGCGCGCCGAATCGGAATAGAGCTGGTAGTTCAGCACGCCGGTCGGGGCGGAGACCATGCGGCGCTGGTTGACCGTCGCACCCGGCGAGGTGCCCTGGTTGAGTCCGATCTGGTAGCCGGCGTTGGGCGTGCAGGTCGCGTGCAGCAAGGTCGTGCCCTGGAGCGGGGTGCCGGATTGCGCGCTGTAGGCGCCGAAGTTGAGATCGGTCGCGACGATGTCGCAGGCGGCATTCACGCGCGCCTGAACCTTGAAGGTCGCCGTGCTCGATTTCTGTTGCGCGTTGAGCCCGGCCCAGGGCCATGCCGCCAGGACCAGGAGGACACCAAGATGCTTCTTCATCGCCTGTCACCTCCAGCTCGTTCGTCGATTGCCGCCCTCTGTCGATGGCCCGGCGCCCGCGCGCAGGAGCGCGCCGCGTGGAGCCCTCGTCGACCACGCGCTGCAATCTAGACAGGGGTGCAGCGCCCGGCCATGAGACTTTGGTCCAATGGGACGAAGTACGCCGGCCTTGCCACGCGGTCAGAACTGGACGCGAACGGTGATCACGTCGCTGTAGATGCCGTCCCGGACCCGCTGGCCCGCCCGGATTTCACCGTAGACGGGGACCGTCTGCGGCAGGCCGGTCGTCGGCACCTCGAGGGTGTCCTCGCCGGGCGTATCGCCCCAGTTGAGCGTCCGCCCCGGGTCCTGGTAGAGGCCATAGTCCAGCCGGTCCAGGCCGGACTCGAAATTCAGCTTGCGCCTCGACGTGGTCGCCCCGAACGTGGTGCCGCGATCGAGGCTCACCTCCACGACCAGGCCGGGAGCGCAAAGCAGCGCGATGGAGGTCTGCCCGCGCGTCGGTGCTCCCCGCTCGGCGTCGTAGGCCCCGAAATCCAGGTCCGTGGCGGTGACGCTGCAGGAGGCGACGATCTCGATCCGCACCGGCATGCCCGAAGTCGCGAAGAAGGTCTGGCCGACGGGCGCCGTCGGCAAGCCTGCCAGGGCAAGGAACGCGACGATCGCTCGTTGCGCCGGGGAGCCGGGTGCGCGCATCGCCATGGGCGGATGGTAGCGCCGGCGTGCCGGTGCTTCGCGCGGCGGGTCCGCCCTCTTGCGTGAGCCGATGCCGCTCGCCTAAGCTGCGAGCCCCGCTTGCGTCGCGCGAGGACCCGCTCATGAAGGACCCGTCTTCCGTCCGCCCATGGCTTGCCCTGCGGGCCTTGCTGCTGCTCGTCTCCGTCCTGCTGTGGCCCGCTGCCGCGTCGGCGCAGCTCCGCGTGATGATCTCGGGCGGCTTCTCCGGCCCCTACGAACAGCTGCTGCCGGAGTTCGAGCGCGCCACCGGCATCCAGGTCACCACGGGGTCGGGCTCGTCGCAGGGCACGGGGCCGCAGACGATCGCCGCGCAGCTCGCACGCGGCGTTCCCGCCGACGTCGTCATCCTGTCCCGCGAAGGCCTCGCGGAGCTGGTCGCCGCCAGGCGGATCGCCCCCGGCACCGACGTGGACCTCGCGCGCACACCCCTGGGCGTTGCGGTGCGCGCGGGCGCGCCCAAGCCGGACGTCTCCACCGTGGAGGCGCTGAAGCAGGCGCTGCTGCGGGCGGGGGCGATTGCCGTGCCGAGCAGCACCAGCGGCATCTTCCTGACGAAGGAAGTGTTTCCGCGCATGGGCATCGCCGACCGCATCCACGTGAAGGCCACGCCGCGCGGCACCGGCGCGACCGCGATGGTGGCCGCGGGCGAGGCCGACCTCGCCGTGATGCCGGTCAGCGAGATCGTCCACGCCCAGGGCGTCGAGCTCGCGGGCGTGATCGCGGAGGAGATCCAGCTGCACCAGTCCTTCGCCGCGGCGATGGTGGCGGGGTCGCAGCAGGCCGACGCGGCCCGGCAGCTCATCGCGTTCCTGGCCTCCGAGCGCGCGGCGCCTGCCATCCGCAGCGGCGGCATGGTCCCGCTCGGCAAAGGCCGGCCCTAGGCTGCTGGCGCTGGCTCATCCTGGCCGTCGCTGCTAGCATCGCCCTCCCGAACCAGGAGGCACCATGGCCAGCAACACCGTCCGCCTGCATCGCGTGCTGCGCACCCGCCCGGACCGGCTCTACCGGGCCTTCCTCGATCCCGATGCGATGGCCAAGTGGCTGCCGCCCTACGGCTTCACCGCCCGGGTGCACCAGATGGACGCGAAGGTCGACGGCAAGTGGCGCATGTCGTTCACCAATTTCTCCACCGGCCACAGCCATTCCTTCGGCGGACGCTACCTGGAGCTGGTGCCCGGCCAGCGCCTGCGCTACACGAGTGCCTTCGACGATCCGAACCTGCCCGGAGAGATGGTCACCACCGTCACGCTGCGGGAGGTGTCCTGCGGCACCGAGCTGGAGGCGGTGCAGGAAGGCATCCCCGCGGTCATCCCCGCGGAGGCCTGCTATCTCGGCTGGCAGGAGTCGCTTCTGCAGCTGGCGCGGCTGGTGGAGCCCGAGATCCCGGAGTAGGCCGGCGCCGGAGCGCCAGCGAAAACCCGGACGATCCCTTCAGCGCCGCACCAGCGGCGACAGCATCCACAGCCCCAGCGCCGGCCCGATGGCCAGCGCCGGCAGCACCGCCGCGAGCGGCCAGGCCTGCGCGGCCCGCACGAAGATCTCGATGCTCGCCACCGAGATCGCGAAGCCGATGCAGTTGGTGAAGGTCAGCACGCTGCCCACGACCGCCGGCGGCGCATTCTGCGCCGTGAGCGTGGAGAACTGCGGCGAATCTCCCGACACCGTCGCGCCCCACAACAGCATCCAGGCGATGAACAGGGGCAGCGGCGCGACCAGCATCAGGGGCGAAGCCACGCAGCAGGCCGCGCTGGTCGCCAGCTGCAGCTGGGCGACGCGGGCGCTGCCCAGCGAGCGCACCATCAGGCCGCCCCCCACGCAGCCCGCGAAGCCGGCGCCGATCGCCCAGAAGGCGGCGGCGCTGACGCTGGTGCCGGCCAGCCGCGTGGCCATCACCACCGGCACCAGCACGATGAAGGAGTACAGCTCCCACATGTGGCCGAAATAGCCGAACACCGAGGCGCGCAGCCGCCGGTCCGACCAGATCAGGCCCAGCGCGCGGGGCGTGATGCGCGCGGCGCGCAGCACCTGCGGATGGGGCGGCACCAGCACCGCCGTGGCGAGCCCGCCGGCGGCGGCCAGCAGGGAGACGGCGAGCACCACCAACTGCCAGGGGGCGAGCCCACCGGCGCTGGACGCCGGCCCGCTGCCGTCGCCGGCCAGGGCCCGCAGTCCGTGCGGCAGGGCGGTGCCCAGCACCAGGGCGCCGATCAGCACGCCCATCACGGCGCCCAAGCGTTCTCGGTACCAGCTGGCGGCGATCTTCATGCCCACGGGGTACACGCCCGCCAGCAGGAAGCCGATCGCGAAGCGCAGCGCGAGCAAAACGCCGAGCCGGCCGCCGGCCAGCAGCATCGCCGCGTTGCACAAGGCGCCGAGCACCGAACAGGCCAGGAACACCCGCGCGGGCGGAAAGCGGTCGGCCAGCATGAGCAGCGCGAAGGCGAGCGTGCCCGCCACGAAGCCGAGCTGCACGGCGGAGGTGAGCGATCCCAGCGCGGCCGGCGGCAGGGCCCAGTCGCGCTGCAGGTCGGGCATGACCGCGTTGACGGCGAACCACAGCGAGGTGCTGGCGAACTGCGACAGCACGATCACCGGCAGAATGTGGCGAGGGACGGCCGTGCTCATCGGGCGAGCATAAGGGCTGGCGGGCAGCGGCGCATCCCGGGAGCTTCCCATGACGCAAGACGAACAGCAGATCCGCGACCTGGTCCGCACCTGGATGGAGGCTACGCAGGCCGGCGACACCGAAACCGTGCTGGGCCTGATGACGGAGGACGTCGTCTTCCTGGTGCCGGGACGCGAACCCATGCGCAAGGAGGAGTTCGCGGCGACCGCGCGGGCGCAGGCGGCTCCCGGCGGGCCGCGCATCGAAGGCCGCAGCGAGATCCAGGAAGTGCAGGTCGCGGGCGACTGGGCCTTCCTCTGGAGCCGCCTGCGCGTGAAGGTCACGCCCCCGGGCGGCGCGGCGGCGGTGGAACGCTCCGGGCACACCCTGACCGTGCTGCGCAAGGAGCAGGGCCGCTGGCGCCTGGCGCGCGACGCGAACCTGCTCGCCTGAGCCCGCCTTGCGCATCGGCCTCGTTTCCGACACGCACGACCTGCTGCGGCCGGAGGTGCTGGACTACCTGCGGGGCAGCGACCACATCGTGCACGCCGGCGACATCTGCGGCGAGGCCGTGCTGGCGGAACTGGCACGGCTCGCGCCGCTCACCGCCGTGCGCGGCAACAACGACCGGGGCGCGTGGGCGCAGCGCCTGCGCGAGCGCGAAGTGCTGCGGCTCGGCGGGGCGACGCTGCTGGTGCTTCACGACATTGCGGACCTGCGGCTCGCGCCGGATACTGCCGGGGCCGGCACGGTGGTCTGCGGGCATTCGCACCAGCCCCGCGTCGAGCAACGCGACGGCGTGCTGGTCGTGAACCCGGGCAGCGCGGGGCCGCGGCGCTTCCGGCTGCCGATCTCCGCCGGCGAACTGATCGTGGAGCAGGGGCGCGTGACCGCGCGCCTCGCAACCTTCTGAAGGAGGAGCGATGCTGCAGGTCCGCGACATCGACCACCTCGTGCTGCGCGTGCGGGACGTGGCCGCCATGGTCCGTTTCTACGGCGAGGTCCTGGGCTGCCCGGTGCAGCGGGTCGACGACCGGATCGGGCTGGTGCAGCTGCGCGCCGGCCGCGGCCTGATCGACCTGATCCCCGTGGACAGCGAGATCGGCCGCGCGGGCGGCGCGGCGCCCGGGCGCGAAGGCCGCAACCTGGACCACTTCTGCCTGCGGGTGGAACCCTGGGACGCCGAGGCGATCCGGGCCCACCTGCGCGCGCACGGCGTCGAACCGGGGCCGGTGGCGCAGCGCTTCGGGGCCGAAGGGCAGGGCCCTTCGATGTACCTGGCCGATCCGGAAGGCAACACGGTGGAACTGAAGGGTCCGCCGAACCCGCCGGCCGCTTGACGAATCCGGCCGACACGCGCCGGCATGTGCCTTGCGGACACTCCGGCCATGAAACGCCCCAACACCCATCGCCTGTCGCGCCAGGCCACCGAACTCGCCGTCGCCGTGCCCCAGGTCGTGGCGCACCGGCTGACGCGCCTCGCCCTCGCCGGCCCGTGGCCCGACGCGCGCGACCGGCGCGAGTTCCACGTCATGGGCCAGGAAAAGGTGCATGCCTTCTGGCAGTCCTGGTTCGCCATGGGCTGGGCCGTGATGCAAGCCATGCAGCAGGCCTGGATGGCGTCGCTGAAGGGCGCGCAGGTGCCCTTCGTCGACATGTCCCATGTGCTGGCACGGGGCATGGCGCCGGTGCATCGGAAGGCGACGGCCAATGCGCGGAGGCTGCGCGGGGTGCCGCTGCGCTAGTTCGACCCGGGCCGCTGCGCCGCCGGCCGGCCATGGCAATAATCCGCCATGGAAACCAAATGGCTGGAAGACTTCGTCAGCCTTGCCGAAACCCGCAGCTTCAGCCGCTCGGCGCAGCTGCGGCACGTGACGCAGCCCGCCTTCTCGCGCCGCATCCAGGCGCTGGAGGCCTGGGCCGGGACCGACCTCGTCGACCGCAGCTCCTATCCGACGCGGCTCACGCCCGCCGGCGAGACGCTCTACGCGCAGTCGCTGGAGATGCTGCAGGCCCTCCAAAGCACGCGCGCGATGCTGCGCGGCCACGCCTCGGCCGGCCAGGACGTGATCGAGTTCGCCGTGCCGCACACCCTGGCCTTCACCTTCTTCCCCGCCTGGATGTCCAGCCTGCGCGAGAAGTTCGGGCCCATCAAGAGCCGCCTCATCGCGCTGAACGTGCATGACGCGGTGATGCGCCTGATGGAGGGCAGCTGCGACCTGCTGATCGCCTACCACCACGCCGCGCAGCCGCTGCAGCTCGACGCCGACCGCTACGAGGTCGTCACCCTGGGTCAGGAAACGCTCGCGCCCTACTGCAGGCCGAACGGCGCCGGCGAGGCCCAGTTCCGCCTGCCAGGCCGCCCCGCGCAGCCGCTACCCTACCTGGGCTACGCGCCCGGCGCGTACCTGGGGCAGGTCACGGACCACCTCCTGAAGGGGGCCGGCACCGCGATCCACCTCGATCGCGTCTACGAGACCGACATGGCCGAAGGCCTCAAGGTGATGGCCCTCGAGGGCCACGGCATCGCCTTCCTGCCCTATAGCGCCGTCAAGAAGGAGCTGCGCGCGCACAAGCTGGTGAGCCCCGTGCCGCCGGACCTGGGCGGGCTGGAGATCACCATGGACGTGCGGGCCTACCGCGAACGTCCCACGGGCAAGCACGTCCCCAAGGGGACGGCGCAGTCGCTTTGGAACTTCCTGGTGAACGAAGGCGGCGCGGCCTCGCTCCTGAAGGACTGATGCCGCAGGCATGCCACCGGGCATAAACCCTGCTTACGGGACTGCTTTCCCGGGCCTAAGCTGACGACGCCTCCGGCTCGGGCCGGCGCCTTGCCGCGCCGCCCTAGAATTTCGGGTTGGGTTCCAGTTGCAACACTAGGAGATTTGAATGAAGAAAAAGTACCTGCTGGCCTTCGCGCTCTCGGCCCTCGCAGCCAGCAGCGCCTTCGCGCAGTTGAACGACACCCTGGCCAAGGCCAAGGCGACGGGCAAGGTGGTGATGGGTACCCGTGAATCGTCGGCGCCCCTGGCCTACACCCTGGGCAACAACCAGTACACCGGCTACCACGTCGAACTGTGCCAGCGCATCCTGAAGGCGGTGCTGCCCGGCATTCCCGTGGAATACGTGGCCGTGACTTCCGCCAACCGCATCCCGCTGGTGCAGAACGGCACCGTGGACATCGAGTGCGGCTCCACCACCAACAACGCCGCGCGCCAGAAGGACGTCGCCTTCGCGCTCACGACCTACGTGACCGAAGTGCGCACGGCGGTGAAGTCCGGCGCCAAGATCGCATCGGTGGCCGACCTGAACGGCAAGACCGTGGCCACCACCACCGGCACGACTTCCGTCGCGCTGCTGCGCAAGAACAAGCGCGCGCAGAACATCCAGTTCAACGAGGTGTACGGCAAGGACCACGCCGACAGCTTCCTGCTGCTCGAATCCGGCCGCGCCGACGCCTTCGTGATGGACGACAACATCCTGGCGGGCCTGATCGCCGGTTCCAAGAATCCGAAGGACTTCAAGATCGTGGGCGAGACCCTGAACGTCGAGCCGATCGCGATCATGATCCGCAAGGACGACCCGAAGTTCAAGGCGGCGGTGGACGACTACATCCGCAAGGCCATGAAGGACGGCGAGATCAAGCTGCTGTACAAGAAGTGGTTCCTGGATCCGATCCCGCCGAAGAACGTGGCAGTGAACCTGCCCATGGGCAAGATCCTGTCCGAACTGGTGGCCAAGCCCTCGGACGCCCCGGCCGAAGAATTCAACAAGTAAGCTGAGCGTCCCCGCGCCGGCCTGCGCCCCCGTGGCGCGGCCGGCGCAGTCACAACGAGCGAGGAGAAACGATGGCCCTGGACTGGCAGGTCTTTTGCCAGGACACGATCGAAAGGACGGTCGTGGCCGGCTGCTTCGGCAGCGGCGGCGCGAGCGGCACGCAGACCTACCTGGACTGGTTGATCTCCGCCTGGGGACAGACCGTGCTGGTGGCGGCGATCTCGCTGGTGGTGGCGCTGGTGGTGGGCTCCGTGGTCGGCACGCTGCGCACGCTGCCGGACAGCCCCGTGCTGGTGCGCATCGGCAACGTGTGGGTCGAGTTCTTCCGCAACATCCCGCTGCTGGTGCAGATCTTCCTCTGGTACCACGTGGTGCCGGTGGTCTTCCCCGTGTTCGCCGACACGCCCAAGCTGCTGCTGGTCGTGATGGGGCTCGGCCTCTTCACCTCCGCGCGCATCGCCGAACAGGTGCGGGCGGGCGTCCAGGCGCTGCCGCGCGGCCAGCGCTACGCGGGCATGGCCCTGGGCTTCACGACGCCGCAGTACTACCGCTACGTGCTGCTGCCCATGGCCTTCCGCATCATCGTGCCCCCGCTCACCAGCGAGGCGATGAACATCTTCAAGAATTCCTCGGTGGCTTTCGCCGTCTCCATCACGGAGCTGACCTTCTTTGCCCAGCAGGCGGGCGAGGAGACCTCGCGCGGCGTCGAGATCTACCTGGCGGTGACGGGCCTGTACGTCATCTCCGCCTTCGCCATCAACCGCGTGATGGCCTTCATCGAGCGGCGCGTGCGGGTGCCGGGCTTCGTTGCCAGCACCGGCGGGGGGCATTGACATGCTCGACTTCACGGTCTTCACCCCCGAGGTCTTCAAGGCCTACATCCTCCAGGGGCTGTACTTCAGCGTGATTCTGACCGCCGTGGCCACGGCGGGCGGCATCGTCTTCGGCACCGCGCTGGCGCTGATGCGCCTGTCCGGCATCAAGGCGCTGGAGCTGGTCGCGGCCACCTACGTCAACGGCATGCGCTCCATCCCGCTGCTGATGGTGCTGCTGTGGTTCTTCCTGATGGTGCCGCTGGTCATCGGCCGGCCCATCGGCGCCGAACTCTCGGCGCTGATCACCTTCATCGCCTTCGAGGCGGCGTACTTCAGCGAGATCGTGCGCGCGGGCATCCAGTCGATCTCGCGCGGGCAGGTCTTCGCCGGCCAGGCGCTGGGCATGAGCTACGGGCAGAACATGCGGCTGGTGATCCTGCCGCAGGCCTTCCGCAACATGATCCCGGTGTTCCTGACGCAGACCATCATCCTGTTCCAGGACACCTCGCTGGTCTACATCATCACCGCCCACGACATGCTGCACGGCTTCACCGTGGCGGGCAACAACCTGAGCCGTCCGCGCGAGTCCTACATCCTCGCGGCCATCATCTACTTCATCATCTGCTTCAGCCTGTCCTGGATCGTCAAGCGCGTCCAGCAGAAGGTCGCGATCATTCGATAAGAGAAAGAGCCCGCCATGAGCGAATCCCAGGCGATGATCGACATCCGCAAGGTGTCCAAATGGTATGGACCGGTGCAAGTGCTCAACGAATGCAGCGTGCGCATCGACAAGAGCGACGTGGTGGTGGTGTGCGGGCCCTCGGGCTCGGGCAAGTCCACCCTGATCAAGACGGTCAACGCGCTGGAGCCGTTCCAGAAGGGCGACATCTTCGTCAACGGCGTGCAGGTCAACGACCCGAAGACGGACCTGCCCAAGCTGCGCAGCCGCGTCGGCATGGTGTTCCAGCACTTCGAGCTGTTCCCGCACCTGTCGGTGACCGAGAACCTCACCATCGCGCAGGTGAAGGTGCTGGGCCGCTCGCAGGACGAGGCGAAGGCGCGCGGCCTCAAGATGCTGGACCGCGTGGGCCTCATGGCGCACAAGGACAAGTTCCCGGGCCAGCTCTCCGGCGGCCAGCAGCAGCGGGTGGCCATCGCCCGCGCGCTGTCGATGGACCCCGTCGTGATGCTGTTCGACGAGCCGACCTCGGCGCTCGACCCCGAGATGGTGGGCGAGGTGCTGGACGTGATGGTGAACCTGGCGAAGGAGGGCATGACCATGATGGTCGTCACCCACGAGATGGGCTTCGCCAAGAAGGTCGCCAACCGCGTGATCTTCATGGACGTGGGCGGCCGGCTGCTGGAGGACTGCAGCAAGGACGAATTCTTCGGCAACCTCGACGCCCGCCAGGCGCGCACGAAAGATTTCCTGAACAAGATCCTGGCGCACTGAAGTCCTCCTCCCTCCCCTTCGGGGGAGGGCCGGAGCGGAGCGCGCCAGCGCAGAGGCAGTTCCCCTTCCGTCGGTGGGAGAATCCCCCCATGTCCCAGACCCTCACCATCACCCGCCCCGACGACTGGCACCTGCACGTGCGGGACGGCGCGGCCATGGCCTCGGTCGTGCGGCACTCCGCCGCGCAGTTCGGCCGGGCGCTGATCATGCCCAACCTCAAGCCGCCGATCATCACGGCGGCGATGGCCACCGCCTACCGCGAGCGCATCCTGGCCGCCGTGCCCAAGGCCTTCGGCTTCCAGCCGCTGATGTCGCTGTACCTCACCGACAACCTGCCGCCCAGCGAGATCCCGCGCGCCAGGGCCGCCGGCGTCGTGGCGGTGAAGCTCTACCCGGCGGGCGCCACCACCAACAGCGACTTCGGCGTGACCGACATCCGCAAGACCTTCCACACGCTGGACATGATGCAGCGCGAAGGCATCCTGCTGCTGGTGCACGGCGAGGCCACCGATCCGTCGGTGGACGTGTTCGACCGCGAGGCGGTGTTCATCGACAGGCACCTGGTCCCGCTGCGCCGCGACTTCCCCGAGCTGAAGATCGTGCTGGAGCACATGACCACGCGCGAGGCGGTGCAGTACGTGACCGAGTCCGACGCGTACCTCGCCGGCACGATCACGGCGCACCACCTGCTGTACAACCGCAACGCGCTGTTCATGGGCGGCATCCGGCCGCATTACTACTGCCTGCCGGTCCTCAAGCGCGAGGAGCACCGCCGGGCCCTGGTGCAGGCCGCCACCAGCGGCAACCCGAAGTTCTTCCTGGGCACCGACAGCGCCCCGCATGCCGCCGTGCTGAAGGAGCACGCCAGCGGCTGCGCCGGCTGCTACACGGCCTTCTCCGCGATGGAACTGTATGCGGAGGCCTTCGAGGCCGCCGAGGCGCTGGACAAGCTCGAAGGCTTCGCCAGCTTCCACGGCGCCGACTTCTACGGCCTGCCGCGCAACACGGGCCGGCTGACGCTCAAGAAGCAGCCCTGGCAGGTGCCCGAGTCGCTGCCCTTCGGCGAGGCCCAGGTCAAGCCGCTGCGCGCCGGGGAGATGCTGTCGTGGCGGACCTTCGTCGAATGACGAGCCGCGAGCCGCGCGCCGGCGACGCCGCCGCGATCCTGATCGACGCCGACAACCTGTCGGCCGCGGCCCTCGACCAGGCCTTCACGCACATGGCGCACCAGGGCTGGCACGTGACGCTGCGCCGCGCCTACGGCGGCCACGAGAAGCTCGCCGGCATGAAGGACTGCCTGCTGCGCCACGGCGTGCGCTCGCTCGTGAACAACGGCAAGGGCACCACCGACGCGCTGCTGGTGGTCGATGCGATGGACCTGCTGCATGAAGCGCGGCTGCCGCCCGTGGTGGCGATCGCCTCCAGCGACGCCGATTTCGCGCCGCTCGCGGTGCGGCTGCGCGAGGCCGGCATCCGGGTCGTCTGCTTCGCGCAGACCGGCAAGTCGGCCGACGTCGAACTGGCCCGCTGCTACGACCAGCTGGTGCCCGTCGAGGGCTCGGCTTCCGAATCCGCACCCGCCGCTCCCGTGCGGGCCGCCCGGACGCCCCGCAAGGCCGCGGCGAAGAAGAAGCCCGCGGCGCCGCCGGATCCGGTGCGCGACGTGCTGGAAAGCATCGAGGGCTTTCGCGAGGGCCGCGAGATCCCGATGAACGAGGTGGTGCGGCAGCTTCGCGATGCCAAGCTGATGTCCCGCAGCGCCAGCGGCCCGAACTTCCTCAAGAAGCACGCGCCCTACCTGGAAGTCTCGCCCAACTACCTGCGGCTGAAGTGATGGAGATCGACTGGGCGCGGCCGTGGTTCGCGCCCTGGCGCGAACCGGGGCAGGCCGTGGCGCGGGCGGTCGCGGGCGGCGTTCCGCTGCAGGAGGCGCTGCAGGCCGCCGGCACCGCGCCCGTGCGCTTCGTGCCGCAGGAGGCGCTGCCTGCCGGGCGTGCCTACGAGCAGTTCATCTTCGAGGCGCGCGAGTGCCCGGTCCGGCCCGGGCTGCACGATTTCTTCAACGGTCTCGTCTGGCACGCCTTCCCGCAGGCCAAGTCCGCGCTGAACCGGCTGCAGGCCGCCGAGATCGCGCGCGACGGCGTCGCCGGGCGGCGCGGGCCGGTGCGCGACGCGATCACGGTGTTCGACGAGAACGGCGCGCTGCTGCAGGCGCCGCCGCCCTTGTGGGAGGCGCTGCGCGCGCGCGAGTGGCGGCGGCTGTTCGTCGAGCTGCGGCCGCTGTGGCGCGAGGCGCGGCTCGCGCTCTTCGGCCATGCGCTGCTGGAGCAGCTCGCCCGTCCGAGAAAAGGCCTCACCGCGCACGTGTGGTGCGCGCCCGCCGCTACGGAACCGGGAGCAGGCGGGGACGCCTGGCTGGCCGCTCAATGCAGGTCGGAAGTTCTCGCGGCCAAGCCGTTCACGCCGCTGCCGGTGCTGGGCGTGCCGGGCTGGTGGGCGGAGAACGAGAACTTTTCCTTTTATGATGACTCCCTCGTATTCCGTCCACGCAAGACGCCAGAACGCACCACAACAACAACGTCCGCGGGCCCTGCGCGCTCTTGATTCCGGTTCCTCCAGCCTCATCTGGAGGCGCGTGGGGTGAACGTGTTCCACCCTTCGGAGTTTTCCAGACAATGAAACGCATCCTCCTGTTCGTCCTGACCAACCTGGCGGTGGTGGTGGTGCTGGGCGTCGTCGCCAGCCTGCTGGGCGTCAACCGCTATCTCACCGCGAACGGGCTCAACCTCGGCGCCCTCCTGGGCTATGCCCTCATCATGGGTTTCGGCGGCGCGATCATCTCCCTGCTGCTGTCCAAGCCGATCGCCAAGTGGAGCTCCGGCGTCCAGGTGATCGACGGCAGCGAAGGCCCCGACGAGCGCTGGATCGTCGACACGGTGCGCCGCTTCGCCGACCAGGCGCAGATCGGCATGCCCGAAGTCGGCGTGTTCCACGGCGACCCGAACGCCTTCGCCACCGGCGCCTTCAAGAACAGCGCGCTGGTCGCCGTCTCCACCGGCCTGCTGCAAGGCATGACCCGCGAGGAGGTCGAGGCCGTGATCGGCCACGAGGTGGCGCACATCGCCAACGGCGACATGGTCACCATGACGCTGATCCAGGGCGTGATGAACACCTTCGTGGTGTTCGCCTCGCGCGTGATCGGCTACCTGGTGGACAGCTGGCTGAGCCGCGGCGAGGAGCGTCGCGGGCCCGGCATCGGCTACATGATCACGACCATCGTGCTGGACATCGTGCTGGGTTTCCTGGCGGCCATCATCGTGGCCTGGTTCTCGCGGCAGCGCGAGTTCCGCGCCGACCGCGGCTCCGCCCAGCTGATGGGCCGTCGCCAGCCCATGATCAATGCGCTGGCGCGCCTGGGCGGCATGGTGCCGGGCGAACTGCCCAAGAGCATCCAGGCCTTCGGCATCACGTCGGGCGTGGGCAAGCTGTTCTCGACGCACCCGCCGATCGAGGAGCGGATCGCGGCGCTGCAGCAGAGCGCGTAAGCGCGCCCGTTCCTGCCGTCATCCCCGCGAGGCGGGGAAACCAGTGAAGGGCCCGCGCACGCGGGCTCTTTTCTTTTCAAAGCCCTGGATTCCCGCCCCAGCGGGAACGAGGGTGTGCCGCGTTGCGGGATAATCGTCGGCGTGAAGCCCGCCAGGCCGCCGCTGGTGCAATCGCCGAAAGGCCGCACTGGAGGAACGTCCGGACTGCACAGGGCAGCGTAGCAGGTAACACCTGCCCACCGCGAGGTGAGGATCAGAGCAACAGAGACGAGTCCTTTGTCTTCGGCGCAAGCCGGGGATGGAGGGGTGAAACGGGCAATCTCTACGCGCAGCAATACCAAATAGGCCAGCGGCGACGTGGTCCCGCGGAGCTGGCGGGTAGGTAGCACCGAGCCGGCGGGGTGACCCCCGGCCCAGATGAATGGCGGTCACGCCTGGGCGACCAGGCGCACAAGATCCGGCGTATCGGCGGGCTTCACACTTTTCTATCGGCACGCCTGCGCGTGTCCTTCCTTGAGTTCCCGCGCGCGCAGCGCCGTGTCGGGATGGCTGCTCAGGAGGTTCATCCACGAGGGGCCTTCCCTGCGCGCCGCCTTCTCGCCCCCCGCTCCCGCGTCGATCCCGAGCAGCAGGTCCGCCATCGGCGCGGACGGCAGGCCGGCATGCCGCATCAGGCCCGCCGCGAAGCAGTCCGCTTCCGCCTCGTGTCCGCGCCGGTAGGCCAGCCCCGTGAGCAGCGAAGCGCCCGTGGACACCAGCGCCGAGACATCGCCCAGCGCCAGCCCCAGGCCGATGTTCAGCACGCCCTGTTCCACGATCATGCGCGTCGTGTGCCGGTGCATCACGTGGCCGATCTCGTGGGCGAGTACCCCGACGAGCGCGTCGTCGGACAGCTTCTGGTCCGCGGCCTGCTGCACCATCGCGTCGGTCATCACGATGGTGCCGCCCGGCAGGGCGAAGGCATTGGGCGGCATGCCGGAGCGGAACTGCAGCACCAGTCGCGGCTGGTAGCCGGCATAGCGGCGCAGCGGCGGCGCGACCTGCGCCGCCAGCGCCTCGAAGCGCGCGCGCAGTTCGGCCTGGCGCTGCGGCGGCAGCTTGCTGGGCTTGAGCCAGCTCGTGTCCATGTCGGCCAGGACACGCTGCGACAGCCCGAGCTCCCATTCCAGCGGCACCTGCCGCGTGAGCTGCGTCGCGGCCCAGGGCGTGCCCCAGCGATAGAAGGCGAGCAGGACGCCGGCCACCACGGCGAGCACCAGCAGGAAGGCGCTCCAGCGCGTCTGCATGCGCTGCGCCAGCGGAGCCCGGTGGCCTGCCGCCTGCACGGCCGCCTGCCAGCCGGCCGCGTCCGCGATCTCCAGGCTGCCGTGGTCCCCGAGGTCCACCACCACCTTGCGCGGCGCCCGGCGGCTGCTCCAGGCCTCGGGCCAGCCGACCTGGTCGTGCCGCAGCGGCGGCGGCACGCTGCCGCCATCGAGCGCCTCTAGGGCCAGCGTGGGACCGCGGGGGCCCGGCGCGAGCCGCACGCCGACCTCGCGGGCGCGGCTGCTGCGCCCGTCGAACCAGGCGCCGCGCAGCACCGGGTCCATCAGCCGACCAGCCCCAGCCCCACCGCGTCGGCGATGGCGTCGCCCAGGCCCTGTTCCTCGCGCGCCAGCTGGCCGGCGAGCTGGTCGAGCCCGCCCTTGACGTGCAGCGTCACGGACTCGGTCCTCATGCGGTATTCGGCGACCACCGCGAAGGGGCGGAAGAAGCCGAGGGTCAGCAGCGTGAGGAACACGTTGCGCAGGCGCAGGCCCATGTAGCGGCCGGCGCGCAGCTGGCAGCGGAAGCGGGCGACCTGGCTGACGCCGATGTTGTTCCACACCAGCTGGAACATGCGCGCCTCGCGGTAGGCGCGCGCCGGGGCCGAGGCGAGGAACAGCAGCAGCACCGTGCCGACGGCGATGGCCAGGCCGATCAGGACCGCCAGGAAGCCCGGCTTCTTCAGGCTCGCCAGGGCGGCGATCGACCCGCCGAGGCCCAGCGCGAGCACGACGCCCACCACCAGCAGCGTCAGCAGGAACACGCCCACCGTGGCGAGCCAGATCCGAACGAAGTCGCCGAACACCGGCTTCCAGCGCCCGGGCTGGCCGCCGATGCGCCCGCGCAGCACCAGCAGGCTCTTGTAGTTGTACTCGAGGCGCATCAGGCAGGCGACCGTGGCGAGCACGGCGGCGAGCACGTGGGCGAACAGGATGGACAGCCGCACCGCCAGCCGCGCCCCGGGCGATCCGTCTTCCGGCCACAGCGCCCCGATCGACATGAAGGCCGCGATCCAGGCCAGCGCGATCACGAACAGGGGCCAGCTCGCGCGGTACACCTCGCCCCAGCTGCCGGTGAACTGCAGGCGCACGCCGCGCCAGCGCGTGGCGTTGAGGCGGAAGCGCATCGCGCTGCCCCAGAACCAGGGCACCAGCGCGGCGCCGGCCAGCAGCATGAGCGAAGCGACAGTGTCCTGCCCGGTCTGTTCCGCGAACTTGAAGGCGCCATAGAGCACGACCAGCAGCACGAAGCCGATCACCATCTTGCGCTGCTGCGCCGTGAATTCGAGCGGGCTGCCGGCCACCACGGTGTGGCCGTAGAAGTACTGCGCGGTGCGGCGGCGGGCGAACGGCGTGTAGAAGCCGAGCGTCACCACCGACAGCAGCACGTTGACGATCCAGACGCGGAAGTACTCGCCGCCGCTGCCCGAGAACTCCACCGGGTAGCTGTCGATGCCCGGCCGCGCGCCCGGCCGCACCATGTTGTCCGCCATAGCCCTCCCCCCCACTGCGGCCAGTGTAGCCGGGGACGGTCAGCCGGCGAGTTGCAGCGCCTCGATCCGTTGCACGTGCGCCAGCAGCGAGCGCCTGGCCATCGGCCACATGCGCGGCGGCACGTCGGCGTAGGCCAGTTCCACCCAGTCGTCCAGCGTGCCGCCGGGGCGCTCGCGCATGGCGGCGACCACGCGCGACTCGCGGTGCAGCCGGTGCGCCTTGAGCTGCTCGATGGCCTTGCGGGCGGGGCCGAGGACGTGGCCGTGCGCGGGCAGGATGAACTCGATGCCGTGGCGGTCGCACGCGGCCATCAGGCGGTCCAGCGAATCGATGTACGCGTTCATGTCGCCGTCCGGGGGGTCCACCACCGTGGTGCTGCCATTGAGCACGTGGTCGCCGGAGAACAGCAGGCCGTCTTCCAGCAGGACCAGGCAGACGTGGTTGGCGGCATGGCCCGGCGTGTGGATCGCCAGCAGGCTGTGCTGCTGCCCGGCGCCCGCGACACTGAGGACCTCGCCGTCGGCGAGCACCCGGTCGGGCGTGAATTCGCTGGCGGCGCGCGCGGTGGGAGCGGAGGGCAGCCCGTAGATCGGCGGCTGGTTGCGGCACATCGCCTGCAGCGGACGCGCCCCCGGCGAGTGGTCCGGATGCGAATGGGTGCACACGATCAGGCGGATGTCGCCGCCCGCGGCGCGCCAGAGGCGCTGCTGGTGTTCGGCGTCCTCCGGGCCCGGATCGATGGCGATGTAGCCGGTCTCGGGGTCGCCCACCAGGTAGCTGTTGGTGCCGGGGCCGGTCATCACGCCCGGATTGGGCGCGGTCACGCGGGTGACGTTCTTCAGCAGCGGCACGGGCTGGTCGGTGCGCCAGTCCAGGTGGTGCAGCAGCTGGCCGTCGGGGCAGACGAGGGCCAGTTCGCCGTACTGCATCTCGTGCTCCATGAAGCGCGCCTCCGCGCCCTGCACGAAGCCGGCGCGCGGGCAGCTGGTCCACAGCGGCTGCTCGCTGGCGCAGGCGGCCAGCACGCCGTCCACCGTGCCGTAGGGGCGCAGGCGCTCCAGCGTGCGGATGGTCGGGAAGATCATGAAGAACTGGCCGGCCCGGTGCCGCTCCAGCGCGTCGGCGGGGCGCACCCACACGGGTTCGAACTGCTCCGCCTCGTCGGCCACCGGCGACTGGCCGGGCGGCATGCGCGCGACCAGGAAGGGCACGTCGAAGCGGCGCGGCAGGTCGCGGTCGGTGATCCAGTGCGCCAGCAGGAAGACCTCGTCGGCGGCGAGCACCAGTCCGCGCTGGTGGCACTGGGGAGCGAAGGGCGCGTGGCGGTCGAGGCCGGCGACTTCGCCCGGGGCGACGGGGCTGCCGTCGGCATGCCGGGCCAGCAGCACGCCCAGCTCCTCGAAGCTCTCGCGGATCGCGGCGATCGCCTGGGTCAGGCGTTCGTCCGACTGCGTGGGGCGCCGCGCCGCGAGCCCGTGCGCCTGCGCGTCGGCGGCGTCGATGCCGCCGCCGGGGAACACGTAGGCGCCGGGCGCGAAGCTGGCGGTGGGGGAGCGGCGGGTCATCAGGACCTCGAGCCCGGCTTCGCCGTCGCGCAGCAGCAGGACGGTGGCCGCCGGGCGCGGCACTGCGGGTTCACGCGGAGGGTGCAGAAGCTGGCTGGCTCGTACCATGCCGGCGATTACATCACGGAGGTGCCCGTGAACCCGACCCGCCGCATCCTCTTCGCCGCGCTGGCGCTGCTGGCCTGCGCCGCCGCGCCCCTGCAGGCCCAGACCGGGGACTGGCCGAAGCGGCAGCCGGTCAGGCTGGTCGCCGTGTTCCCGCCCGGCGGCTCGGTCGACCAGGTCTCCCGCATCCTGGCGCAGCAACTGACGACGCAGCTCGGGCAGACGGTGATCGTCGAGAACAAGGTGGGCGCCTCCGGCGTGATCGGCACGCACGCCGTGCTGTCGGCGCCGCCGGACGGCTACACGTATGCGGTGGTGTTCGACACCCACGGCGTCAACCCGAGCCTGATGCCCAGCATGCCCTACGACACGCGCAAGGACATCGCGCCCGTGATCGTGATCGGCACCGCGCCCATGGTGATCGCCACGCCGGCCGCCTCCGAGTACAAGACTTTCGCCGACGTGCTGGCGGCGGCGAAGGGGAAGAAGAACATCAGCTTCGGCTCGGTCGGCTCCGGCAGCCTGAGCCACCTGGCCATGGCCATGCTCGTGCGCCGCGGCGGCCTGGAGATGACGCACGTGCCCTACAAGGGCGGCGGGCCGCTGATGCAGGATGCCGTGGCCGGCCACGTGCCGCTGTCGGTGGCCTCGGTGTTCGTGACCAAGCCGCACATCGACAGCAAGCGGCTGCGGCCGCTGGCGGTGACCACCGCGAAGCGCGCGCCGGAACTGCCCGACGTGCCCACGGTGGCGGAGAGCGGCTTCCCCGACTTCGACGCGCGTGCGTGGTGGGGCGTGCTGGCCTCGGCCAGGGTGCCGCCGGAGATCGTGCACCGCATGAACGACGAGATCAACAAGGCGCTGCAGGTGCCGGAGATCGCGCAGAAGCTCGCCGGCCAGGGCATCGCGCTCATGGGCGGCAGCCCGGAGGCGGCCACGGCGTTCATCGACCGGCAGATCGAGACGTGGGCGGTGGTGGTGAAGGAGAACAACATCAAGCCGGAGTAGGCTTGCGAGCGGGACGGGACGGGACGGGGCGAGGCGAGGCGGGAACCGCGGCGGCCGCCATGGTGCCCGCTGCTTCTGCGCCGGGCCGGGACGGGCCACTGTCCGCCTCTGCGACTGTCCCCCGGCGCGGATGAGAGCCCCGGCCCGGACGAGGGCCGCGCCCGCGCCTCCTCCTTTATGTCGCCGAGTCGGACAGTGACCCGTCCCGGCCCTGCCGAGCGCGATCTCCGGAGGCCCTGGCCTTCTCGACCGCCCTCCGATCCGGCGCCGAGGCAACGGACGCAGGCGACAGCGTACGTGGAAGCCTCACCGCGACGGCAGCGCAGGCAGAAGCCAAAGCGCCTCAGTCTTCCGGGGTGACACCGAGCGCCAGCAGGAAGCGCGCGACCATGTTGTACGTCGCGATGGCGGAGGTGATCTCCACCAGTTCCGTCGTGTCGAAGCGCGCCTGCATGCGCGCGAACAGCGCGTCCTCGACCTTCACGTCCCGCGTCATCTGCGCTGCGTACTGCGCCACCAGCGCCTCGTCGCCCGCCAGCCCCTGCGGCTCGCCGCGCGCACCGGAGCGCACGTAGGCCTGCAGCGCGTCCAGCCCGGCCTGCGTGCCGCCGGCGGCCAGGTAGTCCGGCGCGTGGTGGTGGTACTCATAGTGCGCGCCGGTGAGGAGCGCCACGGTGCAGATGCCCAGCTCGCGCAACTGCCGGCTCGCGCCGAGGCCCGTGCGCACGGCCTTCAGGTAGGTGTTCCAGCCGCGCGCGAGCGGCTCGCTCCAGAGCAGGGCGCGGTCCAGGTTCAGGAGGGCGCCGCCGCGACGCTCCAGGATTGCCTGTACCAGTTCCTGCGGCTGCGGCTTGCGTTCGGGGGTCCAGTCGGGGATGCGCATGGCTCTCTCTCGTCCAGGGATCGACCCGCAAGAATAAGCTTCTGGTGGCACGGAGGCGCGCGGCTTGCCAGAATGGGGTATCGACCATTCCGGAGCCTTCGCTTCATGCGCCTGCCGATCGCACGCCGCGTCTTCGCCGCGGCCCTGTCCGTCCTGTCCGCCCTGTCCCTCGCCGCCTTCGCCCAGGCGCCCGCCGACTGGCCGCAGCACCCCGTCACCTTCGTCATGACCTTCCCGGCCGGCTCCGGCGTGGACGTGGTGGCGCGCACGATCCAGGAGCCGCTCGGCAAGGCGCTGGGGCAGCCGGTGGTGATCGACTACAAGGTGGGCGCGGCCGGCAACGTGGCGAGCGAATACGTGTCGCGCGCCAGGCCGGACGGCTACACGCTGGTGTTCGGCACCGCCGCCACGCACGGCGTGAACGCCGCCCTCTACAAGAAGCTGCCCTTCGACGTCGAGGCCGACTTCGTGCCGGTGGCGCCCATCCTGGACGTGTCCAACGTGCTCACCATCAATCCCGAGGTGATGGACGTGAAGACGCTGAAGGAGTTCGTGGACCTGGTTCGCGCCAATCCCGGCAAGTACAACTACGCCTCGACGGGGCAGGGCACCGGCACGCACATGGCCTTCGCCGAACTGAATTCGCGGCTGGGGCTGAACATGGTGCACGTGCCCTACAAGGGCGGGCCCGAGGCCATGCAGGCGGTGCTGAAGGGCGAGACCTGCTGCATCATGAACCAGGTGCAGACCGTGCTGACGCAGTACAAGGCGGGCAAGGTGCGGCTGCTGGGCGTGACGACGCCGAAGCGCGTGGCCGCCGTGCAGGAAGTGCCCGCGATCGCCGAAAGCGGAATCCCGGGCACGCAGGCCTTCGACAGCTCCACCTGGTTCGCGCTGTTCGCTCCGAAGGGGACGGATCCGGCCGTGGTCGGCAAGCTGAATGCCGCGGTGCGCCAGGTGCTGCAGCAACCGGAGATCCGCGCCAGGCTGGAGGGCGCGGGCAACACGGTGCGGCTGGAGACGCCGGAGCAGTTCCGGGTGACGGTGCGCAACAACCGCCAGAAGTGGGCGGAGGTGGTGCGGGCGGCGAACATCTCGATCGAGTAGGGCGCTGAGCAGGCGAAAACCAGACAACCGAACGCAGAGGGCGCAGAGGGTCCGCAGAGGGCGCAGAAAAATCCTTTGAAGGTTTGTTCTGCGGCTTTTGCGTACTTCTGCGCCCTCTGCGTTCGGTTGTCTGGTTTGTTTTCCTACACCCTCACCGCTCCCCCGGCGGCACATACCAGCGCGTCGGCAGCAACTCCGGCTCCTCCAGCGCCTGCAGGCGCGCCCAGTGCAGGTCCGCATCGGCCACGAACAGGTCGCGCGCGATGGATTGCGCCAGCCGCCCCGCGCCGATCGCCAGGCCGGGGATGTCCCCGGCCAGCGCGCCCTGGCTCATCGTGCTGCCCCAGTTGAACAGGTGGATGCCCGCGAGGGCCTGCGCATGCGCTGCGCCGGACCCGCGCAGTTCGAAGCCGGGACCGAGATAGGGGAAGCGCGCCGCCTCCGGGTGCGCCGCCGCCTGCTCCGGCCGCACGTGCCGGGCCCAGGTGTCGATCGCATCGACGTAGCGGGCCAGTTCCGGGCGCTCCAGCAGGTCCACGTCGAAGCCGGTGCCGAAGAGGACCGCATCGAACTGCTCGCTGCCCTGCGGCGTCACGACGCGGACGCCATCGCGCTGCGGCTGCACGTCCAGCCACGGCGTCGCCAGGCGCGCGCCGAAGCCCGCATGCGCATCGCAGCGCCGCACGGTCTCCCACGGCGGCGGCACCTGCTCGTCGAAGATGTAGGTGTAGAAGCGCCACTTGCGCTGGTCATCGAGCGACTCATAGCCGCGGAAGAAGCCCGGGAACGAGGTCCACTTGCTCTTGTTCACCTGCGGCAGGAAGGGTCGGCGCGCGAACAGCTCCACGCGCGCGCCCGCCTCCAGCGCGCAGGCCGCATTGTCGAAGGCGGAGGCGCCCGCGCCCAGCACGCCGATCCGGCGCCCGCGCAGCGCCTCGAAGGGGATCGCGTCGGCGGAGTGGAACACGCGGCCGGCCGCCAGCGGGTCCTCGCGGCGCAGGGAGGAGAACGCAGGCCAGCGCGGGGCGCCGCTGCCTTCGCGCCCGAGGGCCAGCACCACCTTGCGCGCCCACACGGTCTCGGGGCCGGCGGCGGATTGCAGGCGGGCCCGCAGCAGCCCCGCCTCGTCCTCCAGCGAGACCAGCGAGACGCCGTTGTCCACGCGCAGGCCGACCGTGTCGCGCACCCACAGCAGGTAGTCGCGCCAGTCCAGCCGGCCCACCTTGTGCAGCGCCGCCCAGCCTGCCTCGCCGTGCTGCGCCTCGTACCAGGCGCGGAAGGTCAGGGAGGGGACGCCCAGGTCGGGGCCGGTCAGGTGCTTGGGGCTGCGCAGGGTGACCATGCGGGCATAGGTGCCCCAGGGCCCTTCCTCGCCGCGGGCGGCGCGGTCGATCACGCGCACGTTGGCGACGCCCTCGCGCAGCAGCGCGCAGGCGGCGGTCTGGCCGCACATGCCGGCGCCCACCACCAGCACGTCGAGCACGGCCTGACCTTGGGGACCCTCGGCGGACGGGACCCAGTTCGCGGGCGGCAGGTTCAGGCGGGCCAGGTCGGCGCGAGCATCGCGTGCCAGGCGCGCCAAAGCTTCGGGCTGGCGTTCGCTGGCGACGGACTGCGCCGGGACCGGCGGCAGTTCGGAGAAGGAGGGGATCACAGGCTGATAATCCGCGGATGACGATTCAACTGGACTGCTATTACAGCCTGTCATCGCCGTGGGCCTATTTTGCCGGGCCGCAGTTGCAGGACATCGTCCGCCGCCATCGCGTGAAGCTGGTGCTGAAGCCCTACGACTTCCAGGCCGTGGTGGTGCAGACCGGCGGCATCCCGATCCGCACGCGGCCGCCGGCGCGGCGCAGCTACCACGCCGAGGAACTGGCGCGCTGGCGCGACTACCTGGGCCTGCCGCTGAACCTCGAGCCGAAGCACTATCCGCAGTCCATGCCGGCGGACCCCGAGTGGAACAAGTACGCCGGCTGGATGGTGATCGCGGCGCAGCAGCAGGGGCTGGACGCCTTCGTGCTGTCGCACGCGCTGCTGCGAGCCCTGTGGGCGGAGGAGCGCGACACCTCGCTCGCGGACGTGCGCATCCGGGTCGCCGAGGAGAACGGCTACGACGGCGCGGCGCTGCAGGCGCTGGAGCGCTCGGAGGCCGTGCAGCAGCAATACCGTGCCTACAGCGAGGAAGCGGTGCGGCTGGGTGTGTTCGGCGCGCCCACCTTCATCATCCCCGGCCACCCGGAGCGCTGGTGGGGCCAGGACCGCCTCTTCTTCGTCGACCGCGCGCTCGCGCAGCTGCGACAGCGCGGATAATCGCCGCATGCGCATCCGCTTTACCAAGATGCAGGGCGCGGGCAACGACTTCGTCGTGCTCGACGAAACACGCCAGCGCCTGAACCTCGCGCCGGAGCAGTACCGGCAACTGGCCGACCGCCACTTCGGCGTCGGCGCCGACCAGATCCTGAGCGTGCGGCCGTCGCCGGCGCCGGGGGTCGATTTCGAATACGTGATCCACAACGCCGATGGCGGCCAGGTGGAGCAGTGCGGCAACGGCGCGCGCTGCTTCGCCCGCTACGTCGTCGACAAGGGGCTGGTGCGCGGCGAGCGCATCCGGGTGCAGACGCTGTCCGGCGTGATCGAGCCCCGGCTCAATGCCGATGGCCGGGTCACCGTGGACATGGGCGCGCCGGTGTTCGACCTGCCCGCCGTGCCCTTCGATGCGGCGGGCCTGAGCCCGCACCGCGACGGCCAGTGGCAGAAGTGGCATCTCGCGCTGGAGGTCGAGGCCGGCTCGGAGATCGTCGCCGTGGCGGTGCTCTCCATGGGCAACCCGCACGCGGTGCAGGAAGTGGCCGACGTGGAAGCCGCGCCGCTGTGCGTCCAGGGCCCCGAGATCGAGAACCACCCGCGCTTCCCGAAGCGCGTCAACGCCGGATTCATGCAGGTCGTGGACCGCGGCCGCATCAAGCTGCGGGTCTGGGAGCGCGGGGTGGGCGAGACGCTCGCGTGCGGCACCGGCGCCTGCGCCGCGGTGGTGGCCGGCATCCGGCTGGGCCGCCTGGGCCCGCGCGTGGACGTGGAGACCCGCGGCGGCCTGCTCACCATCGAATGGGCCGGCGGCGAGGCGCCCGTGTCCATGACGGGGCCGGCGGTGACCGTCTTCGAAGGCGAAATCGAACTGCAGGACTGAATAGGATGATGGCCCACGACCCGATGACCCCGATCACCGAAGACGACATCGCGAACTACCTGGTCAACAGCCCGGATTTCTTCGAGCGCCATGCGCAGCTGCTGGCCTCGGTGCAGCTCACCAGCCCGCACGGCAACCGCGCCGTGAGCCTGCAGGAGCGCCAGGCCGAGATGCTGCGCGACAAGATCAAGGCGCTGGAGCACCGCATCATGGACATGGTGCGGCACGGCAACGACAACATGGTGATCTCCGACCGGGTGCACCGCTGGGCCCGCGCGCTGCTGCTCGTGACGTCCTCGCGGGCCCTGCCGGCGACGCTGGTGACCGAACTGCAGAACCAGTTCATGGTGCCGCAGGTGGCGCTGAAGGTCTGGGAGGTGGACGAGCGCTACCGGGAAGAGCCCTTCGCGCAGGGCGTCAGCGAGGACGCCAGGGCCTTCGCCACCTCGCTCGCCCAGCCGTATTGCGGCGTGGTGACCGGCATCGAGGCCGTGGGCTGGCTGGAGCAGCCGGACACGGCGATGTCGCTGGCGCTGATCCCCCTGCGGGCCGGCGCGGTCAACGGGGTGGCGCCGGCCTTCGGCATGCTGGTGCTGGCCTCGCCCGACCCGCAGCGCTTCGAACCGGGCATGGCGACGGACTTCCTCGAGCGCATCGCCGAACTCGCGAGTGCCGCGCTGTCGCGGCTGCGCCCGCGCTGAGTGCCATGGACGACGGCGGGCTGGTCGAGAAGTACCTCGAACACGTCCGCGTGCAGAAGCGGCTGGCTGCGCGCACGGTCGAACTCTATGCACTGGACCTGCAGAAGCTGTCGGAGAACGCCGCGAAGGCGGGCGTGCCCCTTGGCGAGGTGCAGAACGCGCACGTGCGGCGCTGGGTCGCCCAGATGCATGCCGGGCGCCGCAGCGGCCGCGGCATCGCGCTGATCCTCTCCGGCTGGCGGGGCTTCTATGCCTGGCTGGGGCGCGAGGGGCTGGTCAAGAGCAATCCGGTGCAGGACGTGCGCGCGCCCAAGGCGGCGAAGCCCCTGCCCAAGGCGCTGAGTGTCGACGACGCGGTGCAGCTAGCCGAGTTCAGCGAGGACGCGGCCGATCCCTGGCTGGAAGCGCGCGATGCGGCGATCGTCGAACTGCTCTATGGCTGCGGCCTGCGCGTGGGCGAGCTGGTCGGCCTGGACGTGCAGGCCAGCGGCAGCGCGAAGGGCTGGATCGACGCGCAGGCCGGCGAGGCGCACGTGCTGGGCAAGGGCAGCAAGCGGCGCACCGTGCCGGTGGGGTCCAAGGCGCTGGAGGCGCTGCGGCACTGGCTGGACCAGCGTGCCGGGGGGCGGGCTGCGGGCGACGCCGCGCTGTTCATCGGCCGCAACGGCGGGCGCCTGAGCGCGCAGGCGATCTGGGCGCGCCTGAAGCGGCGCAGCCTGCAGGCGGGGCTGGCCACGCCGGTGCATCCGCACATGCTGCGGCATTCGTTCGCCAGCCACGTGCTGCAGTCGAGCGGCGACCTGCGGGCGGTGCAGGAGTTGCTGGGGCACGCGAACATCGGAACGACGCAGGTGTACACGCGGCTGGACTTCCAGCACCTGGCGAAGGCGTACGACGCGGCGCACCCGCGGGCGAAGCGGAAGTAGCCCCCGCCCGTCCTTCCTTCGCCGGCGGGACTCCAGCTACACCACCTGCTCGCGCAACGCCCTCTTCAAAACCTTTCCATTCGCATTCCGCGGCAGGGGCTCCGCCAGCCAGCTCCAGCCGTCCGGCGTCTTGTAGTCCGCCAGTTCCGTCCTGCAGCGCGCCACCAGTTCCGCCCGCAGCGAGCCGCGGTCGCTCGCGCCCGGCGCATACACGAAGGCGTGGATGCGTTCGCCCAGCACGGGGCAGGGCACGCCCACTGTCGCGGCTTCCTGCACCGCGGGATGGCCCACCAGGCAGTTTTCGACTTCCACCGAGAACACCTTGTAGCCGCCGCGGTTGATCATGTCCTTCTTGCGGTCGTGCACGCGCAGGTAGCCCTCCGCGTCCAGGGTGCCGATGTCGCCCGACTGCCAGTAGCCCGCCGCGAAGCCCTCGGCCGTGGCCTTGGGGTTGTCCCAGTAGCGCGGCACCACCATGGGGCCGCCGATCCACACCTCGCCCGGCGTGCCGCGCGGGACCTCGCGGCCCTGTTCGTCCATCACGCGGATGTCGGCGCAGGGCAGCGGCTTGCCCACCGCCTCCAGCACGTCGGAGCCGGGCGGGGTCATGGTTGCCGGCGAGGCGGTCTCGGTGGAGCCGTAGGCGTTGAACAGGCGGATGCCCGGGCAACTGGCGCGCAGGCCCTCGATGGTGGCCGGCGCCATGGGCGCACCGCCGAAGCCCGCCAGCCGCAGCGACGAAAGATCGGTTCCGCGCAGCGCCGGGTCGCGCAGCCACAGTGCGTACATCGCCGGCACCATCAGCGTGTAGGTGACGCGTTCGCGCGCGACCAGGGCCAGCGAGGCCGCCGCCTTGAAATCCGCCAGCAGCACCACGCTGCCGCCGACGCCGGCCATCGCGAGGATCAGCGCCACCAGCCCCGTGACGTGCGAGCCTGGCACGGCGAGCAGGCCGCACTCGCCCGCGCGGAGGCCGAGGCCATGGCGGTAGTGCAGCACCGAGTGGACCAGGTTCAGGTGCGCGAGCACCGCCCCCTTGGGCGCGCCGGTGGTGCCCGAGGTGTAGAGGATCACGGCCGCTTCCTCTTCGCCCGGGGCCGCGTCCATGAAGCCGGCGGTGGGCTGGTCCAGCAAGGTCTCCCAGCGCATCCAGCCGTCGCTGGCGCTGGCGCCGGGCAGGCACACGCGCTGCAGCGGCTCGCCGTCGGCGAGCGCCGGCGGCACCAGCATCATCATCACGGGGTCGGCGATCACGACCGAGGCGCGGCACTGGTTGAGGATGAAGGCGATGCCGGGGCCGGCCTCGCGCATGCTGACCGGCACCAGCACGGCCCCCAGCCGCAGCACCGCGTGGGTGGCGATCACGAACTCGGCGCGGTTCGGCGCCAGCAGCACGACCCGGTCCCCCGCCTTCACGTCCAGCCTGCGCAGCCCCACGGCGAGCCGGGTGCTCTCCTCGCGCAGGGCTCGCCAGTTCCAGCGGCGCGGGCCGTCCACGAGCGCGGGCGCGCCCGGGTCCCGCGCCTCGGCGGCGGCCAGCAGGGCCGGCAGGTGGGGCGGGCGTTCGGCGAAGCAGCGCAGCACGCGGTCGTCGAAATGCCGCTCGTCGCGGAGGAGGACTTCAGGCCAGTGATTGCGGTTCATGCGGACGCCCCTCCCGGCCTCCCTGCCGGGCGAAAGAGAGTTGTCGCACCCCGCCGGCGCGGGCGGCTCGGGACTTTCCCGAGTGGGAAATGGCTCAGGCGATGGGCAGGAGCGTGGACAGGCCGCCGGCCTTGGACAGCATGAACACGGCGCGCCGGCTGTCCGCGGGGGCACCCGCCAGCAGCATCTCGAGGCGGCCGAGCAGCTGGACGGGATCGGTGCCATCCATGGGGATCAGCCCCTGGGCGACGCGGACCTGGGCCGACCATTCGAGCGGATGCCCCTTGAAGGGCATCAGGCAGCGCGCCACGATGCGCGGCCCGGCCTCGGCCACTTCCTCGGCGTGCAGCGGCCCTTCCATCAGCACGCCGAAGCGGTGCTCCGACAGCCGCGCCACCGTGTCGATCTCGCGCGCCACCGACAGCAGCCGGCCCGCCACGCGCAGCGTGAGTTCGCGCGCCGAATCCGGATCGAAGTCGCGCCGGATCTGCTCGATGTTGGAGATGTCCACCAGCAGCATGGCGCTGCGGAATTTCAGCCGCTGCGAACGCGCGATCAGCCGCACCAGGCGCTCGTGGAAGACCGCGGCGTTGATGAGGCCGGTGGCGGGGTCGATGCGGTCCAGCCCGTGGATGCGTCGCACGTGCTCGCGCCGGTGCTGGCTGCGCAGCACCATCACCACCAGCAGGATCGGCAGTTCGATGGCGATCGCGATCTGCATGCCGTGCGTGGTCCAGAAGCCGATCGGCAGCAGGCCGGCGGTGCGCGCCAGCGGAAAGAGGGCGCCGATCGCGACGGGGGCCGCGCCCACCAGCAGCCAGGGCGCGTAGCGGTCGCCGCGCAGCGCGGTCCACGCCACGACGCCGAGCCCGGCCACGGTCTCGGCGACGAAGTAGGCGATGATGAAGCGCATGCGCTCGATCGTCTCCGGCGTGGACATCATGTAGGCCGCCAGCGGCAGCGACAGCAGGCCGCCGGTGACCATCAGGCGATAGAGCAGCCGCGAGCGTTCGCGCAGGGAGACCAGTTCGGCCAGGAACAGCTGCAGCGAGGCGATGGCGAACAGCGGCAGCACCTGCGGCGCGAGGTTGTTCCACCAGGTCGCGTTGCCCCACGCGTGCAGGCCGGCCACCCCCGTGATCGTCGCCTGGGTCAGCGCCATCAGCACCGCCGACATCGCGTACAGGGTGTAGACGTGGTCCTTCATGGTGATCGCGCCGCCCACGGACAGCATCACCGCGAGCGCCACCAGGCCGAAATAGATGCCCAGGGCGAGCGAGATGCGCTGCTCGCTGCGCATCACGTGCTGGTCGCTGACGAACTGCATGGGCGCGCCGAACATGGTGCCGTTCTTGACCCGCACGTAGTGCACCTGCGGCGTCTGCGGCGAGACGACGACCGGCACGATGGGGTGCCGGTGCGGAAGCGGCCAGTTGGCGACCGGCACGCTGTCGCCCGCCGAGCGCTCCGTCCACTCGCCCGCGGCGTTCTGCACGTACAGGGTGACCCGGTCCACGCCGGGATAAGGGACCTCGAGGTACCAGCGCTCCGTGGTGGGAGTCGGGGGCACGGTGAAGCGCACCCAGAGCACCCGGCCCTTGTCGAGCCGGTAGATCGTGCTCGGGTCGGTCGCGTGCCAGGGGGTGCGGGCGTCGGCGGCCACGTTGGCGATGGACTTGGCGCCGGTGTTGTCCACCCAGGCTTCGCCGCTCTGGGCCAGCATGACCGGCTGGCGGCCCGGATCGAATGCGAGCACGGGGCCGGCCGCGGCCCGGCCGGCCACGAGCGTCATGGCCAGCCACAGCAGCAGCACGAGCGCCCGGCACACCCGGGACCTCCACGCCATCGACGTTCTCCTTCCGGCAGTTCTGTTGCACATTCTTACGCCTGAGCTGCCAGTCGACAATAGGGGCATGAAAGTCATTCGGTTGCGGGAGGGTCGCGAGCGCTCGCTCTTGCGTCGCCACCCATGGATCTTCGATTCGGCGGTCGCCAAGGGGGGGGCCGACCCCGGGGAAACCGTCAGGGTGGAGGGGAACGACGGCCGCTTCCTGGCCTGGGCGGCGTTCAGCCCGCAGTCGAAGATCCGGGCGCGGGCCTGGAGCTTCGAGGAGGGGGACCGGATCGATCCCGCCTTCTTCCGCCGCCGGTTAAGCGAAGCGCTTAGTGCACGCCAGAGGCTTAAGGTGCCGAGCGATGGCGTGCGCCTGGTACACGGCGAATCGGACGGCCTGCCCGGTTTCGTCGTGGACCGCTACGGCGATGTCCTCGTCGCCCAGTTCCTGTCGGCCGGCGCCGAAAAATGGAAAAAAGTTCTCGCCGACACCCTGCTGGATGTCTCGGGAACGCAACGCCTGTACGAGCGTTCCGATGCCAGCGCCCGCGGCCTGGAGGGTTTGCCGGAGGTCAGCGGCTGGCTGCGGGGCGACGGTCCAACCGAGCTGGCGATCGCCGAATCCGGCTGGAAGTTCGGGCTGGACGTGGCCACCGGCCACAAGACCGGCTTCTACCTCGACCAGCGCGAGAACCGCGCCCGCTTCGCCGAGTGGGTGCGCAGGCTGGGGGCGCAGCGCGTCCTGAACTGCTATTGCTACACCGGCGGCTTCACCGTGGCGGCGCTGGCGGGCGGCGCCGGCGAGGTGACTTCGATCGATTCATCGGGGCCGGCGCTGGAGCGCGCCCGGGCCAACGTCGCCCTCAACGGCTTCGACCCGGGCCGGGCGGAATTCCTGGATGCGGACGTCAACGCCAGCCTGCGCCGCTTCGTGGAGGCCGGCCGCCAGTTCGACGCGATCGTGCTCGATCCGCCCAAGCTCGCGCCCACCGTGGCGCACGCGGAGCGGGCCGCGCGGGCCTACAAGGACATCAACCGGCTGGGGCTGAAGCTGCTGGCGCCGGGAGGCGTGCTGTTCACGTTCTCCTGCTCCGGCGGCATCTCGGCCGACCTGTTCCACAAGATCGTGGCCTCCGCCGGCACCGACGCCGTCGTCGACGGCTACATCGCCGACCACCTGGGCGCCGCCCCGGACCACCCGATGACGCTGGCGTTTCCCGAGGGGGAGTACCTCAAGGGGCTGGTGGTGATCAGGAAATAACAGCCGAAATCCGGACATCCGGACGCAGAGGGCGCGAAGGGTACGCAGAGGACGCAAAAGAAGGCAAAGAATCCCTTAGGGGATTTCCTTTGCGTTCTCTGCGTACCCTTTGTGTCCTCCGCGTCCGGATGTTCTCGCGGCGCTAAACTGGGCTCAGTCCCCATTCGTACCCCATCATGAGCCTCATCCCCGCCACCATCCTCACCGGCTTCCTCGGCTCCGGCAAGACGACACTGCTCAAGCGCGTGCTGGGCGAGGCGCACGGGCAGAAGATCGCCGTGATCGAAAACGAATTCGGCGAGGAGAACATCGACAACGACATCCTGGTCTCCGAGACGAAGGAACAGATCGTGCAGATGAGCAACGGCTGCATCTGCTGCACCATCCGCGAGGACCTGCGCGCCACTTTGCAGCTGCTGGCCGCCAAGAAGCGCAAGGGCATGCTCGATTTCGACCGCATCGTGATCGAGACCACCGGCCTGGCCGATCCCGGCCCGGTGGCGCAGACCTTCTTCATGGATGACGAGATCGCCGAGAGCTACCTGCTGGACTCGATCCTCACCCTGGTCGACGCCAAGCACGCCGACAAGCAGCTCGACGAGCGCCAGGAGGCGCGGCGGCAGGTGGGCTTCGCCGACCAGATCTTCATCAGCAAGACCGACCTGGTGGGCCAGGACGAGGTCGATGCCCTCACGCACCGCCTCAAGCACATGAACCCCCGCGCGCCCCAGCGGGCGGTGCACTTCGGCGACGTGCCGATCAAGGACGTGTTCGACCTGCGCGGCTTCAACCTCAACGCCAAGCTGGATATCGACCCGGACTTCCTCAAGGAGGAAGACGAGCACGAGCACCACCATCACGACGATCACGACCACGAGCACGGCGAGCACTGCGACCACCCGCACCACCATCGCCACGACGACGACGTCAAGAGCTTCGTGTTCCGCTCCGAGCGCGCCTTCGACCCGATGAAGCTGGAGGATTTCCTGGGCGCGATCGTCAACATCTACGGGCCCCGCATGCTGCGCTACAAGGGCGTGCTCCACATGAAGGGCACCGAGCGCAAGGTGATCTTCCAGGGCGTCCACCAGCTCATGGGAAGCGACCTGGGCCCCAAGTGGGCCGAGGGCGAGATGCGCCAGTCCAAGATGGTCTTCATCGGCATCGAGCTCCCCAAGGACATCTTTTTGCAGGGGCTCGAGCAGTGCCTTGTCTGACGCGCCGCCGCGGCGCGGTCTGAAACCCCGCCGGGCGGCCCCGGGGCTACGCTGGCGCCCTTCATGCACCAGCATCCGCCGCCCGTGTTTGTCTCAGTTCTGCAACTGGCCGTATCCGCCTGTCCATGGGCGGCACGGGCGCATCATGACGAAAAGGAGGTTCACGGTCGTGCAGAGCCGAACAATCAGGGTATAAATCGCGGTCATGACGGCGTTGCACCTAGAAAAAAAGGCTCGTTGGCGGAGTTCGCACCGCGGCCAGCCTGCGCCGACGCGAGGAGACGGGAAGTGAAGGCTCAGCCCAAGGCCGCTGCCAAGACCACGAAGAAGACCGCGGCGAAGGCTCTGCCTGCGTCCAAGACCGCCCCCAAGCCGGTCGCCAAGGCCGTCAAGCCCGCGGCCAAGACGGCGGCGGTGAAGACTCCTGCCAGGACGGCGGTCAAGGCCGTCGCGAAGGCGCCTGCCAAGCCGGCCGCCAAGGCCCCGGCGAAGACCCCTGCCAAGGCCGCTCCGGTCAAGGCGGCCAGGCCCGCGGAGAAGGCCGCGCCCAAGGCCGCCAAGACGACGGCCGGCAAGGTGGTCGGCGCGGTGGCGAAGGCGGTGGTCACGGGCGCCAAGGCAGTCGTCGCCGCCGCCAAGAAGATCCCTGCCAAGGCCAGCCCGGTTCCCGCAAAGACCGCGCCGCCCAAGGCAGCCCAACCACCCGCGGCACCCGCACCCGCCGCAGCGAAGCCGGCCCCCGTGTCCGCGCAAGTCCCGAGGCCGGCGCCTGCCGCGCCGCGGGCCGCGCAGCCACCGGTCGTCAGCGCGCCCGCCGCTCCGGGTGCCGCCAAGGCAAGCTATATCCCCATGGCCACCCAATCCGTACTGACGCCCCCGCCGGTCGTCGCCATCAAGAAAGACCCGAAATTGGCGAACAACTGGAAGACCAAGTCCGCAGAAGAGCTCACGGATGAAGAAGTGCTCGCCATGCCGGACACCGAGTACATGAACGAGAAGCAGATGGCGTACTTCCGCCTGAAGCTGCTGCAGCTCAAACAGGACATCCTCAATAGCGCCGGCGAGACCACCGAGCACCTGCGCGAGGACACGGTGATCGTCCCCGATCCGGCCGACCGCGCCACGATCGAGGAGGAGCACGCGCTCGAACTGCGCACCCGCGACCGCGAGCGCAAGCTGCTGAAGAAGATCGAGCAGTCCATCGCCCGCATCGACGCCGGCGACTACGGCTACTGCGACGAGACGGGCGAGCCGATCGGCGTCGGCCGCCTGCTGGCGCGCCCCACGGCGACCCTGTCGCTCGAGGCGCAGCAGCGCCGCGAGTTGAAGCAGAAGATGTTCGGGGACTGACCCCTCCCTCGCTGACTCCTGCAGTACTCGCAACCGTCCATGCCGCAGAAAGACGATTCCGCGCCCAGTGGGTTGCTGTCCAGGGTGGTGCGGTTCGTCAAGAGTCCCGCCACCGCCTGGGGAGAGGGCAGCTCCGAAGCCGAGGGTGACCGCGAAAGCTCGTACTCCAAGCAGATGCTCAAGGAGATGATCGAGCGCAAGCGGCGCAACGACTTCGTGCGCAAGCGCGAGTTCGACATGCTGCGCAAGATGCGCCGCAGCGAGGTGCTGGCCGGGCAGGACCTGGGCCTGCGCCCGTCCTTCTTCCAGAGCTCGATGCCGTCCAAGCCGGACGACCGCGCCACCACGCTGAAGAAGATCGACGAGATCGAGGCGCAGATGTCCATGCAGTGGTGGAAGACCAAGCACGGCGGGCAGTCGCAGCAGCCCGCGAGCACGGGCTTCACCATGTCCTCGCACATGCCGCCCGAAGCGGTGCAGCAGCAGCCCGGGCCGGCCGCGACTTCCTATTCGCGCACCGCGCCGCAGCAACTGGGCACTGCGCCCACTGCGGCGACGCCGTTGCAGCAGCAGCCGCTGATGGAGTCGGTGCTGCCGAGGGGAGTGGCGCAGGCAGGCGGCATGGCGCCCCAGCCCGCAGCTGCCGCACGGCCCGCTGGCAGCGCGCCTGGGGCACCGGCGCGTCCGGCCGCCGCGGCGCCGCTGGACGGCGCAGCCGGTGCGCCCGCTGCGGCGCCGCCCCGCAACGACGCTGCCATCGCCGGCTCGCCGAGCGTGCCGAGCGTGTTCTCGCAATCCAAGCAGTATGCGATCCAGGTCGAGGAATTCGCCCACGACCCGGAACTGGAGGAGGCCTCGATCCGCTTCGCCAACGGCGACGACGAGGGCGCCGAGGCCGGCCTGCTGGAGGTGCTGGCCCCGCAGGGCTCGCGCGTGAACCACGACGAGACCTGGCTCACGCTGTTCGACCTCTATCGCGCCACCGGCAAGCAGGACCGCTTCGAGACCGCGGCCATCGAGTTCGCCGGTCGCTTCGGCCGTTCCGCCCCGCAGTGGTTCTCGATGCCCGCGATCGTGGGCCGCCTCAGCGCGCCGAGCACCATGGCGCCCTTGACCCCCGGCCAGACGGCGGCCGACTGGAATTCGCCGGCGATCTTCGGTTCGCAGACGGTCGCGGCGCTGAGCGCGGCGCTCGCGCGCGCCCCGCAGCCGTTCAAGCTGAACTGGACCAAGCTGAACTCCATCGTCGAATCGGCGATCGAGCCGCTCACCCGCCTGTTCACGCAATGGGCCGGCCAGTCCCTGCAGCTGCGCTTCATCGGCGGCGAGGCGCTGGAAAAGGTGCTGAAGGACAACACGCCCTCGGGCGACCGCGGCGTCAACCCCGCGTGGTGGAAGCTGCGCATGGAAATCCTGCGCGTGATGCACCGGCCGGACGAATTCGAGCTGGTCGCCCTGGACTACTGCGTGACCTACGAGGTCTCGCCGCCCTCGTGGGAAAGCGCACGCTGCGAGTTCAAGTCCATGCAGCCGGACGGCAGCCTCGCCACGCGCAACACCATCGTGGGCGAGGCCTTCCACGAGTCGGTCATGTCCAGCATCATGACCTACGGCGATTCGCAGCTGGCGGCAGTGACGTCGCAGATGTCCAGCGTGGCCACCGTGGAGTTCTCGGGCCAGGTGCTGGGCGACGGCAAGGAAGCGCTGGAGTTGCTGGACGCCAAGCTCGGCGACGCCGACGTGATGATCATCAACTGCGCCCGCCTGATGCGCATCGACTTCACCGCGGCGGGCACGCTGCTGAACTGGGTGACCGCCCGCGTATCGGAAGGCCGCCAGGTGCAGTTCGTCGAAGTGCACCGCCTGGTCGCCGCGTTCTACAACGTCATCGGCATCAGCGAGCACGCGCGCATCGGCATCCGGACCGACTGAGCCTGCCGCCCGTCCGGCGGCTTCGATGACAAAATGACTTGAGAAGGCGCAGGGCGCCCCAAGCTCTTCCTTTTGTCACCTCATCCCCCATGGAACAGTTTCACGGCACGACCATCGTCAGCGTGCGGCGCAAGGCCGCCGACGGCCGCTGGCAGGTGGCGATCGGCGGCGACGGCCAGGTGACCCTGGGCAACATCGTCATCAAGGGATCCGCCCGCAAGGTCCGCAAGCTCTACCACGACAAGGTGCTGGCCGGCTTCGCCGGCGCGACCGCGGACGCCTTCACGCTGTTCGAGCGCTTCGAGGGCAAGCTGGAGAAGCACCAGGGCCACCTCGTGCGCGCCGCGATCGAGCTCACCAAGGACTGGCGCACCGACCGCGTGCTGCGTCGACTGGAGGCCATGCTGGCCGTGGCCGACCGCGAGTCCTCGCTGATCATCACCGGCAACGGCGACGTGCTCGAGCCCGAGCACGGCATCGTCTCCATCGGCTCGGGCGGCGGCTACGCGCAGGCCTCGGCGCGCGCGCTGCTGGAGAACACCGAGCTAGGCGCGCGCGACATCGTCAAGAAGTCGCTCGAGATCGCGGGCGAGCTGTGCATCTACACCAACATGAACCACACGATCGAGGTGCTGGAATGAGCTCCATGACGCCCCAGGAGATCGTCTCGGAGCTGGATCGCCACATCGTGGGCCAGCACCAGGCCAAGCGCGCCGTGGCGATCGCCCTGCGCAACCGCTGGCGCCGCCAGCAGGTCGAGGAGAAGCTGCGCCCCGAGATCACGCCGAAGAACATCCTGATGATCGGCCCGACCGGCGTCGGCAAGACCGAGATCGCGCGCCGGCTGGCCAAGCTCGCCGATGCGCCCTTCATCAAGGTGGAGGCGACCAAGTTCACCGAGGTGGGCTACGTCGGCAAGGACGTCGATTCGATCGTGCGCGACCTCGCGGAGATGGCGGTGAAGCAGACGCGCATCGCCGAGATGCGCAAGGTGCGCACCCGCGCCGAAGACGCCGCCGAGGAACGCATCCTCGGCGTGCTGGTGCCGCCGGCGCGCGGCGAGGAGCCCGGCGAGAACACGGCGCGGCAGGTCTTCCGCAAGAAGCTGCGCCAGGGCGAGCTCGACGACAAGGACATCGAGATCGACGTGGCGGAGCCGAAGCCGCAGCTGGAGATCATGGGTCCGCCCGGCATGGAGGACATGACCGAGCAGCTGCGCGGCCTCTTCACGCAATTCGGCGGCACCAAGCGCAAGAGTCGCAAGCTCAAGATCGGCGAGGCGATGAAGCTGCTGGTCGACGAGGAGGCGGCCGGCATGGTCAACGAGGACGAGATCAAGGCGGCCGCGATCCAGAACGCGGAGCAGAACGGCATCGTCTTCATCGACGAGATCGACAAGGTCGCGTCGCGCAGCGAGGCCGCCGGCGCCGACGTGTCGCGCCAGGGCGTGCAGCGCGACCTGCTGCCGCTGGTGGAAGGCACGACCGTCTCCACCAAGTACGGGCCGATCCGCACCGACCACATCCTGTTCATCGCCAGCGGCGCCTTCCACCTGTCCAAGCCGAGCGACCTCATCCCGGAACTGCAGGGCCGCTTCCCGATCCGGGTGGAGCTCGGCTCGCTGTCGGTGCAGGACTTCGAGGCCATCCTCACGACCACGCACGCCTCGCTGGTCAAGCAGTACCAGGCGCTGCTGGCGACCGAGAACGTGCAGCTCACGTTCCAGCCCGAAGGCATCACGCGGCTGGCGCAGATCGCCTACGAGGTCAACGAGCGGACCGAGAACATCGGCGCCCGGCGGCTTTCGACGGTGATGGAGCGCCTGCTGGACGAGGTGAGCTTCGAGGCGACCCGGCTCGAAGGCCAGTCTGTGACGATCGACGCGGCCTACGTGGACGCGCGCCTCAGCGAGCTGAGCCGCAACGAGGACCTGTCGCGGTACATCCTCTGATTCCGTGAGGATTCACATGCAGAGCCTCACGTAAGTGCTTGCTCTGGAACGGTTTTTTCGGCGGCCTCGGGCCGCCGAATCGCTTCTAAGTGCTTGATTTCATTGCCAATTCTTACCGCCGCTCCCTTGCGATCCCCCTTTTTCCTGCTACAGTGCAAAAAAGTGCAATGAAGTGGGGGATTGTGGGAGTTCCCGCCGCGATTTGCGGTTTCGCAGTGAGGGCAGAACAAGGTGTTCCAGGGCGCGTCGTCGCTGAATCTCGATGCCAAGGGGCGGCTGTCCATGCCGACCCGGCATCGTGACGTCCTGGCCGCCACCGCCGCCAACCAGCTCACGATCACCCGCCACCCCCACGGCTGCCTGATGGTCTTCCCGCGGCCGGAATGGGAAAAATTTCGTGACCGCATCGCGCAGCTCCCCATGGACGCGCAGTGGTGGAAGAGAATCTTTCTGGGCAACGCCCAGGACGTGGAGCTGGATTCGACCGGCCGCGTGCTGGTGGCGCCCGAACTGCGTGCCGCGACCGGCATCGAGAAGGAAACGATGCTGCTGGGAATGGGAACGCACTTCGAGCTTTGGGACAAGGCGACCTACGAGGCGAAGGAGGCCGAGGCCATGCGCGGCGGAATGCCCGAAGCCTTCAAGGACTTCTCTTTCTGAAGGCAGGCGGTGGAAGGCAGATGGCAACACACCACCGTCTTGTTGAACGAAGCAGTCGACGCCCTCGTCACCAAGCCGGATGGAACCTACATCGACGCGACCTTCGGTCGCGGCGGGCACTCGCGCCTGGTCCTGTCGCGGCTGGAGCCGCAGGGCCGGCTCATCGCGTTCGACAAGGACCCCGAGGCGGTCGCGGTGGCCAATGCCATCGAGGACACGCGCTTCGAGATCCGGCACGAGGGCTTCGCGGCCCTGCGCGAACTGGAGGCCCGCAGCGTGGCCGGGGTGCTGATGGACCTGGGCGTCAGCTCGCCGCAGATCGACAACCCCGCGCGCGGTTTTTCGTTCCGTTCCGACGGCCCGCTGGACATGCGCATGGACCCCACGCGCGGCACCAGCGCCGCGGACTGGCTCGCCACCGCCCCGGTGGAACAGATGGCGGAGGTGATTCGTGAATATGGCGAAGAACGGTTTGCTTTTCAGATTGCAAAGGCGATTGCAGCTCGCCGGCAGGAGAGGGGGCCACTTGCCAGCACCTCCGAGCTGGCCCAGCTCGTGGCTGGCACGGTCAAAACCCGCGAGCCGGGCCAGGACCCTGCAACGCGCACATTTCAGGCTCTTCGGATTTTCGTCAACGCCGAGCTTGAAGAGCTGCAGGCCGCGCTAGAAGCAAGTCTCGACGTTCTCGAACCCGGAGGCCGGCTGGTCGTGATCAGCTTTCATTCGCTGGAAGATCGCATCGTGAAGCAGTTCATCGCGAAGCATTCGCGCGAGGAAGTGGACCGCCGCGTGCCCTTCGCCGCACCCAAGCCCATGAAGCTGAAGTCGGTGGAGCGCGTGAAGCCGAGCGCCGCCGAGGTGGGAGCGAACGCCCGCGCGCGCAGCGCCATCATGCGGGTGGCCGAGAGGACGGACGCGTGATGCTGCGCCTGAACCTCACGCTGCTGGTCGCGCTGGTCGCCAGCGCGCTGTACCTGGTGCAGGTGCAGTACGAGTCGCGCCGCCTGTACGCCGAGATCGAGCGGGCGGAGAACGACGCCCGCAAGCTGGGGAGCGAGAACGAGCGGCTGCAGGTGGAGAAACGCAAGCAGGCCACGTCGGCGCGCGTGGAGAAGGTCGCCCGCGAGCAGCTGGGGATGCGTCCGGCCACGCCGGCCATCACGCTGTACGTCACGCACAAGGGCGTGGGACAGGGGGCGTCGCAATGAGCGGTCGCGTCGTCGCCTACTCCTCCAGCCCGCTGCTGGCCAGCCGCACGCCCGTGTGGCGCAGCAAGTTCATCGTGGCCGGCATCGCGCTGGGCTTCCTGGCGCTGGCCGGCCGCGCTGCCTGGGTGCAGGTGTTCGGCAACGAGTTCTACCGCAAGCAGGGCGAGGTGCGCTTCGCCCGCACCCTGGAGCTGCCCGCCAACCGCGGCCGCATTGTGGACCGCAACGGCCTGCTGCTTGCGACCAGCGTGCCCGTGCCCAGCATCTGGGCCATCCCCGAGGACGTCGAGCGCGACAAGCTCAAGCTGGCCCAGCTCGCGAAGCTGCTGCAGCTGCCGCTGCCGGACCTGATGAAGAAGCTGGAGGAGGACGAGCGCAACTTCGTCTGGCTCAAGCGCCAGGTCGACGAGGCCACGGCCCGCCAGATCGCCGCGCTGGACATCAAGGGCATCTACCAGCGCAAGGAATACCGCCGCCAGTACCCCGAGGGCGAGGCCGCCGCGCACGTCGTCGGCTTCACCAACGTGGAGGACCACGGCCAGGAAGGCGTGGAGCTGGCGTTCGACAAGGAACTGGCCGGCCGTCCGGGCTCGCGCCGCGTCATCAAGGACCGCCTCGGCCGCATCGTGGAAGACGTGGGCGAGCAGGTGCCGCCGGCGGCGGGCAGGGACCTGCAGCTGTCCATCGACAGCAAGGTGCAGTTCTTCGCGTACCAGAAGCTGCGCGACGCCGTCGTCGAGAACAAGGCCAAGGCCGGCAGCGTGGTGGTGCTGGACGTGCAGACCGGCGAGGTGCTGGCGCTGGCCAACTACCCGAGCTACGCGCCCGCCAACCGGCAGAACCTCACGGGCGCGCAGCTGCGCAACCGCGCGCTGACCGACACCTTCGAGCCCGGTTCGACCATGAAGCCCTTCGTGGCGGCGCTGGCGCTGGAGAAGGGGCTGGTGCAGCCGACCACGCCGATCCAGACGGCGCCGGGCCGCCTCACCATCTCCGGCTCCACGATCAGCGACTCGCACCCGCACGGCGTGCTCACGGTCAACGAGGTGATCCAGAAGTCCAGCAACGTCGGCACCGTGAAGATGGCGATGCAGCTGCAGCCGCGCGAGATGTGGGACATGTTCAGCCAGGTCGGCTTCGGCCAGC
Organism: Ramlibacter monticola; assembly: GCF_016722785.1. GTDB lineage: Bacteria > Pseudomonadota > Gammaproteobacteria > Burkholderiales > Burkholderiaceae_C > Ramlibacter > Ramlibacter monticola. The sequence continues at coordinate 1,533,524 of NZ_JAEQNE010000001.1, read as the reverse complement.
GCCCGCAGCTGCCCTTCCCCGGCGCGGTGAGCGGCAAGCTGCGCGCCTGGAAGACCTGGCGTCCGATCGAGCAGGCCACCATGAGCTACGGCTACGGCCTGTCGGCCAGCCTGTTCCAGCTGGCCCGCGCCTACAGCGTGTTCGCCCGCGATGGCGAGCTCGTGCCCGTGACCTTGCTGAAGACTTCGAGCGGCACTCCGGCGGCCGGCATGCGCGTGCTGCAGCCCCCGACGGCGCAGGCCGTGCGCCACATGCTGCACCTCGTCACGCAGAGCGGCGGCACGGCGCCCAAGGCGCAGACCATGGGCTATTCGGTGGGCGGCAAGACCGGCACCGCGCACAAGCAGGAAGGCAAGGGCTATGCGGACCGCAAGTACCGCGGTTTCTTCGTCGGCGTCGCGCCGGTGGAGCAGCCGCGCATCGTGGTGGCGGTGATGATCGACGAGCCGAGCGCCGGCCGCTATTTCGGCGGCGACGTCGCCGCTCCGGTGTTCAGCGCCACCGTGCAGCAGACCCTGCGCATGCTGGGGGTGCAGCCGGACATGAACGTGAAACCGCAGATCCTGGTGCAGGCCGTGGAGGAGTCGTTCTGATGCGGGTCCTCCGCACCCCCCGGGAAGCCGCCGACTGGCTGCGCGCGCGCGTGGCCGGCGAAGTGCACTGCGACAGCCGCCAGGTCCAGGCCGGCGACGGCTTCATCGCCTGGCCCGGCGCCGCCACCGACGGCCGCAAGTTCGTGCCCGCCGCCTTGCAGCAGGGCGCGCGCGCCTGCCTCGTCGAAGCGGCGGGCAGCGAGGGGTACGGCTTTTCTTCGGAGGCGGTCGCCGCCTACGAAGGCCTCAAGGCCGCCACCGGCCCGATCGGCGCCCTGTTCTACGGCGAGCCGACCGCGCAGCTCGACGTGCTCGCCGTGACGGGCACCAACGGCAAGACCTCCACCGCGTGGTGGCTCGCCCAGGCGCTTGCCAACCTGCGGCCGCCGGTGCCCTGCGGGCTGGTCGGCACGCTGGGCATCGGCCGGCCGCCGCACGTGGAGCACACCGGCCTCACCACGCCCGACCCGGTGCTGATGCAGCGCCACTTCCGCCGCTTCCTCGCCGAAGGCGCGAAGGCCTGCGCGATCGAGGCTTCCTCCATCGGCATCGAGGAGCGGCGCCTGGATGGCACGCGCATCCGCGTGGCCGCCTTCACCAACTTCACGCAGGACCACCTGGACTACCACGGCAGCATGGATGCCTACTGGGCGGCGAAGGCGCAGCTGTTCCACTGGCCCGGGCTGCAGGCGGCCGTGCTGAACCTCGACGACGGGAAGGCCGAGGTGCTGGAACGCCAGCTCGAAGGTTCGCTCGACGTGTGGACGGTCTCCTGCGAGCGCCCCGCCCGCCTGCAGGCGCAGGAGATCGGCTACGGCGACGAGGGCCTGCGCTTCGTGGTGGCGGAGGGCGCCGAACGCCATCCGCTGCAGACGAAGCTCGTCGGCCAGTACAACGTGTCCAACCTGCTGGGCGTGCTCGGGATGATGCGCGCCATCGGCGTGCCGCTGGCCGACGCGGTGGCGGCCTGCACCGACCTGCTGCCGGTGCCCGGGCGCATGGAAAGGCTCCTCGTCCCCGGCCAGCCGCTGGTGGCGGTCGACTACGCGCACACCCCGGACGCGCTCGACAAGGGCCTGCAGGCCCTGCGCCCGCTGGCGGCGCAGCGGGGCGGCAAGCTGTGGTGCGTGTTCGGCTGCGGCGGCGACCGCGATGCGACCAAGCGCCCGCTGATGGCGGCGGTGGCGGAGAAGAACGCCGACCGCGTCGTGGTCACCAGCGACAACCCGCGCAGCGAGAAGCCGGAAGCGATCATCAGCCAGATCCTGCTGGGCCTGTCGCACCGCGAGTGCGTGCAGGTGGAAGTCGATCGCGCCCGCGCGATCGCCGAGACGATCGCCGCCGCCGACGGCGGCGACGTGATCCTGCTGGCCGGCAAGGGCCACGAGGACTACCAGGAGATCGCGGGCGTCAAGCACCCCTTCTCCGACCAGGCGCACGCGCAGAAGGCGCTGGAGGCACGCAGATGAGCGAGTCCATGTTCAGCCTGAAGCAGGCTGCCGAGTGGACCGGCGGCCGCCTGGTCGGCGACAGCGCCGTCGCGGTGCAGCGCGTGCACTCCGACACCCGCACGCTGCAGCCGGGCGACCTGTTCGTCGCGCTCAAGGGCGAGCGCTTCGATGCCAACGACTTCCTGGCCGATGCACGCGCCAGGGGCGCGGTCGCGGCGATCGCGCAAGCGGGCCGGCTGCCCGCCGGCATGCCCGGCATCGAAGTCGAGGACAGCAAGCTCGCGCTCGGCGAGCTGGCCCACGCCTGGCGCATGCAGTACAAGCTGCCGCTGATCGCGGTGACGGGCAGCAACGGCAAGACCACGGTGACGCAGATGATCGCGTCCATCCTGCGCGCCTGGCAGCCCGAGGCGCACCTGGCGACCCAGGGCAACCTGAACAACGACATCGGCCTGCCGCTCACCCTGCTGCGCCTGCGCGCCAAGCAGCGCATCGGTGTCATCGAACTGGGCATGAACCACCCCGGCGAGATCGGCTACCTCGCGCGCATCGCGGCGCCGACCGTGGCGCTGGTCAACAACGCCCAGCGCGAGCACCAGGAATTCATGGCGACGGTGGAAGCCGTGGCCCGCGAGAACGGCAGCGTGTTCGCGGCCCTGCCGCCCAGCGGCGTGGCCGTGTTCCCTGCCGACGACGCCTTCACGATGCTGTGGACGGCGCTGGCCGACGCGCGTCCCTGCATGACCTTCGGCGACGCGCGCGACACGGACGCCGACGTTTTCCTGGCCGGGTCTGAATGGCACCAGGAACACTGGCGCGTCGGGGCGGAAACCCCGGCCGGCGCCATTGCGTTCCGACTCCATATCGCCGGCCGCCACAACGTGCGCAACGCGCTCGCCGCGGCCGCCTGCGCTCTTGCCGCGGGCGTCCCGCTGCAGGCCATCCAGCAAGGGCTGGAGGCCTTCGAGCCGGTGAAGGGCCGCTCGCGCGCGCTCGGCGTGGCGCTGGCCGGCCGCACGCTGACCGTGGTGGACGACAGCTACAACGCCAACCCCGACTCGGTGCGCGCGGCCATCGACGTGCTCGCCGAACTGCCCGGCCCGCGCCTGCTGGTGCTGGGCGACATGGGCGAGGTGGGCAACCAGGGCCCGGCCTTCCATGCGGAGGTCGGGGACTACGCGCGCCAGCGCGGAATCGAGCAGCTCTTCACGCTGGGCGAGCAGGCGGCGGGCATGAATGGCACGCACTTCGCGGACCTCGACGGGCTCAACGCCGCGGTGCTGCTGGCGCTGGCGGGGACGGAAAGCGTCCTGGTCAAGGGATCGCGCTTCATGAAGATGGAACGGGTGGTCGAGGCGATCGCCGCGCACGCACGACAACAGGACAAGGGGAGCCCCGATGCTCGTTAGCCTGGCCTCGTGGATGCAAAGCCACGGTCACGAATTCGGATTCTTCCGCGTCTTCCAGTACATCACCTTCCGCGCCGTGATGGCGGCGATGACCGCGCTGCTGATCGGGATCATTTTCGGCCCCTGGGTGATCCGCCGCCTGACCGAACTGAAGATCGGGCAGCCGGTGCGCGAATACGCCATGCAGTCGCACCTGAAGAAGAGCGGCACGCCCACCATGGGCGGCGTGCTGATCCTGATCTCGGTGACGCTGTCGACCCTCCTCTGGTTCGACTGGACCAACCGCTTCGTGTGGATCGTGATGCTGGTCACGGTGGGCTTCGGCGCCATCGGCTGGGTGGACGACTGGCGCAAGGTGGTCAACAAGGACCCCGAGGGCATGCGCTCGCGCGAGAAGTACCTGTGGCAATCGCTGATCGGCCTGGTCGCCGCGCTGTACCTCGCCTTCAGCGTCTCGGAGACGACCAACGTGCGGGTGCTGGGGCTGTTCTTCGACTGGGTGCGCTCGGGCTTCGACATGAACCTGCCGCCCAAGGCGAACCTGCTGGTGCCCTTCTTCAAGGAGATCAGCTACCCGCTGGGCGTGTTCGGCTTCGTGCTCATGACCTATCTCGTCATCGTGGGCTCCAGCAATGCGGTGAACCTCACCGACGGCCTCGACGGCCTGGCGATCATGCCGGTGGTGATGGTGGGCTCGGCGCTGGGCGTGTTCGCCTACGTCACCGGCAGTGCCGTGTACTCGCGCTACCTGCTGCTGCCCCACATCCCCGGCTCGGGCGAACTGCTGATCTTCTGCGCCGCCATGGCCGGCGCCGGCCTCGCCTTCCTGTGGTTCAACGCCCACCCGGCCGAGGTGTTCATGGGCGACGTCGGCGCGCTCGCGCTGGGCGGCGCGCTCGGCACCATCGCCGTGATCGTGCGGCAGGAAATCGTGCTGGCCATCATGGGCGGGATCTTCGTGGTGGAAGCGCTCTCGGTGATGGCCCAGGTCATCTACTTCAAGTACACGAAGCGCAAGTACGGGGAGGGCCGGCGCATCCTGCTGATGGCGCCGCTGCACCACCATTTCGAGAAAACCGGCTGGAAGGAAACGCAGGTGGTGATCCGCTTCTGGATCATCACGATGCTGCTGTGCCTCGTCGGCCTGTCCACCCTGAAGCTGCGGTGATGGAAAGCTTGCGCGATCAGGACGTCCTGGTGCTCGGCTGCGGGGCCTCGGGCCTCGCCATGGCGCGCTGGTGCGCCGGGCAGGGCGCGCGCGTGACGGTGGCCGACACGCGCGAAGATCCGCCGCAGCTGGCGACCCTGCGCGAGCAGGTGCCGGATGCGGGCTTCATCGGCGGCGCCTTCACGGCCGAACTGGCGCAGGGCCGCCGGCTGGTGCTGCGCAGCCCCGGCCTGACGCCGGCGCAGGTCGCCCCGGTCGAAGCAGCGGCGCGCGCGCAGGGCATCCCCGTGCGCGGCGAGCTGGGCTTGTTCGCCGACGCGCTGGCGGCGATGCGCCAGGCCGATGGCTACCACCCCGCGGTGCTGGCCGTGACCGGCACCAACGGCAAGACCACGGTGACCTCGCTCACCGGCCAGCTCGTCGAGCGCAGCGGCAAGACCGTGGCCGTGGCCGGCAATATCGGCCCGACGCTGCTGGACACGCTGGCGCAGAAGCGCGAGGCCAATGCGCTGCCGCAGGTCTGGGTGCTGGAGCTTTCCAGCTTCCAGCTCGATGGCGAGACCGGCTTCGAGCCGACCGCGGCCACCGTGCTGAACGTGACGCAGGACCACCTGGACTGGCACGGCACCATGGAAGCCTATGCCGCCGCCAAGGCGCGCATCTTCGGCCAGACCGGCACCCTGGTCCTCAATCGCGAGGACCCGCTCGTGATGAAGATGCTGCCCGGACCGGTGCGCCTGAAGGGCGGCAAGTACGAGCAGCGCCGGCACGTGACCTTCGGCGGCGACCTGCCGAAGCGTCCGGGCGATTTCGGCCTGGAGGTCGTGCACGGCATGGCCTGGCTGGTGCGGGCGCACGAGGCCGACGAAACGGAACGACGCCGCAAGGATGCCGAGCAGGAAATCCACCTGCAGCGCCTGATGCCCGCGGACGCCCTGCGCATCCGCGGCCGCCACAACGCGATCAACGCGTTGTCCGCGCTGGCCCTGGCCACTTCCGCCGGCTGCCAGCTCGCGCCCATGCTGTACGGCCTGCGGGAATACCGCGGCGAGCCGCACCGCGTGGACCCGGTGGGCATCGTCAACGAGGTCGAGTACTTCGACGACAGCAAGGGCACCAACGTCGGCGCCACGGTCGCCGCCCTGCAGGGCCTGGGCGCCGAGCGCAGGCTGGTGATCATCCTGGGCGGGGACGGCAAGGGCCAGGACTTCGCGCCGCTGGCCGAGCCGGTGGCGCGCTTCGCCCGCGCCGCGGTGCTGATCGGCCGCGACGGTCCCCGGATCCGCGCCGTGCTGGAGCCCACCGGCGTGCCGCTGGCCGATGCCGCGACGATGGAAGAGGCCGTGCGCATCGCGACCCAGCGCGCCCACGCCGGCGACGCCGTGCTGATGTCCCCGGCCTGCGCGAGCTTCGACATGTTCCGCAACTATCCGCACCGCGCCGAGGTGTTCCGCGCCGCGGTGCAGGCGCTGGCGGACGAAACGGGCGCGATGCTGGACGGAGGCGAGGCTTGAACCTCTCGCTGCCCGACGCCCTCGCGGGCTGGATGCGCAATCCCTTCCGGCGTTCGACGGACGCAGCCTGGATGCCGTCGCAGCCGCGGGACAACCTCAGGATCCACGCCTTCGACCCGGGCCTCCTGTGGGTCACGGTGGCGCTGCTCGCCTGGGGCATGGTGATGGTCTATTCCGCCTCCATCGCGCTGCCGGACAACCCCCGCTTCGGCCGCTACGCCCACACCTATTTCCTCAGCCGCCACGCGCTGTTCCTCGTGTTGGCCTTCGTTGCCGGGCTGCTGGCCTTCCAGGTCAGGGTGGAAACCTGGGAACGCCTGGCGCCGTGGCTGTTCGTGGCCTCGCTGCTGCTGCTGATCGTGGTGCTGATCCCCGGGATCGGCAAGGGCGTCAACGGCGCGCGCCGCTGGCTGGCGCTGGGCCCCCTTTCGTTCCAGCCTTCGGAGCTCGCCAAGCTGGCGGTCCTGCTCTACGCCGCCAACTACATGGTGCGCAAGATGGAGGTGAAGGAGCGCTTCTTCCGCGCCGTGCTGCCGATGGCCGCCGCCGTCGCCGTGGTCGGCGTGCTGCTGCTGGCGGAGCCGGACATGGGCGCCTTCATGGTGATCGCGGTGATCGCCATGGGGATCCTGTTCCTGGGCGGCGTCAACGCGCGCATGTTCTTCCTGATCGCGGCGGTGATCGTCGTCGCCTTCATGCTGATGATCGCGTTCTCCGACTGGCGGCGCGAGCGGATCTTTGCCTACCTCGATCCCTGGAACGAGAAGTACGCGCTGGGCAAGGGCTACCAGCTGTCGCACTCGCTGATCGCCATCGGCCGCGGCGAGATCTTCGGCGTCGGCCTCGGCGGCAGCGTGGAGAAGCTGCACTGGCTGCCGGAAGCCCACACTGACTTCCTGCTGGCCGTGATCGGCGAGGAGTTCGGCCTGGTCGGCGTGCTCTCGGCCATCGTGGCGTTCCTCTGGATGACCCGCCGCATCATGCACATCGGCCGCCAGGCGATCGCGCTGGACCGCGTGTTCGCCGGGCTGGTGGCCCAGGGCGTGGGCATCTGGATCGGCTTCCAGGCCTTCATCAACATGGGCGTGAACCTGGGCGCGCTGCCGACCAAGGGCCTGACCCTGCCGCTGATGTCCTATGGCGGCTCCGCGGTGCTGTTGAACGTGGTGGCGATCGCGGTGGTGCTGCGCATCGACTACGAAAACAGAACTCTGATGCGCGGAGGCCGCGCATGAAGGTTCTGTTTCACCAAAACAGCACCAGCGCGAAGCGCTGCAAGACGCCGAAGGCGGCTTGGCTGATGCGCGGAGGCCGGGCATGACGGAACGCACGGCGCTGGTCATGGCAGGGGGTACGGGAGGCCACATCTTTCCGGGCCTGGCCGTGGCCGAAGCGCTGCGCCAGCGGGGCTGGCGCGTGCATTGGCTGGGCGCGCCGAACAGCATGGAAGCGCAGCTGGTGCCGCCGCGGGGCTTCCCGCTCGAGGCGGTCGACTTCGGCGGTGTGCGCGGCAAGGGTCTCAAGACCCTGGTGCTCCTGCCCCTGAAGTTGCTGCGCGCTTTCTGGCAAAGCATCCGCGTCGTACGCCGGGTGCGGCCGCAGGTCGTCGTCGGCCTCGGCGGCTACATCACCTTCCCGGGCGGGATGATGAGCGTGCTGCTCGGCAAGCCGCTGGTGCTGCACGAGCAGAACTCGGTGGCGGGCATGGCCAACAAGGTGCTCTCGGGCGTGGCCGACCGCGTCTACAGCGCCTTCCCGAACGTCATGCGCAAGGGCGAGTGGATCGGCAACCCGTTGCGCGACGCCTTCCTGCGCCAGCCCTCGCCCGAAGAGCGCTTCGCCGGCCGCGGCGGCCCGCTGAAGGTGCTGGTGGTGGGCGGCAGCCTGGGCGCCAGGGGCCTCAACGATGCCGTGCCCAAGGCGCTGGCCCTGATCCCCGAAGGCGAGCGCCCGCACGTGCTGCACCAGAGCGGCGCGAAGCAGATCGACGAACTGCGTGCCAACTATGCCGCCGCCGGCGTGCAGGCCGAACTCACGCCTTTCATCGACGACACCGCCAGCGCCTTCGCCGAAGCCGATCTCGTGATCTGCCGCGCCGGCGCCAGCACCGTCACCGAGCTCGCCGCGGTCGGTGCCGCGGCGCTGTTCGTCCCGTTCCCGCACGCGGTGGACGACCACCAGACCACCAACGCGAAGTTCCTGGTCGACGCCGGCGGTGGCTGGCTCGTCCAGCAACGCGATCTCACCCCCGAATCCCTGGCCACCCTCCTGCGCGGCACCGACCGCGCCGCGCTGCTGCAGCGCGCCGTGGCGGCCCGGAAGATGGCCAAGACCCAGGCGACCGAGCAGATGGTCGCCGCCTGCGAGGCCCTCGCACGATGAAACACGCGATCAAGCACATCCATTTCGTAGGCATCGGCGGCGCCGGCATGTCCGGCATCGCCGAAGTGCTGCGCAACCTCGGCTACCTCATTTCCGGTTCCGACATCGCCGACTCGCCCACGCTGGGGCGGCTGGCGGAGCTGGGCATCCAGACCTTCGTGGGCCACGCCGCGGCCAACGTGATCGGCGCCGATGCCGTCGTCACGTCCACCGCGGTGCAGCAGGACAACCCCGAGGTGGTCGCCGCGCGCAAGCGCAAGATCCCGATCGTGCCGCGCGCGGTGATGCTGGCGGAGCTGATGCGCCTGAAGCAGGGCATCGCGATCGCCGGCACGCACGGCAAGACGACGACCACGAGCCTGGTGGCGAGCCTGCTGGCCGAAGGCGGGCTGGACCCGACCTTCGTGATCGGCGGCCGGCTGAACAGCGCCGGCGCCAACGCCAAGCTGGGGTCGGGCGACTACATCGTGGTGGAGGCGGACGAATCCGACGCGTCCTTCCTCAACCTGCTCCCGGTGATGGCGGTGGTGACCAACATCGACGCCGACCACATGGACACCTACGGCCACGACTTCAACAACCTGAAGAAGGCCTTCCTCGAGTTCCTGCACCGCATGCCCTTCTACGGCACGGCCATCCTGTGCACCGACGACGAGGCGGTGCGCTCGATCATCCCGCAGGTGCAGTGCCCGGTGACCACCTACGGCCTGGGCGAGGACGCCCAGGTGCGCGCGGTGGACGTGAAGGCGGTCGGCCCGCAGATGCACTTCACGGTGCAGCGCCGCAACGGCGTCACGCTGCCCGACCTGCAGGTAAAGCTGAACCTGGTCGGCATGCACAACGTGCTGAACGCGCTGGCGGCCATCGCCATCGGCGTCGAACTGAACATCCCCGACGACGCGGTGGTAAAGGCGCTGGGCGAATTCCGAGGCGTCGGCCGCCGCTTCCAGAGCTATGGCGAACTGCCGGTGCCGGAGGCGCAAGGCGGGGGCACCTTCACCGTGATCGAGGACTATGGCCATCACCCGGTGGAGATGCGCGCCACGCTGGCGGCCGCGCGCGGCGCCTTCCCGGGACAGCGCATCGTGCTGGCCTTCCAGCCGCACCGCTACACCCGAACGCGCGACTGCTTCGAGGACTTCGTGCAGGTGCTGGGCACGGCCGACATCGTGCTGCTGGCGGAGGTCTACTCCGCCGGCGAGGAACCCATCGTGGCGGCCGACGGCCGCTCGCTGGCCCGCGCCGTGCGCGTGGCGGGCAAGGTGGAGCCGCAGTTCGTGGGCGAGATCGGCGAGATGCCGGCAGCGGTGCTGTCCACCGTGCGCGACGGCGACGTGGTGATGTGCATGGGTGCCGGCTCCATCGGCGGCGTGCCGGCGAAGCTGGTGGATGCGACGGGAGGGGCCAAGGCATGACGGGCCCGATCAATCCCAAGGACTTCGGCAAGGTGGCCGTCCTCATGGGCGGCAAGTCGGCCGAGCGCGAAGTGTCCCTCATGTCCGGCAGCGGCGTGCTGAAGGCGCTGCAGTCCAAGGGCGTGGACGCCCATGCCTTCGACCCGGCCGAGCGCGACCTGGTCGAACTGAAGCGCAAGAACTTCAGGCGCGTCTTCATCGCGCTGCACGGCCGCTTCGGCGAGGACGGCACGGTGCAGGGCGCGCTGGAACTGCTCGGCATCCCCTACACCGGCTCGGGCGTGATGGCCTCGGCGATCGCGATCGACAAGACGATGACCAAGCGCGTGTGGCTGGCCGAAGGCGTGCCGACGCCGAGGTACACGCTGCTGCGCCGCGGCGCCTACGAGCGGGAGCAGGTCATGAAGGTCCCCGACGACCTGGGCCTGCCGCTGATCGTCAAGCCGGCCCGGGAGGGGTCGTCCATCGGCGTGGCCAAGGTGCAGGGCTACTCGGAGGTGCAGGCCGCGGTCGATGCGGCCGCGGCGCTGGACGCCGACATCCTGTGCGAGCAGTTCATCGCCGGCGACGAGGTCACCTGCCCGATCCTGGGCACCGGCGACGGCGCCCGCGCGCTGCCCGTGATCCGCATCGTGGCGCCCGAAGGCAACTACGACTACCAGAACAAGTACTTCACCGACGACACCAAGTACCTGGTGCCCTGCGGCCTGCCGGAAGGCGAGGAAGCGGCGATCCAGGAGCTGGTGCTGAAGGCCTACCGCGTGCTGGGCTGCCGCGGCTGGGGCCGCATCGACGTGATGATCGACGGCGCCACCCGCAAGCCCTACCTGCTCGAGATCAACACCTCCCCGGGCATGACCGGCCACTCGCTGGTGCCGATGTCGGCGCGCGCGGCCGGCATCAGCTACGAGGACCTGTGCCTGCAGCTGCTGGCGGACGCCACGCTGGACCAGCCCGCGCAGGAGGCCGCGAAGAAATGAAGACCAAGCAGGCGACCCCGCCGCCTTTCGACGTCCGGCTGATGAACCTCACCGCCACGGTGCTGTTCGCGGTGTGCGGCGTCATGCTGGTGGCGGCGCTCGCCTGGTGGGCCGTGCGGCATCCCGTGTTCGCCATCCGTTCCATCGTGGTGCAGGGCGAAGTCACGCACAACAGCGCGGCGACGCTCCGGGCGAACGTCGCGCCGCGGCTGGCCGGCAACTTCTTCACCATCGACCTGGAGCAGGCGCGGGCGGCCTTCGAGGCCGTGCCCTGGGTGCGCAAGGCGGTCGTCACGCGGCAGTTCCCGGACAAGCTGCGCGTGCGGATCGAGGAGCACCGGGCCGAGGCTTTCTGGGGCGCCGATTCCGAGTCGCGCCTGGTCAACACCTTCGGCGAGGTGTTCGAGGCCAACGCCGGCGACGTGGAGCAGGACGACATGCCGCGGCTGGCGGGCCCGGACGGCTCCTCCCCGCAGGTGCTGGCGATGTACCGCTCGCTCGGTCCGCTGATGCAGCCGCTGGACCTGGCCGTGGAGCAGGTCGTGCTGACGGGGCGCGGCGGCTGGACCCTGCAGCTGGATAGCGGGGCGATCGTGGAACTCGGTCGCGGCACGCTGGACGAGGTGCTGGCGCGCAGCCGGCGCTTCGCCCACACGATCACGCAGGTCACTTCGAAGTACGGACGGCGGCCGGAGGCGCTCGTCGCGGCGGACCTGCGGCACGCCGACGGCTATGCAATCAGGTTGAGGGGCGTGGTGACCGCCGAAGCGGCGGCGCCACGGAGGAACTGAGGAACAACGAGGATGGCGAAGGATTACAAGGATCTCGTCGTCGGCCTGGACATCGGCACCGCCAAGGTGATGGCAGTGGTGGCCGAGGTCATGCCGGGCGGCGAACTGAAGATCGCGGGGCTGGGCGTCGCGCCCGCCAATGGCCTGAAGCGCGGCGTGGTGGTCAACATCGACGCCACGGTGCAGAGCATCCAGCAGGCGCTCAAGGAAGCCGAGCTGATGGCGGACTGCAAGATCACGCGCGTCTACACCGGCATCACCGGCAGCCACATCCGCGGCATCAATTCGAGCGGGATGGTGGCGGTGAAGGACCGCGAGGTGACGCCCGCCGACGTGGCGCGGGTGGTGGAGACGGCGCGGGCCATCAACATCTCGACCGACCAGCGCCTGCTGCTGGTGGAGCCGCAGGAATTCGTGATCGACGGCCAGGACGTGAAGGAGCCGATCGGCATGAGCGGCATCCGGCTGGAAGCCAAGGTGCACATCGTCACCGGCGCCCAGAGCGCGGCCGAGAACATCCTCAAGTGCGTGCGGCGCTGCGGGCTGGAGGTGGAGCAGCTGCTGCTGAACCCGCTGGCCACTTCGGCGGCCGTGCTGTCCGAGGACGAGAAGGAACTGGGCGTGGCCTGCGTCGACATCGGCGCCGGCACCACCGACGTGGCGATCTTCACCGGCGGCGCGATCCGCCACACCGCCGTGATCCCGATCGCCGGCGACCTGATCACGAGCGACATCGCGATGGCCTTGCGCACGCCGACCAAGGACGCCGAGGACATCAAGGTGGAGTCGGGCTATGCCAAGCAGCTGCTGGCCGACCCCGAGCAGCAGGTCGAGGTGCCCGGGCTGGGCGACCGCGGGCCCCGCATGCTGTCCAAGCAGGCGCTGGCCGGCGTGATCGAGCCGCGCGTGGAGGAGATCTTCTCGCTGGTGCAGCAGGTGATCCGCGAGTCGGGCTACGAGGAGGTCCTGTCCTCCGGGATCGTGATCACCGGCGGCAGCGCGGTGATGCCCGGCATGGTGGAACTGGGCGAGGACATCTTCCTGAAGCCGGTGCGCCGCGGCGTGCCGCGCTACGCCGGCGCGCTCGCCGACATGGTGGCGCAGCCGCGCGCCGCCACCGTGATGGGGCTGCTGGAGGAAGCGCGCCTGGCGCGGGTGCGCGGCGCCCGCGTGGCGCAGAAGCACGGCTCGGTGAAGACCGCCTTCGGCCGCATCCGCGACTTCATCGTGGGGAACTTCTGAAGCCATGACGAGATACAAGCTCTGGCTCGCGCGGGGCAGTCCCCCGCGAAAGGAGCGCTGGCGGTCCACCGATCCGCCCGTTCCGCGTTAAGCACCCCAACCAACAACATTCGCAAGTGGCAACTGCAGAGAGTCAGGAGAATCACATGAGCATCGAAATGATCGAAGTCGAGGAGTTCCACCAGGGCACGCAGATCAAGGTGATCGGTGTCGGCGGCGGCGGGGGCAACGCCGTGGCGCACATGATCGAGCGCAACGTGCAGGGGGTGGAATTCATCTGCGCCAACACCGATGCGCAGGCGCTCACGCGCAGCACCGCGCACAAGCTGATCCAGCTGGGTGGCACCGGCCTGGGCGCCGGCAGCAAGCCGGAGAAGGGCCGCGAGTGCGCCGAGGCCGCGGTGGAGGACATCCGCCAGGCGATCGCGGGCGCTCACATGCTGTTCATCACCGCCGGCATGGGCGGCGGCACCGGCACCGGCGCGGCGCCGGTGATCGCGCGCGTGGCCAAGGAGATGGGCATCCTCACCGTCGGCGTCGTCACCAAGCCCTTCGACTGGGAAGGCGGCCGCCGCATGACCAACGCCGACAGCGGCCTGTCCGAACTGGAAGCCAACGTCGACTCGCTGATCGTGGTGCTGAACGAGAAGCTGCTGGAGGTGCTGGGCGACGACATCACCCAGGACGAGGCCTTCGCGCACGCCAACGACGTGCTGAAGAACGCCGTGGGCGGCATCGCGGAGATCATCAACGTGCCCGGCCACGTGAACGTGGACTTCGAGGACGTGCGCACGGTGATGGGCGAGCCGGGCAAGGCCATGATGGGCACCGCGCTGGCCTCCGGCCCGGACCGCGCCCGCATCGCCGCCGAACAGGCCGTGGCCTGCCCGCTGCTGGATGGCATCGACCTCTCCGGCGCCAAGGGCGTGCTGGTGCTGATCACCGCGGCCAAGGGCAGCCTGAAGCTGTCGGAGTCCAAGCTGGCCATGAACACGATCCGCGCCTATGCCTCGGCGGACGCGCACGTGATCTACGGCACGGCCTACGACGACTCGCTGGGCGACCAGGTCCGCGTGACCGTCGTGGCCACCGGCCTGTCGCGCCAGGGCCAGCAGCGCCGCACGGCGCCCCCGCTGCAGGTGCTGCGCACCGGCACCGACAACGTGCCCTTCAACGTGCCGACGATCCACAACGCGGTGGCGGGCCCGGGCGCGATCGTGACGCGCGAGATGGACGGCCGCGGCGCCGCCGCCCCGCAGCAGCCGGACTACGGCGGCCTGGCCGTGCCGAGCGTGTGGCGCACCAACCGCTCTCAGGCCGCGGCCAAGGTGGACGCGCTGTCGAGCGGCGGGATGGACGACTTCGAAATCCCGGCGTTCCTGCGCAAGCAGGCGGACTGAACAACCAGATACCGAACGCAGAGGGCGCAGAGATTACGCAGAGGACGCAGAAGAACATCCAGAAATTGGGGTTTTCTGCGTCCTTTACGAGTCCTCTGCGACCTCTGCGTTCGGCTGTTCGGTTTTACTTCTCCTTCATAAGCCATTAACGGCTTCGCGCGAGGCTCAGCCGATGGCCTGGCTCTATCACGGACATGTGGAAAGTCAACGGGGGGCATCCCTGCCCGGCCGTAAAATGACGGCCATGCTGCGCCAGCGAACCCTCAAGACCCTGACCAAGGCCGTGGGCGTGGGCCTGCACAGCGGTCAGCGAGTGGAGCTGACGCTGCGCCCCGCCCAGCCCGATACCGGCATCGTGTTCCGCCGCACGGACCTCCCGTTGCCGGTGACCATTCCCGTGTCCGCCCAGGCCGTGACCGATACCCGCATGGCCTCCACGATCTCCAACGGCGGGGCCAAGGTCCACACCGTGGAGCACCTGATGTCGGCCTGCGCCGGCCTCGGGGTGGACAACCTGTACGTGGACATCACCGCGGAAGAAGTGCCGATCCTCGACGGCTCCTCCGCCTCCTTCGTCTACCTGCTGCAAAGCGCCGGCATCGAGCCGCAGGACGCGCCGCGGCGCTTCATCCGGGTCACCCGCCCGGTGGAAGTGCGCGAAGGCGAGGGCGAGAACCTGAAGTGGGCGCGGCTCGACCCGTACCACGGCTTCAAGCTCGGCTTCGAGATCGAATTCAACCACCGCGTGGTGAATTCCACCGGCCAGCGCTACGAGTTCGACCTGAGCTCGGGGCAGTACTCGCGCGACATCGCGCGTGCCCGCACCTTCGGCTTCACCAAGGACCTGGAGATGATGCGGGCCCGCGGCCTCGCCATGGGCGGCGGCATGGACAACGCCATCGTGGTGGACGACTACCGCGTGCTCAATGCGGACGGCCTGCGCTACGACGACGAGTTCGTGAAGCACAAGATCCTCGACGCCATGGGCGACCTGTACCTCATCGGCAAGCCCCTGCTGGCCGCCTACAGCGCCTTCCGTTCGGGCCACGCCCTGAACAACAAGCTGATCCGCGCGCTGCTGGCGGACCAGGACGCGTTCGAGGTGGTGAGCTTCGGCGACGAGCGCGAGGCGCCCGTCGGCTTCGCCCAGCCCGCGCGCGCCTGGTAGGCGTGGCCGTCGTCCGGACGATCGTCCTGCTGCTGCTCCTGACAGCGGGGGTCAGTTTCGCGATCTATGCCCTCACCGGGCAGGTGAAGTATCGGCGCTTCGGGCTGACCGTGCTGAAGTGGACGCTGCTGGCGGCGCTGGCCTTCTTCGCGGTGCTGTTCATCGATCGCGCGCGTTCGTAGGCCCGCTTCCGGTTGCAAAGGTCCGTTGCCTCGGGCCGGACCAGGGAGGGGACAGTCGCTGAGACGGACAGTCCCGGTCGGGTCCGGCAAGAAGGCAGCGAACTCGATCGGCAGCGGTCTTCCTAAACCACCCGTCCGGTCTTGTAGTAGCCCGTCTTCCGGCGCGCGACGCCGCCCGCCTCCTGGATCCTCGCCGTCGCGATCGCCGCATGTGCATGCGTGATCGCCAGCCCCAGCGCATCCGCCGCGTCCTTCCCCGGGATCCCGGGCAACTGCAGCAGCCGCTGCACCATCAGCTGCACCTGCGTCTTCGCCGCCTTGCCGGTGCCCGCCACCGCCAGCTTCATCTGCATCGGCGTGTACTCCGCCACCGACAGCGCATTGGCCACCAGCGCGGTCACGCACGCGCCGCGCGCCTGTCCCAGCAGCAGCGTCGACTGCGGATTGACGTTGACGAACACGATCTCGACCGCCGCCGCATCCGGCTGGTAGCGCGAGCGCAGTTCGCCGATGCCGTCGAACAGCACCTTCAGCCGCGCCGGCAGGTCGCCGCGCTCCATGTGCATGGTGCTGATCGTGCCGCTGGCGACGTACTGCAGCGCGTGGCCGTGGGCGTCGATCACGCCGAAGCCGGTGCGCTGCAGGCCGGGGTCGATCCCGAGGATGCGCATTAGAGAACCTCCCCCAGGCTCGTCCGCTTCGCGGCCTTCTCACCGTCCACCCCGAAAAAAAGCTGAAGCTTTTTCTCGGGGACCCCGCCGGCCCCCCTCCGCAAGCGGAGGGGGCGCGCGTCTTCGGGCGGCCGTGCGGCGCGCATCACGGCAGTTCCGCCGCGGACATGCGCGCCACGATGGTCGCGGTGCGCCCGGCCAGGTAGCGCGAGCCGGGCATCTTCTCGAAGCGCTTGGGCTGCGGCAGCATCACGGCGAGCCGGGCGGCCTCGTACGGGGTGAGCCGGCTGGCCGGCTTGCGGAAGTAGTGCTGCGCGGCCGCCTCGGCGCCGAACACGCCCTCGCCCCACTCCACGTTGTTGAGGTAGATCTCCAGGATGCGCTGCTTCGACAGCGTGTGCTCCAGCGCCATCGTGAGCACGAACTCCTGCCCCTTGCGCAGCAGGTTGCGCTCGCCGGACAGCAGCAGGTTCTTCGCCAGCTGCTGCGTGATCGTGGAGCCGCCCACGATCTTCGGCGGCCGGGCGCGCATGGGTGCGAACTGCGCCTGCCTCGCCGCCCGTTCCTCGGCCTTCTCGTTGCGCGCCCAGGCCCTCTCCAGGGCGTCCCAGTCCACGCCATCGTGCTCGGCGAAGGTGCTGTCCTCCGAGGCGATGACGGCGCGCTTGAGGTTGTCGGAGATGTGCGCGTAGGGGACCCAGTGCTGGCTCCAGCGCAGCTTGTCACGTTCGTTGGTGATGCGCCAGGCCTCCGAGCGCTGGAAGGTGGTGGACTCCGGGTCCGCGATGGCCATCAGCGCGACGCGGCCGACGAAGAACAGCTGCAGCGCGACGCTTGCGATCACGACCAGCCCCAGCCAGCGCAGGACGGCTTTCACTTCGCCAGCTCCCGCCGCAGTTCCGCCAGGACCTCGCCCGAAGGGGGCCGCACGCCGCGCCACACCAGGAAGGCCTCGGCCGCCTGTTCCACCAGCATGCCCAGCCCGTCGCGGCCGATCGCGCCATGCGCGCGGGCCCACTGCAGGAAGCCCTCGGCGGCGGGCCCGTACATCATGTCGTAGCCGAGGGCGCCGGGCCGCAGCACGGACGCCGGCACCGGCACGTCGGCGCCGCTCAGGCTGCTGGCCGTGCCGTTCACCACCACGTCGAAGCGGCCCACGACTTCGTCGAGCCCGCTGGCGGAGACTTCCACGCCGCCGGCCCGGGCCAGCTCCGCATGGCTCGCGACCAACGCCTGCGCCTTGCCCACCGTGCGGTTGGCGACCACGATGCGGCGCGGCTTCGCCTCGACCAGCGGCCCCAGCACGCCGGCCGCCGCGCCGCCGGCGCCGATCAGGAGCAGCTCCCGCCCGGCGAGCGCCACGCCCGCGTTGTGCTGCAGGTCGTGCACCAGGCCGACGCCGTCGGTGTTGTCGCCGTAGATGCCGTCCGCATCGAAGCGCAGCGTGTTGCAGGCGCCGGCGAGCTCCGCCCGGGCGCTGCGCCGGCCGGCCAGCGACGCGGCCTCGAACTTGAAGGGCACCGTGACGTTGCAACCGCGGCCGCCCTGGTCGCGGAAGGCCTGCAGCGCCGCCGCGAAGCCGTCCAGCGGCACCAGGCGCTTGCCGTACTCCACCGGCTGGCCGGTGAGGGCGGCGAAGCGGGCGTGGATCCACGGCGACCTGCTGTGCTCCACGGGATTGCCCATGACGCAATAACGATCCACGGGGCTCCTCAGCGGCTGGTGAGCTTCGTTTCCAGGGTGTCGTCGCGCGTGAACTTGAAGCGCGACACCACCACGATCTGGTCGGCCTTGTGCCGCATCGGCTCGTTGAAGCGGCCGAAGGGCCCGGCCGCGCGCGCGATGGTGGCGGCGCGGCGGTCGAGGGTGCGGTTGCCGGAAGTCTCCACCACCTCGGTGTCGAGCACCCGGCCGTCGTGGTTGACGGTCACGATCATCGTGAGCTCGCCGTACAGCTTGCGGCCCGCCGCCTCCGGGAAGTTGCTGGTGCCGCGTTCCTCGATCTTGCGGCGCAGCGAGTCGTAGTAGACCGCGTACACCTCCTCGCGCGTCGAGGGGCTGATGTAGCGCTTCTTGGGCCGGGCGTTTTCCTCGTTGATGCGCTTCTCGATCTCGGCCAGCAGCTTGACCAGGTGGCGCCGCTTCTCCTCGCGCGCGGCCGCTTCCGGGTTCGCGCGGGCCTGCTTGGGGTCCGCCGGCGGCATGGCCGCGAGGGTGCGCTTCAGGTTGGCGAGCATGAGCATCTGCTGCTCCTGCATCGTCTCGATCTTCTTCTGCTCGTCGTCCGCGGCGTCGCCGATGGACGTGAGGGCGGACGCGGGCAGGGGCGAGGTGGCGCGGCCGCTCTCGGCCTCGCCGCCGCCGGCCAGCGACGCCTGCGCGATGGCCTGCGCCTTGTCGACCCGCTCGTGGGTGCGCGCGTTGACCAGCACCACTTCCAGCGGCGTGTCCTGGAACACGCGGTTGAAACCTTCGGGGTCGACGATGCGCACCGTGAGCAGGGCCGCGTGCACGGCCACGGACATGCCCAGTGCGATCTGCAGGGTGCTGAGGGACTTCAGGTTCACGAACTCACGTCGGCGCCGGCGGGCGCGATAACCGGATTGTCCTCGGAAGTGTCCGTGACATCCACGGCGATCGCAATCGGACCCGCGACCGTTTCCTCTTCGCTGTCGTCTTCAACCGACGCCGGCGCGGCAATCGTATCGAGTCGTTGCAGCACCGTGCCGCTCACGTCCAGGGTGATCAGGTCGATCTCGCCCAGGCGCAGGCGCACCCGGGCGCCCCGCGGCAGGTCCGCCGCGCCGAGCAGCGGCAGCACCAGCGGCAGCGTGTCGGCGCGGGCGAGGTTGTCCTTGAAGACGGTGGCTTCCAGTTCGCGCACCCCGTTCTGCTGCAGGTACTTGAGCGTCCAGAAGCGCTCCATGCCGGCCTGGTGCCCGTTGTAGGCGCCGTAGGCGGCGTCGAAGCCGGAGATGATCGAGAACAGCTCCGCGTCCTTGGGCTTGAAGGGCGCCGCCAGGGCCGCCGTGCGCCCGTGGCGGGCCGCCGCGATGATCTGCCACTGGTTCACCAGGTCCGTGTAGCGGCGCAGCGGCGAAGTGCTCCAGGCGTAGCTCTTCACGCCGATGCCGGCGTGCGGCAGCGCCTTGGTGCCCATGCGCACCTTGACGCCGGGGGCCAGGCTGGCCTGGCTGCGGTAGATGCCGGGCACGCCGTTCTCGGCCAGCCACTGGCCCCAGGTGCTGTTGGCGAGGATCATGGCTTCGGCCACGATCAGGTCCAGCGGCGCGCCGCGCTTGCGCACGGTGATCTCCACCGGCTCCTCGCCCGTCGGCCCCTGCTCGCCGGCCGTCGGGACGCGGAAGTTGTAGTCGGGACGCGTGAAGTTTTCCGGCTTTCCGCGCAGTACTTCGCGCTGCGCCTTCAGCTGCTTCGCGAGCCGGAACAGGAAGGACAGTTCGGCGCGGAAACGCAGCGCCGGCTCCGGAATGCCCGCGCCGGGGGCGGTCGGGTCTTCCAGGAATTCCGCCGGCAGGTGTTCGTCGAGCTGGTCGTGGCGCAGGTTGACCGCGATGGGCACCCGCTCCAGGCGCGTTTCGCTGGCCTGCACCTCCAGGGTCGATTCGTCGTAGCGCACGTACAGCGACACGGCGGGGCAGTCGCGGCCTTCCAGCAGCGTGTAGGCCTGCACCACGTCGTCCGGCAGCATCGTGATCTTGTGCCCCGGCATGTAGACGGTGGACAGGCGCTGGCGCGCGAGCTGGTCCAGCGGCGTGCCGGTCTGGATCGCGAGGCCGGGCGCCGCGATGTGCACGCCCACGGTGACGGTGCCGGTCCCCAGCCCCTGCACGGACAGCGCGTCGTCGATCTCGGTGGTGCTGGAGTCGTCGACCGAGAAGGCCTGCACGCCCGCGAGCGGCAGCTCGTCGCGGATCGCCGGCGCGGCCAGGGGCGGGAAACCCGTGCCCTTGGGGAACCACTCCAGCAGGAAGCGCTTCCAGTGGAACTGGTAGGGCGAGGTGATGGCGCCCGCGCGCTGCAGCAGCGCCAGCGGCGCGGTCTGGGTGTTGCGCGAGGCCTCGACCACCGCCTTGTATTCGGGCGCGTTCTTGTCCGGCTTGAACAGGATCTTGTACAGCTGCTCGCGGATCTCCGGCGGGCAGCCGCCCGAGGCGAGTTCCGCGGCCCAGGCGGAAATCTGGGCCTGCAGCTGCTTCTTCTTCTCGATGGCGACGAGGGCCTGCTGCAGGATCTCGGCGGACGCCTTGCGGAAGCGCCCCTTGCCGGCGCGCCGGAAGTAGTGGGGCGCCTCGAACAGGCGCAGCAGCGCGGCGGCCTGCTGCACCAGGCTGGCGTTGGCGCTGAAGTACTCGCGGGCCAGGTCGGCGAAGCCGAATTCCTCCTCGGGGGCGAACTCCCAGGCGAGGTCCAGCTCGATGCCGGAGGCCTCGGCCTGCGCGTCGCGCAGCAGCTCCGCGGGTTGCGGCTTCTCGAACCTCAGCAGCACGTTGGCGGACTTGACCTTGACCCGCTTGCCGCTTTCCAGCTCGACCTGGGCCGAGGCATCGCTCTCGGACAGGACCCGGCCGCCCAGGAACTTCCCGGCATCTTCGAACAGAACGAACATTCCCCGATTTTCCCATGCGGGGGGGAGCCGTCCGTCCGGGCGGGCAATTCAACACCAGACAGCCGAACGCAGAGGGCGCAGAGGTTTCGCAGAGATCGCAGAAGAATTTCCCCCTTTATGGGGTTCTTCTGCGTCTTCTGCGGATCCTCTGCGCCCTCTGCGTTCGGCTGTTCGGTTTTGCCCTCTTCACGCGAGCTGCAGGAATCGCAGGATCTCCTCCACGTGCGCGTCGAAATCCGTCAGCCCGTGGTCGCTGCCCTCCAGCAGCTTGAGCCGGATGCCCGGATAGCGGGCCGTCATCTCGCGCCAGTCCAGGAGCTCGTCGCCCTTGGCGATCACGGCGAAGTAGCGCTCCGGGCGGGCCACCGGGCCGCGCTGCAGCGCCCGGAGTTCGTCGACGAAGGCGGGGGCGAAGTAGAAGTGCTGCGACGGGTCGTGGAAGGCCGTCTGCTCGCCGATGTAGCCGGCCAGGTCGCGGGCCGGGTCCACCGCCGGATTGAGCAGCACGGCGCGGCAGCCGGTGTCTTCGGCCAGGCAGGTGGCGTAGAAGCCGCCGAGCGAGGACCCCACCACGGCCATGCGCTCGCGCGGCCAGTCCCTAATGGAATCATGGATCAGCGCCATCGCCTCTTTGGGTGAGGGCGGCAGTTGCGGGCAGTTCCAGTCCACCCGCGGATGCCGCTCCTGCACGAGGGAATGCATGCGCTGCGCCTTGAAGGAGCGGGGCGAGGAACGGAAGCCGTGCAGGTACAGCAGGTGCGTGGTGTGCATCGGACGTATGGTATTCGTCAGCCTTGCGACATTGTCGCCACGGCCGTTCTTTGCCAAACTGACTCCTTCAGGAGAAAAGTGGTGGAACACACCGAGGCTGCGGCAGCAAGGGAGGCGTCGCAGGAGTTGATCGAGCGCAGCGTCGCCGTGATCGTGGCGCAGGCGCGCGGGGGGCTGGTCACCGCGCTGTTGATGGCTGCCCTGCTCGGGGTCATCGTGGTTCCCCATTCCGGCTGGCTCCTCTTCCTCGCGTGGTACGTCGTGTTCGCCAGCGGCATGCTGGCGCGGCAACCGTACTTCCGGTGGGTGCTGGCGCGCCACGGCACCACCGAGCGCGCGCTGCACCGCATCGCGGTGGGCGCGGCGGTGACGGGCTGGTTCGTGTCGACCCTCCTGCCCGTTTTCTCGCCCTACCTCGGCGTCACCGACGTCGGCGTGCTCACCATGATCGTGGTCTGCTGGATCTCGCTGGGCGTCTCGCTGCTGGCCGTGCGGCCGCGGGTCTACATCGGCTACCTGCTGGCCAGCATGGCCACCATCTACCTCGGCTGGGCGCAGCACGCCGATGCGGAGGCGATGGTGATGATGGCCGTCGCCATGGCGGTGGGCGCGCCGATCATGGCCCGGCTCGCCCGCACCCTGCACCAGCAGCTGATCGACCTCGTGGACGCCGGCCAGGACAAGGCCCGTGTCGTGGAGCAGCTGCGCCAGTCGCTGAAGAACCTGCAGGAGACGCAGCGCGCGCGCTCGCGCTTCCTCGGCGCAGCCAGCCACGACCTGCGGCAGCCGGTGCAGGCGCTGCTGTTCCTCTCCGACATCTTCCGCAAGTCCACCGACCCGGCACGGCGCGACGCCATGGCGCAGCAGATCATGCGCACGGGGCAGTCCATCGACGGCATGTTCCGCCACCTGGTGGATTTCGCGCAGATCGACGCCGGCACGATGAAGGCCGTGGTGCAGCCGGTGCAGCTGGAGCGGCTGCTGGCCTCGGCGAGCTCCGGCTTCGCCGAGAAGTGCGCCGCGCGCGGCCTGGGCTTCCGCATCGAGATCGCCGGCTCCTGCAACGTGTCGGCCGATCCGGTGCTGCTGGAGCGGATGCTGCGCAACTTCCTGGACAACGCCTTCAAGTACTCGCTGAAGGGCGAGATCGTGGTGCGCGCCGACTGCACGGGGCAGGAGGCAGTCCTCACGATCTCGGACCAGGGCGTGGGCATGGACCCGGACGACCTGGCGCAGGCCTGCAATGCCTTCTTCCGGGGCCGCTCCGCCGTGAAGACCGAGGCCGAGGGCATCGGGCTGGGTCTGGCGATTTCGCGGCACATGGCGGACCTGATGCAGACCGGGCTGGAGATGGACTCGCAGCCGGGGCAGGGCACCCGCGTCACGATGCACCTGCCGCTGGCGCGGGAGGCAGGGGCGCGGGCGCCGGCCGCGGCGGCGCACGGCGGGGCGCCGCTGAAGGGACTGCTGGTCGCGGTGGTGGAGAACGACCGGCTCGCGCGCGACGCCCTGGCGGCGTGGCTGCAGGAAGCCGGCGCGCGCGTCGCGGCCGGGGGCACGCTGGCGGAAGTGCAGCAGGTCCTGCAGGGCGAGCGCGAGAGGCCTGATTTCCTGCTGGCGGACTACCGGCTCGCCGAGGGCTCCGGCCTCGACGCCGTGGAGGCCCTGCGCGAGCGCTTCGGCCCGGTGCCGGCCCTGATCCTTTCCGGGGAGGCCGACATCCGCGAGCGCGGGCTGCCGCTGCCGGTGCTGCAGAAGCCGGTCGCGCCGGACCTGCTGCTCGAGACGATGCAGGCCACGCTGGCGCGCGAGCGGGCGCCGGCCCTGCATCCGGCGGCGTGACCGTGGCGGGCGCGCCGCGCTGTCGTGACTTCTAGCAGGCCCGCGTCGGGGCGGGTTCCAGGTCCCGCATGGTGAGGCCCGCGCGCGCGAGCGCATAGACGGCCTCGGTGCGGTTGGACACGACCAGCGCGTCCAGGATGTGCGCCACGTGCGACTTCACGGTCGTGTCGGACAGGCCGAGGTCGCGTGCGATCACCTTGTTCGGCTTGCCCTGCACGATCCCCAGCAGCACCTGGCGCTGGCGGTCCGTGAGGCGCGCGCCCAGGCGCGCCCAGGCATCCTGCTGGGCGCGGCTGGCCGGCGAGCCCACGCTGAGGCTCGTGGGCGGCAGGTACACGCCCCCGGACAGCACCAGCGTCAGCGCGGCGTGGAATTCGTCGCTGGGCGCGGACTTGGGCACGAAGCCGCAGGCGCCGAGGTCGATGCAGTCGCGCACGATCGCCGGGTCTTCGTTGCCGGAGAGCACCAGCACGGGCAGTTCCGGCAGGCGCATGCGGACCGCGCGCACGGAGTCGGTGCCCTGGTAGCCGGGCATCTGCAGGTCGAGGATCACCAGATCGAACTGCTGGCCCTCGCTGGCGCGCTGGAAGGCCGTTTCCAGCGCGGCGCATTCGACCACGTTCACCTCCATGCCGGTGTTCTGCAGCGTGTGCACGACGCCGCTGCGGTACAGGGGGTGGTCGTCGACGACAAGGATGTTCATGGGGTGCCTTCGGGGTTCGCGACGATGGTAGCAGCCGGGTTGGAGCCGAAAACTGTCCTTTTG
Organism: Ramlibacter monticola; assembly: GCF_016722785.1. Taxonomy (GTDB): domain Bacteria; phylum Pseudomonadota; class Gammaproteobacteria; order Burkholderiales; family Burkholderiaceae_C; genus Ramlibacter; species Ramlibacter monticola. The sequence goes on along the minus strand of NZ_JAEQNE010000001.1, from coordinate 1,509,149 downwards.
GAGGATTGGACGGCCGCGGATGCGGCGGGCCCTGCCGGGATGGCCGCTCCCGGATAATCCCGCCATGGCCGCAGTCTTCGACAAACCCTCGGTGCGCCAGCGCCTCACCCCCATGCTCCAGGGGTTCGACGGGCCGCTGGCCTTCGCCGTCTTCCTGCTCGCCTGCGCCGGCCTGCTGACCATGTACAGCTCCGGCTACGACCACGGGGTGCGCTTCTACGACCACGCCCGCAACATGGTGCTGGCCGGCTCCATCATGTTCGTGGTGGCGCAGGTTCCGCCGCAGCGGCTGATGAGCTTCGCGGTGCCCTTGTACGTGGTCGGGGTCGGGCTCCTGATCGCGGTGGCGCTGTTCGGGATCACGAAGAAGGGCGCCCGGCGCTGGATCAACCTGGGAGTCGTGATCCAGCCCAGCGAGATCCTGAAGATCGCCATGCCCCTGATGCTGGCCTGGTGGTTCCAGAAGCGGGAGGGGCAGCTGCGGCCGCTGGACTACCTCGTGGCCGGCGCGCTGCTGGCCGTGCCCGTGGGCCTGATCGTCAAGCAGCCGGACCTCGGCACGGCCGTGCTGGTGCTGACTGCGGGCATGGCGGTGATCTTCTTCGCCGGCCTGTCCTGGAAACTGATCATCCCGCCGGTGGTGCTGGGCATCGTGGCGGTGGTGCTGGTGGTGTCCTTCGAGCCCATGCTGTGCGCCGACGGCTACCGCTGGCCCGTGCTGCACGACTACCAGCAGCAGCGCATCTGCACCCTGCTCGATCCCACCAAGGACCCGCTGGGCAAGGGCTTCCACATCATCCAGGGCATGATCGCGATCGGCTCCGGGGGCCTGTTCGGCAAGGGCTTCATGCAGGGCACGCAGACGCACCTGGAGTTCATCCCCGAGCGCACCACCGACTTCATCTTCGCCGCCTACTCGGAGGAATTCGGTCTGCTGGGCAACCTGTTCCTGATCGCCAGCTTCCTGTTCCTGGTGCTGCGCGGGCTGGCCATCGCCATCGAGGCGCCGACGCTGTTCGCCCGGCTGCTGGCCGGGGCGATCACCATGATCTTCTTCACCTATGCCTTCGTGAACATGGGCATGGTCAGCGGCATCCTGCCGGTGGTGGGCGTGCCGCTGCCCTTCATCAGCTACGGGGGCACCGCCATGGTGACGCTGGGGCTGGGGCTGGGGATCCTGATGTCGATCTCCAAGTCGAAGCGGCTGGTCCAGAGCTGAGGCTGCCGTGGCGCGCACGGTCGGCATCGTCGGCGTGGGCAACATGGGCGGCGGCATGGCCGCGCGACTGCTCGAATGCGGCTGGCGGGTGCAGGCCTGCGACCTGGTGGCGGACAAGGTGCAGGCGCTGGTGCGGCAGGGCGCGCGGGCCGCCGCCAGCCCGGCCGAGGCCGCCGACGGGGCCCAGGCCCTGGTCGTGTGCGTGGTGGATGCCGCGCAGTCGCGGGAGGTGCTGTTCGGCCCGCAGGGCGCGGCCGCGGCACTGGGGGCCGGTCGCGCCGTGCTGCTGTGCCCCACGATCGCGCCGGAAGACACGCAAGGGCTGGCCAGCGCGCTTGAAGAACGAGGCTTGGCGCCGATCGACGCGCCGATGTCGGGCGGGCCGGCCCGGGCGCGCGACGGGAGCATGAGCCTGATGGTGGCCTGCGCCGAGCCGGTGTTCCAGGCCAACCGCGAGTTGCTGGAAACCTTGTCCGGCCGGCTTTTCCGCATCGGCACGCGGGTCGGCGACGGCGCCCGCACCAAGCTGGTCAACAACCTGCTGGCCGGCATCAACCTGGCCGGCGCGGCCGAGGCCCTCGCCCTGGCCGAACGGCTGGGCCTGGACGCGGCGCGCACGCTGGCGGTGATCGAGCAGTCCAGCGGGCAGAGCTGGATCGGCTCGGACCGCATGCACCGCGCCATCGCCGGAGACTACGCGCCGCGGGCTCACGTCACCCTGCTGCAGAAGGACATCGGGCTGGCGCTGCAGGCCGCCCGCGAGGCGGGCTTCCCGGGGTGCCTCGGGCCCGTGGCGCACGAGGTCTTCAACCGCTCGGTGGCGGCCGGGGATGCCGGTCTCGACGACGCGGCGCTGCTGCGCCTGTTCCGCGGGGACACATGAGCGCGCCCCCACGCCCCAGCTGCCGCCCCGGCCCCTAGGCAAGCGCCGTAGCGGGCGCGACCGTCGCAAGCCGGGGGCGGCACCTACAATGGTCCGATGATCTCCCGCGAACCCACCATCGAGCGCCTGGCCACGGCCCGGGCGCTGCTGCTCGAACCCTTCGGCCTCGACGAAACGCACCTCTCGCGCGCCCTGGCGGAGATCCGCGCGCACCGCGTCGACGACGCCGACCTCTACTTCCAGTACACGCGCAGCGAGGGCTGGAGCCTGGAGGAGGGCATCGTCAAGACGGGCAGCTTCAGCATCGACCAGGGCGTGGGCGTGCGGGCCGTCAGCGGCGAGAAGACCGCCTTCGCGTACTCCGACGACATCTCGGAAACCTCGCTGCTCGATGCGGCGCGGGCCGTGCGGACGATCGGGGCGGCGGGGGACGGCGGGCGCGTGCACGTGCCGCCCCAGCAGGTGGCGGGCAGCCGCTCGCTCTACCAGGGGCTGGATCCGATCGCCACGCTGGACAGCACGGCGAAGGTCAAGCTGCTGGAGCGGGTCGAGCAGATGGCGCGCGCCAGGGACCCGCGCGTGGCGCAGGTGATGGCGGGCCTGGCGAGCGAATATGACGTGGTGCTGATCGCCCGCGCGGACGGCACCCTGGCCGCCGACGTGCGGCCGCTGGTGCGGCTGTCGGTCACCGTGATCGCGGAACAGAACGGACGGCGCGAGATGGGCACCGGCGGCGGCGGCGGCCGCTTCGGGCTGGCGTACTTCGACGACGAGCGCCTGCAGAGCTACGTGAACGATGCGGTGAAGGCCGCGCTGACCAACCTGGAGTCGCGGCCGGCCCCGGCCGGCCACATGACGGTGGTGCTCGGCCCCGGCTGGCCCGGCATCCTGCTGCACGAGGCGGTGGGCCACGGCCTGGAGGGCGACTTCAACCGCAAGGGCTCCAGCGCCTTCTCGGGCCGGCTGGGCCAGCGCGTCGCCGCCCCGGGCGTGACGGTGCTCGACGACGGCACCATCGCCGACCGCCGCGGCTCGCTCAACGTGGACGACGAAGGCAACCCGAGCCAGCGCAACGTGCTGATCGAGGACGGCATCCTGCGCGGCTACATCCAGGACTCGCTCAATGCCCGCCTGATGGGCGTGCAGCCCACCGGCAACGGCCGTCGCGAAAGCTACGCCCACATCCCGATGCCGCGCATGACCAACACCTACATGCTGGGCGGCGACAAGTCCGCCGAGGAGATCGTCGCCAGCATCGACAAGGGCCTGTACGCCACCAACTTCGGCGGCGGCCAGGTGGACATCACTTCCGGCAAGTTCGTGTTCTCGGCCAGCGAGGCTTACTGGGTCGAGAACGGCCGCATCCTCTACCCCGTCAAGGGCGCGACGATCGTCGGCAACGGGCCGGACGCGCTCACCCGCGTCTCCATGATCGGCAACGACATGAAGCTGGACACCGGAGTGGGCACCTGCGGCAAGGAAGGCCAGAGCGTGCCGGTGGGCGTCGGCCAGCCCACGTTGCGCATCGACGGACTGACGGTCGGCGGCACGGCCTGATTACCCCTGGCCCATTCTGGGCCATTTTGGCGCGGTGCAGCTCGGCCGCGGTGTGATACTTGGGGGTTAAGCGCCATGCCGAACCCGCCCCCGTCCACCACGCTGCGGCTCCCGATCGATCCGCTCACCAACCTGCCGAGCATCAATACGTTCGACGGGTTGAGCGATTTCCTGCGCACGGCCATCGCCGACGAGGACAGCCAGCTGTTTTCCGAGAGCATGGCGGCGCTGGCGCGGCAGGCCGAGATCGTGGTCTCGGACCTGCGCAAGAGCCGCCACCGCAACCGGGCCAGCCCCGTGCTGATGGACATGCTCACGGTGCTGCGCCAGCACCGCGCCTTCGTGGTGGAGCTCGGGCCCTCCTGGCGCGGCCTCTACGAATACGCGGCCTACCTGCAGGCGCTGAACAACTTCCGCGTCCTGATCGGCCAGTGGCTGCTCAAGGTCGCGCCCTGGGATGACGACCTGCCGGTGACCCCGGCGGACTTCGAACTGGTCGCCTGGCGGACCATGGGCGAGGGCATGCTGCTGGTGGACATGTACGAGCAGCTGCTGCTGCGCCCGGACGTCCCCGAGCCCCGTTCGGACTTCGACCGCCTGCGGGAAAACCAGGTCGCCCGGGTGCTCCAGTGGTGGCAGAAGCTGCGGCGGTGATGCAACGCGCCGACGATCGTGCTGGACAGCCCACCAGCCTGTGTTAAATTGACTCCATGCGTTCCGTTCGCGCCTTCTTTTTTGGCTACTTTTGGTTCTCCTGCGCCCCCGGCGGAAGAGAGATCTGAGCGTACCCGCAACAAACGCAAGGAATCCTCGAAAAACCGCCGGCAACCCCGGCGGTTTTTTCTTGGGCCCCCAAAACCAACCACCAGCGAGAACCGTGTCATGAACCCGCCCAAAGCAGCCGCCGCCGATGCCTGGCATGCGCACCCCGTCGACCGAACCAGCCAGACCGACGACCAACGCATCAAGGACATCACCGTGCTGCCCCCGCCCGAACACCTGATCCGCTTCTTCCCGATCCGGGGCACCGCGGTGGAGAGCCTGATCAGCGCGACGCGGCGCAGCATCCACAACATCATGGCGGGGCAGGACGACCGCCTGCTGGTGGTGATCGGGCCGTGCTCGATCCACGATCCGGGCGCGGCGCTGGACTACGCGCGCCGGCTGAAGGAGGCGCGCGACAAGTACCGCGATTCGCTGGAGATCGTGATGCGGGTGTACTTCGAGAAGCCGCGCACGACCGTGGGCTGGAAGGGCCTGATCAACGACCCGTACCTCGACGAGAGCTTCCGGATCGACGAGGGCCTGCGCATCGCGCGCCAGCTTCTCATCGAGATCAACCGGCTCGGCCTGCCCGCCGGCAGCGAGTTCCTGGACGTGATCTCGCCGCAGTACATCGGCGACCTGATCTCCTGGGGCGCCATCGGCGCGCGCACTACCGAGAGCCAGGTGCACCGCGAACTCGCCTCGGGCCTGTCGGCGCCCATCGGCTTCAAGAACGGCACCGACGGCAACATCAAGATCGCCACCGACGCGATCCAGGCCGCGGCGCGCGGGCACCACTTCCTGTCGGTGCACAAGAACGGCCAGGTCGCGATCGTCCAGACCAACGGCAACCGCGACTGCCACGTGATCCTGCGCGGGGGCAAGGCGCCCAACTACGACGCCGACAGCGTCGCCACCGCCTGCCGCGAACTGGAGGCCGCGAAGCTGCCGCCGGTGCTGATGGTGGATTGCAGCCACGCGAACAGCAGCAAGCAGCACGAACGCCAGGTCGTCGTGGCCAGGGACATCGCCGGCCAGATCGCGGGCGGCTCGCGGAATGTCTTCGGCCTGATGGTCGAGAGCCACCTGTGCGGGGGGGCCCAGAAATTCACGCCCGGCAAGGACGATCCCACCGGACTGGATTACGGCAAAAGCATTACCGATGCCTGCATCAGCTGGGACGAATCGCAGGAGGTGCTCGAAGTCCTGGCGCAGGCCGTGAAAGATCGCCGGAATCGGGCCTGAGGACTTGTTCACATTCAGTAACTAGTCCGGTATATTTGTTTCCACTCGGCCCGCAGGGGGGCGGGGGAGGGGACAAATGACGATCGAGGTGCCGGTACTGCGCCTGGGATTGGCCGGCTTTGGCGAGGCGCAGCAGAAGTTGGTGGAAGAGGCGGCGAAGGCCGCCTCCTCGCCGCGCGCCGCCTGGGAAACCGGCCCGTTCGCGGACGCGGACGCCTGGTGGCTGGAGGGCCGCCGCACCTTGCTGATGCCCAACAAGCACCTGCGGGTGCAGCCCGCCGTGCCGTCCGGCCGCTCGGTCCAGATCGCCCTGGCCGACGTGGACCGGCCGGTGGCCTTCTCGCTGCCGCTGGCGGCCCCCGATTTCAAGCCGGCCGTGAGCTTCGAGCTCGAGAACCGGACCGCCGCCGTGAAGGTCCTGCACCAGTTCGCCAGCTGGATGCAGCTCGCGCTGGCGCATTTCTGCCTGGGCTCCAGCATCGCCGAAAAGCAGCCGACCCTGGGCGCCGGCTCCTGGGAGGTCCTGCACGAAGGCGATCTCGTGGCGGTGGTGGACCTCAAGCTGGGCGCCGCGGTGGACCCGCAGGCGGGGCCGGCCGATTTCGACGACGCGACCTGGTGCGTGCGCGCGCACGGCGGCGTGGTGATCCCCCCGGGCTGGCCGCGCGCCAGCGTGTCGCAGCTGATGTGGCAGTACGCCCAGCGCACCCAGCGCGACCTGCTGCCGCCGCACTACCGGACCAGGCCGCTGTTCTTCCGCCGGCCGCCGCGGCTGGCGCAGCGGCAGCTGAAGGACGCCCACCTGCTGCTGATGCGCGAGCTGGTCGCGCAGCCGGGCATGGACTTCGAGGCGCTGCAGCACGCCACCGGCCTCGCCGACGCGCCGCTGGCGCGCTGCCTGTCGGCCCTGTACGTGGTCGGCTCCATCACATCGAACCCGCGCCGCGCGAGCGCGGCCACGCAGCTGGCGGCGGCGGTGCGCGACTCCGGGCCGCCGTCCCGCCAGAGCCTCTTCGAGTCCGTGGGGGACACGGTGCCGCGCCCCTCGGACCTGGCGCCGCGGCGGGCGCTGGACCTCACCGCACCGCTGCCGCTGATGCGGGACTAGGAGTCCCGGCTCCTAGCCGGCCCGGCCCAGGGCATCCAGCAGCGTCGCGTGGATGCCGCCGAAGCCGCCGTTGCTCATGCAGAGGATGTGGTCGCCCGGGCGTGCGGTGGCCACCACCTGGTCGACCAGTTCGGGCACGGTCGCAGCGACGCGCGCCTTGTCGCCCATGGACTGCAGCACCTCCTTCGGATCCCAGCCCAGGCCGCCGGCGTGGCAGAAGGACAGGTCGGCCTGCTCCAGGCTCCAGGGCAGCTGCGCCTTCATCATGCCCAGCTTCATCGTGTTGCTGCGCGGCTCGAACACCGCCAGTATGCGCTGCGCGCCGACCTGCCGGCGCAGGCCGTCGATGGTGGTGCGGATCGCCGTGGGGTGGTGCGCGAAGTCGTCGTAGACCGTCACGCCGTTGGCGACGCCGCGCACCTCCATGCGCCGCTTCACGTTGCGGAACTCGCGCAGCGCCTCCGCCGCGACGGCCGGCGTCACCCCGACGTGCTGCGCCGCGGCGATGGCGGCCAGCGCATTGAGCTGGTTGTGCACGCCGGACACCTCCCAGTGCACCTGCGCCGCGCGGTGGCCCTGTTCCAGCACGTCGAAGCGGGTCGGCTCGCCCTCGGCGCGGAAGTCGCTCACCGCGGCGCCGAAGCTGCGCACCTCGCTCCAGCAGCCCTGGTGCAGCACGCGCTGCAGGCTTTCCTCCAGCCCGTTGACGACGATGCGGCCGGTGGAGGGGATGGTGCGCACGAGATGGTGGAACTGCCGTTCGATCGCCGCCAGGTCGTCGAAGATGTCGGCGTGGTCGTATTCCAGGTTGTTCAGGATCGCCGTGCGGGGGCGGTAGTGGACGAACTTGCTGCGCTTGTCGAAGAAGGCGGTGTCGTATTCGTCGGCCTCGATCACGAAGGCGGTGTTGGGCCGCGCCATGTTGCCCAGGCGGGCGGACACGCCGAAGTTCAGGGGCACGCCGCCCACCAGGAAGCCGGGCTGCAGGCCCGCGTGTTCCAGGATCCAGGCCAGCATCGACGTGGTCGTCGTCTTGCCGTGGGTGCCGGCCACGGCCAGCACGTGCCGGCCTTGCAGCACGTTCTCGGCGAGCCACTGCGGGCCGCTGGTGTAGCGCAGCCCCTGGTCCAGGATGGCTTCCATCAGCGGGTAGCGGGGCGTGCCGTCGGCGGTGCGGGCGCGCGAGACCACGTTGCCCACCACCCAGACGTCGGGGTTCAGTGCCAGCTGCTCGGTGCCGAAGCCTTCGATCAAGTCGATGCCCAAGGCGCGGAGCTGGTCGCTCATGGGCGGATAGACGCCGGCGTCGCAGCCGGTCACCTTGTGTCCGGCCTCGCGCGCCAGGGCGGCGAGCCCGCCCATGAAGGTGCCGCAGATGCCGAGGATATGAATGTGCATGGGCCGCGATTATCGCGGCGGGGTGTAAGTCGGCCGTAACGGGGGAGGGGAACACCGAACATCCGAACGCAGAGGGCGCAAAGATTTCGCAGAGGGCGCAAAAAATGCCGAAATCAATTGAAAGGCATTCTTTGCGCCCTCTGCGGATCCTTTGCGCCCTCTGCGTTCGGCTGTCCGCTTTCGGCGGCCTACTTCGGGAACATCTGCCGCAGTTTCAGCTTGTAGAACTTGCCCGTCGACGTGCGCGGCACCGCCTCGATGAACTCGTAGCGTGCTGGCAGCTGCCACTTGGCGAAGCTGCGTTGCAGCAGGTGGGCGTCCAGTTCGCCGGGCTGCGTGGCGGCGCCTTTCTTCAGCACCACGCAGGCCAGCGGGCGCTCGCCCCATTTTTCGTGCGGGATGGCGATCACGGCGGCCTCGGCCACCGCGGGGTGCCCCATCAGGGCGTTTTCCAGGTCCACCGAACTGATCCACTCGCCGCCGGACTTGATCAGGTCCTTGGTGCGGTCGGTGATGCGCACGAAACCGAGATCGTCCACGCTCGCCACGTCGCCGGTGCGCAGCCAGCCGTCCGGCGTGAACTTGCCCGCGTCGCGCGGGACCTGGTGGTAGCTGCCCGTGATGAAGGGGCCGCGCACCTGGATCTCGCCGACGCTCCTGCCGTCCCACGGCTGCTCGCCCCCGTCGCCGACCACGCGCAGGTCCACCAGCGGCACCGGCACGCCGGCCATGGCGGCGCGCCGGCACTTCTCGTCCTCGTCCGCGCCCTGCAGCTCCGCGCGCGGATAGGAGATCGTGCACACCGGCGAGGTCTCGGTCATGCCCCAGCCCTGCTCGATCCAGATGCCGTGCCGGTCGAAGGCCCGGATCAGGGCCTCCGGCACCGCGGCGCCGCCCACCAGGGAGCGCATGCCGCGCGGCAGCTTCCAGCGGCCGTGATTCGGCGATTCGGGCTGCTGCGCGGCGTCGAAGGTCTGGATCAGCGACAGCCAGATGGTCGGCACGCCCAGCGACAGCGTCGGCGGCTCCAACTGCATCAGGTCCAGCAGGTCCTCGGGGTGCAGGTGCGGGCCGGGGAACACCAGCTTCACGCCCATCATCACCGCGCCATAGGGCATCCCCCAGCTATTGGCGTGGAACATGGGGGTGACCGGCAGGACGACGTCGGTGCCCCGCAGGCCCCAGAAGTCGCCCAGGCTGGCCACCAGCGTGTGCAGGATGGTGGAGCGGTGGGAGTAGGCTACGCCCTTCGGCCGGCCGGTCGTGCCGGACGTGTAGCACATGGCCACCGGATCGTCCTCCTCGTGCTCCGCGTAGCGGAAGCGCCCGGGGTCGGCGCCGGCCAGCAGCCGCTCGTAGTCCTCGAAGCCGGCCGGCACCTCGGCGCCCGAGAAGGGAAAGACGATCACCTTCTCGAACTGGTGCAGGCCGGCGATCTGCCGGTACAGGGGCAGCAGCACGTCGTCGACGACCAGGAAGCGGTCCTGCGCGTCGCTGGCGATCCAGCCGATCTCGTCCGGCGCGAGGCGCAGGTTGAGCGTGTGCATCACGCCGCCCGCCGCCGGAATGCCGAAGTAGCACTCCAGGTGCGCATGGTGGTTCCAGCAGAGCGTCGCCACGCGATCGCCCTTGCGCAGCCCCAGCTGCTGCAGCACGGCGGCCAGGGCGCGGGTGCGGCGGTGGAACTCGCCGTAGCTGTGGCGCCGCAGGGACTTGTCCGGCAGCCGGGAGACGATCTCGTTGCGGTGGAACAGCTGCCCCGCCCGTTCCAGCAGGTGGTTGAGCGACAGCGGCGTGGTCATCATCGTGCTCTGCATGCCTGTCTCCTCGGCGGCCGGATGGGGAGCCTGGGCGGCAGAGAAACGGGCCTGCGTTGGGCCTGCAAGGGGCTGGATGCTAGGCGCGGGAACGGGTCAAGCCCGGGCGGCTTGACCCGTTCCTGCAACGACGCAGCCGGCCCCTTGCAGGCCCAACCCTCCGGGCCGGGGCCTGGGAGCCTGCCATCCGTCGTTGCAGTCGCCCTTGCGTACGCAAAGTACGCGGCGGTCGACCGCGCCTAGGCTGGCAGGCTCCCAGGCCCCGGCGCAGGTCCGTTTCTCTGCCGCCCAGGCTCCTGGCGCACTGTACGGCTCCAGTGGGGCCCGGGCAATGCAGAATGCCCGGATGGACACCCTGCAGTCGGAAATCGCCGCCGCCGCCGCGCGGCTGGTGGTGGAGGAAGGCCTGGAATACGGGCCGGCCAAGCGGCGGGCCGTGAAGCAGATGGGCCTGAGCGCGCGCACCGCGCTGCCGGACAACGATGCGCTGGAAGACGCCGTGCGCGAATACATCGCGGTCTTCTGCGCCGACACCCAGCCGGCCGAACTCGCGGCCCTGCGCCGCCTGGCCCTGACCTGGATGGAGCGGCTGGCGGAATTCCGGCCCCACCTGGGGGGCGCGGTCTGGCACGGCAGCGCCACCCGCTTGTCCGACATCTACCTGCAGCTGTTCTGCGACGATCCGAAATCCGCGGAAATCGCCCTCATCGAGCATCGGGTCGACTACACGCCTCGCACGGTGACCGGCTTCCATGGAGAATCGGTGGAGGCGCTCAGTCTGAGCAGCATGAGCCCCGAGCTGGGGGAGCCGATCGGCGTGCACCTGCTGGTGTACGACCACGACGACCTGCGCGGGGCGCTGAAACCGGATACGAAGGGGCGCACCCCCCGCGGCGACCTGGCCGCGGTTCGTGCATTGGTGGAGGAAACTGGAAATGGATGAAGCAGTCAAGCCCGCCGGTTCGCCGGCGTCGGGTCGCCGGGGGCTGATCGTGGGCGTGGGCACGGCGGCGGTCCTGGCCGGCGCGGGCTACGCCTGGTGGCGTACGAAGCAGAAGCCCGCCGGCGGCGGCGCGCCGACGATCGACCAGTCCGGCGTGCAGCAGTTCTGGCCGCTGGAGTTCGAGACGCCACAGGGCACGAAGCTCGCCATGGCCTCCCTCAAGGGCAAGCCCCTGATCCTGAACTTCTGGGCCACGTGGTGCGCCCCGTGCATCGAGGAAATGCCGATGCTCGACAGCTTCTACCGCCAAAATTCGGCAAAGGGCTGGCAAGTGCTTGGACTTGCGATCGACCAGCCGAGCTCGGTGCGCAAGTTCCTGGAGAAGACGCCGGTCAGCTTCCCGATCGGCCTGGCCGGTTTCGGCGGCACCGACCTCACCAAGCAATTGGGGAACATGGCCGGCGGCCTGCCGTTTTCCGTGCTGTTCGATCCGGATGGGCGCGTGCGGCAGCGTAAAATGGGCAAGCTCTCCGAAGCCGACCTGCAGGCCTGGGTCGGTTCGGCCTGAGTGCACCCAGCCGCCTTCGCCGGCGGTCCCGAGGACGTCTCCCGCGTGAACTTCGTCCAACATAGTTGTATGTAGTTGACGCGAAAAGAGAGAAGTAGGCGGATTTTGCTGTAAATTCGCGTCCTCTCAAGAACGAGGCATCCCATGGACTTGCGCAAACTCAAGACGCTGATCGACCTGGTGTCGGAATCGAACGTATCCGAACTGGAGATCACGGAAGCGGAGGGCAAGGTTCGCATCGTGAAGGGCGGTCCTGCGACGGTGCAGGCCGGGCACATGCCGATGCAGATGCAGATGCCGATGCAGGCGAATGTCGGCGCCGCCCCGGCTCCCGCACTGGCCCCCGCTGCGGCGCCGGCCGCCGCGGCCCCCGAAGTCCCGAAGGGCCATGTCGTGAAGTCGCCGATGGTGGGAACCTTCTACCGCGCCTCCGCGCCGGGGGCCAAGTCCTTCGTCGAAGTGGGCAGCCAGATCAAGGAAGGCGACACCGTCTGCATCATCGAGGCGATGAAGATCCTCAACGAGATCGAGGCCGACAAGGCCGGCACCATCACCGAGATCCTGTGCGAGAACGGGCAGGCGGTCGAATACGGCCAGCCGCTGTTCGTCATCGAATAAACAATGTTCAAGAAGATTCTTGTTGCGAACCGCGGTGAGATCGCGCTTCGCGTCCAGCGCGCGTGCCGCGAACTCGGAATCAAGGCCGTGATGGTCTATTCCGAGGCCGACCGCGAAGCCAAGTACGTCAAGCTGGCGGAAGAGGCGGTGTGCATCGGCCCCGCGCCCTCGGCGCAAAGCTACCTGAACATGCCGGCCATCATCTCGGCGGCCGAAGTGACGGACGCCGAGGCGATCCACCCGGGCTACGGCTTCCTGTCCGAGAACGCCGACTTCGCCGAGCGGGTCGAGAAGAGCGGCTTCCAGTTCATCGGCCCGACGCCCGAGTCGATCCGCATGATGGGCGACAAGGTCTCGGCCAAGCAGGCCATGATCAAGGCCGGCGTGCCCTGCGTGCCGGGTTCCGAGGGCGAGCTGCCGGACAACCCGGCCGAGATCCGCCGCATCGCCAAGACGGTGGGCTACCCCGTGATCATCAAGGCCGCCGGCGGCGGCGGCGGCCGCGGCATGCGCGTCGTGCACACCGAGGCGGCGCTGGTCAACGCGGTGCAGATGACCAAGGCCGAGGCGCTGGCCGCCTTCGGCAACGGCGCGGTGTACATGGAGAAGTTCCTCCAGGACCCGCGCCACGTCGAGATCCAGATCCTGGCCGACAAGTACAAGAACGCCGTCTACCTCGGCGAGCGTGACTGCTCCATGCAGCGGCGCCACCAGAAGGTGATGGAAGAGGCGCCGGCCCCGGGCATCCCCCGCAAGCTGATCGAGAAGATCGGCGAGCGCTGCGCGGCGGCTTGCAAGAAGATCGGCTACCGCGGCGCCGGCACCTTCGAGTTCCTGTATGAAAACGGCGAGTTCTACTTCATCGAGATGAACACGCGGGTGCAGGTGGAGCACCCGGTGACGGAGCTCATCACCGGCGTCGACATCGTCAAGACGCAGATCATGGTGGCCGCCGGCGAGAAGCTGCCCTTCACCCAGCGCGACATCGTGCTGCGCGGCCACGCGATCGAGTGCCGCGTGAACGCCGAGGATCCCTACAACTTCATGCCCTCGCCGGGGCGCATCACCCTGTGGCATCCGCCGGGCGGGCCGGGCGTGCGGGTGGACTCGCACGTCTACAACAACTACTTCGTGCCGTCCAACTACGACTCCATGATCGGCAAGATCATCGTCCACGCGGACACCCGCGAGATGGCGCTCGCCCGCATGCGCAGCGCGCTGGGCGAGATGGTGGTGGAAGGCATCAAGACCAACATCCCGCTGCACCGCGACCTGCTGGTGGACGCCAAGTTCATGGCCGGCGGCACCAACATCCACTACCTCGAGGAGTGGCTGGCGCACCACAAGCGCTGAAGAATCATGGCCCCCACGCTCCGCACTTCGTGTCGTCGCTGCCCCCCGAGCGGGCCCAACTCGCCTTGGGGCGGCCCGGCGGCGAGTTGACGATGTTCGAACTGCGGCTGCTGTGCCCGGAAGAGCGCGTCGAGGCGGTCGGCGACGCGCTCGAGGCGCTCGATGCGCTGAGCGTCTCGGTGGAGGACGCCGACGCCCAGACCCCCGCGGAGCAGGCGCTTTTCGGCGAACCCGGGATGCCGCCGCCCAAGGAGGGCTGGCAGCGCTCGCTGGTCGTCGCGCTGTTCACCGAGGAGGCGCAGGCGCGGGAGGCGGCGCAGCTGCTGCAGCCGCAGGACTTCTTCCAGGGCTGCAAGCTCCTCGGCATCCAGGCCGTGCCGGACCAGGACTGGGTGCGCCTGACGCAATCGCAGTTCGAGCCGGTGGAGATCACGCCCACCTTCTGGATCGTGCCCAGCTGGCACGAGCCGCCCGCGGGGGCGCGGCAGGTGATCCGGCTCGACCCCGGGCTGGCCTTCGGCACCGGCACGCATCCCACCACCCGCATGTGCCTGCGCTGGATCGCGCGCCATGCGCCCGCGGGGCAGCGCGTGCTCGATTACGGCTGCGGCTCCGGCATCCTCGCCATCGGTGCGGCCAAGCACGGAGCGGCGCAGGTCGATGCAGTGGACATCGACGAGGCCGCGGTGCGTTCCACCGAAGCGAACGCGCAGGCCAACGGCGTGCAACTCACGGCCGGACTGCCGGAGCGCGCCAAGGGCCGCTACGACTCCGTGCTGGCCAACATCCTGGCCACGCCGCTGAAGGTGCTGGCACCCCTGCTCGCGAGCCACGTGGCCCCCGGCGGCGCGCTGGTCCTCGCGGGCATCCTGGCGCGGCAGGCGCAGGAGCTGAAGGACGCCTACGAGCCTTACTGCCAGCTGGACGTCAGCGACGAAGAAGACGGCTGGATCCTGATGACGGCGAAACTCTAGCCGCCATCTCTACAATCGCGGGCTCATGAGCCTGATCACCAGCTGCCCTGCCTGCGGGACCATGTTCCGTGTCGTGCCGGACCAGTTGAAGATCTCCGAGGGCTGGGTGCGCTGCGGCCATTGCAGCGAGGTGTTCGACGCCTCCGCCCACATGGTCGACGAATCGGTGCTGGAGCAGGTCCGCACGGCGGAAGCCGCCCGGCCGCCGGAGGTACCGTCCTTCCTGGCGGCGACGCCGCCCGCGCTGCGCCCGGAGCCCCCGCCGGCGGAGGCGGACAGCTGGCTGCCCTCCACCGGCTTCCCGGACAGCATGGACCCGGCCCCGCTGCCGGCCCCGGAACCGGCGCCGGCCGAGCCACTGGCGGCGGCGGCCGAGCGCACCGTCGCGCCTGCGCTGAAGCGGCAGGACGACTCCGGCTACCTGGACGCCGTCAGCCACGCCCTCGAACCCTCGCCCCTGGACGGGCCCTTCGTGTTCCGACGCTCGGACCTGATGGTCGACGACCTCGACCCGTCGACCCCGCCGGCGCCGTCCGAGCGCCGCCCGCGCGGGGAGGAGGACGAGGAGGAGTACACCGAGGAGCAGCTGCACGACGTCTCCTTCATGCGCCAGGCCCGGCGCCGCGCCTTCTGGCGCCGGCCGGCGGTGCGCGGCGGGCTCCTGCTCGCCGCCTTCGTGCTGGGCACGCTGCTCGCGCTGCAGGTCGCCTGGCACGACCGCGACCGGCTCGCGCTGCAGCAGCCGGCCCTGCGGCCGGCGCTCGCGCAGATGTGCGCGCTGCTGCAGTGCCGGCTCGGACCTCCGCGGCAGATCGAGTCCATCGTCATCGAGAGCTCCGGCTTCACGCGCGTGCGCAACGACATCTACCGCCTCGCGTTCACCGTGCGCAACACGGCGCGCACCCAGGTCGCGCTGCCGGCCATGGAGCTGACCGTCACGGACGCGCAGGACCAGGCGATCGCGCGGCGCGTCCTGCTGCCCGGCGAGCTCGGCGCGGCGGGCGAGGCACTCGCCCAGGGCGCCGAGTGGACGGGCGCGGTGGGCGTGTCGCTCACCATGCCGAACGCGTCGCGCGTGGCCGGCTACCGCCTGCTCGCCTTCTACCCCTGATCCTCCCCACCGAAAGAGAACCATGGCCGCCGTCATCTGCGGATCCCTCGCCTTCGACAACATCATGAACTTCGAGGGGCGCTTCGCCGAGCAGATCCTGCCGGACCAGCTGCACATCCTCAACGTCTCCTTCCTCGTGCCTTCGCTGCGGCGCGACTTCGGCGGCTGCGCGGGCAACATCGCCTACGCGCTGAAGCTGCTGGGCGGCGAGCCGCTGCCCATGGGCGCGGTCGGCAGCGACGGCGGCGACTACCTGCAGCGCTTCGACAAGCTGGGCATCCGCACCGAGTTCGTGCTGCGCGTGGACGACACCTACACGGCGCAGGCGATGATCATGACGGACCAGGACAACAACCAGATCACCGCCTTCCACCCCGGCGCCATGATGCAGGCGCACCAGGTGAAGGTGCCGGCGCGGCAGGACATCCGGCTGGGCATGATCTCGCCCGACGGCCGCGACGCGATGCTGCAGCACGCCGAGCAGTTCCAGGCCGCCGGCATCCCCTTCGTGTTCGACCCGGGCCAGGGCCTGCCGATGTTCGACGGCTGGGAACTGGCGAACTTCATCGAGCAGGCGACCTGGGTCACCGTGAACGACTACGAGGGCAAGATGCTCAGCGAACGCACGGGCTGGAGCAGCGCCGAGATCTCGCGCCGCGTGCGCGGCCTGGTGGTGACGCTGGGCGGCGACGGCTGCGAGGTGTGGGTCGACGGCGAGGTGACGCGGGTGCCGCCGGAGCAGCCGGCCGCCATCGTCGATCCCACCGGCTGCGGCGACGCCTGGCGCGGCGCGCTGCTGTACGGCCTGGAGCAGGGCTGGACGCTCGCGCGCTGCGCCGAGCTGGGCAACAAGGTGGGCGCGATCAAGATCGCGAGCCGCGGGCCGCAGAACTACACGCTGGACGGGCTGAAGCGCTAGTCGGAAAAGGCAAGACCGAACAGCCGAACGCAGAGGGCGCAGAGAGAGCGCAGAGGACGCAGAAGAACATCCGGAAGGAAGGGAAATCCTTCTGAGGTCTTTTCTGCGTCCTCTGCGTATCCTTTGCGCCCTCTGCGTTCGGCTGTTCGGTTTCTCCCTTCAAGACCCCCGCGCGAACGTCACCCCGCCGTCCACCACGATCGTCTCCCCGACGACGAAATCCCCCGCCCGCGACGCCAGGAAGATCGCGGCCCCCGCCATGTCCTCCGGCTGCCCGATCCGGCCCGCCGGCACCCGCTGCGCCACCTCGTCGCCGTGGTCGCGCGCCTGCTTGTTCATGTCCGACGCGAAGGGACCCGGCGCGATCCCGTTCACCACGATGCCGTCCTGCGCGAGCCGCAGGGCCATGCGCCGGGTGAGGTGGATGAGTCCGGCCTTGCTCGCCGTGTACGAGTAGGTTTCCCACTGGTTGACGGAGATGCCGTCGATCGAGGCGATGTTGATCACCTTGGCCGGCCGCTGCGCTGTCGCCGCCTTGCGCAGGTGCGCGTGCAGGGCCTGCGTGAGGAAGAAGGGCGCCTTCATGTTCAGGTCCACCACCTTGTCCCAGCCGCTCTCGGGGAAGGTGTCGAAGGCCTCGCCCCAGGCTGCGCCCGCGTTGTTCACCAGGATGTCCAGCGAGGGTTCGCGCTCCATCACCTGCGCCGCCAGCGCGCGCGCGCCCTCGACCGTGGACACGTCCGCCGGCAAGGGGACGCAGGGCCCGATCGCCGACAGCTCCTCGGCCGTGGCCTCGCAGGCCGCTGCCTTGCGCGCGCTGATGTAGACCTTCACGCCGTGGTGGAGGAAGCCGGTGGCGATCATGCGGCCGATGCCGCGCGAGCCGCCGGTCACGAGGGCCACGCGCCCTTGCAGGGAAAACAGGTCTTTCATCGGGGAACTCCTTTCGCGTCGGCGCAGCCTAATGCAGGCGCGCGCCGGCTCCAATCACCTTCAGGACAACCCCCAGCGCGTCGCTTTACTGCGCGCACCGACCGCCGCTGGCAAGGAGACGACATGCAGAGACGTGCCCTGGTTTCCCTCGCCGCGCTCGCGGCCCTCGGTGTCGCGGGCTGCGCGACATCCGTGTCCGACCCGCAGGCGGTGCTGCGCCAGGCCGACGTGGCCATGGGCGGCAGCCAGCTGAAGACGCTGCGCTTCGCCGCCAACGGCACCGGCGGCATCTTCGGCCAGGCCTACGTGCCCGGCCAGCCCTGGCCGCGCATCAACATCCCGACCTTCGCGCGCTGGATCGACTACGACAACGCGGCGATGCGCGAGGACTCCGTGCGCACGCGGGCCGAACCCAACGGCGGCGGCGCCTTGCCCCTGATGGGCACGGGCGAGCAGCGCGTCTCGGCCTGGGTGCGCGGCGAGCAGGCCTGGAACATGGTCGGACCGGCGCCGCAGGCGGCACCGGTCGCGCTCGACGGCCGCATCCACGACCTGTGGACCACGCCGCACGGCGTGATCAAGGCGGCGATGCGCAACAACGCGACCGTGCGGTCCGAGGGCGGCCTGTCCGTCGTGGCCTTCGCCCAGCCCGGCCGCTACCGCGCCACCGCGTACATCGGCGCCGACGGACTGGTGCAGCGGGTCGAGTCGGTGGTGCCGAACCCGGTGACCGGCGACACGCCCACCACCACGGTCTATTCGGGCTGGCGCGACTGGGGCGGCGTGAAGTTCCCGGCCCGCATCGTCCAGACGCAGGGCGGCCATCCCGTGTACGACCTGACCGTCACCGAGGTACAGGCCAACCCCGCGCTCGACATGCCGGTGCCGCCGCTGGTGGCGTCCTTTGCCGAGAAGGTGGACGCGCAGCAGGTCGCGCCGGGCATCTGGTACCTCGCGGGCGGTTCGCACCACAGCGTGCTGGTGGAGTTCGCGGACCACACCATGCTGATCGAAAGCCCGCTGTACGACGGGCGCTCGCTGGCGGTGCTGGCGGAGGCGCGGCGCCTCGTGCCCGGCAAGCCGCTGCGCTACGTGGTCAACTCGCACCACCACTTCGATCACGCGGGCGGCTTGCGCACCGCGGCCTCGGCCGGCGCCACGCTGGTGGTGAGCGAGCAGGCGCGGCCCTGGTACGAGCAGGCCTTCGCCACGCCGAACGCGATCCGCCCGGATGCGCTGCAGCAGTCCGGCCGGCGTCCCACGCTGCTGGGCATCAATGGCTCGCGCACCTTCAGCGACGCCTCGCGCACGGTGGAAGTGCGCTTCATCGAAGGCAGCGTGCACGCGCAGGGCTTCATGATGGCCTGGCTGCCGCGCGAGCGCCTGCTGGTGGAAGCGGACGCCTACACGCCGGGCGCGCCCAACACGGCCCCGCCTTCGCCGCCGAACGCGAACAACGTCAACCTGGTGCAGAACATCGAGCGGCTGGGATGGACCCCGGACCGGATCCTGCCGCTGCACGGGCGGATCGTGCCGTACACGGAACTGCGCACCTGGGTCGGGCGGAGTTGAAAACCTGACAGCCGAACGCAGAGGGCGCAGAGGATGCGCAAAGGACGCAGAAAAGACCAAAGACTTTTGAAGTTTCTTTTCTGCGTTCTCTGCGTATCCTCTGCGCCCTCTGCGTTCGGCCTCTTGTTTCTTCGCCCCTCAAACCCGCGTCTTGCGCCGCTCGAGCAACGCCAGGATCTCCCCGACGATCCCCTTGCGGAACGCCAGCACGCATATGACAAAGATCGCGCCGATGATCACCGTCACCCAGGCGCCGACCTTGTCCGCCAGCGTGTCCTGCAGCGAGATCACCAGCCCGGCGCCGATCACCGGCCCCAGGAAGGTGCCGACGCCGCCCAGCAGGCTCATGAGGATCACCTCGCCCGACATCGTCCAGTCCACGTCGGTCAGCGACGCCAGCCCCATGACCAGGCACTTCAGCGCCCCGGCCAGGCCCGCCAGCGTCGCCGACAGCACGAAGGCGAGCAGCTTGTAGCGGTCCACCTCGTAGCCGAGCGAGATCGCGCGCGGCTCGTTCTCGCGGATCATCTTCAGCACCTGGCCGAAGGGCGAGGTGACGATGCGCTTGATGCCGAGGAAGCAGGCGACGAAGACCGCCAGCACCACGTAGTACATGACGGTGTCGTTCGCGATCGGCAGGATGCCGAAGAGGGTGCCGCGCGGCACGGCCTGCAGGCCGTCCTCGCCGCCGGTGAAGGGCGCCTGCAGGCAGACGAAGAACACCATCTGCGCCAGCGCCAGCGTGATCATGGCGAAGTAGATGCCCTGGCGCCGGATCGCCACCAGCCCGAACAGCAGGCCCAGCAGGGCCGCCACCGCGGTGCCGCCCAGGATGCCGACGACGGGCGGCCAGGCCTGCACCTTCACCACCCAGCCGGTCACGTAGGCGGCGAAACCGAAGAAGGCCGCATGGCCGAAGGACAGCAGCCCGGTGAACCCGAGCAGCAGGTTGAAGGCGCAGGCGAACAGGGCGAAGCACAGCGCCTTCATCACGAACACGGGATAGAGGCCCACCAGCGGGGCCGCGATGGCCAGGGCCAGCAGCACCAGGTAGGTGACGAGCACCGCGGGGCTCGTGCGCACGGGCGCGGCGGCGGCCGGAGCGGCGGCCGTGACCGGCACCTCCTCGGCGACTGCGGCGGATGTCGTATTCAATTCAGTTCTCCCATCACGCCTGCGGCACACGCGCGCACGGCCGAATCCAGTGCCACCGCGGAACCGGCTTTGCCGGGCCGCGGGTGGCGCCCCCTCGAGGGGGAGGCGCCGAAGGCGCTTCGGGGGGGAGCCATATCCTCAGGCTTCCTTTCCGAACAGGCCCGCGGGGCGCACCATCAGCACGATCACCATGATCACGAACACCACGACGTTGGAGGCCTCGGGATAGAACACCCGGGTGAAGCCCTCGACCACCCCGAGCAGCAGGCCCGTGATCACCGAGCCGAGGATGGAGCCCATGCCCCCGATCACCACCACGGCGAACACCACGATGATGAGGCTGGAGCCCATCACCGGCCGCACCTGGATGACCGGCGCGGCCAGCACGCCGGCCAGTGCGGCCAGCGCCACGCCGGCGCCGTAGGTCAGGGTGACCATCATCGGCACGTTGACGCCGAAGGCCTGCACCAGCTTCGCGTTCTCGGTGCCGGCGCGCAGGTAGGCGCCCAGCCGCGTGCGCTCGATCAGGTACCAGGTGCCCAGGCACACGGTGATGGAGGCGAAGACCACCCAGGCGCGGTAGTTGGGCAGCACCATGAAGCCGAGGTTGGTGGAGCCGGCCAGCAGCTCCGGCACCGGATAGGACTGGCCCGACACGCCGTACTGGTCGCGGAAGATGCCTTCCAGGATCAGCGACAGGCCGAAGGTCAGCAGCAGGCCGTAGAGCGGGTCCAGCCCGTACAGCCGCTTGAGGAAGAAGCGTTCGATCACCACGCCCAGCGCGCCCACGATCAGCGGCGCGAGCACGAGCGCGGCCCAGTAGTTCACGCCCCACTTGTCCAGCATGATCCACGCGGCGAAGGCGCCCACCATGTACAGGGCGCCGTGCGCGAAATTGACGATGTCGAGCAGGCCGAAGATGACGGCGAGGCCGAGGCTCAGCATGGCGTAGAAAGCGCCGTTCACGAGCCCGAGCATCAGCTGGCCCAGGAAGGCCTGCAGCGGGATGCCAAAGATTTCGGTCATGGGGGCAGGGCAGAGGCCGGCCCCCTGCGGGGCCGGCGGTTCATCACATCAGGCTCGGGTCACTTCCACATCGCGCACTTGCTCTCGGCCTTGGTGGTCCAGGGCTCCTCGCCCTTGAACACCTGGACCACCTTGTAGTAGTCCCAGGGCTCGGTCGACTCCTTGGGCGACTTCACCTGCATCAGGTACATGTCGTGGATCACGCGGCCGTCGCCGCGCACCCAGCCGTTCTTCATGAAGACGTTGTTGAACTTCGCCTTCTTCATCTGGCCCAGCACCTTGTCGGCGTCGTCGCTGTTCACGGCCTTGACCGCGTTCAGGTACTCCAGGGCGGCCGAGTAGTCGCCGGCCTGCACGGAGGAGGGCATGCGCTTCATCTTGTCGAAGAACTTGCGGGCCCAGGCGCGCGTCTCCTGGCTCTGGTTCCAGTACCAGGAGTCGGTCAGGAACATGCCCTGGGTGGTGTTCAGGCCCAGCGAGTGGATGTCGTTGATGAACACCAGCAGGCCGGCCAGCTTCATCGTCTTGGTGATGCCGAACTCGTTGGCCGCCTTGATCGAGTTGATGGTGTCGCCGCCGGCGTTGGCAAGGCCCAGGATCTGGGCCTTGCTGCCCTGCGCCTGCAGCAGGAAGGAGGAGAAGTCGCTGGCGTTCAGCGGCGCCTTCACCGAGCCCACCACCTTGCCGCCGTTGGCTTCCACCACCTTGGTGGTGTCGGCCTGCAGCTGGTGGCCGAAGGCGTAGTCGGCGGTCAGGAAGTACCAGGTCTTGCCGCCCTGCTTGACCACGGCCGCGCCGGTGCCCTTGGCCAGGGCGGCGGTGTCGTAGGCCCAGTGCAGGGTGTAGGGAGAGCACTGCTCGTTGGTCAGCGCGGAGGTCGCGGCGCCCACCGAGATGAAGGGCTTCTTCTTCTCCTGCGCCACCTTGGCCATGGCCAGGTTGGTGCCGGAGTTGGTGCCGCCGATCAGCATGTCGACGCCTTGGGTGTCGAACCATTCGCGCGCCTTGGTGGCGGCGACGTCGGGCTTGTTCTGGTGGTCGGCGGAGATCACCTCGATCTTCTTGCCGCCGATGGCGCCGCCGAGTTCGGCGATCGCCATGCGGATGGCTTCCACGCTGCCCTGGCCGCCGATGTCCGCGTACACGCTGGACATGTCGGTGATGACGCCGATGCGGATCACGTCACCGGAGATCTGCGCCTGCGCCGGCATCGTGGCGCCGAACAGGGCGGCCGCACCCAACGCAGCGGCGGCAAACGTCTTCTTCACTTTCATGGCTTCTCCTTCGGTAAATGCGCCCGGCGTGCTCACACACCCAGGTATTCGTTGAGCATCGAGGCGTTGGCCGCGAGTTCCTCCTGGCGGAACTCGCGCACCATGCGCCCGTGCTCCATCACGTAGAACCGGTCCGCCAGCGGCGCGGCGAACCGGAAGTTCTGTTCGACGAGGATGATCGTGTAGCCCTTGGCCTTCAGCGTATGGATCATCTCGGCGAGCTTCTGCACGATCACCGGCGCGAGGCCCTCCGAGATCTCGTCCAGCAGCAGCAGGCGCGCGCCGGTGCGCAGGATGCGGGCCACGGCCAGCATCTGCTGCTCGCCGCCGGAAAGGCGCGTCCCGGGGCTGTTCGCGCGCTCCTTCAGGTTGGGGAACATCTCGTAGATCTCGGCGACGCCCATGCCGCCCTGGGCGATCTCCGGCGGCAGCAGCAGGTTCTCCTCGGCCGACAGGCTGGAGAAGATGCCCCGCTCCTCCGGGCAGTAGCCCACGCCGAGGCGGGCGATGCGGTGCGGCGCCAACTGGATCGCCTCGGTGCCGCGCAGGCGGATCGAACCGGTGCGTCGGCCCGTGAGGCCCAGGATGGCGCGCAGGGTGGTGGTGCGGCCGGCGCCGTTGCGACCGAGCAGCGACACGACCTCGCCCTCGTCGACGCTCATGTTCACGCCGTGCAGGACGTGCGACTCGCCGTACCAGGCGTGCAGGTTCTCGATGCGGAGCAGCTCGTTCGATGCCATCAGTGCGCCCCCTGCAGCTCGGCTTCGGTGGAGCCCATGTAGGCCTCGATCACCTGAGGGTTGCGCGACACCTCGGCATACGGCCCGTCGGCAATCACGGCGCCGCGCTGCAGCACCGTGATGCGGTCGGCGATCTTCGAGACGACGTTCATGTTGTGCTCGACCATCAGGATGGTGCGGCCGACGGAAACCTTCTTGATCAGGTCGGTGACGCGCGAGACGTCCTCGTGGCCCATGCCCTGCGTCGGTTCGTCCAGCAGCATCAGCTCGGGCTCCAGCGCCATCGTGGTGGCGAGTTCGAGCGCGCGCTTGCGGCCATAGGGCAGGTTGACGGTCAGCTCGTCGGCGAACTCCTGCAGGTCCACCGCGGCCAGCAGTTCGAGCGCGCGGCCGTGCAGGTGGTGCAGCGACTTCTCGGGCTTCCAGAAGTGGAAGGAGGTGCCCAGGTTGCGCTGCAGGGCGGCGCGCACGTTCTCCAGCGCGGTGAGGTGCGGGAACACGGCGGAGATCTGGAACGAGCGCACGATGCCGCGGCGGGCCGTCTGCGCGGGGCGCTCGTGCGTGATGTCGGTTCCCCGGTAGAGAATGTTGCCGCGCGTGGGGGCGAGGAACTTGGTCAGCAGGTTGAAGAAGGTCGTCTTGCCGGCGCCGTTCGGGCCGATCAGCGCGTGGATGTCGCCGCGCCTGACCTTCAGGTCCACGTTGTTCACGGCGACGAAGCCCTTGAACTCCTTGGTCAGGCCCTGGGTTTCCAGGATGGTTTCAGCGGACAAACGGGCTCCTTCGGGGGTCGTGGCCGGGCCGCGCCGGGCCGTCCAGTCGAAGGGGCCTATGGTGCTCATCGTGCTGCAACGCGAAAAGAGGGTCCAACCCTAGGTCCTCCTTCGTGCGGGGTCTGCAGGCTTGCAGGAGGCTGACTCGGCCCAACGGCGCGCGACAATCGACCAGCGCAACGCACAGGAGAGTCCCATGGACGACGAACGCGTACGGGTCGAAACGGATGGCCACGGCGTGGCCGAGGTCGCGCTGGTGCGCGCGGACAAGATGAACGCGCTCGACACGGCGATGTTCCAGGCGCTGGTCGACGCGATCGCGCGCCTGCGCGCCGACGCGAAGGTTCGCGCCGTGGTGCTGCACGGCGAAGGCCGCGGCTTCTGCGCCGGGCTCGACAAGGCCATGTTCCAGGGCCTCGCCGGCGGCGCAGTCGGCGACCTGGTCCCGCGCACGCATGGGCTCGCCAACCTCTGGCAGCAGGTCGCCTGGGGCTGGCGCGAACTGCCGGTGCCGGTGATCGCGGCGCTGCACGGCGTCGCCTTCGGCGGCGGCCTGCAGGTCGCGCTGGGCGCCGACATGCGCCTGGTTCATCCGGAGACGAAGCTGTCGGTGATGGAGGTGAAGTGGGGCCTGGTGCCGGACATGGCCGGCTGCGTGCTGCTGACCGAACTGTGCCGCCCCGACGTCGCGCGCGAGCTGACCTTCACCGGGCGCGTGGTGTCGGGCGCCGAGGCGGCGGTGCTGGGGCTGGCCACGCGCGTGAGCCAGGATCCCCTGGCGGAGGCACGGGCGATGGCGCGGCAGATCGCGGCCGGCAACCCGGATGCGATCCGGGCGGCGAAGCGGCTCTTCAACACCGCGACGCCGGTGGATGCGGCGAGGGTGCTGGTGGCGGAGGCCTTCGAGCAGCAGCGCCTGATCGGCAGTGCGAATCAGCGGGAAGCGGTGCAGGCGCAGTTCGAGGGGCGCCCCCCGGTCTTCGTCATTCCCGCGGAGGCGGGAATCCAGGGCGCCACGAAGTGAAGATGCGCCGCGGTGCGGCGCTTCCCCGGTCCCCTCGCTGTGCGGGGGCGACGACCAGGTGGAACGGGCTTCAGCGAACGACCAGCCGCGCGCCCGCGCTGGCAGGCCGTGCCTGGCCGATCACCGTCGCCTGCCCGAACCCGTGCTGCCGGAACACCGCCAGCACCTGGTCGACCGACTCCGGCGAGCACGACACGAGCAGCCCCCCGCTGGTCTGCGGATCCGTCAGCAGCGCGCGCTCCGCATCGCCGAGCCCGGCCGGGAGCGCCACGTCCGCGCCATAGCCCGCCCAGTTGCGCCCCGAGGCGCCGGTGACGAAGCCACCCTCGGCCAGCTCGCGCACGCCCGCCAGCACGGGCACCTTGTTCCACTCGATCTCGATCGACAGGTCGGCGCCCCGCGCCAGTTCGAGCGCATGGCCCGCCAGCCCGAAGCCGGTGACGTCGGTCAGCGCGTGCACGCCGGCGATGGCCGCGAGCTCCGGGCCGGGCGTGTTCAGGCGCGTGGTGGTCGCGATCATGCGTTCGTAGCCGGCGGCATCGAGCTGCTCCTTCTTGAGCGCGGCGGACAGCACGCCCACGCCCAGCGGCTTGCCCAGCACCAGCACGTCGCCGGCGCGCGCGTCGGCATTGCGCTTCACGCGCTTGGGGTGCACCAGCCCCAGCGCCACCAGGCCGTAGATCGGCTCGACCGAGTCGATCGTGTGGCCGCCCGCGATCGGGATGCCCGCGGCCTTGCAGACCGATTCGCCGCCTTCCAGGATGCGGCCGATGGTGGCCGTGGACAGCACGCTGATCGGCATGCCCACCAGCGCCAGCGCCATGATCGGCTTGCCGCCCATGGCGTAGACGTCGGAGATCGCGTTGGTGGCGGCGATGCGGCCGAAGTCGAACGGATCGTCCACGATCGGCATGAAGAAGTCCGTGGTGGCGATCAGCGCCTGTTCCTCGTTGAGCTTGTAGACGGCGGCGTCGTCGGCCGTCTCGATGCCCACCAGCAGTTCCGGCGGCACCGGCAGGCGCGCCGTGCCCTTGAGGATCTCGGACAGCACGCCGGGCGCGATCTTGCAGCCGCAGCCGCCGCCATGCGACAGGGAGGTGAGGCGGGGTTCGGCGGCAGTGGGCAGGGGAGCGTTCATGGGGCGGTGTCCAGTTCGTGCAGGAGGTTCAGGAGCGCGCTGCGCTCCGCGGCCGCATCGAACAGCGGCGCGCGCAGGGCGCATTGTGCGGCCAGCCGGCCGAGCAGATGGGACGCAGGGGCTTCCGCGCGCTGCCCCGCCCGGCAGGCCAGCAGAAGCTGGGCCAGCGCGCCGGCGTCGCCGTGCGCGAAATAGCCCTGGTAGTCGGGGCCCAGCATGCCGACGTTGCCTGGCACCCGGCTCGCCAGCACCGGCGTGCGGCCACGCACCGCCTCCAGGATCGCATGCGCCCCGCCTTCCATGGCGCTGGGGTGCACCAGCACGTGGGCGCGCCGGATCTCCTCCAGGGTCGCCGCGTGCGGCAGCGGGCCCAGCCACTCGTAGTGGGGGCAGTCGCGCTGGGTCGCGCGCGCCTCGTCGCCCAGCGCCGGCTCGGCCGTGGCATCGCCGATGTGACGGATCCGGATGTCGTCGCGCTGGCCCAGCAGGCGCGCCACGGCGAACAGGGTCTGGGGCGACTTCACTTCGCGCAGGTGGCCCACCGTCACGGCGGTGAGGGTCGCATCGTTCCGGTCCAGCGGAGGCAGGGCGGGGCTCGACTGGTAGATCACCCGCGCCTTGTCGCGCTGCCATGCCGGCAAGGCCTCGGGCCCGCATTCCTGCAGCACCACCAGCCGCTGCGCCAGCTCCAGCGAGCGCTGCGCGGCCGCATCGGCCAGGATGTCGCGGTACAGGTCGGTGCCGGTCAGCACCACGGCGAGTCCCCGGCCCGGATGGGCCTGCGCCCAGGCGGCGATGGGCGCGGCCGAGCGGCGCGCGTGCAGCGCCAGCATCAGCCCGTCGGCAGCCGCCGCGGCGTCCGGCCAGGCGTTGGTGATGCGAACCTCGCGCTCGCCCGCCAGCAGTTGCTGCCACCGCCTGGCCGTCCGCCAGTTGCCGTTGTTGGCGTCCGCGAGGGCGGGGCTTACGATGACCACCGATGAGGATTGAGGCATCCACCGGTTATAGCGCCGCGGCGCCGACCGAGGCACTCGCCTTGCGCCAGGGGCCGCCTTCCGCCGTGCGTTCCGCGCTGCGGGCGGCGCGCCAGCGCACCCTGCAGCTGGCGGAGGATTTCCGGCAGGCGCTGGGCCCCGCGCCGCACGTTCCCTATGCGCCGGAACTCAATCCGCCGCTGTGGGAGATGGGGCACGTCGCCTGGTTCCAGGAATGGTGGATCACGCGCAACCCGCAGCGGCACCTGGGCGTGCACGCCGACCCGGGCGCGCACCGACTGCCCTCGCGCGTGCCGCAGGCGGACGCCTGCTACGACTCGAGCCGGGTCGGTCACCGCGTGCGCTGGGAACTGCCGCTGCCCGATGCGGATGCGACCGGCGACTACCTCGCCCGGACGCTGGAGCACACCCTGCAGCTGCTGGGCGCGCTCGACGGGGCCGACGACGACAGGCTCTACTTCTTCCGGCTCGCGGCCGTGCACGAACAGATGCATGCCGAGGCCGCGGTGTACATGGCCCAGGCCCTCGGCATCCCGCTGCGCGAATGCCAGGAGCCGCCGCGGGTGGAGCACCTGGCCGAACTGCCGGTGGGGCCGCTGCGTTTCGGCATCGGCGTGAGCTGCGCCGGCTTCGCCTTCGACAACGAACTGCCGGCGTACGAAGTGGAGCTGCCGCGCTTCGAGATCGACTCCAGTCCGGTGAGCTGGGGCGCCTTCCTGCCCTTCCTCGAAGCGGGCGGCTACGAGGATCCGCAGTGGTGGACCGAGCCGGGCCGGACGTGGCTGGCGTCCCTGCGCGAACGCCGGCCCGCCGGCGTGCGCCGCGTGGCCGATCACTGGGAACAGATGCGCCACGGCAGCTGGCGCCGCCTGCGGGCGCAGGAGGTGGCCGTGCACCTGAGCGCCCACGAAGCCGACGCCTGGTGCCGCTGGGCCGGCCGGCGGCTGCCCACCGAGGCCGAATGGGAGTGCGCGGCCCTCACCCAGCCGCGCTTCCGCTGGGGCCAGGCGTGGGAGTGGACCGCCAGCCCGTTCGCGCCGTATCCGGGCTTCGTGCCGCACCCCTACCGCGACTATTCGCAACCCTGGTTCGGCACCCGCCGGGTGCTGCGGGGCGCCTCGCCGGCCACCGCGCCGGCGCTGGCCCATGCGCGCTACCGCAACTTCTTCGAGCCGCACCGGCGCGACGTGCTGGCCGGCTTCCGCAGCGTGCACGGCGCCCGGGTGCCGCCATGTCCCACCGGCTGAAGGGACGGCGGCAAAATCCTATACTTGGCGCCCTCCGCGCATGCCTCCCGCGCTGCCATCTGTTGCCCAATCCACCGGAAGAACCCATGACCCCGCAACTCTCGCGCCGCGATCTCGTCAAAGCCGCCTCCGCCGCACTGGTCGTGGGCGCCGGGCCGCTCGCGCGGGCCGAGGAGCCTGCCCGCCGCTTCGAACCCCGCCCCGCGGGATGGCGCAGCTTCGAGGTGACGACGACCGTGCAATTGCGCGAACCTTCCGGTGCGGGAATCGTCTGGCTGCCCGTCCCTTCGCTCCAGACCGCGTGGCAGCGCACGGCGGACGTGAGCTGGTCCGGCAACGCCAGCGACGTACGCCTCGCCGCCGACGGCGCGACCGGTGCCAAGGTGCTCGTGGCGCGCTTCGACGCCGGAACGCCGGACCCGCGCCTCGTGCTGACCAGCCGGGTGGAAACGCAGAACCGCGCCGTCGACTGGACGGCGGCGGCCCCCGCGGCCGCGGATCCCGCGGACCTGCGGCACTGGCTGCAGCCCAGCGAACTGATCACCACCGACGGCATCGTGCGCAAGGTGGCCACGCAGATCGTGCTGGGCGCGCGCAGCGACCGCGAGAAGGTGCAGCGCATCTACGACTGGATCATCGTCAGCACCTACCGGGAGCCCAAGGTGAAAGGCTGCGGCTCGGGCGACATCAAGGCGATGCTGGAGTCGGGCAGCCTGAGCGGCAAGTGCGCCGACATCAATGCGCTGTTCGTCGGACTGTGCCGCGCGGCGGGCGTCCCGGCCCGCGATATCTACGGCATCCGTCTGGTGCCCAGCGCCTTCGGCTACCGCGAACTCGGGGCGAACCCGGCCAGCCTCAAGGGCGCGCAGCATTGCCGGGCCGAGGTGTACCTGAAGGAGCAGGGCTGGGTGGCCATGGACCCCGCCGACGTCACCAAGGTCATGCGGCAGGAAACGCCGGAGTGGATCAAGGACGCCGGCCACCCCGTGGTGGCGCCTGTGCGCAAGGCGCTGTTCGGCAGCTGGGAAGGCAACTGGATGGGCTACAACAGCGCCAGCGACGTCAAGCTGCCCGGTGCGAAGCAGGGAAGGCTCGGTTTCTTCATGTACCCGCAGGCCGAAACCGCCGCCGGCGCACGCGACCCCTACGATCCCGACAGCTTCGCGTACCAGATCACGGCGCGCGAGATCACGGTCTGATCCGCCGATGAAGACACTTTCCGCTCCGGTTCCGCAGCAGCCCGCCGACGCGCCGGGCACCGCTCCGGTCCTGACGCTCGCCGGCATCGCCGCGCTGCTGTCGTCGGCCTGCTGCGTGATGCCGCTCCTGTTCGCGATCGTGGGCATCTCCGGCGCCTGGATCGGTCAGCTGCGGCGGCTCGAGCCCTGGTCCCTGGCCCTGTCGGCCCTGGCCGTCGTCTCGCTGGGGCTGGCCGGCTGGCGCCTGTATCGCCCGTCGGCTGCCGCCGCGTGCGACGCGACCGGCGACGCAGCCTGCCGCCGCGTCGGCGGCGCCGCCCGACGCTGGTTCTGGCTGGTGGCGGTCCTCACCCTGCTGCCGCTCGTGGTGCCGCTCGCGGCACCGCTGTTCTATTGAAGAGGGAGTGCTGACATGACCAAGTTCTTCACCGTCCTGGCTGCCGCGCTCCTCGTGGCCGCCGGCCCGGCATCGGCCGCGCCGCGCCAGGTGACCCTGAGCGTGCCGACGATGGACTGCGACACCTGTCCGGTGACCATCCGCATCGCGCTGCTGAAGGTTCCGGGCGTCAGCCGCGCGGTGGTGAGTTATGAGCGCCGCAATGCGAAGGTGACGTTCGACGACGCGAAGACCAGCGTCGCGGCACTCACCAAGGCGACCGAACAGGCGGGCTACCCGTCCTTCCCGGCCGACGACGCCAGATAGGCTGTCTACAGCTCCGCCACCCAGCGCGCAGCCTGCGGGCTGCTCCAGTCGAATTCGCCGGTCACGACAAAGCGCGCCCGGCCGCGCCGGTCGATGCCGATGGTGCTCGGAAAGATGCGGATGCCGAAGGCCTTCGCCGCCGCGCCCTCGCGGTCCAGCAGCACGGGCAGGTCCAGCCCCGTCGTGGCAATGAAGCGACGCACCGCGGCTTCGGTTTCGCGGTAGTTCACGGCCAGCAACTGCAGGCCGTCGGAGCCGCGCTCGCGGGCGAGTTGCTGCAGCGCCGGCATCTCCGCGCGGCATGGTTCGCACCAGCTGGCCCAGAAATTGAGCAGCACGGGCCGGCCGCGCGCGGAGTCGAGCCGCCACGTGCTGCCTTCGATCCGATCGAGTTCGAGCGCGGGGGTCTGGCGCTGGGGCGGCCAATCCCGGCGCGGGCTTTCCCCGCCGGCGGCGAACGCCGCGGGGAGCCAGGGCAGGCAGGCCGCGGCGAGCAGGCAGCGGCGACGGGTGGGAGGGAAGCTTGGAGCTGTCACGGGGGCGATGTCCGGCGCCCGGATCGTAGCGTCTGACGGCTTCCGGTGCCGCGCAAGGGCTTCCATGCCGCGCCGTCAGCGGGCCCCCGTCCGCTCGCCAGGCACCTGCCAGGTGGTGCCGTCGAACTCACCCACGACAGGGTCGGAACGGCGCTTCGCCGGCATCGCAGTGTCCGTGGGGGCGGCGCGACCATGCGATCTGCGGTGTAATCCGTCGTCGTCTCCGAAAGGGTCGCCATGAAAAAAACAACATCTTCAGCCGCGTCCTCGCCCAGGCGCGGCCCGCAACGCCGGGCTGCCGAAGTGGGCGCATGAGAGTCGCCCTCCACGCCGTCTCCGGCCGCCATCCGGGCGCGCCTGCAGCCAGTTGCCCGGCGCTGCGGCGGCTGACCCTGGAGGTCGAGCCGGGCGAGCAGCTGGCCGTGATCGGCCCCTCCGGCGCGGGCAAGACGACCCTGCTGCATCTGCTCGCCTGCGCGCTGCAGCCGGCCTCCGGCACCGTGCTGCTCGATGGCCAGAACCCCTGGAGCCTGACGACGCGCCGGCTGCAGCAGCTGCGCGGCTCGCTGTTCCTGGCGCCCCAGGTGCCGCCGCTGCCGCCGCGGCAGCGCGTCGTGACCTCGGTGCTGGCCGGCCGCCTGCCGCAGCAAGGCCTGTGGCAGAGCCTGCGCAGCCTGGTGTACCCGACCGGCATCGCGCAGGCCGATGCGGCACTGGAGCGCTTCGGCGTGTCCGACAAGCTGTTCGCACACGTCGACCGGCTCTCCGCCGGCGAGCGCCAGCGCGTCGGCCTGGCCCGCGCGCTGCTGTCGCAGGCGAAGCTGCTGCTGCTGGACGAGCCGCTGTCGGCGCTCGACCCCGCGTGTACGGCGAAGGCCGTCACCACGCTGACGGCGTCGGCCCGCGAGAGCGGCGCCACCGTGATCGCGACGGTGCGCGACGCGCCGATGGCGCTGCGGCACTTCCCGCGCATCGTCGGCCTGCGCGGCGCACGCCTGGTGTTCGACCTGCCTTCACCGCTGGTGACGGAGGAATTGCTGCGGGAGCTGTACGCGCAGGAGGGTGAGCCACAGCCCTCGCTGCCGCTGGACGAGCCGTCGCCGCAGCCGGCAGTCATGAACTGGCGCTGACGTGGCCGCCATCCTGCCGCGCCCGCCGGAGCATCGCGATCCGGCCTGGACCGCCCGCCTGTCCTGGACGCTGGCCGGCCTCGTGCTGCTGTGGCCGCTGCTGGTCTGGACCGAGTTCCGGCCCTGGCGGCTGTTCGCGCCGGACAGCCTGAAGCCCACGCTGAAGTTCCTCGCCGGCTTCGTGCCGCCGCGCGTCGACGCCGAATTCGTGGGGCTGGTGGTGCGCGAGACCTGGCGCACGGTGGCCATCGCCACCGCCGGCCTCACGCTCGCCCTGATGCTGGCGCTGCCGCTCGCGCTGCTGTCCGTGCGGGCCCTGTCGGTCTCCGGCCTGTCCGGCCGCATGGCGCCGTTGCCGGCCGTCGTGCGCCTTGCCTCCCGCGGACTGGCGCTCGTGCTGCGCAGCGTGCCGGAGCTGGTCTGGGCGCTGGTGTTCGTGCGCCTGGTGGGCCCCGGTCCCACGGCGGGGGTGCTGGCGATCGGCCTCACCTATGGCGGCCTGCTGGGCAAGGTCTACGGCGAGATCCTGGAGAGCAGCGATGCGCATGCCACCACCTCGCTGCTGCGCAACGGCGCCAGCCGCCTGCAGGCCTTCTTCTACGGCCTGTTGCCGCAGGAGACGGCGGAGCTCACGAGCTACACGGTCTACCGCTGGGAGTGCGCGATCCGCGCTTCGGCCGTGCTCGGATTCGTCGGCGTGGGCGGGCTGGGGCAGCAGATGGCTTCCTCGATGAAGCTGTTCAACGGCGGCGAAGTGGCGACCATGCTGGTCCTGTTCGTCCTGCTGGTGGCGGGCGCCGGCCGCCTCGGCGCGTGGCTGCGGCGGGTGCTGGCGTGAGGGACGACATGGCCGACTTCCAGACCAAGGTCGCCGCCAACGAGGTCTACCGGCTTCCGCCCAAGCTGTTCGACGCCCGTTGCCGCGTCTGCTGGTTCGTGGCCGCGGCGCTGGCGGTGGTGTTCGCGAGTTTCTGGTCGCTGGACCTGCAGTGGGCGCGTTTCCTGTCGCTGGACGCGCTGCGGCGCATGGGTCGCTTCGCGACCGAACTGCTGTCGCCCAACCTGCAATGGGCCTTCCTCGCGAAGCTGCTGCCCGCGGCGGCGGAGACGCTCGCCATGGCGATGCTGGGGACCGCGCTGGCCGCCGTCTTCGGCCTGCTGCTGGCGCTGCCCGCCAGCCGGCTGCATGCGGAGGACCCGGCGCGCTGGCGCGCAGTGGCGCGCCTGCTGCTCAACGTGCTGCGCAGCGTGCCCGAGCTGATGTGGGCCGTGCTGCTGCTGATCGCGGCCGGCCTCGGTCCCTTCGCCGGCACGCTGGCGCTGGCCGTGCACACCACGGGCGTGCTGGGGCGGCTGTTCGCCGAGGCCATCGAGAACGCCGCGCCCGGGCCCGCCTTCGCGCTGCGCGTGCGCGGCGTGCCGGAAGGCCGCGTGCTGCTCTACGCGACGCTGCCGCAGGTGCTCCCGCAGCTCGTGAGCTGCACGCTGTACCGCTGGGAGAACAACATCCGCGCGGCGGCGATCCTCGGCGTCGTCGGCGCCGGTGGCCTCGGGCAGATGCTCGCCTTGCACCTGGGCCTGTTCCAGATGGGCGAGACCGGCTCGGTGCTCGCGGCCATGATCGTGCTGGTGGCGATCGTGGACGTCGCCAGCTACGCCGCGCGGCGGGTGATGTCGCGGTAGACCGGCGCGGCGCGGGGACTGCAGCGGTGGCTTTGAAGCAGGTTGCGAAAACATGACAGCCGAACGCAGAGGACGCAGAGGATGCGCAGAGGACGCAGAAGGACATCCACCAAAGGCTTCCTTCTGCGTCCTTTGCGTCCCTTTGCGCCCTCTGCGTTCGGCTGTCGGGTTTTGACGGCGCCGACTACCGCACCGCCATCGGCTCGCCGAAGCCCTGCCAGGTCTTGCCGTCGAACTTCACCAGCTGCATGGTCTGGAAGGGCGCGAAGTCGCTCGCGCTGGTCTCCGCCACCACGCCGGGCAGCATCAGCGGGACCTGGAACTTCAGGCTCGCCGCCTGCTTCATCACGTTCTCGCGCGTCAGGTCGTTGCCGCACTGCTTCAGCAGCTGCACGACGAGCTGCGCCACCGCCATGCCGTAGGTGGCCGTGCCGTCCATCGGGTCCTCGCCGGGCAGGTACTTCTTCATGAAGGCGAAGTACTCCTGCATCGGCTTGTCGTTTGCCCACTTCGGGTCGGTGGGATCCTTGAAGTACTGCATCGAGATCAGGCCCACCGACTTGTCGAGGCCGGCCGGCTTCAGCACCGAGCCGACGCTGGAGGACACCTGGTTGAGGTAGTGCACCGGCTTCCAGCCGATGTCCGCCACCTTGCGGATCGCCTGGGCCGCGAACTTGGGCGTGGTGATGTTGAAGAACACGTCCGCGCCGGAGGACTGCAGCGTCACGATCTGCGAGTCGATGGTGGGGTCGGTGACCTCGTAGGTCGCCGTCTTCACCACCATGGCCTTGCCCTTCTCGCCCAGGCCTTCCATGAAGCCCTTGAGGTAGTCCTTGCCGTAGTCGTCGTTCTGGTACAGCACCGCGATCTTCGCGTTCGGCCGGCTGCGCAGGATGTCCTGCGCGTACAGCTTGCCCTCGCTCTGGTAGTTCGGGTTGAAGCCCATGGTCCAGGGGAAGTCCTTGGGGTCGTTCCACTTCGAAGCGCCGGTGGCCACGAACAGGTGCGGCACCTTCTTCTGGTTCATGTACTTGTGGATCGCCGAGTTGGACGGCGTGCCCAGCGTGCTCACCGTGAACAGCACCTCGTCCTGCTCCACCAGCTTGCGGACCATCTCCACCGTCTTCGGCGGGCTGTAGCCGTCGTCGAGGCTGATGTAGTTCAGCTGCCGTCCGCCGATGCCGCCCTGCTCGTTGACCATCTTGAAGTACGCCGCCTGCACCCGGCCGATGATCCCGTAGGCGGAGGCGGGCCCGCTGTAGGGGATCGTGTTGCCGATCCTGATCTCCTTGTCGCTGGCGCCGGGGCCGTACTTCTTCTGGCCCAGGGCGGGGAGCGCCGCGAGCGCGAGGCCCCCGGCCACAACGGTGCGTCTTTGCATACCCATGACAAGTCCTTTCAGGCGAGAAGGGCGGCGCTCAGGCCGCGGGATGGTCCCTGCCCGTGCGGCGCGCGAGGCGCTGCCGGGCCAGGCGCAAGGCGCCGGCGATGCCGGTGGGCATCACGTACATGAAGAGGATCATCAGCGCGCCGTAGATCGCCCACGGCGCGGCCTTGGAGACGTGGTCGGCGAGGTTCGGCACGAACTGGATGAAGAGGGCGCCCCAGAGCGCACCCGCGATGGAGGCGAGCCCGCCCACCACCATGCCCACCAGCAGCGAGATCGACAGGAAGATCGTGAAGCTGTCCGGCGCGACGAAGGCGACCGCGATCGCGCCCAGCGCGCCGGCCACGCCCGTGAACAGGGCGCTCACGCCGAATGCCAGCGACTTGTAGAGGCTGTTGTCGATGCCCATGCTGGCCGCGGCGATCGGATGGTCGCGGATCGCGATCAGGGCACGGCCCACGCGCCCGCGCAGCAGGTTCCAGCCGACCGCGAACATCGCCACCGCGACCAGCAGCGTGAACAGGTAGAGCCAGCGGTCGGCGTTGAGCTCGAAGCCGAACAGGGAGGCGAAGGGCGGCTCCGGCTTGGTGAGGATGATGCCCTGCACGCCGCCGGTCCATTCCTCCAGGTGCTTGTATTTCAGCAACTGCGGCAGCGCGACCCCCAGCGCGAAGGTGGCGAGCGCGAGGTACACGCCTTCGAGCCGCAGCGCCGGCAGGCCGAACAGGAAACCGGCGACCAGGCACACCGCGCCGGCGAGCGGGATGCAGGCCCAGTAGGGCACGCCGAACTTGTCCATCAGGATCGCCGTGACGTAGGCGCCGATGGCATAGAAGGCGCCGTGCCCCAGCGAGATCTGGCCGTTGTAGCCGGTGAGGATGTTGAGCCCGAGCAGCGCGATCGCGTAGATCAGCACCATGGTGTACTGGAACACGCGGTAGTTGCTGGAGAAGAAGGGCAGCAGGGCTGCCGCGAGCACGAGCGCGGCCAGCGCCGCGATCCCGGCCAGGGACGCGCCGCGCACCCCGCCCGCGAGCCGCGGCGACGCGACCGGCGCCAGTTCGGTGGGAGTGGCGGCCTTCATGCTCACACCCGCTGCACGATGACGCGGCCGAACAGGCCCGCGGGCTTGACCACCAGCACGCCCACGATCAGCACCAGGGCCACCGTGAGCTTCAGCTCGGTGCCGATCAGGTAAGCGCCCACGAGGTTCTCCAGCACGCCCACGATGAAGCCGCCGACCACCGCGCCGTGCGGGCTGTCGATCCCGCCCAGCAGCGCCGCCGCGAAGGCATAGAGGATCACGCCGGTCATCATGTTCGGCTCGAGGAACACGATGGGCGCGACCATCATGCCGCCGGTCGCGCCGATCGCCGCCGCCAGCCCCCAGCCGAGGGCGAGCATCCAGCCGACGCGGATGCCCACCAGCCGGCTCGACTCGGGGTTCTGCGCCGCCGCCCGCATCGCCAGCCCCAGCGGCGTGAAGCGGAAGAACAGGTACACCAGCAGCAGCACCACCAGCGTCACGCCGATCGCGCCAAGTTCGTGCGCCGACACGATGGTGAGGCCGAAGGGCGCGCGGCTCGGGAAGGGGCTCGGGAAGGACTTGATCGTGTAGCTGTAGATCCAGCCGGCCAGGCTGTTGAGGACCAGCAGCAGCCCGATGAACACCACGACCACGGTGAGCACCGGCGCGCGCTCCACCGGCCGGATCAGGATGCGTTCGATCGCCGCGCCGAGGACCAGCGCCAGTGCGACCGTCGCCAGGAAGGCGCCCCAGTAGGGCCAGCCGGCCTGCAGCATCGACCAGCACAGGTAGGTGGCGAACATCGCCATCTCGCCCTGCGCGAAGTTCACCAGCCGCGTGGCGTTGTGGATCATCACCAGCGCCAGCGCCAGGCTGGCGTAGATGCCGCCGGTGGCGAGGCCCGCGAACACCTGGTGCAGCACGGCTTCCATGGCGCTCCTTCAGTAGCCGAGGTAGGCGCGGCGCACCGCGTCGTCGTTCATCAGCTCGGTGCTGCTGCCGGAACGCACCAGGCGCCCGGTCTCCAGCAGGTGCGCGCGGTCGGCGAGGCGCAGCGCCATCGCGGCGTTCTGCTCCACCAACAGGATGGTGACCTGTTGCGTCCGGTTGATCTCGCGCATGGCCGCGAAGATCTCCTTCACCACCATCGGCGCCAGACCGAAGGAAGGTTCGTCCAGCAGCAGCAGGCGGGGCCGCAGCATCAGCGCGCGCGCCACCGCCAGCATCTGCTGCTGCCCGCCCGAGAGCGTGCCGGCCTGCTGGTGGCGCCGTTCCGCGAGGATGGGGAACAGCCGGTACACGCGGGCGGAGTCTTCCGCCAGGGCGCTGCGGTCGCGGCGCGCGTAGGCGCCCAGCCGGAGGTTCTCCTCCGTGCTCAGGTCGGTGAAGGTGCCGCGGCCGTCGGGCACGTGGGCGACGCCAAGCCGCACGATGTCCTCGGTGGCGCGGCCGTCGATGCGCTGGCCGCCGAAGCGCACCTCGCCGCCGGTGCGCACCATGCCGCACAGCGCGCGCAGCGTCGTGGTCTTGCCGGCGCCGTTGGCGCCCAGCAGGGCGGTGATGCTGCCTTCCTCGATCTCGAAGTCCAGGCCGTGCAGCACCTGGGTCGGGCCGTAGCCCGCGTGCAGCGCGCGCACCTGGAGCAGCGGCGCCGCCATCAGGCCTCCGCCCCCAGGTAGGCCTGGATCACCTCCGGGTCGCGCTGCACTTCGGCCGGCGTGCCTTCGGCGATCCGACGGCCGAAGTTGAGCGCGACGACGTGGTCCGACACGCTCATGACGAGGCCCATGTGGTGTTCCACCAGCAGCACCGTGAGCTGGAACTGGTCACGGATGGCGCGGATCAGGTCGCCGAGCGCGCCGACCTCCTCGTGGTTGAGGCCCGCCGCCGGTTCGTCCAGCAGCAGCAGCGTGGGCGCGCTCGCGAGGGCCCGCCCCAGTTCCACGCGCTTGCGGGTGCCGAAGGGCAGGTCGGCCACGGGCTTGCGCGCGACCTGCTCCAGCCCGAGGAAGCGCACCAGCTCGGCCGCGCGCTGGCTGCAGGCCTCTTCCTCGGCGGCCACGCCGGGCAGGCGCAGCGCATGCGCGAGGAAGCCCTTGCGCGTGCGCGCGTGCTGGCCCACCTTGATGTTGTCGAGCACGCTCATGCTGGCGAACAGGGCCAAGTTCTGGAAGGTGCGGCCCATGCCGAGGGCCGCCATGCGGTGCCGCGGCAGCTTCTCGAGCGGCTGGCCGTCGAAGGTGATGGCGCCTTGCTCGTAGGCATACAGGCGCGACAGGCAGTTGAAGAGGGTGGTCTTGCCGGCGCCGTTGGGACCGATCAGGCCGGCGATCTGGCCGCGCGCGACATCGAAGGAGACGTCGTCCAGCGCGGTGATGCCGCCGAAGCGCACGCGCAGCTTGCGCACCGACAGCAGCGGGCCGGCCGCGGGGGCCGGGGGCGGGACCGTGTGCGAATCCTGGCGAAGTTGCACGGGCTGGACCTCGGCCGGGCGGTGGAGGCCAGCATGCTTTCACGCAAAGCGGCCGGCCTTGGAGGGTGTTTTCCCGCAGCGCCTTCTTGCGATGCACAAAAGACAGGACAGCCAGGAGGCAGTTGGTCTTGGCGGTTTGGCCTTCAGTGGTCCCTGATTACACCGCGCGACCGCAGCTCCTGCAGCACGCGCCCCGTCAGGTCGCTGCAGCGTTGCCCCGCGAAGTCGTGCAGGTAGGCCGCCTCCGTTTCCGGGTCGAATGCGAGCAGCGCGCGCAGTTGCGCGCGGGCCCGCAGGAAGCGCGTCTTCACCACGTCGGCGGAGACCTGCAGGCCCTGCGCCGTGTCTTCCACGCTGAGGCCCTGCACCGCGCGCAGGATGAACACGCTGCGGTAGATGGGCGCGAGCGAGTCGATGGCCTGTTCCAGTTGGCGCAGCACCTGCAGGCGGGCGACGCGTTCTTCGGGCGACTCCATGGCGTCGCGGCCGTGAGGGTACTGCGCCATGTCGCTCTCCCCGCTCTCGAAGTCCTCGTTCCACGCCACCCACCGGCCGAGCCGGCGCTGCTGCGTGAGCGCCTGGTTGATCACGATGCGCGTGAGCCAGGTGCCCAGCGCCGCCTCGCCGCGAAAGCCCTGCAGGCCGGTGAAGGCGCGCAGCCAGGCCTCCTGCACGCAGTCCTGGGCCTCGGCGTCGTCGCGCACGATGCCGCGCGCGGCGCGGTACAGGAGGCGGTTGTAGCGGCGCATCATCTGCTCGTAGGCGCGCGCCTGGCCCTGCCGGAGCCCGGCCAGGAGCGCGCGGTCGTCGGGAGCGGTGATGGAGTGGTTCTCTGCTTCCGGCATGGTCCTCGGGCGGGTCCCCTCAGCTCACAGCGACTTCAGGTACTCCACGAGATCCGCCATTTCCTGCGGCGACAGCCCGAGCGTCCGCTTCGTGTTGTAGGTCGCGACCACCGCCGCCAGCGTGGGCGCCGAGCCGTCGTGGAAGTACGGGGCGTGCTGCCAGATCCCCCGCAAGGGCGTCGTGCGATACAGCTTGGTGGCGGAACGGTCCGCGTGGCTCGGCACCTCGGGCTCGGCCATCGAGTCCGACTTCGGATGCAGCGTCACGTTGGCATCGGTGAAGGTCGATCCCGAGTGGCAGGTGGCGCATTGCGCCCTCACGTTGAAGATCACCTGGCCCCGCGCCGCCGCGGCGGCATCGAAGGAGCCTGCCGGCGGCGCCGGCGGCTGCAGCGACAGTTGGTAGGCCTGCAGCGCAGGCAGCTTGGCCGTCACCAGGTCGTCGGTGCCGTTCTTCACGTTGAGGCTCAGGCGCGGCTCGGTGAAGGTGCCGTGGCCGCCGAACTGCGTGACCGCGACGTAGCGGTTCCAGTAGGCGATGTTGTCGCCGTCGCCGGTGAAGGTGGTCTTGTCGACGCCCTGCAGGCCGAACGCCGGCGGGATCACGGAGGGCTTGTTGAGGCCGTCGCCGTGGCCGGGCGTGCCGCCGTCCACGATATTGAAGCGGGCGTCGTACATGCCCGGGCCCCAGGAGTTGTAGACCGCCTTCTGTGCCGCGTTCAACGCGGGCGACAGCGCGATGATCGCGCCCACGTTGAGGGTGCGGTTGGGCCATCCATCCAGGCGCTTGCCGATGCCCTGGGCGAAGCTGTTGTCCACCGTGGAGTGGCAGATGGCGCAGGTGACGCCGAGGCGAACGAGGTGGTCCTTGCCGTCGGCGCCGGTCTGCACGTCGCCCTTCAGGCCGATGACGGCGTTCAGCTTGAGAAGCGCCAGCGTGGTGGCCGTGCTGTCGAGGTTCACCGTGCCGTTCTGGATGCCCTGCTTGACCGAATCGGGCAGCGCGTCCGCGTCGACCTTGAGGCCGACGGTCAGCGCCACGCGCGGCGTCACGGCCTGCTCGACGGGCTCGTTCAGGCGCAGCACGTCGGTGAAGAAGCTCTCGTCGCCGAAGGTCTCGGAGCGGAAGACCGTCTGTCCCTGCGCGACCAGCGCGGGGTCGGGCGGCGTGAAGTTGCTGCCGCCGGTGATGCCGCCCGAGCCGGCGAAGGTGCCACCGCCACCACCGCCGCAACTGGCCAGGCCGAACGCAGTCGCGGCTGCCAGCGCAACGGGTGCGACACGCGAGGAAACGAAACGAACCGTCGACTTCATGGGGCCTCCCGATTACTCCGCAGCACATTGGCGGAGTCGAAGCAATAGATGTAGCGACTTGGCACTACGTGACGGCGGCATCGAAAGAAATTGTTACGGCGCTGGCCCGGCTCGAAAGCCTGGAATGGGGCGTATAGGGCCTGCGTCCCCGTTGGGGAGCGCACCAGGCTAGGGTAAGTCCTCAGGCCGGAGCGCGGCCCGCCTCGGCCAGCAGTGCCCGCGCCAGCGCCGCCTTGGGGCCCTCGCTCCAGACCAGGCCCATGCGGCGCACCGGCGCCGGCGGCGGGAGCGGGATGCGCAGCACCCGCAGGCCC
Organism: Ramlibacter monticola; assembly: GCF_016722785.1. Classification (GTDB taxonomy): domain Bacteria; phylum Pseudomonadota; class Gammaproteobacteria; order Burkholderiales; family Burkholderiaceae_C; genus Ramlibacter; species Ramlibacter monticola. The sequence goes on along the minus strand of NZ_JAEQNE010000001.1, from coordinate 1,468,183 downwards.
TCGGGCCAGGGCGGCGTCCAGTCCGGCACCAGCGCCACGCCGAGCCCCTGGTGGACGAAGGAGGCGATCGCGTTGAGCGCGTCGATCTCGATGCGCTCCTGCGGCTGGATGTGGTGCTCGCGCAGGTAGGCGTCGGCCATGCGGCCGCCCCACATGCTGCGGTCGTAGCGGATGAAGGGCTCGCTCGCCAGCAGGTCGAGCGGGTCGCGGCCCGCGAAGGCGGCCGGGGCCAGCACGCACAGGGGCTCTTCCGCCAGCACCTGCCAGCCGCAGGACTTGGGCAGCGTGAACTGCGGCTCCACGATCACGGCGGCATCGAGCACGCCGGCCGTCACGCGCTGGAAGAGGGTGCCCGAGTTGCCCGGTTCCATGTACACCGCGAGCTTCGGGTGCTTTTCGTAGAGCCCGCGCAGCAGGGGCGGCAGCAGCCCGGTCAGCGCGGAGGCGGAGACGCCGAGCCGCCACTCGCCGAAGGGCGCGTCGTCGTTGGCCAGGGCGTGCAGGTTGCGCACGTCGCGCAGCACGCCGCGCGCGTGGTTGAGGATGCGCAGGCCCGCTTCGGTGGGCTTGACGGTGCGGCCGGCGCGCCGCACCAGCGTGCTGCCCATGGCTTCCTCGAGCGACTTGACCCGGGCGGCGACGGCCGCGGGCGTCAGGTCGAGCCGGCGCGCCGCCTCGGCCATCGAGCCGCAGTCGACCACCATCACGAAGCTTTGCAGGAACTGCGTGTCCATCCGGAACAAAACTTCATTATCGATTGAATGTGGGAACGCACGATTGGTCGCGTCCGCGCTTGCGGCCATGATGGCGGGCCCAACCCGGAGACAAAGCCAGAATGAAGTTCACCCGCCGCGCCCTGTGCGCCGCCGCCGCAGCGGCCGCCGTGCTCCCCGCCTTCGCCGCCGGCTACCCGGACAAGCCCGTGAAGATCGCCGTCGGCTTCGCCGCCGGGGGCGGCGCCGACATCATCGCCCGCCAGGTGGGCACGCAGATGGGCGCGCAGGTCGGCCAGTCCTTCGTGGTGGACAACAAGCCGGGCGCCACCGGCACCATCGCCGCCACCTTCGTGGCCAAGGCGCCGGCCGACGGCTACACCATCTTCCTCGGCTCGCAGTCCACCATGCTGGTGGCGCCCGCCATCTATCCCAAGCTGGCCTTCGACCCGCTGAAGGACTTCACGCCGATCTCGATGCTGGTGTCGATGCCGATGATCCTGGCCGTGCACCCCAGCGTGCCGGCGAAGAACATGCAGGAGCTGATCGCGCTGGCGAAGCAGGGCAGGCTGTCCTATGCCTCCGCCGGCGCCGGGGGCCCCCAGCACGTCGCGGGCGAGCTGTTCAAGACGGGCCTGGGCCTGGACATGACCCATATCCCGTACAAGGGCGAGGCGCCGGCGCTGACCGACGTGGTCGGCGGCCAGGTTCCGGTGCTGTTCTCGAACGTGCCCGCGATCACGCCCTACCTGCAGTCCGGCAGGCTGCGCGCGATCGCCGTCACCAGCCTGAAGCGCCATCCCGCCTTCCCGGACGTGCCCACCATCGCCGAGTCCGCCAGGCTGCCCGACTTCGAGGTGCTGACCTGGTACGGCCTGTTCGCCCCCGCCGGCACGCCCGCGGACGTCGTGAAGAAGCTGCAGGACGAGGCGATCGCCGCGATGAAGTCGAAGGAACTGTCCGCCAAGGTGGCGGGCCAGGGCTTCACCGTCGTGGGCAGCACCAGCCAGCAATTCACCGACCTGATGAAGGCGCAGGTGCCGCGCATGGACAAGCTGGTCCGCGCGGCCAACATCCGCGCCGACTGAGGAGACCCGCCATGATCGAACTCTCCGCCAAGAAAGTCGCCGGCCCCATCATCCGCCTGCACCCCGACGACAACGTCGTGGTGGCGCGCGTGGACGTGGGCATCGGCACCCCGGTGCCCAGCGAGGGCTTCACCAGCCGCAGCCAGGTGCCGGCGGGCCACAAGCTCGCCGCCCGCGCGATCCGGGCGGGCGAGGCGATCCTGAAGTACAACGTGTGCATCGGCTTCGCCGCGCAGGACATTCCCGCCGGCACCTACGTGCACTCGCACAACGTCAGCTTCCGGGAGTTCGACCGCGACTACGCCTACGGCAGGGACTACGTGCCGACGCCGGTGCTGCCGGAGTCCGAGCAGGCGAAGTTCATGGGCTACGTGCGCGCGGACGGCGAAGTCGGCACGCGCAACTACATCGGCATCCTGTCCACGGTGAACTGCTCCGCGACCGTGGTGCACAAGGTGGCCGAGTGGTTCACCGAGGAACGCCTGAAGGACTTCCCCCACGTGGACGGCGTGGTGGCCCTGTCGCACGGCCTGGGCTGCGGCATGGAAATGAGCGGCGAGCCGATGGACCTGCTGCGGCGGACCATCGGCGGCTACGCCAGGCACCCGAACTTCGCCGCCGTGCTGATCATCGGCCTGGGCTGCGAGCGCAACCAGCTCTCGGGCCTGATGGCGCAGGAGGGCCTGGCGGCCGATTCGCGCCTGCAGACCTTCGTGATGCAGGAAACGGGCGGTACGCGCAAGACGGTGGAAGCCGCGGTGGATACGGTGCGGAAGATGCTGCCGCGCGCCAACGACGTGGCGCGCGTGCCCGTGCCGGCGCGGCACCTGAAGGTCGGCCTGCAGTGCGGCGGCTCGGACGGCTTCTCCTCGATCACGGCCAACCCCGCGCTGGGCGCGGCGATGGACATCCTGGTGCGCCACGGCGGCACCGCGATCCTGTCGGAGACGCCGGAGATCTACGGCGTGGAGCACACGCTGACGCGGCGCGCGGTGAGCCGCGCGGTCGGCGAGAAGCTGATCGAGCGCATCCGATGGTGGAAGGAGGAATACTCCCCCGGCCGCGACGTCCAGATCAACGGCGCCGTGAGCCCGGGCAACAACGCGGGCGGGCTCGCCAACATCTTCGAGAAGTCGCTGGGCTCCTCGATGAAGGGGGGCACCACGGGCCTGATGGAGGTGTACCGCTACGCGGAGCCGGTGAAGCAGCACGGCTTCGTGTTCATGGACACGCCCGGCTTCGACCCGTGCTCCGCCACCGGCCAGATCGCCGGCGGGGCCAACATGATCCTGTTCACCACCGGCCGCGGCTCGATGTTCGGCGCCAAGCCGGTGCCCTCGATCAAGCTGGCGACCAACACGCCCATGTACTCGCGCCTGACGGAAGACATGGACTACAACTGCGGCGAGATCCTCGACGGCACCAGGACGATGCCCGAAACGGCAGAGGAAATCTTCCAGCTCATGCTGAGGATCGCGTCGGGCGAGCGCAGCAAGAGCGAACTGCTGGGCCTGGGCGACCACGAGTTCGTGCCGTGGAACATCGGCGTGGTGAGCTGAACCGAGCGTGCGGCGCCGCCCAGGGTGGGCCGCCAAAAACCTGACACCCGAACGCAGAGAGCGCAGAGGATTCGCAGAGGACGCAGAAGAACATCCTTTCAAAGGAGTTTTCTGCGCCCTTTGCGAATCCTCTGCGTCTTCTGCGTTCGGCTGTCAGGTTTTCCTGTCCTGAAAGCCCGACCTCAAATCGGCGTATCCCTGAGCAGTTGCATTGCCTTCTTGTGCACGTGGTCCGCGGCCAGCCGGTACCTCAGCAGCCGGTCCGGTTCTTGCAACGCGCAGGGCGACTCGATGCACTCGATGGCGTCGGCGGCCTGGGTTGCCGCGCGCCATTCCTCGTGCAGGCGCTCGAACTCCCGCAGCAGCTCGCGCTGCACGGGTGGCATGGTCAAGGGCCGCGTGTTCATGGGGACCAAGTAGAAGTGAAGACCCCCTCGCTTCCCTTGACGCAAGTCATTTCCCAAGAGCGGGAACGCCGCATGGCGCCCCCGGTTGATCCAGCGCAATCCGGCGTCAGCCTCGTCAGCCGAGCGCCCCGGCGTTGGGCATCGTGAAGCCCACCTTGTCCAGCGCGGCCTGCAAGGTCTGCTGCTGTTCGGCATCCAGGTCGACCAGCGGCGGCCGCACGTGCGCCCAGTCCCTGCGGCCGGTCTTCCAGGCGATGGCCGCCTTCATGGCCGGGATCATGGGGAACTGCGCGAAGGCGGCGCGGGTCGCGTCCAGCGCCTTCTGCTGCGCGTCCGCATCGGAATCGCGCCAGCTCTTGTAAAGCTGGACGATCTTCGTCGGGTTGACGTTGGCCGTGGCCGTGATGCAGCCGGGGCCGCCGGCGCGCAGGTCCGCCAGCAGGAAGTTCTCGCTGCCCGCGAACACGTCGAAGCCCTGCGGCCCGAACTCCTCGATGAACGCCTTCGTGTTGTTCCAGTCGCCCGAGCTGTCCTTCATGCCGGCCACGACCTTGGGATAGGCCTTCAGCAGGCGCGCGACCAGCCCGCGCGGGATCGCCACGCTGGAGACCGGCGGGATGTGGTACAGGTAGACGCGCAGGCGCTCGTCGGCCACGGCGTCGATCACGCTGGCGAAGGCCCGGTAGAGGCCTTCCTCGCTCACGCCCTTGTAGTAGAAGGGCGGCAGCATCAGCACGCCGCCGACGCCGGCCTGCACGGCCATCTTCGTCAGCTCGATCGAGTCGCTCAGGGCGCAGCAGCCGGTGCCGGGCATCAGGCGCGCCGGCGGGATGCCCGCCTCCAGCAGGGCTTCGAGCAGCCGGCGCTTCTCCCCCACCGACATGGAGTTCGCCTCCGAATTCGTGCCGAAGACCGCCAGCCCGACTTCCTGGTCCAGCAGCCAGCGGCAGTGGCGGATGAAGCGGTCCGGGTCCGGCGTGTAGTCGGCGTCGAACGGGGTGAGGACGGGCGAGAAGACGCCCTGCAGGCGGGAGGGGGTGGCGGTCATGGTGGACGATTGTCGTGAGCCGGACCGCAAGATATTTTGTGTTCTGAAGATAAGGGGAGTGGGTTTCCCCCGAGCGCCGGGCTGCGCAAACTCGCAAGCTCTAGTGTCCTGTCCCACAAATATCTAGGCTCTCGTTCGGTGCATGCGGGGACGACCGCCGAGGGCCCCGCATGCGCCGAACCCTCCGGGCTGTCCCGTATCGGGCCGCATGCCGCGTTGCGTGCACGGGTCAAGCCCGCCAGGCTTGACCCGCGCCCGCGCCTTGCCTGCGGCCCGATACGGGGCAGCGAGAGCCTAGATATTTGTGGGACAGGACACTAGTTCCGAGCGAAACCAACAAGGAGACAGACAAGATGCCATCGATGCTGCGCCGCGCCCTCTGCGCCGGCCTCGCCACCGCCGCCCTGCTGCCCGCCGCCGCGCTGGCGGCCTGGCCGGACCATCCGGTGAAGCTGGTGGTGCCCTACCCGCCGGGCGGCGCGACCGACGTGATCGGCCGCATCGTGGCGCAGCGCCTCTCCACCGCGCTGGGCCAGCAGGTGGTGGTCGACAACCGCGGCGGCGCCGGGGGCAACATCGGCGCCGACCTGGCCGCCAAGTCCAGGCCGGACGGCTACACGCTGCTGATGGCGGCGATGACTTCGCATTCGACCATGGCGAAGCTGGAGCGGGGCAAGCTTTCGTACGACCTGGTGAAGGACCTCGTGCCGGTGCAGGTGGTGGGCTTCGTGCCGCTCGTGTTCGTCACGCATCCCTCGGTGCCGGCGCAGAATTTCCAGCAACTGGTGAGCTTCGCCAAGTCCAACCCGAAGAAGCTGACCTACGCCTCCTCCGGCGCCGGCGCCCCGCAGCGCATGGCGGTGGAGATGTTCCGCGTCCAGAGCGGCGCCGACATGATCCACGTGCCCTACAAGGGCAGCGGCCCGGCCATGACCGACCTCGTCGGCGGCCAGGTGCTGATGGCGGCGGAGACGGTGCCCGCGGCCCTGCAGCAGGTCAAGGCCGGCAAGCTGCGCGCCCTGGCCGTCACCACGCCGCAGCGCATCTCGATGCTGCCGGAGGTGCCGACCGTCCAGGAGTCCGGCTGGAAGGACTTCGAGGTGGTGTCCACCTTCGGCGTGATGGCGCCGGCCGGCACCCCGGCCGACGTGCTGGCCCGCCTGAACGCGGAACTGGGCAAAATCATGCAGGACCCCGCCGCGAAGGAGCAGTTCCTGCAGCAGGGCGTCTATGTCCTGCCGCCGCAGACCCCGGCCCAGGCCGCCGAGCGCCTGAAGGCCGAAGTCGCCAAGTGGGCGAAAGTGATCGACGAGACCGGCGTGAAGGCCGACGAGTAATTCCATGAGCCAATCCGACCAGCCCACGGGCATGCGCAAGGGCCTCACCAACTACGGTGACGCCGGCTTTTCGCTGTTCCTGCGCAAGGCCTTCATCAAGGGGGCGGGCCTGACCGACAACGCGCTGGACCGCCCCGTGATCGGCATCACCGACACCGGCAGCGGCTACAACCCCTGCCACGGCAACATGCCGCAGCTGCTGGAGGCGGTGCAGCGCGGGATCATGCTGGCCGGCGGCCTGCCGGTGAAGTTCCCGACCATCTCCATCGGCGAGAGCTTCGCCGCGCCCACCAGCATGTACCTGCGCAACCTCATGTCCATGGACACCGAGGAGATGCTGAAGGCGCAGCCGATGGACGCCGTGGTGCTGATCGGCGGCTGCGACAAGACCGTGCCCGCGCAGCTGATGGGCGCCGCCTCGGCGGGGCTGCCGGCGGTGCAGCTGATCACCGGCTCCATGCTGACCGGCTCGCACCGCGGCGAGACGGTGGGCGCCTGCACCGATTGCCGCCGCTACTGGGGCAGGTTCCGCGCGGAGGAGATCGACCCGCAGGAGATCTCGGACGTCAACAACCAGCTGGTGCCCAGCGTCGGCACCTGCTCGGTGATGGGCACGGCCAGCACCATGGCCTGCATCGCCGAAGCGCTGGGCATGACGGTGCCGGGCGGCGCCTCGCCGCCGGCCGTGACCTCGGCGCGCATGCGCGTGGCGGAGCAGACCGGCGCGCTCGCCGTGCAGGTCGCGAAGAGCCGCCTGACCATCGACAAGGTGCTGACGGAGAAGGCCTTCGAGAACGCGATGCGCGTGCTGCTCGCCATCGGCGGCTCCACCAACGCGATCGTGCACCTCACCGCCATCGCGGGGCGGCTCGGTTTCGAGGTGGACCTGCAGGCGCTGGACCGCATGGGCCGCGAGACGCCGGTGCTGGTGGACCTGAAGCCCTCGGGCCAGCACTACATGGAGCACTTCGATGCGGCCGGCGGCATGCCGGCGCTGCTGCGCGAACTCAAGCCGCTGCTGCACCTCGATGCGCTGACCGTCACCGGCCGCACGCTGGGCGAGGAGCTGGAATGCGCGGCCCCGCCGTTCAAGCAGGACGTGATCCGCCCGCGCGACAACCCGATCTATCCGCAGGGCGGGATCGCGGTGCTGCGCGGCAACCTCGCACCCGGCGGCGCGATCATCAAGCAGTCGGCGGCCGATCCGAAGCTGATGGAGCACGAAGGCCGGGCCGTGGTGTTCGAGGGCCTCGAGGACCTGGCGAACCGCATCGACAGCGAGGACCTCGACGTCCGGGCCGACGACATCCTGGTGCTGAAGAACATCGGTCCCAAGGGCGCCCCCGGCATGCCCGAGGCCGGCTACATCCCGCTGCCGCGCAAGCTGGCGCGCCAGGGCGTGAAGGACATGGTGCGCATCTCCGACGGCCGCATGAGCGGCACCGCCTTCGGGACCATCGTGCTGCACGTGACGCCGGAATCCGCCATCGGCGGGCCGCTCGCGCAAGTGCGCAACGGCGACCGCATCCGACTGTCGGTGAACCAGCGCGAGATCAGCCTGGAGGTCTCCGACGAGGAACTGGCGCGGCGGGCGAAGGAGCAGCCGGTGCGGGAGCCGGCCGCCGAGCGCGGCTACCGCAAGCTGTTCCTCGCCACCGTGACCCAGGCCGACAAGGGCGTGGACTTCGACTTCCTCGCCGCGCCCGACGTGCGCGGCCGCGTGCCGAAGGCCTGATCCTCACTCCCCCGCCCTGCGGGGGAGGGCCGGGGTGGGGGCGCTCCCCCGCTCCGCATGCGCCCTCAAGTCCATCCGCGGCGCCCGCCACGCCGCGAACGCGCCCAGCGCAGCGAAGCCCGCGAGCACACCGAAGACGATGTGGAACGCCTGCATCACCCGCGCCGGCTCCAGCTGGCCGACCTGCAGGCTGCCCTCGCTCGACCCCAGCAGCACGAACGCCAGCCCGCCGAAGGCGGCGGTCCCGAGCGTGGCGCCGCTGGAGCGCGTGAGCGACAGCAGCGCGGCTGCGGCGCCGAGCCGCTGCCGCCCCGCGAGGATCTGCGTGGCGAGCTGCGCATTGGGCATCACGGTGCCGAAGCCCACGCCGCAGAGCGCCGCCGCCGGCGTGATCACTCCCGGCAGCGGCGGCAGCAAGGCAAGCGCGAGGATGGCGAGCGCCGCCAGCGCCAGCCCGAAGGGCGGGAGCCGGCCGCTGGTGCCGGTGCGGGCGCTGTAGCGGCCGTTGAGCGTCGAACCGACCACGATGCCCGCGGTCAGCGGCAGCAGTTGCAGGCCGGCGTCGAGCGCGTTGGCGCGCAGGGCGACCTGCAGGTAGATCGGCAGCAGGAACAGCAGGCCGAACAGGGTGCCGGCGAAGCCCGCGACCGAGGCGCACACCCAGGGCACGCCCGGAAGCCGCAGGATGTCCAGCGGCAGGAAGGCATTGGCGTGCCGGCGCTGCTGAAGCGCGAGCGCCACGCCCGTGCCCAGCGCGGCGGCCGCGATCAGGGCGCTGGGCAGGGACACCAGCGCGAAGCCGTGCCCCACCTGCCCGAACCACACCAGCGCGCTGGCCGCGCACAGCGCGAACAGGACGAAGCCGAGCGGGTCGTAGGGCGCGTGCCGCTGCGCGGAGGGGTGGGGCCGCGGCAGCAGCGACATGCGCCAGAACGCGAGCGCCGCCAGCGGCAGGTTGGCCAGGAACAGCCAGCGCCAGTCGCCGTGATGCACGACGAAGCCGCCGATCAGCGGCCCGCCCACGCTGGAGGTCGTGAAGATGACGGCGAAGTAGCCCTGGTAGCGCGGCCGGTCCCAGGGCGGAACCAGCTCGCCGATCAGCGCCTGCGACAGCACCATCAGCCCGCCGCCGCCCAGGCCCTGCAGCACGCGCGCGGCGACCAGCAGCCGCAGCGAAGGCGCCAGCGCGCACGCGAGCGAGCCCAGCGCGAACATGACCAGCGCGACCAGCATGACGTTGCGCCGGCCGAAGCGATCGCCGAGCCGGCCGTACAGCGGCGCCATCACGGTGGAGGCGAGGAGGTAGCCGGCGGCGATCCACGAGGTCTGGGCGAGGCCGCCGAGCTCGGCCGCGATGCGCGGCGTGGCGGTCACCAGCAGCGTCTGGTCGACCGCGCCCATGAACATGGGCAGCATCACGGCGCTGAACAGTGCGGCGAAGGAGGAGCGCGCGGGCTCGTCCGCGGCCGCGCCGCGCGCGTCGGCATGCGCGTCCTCGGTGCCCGTGGTGGAGGAGGGCAGGCTGCCCTCGGAGAGAAGGTGCGGCTCGCCCGCGGCCGCGCTGGCGCCGCGGGCGGGCGGCAAGACTTCGTCGTCGCTCACCGGGCCATCCTAAGCGAGGCGGCGCGCGCCTGCAGGCGCGGGTGGGATCGCCCCTGCAGCCCCCGCTCGCGCCGTCCTGCGCTATCGTCCCCCGGATGCACACCCGGGCCATCCCCTCCAGCGGCGAGCCCCTGCCGGTGATCGGCTGCGGCACCTACATGGGCTTCGACCGCGCGCCCGGCAGCGCGGACTTCGCGCGCCTGCCCGCCGTGCTCTCCGGGCTGCACGCAGCGGGCGGCACGGTGGTGGACAGTTCGCCGATGTACGGCAAGGCCGAAGCGGCCGTCGGGCAGGCGGTGGAAGAGGCCGGCTTGCAGGGCCAGGTGTTCCTCGCCACCAAGGTGTGGACCCGCGGACGGGCCCCCGGCCTCCGGCAGATGGAGGACTCGCTGCGCCTGCTGCGCACGCAGCGCATCGACCTGGTGCAGGTGCACAACCTGCTGGATTGGGCGAGCCACCTGGCCACGCTGAGGCAGTGGAAAGAGGCGGGGCGCGTGCGCTACCTCGGGATCACGCACTACAGCGCCCCGGCCTACGCCGAGGTCGAGGAGGTGCTGCGCAGCGAGCGCCTGGATTTCCTGCAGATCAACTATTCCGCGCAGGAGCGCGAAGCCGAACGCCGCCTGCTGCCGCTGGCCGCGGAGCGCGGCGTGGCGGTGCTGGTGAACCGTCCCTTCGGCGGTGGCGGCCTGCTGCGCCGGCTGGGCGCGAAGCCCCTGCCCGCGTGGGCGGGCGAGATCGGCTGCGGCACGTGGTCGCAACTGCTGCTGAAATTCGCCCTCGCCCCGCCGGCGGTGACCTGCGCGATCCCGGGCAGCGGCTCGCCGGAGCACATGGCGCAGAACGCCGCGGCCGGCAGCGGCACGATCCCGCCGCCGGAGTTCTGGCGCGACAAGATGGACGCCTTCGCGGCCTGAGCCGGCCGGGCCACCTGCGGTTCCCCCGGATGGACGGGGCGGCACCGCCCCCGCAGGATGGCGGCCCATGAAGGACCAGCGAGTCCGCGCCCTTCCTTCCAGGAGACCCCGACGATGAAACTCGGCACCTTCATGATGCCCCTGCACCCGCCGGGCCGCATCGCCACCGAGACGCTGGCGGAGGACCGCGAGGCGATCCTGCTGGCCGACCGCCTGGGCTTCCGCGAGGCCTTCGTCGGCGAGCACGTGACGGACCTGTCCGAGAACGTGACCTCCTGCCTGATGTTCCTTGCGTCCCTGGCGCACGACACGAAGGACATCGTGCTGGGCAGCGGCACCATCAACATGCCCAACACGCATCCCGCGGCGGTGGCCGCGCAGGTGGCGATGCTGGACCACATGCTGGAGGGCCGCTTCATCATGGGCATCAGCCCGGGCGGCCTGATGTCCGATGCCGAGGTGTTCGGCAACTACCAGAGGAACCGCAACGCCATGTTCGTCGAGGCCATCGACATGGTGCTGAAGATCTGGGCCGGCGAGCCGCCCTACGACCTGCAGGGCGAGTTCTTCAAGGTGTCGACCAAGCAGACCTCCATCCTGGAGATCGGGCAGGGCGCGATCCTGCGGCCCTACCAGAAGCCGCATCCACCCATCGTCGGGACCGCGGTGGCGCCGTTCTCCGCGGGAGTGACCGAGATGGCCAAGCGGGGCTGGACGCCGATTTCCGCCAACTTCCTGCTGCCGGAGTGGGTGAAGACGCACTGGCCGAAGTACGTCGAGGGGCGCACGGCGGTGGGCGCGCAGGCCTCGCCGTCGGACTGGCGCGTGGCCAAGTCGATCTTCGTCGCCGACGACGACGAGGTGGCGCAGCGCTATGGCAAGAGCCCCGAAGGCCCGTATCACTTCTACTTCAGGCAGCTGGTGCGCAAGCTGGTGGGCTTTTCGGGACGCTCGAACCTGTTCAAGCTGGACCCGAACCAGCCTGATGGCGAGATCACGCCGGACTACGTGACGAACCGGCTGGTGATCGCGGGGACGGTGAACAGCGTGGTGGACCAGATCCTGGCCTTCCGCGAGCAGATCGGCGACTTCGGGACGCTGCTCTACGCCTGCCACGACTGGATGGATCCCGCGCTGGGAAGGCGCTCGATGCAGCTGATGGCGCAGGAGGTCATGCCGCGCGTGAATGCGGCGCTCGCGCAGTCGCCATGAGCACGGCGCCCCCAGGCGACCGCGCGGTCGCGTACCGCCTCCACGGCGCCCGCAGCTTGTCCTGACGCAAGGAATGGGGTCGCGCCCGACCCGGGCGCGCGCCGCCGTGCCAAGATCGGGGCACGCCGGCGCAGACCGGCGAGCGACACAGATCCGACAACGCGCCTGCCACCGGCCCCACCCCCGGCGCAGGACGAGGAGACATCATGCGGAACGCCCCCTTCGGGGACGGGCAGGCGCTCGCCCCGCCCGAGGTCGTGCGCGAGTCGCGCGCCGACGGCAGCTTCGTGCTGCGCCATCCCTCCCCCCTGCAGCCCTACGCGCGCTGCGTCGGCGACTGGCTGGAACACTGGGCGGCGACGACGCCCGATGCGCTGTTCCTGGCCGAGCGCGACGCCGCCGACGCCTGGCGCAAGCTCACGTACCACGAGGTCCGCGACCGGGTCGGCCGCATCGCGCAGGGCCTGCTCGATGCGCAACTCCCGCCGCGGCGCCCGGTCGTGATCCTTTCCGACAACGCGATCGAGGCGGCGCTGCTGGGCCTGGCCGCCATGCACGTCGGCCGCCCCTTCTGCACGGTCTCGAGCGCGTACTGCCGCCTGACGACGGACTACACCCGCATCGCCGGCATCCTCGACATGCTGCAGCCGGCGCTGGTCTACGCCGCCGATGCGCGCGTCTACGGTCCGGCGGTGCGGCATTGGGGCGGCAAGTGCACCCTGGTGTTCGGCGCGCACGCGCAGGAGGTGCCGGGCGCGCGACCCTTCGCGGCGCTGACCGAAGCCGGCGAAAGCGAAGCGGTCGCAGCGGCGTTCGCGGCGATCCGGCCCGAGCACCACGCCAAGTACCTGCTCACCAGCGGATCGACCGGCCAGCCCAAGGTGGTGGTCAACAGCCACCGCATGCTCTGCGCCAACCAGCAGATGATGACGCAGGCCTGGCCCTTCCTCGCCCGGCACCGGCTCGTGCTGCTGGACTGGCTGCCCTGGAGCCACACCTTCGGCGGCAACCACAACTTCCACATGGTGCTGGCGCACGGCGGCGCGCTGTACATCGACGAAGGCCGGCCGGCACCGGGCCTGGTCGAGAAGACCCTGCGCAACCTGCGCGAGGTGCGGCCCAACTTCCACTTCAACGTGCCGCGCGGCTTCGACATGCTGCTGCCCTTCCTGGAGGCCGACGAGGCCTGCGCGCGCGAGGTCCTGGGGTCCCTGGAAGGCGTGTTCTATGCCGGGGCCGCGCTGCCGCAGAGCATCTGGTCACGGCTGGAGGCGGTGGCGGCGCGGGTGCGCGACCGGCCGCTGTGGTTCACGTCCTCCTGGGGCGCGACCGAGACGGCGCCGGCGATCACCACGGTGCACTGGCGCATAGACCGCGCGGGCTGCCTGGGCCTGCCGCTGCCCGGCGCGGAACTGAAGTTCGTGCCCAACGGCGAGAAGCTGGAGCTGCGCGCCCGCGGCCTCAACGTCTTCCCCGGCTACCTGGACCGGCAGGACCTCACCGACGCGGCCTTCGACGACGAGGGCTACTACCGCATCGGCGACGCGGGCCGGCTGGTGGACCCGGCCGACATCGCGCAAGGCGTGGCCTTCGACGGCCGGGTGGCCGAGGACTTCAAGCTGACCACCGGCACCTGGGTGAGCGTCGGCACGCTGCGGCCGCGGCTCGTGACCGCGCTGGCGCCGCACGTGGCCGACGTGGTGGTCACCGGCCACGAGCAGGCGGAAGTCGGCCTGCTGGTCTTCCCCACGCCGCAGGCGAAGGCCTTGCCGGAGGCCGCGCTGGCGGCGCACGTGCGCTCGGTGCTGCAAAGCCTGCGCGACGAAGGCGCGGGCTCGGCGCAGACGCCCACGCGCGCCCTGCTGCAGGCGGAGCCGCCGAGCGCCGATGCCGGCGAGATCACCGACAAGGGCTACCTCAACCAGCGTGCGGTGCTCTCGCGCCGGGCCGCCGACGTGGCGGCGCTGTACGCGGGAGAGGATCCGCGCGTGATCCGCGCCTGACCCGGCGGGGTGACTTCCTCACTCCCCCCCGAGGGGCGAGGGAGAGGTTCAGGCCGCGGTGGTGACACGGATCCCGCGGATCTGCCCCGCTTCGCGCGACGGCGCCGGACGCGCATACGTGGCGGGATCGAACCTGTGGAGCAACTCCGCCTCGCGCATCCGCGCCAGCGCCACGTTCGCGAGCTTCACGTGCCCGAAGCCGCGCATCGCCAGCGGCAGCGCCGCGATCTCGGTCGCGGTCTTCAGACGCTCGGGCGAGAGCGCCGGCAACAGCGCTTCGATCCGCGCCCGGTAGGCCTCGACCAGTTCCCGCTCCATGCGCCGCTCCGCCGTGCGGCCGAACGGGTCGAACACCGTGCCGCGCAGGCGCCGGCCCTGCGCGAGCAGCTTCATGAAGGGCATCATCCAGCCCCCGAGCCGCACCTTGCGCGGCGGCTGGCCGTCCTTCGCGCGCGAGAGCGCCGGCGGCGCCATGAAGAATTCCAGCGCGATGTCGCCCTCGAACTGCTGCCGCAGGGTCCGCTGGAACTCGCCATCCGTGTAGAGCCGCGCCACCTCGTACTCGTCCTTGAAGGCCATCAGCTTCAGCAGCGACTGCGCCACGACGCGCGTGAAGGGCAGGGTGGCGTCGCCGCCCAGCGCCTGCTCGCGCACCCGCACCTTGGCCACGAAATCGGCGTAGCGGCGCGCAAGGCGCGCATCCTGGTAGCCCGTGAGGTGCGCCATCCCGCGCGCGACGATCGCATCCAGCGTCTCGGGCGCGGCGGGCGCGCCCACGGCCTCGCCGCGCAGCAGGGCCGCGATCGCCTCCGGCGCGCCCACGGCCAGCCGCCCCAGCGAGAAGGCGAGCTTGTTGTGCTCCACGGCCACGCCATTGAGCTCGATGGCGTGCAGCAGCGCTGGCAGGCTCACCGGCACCAGGGCGCGCTGCCACGCGGCGCCCAGCGCCACGATGTTGGAGAAGATCGAGTCGCCCAGGAAGGCTTCGGCGAGCGCCTGCGCGTCCAGGGTCTCGACCCGCTCGCCGCCGGCCGCGAAGCGCAGCTTCTCCAGCAGCAGCGGCACCTTCAGGCTGGCGTCCGGGTTGCGCAGGCTCTCTGCCACGGGCACCTCGTGCGTGTTGGCCAGGATGCGGGTGCGGCCGTGGCGAACCGTCGCCAGCGCATCGGGCGAAGCGCCCACCACCAGGTCGCAGGCGAGCAGGGCGTCTGCCTGCTGCGTGTCGATGCGCACCTGGTTGAGGCGCGAGGCGGTGTCCGCGAAGCGCACGAAGCTCAGGACCGAGCCGCCCTTCTGCGCGAAGCCCATGAAGTCCAGCACGCTGGCGCTCTTCCCTTCCAGGTGCGCGGCCATCGCGACCAGCGCACCGAGGGTGACGACCCCGGTTCCGCCCACGCCCGTGACCAGCAGGTCGTAAGGCGCGTCCCACACGTGCGGCGCCGGACGCGGCAGCGCGTCGACCTGCTCCATGAAGTGGGCGGCGCCGTCCGCCAGCACGCCCACCCGCTTGCGCGGCCGGCCCCCCAGCACGCCGACGAAGCTGGGGCAGAAGCCCTTGGCGCAGGAGTAGTCCTTGTTGCAGCTGCTCTGGTCGATCCGGCGCTTGCGCCCGAGCGGCGTCTCCAGCGGCTGCACCGCGACGCAGTTGCTCTGCACGGAGCAGTCGCCGCAGCCCTCGCAGACACGGTCGTTGATGACCAGCCGCCGCGCCGGGTCGACCAGCTCGCCCTTCTTGCGGCGGCGGCGCTTCTCGGCCGCGCAGGTCTGCTCGTAGATCAGCACGGTCACGCCCGGGGTCTCGCGCAGGCGCCGCTGGACCGCGTCGAGCGCATCGCGGTCGTGGAACTCCGTGCCGGCCGGAAAGCGGTTGCGGATAGCGGCGTACTTGCCGATGGCGTCCGACACCACCACGACCTGCTTCACGCCCTCGGCCTCGACCTGGCGCGCGATGCCGTCCACGCTGATGATGCCGTCCACGGGCTGGCCGCCCGTCATCGCCACGGCGTCGTTGAACAGGATCTTGTAGGTGAGCGTCGCGCGGGCGGCGACGGCCTGCCGGATCGCGAGGTAGCCCGAGTGGTAGTAGGTGCCGTCGCCCAGGTTCTGGAACACGTGCGGCACCTTGGTGAACATCGCGTGCGACACCCAGTCCACGCCTTCGCCGCCCATCTGGATCAGGCCCTCGGTGTCGCGGTCCATCCAGCTCGCCATGAAGTGGCAGCCGATGCCGGCCTGCGCGTGCGAGCCCTCCGGCACCTTCGTCGAGATGTTGTGCGGGCAGCCGGCGCAGAAGTAGGGCATGCGCTTCACGCTGTCGCTGTCGTTGGACAGCAGTTCCGGCAGGGTGAAGTCGCGCACCAGGTGCTGGCGGTCGAGGTCGGGGAAGTGGCCCACCAGCCACCGCGCGACGACCTCGATCAGGCGCGACGGCCGCAGCTCGCCGAGGGCCGAAACCAGCGGGCGGCCCTCGGTGTCGGTCTTGCCCACGATCGCGGGCCGCTCGCGCTCGTTGTAGAACATGGAGCGCAGCTGCTCCTCGACCACCGGGCCCTTCTCCTCGATCACCAGCACTTCCGACAGGCCGCGCGCGAACTCGCGCATGCGCGTGGGCTCGATCGGGTAGGTGAGGCCCAGCTTGTAGATGCGCACGCCGTGCGCGGCGAGGGTCTCCAGCGGCACGTCGAGACGCCGCAGCACTTCCAGCAGGTCGTAGTGCGCCTTGCCCGCCGTGACGATGCCCACCGTCGCGCGCGGGCTCTGCACCACGTGGCGGTCGATGCTGTTGATGCGGGCGAAGGCGCGCACCGCATCGAGCTTGGCGTGCAGGCGCTGCTCGATGGTCAGCGAAGGCAGGTCGGGCCAGCGGTAGTGCAGGCCGCCGGGCGGCGGGGTGTATCCCGTGAGCTGGCGCACGGTCCCGGCGTCCTGCCAGGTCGCGACGCGGGCGTTCACCAGGTCGAGGTCCACGGTCGCTCCGCTTTCCACCACTTCCGACAGCGCGGTGAAGCCGATCCAGTTGCCGGAGAAGCGCGAGAGGGACCAGCCGTACAGCCCGAACTCCAGGTACTCGGCGACGTTCGCCGGCGCCACGATGGGCGCGTGCCAGGACTGGAAGGCCTGGTCGCTCTGGTGCGGCATGGAGGAGGAGACGCAGCCGTGGTCGTCGCCCGCCACCATCAGCACGCCGCCGTGCGGCGAGGTGCCGTAGGCGTTGCCGTGCTTGAGCGCGTCGCCGGCGCGGTCCACGCCCGGCCCCTTGCCGTACCAGAGGGCGAACACGCCTTCGCAGGTGCGCTCCGGGTCGGCCTCGACGCGCTGGGTGCCCAGCACCGCCGTGGCGCCCAGCTCCTCGTTGATCGCCGGCAGGAAGCGCAGGCCGGCCTCCTCGAACTTGCGTCCGGCCTTCCACACGGCCTGGTCGAGCATGCCCAGCGGCGAACCGCGATAGCCGCTGAGGAAGCCGCGCGTGGCCAGGCCCGCTGCCGCATCGCGCTGGCGCTGCATCAGCATCAGGCGCACCAGGGCCTGGGTGCCGGTGAGGAAGATGGCGCCGCCGGGGGCCCACAGGCTGTCGGCGAGGCGGTAATCGGGGCGGACGATGGGGGACGGGCTCTCGGTACTGCGCTCGGCCATGACGGGTCTCCTTGGGGAGGCATAGCTTATTTGCCGCGGCGAGAAATGTGCTTCTTCTTTTCGCCGCGGGCCGCAGTATCGGAGAATCGTGTTCCCGAACAAGGCGAGAATCAGGAATGAATGAACTCGACCGTCACGACGTCCTCCTGCTCGCCGAACTGCAGCGCGATTCGCGCCAGACCGTACAGCAGCTCGCCGCCGCCGTCGGCCTCTCGGCCACGCCGGCCTGGAAGCGCGTGAAGGAACTGGAAGCCGCGGGCATCATCCGCGGCTACACCGCCCTGGTGGACCGCGAGAAGGTGGGGCTGTCGCTGTGCGTGCTGGCGGAGGTCAACCTGACGCGGCACAACGAGGACGACGTCCGCCGCTTCGAGCAGGCGGTGGCGGCCACCCCGCAGATCGTGAGCTGCTACGCCACCACCGGCCAGGCCGACTACGTGCTGAAGGTGCTGGTGCCGGACATCAAGAGCTACGAGGCCTTCCTCCACGAGACCGCGTTCAAGCTGCCGGGGGTGACCCACGTGCGTTCCAGCGTGGTGCTCAAGGAGGTCAAGGCCGAGGCGCGCCTGCCGCTGGAGGGCGCCGCCGGCCCCCCGCCCGCGCGCCGGCGCAGGGCCTGATGGGCGTTCGGCTCCGGCGTCGGGCATGGGTCCAAGGTCCAATGGGCCCGCCGGCATGGCGGTCCTAGGCTGGATCTCATTGCCCGACGAACCGGGAACGGGAAGGACTGCCAATGCACACCGCGCCGCTGCACGCCCGCAAGCAGGACCCTGTGCCACAGGCGCCGGAGGATGCTGAGTTGCAGCCCGCCGGCACGCTGGCCGCCGGGCACGAGGGCAGGAAGCTTTCGGAAAAGGCCTACGAGAAGCAGCTGAAGAAGCTGCACGTGGAACTCGTGGCCCTGCAGCAATGGGTCGTGGACCGCGGGCTGAAGGTCTGCATCGTGTTCGAGGGCCGCGACGGCGCCGGCAAGGGCGGCACCATCAAGGCCCTCACGGAGCGGGTGAGCCCGCGCGTGTTCCGGGTCGTGGCCCTGCCGGCCCCGACCGAGCGCGAGAAGAGCCAGATGTACGTGCAGCGCTACATGCAGCACCTGCCGGCGGCCGGCGAGGTGGTGATCTTCGACCGCAGCTGGTACAACCGCGCCGGCGTCGAGCGGGTCATGGGCTTCTGCACGGAAGAGGAAGTGCAGAACTTCCTGGGCATCACCCCCATGTTCGAGCGGGCGGTCGTCAATTCCGGAGTGATCCTCCTGAAGTACTGGCTCGAAGTCGGCATGGAGGAGCAGACCCGCCGGCTGAAGGCCCGTTTCGAGGACGGGCGCAAGATCTGGAAGCTCTCGCCGATGGACCTGAAGTCCTACGGCCGGTGGTACGACTACTCGCGGGCGCGGGACGCCATGTTCGAGGCCACCGACACGGGCTGGGCGCCCTGGTACGCGGTGCACTCCAACGACAAGAGGAGGGCGCGGCTGGCGATCATCGAGCACATCCTGAAGCACGTTCCCTACAAGAAGCTGCCGCGCGAGAAGCTGGAACTGCCCAAGCGCCAGAAGCGCGGGAACTACGTGGAGAGCGCGTTCCGCGTGAAGTTCATCAACGAGATGAATTGAGCCGTCCACCGGGCGTGGACCTTCCTTGATTTGCCTCAAGGACGCCGGATCCCTTAACATCTACCGATCGGTCGGCAATAAGCCGGGCCGCAAGGAGATCCGATGTACACGCAGGCCATGGACACCCAGGGCAAGGACGCGGACGCCCGCAAGCCGGTGCGGTCCGCCGAGGACGCGCAGCGCGAGGAGAAATTCGAGGCGCGCATCGCCGCCGGCGAATTCATCGAGCCCAAGGACTGGATGCCCGAGCACTACCGCAAGACGCTGGTGCGGCAGATCTCGCAGCACGCGCATTCGGAGATCGTGGGCATGCTGCCCGAGGGCAACTGGATCACGCGCGCGCCCACGCTCAAGCGCAAGGCCATCCTGCTGGCCAAGGTGCAGGACGAGGGCGGCCATGGCCTCTACCTCTATTCCTCGGCCGAGACGCTGGGCACCTCGCGCGACCAGATGATCGAGGCGCTGCACAGCGGCAAGGCCAAGTACAGCTCCATCTTCAACTACCCCACGCTCACCTGGGCCGACGTGGGCGTGATCGGCTGGCTGGTGGACGGCGCGGCGATCATGAACCAGGTGCCGATCTGCCGCTGCTCCTACGGACCGTACGCGCGCGCCATGATCCGCATCTGCAAGGAGGAAAGCTTCCACCAGCGCCAGGGCTTCGAGAGCCTGCTGACGATGATGGAGAAGGGCACCGATGCGCAGCGCGCGATGGTGCAGGACGCGGTGGACCGCTGGTGGTGGCCCTCCATCATGATGTTCGGCCCCCCCGACGACCAGTCGCCCAACACCGCGCAGTCGATGCGCTGGGGCATCAAGCGCGTCTCCAACGACGAACTGCGCCAGCGCTTCGTCGACGCCGCCGCGGAACAGGCGAAGGTGCTGGGGGTGACGCTGCCCGACCCGGCACTGAAGTGGAACGAGGAGCGGCAGCACCACGACTTCGGCGCGATCGACTGGGATGAATTCTGGCGCGTGATCGGCGGCCACGGGCCGTGCAACCGCGAGCGGCTCGCCGCGCGCGTGCAGGCCTGGGACGACGGCGCCTGGGTGCGCGAGGCGGCTCTGGAATACGCGCGCAAGCAGGAAGCGCGGGATCAGAAGGCTGCATGAAAACAAGACAGCCGAACGCAGAGGGCGCAAAGGATGTGCAGAGGACGCAGAAAAATATCCATATGAATGGTTCTTTCTGCGTCCTCTGCGTCCTCTGCGGCATCTCTGCGCCCTCTGCGTTCGGCTGTCTTGTTGTTCTCAAAAGGAATTGAAATGAGCGACGCGAAGCAAGAGTGGCCACTGTGGGAGGTCTTCATCCGCAGCAAGAGCGGCCTGGACCACAAGCACTGCGGCAGCCTCCACGCGGCCGACGGCCGGATGGCGATCCAGATGGCGCGCGACGTCTACACGCGCCGGCAGGAAGGCACCAGCGTGTGGGTGGTGCGCAGCGACCAGATCGTCGCCAGCGACCCGGGCGAGAAGGCCATGTACTTCGATCCGGCGGAGGACAAGGTGTATCGCCACCCGACCTTCTACCGGCTGCCCGACTCCGTGGACCACATGTGATGCAGGCCTCGATCCGGATCGCCGCTGGGCCCGCGCTCCAGTACCTCCTGCGCATCGGCGACAGCGCCCTGGTTCTCGCCCAGCGCCTCGCCGAGTGGACCGGCCACGCGCCGGTGCTGGAGGAGGACATCGCGCTGGCCAACATGGCGCTGGACCTGCTGGGGCAGTCCCGCGCGATCCTCTCGCATGCGGGCACGCTCGAAGGCGCGGGCCACGACGAGGACCAGCTCGCCTTCCTGCGCGAGGAGCGCGACTACCGCAACGTGACGCTGGTCGAACTGCCGCGCGGCGACTTCGCGTTCACCGTGGTGCGCAACACGATGATGGCCACCTTCTTCAGGCTGCTGTGGGAGCGGCTCGCCGCTTCGGCCGACACCGAACTCGCGGGCATCGCCGGCAAGGCGGTGAAGGAGGCGCGTTACCACCAGCAGCACGCAGCCGACTGGCTGGCGCGGCTGGGCGGCGGCACCGTGGAATCGCGCCGTCGCACGGAGAAGGCCTTGGCGGAACTGTGGCCCTACCACGCCGAGCTGTTCGCCTCCGACGAGATCGACGAGCACGCGGCCTCCTCCGGCCTCGGCCCGCGCTGGAGCGAGCTGCGCGAGCCCTGGAGCGCCGAGATGGCGCAGATCCTCGGCGAGGCCGGCTTGGCGCCGCCGGCGACCGTCCCCTTCCTCAGCACCGGCAAGCGCGGTGTGCACAGCGAGCACATGGGCTTCATCCTGGCCGAGATGCAGCAGCTGCAGCGCGCCTACCCCGGAGGCGTGTGGTGACGCGCACCGAGCGCGCCTGGCAGGTCCTGGACGGCGTCCTCGATCCCGAGGTGCCGGTGCTGTCCGTGCGCGACCTGGGCATCGTGCGCGACGTGATCGACCACGGCGCGGAACTGGAAGTCGTCCTGACCCCCACCTACTCGGGTTGTCCCGCGACCGAGGCGATCGAGCAGGGCGTGCTGTCCGCCATCGAAGCCGGCGGGCTCGGCCCCGCCCGCGCCACGCTGCGCCGCGCGCCGGCCTGGACCACCGACTGGATCAGCGACGAAGGCAGGCGCAAGCTTCGCGAGTACGGCATCGCACCCCCATCCCACGTCATTCCCGGGGAGGCGGGCCTCCAGGGCATCCGGCTGTTCCGGCGCAAGCCGGAGACGATCCCGTGCCCCCACTGCGGCAGCCCGCACACCGAGCGCCTCTCCGCCTTCGGCTCCACCGCCTGCAAGTCGCTGCACCGCTGCCTCTCCTGCCGCGAACCGTTCGAACACTTCAAGCCGATCTGATGAGCGCCCTGTTCCATCCCCTGCGCGTGCGCGCCGTCCAGCCCGACACCGAGGAAGCCGTGATCGTCTCCTTCGACGTGCCGCAGCAACTCCAGCCGGTGTTCGGCTTCACGCAGGGCCAGTACCTGACGCTGCGCAAGGAGATCGACGGCCAGGACCTGCGCCGCTCCTACTCGATCTGCGCCGGCGTGGACGACGGCGAGCTGCGGGTCGGCGTGCGCAAGGTCGCGGGCGGGGTGTTCTCGAACTGGATCAACGAGCACCTGAAGCCCGGCGACACCCTGCAGGTCATGGCGCCGCAGGGCCGCTTCTTCGTGCCCATCGAGCCGCAGGCGCAGCGGCACCACCTCGGCATCGCCGGCGGCAGCGGCATCACGCCCATCCTGTCGATCATGAAGACCGTGCTGGCGCGCGAACCGGCCAGCCGCTTCACGCTGGTCTACGGCAACCGCAGGCTGCGCTCCACCATGTTCAAGGAGGAGCTCGACGACCTCAAGGACCGCTACCTCGCGCGGCTGGCGATCCACCACGTGTTCTCCGACGAGCACACCGAATCGCCCGTCAGCATGGGCGTCATGAACCGCGACAAGCTCGGCGAGTTCCTGGGCACGCTGGTGCCGGCCGGCAGCGTCGCGCACGCCTACGTCTGCGGCCCCTTCCAGATGAACGACGAGGCCGAGGCGGCGCTGCTCGCCGCCGGCGTGCCCGAGGAGCGCATCCACATCGAACGCTTCGGCATCGCGCAGAAGGGCGGCGGCCACGTGGGCGCGGTGCTGCACCAGGCGCACGCCACCGACGCCGCCAAGGCCCGCGTCACCATCGTGCGCGACGGCCTGCAGCGCGAGTTCCTGTTCTCGCGCGAGCAGCCCAGCATCCTCGACGCGGCCTCGGCGGCGGGGCTGGAAGTGCCGTACTCCTGCACCTCGGGCGTCTGCGGCACCTGCCGCGCCAAGCTGGTGGAAGGCAAGGTGCGCATGGAGCGCAACTTCGCCCTCGACAAGAAGGAGGTCGCGGCGGGCTACGTGCTGACCTGCCAGGCCCACCCGCTGACCGAGCGCGTGGTGCTGTCGTTCGACGAACGCTAGGAGGAAGACGCGCTCATGGGCCGCGGACGCCATGCCGGCTACGACGGGCAGCGCGAATTGATCCTCGCGCGCGCGGCGGCCCTGTTCGCGCGCGGCGGCTATGCGGGCACGTCGATGAATCAGGTGGCGGAGGCCTGCGGCCTGTCGAAGGCGACCCTGTACCACTACTACCGCGACAAGTACGAGCTCCTCGTGAGCATCGCCGAGGGCCACGTCACGCGCCTGCAGGGCATCGTCGACGAAGCGCTGGCGGAGGAGGCCGCGCCCGCCGGCCAGCTGCGCATGCTGGTCCGCCGCCTCGTCGAGGAATACGCCAATGCGCAGAACGAGCACCGCGTGCTGACCGAGGACGTGAAGTTCCTCGAGGGCGACGACCGCGAGCGCATCCTGGCCAAGGAACGCGAGGTGGTGGCGGCCTTCGCGCGCGTGGTGGCGGCGCTGCGGCCGGACCTGCAGGATGCGGCCATGAGCACGCCCCTCACCATGCTGCTGTTCGGCATGGTCAACTGGATGTTCACCTGGATGAGGTCCGACGGCCCGCTCGCCTACGAGGAGATGGGCCCCGTCGTGACCGACCTCTTCCTCGGCGGCCTGCAGGCGGTGCAGGCGCCGCTGCGGACGGCCACGCTGGATTAGCACTGGCCGCATTGCGCGTAGCTCGCGCTTCGACTAGGGTGGCGGTCCGTCCAGCCCTTGGAGGCGACCGATGCTGCTGCCCAGCGCAAGAGTCCTGGCCCTCGCGGCCTGCGTGTCCACCGTCGTCGTCGCGGCCGGCTGCGTCGGTCCGGCGCTGGGCCCCGATGCGGGCACGGCACCCGCCTTCCAGGTCGATCCCTCGTGGCCGCAGCCGCTGCCCAATCGCTGGATCCTCGGGCAGGTCAGCGGGGTCGCCGTCGGGCCGGACGACCACGTGTGGGTGCTGCAGCGTCCGCGCAGCCTCACCGAGGACGAGGCCGGCGCGGCGCAGAATCCGCCGCATGGCGAATGCTGCCTCCCCGCCCCGCCGGTGCTGGAGTTCGCGCCGGACGGCCGCCTGCTGCGCTCCTGGGGCGGACCCGGCGCCGGCTACGAGTGGCCCGGCAACGAGCACGGCATCCACGTCGATGCCAAGGGCTTCGTCTGGGTCACGGGCAACGGCGACAACGACGGCCAGATCCTGAAGTTCTCGCCCGACGGCCGCCTCGTGCTGCAGATCGGCAAGACGGGCGCGCAGACCGGCAACGCGGACCTGACGCGCCTCGGGCGCGCCGCCTCGGTGGAAGTCGATGCGGCGGCCAACGAGCTCTACGTGGCCGATGGCTACCACAACCGCCGCGTGATCGTGTTCGACGCCGACACGGGCGCCTACAAGAGGCACTGGGGCGCCTATGGCCGGGCGCCGGTCGATGCCCGCCCGGAATCGCGCCGCAACGCGCCGCCGACCGAGCAGCAGCTGCAGCAGTTCGGCACGCCTGTGCATTGCGTGCGCGTCGCGCGCGACGGCCTGGTCTACGTCTGCGACCGCCTGAACAACCGCGTGCAGGTGTTCCGCAAGGACGGCAGCTTCGTCCGGGAATTCATGGTGGAGCCGCGCACCACGTCCAACGGCTCCGTGTGGGACATCGTGCTCTCGCGGGATCCCGCGCAGCGCTGGCTGCACCTCGCCGACGGCCGCAACAACCGGGTGCTCACGCTGGCCCGCGACAGCGGCCAGGTGGTGCGCACGCTGGGCCGGCCGGGCCGCTACGCCGGCGAGTTCCACTGGGTGCACGACCTCGCGATCGACTCGCAGGGCAACCTGTATGCCGGCGAAGTCGACACCGGCAAGCGGGTGCAGAAGTTCGCGCGGCGCTGACGACGTCAGGCCAGCAGGCGGGCCCACTCCGGCCCGGGTGGCGCGACTATGCGCGCGCGGCCCGGCAGCTCCATCCACTCGCAATGCAGCCACAGGCGCGCGGTGCCCAGCCACTGCGCCACCGCCCGGTTGTGCGCGCCCTTGCCGTGCGTGGTGTCGCCCACCAGCGGATGCGCGATGTGCTTGAAGTGGCGGCGGATCTGGTGGCGGCGTCCGGTGAGCGGCTCCGCGGCCACCAGCGCATAGCGGCTCGTCGCGTGCCGCGCATCGACCCGGAAGGGCCATTCGAAGCAGGCCAGGCGCTCGAAGCGGGTCACGGCGGCGATGCGTTCCTGGCCCTGCGAGGGCAGCTCCGGGTCGCGGGCCAGCGGCTGGTCGATCTCGCCGCGCTCCGGCGGCCAGCCGCGCACCAGTGCGAGGTAGCGCTTGCCCACGCGGCCCTCCTCGAAGGCACGGCCCCATTCGCGCGCGCCCTCCTGGTGGCGCGCGAACAGCAGCACGCCGCTCGTGCCCTTGTCCAGCCGGTGCAGGGGCCACAGCCACTCGCCGCGCTGGTCGCGCAGCAGCTTGAGGGCGCTGCGCTCCTCGCGCGCGTCCAGTCCGCTCGGATGCACCAGCAGGCCGGCGGGTTTGTCAATGGCCACCAGGTCGCTGTCGGCGTGAAGCACGGAAAGAGGCTGCGAGTCCATGGCCGGAAGTGCAACGAATCGTAGGAGGATTCCCACAGGAACGGTGGATGAGCCTGTGGAAAACAAGGTGCGGAAGTGGCGCGAGCCGCGCCACTGCTGGGGCTGGACGGAATGAGCATTCGGCAGGCACCCCGCGGCGGGATTCCCCGGCGGGGAGATCATCGCATCCTTCCGTGTCACTGCTGCGACAGGAGGGGATCGGCCCCGGGGGGGCCGCGCCGATCGCTGCGGCGATCGGCTCACCTCACGGCGGCGCGCGGGGCGCCGCGCGGATCAGGCGGTCGCGGCGTATTCGAGCGCGAGCTCGCCGTCGGTGTCGGGGTCCAGCAGGTCGTCCAGCAGCGGCAGCACCGCCATCGTCTCCTTCTGGATGTGCGAGACCTGGCGTTCGATCAGCTCCAGCGTGCCGAGGCGCAGGCGGTCCCAGGCCTCTTCGTCGACGACGCCCTGCGCCACTTCGCGCGCCAGCGGCAACAGTTCCCCGGCCACCTCGCGGATCGCCTCGTGCTCCTCGCGCATCAGCGCCGCGATGGATCCGTCGCCGGCCTCGGCGAGGCGCGGGAACAGCTGCTGCTCCTCGAATTCGAAGTGGCGGCCGATGTCCACCTCCATGCTGCGCGCGAACGCGTCCAGCAGCTGGCGCAGTTCAGGCGTCGCCGCCGGCGCGCCGGCGATGGCGCGCTCCATGCGTTCCAGGAGGTCGAGATTCCTGCGGTGCTCCTCGTCGAGCATGCGCCCGGTTTGCGTGGTCATGGTGCTGTCTCCTTGCGCTGTCGTTCGTCAAAGTTACCGGGATGCAGGCACTGCGGCTTGCGCCACCTCAAACACCCGCCGCGCGCAGCTTGCGCAGCAGATGGACGTGGAAGAAGGCGAAGGCGGCCGCCCCGCCCAGGCCGGCGAGGGCGGCCAGTCGCGCCAGCCAGCCGGCGTCCAGCGCGAGCGCGAGCGCGCATCCCGCGAGCGCGGCGAGGTGGCAGCCGAAGTGCACCTTCAGCGCCTTCTCGTGCGTGAGCATGGAGGCGGTGGGCCCGCGCCGCTTGCCCGCCGCCGCATGCAGCGCGCCGAGGAAGGGCAGGATGCGCTGCAGGATCCCCAGCAGGAAGGTGAGCAGCCACGCGATCATGGCGAAGGCGAACGCGGGTTCCGCGCGCGGCAGCGGGATGCCGCTCCACAGCACGGCGGCGAGCACGAGCGTCGCCAGCAGCGCGCACCAGCTCACCTTCAACAGCACGAAGGAGCGACCCAGTTCCTTGCGCATGCCGGTGGCGAGCGCGCGGCGCATCAGGTGCAGGTGCAGCAGCACGCCGGTGCTGCCGAGGGCCCAGGCGAGGGCGCGCGCCAGCGGCGGCAGCAGCCCGCACGCGGCGCCGGCCGCCAGCAGCAGGGCCGTCACCATCAGTGCGCACGAAGCCAGCTGCGTGCCCTCGCGCGGCGGCTGCGAGAGGGCGAACATGGGCACCAGCAGGTAGGACAGGCCCAGCGCCAGCAGCCCCATGAAGCCGAAGGGCGCGAACAGGAGGTGCAGCGGCAACGTCAGCTGGCGACCGGGCACCGGCCATCCGAGCCACGCCCCGGCCAGCAGCAGCGCGCTGGCCAGCAGCAGGAACAGCGAGACCAGCGCCGACCAGGCATGGGCGCACACGCCCGGCATGCCGCGCGCGCCGCGCAGGTGTTTCGCCGCGAGCGCGGCCCAGGTCGCCAGCGCCAGCGCCACCGCGCAGCCGCCGAGCGCCAGCAGCGGCGGCTGCGCGAAGCCCATGCCCAGCGCCAGCAGGGCCACGCCCGGCGTGTACAGGCGCCAGATCCACGCCAGGGCGCGGTCTCCCACCGGGGACTGCCGCGTCGCCACCGGCAGCAGTTGCGCCGCCGCGCCGAGCGCCGTCATGCCCAGCACGCCGAGCGTGAACAGGTGCAGCGCCGCCAGCGGCCAGCCCAGGCCGCCGCGGAAGGCCAGCCAGTCGCCGGGCGCGAAGGCCAGCACCAGCCAGCCCAGCACGTGGTAGGCGACCGCGGCGCCGAAGAAGCGCAAGGGCAGGGCCGCCGGCAGCAGCCGCCCGCTGGCACCGCCGAGGAAAGCTCCAGGCACGCTCATGCGATGGCCTTCAGGCGCAGCCGCACCTCGCCCGCGGGCGCGGCGATGCGCTCGGCTTCCCAGCCGATCTCGGCCAGCTCGGGATACAGCAGCATCGGCTCGCGGTCGTGATGCACCACCAGGGCCTCCTGCGCCGCCAGCGTGTGCACGCGCCGCAGGATGGCGACCAGGGGCTGCGGCGGCGGCAGGCCGCGCACGTCGATGTGCGCGAGGCCGTCCTCCATCCACTCGCGCGCGGCCGGGGCGTCGCTCATGAGGGCACGCGCGGCGCGTCCGCCTGCAGGATCACGGTGGTGCCGCGCCGCAGGGCCCGCAGCATTCCGAGCATCGTGCGCGCGGGCGTGAGCGCCAGCACGCCGGGCTGGGAGCTGAGCGTGAGCGCGAAGCGGTGCGGCAGCACGCGCGCGCGGCCGCCGCTCCAGACGCGCGGCTCGGTCCAGCAGGCGGGCGCCAGCGGGTCGCAAGGCCGTTCCGGGGCGGGAACCATGTCGCGCAGGTCCGCCGTCCAGGGCGTCCAGCGCGTCGCGCCGTTGCCATTGACCACCCCGGCGTGCGCGCGCGAACCGTCGAGCGCGAATTCCACCGCAGCGGCGCCTTCCTCGCCCTCGTGCGGCAGCGGCGCGCGCATCGGGACGGGGACGGCGCCGGCCCACATCGCACCGAGGAAGGCGATCGCGTGGTCCATGCCGTGGTCGCCGCGGAGCATGACCACTTCGCCGGCTTCGACGCCGCGCGCATGCCAGGCGCTGGCGGCCCGCGCCACCATCCTGCGCAGCTCGCCGTAGGACACGCTGCGCTGGCCGCAGACGAGTGCCGGCCGCGGCGTGGAGCCGCGCGCCAGCAGCAGGGCCGCGGCGTTGATGCGCTCTGCTCTCTCCATCCTGCCTCCTTCGCCTTACTCCCCAGGTCGTTGCTTTCAGGCCCCGGTCCAGAGCTCGTCGACGAGCCGGCGCACCAGGGCCTGCATCATGCGGCGCCGGTACTTCACCGGCGCGACGGTGGTCGCCAGGACGTTGCTCGTGGCCTGCACCGCCTTGGCGAGCGACTTCGTGGCCTCATCGTCCCACGGCCGGCCGACCACGCCCTCCGTCGGCACGACCAGCGGCGCCGAGTTGGTGCCGGTGATGGCCACGCGCAGGCCGGCCAGCCGGTCGCCGTCGCGGTGCAGCGCCACCGCGGCGCCGGCCAGCGGGAAGTCGACGGCGTCGCGCACCCGCGCCTTGGCGTAATCGGCGCGCCAGCCGGCGGCCGGCGGCACGACGACGGCGGCCAGCCACTCGCCTGGCTCCAGAGTCAGGCGGCGCTTGCCGTCCTCGACGAACAGCGCCGCCACCGGCTGCGTGCGCGCCCCGCCGGGGCCGACGATCTCGGCGCTCGCGTCGAGCGCGATCAGCGCCGGCGCCACGTCGCCGTGGTAAGTGGCATAGCAGCGGTCGCTCTTGACGACGACGTGGCACTTGTCGCCGCGGTGCTTGAGGCAGTAGCCGTTCCCGGCGCGCCACCATTCGCTCTGGTTGTAGAACACGCAGCGCGTGTCCTGGCACAGGTTGCCGCCGAGCGTGGCGGCCTCGCGGTGCGTCGGGCCGGCGACCAGGCTGGCCGCCGTCGCCAGCGCCGGCCAGCGGGCGCGCACCTCGGCATGGCCGGCCAGCGCGGCCAGCGTCGCCGCGGCGCCCAGGCGCAGGGAGCCGTCGGCCTGCACGGCGATGGCGTCGAGCGCGGCCACGGCCGTCAGGTCGACCAGCACGCGCGGCGTGCCGAGGCCGCGGCGCAGGTTGGGCAGCAGGTCGGTGCCGCCGGCCAGCGCCCGCGCCCCGTCTTCGGCCAGAGCGCGCGACGCCTCGTCGACGGTGGTCGGGCGCAAGGTGCGCAGTTCGTGCAGCGCGTTCATGTGTTCGCCCCCTTGGCGCTGCGCGCCGCCTCTGCCTTGTCCAGCAGTTCGACGATGCGGTCGGGGCTGAGCGGAAACTCGTCGCAGCTCACGCCTGCGGCCTCCTGTACCGCCTCGCGCAGCGCCGGCAGGATGCCAGCAAGCATGCCTTCGGACGCCTCCTTGGCGCCGAACGGCCCGTTCGGATCGACGCTCTCGACGATGATGACCTCGATGTCCGGGCTCTCGGCCATCGTTGGCACGCGGTAGTCGAGCAGGTTGCCGTGCATCATGCGGCCGGCGTCGTAGTCAGTCGCCTCCGACAGCGCCTGGCCCAGGCCCATCCACACGCCGCCCTGCGCCTGGCCTTCGACGGCCAGCGGGTTGAGCGCACGCCCGACGTCCACAGCCACCCACACCTTGTGCGCCGTGACCTTGCCGGTGAGCTCGTCGACCGAGGCCTCGACCACCTGCGCCGCGTAGCAAAAGCCCATGGTGGCGCCGATCGCGCTGCCGCGGATCTTCTTGTCGCCCTGGAACTCGATCGGGCAGGTGTAGGTGCCCTTGACCGTGACGGCGCCGGTGTCGACCATGGCCGCGCGCACCGCCTCGATCCAGGTCAGGCCGGCCTGGTCGCTGCCGCGCACGCAGAACACCTCGTCGCGCACCTCGATGTCGGCCTCGTCGGCCTTGAGCCGGCCGGCGGCGGCCTTCACCAGCAGCGCCCTCAGCTCGATGGCCGCGGCGATCGACGCGCGGCCGACCATGAAGGTCACGCGCGACGAATAGCTTCCGTTGTCCTTGGGCGTCACGGCGCTGTCGGACGAGATGACGCGGATGCGCTCCAGCCTGATGTCGAGCACCTCGGCGGAGCACTGCGCGGCCATCGTGCTCGAGCCTTGTCCGATGTCGGCGGCACCGGTGAACAGCGTCACGCCGCCGTCGAAGTCGAGCCGCAGTTGCACCGTGGCATGCGGCTCGCCGGTCCAGTGCTTGGGCGTCGACGTGCCGGAGACGAAGTGCGAGCAAGCCATCCCGAGGCCGCGGCCCTTGGGCATCCGGCCCTTGCGCTCGTTCCAGCCGGATGCCGACTTCACCTTTTCCAGGCACTCGGGCAGGCCGTAGCTGAGCACGTTCTGCGCGTACATCGTGCGGTAGGGGATCTGCGGCAGCAGGTTCTTCTGCCGCACGGCCAGCGCATCGAGGCCGAGCTCGGCGGCCATCTCGGTGAGCAGCGCCTCGAAAGCGGCGCGCGTGTCCACCGTGCCGTGACCGCGCATCGCGCCGCACGGCGGCGTGTTGGTGTAGACGCGCCAGGCGTCGTGCTTGATCGCCGGGATGTCGTAGAGGCCGTGCATCAGCGCCCCGGTGTAGAGGATCGTGATGATCCCGTAGCCGGCGTAGGCGCCGCCGGCCTGCGTCGCCTCGAGCGCGAGCGCGGTGATGCGGCCGTCGCGCTGCAGGCCGATCTTCATCTTCACCAGCGTCCACGGCCGGCCGCGGTGCGAAATGAAGGTCTCCTCGCGCGTCTGCAGCAGGCGCACGGTGCCGCGCGCCTTGCGCGCCAGCAGCGCGGCGATGATCTCGAAACTCAGGCACTCGGTGCGCGCGCCGAAGCCGCCGCCGAGGAACGGCTTGATCACGCGCACCTGCGACTCCTCGATCTGCAGGCAGGCCGCGACCTTGAGGTGCACGTAGTAAGGCACCTGCGTCGTGGTGTGCAGCGTCACGCCGTCGCGCTCGATGTCGTACTCGGCCAGCGTGGCGTTGGGCTCCATGTGCGCGTGGTTGACCTCGGCGAAGGTGAAGGTCTTCTCGCGCACCAGGTCCGCGGCGGCGAAGCCGGCGGCGGTGTCGCCGAACTCGGCGTGCACCTCGCGCAGCACGTTGTTCGCCTTGTCGGCGTGGATGGCGACCGCGCCGGCCTTCATCGCCGCCTTGGTCGTGATCATCGCCGGCAGCACTTCGTACTGGACCTCGATCAGCGCCAGCGCGCGCTCGGCGGTCGCCTCGTCGACCGCCGCCACCGCGGCCACCGGGTCGCCGCGGTAGCGCACCTTGCCGCGCGCCAGCGGGTACTCGTTCTCGGCGATCGGCAGCACGCCGAAGGGCACCGGCGTGTCCTCCCCGGTGCACACCGCGTGCACGCCCTCGAGCGCCTGCGCGGCGCGGGTGTCGATGGAGACGATCAGCGCGTGCGGATGCGGGCTGCGCAGGATGCGCCCGACCAGCGCGCCGGGCGCCGCAATGTCGGCCGTGTACCTGGCGCGGCCGGTGACCTTGTCGATGCCGTCGATCAGCGGCGTGCGCACGCCGATGCCGCCGGCGCGGGTCATGCGAGGGGTCATCATCGCGCGTCCTCCGCGGCGGCGGCCGCCTGCACCGACTCGACGATCTTCACGTAGCCGGTGCAACGGCACAGGTTGCCGGCCAGCGCCGTCTTGATCTCGTCGACCGACGGGTTCGGATTGCCGCGCAGAAGGCCTTCAGCCGCCATCACCATGCCCGGCGTGCAGAAGCCGCATTGCGCGCCCAGCTTGTCGTGGAACGCCTGCTGCACGCGCGACAGGCGCCCGTGCCGGGCCAGGCCTTCGACCGTCTCGACGCGCTTGCCCTCGACCTGGACGGCCAGGGTCGAGCAGGCCAGGCGCGGCCGGTCGTCGACGAGCACGGTGCAGGCGCCGCATTCGCCGCCGTCGCAGCCCTGCTTGGTGCCGGTGAGCTGCAGGATGTCGCGCAGCACTTCGATCAGCAGCGCGCCGTCGGCGGCGGCGACGGTGTGCTCGCGGCCGTTGACCTGCAGAGTGAGCAGACGCTTGGCCATTTCAGAGCACCTTCGGCCGCAGGTCGCGCACGCGCACGGCCTTGCCTTGCGAGCGGGCGACCGCGCCCGGCTCCAGGACCTTGACCCGGGTGCTGATCCCGCACTGCACCTTCACTGCGTGGATCAGCTCGCGCCCGAGTGCGGTGTAGCTGTCGGCGGCCACGCCCGGCTGGGCCTCGATCTCGATCGCCACCTCGTCCAGGATGCCTTCGCGCGTGACGACCAGCTGGTAGTGGGGCGTGAGCTGCGGCCGCCCCACGATGACCGCCTCGATGTGCGAGGGATAGACGTTGACGCCGCGGATGATCAGCATGTCGTCGTTGCGGCCGGTGATGCGCAGGATGCGCGCGTGCGTGCGGCCGCAGTCGCAGGGCTCGGTGGTGATCCGCGTCATGTCGCGCGTGCGGTAGCGGATCATCGGCAGGGCCTGCTTGGTCAGCGTGGTGATCACCAGCTCGCCGACCTGGCCCTCGGGCACCGGCTTGCCGGTCTCGGGATCGATCACCTCGAACAGGAAGTGGTCCTCCCAGCCGTGCAGGCCGTCGCGGCATTCGCATTCGCAGGCCACGCCGGGGCCCATGATCTCCGAGAGCCCGTAGACGTCGACCGCCTTGAGGCCGATGCGGGCCTCGATCTCGGTGCGCATCGCCGCGCTCCAGGGCTCGGCGCCGAACATCCCGATCCGCAGCTTGCCCTGGCGCAGGTCGATGCCCTGCTGCTCGGCGGCCTCGGCCAGCGCCAGCGCATACGAGGGCGTGGAGCAGAGCACGGTGGCGCCGAAGTCCTGCATCAGGGTGATCTGCCGCTCGGTGGCGCCGCCCGAGACCGGCACCACGACCGCCCCCAGGCGCTCGGCGCCGTAGTGCGCGCCCAGGCCGCCGGTGAACAGGCCGTAGCCGTAGGCGTTGTGCACCACGTCGCCCGGCCGCGCGCCGGCGGCGTAGTAGGAGCGGGCCATCAGGTCGGCCCACTGGTCCAGGTCCTGTGCGGTGTAGCCGACGACGGTGGGCTTGCCCGTCGTGCCGGACGAGGCGTGCAGCCGGGCGAGCTGCTCCGGCGGCCGCGCGAACAGGCCGAAGGGGTAGTGGTCGCGCATGTCCGTCTTGACGGTGAAGGGCAGCAGGGCCACGTCGTCCACGCTGCGCAGGTCGCCGCCGCGCACGCCGGCCGCTTCCATGCGGCGGCGCACCGGGGCGACGTTGGCATACGCGTTCTCGACCGTGTCGCGCAGCCGGCGCAGCTGCAGCGCGCGCAGCTGCTCGCGCGGCATGGTTTCCAGTTCGGGATGCAAGTGGCGCTGCGCGGCGGGGGTGGCTGCGGGGCGGACGACGGCTGCCATGGTCACTCCTTCAACGGGGGGCGGTGCGGGCCACGCCGCGCACGGGCATGCGCGGCAGCGAAAAACCTTGCTGGTAGGCGGTGCGCGTGACCAGCGTGAACTTGAAGACCCAGCCCGTGGCGGTGGCCAGCAGGCCGGCCAGCGCGAGGAGCGCGGCCGCCAGGGCGGGGACGGTGGAAGTCGTGGCGGCCAGGGCCAGCAGCGCGAGCGGTGCGGCGAGGCCCAGCCAGCGCATGGCGGGCGCGATGCTGTCGATGGCGCGCAGCGCGGGCGCGCTGGCTTGCTCGCCGAGCCGCAGGCGCCACAGGCGCCCCAGCAGGCCGCGGGCCAGCAGCAGCATGGCGAATGGCACGGCCTGCAGCAGCGGCGGGTTCGCCCAGGCCCCGAGCAGCCAGAACAGGCCCATGCCTTCGGTGAGCCCGGTCAGGACCAGCAAGGGCACGGTGAGCGGGTGCCGCCAGGTCGGGATGCCGCGCGCGGCGCCGAGGATGCGCGCCTGGCAGTAGAGGAACACGGCCGCGGCCACCGCGGTGGGCCACAGGCGCCAGCGCAACCCCGCGATGAGGCCCGCGCCCAGC
The DNA here is from genome assembly GCF_016722785.1 of Ramlibacter monticola. Taxonomy (GTDB): domain Bacteria; phylum Pseudomonadota; class Gammaproteobacteria; order Burkholderiales; family Burkholderiaceae_C; genus Ramlibacter; species Ramlibacter monticola. The sequence continues at coordinate 1,434,173 of NZ_JAEQNE010000001.1, read as the reverse complement.
ACGAACAGCACGACCGCCGCCAGCGCCTCGCGCGACATCCAGGAGGTGCGCAGGTGCACGAACACGTTGACCGCGCGCAGCGGGCGGCCGATCTCCAGCCAGACGAAGAACAGGCCGAGGCCGACCAGCCCCAGGCCGGCCAGCACCAGGGGCACCACCAGCCCCGGGGGGGCGCACAGCGCGCCGAAGAACACCAGCCCCGACCCCGCGCCGCCGCAGATGAAGTTGCCCGAGGCGCGCCAGTCCCAGTATCCCTGCAGGCGCTGCAGATGCCGCGTGTTCATCGATCGACCTCCCCCAGCCTTGTTCGCTTCGCGGCCTGCGCCCCCGGGCGCCGGTGCGGCGCTCATGGCGTACGGTCCCACAGGTAATGGAAGCCGGGGCCCGTGCCCAGTTCCTCGTTGATGCGGAAGTGCTTGTGCGTGGCGAGCAGCCGCGACACGTTGCTCTGCGGGTCGTCCGTGTCGCCGAAGTGCAGCGCCTCGGCGATGCAGGAATTGACGCAGGCCGGCGTGGCTTCCGGGTCGACCCCCGGCTTCAGGCCCTTGGCCGTGCCGGCGTCGATGCGCTCGACGCAGAAGGTGCACTTGGTGGCCACCTGGCGCTTCGCTTCGTCCTCGCGCAGCTCCTCGTTGTCGGTGGGCTTGTCGCCATAGGCGAACACCCCCTTCGGCGAGAGGAAGCGGGCCTGGTACGGGCAGGCCACGGTGCAGTAGGCGCAGCCGATGCACAGGTCGTAGTCGATCGTGACCACGCCGTCCTCGCGCTTGCGCGTGGCGGTGGTGGGGCAGACGTCGGCGCAGGGCGGCTCGTCGCAGTGCTGGCACCCCATCGGGACGAAGGCGCGCTGCACGTCGGGGAACTCGCCCATCTCGATGTCCAGCACCCGGCGCCACTGCACGCCCGGCGGCGTGGCGTTGGCGTGCTTGCAGGCGGCGGTGCAGGTCTGGCACCCCACGCAGCGCCGCAGGTCGGCGACCATGGCCCAGCGTGTCATGCCGCCTCCTTCACGCGCTTGAGGCTCACGCGCACGAGGTCGGCGCCGGAACCGGTGGCATCCGTGAGGTCCATTCGCATGGGGGTGAGCGCGTTCATGCTCGGTACGTCGAAGTCCTTGGCCAGGGGTGTGGCCCAGTGGCCGAACTGCCCGATCGCCAGCAGGGTGTCGGGGCGGATGCCCTGGCGCAGCACGGCGCGGCCGCGGATGCGCGCCTCTGGCGTGGCGACCTCGATGGTGTCGCCCTCGGCGATGCCCAGTTCCGCGGCGGTGCCCGCGTTGAGGATCACGCCGCGGTGGCCGGCGATGTTGTCGGCCACTTCCTTGATCATCTGCATGCCCACGTTGCCGCCCCAGGCGTACTGCATGCTGCGGGCCGTGATCAGCCAGAAGGGATAGGCCGCGGGGCTGCCGCCCTGCTTCTCGACCACCGCGAGCCACGGCGCGCCGAAGTCCTTGCAGGCGGGCAGCGCCTGGTATTCCTTCAGCTGCTCGTCCCACCAGTCCATGCCGTTCTCGTGCAGGCGGCGGCCCAGTTCCACGCCGACGCGGGCGAGCCGCTCCTGGTAGGGCAGTTCGAAGCGCAGGCCGCGTTCCACCATCGTGGGATAGAGGTACCACTCGCTGCGCGGGAAGGGCCGGGTGGCGAGGCCGTGTTCCTTCCACCAGTCCAGCCCGTGCTGCTCGGCGCCCTCGGTCAGTTCGGCGCTGGCGGCGCGGCATACGGCGTCCCAGATCTCGTCGCGTGCGGGGAGGTGGTCGGTGGGCAAGGAGGCGTCGGCGTGCTCGTTCTTCAGCGGCACGCCGGCCGCGCCCTTGTTGATGGCGCGCACGTAGCCCTCGGTGAGGCCGGTGCGCGCCGCGAGCTCACTCGCGACTTCGGTGAAGTCGCGAGCCTCGCCGCGCGGCGCCACCACGGGCTGGCGCAGCGCGAAGCCCTGGTGGTCCCAGAACTGCTCGACGTACTTGGTGCCGCCGATGCGGATCAGCTGCAGGCTCTCCAGGTCCACCGCGTCGGGCAGCAGCACGTCGGCGAAGTGGTTGGTCTCGTCGCGGGTGTAGGCGAAGGCCACCACGAAGGGGAAGCGGGCCATCTTGTCGGCGATCGCCGCGGTGTCCCAGAAGGAGATCGCGGGGTTGGTGCGGTAGACGAACCAGACCTCCGGCAGCGTCACGCGCGGCAGGCCGGTCGGCGTGGCGTCGAGGAACATCCAGGAGAAGTGGGTCGGGCCCAGGGCCTGGCTCCAGGGGCCGTCGCTCGCCAGCGGCACCATGGTGCGGTAGGCGTTGCGGATGTTGGGCCGGGCCGACCAGTGCTCCTTGTCGGTCGGGTTCAGCTGGAAGTGCATGAAGCCGTCGGCGCCCGGCTTGGCGCTTTCCAGCCGCTGCGACATGGGGCGCGCCAGCCGCACGGTGGTGCCGATGGTGCCGCCGGGCACTTCCAGCGCGCCCACCAGCGTGGCCAGCACGGTGCGGGCCCAGCAGCATTCGTAGCCGCCCCACCCGTTGTTGACGGTCTTGCCGAGCGTGACCGCCACCGGCCGGTAGGGCAGGGTCTTGCCGTCGATCTCGATCGTCTCGCCGACGCAGGCGTGCTCCAGGTATTCGTTGGCGACCTGGCGGATCGTCTCGGCCGGGATGTCGCACACGCCGGCCGCCCATTCGGGCGTGTAGCCGGCCATGTGCTGCGCCATGCGGGTGAAGGCGGTCTGGCCGCACAGGAGGCCTTCGGCCAGCACCTCGCCGTCCGCGCCGGTCTCGATGGCGTCGACTTCGTACCCGCCTTCGAGCGCTTCGGCGATGCCGGGCACGTCGTGCGGCCGGGCCGAGCCCGTCAGCGTGTCCCACACCAGCGGCTTGCGGCTGGCGCGGTCGCGCAGGAAGTAGCCGTGCGGACCCACCAGATAGGGCGAGCCGGTGCGGCGGCCGAGGAATTCCAGGTCGAGTGCGCCGCGCGGCGACTCGTGCAGCATCACGTGGATCAGCGCGAACAGGAAGGCGGCGTCGCTCTTGGGCTTGAGCGGCACCCACTGCGCCGAGCAGGCGCCGGTGATGGACAGGTGCGGCTCCACCTGCACGCGCTTCATGCCGCGCTCGCGGGCGCGCGAGTGGCGCCAGATGCCCACCACGCCGCCCGAGGCCTCGATGTTGGAGCCGCAGGAGATCAGGTAGTTGCACAGGGGCGTGTCGGCCGACACGATGAAGGCGCGGTGCCAGTACTCGCCGTACAGGTGCTCGGAGTGGTAGCACTTGACGCCCTGGCCGGAGCCGAGGCCCATGTCCACCGCGCCCCAGGCCGCGAGGAAGGCCGGGAAGGTGCCCATGTAGGACTGCGGCGTGCCGCCGCCGCCGAAGCTGGCGGCCACGCGCGGATAGCCGGATTCGTCGGTGAGGCCGGTGGCGCGGATCGCATTGAGCTTGTCGGCGATCAGCGTCAGCGCCTCCTCCCACGAAATCGGGACGAAGCCCGGGTCCTCCTTGCGGCCCTTGCGCGGGTTGGTGCGCTTCATGGGCGTGAGGACGCGGTTCGGGTTGTAGGTCTTCTGGATCAGCCCGAAGGCCTTGACGCAGACCTTGCCGCCGCCCGGGTGCACGGCGGCGGCGCAGAAGTTGGGCTCCACCTCCGTGGCCACGCCGCCCTGCACCTTGACGGTGAGCAGGTCGGGGCCGGCCACGCACTGATAGCAGTACGTGGGCACCTTCCGGGTGGCAGCCACCGGGGTCATGCCAGGCCTGCCTTCTTCGCCTTTTCGGCGAGGCGCTGCTCGGTCGCGGCCTTGTCCACGACGAAGCGGTTGTGGACGGCGCGGCAGATCGTGTCGACGCCGTCGCTGCCGCTCACGGTGAAGGTCACGGCGCGCTTGTTGACCGCGCTGATCTCCACCTCCAGCGTGATCGGCATGCCGAGCAACGAGGCGGCCAGGTGGTCGATCTCGACGCGGGTGCCCACGGAGTCCTCGCCGGCGTCCAGGTGCTTGAGCAGCAGGTCGCGGCACGTTTGCTCGATGTCGCGCACCAGCGCGGGGGTGGCGTAGACGCGGGCTTTCTCGCCCATGAAGTCGATGGTGCGGTCGCGGGTGACTTCGAGTCGGGCGGTGTGCTTGACGCCGGCTTGCAGGGTGGCTTTCATGGTTTCCTTCGTTCAGGCGGATCCGAGGTAGGCGCGCTGCACCTGGGGGTCGTGCAGCAGGTCGCGGGCGCTGCCTTCCAGCACGATGCGGCCCGTCTCCATGACGTAGCCGCGGTCGGCCACGCCGAGGGCGGCGCGGGCGTTCTGGTCGACCAGCAGGATGGTGGTGCCCACTTTGCGCAGGGCGTGGATGCGGGCGAAGATCTCGGCGACCAGGCGCGGGGCCAGGCCCATGCCGGGCTCGTCGAGCAGGAGCAGGCGCGGGCGCGCCATCAGCGCGCGGGCGATGGCCAGCATCTGCTGCTGGCCGCCGGAGAGGTTGCCGGCGAGCTCGCGGAACTTGTCGCGCAGCACCGGGAACAGGTCCAGCACCGGCTCCATGTGGTCCAGGCTGCCGCGGGCGAAGGTGCCGAGCTTCAGGTTGTCCTCCACCGTCATGGGCGCGAACACCTGCCGGCCCTCGGGCACCTGGATGATCCCGGCCTGCACGCGCTGGCGGGCGTGCAGCTTCAGCAGGTCCGCGTCTTCGAACCGGATCTGTCCGCCGCTGGCCGGCTGCACGCCCGAGATCGTGCGCAGCAGCGTGGTCTTGCCGGCGCCGTTGGCGCCCACGATCGCGACCAGTTCGCCCGCGTTCACGCGCAGGCTCACGCCGCCGAGAGCGGGGATGCGGCCGTAGCGGCTGGCGAGCGAGGCGACTTCAAGCATGCGCTGCCTCCGCTTCTTCCGCCGGCGTCTCGGCGCTGCCCAGGTAGGCCTCGATCACGCCGGGATGGCTGGAGACTTCGTGCGGCGTGCCTTCGGCCAGCTTGCGGCCGTGGTCCAGCACCACGACGTGGTCGGAGACCTCCATCACCAGCGCCATGTTGTGCTCGACCAGCACGATGGTGGTGCCGGCTTCGGCCAGGCGCTGGATCAGCGCGTCGATCTCGCGCGCCTCGGTGGCGTTGAGGCCCGCGGCCGGTTCGTCCAGCAGCAACAGGCGCGGCTGCGCGGCCAGGGCACGCGCGATTTCGAGCCGCTTCAGCGCGCCGTAGGACATGGCGTCGGCCCGCGTGTCGTCCTGTCCGCACAGGCCCACCAGCCGCAGCAGGTCGTGCGCGGCCTGGCGCGATTGCGCCTCGGCGCGCTGCAGGGCGCGCGTGCGCAGCAGGGCGGCGGCCAGCGAATGGCGCTCGCGCAGGTGCCGCCCCGTCATGACGTTCTCCAGCGCCGTCATATTGAAGAACACCTGCAGGTTCTGGAAGGTGCGGCCGATGCCGGCCGCGGCGAAGCGGTGCGCGGGCTGGCCCGCGAGCTCCTGGCCTTCCAGCTGGATGCTGCCGGCATCGGGCCGGTAGATCCCGCTCAGCATGTTGATCAGGCTGGTCTTGCCGGCGCCGTTGGGGCCGATGACCGAGTGCACCGCACCGCGCTCGAAGCGCAGGTCGACGCCGCCGATCGCCTTCACGCCGCCGAAGGACTTCTCCAGACCCCGCACCGCGAGCAGCGTCATTGGAGAACCTCCCCCAGGCTCCGCACTTCGTGCTGCGCCTCCCCCCTCCGCGAGCGGAGGGGGCGAGCGCCTTCGGGCGGCCGTGCGGCGCTCATTGTGGCCTCCCGTTCCACCAGCGCGCCACGGTGGGCACCAGTCCCTGCGGGAACAGCACCATCGTGGCCACGAGCACGGCGCCGAAGACCATCATCTCGTAGTCCTTCAGCACGGTCAGCAGTTGCGGCAGCAGGGTCATGACGGCCGCGCCCACCACCGCCCCGAACACCGAGGCCATGCCGCCGAACACCACCATGATCACCAGCTCCACCGAGTGCAGGAAGGTGGCCTTGGCCGGGGTGATGAAGCCGGCGTAGTGGGCGGTGAGCGCGCCGGCCAGCGCGGCCAGCATGGCGGAGAGCGTGAACACCTGCAGCTTGAAGCGGGTGCAATCGATGCCGAGCGTCTGGGCCGCCACTTCCGAGCCGTGCAGGGCGCGCAGCGCACGGCCGTTGGGCGAGTCGATCAGGTTGAGCGCGAGCCACACCGTGCCCACCAGCAGCCCGCCCGCGATCCAGTACCAGGCCTGCTCGCCCTGCACGGCGAGGCCGAACAGCACCAGCGGCGGCACCGGCATCCCGTCCGGACCACCGGTCCACTTGTCTTCGGTGGTCAGCGCGATCGAGATGATCACGCCGAGTCCGAGGGTGGCCATCGCGAGCGGATGGCCCTTCAGCCGCAGCGTGGGCCGCCCGAGGACGTGGGCGAGGGCGCCGACGGCGATGCAGGCGCCGGGCAGCGACAGCCACACCGGCACCCCGTAGCGGGTGGCGAGGATCGCGCTGGCGTAGCCGCCCAGCGCGAAGAAGCCGGCGTGGCCGAGGCTGATCTGCCCGGCATAGCCGATCAGGAGGTTCAGCCCGACGCACACCACCGCGTTGATCGCGATCTGGATCGCGACCTCGTAGGCGTAGTTGTTCGGCAGCGCCAGCGGGGCGAGCACCACCAGCGCCGCCAGCAGCAGCGTGCCGCCGCTGCGCGGACGGGCCAGCCAGGCGCGCGCGGGCGCTGCCGGCGGTTCAGACGCGGTCGCTGCTGCGGGCACCAAGAAAGCCTCCGGGAAGGAAGAACAGGACGCCCAGGATCACCACGAAGGCGATCGCGTCCTTGTACGCGGACGAGACGAAGCCGGCGCCGAGCCCCTCGAGCAAACCGAGCACGAGGCCACCCAGCACGGCGCCGGGAAAACTGCCGAGGCCGCCCAGCATGGCGGCGGCGAACCCCTTGAGGCCCAGCATGATGCCGGCGTCATAGGAGGTGAAGGCGATCGGGGCGATCAGCACGCCGGCGACGGCGCCCAGGAAGGCCGCGAGCCCGAAGCTCGCGAACAGCACGGCGCGCGTGTTGATGCCCACCAGCAGCGCGGCGAGCCGGTTGAAGGAGGTGGCCAGCATCGCCTTGCCGGCCAGCGTGCGGCCGTAGAAGAAGCGCAGCGCGATCACCGCCAGCGCGGCGCCGCCCAGCACCCACAGGCTTTGCGGCAGCAGGGTGGCGCCCGCGAAGGCGATGGGCTCCTCGCCGGAGAAGGCCGGCAGGCGGAACACGCCCTTGCCCCACACCAGCTGGGCCAGCCCGCGCAGGAACAGCGAGACGCCGATGGTGATGATGATCAGCGTGACCGTGCCCGCATGGCGCGCCGGCGAGATCGCCACCCGCTCGATGACGAGCGCGACCACGATCGCCGCGGCCAGCGCGAGCAGGATGGCGAGCGGCAGCGACACGCCGGCCGCCACCAGCGTCGCGGCGCTCATGCCGCCCACCATCACGAACTCGCCCTGGGCGAAGTTGATCGCCCCGCTGGCGTTGAACACGATGGTGAAACCGAGCGCGACGAGCGCGTAGATGGCGCCAGCGGTCAGGCCGCTGGCGACGAACTGGAGCCAGGCTCCGCCCATGGTCGTGTCCCGCGGTCCGGCGTTACTTGGCCAGGGACCACTTGCCGTCCTTCACCTCCAGCATGCGGAAGGCGGTGAGGTCCAGGCCCATGTGGTCGTTGGCGTTCATGTTGACGACACCGCCGGTGCCGACGTAGCCGCGGGTGGCTTCCAGCGCATCGCGCACCTTGGCCTTGTCGGTCGAACCCGCGGCCTTCATCGCGCCCAGGGCGAGCATCAGGCCGTCGTAGGCGTGGCCGCCGAAGGTGGAGACGTCGCTCTTGAACTTGTCCTCGTAGTGCTTGCGGTAGTTGCTCACCACCGGCTTCTGCGGGTCGCCGGCGGGCAGGATGTCCGACACCAGCAGGGCGGCCGCCGGCAGGCGCACGCCTTCCGCGGCGGGGCCGGCCAGCTTGATGAACTCGCGCGAGGCGACGCCGTGCGACTGGTACAGCGGCGCCGTGAGGCCGACCTGGCGGTAGTTGCGCGTGACGATCGCCGGGCCCTGGCCGAAGCCGGCATTGAGCACCGCCTGCGCGCCGCTGGCCTTGATCTTGGTGAGTTGCGCGGTCATGTCGGTGTCGGTGGCGCCGTAGGTCTCGTCGGCCACCAGGTCCACGCCGTACTTGGGCGCGACCTTCACGCACTCGGCGCGCATGGACTTGTCGAAGCCGCCGCTGCCGGAGATCAGCGCCACCTTGGTGAGCTTGCGCGCCTGGGTGTCTGCGAAGATCTTCTCGCAGGCCATGCGGTCGGTGTGCGGCGTCTTGAAGACCCACTTCCTGGTCGGCTCGACGATCGGCACCGCGCCGGCCAGGGAAATGAAGGGCGTGCCGGACTGCTCGGCGAGCGGCACGGCGGCCATCGTGGCGCCGGTGGTGGAGCCGCCGACGATCACGTCGACCTTGTCCTGCTCGATCAGGCGCTTGGCGAAGGTGCGGGCCTTCTCGGCGTCGCCGGCGTCGTCGTAGGAGAAGAGCTGCAGCTTGCGGCCGAGCACGCCGCCTTCGGCATTGATGCGCTCCACGTACATTTCGAGGGTCTTGAGCTCCGGGTCGCCGAGGAAGGCGGCGGGACCGGTGACGGAGAGGAACGCGCCGATGCGGATCGCTTCCTGCGCCTGCGCACCGCCGGCGAACATGCCGAACGCGACCGTGGCCGCGACCGCAGGCCGCGCGGCGACCCTCATGAACGTGGAAAGGCCCATTGCTTTGTCTCCTGTCTTGTGGACCCCGGCTCGGTGGTTGGCTGGGGTTCGGGCCATTGTGGTAGCCTGATGCCGGAATTCCTTGATCTGCCACAACCTTGACCCGTACTGCATCTCCGCGCTTACCCTTGGCCCGCCGTCCGCGCGCGCCGATCCCGCCGACTTCCGGCGCCGTCACCGTGCGCGCCGTGCGCCGCTCCGACCTCGACCAGGTGATCGCGCTCGACGCGCAGGAAACCGGCCTGGAGAAGCGCGACTACTGGGAGCGCGTCTACAAACGCTACGGCCGCGCTGGCCGGGGCGAACAGAGCTGGTTCCTGGTGGCTGTCGCGGGAAACACCGTCGTCGGCTTCGTGATCGGCGAGGTGCGCGACTGGGAGTTCGGCTCGCCGCCGTGCGGCTGGCTGTTCGCCATCAACATCGAACAGGAAGCGCGCCAGGCGGGGATCGGCTCGCGGCTGATGACCAGCTTCTGCGACGGGTTGCGCGCGGCGGGCGTGCGCAAGCTGCGCACGATGCTCTCGCGCGACAACACGCTGGTGCTGTCCTTCTTCCGCAGCCAGGGCATGATGGCCGCGCCCATCATTCCGCTCGAGCTGGACGTGGCCGCCGCGGCCGGGAAGGGGCGCGCATGAAGCTGCAGGTCAACACCTTGCTGGCGCTCTACAGCGTCATGGAGTTCGCCGCGGACCCGCAGCGGCACATCCCGGCCTCCGAGATCGCGGACAAGTACGGCGTCTCGGCGCATCACCTGGCCAAGGTGCTGGCCGAGCTGGCGCGTGCCGGCGTGGTGATGTCGGTGCGCGGCGTTGGCGGCGGTTACCGCTTCACCGCCAACGTGCGGCGGCTGACGCTGATGGACATCATCCAGCTGTTCGAGGACTTCTCGCCGGTCCACCACCAGCACGGCGAGCCGGAGACGCCGGTGGACCGCGCGATCGGCCAGGTGATGACGGAGATCGACCAGATCGCGCGCGCGACGTTCAGCTCGATCACGGTGGCGACGATGCTGCGGCTGGTGGAGCGGCAGGGCTCGGGGGAGTAGGGGCGAAAACCGGACAGCCGAACGCAGAGGGCGCGAAGATACGCAAAGGACGCAGAAAAGACAAAGAAAACCTTAGAGGGTTTTCTTCTGCGTCCTCTGCGTAACCTTTGCGCCCTCTGCGTTCGGCTGTCCGGTTTTCGGCTTCAGGGCAGCGCCTGCACTTCCTCCGCCTGGATCAGGCGCATCAACCATTCCCATCCCCGGTCCACCTCGGCCTGCAGCGCGGCCACTTCGGCCTCGGCGAGGCCGCGGTAGCGTTTCTGCAGCGCCAGGTAGTCGCCGACCTTGCGCGGGCGCAGCGAGTAGTTGAGGGTGTACCGGCTCCCGTCCTCCACCTCGTACAGCGGGAACGCGCCGCACTCCACCGCGTAGCGCGCGGCCTGCAGGCCGCCGTCGTCGTCCAGCCCCCAGCCGTCGATGCAGGGCACCAGCAGCGTGAGGATGCGGAAGCCGCGGATCGCCTTGGCCTTCTCCACCTTGCGCAGCATGTCGTCCATGAAGCCCACGCTGGCCGTCGCCGCATACGGCACGCCGTGCGCCGCCATGATGCCCGTGAGGTTCTTCTTGCGCGTCGGCTTGCCCTCGGGCGTGGAACTCGTGCGGGCGAACAGCGGCGTCGAGGAGGACTTCTGCGCGCCGGTGTTCATGTAGCCCTCGTTGTCCAGGCAGACGTAGAGCATGTCCTCGTTGCGCTCCGCCGCTGATGACAGGCACTGCAGGCCGATGTCGTACGTGCCGCCATCGCCGGCCAGCACCACCACCTGCGTGTCGCTGCGGCCCTGCGCATCGAGCGCCCGCCGCAGCCCGGATGCGGCGGCGGCGCTCGCTTCCAGCGTCGGCTGGTACACCGGGATGCGCAGCGAGCTGTAAGGCTGCGGACCGGCGATGATCGCCATGCAGGAGGGCGGGATCACCGCCATGGTGTCGGGGCCCATGCGGGCGAGCACGTGGCGTGCCGACAGGGCTTCCATGCAGCCGGGACAGGCCGCATGGCCGGAGCACAGCATCGGGTCGCGGCGTTCAATGCGTTCCATGGTCACCCCCAGGTCGATTCGGGCGCGGCCGCACCCTGCAATGCCGCAGCCACCAGCTCGCGGATGCGCCGCGGCTGCACGTCGACACCGCCCACGCCCGCCAGCACCCCGTGCACGCGCGGCGCATCCGGCAGCCCGTAGAGGGCGGCACGGACTTCCTGGTGCAGGATGCCCCCGAGCCCCGGCGAGTGGTTTCGATCGAGCACCAGCACGTCCGGCACGCCGGCCAGCGCGACGCGCAGCGCCTGCTGCGGCAGCGGCCGGAACAGGCGCAGCTTCAGCAGGCCCGCAGCCAGTCCGTCCGCGCGCAGCTGGTCGATCGCCTCGCGCGCCGTGCCGCACATGCTGCCGAGCGCGACGACCACGATGCGCGCGTCCTCGCATCGGTAGCGCTCCACCAGGCCGTAGCTGCGCCCGGTGAGTTCGCCCCAGACCCGGTCCGCTTCCTGCGCCACTTCGAGCGCGCGCGCCATCGCCTCCTGCACCGCCTGCCGGTGGCGGTTGTACATGTCCGGGGTCACCACGTTGCCCCACCCGGAGGGCGCTTCCGTGTTCAGGTGGCGCACCCGCCGGCAGGCCGCGAGGTAGCGGTCCGCCGTCTCCTGCGAGGGCACGTGCACCGGCTCCAGCGAATGCGAGACGTAGAAGGCGTCGTGGCTCACCATCGCGGGCAGCTGCACGGTCTCGGCGATGCGGAAGGCCTGCAGCACGGTGTCCAGCGATTCCTGCGGGCTCTCGCTGTAGAACTGGAGCCAGCCGGTGTCGCGCTGGGCCAGGCTGTCGGTCTCGTCGGGCCAGAAGGCCCAGGGCGAGGCCACCGTGCGGTTGACGTTGCACATCACGATCGGTGCGCGCGCGCCGCTGGCGTAGTGCAGCACCTCGTGCATCAGCAGCAGGCCCTGCGAGGCGGTGGCGGTGAACACACGCGCCCCCGCCAGGGAGGCCGGGATGCAGGCCGCCAGCACCGAGTGCTCGGATTCGGGCGTGAGCACCTGGGCATGCAGTTCGCCGCGCGCCTGGAATTCCGTGATCAGTTCCAGGATCGGCGTCTGCGGCGTGATCGGATAGACCGGGATCACTTCGGGCCGGGCGAGCCGCGCCGCCCAGGCGGCGGCGTGGTTGCCGTTCAGGAGCAGGGTCTGGCCGTCGCTCATCGCAGTTCCTCCTGCAGGACCATCGAACCCGTGGGGCATTCACGGACGCAGATGCCGCAGCCCTTGCAGTAGTCGGCCAGCACCGCGTAGCCGTCCTGGCCGTGCGTGATGGCCAGGTCGGGGCAGAACTGGAAGCAGTTGTCGCAGCTGGTGCAGGTGCCGCAGGAGAAGCAGCGCGCCGCCTCCGCCTGCACTTCCCCGGGCGAGAGGGCCAGCTGCACCTCGTCGTCGCCCGCCACTCGCTGCGGCACGCCCAGGCGCTGGTGCTCCGGCCGCCGGCGTGGGGGGTGGTACCAGGTGGCGATTTCCTGCAGGCCCACCGGCTGCGCGGGGGGGACCTCCGTCCGCTGCGTCCCGCGCAGGGCGCGGTCGATGTCGAGCGCCGCCCGCTTGCCCATGCCGACCGCTTCGCTGAGGAAGCGTGCCATGCTGGCGAGGTCGCCGCCGGCCCAGACGCCCGGCAAGTCGGTGGCCTGCCGGGAGTCGACGCGCAGCAGCCCCCCGGCCGTGGCGCCGGCCGGGAACAGCGACAGGTCCGCATCCTGCCCGATCGCCGTCAGCACGGCATCGGCCTGCAGCGTGAACGCGCCCTCGCCGCTGGCCTCGACGCGCGGCGGCGCCCCGGCCGCGCCCGGCTCGAAGCGGACCCGCACGCATTCCAGCTGCAGGGGATCGCCCTCGACGCTGCGCACCATGGTGCTGTCGCACAGCAGCACGCCTTCCTCCAGCGCCTCCTGCACTTCCTCCCGTTGCGCCGGCATCGCGCTGCGCGCCTCCAGCGACACGACGGTGACGGAGCAGCCGTTGCGGCGCGCGCTGCGCGCGACGTCCATGGCGCTGCTGCCGCCGCCGATCACGACGATGCGTTGCCCCAGCCGCGGCGCGTCGCCCTCGGCGCAGCGGGCGAGATAGTCCGTGCCCTGCATCAGCCAGGGCGCCTGCGCGGGCAACTGCGGCAGCGCCCTGGGCCGGGCCGCGCCCAGCGCGAGGTACACCAGGTCGTGCCGCTCGCGCATCCGCTGCAGGTCCTCCGGGGTGCGCAGCGTGAAGCCGCAATGCACGTCGACGCCCAGCGCCACGATGCGCTCGATCTCGCCATCCAGCACGGCGCGGGGCAGGCGGTAGGCAGGGATGCCGTAGCGCATGAGGCCGCCCAGTTGCGGCTTCGCCTCGTAGAGGCTGACGCGCCAGCCGCGCCGGCGCAACTGGTAGGCGGCGGACAGCCCGGAGGGCCCGCCGCCGATCACGGCGACGTGCGCTTCCTGCGCCACGGCCGGCGGTTCGAACGCCCAACCCGCCTCCAGCGCGGCGTCGCCGACGGCCCGCTCCAGCCGGCACACGGACACCGCCTCGTCGTAACCGGCCCGGTTGCAGGCCGATTCGCAAGGGTGGTGGCAGATGCGCCCCGCGATGGCGGGGAAGGGATTGTTGACGGCCAGCACCTCCCAGGCGCGGCGCAGGTCGCCGGCGCGCGCATGGCCGATCCAGTCGGCAATCAGGCCGTTGACCGGACAGGCCTGGTGGCAGGGCGACGGGCGCGCCAGGTACTGCGGCATGGCCGCGCGCCAGGTGCCCGTCTTGAAGACTTCGGTTGTGCCCGTGGTCCAGGCGGTGGGGGGCAGGACGGTGCTCACGATGAAACCTCCTCGGCGCCGGCCGCCGCGTAGCCCAGCGCGCAGGCCGCGGCGTTGGCGTCGCCCTGACGGCCTTCCAGCAGCAGGTCGCGCAGGACCTCCAGGCGCGGCGAAGCCAGGGCCCGCGCCAATGCCCCGAGCAGGGCCGAGTTCACGATGCGTCCGAGTCCCTGCGAACGCGAGATCCCGATGGCATCGACCGGCAGCACCCGGTACCCGGGCAGGTTCTCCCGCCACTCGGCGGCGGTGTGGACCGAGTTCACCACGATCACGGTGTCGGGCCGCGCGCGCGCGAGCAGCGGCGGCTGCAGCAGGCTGGCATCGAAGCAGAGGATGGCGTCCGCCTTCTCGATGTCGCAGCGCAGCCGGATCGGCCGCTCCGCCACGCGGATGAAGGAACTCACGGGGGTGCCGCGGCGGGCTCCGCCGTAACTGGCGAAGGCCTGCACCTGGCGGCCCTCGGCGAAGAAGGCGCGGGCGAGCAGGTTGCCCGCCGTCTGCGCGCCCTGGCCGCCGCGGCCCTGGATCACGATCTGCAGCATGGCCGCGTCGTTCATTGTTGTCTCCTCAGCACAGCTTCGGCACCGCGGGGCGCGGAGGTTCTCCGCGCCCCGCGGTGCGTGTCTTCAGGCCGCGGGCAGGACCGCGGTCGCCTCCAGCTCGATGACCCCCGGGCGATCCAGCAGGTCGGCCACGAAGATCATGCTCATCGCGGGGTAGTGGCGCCCCATGCGCTCGCGCCAGATCGCGCCGAGCTCCTTGCGCGCGGCCATGTACTTCGGCTTGTCGCAGCAGAAGGCCGTGATGCGGCAGATGTGCTGCGGACCGCCGCCGGCTTCGCGCAGGACGGCCAGGATGTTGTCCAGCGCCTGCGCGAACTGCGGGGCGATCTCTTCGGAGTGGAAGCGCTGCTGCGCATCCCACCCCACCTGGCCGGCGAGGAAGACGATGCGGCCCGCGGCGGGCACTTCGATGCCGTTGGCATAGCCCTGGGCCGGCGCCCAGCCTTCGGGAAGGAGGGTTCTCATGCGTCAGTGCGGATAACGGGGTGGATCGGGATCGTCGTCCCAGCCGGCGGGCGGCTCGGGCACGCGCTTCAGCCAGTCCTGCAGCAGCACGATGTGCTCCCGCTCGTCGGCCTGCAGCCGCTCGGCGGCGCGGCGCATGTCGTCGCCCTCGCAGCGCTGCACCAGTTCGGCGAAGAAGTCGTGCGCGCGCTGCTCGGCGTCGAGCGCCAGGCGCAGCGCGTGCCACGGGTGCATCAGGTAGTGCGTTTCGTCGTAGGCCGGCGCCGAGGGCGCACCGGGCAGGCCGGGCGGCTCCGGTGCGCGCGTCCAGCCCATGGTGCGCAGGATCTCGGCTGCGTGCAGGGCCTCCTGGCTGGCCAGCCGCCGGAACAGCGCAGCCACTTCCTGGTTGTTGTGGGTGGCCAGCACATCGGCCAGCTCGCCATAGCGCTCGACCGCTTCGCGCTCCAGCGCATAGGCCTGGGCCATCAGTTCCGTCATGTCGCGCGGAGTGGGCACGTTGTGGATCCTCATGATTGCGACTCCGTTCAGAGGGCGAACTCCTCTTCCATCTGTTCCAGCGTGCGGCTCGGTTCGCCGGGACCGCCGCTGTAGGGCGCTCGGTGGCCCGCATAGAGCACGCCGATGTTGAAGCCGTCGTCGGTCATGATCCGCTTGGCGGCTCGGGCCGCGTCGTCGGTCGGGCCGACCGGCGCAGCATGGACCTGGTTCTTCCATTCCTTCTGCTCGGGGCGGAAGGTCACGCAGGGGCTCAGGATCTCGATGAAGGAGAAGCCCGGGTGGCGGATGCCTGCCGCGATGATCTCCGCCGTGCCGTTCTGGTCTCCGGCGAAGGCGCGCGCGACGAAGTTGGCTCCCGCGGCCAGCGCGATCACGAGCGGGTGGAACGAGCGCACGCCGGTGCCGCCCGGAGACAGCTTGTTGTCCCAGTCCGGCTCCGTGGTCGGCGAGGCCTGGCCCTTGGTCATGCCGTAGACGTGGTTGTCCATCACGATGTAGGTCAGGTCCACGTTGCGGCGGCAGGCGTGCAGGAAGTGGTTGCCGCCGATCGAATAGCCGTCGCCGTCGCCGCTGGCCACCAGCACCGTCAGGTCGGGCCGCGCGACCTTCAGGCCGGTGGCGGCGGCCAGCGAGCGGCCATGCACGCCATGGAAGCCGTAGCAGGAGGTGTAGGCCGGGATGCGCGAGGAGCAGCCGATGCCCGAGACCACCGCCACTTCGTGCGGCGGCCGCTGCACCAGCGCGAGGGCCTTGGTCACCGCATTGAGCACGGTGTAGTCGCCGCAGCCCGGGCACCAGATCGGCTTGGTCGCGGACTTGTAGTCGACAGGCGTGTACGGCTCGGCGACCGCGTCACTGGAGCACATGGCGCTCATTTCGTCTCCTTTCGGTCGGCAGCCCATTCGAGCAGGGCGGCACAGATGTCGGCGGGGCGCAAGGGCAGCGGGCCGGGGCGGTGGAAGCCGGCGGGATCGCCGGGCAGGCGCGCCACGCCCTTGAGGTAGCGCAGCAGCTGGCCTTCGTGGTTCTGCTCGACGACGATCACGCGTTCGACGCCGGCGAGCGCCTGCGCCATGGCTTCGGGCTGCAGGGGCGCGATCAGCCGCAGCACGATCACGCGGACCTCGACGCCGTGGGCGGCGGCGCGCCGCGCGGCTTCCCGCACCGGGCCGGCCGCGGACCCGAAAGCGATCACGGCCAGTGGCCCGTTGCCTTCGATGTCGGCCCAGCGGCTGCCGTACTCGTGCTGCATCAGCTTGCGCAGGCGCTTGTCCAGCTGGCGGCGGTGGTCGGCGGCCTGGCTGCTCGGCACGCCCGTTTCGCTGTGCTCCAGGCCGTCGGCGGTGTAGGTGTTGCCGGGCGTGCCCGGGATCGCCATCGGCGAGATCCCGCTGGGCGTGTCGCCATAGCGCTTGTAGTTCGGGGAGTCGGCTTCGGCCACGAGGCGCTTCGCGTTCGGAGCGGGCAGCTTCGGCATGTCGACGATCGAGCGCGACTGGCCCATGAACTGGTCGGACAGCACCAGCGCGGGCGACTGCAGCGCCTCGGCCAGTTCCACCGCCCACTGCGTCGTCTCGATGCAGTCGGAGATCGAGCTCGGCGCGAGCACCAGCCGCGGCGCGTCGCCGTGCAGGCCGCCCACCGCGAAGGAAAGATCGCTCTGCTCGCTCTTGGCCGGAATGCCGGTGGACGGGCCGCCGCGCATCACGTCCATGACCACGATCGGCACTTCGGCCGCGACCGCCAGCCCGATGCCTTCGGTCATCAGCGACAGGCCCGGGCCTGCCGTCGCGGTGAACGAGGGCACGCCGCCGAACGAGGAGCCGATGATCATGTTGATCGAGGCCAGTTCGTCCTCGGCCTGCAACAGCGATCCGCCCGCCTGCACCAGCGCCGGCGCCATCCACTCCAGCACTTCGGTGGCCGGCGTGATGGGGTAGGCCGCGACGAAGCGGATCCCGCCGCGGATCGCGCCGTAGCCCGCGCCTTCGTTGCCGCTCACCAGCCAGCGCTTGCCGTGTTGCCCGGCCAGGGGGCGTGCCTGCGGCGCGTAGTCGCGGGCCGCTGCCGCGCCTTCGCGCACCGCGCTCAGGTTGGCGTCGAGCGCGGCCTCGTTGCGGGTCCAGCCCTTGCGCACGGCCGCTTCGAGCGCCTCCACCTGGAGCCCCGACATCGCCCCCGTGATGCCGAGCGCCAGCATGTTGATCCAGCTGCCCGGGATGGCCTTGGCCATCTTCTTGAGCGGCAGCGACAGCACCCGCGCGCCGCTGCGGGCGAAGACCTCGGGAATCTCGCCGCCTTCGGAATCGCAGACCAGCAGGCCGCTGGCCCGCAGCGGGATCTCGTCGGCGAAGCGGTGCACGTTCTGCCAGTCGATCGCGAGCAGCACGTCGAAGGCATCGTCGAGCGACTCGAGCTGGGAGGTCGCGAGCCGCACCAGCGCGGCCGCTTCGCCACCGCGGATCTGCGGGCCCATGGTCTTGACCATGAGGCCGTAGAGGCCGCTTCGCGCCGCGGCTTCGAGCAGCCAGTTGCCGGCGCTCATCACGCCGCTGCCGCCGCTGCCGGCGATGGCGATGGACACGCTGTCGAGCGCGGTGGTGGGGGAGGGCGGAGCCGCCGTGCGCGGCCGGGACTCGCTGATCAGTGACGCATCCACGCTGTTTGTCTCCTCGGTGGTGATGGACCGAGTAAACGGTGAGGGGCGCGTCGGGACCTTGAACCAGATCAAGGTTTTGCTTCGAAACGGCACCCAGAATGCGCTAAATCGGCATTCGGGTACCTATTTACCGTTTGCCTGCGGGTTAACCCGGATTTGGAGGAGACAGATGAGCATCGATGCATACCGCTGGCTGATGACGGCGCCCCAGGAACCGATGGTGAAGCGGGACTTCCTCGCGACGCCAGGCGATGGCGAAGTGGTGGTGGAAATCGCGGGCTGCGGCGTGTGCCACACCGACCTCGGCTACTACTACGACGGCGTACGCACCAACCAACCCCTGCCGCTCGCGCTCGGCCACGAGATCAGCGGCCACGTCGTCGCGACCGGCGCCGGCGCCGAAGCGTGGAAGGGCAAGGCAGTGATCGTGCCGGCCGTGCTGCCCTGCGGCGAGTGCGACCTGTGCAAGCGCGGCCTCACCACCATCTGCCGCGCGCAGAAGATGCCCGGCAACGACATCCAGGGCGGCTTCGCCTCGCACATCGTGGTGCCTTCGCGCGGGCTGTGCCCCGTCGACGAGCAGCGGCTGGCGAAGGCGGGACTGGAACTGTGGCAGGTGTCCGTGGTGGCCGATGCCCTCACCACGCCTTACCAGGCGGTGCAGCGCGCGGGTGTCACGCCCGGCAGCCTGGCCGTGGTGATCGGCGCGGGCGGCGTCGGCGGCTACTGCGTGCAGGTGGCGAATGCCTTCGGTGCCAAGGTGCTCGCGATCGACGTCGATGATCGCAAGCTGGAGGCCATCGCCCGCTACGGCGCGGCGAAGACCCTCAACAGCCGCGGCCTGGATGCCAAGCAGGTCAAGCAGGCGGTGCAGGCCTTCGCGAAGGAGCACGGCCTGCGCCCCACCGAGTGGTTCATCTTCGAGTGCTCGGGCACGTCCGCCGGCCAGCAGAGCGCGTGGAACCTGCTGGTGCACGGCGCGACGCTGAGCGTGGTGGGCTTCACCATGGACAAGGTCGAAGTGCGCCTGTCCAACCTGATGGCCTTCGATGCGCGCGCGATCGGCAACTGGGGCTGCCCGCCCGAGCAATACCCGGCCGCGCTGGAGCTCGTGCTGGACGGCAAGGTGCAGGTCGCGCCCTTCGTCGAGGCGCATCCCCTGTCCGACATCAATCCCATTTTCGCGGCGGTGCATCGCCACGAGATCCGCGCCCGCGTGGTGCTGCAGCCCCGCTGATCCCAAGAGAGGAGACAGACCGAAATGAACGCCCCCATCGCTCCCGTGCTGGAGTTCAAGAACCACGACCTGGCGCCGCAGCCGAAGACGCCCGGCGTGCGCTACGAGAAGCGGCCGGCGCGCAGGCCGGACGGCTCCGTCGCGCCCGGCCTGTTCAACGCGTGGATCACGCTGGACAACCCGACGCAGTACAACTCCTACACGACGGACATGGTCAAGGCCGTGATCCTGGCGTTCAAAGCGGCCTCCAATGCGCGCGACGTCAACTGCATCGTCTTCACGGGCGTGGGCGACAAGGCCTTCTGCACCGGAGGCAACACCAAGGAGTACGCCGAGTACTACGCCGGCCAGCCGCAGGAATACCGCCAGTACATGCGCCTGTTCAACGACATGGTCAGCACGATCCTGGCGGCGGACAAGCCGGTGATCTGCCGCGTGAACGGCATGCGCATCGGCGGCGGCCAGGAGATCGGCATGGCCTGCGACTTCACCGTGGCGCAGGACCTCGCGAAATTCGGCCAGGCCGGCCCGAAGCACGGCTCCGCGCCCATCGGCGGCGCCACCGACTTCCTGCCGGTGATCGTGGGCGCCGAGCGCGCCATGGCGGCCTGCGTGCTGTGCGAGCCTTTCTCGGCGCACAAGGCCTACCAGATGGGGATGATCACCGACGTCGTGCCGGCCCTGAAGGTGGACGGCAAGTTCGTGGCCAACCCGCTGGTGGAAACCCAGCGCATGGTCGACGACTACGGCCGCAACGCCTACGGCGAGTTCAAGACCGGTGACGCGGCCAAGCAGGGCAAGGCGGTGCTCGCGAGCGGCGAAGTGGACCTCTCGCTGCTCGATCAGAAGGTCGAGGAGCTGTGCGCCAAGGTCCTCATGACCTTCCCCGAGTGCACGCTCAAGACGATCGAGGAGCTGCGCAAGCCCAAGCTGGCCGCCTGGAACGCGAACAAGGAGGACGCGCGCGACTGGCTGGCCCTGAACATGATGACGGAGGCGCGTTCCGGCTTCACCGCGTTCAACGAGGGCACGAAGGAGGACCGCGAGGTCGACTTCGTCCTGCTGCGCCAGAAGCTCGCCGCCGGCCAGAGCTGGATCGGCTCGCTGCACGACGAGATCCAGCCGAAGGCGAAGAAGGACTGAGATGGAGAACGACGCTCCCCTGAAGGTCTGGCTGGAACGCGACGGCGCGCTGCTGCGGCTGCGCCTGAACAAGCCCAAGGCCAACCTGGTCGATGCCGCCATGATCGCGGCGCTGCACGCGGCGCTGGGGCAGTACCGGCGCCACGTGATGCTGCGCGGCGTGCTGGTCGACGCCGAAGGCCCGCACTTCAGCTTCGGCGCCAGCGTGGAGGAGCACCTTCCCGACCGGTGCGCGGCGATGCTGACCTCGCTGCATGCGCTGCTGCTGGAGATGCTGGAGTTCCCCGTGCCCGTGATGGTGGCGGTGCATGGACAGTGCCTGGGGGGCGGCCTCGAACTGGCGCTTGCCTGCGGCCGCATCTTCGCCGCGCCCTCCGCGCAGTTCGGCCAGCCCGAGGTCAAGCTGGGCGTGTTCGCCCCGGCTGCCTCCGCGCTGCTGCCCTACCGAGTCAACCAGCCCGACGCCGAGGACCTGCTGCTCACCGGCCGTTCGATCGGCGCGGAAGACGCGCTGCGCATCGGGCTCGTGCAGGAAGTGGCGGAGGACCCCTCCGTCGCCGCCAAGGCCTGGTTCGACCAGCACCTGGTCGGCAAGAGCGCCGCGGCGCTCGCCTGCGCCACCGTCGCCGCCCGTGGCGTGATGCAGAAGCAGGTGCGCGAGCGCCTGGCCGAACTCGAACGCCTGTACCTCGACTGGCTGATGCGCACGCACGACGCCAACGAGGGCCTCGCGGCTTTCCTGGAAAAGCGCCAGCCCGCCTGGACCCATCAATGAAGGAGCGCTCGCAATGACTGCAATTACTCCCGTACAGGCGATCGTCGAGCGCTGCCAGGCGCTCTTCGACGACCTCGATTTCAACGCCGTCAAGCAATGGAAGGCGGCCGACCCGGCGCGCAAGGCGATCGGCTACATGCCCTGGTACGTGCCGCGCGAACTGATCCACGCCGCGGGCTTCCTGCCGGTAGGCATCCTCGGTGGCGGCGACAGCCTGGAAGTGATCCAGGGCGACGCCTACTACCAGAGCTACATCTGCCGCATCCCGCGCTCCACCATCGAGCTGGGGCTCACCGGCCGCCTCGACTGCATCGACGGCATGCTGTTTCCGTCGATCTGCGACGTGATCCGCAACCTCTCCGGCATGTGGCAGGTCCTGTTCCCCGAGAAGTACGTGCGCTACTTCGACGTGCCCCAGAACTACCAGGACAACGTCGGCGGCCACTTCTACATCCACGAGATGCAGGGGCTGCGCGAGGACCTGGCGAAGCTGCGCGGCAAGCCGATCACCGACGAGGAGCTCAATGCCTCGATCCGCGTCTACAACGACAACCGCGCGGCGGTGCGCGAGCTCTATGCCTACCGCGCGCAGAACCCGCAGCAGGCGCCCACCTCCGAGGTCTACCTGCTCGGGCGCGCCGGCATGGTGCTGCCGCCCGAGGAGCACACGCAGCTGATGCGCGACTACATCCGCGAGACCGACAAGATCCCGCGGCCGAAGCGCGACAACGCGCGCGTCGTCGTCACCGGCTCCTTCTGCGAGCAGCCGCCGCTGGCGCTGATCAAGTCGCTGGAGATGGCCGGCTGCTACGTGGTGGACGACGACTACATGCTGGTCTCGCGCTGGCTGCTGGACGAAGTCCCGGCCGACGCCGACCCGCTGGACGAACTGTCCAAGGCCTTCCTGCACCGGTCCGCCTCGATGGCGGCGAAGTACGACGCCACCCGCGCGGAGAAGGGCGTGTTCCTGCTCAAGCAGGTGAAGACCCGCGGCGCCGAGGGCGTGGTCTTCGCGGCGCCTTCGTTCTGCGACCCGGCCCTGCTGGAGCGGCCGATGCTGCAGGACGTGCTGGCGAAGAACAACATCCCGTACACCGCATTCAAGTACGCAGAGAACACCGGGCAGATGGCCCCCATCCGTGAACAGGCTGGCACCTTCGCCGATTCGATCAAGCTCTGGAGCGACGCAGCATGAACGACACCGTGATCCCGATGCCGGCCTCGAAGAAGGCCAAGCCGACGGCCGTCAAGGACGACGCGATGAACCTCCAGAAGGAGCTCATCAACGCGAACTACATGGACCTGGCGCAGGCGCACAAGCAGGGCCGCAAGGTCGCCGCGACCTTCGTGCCCGGCAACCTGAACGAGCTCCTCATGTGCTTCGACCTCGCGCGAAGCCTGCCCGAGACCAACGCGCTGCAGAACGGCATGCGCAAGAAGTCCGGCAAGTTCATCATGGACGCCGAGCGCGATGGCCACTCCGAGGACGTCTGCACCTACGTGAAGGCGGACCTGGGGATGATGATGGGCGGCGAAATCGGCCCCACCGGCGACCCGCTGCCGGTGCCCGACGTGCTGCTGCTGTCGTACACGGGCTGCTTCACCTTCATGAAGTGGTTCGAGCTGATCCGCCACAAGTACGACGTGCCCACGCTGATGCTGCACGTGCCCTACCAGGGCTCCGGCCGGATCGACCCGAACATGCGCGACTACGTCGTGCGGCAACTGAAGGAAACGATCATCCCGGGGCTGGAGAAGATCTCCGGCGTCAAGTTCGACATCGACCGCCTGCGCCAGTACATGAAGGAGTCGGTGAAGGCCGAAGACGACCTGGTGAAGGTGCTGCAGTCGGCCAAGAACCGGCCTTCGCCCATCGACGGCTACTTCGGCGCCGTGTACTACATCGGCCCGATCTTCAC
The DNA here is from genome assembly GCF_016722785.1 of Ramlibacter monticola. Lineage (GTDB taxonomy): Bacteria > Pseudomonadota > Gammaproteobacteria > Burkholderiales > Burkholderiaceae_C > Ramlibacter > Ramlibacter monticola. Next base: position 1,411,305 of record NZ_JAEQNE010000001.1, on the reverse strand, counting down.
CGCCTTCCGCGGCACCCCGGAAGCGACCAACTACTACCGCGTGCTGCGCGAGGAGATCGAGCAGCGCGTCCGCGAAGGCCGCGGTCCGGTCACGCCCGAAGGCGACATGAAGAACGAGCAGTACCGGCTGATCGTCGAGGGCCCGCCCAACTGGACCAGCTTCCGCGACTTCTGGAAGATGTTCTACGACGAGGGCGCCGTGGTGGTGTCCTCCACCTATGCCAAGGTGGGCGGCCTCTACGACTTCGGCTTCCGGCACGACCCCGATCATCCGCTGGAGTCGCTGGCGGAGTACTGCCTGGGCTGCTACACCAACCTGAACCTGCCTTCGCGGATCGACATGATCTGCAACTACATCGAGGAGTACCAGGCGGACGGCCTGCTGATCAACTCGATCAAGAGCTGCAACAGCTTCTCCGCCGGCCAGCTGCTGATGATGCGCGAGGTCGAGAAGCGCACCGGCAAGCCGGCGGCCTTCATCGAGACCGACCTGGTCGACCCGCGCTACTTCTCCGCGGCCAACGTCAAGAACCGGCTGGAGAGCTACTTCCAGATGGTCAAGCAGAAGCGCACCACGGGCATCGGCGAAGGCGTCCGGCCGGTGATCCCGCTGCACTCGGTGCAATAAAAGGAGACGACCCATGCGCTGTTTCATCGGCATCGACCTGGGCTCGACGACCACCAAGGCGACGGTGGTCGACGAGAACCAGAACATCATCGGGCGCGGCATCACCAACTCGCGCTCCAACTACGACACCGCGGCGGCGGTCGCCAAGCAGGAGGCCATGCTCAATGGCCGCTTCTACCTCTTCCGGCAGGCACTGACGCGCACCGGCGCGCTCAACGGGGGGCTGGACACCTTCATCGAGCAGCTCGAACGCGACTTCCGCGCCGAGCAGTACCTCGAGCAGCTCGGTGACCTGGAAGAGACCTGCGTCAAGAACGTGGAGACCGGTCACTTCGGCGCCGCCAAGGGCGCGGTGGCCGAGGCGCTGCAGGAGGTGTTCCGCCGCCTGAAGGCCGAGGCGCACCTGCTGTTCGCGCCCGGCGCCAAGCGCAAGAGCGACTTCTTCCGCGACATCGCCGGCAGCCAGTACCTGGCCATCGGCGAGCAGGTGGCGAAGGAGGCCGGCACCCGCTACGAGTACCTGCTGAACCTGTTCGACCGCTCGATCATCGAGGTCGAGAACCACGTCTACGGCGACCAGATGCGGCACCACCTGCTGGCGGCGCTGGAGAACACGTTCAAGGCGCTGCCGGACACGGCGGACAAGCGCACCAGGGTGGAAGCGCCGATCAAGGGCGTGCTGGACACCACCATGGAAGAGACCTACGTGGTCGGCACCGGCTACGGGCGCGCGCGGCTGCCGTTCTCGAAGGAGCACGTGCGCTCCGAGATCCTGTGCCACGGGCTCGGCGCGCACGTGATGTACCCCGAGACGGCGACCGTGCTGGACATCGGCGGCCAGGACACCAAGGCGATCCAGGTGGACCCGAAGGGCATCGTGGAAAGCTTCCAGATGAACGACCGCTGCGCCGCCGGCTGCGGGCGCTACCTCGGCTACATCGCCGACGAAATGAACATGGGCCTGCACGAGCTGGGCCCCATGGCCATGAAGTCGACCAAGGCGATCCGCATCAACTCCACCTGCACGGTGTTCGCGGGCGCGGAACTGCGCGACCGCCTGAGCCTGGGCGACAAGCGCGAGGACATCATGGCCGGCCTGCACCGCGCCATCATCCTGCGCGCCATGTCGATCCTGGCGCGCTCGGGGGGCGTGCGCGACCAGTTCACCTTCACCGGTGGCGTCGCCAAGAACGAGGCGGCCGTGAAGGCGCTGAAGGAACTCGTGTTCGAGAACTACGGGAACCTGCAGCTGAACATCGATCCCGATTCGATCTACACGGGAGCACTGGGCGCCGCCACCTTCGCCTGGCGCGCGGTGATGGAAGAGGGCAAGACGGCGGAACACCGGGAGGCAGCATGACCATCCACACCATCGGCATCGACATCGGCTCGGGCGCCGTCAAGAGCACGCTGTTCCGCGTCGAGGCGGACGGCAGCGCCCACTGGGTCGCCAAGCGCTGCGAGCGGATCCGCCGGCGCGATCCCATGACGCTGGCGCAGGAGGGCTTCGACTCGGTGCTGCACGACGCCGGCCTGGCCGCCAACGACATCGAGTACATCGCCACCACCGGAGAGGGCGAGAACGTCAAGTTCTCCACCGGGCACTTCTACTCGATGACGACGCATGCGCGCGGCGGGGTGTTCCTGCAGCCCGGCATCGCCGCCGTGGTGGACATCGGCGCACTCAACGGGCGCGCGATCTACGTCGACCAGCGCGGCAAGGTGCTGGCGTACAAGATGACGTCGCAGTGCGCTTCCGGCTCCGGCCAGTTCCTCGAGAACATCGCCCGCTACCTGGGCGTGGCGGTGGAGGAGATCGGCAACCTGTCGAAGACCTCCGCCGACCCGGAGAAGGTCAGCTCGATCTGCGCCGTGCTGGCGGAGACCGACGTGATCAACATGGTGAGCCGCGGCATCGCCACGCCGGACATCCTCAAGGGCATCCACCTGTCGATGGCTTCGCGGATCGTGAAGCTGCTCAAGGTGACGGGCATCAAGACGGGCACCGCGCTGATCACCGGCGGCCTCGGCATGGACGAGGGCCTGACCGCCGCGATCCGCGAGGAGATGAGCAACGAGAAGGTGCCGGTGGAGGTCGCGACGCATCCCGACGCGATCTATGCCGGCGCGATCGGCGCGGCGCTGTGGGGCGCCTACAGGCACGCGAAGCTGCAGGAACTGCAGCAGCGCGCGGCCGCGTGATTCCGGAAGTGAGAGGAGAGTGAAATGGCTTTGCTGATCAACGACGACTGCACGGCGTGCGATGCCTGCCGTCCCGTGTGCCCCAACGAGGCGATCACCGCCGGGGACATCATCTTCGTGATCGACCCGCTGCGCTGCACGGAGTGCGTCGGCGCCGAGGACGAACCCCAGTGCAAGCTGGCCTGCCCGGCCGATTGCATCGTGCAGCACCCGGACTTCGTGGAAACGCAGGAAGAACTGCTGGAAAAGTACACCCAGCTGCACGGATAGCGCGCTCCCCCTTCCCCTCTGCCTCTCCCGCTTGCGGGAGAGGGCCGGGGTGAGGGTCCGCTAGACCTCCGCCGGTTCTCCCGCCAGTTCCTCCGGCGCCGTCTCCGTCCGCGCCGTCCCCAGCAGCTGCTGCATCCGCGCATCCTTCTTGGCCCAGAGCGCGTCGAGCCAGCGCCCGAAGCGCTTGCGCCCCTGCGAGTCCCCGGCGTAGTCCAGCCCCACGAATTCCGTGGGCACCGGCAGCGCCTCCAGGTGCACCGCCACGCGCTCCACCCGCCCGCAGGCGAAGTCCCAGAAGCTGGGGATGGTCGGCGAATAGGCGATCGTCACGTCGAGCAGCGCGTCGAACCTGTCCCCCATCGCGCCCAGCGTCAGCGCCAGCGCGCCGGCCTTCGGCTTCAGCAGGTGGCGGTAGGGCGAATTCTGCTGGCTGCGCTTCTCCGCCGTGAAGCGCGTGCCCTCGGCGAAGTTCATGACGCTGGTGGGCACCACGGCGAACTTGCGGCAGGCGCGCAGCGTCGCTTCCTTGTCGTCGGCGCGCCGCTGCGGATTGCGGCGCAGCGCCTCCTTGCCGTGGCGCTTCATGAAGGGGAAATCCAGCGCCCACCAGGCCAGCCCGATCACCGGGACGTAGATCAGTTCCTGCTTGAGGAAGAACTTCAGCATCGGGACGCGGCCGTGCAGGAGGTGCTGCAGCACGAAGATGTCGGCCCAGGACTGGTGGTTGCAGTTCACCAGGTACCAGTCGGTGCCGCGCGTCGCCGGCAGCTTGTCGACCTCCCACCGCGTGGGGTGCAGCAGGCGCATCCAGAGGCTGTTGCCCGCGACCCAGGCGTTCGCGATCCGGTGCAGGACGGGGTCGATCCGGCGCCGTACCGGCGTGAAGGGCAACACCAGCTTCAGCACGGCGAAGGCGAACAGGGGCAGGGAGCAGAGGACCGTGTTGGCGGCCAGGGCCAGCAACGCAATGCCGCCGCGAACCGGCGCGGGCAGGTAAATCAGGGGAGATCGCATGGAACGACGCATGCTACCGGGTGCACGGGCGCTTCCAGCCTCAATTGCCGGCTGTTTCTCGCGCCAGCCTGCCCCAGATCAAAGGCGCCCCGACCGACGGCCGCGCCCAGGGCCTGCAACCGTGACCATTTACCGGATTTCAGGCTCACGCACGGCCGCGGGTTGCCCATCCGCTCCATGGGCACGAAGGAGCTCGTCGACTTTCGCCCCGGTCCGGCCCCCAAGCCGCCGTGGCGTCGGCAGAATGAGGCCATGTCCGCGTCCACCCTGATGCCCGCGGCCTTCATCGGCCACGGCAGTCCCATGAACACGATGGAGCGCAACCGCTTCACGGAGCAGTGGGCCGCCTTCGGCCGGGCGCTGCCGCGGCCGCGCGCCGTCCTGTGCGTCTCGGCGCACTGGTTCATCCCCGGCACGGCGGTCACCGCCATGGAGCGACCGCGCGTGATCCACGATTTCTATGGCTTCCCGCCCGAGCTGTTCGCCTTCGACTACCCCGCGCCGGGCGCGCCCGAGGTGGCGCGCGAGATCGTGGAGGTGGTGAAGCCGGCGCACATCGGCCTGGACCAGGACAGCTGGGGGCTCGACCACGGCGCCTGGTCGGTGCTGACGCACGTTTTTCCGGCCGCCGACATCCCGGTGCTGCAGCTGTCCATCCACAGCGGCGAGGATCTCGGCTACCACGTGGACCTCGGCGCGCGGCTGGCGCCCCTGCGCGAGCGCGGCATTTTCATCCTCGGCAGCGGCAACGTCGTGCACAACCTGCGGCGGCTCGACTGGAACCGCCCCGACGCGGGCTACGAATGGGCCGAGCGCTTCGACGGCGCCGTCCGCAGCGTGATGACCTCGGAGCCGGCGAGCCTGCCCAGCGTGGAGCGGCACGCCGATTTCCCGCTGGCGGTGCCGACGCCGGAGCACTTCCTGCCGCTCGCCTACCTGGCCGGCCTTTGCCAGGCCGCGGGCGAGACGGCGAGCGTGTTCGCCGCAGGCGCCACCATGGGTTCGCTGACGATGACCAGCTACGTCCTTGGCGCCCCTGCGGCGCGCGCCGCCGACGGCGCCGCGGCGGGCGGCGGCGCGCCGCTGCCCGATCCGCACCGGATTCCCCCGGAACAGACCAACACCTGAAGGGCGGGGGAGGCCGAAGAGGCCAGTGTCGAGCAGTTACGTCTGTTGCACGGATGGGCTTGCTTCTCATCCGTGGGGCGGCAATCCTCCGCCCGTACATAAGACCGGAGGATTGCCACTCCATGGAGTGCGGACGGAACCCCCAAGAAGACGCGGACGAAACCAGCCAGGAAGGCGCGCGCTCCCTTTTCCTGCGCCTGCTGGAGAGGCTGAAGCGGGTCGACCCCCCGCCCTCCGGCGAGCAGGCGGCGCCCGATTCGCTGCTACCCCCGGGGCGGCGCAGCGGCCGCGGGACGGAGAGCCTGGAGCCTTACCTGAACCAGTACCGCAACAGCCGGCCCAGTTCGCTCGAGTGAGCGCCGGCTGAAGCCGGCCGCGGCCGGCTACTCCCCGATCCTGCAGCGGAACAGCTTCAGCGACCGCGGCGGGATGTGCGTGTGCGCCCCGCACGGGGACTTCCCGCTCGCCTCGTCGTTGCTGGTGTCCATCAGCAGTTCCCATTCCCTGCAGCCGGGGACTTCGGGCAGCTGGAAGTCCAGCGCCAGCGACGAGGCCGACAGGATCAGCAACAGGTGGTCGTCGCGCACCACCCGGCCCTGCCGGTCGGTTTCCGTCAGGCCGTTGCCGGCCAGGAACATGGCGAGCGACTGCGTATGCGGATTGCGCCAGTCCTCGTCGCTCATCGCCTCGCCATCGTGGCGGAACCACATGATGTCGCTGATCCCCGTGCCGCGGATCGGCCTGCCGGAGAAGAACTTCTGCCGGTGCAGCGCCGGATGCTCGCGGCGCAGCCGGACCAGGCGGCGCGTGAAGGCGAGCAGGCGCTCGTCCATGTTCCCCCAGTCGTGCCAGCTGGTCTCGTTGTCCTGGCAGTAGGCGTTGTTGTTGCCCCCCTGCGTGCGGCCGATCTCGTCGCCACCGCAGATCATGGGCGTGCCCTGGCTCAGGACCAGGGTGGCCAGCATGTTGCGCTGCTGGCGCGCGCGCAGCGCGTTCACCTCCGCGTCGTCGGTGGGGCCCTCGGCGCCGCAGTTCCAGGAGCGGTTGTCGTTGTGGCCGTCCCGGTTGTCCTCGCCGTTGGCGTCGTTGTGCTTGTCGTTGTAGCTCACGAGGTCGCGCAGGGTGAAGCCGTCGTGGGCGGTGATGAAATTGACGCTCGCCGAGGGCTTGCGGCCGTCGTCCTGGTACAGGTCGCTGGAGCCGGTGAGCCGGTAGCCGATGTCGTCGGCGAGCCCGCCGTCGCCCTTCCAGAACGCGCGCAGCGTGTCGCGATAGATGCCGTTCCACTCGGCCCACTTCACCGGGAAGTTGCCCACCTGGTAGCCGCCTTCGCCCACGTCCCAAGGTTCGGCGATCAGCTTCACCTGGCTGAGGACCGGGTCCTGGTGGATGATGGTGAAGAAGCCGGAGAGCTGGTCCACCTCGTGCAGGCCCCGCGCGAGCGTGCTGGCCAGGTCGAAGCGGAAGCCGTCGACGTGCATCTCCTGCACCCAGTAGCGCAGCGAGTCCATGATCAGCTGCAGCGTCTGCGGGTGCCGCACGTTGAGCGTGTTGCCGGTGCCGGTGTAGTCGAAGTAGAAGCGCGGGTTGTCGGGCACCAGGCGGTAGTAGGTGGGGTTGTCGACGCCCTTGAAACTGAGGCTGGGGCCCATGTGGTTGCCCTCGGCCGTGTGGTTGTAGACCACGTCCAGGATCACCTCGAGCCCGGCGCCGTGCAGCGCCTTCACCATCTCCTTGAACTCCCGCACCGCGCCCGGCGCATCGCCCTTGCGGAAGGCCGCGCTGTAGCGCAGTTCGGGGGCGAAGAAGTTGAGCGTGGAGTAGCCCCAGAAGTTGGTCAGGCCCTTCGCCACCAGGAAGGAGTCGTCGAGGTGCGCGTGCACCGGCATCAGCTCGATCGCCGTGACCCCCAGCTCCCGGAGGTACGACAGCATCGCCGGGTGCGCCAGGCCGGCGTAGGTGCCGCGCAGCTCCTGCGGCACGTCCGGGTGCCGCATGGACAGGCCGCGCACGTGCACCTCGTACAGCACGGACTGGTGCAGCGGGGTGTTGGGCGCGCGATCGCCGCTCCAGTCGAAGCGCGGGTCGACCACCACCCCCAGCGGCACGCCGCGCTGGTCTTCCTCCAGCCGGGCGTGGTCCTCCTCCGGCGCGCCGGTGCGGTAGGCGAAGAGGCCGCGCTCCGGATCTTCGAGGCCGTCGAGGGCCTTGGCGTAGGGATCGAGCAGCACGACGGCCGGGTTGAAGCGCAGGCCCTTGTCCGGCTCGTAGGGCCCGTGCACGCGATAGCCGTAACGCTGCCCGGGGCTGATGCCGGGCAGGTAGCCGTGCCAGACGAAGGCCTCGCATTCACGCAGCTGGATGCGCGTTTCCTTCCCCTGCGCGTCGAACAGGCACAGTTCGACCTTCTGCGCATTTTCGGAATAGAGCGCGAAGTTGGTGCCTTCGCCGTCCCAGGTGGCGCCCAGCGGATACGGATCGCCGGGACAGAGCGGCAGCTTGCCTTGTTGGAGTGTCGTTTCGCCCATGCCGCATCATGGCGCGACAGCACCCCCCGGGGACTGTAGGAACTTTTCGCCGCGTGGCTGGACGGTTGTCGACGTATCGCGTCCGGCGAAGGCCGGGACCCGCGCGCCCCGCAACCGCCGGGCAGCTCGGCCGTGTCAGGCAGGAGGAGGAGGCCGGTACCCCGGCCCCGTGCTCAGAGCTGGAGCCGGTTGAACTTCGTGCCTTCCAGGCTGAGGTTGGCCATGAAGCCCGACTGGTTGCGCACCAGGCCGATCACCTCGCTGCGCGCCGTCTGGGTGTCCACGCGACCGTCTGCACCGACGTTGACGAGCGCCACCGACGCATCCCCGCCGACGGTCCACCCGTTGCTCTGCTCGAACTTGCGCAGCGCCTCCTCCGTCATGAACAGCATGAAGACGGACTTGGACTGCGCCCCGGCCAGCAGGCCCGCGGAGCCGGCGCCGAGGCTGTAGTAGCCGGCGGTCTGCCCCTTCTTGCGCAAGGCGCCCTGGCCGTAGGAGCCGCCCACGATGAAGCCGGCCGTCACGACGTCGGGGACGACGAGAACGCCAGCCGCGCGGTCGACCAGCTCCTTGACCGAGGCGGAACGCTGGAGCTCGGCCAGCGCGTTGTCCACCTTGCCATCGATCTCCCGGCGCTTGGCGGCCGGGTCTACCGTAGTCGAGGCGCATCCCGCGAGCACGAGCGCGGCGGCGATCAGCAGGCTTCTTCTTGACATGCGTTCTCTCCTTGGACGAACGGTTGATTCTGATCGCCGTCCGTCCGGGCGGGGCTTGGACCAACGTCCAATGCCGGGTGGCGTGGGCGGGGAGGATCATGGAGCGCTTTGGCTCGCGCAACCGATCCGGGGGCGCACGTGACCGGGCGCCACGAAGAGGAGGAAACCCATGGGCACGCGCATCGAGAAGGACTTCCTGGGCCAGAAGGAAATCCCCGACGACGCCTACTACGGCGTGCAGACCCTCAGGGGCAAGGAGAACTTCCACATCACCGGCATCCCGATGTCGCTGGAGCCGGAGTTCGTCCGGGCATTCGGGTACGTGAAGAAGGCGGCCGCCCTGGCCAACCGCGACCTCGGCGTGCTCGATCGCCGCATCGCCGACGCGATCGTCGTCGCCTGCGACCGTCTCATCGGCGGCCAGATGCGCGACCAGTTCGTCACCGACTTCATCCAGGGCGGCGCGGGCACCTCCACCAACATGAACGCGAACGAGGTCATCGCCAACCTCGCGCTCGAGCACCTGGGGTACCGCAAGGGCGAATACCAGCACGTCAGCCCGAACGACCACGTGAACTTCGGGCAGTCCACCAACGACGTCTATCCCACCGCGTTCCGGCTCGCGCTGATCCTGCGGATCTCGAGCTACGCCGACGCGCTGCGCCGCCTGCAGGAGGCGTTCAACGCCAAGGGCCGGGAATTCGAGGGCGTGCTGAAGATGGGCCGCACCCACCTGCAGGACGCGGTGCCGATGTCGCTCGGCCAGGAATTCCACGGGTGGGGAACGACCATCGGCGAGGAGGTGCAGCGCATCGAGGAGGTGCGCTCGCTGCTGCGCGAGATCAACCTCGGCGCCACGGCGATCGGCACCTCCGTGACCGCCGCACCGGGCTACCCCGAGCTGGCGACGAAGCACCTCTCGGCGCTCACCGGCATCGAATTCATCCTCGCGGGCGACCTGGTCGAAGCGACCTCTGATACCGGCGCCTACGTGCTGCTGTCGGGCGTGCTGAAGCGCACCTCCTCCAAGCTCACCAAGATCTGCAACGACATCCGGCTGCTGGCCTCCGGCCCGCGTTGCGGCCTGAACGAGATCAACCTCCCGCAGTTGCAGCCGGGCAGCTCGATCATGCCGGGGAAGGTGAACCCGGTCATCCCGGAGGTGGTCAACCAGGTGGGCTTCCTCGTCATCGGCCTGGACCTCACCGTGACGCTGGCCGCCTCGGCCGGCCAGCTGCAGCTCAATGTGATGGAGCCGGTGATCACCTTCGCGCTCTTCACCTCCATCTCCACCATGCAGCACGCGGTGTCCACCCTGCGCGTCCACTGCATCGAAGGCATCACGGCCAACGTCGAACACTCGCGCGAGATGGTGCTGAACTCGCTGGGCATCGTCACGGTGCTCAAGCCCTCGCTGGGCTACAAGCAGTGCGCCGAGATCGCGCGGGAAGGCTACGAGACGGGCAAGTCGCTGCACGACATCGTCGTCAACGAACGCAAGCTCCTGACGCAGGAGAAGTGGGACGAGGTCTTCTCGTTCGAGAACCTCATCAGGCCGAAGTTCGAGCAATAAGAGCAAGCGAAGAGCGCGGGGCGGCCGCGTCGCGGCCGTGAGGAGGGCGCATGGCGGTTTCCATCATCCTGCAGTTTGCAGTGGTCCTGCTTGCGATCTGGCTCGGCGCGCGCTATTCGGGCGTGGGGCTGGGCCTGTGGGGCGGCGTGGGACTGCTCGTCCTGGTGGTGGTGTTCGGCGTGAACCCGACGTCGCCGCCGATCGACGTGATGCTCATCATCCTGGCGGTGATCATGGCCGCCTCGGTGATGGACGCCGCGGGCGGCATCGACTTCCTCGTGCGCATCGCCGAGGGCATCATCCGCGCCAACCCCCGGTATGTGACGATCGTGGCGCCGCTCACCACCTGGAGCTTCACCTTCGTCGCCGGCACGGGGCACATCGTGTACCCGCTGTTGCCGGTGATCTACGAGACGGCGCACCAGACCGGCATCCGGCCGGAGCGGCCGATGGCCGTGGCGACGATCGCGTCGCAGCAGGCGATCACGGCCAGCCCGGTGGCTGCGGCCACGGCCGCCATGATCGGCCTGTTCGCCGAGAAGGGCGTGCCGCAGTGGGGGCTGCCGCAGATCCTGATGATCTGCGTGCCGTCCACGCTGGTGGGCGTGCTCGCGGCGGCGATCGTGTCGATGTTCATCGGCAAGGACCTCGCCAAGGATGCGGAGTACCAGGCGCGGCTGAAGGAAGGCCGTGTCCCCCCACCCAAGGCGACGGAGCAGCGGCCGCCGCTGCAGCCGGCCGCGAAGGCCTCCGCGCTCATGTTTCTGGGCGGGGTGGCACTGGTGGTGCTGTTCGGGTTCTTCCCGGCGCTGCGCACCCTGCCGGGCGCCAAGGGGCCGCTGGCGATGCCGATCGTGATCGAGATCGTGATGCTCGCCGTCGCGGCGCTCATGCTGCTGGTGACCAAGGTCGATGTCGACGCGGTCCCCAAGACGCCGACCTTGCGCGCCGGCGTGGTCGCCGTGATCGGCATCTTCGGCCTGGCGTGGCTCGGCGACAGCTTCATCTCCGCGAACAAGGACATCATCGTTCCGGCCATCGGGCGCTTCGCGCAGGCGGCGCCGTGGACCTTCGCGTTCGGGCTGTTCTTCGCGTCGGTGCTGCTCTATAGCCAGGCGGCGACGACGCGGGCGCTGATGCCGCTGGGCATCGCGCTCGGCATCCCGCCGCAGTTCCTGATCGCGATGTTCCCCTCGGTCAACGGCTACTTCTTCATCCCGACCTACGGTTCGCTGATCGCGGCGATCAACTTCGACCTGTCGGGCACCACGCGGATCGGGAAGTACGTGCTGAACCACTCGTTCATGATCCCGGGCCTGGTGGCGACCGCCACCGCGGTGGTCACTGGCTTGTTCCTGGCCCGGGTGATGTTCTGACGGGATGGCCCGAAGGTCGTGCGCCGGCGCACGTCAAGGAATGGCGCAACGGCGCGGTGCTGCTTTGAGCAGCACCGCGGCCTTTGCGCTTCCCCTTATTGGACGTCCAGGTTCAGGACGGCCTCTCCGGTCCATTGCGCGCCGTTCGCCGTATAGGTCACGGTGAACGTGCACTGGAAGGCCCCTGCCTGGGTGGGATGACCGTCGATGGCCCCGGTCGCGCTGGACGTCACTCCGGCCGGCAATGTGCAGTTCCCCGGCTTGGGTGCGAACGTTGCCGTCACGGGCGGCGGCGGAACGAGCATGGCGGGGTTGGACGCCCACAGGGGCGTGATGGTGTTGAACGTGGCGTCGGCGCGCACGGAATTGCTGTCCGGATACAGGACGCGGCCAGGCACGCGGATCTCGTAGCTCGCACTCGCGCGTGCGCGGGTCCCGACGCCCGCCTTGGTGATCGTCGCCTCGACTTCGAAGTCCGTGGCGGGACTCACCCTGTTCGGGACGCCGGCAACGAGGCCCGTGGCGGAATCCAATGCGAGCCCCGGGGGCAGTGCGCCGCGGACCAGCGCGAAATTGCCCATGGTGTTGGATGAATCGGTGCGCGGCTGCAGCGCGGCGGGCAGCCCCAGGAAGAGGAGGCTGTCGCCGGAGGCGTTGGTGAGGGCCAGTGGCGGGTACGAGAACGTGGGCACGTCCACGTCCACGGAATAGGCCGTGGATGCCGTCTGGTAGACACCCAGGGGCGTGGTCAGCGTGGCGCCGATCTGCGCCGTGAACGAGCCTTGGGCGGCGAGCGTTCCGGAGATCACCCCCGAGGCCGGGTCGACAGCCAGGCCCGGCGCGAGCGTTCCGGACACGACGGAGTAGTTCCACGACGCGCCTGCAACCGGTGCCGGCCACCATGACAGGCCGGGAGCGCTCGACACGGCCGACCCCACGATTCCGGATGCCGGCTGGTACTGGATCCCGGGCCCCTGTGCGCCGATGCTTCCGGTGAAGTCGAGGGTGTTGGACACTCCCGCCGCGGACACGCGCGCCGTGAATGCGTAGCTGCCTTGCACCGTCGGCGTACCGGCGATCGTGCAGTTCCCGTTCAACTGCATCCCCGGAGGGATCTGTCCGCTGACCAGCGTGCAAGCCGGCGTGTGCCCCTCGAATCCGGAAAGCGCGGGTTGAACCTGGGCGGGCTGGAACAGCGAGAGGGTTTGCTGGGGGAAGCTGACGGAGACTTCGAGCGTCTTGTCGCCACTCCCCGAGCCGTCTGCGCCACCCCCGCCACCGCCTCCGCAGGCGGACACGAGCAATCCGGCCGCGACCGCGAGCCCAATGGGGTACTTCATTTTTCATCTCCTCTTTGCCGGAAGACTGCGAGTTTCCGGGCTGATTTACTTGTTGGATTTCGCCTTGGGTGCCCTTGGCCGAGGTCCTGGACGCTGTGCCAGGCGACCAACGCGTCGCCACGCAGTCGCACCCGCGGGCGAGTGTAGCGGGTGGCAAAGCTTGCGCCGGGCTGCAAGCGGTCGCCGGCAAGCTGCGTGTCAACTTTCGATCGCCCGCACGGAGGAGGGTTCTCTTATGCGACGACGGGCAGTGCACCTGCTTCGCTAGATCCGCCGCGCCATGTGCACGGACATCGACGGTCCGAGCTACCACCCAACTCAGACGGTCGAGTGCTGATATTCGCTCGGAAGGTGCTCGGCGCGCCCCGCATAGTCCGCGAGGCATGCAGCGCCGAAGCCAATGACGCCTCCGCCGAAGTCCAGGATGGCATGAGACGCAGCGGCTTTGTCGACAGGAATCCAGATCTGCACCATCTCAACGCAGGTCGCCACGGCAAGAATGCCGGCCGCGGTCTGCCACATGCCGCCCTTGGGCCAGGTGAAGCGGGTCATGAACCCGAGAACTCCAAAGGATAGGAGGTAGATGGGCTCCCACCCCGGTGCCACGGTGTCAAGGAAGTTGAGCACCCGTTGAATCCATTCGAACTCACGCGGTCCGCGCCCGCCGTAAGGCGCCACCACCCCGATGACTATGCTCACCGGCACCAGAAGGAGACAGGCTCGAAGCAAACCTTGAAAGACTACGCGCATGGCGGCCAATAGTAGGCACAGCTCCTAGGCTCCATGCGCCCGGAATTTCCCCGACTGGACAGCGTGGCGCTGGCGTGACAGCGATCATGCTGTCATGGGCAATTCAACCTGCTTCCCCGCAGCGGCAGCGCTGTGGCCATACAGATCGTCAGTCGGCAACCGGATCAGGGCCGCGGCTTCGGCGGGCGTGACGTACACCCAAGTTGCGTGCCGCGCGCGAATCTGGGGACGAAATGCGACGGCCCTTTTCCGGAACTCACAGCGATGCGCGGCCTCCTCCATGCGGAGGACTACGTACATGAGTAAGACGTACGATACGCGGAAATGCGCAAAGTCCGGAGGTCCCTGTTGCGGACCTGCCTTCTGCTGGTGCTTGTGAGCGTGATCGTTGGCATGGTGGTTCCGTCCAGCACCATCGAGTACGTGACGGGTGAGTTCGAGGGCGTTCAACAGGTACTCGATTTCCTCGACACGGTGGGTCCGGGGATGCAGCTTGACCATCTGGTCGCCTTTGCCGTTCTAGGTTTCGTGACCCATTTCGCGTGGCCCGTTGGGCGTTCGTGGCAGGTGGCGACTGCGATTCTTGCTGTCGGGACCCTCCCTGAAATCGTGCAAATCTGGATTCCCGGCCGTGAAGCCGCCGTTTCACACGCCGTCCTGAACATCGTGGGAGGAGTCATCGGCTTCAGCGTTGCTTGGCTATGTACCTATGCGTGGAGCGACCGAAGCCTTCCAAGCGATTCCATGCTTCGAACCATTGGTCTGGAGCCAACGCGGACCACAGACGCTACGGACCGATCGGTCTGCGATTTCTTGTGCCTGCAACCTCGCGCCGTGGGAGTTTGCAACGTCACTTCGCGCCCCTGTGAAAGAGCGAGTTTCGTCACTCAACGGCTGGCACGGCGCTTCACTTGGTAGTCCGCGCACGGCTGCGGCACATCCCAGATGTGTGTTGCCCGCGCGGCCGCGAAAAAGGCCCGGGCTGCAGCGGCCCGATGCCGGCGGTGCGTTACCGCTTCTCCATCGGTGGGCCGGACTCGAAGTAGGTGAGGCCGAAGCGGTCCCGGATGCGGGTCACGCTGGCGCGCGGAAGCGGTTGCACATTGCCCAGGGTCCCGGTGGTTGCACCGAGTCGCGGCCGGCGGACTGGTACTGGACGAGGGCTCGCAGTCCGGAAGGATTTGGGCAGCGTGCCTACAGATTGACTACAAGGCCACGGACAAAAAAGGGTCCGCTGCGCCTTCAATAGCAGCGGACCCTTGTCCTATCTGGTGCCGGAGAGAGGAATCGAACCCCCGACCTTCTCATTACGAATGAGCTGCTCTACCGACTGAGCTACTCCGGCGAAGCCTCGAATTATAAGCCAAAGTCCAGTACCTTCCCGCGCAGGACGCGCCCGGGCCGGTTTCCCGGCGCGCGCTGCGCAGGGAGACGCGCATCAACCGACCGGGGATCCCGGTCGCGTCAGCGAACTGTCGCTCTCCAGCTACACGCGCAAACTGTCGCAGCGGAAGCGGGCCCTGCGTGGCCGTGCCCGTGTCCCTTTCGCGCGCTTTCCGCCGCACCGCCAACCAGGACTGAACCTCCCCACGTCACTTCGTGTGGTACGAAGTGACCCGCTCCACCTCGTTCTTCGAGCCGAGGATCACCGACACGCGCTCGTGCAGCTTCTTCGGCTGGACGTCGAGGATGCGCTCGCGCCCGTTGGTGGCGGCGCCGCCGGCCTGCTCCACCAGCCAGCCCATGGGGTTGGCCTCGTACATCAGGCGCAGCTTGCCCGGCTTCTCCGGCTCGCGCTTGTCCCAGGGGTACATGAAGATGCCGCCGCGCGTCAGGATGCGGTGCACGTCGGCCACCATGGAGGCGACCCAGCGCATGTTGAAGTCCTTGCCGCGCGGGCCGTCCTTGCCGGCCAGGCACTCGTCGATGTAGCGGCGCACCGGTGCGTCCCAGTGCCGCAGGTTCGACATGTTGATCGCGAATTCCCGGGTGTCCTCCGGGATGCGGACGTCTTCCTCGGTGAGAACGAAGGAGCCCTCCTGGCTGTCCAGCGTGAACATCGCCACGCCGTCGCCCACGGTCAGCACCAGGGTGGTCTGCGGGCCGTAGATGCAGTAGCCCGCCGCCACCTGCTTGCTGCCGCTCTGCAGGAAATCCTGCTCGCTCACGCCTCCGTGGGGGCCGCCGTTCTCCGGCTTCTTCAGCACGCTGAAGATCGTGCCGATGGAGACGTTGACCTCGATGTTGGAGGAGCCGTCCAGCGGGTCGAAGAGCAGCAGGTATTCGCCCTGCGGGTAGCGGTTCGGCACCACGTAGATGCCTTCCATTTCCTCGCTCGCCATGGCGGCCAGGTGCCCGCCCCACTCGTTGGCGTCGATCAGCACCTCGTTGGCGATCACGTCGAGCTTCTTCTGCGCCTCGCCCTGCACGTTGTCGGTGCCGGCGGCGCCCAGCACGTCGCCGAGCGCCCCCTTGTTCACCGAGATGCTGATGCGCTTGCACGCGCGGGCCACCACCTCGATCAGCAGGCGCAGCTCCGACGGGATGTGCCCGTGGACGCGCTGCTGCTCCACCAGGTAGCGGGTGAGGGAAATGCGTTGGGTCATTGGTATGTTCTCCGTCCTTCCGAATTCATTCGGCCAGTGCGCGCGAAACCACCTCGCGCACGTCGTTGCTCAGGTCCGGCCGGGCGGCCACGCGGGCGATCGCCTCGCGGGCGGCGCTGCGCAGGGGCTCGGCCAGCTTCCTCCAGCGGTCGAGGGCGCGCGCCAGGCGCGCGGCCACCTGCGGGTTGATCGCATCCAGCTCGATCACGCGCTCGCTCCAGAACACGTAGCCGGCGGCGTCGCTGCGGTGGAAGGCGCCGGGGTTGCCGCTGCAATAGCTGAAGATCACGCTGCGCGCGCGGTTCGGGTTGCGGATGTTGAAGTCCGGGTGGTGCATCAGCTGCTTGACGATCGGCAGGATGTTGCCGCCGCGGTCCGGCGCGCCGGCCTGCAGCGCGAACCACTTGTCCAGCACCAGGGCCTCGTCCTTGAACAGGGCGTGGAAGCGCTGCAGCGCGGCGGCCGCCAGCTCGTGGCCGCTGATCACCAGCGCGGCCAGCGCGTTGAAGCGGTCGGTCATGTTCGACGCGTCCTTGAAGCGCTGGTAGGCCTTGCCCGGCCAGACCGGGTCGCCGTTCCTGCGCGCGGCCAGGCACAGGTGCGTGAGCGCCAGGCCGGCGAGCGCGCGGCGGCCGCCGGACACCGGGTCGGGGCGGAAGGCGCCGCTGTCCCTGTGCGTCTCGTAGGCCCATTCCCAGTCGGCGTACAGCGCGGTGGCGAGCTGCTCGCGCATCGCTTCACGCACCGCGTGGATGCGCTGCGGATCGACCACCTCCAGCTGCTCCGCGATGTAGGTCTCGGCGGGCAGCGTCAGCACCAGCTCCTTGAAGGCGGCGTCGAGCTGCGGGTGGCGCAGCACGCTGCGCATCGCCTCGATGAAGGGCGCATCGAGCTGCATGGGCGCGTCGCCGCGCAGGCAGGCGAGGGCGCGGCCGGTGGCCAGGCGCTGCGCCGCCTCCCAGCGGTTGAACGGATCGCTGTCGTTGGCGAGCAGCGCCAGCAGCTGGCGGTCGCTGAAGTCGTACTCCAGGATCACGGGCGCGCTGAAGCCGCGCAGCAGCGAAGGGACCGGCTCCTCGGCGTAGCCGGGGAAGGTGAGGGTTTCGCTCTGGGCGGTGAGCACGTGCATGCCGCTGGTGAGCTCGCGGCCGTCGGGCGCCAGCAGGCCCAGGGCCACGGGGATCACGAAGGGCTCCTTGTCCGGCTGGGCCGGCGTGGGCGGGCAGGACTGCGACAGCGTCAGCGAGTAGATGCCGGAGACCGCGTCGAAATTCGTCTGCACCCGCACGCGGGGCGTGCCGGCCTGGCTGTACCAGCGCTTGAACTGCTCCAGGCGCTGCGCCAGCTGCGATTCGGGGTTGGCGTCGGCGATGGCCTGGGCGAAGTCGTCGCAGGTCACGGCCTGGCCGTCGTGGCGCTGGAAGTAGAGCGACAGGCCCTTGGCGAAGCCTTCACGGCCCACCAGGGTCTGCATCATGCGCACGACCTCGGCGCCCTTCTCGTACACCGTCACGGTGTAGAAGTTGTTGATCTCCAGGTACTGGTCGGGGCGCACGGGGTGGGCCATCGGGCCGGCGTCCTCGGGGAACTGCGCGGTGCGCAGCACCCGCACGTCCTCGATGCGCTTCACGGCGCGGGCCGAGGCGTCGCCGGCCAGGTCCTGGCTGAACTCCTGGTCGCGGAAGACCGTGAGGCCCTCCTTCAGCGAGAGCTGGAACCAGTCGCGGCAGGTGACGCGGTTGCCGGTCCAGTTGTGGAAGTACTCGTGGCCGACCACCGATTCGATGTTGGCGTAGTCGGTGTCGGTGGCGGTGGCCTGGTTGGCGAGAACGTACTTCGTGTTGAAGATGTTCAGGCCCTTGTTCTCCATCGCGCCCATGTTGAAGTCGCTGGTGGCGACGATCATGAAGCGCTCGAGGTCGAGCGGCAGGCCGAAGCGGGATTCGTCCCAGGCCACCGAGGCCATCAGCGAGTTCATCGCGTGCTCGGTCTTGTCCAGGTCGCCGGGGCGCACGAACACCTGCAGCAGGTGGTCCTTGCCGCCCCGCGAGGAAATGCGCTGCTCGCGGCACACCAGCTGGCCCGCCACCAGCGCGAACAGGTAGCAGGGCTTGCGGTGCGGGTCCACCCACTTGGCGTAGTGGCGGCCGTCTTCCAGCTCGCCCTGGTCGACCAGGTTGCCGTTGGACAGCAGCACCGGGTAGCGCTGCTTGTCCGCGCGCAGCGTGACGGTGTAGCTGGCCATCACGTCCGGCCGGTCGAGGAAATAGGTGATGCGGCGGAAGCCCTCGGCCTCGCACTGCGTGAAGAAGGAATCGTTGCTGACGTACAGGCCCATCAGCTTGGTGTTCTTCGCCGGCGCGCAGGTGGTGAAGATCTCCAGCTCGAAGGGCTCGTTGCCGTCCGGCAGGTGCTCCAGCACCAGCTGGCCGTCTTCCATCTTGAATGAGGTTCCCTGCCCGCCCACCAGCACGCGAGCGAGGTTCAGTTCCTCGCCGTCCAGCCGCAGGGGCTGCGGCATGACGTCGGGATTGCGGCGCATGCGCATGCGATTGAGCACGCGGGTCTTGGCCGGGTCCAGGTCGAAGCACAGTTCCACGGAATCGATCCAGAACGCCGGCGGCTGGTAGTCGGCCCGGTGGATCACCTTGGATGTCCCTTCACGCATGGAGGCTCTCCAGAAAATCGTTGTTCATCAGTTCTTGGTAGTTCCGGGCCTGCGCGATCACGTGCGGCCCGGCGAGTTCTTCCGGGGAATGGGTGGTGCAGACGGCCACCGCGCGCATGCCGGCGCGCCGAGCCGCCTCGATGCCGAACGGGGCGTCCTCGAACACGATGCATTCCGCCGCCGGCGTGTGCACGCGGCGCGCCGCTTCCAGGAACAGGTCGGGTGCGGGCTTGCCGGCGAGGCCCTCGTCGCCGCCGACGATGGCGTGCGGCGGCTGGGCGAGCTCGAGGCGTTCGAGGGCGAAGGCGATGTTGGTCCTGTCGCCCGCCGTCGCCACCGCGATCTTCAGCCCGCGCTGCAGCGCCTG
Organism: Ramlibacter monticola; assembly: GCF_016722785.1. GTDB lineage: Bacteria > Pseudomonadota > Gammaproteobacteria > Burkholderiales > Burkholderiaceae_C > Ramlibacter > Ramlibacter monticola. The sequence continues at coordinate 1,392,136 of NZ_JAEQNE010000001.1, read as the reverse complement.
TTGCGCGAACGCCCGGAAGCCCGCCACCTCGCGAAACTCGCGCGCGAACACCTCGCGATAGATCGTTTCCTTCTCGGCGATCAGCGCCAGCGCGCGCGGCTCCCCGACCTCCGGTCCGAACAGCTCGCGGATGCACTCCACGCCGGTGCGGCCGGTGGTGCGGCGCAGGACCTCGGCGACCGGCATGGCGATGCCGTGCCGGCGCGTGAAGGCCTCCCAGCTGCGCGCATGGGCGGGCATGGAATCGACCATGGTCCCGTCCATGTCGAAGAGCAGGGCGCGCGCGGGAAGGGCCCCCACGCTCGTCACTTCGTGTACTTCGCTGCCCCCCGAGGGGGCCTTCGAACCCAGGGGCGGCCCGTCGGTTCTCATCACACGCCCTGCTTCAGCGAGGCCTCGATGAACGTGTCGAGGTCGCCGTCCAGCACCTTCTGCGTGTTCGAGATCTCGACGTTGGTGCGCAGGTCCTTGATGCGGCTCTGGTCCAGCACGTAGCTGCGGATCTGGTGGCCCCAGCCGACGTCCGTCTTGGAGTCCTCCAGCTTCTGCTGCGCCTCCATGCGCTTGCGCATCTCGAAGTCGTACAGGCGCGAGCGCAGCCGCCGCCACGCGACGTCGCGGTTGCTGTGCTGGCTGCGGCTGTCCTGGCACTGCACCACGATGCCGGTGGGCATGTGCGTCAGGCGCACCGCCGAATCGGTCTTGTTGATGTGCTGGCCGCCGGCGCCGGAGGCCCGGTAGGTGTCCGTGCGCACGTCCGCCGGGTTGATGTCGATCTCGATCGAGTCGTCGATCTCCGGATAGACGAACACGCTGGCGAAGCTGGTGTGCCGGCCGCCCGAGGAGTCGAAAGGCGACTTGCGCACCAGCCGGTGCACGCCAGTCTCCGTGCGCAGCAGGCCGAAGGCGTAATCGCCCTCGATCTTGATGGTGGCGCTCTTGATGCCGGCGACGTCGCCCGGCGTCTCGTCCTCCACCGTGTACTTGAAGCCCTTGCGCTCGGCGTACTTGATGTACTGCCGCAGCAGCATGGAGGCCCAGTCGCAGGCCTCGGTGCCGCCGGCGCCGGCCTGCAGGTCGAGGAAGCAGTTGCTCGGGTCGGCCGGCTGGTTGAACATGCGGCGGAACTCGAGGTCCTTGACGATGTCCTCGAGCTTGCGCGTCTCGGCCTCGATGGTCTGGAGGCCGGCCTCGTCGCCTTCCTCCTTGCTCATCTCGTAGAGCTCGAGGTTGTCGGACAGCTCGCGCTCCAGGTCCTGGATCACCAGGACCACGCCATCGAGCTGCTTCTTTTCCTTGCCCAGTTCCTGGGCCTTCTTGGGATCGTTCCAGACCGCGGGGTCTTCCAGCGCGGCGCTGACGGTTCTCAGGCGCTCCGACTTGGCATCGAAGTCAAAGATACCTCCGGAGATCGACGGTCCGAACCTGCAGGTCCTGCAGGGTGGTGCCGATGAGGTTGATGCGTTCTGCGTCCATTTGGGATGTTCCTTGGGAAACCGCGCATTTTCTCACGCCGCCTGCCGCGCAGGCTCCTGCGCGCGGACGGGCAGCGACAGCACGAATTCCGCCCCTTCCCCGGGGGTGCTGCGCACCTCCAGCCGGCCCTCGTGGGCCTGGGCGATCTGCCGGGCGATGTAGAGGCCCAGCCCCAGGCCGGGCACCTGGTTCGTGCCTTCGGCGCGCTCGAACTGCTCGAAGATGCGCTCCTGGTCGGCCGACGCGATGCCGAGGCCCTGGTCGCGCACCGACACGAAGGCCTCCGCTTCCTGCTCCCGCTGCCCCACGGTCACGGCCACCGGCCTGCCGCGGCCGTAGCGCAGGGCGTTGGTCAGCAGGTTGATGATCACCTGCTCGATGCGGAATTCGTCGCCCACGACGGGCAGCGCCTCGGGCGCGGCGATGGTGATCGCGACGCCGGCGCTGGCGGCCTGTTCCTGGATCGCCGCCACCACCTCCCGGCTCGACAGGGCGAGGTCGAAAGGGGCCGGGACCATCGCCAGCCGCCCCGTGCGGACCCGCGACACGTCCAGCATGTCGTCGAGCAGGCGCACCATGCTGCGGATCTGGCGCTCGTCGCGCTCCACCATCTTCAGCATGGTCGGGGCGTCCAGCCCCCTGGGCCCGCCCAGCATGCGCCGGCGCAGCTGCGTCTGCAGGTAGACCGAGTTGAGCGGATTGCGCAGCTCGTGCGCGATCATCGACATGAAGTCGTCGCGCATGGCCACGGCGCGCTGCAGCTCCGCCTTGGCGGCCTGCAACTCCTGGCGCTGGCGGAACAGCTCGACGAACACGCTGACCTTGCTCCGCACCGCCACCGGGTCCAGCGGCTTGTACAGGAAGTCCACCGCGCCGCTCTCGTAGCCGCGGAAGGCGTAGTTCAGGTCGCGGGCGGCGGCGCTCACGAACACGATGGGGATGGCGCGCGTGCGCTCGGTGCCGCGCATCAGCTCGGCCAGCTCGAAGCCGTTCATGGACGGCATCTGCACGTCGAGGATCGCGAGGGCGAAGGCGTGCTCCAGCATGAGGGACAGCGCCTCCTCGCCGGAGCGGGCGCTAAAGACGCGGCGGCCGGGTTCGCGGATCAGCGCCTCCAGCGCGACCAGGTTTTCCTGCAGGTCGTCGACCAGCAGGACGTTGGCGTCGGGGATGGGATCGGTCATCAGCGAATCGCAGTGTGCAGCAGCTGCCGCAGTCCTGCCAACGGCAGCACGTAATCGGGTTGGACCAGGCGCAGGGCCGCGGTCGGCATGGTCGGATAGGAAGCGTCGTGGGGGTCCTGCACGGCGGTGGTGCCGCCATGTCCGGCGATCCGCGCCAGCCCGCAGGCACCGTCCTCGTTGGCCCCGGTCAGCAGCATGCCGAGGACCCGGCTGCCCAACGAGTCGGCGCAGGATTCGAACAGCACGTCGATCGAAGGCCGCGAGAACAGCACCGGCGGCTCGCAGCTCAGCGAGAAGCTGCGGTCCGCCTCGACGAGCAGGTGGTAGCCGGCCGGCGCGACGTAGATGTGCCCGGGCCGCACCGGTCCGTGCGGCTGCGCCTCCGCCACCGGCACGCCCGCGCGCATGCTGAATACCTCGACCAGCCGGTTGGGGTGGCGTTCGGCCAGGTGCAGCACGATCGCGATGCTGGCCCGCATCGGCGGCAGCAAGCCATCCAGCAGGGTGAGCAGCGCGTCGACACCGCCGGCGGAGGCGCCGATGGCCACCAGCTCGGGGGCAGGGACCGGCTTCGCCGTCACGACAGCTCCGCGCGGCGCCGGTACAGGCGCTCGGAACGGCTCACCGGCTCGAAGGCCCCGGCGAAGGCCGAGAAATCCAGCGTCTCCCTCGAGCCCAGCCCGAGGAAGCCGCGGTGGGCCAGCGACTCGTGGAACAGGCCGAGCGCCCGGTCCTGCAGCCCGCGGTTGAAGTAGATCAGGACGTTGCGGCAGGAGACGAACTGCGTCTCGGCGAACACCGCGTCGGTGGCCAGGCTGTGGTCCGCGAAGGTGATCGCGTCGCGCAGCGACTTGTCCATCAGCGCGCCGCCGTAGGCCGCGGTGTAGTAGTCGCCGAAGCTGCGCTCGCCGCCCGCCTGCTGGTAGTTGCGCGTGAAGCCCTGCATGGCGTCGAGGGCGAAGATGCCCTGCCGCGCCTTTCCCAGGGAGGCGTGGTTGATGTCGGTCGCGTAGAGGATGGTGCGTTCCAGCAGCCCTTCCTCGCGCAGCAGGATGGCCATGGAGTAGGCCTCCTCGCCCGTGCTGCAGCCGGCAACCCACACCTTGAGCGAGGGGTAGGTGCGCAGCACCGGGGCAACATGCCTGCGGATCGCGAGGAAGTAGCCGGGGTCGCGGAACATCTCGCTCACCGGCACGGTGAGGTACTGCAGCAGTTCCGCGAACTGCCCGGGGTCGTGCAGCACGCGCTCCTGTAGCGCCGAGATCGAGGGCGCCCCCATGCGCTGCTGCGCCTGCCGCACCCGCCGCTGCAGCGAGGCCTGCGCGTAGTCGCGGAAGTCGTGGCCGTAGCGCAGGTACACCGCCTCGACCAGCAGGCGCAGCTCGATGTCCGCCACGCCGGAGCTCACTGGGTAACCTCCCCCAGGCTCCGCACTGCGTGCTCCGCCTCCGCCCTCCGCAAGCGGAGGGGGCGAGCGCCTTCGGGCGGCCGTGCGGCGCTCATGCTCGTTCCAGCTTGGGCATCCACACGCGCATCAGCGAGAACAGCCGCTCCAGTTCGATCGGCTTGGCCAGGTAGTCGTTGGCGCCCGCCTTGAGCGCCTTCTCCTGGTCCTCGCGCATCGCCTTGGCGGTCACGGCGATGATCGGCAGCTTCTGCCAGCGCGCGTTCTTGCGGATCTCGTGGGTGGCGGTGAGCCCGTCCATCTCCGGCATCATGATGTCCATCAGCACGAGGTCGATGCCGTCCGGGTCCTGCTCCAGCTTGCGCAGCGCCTCGACGCCGTTGCGCGCCACCTCCACCTCCGCGCCCTTGTGCTCCAGCGCGCTGGTGAGCGCGAAGATGTTGCGCATGTCGTCGTCCACCACCAGGATGCGGCGCGCCTCGAAGGCCTTGTCGCGGCTGCGCGCCGTGCGCAGCATCTTGCGCCGCTCGGAGGACAGCTGGTTCTCCACCTTGTGCAGGAACAGGGTGACCTCGTCCAGCAGGCGCTCGGGAGAGCGGGCGCCCTTGATGATGATGGAGTGCGAATAGCGCATCAGCTCCGCCTCCTCGTCGCGCGTGAGGTTGCGGCCGGTATAGACGATCACGGGCGGGAAGGAGCGGCTCTCGCCGGCGGCCATGCGGCGCAGCAGTTCCTGGCCGCTCATGTCCGGCAGCTTCAGGTCGATGATCATGCAGTCGAACACGGATCCGGACAGGGCCCGCAGCGCCTCGGCGCCTTCGGCGACCGCCACGATCTCGATGTCGCTGTCGCCGATCAGGGCCTTGACGCTGTCCTGCTGGCGCGGGTCGTCCTCCACCAGCAGCACCCGCTTGAGCTTCTGGCTCAGCTTGGCTTCCAGGCGCGAGAACACCTCCTTGAGCTGCTCGCGGGTGGCCGGCTTGTGCGCGTAGCCGATCGCGCCGAGCTGCAGCGCGGTCTCGGCGTAGTCCTCGACGGAGATCACGTGCACCGGCACGTGCCGCGTGCGCGGGTTCTCCTTCAGGTGCTGCAGCACCGCGAGTCCCGAGTCGTCGGGCAGCTTCATGTCCAGCAGCACCGCGTCGGGCCCATGCTCGGTGGCCAGGCGGCAGCCTTCGTCGCCGTGGTGCGCCACGAGGCAGCGGTAGCCGAGCTCGTGCGCCAGGTCGAACAGGATGTGCGCGAAGCGTTGGTCGTCCTCGATGACCAGCACCGTGCGGCGGCCGTCGGCCGGCCGCTCGCGGTCGTCGGGAAAGGAGGGCGCCGCGGCGGGCGCGGGCCTGGCGCTGGCGGCCGGGGAGGGCGCCGGCGCCGGCGCGGGCGTCGCCAGGCTGCGCGGGGGCTGCGCCAGCGCCGGCCGGTACTCCCGCGGCAGGGTGACGGTGAAGGTGCTCCCCTCGCCCGGCGCGCTGGCCACGGCGATGTCGCCCCCCAGCAGCCGCGCGAGGTCGCGCGAGATCGACAGGCCCAGCCCGGTGCCGCCGTACTTGCGGCTGGTGGTGCCGTCGGCTTGCCGGAAGGCCTCGAAGATCACTTCGTGCTGCGCCGGGGCGATCCCGATGCCGCTGTCGCTGACCTCGAAGGCGACCGCTCCGGGACCGGCGGCGCGCACCCGCAGCGTGACGCTGCCGCGCTCCGTGAACTTGACGGCATTGGCCAGCAGGTTGCGCAGGATCTGCTCCACGCGCTGGCGGTCGGTGTGCAGGGTCTGCGGCAGGTCCTCCGCCCGTTCCAGGCGCAGCTCCAGCCCCTTGCGCGCGGCCAGCGGTTCGAACATGGTGCGCAGGCCTTCGCACACGGAGGCGATGGACGCAACCTCCGGCCGCACTTCCAGCTTCCCGGCCTCGACCTTCGCGATGTCGAGGATGTCGTTGATCAGGTTCAGCAGGTCGTTGCCGGAGGTATGGATCGAGTCCGCGAAGCGGACCTGTTCCTCGGTCAGGTTGCCCTCGGCGTTGTCGGCCAGCAGGCGAGCGAGGATCAGCGAGCTGTTCAGCGGCGTGCGCAGCTCGTGCGACATGTTGGCGAGGAACTCGGACTTGTAGCTGCTGGCGCGCTGCAGTTCCTCGGCGCGTGCCTGCAGCGCTGCCTGTGCCTCGCGCAGCTGGTCGCGCTGGGTCTCCAGCCGCAGCGCCTGCTCGGCCAGCTGCTCGTTGGTCTGCTCCAGCTCGGCCTGCTGGCTTTCCAGGTGCGCCTGCGATTCCTGCAGGGCGCGGGACTGCTCCGCCAGTTCCTCGTTGGCCGTGCGCAGTTCTTCCTGCTGCGTCTGCAGTTCCTCGTTGAGCTGCTGGGTGCGCGCGAGCGCCTCCTGCAGCCGCTGGCGATAGCGCGCCGATTCGATCGAGGACCCGAGGATGCTGCCGATGCCGCGCACCAGCTCGCCGTCGCGCGCTTCCACGGGACGCATCCAGCCCAGCTCCAGCACGCCGGCGAGGCGGCCTTCGTGTTCCACGGGCGCCAGCAGCACCGAGCGGACCGTCGCCTCGCCGAGGCCGGAGCTGACGCGCAGGTAGTCGCGGGGCAGGTCGGCGAGCTCGATCTGCGTGCGCTGCGATGCGCACTCGGCCACCAGCGTGCGACCCTCCGCCACCCACTCGCCGGGCGCGCCGGCCCCGGCCGGCCAGCCCCAGGTGGCGGCGAGGCGCAACCCGCCGGGTTCGGGGATGTACAGCGCGCCCACGAGCACCCCGAGGTACTGCGCCAGCGACTCCAGTGCCGCGTGGCCGACGGCGCGCAGCTCCTGCTCGCCGGCCAGCCGGTCGGTGAGCCGCGACTGCCCCTCGCGCAGCCAGGCCTGGGCCTGCAGCGCCTCGGCCTGGCGCTGCTGTTCCTGCAGCGCCGCCTCGTAGGTCGACGACAGGCCGAGGAGGTCGCGGCGCCCCCGCCAGGCGAGCAGGCCGCCGATGGCCAGCATGAACAGCACGAAGGCTGCCGCGGTGGCGATCGCATTGCGGTTGGCCGCCGCGATGCGCTCGGCGCGGTCGCGCCGCTCGTGGCGGACGAAGTCGTCGAACTCGCGCCGCACCTGGTCCTTCAGGTCGGCGCCTTCGGAGGTGGAGATCTCGCCGTCGGGGTTGCGGCGCTTGCGCGCGATGCGGTCGCGCGCGTACTCGCCCCAGGCCGCCTGCAGGCCGGTGATGCGCTTGAGCCGCTCCAGCTGCTCGGGGTTGTCGCGCTCGGCCTGCCGCAGCTGCTCCATTTCCGTCGTCCACGGCTTGGCCGCGCGGTCGTGCTGTTGCAGGTAGCGTTCGTCCTGGTTCAGGAGGAAGCCTCGCACGCCCGACTCCATGTCGAGATCGTGGCGCTGCACGGCCGACGCGTGGGACAGCAGTTCGTCGCTGCGCTGGACCTCGCCGATGGCGGCGGCCAGGTAGGCGAGCAGGCCGAGGAACACCACCGCGCTCAGCACGCCTAGCAGGAGCGGCAGCGCGACGTTGCGGGTGAGGATGCGGCGGAAGGTGCCGGGTGCGTGGGGGCTGGTGAACGGCATGGCGGCCGGCCAGTGTGCCGGAAACACGCTCGGCCATGGGGGCGCGCGCCATGCAGAAGGGGCCCGGAGGCCCCTTGTGCGAAGAAATAGGCGGAAGGGCTTAACGCGCGGTGGCGGCGCCCAGGCGGGCCTGCGCCGTGCGGCTGCCCAGGGTGGCGGCGCGCTGCAGCCAGCGCACGGCCTGGTTCGGGTCCTGCTGCACCGTCGCGCCTTCGAGGTAAGCGATGCCGAGGAAGTAGCTCATTTCCATGCGGCCGAAGCGGATGCCCTCGTCGGTCGACTTGCCGGAACGCTTGACGATCATCGGCACGTCGCCCTTGCCGTCGGCGAAGGCCTGCATCTGGTCGATCGTGCGGGCGAAGAAGCGGTCGCGCGCCTGCGCGGCCTTGTCCTTGTCGGGCATGGTGCCCACCAGTTCGTCCGCCAGCACCGGCAGCACCTCGAAGGGCGTCATGCCGCCGCGCATGCGCGGGGAGTACCAGGCGCGCAGCATGGCCTTGTCGAGCGGCATCAGGCCGTCGACCTTGGCCGGGAAGTAGCTCAGGACCGTCTTGCCGGCCGGGTGGCCGCGCACGCCCATCACGTGCATGGACTCGTGGTAGGCGCAGCGCCAGGCATCGCGGTTGCGCATCTGCATGGCGGCGGAATCGATGCGGGTCTCGGTCTGGAAATTCAGGTAGGTCACGCAGGGCTGGTTGTCTTCCAGCATGTTGTCGGGCGTGATCTCGATGCTGACGTTGGCGACCTGGGCGGCGTCGGCGCGGTCGCTCACGTCGATCACCTTCACGCCGGCTTCGATGCCGGCGTCGCGCAGCGCCTGCAGGGTGTGCTGCTTGTGGGCGTTGACGTTGACGCCGAAGATGCGGACCTTGATGTCCTGTTCCCAGCGGACGAGGCGCGTGGGCGTGCCGCTCTGGTGCCAGAGCACTTCCCACATCGTGCTCATCCCCTGCTCGAACTCATCGGCCTGGGCGAGGCACGGATTCATCACCACAGCCGCCAGCAGGGCAGCGACACCCGACTTCCACATCGAGAGACCCCTCTATCGAAGAATCCCGACTATGGGGTAGGACGCCTCCTACGGCAAGGGGTGTTACGAACGATTGGTTGCACGCCCAGCAGCAGCTGGAAAATTTCACGTTTTTGCGCGGGGCTGCGCAGCGTCACCGGGGGTTTGTGCTAGGGGCGTGGAGGAATTCCTCGATCAGTTTCGCGAGCGCGGCTGGCTGGTCGTGGTGCAGCATGTGGCCGGCGTCCGCGACCTGGCCCATGCGCACGTCGGACACCGCCTTCAATCGTTCGTGGTATTCGGCCAGGGTGTAGCGGCCCTTCCACCAATGGCCGAGGCTGTCGTCGCTCGCCTCGACGCTGAGCACGGGTGCCGTGATCCGGCGGTACACGGCCAGGACCTCGTCCACGCGGTAGAGGCTGGCATTGACGATCTTGTGCGCCGGGTCGCCGAGCACGCGCCAGCGTCCGTTCGCGTCCTGGCGCGCCCAGTGGCCGGCCAGCCATTCGGCTTGCCCGCGCGGCAGGCGCCGGTTGTTCTTCATCAGGCGGCCGGCCACGCCGTCCAGCGTGTCGTAGGCGTTCAGGTCCAGCTCGCCGCGGTGGCAGGCCTTGAGTTCGTCGATCCACTTCGCGTAGCGGCCGGGCGCCTGTTCCGCGACGGTGGCCGGCATGCCGAAGCCTTCCAGGTTCACCAGCCGCCGGATGCGCTGCGGCCGCACGCCGGCGTAGAGCATCGCGATGTTGCCGCCCATGCTGTGGCCTACCAGGTCCACCGGGCCCTCGCCCGCGTAGCGATCGAGCAGGAAATCGAGGTCGGCCAGGTAGTCGGGGAACCAGTAGTTGTCCGCGTGCGGGACCTCGGTGAGGCCGTAGCCGCGCCAGTCCGGCGCGACCACGAAGCGCTCGCGCGCGAAGGCATCCACCACGAACTGCCAGGAGGCCGAGACGTCCATCCAGCCGTGGACCATCACCAGGGGCGGTTCGCCGGGCTGCGGTTCGCCCCAGGTGCGCACGTGGTAGCGCAGGTTCCGGATCGGGACAAACTCGCTGCGGGAGGCTCGCTTCGGTTGGTACATTCGGCCGATCATAAGGAGGGTGCAGCATGGAGCGCCGTCAGGGCCGCGACAACTGGGCCGCCATGCACGGCGGCTTCCGCTGGCAGGTGCCGGATTCCTTCAACATCGCGCAGGCCTGCTGCGGCCGCTGGGCCCGGGAGGCGGATGCCGGGGAGCGGGTCGCCATCGTGGCGCACGGCGCGGGCCGGGTGCTCACCTTCGCGCAGCTGCAGCAGGAGGCGAACGCCATGAGCAACCTGCTGCTGGGCCTCGGCGTGCGGCGCGGCGACCGGGTCGCGATCGTGATGCCGCAGCGCTTCGAGACCGCGGTCGCCTACATGGCGGTGTTCCAGCTCGGCGCGGTGGCCATGCCGCTGTCCATGCTGTTCGGCCCCGACGCGCTGGAATTCCGCCTGCAGGACAGCGAGGCCGTGGCCGCGATCTGCGACGAAAGCTCGATCGCCAACCTCGCGCAGGTGCGAGCGCTGTGCCCCTTGCTGCGCACGGTGGTCGGCGTAGGTGGCGCGGCGGCGGAGGCCGACATGGGCTGGGAGGCGCAGCGCGCCGGACTGCAGCCGGAGTTCGCGCCGGTGCCCACGCGGGCCGACGAGGGCGCGGTCCTGATCTACACCAGCGGCACCACGGGGCCGCCCAAGGGCGCGCTCATCCCGCACCGGGCGCTGGTCGGCAATCTCTCCGGCTTCGTCTGCAGCCAGAACTGGTTCGGCTTCGATCCGCGGCGCCCCGGGTCCGGGAGCGACGCGATCTTCTGGTCGCCCGCCGACTGGGCGTGGACCGGCGGCCTGATGGACGCGCTGCTGCCCTCGCTCTACTTCGGCCGGCCCATCGTGGCCTGCAGCGCGCGCTTCCATCCGGAGACCGCCTTCACGCTGCTGCAGGAGCACGGCGTGACCCACACCTTCCTGTTCCCGACCGCGCTGAAGGCGATGATGAAGGCGTACCCGCAGCCGCGCGCGCAATTCGATCTCAAGCTGCAGGCCGTCATGAGCGCGGGGGAGGCAGTCGGCGACGCGGTGTTCGCCTATTGCCGCGACCAGCTGGGCGTGACCGTCAACGAGATGTTCGGCCAGACCGAGATCAACTACGTGGTCGGCAACTGCGCGATGAATGGCCGCACCCAGGAGGGCACCGGCTGGCCGGCCCGCCCCAACAGCATGGGGCGGCCGTATCCGGGTCACCGGGTGGCGGTGATCGACGACGAGGGCAGCGAATGCCCGCCCGGCATGACGGGCGAGGTGGCGGTGCATCGCCTCGACGTGCACGGCGACCCCGACCCCGTCTTCTTCCTCGGCTACTGGAAGAAGGACGACGCCACGTGGCGCAAGTACACCGGCGACTGGTGCCGCACGGGCGACCTCGCCACGCGCGATGCCGACGGCTACCTCTGGTACCAGGGCCGCGCCGATGACGTGTTCAAGGCGGCGGGCTACCGCATCGGGCCGAGCGAGATCGAGAACTGCCTGGTCAAGCACCCGGCGGTGGTGAATGCCGCGGTGGTGCCCAAGCCGGACCCGGAACGCGGCGCGCTGGTGAAGGCCTACGTGGTGCTGGCCCCGCACGTCGCGGAAGCGCGTGCGATCGCCACGCGCGGCAGGGAGAGCTTCGACGCCGCGCTGATCGCCGAACTGCAGACGCACGTGAAGGACAAGCTCGCGCCCTACGAGTACCCGAAGGAGATCGAGTTCATCGACGCGCTGCCCATGACCACCACGGGCAAGGTGCAGCGGCGCGTGCTGCGGCTGCAGGAGGAGGCGCGGGCGCGGGCCCGCGCGCACTGATCCGCCCGTCGAGGCTCCTAGTGCATCATCAGCACGGGCAGCGTCATCGACTGCAGGATGGTGCGGCTGGCCCCGCCGAGGATCCACTCGCGGGCGCGGCTGTGGCCGTAGCAGCCCATCACCAGCAGGTCGGCGCCGAGATCGAAGGCGCGTGACAGCAGCAGCTCGCCGATCTGCTGGCGCTCGGCGCCGGCCCGGTCCCAGGTGAAGCGCACGCCGTGCGCGCCGAGGTAGCGCTCGAGGTCCAGCGGCTGGCCGCCGACCGGCGCCGGCGTTTCCTCGCCCCAGCTCAGCACGTGGACCCGCTTCGCCTGGCGCAGGAAGGGCAGGGCGGCCGTCACCGCGCGCGCCGCTTCCGGGGTTTCCTTCCACGCGATCGCGACGGTGCTGCCGATGGCGGCCGGCGCGCCGATGTGCGGCACGACCAGGGCCGGGCGGCCGCAGGCCAGCAGCACGGACTCGACGAAGTCCGCCGGCACCGACGCCGCGTCCTCGTCCGCGGGATCGCGCTGCCCGAGCACCAGCAGGTCCGCGAACAGGGCCTGCTGCGCGAACGTTTCGGTGATTGGAACGCGGCTGGTCTGGGCCCAGGCGGCCTCGGTGCCGGAAGCGCGCCGTGCCTCGTCGAACACCTTGCGCGCCTGGCTGCGGCGGCGCTCGTCGATCTCCGCCAGCGAGGCGGACAGGCCCGGCCCGCCGATCGCGGGCGCGTAGGGCAGTTCGGCGAAGCCCGGGGTCGCGGCATAGAGGGCGGTCACGGAAGCGCGCAGGTTCTTCGCGACCGTGTTCGCGGCTGCGAGGCGGCGCGCGGCGGCGAGCGTGGGGTCGAGGTGCACGAGGATCTGGCGGAGGTCGGCCGGCACGGTATCTCCTTTGCAAAGGATGGTTCGACGGTAGTGCGGCGGCCGGTGCCGGTATTGACGGGCCTCAACGGAACGCCGTAGGAGCGGTCTGTCCCCGCGATGCCCTGCCGTCCCGCCTGCCGGGGGTCGCCGGCCCGCTACCTTTCCCGCCATGGCAATGAACTGGCAGAAGGGAACCCTGTTTGCGCTGGGGATCGTCGTCGGTGTCGGCGCGGGCGTGGGTGGCGTGCTCGGCTGGCGGGGCGGCGACGCGCCGTCGGCGCCGCCGGCGGCGGCTCCGACCACGCGCACGATGGGCGCCGCCCCGGCAGCGCCTTCGGCCGCGGGGGCGCCCTCGGCCGCGGCCGCCGCGGCAGCCGGCGAATGCGACCAGAAGCCGATCCTGGGCCGCAAGGGCGAGGAAGACGGGCATGCGAGCCTGCAGGCCAGGCCGGCCGGCGCCAGCGACAGCGAGGTGGCCTCGCTGATCCTCGGCGGCAAGGAGGCTGCGGCCGCGGGCCGGCAGCGCGATGCCGAGACCGCCTTCCTCAACGCCTGCCGCAACGCCGCCCTGCTGCAGGGCGACGGCGTGCCGCTGGCGGATGCGATGTACCAGCTCGCGCGCCACTACGCCAACGCCGCCGCCTTCGGCGCCCAGCCGGCGAAGGAATTGTTCGAGCGGGCCGAGCGGCTCTACAGCGCCAGCCTGCAGGCCTATACCGCGCGCTACGGTGCCTCGCACGAGAAGACCCGCTTCGCCCAGGAAGGGCTGAAGACGGTGCAGCAGGTGACCGGGCGCAGCGGGCCGGTGCCGACGCTCGCCCGGGCGGTTCCCGCTCCCGCGCCTGCACCGGCGCCGCGGGTCTCAGCGGCGCCGGAGCCCGCGCCCGCAACAGCCGCTGCGCCGCCGGCTCCGGCAACGGCCGCGGCGCCCACACCGGCGCCCGTGACGCCACCCGCGGCGGCTGTGACGCCGCAACCCGTGCCTACGCCTGCCGCCACGGCGACAAAGCCTGCGGCAGACTCCACACCCGAAAAGGTCGCCGCCAGACCGAGGCCGGCGCAGGTGACGCCCCGCGCGTCCGAGGCCGCCCGCGAACACGAGCGCGCGAAGCCGCCTGAGCAGGACCTGGCACGCGCAGCACCCGAGCCGCGGCCCAGGCGCAGCGAACGTCCTCGCGCGAACTCCGTGGAACCCGTGCAGGCGCCGGAGCCCCGGTCGCCGGCGGCGGCCCGCGACGAAGCGCCGTCGGTGGTCGCCCAACCGCGCCGGGTCGCACCGCCGCCCGAGCCGCGGGCGATCGACGAGGTGCCCGCCCCGCGGACCCGCGAACTGCCGCCGCGCATCCGCGAGCCCGAGCCGGCCAGCGAACCGCTCGCCAGCCCCGGCGTCGCCAGCGGCAGTTCGAACGCGCCGCCGCCGGCGGAGAGCGCTTCCGAAGAGCCTTGACAGGCAGCGGCTTGCATCCAGCGGGCCTTGGGCCCGCTTCTTGCACTTTTCCCTCGTCTTCTTCGTCTGCGTCTGGAAACCGTTCTCCCTTCGTCGTCGTCCTTCGTTCAATGGAATGTTTTCTCGATCAAGCTTAAGAGCGTCTTAACAATAAAAAGGATTTTGAAATCGGATCGTTTTCTCGTTCGCTTTTGGAAGTAAGGGGAAGCCCCAACCAATGTTGAATTCGCCCCCGCAGGCGGGGAATTATCGCCCGCCCTCGGGTGAATTTCCCCATAAGGCAGGCACCTAAGTGCCCCCTCGCGGCACCTCCGTTCTCCCTCGTAAGAAGCACAAATAAGTTGCGACGCGGTGGGCGGGCACGCTTGATGCGCTTGCCCGCTTCGCGCACCTTTGCGCGAACGACGAGGAAGAGGACGAGATGATTGCAAGACGACAATTCCTGGGCGTCGGCAGTGCTGCGGCCGCCAGCCTGCTGGTTCCCATGGGTCTGCTGCCACGGGCGGCGCGCGCCCAGTCCGTGGCCCTGCTGGATCCGCTCACGCAACCCCGGTTCGTGAATCCCCTGCCCAATCCGCTGGCGCCCAAGTACCACTTCTTGCCCACCGGCATCGACGGGGCTTCCGGCCTGCCGCTGTTCGAGATCAAGGCGCAGCAGATCCGCCACGACGCCGGCCTGGTGGACCCGGTGACCGGCGCGCGGCTCACGCACACCGCGTGGGGCTACGGCACCGCGCTGCAGCCCGCGCTGTACCCGGGCTATACCTTCGAGCTGCCCAAGGGCCTGGCCGTGAAGGTCCGCTACTCCAACGCGCTCAACGGCGTCACCTACCCCGCGGACGTGCCGCTGGACCAGACCCTGCACTGGGCCGACCCCCAGAACAACGGCTCCCTCCCGGGCGTGCCGTACACCGGCCCCGTGCCGCTGGTTGCGCACCAGCACGGCGGCGACACCGCGTCGCTCAGTGACGGCCTGCCCGATGCGTGGGCCACGCCGAACAACGAGATCAAGGGACGCCTGTTTAACCCGCTGTACCAGTACGACAACTCGCAGGAAGCCACCCAGCTCTGGTACCACGACCACGCGGTGGGCGCCACGCGGCTCAACGTGTACATGGGTCTGGCGGGCAACTACTTCATCCGCGACGCCAACGAACTGTCGCTGAACCTGCCGAAGTACCCGTACGAGGTTCCGCTGCTGATCCAGGACCGCACCTTCCTGTCGAACGGCGAACTGTTCTACGCCGCGCAGGACCCGGAGACGCCGGACCTGCCGGTTCCCACCCACCTGCCCGAGAACTTCGGCAACACGATCCTCGTGAACGGCGTGGCCTGGCCGGTGCTGGACGTGGAGCCGCGCAAGTACCGCTTCCGCGTCCTGAACGGTTCGGACTCGCGCGTGTACGACATGACCCTGTCCAACGGCATGGCCTTCACGCAGATCGGGTCCGACCTGGGCCTGCTGAATTCGCCCGTGGCGGTGCAGATGCTGAGCGTCGCCCCCGGCGAGCGCTGCGACGTGATCCTCGACTTCGCGCGCATGGCGGGGCAGACGATCATCATCAACAACACCGCCAACGCCCCCTATCCGGGCGGCGACCCGGTCGATCCGGCAACCACGGCCCAGGTGATGGCTTTCCGCGTCTCCTTGCCGCTGTCCGGCGTGGCCGACCCGAAGATCCCGGCCAACCTGCGGCCGCTCTCGGGGCCCGTGCCAGTGCTGAAGGCCCCGGTGCGCACGCGCAAGATCCTGCTGTTCGAAGGCACCGACACGCTCGGCCGCCTGCAGACCATGGCCGGCATCGTGGATGCCACCCGGCCGAACCTGAACGGCACGCTGGTGTTCGACGACCCGATCACCGAGAACCCGAAGGTGGGGGACACGGAGGTCTGGGAGTTCTACAACACGACGGCGGATGCGCACCCGATCCACATGCACCTGGTGGACTTCCGCATCCTGAACCGGCAGGCGTTCACCGGCACGATCACGCCGAAGACGAACAGCGACGGCTCCGAGGGCGGGGTGCTCGACGAGCGGAGCATCAAGCTCCTGGGCAAGCCGCGCGTCCCGCCGGCCAACGAGCAGGGCAAGAAGGACACCGCCAAGATGTTCCCGGGCGAGGTCACGCGCGTGATCGCGAAGTTCAACCGCCCCGGCGAGTACCTCTACCACTGCCACATCCTCTCGCACGAGGACCACGAGATGATGCGGCCCTACTTCGTGGGGCCGATCCCGCCCGGCCGCTGATCGGCGCGCCGATTCTCATCGTGGCATCGGAAGGGCCCGGCGGGCCCTTCCTCCCGGGTGCGGCCGGAAGGCTTCACTTCGCCCGACGAACTGCCGGCGCAGCAGCGCCGCCTCGCCCAGGGGACTGAAGGAAGCCGCTGGCGCGGACAACCGCGCGCCGGAACCCAGCGGGGCCGCCTCTCCTCGAGGCGCCCTGAGAGGCATTCACGTTCGCATCCGCGGGCCCGGCACGCCGGGCCCGCTTTTTGCTGTTTTTGCTTCATCTTCCTCGCGTTCTTTCGGCAATCGCTCTTCTTCCTTTCCGCGCTTCCTCGCGCTTCATGATCAAGGCAACTTAAGGGGACATTAACGACAGAGAAGACTTTCGAGATCATTCGTTTTCTCATTCGCTTCAAGCCATCGCAAAGGCGGCTGCGTCGAGCGGTTATTTCTCCCCGCCATTGGGGAAGTGCTTACCCGACAGCGGGTAGAAATACCCAATGGAGTTGCAAATAACGCCTGGCGAGAAGTATTGTTTCCCCTCGTGAACCGCCCTCGGAAAGGGTGGAGGCCACCCCGGCACGCTTGATGCAACGGGGCCGGCACGCGCACTACAGCGCGATAACGAGGAAGAGGAATCCAATGATCGCGAGAAGACAATTCCTGGGGCTGGGAGGCGGCTTCGCGGCCGGCCTGCTGCTCCCGACGGGACTCATGGCCAAGACGGCGCGGGGGCAAGTCTCGCCGCTGCTGGACCCGCTGAAGCAGCCCAAGTTCGTCAACCAGCTGCCCAATCCCCTGGCCCCCAGCTACATCTACGCTCCCACGGGCATCGATGCGGCATCCGGCCTGAACCTGTACGAGATCACGGCGCAGAAGATCACGCACAGCGCCGGCCTGGTCGACCCGGTCACCGGGACGGCCCTGAGCTTCACGGCCTGGGCCTACGGCACCGCGAACCAGCCGCCCGTCTATCCGGGCCGCAGCTTCAACCTGCCGAGCGGCACCGGCGTCAAGGTGCGCTTCCGCAACGGGCTCGACCCCGCCACCGATACGTATCTCCCTGACGTGCCCGTCGACCAGACCCTGGACTGGGCCGATCCGCTCAACGGCGGCAACCCCGCCAACGCGGTCTACACCGGCCCCGTGCCGCTGGCGGCGCACCAGCACGGCGGGGACACCGAGTCCCTCAGCGACGGCCTGCCGGATGCCTGGTCCACCTTCGACAACCGGCGGGGCCGGCTGTTCCAGGACCTCTACACCTACGACAACACGCAGGAAGCCACGCACCTCTGGTACCACGACCACGCCGTGGGCGTCACGCGCCTCAACGTGTACATGGGCCTGGCCGGCAACTACTTCCTGCGCGACGCCAACGAGGCCGCCCTGCAACTGCCCGCGTATCCCTACGAGGTGCCGATCTGCATCCAGGACCGCACCTTCCTGTCCACCGGCGAGCTGTTCTACGACGCGGTGGACCCGGCCAATCCGCTGGCGCCGGTGCCGACCCACCTGCCCGAGAACTTCGGCAACGTGATCCTGGTGAATGGCGTGGCCTGGCCGGTGCTGGACGTGGAGCCGCGCAAGTACCGCCTGCGCGTGCTGAACGGCTCCGACTCGCGCGTCTACGACATGACCCCCTCCAACGGCATGCCCTGGGTGCAGATCGGTTCCGACCTGGGGCTGCTCAACGCCCCGGTGGCGCAGCAGACGCTGAGCGTGGCGCCGGGCGAGCGTTGCGACGTGATCCTCGACTTCGCCGGCATGGCGGGCCAGACGATCGTCATCCGCAACAATGCCAAGGCGCCTTATCCGAGCGGCGCGGCCGTGGACCCGAAGACGACGGGCCAGATCATGGCCTTCCGGGTCTCGCAACCGCTGTCCGCCATCCCGGACCGCCCGATCCCCGCGAACCTGCGCCCGCTGCTCGGCCCGGTGCCGGTGCTGGCCGCCCCGGTGCGCACGCGCAAGATCCTGCTGTTCGAAGGCACGGACACCGCTGCCCGCCTGCAGACCATGCTGGGCATCGTCGATGCCACCCGGCCGACGCTGAACGGCACGTTGGTGTACGGCGACCCGATCACCGAGAACCCGCAGGTCGGGGACACGGAGATCTGGGAGTTCTACAACACGACGGCGGATGCGCACCCGATCCACATGCACCTGGTGGACTTCCGCATCCTGAACCGGCAGAAGTTCAGCGGCACCATCGCGCCGAAGACCAACAGCGACGGCTCCTCCGGGGGCGTGCTGGACGAGGCGAGCATCAAGCTGTTGGGCCGGGCGCGCGCACCGGGGGCCGAGGAGGCGGGGAAGAAGGACACGGCCAAGATGTTCCCGGGCGAGGTGACGCGCGTGATCGCGAACTTCAAGCGCCCCGGCGAATACGTCGTGCACTGCCACATCCTCTCGCACGAGGACCACGAGATGATGCGGCCCTACTTCGTGGGCCCGATCCCGCCCGGCCGCTGAACGGCACGCCGATTCTCATCGTGACACCGGAAGGGCCCGCGGGCCCTTCCTTTCCCGCAGGAGAGCCCCCTTGTCCACGATCCGGAACTTCCTTCGCTTCGCCCCGCTCCTCGTGGCGCTCGCCCTGGCCGGCACCGCGCTGCGGGCCCGCGCCGGCGACGACGCGCACCACCACCACCATCAACACATTGCCGCCGCCGGCTACGAGCGCCAGGTGGCGCAATACCGGTTGCCGGCGATCGAACTCGTGCGCGCCGACGGCACGAAGGCCAGCTTCCCGCAGGAGCTCGACGACGGCCGGCCCGTCGTGCTCAACTTCATCTACACCAGCTGCACCGCGATCTGCCCGATCCTGAGCCAGAGCTTCGCGGAGTTCCAGCGCAGGCTGGGCGCCGAGCGCGAGCAGGTGCGCATGGTGTCGATCTCCATCGACCCGGAGGAGGACACGCCGCGGCGGCTGTCCGAGTACGCGCAGCGCTTCGACGCGGGGCGCCAGTGGGGCTTCTACACCGGCAGCAACGCCGCCAGCGTGAGCCTGCAGAAGGCCTTCCAGGCCTACTACGGCGGCAAGATGCACCACCGCCCCGTGACCTTCCTGCGCCCCGCGCCGGGCCAGCCCTGGGTGCGGCTGGACGGCTTCACCTCGCCCGACGAACTGCTGGCGGAGTACCGCCGCCTCGCGCCCCGGCACTGAAGGAGCTTCCATGCGCAGATCCTGGCGCGCCGCGTTCGGCGCACTGCTGCTGTCCCTGGTCGGAAGCTGGGGGGCGGCGGCCTTCGCCGCCGACGCCGCGTCGGCGCCCGGCGACCTGCTGGCCCTGGGCCGCGCGCTCTACCTGGAGGGCCGGCGCGCGGACGGGAGCCCGCTGGTCGCCGGGCGCGCGGGCGGCCTCCTGCTCACGGGCGCGGAGGCGGCCTGCGCGAACTGCCACCGGCGCAGCGGGCTGGGCGGCGCGGAGGGGCGCAGCTACATCCCGCCCGTCACCGGCGCGGCGCTCTTCACCGCGATGCCGGCCGGCAAGGGTCCCTCGGCGCTGGGCGACGGCCGGCCGGCGTACGCCGAGGCGAGCCTGGCCCATGCGCTGCGCGAGGGCGTGGACGCGTCCGGACGCAAGCTCGATTTCCTGATGCCGCGCTACCGCCTGGACGACCGCGAAGTGAAGGCGCTGCAGGCCTGGCTGCGCGCGCTGCCGCAGGCGCCCGTGGCCGAGGCCGGCGTGCTGCACTTCGCCACCGTGATCGCGCCGGAGGTGCCGCCCGAGCGCGGCGAGGCGATGGTGGGCGTGCTGCAGGCCTGCTTCGAGGAGCACAACGCCGGCCCGCAGCCGGAGCGCGGGCGCAGGAAGCTGGCGGCGGACATGCGCCAGCGCGAAGGGCGCAAGTGGCAACTGCACGTCTGGCAGCTGCAGGGGCCGCAGGACGGCTGGGAGCGGCAGCTCTCGCAGCGTGCGGGCGAGCAGCCGGTGTTCGCGCTGGTGGGCGGCATCGGCAGGCACTGGCAGCCGGTGCATGGCTTCTGCGAGCGCTCGGGCGTGCCCTGCCTGTTTCCGCACGTCGATGCGCCGGTGACCGACCCGGCGGGCTTCTACCCGCTGTACCTGGGCAAGGGCGCCCTGCTGGAGGCGGGGCTCGTGGCGCGCGACATCGCGCCGCGCGCCGAGGCGCGCGTGACGCAGGTCCTGCGCGAGGACGACGCGGCGGCCGAGGCGGCGGCGGAGGCGCTGCGGCGCGCGCTCGCGGAGCAGGGCATCGCGACGCGCGAGCTGCGCATCCCGGCGCAGGCCCCGCTCACGCCGGGGACCCTGGCGGCGGTGCAGCCGGACGACACCCTGATGCTGTGGCTGCGGCCGGCCGACCTGCAGCGCCTGGCGGCGGTGGCGCCCGTCGCCGCGCAGGTGTACGTGTCCGCGACCCTGGCGCAGAACGACAAGCTGCCCCTGCCCGAAGCGTGGAAGGCCCGCATCCTGGTGGCTTATCCCTTCGAGCTGCCGCAGCGGCGCGCCGTCCGCATCGGGCAGCTGCGCCAGTGGCTGCAGGCGAACGGCCTCGCGCTGTCCGACGAGCGCGTCCAGGCCGACGCCTACGTGGCCTGCAAGGCGCTGCGCACCGCCATGATGGAAGCCGAGGACCACCTCGGTCCGGACTACCTGGTGGAGCGGCTGGAAGTGAACATGGAGCGCAGCACCGCCACGGGGATGTATCCACGGCTGGCGCTGGGCAACGGCCAGCGCTTCGCCTCGAAGACGGGTTATCTCGTGCGGATCGACGACCGGTCGGGCGGGCTGGTGCCGGTGGGCGAGCGCACCACGCCCTAGCTAACTGTAGAGAATCTGGCAGTTCTCGCAGAAGAAGCTGCGCCTGTGGGTCTTCCCCAGGTGCGCCTTCTTCAGCGGGATGTCGCAGCGCGGGCAGGTGCGCTTCGTGTGCGCCAGCCAGTGCTTCTTCAGCTCGTACTGCTTCTTCCACTCGTAGAAGTCGAAGCTGTAGCGCCGCGCCTCGTCCACCAGCTCGCGCAGCTTCTTCGCCGGCAGCGCGCCGACGGTGGACAGCGGGTGCACGCGGATGCGGAACAGCACCTCGTTCTTGATGATGTTGCCCACCCCGGCAAAGAGGTCCTGGTCCAGCAGCGCGTCGCACACCAGCGTGCCGGGCTGCGCGCGCAGGCGCCGCAGCGCCAGCTTCGGGTCCCAGTGCTCCGACATGACGTCGGCCCACCAGTCGTATACCAGGTCCAGCGGCTCCTCGATGAAGCGCACCGAGCAGGCGTAGAAGTTGATCTCGCCGCCCCCGTCGAAGGCCAGCGACAGCCGCGGCACCGCCCAGCTCTTGGACTCGTTGATGCGGTAGCTCCCGAACAGCATGAAGTGCACGCGCAGGCTGAAGTCCGGCAGCTCGATCAGGAAATGCTTGCCCCAGCTGCGGAAGGCCTCCACGCGCTGGTCGACCAGCCGCTCCTTCTCGATGGTGGTGTTGCCCTGCACGGCCCGCACGGTCCGCCCCGCGAAGGGGGCCGCCTGCTCCTTCAGGATCACGATGGAAGGACCTTCCGGCATGGTTCGTACTATGCTCGACGGGATGCACTCCACGACAACGACGTAACACCATGCAAACCGTCCAGCTTGGCCAGAGCGACCTGGAGGTCTCGCCCATCTGCCTCGGCACCATGACCTTCGGCGAGCAGGTCACGGAGCGCGACACGCATGCGATCCTCGACCGCGCGCTGGAGCGCGGGATCAACTTCCTTGACACGGCGGAGATGTACCCGGTGCCGCCGCGGCGCGAAACCTACTCCACCACCGAGACCTTCATCGGCAACTGGCTGGCGGCGCGCCCCGGTGCGCGCGCGAAGATCGTGCTGGCCACCAAGGTGGCGGGCCCCTCGCGCGGCATGCCCTGGGTGCGCGAAGGGCAGGGGCTGGCGGCGGACGACATCCTCGCCTCCTGCGAAGCGTCCCTGCGCCGGCTGAGGACCGACACGATCGACCTGTACCAGATCCACTGGCCCGAGCGCCACGTGCCGGCGTTCGGCGAGCTCTACTACGACCCGAAGCGGGAGACCAGCCGCACCTCGATCGCCGAACAGCTGGAGACGCTGAACCGGCTGGTGCGAGAAGGCAAGGTGCGCCATGTCGGCCTGTCGAACGAAACGCCTTACGGGGTGCACGAATTCGTGCGGCTCGCCGAGCGGTTCGACCTGCCGCGCATCGCGTCCGTGCAGAACCCCTATTGCCTCACGAGCCGCGCGGTCGACAACGGCCTCGACGAGACGATGCACCGACTGGGCGTCTCGCTGCTGGCGTATTCGCCGCTGGCCTTCGGCGCGCTGACGGGCAAGTACGACGAAGCCGGCACCGGCGCAGGCGCGCCGCAGGGGCGGCTCGCGAAATTCGAGCGGATGCGCACGCAGCGCTGGGGCCGGCCGGAGGCGCTGGCCGCCGCGCGCCGCTACAACGCCCTGGCGCGCGAGCACGGCCTGACGCCCACGCGCATGGCCCTGGCCTGGTGCTACGGCAACTGGCGCGTGGCCAGCACGATCATCGGCGTGACCTCGCTGGCGCAGCTCGATGAGAACGTGGACGCCTGGGGCACCCCGCTGGCGCCGGAACTGCTGGCGGCGATCGACGGGATCCGCCGGGAGCTGCGCGACCCGGCGCAATAATTCCGGCATGGCCCGCAAGGAACACGTCAGCGAGACTCCCGCCACCGCCTTCCTGAAGGCGAACCGCGTCGCCTTCACCGAGCATCCCTACGAGTACGTCGAGCACGGCGGCGCGCAGCACAGCGCCGAGGTGCTCGGCTTCGACCCGTTCACGGTGGTGAAGACGCTGGTCATGGAGGACGAGAAGGCGCGGCCGCTGGTGGTGCTGATGCACGGCAACCGCACGGTGTCCACCAAGAACCTGGCGCGCCAGATCGGCGCCAAGTCGGTGGCGCCCTGCAAGCCCGAGGTGGCCAACCGCCACAGCGGCTACCTGGTCGGCGGGACCTCGCCCTTCGGCACGCGCAAGGCGATGCCGGTGTACGTGGAGGAGAGCATCCTCGCGCTGCCGCGGATCGTGCTCAATGGCGGACGGCGCGGCTACCTGGTGGGCATCGTCCCGCAGGAGGTCGTCAGGCTGCTCGGTGCCAAGCCGGTGAACTGCGCGCTGGAGGAATAGGTCCCTCCGGCTCGCGGCCGGCTTCCTGGACGGACCTGCGCCGCCGGGGGCGGCCCGGACAAGTGGATGCACAATAGCCGCCGTGCAGAACCTCGCCCCCCTCCTCGCCGTCCTGGCTTCCTATCTCCTCGGCTCGCTTTCCTTCGCCGTGATCGTCAGCCGGGCGATGGGGCTGTCGGATCCGCGCACCTTCGGGAGCAAGAACCCGGGCGCCACCAACGTGCTGCGTTCCGGCAGCAAGGCCGCGGCCATCCTCACGCTGCTGTTCGACGCCCTGAAGGGTTTCGCGCCGGTGCTGCTGGTGAAGCTGTACGGGCGCGACTACGGGATGGGCGACACCACCATGGCCCTGGCGGGCCTGGCGGCCTTCCTGGGCCACCTCTACCCGGTGTTCTTCCGCTTCCAGGGCGGCAAGGGCGTGGCCACCTTCATCGGCGTGGTGTTCGGCATCCACTGGCTGCTCGGCGTGGCGACGGGCCTCACCTGGATCATCATCGCCGCCTTCTTCCGCTACTCCTCGCTGTCCTCGCTGATCGCCGGGGTGTTCGCGCCGACCTTCTACCTGCTGGTGGCCGGCGGCCCGTGGTATGCCGAAGGGCCGGTGGCGATGGCGCTGTTCGTGATGGCGCTGCTGCTCGCCTGGCGCCATCGCGCCAACATCCAGCGCCTGCTGCAGGGCCGGGAAACGCGGCTGGGGGCGAAGAAGGATGCGCCCGCGGCGCACCATGCTCCGCACCCCCCGCACCATCACCACCACCACCATCACAAGCACTAGGACTCCTGCCGTTGCCCCCGCGGTTCGGCCGGCGCCGGGGCGGGCTGGTCAGGCGAGTTCGCCTGGATTGGCGCTCACTCCTGCTCGATCAGGTAGCGCGAGACGCGCGGCGGCTCCTCCCCGAGGTGGCAGGCGTTGCGCCTGTCGCGCAGCGCCACGTCCGCCGCGCTGATGCGGTCGAAGCGGCGCAGGTGTTCCGTCCACGACGGGTCGACGATCTGCTCCACGTAGCGCCCGGGCTCGTAGATGTCGTGCAGCAGCTGCCACTCCAGCGCGCCCTGGCGCAGTCGGCTGCGGCGGCTTTCCTGCATCAGGGCCAGGAATTCGTCGGTTCGCGCCGGGTCGATGCGGTATTCCACGCGGACCAGGATGCGGCCGGGGCGCGGCGGCTCCAGCATCTCCGGCACGCGCAGCGCGTGCGAGGGCGTGAGTTCCTCCTCGATGCCGCGGTCGATCTTGAGCCGCTGCGCCGCCAGCATGGTGGCGATGCTGGTGGCGGCCGAGACGGCCAGCGCGACCTGGATGGAACTCGAGGTGGCGACCTGGCCCCACAGCGCGGCGCCGGCCGCCGTGGACCCCATCAGCGCCATCTGGTAGACCGACATTCCGCGGGCGCGCACCCAGTCCGGCAGCGACATCTGCGCCGCGACCGTCAGCGAATTTGCCACCGTGATCCAGGCGGCGCCCGACAGCACCATCGCCGGCACGGCCACGTAGATGTTGGGCGCGAAGCCCACGACCACGGCGGCGAGCGCCTGCACCACGGTGCCGAGCAGCACCCGCCGCTGCAGCGGCAGCCAGCGGCGGATGTGCGGCATCAGCAGCGCCGCGATGATCGCCCCCGCGCCCATGGACGCGAGCAGCACGGTGAAGGTGCCGGCCCGGCCGCCAGGCAGGGCGCGGGCCACCAGCGGCAGCAGCGCCATCAGCGCCGTGGAATGCAGGAAGAACAGGGCGATCCGCAGCAGCACCGCCCGCAGGCGGCTGGAGTGCCAGACGAACTGCATGCCCACGCGCATGGCGCTCACCAGCGGCTCGCGCCCCAGCGGGCTTTCCTTGTGGACCCGCCGCCAGCGCATGATGGTCAGGGCGGCGAGGATCGAGATCGTGGCGTTCAGCACGAACACGTAGACGCCGCCCACGCTGGCCAGCAGCGCGCCGGCGATCAGCGGGCCGATGATGCGCGAGGCGTTCATGGCCACGCCGTTGAGGGCCAGTGCCTGCGCGAGCTGCGGCCGGGTGACGATTTCCGGCACGATCGCGGCGAACACCGGCCAGCGCATCGCCAGCCCGATGCCGTTGGCGAAGGTCAGGGCGAGCAGCAGGGGCGCCGTCAGCCGGTCCAGCAGGATCACGGCGCACAGCAGCGTGGCGATGCCCGCGACCCAGAACTGGGTGGCCATGAAGTAGCGCCGGCGGTCGAGCGTGTCCGCCAGCGCGCCGCTGGGGAGGCCCAGCAGGAACACGGGCAGGGTCGCCGCACTCTGCACCAGCGCCACCCACAGCGGCGAGGGCCCGATCGACGTCATCAGCCAGGCGGAGGCGACGTCGTTCATCCACATCGTCGTGTTGGCCGCCAGCCAGGTGAACCACAGCATGCGGAACACCGGCGTCTTCAGCGGGCCGAGCGCGCTCTCGGGCGGGCGCGAGAGGGTCGTGGTGCCGGAGAGAGTGGAGTCGGGCAAGGACTCAGTACCTGCGTTCGAGGACGAGCTGGTCGTTGAACCGCGTCATCTGGAAGCGGGTGAGGAAGCTGTTGCCCAGGAGGATGGGGCCGGAACTGGCCGGCAGCACCGAGGCGTCGACGTCGTACACCTCCACGTCGCCGACCCGCACCGAATTGAGCTTCACGATGTACATGGCGACCAGGCCGTTGGCGGTCTGCGTGCGGGCGACCTGCCCCTTGCGGTAGTCGATGCCGAGCCGCTCGGCCTCGTTGGCGCCCATCGAGACCGAAGTGGCGCCGGTGTCCACCAGGAACTGCACGGCGCGGCCGTTGATGGCTCCGGGGGTGAGGAAATGGCCGCCGGAGCCTGCCGTCAGCACGATCTTGCTGCCGCGCGCGGGGCCCGCGCCGCCGCCCACGCTCGCGGGCGCTTCGCCCAGGCGCAGGGTGTGACGCTGGCCATTGATCTCCACCACCGCCTGGTCGCCCTGCGTGGACAGGACCTTCACGCCCTTATGGCTCTCGCCAGGCGCCACGCTGCGGGGCGGCGCTCCGTCGACGATCAGCAGGGCCTTGTTCCCCAGCATGCCTTGCAGCGCGACGGACTGCGCCACGGCGGCGCCGGCCGCGAGGGCGAGGCAGATGGGAACGAAAGACTTCATGCTCAGTCGCGGAAATTGTCGAAGGACAACGGAAGCTGCGTCATCTCCTTGCGCACGAGGGCGATGGCCTGCTGGAGAACGTCGCGGTCCTTGCCGGTCACGCGCACCACGTCGCCCTGGATGGCGGCCTGCACCTTCAGCTTGCTGTCCTTGATGAGCTTCTGGATCTTCTTGGCGTCTTCCGAGCCGATGCCGTTGCGGATGTCGACCACCTGCTTCACCTTGTCGCCGCCCATCTTCTGCACGTCGCCGATGTCCATGAACTCGGCGGGCACCTCGCTCTTGGCGAACTTCGCCCGCAGCACGTCCATCAGCTGCTGCAGCTGGAAATCGCTCTCGCCGATGAGCGTGATTTCCTTCTCCTTGATGTCGATGGCGGCGGCCGTGCCCTTGAAGTCGAAGCGGTTGACGACTTCCTTGCTGGAATTGGAGACGGCGTTGTTCACCTTCACCATGTTCGGCTCGCACTTGATATCGAACGACGGCATGTCGAGATCCTCCTGCACCCTGTCCCTGTCGGTTTGGGCACAATTCTCCCATGATCGTCGAGTCGAACGCAGCGCTGCAGCCCTACAACACCTTCGGGATCGTCGCGAAGGCGCGCACGCTCCTGCGGGTCCGCGGCGCGGCCGACGTGCACGCCGTGCTGGCTCATC
Organism: Ramlibacter monticola; assembly: GCF_016722785.1. Taxonomy (GTDB): domain Bacteria; phylum Pseudomonadota; class Gammaproteobacteria; order Burkholderiales; family Burkholderiaceae_C; genus Ramlibacter; species Ramlibacter monticola. The sequence goes on along the minus strand of NZ_JAEQNE010000001.1, from coordinate 1,365,248 downwards.
CGGACTACCGCGACGAGCCGAAATTCATCCTGGGCGGCGGCAGCAACATCGTGCTGACCGGCGACGTGAAGGCGCTGGTGCTGAAGGTGGAAGTGACCGGCCGGCGCGTGCTGGAGGACGGGCCCCGGTCCACCGTGATCGAGTTCGGCGCCGGCGAGAACTGGCACGACGCCGTGACCTGGACGCTGGACCAGGGCTTCGGCGGGCTGGAAAACCTGGCGCTGATCCCCGGCACCGTGGGGGCCGCGCCGGTGCAGAACATCGGCGCCTACGGCATCGAGCTGCAGGACCGTTTCGAGTCGCTCGACGCCGTCGACCTCATGACCGGGCGCGAATTCACGCTGGACGCCACCCAGTGCGCCTTCGGCTACCGCGACTCGGTGTTCAAGCATTCGCCGGCCCGCGACAGCGACTTCGGGCTGGCCGGCCGGGCCCTGATCCTGCGCGTGCGGGTGCGCCTGCCCAAGCCCTGGAAGCCCGTGCTGGGCTACGTGGACCTGCAGCGCAAGCTCGCGGAAAGCGGCGTGCAGACGCCCTCCGCGCGCCAGATCTACGACTGGGTCTGCGCCATCCGCAGCGCCAAGCTGCCGGATCCGCGGGTGATCGGCAATGCGGGGAGCTTCTTCAAGAACCCCACGGTCACCCAGGAGCAGTGCCAGGACATCATCGCCCGCGACCCCAACATCGTGCACTACCCCATGCCCGACGGCACGGTCAAGCTGGCCGCCGGCTGGCTCATCGATGCCTGCGGCTGGAAGGGCAAGTCGGTGGGGCAGGCGGGCGTGTACGAGAAGCAGGCGCTCGTGCTGGTCAACCGCGGCGGCGCCACGGGCGGGGAGGTGGTCACGCTGGCGCGGGCGATCCAGACCAGCGTGTACGAGCGCTTTGGGATCCGGCTGGAGCCGGAACCCGTGGTCGTGTAGCGCTCAGCTCTGGATCCGTTCCCAGGAGGCGGCGAATTCGTCGTCGGTGACCAGCACCCAGATCGCCAGCGCCGTCACCAGGCCGCCCGTCACCAGGGCGTTCTGCAGCGCGGGGGCCACGGCGTCGAAGCCGAGCAGCGCCGGGGTCATCATCAGCAGGGCGCCCAGGCCGGCGTCCAGCCATTCCTCCCAGGCCTGCGGCACCTGCATGGCCTCCAGGCTGGAGGCGATCAGGAGGGCGCCGATCGCCATGGTGCTGACCATGGCCACGACGACGTTCTGGTACCCGAGCACCCAGGGAGAGACGACCAGCCAGGCACCGAGGACGGCATTGACTGCGTCCTGCCAGTGCTTCACTCGCTTCATGGCGCACTCCTTTCGCCGCGCGCGGCGGCATCGCTATGACGGCGGCACGGGAACATCGTAATCCCGTGCGCGGCCGCAGGCTAGGGGGCGTGCGACGAAGCAGCTCAGTCGTTGCGCCGGTAGAAGGCCTGGACGGTGTCCCAGGCGACGGTCTGCAGGTGGCGCGCGACCGCCGGGTCGAGCCCCGCCGTGTAGCTGGAGCCCACCGGCGAGCGCTTGAACAGCGCCGCGTAGCTCGTCGCGGCGGCCAGGTAGGTGCCGGCCAGGCTGGGATGGCGCTTGTCGGCCACGTAGAGGTTGACGTCCGGCCGCTGGGCGACCGAGCGCGCGAAGGCCAGCCCGGCCGGGATGACGAAGGCGTCGTTGGCATTCGCCTCGCGGACGTAGGCCTCGGCCAGCTGCGCGGTCATCTCGGGCTTGTCCTGGTAGGCCCAGGACATGAAGTACACCGGCTTGGCGCCATGCTTGCGCACCGTGTCGGCGTTGCTCTTCGCGTACTTCGTGAACACGGGCGCGAGCTGCGGGTGCAGCGGGCACTGGCTGCAGTCCATCATGATCGCGACGTCGAACAGCCGCTCGATCTTGTTGAAGACCACGTTGTTGTTGGCGTCGAAGGAGTAGTTGCCGATCGCGTTCGGGCGGAAGTAGGCGTCGACGTCGTGCCAGTCGAAGCCCGAGCCGCTGATCGTCACGGAGGTGGCGCGATGGCGGAAGCCGGGCATGCCGGCCGCGATGAACTGGCCGACGTGGCCGTGCATGCTGTTGTTGTAATAGAAGAAGCTGTTGCCGATCCAGATCGCCGAGGCCGGGTCGCTGATGCCGGCATCGGTGAGTTTCGGCCGCGGCGCGCCTTGCGCGCAAGCGCCGGCGGCCGCGGCGGCGAACAGCAGGGTCAGGCAGAGGCGGGCGAGGTGCCGGGTCAGCTGCAGCATGAAGTCTCCTTGGGGGGCAGGCCGGCGCAGCTTACGCCCGTCGGCAGCGGGCCACATCGGCGCGGACCGCAATTGACGGGCGCCGCGGCTTCCCGATTTGGACCGGCCGGCACCGCGCGGATTTTCGATTTTGGGAAGCGCCGGGCCGAAGGATGGGCTGATGCGTGCGATTGTTGGCGGATCCCGGCGCCCCGGCCCGCGGCCCGGATCTTGCCTCGCAAGCCTCATAGAGCAAAACGCGCGGCCCGGACCGCGAATCCAAATGTCGATGCGAATCCTCCTGGCCCTGCTCCTCTTCCTGTCGGCTGCATGGTGGAGCCCGGTCCAGGCCCACGGCGGCAAGGAGCACGGCGTGCCGACGCTCGCCGCCCCGGCGGACCCGGCGCCCGAATCTCCCGCGCTGCCTGCCGAGGCCGCTGCAGCGGCCGAAGCGGCTGCGCCTGCCGAAGCCGCGGCGGCGGCACCGGAAGCCCCGGTCGAGAACATCATGATCCACCCCGGCATGCCGGAAGAGTGGGTGCAGGGCGCCGCCATCGTGATGCTGCTGATCGCCGTGTGGGCCGTGTTCGCGAAGGCCGCGAGCGAGTCGCCCGCGCGCAGCCTGAACCTCTCGCAGCTGCCGGTGGTCGGGCCGGTCGTGCGCTTCCTCAATCGCAGTCCCTATCCGCTGCTGGCCGCGCGGCTGGCCTCCGTCAGCGTGTTCCTGTTCATCATCGCGGCCGGCTTCTTCGGCACCGAGCATCCGGAACACAACATCGCCACCTCCTTCGTGTGGAACATCTGGTGGCCGCTGGTGATCGTGGCCGTGTTCTTCATCGGCTCCGCCTGGTGCGCCATCTGCCCGTGGGACACGCTGGCGGGTTGGATCGTGCGGCGCAGCTGGTGGAAGCGCGTGGCGCCCCACCCGGGCCTGAACCTGAAGGTGCCGCGCGCGCTGCAGAACGTGTGGATCGCGCTGCTGATGTTCATGGGCCTGAGCTGGCTGGAGCTGGGCGCGGGCGTCACCGGCAAGCCGGTGCTGACCGCCTCGCTGGGCGTGATCATGCTGGTGCTGTCCATCGTGTTCCTGCTGTTCTTCGAGCGCAAGGCGTTCTGCCGCTACGCCTGCCCGGTGGGCCGCACGGTGGGCTTCTACTCGCGCCTGTCGCCGATCGAGGTGCGGCCGGTGAACCAGTCGACCTGCGACAGCTGCAAGACCCTGGAATGCTTCCACGGCTCGCAGAAGATCGAACCCTGCCCCAGCAAGCTGGTGGTGGGCCGCTTCAGCGAGAACTCCTTCTGCCTGTCGTGCGGCAACTGCGTCCTGAGCTGCCCCTCGCAGAACGTCTCCTGGCGCCTGCGCACCATGGACACCGAGGCGAAGAAGGCCGGCACCCCCGGCTGGGACAGCGCCTGGTTCATGCTGGCCCTGCTGGGCATCACCATCTTCCACGGCATCTCCATGATCCCGCAGTGGAGCGAGTGGCTGCTGGCGATGGCCCGCCTCACGGGCGAGACCGGCTCGCTGTTCTTCAGTTTCGCCACCGGCATGCTGGCTTCCACCGTGGTTCCCGTGGGGGTCTACGCGCTGGCGATCTGGCTCGTGAGCCTGTGCGTGCAGGACGGCACCTCGTACAAGAAGCTGTTCGGTGGCTTCGCCTTCACCGCGCTCCCGCTCGCCTTCGCCTACCACCTGGCGCACAACATGGACCACCTGCTGGGCGAGGGCGGCGACGTGCTGCGCGTCATCGCCAACCCCTTCGGCTGGGGCCTGGCGCCGCTCACCAGCGCGCAGCGCCACGACATCATGATGCAGCAGGTGGTGCCCGAGACCGTGATGTTCGCGCTGCAGGCCGGCTTCATCGTGATGGGCTTCTGGCTGGCGGTGCAGATCGCGCGCTACCAGGCCCGCAAGCTGATCGCCGGCGATGGCCTGGTGGACCGGGCCCGCAAGATGCTGCCGCTGATCGGTTTCTTCGCCGTGGTCACCGCGGCCAACGTGTGGCTGCTGGCGCAGGACATGGAAATGCGTTTCTGAACCCGGGAGGGCCGACGACCCGGCCTCCGGTCCCGAGCGGCGGCGAATGGATCGCTACTCGGGCTGGAGGCCGGCGGCGTTCCGGGTTTCCGCCGGGGCCGCGCAGCCGCTCCCCTGGCGCAATCCCTTCAGGAAGGCCCGCCGCACGGTGCCCGCGGCAACGGCGGCGGTATGGTCCCTGGCGTAGCGGTCCGCGCCGGTGAGCTTGCGCACCCACCCGCGGAAGGGAAGCACGCCTTCCGTGGTGTTGCGCAGGGCGCCGATCATGGCCTCGGTCGCCTCGGTCGTGCCGCGTTCCACCAGGCCCGGATTGGCCCCCGTCGCGGCCGTGTCCAGGTCGGCGCCGAGCGCGGCGTCCAGCAGTTCGATCTCCGCGGCCAGGGCCGGGCAGGACAGGTCTGGCGGGGTGGCGTAAGGCGCCTGGCGCGCGGCGGCGAGGGCCGGCGGCAGCGGCGTGCGGACCAGGTTCAGATCGACCAGCGGGGCGATGAAGGCCTCGCCCAGCCTTTTCTCCATGGAGGCCGACGAAGCGCCTGCAGGCGCTGATGCTGGCGCCCGCGCCGCGGACGCCGCGGCGTCGCCCGCGGCGTCGGGCGCGGGCTGGGTTGCCGGCGTCGCGCAACCGGTGACCAGCACCACGACCAGCAGGGGCAGCAGCAGCCTCATGGCGATGGCGGAAGGCGAACGCCTTCCCGCCAGTGCCATTCTTGTCGCTCGCGGCGCCGGCGTCGACCCGAGGGCCTGCGCCAGATCAATGAAACGCGGAGAAGCCGCCGCTTCCGGGCTGGCGGGGGCCGGCCGGCGTCAGTGCCGGGCCTCGACGAAGCCGCCCTCGCGCGCCTCGTGGGGCAGCGACCAGCCGAAATACACCTCCACGTCGGTGATTTTCCCGTCGCGGATGGTGAGGATCTCCGTATTGCGGAAGCCGTGCCCCTCGCGGGTGTGGCCCTCGTAGGTGACGACCACCTCGTCGCCGGCGGGGATCAGGCGCACCAGGGTGAAGGACGCCGTCCACTCGCTGTTCGGCCAGCAGCGCGCGAAATAGGTGGGGCGGTCGATGCGGTTGTCCAGGGGGCTCGTGAAGTGGAAGTCCTCGGCGACCAGCGCCTCGATGGCGGCACGGTCCTTCCGCACGTAGGCCTCGTACGCGGCGCGGGCGACTTCGATCGGGTCGCGTGACATGGGACTCCTTGCGCTCAGACGAGGGCCTTCAGGCGGCGATGCTCCTCGAGGGTGAGCACCTGCGGCGCGGCCTTGGGCTGCCCCGTGGCGGGATCGAAGAAGGGATTGCTGCGGTACCGGCCGCCGAGGCGCGCCACCGCCAGCCGCGCGACGAAGCGCAGGATGGTGGTGAACGAGCGCAGGGTCGACGAGGCGGGCGGGCGGCCGTGCGCGCTCTGGCGGTCCGCCCGCAGCCGCACCGGGCCGAAGGCCGCATCGAGATCGCGGCCCTCGCCCTCCAGCGCGGTATGGACCAGCCCGAGGTGCGACAGCCGGATGTCGCGCGGCGTGTTGCCGATCGGCGTGCGGCAGCAGCTGGTGAACCAGCGCAGCGTGCCCTTCGGCGTGAGCGACATGCAGGCCAGGTGTTCCGCGCCCTGCAGCAGGCGCACGTCGCGCGGGCTGACCGCGACGATGTCGGTGCCGCCGTGCGCGTCCAGCATGCCCGGTGGCGGGCCCAGGAAATGCGCGAAGGCCTGGCAGTCCTTGCAATAGCAGACGGCGCGCGTGCCCCGCTCCGGGTGGACCACTTCGGCCCGGAAGCTGCCGCAGCGGCACCGGACGGGGTGGGGCGCGGACATGGCTACTGCAGCACGAACACGACGCCCAGGGCGCCGACGGAAAGGACGCGGTCGCCTGCCCGGGTGTACGAAGCGACGCCCAGGGAGTGGTAGTTGGAGGCGAACGCGGCCAGGGCGCCGAGCCCCAGCAGGCCCGCGACGGGGCTGCGCTCGCCGGTCACGTCCCGGATCGTCTGGCGATGGCGCTCGGGCGAGGGATTCAGGAGGAGGGACAGGACCAGCGCGGCTCCCGCCACCAGCGCGGGTACGAGTTTGCTCTTCACCATGCGGTCAGGTTAGCCGGAAATGCGCAGAGGGGGCGGCGGGAGGATGTGAAACATCGCAACAGCCCGACAATGGAAAAGGCGGCCGGTGGCCGCCTTTTTTCCAATGCCCCTGGACCCCCCGCCTGCGCGAGGGTACGAGGAGGGCGCCTGGACGACGCGAGGCGCGTCAGTCCTTGCCCAGCGACGGCAGGGGGGCGTCCCCGCCGGAAGTCAGCAGGCCCGTGCGCGCGTAGATGCCCAGCTTTTCGCGCGTGTCGCTGATGTCCAGGTTGCGCATGGTCAGCTGGCCGATGCGGTCCTTGGGGGTGAAGGGCGCGTTCTCCACCTTCTCCATCGACAGGCGCTCCGGCGCGTACGTGAGGTTGGGCGACTCGGTGTTCAGGATCGAGTAGTCGTTGCCGCGGCGCAGTTCCAGCGTCACTTCGCCCGTGACCGCGCGGGCCACCCAGCGCTGGGCCGTCTCGCGCAGCATGATGGCCTGCGGGTCGAACCAGCGGCCCTGGTACAGCAGGCGGCCGAGGCGGCGCCCGTTGTCGCGGTACTGCTCGATCGTGTCCTCGTTGTGGATGCCGGTGACGAGCCGCTCGTAGGCGATGAACAGCAGCGCGAGACCGGGGGCCTCGTAGATGCCGCGGCTCTTGGCCTCGATGATGCGGTTCTCGATCTGGTCGCTCATGCCCAGGCCGTGGCGGCCGCCGATGCGGTTGGCTTCCAGGAACAGTTCGACCGGGTCGCCGAAGGTCTTGCCGTTCAGGGCGACCGGCTGGCCTTCCTCGAAGCGCACGCGCACCTCTTCGGCCTTGACCTGCACTTCGTCCTTCCAGAAGGCCACGCCCATGATCGGGTTGACGATCCGGATGCCGGAGTTCAGGTGCTCGAGGTCCTTCGCCTCGTGGGTGGCGCCCAGCATGTTGGAGTCGGTCGAATAGGCCTTCTCCGCGGACATCTTGTAGCCGAAGCCCGCCGCCGTCATGAACGCCGACATCTCGGCGCGGCCGCCCAGTTCGTCGATGAAGGCCTGGTCCAGCCAGGGCTTGTAGATGCGCAGCGCCGGATTGGTCAGCAGGCCGTAGCGGTAGAAGCGCTCGATGTCGTTGCCCTTGAAGGTGCTGCCGTCGCCCCAGATGTGGACGTCGTCCTCCTTCATCGCCGCGACCAGCATCGTGCCGGTGACGGCGCGGCCCAGCGGCGTGGTGTTGAAGTAGGTGACGCCGGCGGTGGAGATGTGGAAGGCGCCGCACTGCAGGGCGGCGATGCCTTCGTGCGCGAGTTGCTGGCGGCAGTCGACCAGGCGGGCCTTCTCGGCGCCGTATTCCATCGCCTTGCGCGGGATGGCGTCGTAGTCGGGCTCGTCGGGCTGGCCCAGGTTGGCCGTGTAGGCGTAGGGGACCGAGCCCTTCTTGCGCATCCAGTGGAGCGCGGCGCTGGTGTCCAGGCCGCCGGAGAACGCGATGCCGACCTTCTCGCCGAGGGGCAGGTTTTCGAGGATGGTGCTCATGACTGCTTTCAGCCGAAGTGGCAGATGTAGTGGTAGGGCTCGGTCGTGCGGATCTCGAAGCTGGAGTTGGCCGGCACCGAGAACTTCTCGCCCGCTCCGGACTTCTTCCACTCGCCCGTGCCCGCCAGCTTGTACTCGCAGGAGCCGGCCACGCACTCCATGATCTCCGGCGCGCCGGTGTTGAACGTCAGGCTGGCGGGCAGGATCACGCCCACGGATTTCTTCGTCCCGTCAGCCAGCGTGATGCTGTGGCTGACGCACTTGCCGTCGAAGTAGACGTTCGCTTGGGTCGCGACGGCGACGCCGTCGAATTTCTCGGTGGTCATGGCGGGGAGGGGAGTGCTTCGGGGGAAACCCTCGATTTTAGGCGAGTGCCCGGACGCCCCCTTGCGGACCGGGCCGAAAAGAAAAACCCCGCAGCGCGGGGTTTTTCCAGGGTGAGCCGCGGGGCTCAGCGCCAGCGGCCGTGACCATGGCCGCTGAACACGAAGCCCAGCGACACGCCGACCGGCGGGTAGTAGTACGGCCGGTACGCCGGGTACACGGGATACGGGTAGGCCGGAGGATAGGCGGCCGCCGGATAGGCCGGATAGGGCTGCACGACCACCGGCGCGGCCAGCACCTGCGGCGCCCCCGAGGGCAGCACCTGCGGCGCGGGAACGGGCTGCGGCGCCACGGCGACCGCGCCCTGCACGGGCGGGGCGCTCACGGTGCCCGCGACGCCCTGGGCCGGCGCGAACGGCGCCGACGGCGCCATGCTGCCCTGCGCCACCGGGGAGACCTGCAGGCGGACCGTCGGGCCCGGGTCGTACGGCAGGCGCGTGGCGTACTGGCGGCCGCCGTATTCGTAGACCACGTCGTAGCCGACGGTGCGGTTCTCGATCGTGTTCTCGGTGGTGCAGGTGGGCGTGGCGGCCTGCTGCGCGCGCATGTTGTTGGCCTCGACGCTGTTGCCCAGGAGCGCGCCGCCGATGGTGCCGATCAGCATCGCCGCGGCGGTGCCGGAGCCGTGGCCGACGGCGCTGCCGAGCGCCGCGCCGGTGATTCCGCCGGCGAGGCCGCCCATGCCGGAGGTGTAGGGCTGGGCCTGGACCATGCCCGGGGCGCAGGTCTGCCGCGGCACGGTGACCTGCTGGACCACGGGGGTGGCGGAAATGACGTTGCCGACTTCCTGCGCGGCGGCACCGAAGGCGACGAGGCCGAGGGCCGCGAAAAGGACGGAATGTTTCATGGCAAGAACTCGTTCTGAACTGCTGGTGCCCAAAGTCTAGACACCCGGCCCAGCCGTTGCCACCCTTTACGGTAAAGCGGCGGTAAAAATGCCCCGCTCAGGTACTCGTTCGCGCTTTCCACGCGGCGGCGTCGAAGCCGACCGTCACGGCGCCGTCCGGCCACTCGACGATAGGCCGCTTGATCACGCTGGGCTGCGCCAGCATCAATGCGCGCGCCCCGCCTTCGTTGCCGGAGCGCAACTGCGCGTCGGCGTCGAGCTTGCGCCAGGTGCTGCCCTGGCGGTTCAGCAATCTTTCCCATCCCGCGGCCTGCAGCCACGCATCGAGCCGGCCGGGCGGCACGCCGGCCTTCTTGAAGTCGTGGAAGGCGTAGTCGACGCCCTGGTCCGCCAGCCAGGCGCGGGCCTTCTTCACCGTGTCGCAGTTCGGGATGCCGTAGAGGATCGCGGTCATGCGGCATCTTAGACAATCGCGCCATGAACCAACTGAGCGACTGGCTGGCGCACTGCGAGCGCCTCCATCCCAAGAACATCGACCTCGGCCTCGAGCGCGTGCAGGCCGTGGCGCAGCGCCTGGACCTGCGCTTCGAGTGCCCCGTCGTCACCGTCGCCGGCACCAACGGCAAGGGCTCCACCTGCGCGATGCTGGAGGCGATCGCGCTGCAGGCGGGCTACCGCACCGGGGTCTACACCTCGCCGCACCTGGTGCACTTCGAGGAGCGCTGCCGCATCGGCGGCGAGATCGTGCAGGCCCAGGACCTGCTGCCCCATTTCGAACGGGTGGAGGCGGCCCGGGCGGCGGGCGGCGTGGCGCTGACCTACTTCGAATTCACCACGCTGGCGATCCTGAACCTGATGGCGGCCAGCGGCCTCGACCTGGCCATCCTCGAAGTGGGCCTGGGCGGGCGGCTCGACGCGGTCAACGTGATCGACACCGACTGCGCGATCGTCACCAGCATCGACCTGGACCACCAGGAGTTCCTGGGGCCGGACCGCGAGAGCATCGGCCGCGAGAAGGCGGGCATCCTGCGCGAGGGCAGGCCGGCGATCGTCAGCGATCCCATGCCGCCGCACAGCGCGATCCAGTACGCCGGCGCGCTCGGCGCGGACCTGTGGCTGCTGGGGCGCGACTTCAACTTCTCGGGCGACAAGCAGCAGTGGGCCTGGGCGGGGCGCGGCCGGCGCTACGCGGGGCTCGCCTATCCGGCCCTGCGCGGCGCCAACCAGCTGCTCAATGCCTCGGGCGTGCTGGCGGCCTTCGAGGCGCTGCGTTCGCGCCTGCCGGTGACGGCGCAGGCGATCCGCAACGGGCTGGCGATGGTGGAGCTGCCCGGCCGCTTCCAGATCGTTCCCGGCCAGCCGGTGCTGGTGCTGGACGTGGCGCACAACCCGCATTCGGTGGCGGCCCTGGCGGCGAACCTCGACGCGATGGGCTTCTACCCCACCACGCATGCCGTGTTCGGCGCCATGGCCGACAAGGACCTGGGGCCGATGCTGGCGAAGATGGGGCCGCTGGTGGACCGCTGGTACTTCACGGACCTGCCGACGCAGCGGGCGGCGTCCGCCCGCGCGCTGCGGGAGCGCTGGCAGGCCGCGCCGGGGCGGCGCGACGTGCCCGCGAGCACCCACGCGAGCCCCGAGGATGCCCTGCGCGCGGCCACGGCCGCTGCCGAGCCCACTGATAGAATCGTCGTGTTCGGATCGTTCTACACGGTGGGCGGCGTGCTCGCGCATGGCGTGCCTCGCCTCTCCTCCAAACATCTGGGCTGATTCGCCCTTCCCGATGCCCCTGTTCAAGTTGCGCAAGAAGGTCGACGAACCGAAGGCCGCGCCATCCCCCGCCGAAAGCATCGAAGTGATGCGGCGGCGCGCCCGCCACCGCCTGATCGGCGCCGTGGTCCTGGTGCTGGTCGGCGTCGTCGGCTTCCCGCTGCTGTTCGACACGCAGCCCCGCCCGGTGGCGGTCGACATCCCGATCGAGATCCCCGACCGCAACAAGGTCAAGCCGCTCCCGCCCCTGCCGCCCCTGCCGCCCGCGCCCGCGCCCGCCGCGACGGGCAAGGTCGCGGCCCCGGCTGCGAGCACGCCGATGATCACCGAGAGCCGCCAGGAAGCCGGCCTGCCGCCGGTCACGGCGCCGAAGGCCGAAGCGGCCAGGATCGAAGCGCCGAAGGCTGAACCGCACAAGGCCGAAGCGCCCAAGGCTGAACCGCCGAGGGCCGAAGCGCCCAAGGCCGAACCCAGGCACCCGCAGGAGGCCGCCAAGGCCCAGGCCCTGCTGGAAGGCAAGTCGGTCGACACGGCCGGGGGCCTGCGCTACGTGGTGCAGGTCGGCGCCTTCGCCGAACGGGACAAGGCGCGCCAGGCCCAGCAGAAGCTGGATCGCGCGGGACTGAGGAACTACACCAACGTCGCCGAGACCAGGAACGGGCCGCGCATCCGCGTCCGCGCCGGCCCCTTCGCCTCGCGCGCGGAGGCCGATCGCGCGGCGGAGAAGATCAAGGGCCTGGCGCTGCCGGCCGCGGTGCTGTCGCTGTAGTGGCGGTCCTGGACTGGGTGGTGGTGGCCGTGCTGGCGGCGTCGGTGCTGCTGGGCCTGTGGCGCGGTCTCGTGTACGAGGTCCTGTCGGTGCTGAACTGGGTGGCGGCCTTCCTGCTGGCCCAGTGGCTGGCGCCGAAGGCGGCAGCGCTGATGCCCCTCGGCCACGCGGGCGAATCCATCCGCTACGCTGCGGGGTTCGCGGTGGTGTTCATCGCCGCGCTGTTCGTGGGCGGGCTGCTGGCCTGGCTCGTGAAGAAGCTGGTGGCGGCCACGGGGCTGGCGCCGGTGGACCGCGCGCTGGGCGGCCTGTTCGGGCTGGTGCGCGGCGCGGTGGCCGTGCTGGCCCTGGCGGTGGTGGTCCATCTCGCCGGCTTCAAGGACAGCGGGTGGTGGACGGAATCGGTGACGGCCGGCGTGGCGACGGCGGCCTTGCGTGGATTGAAGCCGGTGGTGCCCGAGCGGTTCGGCACCCATCTCCCGGCGTGAAGGAAAGCGAAACACTATGTGCGGAATCGTCGGGGTCGTCAGCCAGGGCCCGGTCAACCAGCTGATCTACGACGCCTTGCTGCTGCTGCAGCACCGGGGCCAGGATGCCGCCGGCATCGTCACCCAGCAGGGCCGCAAGGTCTACATGCACAAGGCCAAGGGCATGGTGCGCGACGTGTTCCGCACCCGCAACATGCGCGCGCTGCCGGGCAACCTGGGCCTGGGGCAGGTGCGCTACCCCACGGCCGGCAACGCCTTCAGCGAGGAAGAGGCGCAGCCCTTCTACGTCAACGCGCCCTTCGGCATCACCCTTGCGCACAACGGCAACCTCACCAACGCGCAGGCGCTCAAGGCCGAACTGTTCTCGACCGACCACCGGCACATCAACACCGAGAGCGACACCGAGGTGCTCGTGAACGTGTTCGCGCACGAACTGGAACGGACGACGCGCGGCCTGCCGCTCGCGCCCCACGACGTGTTCGCGGCGGTGGCCAACGTGCACCGGCGCGTGCGCGGCTCCTATGCGGTGGTGGCGCTGATCGCGGGCCACGGCATGGTCGCCTTCCGCGACCCCTTCGGCATCCGGCCGCTGTGCATCGGCAAGGGCGCGGGCGGCACCGTGATGGTCGCCAGCGAGTCGGTCACGCTGGAAGGCACGGGGCACAGCCTGGAGCGCAACGTCGCGCCGGGCGAGGCGGTGTTCATCGACCTGCAGGGCAAGGTGCACACGGCGCAATGCGCGCAGGACCCGAAGCTGGCGCCCTGCATCTTCGAATTCGTCTACCTCGCGCGGCCCGACTCCGTGCTGGACGGCATCTCCGTGTACCAGGCGCGCCTGAACCTGGGCGAGACGCTCGCCAAGCGCGTGATCTCCACGGTGCCGCCCAACGAGATCGACGTGGTGATCCCGATCCCCGAATCGAGCCGGCCCAGCGCCATGCAGCTGGCCCAGCTGCTCGGCATCCCCTACCGCGAGGGCTTCGTCAAGAACCGCTACGTGGGCCGCACCTTCATCATGCCGGGCCAGTCGGTGCGCAAGAAGAGCGTGCGCCAGAAGCTCAACGTGATCCAGAGCGAGTTCAAGGGCCGCAACGTGCTGCTGGTGGACGACTCCATCGTGCGCGGCACCACCAGCCGGGAGATCGTGCAGATGGCCCGCGACGCCGGCGCCCGCAAGGTCTACATGGCCAGCGCCGCGCCGCCGGTGCGCTTCCCCAACGTGTACGGCATCGACATGCCCACGGCCACCGAGCTGGTGGCGCACGGCCGTACGGTGGAGGAGGTGCGCGAGATCATCGGCTGCGATGCCCTGATCTACCAGGACGTGGAAGGCATGAAGAACGCCATCGGCAAGCTCAACCCGCGGCTCGACGGCTTCGACGCGTCCTGTTTCGACGGCGTGTACGTCACCGGCGACATCAACCCGGAGGACATCGCCCGCATCAACGAGGCGCGCATCGGCCAGGAAGACCCGCTGGAAGAGAGCGCTTCGCGCCTGTCCATCCCGAATCCGCAGGAGGCCTGAGCATGAAAGGCAAGACCCTGCCTCAGGGGCTGCGCCGCGAGACGCTCGCCGTCCGCGCGGCGCTGCCGCCCAGCCAGTGGGGCGAGAACTCCGAGGCCCTGTACCTGACCAGCGGCTTCGTGCAGCCCGACGCCGAGACCTCGGCGCACCGCTTCGCCAACCCGCAGGAAGGCTACACCTACGCCCGCACCTCGAATCCGACGGTCACCAGCTTCGAGCTGCGCCTGGCCGCCATGGAGGGCACGGAGGCCGCGATCGGCACCGCCACCGGCATGGCCGCCATCCTGCTGCTCGGGATGGGCACCCTGAAGGCGGGCGACCACGTGGTCTGCTCGCGCTCGGTGTTCGGCTCCACGATGAACCTGTTCGCCAAGGAATTCGGCAAGTTCGGCGTGGAAAGCACCTTCGTCTCGCAGACCGACCTGCAGGAATGGCGCGCGGCGCTGAAGCCCCACACGAAGCTGCTGTTCGCCGAGACGCCGACCAACCCGCTGACCGACGTGTGCGACATCGCCGCGCTGGCCGACCTGGCGCACAACGCCGGCGCGCTGCTGGCGGTGGACAACTGCTTCTGCTCGCCGGCCCTGCAGCGCCCCACCGAGCTGGGGGCGGACTTCGTGATCCACTCCGGCACCAAGTACCTGGACGGCCAGGGCCGCGTGATGGCCGGCGCGCTCTGCGGCTCCGCGCGCTGGATCAACGACGTGTTCGCGCCCATCGTGCGCACCGCCGGCATGACGCTGGCGCCGTTCAACGCCTGGGTGGTGCTCAAGGGCCTGGAGACGCTGGACATCCGCATGAAGCAGCAGTGCGCCAACGCGCTGCAGGTCGCACGCTTCCTGGAATCGCATCCGGCCGTGACGCGCGTGTACTACCCCGGCCTGGAGTCGCATCCCCAGCACGCGCTGGCGATGCGCCAGCAGTCGGGCCTGGGCGGCGCCGTCGTGTCCTTCGACGTGAAGGGCGCCGACCCGGCCAGCCTGCGCCGCAATGCCTTCAAGGTGATCGACAGCGCGCAGGTCATGAGCATCGCCACCAACCTCGGCGACACCAAGTCGATCGTCAGCCATTCGGCCACCACCTCCCACGGGCGGCTCACCGAGGACCAGCGCCAGGCGGCCGGCATCGGCCAGGGCCTGGTACGGCTGGCCGTCGGCCTCGAACATCCCCTCGACATCCAGGACGACCTCTCCCGGGGTCTGGACGCGCTGTGAAAGTCAGAACCCGCTTCGCCCCTTCGCCCACCGGCTTCATCCACCTGGGCAACATCCGCTCCGCGCTCTACCCGTGGGCCTTCGCCCGCTCGCAGGGCGGCACCTTCATCCTGCGCATCGAGGACACCGACCTGGAGCGCTCCACCCAGGCCGCGGTGGACGTGATCCTGGAAGGCATGCGCTGGCTGGGGCTGGATCCCGACGAAGGCCCGTTCTACCAGATGCAGCGCATGGACCGCTACCGCGCGGTGCTGGCGGAGATGCGCGAGAAGGGGCTGGTCTATCCCTGCTACATGAGCGTCGCGGAACTGGACGCCCTGCGCGAGCGGCAGATGGCGGCCAAGGAGAAGCCGCGCTACGACGGCACCTGGCGCCCGGAACCCGGCAAGACCCTGCCGGCCCTCCCCGAAGGCGTGCAGCCGGTGTGGCGCTTCCGCAATCCCATCGGGGGCAAGGTCGTCTGGGACGACAAGGTCAAGGGCCGCATCGAGATCAGCAACGACGAACTCGACGACCTGGTGATCGCGCGCCCGGACGGCACGCCCACGTACAACTTCTGCGTGGTGGTCGACGACATCGACATGGGCATCACGCACGTGATCCGCGGCGACGACCACGTGAACAACACGCCGCGCCAGATCAACATCTTCCGCGCCCTCGGCCAGGAGCCGCCGGTGTTCGCGCACCTGCCCACGGTGCTGAACGAGCAGGGCGAGAAGATGAGCAAGCGCCACGGCGCCAAGCCCGTCACCTGGTACCGCGACGCCGGCTTCCTGCCCGACGCGATGGTCAACTACCTGGCGCGCCTGGGCTGGTCGCACGGCGACGACGAGATCTTCGGCCGGGAGCAGTTCCTGCAGTGGTTCGACCTCGACCACCTCGGCCGCAGCGCCGCGCAGTTCGACGACGCCAAGCTGCGCTGGGTGAACGCGCAGCACATGAAGCTCATGCCCGACGAGGCGCTGGCCGTGCTGGTGAAGGACCTGCTGGCGCAGCGCGGCGTCGCGGCCGATGCACGCCTCCCCGCGATCTGCGGCCTGTTCAAGGACCGTTGCGACACCACGCTCGCGCTGGCCGACTGGGCGCAGCGCTTCCATGCCGACGTGCAGCCCGATCCGGAGGAAGTGCGCAAGCACATCACCGAGGGCGTGCGGCCCGCGCTGGGCATGCTGGCGAAGATGCTGGAAACCTGCCCCTGGACCAAGGACGACATCGCCCAGGCGATCAAGGAAACGCTGCGCGCCACCGGCCTCAAGATGCCGCAGCTCGCCATGCCCGTGCGCGTGCTGGTGATGGGAACGGCGCAGACCCCCTCGGTCGATGCGGTGCTCGCGCTCAGCCAGCGCGAAGTTGTTGTCGAGCGCCTGAGGAAGGGGTGATTTTCAGTGTAGAATTCAAGGCTCGACACCTGCAGGGGGTATAGCTCAGCTGGGAGAGCGCTTGCATGGCATGCAAGAGGTCAGCGGTTCGATCCCGCTTACCTCCACCACAGTGTCGAACGGAGTCCAAGAGGTTTTCGACCCTATCGTCTAGAGGCCTAGGACATCACCCTTTCACGGTGAGTACCGGGGTTCGAATCCCCGTAGGGTCGCCAAGTTTTGCTGGCACTTGTGTCCGAAAGGCAGAAGTCAGCAACCGACGCGGAGTGGTAGTTCAGTCGGTTAGAATACCGGCCTGTCACGCCGGGGGTCGCGGGTTCGAGTCCCGTCCACTCCGCCAGTCATTCGAGACACGGGCTTCGGCCCGTGTTTCTTTTAAGTCAGAGAGACGGATCCACGCGGGGGTATAGCTCAGCTGGGAGAGCGCTTGCATGGCATGCAAGAGGTCAGCGGTTCGATCCCGCTTACCTCCACCAGGCATCCGTTGGTTGGTCAGTCAGTCCAGGTTACGACCCTATCGTCTAGAGGCCTAGGACATCACCCTTTCACGGTGAGTACCGGGGTTCGAATCCCCGTAGGGTCGCCAAGTTTGGCCGGCGCTTGCGCTCGAAGGAGCGGAAAGCCGGCACCGACGCGGAGTGGTAGTTCAGTCGGTTAGAATACCGGCCTGTCACGCCGGGGGTCGCGGGTTCGAGTCCCGTCCACTCCGCCAGACCTGCAAAGCCCCGCTGAATCAGCGGGGCTTTTTTCTTTCCGCCTGGTCGTCGCCGCGCCTCGCCCGTTCGCATGAAGCGTCCGCGCCGCGTCACCGTTGCGAATTTCACCATCCTGCTTGCTTTTGCTTACAGGCGGTCGCCGACCGGAACTGCCGGGCGGTTGGGCGGTCAACCCTGCTCGATGACAAGGCCAGTATTTCGTGCCAGAGGCTCTGTGGGGCCAGTGAGGGCCTTGCGCCGGGCAGGTTCCGCGCGGGCAGATGCAGCAACGAATGCCCCAGCCTGTCAAGTCGCACAAAGCCTGAGGATGCGACACCGCTTATCTTATTTCGTGGCACTTTCGTGCCGAGTTGATCGTGACGAATTGCAAGTTCGTGGCGAATCCTTCAATAATGAAAACGCCTTTATGAGTTGTGGCGTCAGTGGGGTCTTGGGCAGCCCGAGAACTGACACCAGGAGGATCTCCGTGAAGCCTCTCGCCGGATTGCCTGGCGACCGCTTGAGTTTCCCGACGGGCCTGCGCCGTGGCCGGTGGCGCTGGCCCCGCTTTGCCTCGACCGCGGCCACCTCCCAAGCCATTGAAACCGCGCCGCCAAGCCAGCCTGTGCCCGCAGTAGCCCCCGTCCCATCGGCCAACACGAAAGAGCCCCGTCCGGCTGCGCCGGTGCGGCCCTTCAACCTGTTGCGGTGGTTCTCCATCGCCAGTCTCGCGGCGCTGCTGCCGGTGGCCGCCGTGACGGGCACGGTGCTGTCCCACTTCGTGACCCAGCAGGCGCTGCAGCGCGACGCCCTGCTGACCGCGCAGTTCATCTACAACTGCCTCGGCGTCGAGGCCGCGCAGATCGGCGCCGTCAGCCTGGTGCCCTTCCTCGATCCGCGCGGGGATACGTGGAGCGCGGGCCTGTCGCCGAAGGTGGTGGCGCAGGCGCGGTCCGAGGTGTACGAGCACCTCGAAACCCTGCCCGACGTGCTGCTCACGAGCGTGTACGCCCGCGACGGCAAGATCGTCTGGTCGACCAACCGCGACCTGATCGGCACCTTCACGCACGAGAACGAGGAGCTCAGGGAGGCTTTCGCCTCCAAGATGGACGTGGCCAAGCACCACGCCGGCAACATGTCGGAGCGCTCGGAGCAGCGCTTCGTGGTGGAGCCCAGGGAATTCTTCATCGAGAACTACGTGCCGCTGACCGACCCCAAGGGCGAGGTCGTCGCGGTGGTGGAGGTCTACAAGGAGCCGCGGCACCTGATGGACTCGATCCGCGCGGGCCAGCTGCTGGTGTGGATGACCACCCTGGCCGGCGGCGTCGTGATCTACCTCGGCCTGTTCAGCATCGTGCGGCGCGGCTCGCGCGTGCTGCAGCAGCAGCAGAAGCAGCTGCTCGAGGCGCAGTCGCAGGTGTTCGCCGGCGAGATGGCCACGGCGCTGGCGCACAGCCTGCGCAACCCGCTGGCGAGCGTGCGCTCCAGCGCGGAGCTCGCCGCCTGTACCGACGACCTGCCGGTGCGCAAGAACGCGCAGGACATCATCACCCAGGTCGACTTCCTGTCGCAGTGGGTACGGGAGTTGCTCCTGTACTCGCGCCCGATCATGGGCGAGACCGAACCCGTGGACCTCTGCGCCATTCTGGACACCCTGCTGGCCTCCTTCGCGCCCACCTTCGATCGCTCCGGCGTGCGCTTGCACTGGGAGCGCGGCGAGGTCTGCGGCACGCAGGTGCAGGGCAACACGTCGCTCGTGCGGCAGGCCCTGCACAGCGTGATTTCCAACGCCGTGGAGGCCATGCCCCGCGGCGGCGACCTGCGCATCGAGATGCGCAAGGTGAAGAATCCGGACGGGGTGGACCTGGTGTTCAGCGATTCGGGGGTGGGGATGACGGAGCAGCAGCTGGAAACGGCCTTCCGGCCGTTCCACACCACCAAGTCCCATGGGCTGGGGGTGGGGCTTCCGATGTTGAAGCGAGCGATGGAGCGCTTCGGTGGTTTCGTGGCGCTGAGCAGCGAGCCGAACGTGGGCACGCAGGTGCGCCTGCATTTCAAGGGATAGGAAGAGAGCAATGGGCAAGACCGTACTGGTGGTGGAAGACGACGCCATCCAGCAGGCCAACATCAGCGCCTACCTGACGCGCAACGGCTGGGAGGTGCAGGCCTGCAGCACCGCCGAGGAAGCCCTTGGGTTCTTCGAGACGCTCCATCCCGACGCGGTGGTGACCGACCAGCGCCTGCCGCGCATGACCGGCATCGAGCTGCTGACGAAGCTGCGCGAGAGCGACCCGCTGGCCAAGTGCATCGTGATGACGGGCGACGACAGCGCGCAGACGGCCGTCGCGGCCATGAAGGCCGGCGCCTACGACTACGTGTGCAAGCCGGTGTCGATGGCGGAACTGAACCTGCTGCTGGAGCGCGCCGTGGGCACGGCCAAGATGGAGCAGGCGCTGCAGTTCCACCAGCAGCGCCAGGCGAGCGGCGCGGGCCTCGCCGCGCTGGTCGGCGACTCCGCGGCCATGCAGGAGATGAAGGCCACCATCCGCCAGGTGCTGGAAGCCGAGCGCCGCGTGGCCGACGGCGACCTGCCGGCGGTGCTGGTGCACGGAGAGACGGGCACCGGCAAGGAGCTGGTCGCGCGTTCCATGCACTTCGACGGCGCCCGAGCCAACGGGCCCTTCGTCGAGATCAACTGCGCCTCGATCCCCTCGCACCTGCTCGAGTCCGAACTGTTCGGCCACGAGAAGGGCGCGTTCACCGACGCCAAGGAGCGCCGCACCGGCCTGGTGGAAGCGGCCGATGGCGGCACGCTGTTCCTCGACGAGATCGGCGAGATCGACATGTCGCTCCAGGCCAAGCTGCTGAAGCTGCTGGAGGAAAAGACGGTGCGCCGCATCGGCGCGGTGAAGGAGCGCAAGGTCAACCTGCGCATCATCAGCGCCACCAACCGCGACCTCGCGGCCATGGTCAAGCAGGGCACCTTCCGCAGCGACCTGTATTTCCGCCTGCGCATCATCTCGGTCAACGTGCCGGCCCTGCGCGACCGCGGCAACGACATCCTGCTGCTCGCGCGCCACTTCCTGCAGTCGCACGGCCGCCGCTACGGCAAGCCGAACCTGCGCTTCAGCCCCGACGCCGAGAAGAGCCTGCTTGAGTACTTCTGGCCCGGCAACGTGCGCGAGATGCGCAACATGCTGGAGCAGACGGTGCTGCTGGCGCCCACCGACACGATCGGCGTGACTCAGTTGGCCCTGTGCCCGAGCCTGGCGCCGGAGTCGAAGTTCGAGCGTGACTTCCGCGGCTGCAACGAACCCTGCATGTCGGTGCCCAAGAGCGGCGCGGACATGGCCGACCTGGCGGAGATGGAGCGCACCCTGGTCGTGAAGACGCTGGAGCGCACGGGCTGGAACGTCACCAAGTCCGCCAAGCTGCTGGGCCTGTCGCGGGACATGATGCGTTACCGCATCGAGAAGATGGGCCTCCAGCGCCCGGTGGACCAGCCCGGGTCGGGCTTCGGGACGCTGCAGGAGTACTGATTCGTCCACCGGCCGCCGCGCGGCCGGCCTGTCGAGGGTTGGGCACGGGTCCGCAAGGGTCCGTGCCCTTTTCAATGGGCTCCGGCGCCGCGCGCCATGAAAAAGGGCCGGCATGCGCCGGCCCTCTGCCTCCTCAGGCCCTCCTCGTCATCGGATCGATCCCGCCAGCTCGAAGATCGGGATGTACATCAGGATCACCACCACGCCGATCACCGCGCCGACGAACACCATCAGCAGCGGCTCGAACAGGCGCACGAACCATTCGATCCAGCGGCCCATCTCCTCGTCGTAGAAGTCCGCCGTCTTCTCCATCATCGCGCCCAGGTTGCCGGCCTGCTCGCCGGCGTGCAGCATGCGCAGCGCCACCGGCGTGGACAGGTGGTTGGCCTCGAAGGCCTGCGACAGCGGCTGCCCCTCGCGCACGCGCTGCGCGGCCTGGTCCAGCAGGACGCCCATGCGCGCCCCGATCAGCCCGCGCGCCATGCCGATCGCCTGCAGGATCGGGATGCCGCTTTGCAGCAGGATGCCCAGCGAGCGATAGAGGCGCGTCACGTGGTACAGGAACACCCGCTCGCGCACGCCGGGCAGGGCCAGGATGGCCTGTCCCAGCGCGGCCCGCACGGCGGTGACCTGCCACAGGCCCGCCGCGACCGCGGCCAGCGCGACCGCCGACAGGGCGAGGGCGCCCACGTGCTGGTTGATCATGCTGCCGAAATTCATCAGCACCTGCGACAGCCAGGGCAGCTTGGCGCCCACCTCGCCGAACACCGTGCTGAAGCGCGGCACGACGTAGCCCACCAGGAACAGCAGCACGCCCATGCCCACCAGCAGCAGCAGCACCGGGTAGACCGAGGCGCTGACGATCTTCTGCGTGAGCATGTCGATGCGCGTGCGGTAGGCCACGTAGCGCTGCAGGCCGCCGTGGATGGCGCCGGTCTTCTCGCTGGACTGGATCAGGGCCACGTACAGGTCCGGGAAGGTCCCGGGGAACTGCGCCAGCGCCTGCGAGAACGACTTGCCTTCGTAGAGCAGCCGTACGATCGACGCGAGCACCTTGCGCGTGCCGCTGTCGTGCTCCTTCTCCGCGAGGCTCTCCAGCGCCGTGATCAGCGACAGGCCGGCGCTGAGCAGCGTCGCGAGCTCCTGGCTGAACAGCACCAGTGGGAAGTCCTTGCTGCGCCCGATCGACGTGCCCAGCGAGGCCAGCTTGCGCACCGGCGCCACCGCGATGACGCGCAGGCCCTGGTGCTCCGCCTGCTGGCGTGCCGAGTCGAGCGTGCCCGCGTCCAGCGTGAGCTGGATGATGCCCCGGCGCCCGTCGAGGGCCTTGACCTGGAATTGCATGGTCCGCGCTCCGCGGGATCAGTAGGTGATGTCGGCGTTTTCTTCGGTGCCGCCGGGGGCGCCGTCCTTGCCGAAGGACATCAGGTCGAATTCGGCGGTGTCGCCGGGCGACTTGTAGACATAGGCGCGGCCCCAGGGATCCGCCGGGACGGTCTTGGCCAGGTACGGGCCGCGCCAGCGCGCCTCGTTGGCGGGCGCCGCGCTCAGGGCGGCCAGGCCCTGCTCGGTCGTGGGGTACTTGCCCACGTCGAGGCGGTACATGTCGAGCGCCTTGACGATGCTGGCGATCTGGGTCTGGGCCGCCTTGCCCTCGGACTTGCCGAGCTGGCTGAAGTAACGCGGGCCCACGATGCTGACCAGCAGGCCGAGCACGACCAGCACGACCAGCAGTTCGAGCAGGGTGAAGCCGCGCCGCAACCGGCGCGACTGGCAGGGGTGGGGAATTTGGCGCATGGAGAGTCCCTATGGTTTGTTGGCTTGCAAGCCGTCGCAAATTTGGTGCCCGCGTAAGGAGGTGCTGGCGTGGGACTTGCGACTGCGATCACAGCACCGGCTGCAGGGCCGGTCAATCCCCCGGAGCCCCAGTCGATGTCCGATCCACGTACACGCTGGCGCCTGCGGGCCGGCGCCGCCGCCTTGTGCTGCGCCGCCCTCGGCGCCGCCCAGGCCGCACAGGCGCCCATCCAGGTCACGGATGAAGGCGACGAAGGCTTGCTTTTGAGCAATCTTGACGGCCCGTTCGAACCCGAACCTGCGGTCCCGGGGGCCCCGCGCGCCGCCACGCCGGCCCTGGCGGCGGCCACCGCCGGCAAGTCCGGCACGCTCGCGAAGCGGCGCGAGGCCTGGTCCCCCCTGGTGAGCGCCGCTGCGCGCACCCACGGCCTTCCGGAGGCGCTGCTGCAGGCCGTGATCGAGACGGAGTCCGGCTTCAATCCGGCGGCCGTCTCGCCCAAGGGCGCGCTGGGCCTCATGCAGCTGATGCCCGGCACGGCCCGCACCCTCAATGTCGCCAACCCGCGCGATCCTGCCGCCAACGTCGACGGTGGCGCCCGCTACCTGAAGGATCTGCTCGCCCGCTTCGGCAACAACCTGGCGCTGGCGCTGGCCGCCTACAACGCCGGCCCCGGCGCCGTGGAGCGCACCGGGGGCATTCCGCGCAATGCCGAGACCCAGGCCTACGTGCCCCGCGTGATCTCGCGCTACCACCGCCTCCAGAGCGGCGCGGACTGAACCGCCTTCCGGTTCCCTGGGGGAACGGGGTTCCGCACCCCCACCCAATCGTGGGGAATTCCCCCGGTCCCATTCCCCACCGTCTTTTCCCGTTTCCACGCCCTCCAGCCTGTCCTTAGGGTTTTGTCGGAGCTTTGATCTACATCAAAGAACTTCCGAGCACCTCTGCCGTCCCGGGTGTGCCCACCCCCCGCGGTCCTAGGTGCCGGAATGCGAGGCACTTTCGTTCTTGGTCTGGCCCTTGCGTAACACGAGTTACATCCGCGCTGTGTTTGCAGCACGGGGACACAACCGAGGAGAAGTGCAGATGAACAGGAAGAAAGCTCTCGCAGTTTCGGCATTGATGCTGGGACTGGCCCTTTGCATGCCGCGCGCCTGGTCGCACGGCGACGGGCACGAGGGGCATTCCTCGAAGCCGCCGGCCTCGGTGACGGGCAAGCCCGTGCGCCCCGTGGACGCGCAGCTGGTCGACCAGGACGGCCGCAAGCTGCGCCTGGCCAGCGACGCGCTCGCCGACAAGATCGTGGTCGTCGGCTTCGTCTACACGAACTGCACCGACATCTGCCCGATGGTGTCGCAGACCTTCGCGCAGCTGCAGGCGAGCCTCGCGCCGCTGATGGAAAAGAAGGTGCGCCTGGTGTCCATGACGGTGGACCCGGTGCGCGACACGCCGGCGCGCCTGAAGGAGTACTCGGCGCACTTCGAGCCGAAGGCGGGCTGGCTGTGGCTCACCGGCGATGTCAGCAACGTCGCCCAGGCGCTGCAGTCCTTCGGCATCCACATCACGAGGCCGGAGAACCACCCGGCCCAGATCCTGGTCGGCGACGCGAAGAGCGGCCGCTGGACCCGCCTCTACGACGTCGACCGGCCGCAGCAGGTGCTGGCCAAGGTCGACGAACTGATCGCAGCGCAACGCGCCACGAAGTCCGCAGCGGACGAAGGCGCGGGACGCGAACCGTGCAACCGGGCAGCGCCGCAAGCGCTGTCCACGGGAGCAAAGCCTGGCTGTGTCGCTCAGCCTGGTTGATCGCAGTACCAGCGACAAAAACCAATGAACGTGGGCAAGCGTAATCCGGTAGTTGCTCGCGATCACCATCACCCCTTGACAGGAAAGACTAATTTCATGAAACCGAAGCGCAACATGATTTCGGCGGCGGTGGTCCTCGCCATGGCTGCCGCGTCCGCCACCACGGCCTACGCCGGCCTCGAGCGGCTGGGCCCGATCGACCGCTCCCCGCAGGTCGGCGGCTTCCCGGCCTGGTTCCAGGACAAGTCCGGCATCACGATGGAGTTCTGCGCTCCCTCGACGCAGGGCGAAGTGGATGGCGGCTGGTGCCTGCTGCTGCCGGGCGACGTCACCATCCCCGAGCAGTTCCCGAGCAACTACTTCGACGAGCATTTCTATTTCGCGACCGACAACGTGCTGCTCGATGCCGGCACCGGCCTGAAGGCCACCCTGGTGCTGGCGCTCGAGTCCGCCTTCGTCAACGGCGCGCCCGTCGACGGCGACCAGATGGTGTTCACCCGCCTGCGCGTGAACATCCCGCGCCTGCCCTTCGACGGCGACTACCGCGTGATCACGCCCTTCTCGGACGTGAGCTACTACGACCAGGTCGCCGGCGGCCGCATCTTCGACACGCTGGACATCGGCACGAGCTGCCCGACCACGTTCGAGTGCGCGCTGAACGGCACCCTCGGCCCCTTCCTGCTGCCCTCGGCCTCGGCCGGCGGCGCCGAAGTGCCCCCGATGCCCGACCTGCAGAGCGCCCCCGCCGGAACCGACCCGTTCTACGATGCGGCCGTCGCCGCCGGCGCCGCTCCCGCCGCGAACCCGGGCACCGGCAAGAAGTACATCGCCGACCCCGGCCGCGTCGGCGCGGTCACGGGCAGCCCGCTGCCGCCCTACACCTCGTACGAGATCGACTCGTCCGGCGCCACCTCCGGCACCCCCGTCACGCGCAACCACAACACGTTCCGCATCGAAGTGCGCGTTCCGTCGCCCACGCATGACGGCCACGTGTTCTATACGGCCGACGGCGAAACCAACTTCACGATGATGGGCCGCCTGATGACCGGCGTGATCCCCGGCAACGTGTCCAACACCCGCTCCACCTACAAGGCGGACGCGAACGGCGCTCTCACCGACCTCGACGTGTTCGCGCAGGCCTCGCCCACCGTGCAGGCCCGCATCCCCGGCCAGCCGGTGCAGCCGCTGGTGACCCCGGTGATCTCCTTCTACGACCAGGCCTGCGGCGGTGCCCTCACCACCGATCCGGCCACCGGCCTGACGAAGGTGAACGCCGGCCCGTACACCGCGCCTGTCGGCACCGCCCACGACATGGGCAACACCGGCCACGACTTCTGGGGCCAGAGCTCGCCCGGCGCCGCCGTGCCGAGCCACGTGTGCATCGAGGACACCAGCTCGCGCAACGCCGCCGGCCAGGTCGTCCCGTCGTACACGCTGGTGCCGGTCACCGACCACGTGATCATCAACACGGCCCACTACGTCGGTCCCGAGAACGGCACGCTGACCGTCGCCGCCGTGTCCAGCGACCCGACCGCGACCCTGACGCTGGCCGGCTACGGCCCCGGCGATGCCGCGACCCCCGGCGTTTCCATCGGTGTCGGCGCGGGCGCGGGCCTGGAGCTGTCGGGGACGTCCGCCCAGGTGCTGGCCCTGAAGGCCCCGCCGTCCCAGGTGAACGTCGTTTCGTCCAAGGGCGGCGCCGTGCTGCGCAAGGTCGACACCGCCCACGGCGCCGCCATGCTGGTGGGCCAGCCGGCGGCCGTGAACGACGCCGCCTCGGTCAACGAGGACTGCTCCGCGGAAGCCGCGACGATCTGCCCGGCCGGCCAGGGCGTGCAGATCGACCTGCTGGCCAACGACCAGGTCCTGCTGAACGGCGTGATGACCAGCCTGCGTGACGCCGTCTCGCAGAACCTGGCGACCGTGACCGTCACCGCGCAGGCGCCCCGCCTGGGCCTGGCGAGCGTGTCCACCAGCGGTGTCCTGACCTACATCCCGAACGCCAACGCGAACGGCATCGACAACGTGAACTACACGGTGACGGTGGACGGCCAGGTCTCCAACCAGGCCGTGGCCGCGATCACCATCACCCCGGTGAACGACAAGCCGGTGGCCGGCAACCAGACCATCAACGGCGTCGTCGCGAAGACCAACGTGATGAACCTGCTGCTGGGCGCGACCGATCCGGACGGCGCCACGGACGTGAAGGATGCGGTGCTCACCACGTGGCCCGCGCAGCTCGGCCCGCAACCGACCCCGGTGAACGGCTCGATCTCCTTCAGCCCCAACGCCACCGGCAACTTCACCTTCGGCTACCAGGTGAAGGACGCCGCCGGCCTGCTGTCCGACAACACGGCCACCGGCACGGTGACGGTCGTCGCCGCCGAGGACATCCAGTTCACGGTGCAGGACTACCGCGCGGCCAAGCTGCGCTGGACCGTCGGCGGGACGGACCTGGTGCGCGCCGGCCAGCGGATCACCATCGCCTACGCCAACGGCACGTCGCGCAACGGCGAGATCTGCAACGGCACCGACGCCATCCCGGCGTGCGTGGTCGGCACCGCCGTCGTGGACGGCACCGGCGCCTGGTTGTTCGACCAGATCATCGCGGGTGGCTCGACGCAGGATCCGCGTGGTTCGTACTGGCCCACCAACAGCCGTCCGACCAGCATCCGTGCGTTCTCGAGCGCCCCGGTGCTCGGTGGCTCGCGGACCACCGCCATCACCTTCCGCTGATCGGGAGGACGAGCGATGACCCACGACCGAGGACGCAACGACTGTGTGTCTACACGCAGCAGGTGTCCCCGGTCGTGGGGGAATTTCCCCGAGTCGCCGCGGGCGTGGGTGACGCAGACCGAAAGGCGGCCCCCACCGCCGATCGCGTGTGCCGTCCCTGCGGGTCGGCGGCGACAGTGAAGGAGCTGGAACGCGGGCAGCACTCTCGTCAGGGGGTGCTGCCCGCGGCCTTGAGGTGGGCCCGGATTGTGCAATTGGTACTACGTCGCTGGGGCAAAGGCCCACGGCGACTCCATAACCACACAACTCCTTTTAGAGGGGCACCCCACATGAAGCATCAACGCAACCTCATCGCCGCGGCAGTCCTGCTGTCGTTCGCGACCACCCCCGCCTGGGCCGTGCTGGAACGCATGGGCCCGGTCAACAACGCACCCTCGGTCGGCGGCTTTCCCGCCTGGTTCCAGGACAAGACCGGCATCGCGATGGAGTTCTGCGATCCGAGGACGGCGGCCGAAGTCGATGGCGGCTGGTGCCTGCTGCTGCCCGGCGACGTCGTCATCCCCGAGACCTTCCCCACCAACTTCTTCGACGAGCACTTCTACTGGGCGGCCGACAACGTCATGCTCGATGCGGGCAACGGCTTCCGCGCGAAGCTGGTCATCGCCCTCGAGGCGGCGTTCGCCAACGGCGCCCCGGCGCCCGGCGACCAGATGACGTTCGCTCGCCTGCGCGTCTTCATGCCCAGCCTGCCCTTCGACGGCGACTACCGCGTGATCACGCCGTACTCGGACGTGACCTACCTGGGCCAGAGGGCCGGCGACCGCATCTTCGACACGGTCGACATCGGCACGGCCTGCATCGCGACCTTCGAGTGCACGCTGAACGGCCCGGTGGGCCCCTTCCTGCTGCCGTCGCCGGCGGCCGGCGGCGCCGAAGTGCCGCCCATGCCCGACCTGCGGGCCGCCGCTCCCGGCACCGATCCGTTCTACGACCAGATGGTCGCGCTCGGCGCCGGCCCGACCGCCGATCCCGGCACCGGCAAGAAGTACATCGCCGATCCGGCGCGCGTCGGCACCGTCACCGGCAGCCCGCTGCCGGCCTTCACCGCACGCAACACCGACGGCACGACCGCCCTGCGCAACCACAACACCTTCCGCGTCGAAGTGGCCGCCCCGTCGCCCACCAATGATGGCGCCGTGTTCTACACGCTCGACGGCGAGAGCAACTTCACCCTCATGGGCCGCCTGATGACCGGCACGCTGGCCGGGCAGGTTTCGAAGGCGCGTGCCACCTACAAGGCCGACGCCGCCGGCACCGTGACCAACCTGGACGTGTTCGCGCAAGCCTCGTCGACCTCGCAGTCGCGCATCCCCGCCACGACGCAGGCGCCGGCGGTCAAGCCGAACCTGCAGTACTACGACGTGCCCTGCGCGGGCGCCCTGGTCACCGATCCGGTCACCGGCGTGGTCACCGTCAGCGACGGCCCGTACAGCGCGCCGGCCGGCGTGCCGCACAGCATGGCCTCCACCGACCCCGACTACTGGGGCCAGAGCCAGCCCGGCGGCCTGCCGCCCAGCCACGTCTGCATCGTCGACCAGAGCGCGACCAACGCCACCGGCCAGGTCGTCCCCGCCTACTACCTGCGCCCCGTGACCGACGACGTGCAGATCAGCGTCGCCAACTACGACGGCGCCGCCAACGGCACGCTGACCGTCAACGCGGCGTCCAGCGACCCGACCGCAGTGCTGACCCTGGCCGGCTACGGCCCGGGCGTCACTGCCGGCACGACTGTCGGCAGGGGTGCGGGCACCGGCCTCGAACTCGCCGGCGGCGCGGCCAGCGTCTCGGCCCTCGCGGCTCCGCCCTCGCAGGTGCAGGTGTCGTCCAACAAGGGCGGCTCGGTCCTGCGCACCACCAACACCGCCACCGGTGCGGCCGTGATCTTCGGCGTGCCCACCGCGGTGGCCGACACCCTCGGCATGTTCGAGGACTGCTCGCCGACTGCCGCCCTGGCCTGCGCCGCCGGCCAGAACGTGACGATCGACCTGCTGGCCAACGACGTGATCTCGCGCGGTGGCGTGCTGACCAGCATTCGCAGCGCGATCGCCAGCGGCGCGGTGGTGTCGGTCACGGCCTCGGCGCCCCGCCTCGGGACGGCGACGGTGACGGACGGCGTGCTGACCTACGTGCCGAACGCCAACGCGAGCGGCGTCGAGGCGATCAACTACACGGTCACGGTCGATGGCGCGGTGTCCAACCAGGCGACGGCGACGATCATCATCAACGCGGTGAACGACACGCCCGTGGCCGGCAACACCACCGTCGGCGCGGTGGTGGGCAAGCTGAACGTGATGAACCTGATCGGCAGCTCCACCGACCCGGACGGCAACGGCGACGTCAAGGACGCGGTGATCGTGACCTGGCCGGCGGGCATGGGCACCCAGCCCGTGCCGGTGAACGGCGTGATCAGCTACACCCCCACCACGACCGGACCCAAGACCTTCACCTACCGGGTGACGGACGTGGCCGGTGCGCAGTCCGCCAACCTCGCGACCGGCACGGTCAACGTGGCGGCCAACGAACTGATCACCTTCGGCAAGCACCAGTTCGTGCAGAACAAGAACCGCTGGACGATCGACGGCACCGACAACATCATCCAGGGCCAGACGATCACGGTGGTGTACGAGAACGGCACGCTGGTCGGCGCCGCGGCGCCCTGCAACGGCACCGCGACCAACCCGAACTGCGTGATCGGCACCGCCGTGCTCGATGGCCTGGGCAACTGGGCGATGGACAAGCTTGTCCCGGCGACCGGCGCGATCAACCCGAAGTCCGGCACCAGCGTCTGGAAGGTGGCGCCCACCTTCATCCGCGCGTTCTCGACGCTGCCCTCGCTGGGCGGCACGGCCGCGATCGACATCGTGTTCAAGTGATCTGAAAGATTCGCAAGGAGAGCGAAGTTGCCCGCCCGGAAGCGCCAATCCTGCATGCCCTCACCGGCATGGCGCTTCCGGGTCGGGCGTTTTTTTCGCCGGCGCATCGTGAGCGCCACCCGGATGTCCTGCGGCGACGCACTCACCGCGTTCGCACGCTGATCCCCCGGCGGGCCAGCGGCCCGCAGCCCTCCTGCCGGAGGCGATCGGGCGACCCGGACCCTCTTAATTCCACGTTAAGTTCCCTGACCCAAGCTCACGGCATGGAACACGGGCAGGAAGACGATCACCCCAAGGCATTGTTGCTGCGGCGACTGGAGCAGGAGGTCGCGCGCGTGCATCCGTTGCGCGCCGCGGACGTGGCGCTGCTGGTCGGCCGCCGGGCCCGCGACCTGGTCCGGGATTCGGAGCGCCCCGCCGAGACGCGGCATCTTCCGGCGGACCTGCGCCTGCAGTCGCACCTGCGCCAGGTCGTGGCCATCGTCAGCATGGCGTCGAGGCACTGCGACAGCCTGTCCGAGGCCCTGCACTGGTACCGCAACGCCAAGCTGGCCGGCGAAGGTGGGCGGACCCCCGAGGACCTGACGGCCCAGGGCAGGCAGTCGCAGGCGTGCCGCAGCCTCGCGCTGCAGGCAGCCAACGAGGACAGTTGCTTCAGCGCTTCGTGCTGATCACCGGGCCGGGTCGTACCGGCGCGGGCGCAGGCGCGGTCGTGCCGGGAGTTCCACCGGCGGTTCCACCCGCAGACCCACTCGGAGTCCCACCGGGAGTCCCACCCGCAGTCTCAGCGGCGGTTCCACCTGCGGTCGCGTCAGCGGCCGTGGCCGGCGCGGCGGTGCCCGGAGCGGCGGTGCCGGGAAAGGCGGTGCCTGGGAAGGCGGTGCCCGCAGCGGCGGGACTGGTGGCGCCACCCGCGGTGGCTCCCGCAGCACCCGCTGCACCCGCGGCCGTCGGGCGGGACGGCGAGCCCGGCAGGTTGTCCGCGATGAACAGCCAGTCGGAGTAGCGGGTCGTTCCCTTGAAGTCGCGGAACTTCACGGGGAAGTTGTCCTGCTTCAGCGGCGTGTTGTCGGAGTGGCTGCGCACGCCGCCGATGCGTCCATCCTGCGACAGCACGACGTCGAAGCGTTCGCGCGTGATCGGGTCCGCGTACAGCTGGCGCAGGTGGCGGCGCGGCACGGGGAAGCGGCGGTCCTCCACCAGGTCCTCGAGCTGCGAGGGGAACTGGCGCACGCCCGGCGACTGGTTGTAGTAGGCCTTGATGGCGCGCGCGTACTGGTTGCCCGTCCACAGCAGCTCGCGCTCCCGGGCGCGCCGGCTGGCAAGGGTCCAGGTCTCGCCGGTGCCCGCGAGGCCGAGCCCCAGCAACACCAGCAGGAACAGGACGCCGAAGTAGGTGAAGCCGCCCTGCCGACGCGGGGCCTTACCAGCTCGCATAGGGAGTGCCGTCCTTGGCGTTGCCCGGCGCGCCGCTGTGCACGTCGCGCACGCCGCTGGCCTGGCCCGCCTCGCCGCCCATCTCCAGCACCCACTGGTCGGGCATGCCTGTGATCGGGTCCGACGGGATGCTGCGCAGGTACTTCGCGGTCACCAGTTCCTGCAGGTTCTCCGGGTACTTGCCCAGGTCGCCCTTGTAGTGGTCGATCGCCGTGCGCATCACGGAGAGGCTCTGCCGCAGCGAGGTTTCCTTGGCGTTGTCCAGGCTCGCGAAATAGCTCGGCACCGCGATGGTGAGGAGGGTGCCGACGATCGCGAGCACGATCAGCAGCTCGATGAGCGTGAAGCCCCTGGTGCGTGCGGTGCGGGTGACCATGTCACCACTCCTTGTAGTAGCTGCCGTCCAGGGCCTTGCCGTCGGACAGCGAGCGGACGTCGAAGACGTCCTTGCCGTCGCGCGGGGCGTCGGGCGGCGTGTCGGAGGCGCGCAGGCCCCAGGTCTGCGTCGCGGGGAGGCTGCCGTCGGCGAACGGGTCGCGCGGGACGCGGCGCAGGAAATAGATCTTGCCGCCAGTCGGGCTGGCCTTGTCCACCACGCCGTTGGCCAGCATGTCCAGGTTCGCGGGGTAGCCCGTGTCGCTGGCGGCCTTGGCGATGCGGCCGGAGTCGGCGGCGTCCTTGTAGGCGTCGATGGCGTCGCGGATCTGCATCAGGGCTGCCTTCAGGTCCTGTTCCTTGCCCCGGCGCACCACGGTCTCCGCCACCGGCGCGGCCAGGGCCGCGAGCAGGCCGATGAGGGCCACGGTGATCACCAGTTCGATCAGCGTGAAACCGCGGGCGCGTCGCATCTCAGGGCTGCTCCACGGAGAGATCGACGGAGGTTGCGGCGGGCGACGGGACGATGCGGTTGTTGGGGCCGATCGCGGAGAAGCCCGTCACGCGAAGCGGCGCCGACGGCGTCGCCGCGATGCCCTGCAGGCGCACCTGCACGAGCGTGCCTTCGCCGCTGGAGCCCTCGCCGCCGGCCGGCCGCGACACCCCGACGAACACCATGCCTGCCGTTTCGTCCTTGCGCGCCGAGAAGGTGGTCTGGGCGCCGTCGGTCTTCAGCACCTCGCCCTCCGTCACGTCCACCAGCCTCACGAACTTCGGGTCGTAGGCGATCTGGAAGGCGGTGCTGACCAGGGGCTGGCCCGCCTTCAGGTGCAGGGTGAGCGTGGTTTCCTCGCCGACCTTGATGCTGCTTTCGCCCTCGATGGCCAGCGTCACGGGGCCCGAGGCCGGCGCGCTGCTCTGGGGGGCCGACGGAGCGGCCGGCGTGCCGGGGGCGGCGGGAGCCGCGCCGGGCGCACCCGGTGCCGTCACGGGCGCGGCCGGGGTGGCCGTGCGGCCGCGGGTCGGGCCGCGCGAGCCCGTGCCCAGCGGCGTCGCGCCGGCCGGCGTGCCGGTGGCGGGAGCAGAGCCGGTGGCGCCGCCACTCGCTCCCGGAGGCGCCGTCAGCATGACGGCATCGGGCGCGCCGGCGGCGCCGGGCAGCGTCTCGCTGCCCTGCAGCGCCAGCGACAGCGGCCGCGAGCGCAGGCTGCCCTCGGTGCCGGAGGCGTACTCCAGCTGGTAGGGCGGCAGGTAGGGCGTGTTGCGCACGATGCGCGGCGTGATCGACAGCACCAGCTCGCGCTTGGCCCAGGTGTCCTTCTTCGAGCCGAACAGGCGGCCGGCCACGGGGATGTCGCTCAGGCCGGGGATGCCGTCGCCGCTGCCGCCGTGGTCGCTGCGGATCAGGCCGGCCAGGATCTGCGTCTCGCCGTTCTTCAGGCGCAGCGAGGTCGAGGCGTTGCTGGTCTTCACGCGCACGAGCGTTGTGCCGTTGTTGGTGGAGCCGGCGTCCTGCGAGTCGCTCACTTCCAGCACCAGCTTGATCGCGACCTCGTCGCTCTGGTAGATGGTGGGCTCGACCTCCAGCTTGATACCGGTGTCCAGGTACTGCACCGTCTCGGTCGTCACCGGACCCTGCGTGGACGGCACCGAGGTGGCGTTGACGATCGGGATGCGGTCGCCGATGTGGATCTTGGCCTTGTCCTTGTTGCGCACGCGGATGCGCGGAGAGGCCAGCGTGTTCACGTCGGTGGTGGTCGTCTGGGCGGTGGCGCTGACGGTGCGGTCGAGGCCGATCTGTCCGCGCGGGATGTTCCGGTGCAGGTCGCTCAGGAGCGATGCGGGGTTGCCGTCGACGTTCAGCACGCTGAAGGTCGAGGGCCAGGTGATTCCCAGATCGAGCAGGCGGTCGCGCGAGACGTCGAGCAGTTCGACTTCCAGCACCACCTCGCCCTCGGCCTGGTCCTGCGCCTGCAGCAGCTTCTCGGCCAGCCGCACGGCGTCCGGCGAGTCGCGCATCGTCAGCGAGTTCAGCTTCTCGTCGATGAACAGGTCCTTGGTCTTCAACATGGTCTTGATCAGGGTCTGCGCCTGCTTGACGTCCATGTTGGTGATGAAGAAGGTGCGGATCACCCAGTCCTGGTACTCGCGCAGCTTGGCCGGCGAGTTGGGATAGACCAGGACCGTGTTGTCGTTGATGACCTTCTTTTCCAGCTGGTTCTGCGCCAGCAGCAGGTCCAACGCGTCCTCCACCGCCACCTGGCGCACGAAGATCGTGGCCTTGACGTCGGTCTTCACGTCCTTGTCCAGGATGAAGTTGATGCCCGTCGTGCGCGACAGGGCGTCGAGGATCATGCGGATGTTGGCGTCGCGGAATTCCAGCGTGACGGGCCGGGTGAACTTCGTGCGCAGGCGCGGGTAGGTGCTGGTGGTGCGCGCGTGCTCCAGCTCGATCTCGCGGCGCAGCGCCAGCGCGTCCGGCGCGGCCGGGTCCAGCGCCAGGATCTGCGCCAGGTGCTTCTCGGCCAGTTCCACGTCGCCGCGGCGGAAGGCCGCGCGGGCCTGCTTGATCATGTCGTCGAGATTGCGCCGCTGCTCCAGGGTGCGCATCGCGTCGATCGCGCGCGTGTTGCGGGGGCTCAGGTTCAGCACGCGCTGGTACGCCTGCAGCGCGCCGTCGTAGTCGCCGGCGATGCGCAGGCGGTCGGCACGCGACAGCAGCATCGCGATCACGCGTTCCTGCTCCAGCACCAGGGTGGAGCGGTACTGCGGCTCATTCGGCGAGTTCGTGGCCGCCTCGCTCAGCCGCGCCAGCCCTTCCTCGTAGCGCCCGGCGTCGATCAGTGCCTGGCCTTCCTTCTGTGCCTGCTGGGACGCGCAACCTGCGAGAGCGATGGAGAGAGCGATGGGTGTCAAAAGCCAGCGGCGTGCGTACTCCGTGCGAAACATCAAGACTTTCCGATCGTTATGGTTTGTTGAACGTTCATCGGCAGGTAGGTGAACAACACCGTGGTCGCTTCGATGCGGTCGACGCGGTACTGGCCGTCGATCACATCGCCTGCGGCGACCGCGTACAGGCGTTCCCCGCGCTGCAGGAACACCTTGGGCTTCCCGTCGTCGATCCGTCCCAGGAAGGAGAATGGAACGGGCGGTGCGGCGGGAGGCGGAGGAGGAGGAGGCGGCGGCGGCGGGGGAGCCGGCGGCGGCGGCGGCGGGGGCGGCGGCGGCGGAGGCTGCCACGAATTCGCCGCGAACGGCCCGGCCGGCGCCGCGGAAGCGGCCGCTTCCGGCGGGGTCGCGGTGTCGGGCGTGGCCGCCGCGGAGGCCGCGGCGGTGGCTGCCACGGCCCGCAGGCTCGCCAGCGGCGCCGAGGCGCCTTCGACGCCCGCCATCGCGACGGTGGCCGAGGCGGCACGCTTGGCCCCTGCGGCCCGCGAGACGCTGGCCACCGGCTCGGGCGCCGGGGCGGGCTGGAGGTAGTCGTACGCGGCGAGCGCGCCGGCGCCGCCGAGGAAGGTGGTCCAGAAGATCAGGCGCTTGCGGTCCATTTCAGCGCCTCGTGAGGAAGAGGGACAGTTGCACGCGGGCTTCCACCTGCGTCTCGCCGATGTTCTGGCGCTGCAGGGTCACGTCGTCGAGCGCGAGGCCCGGCACGGTCTTGAGCGACTCGGTGATGAAGCGGCGGACCTGCTCGTAGTTGCCCTTCAGGGGCAGCGTGATTTTGTAGCGGACCAGTCCGGCGGTCTGCAGCTCGGCGCCGCTGTACTCGCCGTGCATCAGCGAGAGCTTCTCGGCGTTCGCGGCGGCGTAGATCCGCTCGACGGACTGGGTGACTTCGGCGACCGCCGGCAGCGTCGCGTAGAAGCGCTCGCGGCGCTGGGCGGGCGTCAGCGGGGCGGCTTCGGTGCCGCTGCGCACGGCCTCGGCCTTGCGCTCCGCGCGCTGCACCTTCAGCTCGCTGGCCTGCAGCTGCTCGCGCAGCGGCAGCAGCATGCCGGCGCCCCAGGCGAGGCCGCCGGCGAGCATCAGGGCGCCGATGGCCCCCGGCCAGCGCAGCGCCAGCAGCTTCTCGGCGAGGATCAGCTTAGGGATTTGCATTCTGCACTCCCCACTGGGCCAGGATGTGGAAACGCACGGGCGTGAAGGGCATGTCCTTCATCACGGTGTGATCGGACAGCACCACGTGCGCGAGCCCCGGGCTCTGCTGCAGCTGGCGCTGGTAGGCCAGCATGGCGTCGAGGTTGCGCGCCTCGGCGTGGATCTTCACCTGGCGGCGCTGCGCGTCGGGCGTGACGGACAGCAGCGCCACGTCCTTCGAGCGGGCCGACTCGAGCGCCCCGAACAGCGTGTCCCAGGGCAGGCGGGACTTGTCCAGGAACTCGCGCGCGGCCTTCACCGGCGCTTCGTCGGGCTCGTTGCCGGTCAGCGCCGAGGCGCCGCCGGGGGCCTGCACCTTCGCCAGCCGGGCGGCCTGCGCGGCGCGCTGTCCATCGAGCTCGTGTTGCAACTGGCCGAGGCCGGCGAGACCTGCGGCGCCGGCGAGGAGAAGCAGCCAACCGGTCGCGCTGGGCGCCGGCTTGCGCTGGAAATCGAACTGCAGGGAGCGCATTTCAGTTCACCGACATGGCCATGGCAAGAAAGGGATCGTCGGCGCCGTGCGGCAAACCGAGCGTGCGCGGGGTCACGCCCTGGCAGGGCGGTACCTTGAGCGTGTCGAGGCCCGGCGCATGCACGAACACGGGCGGCATGCCCTCGTCGGCCAGGCCGGCGAGCTGCGCCTCGCGCTCGATCAGGTGGGCGAGCTCGTGCGGCAGCGCCGTCGTGGCGGTGTTGCGCAGGCTGCGCCAGCGCCCGCCGGTGGCGACCAGCACGCAGCTGCGCGACGGCTCCGCCAGCACGAACATGAAGTCGCGCGCGCCGACGGTGCGGCGCATCCGGTCGAAGGCCGCGGACAGGTAGGGCTGCACCGAGACCAGCTTCAGCCTCGAGGCGGCCACCGCGCTGCGCAGGCCATGCAGCAGCGTCGAATCGATGCCGGCCGCGATGCGGGCGCTGCCCGCGCGCTCGCGCCCGATCAGGATCTCCCGGCCGCCGGCGTCGTTGCCGAAGGTCTCGTCGAACAGGAGGCCAGCGTAGGCGGCGAGCTCGGACGGCCGGCTCACCTCGGCGCGCCAGGGCAGCAGCACGTACTGGACGAAATGGTTCGACAGCACGATGGTGATGTCGCCCCTGCCGATCTCGGGCCGTGCCAGCAACTCGGACAGCGCCAGCAATGCGGCCTTGGCCGTGGGCTGCTGGCAGGGCACCTGCGCATGCAGCTCCGGCGGCCGGCGCCAGCCGGCGCGCCGCGCCAGCACCACGCGGTCGGGCCCCACCACGGCGGTGAAGCGCTCACGCAACAAACGTGACACGATTGATCTCCTGCAGGGTCGTTCGGCCCGCCGCCACCAGTGCCACCGCGGACTCGCGCAGGAAGCGCAGGCCACGCTTCTTGGCGGCCTCCTTCACGCGGGCGATCGGCTGGCGGTCGATGATCAGCTGGCGCAATTCGTCGTCGAACAGCAGGATCTCGGCGATGGCGGTTCGGCCGCGATATCCGGAGCCGCGGCAACGGCCGCAGCCCTTGCCCACGACGAAGTGGTAGTCCTTGACGGCTTCGGGATCGAGCCCCGACTCCACGAGTTCGGCGATGCCGGGCTTGTGGGGCGCGGCGCAGCTCGAACACACCTGGCGCAGCAGGCGCTGCGCGAAGATGCCGTTCAGGGCCGACACCACGCTGTACGTGTCCACGTTCATCTGGTTCAGGCGCCCGATGACGTCGAACACGTTGTTGGCGTGGATGGTGGTGAACACCAGGTGGCCGGTCAGCGCGGACTGCACCGCGATCTGCGCGGTCTCGGCGTCGCGGATCTCGCCCACCATGATCTTGTCCGGGTCGTGGCGCAGGATCGAACGCAGGCCGCGGGCGAAGGTCAGGCCCTTCTTCTCGTTGACCGGGATCTGCAGCACGCCGGGCAGCTGGTATTCGACCGGGTCCTCGATGGTGACGATCTTGTCCTGCCCGTTGTTGATCTCGGAGATCATGGCGTACAGGGTGGTCGTCTTGCCGGAACCGGTGGGGCCGGTCACCAGCACCATGCCGTAGGGCTCCTTGGCCAGCCGGCGCATCACGCGGATGTCGTCGTCCTCGAAGCCCAGCGAGCTGAGTCGCACGCCCTGGGCGCTGTCCGCCAGGTCCTTCTTGTCCAGGATCCGCAGCACGGCGTCCTCGCCGAACACGCTGGGCATGATCGAGACGCGGAAGTCGACCGGGCGGCCCTGGATGCCGACCTTGAAGCGGCCGTCCTGCGGGACGCGGCGCTCGGCGATGTCCAGTTCGGCCATCACCTTGATGCGCGAGATCACCTGTTCGGCCATCTCGACGCCCTGGGCGCGGCTGATGTGGACCAGGACGCCGTCGACGCGGTACTTGATCGCCAGCCCGCTGTCGGTGCTTTCCAGGTGGATGTCGCTTGCGTGGGCCTTCAGGGCGTCGTACAGCGTGGAGTTCACCAGCTTCACGACGACGCTGGAGTCCTCGTCGATGCGGACCAGCGACAGGTTCTCGACGTGCTCGCCGGCGACGCCTTCGCCATGTTGCGCGGTGGCGACACTGTCGACCGCCCGGAACTCCTCCTCGTGCCGCGCCAGCAGGGCGGCGAGGTCGGCCGGGTGGGCCAGGTAGAGGGGCGCCCCGCCCAGGCGGGCGTCGAACCAGGCCACGAGGGCGTTGTCGAAGGGGTCGGCGAACACGCCGACCGTCTCCCCCGTTGCCAGCCGGACGACCGTGCATTCGCGTTGCAGCGCCTTGGTCAGCGGGATGGTGCTGAAGTCGGGCGTGCTCGCGAACAGCAGGGAGCTCGGGAGCCAGGGGTAGTGCAGGGTGGTGGCCACCGCCTGGAGGAAGGCGGCGGGGTCGAGCCCCATCACCTCCTCGAGTTCGGCGATGACCCGGCGCCCGGAGGAGGCGGCACGCTCGCGCGCGGCCTTCAGAAGGCCCGGCGCGACGCCGCCCGTCTCCGGCAGCGCGTGGAGCAGGGGGGTACCGATTTTCTCCTCCTCACTTTTTCGCAGAATTCGCAGCCTGGAAGGCCGCGCTGCCCTTCTCGAGGAAAGACAGGACCGATTCGATTTCGCCGTCCGTCAACTTCAGGTTCGGCATCGCGATTTTGTTGTACTTCTCATACAGGGCCGTGGCAATCGGGTCCTTCTCCGACAGCATCGCGTCCGGCTCCTTCAGCCAGCGTACCAGCCAGCCACGCTGGCGCGTGCGGGTCACGTGGGTCAGGTCCGGGCCGATGGCGCGGGCCGATTCGTTCGGCTGGCCCACCGTGTGGCAGCCCACGCAACGCGTACGGAACATCTCCTCGCCCTTGGAAAGTTCGGGCAGCCGCACCGGCGCATTCGCGTACGACGGGTTCTGCTGCGCCGGCTTCACTTTCCAGTTGCTCAGCCAGCTACCGAGCTGGGTGGCGAGCACTTCGGCATTTTCCATGGGGGAAGCCTTCTGCCAACGTCCGGTGGCCTGGTTTCCGATGATGACCGCCAGATCGTGGTCAATTTCACCGAGCTTGGCCTTCTCCTTGTCGACCGGGGGCATGTAAAGGCCAAGCCGGTTGCGCAGCAGGTCGATGTCCTTCTGCTTGCCGGTGAGGAAGGTCCAGCCGGGGCCGACGTTGAATTTCGCTGCATAGGCCTTGAGCGCTTCGGGCGTGTCGTTGTCCGGGTCGATCGAGATCGAATAGAAAAAGACGTCCTTTCCCATGCGCTCGGGGCCGATCAGGTCCTGCACCTGGCGCAGGCGGGCGGTTTC
This sequence comes from Ramlibacter monticola, assembly GCF_016722785.1. Classification (GTDB taxonomy): domain Bacteria; phylum Pseudomonadota; class Gammaproteobacteria; order Burkholderiales; family Burkholderiaceae_C; genus Ramlibacter; species Ramlibacter monticola. The sequence goes on along the minus strand of NZ_JAEQNE010000001.1, from coordinate 1,325,900 downwards.
CATTCCGCAAGCCGCCGAGCAGCCAGTAAAGATGAAGTTGATGGCGACGACCTTGCCCTTGATCAAGTCGTCGAAGAAACGCACCTGCTTTCCGTCCTGGGTGACGAGCGGCACGTTCGGGAAGTAGTTGCCGCCCCAGGGGTTCTGGGAGCTGTTGGCAGCCCGGGAGGGGACGTTCCACCAGATGCCGGTGATCACCAGCAGGAAGAGGACCGTGCGGAGGAGATCGCGAAGGGTGACGGGGATCATGGTTATTTCCTCTCTCTTTATTGACCGGGAGACTGCATGCAAGAACCGCGCTAGCTCGAAGGGCGGGTGGTGCGCCGGTGCCGCATCCACCCGCCCGCCTACTTACTCACTCACTGCTCATTGGCCACCGAAGGTGCCGGAGCCCGTGCGGAAGGTGGGGATGCCCACCGACGGCGCGTACTCCACCCCATCCCACGTCGGCAGCGGCGTGGGCATCACCACGAACTGGCCGGGGCGCTCGATGTCCCACCGGACCAGCATGGCGTTGTCCTCGTGCTGCGTGTTGTGGCAGTGCTCCACGTAGGTCCCGGCGAACTCGCGGAAGTGCAGGGCCACGTCCAGGACGCCGCTGCTCTCGGGGCCGCCGCCCACGCGGTAGACGTCCTTGCGAGACCACTTCTCCCACTCCGGCGGCGGGGCGCCATCACGCGAAAGGATGATCCCTTCCTCGAAGTGGATGTGCACCGGGTGATCCCAGCCACCGCCGGACTTGATGCGCCAGACTTCCAGCGTGCCGTCGCCCGAGAAGCCGGCGTCGGTCGGGCCGTTCGCCAGTTCCGGGGCACCGCTGATACGCCGCGGGTTGGCGTGGTAGGAGATGCCGCCGTCGGCCTTGACCGTCCACGGGTTGACGTCCGTGCCGCTGGAGCGGCCGAACTCGAACACGCGGAAGCGGGCGTTCGCGAGCTTCGCCTGGTCGGCGGGGTTGCTGCGATCCAGCCAGAGCGGGATCATCTTCTTGCCGGCGGCCTTGCCGGGCTTGGCGGGCTCGTACTCGGCCGGGTTCATGCTCAGGTCGGTGCCGCTGTACGCCTGCACCGTCAGCTGCAGCGCCTTGCCGACGGTCGGGTCACCCTTGTCCCACTGCGTGCCGTTCTTCAGGACCGCCTTGTAGGTCTCGCTCAGGATGTCGGCCAGCGGGACCTTGCGCTTGGCGATGATGCCCGTCTGGTGCTCCATCGTGTTGACCAGGAACAGCTTGGTGCCCGGGGCGAACTTGGAGAAGTCCACGACGATGTCGTAGCGCTCCGCGATGGCCTGGGTGGGCAGCTGGCCCTTGTGCTCCGCCTTGTTGCCGTTGCCGTCCAGGTCCATGGACCCGTCGAACGGAACTGCGTGCTCCAGGACGTTGCCGTCGTTGGAGATCAGGTGGAACGGCACGCGGTTGTACGAGACGCCGGAACCCGCCGGACCCTTCATCTCGCCGCTGGAGCCCTTGACCTCGGCGACCAGGGCCAGCGCCAGGTAGCGCGACACGGAGCCGTTCAGGATGCGGAAACGGTACTTGCGCGCCCGCACGTCCAGCACCGGCTTGTACTGCCAGTTGGTCAGCAGCTGGTCGCCGATGAAGCCGTCCTTGTTGAAGGGGTTGAACCAGAGCTGGCCGGTCTTGTCCCAGGCCTTGTCGCCGATCACCAGGTTCACGTCGTAGTCGCGGTTGCCCCAGGGCAGCGCGGAGCCGGACGGGAAGCGCAGGTTGACGCCGTCGTTGAACGCCTCGTTGCCGCGGTCCAGGCCCGAGTAGTAGTTCATCATCACGGCATTGCCCTTGTAGACGTTCTGCGCCGTGAAATCGATCATGTGGTCGTGGAACCAGTGGGTGCCCACCGTCTCGCGCCAGTCGCCGCGGATGTTGATCTTGCCGTTGACGCAGTTCTTCAGGCCCGGATTGGCATCGTTCACCCACAGCTGCTCGCCGTCGGCGCAGGGGAAGGAAGCGCGCGGGTCGGTGGCGGACGTGTTGATCGAGTCGTAGCCGGCGAGCTGCAGGGGCCAGCGGTAGTCGTAGAACTGGCCGGGGAAGAAGAAGGCGTTGGCGAAGCCGTCGCTCTCGGCCGGCGAGTGGCCGTTGTGCTCGTGCGTCGAGATCGTGTGCAGACCGAAGCCGCGGTTGGCGGAGGGATCGATCGGCAGCGCGTTGTAGTGGCGCATCAGCATCGGCTGGCCGTGACGGGCCATCAACAGCTTCGGGGGCAGCGTGCCGTCGAAGGTCCAGATCGAGTGCTTTTCCTGCACCGGCATGTTCGGGTGGATCTTGATCTGGATCCCCTTGGTCGTGCCGTCCAGGCCGGGCAGGCCCGCGGTGTTGTGGTACAGGCCGCCGGGCCCGAACTCGCCCACCTGGTACTTGTGCATCTGGAGGCTGTCGCGGATGCCGCCGTTGGGACGCGAGGGAGCCTGCACGGTCTTGAAGAAGACCTGCGGGTAGAACTCGTTCCAGCGCTGGTGCGCCCAGCCCTCACCCTGCGGACGGCCTTCGCCCGGGGGGTTGGTCAGGAAGCGGCCCAGGTACTGCTCGATCTCCGACTTCCAGGGGTTGCCGATGGAGGTGTTGGCCTCGCGGGTCGGGAACGGGGAGATGCCGGCCTGCTTCAGGAAGGCGTCCATTTCGGCCGTGTCCGGCGCGCTGCGCGCGACTTCGGAATCCTGGAACGGCGCGGCGCCGGCCTTGGGCAGGGGGAAGGGCAGCGTGCCCGCCTGCACGGTGGGGTCCAGCTTCTCGGGACCGAACTCTTCGAACATCAGCATCTTCTGCGTGAAGGGAAGGGCGCCGAAGAGGGGGCTGGGATAGCCGTTGGTGGGGTAGTTGAACGAGCTCAGCTCGTCGCGCTGGATGAAGTTCTCCGCGGACAGTTCCTGCTTGTGCATGTAACCGCCGGGGATTTCCATCGCGCCTTCGTTCGGCTCCGGCTGGTCCAGCAGCTGCTGCAGGGCCTGGGTCGGATCGGCGGGTTGCTCCGTGCCCGCGGACGGATCCGTGGCCGGCGGGTTGCCGAAGTAATCCAGGCCGGCGGCCATGCCGGTGTTGAGGCTGAACGTGCTGATGGCGGCCACGCACACGGCCGTCAGCATGAACAACGGTTTGCTGGCGGCTTTCTTCCTCCGCCCCTTTTCGATGCTCGAATTCATAGTGTTAGCGCTCCTGAAGGTGTTTTTTTCGCGTTGCGTTTTGCAACGCGTCCTGGTCTCCTGCAACAAAGGCGTCGCATCAACCATGCCAACGCTGATACATCGAGAAACAGGTTCGTACACACTCGCGAAAATCCTCCCGAATCGGCCTGTCGGAGGAGCCCGAAGGTGCCGCACCTGTGGGTCATGGCCCGGGGGTGGGGAAAAACCCCCGGAATCCGCCATCCGACTACGGTCGAGCAGCCTCGAGGGCCTGTGCCGGCATGGGAAATGCCGGAATCGCGGCAGTGCCGCGTTGGGGAACCTGGGGGGAAAGGTTGGGGAAAGCGGGGGGAAACCCCCGGGGACGCCCCGGGCTCAGGCCGGGTGCGTGCCGCAGTTGCAGCGGCCGGCTTCCTGCTGCAGCCACTGCTCCATCTCGGCCAGCGCGAACGGCTTGTACAGCACGTGGTTGATCTGGTGCTGGCGCGCCTGCGTCACCACGATCTCGCCGGTGTGGGCGGTCATGAGGATGCAGCCGCAGCACTGGTGGCGGGCGCGGATCGCGCCCAGGGTCTGGAAGCCGTCCATCCCGGGCAGCTCGTAGTCCATCAGCAGCAGGCAGGGGCGAATCCGCTCGAATGCTTCCAGGGCGCCCTCACCGCTGCGGGCGAGCTGCGCCTGCCAGCCGTGGCGGCGCAGGTATTCCTGCAGGTTGTTCCCCAGCAGGTGCTCGTCTTCCACGATGAGAACCGATCCCCGAGACACGGTAATTCCTTGCTTTTGCCGACGCGACAGTGCAGTGGTACCAGCACGTGCCATGCCATATTTACAAAGGCAGCTCCGGTCCGTCAGGGAGGGGAAGAAAGGGCGGCGACCTCCCAGCCGCCCCCGAGGGCACGGATGAGGCGGACGGTCGCCTGGTACTGGGCCGAGCGCACCTGCAGGGCGTCGCGCTCGTTGCGCAGCTCCGTCCGGCGCGCGTCCAGCACGTCGAGCTGACTGGCCAGCCCGCTGCGGTAGCGCGATTCGGCCAGCGTCGTCGCCCGCCGGCCGAGATTCACGGCCGTGGTGGCGGTCTGGGACTGGTTGGCCAGCAGCTGCACGGAGGCGAGCTGGTCTTCGACCTCGCGCAGCGCGACTAGGATGTGTTCGCGGTAGTCCACCGCGGCCGCCTCGAGGTCGGCGTCCGCCTGCAGGATGCCCGCTTCGCGCCGGCCGCCGTCGAACAGGACGGCGCCCACCAGCCCGGCGATGCCCCAGGCGCGGGTGGAAGCCTGCAGCAGCTGGGCCAGGTCCGGGGAGGCGGAGCCGCCGGAGGCGGTCAGCGTGAGGGTGGGGAACCAGGCGGTGCGCGCCAGGCCGGCGCGCGTCTGCGCCGCCTGCACCCCGCGCAGGGCCGCCGCGATGTCGGGCCGGCGCGTCAGCACGGTGGCCGGCACGCCCGGGGGGATGGCGGGCAGGGGCGCGCGCCAGTCGCGCGGCGGCAGTTCGAAACTCGAGGCCGGCACGCCGGTCAGCAGGGCCAGCGCGTGTTCGAGCTGGATGCGCCGGCGCTGCAGCGCCTGGCCATCGGTTTCGATCGCGGCCAGTTCGGCCTGCGCGCGCACGAGCTCCAGTTCGGCCACCGAACCGGTACGCAGGCGCTGGCTGGTGATGGCGACGGTGTCGCGCCAGGACCGGGCCGCGGCGTCCACGATCGCCCGTTCGGCGTCCAGGGCCCGCAGCTCGAAATAGGCCTGGGCCATGTTGGCCTGCACCAGCAGGCGGGTGTCGCGCAGCAGCGCCTCCTGCGCCTGGGCGTCCAGCCTGGCCGCGTCCACGCCCTGCTGTAGGCGGCCGAACAGGTCGGCCTCCCAGCTGAAGTCGGCCAGCAGGGTGAACAGGTTGCCCTGGGTTCCCGCGGCGTTCTCGATCGGGCCGGCCTGGCGGCTGGCGCCGGCGCGCAGTCCGACCTGCGGATTGCGCGCGGCCTCGGCCCCGCGCACCAGCGCACGGGCACGGGCGAGGCGGGCCGCGGCGGACTGCAGGCTGGTGTTGCCGGCCGCCGCGGTGGCCTGGAGTTCGTCGAGCACCGGGTCCTGGAAGACCTGCCACCACGCCTCGGTGGCGGCCGGCGTGGCGGCGGGTGCGCTTGCCGGTGCGGCATGGCGGAACGCGGCGGGCAGTGCCGGCTCCGCCGGCTGCCCCGTGGGCGCCGACGCGCAGCCGCCCAGCGCCAGCACGAGCAGCAGCAGGGCGGGGCGCAGGGCGGCGACGGGACGGCGGGAAGTCATGGCTTGGCGCGTTCTCCGGAAGGAAGGAATCGGGGGCGGATGCCGGTGAGCCATCGGCCCCCGCGAGAGACCTGGAGCCTCGGCTTCAGATTCCCCCGCAACGGCTGATCGGCGGCACGTAGCTCACCTTGTCATCGTCGGCGCCGTAAGGGCGACCGTCCAGGTAAACGCAATTCACGGGCCTGCGCGGGATGAATTCTTTCTCGTGCCTTTCGAGTTCGCCCGGCTTGGCGAAGTGGGGGAAGGTGGGGAAAGCAGTGGGTGCGATCACCCAGATTCCCCAATCACCGGGGAACGGGTCCCGGAGCGACAGGCCGGCGAGGGTGCGGGCGCGATGCATTGCGGGGGAGGGAAGAAGGGGGGAGGAGAGGAGAAGGCGGGGGCGGATGTCGGTGAGCCATCCGCCCCCTGGGGACTCAAGGGGCCGTCTTCAGGGGCTCAGATCCCCACACAGCGGCTGATGGGCGGCACGTAGCTGACCACCGTGTTGTTGAGCAGGCTGCTCTTGGTGCCCCTGCCAGCGCGAACGTTGGATTTGATTTTCATGGCTAACTCCTTGTCGAGGGTTGGGTGTGCTCTAGGCACTTTGGGGTTTGCCGGTCACCCGGCGATATGGAACTGCAATTACCGTTCCAGGCAGGAAGTCGAAAGTACGCATGAAAAACAAGCGGGGCGGACGCTTGTGAGCGTCCGCCCCGCAGGGTGGGGAGGAAGGCGTGCGCCTCAGATTCCCACGCAGCGGCTCACCGGCGGAACGTAGCTGACCACCGTGTTGTTGATGAGGCTGCTCTTGGTGCCCTTGCCGGCGCGGACGTTGGACTTGATCTTCATTGCTATCTCCTGTCGAGGGTGCGTTGACTTCATGTGCTCTGGGCACTTCTTTCATTGCCGGCCCGATGCCGGCAATGCATCCGGCCTGCGTCGGTGCAGGACTCAGGCCTGGATTCCATCGTGGATCTCCAGGCGTTCGCGGGTGATCGTCACCCGGACGCCGAGGAGTCGCTCCAATTCGTCGAGCAGGTGCGGCAGCCGCCGCGCCTCGTCGCCCTGCAGCAGGACGTGGATGTCCACGTCGGTGGCGCTGAAGGGCCGGCTGGGTTGCTCCCGTCCCAGCAGGGTGTTGATGCGCCCCTGCGTCTCGCTCGCGAGGCAGAGGGTCTGCTGCGTGCGGGCGAAGCAGTGCATCAGCGTGTCCACCAGCAGGTCGACGCTGCCCGCGTCGCCGCCGTCCTCGCCGCTGCAGCGGCGTTGCAGCACCTTGCGCAGCGCTTCCGACGGCGCGCGATGCTGCTCGCCCAGGCGACCCGAGACGCGTTCCGGCAGCGACTGCCGCACCGGGTCGCCGAGGCCCGCCGCGCACTGCGCGTAGATGTCGGCGTAGACGCGTTCACGGTTCGCGCGCCACTCCTCGGTGGCGTGGAACGTCTCGTTGCGCAGGATCTCCGCCTTGTCGCGCAGATAGGTGTCGATCTGGTCGAGCGTGGCGGTGCGCGGGCCGATCCAGTCGTGCACCACCTGCGCCATCCGGGCGTAGGTGCGGGTCATGATCGGCCATAGCGAGAAGATCACGGCGAAGTTCTGCAGCCCCAGCAGCCCGTAGTCGATGGCGGGCTCCATGTCGGCCAGCGCCTGCTTCACCGGTTCCGCCAATTCGGCGTTGGCGAACTGCTCGCGGTCGCCGCCCTCGACCAGCACGCGCAGGAACTGGTCCACCATCGCGGTCGGGCCGGCGCACACGCCCTGCGTCGAATGGAAGGAGTAGTTGCGCTCGGCGTAGGCGTGGATGTCGGCGACGCTGACGCGCGTGTCGGGCGACATCGTCGCTTCGGCCACGGGCACGAACAGCATCTGGTGCGTGGTCATGCGCAGGCCGTCGGTGACGCGGAACATCGCGGACAGCACGGGGTGCAGCTTCCCGTTCTCCACGCGGCCGTCGTTCTTGACCAGGGGGTAGGTGGCCACCGCCAGCACCAGGGTGGACAGCCGCTCGACGTCGCCCAGGGTCATGCCGGCCCGGGCCGCGGGGAAGCGCTTCAGGTAGGCATCGCGGACCTGCAGCAGGGCCGCCATCGCCGGGGCCCAGTGGGCGCGCATCGCCTTGAGCGCGCTCACGTTCATGGGCTTGTCGTCCAGGTAGCGGCTGCCCGGATAGATGCAGGTGCGCCAGCGGGTCGGAACGTCCAGGCGCAGCGGGCGCGGGAACACGTTGGCCTCGCCGACCTGGCGGCCGTCGGTGTCCAGCGCGATGTGGGCCACGCGGAACACGGGCACCACCAGCTCCAGCCAGCCGGGCTCCAGGGCGCGGCCGGTCAGTTCGCGGGTGATCGCCTCGCATTCGTCCCAAGTGCGCGCTCGCTCGCTTTGCGCCACGGGCAGCGGCGAGGGCTGGTCCTTGCCTTCCGGGCCGCCGGCCACGCTTTCGTCGGCCTCCGTGCCCTGGACCAGCACGCCTTCGGCGACCAGCGCCTCCAGCAGCTCGCGCACCCGGGGCCAGTCGTAGCCGACCGTCCACTGGACCGAGCTGCCGGCGATGAAGCTGGCATGCTTGGCCAGGGTTTCGCCGAATCCGAACAGTTCCGGCTCGTCGAAGATGACTTCCTTGGGTCCGCAATAGAGGTGCAGCTCGCGGGCGCCGTCGCCGCCGGCCGCATACTGCACCACCACCCGCTTGTTCAGCGGCAGGAACAGCTGGTCGTGGGGCTCGATCCTCACTTCTGTCTCCTCCGAGGATCCGTCATCCTCCGGTGGGGCCGACTGTACGGTGGCATGGGCGAAGGGGCACACCCCCGCGCTCGCGGCAGGATGGCCCGGGACGGCAGGGGTTTGCTGGAGGTTCGACATGGGACGGATCCTAGGCATCTCCCCCAAGGCAGACCACGGCGGAGATGCGCGATTTGACGGCTCATTGGGTATGCCGGATGCGGCACCTTGGTGCCTTGCGAAATACGGTCGCGCTGCTACATTGCCTCCTAGGGGCTTTTTGTTTCAAAGTGTTTGCACGCTCTCCGCGGTATGAAGACCTTCTTTTTCCGGTTGTCGCTCTCGCAGCAATTCATGCTGCTGAGCTTTCCCATCCTGCTCGCCGGGACGCTCTTCATCGGCCGCTGGATCGGCCAGCAGGTCGAAGACAGCGTCGTCCACCGCGTGGGGGGCGTTACGGCGCTGTACGTGGACAGCTTCATCGCGCCGCACGCGCAGGCCCTGCTGCGCAGCGACGACCTCCCGGAGAGCGACAAGGACGCCCTGACGGCGTTGCTGAACAACACCGCCCTGGGCAAGCGCATCGCCGGCCTGAAGATCTGGCGTCCCGACGGCATGGTCGTCTACAGCAACGAGCCGGGCCAGATCGGCCAGCGCTTCGAGCTGGAAGACGGCCTGATCGCCGCCCTGCGCGGCGAGATCTACTCCGAGATCTCGGAGCGCATAGAGACCACCAAGCACGGCCAGCCGCTGCCGCGCGTGATCGAGACGTACACCCCGATCCGCGCCGACCGCCAGGGCAAGATCATTGCGGTGGCGGAGTTCTACCAGCACCCCGAGGAGGTCGACCGCGAGGCCGGCGTGGCGCAGCGCCAGAGCTGGATGACCTTCGCGGCCACCATGCTCACGATCTACCTCGCGCTGTTCGCGGTGGTGCGCCGCGGCAGCGAGACCATCGTGCGGCAGCAGCGCGACCTGAGCGAGAAGGTGGCGCAGCTCACCGCGCTCAACGCGCAGAACTCGCTGCTGCACCAGCGCGTCAAGCGGGCCGCCGAGCGCGCCACCGCGCTGAACGAGAACTTCCTGCAGCGCCTCTCGGCCGACCTGCACGACGGCCCCGGCCAGGACCTCGGCTTCGCCCTGATGCAGCTGAAGACGGTCGACTCGACCTGCCCCGGCACGTCCGGCGACAAGTGCGCGGCCGGCAACCTGGAGCCGGTGCGCGTCGCGGTGCAGTCGGCGCTGACCGACCTGCGCGCGATCTCCGCCGACCTGCAGCTGCCCGACATCCGCCATCTCTCGCTGCCCGAGCTGGCGGCGCGCTCGGTGCGTGACTACGAGACCAAGACCGCCTCGAAGGTGCAGCTCGATTGCACGGTGCCCGACGTGGCGGCGTCGATGCGCGTGAAAATCACCCTGTGCCGCGTGCTGCAGGAATCGCTGGCCAACGTCTACCGGCACGCCCACGGCAAGAACGCCCGCGTGAAGGTGAGCGGCGACGCCGAGACGCTGGTGATCGAGGTGAAGGACGACGGACCCGGCTTCCAGCCGGGCAACAGCCGCCGCCATGGCCGCCTGGGCCTGGCCGGCATGCGAGAGCGGGTGGAGGTGGCGGGAGGGACGTTCACCATCCAGTCCGCGGCGGGCCAGGGCACGACGGTGCGGGCCACGCTCCCATTGACGACGAACGAGGAGGAGTTGCATGTCTGACCGTATCAGCATCGTGGTGGTGGACGACCACCCCCTGTTCCGCCAGGGGGTCGTCTCGGCCCTGCAGGGCGAGCCCGATTTCCAGGTCGTGGGCGAGACCGACTCGGGCGAGCAGGCGTTGCAGCTGGCGCGCACGCTGATGCCGCAGGTGATGCTGCTGGACGTCAGCATGACCGGCTGGAACGGGATCACCACCGCGGAGAAAGTCAGCATCGCCTGTCCGGCGACGGCGATCGTCATGCTCACGGTCTCGGACGACAAGGACCGCCTGCTGGCCGCCTTCAAGGCCGGCGCCCGAGCCTATGTCCTCAAGGGCGTGTCGGCCCAGGAGCTGGCACGGGTCGTGCGTGCGGCTGCGGCAGGGGAGGTTTACGTGTCGCAATCACTCGCCGGAGAAATGCTGGTCTCGCTGACCCAGGGCAAGGCGCCCGATCCGCTGCAGGAACTGACCGCGCGCGAGCGCGAGATCCTGGCGCTGATCGGCAACGGATTCACCAATCGCCAGATCGGCGAGAAGATCTTCCTGTCCGAGCAGACGATCAAGCATTACGTGACCAACATCCTGCAGAAGCTGCAGGTGCGCAGCCGGGTCGAAGCCGCCCTGCTGGCCAATCGGCACGACCGCGGCACACGCTGACGTCCGTGGAAGTGTCATGCCGACCCGTTTCGTCCGCACCACACGATCGCTGGCGCACGATGGTGGCCGCCGCCCGCTGATCGGCTTCCTGGCCGCGGCCCTGCTGCTGGCCGCCTGGCTCGCCTGGTTCCTGTTCGGCCGCGTCACCGTCTACGAGATCTCGCGCCAGGCGCGGCTGGAGGTGCAGCAGTCCGCGCACCCGATCGCCGCGCTCGTCCAGAGCCGCATCGCCACCAATCCGCTGGTGCTGGGGCAGGAGGTCCGTGCCGGGGACCTGCTGATCGAGCTCGATGCCCAGGCCGAGAAGCTGCGGCTGAAGGAGGAGCAGTCGCGGCTGGAGACCCTGATCCCCCGCATCGCCTCGCTGAAGAAGGAAGTGGCGGCGCTGGAGCAGGCCGCCGCCCGCGAGCGCGCCGCCGCGCAGGCCGCGTCGCAGGGCGCCGCCTTCCGCACCCGCGAAGCTGCCGCCGCTGCCGACTTCGCGCGCGAGAACGAGCGCCGCCTGAAAGAGGAAAGCGCCCTCGGCGGCGTGGCCCAGATCGAGGCCGTGCGGGCCCAGGCCGAGTCGCTGAAGCTCGCCGCCAGCCGCGAGGCTCTGGCGGCGGAGCAGCGCCGCCTCGGCACCGAGGCCGAGGCCCGTGCCTTCCAGCAGCAGGCGCAGGTCGAGTCGCTGCGGCGCACGATCCTGTCCATGCAGGGCGAGGCGCAGGCCGCCGAGTCCACCATCGCGCGCCTGGGCGAGGAGATCGAGCGCCACACCGTGCGCGCGCCGGTCAGCGGCACCATCGCCGACGTCGCCGTGCTGCGCACCGGCGCCTATGTCGCCGCGGGCCAGAAGCTGGCCACGGTCGTCCCGCACGGCGGGCTGATCATCGTGGGCGACTTCGTGCCGGCCGCGGTGCTGGGGCGCATCCGGCCCGGCCAGGCCGCGCGCCTGCGCCTCGACGGCTTTCCCTGGGCGCAGTACGGGATGATCGACGCCCGCGTCGTGCGGGTCGCCGGCGAGGTGCGCGACGGCCTCGTGCGGGTCGAATTCGAGCCCTCGCAGCACGGCGCGGGCAGGCTGGTCCTGCAGCACGGCCTGCCCGGTTCGATCGAGGTCGGGATCGAGGAGGTCTCGCCGGCGCAGCTCGTGATGCGCACCGCCGGCCGCTTCGACACGCCCCTGCCCGCCGCGGCCCCCATGGCGGCGCGCGACCTCACGGCAACGCAATGAGCGCCGCACGGCCGCCCGAAGGCGCTCGCCCCCTCCGCTTGCGGAGGGGGGAGGCGGAGCACGCAGTGCGGAGCCTGGGGGAGGCGTCCCAATGAGCGCCGCACGGCCGCCCGAAGGCGCTCGCCCCCTCCGCTTGCGGAGGGGGGAGGCGGAGCACGCAGTGCGGAGCCTGGGGGAGGCGTCCCAATGAGCGCCGCCGTGTTCGCGCCGGGACGACGCTGGATCGTCCCCGAGGTCGTGCAGACCTCGGCGATGGACTGCGGGCCCGCCTCGCTCAAAAGCGTGCTGGAGGGCTTCCGCATCCCGGTCAGCTACGGGCGCCTGCGCGAGGCCTGCCAGACCGACGTGGACGGCACCTCCATCGACACGATCGAGGTGCTGGCCAACCAGCTCGGGGTCGCCGCCGAACAGGTGATGATCCCGCTGGACCACCTGTTCCTCGATTCGGCCCGGGCGCTGCCCGCGGTCGTGGTGGTCCGCCACTCCGATGGCGCGACGCACTTCGTCGTCGCGTGGCGCCGCGTCGGGCCGTGGGTCCAGGTGATGGACCCGGCGGTGGGCCGGCGCTGGATCCGCTGCACGCGCCTGCTCGAAGAAGCGTTCCGCCACCAGACGCACGTGGGCGCGGGCGCCTGGCGCGAGTGGGCGGCCTCGGACGACTTCCTCGATCCGCTGCGCGAGCGGCTGGCGCGCCTGGGCGCCTCGCGCGCGCAGGCGGCGACGCTGGTCGACGAGGCGCTGGCCGACGCCACCTGGTTCGGCCTGGCGGCGCTGGACGCCAGCGTGCGCTTCATCGCTTCCGTGATCGACGCCGACGGCCTGCGCCGCGGCGCCGAGGCCATGCAGGTGACCGAATCGCTGTTCCGCGACACCCATCGCAGCACCGGCGACATCTTCCGCGTCATCCCGCCGCGCTACTGGTCTGCCCACGCCTGGGACGAACTGGGCGAGGACGGCGAGTTGCAGCTCACGCTGCACGGCGCGGTGCTGGTGCGCCTGAGCGGCCGCACGCCGGCCGACGCGGCGGAGAGCCCCGAGGCGCTGAAGTCGCCCGAACTGAGGGCCGCGCTCACCGAGAAGCCGGTGCATCCGATGAGGCTGGTGGCCTCGGTGCTCGCCCGCCAGGGCCGGCTCGGCCTGTTTGCACTGGCCGGCGCCATGGCCGTCTCCGCTGGTGCGGTGCTGATCGAGATGCTGATGTTCCGCGGCCTGTTCGAGGTGTCCACCGCGCTCGCGCTGGCGAGCCAGCGGCTGCTGGCCTTCCTCGCGGTGCTCGCCTTCGGCGGGCTGCTGCTGGTGTTCGAACTGGGCATCGCCGCCGAGGTCCTGCGGCTCGGGCGCCACCTCGAAGCGAGCCTGCGCGTGGCCCTGCTGGAAAAGCTGCCGCGCCTGAGCGACCGCTACTTCCACAGCCGCTCGGTGTCCGACATGGCGGAGCGCAGCCACAGCCTGCAGATGCTGCGACTGCTGCCCGGGTGGGCGCTCCACATGCTGCAGGCCGTCTGCGACCTGGCGTTCACGCTGGTCGGCGTGGCGCTCATCGACCCGGAGAGCCTGCCGCTGGCGCTCGCGGTGTCCGCCGCCGCCGTCGTCATCCCGCTCGTGATGCAGCCGCTGATGAACGAGAGCGACCTGCGGGTGCGCAACCACGCGAGCGCGCTGCACATCTTCTACCTCGACGCGCTGCTGGGGCTGGTGCCGATCCGCTCGCATGCGGCCGAGCCCGCGGTGCGGCGCCGGCACGAAGGGCTGCTGGTCGAATGGGTGCGCGCGGGCCGCGCGCAGATCACCGTGTCGCTCGGCGCGGGCGGCCTGCAGTCGCTGGTGTGCGTCGCACTCGGCGCCTGGCTGCTCGTCTCGCACTTCGGCCGTTCGCCGACGGTGAGCGGCGCCGACCTGCTGCTGGTGTACTGGACGCTCAAGCTGCCGGCCGTGGGCCATTCGCTGGCGGACCTCGCGCACCAGTACCCCGCGCTGCGCAACGTGCTGGTGCGGCTGCTGGAGCCCTTGAACGCGCCGACCGAAACGCCGGACGCCGCGCCGCGGCAGGCGGGCGACGCCGCCGCCGGGAACGGCCCCGTCGCCATCGCGGTGGAAGGCGGCAGCGTGCTGGCGGCCGGCCACACCATCCTGGAGGACCTCGAGCTGTCGATCGCGGCGGGCGAGCACGTCGCGATCGTCGGCGCCTCCGGTGCCGGCAAGTCGAGCCTGCTGGGCCTGCTGCTCGGATGGCACCGCCTGGCCGATGGCACGCTGCGGTTGGACGACGCGACCGCGGGCGCGGCGGCCATCGAGCGCCTGCGCCACGCCACCGCGTGGGTGGACCCGGCGATCCAGCTGTGGAACCGGTCCTTCCTCGACAACCTCGTGTACGCCTCCGGGGGCACGGCGCTGGACCAGGTCGGCCCGGTGCTCGATGCGGCGCGCCTGCGCGGCTTGCTGCAGAAGCTGCCCGCGGGCCTGCAGACCCATCTCGGCGAAGGCGGCGCGCTGGTGTCCGGCGGCGAGGGCCAGCGGGTGCGCCTCGCCCGCGCCCTCCTGCAGCAGGACGTGCGGCTCGCGCTGCTGGACGAACCCTTCCGCGGCCTCGACCGCAGCCAGCGGCGCGAACTGCTGGTGGAAGCGCGCGCGTGGTGGAAGGACGCGACGCTCCTGTGCGTGACGCACGACGTCGCGGAAACGCAATCCTTCGACCGCGTGCTGGTGGTGGAGGGCGGGCGCATCGTCGAAGACGGCCGCCCGGGCGAGCTGGCGCAGCAGGACTCGCGCTACCGCCAGATGCTGCTGGCCGAGGAGGAAGTGCAGTCGCGCCTGTGGGCGGACCCGCGCTGGCGTCGCATCCGCGTCGAGGACGGCGGCTTGCGCGCCGACGAAGGAGCGGTGGCATGAATGAGGTGCTGGACGTGCGGCCGCTGTGCTGGCCGGTGCAGCGCCTCGGCGAGGCGATGGAGGAACTGGCCCGGCGCGCGCGCCTGCGCGTGGCCACGGCCGAGGGCCCGCAGGTCCCCGCCACGCTGGCGGCCGACGGCGCGCAGGAGCAGGCCCGCTGGCTCGAATGGGCGGCGCACCGCCTCGGCCTCGAAGCCGAGGCGCTGGACGCGCTCGCGCCCGAACTCGATTCGCTGCTGCGCGGCGCCGCGCCGGCGCTGCTGCGCGTCGGGCACGACGCCGGCGAAGGCTTCCTGCTGCTGCTGAAGTCGCGCGGCGACAGGGTCCACCTGGTCGGCCCGGACCTGCGGATCCACCGCGTCGCCATCGCGGCGCTGCGGCGTGCCCTCTGCGCGCCCTTCGAGGCCCCTTTTGCGTCGGAGGTCGACAAGCTGGTCGACGCCGCCTCGGTGCCCGCCGCGCGGCAGGCGAGCGTGCGCTCGGCCCTGCTGCGCGACCGGCTCGCCACCCAGGAGGTCGCCTCCTGCTGGATGCTGCGGCTGTCGCCGGCGCGCGGCTTCTGGGACCAGCTGGCGCAGGATGGAATGCGCGGCCGCGTGCTGCCCATCGTCCTCGTGTTCGGGGTGCTGTATGGGCTGGAGGTCCTGTCCTGGACGCTGATCGGGCAGGGCACGCTGCACGGGCGCGTCGACGGCGGCTGGCTGGTGGCGTGGACGCTGCTGGTGCTGTCGCTGGTGCCGCTGCAGTGGCTGGGCGGCTGGCTCGACGCGCGCTTCGCGCTCGATGCGGGACGCATCATGAAGTCGCGCCTGCTCGCCGGCGCCTTGCGCAGCGACGTCGAGGCGGTGCGGCGCCAGGGCGCGGGCGAACTGCTCGGGCGGGTCCTGGAGTCGCAGGCGCTGGAATCGGTAGCCCTCAACGGCGGCTTCGGCGTGCTGGTGGCGCTGCTGGAACTGCTGTTCGCCGCGAGCATCCTGGCCGCGGGCGCCGGCGGCTCGCTGCACGTCGCGCTCCTCCTGGGCTGGGTGGCGCTCACGCTGGGCCTCAGCTGGCGCTACCTCGGGCGGCTGCGCCACTGGACACTGGAGCGCCTGCGCATGACGCAGGCCCTGGTGGAGCGCATGGTGGGCCACCGCACCCGGCTCGCGCAGGAGCAGCCGGCCCGCCGCGACCACGAGGAGGACCAGGAGCTCGGGAGCTACCTGCGCACGTCGCAGGTGATGGACCGCGCGGTGCTGCCCGTCGTCGGCGCGATGCCGCGGGGCTGGATGCTGGTCGCGCTGGCCGGCATCGCGCCCGCCTTCGTCGGCGGCACCGCGTCGCCGGCCGACATCGCGATCGCCCTCGGCGGCATGCTGCTGGCCGGCCGCGCGCTGACCGGCATCTCCACCGGCCTGTCGGCGCTGGCCCGCGCCACGGTGGCCTGGCAGCAGGTCTCGGGCTTCTTCGGCGCCGGCGAGGAGGGCGCCCGCACGCCCTTCCTGCCCGCGTCCAGCAGCGAGGGCCAGCACGCGCACCGGCTGGTCGATGCGCGCGAACTGAGCTTCCGCTACCCGGCGGCCGCCAAGCCCGTGCTGCGCGACGTGGACCTGGCGATCACCCGCGGCGAGCGCATCCTGCTCGAAGGCTCCTCCGGCGGCGGCAAGTCCACCCTGGCGGCGCTGCTCACCGGCCTGCGCCAGCCCGCCTCCGGTTCGCTGCTGCTCGCCGGCCTGGACCGACAGACGCTGGGGCAGAACTGGCACCGGCTCGCCGCCGAGGCCCCGCAGTTCCACGAGAACCACATCCTCACCGGCACGCTGGGCTTCAACCTGCTGATGGGGCGCAACTGGCCCGCCAGCGAAGAGGACCTGGCCGAAGCGCGCTCGCTGTGCGAGGAGCTGGGGCTGGGCGACCTGCTCGAACGCATGCCCGCCGGCCTCGCGCAGACCGTCGGCGAGACCGGCTGGCAGCTCTCCCACGGCGAGCGCAGCCGGATCTTCCTGGCCCGCGCGCTGCTGCAGAAGGCGCAGCTCACCGTCCTCGACGAGAGCTTCGCCGCGCTCGATCCCGAAACGCTGGGCCGCTGCCTGCGCACCGCCTTCGAGCGTGCGCCGACCCTGATGGTGATCGCCCACCCATGAATTCCACCGCCATCGCCCAGCTCACCCGCGAGCGCCTGCGCGCCTCGCCCAATTTCGTGCTGGCCTTCAGCCAGGACGGACGACCCTACGTCGCGCAGGAGACCGAGCCCTATCTCCAGTACTGGCTGTCGCAGCGCTATCGGATCCTGCTGTCGCTGTTCTCCGGCCCGCGCGGCGCCACCGGCGCGCAGGTGGTGGAAGCCTATTTCCGGCTCACCGACTCGGAGCCGCAGGAGGCGGAGCGCAAGCGCGTGCTGAAGGCCGTGGCCGACATGCGTCAGGCCGGCGTGCTGGTCGGGACGCGCGACGACGTGTCGCGCTACGACGCCCGCATGGCGCAGGACTACCTGCGGCACCGTCCCTTCCCCGCCGACCTCGCGAGCTTCCTGGTGCGGGAGACCGGAATCGGCCCCCAGACGCGCGTCCTCGACCTGGCCGGCGGCCCCGGCAGCCTCGCGCTGCAGCTGGCGCAGGTGCCGGCCAACGTGACGCTGATGGACCTCTCGCGCGGCTTCGTGCGGGCCGCGCGGGCGACGGCCGCCGGGCGCGGCGTGGCGCTGGAGGCGATCCACGAATCGGCCAACCGCCTGATGTACAGCGACGCGGAGTACGACGTGGTCACGCTGTCGCAGGCGATCCACTGGCTCGACGACGTGCTGGTCTGCCGCGGCATCACGCGCACCCTGGCGCCCGACGGCAGCTTCCTCGTGATCCAGGCCACCATGGACCTCGACGACGCGCACCCGCTCGCCTTCGTCTTCGGCAAGGATTCGATCCTGGGCCGCAAGGACCCCCAGCCCTTCCCGCAGCAGGTGCAGGCGCTGGCGCGGCGGCTGTCGCTGCTGTTCGAGGCGCTGGACGCGCCCGACGTGCACCGCCACGACCCGACGCAGCGTTTCGCCGGCGAGGAGGCGGCGCCACCCGCGCGCGTGGTGCCGGCGAAGGTGTCCTTCTTCCGCCAGCGCCGGCCCTTCGACCTGGGCTACGCGCGCGCGTTCCTGTCCGACGAACACATCCGGCCCACCGGCCTGGCGCCGGAGCAGTTCTGGGCGGACGTGGAGGCGCGTTGCGCCGCGGCCACGCCGCGGCAGCTGGAAGGCCACTTCGACTGGGCGGTGCTGCACTTCCGCCGCGGCGGCGTGCCGGGCGTGCCGGCCGATTTCGGCGCGTGCGAAGTGCAGTCCCTCGCGTGGGAGCCGGCGCAGGATTGAGCTGCCGGGTCGACAGGCCCGCCACCTCATCCAAATGAAGGAGAGCCCGGCGGGAAATGCTACGCTCGCGGCGTACGAATCGCCGCATGTCGTCCCTTCCCCTTCCCGATCAGGCGCCCGCCCCGGTCCCTTCCGAGGCCGGCGCCGCGGAGGCGCCCCCGCCCGCCGAGGCGCCGCACAAGCTGCACCCCTTCGGGCTGGTGGCGCTGGTGCTCGTGGTGGGGGTGCTGGTGACGCTCCTGTCCTGGGACGTCGCCCACAATTTGTCGCGCAGTGCCGAGAACCGCCGTTTCGAATACCGCACCAGCCGCATCCTGACCGACATCCGGCACGGCCTGCAGACCGACGAGATCCTGCTGCGCTCGGTGGCCGGCCTGTTCAGCGTGGGCGGCGGCATCTCGCGCCAGCAGTGGCGCGACTACTTCGACGCCCTGGAGTCGGGCACCCGCTCGCCGGGGCGCCTGTGGCTGGCCTTCGCCCAGCGCGTGCCGGCGGCGGAGCGCGAGGCCCACGAGCGGCAGGCCCGCGCCGAGGGGATCGCCGGCTACGGCGTGCGCGCGGCGCAGGAGCGGCCGTTCCACTATCCGCTCGCCTACTTCCGCGCCTTCGGCACGCCGGATCGCAGGCCGCTGGGCCTGGACCTGCAGGATGACCCCCTCGCGCAGGAGGCGATGAACCGGGCGCTGCAGAACGGCAGCGTGGTCCTGACGGGGCCGCTCACGCTGGCCACGCCGAAGGGGGCGGGCGGGCAGATCTGGGCCATGCTCGTGCCGGTGTACGCCGGCGGCGCGGTGCCCACCAACCCGGTGGCGCGCCAGCAGTCGGTGCTGGGCTTCCTGGTCGAGGCCTTCGACACCATGCAGCTGGTGGAAAGCGCGCTGGGGCCCGATGCCTCGGTGATCGGCCTGCGCGTGCGCGATGGCAACGTGCCGGTGTTCGGCAGCCGCGAGCTGGAGGCGCGCGCGGGCGCGCGTCCGGCCCTGCAGCGCACGGCCGAACTCGATTTCGGCCAGCGGCGCTGGAACATCGAGTTCCTTTCGCTGCCGGGTTTCCAGGCCGACGTCGGCGGCGACCAGTCCTGGGTGATCCTGGTGCTGGGCTTCGCGATCAGCGCACTGATGGCGGGCCTGCTCGGATTGCAGGCGAACCTGCGGGCGCGCGCGCTGCGGCAGGTGGAGCAGCGCACGCAGGCGCTGCGCGGCGCGCTGGCGCAGCGCGCCGACAGCGAGGCGCGGATGCGCGCCGTGTTCGACCACGCGCTGGACGCGATCATCACGATCGACAGCCGCGGCACCGTGCAGAGCTACAACCCGGCGGCCGAGCGCATCTTCGGCTGGATCGCCGACCAAGTGATCGGGCGCAACGTCAACATGCTGATGCCCTCGCCGGACCGCGAGCGGCACGACTCCTACCTGTCCAACTACCTGGGCGGCGGCAAGCCCAAGATCATCGGAATCGGACGGCTGGTCACGGGGCGGCGCAAGGACGGCAGCACCTTCCCGATGGAACTGGGCGTGAGCGAGATGCCGGTGGGAGGGCAGCGCCTGTTCTGCGGCATCGTGCGCGACGTGACGGAGCGCATGGCGTCGGAGCAGGCCCTGCAGCAGGAGCGCGCGATGCTGGAGCAGCGCGTGGCCGAGCGCACCGCGGTGCTGACCGAGACCAACACCGCGCTGCAGGAGGAGATCGTCGAGCGCAAGCGCGTCGAGTCGGAACTCATGGGCGCGCGCGAGCAGGCGCTGCAGGCGGCGGAGGCCAAGGCGGCCTTCCTCGCCAACATGAGCCACGAGATCCGCACGCCGATGAACGCGGTGATCGGCATGACGGCGCTGCTGGAGGACACGCAGCTCGATTCGGAGCAGCGCTCCTACGTGCAGACCATCCACACCAGCGGCGACGCGCTGCTGTCCACCATCAACGACATCCTCGACTTCTCCAAGTCCGAGTCCGGCATGCTGGAGCTCGAGCAGCGGCCCTTCGAGATCGGCGTGTGCATCGAGGAAGCCTTCGACATGCTGGCGCCGCGCGCGGCCGACAAGGGCATCGACCTGCTGTACGAGATCACGGACAACGTGCCGCACTGGCTGGTGGGCGACTCGACGCGGCTGCGCCAGGTGCTGGTGAACCTGCTGTCGAACGCCGTCAAGTTCACCGACCGGGGCGAGGTCTGCCTCACCGCCAGCGTGCTGCGGCGCGAAGCCGAGGAGGTGCACCTGCGCTTCGCGGTGCGCGACACCGGCATCGGCATCCCCGCGACCCACATGGAGAGCCTGTTCAAGGCCTTCTCCCAGGGCGACACGTCCACCACGCGCCGCTTCGGCGGCACCGGCCTCGGCCTCGCGATCAGCGCCCGCCTCGTGCACATGATGGGCGGCGACTTCAAGGTGGAGAGCGAGGAGGGCAAGGGGTCCACCTTCTCCTTCACCATGCGCGCCGGCATCGCGCAGAACGTGCCCACGGCGCAGTACCGCACCGGCCGCGCGCCCGAACTGGCGGGCCGCCGCGTGCTGCTGGTGGACGACAACCCGACCAACCTGCACATCCTGAAGACGCAGTGCACGCGCTGGGGAATGGAGGTGGAGTGCGCCACCCGCGGCACCCATGCCCTGGCGCTGCTGGAAGCGGAAGGCCCCTTCGACGTCGCCGTGCTGGACCTTCACATGCCCAACATGGACGGCCTGCAGCTCGCCCGCGCGATCGTGGCGCAGAAGGGCGAGGGCGCCCCGCCGCTGGTGCTCCTGTCTTCCTCGCCGGGGCGCGGCCGCGACTTCTCGGCGATGAAGCTGTTCGCCGCGACGCTGGCCAAGCCGGTGAAGCACTCGAAGCTGTTCGCGGTGCTCGACGAGGTGATCCACGACCGCCGCGCGCCGCCGCCCGCGGCCGCGGCGCAGCTCATCGACCACTCGCTCGCCAAGCGGCTGCCGATGCAGATCCTGGTGGTGGAGGACAGCGACATCAACCGCAAGCTCGCAGTCGGCATGCTGCGCAAGTTCGGCTACTCGCCGGACGTCGCGCAGGATGGTTCCGAGGCGGTCGAACGGGTGCGGCACCTGCGCTACGACCTCGTGTTCATGGACCTGCAGATGCCGGTGATGGACGGGCTCGAGGCCACCCGCCTCATCGTGTCCACCGTGCCGGCCAACCGGCGTCCGCGCATCGTCGCCATGACCGCCAACGCGCTGCCGGCGGACCGCCAGCGCTGCATCGAAGCGGGCATGGACGACTACATCGCCAAACCGATCCTGCCGGTGTCGGTGCAGCAGCTGATCGAGCGCTGGGCGCCGCAGCGCAGCGCGCCCGTTCCCGACCCGCTGGACGCGCTGATCGACGAGGCCATCCTGAAGGAACTCGCCGCGCTCGACGAGCCGGACTCGCCCTCGGTGGTGCGCGGCCTGATCACGGACTACCTGAACGAAACGCCGGCGGCACTCAGCGCGATCAAGCAGCACCTGCACAACGCGAACATGGAGGAACTGCGCCGGCGCGCGCACAAGCTCGCGGGGACCAGCGCGAGCCTGGGGGCGAAGGGCGTGGCGGAGGTCTGCTATCGCCTCGAGCACAGCGTGACGCGGGGGGAGACGTCGGTGCTGCCGGGGCTGGTGGAGGAACTCGAGATGCGGTTCACGCGGACGCGGGCCGCCTTGCAGCAGCGCATCGGCTGACGCTCTCCCTTTCGCCGCGGCTCAGCGCCGCGTGCCGTCGTCGGCCAGGCCGGGCGGCCGGGCATCGGGCGGCGACGCCAGGGTCTGCAGGATCGTCTCGAGCTGGGCGCTCATGGGCAGGTCCAGGCTCACGCCCGACTGCGGCAGCCGGCGCAGGAACCAGCGCTCGTAGCGGCGCTCGATCTCGCGGTCCTCGGCCAGTTCGCGCAGGGTGTCGTCGACCAGCTTGGCGAGCTGGGGATCGCCCTTGCGGTACATGATGCCGTACGGGTCGTACGAGAGGAATTCGCCGACGACGAGGTAGTCGGCCTGCAGCTTGTGCTGCGCGAGCAGCCCGTACAGCAGC
Source organism: Ramlibacter monticola (assembly GCF_016722785.1). Lineage (GTDB taxonomy): Bacteria > Pseudomonadota > Gammaproteobacteria > Burkholderiales > Burkholderiaceae_C > Ramlibacter > Ramlibacter monticola. The sequence continues at coordinate 1,303,992 of NZ_JAEQNE010000001.1, read as the reverse complement.
ACGTCGTCGGTGGCGAAGGTATCGACCTTGCCGCTGGTGAGCTGCTCGAAGGAGGCCTCGTGGTCGGGGGCGGTGACGAGTGTCATGGCGATCCTGAACCGCGCCGCGAGGTCGCGCATCGCCTTCTCGTTGGTCGTGCCGGCGGTCACCACGACGCGCTTGCCGCCGAGGTCGCGGAACGAGCGGATCGCCGAGCCCTTGCGCACCAGCAGCTTGGTGCCCGAGACGAAGATCGTCGGCGAGAAGGCGACCTGCTTCTGGCGCTCGAGGTTGTTGGTGGTCGACCCGCATTCGAGGTCGACCTGGCCGCCGACGACCGCGGCGATGCGCGTCTCGGAGGTCACCGGCTGCCACTTCACGGTGAGGGTGCGGCCCACGGCCTCGCCGATGGCGTCGACCAGCAGCCTGCACAGGTCGATCGAGTAGCCGATCGGCTCGCCGCGCGGCGACAGGTAGGAGAACGGGATCGACGAGTCGCGGTGGCCGAGCGCGATGATGCCGGTCTCGCGCACCTTGGCGAGCGTGCCGGTCAGGCGCAGCGGCGCCTCGGGCGACTGCGCGTGCGCAGTCGCGGCCGCGAAACACGCAAGCGCGGCCGCGAGCAGCGCGGCGGGCAGGGCGCGCACGGTGGCCACCTCAATCGGCGAGCGCATGCCCGCGTGCCGTGGCCTCGGCCTCGATCGCGCGCAGGTTGCGGTCGGCCTCGGCCTGGGTCATCAGCTCGCCTTCCCACTTGGCGACGACGGCGGTGGCGATCGAGTTGCCGACCGCATTGGTGGCCGAGCGGCCCATGTCGAGGAAGGTGTCCACGCCGAGGATCAGCAGCAGGCCCGCCTCGGGGATGTTGAACTGGTTCAGCGTCGCGGCGATCACCACCAGCGAGGCGCGCGGCACGCCGGCCATGCCCTTGGAGGTCAGCATCAGGATGAGGAGCATGGTGACCTGCGTGTGGATCGGCAGCGCGATGCCGTAGGCCTGGGCGATGAACAGGACGGCGAAGGTGCAGTACATCATCGAGCCGTCGAGGTTGAACGAATAACCCATCGGCATGACGAAGGCCGAGATCTTGCGCCGCACGCCGAAGCGATCGAGGGCGTCCAGGATCTTCGGATAGGCCGCCTCGGAGCTGGCCGTGGCGAACGACAGCAGGAACGGTTCCTTGACCAGGACCAGCAGCCGGAACACGCGCGGACCGAGGAACACGAAGCCGGCCGCGACGAGCACGGCCCACAGCAGGAACAGCCCCAGGTAGAAGTCGGCCATGAAGACCGCGAACTTGACGAGGATCTCCAGCCCGTTGACGGCCACCGTCGCCGCCATCGCGGCCATCACGGCGATCGGAGCCAGGTTCATGACGTAGCCGGTGATCTTCAGCATCGCGTGCGACAGCTCGTCGATCGAGGCGACCAGCGTCTTCGCCCGGTCGCCGAGCGCCGCCAGCGCCACGCCGAAGAACATCGAGAACACGACGATCTGCAGGATCTCGTTGTTCGCCATGGCTTCGGCGAAGGACTTGGGCACCAGGTGGCTGACGAAGTCCTTGAGCGTGAACTTCGAGGTGGCGAGGTTGGCCGACGCGCCGATGTCGGGCAGCGGCAGGCCCAGGTTGAGACCCGGCTGGAGCAGGTTGGCCATGATGAGGCCGAGGACCAGCGAGACCAGCGAGGCGGTGAGGAACCAGGCGATCGCCTTGCCGAACACGCGCCCGACGGAGGCCGCGTCGCCGATGTGCGCGATGCCGACGACGAGGGTGGAGAACACGAGCGGCCCGATCAGCATCTTGATCAGGCGCAGGAAGATGTCCGAGAAGATCGACACGTAGCCGGCGATCTGCGCGGCGGTCTTCTTGTCGGGCACGTTGGCGAAGATGGCCCAGCCGATCAGGATCCCGAGCACCATCGCGATCAGGATCCAGCCTGCCATCGGGAACTTCTTGCGCGCCGGGGCCAGCGGAAGACCGTTCGCGGTCTGCACATGAGCTGTCATCGCCGTACTCTCCATTGTCGCGCCGGAGGCAGGGAATCTATGCCCGCTCGGCCCATCAGTCAACGGCCTCCCGGCTACGGGGATACCCTGCCGGTCCCGGCGCGGAATGACGAAGACTGCGGGAGTCGGCCGGCCCAACGAAAACGCCCGGCCGAAGCCGGGCGTCCCGCTCTGGAGCGGCCCTTGCCGCAGCCGCGGCGACGGTTCTCCCGCCTTACTTCTTGCCGATGTGGGCCACGCCGCCGAAGCTGCCGACCCACAGGCTGCCGTCCGCGCCGGTGTCCATCGAGAACACGGCATTGGAGAACAGGCCGTCGGCGGTGGTCAGCGGGGCGCTGAACTTGTCGTCCCGGAACTTGGTCACGCCGGCGTTGGTGCCGACGTAGAGGTCGCCGTCCTTGGCCTGGTGCAGCATGAACACGTGGTTGCCCGGCAGGCCGTCCTTGACCGTGTAGTTGCGGAACTGCTTGCCGTCGAAGTGCGCCAGGCCGCCGCCCCAGGTGCCGGCCCACACGGTGCCGTCCTTCGCGGCCACCAGCGAGACGATGTAGTTCGGGTTGTACGCGGTGTCGATGCCCTGCAGCCCCATCTCCTGCTTCTGGCGGGCGTGGTGGCTCGAGACCTTGGACGGGTCGTTCTTGAACGCGAGGTCGTCCTTCACCACTTCATAGGGCGCGCCCTGGCCCTTGGCGTGATTCCAGTTGTCCCACTTGCCCTCGACCCAGCGTGCCAGGCCGCCTTCGGTGGCCAGCCACACGATGCCGTCCTTGCCCTCGGCCAGGCCGTAGACCCAGTCGTTCGGCAGGCCGCCCTTGGTGGAGGCGACGGTGTGCAGTTCCCACTTCGTGCGGTCCTTCAGGTTGCCGCCCTTGATGCGGTTCACGCCCGACCAGGTCGCGATCCAGACGTCGCCGTTCTTCGTCTTGAGCACGTCGTAGACGAAGGCATCGCCCAGGCCGTCGGGGATGTTGAAGGTTTCCATCTTGCCGGTGGCTTCGTCCATCAGCGAGAGGCCGCCGCCGTAGGTGCCCACGGCCAGCTTGCCGTCCAGGCGGCTGATGTGGAACACGCCGTTGGACAGCAGGCCTGCGCGCGTGTCAAACAGCTTGTATTCGTCGGTCTTGGTGTTGTAGCGGATCACGCCGCCGGAAGTGCCGACCCAGACCGTGTCGCCTTCGGCCAGGATGTCCTTGACGTTGCGGTTGCCGACGCGGAAGTGCACGAACTTCGCGTTCGGGTCGATCTTGACCTTGCCCTCCGTCGGGGGCGCGCCGCCTTCGGCGACCGGGGGATGGCCCGCGGGGGCCTGCACGTTGCCGGCGGGCGCGCCTTCCGGCGCGCCGCCCATGGCCTGCTGGCTGCCGGCGGCGGCCACCTGCGGGGCGGCGGGGCTGGCGGCCTTGCGGCCGAGGGTGTAGGCACCGGCGATGACGCCGCCCAGGGCGATGACCAGCACCGCCATCGTCTTGTGACCGAACTGCATGTGAGCTCCTAAATTTCGTTGTCGGGTCGGGCCTAGCGGCCGATGCGGGCCACGCCCTTGCGGGTGCCGGCCCAGACTTCGCCACTCGGGGTGACGGCGAGTGCGTAGACGTTCTCTTCCAGCAGGCCTTCCTTGCGGCCGAAGTTCTGCCAGTTCCTGCCGTCCCAGCGGGAGACGCCGCGGTTCGTGCCGAACCACATCGCGCCGTCCTTCGTCTGGGCGATCGAATACACGATGTTCCCCGCGAGGCCGTCCTTGGAATTCATGTTCGTCCACTTCTTGCCGTCGAACCTGGCGATGCCGCCGCCCCAGGTGCCGGCCCACACGTTGTCCTGCGGATCGACGTGGATGGCGAACGTGTAGTTGGGGTTGTAGGTCGGGCGGCCCTCGTTCATCGTGGCGAGGTCGTGGCGCGAGCGCGTGCCCAGGCCCGTGTTGGTCGAGAAGGGGAGCTGGTCGGTGTTCGGCGCGCCGAGGCCGTCCTTGTGCGTCCAGCTCTTCCAGGTCTTGCCGTCGAACATCGACACGCCGCCCTCGGTGCCGAACCACACGCGGTCCTGCTTGTCGACGCCGAGGCCGTAGACCCACTCGTTGATCAGTTCGCGCACGTAGTTGGTGAACTTGCCGGTCTTGGCGTCGACCCGGCTCGTGCCGGCCCAGGTGCCGATCCACAGCGTGCCGTCCTTCTGGCTGGCGAAGCAGTAGACCCAGTAGTCGGCCAGCCCGTGCATCGGGAAGAAGGTCTTCCACTGGCCGTTGTTGTAGCGGGAGACGCCGCCGGCATTGGTGCCGAACCACTTGTTGCCCTGGTGGTCGACGCCCACCGAGAACACGTATTCGTTGGCGAGGCCTTCCTTGCGGGTGAAGGTGCTGGTGGGCTTGAGCGACTTGAGGTCGACCTCGTGCACCCCGGAGGAGGTGCCGACCCACATCACGTTGCGCTTCTCCTCCAGCTTCAGGGCCCGCACGTAGACGCCTTCGCCCACCTCGAAGGAGTCGAGCACGCGCCAGGCGCCGGCCGCGGGCTTGCCGCCATTGGGTTGCTGCGCGAAGGCCGCGGTGCCGGCCAGGAGCGCCAGGGACAGCGCGGCGCGCCGGGAGATCGTTCTTGTCATCAGCTCAGGGTCCTCAGGAAGGCGATCACATCCAGGATCTGCTGGTCCCGGAGGATGCCGAAATAACCGGGCATGGCGCCCTTGCCGTTCTTGATCGACAGGAGCACTTGCATGTCGGGCCGCATCAACGACTCGACCCGGCGGAAATCGGTCGCCGCGGGCATGACCGGGGGAGCTCCCCTGGCGCCGTGGCACACGGCGCAGTGGGTCGCGTAGAGGGACCCCCCCTTGGTGATGTCCGCCGCCCCGGCGGGTGCGCCCAGGAGTGCCAGCAAGGCCGCCATGCAGGCCATTCCCGTTCGCGGGAATGACGGCCGCCGCAGCGCCAGAATCGAGATCAACGGGCCGCCCCCTGCGTGCCGGCCTGGGCTGCCGCCAGGGCGCGCGCGCGCTCGTCGTAGGCCTTGGCCTGTTCCAGGTCCTTCGGCAAGCCCAGGGTGCCCGTGCGGTAGGCCCGCGCGAGCGCATCCAGCGCCGGCGCATGGTTCTTCTTCTCGGCCTTGCGGTACCACTCGAGGGCGGTCGCGGCGTTCTTCTCGACGCCCGCGCCGTCGGCATAGGCGCGTCCCAGGCCATATTCGCCCGCGGGCTCGCCCTGGTCGGCCGACTTGCGGTACATGACGACGGCTTCCTTTTCGAATTCGGCCGATCGCAACAGGTCGCCCAGGCGGGCCTGCGCCTTGGCATGGTTCTGGTCGGCGGCCTTGCGCATCAGGTTCATGCCCGTCGGAAGATCGCCGGCGAGCAGGGCGGCCTCGCCCTGCGCGAAGTCCTCGGCGGGCCCGGCGTACAGCGCCGTCGCAGCGAACAGCGCACCCATCCACAGGGTGCACCGGAGAAGGAGGCGGGTGGTGGCGGCGTTCATTCCCCATCCTCTGCAAGAACCGGGCCCATGCCCTGGTGTGCTCCGGACGCGGATTCGCGCGTCGATTGTCGCGCGATCCCGCCAAGGGCGCGCCTAAGCCATGACGACGTCGCGCCTTATGGCTCGGCGGTGGATTGCGCGCCGCGCGCCTGCTCGTGTTCCTCCAGCTTGCGGTACAGGCTGGACAGGCCGATGCCCAGGCGCTGCGCCGCGGCGCGGCGGTCGCCGCCGCACTCCTCGATCGCGCGCAGGATCAGGCCGTGTTCGAAGTCCCGCACCTGCTCGCGCAACTGGCCCCGCCCGGTCGCCAGGGGCGCGGCGGCGCCCACCGGCGTGGAGGGCGTGATGTTCGGCGGCAGGTCGGCCACCGTGATGCGGCCCTCGTCGGCCAGGATGGTGGCGCGCTGCAGCACGTTCTCCAGCTCGCGCACGTTGCCCGGCCAGTCGTAGCTCACGAGGATCTCCTCGGCCTCCGGCTCCAGCATGAGCTTGCCGGCGACGCCGAAGCGCTCGCCGCCGCGCGCCAGCAGGTAGCGGATCAGGGCCGGGATGTCCTCGCGCCGCTCGCGCAGCGGCGGCACCGTGACGTGGAAGCCGCTGATGCGGAAGTACAGGTCCTCGCGGAACCGGCCGTCGTCGACCATGGCCTTGAGGTCGCGGTTGGTGGCCGCGACGATGCGCACGTTGACCTTGCGGACCTGCTCGCTGCCCAGCGGCCGGATCTCGCGCGCTTCCAGCACGTGCAGCAGCTTGACCTGCAGTTCCAGCGGCAGCTCGCCGATCTCGTCGAGGAAGATGGTGCCGCGGTCGGCTTCCAGGAACAGGCCCTTGCGCGCGCGGTCGGCCCCGGTGAAGGCGCCGCGCACGTGGCCGAAGAATTCGCTCTCCAGCAGGTTCTCGGGGATGGCGCCGCAATTCACCGGGATGAAGGGCGCGCCCGCGCGCTGGCTCTGCTGGTGGATCGAGCGGGCCGTCACGCCCTTGCCGGTGCCGCTCTCGCCCGTGATCAGCACCGTGCTGTCGGTGGGGGCCACCTTGGCGATCAGGCGATCGAGCTGCTTCATGGACGGCGACACCGAGGGGCAGCGGTCGTCGCTGCGGCCCACCACCAGCTTGCGCAGGGCCTCGTTCTCGCCGCGCAGGCCGCGCAGGTCGGCGATCTGCGCCAGCCGCTGCAGCAGCTCCTCGGAGCGCAGCGGCTTGATCATGTAGTCGGTGGCGCCGGCCTTCATCGCCTCCACGGCGGTGTCCACCGAGGAGAAGGCGGTCATCATGATGAAGGTGGTGTCGTAGCCGGACTTGCTGGCCTCGCGGACCACCTCGATGCCGGTCAGGTCCGGCATGTTGATGTCGCACAGGGCGACCTCGACGTCGCCCTTGGACAGGCGCATGAGGCCTTCGCGGCCGCTGCCCGCGGTTTCGACGGTGTGGCCGGCGCGCGTCAGGCTCGCGGCGAGGATCTGGCGAATCGCGGGTTCGTCGTCGATGACCAGGATCTGCAGCGAGGAGCTCATGCCGGCTAGTTTACCGGGAGCCTGTCCTGTTCGAGCGGCAGCCACAGAGTGACCCGGGTGCCGCCCTCCGGCAGGGGTTCCAGCGCGATCCGGCCCCCGTGCTCCTCGGCGACCGCGCGGCACAGCGGCAGGCCCAGGCCCGTGCCCTGGCCCGCGGGCTTGGTGGTGAACAGCGGCTCGAAGGCGCGCGCGCGCACTTCGTCCGTCATGCCGCAGCCGTTGTCGTCCAGGCGCAGCTCGATGCCGCCGTCGGCCTCGCGGGTGGCGATCTCCAGCCGCGCCGTGTGGGCCGGCAGGCCGGCGGTCGCGTCGGCGGCGTTGGCCACCAGGTTGATCAGCAGCTGCACCAGCCGGTCGGCGCAGCAACTCACCGCCGGCAGCATGGGATCGAGCGAGGTGTGGACCTTCACGTCCTCCAGCCGCGGCTCGTAGCGCAGCAGGGCGAGGCCCTGGGTGACGATCTCGTTGACGCTGGCGAGCTGCCACTGCGCCGCGGGGGTGGCGGCCAGCCGGTTGATCTCGCGCGTGATGGCGATCAGGCGCGCCGTTTCCTGCAGGATCGGCCTGACGTCGCTGCCGTCGTCGCCGGCCTGTGGGGCCGGGCCCGCGCCGCGCGCCTCCAGCAGCGCCCGCGCATAGCCGTCGATGGCCGCGATCGGGTTGCCGATCTCGCGGATCACGCCGGCGGCCATCGAGCCGATGGTGGCCAGCTTCTCCCGGTGCATGACGTGGCGGCGCTCTTCGGCCAGGGCCTGCTCGCGCTTGCCCAGGGCCACGGCCAGGCTGTCGACGGCGTCGCCCAGTTCGCGCAATTCGTCGCTGCGGGCCAGCGGCCTGCCGGCGCTGCGGTCGCCGGTCAGGATCGCCAGCGCGCGGGCGCGCACCGTGCCGATGTCGCCGGCCAGGCGCGAGAAGAACAGCAGGGCCAGCGCGCCGATCGAGGTGATGCCCACCCAGGCCAGGGTGGCGATGGTGACGGTGCTGCCGTCGATGTAGTGCCGGGTGGTCGCCAGGTGCTGCTGGCGCTCGGCGGCGGCGGCGAGCAGCTGCCCGTCGATCGCGGCGAGCCGGACGCGGTCGGCGCCGTCGCGCATGGCGTCCTGCCGGTTCTCCAGCAGCTGCTCGTAGCGCCCGTGCGCCGCTTCCAGGTTCTCCAGGTGCGACTGCGCGGCGCCGCGGAACAGCAGCGCGGAGGTGACCATCACGGTCGCCAGGATGATCAGGGCGAGGATGGCCAGCACGCCGATGGCGCGCAGCGACATGCGCCGCGGCCGCAGCGGCGCGGGGAGCTTGCCCGCCAGTTCCGGAAGGGGGGTGGCGGTGGTCATGGCGGTCATGCGTCTTTCAGCAGGCGGTCCAGGTCGGCGCGCACGGACGGGGCGTCCCAGTCGCGCGCGCCGATCCAGCAGGCCAGCACGCCCCCGTCGCGCGCGACGACGAAGGTCTGGGGCAGGGCGTCGAGCCCGAGCTGCCGGACCACCGGCTCGCGCGGCCCGATCACGGCGCCGTGCAGGCGCGCCGCCCGGTCGGAGAGGTATTCGCGGACGGCGAACAGGTCGTCCGACAGCGCGATGGCGGAGACCTGCACGCCGCGGCCCGCCAGCGCCAGGCCGAGCCGTTCCAGCGCCGGCAGTTCCGCGCGGCAGGGGGCGCACCACAGCGCCCAGAGATTGAGGATGCGGGCCTGCCCGCTGGCGGCGGGCAGGGTGGCGGGCCGGCCGTTCAGCTCGGTGACGGGGAGGGCCGGCCAGCGGGGCCGGTCTGCGGCGACGGGAGGGCGGTCGCAGCCGCTGAGGCAGGCAGCGAGCGCGGATGCGATCGCGGCCCGCCGCCTCACTTCACGACCTCGCTGATCACCAGCTTGACGTCGCGGGTGCCGACCTTCACCGGGCCCAGCGTGCCGGTCAGGTCGCCGGGCTGCGGCACGGCATTGCCGGACTTCGAGATCCGCGCCACCAGCTGCACCTGCGGGCGCAGCGAGAGGCGCGACTCGGGCGACATCGCCAGGGAGTCGTCCAGCTTGAACTGCAGCGGGAACTTGTCGGCCGGCGCGCGCAGGATGGCCAGCGGCATGCGGCTGCCGTCGGCCGGCCGGGCGTACACGAACAGGGTCGCGCCCTGCGGCACGCTGCCCTTGACCGCATCGGCGACGCTCACGCTGCCTTCGACGGTGGCGTTCGGGTTGGCCGGGGCGCTGTCGGCCGGCGACGCGGCCGGCGCGGCGGCCGCGGCGGCCGCCATCGTCGCCGGCGCCTTGCCGCCGCCGCGGGCGGCTTCGGCCAGGGCCTGGTCGATGTTGGCCTGGATCGAGGCGGCCGGCTGCGAGCCCGGCGGCACCGTGGCCAGCAGCTTCTTCCACCAGCCGGCGGCGCCGTTGAAGTCGCCGCGGTTGAAGGAGGCGGTGCCCTTCAGCGAGAGCGCCTTCTGGTTCTGGGGATCGAGTTTCAGCGCCTCGTCCACCAGCTTCTCGGGCCGGCCTTCGAGGCTGCGGCCGTTGACCATGGCCAGCACGTCGGCGTAGTCGGCCAGCATGTTGGGGTCGCCCGCATTGAGCTTGTAGGCGCGGTCGTAGGCCTGCGCCGCTTCCGGCAGGCGCTGGAACACGACGTACGAGCGGGCCAGCATGTGCCAGCCGTTGGCGTCGTTCGGGTTCTTCTCGAGCTTGGTGGCCAGGGCCTGCACCATGGACTCGATCTGCTCCTGCGACATCGCGTGGCCGCCTTCCTGGCCGGCCGCCTGCTGCTCGCTCTCCGGGTGCAGCGCCGCCGGCGTGCCCAGCACGGCATAGGTCACCAGCGCGCCGACCGGGATCAGCGCGGCGATGGTGGCGACGAAGGCGCGCGACTGCGGCTTCTGCGTCACCGGCTTCGCGTCGCTGACCTCGCCCACTTCCTCGATCACGCGGGTCTGCAGTTCCTCCAGCGCCTGCGCGTGCTGTTCCTTGGTGAGCGTGCCCTGCGCGAACTCGGCGTCGATCTGCGCGCGCTGGTCGCGGTAGGCGGCCATCGGCGACAGGCCGGCGCGGGTGGTGGCGGGCCGCAGCAGCGGCGGCAGCACGAACAGCAGCGCACCTGCGAGCAGCAGGGCGACGCTGGCCCAGAAAGCAATGGTCATGAACGGATCTCCGGCTCGTCGGCGAGCAGTCGGGCGGCCTGGCGGCGTTGTTCTTCGGTGAGGTGGGGCGCTTCCGCGACGGCCTGGCGGCGGCGGCGCACGATCAGGACGGCGGCGCCGATGCCGATGGCCATCAGCACGAAGGGGCCGGCCCACAGCAGGTAGGTGGTCGCCTTCACCGGCGGGCGGTAGAGGACGAAGTCACCGTAGCGCTCCACCATGAAGTCGAGGATCTGCCGGTTGCTCTTGCCCGCCTTGAGCTGCTCGCGGATCTGGTTCTTCAGGTCCACGGCGAGGCCGGCGTGCGAGTCGGCGATGGTCTGGTTCTGGCAGACGAGGCAGCGCAGTTCCAGGCCGATCTCGTTCACGCGCTTTTCCAGCACCGGGTCGTCGGCCATCTCCGGCGCTTCGGCGGCGCGCACCGAAAGGGCCACGCAGAAGGCGGCGAGCAACAGGATGGCGAGGCGTCGCAGGTGGATCATGCCTTGGCCCCCGCGAACCGGGCGGCCGCCTTCTCTTCGCGCGCCACGCGGTAGCGGCGGTCGGTGACGGCCAGCAGGCCGCCCAGGGCCATCAGCAGGGCGCCGCCCCAGATCCAGTCGACGAAGGGCTTCACCTGCACGCGCACGGCGAAGCTGTTGTCCTCCAGGGCCTCGCCGATGGAGACGTACAGGTCGCGGGTCAGGCCGGTGTCGATGGCCGCCTCGGTCATCGGCATCTGCGACGCGGTGTAGAGGCGCTTCTCGGGGTACATGGTGTCCACCACGCGGTCGCCCTTCGAGACCTTCACCACGCCCTTGAGGGCGATGTAGTTGGGACCGTTGTACTCGCCCATGCTTTCCATGGTGAAGGTGTAGCCGCCCAGGACCGCGCTGGTGCCCGGAGACATCTTGACGTCCTTCTCGGCTTCCCAGGCCTTGACCATGGTGACGCCGAAGATGAAGACGGCGACGCCCAGGTGCGCGAGGAGCATGCCCCACTCGCCGCGCGGCAGCAGCTTCGGCGCGCGCGCCAGGCGCTGCGCGACGTTGCCGCCGGCATGGCGGGTGCGCTCCAGCACCATCGTGACGGTGGCGCTGACGATCCACGCGGACAGCAGGATGCCGAAGGAGGCCAGCAGCGAGCCGCCGGAAGCGATGGAGACGCCCGCGGCCACGGCGCTGGCGACCAGCGCCCACTTCAGGCGCTTCACCAGGTCGGGCAGGGTGGCTTCGCGCCAGCGCGCCAGCGGGCCGACCCCCATCAGGAAGACGGCGGGCGCCATCAGGGGCACGAACACGGCCTCGAAGTAGGGCGGGCCGACGGAGATCTTGCCCAGCTCCAGCGTGTCGAGCAGCAGCGGGTACAGGGTGCCCAGCATCACGCTGGCGGCCGCCACGGCGAGCAGCACGTTGTTCACCAGCAGCATCGACTCGCGCGAGACCGAGGAGAAGCCGCCGCCCAGGCCCACCTTGGGCGCGCGGGCCGCGAACAGCGTGAGCGAGCCGCCCACCACCACGACCAGGAAGGCGAGGATGAAGATGCCGCGCTTCGGGTCGGTCGCGAAGGCGTGCACGGAGGTCAGCACGCCCGAACGGACCAGGAAGGTGCCCAGCAGGCTGAAGGAGAAGGCGAAGATCGCCAGCAGGACGGTCCAGGAGCGGAACACGCCGCGCTTCTCGGTCACGGCCAGGGAGTGGATCAGCGCGGTGCCGACCAGCCAGGGCAGGAAGGAGGCGTTCTCCACCGGATCCCAGAACCACCAGCCGCCCCAGCCCAGCTCGTAGTAGGCCCACCAGCTGCCGAGCGCGATGCCCATCGTGAGGAACATCCAGGCCACGGTGGTCCAGGGGCGCGACCAGCGCGCCCAGGTGGCGTCCAGCCGGCCGGACAGCAGCGCCGCGATGGCGAAGGCGAAGGCCACCGAGAAGCCGACGTAGCCCATGTACAGCATCGGCGGGTGGATCACCATGCCCGGGTCCTGCAGCAGCGGGTTGAGGTCGCGGCCTTCCGCGGCGGCCGGCAGCAGCCGCGTGAACGGATTGGACGTGAACAGCAGGAAGGCGAGGAAGCCGGAAGCGACGAGGCCCATCACGCCCAGCACGCGGGCGACGAACACGCCCGGCAGCCGGTTGCTGAAGATCGACACCGCCACGCCCCACACGCCCAGCATCAGCACCCACAGCAGCATCGAGCCCTCGTGGCCGCCCCACACCGCGGCGACGCGGTAGGGCGTGGGCAACTGGGTGTTGGAGTGCTGCGCCACCACCAGGATGCTGAAGTCGTTGTTGACGAACGCCGCGACCAGCAGCGCGAACGCGATGGCGACGAACAGGAACTGGCCCTGGGCCGCCGGTTGCGCCACCGCCATCCACGCAGGGCGCCCCTTGGCGGCGCCCGCGAGGGGCAGGATGCCCTGCGCCAGCGCCAGCATCAGCGCGACGATCAGGCAGAAGTGGCCGATTTCACCAATCATTGTTGCTCCTTGGCCGGCGTCCGGGCGCTGCCGCCCTCCGCACGAGCCGATCCGAAATACCGCGTTCCGGCTTCACGCTCGCGCGTGAACGCTTGCAGGCGCGCGAGCACCAGGGCGCCCGCAGTCATGCAGAACGCCATCGTCATCAGGGCCATGGCCCCGGTGACCAGGGGCGAGCGGCCGACGCTGGCGGCGGCGCGCTCGTGCAGGGTCTGCCACCAGTCCACCGAGAGGTAGATGATGGGGATGTTCAGCGCACCGGTCAGGACCAGCACGGCACCCGCGCGCTCGGCGCGGTCCGGCTCCTCGATCCCGCGACGCAGCGCGACCAAACCTGCGAAGAGTAGCAGCAGCAGCAGTTCGCACACCAGTCGCGCGTCCCAACCCCACCAGCCATGTGCCTGCTGGCTGGCCAGCCCGGTCCACAGGGCCAGGATGGCCGCCGCGGCGCCCACCGGGGCGATCGCGGCCAGCGTCCCCTCCGGCAGCCGGGCCGGGCTCTGCAGCGCGGCGACGGCGGCCGCCACCGCTGCCCCGTAGAGCAACAGCGACAGCCACGCCGCGGGGACATGGACTAGAACGATCGTGTAATCGGCCAGAGGTTCCGGCGCCCGCAGGCCGATCGTCGCTGCCGCCAGGCTCAGCAGCAGCGCGCCCAGGGCCAGCCCGCGCACGACGCTGCGCGCAGCGGGCTTGGACCAGGTGGTGAGGGACGTGGGCACGGCGAACAAGGCGGACTCCTGACCACGCGTCAGTGCACGGACCGTGCCAGCCGGAAAACGCCTCCGGGACCTCGCGGAGGGCAGAAAGCTTCCCGGCCGCAGGATGGGCCGGTCGTACTTTCCCGGAAACAGGAAGCAACGAGGGTTACGGACGCGGCGAAGGGGTGGCCTGGGAGGTCGCCGTCGGGGCGTGCCGGCCGAGCTTCCCCTCCCACTCCCACAGGGCCGAACGGGCCTTGGCGGCGTAGGGATCGTCGCTGCGTGCGAAGTGCAGGTAGGTGCGCATGGCCCCCAGTGCGCTTTCGTAGTCCTGTTGCGCCTCGTAGGCGATGGCCAGCCCGTAGTAGGCATTGGCCTGGCGCGGGTTGAGCTCGATGGCGGCGTCGAAGAAACTGCGGGCCGCATCGGGCCTCGCCTGGCCCAGCAGGGCGTAGCCCATGTTCACGTGCGCCTCGGGCATGCGGGGGGCGAGTTCCAGCACCCGGTGCAGGGCGGTGATGGCGTGGTCGTACTGCTTCGCATGCAGCATCACCACGGCCTGTTCGAAGCGCTGACCGAGCTCGCGGTCCTGCATCTGGCGCTGATGCTCCAGTGCGCTGACCTCGCCCGGGTCGGCGGCCCACTTCACGAGGCCGGCCACCAGGGCCAGCGCCACGATCAGGATTGCCCCCACCAGTGTCGTATTGGGTCTGTTCATACCGCCCCCTTGTGCGGCGCGAGGGACACGAAGGGCACCCCGAAGAAGGTGAGGAAGGCCAGCACGAACACGCCCAGGATCATCAGCGCCCCGGCGCGCGGGCCGAGCTTCCAGGTGAGGCGGGCGTGGACGGCGCCGACCAGGGCCACCCAGGTCACGAAGGCCCAGGTCTCCAGCGGATCCCAGGCCCAGAAGCGCCCCCAGGCGTCCTGGGCCCAGACCGCTCCGGCGATCAGCATCAGGCTTTCGAACACCAGGGCGATCAGCATGAAGCGCCAGGCGAGGCGGTCGAGCGCGGCATCGGGCGGCATGCGGCGGAACCAGCGTTGGCCGCGCGCGCTCCCGCGGCCCAGCAGCACGCCGGCCAGGCCGGTGGCCACCAGCGCGCAGGCCAGGAAGATCTTGCCCATGGCCACGTGCAGCCACAGGATGGGCATTTCGTAGGTGGCGGGCAGCCGCGTGTCCGACGTATCGGAAACCAGCAGCCACACCCCCATCACGCTCAGCAGCGAGAGCACCACCGGCGCGCTCTCGCGCAGCACGGGCACGCGCAGGCTGAACAGGCGCCAGAGCAGTCCCAGGCTCAGCAGGCTGCTGGCGAGGATCTCGAACAGGCTCAGGAAGGGACCGTGGCCGACGCGGCTCCAGCGCAGTGCGATCCCGAGCGCCAGCACGCCCAGCGCCACGTCGTGCAGCGACAGCGCCATCAGGGGTGCGCTTCGCGGGGTCGCGCCGGCGGTGGCGGCCAGGCGCCAGGCGAGCAGGGCGGAGCCGGCGACCAGCAGGGCGCCGAGGTAGAGCACCCAGGTATCGGTGGGCATCGTTGCCATGTTCATGCGGGAGCTCCAGGCAAGGCGGGTGCCAGCCCTTCGACGCGCTTCCACAGGTGCCACGCGAGCCCGGCCACGCCGAGCAGCGCAATGCACAGCAGCGGGACGAGGGTCGGGTCGTAGAAGATGCGATAACCCATCCATCCGGCCAGCAGTTCGTAGCGCAGCACGCCGGCCGCGGTGACCACTTCCTGCCCCGGCCGCAGTTCGTGGCGCTGGCCGGCGAGTTCCGCCACCAGCACCGCATCGGTCGTGGCGGGGGCGAGCGTCCAGCCGTTGGCCTCGTCCAGCGGCCGGGTGCGCAGCGCCAGGCTCCAGGCGGCGCCACCCGGCGCCTTCCAGTGATGGACCTGCTGCCCCTCGTTGGCCGGATAGGACGGGAGCATGATCGCGCCCGTGACCGGCGGCGCGCCGGCGCCCGTCCAGGTGAGCACGGGCGCGAAGCCCTTGTTGGCCGTGGTGTAGAAGCGGTAGCCGTCGAGCACCATGGGGGTGTCGTCGCCGATTTCGCGCCACTGCCCCTCGCCCGGCAACTCGACCCGGCTGCTCGTGTGCCTGCGATGCACGCCGGGGGCGTAGGTGACCGTGTAGGGCCCCTGCAGGAAGGCGAGGCGCTGCAGGCCGTCGCCGTGCCAGGGGCCGCGCGAGTCGGTCTCCACGGCCGCCGGGTCGAACTCCTGCCCGTCGGCGATGAACAGGTGCCCATCGAAGTGCGTCAGGCGGCCCCAGGCCACCAGCAGCAGGCAGGCGAGCAGGCACCCGTGGAACAGCCCGAGCCCGCCGCGCCGGAGGCGCGGAAAGACCCACAGCGCCGCGGACAGGTTCAAGGCAAGCACCGCCAGCGGCGCGGCGATCAGCCAGGCCGCCAGCGCCGGCCACGCCTGGGCGGCGCACACGCCGGCCCCCAGCGCGGCGAAGCCGGCCACCGTGAGACGCGGCGAAGCGAGCAGGCGGTCAAGGCCCATTGGCGCAGGTGGCTTTCATCCAGTCCTTGCCGGCCGTCCCGGTGGGCGGGCCGCAGTTGCTGTCGGCCCAGCTGCCCGGGGTGCCGAAGGATTTGACCCTCAGGACCGAGTTGAGGTAGTAGGGCGCCTTGGTGTACGGCTTGGTGTTGATCACCGTGCCGGCCGCCAGGCCCGCTTCGGGACCCACGTCGTTGAGGTTCACCAGCAGGGAGCGGTTCTTCCAGCCGTGGGGCACCGCGATGTGGCACCAGGTGCATTCGATGCGCCCGATCCGGTTGACGTGGTAGTTGTGCAGGTTGCCCTTGCCGGTGCTGCCGTCGTAGAAGCCACTGCGCCGCCCGCTGTCGTTGCTCGTGTTGTACACCGCAGTGGCGTGGCACTTGAAGCAGAGCAGGGTGCCGCTGTCCCCGTTGCCGCTGCCGACGCCCCAGGTGCCCTTGAGGATGAAGTTGTTGGTGGAGCCGTGCGGTCCCCACGGGGCGGTGCCCGTGGGCACCACGGTGCCAGTCCCCGTGTTCGAGCCGTGGCAGTCCGAACAGTACATCGTCTGGGCCCCGATGTTGGTGGTGTTGGTGCCCCAGGGCGCGAGCCACGGGTTGGTGCCGGTGATGCCGCGCGTGGCCAGCGCGCGGCCGGTCGGGGCCATCACCGGGTGCCAGGAGCGGTGGTTCCGGGTCTGGTAAACCCCGGTCGCCCCGCTGTCCGAGGTGGACGCCGGCTCGCCGGTATGCCCGGCCGGCGCCTGGAACTCCATCGACTGGTCGGTGAACTGGATCAGGGAGTTGGTCCCCGAGGGCGTGCCGCCGCCGCTGCTGCCCAGATTGGGGGGGGTGGTGTACGCGTACGTCGAGTGGCACTTCATGCAGATCTGGTACTCGCGCGTGACATACGTACTGCCCACCGCCTCGCTGGCGCCGACACCGCCGTCACCGCGCTTGACGTCGAAACTCGTGGGCGGCGTGCCGAAGGCCTTGCCACCGTAGACCGGTTCCACGCCATAGCCGCCCTTCAGGACGCCCGAGGCGATGTTGGTGTGGGTTCCGGTCGCGGGGTTGTGATCGTGGGCGCCCCCGGCGTCCGGCGTGGTCGGATCGGCGTTGAATTTCCGGTTCTTCACGACCCGGTGCGGGTTGTGGCAGTCGGTGCACTCGACGTGGCGGTTGAGCGAATTGGTGCGGCCCAGCAGGGCGGGATCTTCGTAGAAGTCCTTGCCGCGCCGGGTGCCGGTGCCGGTGCCGATGTCGTGCACCTCCGAGCCCGTCTGCTGCTCGGTCGACTTGATCGGCATGTGGCGCGCCAGCGCGAAGTCGTCCTTGATGTTCGGCACCTGGGCGACGTTGGTCAGCGCGCTCTGGGCCAGGGTGGCGTGGCACTGGTAGCAGGTCTCCTCGATGGCGGAATTGCCGCCGGCCTTGGGGATGGCCGTGCTGTCGGTGCCCTCGCGCAGCAGCCGCCGCGCGCCCTGCACCGTGTGCGTGTCGTGGCAGTTCAGGCAGGCGGCGCGCCAGACCGGCAGGTTGGCCGGGAACTCGCGCTGCGCCGCGGCGGCGGCGGTGTATTGCTCGTCGGCGACCAGCGGGTTCGCGTGCGCCGACAGCGCCCAGGTCTGGCCGGCCTTGTCGTGGCAGGCGAGGCAGAAGATGTCGTTGGTCTCGTTGAACTGGGCGCCGGTGGGCTGCTGCGTCTCCTGCAGCCGGTTCAGGCGCAGGAACTTGCCGGCGCCCTTGTTCGCATCGGTCTCGCGCAGGTGCGGGTCGTGGCAGGTGGTGCACTGCATCTGCCCGTTCTCCAGCGGCAGCTTGGGCTTGGTCTGGCCGCGCACGCGGGTGCCGACGTTCACGCCGTCGGGCGCGCGCAGTTCGCCGTCATTCGTCGCCAGGGTGGCGTCGTAGGTGAAGGAGATCGGGTGGTCGTTGCTCAGGTCGGTGCCGAGGTTGCGCGTGAACCCGGTCGTGGTGCCCGCGCCCGCCGGCATGGTGCCGCCGGTGGCGGTGCCGGTCATGGTGATGGCCTGGTTGGCCTTGCCGTTGACCACGTTGACGTTGCCGATCGCCATCGTGCCGTCATGGCAGGACAGGCACAGGCGCGACAGCCCGCCCGGCCCCGCCGACAGTTCGGTCAGGTTGGCCTCGAGCGAGCTGGAACTGTAGGTGGTGTAGGTCGCCCCGGAAAGCTTGCGGTTCCACAGCGGCGCGCCGACGATGTTCTCGGCGGCGTGCGGCGTGTGGCAGAAGACGCAGATCTGCGACTCGGTGGTCGCCTTGACGGTGTTGGTGCTGTTGGCGGAGAGGTTGTGCTTCGTGTTCCGGATGTCGGAGACTCGGGCCGACAGGGCCGGGTCGGCCGGCGCGAACCACGTCGCCAGCGCCACCACGAAGAACATCCCTACTGCCAGACGCCGCATTCAATTGCCTCCGAGAAACTGGAACACCGCCACCCGCGCGTTGAACATGTCCGCCACGTAGATGCGGTTGCGCGCATCGATCCACACGCCGGCGGGCAGGTAGAAGCGGCCGGACTCGCTGTCCGTGCCGGTGAGCGACATCAGCAGCCGGCCCCTCCGGTCGTACACGAGCAGGGTGTCGTGCATCGATTCCACCACATAGAGGTTACCCTCATCGTCCGCCGCGACCCCCTTGGGCCGGACCATGTTGCCCACGTAGATGCCGCGCTGGCCGAAGCCCAGCACCGGCTTGCCCTCGGCGTCGAAGCCCTGCACGCGTGCATTCAGGGAGTCGGCCACGAGCAGGACGCCGTCGCTCAGCGCCAGGTGGGTCGGGTAATTCAGCTCGCCCGGGTCGTCGCCACGCTTGCCCCAGGTGGCAATGTGGCGGCCGTCGTCTTCGAACACCTTGATGTCGTGGGCGTGGGTGTCGGCCACGTAGATGCGGCCGCTGCGGGCGTCGCGCGTGATGCCCGTGGGGCGCTGCAGCACCCCGGCGCCGAGTTCGCCCAGCGAGCGGCCATCCATGCCGAGACGGAAGACGCGCCCCAGGTCCGAGTCGGTGACCAGCAGTTCGCCTTCCCGCCCTTGCACGATGGCGATCGGCGATGCGAAACGGGTGCCGGGGCCGGCGCGGTCCCAGAACTCCAGCTTGCCGCCGGCCTCGTCGAACACGAAGACGCCGGCGCGGCCCACGTCGGTGACGAGGACGCGCCCCAGGCGGTCGACCGTGCCGCTCTGCGGCCGCACCAGCATCAGGGGCTGCTCCGTCGAATCGCCCAGCCCCACGATCCAGGCCAGCAGGCGGCGGCCCGCGCCGGGCTGGCTGCCGTCCTTGGGCCGGAAGTTGGATTCGCCCTGCAACTGGCCGACATAGCGGTAGCGCGGGACTTCCTGCGTCTCGGGGGAGGGGAACAGGCGCACCGCGCCCTCGGCCGGCGCATCCAGCCGCATCTCCAGCGGCTCGCTGGCGCAGGCCGCCAGCAGCAGCGCGGCGCAGCCGGCCAGCAGCGCTCGCCCGAGCTTCATCGCCGCCGCTCCGGGGGCGCTTCCATCGACGGCGGCGCGACCATCAGCACCTGCACGCGGGCGTTCTGGCTGTCCGCCACGTACAGCAGGTTGCCGTCCAGCGCCATCGATTCGATGCGGCCGAACCGCGACGGGCCCGCGCCCCGGCCGCCCGCCACGCCCAGCAGTTCCTCGCCGCGAAAGACCTTGATCGTCTGGTCGGCCTCGTCGCTGACGAAGACGCGGCCGCTGCCGTCGACGGCCAGGGCCCGCGGCTGCACCAGCTGGTGCTCGGCCAGCACTTCGACGAGGACGCCCCGCGGATCGAACACCATCACCTGCTGGGCGAGCCGGTCGAGCACGTAAAGCCCGCGCGGACCGAGCGCCATCGCGGCGATGCTTTGCAGCGGCAGCGGATGGCGGCCGCCGAGCCGCCCCTGGACCTGCCCGAGCGCGTCGAAGACCAGCACCTGGGCGGTGGCGGAATCGCCCACCAGCACCCGGCTGCGGTCCTCGGGCACGGCCACGGCGACCGGACGCGGGGCGTCGACCTCGTCGGCCCAGCGGCGCACGATGCGCCCGCGCGCGTCGTACTGCACCACCATGCGCTCGGCCGGCAGCGCCACCCAGGCGCTGAAGTCGCTGCCAAGCTGCATGGAGGCTCCGGCGTCGGCTACGCCGCCGCGGAAGGTCGTGAAGGGCGCCATCGCGTCGCGCGCGCGCTCGACGCGCCAGAGGGTGCGGGCCCCGGCATCGGCGACCAGCAGGACGCCGTTGCGCGCGGCCACGCCGACCGGCTGCACGAAGTCGTTGCGGCCGCCAAGCAGCCGTGCGACCTGCGGCGGCGACTGCGGGTCGAGCCGCCAGCCGCCGGTGAGACTGAGCCAGTGGGACAGGATGGCGCCGCCGGTCCCGCCGGGCGGGGACGCGACAGGCTGCGCGCCATCGACGGCGGCGCAGCCGCCGAGTCCCAGCGCCAGGCCGGTGCCCGCCAGAGTGAACGCGCGGCGGCGCAGGGGAGCATTCACCATTTGCCGGGACCCTTCGTTTGGGAATCGCCGCGGATGCCGGGTTCGATGCCCGGCTTGCCCGAGTGGCACAGGTCGCAGCGGTCGGGGGACCACGCCACCTGGCCGTTGTGGCACATGCCGCAGAACTTGCCGTTGATGATGTCGTCCATCAGCACCCGGTTGGCCCCGGCCCGCATCTTGAAGCCAAGCTCGGAATGGCACACCTTGCAGCGAAAGCGGATGCGATGGAACCAATGGGGAAACACCACCGGCCGCACACCGGCCTTGGTGGAGGTCTGGTCCAGCACGACGTCGCCGTACTCGGCGCGCGCCGGCAGTGCAGCGGCCAGCGCCAGCGCCAGTCCCAGCACGAACAGCCAGGGCCACGCCCTCATGGCACGTTCGCATCCCGGACCAGGCCCTTGCCGAAGGCCTGGTGCTCGGGGCTGCCCCGCTCGACGCTGTGGCATCGCTTGCACTCGGTGAGCGGGAAGGCCACCGCGCCGTGGCACAGGCCGCATTTCTCGCCCGACAGGATCAGCAGCATGTTGATGCGGGTGGTGCCGGCGGCGCGGGCGAACAACTCGTCGTGGCAGTTGCTGCAATCGAGCCAGAGGGTGTGCTGGCGATGCGGGAAGCGCACCATCGGCATCTCGCCGGTATTGCGCAGCAGGACCTCCGTGGTCCGCAGGTTCACCTTCGTTTCGGGCAGGATGTTGGTGCGCGGCTGGATCAGCCCGCGGTCCAGCGCGTCCACCCAGCGGACCCGGGCGCCCACGGTGTCGCGCGGCAGCGCCTGCAGTGCCTCCGTCGGTTCCTGCAGCACGCCGACGGCGGGGCTGTGCGGGTCGTGCACGTCGTCGGCGCCGATCTTCTGCCAGAGCCCCGGCGCGGCGGCCAGGGCCAGGGCGCCGGCGCAGGCGATCAGGGCCGCCAGCAGCCAGCGCACCGGCCCGGCGGCGCGCCAGAAGGCGCGCGCCCGGCTGGCGCTGCGGCGGCTGTGGCCATGACCCATCGTCACCCCGGGATGTACACGCCCGCCGCCCGGATCGCCTTGACCAGCTCGCGCGTGGACTCTTCCAGCGTCTTGATCGCCGCCGGATGGTCCTTGCGGGCGGCCTCGGCTTCGGCGCGGGTGCGCAATTGCGCGGCCGAGGCCACGGCCTGGTCCACCATCGCGTCGGTGCCGCCGCCGCGCTTTTCCTTCAGCAGCATGTCGACCAGCATGCGGTGGGTGTCGTTGCGGTCGATCTCGTAGTGGTATTCCTCGGCCGGCGTCGCGAAGTTGAGCGAGCGCACGACCGTCTCGCCGCCGCGCATGGAGCCGATCGCCGCCTTCACCGTGAGATAAGCCTGGTCGATCGAGCGCCGCGCCTCGGGCAGCCGCCCGGCCTGCGCCTGGCGCTCGGCCTCGGCGATCATGCCCTCGACCTGGCGCGTGGTCTCGCCGGCGCGGGCCTGGTTCTTCTCCGCCGCGATGCGCTTCTGGGCTTCCAGCAGGGCGCGGGTGGATTCCACGCGTGCCTGGTAGTCGGTGCGCTGCTTGGCATCGGCGACCTGCTCCGGCTTGGCCAGGCGCACCGCCTCGATGAAGGCGCGCGAGGATTCGTCCAGCAGCTTCGCGCTGCCCTCCAGGTCGCCGGCCCGCAGGGCCTCGCCGGCCTTGGCGTGCAGCTCGCGCGCCTTGGCGCGCCGATCGGACGCCTCGCGGATCCCGCTCGCCTCGATCTGCTTCGCCGCGGTGGACGAGTCGATCAGCGTCGCGGTGGAGCCGAGCTTGCGTTCGAGCTGTTCGCGATCGGGCGGCACGCGCGCCGTTTGCGCGCTGGCGGCCGCCATGCCGAGACAAAGGCACACGGCCGAGACGACGGCGCGCAACGTCCTTGGACGCAAGGTGTTCATGGTGTGCTCATCGATTGAGGTACGGCGAGGCCCGCCGCCTGCAGGGCGCGACGCAGGGAGTCCGTGCCCTCCACGATATCGCGGATCGCCGCGATCGGATCGCGGCCGAACTGCGCTTCGCCCCGCTCGCGCAGTTCGTGCGCCTGGGCGACCTGCCGGTCCACCAGCGCGCGCGCCTCGGGCGAGGGGCGGTATTCCAGCATCGCGAGCGGCACCAGGCGCTCGAACTCGCGAAACCGGTTCAATTCGAAATCGAACTCCTCGCGCCGGTTGGCGAAGCGGCGGTCGTACACGATGGTGTGGCCGGCGAGCCGCAGGGAGGCGTCCTTCAGCAGCAGCATCAGGGCCCGGTCCATCTGCCGGTTGGCCTCGATGTACTTGTCGGACTTCGCCAGCGCCACGGCCTGGTCCACCAGGGTTTCGGCCGCCCGCAGGTTCTGCTCGCTCTCCGCCCGCTTGGCCGCCGGCGCGTTGGGCAGCGCGATCTGCGCCGTGCGGCGCAGGGCCGCCACGCTGTCTTCCAGCTGCGAGTAGCGGGCGCGTTCGGCGGCCTGCTGGGTGCCGGGATCCGGCACCAGCTGCTGCGCCTTGCTGATCTCGTAGATCGCTTCGTTCAGCAGGGCGTCGGCGGCGCGGAGCTGGCCTTCGGCGCTCAGCTCCTTGGCGTGCTGAGCGAGGTCGCGCGCCTTGGCGAAATGCCGGCGCGCTTCCTCGTTCTGGCTGTTGGCGATGCGTGCCGCCACCGGCGACTCGTTCAGCACGCGGTTGAGCATTGCGGCCTTCTGTTCCACCTGCTGCGCCGAGATCTGGCGCACCGGCTGCTCGCCGGGCGGCTGCCCGGCGCCCTGCTGCGCGTACGCCATCTGCGCCGACGCCAGCACCAGGGCGGCGGGGGTGAGGAACAACCTGCTGCTCATGCTGCCTCCGGGGTGCGCGTCACTGGCGCGGTGCCGCCTCCGGCGCGCCCGCCGTGGCGGTGCTCTTCGGCTTGGAGTGGCACAGGCGGCATTCCGACACCGGGAAGGCGACCTTGCCGTGGCATACGCCGCACTGCTGCCCGAGCAGGATGCCGGCCATGCTGATCTGGTTGGCGCCCTTCTGCGGCTTGAAGATCGCGGGGTGGCAGTTGGAGCAGTCCAGCCATTCGGTGTGCTGCTTGTGCGGGTACACCACGTCCGGCATGGAGCCCTTCACCTCGCGCACGATGTTCAGGTCCATCACCGCCGGCGCGACCTTGTCGTCGACGCGGTCGGCGCGCGGCTTGATCTTGCCTTCGCGCAGCGACTTGACCCAGTCCACGCGGTTGCCCGCATTGCTGCGGTTCAGTTCGGTGAACGCGGTGTTCGGCGGCTGCAGGGCCATGGTGCCGTCGTTGCTCGGATCGTGGATGCCGTCTTCCGCCGGGGGGCGGTTGCGCAGCGTCGGCCGCATCAGGCGGTTGAAGGTGTTGACGCCGCCGGCGGCTGCGGGTGGCGCCGCCGCGGTCGTGACGGCCGGCGCGGGTGCGGCCGGGGCCGCAGCCGCCGGTGCGGCAGCGGCCGGTGCGGCAGCGGCCGGTGCCGCAGCGGCCGCGGGCGCGGCTGCGGGTGCCGCGGCGGCCGCAGTTGCGGGCGCCGGCTTGGCCGCCGCCGCAGCCGCGGCGGGCGCCGGCGTCGCGGTCTTCGCAGCCGCCGTCGGGGCGGGCGCGGGCTTGGCGGCAGCCGCCGGTGCAGCCGCCGGCGCAGGCGCGGCGCCGCTCGACTGGGACAGCATGTAGGCGATGGCGTTCTGCAGCTGCGCGTCGGTCAGCGACGGATTGCCGCCGCGGGGCGGCATGGCGCCGCGGCCGTTCTTCGCGCTGTTCAGCAGGGGACCCACGCCGCCGGCCGAGCGGGCCTTCCAGGCGGCGGCATCGCCGACCTTCGGGGCGCCCAGCACGCCGGTGCCGTGGCAGGCGACGCAGGCGCCTTCGTAGACCGCCTTGCCGGCGGCGGCATCCTGGGCCGCGGCGGGGCCGGCGATCCAGGCGAGGGCGGAGGCGGCCAGTGCCGCGAGTGCGATACGGGCCTTCATCACTTCTTCTCCCCGGCAGCGGGCGCCACCAGCGAGTTGGTGGTGCTTTCGTGGACCTGGGTCGGCGTGCCCGGCTTGGCGGAGTGGCACATGTTGCAGTTCTCGATGCTCCAGGCGACTTCGCCGTTGTGGCAGGCGCCGCAGAACTGGCCGTCGATCACCTTGACCATGTTGATCTCGTTGCCACCGGCCTTGAACTTGAAGCCCAGGTCGGCGTGGCAGACCTTGCAGCGGAAGCGGATGCGGTGGAACCAGTGCGGGAACACCACCGGCCGCATGCCGGCCTTGTCCGAGTAGTTGTTGATCACCACGTCGCCGTACTCGGCGCGCGCTTCGGTGGCCACCAGCCCCGAAAGGATCGCGCCGCCGAGCAGGGCCACGGCGGCCACCCGGGTCGCCAGGGTCGTTCCCTTTCTCAATCTTGCCATCTCACCCTCGTGTTTGAATTGATCTCGCCGCGGGCCTATTGGCCGAAGTTGCGCTGGATCCGCAGCGTCAAGGATTGCAACCGACGTCCTTCCACTTCCGACAGGCGCAGCACCAACTGGGTTTCGATCCGGCCGATGGCGTAGTCCAGGCGGTTTTCCCAGAGGCGAGTCTCACGATCGGGAAGGAATGTCAACGTTCCGGGCTGTCGGAGCACATCCTGGGCCAGCCTGAGGCGCGAAAGGAAGCGCAGCCGCGGCACGCCGAACAAACGCTGGTTGACGAAGCTGATCTCGGCACTGGTGCCCGTGTTGCCCGTGCGTGCGATCACCACCGCCGGATCGACCAGTTCGCTCGGACGCTGGTTGGTGCGCTGGTAGGTCAGGTCGCCGACCAGCGAACTGTAGCGGTCGAATTCCAGGGATCCGGAAAGCTGGAAGTTCAATAATTGAAACCGGGCGTGACCGCCGCCCAGCTCCATCGAATCATTGTACGACGCGCGCGCATACGCACTGCGCTCGCCGCGCGCGAGCTGCCAGGTGGCCGCCACCCCGTTCACCATCACCTGCGTGTCCGCGAGAGCGGCGAGCCGGGGATCGTCGGTGCGCTGGGTGCCGTTGATGTGCGTGGCGGCGAGGCTCTGGTTGGCAGTCAGGTCCAGCGACGAGCCCGCCATCGCGATGGGAAGCGTGAGCGAGTGCCCGATCTGGGCGGCGAGGGCATCCTGCCGTTCGGAGTCCTGGCCGCTGACGGAGTTGAGGGAGGTGCCCAGCGTGGCGCCGCCGAACCAGTCGTAGCGCGCGGCGCCGAACTGCAGGGAGTCGCCCTGGTAGTTCGCACCGAACGATGCGTTCAAGCCGGTGCTGCTGTTGCCCCCCAGGGCGCGCCCGAGATTGAGCGCCCCGTTGGCGGTCAGTCTCAGGTTCGGATTGAACTGGTAGTTCGCGCCGAGCGTCAGCGCGGCGGCGTCCAGGCCGGTGTCGCCGACGCCCTCGCGCAGCGCGATCCCGCGGGCGCTGCCCGTCAGCGTCAGCGGGGAATTCGCGCGCTGCCAGATCCCGATGCTGGTTCCCTGGAGCACGGAGATGTCGCTCACGCCGGTGGCAAACAGGTCCTCCGTGCGGCTCCAGTTCACCGTGCTGTTCACGGACACGCCGGAGGAGGGCGCGTAGTTGTGCTGCGTCGTGAGCCCGGTGAAGCGGCTCTCGTCCTCACGGCCGATCGAGCGCGCCTGGTTGTGCGACAGCGAGACCGTCAGGTCGTTGTACTTCCAGCGCGTGTTGAAGTCGCCGTTGAACGCGTCCGAGGTGCTGCGGAAGCCCGTGCCGGATTGCTCGCGGCGGTCGAAGGTGCCGCTGAGCGCGTACGCGCCCGAAACCGGCCGGTACCGCTGCGAGAAGCCGACGTTCTGGGTGCGGAAGTTCAGGTTGGAGGAGAGGCCGCTGTCGGTGCGGCTGTCGTTGCTCTCCACGTGGAATTCGAACGGGAAGCGGCTGAGCGGAAACAGCTCGAGCCGCCCGGCGCCGGTCACGAAGCGTTCCTGCGAGCGGATGCGTTCGTGCAGGGAGCCGTCGGAGTCGAAGCCGCCGCTGGTCTTCTCCTGCGTCCAGTCGCCGGTCACGTTGAGCGAGCCGTTCAGGCGCGCGAACCACGGCTGGTAGATGTAGGTGGCCGCGGAGAGGTTGGCGGTGAGCAGGTTGGACAGGGAACTGCTGCGGCCCTGGTCGCGCAGGGAGTGCAGTTCATAGGCCAGGAAGCCGGACCAGTGCAGCGGCGGCACGACCCAGTCGGTCTCGGGCTCCTTGGTCTCGCCGGCGAGCGTCGGCGTCGGCCAGGCCGCGTCCGGGCGCAGGTCGGCCGGCACCTCTTGCTGCGCCTGCGCGCTGCAGGTGGCCGCCGCAGCAAGAGCGACGAGGGAGAGCGAGGGCCAACGGGTCAAGCGCATTCACCGCCCATGCCGGCTTCAGCGTGCCGGTGCCGCTTGCTCCGCGCTGGCAGCCAGGGGCAGGAAGCGTGACTCGTCGAACTGGACCGGCGTGGCGCGCCGCAGCGACGCCAGCAGCTCGGTCCACGCGGCCTCGCCCTGGTCCCGCATGTACAGGTCGCGTGCGCGCTCGCGCACGGCGTCCAGCGGGTTCAGCATCGGCGACTTGCGCTCCTCGAGCTGGAGCAGCGCGACGCCTTCCAGCAGCACCACCGGCTCGCTGATGTCGCCCGGCTTCATGGCGTCGAGCGCGAGCTGCGCCGGCTCGGGCAGCATGCCGCGGTGGATGAAGCCCATTTCGCCGCCGCGGGGGGCGGACGCATCGCCGGAATGCAGCTTGGCCGCTTCCTCGAAGGAGGCGCCGCCGCGCAGGCGCTTCAGGATCGCCGCGCCTTCCTGCTTCGCGCCATCCCACTTCGCCTGCGGCGAGGAGGGGTCGACCTTCAGCAGGATCAGGCGGATGCGCACCTGCTCCGGCGACGTGAACTTGTCCGCGTGCTCGCGGTAGTAGCGCTCCAGTTGTTCGGCCGAGGGCGGGGCGACGGTCTTCACCTGCTGGGTGAGCTGCTCCATCACGTTGTCGCGCTCCAGCTTGGAGGTGAGTCCCGGCAGCACCTGCGGGCGATTGGTCTTCCACTGGGGGCTGTCGCGATAGCGCTCGTCGTAGCCGGCGATCGTCTGCTGCACGGCGGCCGCATCGGGCTTGATCTTGCGGCGCTCCGCCTCGCGCGCGAGCAGGATGGCGTCGACCAGATTCTGCGCCACTTCGCGCTGCAGGCGCGCGACTTCCCCTTCGGGCGGCTTGCCATGATAGAACTTGCCGCGCGCGGCCTGCGCGAACGCCGCGTCGTACTCCTGCTGGCTGATGACCGTGTCGCCCACCTTGGTGAAGACGGCGCTCGCCGCGGCCTGCGTGCCATGCGGCGCCGGCTGCGCCGCGACGGGCGCCGGTGCGGCGGCGGCGAAATGGAACGCGGCGAGCGTCACGCATGCCGCGGCCAGTGCGCGGCCGCTCCGCAGGGTAGGTGACTGGTGGTTCATGGCAGGCGCCTCCGACAGGGGTCAAAAAAAAGGGGCCATCGGCCCCGAGGTACTACTGACTTGCAAGACATGTGCCGGACTGGCGTCCGGCACATCCTTCAACCTTACTTGGTGTGGCAGGCCAGGCAGACCGCGCTGTTCGCGTTGCTGATACGCAGGAACGTGGCGTTGGTGGTGTGCGGGTCGTGGCAGCTGGCGCACTCGACGAACGGTTCGGCGACGGTCTGGCCGACGTAGCCGGCGCTGGCGGCGCGGGTGTACAGCAGCAGGTCGGTCTTCTGGCGGGTGCCGTTGGCGGTGCCTTCGGTATCGACCCACCACACGGTCGTGCCGTTCAGGTCGGTGTTGGCCGGCGCCTTGAAGTCCGGATCCTTGGTCGCGGCAGTCTTCGCGTTGACCGTGATGCCGCCACCGCCGTACTGGATGCCGATCGGGTGATCGTTCTTCAGGTCGGTGCTCAGGTTGGTGATGCCGGCGGGCATCTTGCCCGAGGCGCCGACGGCGGCGTTCCAGGAGCCGCCCGTCCAGGTGGCGTCGCCGGTGGTGCCGGAACCCGGCGCGTTGATGACCGCGCTCATGGAGGTCACGCCGTCATGGCAGGACAGGCAGGCGATCGAGACCGAGCCCACGGGGGCCGTCTTGCCGTCCAGCGAGGAGGTGCCCAGGCTGTCGTAGGTCGTGAAGGAGCTCGGGGCCGGCAGCGTGCGGTTCCACAGCGGAACGGCGGCGCTGGTGTCGGCACCGTGAGGCGTGTGGCAGAACACGCAGATTTCGGCGGTGCCGCTGAACTTGTTCGTCCCCGTGCCGTTCGAGCCGAGGTTGTGCTTCGTGCCCGCGATCTGCGCCATCGCCGGAGCGCTGGCCATCACGCCCGCGAAGGCGACGGCCAATCCGATCGCCAGGGAGCCGAGGCCCCTCTTCGTGGTCGCCTTCGCGACCCATTGGTTCCAGCCCATATCCATCTCTCCATCAAGTTGTTGACGTTGGGGACCCTCCCGCAACCTCGCATGGCTCACTGCACCTTGCGTGCCAAGCTCCGGAAGTTCCCCTTTGATTGCAAAAGGGTATTGCCGTTTGACGTGCGTCAAGCTTTCGAAGGCCTGGCTTCCAACAATCGGGAAACGGGTCATTCGCGATTCCCGGAAGCTGGCAGCTAGCGGGAACCGAGTTGCTTGGCGGCGGGGGCGCCAGCGGCGGGGGTGCCGGCGGCGGGGGCGCCAGCGGCGGGGGTGCCAGCGGCGGGCGCACCAGCAGCGGGGGCGGGTGCTCCGTAGCGCGCCGTGGCGGGCAGGTGCGCCGGCCGGAACACTTCCACCTTGCGGAAGAACTGGTCGACCATGTACACGCGGCCGTCGGAGTCCACCGCGATGCCGGCCGGCAGCATGAACCTCGCCGGCGCGTCCGCGTTGCCGCGGATGCCCACGTCGAGCAGCAGCGCCCCTTCGGGGTTGAAGATCTGGAAGTTGCCGAAGGCGGCGTCGACCACGTACAGGTTGCCCTGGGCGTCGGACGCGATCTCCTTCGGGCGGGAGAACTGGCCGCTGCGGCGGCCGATGGTGCCGAAGGTCTTGACGAACTTGCCGTCGGCGTCGAACACCTGGATGCGGAAGTTGCCTCCGTCCACCACGTAGACCAGCCCGTCGGGCCCGAGCGTGATGTCGCGCGGCAGGTTGAACTCGCCGGGACCCTCGCCGCGTTTGCCGAAGTCGAACAGCAGCTTGCCGCTGTCCAGGTCGACCACGCTGACCTTGTGCTGTTCCTCGTTGGAAACGCCGCCGGCATCGACCACGTACAGGCGCTTGCGGGCGGAATCGACCGCCAGGCCGACGGGCCGCGCCCACTTGATGCCTTCGCCCAGGGCGCGCAGGAACTTGCCGTTGGGATCGTAGACATGCACCCGCTTGAGCGTGCCGTCGACGACGTACAGGTTGCCGGTGGCGTCCAGTTCGAGGCCGAAGGGCATGCGCAGCGCGCCCGGATCCTCGATGCCGATGCGCGTCATGCGCTTGGCGTTCAGGTCGAACATGACGACGTTGCGCGCCACCGTGTCGCCGACGTAGATGCGGCCGTCCCGTGCCGCCACGCCGTAGGGCTTGTCGAGGCCCTGTCCGGTGCGCACCTCGCCGGTTACCATCCGGCGCAAGGCGCCGTCCTTGTCGTCCGCGACGACGTCGGCGCTGCTGTGGATGGCGCGTTCCCAGATGAAGCGCGGGGCTTCGGGCGGCGGCGGGAAGACCGGGATCTCCTGCTTGGCCACAGGGACCTTGGGGGCTTCGGCGCACCCGGCCAGGAACAGCGCGCCGACCATTCCCAGAACCGCACAGGCGTGGCTCGCTTTCGAGAATCGGGGTTTCATATGCGGGAGGCCTCCAGGGTCGATTGCGGCGCGCAGGCCGGGACGAGGGTACAAACGCAAGCGTCATGCCACGCCGCCCGCGAGGTGGCACTGAAGTTGCACGGAGGGCCGGATCTGATTGGAGTGCACATGGTGACAAGACAAAAACCGCACGGTTCCGGCCGGTCCTGGGCTGCCGCCGTCCTGTTCGTGCTGGCCGGCTTCCTCGGCGGCGGCGCGATCGCCGGCGACCGCGGCCCCGACCCGGCGCAGCAGACGCCCGCGGCCCTCTATCACAACTACTGCTCCGTCTGCCACGGCGACCAGGGCGACGGCAACAGCCGCGCCAAGGGCAGCCTGCGGCCCCCGCCGCGCGACTTCACCAGCGCCCAGTCGGCGCAGGAGCTCACCCGCGAGCGCATGATTTCCGCCGTCAAGAACGGCGTTCCCAATACCGCGATGGTCGGCTGGAAGTCCCAGCTCACCGACGCGCAGATCTCCAAGGTGGTCGACTACGTGCGCGACACCTTCATGCGTCCCAGCGTGGCCGCCGACGCGAGCCGCGGCCGCCAGATCTACGCCCGCGTCTGCTCGGTGTGCCACGGCGACCAGGGCTCGGGCTCCATGTGGGCCAGCGCCAACCTGAATCCGGCGCCGCGCGACTTCGCGTCGCCCGCCGCGAAGGCCGATCTCACCCGCGACCGGATGCTGACCTCGCTGTCCAATGGCCGTCCGAACACCGCCATGCAGGGCTACGCCGGCCGCCTGAGCCGCGAGGACATGGAAGCCGTGGTCGACTACATCCGCGGCGCCTTCATGCGCATCCCCGAGGCCAACGCCAACATCTCCGGCACGCATGCGCGCGGCGCTCCCGTGCCCGAGGCCAAGAAGGGCGCCGAGGCGAACAAGCAAGAGCACAACCACGAACATCACCAGCACGGCAACGCCGACGCCGAGGACCACGCCGCCCACGGCCACGGCCCCGCGGTCCTGGACAAGGACGGCAAGGTGGACATGAAGGCGAAGTTCGCCGGCGGGCTGGTCGGCAACTTCGAGAAGGGCAGGAAGTTCTACGACGACAACTGCGCGACCTGCCACGGCGTCAAGGGCGACGGCCAGGGTCCGCGGGCCTACTTCATCAACCCGAAGCCGGAAGTCTTCATCAACGCCAAGTCGCGTGCCGCCTTCAACCGCCCGACGCTCTACGACGCGGTGGCCACCGGCCGGCGCGGCACCGAGATGCCCGCGTGGGACAAGGTGCTGACCAAGCAGGAAATCGCCGACGTCGCGGAGTACGTGTTCCGCGCCTTCATCCGACCGGAAACGAATGTCGCCAAGAAGAAGTGAATGGCTGCCGGCGCTGCGCCGCCTGGCCGCGCCGGTCTTCCTCGCAGCCGCCGTCGCGCTCGGCGGCTGCGGCGAGCGTGCCGCCGAGACCGCGAAGACCGCGGCCGCACCGGCGGCGCCCAGTGAAGCCACGCTGAAGCTGGGGCGCGACGTCTACAACTACCGCTGCTACTTCTGCCACGGCTACTCCGGCGACGCGAAGACGCTGGCGGCGAGCTACCTCGACCCGAAGCCGCGCGACTTCCAGGCCACGAAGGCGGAGGAGATGCCGGTCGAGCGCATCCTGGCCGCGGTGAAGCACGGCAAACCCGGCACCGCCATGAAGGGCTTCACCGGGATCCTCGACGAGCGGGAGATGCAGGCCGTCTCCGAGTTCGTGCGCGACGAGTTCCTCCTCAAGCGCGCGCCCAACACCCGCTACCACACGAAGGAAAACGGCTGGCCCGACCACGAGCGCAACGCCGTGGCCTTCCCCTTCGCGAAGGGCGAGCTCGCGATCGACACGCCCTGGGAGCAGCTCACGCCCGAGCAGCAGAAGGGCATGCGCCTGTTCCGCAGCGCGTGCATCACCTGCCATGACCACGGCAAGGTGAACGACCCCGGCAAGGTGTGGGAATCGCGGCCCGTGAGCTTTCCGCGCGATGCCTACTGCACCACTTGCCACCAGGACGTGCCGCGTTCCGAGCCGAGCGGCGTGACCCACCCGCAGCGGCCGGCGACGCACACCTTCGCGGAGCGCGACGGCTCGGTGCCGCTGCATTCGCCGGAGCGGGCGGCGCAGCAGGTCGGCGCGAACTACGCGATCCACGACAAGCCGCCGGTGCTGGTCGGCGCCAACGCGCAGGAACTGCAGGGCGAGCGCCTGTTCCAGAAGAACTGCGCCTTCTGCCATGCCGGCGACGGCACGGCCAAGGGCTGGATCGGCAGCTTCCTGGAGCCGCACCCGCGCGACCTCACGAGCACCGAGCAGATGCGCGGCATGACGAAGCAGCGCCTGCTGCATTCGATCCGCGAGGGCTTGCCCGAAACCTCGATGCCAGCCTGGAAGAGCGTGCTCACCGAGGGCGAAGTCGAAGCCGTGGCCGCCTACATCGCGCGCGCGTTCCATCCCGTCGAGGGCGTGCGGACGTCGCAGGCCGGGAAGTAGTGGCGAGTAACCGAGAGCCCCAAGAAGAAGGTTCTTTCACTGATTTCCGGGGAGGCTGCTGGACGGGGTTCGATTCCGCCGGATGAGGGAATCCTCGGGCGCGCAGTGGCTTTCTTGCCGGACCAGAGCGGGGCTGTCCGTCTCTGCGACTGTCCCCCGGCGCGGGTGAGAACCGCGCCCCGGGTGAGCGCGGCGCCCGCGCCTCCTCCTTTATGTCGCCGAGCCGGACAGCCCCGCTCTGGTCCTGCGCCGCGCCATGCTCGTCGCAGCAGCTCCGTTGACGCGGGCCGCAAGCCGTCCCCGCAGAAGCAGGTGCGCGAGGGGAACTGCCTGATTCGCGCAGT
Source organism: Ramlibacter monticola (assembly GCF_016722785.1). Taxonomy (GTDB): domain Bacteria; phylum Pseudomonadota; class Gammaproteobacteria; order Burkholderiales; family Burkholderiaceae_C; genus Ramlibacter; species Ramlibacter monticola. The sequence continues at coordinate 1,271,207 of NZ_JAEQNE010000001.1, read as the reverse complement.
GCGCAGGCCCGTCCTGGTCCGGCCCACTGGCAACGGAACGACCAGTGGCTGACCGCGCCAATACGAAGCACAGTGCGCTCTCCGCCGGCGAAGAACCAAAAAAAAAGCGGCCCAGAGGGCCGCATGAAGAAATCGGGCTGGAAAAGAGGGCGCCGGAGGGCGCCCTTGGTTCTTTACTTGGCGGCGGCGGTGATGTAGTCCACCGCGGCGGCGATGTCCGCGTCCGTCAGGTCGGCCTTGCCGCCCTTCGGGGGCATGGCGTTCTTGCCCTTCACGACGGAGGCCACCAGGGCGGCCTTGCCCGTCGCGATGCGGGGGGCCCAGGCGGCCTTGTCGCCGAATTTCGGGGCACCGGCCACGCCAGCAGCGTGGCACATGGCGCAGGTCGTCTCGTAGACCGTCTTGCCATCGGCGGCCATCGCCGTCGAAGCCACACCCATCGTCGCGAGGACCAGCAGTCCACCAGCAATCAACTTCATCTTCAGAATCTCCAGGTTGCGGGATTGAAAAAAGGCGCCCAGCGTACTCGCAAACGACATGCCGGCTGGGCAAGGAGGGCCGTCCCGGCCCCCCGATCCGCCCGAATTATTGACGAGCCTCAAGATTCTGCCCCCGTGGCTGACGGCAGACTTGCAGTCGTCCCGCCGGCAAATCCCGCGGGAAAGAATGGCCGGGCTGAGGTTTTCCTGCGATTGGGAAGCCAGGCCCTGCCTTTCCTGCGTTTGACCTCCCTCAACCGTGCGCGCCGCGCCAAATGTCGCCTCGCCTCGCCGGTGCAGGAGAATGCCGGGCATGCTCACTGCCCATAGCCTGACCTGCGTGCGCGGGACGCGGCCGCTGTTCTCCGGCGTGGAGTTCGCTGTCGCGCCCGGCAGCTGGGCGCACATCCGCGGCCCCAACGGGGTCGGCAAGACCAGCCTGCTGCGCATCCTGGCCGGCCTGGCCCAGCCCGAGGAAGGCGAGGTGCGCTGGAACGGCGAGAAGATCGGCAGCGAGGACTTCCGCCGCGAACTGATGTACCTGGGCCACCGGGCCGCCGTGAAGGACGATCTCACGGCGCTGGAAAACCTCACCTTCTCGGCGGAAATGGATGGCGTGGCGATCACCCGCGAGCAGGCCGAGGACGCCCTGGTGCGCTTCGGCCTCGCGGGCCGCGAGGACCTGCCGGTGCGCTTCCTGTCGGCGGGCCAGAAGCGCCGCGTCCTGCTGGCCCGCACGGTCACGCGGCCGGCGAAGCTGTGGATCCTCGACGAGCCCTTCACGGCGCTCGACGTGAAGGCGGTGGATTTCGTTTCCCATCTGGTGGCGGACCACGTCAAGGCCGGCGGCATGGCCGTGCTGACGAGCCACCAGGCGATCCCGCTGCCCCCCGGGCAGGTGGTGGAGCTATGAATTCGGTGACACGACATGATGCGGCCATGGGCACGGCCCAGGGCGGCGGCGGTGGCTTCTCGCTCACCGCGTTGACGAGCGTGCTGCGCCGCGACCTGCTGCTGGCCATGCGGCGCAAGTCGGAGGTGCTCACGGCCCTGTTCTTCTTCCTGATCGTGAGCAGCCTGTTCCCGCTCGGGATCGGGCCGGAGCCGGCGCTGCTGCGCAAGATCGGCCCCGGGGTCCTGTGGGTCGGCGCTCTGCTGGCAACGATGCTGGGCCTGCAAAGGATGTTTTATTCCGACCATCTGGACGGAACGCTGGAACAAATGGTGCTCTCGAGCGCTCCATTGCCTCTGCTGGTGATGGGAAAGGTCATCGCCCACTGGCTCGTGTCGGGTTTGCCGGTCGTCGTCCTGGCGCCTATCCTGGGCCTGCAGTTCGACCTCGACCCCGGGGCGCTGTGGATCCTGGTCCTGGGCCTGCTGATAGGTACGCCCGTGCTGTCGCTGATCGGGGCGGTCGGGGCGGCGCTGACGCTGGGGGTGCGCGGCGGCGGCGCGCTGCTGAGCCTGCTGGTGCTGCCGCTGTACATTCCCACCCTCATCTTCGGGGCGGGCGCGGTCCAGGCCCACCTGTCGGGGCAGGGGGCCGGCGGGCACCTGTCGCTGCTGGGCGCGCTTCTTGCGCTGGCCTTGTTTTTCGTGCCATGGGCGACGACCGCCGCCCTGAGGATTTCGCTGGAATGAGTTCTCGACTGATCAACTGGTTCAAGCTGTCCAGCCCCTACAGCTTCTTCCCGGTCGCCGGGCGCCTGATCCCGTGGTTCTGGGCGCTCACGCTGCTGTTCGGCCTGGCGGGGCTGTACGTGGGCTTCTTCGTCGCTCCGACCGACGCCACCCAGGGTGACAGCTACCGGATCATCTTCCTGCACGTGCCGGCGTCCTGGATGTCGATGTTCATCTACATCGTGATGGCCTTCTGGGCCGGCATGGGCATGGCGTTCAACACCCGGCTGTCGTCCATGTGGGCGCTGTCGCTGGCGCCCACGGGCGCGCTGATGGCCTTCCTGTCGCTGTGGACCGGCGCCCTGTGGGGCAAGCCGACCTGGGGCACCTGGTGGGTCTGGGACGCCCGCCTGACCTCGGAACTGATACTGCTGTTCCTGTACCTGGGATTCATGGCGCTGCACGCGGCCATCGACGAGCCGCGCCGCGCCGACCGTGCCGCCGCCGTGCTGGCGCTGGTGGGCGTGGTCAACGTGCCCATCATCTACTTCTCGGTGAAGTGGTGGAACACGCTGCACCAGGGCTCCTCGGTCTCGATGACCAAGGCCCCTTCAATGGCACAGACCATGCTTTGGGGTATGTTGCTGATGGCCCTCTGCTTCTGGATGTACTCGATCGCCGCCGCCCTGATCCGCCTGCGTGCCATCATCCTGGAACGCGAAGCGCACACCGACTGGGTGCTGCGCCTGCCGGAGGCCACGGCATGATCTGGAATTCGATGGCCGACTTCTGGCACATGGGCGGCTACGGCCTGTATGTTTGGGGCAGCTTCGGCGTCTGCGCCGTGGCGCTCGTATGGGAGCAGGTGCTGCTGAAGAAGCGCACCCAGGCGATCCTCCGCAGCCTGCGGCGGCGTGCGCGGGCGGAAAAGATGGACCGGGAACTGGCATGAAGAACTGGAAGAAGCGTGGCGCGATCGTCCTGGCGGGCGTGGCCGCCGTCGGCGTGGCCTCGGCGCTGGTGCTCAATGCGCTGAACAGCAACATCGCCCTCTACATCACCCCCACCGAGGTGATCGCCGGCAAGGCGCCGGAGGGCCGGGCCTTCCGCATCGGCGGGCTCGTGAAGGAAGGCTCGCTCCAGCGCAAGGACCTCGTCGCCACCTTCGTCATGACCGACACGGTGAAGGACGTGACGGTCGCCTACAAGGGCCTGCTGCCCGACCTGTTCAAGGAAGGCAAGGGCGCCGTGGTGCAGGGCAAGCTCGATGCGTCGGGTCAATTCGTGGCCAGCGAGGTGCTCGCCAAGCACGATGAGAACTACATGCCGGCCGAGGCGAAGGACGCCATCGACAAGGCCAGGAAGGTCGATGCTTCCACCAAGCACGTGAGCCCGTCGACGCTGAACAAGCAATGAAAGTCAAGCACCTCATCCCGCTCGCGATCTTCCTCGTGATCGCGATCTTCCTGGGCATCGGCCTGACGCGCGATCCGCGCAAGCTGCCGTCGACCTTCATCGACAAGCCGGCGCCCGCCTTCCGCGTGCCGCAGGTGCATGCGGCGGACAAGACCTTCTCGCCCGAAGACATGAAGGGGCAGGTCTGGATGCTGAACGTGTGGGCGTCGTGGTGCACGGCCTGCCGCGTGGAGCACCCGTTGCTGGTGGAGATCGCGCGCTCCAACGCGGTGCCGCTGATCGGGCTGGACTACAAGGACAAGCGCGAGGACGCGCTGAAGATGCTGGAGCAGCAGGGCGACCCGTACAGGCTGTCCGCCTTCGACCTCGATGGGCGGGTGGGCATCGACTTCGGCGTCTACGGCGTGCCCGAGACCTTCATCATCGACAAGAACGGCGTCATCCGCCACAAGCAGATCGGCCCGATCACGCCCGAGGCCCTGCAGAACGAGATCCTGCCGCTGATCGCGAAGCTGAAGGCGGCGTAGGGAAGGCACTCGAAACCAGGCAGCCGAACGCAGAGGGCGCAGAGGTTACGCAGAGGGCGCAGAAGAACAGCCAATAAGAGTGATCTTTGGCTGTTCTTCTGCGCCCTCCGCGCTTTCTCTGCGCCCTCTGCGTTCGGCTGTCTGGTTTTGAATGCACTACCATCCGGCCGATGGATCTCTCCCGCTTCCCCCGGCGTCGCTACACCCCGTTCGCGACGCCGATCGAATTCCTTCCCAATTTCAGCCAGGCGCTCGCTGCCTCGTGTCCCGGCGGCAAGGGGCCGCGGGTCTGGGTCAAGCGCGACGACATGCTGGGGCTGTTTCCCGGCGGCAACAAGACGCGCAAGCTGGAGTTCCTGGTGGCCGACGCGCTGGCGCAGGGCGCCGACACGCTGGTGACCTGCGGCGCGCCGCAGTCCAACCATTGCCGCATCACCCTGTCGGCCGCCGTCAAGGAAGGCCTGAAGTGCCGCTTCGTGATCGAGGAGCGCGTGCCCGACAGCTACCGCCCCGACGCCAGCGGCAACAACTTCATGTTCCGCCTGCTGGGCGTGGAGGCGGTCACCGTGGTGCCGGGCGGCAGCAACATGGCCGCCGAGATGCAGAAGGTGGCCGAGGACCTGGCCCGCGTCGGGCGCAAGGCCTACATCATCCCCGGCGGCGGCTCCAACGCCATCGGCGGCCTGGGCTACGTCGCCTGCGCCCAGGAACTGCAGCAGCAGTTGTTCGCACAGGGCGTGCGGATCGACCGCCTGGTGGTCGGTTCCGGCAGTTCCGGCACCCACGGCGGCCTGGTGGCCGGCTTCCTGGGCAACAACATCCCCATCCCCATCACCGGCATCGGCGTCAGCCGCGACCCGGCCGACCAGCAGCCGCTGGTGCTGAAGGAAGCCCAGGCCGTGCTGGACCTGCTGGGCGTCGGCCTGGTGGTGCAGCCGGCGGACGTCCACTGCGTCGGCGGCTACTGGCAGCCGAAGTACTCGGTGCCGAACGCCCGCATGGTCGAGGCCGTCCAGATGCTGGCCCGCACCGAGGGCATCCCGCTGGACCCGGTCTACACCGGCAAGATCATGGCCGGCCTGATCGGCCTGGCGCGCGAGGGCGTCCTGCGCCCCGACGAGAACGTCCTGTTCCTGCACACCGGCGGGCTGCCGTCCCTGCACGCCTACGAGCCGGAGGTGCTGGGCGAGCGCAAGGACCTGCCCGCCTGATCCTGCCACCCAGGCTCCCCGCTCGACCGGCCGGAAGGCACGGATTTCGCGGCCCGGCGGCCCTTTCGGGGGTGGCGCGCCGGCCCCCGCGGCTGCAAAATGGCCCCGACGGTTAACCATGAGGGGAATGGGGACGTGCTTTCCGCCACCGCGCCGTTCGCGGCCGGCTTCAGCCTGCGCAAACGCTTCGCCGTCACGAGCCTGCTCGTGATCGTCGGCATTGCCCTGGGCCTGGGCTGGCTCCTGTCGGACATGCTCACCGAGCGCATGCTGCGGCGCGAGGGCGAGGTCAGCATGGAGTTCATCCGCAACCTGCTGGTCACGGACCACTCGGCCGCATTCCTGAACCACCCGCAGGACAAGGAATTGCGCGATCGCTTCATGGGCTCCATGGAGCACCTCGAGACGATGACCGAGCCGGTGCGTGCCAACGCCTTCAGCGCCGACGGCACGGTGGTGTGGTCCACCGACAAGGCCCTCATGGGCCGGCGCGACGCCGACAACCCCGAACTGCAGGAGGCCCTCCACGGCGACCTGGTGGTCCACAGCGGCACCCTCGGCAGCTCGCACGAAAAGCTGGAGCACGAGGGCCTGTCGCAGCAGACGCACTACTACGTCGAGAGCTACATCCCGATCCTCGCCGGCGACAAGTCGACGAAGGTCATCGGGGTCCTCGAGCTGTACAAGATCCCCGTGCAGCTCAGTGCCGCGATCCACGCGGCGGTGCTGCAGCTGTGGGTGGCCTGCGCCGGCTCCGCCGTCGTCCTGTTCCTCGCGCTCAACGGCGTGGTGGGCCGCGCGGACCGCGTGATGCGGGAGCAGCAGGCGAGGCTGTCGGAGTCGCAGGCGCTGGCGAGCGCGGTGGAACTGGCCGGCGCGGTGGCGCACAACCTGCGCAATCCGCTGGCGTCGATCCGCACGGCCGCCGAGATGATGGACGGTTCGCCGGCGCACCAGGCGGAACAGCAGGAGCACCGCGACGACATCATCGCCTCGGTGGACCGCGCCAACCGCTGGATCACGGAGCTGGTGCGCGTGTCGCACGCCACCCAGCTGCCGCTCGCGCCGGTGCCCCCCACGCCGATGTGGCACGACTGCCTCGAGGAACTGCAGCCGGAGATGAACCGCCAGCGCGTCGTCTGGCACCTGCAGGAGGGCGACGCGCCGGACGTGGTCGCGCATGCCCCGATGCTGCGGCAGATCCTCCTGAGCGTGCTGGCCAACGCGATCGAGGCGATGCCGCGCGGCGGCCCGCTCGCGATCTCCTGGCAGGAGCAGGAAGGCCAGCTGCACATGACGGTGGACGATTCGGGTTCCGGCATCCGAGAGGAGGTGCGGCAGGCGCTGTTCCGGCCCTTCTTCAGCACCAAGAGCGGCGGCCTGGGCATCGGGCTGGCGCTGGCGCGCCGGACCCTCGCGCAGTGGCAGGGCACGATCGACCTGTTCTCGCGCCCCAACGGCGCGGGCACCCGGGTGGTGATCACGCTGCCGGTGGCGGGGGAGGAAGGGAAGGACTGAAGTCATGGCACAACTGCTGGTCATCGAGGACGAACTCGTTCTCGCGAAGAACATCGCGCGCTACTTCGAGCGCCAGGGCCACACGGTGGCGGTGGTCCACGACGGCGAGGCCGGCCTGCAGACCGCCTGCGAGCTGCGGCCCGACGTGGTCATCGTCGACTTCCAGCTGCCGGGCCTCAACGGCCTGGAGGTGATCCGCGAGCTGCGGCGCCTCGACGACGAGATCCGCATCGTGATGATCACGGGCCACGGCACCATCAACATCGCGGTGGAGGCGATGAAGGCCGGCTCGATGGACCTGCTGACCAAGCCGCTGTCGCTCGCCTCTCTCGACGAGGTCGTGCAGCGCGCGGTGCGCGAGCGCGCCGGGCGCTCCATGCTGCGCTACTACCAGCAGCGCGACCACCAGCACTCCAGCGTGCAGTCCCTCATCGGCGAATGCCCGCAGATGCACGCGCTGCGCGAGATGATCCAGGCGGTGGCCGCCTCCGAGCCCTCGGACAATTCACCTGCCCCTCCGGTGCTGGTGCAGGGCGAAACCGGCACCGGCAAGGAACTGGTGGCGCGCGCCTGCCACCTGGCCAGCCCGCGCAGCGGCGGCCCCTTCATCGAGGTGAACTGCGCCGCGCTGCCGGCCAACCTGATGGAGGACGAGCTGTTCGGCCACGAGAAGGGCGCCTTCACCGACGCGCGGGCGCGCAAGGTGGGCCTGATCGAGGCCGCCGACGGGGGCACGCTGTTCCTCGACGAGATCGGCGAGCTGGAGCTGTCGCTGCAGGCCAAGCTGCTGCGCGTGCTGGAGAACTACAAGGTGCGGCCGATCGGCTCCGTGCACGACCGCAAGATCAACGTGCGGATCGTGGCGGCCACCAACCGCGACCTCGCCGCGGAGGCCCGCGCCGGGCGCTTCCGCAGCGACCTCGTCTACCGCCTGAGCGTGTTCCAGGTGCGCATCCCGCCGCTGCGCGAGCGCGGCGACGACGTGCTGATGCTGGCGCACGAGTTCCTGCAGCGCCTCGGCACGCGCTACGGCCGCCCGCCGATGAAGCTGGAGGGCGCGACTGCCGCGGCGCTGTGCACGTATCCCTGGCCCGGCAACGTGCGCGAGCTGCGCAACTGCCTGGAGCGGGCGGTGCTGATGCAGCGCGGCCCCGTGCTGCTGCCGGAAGACCTCGGCCTGCTCGCCAGCGCCGAAGCCCTGATGCCGGCGTCGGCCATCCAGGCGCCGCCGCCCGGGCCGATCGCCACGCGGGCGCCCGGCGTCGTGCCGCTGGACTCGGTGGAACGCGAGCACCTGCTGCAGGCGCTGGAGACGCACGGCTGGAACGTGAGCCTGGCGGCGCGCGCGCTGCAGGTCACGCGCGACACGCTGCGCTATCGCATGGCCAAGCATGGCCTGACGCGCCAGCCGCGCTGACAAGCACTATCCCTGCGAGGCGTGCTCCGGGAATGGAGGCGCGGGGCTGCAATGCCGTGGGCCTCGGATGCACGGAGCTGACGCTGGTTCCGAACGACTCCAACTCGCCGCTGCCGACGCTGGACCCCACACGCTTGCTCGCGATCCGGTGCGCCATCGGCGTTACACCGTAGGAATTGGATACGGAAATGGGTGCGCGCACGCACCCGGCACCACCGTGCCGTTTTGGGTGACATGACGCAAACGCTGCCTCCGCGGGGCGCGCAATCGTGAAGTAGTGGGCACAAACGCCATGGCACGCCTCCTGCAAAGAGAGAGTGCGAGTGCAACTACACCGCTTCCAAAACCCCACACATCACTTTACGAGGCATCCATGAAGAACCTGTTCAACCTGTCCGCCGTCTGCGCTGCCGCCCTGCTGGCCACCGCCGCCACCGCCGCCACCGCCGCCCCCGTGCTGTCCACGAGCGACCGCTCCGTGGCCGGCCTCGCGTCGCAAGGCGCCGTCTTCGCCCGCGAGAAGTCGGAAGGTGCGCGTGGCAAGGACCCGCATGCCATCCAGGGCACGGACGACGTGCTCGCCCGCGAGAAGTCCGAAGGCGCCCGCGGCAAGGACCCGCACGCCACGCAGCGCGCCGACGAAGTGCTCGCCCGCGAGAAGTCGGAAGGTGCGCGCGGCAAGGACCCGCACGCCACCCAGGGCACGGACGAAGTGATCGCCCGTGAGAAGTCCGAAGGCGCGCGCGGCAAGGACCCGCACGCCACCCAAGGCACCGATGAAGTGATCGCCCGCGAGAAGTCCGAAGGCGCGCGCGGCAAGGACCCGCGCGCCACCCAAGGCACCGACGAAGTGATCGCCCGCGAGAAGTCCGAAGGTGCGCGCGGCAAGGACCCGCACGCCACGCAAGGCAACGGCGAGGAACTGGTCGCGAAGGCCGAGCAGAGCCACGGCGGGCATTCGCGTCCGGCCGGCAAGGGCGGCGCCTGAGCGGGGCCATCGTGCGCAAGGCAACGGTCCTCGCGCTGCTCGCCGGCCTCGCGGCCGGCGCGCAGGCCGCGCCGGAAGGCGGCGTCGACGTGCGGGTGGCGGACGAAGTCTCCACCGGCAGCTTCGCCAAACCCTCGGGCGTCCCCATGCACCAGACCACCGTGCGGCTGCGCTATCGCGCCGAGGGCTGGAACGCGCAGGCGGAACTGCCCTGGCGGCGCCTCGCGGGGACGCAGCCCGGCGGCCTGACGTCCCTCGCGGACGCCGGCCCCGGCCCCGGCCGCGGCGACCTGCGGCTGAAGGTGGCCGTGCCCCTGCGGGCGGCCACCGGCGATGCCACCGGCTTCGACCTCGTCATGCGGGTGAAGACCGGGCACGCACCCGCCGTGGCCGGTGTCGCCGCCAGTGACGCCGGGCAGTCGATGCACCTGGAAATGCAGCGGCCCCTGGGCACGTGGAGCGCGTTCGGCCATGTCGGCATCCGCCGCGCCGGCACCCTGCCCGGCGAGTCCGCCGGCCGCCATGCGTGGGAAGGCGAAATCGGCGCCTCGCGCCTGCTCACGGGTCGCCTCGAAGCGGGCGCCTTCCTCGACCTGCGGCAGCGCATGCCCACCTCGGACGCGCGGCCGGAGGCCAGCCTGTTCGCGGGCGTGCGCGAGGGCGACTGGCGCTGGGACTTCTTCCTCAGCCGCGCCTTCGCCCGCGACCGCAACGACGTCTCCGCCGGCCTCGTGCTGCGCACCGCCTTCTGAAACCGCTCCCCTGCGGGGGCGCGGCCTTTCCCATCGCCAGCGGCGCGACGCCGTGGCACCATCCGCGCTACCCACCGGGAGCCAGGATGACCCTCCACATCGGCATCGTCGCCTGTTCCGCCGAAGGCGCGGCACTGTGCTATCGCACGATCTGCACCGAGGCCCCCGCGCTGCTCGGGCCGCATCGCCATCCCGAGGTGGCCATGCACACGCCCTCGCTGCACCGCTACGTCGCCTGCCTCGACGCGCACGACCTCGAGGGCGTCGCGGCGCTGATGCTGGAATCTGCGCACAAGCTCGCACGCTGCGGCGCGGACTTCCTGATCTGCCCCGACAACACGATCCACCAGGCGTTCGCGCGCGTGGCGCCGCGCTCGCCGCTGCCCTGGCTGCACATCGCGGAGGTGGTGGCGCGCGAGGCGGTGGCGCGTGGCCACCGGCGCATCGGCATCCTGGGCACGCACTGGCTGGTCGCCAGCGAGGTCTATCCCGAGCAGTTCGCGGCGCAGGGCCTTTCCTGGGTGCGTCCTTCCGATAGTGAGCGCGACGAGGTCGGCCGCCTGATCATGGAGGAACTGGTGTGCGGCGTGCAGCGGCCGGAGCAGGTCGCGCTGCTGCAGGGCGTGATCGCGCGCATGCGGGACCAGGGCTGCGACGCCGTGGTCCTCGGGTGCACGGAGCTGCCGCTGGTGCTGGACGACTCCAACTCGCCGCTGCCGACGCTGGACTCCACGCGCCTGCTCGCGCGTGCCGCGATCCGCCGCGCGATCGCCGTTACACCGTAAGACTTCGATACGGAAGTGGGTGCGCGCACGCACCCGGCACCACCGTGCCGTTTTGGGTGACATGACGCAAACGCTGCCCCCGCGGGGCGCGCAATCGTGAAGTAGTGGGCACAAACGCCATGGCACGCCTCCTGCAAAGAGAGAGTGCGAGTGCAACTACACCGCTTCCAAAACCCCACACATCACTTTACGAGGCATCCATGAAGAACCTGTTCAACCTGTCCGCCGTCTGCGCTGCCGCCCTGCTGGCCACCGCCGCCACCGCCGCCCCCGTGCTGTCCACGAGCGACCGCTCCGTGACCGGCCTCGCGTCGCAGGGCGCCGTCTTCGCCCGCGAGAAGTCGGAAGGTGCGCGTGGCAAGGACCCGCGCGCCACGCAAGGCACGGACGACGTGCTCGCCCGCGAGAAGTCGGAAGGCGCCCGCGGCAAGGACCCGCATGCCACGCAGCGCGCTGACGAAGTGATTGCCCGCGAGAAGTCGGAAGGTGCGCGCGGCAAGGACCCGCATGCCACGCAAGGCACCGATGAAGTGATTGCCCGTGAGAAGTCCGAAGGCGCGCGCGGCAAGGACCCGCACGCCACTCAAGGCACCGACGAAGTGATTGCCCGCGAGAAGTCCGAAGGCGCGCGCGGCAAGGACCCGCACGCCACTCAAGGCACCGACGAAGTGATCGCCCGCGAGAAGTCCGAAGGCGCGCGCGGCAAGGACCCGCACGCCACCCAAGGCACCGACGAAGTGATCGCCCGCGAGAAGTCCGAAGGCGCCCGCGGCAAGGACCCGCATGCCACGCAAGGCACCGATGAAGTGATCGCCCGTGAGAAGTCCGAAGGCGCGCGCGGCAAGGACCCGCACGCCACGCAAGGCACCGACGAAGTGATCGCCCGCGAGAAGTCCGAAGGCGCCCGCGGCAAGGACCCGCACGCCACCCAGGGCACGGACGAAGTGATCGCCCGTGAGAAGTCCGAAGGCGCCCGCGGCAAGGACCCGCACGCCACGCAAGGCACGGACGAAGTGATCGCGCGTGAGAAGTCGGAAGGCGCCCGCGGCAAGGATCCGCACGCCATCCAGGGCACCGACGAAACGGTTGCCTGAGCGAGTCGGCGATGCGCAGCGCAAGCCTCTTCCTCTTGCTCGCCGGAGTCGCCGGCGCTGCCTCCGCCGCCGGCGCACCGGCGGCGGACGATCGCCTCGAGATGCACGTCACCCACGAGGTCACGACCGGCGGCATGGACGAGCCCTCCGGCGTGCCGGTCCGGCAGTCCACGCTGGGCGTTCGCTACCGGGCCGAAAACTGGACCTTGCAGGCGGACGTGCCCTGGCGGCGCGTGGCCGGCCTGGGCGAAGCCGGCACGCCGCGGCTGCCTGGCACACACGACACGGAGCAGGGCCTGGCCGAAGCGCGCGTGAAGGTCGTCGTGCCCTTGCGGCAGGCCGCACCCGACGACACCCGCCTCGACCTGGTGCTGCGCATGCAGACCGCAAGCAGCGCTGCCGTCGGCGGGGTGAGTCCCGGCAACGCCGGGCAATCACTGCGACTGGCGATGCAGCGCGCGCTTGGGGACTGGAACGTATTCGGCCACCTCGGCTGGCGTCGCGCCGGCACCCTGCCTGGCACCGATCCCGGCCGCAATGCGTGGCACGGTGAAGTGGGCGTGTCGCACCCGCTGGCGTCGCGCATCGAGGCCGGGGTCTACGCGGACCTGCGGCAGCGCGTGGGCACCGAAGGGGCGCTGCCCGAGGCGACGCTCTACACCGCGCTGAACGACGGCGACCGGACCTGGCAGGCCTTCGTCAGGCGCGCGTTCGCTTCGTCCGCGCCGGACGTCGCGATCGGCCTGAGCTACCGGACGGGCTTCTGAGCCTTCACTCCGCGGTGATGTTGTTGGCCTTGATCAGGGCGCCGTACTTCGCGAGCTGCGCGCGCATCGCCGTCCCCAGTTCCTCCGGCGTCGTCCCGCGCGGCGTGAGGCCCTGCGCATTCAGCTTGTCGCGCACCTCGGGGTCGGCCAGCGCCTTCGCCACTTCGGCCGACAGCCGCTGCACGACCTCCTTCGGCGTTCCCGCGGGCGCCATGATCGCGAACCAGGAGTTGAACTCGAAGCCCGGCAGGCCGGACTCCGAGACCGTCGGCACGTCAGGGAACTGCGGCATGCGCTTCGGCGTCGTCACGCCGATCAGGCGCAGCTTGCCGCCCTTGACCAGCGCGCTGACGGTGGCGATGCCCTGGAAGGCCGCGTCGACCTCCTTGCCGGCCACGCCCATCGCCGCCTGCGTCGCGCCCTTGTAGGGCACGTGCTTCATCTGCACGCCGGCCTGCGAGGCGAACAGGGCCATCGCGATGTGCTGCGGGCTGCCGTTGCCGCCCGAGCCGTAGTTCACCTGCCCGGGCGACTTCCTCGCCACCGCGACCAGGTCGGCGGCGCTCTTCTCCGGCGCGTCGGTGGGCACCACCAGCCCCCATTCGACCGTCGCCACCAGCGAGACCGGCTCGAAGTCCTTCACGATGTCCCACGGCATCTTCGCGTGCATGTTCGGCAGCATGGTCATGATGCTGTCGTTGAAGCCGCCGAGGGTGTAGCCGTCGGGCGCCGCCTTCGCGACCTCGCCCGCGCCGATCAGGCCGGCTGCGCCCGGCCTGTTGTCGATCACGATGGACTGGCCGACGTTCTGGCCCATCTTCTGCACCACGATGCGGGCGGCGTTGTCGACGGCGCTGCCCGCGGCCAGCGGCACGATCATGCGGATCGGCCTGGAGGGCCACGCACCCTGCGCCTGCGCGAGGCTGCAGGCGCACAGGCCGGCCAGCAGGGCCAGGGCGAAGCGGCGGGTCGGGGTGGACATGGTGGGTCTCCTCCGTGTTCTTCAGCTCTCGGCCAGCGGCGGGATGGCGAGCTCGCGCGCCAGGGCGTCGAGCTGGGTGCGCAGGGTGGGCGACAGCGCCAGGCCGTCGCGTTCGTTGGCGATGCGCCTGGCGTGGCTCTGCTCGCCCGGCAGCCAGATGCGCTCCACGCCCGGCATGCGCTCGCTGGCGCGCAGTTCGCGCGCCAGCTTGTCCACGCGGGCCTTGAAGTCGTCGACCTCGCCGAAGGCATCGGGGTCGATCACGAGGATCGCCTGGCCGGTGTTGGTGGGCGTCTTGTCGTCGTGGTTGAAGTCGATCACCTCGCTGCCCATGGCCGCGCCGTTGAGGCTGCCGGCCAGCAGGCCGATCACCAGCGCGAGCCCATAGCCCTTGTAGCCGCCGATCGGCAGCAGGAAGCCTTCCTCGGCGCGCCTGGGGTCGGTGAGCGGCCGGCCCTGGCGGTCGATCATCCAGCCCTCGGGCATGGCCTCGCCGCGCTGCGCCCTGGCCTTCACCTTGCCGTAGGCGGCGACCGTGGTGGCCATGTCCAGCACCACCGGCGGCTCGCTGCCGGCGGGTACGGCGACGGCGATCGGGTTGGTGGACAGCAGCATGTCAAGCCCGCCCCAGGGCGGCAGGTGGTTGGCGTTGCCGACCGCGAAGTACATGCCGACCATGTCGTGCTCGAGCGCCATGCGCGCGTACAGCGATGCCGGCCCGGCGTGGTTGGAGGCCCGCGCGCCCACCCAGGCCACGCCGCACTGGCGCGCCTTGGCGATGGCGACCTGCGCGGCCTTCTTCATGACCAGGTGGCCCATGCCGTTGTCGCCCTCGAGGAGGGCCATGGCGGCCTTCTCCTTGGCGATGCGGATGTGCGGCCGCACGTTCACGCCGCCGGCGCGGATGCGGCGCGCATAGGGCACCAGCCGGATCACGCCGTGGCCGTCGGACCCCTGCATCTCGGCCTCCGTCATCAGCTGGGCGACCGTGAGGGCGTCCTCGGCCGGCAGGCCCAGGCGCTCCATGGCCGCATGGATGAAGCGGCAGACCTTGGTGGCGGGAATGCGGGAATCAGGCATGGGTCATTCTCTGCATCAGGGCGCGCACGGCGCAATCGGGGCTGCTGAGGACGGGGCAGGGCAGTTCCGCCTGCACGATGGGCAGGGCGGCGGCCATCGAGAACTGCGCCAGCATCACGGCGTCGCAAGCCTCCAGCGCGCGCGCCGCCGCCGCGACCTTGCGGTGGTGCTCGGCCGGTCGGCCCTGCGCGAGATCGTCCATCGCTTCCGGCACGAACACCGTGCGCAGGTCGATGGCGATCCCGCGCCGGCGCGCGGTGTCCTGCAGCTCCTCGGTCATGGACGGCAGCGAGGCCTGGAAGGTCGCGACCAGGCCCAGGTGCAGGGGCCGGCGGCCGGGCGCGAGGGCCAGCGCCTGCTCGAACATCGCTTCGTTCGGCTTCAACGTGGGCAGCTTGGTGGCGCGGCCCGCCGCCTCGATGGCGGGTCCGAAGGCGGAACAGGTGAACAGGATGCCGTTGGCGCCGGCATGCTGCGCGTAACGCGCCAGGTCCTCGAAGCGGCGGACCAGGTCCGCGGTGAGGCGCCCGGCCTGGGCCCGGTCGTGCGACAGGCTGTCATCGAGCAGGTTCATCGCGCGCACCTGGGGCCAGTGCCGCTGGATGGCGGCCTGGATCGGCTCCATCGCCAGCGGGGTGGCGTGGATCAGGGCGATGCGGGGCGCGGCGGACATCCGCCGCATGCTATCGGCGCGGCGCGCGCCGGGCATGCGCGTGAACCCGCAGGTTTCAGGCCGTCCCGATGGCGGCACTCGCCGCGGAATAGCCAGGCGGGTCGACGAGCGTCATGGGTGCCCCTCGCGCGCATGCCAGGCAAAGGCTGCGGCGCGGCCACGCCTCCTTTGGGCAGCCGCCGGCGTGAATCCTCCGCGCTGGCAGGTGCAAGCGGATGCAAAGCGCGTCCCGTCCTACAGCGCCGGCGTGCGTTAGTTCCTAGCATCTCTCACATGAGCAAGAGAAGCGGGCCGCACGCCAGGGCCCATGCGAACGACGACGACCGTCCGGGCCGGGCCCCGGACAAGAAGCCCGCGCGCTACAGCCGGGCCGAATACGCCAAGGTGCTCGCCTTGCAGGACGAGGTGGCGCGCGCGGATGCCGACTACCAGCGGCTGCGCAACGCCTACCTGGACATGGCGCAGAACGAACCGACCCACGAGGTGGGGCTGGCCATGATCGGCGCGGACATGGACCGTGCCCATGCGCGCCTGCAGGCGCTCATCGGCCTGCCAAGGCTGCCGTTCACGCACGAGCCCAGCGCGGTGATGCGGCGCGAGGCGCAGCGCCTCGGCGACGAAAAGCACTGACGGTCGCCGCGGTGCCCGACTACAGGCGGTCGGCCGCGCCTCCGAAGGCCGCGTGCCGCCCGTCGGCGCACGATGCTGCCAAGGAGCTTCGCATGCGTCTTGACGACATCGATCCCAGCCTCCGCGCAGGGGAACCCCTGCTGGAGAGCCTGGAGGACGGATTTTCCCCGCCGCCGTCGGCGGAGGGCCCGCCGGTAGCCGAGGCGGAACCGGCGGCATCGCCGGAGCCGGCGCTCGGCTCCAAGAGCCCCTTCTGAGCCATGAACCCTTCCACCATCCCCACCCATCCGGTCGAGCCGGAGCCGTATCCCAGCGAAACGCCGGGCGAAGCGCCGTCGAATCCGTCGCAGCTCCCGGTCGAGCCGGAGTTCGGGCAGGCCCTGCCCCCTGCGGAGCCGGAGGATCCGGGGGTGAAGAAACCCAAGATCTGAACTCGAACAACGCAGGAGTCACGATGCCTTACATCCGCACGCCCATGGGTGTCACCCCGCCGGCGCCGGGGCTCGAGCACGAGGAGCCCGAATTCACCCCCGCCGAGGAGGACATCCCGACCGGCGACAGCGCGAGCGCGGTGACCGACCGCAACACCGCGCGTGAGGAGCGCCCGCTGCGCAGCCCGGAACGGGAATGAACTGGAATGCACCGACGCCGCCGCCGGCGCCGGTCGACGCCCCCAAGCCGGCCAACCCCGAGCCGACCGCCCCGCCGATCGACCCGGAAAAGGGCCGCGTGAAGACTCCCGGCGAACCGGGCAAGTCGGAGCACCCGAAGCAATAGCCTCAGTTCGCGGCCAGCAGGCCCTGGGCGTCGTCGTCGGGGCTGTCGACGGGCGTGGCCTTGGCCAGCGCCATCCAGACACCGAACGGCAGCCCCGCGCGTGCCGGCCGTTGCGCGGGCCGGGCGACCGTGAGCCGGTTTCCGGGGGCGGCGAGTATCACGCCGTATCCCGCCGGCACTTCGTCGGGCTCGCCGACCGGTCGGCCGCGCGCATCCGCCCCCAGCACGTACCAGCATTCACCGAGATCGCGGTAGGCGGCGCGCTTGGCCTCCTGCCGCAGGTCCGCCAGCAGGTCGGCGCGGCGTACCTTGATCTCGTGGACGATGGGCTCGACGTAGCTCTCCACCGAGGTGTGCCGGATGGAGAACACGTCGGGGCGCGCGACGCACCAGCGCAGTGGCCGCTCCGCGTCGCCGGTCGCGACCTGCGCCCGCAGGCTCAGGCCCGTCCACGCCAGCCGGCCGGCCCGCGCCATCTCCTGCGCCACGCGCCGCACCAGGGTCTCGTGCGCCGACAGCGCCGAACGGTTGCGGACCAGCATGGAGGCCAGCCAGCGCATCCCGGCATCGGTGACGCGCAAGGTCTCGGGGCCGGCCCCCGCGCGAACCCTTTCCAGCAGGCCGGCGGCCAGCAGGTCGATCTCCAGCGCGTCCTGGCAGGGCCAGCCCGCCGAACGGTAGATGTCGCGCAGGCGCCGGCCGTGCGCGCGCGTGAGCGCCGGGGCGGGCGAGAGAGGTGAGGGGGCGGGATCGCTGACGGCCATCGGAACGTGCCAGTGTAGAACGGTAGGTACTCTCCCACGCCTGTACGCGCATTCTGCTTATCGTCGCGCCTGAGTGGGTGCCCACAATGATCCGCATGGTTGAGAAATCGATGCAGTCCTCGCGCATGACCATGCCTCCCGCCGGCCTGGTCCCCGTGCCTTCCGTGCTGTACGGCATCACGGCCGTGCGCATGGAGGGCAGCCAGATCGCCGAAGTCATGATGGGCATGATCGACCCCGGGCTGCAGCAATGGGACCTTCGGCCCGCGCCCACGCGGCTGGTCGAGGTGGTGGACCGCCTCGTGGAGGGCGACACCGTCGTCACCCTGTTCCCCACCGAGCGCGGCACCCTGCAAATGGGTTCTCAGGTGAAGGTCGACGTGCTGCCCGAAGGCACCGAGACGCTCGCCGCGGCGGAAGAGCGCCCCGGCCGCCGGCTCACGGACCTGCCGCGGTTCTGATCCGCCCATCCTTCCCGCTCACGCCTGCGGGCGCAGCGCGTGCAGCTTCAGCAGCCCTGTCGACAGGGCGGTGCCGCACACCACGATCGCGCCGCAGGCCAGCATCCAGGGCGTGACCTTCTCGCCGAGGAACAGCAGGCCGTACACGATCGCGAAGACGGGCACGAGGAAGGTCACCGCCAGCGTGCGCGCCGGCCCGGCCTGCTCGATCAGGCGGAAGTACAGGACGTAGGCGATGCCGGTGCACAGCAGCCCCAGCACGGCCACGGCCAGCCAGGCGCGGCTGCCGGGCAGTTCCGCCGGCCAGGCCCAGAGCGCCGGGAGCAGCAGGGCGGCCGCGGAGCCGATCTGGCTGCCGGTGGCCGTCACCAGGGGCGGCAGGCCCTTCAGGAAGCGCCGGGTGGCGCTGGCCGCGACGGCATAGCAGACCGTCGCCCCCAGGCAGGCCAGCACCGCCCAGGCCGGGGCGATGCCGGATGCATTCGGCTTGAAGCTGGCGCCGTCCCAGGCCAGGAGGGCGACGCCGAGGAAGCCGATCCCCAGGCCCAGCACCCGCGTGCCGGTGGGCCGGTCCTTCAGCCACGCCCAGGCGACCAGCGCGCCGAACAGCGGCACCGTCGCATTCAGGATCGCCGACAGCCCTGTCGTGATCGCCAGCAGGGCGAAGGAGAACAGGGCGAAGGGGATGGCGGAGTTGACGATGCCGACCAGGCACACGGCCAGCCAGTTGTCGCGGAAGGCCCGCGCGTGGCCCTTCCACAGCATGAGCGGAATGAGGAAGGCGGCGGCGATGGCGACGCGCATGGCCGCCGTGGGCAGGGGACCGAACTCCACCACGGCGAAGCGCATGAAGAGGAAGGAGGAGCCCCAGATCGCCCCGAGGACGACGAAATCGACGATGGAAGAGAAGGACATGACTTGCAGACCAGGGCCGGGAGCCTAACCGATCGCCCCTTCCAGGCGCAGCAGCGCGGTCTTTCGCTCCAGCCCGCCCGCATAGCCCGTGAGGCCGCCGCCGCTGCCGACCACGCGATGGCAGGGCACCACGACGCTGAGCGGGTTGCGGCCGACGGCGGCGCCCACGGCGCGCGCGGCGCTGGGCCGGCCGACGCGGCGCGCCAGTTCCGCATAACTGGTGGTGCCGCCGCGCGGGATCGCGAGCAGCGCCTTCCACACGTCCTGCTGGAAGGGCGTGCCCGCCTGCAGGTCCAGCGGCAGCTCGAAGCGGGAGCGCCCGCCCGCGAACCAGGCGGCGAGCTGCGCGATCGCCTCCCGCAGCACCGGGTGCTGCGGGTCCTCGCGCCAGTCCCGGTTGTCGGGGCCGTGGCGCTGGCCGACGAACCAGACGCCGGCCAGGCCGCGATCGGTGGCGGCCAGCAGCATGGTGCCCAGGGGGCTTTCGTAATGCGTGAACGCGACGATGGCTTCGTTCATCTCAGTTCTCCAGCAATCCGTTTGGGTCCGATCCAGTGCCACCGCGGAGCCGGCTTTGCCGGGCCGCGGGTGGCGCTCCCTCGAGAGGGAGGCACCGAAGGCGCTCCGCGGGGGAGACTTCCAGCGCGCTCCAGGCGCGCACGACGGCGTAACTGCGCCATGGTTTCCAGGCCTGCGATGCGGTCTCCGCCTCGCGCGCCGGTTGCCGGCTCTGCTGCACGCCCAGCGCCTTGTGCAGGGCGACGTCGCCGGCCGGGAAGGCATCGGGCCAGCGCAGCGCCCGCATCGCGATGTACTGCGCGGTCCAGTCGCCGATGCCGGGCAGCTCCTTCAGCGCCGCCGTGGTCGCCGCGACGTCCGCGCCCGGATGCAGCGAGACGCGGCCTTCCGCCACCGCCCGCGCGATGGCGACGATTGCCGCCTGGCGTTGCCGCACGATCCCGATCTGGCCGAGCGCATCGCCTTCGGCGGCCGCCAGCACTTCGGGGGCCGGGAACAGCTGGCGCAGGCCCGCGTGCGGCGTCGCGATGGGCGTGCCGAAGCGCTGCACCAGCCGCTGCGCCAGCGTGCGGGCCGCGGCCACCGTGATCTGCTGGCCGAGCACCGCGCGCACGGCCAGCTCGTAGCCGCTCAACGAGCCCGGGACGCGCAGGCCGTCGCCCTGGGGGAAGCTGCCGTGCAGGCGGGCGTTGATCGCGTGCGGGTCGGCATCGAGGTCCAGCGCGGCCCGCACGCGCCGGATCAGCAGCGGCAGCACGCCGTGCAGCGACTCGCCGACCCGCAGCACGACCTGGCACTGCGCCTCGTCGAAGTCGGCGCTGATCCAGCCCTCCCAGCGCCGCCCGTGGGCGTCCAGCGCCAGCGTGCGGGCCAGTTGCCGCTCGCCGACGGCCTCCACGCCCTCGATGGCGCGCGTGCGGAAGAAACCCAGCATCGCGGCGACGTCGTAGGGCGGCCGGTAGCCGAGCCGCACGATGCAGTTCGCCTCGCGCGCCGCGCCTTCGCGCCGCAGCGCGTTGGGACTCATGCCGTAGTGGGCCGTGAACACCGCGTTGAAGCGGCGCACGCTGGCGAAACCGCTCACCAGCGCGACCTCCGTGATGGGCATGGGCGTGTCCGCCAGCAGCTGCTTGGCGCTGAGCAGCCGGCGCGTCTGCAGGTACTGCAGCGGCGACACGCCGAGCTGCAGCTCGAAAATGCGGCGCAGGTGGCGGTCGCTGATGCCGAGGCGGCGGGCCAGGCCATCGACCGAAGGCACCTCGCCGCCCCACGCTTCGGGCTCGTCGAGCAGGCGCGCGGCCTGCTGGGCCAGCGTCGCGCTCGCGTCCTGCAGCGACCAGCGCAGCCCCTGCGGCGCCAGCTCGGGGCGGCAGCGCAGGCAGGGCCGGAAGCCGGCGCTCTCGGCCTGCGCCGCCAGGGCGAAGAAGCGGCAGTTCTCGCGCCGCGGCGTGCGCACGCGGCACACCGGCCGGCAGTAGATGCCGGTCGAGGTGACGCCGGTGAAGAACGAGCCGTCGAAGCGCGCGTCGCGCGTCTTCAGCGCCAGGTAGCAGGCGTCCGAATCGAGGGGGGGCTCGGCGGGGTTCATGCGGTCCATGATACGCAGCGCCCCGGGCCGGACTAGCCGTTTTCGGACATGTTCCCGCGGGCCGCCGCCCTAGAATGCCCCCGACCCGATTCCAACCAGGCACGCAGAACCCATGCAACTCAGCCCCAGCATCTTCAAGGCTTACGACGTCCGCGGCATCGTTCCCTCGACCCTGACCGAGGAAGTGGCCGAGGCCCTCGGCCGCGCCTTCGGCACCATCGCCCGCAAGGAGGGCGAGCAAGCCGTCGCCGTCGGCCGCGACGGCCGCCTCAGCGGCCCCTCGCTCAGCGCCGCCCTCGTGCGCGGGCTCGTGGCCGCCGGCGTGGACGTGATCGACGTCGGCATGGTCACCACGCCCATGCTCTACTTCGCCGCCAACACGATCGCCAGCAGCGGGATCCAGGTCACGGGCAGCCACAACCCGAAGGACTACAACGGCTTCAAGATGGTGCTGGCCGGCCGCGCGATCTACGGCGACGAGATCCAGGCCCTGCGCCGCATGATCGAAAGCGAGGACTGGGACCAGCCGCCGCGGCAGGGCGCGATCCGCAACGTCAACGTCCTCGCGCCCTACCGCGACCGCATCAAGGGCGACATCCGGCTGGCCCGGCCGCTGAAGATCGTGGTGGACTGCGGCAACGGCGTGGCCGGCGCCTCCGCGCCGGACATCTACCGCGCCATCGGCTGCGAGGTGATCGAGATGTACAGCGAGGTGGACGGCAACTTCCCGAACCACCACCCCGACCCGAGCAAGCCGGAGAATCTGCGTGACCTGATCGCGAAGCTGAAGGAGACCGGCGCCGACCTGGGCCTGGCCTTCGACGGCGACGGCGACCGCCTGGGCATCATCACGCGCGAGGGCAACAACATCTATCCGGACCGGCAGATGATGCTGTTCTCGCAGGACGTGCTGTCGCGCGTGCCGGGCGGGTCCATCCTGTTCGACGTGAAGTGCACGCAGCGGCTCGCGCCCGCCATCGCGGCGGCCGGCGGCAAGCCCGTGATGTACAAGACCGGCCACTCGCTGATCAAGGCGAAGATGAAGGAGCTCGGCTCGCCGCTGGGCGGCGAGATGAGCGGCCACATCTTCTTCAAGGAGCGCTGGTACGGCTTCGACGACGGCACCTATGCGGGTTGCCGGCTGCTGGAGATCCTGTCGCGGCATCCGGACCCGAGCGCCGTGCTCAATGCGCTGCCCACCAGCTACTCGACGCCGGAACTGAACGTGAAGTGCGAGGAAGGCGAGCCGCACCGCGTGGTGGCCGAACTGGTGGGCAAGGCCCGCTTCCCGGACGCGCAGGTCTCCACCATCGACGGCCTGCGGGTGGACTGGACCGACGGCTTCGGCCTGATCCGGGCCTCCAACACGACGCCGGTGCTGGTGCTGCGCTTCGAGGGCCACACGCCGGAGGCGATGCATCGGATCGAGAACGAGATGCTGGCGCTGCTGCGCAGCGTGAAACCCGACGCGCAGATCGGCGAAGCGGCGCATTGAAGCCCCTGAAGCGCCCTTCTTGAACATCCTCATCGTCAAACTCTCCTCGCTCGGCGACGTCGTGCATGCCATGCCGGCCGTGCAGGACCTGCGCGCGGCCTTCCCCGCCGCGCGCATCGACTGGGTCGTGGAGCGCGGCTTCGCGCCCCTGGTGGAGCGCTGCGAGGGCGTGCGCCGGGCCATCCCCTGCGAGCTGCGGCGCTGGCGCAAGGCGCCGCTGGCGCGCGTCACGCGCCACGAATGGCGCGCGTTCCGCGAAGACCTGCACCGCGAGCGCTACGACGCCGTGATCGACCTGCAGGGCCTGACCAAGTCCGCGCTGGTGGCGCACATGGCGCGCCTGGCGCCCGGCGGCCGGCGCTACGCCATGGCCAACCGCACGGAGGGTTCCAGCTACGAGGCGCCGACGCGCTGGGTCGCCGACGTGGCGGTGCCGGTCGACCCGCAGTCGCACGCGGTGCAGCGCTCGCGCGAGCTGTGCGCCCGCGCGCTCGGCTACGCCGCACAGGGCACGCCCCGCTTCGGGCTCGGCCGCGCCGGCGGCGAGCGCGACGACACGGTCGTCCTGATCCACGGCACCTCGCGCGACGACAAGTGCTGGCCCGAGCCGCACTGGCTCGCGCTCGGCGCCCGCCTGCTCGCGCAGGGGCATCGCATCGGCCTGCCGCACGGCAGCGAGGCGGAGCGCGAGCGCAGCGAGCGGATCGCGCAGGCCCTGGGCCCGGGCGCCGAGGTCTGGCCGAAGCTGTCGCTCGACGCGCTGACCGCTCGCATGGCGCGCGCCGCCGGCGCCATCGGGGTGGACAGCGGCCTCAGCCACATCGCCGTGGCGCTGGACCTGCCGCACGTGCAGATCTACAACTTCGACACCTCCTGGCGCACCGGCCCGCTGGACGCCGTGCGCCAGCGCAGCGTCTACGGCTCGCCGGCCCCCGGCGTGGACGCCGTCTGGCAGGCCTGGCAGGCCGTCACAATCCCCGGATGATCCGGCCGCTGTACTCCCTGGTGCTGATGGGCGTCCAGCCCCTGCTGCGCCGCAAGCTGCGGCGGCGCGGCGTGGCCGAGCCGGGCTACCTCGAGCACGTCGAGGAGCGCTTCGGCCTCTACGAGGGGACGACCGAGCCCGGCCGGCTGTGGATCCACGCCGTGTCGCTGGGCGAGACGCGGGCCGCCGCCATCCTGATCGAGGCGCTGCGCCGCGTGCGGCCCGGACTGCGCATCCTGCTGACGCACGGCACCGCGACCGGCCGCGCCGAGGGGAGGCGCCTGCTGCGCGAAGGCGACGCGCAGGCCTGGCTGCCCTGGGACACGCCCAAGGCGGTGCGCCGCTTCCTCGAGCACTTCCGCCCCAGTGCCGGCATCCTGATGGAAACCGAGGTCTGGCCGAATCTCGCGGCGGCCTGCCAGGCGCGGGCGATCCCGCTGGTGCTGGCGAACGCCCGCCTGTCGGAGAAGTCGCTGGCGCAGGCGCGCCGGCTCGCCCGCCTGTCGCGTCCGGCGTACGGCGCGCTGCGCGCCGCGTGGGCGCAGACCGAGAGCGATGCGCGCCGGCTCGCGCAGGCCGGCGCCACCGTGCACGGCGTGTTCGGCAACCTCAAGTTCGATGCCGATCCCGCCCCGGCGCTGCTGGCCCTGGGGCGCGACTGGCGTTCCACCTCGCAGCGCCCGGTGGTGATGTTCGCCAGTTCGCGCGAAGGCGAGGAGGGCGAGTTCCTGCGGGCCATCGCGGCGTTCCCGGGCGTGCAGTGGCTGCTGGTGCCGCGCCATCCGCAGCGCTTCGACGAGGTCGCGGCGATGACCGTGCAGGCGGGCTTCACGGTCTCGCGCCGCAGCGCCTGGGACGATGCGCCGGCCCCGGCGCAGGTCTGGATCGGCGATTCGCTGGGCGAGATGGCGATGTACTACGCGCTGGCCGACGTCGCCCTGCTGGGGGGCAGCTTCGCGCGCCTGGGCGGGCAGAACCTGATCGAGGCAGCCGCCTGCGGCTGCCCGGTGGTGATGGGGCCGCACACCTTCAACTTCGGCGAGGCGGCGGAACTGGCGCTGCAGGCCGGCGCGGCGCGGCGCGTGGATTCGATGGAAGAGGGCGTGCGGGCCGCGGTGGACCTCGTGCGCGACCCGGCCGCGCGGGCGGCGGCGGTGCAGGCCAGCGAAAACTTCGCCGCGGCCCACCGAGGGGCGGCGGACCGGACCGCGCAAGGCGTGTTGAAGTTGATCGGGGCGTAGCGCGCCCCGTCGCCCGGTCAGCGCGTCAGCAGCGTATTCAGCCGCGCCAGGTCCTCGGCCTGCAGCGTTCCGTTGGCCTGCCGCAGCCGCAAGTGCCCCAGCAGCACGTTGTAGCGCGCCTGCGCGAGGTCGCGCTTGGTCTGGTACAGCTGGCTCTGCGCGTTCAGCACGTCGATGTTGATGCGCACGCCCACCTGGTAGCCCAGCCGGTTCGCATCCAGCGCGCTCTGGCTGGACGCCTCCGCCGACTCCAGGGCCCGCACCTGGTTCTGCCCCGAGAGCACGCCGAAGTACGCCGTGCGCACGGCCTGGGCGACCTGGCGGCGGGTCGCCTCCAGGTCGGCGCGCGCCTTGTCCTCCAGGGACAGCGTCTCGCGGATGCGGTTCTCCACCGCGTAGCCGGTGAACAGCGGCCAGTTCAGGGCGAAGCCGATGGCGCCGTTGTTGACGTTGGCGTGGTCCGTCGCGCGGGTGCCGACGGAACTGCCGCCGAGGGTGTGCGTGACGCCGTAACTGGTGGTCAGGTCCACCGTCGGCTTCTTGCCGGCCTTGGCCTTCTCGGTCTCGAGCTCGGCGATCTCCACCGCCTTGCGCGCCTGCCGGATCGCGGGGCTGAACTCCTCCGAAGCGGAGACCCAGGGGTCGGGGCTGGCGGGGTTCGGCGGCGGCAGTTCCAGCGGCGTGATCAGCGGCGCGGGATCCACGTCGTTGCGCCCCACCAGCGTGTCCAGCGCGATCTTCTTCACGCGCAGGTCGTTCTCGGCCGCGATCTCGCCCGCCACCACCAGGTCGTAGCGGGCCTGCGCCTCGCGGGTGTCGGTGATGGTGGAGGTGCCCACCTCGAAGTTGCGCTTGGCGGAGGCGAGCTGTTCGGCGGTGGCCGCCTTCTGCGCCTTCACGGAGGCCAGGGTGTCCTGCGCCGACAGCACGTCGAAGTAGGCCTGGCTCACGCGGATCATCAGGTCCTGGCTGGCCGCCGTGAGCAGGTATTCGGCCAGTTCCAGCTGGCGCTGGCCCTGGCGGTAGGTCGCCACGTTGGCGGGCCGGTACAGGGGTTGCGAGGCGCTGAGCGTCGCCTGCTGGTTGGTGAAGTCGCGGTCCACCTGGGGATTGCCGGTGATGCGCGTGTCCAGGAGGTTGCGCGTCAGCCCCGCCGACACCGACGCCTGGGGGAGGATGCCCGCGCGGGACTGCTCCGCCCGCGCGACGTTGGCGTCGTACTGCGCCCGGGCCGACTGCCAGTTGGCGTCGTACGCGCGCGCGGCCTCGTACAGCTCCAGCAGTCCCTCCGCCCGGGCAGGGCCCGCCAGCACGAGCCCCATCGCCGCCATCACGGGCAGCCGCCGCCACACATTCATGCTCCGTCCTTTTTCAGTTCCGGCCTTGTCGCAACGCCTTGTAACACAGCTCAGTAACGGGCGACAAATGGATCGTGATCGCGCGACCAGGCATCGATGCCGCCCGCGATATTCGCCACATCGTCGTAGCCGTTCTGCGCCAGGAACAGGGCCACCTGCTGGCTGCGCATGCCGTGGTGGCACAGGCAGGCGATGGGCCGGTCCGCGGGCAGTTCCGCGAGGCGGGCGGGGACCTCGTTCATCGGCAGGGCCAGCAGGTCGAAGCCGCGCGGGGTGACGCTGGCGGTGCGCACCTCCCAGGGCTCCCGCACGTCCAGCACCAGCGGACGCGCGGGCTGCGCCTGCAGCCAGGCGTCCCAGTCGGCGGGGCGGACCTGCTCGATCATGCGTGCGTCAGAAGTGGAAGCGCGAGGGCTCCGGGAAGTTCGCCAGCCGCGGCGCGACCGTGTCCCAGGGCTGCTTCGTCTCCCAGGAGGCCTCGCCGGTGCGGGTGATGAAGGTGGCGCGCATCATCGGGGCGTTGCCGGCGATGGCGGCCAGCCGGCCGCCGACCTTCAGTTGCTGCAGCAGGACCTGCGGCACCTCGAAGACCGACCCGGACAGCACGATGGCGTCGAACGGCCCTTCCGCGGCCAGGCCCTTGGAGCCGTCGGCCTCGCGCACCTCCACGTTGCGCACCCCGGCCTTCTGCAGGTTCTCGCGGGCCACGCGGGCCAGTTCGGGCTGGATCTCCAGCGTGATCACGCGCTGGGCCCGGCTGGCCAGCAGGGCGGCCATGTAGCCGGAGCCGGTGCCGACTTCCAGCACCTTCTCGTGGCTCTTGGGCGCCACGTCCTGCAGCATGCGGGCCTCCACCTTGGGCGCCAGCATGCTGTAGCCCTTGCGCATGGCTTCCTCGGTGTCCGGCAGCAGCGGGATCTCCATGTCCACGAAGGCCAGGGCCCTGTGGGCGGCCGGCGCGAAATCCTCGCGCCGGACCTCGTGCAGCAGGCCGAGGACGTCGAGGTCCAGCACGTCCCAGGGGCGGATCTGCTGCTCGATCATGTTGAAGCGGGCGCGTTCGATGTCGATGGGCGCGGTCATGGCGAATTCCTCTTCCTCTGGTCTTGCGGTCAGGACAAACCACCGATTTTAGAAGCCGGCTGGGCGGCCGCCCCGGCGCCGCCCCCGGCCGGCCGGCGGCCCCGGCGCAACCATTGCGCCAGGTCATCCAGATAGCAGTAGACGACCGGCACGACCACCAGGGTCAGCAGCGAGGACGTGACCACCCCGCCGATCACCGCCTGGCCCATGGGGGCGCGCTGCTCGGAGCCTTCGGTCAGGGCGAAGGCGAGCGGCACCATGCCGAACACCATCGCCAGCGTGGTCATCAGGATCGGCCGCAGCCGCACCCGGGCGGCCTGCAGCAGGGCCTCGCCGCGGGCCAGCCCCTGCTCGCGCAGGCGGATGGCGAAGTCCACCAGCAGGATGGCGTTCTTGGTCACCAGGCCCATCAGCATCACGATGCCGATCACCGAGAAGATCGACAGGGTGGAGCGGAAGGCCATCAGCG
This sequence comes from Ramlibacter monticola, assembly GCF_016722785.1. Lineage (GTDB taxonomy): Bacteria > Pseudomonadota > Gammaproteobacteria > Burkholderiales > Burkholderiaceae_C > Ramlibacter > Ramlibacter monticola. The sequence continues at coordinate 1,243,613 of NZ_JAEQNE010000001.1, read as the reverse complement.
CCAGCACCACGCCGATCAGCGTGAGCGGCAGCGAGGTCATGAGCGCCAGCGGCTGCAGGAAGCTGCGGAACTGGCTGGCCAGGATCATGTAGATGAAGATCACGGCCATCGCCAGCGCCGACACCGCGTAGCCGAAGGACTCCTTCATGTTCTTCGTCGAGCCGCTGAACTGGTAGCGGTAGCCGGGGGGCAGGGCGATGCCGTCCACGCGCTTGCGGATGTCCTCGGAGATCTCGCCGGCGGCGCGCCCGTAGGCGTTGCCGTTGATGGACACCTCGCGCGTCAGGTCGCGCCGGTTGATCTGGTTGGGGCCGGTGCTCTCGCGCACGGCGGCCACCTGCTTGAGGCGCACGATGCGCGGGCTGCCGTCGCCCTGCGTGCCGGTGGCGAAGGGCAGGCGCTCCAGGTCCTGCGGCGCGGCGCGCACGTCTGGGGCGAGCCGCACGTTGACGTCGTAGGTCTGGTCGTCGGGGGCGCGCCAGTTGCCCACCGTCTGGCCGGCCACCAGCGTGCGCAGCGAGCCGGCGATCTGCGCCACCGAGAGCCCGAGGTCGGAGGCGGCGTCGCGCTTCACCTCGATGGCGATGGTCGGCTTGTCCGGCTTGACGCTGGAGTCCAGGTCCACCAGGCCGGGGACGTCGCGGATGCGCTGCAGCACCAGCTTCGACAGGCGCTCCAGCTCCTGCAGGTCCGGGCCCATGAGCGAGAACTCGATCTGCTTGTTGCCGCCCACGGCGTCGAGCAGGCCGGCGTGGGTGACGGTGATGCCGGGCACCTGCTTCAGGCGCTCGCGCAGCACCGCCGCCATCTGCTCGACGCTGCGCTTGCGGTCCTTGCGGTCGACCAGGCGCACGTACAGCGACGCGTAGATCTTGCCGGCGTTGCCCGTGTTGATCGTGGCCAGCGTGTAGCGCACCTCGGGGAACTCGCGCACGATGGTCTCGACCTGGCGCGCCTTGGCCTCGGTGAGCTCCAGCGAGGAGCCGACGGGAGTGTAGAAGGTGAGGCTCGTTTCCGAGAAGTCGGCCTTGGGAACGAACTCGGTTCCCAGCAGCGGCACCATGGCGACGCTGGTGGCGAAGATGGCGACCGCGCCCAGCAGCGTCGCCAGCCGGTGCGCCAGCGACCAGCGCAGGATGCCCTGGTAGGCCTGCGCGAGCCGCTCGGTGCCGGTGTCGAACAGGCCCGTCACGCGGCCGATGGTGCGGTCGTAGAAGGACAGTCGCTCCTTCCTGCGGCCGTGCACCGCGACTTCCGGGTCGTGCCACACGGAGGACAGCATCGGGTCCAGCGTGAAGCTCACGAACATGGAGATCAGCACCGCCGCCACGATCGTGACGCCGAACTCGTGGAAGAACTTGCCGATGATGCCGCCCATGAAGCCGATCGGCAGGAACACGGCGACGATCGAGAAGGTGGTGGCGAGCACCGCCAGGCCGATCTCCTGCGTGCCGTCCATGGCGGCCTGCCAGGCGCCCTTGCCCATCTGCAGGTGGCGCACGATGTTCTCGCGCACCACGATGGCGTCGTCGATCAGCAGGCCCACGCACAGCGACAGCGCCATCAGCGTCACCATGTTGATGGAGAAGCCGAAGGCGTACATGAACAGGAAGGTGCCGATCAGCGCGATCGGCAGCGTGAGCCCGGTGATCACCGTGGAGCGCCACGAGTTCAGGAACAGGAACACGATCAGCACGGTCAGCAGCGCGCCCTCGACCAGCGTCTGGCGGACGTTGTTGACGGCGACGCGGATCGGCCGCCCGGCGTCGGTCACGGGCTCCAGCTTCACGCCCGGCGGCAGTTGCGCCTTCATCTCCGCCAGCGCGGCCTGCAGGCCGTCGATCACGGCGATGGTGTTCTCGTCCTGCGCCTTCAGCACCTGCAGCACCAGCGTGCGCTGGCCGTTGTAGAGGGCGAGGCTTTCCAGTTCCTGGCCGGCGTCGCTGATGCGGGCGACCTGGTCCACGCGCACCGGCGCTCCGGCGCGGCGGGTGATGATGATCTTGCCGAAGTCCTCGGGCCGCTGCATGCGCGCGTCGACCTGCACCACGCGTTCCTGCGCCAGCGAGCGGATGGCGCCGACCGGCAGGTCCTGGTTCTCGTTGCGCACCGCCGTCGCGACCTGGTCGGCCGTGATGCCCAGGGCTTCCATCGCGGCCGGCTGCAGGTAGATGTTGATCTCGCGCTTGGTCCCGCCCACCAGCGTGACCGAGCCGACGCCGCGCACGTTCTCCAGCCGCTTCTTGAGCACCTGGTCGGCCCAGTTGGTGAGTTCCACCGCGCTGAGCGGGCGGCCGCGGCTCGCATCCGGCAGCACCGCCAGCGACCAGACCGGCCGGCTCGCCGGGTCGAAGCGCAGCACGCGCGGCTCCTTCACCTCGGTGCGGAAGGTGGGCCGGACGGCGGCGATCTTCTCGCGCACGTCCTCGGCGGCCTTGCGCCCGTCGACGTAGAGCTGGAACTCGATGATGACGATGGACTGGCCCTCGAGGCTGCGCGAGGTGAGGGCGTTGATGCCGGCGATGGAGTTCACCGCCTCCTCGATCTTCTTGCTGACCTCGCTCTCGACCACCTCGGGCGAGGCGCCGGGGTATTCGGCCGTCACCACCACCACCGGGAAGTCGATGTTGGGGAACTGGTCGACGTGCAGCCGCTGGTAGGAGAACGCCCCCAGCACCACGATGGCGAGCATCACCATGGTGGCGAACACGGGATTCTTCAGGCTGACGCGGGTGAACCACATGGGGTCTGGAACCTGGAGGCTAGAGGCTGGGGCCGGTACCGGGGGACTTGCCCCCTCTCCCGCCCGCGGGAGAGAGCTGGGGTGAGGGTGCCGCCTGCGTGAACTTCACGATCGTCCCCTCCTGCAAGGCCCCCACGTGCCCGCGAATGACCACGGCCCCGGCCTGCACCCCCGTCACCGCCACCCAGACCTCCTTGCTCGCCTCCCCGCGCGCGCCGGTTTCGACCCCGCGGTGCGACACCTTGTTGCCTTCCACCACCTGCACGTAGGGCGCGGGCTTGTCCGTCCGCACCGCATCCAGCGGCACGGCCAGCGCCGAGGTCCGTCCCAGCGCCAGCGTGCCCTGCGCGAACAGCCCCTGCCGCAGCCCGGTGGTCTCCGCCAGCGTCAGGTAGGCCAGCACGCTGCGGCTGCCGGCCTGCGCGCTGGGATTGATCCGCGCCACCCGCGCGGCGATGGTGCGCACGTGGCCTTCCACCTGCAGTGCCGCTTCCTGCCCGACCCGCACGTCCACCGAATCGGCCGCGCTGAGCGTCGCTTCCAGCTCCAGCCGGTCCAGGTCCACGATCTCGATCACCCGGCCGTCCACGGCCACGCGTTCGCCGGGCTGCGCCAGCCGCTGCGCCACCACGCCGGAGATCGGCGCACGCAGCACCGTGTCCTCCACCGCCTTGCGCGCCACGTCCACCGCGGCCAGGGCGGCCCGGTGGGTGGCCTGGGCGGCGGTGACGTTGTTCCACGAGGTGTCCAGGGCCGACTTCGAGATGAAGCCCTGGTCCACCAGCGCCTTGTTGCTGTTCCACTGGCGCTCGGCGATCTCGATCTGCGTGCGCGCCGCGTCGGCCTGCTGCTCGGCCTGGCGCAGCCGCGCCTGCGGGTCCACCGCGTCGACGCGGGCCACCACCTGGCCGGCGCGCACCGGATCGCCTTCGCGCAGGGTCAGTCCCTGCAGCTCGCCCGGCATGCGGGCCTTGACGAAGGCGGAGTTGACCGCCTTGAGCGAACCCGACACGGGCAGTCCGCGCTGCAGTTCGCGCGGCTCGGCCCGCACGACGTCGGTCGCGGCCAGCTCCACGAAGGGCTCCACCCGCTGCGCCGCCGCCGGCGCCTGCGCGACCTGGACCGCCCGCCGCGCGCCCAGCATGCGCCAGGCGCCCAGGGTCACCACCACGGCGAGAACACCGAGCAACAGCCAGCGCCAGCGCTTCATGGGCGGCTCCCGGGACGGACGCAGAGGCCCAGCAGCAGGTTCTCCACCTGCGTGTCGATGTAGCGCTGCGGGTCCAGCGGATATTCCTGGGGCACGCAGGCGCCCAGCGAGTGCTTCATCATGATCAGGAACATCATGGGCGCGACGATGCTGAAGACCGTGTACTCGATGTCCAGCGGACGGAATTCGCCGCGGTCCACGCCCCGCTGCAGGATGCGCCGCATCAGCTGGTTGGCGGGCCGGATCACCTCCTGCTGGTAGAAGCGGGCGATGTCGGGGAAGTTGCGCGCCTCGCCGATGATCAGCTTGGTGATGCCGGAGGCGCGCGTCGAGCCGATGCGCTCCCACCAGACGCGCATGCAGTAGCGCACCATCTCCGCGGTGCTGCCCTCGAAGGATGCGAACTCCTGCTCCCACTCGGCGAAGCGGCCGGAGATGTTCTCGCGCACGACGGCCTTGAACAGTTCCTCCTTGCTCGGGAAGTAGAGGAACAGCGTCCCCTTGGACACGCCGGCGCGGGCGGCCACCTCCTCGGAGCGGGTGGCGGCGAAGCCCTTCTCCACGAACAGTTCGAGGGCGGCGGCCAGCAACTCGCCCGGCCGCGCCTCCTTGCGGCGGCCGCGGCGGGGCGAGCGTTCTTCTTCGGGGGCGAGTTCGGAAAGGGGCACGGACAAGAGGCGCGCTCCGGTGGTCGAAAGGGAGTTAATGACTGACTGGTTAGTAATGTAGTCAGCTGCCCGTGGCGGGTCAAGCCAACCCATCCGTCGCAAACCGCAGGCCGACGAGCGGGTTCAGCCCGCGGTCCGCGCGACCAGGTTCGCCAGCCACTCGCGGATCACCTCGCGGCAGGCCACGAAGCCTCGGGTGGAAGGCAGCCACTCCAGCAGTTCGCTCTCCTCGGGAAGCATCAGCCCCGTCGGGGCTGGAACGACCTCGAAGCCGGCCCGGCGGAACGCCGCCGTGGCGCGCGCGATATGGGTGGCGTCGGTGACCAGGGCAATGCGCCGGATGCCGTCGCGGCCGGCGATCTCGGCCATGCGCCTGGCGTTCTCCGCCGTGTCGCGCGAGGTGTCGTCCAGCCAGCGCAGCCCCAGGCCGTAGTCCTCCTGCAACACGCGGCGCGCCACGGCGCCTTCGCTGGGCGCGCCGGAGCGGCCGGCCCAGCCCACGCCGCCCGCGAAGGCGAGCGGCTTGCCGCTCTGGCGCGCCAGCCGGACCGCGTAGCGCAGTCGCGCGAGGGTCCGCGGATGGGGCTGTGGCTCCCCGTATTCCGGGGCTTCCGGCAGGACGCCGCCCCCGAGCACGACGATCGCCTGCACCCCCTGCAGGTCGGCCGCCTGCACCGGCGCGACCGGCGGCAGCAGTTCGCGCGCGAGCAGGGTCCCCATGGCATGGCTGCCCAGCGCCAGCGCGATCACGATGCAGGCGGCGGCGAGTCGCAGGCCCGCCTTGCGGCCCCGCCTCGCGGCCAGCAGGCCCGCCAGCGCGAGCAGCAGCGGACCGGTCGGCGGCAGCACGAGGGCGGTCAGGATCGGCTTCAGTTCACCCGGCAGCAAGGGTTTCCCCGGTCTCGGCGTCGTCGTGCATGGGGCGGGATGGTAAGGCAGGCCCGGGGCCACTAAAGTCGGTCCTCCAAGGAGAACAGGCATGGCAAGCGAGACACGGACCATCGTGCTGGGTGGCGGCTGCTTCTGGTGCACCGAGGCGGTCTACAAGGAAGTGCGCGGCATCGTCGACGTGGAGTCGGGCTACAGCAACGGCCAGGCGGAGCGTCCGAGCTACGAGCAGGTCTGCACCGGCCGCACCGGCCACGCGGAAGTCGTGAAGCTCACCTACGACCCAGCGCAGATCAGCCTGCGGCAGATCCTGGAGATCTTCTTCGTGGTGCACGACCCGACCCAGCGCGATCGCCAGGGCAACGACGTCGGCACGCAGTACCGCAGCGGCATCTACACCACGACGCCGGAACAGCAGCAGGAGGCCGACGACATGATCCGGCAGATGAGCCAGGAAAAGCTGTTCGGCAAGCCGATCGTCACCGAGGTGAAGCCCCTCGCCAACTACTGGCCGGCCGAGGACTACCACCAGGACTTCTTCGAGCGCAACCCGACCCAGGGCTACTGCATGGCGGTGGCCGCGCCCAAGGTGGCGAAGTTCCGCAAGACCTTCTCGGAGCTGGCGCGCCGGTGATCCAGACGCACGAGCTCGCGTACCGGTATCCCCGCGGGCCGGCCCTCCTCTTCCCCGACACCGAGGTCGCCCAGGGCGGCACGCTGCTGCTGCAGGGGCGATCGGGCGTCGGCAAGTCGACCTGGCTGTCGCTGGTCGCGGGGCTGCTCACGCCTTCCGCCGGCCGCGTCCGGGTCGCGGGCCAGGACCTGGCGGCGCTGCGGCGCGGCGAGCGCGACCGCTGGCGCGGGCGCACCATCGGCTTCCTGCCGCAGCGCCTGCACCTGAGCGACGCGCTGTCGGTCGAACGCAATCTCGCGCTGGCCTTTTTCGCCGCCGGCGTGCCCGAGGATCGCAGTGCGGTCCGCGCCGCACTGGAGGCGCTGGACGTGGGCGATCTCGCGCAGCGCCGCCCGCACCAGCTGTCGGGCGGACAGGCGCAGCGGGTGGCGCTCGCGCGCGCGATCCTGCTGCGCCCGCGCGTGCTGCTGGCCGACGAACCGACGGCCAGCCTCGACGACCAGGCCGCCGCCGCCGCCGTGGCCCTGCTGCGCGCGACGGCGCAAGGCTGCGGCGCGAGCCTCGTGCTGGCCACGCACGACGCGCGGGTGCGCGAGGCGCTGGCGGGCGCGCAGGTGCTGCGCCTGGAAGCGGCGGAGGCCACGGCATGAAGCTGCTGGCGCTGGCCTTCCGCTACCTGTGGGCGCGGCCGCTCGCGACCGTCCTGAACCTGCTGCTGCTCACCCTCGGCCTGGCCTCCATCACCTTCGTCGTGCTGGTGAGCGAGCAGGTGCAGGGCGCCTTCCGGCGCGACCTGGCCGGCATCGACCTGGTGGTCGGCGCCAAGGGCAGCCCGATGCAGCTGATCCTGGCGGGCGTGTTCCACGTCGACGTGCCGCCCGGCAACGTCAAGCTGGCCGACGTGCAGGCGCTCGCGGCGAAGCCGCAGGTGGCGCAGGTGATCCCCATCAGCCTCGGTGACAGCTACCGCGGTTTCCGCATCGTCGGCACCACGCCGCAGTACCTGGCGCACTACCGCGTGCAGGTGGCGCAGGGGCGGGTCTGGTCGGCGCCCATGGAGACCGTGCTCGGCGCGCAGGTGGCGAAGGCGCTGGGGCTCGCCGCGGGCCAGCGCTTCGTCGGGGGCCACGGCCTCGCCGGCGGGCAGGCGCACGCCGACAGTCCCTACACCGTCACGGGCGTGCTGGCTCCCTGCGGCTGCGTGCTGGACCGCCTGATCCTCACGCCGACGGAGTCGGTCTGGCAGGTGCACGAGAAGCCGCACGCCGGCGGCAGGGCCCACGACCCGGCCGGGCACGACGAGGACGAGGACCGCGAGGTGACGCTGGCGCTGGTGCGCTACCGCACGCCCCTGGCCGCCGCCGCCTTGCCGCGCTACGTGAACAGCGAAACTCCCCTGCAGGCGGCGGCGCCGGCCATCGAGGTCACGCGCCTGCTGCGCATGCTGGGCGTGGGCCGCGAGGTGCTGCAGGGCGTCGGCGCCGTGCTGCTGCTGACCGCCGCGCTGTCGGTGTTCATCGCCCTGTGGACCGCCGTTCGCGAGCGGCGCGCCGACCTCGCCATGCTGCGCATGCTGGGCGCATCGCCGGCGCGGGTGGCTGCCCTGCTGCTGGCCGAAGGCCTGTGGCTGGCCGTGCTGGCGAGCGTGCTCGGGCTGGCGGCGGGCCATGCCCTGGCCGGCGCCGTCGGCGCGGTGCTGGCGTCGCAGCAGTCGCTGCCGCTGTCGGGCGCGGTGTGGCTGCCGCAGGAGGGGTGGATCCCGGTGGCGGCGCTGCTGACCGCCGGTGCGGCCGCGCTGATCCCGGCCGTCAGCGCCTACCGGGTCGATGTCGCGCAACTCCTGCAGCGCCGGTGATCCCTTGGCAGAATACGAAGCCTCGAGGAGCTAGCCATGCACAAGATCGTCCCTGTCGTCCTGGCCGCCTCCCTTGCCGCCGGCGCGGCCTGGGCCCAGATGTCCGCCGTCCCGCAGGGCACCGGCGCCGGCGTGCACAGTCCGCTGAGTCCCTTCCCGCCGTTGCAGGAGCGCGGCGACGTGGTGCCGTGGTCGCTGCTGACCGCCGTCTCGACGAAGAACGAGAAGAACCGGCTGCTGCCCGTGTTCACCCAGGAGCAACTGGCGCTGAACCAGAAGCCGCAGCGCATCCAGGGCTTCATGATGCCCCTGGAGCCGGGCGACCGGCAGACGCACTTCCTCCTCAGCTCGGTCCCGCTCACCTGCCAGTTCTGCCTCCCGGGCGGCCCCGAAAGCATGGTGGAAGTGAAGGCGAAGACCCCGGTGAAATACACGATGGAGCCCGTGACCGTGGAGGGCAGGTTCGTGACCCTCACCGACGACGAGTACGGGCTGTACTACCGCGTGACGGAGGCGGTGTCGGTGAAGTAGACCGCTAAAACCTAACAGCCGAACGCAGAGGGCGCAGAGAAAGCGCAGAGGGCGCAGAAGAACATCCAGAAGGAGGGAAATCCTTCTTCGGGTCTTTTCTGCGTCCTCTGCGTATCCTTTGCGCCCTCTGCGTTCGGCTGTTAGGTTTGAATGCCTAAGGCGCCAATCGCTCCCGCACCCACGCGCCATCCCCGAGCCGGTACCGCAGCCGGTCGTGCAGCCGGCTCTTGCGGCCCTGCCAGAACTGCCATTCGTCCGGCACCAGCCGGTAGCCGCCCCAGTGCGGCGGGCGCGGGGGATGGAGCAGGAATTGCGCGCTGTACTTCGCCGCATTCGCGACCAGCACGCTGCGCCCCGGGATCACCTGGCTTTGCGGGCTCGCCCAGGCGCCGATGCGGGAATCGAGCGGGCGGGTGGCGAAGTAGGCGTCGCTTTCCTCCGCGTCGGTCTTCTCCACCCGGCCCTCGATGCGCACCACGCGTTCCAGCTCCACCCAGTGGAACTGCAGCGCGGCGTACGGGTTGCCCGCCAGCTCCTGCCCCTTGCGGCTCTCGTAGTTGGTGTACCAGACGATCCCGCGCGCGTCGTAGCCCTTGACCAGCACGATGCGCGTGCTGGGACGCAGGTCGCTCGCGACCGTGGCCAGCGTCATCGCGTTCGGCTCGGGCACCTGCGCCGCGATCGCCTCGGCCAGCCACTGGTCGAACTGCTTCAGGGGATCGGCATGCGATGCCTCCTCGCTCAGTTCGGCGCGTTCGTAGCTCTTTCGCAGGTCGGCGATGCGTTCGGACGGGCTGGTCATCCGGCCATTGTCGCATTCGGTGCTACCGTGGCATCCCATGGCATCACCGACCGTCCTCGTGCTTGCATCCGGCCGCGGCGAGCGTTTCCTCGCCTCCGGCGGCAAGGGCTCCAAGCTGCAGGCGCTGCTGGCCGGCAAGCCGGTGATCGAGCACACGCTGGCCGCCGTGCGCGCCAGCGGGCTGCCCTTCCACGTGGAGGCGGCGGGCCATCCGGGCATGGGCGACTCGATCGCGGCCGGCGTGCGCGCGACCGCCGACGCGCGCGGCTGGCTGGTGCTGCCGGCGGACCTGCCGCTGCTGCGTCCGGAGTCGCTGCGCGCGGTTGCCGCGGCGCTGCAGCGGGCCTCGATCGTGCTGCCCTTCCACCAGGGCACGCGCGGCCACCCGGTCGGCTTCGCGCCGGAACACGGGCCCGCGCTGATGGCGCTCACCGGCGCGGAGGGGGCGGCCGCCATCGTGCGCACGGCGCAGCCGCTCAAGCTGGAACTGGAGGACGAGGGCATCGTCACGGACATCGACACGGTGGAAGACCTCACGCGTGCCGAGCGCCTCTTCAACCGGCGCCGCCGGCGGCAGGGGGAAGAAGGCTCTTAGGAGCCAGGGTGGCACAGAAACGGGCCTGCGCCGGCTCCTAAGCCTTCTGCTCCGACGTGATCTTGCGCAGCAGCCGCTCGAGGTTGCGGTCGCGGATGTCGTGCCGCTTCAGTTCCTCGAAGGTGCGGTGGGCGTAGTCCAGCGTCGTGCCGTAGATGCCCGAGGCGGCCGCGAAGATCGCGCGGTACTCCTCCTCGCTCAGTTCGCCCGTGTGGCTGGGGCTCTTGCGCGAGAGCGTGAAGGCCAGCGAGCGCACCGGGCCCTGCGGCGTGTGCGCGGTCAGCCATTTCGGGTCGTACACGGCCAGGGTCATCTCGCGCTTCCACAGCTGCACCAGCGTCCGCGCGCCATGCTCGCTGGGGATGCGGAACACCACGCCGCGGCAGCAGCCACCCGTGAGCAGGCCGAACACGAGGCCGGGCCGCTCGGGCGTGCCGCGGTTGATGCGGCTCCACATCTTGAGCGCGCGATGCCAGCCATGCACGCGCGCCGGGCGACGCTCGGCGAAGTCGAACTCGGGCCGCCAGATGAGCGAGCCGTAGCCGAACACCCACAGGTCCTCGCGGCCGCCCCATTCGGCGAGCGCGCGCTCCAGCATGTGCTGGGGGTCGCGCAGCGGCTTCAGGGTCTGGCTCACGCTGCAACTCTAGCGGAACGGCAACCGCCCGGATGTTGGTAACCGGTTCGTACCCGCCGCCGGGCCACAAGCCCGGAACCGCGGGGTACGATGCCCTCGACCTGTTACCGCATGACCATGAAACTTCATCCCGTGCTGGAGGCGGTGACCCGGCGCATCCGCGAGCGCAGCGCCCCGGGCCGTTCCGCCTACCTCGCCCGAATCGACAAGGCTGCCGCGGCCGAGCGCGGAGCCGACCGCATGGGCTGCGCCAACGTCGCGCATGCCTTCGCCGGCATCCCGCCCAGCGACAAGTTCCGCGTCGTCGCCGAGCGCGCGCCGAACATCGCCATCGTCAACTCGTACAACGACATGCTGTCGGCGCACGCACCGTACGGTTCGTTCCCGCAGGTGATCAAGGACGAGGCGCGCCGGCACGGCGCCACGGCCCAGGTGGCTGCCGGCGTGCCGGCCATGTGCGACGGCGTCACGCAGGGCACGGCCGGCATGGAGCTGAGCCTGTTCTCGCGCGACACCATCGCGCTGGCCACCGCCGTCGGGCTCAGCCACGACGTGTTCGACGCGGCGCTGATGCTGGGCATCTGCGACAAGATCGTGCCCGGCCTGCTGATCGGCGCGCTGCATTTCGGCCACCTGCCCACCGTGTTCGTGCCGGGCGGGCCCATGCCCAGCGGCTTGTCCAACAGCGAGAAGGCCAGGGTCCGCGAGCAGGCGGCGCAGGGCCTGGTCGGCCGCAAGGAGCTGCTGGAAGCCGAGGAAAAGGCCTACCACACGCAGGGCACCTGCACCTTCTACGGCACCGCCAACAGCAACCAGATGCTGATGGAGGCGATGGGCCTGCACGTGCCTGGAGCGGCCTTCGTGAACCCGAACACCGAGCTGCGCGAGGTGCTCACGCGCGAGGCCGTGCGCACCGCGCTCGGCATCCTGAAGGCGCGCCGCTTCACCCCGATCGGCCGCATGGTCGACGAGCGCTGCATCGTCAACGCCATGGCGGCGCTGCTGGCCACCGGCGGCTCCACCAACCACCTGATCCACTGGGTGGCGGTGGCGCGCGCCGCGGGCATCTCGATCGACTGGAACGACTTCGACGAGCTGTCGTCCGTGGTGCCGCTGCTGGCGCGCGTGTACCCGAACGGCACGGCCGACGTGAATCAGTTCCAGGCCGCCGGCGGCCCCGGCTTCGTGATCCGCGAGCTGCTCGATGCGGGCCTCATGCACGAGGACGTGCTGACGGTGCGCGAGGGCGGCTTGCGCGAGTACACGCGCGAGCCGGTGGCGGCCGCGGAGCGCGGCCTCGCGTGGAAGGACATCGGTCCCTCGCGCGAGGAGTCCGTCGTGCGTCCTGCCGGCAAGCCCTTCAGCCCCACCGGCGGCCTCAAGTTGCTCACGGGCAACCTGGGCCGCTGCGTGATCAAGGTGTCGGCCGTGCCGGAGGACCGCCACGTGATCGAGGCGCCGGCGCGCATCTTCGACAGCCAGGAGGCGCTGCAGGCGGCGTTCAAGGCCGGCGAGCTGGATCGCGACGTGGTCTGCGTGGTGCGCTGGCAGGGCCCCCAGGCCAACGGCATGCCCGAACTGCACAAGCTGACGCCGCCGCTGGCGGTGCTGCAGGGCAAGGGCCACCGCGTCGCCCTGGTCACGGACGGCCGCATGAGCGGCGCGTCCGGCAAGGTGCCGGCCGCGATCCACGTCACGCCGGAAGCCGCCGCGGGCGGCCCGCTGGCGCTGCTGCGCGACGGCGACGTGGTGCGGCTCGACGCGCCTGCGGGAAAGCTGGAGGCGCTGGTCGACCCGGCGGAATGGGCGCGGCGCGAGCCGGCGCGGCTGACGGGCGAGCAGGCCGACGCCAACGGCCACGGCGTGGGCCGGGAACTCTTCGCCGGTTTCCGGCGCAATGCAACGATGGCGGAAGAAGGCGCCTGCACATGGCTATGAAACCCCTCTCGGCGCGGCCGACGTCCAGGGAAGTGATGGAGGACGCGCCGGTCATCCCGGTGATCGTCCTGAACGACGTGGCGCACGCCGTGCCGCTGGCGCGCGCGCTGGTGGCTGGCGGCATCCGCATGCTGGAGGTGACGCTGCGCACTCCGGTGGCGCTGGCGTGCATCGAGGCGATCGCGAAGGACGTGCCCGACGCGGTGGTCGGCGCCGGCACCGTGCGCAGCGCCGCCGACGCGCAGGCCGCGGCGCTGGCCGGCGCGCGCTTCGCGGTGAGCCCCGGCTACACCCGCGCGGTCGGCAAGGCCTGCCACGACCTGGAACTCGCGCTGCTGCCCGGCGTGGCCACCGGCAGCGAGATCATGATGGCGCAGGAAGACGGCTACACCGCGCTGAAGTTCTTCCCCGCGCTGCAGGCCGGCGGGACCGCCATGCTGAAGGCCTGGCACGGCCCGTTCAACGACGTGCGCTTCTGTCCCACGGGCGGCATCACCGCGCAGAACGCGCGCGAATTCCTCGCGCTGCCCAACGTGGCCTGCGTCGGCGGGTCCTGGATCTCGCCGGCCGACGCCCTGGCGAGCGGCGACTGGGCCCGCGTCACCCGCCTTGCCGCCGAAGCGGCGGCCCTGCCGCGCGGATGAAACGGCGGGCGCTGCTGCAGGCGGCGCTCGCTTCCGCGGCCTTGCCCGCGCGAGCGCAGCAGGACCAGTCCATCGCGGCGGCGATGAACGACCTGCAGGTGCGGGTCGAGCGCGACGTTCCCTACGGCGAGGATCCCCGCCAGCGGCTGGATGCCTACCTGCCGGGCACGTCGGGCGGACCCCTCCTGCTGTTCGTGCACGGAGGTGCCTGGCGCGGCGGCGACAAGCGTTCCGTGGGGGTGCTGCCCAAGGTGCGCTACTGGACGGCGCGCGGTTACGTCGTGGTTTCAGCCAACCACCGCTTGCTGCCGCAGGCGCATCCGCTGGCGCAGGCCCGCGACGTCGCGCGCGCCCTCGCGCTGGTGCAACGCCGCGCCTCTGGCTGGGGAGCCGATGCGGCGACGCTCGTGCTCATGGGGCATTCGTCCGGCGCGCACCTCGTCGCGCTGCTGTCCGCCGAGCCGGCGCTGGCGCGCGAGCAGGGCGCCAATTCCTGGCGCGGCACGGTGTGCCTGGACAACCCCGCCTTCGACGTGCCGCGGCTGATGGCCGAGCGCCACGCCACGCTGTACGACCGCGCCTTCGGCAGCAACCATGCGTACTGGCGGACCGTGTCGCCGCTGCACATGGTGGCGCGGGACGCGCGCCCGATGCTGGCGGTGTGCTCGCGCCGCAGCGGTGCCGCCCGCGCGCAGGCCGAGGCGTTCGCGGAACGCGCCGGCCGCATCGGCGCGAAGGTGCAGGTCCAGCCGGTGGACAAGGGCCACATGGACGTCGACCGCCAGTTGGGCCTGCCGGGGCCGTATTCGGAATCGGTGGAGCGCTGGATCGCTTCGGTCCTGTAGCCGCAAGAATGGGACCTTGGTCCAATGGGCGCTGCGGAGCGTCCGAATCACCATTTTGGGGATTCGAGGAGATCCACATGGCAATGGGACTACCGGCGCGCGCAGCCTTTGCCGCCGCGTGCGTGGCATTGGCAGCCGCGAGCAGCATGGCCCGCGCGGACGAACTGCCGCTCGTCACGGGCAAGCAATGGACCGAGTCGTCGGACCAGGTCAAGAAGGCCTACCTCATCGGCATCGCCAACGTCATCCAGGTCGAGCGCGCCTACCACGCGGGCAATGCCCCCCCGGATGCCCAGAGCGTTCTGCCGCGCATGGCGAAGGGGCTGCAGGACCAGACGCTCGACAGCGTGCGCGAGGGGCTCGATCGCTGGTACGCGTCGCACAGGGACCAGCTCCAGAGACCGGTGATCGAGACGCTCTGGTTCGAGATGGCCCTGCCCGGGCTGCAAAAAGCCCGATAGCGGAGAAGCACGATGAAGCGAGTCGCATGGATGGGAGTGGTGGCCTTGTCTGCGGGCCTGACGGCATGCACGTCGATGACTCCACAGCAGCAGGGCACGGTCTCGGGCGCGGCCATTGGCGCCGCCGCGGGCGCCGGGATCGCCGCCATCGCCGGGGGCAGCGGCTGGACGGGCGCCGCGATCGGCGCCGTGGCCGGCGGCGTGGCCGGCAACATCAAGGGCAGCAAGCAGCCCCAGTGACGCAGGGGCGGGGGACGGGTCGGCTGCGATGGCGCTGGCGCGCTAAGTGTGAAGGTTCAATAGGTTCTTGCGGGTGTCCACCCGGAAAGGTTTTGAGAGACTGGGAATCGCCAAACCCCCCGTCAACTCAACTTTCCTAACCGGATGAACACCCATAAGAATGCCCGATTGACGTACCTTCGTCGCCTGGAAATGGTCCAAGACATCCTCGAAGGTGGCTTGTCCGCCTCGGAGGCGGCTGCCAAGCAGGGTGTTAGTGGCGTGACCGCGCGCAAGTGGCTGGGCCGCTACCTCGCTGATGGAGCAGCGGGTTTGTTGGACAAGTCCTCCCGGCCCGACAAGTCACCGCGCGCCATCGCGCCCCATGTGGCCCTTGCCATCGTGGAACTGCGCCGAAAGCTGTTGCTGCAAGCGCACATTGCGTCATACATGGGCGTGTCCAAGGCTACGGTGAGTCGCGTGCTGCGCCGCGCCGGCCTATCCCGCCTGAGCGATCTGCGACCCGAAGAACCCGTGCAGCGGTACGAGCGGGAGAACCCCGGCGAGCTGCTGCACATCGACATCAAGAAGCTGGGGCGCTTCGACAAGGTCGGCCACCGCATCACTGGCGACCGCCGTCAGCGCGCGCGTGACATCGGTTGGGACTACGTCTTCGTGGCCGTTGATGACCACAGCCGGGCGGCTTTCACTGCGGTGTACCCAGACGAAAGCCGGCACAGCGCCGCGGCTTTCCTGCGCGCAGCCGTGGGCCAGTTCAACAGCTGGGGCGTGCCGATCCAGCGCGTGCTCACGGACAACGGCATGTCGTTCCACTCGGCGCTGTTCTCCGAGGCTTGCCTCGAATTGGGCATCACCCAGAAATTCACCCGAGCCTACCGGCCCCAGACCAACGGCAAGGCCGAGCGCTTCATCCAGTCGGCCTTACGCGAATGGGCCTACGGGCGGACCTACCAGAACTCAGAGCAGCGCAGGCACGCGCTGCCGGCCTGGACCCACTTCTACAACTGGCATCGCCCGCATCACGGAATTAACCTGGCGCCGCCCGTGTCCCGCCTTTCGATTTCTCGAAAGAACCTGTTGACACTTCACAGCTAAGCCGCCGATTCCCGCTGGATCAGTTCGATCTTGTACCCGTCCGGGTCGGTGACGAAGGCAATCACCGTGCTGCCCCCCTTCACGGGCCCCGGTTCGCGCGTGACGTTGCCGCCCGAAGTGCGGATGCGCTCGCAGGCCGCGTAAACGTCGGGAACCCCGATCGCGATGTGGCCGTACGCCGTACCCATCTCGTACTTGTCGACCCCGTAGTTGTAGGTCAGCTCGATCTCGGCGTGCCCGGGATTGCTCCCGTAGCCCACGAAGGCGAGCGAGTACTTCTGGTCCGGCCGGTCCGTGGTGCGCAGCAGTTCCATGCCGAGCACCTTGGTATAGAAATCGATGGCGCGCTGCAGGTCGCCGACGCGCAGCATGGTGTGGAGGAGACGCATGCTGGCATTATGAGTGCCGCTGCTCGTCCTTGCAGCCGTGCACGAGTCGAATTCCGCCTACGTCCCGCTGAACCCTCTGCCGCGATAGTTCCGTCCTCATGATCCGCGCCGCCGCACTCGTCGTGCTCCTGATGCTGGCGGCCGCCACCTGGGCGCAGTCGCCGCCCGCCTTCGACCTGGAGGTGCGCGCGCCCGGCCCGCTGAAGGAACTGCTGGAACGCCACCTGGAACTGCGCCGCTACCGCGAGGTGAGCGACCTCGACGATGCCGAGATCGCGCGCCTGGTGGTGCTGGCCGACCAGGACGCGCGCGAACTGCTGGCCACGCAGGGCTACTTCGCGCCGCAGGTGCGCATCGCGCGCGAACCCGGGGAGCGCACCCGGCTGGTGGTCGACGTGCAGCCGGGCGAACGCGCCGTCGTCGGCGAGGTGGACATCGCCTTCGAGGGCGACATCGCGGGCAGCCCGGACGCCGATGCCGCGACCCAGCGCGACACGATCCGGCGCGACTGGGAACTGCCCGTCGGGCGCCCCTTCACCCAGCCCTCCTGGGAGCAGGCGAAGTCCAAGGCGCTGCGCGCGCTGCTCGCCCGCCGCTACCCCGCCGGACGCATCAGCTACAGCCTGGCCGACGTCGATGCCGCCAGCGCGCGGGCGAAGCTCGGGCTGAAACTCGACTCGGGCGCGCTGTTCCGCCTCGGCCCCGTGCGCGTCACCGGCATCGAGCGCTACGATCCCCTGCTGGTGGAGCGGCTCGCGCGCCTGCCCGAAGGCGCGGTCTACGACCAGGAAAAGATCGTGCAGGCGCAGTTGAGGCTGGCGGGCAGCGGTTACTTCGATTCGGCCTTCATCTTCGTCGACCCTCTGGCGCCGGACCCGCAGGCGGCGCCGGTGCAGGTCACCGTGCGCGAGGCACCGCTGCAGAAGGTGATCCTCGGCCTCGGCTTCACCACCGACGGCGGTCCGCGCGCGACCCTGGAGCACAGGCACAACCGGGTGCCGGGCATCGGCTGGCAGGCCATCACCAAGCTGCAGGTCGAGGACAAGAACCCCTATGCGCAGACCGAATGGATCGGCACGCCCGACCCCAAGGGCTGGCGCAAGTCCGTGCTGGCGCGCGCCGAGCGCCTGGACGACGGCCGCCTGGTCACCTACAGCCAGCGGCTGCGCGCCGGCCGCTTCCAGAACTCGGACCACATCGACCGCAATGTCTTCCTGCAGTACGAGCGCTCCTCGGTCGACAACCCGAACAACGTGCCGCTGACGCCGGCGGACACGGGCGACGGCTCCGCCGTCACCATCAACTACGCCTGGACCGGCCGCTACTTCGACAACCTCACGTCCCCGACCAGGGGCTTCGGCATCGCCGTCGAACTGGGGGCCGGCGTCACGCTGGAGGGCAACCAGCATCCGTTCCAGCGCACCGTGGTGCGCTGGCTGGGCTTCCGGCCGCTCGAGAAGGGCCGCCTGCAGTTGCGCGCCGAAGGCGGCGCGGTGCTCGCCTCCGGTTCGGCCACGGTCCCGTCGACGCAGTTGTTCCGCACCGGCGGCGACAACACCGTGCGGGGCTACGGCTTCCTCGACATCGGCGTGCCCCTGGGCGACGGCCTGGTGGGCCCGGGCCGCCTGATGGCGCTGGGCAGCGTGGAGTGGCAGCGGCCCATCCAGCGCGGCGGCCGCCCGACCGAATTCGAGGGCCTGCTGTTCGTCGACGCCGGCGCCGTGGCCGACCACGTCGGCGACCTGCGGCCCCGGGTGGGCGTGGGCACGGGCGTGCGCTGGCGCAGCCCGGTCGGGCCGGTGGAGATGGCGATCGCCTACGGCGTCGAGCCGCGCCGCTTCCACCTGCACTTCACCGCGGGGTTCGTGTTTTGAAGGCGCAGGCGCTGCGGGCAGCCCGCTGGACGGTGCGCGTCCTCGTCGGCTTCGTCCTGCTCCTGATGCTGCTGGCGGCCCTGGTCTGGTGGTGGGCCGGGCAGGAGGGCTCCCTGGAAGCCGTGCTTCGGCGCATCAGCGGCGGCCCGCTGACCAGCGAGGGGGTGGAGGGCTCGATCCGCAACGGCTGGAAGATCCGCCGCATCGTATGGGAGCGCGACGGGCTGCGGCTGGAGGCCGAGGACATCGTGCTCACGTGGCAGCCGCTCGCCGTGTTGAACAAGACCCTGCAGCTCGATCGCGTGCAGGTGGCGCGTGCCCGCGTGCTGGACCTGCGCCCGCCGAGCCCGGATCCGCTGCGGCCGCCCACCGACCTGCGCCTGCCGTGGCGCGTGAGCGTCGACGAGCTGCAGGTGGGCGAGTTCGCTTACGAGGGCCGCTTCCAGCTGCGGGCGAGCGGGTTGGCCGCCGGCTATGCCTTCGACGGCCTGCGCCACAGCGTCGCCCTGCGGTCGCTGCGGATCGCGGGTGGGGACTACCGCGGCGAGGCGCGGATGCTCGCGCTGCCCCCCATGACGCTCGATGCCAACCTGGCCGGCCGCTTCGCCGCGCCGGTGCCCGGCCGCGACGAGCAGGTGCCGATCGACTTCCGCCTGCAGGCGGCGGGCCCCGCCACGCGCATCGACGCGCGCGCGCAGCTGCAGGTGCTGCAGCCGCGTGCCGCCGCCGCCGGCGAGCTGCCGCAGGCGACGGCGACGGCGCGCATCACGCCCTTCGACGAGATGCCCGTGCCGCAGGCCGAGGCCCGGTTCCGCCAGCTCGATGCGGCCCTGTTCTGGCCGCAGGCCCCGCGCACGCGCTTATCCGGGCTGGTCGAAGTGGCGCCGCAGCCCGATGCGAGCTGGAGCCTGCGCGGCGACGTTCGCAACGCGCTGCCGGGGCCGTGGGACGCCGGCCGCTTGCCGATCGAATCGCTGCGCGCCGAGGGCGACTGGCGCCGCGGCATGGCGCTGGTGCGCAGCCTGCAGGCGCAGGCGGGCGGCGGCACGGTCACCGGCAGCGGCAGCTGGAAGGAGCGCGGCTGGCACTTCGAAGGGCGCGTGGAGGACGTCGATCCCTCCCGGCTGCATGGCCGGCTGGCGCCGCTGCCGCTCACGGGCCCGCTGGAGCTCGAGGGCGAGAACGACGCGATCGGCTTCGTGCTCTCCCTGCAGGCGGGCCCGCCGCGGCCGCGCCGGGCCCGCAACGGCACCGACGGCGTGCTGGCCGCCGCCGACGCGCTGGAACTGCGTGACGTGTCGGCGCAGGGCCGCTGGGCCGGCGGCACCCTGTCGCTTCCCATGCTGCGGGTGCGCACGGCCGATGCCACACTGGACGGCAAGCTGGAGCTGCAGACCAAATCCTGGGCGGGCAGCGGCGAGCTCCGCCTGCAGGCGCCGGGGCTGCAGGCGAACGCCAGCGGCAGCCTGGCGGAGAGCCGCGGCCAGGGCAGCGCCGACGTGGCCGCGGCCGACCTCGCGCAGGCGCAGCGCTGGCTGGCGCGCTGGCCCGGGCTGGGCGCCGCGCTCAAGGGCCTGGCCCTGCGCGGCAACGCGCAGGCCCGGCTGGCCTGGCAGGGCGGCTGGAGCGATCCGACGGTCGACGCACGCGTCACGGCGCGCTCTCTGATGTGGGAGCCGCCGCCTCCGGGGCCGAACGCCACGCCGCCGTGGGAACTGCGCGAAGCGGCGCTGACGGTGCAGGGCAAACTGCGCAACGCGGCGCTGGACCTGGGCGCGCAGGTGCAGCAGGGCCAGCGCAAGTTCGATCTCTCGGCCGCCGGGCAGCTGGCCGGCACGCTGGGCGCGGCGCCCGACTGGCGCGGCGAGATCGCGCGGCTCGCGCTCACGGTGCAGGATCCGGCGCTCACGCCCGACCCGTGGCGGCTGCAGCTGCAGCGCCCCGTGCAGTGGCGGTCGGCCGGGGACAGCTTCACGCTGTCCGCCGGCGAGGCGTTGCTGCACGCCCCGAAGCTGCGCAGCGGCGCGGCCGCGACCGATGCGGTGCTCACCTGGACGCAGGTGCGGCGCGAGCGCGGCCAGCTCTCCACCGCGGGGCGGCTGGCCGGCCTGCCGCTGTCCTGGGTGGAGCTGTTCGGCGGCCCGCAGCTGGCGGGCTCGGCCCTGTCCGGGGACCTGGTCTTCGACGCGCAGTGGAACGCGGTGCTGGGGCAGGCGCCCCGCATCGAGGCGTCCATCGCGCGCGTGGCCGGCGACGTCACCGTGCTGGCGGAAACGCTCGACGGCAAGGCGACGCGCGTCGCCGCCGGCGTGCACGACGCACGTGCGGTGCTGACGACGCAGGGCGAGCAGGTCGTGCTCGCGCTGGTGTGGGACAGCGAGCGCGCCGGCCGGGCGCAGGGCGAGATCCGCAGCCGGCTCTCGCGCACGCCGGAGGGCGGCTGGGAATGGCCGGAGCGGGCGCCGCTGAGCGGCCGCGTGCAGGCGCAGTTGCCGCGCATCGGCGTCTGGTCGCTGCTGGCGCCGCCCGGCTGGCGGCTGCGCGGCTCGCTGAAGGCGGACATCGAGATCGGCGGCACGCGCGCGGTGCCGCAGCTGTCCGGCCCGGTGGAGGCCGACGACCTCGCGCTGCGTTCGGTGGTGGATGGCATCGAGCTGCGCAACGGCCGGCTGCGCGCGCAGCTTTCCGGCCAGAACTTCATCGTGAGCGAATTCCTGCTGCGCGACCGCGAGGAGGGCGCGGGCGGCAACCTGTTCGCCTACGGCGAAGGCTCGTGGACGCCGGCCGGCCCGGTCTTCGAGGCCCATGCGCAGCTGACGCAGCTGCGCGCCAGCATCCGCAGCGACCGCCAGCTGACGGTCTCGGGGGCGGTGGACGCCCGCGTGGACCGCAACGGCACGACGGTGACGGGCCAGCTGCGCGTGGACCGGGCCCGCATCCAGATCCCGGACGAAACGCCGCCGCGGCTGGGCGAGGACGTCGTGGTGCGCAATTCCCCCGGCGCCGAGCTCGTCGGGGCCACGCCCCGGCTGCGTCCCGAAGCCAGCGAGGGCACCGGCCGCACGCTGACCATGAAGGTGAGCTTCGACATGGGAGACGACTTCCGCCTGGCCGGCCGCGGCCTCGACACGCGGCTGGCCGGTTCGGTGGAGATCCGGGGCGGGGCAGGG
Organism: Ramlibacter monticola; assembly: GCF_016722785.1. GTDB lineage: Bacteria > Pseudomonadota > Gammaproteobacteria > Burkholderiales > Burkholderiaceae_C > Ramlibacter > Ramlibacter monticola. Next base: position 1,222,394 of record NZ_JAEQNE010000001.1, on the reverse strand, counting down.
GGCATGCCGCAGATGGTCGGCCTGATCCGCACCGCCGGCGGCCACTTCGAGGCCTACGGCCAGCGCCTGAACATCGAGCGGGGCGAGCTGCGCTTCACCGGGCCGCCCGACAACCCCGCGCTCGACATCCTGGCGGTCCGGCCCATCCTCACGCCCAAGGTGGGCGTGCAGGTGAGCGGGCGCGCGCAGGCGCCGCACGTGGAGTTGTACTCCGAGGCGGGCTACTCGGAGTCCGAGACGCTGTCCTACCTGCTGCTGGGCCGCTCCGCTTCCAGCGGCGGCACCGAGACCGCGTTGCTGGAGCGCGCCGCCGGCGCGCTGATCGCGGGCCGCGGCGGCACCGGCAAGGGCATCGCGGGCACGCTGGGGCTCGACGACATCAGCGTGCGCTCGGACAGCACCGCCGGCGCCGTGGTGCGCGTGGGCAAGCACTTCGCCGACAACTTCTACGCCGCCTACGAGCGCAGCCTCGAGGGCACCATGGGCACGCTGTTCATCTTCTACGACGTGTCGCAGCGCTTCACGCTGCGCGCCGAGGCGGGGCAGCGCGCGGGCATCGACCTGATCTTCACCTTCACCTTCGACGGCTTCGGCCGGCGCAAGGCGAGCGAGCCGGTGCGCTGAGCCGCTTCAGCGCAGGTCGAACACCAGGCAGGTGGTCGTGGCGTGCGCGTACAGCGTGCCGTCCGGGCCGGTCAGCCGCGCCTCCGCGGTCGCCAGCTGGCGGCCGCAGTGCACGATCTTGCCTTCGGCCCGCACGCGCTGGACCTTCGGCCCGATCGCGCGCACCAGGTTCACGCCCAGTTCCGCCGTGGTGTAGGCGCGGCCCGCCGGCATCATCGTGTGCACGGCGCAGCCCAGGGCGGAGTCGAGCAGGCTGGCGTACCAGCCGCCGTGCACGCCGCCCATGGGATTGGCGTGCGCCGGGCCGGGCGTGCCCTGGAACACGGCGCGGCCCTCGCCGACTTCCACCAGCCGGAAGTCCAGCGTGCGCATGATGGTCGGGGCCGGCAGCTCGCCCCGCAGCATGGCCTGCATCACCTCCAGCCCGCTGCGCCCGGCGAATTCGCCGGCGGGCACGGCGCCCCAGCCGGCGCCGGCCTGCAGCCGCGCCTCCACCTCGCGCTCGCGCGCCAGCCATTCCTCGAGTCGGTCGTCCATTCCGCGTGCTCCACTGAAAGTTGCATATGCAATGATTGCAGGTACAATAATCCGCATGGACGCCGCCGTCAAGCCGCAGGGCTGCACCAACCTCAAGCTGCGCCAGCTGATGCGCCGGGTCGCGCAGCTGTACGACGCCGAGGTGGGCAAGACCGGGCTGCGCGGCACGCAGTACTCGCTGCTGTCGTACGTGGTGAAGCTGGCGCCGGTGCGCCCGGTGGACCTGGCCCGGGCGATGAAAGTCGATGCCTCCACGCTCACGCGCAACCTGCGCCCCCTGGTCGACGCGGGCTGGGTCACCCTCGGCGCCGGGGAAGACGCGCGCAGCCGGCGGGTCGAGGCGACGGCGAAGGGGCGCGAGAAGCGGCAGGAAGCGCAACGCCGCTGGCGCGTGGCGCAGGAATCCCTCAACCAGCGGCTGGGCACGCAGCGCGTGCTGGCGCTGCATGCGCTGCTCGACGAGTGCCAGGAACTGCTGGCCGACCTTCCCGCCGAAGAGGACCGCTGAGCCGCGGCCGCGACTGGCTCAGCGTTTCCGCCGGCCTACATGGCCGTTGCGTTTCCACCGTCCTGCGCCATCAGGAAGCGCCGCATGGCTCATGCGTCGAAGTACTACCATCGGACTCACATGACAAGTGCAGAGTATTATCATGTCTGCCAGCCACGACGACCGCATGGAAGAGAAACCCGCACGCCTCACCGTCCTCATCGACGCGGACAGGAAGAAGGCGTTCGAGGCGCTGTGCGCCTCCCAGGACATCACGGCCTCGCAGGTCGTGCGCCAGCTGATCCGCGAGTACCTCACGAGGCACGGGGTGCGCTGGAGCCCGGGCAGCGCCGACACCGCGGCCGACTAGGCGCGCGGGCCCCCGGGCAGCGGAAAGCAATTACACTCTGATTAACATCAGGGAGTCCCGTTCGCCCATGGAACTCAAGACCGCCCGGCTCACCGTCCTCATCGATCCGGGGAAGAAACAGGCTTTCGAGGAACTGTGCCGCACGCAGGACATGACGCCGTCCCAGGTCGTGCGCCGCCTGATCCGCGACTTCATGGAACAGCAGGAGGCCCAGGCGCCGCGCCGGGCGCCGGTGCGCAAGGCGGCCGCGGCGCGCCGCGCGCGCTGAGCGGGGCCGCTACACCGGCACGGTGTAGTTGAGGGTCATGCGCCCGCCGTCCACGACCACGATCTCACCGGTGACGTAGCTGGCCGCGTCGCTCGCGAGCCAGGCGACGACGTCCGCCACCTCCCAGGGCTCGCCCAACCGCTTCATGGGCGTGCGGCCCATGATCCGCTGCTTCGCTTCCTCGCTCGTGAGCACCGCCTTGGCGGCCAGCTCGGTGGCGATCGTGCCGGGCGCCACGGCGTTCACGCGCACTCCCTTGTCGGCCAGCGCCAGCGCCATCACCCGCGTGAGCTGGTTGATGCCGCCCTTGCTGACGTTGTAGCTCGCGATGGTGGGGATGGTCAGCACCGCGTTGACGGAACTCATGTTGACGATGGCGCCGCCGCCGGTCTTGACCATCCCGCGCGCCACCGCCTGCCCCATGAGGAAGGAGCCCTTCAGGTTCACGCGCAGCACGGCGTCGAAATCGGCCTCGGTCACGTCGAGAAAGTCGGCCGCCTTGAAGATGCCGGCGTTGTTCACCAGCACGTCGATGCGGCCGTGCGCGCCCATCGCCTGCCGCACCAGCGCGTCGACCTGCGCCGCGTCGCCGACGTCGCAGTGGACGTAGAGGCCGCCGACGTCCTTCGCCACCGCCTGCCCGCGCGCATCCTCGATGTCGCTCACGACCACCTGTGCGCCGTCGCGCGCGAGGCGACGGGCGCAGGCCTCGCCGATGCCCTGGCTGGCGCCGGTGACGATGCAGACGCGGCCGGCAAGGCCGAAGTTGACTCGGGTGGAAGACCGGGGGGCGGGCGCGTTCATGCGCGCATCGTACCTGCCCACGCGTCGGCGAAGGCGCGCGCGACCCGCGCGACTTCGCCGGCGTCCGTGCCCGGCCGGTAGAGCGTGGAACCGATGCCGAAGCCGTTCGCGCCGGCCGCCAGATACCCGGCCATGGTGGCAGGCGCGATGCCGCCGACGGGCAGCAGCGGCACCGCCTGCGGCAGCACCGCGCGCAGCGCCTTGACCGTCGCCGGCGGGATCATCTCGGCCGGGAACAGCTTGAGCCCGGTGGCGCCGGCCGCGAGCGCGGCGAAGGCTTCGGTGGGCGTCATGACGCCCGGCAGGCACACCATGCCGGACCAGGTGGCGGCGCGCACCACCTGCGGATCGAAATGCGGCGAGACGACGAGGCGCCCGCCGGCCGCGTGCACCTGCCGCACCTCGTCTTCGGTGCGGACGGTCCCGGCGCCGACCACCGCTCCCGGGAAGCGGCGGGCCAGGCGGGCGATGCTCTCCAGCGGCTGCGGGGAATTCAGCGGCACTTCGAACAGGCGCCAGTTCGCGTTCCACAAGGCGTCGCCGACGGCGTCGACTTCCGCCGGCGCGATGCCGCGCAGGATCGCCACCAGCGGCAGGTCTTCCAGCGCGCGGCGCCAGGCTTCGGCGAGCGCGGGGTTCACGGCCGGTTCCCCAGCTGCCGCGCGAGCGACCAGTGCCCGCGCCAGGTGGCCTCGGAGCCGAGCCGGCGCGCCTCGCAGCCCAGGCCGCGCAGCGCCAGTGCATACCGTTCGGTGAGCGCCGGGCTGCCGATCAACACCACGTCCAGTCCGTGCAGGGCGTGGGTGCGCAGCTCGTCGCCGATCACCAGCCCGGAGAGGTAGCTCGGAAGCGCCGGCTGCGGCAGTCGGTCGAACAGGGCCAGCGTGCGGGTGCTGAAGGCGCCGTGCAGGATCGAGCGGGCCTGCTGCGCGTGGCGCACGCCGCGCAGGAAGGCGGCTTCGTCGAGCGCGCCGTCCTCCGCGGGCAGGCTGCGCGCGAGGATGGAGTGCTGGCGCAGCAGCCCGTAGACCTCGCCCGACATGAAGGTGGCGAAGTTCAGCACCCGGCCCTCGGCCACGCGCACCCATTTGCAGTGCGTGCCGGGCAGCACGAAGACGCCGTCGCGCAATTGCAGCAGGTCCATCGCGCCGAAGACCTGGACCTCCTCGCCGCGCAGCACGTCGGGCGTGCCGAGGAAGTCCACCGAGAGTCCCGGGACCAATGCAATCTTTCCGGGCGCGATCCAGGCCAGCGCCCGGGCCAGTTCGTCGAAGCCGGCGGGACAGGGGCAATAAGGCGCCTCCTGCCAGCCCTGGCGACTGCCCGCCATGCCGCTGATCAGGCACAGGGCGCCGGGGAGGTCCAGCCAGTCGCCGCAGCTTTCGCGCAGCACGGCGGGGAAGGCGCCGGCCGGCACGCCGAGGATGCCGCGCGGGGAGCGGCGCTCCTCGACCACGGCGCCCTCGCCGTCGATGCGCGCGACGCGCAGGGACGAGGTGCCCCAGTCGACGGCGACGAGGTTCATGTCACCTCAATGGTTGTCCCGCGGCACGAAGGCCCCGCGCTTGCCCACCAGGAAGTCGAGGTCCGCGCCTTCGTCGGCCTGCAGCACGTGGTCCGTGTAGAGCTTCCAGTAGCCGGAAGCCAGCGCCGGCTGCGGCGGCTTCCATTCGGCCAGGCGGCGCTTCAGTTCCTCGTCGCCGATCGCCAGGTGCAGCCGGCGCTTCGGCACGTCCAGCTCGATGATGTCGCCGTTGCGCACGACGGCCAGCGGCCCGCCCGCGGCGGCCTCCGGCGCCGTGTGCAGCACCACCGTGCCGTAGGCCGTGCCGCTCATGCGGGCGTCGCTGATGCGGACCATGTCGGTGATGCCCTTGCGCAGCACCTTGGGCGGCAGCGGCATGTTGCCCACTTCGGCCATGCCGGGGTAGCCGCGCGGGCCGCAGTTCTTCAGCACCAGCACGCAGTTCTCGTCGACGTCCAGGTTCTCGTCGTCGATGCGCCGGTGGAAGTCCTCGATGTCCTCGAACACCACGGCCCGGCCGCGATGCACCATCAGCGCCGGGGTGGCGGCGCTGGGCTTGATCACCGCGCCGCGCGGCGCCAGGTTGCCGCGCAGCACCGCGATGCCGGCCTTCTCCTTGAAGGGCGCCTCCAGCGGCAGGATCACTTCCTTGTTCCAGTTCTGCGCGCCCTCGATGTTCTCGCCCACGGTCTTGCCGTTGGCCGTGACCGCATCCAGGTGCAGGGAGTCGCGGATCTCCTTCATCACGACCGGCAGGCCGCCGGCGTAGCAGAAGTCCTCCATCAGGTGCTGGCCCGACGGCTGCAGGTTCACCAGGCAGGGCATCTCGCTGCCGAGGCGGTCGAAGTCCTCGATGGCGAGCTCCACGCCGATGCGGCGCGCGATGGCGATCAGGTGGATCACCGCGTTGGTGGAGCCGCCGATGGCGGCCAGCGTCCGGATCGCGTTCTCGAAGGCCTTGCGCGTGAGGATGGACGAGAGCTTCTGGTCCTCGTGCACCATGTCCACGATGCGGCGGCCGGCCATGCGGGCCAGCACGTTGCGGCGGCCGTCCACGGCGGGATAGGCCGCGTTGCCCGGCAGGCCCACTCCCAGCGCCTCCACCATGCTGGCCATGGTGGAGGCCGTGCCCATGGTCATGCAGTGGCCGTGGCTGCGGTGCATGCAGCTTTCCGCTTCGAAGAAGTCCTGCAGCCGGAGCGTGCCGGCGCGCACCTGTTCGCTCATGCTCCACACGCCGGTGCCCGAGCCGAGTTCCTGGTCGCGCCACTTGCCGTTGAGCATGGGGCCGCCGGAGACGCCGATGGTGGGCAGGTCCACGCTGGAGGCGCCCATGACGAGCGAGGGCGTGGTCTTGTCGCAGCCCATGAGCAGCACCACGCCGTCGATGGGGTTGCCACGGATCGACTCCTCGACGTCCATGCTGGCCAGGTTGCGGTACAGCATGGCGGTGGGGCGCAGCAGCGTCTCGCCGAGCGACATCACCGGGAATTCGAGCGGAAAGCCGCCGGCCTCGTAGACGCCGATCTTCACCTGCTCCGCGAGCGTGCGGAAGTGCGAGTTGCAGGGCGTGAGCTCGCTGAAGGTGTTGCAGATGCCGATCACCGGCCGGCCGTCGAACTGGTCGTGCGGCACGCCCTTGCCCTTGACCCAGCTGCGGTAGGCGAAGCCGTCGCGGTCCTGGCGGCCGAACCATTGCTGGGAGCGCAGCTCCTCGGGCTTCTTTCTCTTCATGGCTGCCTCATTCCTTCACCGCGCCCGTCAGGCCGGACACGTAGTACTCGACGAAGAACGAATAGATGATGGCCACCGGCAGCGATCCGAGCAGCGCGCCGGCCATCAGCGGACCCCAATGGTAGACGTCGCCTTCGACCAGTTCGGTCACCACCGCCACCGAGACGGTCTTGACTTCGGACGAGGAGACGAAGGTCAACGCGTAGATGAACTCGTTCCAGGACAGGGTGAACGCGAAGATCGCGGCGGAGATCAGGCCCGGCACCGACAGCGGCAGGATGATCTTCCACAGGATCTGGAAGCGGGTGGCGCCGTCGATCAGGGCGCATTCCTCCAGCTCGTAGGGAATCGAGCGGAAGTAGCCCATGAGCAGCCAGGTCGCGAACGGGATCAGGAAGGTGGGGTACGTGAGGATCAGCGCCCAGCGGGTGTCGAACAGCCCCAGCTTGAACACGATCGCCGCCAGCGGGATGAACAGGATCGAGGGCGGCACCAGGTAGGCGAGGAAGATCGACAGACCCACCTGCTTGGCGCCGCGGAAGCGCAGCCGCTCGATGGCGTAGGCCGCGAACACCGAGCAGAGCAGCGAGACGAAGGTGGAGACGATCGACACCACCATCGTGTTCCAGAGCCACTCCGGATAGGAGGTGTGGAACAGCAGCTTGTTCAGGTGCGCCAGCGTCGGCTTCACGATCCAGAACGGATTGCCGTCGCGCGACAGCAGTTCGTTGTCCGGCTTGAATGTCGTCACCGCCATCCAGTAGAACGGGAACAGCAGCACGATCACGAAGAGCAGGAGCGGGATGTAGAGGGTGACCGTCCGCTTCGGCAGCGAACCGAGGTAGGCCATGCCCTGGCTGTCGTTGTCCTGCTTCATTGAACCTCCCCCAGGCTCCGCATTTCATGCTCCGCCACACCTCTCACCCCACAAAAATGCTGAAGCATTTTTGTGAGGACCCCAGAGGCCCCCCTCCGCAAGCGGAGGGGGCGAGCGCCTTCGGGCGGCCGTGCGGCGCTCATTCGTCGCTCGCGCCCTGCTGCCAGGCCCGCCGCTGCAGGCCGAAGTAGGAAAAGAGGATGGCCGCCAGCAGGAAGGGCACCATCGCGATCGCGATCGCCGCGCCTTCGCCCAGCGCCCCGCCCGGAATGGCGCGCTGGAACGACAGCGTGGCCATCAGGTGCGTGGCGTTCAGCGGGCCGCCCCGCGTGAGCACGTAGATCAGCTGGAAGTCGGTGAAGGTGAACAGCACCGAGAAGGTCATCACCACCGCGATGATCGGCGTGAGCAGCGGCAGCGTGATGTAGCGGAAGCGCTTCCAGCCGCCGGCGCCGTCGATGGCCCCCGCTTCGTAGAGCGAGGGCGGGATGGTCTGCAGGCCCGCCAGCAGCGTGATCGCCACGAAGGGGACGCCGCGCCAGATGTTCGCCGCGATGGTGGAGAGCCGCGCGTTCATCGGGTTGCCGAGGAAGTCGATGTACTGGTCGATCAGCCCCATCTTCATCAGCGCCCAGCTCACGATGGAGAACTGCGAGTCGTAGATCCACCAGAAGGCGATGGCCGACAGCGCCGTGGGCACGATGTAGGGCAGCAGGATCACCGTGCGGAAGAAGGTCTTGAACGGGATGCGTTCGTTCAGCAGGATCGCCAGCCACAGCCCGAGCCCGAACTTGATGATGCTGGCGACCACCGTGTAGAAGAAGGTGTTGAACAGCGCCAGCCGCGTGACGCTGTCGCCCCACAGGAAGGCGTAGTTCTCCCAACCCACCCAGTGGCCGCCGCGGCCGATCTTGGTGTCGGTGAACCCGAGCCAGACGCCCAGCCCGAGCGGGTAGGTGAGGAACACCAGCAGCAGCACCCCCGCGGGCAGCATGAACAGCAGCCCGAGGAGGTTGCGGCTGTTGCCCAGCCGGCTCAGCGCGGAAGTCCGGGCGCGGCCGGCGACTTCTTCCGGGGGATGGAGCGCGCCCGCTTCCACGGCGGCCTCAGACCTTGTAGTAGCGGTCGGCGCGCTGGGCCGCGCGCTGCATCGCTTCCTTGGGCGTCTTGGCGCCGCTCACGGCCTCGGCCACCATGTCCTGCACGATGAAGTCGGCCAGCGCGCCGGCGGAGGCGTAGCCCAGCTTGCCCATGTAGCCGGCCGGCCGCATGTTCTTCACCGCGTCGCGGTAGGGCGTGTGCTTGGGATCGACCGTCCACACCGCGTTCTTCTCGTAGGCGCGCAGCGGCTGCGAGATGTAGCCGCCGGCGGCCTGCATCCAGGGGCCGTACTGCTCCTCTTCCATCATGAAGCGCACGAACTCCTTGGCCGCCTTCGGGAACTTGGAGTGCTTGAACACCATCTGGTTGAAGAACAGGTGGTACTCGGTGGGCACGCCCACGGGGCCGATCGGGAAGGACGCGTGCTGGATGTCGGAGGCCAGTTCCTTGACCTTGGGGTCGGTCGAGTTCTTGGCCGCGTAGTAGATCGAGATGCCGTTGTTGGTGGCCGCGATCTGGCCGTCGAGGAAGGCCTTGTTGTTGTTCGGGTCCAGCCAGGACAGCGTGCCGGGGATGAAGGTGGCGTACAGCTCCTTGCCGTATTCCAGCGCCTTGAGCGTCTCGGCGCTGTCGATGGTCACCTTGTTGCTCTTGTCCACCAGCGCCGCGCCGAAGGCCCAGATCAGCCACTGCGTCCAGCCGCTGTCGCCGGTGGCGTGGCCCAGCGCCATGCCGCCCGGCGTGCCCTTGGCCTTGAGGGCCTGGAACATCTTCAGGAAGCCGTCGGTGTCCTTCGGGAAGGCGTTGACGCCGGCGGCCTTCAGCAGGCTGTCGCGGTAGACCATCATGGAGCCGGTGCCGCCCAGGGGCACGCCGATCCAGCGACGACCGTCCGGCCGCAGGTAGGCCTCGCAGGCGGGATACCAGCCGCCGTACTTCTTGCCGAGGTAGTCGGCCACGTCCGTCATGTCGACCAGCTTCTCGGGGTAGAGGTTGGCGTCGTCGTTGGTGGACAGGATGATGTCCGGGCCGGCGCCGGTGTTGGCCGCGACTGCCGCCTTGGGCCGCACGTCCTCCCAGCCCTCGTGGTCGAGGCGGACCTCGATGCCGTACTTGTCGCTGAACTTCTTGACGTTGGCGATGTAGGCGTCTTCGTCGCCCTGCACGAAGCGCTTCCAGCGCAGCACGCGCAGCTTCGCGCCCTTCTCGGGCTGGTTGTTCCACTGCGCCTGCGCGAGCGACGGCCACAGCAGCGGCAGCGCCACGGCGGCCGCCCCGGCCGAGGTCTTCTTCAGGAACTTGCGACGATTCGTCATCGAGGTCTCCTTGGAGTGAAAAGTGGTAGGCCAGCCGCCGAGGGCGCTGCGCTCACTGCGCGAGGCGCATGCCGCTGGCGGGATCGAACAGGTGGGCGCGCGCCGGGTCGGGGCGCAGCCGGATGATCTCGCCGGGGCGGAAGGCATGGCGGTCGCGGAACACGCTGGTGACCTCCACGCCGGCGAGCTTGGTGAACACCTGGGTGTCGGCGCCGGTGGGCTCCACCACCACCACCTCGCCGGACACGCCTTCGCCCTCGGCGGCGAGCTGCATGTGCTCGGGGCGGGTGCCGTAGATCACGCTCTGGCCGTCCTGCGCCGCGAGCGCGGAAGACGGCGCCGGCAGCGACGCCCCGTCGCCGAACTCGATGCGGGCGCTGCCGTTGGTGCGGCGCACCACGCCCGGCAGGAAGTTCATCGCCGGCGAGCCGATGAAGCCGGCCACGAACTGGTTGGCCGGATGGTCGTACAGCTCCAGCGGCGAGCCGGTCTGCTCCACCACGCCGTCGCGCATCACGACGATCTGGTCGGCCATGGTCATGGCCTCGATCTGGTCGTGCGTCACGTACACGGAGGTGGTCTTCAGGCGCTGGTGCAGTTCCTTGATCTCGGTGCGCATCTGCACGCGCAGCTTGGCGTCGAGGTTGGACAGCGGCTCGTCGAACAGGAACACCTGCGGGTCGCGCACGATGCAGCGGCCCATGGCGACGCGCTGGCGCTGCCCGCCGGAGAGCTGGCGCGGGTAGCGATCGAGCAGGGTCTCGAGGCCGAGGATCTCCGCCGCCTTCTTCACCCGCTCGTCCGCCACCGACTTCGGCTGCTTCGCCAGCATGAGGCTGAAGGCCATGTTGTCGCGCACGGTCATGTGCGGGTACAGCGCGTAGTTCTGGAACACCATGGCGATGTCCCGCTCCTTGGGCGTGAGCCCGTTGACCACGCGGCCGCCGATGCGGACCTCGCCGCGGCTGATCTCCTCGAGCCCGGCGATCATGCGCAGCAGGGTGGACTTGCCGCAGCCGGAGGGCCCCACCAGCACCGCGAACTGGCCGTCTTCGATGTCGATGTTGACGCCCCGGATGATGTGCGCCGCGCCGAAGAACTTCTCGACGTCCCGGATCTGTACGTTGGCCATCGTCCCCGCTGGTGAACAGAAGCGACGCACCTTGTAGCACGGAAGGAAAATGGCGCGCATCGCGGGTAAACCCGCGCCGCGCTCGGCCACGAAGCGCAGGCTCTCAGGCGGGCAGCGCGTCGGCCTGCATCTCTCCCGAGAGCAGCACGCGGTGGCCTGTCGCGACCGGTACCGCGCGCAGCAGCGCCCGCGCCACCTGCCGCGCGGCGATCGGGCGGAAGTCGGCGGGGATCACGGGCCGCAGCCAGCGCCCCACGTGCAGGCCGATCCGTTCGCCGGCGCGTTCGGGCTGGCCGAGGGCCTCGCGGTCGCCCACCAGCAGCGAGGGGCGGGCGATCACCACGCCCTCGTAGCCGAGGCCGGCGATGGCCTCTTCGAGTTCGCCCTTGACCCGGCTGTAGAAGATGCGCGAGCCGGCGTCGGCCTTCATCGCGCTGACCAGGCCGATGCGCCGCGCACCCGCGACCTGCGCGGCGCAGGCGACCGCGAGGTTGGCATCGAAATCGACGGCGCGGAAGGCCGCCTCGCTGCCCGCCACCTTGATGGTGGTGCCGAGCGCGAGATAGGCTTCGTCGATCGGCGGCAGCGGCGGCAACTGCGCGAAGTCGACGGTGTGCACCGTCAGCTTCGGGTGCTGCAGGTCGAGGGGCCGGCGGGCGAGCGCGTGGACGGCCGCCACCTGGTCGTCGGCCAGCAGGCCCCGCAGGAGTTCCCGCCCGACCAGCCCCGAGGCGCCGGCCACGAGTGCGGCGCGGCCTGCGGCGGAAGGGCCCGGCGTGCTCATCGCCGGATCATGCCATCGAAGGCACGACCGGGAAGTGACCGGCTAGCCGAGCAGGTCGCGCAGCGCGGCGTCGTACAGCGAGGTGAGGTTGTCCATCACCTCGAACACGCGCTCGCTGGTGGTGGCCACCGTCTGCAGGGCGTCGGGGCTCGGCGCCTTGGCCAGCGCCCCTTCATAGAACAGCCACTGCGCCTTCGCGAGCTCCAGTTCGTTGCGGATGGTGGGCGTGCCGATCGGCGCCGACTGCAGCGTCGCCAGCGCCTGCGCGAACTCGGCGCGGGCGCCCGCGAGCTGCGCGCGCACCGCCGGGGTGTCGTGGCCGGCGGCGGCGAGGAAATAGGCGCGGGCGGCCCGCTGCGACAGCATGCGCTGGCGGCCGGCGAGGTTCACGATGCGCGCGCTGCCTTGCTGGGCCTGCGTCTCGAAGGCCTTGGTCAGGCGGTCGGCCGCTTCCAGCACCACGTCGGCGCTGCGGGCGACCTCGAGGGCGTCCTTGCGCGGGGCGGCGCAGACCTCCAGCAGGCCCTGGCAGTCCTTGTCGAGCGTCTGCAGCAGGCGGCGCTGTTCACCCGCCAGCGGGGCGGCGCCGAGCTCGGTCAGGCTGGAGGCCAGCAGCTGCCGGGTCGAGGTCTGGATGTCGCGTGCGCGTTCGGGCAGCACGCTGAGCGCGCCCTGGACGTAGGCCTTGGACAGGCGCTGCGACAGCGCCCGCATCTTGCCGGAACGGTTGATCGCCTGGCTGAGCGGCAGCGCCTGCGCGGTGGCAGGCAGGGCCAGGGCGGCCCCGGGCAGCAGCAGCAGGCTGCCGCAACGGACGAAGCCGCGGCGGCGGATCCCAACGGGTTGGCCTTGTGACATGGTGCGTTCTCCCTTCGCTTTCCTTGGGGAGAACTCTAGGCGGCAGCACCGCCACTGCCCATCCACCGGCAGGACGAGCGCGCATCGTCCGAACGAGGGGAGACCCTCGTCCGGAGGAACTATGCCGCCTCAGCGGCCGAAGCGCGCCGGGCTGCCGTTGCCGTTGCCGCGGCTGCGGTCCGGGCGACCGCCGCGACGACCGCCGCGGCCCATGCTGTCGACGCTGGTGCGCAGCGGATCCGGCTGGCCGTTCGACTGGTTATGCTGCGCCGGGGCTTCGCGCACGACGAAGGGGCTGCGGCTTTCGTGCGCGCCCAGGCGCGGCTGCTCTTCGTCCTCGCGGCGCGGCGCGCGCGGCTGGGCGTTGCCATTGCGGGCGCCGTTCTGGCGCGGCGGGCGGGCCGCCTGCTGCTGCGGCTGCTGGGGCTGCTGGGACCGGCCCTGCCCGTTGCCGCTGCCCCGGCGGGCCGGCTGGCCATTGCCTTCGGCCTGGCGGGGCTCGCCTTTGCCGCCGCGCCGGCCGCCGCCGGAGGGCTGCTTTTCCTTGTTCTCGCGGATGCGCTGCATCATCTCGCTGCGCGCCGCCTTGGCCGCGGCGTTGAGCACCTCGCGCGAAGGCGGACGGCCCTTGCCGCCCCACAGGACCTGGCGGCCCATGGCGATCGGCTCGGCCTGCTCGCCGGCCTCGGGGCCGAAGCCCTCGACGTCCTGCACCGGGATCGTCTGCTTGGTGAAGCGCTCGATCTCCTGCATGAAGCCTTCCTCGTCCAGGCAGACCAGCGACACCGCCTGGCCTTCGCGGCCGGCGCGGCCGGTACGGCCGATGCGGTGCACGTAGTCCTCGGGCACGTTCGGGATCTCGTAGTTCACCACGTGCGGCAGGTCGTCGATGTCGATGCCGCGGGCGGCGATGTCGGTGGCCACCAGGGCGCGGATCTCGCCGCTCTTGAAGCCGGCCAGCGCCTGCGTGCGCGCGGTCTGGCTCTTGTTGCCGTGCAGCGCCATCGCGGTGATGGAGTGCTTGTTCAGGAAGTCCGCCACGTGGTTGGCGCCGAACTTGGTGCGCGTGAACACCAGCACCTGCGACCAGTCGTGCTCCTGGATCACGTGGGCCAGCAGTTCCTTCTTGCGCTCGCGGCCGACGGGGTGGACTACCTGGGTGATGCGCTGCACCGTGGTGTTGCGCGGGGTGACCTGGATGCGCTGCGGCTCGCGCAGCAGGCCGTTGGCCAGTTCCACGATCTCGTCGCTGAAGGTGGCGGAGAACAGCAGGCTCTGCTTTTCCTTCGGCACCAGGGCCAGCACCTTCTTCACGTCGTGGATGAAGCCCATGTCCAGCATGCGGTCGGCTTCGTCCAGCACCAGGATCTCGACGGTGGACAGGTCCAGGTGGCCCTGCTGGTGCAGGTCCAGCAGGCGGCCGGGCGTGGCGACCAGGATGTCGACGCCCTTCCTGATGCGGTCGATCTGCGGGCTCATGCCCACGCCGCCGAAGATCACCGTGGAGGTGAGCGGCAGGTACTTGCCGTAGGTACGGATGGACTCTTCCACCTGCGCCGCGAGTTCACGCGTGGGCGTGAGCACCAGGGCGCCGACGCCGTCCTTGCCGAACTTGTTGGTCTTGCCCTGTCCCTTGGTGAGCTTGTGCAGCATGGGCAGGGTGAAGGCGGCCGTCTTGCCGGTGCCGGTCTGGGCGCCGGCGAGCAGGTCGTGACCCGCGAGCACCGCGGGAATGGCCTGGGCCTGGATGGGGGTGGGGGTCTCGTAGCCTTGCTCGCGAACGGCCTTGAGAATGGCCGGAGCGAGGTTCAATTCGTCAAAATTCATTGAGCAATAAAGCGCCTTCCCGGGCGCTGGGGCATCGGCCGTTCCGGGCCGCGCGGGCCGGATCCAGTCAAGGCAGATGAAGGTTCGAAGGATGGGAGCCGGCGGGCGCAGGGCCTGCGTCGTCCCCAGCGAATCGCTGAGCCCGCGGGCTACTGGGGAGCCGCGAGAACCACTATTGTCGCATGGATCGGGAATCGGTGCCGGCGCGCGTGCGGTCGTTGCGCCGATACACCGCACGTCGGGCGCAAATCGTCACCCGTCCTGCCAAAAATTGGCGCACGGCCGAGCCGGACCCATAATCGGGAAACCGACCCGGGCATCAGGATTACATGGCCAAGATGATGAAGCTGCGGCTGGGCGTCTCCGACGATCCCACCGCGTTGCAGCCCTCGCTGAGCGACTGCCTCGGCGCCATGCTGCAGCAGGCCGACGTCCTGGTCACCCACGTCCTGAACGGGCTGGAACTCGGGACCAGCGCCAGCGGCCCCCAGCGCATCAGCGCGCTGCAGACTCCGCCGGTGAAGCTGGCCGTCCACGAACTGCACGCCGGGGCGACCGACGTCAAGGCGACTTTCGTGAAGGAATTGACGCGCCTCGTCTACGAGGGCGGCGGCAAGGAGCAGGTCGCCACCGAGGTGCTGCGCTTCCAGGACCTGCAGCTGTTCGAGGACGAGGAACTCGATCAGAGCATCGAGATCGCGCGGGCCCAGCAGGAAGTGGCGATGGCGGTGGACGACACGCTGCCGCCGCTGGACGCCCTGATCAGCACCATGATGGGCTGGCGCACCATCCAGCCCGGGCTCAACCCGCTGCGCCCGGAAGTCTTCGTGCGCTCGCTGCAGCACACCCTGGCCCGGCACGTCAAGGAGGCCGGCGCGCGCGAGGCGCTGATCACCCCCGCGGCCGGCCTGCTGGGGGTGAACCTGCGCCGGCTGTACCGCGAGCTGGCCGACTGGCTGCGCTCCACCGGCATCGAGCCGGCGGTGCCCGTGGGCGGCCGCATCAACCGGGCCACCGGCGCCAGCGGCGCGCCGGTCACCGACAGCGTCGCCAAGACCCTTCTGACCCTGGATCGCCTGCGCAAGCTGCTGGCGGGCGACTTCGACCAGCCGCGCAAGGCGGAATTCCTGCACACCATGCCGGCGTCCATGGCGCTGCTGCAGGACCTGAAGAAGGCCGACGAACTGGTCAAGCGACTGGAGCAGCGGCCCAGGCCGGTGGCCGCGCCGGAGCAGCCCGTCGACATGCTGGCGGAAGCGGACAAGCCGGCGGCGCCAGCCCACCGCATCGGCGAACAACTGGGCGAGGAGGTCGTCCGGCTCATGTTCGACAACCTGCTGGAAGACCGCCGCCTGCTGCCCTCGCTGAAGCGCCAGCTGCGCGAGCTGGAACCGGCAGTGCAGCGCCTCACCAAGGAGGATTCGCGCTTCTTCAGCGACCGCAACCATCCGGCGCGGCAACTGCTCGATCGCATCATCCAGCGCAGCCTGGCCTTCCCCTCGGAGGACGACGCGGGCTGGGAGCGCTTCCTGGCGTCCCTGCAGTCGATCGACCGCTGGCTGGAAAGCACGGTCATGGACGCGGACACCTTCGGCGAGATGCTCGACGAGCTGCAGGCCCAGTGGAGCGAGCAGGACCAGGGCGCGCGGCAGAAGCGCGAGGAAGCGGCCCGCTCCCTGCTGCACGCGGAGCAGCGCAACCTGCTGGCGCAGAAGCTGGCGGCCGAATTCGCCGGGACGCTGGACGGCCTGGACGTCGCGGATTTCATCCGCGACTTCCTGAAGAACGCCTGGGCACAGGTGGTGGCGGAGGCGCAGCTCAGTTGCGACGACGGCTCCTCCGATCCCTACGGCTATCGCGCGATGGTCGAGGACCTGATCTGGAGCGTGCAGAAGACCACCGCGCAGCGGGGGCGTGCGCGCCGGCTGGTGCAGATGATCCCGGCGCTGCTGCAGCGCCTGCGCGAGGGCCTGGGGCGCATCGGCTATCCGCCGGAGCTGACGCAGCGCTTCTTCGACCACCTGATCACGCTGCACCGCGCCGCGGTGCAGGAAGGGCGCGACGCCACCGTGCAGGCCGCGGCCGATGCGGCCTGGGCCGAACAGTCCCAGTTCCCCGAGGAAGCCGAGGACGAAGTCCAGATGTGGCTGGACGAGAACGAGGCGCAGGAATCCGGCTTCATCGAGGAGGAGGCGGACCTGGGCACCCACTATGCCGCTTCGCCCGAGGCACCGCGCCAGGAGGAACTGCGGGCCGAGCAGGACGCCGCGCGGGCCCGCCAGGTGCCGGCGCAGGAAGAGGGCCCGGCGGATGCGGGCGCGGTGATGCCCGAGGAGCTGCGCATCGGCGCCTGGGTCGAGATCCGCATCAAGGGCGACTGGGTGCGGGCCCAGCTCACCTGGTGCAGCCCGCACGCCACGCTGTTCATGTTCACCTCGATCGGCGGCGCCGCGCACTCGATGTCCCGTCGGACCATGGACAAGCTGCGCACCAACGGCCACCTGCGGGTCGTGGCCGACCGCCCGGTGGTCGACGAGGCCCTGGACCAGGTCGCCCAGGCGGCCCTGAAGAACAGCGTGGAGCGCCCGCCGGAGGGTTGAGGAAAACCAGACAACCGAACGCAGAGGGCGCAAAGGTTACGCAGAGGACGCAGAAGAACGGCCAATAGAAAAATATTTCGGCTGTTCTTCTGCGTCCTCTGCGCTTTCTCTGCGCCCTCTGCGTTCGGTTGTCCGTTTTTGAGGCTCCCCTGACCGGCACGCGATTTCGTGATGCGGGATAATCACCGGTTTCCCGCAAAAACTCCTATGGCCCAGTACGTCTACACCATGAACCGCGTCGGCAAGATCGTGCCGCCGAAGCGGCAGATCCTGAAGGACATCTCCCTCAGCTTCTTTCCCGGCGCGAAGATCGGCGTCCTGGGCCTCAACGGCTCGGGCAAGTCCACGCTGCTGAAGATCATGGCCGGCATCGACAAGGAGATCGAGGGCGAGGCCATCCCGATGCCGGGCATCAAGATCGGCTACCTGCCGCAGGAGCCCCAGCTCGATCCGGAACAGACCGTGCGCGAGGCCGTCGAGGGCGGCATGAGCGAGGTGATGGACGCCAAGAAGCGGCTGGAGGAGGTGTACGCCGCCTACGCCGAGCCGGACGCCGACTTCGACAAGCTGTCGGAGGAGCAGCAGAAGCTGGAATCCATCATCGCCGCCGCCGGCGCCGAGAGCGACCACGAGCACCAGTTCGAGATCGCGGCCGACGCGCTGCGCCTGCCGCCCTGGGAGGCCGTGATCAAGAACCTGTCCGGCGGCGAGAAGCGCCGCGTGGCCCTGTGCCGCCTGCTGCTGTCGAAGCCCGACATGCTGCTGCTGGACGAACCCACCAACCACCTGGACGCCGAATCGGTGGAATGGCTGGAGCAGTTCCTGGCCCGCTTCCCCGGCACCGTGGTGGGCATCACCCACGACCGCTACTTCCTGGACAACGCCGCCGAGTGGATCCTGGAACTGGACCGCGGCCGCGGCATCCCCTACAAGGGCAACTACTCCACCTGGCTGGAGCAGAAGGAAGCGCGCCTGGAGCAGGAGCAGCGCACCGAGGACGCCCGCACCAAGGCGATGAAGAAGGAACTGGAGTGGGCGCGGCAGAACCCCAAGGGGCGCCAGGCCAAGAGCAAGGCCCGCCTGGCCCGCTTCGAGGAGCTGTCCGACTACGAATACCAGAAGCGCAACGAGACGAACGAGATCTTCATCCCGGTGGGCGAGCGCCTGGGCCATGAAGTCATCGAGTTCGTGAACGTCTCCAAGGCGTTCGGCGACCGCGTGCTGATCGACGACCTGAGCTTCAAGGTGCCGGCGGGCGCCATCGTCGGCATCATCGGCCCCAACGGCGCGGGCAAGTCCACGCTGTTCAAGATGATCTCCGGCAAGGAGAAGCCGGATGCGGGCGAGGTGAAGATCGGCAAGACCGTGCAGATGGCCTTCGTCGACCAGCACCGCGACGAGCTGGCCAACGAGAAGACCGTGTGGGAGGACGTTTCCGGCGGCCTCGACATGATCAACATCGGCAAGTTCACGATGGCCAGCCGCGCCTACTGCGGCCGCTTCAACTTCAACGGCGGCGACCAGCAGAAGAAGGTCGGCCTGCTGTCCGGCGGCGAGCGGGGCCGCCTGCACCTGGCCAAGACCCTGCTGCAGGGCGGCAACGTGCTGCTGCTGGACGAACCCTCCAACGACCTCGACGTGGAAACGCTGCGGGCGCTGGAAGACGCGCTGCTGGAATTCGCCGGCAGCGTGATGGTGATCAGCCACGACCGCTGGTTCCTGGACCGCATCGCCACCCACATCCTGGCCGCGGAAGACGAGGGCAAGTGGGTCTTCTTCGACGGCAACTACCAGGAATACGAGGCCGACAAGCGCAAGCGCCTGGGCGAGGAAGGTGCAAGACCGCACCGGGTGCGCTATAAAGCCCTGAAGTAAGCTCTTCGGAGGGGCTCGCCGCCATGCGCGGCCCACAGCAACCGCACTACCAGGCGCTGTACCGCGCCTGCATCAAGGAGGCCGCCGCGCAGGGCCAGGGCCTGATGCAGGCGGCGCTCGCCCGTGCCCCGGGCGAGCTGCGGCAGGTGGCCGCGGCGCTCGCGGACGTGGTGGAGCGCGGGCTGCTGCTGGAAGCCTGCGACGTCCTGCGCGACCAGCAGCCGGCGCTGGTGGAGTCCTTCCCGCAGGCCCTGCTGGCCGAATTCGCCCACGCCATCGCCGGCGACCGCGGCTCCCCCCTCAGCTTCGAATCGCTGCCCTTGCTGGGCGACGAGCAACTGCAGGACAACACGGACCTGGTGCGCGCCTGCGCCGCGCTGGAAGAGGCCGTGCGGCCGCAGCTGGCGGAGCTGGAGGGCACGCTGGCCGAGGCGCAGCTCACTCCCGTGGGCGGCGCCCAGGGCCATCCCCTGCGGCCCGAGGTCTACGTGCGCAGCATCTACCGCCTCGCGCGCCAGAGCCCCGTCTCTCCCGCCGTGCGCCGGCGCTGGCTGCGCCACCTGCCGGGGCTGATGGCGCCGGAACTGGCCCGCATCTACGCCGGCATCGCGCAGCGCCTGCGCCCCGAGGAGGCCATCGGCGTGCCGGCCCGCGCGGCGGTCCGCGAGGACCTGGACCGCGCCACCCAGCTCACGATCCGCGAGCTGCGCAAGCTGATGGCCGGCGAGCCGCGCGAGGCCGCCAGGAGTGAGGGCGCGGTGTTCCACGAGACCGAGTTCTCCCACACCGTCCCGGCGGCGCTGGAGATGGTGCAGGACATGCGCAAGGTGGACCAGCTGATGCTGCGGCTGCGCCAGCGCCAGGCCGCCATGCCGGGCCGCGAGCGGGACAGCCTGGAAGCCTTCCGCGCGGCGCTGCGGCAGGAGGCACGGCGCCCCGCGCAGGAGCTGGGGCTGGAGGTCGTGCACCTCATGATCGAGAACCTGGTGGCGGACCCACGGCTGCTGCCGGGCGTACGCACCGTGGTGCGGGAACTCGAGCCGCCGCTGCTGCGCCTGGCGCTGGTGGATCCGCGTTTCTTCAGCGACCGCGGCCATCCGGGTCGCCAGCTGCTGCAGGAGATCACGCAGCGCAGCCTGGCCTGGAGTTCGGCGAGCGAGCCGGGCTTCTCCGTCTACATGGACACCCTGCAGCAGGCCACCGATGCCTTGCTGGACGCGCACGCGGGCGGGCCGGAGTCCTTCGAGATCGCGCTGCTGGCGCTGCAGGAGGCGTGGCACGAGGCACAGCCGCGCAGCCGCCGCAACCGCGAGCGGGCGGTGCGCGCCCTGATCCGCGCGGAGCAGCGCAACCTGCTGGCGGAACGCCTCGGGCGCGAGATCCTGGAGCGGCGCGAGGCGCAGGGCGCGCCGGCCGAAGCGCTGGCCTTCCTCACGGGGCCCTGGGCCCAGGTGCTCGCGCAGGCGCGGCTCACCGATATGAGCGCTTCGGAGGATCCGGGCGGCTATGGCTGGGTGGTCACCACGGTCCTGTGGAGCGTGCAGCCTGCGCTGGTCGGCCGCGCGGCCCGCCAGCAGGTGCAGATGGTGCACCGGATCCGCGAAGGCCTCGCCAGCATCGACTACCTGCCGGCCGACACGCAGCGCTGGCTCAAGCTGTTGTCCGCGCTGCGCGATTTCGCCCTCTCCGCCGCGACAGGCAGCCCGCCTCCGGTCGCGGAGGCCAGGGGAGTGGAGCGGGTGAGCACCTGGCTGGCGCCACTGGAGATGCATGAATCCGGCTTCGTGCCCGACGCGCCGGTCGTGCTGGCGACCACGGTGCCCGAGCCGCCGGATTCGCTGCCCGTGCAGGATCTCGTCATCGGGTCCTACGTCGACCTGCTGCGCGCCGAAGGTTGGGAGCGGTGGCAGCTCACCTGGTCCAGCCCGCACGGCCTGCTGTTCCTCTTCAGCCACGCCAGCGGCGCGACCCGCTCGATGACGCGCGGCAGGCTGAACCAGGTGCTCTCGCAGGGCGCGCTGCGCCTCGTGTCCGCGCATCCGGTGGTGGATGGCGCGCTGGATGCCGTGGCGCGAGCGGCCTGGCGCAATACCTCGAACTAGTGTCCTGTCCCACAAATATCTAGGCTCTCGTTCGGTGCATGCGGGGATGATCGGTGGTTGGCCAGAGTGGGTCCAGCCTGGCCGGCTGGACCCACTCTGGACGACCGCCGAGGGCCCCGCATGCGCCGAACCCTCCGGGCTGCCCCGTATCGGGCCGCATGCCGCGTTGCGTGCACGGGTCAAGCCGGCCACAGGCTTGACCCGCGCCCGCGCCTTGCCTGCGGCCCGATACGGGGCAGCGAGAGCCTAGATATTTGTGGGACAGGACACTAGGCCTGCCAGACCCCGTAGCCCCGTTCGCGCAGGGCGATCCCCAGCTCCACTTCCATCTCGCAGGCCGCGTGGTAGGGCATGGGGTTGTACACCTCGTACAGCTGCGGCAGCAGCTTCAGCCCGTGCTCGCGCACGAAGGTGTTGGCCTGGATGCCGGCCTTGTGCTTGTCGAAGCGCAGGTCGGGGTCGAGGCCGGTCATGCCGACGTACACGAAGGGCATGCCCGGCACGTAGCCGGGATTGCAGCGGCGGAAGCGCGCGTTGTTCCACACCGCGTCGGCCAGCTGCACCACGTACACGTGGTAGTGCTGCGCGTCGCGGCGGGCCATCGTCAGCGCGCGTCGGCCAGGCGCCAGCCGCCTTCCACGCGCACCTCGCTGCGCAGCGAGTTGGCGATGTAGCAGCGCTCGTGCGCCACTTCGTGCAGCTGGCGGACCGCCGCGTCGTCGGGAGCGCGCGGGCCCGAGAACGTGACCTGCGGGTGCAGCACGACGGCGAGGATGCCCTGGCGGCCGAAGCCGATCGGCCCCATCTGCGCCTCCGCCGCGTCGCTGTAGCCGTCCACCACGTAGCCCTGTTCGGCCGCCAGCGAGAGGAACCACAGCATGTGGCAGCTGGAGGTCGCTGCCACCAGGGCTTCCTCGGGGTCGACCGCCGCCGGATCGGACCACGGCACGCGCACGGAGTGCGGCGAGCTCGACCCGCGCACCACGGCGCCGCCGTCGAAGCGCCAGTCGTGCGCGCGGCTGTACTGGCCGCCGCGGAACGGCGCCTCCCCCCGGGACCATTCGACGACGCAACCATAGCGGGACATGGCGGCTCCTTTCAGGCGGGCGGCAGGGCGGCGAGCGCGCTGCGCTCGGTCTGAGCGAGGTGGGCCTGCAGCACCTTCAGCGCCGCCTTCGCGTCGCGCCGGCGCACCGCGCGGATCAGGGCATGGTGTTCCTCGTGCCAGCCCTGCGCGCGCGTGCCGGGCTTCAGACGCGCGAAGTAGTAGCGGTCGACCTGGAAGCGCAGGCGGCGCACGATGTCCATCGATTCGCCCCGCTGCGCGGGCGCATAGAGCGCCTCGTGGAACTCGCGGTCGCCCGCGATCCAGTCCGCCACCGAGCCTGCCTTGTCGAGGGCGGCCTGGATGGTCTCCACGCGGTTGATCGTGGCGGGCGTGTGCAGCGGCACCGCCTGGGCGAGCACGTCGGCTTCGATGAGGCTGCGCAGGCGGAACAGTTCGCGCAGGTCGGCGGCATTCACGGTACGGACGTACATGCCCTTGTTCGGGACCATGCGCAGCAGGCCCTCGGCCTGCAGCTGGAACAGCGCCTCGCGCACCGGCACGCGGCTGACGCCCAGCTCGGCGGCGATCTCTTCCTGCCGCAGCGCCTCCCCCGAAGCCCAGCGGCCCTGGTCGAGCGCCTGCCTCAGCAGCCGTGTAACGGCCGAGGAGGTGGTCTGGGCAATGGAAGAGGCTGGCACGGAGTCGATTTATACATGTATACAATTTCGCCTACAAGCAAGCCATGGTGGGAATACAACAGGCGCGCCGCACCCGCGGCTGCATGGTTTGCGCGCGTGAATATTCAGCAGATCAGGTTCGCCGCCAGAGCCACGCGCTGCCTCTTCCGCGTCCTGCCGCGCCTCAGCGGCAAGGTGCGCGACACCCTCGATTCGCCCCCTCAGCGCAAGAGTTTTTCACGATTACGGCGCCTGTAGGACGGGACGCCGCGACTCCCCGAACTTTCGCCGACATGGCCCGCTCTGTAAGTCTTGTTTGCAATTTCAAGGCAAGGGGACCAGGGCATGAAAGAGCGCGCTGCTTCGCGTGGGTCGGTGCACAACATGGTGATGCTGGCGGGTCTGGTGAGCGTGGCGCTCACCGGCTCGATGGGTACGTCGCCTGCGCCGACCTCCGACACCCTGGCCCAGCGTTGGCAGGCCGGCAAGGTCGCCGAAGCGCCGGCGCCCGGGCAAGCCCAGCCGCTGCAGCTCGCGGCCGCCGCGGGCGCCGTCCCCGCCACGCCGTTCAACACCCTGAAGATCGAAACCAGCTACTACGAGCAGCTGCGTTCGAAGCTCAACTGGCTGCCGGTGCGCTATGCGGGCAACGTCCTCCAGACGCCCGACGTCCCTTCCCGCCTGCTGCTGGCGAAGTCCGCGGCGCAGCGCGCCGGCCTGTCCGAAGTGGGCCTGAGCTACCTCGACGTGTACGGCATCATCAACGCCGAAACCTCCTGGATCCCGCGCATGGGCGCCAGCAAGGACGGCACGCCGAACCTGGGTATCGCGCAGTTCGAGCCGGCCACCGCCAAGGCCGTGGGCCTGACCGACCCCAGCGACCCGGTGCAGGCCGTGCACGCGCTCGCCGTGCACCTGAAGGACGCCGCGAAGTGGAGCGCCAAGCGCCTCTCCGGGCTCGATCTCCCGCCCGAGCAGTACGCGCTCAAGCTGCGCGAAGGCGTGTCGATCTACTACAACCTCTCCAGCAAGGGCCGCAACGCCTGGAACGGGCGCAACACCAAGAAGCTGCCGATCGAGACCCAGCGCCACATCGCCAACGCGCGCATCGGCGCCCGCGAGGCCGGCGAACTGGAAGGGCAGCTGAGCGAGCTGCGCGGCCGCATGGCGGATCGCGGCGTGATGACCGCCTCCTTCCGGGGCAACTGATCGCCCTCGCACCGCACGGAGAAGCCGGCCTCGCGCCGGCTTTCTTCATGCGGCCGCGACGCGCTCCTCCTGCCGCGCCTTGCGCCGCACCGCGTCGATGTTGTTGCGCAGGGCGTAGAGCTCGTCGGCATAGGACAGGGGCACGGTGATGCGGCCGACGCGTTCGTCGAGGGCATCGAGTTCGCGCAGCACGGCGGGCGCCTCGCGGGGCGCGGCCTGCAGCCGGTTCTCGATGTCGCGCAGCTGGCCGTACCAGCGGAACACGCGCGAGCGGATGCGGAACTGGTACAGCGGCGGCACGATGCGCGACAGCGGCAGCAGCACCGCGAGGATGATGCCCAGGGCCAGCCACATCCGTTCCACCAGGTTGGCGAGCCAGAAGGGCAGCCAGCGCTGCAGGAAGGGCTTGCCGCTGCGGTAGGCCCGTTCGGCCTCGGGCGCCACCGGGTACTCGCTGTGGTCCGTGTTGGGGAAGCTGCCGGCGCGGTTGAACCAGCCGGCGGGGCTGTGCAGGTCGCGCGCGGCCTGCGCGAACAGCTGCAGCAGCGCCGGATGCGTGCCCTCGCGCGCCAGCAGCGAGGTGGTGGTCGCCACCAGGCGGATGTCCTGGGGCGGCTGGTCCTTGGCCAGGTCCACGATGCCGCGCGGCAGCACGGCGGGGACCAGGAAGGGGAAGCGGCGCGAATAGGCGTCGCTCTGCGCGAAGTCCATCAGGCGCACGCCGGGCGTCTGCAGCAGCATCTGCACCATCTGCGATTCGGGGGCGGAGGCGAACACGATCGCGTCCAGCTCCCCGTTCAGGAAACCCATGGTCGACGCGGTCTGGTCCAGGCGCGTCAGCAGCGGGCTCTTCGGGTCCATGTTGTTCGCCTCCAGCAGCCGGCGCATCAGGAAGGGTGCTCCGCTGCCGCGGGCGCCGATGTTGACCCGCCGGTCCTGCAGCTGCGTCAGCGAAACGAGCGTACCGCCCGGGGCGTTCTTCGCCGCCTCCTCGCGATAGAACAGCCACAGCGGCTCGACGAACAGGCTGCCCAGCGAGACGATGCCGCTTTCCTCCTTCGCGTTGCGGTCGCTGCCGCCGCCCTGCACGAAGCCGAGGTCCGCCTTGCCGGCGCGCAGCAGCTTCAGGTTGCTGGGCGAGCCCTCGCTCGCCACCAACTCCACCTCGATGCCGTAGGCCTTCAGGGCCTTCTGGTAGCGCTTGCCGAATTCCTCGTAGGCGCTCTGGCCCGGTCCGGTGGCGAGCGTGACCTTCTTCGGCGGGTTGGGATCGAGCCACCAGTAGGCGAGCGCCAGCAGGCCGACGGCCAGCAGCAGCACCGGACCCGCGGAGATGGCGAGGTCGCGCAGGGAGACCAGCGTGTGACGCAAGGCGCGCACCGGCTTCATCCGAGTTCGCCGCACGCCGGCAGGTGGAGCCCGGCGATGTCGATGCCGCGGGCCGCGCGCACGGCGCGCACCACGGCCAGCGCACAGGCCTCGGCCGCCATGGCGGCGAGCGTCATCAGGCCCGGGCTGCGCCCGCTCTCGCCGGTGCCGAGCGCGAACAGCGTGTCGCCGTCGAACAGCGTGTGCGCCGGATTGATCGCGCGCGCGAGTCCGTCGTGGCCCACCGTCGCCAGCCGCGCGGCCTGCGCCTTGGTGATCACCGCATCGGTGGCGATCACGCCGATGGTCGTGTTGGTGCCGGCCATCACCGGCCGCGGCGCCTCGCCGCGCAGCAGGGCGCGGCGCGCATCGAGCAGCTGGCTGCCGTCGGCGCTGCGCGCACCGGCCAGCACGCGGCCGCTGTCCGGGTCGAGCACGTCACCCAGCGCGTTGCAGGCCACCAGCGCGCCCACCGTCACGCCGTCGACCGTGACCGAAGCGGAGCCGATGCCGCCCTTCATGGCGCGCGGCAGGCCGAAGATCTTGCCCACCACGGCGCCGGCGCCGGCGCCCACGTTGCCTTCCTCGGGTGGCATCCGCGAGGCCGCCTGGCAGGCCGCATAACCCGCGGCCGCATCGGGGCGGATGCGGTGGTCGCCGAGCGGCAGGTCGAACAGCACGGCGCCGGGCACGATCGGGACCCGCGCCGGCCCGACGGCGAGGCCGATGCCCTGTTCCTCGAGCCAGCGCATCACGCCGCCCGCGGCGTCGAGGCCCCAGGCGCTGCCGCCGGACAGCAGCACCGCATGCACGCGTTCGACCGTGTTGGCCGGGTGCAGCAGGTCGGTTTCGCGCGTGCCGGGAGCGGCGCCCCGCACGTCGACGCCGGCGACCGCGCTGCCGCGCGCGAGCACGACCGTGCAGCCGGTCGGCCGGCGCGGATCGGTGAAGTGGCCGACCTCGATGCCGGCCACCTCGGTGATGGAAGAAGTCATGGATCGATTATGGGTGCCGCCTTTCCCCAGCTCGACAGCGCAGCGGCATTCGCGCAACGGCACTCCCCCGGGGGATGTAACCGATCTACCATCCGGGGCCATGAGCCCGACACGAACAACTCTACCGGTCATCGCCTACTTCTCGATGGAGATCGCGCTGGAGGAGGGCATCCCGACCTACAGCGGCGGCCTCGGCGTGCTGGCCGGCGACATGATGCGCAGCGCGGCCGACCTCGGCGTGCCCATGGTCGCCGTCACGCTCGCCAGCCGGGCCGGCTACTTCCGCCAGGAGATCCACGACGGCGCGCAGGTCGAGCGCGCCGAGCACTGGGATCCGGCCCTGCGCTGCCGGCGCCTGCCGCTCAAGGTCGTGGTGCGTGTCGGCAGCCGCGACGTGTGGCTGGGTGCGTGGCAGTACGACGTCCCTTCCGCGCGGCGCGCGCAGATGGGCGTGCCGGTGATCCTGCTCGACACCGACCTGCCCGAGAACAACGAGGAGGACCGCACGCTGACGCACTGGCTGTACGGCGGCGACACCACCTACCGGCTGCGGCAGGAGATCGTCCTGGGCGTCGGCGGCGTGCGCATGTTGCGCACGCTGGGCCTGAAGGTGCAGAAGTACCACCTCAACGAGGGCCACTCGGCGCTGCTGACGCTCGAACTGCTGCGCGAGCTCGGCGCCTCGGAAGCGAGCGGTCCGCTGCTCGACGAGGCGATCGCGAACGTGCGCAGCCAGTGCGTGTTCACGACCCATACGCCGGTGGAAGCGGGCCACGACCGCTATTCCTATCCGCTCGCCGAGCAGTGGCTGGGCGGTCTGGTGGACCCGCGCATCCTGCGCTCGCTCGGCGGGCCGGAGCGGCTGAACATGACGCGGCTCGCGCTGGCCACCTGCGGCTGGGTGAACGGGGTGGCCGGGCGCCATGCGGAGACCTCGCGCGCGCTCTTCCCCGGCTACGAGGTGCACGCCATCACCAACGGCGTGCACGCGCAGCGCTGGACCTCCGAGCCCTTCCAGATGCTCTACGACCGCTACATCCCGCAGTGGCTGCACGAGCCCGAGCTGCTGGTGCGGGCGCTGCGCATCCCCCAGGACGAGATCGTCGCCGCGCACGCGCAGGCCAAGAACGCGCTGCTGGATTCCGTGGCGGGACTCGCGGGCGGCTCGCGGCTCGATCCGTCTCTCTGCACGATCGGCTTCGCGCGCCGCATGACCGATTACAAGCGCCCGGGCCTGCTGTTCTCCGACCTCGAGCGCATGCGCTCCATCGCGCGGCGCTTCCCCTTCCAGGTGATCGTGTCCGGAAAGGCGCATCCGCACGACCAGCCCGGGCACCGGCACATCGAGCAACTGCACAGCTGGGCCGGGGAGCTCGCGGACACCATCCCCGTGGTGTTCATCCCCGACTACCGGCTGGAGGTGGCGCGGCGAATGGTGAGTGGCGTGGACCTGTGGCTCAACACGCCGCAGCCGCCGCTGGAGGCCTCCGGCACCAGCGGCATGAAGGCCGCGCTCAACGGCGTGCCGAGCCTGAGCGTGCTGGACGGCTGGTGGATCGAAGGCTGGGAGGAGGGCATCACCGGCTGGGCCATCGGGATCGACGGCGGCGACCATGACGCGCACCGCCACGCGGCCTCGCTGTACGAGAAGCTCGAGACGACGGTGCTGCGCACTTTCTACGAGCACAGGCCGGCCTGGTCGATGATCATGAAGTCGGCCATCGCGCGCAACGGCTCCTACTTCAACAGCCACCGGATGATCCGGCGCTACGCCTCCGAAGCGTACTGGGGCTGATCCCGCCCGCGCGGCCGCCATGGCTCGCGCGGCTGTTGTCGACGCGCCCGCCCGGCGCCCGCACTTGCAGGCCCTTGACGAGGGTCAATCCCGACTGGCGCCGCGCGCGTCAATCTGTCCTCGACGATGCGATTGACCTTTCTCGGAGCCGCCGGCACGGTGACCGGCTCCAAGTACCTGCTGGAACATGACGGTCGCCGCGTGCTGGTCGATTGCGGACTGTTCCAGGGCCTCAAGCAGCTGCGCCTGCGCAACTGGGACCGCCTGCCGCTGCCCGCCTCGCAGGTCGATGCCGTGGTCCTCACGCACGCGCACATCGACCACAGCGGCTACCTGCCGGCGCTGGCGAAGCAGGGCTTCCGCGGCCCCGTGTTCAGCACCCCCGCGACGCAGGAGCTGGCCGCGCTGCTGCTGCCCGACTCCGGCCACCTGCAGGAGGAGGACGCCTTCTATGCCAACCGGCACGGCTTCTCCAGGCACAGCCCCGCCTTGCCGCTCTACACCGAGCAGGACGGGCGGCGGGTGCTGCAGCAGTTCCGGCCGCGCGGCTTCGGCGAGGCCTTCGAGCCGGTGCCGGGGCTCACGGTGCGCTTCAGCCCCGCCGGCCACATCCTCGGCGCCGCCAGCGTGCACGTGGCCTGGAACGGCGGCTCGCTGCTGTTCTCCGGCGACCTGGGGCGCGACGAAGACATCCTCATGCGGCCGCCTGCGCCGCCGCCGGCCGCCGGGCACGTCGTGATCGAATCGACCTATGGCGACCGCCTGCACGCGCGGGAGGACGTGGCCGCGACGCTGGCCGAGACGGTCCGGCGCACGGCCGGGCGCGGCGGCATCGTCGTCGTGCCGGCCTTCGCGGTCGGACGCGCGCAGGCGCTGCTGTACCTTCTCGCGACCCTGAAGCGCGAGCGCCGCATCCCCGACCTGCCGCTGTTCCTGAACAGCCCCATGGCGGCCGACGTGACCGACATCTACCACCGCCACCACGGGGAGCACCGCCTCGACGCCTCGCAGTGCGAGGCGATGTGCCTCTGCGCGCGCGTGGTCAACACGGTGGAGGAGTCGCGCAAGCTCAACGAACTGCGCTTCCCCGCCGTGATCGTCTCCGCCAGCGGCATGGCGACCGGCGGCCGCGTGGTGCACCACCTCAAGGCCTTCGCACCGGACCGCCGCAACACGATCCTGCTGGCCGGCTACCAGGCCGCGGGCACCCGCGGCGCGGCGCTTGCCGAAGGCGCGCGCACCCTCAAGATCCACGGCGACTACGTGCCCGTGCGAGCCGAGGTCGTGAGCCTCGGCTCGCTGTCGGCGCACGCCGATCGGGAGGAGCTGCTGCGCTGGATAGGGCGGCTGCCGGGCGCCCCGCGGCGGGTGTTCGTCACGCACGGCGAACCGGTTGCCGCCGACCGCCTGCGGCTCGCCATCGAGGAGCGGCATCGCTGGCCCTGCACCGTGGCGGAGCAGCTGCAGGCGGTGGATTTGTGAAGTCGGGGAGCTGAAGGGCATGCACATCGTCGGGCGCTTGCTGCGCATCAATCTCGCGCTGTGGGGCCACGTGCTTTGGTGGGTCCTGGTGCACTTCGGGCTGCGCCGGACGCGGGTCTCGCCGGCGCGGCGGCTGGCCGGAGTGCTGGAGAGCCTGGGCACCACCTTCGTCAAGCTGGGCCAGGGGCTGAGCCTGCACCGCGAGTTCCTGCCGGACGACTACGTGCAGGAACTGCAGCGGCTGCAGGACCACGTCGAGCCCTTCGACGCGGCGCTGGCCCGCGCCGAGGTGGAGCGCTCGTTCGGACCCATCGCCCAGGTGTTCGCCTCCTTCGACGAGCAGCCCTTCGCCGCCGGCTCGATCGCGCAGGTGCACCACGCCGCGATGCGGGACGGCCGGCAGGTCGTGGTCAAGATCCGCCGGCCCGGCATCCGCCGCACGATCGAGGAGGACACCCGCATCCTGCGCTGGTTCATCCGCAGCGTTCTGTGGCTGCTGCCCTCGGCGCGGCGCCTGCGGCCCTACGACCTCGTCGACGAGCTGGCGCGCAACCTGGCGCGCGAGATCGACTTCCGCCAGGAGGCGACGAACAACCGGCGCTTCGGCGAGATCTTCCGCGGCTCGCCGGACATCACCGTGCCGGGCGTCATCGACGACCTCTACACGGAATGGGTCATGGTGCAGGAGATGGTGCACGGCCGCCGCATCGACGATCCCGCGCTGGCCGACCAGGGCCCGCGCCTCGCCCGCGCGCTGGTCGAGGCCTACCTGTGGATGTTCTTCCACGAGGGCGTGTTCCACGCCGACCCGCATCCGGGCAACCTGATCGTGTGCGACGGCGGGCGGATCTGCCTGCACGACTTCGGCCTGGTCGGTTTCCTCGACCGGGGCACCCGCCTCAACCTCGTCGCCTTCATGCTGGCCTTCTCGCAGCAGGACGCCGACTGGGTGCTGGACGCCTTCCTCGACCTGGGCGTGCTGGCCGGCCACATCGACCGGCAGGAGCTGCGCATCGGGCAGGAGGAGATCATCCGCGACTATGCGCGCCGGCCCCTGGGCGAGTGGTCCTTCGGCGAGGTGTTCCTGCGCGTGACGCGCATGGGGCACGGCCACAGCATGCGCATGCCGCACCACCTGCTGGTGCTGATGCGGGCGATGTTCCTGATGGAAGCCAACGTGCGCCGGCTGGACCCGGAGTTCAACCTGGTGCAGGGCCTGTTCACGCGCGCCGCGGCGGTGCTGCGGGACTCGGAATCCAGCAGCCCGGTGGTGCCGGTGGACCGGCTGAAGTTCGAGGCGCTGCTGCTGGCGCGCCAGGCGCCGCGCAGCCTGGGCCGCATCGTGCACGAGTTCCGCGAGCTGGCGCAGGGCTGGGAGGCCCGCGCCTGGCGCGAGGAACGCGGCCGCCGCCACAGCGATCCTTCGCGCCGGCTGGCGGCGGCGGTGGCCGCCGTGGGCCTCTACCTCGCGTCCTCGTGGCTGCTGGTGCAGCGGCCCGGGCCGGAGCTGCTGGGCCTGCCCCTGCTGCCGGCCACGGGCTTCCTCTTCGCGGGGCTGCTCACCTGGACCTGCGTGCGCAGGGAGTGAGCCGCCCGCCCAGGCTCCCGGCTCAGAAGTGCGTCGACACGCCCACCACGAAGGCCCGGCTGGTCGTGAGCTGCACGCCGTTGACGTACTGGTACAGCGGCAGCTGGTAGTACGCGTAGGCCAGGAAGCGCTCGCCCAGCTTGTAGCTCAGGCCGGGGCTGAGGTAGACGAAGCGGCCGCCGCTGTCCTCCGGCTCGGCCTCGGCTCCGCTGTCGCGCTTCTTGAACACCGTGTTGAGCTGCACCAGGGCCGAGAAGCGCTGCGTCACGGGATGCGCGTAGCCCAGGTCCAGGCCCAGCTGCGCGCCCGGCTTGAAGTTGTCGTGCGAGTTCAGCGGCTGCTGCAGCCGCGCCTGCGCGAACCAGGCGGCACCGGTGGCGGCGATCTGCTGGTGGTAGTAGGCGCCCAGGATCAGGTCGGTGGTGCCGCTGCCCGGCTGCAGGCTGCGCTCGGCGATGTCGCCGTCGTCGTTCGCCACGTCGGTCTTGCCGGTGGGCAGCTTGAGCCCGAAGAAGGCGCCGGCGGTGCGCGGCGCGGCGTCGGAACCGGACAGCGCTTGCTGGTACCGGCCGACCACCTGCACGTCGCCCAGCTCGCGGAACTTCCACTGCTCGGGGATGACCTCGGCGCCGCCGTGGTGGTTGTGGATGTGGAAGTGGTCGCGATCCACGAGAGGCAGGATCGCCGAGACGCCCCAGCCGGACGCCCAGGTGTAGTTGTAGGTTCCGACGAGGTTCTTGTTGAAGGTGTGGACTTCGTCGTGGTGGCCGGGGATCTCGCCGACGGCGACCTTGCGGGAGCCGGCGCGCGGCTGGTCCTGCTTGATGTCCTCGTAGCGGAGGTCGAACGAACTGCCCTCGGCGAGGCCGGTGGTGCCGACGCCCCAGTCGGTGTTGATGGAGCAGAAGGCGGAGCCGCAGCTCGCCTGCGCACTGCCCGCGAACGCGGCCAGCAGGGCGAGGACGAGCGGGGCCGGCGAAATCTTGCGGGCACGGAAGGTGGAAGCGGCTTGCAGGCAAGCCCCATGGATCGGATGCACGGTATCTCCTGATGCGAAAAGGATCGAGCGCCGCGCTGGGCGGCGGAAAGACGAAAACGCGGGTCAGGAGAGAAGGGGCGGGCCGCGCGCCGGCGGGGGCGCGTCGGTGCGCACGCGCGGGGGAGCAGCCCCCGGTGCGGCGGCGGGATCGGTGGCGACTTCGCCGGCTGGTGCGGGCGCGAACTGCGTGGGCGGCGGGGCGGCCCCGTGCGCGCACAGCGGGCAGTGCGACGGCGAGCCCGAGGCGTGCCCTGCGTGGACATTGACGGCGACCTCGGTGTCGTCGCCCGCGGACTCCTCGGCCGCGTGGCCGTGGTGGCCTTCGTGGTCGACATGCGCGCCGGCGAGGGCCGCGGCGACCTGCGCGTCGCCGGTCCCCAGCGCGGGCGGCACCCCCGTGGTGGCCATCGCCACGAACCACAGCAACAGCCAGACCGCCAGGAGGCGGCCGAAGCGGCGGGCGTTGCGCAGTCCGTGCATGCTCAGACGTTCTTCTACGGCAGAGTATGCCCCGGTGGGCGTGCGATTGTCGGATGAACTGCTCGGATTTGACGAATGTCAGCCCGGCGGCTGGCGGCGGCGCAACGCGTTCCCTAGAATGGTTGGCATGCACAGGAGATCGCTGCTCGCCGCGCTGGCCGCCATGGGCCTGGCACCGGCGTGGGCTTTCCACGCGCTGCCAGAGAAGTTCGATTCCGCCCGCGACGCCGCGGCGGACCTGGAGCAGGCGCTGGTGCTCGCACAGGCGCAGCGCAAGCTGGTTTTCGTGGACGTGGGCGGCGAGTGGTGCTCGTGGTGCCACATCTTCGACCGCTTCGTCGCTGCGCATCCCGAGGTGCGGAACGCGCTGGCGGAGCGCTACATCGTGCTCAAGGTGAACTGGTCCCCGCAGAACCGCAACGAGAAGCTGCTCTCGCGGTTCCCGAGGCCAAGGGGCTATCCGCACTTCTACGTGCTGGACGACAGCGGGAAATTGCTCGCGTCCCAGGCGTCCGGCGAACTCGAGGCCGGCAAGGACTACGACGAGGCCAGGGTACTGGCCTTCCTGCGCCGGCAGCCGGCGGCCTCCTGACCGCCAGCCGGGCGCGCGGCGCCCTTACTTGGCCGCCTCGATGTGGGTGACGACCATCGCGCCCTTGTCGGACTCGGCGTGGAAGCGCACCTTGTCGCCCGCCTTCAGGCCCTTGAGCTGCTCGGGCTTGGTGGCGCGGAACACCATGGTCATGGCGCCCATGTCGAGGTTCTCGATGCGCTCGTGCTTGAGGGTGACCTGGCCCTTGGCAGCGTCGACCTTCTTCACCTCGCCCGCGGTCATCGCGGTGGCGGCCTGCTTGGCGGGCTCGCCGGCGGCCCAGGCGCCGGACAGCGCGCCCAGGGAAAGCGCCGCGGCCAGGACGTAGTGGATTCGTTTGCTCATGGAAAGACCTTCTCGAACGGTTGCTGCAATGTAACGCAAGCATGCAGGAGGCAAGCCGGAGGCCGGTTGAGCCGCGTCAACCGGGCCGGCCACTGACCCTGCGTTACTCCACGGCCGCCGCCGCGTCCGCCGGCACGGCTTCTTGCTGGCGCCGCGCCTGCCGCCGCAATTCCCATTCCTTGACCAGCGCATAGATCGCGGGGATCACGCCCAGGGTCAGGACGGTCGAGGACAGCATCCCCCCCACCATGGGCGCGGCGATGCGGCTCATGACCTCCGAGCCCGTGCCGGTGCCCCACAGGATGGGCAGCAGGCCGGCCATGATGGCCACCACGGTCATCATCTTGGGCCGCACCCGCTCCACCGCGCCTTCCATGATGGCGTGGTAGAGGTCGGCGACGCCGGGCCGGCGGCCTTCCAGGGCGCATTTCTGCCGCACCTGCGCCCAGGCGTGGTCGAGGTAGATCAGCATCACCACGCCGGTCTCCGCCGCCACGCCCGCGAGCGCGATGAAGCCCACCGCGACCGCCACCGACAGGTTGTAGCCCAGCGCCCACATCAGCCACACGCCGCCGACCAGCGCGAAGGGCACGGACAGCATCACGATCAGCGTTTCCGTCAGGCGCCGGAAGTTCAGGTACAGCAGCAGGAAGATCGTGAGCAGCGTGACCGGCACGACGATCTTCATGCGGTCGGCCGCCCGCTCCATGTACTCGAACTGCCCGCTCCAGGTGGCGTAGTAGCCGGGCGGGAACTTCACCTGCGCGGCGACGGCCTGGCGCGCCTCGGCCACGTAGGAACCGATGTCGCGGTCGCGGATGTCGACGTAGATGTAGGCGGACAGCAGCGCGTTCTCGGTGCGGATGCCGGGGGTGCCGCGGGCCACCTGCACCTTCGCCACCTGCCCCAGCGGCACCATCGTGCGGCCGTCCAGGGTGGGCACCAGCACTTCGCGCTCGATCTGCTGCGGGGTGGAGCGCAGGTCGCGCGGATAGCGCACGGTCACGCCGTAGCGCTCGCGGCCTTCCACCGTGGTGGTGACGATCTCGCCCCCCAGCGCGGTGCCGATCACGTCCTGCAGCTCGCCCACCGAGAGTCCGTAGCGCGCGAGCTGGGCGCGGTCCGGTTCGATGTTCAGGTAGGAGCCGCCGGTGATGCGCTCGGCGAAGGCCGAACTCGTGCCGGGCACGTTCTTCACCACGGACTCGATCTGCTTGGCGAGTGCTTCCATTTCCACCAGGTCCTTGCCGAACACCTTGATGCCGACGGGCGTGCGGATGCCGGTGGACAGCATGTCGATGCGGGCGCGGATCGGCATGGTCCAGGCGTTGGCGATGCCGGGGAACTGCAGCGCCTTGTCCATCTCGGCGATCAGCTTGTCCGTCGTCATGCCAGGGCGCCAGGCGGACGGGGGCTTGAGGTTGATGATCGTCTCGAACATCTCCACGGGCGCCGGGTCGGTGGCGGTGCCGGCGCGCCCGGCCTTGCCGTAGACCGAGGCGACCTCGGGGAAGCTCTTGATGATCTTGTCCTGCGTCTGCATCAGCTCCGCGGCCTTGGTGATGGACATGCCGGGCAGCGAGGAGGGCATGTACAGCAGCGTGCCCTCGTCGAGCGCGGGCATGAACTCGGTGCCCAGCCGGCTGGCGGGATAGAGCGTCGCCACCAGCAGCAGCAGGGCGCCCGCGATGGTCGCCTTCTTCCAGCGCATCACGCCCGCGATGAGGGGACGGTAGGCCCAGATCAGGAAGCGGTTCACCGGATTGCGCGCCTCCGGCAGGATGCGCCCGCGGATGAAGATCAGCATCAGCACCGGCACCAGCGTCACCGACAGCAGCGCCGCGCCCGCCATCGAGAAGGTCTTGGTGAAGGCCAGCGGCGCGAACAGGCGGCCCTCCTGCGCCTCCAGCGTGAACACCGGCAGGAAGGACACGGTGATGATCAGCAGCGAGAAGAACAGGGCCGGGCCCACCTCCTTGCACGCGGCCAGCATCGCCGCCGCCCGCTGCGCCGGCGTGTGCCGGGCCGGCAGCCGCTCCAGGTGCTTGTGCGCGTTCTCGATCATCACGATCGCCGCGTCCACCATGGCGCCGATGGCGATGGCGATGCCGCCCAGGCTCATGAGGTTGGAGTTCATCCCCAGCAGCCGCATGGCGATGAAGGCGATCAGCACGCCGACCGGCAGCATCAGGATGGCGACCAGCGCCGAGCGCACGTGCAGCAGGAACACGATGCACACCGCCGCCACGATGAGGCTTTCCTCGACCAGGGTGCGGGTCAGGGTGTCGATCGCGCGGTGGATCAGGTCCGAGCGGTCGTAGACCGGCTCGATCGTCACGCCGGCCGGCAGGCCGGAAGAGATCTCGGCGATCTTCTGCTTCACGTTGCCTATCACTTCCAGCGCGTTCTGCCCGTAGCGCGCCATGGCGATGCCGGAGACCACCTCGCCCTCGCCATTGAGCTCCGCCAGGCCGCGGCGCTCGTCGGGCGCCAGTTCCACCCGGGCGATGTCGCGGATCAGCACCGCGGTGCCGCCTTCCGTCTTGACCGCGAGCTGCTCGATGTCCGGGCGGCCGCGCAGGTAGCCCCTGCCGCGCACCATGTACTCGGTCTCCGCCATCTCCACCACCCGGCCGCCGACGTCGCGGTTGGAGTCGCGGATCACCTGCGTCACCTTGGCCAGCGGGATGCCGTAGCTGCGCAGCTTCGCCGGATCGACCGTCACCTGGTAGGTCTGCACGAAGCCACCGACCGAGGCCACTTCGGCAACCCCGTGCGCCTTGGTGAGCTGGTAGCGCACGAACCAGTCCTGCAGGCTGCGCAGCTCGGCCAGCGTGCGGTCCTTCGCCAGCAGCACGTACTGGTAGACCCAGCCCACGCCGGTTGCGTCCGGCCCGAGCTGCGGCGTCACGCCGCGCGGCAGCCGGCCGGCGGCGAAGTTGAGGTACTCCAGCACGCGGCTGCGCGCCCAGTAGATGTCGGTGCCGTCCTCGAAGATCACGTAGACGAAGGAGGCGCCGAAGAAGGAGAAGCCGCGCACCACCTTCGACTTGGGCACCGCCAGCATCGCGGTGGTGAGCGGATACGTGACCTGGTCCTCCACCACCTGGGGCGCCTGGCCGGGGAATTCGGTGTAGACGATCACCTGCACGTCCGACAGGTCGGGCAGGGCGTCGAGCGGCGTCTTCGCGATCGCGACCACCCCGCCGAGAATCGCGAACAGCGTGGCCATGAGGACCAGGAAGGGATTGCGTCCCGACCAGGCGATGAGCTTGGCAAGCATCGCGGGCTCCTTCAGCGGTGGGTGATCGAGGTGATCACCCATTCGCCCTGCTGCCGCTCGACGAACTCGAAGTCGACCTGGATGCCGGGCCTGAGGCCGCGCAGCAGGCTCTCGTTGGCGACCCTGAACTCCATGGTCATCGCCGGCCACTTCAGGCTGGCGATGGGGCCGTGCTTCAGGCTCACGGTGCCGGCCTTCGCATCGATGCCGTCGACGCTGCCCTGGCCCTTGTGTCCCGCCGCCGGCGCGCTGGCGGAGGCGGCGCCGAGCGCCGGCACGCCGTGGCCGGCATGGCCGCCGAGCGAGTGCACCGCGGCCTTCAGGTTGCTCTCGGCGTCGATCAGGAAGTTGGCTGCCACGACCGCCTGCTCGCCCTCGCGCAGGCCTTCCAGCACCTGCACGTAGGCGGCGCTGCGGGCGCCGAGCTTCACCTCGCGCGGCTCGAAGCGGCCCTCGCCCAGCTGGACCAGCACCACGGTGCGCGTGCCGCTGTCGATCACGGCGGAATCCGGCACCGTCAGCACCGGCCGCGGATCGCCGGCGGGCAGTTCCACCTGCGCGAACATCGCGGGCTTCAGCAGCTGGCCCGGGTTGGCCAGCTCGATGCGCACGGGCACCGTGCGGGTCTCGGCCTTGAGCGTGGGGTACACGTAGGTGACGGTGCCGGGGAAGGTCCGCTCCGGGTAGGCGTTGATGCGCACCGCCGCCCTGGCGCCGGGCCGCATCGCGGCGATGTCCTGCTCGAAGACGTCGGCGATGACCCAGACGGCGCCGAGGTCCGTGACCTGGTACAGCATCTCGCCGGCGCTGAAGCGCATGCCCTGCACGGCCTTCTTCTCGGTGACGATGCCGCCCACCGGCGAGCGGAAGGTGACGGTGCGGCGCACTTCGCCCGTGCGGGCCAGCGCCTCGACCTGGTCCGGCGGCAGGTCCCAGTTGCGCAGCCGCGCCAGGCTGGATTCGGCGAGCTGCTTCATGCCGGCGGCGGCGTCGCTGCCGGCAGTGGCCAGCGAGCGCATGCCCTGCACCGCGATCGCGTACTCGCGCTGCGCCGACACCAGCTCGGGGCTGTAGACCTCGAACAAGGGCTGGCCGCGGCCCACCGGCTGGCCGGTGGCGTTCACGTGCAGGCGCTCGACGTAGCCCTCGAACTTGGCGGTGACGGTGTAGACGCGGCGCTCGTCCGGCTCGACCCGGCCGCTCGCGCGCACCGTACGGGCCAGCGGCCGCAGGGCCACGGCCTCGACCCGCACGCCCAGCTTCTGCACCTTGTCGGCGCTGATGCGCACCTGGCCGGCGCTGCCGCGGTCGGCCTCCTCGCCTTCGTAGACCGGGAGGTAGTCCATGCCCATCGGGTCCTTCTTGGGCGTGGCGGAGGTGTCCGGCAACCCCATCGGGTTGCGGTAGTAGAGGATCCGGCGTTCGCCTGAGGCGGGCGTGGCCGGGCCGGAGGCGCCGGGCGCGGCGGCGGTGCTGGCGCCGGCCGGATGCTGGCGCGCCTCCCACCACCTGCCGCCGACCGTACCGGCGACCGCCATGGCGAGGGCAAGGGCGAGGACGGTCGTGTTCTTCACAGCGCTTCTCCCAGGGTGCGTTCGATCTCGGCGATGCGCATCTGCTGCTCGGCCTGCACCTTCAGCAGGTCCAGCCGCGCCTTGCGGGTCTGGCGCTGCGCCTCCAGCAGGGTGGCGAAATCGACCTTGCCGTTCTCGTAGGCGGCCACGGCGGATTGCAGGACCAGCTCCGACTGCGGCAGCTGGCGGGTGGCGATCAGCACCTCGTTGCGGCGGGCCGCGTCCAGCGCCGAAAGCTGCTCCTCGAGGTCGGCGGCGGCCTGGTTGGCGGCCGCCTCGGCGCGCGCGCGGGCTGCTTCCAGCATGGCGGCGGCTTCGCTCTCCTGCGCGCGGCGCACGTCCTGCTGCAACGGGATGTTCATCTCCACCATCACGCCCCAGGTCGTGATGCGCGAGCCCACCTGGGTGGGGAAGACGCCGACGTTGAAGTCCGGATAGCGGTTGCGCTGGGCCAGGTCGCGGTTGGCCTGCGCGGCCTGCAGGCGCGCGGCTTCCGTGCGCACGGTGGCGTTGCTCTCGCGCACGCGTGCGGCCAGGGCCTGCGGCTCCAGCGCAGGGGCGAGCACCACGGGCAGCGCGCGGGGCTCCGCCAGGCCGGCGGCCGGCGCGCGGCCCAGCAGCGCGTTGATGCGCGCCTGCAGCTGCCGCTTCTCGTTGGCGGCGGCGATCAGCTCGGAGCGGATCGCGGTCTGCTCCAGCTGGGCGCGGATCGCGTCCTGCTGGGGCGCCAGCCCGCTGGCGTAGCGCGCCTGCGCCACCTGCTCCAGGCGGGTGACCAGCTC
The DNA here is from genome assembly GCF_016722785.1 of Ramlibacter monticola. Classification (GTDB taxonomy): domain Bacteria; phylum Pseudomonadota; class Gammaproteobacteria; order Burkholderiales; family Burkholderiaceae_C; genus Ramlibacter; species Ramlibacter monticola. The sequence continues at coordinate 1,183,316 of NZ_JAEQNE010000001.1, read as the reverse complement.
CAGCAGCTCGCCGGTGATGCGCTCGTTGTGCGCGGCGAGGTAGTACTGGGCGAAGGCCGTGCGCAGGCGCATCGCCTGCTCGGCCCAGGTGGCCGTGGCGCGCGCCTCGGACTGGCGGGCGTCGGCGGCCGCGGCTTCCCGCCGCAGCTCGCGCTTGCCCCAGTAGGGCAGCTGCTGCATGAACGTGTACTTGGTCTCGCCGACCTTGGACGGCAGCAGGCTGAAGCCGGCGTCGTTGCCGTAGTTGTTGATGTTCATGAGCTCGACCCGCAGCACGGGGTCGGGCAGGGCGCCGGCCGGCTGCACGCGCTGCGCCGCCGCCTGCGCCTCGTGCCGCATGGCGGCGAGCTCGGGGTTGTGCTGCCGCGCGTAATCCAGCAGCGACGGGAGGTCGGCACCCAGCGGCGCGGTCTGCGCCACCGCCCACGCGGGGGCGGCGAGCAGCAGGAGGAAGCTTGCGCGCAGCCGGGACGGGCTGCAGGAGGAAAGCATGTTCTTCTCCGGAGGGCCAGGACGCGGCGAAAGCCGCGGGGCGGCGGGCCGGTGGCCTGCCGCGGACGCGTGCGGACACGCGGGCGCTAGAGCGCCAGCCTCAGGAAGAAGATGGGGATGTCGTGGCCGCTGCCCGGATCGGGCGAGGCGGCCGGCCAGGGCGCCGGTTCGGCGCCGGGTTCCCAGGCCAGCATGGACAGCACCAGCGGCGCGGGCAGGGCGGCTGCCGGCTGCACGGCCGGCACGGAGACGGTGACCGGCTCGCTCCAGGCCTCGATGGCCTTCATCTCGGCGCAGCACTCTTCGCAGTCGATGTACACCTTGGAGGTACAGGTGTGGGCGAAGGCCACGCCGGTCGCGAACAGCCAGGCCAGCAGCACGAGGGCGGCGAAGCGGGGAAGCCGTAGGCGAAGGGCGGTCATGCGCGGGAACCGGTTGCATCGAATCATAACCGGCGCCCGGCACGGTCCCTTGATGCCGCTCAATGGCGCTCGGCCGAGGCGATCCGCGGCGTCGCGCAGGGGGTGCTCTAGGCCTTGTTGTACGAGGCGTAGACCTTGGTGGTGCCGCCCTTGCCGACCAGCAGAACGTCGTAAGGGTCCTTGCGGCCCTGGTACACGGGGGCGTCCATGCCCGGCGAGCCGACCGGCATGCCGGGCACGGTGAGGCCGACGGCCTCCGGCTTTTCCTTGAGCAGCCTGCGGATCTCGCGGGCCGGGACGTGGCCCTCGACGGCGTAGCCGCCGACGATGCCGGTGTGGCAGGAGGCGAGGCGCTCCGGCAGGCCCATCTTCGCGCGCAGCGCGTCGTTGCCGCCGGAATGCACCTTCACCGCGAAACCGTTGGCCTGCAGGTGCCTGGCCCAGTCCTCGCAGCAGCCGCATTCGGGAGCCTTCCAGATCTCGACCAGGACCTTGGCGGGCTGCTGGGCCATGGACGCGAAGGGCAGGGCGGCGAGAGCGGCCAGCAGGCTGCGGCGGGTGGGCTTCTCGTTCATGAATGCTTTCCTGTGATACGGACTGCGCATGGACAGGCATGCGCCGGGAGGTATGTTACGGTGCAAGATAGCCGTGGGATCGACGAAGGACAAGTCCTACAGTTGATCCGGAAGATGCTGACAGGGGCGTAACGCTGGGCTTCCTACAGTGACAGCTTGCACCGGCAGCCCGCCGGAACCCTGGACCAACCGACACCGACAGAGGATCCCCATGAACGCTGAAACCTCCACCGAGAACCCCTTCCCGACCAGCACCGAGTCGTCGGGCGGCACCGGTGCGGCGGGCCTGAACGGCGAAGCGAGCCGCGTCCGCCGCATGGCCCAGAGCCTGCACGAGGCCGTCGACTCGCTGGAACAGAAGATCGGCTCGGGCAGCGAGCGCGTGATGGGCCTGCAGGAGGAATACGGCAACATGGCCCGCGACCAGGTCCGGGCCAACCCGCTGGCCGCCCTGGGCGTGGCCTTCGCCGCGGGCTTCATCGTCGCACGCATCCTGCGCTGAGCCTCTTTCGCCCGTTGCATCCGGGCATCGCCGCCAGCCTGGCGGCGGCGGCGCTGTTCGGCGCCGCCGCCCCGCTGGCGAAGCTGTTGCTGGCGCAGGTCGATCCCTGGCTGCTGGCCGCCTTGCTCTATCTCGGCTCCGGCTGCGGGCTGGCCCTGTGGCGGGCGCTGCGCCGGGAGCCGCCGGTGCGCCTGGCGCCGGGCGAAGCGCGCTGGTTCGCCGGCGCGGTGCTCGCCGGCGGAGTGGCCGGCCCCGTGCTGCTGATGCTGGGCCTCGCGCGCCTGCCGGCCTCGCAGGCTTCCCTGCTGCTCAATGGCGAGGCGGTGCTGACGGCCCTGCTCGCCTGGGTCGTGTTCCGCGAGAACGTGGACCGGCGGGTCGGCTTCGGCATGGTGGCGATCGTGGCCGGCGGCGTCGTGCTGGCCTGGCCCAGCGCGGCGGCGGGCGCGGCGTCCGGCGCCGCCGCCCTGCTGGTCCTCGGCGCCTGCCTCGCGTGGGCCGTCGACAACAACCTCACGCGCAAGGTGTCGCTGGCCGACGCGACCTGGATCGCGATGGTGAAGGGGCTCGCCGCCGGCGGCACCAACCTCCTGCTCGCGCTGGCCCTGGGCGCGCCCTGGCCGCCCGGGTCCGTGGCCGGCGCCGCGGGCCTGCTGGGGTTCTTCAGCTACGGCGTGAGCCTGGTGCTCTTCGTGCTGGGGCTGCGCTCGCTCGGCACTGCACGCACCGGCGCCTACTTCTCGGTCGCGCCTTTCTTCGGCGCGCTGCTCGCGGTGCTGCTGCTCGGCGACCCGCTGGACTGGCGCCTGGGCGCCGCCGCGGCGCTGATGGCGCTGGGCGTGTGGCTGCACGTCACCGAGCGCCACGAGCACCTGCATTCGCACGAAGCGCTGGGGCACGCCCACGAGCACGTGCACGGCGGCGACCCGCACCACGACCACGCGCACGTGCCGCCGGTGCCTCCGGGCACGCGGCACAGCCACCCGCACCACCACGAGCCGCTGCTGCATTCGCATCCGCACTACCCGGACGCGCACCACCGGCACGAGCACTGAGGAGGATCGCCCGCATGCCGCGCCGCCCCGTCAACGTCCATTCCGCCTACCACGCGCACGTCTACTTCGATGCGGACACCGTGGACCAGGCGCGTGCCCTGTGCGAGGAGGCCGGGCGCCGGTTCAAGGTCGCCGTCGGGCGCGTGCACGAGAAGAACGTGGGGCCGCATCCGCGCTGGAGTTGCCAGCTGGCGTTCTCCGCCGCCGAATTCGAGCGCCTGGTGCCGTGGCTGGAGGCGCATCGCAACGGCCTCGACATCCTGGTGCACGGCCTCAGCGGGGACGCGCTCAGGGACCACACCGAGTACGCGTACTGGCTCGGCCAGGACTGGCCGCTGGACCTCGAGGCGCTGCGCTGAAGGGCCAGGGCGGCCTCGCGTCGCATCCGTGACCCCGCCCGGGCTTCTCCCCATGCAGCCGGGCCGGGCTTTGGCTAAGGTTCGCGGCTCCAGCAGACAGAATCCCTCCATGGACCGCCCGCACTTCAAGTCCTGGCCGCGCCGCCTGCCCCGCGCCCTCACGCCGCCCGCCACCTCGCTCTGGGACAACCTCGCCACCAGTGCCCGCCGCTATCCCGACAAGCCCGCGGTGGTGTTCTTCGGCCGCGTGCTTCCCTATGCCGAAGTGCTGCGGCAGGCCGAGCGCCTCGCCGCGCGCCTGCACGCCCTGGGCGTGCGCAAGGGCGACCGCGTGCTGCTGGACATGCAGAACTGCCCGCAACTGCTCATCGCGCACTTCGCCATCCTGCGCGCCAACGCGGTGGTCGTGCCGGTGAACCCGATGAACCGCGCGGAGGAATTGAAGCACTACATCACCGATCCCGACGCCCGGGTCGCGATCACCACCGGCGACCTGGCGGCCGAGATCGCGAAGGCCAACGCGCAGCTGCCGGTGGGCGAGCGGCTCGCGCACCTGGTCGTGACGCAGTTCACCGATGCCTTCGATCCGCAGGCGCCGCACACCGGGCCCATGCCGGAGGCGTGGAAGTCCTGGCTGCTCACGCGCCATCCGCTGCCGGAACTGCCGGGCGGCCAGGTGCTGGCCTGGACCGACGCGCTCGCCAACGAGCTGCCGCTGCCGCCGCTCGAGGTGGGGCCCCAGGACCTGGCCGTGCTGCCCTACACCAGCGGGACGACGGGCAACCCGAAAGGCTGCATGCACCCGCACCGCAGCCTGATGCACAACGCGCTGGCGAGCTGCTTCTGGGGCAACGCCACGCCGGAAGCGGTGACGCTGCTGGTGGTGCCGATGTTCCACATCACGGGCATGGTGAGCCTGATGCACGCCAACATCTACATCGGCGCCACCATCGTCATGATGCCCCGCTGGGACCGCGACCTGGCCGGCTGGCTGATCTCGAACTGGAAGGTCAGCACCTGGACCAACATCCCGACGATGGTGATCGACCTGCTGGCGAGCCCGAACTTCCCGCAGTACGACCTGTCGAGCCTGCAGCACATCGGCGGCGGCGGCGCCGCGATGCCGCAGGCCGTGGCGCAGCGCCTGCAGGAGCAGTTCGGCCTGCGCTACGTCGAAGGCTACGGCCTCACCGAGACGGCCGCGCCCTCGCACAGCAATCCGCCCGATGCGCCGAAGCAGCAGTGCCTGGGCATTCCCTTCCTCGGCTGCGACGCGCGCGTGGTCGATCCCGAGACGCTGAAGGAACTGCCACCCGGCGAGCAGGGCGAGATCATCATCCACGGCCCCATGGTGTTCGACGGCTACTGGAAGCGGCCGGAGGCCACGCAGGCCGCCTTCATCGAATTCGAGGGCAAGCGCTTCTTCCGCTCGGGCGACCTGGGCCGCACCGACGAGGACGGCTACTTCTTCCTGACCGACCGGCTCAAGCGCATGATCAACGCCTCGGGCTACAAGGTCTGGCCGGCCGAGGTGGAGGCCCTGATGTTCCGCCACCCCGCGATCCAGGAGGCCTGCGTGATCTCGGCGCGCGACAGCTATCGCGGCGAGACCGTGAAGGCCGTGGTCGTGCTGCGGCCCGCGCATCGCGGGCAGGTCAGCGAAGAGGACATCGTGCAGTGGTGCCGCGAGAACATGGCCGTGTACAAGGTGCCGCGCATCGTGCAGTTCGTGGACGCGCTGCCCAAGAGCGGCAGCGGCAAGGTGATGTGGCGCGCGCTGCAGGAAGCCGAAGCCCGCGCGTGACGCCGGACAAAGCACGACGCAACTGTCGGAATCAGCCTACAGGGGGCCCGTTGCGCAGCCGTTAGGATCGTTGCGCAGCCGCTTCCCGTCCGCGGCCATTGCCACCGGATGAGACGCCCAGTACCCCTCGCTTTCCACCCCGCACAGGCGCGTGCCTCGACCGGCAGCCCCGGTCTCGGCGCCGTCCTGGGTGGCGGGCTTCCCGGCAAGCGCCTGTCCCTGGTCGAGGGCAGTCCGCGGGTGGGCGTGCGCGAGGGAGCGCGCTGATGGAACTCCGCGTCCTGGTCCACGCGCCCCGCGGCCGCGATGCCTCGGTGGTGCAGCGCATGCTGCAGCACCAGGAGATCACCTCGCACGTGTGCGCGACGGAGGACGAGCTGCTGCAGTCCCTGGTCGAAGGCGCCGCCGCCGTGATCCTCACCGAGGAAGCGCTGCCGGAGCTGCTGTCGGACGACCGGCTGCTGGACTGGCTGAATGCGCAGCCGCCCTGGTCCGACTTTCCCTTCGTGGTGCTGGCCACCAAGCGCGAAGGGCATCGGCCGGAGAAGGACTTCCGTTCGCTGCACAGCCTCGGCAACCTGGTGCTGCTGGAGCGGCCGCTCAATGCCGAAACGCTGGTGAGCGCGGTCGAATCCGCGGTGCGGGCGCGGCGGCGGCAGTACGCGGCGCGCGAGCACCTGGAGGAACTGAAGCGCACGCGCGGCGAACTGGAGCGCCTCAACGGCGAGCTGGAAGACCGCATCCTGCTGCGCACCCGCGAGCTGGCCAGCGCCAACGACCGGCTGATGAAGGAGATCAACGAGCGCGAGCGGGCGCAGGCGGCGCTGACGCAGGTGCAGAAGATGGAAGCGATCGGCCGCCTCACCGGCGGCATCGCGCACGACTTCAACAACCTGCTGCACGTGGTCAACATGAACCTCGAGCTGGTCTCCCTCTATGCCAAGGAGGAGAAGGTCAAGCCCGTGGTGGACCGCGCCAAGAGCGCGGCGCGGCGCGGGGCGCGCCTCACCAACCAGCTGCTGTCGTTCGCGCGCAGCCAGTCGCTGCTGCCCAAGCTCACGCGGGTCAACCAGCTGCTGCTGGGAATGAAGGACCTGCTGGAGATCTCCGTCGGCTCCGCGGTGGAGGTGGAGCTGGACCTGTGCGAGGAAGACGCCACGGTGGTGCTCGACCCGAGCCAGATGGAGATGGCGATCCTGAACCTCGCGGTCAATTCGCGCGATGCGATGGCGCAGGGCGGCAAGCTGAAGATCACCACGGGCACGCGCTTCCTCGACGAGGACCGCGACCTGCCCCCGGGCGACTACGTGCTGGTGAGCGTCACCGACACCGGCGGCGGCATTCCGGCCAACGTGCTGCCCAAGGTGTTCGATCCCTTCTTCACCACCAAGCCGCTGGGCCGCGGCACGGGCCTGGGCCTCAGCCAGGTCTATGGCTTCGCCCGCCAGTCCGGCGGGCTGGCGCGCATCCGCAGCGAGGAGGGCCAGGGCACCACGGTGGAAATGCTCTTCCCCGAGGCTGACGGCGATACCGACGAGCAGAGCGTGCAGAAGCAGCAGCCGGCGGTGCCGGCGCTCGCCGGGGCCTGCCACATCCTGGTGGTGGAGGATGACCCGGACGTGCGGCGCGTGATCGTCGAGTGCCTGAGCCTGATCGGCTACAAGGTCACGGAGGCGGCCAACGGCGGCGAGGCGCTGGCCTCGCTGGCGACGGTGAAGCCGGACCTGCTGGTGGTGGACTACGCCATGCCCGACATGACCGGCGCCGAAGTGATCTCCGAGGCGCGCAAGCTGGTGGGCGACGTGCCGGTGATCCTCGCGACCGGCTATGCCGACATGGCCGCCGTGGAGCGCCTGGCCGGCAAGCCGAAGATCCTGCGCAAGCCCTTCGACATCGCGGCGCTGGGCGATGCGGTGAGCAGCGTGCTGGAGGCCGCCCGGGAGGAGGCGGGGAGCGTCTGACTCACCGCTTCTTCATCAGCAGCGTCCCCACCGTCAGCCCGAGCGCGAAGAACGCATACACGTTCGCCATCTCCGGACGCCCCAGCCGGTGCTCGAAGCCCGGCGTCAGCCGCTTCGGCGTGAGCTGGTAGTCGACGACGCAGGCCACCGTGGCCGCCGTGACCGCGCCGGCCAGCGCCGGGACCGGCGACTTCGCCTCTTCGCGCGCGCCCCACGCCTTCGCGTGCAGCACGGCCCAGAAGATGGCCGCGACGTGGTGCGTGACATAGCCCGTCAGCGTGTACTTCAGGCTGGCTTCGTCCTGCCGCAGGGCGCGGTCGCCGAAGAACCAGTGGCTCACCGCGTTGACCGGGGCGGCAGGCTGGTTGCGCCGGTAGCCGGCCCAGGCCAGGTACCCTGCCGAGAAGGCGCTCGCGAGGCTGCCGGACACCAGGCCCTCGCGCAAGGCTTGTTTCCAGGTTGGCATGCCGTGAGTCTAGGTAATGCCGGGCAATCCGTGGCGCCCCGCTTGCAAGGCGTAACGCTAGACTGGGCCTGCCATGCGCGTCCTGCTGACGGGTTCCACCGGCTTCATCGGCCGCGCTGTCGCGCAGGCCCTGCGCCAGCGCGGACACACGGTCGTTCCTGCAATGCGCCGGCCGTCTCCGGGCCGGGTCGACTTCGTGCAGGCCGACTTCGCCAGTGTGCCTTCGCGCGACTGGTGGCTGCCGCGGCTGGAGGGCATCGACGCGGTGGTCAACGCGGTCGGCATCCTGCGCGAGCAGCGCGGGCAGACCTTCGAGGCGCTGCACCATCGCGCCCCCGCCGAACTCTTCCATGCCTGCGACGCGGCCGCCGTGCGCAGCGTGGTGCAGGTTTCCGCCCTGGGGGCGGACGAGCATGGCCGCACGGGCTACCAGCGCAGCAAGAAGGCGGCGGACGACGTGCTGCGCTCCCTGCCGCTGCGCGCCGCGATCGTGCAGCCCTCCCTGGTCTACGGCCCGGGCGGCGACAGCGCGGCGCTGTTCAACAAGCTCGCGGTCGCGCCGCTGCTGCCCTTTCCCATGGGCGGGCGCATGCCGGTGCAGCCGGTGCACCTCGACGACGTGGTGCAGGGCGTCGTGCGCCTGGTCGAGTCGCCGCCGGAAGAAGTCGCGACCTATGTCTTCGCCGGGCCGCGGCCGCTGGCGCTGGCCGGCTATCTGCGCGAGTTGCGGCTCGCCATGGGCGAGAACCCGCGGCAATGGGTGATCCCCATCCCCGCCTTCCTGTTCCGCGCCGGGGCCACCCTGGCCGGCGTCCTTCCCGGGAGCATGCTCGATCGCGACACGGCCGACATGCTGCTGGCCGGCAACGCCACCCAGCGCAACGGCCTGCCGGCGCTGCTCGGGCGCGCGCCGCGCGCCCCGGCGGACTTCATCGCCGGGCCCGTCCGCGAGAGCGCCCGGCGCGAAGCGACGCTGGATCTCTGGCTGCCGGTGCTGCGGCTCGCGCTCGCGTTCCTGTGGATCTGGACCGCGATCGTCTCCTTCGGCCTGTACCCCGTGCGGGACAGCTACGCCCTGCTGGCGCGCGTGGGCCTGCACGGCACGCCCGCCACCCTGGCCCTCTACGGCGCGGCCCTGCTCGACCTGGTCCTGGGCCTGCTCACGCTGGCCGCGCCGGCACGCTGGCGGCGCGGGGTGTGGCTCGCGCAGCTGGCGCTGGTCGCCGGCTACACCGTGCTCATCACGCTGTTCCTGCCCGAATACTGGCTGCATCCCTACGGGCCGATCGCCAAGAACCTGCCCATCCTCGCCCTGATCGCGCTGCTGTGGTCGCTGGAGCCGCCGGCGCGCGAAGGAAGGCACTGATGGACTACCTCGTGGTGAAGTGGCTGCACGTGCTGTCGTCGACGATCCTGTTCGGCGCCGGCGTCGGCTCCGCCTTCCACCTGTTCGCCTCCTCGCTGCGCGGCCACACGGGCGGCGCGGCCGCTTCGGCGCGCAACGTGGTCGCGGCCGACTGGCTGTTCACCACGCCCAGCGCGGTCGTGCAGCCGGTCACCGGGCTGTGGCTGATCCACCTGATGAAGATCCCGCTGTCCACCCCCTGGGTGGCCTGGTCGCTCGCGCTGTACGCGGTGGCGATCGCCTGCTGGCTGCCGGTGGTGGCGATCCAGATCCGCATGCGCGGGATGGCGGTGGAGGCCGAGCATGGCTGCGAGCCCCTGCCGGACGCCTACCGCCGCCTGTTCCACTGGTGGAAAGGGCTCGGCTTCGGCGCCTTCTTCCCCTTCCTCCTGATCTTCTGGCTGATGGTGGCCAAGCGCCTGCCCTGGGCCGGGTGAATTCCGAATGAGCCAGGACGAGATCCTCGATTGCCTCGTGATCGGCGGCGGTGCCGCCGGTCTCACCGCCGCCGTCTACCTGGGCCGCTACCGGCGCCGCGCGCTGGTGCTCGATGCCGGCGGCAGCCGGCTGGCGAAGATCCCGCGCACGCGCAACGTGCCGGGATTCCCGGAGGGCATCGAAGGGCCGGAGCTGCTTCGCCGCATGCAGGAGCACGCCCGCATCTACGGCGTGCCCACGACGCACACGGAGGTGCGGCGCATCGAGAAGCTGGAGGACGGCAGCTTCCGCGCGGAAAGCGACCGCGGGCAATGGCGCGCGCGCTTCGTGCTGCTGGCGACCGGAGCGCGCGACGTCGAGCCGGAGATCGACGGCCTGCACGAGGCCATGCAGGCCGGCCAGGTGCGCTTCTGCCCGGTGTGCGACGGCTTCGAGACGCAGGGCCAGCGCGTCGCGGTGCTGGGGCGCGCGGGGCACGGCCTGCACGAATCGCTCTTCATCTCGGGTTTCGGCAACGAGGTGACCTGGCTGGCGATGGCGACGCAGGAGGAGGTCGATCCGCGCGAGCTGGCGCGGCTGCGCGATGCCGGCGTGCGGCTGGCGGACAGCCCCCCGCATCGCATCGACTGCGGCGTGGACTGCGGCGTGCGCGTGGCCCTGCAGGACGGGCAGGTGCTGGAGTTCGACACGCTCTATCCCGCGCTCGGCCTGCACCATGCCTGCGACCTCGCCACGCGGCTCGGCGCGCGTTCGTGCCCGGACGGCCAGCTCGAAGTGGACGTGCACCAGCAGACCACGGTGGACGGCCTCTATGCCGCCGGCGACGTGGCGATGGACCTGAACCAGATCAGCGTGGCGGCGGGGCACGCCGCGATCGCCTCGACCGCCATCCACAATCGGCTTTAGGATGGCGCCCCAACGAAGCCCGGAGGAGCCGCCATGAAGATCACCGGCGTCGAGCCGTTCATCCTGCACGTGCCCGTCACGGGCGCGCAGATCGCCGACAGCACGCACACCATCACGCACTGGGGTGTGGTGGGGGCGCGGGTGGACACCGATGCGGGCCTGTCCGGCTACGGGTTCACCGGCACGCACGCGCACCTGCCGGGCGACCAGCTGATCGCGCGCTGCATCGCCACCTGCCACGCCCCGCTGCTGGTGGGCGAGGACGCCGGCGAGGTGCAGCGGCTGTGGCACAAGCTCGCGCGCCATCCCGCGCTGCAGTGGATCGGCCGCGCCGGCATCACCACGCTGGCGCAGGCGGCGATCGACGTCGCGCTGTGGGACCTGAAGGCGAAGGCGCAGGGCCAGCCGCTGTGGAAGCTGCTGGGCGGGCCGGTGCGCGAGCGGGTGCGCGCCTACAACACCGACATCGGCTGGCTGTCGATCGCCGATGCCGAACTGGTGAAGGGTGCGGTGCGCGCGGTGGAGCAGGGCTTCAGCGGCATCAAGATCAAGGTGGGTTCCACCGTCGAACGCGACCTGCGCCGGCTGGCGGCGGTGCGCGCCGCGATCGGCCCCGAGGTCACGCTGGCGGTGGACGGCAACGGCAAGTGGGACCTCGCCACCTGCCTGCGCTTCTGCCGCGGCGCCGAAGCGCAGGACGTGTACTGGTTCGAGGAGCCGCTCTGGTACGACGACGTGAAGGGGCACGCGCAGCTCGCGCGCGCCACCCGCATCCCGCTGGCGCTGGGCGAGCAGCTCTATACGCAGGACGCGTTCGCGGAGTTCTTCCAGCAGCAGGCGATCCACTGGGTGCAGCCCGACGTGGCGCGCATGGCGGGGCTGACGGAGGTGCTGCGCGTGTGCGACGCCGCGCACGGCCACCGCCTGCCGGTCGCCCCGCACGCGGGCGACATGAGCCAGGTGCACATGCATCTCGCCTACGCGCATCCGGCCGTGCAGGTGCTGGAGTACATCCCCTGGATCAAGGACTGCTTCACCGATCCGGCGGAGGTGGTGGATGGCTTCTTCCGCCTGCCGCAGCAGCCCGGGGCGGGCACCACGCCGACGCCGCAGGCCTGGGAACGGTTCCGCCAGGCCACGGCCTGAGGCGTCCCATGCAGGTCCACGCCGAGACCGATCTGGGCAAGCCGTCGCACGGCTGGCGCCGCCGCGCCTACGAGGTCATCTTCGAGTCGGACACGCCGCAGGGCCGCGCCTTCGACAAGTGGATCGTGGCCGCCATCCTGGTGAGCGTGGTGGTGGTGATCGTCGACAGCGTTCCGGCCTTCCGCGCGCGCTTCCGAACGGCCTTCGACGTGGCGGAATGGTTCTTCACGATCCTGTTCACGGTCGAATACATCGCCCGCGTGGCCAGCGTGGAGCGGCCCTTGCACTACATGCGCAGCTTCTTCGGCATCGTGGACCTGATGTCGGTGCTGCCCACCTACCTGGCGATCCTGCTGCCGGAGACGCATGCCCTGATCGACGTGCGCATCCTGCGGCTGCTGCGGGTCTTCCGGATCTTCAAGCTGACCGACTACATCGTGGAGTACCAGATGCTGGCGGAGGCGCTCGCCGCGAGCCGGCGCAAGATCCTGGTGTTCCTTTCGGTCGTGCTGATGGTGGTGCTGATCCTCGGCACGCTGCTGTACGTGGTGGAAGGGCCCGAGCACGGCTTCAAGGACATCCCGACTTCGGTCTACTGGGCCGTGACGACGATCACCACCGTCGGCTTCGGGGACATCACGCCCAAGACGGAAGCCGGACGCTTCATCGCGTCGGTGATGATGCTGCTGGGCTGGGGGACGCTGGCCGTGCCCACCGGCATCGTGACGGCTGAAATGACCGCGCGGCGCTTGCCGCCGCCGGGGCCGGAGCGGCTGTGCGGGAATTGCGGGGTGGGCGGCCATGCCGCCGATGCGCGCTACTGCCGCATGTGCGCCGCACCGCTCGTCCGGGTCCCCCGGGAAAACGCGGAGCCCGCCGCATCGCCGCCGCGCTAACGTGGCCTCCCCTTTTCCAGAGGAGTCCGCCATGCGTCAAATGCTCGTCCTGGTCGCCGGTGTCGTCCTGTCCGCTTCCGCCTGGGCGCACAACTGCCCGAATGAATGGAAGGCCATCGACGCCAAGCTGGCCACCAATCCGAGCCTCTCGAAGGAGCAGATGGAGAAGGTGACCGCGCTGCGCAAGAGCGGCGAGGACCTCCACAAGGCCGGCAAGCATGCCGAGTCCATGAAGGACCTCGGCGAAGCCAAGAAGATCCTGGGGATCTGAGCGCCGGCGCGCGTTCAGTCGCGCGCGATCTCCGCCCCGCGCTGCGCCAGCAGTTCGCGCAGCACCGAGCGGTGGCAGTGCTGCTCGTCGTCGCAGTAGCACCCGACCGAGAACGAGGCCTGGTGCGACAGCGCGGCCAGCAGGTCCAGCACCCGGCTCGCGTCGGGCTGGTTCATCTCGGCCTGGTACTTGCGCTTGAACGCGGCCCATTCCTTGTCGGTCTGGGCCGCGCGCCCTTCCGCCATGAGGTCCGCGCTGGGCGCGAGGTTGGGCAGCCAGGTGTCGTAGTAATCGCGGCTGGCGAATTCCTCCTTCGGCACGCCGCGCGGCGGCCGCCGCACCGTGCCGAGGCGCAGGCCTTCCCCGGGCGCACGCGGGGTTCCGAGCTGGACGATGCGGACGGGCATGGGCAAAGCGTAGCAGGATCAGGTCGAGCCGTCGTTCTTCAGGCCGAGCACTTCGACGCGCTGGATGGAGGGCGGCTGCGCGAACAGTTCGTCCGCCTTCGCCATCAGCGCCTTCGCGATCGGGCCTCCCAGATGGTTGTCCACCCCCTGCTGGTCGTGGAAGGCGTCGAACACGGCGAACGTGCCCGGCGCCAGTCGCAGCGCGAACCAGATCGGCGTGGTGGCCTCCTCCCTCGCCATGCTTAGCCCGGCCTGCAGGAACGCGGCGACTTCCTCTTCCTTGCCGGGCTTCGCCTCCAGCCGGACGTACAGCGAGTGCTTGATCATGGAGTTCTCCTTGGGGACATCGCCACGCTGGCGACGGGGTCGACTCTAGGCCTGGGCCGACAGGGGTGAAACTGTCAAAATGGACTCGTTTCATAGCATTCGGGCCAAACCGTGGAGATCGCGATCCTGGCGCTGGACGGCGCCTTCGACACCGGCCTCGCCACCGTCCTGGACGCCTTCGCCACCGCGAACGAGCTGGCGCAGCTGCAGGGCCTGGGCTCGCTGCGCTTCGACACCCGAGTGGTCGGCATGCGGCGGCGCGTGCGCACCGCGCAAGGCATGCAGGTGCCCGTGGCACCCGCCGAGGCGGTTACCGCGCCCGACTGGGTCGTGGTCCCCGCGATCGGCGCCAAGATGCCCGGCCCCCTGCAGCAGGCGCTGGCGCGTCCCGACGTGGCCGACGCCGGCGCGGCGCTGCGCGAGTGGCGCACCGGCGGCGCGCGCGTCGCGGCGGCCTGCATCGGGACCTTCGTGCTGGCCGAGTCGGGTCTGCTCGCGGGGCAGCGCGCGACCACGACGTGGTGGCTGGTGCCGGTGTTCCGCCAGCGCTATCCGCGCGTGCAGCTGGAGCAGTCGCGCATGGTGGTGGCTTCCGGGCCCTTCCTCACCGCCGGCGCGGCCCTCGGCCACATGGACCTGGCGCTGGCGCTGGTGCGGCAGTCCAGCCCCGAGCTGGCCGCCACGACCGCGCGCTACCTGGTCGTGGATGCGCGCGCCGCGCAATCGGCCTATGCCATCGCCGACCATCTCGCGCACAGCGATCCGCTGGTCGAACGCTTCGAGGCCTGGGCGCGGCAGCGGTTGGACCAGGGCTTCTCGCTCGACGAGGCCGCCAGCGCGCTGGCGACCAGCAAGCGCACCCTGGCGCGCCGCATGAACGAGGTGCTGGGCAAGTCGCCGCTGTCGTACTTCCAGGACCTGCGGGTGGAACGCGCGGTGCACCTGCTGAAGACGAGCCGCGCCAATCTCGATCGCATCGCGGAGCAGGTCGGGTACGCCGACGGCATCACGCTGGGCACGCTGCTGCGCCGGCGGCTCGGAAAGGGCGTGCGCGAGATCCGCGGCACGACGGCCTGATGGCGGTTATCCTGCGGCGCAGGTGCCGGAGGAAACGATGAAAGTCCTCATGTTCTACGAGCTGGCGGAGGGCGGCCTCGCCAAGGCGCCGGCGCACTTCGCCAGCCACCAGGCGCGCATGCGCGAATTCCACGGCCGGGGCGTGCTGCTGATGGCGGGGCCCTACGGCACGCCGCCCGTGGGCGCGCTGGGAGTCTTCACCTCGCGCGCGGCCGCGGAGGAGTTCGCCCGCGACGATCCCTTCATGCTCAATGGCGTGGTGGGGCGCTGCACGATCCACGACTGGAACGAGGACCTCGCCTGAGCGCGGACAGGCCGTCGCGCCGACAATCGGCGCATGTCCCGTCCCCTGCGTCTCTCCGTCCTCGACCAGTCCGTCGCCTGCGTCGGCCGGCCCCAGGACGAATCCATCCGCCACACCGTCGCCCTGGCCGAGCACTGCGAACGCCTCGGCTACGAGCGCTTCTGGCTCAGCGAGCACCACAGCCTGCCCGCCATCGTGGGCACCGCCCCCGAGGTGCTGATGGCCGCGATCGCGGTGCGGACCGCGCGCATCCGCATCGGCAGCGCCGGCGTGATGCTGCCGCACTACTCGCCCTTCAAGGTCGCGGAGCAGTTCCGCGTGCTGGACGCCCTGGCGCCGGGCCGCATCGACCTCGGTGTGGGCCGCGCGCCCGGCAGCGACCACCGCACCGCGCGCCTGCTCAACCCCGATCCGCGCTCGGCCAATCACTTTCCGCAGCAGGTGCGCGAACTGCAGGCCTGGGTGAGCGGGGAGGAGATGCCCGAAGGCCACCCCGGCCGCGGCATCCAGGCGCTGCCGCGGGCCGTCACCGCGCCGCAACTGTGGATGCTGGGCAGCTCCAGCTACGGCGCGCAGCTGGCCGCGCACTACGGCCTGCCGTATTCCTTCGCCCACTTCATCAGCGACGGCGAGGGCTGCGCGGAGGCGCTGGAGCTGTATCGCCAGCTGTTCAAGCCGGGGCTCGTCCAGCGCCCCGAGGCCAACGTCTGCGTCTGGGCGCTGGCCGCCGACACCGAGGAAGAAGCCTGGCGGCTGTTCGCCAGCCGCGAGCGGGCCCGCGTGGACCGGCAGACCGGCCGCTTCGGCCCGCTGCTGCCGCCCGAGCAGGCGGTCCGCCCCTACGACGCAGCCGAGGAGGCCTTCCGGCAGGGGCTGCGCGCGCGTTCCTTCGTGGGGACGGGGGAGCAGGTGGTGCAGCGGCTGCGCGCGCTGGCCGAGGCGCTGGAGATCGAGGAGGTGGTGGTGATCACCTGGACCTGGGATCCGCTGGCGCAGCGCCGCTCGTACGAGCTGCTGGCCGGGGCGGCAGGGTTGTCCTAGGGGCTTGCGTCCCCGCCATCCAGCCCGAGCATGGAGGCGACGATGGCGAGCAGTTCCGCGCTGTCGGCCATCTTGGACACCGTGGGGTACTCGCCGAACACGCCGGCCAGGTCCGGCGCCTGCTCCGGCGAGAGCAGGGCGGTGAGATAGACCAGGGGAATCCCGGCGGTGCGGGGCTCCTGCGAGAGGGCAAAGGCGACCTCATCGCCCTGCATGCCGGGCATGTCGATGTCGCACAGGATCACGCCCGGTGCTTCCTCGCACGCGAAGGCGACGGCCAGCCGGGGATCCGTCAGCGCGACGACGCGGAAGTCTGCGCCGAGGCGGCTCGCGATGGCCCAGGCGACGGCCTCGTCGTCGTCGACGACCAGGATGCAGGGCTTGGCCTTCTCCGGGTCGGGCAGGGGGCGCAAGGGCATGGCGCAGCCAGAAGGGCGTTTCCTGCGATCATAGGCGCCCCGCAGAACACGCACACGCGAGGAGACACCGAATGTTCCCCACCACGATTGCCGGAAGCCTGCCGAAACCCGGGTGGCTGGCCGAGGAGCACAAGCTGTGGCCGCAGTGGCGCGAGCAGGGCGACGCGCTGCGCCAGGCGAAGGCCGACGCCACCCTGCTGTGGATCAAGGCCCAGGAAGACGCGGGGCTGGACATCGTCACCGACGGCGAGCAGTCGCGCCAGCACTTCGTGCACGGCTTCCTCGAGCAGGTCGAGGGCATCGACTTCGCGCACAAGGTGGAGATGGGCATCCGCGCCGACCGGTACAAGGCGATGGTGCCCCAGGTGGTGGCGCCGCTGCGCCTGAAGGGCCGCGTGCACGCCTTCGAGGCGCGGCTGGCCCGCGCGCACACGCGGCGCAAGCTGAAGTTCACCTTGCCGGGGCCCATGACGATCGTCGACACGGTGGCCGACCGCCACTACGGCGACCGGGTGAAGATGGCCTTCGCCTTCGCCGAGCTCCTGAACCAGGAAGCCCTGGCGCTGCAGGCAGACGGCGTGGACATCATCCAGTTCGACGAGCCGGCCTTCAACGTCTACATGGCGGAGGCGGCCGAGTGGGGCGTGAAGGCGCTGGAGCGCGCCGCGCAGGGCCTCACCTGCAAGACCGCGGTGCACATCTGCTACGGCTATGGCATCGAGGCCAACGTGAAGTGGAAGAACACGCTGGGCGAGGAATGGCGCCAGTACGAGCAGGTGTTTCCCGCCCTCGCCGCCAGCCGCATCGACCAGGTGAGCCTCGAGTGCTACCACTCGCACGTGCCGCCCCACCTCATGGGCCTGCTGAAGGGCAAGGACGTGATGGTGGGCGTGATCGACGTCGCCAGCGACGAGGTGGAGACGCCGGAGCAGGTGGCCGACACGATCGGCAATGCGCTGCAATTCGTTGCCCGGGAACGACTGTTTCCTTGTACCAACTGCGGGATGGCCCCGATGGACCGCGAGATCGCGCTGAAGAAGCTGCAGGCGCTCGGCCTCGGCGCCGCGCTGGCACGCGAGCGCTACGGCAAGTAGCCGCTCACCAGCTTCTTGTCGGACAAAGCCTCGTGCAGTCCTATCCGGATTCCTACATTGCGCTTTCGCTCCGCTTGGGTAGAAAGCACAACCATAAGGACTCCGGAGCTCAGGATGGAAGTACGTGCGAGGCGTGTCCGAAATTCCTGCGCCCTCGCGGTCGCGCTCGCGGCCCTGGCGGCGTCAGCGGCCGAGGGCGATTACCGCAACCTCACCACCGGCGCCGCGCTGCGGCCCGGCATCTACGGGCGCATCGAGCTGCGCGGCAGCGCGGCACCCCCGCCCGTGATCTATCCCGAGCCGGTTCTGGCGAACAGCGCCGTCGATCGTGTCCAGCGCGAGCCCGTCTACCTCTACGTGCCTCCCGGGCAGGTGCGCAAGTGGAAGCTGCACTGCGCGAAATGGTCGGCCTGCGACGAGCCGGTGCTGTTCGTGCGGGTCGACCAGAGCCCCAGCCGCTGGGGCCAGTGGCGGCAGCGGCGGGACGAGCTCGCCGGGCGCGCGCTCCAGCCTTCGCATTGAGGAGACGGGCGCCCCCGTGGCGCGGAGCTCTGTGCTGTAATGAAACGGCAGGGGACGGATCGACGAGCGCCGCTTCGGGCTGGCGCACCAGCCAGGAGAACCGCAGCGCATGTCCATGAATGCCTTGCCTGCCGCCGTGCGCGGCGTCCGGCCCGCCCTGGCGGCGCGCCACGCGCGGGTTCGCGCGCACAGTCTGGCGCTGGCGGCGCCCCTCTCGGCCGAGGACCAGTGCGTGCAGGCCATGCCCGACGCGAGCCCGACCAAGTGGCACCTCGCGCACACCAGCTGGTTCTTCGAGGCCGTCGTGCTCGCGGCCCATGCGCCCGGCTACCGCCCTTTCGATGCGCGCTGGGGCCATCTCTTCAATTCCTACTACGAAGCGCTCGGCAGCCGGCATCCGCGGCCGCAGCGCGGGCTGCTGACCCGTCCCTCGCTCTCCGAGGTGCACGCGTACCGCGCGCATGTCGACGAGGCGGTGCAGGACCTGCTCGCGTCCGCCGATCCCGCGGCGTGGCCGCAGGTGGAAGCGCTGGTCGAACTGGGGCTGCAGCACGAACAGCAGCACCAGGAACTGCTCCTCACCGACATCCTCTACGCGCTGTGGTGCAACCCGCTGCTGCCGGCGTATGCGGCCCACGAGGCGGCCTCGCTGCGGCTGGCGCCGCTGCCGCTGCACTGGGTCGCGGGGCCGGAGGGCGGCGTCGCCATCGGGCATGAAGGCGAGGGCTTCGCCTTCGACAACGAGTCGCCCCGGCATCGCCAGTGGCTGCAGCCCTACCGCATCGCCGACCGGCTGGTGAGCTGCGGCGAGTACGCGGAGTTCATCGCCGACGGCGGCTACCGCACGGCGTCGCTGTGGCTGTCGGACGGCTGGGCGCTGGTGCAGTCGCAGCAGTGGACCGCGCCGCTGTACTGGCTGGCGCCCGGCGACCCGCGCGCGCCCTCCGCGCAGTGGCAGGTGTTCGGGCTGCACGGGCTGCGCCCGCTCGACGCGGCGGCGCCGGTGAGCCACCTGAGCTTCTACGAGGCCGCGGCCTATGCCGAATGGGCCGGCGCCCGCCTGCCCACCGAAGCCGAATGGGAAGCGGCGGCCGCGCGGCCGGGCCTGCACGAGCTGCACGGGCACGTGTGGCAGTGGACCCGATCCTCCTACGACCCTTACCCGGGCTATCGCCCCTGGGCCGGCGCGATCGGCGAGTACAACGGCAAGTTCATGGTCGGCCAGCTCGTGCTGCGCGGCAGCAGCGCCGCGACGCCGCCGGGCCATGGGCGCGACACCTATCGCAATTTCTTCCCGCCGGCGGCGCGCTGGCAGTTCAGCGGCCTGCGGCTCGCAAGGGACGGTGCATGACGGACGAATTCGCGCGCGACCTCCTCGTGGCCCTGAAGGAGCGGCCGCACCGCATCTCCCCCAAGTACTTCTACGACGCCGAAGGCTCTCGCCTCTTCGACCTCATCTGCGAGCTGCCGGAGTACTACCCGACCCGCACCGAGCTGGGCATCCTCGAACGCAGCGTCGCGGAGATGGCGGCGCTGGCGGGGCCGGGCGCCGAGATCGTCGAGTTCGGCGCCGGTTCGCTGCGCAAGGTGCGGCTGCTGCTGCAGGCCTTCGACGCGCCGGCGCGCTACCTGCCGATCGACATCTCCGGCGATCACCTGCGCGATGCCGCGGCCTTCCTGCGCAGGGAATTCGCGGGCTTGGAGGTCCAGCCGGTCGTGGCCGACTACACGCGCACGCTGCAACTGCCGCCCGCCGGGCGGGGCCGGCGGATCGGCTTCTTCCCCGGCTCCACCATCGGCAACTTCACGCCCGAGGAGGCCCTGGCCTTCCTGGGCGGCGCGGCGGAGCTGCTGCGCGGCGGCGCGCTGCTGCTGGGCGTGGACCTGGTGAAGGATCCGCAACTGCTGCACGCCGCCTACAACGATGCCCAGGGCGTGACGGCCGCGTTCAACCTGAACCTGCTGGCGCGGGCCAACCGCGAGCTGGGCGCCAACTTCGTGCTCCCGCAGTTCGCGCACTACGCCTTCTACAACGCGCCGCTGCAGCGCATCGAGATGCACCTGGTCAGCCGCACGCGGCAGGCGGTCGCGCTGGGCGGCGAGGGCTTGGTGCTGGAGGAGGGCGAGAGCCTGCACACGGAGAACTCGTACAAGTTCACCATGACGGGCGTGCGGACGCTGGCGCAGCGCGCCGGCTTCCGGCCCGGGCCGATCTGGACCGATCCGGAGAACCTGTTCAGCGTGCACTGGCTGCACGCCCCGCCAAGGAGCCAGGCATGAAAGCGACGTGGAACGGCGTGACCGTCGCCGAGAGCGACGACACGGTGCTGGTCGAGGGCAATCATTACTTCCCGGCCAGCGCGCTCAAGCGCGAATACGTGACCTTCAGCAACCACCACACGAGCTGTCCCTGGAAGGGCGAGGCGAGCTACTACTCGCTGCTGGTGAACGGCGAGCTGAACCAGGACGCGGTCTGGTACTACCCCGAGCCGAAGCCCGAGGCGCAGATGGTGAAGGACCGGGTGGCGTTCTGGAACGGCGTGAAGGTCGGGTGACGCCGGCGTTCAGGCCGGCTGCATCCGCACCCCCGCGCGCTCCGTCTCCATGTTCCTCGCCAGCAGTTTCACCAGCGCATAGACCGTGTCGATGTGCGGCGTCGCCGTGCCGGTGAGGCGCGCGAGCTCCGCGACCGATCCCACCAGCGCGTCGATCTCGGGCGCGCGGCCGGACTCCACGTCCTGCAGCATAGAGGTCTTGTGCCTGCCGACCTTCTCGGCGCCGGCGATGCGCTTTTCCAGCGGCACGCGGAAGGTGATCCCGAGCTTGCCCGCCACCGCCTGCGCCTCGCGCATCATGCTGGCGGCGATCTCGCGCGAGAGCGGGAACTGGCAGATGTCCACCAGGGTCGAGTGCGTGAGGCTGCTGATCGGGTTGAAGGTGAGGTTGCCCCACAGCTTCAGCCAGATTTCCGCGCGGATGTCTTCCAGCACCGGCGCCTTGAGGCCGGCCCGCTGGAAGACCTCCGAGATGCGGGTGACGCGGTCGCTCACGCGGCCATCGAGCTCGCCCAGCGGGAAGCGGTCGCCCTCGATGTGCTTCACCACGCCGGGCGCGAGCAGCTCGCACGCCGGATAGACCACGCAGCCGATCACGCGCTCCGGCGGGATCTGCGTCGCGAGCCGCCCCTCCTGGTCCACGCTGCGCACCGCACTGCCTTCCAGCGCGCAGCCGGTCTTGTGGAAGTACCAGAAGGGGATGCCGTTCTGCATCGTCACCACCGCGGTCCGCGGCCCCATCAGCCGGTCCAGGTGCGGCGCGACGTCCGCCACCTGGTGCGCCTTGGTGGCGAGGATCACGAGATCCTGCTCGCCGGCCTCCTCGTAGCGCTCGGTCGCGCGCACGTTGCGCGCCACGTGCTGGCTGCCGTCCGGCAGCACCAGCCGCATGCCCGCATCGCGGATGGCCGCGAGATTCGCGCCGCGCACGATGAAGGTGACGTCCTCGCCGGCCAAGGCGAGTTTCACGCCGACATAGCCACCGATGGCGCCGGCGCCGATGATTGCGATCTTCATGCTCCCTCCTGCGGGAGTAAGGGGTTACTGGAGGCGGTTCGTCAGCCGGCCGATGCCGGCGATCTCGACTTCGACGGTGCAGCCGGGCTTCATGGAGCCCACGCCGACCGAGGTGCCGCAGAGGAGGATGTCGCCGGGCAGGAGGGTCATGTCCTGCGAGATCAGGCTCACCAGTTGCGCGACGGAAAAGCGCATGTCGCTGATCGGGTAGTCCTGCCGCACCACGCCGTCGAGCAGCGTGCGCACGGTGAGCCTGGCGGGATCGAGCCCGGTCGCCACCGCCGGCCCGAAGGGGCAGAAGGTGTCGAAGCCCTTGGCACGCGACCACTGCGCGAACGAGGCGTCGCGGTTCAGGATGTCGGCCACCGTCACGTCGTTGGCGCAGGTGTAGCCGAACACGTGCGCCATCGCCTCGTCCTCGCTCACCTGCTTGCAACGCTTGCCGATCACGATGCCCAGTTCGCCCTCGTAGACCACCTTGCCGGTGCCGGGATGGCGGATGGTGCCGCCCGGCTCCAGGTAGGAGTTGGGCGTCTTGATCAGGTAGAGCGGCTCTTCCGGCGCGGCCAGGTTCAGCTTCTCGCCGAGCGCCTTGAAGTTGTTCCACAAGGCGATGACCTTGCTCGGCTGCACCGGGGTGAGCAGGCGCACGTCGGCCAGCGGCACCGTGCGGTCGCCGCGCTGCGGATATTCGAACATGTCGCCGTGCCAGAGGCGCACTCGCTCGCCTTCCAGCGTGCCGAAGCGGACCGTGGCGCCCTCGAGGAAGCGTACCCAGCGCAGTTGCATGACGGCTCCCTCAGGCGGCGAGGAGGACGGAGCCCTGCTTCGCCGCGTGGTGCTCGTACGCGGCGAGGCAGCGGGCCTTGGTGCTCTCGATCGCGTCGACGAGGAAGTCGAGGTCGTAGGCCCTCAGCAGGTGCGGCTGCTCGTGCTGGACCCAGTCCTTGAGTCCGGCGCGGCCGTAGCGGTGGATGGCGGCGAAGGCCACCGGGTCCCAGTGCCAGCTCAGGTCCAGCAGGTGGAAGGCCGCGTTGTAGGCGTGGCGGTGGGCTTCGGAAGCGGCGTCGGTGGCCGCGGGAGAGTGCAGGTCTTGCAGCACGTCGATCTCCTTCAAGTTCGTTGAGGCTTGAAGGCAATGTAGGGAGATCGACGAATAAAGGATAGTTAAAGTATTTGATGCGAACCATCACATCGAGGTGATGGTTCGCAGGCGGCTCGCTCTTAGAGCGCGTTCGCCGGCTGGCCGGCCAGGTGGCGCACGTCCTGCGTCGTGGACGGGCGGGCGGCCAGGAAGGCGGAGCCGCTGTCCTCGCGCGTCATCGCGGCGACGGCATCGCGGCTGCCGATGTACTCGGCCTGCACTTCGGCGCGGCTGCGGGTGCTGCGGAACGACTTCAGCGGGTTGTACGAGATCGAATAGGGGTTCACGCCCGCCTGCTTGTATGCGGCCAGTTCGGCCTGCACGGCGGCGCGGGTGGCCTGTCCGGCGGCCCCGGCCGCGAACTGGCCGCTGGGGTCGGCGTCCTGGGCCTGGGCGGCGAAGGCGGCGAGGGACAGGGCGGCGATCACGAGACTGGAGCGGTTCATGCTGGTCCTTTCGGAGGGGTTGCGTTGACGATGGAAGGACTTTATTCCTCTCAAGCTGCGCAAAAAAGAGCGTCACGAACAATCCTCCATTGCAGCTGGTGCAATAATCCGGACATGGATCGACTCCAATCGATGCGGGTGTTCCAGGAGGTGGTGGACGAGGGCGGCTTCGCGGCGGCGGCCCGCAAGCTGGACCTGACGCCGGCGGCGGTGACGCGGCTGGTGAGCGACCTGGAGCGGCACCTGGGCGTGCGCCTGCTGCAACGCACCACCCGGCGCCTTTCGCTCACGCCGGCGGGCGAGGCCTACCTGCAGCGCCTGCGACCCATCCTCGGCGACATCGAGGAGGCCGACGCGATCGCGCACGCGCACAGCCGCGAGATGAGCGGCACCGTGCGCGTGCTGGCCCTGCCGGGCATTGCGACGCACATCATCGCGCCCGCCATCCCCGAGTTCCAGCTCCGGTATCCGGAGGTGGTGCTCGAACTGCACGTGCACGACGTGGTCGATCCGGACGTCGAGGACTACGACCTCACGGTCGTGACGGGCGGCGTGCCCATCCACTCCAGCGCGGTCGCGCGCACGGTGGTCGCCAGCGAGGCGGTCTTCTGCGCCGCGCCGGCCTACCTGGAACGCTTCGGCGAGCCGGCCTCACCGCAGGACCTGGGCGCGCATCGCTGGCTCCGCGTGCGCACGCCCGGCATGCGGCTGCGCGCCATGACGCTGATCGATCCCACGCAGCGGGACCGCACCCTGGAAGTGGAAGTGCCCGCGGTGGTGCACTCGAACCACATGGATACGCTGCTGCGGGCCACCATCGCCGGCGCGGGCATCAGCAGCCAGCCGGCGGGCCTGATCGCGCCGCTGCTCAAGAGCGGCGAACTGAAGCGCGTGCTCGCGCCGTGGGTCACCGGCCGCATGAGCATCGTGGTGGCCGTGCCCACCCGCAAGTACATGCCGGCGCGCACGCGCGCCTTCGTCGATCACCTGGTGGAGTCCACGCAGCAGGCCCTCGCCGACCTCGAACTGGCCAGGACCGCGGCGGGCGCGTAAGGGCGCGCTACGCCCGGGCGGGCACCAGCCGCAACCCGATCCAGGCCGCGCCGATGACGGCGTTGACGGGCACGCTCAGCGCGCTGGGCACGTAGAAGACCACGGAGAAGGCGGGGGCCTGCAGCAGCCATTCGACGACGGCACCGAGCGCGTAGAAGAACAGGCCCCACCACATCCAGCGGCGCATGTACGTCGGCAGCCAGCGGGCCTGGTCGCGGTTGTGCCGCCACGCGGCGGAGCGCTCGAAGAGGTTGCCGCGGTTGACGTCCTTGAAGAGCCAGCCGAAGAAGAAATAGCGGTACAGCAGTGTGCTGAAGGACATGATTCGTTCACCCGATGCCGGGCGATGGACCGCCATCGCCGGCTCAGGGCATGTTGCGACGTTGTAGCGCGGCGCTTCGTGCGTGTCCATGCCCACCCGGCGTAGGACCCCCGCGAAGAGGCCGCCGGTTGACGATTCTCAACCGGGAGCAACCGACAGGTCCCAGCAGCGGGGCTGCGCGCCCCGCCTTCAGCGTTGCAGGCCCAGGGCGAGCAGGCCGGCCACGACCAGCGCCAGCCCGCGCTGTTCGGCCCGCGCGAGCTTCTCGCGCAGCAGCCGGCGCGAGACGAGGTAGCTGAAGACCACTTCCACCATCCCCAGCGTGCGCACGTTGGCGGCGGTGGTCAGCGCGAAAGCCGTGAACCAGCCGATGGAGGCCAGCGCGCCCGTCGCGCCCGCCAGCGTGGAGATGCGCCAAGCCGTCACAGTGGCCCGCAGCGACTGCGGTGAGCGCAGCACCAGCCAGCCGCCCAGGAGCACGGTCTGGAGCGTCTGCGCCAGCAGCACCCCCCAGGCGCCCGCGAGCCAGGCCGAGGTGTCCGGCAACTGCAGGGCCGCGCCGCGGTAGCCGATCGCGGACAGGGCGAAGCCCGCACCCGAGGCGAGGCCGAACCAGGCGGCCCGCCCGGTCCAGGCGCCGCCTTCCACCGCGCCCGCTTTCTGCGGCAGCGACAGCATCACCACGCCCGCGGTCGCGAGGGCGATGGCCACCAGCGTCCAGCCGCCCGGGAGCTCGCGCAGGAACACCGAGCCGAACAGGGCGACCTGCAGCGCGTCGGTCTTGGAATAAGCCACGCCGACGACGAAGTTGCGCTCCTTCATCGCCGACAGCAGGAAGGCGGTGGCGGCGAGCTGGCCCAAGGCCCCGAGCAGCAGCCAGCCGGAATAGGCCGGGCCGAATGGCGGCAGTGGCGCAGCCGTCGCGGGCAGGAGGTGGAGGGCGGCGACCCACAGGGCCGCGAAGGGAATGCCGTAGAGGAAGCGCGCGAGCGTCGCGCCCAGCGTGCCGGCCTGGGCGACCAGGGAGCGCTGGGCGGCGTTGCGCGCGGTCTGCGCCAAGGCCGCCCACAGCACGATGGGCAGCCAAAGCCAGGACGGCGCGCTCAATGCGTGCAACTGCCGCCGACAGCTCGGGTGAAGAACTGGCCCCTGGCCAGCGCCAGGATGCCGCTGGCGTCGATGATGCGCAGCTCGTCGCCCTCGGCCAGCAGTTCCATCGTGTGGTCACGCTGCGGATCGGCGCGCAGGATGGGCCCATCCATGTGGCCGGTCAGCTCGTGCACGCGGCCCCGCTTGATCAGCTTGGCTTCCACGCGCTGGTACTCCTGGGCGATGTCCAGCACGTAGTTGCGCAGCAGCCCGGCCCCGCACCACAGGCCCGCCACCATCACGGGCGCGCGCACGGTCACCGGCGCCGGCGAGGCGGCCAGCGCAGCCGGGGAGAGGGTGGCGGCGCCCAGCAGGGCCGCAAGGGCGACGAAGGGACGGGCGAGCGACTGCATGGCGCGCAAGATACCACTGCTCGAGCGGGGCCGCGGCGCGAGCCGCTAATGAGTGCCTCGGCCGTGGGGGCGCATCCGGACCGGCCGGGGCGGCCGGGGCGGGGGGCCCAGGTACATCGCATCGGACCAAGTCGCCAGCCACCGGGGCCGCCAGGCCACCAGCAGGCTCACCAACGCGCACGTCCAGGAGGCTTCCCCCAGCGCCAGCAGGATGGCGGCCACCCGCTGCAGTTCCCCGGGCGTCCCGGCCAGCGCCGGCCCGAAGACGATGCCCAGCACGCCGCAGGCGCCCAGCGCCAGCATGGGCACCGCGAACGCGCGCCCGAGCATGTACGCCACGGGATGGTGGCCGAGCGCCCGGCGCACGCCGTGGCCCAGCAGCAGCGTCAGCGTGGCCGGCAGCAGGCCGCTCCACACGATCAGGTGCAGGGCGTGGGCCGGCGACGCGTCCATGGTCAGGAGGGTGCTCGCCCCGGCCAGCGTCAGCACCGGGATGGCGAGCGGCCACCCCAGCAGCAGCACGGCCAGCGGCGCGCCGGACCATTGCAGCGGGAAGGGCAGGGCGGCCAGCCCGGGCCAGCTCCAGAGCCACGGCAGCACCGTGAGGCAGGCCAGGAAGGGCGTGGCCAGCGGCACCTGTCCCCCGTGCGGGCGCAACAGCCGCCACGGCCGCACGGCCAGCACCGCGCCCCAGGCGAGCGCCAGCAGGATCGCTTCGATGGCGGCCCGGGACGGCACGGCGGCCCTAGCGGCCGCCCGTGCGGATCTTGCCCTCGCGCACGTAGCGTTCGTATTCGTCGCGCGTGATGGCGGCGGTGCCGGCGTTGCCCTCGCCGTCCTGCCAGTGCAAGGTCACGCTGTCGTCCGCCACGTCGATGTCGACGTCGCCGTCCGGCACGGGCACCAGCACGCCGTCGCCGGCGCGGAAGCAGACTTCTCCGCGGATCATCGCGTGTTGCGACATGGGCTCCCCTTTGCTATGCGATGACCAGTTTCCGGGCCGGTTCGGGCCCGCCCGTGTCGGAGGACAGCGCGTGTTCTTGCGGGACGGCCGTGGCGTCTCGACAATGCCGGCATGACCACGATCACGTGGCTGCTGTCAGGGTTGGTTGCGGCGTTGGCCGCGGCGCTGGTGCTCGCCGTGGAGCTGTGGCGCCGCTGGCGCAGCCGCGGGCGCGCGGACGAGCGATTCACCCAGCTGGCGCACGCCGTGCCGCAGATCGTGTTCATGGCCGACCGGCGGGGCCAGGTGAGCTTCCTGAGCCACCGCTGGGTGGAGGTGACCGGCATCCGTCGCCGGGAGGCCATCGGGGAAGGCTGGCAGCAGGCGCTGCACCCCGAGGACCGCGAACCGATGCTGGAGAGGCTGCGCGAGATGGTACGCAAGGGCCAGGAGTTCCAGCACGAGCACCGGCTGCGCACGCGCGACGGCAGCTACCGCTGGCAGCTGCTGCGCGCCGTTCCGCTCGACGAGGGCGGCCAGCCGGCCGCATCCTGGCTCGGCACCGCGACCGACATCGACGATCTGAAGCGCGCGCAGGAGCAGGCGCGCGTGCAGGCCGAGCGCCTGCGCATGGCCAGCCGCCTCACCCGCACCGGCCACTGGCGCGCGGACCTGGCAACGCAGCGCCTGGCGCTCTCGGAAGAGGCTGCCACGGTGCTGGACCTGCCGCCCGATGCCGAGCCCACGCTGCAGGAGATCTTCGCGCTGCTCGCGCCCGACTCGCTGCCGCGCGCCACCAGCGCGCTCAAGGCCTGCGTGGAGGAGGGCCGGCCCTTCGACGTCGAGGTGGCCCTGGTCACGCAAACCGGGCGCCAGTTGTGGGTCCGCACGCTGGGGGAGCCGGTGCGCTCCGGGGACGGACGGGTGGTGGCCATCGAGGGCGCGCAGCAGGACATCACCCTGCGCATGCTGATGATGGAGGAGATCCGCCGCCTCAACGCCAGCCTGGAGGAGCGCATCGCCGAGCGCACCGCGCAGCTCGCGCGGCAGGAGGCGCTGTTCCGCACCCTGGCGGAGCAGGCCCCGCTGCCGTTCTGGACGGTGGATCCGCGGGGCCACGTCACCTTTCTCAGCCGCGCCTGGTACGAGCTGGCCGGCGGCGCGCCGCCCCAATGGCAGGGCGACCGGTGGCTGGCGCGGGTCCATCCCGACGATCTGCCCGCGGTGCGGCACAACTGGATCCGCAGCATGGCGACGGGCGCGCCCTACACCGGCACGCGGCGCATCCGGGCCCGCGACGGCAGCTACCACACCATGACCTACCGCGCGGTACCGGTGCGCGACGCGGGCGGCGCGATCCTGTTCTGGGTCGGCGTCGACACCGACATCACCGACCTGATGGCAAATGACGCGGCGCTGCGGCTCGCCAACACGCAGCTGGAGGCCTTCTCGTATTCGGTGTCGCACGACCTGCAGTCGCCGCTGCAGCGCGTGGCCTCCTACGCGCGGCTGCTGCAGCAGGAACTGGCGCAGTGGCCGGAAGGCCGCGCGCACCACTACCTGGACCGCATCCAGGCGAACGCCGACACGATGGCGCTGCTGATGGAGGGCCTGCTGGCGCTGGCGCACGTGTCGCAGGTGGAGATCATCCGCGCCGCGGTGAACCTGAGCGACATGGCCACCGACATCCTGCAGCGGCTGCAGGCGGAGCACCCGCAGCGCACCGTGGGCTGGCTGGTGGAGCCGGGGCTCTCGGTGATGGGCGACGTGCGCCTGATGCGTTCGGTGCTGGAGAACCTGATCGGCAACGCCTGGAAGTTCACCGGCGGCACCCCCGACGCGCACATCGCCGTCGGCGGCTCGGCCGCGCGCGGCGAGTACTTCGTGCGCGACAACGGCTGCGGCTTCGACATGGCCTATGCGGGGCGGCTGTTCGGCACCTTCCAGCGTCTGCACGCGGCCGACGAGTTTCCGGGCACCGGCATCGGGCTGGCGACCGTGGCGCGCGCCATCACGCGCCAGGGCGGACGCGTGTGGGCGCAATCCGCGCCCGGGCAGGGCGCGACCTTCCACTTCAGCCTGCCGCCGGGCTGAAGGAAAGCCCCTGTCGCCGGAGGTCCTGTCGATTCCGGCCGCCGCGGATCGTCATAAGGTCGGAGCCGACTTCGTGGCCCACACAACCCAGGAGAGACATGCCATGCCCGTCCTCGACAGCTACCTGTTCTTCAGCGGCAACTGCGCGCAGGCGATGCGCTTCTACGAACGCACCCTCGGCGGCAAGCTGGAAAACGTGATGACCTACGGCCAGTCCCCCGACCCGGAACACTGCCCGGCCGGCGCCAAGGACATGGTGATGCACAGCAGCATGAAGCTGGGCAACCGCACGCTGATGGCCTCGGACGTGCCGCCCACCATGGGCCCGAAGCCGATGGCCGGCTTCGCGCTGTCCCTCATGTACGAGTCCGCCGACGAGGCGCGGCGCATCTTCGAGGCGCTGGCGCAGGGCGGCAGCGTCACGATGCCGATGACCAAGACCTTCTGGGCCGAGACCTTCGGCATGCTGGTTGACCAGTTCGGCACGCCCTGGATGGTGGGCGGCGGCATGCACGGCGCGTGACGGATGCCACGAACGCGCGGCCCGGTGTTGGCTGCGCGCATCGTCGAAACGAGATGTAGCTGCTTTTCCCCGCCGCCCGCGACAGCATTGCGGGCAAATGGGGGAACGGATGAGTCGTTGGGGGAAGGGCGCGCTGCTCGTGCTGGCCGCGCTGGGGGCGGTGTACGCCGGCGCGCAGCCGACGGCGTACCGCTGCAAGGTGGGCGGCACCGTCACGTATTCGCAGCTGCCCTGCCCGGGCGGTGGCGGGCGCGAGGTCGGCGCGAAGCCGCACCGCGTCACGGACAAGGCCAAGGAGCCGCCGCAGGATCGCGCGGTGCTCGCCAAGCGCGCCTCGCTGACGCCGGAGGACCGGCAGGAGTGCCGCGCGCTGGACCAGCGCCTGCGCGAGGAGGAGCGCGCGCTGCAGAAGCTGGGTCCGGCGGCGACGATCCAGGACGAGATGCCGCTGGTGTACTCGAAGAAGAAGTTCCGCGAGCTGAAGTGCTAGAACTCGAAGCGAGGGTCGGCGGCGGAGAGGATCCGGTTC
Organism: Ramlibacter monticola; assembly: GCF_016722785.1. Lineage (GTDB taxonomy): Bacteria > Pseudomonadota > Gammaproteobacteria > Burkholderiales > Burkholderiaceae_C > Ramlibacter > Ramlibacter monticola. The sequence continues at coordinate 1,153,299 of NZ_JAEQNE010000001.1, read as the reverse complement.
GCCGCCGTCGTGGCCCCCGCTTCCCGCAGCGCTTGCGCCAGGGCGTCGAGCAGCGCGGGCATGTCCTGCCGGGCCGTGGCATGCACGGCCTCGCAGACGACCAGCACTTCGCGCGTGCCCTCGCGCACCGCTGACAACCCGCTTTGCCGATGGGTCCAGCGGCGAGCGTGGGCGTTGCCCTGCGCGTCGACGAAACTCACCTCGCCCGGCTCGGGGTGCTCGAGCTCGCCGCCGAAGGCGAGATAGCGCTCGCTGCCTTCGGCCGGGCACACCTGCAGCCAGTCCCGGATCTGCGCCACGTCCAGTGCCGCCACCGGCGTCGCGAAGGCCATGGAGACCGCGTTGCACAGGTCGATCAGCGGGTGGATGCGCGGCATCTGGCCCTCCTTGCGCAGGCGCCGCAGCAGCGATTCGGAAGCGCAGCGGTACTGAGTCGGCTTCAGGCCCATGCGCGCGAACACGCGTCGCCAGGCCTGGATTTCGGGCAGCTCCGATTCGCTGCCCGCCGCCGCCAGGCGCTCGCGCGCGACCGCTTCGAAACGCGCGGCCTGCGCTTCGGCGGCGAGGTCGGCGCGGATGCCGCGCGCGAACAGCACGCCGGCGACCAGTTCGGGATGGGCAGCCCAGATCGCGGGATGGTGGCTGAAGTGCATGCAGCCAGTGTGTATGCCGCGTACCGGCGCGTCTTGAACGTTATTGCAGGCGGCGCTGCGCGTCCTGCCAGGCGCCGGGGGTGAAGCCGAACTGGCGCGAGAAGAGCCGCGTGAGGTGGCTCTGGTCGGCAAAGCCCGAGGCCGCCGCGGTTTCGGCCAGGGACCTGCCCTGCCGGATCAGGCCGCGGGCCCGCTCGCAGCGCTGCTGGAGCAGCCAGGCATGCGGGGTGCAGCCGACCTGGGCGGCGAAGCGGCGCAGCAGCTGGAAGCGGCTCACGCCCGCCAGCCCGGCGAGTTCCGCGAGCGTGGGCGGCGCGAGCAGGTCGGCGGCGAGCCGCTCGCGGACCTTCGCCAGGGCCAGCGCGCCGCTGGCGGCCGGCGCGCGATGCGTCGTGTGGCGCAGCAGCAGGCCGCAGGCCTGCACGAGGGCCTCCTCGCAGGCGAGCGCCTCGGCGTGGCCGCGCCGCCAGTCCCGCAGGGTCCGCAGGAGCTGCCTCGTCTGCGTCTCCAGCTGCGGGTCCGACAGCACCGGCTGCGTGATCGCCAGGTCGCCGGTGGACCGGTCGAGGGCCTGCAGCAACCCCGGATCCACGTACACCGTGCACCAGGTGCGCGAAGGGCCGCCCAGCGGCCGGCCATCGTGCATTTCGCCCGGATTGGCAGTCACGATGTCCCCGGCGAAGGCGTCCACCGTGCCGCGCCCGCTGCTGGAACGGTGCGCTCCGGCGTCGACCACGCCGAAGCCGAAGGTGCCGTGCGAATGGCGCCCGTAGTGGCGGGCGCTGCGGATACGGGTGGCGTACACGCCCTCCCAGGGGGAGCCCAGGACTTCGCATTCGTGCTCGGGGGGCGCGCGCATGGAGGCCATCCTGCCATGGCGGCCGGATCCGGCGAAAAGTGACCCCGGTCAAGAGGGGGGCGCAGGGGCGGGTGTTAAGCTGGCCGTTTTCCCTTCCAAGTAGAGACAAACCCTCATGCCCGGACTGCTGCCCAACGTCGATCCCGAAGGTCTGCTCGAGTTCTCGGTCGTCTACACCGACCGCGCGCTCAATCACATGTCCCGCAGCTTCCAGGGCGTGATGAAGGACATCTCCGCGATCCTGAAGGAGGTCTACGGCGCCCATTCCGTAGCGCTGGTGCCGGGCAGCGGCACCTTCGGCATGGAATCGGTGGCGCGGCAGTTCGCCGGCGGCAAGGACGTCCTCGTGCTGCGCAACGGCTGGTTCAGCTTCCGCTGGACGCAGATCTTCGAGATGGGGCGCATCCCGAAGTCGGAGACCGTGCTGAAGGCGCGCCGGCAGGGCAGCGGCGCCACCGCCCCGTGGGCGCCGGCGCCGATCGCCGAAGTGACTGCCGCCATCCGCGAGAAGAAGCCCGCGGTGGTGTTCGCGCCTCATGTCGAAACCGCCGCCGGCATCATCCTGCCCGACGACTACATGCGCGCCGTGGCCGACGCCGTGCACGCGGTGGGTGGCCTGTTCGTGCTGGATTGCATCGCCTCGGGCGCGATGTGGGTGGACATGAAGGCCGTGGGCGTGGACGTGCTGATCTCCGCGCCGCAGAAGGGCTGGAGCAGCTCGCCGTGCTGCGCGATGGTGATGCTGTCCGAGCGCGCCCGCCAGGCGATCCAGGACACCAGCGGCAGCAGCTTCTCCATGGACCTGAAGAAGTGGCTGCAGATCATGGAGGCGTACGAGGGCGGCGCCCACATGTACCACTCCACCATGCCGACGGATGCGCTCACGCGCCTGCGCGAGGTCATGAAGGAGACGCAGGCCTATGGCTTCGCCCGCGTGAAGGCGGAGCAGGAAGACCTGGGCCGCAAGGTGCGCGCGCTGTTCGAGGGCCGCGGCCTGCCGAGCGTGGCCGCCGAGGGCTTCAAGGCGCCGGGCGTGGTCGTGAGCTACACGACCGACCCGGACCTCCAGTCCGGCCGGAAATTCCTCGACGAAGGCCTGCAGACCGCCGCGGGCGTGCCGCTGCAGTGCGACGAGGGGGCCGAGTTCAAGACCTTCCGCATCGGCTTGTTCGGCCTCGAGAAGTGGCACCACGTGGACCGCACGGTGGGGCACCTGAAGGAAGCGCTCGACCGGCTGGGCGTGGTCGCGCCGGCGAAGGCGGCGTAGCCCGCGTCGTTCCCGCGCAGGCGGGGACCAGGGATCCGGGAAGCGGCCGCGAGGCCGCTTTTGTTTGGTTCTTCACCGAATTCCGGGGAGACCAAAAGATGGCTGCCACGGTTGGCCGGTTGCCTCCGACCCGGACCAGGACGTGACCGTCCGCCTCTGCGACTGTCCCCCGGCGCGGATGAAAAGCGTGCCCCATCTGGCGCCGCGCCCGCGCCTCCTCCTGATATTGTTTCCATCGCTCCCGCCGCGCTGAGGGAGCCCGGGCGGATGCCCCCGTTCTCCTCCTTCGGCGAAAAGCCTGTCATTAAGAGTGGGGGCCACCCGGATTCGACGCAGTAGCTCGAATGGTGTCTTGGGGCACCGCCGGCACTGGCCGGTGGTGACCTCGCATATCAGGACGTGCCAGTCGAATATGCGCGCTAGAGAAGGAAGCCCGTAAGGTGAAATCGAAGCTCGGTGTGGACATCAGCAAGGCGAAGTTCGACGTTGCGTTGCTGCTGGACGGCAAGAAGTATCGCTCCAAAGTGTTCAGCAACACTGGCGCCGGCTTCCGGGCGCTTCTGGAGTGGATAGCGTCCAACGTGCCCGGCGGACAGGCCAACGTTCACGTGTGCATGGAAGCCACCGGCGTGTACCACGAGAGCCTGGCGCTGTTCCTGCATGAGCAGGACATCGACGTTTCGGTGGTCAATCCGATGTTGGTCAAGAGGTTTGTCGAATCTGAAGGGGCTCGCTCCAAGACCGACAGCGCCGATGCGAAGGCGCTGGCGCGGTATGCCGATCGCACGCAGCCCGAACTCTGGCAGGCGCCGTCTCCAGCAGTGAGAAAGCTGCAGGCGCTCGTGGGCCGGCTGGAGACCTTGAAGGGGATGCGGCAGGCCGAAGACAATCGTCTGGAGGTGGCCCACGAGGCTGTGCGCTCCTCGCTGCTGGAGATCATCTCGCAGCTAGACGCAAGCATCGAGGAGGTGCGCGCGCAGATCCGCCAGACGATCAACGACGATCCGGATCTGAAGTCGCGCCGCGGTCTGCTGGAGACCATTCCCGGCCTGGGGGACAAGACGATTCCGCAGCTGCTGGCGTACATCGGCCGCCCGGAGCGGTTCAAGAGCGTCAAAGCGCTCATTGCGCATGCCGGCTTGGCGCCGATGATTCAGCAGTCGGGCACTTCGCTGAACAAGAAAAGGGGCACTCATCCCATGGGCCACGAGGCGCTGCGGCATGCTCTTTACTTCCCAGCGATGGTCGCGGGCAAATACAACCCCGTGATCGCCAGATTCTGGCAGCGCCTCAAAGAGCAGAACAAGCCGGGCAAGGTCATCGTCGTGGCGTGCATGCACAAGCTGCTGGCCATCGCCTATGGCGTGCTGAAGTCCGGAAAGCCGTTCGACCCGGCCAGGTCGCTTGCCACACCGACTTGACAACCACAATGGTGTCTTGATGTCGCCGAGTCGGACGGTCACGCCCTGGTCCTCCGCGGCGCGGGCGCGAGCGCACCGTCCATCAGTGAGCGCGCTTCGAGCGTCGGCGACCGCGCCAACCGAAGCCGCACCCTTGCGATCGACACGGGCTGGTCCGGCCCGAGCGGCGCGACGTTCACCGAACACGGCTCCCAGCGGTTGCCGGTCGCAGATTGGCGAGTGTTGCGTCGGGCCGCGCCTGGCCTACCTCCGCAGCATCTTCGCAACCAGGAACCCGAACGCCAGGGCTCCGCCGACGGCCAGCCAGGGTGTCGCCGCCATGCGTTTCTCCACGGCGCGTTCGACCTGCGTCACGGGCTCGGGCAGGGCCTGCTCCTCTGCGGGCAGCGCCTCGGCACCGGAAGGCGCCCATCCGTCGGCGTACACGCGCGGCTCGGCATCGAATTCCAGCACGGCGGGTTCGTCCGCGTCGGCCCGTTCCAGCAGGTCGCCGATGTCGGGCAGGTGCGTGTCACCGGTGAGCTTGAGGCGGTTCTTGGGATGCGGCATGGCTTCCATCCTTTGTTTTTTCGTGTTCGATGGATGCCAATCTAGGAAGGTGCGCGGCAGCACGGCGTAGGAAAGGACCCGGAGCGCGCCTGCGTGCTGTCCCGCGGCGCTGGGCGGGGGCGGCGCTCAGTTCGGTGCGGGTGCCGGCGCCGCGATGCGAAGCGCCGTGGCCACGAAGGCCTGCACGGCGACGCGGGCCTCGTCTTCGAAGAAGTGGGATTCGCCGCGCACGAGGATGACCTCGCCGCGTGGCCGCCCCTGGACCTGCAGCAGCACGCAGCCGTCGAGGCAGGCCACGCACAGTCCGGGCGTGGTGTCGAGCCAGAGCGTTTCGTGCGGATCCAGCGCGTGCGTGGGCTGCGCCGGCACCTCGCCGGCCCGGACGAGGAAATCGTCGAACAGGCCGAACCAGCTGCTGGCGAACTGCTCGAACTGGAGGCGCAGGGCGGGCAGGCTGGCGGACAGGGCGTTCATGGCGGCTTCCTCGTCTGGGTCTGGCGCTCGCCGGGAATGCGCCGGGGTGGAACATTCCCGGGAGACAGGAGGCATCGTCCCGAAGGCGCAAGGGGCCGTGTGGAGTGCGGCCTCTAAAACCTGCTCCTTTTGAGCGAGCGCCGGGTACCGGCCGCAGCCGCGGTCTTCAGGACCTCAGCTTGCGGCCGACGTGCCCTTCCACCGAGTCGATCTTGCTGCGAAGGCGCGAGTCGGTGCCGGCGCGGTAGTCCATCTTCAGGTTCATGCCGATGCGCTTGCAGTCGGCCTGCAGTGCGCGGAAGCAGTCGGTGACGACGCCCATCACGACGTCGAAGTCGCCCTCCAGGATCGTGCCCATCGCGGTGAGCTGGTAGCTCACGCCGCTGCGGTCGACGATGTCGAGGATGCGGGCCACGTGGCGCGAGAGGCTCTCGCCCTCGCCGGTGGGCGTCATCGCGAATTCGAGCAGGACCATGGGTGTCGTTCCTCCGGTGGAATGCCCGCCATCTTGCCCCTTTGTCGCTCCCGCGGCCACGCGACGCAAAAAGGGCTTCGCCGCTGGCAGCACGTTGGTGCCGAGATGCGCGGGGTTTGACCTGCGTCAGCGGTCGATGGGCCGCTTGCTGGCTTCATTGCGGCACCGGCAGGACAGCAGTCCGTCGCTGCCGAAGAACAACGAGGGGACATCGTGGGCAGCAAGAACATTCCGGGCCGCGCCGAGACGTGGATGAACGCCACGCGGCTGGCCTTCGCACTTTCCAGCTACTTCGTGCTGCACGCGCTCGCGATGCGTCCCCGCGCGCTGGTCACCGACCCCAGCCAGTTCGGCCCCGCGCTGCCGGGGATCCTGCTCGGGTGGCTCGCCGAAAGCCTCGAGTTCGTCGTGCCGGTCGTGCTCCTCTTCGGGCCGGCGCTGGCGCGCCATGCGCGAAGCTTTTTCGCGCCGAGCGCCTGCGTGCCGGTGTGCGTGGAGCAGGGCATGAGCCGATTCGAATACGAGCAGCTGGCCGGCAGCGGATTGCGCTTCCCGCGGCGAGCGCGTACGGTGCCTGCGGAATCCGCGGCGCGCGGTGCACCGGACAGCGGGCGTCCCCCGCTGTCCGGGCGCATCGCTGCTTGAATCCTGCCTTCCCCCCGGACCTTACTTGCCGAACGAATCCTTCAACCCGGTCACGCGGTTGAACACCGGCCGTTCCCCCGCCGCGTGGTCCTTGCGGTCCGCCACGAAGTAGCCATGGCGCTCGAACTGGAACTTCTGGTCCGGCTTCGCACGACCCAGTGAGGGCTCCACGTACGTCGTCACCACCTTGAGCGAATCCGGATTGAGCTCCTCGAGGAAGTCCTTCTCCCCGGCACCCGGCTGCGGCACCGAGAACAAGCGGTCGTAGAGACGCACTTCGGCCTTCACGCCGTCGGCCACGCCGACCCAGGTGATGTTGCCCTTCACCTTCACCGCGTCGGCGCCGGGCGTGCCGCTCTTGGTGTCGGGGACCAGCTTTGCCTGCACTTCGGTGATCGCGCCGGCGGCATCACGGGAAGCGCCGACGCACTCGACGACGTACCCGTACTTCATCCGCACCTTGTTGCCCGGGAACAGGCGGAAGAAGCCCTTGGGCGGCGTGTCCTCGTAGTCGCTGCGCTCGATCCACAACTCGCGCCCGAACATGAACTCGCGGCGGCCGCGGTCCGCGTCGTGCGGATGCACGGGCGCGGAGCAGGGCTCCAGGTGACCGGCGCCCATGATTTCGTCCCAGTTCGCGATGACCATCTTCACCGGGTCCAGCACCGCCATCGCGCGGGCGGCCTTGGGGTCGAGGTCGTCGCGCAGGGCGATCTCGAGCGTCGAGTAGTCGATCCAGGAATCGGCCTTGCTCACGCCGATGCGCTCGGCGAAGAGCTGCAGCGACTCGGGCGTGTAGCCGCGCCGGCGCAGCCCCACGATGGTGGGCATGCGCGGATCGTCCCAGCCGGTGACGACGCGCTGGTCCACCAGCTGCTTCAGCTTGCGCTTGCTGGTGACCACGTAGGTCAGGTTCAGCCGCGCGAATTCGTACTGGCGCGGCGGCGGGGTGTTGACCAGCCCGCCGGCGGCGAGGTGGTCGACGAGCCAGTCGTAGAAGGGCCGCTGGTCCTCGAACTCCAGCGTGCAGATGCTGTGGGTGATGTTCTCCAGCGCGTCCTCGATCGGGTGCGCGAAAGTGTACATCGGGTAGATGCACCAGGCATTGCCGGTGTTGTGGTGCTCCGCGTGCTTGATGCGGTAGATGGCCGGGTCCCGCATGTTGATGTTGGGGCTGGCCATGTCGATCTTCGCGCGCAGCACCGCGGCGCCGTCGGGCAGCTTGCCCTCGCGCATCTCGCGGAAGCGCTGCAGGTTCTCCTCGATCGAGCGGCTGCGGTAGGGGCTGTCCACTCCCGGGCGGCCGAAGTCGCCGCGGTTCACGCGCATCTGCTCGGGGGTCTGCTCGTCCACGTACGCGTCGCCGGCCTCGATCAGGTACTCGGCCGCGCGGTACATGAAGTCGAAGTAGTCGCTGGCCTGGTACAGGTGCCGGGTGCCGGCGGCGTCCCACGTGTAGCCGAGCCACTGCACCGCATCCTTGATGCTCTCGACGTACTCGATCTCTTCCTTCTCGGGGTTGGTGTCGTCGAAGCGCAGGTGGCAGATGCCGCCGTAGTCCAGCGCAAGCCCGAAGTTCAGGCAGATGCTCTTGGCATGGCCCACGTGCAGGTAGCCGTTGGGCTCGGGGGGGAAGCGGGTGCGGATCTTCGCGGGGTCGGCCGCACCTTCCCGGTGATGCGCCGCATCGCCGGGCGTGCCGCCCCAGTGCCGGCCGGCATACGTCCCTTGCTCCAGGTCGCGTTCGATGACCTGGCGCAGGAAGTTGCTCGGGCGCACGGCGGGTTCTTTGTCGGTCGGGAGAGCCATATCCACCCGATTTTCGCATGGGGGTCCCGGCGCCCCCGGGACCCTGCCGAAGCGAGGCAAAGAGGGGAATAAACAACGCCGAGTGACGAAGTGCCGCTTTGGCCGGACGAACGGACTGTCGAGTTACGCCCGGCAACGCATTTGACGTTCAGGCCGTAGGTAGCGCTCGTGAACGCGACGTTAAATCAGTGAGCGGGGTTGTTGTCCCGCGCAAAGCAGGAACCTCATGCAAAGGAAACTCTTCCGTCCTCTCGCCGCCGTCGCCCTGGTGGCCCTCGCCGCAAGTGCGGCCCAGGCCCGCGACAACGTCTTCTGGTCGGTCGGCATCGACGCTGCCCCTGGCGTTTCGGTCGGCGTCGGCAACGTACGGCCCGCGGTGATCGCACCGGCGCCCGTCCTGATCGCACCGCAGCCCGTGTATGTGGCCCCTCGCCCCGTGGTCGTGTCGCGGCCCGTGGTCTTGATGGAGCCCGAACCCGTCTACGTCGTTCCTGGCAGGCACAAGGGGCACCACAAGCACCACCACCACCATCACGACTGAGTTCCGGCGGGGGGTCGTCGCCTCGTAACGACCCAGGATCTCCAAGCGTATTGGCCCCGGCCCACCGGCCGGGGCCTTCTTTTTTCCTGGGCCCCTTGCTCGATGGGTGGTCGCTGCGCCGTCCCGCGTGATGCGATTCGTCTTGCCGTGCTACCGGTGGTGCTCGTCTTTCGAAGGCTGGTCGTCCGGCGTCGGGAAGGGCGTCGGCAACAGGGCCTTCAGCCGGAGCTGGTCGCGCAGGTGGGGCCGCACGCTCTCGGCGCCGTGCCCGCTGTGTCCCCTTGCGGTCGCCCGCTCCACGAAGCCCTTCTGGTTCGCCGGTGCGCTTGCCCGTCGACCGCCCGGCGAGCGCCGGCCTTCCGGGTCGCCGACGTTGCTGGGTTTTCCGTCTTTCATTACGTTGTTCCTCTGAGTGAGTCACAGCGTAAGGGCCGTGTGAAGCTTTACATGCCGGTTGTGCCCGGCGGTAAGCGTCGGACTCCTTCGACCGAGCCGTAGTCCGCAGCGAAATGCAGGTACGAAAAAAAGAACCCCCAGGCAGGGCCTGGGGGTAACAATGCCAGTCGCGGGACGGAGGGCCGGACCAGCTCACCCCGGAGGAGGAGGGGACTCAGAGGAGTCGGGGTGACCGGGACGAAAGTCGCAATTCGCTTTGTGGGTCTGCAAGCGCCTTTCGTGCAATTCGATGTCTGGTAGTAGAAGCGCCGCCCGCGTCATACCCTGTAGGACGTCGCCCACAGCCTCTGCCAGACGATTCCGCCAGCTCCCGGAGCGTCCATTTCCGGACGAGCAACGCGCGGGTCGGCGCGCCCTACATGGCCTTGAACAAGTGCGCGTACACACGGCTCACGGGGAGCCGTTCCTTGCGGGCGCGCAGGGCCAGGTGCAGCTTGCCGGCCTCGTCGCGATGCACGCTCTCGATGGCCGTTGCGCGCACGACGGTGCCGCGATGCACCTGCCAGAACAGCTGCGCGTCCAGCTGCGGCAGCAGCTCCTTCAGGGGCGTGCGCACCAGCACCTCGCCGTCTTCCGTGACGACGCGCACGTACTTGTCGGCGGCTTCGAAGTAGACGACCTGCTCCACCGGCACGAGGCGGATGCTGGCGCCCACGCTGGCCTGGATCACCTTCAGCAGCGGCTGCGGCGCAGCCGGCGCGGCGCTCGCCTGCAGCAGGTGGCGCAATTGCCCCAGCGTGGCTTCCAGCGCGCCGCCCTGCGGCTGCCGCTGAGCCAGCGCGTGGCGCAGCTTGTCGACGGTCCTGCGCAGGCGCGCGGGCTGCACCGGCTTCAGCACGTAGTCGACGGCCTGGGCATCGAACGCCTGCAGCGCGTACTGGTCATAGGCCGTCACGAACACGAGCGCGGGAAAGGGCGCGTCCTGCGGCCAGGCGTCGGCCAGTTCGGCGGCGGCTTCGAGGCCGCCCTGGCCCGGCATGCGGATGTCGAAGAACAGCACGTCGGGGCGGTGCTGCAACGCGCTGCGCACGGCCGAGGCGCCATCGCCCACCATTTCCAGCACCTCGAGCTCGGGCCAGGCGGCGGCGAGCTCCAGGCGCAATGCCTGGGCCAGCAGCGGCTCGTCCTCGGCGATGACGGCGGTGGCCTTCATGCGGCCAGCGGCAGCGCGATGCGCGCCTGCGCGCCGCCCGCGTCGGTGGCGAAATCGAGCGAGGCCCGCGCGCCGTGCAGCGAGGCCAGCCGCTCGCGGATCTGGACCAGGCCGAAGCCCTTGCCGCCGCTGTCGTAGCCGTTGGTTCCGACGCCGCTGTCCCGCACCTCGATCACGACGAGCTCGCCTTCGCGGCGGGCGCGCACGTCGATGCGGCCGCCCTCCACCTTGGGTTCCAGCCCGTGCTTGATGCTGTTCTCCACCAGCGGCTGCAGCAGCAGCGCGGGCACCGGCACCTGCGCCAGCTCCTCGGGCAGGTCCAGCGTGTAGGCCAGCCGCGGTCCCATGCGGATCGCCATCAGCGCGAGGTAGTCCTGCACGCGGTCGAACTCGGTGCGCAGCGGGTGCGAGGTGGCGCGCGAGGCGTCCAGCGTGGCGCGGAGGTAGGCGATCATGTGGTCCAGCATCTCCTGCGCCCGCGCCGGGTCGACGCCGATCAGCGCCCGCAGGTTGGCCAGCGTGTTGAACATCATGTGCGGCTCGAGCTGCGTCTCCAGCAGCTTCAGCCGTGCCTCGCTGGCATGGCGTTCGGCCTCGCGCATCCTGCGGGCCAGGTACTCGCTCTTGTTGCGGGCATAGAACCAGTAGCTGCCCACCGAGCCCGCGATGAAGGTGATCAGGACGTCGGAGCGCAAGTCCGCCGCGCTGTGCACGCGGCCGTGCGGCCCGTACAGGTCGAAGGCCCGGCAGGCCAGGTCGCCGAGCCTGCCGCCGACGAGCCAGCCGGCCGCGATCGCCACGGCGACCAGGAGGAAACCGGTCCCGCCGCTGGGCCACCCCGTTTCGCGCGCCGAGGGAATGAACACGCGCCCGATGTCCACGATCGCCCAGATGGTGATGCCGATCAGCAGCGAATACACCACGGGCGGCGCATAGGGCCGATCCGGCGTGAACGCGTACTGCAGCGTGGCCACCGCGATGCAGAACGCGGTCGTCTGCAACAGGTTGCGCAGCTTGGCGAGCCAGTCGATGTTCATGGCCGCGGCAGGCGTTCGTGCTCGCGGCGCAGCCGCTCGCGCTCGCGTTCCAGCAGGCGATCGCGCAAGGCGCTGCCCTCGCCGAGGAGGAACACCGCCGCGCCGTGCAATGCCAGTCCGAGGCCCCAGCCAAGCAGCGGGAACACCGACCAGGGGCGGCTGCCGAATCCATGGCTGGACAGGGCGAAGAGGAACAGGTTCACGACGACGTACACCAGCGCGTGCACGTACCACCCCAGCTTGGCCGCCGCGCGCTTGTGGGCGAGGCGCTCGAGTTGGTCCGGGGGCAGGGGAGCCATGGTCGCGTTCATTTTAGGGGAGCAGGTGTTGGAGGAAGAAGGCGGCGATGCTGCGATCCACCGCGGGAAGGACGGCGCGATCGAAGCCCGGCGGATCGGCGAGCAGGTCGGCCGCGATCGCGTTGAGGCGTTCGACCGGCGGCGCCGGGGAAAGCAGTGCGCCGTGGCCGCCGTCGGGCAGGTCCGCCAGCAGCGTGCAGCGCGGCGCGCAGGCCGCCAGGATGGTCGCGGAATGGAAGCGCGGCACCAGCCACTTGTCGCGCCCGGCGGTGACGAGCGCCAGCGGCACGCGCGGTTGCGCGAGCGAGGACGCATCGAAGTCGGCCGCCATCGGCACGCCGGCCACCACGGCCTGCACGCGCGGGTCCTCGTGCGTGTACCAGGGCGCGTCGGCGAAGCGGTGCCGCAGCACCAGCAGGGCGGCCTTCTTCTTCAGGCCGTCGAAGGCATTGCCGTTCAGGGCCGCGTACTCGCCGACGCAGGCCGCGAAGTCGTCGCCGATGTGCGCTTCGCAATGGCGCACGAACTGCGCGGGAGACCAGCGGCCGCCCGCCATCGCAAGCGCCGTGTGGCCGCCGGCGGACATGCCGTACACGCCCACGCGGTCCAGCGCCAGCAGCGCGGCGAGCGCCGGCGTCCTGGCGACCGCATCGATGGCGCGTGAGACTTCGCCTGGCCGCAGCTTCCAGCTATCGGGGCCCGGATCGCTGTGGTCCAGCGAGTGGTCGCCGTGGTGCCGCGGCACCGCGACCACGAAGCCGGCGTCGACCAGGACCCGCGCCAGGTCCGCATGGACCCAGGGATTGCCCCCCGAGCCGTGCGACACGACCACCAGCCGCCCGTTGCCGCGGATCGGCGGGGCCTGCTCCGCCAGCGACAGCGTGAAGGGGCCGCGCTGCACCGGCCGCTCGGTCTGTGCCGTGGGATGGAAGACGGTCACCGGGCCGTCGCCGTCCACGCCGGGCAGCGTGGCGAGGCCCATGCCGGCCTGGGCGGCGAGGCTGCAGGCAGCGAGGGCGAGGCTGGCGAGGAGGCGGGCGTTGCGCATGGGGTTCTCCTGCTCAGGCGGCGGCCAGGGACGGTTGCGGGCGCAGCGCCAGCCGCCACAGCCGCGCGGCGCGTCCGGCGAAGACGCCGCTGAAGGCGCCGTAGAGCGCCGCCGCCGGCAGGGCGAAGGCGCGCTCCTCCGCCAGCAGCGGGTGCAGCGCGAGCTGCACGGACACGGCGTAGCGGGTGAGGAACACGGCCAGGAACAGCGCCAGCGGCGCCCAGCTGCCGGCCAGGTCGAAGGTGCGCGTGCCGCGGTCGTACCAGGCCGCGGCCGGGCGCCGCGCCAGGATCGCCGTGGCGACGCCGAACGCGATCAGCCACAGGACGAGGGCTTCGGCGATCAGGGGCGAGCGGCCGAAGGCGGAGACGCTGCCCCACAGGCCGAACAGCGCCATGCCGACGGGCGGGCCCGTGACGGCGCCCAGGCTCGCGGTGCGGTCGCGCGACTGCATCCAGCCGAGCACCACCAGCCCGGCGAGCAGGCCCCACACCCACGGCGGCGTGTTCTGCGCGATGGGCGCCAGCGGCGCCAGCCTGCCCCAGAGCAGCCGGCCCAGGTAGCGCTGCGGCAGCAGCGTGAACAGGCCGGCCACGACGCAGGCGCCGAGGTACAGCAGGCGCATCGTGCGCGCATGGGCGGCGATGTTGCCGCGCGCCAGGAAGCGGAAGGCCTGGACCAGCGAGAAGATCGTCAGCGGCACCAGCAGGTGGATCGGCGTGAAGCCGGCGATGTTGGGCATCTGGCGGTCGCGGATGAAGAGGGCGCTGGTCGCGGTGACCAGCATCAGCGTCACCCAGGCGTAGCCGAAGGCGCGGTGCAGGCGCGGGCGCTGGCGGGCGCCGAGCCGGGCCCACAGCGCGACCGGTCCGGTGGCGACGGCGCCCAGGGCGGCGCCCAGGTGCAGGGTGATGGCGGGGGTCAGTTCCATGGGTTCTCCTGGGGGTGCGGAGCCGACTGTGCGCGGCGGGCTCGTCCCGGGCCACGGGCCTGCGACGAAGCGCCGGAAGCGGGGAGCGAAACGCGCCTGCGGCGGCGCGAAAGGCCGCGGCCGCGCTGACGAACGGATGGGCTCTTCCTACAATGGATGCATGCCAAAGCTCTCGTGGAAGTCGGGTGCTGCCGCGGCCCTCGTGCTGGCCGGCGCCGCCGCGGCCGGATGGTGGTGGACGCAGGGGCGCGCGCCGGAGCCCGGCTACCGCACGGCGAAGATCGAGCGCGGACCGATCCAGGCGAGCGTGTCGGCCTCCGGCACGGTCAACCCGGTGACGCAGGTGTCCGTGGGCACGCAGGTCTCCGGCCAGGTCAAGGAACTGCTGGTCGACTTCAACTCGGAAGTGAAGGCAGGACAGCTGATCGCCACCATCGACCCGGAGACCTTCGAGTACCGCGTGCGGCAGGCGCAGGCCGATGTCGACGCCGCGCAGGCCGCCGTGCTGACGGCGCAGGCCAATGCGGCCGCCATGCGCGCCGCCGCGTCGCGGGCCCGCGTGGATTTTGCCGAGGCACAGCGCGACCACGAGCGCAAGAAGTCGCTGGTGGAAAAGGCCTTCATCGCGCAGAGCGAGGCCGAGAAGGCGCTGGCGCTCGTCAACACCACGCGCGAGGGCGTGGCGTCCGCCGAGGCGCAGCAGGGCGTGGCCCAGGCGCAGGTGCAGAGCGCGCGGGCCAACGTGGCGCAGCGCCAGGCCGCGCTGGCGCAGGCCCGGGTGGACCTGCAGCGCACCAGGATCACCTCGCCCGTCGACGGCATCGTGATCAAGCGGACGGTGGAACGGGGCCAGACCGTGGCGGCGAGCCTGCAGGCGCCGGAGCTGTTCGTGATCGCGCAGAACCTGCAGGACATGCAGGTCGAGGCCAGCGTCGACGAAAGCGACGTGGGCCGCATCCGCCTGGGCCAGCGCGCCACCTTCACCGTCGATGCCTTCGCCGGCCAGACCTTCGAGGGCGAGATCCGGCAGGTGCGCAAGGCGGCGCAGAACGTGGCCAACGTGGTGACCTACGTGGCCGTGATCGGCTTCTCCAATGCCGGCGGCCGCCTGCTGCCCGGCATGACGGCCAACGTGCGGGTCGTGACCGACACGCGCGACAACGCGCTGAAGATCCCCAATGCGGCCCTGCGGGTGCGCATCGCGGGCGTGGAGCCGGCGGGCGCGGCGCCGGCCAGGCCTGCGTCGGCCCCGGTGGGCACGAGCGAAGGCGGCAATGCGATGCCGGCGGCGTACGCGCAGCCAGCGCCACCCGCGGCCGGCGGGCCCGGCGCCGGTGGGCCCGGCGCCGGCACGGAATTCCGCAACCGGCTCGTCGCCGAACTGCAGCTCGCGCCGGAGCAGGTCGCCCGGGTCGATGCGATCTACGCCGAGCTGCGGCCGAAGTTCGCGCAGCTGCGCGAGCTGGCGGAGGAGGAGCGCGGCAAGGCGCGGGAAAAGCTGCTGGCGGACATCCGCGCGCGCATCGGCGAGGTGCTCACGCCGCAGCAGAAGCCGAGGTACCAGGCGCTGGTCGCCGAGGCCGCCGGCCGCGCCAGCACGCGCGGGCGCATCTACCTGCTCGATGCGTCGGGCAAGCCGAAGGCCTTCAACGTGCGGCTCGGGATCACCGACGGCAGCAGCACCGAACTGCTGCCGCCCGACGCGGCCGAAGTGAAGGAAGGCGCCGCCGTGATCATCGGCGTCACCGCCGGCGACAAGCCCAAGGCGCCCACGAGCCCCAGGATGTTCTGATGGCCCTGATCGAAGCGCGCGACCTCACCAAGGTCTACGCCATGGGCGACCAGACCGTGCACGCGCTGCGGGGCGTGTCGCTGGACATCGCGGCGGGCGAGTTCGTCGCGATCATGGGCGCGTCGGGCTCGGGCAAGTCGACGCTGATGAACATCCTCGGCTGCCTCGACCTGCCCACCAGCGGCCACTACCTGCTCGCGGGCGAGCCGGTGGACGCGATGGCGCCCAGCCAGCTCGCGTCGATCCGCAACCGCCGCATCGGCTTCGTGTTCCAGCAGTTCAACCTGCTGCCGCGCACCAGCGCGCTGGAGAACGTGGAGCTGCCCATGGTGTACGCCGGCGTGCGCGCCGCCGAACGCCGTGTGCGCGCGCGGGAGGCACTGGAGCGCGTGGGCCTGGGCGAGCGGGCCGGCCACACGCCGGCCGAACTCTCCGGCGGCCAGCAGCAGCGCGTGGCGATCGCCCGCGCCCTCGTCAACCGGCCGCAGCTGATCCTCGCCGACGAACCCACCGGCGCGCTCGACTCGCAGACCAGCGAGGAGATCATGCGCCTGCTGGCCGCGCTCAACGCGCAGGGCATGACCGTCGTGCTCGTCACGCACGAGAGCGACATCGCCGGCTGGGCGCGGCGCCGCATCGTGTTCCGCGACGGGCAGGTCCTGGAAGACAGGACCGGCAGGTCCGGTTCGGATTCCGATCTTTCCCAGCTGCAGCCGGCATGACCCTGCTCGCCGCCTTGCGCTCCGCCCTGCGCGCGCTCGCCGCCAACAAGCTGCGCAGCGTGCTCACCATGCTCGGGATCATCATCGGCGTCGGCGCCGTGATCACGATGATCGCGGTGGGCCGGGGCGCGACCGATCGCGTGCAGGAGCAGATGAAGGGCCTGGGCTCCAACCTGATGATGGTGCTGCCGGGCGGCATCACCGCCGGCGGCGTGCGCCTCGGCGCGCAGACCGGCCAGGGGCTGACCGAGGAGGACGCTGCCGCCATCGCGCGCGAAATCCCGGAGGTGCAGGTCACCGCGCCCAACCTGCGCACCGGCGCGCAGGTGGTCGTGGGCAACACCAACTGGAGCACCTCGATCTACGGCACCACCAACGAGTACCTGGAGGCGCGCGACTGGCCGCTGGCCGCCGGCCGGCCCTTCGAGGCGGCGGAGATCGCCGGCTCGGCCAAGGTGGCGCTCATCGGCCAGACCGTCGCCCAGCAGCTGTTCGGCGATGCCGATCCGCTCGACCAGGTGATCCGCGTGAAGAAGGTGCCGATGACGATCGTGGGCCTGCTGGAACGCAAGGGCCAGAATTCGCTGGGGCAGGACCAGGACGACGTCGTCATCGTCCCGCTCGGCACCTATCGCAACCGCATCCAGGGCGGCAACCCCGGCAGGCTCAAGCGCGTCGGCTCCATCAGCGTGAAGGTGCGCGAAGGCGAGGACATGAAGCGGGTGGAGGAGAACATCCGCGAGCTGCTGCGCCAGCGCTTCAAGGTGCAGCCCGGCGCGGAGGATCCGTTCGCGATCCGCAACCTCACGGAGATCCTGCAGGCCCAGGAAGCCTCCAGCCGCGTGATGACGCTGCTGCTGGCCGCCGTCGCCGGCATCAGCCTCGTGATCGGCGGCATCGGCATCATGAACATCATGCTGGTGAGCGTGACCGAGCGCACGCGCGAAATCGGCCTGCGCATGGCCGTGGGCGCCCGCGGCCAGGACATCCTGGCGCAGTTCCTGATCGAGGCCGTCACGCTGGCCATGGCCGGCGGGGCCATCGGCGTCCTGGTCGGCGCGATCGCGACCTGGGCGGTGGGCCACTTCGCCGGCTGGCAGGTCAGCATGACCGGCGGTTCCATCCTGCTGGCGGCCGGTTTCTCCGGCTTCGTCGGCGTGTTCTTCGGTTTCTATCCGGCCCGCCGCGCCGCGCGGCTGCTGCCGATCCAGGCGCTGCGCTACGAATGACGCAGCCAGGCTCCCTTCGTTCCCGCGCTCCTGTCAGCCCCAGACGCGGCGGTGTTTCTCCGCCAACTGGTGCTGCCGCACCATGATCTTGGGCACGTCGGGATGCATCGGGCTGATCTCTCTCATGGCCCAGCGGTAGAAGGCCTGGGCAACCACCACGTGGAGCAGGTGCAGGATTTTCATAGGCCCAATGTGGCAGCAGGCCCTCGGCAAACCTGTAGGCACGCCGCGCAACGGTGCCACGCGCTTTCCGACATCGCCTGTCGGACGGCACGGCGCGCGGCCGCATAATCCCGCCTTTTGCCGGAGATTTCGCGTGGATGGAGTGTTGCTGGTCAAGGCCGCGATCATGGGCATCGTGGAGGGACTCACGGAATTCCTGCCGATTTCCAGCACCGGCCACCTGATCCTGGCGGGGCACCTGCTGGGGCTCAGCGGGGAGCGCGACAAGGTGTTCGAGATCGCCATCCAGACCGGCGCCATCCTGGCCGTGATCCTCGTGTACTGGCAGAAGATCCGCGAGACCGTGGTCCAGCTGCCCAGCGAACGCAGCGCGCAGCGCTTCGCGCTCAACGTGCTGGTGGCCTTCATCCCGGCGGTGGTGCTGGGCCTGGCGCTCGGCAAGGCGATCAAGTCGCACCTGTTCACGCCGGGCGTCGTGGCCACCACCTTCATCCTGGGCGGTTTCGTGATCCTCTGGGCCGAGGGCCGCCGTCATCCCAAGGTGCGGGTGCAGGAGGTGGAGGACATGCGCTGGACCGATGCGCTCAAGCTCGGCCTGGTGCAGTGCCTGGCGCTGATCCCGGGCACCAGCCGCAGCGGCGCGACCATCATCGGCGGCATGTTGCTGGGGCTGTCGCGCAAGGCCGCGACCGACTTCTCCTTCTACCTCGCGATCCCGACGCTGATCGGCGCCGGCGTGTACAGCCTCTACAAGGAGCGCGCAGCGCTCAGTGCCGACGATGTGCCCATGTTCCTGGTGGGCCTGCTGTTCTCGTTCGTGAGCGCCTGGCTGTGCGTCCGCTGGCTGCTGCGCTACATCTCCAGCCACAGCTTCACGCCCTTCGCGTGGTACCGGCTCGCCTTCGGCGCGATCGTGCTGCTCACTTCCTGGACCGGCTGGATCCAGTGGGCCGGGACCTGAGCCCGCGCCGCCGCGCATAGGGCCGCCAGCGGCCTTCCGGCTGCGCCAGCCGGTCGGCCACGATGCCCAGGACATCCGGGTGGGTCGGCATGCCGAGGTGGCTGGCGTGCACTGCGACGTTCTCGGCATCCGGTCCGGGCCGCTCCAGGCAGCCCTGCCAGCACACGACGCCATCGCTTTCGCTGTAGATCGAGGTGACCGGGACCGGCGGACGCTGGCCCAGCCGCTGCAGCAGGGCGGGCGTGAGCTGCGCCAGGCTGCCGCCCATGAGGCGGTAGAGGGTGCCCGCGTGGTTGCCGTCGCCGATCGCCTTGTGCGGCGTGGCGAGCGTCACGACCTGGCGCACGCACTCGGGGCAGTGCTTGGCGATCTCGCGCGCATAGACGCCGCCCAGGCTCCAGCCGACCAGGCTGACCTTGCGCTCGTGGCGGGCGTGGATCTCGCGCACGCGTGCCGCCAGCGCGGCCAGCCAGTCGTCGAAGCGACCCTCGGGCCCCGTGTTCACGCCGAGTTCCCAGTCGTAGACGTCGTAGCCGCAGGTCTTCAGGTGGGCGCGCAGCGGCGCGGTGGTCATGGAGCCGGCGCCGAGGCCGGGATAGACGACGACCGGGTGCCCGTCGCCGGCCACGACGGCAGGTTGGTTCCACCGGACGGCGCAGAACTCGAGCACCGCCCGGAGGGGTTCGGTGGCCAGCAGGGCCAGGGGCGGGGCGCGGAAGCCGAGGGACGAAGGCATGCCCTCAGTGTTCGGCTAGCGGACGAACGGTCCCGTGGGAATCGGAACGACGCCGGTGTAGGACGCTGGCACATCCGGGCCGTCGCCAAACGGAAGGAATCCGCTTAGGGCAGCGGCGGAAAGGCACGCAGCGCGGCTTCGATCGCGGCCGCGGTGGCGAGCGGCTTCTCCATCGGGAACAGGTGGGAGCCGTCCAGCATCGCCATGCGGCCCTGCGTGATGCGCTGGGTCATCGCCAGGCCGACCTGGCCGATCTCCTCGGACTGCAGGCCGCCGATGAAGCCGGCCGGGCAGCGCAGCGGGTGCTGGCGCAGGATGCGCTCCAGGTTGTCCGGCAGCGTGTTGTAGATCGCGGTCTCGACGTCGCGGTCGAAGGCCAGCACGCGCTCGCCGCCCTTGTCCTGCGTGCCGTGGGCGATGTAGTCGGCCAGCACCTGCGGTTCCCAGCGGGCGAAGGCCTTCTTGTGGCAAAAGTGCTCCAGCGCCTCCTCGCGGGAGGGCCAGCGGTTGCGCCGCTTGCGGCTCACGGCGCCGGGAGTGAGCGAGCCCACCAGGGGCGTGCGCTTGACGGCCCGCAGGGCATGCGACTTCCAGCCGCCCACCAGGGGCGAGTCGAGCAGCAGCACGCCGCGGGCGAGCTGCGGATGGCGCGCCGCGCACAGGATGCTCAGGAAGCCGCCCAGGGAGTGGCCGACGAAGAACGCGGGTTCGCCGGCCCTGCCGGTCTCGCGCTCCGCGAAATCGTGCAGCTGCTGCACGAGGTGCGGCCAGTTGTTGGTGACGGGGTAGTCCGCCTCGTGGCCGAACTTCTCCACGGCCTTCACGGCGAAGCCGCGCGAGCGCAGTTCGCGGAAAAGGAGGCTGTAGGTGCCGGCGGGGAAGCTGTTGGCGTGGGAGAAGACGATGAGCACTAGATCAGTTTTTCTTCCGGCGTCGAGATCTTCTTCAGCGGCTTGCTGCGCCCGCCCGCGTGCGTGCGCAGCGGCGTGTCCGTGTGGCTTTCGTCCCAGACCGGGTCTTCCAGGCTGTCGAACACCTCGCGCAGCTTCTGCCCCCAGCCGAGGTGCAGCATGCGGAAGTAAGGGTTCTGCACGTCGATGCAGACCACCTTGTCGGTCTCGAAGCGGTTCGCCTCGTACACCACCAGGTCCAGCGGCGGGCCCACCGACAGGTTGGACTTCATCGTGGAGTCCATCGACACCAGGGCGCACTTGGCTGCCTCGTCGAGGTCGGTTTCCGGCGTGATCACGCGATCGAGCACCGGCTTGCCGTACTTGTACTCGCCGATCTGGAAGTAGGGCGTCTCCGCCGTCGCCTCGATGAAGTTGCCGGCCGAATAGACCTGGAACAGCCGCATCCCCTCGCCGCGGATCTGGCCGCCGAAGATCAGGTTGACGTTGAACTCCACCCCGGAGTTCTTCAGCGACCCGGCATCGCGGTCGTAGACGTGGCGCACGGCCTGCCCCAGCACGCGGCAGGCGTCGAACATGCTGGTGGCGTTCCAGATCGTGATCGCCTCGGAGCTGTTCGTTTCCTTCAGGTGCTCGACCTGCAGGATCTCCCGCACCGACTGCGCGATGCTGAGGTTGCCCGCGGACAGCAGCACCATGAAGCGGTCGCCGGGTTTCTCGTAGACGATCATCTTGCGGAAGGTGCTGATGTTGTCCACGCCCGCGTTGGTGCGCGAGTCGGACAGGAACACCAGGCCCGCATTGAGCTTGATGCCGACGCAGTAGGTCATGGCTGGATCAGTTTCTTCAGGGTATAGAGCGCGTCGAGGGCATCCCGGGGCGTGAGCGCGTCGGGGTCCAGCGCGGCGAGGGCGGCCTCCACCTTGCTGGGCGCGGGCGCATCCGCCACGGGCGGCGGCGCGAACAAGTCTACCTGCTCGCGGCTTTGCTCCTGGTGCTGCTCCAGCGCGGCCAGGGCATGGCGGGCGTGGTTGACCACGCCACTGGGCATGCCCGCCAGCCGCGCCACCTGGATGCCGTAGCTGCGGCTGGCGGGCCCGGGCTGGATCTCGTGCAGGAACACGATGTCGGCGCCCGATTCGGTGGCGCCCACGTGCACGTTGAGCGCGCAATGGTGCCTGGCCGGGAATTCGGTCAGCTCGAAATAGTGGGTGGCGAAGAGCGTGAAGGCCTGGGTCCGGTCGTGCAGGTGGGCGGCGATGCCGGAGGCGAGCGCCAGGCCGTCGAAGGTGGAGGTTCCGCGGCCGATCTCGTCCATCAGCACCAGGCTCTGCGCCGTGGCGCCGTGCAGGATCTGCGCCGCCTCGGTCATCTCCAGCATGAAGGTGGACTGCGCGTTGGCGAGGTCGTCGGCCGCGCCGATGCGGGTGTGGATCGCATCCATGGGCCCGAGCCGGCAGGCCTGCGCCGGCACGTAGGAGCCCATGGCGGCCAGCAGGCAGACCAGCGCCACCTGCCGCATGTAGGTCGACTTGCCGCCCATGTTGGGGCCGGTGATGACCTGCATGCGCTGCTTCGGGCCCAGGCGGGTGTCGTTCGGGATGAAGGCGCCGGAACTGGTTTCGGCCAGCCGCGCCTCGACCACCGGGTGGCGGCCCTGCGCGATCTCGATTCCCGGTTCCTTCATGAACTGCGGGCGGCACCAGTTCAGGGTGAGCGAGCGTTCGGCCAGGGCGCACAGGGCGTCCAGGCTGGCGAGCGCGCGCGCCAGCCGGCCGAGGGCGGGCACGTGCTCCTGCAGCGCGTCCTGCAGCTGGTCGTAGAGCCACTTCTCGCGCGCCAGCGCGCGCTCCTGCGCCGACAGCGCCTTGTCCTCGAAGGCCTTGAGTTCCGGGGTGATGAAGCGTTCGGCGTTCTTGAGGGTCTGGCGCCGCTTGTAGTCGTCGGGCACCTTGTCCAGCTGGCCCTGCGTGACCTCGATGTAGAAGCCGTGCACCTTGTTGTACTGCACGCGCAGGTTGGCGATGCCGCTGCGGGCGCGCTCGCGCGTTTCCAGCTCCAGCAGGAAGCCGTCGCAGTTGTCCTGGATGGCGCGCAGTTCGTCCAGTTCGGCGTCGTGGCCGGTGGCGATCACGCCGCCGTCGCGCACCAGGGCGGAGGGATCCTCGCGCAGGGTGGCCGCCAGCCGCTCCACGCAGCCGGGCGGCGGCAGCAGGTCGTGCGCGGTGTCGGACAGCAGCCCCGGCAGGCCCTGCACGTGGGCCGAGAGCTGCAGCGCCTTGTCCAGCGCCCAGCGCAGGCCGACCAGCTCGCGCGGGCGCACCTGGCGCAGGGCGATGCGGGCCGTGATCCGCTCGACGTCGCTCACGCCCTTCAGCTCGGCGCGCAGCTTCTGCCACAGGCCCTCCCGCAGGCCGGCGATCGCGTCGAGGCGCTGGGTGGCGACGGCGCGGTCGCGCGGCGGCTCCAGCAGCCAGGACCGGAGCATGCGGCTGCCCATGCCGGTCATGCAGGTGTCCAGCAGCGAGAAGAGGGTGGGGCTGTCCTCGCCGCGCAGGGTCTGCACCAGCTCCAGGTTGCGGCGCGTGGCCGGCGGCAGCTCGATGCGCTCGCCGTCGCGCACAACCTGCAGCTGGCGCACGTGCGAGAGCGAGCGGCCCTGCGTGTGTTCGGCGTAGGCCAGCAGGGCGGCGGCTGCGGCATGCGCGTGCGGCAGCTCGTCGGCGCCCCAGGCGGCCAGGCTCGCGGCCTGCAGCTGCTCCAGCAGCTTGCGCTGCCCGAGGCCGGGGTCGAACTGGAAGTCGGGCCGCTGCGTCAGCGGCACCGGGCCGCGCAGCAGCTGCAGCCGGTCGCGGAAGACGGGCGTGATGTCGGCGGCGTGCAGCAGTTCGCTCGGGGCCACGCGGACGATCCAGTCGCCCAGGGCATCGCCGTCGCATTCGGCCAGCTGCAGCGCGCCCTGCGTGACGCTGAGCCAGGCGAGCCCCACCTTGTGGCGCGGGCCCTGGTGCACGGCCAGCAGGACGGCCTCGGACTTCTCGTTCAGGAGCTCGGTGTCGGTGAGGGTGCCGGGGGTGACCACCCGGATCACCTTGCGTTCCACCGGGCCCTTGCTGGCGCCGACCTCGCCGACCTGCTCGCAGATGGCCACGGATTCGCCGCAGCGGATCAGGCGCGCGAGGTAGCTCTCCACGGAGTGGAAGGGCACGCCCGCCATCACGACCGGCTCGCCGGCCGACATGCCGCGCCGCGTGAGGGTGATGTCCAGGAGCCGCGCGGCCTTCTCGGCGTCGTCGAAGAACAGCTCGTAGAAGTCTCCCATGCGGTAGAAGACGAGCGTGTCGGGATACCCCGCCTTGATGGCGAGGTACTGCGCCATCATGGGCGTTACGGGCTTCGGCTGCTCGTCCGTAACTGCTTGATTTTCCTTGCTCGACGCTTGCAACTCGTTGTTTCCTCGACGTTTTCGCCCTACTGGGCGCCGCGATTCATCGCCCGCCTACACCCGCCTAAACCCGGCTACACTTCACGCCGTAGCGTAGCTTTTTCTGGTGCTGCTCCAGAACCTACGCCGGCAGGGGCGAAAAGCTACGCTGCTGGGGGTCAAAAAGCTACGCTCGCCCATCTGTAGGCCCGCACACGCTATGACCTTCGACGCCCGCTCCGCCAAGCTGTTACAGGCTGGCCAGCACCTCATTCTGCACGAGCACCCCGGGCTGAGAGTCGAGCGCTCGACCGCCAAGTGGGCCTGGATCTACCGCTACAAGAGCCCTGTCGACACCGGCATGCGGCAGGTCAAGATCGGAGAATGGCCGAAGCTGGCCTACGACCAGGCGGTCGGCGAATGGCGCAAGCTCAAGGAGCGGCGCGAGGCCGGCGAGGACCCGGCGCTGCAAAAGCGCAAAGCCCGCGCGGAGGCGCGCCGACCGCCAGCGGAGTCCGCCGGGCCCTACCTCGTGCGGCAGCTCGTGCAGGACTACCTCGCTGGCCACATCGACCGCAGCCGCAAGCCCAAGGGCCGCGCCGAGGTGAGGCGGGTGCTCGAGCGCGAGACGGAGCCGATCGCGGACCGCCCGGCCGACCTGCTGCTGCGCAGCGAGGCGTTCGACCTGATCGAGAAGCTGGCCGACAAGCCCGTGCTGGCCAGCCAGGTGCGCCAGGAGATGGGCGCGGCCTACGACTACGGCCTCGACAGCGGCAAGCTCAAGGAAACGACGCCGAATTGGTGGCGCCAGATCATGCGCGGCAAGCTGCGCAGCAAGGGCAAGAAGATCGCAGGCAAGCACGTCGGGACGCAGAAGCGAGCACTAAGCGAACCGGAACTCGGCGGGCTGATCAACTGGTTGCCCAACTTCAGCAAGACCATCGCCGACGCGCTGACGCTGTACCTGTGGACCGATACCAGGGGAGCCGAGATCGTGGCCATCGAAAAGACGGAGATCCGCGAGGAGGCGGACGGGCTGTGGTGGCAGATCCCGAAGGAGAAGACCAAGAACGCGCGGCACGAGAACGCGACCGACCTGCGCGTGCCTCTGGTGGGCCGGGCCAAGGCCGTCGTGCTGAGGCGCATGCAGCAGACCGACCGCTGGCTATTCCCGAGCGAGACCGGAAGGGATGAGCCGATCGCTCAGAAGGTCATCCAGAGCGGCGTCTACCATCACCAGCCCTACTGCAAGACGGTCGACAAAAAGCACAGTGGCGGCCGCCCTCGGCTGCCTGTCACCCACTGGTCGCCGCACGATCTGCGGCGCTCGATCCGCACGCTGCTCGCCAGTATGGGCTGCCCTGAGCCGGTGGCGGAGGCCATCATGGGCCACATGCCACCTGGCATCGTTGCGGTCTACAACGTCTACGGCTACGACGCGGAGCGGCGGGAGTGGCTTACGGCGCTGGATGCGAAGCTGGAGCAGCTGGCGCTGCAGGCGCAGAGCTAGGCCGGCGCGGCTTCTTCGCGCCGGTGTTCGGCGGGCACGGCTGGTCGGAAAGCGGCCGGGAGCGCGCCCACTCGAGGATGTCGTCGATGAAGTAGCCCACCCGGCGGCCGGCCAGCTGCCGCGGCTTCGGAAACCTGCCCTGCCGGATCTCCTCGTCAATGACGGTTTCCGAGAGGGTCGTCAGCTCCGCGACCTCGGCCTTGTCGAAGTACAGCCTTACGTCCACGGCTATCCTTTCTTCTCGGGCTGGGGCATTGCCACGCCATCGGCGGGAAGCGCGTCCAGCACCTGCAACAACTCGGCGGCGAACGGGTTTTCGTCGTACCCGCCTTCGCCGAGCGTGCCTTCCTTGACACGATGCCGTAGCGCCTCGATGGTGGTTTCTTCGGGCTCCCACTGACCCTCCAGCCCGTAGCAGGAGCAGTGGCTCCCGTTCACTTCGTAGAGCTTGCCGTCGCGGCGGAACAGCACGAATGCGTAGCCCTCGTAACTCGGCGTGCCGTAGCTGGCGAGCAGGATCTCCGCGCCCTTGAACTCCGGCTTTTCTTCGACCGGCATGGCATCCGGCTCGCGGTAGGCTGACCAGCGAGAGTCGTCGAATTCGGTGAAAACATCCGTCACCGACTGCCCTTCCCAGTTGTTCAACAGGATGGGGTTCACCGCTTCTCTCCTTGATCGTTTTGGGGTATTGCCACGCCATGGGGATCGGCGAGGGCTTCGCGGGCCACGCGAGCCGCCCGGCCGAGGTCGTCAGCACGCACCCCCTGCGGGTCCATCCCGGCGATCTGCCGCAGCGCGGAGCGCATCACCATCCGGTCGTATTCGGCGGCGATGACCTCGGGCGGATCGCGCAGCGCCTTGGCCTGCAAACTCTCCCCCACGCCAGCGGTCACGCTCCAGCCGCATCGCTCGCACTTCATGCAGTCGATCAGCTTGCCGGGGCCTGCTGGGCTGCACGTCCCCTCGTCGCTGCAGTCCATGGTCTGCCCCATGGCCTTGCCGGGCTTCATCGCGCCGCCGCACTTGCGGCACGCCTGCACGCCAGAAGCGGTTGCGGTCAGAGCGCACGGAGGGTGGTGCGGATCGCCGCACGGCTCCTTGAAGCGGTCCACTTTGCATCGCGGGCAGATCCACTTCGGCTCAGGCGCAGGGGCCGCCGGCACGCCACGGGCGATTGCCTGCTCCAGTTCGGCCATGTGGCGCAGCGCGTCGTCCTTGCCGGGCGACTTCGGCAGACGCTCGATGTCCCGCCGCAGCATCGCCAGCTCCTCCACGGGTGCAGCCGCTGTCACGCCAGCGGCGGGCAGCGGTTGCCAGTGCGTCGGGGCGCGCCACTCGTTGCCGTCGTAGCCGACCGTCCAGCCCTCGCCGCCCTCGCGAGCCGGCGCGCCGTCGCTGTCATAGGTGTCGGGCCACTTGACCCAGCAGGCCGCGCCGACCCGGTTCCCTTCGCGCAGGATGACCTCGCGGCCGTCTTTCGGCGCCGAATTGATGGGCCGCCACGCATCGGCTTGCCGCACCACCGCCACGCCAGTGGTGGAGCGCGCCTCCCCCAACTCACGCACGAGCTGCTCGCGCTCGTATTCGTGGTTCGTCTGCATGGAGAGAATGCGGCTGCGCTGGTCCTTCACCACGGCCTGCAGCCCGGCGACGGTGGCTGTCAGGTGGTCAACGTCGCTGGCCATGCCGAAAGCCGGAATCTCTCGCCAATGCGTCGGCTTGACGTAGACCGGCGCGCGCCGGTCGGAGTCCTTCCAGTCCGGGTTGCCCATGTTGGTCCATTGAGCGAGAAGGAACGATTGGCGGTCTTGGTCCCACTGGAGCGCCTCGGCTCCCATGTACGCGGCCATCCGACGCTGCCACAGCATGCCGTGCACCTCCTGCCACAGACCCTCGTCTTCGTCCTTGTTCGGAGGGATCACCTCGTGCCCACGACACAAGTAGAACTTCCCAACAGGGTCATTCGGCAGCCTGACCAGCGTACTGATCCAGCCGTCTTGGCGGGCCTGATCGTCGCGGTAGGCGGCGACCACGTTGTCCGGGTGGTGGTGCGGCGTGTCCTTGCCGCAGATCGGGCACGCGAAGGTGCCACGCGCTTCCGTCGTGCCCGTCATTTCGTTTCCTTGGGTTGGTTGGTAAGGGGTATTGCCACGCCATCCTTGGGTGCCGGTAGGAATGGCGTTCCGTCGAGCTTGCACACGTCCTTGAGCAACCGCGCATTCAGCGACCCGCCGGGGTGCCTGACGCGGATGAACACGCGGATGCCGCTGGGAGTGACGGGAGGCCACACGTAGTAGCCGACGACGGTGTGCTCCACCCAGGAGTCGGGCCGTGCGAGGTGGATCAGCACGCGCTCGCCTATCTTCGGGAGGACGTCGCCTGCGACCGGCTCCAGGTCGCCTCGTGCCCACTTGAAGGCCGCAAGGGTGTCGGCCCAGACCACATCGAAGGACACGTTCCGGTCGTAGCCGGCCGCATCCTTCGCCTTGTCCAGCCAGCGAGTACGGGCCGCCGCCGCTTCGCGCAGCGAGTCCAACTCGCGTTCGGCAGCGCCGGCACGGCGGTCGGCCTCGTCGCGCTCGGCACGCATGGCATCCAGATCGCGCAGGGCTTGCGCGTGTTGTTCATCGAACATCGTCAAGTCCTTTCACGCCATCACCGGGCTTCGGCCGGTTGCACTCCCCGGCGATGCAGCCGCGCAGACCGCTGGCATGGCGCTCGCAGTGGCGGCCCGGCATGCAGGGTGCGGGCCGCGCCATCGCGCGCAGCTGCGACGGGTTCGGCAGGGGTGGGTCGTCGTGTTTCTGGTCCATCACGCGGCCTCCAGTTCCGGCAGGCGGTGCGTGCGGTCGAAGGTCTCGATCACCTCCTGGTAGTAGGCGCGGGCGTGGCGCACCTTCTCCCACATCGCCGCTTCCTTCTCGATGTCGCGCGTCACCAGCCAAGTCGTCAGGCGCATGTGCTCCGGCACGT
Organism: Ramlibacter monticola; assembly: GCF_016722785.1. Lineage (GTDB taxonomy): Bacteria > Pseudomonadota > Gammaproteobacteria > Burkholderiales > Burkholderiaceae_C > Ramlibacter > Ramlibacter monticola. The sequence continues at coordinate 1,125,241 of NZ_JAEQNE010000001.1, read as the reverse complement.
GGCCGACCATGTGCATCTGCAGGGGCTCGTAGCCGATCAGGTGCTCGGGGGTGTCCACCAGGGCGTAATTCACCTCCCACTCCCCGGCGTCCCACAGGGCCATGTACCCGCGCATCTGCCACTCGTAGAGCTTGTCCTCGCAGTCCGCGACCGCGATCGGGAAGGTGGCGATCGACCAGGAGCACTTCAGGTCGTGCCCGCGGCGGCGCGGCGCGTCGAACAGGTCGCACTCGCCGGTGATCCAGTCGTTCTGCCGGCGCTCGGCGTTCTTCGACAAGGACAGCCCGCGCACCCGGTTCAGCAGGGCGATGCCGTCCTCTTCGACGAGGAGGCCCTTCTCGGTCTGCTTGCTGGAGAACTCGAAGTCGACACCGAAGATCTCCTGCGCGACCAGCTCGCGGATGTAGGTCCGCGCGCCGACCGAGAGAGGCCCTTCGGCCTTGGATCGTGGTTCGGTCATGAGCTTCCCGATGGAGCTGCAGCGGAACTTAACCATGTGCGGCCTCCGCGGCAGGCTGCTCCGCCTGCTTGCGCAGTTCCGCGCCGCGCGCCTGCACCGCCTTGGCGAACTGCTGGTAGCCCTCGCGGTCGCGGGCCGTGTTGAAGGCGTGCGCTCCGTCCTTTGACACCTTCGACATCTCGCCCAGGCTGGCCGCATTCTTGGCCTTCGCGAGCCAGTGCCCGCGCAGGCCGGCGCCGCCCATCCCCTCGGCGGGTGCCTCGGTGCTGATGCGCAGCCCTTCCACGTTGGCGGTGCCGAACTTCACCTGGCTGTCCACGTACACGGTCACGCGCACGTCGTTCCAGTCGTCGATGAACGCCGAGCCGGTGAGCTGGCGCATCGTCTTGCTGTTCGTGGCGTTCAGGATCATCGGCTTCAGGGGCTCGCCCTGCCGGATCTCCTTCTCCGCGAAGTAGGCGGTGTTGAACAGGTCCTTCGTCTTCTTGGTGCGATCCTTCTCCAGGCGCACGCACTTGATCGTGAGGACTGTCGGCTCCACGATGTCGGCGCTCGCCAGATACGGCGAATCGAACGCCTTCCGGTAGTGGGTCTTGTCGGTCACGACTGCACCTCGCTCATCTCGATGGCCTGCAACTGCTGGATCTCGCGCATGATCTGCGTCACCCGCGCGCCCATCTCCGCGCGAACCTGCTCCAGTTCCTTCTGCTTGGCAGCGAGCTTGGCGGAGCGCGGATCGAAGCCGTCCGGCACTTCGACGGTGATGGCCTCCTCGCGCACCACGACGCGCTCCGTGTCCTTGTATTCGCGAGGGTCGTATGCCAGCCAGCCCCACCGCCTTTCTTCCGGCCAGTAGTCGGCGGTTTGGTAGACGAGGAATCCCTTGAGTTGAATCTGGGCCATGTTCAGTTCTCCAATTCGGCTTCGGTTTCTTCTTCGCTCTCCGGCGCGCAGGGCGATCCCGGCCCGGTGTGCCCGAGGCAATCTCGGCACCAGTGGCCGCGCAGGCGGCGGCGTTCGGCGCGGTCCTCCGCGCGCAGTTCGGCGGCGTCCATGTCGTCCCACTCAGCGAGCACAGCGGTCCTCCAGTTCGGCGATTCGGGCCAGCACGCAAGGCAAGTCCCGGTGATGCACCGGCAGCTCGGATCGGGCCCATTTCAGGTGGGCCAGCTCCAGCTGCACGGGCAGCAGGCGGAAGAAGCGTGCGGCGGCGCGGATCACGCGGCCACCCTGCAGAAGGCGGTCCAGAGCACCAGCCCACAGAGGACGGCGATCTCAGGCCAGTAGGTGCGGGCGATGGCGGCCAGCGCGCGGCGCGATGCGGCGCGGTGCTCTTCTGCGCAGGGGCCGCGGCCTTGGTTGCAGGCGGTCTCGCGCATCACAGGCCCGCCTTTCGGATCTCGTCCAGGTCGATCTCCTCCGGCTTCTGCGCGAGCGCAGGCACGACTTCCACCCGCTCGCCCACCTCCGCGAGGTCCAGGTGCTGCATCTGCGCCGAGCAGGCGTCTGGCGCCATGCAGGAGAAGGACAGGCGAGGGGAGCCGCGGCGGCCGATGTTCACGGTGAAGGCTTGCAGGCGGGCGGTCATGCGTGCCTCCGGAACTCGACCACCCACAACCACGGGTTCGCCTGCCAGCTGCCGGGGCCGTTCACGGCCGCCCAGACGGCTCTGTAGTGCTCCCGCGGCGTGGCGTTGTACTGGTAGCCCGGGATCGAGCCGTGGCCGCCGGGGCAACCCTCGGCCACGCAGTCGGCGTCGCTGATCTGGTGCAGGCGCTCCACGCGCACGCCGGTGACCTCCAGCGAGATCCGGCTGGCCGCGCGCGGCATGTGGATGCTGGGCCGGCGCTTGAAGCCCCACGCCTTGAAGTCGGCGGCTTCCTGCTCGCTGATGCCGTCGGCGTCGAAGTAGTAGGGCGCCCAGGTGTCGGCGCCCTCGCGCATCATCTGCGGCGTGCGCTCCGGTCGCTGCCAGCCGTTCTCGCGTACCCACAGCCGGTCGCCGGGCTGGCCGTAGGGGCAGACCAGTCCACTCTCGCCGTCATCCCACCATGCACCGAAGACTTCGGGGCCGGGTTGCTCGTCACCGTAGCGGTCGACGACCGTCTGGTGGAAGTGCTCCACGGTGACGGCCGCCTCGTCGCTGGGTTGCACTCGCATGGCGCGCCGCGTCTGCGTCTTCGTGCCGGCCAGCAGCGCGCGCACCATCGGCGCGGAAAATAGGATCGGGCGCTCTTTCATGCGGCCCCCAGGCAGTAGATCGCCAGCGCAACCCACATCACCAGCAGCGCGACGCCGCCGACCCAGAAGGCCGGGCCCACCAGCAGGCCGGGGCCTTCAGAGCGGTCGAAGTCTTCGCTCATGCCGCACCTCCAGCCTTGGCGATGTGCTGGCTCTCTTCCAGCGAGCACCGGGCCCCGCTGGTGCCGTCACGCAGGACGGAGCAGCGAGGGGAGAGCCGTTCGGCCATGAACGCGACATGCCTCTGGCATGCATGCGCCAGAGACTCAGCGTCGAAGGACTGGCGCACGTTGTAGGCGCGGTCGCGCGGCGACTTGCGCACGCTGATCGAGATCAGGTGGTAGGTCACGCCGCCACCTCTTCGCGATGCGCCGTCTGCCGGTCGATCTTCCGGGCCTGCAGCAGCAGCTTCGCGGCTTGCGTGCGGGCTTCGGCGTCCCCGTTGCGCAGCGCGTCAGCGCAGGCGCGCAGGTAGAGCGCGTGTGCATGGACCGTCGCTTCTCGTGCCATCTCGTCCTCCAGCGCCCTTTGGTGGGCGACGGGAGGATTATTAAGTTAACTCAAATCAAGCGTCAAGTATGCTCACGATACCCGTTGAGTGCACTTGGGATTGAGGCAACAAAAATGCCCGCGCAGTGCGGGCCTTGTTATGTGTTGTTCCGAGCTTGCCGGGCTTACGGGCGGCGGCCGTGCTTCTGCATGTACTCCGTCTCCAGCTTCTCGCACGTGGCGGCAACGAACCTGGCCGCGGACGGCTCCAGTGACTTGCGCGCCTGGTCTTGCCAGCACAGCTGGATCGCGCGCCGGTCGACCTCGCTGCCCCCGTCCGTGCTGGACAAGTTCGGGACCGAGCCGCCGAAGTAGATCAGGGCGGACAGCATCCCCCCGATGCCGACGACCCATGGCCATAGGCGTGTCGGACTCTCAATTCTCGCCGGCTCGCCATCGGGCCACGCGACCGCTGGCGTTGGTGGCGGCTTGGCCGGTGTTCGCGGTGCGCCGCACTTCACGCAGGCGCTTGACTTGTCGCTGATGAGTGCTTTGCACTCAGGACAGGACACAAGTGACATTGATGCTTCCCCCTTCCTCGCGCTGTTTTTTTAGTCTGGCTTCCACTTGCTGGGCGACACCACGGCCGACACCGCCTGGACAGAATCCAGTTCGTCGACGTAGATGGTCTGCCGCTCCCCGCTGTTCACAGATAGGACCTCGATGCAGTCGGAGCGCTGATAGAGCAGCTCCTTTACCATCTTCTGGCCGTCCAGCATCTTCACCAACACGTACTCGCCTACGGCTGGGGCCGCGTTGGGCTCCACGAGTACAAACCAGCCATCTCGAATGGCTGGGGCCATACTGTTCCCTCGAACCTTTAATGCGTAGGCATTAAGGTCGTTTGTCGCGATGTTGATGTGCCCATCCCCCGCTCCGGGAATCGAACTGATCTCCTCGTAGAAGCCCCTCTCCCCCATCTTCGCCATCCCGACGACGGGTACTGAACGGACCCCGGAGCGCCGACCAGCATATAGAGGCGGCAAGTCTGTGGCTTGAGCTGACTCAACTCTCTTCGGCCCTCGTCCACTAATTAACCAATTTGCCCGATAGCCGGTGACACGTTCCAACAGGATGGCGGTGTCCCCCTTGAGGGTCTTTGTCTGACCTGTCAACCATAGGCTTACGGCGGAGCTGGTTACCCCAACGGCTTTGGCAAGTTCGGCTGACGAGCGCTCCCCCATCGCCTCGCGGATTCGATCTTTTAGGCTCATCTCTTCGATTGGGCCAGTCAAATCGTCAAGTTCACTTGCCGCCATCTGTTGAGTGTGCTAAAACCTAGGCCGATGAAGACTGCACGAGCAATCAAGTTGGCTGGAAGCCCTTCGGCCCTCGCCAAGCTCCTGGGCATCACTCCGAGCGCCATCTCCCAATGGGGAGACGAGATTCCGCCTCTGCGGCAGTACGAGCTGAGGGATCTCCGCCCCGAGTGGTTCCAGTTGAGGGTCAGTGTCCCTGCTTCCTGTTCGGCGCGCAAGTCTGCTAAAGGCGCTTGATTGGGCCGAAACGATCCCCCGATGGTGCCGATCAACAAGTCCTCCCTCCCCGCTCCGGCGGGCTTCAGCCTGGGCCTTCGGGCCCGGGCTCTTTCTTTCACCGATGTCTCCAAGGCGCGTGACGAGCGCGTTTCCCCGGGCCGTGTGGCTCGGGGCTTTTTCTTCGATGGCTTCGCTGCGTCCCATGCAGCGCAGTCTCCTTTTTTTGTCTCGCGCTGAGACGGCAACAGACGGGAACCCGACATGGCATCTGTTTCTCCGGCCCAAATGACCCTCTCTTTCGAGCCCGCGCTGCCGGATCGCTTCGCCACGCTGCGCGCCTTCGTGGCGCACCGGGCGAGCGTCACGCACAAGTCCATGAAGACGCAGGCGGCGGACATGGACATGGCCCCGTCGACGCTCACGCGCAAGCTGAACCCCGCCGACGGCGACACCCAGCGCTTCAACGTCGACGACTTCGAGTCCTGGCTGCAAAGCACGGGCGAGGCGGCGTCCGTCATCGAGTACCTGTGCGCCAAGTACATGGACACGCCGGAGGCCCGCCGGGCCCGTCTGCTGGCGAAGCTGGAGGGCACCGTCCCCGAGCTGCTGCAGATGCTGGCTCAACTGAAGGAGTCGGCAGCATGACCGCCGCCCTTTCTTCTTTCTCCGCCGCCGAGGGCATACAAGTGGCCGAGTTTGATCTTGGTCAAAAATCTGGCGCAAGCCAAGACACCAAGAGGGTATGTGGCGCGGCACCAAGGTGCCCTTCTTGCAACGTGTCGCAACAGGCCCTTGACGCGGCCAGGAGCTTCCGGGCCACGGGCGTGAAGCCGCAGAACCCGTTCGCCGGCTTCAAGTTGGAGGCCGCGTGGCGATCCGCGTTCGAGCGCTGGCTGCTGGCCCTGTCGGCGGCCGAGGGCGAGGAGGGCTCGGCATGAACACCAAGCCCGGAAAGCTGGAGATCGGCCCCCTCACCTACGGGCGTGCCGGCAAGCACTACAAGCTGCCGCAGCAGGAATTCCAGCAGCCCTCGCGCGTCACCAACGCGAACGCCAAGGGCACCTACAGCCAGCAGAACGACTGGGCCGGCTCCGCTCTGCGCACCGGGTGCCTCGACTTCCTGAAGTGCCCGAGTAGGGGGGGTGGGCTGATGCGCACCGCTGTCGCTGAGACCTCGTTGGAGGCGTTCCACAGCCTTCCGGTCGCCGACTACCTCGCGCCGAAGGAGGCGGCCGTCCTGGCGCTGTTCACCGGCCCGGAGGTGCGGCTGTCGCGCCAGCAGATCGCGCAGATCGCGCCGATGCCGATCAACTGCGTCTGCGGCCGCGTCGACTCCCTGCTGGCCGGCGGCCACCTGGAGGAGGCCGGCACCCGGAAGGACCCGCACACCGGCAAGTCCCAGAAGCTGCTGCAGCTGCCGCGTTCGGCGCAGGGCGAGCTGCTCGGAGGCGCCGCATGAACCAGCCGGCTCCCTCCATGACCGACGAACAGCGCGAATCCGAGATCCGCCGCGCTGGCGAGGAAATGCAGCGCGCCTATGCGCAGTACACGAAGCACGGGTGCCTGTCCGATCTCGGCCGCGCGCACCACCTCCTGGGCCGGATGGGTGCCCTGATCGAGGGGCGCTCGCCGGAGCAGGTTGCCCGCATGGAAGCCGAGCGCGGCCTGCACTTGCCGGCCTGCGCGAATGAGGAGAGGGGCGCCTAAGTGGCGACAGACGCACGCATTTCGACGGGCCTCCCGTTGCACCCGAAGACGAAGAAGCTGATCCGCAAGCTGGGGCAAGCCGCCGGCTGGAACCTGGTGTGCCTGTTCCTGTGGGCCGCCGCCAACCGTTCCGACGGCGACCTCTCCGGCCTCTCCGCGGAGGACATCGAGATCGCCGCTGACTGGGAGGGCGACGAGGGAGCGTTCGTTGCGGCGCTGGTGAATGTCCGCTTCCTCGACGGCGAGGACGGCTCCTACACCCTCCACGACTGGGCCGAGCACAACCCGTGGGCCGCCGGTGCCGAACTGCGCTCGGCCAAGGCCCGCTGGAATGCTGCGAAGCGCCACCATGGGGTTGCTGAAGCTGACCGCCAAGTACCCGAGTACGCTGCTATCCGTAGCGCCTCGCATGCTGACAGCAATGCTGGCAGCACTGCTGAAGGTGACGAGCAGCATGCTACTAGCATGCACGGCGTCGACGGCAGCAATGCTCCGTCTCCGTCTCCGTCTCCGTCTCCGTCTCCGTCTCCGTCTCCGTCTCCGTCTCCTACCTCACTACGTTCGGAAGAGAGCGCGGCAAAGCCGCGAACCACTCGGCGGAAGAAGCCCGAGCAAACCCTGCAGGCATACCTCGACGTCTGCAAGGCTGCCGGTCAGAAGCCTCTGCCCGTGGACCACCCGATCCGCGCGTGGTGCGCCGATGCGGGTATCACCGACGAGATGTTGCAGGTCGCGTGGTGCGTCTTCCGCGACGACCACATCTCCGGCAAGAGCAAGGACAAGACGCAGAAGGACTGGCCGGCGCACTTCGCGAACAGCGTGCGGCGCCGCTGGTACCAGCTCTGGTTCATCGGCGACGACGGCCCGGCGTGGACGTCCAACGGCCTGCAGGAGAAGACGGTTCTCGAGGAGCGCCAGCGGGCGCGGGAGGAGGGCGCACATGCACCCGCGTGACCTGAACCCCGGCTCGCTTCTCTGGCTGCCGGAGGTCGAGGCATCCGTGCTGGGGAGCCTTCTCCTGGACAACGGCGCGTGGGACCGCGTCGGCGACATCCTCCAGGCGCGGCACTTCGGCGCCGACCACGCGGTCATCTTCGACGTGATCGCCTCGCTGGTGGTCGCGAACAAGCCGGCCGACGTGATGACGGTCTACGAGGAGTTGGTGAAGCTCGGGAAGGCCGAGGAAGTCGGCGGGCTGTCGTACCTGAACTCGCTGCAGCAGACGGTCATGAGCTCGGCCAACGTCCGGCGCTACTCCGAGATCGTGCTGGAGAAGGCTCTCCTTCGCGGGCTGATCGAGGCGGCGGAGAAGGTCAAGGCCCTGGCGCTGGAGCCCGGTCCGATGACGGTCGCCGAGCGTCTGGACCAGGCGCAGTCCGCGCTGCAGTCCGTCCAGGTTCAGGGCGGGCGCACCATGCCGACGGCGATCTCCGAGTCGGTGGTAGCTCTGCTGGATCGCATCCAGAACCGCGCCGACGGCACCGAGCCGCGCGGGATCTCCACCGGAATCAGCGACATCGACCGGCTGCTGGGCGGCGGACTCAAGGGCGGGAAGCAGGTCATCGTCGCGGCGCGGCCCTCCATCGGCAAGTCGTCGCTCGCGCAGCAGTTCGCCTTGAACGCGGCGCGCGCCGGCCATGCCGCGGCGATCCTCTCGCAGGAGATGCCGAAGGACGATCTGGTGGAGCGCGGCGCCGCGAACCTGGGCCGCCTCGACCTGAGCCGGATCATTTCCGGTGACCTGGCGGACGACGACTGGAGCCGGCTCACCGAGGCGGTGGAGCACATGCGCGGCCTGCCGCTGTTCCTGGACGACCAGGCCGCGCTGACGCTGGCCGACATCCAGGCGAAGGCCCGCGCGCTGAAGCGCCAGCACAACCTGAAGGTGCTGATCCTCGACTACATCCAGCTCTGTGCGGCCGGAGACAAGGACAACCGGCACCACCAGATCGAGCAGCTGTCGCGTGGGCTGAAGGCGCTGGCCATGCAGTTGGACATCACGGTCATCACGCTGTCGCAGCTCAATCGCGAGGTGGAGAAGCGCACCAGCGGCCGTCCGGTGCTCAGCGACTTGAAGGAGTCCGGCTCCATCGAGGAAGACGCCGACGTGGTGATGCTGCTCTCCCGCATGGGGGAGGAGAAGGACGGCTTCCGCGTCATCCACTGCGACATCCCGAAGAACCGGCAGGGCAAGACCGGCGGGGTGACGCTGGGATTCCAAGGCCAGTACCAGGAGTGGACGGCCACGGTGGCGCCGCCCGAGGAATACAGCCGGCCGGTCCGCCGGCAATACACGCAGGAGGTCTGAGGTGCGGAATGACACCAGAGCACAAGCGAACGATCTGGAACCACGTCCGGGAGATGGCGACGTCGGATCCGGCCTATGCCCTGACGGCCGCTGCGTGGTATGCGCAGAACGAACCCTGGCTGTTCAAGGACCTGCGGCGGCATCTGCAGGAGTGGATAGCGGCGAACCAGCCGGCGGACTCACCGAGCGGCAAGCCGTCGTGATGGACCTGATCGTCGCCGGCCTGACCGGCAAGGAGATCGCCCGGGAGATCGGCGTCGCCTACCGCACGGTGGAGCACCACATGATCCTGGCGCGCCAGAGGCTGGGCGGCGTGAACATCGCGCGCGCCGCCGTGCTGTGGGACCGGATCCGGAGGGCCGCCTGATGCGCCGCGCCGCGAAGGTCGATCGAAACCAGCCGGAGATCGTCGCCGCGCTGCGCCGCATCGGCGCCGACGTGTTCAGCCTGGCCGCGGTGGGCGACGGCATCCCGGATCTCCTGGTGGGTTTCCGCGGCACGACGTACCTGCTGGAAGTCAAGGACGGCAGCAAGCCCCCGAGCGCGCGGCAACTCACGGACGACCAGATCAAGTGGCATGCCGCGTGGCGCGGTGGCCGGTGCGTGGTGGTGAGCAGCATCGTGGAGGCGCTGGCCGCGCTGGAGGTGACCGTCGCATGAGGACGATCGCCGAATGGCGCCAGTGGCTCGCAGGGCGCGCCTCGAGGGACGACGGCTGCCTGGTGTGGAAGCTCTGCAAGCGCTCCGGCGTTCCGCAGGCCAACTGGATCAACCCGCAGTCCGGCAAGAAGGAAACGATCAACGTCCGGCGGATGGTCTTCGAGGCGAGGGAGGGGCGGCCTGCGCACAAGAACGCATGCGTCGTGTGCAAGCACGGCAACGGCGGGTGTGTCGAGCCCTCCCACCTGATCGAGGTCACCCGAGGCGAGATGGCCCGAGGGCGGAAGCTGTCGGCCGCCGCCAGGGCACGGATGACGGCCGCCGCGCGCACGCGGAAGAACATCAAGCTGACGCAGGAGCAGGTCCGGGCGATTCGCTACAGCAGCGAGCCGTCGCATGTGGTGGCGGAACGGTTCGGGGTGAGCAAGAGCCACGTCTGCGGGATTCGGTCCAACAAGTGGTGCCGAGAGGCCGGCGATCCGTTCGCCGGGCTTGGCGCGAGGGCCGCCTGATGACGACCGAACTGACCGTAGAGCGTCTGCGATCGTTGTTGCAATACGACCGCGAGACGGGCGAATTCACATGGACGGCCGCCTGTTCTTTGGCCGCGTGGTCCGGAAGGAAGGCAGGGTGCACTACTCCGCTCGGATACGTGGCGATCAGCGTGGACGGCCGCAGCTATCGAGCGCACCGATTGGCGTGGATGCACGTCTATGGCGCATGGCCGAAGGGCGTCATCGACCATATCGACCACAACAGGGCCAATAACGCACTTGCAAACCTGCGCGACGTTTCTGTCGTGGGTAACAACCAAAACGTGATCGAGCCACTGAGGCGGAATAGATCGGGGGTGCTTGGCGTCAGCAAGAAGCGCAGTAAGTGGAGGGCGACCATCGGGATCGATGGCAGGTCGGTGCACATCGGAACTTTCGACAGCCAGGAAGAGGCGCACGCTGCATATCTGGCAGCGAAGCGCGCCCATCACGACGGGAATGTGCTGTGACTGCCGTTTGTTCTCGCTGCGGCCGCTCCCTGCGCCACCCGATCCGCTGGGCCGGGTTGGTGCTGGGCGAGAAGTGCGCCCGGGCCGTCGGCGCCGCGGCGGTGAGCGGCCGCCGGTTCTTCGAGGCGCCCAGCCACCGGCGCGCGGCCGCGGTCGTGGACCCGGGCCGGGAGGTCGATCCGCGGCAGCTGGTGCTGGAACTGGAGGAGGCGTTCCATGCCTGACATCCTGCTCGTTCGCCAGGAAGCCGCCCCGATCGCTCCGGCGGATGCGGAGGCCGCGCGCCGGGTGCTGTTCGGCACTGTCGATGGACTCGGCGAGCAGCACAGCAAGTCCTGGCGCCGGTTCATCAACCGCCTGTTCCGGCTGGAGCCCGGCGAGGTGGTGGAGATCAAGACGCACCAGGCGCGCAGCGGTCCCTTCCACCGCCGGCACTTCGCCCTGGAGCAGGCGCTGTTCGAGGCGCAGGAGCGCTTCGAACACTTCGACCAGTTCCTGTACTGGATCAAGGTCGGCGCGGGATGGGTGACGTGGGCCGCGGGCCCGGCCGGTGGCGTGGTGCCGATCCCGCGCTCGGTCAGCTTCGCGGCCGCCGATCAGGAGGCATTCGAGGACTTCCACCAGCGAGTGGTCGCCTTCCTGCGCGGCCCGCACGCGGCGCGCTACCTGTGGCCGCACCTGAAGGACAGGGCGGACGGAATGATGAATCAGATCCTGGAGGGCTTCAGCGAATGAGCAACAACGTCGTCTACCTGTCCGGGCCGATCAGCGGCCGCCCCGAGGGCAACCGCCCCGCCTTCGACCGCGCCGCGGAGAACCTGCGCGCCGCCGGCTACCAGGTGGTCAACCCGCATGAGGTCTTCACGGAGGAGCCGCCGGCCGACCACGCCGACCTGGCCGAGTACTGGGTGCGGGCGATGCGCGCCGACCTCGTGGCCATGATGCGCTGCACGCACATCTGTCGCCTGCCGGAGTGGGAACACTCCCGCGGCGCCACGATCGAGTCGCGGCTGGCCGCGGACCTCCGCTTCGGCGTGGTGCGGCTGGACGGCAACCTGGAGCCGGTGCGATGAAGCCCGTCCCCCGCGAGCAGCTGCGCGACCGCATCGACCAGATCGAGCGCGACCTGCACACCGAGTGGGAGCGCGAGCCGGCGCCGGCCGTCCCGCAGCTGCGCACCACCGAGCCGGCGCTGCCGGAGTTGAACCCGATCCCGCTGTGGGCGTGGCTGTGGGGAGTGCGGGCATGAGCGCCTTCCGCAAGCCGGCCGACCGTCAAGAGCGCCGCGCCGCCGAGCGCGAGGCGAACCTGCGCGCGCTGTCGACGCCCACGCGTGCCCTGCACCGCGGCGTGTACGCGCCGGCCGCCGCTGTCCCCGTGCCCGCACCGAAGGACGAAGCCTACCGGGATGCCGCGCTGCTGGAGATGGCGCGCGATCGCCCCTGCCTGCTGCTGGTGCCGGCGGTGTGCACCCACCGGACCGACACCACGGTGGCATGCCATTCCAACCTCGGCGAGCACGGCAAAGCCGGCGCCCGCAAGGCGGACGACTGCTACAGCACCTGGGGCTGCGCGGCCTGCCATGCGTGGCTGGACCAGGGCCCCGCCCCGGCCCGCCAGAAGCGCTTCGCCTTCATGTCCGGGCATGCCCGCCAGGTGCTGGCCTGGCGCCAGATCGCCACCGACCCGACCGAGCCCGAACGCTTCCGGCGCGCCGCCGGCCGCGCGCTCGCCCACCTGAACGCAACACCTCTGGAGGCCGCATGACCCCGAAAGAACACCGCCGCATGGAACGAATCCAGTCCCTCGGCTCCCGGCTCCCGGTTCTGTCCATGCTCTGGCTGGCCGTGGAGATGAGCGTCGTGGCGACCGCCGCAGGCGCCGTCGTCGCGCTGTTTGCGTTCCAGTGGATGCAGCGCGGCGGCCCGTGGCAGGACTGGGCGGCGGCGATCATCCTCGCATTCGGCGGCGCCCTCGGCGCGATCCATCTGGTGACCGCGTGGTACTTCCACCGGCTGGACGAACTCCTGGGGCTGGAATGAGCCGCAAGCGCACCCATCGCAAGTACCAGCCCGGCATGCACCCGCTGGACCTGCTCGCCGCATGCCGCCCGATGTCCGCGCGCCAGGTGCAGGGCTGCATGCTGCGCATTCACGACGCCTTCGCGCAACTTCGCGGCGGCGGCGCCGACCAGGATCTGTTCGACCGCATCGCCGTCGTCATCAACGTCGGCCTGATCCGCAGCGAGCAGATCGGGCAGCAGGGCGTCGAGCTGTTCCAGGCCGCCCAGAAGGCGCTGATGGAAGCCGCGCGCATCCGCTGCGACCACGGCCGCTTCGGATTCACCGGGCCCGGCTTGGAGACCCTGAAGGAAGCCATTGCCCTCTACGAGGAGATCCTGGCCGCCAGCTCGCCGCGCCAGATGAACCTCGCGCAGGACGAGGTGCTGCGCCGCATCAGGATGGGCGAGGTGTACTGCCCCGAGGCGCTGGCTGTGGACACGAACACGAACAGGATGGCCGCATGAATCTCGCCTTCGCACACATCCCCGGCGCTTTCGACGGCGCCGTCTACATGCCCGGCGTGGAGGTGACCGAGGTCGCGCAGCCGGCGCCGGCCCCGAAGCCCGCACCGCAGGTTCCGCCGCCGGTCTGGGACGCCCGCCCGATCTCGCCGGACGCCTGCGAGCGCGCCACCCACGCCATGTGCGGCGGCTGAAGAAGTAACACGAAAGGAAAAGGATGCTGGCAGACACGAACACCGCCAACGAGCGGCCGGGTATCGAAGAGCAATACGAGACTGCGAGCAACACCAGCGACCTGTCGGTGGAGTCGCACCGGCGCGGCGCCGTGGACATCCTGATCGCGGCCGCCTGGAGCGAGACCCGGCTGGGCGGCGCGCTGCTGCGCCTGCACAGCGAGTACGAGGGCTCGGAGAAGCCGGCGCGCATGGGCTCGGCGGCGGTCGACCGGCTGGCCGGGACGCTGGAACTGGTCGACGGCCTGACCGCGTGGCGCGAGGCGCCGGACAAGGCGCCGGTGTGGCTGAAGCCGACCGAGGCCGCGAAGCGCACCGCCCACCAGTGGCACCTCCACGAGACGGCGCTGCTGTTGCAGAAGCTGAAGGCCCTGCCCGAGGTGCGCGAGCAGCTCACGATCCGGGCCGCGATGTGGGGCATGGAGGATGCTGCGTCGAAGGCGGCCGGCGTCATTCGGTACTGGCTGGACCAGACGTGCCAGTCGTGCGACGGCCGGAAGTTCCGCCTGATTCAGGGTGCGCCGAAGCTGTCGAACCGCGCCTGCCCGACCTGCCAGGGCAGCGGCGTCGCGCCAGTTCCGCACGGGCAGGAAGGTCGGAAGCTGGCGAACTACCTCGACTCCTGCGTGCACCGCGCGCGACAGGGCATCAGCAATCGCTTGCACAACCGTGACGGCTGATTTACACTTGCCCTCGCCGATGGCACAGGCCGCTGAGCCTGTCGCGCGGCACCTCTCCGCCGGACACCCGAGACAGCGCCCGTAGCGCCCTCGGCTCGACCTGACGGGGAAATTGCCTCCAGAATCTGAAGCCCGCCACGTGCGGGCTTCGTCGTTTCGGGGACGCTGAATAGCAATCCAAGGCAGCAGGCAGTTCGCGCAGCACAAGTCCTGACCGCCACCTCGCACAAGCAGCGCCCCGCCCTTTGCCGCAAACCCCAGCTCACCCACACCTCCCGAGCGCGTCCTTCTAGGCGCTTTCCCGGAGGAACCCGCTGGGCGCTACCTGCGATGCGCGCAATCGCAGGCACCAACCGCCGCCCGGATCACCCGGCCTCTCCACCCGGCCGGGCGGCGCGTTGGACCCCTACAAGGAACGCCCATGCTGCAACGCAAGAAGCCGAATCGCATCGCGCTGTTCTTCGCGCACTACCGCGTCGCGCGCAGGTACGCCGGCCCGGTCGACGCGGCCCGCGTCGCGCTGATGTTCGCCAAGGTGGCCTGACCATGCCCATCCTCTTCCTCGGCTGGACCCTCGCCTACGCGCAGATCGGCTGCATGCTGTGGTGCGGCGGCGCGATGGTTTGCTGGCCCCTCGACTTCACCTGACCATGATCCGAGAAACAGCAGAAGCCGCCAGCCAGGCGGCAAGCAAAGCCATGTACGCCGGCTCAGCGGTCGCCAGTGGCGCATGGGGCGCGTGCGAGTTCAACCTGACCGGGGACGAGATCACGAGCGTCGTCGGCGTCGCCGGCCTCGCCGTCGCCGTCCTGGGCTTCCTGACGCAGTTCTGGTTCAACTGGCGGCGCGACCAGCGCGAACAGGCGATCGCCGCGGCCAAGCTGATGGAGCGGTGATGATCCTCACGCTGCAGACCCTGGCCAGCGCCACCGGCGCCGGCATCGTGCGGGCCCAGAGCTGGCTCGCGTACCTGCAGCAGGCGCTGGACGCCTTCGAGATCACCACGCCCGCGCGCGCCGCCGCGTTCCTGGCCCAGATCGGCCACGAATCCGCCGGCCTGCGGTTCACGACCGAGATCTGGAACCCGGCGCAGGTCCCCGCGCAGGCCCGCTACGAAGGCCGCGCCGACCTGGGCAACACCCAGCCGGGCGACGGCTTCAAGTTCCGCGGCCACGGCCTGATCCAGGTCACCGGCCGCGCCAACCACGCAGCCGCGCGTGATCACCTCCGCGTGAAGTGCGGCACCCGAGTGCCCGACTTCGAGCAGGAGCCGCACCGCCTGGCCGAGCCGGAATGGGCGGCGCTGTCCGCTGCCGACTTCTGGGCCCGGAAGGGGCTGAACGAGCTGGCCGACGCCGGCAACTTCGAGCAGATCACGCGCAGGATCAACGGCGGCACGAACGGCCTGGCCGACCGGCTGGCTCGGTTCGCTGTCGCCAAGAACGTACTGGGAGCCTGAACATGGATCCGATCACCATCGCCATGGGCCTGGCGCAGTTCGCGCCCGCCATCGTGAAGTGGCTCACCGGCAGCGACAAGGCGGAACAGGCCGCGGGCGCCGTCGTGGAGATCGCCAAGCAGGTCACCGGCAAGGGCACGGGCGACGAGGCGCTGGCCGCTGTGACAGCCGACCCGGCGCTGGCCATCCAGTTCCGGACGGCCCTGATGCAGAACGAGGCGGACCTGGACAAGGCATACCTCGCCGACAGGCAGGACGCTCGCATGCGCGACATCGCCTTCCTGCAGGCCGGCAAGGTGAACGCGCGCGCCAACGCGATGGTCGCGATGGACGCCATCGGCCTCATCGCCTGCCTGGTGGTACTCACGCTGTTCCGCAAGGAAATCCCCGGTGAGGTGGTCGGCCTGCTGTCCACCATCGCCGGCATCTTCGGGCTGTGCCTGCGCGATGCGCACCAGTTCGAGTTCGGCAGCAGCCGCGGGAGCAAGGACTCCAGCGAGGCGCTGCGCCAGATCGCCACGCGGCAGGGCTCGTGAAGCTGACCACGCTGAAGCCGCGGCTGGCCACGCTGGTGACCCAGCGCATCCCCACCCAGCAGGCCGGAGACGATCGCCTGCGGGGAAGCGCCGCGGTGAAGCGCCGGGCTCGCTTCTTGGCTGACCGCCCGCTCTGTGAGGAGTGCACCAAGGACGGCCGGGTGAGCGCATCGACCGTCCCCGATCACCGTGTCCCGCTGTGGGCCGGCGGCGCGGACGACCTCGAGGCGAACGGCAACAGCCTTTGTGCATCGCACCACGACGCCAAGTCCAAGTGCGAGGCCCGTATGCGGGCTGCAGGAGGCTGGCTCTCGACGCCCTGCATCTGCGGGCAGCACTGACCAGAAAGACCGAAGCCCGGAGCTGTTGACGCAGCGCCCGGGCTTCTAACCACCACCGAGTAGGAGTCGGCATGGCTGACACGGATTATGCGCGCCTGACCGCAGGCGGCGCAGGCTTTTCGTCGCTGATCACGCAGAAGCGCGGGAGAGGTAGGCCGCTTGGCAGCACCTCTGGAGGCCATTCGTGGTCCACAAGGTACGAGATCAAGTGCCAGCGCTGCGGTTCGCTGGCAACGGTGAAGAAAGCCTCGGCGCGTTGGTGCGGGGATAAGTGCAGAAATGCCGCCAGCAACCGCGCCAAGCAGGAGCAGGCCAGGAACAGCGATCCGAGGCCGTGCCGCTGGTGTGGCACCGTGTACGCGCCAGAGTACGGAAGCCTGCGCACGCACTACTGCACCACGGAGTGCAGGGACGCAGCGACGCGGAAGGTCAGGAGCGGCAGTTCGCATAGGCGGCGAGCCGAGAAGTTCGGCTGCGAGTACCAACCCGTGAGCAAGTGGCGGGTCTTCGACAGGGACGGCTGGAGCTGTTACCTGTGTGGGCGCGACACGCCAAAGGAACTGAGCGGAACCACGGAGCCGAACGCACCGGAGCTCGAGCACGTTGTGCCGTTGGCCAAGGGTGGAGCGCACAGCTACGAGAACGTGCGGTGCGCGTGCAGGAGGTGCAACCGGGCCAAGGGTTCCGGTCTGCTGGAGGGGTAGGGGGCGGGAAGAAGTCTGGCTCGATGCGGGTCTCGAAACCACATGGTTCCGCACGGAGACAAAACTTCCCCCATTTCAAAAGGGGAATCAAATGGCCGGAGTCAAAGGACGAAGCGGCGGCGCCCGTCCGGGGGCTGGCCGGAAGCCGAAAATGCCGTCCCCGAAGTCGCCCGCCGGGGCGGCCGTGGCTGTCGAACTGGAGCCGCAGGGGCATGGCGGCGCGCTGAAGCGCTCCCGGTCAGAGCCAGTGCCGATGGCGGACCGGGACATGCTGCAGTTGCTGCAGGACGTCGCGCTCGGGAAGGTCGAAGCCAGCTCCCTGCAGGTTCGCGCCGCCATTGCGGCGGTGCAGTACACGCACACGAAAAAGGGCGACGGCGGCAAGAAGGAAGAGGCGGCAGGCAGGGCCAAGCAGGCAGCCGGCGGCCGGTTCGCCGCCGCGGCGCCGCCGAAGCTGGTCGCCTCCGGCGGTAAGAAGGTCTGACCGTGAAGTTCTCGACGGCCTGCCCGGACTGGGCGGCCCGGCTGCGCGCCGGCGAGTCGATCATCCCGCCGCCGATCTTCCCGGAGGTGGCGGAGCAGGCGCTGGAGGTGTTCAAGTCCCTGCGCATGGTGGACGCGCCGGGCTCGCCGACGTTCGGCGAGATCTGCGAGCAGTGGGTGTTCGACCTGGTTGCGTCGGTGTTCGGCGCCTACGACCCGGACAGCGGCCGGCGGCTGATCACCGAGTGGTTCATCCTCCTGCCGAAGAAGAACGGTAAGAGCACGATCGCCGCCGGGATCATGATGACGGCGCTGATCCTGAACTGGCGACAGTCGGCGAAGTTCACGATCCTGGCGCCGACCGTCGAGATTGCCTCGAATTCGTTCGACCCGAGCCGGGACATGTGCAGCGAGAACGCTGACGTCGAGCTGTCCGCGCTCATGCACGTGCAGACGCACATCAAGACCATCACCCACCGGGAGAGCAACGCTTCCCTGAAGGTGCTGGCGGCGGACTCCAACACGGTCGGCGGCGCGAAGTCGGTCGGCACGCTGGTCGACGAGCTCTGGCTATTCGGCAGCCAGCCGCACGCGGCGAACATGCTGCGCGAGGCGATCGGCGGACTGGCGTCGCGGCCCGAGGGCTTCGTGATCTACCTGACCACGCAGTCTGACGACCCGCCGGCAGGGGTGTTCAAGCAGAAGCTGGACTACGCGCGCGGCGTGCGGGACGGACGGATCAAGGATACGAAGTTCGTCCCGGTGATCTACGAGTTCCCGGCGGACATGATCGCCGCCGGAGAGCACCGGAACCCGGCGAACTTCCGGCTGGTGAACCCGAACTGGGGCCGGTCGGTGGACGCCGAGTTCATCGAGCGCGAGTACGCGAAGGCGCAGGAGGCGGGCGAAGAGGAGATCCGCGGCTTCCTGGCCAAGCATGGGAACGTCGAGATCGGCCTGGCGCTGATGTCCAACCGGTGGGCCGGCGCAGACTTCTTCGAGGCACAGGCGCGGAAGCTGTCACTGGACGACCTGCTGGAGCGCTCCGAGGTGGTCGACGTTGGGATCGACGGCGGCGGCCTGGACGACCTGCTGGGGCTGGCGGTGCTGGGGCGCGACCGGGAGACGCGCGAGTGGTTGCTCTGGACGCATGCCTGGGCGCATCCGAGTGTGCTCGAGCGCCGGAAGCAAGAGGCGCCGCGGTTCCTGGACTTCCAGAAGGATGGCGACCTCACGCTGGTGCGCCAGATGGGCGACGACGTGCTGGGGGTGGCGGAGATCGTCGCCCGGTGCGAGTCGGCCGGCACGCTGGACAAGGTGGGAGCGGACCCGGCCGGCATAGGCGGCATCCTGGACGCGCTGGTCGCGGCGGATGTGCCGCAGGACAAGATCATCGGCGTCAGCCAGGGCTGGCGCCTTGGCGGCGCGATCAAGACGACGGAGCGCAAGCTCGCCGAGGGCGGGCTGGTGCACGGCGGCCAGCGCCTCATGAACTGGTGCGTCGGAAACGCCAGGGTGGAGCCGAAAGGCAACGCCATCCTGATCACGAAGCAGGCATCCGGGTCGGCCAAGATCGACCCACTGATGGCCACCTTCAACGCGGTGTCCCTCATGTCGCTGAACCCAGCGGGCATGAACCTGGACGAATTCCTCAATAACCCGGTGTTCGGCTGATGGCACTACTTCAGACTTTCCTCGGCTGGTTCCGGGGCGGCGGTGCGCTGGCCGAGACGGTCGGCGAGCAACGGCCCATACCGGCCGGTGCCCTCGTCGAGGACACGCAGCAGATCGGGGCGGACGGCGCGCTGCAGATCGCGACGATCTGGTCCTGCGTGGAGCGCCGCGCCAACGTGGTCGCGTCGCTGCCGTTCTTCGCGTACGAACAGGCGAACGGGCAGAAGACGCTGGCGCGCAGCTCGCGTCTGTACTCGCTCCTGCACGAGAGCCCGAACGCGCGTATGACGCCTTTCGAGTTCTGGCGCGCGATGATGATGAACCACGACCTGCGCGGCAACGCTTACGCGCGGATCGACCGGGACGAGCGGACGGGCGAGGCACTCTCCTTGTGGCCCATGCCGGCCGACCAGGTCACGCAGCACGTGCTCGAGGACGGCAGTTGCGTCTACGTCTACCGGATCAGCAACGACGTGGCCGTGCTGAGCGCGGAGAACGTCCTGCACCTGAAGGGGTTGGGTAACGGCACGACCGGCCTGTCGAAGCTGGAGTTCATGCGGCCGACGACCGACGAGGCGGCGAAGGCACAGACGACCGCCAGCCGCCTATTCGGCGCCCACGGCAAGCCAACTGGCGTGCTGATGGTCGATTCGGTCCTGAACAAGACCCAGCGCGACGCGATTCGCCAGAATTTCGGCGAGATGGCCGCCGGCAACACCGGCCGCCTCTACGTTCTCGAGGCGAAGATGGAATACAAGCAGCTGGCCATGTCCCCCGAGGACCAGCAGCTGCTCGAGTCGCGCCAGTTCGGCGTCGAGGAGTTGTGCCGCTGGATGGACGTCCCGCCGGTGCTGGCCTATCACTCCAACGTCACGACCTGGGGAAGCGGCATCGAGTCGATCCTGGACGGCTGGTACAAGCTGGCCATCCGCCCCATCCTCGTGAGTATCGAGCAGGCGGTGCGCAAACAGGTGATGACGCCGGCCCAGCGCGCCAGACAGTCCGCCGAGTTCAACTTCGACGCTCTGCTGCGGGGCAACGCCAAGGACCGCTTCGAGCTTTACGCCAAGGCGGTGCAGAACGGCCTGAAGTCCCGCAACGAGTGCCGCCAACTCGAAAACGATCCGCCGATAGCCGGCGGCGACGACCTCACCGCCCAGACCAACCTCGTGCCGCTGTCCATGCTGGGCAAGGTGCAACCCAAGGGAGCCGCAAATGCTTCTTCGCAAGACGATCTCGCTCAGTGACGTGTCCCTGAAGATGGAAGGCGACACCGGGAAGTTCTCCGGCTACGCCTCCGTGTTCGGCGGGGTGGACAGCTACGGCGACACCATCGTGAAGGGCGCCTTCGAGTACTCGCTGAAGAAGAACGGCAAGCCGAAGATGTTCTTCAACCACGAGTGGGGCATGCCCATCGGAAAGTGGCCCATGGTGAGGGAAGATGACCACGGCCTGTTCGTGGAGGGCGAGTTGACGCCCGGCCTGATGCTGGCGTCCGACGTGCGCGCGGCGATGAAGCACGGCACGCTGGATGGCCTGTCGATCGGCGGCTTCCTGAAGAAGGGCGACTACGAAGAGACCGAGGGCGGCCGGGTGATCCGCCGCTGGTCCAACCTGATGGAGGTGTCCCCGGTGGTCTTCCCCGCCGACGGCGCCGCCAGGATCGACCTGTCCAGCGTCAAGGGCGAGGAGTTCGCCGCGGCGCTGGAGGAGGAAATCGCGGGGCTCGAAACCCTGCGCGAGTTCGAGAGCTTCTTGCGGGATGCAGGCGGCCTCAGCAAAGGGGCGGCGAAGGCGCTGACCGCCCGCGTGAAGGTGCTGTTCGGCCAGCGGGATGCTGGTGGCGAGCCGCTCGACGCGAAGCAAATCGCCGACCTGACGGCCCATTTCCAGCGGCTGGCAACGATCGGCGCGTAGGCGCGCATTCCGCAACCACACAGGGGCCCTTCGGGGCCCTTTCCCATTCCCGAAAGGAAAAGGCAATGTCTCTCGAAGTCATCATGAAGTCGCTCGAAACCGTCGAGCGCAACCTGGCCGCCATGTCGGAGAAGGCCGACGGCGAACTGAAGACCCTTGGCAAGGTGTCCGCCGACACCAAGGCCGCCCTGGACAACATCGGCACGCAGCAGCGCGAGCTGGCCGACCGCCTGACCGCGCTGGAGCAGAAGGGCGTGCTGCGCCCCGAAGGCGAGGCCAAGGCGGACGGCTGGGGTGACCAGCTGGTGAAGTCGCCCAGCTTCAAGGCGTTCGCCGACGGCGGCGCCCAGAAGGTCCGTGTCGAGGTGAAGAACACCCTGACCGGCTCCGATGCCAACGTGGCCCCGCACCGCACCACCGGCATCGTCCCGGGCGCGCACAACATCCTGACCATCGAATCGCTGTACTCGCACATCCCGTGCAGCAGCAACGCCATCGAGTACACGAAGGAAGCCTCCTTCACGAACAACGCGGCGGAAGCAGCGGAAGGCGCGGCGAAGGCCGAGTCCGCGCTGACCTGGTCGCTGGTGAACATGCCGGTGAGCACGGTGGCCCACTGGATCAAGATCTCGCGCCAGCTCGCCATGGACAACGTCGCCCTGGCCGCCTACGTCGATGCCCGCATGCGCTACGGCGTTCAGCGCAAGGTCGAGACGCAGCTCGTCTCCGGCGACGGCACCGCCCCGAACATCAGCGGCTTCATGGACTCGGGCAACTACACCGCGCACGGCATCGCCGACGCGGCGCTCGGCTCGGCGCTGAAGAAGCTTGTCCTGATCCGCAAGATCATCGGTGACCTGGAAGTGGCCGGCTACGCGCCGAACGCCATCGTGCTGAACCCCGCGGACTGGGCCACGATCGAGACGGACCTGCTGGTGTCGGCGGTCAACGCCGTGCGCGTGGCCTACAACCAGGCGGGCCAGCCGATGCTGTGGGGCGTCCCGGTGGTGAAGTCGGTGGGCATGACGGCCGACACCTTCGCGGTGGGCGACTTCACGCAGCACGGCAACATCTACGACCGCGAGGGCGTGGTGGTGCAGCTGTCCGAGAGCGATTCGGACAACTTCACGAAGAACCTGATCACCCTGCGCGCCGAGCGGCGCCTGGCGCTGACCAGCGAAGTCCCGGCGGCCATCCGCGCCGGCGACCTGACCCCGGCGTAATGAGACAGGGGCGGCTCCCGGGCCGCCCCTTTTCGCTGAAGGAGACGCAATGAAGGCAACCGCCAACTTCTCGCACCACCTTTTGGGCGCTGTCCCGAAGGGGGCGACAGTCACCGGGGCCCAGGGCCTGCTCGACGAGCTCGCGGCGCAGGGCCTGATCAACGAGTCCGGCGTGGCCGACGCGACGCCGCGTCTCGATGTGGACGAACCGAGCGACACCCTCATCGTCGATGGATGCGATTCCACCGGGTCGGGGACGGCGACCTTCACCGCCACCAATGCCCCGGCCGCGATCAGCCCGAAGAAGTGGATCAAGGTCACGATCGGCGGCGTCGTGGGCTATCTGCCGTGGTTCTCGACATGATCCAGATCAAGTTCACCAAGTTCGGCGCTCACTCCGCGTTCGGGGGCTTTGCCCCTGGCGACACGATGCGCGCCCCGGACGCGCTGGCCCGCCATCTCGTGGAGGAGGCGCAGGTCGCCGAGTACGTGCAGCCAAAGGCGCCCGCGCCGGCCCCGCAGCCCGCTGAGGCCCCCGCGCCCGCGCCGACCCCGACCCCCCGCAAGGTCCGGAGCAAGTAATGCCCCTGGTGGACCTGAACACCGCCATCGCGCACCTTCGCGCAGAAGCCGGCGACCCGCGCGTGCAGCCGCTGCTGGATGCTGCGGAGCGGTTCGCCTTCGAGCTCCTGGACCGAAACGTGTACGCGGACGCTGGGGCGCTGTCCACCGCGATTGCCGCCGCGCCCGCGGCGCTGGCTGCAGCGAAGGCCGCCTATGACGCCGCCATGATCGCCGCGGCGACGCTGACGGACTGCGAGCTCCGCGCGAAGGCGGAGGACTACGCCGCGAGCGCCTGGCGCGCCGCGCAGGCCGCCTCCGACCGCGCGCAGTTCGGGATCGTCCTGAACGCGGACATCACCGCCGGCATCCTGCTGCAACTCGAGCACCTGTACGACGGCTCGGACACGGACAAGGCAGCCGCTGCGCTGCTGCAGCCGTACCGGCGCCTGGGGGCGTGATGCGCGCGGGCACGCTGAACCGCCAGGTCACGATCCAGCAGCCTGGGGCCACGCAGGACGAACTCGGCCAGCCCATCCCCGGCGATTGGACGACGCTTGCGACGGTCTGGGCGAACATCCGCCATCTGAACGGCCTCGAAACCGTGAAGGCCGGCGCGGAGACGGCTACGGTGCGCGCCTCCATCCGGATCCGCTACCGCACCGACGTGACCGCGGCGATGCGGGTGGTGCACGGCGCCACGACGTACCAGATCAAGGCGGTGCTGCCGGACGAGGCGGGCCGGCAACATGTGGACCTAGCGTGCGAGGTGGTTGCGTGAAGCCGAGTCGCACGTCAGCGAACCGGAGCGCGGCCTACGCCCGCCAGCACCCTCCGGTGCAGATGCCGGTGGACCTGTCCGCCTTCAACGACATGCTCGCTGGCCTGGAGGAGGACATCTCGCAAGCCCTGCGGCCGGCGGCGCAGGCCGGCGCGGAGGTGATCTACCGGGCGGTGCTGCAGAACGTGGACCGGATCGGCAGCGTCTCCGGCAGCCTGCGCTCCTCCATCTATCAGGCGTTCGTGGAAAAGGACAGCGTCGAGCTTCCCAGCGGCGGGTATTCGAGGGTCCGCTACGACGTGTCATGGAACCCGGTGAAGGCGCCGCACGCGCACTTGATCGAGTACGGCCACATCCAGAAATTCAAGGTGTACCTGGGCGCTGACGGCAAGTGGTACACGAACAAGAAGGCTCCGCTGCCCGCGCCGAAGCAGATCGCGGCGCGGCCCTTCATGCGCCCCGCCGCGTACAAGCAGGGCGAGGCCGCGGCCGCCGTTGAGGCAGCCTTCTGGAAGGCGATGCAGAAATGACCTTCGAAGCCGATCTCGTCACCCTCCTGAAGGCAGCCGCACCGGCTCTCGGGACGCGCGTCTTCCCTGACTTCGCTCCGGTGAGCGCGACGCGGCCCTATGTCACCTTCCAGCAGGTCGGAGGCGATGTGCTGAACCCGATCGCGAACGGCGCGCCCGGGAAGCGCAATTCCGAAATCCAGATCAACGTCTGGAGCAACACGCGCTCCGAGGCGTTGCAGATCTCGCGCGCCATTGAGGACGCCATGCGCGCCGCGACCGCGTTCCAGGCCCGGCCCATCGCCGCGGCGGTCTCCGACTACGACGCCGACATCCCGGTCTATGGGTGTCTGCAGTCCTTCGGCTGCTGGCACACGACCTAGCAGCTCCACCGAATGAGATTGCCCGCCCTCGGCGGGCTTTCCCATGTGCCCGCCAGGGCAACCCACCAGCCGCCCTCGGGCGGTTTTTTCATTCCCGAAAGGAAACCATGAAACTCCTGCTCCTGCTGTCCGTCCTGGCGCTGGCGGTCATCGCCTTCGCGCTGTTCACCCCCTCCGGCCGCGATCTCGCGCGCGACTTCGGCGACCGTGTCTCGCAGGCCATCTTCGGCCACATGACGCGCAACGGCCTGGTGCTGGGCACCTACAACTTCCCCGAGGGCACGCGGTTCTATTTCTGCTCCTCGGCGAACTTCGCGGCCGCCAAGACCATCACGGCCCTGACCAACGCGAACCCCGCGCTGGCGACTTCCACCTCGCACGGGTATGTCGACAACGACGAGATCTTCCTGGACTCGGGCTGGGAAGATGCGAAGAACGCGATCTACCGAGTCGACCAGCAGGACGTCAACGGCTTCCAGGTCCTGGGCCTGAACACCAGCAGCACCAGCTTCTACCCGGCCGGCAGCGGAACGGGCACCGCGAAGAAGGTCGGCTCCTGGGTCCAGATCCCGCAGGTTCTCGGCATCCAGACCTCCGGCGGCGACCCGCGCTTCACGCAGGTCAGCCCGCTGGCGAGCCGCAACTCGCAGAACATCCCCACCGGTTTCAACCCGTCGACGACGACGCTGTCGCTGGGCCACGACCCGGCGGACGTGAACTGGCTGGCCATGGTGGACATCTCCCGCACCCTCACGCCGGTGGCGTTCAAGATGGTGCTGGGCGGCGGCGGCACGACCTACGGCTACGGGTACATGGCCTGCAACGAGCAGCCGCAGCTGAACCAGAACCAGGTCAACGCCGTGAGCGTGGTCCTGTCGTTCCAGGGCCGCCAGATCTCCTACTCGACCTGATCCCACCGGGGCGCGAGCCCCATCCAGAGCACCGACCCGGGCTGTCGTCTCTCCGTCGCGGGAGAGCGGCGGCTCGGGCACGGGCGATTCCCTCCTCCCGCGATTGGAAACACACATGGCCAAGATCAAGCTGGGCGCCCGCCCGAAGTCGTTCAAGCGTACCGTCAAATTCCCGATGCTCGAAGGTGGCGAAGGCGCCATCGAGGTCTCCTTCAAGTACCGCACCCGCTCCGAATTCGGCGCCTTCCTCGACGAGGTGATGGCCGCCGGCAAGGCTCGCGCCCAGGAGCAGCCCTCCGAAGACCTGAGCGTCGAGGAGCTGCACAAGCGCACCGCGGCGGCGAACACCGACTACATCCTGCAGATCGCCGATGGCTGGAACCTCGACGAGGAATTCAGCCACGCGAACGTGCTGCAGTTGTGCGACGAGCTCCCCGGCGCGGCGAACGCCGTCATGGAGATCTACCGCGTCGCGATCAACGAGGGCCGGCTGGGAAACTGAAGGAGGCGGCTGCGGCGCTGTATCAGCGCCTGCCGCAGCCAGCAGCCGGAGACCTGATCGGCCAGGCCATTCTCGCCGCGCAGCAGCGCGTCGAGTTCGAGGTCTGGCCGGAGAACTGGCAGTCCTTCGAGCTGTTCGCCTCGCTCTCTACTCAATGGCGCGTCGGCATGAACGGTCCCACGGGGCTGGACTACTCCGTCCTGCACCGCGAGCTCGACGACCTCGGGCTCTCCGGTGACGAGCGCCAGCAGACCAAAGCCGACATCCGCGTGATGGAGCAGGAAGCCCTGACCGTCATGCGCTCCAACTGACCCGCCCCCGGGCGGCTTCTCAGGAAACACTCCATGTCCGAAAACCGCAAGGTCGTCGTTCCCGTTGTCGTCGACGGCTCCGGGGCGAAGGCCGGCTTCGAAGAGGTCAAGCAGGGTGGGCGGGACATGGCCCAGGCCCTGCAGCAGTCCGCCCAGCAGGCGGGGCAGGCCGTCCAGAAGATCGGCGACGGCAGTGCTCCGGCTGCGGCGAAGTTGGACGGCGCCACGCGCAGCATCATCGGCAGCATCCAGCGCACCACCGCTGTCATGGAGGCGGGCGGTCGCACCACTGCCAAGTATTACGAGGCCCTGGCCGCGCAGCGCGGGGTGAGCGTCGACGCGCTGAAGCCCTACCTGGCGCAGCTCGAGGCGGTGCAGGCGAAGCAGGCGCAGGCCACCTCGGGCCTGCAGTCGCAGGCGGCCGCCATGGCCGGCACCGCGCAGTCCGCCAAGCAGCTGCAGTTCGCGCTGCGCGGCGTGCCGGCGCAGATGACGGACATCGCGACGAGCCTCGCCTCTGGCCAACGGCCCCTGCAGGTTTTGCTGCAGCAAGGCGGCCAGCTCAAAGATATGTTCGGCGGCATCGGGCCGGCGGCGCGCGCGCTGGGCGGCTACATCGTCGGCTTGGTCAACCCGCTGACCATCGGGGCCGCGGCCATCGCCGGCATCGCCTTTGCGGCGCATGCGGGCAGCGAGGAGCTGAGGTCGTTCCAGAACGCTGCCACGCTCTCTGGCAATGCCATCGGCGTGTCGGCCAGCCGTTTCGGCGAGCTGCGCGACTCGCTCGCGAGCGTGGCCGGCACCAAGGGCAAGGCGGCCGAAGTCCTGGCGGAGATCGCGAAGAACGGGCAGCTCGCCGGCCAGAACATCTCCGCCATCGCCGAAGCCGCGGTCCTGATGGAGAAGGCCACGGGGCAGGCCGTGTCCAAGACGCTCGCCGACTTCGTGAAGCTGCAGGACGAGCCGGCTAAGGCGGCTGCGGAGCTGAACAAGCAGTACAACTTCCTGTCCACGGCGATTTACGCGCAGATCAAGGCGCTGGAGGAGCAGGGCGAGAAGCAGAAGGCGGCCGACCTCGCCACGAAGCAACTGGCTGACACCACGAAGGATCGCTCCAAGGCCATCGTGGAGAACGTCGGGTACATCGAGGCCGCATGGAAAGGCGTGCTCGGCGTCCTCAAGGAGGTCGGCGACAAGACTCTGGAGATCGGCCGGCAGCAGTCGACGGCGCAAGAGCTTGCCGGGGTGCAGGCGGAACTCAAGTCCGTGCGGGGTCAAGACCCGAATCGGCGTTTCCGTCTGCCGTGGCAGAAGAGCGAGCAGGAGCTGGCTGCCGACGAGCGCCGCCTGCTGCGCATGCTGGAGATCCAGAACGGCTCGGCGGCGGCGGCAGAGCAGGCGGCGGCGGCCACGCGGGCCGGCATCGCGGCATACGACGCGGCGTCGAAGACCTCGGAGCAGTACGCCGACAAGCAGGCCAAGCTGAACAAGGCGCTCAAGGAGTACCGAGACAGCCTCGCGGAACTGCGCAAGACCCCCGCCGACGAGCGCACTGCAGCCATCCGCGCGCAGCTTGATCCGAAGACGATC
The DNA here is from genome assembly GCF_016722785.1 of Ramlibacter monticola. Lineage (GTDB taxonomy): Bacteria > Pseudomonadota > Gammaproteobacteria > Burkholderiales > Burkholderiaceae_C > Ramlibacter > Ramlibacter monticola. The sequence continues at coordinate 1,097,513 of NZ_JAEQNE010000001.1, read as the reverse complement.
GCCCGCACAGAAGCCGGAATCCGCAAGTCGTTTGCGCCGGAGACGACCGGCCAAAGCGAAGTTGCCGGCATCCGTGCGCGCGTTGAGTCAGAGCAGCGCGAACTCAAGCGCCTGCAAGACCAGATCGCCTCGGGAAACTTCTCCGACCGCAAACTCTCCGCGGGCGAAGAACTGGTCATCAAGATTCAGGAGGAGTTGAAGACCAGCATCACTGGCGTGGCGCGCGCGGAGAAGGAGCGTGCGCTGGCCGCGGCGCAAAGCCTGGCCGTCGTGCAGCGCCAGCGCGAGGCGCAGGAAGAGCAGAACAAGGCTTACAAGGACGCGCTCGCAACCATCACCAAGCACGCCGACGCGGTGGGCCAGCAGGCCGACGCGATCCGCCAGCAGGCGATCGGCCAGGAGGCCGCCAACGCGCAGTTCGGCAAGAGCAAGACGGCCGTCGAGGAGTCGACGCTCGCCCTGCTGAAGCTGCAACTCGCCGAGGCGGACTCGTCGGACACGTTCGACCCGCGCTACGTTGCCGGCCTGCGCGCCAAGACCGAGGCGCAGGAGCGTTTCGTCGCTGCGCTGCAGAAGGCGGAATTCCTGCAGAAGTCGCGCAGCCTGGACGAGGCCGGGCGCGTGGCGGCCGAAGAGACGCAGACCCTGCAACTGGAGGTGAGCCTGCTCGGTCGCACGCAGCAGGAGCGGGAGAAGATCATCGCCCAGCGCCGCGTGGAAGTCGCGCTGGCGAAGGAACTCGCCGAGATCGAGCGGCTGAACCTCGGCACGGGCCCGGAGGCGGATGCGAAGCGCCGGGAACTGCAGGACAAGGCGCGCTCGAACGCGCGCGTGCAGGCCGCGAACGCCGAACAGAAGACGATTCTGGACGAGTGGCAGCGCACCACCGACAGCATCAACCAGAGCCTCACGGACGCTCTGCTGCGCGGCTTCGAGAGCGGCAAGGACTTCGCCCAGAACCTGCGCGACACGCTGAAGAACATGTTCGCGACGCTGGTGCTGAAGCCGGTCATCCAGGCGGTGCTGCAGCCGGTGGCGGGACAGCTGGCCAGCTTCGGCCAACAGGGCTTTGGCAGCTTGTTCGGCCAGCCCGGCAACCTCATGGGCCCGCCCAGCCCGTTCGGCGGGTCGATGTCCATCCCCGGCCTGGGCACTATTGCGGGCTCGCAACTCGGGTTCCTTGGCACCATCGCCGCCGGTGGCGCCATGGTGGGCTCCACCATCGGCCAGATGATGGGGCTCAAGGGCGACCAGATGAAGGTGGCCAGCGCTGGAGGGGCGCTGTTCGGCGGCATCCCTGGCGCGATCTTCGGGAAGCTGGTCAGCCCTGGCGGCGGACCCAAGACCGAGTCCGGCTTCGGAGTCGGCATGCCCACGCGCGGCGACCCGACGGCGGCGCGGACCATCGTCGAGGCCACGCAGGCGACCTACAAGGCCATCGCTGGCCAGCTGGCGAAGGACCTGCAACTCGGGGTGTTCAGCGCCGCCGACCCGCAGGGAACGGCGCAGACCCAGCTCGCCTTCGACGCCTTCCTGAACGGCCAGAAGATCAGCAGCCGTGGCGACCGCTTGGGCGGGACCGAGAACGTCGGCAGGTCGGAGGCCGAGCTCACCGCTGCGGTGACCGACGAGGCGAACCGCGTGATCCTGAAGGCTCTGGAGGAAACGGGCCTGCCGGACAAGATCGGGGCGTACCTTCGCCAGTTGGGCGACGTCGACGCCCTCTCAGGCGGCGCGCTGGACGCTGCGGTGCAGAAGCTGAAGAAGGCGATGACCGAGCGTCAGACGCTCGAGGCGCAGCTCTTCGACCTGACGCACACCGATCTGGAACAGGTCGCCGCGGCGCGTGCGAAGGAGCGCGAGGCGATCGACGACACGAACCGCGCCCTGTACGACCACATAGCGGCCCTGTCGGACCTGAAGGCGACCGAAGCCGCGGCGCGCGGCGCCCTGATGGCCGCCTACGAGCGCGAGAGCGACGCCCTTCGCGGGGTGGTCGAGCGGCACACGAACTACGCGCAGCAACTGCGCCAGGTGCGCGACAGCCTGGCCGACGAGGCGCCCGCATCGCGCTCGACGCGCACGGCCCGAGCCAACAGCGTCTTCTCTGGAACGCTCTCCAGCGCGGTCGCCGGCAACGAGCAGGCGCTGCAGGCCCTCGGCGCCTCCGGCAAGGCGCTGATCGACGCGGCGAGGGAGTCCGCGCGCACCCCCGCGGAGGTTGCCGCGGCAGTGGCTCGCGTGCAGGCAGGGCTCACGACTGCCGCATCCTCGGCGGAAGGCCGCGCGACGACCGCGCAGCAGCAGCTCGATGCGATGACGCAGCAGCTCACGGCGCTGGGGTTGTTGAACACCACCGTGATCTCCGTCGGCGATGCGCTGACGGCGTTCCTGAACGCCCAGACGGCCATCCAGCAGGAGACCTTGCGCTATACGGCGCAGATCGCTGCGGAGCAGGCGTCGGCCGACGAGGTGGCCCGCCAAGCGGCAGCGGCTGCTGCGGCTGCTGCGGCAGCCGTAGTTGCTCCGGCCGTGGCTGCCGCGACGACGGCCCAAAACACGTACATCGACTGGTCTGCCGAGTTTCGGGGCTCTGGCGCTGCCACGGGCGGCTGGCGCGGCGCGGGCCCGGTGCTGGTGGGCGAATTGGGCCAAGAGGTCGTCGATTTCGAGACGCCCGGCCGCGTTTACACGAACGAGCAGACCCGCGGGATGTTCGCATCGAACGCTGCCCTGGAGCCTCTGCTGCGCGACATCAAGGCGGAACTCCGGGGCCTGCGCGATGAAACCCGCGTGGGCGACGTGGCTGCGGTCACGAACCTTCAGAAGATCGAAGCCCGGCTTAAGAAATTCGACATCGACGGCATGCCGGCGGTGCGCGCTTAAAGGAAAACCATGGCAAGCGGAGCACTTTTCGTCGAGCCCCTCGTCATTGCGACTGGCGGGGCACTCACGTCGACCAACGTTGACGGCTCACTCGACCCTGCGGCGTACGACGCCGGGCACGCATACGGGCTCGGCGATCAAGCCACGTCCGGGGAGTCGGTCTACCAATCCCTGCAAGCCGCGAACACCGGCCACGCCGTGTCCGATGCCGCATGGTGGGTGCGCGTCGGCGCCATCAACAAGATGCGCATGTTCGACCAGAAGGTCGGGGCGCAGACGGAGCGCGCGGACACGATCGTCGTCGAAGTCACGCCGGCACAGGTAATCGGCGTTGTCTCGCTGCGCAACGTGCAGGCAACGTCGGTAACGGTGGAGCAGCGCACGGTGGCGGACGGCGTCATTTTCACGCGAACCATCAGCCTGGACGACCCGGTGTCAGATTGGTTCGAGTACTTCTTCAACCCCATCACGCGCCAGAGCGAGGTGGTGTTCACGGGGATGCTTCCGTTCGGCGACGCGATCTACAAGATCACCGTCGACAACACGGGAGGAACTGCCAAGTGCGGCGAGGTCTTGATGGGCCCGGCACTGGAGGCGGGCATCACCGAGGGTGGCGTCACGACCGGCATTGATGACTACTCCCGAATCTCGGCGGACGAGTTCGGTGTGCGCGACATCGTTGAAAGAGACTTCGCCGACAACATGGAGTTCACGGTGTACGTGCCGGTTGTGCGCTCGCCGACACTGGTGCGCTTCCTCACCCAGAACCGCGCGCGACCGATCCTCGTCCTCGCCTCCGACGCGCGACCCGACGCTCAGGTGTTCGGCCTGGCGGAGAGCTGGCGGCGCACCCTGAGCTACCCGGGGACGGACGTCTTCAACGTTTCCATGAAAGGGCTGACCTGATGCCTTTGACCGCACCGCCCTCCGCGCCACCGGCGTCCCCGACAGCGCCTGGTGATGCGCCTTCGCGCGTCAACCCGTCATCCTTCCGCTCGCTGGCTGACGCCTTCGTCGTGTGGCTGGTCGGCTTCAGAAACTCGGTCTCCGACCTGCGCGCCTGGCTGGCCACGTACATCACGTGGGCCGGCACGCACGTGACGGAGATGAATGCGCTGCAGACCGACGTCTCCACCAAGTCGGCGCAGGTGGCCACCGATGCGGCTCAGGTGGCGGCTGATGCTGTGACCGTCGCCGGCATCGCCTCCGCCTTCGGGGACGTCGACACCGCTATTTTCGATGCGACCACACAAGCCGGGATAGCGACATCACAAGCGGTCGATGCCGCCGCGCAGGCGACGACGGCCACTGCGGCGAAGGTTGCGGCAGAAGCGGCGCGTGACGCTGCCAACACCTCGGGCCGTGTGTACGCAAGCACTGCCGCCGGCCTCGCCGGAACTACGAACGGCCAGACGTTCAGCGTCTTCTCGGGCGACTACATCATTCAGTACCGCAACGACAGCGGGTCCGCTACCGAAGTCGGGCGCTTCTACGTGAAGTCCTTCTTCGACGCGCTGTTCCCCCAAGGATTCGGCTCGGCGCGTACGGGGTGGCTGCATGCCTGGCAGGACTCCGCGGGCCGGCTGCTGGGCGGCATCAAGCTGGATGGCACGTTCTGGTCCAAGGGGGTGAACATCTCCGGCGGCGTAACGCAGGCGCTTGCGGATGCGGCTGCCGCCTTGACGGCTGGCCAGGGGGCCGCCATCGCAGCGGCAACGGTGCTGGCTGGCCCCGAGCGCAGCCTGTACCTGCACGCCTTCACCGACTCAGCAAGCCGCATCCTGGGAGGCTTCCTCAAGAACGGCGAACTGGAGGTGAAAGGCGTCAACATCTCCCAGGCCGTGGAGGGCGTTCCGACCGCGATCTCGTACACCCAGCCGTCCACCGACAGCGTGATCTTCGGGGATTCGCTGACCGAAGGCGCTGGCGCCTCTGCGGGGCAGAGCGTGGGGGAGCAGCTCCAAGCCCTGTACGTCGCGGCAGCCGATACGCGCACCATCTACAAGTCCGGTTACGGCGGGCAGAGCTCCAGCTCGATCCTTGCGCGACTCGGCCCGGTGCCTTCGCTGGTCACGCTGCCCACTGGCGCCAGCGGTTTCCCAGAGATCCCTGCTAGCGGCTCGGTCAACGTTACCGTGACGAAGGCGCCGCTGGCCTACGCCGACGCTTCGCAAACCAAGTCCATTACCGGTACGCTGGCCGGCATTCCGGGAACGCTGTCCAAGGCTGGCGTCACCGGGCAGTACAGCTTCGCGCGCACCGCTGCCGGCAGCATCGTCGTGTGCGATTCGGCCATTCCATTCGTCCCGGCTACCGAGGCGCACCGTTTTCATACTCTGGTGTGCTGGATCGGCACCAACAACATGCTGTCCAACACGGCGGCGGAAATCCTCGCGTACATCGGGCAGTACCTGTCCTGGCAGGCAACGACGCAGAAGCGGCGCGTGGTCGTCATGCCGGCCATCGACTGCCTGAGTGGCAGCGTGGCGACGATCAAGGCGACCTACGACAGCCTCCTGGCGCTGGTGAAGGAAGCCTACCCCTACGAGTACATCGACCTGCGCGGGCTGCTCCAGCGACACAACGACGGCAGCGGCAACGACCTCGCGGACATCGCTGCGGGCCTGCCTCCGCGCAGCCTCCTGCACACCGACCGCTACCACCTGAATACCGCCGGCTACGGCGTTGTGGCCGCTGAGATCAAGCGCATCTTCGACAGCAAAGGATTCTGACCATGCCCAGCAACACTTCCGTCTTCAAGTCCGGCGGGGCTTGCACCGACACCAGCCTGCCGATCCTTTACCGCGACCCGGCGGCCTCCTCCGGGTCGAAGTGGGTTCTGGATGCCCTCGACTCTTACTCGTGGCCGTCCCAAGCGGCGCCGTCCGTTGGGAATTCATGGGTGAATCTGGTGACCGGTGCGGACGGAAGCTTTTTCGCCGGCACGTCGGGATGGGGCGGAGCGGGGGGGTTCACCTCCGCCGCTGCTACGGGCCCTGAGATCCGCCTGCCCACCACCGGCAAGGTGGCGTCCGGCCAGCTCACAGGGTTCGTGGTGATCGCCTGGGTCAAGCCCTCGGCGGTGTCCAGCAACAAGTTCATCGTCGGCATGACGGATGGCGCGGCTGGGACTTCGCAATACCTGATCTATCAGTCTGCCGCCTCCTTCGCCTTCATTGCCAACACGCTGAGCGCTACGACCTACAACGGCGTGGTGTCCGGCACGGTCTACCAGGTGGCTGTCGGCTACCAAGGCAACGGAGCGGGCACCTTCACCCGTAGCGCCTGGGTCAATGGTGTGCAGAACGGCACTGGAACCGCCGCGGCAGCGGCCAGCATCTACCAACCTTCCAGTTCGTTGCCGCGCGTGGGCAAGCTGCCCGCATTCAGCACGGATGCCTACGACGGAACCATCTATCGAACGCTGTTCGACGACCTGAGCGGCGGCCAGACCGTGGCGCAGATCGTGGCCGCCGACTACGCCGCTGGTGTGGGCCGGTTCTCGTGATCCGGCCGACTAGAGCCCCATGGCCTTCATCCTGATCGAGATCTGCTCGCCCAGGTAACGATGGCCGGCGGCGGTCGGGTGTGTGTTGTCGCTGCCCGTGTACTGCGCTGCATTCTCTGGCGTGATGATTCCCTCCACGTCGATGAACGCCACGTCGTTCGCCGCCGCGCGGGCCTGCAGCGTCTGCTTCATGGCCGTCAGGGCGGCGGTGGTCGTCCCCCGCGGAGTCCACGGCCCCAGCGTCGCGAGCTTCGCCGTCGGCCACGCGGCCTTGAGCTGCGCGATCGTCGCGTCGTAGCTGGCGGCGACTAGGGCGAGGTCGCCGCCAGCGTCGTTGAACCCCATGGCCGTCACGATGATGTCCGGCTTATGCGAGAGCTTGGCGGCCGTGCTCTGCACGCGCTGCGCGGGCGAATTCCCTCCCGTGGTGAGCCAGCCCGTGCTGCCCACGCCATCCGACCAGCCTTCGTAGCCCAGCGCATCGGCCGCCCAGCCGGCATAGGTTTGCCGAGGCGTCGCGGCCCCGGTGCCTTGCGTATAGGAGTCGCCCGGGGCGAAGGCGATCACGGGCAGCGCATCGAGTTCGGTGGGCTGCGTGACGGTGTAGCCGTCGGGGACCCAGACACCGCCGAATGGCATGAGCAGGCCGTAGACATCGATTACGCGCTCGCGCGAGCCTGCGGGGAACTCGAGCTGCACGACGCGGGGCGTGCCAGTTGTGCCAAAGCGGACGGGCATGCCAGGCGCAGTCTTCCCGTCTACTCGGATTTCGAACCGGGTATTGAACTCGGTCATGAACAGGTCGACGCGCGGCGCATTCGTCTTGAAGGTCACCTTCAGGTGCTGCGCCAGGTCGCCTGACGCGACCCAGAAGCGTTTGTCATTCGCCCACGGGCCAGGTGCGGCGCCTAGATAGCGGAAAGCGGCGTCGCTGGGCGCAACCTTTCGGGCGCTCTGGATCGTTGTCGTGGCGGCCGCCACGACCGTCACGGTGGGCGGCAAGTCAGCCTGCACGACAGGCGGCTCAGGTTCCGGGGGCGGGGCGGGGGGCTCTGCGGTTGGGGCCGGAGCTGGCTCGGGCACGGGTTCAGGCGTGGGGGTGGCAGCCGGCGGAGGCGATGCCGGAGGCGGCTCGATGGTGGCCACGGGGGCGGGCGGCTCCAGTGTTGGCGCGCTCGCGGTTGGCGGTGCTTCGCCGCCCCCGCCGCCACACCCAGCCAGGACCGCGAGCAGCGCCATCACGGCGATCGTTCTTTTCATTCTGTTCCCTCCGGGACCGCCATTGTGCGCAGCGGCTGAGCAGCGCACGTCGCCCGAACGGCGTACTACCTCTTACGTGTTGACCGTCGTCAACCTCTGCCCCGGGCCCCGAGCGGGCTCGGGGGCTTTTTCACTTCTGCGGTGGCTTCACGCTGTCCCGGCCGGCGGACTGGTAGTGCGTCTGGGCCCGGCGGATCTCCTCGTCGGACTCGGGCACGTCCCGCACCTCCTCGCTGCCCTGGACGATCTCCGTCGCGCCGCGCTCCGCCGCCTCCTCCGGGCTCATCTTCCAGGTGCTGGGGTAGGGCTTGCGCCGGCCCGGGCCGGGCGGCAGGTAGTACCGGGCGAATGTGATGCGACGCATGAGCGTAGGTTTCGGCGTGGGTTTTGCGCTTTTCGGCTCAGCTTCATAGGAGAAGCCGCCCCGCCATCATGGGGGTGTGGGCGCTGAAGTCGGGACGGGCGGACATGAAGGCGCGATTTTCGGGCATTTCTCCCCCACCCCGGGATGGGAGAAGAACTGCTTACTCCGCCGGCGTCTCCCGCAGTTCGTTCCGCACCAGCGGCAGCGCCTGCGGATGCTCCCGCGCGAGGAAGCCCACCAGCCCCTCGCGGACCTTGCAGCGCAGGTCCCAGTTCCTGCCCGCATTGGCGGACGAGACCAGCACCCGCAGCTGCAGGCACCGCTCCCGGGCGTCCGTGACCTGCAGGTTGAACACGCGCCCGTCCCACTCCGGGGCCGCTTCCACCAGCCGCTTCGCCTCGGCGCGGATCGCCTCGATCGGGGCGGCGTAGTCCACGTGGAGGAACACCGTGCCCATGATGTCGGCGCTGGTGCGGGTCCAGTTCTGGAACGGGTTCTCGATGAACCACTGCAGCGGGATGATCATCCGGCGCTCGTCCCAGATCCGGAACACCACGTAGGTCCCGGTGATCTCCTCCACGTTGCCCCATTCGCCGTTGACGATCAGCACGTCGTCCAGCCGGATCGGCTGCGCCAACGCCAGCTGCAGGCCTGCGATCAGGTTGCTGAAGACCGGCCGGGCGGCAAGGCCGCCGATGATCCCCAGCACGCCGGCGGAGGCCAGCAGGCTGGCGCCGACCTGGCGCGCCGCCGGGAAGGTCATGAGGGCCAGGGCGAGGCCGGCGATCACCACGACCACCTGCGCACTGCGGCTCAGGACGTTGGTCTGCGTCTGGATGCGCCGGGCCGCCAGGTTGTCCCCGGCCCCCACCGGGTGTTTCTCGATCACCCCCTGGGCGAATCCGCCGATCACCGCCACCGTGAACCAGGTGAGCGATCCGATGAAGAGCAGCACCGTCACCTGCCGCACGATCGGCAGGAACGGGAGGTCGGCCGGAGCGACCTGCCACACGAGCAGCAGCGCCAGCGCGGGGAAGGCCGCCGCGCCGGCGCGCTCGGTCGCCTGCAGGGCGCCGTGCACCAGGGGGTGGCCCGTGGAAAGTCGCAGAAGCACGGTCCGCACCAGGCGTCGCACGACGATCGCGGCCACGACGGCCGCGAGCGCGAACAGCGCGGTGCCGGTCCAGGGCGTCGGCGACAGCCCGTTCATTCGCCCGCGGGTTGCGGCGGAATGGCTTCGGGCGGCGGGTCGTCGGCCTGGATGCCCGCCTCCAGCGCGGGTTCGACGACCTGCGGCGTGTTCTGCCGCACCTCGGCCTTCTCGCCGGCGCTGGCGAACTTGCTGTACTTCGACAGCAGCTTCACCAGCTGCCCGTAGATGCGGGGGGTGCCCGCGACGACCTCGCGCTGCTCCAGGAAGTCGGCCTCGCCCGTGAAGTTGCCGATCAGCCCGCCCGCCTCGGTCACGAGCAGGGAGCCCGCGGCCACGTCCCACGGCGACAGGCCGGTCTCGAAGAAGCCTTCGGTGTAGCCGGCCGCCACGTAGGCGAGGTCCAGCGCGGCGGCGCCCGGGCGGCGCAGGCCGGCGGTGCGCTTCATGACGTCGGCCATCATGCGCAGGTACACGTTGAAGTTGTCGCCCGGCCGGAACGGGAAGCCGGTGGAGATGAGCGACTCCTTCAGCTGGGTGCGCTTGCTCACGCGGATGCGGCGGTCGTTGAGGAAGGCGCCGCGGCCGCGCGTGGCGGTGAAGAGGTCGTTGCGGGTGGGGTCGTAGATCACGGCCTGCTCGACGCGTCCCTTCACGAGCAGCGCGATGCTGACGCAGTAGACGGGAAAGCCGTGGATGAAGTTGGTCGTGCCGTCCAGCGGGTCGATCAGCCACACGTGATCGGACGCCGCCCTCCCGTGTTCGCGCCCCGATTCCTCGGCCCAGATGCCGTGGTCGGGGTAGGCGCCGAGCAGCGTGTCGATGATGGCGTGCTCGGCGGCGTGGTCGATCTCGGTGACGAAATCGTTGGTCTGCTTCTGCGAGATCCGCACGGCTTCGACGTCGAGCGCGGCGCGGTTGATGATCGCGCCGGCAGCGCGGGCGGCCTTGACGGCCACGTTGAGCATGGGGTGCTGGTTGGACGACATGAGTTGTTCAAGAGCGGCGCACACGGGGGCGCGGGACGCACACCGGCGATGCGGGGTGCCACGATAACCAGATTTTACTTGGCGCGGCATGTCGGCCGCAGCCGACGTCCGGCAATACCCCTGCTGCGCGTTTCCCTGATCCTTCGGTTTTTGAGCGGGCTCATGCTTCTCGCACGTGCGCCCGCGCCGGCACCGGGCCGCTTGATGCACGTCAAGGGCGACTTTTCGCTTGGTGCAAACAATTTCCACCTGACGAACTAAAGGATCCCCATGTTGCAGATCCGCCTTCATGGCCGCGGCGGCCAAGGCGTGGTGACGGCGGCCGAAATGCTCTCCCTCGCCGCGTTCGAACAGGGCCGCCATGCGCAGGCCTTCCCCTCCTTCGGATCGGAACGCACGGGAGCGCCCGTGGTGGCGTTCTGCCGGATCGCCGACACGCCGATCCGGCTGCGCGAACCGGTGCTGCAGCCCGACGTGCTGATCGTGCAGGACCCGACCCTGCTGCACCAGGTCGACGTGTTCCAGGGCCTCCAGCAGGGCGGCTACGTCCTGATCAACAGCAAGCGCGGCTTCGAGGAACTGGGCGTGGGCGAGGTCTCGCGCACGTTCCAGCCGGAGCGGGTGGCGACTGTGCCCGCGACCGAGATCGCGATGCGCCACCTGGGACGCCCGCTGCCCAACGCGGTGCTGCTGGGCGGACTGGCGGCGCTTTCCGGCATCGTGACGCTCGACGCCGTGCAGCACGCGATCCGCCACACCTTCGCCGGCAAGGTGGCCGCGGCCAACGAGGCCGCCGCCGCCGAAGCCTTCGACTACGTCACCCGTGAACTGCAGGAGCTCAAGGCATGCTGAAACAGATCGAAGGCTCGCGTGCCGTCGCCGAAGCGGTGGCGCTGTGCCGCCCCGAGGTGATCTGCGCCTATCCCATCTCGCCGCAGACCCACATCGTGGAAGGCCTGGGCGAGATCGTGAAGAGCGGTGAGCTCTCGCCCTGCGAGTTCATCAACGTGGAAAGCGAATTCGCCGCCATGAGCGTGGCGATCGGCGCCAGCGCCGCCGGCGCGCGCAGCTACACCGCGACGGCCAGCCAGGGCCTGCTGTTCATGGCCGAGGCCGTCTACAACGCGTCCGGCCTGGGCCTCCCGATCGTGATGACGGTGGCCAACCGGGCGATCGGCGCGCCGATCAACATCTGGAACGACCACAGCGACTCGATGAGCCAGCGCGACTGCGGCTGGCTGCAGCTGTTCGCCGAGACCAACCAGGAAGCGGCGGACCTGCACCTGCAGGCCTTCCGCCTCGGCGAGGAACTGTCGATGCCGGTGATGGTGTGCATGGACGGCTTCATCCTGACGCACGCGGTGGAGCGGGTCGACATCCCGGCGCAGGCCGAGGTCGACGCCTTCCTGCCGCCCTACGAGCCGCGCCAGGTGCTCGATCCCACCGAGCCGGTGTCGATCGGCGCCATGGTCGGACCCGAAGCCTTCATGGAAGTGCGCTACCTCGCGCACGCCAAGCAGACGATGGCGCTGGAGCGCATCCCGGTGATCGCGCAGGAGTTCGAGGAGCGCTTCGGCCGCGCCTCGGGCGGCCTGGTGCGGCCCTACCGCTGCGAGGACGCCGAGACCATCGTGGTGGCGCTCGGCTCGGTGCTCGGCACCATCAAGGACACCGTGGACGACATGCGCGCGGCCGGCATCAAGATCGGCGTGCTGGGCATCCAGTCCTACCGGCCGTTCCCGCTCGCCGCCGTGCGGGCCGCGCTGCAGGAAGCCAAGCGCGTCGTCGTGCTGGAGAAGAGCTTCTCCGTCGGCCTGGGCGGCATCGTCTCCACCGACGTGCGGGTGGCGCTCTCCGGCATCCAGCTGCAGGGCTACACCGTCATCGCCGGCCTGGGCGGCCGCGCGATCACCAAGGCCTCGCTGGCCCGCACGTTCGCCGACGCGATCGCCGGCAAGCTGCAGCCGCTGACCTTCATGGACCTGGACTGGCGCATCGTCAACCGCCAGCTCGAACGCGAACGCCAGACGCGCCGCAGCGGCCCGATCGCCGAGAACCTGCTGCGCGACGTCGGCACTGTGGCAGCAAAGGTGCACTGACATGGCCATGCAACCCATCAAGTTCTACCAGACCGGCACCTTCACGGTGGGCAACCGCCTGCTGGCGCCGGAACAGCGCTCGGTGCAGGCGAGCGTCGACCGCAGCAACTCGCTCAACTCGGGGCACCGCGCCTGCCAGGGCTGCGGCGAAGCCCTGGGCGCCCGCTACGCGGTGGACGCGGCGATGCGTGCCACGGACCGCCGCCTGATCGCGGCCAATGCCACGGGCTGCCTGGAGGTGTTCTCCACGCCCTACCCGGAAACCTCCTGGCAGCTGCCCTGGATCCACTCGCTGTTCGGCAACACCGCGGCGGTGGGCACCGGCATCGCGGCGGCCCTGAAGGTCAAGGGCCGCCAGGACGTGCGGGTGATCGCGCAGGGCGGCGACGGCGGCACCACCGACATCGGCTTCGGCTGCCTCTCGGGCATGTTCGAGCGCAACGACGACGTGCTGTACATCTGCTACGACAACGAGGCGTACATGAACACCGGCGTGCAGCGTTCTTCCGCCACGCCGGCCGCCGCCCGCACCGCGACCACGATGGCCGTGGGCACCGACCCGGGCGCGACATTCGGGCAGGGCAAGAACCTGCCGCTGATCGCGATGGCGCACGAGATCCCCTACGTCGCCACGGCCACGGTGGCCGACCTGCGCGACCTGGAAGCGAAGGTCGAAAAGGCCATGACGCTGCGCGGCGCCCGCTACCTCCACGTGCTGGTGCCTTGCCCGCTGGGCTGGGGCTCGGCCAGCAACGACACGATCCGGCTGGCGCGGCTGGCGCGCGAAACCGGCATCTTCCCGGTGTTCGAAGCGGAGCGCGGCGAAGTCACCGCCGTGACGAAGATCCGCCGCCACCTGCCGGTCGAGGAATACCTCAAGCCGCAGAAGCGCTTCGCCCACTTGTTCGGCAAGCCCGGCCGGCCCGAAGTCATCGCGCGCATCCAGGCCGATGCCGACCGCAACATCCGCCGCTTCGGCCTGCTCGACGAGGTGGAGGCCTGACCATGCAGAAACCCTTTGCCATCACCCTCGACCCCGGTTCCTCGCTGGCGAACCGCACCGGCTCCTGGCGCACCGAGCGCCCGGTCTACATCAACCGCCTGCCGCCCTGCAATGCGCAGTGCCCCGCCGGCGAGGACATCCAGGGCTGGCTGTTCCACGCCGAGAGCGGCGAGTACGAGTCCGCCTGGCGCCACCTGACGCGCGACAACCCGTTCCCCGCGACCATGGGCCGGGTCTGCTACCACACCTGCGAAGGCGCCTGCAACCGCGCCAAGGTCGACGACTCGGTGGGCATCAACTCGGTCGAGCGCTTCCTCGGCGACGAGGCCATCAAGCGCGGCTGGCAGTTCGAGGCCCCCGCGGCCGAGACCGGCAAGCACGTGCTGATCGTCGGCGCCGGGCCCTCCGGCATGTCGGCGGCCTACCAGCTGCGCCGGCTGGGCCATCGCGTGACCGTCAAGGAAGCCGGTCCCGTGCTGGGCGGCATGATGCGCTTCGGCATTCCGAAGTACCGCCTGCCGCGCGACGTGCTGGAAGCCGAGATGCAGCGCATCGTGGCGATGGGCGTCAAGGTGGAGCTGAACACGCGGGTGGACCGCATCGACGAGGCCATGCGCGAGGGCGGCTTCGACGCCGCCTTCCTGGCCGTCGGCGCCCACATCGCCAAGCGCGCCTTCATCCCGGCCAAGGACTCGGCGCGCATCCTCGACGCCGTGCAGGTCCTGCGTTCGATGGAAGAGGGCGACCAGCCCCTGCTGGGCCGCCGCGTGGCGGTCTACGGCGGTGGCAACACCGCCATCGACGTGGCCCGTACGGCCAAGCGCCTGGGCGCCACCGAGGCGGTGATCGTCTACCGCCGCACGCGCGACAAGATGCCGGCCCACGATTTCGAGGTGGAAGAGGCGCTGGAAGAGGGCGTGATGGTCAAGTGGCTGTCCACCATCCGCGAGGCCGATTTCGACGCGCTCACCATCGAGAAGATGCGCCTGGACGAAAAGGGCATGCCGCAGCCGACCGGCGAGTTCGAGACGCTGCATGCCGATTCGCTGATCCTGGCCCTGGGCCAGGACGTGGACCTGTCGCTGCTGGACGGCGTGCCGGGCCTGGAACTCAAGGACGGCGTGGTGCAGGTCGACCCGCAGACCATGATGACCGGGCACCCCGGCCTGTTCGCGGGCGGCGACATGGTGCCGGCCGAACGCAACGTCACGGTGGCGGTGGGCCACGGCAAGAAGGCCGCGCGCCACATCGACGCCTGGCTGCGCGATGCGAAGCTGGAGCCCAAGGCCAAGGCGCCGGTCGCCACCTTCGAGCGCCTGAACCCCTGGTACTACAGCGACGCGCCCAAGACCATGCGCCCGCAGCTGGACGCGGCCCGCCGCACCAGCAGCTTCGACGAGGTGCAGGGCGGCCTGACCGAGGCCAACGCGCTGTACGAGGCGCGCCGCTGCCTGTCGTGCGGCAACTGCTTCGAGTGCGACAACTGCTACGGCGTCTGCCCCGACAACGCGGTGATCAAGCTGGGGCCCGGCAAGCGCTTCCAGTTCAACTACGACTACTGCAAGGGCTGCGGAGTCTGCGTCTCGGAGTGCCCGTGCGGCGCTATCGAGATGCGGCCGGAAGAGGTTTAGGTCTTCTCGAGGAGCAGCAAAACCAGACAGCCGAACGCAGAGGACGCAGAGGACTCACAGAGGGCGCAGAAGAATCCTTTAGAGGATTTTTCTGCGTCCGCTGCGTCTTCTCTGCGCCCTCTGCGTTCGGCTGTTCGGTTTGGAGGCCCGTTCCGGCCACCCCCGCCCGGGGACAATCGGGGCATGTCCACCCGCTTCGTCCTGATCCAGCCCAGCCACGCCGGCAACGTCGGTGCCGCCGCCCGCGCCCTCAAGGTGATGGGTTTCGACGATCTGGTGCTGGTGAAGCCCCGCTGGGACGACGTGCTGGCGCGCGACGAGACGATCGAGCGGGCCAGCGGCGCCGGCGACGTGCTGGGGAAGGCCCGCGCCGTCGACACCCTGGACGAGGCGCTGGAGGGGATGACGCACGTCTGCGCCACCGTGATGACGGCGCGCGACTTCGGCCCGCCCACCGCCACCCCGCGCGAGCACCTGGGCCCGCTGGCCGCCGGCGGCGCCCAGCGCGTGGCCTTCCTGTTCGGGTCCGAGCGCTACGGCATGCGCAACGAGGACGTGTACCGCTGCCATGCGGCGCTGCGCATCCCGGTCTCGCCGGACTACGGCTCCCTCAACCTGGCTGCGGCGATCCAGGTGATCGCCTACGAGTGGCGGATGGCCCTGGGCGGCTTCGACGCGCCGCCGCCCGCCTCGCCGGCGGCCGCCGATGCCGCGGCCGTGGCCGGCATGCTGCGGCACTGGGAGCAGGCCCTGGTGGAAGTCGGCTTCCTGGACCCGGCCGCGCCGAAGAAGCTGATGCCGCGCCTGCAGCAGTTGTTCAACCGGGCGCAGCCCACGCCCGAGGAAATCCACATCCTGCGCGGTGTCGCCAAGGCCATGTCCGAGGCGGCCCGCAAGGCAAAGCCTTAGACTAGAGCTGCAACCCGCGAAGAGCCATGTTCAGCCGCCTGCGTTCCGACATCCAGTGCATCCTCGACCGCGACCCTGCCGCGCGCAGCAAGTGGGAGGTGCTCACGTGTTATCCGGGGCTGCACGCGATCCTGCTGCACCGGCTGTCGCACGGGCTGTGGCAGCGCGAACTGCGCTGGCTGGCCCGCTGGATCTCCCAATTCTCGCGCTGGCTCACCGGCATCGAGATCCACCCGGGCGCGAAGATCGGCGCCAACGTCTTCATCGACCACGGCATGGGCATCGTGATCGGCGAGACGGCCGAAGTGGGCGACGGCTGCACGATCTACCAGGGCGTCACCCTGGGCGGCACCTCCCTGACCAAGGGCGCCAAGCGCCACCCGACCCTGGGCCGCAACGTGATCGTCGGCGCCGGGGCCAAGGTGCTGGGCGGCTTCGTCGTGGGCGACAATGCCGCGATCGGCTCCAACGCGGTGGTCACCAAGCCGGTGCCCGAGGGCGCGACGGCCGTGGGCATCCCGGCCCGGATCATCCAGGCCGAGGACATCGCCCGGCGCGAGGAAGCGGCCGCGAAGATGGGCTTCTCCGCCTACGGCGTGACGAATTCGGACGACCCGCTGTCGCAGGCCATGAAGGGCCTGATCGACAACGCCTCTTCCCACGAGCACCAGATCGCGCTGCTGTGGCAGGCGATCGAACAGCTGTCCAGCCAGCGCCGCGGCGAGGACTGCGTGCCGGCGGATGCGCAGACGAAGGAATCCTTCGAAGCCGAGAAGCTGACGCAGCTGGTGGGGAAGTAGGTGGCGGTCGGGAGCATTCAAACCAGACAGCCGAACGCAGAGGGCGCAGAGATACGCAAAAGACGCAGAAAAAACCCTTAAAGGTATTCTTCTGCGTCTTTTGCGTTCCTTTGCGCCCTCTGCGTTCGGCTGTCTGGTTTTGACCCGAAGCCTAAGGCCGCTGCCGGATCGCCGTCTTCGGCCGGAACGCCTTGCACACCGCGTCGTCCGTCTCGAGGTAGGGCCCACCGATCAAATCCACGCAGTAAGGCACCGCCGCGAAGATCCCCGGCACCACCTGCCTGCCGTCTTCCTTCAGGCCCTCCAGGGTCTCCTGGATGGCCTTCGGCTGCCCTGGCAGGTTGATGATCAGGCTCTTGCCGCGGATGACGGCGACCTGGCGCGACAGGATCGCGGTGGGCACGAAGCGCAGGCTGACCTGGCGCATCTGCTCGCCGAAGCCGGGCATCTCCTTGTCGGCGACGGCGAGCGTCGCTTCGGGCGTGACGTCGCGCGGTGCCGGGCCGGTGCCGCCGGTGGTGAGCACCAGCGCGCAGCCCGCGTCCACCAGCTCGATCAGGGTGGCGCTGATGCGCTCCTTCTCGTCGGGGATCAGCCGCTCCTGGAAGGCGATCGGGTTGCGCAGCGCGCGCCCCAGCCACTCCTTGAGCGCGGGCAGGCCCTTGTCTTCGTAGACGCCGCTCGATGCGCGGTCGCTGATCGAGACGATGCCGATGGTGACGGGATCGTGGTCAGCCATGTTCTTCCTGCTCCAGTTGCTCGCGCACGAGCTGGAAGATCTCGCGGTAGGCGCGCCCGCGCCGCGGCGCCTGCCCCTTCGAGACCTCGTCCTGCGTCGGCGCGCCGTCCTTGCGGGCCTGGCGAATGAGCGCGCGCAGCTGCTGCGCGTCGGTGCCGGGATGCGCCTGCAGCCAGTTCTGCAGTGCTTCGTCGCGTGCGACCAGGTCGTCGCGCCACTTCTCCGCTGCGTGCAGGGCGAGCGTCTGCTGCGCCGAGCCGCCGCGCTGTTCGTCCAGCGCGTCGCGGGCGGCCTGCAGCGTCTCGGGATCGAGCCCGCGCATCAGCTTGCCGACGTACTGGAACTGCCGGCGGCGCCCTTCGAAATTGGTGATGCGCCGGAGCTCGTCGAGCGCGGTGACGAGTCCTTCGGGGAGCTCGAGGCGCGCGAACAGGTCGGCACGCAGCGCGAGCAGATCTTCCCCGAGCTTCTGCAGTTCGGCGCTTTCTTTCTTCAACTCGGTCTTGCTCGGCTCGCCGCCGGTCTGCTCGGCGCGCAGTTCGAGATCGAGTTCGCTGCCTTCGGCCACGAAGTGACCTTTGACGTAGTAGCCTTTTTTCGGTTTGCGGGACATGCGACGGGTAACTGGAAAAAGCGGAAGTCGGTGCCCGACAAGCGCCAAGTATCATAGCCCGCCATGAACAAGACTCCCGCACCGAACGGATCCGGATTCAGCTACAGCCGCGCCGATTTCGAAGAACTGGTCGATTCCGCCCTGGAGCATGCCCGCCGGCTGGGTGCCACCGACGCCGGAGCCGAGGCTTCGGAAGGCTGCGGCCTGAGCGTGTCGGTCCGCAAGGGGGAACTCGAGACCGTCGAGCGCAATCGCGACAAGTCGCTGGGCATCACGGTGTACGTGGGAAGCCAGCGCGGCAATGCGAGCACCTCGGACTTCTCGCGCGAGGCCATCGAGCGCACCGTGCAGGCCGCCTACGACATCGCGCGCTTCACCGCGCAGGACCCGGTGGCCGGCCTGCCCGATCCCGAGGAAATCGCGCCCTTGCAGGAGCAGCCGGACCTGGACCTGTTCCACCCCTGGCAGGTCACCAGCGAGCAGGCGGCCGAGCTGGCGCTGCGCTGCGAGCGCGCCGCGTTCGACACCGATGCGCGCATCATCAACAGCGAGGGCGCCGGCGTCTCGGCCCAGCAGAGCCATTTCTTCAGCGCCCACACGCACGGGTTCCGCGGCGGCTACGCGAGTTCGCGCCATTCCATCTCGGTCGCCCCGATCGCCGGCCGCGCCGAGCAGATGCAGCGCGACGCCTGGTACAGCTCCATGCGTTCGGCCAAGGAACTGGCCTCGCCGGAGGCGGTGGGCCGCTATGCCGCCGAGCGGGCGCTGGCGCGCCTGAATGCGCGCAAGATCCCGACGACCCAGTGCCCGGTGCTGTTCGAATCGCCGCTGGCGGCCGGCCTGATGGGCTCGTACGTGCAGTCCACCAGCGGCGGCGCGCTGTACCGCAAGAGCACCTTCCTGGTCGACTCGCTGGGCAAGCAGGTGTTCGCGGACCACATCGACATCAACGAGGACCCCTTCGTGCGGCGCGGCAAGGGCAGCGCCGCCTTCGACGAAGAGGGCGTGCGCACCAAGGCGCGCAAGGTGATCGCCGGCGGCCGCGTGGAAGGCTACTTCCTCAGCAGCTATTCGGCGCGCAAGCTGGGAATGAAGACCACCGGGAACGCCGGCGGCTCGCACAACCTGACCTTCACCTCGCGCCGCACGGAGCCGGGCGACGACCTGGTGCAGATGCTGAAGAAACTGGGCACGGGCCTGTTCGTGATCGAGCTGATGGGGCAGGGCGTCAACTACGTGACCGGCGACTATTCGCGCGGCGCGAGCGGCTTCTGGGTCGAAAACGGCGAGATCGCCTTTCCGGTGCAGGAGATCACCATCGCGGGCAACCTCAGGGACATGTTCCAGGGGATCGAGGCCGTGGGCGCCGACGTCTACAACTACGGCGCCAAGACGGTGGGCTCGATCCTGATCAACCGCATGAAGGTGGCGGGGTCGTGAGCTGGGGCTCGTAAGGGGCCGCCTGGAAACAGCACGGCCGAACGCAGAGGGCGCAAAAGCTCGCAGAGGACGCAGAAAATACCTTTAAAGGTTTCTTCTGCGTCTTTTGCGTTCCTTTGCGCCCTCTGCGTTCGGCCGTTTGGTTTAGCGGCCCATCAGACCCGCGCGCCTCATCCCGCCAGCGCCGCCTTCACCGCCGCACTGACCTGGCCCATGTCCGCCTTGCCTGCCAGGCGGGACTTGGCGGCGCCCATGACCTTGCCCATGTCGGCGGGGCCCTTGGCGCCGGTTTCGGCCACGATGGCGCGGACTTCGGCGGCGATCTCGTCGGCCGAGAGGCGGGCGGGCAGGTAGGCCTGCAGCACCGCGACTTCGGCCTTTTCCTTGTCGGCCAGGTCCTGGCGATTGGCCTTCTCGAAGGCCTCGATGCTGTCCTTGCGCTGCTTCAGCAGCTTGTCGACGATGCCGACCACGCCCGCGTCATCGAGCTCCACGCGCTCGTCCACTTCCTTCTGCTTGATCGCGGCGGTCAGCATGCGGATGGCCCCGAGGCGCTCGGCGTCCTTGGCGCGCATGGCGGCCTTCATGTCTTCGGTGATGCGTTCCTTGAGCGTGCTCATGTCGTGTTTCCTCGTAACAAAGCAAAAAAGCCCGCCGGGCGTCCCCAACGGGCTTTCTCGAGAGGCGTTCCGCCGGGGCTCAGTAGAGCTTCTTCGGCAGCTGCATGCTGCGAACGCGCTTGAAGTGGCGCTTCACGGCGGCAGCCTTCTTGCGCTTGCGTTCGGCGGTGGGCTTCTCGTAGAACTCGCGGGCGCGCAGCTCGGTCAGCAGGCCCAGCTTCTCGATGGTCCGCTTGAAGCGGCGCAGCGCCACGTCAAACGGCTCGTTTTCCTTGACTCGAATGGTCGTCATGACTTCCTGAATATTCAGTTGGCGGATGAAGATCGAGGACATCCGCCGGGGGTTCCCCACCTGTAGGTTCGATCAGGCCGGTGGGGGTTTGCCAGCAAAGCCCAAGATTATAGCCTTCTCGGCCGGTACTTCAAGATGGGCAGAAACGTACCTCAGCCGTTCGTCGCGGCCAGGGCCTGGGCGCAGGCCCGGGCGCTGGCCCACGCCCACTGGAAGTTGTAGCCGCCCAGCCACCCGGTCACGTCCACCACCTCGCCGATGAAATAGAGGCCCGCCTGCCTCGATTCGAGCGTCTGCGAGGAGAGTTCCCGGGTGTCCACCCCGCCCGCGGTCACTTCCGCCTTGCGGTAGCCCTCGGTGCCGGTGGGCACCAGCTCCCAGCGGGAAAGCCGCTGCGCCAGCTGCTGCAGCGCCTTGTCGCCGGCTTCGTTGACCGGGCGCTGCCATGCCGGATCCTGCTGCACCCACGCCTCGGCCAGCCGCGCCGGCACCCACTGCGCGAGTTCGTTGGCGAGCAGCTTGCGCGAACGCGTCTTGGCACGCGCCAGTTCGCCCGCCACGTCCACGCCGGGAGCGAGGTCGATGCGCAGGGGCTGGCCTTCGCGCCAGTAGCTGGATATCTGCAGCACCGCCGGGCCGCTGAGGCCGCGGTGCGTGAACAGCAGGTCCTCGTCGAAGGCCATGCGGTCCTTCTTTTCGCCGGTCTCGATGCGCACCGGCAGCGAGAGGCCCGCGAGCTGCGCGAACGGCGCCCACGCCTCGCCGTCGAAGGTGAGCGGCACCAGCGCCGGCCTCGGCGGCACCACGCGCAGCCCGAACTGCTGCGCGATTCGGTAGCCGAAGTCGCTGGCGCCGATCTTCGGGATCGACAGCCCGCCGGTGGCGATCACCACGCGCCGCGCCCGCACGGTGCCGCGGCTGGTCTGCAGGACGTACCCCGCGCCGTCGGCGGCAAGCTCCCGCACGCTGCACGGCTGCCAGTGCGCGACGTCGCCGGCGCCGCACTCGTCCTGCAGCATGCGGATGAAGTCCTCCGAGGCGCGGTCGCCGAACAGCTGGCCCTTGTGCTTCTCGTGGAAGGGAATGCCGTGCTTCTGCACCAGCGCGATGAAGTCGGCGGGCGTGAAGCGCGCCAGCGCCGAGCGGCAGAAGTTCGGGTTGTCGCCCAGGAAGTGCTTGTGCGGCGCGCGCGGATCGAGATCGCGGTTGGTGAAGTTGCAGCGGCCGCCGCCGGAGATGCGGATCTTCTCCGCCAGCTTGTCGGCGTGGTCCACCAGCAGCACCTTCACCCCGAGCTGCCCCGCCACGGCGGCGCAGTACAGGCCGGCGGCCCCCGCGCCGATCACCACGGCATCGAAAGCGGAAGGGGCGGGTGCGTCGGACATGGGCGCGCATTATGGCCGTGAAGCCCTTCACGCTCCGCGCCGCCTCGGGCGAGGTGGACCCCCTTCCGGTCCCTGTTCGACCGATTGCTCTCGCGGGTCCGCTCCTACGATTCTTTACATCCAGAAGGTGGAGAAGGAGAGCGAATGAAGAAAGCCTCGATCTTGCTGCTGGCGCTGGCTTGCGCGGCAAGCGGTGCGGCCCGGGCCGGCACCTATGCGATCCAGCAGGAATCCGACTGTCCCGGCATCAGCGCCGACGCACTGCTGCAGGAGATCCGCAAGGTGGGCGCGGCCACCGGCCTCGACCTGCCGAGGGACATGGCCCTGCGCGCCGAACTGCGCTGCGCGCCGGAAGGCAGCGCCGGCAAGGCGCGGCGCTACGTGTACACCTTCCGCGCCGCCATCGAGAAGCAGCTCGCCGACGGCGACCTGCTGCGCTGGGCGCCGCTGGCCCAGCTCACGGGCTTCGGATCGGCCGCCGGCAGCAGCGCGCTGCTGCGCCAGGTGGGCGCCACGCTGCGCGACGTGATCCGCCAGGATCCCTGAAAGGAAAGGGGGAGGGGCGGCGCGCGGGGCGCCGCCTCAGGCGGCCACCGCGGCGCCCTGGGCCGCCAGCACGATGGACAGGTGCGCATGCTGCAGCGCGCGCTCGCGGGCGTCCTGCATCACGGTGCGCGCGATCGGCAGTTCGCCGAGGCGGAAGGCGCACAGCACGAAGTTGCTCGTCGCGAGCTTGACCACTTCCGACAGCGACATGGCGACCAGCACGTCCGCCATCTCGGCACCAAGGCCCAGGCACAGCATCGCCGCGGCGCGGTCCTGCCGCAGCAGCTTCTGCGCGAGCAGCAGGTACGTCAGGTTGAGGTCGGCAATTTCCTTGGTCGCGTCCGCAGCTGGCATTTTGGTGTCTCCGGGGCGCGAGTGTGACAGTCTGTTACTCGGCCCGGAACTCCCGTGCTGGACGGGAGGCAGCCCGCTCCGGACCAGTGGCAGCTCCCGTGAGCCGCACCACAGCCGCTAGGCGGCCGGGGCCGGGCTGGACTTCTTCTTCCCGGCCCGCGACGGCGGCCGGCACAGAACGCAGACGTAATCGCGCCGGTCCTCGTTGGCGTGGACCACGAAGCGGCCGGTGCAGCGGGTGCAGCTGGCCAGGTCCAGCATGCGGCTGTCGAAGAAGCGCACCAGCATGCAAGCGCGGGTGAAGTCCAGCACCTGCTCGTCGCCGTGCGCCTGCACCTGCTGGCGGTACATGCGGAAGGCCTTCATCAGTGCCTCGAGCCGCCCTTCGGCATGGGCCTGCATGTGCAGGTAGACGTTGTAGAACATCGAGGCGTGGATGTTGGCCATCCACGTCATGTACCAGTCGGTGGAGAAGGGCAGCAGGCCCTTGGGCGGCGAGACGCCGCGGATCTCCTTGTACAGGCGCACCAGCCGCTCCCGGCTGAGGTCCACCTCGGCTTCCAGGAACTGCAGGCGCGCGCCCAGCTCGATCAACTGGACGGCGAGCTGCACCTCGCGCGCCTCCTGCAACACACTCTTCTGCGACATCCATCCTCTCCGCGAACTGCCGGAGAGGCCTCGGGGCGCCCGGCTCGCGCCGGGCGCTCAAGGACCTCCAGGACCCGGGATTGTCACTTCCTCGTCAGGCGGCTGCCGGCGCAAGCGCCAGAGGCCCCGCGGCGGAAGCAGCCGGCCGCGCCGGCAGCAGGCCGCCCGCGCCCGGGCCGCGCGGGGCGAGCGTCACCGCCTGCCGGTCCGCCAGCCGGAACACGCTGACCGACTTGAGCAGGTCGCCGGCCTGCTCGCGCATGGCGTGCGCGGCGGCGGAGGCTTCCTCCACCAGGCTGGCGTTCTGCTGGGTGACCCCTTCCATGTCGGCGATGGCCTGGTTGACCTGCTCGATGCCGCGCGTCTGCTCCAGGGTCGCGGCGGAGATCTCGGCCACGATCGTGCTCACGCGCCGGATGCTCTCCACCACGTCCTGCATGGTGTGGCCGGCCTGCCCGACGAGGCTGCTGCCCGCCGCGACGTTGCCGGTGGACTCGTCGATCAGCGCCTTGATCTCCCTGGCGGCCGCCGCGGAGCGCTGGGCCAGGTTGCGCACCTCCGCCGCCACCACGGCGAAGCCGCGGCCCTGGTCGCCCGCCCGCGCGGCTTCCACCGCGGCGTTGAGCGCCAGGATGTTGGTCTGGAAGGCGATGCCGTCGATCACGCTGATGATGTCGGTGATGCGCCGCGCGGAGCCTTCGATGCGCCCCATCGTGTCGACCACGTTGCGCATCACCTCGCCGCCCTGCTGCGCGGTCTGCGAGGCCTGCGCGGCCAGCTGGTGCGCCTCGCGCGCGCTGTCGGCGTTCTGCTTCACCGTGCTGGTCAACTCCTCCATCGACGCGGCCGTCTCCTCCAGGGAACTGGCCTGTTCCTCGGTGCGCTGCGACAGGTCCTGGCTGCCCGAGGAGATCTGCGTCGAGGCCGCGGAGATCGCCTCCGTGCCGGCCCGCACGTGGCCGACGATGGAGACCAGGCCGCGGTTCATGCCGTCCAGGGCCCGCAGCAGGTCGCCGGTTTCGTCGGACGCATCGGTGCGGATTTCGGCCGTCAGGTCGCCTCCGGCGATGCGCCCGGCGTGCGCTATCGCCGTCTTCAGCGGCCGCACGAGGTTGCGGCTCATCGCGACCGCCACCATGGCGGAGATCACCAGCGCGAGCGCACCCAGCACCAGCAGCGCCGCCACCGCCTTGTTGAAGGCGGCGTCGGCGCGCTCGTAGGCGCTCTGGGCATGCGCTTCCTGCCGCGCCACCAGCTGCGCGAACACGTGCACCATGTCCTGGAAGGCGGTGTCGGCGTTCTGCATCTGCATGGCGCCGATGCTCACGTCCACGGTGCTCAGGTCGATGGCCTTCAGCATGGAGTCGCGGTACTTCGCCAGCCGCCCCGACAAGTCCTGCAGCAGCTTGCGGTCTTCGTCCTCCAGCGGCAGCCGGCCCAGGGTCTCCAGCGTGGCGGCGATGCCGTCGATCTTCTTCTTCTGTTCCGCCGTCGTGCGCTCCACCTGTTCCGGCTTCAGGTTCTGGACCCAGGTGAACAGGCGGTAGACGTTGGAGTGGACTTCGCTGATCGCCTGCGCGGCCTGCGCGGCGCTCTTGTAGGCGCTGAAGCGCTCCTTGTACAACTGCTCCAGGGTGCGCGACTGCATGCCGAGCACCCCGTAGGAGACCACCGCCAGCGTGAGCAGGAACACCATGGCCACCAGCGGGGCCACGGCCACTTTTTGCCAGAGCTTCATGTTTTCCTCCCTCCGGGCCCTCGGCGGGCCTTCGGCTTACTTCTTGTAGATGCCGCCGCAGACGACGTAGTCGTCCAGTCGTTCGCAGTAGGCCGTCTTCGGCTCGATTTTCTTGCTCACCGGGTTGACGAACTTGTAGTCCGTGTAGAAGCTGGTCTTGGTCTTGCCGAGGTCGACGCGCTCCTTGATGTATTCCTTGCCGTCGATGTCGCGCATGTCGATGAAGTTCTTGCCGACCATCTTCTCGTTGGTGCCGTGCGCCACGCAGGTGCCATCGAGCTTGTGCGCGGCCAGGTACAGGTCGCGGTCGTGGAATTCCTTGCTGTCGCGGCGGGTGATCTCGGCGAAGCCCTTGTCCTTGCCGTTGGCCTTGATGTAGGCCACGCCCTTCTTCACCATCGCCTCGGCTTCCCTGGCCGTCGCCGCGTCGTCCGCGGCATGGGCCGCGCCGGCGCCCAGCACCGCCGCCAGGGCCAGGGGCAGCATCGAATGGTTCATGTGCTTCATAGCTCCGTCCTCTCTGATTGAATTGGATACAACTCGGCCATTCTGGCCGAGCTCCCCATCTCCCAATGGGAGGAACAGAAGCCGGTTTGCGGAGCACATCACGTGATTGGCGGCCTCTTAGGAAAATGACTTAGAAAAGCTGTCGCGCGGACGCGAAAAAGTTCTCGCCGATCTACGGGGAGGCTGTGGAGAGGTTCATTTCCGCCGGATGAGGGAATCCGCGGGGGCGCGTAGTGGCGCGGGGGCGCGCAGTGGCCCGGGGGGCGCAGTGGCCTTCTTGCCGGACCAGAGCGGGGCTGTCCGTCTCTGCGACTGTCCCCCGGCGCGGATGAGAACCGCGCCTCGGGTGAGCGCGGCGCCCGCGCCTCCTCCTTTATGTCGCCGAGCCGGACAGCCCCGCTCTGGTCGTGCGCCGCGGCAGGTTCGTGCGCAGGGGCTCCGTTGACGCGTGCCGCTAGCGAACCAAAAGAAGCGGCTGCCGCGCTTCTCTTGCGAAAGCCCTGGGCCGCTCAGGCCGCGCGCGAATTCGGCAGTGCCTGGCCGGCCACGGCGATGCCGCGCACCACGTCGCCGACCACGATCACCGAGGGGCTGGCCAGTCCTTCGCGTTCGATCGTGGCGGCCAGTCCGCCCAGCGTTGTGACGGCGTGGCGCTGCTCCGGCATCGAGGCGCGCTGCACGATTGCGACGGGCGTCGCGGCGGGCAGGCCCGAGAGCAGTTCCTCCTGGATGCGGCCGGCGCTGCTCACACCCATGTAGATCACCAGCGTGAGGTGCGCATCCCGCGCGGTCGCCGCGAGGGCCTTCCAATCGGGCGGGCGTGCACCTCTTTGGGCATGGCCCGTGAGGAAGATCACGCCCTGCGCATGATCCCGGTGCGTGAGCGGCACGCCCAGCGAGGTCACCGCCGCCAGGCCCGAGGTGATGCCGTTGACCACCTCGACGTGGATGCCGGCGGCGCGCAGGTGCTCCACCTCCTCGCCGCCGCGGCCGAAGATGAAGGGGTCGCCGCCCTTGAGCCGCACCACGTTCTCGCCTTCGCGCGCGGCCATCACCATCAGCCGCTCGATGAAGGCCTGCGGCGTGCTCTTGCAGCCGCCGCGCTTGCCGACCTGGATGATGCGCGCGCCCGGGGGCGCGTGGGCCACCACCTCGGGGCTCACGAGGTCGTCGACCAGCAGCACGGTCGCGGCCTGGATGGCCTTCAGCGCCTTCAGGGTCAGCAGTTCCGGATCGCCGGGACCGGCGCCCACCAGGGTGACTTTGCCTGTGTTCATGCGGTGGCCAGGTGCAAGATGTGTTCCACCTGGAGCGCCATCGATTCGGGCACCGGCTTGCGCCCGGCGAGCACGTCGCGGATGTAGGCGGCGGTGGTGTCGGGGTCCACCTGCTTCGGTAGTTCCGGCAGTTCGGCCAGCGTGCCCTTGCGGCCCTCCTGCAGCGTCACGCGGCGCCCGTCGCGGAAGCCGTCCATCTGGGGCAGGCGGCGGGCGTCGGCCACCACCTCGCCCTCTGTGCCGCGCAGCAGCAGCGCGGTGGCGCCGATCGCCTCGAACACCGCACCCATGGAGAGGGCGTATTCGGGATGGGTGTAGCTGCTGACGATCACGGCCGGGCCGGCGACGGGATTCATCAGCTTCACCAGGCTGTGCGCGCTGTTGCGCAGGCCGATCTGGCGGCGCGCATCCAGCAGGCGCTTGAGCCCGGGGCTCAGCACTTCGGTGGGCACGAAGGCGACCTCGCCGTCGCGCAGGACGGGCGCGGCGTCGTGCGCCTGCACGTCCATCGCGTGCAGCACCTCGCGGACGAACACGCGGCTGGATTCGGTGGCCGTGCCGTGGATCAGCACCGGCAGGCCGCGCCGGGCGACCAGCCCTGCCAGCAGGGGCGTCAGCACCGGCAGCCGGCGCGCGCCGTTGTAGCTCGGCAGCACGACCACGGCCTTGCCGCTGGCCGAGGAGACGCGCTGCAGCCGCGCATGGGCGGCATCGAGGAAGCCGCACATCTCCTCGGGCGTCTCGCCCTTGACGCGCATGGCGATGCAGAAGGCGCCGACCTCGAGGTCGGTCACGCCGCCATCGAGGATCTGGCCGAAGAGGTCGGCCGCCTGTTCGCGCGCGAGCGGGCGGGCGCCCTGCTTGCCGCGGCCGATTTCCTTGAGGTAGTGCGAGATGCCCACGCGCAATTGTCCCAGAGCACTGATGACTGAAAGCTATATGCGTATTCCGCCGGCGCGGGGGGTCAACCCTGATGCCGCCCCCAGGCCCCGCTGGCACACTGCGCCGCGAAAGGGAGTCCGCATGACGCACCCGCTTCGAGCCGCCGTCCTCGCCCTGCTGGCCGTGGGCGTCGCTGCGGCCGCGTCCGCGCAGGCGGCCTACCCGCAGAGCCGGGTGACCCTGGTGACCCATTCGAGTCCCGGTGGCGGCAGCGACGTGTTCCTGCGCGAACTCGCGCGCCACCTCGGGCCCACGATGGGCGTCAACTTCGCAATCGAGAACGTCACCGGCGGCAGCGGCGCCAAGGCCATGGCCACGGTGGCGCGCGGCAAGCCCGATGGCAGCGTCTTCTACGCCACCACGCCGACCTACATCCAGACCACGCTGCTGGCGAAGCCCGACGTGGGCTACACCGCGCTGGAGCCGGTGGCGATCCTGTTCGAGGACCCGGAGGTGGTCTTCACGCGCGCCGAGGCGCCCTTCAAGACTCTCGGCGACGTGATCGAGCACGCCCGGCGCAACCCGGGCAAGGCGCGCTGGGGTGCGGCCAACCCCACCTCGCTGGAGCGCATCGCGCTGGAGCGCATGTCGCGCCGGATGAACGTCAAGGTGGCGGTGGTGCCGCACGAGGGCGGCGGCGACCTGATGATCAACGTCCTGAACGGCACGCTGGACATCGGCGTCGGCGAAGTCGAGGAACTGAAGGGGCAGTTGCAGGCCGGCAAGGTGCGCATCCTCGCCGTGTTCTCCGACAAGCGCATGGCGCTGCTGCCCCAGGTGCCCACGGCGCGGGAGCAGGGCGTGGACGTGGTGGTGCGCAAGTTCCGCGGGCTCGCGGCGCCCCGGGGCGTGTCGCCAGAGGCCGTGAAGGCGCTGGAGGCCGGCCTGCGCAAGGTGCTGGCCGCGCCCGGATACCAGAAGAGCTACACGGAGAGCAACCTAGTGCCCATGATGATGGGGCACGACGAGGCGGTGCGCTTCACCGGCGAAGTCGCCACCGACATCGCCCAGACCTTCCGCGAACTCGGGATCACGCCCCGATGAGGGTGGCCCGCGGCGATCTCGCGCTGGGCCTGGCCGCGATCGTGCTGGCCGCCGCCTGGCTGGGGCTGGCCGGCCGCATCCCGGAAAGCCTGCTCTCGGACACCGTCGGCGCGGCCGGCCTGCCGCGTGCGGTGGGATGGGCGCTGGGCTGCGTCGGCGTGCTGCTGTGCGTGCGTAGCCTGCTGGGTGCCGCGCCGGCCAAGGAGCCGGGCGGGGGCTGGCGCCCCCACCTGCGCGCCCTGGGCCTGCTCGCGATCCTGTTCGGCTACGTGCTGCTCGCGCCCTGGCTCGGGTACGCGCTCGCCACCGGGCTGCTGCTTGCGGCGGGCGCGGCCTACGCCGGTGCGCGACGGGCGCGCGAGCTGGTGCTGGTCCCGGCCATCGCGGCGCTGGTGTTCTGGCTGCTGTTCGTGCACGCCTTCGGCATCCCGATGCCGGGGAGCGTGCTGCTCGGAGGCGCGTGAGGCATGGAAGCCCTGCTGCAGGCCCTGGGCGCACTCACCGGTAGCTGGGCGATCCCGGCGGCCTTCCTCGGCGTGCTGTGGGGCATCCTGGGCGGGGCGCTGCCCGGCATCTCGCCCTCGATCGCGATGGCCATCCTGCTGCCCATGACCTACGGCATGCAGCCGGTGACGGCGATGGTGCTGCTGGCCAGCGTCTACGTCGGGGCGGAGTACGGCGGCTCGATCCCCGCCATCCTGATCCGCACGCCCGGCACCAATTCCGCCGCCGCCACCACGGTGGACGGCTACGAGATGGCGCGCCAGGGCCGCGCCGGCGAGGCGCTGGGCATCTCGCTCGTCGCCGGGCTGGTGGGCGGCCTGTTCGGGCTCGTGGTGCTGGTCACCGCGACCCGGCCGCTCGCCAACGTGGCGCTGTCCTTCACGCCCATGGCCTACTTCGCGCTGGGCATCCTCGGCATCTCGGTCATCGCCAGCCTTTCGGGCGGGTCGCTGCTGAAGGGCCTGCTGGCGGCGCTGCTCGGCCTGATGCTGGCGATGGTGGGGTCCGACCCCGTCTCCGGCGTGTCGCGCTTCACCTTCGACCAGCCGGAGCTGCTCGGGGGCATCAAGCCGCTGCTGGTGATGGTGGGCCTGTTCGCCGTCTCCGAAATGCTGGTGCAGGTCAGCGAACCGCCCTGGGCCCGCGCCGACGCGCGCAACACGCGGCTGAAGCTGCCGGACGGGCCGATGATGAAGCGGCTGGCGCGGCCCACGGCGATCGGCTGCGCGATCGGCACCTTCGAGGGCGTGACGCCCGGTGCCGGCGGCACGGTCGCCGCGTTCATGTCCTATTCGGAGGCCCGGCGCTGGTCCAAGAAGCCCGAGGAATTCGGCCAGGGCTCGCCCGAGGGCGTGGCCGCGCCCGAGTCGGCCAACAACGTCGTGACCGCGACGGCGCTGGTGCCCCTCCTGAGCCTCGGCATCCCGGGGTCCAACTCCGCGGCCGTCCTGCTCGGGGGCTTCCTGGTGCACGGGCTGCAGCCTGGCCCGATGCTGTTCGAGAAGGCGCCGCAGGTGGTGTACGGCCTCTACGCGGGGCTGCTGGTCGCGAACCTCGCGATGCTGCTGATCGGGCTGGTGATCCTCACGCCCTGCATCTGGCTGGTGAACCGGCCCAAGCCCTGGCTGATCGCCTTCATCCTGGCGCTGGTCGTGTCCGGCGTGTACTCGGTGCACCAGAGCCTGTTCGAAGTGGGGCTGGTGCTGAGGATCGGCGCGCTGGGTTACGTCCTGCGGCTGGCCGGCGTGCCCATGCTGCCGATGGTGCTGGGCGTGGTGCTCGGCTTCATGATCGAGTCGAACTACCGGCGCAGCCTGCTGCTGTCCGGCGGCGACCATTCGATCTTCATCACCGACCGCGTGTCGCTGGGGCTGCTGCTGGCCGCCGCCGCGCTCGCCATCTATTCGACCTGGCAGGAAATCCGCCGCCCGCGGCGCCGGCGCGCGGCGCTGGAGGAGCAGACCACGTGAGCGAGAGACTTCCCGAAGTGTCCGTGGCGCAAGGGCTGGCGCAAGGCATCGCCGCATTGCCGGAGGGCACGCCGCCCGCCATGCGGCAGGCCTGCGGGTCGCTGCTGGTGGACGTCGCCGGCATCTGCATCGCGGCGCGCCGCACCGACTTCATGCGCGCCACGGTGCAGGCGAGCGACGACCCCGGCGAGTGCACCGTGATCGGGCAGGCGCAGCCGCGCAGCGTGGCGATGGCGGCGCTGTGCAACGGCACGGCGGCGCACGGCGAGGACTACGACGACACCTTCGAGGGCGGACCGGCCCACGCGGGCGCGGTGGTGGTGCCCGCCCTGCTGGCGACGGCGGAACGCCACGGCCTCGGGGGCGCCGACCTGGGCCGCGGGCTTGCCGTGGGCGCCGAGGTGATCTGCCGCCTGTGCCTGGTCGCGCCGAAACTGGTGCACAAGGCGGGCTTCCATCCGACCGCGGTGTTCGGCGCGATCGGCGCGGCCGCCGGGGTCGGCGCGGCGCTGCGCCTGGACGCGCGGCAGCTGGTGGACGCGATGGGCGTTGCCGGCAGCATGGCCTCCGGGATCATCGAGTACCTGGCCGAAGGCGCCTGGACCAAGCGCATGCATCCCGGCTGGGCCGCGCAGGCGGGCTACCGCGCCGCGCGCCTGGCGCAGGCCGGCTTCACGGGGCCGCGCACCCTGTTCGAGGGCGAGCACGGCTTCTTCCACGCCTTCGCACGCACGCACGAGGGGCGCTTCGACCTCATGCTGGAGGGCTTCGGCACCCGCTGGCTGGCCGCCGACATCGCCTTCAAGCCCTATGCCTGCGGCACCATGGCGCATCCCTATATCGACTGCGCGCGCCGGCTGGTGGCGCAGGGGCTGGATCCTTCCGAGGTCGAGGGCATCGAGTGCGAGACGGCCGAAGGCATCGTGCACCGCCTGTGGGAGCCGCTGGCCAACAAGCAGAACCCGCCCAACGGCTATGCGGCGAAGTTCAGCATCCCGTACGCGATCGCGGTGGGCCTGCTGCGCGACGACGCGGGCCTGGGCGAGTACGAGGAGGCCGTGGTGCACGATCCGGCGGTGCGCGCGCTGGCCGGCCGGGTCCGCTATGTCGTCGACCCGGAGAATCCCTATCCGCGCCAGTTCACCGGCCACCTTCGCGTCACGCTGCGCAGCGGCGAGGTGCTGGAGATCCGGCAGGGGCACTTCCGCGGCGGCGTGGAGGAGCCGCTCTCATTCGAGGACCTGGTGAAGAAGTTCCGCGCGAATTGCGGCTACGGCGGAGTCGACGCGGACCGCGCGGGCGAGCTGCTGGAGCTGCTCTCCAATCTCCTGGACGCGCCGCGCATGGACTTGCGCGCGCTGCGCTGCGCATGATCTCGCGGGTCGCCCTCGTCACCGGCGCGGGACGCAACATCGGCCGCGCCATCGCCCTGGCCCTGGCGCGCGAGAGCGCCGCGGTGGTGGTCAACGTGCGCTCCAACGCCTCCGAGGCCCAGGCGGTGGTGCGCGAGATCGAGGCGCAGGGCGGGCAGGCGGTCGCCAGCCTGGCCGACGTGAGCGAGCGCGAGGCGGTCGACGCCATGGTGGACGAAGTGCGCCAGCGCTA
This sequence comes from Ramlibacter monticola, assembly GCF_016722785.1. GTDB lineage: Bacteria > Pseudomonadota > Gammaproteobacteria > Burkholderiales > Burkholderiaceae_C > Ramlibacter > Ramlibacter monticola. The sequence goes on along the minus strand of NZ_JAEQNE010000001.1, from coordinate 1,065,191 downwards.
CGGTCGGCTCGACGTGCTGGTGAACAACGCCGCCGTGCGGGAGGAGTCTCCTTTCGAGGCCATGGAGTTCGAGGCGTGGCGCAACGCGCTGGGGGTGTGCCTGGATGGCGCCTTCCATTGCACGCAGGCGGCGCTGCCGCTGCTGAAGGCGAGCGGCCAGGCGAGCGTGATCAACATCGGCGGGCTCACCGCGCACACGGGCGCGAGCCGGCGGGTGCACGTCGTCACGGCCAAGGCCGGCCTGGTGGGCATGACACGCGCGCTGGCGACCGAGCTGTCGCCGCAGGGCATCACCGTCAACTGCGTGGCGCCGGGGCTGATCGACACGGCGCGCGTCGGCACCAAGGTGCCGCACCACCATGCGGCGCAGCGCAACCTGGTCGGCCGCGCCGGCCTGCCGGAGGAAGTGGCCGCGGCGGTGTGCTGGCTGGCCGGCCCGAACGCGCGCTATGTCACGGGGCAGGTGATGCACGTGAACGGCGGCGCGTACCTCGGCGGCTGAACAGCTCGTAGCACCAAAGGTTTCATCGCCTGCTCTGCAACGCGAGCGCGAGGCCGTGGCGCTTGCCCCCACTGCGTGGGTCTTGGGTGTCCTGACCCAGGCGGTGTGGGTGCGATTCCCCCCCAACTTGTAATGGGCATGCAACCAGTCATGTCGCAGTGCCGCATTCACGAACGTTTGGAAACGCGGTCCAACGTTCAGCATTCAGATCGGACGTGGCATGCCACTTGCCCTCTTGGTCACCGTCACCAAAGTTTCACACCCACGAGAGGCAGGTTCCGGTGAAAAGAATTCTGATCTATTCGCACGACACGTTCGGCCTGGGCAATGTCCGCCGCATGCTGGAGATCGCGCGGCACCTGGTGGCGAGTTCGCCCGAGATCACGGTGCTGCTGCTCACGGGCAGCCCGATGCTGCATGCCTTCCGCATTCCGCCGCGCATCGACTACGTCAAGCTGCCCTGCCTCGCGCGGGACACGACGGGCCGCTACGGTGCGCGCTCGCTGGCGGTGGACCTGCCCGAACTGGTGCGCCTGCGCGCCAACCTGATCAAGAGCGCCACGCTCGATTTCGCGCCCGACCTCGTGCTGGTGGACAAGAAGCCCTTCGGCGTGCAGGACGAACTGGCCGGCGTGCTGGAGATGCTGTCCCGCGTGGCGCACCGGCCCCGCTTCGTGCTGCTGCTGCGCGACATCCTGGACAGCGCCGAGGCGACCCGCTCCGTGTGGCAGAAGAACGGCTACTACGAGGCCGTCGACACCTACTACGACGAAGTGCTCGTCGTGGGCAGCCCCGAGATCTTCGACCTGCGGCGCGAATATGCCTTCCCGCCCTTCGCGGCCGCCAAGGTGCGCTTCTGCGGCTACATCGCGCGGGAAGCGGCGAAACGCAGCCGGGCGCACGTGCGCGCCGCGCTCGGCGTGGACCCGCACGAGCCGATGCTGCTGGTGACCCCCGGCGGCGGCGAGGACGGATTCCGCCTCGTGGCGACCGCGCTGGAAGGGCTGGCGCGCACGCCCGCCCACCGCCGGCCGCGCACGCACGTGGTGTGCGGGCCGGAGATGCCCGAGCATCACCGCACCGCGGTCGAATCCGCCGCGGCGGACCTGCCCCAGGTCAGCGTGGAAGCCTTCAGCGACGACATGATGTCCCTGATCGGCTCCGCCGACGTGGCGGTGACCATGGGCGGCTACAACACCGTCTGCGAGCTCCTCACCAGCGGCCGCCGCGGCGTGATCGTGCCGCGCTGCGAGCCCGGCGTGGAGCAGCTGCTTCGCGCCGAGCGCATGGCGGAGCGCGGCCTGCTGCGCATGGTGTCGCCGGACGCGCTGTCGCCCTCGGCGCTGATGGCGGAGGTGCAGCACCAGTTCGATGCGCTGGCCCGCTCCGAACCCCTGCCGCGGCTGAAGGCCATGAACGGCCTGGACAAGGTGTCGCGCGCGCTGCGCACGCTGGTCGACCTCGAGGAGCAGCGCACCACGTCGCCGATGCGCATCCGCTCGCGCCGCGCCGGCGAGATCGTCTTCACCGTCGCCTGAACGCAGGACCCCCGATGAACATGCATTCCTCCGCCCCTCTGGGCGTGCTGGTCCGCGTCTGGCCCAAGCTGTCCGAAACCTTCATCCTGGAAGAGATCCTGGGTCTCGAGCGCAGGGGCCTCGCGCTGCGCCTGTACGCGCTGGATGCGCCGACCGACGACGTCACGCACGACGCCGTGGCCCGCGTCCGCTCGCCCGTGGCGCGCGTGCCGTCCGGCCACACGCTGCGCGAAATGCTGGCGCGCCACGCGTCGCTGGCGGTCTCGGAGCCGATCGGCTACCTGCAGTCGCTGGGGCAGGCGCTGCGGCGGGGGCAGGGCGGCTGGCGCGATTTCCTGCGCGCCGGCTGGCTGGCCGCGCAGCTGCGCCGCGACGGCGTCGGCCACCTGCACGTCCACTTCATCAACGGCCCGACGGACATCGCGCAGCTGGCCTCCCGCATGAGCGGGATCCCGTTCTCGATCTCGGCGCACGCCAAGGACATCTACCTGTCGCGGCCGGCCGACCTGCGGCGCAAGCTGAACGCGGCGCGCTTCACCGTGACCTGCACCGAGGCCAACCGGGCCACCCTCGCCGCGATCGCGCCGCGGGCCGCCATCCGGCTCATGTACCACGGCGTCGATCGCGAGGTGTTCCACCCGTCGCGGCGCACCGGCCCGCAGGAGCAGGACGCCCCCCTCATCGTGGCCGTCGGCCGCCTGCGCGCGAAGAAGGGGCTGGACACCCTGCTGGAGGCCTGCCGCCTGCTGCACCAGCGCGGGAAGCGGGTGCGCTGCGAGATCGTCGGCTACGGCGAGGAGCACGATGCACTGGCCGACCACATCCTGCGCACCGGCCTCGCGGGCCACGTCCACCTGGCCGGCAAGCTGGCGCGCGACCAGGTGCTGGAGCGCTATTCCCGCGCCACCGTGTTCGTGCAGCCCTCGCGCATCGCCGCCGACGGCGACCGCGACGGCATCCCCAACGTGCTGCTGGAAGCGATGGCCATGGGCCTGCCGGTGGTGGCGACGCGGGTCTCCGGCATCCCCGAACTCGTGCGCGACGGCGTGAACGGGCTGCTGGTCGAGCCCGACGCGCCCCTGGCGCTGGCGAACGGGATCGAGCGCCTGCTGCAGAGCCCGGAGCTCGCCGCGGCCTTCGGCCGGCGCGCCCGCGCCACGGTCGCGAAAGCCTTCGACAACGACGCCAACCTGCGCACCCTGATGCAGCTGCTGGAGCCGTCGCACGTCTGCGGCACCCACTGCGACCTGCTGGAGGCCGCCCGATGAAGCGCAGCAAGGTCGCCTACGTGATGAACGGCTTCCCGCGCCTGTCGGAGACCTTCATCGCCAACGAGATCCACCAGCTCGAGCGCCTCGGCCTGGAGATGCGCCTGTATTCGGTGAAGGACGAGCGCGAGCCGGTCGTGCATCCGGTCGTCGGCGCGATCCGCGCGCCGCTCACCTACCTGCCCGAGGCGACGTCGCTGTCCGCCACCACCCTGCGGCAGTGGCTGCGCGACAACCTGGGCACCTTCTGGGCCGCGCACGCCGAGGTGGCGCGCCGGCGTCCGCTGGCGTGGCTGGCCACGCTGGGCGCCGCCTTCGGGCTGGCGTGGAAGCACCGTTCGCGGGAGGCGGGCGCCCCCTTCGCGCTGAAGAAGGTCTTCATCAAGGAATTCCTGCAGGCCGGCTGGATCGCGCAGGCCGTGCTGCGGGCCGGGGACGTGTCGCACCTGCACGGGCACTTCTGCCACGGCGTGGCGACGATCACCTGGTTCGCCAGCCGCCTCTCGGGCCTGCCCTTCAGCTTCACCGCCCATGCGAAGGACATCTACCAGACGGAGCTGAACCCCGGCCGGCTGCTCGAACGCAAGCTGGGCGCGGCCCGCTTCGTCGCCACCTGCACCTGCGCCAACGCGGAGGTCCTGCGGGCCCGCCATCCGCGGCCCGACGACGTGCATGCCATCTACCACGGGCTGGACACCGACTGGTTCTCGCCCCGCGTCCGGCTGGCCCGCGAGGAAGCGCCGCTGCTGCTGGCGGTGGGCCGCCTGGTGGAGAAGAAGGGCTTCGACCGCCTGGTGGACGCCTGCGCCCTGCTGCGCCGGCGCGGCGTGTCCTTCCGCTGCGTCATCGTGGGCGAGGAGGGCAGCGCCGGCCCCGCCCTGCGCGCGCAGATCGCCGGGCTCGGGCTGGCGGAGTGCGTGCAGCTGCACGCGGCCGTCCCGCAGGACCGCCTGCGCGAGGTCTACCGCGGCGCCTCGGTGTTCGCGCTGCCTTGCCGCGTGATGGAGGACGGCGACCGCGACGGCTTCCCCAACGTGCTGGCCGAAGCCATGGCCATGGGCGTGCCGGTGGTCTCCACGCCGATCTCCGGCATCCCCGAGATGATCGACGACGGCGTGCACGGCATGCTGGTGGACGGCAGCCCGGAGTCGCTGGCCGCGGCCATCGAACTGCTGCTGACCGAACCGCAGCTGCATGCGCGGCTGGCGGGCGCCGCGCGCGAGCGCATCTGCGAGCGCTTCGACTCGCGCCAGACCACCGCGGCGCTGCGCGACCTGTTCCTGCGCCAGCTGCGCGCCTCGGAGCAACCCCCGGCGGCGGCCTCCTCGCGCGAGGCCACCACGTGAACGCCGCTGTCCTGTCGCCGGTCCGCTCCGAAGCGCGGACCGACGCGCTGTTCCTTTCGCCCTGGGAAGCTCTCGACGATGCGGCGCTGCTGGCCCATTTCCAGGGCGACCGCGGCATCCGCTTCGCCCCCATCGTCGATGCCGACGAGTGCCGGCCCGAAAAGCTGGCCGGCGTGATGGCGGGCCGCTTCGAGTTCAACGGCGAGACGCACCATCTCGGCGACGCGGTGGACTGGCTCGCCAACCCGAGCCGCGACGTCGAGTGGCACATCCTGCTGCACAAGTTCTACTACGCGGTGGGCCTCGCCCAGCTCTGGCAGGAAGAGGGCGACGCCCCGGCGCTGCGGCGCTGGGTCCGGCTGGTCGACGGCTGGATGCAGGTCACGCCGCCCGGCTTCATCGCCGCGGACGTGACGGGGCGGCGCGTGCAGAACTGGATCTACAGCCTGCATGCGCTGGTGCTGGACGCGGCGCGGCCGGCGCCCATCGATGCGGCGTTCTTCCGCCGGCTGCTGCACTCGCTGCACCTGCAGGTCGAGTACCTGTGCGCCCACCTGACGCCCAAGCGCAACCACCGCACGCTGGAACTGCTGGCGATCTTCCTGGCCGGCGTGGTGTTCCCCGAGTTCGGGCGCGCCGCCCACTGGCGCGAGTTCGCGCTGGCCGAGACGCTGGCCAACGTGCAGGCCGACCTGCTGCCGGACGGCGTGCATTGCGAGCTGTCGACCGACTACCACCACCTGGCCCTGCGCAACTGGCTGCAGGTGCGCCATCTCGCCGCGGACAACGGACATGCCGTGCCCACCGCGCTGGACCGCGCCCTCGAAGCCGCGCTCGCCTTCAGCCTGCACGTGCACCAGCCCGCGGGCGTGGCGCCCAGCCTGTCCGACGGCGACGTGCGCGGCTTCCTGCCGCTGCTGGCGCAGGGCGCGGCCCTGTTCGGGCGCGAGGACATGCGCTTCGTCGCCAGCGGCGGGCGGCACGGCCGGCCGCCGCGGGAGCGCGTCGCGCACTTCCCGGCCAGCGGCTACCACGTGGTGCGCAGCGACTGGGACGGCGCCGACGCGCAGCATCTCGTGTTCGACTGCGGCCCGCTGGGCGAGGGCAACCACGGCCACTTCGACGCCCTGTCCTTCGAGCTGGCCGCCTTCGGCCGCCCGCTGGTGGTCGACCCGGGCCGCTACACGTACAGCGAAGCGACCACGCCGGCAGATCCCTGCAACTGGCGCGTGCACTTCCGCGGCACCGCGGCGCACAACACGGTGTGCGTCGACGGCCGCAACCAGACGCGCTACGTGCCCAAGGCCATCAAGGACGCCTCGCGGCACGCCGCCGGATCGGTGCGGCACAAGATTTCCGGTCCTGCCCCGGACACGGCGCTGCTGGAATCGTGCAGCGGCGCCCACCTGGACCTGCTGCACGGGCGCTGCGCCAGCCACGAGTACGATGCGGTCCACGAGCGCTGCATCGTGTTCGTCGACCGCCGCTACTGGATCGTTTCCGACTGGCTGGAGGCGCAGGAGCACCACGACTACGCCCTGCGCTTCCAGCTCGGCCCCGACGCGCAGGACCATGCCGTCCTCTGCGGCGACGACGCCTGCGTGCGGCTGGAAAGCCCCGGGCTGGTCGCCGCCCAGCCGCGCCGCGCCGGCCAGCACACCGGGCTGGCGGCCGGCTGGGTCTCGCGCGACTACGGCCACAAGCGCGCGGCCCCGGCGCTGCTGACGAGCGCGCGGGCGAGCTGCACCAGCTTCGCTACCGTGCTGCTCCCCTCGCGCGAAAGCGCGCCGACGCTGCGCGTGACCGACCTGCCGGTGATGGGCGCCGAGGGCGCGCAGGCCACCGCGCTGCGCATCGAACTCGGGGACCTGCACGACGGCTGGTTCCATGCCCACGGCGTGGCGCAGGCCGGCTGGCGGATCGGCGACTGGCAGTTCAGCGGCCGCTGGCTGCACTGGCGCTGCGACGCCCAGGGCCGCCTGCTGCGGGCCGTCTCCCATCCGGGCGCGCAGCTGCGCACGGCGCTGGGCCTCGCCCGGGTGGAGACGGCATGAACCGGCTGCCCCACGATCCCGTGCTGCCGCAACTGGCCGTCGCGCTCGACCCCGCGGCGATGGCGCAGGCCTTCGCGGACGTGCTGCGCCCGCACGGCGTGCAGGTCGACGCCTGCCACGTCGACCGCGTCAAGTACCGCCCCGGCCGCAATGCGACGCTCGGCTACCGGCTGGCGCTGCGCGACGGCGGCTGGAACGCCTTCGAGCAGCACGTGGCCGCGCGCCTGTGCGGCGACCGCGACGCGGACCGCATCGTGCGCAGCAGCGCCACCGCGCTGGGCCCCTCGCCCGCGGGGCCGGGCCTGCACTGGCTGCCGGCGCTGGACATGCTCACCTGGTGGTGGCCCAACGATCCCAAGCTGCCTGCCCCGCGGACGCTGTCCGATCCCTCGGTCCTGCGCGAGCACGTGCTGCCGGAGCTGGCCCGCGCCCTCGGCGCCGACCCCGGCGCCATCCACGCGGGCGAGCTCGAGATCGCGCAGTACGTGCCCGAGCACCGCCTGTGCGCCCGGGTCGACCTGCGCTGGCACGACGGCATCGCCATGCAGGCCCAGCGGGTCTACTGCAAGGCCGGGCGCGAGCCCGATGGCGCGACGATCCACGCGCTGCTGCTGCAGCTGCAGGGATCCGCCGCCTGGCGCGGGGGACGGCTGCGCACGCCGCGCGCGCTCCTGTGGCACGCGCCGACCGAGACGGCCTGGCAGGAGGGAATGCCCGGCCAGCCGCTGCTCGACGCGCCGCCCGCGCTGCAGGCCGCCTGCGCGCCCGCGGTCGGTGCGCAGCTGGCCGCGCTGCACGCCACGCCGACGGTGACGCACCGCGAGGTGACGCCCGAGTGGATGCGCGAACGCCTGGCCGAAGTCGTGCGCGTCCTGTCGCCCGTCCTCGGCGCGTCCGTCCTGGGCGCCGCGGCCCAGGCGCTGGAGGAGGGCTGGCCCGCCCTCGCGCACGGGGCGGCGGCGAGCACGCTGCACGGGGACTTCCACGGCCGCAACATCCTGGTCGAGGACCGGCCCGCCGGAGCGCGGGTCGCGCTGATCGATCTCGACGGCCTGCGCCGCGGCCCGGCGCTGCTCGAACTCGGGGCCTGCGTGGCCGATGCGATCTACCGCGCCCTGCTGGAGGGCGCCCCGGCGGAGCGCGAACAGGCGGCGTGGCGCAGCCTGATCGCCGGCTACGTGGACGCCGGTGGCCAGCGGCCGGAGCCGGCCGCGCTCGCCTGGTCCGTCGCCTGGAACCTGCTGACGCAGCGTGCCTGGCGCTGCGTCGTCAACCTGAAGCCCGGCCGCTTCGAGATCGCGCCGCGCCTCGTCCGCCTGGCGACCGACCTGGCCCGCGGCCACGCCGCCACGGAGCTCGCATGCTGAACCTCGACCTGGACCGCTCCGTCGAGACCTGCCTCGACCCCGAGCAGATGCGCGCCCACCTGCAACCGCTGCTCGCGCCGCACGGCACCGTCGAGGCGGTGCGCATCGCCAAGGCACACCGCAGCGCCTCCCGGCGGCGCGACCCGCATCCCCTGCTCGCCCTCTACGAGGTCGAAGTGCGGGACGCCGGCGGCGCGGCCCCGCGCACCCTGCGCTGCTACGGCAAGGTCTGCCGCGCCGGCGTCGAAGCCGCCGCGCCGCTGGCCGCCGGCAACGCGACCCCGCTGCCCGCCCTCGCGATGCTGCTGTGGGCCTGGCCCGACGACGCCGGCCTGCCGCAACTGCCGCGCCTGCTGGATCCCGAGGCCGCGCGCCCCTTCTGGGGCGAGGCCGCGCGGGCCGTGGAGGCGGTGCGCTACGAACCGGAACGCCGCGCCACCCTGCGCTACACGCGAGCGCGCGGCGACGCCCTGTACGCCAAGACCTTCAGCGACGAGAGCGGCGCGGCGATCCACCGCCGCTTCGACTGGTTCTGGGCCCGCGCGCAGGAGGACGCCGGCGCGCCGCTGGTGGCGCGGCCCCTGCGGTATTCCGCCGGCGACCGCACGCTCTGGCAGGACGCCGCCACCGGCACGCCACTGCGCGACTGGCTGCACCGCGGCGACGCCTGGCTGCAGCCCCTGGCGCGCGCCATCGCCACCGTGCACGAGGTCCCGAGCGAACTCGCCGGCGCCCGGCGGCACGACACCGCCCACTGGCTCGTCGAGGCGCACCGCCGGCGCCAGAAGATCGTCCGCGCGCTGCCGGCGCTCGCGCGCCGCGCCGACGGCACGGTCGCGGCCATCGAGCAGGCGGCCTCGCAGCTGCCGGCGCATGCGCCGGTGACGCTCCACGGCGACTTCCACGTCGACCAGGCCTGGTTCGACGGCGGGCGCATCGTGCTGTTCGACTTCGACGAGTTCGTGCTCGGCGACCCGATGCAGGACCTGGCCGCCTTCCTGGTGCGCCTGCCGGAGGAAGCGGACGCGCAATCGCTGGGCACACCCTGGATCCGCGCCTACGCGCAGCACGCGCCGCGGCTGTTCTGCCCGATCCGCCTGGCCTGGCACCTGGCGGTGCAGCAGCTGCTGCGCGCCAGCCGCGCCTTCGTGTTCCAGGTCCCCGACTGGCGCGCCGAGGTGGAGCGGCGCCTGGCCTATGCCGAAGCGCTGGCGCTGCAGGCGCAGGTGGAGGGCGCGCGATGAACCGCCGCATGCGCACCCTCATCGCCGAGTGCCTGTGGGAACAGCGGCTGGCGCTGCTGGTGGCCGCGCTCGCGCTGGGCGGCGTGGTGCTGTGCGACCTGCTGGTGCCGTGGCCGATGAAGCTGATCTTCGACCACATCCTGCTGGCGAAGCCGCTGCCGCCCTCGATGGCGATGCTGCAGCCGCTGCTGGGGCTGGGCGCCTGGCCGGCCCTGGTGGCCTGCGCGCTGTCGATCGCGGCGATCGCGCTGGCTTCGGGCGCGCTGTCCTACCTGGAGCTCTACACCAGCGCCAAGGTGGGCCACCGCATCACCTGGCGCCTGCGCGGCGAGCTGTTCGCGCACCTGCAGCGCCTGTCGCTGGCGCACCACCGCACCACGCGGGTCGGCGAGCTGATCACCAAGGTGGCGGGCGACACCAACCTGCTGCGCGACATGTTCAGCGACTGGCTGCTGACGCTGGGCCGCCACATCGCCACGGTGCTGGCGATGCTGGCCGTGATGTTCTGGCTCAACCCGCCGCTGGCGCTGGCGGTGGCCGCCACGCTGCCGCCGCTGCTGGGGGTGATCTTCGTGCTGAACCGCCGCGTCAAGTCCGCGGCCCGGGAGCAGCGCAAGCACGAAGGCCGCATGGCCTCGCGCCTGAACGAGGTCCTGAGCCAGATCGCGCTGGTGCAGGCCTTCGGCCGCCACGAGGAAGAGGAAGAGCGCTTCCGGCGCGAGATCGCCGCCAACTACGAAAGCGGCATGCGCAGCGCGCGGGTCAATGGCGCCATCGTGCGCGCCATCGCCGTGGTCACCGCTCTCGGCACCGCCATCACCGTGCTGCTGGGCGCGCGCGAGGTGCTGGCGGGCCGGCTGACGCCGGGCGAGCTGCTGGTGTTCGTGACCTACGTGACCGCGCTCTACAAGCCGGTGCGCGACCTGGGTCGCCTGGCCGGCAAGTTCTCGCGCGCCGGCATCAGCGCCGAGCGGGTGGCGCAGATCCTCGACATCGCGCCGGACGCCGCAGATGCGCCCGATGCGGTGGAACTCACGCAGACCCTGGGCGAGATCACCTTCGAGGACGTGAGCTTCGAGTACCAGCCGGGCAGGAAGGTGCTGGACCGCCTCAACCTGCGCATCGCCCCCGGCGAGCACGTCGCCCTCGTCGGCGCCTCGGGCGCCGGCAAGTCCACCTTCATGAACCTGCTGCTGCGGCTGGCGGAGCCGAGCACCGGACGCATCCTGATCGACGGCGTCGACATCCGGCGCTACACGCGCGCCAGCCTGCGCCGCGTGCTTGGCGTGGTGCCGCAGGAGCCGATGCTGTTCGCCGTCTCGGTGCGCGAGAACATCGCCTACGGCCGGCCCGAGGCCTCGATGGAAGACATCGAGGCGGCCGCCCGCGCGGCCCGCGCGCACGAATTCGTGATCGACCTGCCCGAGGGCTACGACACCGAACTCGGCGAGCGCGCCGCCACCCTCTCGGGCGGCCAGCGCCAGCGCCTGTGCCTGGCGCGGGCCCTCATCAAGGAGCCGGCGGTCCTGCTGATGGACGAGCCCACGGCCGCGGTGGACCAGCGGTCCGCGCGCGTGATTCTCGAAGCGGTGATGCGGGTCCACCGCGACCGCACGCTCATCGTGATTACCCACGACACCGCCTCGCTGGCGGGATACGACCGGGTCCTGACGCTGGAGCAGGGGCGCATCGCTGGCGCCCCCGTCCCCGCGCCGGTGTCCTGGACCCTGATGGAACGACGCCATGACTGAATCTTCCCCGCCGAACCTCCTGTTCTACTGCCAGCACTCGCTGGGCATCGGGCACCTCACGCGCAGTTTCGCGCTGGCCCGGGCGCTGCGGGAACGCTTCAGCGTGGTGTTCCTCAATGGCGGCAAGCTGCCGCAGGGCGTCTCCGTGCCGACGGGCGTGAGCTGCATCCACCTGCCGCCGCTCGGCATGGACGACGGCCACACCGTCGTCAGCCGCGACACCGGCATCGACGTCGCCGCCGCGCGCGCCGAGCGCCGCCAGCTGATCGGGCGTGCCGTGGAAGCGACCCAGCCCGCGGTCCTGATCGTGGAGCTGTTCCCCTTCGGCCGCAAGAAGTTCGCCGACGAGATCCTGCCGATGATCCGCGCCGCGCGCCGCCAGGGCGCCAAGGTGGTGTGCAGCCTGCGCGACATCCTGGTGGACGCCCGCCCCGACCAGCAGCACCACGACGACCGCGCCGCCTGGCTGGTGAACCGCTACTTCGACGCCGTGCTGGTGCACTCGGACGCCGCCTTCGCCCGCCTCGAAGAGACCTTCCGCCCGCGGCGCACGCTGCGCACGCCTGTGTGGCACACCGGCTTCGTGGTGCCCGAGCGGCGCGTCGACGCCCACCTCGCGCGCGGCGAGCACGTCGTCGTGTCGGCGGGCGGCGGCATCGTGGGCGACAGCCTGTTCCGCGCCGCGCTGGAGGCGCACCGGCTCACCGGCGTGCGGATGCAGATCGTCGCCGGCCCCTTCCTGCCCGAGCCGCAGTGGCAGGCGCTGCAGCGCGAGGCCGCGGACCTGCCCGGCGTCCAGCTGTTCCGCCACGTGTCCGACTTGGCTGGCGTGATGTCCACCGCGCGGGCGTCGATCAGCCAGTGCGGCTACAACACGGCGCTGGACCTGGTCGTCTCGCAGGTGCCGGCGCTGGTCGTGCCCTACGCCACCGCCACCGAGAACGAGCAGCGCCAGCGCGCCGAGCGACTGGCCGCGCTGGGCGCGGTGCAGTGCCTGGACCCGGACCAGCTGGACGGCCCGGCGCTGGCCGTGGCCATCGTCGACCTGCTGCAGTTCCGGCCGCGCCCGGCGGCGCTGTCGCTGTCCGGCGCGCGGCGCAGCGCCGAATTGCTGGCGCAACTCGCCGCCCAGCGCGCGATGCCCGCCGCCGCCCTGGAGGCTGCATGATCGAGCGGCTGGCCCCCGTGCTGGACGCGCTGCCTGCCCCGGTGCGGGTGTTCGTGCGCGACGACGACGCGGGGTGGGAAGACGGCCGGCTGCTGGCGCTGCTGGACGTCACCCAGCGCGCCGGCGTGGCGATCGACCTGGCGGCCATCCCGGCCGCCCTCGGTCCGGCGCTGGCGGCCGAACTGTGCGCGCGCATCGACGGGGCGCCCTCCCTGGTCGCGGTGCACCAGCACGGTTTGCAGCACCTCAATCACCAGCCGGCCGGGCGCAAGTGCGAGTTCGGCGACGCGCGCAGCGCCGCCGTCCAGCGCGAGGACCTGGCGCGCGGCCGCACCCTGCTCGCCGGCTGGCTGGGCGCGCGGGTGCAACCCTGGTTCACGCCGCCATGGAACCGCTGCAGCGCGGACACGGCGGTCCTGCTGGCGAGCCTCGGCTTCCAGGCCCTCTCGCGCGACCGCGGCGCCGCGCCCGTGCAGCAGGCGCTGCCCGAACTGCCGGTGGACATCGACTGGAGCCGCCACTGGCGCGAGGGCGGGGCGGACGCCGTGGCGGACGCCTTCGCCCAGGCACTGCGCGCCCGCGCCGCCGATGGTGCGGCGCTGGGCCTGATGCTGCATCATGGCGTCATGGCGGATGAAGAACTGCGCGCCCTCGCGGCAATCCTCGCCGTCGCCGCGGAGCACCCGCGGCTGCGCTGGCGCGGCATGCGGGAGCTCCTGGGCTCGCCCGCGACGGACCCGCAGGGCCGCAGGGAGTCCGCGCACTCGCTCGAACCGGGCATGACCCTCAACTTCTGACACGGGGAAACGCAAGATGAAACTCACCATCGTCGGCACCGGCTACGTCGGCCTGGTCACCGGGGCCTGCTTCGCGGAAATGGGCAACGACGTCCTGTGCGTCGACCTCGACCCCGGCAAGATCGAGCGCCTGCGCCAGGGCGAGCTGCCGATCTTCGAGCCCGGGCTGAAGGAGATCGTGCTGCGCAACGCGGCAGAGGGGCGGCTGCACTTCACCACCGACATCCAGGAAGGCGTGCGCTTCGGCACGATGCAGTTCATCGCCGTCGGAACGCCGCCCGGCGAGGACGGCTCCGCCGACATGCAGCACGTGCTGACCGCGGCCCGCGCCATCGGCCGCCACATGAGCGACTACAAGCTGGTGATCGACAAGAGCACCGTGCCGGTGGGAACGGCCGACGCGGTGCAGGCGGAGATCGCGAAGGCGCTCGCCGAACGCGGCATGAGCAAGGTGCCGTTCTCGGTGGTCTCGAATCCCGAGTTCCTGAAGGAGGGCGCCGCCGTCGAGGACTTCATGCGGCCCGACCGCATCATCGTCGGCGTGGACGACGACCGCGCGGCCCTGCTGATGCGCGCCCTGTACGCGCCTTTCCAGCGCCAGCGCGACAAGCTGGTGCTGATGGACGTGCGCTCGGCCGAACTGACCAAGTACGCGGCCAACGCGATGCTCGCCACCCGCATCAGCTTCATGAACGAGATGGCGCTGCTGGCCGAGAAACTGGGCGCCGACATCGAGCAGGTGCGCCGCGGCATCGGCTCCGACGCGCGCATCGGGCCGCAGTTCCTGTACCCCGGCTGCGGCTACGGCGGCTCCTGCTTCCCGAAGGACGTGAAGGCGCTGCTGTCCAGCGCGGCCGGCGTCGGCGAGCCGCTGCACGTGCTGCAGGCCGTCGAGCGCGCCAACGACAGGCAGAAGCATGTGCTGGTGGACCGGGTCGTGAACCGCTTCGGCGCCGATCTCTCGGGCATGCGCTTCGCGGTCTGGGGGCTGGCGTTCAAGCCGGAAACCGACGACGTGCGCGAGGCCCCGAGCCTGGTGGTGGTGCGCGAACTCGCCGCGCGCGGGGCGCGCATCGTGGCCCACGATCCCGAGGCGATGGACCGGGCGCGCGAGGCCCTCGGCGAGCTGCCCGGCCTGGAGTACGCGCCCTCGCCGATGGCGGCGCTGGAAGGCTCGGACGCCCTGATCGTCGTCACCGAGTGGAAGGTGTACCGCGTGCCGGACTTCACCCGCATGGCCACGGTGCTGCGCCAGCCGGTGGTGATCGACGGACGCAACCTGTACGAACCTGCGATGATGCGCGAGTGCGGGCTCGAATACCATCCGCTCGGCCGTCCAGCCGTGGCGGGCGCGCCCGCCCCACTCGCACTCGCAGCATGAATCGCATCCTCGTCACCGGCGCGGCCGGCTTCATCGGCATGCATGTGTGCCAGGCGCTGCTGGCGCGCGGCAACGAGGTGCTCGGCGTCGACAATCTCAACGACTACTACGACCCTGCGCTGAAGAAGGCCCGCCTGGCGCAGCTGCAGGGGCGAGCCGGCTTCTCGTTCGAGCGGCTGGACATCGCGGACACGGCGGCCGTGCAGGAATTCTTCCAGTGGCGCACCTTCGGCGGCGTGGTGCACCTGGCGGCGCAGGCGGGCGTGCGCTATTCGGTCACCCACCCGCACGCGTACGCGCAGGCCAACCTGGTGGGCTTCCTCAACATCCTCGAAGGCTGCCGCGCGCGCCGGCTCGAGCACCTGGTCTACGCCAGCAGTTCCAGCGTGTACGGCGGCAACACCAAGCTGCCCTTCGCCGAGGACGACCGGGTGGACGGACCGGTGAGCCTCTATGCCGCGACCAAGAAGGCCAACGAGCTGATGGCGCACAGCTACGCCCATCTCTACGGGCTGCCCTGTTCGGGCCTGCGCTTCTTCACCGTGTACGGGCCCTGGGGCCGCCCGGACATGGCGTACTGGAGCTTCACCCGCGCCATCCTGGCCGGCGAGCCCATCCCCGTGTTCAACCACGGCAGCATGCTGCGCGACTTCACCTACGTCGACGACGTGGTCGCGGGCGTGCTGGCCGTGCTGGACCAGCCGCCCACGGACCCGGTGCCGCAGCGCGTGCTCAATATCGGCGGCAGCCAGCCGGTGCCCCTGCTGGATTTCATCGGCGAGCTGGAGGCCGCGCTGGGCGTGCCGGCGCAACTGCAGATGAAGCCGATGCAGCAGGGCGACGTGCCCGCGACCTGCGCGGACGTCTCCCGCCTGAACGCCTTGCTCGGCCAGCCGCGGGAGTTCACGCCGCTCGCCGCCGGCCTGCGGCGCTTCGTCGAGTGGTACCGGGGCTACCACCACCTGCCGGCGCCGGCCGCCGGGGGCTCGCCCGCGCGGGCTGCGATCCCGGGCTGAGCCCGCTCAGGCGGGCTGCACGGAGCGCGCCATCCGCTTCAGTTCCGGCACGCAGGAGCCGCAGTTGGTGCCGCAGCGCAGGTCCGCCTGCAGCGAAGCCAGCCGCGCCTCGGCCGGACCGGCGCTGCTCGCCAGGTGCCGCGCGATCGCGTCGGCCTCCACACCGAAGCAGCTGCAGACCTGCTTGCCCTTGGCCACGGGGGCGAGCGGCGGCCGGGCGCCCGTCGCGAGCAGGCGGCGGCCATAGGCCCCGGCGGGCAATTGCTGCAGCAGCAGGGTCTTGAGCCAGCCCTCGGCGCTGGTGTCGCCGGCCAGCAGGAGGGCCTCCACGCGCAGGTCCTCGTCCTGCCGCTGGACGCCCACCGCGCGGCGCTGGCCCTTGCGCGCGTCCGCGTAGCGCAGCGTCTCCATCGCGTCCAGGCCGAGCAGCTGCTCCAGTTGCTGCAGCACTTCGTCCGGCGGCGCCTCGTAGGCGGCGGCGCGGAACAGGAGCCCGCTGCGCTCGTGCGCCGCCGCCTGCTCCAGCGGCGCGCTGCCGGAAAACGGCACGCAGGTCGCGAAGGGAAACAGCGCCATCAGCGCCTTGAGCTTCTCGCGGGTGGCGAGCACGTCCTCCCGCGGCAGCCAGCCCAGCGCCAGCAGGGTCCAGGGCAGTTCGGCCTTGAGGATCTTCACCGCCGCGTGCTTCAGCTCGGGCTGCTTGGACGTCGGGCAGTACGCGGACGTGGTGATCGCGTTGACGCCCGCCAGCGGCTCGCCGGTGCTGGAGAGGCCGGTCAGGAATTCCGCGCCCCAGTGCATCGCGATGAAGGCCTGGCTGAGGCCGATCTCGCTGCTGGCCTGCACCGGCAGCACGAGCGAGCCGCGCTTCGAGGTGACGTGGACCAGGTCGCCTTCGGCCAGCCGCAGGCGTTCCAGGTCCTGCGGATGCATCTGCACCGCCGGTTCGGGGACGTGGCCGAACAGCCGGCCCAACGTGCCGGTGCGGCTCATGCCGTGCCACTGGTCGCGCAGGCGCCCCGTGAGCAGGGCGAAGGGGTAGCGCGACTCGCGCGGTTCCGCGGGCGGCCGGTAGCCCACCGCCGCGAAGCGCGCCCTGCCATCCGGCGTGGGGAACACGCCGTCCTCGTAGAGGCGCGCCCGGCCCGTGCTCGCGGATTGCGGGAAGGGCCATTGCTGCGGGGCCTGCTCCAGCCCCGTGTAGTCGAGGCCGGTGATGTCCAGGTCGCGGCCGCGGGTGCTCTCGCGGTGCTCCAGCCAGATCGCCTCGGGCGTCTCGTAGGGGAACAGCGACGGCCCGTTGCGCCGGCCTTCCAGCCGGCGCGCGAAATCGACCGCGATCGCCCAGTCGTGCCGGGCCTCGCCCGGCGCGGTCACGGCGGCCCGCACGCGGCTGATGCGCCGCTCGCTGTTGGTGACCGTGCCTTCCTTTTCGCCCCAGGTGCTCGCGGGAAGCAGCAGGTCGGCGTAGTCGCAGGTGGCGGTGGTCGCGAAGGCCTCCTGCACCACGACCAGCTCGGCGCGTTCCAGCGCGCGCCGCACCGTCTTCTGGTCCGGCATCGACTGCGCGGGGTTGGTGCAGGCGATCCACAGCGCCTTGATCTCGCCGTCGGCGGCGGCCTGGAACATCTCCACCGCGGTCTTGCCGGGAAGCTCCGGCACCGAGGGCACGCCCCAGAAGGCGGCGATCTCGGCACGGTGCGCCGGGTCGGCCAGGTCCCGGTGCGCCGACAGCAGGTTGGCCAGCCCGCCGACCTCGCGCCCGCCCATCGCGTTGGGCTGGCCCGTGAGCGAGAACGGACCCGCGCCCGGCCGGCCGATCTGCGCGGTGGCGAGGTGCAGGTTGATCAGGGCGGCGTTCTTCGCCGTGCCGCTGGTGGATTGGTTGAGGCCCTGGCAGTAGAGGCTCAGCGTGGCGGGCGAGGTGGCGAACCAGCGCGCGGCCGTGAACAGGTCTTCCCGGGCCAGGCCGCAGGTCTGCGCCACCAGTTCCGGCGTGCATTCGCGCACCAGCGCCTTCAGCGCGTCGAAGCCGCTCGTGTGCGCCGCGATGTAATCCGGTCGGGTCCAGCCTTCCCACAGCATGATGTGCAGCAGCCCGTGGAACAGCATCACGTCGGTGCCGGGCAGGATGGGCAGGTAGAGGTCCGCAAGTTCGGCCGTGTCGGTGCGGCGCGGGTCGCAGACGATGATCTTCGCCTGCGGCCGCCGCGCCTTCGCTTCCTCGACGCGGCGGAACAGGACCGGGTGCGCGTAGGCCGCGTTGCTGCCGACGATGAAGATGCAGTCGGCATGGTCCACGTCGTCGTAGCAGGTGGGGGGCGCGTCGGCGCCCAGCGTCATCTTGTAGCCCGCGACCGCGCTGCTCATGCACAGGCGCGAGTTGGTGTCGATGTTGTTGGTGGCGAGCAGGCCCTTGGCCAGCTTGTTGAAGACGTAGTAGTCCTCGGTGAGCAGCTGGCCCGAGATATAGAAGCCGACCGCGTCCGGCCCGTGCTCGAAGACGATCTGGTGGAAGGATTCGGCGGCGAAGTCCAGCGCCGCGTCCCACGAGACGCGCTGCGGCGCCGCCCCGCGGCGCTCGCGCCGCATCGGGTGCAGCAAGCGCACCTGCCGCGTCACCTCCGGTGCGGCGGTGAGGTGCAGCGTCGAGCCCTTGGTGCACAGCCGGCCGAAGTTGGCGGGATGGGCCGGGTCCCCGCGCACGCCGGTGATCCGGTCGCCCTCGGACTGGATGATCACCCCGCAGCCTACGCCGCAGTACGGGCACGTGCTTCTTGTTTCCTTCATGGCCCATCCAGCCCGTACGGAGGCGTTTCTGTGACTCGCAATGCGATGCGCCGCTGCGCGGCGAGATCGCAGTAGGGGCAGGTGGACCGTGTTTCAGCCATGCTTCGCGCAAGGTCCGGCCACCGGCGGCTGCTCGTCGAGCGCCAGCGTCGCGAGCTCCACCGGGTCGAGCATCACCTGCCCCTCCTGCACGCGGCAGGAGAAGCGCTGCGTGCAGCCCTCGTCGGGCGCCTTCGCCTTGCCGTCCTCCAGCCCGATCGTCCAGTTGTGCAGCGGGCAGGCCACGCTGGTGCCGAACACGATGCCCTGCGACAGCGGCCCGCCCTTGTGCGGGCAGCGATCGAGCAGGGCGAAGACCTGGTCCTCGCCGTTGCGGAACACCGCCACGTCCATGCCGCGCTCGCGCGCCACGCGCCGGGCGCCGAGCACCGGGATGTCCTCCACGCGGCAGATCACCGTCCAGTCGTTGCCTTTCATGCCACCTGTCCTTCTTCGAGTTGCAGCTTCGCGAACTGGCGGGTGTCGAGCGCCGCCTTGTCGTGGTCGAACCAGGGATCGGGCTCGCCGTCGAGGGCGAACTGCAGCCGCTCCCACAGGGCCCTGCGGCCTTCGTGGTCCTCCAGGACCTTCTTCTTGACGTAGTCCAGGCCCACGCGCTGCAGGTAGTGCACCGTCCGCTCCAGGTACCAGCCTTCCTCGCGGTACAGCTGGAGGAAGGCGCCGCTGTACTCCAGCACCTCCTCCTTCGTCTTCACCTTGCAGAAGAACTGGCCGGCCTCGGTCTTGATGCCGCCGTTGCCGCCGACGTAGATCTCCCAGCCGGAATCGACGCCGATCACGCCCACGTCCTTGATGCCCGACTCGGCGCAGTTGCGCGGGCAGCCGGACACGGCCAGCTTCACCTTGTGCGGCGCGTACATGCGCCACAGCGCCCGCTCCAGGTCCTTGCCCATCTGGGTGGAGTCCTGGGTGCCGAAGCGGCACCATTCACTGCCGACGCAGGTCTTGACCGTGCGCAGCGCCTTCGCATAGGCGTGGCCCGAAGGCATGCCGAGGTCCTGCCAGACGTTGCGCAGGTCCTCCTTCTTCACGCCCAGCAGGTCGATGCGCTGGCCGCCCGTGACCTTCACCGTGGGGATCTGGTACTTGTCGACGACGTCCGCGATGCGGCGCAGTTCGGCCGCGGTCGTCTCGCCGCCCCACATGCGCGGGATCACCGAGTAGCTGCCGTCCTTCTGGATGTTGGCGTGGCTGCGCTCGTTGATGTAGCGCGACTGCGGATCGTCCCTGGCCTCCTTGGGCCAGGTGGAGATCAGGTAGTAGTTCAGCGCGGGGCGGCAGGAGGAGCAGCCATCGGGCGTGCGCCACTCCATGAACCTCATGGTGCCGGCGATGGTGAGGAGGCGGTTGTTGCGGATCGCGTCGCGCACTTCCTGGTGGCTGTGGTCGGTGCAGCCGCACAGCGCCTTCTTCTTGGGCGCCGCGGAGTAGTCGCCGCCGGCCGTGAACATGATGATCTGTTCCACCAGGCCCGTGCAGGAGCCGCAGGAGGCGCTGGCCTTGGTGTGCCTGCGCACCTCGTCCAGGGTGAACAGGCCCTTCTCCTTGATCGTCTTGCAGATCGTGCCCTTGCTCACGCCGTTGCAGCCGCAGACCTCGTCGCCGTCGGCCATGCAGGCGGCCTTGCTCTGGCCCTGGTGGCCGGCGTCGCCCAGGTTGGACTCGCCGAACATCAGCTTGTCGCGGATGTCGCCGACGCTGCGGCCCTCGCGCAGCAGCTTGAAGTACCAGCTGCCGTCCACCGTGTCGCCGTAGAGGCAGGCGCCCACCAGCTTGTCGCCCCTGAGCACCAGCTTCTTGTAGACGCCACCGAAGGGATCGCTCATCACGATCTCCTCCGTGCCTTCGCCGCCCATGAAGTCGCCGGCGGAGAACAGGTCGATGCCGGTGACCTTCAGCTTGGTGGAGGTGAGCGAGCCGGTGTAGCGGCCGATGCCGAACTGCGCCAGGTGGTTGGCCGCCACCTTGGCCTGCTCGAACAACGGGGCCACCAGGCCATAGGCGATGCCGCGGTGGGCGGCGCATTCGCCCACCGAGTAGATGCGGGCGTCGGTGACGGTCTGCATCGTGTCGTGCACCACGATGCCGCGGTTGCAGTGGATGCCGGCGGCTTCGGCCAGTTGCGTGTTGGGACGGATGCCGACGGCCATCACCACCAGGTCGGCGTCGACTTCGCGGCCGTCCTTGAACTTCACGGACTTCACCCGGCCGTCCTCGCCGCCCACGAGTTCCTGCGTGTGCGCCCCGATCAGGAACTTCAGGCCGCGTTCCTCCAGCGACTTCTGCAGCAGCCGGCCGGCCACGTCGTCGAGCTGGCGCTCCATCAGCCAGGGCATCACGTGCACCACGGTGACGTCCATGCCGCGCTTCATGAGGCCGTTGGCCGCTTCGAGGCCCAGCAGGCCGCCGCCGATCACGACGGCGCTGCGGTATTTCTGCGCCGCCTCGATCATGGCGTTGGTGTCGGCGATGTCGCGGTAGGCGATCACGCCCTCGAGGTCCTTGCCGGGCACGGGCAGGAGGAAGGGATTGGAGCCGGTGCACAGCAGGAGGCGGTCGTATTCCTCCTCGGTGCCGTCCTCGGCGCGCACGATGCGCTTCACCCGGTCGATCTGCACCACCTTCCTGCCGGCGTGCAGGCGGATGCGGTTCTGTTCGTACCACTCCCAGGAGTTCAGGACGATCTCGTCCAGCGTCTGCTCGCCGGCGAGCACCGGCGACAGCAGGATGCGGTTGTAGTTCGGGTGCGGCTCGGCACCGAACACGGCGACGTCGTACAGCTCGGGCGCGATCTTCAGCAGTTCCTCGATCGTGCGCACGCCGGCCATGCCGTTGCCGATCATCACGAGCTTCATCTTCTTCACGGGTGTGACTCCTGGTGGTGACGTAACAGGAAAGCACACCTCTTTGTGCGCGCGGCCGGCGGTACGGTGCACGGCCCGGGTGCAGCATTGCACCCGATACCGGCCCGATTGCAGGGACCGTGCCAGCCGCTGGCGGCCGGCAGTGCACTATGCTTGCGCGGTCTTCCGAGCCAACGCCGTGACTACCGTTCTTCTCCTGAAAACGCCCGATCCTGGTGCCCCCGCGCTCGTCGCCGACTTCACGGCGGCGGGATTCGAGGTGCGCGGCGAGGGCGATTGCGCCCACCTGGTGCGCGAAACCCTGCGTGCGGCGCCCGACGTGCTGGTGTGCTGGGCGCCGCGCCCCACATCGGAACTCCTGCAGTCGGTCGCGACCCTGCAGGCCCAGCAGCCGGTGCCCGTGCTCTGGTTCACGCAGGACGGCGGCGTCGAATGGATGCAGCGTGCACTGGAAGCGGGCGTGCACGCCTGGGTGGTGCAGGGCTACGGGCCGGCGCGGCTGCGCCCGCTGGTGCACCTGGCGCTGGCGCGCGAGGCGCACGAGCGCGCGCTGCGGTCCCGGGCCGCGGAGCTGGCCGACAAGCTGGAGGAGCGCAAGTGGATCGACAAGGCCAAGGGGGTGCTGATGCGGGCCCAGCAGGTCGGCGAGGAAGAGGCGTTCCAGCTGCTGCGCAACGCCTCGATGCAGGGCAACCAGCGCGTGGGCCAGGTGTCGCGGCAGGTGATCGAGGCCGCCCGCATCGCGCAGGCGATCAACCGGGCCGGGCAGCAGCGCATGCTGTCGCAGCGGCTGGTGAAGCTCTACGCCCTGGCCTGCAGCCGGACGGAAGGGGCCGCCGCGGGGGCGCTGATGCGCGAGTCGATCCAGCGGGTGGAGGACAACCTCGCCTCCCTGCAATCCGACCTGTCGGCGGCCAGCTACGGCGACCTGCTGGCGGCGGCGCGGGAGGGCTGGCAGGCCCTGCGGCAGTCGCTGGAGGCGCCGCCGCGGGCGACGGAACTCGCGCGGCTTGACCGGCAGGCCGACACGGTGGTGGCGCAGGCGAATGCGCTGGTGCTGGCGCTGGAGTCCTCGGGCGCGGCGACGACCGTGCAGGCGATCAACGTGGCCGGAGCGCTGCGCTGGCGCTCGCAGCGCATGGCGAAGCTGGCGCTGATGCAGGGCACGGGCGGCGACAAGGCGGCCCTGGCGGCCGCCATGGAGCAGACCGCGGCGGAGTTCGAAGAAGGGCTGGCGGCGCTGCAGCAGGCGCCCTTGTCGACGCCGCTGATCCGGTCGATGCTGGAGCACGGCGAGTCGGCCTGGAAGGAGCTGCGCGCCGCGGTTCCGGGGGCGGACCGGGCGGCAGGGCGGATGAAGCTGGCGGCGGCGAGCGAGGAGTTGTTCGAGCTGTTCGACCAGCTCACGGAGGCGTACCAGCACAGCATCCAGGTGCTGATGGGGGGCTGAAAGCAGGTTCTTGGTGCGTTCAACGGGTCAGCGCAACACCAAGGCTGCGAATCTATCAGCGGGCGTTGCGAAGCCTAGGGTCTTCCGTGGCCGCGTATTGAGTTGGTGGACCTCGCGCCCCTCGGGCCGGACCAGCCCGTGTCTGTCCGTCTCAGCGACTGTCCCCCGGCGCGGATGAGAGCCGTTGCTCGTGCTGGCGCCGCGCCCGCGCCTCCTCCTTTATGTCGCTGAGCCGGACAGCCACGGACTGGTCCTGCAGCGTGTCGATCGCAAGCGTGCGGCTTTGGTTGGCGCGGTCGACGACGCTCGAAGCGCGCTCACCGATGGACGGTGCGCTCGCGCCCGCGCCGCGGAGGACCAGGGCGTGACCGTCCGACTCGGCGACATCAAGGAGGAGGCGCGGGCGCGGCGCCAAACCGGGGCACGCTTTTCATCCGCGCCGGGGGACAGTCGCAGAGGCGGACGGTCACGTCCTGGTCCGGGTCGGAGGCAACCGGCGAACCGTGGTAGCCATCGGCCGCCCTTCTCTTGGTCTCTCCGGAATGCGGTGAAGAGCCTGAAAGTCCAGCGACGGCCTGCTGTCCTCTGCGTCCGGGCCTTGTCTTTTTCCCTTACCGACGCTCCAGGTCGATGCACACGACGGCCGGCTGCCGGTTCCACTTCAGGGTGACGACGTAAGGGTGCTTCCTCACCCGCGCCTGCACCCCCGTGCTGCCATGCAGCTTGAGCGGCACCGAGATCTGCAGGGCCGATCCCAGCGTCTTGCGGGCATTCCCGCCCAGCGTGTTGGCGATCTCGCCCACCGCGTCGAGCAGGTTCGGCTGCGAGAGGTCGGTCTCGCCCTGCAGCAGCAGCAGTTCCTTCAGCAGCGCTCCCGGCGTCGACACGATCACGTGCCCGTTGTAGGCCCCCGAGAAGGTGACGATGCCGTTGTAGTCGTAGCCCTGCAGCTCGCCGGTGGCGAGGAAGGCGGAGGTGATCCGCGGCTCGTGGCGGGTCAGCACCTTGAAGTACTGGCGCACCGACTCCACGAAGAGCTCGAGTTCGCCGGCGTTCAGCGAGTCCATCGCCTCACTTGCCTTCCATCACGTCGAGCAGCGCGAGCTTCAGCTCGTCGTCGCTGAACGGCTTGGCCACGAAGCCGCGGGCGCCCAGGCGCAGCGCCTGGATGGCGGTCGATTTGTCCGAGAGCGCGCTGACCACCAGGATGCGGGTGCGCGGCAGCATCCGCAGCATCTCGGCGAGGCATTCCACGCCGTCCATCTCCGGCATGGTCAGGTCCATGGTCACCAGGTCCGGGCGGGTGGCGCGCGCCACCCGCAGGGCCTCCGCGCCGTTGCGGGCCACGGCCACCACGCTGAGGCCGGCGAGGCCGCCGCCCTGCACGAGCCGCAGGATGCGGGAGCGGATCATGTTGGAATCGTCCACGACGAGAAGGCGCATGGGCGCTGCTTTCATGCGGGGAAGCGGATCCTGAATTCCGTGTACGCGCCGGGCGTGGAGGCCAGGGTGATCCGCGCCCCCAGCTTCTGCACGTTGGCCTGCACCACGTCCAGCCCGACGCCGCGGCCGGCGTGCAGCGACAGCGCGTCGGCGGTGGAGAAGCCCGGCTTGAAGATGTACGACACGACCTGGCGGTCGGGCAGCGTGTCCAGCTGCTCCTGCGTGTACCAGCCCAGTTCCAGCAAGCGCTCGCGAATCCGCGGCGCCGACAGCCCCGCGCCGTCGTCGCGCACTACGAGCACCCATTCGCCCTCGGCGCGCGTGAGGCGCGCCACCACCTTGCCTGCCTCCGGCTTGCCCCGCTCGATGCGCTCCGCCGATGGCTCGATGCCGTGGGTGATCGCATTGCGCAGCAACTGCACGGCGATCTCCCGCAGCAGGTCGGCCTGCGGGGGCGGGAGGTCGGCCAGCGCGCCCAGGGCCACCGTCGGCTGCACCTTCCTGCCGGCGTCGCCCGCCACGTGCTCCGCCAGCCTGGCGAGCATGGCATTGATCGTGGTGCCGCCGCGCGGGGGCTCCTCGGTGGCGGCGCGGCGCTGCAGGCCCGTGAGCGAGCGCAGCGCGCCGACCTTGTGCAGCATTTCCTCCAGCGGCAGCGGCAGGGTGAGCAGGGCCTGGCCCAGGTCGCCGGCGCCGCCCTGGCGGATGCGGTCGAGCGCATCCTCGAACTGGTGCGCGTGGGCGGCGAGGGTCTCCAGGCCCAGCGTCGCCGCGTCGCCCTTGATGGCGTGCACCCGGCGGCGCGCCTCGTCGATGCCCCTCAGGACCGCGGTCTCGCCCTGCGCGCCCGAGGTGGCGCGCAGCATTTCGTTGATCCCCAGCAGGTGGGCCTCGGCCCGGCCGACGAACTGGGCCAGCATGGTGGGATCCGCGTGCACCGCCTTCAGCAGCATCTCGAATTCCTTCTGCGAGCGCTGGCGTTCCGACGCCAGCGCGCGCTCCAGCTCGATGCGGGCGGAGACGTCCTGCACCGTCACCAGCAGGTGCCGCACCGCGCCGCCCTCGACCACCCGGTTGAAATGGAAGGACAGGTGCCGGATCACTTCGTGGCCGAGGCGGTGGTGCACCCGGGCCTCGACCTCCGACAGCGGATTGATGCCCTGGACCAGCGCCTCCTTCACGTGCGGTGCGAACAGGAGCTGCACGTAGTCGCGGGCATCGGCCAAGGCCCTGGCGTCCAGCAAGGGTTCCAGCAGGGCGAAGAAGTCCTGCCCCGGTTCCAGCGGACGCCCGAACAGGCCCTGGGCCGAGCGCGACACCTGCGAGCCGAGCCGGAAGTCCGGCGTGAGCAGGAACAGGCCCTCGCGCACCGACTGCAGGATCGCGCGGTTTTCCTCGTCCACCGCCTCGATGGCGGCGTCCGAGGTCTGCAGGCGGCGCAGGAACTTGAACAGGATGAAGGCGAAGTTCAGCAGCGCCAGCACGATGCCGGCCGTCTGCACCAGGCGCAGCGTGCTGGCCCGAGAGGCGCCGAGCACCTGCGTCTCGGTCACGAAGTCGTTGGCGGCGTCCAGCAGCCGGAGGTTGTTCGCCTGGCTGTAGGCGAGGGCGGCCGACAGCTCCCCGGGGCCGAAGCCGTCCTGCATCAGGGGCAGCAGCTTCTCGTAATAGGGTTGCCAGAGGGCGTCGACCCGGGCCTCGAGTTCGCGTCCGCGCGGTGAGGTCACGGCGGCCAGGAACACCGGCTTGCCGTCGCCGCCGGGAACGGTGGCGCCCGCCTTGAAGGCCGCGTGCGACAGCTCGAAGATCCTCGCTCCCGCCCGCAACTCCGCCAGCGTCCCGGGCTCGTAGGGCCGGCCGGCCGCGCGGGCGGCGTCGAGCTCCAGCAGGGTGCGGGCGATGCGCTGCGACACGTAGCGCTGGCGTCCCGCGAGGTTGATCGCGACCGTGTCCTGGTCGATCTGGAACGAGGTGTAGAAATTCAGCACCAGCACGCCCAGGTCGAACAGCAGGAACAGGGCGACCGCGACGACGATCTCGCGGTACTTGCCGAAGGAAAAGCCCGGACGGACCCGCGACCGCGCGTCCGCGGCCGGGCGGGCCTTGTGCGGACGGGCAGCGTCCAGGGGCAGCACGGCAGCCATCGAACTCCCTTCTTCCCGTCCCGGCGGCCCGGACCTCAGGCGACCGCCTTTTCCTTCTTCGAGAAGCTGCCCGCCGCGCGCGGCGAGATCGGCTCCACCTTGCGCTGCTTCTCGTACAGGAAGGAGAGGATCTCCTGCCGGCAGTGGTTGTAGACCTTGTCCTCGGCCAGGTCGATGCGGTTGCGCGGGCGTTCCAGCGGCACGTCCATGATCTGCCCGACGGTCGCGGCGGGGCCGTTGGTCATCATCACCACGCGGTCCGACATCAGCACCGCCTCGTCGACGTCGTGCGTGATCATCATGACCGTGTTGCCCAGCTCGGACTGGATGCGGATCACCTCGTCCTGCAGGTGCGCGCGGGTGAGGGCGTCGAGCGCGCCGAAGGGCTCATCGAGCAGCAGCACCTTGGGCTCCATGGCCAGCGCCCGGGCGATGCCCACGCGCTGCTTCATGCCGCCGGAGATCTGCGAGGGCAGCCGGTCCAGCGCGTGCGACATGTTGACCATCGCGAGGTTGTGCAGGATCCAGTCCCTGCGTTCGGCCGGCGTGCGCGTCTCGCGGAAGATCTTGTCCACCGCGATCTCCACGTTCTGGTAGACGGTGAGCCAGGGCAGCAGCGAGTGGTTCTGGAACACCACGGCGCGGTCGGGCCCGGGCGCGTCGACCTCGCGGTTGTCCAGCAGCACCCCGCCGGACGTGGCCTTCAGCAGGCCGGCCACGATGTTCAGGACGGTGGACTTGCCGCAGCCCGAATGGCCGATCAGGGAGATGTATTCGCCGCGCCGCACGGCGAGGTCGATGCCCTTGAGGACGGGGTTGCCGCCGTTCGGGCCAGGGAAGGTCATGTCGACCCGGGACAGCGAGAGGTAGGCTTTGCTCATGATGGAACCTCAGGCGGCGGACGTGCCGCGGGTGACCTTGCGGCCGAGGAAGGCGACGAAGCGATCGAGGGTGAAGCCCACCAGGCCCACGTAGACGAGCGCCAGGATGATGTCGCTGATGCGCGAGGAGTTCCACGCGTCCCAGATGAAGAAGCCGATCCCCACGCCGCCGATCAGCATCTCGGCGGCGATGATCGCCAGCCACGACAGGCCCACGCCGATGCGCAGCCCCGAGAAGATGAAGGGCGCCGCCGCCGGCAGCATGATGCGGGCGAAGTACTCCAGGCCGTTGAGGCGGATCACCTTGGCGACGTTGCGGTAGTCCTCCGGGATGTTGCGGATGCCGATCGAGGTGTTGATGATGATCGGCCAGATCGAGGTGATGAAGATGACGAAGATCGCCGAGGGATGGCCGTCGCGGAAGCCCGCCAGCGAGATCGGCAGCCAGGCGAGCGGCGGCACGGTGCGCAGCACCTGGAACAGCGGGTCGAGGCCGCGCAGCGCCCAGGTCGACTGGCCCACCAGCACGCCCAGGCTCACGCCCACCACCACCGCCAGCGCATAGCCGTAGGCCACGCGCTTGAGGCTGGCGAGCAGCTGCCAGGCGATGCCCACGTCGTTGCCGCCGCGGTCGTACCAGG
Source organism: Ramlibacter monticola (assembly GCF_016722785.1). Lineage (GTDB taxonomy): Bacteria > Pseudomonadota > Gammaproteobacteria > Burkholderiales > Burkholderiaceae_C > Ramlibacter > Ramlibacter monticola. The sequence continues at coordinate 1,037,486 of NZ_JAEQNE010000001.1, read as the reverse complement.
GGTGGGCGATCAGGTCCCAGGTGTCCTGCACCACCTTGCTGGGCGCGGGCAGGGCGGCGCCGGGGCGCGAGCCCAGCGCCTGCCACACGACCAGCAGCACGCCGAGGATCAGCAGCGGCGGCAGCACGTGGGTCATGAAGCCCCTCGCCACGCCGGTGGACCAGGTGCGCAGGGCGCCCGGCACCGCCGGCACGGGCAATCGGATCGGTTCGACGGTCTCGGTCGTTCGCATGGCTTGCCTCCTCAGGCGCTCTTGATGTTCTTGATCTCGAGCGAGTCGAGATACTTCTTCGGGTTGGCCGGGTCGAACACCTTGCCGTCGAAGAACTTCTCCACGCCGCGCGAGGTGGAGCCCGGGATGTCCTTGGCCGCGACGCCCAGCTCCTTGGCGGCGGCGCGCCACAGGTCCTCGCGGTTCACCTTGGCGATCAGCGCCTTGGTGTCCAGGTTGGGCGGCAGGTAGCCCCAGCGGATGTTCTCGGTGAGGAACCAGAGGTCGTGGCTCTGGAACGGGTAGGAGGCGTGGTCCTTCCAGTAGCGCATCTGGTACTTGCTGTTGGACTCGGTGCGGCCCGTGCCGTAATCGAAATCGCCCTTCATGCGGTCGACGATGTCTTCCAGCGGGGCGCTGATCCAGCGGCGCCGCGCGCAGATCTCGGCGACCTCGGCGCGATTCTTCGCCTCCTCGCAGTACATCTGCGCTTCCATGATGGCCTTGAGCAGCGCCTTGGTGCTGTTCGGGTTGGCCTGCACGTAGTCGGCGCGCATCGCGAAGGCCTTTTCCGGATGGTTCATCCAGAGCTCGCTGGTGGTGAGCGCGGTGTAGCCGATCTTCTGGTGAATGAGCTGCAGGTTCCAGGGCTCGCAGACGCAGAACGTGTCCATGCTGCCCACCTTCATGTTGGCCACCATCTGCGGCGGGGGCACCACGATGGTGTTGATGTCGCGGTTGGGATCGACGCCGCCGGCGGCCATCCAGTAGCGCAGCCACATGTCGTGCGTGCCGCCGGGGAAGGTCATGGCGGCGTTCACCGCCTTGCCCGTCTTCACGCGCTTGGCCAGCAGGGCCTTCCTGAACTCGCGGTTGTCGAGGCCGACCTTCAGGTCCTTGTACTCGCTGGCCACCGAGATGCACTGGCCGCCGAGGTTCAGGCGCGCCAGGATGTTCATCGGCACCTGCACGTTGTTCGCCGTCACCGCGCCGGTCGTGATCAGGTAGGGCATGGGCGTCAGGATGTGCGCGCCGTCGATGCCGTTGCTCTTCGAGCCCAGCACCAGGTTGTCGCGCGTCGCGCCCCAGGAGGACTGCTTCAGCACTTCCACCTCGGTCATGCCGTGCTTCTTGAAGAAGCCCTTCTCGTCGGCCACGAACAGGGGCGCGGCGTCGGTGAGCGCGATGAAGCCCAGCTTGGCCGCCTTCGTCTCGAGGCCGGTGCCCTGCGCCGAGGCCGTGAGCGGCCACAGGCCGCCGGCAGCGCTCGCCGCGCCGAGGGCGGTCGCCCCCTTCAGGACGGATCGGCGGGAGACCTTGTTGGTATTGCTTGGCATCGTCAGCTCCAGTTGCGAGGAAAAAGAAAGGCGCCCATCGCACTGCATGGCTCGCGCGCACGCAGGGATGGACGCCGTTGTCCAGGGTTCGGGTTGTGCAGCGCGCCGTCGTTAGCGCCCGTTCGGTAGGGTTGTTAGCAGGAGGCGTGCCACCCCGGCGGCGGCGTCCCCGCGGAGGCGGGAACACGGGGCTTCCCCAGAGTCGCCGCGAGCGACGACTTGTTTCCCGGGCGCCGTGGATTCCCGCCGTCGCGGGAATGACGCATGCGCGTTGATGGCGCGCGGCGCACTGTTCCTGTGCGGCTGGTGGCGCGGATGGAACACATGGCGCGTGCTTTCGCGCGACGCTGACGCCGCTCAACGTCCGCGTCGTGGGGCTGCTTCAAGCTGTAACACGGCGGCTCCCGGCATGGGTGCCGCAGTTGCCGGTGCGACGTCCGCGGACCGAGCGCCGGTGTGTATTGCGAGAAGAAAAGAGGGACTCACTTTATGAGCAATGAAAACAAGCGGCGCGACTTTCTGGCGACCGCCCTGGCGGTGGGTGCGACGGGTATCGTCGCGCCCGTCGGGAGCGCACGGGCGGCGCCTGCCCGGTTGGGGGTGACCGGGACGGGCCGGCTGACGGCGCATGCGATCGACACCTTCTTCGGCGTCACCGGCGCCGGTCTGCAGATCGACCTGAACATCCGCAACGGCAACAGCGACCAGTATCGCCTCGTGAAGACCGTCTACACCGTCACCGGCGGTCGCACCGCGGCCCCCATCCTGATCGGCGACGAGTTCAGGACCGGACGCTACGAACTCCTGCTGCACCTCGACGACTACTTCCTGCAGCGCGGCGCGGCCCTGCCCAGCCCGAACTTCCTCACGAAGGTGCCGCTGCGCTTCGCCATCTACGACCCCAACCAGAATTTCCACGTCCCGGTGCTGTTCAGCCCCTGGGGTTATTCGTACTACCGCGGCAGCTGAGACCGGCGGCCAGACGATCCCAACAAGCAACATCCAAAGCAAAGGGCCAACATGGCAGGCATTTCCACTCACGTCCTGGACACCGTCGCCGGCAGACCCGGGGCCGGCATGCGGATCGAATTCTCGAAGCGCATCGGCTACGGCTACGTTCTGCAGAAGACCGTCTACACCAATGCCGACGGCCGGACCGACCAGCCGATCCTGACGCCGGCCGAGACGACCATCGGCGAATACGAGCTGCGCTTCTTCGTGGAAGAGTACTTCCGCGGCAAGGGGGTCGCGCTGCCGGACCCCGCGTTCATCGAGGAGGTGCCGATCCGCTTCTCGATCTTCGACACCACGCAGCACTACCACGTGCCGATGCTGTGCTCGCCGTGGAACTGCACGACCTACCGCGGTAGCTGAAGCGCCCCACGGGCCTCGATCGGGGGCGCGGCGCACCGTTCCTGGGCGCCGCGCCCTCAGCCGGATCCTCCCGGCAGCACCTCGGCGAGCGACAGCACCGCCTCGGCGACGTCGACGATGCGCCGGTTCTGGTTCATCGCCATCTGGCGCAGCGCCTTGTACGCGTCGTCCTCGGTCATCTGCCGGTGCGCCATCAGCAGGCCCTTGGCCCGCTCCACCAGCTTGCGCTCGTTGAGCGAAGTGCGCACCGCGTCGAGCTCGTCGCTCATCTGCTGCAGGCGCCGCGACTGCTCCTGCACCATGCCGAGGACGGAGCGCTCCAGGTGCGGTCCGAAGGAGGCGCCGGTCTCGGCGGCCGGATCGCTCGCCAGCGCGGCGAGCATCGCGCGCTGGTCGCGCAGCTCGGAGCGGGCCTGCGCGATGCGCGCCTCGCACAGCTCGCGCAGGTGGCGCGCCAGCACATCCTCCACGGCGCGCATCGCGTCGATGCGGCGCGTCGCCCACTCGTACCAGGCCTGGCTCAGGTTGGGGTCCAGCTCGCGCCGCGTGCTGCAGCCGATGCGCCGCAGCCGCTCCAGTTCCGCCAGCGCCGCCGGGTCGCGGCTGGCCTGGTCGGCGCGCAGCACCTCGGTGTCGGCGAAGTCGGTGAACACCCGGAAGCAGGCCTGCTGCGACTCGATCAGGTGGCGCCACTGCTGCTGTCCGGAGGCGTCGATGTAGCCGGCGGCAAACACGCCGGCGCCCAGGGCGCGCTCCTGCCCGGCCAGTTCCTTGCCCTGCATGAAGTTGAACATGGCGACCAGCGCGCGCGAGACCTTGGGATCGGTGGCGCTGTCCGCCGCCTCGAACACCACCGCCAGCAGCCCCGTCACCAGCTTCACGTAGGCCACGGTGGCATCGCGCGCCGACAGCGCCTGGCGCGCGATGCGCCCGCGCAGCGCGGGCAGGCCGTCCAGGGCGTGGAGCACCACGGCCACGCGGCTGAACAGGCGCGAGCCGTTGCGCACCCGCTGGGCATCGGTCTCCAGCGCCTCGAACTGCTCGCGCACCTCGCGCTCGGCCGCCTCGCACTCCTCCACCTGCCGCAGCCGCTGCGAGGCGAAGCGGCTGCCGTGGGAGCTGAGGAAGACGTTGCAGATGCCGCGCTCCCGCTGCAGGGCGTGGATGAAGCGGCCGGTCGCGCCCACGAGTTCGCCGGTGCGCGCGAGCTCCTCGAGTTCGGCGATCTCGCACTGGCGCGCGGCGAGCAGGAAGCTGGTTGCGGATTTCATTTCCCGAGAACACAGCAACAACCATGCCGCGGATAAACTCGCCCGCATGCTGGTCCTGGGCATCGAATCTTCCTGCGACGAAACGGGCGTGGCGCTGGTGCAGGGCGAGGGCCCCGGCGTGCCGCGGCTGCTCGCCCATGCGCTCCACAGCCAGGTCGAGATGCACCAGGCCTATGGCGGCGTGGTGCCGGAGCTCGCCAGCCGCGACCACATCCGGCGCGTGCTCCCGCTCGCCGAGGCGGTGCTGGCGGAGGCGCGACGCAGCCTGCGCGAGGTGGACGTGGTCGCCTATACCCGCGGGCCCGGCCTGGCCGGCGCGCTGCTGGTGGGCGCCGGCGTGGCCTGCGCGCTGGGCGCCGCGCTGCGCAAGCCCGTGCTGGGCGTGCACCACCTCGAGGGCCACCTGCTGTCGCCCTTCCTCAGCCAGGACCCGCCGGAATTCCCCTTCATCGCCCTGCTGGTCTCGGGCGGCCACACGCAGCTGATGCAGGTGGACGGCGTGGGCCGCTACGCGCTGCTCGGCGAGACCATCGACGATGCGGCCGGAGAGGCCTTCGACAAGTCGGCCAAGCTGCTGGGACTCGGCTACCCGGGCGGCCCGGCGCTGTCGCGACTGGCGCAGCAGGGCGACGCCCGGGCCTTCAAGTTGCCGCGCCCGCTGCTGCACAGCGGCGACCTGGACTTCTCCTTCGCCGGGCTGAAGACCGCCGTGCTCACGCAGGTGCACAAGCTCGGGGACGCCCTCGACGCGAGGAAGGCCGACCTCGCGGCTTCCACCGAAGCGGCGATCGTGGAGGTCCTCGTAAGAAAATCCCTCATGGCCCTCGACCGCAATGCCCTCGGGCGCATCGTGGTCGCCGGCGGGGTGGGCGCCAACCGGCGCCTGCGCGAGCAGCTGGACGCTGCCTGCGCGCAGCGCGGGGTGAGGGTGCACTATCCCGAGCTGGCCCTCTGTACCGACAACGGGGCGATGATCGCCCTGGCCGCGACCATGCGGCTGCAGGCCGGGGTGCAGCAGCCCACGACCTCCTACGCCTTCGACGTCAAGCCGCGTTGGCCGCTGCAGGCCCTGGCCTCGGCCTGAGCTCTGCCGTCGGGCGGGACGCGGGTTTCCTGCAAGCGCCGCGACAGAAACCCTTGCCTAAGATGCGACGCATGAGCGATTCGGCCCCGCCCACCGTCTTCGAGGACCCCGCCGGCATGTGGAACCGGCGCTTCTCCGAGTCGGGCTACCTGTTCGGCACGGAGCCCAACGCCTGGCTGCACGACCACGCCTGGCTGTGGGAGGCGGGCGAGCGCGTGCTCTCGCTGGCGGACGGCGAAGGCCGCAACAGCGTCTGGCTCGCCCAGCAGGGCCTGACGGTCGACGCCTTCGACATCTCCGAGGTCGGCGTGCGCAAGGCGCGCGACTTCGCCCGCATCACCGGCGTGAAGGTGAACTTCGCTGTGGCCGACATCGGCACGCTGCAGTGGCCCCAGAGCATCTACGACGGCGTGGTCGCCATCTTCATCCAGTTCGCCCATCCGGAGCTGCGCACGCAGATCTTCCGCGGGATGGTGCAGTGCCTGAAGCCCGGGGGGAGGCTTGTCCTGCAGGGCTACACGCCCCGGCAGCTCGAATACCGCACCGGCGGCCCGCCCTTCACCTCGCACATGTACACGCCGGAGCTGCTGCGCGAGGGCTTCGCCGACCTCGAGATCCTGGAGCTGAGGGAGTACGAAACCGAGCTGGCCGAGGGCACAGGGCACAAGGGCCATTCGGCGCTGCTGGGGATGGTGGCGCGCAAGCCGATGTGAACATCCAACGACCGGACGCAGAGGGCGCGAAGGGTACGCAGAGGACGCAGAAGAAGACCTTCAAGGAAAATTCCAAGGTCCTCTTTTGCGTTCTCTGCGTACCCTTCGCGTCCTCTGCGTCCGGCTGTTGAAGTGGCGCCCCGGAAGAGAAGGGCGCCGGAGCGCAATCACTGCACGGCGATCTGGCGCGAGGTCACGACCGGCTTCTTCTTGCCGACGGCCAGCGTCAGCACGCCGTTTTCCAGCTTCGCCGTCGTGGCCTCCGTGTCGATCTCGGCTGGGAACTCGTAGGCGGCCTGGTACTGGCGCGGGGCGCCTTCCACCGTCTTGACGCTCACCACGGTGCCGTCGACGTCGATGGAGAGCTGCTCGCGGGCCACGCCGGGTACGTCGAGCGACAGCGTCCAGGCGTCGTCGGTCTGCTCCACCTTGACCCCGCGGGTGGCGGGCCGGAAGATCGGATCGTTGAGGAAGCGCTCGAAGCTGCGGTCGAACGAGCGGGAAGTGCGAAGGGCGGGGGCGAACAACATGTCCAAATCTCCTGTCACTGGGTGGGATTGGGCGCGGCGCCCTCGGCGCCGCTTCCTTTAAACTCCGCGGCTCTCGCTTCGATCGCCGCCTTGGTCCCCATCTGCGCACCCGGCGCGGCATTTCAAGAGATTTCCCCCCCATGAAAATTCTCCGGCGCACGGTCTTGAAATCGGCCGCTGCAGCAGCACTTCTTCCTGCCTTCGCGCGCGCGCAGGCGGCCGCCCCCGTGAAGCTCGCGATGATCGAAGGCCTCTCGGGCGGCAACGCCAACGGCGGCGAGGCGGTGTTCCGCAACCTCGCGTGGGCGGTGGAGCGCGTCAACCAGCGCGGCGGCGTGCGCACCCGCGCGGGCGCGCGGCCGCTGCAGCTCGATCGCTACGACAGCAAGGGGCAGATCGAGGAGGCGCTGTCCGCGCTGCGCTCGGCCATCGACGACGGCGCGCGCGTGGTCCTGCAGGGAAATTCCTCCGCGGTCGCCGCGGCGCTGATCGACGCCGTCAACAAGCACAACGAGCGGGAGCCCGAGCGGCGGGTCGTCTTCCTGAACTACTCCGCGGTCGACCCCATCCTCACCAACGACAAGTGCAGCTTCTGGCACTTCCGCTTCGACGCCCACGCCGACATGCGCATGGGCGCCCTGATGTCGGTGCTGCGCGAGGACAAGGCGGTGCGCTCGGTGTACCTGCTGAACCCGGACTACAGCTTCGGCCAGGCGGTGCAGCGCGAGGCGCGCCGGCAGCTCGCCGCCCAGCGCCCCGACGTGCAGGTGGTGGGCGAGGAACTGCACCCGCTGCTGCGCATCAAGGACTTCGCGCCCTACGCGACCAAGATCAAGGCGAGCGGCGCCGACGCGGTGATCACCGGCAATTTCAGCAACGACCTCACGCTGCTGGTGAAGGCCGCGCGCGAGATCGGCTTCGAGGGCCGCTTCTACACCTTCTACGGCAATGCGCTGGGCGCGCCGGCGGCGATCGGCGAGGCCGGCGTCGGCAAGGTGCTGGCGGTGGCGGAGTGGCTGCCGAACCTGCCCACGCGCGAGAGCGAGGCCTTCTACCAGTCCTTCCGCCAGCGCTTCCCGCGGCCGGCGGACGACTACGTGCACCTGCGCATGCAGATGGTGGTGGAGGCGCTGGCGCAGGCGATCGAGCGCGCGCGCACGACCGAAGCGGTGCCGCTGGCGCTGGCGCTGGAGCAGGTGCAGGTCGGCTTCGCCGGCCAGAGCGGACGCATGCGCGCGGCCGACCACCAGTTCCAGCAGCCGCTGGTGGTGGGCCTGATGGACCGCCAGGGCACGCCGGGCGTGCGCTTCGACGTCGAGGGCTCCGGCTACGGCTTCCGCACGGTGCGGGTGATCCCTCCGGCGCAAGCCGAAATGCCCCACGCCTGCAAGATGGTGCGGCCGGCGTAGCGAGTCGAAATCGAATATCCGAACGCAGAGGGCGCAAAGGGTACGCAGAGGACGCAGAAAAGACAAAGGAAACTTCCAAAGGTTGTTTTCTGCGTTCTCTGCGAAACCTTTGCGCCCTCTGCGTTCGGATGTCCGTACTCCTGCATTGCCCATCCCCATCCCCGACAATCGCACCATGCGCGACACCGTCCTGAACCTCGAGGAATCCAAGATCCGTGAAGTGGCCAATGCCGGCATGGGGCGCAGCGACGTGCTGGCCTTCTGGTTCGGCGAGAGCGACGAGGTCACGCCGGCCTTCATCCGGGAGGCGGCGATCGAGTCGCTGAGCTCCGGCGAGACCTTCTACGCCCACAACCTGGGGCTGCCGGAACTGCGCGCGGCGATCTCGGAATACAGCGCCAGGCTGCATGGTCCGGTGGGGGCCGGCCGCATCGCCGTGACTTCCGGCGGCGTCAACGCGCTGATGCTGGCCTGCCAGGCGGTCGTCGACGCGGGCGACGAGGTGGTGGTGGTCACGCCGGTGTGGCCCAACCTGCCGGCGCAGGCGCGGATCATGGGCGCGAAGCTGAAGCCGGTCGCCCTGGCCCCGAAGGACGGCGCCTGGACGCTGGACCTGCAGCGCCTGCTGGACGCGATCACGCCGGCCACCCGCCTGCTGATCGTGAACGCGCCGAACAACCCGACGGGCTGGACGCTGTCGCGCGCGGAGCAGGAGGCGATCCTGGCGCACTGCCGCCGCACGGGCACCTGGATCCTGGCGGACGAGGTGTACGAGCGCCTGTACTTCGAGCCCACGGCGAACGGCTGCGCGCCGAGTTTCCTGGACGTGGCGGAGCCGGAAGACCGGCTCGTCATCGCGCACAGCTTCTCGAAGAGCTTCCTCATGACCGGCTGGCGGCTGGGCTGGCTGGTGATGCCGCCGCAGATGACCCACCACATGGGCAAGCTCATCGAGTTCAACACCTCGTGCGCGAGCGTGTTCACGCAGCGGGCGGCGGTGCAGGCGCTGCAGCGCACGGACGAGGTGACCCCGCGCGTGGTGGCGCACCTGAAGACCTGCCGCGACGCGCTGGTGCCCCTGCTGCAGCAGCTGCCGGGCGTGGAACTCGCGCCGGCCAAGGGCGGCATGTACGCCTTCTTCAAGCTGGACGGTTTCGACGATTCGCTGGTCCTGGCCAAGCGGCTGGTGGCGGAGGCCGGGATCGGGCTGGCGCCGGGGAATGCCTTCGCGCCGGAGGCGCAGGGATGGCTGAGGTGGTGCTTCGCGTCGAAGGACGTGGCACGGCTGAGGCAGGGCGTGGACCGGCTCGCGACCTGGCTGAGCCGGTAACGCAGGCCGTCCGGCCGGGCCGGAGCGGGGCTTGGCCCGGGTCGGCTATAATCCTCGGGTTCTGCATCTCGCAGATCGCACGTAGGACCGCACATTCCAGCAAGTCCTACGCAAGTCAACATCTTCAAAGGAATTCACGATGACCGCCATCAACAAGGCAGAGATCGTCGCCGCCCACGCGCGCGGCACGAACGACACGGGCAGCCCGGAAGTGCAAGTCGCGCTGCTGACCGCCCGCATCAACGAGCTCACCCCGCACTTCAAGACGCACGCCAAGGACCACCATGGCCGTCGCGGCCTGCTGCAGCTGGTGAACCGCCGCAAGCGCCTCCTGGCCTACCTGAAGGACAAGGACGCCCCGCGCTACACGGCCCTGATCAGCAAGCTGGGCCTGCGCAAGTAAGCAGCCCCCGCTGAACGGACGCCTGAGACGGTTCGCGCAACTGCCTCAGGCGTTTTTCACTTCGGAGCGGCCGCGACCGGATACGCGCTGTGTCATTCCTCGGGGGCTTGGCTCCCCGAGCCCCCGGGGAATGGCATCGTGTTCGGCCCCTCGCGCTCCGTCCTTTCGAGAGAAAAGAGGACACGCCATGAGCATCTTCAACAAGATCACCAAGACTTTCCAGTGGGGCAACCACACCGTCACGCTCGAAACGGGCGAGATCGCCCGCCAGGCCGGCGGCGCCGTGCTGGTCAACATCGAGGACACCGTGGTGCTGGCCACCGTGGTCGGCTCCAAGACCGCCAAGCCCGGACAGGACTTCTTCCCCCTGACCGTCGACTACATCGAGAAGACCTACGCGGCCGGCAAGATCCCCGGCAGCTTCTTCAAGCGTGAAGCCAAGCCCTCGGAACTCGAGACGCTGACCTCCCGCCTGATCGACCGCCCGATCCGCCCGCTGTTCCCCGAGGGCTTCTACAACGAGGTGCACGTGGTCATCCACACCATCTCGCTGAACCCCGAGGTGGACGCCGACATCGCCGCCATGATCGGCGTGTCCGCCGCCCTGTCCATCTCCGGCATCCCCTTCAACGGCCCGATCGGCGCCGCCCGCGTGGGCTACGTCAACGGCGAGTACGTGTTGAACCCGGGTCCGACGGCCCGCAAGATGTCCGACCTGGACCTGGTGGTCGCCGGCACCGAGTCCGCCGTGCTGATGGTGGAGTCCGAGGCGCAGCAGCTGTCCGAGGAAGTGATGCTGGGCGCCGTGGTGTTCGGCCATGAGCAGGGCAAGGTCGCGATCAACGCGATCCACGAACTGGTGCGCGAAGCCGGCAAGCCGGTGTGGGACTGGCAGCCCCCCGCCAAGGACGAGGCCTTCGAGGCCAAGGTCCGCGAAGTGGCCGAGGAGAAGATTCGCGCCGCCTACCAGATCCGCAGCAAGCAGGCCCGCACCCAGGCGCTGCGCGAGGCCGGTGCTTCCCTGCAGGCCGAGCTCAGCGCCCAGGGCATCGCCTTCGACCCGGTGAAGGTCGAGAACCTGGTGTTCGAGATCGAGGCGCGTACCGTGCGCAGCCAGATCCTGGCCGGAGAGCCGCGCATCGACGGCCGCGACACCCGCACCGTGCGCCCGATCGAGATCCGCACCGGCGTGCTGCCGCGCACCCACGGCTCCGCGCTGTTCACGCGCGGCGAGACCCAGGCCCTGGTGATCTCCACGCTCGGCACCGAGCAGGACGCGCAGCGCATCGACGCCCTGGCCGGCGAGTTCCAGGACCGCTTCCTGTTCCACTACAACATGCCTCCCTTCGCGACCGGCGAAACGGGCCGCATGGGCTCCACCAAGCGCCGCGAAGTCGGCCACGGCCGCCTCGCCAAGCGCGCGCTGATCCCGGTGCTGCCGAACAAGGAAGAGTTCCCCTACGTGATGCGCGTGGTCTCCGAGATCACCGAATCCAACGGCTCCTCCTCCATGGCCTCCGTCTGCGGCGGCTGCCTGGCGCTGATGGACGCCGGCGTGCCGATGAAGGCGCACGTGGCCGGCATCGCCATGGGCCTGATCAAGGATGGCAACCGCTTCGCGGTGCTGACCGACATCCTGGGCGACGAGGACCATCTCGGCGACATGGACTTCAAGGTGGCCGGCACGGTCAACGGCGTGACCGCCCTGCAGATGGACATCAAGATCCAGGGCATCACCAAGGAGATCATGCAGGTCGCGCTGGCGCAGGCCAAGGAAGCGCGCATGCACATCCTGGGCAAGATGCAGGAAGCGCTGGGCGAGGCCAAGTCCGACGTGTCGACCTGGGCCCCGCGCCTGTACACGATGAAGATCAACCCGGAGAAGATCCGCGACGTGATCGGCAAGGGCGGCGCGGTGATCCGCGCGCTGACGGAAGAGACCGGCACGCAGATCGACATCGCCGAGGACGGCACCATCACCATCGCCTCCACCGACGCCGCCAAGGCCGAAGAGGCGAAGAAGCGCATCGAGCAGATCACCGCCGAAGTGGAAGTGGGCAAGGTCTACGAAGGCCCGATCACCAAGCTGCTGGACTTCGGCGCGCTGGTGAACCTGCTGCCCGGCAAGGACGGCCTGCTGCACATCAGCCAGATCGCGCACGAGCGCGTGGAGAAGGTCAGCGACTACCTGTCCGAAGGCCAGGTCGTGCGCGTGAAGGTGCTCGAGACCGACGACAAGGGCCGCGTGAAGCTGTCCATGAAGGCCCTGGCCGACCGTCCGGAAGGCATGGAAGACCGTCCGCCGCGCGAGCCGCGTGGCGACCGTGGCGACCGTGGCGACCGCCCGCCGCGTGGCGACCGTGGTGACCGCGGCGACCGTGGCGACCGTGGCGACCGTGGCGACCGTGGCGACCGTGGCGACCGTGGCGACCGCCCGCCGCGCGAAGCTCGCGAGCCGCGCGAGCCCCGTACCGAGCCGCAGCAGGAGTCCGGCACGGGCACGCCCGAGGGCGGCAACCAGCAGTAAGGCGCTGCCGCCATGAAGGCCATCGAGATCACGCAATACGGCGCGCCGGAAGTCCTGCGCGCCGGCGAGCGCCCCGACCCGACGCCGGGGGAGGGCGAACTGCTGATCCGCGTCACCGCGAGCGGCGTGAACCGTCCCGACGTGCTGCAGCGCACCGGCAACTACCCGGTGCCGCCCGGCGCGTCGGACATCCCCGGCCTCGAGGTCGCGGGCACCATCGTGTCCGGTGACGCGCGGGCGATGGCGGACGCCGGCTTCCGGGTCGGCGACCGCGTCTGCGCGCTGGTGGCCGGCGGCGGCTACGCCGGGCTGTGCGTCGCGCCGGTGGGCCAGTGCCTGCCGGTGCCCGAGGGGCTCAGCGACGTCGAGGCGGCTTCGCTGCCCGAGACCTTCTTCACCGTCTGGAGCAACGTGTTCGACCGCGGCCGCCTGCAGGCCGGCGAGTCCTTCATGGTCCAGGGCGGCACCAGCGGCATCGGCGTGACCGCGATCCAGATGGCGAAAGCCATGGGCGCAGGCAAGGTGATCGCCACCGCCGGCTCCGACGAGAAGTGCAAGGCCTGCGTCGATCTCGGCGCCGACCACGCGATCAACTACCGGACGCAGGACTTCGCCGAGGAGGCGAAGAAGCTCACCGACGGCAAGGGCGTGGACGTGATCCTCGACATGGTCGCCGGCGGCTACATCGACCGCGAGGTCAAGTGCGTCAACGAGGACGGCCGCATCGTGATCATCGCGGTGCAGGGCGGCACGAAGAGCGAGTTCAACGCCGGCCTGGTGCTGCGCCGCCGCATCGCGATCACGGGCTCCACGCTGCGCCCGCGCCCGGTGGCCTTCAAGGCCGCCATCGCGGCTGCGCTGAAGAAGAACGTCTGGCCGCTGATCGAAAGCGGCAAGATCAAGCCGGTGATCCACAGCACCTTCCCCGCGGCGGAGGCCGCGAAGGCGCATGCGCTGATGGAGTCCAACCAGCACGTCGGCAAGATCGTCCTGACCTGGTGATTCGAACATGAGCAAGAAGAGGCTGATTGCCGGCAACTGGAAGATGAACGGCAACCTGGAGGCCAACGACGCGCTCGTGCGCGCGGTGGTGGCGGGGATGAAGGATGCGCGCTGCGACGTGGCGGTGTGCGTGCCGGCGCCTTACCTGGCGCAGGTGCAGATGCTGCGCCACGGCTCCGCGCTGGACCTCGGCGCGCAGGACGTGTCGCAGCAGGCCGGCGGCGCCTACACCGGCGAGGTGTCGGCCGCCATGCTGCGCGAGTTCGGCGTGCGCTACGCCATCGTCGGCCACTCGGAGCGCCGCCAGTACCACGGCGAGACCGACGCGCTGGTGGCCGAGAAGGCCAGGACCGCGCTGGCGCACGGCATCACGCCGATCGTGTGCATCGGCGAGACGCTCGCCGAGCGGGAAGCCGGCAGGACCGAGGAAGTGGTGAAGCGCCAGATGGCCGCCGTGATCCACCTCAATGGCCATTGCATCAGCGAGGTCGTCGTGGCGTACGAACCCGTGTGGGCGATCGGCACCGGCAAGACCGCGACGCCCGAACAGGCGCAGCAGGTCCACGCCTTGCTGCGCACGCAGCTCGCCGCCGCGACCGCCCATGCCGAGCGGGTGAACATCCTCTACGGCGGCAGCATGAATGCGGCCAACGCCGCGAGCCTCCTGGCCCAGCCCGACATCGACGGCGGCCTCATCGGCGGCGCCTCCCTCAAGGCCCCCGATTTCCTTCAGATCATCGCCGCGGCCAGCGCCTGAGCGCGCCCGCGAGCCCCTAAAACAACGGAGTTATTGGAATGAATGTCTTGTTGACCATCGTGCTGGCCGTGCAGATGCTTTCGGCCCTCGGCATGATCGGCCTCATCCTGCTGCAGCACGGCAAGGGCGCGGACATGGGCGCGGCCTTCGGCAGCGGCGCCTCGGGCAGCCTGTTCGGCGCCACCGGCAGCGCGAATTTCCTTTCGCGGACCACGGCCATCCTCGCCGCGGTATTCTTCGCCTGTACCCTGGTCCTGGCTTACTTCAGCCACAGCGTGAAGCCGGTGAGCACCGGCAGCGTGCTGGAACGGGCGGCGCCCGCGGCGCCCGCGGCTTCCGCCAGCGGCCCGAATCCGGCGAACCAGATCCCGGGCGGCGGCACCCCGGTGCCCGCGCAGCAAGGCCCCGCGACGACGCCCGCCACCACGGCGCCGGTCGTGCCTGCTTCCGGCGCCGCCCAGATTCCCACGAAGTGATCTAGGTCAAGCGTCTCGGCGGCTGTTCCGCGACAGTCCGCCGTCTGTTTGAGAGTACACTCAGGGGTTGTACGGATAGGCGAGCGCACCAAGAGTGCGCACTCCTCGTGAGCCTGCCGGACACGTAGTTCAAGCCGACGTGGTGAAATTGGTAGACACGCTATCTTGAGGGGGTAGTGGCGAAAGCTGTGCGAGTTCGAGTCTCGCCGTCGGCACCAAACATAAATAACAGCCCGCCGGGCACGTACCCGGCGGCGCGTTCAGCGCGGACCCTGCCAGATGAACCTCGACCAGTACCTCCCTGTCCTCTTGTTCATCCTCGTCGGCATAGGCGTCGGTGTCGCTCCCCAGGTCATGGGCTGGGGCATCGCCAAGTTCATCGGCGCGCAGAAGCCCGATGCCGCGAAGAACTCCCCGTACGAATGCGGCTTCGAGGCCTTCGAGGACGCGCGCATGAAGTTCGACGTGCGCTACTACCTCGTCGCCATCCTCTTCATCCTGTTCGACCTCGAGATCGCCTTCCTCTTCCCGTGGGCGGTCGCGCTGAAGGAAATCGGCCCCGTCGGCTTCTGGGCCATGATGATCTTCCTGACCATCCTGGTGGTGGGCTTCGTCTACGAATGGAAGAAGGGCGCGCTGGACTGGGACTGACCCGGTCGCGCCACCTCCCCGCTTCCGATCCCGATTCCCCGAAAGAGATTTATGGCAAACCAGGGCATTCTTGAAAAAGGTGTCGTGACCACGACCGTGGACAGCGTCATCAACTGGGCCAAGACGGGCTCGCTGTGGCCCATGACGTTCGGACTCGCCTGCTGCGCGGTGGAGATGATGCACGCGGGTGCCGCGCGCTACGACATCGACCGCTTCGGCATGCTGTTCCGCCCGAGCCCGCGCCAGTCCGACCTGATGATCGTGGCCGGCACGCTGTGCAACAAGATGGGGCCGGCGATCCGCAAGGTGTACGACCAGATGGCCGAACCGCGCTGGGTGATCTCCATGGGCTCGTGCGCCAACGGCGGCGGCTACTACCACTACAGCTATTCGGTGGTGCGCGGGTGCGACCGCATCGTGCCGGTCGACGTCTACGTGCCCGGCTGCCCGCCGACGGCCGAGGCCCTGCTGTACGGGATCATCCAGCTGCAGCAGAAGATCCGCCGCACCCAGACCATCGCCCGCGCCTGAAGGAACACCAGAACATGATCCAGGCCACCGTGTCCCCCACGCCCGAAGCCGTGCGCGACGCCGTCGCCGCCGCGCTGGGCGACAAGGCCAAGAGCATCACGCTCAAGCTCGGAGAAGTGACCGTCGTCGTCGCCGCCAAGGACTACCACGAGGCGGCGCGCACCCTGCGCGATGCGCCGGGCTGCCGCTTCGAGCAGCTGATGGACCTGTGCGGCGTCGACTACTCCGAATACGGCATGGGCACCTGGGACGGCCCGCGCTTCGCGGCGACCTCGCACCTGCTGTCGGTCAGCCTGAACCAGCGCGTGCGCCTGCGCGTGTTCTGCCCCGACGACGACCTGCCGGTGGTGGACTCGGTCACCGACCTGTGGAGCGCGGCCAACTGGTTCGAGCGCGAGGCCTTCGACCTGTTCGGCATCGTGTTCGAAGGCCACGCGGACCTGCGCCGCATCCTCACCGACTACGGCTTCATCGGCCACCCCTTCCGCAAGGACTTCCCGGTCTCCGGCCACGTCGAGATGCGCTACGACCCGGAGAAGAAGCGCGTGATCTACCAGCCGGTGACGATCGAGCCACGCGAGATCACCCCGCGGATCATCCGCGAGGACAACTACGGGGGACTGCAGTGAAAAAACCCAAGACCGAACGCAGAGGACGCAAAGAGTACGCAGAGGTCGCAGAAGAACATCCGATGAAAGATTTTTTCTGCGTCCTCTGCGGATCCTCTGCGCCCTCTGCGTTCGGCTGTTTGGTTTTCGGTATCTGACATGGCTGAAATCAAGAACTACACCCTGAACTTCGGCCCGCAGCACCCGGCCGCGCACGGCGTGCTGCGCCTGGTGCTGGAGCTCGATGGCGAAGTGATCCAGCGCGCCGACCCGCACGTCGGCCTGCTGCACCGCGCCACCGAGAAGCTGGCCGAGACCAAGACCTACCTCCAGTCGCTGCCCTACATGGACCGCCTCGACTACATGTCGATGATGTCCAACGAGCACGCGTACTGCCTGGCCATCGAGAAGCTGCTCGGCCTCGAGGTGCCGGTCCGCGCGCAGTACATCCGCGTCATGTTCTCCGAGATCACGCGCCTGCTGAACCACCTGCTGTGGCTCGGCGCGCACGGCCTCGACTGCGGCGCGATGAACATCCTGATCTACTGCTTCCGCGAGCGGGAAGACCTGTTCGACATGTACGAGGCGGTGTCGGGCGCGCGCATGCACGCGGCCTACTTCCGTCCGGGCGGCGTCTACCGCGACCTGCCGGACACCATGCCCCAGTACAAGGCGAACAAGATCCGCAACCAGCGCGAGATCGACCGGCTGAACGAGAACCGCAGCGGCACGCTCCTGGACTTCATCGAGGACTTCACGAAGCGCTTCCCGGCCTACGTCGACGAGTACGAGACCCTGCTGACCGACAACCGGATCTGGAAGCAGCGCACCGTGGGCATCGGCGTCGTCACGCCCGAGCGCGCGCTCAATCTGGGCTTCGCCGGCCCGATGCTGCGCGGCTCCGGCATCGCCTGGGACCTGCGCAAGTCGCAGCCCTACGAGGTCTACGACCAGATGGACTTCGACATCCCGGTCGGCCGGACGGGCGACTGCTACGACCGCTACCTGGTGCGCGTGCAGGAGCTGCGCGAGTCCAACAGGATCATCAGCCAGTGCGTGCAGTGGCTCAAGGCCAACCCCGGCCCGGTGATCACCGACAACCACAAGGTCGCGCCGCCCGATCGTGAAGCCATGAAGTCGAACATGGAGGAGCTGATCCACCATTTCAAGCTCTTCTCCGAAGGCTTCAAGGTGCCGGAAGGCGAGTCCTACGCCGCCGTGGAGCACCCCAAGGGCGAGTTCGGCATCTACATCGTCAGCGACGGCGCCAACAAGCCCTACCGCCTGAAGATCCGGCCGCCGGGCTTCGCGCACCTGGCCGCCCTCGACGAGATGGGCAAGGGCCACATGATCGCCGACGCCGTGGCGATCATCGGCACGATGGACATCGTGTTCGGAGATATCGATCGATGATTAACGACAACACCAAGGCCCGCTTCGCCCGCGAGGTCGCCAAGTACCCCGCCGACCAGAAGCAGTCCGCCGTGATGGCCTGCCTGGCCATCGTGCAGCAGGAGCAGGGCCACGTCACGCCCGAAAGCGAGCAGCATATCGCCGACTACCTGGGCATGCCCGCGATCGCGGTGCACGAGGTCACGACGTTCTACAACATGTACAACCAGCACAAGGTGGGCAAGTACAAGCTGAACGTCTGCACCAACCTGCCTTGCCAGCTGCGCGACGGCCTCAAGGCGCTGCAGCACCTGGAGATGCGCCTGGGCATCGAGATGGGCGAGACCACGCCCGACGGGCTGTTCACGCTGCAGCAGTGCGAGTGCCTGGGCGCCTGCGCCGACTCGCCGGTGATGCTGGTGAATGACCGCACGATGTGCAGCTTCATGTCGCCCGACAAGCTGGACCAGCTGATCGACGGCCTGCGCAAGGCCGAGGGCGTGGCGACCGCCGCACGGCCGCCCGAAGGCGGCCAGGCCGCAGTGCGCAGCACGGAGGCTTCGTGATGCACGCGCAGCAAGTCCTTTCGCAGTTCATGGCGACGGGTGTCCAGACCTGTTTCCACAACCGCCACATCGATCCCCAGATCTACAAGGACATCGACGGGACGAACTGGCGCCTGAAGGATTACGAGGCGCGCGAGGGCTACCAGGCCCTGCGCAAGATCCTCGACGAAGGCCTCACGCCCGACCAGGTGATCGCCACCGTCAAGGAAAGCGCGCTGCGCGGCCGCGGCGGCGCCGGCTTCCCCACGGGCCTGAAGTGGAGCTTCATGCCCCGCCAGTTCCCGGGGCAGAAGTACCTGGTGTGCAACAGCGACGAGGGTGAGCCCGGGACCTGCAAGGACCGCGACATCCTGATGTACAACCCCCACATCGTGATCGAGGGGATGATCATCGCGGCCTACGCGATGGGCATCTCGGTGGGCTACAACTACATCCACGGCGAGATCTTCCAGGTCTACGAGCGCTTCGAGGAAGCGCTGGAAGAAGCCCGCGCCGCCGGCTACCTGGGCAACAACATCCTGGGCTCGCAGTTCAGCTTCCAGCTGCACGCGTTCCACGGCTTCGGCGCCTACATCTGCGGCGAGGAAACCGCGCTGCTCGAATCGCTGGAAGGCAAGAAGGGCCAGCCCCGCTTCAAGCCGCCGTTCCCGGCCAGCTTCGGCTTGTACGGCAAGCCCACGACGATCAACAACACCGAGACCTTCGGCGCGGTGCCCTGGATCATCCGCAACGGCGGCCAGGCCTACGTCGACATCGGCAAGCCGAACAACGGCGGCACCAAGATCTTCTCGGTGTCCGGCGACGTGGAACTGCCCGGCAACTACGAAGTGCCCATGGGCACCCCCTTCAGCAAGCTGCTGGAACTGTGCGGCGGCGTGCGCGGCGGCAAGAAGCTCAAGGCCGTGATCCCCGGCGGCTCGTCCTCCCCGGTGCTGCCCGCGGACCTCATCATGCAGTGCACGCTCGACTACGACTCCATCGCCAAGGCGGGGTCCATGCTCGGTTCGGGCGCCGTGATCGTGATGGACGAGACGCGCGACATGGTCGAAAGCCTGCTGCGCCTGGCCTACTTCTACATGCACGAGTCCTGCGGCCAGTGCACGCCCTGCCGCGAAGGCACGGGCTGGATGTGGCGCGTGATCGACCGCATCCAGAACGGCCACGGCAAGCCGACCGACCTGGACCTGCTGAACTCGGTGGCCGACAACATCCAGGGCCGCACCATCTGCGCGCTCGGCGACGCCGCCGCGATGCCGGTGCGCGCCATGCTGAAGCACTTCCGTCACGAGTTCGAGGCCAAGATCGCGCGCTCGGACGTTCCGCTGCCCGGGGCGAGGAACCCGGTGCCGGCGGGGGCGCGTGCCTGATCGAAAGCACAACATGATTGAGATCGAACTCGACGGACAGAAGGTGTCGGTGACCGAAGGCAGCATGGTGATGCATGCGGCCGAGAAGGCAGGCACCTACATCCCGCACTTCTGCTATCACAAGAAGCTCTCCATCTCCGCCAACTGCCGCATGTGCCTGGTGGACGTGGAGAAGGCGCCCAAGCCCATGCCGGCCTGCGCCACGCCCGTCACCAACGGCATGATCGTGCGCACCCGCAGCGACAAGGCGCTCAAGGCGCAGCAGTCGGTGATGGAGTTCCTGCTGATCAACCACCCGCTGGACTGCCCGATCTGCGACCAGGGCGGCGAGTGCCAGCTGCAGGACCTCGCCGTCGGCTACGGCGGCTCCGGCTCGCGCTACGAGGAAGAAAAGCGCGTCGTCCCGCACAAGGACGTCGGCCCGCTGATCTCCATGGAGGAGATGAGCCGCTGCATCCACTGCACCCGCTGCGTGCGCTTCGGCCAGGAAATCGCCGGCGTGATGGAGCTGGGCATGGTCAACCGCGGCGAGCACAGCGAGATCACCACGGTGCTGGGCGACACGGTCGACTCCGAAGTCTCGGGCAACATGATCGACCTGTGCCCGGTCGGCGCGCTCACCAGCAAGCCCTTCCGCTACTCGGCCCGTCCCTGGGAACTGTCGCGCCGCAAGAGCGTCAGCCCGCACGACTCCGCCGGCGCGAACCTGATCGTGCAGGTGAAGAACAACAAGGTCATGCGCGTCCTGCCGCTCGAGAACAACGACGTCAACGAGTGCTGGCTGGCCGACCGCGACCGCTTCTCCTACGAGGCCCTGAACACGCCCGAGCGCCTGAGCTCGCCCATGCTGAAGCACGGCGGCGAGTGGAAGACCGTCGACTGGCAGACCGCCCTCGAATACGTGGTGCGCGGCCTCGGCGAGATCCAGCGTGACCATGGCGGCAAGGCCATCGGTGCGCTGGTGTCCCCGCACAGCACCGTGGAAGAACTGTTCCTGGCGCAGAAGCTCGTTCGCGGGCTGGGCAGCGACAACGTCGACCACCGCCTGCGCAATGGCGAATTCGCCAACCACGAAGGCGTGCGCTGGCTGGGCACGTCCATCGCGTCGCTCTCCACGCTGCAGCGCGTGCTGGTCGTCGGCTCCAACCTGCGCAAGGACCATCCGCTGTTCGCGCTGCGCGTGCGCGCCGCGGCGCGTTCGGGCGCCCAGGTCAGCGTGGTGCACGACCGCGACAACGACTGGGCGATGAACATCGCCTCGAAGTCCATCGTGCCCGCCGGCCAGTGGATGCAGGCGCTGGCCGACATCGCCACGGCGATCGGCAACGAGAAGAATGCCAAGGCGCCGCTGCAGGGCAACGCCACCGACACGGCCAAGGCGATCGCCGCCTCGCTGCTGTCCGGAGAGCGCAAGGCCATTTTGCTGGGCAACGCCGCCGCGCACCATCCGGCCGCGAGCTCGCTGCTGTCGCTGGCCAACTGGATCGGCGAGATGACCGGCGCCAGCGTCGGCTACCTGACCGAAGCGGCCAACACCGTCGGCGCGCAGCTGGTGAAGGCGCAGCCGGGCGAGGGCGGACTGAACGCCAAGCAGATGCTGGAAGGCGCCTGCAAGGCCCTGTTCCTGCTCAACACCGAACCGGCTTTCGACTCCGCCCTCGGCGCGGCGAAGCTGGGCGCCCAGGGCAGCATGGTCATCACGCTGTCGCCCTTCAAGGCCAACATGGACATCAGCGACGTGCTGCTGCCCATCGCGCCGTGGACCGAGACGCCCGGCACCTTCGTCAACGCCGAAGGCCGCGTCCAGAGCTTCCACGCCGTGGTCAAGCCGCTGGGCGAGTCCCGCCCGGCCTGGAAGGTGCTGCGCGTGCTGGCCAACATGCTGGGCCTGCAGGGCTTCGAGTACGAGTCCTCGCAGGAAGTCCTGGCCGACGCCCGCGGCGCCGCCGACAGCGACAAGCCGATGGTGCAGGGCAGCCTGCTGTCCAACAAGACGGCCAAGGCCGCCTGGCTGGGCGACACGGACGCCAGGCCGGTGTCCGCCGCCATCTACCAGCTCGATTCCGTCGTGCGCCGTGCCCCGTCGCTGCAGCTGACGGCGGATGCGCAGGTCGCCAAGCGCGAGGGGGTGCCCGCATGATCGACACGATTTACGGTTACGGCAACGGCCTGATCGCCGCGCCTTGGTGGACCGGCGCCGGCTGGCCGGTGCTCTGGACGCTGATCAAGATCATCGTCGTGGTGGCCCCGCTGATGGGCGCCGTGGCCTACCTGACGCTGTGGGAGCGCAAGGGCATCGGCTTCACCCAGCTGCGCCCGGGCCCGAACCGCATCGGCCCGCTGGGCCTGCTGACCCCGATCGCCGACGCGCTGAAGCTGCTGACCAAGGAGATCATTCTCCCGACGGTGGCCAACAAGAGCCTGTTCTACCTGGGCCCGATCATGACCATCATGCCGGCCCTGGTCGCATGGGTCGTGATTCCCTTCGGCCCCGAGGTCGCGCTGGCCAACATCAACGCGGGCCTGCTGTTCCTGATGGCCATCACCTCGCTGGAGGTGTACGGCGTGATCATCGCCGGCTGGGCCTCCAACTCGAAGTACGCCTTCCTGGGCGCGCTGCGCGCCTCGGCCCAGATGGTCAGCTACGAGATCGCCATGGGCTTCTGCTTCGTGGTGGTGCTGATGGTGACCGGCAGCCTGAACATGACGGACATCGTCCTGCAGCAGGACCACGGCTGGTTCGCCGCCCGCGGCATCAACTTCCTGTCCTGGAACTGGTTCGCGCTCCTGCCGATCTTCTTCGTCTACTTCATCTCCGGCCTGGCCGAGACGAACCGCCACCCCTTCGACGTGGTGGAAGGCGAGTCGGAAATCGTGGCCGGCCACATGATCGAGTACTCGGGCATGTCCTTCGCCATGTTCTTCCTGGCGGAGTACGCCAACATGTGGCTCGTGTCGATCCTGGCCGTGGTGATGTTCCTGGGCGGCTGGCTGCCCCCGGTCGACGCGCCGCTGCTGAACTGGATCCCGGGGTGGATCTGGCTGGGCATGAAGACCTTCATCATGGTCACGATGTTCCTGTGGGTCCGCGCCACCTTCCCGCGCTTCCGCTACGACCAGATCATGCGCCTGGGCTGGAAGATCTTCATCCCCGTGACGCTGGTCTGGCTGATCGTGATCGGCGCGTGGATGCAGACCCCGTACAACACCTTCGCCTTCGCAAAGTAAAGCCATGGCCGCTGCAACCGACACCCTGGCGTCGCGCGAGTCCGCCTTCTCGCTCAAGGACTTTCTCTCCAGCTTCATGCTGCTGGAGCTGTTCAAGGGCCTGAAGGTCACGGGCAAGTACTTCTTCGCCCGCAAGATCACCGTGCAGTTCCCGGAGGAGAAGACGCCGCTCAGCCCGCGTTTCCGCGGCCTGCACGCGCTGCGCCGCTACGAGAACGGCGAGGAACGCTGCATCGCCTGCAAGCTGTGCGAGGCCGTGTGCCCCGCGATGGCGATCACCATCGAGAGCGACCAGCGCGCCGACGGCACCCGCCGCACGACGCGCTACGACATCGACCTGACCAAGTGCATCTTCTGCGGCTTCTGCGAGGAAAGCTGCCCGGTCGACTCGATCGTCGAGACGCACATCCTGGAATACCACGGCGAGAAGCGCGGCGACCTGTACTTCACCAAGGACATGCTGCTGGCCGTGGGCGACCGCTACGAATCCGAGATCGCGGCCAGCAAGGCGGCCGACGCCAAGTACCGCTAAGGACGCAAGGGGACTCAAAAAAAATGGACGTCCGTACCGGTTTGTTCTATCTCTTCTCGGTCGTGCTGATCTTTTCGGCCTTCCGGGTCATCACCGCGCGCAGCCCCGTGTATGCCGCGCTGTTCCTGGTGCTCACCTTCTTCCAGGCCTCCGGCGTGTGGCTGCTGCTGAAGGCGGAGTTCCTCGCCATCTCGCTCGTGCTGGTGTACGTCGGCGCGGTGATGGTGCTGTTCCTGTTCGTCGTGATGATGCTGGACGTCAACGTCGACGAGTTGCGGGCGGGCTTCTGGAAGCACTTCCCGATGGCCGCGACCATCGGCGCCCTGATCGCGCTCGAAATGGCCGCGGTGCTGATGGGCGGCTTCCGTCCCACCGAGGAGCCCCGTGCCGTGCCGGCCGTGGCCGCCGCGGCGCAGGCGGGCGTGCAGTACTCCAACACCAAGGAACTCGGCCGCCTGCTCTACACCGAGTACCTGTTCCCGCTGGAGATCGCGGCGGTGCTGCTGCTGGTGGCCATCGTCGCCGCCATCGCGCTGACGCTGCGCCACCGCAAGGACTCCAAGGCCATCGATCCCTCGCTGCAGGTGCGCGTGAAGGCGCGCGACCGCCTGCAGGTCGTGAAGATGCCGGCGGCCCGCCCGGCGCAACCCGAAGCCACCGCCGCGGTCGCGCCCGAAGGAGGCAAGGCATGAGTCGCCGGGCCGCTCCCAAGACGAATACCGCAGTGCGCAGCACGGAGGTTTCCTGATGACGATCACCCTGGGACACTACCTGACGCTGGGCGCGATCCTGTTCGCGCTGTCCGTGGTCGGCATCTTCCTGAACCGCCGCAACCTGATCGTGCTGCTGATGGCCATCGAGCTGATGCTGCTGGCGGTCAACATGAACTTCGTGGCGTTCTCCAATTACCTGGGCGACATGCACGGCCAGGTGTTCGTGTTCTTCATCCTGACAGTGGCGGCCGCGGAGTCGGCGATCGGTCTCGCGATCCTGGTGCTGCTGTTCCGGAACAAATCGAACCTCAACGTCGAAGAACTGAACGCGCTGAAAGGCTAAGGCAGGTGCAGCCGGGGCGACCCGGCGTCCGCGGATTGCGGCGGGAGACCGCAGACCGCGCCACGTGCATAGGAAAGAAACGATGAGTACCACCCTCAACGCAGCGACCCTGCTCGCCGTCCCGCTCGCGCCGCTCGCCGGCGCGGCCCTGGCCGGCATCTTCGGCACCACGCTGGGCGGCAACGTGATCGGCCGCCGGCTGTCGCACACCTTCACGATCCTGGGCGTGTTCATCGCCTTCGTGATCTCCGCGATGACGCTCAAGAGCGTGGCGGTGGACGGGGCGCGCTTCAACCAGACCATCTACGAATGGATGGTGGTGGGCAGCCTGAAGATGGAGATCGGCTTCCTCGTCGACGGCCTGACGGCGATGATGATGTGCGTGGTGACCTTCGTGTCGCTGATGGTGCACATCTACACCATCGGCTACATGGAGGACGACGCCGGCTACAACCGCTTCTTCGGCTACATCTCGCTGTTCACGTTCTCGATGCTCATGCTGGTCATGAGCAACAACTTCCTGCAGCTGTTCTTCGGCTGGGAAGCGGTGGGCCTCGTCTCCTACCTGCTGATCGGGTTCTGGTACACCCGGCCGACGGCGATCTTCGCCAACCTCAAGGCCTTCCTGGTCAACCGCGTCGGCGACTTCGGCTTCATCCTGGGCATCGGCCTGGTCGTCGCCACCCTGAACACGCTGAGCTACAGCGAGACCTTCGCCAACGCGCAGAAGCTGGTGGCGCCCTTCGGCTACGGCACCGACTGGATGCTGATCACGGTGACCTGCATCTGCCTGTTCATCGGCGCGATGGGCAAGAGCGCGCAGTTCCCGCTGCACGTGTGGCTGCCCGACTCGATGGAAGGCCCCACGCCGATCTCCGCGCTGATCCACGCCGCCACCATGGTGACGGCCGGCATCTTCATGGTCGCCCGGATGTCGCCGCTGTTCGAGCTGTCCGACACCGCCCTGTCGGTGGTGATGGTGATCGGCGCGATCACGGCCCTGTTCATGGGCTTCCTGGGCATCATCCAGAACGACATCAAGCGCGTCGTCGCGTACTCCACGCTGTCCCAGCTCGGGTACATGACCGTGGCGCTGGGCGCTTCGGCCTACTCGGTCGCCGTGTTCCACCTGATGACGCACGCCTTCTTCAAGGCGCTGCTGTTCCTCGCGGCCGGCTCCGTGATCATCGGCATGCACCACAACCAGGACATCCGCTGGATGGGCGGCGTGCGCAAGTACATGCCGATCACCTGGATCACCTCGCTGCTCGGCTCGCTGGCCCTGATCGGCACGCCGCTGTTCGCCGGCTTCTACTCCAAGGACTCGATCATCGAGGCCGTGCACCTGTCCAAGCTGCCCGGTTCCGGCTTCGCCTACTTCGCCGTGATGGCCGGCGTGTTCGTGACCGCCTTCTATTCGTTCCGGATGTACTTCCTGGTCTTCCACGGCAAGGAGCGCTACGACCAGAACCCCGAGGCGCACGCGCACCACGACGAACACGGCCATGACGACCACGGCCATGGCCACGAC
Organism: Ramlibacter monticola; assembly: GCF_016722785.1. Classification (GTDB taxonomy): domain Bacteria; phylum Pseudomonadota; class Gammaproteobacteria; order Burkholderiales; family Burkholderiaceae_C; genus Ramlibacter; species Ramlibacter monticola. The sequence continues at coordinate 1,011,600 of NZ_JAEQNE010000001.1, read as the reverse complement.
GCCAAGCCGCACGAATCGCCCTGGGTGGTGACGGTGCCGCTGATCCTGCTGGCGATCCCCTCCGTGGTGATCGGCTACCTGACGATCCAGCCGATGCTGTACGGCGAGTTCTTCAAGGACTCGATCCTGATCAACGCGCATCTGCACCCCGCCATCGAGGAGATGGCCAAGGAATTCCACGGCCCGGTCGCCATGGCCCTGCACGGCCTCACGTCGCCCGTGTTCTGGCTGGCGCTCGCCGGCGTGGTGCTGGCCTGGTACATGTACATGAAGAACACGGCGCTGCCCGCCGCGATCCAGCGCCGCTTCCAGCCGGTCTACCAGCTGCTGGAGAACAAGTACTACATGGACTGGATCAACGAGAACCTGATCGCTCCCGCGGCGCGCGGGCTCGGAACGGGCCTGTGGAAGGGCGGCGACCAGGGCGTGATCGAGGGCATCTTCGTCAACGGCAGCGCCCACATGGTGGCGAGGTTCGCGGGCGTGGTGCGCTGGGTCCAGTCCGGCTACATCTACCACTACGCGTTCGCCATGCTGATCGGCATCGTGGTGCTCATGACCTACTTCGTGAGCTGGCCCATGGTCAGCGAGTGGCTGAAGAAGTAAGACGGGGACGAGAAAAATGCACATGGGACTCTTGAGCCTCGCGATCTGGACGCCGATCGTCTTCGGCGCCATCCTGCTGGCCCTCGGCCGCGACGACCAGGCACGCACCGTGCGATGGATCGCGCTGATCGGCTCCATCGTCAGCTTCCTGGTGACGCTGCCCCTGTACGGCCGCTTCGACCTCGCCACGCCCGCGATGCAGTTCGTGGAGAAGGCGCCCTGGATCGAACGCTTCAACGTCAACTACCACCTCGGCGTGGACGGCATCTCGCTGTGGTTCGTGCTGCTGACGGCCTTCATCACCCTGGTGGTGGTGATCTCCGCCTGGGAGGCGATCACCGAGCGCGTGAACCAGTACATGGGCGCGTTCCTGATCCTCTCGGGCCTGATGATCGGCGTGTTCTGCGCCCTCGACGGCGTGCTGTTCTACGTGTTCTTCGAGGCGACGCTGATCCCGATGTACCTGATCATCGGCATCTGGGGCGGCCCCAACAAGATCTACGCGGCCTTCAAGTTCTTCCTGTACACGCTGCTCGGCTCGCTGCTGATGCTGGTGGCGCTGGTGTACCTGTACACGAAGGCGGGCGGCAGCTTCGACATCCTCACCTGGCACAAGCTGCCGCTGACCGGGCTGGCGCAGACGCTGCTGTTCTTCGGCTTCTTCGCCGCCTTCGCGGTGAAGGTGCCGATGTTCCCGGTGCACACCTGGCTGCCCGACGTGCACGTGGAAGCGCCCACCGGCGGCTCCGCCGTGCTGGCCGCCATCATGCTGAAGCTGGGCGCCTACGGCTTCCTGCGCTTCTCCATGCCGATCGCGCCCGACGCCTCGCGCGAGTGGGCCTGGCTGATCATCGCGCTGTCGCTGATCGCCGTGATCTACGTGGGCCTGGTCGCCCTGGTGCAGCAGGACATGAAGAAGCTGATCGCCTATTCGTCCGTCGCGCACATGGGCTTCGTGACCCTGGGTTTCTTCATCTTCAACGACCTCGGCGTGTCCGGCGGCATCGTGATGATGATCTCGCACGGCTTCGTGTCGGCCGCCATGTTCCTCTGCGTGGGCGTGCTGTACGACCGCGTGCACTCGCGCATGATCGCGGACTACGGCGGTGTCGTGAACACGATGCCCACCTTCGCCGCGCTGGCGGTGCTGTTCGCGATGGCCAACGCCGGCCTGCCCGCCACCGCCGGCTTCATCGGCGAGTGGATGGTGATCCTGGCCACCGTGAAGGTGAACTTCTGGCTCGCGCTGCTGGCCGCCACCTCGCTGATCCTGGGCGCCGCCTACACGCTGTGGATGGTCAAGCGCGTCTACTTCGGCCCGGTGACCAACGACCACGTGAAGGCGCTCACGGACATCAATGCCCGCGAGTACCTGATGCTGGGCCTGCTGGCGGTCGCGGTGCTCTACATGGGCATCTACCCGAAGCCCTTCACCGACGTGATGAACCCGTCGGTCGCCAATTTCCTGAAGCACGTGGCGATCTCCAAGCTGTGATTCGGGGACGGGAGAACTGGACATGATGGAAAACATGAATCTCGCCGTCGTCGGCCCGGAAACGCTGCTGCTGGTGATGGCCTGCGTGATCGCCCTGGTCGACCTCGGGGTGAAGAGCCGCCTTCGCAACGTCACCTACTGGCTGACGATGCTCACCCTGGCCGTGGCCGCCGTCTACACCGGCGAGCTGGCCTCGCGCGGCGACACCGTCTACGGCTTCGGCCGCATGGTGGTGAGCGACGCGATGGCCAACTGGCTGAAGTGCTTCGCCACCATCGCCATGATGGTGTGCCTGGTGTACGGCCGCCCCTATGCGGGCGACCGCGACATGCTGCGCGGCGGCGAGTTCTTCACGCTCGCCATGCTGTCCCTGCTGGGCATCTACGTGATGATCTCGGGCAGCAACTTCCTGGTGATCTACCTGGGCCTGGAACTGCTCACGCTCTCCAGCTACGCGCTGGTGGCGCTGCGCCGCGACCACGTGGTGGCCACCGAGGCGGCGATGAAGTACTTCGTGCTGGGCGCCATGGCCTCGGGCTTCCTGCTCTACGGCCTGTCCATGATCTACGGCGCCACCGGCTCGCTGGACATCGGCACGGTGTTCAAGATCGTCGGCAGCGGCCAGGTCAAGCACCAGGTGCTGGTGTTCGGCCTCGTGTTCATCGTCGCCGGCCTGGCCTTCAAGCTCGGCGCCGCGCCCTTCCACATGTGGATCCCGGACGTGTACCAGGGCGCCCCGACGGCGATCACGCTGATGATCGGCTCGGCGCCGGAACTGGCCGCCTTCGCGATCGCGATCCGCCTGCTGGTGGAAGGCCTGCTCCCGCTGGCCATCGACTGGCAGCAGATGCTGATCGTGCTGGCCGTGGCCTCGCTGTTCATCGGCAACCTGGCAGCCATCGCCCAGACCAACCTCAAGCGCATGCTGGCCTATTCGACCATCGGCCAGATGGGTTTCGTGCTCCTGGGCCTGCTGTCCGGCGTGGTGAACGGCGACACGCGCTTCGCCCTCAACGCCTACAGCTCCGCGATGTTCTACATCGTGACCTACGTGCTGACGACCCTGGCGAGCTTCGGCGTGATCCTGCTGCTGGCGCGCGAGGGCTTCGAGAGCGAGGAGATCGCCGACCTGGCCGGCCTGAACCAGCGCAGCCCGCTGTATGCCGCCATCATGTCGATCTGCCTGTTCTCGCTGGCCGGCATCCCGCCGATGGTGGGCTTCTACGCCAAGCTCTCCGTGCTGCAGGCGCTGGTGGTCTCGGGCAGCCCGCTGTACATCGGCCTCGCGGTGTTCGCGGTGCTCATGTCGCTGGTGGCCGCGTACTACTACATCCGCGTGGTCAAGGTGATGTACTTCGACGAGCCGATCACGGCCACCACCGTCGCGGCCCCCGCCGACGTGCGCGTGGTGCTCACGCTGAACGGCGCCCTGGTGCTGATCCTGGGCATCGTGCCCGGCGGCCTGATGACGCTGTGCGCGCAGGCCATCGTGAAGATGCTGACGTCGTGACGACGCCGGCGGGCCGGTGACGCAGGCGGCTTCGGTCTGGCTGGTGCTGGCACTGGCCTTCTGCGCGGCCAACCTGCCGTTCCTGACCGAGCGCCTGGTCGGCCTGCTGCCCCTGGCGCAGGGCAAGAGCCTGGCCATCCGGCTGGGCGAGCTGGTGTTGATGTATTTCCTGGTCGGCGCCGTCGGCCTGGGGCTGGAACAGCGGGCGGGGCAGATCGCCCCGCAGGGCTGGGAGTTCTACGCCATCACCGGCGCGCTGTTCCTCACCTTCGCCTTCCCCGGATTCGTCTGGCGGTACCTGTACAAGCGCAAGTAGTTCCATGTCGCACGAAGATGGCCACCTGAGGGAGCACACCCAGTCCCGCGAGGAACTGCTCAAGGGGCACTTCCTCCACGTCGTCCGCGAGACCGTCCGGCTGCCGGACGGCGGGGCGGCCACCCGCGAATTCGTGCTGCATCCCGGCGCCGTGGCGATCGTCCCGCTGCTGGACGACGGCCGCATCGTGCTGGAGCGGCAGTACCGCCATCCCACCGGCAAGGTGATGATCGAGATCCCGGCCGGCAAGCTCGATCCGGGCGAGGAGCCCCTGGTCTGCGCCCGGCGCGAACTGCTGGAGGAGACCGGCTACGTGGCCCGCGAATGGGCCTTCGCCTTCGACCTGTACCCGACGGTGGCCTATTCGGACGAGGCGATCGGCATCTGGTTCGCCCGCGGGCTGGAGCACCGGGGCGCCCGGCTGGACGAAGGCGAGTTCCTGGACGTCATCGCCGCCACGCCGGCGGAGTTGCTGGACTGGTGCCGCGACGGCCGGGTGCAGGATTCCAAGACGCTGGCCGCGGCCCTCTGGATCCAGAACGTGCTGGCCGGCACTTGGAAACTCGACTGGCAGGCCTTACCTTAGGGCCATGAAGGTTCTGAACCTCCAGTGCGGCCATGCCCATTCCTTCGAGGGCTGGTTCGCGTCCGAAGACGATTTCCAGGGCCAGCTCGCCCGCGGGCTGGTCGAATGCCCCCTGTGCGGCGACGCCCAGGTCGCCAAGCTGCCCAGCGCACCGCGCCTGAACCTGGGGGCGCCGGAGCCCAAGCCGGCCCGGCAGGAAGTCGTGTCCGGTCCCACCCCGCAGCTGCAGGCCGCCTGGATGGAACTGGTGAAGCAGGTGCTGGCCAACACCGAGGACGTCGGCGGGCGCTTCGCCGAGGAGGCCCGCAAGATCCACTACGGCGAATCCGAGGAACGCGGCATCCGCGGCCAGGCCTCGCGGGAGGAGACGCAGGAACTGCTGGACGAAGGGATCGGCGTGCTGCCGTTGCCGATCCCGAAGGGGCTCAAGGGGCCGCTGCAGTAGGCTTCCTCCGGGTGGGACCGGATGTCCGGGTCCCGGGGCGCTTTCCTAGAATCCGACCGAACAAGGGTCCGGAGGGGTCATGGACGCATCCACCTACCGCCAGCTGGCACCGGGGGAGCTCGCTCCGTGGTTCCGGCAGCGGACCACGGCGAAGGCGTCGTACGCCTTCGACCTGAGCGGCGGCCGCTACATCGTCCTGTGCTTCCTGGCCACGGCCGGCGACGCGGTCGGTCAGGCGGCGCTGGGCTTCGTGCGGGAGCACCGGGCGCTGTTCGACGACCGGCGCTTCTCCTTCTACGGCCTGAGCTCGGATCCCGACGACGAGGCACGCGGTCGCCTCGTCCAGTCCTTGCCCGGCGTGCGCCACTTCCTGGACTTCGACGGCACGGCCGCCCGGCTCTACGGCGCGCTGCCGGAGGGTTCGCAGGGAGCCGGGGAGGCCGGGACGCCGGGCTACCGGCGGATGTGGGTCGTGCTCAACCCGGGCCTGCAGGTGAAGGCCGTGCTGCCTTTCCGGCCCGACGGCGGCGACCGCCAGGCGCTGCGGGCCCTGCTGGACGCGCTGCCCCCCGTGTCCCACTACGGCGGGATCGAGATGCACGCGCCCGTCATCATCATCCCGGACCTGCTGGAACCCTCCGTCTGCGAGGACCTCATCGGGCGCTATGACCGCGCGGGCGGCACGCCCTCCGGGTTCATGCGCGAGGTGGACGGGCGGACCGTCGCGGTGCACGACGGCAGGCACAAGCGCCGCAGCGACTTCACCATCGAGGACGACGCGCTGCGGCGCCTGCTGCAGCAGCGCGTCCTGCAGAAGGTGGTGCCCCTGATCTGCAAGGTGCACTGCTTCGAGGTCACCCGGATGGAACGCTACCTGGTGGGCTGCTACGACGCCGAGACCGGCGGCCATTTCGCCCCGCACCGGGACAACTCCACGCGGGGGACGGCTCACCGGCGCTTCGCCCTGTCGGTGAACCTGAACGACGACTTCGACGGCGGCGAGCTCGCCTTCCCGGAGTACGGCTGGCGCGGCTACAAGGTGCCGGCGGGCGGCGCCATCGTCTTCGCCGGCGCGCTGCTGCACACCGTCAGCGCCGTGCGGCGGGGCCGGCGCTATGCCTTCCTGCCGTTCCTCTACGACGACGCCGCCGCTGCCGTGCGGGAGTCCAACAACGCCTACCTCGCGCCGGGCTTCGGGGAGTACAAGGCCTGACCGTCGCCCCGCCGGGCACGGGGAAGGGAGTTGAGATCAAAGCCAAGCTTCCGGACGCCAACGCCAAACTTCCGGACGCAGAGGACGCCAAGGGTACGCAGAGGACGCAAAAGGATTCCAATACTTGGATTGGATGTTTTTCTGCGTCCTCTGCGTACCCTTTGCGTCCTCTGCGTCCGGATATTGGTTTTTCTCTACGTCATGAATTGCAGCGCCGCCAGGCGCGAATACATCCCGCCCGCCGCCAGCAGTTCCTCGTGACGCCCTGACTCCACGATCCTCCCGTGGTCCAGCACCACGATGCGGTCGGCCTGCTGCACGGTGGCCAGGCGGTGGGCGATGACCAGCGTCGTGCGGCCGCGCATCGCCGTCGCCAGGGCCGCCTGCACCATGCGCTCGCTCTCGGCGTCCAGCGCGCTGGTTGCCTCGTCCAGCAGCAGCAGCGGCGGATTCTTCAGGATCGCCCGGGCGATCGCGATGCGCTGGCGCTGGCCGCCCGAGAGCCGCACGCCCCGCTCGCCCAGGAAGGTGCCGTAGCCTTCCGGCAGCGCCCGCAGGAAGCCGTCCGCGAAGGCGGCGTGCGCGGCTGCCTGCACCTCCTCGTCGCTGGCCTCCGGGCGGCCGTAGCGGATGTTCTCCAGCGCCGAGGCGGAGAAGATCACGGGCTCCTGCGGCACCAGCGCGATGCGGGACCGCAGCACCTGCGGCTGCCAGTCGCGCACCGGCGTGCCGTCGACCGCGATCGTGCCCTGCTGCGGGTCGTAGAAGCGCAGCAGCAGCTGGAACACCGTGGTCTTGCCGGCGCCGCTGGGGCCCACCAGCGCCACCGTCTCGCCCGGCGCGACGTCCAGCGCGAACCCGGAAAGCGCCGGGGCCTGCGGCCGCGAGGGGTAGTGGAACTGCACGTCCGCCAGCCGCACGGCGCTGCCGCCCACCGGCACGGGCGGCGCCAGCGGACGCTCGGGCGGCAGCACCGGCGAGCGGCTGGCCAGCAACTCCATCAGGCGCTCGCTGGCGCCGGCCGCGCGCAGCAGGTCGCCGTACACCTCGCCCAGCACCGCCAGCGCGCCGGCGAAGATCGCCACGTAGAAGGCGGCCTGCCCGAGCTGGCCGGCGCTCAGCTCCCCGCGCAGCACGGCCTGCGTGCCCTGGTACAGGCCCCACAGCATGAGCGCGGCATTGGCGATGATGACGAAGGCGACCAGCGCCGCCCGCGCCCGGGTCCGCCGGATGCCGGTGCGGAAGGCGTTCTCGGTGGCCGCGGCGAAGCGCCGCGCCTCGCGCTCTTCCGCCGCGTGGCTCTGCACCACCGGGATGGCGTTCAGCACCTCCGCGGCGATGGCGCTGGAGTCGGCGACCCGGTCCTGGCTGGCGCGCGACAGTCGCCGCACCCGCCGGCCGAAGACCATCGCGGGCACCACCACCAGCAGCACGACCAGCAGCACCAGCGCCATCACGCGCGGGTGCGTCAGCACCAGCATGGCCAGGGCGCCGATGCCCATGACCAGGTTGCGCAGCCCCAGGGAGAAGGAGGAACCCACCACCGCCTGGACCAGGGTCGTGTCGGTCGTCAGGCGCGACAGCACCTCGCCGGTCTGCGTGCTCTCGAAGAAGGCGGGGCTCTGTTCCAGCACGTGGGCGTAGACGGCGTCGCGCAGGTCCGCCGTGACCCGCTCGCCGATCCAGCTCACGAGGTAGAAGCGGGCGGCGGAGAACAGGCCGAGGGCCACGGCCACTCCGAACAGCAGCAGGAAGTGCCCCCGCAATGTGACCAGCCGGCCGCCGGGGTCAGCCGACAGGCCGCGGTCGATCATGGTCCGCAGCGCCACCGGGAACAGCAGCATCGCCCCCGCGGCCAGCAGCAGGAACACGCCGGCCAGGACGATGCGCGCGCGGTAGGGCCGCAGGAAGGGCAGGAGCCCGGAGAGGGAACGCGGGGAGCGCGGCTTCGTCGCGGCATCGGGCATCGCGGCAGTTTAGCCATCGTCTTGGATCCGGCTGACACCGTTCCACACCGCGAGCCCGCTCCCGGCTAGAGTGCTCGGCAATGGCCAAGCCCGCTTCCACGCCCCCGCGCAAGACGACGTCCCTCGAGCAATCCTGGAACGCCGCCGACCCCATCCCGGTTCCCGACGCGGAGCACCAGGACGGCGACACCGCCTGGGCGCTCTGGAACGAGGTGAGCGCGCAGCACGAGGCCAGGTTCGCGCCCACCGCGCCCATGACGGTGCCGGCCACCGCCCCGGGTGCCCTGGCCCCCGAGGCCCGCGCCTGGGCCATGACCCAGCCGGCGGCCGGGCGCGCGCCGCTGCGGCCCGCGGCGCCGCGCGCGCAATCGCCGTTCACCCTGGAATCCGCCATGCTGGTGGCGCGCAAGAACAACCGCGTCTGCCCGCGGCCGGTCCGCTGGGCCGAGGTCTCCGCCATGCTGCCGCCGCGCAAGACCGCGCGCGGCCAGCAGAAGCCGCCCGCGCCGGTGATCGGCGCCGCCTGGAACGTGACGCCGCCCCTCACCAAGCGCCTGCACTTCCGCGAACAGATCGAATGGGCCGAAAGCGCCGGCATACTGGAGGCCGTGATCGCTTTCATGCAGTCCATGCGCGAGGACGAATGGCTGCACATGGGCGAGGAATGAACCGGCCCTGCTGAGACTCATCTCCGCCTTCCCGTAGGGCCGCGGCGATGCCGTGGAGCACCGCGGCGACGCGTCGCGCCGCCGGAGCGCGAGGCGTGCCCGCGTTGACGCGGAGCGCGGGATCCCCTCCCGCGTACGATCGGCCGATGACCAGCCCCGCCAGCGGCTACAACCTCGCCCGCTTCGACCTCGTCTCCATCCGCCTGGTCGTGGACTGCCTGCAGCAGGGCAGCCTCAGCGCCGCCGCGCGCGCGTCGCACCTCGCGCTGGCGGCTGCCAGCCGGCGGCTGCGCGAGCTGGAGGACGCGGTGGGCGAGCCGCTGTTCGAGCGCCACGGCCGCGGCCTGCTGCCCACCAGCGCCGGGCGCGTGTTCGCCCGCCACGCGCTGGAGGTGCTGCAGGCCATGGAGCAGATGGGCACCGAGCTGGCCGACCTGCGCCGCGGCATCCAGCGCCACATCCGCCTGGCCGCCAGCACCGCGGCGATCGTCCAGTTCCTGCCGCCGCTGCTGGCGCAGCACGCGCGCGAGGCGCGGCACGTGCACGTCGAACTGGAGGAGCACGTCTCCAGCAGCGTCGTGGCCGCGCTGCGCGAGGGCCGCGCCGACCTCGGCGTGTTCGTCGAGGGCGTGGACACCGAGGGGCTGGAGTGCCAGCTGTTCCGGCGCGACGAACTGGTGCTGGTGTTGCCGCCCCGGCACCGCCTGAACGGCCGGGGCGCCATCGCCTTTTCCGAGGCGCTGGAGGAGGACTGGATCAGCCTCGCCGAAGGCGCGGCCCTGCTGCAGCAGCAGCACGCGGCGGCGCACGCGGCCGGAAGGCCGCTGAAGCTGCGCATGCAGGTGCGCAGCTTCGACGCCGTGTGCCACCTCGTCGCCTCGGGCCTGGGCATCGCGGTGCTGCCCAAGAGCGCGGCCCTCCCCATCATCGGCGCCCGGGGGCTGCGCTGGCGGGCGCTGTCGGACGCCTGGGCCTCGCGCCGGCTGCTGCTGGCGACTCGCCCGGGCACCCACGACGCGGCGGTGGAACAGCTGGTGCGCTTCCTGGTCGAGCCTTCGCAAAAAGCGAAACCCGGGGTCCGCAAACGGCAATAGACGCCGCCCGGGCGCGCACGCAAACTGCGCGCCATGGAGACAAAGACAACACCCGCCGCCGGCCCGCTCGCCGGCCTCAAAGTGGTGGAAATGGGCCAGCTCATCGCCGGCCCCTTCGCCGCCAAGACCCTCGCCGACTTCGGCGCCGACGTCGTCAAGATCGAGCCGCCCGGCGCCGGCGACCCGCTGCGCAGCTGGCGCCTGCTGAAGAACGGCACCTCCGTCTGGTGGCAGGTGCAGTCGCGCAACAAGCGCTCCGTCGCGCTGGACCTGAAGAACGCGGAAGCGCAGGAGATCGTGCGCAAGCTCGCGGCCGAGGCCGACGTGCTGATCGAGAACTTCCGCCCCGGCGCGCTGGAGGGCTGGAACCTCGATCCGCAGCAGCTGGTCGAGATGAACCCCCGCCTCGTCGTGCTGCGCATCAGCGGCTACGGCCAGACCGGCCCCTACCGCGACCGCCCCGGCTTCGGCGTGGTGGGCGAGGCCATGGGCGGCCTGCGCCACCTGACGGCCGAGCCCGGCCGGGTGCCGGTGCGCGTCGGCGTGAGCATCGGCGACACGCTCGCTTCGCTGCACGGCGTGATCGGCATCCTGATGGCCCTGCACGAGCGCCAGCGCAGCGGCCAGGGCCAGATCATCGACGTCGCCCTCTACGAGGCCGTGTTCAACTGCATGGAAAGCCTGCTGCCCGAATACAGTGCCTTCGGCGCGGTGCGCGGGCCGGCCGGCAGCGCGCTGCCCGGCATCGCGCCCACCAACGCGTATCCGTGCAGCGACGGCGGCTACGCGCTGGTGGCCGGCAACGGCGACAGCATCTACAAGCGCCTGATGGCCGCGATCGGCCGCGAGGACCTGGGCAACGACCCGGAGCTCGCCAACAACGCCGGTCGCGTGAAGCGGGTCGCGGAGATCGACGCCGCGATCGGCGCCTGGACGAAGAGCCGCACGGTGGACGAGGTGCTGGAGGTGCTGGACGCCGCCTCGGTGCCGGCCGGCCGCATCTATACCGTGGCCGACATCGCCGCCGACCCGCACTACGCCGCGCGCGGCATGCTGCAGCAGATCCGGCTGGAGGACGGCGACACGCTGACGGTGCCGGGGATCGTGCCCAAGCTCTCGCGCACGCCGGGCGGCCAGCACCGCAACGCGCCGCGCCTGGGCCAGGACAGCGAGGCCGTGATGCGCGAGCTGGGCCTCACCGGGGAACAGATCGCCGGGCTCAAGAGCCGCGGCGTGATCAAGGGGGAACAATGAACCAGCGGATCTTCTTCAACGAGGTCGTCACCCGCGACGGCTTCCAGATCGAGCCGGAGTTCGTGCCGACCGACGCCAAGGTGCAGCTGGTCGACGCGCTCTCGCAGTGCGGCTACGCCAAGATCGAGGTCACCTCCTTCACCTCGCCCAAGGCGATCCCGATGCTGCGCGACGCCGAGGAGGTGATGGGCCGCATCCGCCGCGCGCCGGGCGTGGAGTACACGGTGCTGGTGCCCAACCTGCGCGGCGCCGAGCGGGCGATGGAATCCAGGGCCGACGAGCTGAACCTCGTGATGTCCACCTCCGAGACGCACAACCTCGCCAACCTGCGCATGCCGCGCGAGAAGAGCTTCGCCGCGCTGTCGGAAGTGATCCGCGTGGTCGACGGCCGCACGCCGGTGAACGTCTCGCTGTCCACCGCCTTCGGCTGCCCCATGGAGGGCGACGTGCCGCAGGAAGTCGTGCTCGGCTGGGCCCGGCGCTTCGCCGACCTGGGCGTGCGCGGCCTCACGATCTGCGACACGACCGGCATGGCGCACCCGCAGCAGGTCGCCCGCATGTGCGAGGAGGCCCAGCGGCGCTTCCCCGCGCTGCAGCTCACGCTGCACTTCCACAACACGCGCGGCATGGGGCTGGCCAACGTGCTGGCCGCCGTGCGGGCCGGCATCGTGCGCTTCGACGGCTCGCTGGGCGGCCTGGGCGGCTGCCCCTATGCGCCCGGCGCCAGCGGAAACATCTCCAGCGAGGACACGGTCCACATGCTGCAGGCCATGGACCACGACACGGGCATCGATCTCGCGAAGCTGCTTCAGCTCGCTCGCGCGCTGCCGGAGATCGTCGGCCACGGGGTGCCGGGGCAGGTGGCGAAGGCCGGCCCGAGCACGCAGCTCCATCCGGCGCCCGCCTACGTCGCGGAACTCCGCGCCGCGGCCTGATCCGCATCCTTTCCCAGAACCAGAGGCGCCTGCGCGGCGCCATCGGAGACTCCATGCCCATCCAACGCAGAACTTTCCTCGGCGCCGCGGCCGCCGGGGCCGCCGTGCTGGCGCTGCCCGCCCGCGCACAGTTCGCCGGCAAGACCATCACGCTGCTGGTGCCCTCGGCGCCGGGCGGCACGACCGACATCTCCGCCCGCATGCTGGCGGAGCCGCTTGCCAAGGTGCTGGGTGCCAACGTCGTCGTGGACAACCGCAGCGGCGGCAACGGCAACATCGCCGGCCAGGCGGTCGCCCGCGCGAACGGCGACGGCCTGACCCTGCTGGTGCAGTACTCCGGCTACCAGTCCATCACGCCGCTGGTGCAGCCGGTGAGCGGCTTCGACCCCGGCCGCGACCTGAAGCCGATCGGCCACCTGATCGACGCGCCGCAGGTGATGGTGGTGCGTGGCAACTTCCCCGCCAACACCTTCCAGGAATTCCTCGCCTACGTGCGGGCCAACCCCGGCAAGGTGAACTACGCGTCCAGCGGCAACGGCGCCCTGCAGCACGTGACCACCGAACTGCTGAAGGACCTGACCAAGACCTTCATGACGCACATCCCCTATCGCGGCACCGGCCCGGCGCTGACCGACCTGCTGGCCGGCAACGTCGACCTGACCATCACCACGCCGCCCCCGCTGCTGCCCCACATCAAGGCCGGCAAGCTCAAGGCGCTGATGACCACCGGCACGACCCGGCTGGCGGCGCTGCCCAACGTGCCCACGGCGACCGAGACGGGCGTGCCGCTGGTGGCCTCGTCCTGGTTCGCGGTGTACGGGCCGGCAAGCTTGCCCGCGGAGTTGCAGAATCGGCTCTCGGCCGCGGTGCGCCAGGTGGTCGACACGCCGGAGTTCAGGCGCAAGGCCGAGGAGCAGGGCGCCAAGGCCATCGCGATGACGCCGGCCGAGCTGGCGGCCCTGGGCGAGAAGGAGCGCGCCACCTGGGACCGCATCGTGAAGCTGGCGAAGATCAAGGCCGACTGAAGGCGCGCGCAACGACACAGGAGACAAGAATGCACCGTCGTCCCTTCCTCCGCGCCGCGGCCTTCGCGGCCGCCGCCCTGTGGGCCGGCTGCGCCGCCGCGCAGGGCGCGTTCCCGGCCAAGCCCGTCACGCTGGTCGTGCCCAACCCGCCCGGCGGGCTGGTCGACACCTCCGCGCGCATCCTGGGCGACACGCTGGCGAAGGCGCTGGGGCAGCCGGTGGTGATCGACAACCGTCCGGGCGGCAGCGGCAACGTCGCCTACGGTTTCGTGGCGCGGGCGCCGGCCGACGGCTACACGCTGCTGACCTCCTATTCGGCCTACCACGTGGGCAACCCTTCGCTCTCGCCCAAGCTGCCGTGGACGCAGAAGGATTTCGCGCCGGTCGCACTGATCACGGTGGCCACCAACGTGATCGCCGCGCATCCTTCGGTGCCGGCCAGCACGCTGCAGGAGTTCATCGCCTACCTGAAGAAGAACCCCGGCAAGCTGAGCTATGCCTCGCAGGGCAACGGCTCGGTCTCGCACATCGGCACGGAGATGTTCAAGAGCCGCACGGGGACCAGCATGGTCCACATCCCGTACCGGGGTTCCGGCGCCGCCATCGCCGACGTGCTGTCCGGGCAGGTGCAGGTCTTCATGACCACGCCGCCTTCGGTGATGCAGCACGTGCAGAGCGGCAAGCTCAAGGCCTTCGCGGTGACCGGCAAGACGCGCCATCCGGGACTGCCGAACGTGCCGACGACGGCGGAGGCGGGGCTCAAGGGGTTCGAGCTGGAGTCCTGGGTGGCGATCTTCGCGCCCGCCGCCACGCCGGCCGACGTGGTGCAGAAGCTCACCGCCGGCATCAAGCAGGCACTGGACGCACCCGAGGCGAAGTCGCGCGCCGATGCCGCCGGCATCGAGATCCGCTACCAGGCGCCGGCGCAGCTGGCCGCGATGGTGACGGGGGAAACGGACTTCTGGGCCAAGACGATCAAGGCGGCGGGCATCACGGCGGACTGAGAGGCCTTGCATTCGGGGCGGTGCCGCCCCATCTGCGATCCCTGGAACTGCCCATGGGATCGCGCGACCTCACCCTCCTCGACGCCTACTCCCGCACGGTGACGGAGGTGGCCGAGCGCGTCGGCCCCAGCGTCGCCGCGGTGCAGGTGCAGGATCGCCAGGGCAAGCCGGCCGGCAGCGGCTCGGGCTTCCTCTTCACGCCCGATGGCTATCTGCTCACCAATTCCCACGTGGTGCGCGCCGGCGGCCCGCGCCGCCCCGAGGGCGCCAGCTGGCATGCCTCCTTCAGCGACGGCCGCCGCTTCGCCGCGCGCTGGGTCGGCGACGATCCGCACAGCGACCTCGCCGTGCTGCAGGTCGACGGCATGTCGCAGGGCGCGCTGGTGCCCGCCGTGCTGGGTCGTTCCGCCGACGTGCGGCGCGGCGAGATCGCGATCGCGATCGGCAATCCCCTCGGCTTCGACCACACGGTCACCGCGGGCATCGTCAGCGCGCTGGGGCGCAGCATGCGCGCCTCGACCGGACGGCTGATCCCCGACGTGATCCAGACCGATGCGGCGCTCAACCCGGGCAACTCCGGCGGGCCGCTGCTCGATGCGCGCGGCGAGGTGATCGGCGTGAACACGGCCATCATCCCGCAGGCGCAGGCGATCTGCTTCGCCGTGGCGGTCGACATCGCCAGCATGGTCATCCCGGAACTGCTGCGGCACGGCCGCATGCGGCGCGGCTACCTGGGCGTCGGCGGCAGCACGATCCCGCTCGACCGGCGCATCGTGGTCGCGCTCGGCCTGCAGCAGGCGCGTGCCGTGCGCGTGCTGTCGGTCGAGCCGGGCAGCCCCGCCGATCGCGCCGGCCTGCGTCCGGGCGACCTCCTGCTGGACCTGGACGGGCAGCCGATGGCCAGCGTCGACGCGCTCTACCAGGCGCTGCACCCGGAGCGGATCGGCCGCGACTGCAGCCTCTCGGTGCTGCGGCCGGGCAGCAGCGCGCCGCTGGTCCTCACGGTGCGCCCGCTGGAGGCGCCGGACGCGGGTTAGTGTCCTGTCCGTGCGCGACTTTTCCTCCCCCAACGACCCGCAGTCCTGCGAGGATTGGCCTTCCGAGAGGAGAGCCTGACATGCCGCATCCGCGCAAGCACATGAAGCTCACCGGCGACACGCATCCGCCGGAAGTGGAAGACGATCTCGGCCGCGAGGATGAAGAGCCCCTGCAGTCGGCAGGGCCCGTCCTCGAAACGGCGACAGCCGTCGAGGCAGGGGGCGGTGCGCGCGCCCTGCGCCTCGCCGGCGCTGGCGAGGGCTATCTCGACCAGGCGCGCGCGCAGGTGCGCTCGCGGCCGCTCGCGGCGGCCTTCACCGCCTTCGCCGTCGGCTTCGCGCTCGCCGTGGTGACCCGTTCGAGGTAGGCGGCCGGCGGCCGGCTCCTTATGATGGCCGCCATGAAAAACGTCGGACTGATCGGCCTGGGGGCGATGGGCCTGGGCATGGCGCAGTCGCTGCGCCGCGCCGGGTACCACGTGCACGTGTACGACGTGCGGGTGGATGCCACCCGCACCTTCGCCGACGAAGGCGGCGTCGCCTGCGGCAGCCCTGCCGACGTGGGTTCGCGCTGCGAGGTCGTGATCAGCGCCGTCGTGAACGCGGCGCAGACGGAGCAGGTCCTGTTCGGCGCGGGCGGCGCGGCCGCCGCGATGCCGCGCGGCAGCGTGTTCGTCATGTGTTCGACGGTCGACCCGAACTGGTCGATGGCGATGGAGCAGCGGCTCGCGGCCATGGACCTGCTGTACCTCGATGCGCCCATGTCGGGCGGGGCCGCGAGGGCCGCCTCCGGCCAGATGACGATGATGACCTCCGGCCGGCCCGAGGCCTACGCCAGGGCCGGCGAACTGCTCGATGCGATGGCCGCCAAGGTCTACCGCCTGGGCGACCGCGCCGGCAACGGCAGCAAGGTCAAGATCATCAACCAGCTGCTCGCCGGCGTGCACATCGCCGCGGCGGCCGAGGCCATGGCGCTGGGCCTGCGCGAAGGGGTGGCGCCGGAGGCCCTGTTCGACGTCATCACGCACAGCGCCGGCAACAGCTGGATGTTCGAGAACCGCATGCCCCACGTGTTGAAGGGCGACTACACCCCGCTGTCGGCGGTCGACATCTTCGTGAAGGACCTGGGGCTCGTGCTGGACACCGCGCGGGCCACGAAATTCCCGCTGCCGCTCGCCTCTACGGCGCACCAGATGTTCATGCAGGCCTCGTCGGCCGGATACGGGCGGGAGGACGACGCGGCGGTGATCAAGATCTTCCCGGGGATCGACCTGCCCGGGTGATGCGTCGTTCCGCGCCTGGCACGCGCAGGGGAAGCGCCGTGCCCGGTGCGCCGAAGTGTCGATGTCATGCGGGGCGGCCCTGATCGTGCCGTTCGAAGGCCTGATCGGCCACTGCCCGATCACTTCCTCATCGGGCGCTGAGCCCCGGCCGGCGCCGCCCGGCCCCGGCCAGCGCCCCCGGGTTCTTCCGGGTGGGGGACCCCACCACCCCCACTTCCGGGGGACCGGCACCATCGGGCCGCCCCGCCTCCCACCGAATCCTCAATGCTGGCGCGGATTTGCGCGCGTCCGACGGCACGGTGGCGCCGTCGGCGCGGGCCGGCACGCTTGATGCAATACCTCGTGCGGGAGCCTTCAGTCGGGGAATTTACCGGAAGCGGGCTCAGGAGCCAATCGACTCGTACAGACGGGGGAATGCCATGTGTCAAGCCACCTACGGTAAGTTCCAGCTTCGGTTCCAGTCGCTGTTCGCCAGCGGCCGCGGATTCGCCTTCCCATGCGACCACGAAGGTCACGTGGACCTCGACGGCATGAGCGAGCGCGCGCGGAACAACTACTTCTTCGCGCGGGCGATGGTGGGTCGCGACCTGGCCTGCCCCGCGGTCGAAGCCACGATCCTTCTGTGATGCGGCGCGAAGCCCCGGCGGTGGGCTGGCGCCGTCCCCGTGCCGCGGACCGCGGCGCATCTCGTAGCTCGGCCGGAGGGAATTGACCGGCATCGCATAATCCGGGCCTCACCCGAGGGACATGCGATGACCTACCCCAATACCCAGCTCTTCATCAACGGCCAGTGGCAGGATGCCGCCGACGGCCGTACGCTGCCGGTCTTCAACCCGGCCACCGGCAAGGAAATCGGCCGCGTGGCGCATGCCGGCAAGGCTGACCTCGACAAGGCGCTCGAGGCGGCGCAGAAGGGCTTCGAAACCTGGCGGGACATGACCCCCGCCGACCGCAGCAGGATCATGCGCAAGGCCGCCGCTTTCATGCGCGAGCGCGCCGGCGAGATCGCCCCGCTGCTGACCCAGGAACAGGGCAAGCCGTTGCCGGAAGCCAAGGGCGAGGCGATGGCCGCCGCCGACATCATCGAGTGGTTCGCCGAAGAGGGCTTCCGGGTCTACGGCCGCATCGTGCCCTCGCGCTTCAAGCCGGAACTGCGCCAGATGGTCCTGAAGGACCCGGTGGGCCCGGTGGCCGCCTTCACTCCCTGGAACTTCCCCATCAACCAGATCGTGCGCAAGGTCGGCGCGGCGCTGGCCGCCGGCTGCTCGATGCTGGTCAAGGCGCCCGAAGAGACCCCGGCCGCCGCCGCCGCGCTGATCAAGGCGTTCGCCGACGCGGGGATTCCCCCGGGGGTGCTGGGCCTGGTCTACGGCAACCCGGCCGAGATCTCCGGCTACCTGATCCCGCATCCGACGATCCGCAAGATCACCTTCACCGGCTCCACCCCGGTGGGCAAGCAGCTGGCCGGGCTGGCCGGCCAGCACATGAAGCGGGTGACGATGGAACTGGGCGGCCACGCTCCGGTGATCGTCTGCGAGGACGCGGATATCGCGCTGGCGGTCAAGTCCGCCGGCGGGGCCAAGTTCCGCAACGCCGGCCAGGTCTGCATCTCGCCGACGCGCTTCCTGGTGCACGAGAGCGTGAAGACGGAATTCGCCGAGGCGATGGCCAGGTACGCGCAGGGCCTCAAGGTCGGCAACGGCCTGGACGAAGGCACCCAGATGGGCCCGCTGGCCAACCCCCGCCGCCTGACCGCCATGACCGAGTTCCAGACCGATGCCGTGCAGAAGGGCGCCCAGGTGCTCGCCGGCGGCAAGCGCATCGGCGATGCCGGTAACTTCTGGGAGCCCACCGTGCTGGTGGACGTGCCGCTGGAGGCCAAGCTGTTCAACGACGAGCCTTTCGGGCCGGTCGCGGGCATCCGCGGCTTCACCAGGCTGGAGGAGGCCATCGCCGAGGCCAACCGCCTGTCCTTCGGCCTGGCGGGCTATGCCTTCACGAAGTCGCTGAAGAATGCCGACCTGCTGTCGCGCAGGGTGGAGGTGGGCATGCTGTGGATCAACATGCCGGCCATGCCCACGGCCGAGATGCCCTTCGGCGGCATCAAGGACTCGGGCTATGGCTCCGAGGGCGGGCCGGAGGCGCTGGAGGCGTACCTCAACGCGCGCTCGGTGGCGGTGATGAACGTCTGAGATCCTGGCCGCTCCGTGAAAAAGCCCGGCAGCGCCGGGCTTTTTCGTTGGTGGGCGGTGCTTCTTCAGGACGATGTGGCGGGGCAGCGGCGGCGGACTATCATGGGCACCAGAACTGCGGCGGCAGTTCGCTGCCCACGGCAGGATCCGCGGGCGGGCTCCTCGGGGAGCGTGATTTTTGCGGCGGGCGCGGGCCTTCCCGCGCGTGCCTGGAGACAAGCGATGGCTTCCACCGTGCCCATGTCCTCCCTCGGCCTCGCGCGCATGCCGTTGTTGGCGGAGCTTTCGCAGCGCCGCCTCGACGCGCTCGCCGCGCAGTGCACGTGGCGCCGCTTCGAGCCCGGGCAGGTGATCGTGTCGCACCACGCCGTCGGCGGGGACGTGCACCTGATCGTCGATGGCCGCGTGCGCATCCACGTGTACGGCGCCGACGGCCGCGAAGTGCTGTTCACGCAGGTGCACGAGGGCTCGATCGTCGGCGACTTCGCCGCGGTCGACGGCGGCCTGCGCACGACCGACGCCCACGCCAGCACGCGCGTGCTGAGCGCCTCGCTCTCGAGCGCCGAATTCAAGCAGCTGCTGCGCGAGGAGCCGCTCGTGGAAGAGCGCTACGTGCGCTACCTGGTGGGGCTCGTGCGGTCCCTCACGGACCGGGTGATCGAGCTGAGCACGCTGGCGGTGCAGAACCGCATCCGCGCGGAGGTGCTGCGCCAGGCGCATGCGGTCGCCGCCGCCGACAGCGACTTCGCCCGGCTGGAGCCGGCGCCGCGGCACGCGGACCTGGCGGCGCAGGTGGGCACCACGCGCGAGCAGGTCACGCGCGAGCTGTCGGCGCTCACGCGCCAGGGGCTGCTGCAGAAGACCGAGCGCGGCCTGATGGTGACGAACATGCAGCGCCTGGAGGAGCTGCTGCGCGGCGAGACCGAGCGGCCCGAGTTCAGCGCTTCACGAGAGCGCCGTACTCCTTCTCATGGCGAGCGAGATAGCCCGCGATGAAGCTGCACTGCGCAACCGCCTTCAGCCCGCGCCGCCGCACGTCGTCGAGCGCGTAGCCGGCCAGCCGCGAACCCAGGCCCTGGCCTTCCAGGGCCTTGTCCACTTCGGTGTGCGTGAAGAACAGGGTGTCGCCCTCGCGGCGGTAGCGCGCGAACGCGACCACGCGGCCGTCCTTCTTCAGTTCGTAGCTGGAATGCGCCTCGTCGTGGTCGGGCTCGTAGGCCTCGAGGGTTTGCTGCTGCTGCTTCATGACCCCATGCTGCCACGGGCCTGCCGTCCGCGGGGCTAGAGTGGGCCCATGTGGCAAACGAACCAGCACGCCAGGGCGCCCGGCGACGGCGGACTCCTGGCCAAGGTCATCCCGGCGCTGTCCGTCTTCACCATGGCGATGACCGTTCCGCAGGTGTGGGCGGTGTGGGTGGAGCGGAACACGTCCGGGGTGTCGCTGCTGTCCTGGGGGGCGTACCTGCTCTCCGCCCTGCTGTGGTTCTTCTACGGGCTGCAGAAGCGCGACCGCACGATCTGGGTCGCGTGCATCGGGTGGATCCTGCTGGATGCGGCGGTGGTGGCAGGCGTCTTGTGGCGCGGCTAGATACGTTCACCCGCAGAGCGCCACGGTGCGCGGATCCGGCTCGCCTTCGTAGAACCGCTGCAGCGCCTGCCGGAACACGGCCTCCTGCGGCGCAGCGAGCGAGAACAGCGTGAGGCAGGACCGGAATTTCAGGTCGTCCGGGGAGCCCAGGATCTCGTGCGCGTCCTTGGCGGGCACGGCCAGCATCAGGGCGCAGCACTCGCGCAGCCTCGGCCCCAGCACGGCATGGGCAAGATAGGCCCGGGCTTCGTCGAGCGAGGCGATGCCGTAGCGCTGCGCCATGCTGCTGGCGCCCAGCCCCTTGAGCTGCGGGAACACGAACCACATCCAGTGGCTGCGCTTGCGCCCGGCGCGCAGTTCGTCGCGCACGGCATCGATCACCGGCGCCTGGGCGGCGACGAAGCGTTCGAGGTCGTGCGGATCGTCCACTATCTTTTCGGCGGCAGCCTGCTGGTCACGTCCGCCACCGTCTCGTACTCGCGCCGGATCTCGGAAACGACGCGGGTGGCCGGCTCCCAGTCCTGCACGATGCCCAAGGGTAGCAGGCGGGCCGCGACGGCGGGATTGCGGGCGGCCCGCTGCAGCGCGGGCAGGAGCACCTGGGCCACCTCCGCGGGCGTGCCGGCCGGCAACATCCACGCGAACCACACACCGAGAATGTCCTGCCGGTAACCGAGTTTCGAAAGGGTGGGCACGTGGGGCAGGTCGGGGAAGGGGCTGGAGATCGCCACTGCCTTCAGCGCGCCGCTCTTCATGTGCGAGGCCACGGCGCCCAGGGCCAGGATCACGCCTTCGACCTGGCCGCCCAGCACGTCGGTCACCGCGGGCGCGGCGCCCTTGTACGGGACGGACAGCAGGTCGGTCTCGGCGACCGCGTTGATCACCTGCACGCTCAGGTCGCCGGCCGAGCCGGGGCCCGCGTTGCCGATGCGAAGCTTGCCCGGGTTCTTCCTGGCGTAGGCCACCAGCTCCTGGAAGGTATCGAAGGGCGCCTCCTTGCGCACGACCAGCACCGAGGGCGTGCGCGTGGTGATCGCCAGCGGCGCGAGTTCGCGCAGCGGGTCGTAGCTGGCGGCGGCGGGCTCCAGCACGCGGCGGATCGTCAGCGGACTGTTCTGCGTGAACAGCAGCGTGTAGCCGTCCTTGCGGGCCGCGATCACCTGCTGCACGCCCACGGCGCCGCCCGCGCCGGGCTTGTTGCTGACGACCACCGCCGTGTCGAGCTCCTTCGCCAGCAGGTCGGCCATCGCACGCGCCGTCGTGTCGCCGCCGTCGCCGGCCGCCAGCGGCACCACGATGGTCAGCGGGCCGCGGGGCCAATCGGCCGCCAGCGCGGCCAGCGGGACGACGGAGACGGCGAGCACGGCCAGCAGCGCGATACGGATCATGCGGATCATGCGGATTATGCGGATCATCCGGGGATTCTGCGGCGCCTCGGAGGGGGATGGCCAGCAGCGTTTCCACCACCTGCGAATCCAGGTTGGGGTGGCGGCCGGCGGGGTCGAGCACCGTGCCCGATTCCTGCGACTGCCGCGACAGGCCGCAGGTGCCGTAGAACTTACGGCATCGTCGGCGAATTCTTGTCCGGGTCGCGCCGGTGCCCGCCGCCGCCCTGGTTGCCGGCATCGCCGCCATTGAGCAGCAGCGTCACCAGCACGGCCGACTCCGCGCGGGCCTTCAGCGCATGCTGTTCGCCCCCCGGCAGCACGATCACGTTGCCGGGCCGCAGCTGCCGCACCCCGGCGCCCATCACCACGTCCACCAGCCCTTCGAGGCAATGGATGGTGCATTCGTCGGCGACGTGGTGCATCGGCTGGTCCTGGTGCGGCGCCAGCACCATGTGCAGCAGCTGGATGCGGTCGGTCTTGATCAGGCTCGTGCTCACCGTGCCGGGCAGCTGGTCGCCCAGCGGCGCCACGTTGATCACGTCCAGGTGTTTCGCATGGGGCAGGGCCATCGTTCGTCTCGCGTCGCTTCCCGGCGCAAGAGTAGCAAACCCTAGCGCGGATAGGGAGCTATTTCGCCGGTCCGGCCCTGGTCCAAGGCGGCCTGGTGGACCTTCGCATTGGAGAACGCCCACTTCTTCACGTGCTCGATGTACTCCTGGCGCTCCGGATCGGTCTTGACGAAGTCCGGGTGCCACTCGCTGCCGCGCCAGTCCGTGACGGTGGAAGGCACGAAGTCGACCAGCTCGGGGTTCACCGTGTAGTCCACCCACAGGTATTCGGAGCCCTTGAAGAAGCGCTCCTGCACCTGCAGCACGGTCTTGGGCATCTGCACCTCCTGGGCCTGGATCCATTTCCAGACTTCGCGCTCGGCATGGTCGCGCGGCTGGGCCTGGAAGTAGCGCACGAGGTGGTTCATGAGCACGCAGTCCTGCGCATGCGCCGGTCCGCCGAGCACGGCGCGGTAGAGGGTGTCCTCGCGCCCGCAGGTCTTGTCCCGCCATTCGATGGGATTGCCGGGCTCGGTGGTCGCCCGGATGTGGAAGGAGCCGACGAAGCGCTTGGCCTCGTCGTACTGCACGAGGAAGTAGCTCTTGTACGTGCCGCCGGTGGGAATGCCGTCGGCACTGCTGGCATTGCCGGTCTGCTCCGCCACGACGTTCCACTTGCCCGGCGGCAGCGCGACGCGCAGCTTGCCGACCTCCACGGTGGAGGTGACGGACTCGCCCTTGGCAGGCTCGCGGGCCATGGCCGGCGCGGCGACCATGAGGCAGGCCAGGGCGGCGGCGGTGAACATGTTGCGCATATCTCCTCCTCGTCTTCGGAATGCGTCAAACCATGCCGCCGATAGTAGAAATCGGCAGCGCATGGCGCGACTGCCGGAGGTGACCCTCGCACGGGACTCCCTGCGCGATTTTTTTGGCACCTAGGTGCCGATTTCGTTACGTCCGTCCAGGAGTGTTAAAACTCGTTTCAGACGCCGTATTCGGCCTTGCGCCGAAGTCAATCGTCGTGTAACGCGCCGCGTCGGGTCGCACGGGCGAGCCCGCCAGCGATGGCTGTCGTGGGGAGGGAGCGCGGGAGCGCCGCCCTGCGGCCGCCCGCGACCGAGGCTAGTCGGCGCGGATGTTGTTGGCTTTGGCGACCCCCGCCCACAGTGGAATCTCGCTCGCGATCACGCGGGCGAATTCCTCCGGCGTGCTGCCGGCCGGGTCGATCGCCAGCGCCGCCATGCGGGCGCGCACGTCCGGCAGCTTCACGATGCGCTGCACTTCCGCCGCGAGCTTGTCGATGACCGCCTTGGGCGTGCCGGCCGGCGCCAGCAGCCCGCTCCAGAACTGGATGGTGAGGTCCACCCCCTGTTCGGCCATGGTCGGCACGTCGGGCAGGGCAGGGATGCGCTGCGGCGAGGTGACCGCCAGGCCCTTCAGCAGGCCGCCCTTGATCGGGCCCATGGCCGGCCCGGAGTCGACCAATGTCATCGTGAGCTGGCCGGAGGCGACTCCGTTGACGGATTCCATGCTGCCCTTGTAAGGAATGTGCTCGGCGCGGATGCCGGTCCTGCTTTTCAGCAGCTCGGTGGCCAGCCGGAACGAGGCCGCGCTGGAACCATAGTTCGACTTCTCCGGATTGGCCCTGGTGTACGCCGTCAGGTCGGCCACGTTGTGGAAGGGCGCGCCGGCCGCCACCGAGAGCACCAGCGGGAAGGTGCCGACCAGGGAGACCGGCACCAGGTCCTTCGTCGGCGAGTAGGGCAGCTTCTCGTAGAGGGCCGGGTTGAACACGATGGGCCCGCTCGCGCCCATCAGCAGCGTATAGCCGTCGGGCGGCGCCGTCGCCACGGTCACGCTGCCGACGATGGCCGCCGTGCTGGGTTTGTTCTCCACCACCACTTCCCGCCCCAGGCCTTCCTGCATCTTCTGCGCCAGCAGGCGGGCCAGGATGTCGTTGGCCCCGCCCGGTGCATACCCCACGATGATGCGGATCGGCTTCGACGGGTAGTTGGCGGCCCCCTGCTGCGCGAACACCGGGAGCACGGAAACCGCGAGCATCGCGGCGGCGGCCGCGTGGAGCAGGGCGTTGCGCTTCATTCGGAGTTCTCCCTGGCGGCGGGGGCCCTCCCGCGCGCCGTGTACTCCAGGCCTTTCACCAGGGCCGTGACGGTGCGGCAGGCCGGCACGGGGATGCCGAGGCGCTCCGCCTGCGCGACCACCCAGCCCGTGAGCGCGTCGATCTCCGTGTCGGCGCCGCGGGCGATGTCCAGCGCCATTGAGCCCGCGTGGCGCGTCATCGGCACGGCGCCGGCGCGCACCTTGTGCACGAAGGCCATGGGCTCGAACGCGAAGTTGCCGCCCAGCGCCCGCACGACCTGCTGGCATTCCCCGGCCAGCGCGTCGATCAGGTCGCAGACCTCGGACACCTGGTAGCGCGCCGCATTCTGGCCGCCCACCAGCGCGCCCACCGGGTTCATGACGCAGTTGAAGACGAACTTGGACCACACGGCATCCATGACGTCCGCAATGACCTCGCACGGCAGCCCGCTGCCGCTGAGGAGGTCGCCGAACCACTGCATGTCTTCCAGCCTGCCCTGCACCGGGCCCATCCAGGTGGTGCCGCGGACCAGGTGTTCGATCCGCCCCGGCGCGACGTAGCGGCCGGCGTTCATGGTCGCCCCGTGCGCGACGGGCGCACCGGTGGCCAGCAGCTGTTCGACGTTGCCCATGCCGTTCTGCAGCGTGACCAGCAGCGGCTTGTGCGCGAGCTGCCGCCCCAGGGTGCCCAGCACCTGCGCCGTCGCACTGGACTTGACCAGGAACACGACCGCGTCGAAGGGCTCGTCGACCAGCTCGACGGCCTCGCTCACGCACGGGAAGTGTGCGCGCAGGCGGGTCGCGCCTTCGATCTCGAGGCCGTGCTCGCTGATGTGCCGCGCATGGGCGGTGTTGCTGTCCAGCCCGACGACATAGGCGTTCGCGGCAAGCTTCGCCGCGACGATGCCGCCGATCGCGCCCACGCCCACCACCAGAATCTTCTTCATCGTCAGGTCCCTCCCACCTTCACGTGCAGGACGGCGGCGCGTCCGCCGTCCACCGCCTGCAGGCTGCGCTGCAGGGCCTGTTCGAGATCTTCCGGCGCGTCGACGTACTCGCCGT
This sequence comes from Ramlibacter monticola, assembly GCF_016722785.1. Classification (GTDB taxonomy): domain Bacteria; phylum Pseudomonadota; class Gammaproteobacteria; order Burkholderiales; family Burkholderiaceae_C; genus Ramlibacter; species Ramlibacter monticola. The sequence continues at coordinate 986,284 of NZ_JAEQNE010000001.1, read as the reverse complement.
GCGCGCCGAAAGCTTCGGCCACGCGGTCGAAGCGGCGCACCTCGCCGTCGAGCCGCGCGTGGAACTGGTTCGCCCGGGCCGCTTCGCCCTCCGGGTAGACGCGCAGCACGGCCTCCTTCACGGCCTGCCAGCCGCCGTTGTCCAGGACGACGGTCAGGATCGGCAGCTTCGCGCGCTGGGCCACGGCATAGACCGAGGTCGGCGTCGAGAAATGGAAGCCGCCGTCGCCGCAGACCTGCACCACGCGCTGCGCGGGGCGGGCGAGCTTCGCGCCCAGGGCCATGCCGCCGCTGTAGCCGAGCCCGCCGCCGGAGCAACCGAGCAGGGTGCCGGCGCGCGTGCGGTGGATCTGGGCCAGCACCGCGGGCGAGTTGCGGATCGCCTCGTTGACCACGAGGTCGTCCTGCGACAGCGCGCGGTTCAGCGTCGCGCACACGAAGGCCGGCGCGATGGCGCCGCGGGCGCCCGGGGCCGCCCCGGCCACCGCCACGGCGCGCAGGCGCTCGTCGCGCTCGCGCGACCAGCCGGCCGTGCGCTGCGCCACGCGGGCGCGGAAGTCGTCATCGGCCAGCGTGCGCACCGCCTGCAGGATGTCCGCCAGCGCGGCGGCGCAATCGGCCTGCAGCCGCAGGTCGGTGGCGAAGCCCCACATGGGGAAGTCCTGCTTCAGCGGGTCGATGTCGATGTGGAGGAAGCGCGTGCCGGCATCCGGCCCGGTGAACTTCGGCAGCCAGGGCACGTCCACGTCCAGCAGCAGGCACAGGTCGGCGCCGGCGAGGCCCTGGGCGGGGTCGAAGCCGCCGAAGCAGGGCGCGTCGCGCGACACGCTCAGGGCCGTGGGCATGAATTCGTGGACGCGGATGCCGCACTCGGCGGCCAGCGCCTCCAGCGCCGCCACGGCCTCCGGACGGCGGCCCAGATACGAGGTGACCACGATGGGCTTGCGCGCCTGCACCAGGGCCCGCGCGATCTCGCGCGCGGCCCCGGCGGGGATGCCGCCGGCGCGGACCGGCCCGAAGCGTTCGGCCGGGAAGCTCGCCACCTCCGCGTCGCAGGCCTCGGCCAGCGTTTCGCGCGGCAGCGTCAGGAACACGGGCCCGGGCGGGTCGCTGTGCATCACCGTGTGGGCGCGGCGCAGCACCTCCTTGGCCACCACGCCGCTCGCCAGCGTGTATTCCCACTTGACGTACGGGCGCACCAGGCTGGCGATGTCGAACGGGTCCTGCACGAAGTGCACGTAGTTGTCGCGCGAGCCCGTGAGTTCGCCGCGCAGCGTGAAGGGCGAGCGGCCCGCCATCAGCAGCACCGGCCAGCGGGAGCGGAACAGGTTGTGCATGCCCATGGCGGCATTGGCCGTGCCGGCGTCGACGTGGACCAGCACGCCCTGGCCGCGGCCGGTGACGGCGGCATAGCCGCCCGCCATGTGGATCGCGACGTTCTCGTGCGGGCACAGCACCACCTCGGGGTGCCGCCGGCCCTCGCGTGCGAACTGCGCCATGGCCTCGATCAGCGAGACGTGATCGGTGCCCAGGTTGCAGAAGAGGTACTCGAGGCCTGCTTCCGCGAGCCCGGCGAGGAAATGGTGGGCTGCCGTCGTGCGTGCTTCCGGGTTCATGGTCCTGCTTCTTCGCCGCCTGCATGCACCGAGAGGTCGAAAGTGCGAAGAATAGGCGGCGCCGGCGGGCCCTTCGAGTGGGGGAAACCCCGTTCACGCCGTGCGGCGGTGCGGCCCGCGCCGCGCGATGGCAAGATGCGCCGCACCCCCACGGAGGCGCGCATGTCCAATCACGTCTACAAGAGCATCGAGATCACCGGTTCCTCCACCGTCGGCATCGAGGACGCGGTGAACGGCGCGATCGCCAAGGCCAGCGAAACCGTGCGCAACATCCAGTGGTTCACGGTGGAGGAAACGCGCGGCCACGTGAGCGACGGCAAGGTGGCCCACTGGCAGGTCACCGTCAAGATCGGCTTCACGCTGGAGTGAAGTTCAGGGCGCGGCGCCCTCGGGCAGCTGCAGGTCCGGGTTCCAGGCCACCTCCCAGAGGTGCCGGTCCGGGTCCTGGAAGTAGCCGGCGTAGCCGCCCCAGAAGGTTTCGCCGGCCGGCTTGACGATGGTCGCGCCGGCGCGGGCGGCCTGCGTCATGGCCTCGTCCACGGCGAGCCGCGAACCCACGTTGTGCGCCAGGCAGAACTCGCCGGGGCTGCGCGGCCCGACCGGCAGGCCGCAGTCGTGCGCGAGGCTGGCGCGCGGCCAGAGCGCCAGGCGCAGGCCCCCCTCCAGTTCGAAGAACACGACGGCGCCGTGCTCGAACTGCTGGCCGACGATGCCCTCGGTGCGCCAGCCCAGGCCGTCGCGGTAGAAGGCGAGGGCGCGCTCGAGGTCGTCGACGCCCAGGGTGATGAGGGTGATGCGCGCTCGCATGGACGGGTTCCTCCGCAGGGAATCAGCGCTGGCCCCGCGCCGCCTGCCAGGCCTCGATCTGCGGCAGGATGGCGCGGCGCCGCTCCAGGCTTGCCGCAGGCCAGTACGCATCGCGGTCGTAGTACGCGGGCACGGCCGGCGTGCCTTCCGGCAGCACCACCCAGGGCTGCTTCGACGCGGTGAAGATGTGGATGTCCGGCGGCAGCGCGTCCGGCTCGTCGAGCGTGCCGACGCGCACGAACTTGACCGCCGGTCCGGAGCCGGCGTAGTGGCTCCACAGCGCGACAAGGCAGTGCGGGCAGCGCGCGACCTGCTGGCCCAGGCCGCTTTCCGAGGGCGTGTCGACCATGCGCACCTCGCCCGCGGTCAGCTCGACGCGGTCGCTCTCGAGCAGCGCGTTCAGCGCGAAGGACGCGCCGCTCTCGCGCTGGCACCAGCGGCAGTGGCAACAGTGCACGAACAGCGGTCGCGTGGTCACGCGGTAGCGCACGTGGCGGCAGTCGCAGCCGCCTGCGAGGGGAAAGCGCACGGGGTCTTGCATGGCGAACTGCTCGCGGCGAGTGTGGCACCGGCCCGCCGGCGCCGCAACCTCAGACGTCGCCGCGGGGGCGATAGAGCAGTGCGTGCTCGGCCGCGTATTCGGCCAGCGGTCCCTGGCGCACTTCGCCCGCGCGCAACTGCTCCGCCGGCTTGAGATAGGCGTGCACCGGCTCCGCCAGGCCTTCCAGCGCCAGCGGCAGGCGACGGTAGCCGTCCGGCTCGGCGATGCGCTCCAGCCGGTCCATCGCGGCCAGGGTGCCGGCGTCGACACGGAACACCTGGCCGCTCACCTGCTGCCCCCGGCCGGGCAGGTCCAGCAGCCAGGGCGTGTGGCGCTCGCCCACCAGGTAAAGCGGATAGGCCTCGCGGGTGCGGAACACGCCGGGCACGCGCGTGCCGCGGTTGGTGGCGAAATTGGGGAAGCCCTCCTTGAGGGTGCCGAAGACGAAGACCAGGTGTTCGCGTTCCATGTTCAGGCCTGCGTCTCCACGCGCAGCCACTTCTCCAGCGTCACGCCGTGGACCGAGCTGGCGTACCTGTCATTGCGCAAGGCGCTTTCGTGGTAGCCGTGCTCGTTGTAGAAGCAGCGCGCGGCCTCGTTCTGCTGTCGCGCCTCGAGCCGCACGCAGGCCACGCCGGCGGCGCGCGCGACCTCCTCCAGCCAGGCGAGCAGCGCGCTGCCTATGCCGAGTCGGCGCTGCTCCGGGTGCACGGCCAGCAGCAGGAGATGGGCGTCCTCCTCGCCGTAGCGCATGATGCCGAAGCCGCAGAACGCCTCCTGCTGGCGCGCCACCGCCACGTTGGTGGCGCCGTCGCGGATGCAGCGCTGCACGCGCGCCGGCGTCCAGCGCCAGGGCAGGCCCTGCTCGATGCTGTCCCGGGACAGGCAGGCGATGTCCACCGCGTCGGCGGGCGTGGCGAGCTGGATCGCGATCTCTGCGCGCATGCCTTCACTTATAGCAATTTCGTCCGGCCGGCGCAGCGCTTCGGGCATCATCCCGGCCAGGAGAAGACCCATGCACCCCGAAGACACCCTCGGCACCGTCCGCAACTGCCTCGCGCGCCTGCGCACGGCCTTCGACGCGGCCACTGTGGCCCTCGCGCGGCGCTGCAGCGCCCAGGGCCGGCTCAGCGGCGACAAGCTCGACGCCGAGCAGGTCGCCTCCTTCGAACTGGCCTGGGCGGCGGCGGACCTGCTCGCGGCGGACGCCGGCATCGCCGCCCTGGGCGCGCAAAGCAGCGAGCTCGATGCGCGCCTCGCCCTCCTGTTCGCGGTCGAAGCCGGCCAGGCCGTGCTGGCCCGCCTGGAGATGCTGCACCTCGAGCTCGGGCTGCCCCGCGACGCCCTGCGGGCGCTGCGCGACGACGCCGGCTGGGAGGCGCTGTGCCACTCCGCCGCCGGCTCGCAGGCCCTCGATGCGGCGGGCCGCGCGGTCGCCGCCTCCGACGGCGAAGTCGGGCGCCTGGCGCTGGACGAGCCGCATGCGATGGCGCAGGAGGCCTTCCGGCGCTTCGCCGCCGAAGTGGTGGCGCCCCAGGCCGAGGCCATCCACCGCGACAACCTCACCGTGCCCGAGTCGCTGCTGCAGCCCCTGCGGGAGATGGGCGTGTTCGGCCTCTCGGTGCCGGAGCAGTACGGCGGCAGCGCGCCCGACGGGCACGAGGACGCGCTGCTGATGGTGCTGGTGACGGAGGCCCTGTCGGAAGGCTCGCTGGCCGCGGCCGGCAGCCTGATCACGCGGCCGGAGATCCTCACCCGCGCGCTGGTCGCGGGCGGCACCCCGCAACAGCAGGCCCACTGGCTGCCGAAGCTGGCGGCGGGCGACCCGCTCTGCGCGATCGCCATCACCGAGCCCGACTTCGGCTCCGACGTCGCCGCGCTCACCTTGCGCGGCACGCGCGTGGCCGGCGGCTGGCGCCTCGACGGCGCCAAGACCTGGTGCACCTTCGCCGGCAAGGCCGGCCTGCTGATGGTGGTGACGCGCACCGACCCGGACCGCGCGCTGGGCCACAAGGGCCTGAGCCTGCTGCTGGTGGAAAAGCCTTCGTTCGACGGCCACGACTTCGTGTTCCGCCAGCCCGAGGGCGGCACGCTGAGCGGCCGCGCGATCCCCACCATCGGCTACCGCGGCATGCACTCCTTCGACCTCTCCTTCGAGGACTTCTTCGTGCCCGATGCGAACGTCGTGGGCGGCGAGGCGGGGCTGGGCAAGGGCTTCTACTACACGATGGCCGGCATGGTGGGCGGCCGCATGCAGACCGCGGCGCGCGCCTGCGGCGTGATGCGCGCGGCCCTGCGCGCCGCGATCCGCTACAGCCACGACCGCAAGGTGTTCGGCCAGGCGCTGGCCGAATTCCCGCTCACCCGCGCCAAGCTCGCCCGCATGGGCGCGCGGCTGGCGAGCTGCCGCCAGCTCGCGGGCGCCGTCGCGCGGCAGGTCGATCGCGGCGAGGGCCGCATGGAGGCCAGCCTGGTCAAGCTGCTCGCCTGCCGCTCCGCCGAGATGGTCACGCGCGAGGCGCTGCAGCTGCACGGCGGCATGGGCTATGCCGAGGAGTCGCCGGTCAGCCGCTACTTCGTCGATGCCCGCGTGCTGTCGATCTTCGAAGGCGCGGAGGAAACGCTGGCGCTGAAGGTGGTGGCGCGCAGCCTGCTGGAACGGGCGCTGGGGACGGCCTGAGTCAGAGGGCGGCGACGCGGCGGGAGAACGCATCGACGTTCTCCCAGTCCGTGAACTCCACGCAGGCCTGCGGGTCGGTGGGGCCCTTGGTCAGCCACATGATGAAGCGGATCACCTGCCGGTCCACGAAACCGTAGCTGCGGTAGTCGATCCTGCCCGCGAACACGCCCACCAGCGGGGGGCGCCAGGGCGTCAGGCGGCGGAAGCTCTTCACGTACGGGTTGCCCTCCGGCACGTCCTTGCCCGGCTTGCGCGCGACGGCGTTGACGGTGAAGAAGGCGCTGGGCTTCGTCGCCAGCGCCTGCCGGTTCCCCTCGATGAAGTCGAACACCTCCTGGCGGTGCTTGCCGTAGCGGATGCTGGCGCCGATCACCACTTTCTCGAAGGCGTCCGCGTCCGGGCGCCCGGCGGCGCTGAGCGAGGCCAGCGTCACGGCGTGGCCCTCGCCCTCCAGGGAGCGCTGCATGCGCTCGCAGATCCTGCGCGTGTGGCCGTCGACGGTGGAATAGGCGATGAGGATGCGGGCCATGGGATGCCGCGGTTATAGCGCCGGCGGGCGAGGCCGGCCCTGCGCAAACGCAAACGAAGGCGCGTCAGGCGTCGGACGCGTAGGTCTCGTCGGCGAATTCGATCAGGCAGAAGCCGTGGCCGAAGGGGTCCGAGAACGTGATGCAGCGCGACCCCCGCCATTCCACCCAGCCGGTTTCCTGCTTCGCGCCGGCGTCCAGCGCGCGCCGGGCGGCCTCGAACACGTCGTCGACCACGAAGTCCATGTGCACCGGCGTCCAGTGGCGGGCGTAGTCGCGCGCGATCGCGAGTCCGTGCACGGCGGGCGAGCCGGCGGGATGGCGCAGCAGGTAGATCGTGCAGGCCGCGCCGACGAGCTCCGCCACGTCGTCGTCGAGCACGCGCTGCAGTCGCAGGCCCAGGGCCGCGGAGTAGAAGGCGATGGCCGGATCGAGTGCCGGGACATCGATGTTGAGCAGGATTCGCATGGATCGCTCCTCTCGCGCGGCTACATCTTCAGCTTTGCCGCATACCCCGTCATCTCCAGATACCCTTTCCCCACCCGCCTGCCGTTGCCATCCAGCAGCTCCGACAGCCCCTCCCAGTAGATCGCGCCGGTCGACCCCCGGCTGTCCAGCTCCTGGTTCTCCACCAGCGCGCGCACCGTGTAGAAGTCGGCCGGCGTGCGCACGATCCACTCCACCGGGTAGCTCGCGTTCGTCAGCGGACTCTTCCAGCGCCGCCCCGGCCGGAACTCGGTCTCGCCGGGGCTCGCGACATACAGGTCGCCGCGCGCGCTGCGGAAGGTGCTGCCGTCCCAGAGCGTGCTGCCGTCCGGGCGGCGGATGCGGAAGGCCATGAGGGCGCTGCCGTCGTCGAGGTTCATGCCGATCCAGTCCCAGCCGGCGGCCTCGGCGGGCAGGTACTCGTCGCTGATCTCGTGGTCCATCCAGGCCTTGCCCGCCACCTCGAAGGGGCGGCCCTGCAGGGTGAGGCGTCCCGTGACCGCGAGCTGCGGCTCGCTGTAGTAGTAGCTCGCCTGCTCCGGTTTCGGGCCCTTGCGCGACAGGCCCTGCGCGCCCTGCAGCAGCACCGGCTGCGTGGGCGCGCAGCGCAGGTCCAGCGCGAAGTCGCCGGCGGGGAGGACGGCGTGCCAGGCGCCGCCCTCGCGCGCCAGGGACCAGTCGCGCAGCCGCAGCTGGCCGTCGCCCGTCGCGGCCTCGGCGATGCCGAAGCCGGCGCGCGCGATGCGCTGGTCGTGGCGCAGGCGGCCGCCCTGCACGTCGGTCACCGCCGCATGCGCGAACAGCAACTGCTTCGCCGCGAACTTCGATTGCAGGGCCTGCGTCGCCTCGACCCGCGAGCGGAAGAAGGTCACCTGGAAGCCGAAGCTGCGCTCGCCCGCCTGCGCGTGGCCGGTGATGTACCACCACTCGGTGCGGAACGCCGGGTGCGCGCCGTGGTCCGCCGGGAAGGACAGCCGCCGCGCCGGCAGCGCCCAGGTCCGCGGCGCGAGCGCGAGGCAGGGCAGCGCGACGAGCAGGGGGCGGCGCCGCATCACCAGTCCTCCTTCACCGCGAGCACGGCGTCGCGGCCGGCCGCGGCCCGGCCCGCGAGCCAGGCCGTCAGCGTGCCGGCGACGACCACGGCCGCACACAGGGCAAGAAGGCGCGTCCAGGGCAGCAGCAGGTCCATGGTCCAGTGGAAGCTCTGGGGATTCACCACGTGCACCAGCACGACGGCCACCGCCAGGCCCAGCCCCAGGCCCGCGAGGGCGCCGATCACGGTCCACGCGGCCCCTTCGCCGGCGACCACGGCCAGCACCTGCCGGCGCGTGAGCCCCAGGTGCGCGAGCAGGCCGAACTCCTTGCGCCGCGCCAGCACCTGGGCGCTGAAGCTCGCGGCCACGCCGAACAGGCCGATGGCGATCGCCACGGCCTGCAGCCAGTAGGTCACGGCGAAGCTGCGGTCGAAGATGCGCAGCGAGATGCTGCGCACCTGCGAGGCGGAGGCGAAGTCGACCAGGTCCGGCGCGCCGGCCTCGCGCGCCACCAGGGCGCGGATGCGGGCCTGCACGTCCTGCTCGGAGGCGTCGGGCGCGAGCCAGAGCTGGGCATCGTTGATGCGCCGGTCGCCCGTGAGGCGCAGGTAGTCGGCCTGCCCGATCATGACCGCGCCGGTTTGCCGCACGTAGTCGCGCCACACGCCCGCGACGACGAAAGGCCCGCCGCCCAGCACGCCTTCGAGCACCGGCAGCGGCTCGCCCTTGCGTGCGCCGTACAGGTCGACCATCGCTTCGCTGACGTAGACCGGCACGGCGCCGGCGGGCACCGCGACGGGGTCGCCCACCAGAGGCAGGCTGCGGCGCGCATCGCCGATCGACCGGGAAAGCAGGGCCACCTGCGGCCGCGCGGGATCCAGCAGCAGCAGGCGCACGCGCTGGGTGGCGACTCGCGCCACGCCCGGCACCTGCGCCAGTCCCTCCACGAGGGCCGGCGTGAGGTAGGCCGTGTCGCCGGTGCCGGCGCCGATGCTGGTGCGCAGGTACAGGTCGGCGGGCAGCACGATGTCGAGCCAGTCCGAGACCGACTGGCGAAAGCTCGCCACCATCACGGTGAGCGCCACCGCGAGGCTGAGGGCCGCGACGACGCCGCTCACGGCGACGGCAGCGCTTTCGCGCACGCGCCGCGCGCGCTCCACCGCGAGCAGCGGCAGCAGCCGGTGCGCCACCGCGGGCGCGAGCCGGTCGTAGAAGGCGCCGACCGCGCCGGGCAGCACGGAGATGCCGCCCACCAGCAGCAGTCCCACCGAGACGTAGGCCGCCAGCGGGATGCCGCCGATCGGCGGCAGCAGCGCGAGCGCGACGGCCGCGCCCAGCGCCAGCCAGCCCGGCCAGTGGCGCCGCGCGCGCGGCAGCCCGGTGCCCAGGCCCTTCAGCGTCTGCGCCAGCGGCAGGCGGGCGGCGCTGCGCGCCGGCAGCCAGCCGCCCGCCATCGCCGCCACCACGCCCAGGGCGCCATAGCCTGCCGCGGCCAATCCGCTCCACTGCAGGCTGGGCCGCACGCCGGGGAAGTACCCGCCGCCCAGGTCGCCCCCGAGCAGCGACAGCGCCGCTGCCGCCAGCCCGGTGCCGAGCGCGATGCCCGCGATGCTGCCCACCAGTCCCAGCAGCGCGGATTCGGTGAGCACCAGGCGCAGGCGCTGGCGCGCCGTGAGCCCGAGCACGCCCAGCAGCGCGAACTGCTGCGCGCGCCGTGCCACGCTGAGCGCCAGCACGGAGAACACGAGGAAGGCGCCGGTGAACAGCGCGACCAGCGCCAGCACCGTGAGGTTGACCCGGTAGGCCCGCGAGATCTGGCTGACGCGCTGGCCCGTGTCGCCGGGTTCCGCCGCCTGCACGCCCGCGGGCAGCTGCAGCGCGCGCAGCCAGTCGGCGCGGGGCACGCCGGCCTTCAGGCGCACGTCGATGCGCGTGAGCTGTCCGCCGCGGCCGAACAGGTCCTGCGCGGCGCCGAGGTCCATCACCAGCAGGGGGCCGCCGCCGGCGTTGGTGGAGCCGGCCACGCGCAGTTCGCGCAGGGCCAGGCCGACCTGCAGCCGCAGCCGATCGGGCGGCAGGACCTGGCGCGCCGCGGCATTGAGGAACACGGTGTCGGGGGAGAGCACGGACAGGCGGTCCGCGCCTTCGCCGGGAACGGGCACCAGTTGCGGGGCGGTGGCGCCCACGACCAGCGCGTCGACCCCGAGCACGCGCAGCGGCGTGCGCTCGCCGTCCCGGGCGAGCGCGAGCGTCTGCAATTCGAGGACGGGGCTCGCCCAGGCGACGCGCGCATCGGTCGCGACGCGGGCGTACAGCGCTTCGTCCAGGACGCCCTGCGCGGCCCGCAGTTCCAGGTCCGGCTCGCCGCCGGCCGAACGCGCCGCGGTGGAGAACTCGTCCAGCGCCGACGCGTTGATCAGGTGGACGGAAAAGGCCAGGGCGACGCCCAGCATGACCGCGAGCACCGCGGTCGCGCTGCGCCAGCCGTGGTGGCGGACTTCCTGCCAGGAGTAGGTCGCGAGGAGCGCGAGCATGCGGGGCATTGTGCCGCCGCAGGCGCGCGCGGGACGGAAATCAGGCCGTCGCCCCCATCAGCTCCTCCTTGCGCGTCGCCAACTCGTCGCGCAGGGCCACCAGGTCCAGCTTGCGGGCGGCGCGGGCCTTCGGGAACATCTCGTTGCGCTCTTCCTTCACGTGGTGGTCGATGTACTCGCCCAGCACCGTGACCTTGGCATCGAACATCTCGTCGGCCTCCGCCATGCCCTCGATCTGCGCGATCAGGTCCTTGGCCGACTGGTGCTCGACCTCGGCCTCGGCCAGCAGGTCCGTCTCCTTGAGCGCGGCGCGCAACGCCGGGTAGAACAGCTCTTCCTCGATCTGCGCGTGGACGGAGAGCTCGTGGCAGATCTGGCGGGCGAGGTCCATCTTCTTCTGGGCAGCGCCGCGGGCGCGCGAACCGGTCAGTTCCTCGTATTCCTTGAACATCTTCTTGACGGCGCGGTGGTCGGCATCGAGAAGGTCGCAGGCATCCTTTTCGCCACGGGTGTTCGGCATCTTCGTTCTCCTTGGAAATGGTTCGGTCATGATCGTCAGCGCACGGCGCAGGCACTGTAGGAAGACGGCGGCATCGCCCGCCGCGTTCCGCCGACGCGCCCGCGGACGCACGCGCCCTCCGCGTGCGGGCTGGTCCGGCCCGCGCGTGCGCGCCTGTCGGACCGTTGAGCCTTCGCGCAGTCCTTAGTCTTCAGGGACTTGCGAAGAAAGGATTTCCATGAGCCAGCGCACGCATCCGATCGATCAGGCGAAACACAAGACGAGCGAAGTCCAGCACGAGCTCGAAGTGGCCAGCGCGGAGCTCGGCCTGACCCACGGTGCGCTGGAGCGCGAACTCCCGGCCGACGTGAAGCAGCAGAGCGACATCGCCTGGGCGATCCGCCAGAACGCGGAGCTCGAGCGCAAGGTGCAGCAGGCGGCCGAGGACCTCGAAGAGGTGACGGAACTGCTCGAGCAGGCCAAGGACGGGGGTGCATGACCCGGTGTCGCCGCGCGCGGGCGCGGTCTAGAATGAATCAGACACTCGCACAGACAGGGGCAGGCAGAAGTGACCGTGCGTGTTTTCCTGGTCGAGGACATGAAGCAGGTGCAGGGCGCGCTGGCCGAATTGCTGGCGACCCTGGGCGATTTCCGGCTGGTGGGCGCCATGCGCACCGAAGCCGAAGCCAAGCTGTGGCTGCAGGAAAACCCCGGCGGCTGGGACCTCCTGATCATCGACCTTGTGCTGGATCAAGGGACCGGCATGGCCGTGATCCCGCGCGCGCGGGGGGCGGCCGGGGCCGGGGCGGGTAACATCGTGGTCCTCAGCGACTACGCCAGCGACGGGATCCGATCGCATTGCCTGAAGCTCGGCGCGGACGCGGTGTTCCTCAAATCCCAGACCCAGGAATTCATGGACTACTGTTCCGAGCTCGGCGGCCTCGCGGCCGCGACCGCATCATGAGGCGCCGCCTCGTCCTGTCCGCCACGGCCGCGGCCTGCCTGCTGGCCGCCTGCGGCAAGGAGTCCTCCTCCGGCGGCGACAGCAGCGCCAGCGGCGGCAAGCCGGCCCCGCAGCCCGTCTCGATCGAGGCGATCGAGCAGAAGGCCAAGGGCTTCAACGTCGGCTCCACGATGGCCACGCGGGTCATCTACGTCTTCTTCGACCCGCAGTGCCCGCACTGCGCGGCCCTGTGGGAGAACATCAAGCCGCTGAAGTCGCAGGTCCGCTTGGTGTGGATCCCGGTTGGCCTCATCGGCGAGAAGAGCGTGGCCCAGGGCGCCGCCATCCTCGGCGCGCCGGACCCGGTCATGAAGATGGAGGAGAACGAGGCCTCCGTGCGCAACCAGCAGGGCGGCATCGCCGCCATGGGCGTGGAAGACGCGAAGAAGGACATCGTCAAGGCCAACACGGCGCTGTTCACCAGCTTCGGCTTCAGCGGCGTGCCCACGATCGTCGGCAAGCATGCGCAGACCGGCGGGCTGGTGACGATCGACGGCGCGGTGCCGGCGGTCACGCTGGCGCAGAAGTTCGGCCTCACCGCTCCCGGCAGCTGATCCGGCCCCCGGCCCGCGGGTTGGCGCCCGTGGGCCGCGTCACGTCCCGGAAATTCCGTCGCTGCGCAACTGCAGCACCCGGTCCGCCTGGGCGGCCGCGGCCGCCGAGTGCGTCACCAGCACCAGCGCCGCGCCGCTCTCGCGCGCCTGCGCGCGCAGCACCCCCATGACCCGCGCCGCCGTCGCGGGATCGAGGTTGCCGGTCGGTTCGTCGGCCAGCAGCAGCGTCGGCCCGTGCACCAGCGCCCGCGCGATGGCGACGCGCTGCAGCTGGCCTCCGCTCAGCTCCTGCGGCAGGCGCTGCCCCAGGCCCTCGAGCCCCACCGCCGCCAGCATCGCCTGCACCCGCGCCGCGTCGGGACGACCGAGCAGCAGCAGCGGCAGCCCCACGTTCTGCGCCACGTCCAGGTGCGGCAGCACGTGGAAGGCCTGGAACACGAAACCGAGCTGGCGCCGGCGCAGCAGCGCGCGACCCTCGTCGTCCAGCGTCGCGAGATCGACGCCGTCGAGGACGACGCGCCCCTCCTGCCACACGTCGAGTCCCGCCATGCAGTTCAGCAGGGTGGACTTGCCCACGCCCGACTCGCCGACGATCGCCACGAACTCGCGCGGCGCGACGGTGAGCGAGACCCCGCGGAACACGTCCACTTCGCCGTAGCGCTTGGCGAGCTGCTGCACTTCCAGCATCAGGCTTCCACTCCGGCGGCGCGCAGCACCTGCGCGAGGGCGTCGGGCGCATCGCAGGCGATCACCCGCCGCTGCGGCATGCCGCGCAGCCAGGTGAGCTGCCGCTTGGCGAGCTGGCGCGTGGCGGCGATCCCGCGCTCGCGCAGCAACTCCGGTGGCCAGCCTGCGTCCAGCGCCTCCCAGGCCTGCCGGTAGCCCACGCAGCGCATGCTGGGCAGGTCCGGGTGCAGGTCGCCGCGCGCACGCAGGCGCCGCACCTCGTCGAGGAAGCCGGCGGCCAGCATGGCGTCGAAGCGCTGCGCGATGCGTGCGTGCAGCCAGGCGCGGTCCGCCGGTTCCAGCGAGAGCCACAGGTCCGGCTGCGGCAGCGGCGCGCGGACGCTGGCGCGGTGCAGCCGCGACAGCGGCTGCCCGCTGACGCGGAACACTTCCAGCGCGCGCTGGATGCGCTGCGCGTCGTTGGGCGCGAGGCGGGCGGCCGTTTCGGCATCGACGGCGGCCAGCTGCGCGTGCAGCGCGGGCCAGCCGGCGCGCGCCGCTTCCGCCTCGATCTCCGCGCGCACTGGCGCATCCGCGGGCGGCAGCGCGTCGAGCCCCTCGAACAGCGCCTTGAAATACAGCATGGTGCCGCCGGCCAGCACCACGCGGCGGCCGCGGGCGCGGATCTCCTGCAGCAGCCGGCGCGCATCCGCCGCGAACTCTGCCGCGCTGTAGGCCTGCGAAGGCTCGCGGGTGTCGACCAGGTGATGGACCACGCGGGCGCGCTCGTCAGCGGTGGGCTTGGCGGTGCCGATGTCCATCCCGCGGTAGACCAGCGCCGAATCCACGCTGACGATTTCCGCGTCCAGCCGCTCGGCCAGCACGAGCGCGGCGGCGCTCTTGCCCGAGGCGGTGGGGCCGGCGAGCGCCACCGTGGCGGGCAGCGAGGAATGGGGCATCCGGACGAGGTTAGCAGATGAGGCGCCGCCGCCGCGCTATACGCAAATGGTTGCAGTGAACCCGTGTACGGCCGCCCCGCACCCACAATGGAGACAAGAGTAGCAACGGAGAACCAGGGGCGTGGACCTGAGGGTGTTCCTCGTGGAGGACATTCAGCGCATGCGCGGATTGCTGGCTGAATTGTTCGACTCCATCGGCGGCTTCTCGGTGGTCGCCAATGCCAGCACCGAGGCCGAGGCGTACCTGTGGCTGGAAGAACATCCCGGCGGCTGGGACGTGGCCGTGATCGACCTCGTGCTGGAGCAGGGCGCCGGCATGAACGTGATCCGGCGCTGCAAGGCCGATTCGGCCGGCGGCCGGGTCGTCGTGTTCAGCAGCTATGCGACGCCGGGCGTGCGGCAGCACTGCCTCGACCTGGGCGCCGACGCCGTGTTCGACAAGGGCGACACGGGCGGCTTCATCCAGTGGTTCCACGACCTGGAGGACCAGGAGAACTCCGGTCCGTAGGCGGCGGCGGCCGCGCTTGTCGGTCCTTGTCCGACACGCATCTCCGCCTCATCCGACAAGCCCCGCGCCGCACGCCCCTAGCATCGGGGCATGAGTGCGATGAGATCTGGCTGCGGACCAGACGATGCCGAGGGTGGAACGTGGGCGACCGAATCGCTGCCCATGTCCGTCCGCAAGGAATTGCTGGAACGCGAATTGAACAAGCTGGGCTTTCGCAAGGCGACGGCCCACGGTGGCACGTCCACCCACGACGGCGGGAGTGCGCAGCAGCAGGGTGACTCCGGCTCCTCGCATCCGCAAGCCGACTCGGAGCGATCGGCCGGTCACGGCGGTTGACGCCGTGATCGGCCGGAACCGGGCGGCAGGCGGGCGTGGGCCCGCTGCTTAGAATCGCCCGATGATCCCCATCCAGATTGGCGGCCGCCCCCTGGCCGGAGGGCGGCTGCCGGCCGTGTGCGCGCCGCTCGTGGCCCGCACCCGCGCGGCGCTCGCCGCGGAAGCGGCCGTCGTCGCCGCCAAGAAGCCCGACCTGCTGGAGTGGCGCGTCGATTTCCTCGAGTCGATCGCCGATGCGCAGGAAGTGCTGCGGGCCGCGGCGAACGTGCGTGCCGCCAGCGCGGACATCCCCATCCTGTTCACGCGCCGCTGCCAGCGCGAGGGCGGGCAGCCGATCGCGTTGACCGAGCCGCAGGTGCTCGCCCTCTACGAAGCGGTGGCGGCCAGCGGCTGCGTGGACCTGATGGACTTCGAGATGGGCAACGAGCCCGGGCATGTGGCACAGGTGCGGGCGCTGACGCGCCGCCACGGCCTGCCGCTGGTGCTGTCCTTCCACGACTTCCACGCCACGCCCGCCGACGCCGAACTGCGCGCACGTTTCGAGCAGGCGCAGCGGCTGCAGGCCGACGTCGCCAAGCTCGCCGTGATGCCGCAGTCCATGGAGGACGTGCACCGCCTGCTGGGCGCCACGCTGCAGGCCAGCCGCGCGCTGGCCATCCCGGTGATCAGCATGGCCATGGGCGGGCTGGGCGCGGTGACGCGGCTGTGCGGCGGCGGCTTCGGCTCCGCGCTGACCTTCGCGGTGGGCGCGGCCGCGTCGGCGCCGGGCCAGATCCCGATCGAGGAAGTGCGCGCCGCCCTGGCGGTGCTGCAGCGCGCTACTTCAGGCTGAAGAACTGCGCCAGCGCTTCGCGGTACTGCGCCTGGCCGATGGCCATGGTGCTGTGGTGCGAGCCGCCTTCCACCAGCAGGAAGCGCTTGCGGCCGGGCGCGGCTTCGTAGAGGCGACGGCCCAGCGCGGGATCGATCAGCGAGTCGTCGGCGCCGTGCACCACCAGCAGGGGCGAGTGCACGCTGGCCACCTTGCGGATCGATTCGAAGCGCTGCGTGATCAGCGGCCCGATCGGCAGCCAGCCGAATTTCATCGAGCTCGCCACGTCCGGGATCGAGGTGAAGGTGCCCTCGACGATCACGCCCTGTTCGTCCTCGACGCGGGAGGCCAGGTCGATCGCGATCGCGCCGCCCAGCGAGTGACCGAACACGTAGCGCGGGCGATCCGGATAGTGCTGCGCCAGCCAGTTCCACGCCGCCCGGGCGTCCTCGCACGCGCTGTCCTCCGAGGGCAGCTCGCGGGTCGACTTGCCGAAGCCGCGGTAGTCGATCGCCAGCACCGAGAAGCCCAGTTCCTGCATGCGGCGGATGCGCGGCGCCGAGCCGCTCACGTTCCAGCGCGCGCCGTGCAGGTACAGCAGCACCGGCTTGTCCTGCGGCTGCTGCGCCGCCGGCAGCCAGAGGGCGTGCAGGCGCGCGGGGCGTTCCGTCACCTTCGAGTCGAACTCGATCCAGACCTCTTCCATCCCCTGCGCGTACTCCGCGCTGGTGGAGCGGCTGCGGTCGCTGGGCTGGAAGATCCATTCGCGCTGGCGCTCGTCCAGCGTGGAGCATCCCACGCTCAGGAGGGTGGCGGCGGCGATCGCGGCAAACAGCAGGCGGCGTTTCATCTCCAGCGCATTCTCCCCAAATCCGGCCTGGCTCTGCAGGGACGTAAGCCGGCGTTCACGCGCTTTGCCTCGCGGATGCACGCGGCTCGGGGGTAATCCCCTAGCGTCCGCGCAGGAACAAGCCGTCCAGCTCGCGCAGGGAAAGCTGGCGCCAGGTCGGCCGGCCGTGGTTGCACTGGTCGGAGCGCTCCGTGGCCTCCATCTGGCGCAGCAGGGCGTTCATCTCCTCCAGCGTCAGCTTGCGGTGGGCCCGCACCGCGCCGTGGCAGGCCATGGTGGCCAGCAGTTCGTTGCGGGCGCGCTGGACCACGCTGCTGGCGTCGTGCTGGCCCAGTTCGGCGAGCACGCTGCGCGCCAGTTCGACCGGGTCGCCCTGGGCCAGGGTGGCGGGCACGGCGCGCACGGCCAGCGTCCTGGGCGTGAAGGGGCTCACCTGGAGGCCCAGCGCTTCCAGCGCGTCCTGGCAGGCTTCGGCGGTGGCGACTTCGGCCGGCGTGGCGGCGAAGGTCGCGGGGATCAGCAGCGGCTGCGAGCGGATCGCCTGCGCGTCCATCTGCGCCTTGAGCCGCTCGTACACGATGCGTTCGTGCGCGGCGTGCATGTCGACCAGCACCAGGCCCTGGGCGTTCTCGGCCAGGATGTAGATGCCGTGCAGCTGCGCGACGGCCCTGCCGAGGGGCCATTCCTGCGCGGGCCCGGCCTCGCTGGTCTCGGCGGGTGCCGCGATCTCCGCATGCTCGGGCGAACCGAAGGGAACCCCTGCTTCCCGCACCTCGGCTTCGGCGGGCCGTTGCCACAGGACCCCTACATCCGCGACCCGCTCCCCCACCTGCGCTGCGAACGGAATCGAAGGCTGCCGCCACGCCGGCATAGTCGCCGGCGCCGCCGGTGTCGCCGCGAGCTCCAGCGCAGGCTGCGCCGCCTGCCCCGCCGCCGCCGCGCGCGGCGCCGACAGCGCCGCCTCCAGCGCATGCCGCACGGCCTGGTGCACCTCGCGGCCGTCGCGGAAGCGCACCTCGATCTTGGTCGGGTGCACGTTGACGTCCACCCGCGCCGGGTCGATCTCCAGGTGCAGGGCGTACACCGGCTGGCGCTGGCCGTGCAGGAGGTCCTCGTAGGCGCTGCGGGCCGCGTGCGCGATCACCTTGTCGCGCACGTAGCGGCCATTGACGTAGGCGAACTGCCAGTCCGCGCGGGAGCGCGCCGCGTCCGGCACGCCCGCGCGGCCGCGCACGCGCAGCGGCCCGGCGGTGAAGTCGATCGCCAGGCTGTCGCCCAGGAAGTCCTCGCCCAGCACGTCCGCCAGGCGCTGCTCGCGCGTGCCGGCGCGCCATTGCTCGACGAGCCTGCCTTCGTGCCACACGGTGAAGCCGACGTCCGGCCGCGCCAGCGCGTGCCGGCGCACCGCCTCCAGGCAATGCGCGAATTCGGTCGCGTCGGTCTTGAGGAACTTGCGGCGCGCCGGGGTGCTGAAGAACAGCTCCTTCACCTCCACCGTCGTGCCGGTGGCGCGGGCCGCCGGCCGCAGCTCGCCGCTGGAGGCGTCGAGCAGGAAGGCGCTCGCCTGGCCCGCCGTGCGCGACAGCAGGTGCAGCTCGGAGACGGAGGCGATCGCCGCCAGCGCCTCCCCGCGGAAGCCCATCGTCGCCACCGACTCCAGGTCGGCCAGCGAGCCGATCTTGCTGGTGGCGTGGCGCTTCAGGGCCAGCGGCAACTGCTCGCGCTCGATGCCGCCGCCGTCGTCCTCCACCGAGATCAGGCGCACGCCCCCGGCGAGCAGCCGCACGGTGACCTGCGCGGCGCCGGCGTCCAGGGCGTTGTCGACCAGTTCGCGCACGACCGAGGCCGGACGCTCCACCACCTCGCCCGCGGCGATCTGGCTGACCAGCTCGTCGGGCAGCTCGCGGATCGGGCGACGGGGGGCGGGGGACAGCACGGCATTCATCCGGAGCGATTCTAGGCGGCTAAAATCCGCGCCCCCCATGACCGCACCCTCCGCCCCCGGCGCCTTCTGCGCCATCGATTTCGGCACCTCCAACTCCGCCATCGCGGTCCCGGCCGCCGGCGGCGCCATGCGGCTCGTCGCGGTCGAGGATGGCCAGCCCACCATGCCGACGGCGGTCTTCTACCAGGTGGAGGGCCGCGCGGCCCACGAGGCGCCGCTGCGCCTGTACGGCCGCGCGGCGCTGGCGGCCTACATCGAAGGCCACGAGGGACGGCTCATGCGCTCCATGAAGAGCGTGCTCGGCTCGCCGCTGGCGGACCAGCGCACGGAGGTCGGCGCCGGCCACGCGGTGCCCTACCTGGACGTGGTGGGCGGCTACCTGCAGCACCTGAAGGAGCTGGCGGAGCGGGAGGCCGGCGCCCCGCTGACGCGGGCCGTGCTGGGGCGGCCGGTCTACTTCGTGGACGACGACCCGGCGCGTGACGCGCAGGCGCAGGCCGCGCTGGAGGCGGCGGCCCGCGCCGTGGGCTTCGCCGAGGTGAGCTTCCAGTACGAACCGATCGCGGCCGCCCTGGACTACGAATCGCGCCTTGACACGGAGCAGCTGGTGCTGGTGGCCGACATTGGCGGCGGCACCTCCGACTTCTCGCTCGTGCGCGTGGGCCCGCGGCGGCGTGTGCACCTGGACCGGCGCGACGACATTCTCGCCAACCACGGCGTGCACGTGGCCGGCACGGACTTCGACCGCCAGGTGGAGCTGGCCACCATCCTCCCGACCTGCGGCTACCGGGGACTCGGGCCACCCCGCCCGGACGGGCCGCCGCGCGAAGTCCCCAGCCGCGTGTATTTCGACCTGGCGACGTGGCACCTGGTCAACACCGTGTACTCGGTGCCCCGGGTGCTGGAACTGCGCCGCATGCGGTCCTTCTACGGCGACCCGCGCCAGCACGCGCGCCTGATGAAGGTGGTGGAGCAACACCTGGGCCACGCGCTGCTGGGCCAGGCGGAGGACGCCAAGATCGCCGTGGCCGAAGGCGGCACGACCGAGATCGATCTGCGGCGCCTGGAGGCCGGCCTCGCCGCCCGCCTGGACGAGGCCGGCGCCGTGCACGCGCTGGATCCGGAGCTGGATCGCATCGTCGCGGCGGCGCGGGAAACGCTGCGCGCGGCCGGCGTGGCGGCCGACGAGGTCGACGTGCTGTACCTCACCGGTGGCTCGACGGGATTCGCACCGCTGGTGCGCCGCATCGCGGACGCCGTGCCGCGGGCGACGCCCATCGCGGGCGACCGGCACGCCAGCGTCGCACAAGGGCTCGGGGTGCACGCGCAACGGCTGCACGCGAGGGCCCGGGGATAATCGCCGGCATGGACGTCGTGATGCTGCTGGTCGACTTCATCCTGCATGTCGACCGCTACCTGGAAACTTTCGTGACGAACTACGGCGCATGGGTGTACGCGCTGCTGTTCCTCATCATCTTCATCGAGACGGGCGTCGTCGTGATGCCCTTCCTGCCGGGGGATTCCCTGCTGTTCGTGGTGGGCGCGCTGTGCGGGCTCGGGCTCATGAGCTATCCCTTCTCGGTGGCGCTGCTGATCGCCGCCGCGGTGCTGGGCAACCAGAGCAACTACACCATCGGCCGCCACTTCGGGCCCAAGGTGTTCCAGTGGGAGGAATCGCGCTTCTTCAACAAGCGCGCCTTCGAGCAGGCCCATGCGTTCTACGAGAAGTACGGCGGCATCACCATCGTGCTGGCGCGCTTCATGCCCTTCCTGCGCACCTTCGCCCCCTTCGTGGCGGGGGTGGCGCAGATGACGCGCCGCAAGTTCAGCTTCTACGACGTGACCGGCGGCACCCTGTGGGTGGGCGGCATCGTCACCGCGGGCTACTTCTTCGGCAGCATCCCCTGGGTCAAGGAGAACCTGGACAAGATCATCTGGGCCATGATCCTGGTCCCCGGGGTCATCGTGCTGGCCGGTGCGTGGCAGGCCAGGCGCAACGCCCGGCCAGTCGGGGGCTGAGCGGAAAGTTCCCCCGCCGGGCTCCGTCAACTGCAGGATGTGCGCCCCGCGAAAGCCTGCGACAAGGCAGGATTTCTCGCGGCGGAGACCTGCATGGAACAAGGGGCGGGGTCGGTCTGGGCGGACGAATGCGACCTCGTCCTCAAGGGCGGGATCACGAGCGGGGTGGTCTATCCCCTCGCGATCGCGGAACTGGCGAAGGCCTTCCGCTTCCGCTCCATCGGCGGCACCAGCGCCGGCGCGATCGCCGCCGCGGCGGCCGCCGCCGCCGAGACCGGCCGCCAGCGGCGCGAGGCCGGCGCCCTGCCGCCGCAGTTCGATCCCTTCGCGCGGCTGCGCGAACTGCCCGCCTTCCTGGGCGAGCCGGCAACCGAGGGGCGAGGCACACGGCTGCTCGGGTTCTTCCAGCCCGCCCCGGAACTGGCGCCCCTGTTCGATGCCTTCCTGGCCCTGCTGCAGCATGGCAAGTCGAAGATGCGCCGGATGGGCGAAGCGCTCGCCATCCTCTGGCGCTCCGCGGGGCCGGGGCGCTGGCTGGGGCTGCTCGCCGGCCTGCTGCCCCTCCTGTTCCTGCCGCTGCAACTGCGCAGCCTGCTGCCGGCGGTCGTGCTCCTGGGGGTCGCGATGCTGGTTCCGATGGCCTTCGTCATGGTCCGGGCCCTGCGCCTGGCCCTGCACGAACTCCCCGCCAACGGCTTCGGCATCTGT
This sequence comes from Ramlibacter monticola, assembly GCF_016722785.1. Taxonomy (GTDB): domain Bacteria; phylum Pseudomonadota; class Gammaproteobacteria; order Burkholderiales; family Burkholderiaceae_C; genus Ramlibacter; species Ramlibacter monticola. The sequence continues at coordinate 965,202 of NZ_JAEQNE010000001.1, read as the reverse complement.
TCGGGCATGCCGCAGCGGGAGGGCCTAGCGCTGACCGAGTGGCTCGCCGGCTACCTCGACGAACTCAGCGGCCAGGACAGGCTGCATCCCGGCGCGCCGCTCACCTTCGGCAACCTCGCCGGCTACGACATCGAACTGCAGGTGATGACCACCTGCCTCACGCTGGGGCGGCCGTTCCGGCTGCCCTTCCGCGACGACGAGCAGGTGCGGGAGAACAACAGCTTCTGGTTCCGCGAGGAGGATTTCGCCAGGCTGTTCCCGGCGCGCGTCGTGCAGTGGCTCAAGGAGCACCAGCGGGTGCCCGTGCCGGGCGAGCGCGACGGCGACCCCGCCTTCCTGCGCCTGCCCGAGCCCAAAGACCTGCCGGTGGTGGTTGCGGTCCGCATGAGCCTGAGCTTCCCGCTGCTGCTGTCGGCCGTCCCGCTGTACGCCTTTCGCACCAACGGCGATCCCGCGCGGGCGCGGCGCGAGCCCGTCTGGTTCACCGACGGCGGCATCGCCTCGAACTTCCCCATCCACTTCTTCGATGCGCCGCTGCCGAGCCGCCCCACCTTCGGCATCGACCTGGGCGAGGCGCACACCGAGGCGGAAGCCGGCGAGTTCCTGCCCCGGACCAACAAGGATGCGCGCCGGCCGGACTGGCGCGCCTTCGAGGGCGCGCCGCCGGACCGGCTGCTGTCCTTCCTGCTCAGCGTCCTGGGCGTCGGCATGGCCTGGAACCACGAGGTCCTGTCGCACATGCCCGGCTTCCGCGACCGCATCGGGCTGGTCCGGCTCACGCGCGAACAGGGCGGCCTGAACCTCACCATGGAGAAGCAGCGGATCGCGCAGCTGGCGCGCTACGGCGAGAACGTGGGCAAGCGCTTCGTGCGCCGCTTCGGCGACCCCGCGAAGTGGGACCCGGAGATCGCCGCCCTCGAGCCGGGGCCGGTCCTGCTCGATTGGGAGAACCACCAGTTGATCCGCTTCCGCTTGCTGCTCGCGACGATGGAGGAGTTCTGCGGCCAGTTGGAGCACGTTCTTTCGCGCCTGGCGGGTTCGCGCTCGGACTACGAGCGTTTCCTGGCCCTGCCGGCGCGCAGGCACAGCTACGGGCTGCAAGGCCAGGTCGAGGCAGCACCGTTGCCGCCCCGGTCGCAGGCGCAGCTCGCGCGCGAGGTGCTGCAGCGCCTGCGCGCCCTGGCCTGCGTGCTGCAGTCGGCGACCACGCTGGCGGGGCAGGAGGGCCGCGACATCCGCCTGTCCAAGCGGGCGCCGCGGCCGGCGCCGGAGCTGAAGGTGCGTCCGCGCGTCTAGACTGAGGGCATGAACGCCCCCGAATCCCTTTCGCGCTGGGCCGGCGCCGGCTCCAGCCGCGTGCCCTTCTGGGCCTATACCGACACGCAGCTGTACCAGCAGGAGCTGCAGAAGATCTTCTACGGCCCGCACTGGAGCTACGTCGGGCTGGAAGTCGAGATCCCCAAGGTGGGCGACTACCGCCTGAGCCAGGTGGGCGAGCGGCAGGTGATCATGGTGCGCGACCGCGTGGCGAGGAAATTGGAATCTGACCCCAATTCGGCGGACCACGGGATCCGCGTCGTCGAGAACCGCTGCGCCCACCGGGGCGTGCGCTTCTGCCAGCAGCCGCACGGCAACGTGCGCAGCTTCGTCTGTCCCTACCACCAGTGGACCTACAAGCTCGATGGGACGCTGGCGGGCCTGCCTTTCAAGGACGGCGTGCCGGCCACGGATGCCGAGGGCCATGCCTGCGTGCACGGCGGCATGCCGGCGGACTTCGACACGAAGCAGCATGGCCTGACGAAGCTGCGGGTGGCGGTGCTGCACGGGCTCGTGTTCGCCACCTTCAGCGCCGAGGCCGAGCCGCTGGAGGAGTACCTGGGGCCCGCCGTGCTGCCGTGGCTGGAGCGGATCTTCGCCGGCCGCAAGCTCACGCTCCTGGGCTACAACCGCCAGCGCATTCCGGGCAACTGGAAGCTGATGATGGAGAACATCAAGGACCCCTACCACCCGGGCCTGCTCCATACCTGGTTCGTCACCTTCGGCCTGTGGCGCGCCGACCAGAAGAGCCGCATGGTGATGGACGCGCAGGGCCGCCACGCCGTGATGATCTCGCGCCGCAACGACGGCGGCGAGAACAAGGCGGTGACGCAGGGCGTGACGAGCTTCAAGGCCGGCATGGCGCTGAACGACGACCGCCTGCTGGACGTGGTGCCGGAGCCGTGGTGGAAGGTGCCCGATCCCTCGAATCCCGGCACGGAGATCATGCCCAGCGTCACGATGCTCACGCTGTTCCCCAGCCTGATCATCCAGCAGCAGGTGAATTCGCTCTCGACGCGGCACATCCAGCCGCGCGGCGAGGGCAGCTTCGACTTCGTCTGGACGCACTTCGGCTTCGCCGACGACGGCGAGGAGATGACGCGCCGGCGCCTGCGGCAGGCCAACCTGTTCGGGCCGGCCGGCTTCGTCAGCGCCGACGACGGCGAAGTGATCCAGTTCAGCCAGGACGGCTTCCGCCAGTGGGGCGAGGGCGGCGAGACGTTGTGCGAACTGGGGGGCACCGACACGCAGGGCACCGAGCACATGGTGACCGAGACGCTGATCCGCAGCATGTACGCCTACTGGCGCAAGGTGATGGGCGTATGAATGAGCGCCTGCTGCTGCGCCTGGAGATCGACGAACTGAACGCCGGCTATGCCGCGGCGCTGGACGAACGCCGCTTCGACGACTGGCCCGGCTTCTTCCTGCCGGAGGGCCTGTACAAGCTGCAGGCGCGGGAGAACTTCGACCGCGGGCTGCCCCTGGCGCTGATCGCGCTGGAGGGGCAGGGGATGATGAAGGACCGGGTCTACGGCATCACGCAGACCATCTACCACGGGCCGTACTACACGCGGCACGTGGTGGGTCCCGCGCAGGTGCTGGGGGAAGGAAGCGAGGGGCGGGTCCGCGCCCAGGCCCACTATGCGGTGTTCCGCACCCGGCCCGGCGACGCGAGCGAGGTCTACAACGTGGGGCGCTACATCGACGAGATCGAATGCACGCCGGCCGGCCTGAAACTGGCCAGCCGGCTGTGCGTGTACGACAGCGAGATGGTGCTCAACTCGCTGATCTACCCCATTTAGCGGTTCAGCATGCCGCCGGGCTTGGTCGCCTGGTTGCCCAGCAACGCGCCGGCGCCCGCGCCGAGGACGGTCGCGCCGGTGCCGCCAACGGCGTTACCGACCAGGCCACCCACCACCGCACCGCCCACGGTGCCGACCGCCTGGCGATCGCTCATGCCGGCGCAGCCGCCGAGGCCCAGCAGGGAAGCGGCCAGAACAGCCGCGGAAATGAACTTCGTCTTCATGGCATAACCCTTCCAGAATCGAGTTGTCCGACGGCCGCAGGATGGCGGCCAACGTGTGCCAATCACTTTAGGTACCGGGGCTCTGCCGGGCTGTAGGAGACGTTCACCGCATCGTGCAGGCGTACTGTGGGCGCACGAAGTACGTCCACGCCGTCACTCCACGTATCGCACATTGCATCGCGAAGGGCCAAAGAAAATGGGGTCACTCGCGTGACCCCATTGGCTGTGCCGGTGCGGGCTCAGCGCTTCGCGGCCTGGTTGCCCAGGTAGCCGCCGGCCGCCGCGCCGAGGATGGTCGCGCCGGTGCCGCCCACCGCGCTGCCCACCAGGCCGCCGACCACGGCGCCGCCCACGGTGCCGACGGTGGTGCGGTCCATCGAGGCACAGCCACCGAGGCCCAGGAGCGAAGCGGCCAGGACAGCCGCGGAGATGATCTTGGTCTTCATGCGATCCCCTTGATTTCTTTCAACCGCTGGAGGCGCGGCAACCTGTGCCAGTGAATGTAAAAAGAAGCACCAGGGCGGGCTGTAGGAGCCCCGCGAAGCGGGCTGTCGTCTGCCCGCAGCAATCCATGAGGGGGGAGGGAGGCGCGGCAGCAAGCGGCCCGCGAGGGCGCGCTCAGAGCGGGCGGTTGCGCGCGAGCGGCGGGTTGCGCGCGAAGTAGCGCTCGATGCCGCGCACCAGGGCGCTCGCCAGCTGCTCCTGGTATTCGGGGCTGCGCAGCTTCTGTTCTTCCTCGGGGTTGCTGATGAAGGCCGTCTCCACCAGCACGCTGGGGATGTCCGGCGCCTTCAGCACCGCGAAGCCCGCCTGTTCGACCTGGCCCTTGTGCAGCCGCCCGACGCCGCCGATCTCGCCCAGCAGCTCGCTTCCGAGCTTGAGGCTGTCCTTGATCTGCGCGGTGGTGCTCATGTCCAGCAGGGCGCGCGACACGTGCAGGTCCTGCGACTTGATGTTGATGCCGCCGATCAGGTCCGCCTTGTTCTCGCGGTCGGCCATCCAGCGCGCCGCGGTGCTGGAGGCGCCGTTGTGGCTCAGGGCGAACACGCTGGCGCCGCGCGCGGTGGGCGTCATGAAGGCATCGGCATGGACGCTCACGAACAGGTCCGCCTGCACGCGCCGGGCCTTGTCGACGCGCACGTGCAGCGGCACGAAGAAATCGGCGTCGCGCGTCATGTAGGCGCGCATGGGGTTGCCGTTGATGGTGAGGTCGTTGATGCGCTCGCGCAGCAGGTGACCGATCTGCAGCACGACGTCTTTCTCGCGCGTGCCGCCGGGGCCGACGGCGCCCGGATCCTCGCCGCCGTGGCCGGGGTCGAGCGCCACGATGATCAGGCGGTCGGTCTTGGCCCGGGCCAGCGCGGGGCGCGCCACTTCGGAGGCCTGCACGGTGGCCCGCGCCGGGCGCTGCGTGCGCTGCACGATCAGGTCGCCGAGCGGGTCCTCCGCTTCGGCCGCCGCGAACGGCGCCGGGGCGGTGGAGCCGGACGAAGGCTTTTCCTTCATGCGCTCGGCGATCAGCGCTTCCAGGGGGTCGACCGGCTTGTGCGGGTAGAGGTCGACCACCAGGCGGTTCTTGTAGGCGGCCACGGGCTGGAGGTGGAACAGCTGGGGCAGGGCGGGCTGCTTCAGGTCCACCTGCAGGCGCACCACGCCGGCGGCGTGCTGCAGCACGCGGATGCCGGCGATGTACGGGTCGTCCGCCTTCACCTTGGCGACCAGCTCGCGCAGCGTGGCGTCGAGCGTGATGCCCCGCAGGTCCAGCGCGACCCGCTCCGGCGAGCTCACCATGCTGCTGGCGAGCAGCCCGTCCGATTCGATGGTCAGGCGGGTGTACTCGGGCGCCGGCCACAGGCGCACGGCGAGGATGGTGGCGCCGTGCGCGATCTGGTGCGCGCCGAGCATCAGCACCACGCTGCCCTGCAGGAGCCGGCGGCGCTGCATCACGACAGCAGCTCCGCGCCGCGCAGCGTGTTGGCGCGCAGGCTCACGCGCCGGTGCGCGTCGTCCTCGGCCAGCGCGAGGTGGATGTCCAGGTCCGCCACGGGCAGCAGCCCGGCGGCCTTCAGCGGCCACTCGGCGATCTTCAGCCCCGGGCCGGCGAAGATGTCGCGGAAGCCGGCGTCCTCCCACTCGCGCGGATCGTCGAAGCGGTAGAAGTCGAAGTGCCAGGCCTCCAGCGCCGGCAGTTCGTAGGGCTCGACCACCGCGTAGGTCGGCGACTTGATGCGGCCCTCCGCGCCCAGGGCCCGCAGCAGGTGGCGCACCAGGGTCGTCTTGCCCGCGCCCAGGTCACCATGCAGGGCGATGAAGGCATCGGCGATGGCGGGCCGGGCGGCCAGCCGCTCGGCGAACGCGCGGGTGTCCTCCTCGCCCGCCCACAGCAGGGGGCGGGAGTCCATTCCTACAATCGGCGGGTGACGGTCGACAGCGTTCAATTCGATGCTCAAGTCCTGCTGGCCCGGATACGGCAATGGGCGGGCGAGCTGGGATTTTCCCAAATCGGAGTGGCCGGCGTCGACCTCTCCAGCGCCGAACCCGGACTGATCGCATGGCTTGCCAACGGATTTCACGGCGAAATGGCCTACATGGAGAACCATGGGGTGCGGCGCGCCCGCCCGGCCGAACTGGTTCCGGGCACGGTGAGCGTCATCACCGCCCGCATGGATTACCTGCCCGCGGCGCCGGAGGGCTGGCAGGCCATTGAATTCGAACGATTGCAAAGACCGCGTGAAGGGATTGTTTCCCTTTATGCGCGGGGCCGCGACTACCACAAGGTCCTGCGGGGGCGGCTGCAGAAGCTGTCGGAGCGCATCGAGGGGGCGGTGGGGCCCTTCGGGCACCGCGTCTTCACCGACTCCGCTCCGGTGCTCGAAGTGGAGCTGGCCGCGCGCAGCGGCCAGGGCTGGCGCGGCCGCCACACGCTGGTGCTGAACCGCGAAGGCGGCTCCATGTTCTTCCTGGGCGAGGTCTACGTCGACCTGGCCCTGTCGCCCACCGAATCCGTGGAAGACCACTGCGGCAGCTGCCGCGCCTGCCTGGACGTGTGCCCGACCGGCGCCATCGTGGCGCCCTACCGGCTGGATGCACGTCGCTGCATCTCTTACCTCACGATCGAGCACCCGGGCCCGATTCCGGCGGAATTGCGGCCCCTGATGGGCAACCGCATCTACGGCTGCGACGACTGCCAGCTGGCCTGCCCCTGGAACAAGTTCGCCCAGCCGGCGGTGCTGCCGGACTTCGCGCCGCGACCGGCGCTGGTGGGACAGCCGCTGGCCCAGCTGTTCGGGTGGTCCGAGGAGGAGTTCCTGCGCCACACGGAGGGCAGCCCGATCCGGCGCATCGGCCACGAACGCTGGCTGCGCAACGTCGCGGTCGCCCTGGGCAACGCCCTGCGGCGGCAGGACGACCCGGGGATCCGGGCCGCGCTGTCAGCCCGCCGCGACCATCCCAGCGCCCTCGTGCGCGAGCACGTGGAGTGGGCCCTGGCGCAGGCTTAGCAGTTGCCGTCGACGAGGTTCTTCTCGACCTCGCGCAGCTGCCGCTGGTACATCTGGACCGTCTCGGGGCGGCTGCCGGACTTCAGGCGGCCTTCGATCGCGGTGTGCTGCTCGCGCAGGTTGGGGCAGGCGAGGCTGGGCGGACCCTTGCGGGCAGGGGTAGCGGCGGGCGCGGCGGCGGGAGCCGCGGTGCTGCCGGAGGCCACCCGCCGCACGGCGGCGGCTTCCTCGCCCTTGCCGGCCGGCAGCGCCGTGGACGCCGCGGGGCTGGACGCCGCGGGGGTGGACGCCGCGCTGGCGGACGCCGCGCTGGCGGCGCGCTGGGTGACAGGCGCCCCGGCGGCTGACGCGCCGCGCCCCGGCCGCACGGCCTCCTGCGCGGACGCGGCCTCGCAAGGGCGGTCCTGGAAGACGTTGCCGCATCGGAAAAGAGCCGCGGAAGCCGGTACGGCCAGCGCGCAGGCCAGGGCACCGAGCAGCGCGGGCACGTTCTTGTTGTTCATCCCGCTCTCCAAACGATCCTCGCATCGTAAACGGCTCAGGTAGCCGAAAGGAGGACCCCGAGTGCAAAAGGCAGGCTCGCCATGCCCAAAATCGTGGAGAGTGTCACAAGGGCGGCGACATAAGGACCGTTGTAACCCATGCGCGAGGCCAGCACGTAGCAGCTGGAGGCGGTGGGCAGGGCGGAAAACAGCAGCAGGACGACCGTCTGGGCGCCATCCAGGCGCAGCCCGCGGGCGAGCAGGGCGGCCAGCAGGGGCAGCAGCAGGTGCCGGATCGCGAGCAGCGCGGCCGCCAGCGCCTTCTGCTGCGCGAGGTGGCCCAACTGCATGCCGGCGCCAGCGGCCATCAGGCCGAGCGGAATCGAGGCGCCGCCCACCCGGTTGACGCTCGGTTCCATCCACGCCGGCACGCGGAAGCCCGCCAGGTTCGCGGCCAGGCCCAGCGCGGTGGCGATGATCAGCGGGTTGCGCAGCAGCGCCCGACCGAAGCCGGTGCGGCCGTGCCGGGCCATCGGCCACACGGCCCCGACGTTGAACAGCGGCACGCAGACCCCGATCAGCACCGCGATCAGCAGCAGCCCCTGCGGCCCGGCCAGCCGCTCCGCGAGCGCGAGCCCGATGAAGGAATTGAACCGAAAGGCCACCTGCGCCGCGCCGGCGTGCTCGCGCGGGTCGACCACGCGGGCCAGCCCCGGCAGGTGCGGCACGGCATAGGCGAGGGCGATGCCGCCCAGCCCCAGCAGCAGGCCGGCGGCCATCAGGTTGGACGCGGCGCCCAGGTCCAGCGGGCTGCGCACGATCGACTGGAACAGCAGCACCGGGAAGAGGAAGAAGTACACCAGGCTCTCCACCTGCTCCCAGACGGTGCGGTTCAGGGCCGTGTAGCGGCACACGAGGTAGCCGCAGAGGATCAGGGCGAAGTCGGGAAGGAGGAGCTGGACAAAATGCACGCGCGCGAGGATAGCCCAGGCCCCTACCGTCTCCCGGAAGGCCAAGCTTGCGGTTGGCTGAGGGCTGCCCCCGATCGGCAGGCCGCGTCGGGGCGGCCCCCGGTTCTGCCCGTACGATGCGAGGTTCAGCAACACAGGAGACTCGAATGAAACGACGTGTCTGGATCGCCGCCGCCGCCACGCTGCTGGGCGCCGCGGCCGCTCCGGCGCTCGCGCAGGGCTACCCGAACAAGGTCGTGAAGCTGACCGTGCCCTTCGCGCCCGGCGGCACCACGGACATCATCGCCCGCGTGATCTCGGAGCCGCTGGGCAAGAACCTGGGCCAGCCGGTGATCGTGGAGAACAAGGCGGGCGGCGGCGGCGTGGTGGGCGCGGCCGACACGGCGCGCCAGCCGCCGGACGGCTACACACTGGGCATCGCCACCGTGTCCACCACGGCGGCCAACCCGGCGATCAACCCCAAGATCCCGTACAACCCGCTGACGGACTTCACGCCGATCATCAACATCGCCGCGACGCCCAACATCATCGCGGTCAACCCGGGCTTCCCGGCCAAGGACTACAAGTCCTTCATCGCCGAGGTGAAGAAGAACCCGGGCAAGTACTCCTACGCCTCCTCCGGCACGGGCGGCATCGGCCACCTGCAGATGGAGCTCTACAAGAGCCTCTCGGGCGCCTTCGTGACGCACATCCCCTACCGCGGCGCGGGCCCGGCCCTCAACGACGTGGTGGCCGGCCAGGTGCCCATCATGTTCGACAACCTGCCCTCGGCGCTGCCCTTCATCAAGGAAGGCCGGCTGGTCCCCATCGTGGTCGCCGCGCCGCAGCGCCTGAAGGAACTGCCCAACGTGCCGACCTTCAAGGAAGTGGGCCTGGAGCCGGTGAACCGCCTGGCCTACTACGGCATCGTCGGCCCCAAGGGCCTGCCGAAGGAGGTGGTGCAGAAGGTGCACGACGCGGTCAGCAAGTCGCTGCAGGACCCGGCGGTGCGCAAGCGCATCGAGGACACCGGCTCGATCATCGTCGGCAACACGCCGGAGCAGTTCGCCGAGCAGATCAAGAACGAGTACGCCGTGTACAAGAAGGTGGTGGATTCGGCGAAGCTGAAGCTGGACTGAGTCCCTTCGATTCCGCGTGCGCGCACGGGTGTCCGGAATGAGGCAGCTGGAGTTCGCTGCTGCTTCCTTGCCGGACCAGACCGGGACTGTCCGTCTCTGCGACTGTCCCCCGGCGGCGCTGAAGCGCCGCCTCCTCCTTTATGTCGCTGAGCCGGACAGTCCCGGTCTGATCCTGCGCCGTGCGGGATCGAGCGCAGCGGCTTCGTTGGAGCGATCCGGGGATGCTCCCGGAGGACGCGCGTTTTCCGATGGCAGGACCCAGGACCAGGATGGGACAGTCCGACTCGGCGACATAAAGGAGGAGGCGCGGGCGCGGCCATCTTCCTGGCCAGGGCTCTCATCCGCGCCGGGGGACAGTCGCAGAGGCGGACTGTCCCATCCTGGTCCGGCCCGGGGGGCAACGGAGGTTCCGGGCTCGCCGGGACTCGCCCCGCAACCTCCCGGCTGCTCCCAAACGCGGCGCTGACGCGCCGACCCCGTTCCATGAGCGACGCCATCGACACCTTCATCGACGCCCTCTGGCTCGAGGAGGGCCTGTCGCGCAACACGTTGGCGGCGTACCGGCGCGACCTCGCGCTGTACGAGCAGTGGCTGGCCGCCGAGCGCGGCCGGCGGCTGCCGGCGACGGAGGAGGCCGACCTGCAGGGGTACTTCGCGGCCCGCCATGCGCAGACCAAGGCCACCTCCGCCAACCGCCGCCTCACCGTCTTCAAGCGCTACTTCCGCTGGGCGCTGCGCGAGCGCCTGATCGACGCCGACCCGACGCTGCGCCTGCAGTCCGCGAAGCAGCCGCTGCGCGTCCCCAAGACCCTCACCGAAGCCCAGGTCGAGGCGCTGCTGGCCGCGCCCGACGTGGACACCCCGCTGGGCCTGCGCGATCGCACGATGCTGGAACTGCTGTACGCCAGCGGTCTGCGCGTCAGCGAGCTGGTCACGCTCAAGATCTTCATGGTGGGCATGAACGAGGGCGTGCTGCGCGTCCTGGGCAAGGGCAGCAAGGAGCGGCTGGTGCCCTTCGGCGAGGTGGCGCGCGACTGGATCGTGCGCTACCTGGCGCAAGCCCGCCCGGCGATCCTCGCCGGCCAGCAGAGCGAGGACCTGTTCGTCACCGGCCGCGGCCACGGCATGACGCGCGCCATGTTCTGGGTGATCGTCAAGAAGCATGCGGCCGGCGCCGGCATCACGGCGCCGCTGTCGCCGCACACCCTGCGCCATGCCTTCGCGACCCACCTGCTCAATCACGGCGCCGACCTGCGCGCGGTGCAGATGCTGCTCGGACACGCGGACATCTCGACGACGACCATCTACACTCACGTGGCCCGCGAGCGCCTGAAGCAGCTGCATGCGCAGCACCACCCGCGGGGCTGAACCGCTTACCGAGGGGAGCCGCCGGATGACCCACCCGACGCGCCGGACGACGCTGGCCGCATTGACGGCGCTGGCGCTGCCTGCGCAGGCGCAGCAGTGGCCGGGGCGGCCGCTGCGGCTGATCGTCCCCTATCCCACCGGCGGCATCGCGGACCTGATCGGGCGCGGCCTCGCGGCCCGGCTGGCGGCGCAGCTCGGGCAGCCGCTCGTGGTGGAGAACCGCGCCGGCGCCAGCGGCACCATCGGCATGGATGCGCTCGCCAAGGCGCCTGCCGACGGCCTCACGCTGGCGTTTTCCGCCATCAGCCCGCTGGTGCTGAGCCCGGCCCTCGGGCGGGTGCCCTACGACCCCGTCCGCGACTTCACGCCGGTGGCCAGCGTGATGGTCTCGCCCATCCTGCTGATGGCCACCAACGCCCTGGCGGTGCGCGACTTCCGCGAACTGCTGCAGCACGCCCGCGACTGGCCCGACACGATCCGCTGGGCCACCTCGGGCCTGGCGTCGCTGGGCCACCTGATGCTGGAGGAAGTGCAGGCGGAGGCAAAGGTGCGCCTGGTGCACATCCCCTACAAGGGCGGCAGCCAGCAGATCAACGATGCGCTGGGCGCGCAGTTCGAAATCCTGTCGACCAACGCGGCCCCCGCGCTCAACGACTACTTCAGGGCGGGGCGGCTGCGGCCGCTGGCGGTGGGCGCGCCGCGCCGGCTTGCAAGCCTGCCGCAGGTGCCCACGCTGGCGGAACTGGGCTTTCCGCGCGCCAATCTCTCTTCCCACTTCGGCCTCTTCGCCCCCGGCAACCTGCCCGTGCGGCTGCTGGACCGGCTCAACGGCGAAGCGAACACGGCGCTCGAGGCGCCCGAGTTGCGCGCGCGCATCACCGTGGCAGAAAACCTCGTGACCGGCGGGGCGGCCCGCGACTTCGCGCGCCAGATCGCCGCCGAAGCCGACAGCACCCAGGCGATCGTGCGCTCCGTCGGGATCCGCGCGGAATAGCCGGGGGGCGCTCGCGGGCGGGAACGGGCCCGCGTGCGGTGACATCTATCTCCATAGAGACCCGGTTTCCCGGACCAACGGTCCGGCTGGCGTCCTAGGAGAAGCCCATCATGACCCGAAAAATGCATGTTCTCGCCCTGGCCGCCGCGGCCGCGTTCGCCCTGTCCGCCCAGGCCCAGCAGGGCCCGTCCGACCCGCAGATCGCCCACATCGTGGTGACGGCCAACCAGGTCGACATCGACGCCGGCAAGCTGGCCAAGGAGCACTCCAAGAACAAGGAGGTCGACAAGTTCGCCCAGCAGATGATCACCGACCACACGGGGGTCAACAAGCAGGCGGTGGAACTGGCCAAGAAGCTGAAAGTCAAGCCCGAGGACAACGACACCAGCAAGAGCCTGAAGAAGGGCGGCGACGAGAACATCGCCAAGCTGAAGAAGCTCAAGGGCGCGGAATTCGACAAGGAATACGTGGCCCACGAGGTCGCCTACCACCAGGCGGTGCTGGACGCGATCGACAAGACGCTGATCCCCTCGGCGAAGAACGCCGAGCTGAAGGGCCTGATCGAGAAGGTGCGGCCCGCGATCCAGGCCCACCTGGACCACGCCAAGCACCTGCAGGCGGACCTGGCCAAGTGATGAAGAAACTCGCCGCGCTCGGGATGCTGCTGGCCGCCGGCTGGACGCTGGCCGGACCGGCCGGCGCCGCGACCCACACGGTGAAGATCGAGGGCATGCAGTTCGTGCCCGCGACCCTCACCGTGCAGCGCGGCGACACGATCGTCTGGCAGAACAAGGACGTGGTGCCGCACACGGCCACCGCGCAGGGAGGCTTCGATTCCGGCAACATCGCCGCGGGAAGGAAATGGAGCCATGCCATGAAGAAGGCGGGAAGCTACGACTACGTCTGCACCTTCCACCCGGGCATGAAGGCAAAGGTGGTGGTGCAATGACGCGCATGAACACGAAGGTCGATGTCGTCCGGCAGGAAGTGGACGATGCCTCGCTGGCGCAGCGGGTGCATGCGGGCGACGCGGCCGCTTTCGAGCTGCTGATGCGCCGCTACAACCAGCGCCTCTACCGCCTCGCGCGCTCGATGCTGCGCGACGCGGCGGAAGCCGAGGACGCCGTGCAGGACGCGTACCTCGCCGCGTACCAGTCCATGGGCGCGTTCCGCGGCGAAGCGAGCCTCGCCACCTGGTTGTCGCGCGTCGTCGTCAACCAGTGCCTGGCCCGGCTGCGCCGGCAGGCGCGGCGCGACAACATCGTGCCCATGGTTCCCCTGGGGGGCCCGGGCGAAGAGGAGGGCCACGCCATGCCCGCGGACGACAAGGACAGGCCCGACCGCGCGCTGGTGCGGGCCGAACTGCGCGCCGTTCTCGAGCGCAAGCTCGACGAACTGCCCGAAGCCTTCCGCACGGTGTTCGTGCTGCGTTCGGTGGAGGAATTGAGCGTGGAGGAAACCGCGCGCACCCTCAACCTGCCCGAAGCGACCGTGCGCAGCCGCCACTTCCGCGCCCGCAGCATGCTGCGCGAATCCCTGGCGCAGGACATCGACGTCGCCGAACGCGACGTGTTTTCCTTTGCCGGCGAGCGCTGCGACCGCATCGTGGCCAACGTCCTGAAGAAGCTCGACTCCCGCTCCTGACGCACCCCGGAAGCGCACCGCGCGCGCGTTCGCGCCATCGCGGTGCGCCTTCCGCCCCTCCTCCGCACCAATCCGGCCTTTGCGGCCCCTTCGCGATTGGCACGCGGATTGCGTTGACTCCTCCATCCCGACCACGGCGGCCCGCTGCCGTGGCCCCGGTCCTCGTGGCGCACGACGCAGTGCCGCCGCGGCCGCACGACGCAGTGCGCAACAGGTCCGGCCCGGGTGGCGCCCCGCGAGCCTGCTCGCAGCCGGGCGCCGCCTGCTGCGCCCGCGGCCCGCCCTTCACCCGCAACCCAGGAGTCAACGCCAGTGGCCTACCTCGTCCCATCCGAATTCGTCGCCAAGATGGTCGATGCCGGAGAGTCCAAGATCTTCATGTCGACGCGCGACACGCTGGTGCGCTCCTTCATGGCCGGCGCCATCCTCGCGCTGGCCGCCTGGTTCGCGGTCACCATCAACGTGCAGACGCAGCAGCCGCTGCTGGGCGCCGTGCTGTTCCCGGTGGGCTTCTGCATCCTCTACCTGCTGGGCTTCGACCTGCTCACGGGCGTGTTCGTGCTGGCGCCGCTGGCGCTGATCGACAAGCGCCCCGGCGTGACCTGGAGCGGCGTGCTGCGCAACTGGGGCCTGGTGTTCACGGGCAACTTCGGCGGCGCCTTCACGGTGGCGGTGATGATGGCGATCGTCACCACCTTCGGCTTCTCCACCGAGCCCAACGCGGTGGGCAAGGCGATCGGCGTGATCGGCGAGACGCGCACCCTGGGCTACGCGCACTACGGCGCCGCCGGCATGCTGACGCTGTTCGTGCGGGGCATGCTGTGCAACTGGATGGTCTCCACCGGCGTCGTGGGCGCGATGATTTCCACCACGGTGGGCGGCAAGGTGATCGCGATGTGGATGCCGATCATGCTGTTCTTCTACATGACCTTCGAGCACTCGATCGTCAACATGTTCCTGTTCCCCTCCGGGCTGCTGCTGGGCGGCCACTTCACGCTGATGGACTACCTGGTGTGGAACGAGATCCCCACCGTGCTGGGCAACCTGGTGGGCGGCCTGTCCTTCACCGGCCTGACCCTCTACGCCACGCACCTGAAGACGGCGGCGAAGCGGGCGATCGCGTGATCGTCGCCGCCGGGCAGTACTCGGACCGGGGCCGCAAGGCCACGAACCAGGACTGCCATGGCCTGCGCATCCCGCGCGAGCCGCAGCGCGCGTCCAAGGGCGTCGCCCTCGCGCTCGCGGACGGCATCAGTAGCAGCGCGTCGGCGCAGCAGGCCAGCCAGGCGGCCGTCCGCAGCTTCCTCGACGACTACTTCTGCACCTCCGACGCGTGGTCGGTGAAGAAGTCGGTCGAGCGGGTGCTGGCGGCCACCAACGCCTGGCTGTTCGCGCAGACCCAGGCGGGCCAGGGCCGCTACGACCGCGATCGCGGCTGGGTCTGCACCTTCAGCGCCCTGGTGCTGAAGTCGCGCACCGCGCACCTGTTCCACGTGGGCGACGCGCGCATCTGGCAGGTGCACGGCCGCGCGCTGGAGCAGCTCACCACCGACCACCGCGTGGCGGCCGGCGGCGGCCAGAGCTACCTCGGGCGGGCGCTGGGCATCGCGCCGCACGTGGAGATCGACTATCGCAGCGTCGCGCTGGAGGAGGGCGACACCTTCCTGCTCGCCACCGACGGGGTGCACGAGCACGTGCCGCCGCAGGCGATGCTGGCGGCACTGGAAAGCCACGCGGACGACCTCGATGCCGCCGCACGCGCGATCGCCGAGGCGGCGCTCGCGCGCGGCAGCGAGGACAACCTCACGGTGCAGGTGCTGCGGGTGGAGCGGCTGCCGGCGGCGCAGCCCGGCGAGTTGCAGCGCCTGGTCGGCGCGCTGCCCTTCCCGCCGCTGCCGGAACCGCGCGCGGAGTTCGACGGCTACCGCATCCTGCGCGAGCTGCATGGCAGCAGCCGCAGCCACATCTACCTGGCGCAGGACGGCGCTGCGGGTGCGACGGTGGCGCTGAAGATCCCCTCCATCGACCTGCGCGACGACCCGGGCTACGGCGAGCGCCTGCTACTGGAGGAGTGGGTGGCGCGGCGCGTCACGA
The DNA here is from genome assembly GCF_016722785.1 of Ramlibacter monticola. Taxonomy (GTDB): domain Bacteria; phylum Pseudomonadota; class Gammaproteobacteria; order Burkholderiales; family Burkholderiaceae_C; genus Ramlibacter; species Ramlibacter monticola. The sequence goes on along the minus strand of NZ_JAEQNE010000001.1, from coordinate 949,688 downwards.
GTGCGCACGTGCTCAAGGCCTGCCCGCCGGCGCGGCGCCGCAACTTCCTCTACGTCGCCATGGAATACGTGGAGGGCTGCACGCTGCGGCAGTGGATGGTCGATCATCCCCGGCCCGACCTGGACACCGTGCGCGACCTCGTCGACCAGATCGCGCGCGGCCTGCGGGCGCTGCACCGGCTCGAGATGGTGCACCAGGACCTGCGGCCGGAGAACGTGATGATCGATGCGGGCGGCACCGTGCGCCTGATCGACTTCGGTTCGGTGCAGGTGGCCGGCATCGCCGAGACGGGGGACGCGGTCCCCCGCCTGCTCGGGACCGCGCAGTACTCCGCGCCGGAGGCCTTCCTGGGCGCGGCCGGTTCGCCGCGCTCCGACCTGTACGCGCTGGCCGCGATCGCCTACGAGATGCTGGCCGGCCGCCTGCCGCATGGCGCGGAACTGGCGCGCTGCCGCACGCTCGCCGAGCAGCAGCGCCTGCGCCTGCGTCCGCTGCGCGAGCTGCGGCCGGAGCTGCCGTCCTGGGTGGACGATGCGATCGCCCGCGCGCTGCAGCCGGAGCCGCAGCGACGCTACCAGGAGGTGGCCGAATTCGCGTACGCCCTGCGGCGGCCGGATCCCGAGCTGCGGCCGCGCCGGGCGCTGCCGCTGATCGAGCGCGATCCGCTGCGGTTCTGGAAGGCGCTGTCGCTGCTGCTGGGGCTGGGGTGCGTCGCGCTGCTGGGCCTGCGCGCGACCGGGCACTAGGCTGGCGCGCCGCTGCGGCGGGTCCGCTCCGCGGCGATGATGTTCTCGATCGCGGGGGCCCCGAGGCCTTGCGATTCCAGGGCGTGCGAGGTGAGCAGCAGTCCCGCCTCCAGCATCTCGGGCACCACGCAGGTCGCGCCGGCGGCTTCCAGCTCGCGGGCGTGCGCCTCGTCGTGCGAGCGGGCGAAGATCTTCAGCTGAGGCGCCTGCTCGCGCGCGGCCTTCACCACGCGGCGGGCGGCGGAGGGCGAATCCATGGTCACGACCAGGCTGGCGGCCTCGTCCAGCTTCAGCTTGCGCAGCAGCTCCACCCGCGCGGCGTTGCCGAAGTAGACCGGGAAACCCTGCTCGCGCAGCCGCGCCGCGCGGTCGCCGTCGTGTTCCACCGCGATGTAGGGCACCTGCTGCGCCGCCAGCACCTCGCCCAGCATGCGGCCCACGCGGCCGAAGCCGATCACGACCACGTGGCCGCTGGCGCCCGGCAGGCGGCTCTCGTGCACTTCGCGCTGCTGCTGCACCGTGTCGGCGTCGATCCAGCGCCCGAGGCGGTGCGCCAGCCGCGCGACCACCGGCGTGACCAGCAGGCTCAGGCTGACCACCAGGAACATGAACTGCCCGATCGGGTGCGTCAGCGCGCCGGCCGCCACGCCGGCGCCGATGATGATGAAGGCGAACTCGCCGCCCTGCCCGAGCAGCAGGCCGGCCTCGATCGCCTGCCCCCACCGCAGGCCGGAGGCGCGCAGCACGCCGGCCGCGATGATCGCCTTGATCGCGAGCAGGCCGACCACCGAGACCGTGATCCACCCCGGTTCGCGCAGCACCTCGCGCGGGTCGATCTCCATGCCCACGGTCATGAAGAACAGGCCCATGAGCAGGCCCTTGAACGGTTCGACGGTGATCTCGACCTCGTGCCGGTACTCGGTCTCCGCCAGCAGGAGGCCGGCGAGGAAGGCGCCCAGCGCCATCGACAGGCCGGCGGCGGCCGTCGCGCCGCCGATGCTCAGGACCACCAGCAGGCACAGGGCCGTGAACACCTCCGGCTGGCGCCGCCGCGCGAGGGTCCGGAACAGGACCCGCACCAGGCGCGGCCCCAGCACCAGGATCAGCGCCACGATCAGCAGCGACGCGAGCATCTGGAAACCGAGCTTCTGGAACAGGCCACTGCCCGAATCCTTGCCCACCAGCTCCACCAGGATCAGTAGCGGCACCACGGCGACGTCCTGGAACATCAGCACCGAGAAGCTGGCCTGGCCGACCGGCGTGGCGAGCGCGCGCGATTCCACCAGCAGCTGCATCACGACCGCGGTGGACGACAGCGACAGCACCAGCCCCAGCACGAGCGCCACGCCGGGCCGGTTGCCGAAGCCCCAGGCCAGCCCGCCGATCACCATGCCGCTCAGGAGCACCTGCCCCGCGCCGGCGCCGAACACCCAGCGGCGCAGCTCCCATACGCGCTGGATCGACAGCTCCAGGCCGATCAGGAACATCAGAAAGATCACGCCCAGGTCCCCCAGCACCTGCACGCCCTGCTGGCGCGGAAAGGTGAGCCACGACAGGACGGGGTATTCCGCGGCGAGGCTGCCGCTGCCGTAGGGGCCGGCGATCACACCGACCACCAGGAACCCGACCACCTGGTTGATGCGGAAGCGCTGCAGCAGGGGGATCAGGATGCCCACCAGCGCGAGGAACAGCAGGGTCTCGCGGAGAAAGGGCAGGGCGGCGGGATGGTCCATCGGGGCCGCCCCATTCTAGGAACGGGCCGGCCCCCAGACGATGAGCTGGATCAGTCTGCGAGCGCGGCGCACCCGGCTATTTGCTGCAGCCCCACTCGTAGGGCGTCACCCAGCGGCAGTTGCCATAGGTCCTGGAATAGTCGGCCGCTGCCGCCGGCGGCTCGGGCTTCGTTTCCGCGCGCGCCCGCGCCCGCAGGCTGCTGGTGTGGTCCGCCACCGCTTCGACCATCGCGACGCTGGGATACATGCCGCGCGCCTGCAGCACCTTCTGCCGGTCGATGATCGCGCGCAGGATCGGCTCGCCTTCCGGCGTGCGCAGCACGGGGTGGTCGTTGCGGGCCCGCTCCAGGACCTGCTCCACCTCGGTGTCCTGCACCGAGCGTTCGCGCTTCCTCTTCTCCAGTTCGGCGGTCTGGCGCGCCGCTTCGTCCCGCTCCGCGGCGACCCGCTGGCTGGCGAGCTGCGCGTCCAGCTTCTCCGCGGCCCCGCGCTGCGCCTCGGCGCGATCGGCTTCGGCGCGTTGGGCTTCGGCCTTGCGGGCGGCGTGTTCGGCCGTGTGCTTCTCGTAGCTGGCCAGGGCGGCGGCCCGGCGTGCCAGCTCCTGCGGATCGGCATCGGCGGCGCCGGCGATTGCGGGCAGCACGGCGCGCACGCGGCCGGCCTGCTCGCCGCCTTGCGGCTCGGACTCTTCGCTGGACGAAGAGGTGCCGCGCCTCAGCGTCACGTGCGTGCCGCCGCCGTGGGCCGCGCGGTCCGTCTCGGCCCTGGCGCTGGCCTTGGCGATGCTGCTGCCGCCGCGGCGGCCCCCCCTGGCCCCGGCATCGCCCGGTGCGGCGAGCAGGGCTGCCGCCACCAGCATGACCACGGCGCCGCCTGCCCCGGCGCCTGCGTGTTGTCGCATGACTCTTCTTCTCCGTCCCGCTTTGCGGGCCATGCTAAGCAGCCGCGGCGCGGCCGGTGCGACCGTCCGGGACGCGCAGGGCGCCGCTGGTCAGCGGGCCCGCGCGGGCGTGACGTGCGCCACGGGCCTCGGGGTCCCCGTCGAGGGACGAATGCAGCCCGGCGCGGGGGACTGCACGACCGGATCGGAGCGCCGCAACCACGGCAGCCCGGAATGAGGTACCATCGGCGGGCTGACGTTCCACAAGAGTCCGCATCTCTAGGTTTCTCTTCCCCTGCTCCCGCTCTCGCGGCGAGACGTAGTCGAATCTCCCACCGATGGTTTCTTGGCGTTCGCTCCGCGCGGCGCAGCGCTGCCCGGGAAACTTTTCATCGAAAGAGATTGACATGACGACCAGCCAGACCGGAACCGTGAAGTGGTTCAACGAAAGCAAGGGCTACGGCTTCATCGCCCCGGACAACGGCGGCAAGGACCTGTTCGCGCATTTCCGCGAAATCCAGGGCGCCGACGGCTTCAAGACCCTCGCCGAGAACGCACGCGTGCAGTTCGACGTGACGCAGGGCGCCAAGGGTCCCCAGGCTTCCAACATCCGGCCGCTCGCCTGAGGTCGGCGGCGCAACCCGAAGGTCCCCGCGGCCTTCTCCGGCGGCCCGAACCGCCTGGACGAACCCTCGTCCGTTCCTGGCCCGCGCATGGGTGCATGCGCCGGCGAGAAGCAGCATGCCATGCCGCTCCACAGGCCTTTTCCAGCACCTGCGGAGTTGCCATGAAATCCCTGAACGGCCCACGGGCCGCTTTCCACCCTGCCGTCATCCCCGACGGATCTCCCGCCGGCCCGCTGAAGGTCGGCAAGTACCTCGTGTCTCCGCTGATCAAGATCCTGGAGAACGGCTGGTTCGCGAGTTCCGTCTCGATCCGCTCCGGCTCCGGTTCCGGCACGACGGATCGCGTCCTGCGCTTGACGCGGCTGTTCCGCTGCGCGAAGGAAGCGGCGGCCTACGCCCATGCGGAGGGAATGCGCTGGATCGGCGATTCCCACGGGCCCCGGTGGGCGCCCCTGAACTGACAGCAGGAGGGCCGTAGGCCGAGAACGCCACCACCCGGTGGCCTCAGCAGCCGTTGCGGCAGCGGTACTGGCGGCGTCCCGCCACCAGGAAGGACACCAGGCTCGAACGCGACACGTGCTTGCTGCACAGGAAGCAGCTCATGGTGGCGCCGAATGCGCCGGGGAAGTCCGTGCCTCCGACCTTCGAGGCGTAGCGCAGGCCCCCGGGCCGCAGCGTGGTCTTGACGTCTGCGTCTTTCACGTGGGATCCCATCGCGCGGGCGCTCGGTGGATGAGAGGTGCAGGCACGATATTCTCCTCACGTGCCGGTGCGATGGAACTGCGAGAGATGCGGGCGTCGTCGAAGGGCACTTCTGGGGCGGCGCTTCCGGATGCACACACTGTACGCCCGTCGGGTGGCGCTGGGCCCCCTGCCGGGCAGGTAAAAATTCAGGTCGGCGGCGGGGCCTCCGGCTGCTCCGGCGGCTGCACCGTGGAGGTCTCGGTCTCGGGCTCGGTCTCGGGCGCGGGTCCGGCCGCCTTCTTGCGGACCTTCTCGGCCTTCTTGCTCTTCTTCTCCAGCTCGCGCTGTCGCTTGGCGAAGGAGTAATTCGGTTTGGGCATGGCGTCTCCCTGTAGTTACCGCGGGCACGCGCCGCACGGTGCGGGACGCCAACAAGGTCGTCGCTGGAAATCGCCAACGACCCCCGCGAAGGGAGAGGGAAGAGAGATCGGAGAACGAGGCCTTGACGACGTCAGGCCAGCTCATGATACACCGCGCGCCCAAGGCGTCCCATCGCGCCGCCGGGTGGGAGCGCACGCGACGGCGCATCCGCGAACGGGCTGGCGTCCTACACCCTGCGGGCCGGCTCAGGCACATAAGGGGAGAGTCAGCTTGTCGGGGGAGGAACCCATGAACGAAAAAAGCACACCGCCGGTGCCGGTCAAGGGAGACCGGAATCCGCACGAGGTCAGCGGTGAAGAAGCGCGGCCGACCGAAACCCGGGCGCGGCAGACGTCCGGCGGCGGCCATCGCAGCGGCTCGCGCGGAGCGGGCACCTTCGAGAACTCGGACGGCCAGGGCGAGCCGGGACAGGGCCCGTCGAACGCGGCCGCCGCCGCCCGGTGACCGAACCGCTGCTCCTGAGCACCACGCGGGTGTCGACCTTCCGCGGCCGGCAGCTGCTCACGGCCGCGACCAGCTTCTTCTTCGCCCGCGGCGAGCGGCTGTTCGCGGTCACCAGCCGCCACGTCCTGCACGACGCGCCGAGCGGGCATTTCCCGGATCGCGCCGAGTTCGTGCTGCACGTGGATGCCCGCGACCTCACGCGCTGGGTCCTGTTCTCGGTGCCGCTCTACCGCGACGGGCTCGCAGTCTGGCGGCAGGGCACCGACTCCGCCGGCGAGGTCGACGTCGCCGTGCTGGAACTGGAGCGACAGCACCTCCCGGAGCATGTCGTGCTCCGGGCCTTCGAGCCGCGCCACCTGCAGCCCACCGCCACGGAGGTGGAGGTGGGCGCCCCGCTGCTGGTGGTCGGTTTTCCGTTGGGCTTCTACGACACGCGACACCACCTGCCCGTGGTGCGGCACGCCATCATTTCCTCTTCCTTCGGCGTCCGGTTCCAGGGGGAGGGCTACTTCCTCACGGACGGGCGCATGCACCGAGGCTCGAGCGGCGCACCCGTGGTGATGCGCTGGAAGGGCGGCGATCCGGCGATGCCGTGGCGCCTGCTGGGGGTGCACGCAGCCCGCATGGACATGGGCGGGCGCGACCTGGCCCGCGACGAGACGCTGGGCCTGAACTGCGCCTGGTACGCCGACATCCTGATGACCCTCACCGAGGGCGACTCCGCGCCGGACGCGCCCAGGAGCCGCGGCACGGCCGCTGCGCCGCGTTGAGGGCAAGCCCTTGTAGGCCGAGAGCCCCAAAAGCGAGGCGGCTGCGCCACGGCGCAGGCCCCAGGCCCTACAATGGGCGTTCTTCCGCTTCAACCGCGGCTCTCCTCCCGGCAGAACCCGTCCTTCGCGAGGCTCGCTCCTCCAGGTTCTGTCCCTTCCGCCCCGCACCGGGGTGGCTTTCCACTCCCCATGTCGCGCGCCGCCGGCGCGGTCCCGACGTGGGTCCCCGCCTGTCCGGCCGTGGCCGGGCCGTGCCCCGAAAAGGAATTTCCCATGGCCAAAGAGGAGTTGATCGAAATGCGCGGCCGCGTCGCCGAAGTGCTGCCCGACTCGCGATTCCGGGTGAAGCTGGACAACGGCCACGAACTCGTCGCGTACAGCGGCGGCAAGATGCGCAAGCACCGCATCCGCGTGATCGCGGGCGACGACGTGACGCTGGAACTCTCGCCCTACGACCTGACCAAGGGCCGGATCATGTTCCGCCACCTGCCCGAACGCAGGGCGGCGGCACCCGGCGCGCGCCGTCCGCCGCCCAAGCGCTGAAGCCGGCGCCTGGATTGCCGCGCTACGCGCGGCGACCTCCCGGAGGGCGCGGCCCGCTGCGTAAAGCGGCTCAGGGCCGCGACGACAGGTCGGGCGAGCCGGCCAGGTAGGCGAGTTCCGCCTCCGAGAAACCGGCCCGGCGCCGCGCGTCGAAGTTGAAGGGTGGATGCAGCCGCGGCGCCGCGTAGCGCTCCACCAGTGCGCCGTAGTGCGCCACCGGATCCAGCCCCTCGCGTTCGCAGAGATGACGGTACCAATGGTTGCCGATCGCCACGTGGCCGACCTCGTCGCGCAGGATCACGTCCAGGATCTCCACCGCGCGCAGCGCCGCCGCGGTGCCCACCTGGCGCAGCTTGCGCTGGATCTGCGGGGTGGCGTCCAGCCCGCGCGCCTCCAGCGTGCGCGGCACCAGGGCCATGCGGGCGACGACGTCCTCCTTCGTCTTCTCGCACATGGCCCACAGGCCGTCGTGCGCATCGAAGTCGCCGTAGGCGTGGCCCATCGTGGCGAGATGGTCCGCCAGCAGCGTGAAGTGAAAGGCTTCTTCCGCCGCGACCCGCAGCCAGTCGTGGTGGAAGGCCTCCGGCATGCCTTCGAATCGCCACACGGCGTCGAGCGCGAGGTTGATGGCGTTGAACTCGATGTGCGCGATCGCGTGCAGCAGCGCCGCGAGGCCTTCGGGCGTGCCGGGCGAGCGCCGCGGGACCTGCGCGGGATGCACGAGGCGCGGCCGCTCGGGCCGGCCGGGCAGGGCGGCCGGTGGCGGCGGTGCGGAAGGCGAGAGAGGCAACTGCCCGGCCATGCCGTGCAGCGCCCGTGCCTGCGCGGCCTTGGCGCGCGGATCGGACTCGCGCAGGGCCCGCAGGGCCTGTTGGCGAAGCTCCATCCCTACAATTCTAGTTTTTGCCCGGGGCATCATCGAATGGCGATCTACGAACTCGACGGCAACGCGCCGAAGCTGGCAGAAGGCGCATGGGTCGCCGACAGCGCGCAGGTGATCGGACAGGTGGAAATGGCGGAGAACGCGAACGTCTGGTACGGCTGCGTCGTCCGCGGCGACACCGAGAAGATCCGCATCGGCCGGAACACCAACATCCAGGACCTGTCCGTGCTGCACGCGGACCCGGGCGTGCCGCTCAGCATCGGCGACAACGTCACCGTGGGCCACCAGGTGATGCTGCATGGCTGCACCATCGGTGACGGCACCCTGGTCGGCATTCAGGCCGTGGTGCTGAACAACGCGAAGATCGGCCGCAACTGCATCGTGGGCGCCGGCAGCGTCGTCACCGAGGGCAAGGAGTTCCCGGACAACTCGCTGATCGTCGGCTCGCCCGCCAAGGCGATCCGCACGCTCGACGAGGAGGCGGTCGCGAAGTTCCAGCGCATCCCGCCGCACTACGTGCAGAACGCCCAGCGGCACGCCCGCGCGAAGAAGATCGGCTGATGTCCGAGCTCCACAAGTTCCTGTTCGAAGGGCTGCCGGTGCGCGGCAACATCGTGCGCCTGACCGACGCCTGGACCGAGATCCTGTCGCGGCGCCGCGCCGACGACGCCGCCTCCACCTGGCCCTGGCCGGTGATGGAACTGGTCGGCGAGATGGCGGCGGCCGGCGCGCTGATGCAGTCCAACATCAAGTTCAACGGCGCGCTGGTGATGCAGATCTTCGGCGAGGGGCCCGTGAAGGTCGCGGTCGCCGAGGTCCAGCACGACCTGAGCCTGCGCGTGACGGCCAAGGTGGTGGGCGAGGTGTCCGCCGGCGCGCACCTGCAGGAGCTGGTGAACGTGAACGGGCGCGGTCGCTGCGCGATCACCCTGGACCCCAAGGACCGGCTGCCGGGCCAGCAGGCCTACCAGGGCGTGGTGCCGCTCAACGCGAGCACCGGGACGGGCCAGCCGCAGCTGGCCGACGTGCTGGAGCACTACATGCGCCAGTCGGAGCAGTTGGACACGCGGCTGGTGCTCGCGGCCAACGAGAACGTGGCTGCCGGCCTCCTGATCCAGCGCCTGCCGGCCGAGGGCGGCGCGCACCTGGCGGCCGGCATGGAGATGGAACCCGCCGAGCAGCTGGAGCACTTCAACCGGATCGCCACGCTGGCCGGCAGCCTGACGCCCGAGGAACTGCTGCAGCTCGACGTGGAGACGATCCTGCGCCGCCTGTTCTGGGAGGAGAAGCTGCTGCGCTTCGACCCGCTGGTCCCGCGCTTCCGCTGCACCTGCAGCCGCGAGAGGGTGACCGGCATGATCCGCGGCCTGGGCGAGGAGGAGTCGAGGAGCATCCTCGTCGAGCGCGGCGAGATCGACGTGTCCTGCGACTTCTGCGGCCAGCACTACCGCTTCGATGCGGTGGACGCGGCGCAGATCTTCACGGCGCCCGGCGACCGGCCGCCGGGATCGTCGACGATGCACTGAGGCCGGCGCGGCGTGTCGGTGGATTCCGACACGCCGGTGGCACCCTGGCCGTCACCGAAAGTCCTAAGCCGCGCGTTGCAAGCAGCGGGGGCCTTCGTCGTCGCCCCGCAACCAAGGAACAATGATGAACAAGCTGCTCGCTGCGCTGCTCGCCTCCCTGGCCGTGTCCTTCGCCTTCGCCCAGGCGACCCCCGCCACGCCGGCCTCGCCGGGCGCTGCCGGGGCCGCCAGCCCCGCCTCGCCGTCGACCGGCGCGATGCCTGACGCCGGTTCGGGCAGCAAGGCGGGCGCCTCCGACGGCTCGGCCAAGAAGACCAAGACCTCCTCCAAGTCCAAGTCGAAGAAGAAGTCGACCAAGACCGCCAAGAAGGACAAGAACTAGCCCGGCGGCTCGCGCAGCCCGCGGAACAGGCGGTGCTCGCAGGCCGGGTCGCTGCACTTCTCGCACACCCAGACCCAGGGCTTTGAGCTGCCGGTCTCCTCGCCGTCCGCGGGGCGCACGGCTTCGGGCAGCACGCCCGCCGCGGCGAGTGCCTGCAGCGCGGAGCGCAGGCGCTGCGGCCCCTGGCCGTACACCACCTGGAAGGCGACGCCGCTGCGCTGCAGGTGCGCGCGCACCAGCGCATCGACCGGCTCGCGGGGCTGCGCGGCATCGCGCTGCAGGCCGTCGGGGGACCAGGCCACGTCGAGCCCGGTGAGCAGCGTGGCGGCGTAGGTGCGCTGGCGCGCGATGGCGAAGCGGTACAGCGCGCCGTCCTCGAACAGCATCCCGGCGTAGATCGCCACCATGAGCGCCGTGGTGTCGGCGATGACGATCTCCGCCTGCGCGCCGGCCTCGTCGACGCGCCGTTCCTGCTCCTCGGCGATGGCGAGCTGCTCGTCGGGTTGCGGTGTGCGGCCTGCGCGCACGCACCATTCGCGCAAGACCTCGCCGACCGCGACGGCCTCCAGCCCGCGCCCGCGCAGGTCGGCGGCGAGTTCGCGGGCGAGGGTGGTCTTGCCGGTGCTCTCGGCCCCCAGCAGGGCGATGCGCCGGGCCATGGCCTTATTTCGCGATCTGCACCAGGATCTCGTTGGGCCGGACCATGCCCAGTTCGGCGCGCGCCTTCTCTTCCACCATCTCCAGGCCTTCCTGCAGGTCGCGCACCTCGGCGGCGAGCCTTTCGTTGGCGTGCTGGGCCTCGGTGTTGCGCGTCTTCTGGTCGTCCAGCTTCTGGCGCATCTGGGCGACGTCGCCGACGCTGCCGCGGCCCAGCCAGAGCTGGGCCTGCACCACGGCCAGCAGGCCGATCAGCAGCGCGGCGACGACGCGTCCGTTCACCCGATGACGATCAGCGCAGGTTGTAGAAGGCCGTGCGGCCCGGGTACTGGGCGATCTCCCCCAGGTCTTCCTCGATGCGCAGCAGCTGGTTGTACTTGGCCATGCGGTCCGAGCGCGAGAGCGAGCCGGTCTTGATCTGGCCGGCGTTGGTGCCCACGGCGATGTCGGAGATCGTGGAGTCCTCGGTCTCGCCGGAGCGGTGCGAGATCACGGCCGTGTAGTTGGCGCGCTTGGCCATCTCGATGGCGGCGAAGGTCTCCGACAGCGTGCCGATCTGGTTGATCTTGATGAGGATCGAGTTGGCGATGTTCTTTTCGATGCCTTCCTTCAGGATCTTGGTGTTGGTGACGAACAGGTCGTCGCCCACCAGCTGCACCTTGCGGCCCAGGCGCTCGGTCAGCAGCTTCCAGCCGTCCCAGTCGCCTTCGGCCATGCCGTCCTCGATGCTGATGATCGGGTACTTGCCGACCCAGCTTTCCAGCCGGGAGACCCACGCTTCCGGCGAAAGCTGGTCGCCCTCGGAGGCGGACAGGTCGTACAGGTTCTCGCCTTCCTTGTAGAACTCGCTGGAGGCGCAGTCTAGGGCCAGGGCGATCTGCTCGCCCGGCTTGTAGCCGGCCTTCTCGATCGCCTGCAGGATCATCTGCAGCGCGGCCTCGTGGTCCTCGACGTTGGGAGCGAAGCCGCCCTCGTCGCCGACGGCCACGCTCATTCCCTTGTCGTGGATGATCTTCCGGAGCGCGTGGAACACCTCGGCGCCGTAGCGCAGCGCCTCGCGGAAGCTGGGCGCGCCCACCGGGACGATCATCAGCTCCTGGAGGTCCAGGTTGTTGTTGGCGTGGGCGCCGCCGTTGACGACGTTCATCATCGGCACCGGCAGCTGGCAGCCGTTCATGCCGCCGAAGTAGCGGTACAGGGGCAGGCCGGATTCCTCCGCCGCGGCCCGGGCGACGGCCATGGAGACGGCCAGCATCGCATTGGCGCCCAGGCGGCCCTTGTTCTCGGTGCCGTCGAGGTCGATGAGCGTCTTGTCCAGGAAGTTCTGTTCGGCGGCGTCGAGGCCCAGGACCGCTTCGGAGATCTCGGTGTTGATGTGCTCCACGGCCTTGAGCACGCCCTTGCCGAGGTAGCGCTTGGGATCGCCGTCGCGCAGCTCGATGGCCTCGCGCGAGCCGGTGGAAGCGCCGGAGGGCACGGCGGCGCGGCCCATGGTGCCGGACTCCAGCAGGACGTCGCACTCCACGGTGGGATTGCCGCGCGAGTCCAGGATCTCGCGGCCGACGATGTCAACGATTGCGCTCATTCTCGGTTTCTCTTTTCAAAGTCAAAAACAAGACAGCCGAACGCAGAAGGCGCAGAGGATGCGCAGAGGACGCAGAAGCAAACCATATTGAATGTCCTTTTTGCGTCCTCTGCGAACTCTCTGCGTCCTCTGCGTTCGGCATTAGGTTTTCAGGTGCCCTCGATCAGCACCATGCGCATGACCGCCGCCCCTTCGCGCGCCTTCTTCGCTGCGGCGTATTCGGGCGAGTCGTAGAAGGCGCGTGCTTTCTCGACCGACGGGAACTTCAGGAGCACCATGCGGCCGGGCGTCCAGTCGCCCTCCAGCACCTGCACCGCGCCGCCGCGCACGCACACCTCGGCCCCGTGCGCCTGCATGGCGGCCGTGGACAGCTTCTTGTACTGCTCGTACTGCTGCGGGTCGGTGACGTCGACGTTGGCGAGGATGTAGGCGCTAGGCAAAGTCGTTCTCCAGGAAGCGATGGTTCTTCTTGGTGACGCGATCGAGCTCCACCAGCGTCTCCAGCAGCGCGCGCATGTGCTTCAGCGGCACGGCGTTGGGGCCGTCGGACAGCGCCTTGGCCGGGTCCGGATGCGTCTCCATGAACAGGCCCGCCACGCCCACGGCCACCGCCGCGCGCGACAGCACCGGCACGAACTCGCGCTGGCCGCCCGAACTGGTGCCCTGGCCGCCCGGCAACTGCACCGAGTGCGTGGCGTCGAACACGACCGGGGCGCCGGTCTCGCGCATGATCGCCAGCGAGCGCATGTCCGAGACCAGGTTGTTGTAGCCGAAGCTCGCGCCGCGCTCGCAGGCGAGGAAGCTGTCTTCCGGCAGGCCCTTTTCCTTCGCGGCCTCGCGCGCCTTCTGGATCACGTTCTTCATGTCGCCGGGGGCGAGGAACTGCCCCTTCTTGATGTTCACCGGCTTGCCGGACTGGGCCACGGCGCGGATGAAGTCGGTCTGGCGGCACAGGAAGGCGGGGGTCTGGAGCACGTCCACGACCTTCGCCACCTCGGGGATCTCCTCCTCGGTGTGCACGTCGGTCAGCAGGGGCACCTTCAGCTCGCGCTTCACCTTGCCCAGGATCTCCAGGCCCTTTTCCATGCCGGGGCCGCGGAAGCTGGAGCCGGAGGAGCGGTTGGCCTTGTCGTAGCTGCTCTTGAAGACGAAGGGAATGCCGAGCGCCGAGGTGATCTCCTTCAGCTGGCCGGCCACGTCCATCTGCAGCTGCTCGGATTCGACCACGCAGGGGCCGGAAATCAGGAAGAAGGGCTTCTCCAGCCCAACCTCGAAACCACAAAGCTTCATGCGACCGCCTTCAGCGATTTGTTGGTGCCCGTGCCCTGCCGCTGCGACTGGTGCTCGCAGGCGGCGCGGATGAAGGCGTTGAACAGGGGATGGCCGTCCCAGGGCGTGGACTTGAACTCCGGGTGGAACTGCACGCCCATGAACCAGGGATGCACGGCCTGGGGCAGTTCGACGATCTCCGTCAGGTGCTCGCGCTGCGTCAGCGCGGAGATGACGAGGCCCGACTTGCGCAGCTGGTCCAGGTACTTCACGTTGGCTTCGTAGCGGTGGCGGTGCCGCTCGGTGACCACGTCGCCGTAGATCTGGTGCGCCAGCGTGCCGGCCGCGACGTCGGAGCTCTGGGCGCCCAGTCGCATGGTGCCGCCCAGGTCGGACTGCTCGGTGCGGGTCTGGATCGCGCCGCTCGCGTCCTGCCACTCGTTGATCAGCGCGATCACGGGGTGCTTCGCCTGCTGGTCGAACTCGGTGCTGTTGGCGCCCTCGAGGCCGGCGACGGAACGCGCGTACTCGATGGTGGCGACCTGCATGCCCAGGCAGATGCCGAGATAGGGCACCTTGTTCTCGCGGGCGAAGCGGGCGGCCAGGATCTTGCCCTCCACGCCGCGCTTGCCGAAGCCGCCGGGCACCAGCACGGCATCGAACTTGGAGAGCTGGCCCACCGTCTCCTGCGTGATCGTCTCGGAGTCGATGTAGTCGATCTTCACGCGCATGTGGTTCTTCAGGCCCGCATGGCGCAACGCTTCGTTGAGCGACTTGTAGCTGTCCGACAGGTCGACGTACTTGCCGACCATGGCGATGTTGACCTCGCCGCGCGGATGCTCCACCTCGTACACCAGCTGGTCCCAGCGCTTGAGGTTGGCCGGCGGCGTGTTCAGGCGCAGCTTGTCGCAGATCAGGCCGTCGAGGCCCTGCTCGTGCAGCACGCGCGGCACCTTGTAGATCGTGTCCACGTCCGGCATGGAGATCACGCCCCACTTCGGCACGTTGGTGAACAGGCTGATCTTCTCGGCCTCGTCGTCGGGGATGTTGCGGTCGGCGCGGCACAGCAGGGCGTCCGGCTGGATGCCGATCTCCCGCATCTTCTGCACGGTGTGCTGCGTGGGCTTGGTCTTCAGCTCGCCTGCCGCGCCGATCCACGGCACGTAGGTGAGGTGGACGAAGGCGGAATTGTTGGGGCCGTGCTTCAGGGCCATCTGGCGCACGGCTTCCAGGAAGGGCAGGGACTCGATGTCGCCCACGGTGCCGCCGATCTCGACGATCGCGACGTCCACTTCGGCGGAGCTGCCCATGCCGGCGCCGCGCCGGATGAATTCCTGGATCTCGTTGGTGACGTGGGGGATGACCTGCACGGTCTTGCCCAGGTAGTCGCCGCGGCGCTCCTTCTCCAGCACGCTCTTGTAGATCTGGCCGGTGGTGAAGTTGTTGGCGCGGCGCATCCGCGTGGAGATGAAGCGCTCGTAGTGGCCCAGGTCCAGGTCGGTCTCGGCGCCGTCGTCGGTCACGAACACTTCGCCGTGCTGGAAGGGCGACATCGTGCCCGGATCCACGTTGATGTAGGGATCCAGCTTGATGAGGGTGACTTTGAGGCCCCGCGACTCCAGGATCGCTGCGAGGGAGGCTGAGGCGATTCCCTTGCCCAGGGAGGACACCACACCGCCGGTGACGAAGACGAATTTGGTCATGTCGATCGGGAGGCGGGCTCCCGGGGAGGTGGTAAAGCGAGATTATAAAGGTGAGGGGCCGGCCCCTTACACTCTCGGGCCATGAACGACCTCGCCGGCAAGCACATCGTCCTCGGGCTCACGGGTGGGATCGCGTGCTACAAGGCCGCGGAACTGTGCCGCGCGCTGGTGAAGGAAGGCGCGACGGTGCAGGTCGTGATGACCGAGGCGAGCGAGCAATTCATCACGCCGGTGACCATGCAGGCGCTGTCCAACCGGCCCGTGTACACCTCGCAATGGGATCCGCGCGAGCCGAACAACATGCCGCACATCAACCTGTCGCGGCAGGCCGACGCCATCCTCATCGCGCCCTGCAGCGCCGACTTCATGGCCAGGCTGGTGCACGGCCGCGCCGACGAGTTGCTGTCGCTGATGTGCCTCGCCCGGCCCATCGCCCGGGTCCCCCTGCTGATCGCCCCCGCGATGAACCGCGAGATGTGGGCGCACCCGGCGACCCAGCGCAACATGGCGCAGCTCGCCGCCGACGGCGCGACGCTGCTCGGCGTGGGGAGCGGCTTGCAGGCCTGCGGCGAAACCGGGGACGGCCGCATGCTGGAGCCGCAGGAACTCCTGGAGGACCTGATCGCCTTCTTCCAGCCCAAGCTGCTGGCCGGGCGCAGGGTCGTCGTGACGGCGGGGCCCACCTTCGAGGCGCTGGACCCGATCCGCGGCATCACGAACCACTCCTCGGGCAAGATGGGCTTCGCGATCGCGCGGGCCGCCCGCGAGGCCGGCGCGGAGGTCGCGCTGATCGCCGGGCCGGTGAGCCTGGCCACCCCCCGCGGCGTACGCCGGGTCGACGTGAAATCGGCGCGCCAGATGCTCGCGGCCACCGAGGCGGAAATCCCGCAGGCCGACGTGTTCGTGGCGACCGCCGCCGTGGCCGACTGGCGTCCCGCCACCGAATCGGATCAGAAGATCAAGAAGGAGGGCGGCGGGCAGCCACCGGTGCTCACCTTCACCGAGAACCCCGACATCCTGGCCACCGTGGCCCAAGGGGCGCGGGCGCGCAGCGGCGAACTGTTCTGCGTCGGCTTCGCGGCCGAGAGCCACGACCTGGTGCGCAACGCCAGGGCCAAGCGCGAGCGCAAGGGCGTGCCCCTGCTGGTGGGCAACATCGGCCCCGTCACCTTCGGCCAGGACGACAACCAGATGCTGCTGGTCGACGCCCAGGGCGTGCAGGAACTGCCGCGCGCGTCCAAGCTCGTGCTGGCCCGCCAGCTGGTGGCCGAGATCGCGCGCCGCCGCGTACCGGCCTGAATCCCTCTCCTTCGAAATGCAAGTCGACGTCAAGATCCTCGATCCCCGCATGGTGGATCAACTGCCCACCTACGCCACGCCCGGCAGCGCCGGGCTGGACCTGCGCGCCTGCCTGGACGCGCCGCTCACGCTCGCGCCCAATGCGTGGCAGCTCGTCCCGACGGGCATCGCCATCTGGCTGAAGGACCCCGGTTACGCGGCGCTGATCCTGCCGCGCTCGGGCCTCGGCCACAAGCACGGCATCGTGCTGGGCAACCTGGTCGGCCTGATCGACAGCGATTACCAGGGCCAGCTCATGGTGAGCGCCTGGAACCGCAGCGACACGGCCTTCACCTTGCAGCCGATGGAGCGGCTGGCGCAACTGGTCGTCGTGCCGGTCGTGCAGGCATCGTTCCAGGTGGTGCAGGAGTTCCCGGCGACCGAGCGCGGGGCGAATGGCTACGGCTCCACGGGGAAGAGCTGACGCTCTGCCGCGTCCGGTGCGGCTGACAGGCGGTCCGACCTGCTCCTACGTGTAAGTGCGGTAATGACTGCATGCCGCCGCGGGGTGTGCCCGATTCAATGACTGTACAGGGCGCATCCATTGGGGGGCGCCGTGTGCAGATCAGCAATCCAAGGAGAATTCCATGCGCACATTCACCCGTTTGACCTCGCTGGCGGCCGGCAGCGTAGCCGTCGCGATGCTCGCGGCCTGCTCGTCCTATCCGGTGGCCAACAGCTACCCGAGCTATCCGACCAGCACGTACCCGGTGTCCACGTACCCCGTGGCGGGCGCCGAATTCGGCCGCATCACCAACATCGAATACATGCCGGTGGGCACGAGCGCGCCGGCGAGCCACAACGTGCTCGGCGCGGTGGTCGGCGGCGTGGTGGGCGGCCTGCTGGGCAACCAGATCGGTTCCGGCAGCGGCCGCACCGCGGCGACGGTGCTCGGTGGCGTGGCCGGCGCGGCGGTCGGCAACCAGATCGCGCGCAACTCGGCGGGCGTGACCACGCAGGCGGGCTATCGCATCACGATGCAGACGGACCAGGGCATGATCCGCACGTACGAAGTGCCGGCGACGGGCGACCTGCGCGTGGGCGATCGCGTGCGCGTCGACAATGGCGTGATCTATCGCGGGTAAGACGTTCCGCGACGAAGAAACGCCCGGCGCTGCCGGGCGTTTTCTTGAAAGCCGTCGAAAACCAAACTTCCGGACGCAGAGGGCGCAAAGGGTACGCAGAGGACGCAAAAAAGACAAAGAAACCTTTAAAAGGTTTTCTTTTGCGTCCTCTGCGTCCGGCTGTTTTAAAACGCCCTTCGAAGAGACGCTAATCGCCGATGCGGAAGAAGCCCGTGCCGAGCGTTCCCTGGCCCACTTCCTCCTCGGTGGCTTCCCGCACGGCTTCCACCTTCAGGTGCAGCCGGATCGCGATGCCGGCGAGCGGATGGTTGGCATCCAGTACCACGTGCTCGGGATAAATTTCGGTGACGGTGTAGAGCAGGTTCTCCGGCGCGTCCTTGCTGGTGGCGCCGGGCGGCAGGCCCTCGAAGGTCATGCCTTCCTCCAGTTCCTTCGGGAACACGCTGCGCGGCTCCAGGAACACGAGCTTCTCGTCGTAGTCGCCGAAAGCGTCCTCCGGCTCCAGGTGCAGGTCGAGGCGGGCGCCGGGCTCGTGGCCCTGCAGCGCCTCCTCCACCTTGGCCAGCAGGTCCTTGCCGCCGACCAGGAACTCCACCGGCTCTTCGAGCCGGTCCAGTTCTTCGCCCAGCGTGTCCTTCAGGGTCCAGGTCAGCGCGACCACGCAGCGGGGTGTGATTTCCATAGGAGAATTGTCGCAGCTCCCATGGACCCCCACGCCCCACTGGCCCTGCTCGGCGGCCTGAGCCCGACGCTGTTCATGAAAAGGCACTGGCAGAAGAAGCCCCTTCTCGTCCGCCAGGCCGTCCCGGGCTTCCAGCCGCTGCTGGCGCCGCGCGAGCTGTTCGCCCTGGCCGAACGCGACGAGGTCGAATCGCGCCTCGTCGTCCACGACGGGCCGTCCTGGCGGCTGCGGCGGGGGCCCTTCGCGCGCCGCGCGCTGCCGCCCCTGAAGAAGCCGGGCTGGACCCTGCTCGTGCAGGGCGTGGACCTGCACCACGCCGGCGCGCACGAGCTGCTGCACCGCTTCGATTTCGTGCCCGCTGCGCGGCTGGACGACCTGATGATCAGCTACGCCACCGACACCGGCGGTGTCGGCCCGCACTTCGACAGCTACGACGTGTTCCTGCTGCAGGCCCAGGGCCGGCGCCGCTGGCGCATCGGCCGCCGGTCGGACAGGGTGCTGCAGGAGGGCGTGCCGCTGAAGATCCTGGCGAACTTCGAGCCCGAGCAGGAGTTCGTGCTGGAGCCGGGCGACATGCTGTACCTGCCCCCGCGCTACGCGCACGACGGCATCGCCGAGGGCGAGTGCCAGACCTGCTCCATCGGCTTCCGCGCGCCGGCGCAGGCGGAGCTCGCGCGCGAGCTGCTGCAGCGCATCGCCGACGAAGCGGCGGAAGAGGGCGAGCCGCGCATCTACCGCGACCCGGCCCAGGCCCCTAGCGGGGCGCCCGGCGCGCTGCCCGAGGGACTGAGGCAGTTCGCGCAGGACGCGCTCGCCGCCGCATTGAGGGATCCCGCGGCGCTCGATCGCGCGCTGGGCGCCTACCTCAGCGAACCGAAGCCCAACGTGTGGTTCGAGCCCGGGCGGGCGCCTCGCAAGCTGCGCTCGCTGGTGCTCGATGCGCGCACGCGCATGCTGCATGACCGGCGCCACGTCTTCATCAACGGCGAGGCCTGGCGCGCCGCCGGCGCGGACGCGACCCTGATGCGGCGGCTGGCGGACCGGCGTCGGCTCGAGGCCGGCGAGCTCGAAGGGGCCAGCGACGCCGCGCGCGCGCTGCTGCGATCGTGGTGCGAAGCGGGCTGGGCCCATGCCACGGGCGAGGCCCGTGGCGAGTGATGGCGAAACCGCCGTACGGAGGAGAGTCATGAGCGAAGAGGAGCGACAAGGAGCGGCCTCGCCGCTGCCCTCGCGGCGCTTCGAAGGCCGCGAGGAGTTCCGTCAGCTGCTGCGCGATGCGCTCGCGTGCGCGGCGCGCGACGGCTGGCGCGACATCATCCTGAGCGACCCCGACTTCGAGGACTGGCCCCTGGACGAGCGCGCCACCGCCGAGTCGCTCCAGGCGTGGTCCTCCTCCGGCCGCGGCATCGTGCTGCTGGCGCGCAACTACGATCGCGTGCTGCAGCGGCATGCGCGCTTCGTGCAGTGGCGCCGCCAGTGGTCGCACATCGTCACGGCTGTTGCCTGTCCCAGCGCGGACCGGCTCGACCTGCCCAGTGCGCTGTGGAGTCCGGCGTGGGTGCTGGAGCGGCGCGACCTCGAGCGCAGCAACGGCTTCTGCGGCAGCGAGCCCGAGCGTCGCGTACTGCTGCGTGAAAGCCTGGCCGAATGGCTGCAGAAGGCCACGCCCGCCTTCCCGGCGAGCACGCTCGGGCTCTGAAGAAGGCCCCCACTATGCTGGCGAGCTCGCGCGGGAAAACCCTTTGAGGCTATAATTTTTGGCTGAGCTGGAAAGGGCGCGAGCCTCCCGCTCTCGGTCACTAGCGGCTTTGCCCGCCAGGACAAAGTTCCGGAATCGTTGTCCCCATCCCTAGAAGGAAACCTGAAATGAAGAAATCGCTCGTTCTGGCCACCCTGGTCGCCGCCGTTGCCCTGGCCGCCTGCGGCAAGAAGGAAGAACCGGCGCCCGCGCCCGCCCCGGCGCCCGCTGCTGCTCCGGCCCCCGCTCCCGCGCCGGCTCCCACCGCCGACACGTCCTCCAGCGCTGCTTCCGCCGCCGCGGGCTCTGCCTCCGCTGCCGTGGGCGCCGCTTCCGCCGCTTCGGGCACGAAGTAAGCCATTGCGCGGCGCGCGCTTGCGCGCTGCTGGAAGAAGCCGCCTTCGGGCGGCTTTTTCTTTGGTACTCCGCTGATCTCCGGAGGCCGCTGGAGAGGGTTCGTTTCCGTCGGATGAGGAAATCTTCAGGTGCGCGCAGCGGCCTTCTTGCCGGACCAGAGCGGGGCTGTCCGTCTCTGCGACTGTCCCCCGGCGCGGGTGAGAACCGCGCCCCGGGTGAGCGCGGCGCCCGCGCCTCCTCCTTTATGTCGCCGAGCCGGACAGCCCCGCTCTGGTCCTGCGCCGCGCCAGGTTCGTGCGCAGCGGCTTCGTTGACGCGTGCCGCAAGCCGTGCGCCGCGAGACGCAGATGGGCGCAGGCAAACTGCCCGGACGCGCGCTGCGCAGGACCAGGGCGGACAGGCCCGTCCTGGTCCGGGCCCACTAGCAACGAAGCGAGACGGCGGCTGACCGCACCAATTCGTGTATCACAGTGCGCTCGCCGCCGAACGCGATTCACCCCGTTCGCGCAAATCGGCAAAGAACTTCTTCTTGGTGGGTCGCGCCTACGCAGCCAACCAGCCGCTGCCGCAGGGCCCATCGGCCACATGCACGTCGCTGGCGCCGCAGCCCAAGGCCTGGGCCAGCGCCGCGCGCGCGAGTTCCGGCGTGTTGTTCTCCTCGCTGAGGTGCGCGGCCACCACCTGCCGCAGGTGGCCTGCCGCGAGCAGCGACTGCGCGAAGGCCGCGGCCGCGCCGTTGGCCAGGTGTCCGTAGGGGCCGCCCACGCGCCGCTTGAGGAAAGGCGGATAGCGCGAGGCCCTGAGCATCTCCTCGTCGTGGTTGCACTCCAGCAACAAGGTGCTGCACCCGGCCAGTTCCTGCACGACATGCGCGCTGACGTGCCCGAGGTCCGTCACGACGCCCAGGCGCGCGTCGCCGTCGGTCAGCGTGAGCTGCAGCGGTTCGCGCGCATCGTGCGGCACCGTGAACGGTCGCACCTGCATGGACCCGAGCTCGAAGACGGCGCCGTCGCAGGCCAGCCGCAGCAGGCCGTCGAAGTCCGGCTGGCCGATCGCGGCATAGGTGCCTTCGCTCATGTACACCGGGATGCGCTCGCGCAGGGCGAGCGCGCGCGCGCAGCCGATGTGGTCGCCGTGTTCGTGGGTGACGAAGACCGCGTCGATCTGGTCGGCCAGCATGCCGGCCGCGCGCAGGCGCTTGTCCAGTTCGCGGATGCCGAGGCCGCAGTCGATCAGCAGGTGCGCCGCGTGGGCGCCGCTGCGCGCCTGGACCACCGTGGCGTTCCCCGAACTGCCACTGCCCAGGCTCTTGAAACGGATCACGGAAGCCCCGTTACTTCAGGTCCTCGGCGATCACCTGCACGATGCGCTGCGCGTTGGCGGAAGTCTCCGGCGCGCCGTTCGCGTTCAGCACCGAGACGGTGGTGCTCTGGCCTTCGGCCTTCAGGTTGATGCGGTACTTCAGCGGCTGCTCCGTCTTCTCGCTGCGGCTGAACAGCTTGCCGAAGAAGCCGGGCTCCTTCTTGTCCGGGTTCGGCGGCACGTAGCGCACGAAGTAGGTGCCCTGGCTGCGGTCGCGGTCCTCCACCGTGAATCCGGTGCGGTCCAGCGCGAGGCCGACGCGGCGCCAGGCGCGGTCGAAGCCCTCGTCGATCACCACCACCGGCTGGCTGTTCTGGGTCTCGACCCGCGAGGTGGGCTTGTCGGAGGCGACGTTGGTGGCGGCCGCGGCCTGCGCCTGCGGCGCCCCCAGCTTCACCATCAGGCGGCGCAGGAACTCGGCTTCCAGCTCGGGATCGGCCGGGCGCGGCTGCCACGCCGTGTTCTCCTTCTGCTGCGTGGTGTAGACCTCGATCATGCCGCGGTGGCTGATGTAGATCTCGGTGCCGCCGGTGGCGGAGCGCTCCAGGCGCGTGCGGAACTTGTCGCGTTCGGAGGTGGAGTAGGCCGAGTCGATCAGCTTGCCCAGCGTGCCGCGGATGATGTCCTGCGGTATCTTGGCCCGGTTCTCGGCCCAGTCGGTTTCCATGATGCCGAGGTTGGGCTGGTCCATCGTCAGCAGGAAGCCGCTCTCCTGCCAGAAGTCGCGCACCAGCGGCCAGACCTGGTCGGCCGAGCGGTTCACCACCAGCCAGCGCTGGTTGCCGGCGCGCTCGATGCGCACGTCGCCCACGGCGGTGGCCGCGGTCGGCAGGTTGGGCACGGCCTGGCCCACGTTGTAGCTGCTGGCGGAGACGGCGCCGCCCGGCGTCGCGTAGCGCGAGTCCCGGGACAACTGCGTCAGGTCCGGCGGCACTTCGAGCGTCACGCCCTTGCTGGCGCTGCGGTAATCGATCTTGTCCTCTTGCAGGACGGAGCAGGCGGACAGCGCCGCGGCCACGGCGAGAAGGCCGAACTTGGCGATCAACTTCATGGAATCCCCTCTGGATGTCTTCGCGTGCTCAGCCCAGCAGGCCGGCGGCACGCAGCGCGCCCTCGACCACGGCTTCGTTGGCCTTGGCGAGCGGCGTCATCGGGAGGCGCAGCGCGCCGCCCATCAGGCCCATGCGGGCCATGGCCCACTTCACGGGGATCGGGTTGGCTTCGACGAACAGGTGCTTGTGCACGGGCAGCAGGCGCAGCTGGATCTCCATCGCCTTCTTCGCATCGCCGGCGATGGCGGCGACGCACAGTTCGTGCATCAGGCGCGGGGCCACGTTGGCCGTCACGCTGATGTTGCCCTGGCCGCCGCACAGCATCAGCGCCACGGCGGTGGCGTCGTCGCCGGAATAGATGGAGAAGCCCTTCGGGGCTTCCTTGATCAGCCACTCGGCACGCTCGATGTTGCTCGTGGCTTCCTTGATGCCGACGATGCCGGGCACCCGCGCGAGGCGCAGCACCGTGTCGTGCTGCATGTCCGCGACCGTGCGGCCGGGCACGTTGTAAAGCACCATGGGCAGGTCACCGGTCGCTTCGGCGATCGCCTTGAAGTGCTGGAACAGGCCTTCCTGCCCGGGCTTGTTGTAGTAGGGCACGACCTGCAGCTGGGCGTCCGCGCCGACCTTCTGCGCGAACTTCGCCAGCGCGATCGCCTCGACGGTGGAGTTGGCGCCGCAGCCGGCCATGATGGGCACGCGCTTCTTCGCCTGTTCCACGGCGACGCGGATGATCTCCTGGTGCTCCTCGACGTCGACGGTCGGCGACTCGCCGGTGGTGCCGACCACGCAGACGCAGTCGGTCCCCTGCTCGATGTGCCAGTCGACCAGCTTGCGCAGGGCGGGGTAGTCGACGCTGCCGTCGTCCAGCATCGGGGTGACGAGCGCGACGATGCTGCCAGTAATCGGTGTCATGGTTGTGTCCCGGGAATCCGTCGATTCTAACTAGAGCATGTAACGCACTCTTGTAGGGCTCGGCCGCTCGCGCACCGCCGCGATGCGCTGGACGAAGCGCGGCGGGCCATCGAGGAAGCCGTCCTCGAACGCGACCACCCGCAGCGCGCCGCCGTAGACCTGCAGCAGCTCGCCCGGCGTCAGCAGGAATTCGGGGCGCGAGGGCTTGCCGACGGACTCATTGCCCTGCGTGAAGGTCTCGTGCAGCAGCACGCCGCCGGGAGCGACCGCGGCCAGGATCTGCGGAAACAGTGGCCGCCAGAGGTAATTGGTGACGACCACGAGGTCGAACTGCCGGTCCGCCAAGGGCCAGGGGCCGTTCTCGATGTCGGCCCGCACGATCTCGCCGAGGCCCGCGATGGCGGCGATGGCCTCGGGGTCGCGGTCGACCCCCGTGACGGGATGGCCGCGCGCGGCGAACCAGCGCAGGTGGCGGCCGCGGCCGCAGGCCACGTCCAGCACGGTGCCGCCCGGCGGGACCAGGTGGGACCACAGGCGGATCCAGGGGGAGGCTTCGTCGGTTCCGTGCATGGTGCTGGTCACGCGGCTGCCCGCGTGCCGGAACGGGCCGGGAAACGGCGGTGGCCACCGGCGCCGGACCGGAGCGGAATTGTCCGCCTCACTCCATGTCCTCCGGCAGGGCCTGAAGGCCCTGCCTCCCCCTTTACTTCCGGAGGCGGACAATCCCGCTCCGGTCCTGGGGTGTGCGGGTGCGGGTGGCAGATGCTCCGATGAGCGTGGCCGCGAGCGTTCTTCGGGGGCCCGGGGGGACGCCATGGTCCATCGCGGCGCAGCGCAGGACCGGGACGGGACTGTCCGTCTCCGGAAGTAAAGGAGGAGGCACTGGCTTCAGCCAGTGCCGGGGGACATGGAGTGAGACGGACAGTCCCGTCCCGGTCCGGCCGGGGGGAAGCGTGCGCGCGCCTCACTGGAAACATGCCCAGATCATCTCCCCGAGGCCCACCATCATCTCCGGCCGCGTGTACAGCGCGAACACCCCCGCCAGCACCGCGCCGGCGATGGCATAGGCCGTGACCCGGCGCCCCCTCGCCGACATCAGGCCCCCTGCGGCATGGCCGTCCGCGCGATCGGCGCCTCCCGCACCGGCAGGTTCACCACCGCCGCGAAGATGCCCAGCGCGATCGACAGGTACCAGACGATGTCGTAGCTGCCGGTGCGGTCGTACAGCAGGCCGCCCAGCCACACGCCCATGAAGGAGCCGATCTGGTGGCTGAAGAAAACGAAGCCGCCCAGCATCGACAGGTGCGCGACGCCGAAGATGTTGGCGATGGTGGCGTTGGTGGGCGGCACCGTGGACAGCCACAGCAGGCCGATCACCGCCGAGAAGACGTAGACCGACCCGGGCGTCAGCGGCGCCAGCAGGAACAGCGTGATCGCGACCGAGCGGCCCAGGTAGATGCCGGCCAGGATCTTCCGCTTGGCCAGCTTCTGCCCCAGCATGCCCACGATGTAGGTGCCGAACACGTTGAACAGGCCGATGATGGCCAGCGCGTAGCTCGCCACCTGCGGCGACAGGCCCTTGTCCTTGAGGTAGCTGGGCATGTGCACGCCGATGAACACGACCTGGAAGCCGCACACGAAGTAGCCCGCCATCAGCAGCTGGAAGCTGGGGTAGCGGAAGGCCTCGGCCAGCGCCTGCAGGACGGTCTGCTCGCGCTTCGGCGCGTGCGCCCCGCCCAGGCCCGGCTCGCGCAGCCCGCGCGCCAGCGGCACGATCAGCAGCGCGGTGACGGCCAGCACCAGCAGCGCCTGCTGCCAGCCCAGGCCGCCGATCAGGCCCTGTTCCACCGGCACCATCAGGAACTGCCCGAACGACCCCGCCGCGGCCGCGACGCCCATGGCCCAGGAGCGCTTGCTCGGGTCGATCTGCCGGCCGATCACGCCGTAGACGATGGCGTAGGTGGTTCCGGCCTGCGCCGCGCCGATCAGCACGCCCGCGGTCAGCACGAACACCAGCGGATTGGTCGGGAAGGCCATGCCCACCAGCCCGGCTGCGTAGAGCAGGGCGCCGACCGCCAGCACCCGGAAGGCGCCGAAGCGGTCGGCCAGCATGCCGGCGAAGATGCCGATCAGGCCCCAGGCCAGGTTCTGGATGGCGATCGCAAAGGCGAAAGTCTGGCGGCTCCAGTCCTGCGCCTGCGTGATCGGCTGCAGCCACAGGCCGAAGCCGTGGCGGATGCCCATCGACAGGGTCACGACCAGGGCGCCGCAGACCAGCACCTGGGTCATCGAAAGCTTGGGGGCGGCGTCTTGCATCCGGGCGACTGTAGCGAGAACGTCCTCCCCACGCTTGCAGCGGGGCTGACAACCCTGTTGAAATCTTTGCCGCGAATTGATGATGCCTCGGCATGAATGCAACACCGGCTGGATGTGCATCCAGTGCGAAAGAAGGCAGGCCACTACAATCCGGCTCCCATGGCCACGAAACCGTCCGACTACTCCGAAGGTTCGATCCGGGTGCTCAAGGGCCTCGAGCCCGTGAAGCAGCGCCCGGGCATGTACACCCGCACCGACAACCCCCTGCACGTGCTGCAGGAGGTCCTGGACAACGCCGCCGACGAAGCCCTGGCCGGCTACGGCAAGCGCATCGGCGTGGTGATGCACGCCGACGGCTCCGTCAGCGTGGAGGACGACGGCCGCGGCATCCCCTTCGGCCTGCACCCCGAGGAGAAGGCGCCGGTGATCGAGCTGGTGTTCACGCGCCTGCACGCCGGCGGCAAGTTCGACAAGGGCAAGGGCGGCGCCTACAGCTTCTCCGGCGGCCTGCACGGCGTGGGCGTGTCGGTGACCAACGCGCTGGCGAAACGGCTGGAGGCCACCAGCTACCGCGACGGCCAGGCCGCCACGCTGGCGTTCTCCGGCGGCGACGTGGTGGAGAAGCTGGCGGTCCGCAAGTCCGGGCCCGGGGACCGCAGGCAGGGCACCACCGTGCGCGTGTGGCCCGACGCGAAGTACTTCGAGTCGATCCAGGTCCCGATGGCGGAACTGGCCCACCTCCTGCGCAGCAAGGCGGTGCTGATGCCCGGCGTGACCGTGCAGCTCACCGACGAGAAGAAGAAGGAAACCCAGACCTGGCAGTACAAGGGCGGGCTGCGCGACTACCTGATGCAGACGCTGTCCTCCGACCCGGTGATCCCGCTGTTCGAGGGCGAGGGCTTCGCCGACAGCAACGAGAACTTCGCCGAGGGCGAAGGCGCCGCGTGGTGCGTGGCCTTCACGGAAGAAGGCCAGCCGGTGCGCGAGAGCTACGTCAACCTGATCCCCACCACCGCCGGCGGCACCCACGACAGCGGCCTGCGCGACGGCCTGTTCAACGCCGTCAAGAGCTTCATCGAGCTGCACAACCTGCAGCCCAAGGGCGTGAAGCTGCTGCCCGAGGACGTGTTCGCCCGTGCCTCCTACGTGCTCTCCGCCAAGGTGCTGGACCCGCAGTTCCAGGGCCAGATCAAGGAGCGCCTGAATTCGCGCGACGCCGTGCGGCTGGTCTCCAGCTTCGTGCGGCCGGCGCTGGAACTGTGGCTCAACCAGCACGTCGACTACGGCAAGAAGCTGGCGGAACTGGCGATCAAGGCGGCGCAGTCGCGCCAGAAGGCCGGCCAGAAGGTGGAGAAGCGCAAGGGCTCCGGCGTCGCCGTGCTGCCCGGCAAGCTCACCGACTGCGAGAGCAAGGAGCTCACGCACAACGAGATCTTCCTGGTGGAAGGCGATTCGGCCGGCGGCAGCGCCAAGATGGGCCGCGACAAGGAGTGCCAGGCCATCCTGCCGCTGCGCGGCAAGGTGCTCAACACCTGGGAAGTCGAGCGCGACCGCCTGTTCGCCAACACCGAGATCCACGACATCGCGGTGGCGATCGGCGTCGATCCGCACGGGCCGAACGACACGGTCGACCTGTCCGGCCTGCGTTACGGCAAGATCTGCATCCTGTCGGATGCCGACGTGGACGGCTCGCACATCCAGGTGCTGTTGCTCACGCTCTTCTTCCGCCACTTCCCGAAGCTGATCGAGTCCGGCAACGTGTACGTGGCGCGCCCGCCGCTGTTCCGGGTGGACACCCCGGCGCGCGGCAAGAAGCCGGCCGGCAAGCTGTACGCGCTGGACGAGGGCGAGCTCACCGCCATCCTCGACAAGCTGCGCAAGGAAGGCGTGGGCGAGGGCAAGTGGACCATCAGCCGCTTCAAGGGCCTGGGCGAGATGAGCGCGGAACAACTGTGGGAGACCACGCTCAATCCGGACACGCGCAGGCTGCTGCCGGTGAGCCTGGCCCGCTTCGACTTCTCCGGCACCGAGACGCTCATCACCAAGCTGATGGGCAAGGGCGAAGCGGCCGCCCGGCGCGAACTGATGGAGCTGCACGGCGACGCCGTCGAAATCGACATTTGAGAACCACCCGAGGAGGAACGAGATGAGCGACGACACCAGCGGACGGTCCACCCCCCGGGTGCGCCTGCGCCCCACGATGCAGAGCGACCTGGAGTACGTGCTGTCGCTCGAGCAGGACCCGGAGAACCAGCCCTTCATCACGCCCTGGGAGAAGATGCAGCACGAAGCCGCCATCCGCTTCCCGGACTTCCGCCACTTCATCATCGAGGCCGGCCCGGGGCTGGAGCGCGCCGGCTTCCTGATCCTGATCGGCTGCCGCAACCCGCAGGCCTGCATCGAGCTCAAGCGCATGGTGGTGCAGGGCAAGGGCAAGGGCTACGGCCATGCGGCCGTGCGCGTGGTCAAGAAGATCGCCTTCGACGACCTCGGCGCCCACCGCTTCTGGCTCGACGTGAAGATGCGCAACACGCGCGCACAGGCCCTCTACGTGAAGGAAGGCTTCGTGCAGGAAGGTGTGCTGCGCGAGGCGGTGCGCGTGAAGGACGGCTTCGACTCGCTGGTCGTGATGTCGATGCTGGCGGGCGAATTCGCCCAGCGCCGCGAGCAGGCGCTGGAGCTGCAGAAGTGAGCGCCGCACGGCCGCCCGAAGGCGCGAAGGCCCCCTCGGGGGGCAGCGCAGTACACGAAGTGACAAGCGTGGGGGCACCATGACTTTGCGCGCGCTGCTCGCGGCGGCGTTCGCGCTGTGGCTGGCGCCTGCGCATGCGGAGATCTGGGGCTATGTGGACTCCCAGGGCGTGCACTTCGCCGCCGAGAAGATGGACGAGCGCTACGAGCTGTTCTTTCGCGGCGGCGAGAGCTTCGACACCGCGGAAGGCATCGCCGCGCCGGGCGCGCCGGCGGCCGACGCGCCCGGCCGCGTGCTTTCCTTCCTGCAGGTCTCGCCCGGCTTCCGGCTGGTGCAGCCGCAGGTGAGCGAGGCCGCGCGCGAGCACGGCATCGAGCTCGAACTGCTGCAGGCGCTGATCGCGACCGAGTCCGGCTTCGATCCGGCGGCGGTGTCGCCCAAGGGCGCGGTGGGGCTGATGCAGGTGATGCCGGCGACGGCGCAGCGCTACGGCCTCGCGGGCGATGCCCGGGCGCCGATCGAGAAGAAACTGAAGGACCCGCGCACCAACCTGCGCACCGGCGCGCGCTACCTGCGCGACCTGCTGCAGATGTTCCCGGGCCGGCTGGAGCTGGCGCTGGCCGCCTACAACGCCGGCGAGGGCGCGGTGCAGCGGGCCGGCAACCGCATCCCCAACTACCGCGAGACGCAGAACTACGTGCGCACCGTGATGCAGCTCTACACGATGCTCAAGCCGGTGCCTGCGGCCGTCGCGGCGCCTGCGGGGCCGCAGCCCCGTCGCGTGCACATGGAACTGCCCGGTCCCGCCGGCACGACCGGGCGGCGCAACCTGCCTGCCGGCCTGGCGGCCGTCGCGCCGCTGGAAGGCGCAGGCACGCCCGCCGCGGTGGTCCACGACTAGCTCTCTTTTCCCTTCCGATTTCCAAGTGACCGACACGATCGATCCGGCCCAGCTCTGGCTGGGCGCCTTCGTCGGCGCCCAGGTGCTGCTGTTGTTCTCCTGCGTGATCAAGGCCAACGCCTATGGCGAGCGCGCCCTGCTGCTGCACGCCCCGGCCACGCTGATGTCGGTGCTCTCGGTGCTGTCGATGATCGGCCGGCAGCCGCTCGCGCCCACGGCGGTGCTGCTGCTGGTGCCTGCCCTCGCCGGCGTGCAGCTGATGGACCTCATGAGCCATGCGAGCGAGGTGCGGCAGGCGCGCCGCTGGCTGTTCGTCGCCAGCGCCATCCTGCCCGTGCTGGCGCTGGGCGCCATCTACAGCGACTGGGCGCTGGTCGGCGGCGTCGTGCTGTGGACCTCGGTGGTGCTGCTGGTGGTCGTGCGGGGCTGGCGGCAGAGCCGGCCCTGGAACTGGTGGCTGCTGCCGGCCCTGGTGGCGCTGGCGCTCGCCAGCTTCCGGCTGGCGGCCGACGCGCCGCCCTACGACATCGAGGATGCGCTGTGGCAGGCGGGCCTGCTGGCGGTCTGGGCGGCCTGCACCTACGTCGCCACGGACTGGCGCGGGCGCATCGTGGGCGAGACCCGGGCGCGCGTCCTCGGCCGCACCACCACCGATCCGCTGACCGGCCTGGCCACGCCGATGGTGCTGTCGCAGCGGGTGCAGGCCGCGCGCAACCTGACGCGCCGCTATGGCCATCCCAGCGTGCTGATGATCGTGAACATCGACAACCTCGGCGCGCTGACGGACGAATTCGGGCCGGAGGCGGCGGAGTCGGCCGTGCTGGCCGCCGCCAGCCGCATCCGCGGCTCGCTGCTGCGCGACGGCGACGTGGCCGCGCGCCTGACCCATTCGCGCATGGGCGTGCTGGCCGAAGGCTGCGCGCCCGCCCAGGCGGCGGCGACGGTGGCCTCGCGGATCCTGGTCGCGGGCCTCAAGGAGCCCCTGCCAGCGGCGAAGGCGGAGTACCTGCACTTCCGCATCGTGATGACCGCGGTGCCGCCCGGCGAGGTCGAGCCCATCGTGCTGCTGCAGAAACTGAACACCCGCCTGGACCAGGAAGTGCGCGGCGCCTCCGAGCGCCGCATCGTCACCCTGAGCCAGGACGAACTCTCCGATACCCCCAAGACCCTCCGATAACGATCCATGGAGCAGGAACTCATCCCCCTCGCCAGCCCGGGCGACGACGACGGCGGGCTCGACCTCGCGAGCTACGCGCAACGGGCCTACCTGGAGTACGCGCTGAGCGTGGTCAAGGGCCGCGCCCTGCCGGACGTGGCGGACGGCCAGAAGCCGGTGCAGCGGCGCATCCTCTACTCGATGTACCGCATGGGGCTGGGCTTCGGCGGGGGCGCCGGCGCCAAGCCCGTGAAGAGCGCGCGCGTGGTCGGCGACGTGCTGGGCCGCTTCCACCCGCACGGCGACCAGGCCGCCTACGACGCGCTGGTGCGCATGGCGCAGGACTTCGCGCAGCGCTACCCGCTGATCGACGGCCAGGGCAACTTCGGCAGCCGCGACGGCGACGGCGCCGCGGCCATGCGCTACACCGAGGCGCGGCTGGCGAAGATCGCCAACCTGCTGCTCGACGAGATCGACGAGGGCACGGTCGAATTCGTGCTCAATTACGACGGCAGCACGCAGGAGCCGGTGGTGCTGCCCGCGCGCCTGCCCTTCGCGCTGCTCAATGGCGCCAGCGGCATCGCCGTGGGCCTGGCGACCGAGATCCCCTCGCACAACCTGCGCGAGGTGGCGGACGCCTGCGTGGCGCTGGTGAAGAACCCCAAGCTGTCCGACGAGGACCTGTTCGCGCTGGTCCCGGGCCCGGACTATCCGGGCGGCGGCCAGGTGATCTCCAGCGCCGCCGACATCACCGAAGCCTATGGAAGCGGCCGCGGATCGCTGAAGGTGCGGGCGCGCTGGAAGATCGAGGAGCTGGCGCGCGGCCAGTGGCAGCTGGTCGTGACGGAACTGCCGCCCGGCGTGAGCTCGCAGAAGGTGCTGGAGGAGATCGAGGAGCTGACCAACCCCAAGGTCAAGGCCGGCAAGAAGGCGCTGACGCAGGAGCAGGCCAACCTCAAGGCGGCCGTGCTGGCCGTGCTGGACACGGTGCGCGACGAATCGAGCAAGGACGCGGCGGTGCGCCTCGTGTTCGAGCCCAAGACCAGCCGGATCGCGCAGGACGAACTGACCAACACGCTGCTGGCGCAGACCTCGCTGGAGACCTCTGCGCCGATCAACCTGACCATGGTGGGCCTGGACGGCAGGCCGGTGCAGAAGTCGCTGCGCCAGATGCTGGTCGAATGGATCGAGTTCCGCCAGCGCACCATCGAGCGCCGTTCGCGGCACCGCCTCGACAAGGTGATGGACCGCACCCACATCCTCGAGGGCCGGCAGCTGGTGCTGCTGAACATCGACGAAGTGATCGCGATCATCCGCGCCGCGGACGACCCGAAGCAGGCGCTGATCGCTCGCTTCAAGCTCTCCGAGCGGCAGGCCGAGGACATCCTCGAGATCCGCCTGCGCCAGCTGGCGCGCCTCGAGGCGATCCGCATCGAGCAGGAGCTGAAGGAACTGCGCGCCGAGCAGCAGAAGCTGGAGGAGATCCTCGGCTCGCCGGCCGCCTTGCGCCGCCTCATGGTCAAGGAGATCGAGGGCGACGCGAAGCAGTTCGGCGATGCCCGCCGCACCCTGATCCAGGCCGAGAAGAAGGCCGTGGCGGAGGTGAAGGTGGTCGACGAGCCGGTGACGGTGGTGGTGTCGCAGAAGGGCTGGGTGCGCTCGCGCCAGGGCCACGGGCACGACGCGTCCAGCTTCGCCTTCAAGGCCGGCGACGGCCTCTACGGCACCTTCGAGTGCCGCACGGTGGACACGCTGCTGGCCTTCGGCAGCAACGGGCGCGTGTACTCGGTGGCCGTGTCGACGCTGCCCGGCGCCCGCGGCGACGGCCAGCCGCTCACCACCTTCATCGAGCTGGAGTCGGGCACGCAGCTGGTGCACTACTTCGCCGGCGCCGGGAATGCGTGGCTGCTGCTGTCCAACTCGGGCGGCTACGGTTTCCTGGCGACGGTCGACAACATGGTGTCGCGCCAGAAGGGCGGCAAGGCCTTCCTGTCGCTCGGCGCCGGCGAGACGGTGTGCAGGCCTTCGCCCGCCAACGTGCCGCCCGCACCCGGCGCGCAGGCGACGGCTGCGAACCTTCCCGCCACCCACGTGTGCTGCGCCTCGACCGGCCGGCGCATCCTGACCTTCGAGATCGCGGAGCTGAAGGCCATGGCCAACGGTGGCCGCGGCCTGATGCTGATGGACCTGGAGCCGAAGGAAGAACTCGCGGGCGCGGCGGCCTACAGCCGCTCCGTGCGCATCACCGGGCTGGGCCGCGGCGACAAGGAGCGCGAGGAGGTGCTGGAGATCCGGTCCCTCAACAACGCCAAGGGCGCGCGCGGCCGCAAGGGCAAGGTGGCGGACCTGGGCTTCAAGCCGCTGGTCGTCACCCGGGTCGAGTGATGGAACCGCGCCGCCGCCTGCGCGCCGGCCAGGCGATCACGCCGCAGGAGTTCGAGGAACTCTCCGACGAGGAACTGGAGCGCCTCGTGCCGAAGAAGTACCGCGAGTTCTTCCCGGGCAAGGACGGCTGCGCGGACGGGTACTTCTACCTCCACGACGGCACGGCGTACAGCTTCTATCGGGGCGGGTTGCTCGACGAGTAAGTTTGTTCTTTCTCCCTGCCCTTCGGGGAGGGGCAAGGGTGGGGGCAAGTTCGAATGCGCCCTTCTCCACGTGCGGGGTCCGTCGCGCCAGGCGGTGCGCGGTGCGGGCCCGCGAAGGTGCCGGTCCGCGGCTTCGCGCGCGGACTTCCCCAAAAAATCGGGCCCGCCGCCGCGGAGCCATAACTCACTGCGAGTTTGCGGCGCACCGCAAACTCTCCGTTCGAACAGATGTCTCCAGCATGAAACGTACGCGCGGCTCGCATCGCTGTCGCTGCGTAGCCGCGCTGCGGCGGCGGGCCCGATTTTTCGGGCGGCCCCAACGCGGGCCCGCACCGCGCACCGCCTGTCGCGACGCGCAGCGCCGTGCCCTCTGGGACCACAATCATTGCCGCCCATCGCGTCATCCCGTGCGGGCGAGAATCCAGTACGCGCGAACCGCCAGGGCACCGGGATCACGCACACCGCCTGCCGCGACGCCCTCGGGCAGAATGAGGCCCTACGCAGCCTGGCACGTACTCTCGGCTCGCTCGCTCAATCCACGGTCTGCCGATACCGCAGCAATGCCACTGCCGCCGCCACGACCATGAACGCCAGCATGGGCCACAGGTCCCCCAGCAGCTGCCCCGTTTCGCTCCCCTTCAGCATGATCCCCCGCACGATCCGCAGGAAGTGCGTCAGCGGCAGGATCTCTCCCAGCCACTGCGCCCACTGCGGCATGCCGCGGAACGGGAACATGAACCCGGACAGCAGCATGCTCGGGAGGAAGAAGAAGAACGTCATCTGCATCGCCTGCAGCTGATTGCGCGCAAGCGTCGAGAAGGTGAAGCCGACGCCCAGGTTGGCCACGATGAAGACGCCGATCATGGCCAGCAGCAGCGGCCAGCTGCCCGCCATGGGCACCTCGAACAGCAGCCGCGCCGCGCCCAGGATCACCGTCAGCTGCACGTACCCCATCACCACGTAGGGCAGGATCTTGCCGGCCATCACCTCCGCCGGCAGCACCGGCGTGGCCAGCAGGTTCTCCATCGTGCCGCGCTCGCGCTCGCGCGTCATCGCCAGCGAGGTGAGCATCACCATCGTCATCGTCAGGATGGTGCCGACCAGGCCCGGCACGATGTTGTAGCGCGACAGGCCCTCGGGGTTGTAGCGGCGGTGCACGACGACGTCGAAGGGCAGGGCCTTCGCCTGCAGCCCCAGGAGCGGCCCGGCCAGCTCCCGCTGCAGCGCCTGCGCGCTCGCGCCCTGCAGCGCCGCGAAGGCATTGCCGGACGCCGAGGGGTCGGTGGCGTCGGCGGCCAGCAGCAGCGCGGGGCGCTCGCCGCGCACCAGCCGCTGGCCGAAGCGAGGCGGGATGACCACGAGGAACTGCACCTCGCCGCGTGCCAGCAGCTCCTCGCCCGCGTCCTCGCTGGTGCCCTCGTGCACGATGCGGAAGTAGCCCGTGTTCTGCAGGGCCGCGGAGATGCTGCGCGCCATCGGGCTCGTGTCGGCGCTCACCAGCGCGGTGGGGAGCGCCTTCGGGTCGGTGTTGATCGCGTAGCCGAACAGGATCAGCTGCATCACCGGCACGCCGATCGCCATCGCGAAGGTGAGCCGGTCCCGCAGCATCTGCTGGAACTCCTTCAGGAAGACCGCAAGCGTGCGGCGCCAGGACAGCCGGGTCATGGCGCGGCGAAGTTGTCCTGGGCGCGGGCGATGAGGGCCACGAAGGCCTGCTCCAGGGAAGCGTCGGCGCCCAGGCCGGCCTGCCGCACCACCTCCGCGCCGGTGCCGCGGGCCAGCACCGTGCCGTAGGCGATGTACACCAACTCGTCGCAGCGCTCGGCCTCGTCCATGTAGTGCGTGGAGACGAGCACCGTCATGCCTTCCTGCGCCAGCCGGTGGATCTCGTCCCAGAACTCGCGCCGGGCCTTCGGGTCGACGCCGGCCGTGGGCTCGTCCAGCAGCAGCAGGCGGGGCGCGTGGATCAGGCAGGCGGCGAGCGCCAGTCGCTGCTTCCAGCCGCCCGAAAGCGTGCCCGCGAGCTGCCGCTGCCGCTCCACCAGCCCCAGGCGGGCCAGCGCCTGGTCCACGGCCTCGGTCCGGCGCTCGAGTTCGAACAGCCGCGCGATGAAGTCCAGGTTCTCGCGGATCGAGAGGTCCTCGTAGAGGCCGAACTTCTGCGTCATGTAGCCCGACTGCCGCTTGATCGCGCGCGACTCGCGCAGCACGTCCAGGCCCAGGCAGGTGCCTTCGCCCGCGTCGGGCTTCAGCAGCCCGCACAGCATGCGGATGGTGGTCGTCTTGCCGCTGCCGTTGGGGCCGAGGAAGCCGCAGATGCGGCCGGTGGCGACCTGCAGGGCGACGTCGTCGACCACGGCGCGCCCGTCGTAGCGCTTCGTCAGGCCGCGCACGTCGATCGCCAGCGCGGTCACTGGAGTACCTTCGTGCTGCGCACTCCGGTATTCGCGCTTGGGGCGGCCCGGCGCGCTCATGGCGCCGCTGCCTTCGCGGCGCGCCGCACGTCCAGCGGCTGGCCCGGGCGCAGCCGCGCCGCGTCCGCCCCGTTCACCGGCCGCGCCTCGACCAGGAACACCAGCTTGCTGCGCTGCGCGTTGGAGTAGATCACCGGCGGCGTGTATTCGGGCTGGGTGGCGATGAAGCTCACCCGCGCCTCGATGGGCTTGCCGCAGCCGTCGCAGGAGAGCTGGACCGCCTGCCCGAAGGCGATGCCCGCCAGTTCCGGCTCCGGCACGTAGAAGCGCGCCTTGATGTTGCCGGGCGGCAGCAGGGCCACGACGGGCGCCCCCGCCTGCACGAATTCGCCCTGCCGGAAGAAGGTGTCGCTGACCACGCCGGCGGCGGGGGCCGCCTGGCGCTTCTGCTGCTCGCGCCATTCGTTCTGCCGCAGGACCTGGCGCGCCGCCTCGACCTGCGCGTCGGCCGCGGCGCGCTCGTCGGTCCGCGACGGCAGGTTGGCGACCCGCAGCGCCGCCTCCAGCTCGCTCACGCGGCCCTGCGCCTCTTCCGCGGCCGCGCGCGCGGCATCCACTTCCAGCCGGGAGATCGCGCCGCTGTCGGCGATCGGCGCCTTGCGCGCGAGCTCGCGCCGCGCCAGCGCCAGCTGGGACCGCGCCTGCGCGAGCTGCGCTTCCTGCACGGCGAGTTCGGCCGGGCGCTTGCCCTTGTCGGTGTTCGCCGCCTGGAAACGCGCGGCGGCCAGCCGCGCCTGCGCCTCGGCGCGAGCGGCCTCCTCCGACTGCGCCTCCAGCGCGAACAGCGCGTCGCCGCGCGCGACCTGCTGGCCCGACGCCACCTGCAGGCTCGCCAGCGTGCCGGCCAGCGGCGCGGCCACGTAGACGTAGTCGCCTTCGGCGTAGCCGGACCAGGCGGGTTCCGGCGCGCGGTCGCAGGCCGCGAGCAGGGCGGCGGCGCAGGCGAGGGTCCATGCGGGCTTCATCCGGTTCCCCTTTGCAGTGCCGCCAGCGCGAGCTCCACGCGCTGCGCGATGGCCTCGTCGCTGGTGACCTGGCGCTTCAGCTGGCGGCCGATGAGGGCCGGGGCGATCCGCAGCCGCGCGACGTGGGGCACGACCACCAGCGGCAGCGCCACCGCGCCCATGGTGAAGACGAAGCGCTGCAGCTTCGGCAGCGGCGCCAGCACGCCGGCCGCTTCGGCCTCGTTCATCAGCGCGACCAGCAGGCGGAGGTGGCGCGGGGCATTGGCGCGCAGGAACTCCGCCGCCACGGCGTCGCCGCCGCTCGCATCGGCGAAGACGCGGCCCAGCATGGCCTCGTGGTCGCGCACGAAGGTCGCGAGGAACAGCAGCGCCTGGCGCAGGCGTTCCAGGGGCGGGCCCTCGTGGTGCACGCGCTCGGCGAGCGGGCCGAACATCTCCTCGTAGTACTGCTGCAGCAGCTCGCGCAGGAAGTCGTCCTTGGAGCGGAAGTGGTAGTGGAACATGCCCACGTTCACGCCCGCGTGCTCCGTCAGCGCCCGCACGGAGAGCCCGGCGCCGCCGCGCGCGGGATACAGCAGCCTGCCGCTGCGCAGCAGCGCCTGCTCGATGTTGCGGCCGGGACGGGCCATGGCGGCATTATTGGTCGCGTGACCAATAATGTGCAAGGGGCGCTCGTGCGGCACATCCCTCCCCGGGCGGGGGAGGGAGGAAGATCACACCTCCGCGATCAGCTCGATCTCCACGCAGGCGCCCATCGGGATCTGCGCCACCCCGAAGGCGCTGCGCGCGTGCGCGCCCTTGTCGCCGAACACCTGGCCGAACAGCTCGCTGGCGCCGTTCGTGACCAGGTGCTGCTCCGTGAAGTCCGGCGAGGAGTTCACCAGGCTCATGACCTTGACGATGCGCTTGACCTGGTCCAGGTCGCCGACGGCGGCGTGCAGCGTGCCCAGGAGATCGACCGCGATCGCCCGCGCCGCCTGCTTCCCTTCCTCCGTCTGAATCGTCTTGCCGAGCTGGCCGACCCAGGCCTTGCCGTCCTTCTTCGCGATGTGGCCGGAGATGAAGACGAGATTGCCCGTACGGACGAAAGGCACATAGGCCGCCGCTGGTGTCGCCACCGGCGGCAGCGTGATGTTCAGTTCCTTCAGCTTGTCGTAGACGCCCATGATCTGCTCCTTCGGTGAATGCCGGATTCTAGGGAGCCGGTCTGGCGCCGGGGCGGCGTTTCTCCGGGTTTCGGGGCGGATGAGGGCCTGACGACAAACAGGACGAAGCCATGAGCCCGGTACTGGCCCGCCATGGCTCCATGACGAAGCCCCTCCGAGGCGCTACGGCGCGGCGCCTGCCGCCGGCGTGACCGTCACGGCCACGCGCAGGGTGTGGTTGGCGCCGCCGTGGATCACGCCGCGCACCGGCGACACGTCGCCGTAGTCGCGGCCGAAGGCGAGCGTCACGTAGTCCTCGCCGGCGGCGCGGTCGTTGGTGGGATCGAGATCGACCCACTGGCCGGGGCCTTCCGCCGCCGGCAGGTACACCGAGACCCAGGCATGCGAGGCATCGCTGCCCACCAGCCGGGGCTGCCCCGGCGGCGGCTCGGTGAGCAGGTAGCCGCTGACGTAGCGGCCGGGCAGGCCCAGGCTGCGCAGGCAGCCGAGCATCACCTGCGCGAGGTCCTGGCAGACGCCCTTGCGCAGGGCCAGCGCCTGCAGCGCCGGCGTGTTGACGTCGGTGGCGGTGGTCTCGTATTCGAAGTCCGCGTGGATGCGCTGCGTCAGTTCGCGCGCTGCCTCCAGCAGGGGGCGCCCCGGCGCGAAACTGGGCCGGGCGTAGTCGGCGAAGGCGTCGTCGCGCGGCACGGAGGGCGAGGCGAAGGCGAATTCGGCGGCGGGGTCGTAGCGGCTCGCGCGGTGGTAGCGCATGCGCTCCACCGCCTGCTCCCAGGGCAGGCTGGCGGCCGGCACGGCCTGCGCCGAGGTGGCGACCAGGCTGTCGGCCACCACCCGCAGGGCCTCGTGCGAGAACTGCAGGCTGAAGAAGCTGCGCGTGTTGCCGTACACGTCGATCCATTCGCTGCTGCGCGCGGGTGCCGGTTCGATGGCAAGCCGGTGGCGCAGGACCTGCTGCGTGGCCGTGGTGGCCGGCTTCAGGTGCGCCATGTGCTGCGCCGTGCGCACCGCGGGCACGTAGTCGTAGGCGGTTTCGTGCAGGACGTGCAGCAGCATGGCCTCAGGCGCCGACCGAGGTGCGGGCGTCGGTCGAGTGCGCGAAGTAGCGCGCGGCGAGCTCGTCGGAGAGCCGGTAGGAGGCGTCGATGCACTGCTGCAGCAGCTCGGTCGTCGCGGGGTAGCGGCCCGAGGCGTCGCGCTGGCACAGGCCCTCCAGGTTCCAGGACTCGGGGTCGGGCACGGGCATGGCCACGGCGGTCGGTTCGCCGGGGGCGGCGCCGGCCAGCTTCGCCAGCCGGCCGCGCAGCGTCTGCGCGACCCAGCCCAGCGCGCGCGGGTTCTCGCGGTCCAGCACCAGCAGGTCCAGCAGGGCCGGGATGTCGTGGCGTTGCTGGTACTGCGCGTGGAAGGTGATCGTGCTGTCGAACAGCGCCACCACCGCCTCGTAGCCGCCTTCGTCGAACAGGGCGCCGGTCCCGAAGCCGCTGGCGAGCGCCTGCGCGAGGAAGGCCAGGCGCTCCAGGTGGCGGCCGATGGACAGCAGCCGCCAGCCGTCGTCGCGCGTCATGCGGTCGGTCTGCGCCCCGGTCATGGCGGCCGTGTGGGCCGACAGCCTCTCCAGCACCCGCAGCGCCTCGACCGAGGAGTATTCGCCCCCGCTGGCGAGCGCTTCGCAGCCGATGCGGAACTCCTGCTCCGCCCGCACGATCTGGTTCCACTGTTCGATGGAGATCCGCTCGCGCACGGCCGACGCGGCGGCGCGGACGGCGCGCAGGTTGAAGCCGACGCTTGTGGCGTCGTCGCGGTCGCCCAGCGCCGCGACCAGGGAGCGCTCGAAGACCCGCCGGCCCTGCCGCGCCGCCGGCACGCCGGCGAGCACGAGCCCGTTGGCCACCGCGAGCTCGCGCAGCCAGGCCACCAGCGGCGCGGAGTTCTGGTCCTCGCCATTGAGGCTCTCGATCGCGAGCCGCGCGAGGCGCGCCGTGTTCTCCGTGCGCTCGGTGTAGCGCCCGAGCCAGAACAGGTGCTCCGCCGCACGGCTGGTGACGGTGCGGCTGCGGTGCGCCGTGTCGATGGCGGGCTGGTCGTGGTGCAGCAGGGTGGTCGGATCGACCTCGCCCTCGGTGAGCACCCAGGTGTCGGCACTGCTGCCGCCGCGCTGCATGGAGGCGATCTCGGTGTCGCTGGTGGCGATGCGCGTGAGTCCGCCGGGCAGCACGCGCCAGCCGTTCGCGCCGTCGGACAACGCGAACACGCGCAGCAGCATGGAGCGCGGCACGATGTGGTCGCCCGAGCGCGCGCTCTTCCAGGTGGGCATCTGCGACAGGCGGATGTAGCTCTGGATGGTGTGCCGGTCCGGATCGCGCAGGATCCGCCCGGCGTATTCGTCCAGCTCGCGGCGCGAAAGGTTCTTGCCCAGGATGGCCGCGGCGCCGGCGCCGCCGAGGGTCTCCTTGATCACGCACTGCGGCAGTTGCGGCAGGGCGGCGGCCATGGCGGCGCGTTCGCCGCACCACCAGGTCGGGAGCGAGGGCAGCTGCAGTTCCGCGCCCAGCAACTGCCGGCTCAGGGCCGGCAGGAAGCCGAGCAGCGCCGGCGATTCGAGCATGCCCGAGCCCGGGCAGTTGGCCACCAGCACGTTGCCGGCGCGGACCGCCTGCAGCAGGCCCGGCACGCCCAGGTGCGAATCGGGGCGCAGCTCCAGCGGGTCGAGGAATTCGTCGTCGAGCCGCTT
This sequence comes from Ramlibacter monticola, assembly GCF_016722785.1. Lineage (GTDB taxonomy): Bacteria > Pseudomonadota > Gammaproteobacteria > Burkholderiales > Burkholderiaceae_C > Ramlibacter > Ramlibacter monticola. Next base: position 909,295 of record NZ_JAEQNE010000001.1, on the reverse strand, counting down.
GAGCACGCCGTGGACCGGTTCCAGCCCCTTCAGCGTCTTCAGGTACAGGCGCTCGTCGCGCACGGTCAGGTCGCTGCCCTCGACCAGGGTGAGGCCCAGGTAGCGCGCCAGGTAGGCGTGCTCGAAGTAGGTTTCGTTGTAGGGCCCCGGCGTCAGCAGCACGATGCGCGGCTCGGCGGCATCCATCGCGCGGCCCATCGCCGTGAGGCTTTCCAGCAGCGCCCGGTAGGCGCCGGCCAGGCGCTGCACCTTCAGGTCGCGGAAGGCCTCGGGGAACAGGCGCGAGATGGCCAGGCGGTTCTCCAGCAGGTAGCCGAGCCCCGACGGGGCCTGGGTGCGCTGCGTCAGCACCCACCAGTTGCCGGTGGGGTCGCGCGCCAGGTCGAAGGCGGCGATGTGCAGGCGGCGGCCGCCGGCCGGCTGCACTCCGTGCATCGGCCGCAGGTAGCCGGGATGGCCCTGCACCAGCGCGGGCGGCAGCAGGTTGGACTTCAGCAGTTCCTGGGGCCCGTAGAGGTCTTCCAGCACGCGTTCCAGCAGGCCCACGCGCTGCAGCACGCCGGCCTCGATGCGCTGCCAGGTGGCGGACGGGATGATCAGCGGGAACAGGTCCAGCGACCAGGGCCGCTGCGGGCCGTTGGCATCGGCGTAGACGTTGTAGGTGACGCCGTTGTCGCGGACCTGGCGCTGCAGGTCGATGGTGCGCCGATTGAGGTCGCCGAAGCCTTCGCGGCCCAGGTTCTCGAAGAAGCGGGCCCAGGGCCGCGTGGGCAGGGCGTGCGCGCCCACCACGGCGGCATGGGCCGCGGTGTCGGGCAGCGGGGCGGAGATGCCGCCGCGCAGTTCGTCGTAGTGGCCGGGCGCGGCCGGGGGCGCCAGCGCCGCGGCGAGCGCGGCGGGCGTCTCCTCGGCCTGCAGGCCGAACAGGGAATCCTTGGGCGAGTCCACGACCGGTCCATTCTCCACCAGCCGGGCCGTGCCTGCTGGCGGCTCCTACCCCACCGCGACGACCAGCGCCGGGTCGAAGCGCGCGTTCTCCTGCACCCCTTCGCGCACGTAGCCGCGCGGGTTGCACAGCACGCGCGTGCCGCCCACGCGGTAGTCGAAGCTGTCGTGCGTGTGGCCATGCACCCAGAGGTCCACGCCCTCCAGCAGGTATTCGGCATCGGAGGCGAAGCACAGGTTGACGGCCGATCCGGCGAAGCGCGGATGGATGCTGCGCACGGAGGGCGCGTGGTGGCTGATCACCACGGTGGGGCCCGCATGCGGGTGCGCCAGCCGCTCCCGCAGCCACCGCGAATGGCGGCGGAACAGGGCGGCGCAGTCGTCCGCGCGCAGCAGTGCCTCCTCGCCTTCGCGCAGGCGGATGCGGGAGAAGTCGCGCATGAAGCTGGTGGCGGCGCGCTCCGCCGCCTCCTGCTGCGGCAGGTCGGGCAGGCGGAACTCGGTCCACAGGGTGGTGCCGAGGATGCGCACGCCATCGAGCACGAGTTCGTCGTCGTGCAGCAGGCGCACCGGCGTGCCTTCGGTGAGCGCGCGCAGTTCGGCGATGCGTCCCTCGAGGCTGCCGCCGTAGAACTCGTGGTTGCCCGGCACGTACAGCACCGGCTTGCCGAGCGCGCCGGCCCAGGCCACGGCCTCGCGGGGCCGGGCGATGTCGCCGGCCAGCACGACGAGGTCGGCGTCGGTGGCGGGCAGGTCCATCCCCGCCTGGCTCAGGTGCAGGTCGGAGACGACGTGGAGCGTGAGCGCCATGTCAGGCCGGGGGCCGGCGCAGGTCCAGCGTGAACGGGAATTCGCGGCTGCCCGTGAGTTCCACCGTCGCGGGCGGCACCTCCATGCGACCCGGCGAGTGCCCCATGCGGAAGAAACGCGCCAGCCGCCGGCTCTCCGCCTCGTAGGCGTTGACGGGGAAGGTGACGTAGTTGCGCCCGCCCGGGTGGGCGACGTGGTACTGGCAGCCCGCGACGGAGCGGTGCATCCAGGTGTCGACCAGGTCGAAGGTGAGCGGCGCGTGCACGCCGATGGTGGGATGCATGGCCGAGGGCGGCTGCCAGGCACGGTAGCGCACGCCGGCGACGAATTCGCCCGCCGTGCCGGTGGACTGCAGGGGCACCGGCCGGCCGTTGACGGTGACGACGTAGCGGCTCTCGTTCAGCCCGGTGACCTTGACCTCGATGCGCTCCAGCGAAGAATCGACGTAGCGCACCGTTCCGCCGGTGGCGCCCTCCTCGCCCATCACGTGCCAGGGCTCCAGCGCGTTGCGCAGCGTCACCTCCATGCCGAGCGCCTGCAGGGTGCCGGCGACCGGGAAGCGGAATTCGAAGTGCGGCGCGAACCAGTGCGGATCGAAGTCGAAGCCGGCCTGCCGCAGCTCGGCGAGCACGTCCTGCAGGTCCAGCCAGATGAAGGAGGGCAGCAGCCAGCGATCGTGCAGCTCGGTGCCCCAGCGGGTGACCGGCGCGCGGTAGCTGTCCTTCCAGAAGCGCGCCACCAGGGCGCGCAGCAGCAGCTGCTGCACCACGCTCATGCGGGCGTGCGGCGGCATCTCGAAGGCGCGCAGTTCCAGCAGGCCCAGGCGGCCCGTGGCGCTGTCCGGCGAGTACATCTTGTCGATGCAGAACTCGCTGCGGTGCGTGTTGCCGGTGACGTCGATCAGGATGTTGCGCAGCGTGCGGTCCACCAGCCAGGGCGGCATGGCGTCGCCCTGGAGCTTCCGGTTGCGCTCGATCTCCTTCAGCGCGATCTCCAGCTCGTAGAGCTGGTCGTTGCGCGCTTCGTCCACGCGCGGCGCCTGGCTGGTCGGGCCGATGAACAGGCCGCTGAACAGGTAACTGAGGCTGGGGTGGTTGTGCCAGTACAGCAGCAGGCTGGCGAGCAGTTCGGGCTGGCGCAGGAAGGGCGAGTCGGCAGGCGTCGCGCCCCCCAGCACGAAGTGGTTGCCGCCGCCGGTGCCGGTGTGGCGGCCGTCGGTCATGAACTTCTCGGCCGAGAGCCGGCTCTCGAAGGCGGCCTGGTACAGGAACTCGGTGTGCTGCACCAGCTCGCCCCAGTCGTGCGCCGGGTGGATGTTCACCTCGATCACGCCGGGGTCGGGGGTGACCTGCAGGATCTTCAGGCGCGGGTCGCGCGGCGGCGGGTAGCCTTCCAGCACGATCTGCAGCTCGAGCTCCTCCGCCGTCGCCTCCACGGCGGCGAGCAGTTCCAGGTAGTCCTCCAGGCGCGCCAGCGGCGGCATGAACACGTACAGCACGCCGCTCTGGCCGCCGTGCTCGCGCTCGGCCCTCGGGCCATTGGCGCGCTGGGGGTCGCGCACCTCCACGCACAGCGCCGTGCGGGTGAGCCAGTGGGCGGACTCGAAGCGGTCCGGCGCGCGGGCGGGCTCGGCGGGCCTGCCGTCCGGTGCGGCGCCGGGACCTGTCGGGGTGGGACGGGTGCCTGCGCCGGGAACGGCACGCCCGTGCCCTCCCGGGCCCGGGAAGTCCTGGAACAGGCGCGGTGCCTCGCCGCGCGCGCTGGCCGGACCCTGCACGTACTGGCCGCGCAGGCCGTCGAAGGCGGGCAGGGGGGCCGCCGGCGCCATCGGGTCGCGCTCGATCAGGTAGGGGTAGTCGGCCTCGCGCACCCACGGCAGGCTTTCCAGCGGCAGCCGGTACCCCATGGGCGAGTCGCCGGGGATCAGGTACAGGCGGTCGTCGCGCAGGAACCAGGGGCCGCTGCTCCAGCGGGCGCCCCGCAGCTTCGGGGCCTCCGGGTCCTCGGCTTCCAGCGGCAGCACGTAGCCGACCACCGAATCGAGTTTCTGCCCGAACACGCGGCGCAGGCGCACGCGTTCGAGTTCGTCGTCGAGCCGGGCGTCGAAGGGATCGACGTTGACCGGCAGCCGTCGCTCGCGCCACAGGTAATAGAAGACGTCCTCGTAGCCGGCCTGCACGAACCGGTCGGTGATCCCCAGCTTGCCGGCCAGGCGCTGGACGAAGCGGCGCGCATCCTCCGGGCCGTGGCGGGCCGGCTGGCGTTCGTCGGCGAACAGCGCCGGATTGCGCCAGCAGGGCTGGCCGTCGGCGCGCCAGCAGATCGACAGGGCCCAGCGGGGCAGCTGCTCGCCCGGATACCATTTGCCCTGGCCGAAGTGCAGGAAGCCGCCCTGGCCGTATTCGGCGCGCAGCCGGTTCACCAGTTCGGTCGCGTAGCCCCTCTTGGTGGGGCCGAGGGCGTCGGTGTTCCATTCGGCCGCGTCGCGGTCGCCCACCGCGACGAAGGTCGGCTCGCCGCCCATGGTCAGGCGCACGTCGCCGGCCTCCAGCGCGCGGTCCACGGTGTCGCCCAGCGCCAGCACCTGCTGCCACTGTTCCTCGGTGTAGGGCATGGTGACGCGCGGCGATTCGTGGATGCGCGTGACCTGCATGTGGTGGCTGAACTCCACCTCGCAGTCTTCCACCATGCCTTCGATCGGCGCGGCGCCGGAAGGCTGCGGCGTGCAGGCGAGCGGGACGTGGCCTTCGCCGGCGAGCAGGCCGGAGGTCGGGTCGAGGCCGATCCACCCTGCACCGGGAAGGTACACCTCGCACCATGCGTGGAGGTCGGTGAAGTCCACTTCGGTGCCACTCGGGCCTTCCAGCGACTTCACGTCCGGCTTCAGCTGGATCAGGTAGCCCGAGACGAAGCGCGCCGCCAGCCCCATCCGGCGCAGCAGCTGCACCAGCAGCCAGCCCGAGTCGCGGCAGGAGCCGCTGGCGAGTTCCAGCGTCTGCTCCGGCGTCTGCACGCCCGGTTCCATGCGGATCAGGTACCGGACGTCGTTCTGCAGCTGCTGGTTGAGCGTGACCAGGAAATCGATGGTGCGCCGCGGGGTCCGGTCGATCTTGTCCAGGTAGGCCTGGACGCGCGGCGTGAGCGGCTCGCAGGCGAGATAGGGCGCCAGTTCCTCGGCGACCTGCGGCTCGTACTTGAAGGGGAAGTTCTCGGCGCCCGGTTCCAGGAAGAAGTCGAAGGGGTTGTAGACCGCCATCTCCACCACGAGGTCGACGGTCACCTTGAAGCCCGTGGTCTTCTCCGGGAAGACCAGGCGCGCCTGGAAATTGGAGAAGGGGTCCTGCTGCCAGTTGATGAAGTGCTTTTCCGGCTCGACCCGCAGGGAGTACGAGATCACCTTGCTGCGGCAGTGCGGCGCGGGTCGCAGGCGCACCACCTGGGGGCCCAGCAACACCGGTCGGTCGTATTTGTAATGAGTGACGTGGTTCAGTGCAGCGTGGATGGACATGGCGCTGCATCGTAGCAACAGCCGGGCCTGCGGAGTTTTCGGGCGCCCTTCGCGCCTCCGCGTGCCCCGGCCGGCGGGCGACGCAGCGGCACGCGTCGCGCCCGTGTGACATTCGCCCTGCGCGCTTGAGCCCGGTCAGATGAGCGGTGGCTGTGGCATGACAAAGTAGACGCGACCCGGTTGTCACAAAACGTACACTGATGGGCAAGGGGTCCAATCAGATGCCACCAGTCCTCGCAGCCCGACTCGCACCGGACGCGCCAGACGCGCCGGGCCGGGTCGACTTCGCCGGGACTTCCCAGCTCGCCTCCGGCCTCGACGGCAGCGCCGCCGACGGCGTGTCCGCGGTGGCGACGATCGTCTATGCGCGCCTGCATCATTTTTCTGCCATCTGCAACGCGCTCGGGCCCGACGAGGCCGCGGCCTTCGTCACCGAAGTGCGGCGGATCCTGACGGATCCGATCGTCAAGCTCCATGGGGAGGTCGGCACGCGCCGCCCGGATTCCATCCTGGCCGTCTTCGGCAACAAGCCGGAGGACCGGAAGCCGAATCACGCGCAACGCGGCCTGCATGCGGCCATCCTGCTGGTGCACGAGGTGGTGCAACTGGCGCAGGCCATCGCGGCGCGCACGGAATTGGCGCACCTGCCCAGCCTCACGCTGGGCGCGGGCGTGCACCTGGGGGTGGCCGACCTGTCGCGGCGCACCAACGGCAAGGTGCACGCGGCCGGCGAGGCGGTCGAAGTCGCCCGCCTGCTCGAAGTCACGGCGATGGACCTGAACTGGAGCATCGCGACCTCCGCCGGAACCAGCGTGGCGGCGCAAGGGCGCGCCGAGAACGGCCGCATCGGCTCCGTGGGCCTGCCGGACAACAGTTTCCTGGACATCGTGGAAGTCGCCGGCCTGGTGCCGCGCCGCGGCTCGCACACGCCGCCGGAGGTGTTCCACAAGCTGCGGGATTCGCTGCAGGTCAACCAGCATGCGCGCCGGCGCACCGCCGCCCCCGCGGCCGTGCCCAACGCACCGGTCTCGGGCACGCACCTGCTGATCGAGGGCTACCACGTGCTGCGCAAGATCGGCGAGGGCGGCATGGCCTCCATCTACCTCGCCCAGCCGGCCGAAGGCGGGCCGCCGCAGGTGCTGAAGGTCATGCGGCTGGACCAGGGCCTGGAGGGCGACGCCCTGCAGCGCTTCATCCAGGAATACGCGCTGCTGGCGCAGATCCACCACCCGAACGTGGCGCGCATCCACCGCCAGGACTTCTCGGTGGCGCATGCCTACATCGCGATGGAGTACTTCCCGCGCGGCGACCTGCGTTCGCGCATGCGCCAGGGTCCCATCGCTCCGAGCACGGCGCTCTCGTACCTCAAGCAGGCCGCGGCCGGCCTGGGTGCGATCCACCAGGTGGGGATCGTGCACCGGGACATGAAGCCCGACAACCTGATGCTGCGCCAGGACGGCAGCCTCGCGCTGGCGGATTTCGGGGTGGCCAAGCAGGTGTCGATGAAGATCACCGAAACCGGGGACGGCGACATCGTCGGCACGCCTTACTACCTGAGCCCGGAGCAGGCGCTCGGCCACCCGGTGGACGCGCGCAGCGACATCTACAGCCTGGGCGTGATGGCCCACGAGCTGCTCACGGGCCGCAAGCCGTACCACGCCAGTTCCGCGCAGGAGCTGCTGCGCATGCACGTGCAGGAGCCGGTGCCGCTGCTGCCGCCCGACCACGCGCACCTGCAGGCCGTGATGGAAGGCCTGATGGCCAAGGACCACGAGCTGCGCTATCCGTCGGCGCAAGCCCTGCTCGACGACCTGGCCCGGATGGGTCTGTGATGGTCCCGAGCTCCTCTGCACCCGGCACCCACGCCCGGCGCGCCGCGCGCGCGACGCAGCCGCCCGGCGCCTTCGCGCCCCACATCCCCGGCTTCCAGCTGCTGCGCCAGGTGGGCCGCGGCCGCCACGCCGCCGCCTGGCTGGCGTGGGACGAGGCCGGGGAGCGCGAAGTGGTGCTGAAGCTGCAGCCCGCCGGCGACGGCGCGCTGATGCGCGAGTACGCCATGGCGGTCCGCCTGGACGGCCCGCACGTCGTGAAGGTGTTCGGCTGCGGCGAAGCCGGCGGCCAGGGCTGGCTCGCGATGGAACACCTGCCGGGGGGCAACCTTCGCCGCCTGATCGGGCAGGGCAACACCGCCCCCGAGGCCCTGCACCTGCTGCGGCAGGCCGCCGAGGCGGTGGCCCAACTGCATCGCCGCGGCCTGGTGCACCGCGACGTCAAGCCGGACAACCTGCTGCTGCGCGCCACCGGCGAACTGGTGCTGGCCGACTTCGGCCTGGTGACGTCCGTGGGCGCGCCGGACCCGCGCGCGCAGCCCGGCGCCCTGGTCGGCACGCCGCGCTACGTCGCCCCGGAACAGCTCGAGGGCGCCTGCGCCGCGCCCGCCGCCGACGTCTACAGCCTCGGCGTGCTGCTGCACGAGATGCTCCGTGGCTGCCCCCCCTTCGCCGGCGAGACGCTGATGGAGGTGCTGTCGCAGCACCTCATGGCCCCGCCGCCGCGCCTGCCCGCCGACCTCGCGGGACTGCAGCCGCTGCTCGACCGAATGCTTGCCAAAGAGGTGAATGACCGGCTTCCCGATGCGGACGCCGTACTCGGCCTTCTGGGCCAGAGGTGGTTACCGTGAATGTGAATGAACAATACCTGGTCGACGTGATCGGCTTCAACGCGGTGGAGCGATCGATGCTCGCGAGCATCTTCGCCCTCGGCGCGCGGCGCGATCCCGGCTTCTTGCAGTACGACCCTGCCGCCACCGTCAGCGGATCGGCCGACATCTACCTCGTGGATGCCGAGAACCCCGAGGCGCTGAACGAATTCAAGATGCTGAGCCGCCGCGCCAACCTGCCGGCGGTGTTGATCGGCGCCGCCGCCGACAGCCTCGGCTTCCCGATGCTGCCGCGGCCGCTGCAGTGGGCCCGGCTGCTGCAGGCGCTGGAGGAGACCGTGATGGCCTCCGGCACCTCCGCCGCGGGGCACAAGCGCGACGACGAGGACGGCACGCTGCCCCTGGGCCACACGTTCTCGGCCAGCAGCGCCGGCCGCACCGGTGCGCCGCACAGCGGGGGCTTCGAGGGCGCCGCCGCGCAGAAGCGCGCCGCCGGCGACACCGTGCTGGTGGTCGACGACAACGCCTCGGTGCGCATGTTCATGAAGGCCAAGCTCGCGCCCTTCCAGTTCGAGGTGGACTTCGCCGAGACGGGCGAGGAGGCCGTCGGCCTCACGGGCCAGCGCGAATACGCCTGCGTGTTCCTCGACGTGGTGCTGCCCGGCATCGACGGCTACCACGTCTGCAAGGCGATCAAGGCCAACAAGCACGCCATCAAGAAGACCGCGGTGGTGATGCTCACCAGCCGCAGCTCGCCGTTCGACAAGCTGCGCGGCTCGCTCGCGGGCTGCGACGAGTACCTGACCAAGCCCCTCGACGAGGACCGCCTCCTCGAGGTGATCGCCAAATTCCTTCCCAGCAGTCGCAAGCGCGAGCGTTCCGGAGCAACGAAAAAATGAGCAAATCTATCCTGGTGGTGGACGACACCCGTTCGATGCGCGCGATGGTGGCGGCGGTGCTGGAAGGCGCCGGGTATCAGGTCGCCCAGGCCGGCGACGGCGTCGAGGCCCTGGAACTGGCGCGCCAGCGCGTCTTCGACCTCGTGGTGACCGACCACAACATGCCGCGCATGGACGGCGTGACCCTGGTGCGCGAGCTGCGCCAGCTGCCCAACTACGACCCGGTGGCGCTGATCGTGCTGTCCACCGAAGCGAGCCCCGAGCTGAAGCAGAAGGGCCGCGAGGCCGGCGCCACGGGCTGGATGGCCAAGCCCTTCGACCCGCAGCGCATGCTGGACATCGTCGGCAAGTTCATCTGACGGGACCGGCAGGGAGGCCTCATGTTCCAGCCCTCGAACAGCTTCGGCGACCCGCTCGCCTTCCGCACCATCTTCTTCGAGGAGGCCCACGAGCACCTCGAGAACGTGGAGGCGATCCTCCTGCGCATGGACGTCGACGCCCCGCAGCCCGACGACCTGAACGCGATCTTCCGCGCGGTGCACTCCATCAAGGGCAGCGCCGCCATGCTGGGCTGCAGCGAGATCGCGGCGCTCACGCACCTGCAGGAGAACCTGCTGGACCTGCTGCGCAAGAACGAGCGTCCCCTGGCCACCGAGGACATCGAAGCGATGCTGCGGGCCGGCGACGTGCTGCGGCTGCAGGTGCAGCACCGCCGCGGCTCGCGGCCCGAGGCTCCGGACGCGGCCGACGTCGAGGCGGTGCTGCGCGATCGCGTGGCGCAGCCCGCGGCCGACGCGCGCGGCGGCCAGGCGGGTCCCGTCACGCGCCACTTCCGCGTGAGGCTCGGCCCGCTGGCGACCCCGATCGACGAACTCGAACTGGACATGATGCTGACGGGCCTGGCCGAGATGGGCACCGTCACCAACACCGAGGTGGACAACGTGGAAGGCGGCAGCGTCGCCTTCGAGGTGGCGCTGCAGGGCGCCGCGGCGGACCTGCAGAGCGTGCTGGCGCTGGTGGTGCCGCCGGAGCAGATCGTGCTGCAGACGCTGCAGGCCGCCACGGCGGAAGCGCAGCCGCAACCCGCGGCCGCGCCGGCCGCGGTGCCCGCACCCGCGCCGGTGCTGCAGGCGGTGGCGCCGGCCGCGGCGGCAGCGAACGAGGCGGAAGACGAGTTCTTCGTCGACCCGGAGGAGTTCAAGAAACGCGCGGCCGCGGCGCAGGCCAACGCGACCCGGCACGGCGGCTCCGTCGACCTGTTCGTGACGCCCGAGGAACTGAAGAAGGACCGGGCCGCGAAGGAAGTCGCCGGTCCCGTCGAACTGTTCGTCACCCCGGAGCAGTTCCACAGCCAGCGCGCCGCCGTCGCGACGCCGGTTCCGGCAGCCGCGCCGATCGCCGCGGCCACGCCCGCGCCGGTCGCCTTCGCCGCGCCCGCGGACGCGCAGGAGCCGGCCACGCCGGTCGCGCACGACACCACCTTCATCCGCGTGGCGACCGAGAAGATCGACCTGCTGGTGAACCTGGTGGGCGAGCTGGTGATCACCGAGGCCATGCTCCAGCGCAACGGCGCCGTCGCCGACCACGCGGGGGACAGCCGCTACGGCGGCAACAGCGGCCTGGCCGACCTGTCGCGCCACACGCGCAACTTGCAGGAGGCTGTGCTCGCCATCCGCATGCTGCCGATCTCCAACGTGTTCTCGCGCTTCCCGCGCGTGGTGCACGAGCTGTCCAACCGGATGGGCAAGCGCGTCGAGCTGAAGGTCTCGGGCGAGAGCACCGAGCTCGATCGCGGCCTGATCGAGAAAATCTCCGATCCGCTGATGCACCTGGTGCGCAACGCGATCGACCACGGGCTGGAAACGCCGGAGGAGCGCATCGCCGCCGGCAAGGCGCCGGTGGGTTCCGTGTGGCTGCGCGCCAGCCAGCGGGGCGGCAACATCCTGATCGAGGTGAGCGACGACGGCCGCGGCCTCGACCGCGAGCGCATCCTGAAGCGCGCGATCGAGCGCGGCAACCCCATCTCGCCCGATGCGCCCGACGCCGAGGTCTGGCAGCTGATCTTCGAAGCCGGCCTGTCGACCGCGGACAAGGTGACGGACGTCTCCGGGCGCGGCGTCGGCATGGACGTGGTCCGGCGCAACATCCAGGCGCTGGGCGGCACGGTGGACTTGTCCTCGGTGCCGGGGCAGGGCATGCGCGTGACGGTCAGCGTGCCGCTCACGCTGGCCATCATGGAGGCCATGACCATCTCCATCGGCGCCGAGACCTACGTGCTGCCGCTCGCCTGCGTGGTGGAGTCGCTGAGCGTGGGCGCCGGCGAACTGCACACGCTGCCGGGCCACGGGGACACCCTGCGCGTGCGCGAGGAATACCTGCCGGTGCTGCACCTGGCGAAGCTGTTCCCGCCGCAGAAGCCGCGCGAGCAGGCCTCCGCCATCGCGGTGATCGTGGAGACCGACGGCTCCAAGGCCGCCCTGCTGGTGGACGAACTGGTCGGCCAGCAGCAGGTGGTGGTCAAGAGCCTGGAAGCCAACTTCCGCCGTGTGCCGGGACTCTCCGGCGCCACCGTGATGGGCGATGGCTCGGTCGCCCTGATCCTGGACGTCGCCCACCTGGTGCGGCTGTCGGGGCGCGAAGGCGCGATGCAGTTCTGAGGCCTGAAAGGGCAGGTCAACCAAACAGCCGAACGCAGAGAGCGCAGAGGTTCCGCAGAGGGCGCAGAAGAAAACCTTAAAAGCTTTTTTTTTCTGCGTCCTCTGCGTAGCTTCTGCGCTCTCTGCGTTCGGCTGTTTGGTTTTGCCTGCCTTCCGGGATAACCGCACCGCCGCCGGTCGCCGGGGGTTAAGCAATCTCCCTCGGTTGACGTACATCTACTGGCGCAATGAGAGGCACCCTCATCCTGTGACTCAGCAGGCGTCGTTGGGAAGCGCGCCGCATGACAGGAGAGAGATGATGTTCCAGAACCTGCGGCTCTCGGCCCGGCTCGCGCTGGGCTTCGGGGTGGTGATCCTGCTGGCGGTCGCGACCTGCGTGCTGGGGATCACCAGCCTCGCCTCGCAGAGCCAGCGGATCGACGAACTCGCCAATACGCAGACCCCGGCCCTCGTGCTCGCCGGCGAATGGCACGCGCGCGTGGAGGCGGCCGCCAAGGACATGCGGGGCCTGTTCATCGTGCCCGAGGAGGACATGCTGGAGGAGGTCACGCACATCCGCATGGGCCGCCAGGAGCGCGACCGGCTGCGGGCCGAACTGGCCCAACTGGCGCAATCGCCCAAGGCGAAGGAAGCCCTGCAGGGCATTGCCGACACCACGACGACCTACCTCGCCATGGAGACCGAGTTCCTGAAGCTCGCCGAGGACGGCAAGATGCAGGAGGCGCGCGACATGATGCTGAACCGGATCCGGCGCGTGCAGATCGCCCACCTCGAGAACATCGAGCGGGTCGTGCAGGTGCTGGCGGCCGAGGCGAAGGAGCTGTCGGCACGATCCGCCGCCAGCGCGCGGGCCAGCCTGTCGCTGATGGCGGCGGCCACCGGCGCCTCCGCGCTGCTGGCCCTCCTGTTCGCCATCGTGGTCACCCGCTCCATCACCCGGCCGATCGACGAGGCCGTGGCCGCCGCGCGCCGCGTGGCGCAGGGCGACCTCACCGTGGACCTGCGGACCACCCGCCGCGACGAGGCCGGCCACCTGCTGGAGGCGCTCGGGGAAATGATGATGCAGCTGCGCCAGCTGCTCGGCGAGGTCGCCACCGGCGCGGACGCGGTGGCGCACAGCAGCGCGCAGATCGCCCAGGGCAACCAGGAACTGTCGCAGCGCACCGAGAAGCAGGCCGGCACGCTGGAGGAAACCGCCAGCTCGATGGAGGAACTGACTTCCACCGTCGCCCAGAACGCCGACCATGCGCACCAGGCGAGCCAGCTCGCGGTGAGCGCTTCGCAGGTGGCCGTCCGGGGCGGCGAGGTCGTCGGCGAGGTGGTCAGCACGATGGAGGGCATCACGGCCTCCTCGCGCAGGATCGCCGACATCATCGGCGTGATCGACGGCATCGCGTTCCAGACCAACATCCTCGCCCTCAATGCGGCGGTGGAAGCCGCGCGCGCCGGCGAACAGGGCCGCGGCTTCGCCGTGGTGGCCGCCGAAGTGCGCAGCCTGGCGCAGCGCAGCGCCTCGGCCGCCAAGGAGATCAAGGCCCTCATCCACGAGTCGGTCGGCAAGGTGGACACCGGCGCGAAGCTGGTCGACGCCGCCGGCCAGACGATGGAGGAGATCGTCGTGGCGGTGAAGAAGGTCAGCGACCTGGTGGCGGACATCGCCCTGGCCAGCCAGGAGCAGAGCTCCGGCATCCAGCAGGTCAACGCGGGCGTCACGCAGATGGAGCACGTGGTGCAGCAGAACGCGGCGCTGGTGGAGGAAGCGACCGCCGCGACGGGGTCGATGAAGATGCAGGCCGACGGCCTGAGGCGCCTGGTGGCCCGCTTCAAGCTGCACGAGCAGGCGGCCGTGCCGGCCCCCGAGCCCGCAGCGGAAGCCCCGCAGGCCGAGAGCCTGCCGGCCGTGCCGCTGGCGGTGACGCGCATCGCCGCGCGCGCGGCGGCCGCGAACCAGCCCGCCGTGCTGGCGGTGTCCAGCGGCGCGCGGTCCGCGGGCGGGGAGTGGAAGGAGTTCTGAGTGTGCCGCCCGCGCCACGCCGGCCCCGGCCGGAAGGCGGCACGGGGGCGACGGACGGACCGGATTCTTTGCTTTTGCGCACGAGTCGTTGCGAAGCTCCGGATCCGGCCCGTTTACGTATTGCAACATCCCGGCCGGGATGGCATTCTCGGCTCGACAGTGCGAGGCGCGCCAAGCGCGAGAGGAGAAGAAACATGCAAGGACCGATGGCAAGCGCCAGTTCCACGACGGGCAAGTCCACGGAGGGCCCGGCGAGCGAGTTCCTGACGTTCCGCCTGGGTGCGGAGAGCTACGGCATCGAGATCCTGAAGGTGCAGGAGATCCGGGGCTACGAGACGCCCACCGCGATCGCCAACGCCCCTTCGTTCATCAAGGGCGTCATCAACCTGCGCGGCGTGATCGTCCCCATCCTGGACCTGCGCATCAAGTTCCACCTGAGCGAGGCGCGCTACGACGAGTTCACCGTCGCCATCATCCTCAACGTGGCGGGACGCGTCGTCGGCGTGGTGGTGGATTCGGTGTCCGACGTGCTGACGCTCGACAGCGAGTCCATCCGGCCGACGCCGGAGTTCGCCTCGGCGACCTTCGACACGAAGTACATCACCGGGCTGGGCACCATCGACGACCAGATGATCATCCTGCTCGACATCGAGAAGCTGATGACGGGCGCCGACATGGCGCTGGTCGACGGCGCCGTCCACTGAGGCGCCCGGATCCAGGCAGGCGGGCCGGGGTGCCGCGCGGTGCGCGCGGGCCCGGGCTGCGCGCGGGCCCCTTGGAGGTACATCCCCTTGTCGCAGTTTGAGGCCAACAGCGGCATCGACCGCAACGCGCTCCGCGGGCTCCTCCACGCCGCGCGCCCGCGCGCCGGGGCCGGATCCTGTGCTCCTGGCGGCGGCCTCGCCATGACGAGGCTGCGCAACCTGGGCCTGGCCCGCAAGTTCGCGCTGCCGGGCCTCGACGGCGGCGTGCCGGCCGCCGGGCATTGGACGGAGTTCCGAGCTTGAAACTGCACCCCCTGCGAACGGCCGACGGGACCGCCCGCAACACGCTCCCTTTCGATTTCTCGCTGCCGCTCACGGACGCTGCCTCGATGCTCAGCGAGCGCGACTTCTCGACCGTGCGCGAGCTGATCGCCCAGTACGCCGGCATCAAGCTGAGCCCGCAGAAGCGCAACATGGTCTACAACCGGCTGCAGCGGCGCCTGCGCGCGCGCGGCCTGGCCAATTTCGGCGACTATCTCGCCCTGGTGCAGCGCGAGGGTTCCGACGAACGCGAGGCCTTCGTCAATGCGCTGACGACCAACCTGACCGCCTTCTTCCGCGAGCCGCACCACTTCGACATGCTGCTGGAGCGCGCCCGCGCGCAGGTGCAGCAGCGCGGCGCCCCGCTGCGCTGCTGGAGCAGCGCCTGCTCCACCGGCGAGGAAGCCTGGTCGATCGCCATGGTGCTGCGCGAGGCGCAGTGCCCCGGCAGCGTGCTGGGCACCGACATCGACACCGACGTGCTGCACGCGGCGCAGTCCGGCATCTACCGCATGGACCGCACGTCCACCCTCTCGCCCGAGCGCCTGCGCAGGCACTTCCTGCGCGGCTCCGGCGCCAACGAGGGGCTGGTGAGCGTCCGGCCGGAACTGCGTTCCCTGGTGCAGTTCAACCAGCTGAACCTGCAGTCGCCGGTGTGGCCGGCCCACGAGCGCTACGACGTGATCTTCTGCCGCAACGTGGTGATCTATTTCGACCGCGAGGTGCAGAAGAAGCTGCTCGCGCGCTTCGCCGACCTGCTGGTGCCGGGCGGCCTGCTGATGGTGGGCCATTCGGAGAGCTTCCCGTCGACGCATGCGGGCTTCCGCTCCTGCGGGCGCACGGCCTACGAACGGGTGGGAGCGTGAGCGCAGTCCTCCAAGACAACCCCGAGCCCCTGCGCTACTTCGACCGCGAATTCCAGGTCGACACGGTCAAGATCCTGCCCGGGCAGTACCACGCCGCGCGCAGCGGCGCGGTGACGACGGTGCTGGGCTCCTGCGTGTCCACCTGCCTGTGGGACCCGGTGGAGCGCATCGGCGGCATGAACCACTTCATGCTGCCGGGCGACAACGCGCATCCCGACTCGCCCTGGGCCGCCTCGGCGCGCTTCGGCGTCTACGCGATGGAAGTGCTGATCAACCAGATGATCCACCTGGGGGCGGACCGCCGCCGGCTGGTGGCCAAGGTGTTCGGCGGCGCCCGCCTGCTGGCCGGCTTCGAGCGGCTGGACGTGGGCGCCAAGAATTCCGAGTTCGTGGTCGAATTCCTCCGGGTCGAAGGCATCCGCGTGCTGGCCAGGGACCTGCAGGACGTCTGCCCGCGCAAGGTGCACTTCTTCGTCGAGAGCGGCAAGGTGCAGGTCAAGCGCCTGAGCCTGACCCCGAGCGAGACCGTGCAGCGGCGCGAACAGGAATACCTCCAGCGGCTGGACGCGAAGTCCGGCGGCGAGATCGAAATCTTCAAACCCCCGCGATGATCCGCGTCCTCGTAGTCGACGATTCCGCCGTGATGCGGGCCTTCCTCGGCCGCGTCGTGGCTTCGCAGCCCGACATGGAGCTGCTGGGCGCGTCGCCCGACCCCCTGCTGGCGATCGACCGCATCCGCCGCACTCCGCCCGACGTGATCACGCTGGACGTCGAGATGCCGCGCATGAACGGCCTCGACTTCCTGCGCAACCTGATGATGGTGCGGCCGCTGCCGGTCATCATGATCTCCTCGCTCACCCGCGAGGGCGCCGAGACCACGATGAAGGCGCTGGAACTCGGCGCCGTGGACTTCGTGGCGAAGCCCGCCAGCTACGACCAGCTGGAACAGAACGCGCAGGAGATTGCCGACAAGATCCGCGCCGCGGCCGGCGCCCAGGTGCGGCGGCGCCGCGCCATGGTCTCGCAGCCGCAGCCGGCGCTGAAGTCGCGCCCCGCCCCGCTGATGCCGTCCGCGCCGGCGGCGGGGCTGCGGCGGGTGATCGGCATCGGCGCGTCCACCGGCGGGGTCGAGGCGCTGCGCGAACTGCTGACGAACCTGCCCTCGCGCATGCCGCCGATCGTGATCGCGCAGCACATGCCGCCGGGCTTCACCGAGACCTTCGCCAGGCGGCTGGACACGCTGTGCAAGATCCACGTCAAGCAGGCGGACGACGGCGAGGCGGTGCACGAGGGCGTCGCGTACATCGCGCCGGGCGGACGCCACCTGGTGCTGATGCGCCGCGCGTCCGGCTACTACCTGCGCGTGACGGACGATCCGCCGGTGAACCGGCACCGCCCCTCGGTGGACACGCTGTTCCGCTCGATCGCCAGGGCCGCGGGCCCGAAGGCGATCGGGGTGATGCTCACCGGCATGGGCGGCGACGGCGCCGACGCCATGCTGGAGATGAGCCGCGCGGGCGCCCACAACATCGCCCAGGACGAGGCCACCTGCGTGGTCTTCGGCATGCCGCGCCAGGCGATCGTCGCCGGCGGCGTGCACGAGATCACGCCGCTGCCGGACATCGCCGGCCGCCTCGAGGCCCTGGCCCTCTCCTGATCCCTGGCTCCCTCCTTGCCCCTCCGGGGGAGGGTCGGGGTGGGGGCACGCCCGGCTCCTCCAGGTAGGGGAGCGTTCCCGTGACGCACTGGTCGCCGCGCGCGTTGAACCACGGTGATCCCGCCGTCCACTCTCCCGCCGCTCCTTCTGGGCGTGGTCCTCGGCGCCGCCCTGCAACTGCAGCAGCCCCGCCTCTGGCCGCCGCTCGCGTATGCGGCCCTGGGCGGGCTCGCCTTGCTCCTGCTGCTGCCCGCACTGCGCCTGCGCCGGCGCAGCGCGGCGCTCTTCCTGCTGGCCACGGCGCTCTCCGCCGGCGTGACCGGCTGGCGCGCCGCGGCCTTCCTCGCCACCCGCATCGACCCCGCGCTGGAAGGCGCGGACCTGCAGCTCACCGGCATCGTCGCCGCCCTGCCGCAGCGCAACGAGGCCGGCCTGCGCTTCCGCTTCGCACCGGAATCGGCGCAGCGCGATGGCCGCCCCGTCGCCGTGCCGCCGCGCATCCTGCTGGGCTGGTACGGCGGCCTCGATACCGGCGGCGAGGGCACGCCGGCGCTGCAGCGGTTGCCCGCGGACCTGCGCCCCGGCGAGCGCTGGCAATGGACGGTGCGCCTGAAGGCGCCGCACGGGCACGTCAACCCGCACGGCTTCGACCACGAGCTGTGGCTGTGGGAGCAGGGCATCCAGGCCACCGGCTACGTGCGCGCCGCCCCGCGCGATCCGCCGCCGCGGCGCCTGGGCGCCACCTGGGCGCACCCGCTCGAACAGGCCCGCCACGCGGTACGCGAGGCGATCTTCGCGCAGGTGGGCGATCCGCGCCTGGCCGGCGTGCTCGCCGCGCTGGTGGTGGGCGACCAGGGCGCGATCGAACGGGCCGACTGGGACGTGTTCCGCGCCACCGGCGTCGCCCACCTCATGAGCATCTCGGGCCTGCACGTCACCATGTTCGCCTGGGCGGCCGGCGCGCTGGTGGGCCGCGCCTGGCGGCGCAGCGCGCGGCTTTGCCTCGCCTGGCCGGCGCAGCATGCCGGCCTCCTCGGCGGCATCCTGCTGGCAGCCGCCTACGCCCTGTTCAGCGGCTGGGGCGTGCCGGCGCAACGCACGGTGTTCATGCTGGCCGCCGTGGGCCTGCTGCGCCTCGGCGCGCGCGACTGGCCCTGGCCGCACGTCTGGCTGCTCGCCTGCGCCACCGTGGTGACCATCGATCCCTGGGCGCTGACGCAGGCGGGCTTCTGGCTCAGTTTCGTGGCGGTGGGCGTGCTGTTCGCGAGCGGCCCGGCGCGGTCCGCTCCATCCCCGCCGGCGGGCAGCCTCGTCGCGCGGGTGCTTGGCTCGCTGCGCGCCCTCGCGCGCGAGCAGTGGGTCGTGACCGTCGCCCTCACGCCGCTGTCGGTGCTGCTGTTCGGGCAGGTGTCGCTGGTGGGCCTGCTCGCCAACTTCCTCGCCATCCCGTGGGTGACGCTGGTCGTGACGCCGCTCGGACTCGGCGGCGTGCTGCTGGCGCCGCTCTGGACCGCCGCCGCCGGGGCGCTGGAGCTGCTGGGCGCGTTCCTGCGCCTGCTGGCGGAACTGCCGTTCGCGACCTGGTCGGCCCCCGTGCCGCCCTTGTGGGCCGGCGCGGCCGCCGTGCTCGGCGGCCTGCTGCTGGCGGCGCGCATCGCGCCGACCCTGCGCCTGCTCGGCCTGCCGCTGATGCTGCCGCTGCTCCTGTGGCAGGTGCCGCGGCCGCCGCCGGGCGAGTTCGAGCTGCTCGCCGCCGATGTCGGCCAGGGCAACGCGGTGCTCGTGCGCACCGCGACGCACACCCTGGTGTACGACGCCGGCCCGGGCTACAGCCGCGAGACGGATGCCGGGCAGCGCGTGCTCGTCCCGCTGCTGCGCGCCTGGGGCGAGAGGGTGGACCTGCTGGTGCTCAGCCACCGCGACAGCGACCACACCGGCGGGGCGGCGGCGGTGCTGCGCATGCAGCCGGGCGCCCGGCTTCTGGCCTCGCTGGAGCCGGGCCACCCGCTGCAGGCGCTGCGTCCCGTGGAGCCCTGTCGCGCCGGCCAGCAGTGGGACTGGGACGGCGTGCACTTCGAACTGCTCCATCCGGCGGAGGAGGACTACGCGCAGCGCCTCAAGCCCAACGCGATGAGCTGCGTGCTGCGGGTGGGCAACGGGCGCGCCCGCGCGCTGCTGGCGGGCGACATCGAACAGCCGCAGGAGGCGGCGCTGCTCGCGCGGGGTACGGACCTGGCGGCCGATCTCCTGCTGGTGCCGCACCACGGCAGCCGCACTTCCTCGTCCGAGGCTTTCCTCGATGCGGTGCGGCCGTGGGCCGCCGTGGTGCAGGCCGGTTACCGCAACCGCTTCGGGCATCCGGCGCCCGTGGTGCGGCAAAGGTACGAGCAGCGCGGCATCGTGCTCGCGCTCTCGCCCCGCTGCGGTGCGGTGGCGTGGGCTTCACGCACCGCGCGGGTGCTGCGCTGCGAGCGGCAGGAAGACCCGCGCTACTGGCGCCACGAGGCCGCTCCCACGATGGCCGACTGAGGTGCGGCAGGGTGACCCGACCGTGGCCGACCGCGGTGCGGCCGGGCGACCCAGCCGTGGCCGGGAAGTTGCTATCCTGTAGCCGGAGAACCGCATCTATGCAGAAATTCGACGAGATGTTCGCCCAACTGCCCCAGGACGGTGCGGTCCAGTTCCAGGCGCAGTCCATGGGCGGCATGTCGCAGCTGCAGGTGCAGGGCGTGCGCGACCATTACCGCACCTACGCCGAGTGGCTCTCGCGCCAGTCGCACGAGATGATGCGCTCGCGGCGCGAGGAGGCCGAGATGATCTTCCGCCGCGTCGGCATCACCTTCGCGGTCTACGGCGCCAAGGACGAGGACGGCGCGGGCACCGAGCGGCTGATCCCCTTCGACCTGATCCCGCGCATCATCCCGGCGGACGAGTGGCGCCGGATGGAAAAAGGCCTGGTCCAGCGCGTCGACGCGCTCAACCGCTTCATCCACGACGTCTACCACGAGCAGGAGATCGTCAAGGCCGGCGTCGTGCCGGAGGCGCAGATCACCGGCAACGCGCAGTTCCGCCGCGAGATGATGGGCGTGAACGTGCCGAACAACATCTACTCGCACATCGCCGGCATCGACATCGTGCGGGCCCCCGACGGCAACGGCGAGGGCCGCTACTACGTGCTGGAAGACAACCTGCGCGTGCCCAGCGGCGTGAGCTACATGCTGGAAGACCGCAAGATGATGATGCGGCTGTTCCCCGACCTGTTCAGCGCCTACAAGGTCGCGCCGGTGATGCACTACCCGGACCTGCTGCTGGAGACGCTGCGGGCCTCGGCCCCCTCGACCACCGACGACCCGACGGTCGTGGTGCTCACGCCGGGCATGTACAACAGCGCCTACTTCGAGCATGCCTTCCTCGCCCAGCAGATGGGCGTGGAGCTGGTCGAGGGCCAGGACCTGTTCGTCAAGGACAACTTCGTCTACATGCGCACCACGCGCGGCCCGCGCCGGGTGGACGTGATCTACCGCCGGGTGGACGACGACTTCCTCGATCCGCAGGCCTTCCGCCCCACCTCCACGCTCGGCTGCGCGGGGCTGCTGAAGGTCTACCAGGCCGGCAACGTGACCCTGTGCAACGCGATCGGAACCGGCGTGGCCGACGACAAGTCGATCTATCCCTTCGTGCCGAAGATGATCGAGTTCTACCTCGGCGAGAAGCCGATCCTCTCGAACGTGCCAACGTGGTCCTGCCGCAACCCCGAGGACCTCAAGTACGTGCTGGCCAACCTCAAAGAACTGGTGGTCAAGGAAGTGCACGGGGCCGGCGGCTACGGCATGCTGGTGGGCCCCGCGGCCTCGGCGCAGGAGATCGAGGACTTCCGCGGCGCGCTGCTGGCCCGGCCCGATGGCTACATCGCCCAGCCGACGCTGTCGCTTTCGAGCTGCCCCACCTTCGTGGAGCGGGGCATCGCGCCGCGCCACATCGACCTGCGGCCCTTCGTGCTCTCGGGCAGGGAGGTGCAGATGGTGCCGGGCGGGCTCACCCGCGTGGCCCTGAAGGAGGGTTCCCTGGTGGTCAACTCCTCGCAGGGCGGCGGCACCAAGGACACCTGGATCCTCGAAATTTGAACGGAGAAAACAACGACATGCTCTCGCGCACCGCGGACCACCTGTTCTGGATGGCGCGCTACACCGAGCGGGCGGAGAACACCGCGCGGATGCTGGACGTGAACTACCAGACCTCGCTGCTGCCGCAGTCCGCCGCGGTGTCCAAGGTCGGCTGGCAGGGCATGCTGTCCATCAGCGAGCTGATGCCGGCCTACCAGGCCAAGCACGGCGAGGTCGAGCCGCAGAGCGTGATGCAGTTCATGGTGAAGGACGAGAGCAATCCCTCGTCCATCGTGTCCTGCCTGCGGGCCGCGCGCGAGAACGCACGCGCGGTGCGCGGCTCGCTCACCACCGAGGCCTGGGAGACGCAGAACCAGACCTGGCTGGAGGTCAACCGCATGCTGCGCTCCGGCGAGTTCGAGCGCGACCCCGCCCAGTTCTTCGAGTGGGTGAAGTTCCGCTCGCACCTCTCGCGCGGCGTCACGGTGGGCACCATGCTGATGGACGAGGCGCTGCAGTTCATGCGCCTGGGCACCTTCCTCGAACGCGCCGACAACACGGCGCGGCTGGTGGACGTGAAGTTCCACGCCGTCCAGAGCGACTTCTTCGGCGCCGCCAGCGAGAAGGACCAGGAGTACGACTTCTACCACTGGAGTTCCATCCTGCGCAGCGTGTCCGGCTTCGAGATCTACCGCAAGGTGTACCGCGACGTGATCAAGCCCGAACTGGTGGCGGACCTGCTGATCCTGCGCGCCGACATGCCGCGGTCGCTGCACGCCAGCATGAACGAGGTGGTGCACAACCTCGCGATGGTGGCCAACGACCAGTCGTCCGAGACGCAGCGCCGGGCCGGCAAGCTGCGCGCGGACCTGCAGTACGGCGACATCGACGAGATCCTCGCCACCGGACTGCACGCCTTCCTCACCCAGTTCCTGGACCGCGTGAACGAACTGGGCGTGCGCATCAGCCGGGACTTCCTGATCCCCGCCTGACCGGCGCCCGCGCCGGCCTCAGCCCGGGGCGCGCAGCCACGCGAGCGCGGCGGCCTCCTCGGCGAACACGCGGATGTTGGTTCCGTTGCGCCGCGCCGCCTTTTCGGCGACGCGCGTGATGCGCTCCGGCTGTACCACCGCGGCCACCCTGCGCAGGTGCGCCAGGCTCAGGGCGGCCTCCCGGCCGATGCAGACCTGCTGTTCGGGCGTGAACCGAGTCTGCATCTCGCGCAGGTCCAGCAGCAGCACCGGGTGCTCCCAGCCGCCGCTGTCCACGCCCAGCAGGTGGAGCAAGGACACGAGCTGGTCGAAGGAGGGATGCCCCGCCACCTCGACGCGGGCATGGTCGACCTCATTCCCGACGAAAAGGTCGAAATTCATCACCGTTTCTGTCATGGCAGGTCGAATTTGCCAGACGGTGTGCGGCACCTGTGAGTCGGAAGTCACTCCGATGGGGGGTGTTACGGAAGTAACCTACTCCGCGTGAGGTGCACCACGCGGCGCCGCCAGGGTCGGATCAGGCCTGGAGGCCGGCGAGCGTGCGCCCCAGGTTTTCCCGCGCGCGGTGCTCCAGCGCGTCGTGGAAGGCGGACGTGAGGTAGATGCGCGGTCGGGCGAGGAAGGCGGCGAGGACCTCGGCGCGGCCGGCCCGGAACTCCGCCTCCGGCAGGTGCCCGTACTCGGCGCGGATCTGCCGGTCGTAGTCGTCGAAGCGCGCCGGCGCCGCGCCGAGGATCGCCAGGTCGATGTCCAGCAGCAGGCGGGTGTCGGGGTCCTCGCTGGGGGCGTGGCCCTTGGTGGCCAGGACGAGGGCCTGCACCCTCTGGGCCACCTCCTCGCCGCAGCCGGCGGCGAGGATGCTGCGCCAGGCCCATTCGGCGCTGCGCGCCTCGTTGTCGGGGCGGCCCGGGTCGTACACGGCGTCGTGGAACCACAGCGCCAGCTCGACCTCGGCCGGGTGCTGCGCCAGCGAGGCCGCGGCCTCGAAATGCGCGAGGCAGGCGCGCAGGTGCTGCAGCGTGTGGTACTCCCGGTGGGCTTCGCTGTACGCGGCCACGAGCTGGTTGTACAGGCCCGCGGGCACGGGTTCGGCGCCCAGCTCGCGCCACAGGCGCTGCCAGGAAGCGCTGCTGACGCTCATGGGGTACCTGCGGTCTGCTGGCGCGCCAGCGCTTCCTTCACCTCGCGGCCGAGTTCGATGACCGCCATCGCGTAGTAGCTCGACCAGTTGTAGCGCGTGATCACGTAGAAGTTCTCCGTGCCCGCCACGTAGGTCGGCGGGTCTGCGCCATTCTGCAACTCGATCAGCGCGAGCGGCCCCTTGTGTTCCAGCGCCGGCCCCTCCAGCACCGCGCCCTTGGCCTGGAAGCTCGCCGCGCTGAAGGTGGGCAGGATGTCGGGCGCGAGCAGGGCGTCCAGCTGCAGCTTCTCCTGGTCGAGCTGCACCGGGTAGTGGGTGGGCATGCCGGTGTTCCAGCCGTAGCCCTTGAAGTAGTTGGCCACCGAGGCGATCACGTCGTCCGGGCTGTTCGCCAGGTCCACCTTCTTGTCGCCGTCCTGGTCGACGCCCCAGCGCGCCAGGCTGCTGGGCATGAACTGCGGCATGCCCCAGGCGCCGGCGTAGCTGCCGCGCGGCTTCAGCGGGCTGCTCTTGGCGGTGTAGTGGAAGGCGAGGAACTGCTCCAGCTCGCCGCGGAAGTACTGGCTCCGTTCGGCCGCGCGCGGGTGGCTCGCGGGGAAGTCGAAGGCCAGCGTGGCCAGCGCGTCGAGGATGCGGAAGTCGCCCATCTGCTGGCCGTAGATCGTCTCCACGCCGACGATGCCGACGATGATCTCGGCGGGCACGCCGTACTGCTGTTCCACCGTTTCCAGGGTGCGGCGGTGCTCCTCCCAGAAGCGCACGCCGGCGCGGATGCGCACCGGGTCGATGAAGCGGCTGCGGTACACCGCCCAGTTCTTCGGCTGGGCCGCGGGCGGCGGCTGCATCAGGCGCGAGACCACCGCGAGGTTCTGCGCCTGGCCCAGCATGCCGCGCGCCCATTCGGGATCGATGTCGCGGCGCGCCGCGACGTCCTCGGCGAAGCGCATCGCGTCCTCGCGTTCGGCGTAGGGCGGTCCGCTGCGTTGGGGCGGCTTCTTCGCGCGGCCGGCGGGCCGGGCGCCCTTGGCTGCGGCCACCAGTTCCTCGCCGGCGGGCGGCGGCAACTGCGCCGGCGCGGCGAGCGGCAGCAGCAGGAAGGCGAAAGACAGGAGGCGGACGGGCAGCATCAACGGGGCCAGGCGAGGTGGTGGAATTCGCGCCGCAGCGCGGTGAGGCTGGCGGGGCTGGCCGGCGCATAACGCTGCGCTTCCAGCTTCAGCAGCCAGTCCGCCAATGGTCGCGCATCCGGGCCGAATTGGCTCGTGACAAGATTTGCGATTTGGCGAGGGGGGGTGGCGCGCCCGATTTCCACGCCCGCGCCGCGCAGGCGGCGCCGGGCCCGGCCCAGCAGGCGCAGCCAGGGGTCGTGCTGGCGCCGGTCCCACCAGGTCCACAGGGCGCCCAGGCCGGCGGCGGCGACGATCAGGCCGATCAGCAGCCGGGCGAGGTCCTCCCAGCCGGGGGACTCGAAGCCGAGGTTGCGCAACAGGTTGAGCTGGCGGCTCTGCGTGTAGTTCAGGATCCACTGGTTCCAGCTGTTGTTCAGCGCCTCCCAGGTCGTGCGCAGCAGGGCCGAGAGGTTCGGGTTCACCGTCTCGATGGCGGTGGCCAGCACCCCGCGCGAGGCCGCGAGCCGTTGCAGCGAGCCCGTGCGCGCCGGCGCGACGGCCGAGGTCGGGTCCACCCGCACCCAGCCGCGCCGGTCCAGGAAGACTTCGGTCCAGGCGTGCGCGTCGCTCTGCCGCACCACCCAGAAGCCGTCCAGCGCGTTCAGCTCGCCGCCCTGGTAGCCGGTCACGATGCGGGCGGGGATGCCCATGGCGCGCATCAGCACGACGAAGGCGGACGCGATGTGCTCGCAGAAGCCCTGCCTGCGGTCGAACCAGAATTCGTCGGCGGTGTCCTCGCCGTAGACGCCGGGTTCGAGGGTGTAGACATAGTCGCCGCTGCGCAGGCGGCGCAGGGCGGCCTGCACCAGTGCGGCCGGATCGCGCGGGTTGTCGCGCAGCAGCGTGGCGGCCAGTTCCAGGGTGCGCGGGTTGCGGCCGGGCGGCAGTTGCCGGTACTCGGGCAGCACGGCGTTGCGCGACTGCGGGCCGTGGCGGAAGCTGAGGAAGCTCTCCGCCTCGTAGCGCAGCAGGTCGACCACGGGGCGGTTGGCCACCCATTGCAGCTCGCTGGTCATCGCCACCTCGACGCCCGGGACGATGGGCGCTTCGGCGGCGGCGTCCAGCGTCAGCAGCCAGGGGCGGTTGCTGGGCTCCAGCGTCACCTGGTAGCGCACCGGCATGCCGGAGCCCGTGAGGTGCGGGTCGGCCAGGCGGGGCGGGGGGAAGCGCGTGGCCAGGCGCGAGAGCAGCGGCCGCCACTCGCGGCCATCGAACTCGCTCAGCACCGGGCCGCGGAAATACATGTCGCGCTGCGGTGGCGGGCCGTCCAGGAACTTGACCCGCAGCGCGACCCCCTCGTCGAGGGCCAGGCTGGCCATCGCGCCGACCTCCATCTGCGCCGAGAGGCCGCTGCGCCCGCTCATGGCGTCGCTGGGGATGCCCCAGAGCGGCCCGAAGCGCGGGAACAGCATGAACAGCACGCCCATCACGGGGGCGCCCAGCAGCGTCATCCAGCCCGCGGTGCGCGCCGCCTCCAGCAGCGGCGGCCGGCCCACGGGCATGTGCGCGTTGACCAGCGCGGTCAGCAGGCCGAGCAGCCCGAGCAGCATCGCGAAGGCGACCAGCAGCGACTGCGAGAAGAAGAAGTTCGTGAGCATCGTGAAGAAGCCCAGGAAGAACACGACGAAGGCATCGCGCTTCGCCCGCAGTTCCAGGGTCTTCAGCGCCAGCAGGGCGACGATCAGCGTCACGCCGGCATCCCGGCCCAGCACGGTGCCGTGCGTCGCCCAGGTGCCGGCCACGGTCGCGATCAGCAGGGTCGCCACCCACCAGCGGCCCGGCAGCGGCCTGGCCTTCATGGCCAGCGTGGCGCGCCACACCAGCACGGTGCCGGCGAAGGCCGAACACCACCAGGGCAGGTGCCCGACATGGGGCAGCACCACCCAGCCGATCACGGCCAGCAGGAACAGGGTGTCGCGGCCGTCGCGCGGCAGGGCGGCGAGGCGGGCGCCGACCTTCAGCACAGCGCCAGGGCCTCCAGGCAGCGGCGCTTGTGCGCCTCGCCGGTGCCGGGCGGGATCTGCTGGCCGGCCACGCGCAGGCCGTAGTTCTGACCCAGCTTGTCGGCCTGCAGCACCCAGGCCGCCAGGCGCGACAGCCGCGCCTCGCGCTCGGCGACGCCGGCCAGCGCCTCGTCGAGCCACAGCTCGTGGCGCTGCGCCTGCAGGGTGTCGCGGCTCACCAGCTCGTTCGACTTGGCCACCTTCTTCCAGACCACCATCTTCATGGGGTCGCCGCGCCGGTAGGCGCGCACGCCTTCGAATTCCCCGGTGGTCTGCACCTTGGACACCGCAAGCCCGCCGGCGCGCGGCTCGCCAGGCGGCAGAGGCGGTGGGTGCACCTCGGGCTTGGGATACACCAGCACCTGCGCCGCCGGCCGCCACACCGTCCAGACCCGGAAGGTGCCGAGCGGGAAGCGCGTTTCCGCGGTGAGCGGCGGCACCCGGTGCAGCCCGCGCCGTTCGGGGCGGAAGGCGACCTGCACGGTGCAGCTGCCCTGGGCCGGCACGTCGGTCCAGGTCCAGCGGTCGCGGTGGCGCACGTCGAGCACCGCCAGGCCGATGCCGTGCCGCACCGAGCGCCGGCTGTTGCTCAGGACCACCGACAGCGCGGTGCTGGCGCCGGCGAACTGCGGCGCCGGGGCCATCAGGTTCAGGGTCAGCCCGCGCAGGGTGGCATGGCACACGTGCATGCCCACGGCGGCGCTGCCGGCCAGCAGGAAGGTCAGGAGATAGCCCAGATTGAGCTGGTAGTTGATCGAGCCCACCAGCAGCACGAGCAGGGTGATCGCCAGCATGAAGCCGGGACGCGTGGGCAGGATGTAGACGTTGCGCTGGGTGAGGGTGAGCGTGTCGGTGTGCGGCAGGCGGGATTCCCACCAGTGCTGGATGCGCTCGCGCACCCGCATCGCCTGGTTCCACGTCGAGCGCCGACCCTCGGGCGTGTCCGCTCCCGCACGCCGAAGGCTGAACGCCGAACGCGGAACCGCTTCTTTCATGGCAATGGCACCGCCTCCATCATCGCGCGGACCTGCTCCACCGGGCCGCGCCCCGCGTCGCCCACAGGGATGAGCCGGTGCGCCACGGTCTGCGGCAGGATGGCCTGGACGTCGTCCGGCGCCACGTAGTCGCGGCCCGACAACAGGGCCTGCGCCTTGGCCGCGCGGATCACGGCGATGCCGGCACGGGGGCTCAGGCCCTGCAGGAACCAGCGGCCCGAACGGCTGGCGGCGACCAGGTCCTGCACGTAGTCCAGCAGCGGCTCGGCCGCGTGGACCTGCAGCACCTTCTGCTGCATGGACTGCAGCTCGATCGGCGACAGCGTGTTGCCCAGCTCCTCGACCATGTCGCGCCGGTCCGCGCCGGAGTACAGCGCGCGTTCGGCGGCGCGGTCGGGATAGCCCAGGGAGATGCGCATCAGGAACCGGTCCAGCTGCGATTCGGGCAGGGCGAAGGTCCCGAGCTGGTCGTGCGGGTTCTGGGTGGCGATCACGAAGAACGGCGAGGGCAGGCCGCGGGTCTCGCCTTCCACCGTCACCTGCTTTTCCTCCATCGCTTCCAGCAGCGCGCTCTGGGTCTTGGGGCTGGCGCGGTTGATTTCGTCCGCCAGCAGCACCTGGGCGAAGATCGGGCCCGGGTGGAAGATGAAGCTCTCGCGCCCGCGGTCGTAGACCGATACACCCGACAGGTCGCTGGGCATCAGGTCCGCCGTGAACTGGACCCGCGAGAACTGCAGCCCGAAGGCGCGCGCCAGAGCGTGCGCCAGCGTCGTCTTCCCCACCCCCGGAACGTCCTCGATCAGCAGGTGCCCCCCCGCCAGCAGGCAGGCCACGCAGTCGCGGACCTGCGCCGGCTTGCCGACGATCACCGTGTTAAGCTGGTCCAGGAGCGTTTTGAGTTTTTGTCGTGCTTCCATGAAACGCGACCTTATCCGAATTTCGAACGTGGCCGAGGTGGGGTGATGCACAAGACGGGCTTTTACACGCACGCGGACTGCCGGAGACATGACATGGGGCACGGCCATCCGGAGTGTCCGGAGCGGCTCGACGCCATCGAGGACCGCATGCTGGCGTCGCGCCTGCTGGACGTCGTGGAGCGCCGCGAAGCGCCGCTGGCCAGCACCGAGACGCTGGAACTGGCCCACGACCGCATGCATGTGGCGGGCATCCGGGGCCTGGCGGACGAACTGCGCGAGCAGGAGGACGCGGGCGGCCTGGACCACCTCCACATCGATCCTGACACCGCGCTGAATCGCCACACCTGGAGCGCCGCCCTGCGCGCCGCCGGCGCCGCGATGGCCGCCACCGACGCGGTGATGGCCGGCGAGCTGGAGAACGCGTTCTGCGCGGTGCGTCCGCCCGGCCACCACGCGTGCCGCAGCCGCGCGATGGGCTTCTGCTTCTTCAACAACGTCGCGGTGGCGGCGCGCTACGCGCTGGAGCGCCACGGCCTGGAGCGGGTGGCGGTGGTCGATTTCGACGTGCACCACGGCAACGGCACCGAGGACATCCTGTCCGGCGACGAGCGCGTGCTGATGGTGGGCATCTTCCAGCACCCCTTCTACCCGTACAGCGGCGAGTCCCCCAATGCGGACAACATGGTGAACGTGCCGGTGCCCGCCTACACGCGCGGTCCCGCGATCCGTGAAATCGTGGACACGCTGTGGCTGCCGCGCCTCGAGGCGTTCGCGCCGGAGATGATCTTCATCAGCGCCGGCTTCGACGCCCACCGCGAGGACGAGCTCGGCCAGCTCGGGCTGGTGGAGGCGGACTACGCGTGGATGACCGAGAAGATCCGCGACGTCGCCAAGCGGCACGCCAAGGGCCGCATCGTGTCCTGCCTGGAGGGCGGCTACAACCTGAGCGCCCTGGGGCGCAGCGTCGAGGCGCACATCCGGGTGCTGGCCGATGTCTGAGGCCGCCCTGCTGGAAAGCCGCGACGCGCGCGGGGTGGTCACGCTCGCCATGAACCGGCCGGCGAGCTTCAACGCCCTGTCGGAGGAGATGATCGCCGCGCTGCAGTCCGCGCTGGACCGGCTGGCGGGCGACGAGGGCGTGCGGGCGGTGGTCCTCGCGGCGCAGGGCAAGGCCTTCTGCGCCGGCCACAACCTGAAGGAAATGATCGCGCGGCCGGAACTGGCCTACTACCAGAAGCTGTTCGCGCAGTGCAGCCGCATGATGCTGGCGATCCAGAAGCTGCCGGTGCCGGTGATCGCGCGGGTGCAGGGCATCGCCACGGCGGCGGGCTGCCAGCTGGTGGCGCAGTGCGACCTCGCGGTCGCCTCGACCGAGGCGCGCTTCGCGGTCAGCGGCGTGAACTACGGCCTGTTCTGTTCCACGCCCAGCGTGCCGCTCTTGCGCAACGTGCCGGCGAAGCAGGCGATGGAGATGCTGGTGACCGGCGAATTCATCGACGCCACGGAGGCGCGCGCGCGCGGGCTGGTGAACCATGCCGTGGCGCCCGGGCAGGTGGATGCGGAAATCGCCCGGCTGGTGGACAGCATCCTGGCCAAGCCGCGGCTCGCGCTGGCCATGGGCAAGGAGCTGTTCTACCGCCAGCGCGAGATGGGCATCGAGGCGGCCTACCAGCTGGCGGCGCAGACGATGGCCGCGAACATGATGGACGGCTGCGCGCTGGAGGGCGTGACCGCCTTCACCGAAAAGAGAAAACCGAACTGGAACAAGTGACGGGGAAGGGGCTGGCGCAGGGGATGGACGAACTGCGGCGATTCATCCGCGACCTGGATCGCGGCGCGACGCCATGGGAATTCGGCACGCTGGCCGCGAGCCTGCTGGTCGCCTATGGCATCTGCTGGCTGGTCGGGCGCCGGCGGCGCGGCGACTCGGTATGGTTCGGGCGGGCCCTGGTCGACGGCCTGCTGTTCCCGCTGCTGGCGCTGGGCCTCACCTACACGATGATGCTGGCGCAGGGGCGCTTCCAGCCCGTGCCGGTGCTGCGCATCGCGGTGCCGATCCTGGTGGCGCTGGCCGGCATCCGGCTGCTGGCGCGCGTGTTCACGCTGGTCTTCCCGCATTCCGCGCTGGCGCGCCTGGTGGAGCGCCTGTTCTCCTGGGTGGCCTGGCTGGCCGCGGCGCTGTGGATCCTGGGCCTGCTGCCCCCCGTGCTGGCGGAGATGGACAAGATCGAGTTCGCCTTCGGCAAGTCGCACGTCAGCCTGCGCACGATCCTGGAAGGGGCGCTCTCCTCCGGCCTGGTCATGGTGCTGGTGTTGTGGATCTCCGCGGCGCTGGAGCGCAAGGTGCTGCGCGACGCGGTGAGCGACCTGTCCCTGCGCAAGGTGGCAGGCAATGCCATCCGCGCCGTGCTGCTGGTCATCGGTTTCCTGTTCGCGCTCTCGGCGGTGGGCGTGGACCTCACCGCGCTGTCGGTGCTGGGCGGCGCGCTGGGCGTCGGCCTCGGCTTCGGCCTGCAGAAGCTGGCGGCCAACTACGTGAGCGGCTTCGTGATCCTGGCCGAGCGCAGCCTGCGCATCGGCGACACGGTGCGGGTCGACAACTTCGAGGGCGTGGTCACGGACATCAAGACGCGCTACACGCTGATCCGTTCGCTCAACGGGCGCGAGTCGGTGGTGCCCAACGAGAAGCTGATCACCGAACGGATCGAGAACCTGTCGCTGGCCGATCCCAAGGTGCTGCTCACCACCGACGTGGCGGTGAGCTACGAGGCGGACGTCGAGGAGGTCCGCCGGATCCTGCTGGAGGCCGCGCGCGGCGCGGCGCGCGTGATCGAGGACCCCGGCCCGGGCGTGAACCTGGTGCGCTTCGGCGCCGACGGCCTGGAATTCCGCCTGGTCTTCTGGATCGCCGACCCGCAGAACGGCTCGGGCAACGTCATCTCCGAGGTGAACATCCGGGTGCTGGAGGGCCTGCGCGCGGCCGGCATCGACATCCCTTACCCGCAGCGGGTGGTGCACATGGTGCAGTCGGGGTCTGCCAGCGGTCCTGCATCGAGCTGAGCCGGTTTAAAAAGGAATACCGAACGCAGAGGGCGCAGAGGTACGCAAAGGGCGCAGAAAAGACCTTGAAAGCATTTTTTCAAAGGATTTTTCTGCGCCCTTTGCGTACCCTCTGCGCCCTCTGCGTTCGGCTGTCTGGTTTTTTCCTCACTTCATCAGCGACGGCAACCACAAACTGAGCTGCGGGAACGCGATCAGCACGCCCAGCATCAGCACCATCACGGCCACGAAGGGCCAGCAGCCGCGGAAGATGTGGCGCAGGCCCACGCCGGGCAGCAGGGCGTTGAGGACGAACAGGTTCATCCCCACCGGCGGCGAGATCAGGCCGATCTGCACGATCATCACGATCAGCACGCCGAACCACACCGGGTCGAAGCCGAGCGAGGTCACGATCGGGAAGAACAGCGGGATCGTCAGCAGCACCATCGTCAGTTCTTCCATGACGGTGCCCAGCACCACGTAGATCGCCATCATCGCCACCACGATCATGGTGGGCGACAGCCCCAGGTGCGTGATCCAGTCCTTGAGGTCGCCGGGCAGGGTGGTGAAGTTCACGAAGTTGGCGAACAGGGTCGCGGCGATCAGCAGCGTGAACAGCATCGCCGTGGTGCGCGCGGACTCGGCCAGCACCTCGAACAGGTCGCCCCAGGTGAGCCTGCGCCGCAGCAGCGCGAACAGGAAGGCGCCGGCGGCGCCGAAGCCGGCGCCCTCGGTGGCGGTGAAGAAGCCGCCGTAGATGCCGCCCAGGACCACCAGCACCAGCACCAGCACGCCCCAGATGCCGCGCAGCGCGCGCCAGCGCTGCGGCCAGGACATGCGTTCGCCCGCCGGCGCGTGCTCGGGGTCGCGGGAGGTGATGACGACGATGGCCCCCATCAGGAGCGCCGCCGTCAGCAGCCCCGGGATCACGCCGGCCGCGAACAGCTTGCCGATGCTGGTCTCGGTGACGATGCCGTAGATCACCATGATCGTCGAGGGCGGGATCATGATGCCCAGCGTGCCGCCCGCGGCCATCACCCCGGTGGAGAGCGAATCGCTGTAGCCCAGCTTGCGCATCGACGGGTACGCCACCTTGCTCATGGTGGCCGCGGTCGCGATGGAGGAGCCGCAGATCGCCCCGAAGCCGGCGCAGGCGGCGACCGTCGCATGCGCCAGGCCGCCGCGCAGGTGGCCGATGAAGGCATAGGCCGCCGCGAACAGCTCGTGCGCCAGCCCCGCGCGGGCCACGAAGTTGCCCATGAGGATGAACAGGGGGATCACCGACAGCGTGTACGCGAAGCCGGTCTCGTACACCACCTGCGCGGTGCTGGCCAGCGCCGGCTGCCAGCCGCGGGTGAGGCCGATGCCGGCGAAGCCGACCAGGCCCATGGCGAAGGCGAGCGGCACCCGCAGCAGGGCGAGCAGGAAGATCGCGCCGAATCCGAGCAGGGCCGCGGTCACAGGGCGGCCCCTTCGCCTTCGGGCCGCTCCACGGGCTGCCCGCGCAGCAGCCACAGGTGCACCAGCCCGGTCACGCCGCACAGGACGCTCATGCCGTAGAGGAACGGCGCCTTCAGGATCTGCAGTTGCGCCGTGGTCTCGCCGCTCTCGGCGAACTGGCCGCCGGTGCGCCACATCAGCCCGGCGAGCGCCAGCAGGACGGCCGCGCACAGCAGGTGCACCAGCACCGCCTGGGCCCGGCGCACCCAGGGCGGCAGGTAGGGATCGAGCGAGTCGAACTCGACGTGCTCGCCGCGCCGCGACACCAGCGGCAGCGCCCCGAAGATCACCACCACCATCAGCAGCTCGGTCACCTCGAGCGAGCCGGGGATCGAGTTGGAGAGGAACTTGCGGCCCAGCACGTCGAAGAAGGTCAGCGCCATGATCGCGAACAGCGCCGCCCCCGACAGCAGCCCGCACAGCAGATCCAGGATCTTGTTCATTTTGGTTGGAAGCGTCCCCTCGCCCATGCAAACGAAAGCGGCACCGGGTGGCCCCGGGTGCCGCCTTTCTACCAGAGTCGCCGGGGGACCTACTTCGATTGCTTCGCGATCTCCGACCGGAACTCGGCGAGCACCTTGGCCGCGTCCTTCAGGCCCTTGCCCTCGGCGTCCTTGACCCACTTCTGCTCCAGCGCGGAAGTCTTGCCCTTGACGTCCGACACGAACTTGGCATCGGCCTTCGTGACCTGCACGTTGTTGGCCTGCATGAGGCCGTAGGCGCGGCGGTCCACCTTGTCCCAGTTGCGCCCGAAGATGCGCGCCGCCATTTCGCCGGAGGCGTCGTCCACCGCCTTCTTCTCCGCCGGGCCCAGCTTGGCGTAGGTGCCGGGGTTCATCATGAACACGAAGCTGGTGTTGTAGAGGCCGCCGGGGAAGGTGGTGGCGTACTTGATGATCTTGTCGATCTTGAAGGACTCGATCGATTCGGCCGGGAACAGCGTCCCGTCCATCACCCCGCCGGACAGCAGCTCGTAGGAATCGGTGGCGGGCTTCAGGGTCACGTTCATGCCCAGCACCTTGGCGATCTCGTTGACCATGCCGCCGCCCACGCGCCACTTGAGGCCCTGCAGGTCCTCCAGCCGGGTCACCGGCCTCTTGGTATTGAAGACGATCCCGGGCCCGTGGGTGAAGAAGGCCAGCACGTGCACGCCCTGGTGCTCCTGGACGAACTGCGGGTTCTTCAGGGCCACCTTGTTGAAGGCGACCGACAGCGGCTCGGCGGAGTCGCCGAGGAAGGGCATCTCGGCCAGCTGGGTCAGGACGAAGCGCCCGGGCGTGTAGCCGTGCACGGTGAAGGAGACGTCGGCCAGCCCGTTCTTGACCGCGTCGTAGGTGCCCGGCGGGTTCGCCACGGCCCGCGGCAGGACGTTGCATTTGACCTTGCCCGCGCTGTTCTTTTCGACCAGGTCGCACCATTCCTTCTGGGCGATGCTCAGGGAGTGGGTGGGCGGCACCCAGCTCGAAGCGGTGAGCACGGTCTGGGCCCCCGCCGGAGCGGCTGCGGCCAGGAAGGCGAGGGTGGCGGCGGAAAGCAGGCAGCGATTCATCCAACGAACTCCTTGCAAGGGTGCGTGGCACTGTAAGGCTCTGCCCTAAGGCCGCCCGTCCTGACTAACCCGCAGGGGGGCCCCCTCGGCGGGAGGGGGCTGGCGGGACCCCGGTCGACCCCTATAATTCAAATCGAACGGTCGTACTATTTTGCGGTGCTGCAGCATGGCACCATGCCGGCTCGGGAGGCAGATCCGGCCTCGCGAATAGAATTCCAGTTTACGTCAACGTCAATTCTCCCCCTTCAATAGTCAGGAGTGCCCAGATGAAGGTCCTGGTCCCGGTCAAGCGGGTGGTGGACTACAACGTGAAAGTCCGCGTGAAGTCGGACGGCAGCGGTGTGGACATTGCCAATGTCAAGATGAGCATGAACCCCTTCGACGAGATCGCGGTCGAAGAGGCCGTGCGGTTGAAGGAAAAGGGCGTCGCCACCGAGGTGATCGCCGTGTCCTGCGGCGTCCAGCAGTGCCAGGAAACGCTGCGCACGGCCATGGCCATCGGCGCCGACCGGGCCATCCTGGTGCAGACCGACGAGGAACTGCAGCCGCTGGCCGTGGCCAAGCTGCTGAAGGCCCTGGTCGACAAGGAGCAGCCGGGCCTGGTGATCCTGGGCAAGCAGGCCATCGACGACGACTGCAACCAGACCGCGCAGATGCTGGCGGCGCTGGCCGATCTGCCGCAAGCCACCTTTGCCTCCAAGATCGAAGTGGCCGACGGCAAGGCGAAGGTCACGCGCGAAGTCGACGGTGGCCTGGAGACGCTGGAAGTGGCGCTGCCCGCCGTGGTGAGCGCCGACCTGCGCCTGAACGAGCCGCGCTACGTGACGCTGCCCAACATCATGAAGGCCAAGAAGAAGCCGCTGGAGACGCTCAAGCCCGAGGACCTGGGCGTGGACGTGAAGCCGCGGCTGAAGACGCTCAAGGTCTCCGAGCCGCCCAAGCGGGGCGCGGGGGTGAAGGTGCCGGACGTGGCCACGCTCGTTCAGAAGCTGAAGAACGAAGCGAAGGTGATCTAAGCAGCGGAAAAAACCCAACAGCCGAACGCAGAGGACGCAAAGGATTCGCAAAGGGCGCAGAAAAGACAATGAAAACCTTCAAAGGATTTTTCTGCGTCTTCTGCGTGACCTCTGCGCCCTCTGCGTTCGGTATTCGGTTTTGACTGAACATAGGAAGCCCTCATGACCTCCCTCGTCATCGCAGAACACGACAACGCGCACGTCCGTGCCGCGACCCTCAATACAGTGACCGCCGCTGCTGCCTGCGGCGGTGAAGTCCACGTGCTGGTGGCCGGCGCCAATGCCGCCGAAGCCGCCAAGGCCGCCGCGCAGATCGCCGGCGTGGCCAAGGTGATCCACGCCGACGGCGCCCAGTTCGAACACGGCCTGGCCGAGAACATGGCCGCGCAGGTGCTGGCGCTGGCCGGCAACTACAGCCACATCCTGTTCCCGGCCACCGCCAGCGGCAAGAACATCGCGCCGCGCGTGGCCGCCAAACTGGACGTCGCGCAGATCTCCGACATCACCAAGGTCGACAGCCCCGACACCTTCGAGCGCCCGATCTACGCCGGCAACGCCATCGCCACCGTGCAGAGCGCCGACAAGGTCAAGGTGCTCACGGTGCGCACGACCGCCTTCGACCCGGCGGCCGCCACCGGCGGCAGCGCCGCGGTGGAGAGCGCCAGCGCCACGGCCGACGCGGGCAAGTCGAAGTTCCTGGGCCAGGAGATCGCCGCGAGCGACCGTCCGGAGCTGACCGCCGCCAAGATCATCGTGTCCGGCGGGCGCGCCATGGGCTCCAGCGAGAAGTTCCACGAAGTGCTGGAGCCGCTGGCCGACAAGCTCGGCGCGGCCATCGGCGCCTCGCGCGCCGCGGTGGACGCCGGCTACGCGCCCAACGACCTGCAGGTGGGCCAGACCGGCAAGATCGTCGCGCCGCAGCTGTACATCGCCTGCGGCATCAGCGGCGCGATCCAGCACCTGGCTGGCATGAAGGACTCCAAGGTGATCGTGGCGATCAACAAGGATCCGGAAGCGCCGATCTTCAGCGTGGCCGACTACGGGCTGGAAGCCGACCTGTTCCAGGCGGTGCCCGAACTGGTCAAGGCCCTGTAAGGCCATCCACTCCTCCCCTCCGGGGGAGGGCTGGGGTGGGGGCACTCCCCGCGCCCATCGCAGTTCCGAGCGCCCCCATCCCAGCCTTCCCCAGCGGGGGAAGGAGCGAAACCGACCCCCCGGAGGAATGACATGAGCTACACCGCCCCCCTCAAGGACATGCTGTTCGACATCCAGCACCTCGCTGGCATCGAGCAGATCGCCCAGTTGCCCGGCTTCGAGGAAGCCGGCCTGGAGACCGCGCAGGCCGTGCTGGAGGAATGCGCGAAGTTCAACGAGGGGGTGGTGGCACCGCTCAACGTGGACGGCGACAGGAATCCTTCGACCTGGAAGGACGGCCAGGTCACGACCACGCCCGGCTTCAAGGACGCCTACCGCAAGTACAGCGAAGGCGGCTGGCAGGGCCTGCAGCATCCGCAGGAGTTCGGCGGCCAGGGCTTGCCCAAGGCAATCGGCGCGGCCTGCTGCGAAATGCTCAACTCCGCCAACCTGAGCTTCGCGCTGTGCCCGCTGCTCACGGACGGCGCGATCGAGGCGCTGCTGACCGCCGGCTCCGACGCCCTGAAGTCCGTGTACCTGGAAAAGCTCGTGACCGGCGAGTGGACCGGCACGATGAACCTGACCGAGCCGCAGGCCGGCAGCGACCTCGCGCTGGTGCGCACCCGCGCCGAGCCGCAGCCCGACGGCACCTACAAGGTCTCCGGCACCAAGATCTTCATCACCTACGGCGAGCACGACATGGTGGACAACATCGTCCACCTGGTCCTGGCCCGCATCCCCGGCGCGCCCGAGGGCGTGAAGGGCATCAGCCTGTTCGTGGTGCCGAAGTTCCTGGTCAACGCCGACGGGACGATGGGCGCGCGCAATGACGTGCAGTGCGTGAGCATCGAGCACAAGCTGGGCATCAAGGCCTCGCCGACCGCCGTCCTGCAGTTCGGCGACCACGGCGGCGCCATCGGCTACCTGGTGGGCGAGGAGAACCGCGGCCTCGAGTACATGTTCATCATGATGAACGCGGCCCGCTTCGCCGTGGGCATGCAGGGCATCGCGATCTCCGAGCGGGCCTACCAGAAGGCTGTGGCCTATGCGCGCGACCGCGTGCAGTCGCGCCCGGTGGACGGCTCCGGCAACGGACCCGCGCCCATCATCGTGCACCCCGACGTGCGCCGCATGCTGATGACGATGCGCGCGATCACCGAAGGCTGCCGCGCGATGGCCAGCGTGGCCGCGGCGGCCTACGACGCCGCCCACAACCACCCCGACGCCGCGGCCCGCAAGCAGAACCAGGCCTTCTACGAATTCCTGGTGCCGCTGGTGAAGGGCTACAGCACCGAGACCAGCCTGGATGTGACCTCGCTGGGCGTGCAGGTGCACGGCGGCATGGGCTTCATCGAGGAAACCGGCGCGGCGCAGTACTACCGCGACGCCCGCATCCTGACCATCTACGAAGGCACGACCGCGATCCAGGCCAACGACCTGGTGGGCCGCAAGACGATGCGTGACGGCGGC
This sequence comes from Ramlibacter monticola, assembly GCF_016722785.1. Taxonomy (GTDB): domain Bacteria; phylum Pseudomonadota; class Gammaproteobacteria; order Burkholderiales; family Burkholderiaceae_C; genus Ramlibacter; species Ramlibacter monticola. The sequence continues at coordinate 871,227 of NZ_JAEQNE010000001.1, read as the reverse complement.
CAGACCGCGCAGGCCATCGCCGCGCAGATCGAGAAGACCGAAGGCGAACTGTCGAAGCGCGGCAGCGCCGATGCGAAGGCCGTGGCGAAGCGCCTGGGCGCCGCGCGCAAGGCCTTCCTCGACGCGGTGTCCTTCGTCGCGCAGCAGGCCAAGTCCGCGCCGAACGCGGTGTTCGCGGGCTCGGTGCCGTACCTGATGCTCGCCGGCAACCTGGTGGCCGGCTGGCAGCTGGCGCGCTCGCTGCTGGTGGCGGAGGACCTGCTGGCCAAGGGCGAAGAGGCGGACTTCATGCGCGCCAAGATCGTCACGGCGCGCTTCTACGCCGACCACGTCCTCACCCGGGCGCCGGCGCTGCGCGACAGCGTGGTCGAAGGCGCCGACAGCGTGAACGCGCTGGCGCTGGAGGCCTTCTGATGCGGCCACTCCCCGCCGCGCTGCGCCGGCTGGCCCTGCCGGCGATCGCATCGCCGATGTTCATCGTCAGCAACCCGAAGCTGGTGATCGAGCAGTGCAAGGCGGGGGTGGTGGGCTCCATGCCCGCGCTCAACGCGCGGCCGGCCGCGCAGCTGGACGAATGGCTGCACGAGATCGAGGAGGCGCTCGCGGCGCACGACCGTGCGCATCCCGACGCCCCGGCCGCGCCGTATGCGATCAACCAGATCGTGCACAAGAGCAACGACCGCCTGGACCACGACATGGAGGTGGTGGTCCGGCGCAAGGTGCCGATCGTGATCACCTCGCTGGGCGCCCGCACCGACGTCAACGACGCGGTGCACGGCTACGGCGGTGTGGTGCTGCACGACATCATCAACAACGCCTTCGCGCGCAAGGCGATCGAGAAGGGCGCCGACGGCCTGATCGCCGTGGCGGCGGGCGCCGGCGGCCATGCCGGCGTGAAGAGCCCCTTCGCGCTGGTGCAGGAGATCCGCCAGTGGTTCGACGGGCCGGTGGCGCTCTCCGGCTCCATCGCGACCGGCGGGGCGATCCTGGCCGCGCAGGCGATGGGCGCGGACTTCGCGTACATCGGCTCCGCCTTCATCGCCACGCACGAGGCCCGCGCGGCCGAGGCGTACAAGCAGATGATCGTGGAGTGCACGTCCGACGACATCGTGTACTCGAACCTGTTCACGGGCGTGCACGGCAACTACCTGAAGCCGAGCATCCGCGCCGCAGGCCTGGACCCGGAGAACCTGCCCGAGAGCGACCCCAGCAAGATGAGCTTCGGCAGCGACCGCAAGGCATGGAAGGACATCTGGGGCTGCGGGCAGGGGATCGCCGCGGTCAAGGAAGTGGCGCATGCGGGCGAGTTGATCGCCCGCCTGAAGCGCGAGTACGCGCAGGCGCGCGCGCGGCTCGGGCTCGGGGCGGAAGCCGTCATCGCAGCTTAGGCGGGCACCCGGAGCACGCGCGCAGCGCGTGCTACGCGGACGCCCCGGAGGCCCGCCGGCGCGGGCATGACGCAGCGGTCATTCCTCGGGCATGTAGCTCAACGCCCCCGCCTTGCCCCAGAACACGCGGTACATGTACACCGTGTAGAGCACGATCGCCGGGAGCGTGATCGCCACCCCGACGAAGATCACCACCAGCGATTCGTGCGCGCTGGCGGCCTGCCACACCGTCAGCCGGTCGATCACGATGTAGGGGTAGATGCTGTACGCCAGCCCGAGGAAGGACAGCACGAACACCAGCACCGTGCTGACGAACACCACCCAGCCGTAGCCGGCCTGCACCACCTGCGGCCGGCCGGTGGCGAGGAAGATCGCGAAGAACGCCGCCGCGCAGGCCACCGGGATCGGCAGCAGGCCGATGAACTGCGGCAGCGCGAACCACTTCTCGAACACGTTGGGGCTCACCAGCGGCGTGGCCAGCGAGATCGCCACCAGCGCCGCGCCCATGGGCCACAGCACGATGCGCGCCCAGCGCACCGCCTTGTCCCGCAGCGCCCCTTCGGTCTTCATGATCAGCCAGCCGGCACCCAGCATGGCGTAGGAGGTCGGCAGGGTCACCGCGATCAGCAGCGCGAACAGGTGCGCGAGCAGCGTGTCGTCGAACACCGTGAGGTAGCTGCCCAGCATCCAGCCCTGCGCCGCCGCGGCGGCCAGCGAGCCGAACGCGAACAGGCGGTTCCACATCGCCTTGCGGGCGGCCCGCGCCTTGACGCGGAAGTCGAAGGACACGCCGCGCAGGATCAGCCCCAGCAGCATCACGGCGACCGGCAGGTACAGCGCCGACAGCACCAGCCCGTGGGCGCGCGGGAATGCGATCAGCAGCACGCCGATGCCCAGCACCAGCCAGGTCTCGTTGGCGTCCCAAAAGGGGCCGATGCTGGAGACCATCAGGTCCTTTTCCTCGTCGTCCGCGAACGACAGCAGCAGGCCGACCCCGAGGTCGTAGCCATCGAGCACGACGTAGGCGAGCAGGGCGAGGCCCATCACGCCCATGAAGATCAGCGGCAGCACGGTCGGCCAGTCGAGGTTCATGGCGCGCTCCTTCAGGCGGGGCCGCCCACGGGCTCGGCGGCCTTGGGGCTTTGCGGCGTCTGCGCGGTGGGCATCGCGGGATGCTCCGCCATGTACATCAGCACCAGCACGTAGGCCGCGAGCAGGAAGACATAGGTGGCGAGGTAGGCGATCAGCGTGGACAGCACCATGCCCGGCGGATGGCGCGCGACGAGCTCCGCGGTGCGCAGCTGCCCGTAGACGAGGAAGGGTTGCCGGCCCACTTCGGTGACGATCCAGCCCGCGAGGGTGGCGATCCAGCCGGCGAAGGTCATCGCGGCCAGCAGGCGCAGCTGGGTGCGGGAGAGCGCGAGGCGGCCGGCCGAAATCTCGCGCCGCCCTCGCCACAGCGTCCAGGCCGACCACCAGGCTACCGCCAGCATCAGCAGCCCCATGCCGACCATGATGCGGAAGCCCCAGAACACGGGCGCCACCGGCGGATGCGCGTCGGGGAATTCATTCAGCCCCTGGAGTTCCGCGTCCGGATCGTGCGCCAGGATCAGGCTGGCCAGCCCCGGCACCTGCAGCGCGAAGTGCGTGCGGCGCGCCGCCTCGTCCGGCCAGCCCACCAGCGTCAGCGGCGCGGCCTTTTCCGTCTGCCAGATCGCCTCGATGGCCGCGATCTTGGCGGGCTGGTGCTGCAGCGTGTTGAGGCCGTGCATGTCGCCGGCCACGATCTGCAGCGGGATCGCGATCGCGGCGCCCACCACGCCGGTGCGCAGCGCCAGCCGGGAGCCGCCGTTGTCGGTGCCGCGCAGCAGCTGCCACGCCGACAGCCCCGCGACGAGGAAGGACGCGGTGAGGGCGGACGCGAGCAGCTTGTGCGCGAGCCGGTACGGGAACGAGGGATTGAACAGGATCGCCAGCCAGTCCCGCGCGTGGTAGCGGCCGTCGACCACCTCGAAGCCGGCGGGCGTCTGCATCCAGGAGTTGAGGCTCAGGATCCAGAACGCCGAGAGCGTGGTGCCGAGCGCCACCATCAGCGTCGCGAGCAGGTGCACCCGCTCGGACACGCGGCCGCGGCCGAACAGCATGATGCCGAGGAAGGTCGCCTCCAGGAAGAAGGCGGTGAGCACCTCGTAGCCGAGCAGCGGGCCCGCGATGTTGCCCACCCGCTCCATGTAGCCGGGCCAGTTGGTGCCGAACTGGAAGCTCATGGTGATGCCGGACACGACGCCGAGCGCGAAGCTGAGGGCGAACACCTTGGTCCAGAGGTAATACGCCTCTTCCCAGTGGCGCGCGGCGGCCGTGCCCTTCGCCGCGCCGTGCCGCAGCCGGAAGTACAGGAGGAACCAGCACAGCGCGATGTTGATGGTGGGAAAGAGGATGTGGAACGCGATGTTGGCGGCGAACTGCAGGCGGGAAAGCATCAGCGTGTCCATCTCGGCTCCGGATTCGCGGGGGGGAAGAAAGGGACCATACCGAAGCGGCGCCCGGCGCGGGGGCGCCGCCACGGCAGAATGCGCGCATGCTGCGCCGCATCCTGCTCTGCGCTGGCGCGCTGGCCTGCGCCGGCGCCTGCCTCGCCTTCGACCTCCAGGGCCATCGCGGCGCCCGCGGGCTGCGGCCGGAAAACACGCTGCCGGCCTTCGCCCACGCCCTGGAGCTCGGCGTGGACACGCTGGAGCTGGACATCGGCGTCACGCTCGACGGCGTGGTGGTGGTTTCCCACGATCCCTTCCTGAACCCGGCGATCACGCGCGACGCCAGCGGGCAGTGGCTGCCGGCGGGCCGGGGGCCCCTGATCCGTTCCCTCACGCTGGCGCAGTTGCAGGCCCACGACGTCGGCCGCATCCAGCCGGGCACGGCGTACGCGAAGACCTTCGAGACCCAGCAGCCGGTGGATGGCACCCGCGTCCCCACGCTCGCGCAGGTGTTCGAACTCGCGAAGACGCGCGGGGCGACGCGCGTGCGCTTCAACATCGAGACCAAGATTTCGCCCGGCCAGCCGGACGACACGCTGGCCCCGGAGGCGCTGACGCAGGCGCTGCTGAAGGCGATCCGCAATGCGGGCGTGGGCGCGCGCGTGACGATCCAGAGCTTCGACTGGCGCACCCTGCAGCTGGTGCAGAAGCTGGAGCCCGCGATCCCGACCGTGTACCTCACCGTGCAGAGCACCAGCAACGACAACACCCGCGACGCGGCCTGGACCGCCGGGTTCCGGCTGGCCGAGCACGGCAGCGTGCCGCGCATGGTCAAGGCCGCGGGCGGCACCGCGTGGTCGCCCAATGCGGGCGCCTTGACCGAAGCGCTGGTCGCGGAAGCCCACGCGCTGGGCCTGCGGGTGATCCCGTGGACGGTCAACGATCCCGCGCTCATGGATCGCCTGATCGGCTGGGGCGTGGACGGGCTCATCACCGACTACCCCGACCGCCTGCGCGAGGTGATGGCGAGGCGCGGGATGCCCTTGCCCTGACGACCGTTACACCTTGGCCGCCTCGCGGTCCTTTGATCTGCGTCATACTGTATGCATGAACAGTGTGGACCGCAGCACCGCGAATACCGTGGCCGAGGTGCGGGTGCCGCTGGCCGCCATCAAGGGCCGCGGGACTGCCAGCCGCTTCCCGCACCGCTTCGAGCGCGACAGCCGCGAAGCCTTCGACGACGGCTGGGAAACGGCGGACGGGGAGGAGGCGACCGCCGTGCCGCGCACCGAGGTGATCTGGGAAACGGCGAAGAGCCTCATCACCAGCAACGACTCCCCCGACATCTACTTCAACCTGTCGATCAATCCGTACCGGGGTTGCGAGCACGGCTGCATCTACTGCTACGCGCGGCCGACCCACAGCTACCTGAATCTCTCGCCGGGCCTGGACTTCGAGACCAAGATCATCGCCAAGCGGAACGCGGCGGAGCTGCTGCGCGGCGAACTCGCGCGCCGCTCCCACCGCCCCGAGCTGATCGCGATCGGCACCGCGACCGACTGCTACCAGCCGGTCGAGCGGGAGCTGCGGCTCACCCGGTCGGTGATCGAGCTGATGCACGAGACGCGCCACCCCTTCGCGCTGGTGACCAAGTCCAGCGGTGTCGAGCGTGACCTGGACCTGATCGCGCCGATGGCGCAGCAGGCGCTGGCGGCCGTGTACGTCACCATCACCACGCTCGACGCCGAACTGGCGCGCCGGCTGGAGCCGCGGGCCGCGGCGCCGCACCGGCGCCTGCGCGTGCTGCGCACGCTGGCCGAGCACGGCATTCCCTGCGGGGTGAGCCTGGCGCCGCAGATCCCCTTTCTTAACGACGACATGGAGCAGGTGCTGGAGGCGGCCTGGGAGGCCGGGGCCCGCGAGGCCTTCTACCACGTGCTGCGGCTGCCCTGGGAGGTCGCGCCCCTGTTCCGCCAGTGGCTGGAGATGCACTACCCCGGGCGGGCGCAGCGCGTGATGCACCGCATCCAGGAAATGCGCGGCGGCAAGGACTACGACAGCGACTTCGCCACGCGCATGAAAGGCTCCGGGGCCTGGGCCGACCTGATCGCGCAGCGCTTCCGCAAGGCAGTGGCCCGCATCGGCTTCAATGCGAAGAAGGTGGATTTCAGGACCGACCTGTTCCGGCCGCCTGCGCGCGACGGGCAGGGCAGCCTGTTCTGAGACGGAGCGCGAAACGCTTCAGTCGACGGCCAGCAGGCCGGCGACGAAGACGATGCCGGAGAGCAGCGCGGTGGCCAGGTTGGCCCTGAGCTGTGCGGGCCCCGAAAGGCGTCGCGGCGAGTGGTTCCAGACCCAGACGATCGGCACCACGGCCAGCACCAGGATCAGCAGCAGGACCTGCCAGCGCAACAGGCTGGCCCAGGCCGGCAGCACGAATCGCGAGGTGCCGTGCCACAGGGAATCGATCGGCAGTTGCTGGCTCCAGAGGCCGCAGGCCGCCAAGGCGCCGACCAGCAGTGCGAGCGTGACGGCAAGGCGAGTCGTGCGCCGCCAGCCGAGCAGGCTGAGGAACAGGCCGTTGGCGCCGGCCATCAGGAGGATGGAGGCGAGGGCGGTGCGCACGTCGGGCGCGGTGCCGTCCAGCAGGCGCCAGACGCCCACGTTGCAGACCAGCCCCAGCCAGAGGCTCGCGCCCAGCACCAGCCACGAAGGATGGGTGGCCGCGCGGGACTCGTCCGGCATCAACAGGGAGGAATAACCTGTGCTGCGAAAGAGCTTCAGGGCCATGCTCTGCATTGTCGCCCGCGGCTGCGCGGCCCGGCACCCGGGGCGCACCGGGGTGTGCCTTTGGGGCGACAAAAAGAAAGGCGGCCCTTGGCCGCCTTTCCGGGTCCCCGCCTTCGCGGGGGATGACGTCACTTGCCGCGCGGGGACGCCGCCGCTCACGCGTTGAAGAACCCCTTGAGCTTGTCCGCCCACGATTCCTCGTTGGGCGAGTGCTTGGCGCCGCCCTTGCGGATCGACTCGTCCAGCTCGCGCAGCAGCTTGCGCTGGTGCTCGGTCAGCTTCACCGGCACCTCCACCGCGATGTGGCAGTACAGGTCGCCCGGATAGTTGGAACGCACGCCCTTGATGCCCTTGGCGCGCAGGCGGAACTGCTTGCCCGCCTGGGTGCCTTCCGGGATGTCGATCGCGGCCTTGCCGTCGAGCGTCGGCACCTCGATCTCGCCGCCCAGGGCGGCCCGCGCGATGCTCACCGGCACCACGCAGTGCAGGTCGTCGCCGTCGCGCTCGAAGATCGCGTGCTTCTTCAGCCGGATCTCGATGAACAGGTCGCCCGGGGGCCCGCCGTTGGTGCCCGGCTCGCCGTTGCCGGCGCTGCGGATGCGCATGCCGTCGTCGATGCCAGCCGGGATCTTCACTTCCAGCGTCTTCTGCTTCTTCACCCTGCCCTGGCCGTGGCAGGTCATGCAGGGCTCGGGGATGATCTTGCCGCTGCCGTGGCAGTGCGGGCAGGTCTGCTGGACGCTGAAGAAGCCCTGGCGCATCTGCACCACGCCCGCGCCGTGGCAGGTCGTGCAGGTCTTGGCCTGGGTGCCGGGCTTGGCGCCGGTGCCGTGGCAGGTCTCGCACTCGTCCCAGGACGGGATGCGGATCTGGGCGTCCTTGCCCTTGGCCGCTTCCTCCAGGGTGACCTCCATCGCGTACGACAGGTCGGCGCCGCGATAGACTTGGCGGCCGCCGCGGCCGCCGCCGGCGCGGGCCTGGCCGAAGATGTCGCCGAAGATGTCGCCGAAGGCCTCCGCGAAGCCGCCGAAGCCTTCCGCGCCGGCGCCCATGCCGCCGCGCATGTTCGGGTCCACGCCGGCATGGCCGAACTGGTCGTAGGCCGCCCGCTTCTCCGCTTCGGACAGCATCTCGTAGGCTTCCTTCGCCTCCTTGAAGCGCGCCTCCGCGTCCTTGGCGCTGTCCCCCTGGTTGCGGTCAGGGTGGTATTTCATCGCCAGCTTGCGATAAGCCTTCTTGATCTCTTCGTCCGAGGCGTTCTTGGGAACGCCGAGGACTTCGTAGTAATCGCGTTTCGTGGCCATTGTTCTGAGGGTGCTACGAGCAACAACGCCGCGTTGACCTGCGCGCAAGCGTCAGAGTCGAACGCGGCGAGTTAAACCGGCGCGCAGCGTCCGGTTTAACCTTTCTTCACTTCCTTCACTTCCGCGTCGACGACGTTGTCGTCGTTCGCGGGATTCGAAGAAGCGCCGGCGGAAGCGTCCGCACCCGGAGCCGCTCCGGCACCCGCGCCACCGGCCGCCTGCTGCGCGGCGTACATCTGCTCGCCCAGCTTCTGGCTGGCCGTCATCAGCGCGGCGGTCTTGGCCTCGATCGCATCCTTGTCCTCGGACTTGAGCGTCTCTTCCAGTTCCTTCGCGGCCGCCTCGATCTTCCCCTTCTCGGAGGCGTCGATCTTGTCGCCGTACTCGGTCAGGCTCTTGCGCACGCTGTGCACCATGGCCTCGCCCTGGTTGCGGGCCGTGACCAGCTCCAGCTTCTTCTTGTCGTCGGCGGCGTTGACCTCGGCGTCCTTCACCATTTTCTCGATCTCGGCCTCGGACAGGCCCGAGTTCGCCTTGATGGTGATCTTGTTTTCCTTGCCGGTGCCCTTGTCCTTGGCGCCCACGTGCAGGATGCCGTTGGCGTCGATGTCGAAGCTCACCTCGATCTGGGGCAGGCCGCGCGGCGCCGGCGGGATGCCTTCCAGGTTGAACTCGCCCAGCAGCTTGTTGCCCGTGGCGATGTCCCGCTCGCCCTGGTAGACCTTGATCGTCACGGCCGGCTGGTTGTCGTCGGCCGTCGAGAAGGTCTGCGCGAACTTGGTCGGGATCGTGGTGTTCTTCTTGATCATCTTCGTCATCACGCCGCCCAGGGTTTCGATGCCCAGCGACAGCGGGGTGACGTCCAGCAGCAGCACGTCCTTGCGCTCGCCCGAGAGCACCTGGCCCTGGATCGCGGCGCCGACGGCAACGGCCTCGTCGGGGTTGACGTCCTTGCGCGGCTCCTTGCCGAAGAACTCCCTGACCTTCTCCTGCACCTTGGGCATGCGGGTCATGCCGCCCACCAGGATCACGTCCTGGATGTCGTTGACGGACACGCCGGCGTCCTTGATGGCGGTGCGGCACGGCTCGATGGTGCGGGCGATCAGTTCGTCGACCAGCGCTTCGAGCTTGGCGCGCGTCAGCTTGATGTTCAGGTGCTTGGGACCGGAGGCATCGGCCGTGACGTACGGCAGGTTGATGTCGGTCTGCGTGCTGTTGGACAGCTCGATCTTCGCCTTCTCGGCCGCTTCCTTCAGGCGCTGCAGGGCCAGCACGTCCTTCGTGAGGTCCACGCCCTGTTCCTTGCGGAACTCGGTGACGATGTAGTCGATGATGCGCTGGTCGAAGTCCTCGCCGCCGAGGAAGGTGTCGCCGTTGGTGGACAGCACCTCGAACTGCTTCTCGCCCTCGACGTCGGCGATCTCGATGATCGAGATGTCGAAGGTGCCGCCGCCCAGGTCGTACACCGCGAGCTTGCGGTCGCCCTTGCCGTGCTTGTCGAGGCCGAAGGCCAGGGCCGCGGCGGTGGGCTCGTTGATGATGCGCTTGACGTCCAGGCCGGCGATGCGGCCGGCGTCCTTGGTGGCCTGGCGCTGCGAGTCGTTGAAGTACGCCGGCACCGTGATCACGGCTTCGGTGACCTCTTCGCCGAGGTAGTCCTCGGCGGTCTTCTTCATCTTGCGCAGCACGTCGGCGGAGATCTGCGGGGGCGCCAGCTTCTTGCCGCGCTCCTCGACCCAGGCGTCGCCGTTGTCGGCGGCCACGATCCTGTAGGGCATCAGGTCGATGTCCTTCTGCACTTCCTTCTCGGTGAACTTGCGGCCGATCAGGCGCTTGACCGCGTAGAAGGTGTGCCTGGGGTTGGTGACGGCCTGCCGCTTGGCGGAGGCGCCGACCAGGATCTCGCCGTCTTCCTGGTACGCAACGATGGAGGGCGTGGTGCGCGCGCCCTCGGAGTTTTCGATGACCTTGACGTTGTTGCCTTCCATGATGGCAACGCACGAATTGGTCGTGCCCAGGTCAATGCCGATGATCTTTCCCATTGTTTCTCCTTGCTCTGTCCGGCCGCGGGGGCTGTGAATCAGTCTGTGGCGTACTTGTGGATAACTGTTACGGATTCAAGGCCGTGCTAGCTCTTATTTGGGCGCCGCCACCATCACGAGCGCGGGGCGCAGGATGCGGTCGGCAATGGAATAGCCCTTCTGCAGCACGGTCACGACCGTGTTGGGCTCCTGGTCGGCGGGCACCATGGAAATGGCCTGGTGCTGGTGGGGATCGAATTTCGCGCCGGCGGCGGGATTGATCTCGAGCACCTTGTTGCGCTCCAGGGCCGCCTTCAGCTGGCGCAGCGTGGCTTCGGCGCCCTCGCGGATCTGCTCCGGGGTGCCGCCCTGGTGGGCGAGGCCGGCTTCGAGGCTGTCGGCCACCGGCAGCAGGCTCTCGGCGAAGCTCTCGACGGCGAACTTGCGGGCCTTGGCGATCTCGTCCTCGGCGCGGCGGCGCACGTTCTGCATCTCGGCCTGGGCGCGCATGAACTGGTCGGCCAGTTCGGCATTCCTGGCACTGAGCTTGGCGACCTGCTCCTGCCAGTCCTCGTCTTCGGCGGAGGGCGCGGCCGCGGCGGCGTTGCCGTTGGCCGTGGCGGCGTCGTTGGCCGCCTGGTCGGGAGCGGGAGCGGGGCTTGCGGGCTGTTCGCCTTCGGATTGCATGTTCTTGTCGGACATGGCGGAAAAAACTCGTTCTCTGACTGGACCGGCTGGAACTTGGGGCTGGGAGGGTTATTTCAAGCCGAACGGACGCAAAAAAGGCCGAGGTACTCGGCCGTCCGTCGGCAGCGGGCGGGGGGGCGGGCCTTGCCCGGCCGGTGCCGCCGTCAGCGAGTCGACAGCAATTCGACGTCGAACTTCAGCGTGGCGTTGGGCGGGATCACGCCGCCGGCGCCGCGGGCGCCGTAGCCCAGTTGCGGCGGGATGACCAGGGTGCGCTTGCCGCCCACCTTCATGCCGGCGACGCCTTCGTCCCAGCCGCGGATCACCATGCCGGCGCCCAGCGAGAACTCGAACGGGTCGTTGCGGTCGCGGCTCGAATCGAATTTCGCGCCCTGCACGCCGTTGTTGAACAGCCAGCCGGTGTAGTGCACGCGCACGTCCTGGCCGGACCTGGCTTCGGGGCCTTGCCCTAAGAGTTCGTCTTCGTACTGCAGGCCGCTGGGGGTGGTGATCATGTTCTTGTCTTTCGGGAGGGGTTCAGAGGAGGCCGCGGCGCGCCAGGTCGCGCATCAGGGCGGAAGCGCCGTAGCGCCAGGGCTCGATGCGGTCGCTGGTGTTGACGCGGTTCACCAGTGTACCGAGCGTGGGCGTGGCGATGGCCACGACGTCCCCGACCACGTGCGTGAAGCCGAGTCCCGGCCCGTGCCTGTCCTGCGTCGGCGCGAACATGGTCCCGAGGAAAAGCACCAGCCCGTCCGGGTACTGGTGGTTGGGGCCGATCGCGTGTCCGACCAGGTCCAGCGGGTCGCGGCTGATCATGGAGATGTTGCTGGAGCCGGCCAGCTGGAAACCCTCCGGCCCGATCACCTTCATCGAGAGCTCGGCCTGCCGCACTTCGTCGATGCCGAACTGCGCGTCGAACAGGCGGATGAAGGGACCGATGGCGCAGCTCGCGTTGTTGTCCTTGGCCTTGCCGAGGAGCAGCGCGCTGCGGCCCTCGAAGTCGCGCAGGTTGACGTCGTTGCCGAGGGTCGCGCCGACGGTCTCGCCGCGGCTGTTGACCACCAGCACGATCTCGGGCTCGGGGTTGTTCCACTCGCTCTTCGGGTGGATGCCGATCTCGGCGCCTGTGCCCACCGCGCTCATGGGCTGCGACTTCGTGAAGATCTCGGCGTCGGGCCCGATGCCGACCTCGAGGTACTGCGACCACAGCTTGCGCGCGACCAGCACGTCCTTGAGCCGCATCGCCCCGGCCGAGCCGGGCTTGACCTTGGACAGGTCGTCGCCGATCACGGCCACCACTTCCTTGCGCACCGATTCCGCCAGCGCCGGGTTGCCGCGCGCCTGCTCCTCGATCACGCGCTCCAGCATCGAGGCGACGAAGGTGACGCCCGAGGCCTTGATCGCCTGCAGGTCGCAGGGCGCAAGAAGCCACGGCCGCTCGTCCACGCGGGCGTCGGCGGAGCTGTTCGCGATGACCTCCTGCAGCGAGGCGAGGCGCGGTGCGTCGTGCGCGCGCACGGCCGCCGCGGGGTCGGGCAATTCGAGCAGGGCGCTGCAGGTCGGCGCGAGCTTCGACAGGTCGTAGAGGGACTGGTCGTCCGCGCGCACCAGCACCGGGCCCTGGCCTTCGATCCAAACGCGTCCGACGAGGGTGGCCTGCTGCGCATCGGCGGGCAGCGTCGCCTTGAGGAAGTCTTGCATCAGGTGGGCAGTTTCTTTTTCGCCTGGGCAGCGGCCCAGCGCGCTGCGAAAGGCTGCAGGTCGCTCAGGCGCTTCAGGAGGTCCGCGCCGCTGGGAGTGACACTGTAACCGTCGCCCGTGTGCAGCATGAGGCCGGCCTCGCGCAGTTCCTTGATGCGGGTGTTGAGCGTGTTGGGCGTGATGCCGCCGACGCTGTCCTGCAGCAGGCGGAAGGTCTGGGGATGGCCGTCGCGCAGGGCCCAGAGCACCCGAATGGCGTAGCGCGCCTCCAGCAGCGCGAGCAGCTGGTGGATGGCCACGTTCTCCTTGGGACTCATTCGCGCGGGACTCCTGCGCCTCGCGCGGAAAGCAAGGCGGGGAACGGAGTGTACGCAGGTCCTGCTATGCAAACAATAGCAGACGTGACGCCGGCGCAACGGGTCAGTCGGAGCCGTAGACCTTCTTCAGCAGGCGCAGCAGCGTCTGCAGTTCGGCAGCGGTGAGGCGCGCGCCCACTTCGGCCTCCAGCGCGGCCGCGGTCTTCTCCGCGTCGCGCACCAGCTTCTGGCCGCCGGGCGTGAGGTGCAGGCCCATGGCGCGGCCGTCGCGCGGATGCGGCTTGCGGGCCAGCAGCTCGCGTTGTTCCAGCGCGTTCACCATGCCCACCAGGTTGGGCGGCAGGATGCCCAGCGTGGCACAGAGTTGGCGCGAGGTGATGCCCGGGTTGTGCGCCACCAGCGAGAGCACGGAGAAGTCGACCGGCCGCAGGCCGTACGGGGCCATCCGTTCCAGGAACACGTCGATCACGGCCAGCGCGGCGCGGCGCGCGTTGTAGCCGATCAGGGTCTCCAGGAAGCTGGTGTCGACCTCCTCCACGCAAGGCGCGGCGGTCCCGTTGCGCGGCGATGGGGCGGAGGGGCGTGGCATCGTCCTCACGACTCGGCGGTGAAGCCGATCCGCTTGACGATCGGTCCCCAGCGCGTGTGTTCGTCCTTCTGGCTCTTGTCCATCTCGGCCGGCGTGGAGCCGCGCGCGACGAGCGCCGAGACCGCCAGGCCGTCGACCACGGCCTTGTCCTTCAACGCCGCGTTGATGGCGGCGTTCGCGTTCGCGACGACGGTTTCCGGCGTGCGCGCGGGCGCATAGATGCCGAACCATTCGTCGGCCGTGAGTTCGGGGAAGCCCTGTTCGGCGTACGTCGGCACGTCCGGCGCGAAGGGCGAGCGGGTCGCGCCGGAGGTCGCGAGGATGCGGATCTTGCCGGCCTTGTAGTTCGCCACCGCGTCGCCCGTGGGCGTGGAGGCGGAAGCCAGCGTGCCGCCGATCATGTCCGCCACCGCGGGCAGCGAGCCGCGGTAAGGCACGTGCTTCAGGTCCACGCCGGTGTTCAACCCGAGCAGCGCGGCCAGGAAGTGCGGCGTGGAGCCCGCGGCGGGCGAGCCGTAGCTGGCCTTGTCCGGGTTGGCCTTGGCCCACGCAAGATAGTCGCGCACCGTCTTCACGCTGGCCGGCACCAGCGGACCCACCGACAGCGCGTGCGTCATCATCGCCACGATGGACACCGGCACGAAGTCCTTGAACGGGTCGTAGCTCAGCTTGCTGTAGATGTGCGGGTAGATCGACATCATCGAGTACGGCGTCAGCAGCAGCGTCGCGCCGTCCGGCCGCGCCGACTTCACCGTCTCGCAGGCGATGCGCCCGCCGGCGCCCGCCTTGTTCTCCACCACGCCCGGCGACTTCGCATAGGCGCCGTTGCCGATGCGGTCGGCCACCAGGCGGCTGGCCTGGTCCGCCGTGCCGCCGGCGGGAAAGCCGACGACGATCTTCGGCGCGTCGAAGCCCTGCGCGTGCAGCGCGCCGGACAGGGAAGACAGCAGGCCGAAGGAGGCGGCCGAGTGCACGAACTGGCGACGGGTGGTCATGCGATGTCTCCTGGTTGGAAGGCCGCCAGTGTCACGTGGCTTGCGCCCGCGCCGCACCCAGGTAAGTCTCTATCACGCGCGGGTCGCCGGCCAGCTGCGCCGCAGGGCCCTGCAGGCTGATCTCGCCGGTCTCCAGCACGTAGCCGTGGTCCGCCACTTCCAGCGCCGCGCGGGCGTTCTGTTCCACCAGCAGGATGGACACGCCCTCGCGCCGCAGCCGCGCGATGGTCTGGAAGATCTCGCGAACCACCAGCGGCGCGAGGCCCAGGCTCGGCTCGTCCAGCATCAGCAGCTTGGGCTGCGCCATCAGGGCGCGGCCCACCGCCAGCATCTGGCGTTCGCCGCCCGAGAGAGTGCCGGCCAGCTGCAGCCTGCGCTCCTTCAGGCGCGGGAACAGCTCGTAGACGCGTTCCAGGCCCTTGCGCCAGTCGGCCACGCCCAGCTTCATGGGACGGTAGCCGCCCAGCACCAGGTTGTCCTCCACCGGCATGGTGCCGAACAGCTCGCGCTTCTCCGGCACCAGCGCCAGGCCCATCATCACGCGCTCTTCCAGCGTGGTGCCGGCGAGGTCCTGGCCGTCGAAGACGATGCGGCCGCGTGCCGGCAGCAGGCCCATGAGGGCGTTGAGGGTGGTGGACTTGCCGGCCCCGTTCGGCCCGATCACGGTCACGACCTGCCCGCGCGGCAGCTCGAAGTCGAGGCCGGTCAGCACCTCGGCGCGGCCGTAGCCGGCGTGCAGTTCGCGGACCTGGAGTAGGGCGTCGGCCATGTCAATGCTCCGTTCCCAAGTAGGCGGCCCGCACCTGCGGGCTGGCCTGAACTTCGGCCGGCGTGCCCTCCATCAGCTTGGTGCCGAACTCCATCACCACGATGCGGTCGGTCAGGCCCATGACGAATTCCATGTCGTGCTCCACCAGCAGCAGGCTCATGCCCTCGTCCTTCAGCTGGCGCAGCACGTCGGCCAGCGCCTTCTTTTCCTTGTGGCGCAGGCCCGCCGCGGGCTCGTCGAGCAGCAGCAGGGCAGGGTCGGTGCACAGCGCCCGAGCGATCTCCATCAGGCGCTGCGGCCCGAGCGCGAGGTTGCCCGCCAGTTCGTGCATGCGGTCGGCCATGCCGATGCGCGCCAGCTGGCGCTCGGCCTCGGCGAACAGGCGGCGCTCCTCCTCGCGGTCCAGCCGCAGCATCGCCCGCGCGGTGCCGCAGGATCCGCGCAGGTAGCCCCCGAGCGCGACGTTCTCCAGCACGGTCATCTCCGGGATCATCTTCACGTGCTGGAAGGTGCGCGAGATGCCGCGGCGTGCGATCTCCCGCGAGGGCAGCCCGCCGATCGTCTCGCCGCGCCAGCGCACCTGCCCGCCGCTGAGGGCCAGCACGCCCGTGACCAGGTTGAAGGTGGTCGACTTGCCGGCGCCGTTCGGGCCGATGAGGCCCACGAGGTCGCCGGCGCGGATCTCGAAGCTCACGTCGTTCACGGCGGTCAGGCCGCCGAAGCGCTTGCGCACGGCCTCCACCTGCAGCAGCGGCTCGCCGCGCGCGGGCTTGGCGCGGGCGGGCAGCGGCGCGGCGCCGTCCCAGTCGCACCTGCGGTCGATGCGCGGCAGCCGGCGCAGCACGAAGGTCCAGAGGCCGTCGGGCGCGTACTTCAGCACCGCCACCAGCACGATGCCGAACACGATGGTCTCGAAGTTGCCGCTGGTGCCGATCAGCCTGGGCAGCAGCACCTGCAGCTGGTCTTCCACCAGCTTGACCACCGCGGCGCCGAGGAAGGCGCCCCACACGTGCGACACGCCGCCCAGCACCGCCATGAACAGGTACTCGATGCCCTTGGCGATGGAGAAGGGGCTGGGCTGGACGGTGCGCTGGAAGAATGCGAACAGCCAGCCGGACACCGCGGCCAGCACGGCGGCCAGCACGAACACCACCAGCTTGTGGCGGAAGGTGGAGATCCCCATGGCCTCGGCCATGGTGGCGCCGTTGCGCAGCGAGCGGATCGCACGCCCCGGCCGCGAGTCCAGCAGGTTGGAACAGCCCCAGGCGGCCAGCAGGGCGAAGATCCACACCAGGACGTGCAGGCCGCGGCCGCTGCCGAGGTCGGCGCCGAAGACCTTCAGCGTGGGCACGCCCAGGATGCCGTCGTACTTGCCCAGCCACTCCATGTTGGCCAGCGTGTAGTTGAGGGCGAGTCCCCACGCGATGGTGGCGAGCGGCAGGTAGTGGCCCGACATGCGCAGCGTGATCGCGCCGAGGACCAGCGCGGTCAGCACGGTGAGGCCGGCGCCCAGCAGCAAGGCCACCCAGGGGGAGCCGGCGAGCTTCACCGTCACGAAGGCGGCGGTGTAGGCGCCGACGCCCACGAAGGCGGCCTGGCCGAAGGAGGTCAGGCCGGCGACGCCGGTGAGCAGCACCAGGCCCAGCGCGACGAGGGCATAGAGGCCGATGTAGATGCTCTGCGTGATCCAGAAATCCGGCACCGGCAGGGTGGGCAGCACCAGCATGGCCAGCGCGAACAGCGGGAAGGCGAAGCGCTGCAGCCCGCCGGCGCGCGGTCGCACCCGCGGCGCGGCGTCCGGTGCGGCGTCCGGTGCGGGGGAGGCGAGGCTGCGGTCCATCAATGTTCCTCCACGTGCGGGTCGGCCAGCGAACGCCACAGCAGCACCGGCAGGATGGAGCCGAACACGATCACTTCCTTGAAGGCGCTGGCCCAGAAGGAGCCGAAGCTTTCCAGCAAGCCGACGCCCAGGGCCCCGACCAGCGCCAGCGGGTAGCTCGCCAGCCCGGCGAACACCGCGGCCACGAAGCCCTTGAGGCCGATCAGGAAGCCGCTGTCGTAGAAGATGGTGGTGGTCGGTCCGATCAGCAGGCCCGAAAGCGCGCCGATCAGCGCCGCCATCGTGAAGGCCGTGCGGCCGGCGGCGCTGGACGAAATGCCCATCAGGCGGGCGCCGGCGCGGTTCACCGCCGTGGCGCGCAGCGCCTTGCCGGTGAGGGTGCGTTCGAAGAACAGGTACAGCAGCACGATCAGCGCGAGCGAGGCGACGAAGATGATCACGGTCTGGCCGCTGAGCGTCAGCGCCCCGGCGGAGAAGCGCTGGTCCCAGAACGCGGGATTGCGGAAGCCTTCGGCGCCGAAGAAGAACAGCCCCAGGCCGACCAGCGCGAAGTGCACGCCGACCGAGACGATCAGCAGCACCAGCACGGAGGCGTCCGCGAGCGATTCGTAGGCGAGGCGGTAGATCAGCGTGCCGAACGGCGTGACCAGGGCCAGCGTGAGCAGGGCCTGCACCACGAGCGGGAAGCCGCGCGGGGCGGCCCAGACCGCGACGGCGGAGGCGATCACCGGCCAGGCGAGCGTGCGCACCAGCTGCAGCACCATCCGCTTCGGCGGGATGCGCTGCCGCCAGCCGGTGAAGAGCTCGCCGACCGCGGCGGCGAAGGCGAGCGCGAGCAGGAACCAGACGGTGCCCGGCACCTTGCCGGTCTGGAACAGGGCCAGCGTCAGCGCGCCGAAGGCGACGAACTCGCCCTGCGGGATGAAGATCACGCGCGTGACGGCGAAGACCAGCACGGTGGCCAGCGCGAGCAGGGCATACACCGCGCCATTGGTCAGGCCGTCCAGCGCGAGGATGCCGGCGATCGAAAGGTCCATGGGTTCTCGGGAGGGCCGGGGTGGGGCGGAAGTGCCACCACCCCCGGTCGAATCACTTCTCGACGACGAACTTCCCGTCCTGCACCTTCAGCATCACGCCCGTCTCCTTCGTGTAGCCCCAGTGGTCGTCCTTGGTCCAGTTCATCACGCCGTGCGAGAAGACGGTGCGGCCCATGCCTTCCATCGCGTCGCGCAGGGCGGCGCGGAATTCCGGCGTGCCCGGCTTGGCCTTCTTCAGGGCGACCGGGACGATCTTCTCCATCACCAGCTGGAAGTCGTAGGCATGGGCGGCGAACTGGTTGCGGGAACCGGCGCCGTTGGCCTTCTCGTACTTCGACACGAAGTCGATGGCGGTCTTCTTGGAGGGATGGCTTTCGGGCAGCTGCTCGGCGACCACCGCGGGGCCGGAGACGACGAAGGTGCCCTCCACGTCCTTGCCGCCGATGCGCACCAGGTCCGGCGTGGCGGCCGCGTGCGTCTGGTAGATCTTGCCCTTGTAGCCGCGCTCCACGATCGCCTTCTCGGGCATCGCGGCGCCGGAGCCGGTGGCCACGACCAGCATGGCGTCGGGATTGGCGGACGCCAGCTTCAGGGCCTGCGCCGTCACGCTCGTGTCGGTGCGGGCGAAGCGCTCCACGGCCACGATCTTCATGCCGTTGCGTTCGGCCTCGGCCTGCGCGGCCTTCAGCCACAGTTCGCCGTAGGCGTCGGTGTAGCCGATGAAGCCGATGGTCTTCACGCCCTGCTTCTTCATGTGCTCGAACACGGCGTGGGCCATCACGTCGTTGCCCTGCGGCAGGCGGAACAGCCAGTGGTCCTGGCCGGGCGGCACGCCCACCGGGGAGGCGGCGATCTGCAGCACCTTGTTCTCGGCGGCGACCGGGGCCATGGCGGCGGCAACGGGGGTGAGCACGGATCCCAGGATCACGTCCACCTTGTCCTCGGTGATCAGGCGCCGGGTGTTGCTCACGCCCTTGGCCGGGTCGGAAGCATCGTCGAGGATGATCAGGTTGACCTTCTCGCCGGCGATCTCCTTGGGGAACTGCTTGAGCTGGTTCTGCGTGGGGATGCCGAGGCCGGACCCGGGACCGGTGAGCGAGATCGAGACCCCGACGTTGATGTCGGCGAGCGCGCCGGTGGCGGCGCCGAGCGCGACGGCCGCGGCGATCAGGGAGCGTACGAAGTTCATTGTTGTCTCCAGGGTGAAATTCTGGTCAGCGCGGCGCCATGCGCAGCGCGCCGTCGAGGCGGATCACCTCGCCATTGAGGTGGGTGTTGCCCACGATGTGGCAGGCCAGCTGGGCGAACTCCTCCGGCTTTCCCAGGCGCTGCGGGAAGGGGATCGAGGCCGCGAGCGACTGCTGCACCGGCTCGGGCAACTGCTTCATCAGCGGCGTGGCGAACAGCCCGGGCGCGATCGTGCAGACCCGGATGCCGTGCTGCGCGAGATCGCGCGCCATCGGCAGCGTCATGCCCACGAGGCCGCCCTTGGACGCGCTGTAGGCCTGCTGGCCGACCTGGCCGTCGAAGGCGGCCACCGAGGCCGTGAAGAGCATGACGCCCCGCTCGCCGTCTTCCAGCGGGGCGAGCTTCGCGCATTCGGCGGCGAACAGGCGGCTGGCGTTGTAGGTGCCGACGAGGTTGATGTTGACGACGCGGGCGAATTCCTCCAGCGGCGCCGGGCTGCCGTCCTTCTGCACGATGCGCTTGGCCGTGCCGATGCCGGCGATGTTCATCAGGATGCGGGCCGGGCCGTGCCTTTCGGCCGCCTTCGCCAGCGCCGCCTGCAGGCTGTCGGTCTGGGTGATGTCGCACTGGCAGGCCACGCCGCCGATGTCCGCGGCGACCTTCTCGGCCTGCGCCAGGTTGACGTCGAGCACGGCGACCCTGGCGCCCAGCCGCGCGAGCTCGCGCGCGGTGGCTTCGCCGAGGCCCGATGCGCCGCCGGTGACCAGCGCGGCCTGTCCCTGGATGTTCATGCGTTCTCCTCGCGGGGTTTCAAGGTGAAGGGCAGCCGGTCCTCGTGGAAGGCCTGCACCAGGGCGTCGCGGTGCTTCAGCACGGCGCGCTGGTTGATGGAGCCCTTGTCGGTGACCTCGCCGCGGTCGATCGACGGCGGCTCGTCCAGCAGGTAGAGGCGGGCGACGCGGCTGGCGCTGCCGGTGGCCTGCAGCGCCAGGGTCTCCAGCACGCCCTGGAAGTGGTCCTGCACGGCGGCGCTGCGCAGCACTTCCTGCAGCGGCGCGTCGGCGGGCAGGTGCGGCGCGAGGCTGCGCACCTTGGGCGTGGGAAAGAGCAGGGCGCCCACTTCGTTGCGGTTCAGCCCGGTGATCACGGCGTCCTGCACATGGGGCGCGCCGGCGGCGATGATCCGCGCCCGCAGCGGCCCGACGCTCACGAAGGTGCCGGTGGCGAGCTTGAAGTCCTCGGCGATGCGGCCGTCGAACTTGAGGCCCAGGTCGGGGTCGTCCGGGTCGATCCAGCGCACCGCGTCGCCGGTGCGGAAGAAGCCTTCCTCGTCGAAGACTTCCTTCGTCGCCTCCGGATTGCGCCAGTAGCCGGGCGTCACGTTGGGGCCCTTGTAGCGGATCTCGGTCTTGCCCTCGGTCGGGACCAGCTTCAGTTCCATGCCCACGGTGGGCAGGCCGATGTGGCCCGAGCGCACGTCGGGATTGGTCACGAACACGGCGAAGGGCGCCGACTCGGTCATGCCGAGGCCGGTGCCCATCACGATGCGCTCGCCGATCTCCTCTTCCTGCACCTCGTGCAGCAGGTCCCACACGGGCTGGGCCAGCGCCGCACCGGAATAGAAGAACATGCGCACCCGCGACAGCAGCCTGCGGCGCAGCACCGGGTCGGCCTTCATGGCGTGGGCGATCGCCTCGAAGCCGGTGGGCACGTTGAAGTACACGGTCGGCGCGATCTCGCGCAGGTTGCGCAGCGTCTCCTGCATCAGCGCCGGCGTGGGCTTGCCGTCGTCGATGTAGAGCGTGCCGCCGTTGTAGATCGTGAGGCCGACGTTGTGGTTGCCGCCGAAGGTGTGGTTCCAGGGCAGCCAGTCCACCAGCACCGGCGGCTCCTCCGTCAGCACCGGCATCGACTGGCGCATCTGCTGCTGGTTGGCGCACCACATGCGATGGGTGTTGATCACCGCCTTGGGCAGCTTCGTGGAGCCGGACGTGAACAGGAACTTGGTGATGGTGTCGGGGCCGGTGGCGTGCATCGCGGCCTCGACCGCGGGCGTCGGCGCCGTCTCCAGAAGCTGCGCCAGCGGCGTGACCTGGCCGCCCGCGACTTCGCCTTCGGCGAGGACCACCTCGACATCGGCCGGCACCGTTGCCGCGATCGCCCTCGCATAGCGGGCGTCGGCGGCGAACACCAGGCCCGGCGTGAGCGTGGCGAAGACGTGGCGCAGCTTGTCGTAGTCCTGGCTGACCAGCGAGTAGGCCGGCGACACCGGGCAATGCGGGATGCCCACCACCATGCAGCCGAGCGCGAGCAGGGCGTGCTCCAGCCCGTTCTCGCTCAGGATCGCGACCGGCCGCTCGGCGTCGAGGCCGCGATCGAGCAGGGCCTGGCCGATGCCGCGGGCGCGCTGCAGGGCCTCGCGGTAGCTGACGGACTGCCACTCGCCGGTGCTGCCATCGGCGTTGCGGCGGCGGCGCGCCATGAAGACCCGCTCCGGCTCGGTCTCGGCCCAGTGCACCAGGCGGTCCGTCATGCGCAGCGAATGCGACTGCAGTTCGCCTTCGCCGCGCAGGTAGCGCACGCCGCCGGCGCCGTCGCGCAGCAGCGCGCGCGTCACGCCGAAGCGCAGGGCCCGGTATTTCGCCGGCGACGGAATGTGGACGATCGGACTGCGCATGTCTCCTCCTTGCCTCTGGCGGGCTTCGGGGTTCAGGACTTGGCGACCTTGGCGGCGCGTCCTTCGAGGAAGTCGCGCACGCGCTGCTTGGCCTCGGGCGCGCTCTGCGCGATGGCGGCCATCAGCGCCTCGGTGAGGAAGCCCTGGTCCGCCGGCTGTTCCGCGATGCGCGGCAGCGCGTGCGTCAGCGCGAAGTTGGTCAGCGGCGCGTTCTGCGCCACCCGCCGCGCGATCTCCACCGCCTTCGCGAAGGACTGGCCGGCGGGCACCAGGTACTGGGCGAAGCCGGCGCGCTCGCCTTCCTCGGCCTGGTAGACCCGGCCGGTGAGCATCATGTCGGCCATGCGCGCGGCGCCGATCAGGCGCGGGATGCGGACCGCGCCGCCGCCGCCCACGAAGATGCCGCGGGCGCCTTCGGGCAGCGCGTAGAAGGTGGTCGTGTCGGCGACGCGGATGTGGCAGGCCGCGGCCAGTTCGAGGCCGCCGCCGACCACCGCGCCGTGCAGCGCGGCGACGACCGGGACCGGCCCGTACTGCACCTCCTCCAGCGCCGCATGCCACATGCGCGAGTGGTGCAGGCCGGCACCGGCATCGCGCTCCTTCAGCTCCGACAGGTCGAGGCCGGCGCAGAAGTGGTCGCCGGCGCCGTCCAGCACCGCGGCGCGCACGGTGGACGGCAGGTTCTCGAAGGTGCTGCGCACGGCCAGCACGAGCCCATCCGAGAGGGCGTTGCGCTTGGCGGCGCGGTTGAGGCGGATCACGGCGATCTCGCCGTCGATCTCGAGCTGGAGGTCTTGGGTGGCGGTCATGGCGTTGGAGCGAGTGGCCGGATTATGGTTATGCGGGATAACGATCATCAACATCCGGACGCTCGGGACTTACCCTAGGGACTTCCCAAAAAGGTCGCTCGCCATGGACCACGCCAACCTCATCGCCATCGACGTCCACACCCACGCCGAAGTCAGCTGCTGGAACCCCTTCGACAACTACGGGGAGGAGTACGACCGCGCCGCCGACAAGTACTTCAAGTCCGATCGCCGGCCGACGATCGCCGAGACCGTCGCGTACTACCGCGAGCACCGGATCGGGCTCGTGATGTTCACGGTGGACAGCGAGTCCAACCTCGGCCGCCGCCGCATCCCCAACGAGGAGATCGCGCAGGCCGCGCGCGAGAACGCCGACATGATGATGGCCTTCGCCAGCATCGACCCGCACAAGGGGAAGATGGGCGCGCGCGAGGCCGAGCGCCTGATCAGGGAGGAAGGCATCAAGGGCTTCAAGTTCCACCCGACGGTGCAGGGCTTCCATCCGTACGACAAGATGGCCTGGCCCTTGTACGAGGTGATCGACGCGCACCGGATGCCGGTCATCTTCCACACCGGCCACAGCGGCATCGGTTCGGGCATGCGCTGCGGCGGCGGCCTGCGGCTCGAATACAGCAACCCGATGCACCTGGACGACGTCGCGATCTCCTTCCCGGACATGCAGATCGTGATGGCACACCCCAGCTTTCCCTGGCAGGACGAGGCGCTCTCGGTGGCCACGCACAAGCCCAACGTGTGGATCGACCTCTCCGGCTGGAGCCCGAAGTACTTCCCGAAGCAGCTCGTGCAGTACGCCAACACCCTGCTGAAGGACCGCATCCTGTTCGGCAGCGACTACCCCCTGATCACGCCCGAACGCTGGATGAGGGACTTCGAGGAGGCGGGCTTCAAGCCGGAGGTGATGCCCGGCATCCTGAAGGGCAACGCCGTCCGGCTGCTGGGGCTGGCGTGAGCGCATTCTTCCGCGGGCTCGCGGACATCGAGGCGCTCGAGCGCACGCCTTACGAGGAGGCGATTCCGGCGCGCACGACCTACGGCCTGATCGCCCGCGCGGCGCGGCAGTTCGCCGGCCGCACCGCCTTGACCTTCCTGCCGGACGGCGAGCTCGCGACCGCGCCCGTGCGCATGTCCTACGCGGAACTGCTGGCGAACATCCACCGCGCCGCCAACCTGTTCCGCCGGCTCGGCGTCGGCCCGCGGGACGCGGTCGCGATCCTCGCGCCCAACATCCCGGCCACCCACTGCGCGCTGTGGGGCGCCCAGCTCGCCGGCCGCGCCTGTCCGATCAACTTCATGCTGCAGCCGGAGCACATCGCGGCGCTGCTCGACGCGAGCGGCGCCAAGGTGGTGGTGGCGCTGGGTCCGCATCCGGACCTCGACCTCTGGTCCGCCGTGCAGCGCGTCCCCGGGCTGGAACGCCGCACGGTCCTGCGCATCGGCGACGGCTTCGAGGCCGCGCTCGCGGCCGAACCGGACACGCTCGCCTTCGATCCGCAGCTGGCGCCGGAGCGCATCGCGGCCCTGTTCCACACCGGCGGCACCACCGGGGCGCCCAAGCTCGTGCAGCACACGCACGGCAACGAGGCGCACACCTCCTGGTTCGCCCACCGCTTCTACGGCTTCGACGAGCACACGGTGGAGATCAACGGCTTCCCGCTGTTCCACGTCGCCGGCGCCTTCGTCTACGGGCTGGCCTTGCTGGCCATCGGCGCCACGCAGGTGCTGCCGACCGTCACCGGCATGCGCAATGCGGGCTTGCTGCGCAACTACTGGAAGTTCTGCGAACGCGAGCGGGTGACGGCGCTCGCCTGCGTGCCGACCATCCTGGCCAACCTGTGCAACCTGCCCGTCGACGCCGACATCTCCCGCGTGCGGGTGGCGTACACGGGCGGCTCGCCGCTGCCCACCGAGCTGGCGCAGCGTTTCGAGCACGGCCCGGGCATTCCGGTGCGCAACATCCTCGGCATGACCGAATGCGCCGGGCTGGTCTCGATCGAGCCCTTCCACGGGCCGCGCGTGCCGGGCTCCGCCGGCCTGCGGCTGCCCTACAGCGACGTGCGCGTCGTGCCCTGGCGCGACAGCCTGCGCACCGGGCAGCCCTTCGGCGTCGGCGAAACGGGCATCGTGGTGCTGCGCGGGCCGCACGTGAGCCCCGGCTACACCGACCCCGCCCGCGACGCGGGCCTGTTCGAGCAGGGCTGGCTCGTCTCCGGCGACCTGGGCCACCTCGACGCGCAGGGGTACGTGCATGTCACCGGGCGCGCCAAGGACGTGATCATCCGCGGCTCGCACAACATCGACCCCGGCCTGGTGGAGGACGCCTTCCTCGCGCACCCGGCGGTGGCGATGTGCGCCGTGGTGGGCGAGCCCGACGCGCACGCGGGCGAAGTGCCGGCCGCCTTCGTCACGCTCAAGCCGGGAACGCAACTGGCGGCGGAAGCGCTGCTCGGCGAAGTCGCGCCCCAGGTCTACGAGCGCCCGGCGGTTCCCCGGCGGGTGGTCGTGCTGGATACGCTGCCCACCACGGCCGTCGGCAAGGTCTACAAGCCGGCCCTGCGGGCCCGCGCCATCGAGCTGAAGCTGCGCGAGCTGTTCGCGGCGGCCGCACCGGGCGTCGCACTGGAGCTCACGGTCGCGGAGAAGGGCGGCGGCTATGTGGCCGATGCGACCGTCCCGGGCGCGGCCGATCCGCAACTGGAGCAGCGCCTGCGCGACGCGCTCGGCGCGATCGCGGTGGAGACGCGATTCCGTTTCGCCGGCTGATCACCAGCCGCCGCAGCGCAACCACTCGTCCACGTCGGCCAGCCGGTCCGCGCCCCAGAACGGCTCGCCGTCGACCACGAGGGTAGGCGAGCCGAATACGCCGGCGGCGAGCGAGGCCGCCACCATCTCGCGCAGCAGCGCCGCGGCCTCTTCGCCCGCCGCCGCGCCGGCGAGCTCGGCCGGATCCAGGTCCTGCGGCAGCGCGATCCCCGCGAGCGCCTCGGGGGTGGAAAGGTCCCGGCCCTCGGCCCAGTAGGCGTGGTACAGCGCATGCGCGACCGGACCCTGCAGCGCGGGACGGTGCTGCCGGACCCAGCAGAAGGCGCGCGCGGCCGGCAGCGGGCTGCCCACTGGCGCCTCCAGGTCGCGACCCAGCTGCAGGCCGTGGCGCCGGGCGTGCCGCCGCACGTCGTGCCGGATGTAGTCGCCCTTCAGCGGGGTGTCGAGCAGCGGCTTGAGTCCCATCACCTTGAGCACGCTCACGCCCAGCAGCATGGGCCGCCAGTCCACGGTCCGGTCGTGCCGTGCCGCCAGCTCTTCGACGCGCAGGCTGGCGAAATACCCGTAGGGCGAGATGAAATCGAAATGGAAGACGAGCGGCGCGGGCATGCGCATAGCTTAGCGACGGCTCGTCCGTCGCCTCCGACGCGCGCACGGCGCGAACGCCCACTCCGCTGAGCTGCAACTCGCCTGCCCATTCCCCTTCTAACGTAAGGAGAACAGCCAGTAGCCAGTGGAGGGAGGGGACCTTATTCGATGGTGGACTACCTGATCGGCATCGACGGTGGAGGCAGCGGCACCCGGGCCCTGGTCCAGCGGGTTCATGGCGAGACGGTAGGCACCGGAACCGCGGGCCCCTCGGCCCTCGGGCAGGGCGTGCCGCAGGCCTGGGAGAACGTCCAGGCCGCGGCCCGTCGTGCTTTCGAAGCCGCGGGCCTGCCCATCCCCACCTGGAAGCGCTGCGCCCTCGCGGCCGGGCTGTCGGGCGTGAGCCACGGGCCCTGGCGCGAGGCCTTCCTGGCGAGCGACCCCGGCTTCGCCCGGCTGGAGGCCGAGACCGACTCCTTCACCATGCTGCTCGGCGCCCATGGCGGGCAGCCCGGCGCGATCGTGATCGCGGGCACCGGCAGCATCGCCGAAGCGCTCCGTGCCGACGGCAGCCGCGCTACAGTCGGCGGATGGGGGTTCCGCGTGGACGATGAAGGCAGTGGCGGCTGGCTGGGCCTGCAGGCGGTGCGGCACGGGCTCGCCGCCTTCGACGGCCGGGTCAACCCCAGCCCGCTGGCGCGCCGGGTCTGGATGCACTGCGGCGACGAACGGGAATCGCTGCAGGACTGGTGCCAGCAGTCCGGGCAGTTCGAATTCGCGCAGCTCGCGCGCGCCGTGTTCGAGTGCGAGGGCAGCGACCCGGTCGCGGCCCGCCTGCTGCAGGATGCGACCACCGCGCTCGAGGACCTGGTCCTCGCCGTGGACCCGCGCGGCCGCCTGCCGGTGGTGCTGGCCGGCAGCATCGGCGAGCGGCTGGCCCCCCGCATGCGGCCGGCACTGCGCAGCCGCCTCGTGCCGGCCAAGGCCGGCGCGGCCGAAGGGGCACTGGCGCTCGCCCGCCGCCTGCTGGAAGAACAAGCGGAAGAGACCCTGTGACGCGCACGGTGAAGGGCCGCATCCTGACGCCTTCCGGGGCGCTCGATGGCGCCCTCCGCCTGGGCGGCGACGGCCGCATCGAAGCGGTCGAGGGCTCGTCGGTGCCGGCGGACCGCGTCCGCGACGGCAGCGGCCCCTTCCTGCTGCCCGGCTTCATCGACCTGCACGTGCACGGCGGCGCCGGCCGCGACATCATGGAAGGCGGCGACGCCGCCCTGCAGGTCGCGCGCAGGCACGCGCAACACGGCACCACCGCCTTGCTGGCCACCACGATGACGGCCCCGATGGAAGACCTGCGCGCCTCGCTCGCGCCCATCGGCGAGCTGTGCCGCGCGGGCGCGCCCGGCGCGGCCCGGGTGCTCGGCATGCACCTGGAAGGCCCGTACATCAACAAGGGCAAGCTGGGCGCGCAGCCCGATTTCGCCCGCCCCGTCTCGCTGGCCGAACTGCGCGAGCTCGATGCGCTGGCCCCCATCCGCCTGCTGACTCTCGCTCCCGAAGTGCCCGGCAACATGGAAGCGATCGTCCAGCTGGTCGCCGCCGGCTTCCGGGTGCAGGTGGGCCACACGCTGGGCAGCTACGAGGACGGGGTGCAGGCCCTGGAGCGCGGGGCACTGGGCTTCACGCACCTGTTCAACGCGATGACGCCGCTGCACCACCGCATGCCGGGCATGGTGGGCGCGGCGCTGGCGCATGCGCGTTTCGCCGAGATCATTCCCGACCTGCTGCACGTGCACCCCGGCGCGATCCGCGCGGCGCTGCGCTGCATTCCCGGCCTCTACTGCGTCACCGATTCGACCGCGGCGACCGGCATGCCCGACGGCGAGTACAAGCTCGGTCGCCAGCCCGTCACCAAGTGCCTGGGCGGCGTGCGGCTCGCCGACGGCACGCTGGCCGGCTCCACCCTGACCATGGACCGCGCGCTGCGCAACCTGGTCGAGGGGGTCGGCGTGCCACTGGAGGACGCCGCCCGTCGGCTGGCCACCCACGCGGCCGACTTCATGGGCCTGGCCGACCGCGGCCGGCTGGAGCGCGGCGCCTGGGCCGACGTGGTGGTGCTCGATCGCGAGCTGCGCGTGCAGGAGGTCTTCGTCGAAGGAGGTTCCATCGATGTCCCGCATGCTGGATGAGGCGCGCGAGGCGCCCGAGGCCGTCGCGCGCCAGTTGCGCGAAGACGGCGAGCGCTGGCGCGCGTTCGGCGAGCGCCTGCGGCAGCAGCCGCCGACGGCGCTGCTGACGATCGCCCGCGGCAGCTCGGATCACGCGGCCCACTACGCCGCCTACCTGGTGATGGCCCGGCTGGGCCGGCTGGTCACGTCGATGCCGATGTCCCTGATCACGCTGTACCAGTCGGAGATCCGCTGCCAGGGCCTGGCCTCCTTCGCCTTCTCGCAATCGGGGCAGAGCCCCGACCTCGTGGGGCCGACGCAGTATTTCCGCCAGTGCGACGCCATCACCTGCGCCTTCGTCAACGTCCCCGACTCGCCGCTGGGGCGCGCCGCCGAATGGCTGTTCCCGCTGCACGCGGGCCAGGAACAGAGCGTCGCCGCGACCAAGAGCTTCATCGCGCAGCTGGTGTCCGGCGCGCGGCTGGTGACGGCCTGGCAGGATGATGCGACACTGGCCTCGGCCCTGCGGCAGCTGCCGCAGGCCCTGGAGCGCGCGAGCCAGGCGGACTGGTCGCCGGCGCTGGATGCGCTGCGCGAGGCCGACCGCCTGTTCGTGATCGGCCGCGGCCTGGGCCTGCCGGTGGCGCTGGAAGCGGCCCTGAAGTTCAAGGAGACCTGCGGCATCCAGGCCGAGGCCTTCTCCGGCGCCGAAGTGCAGCACGGCCCGATGCGCCTGATCGAGGAGGGGTATCCCCTGCTCGTGTTCGCCCCCCGCGGGCCCGCGCAGGCCGGGCTGCTCGAACTGGCGCAGGCGATGCGCGCCCGTGGTGCACGCGTGCTGCTCGCCGCACCATCGGGGACACCCGATGCGAACCTGCCCCTGGTGGAAAGCAGCGTTCCGGAGCTCGATCCCGTCTGCGCGATCCAGAGCTTCTATCCCATGGTCGAAGCCCTGGCCCGGGCCCGCGGCAACGATCCCGACCGCCCGCCGCACCTGCAGAAGGTCACGAAGACAAGCTGACGCGCGGCCGCAGAATCTTGCGCAGGATCAAGACTGCGGGTCGACGCATGGCGTCAACGGCGGGCCCGCGACTTGCATTGAGGACTACATGGAGCATGTGTGCGATGCAGGCCGCAAGACCCCGCCCCGAAAGGGCCGAACGGGGACTGTGGTTTACACGCCGCTCATGGTGTTCCCTAGCGGTTCCGCCCCTTGTTTTTATCTACCGTTCACCTACAGTGAAGTCGGGGTTTGGCCTACAGGGCGGAATCTTTGTTGCCCGAGGCTCTGGAGTACAGTGATCACCGCACCGAGCGATTGACGCTGCAGTCCGCTAACGAAGGAGGCTTCATGGACGTCGTCCGCAATTTCCTCACCCGCTACGAACAGAAGCGCGAGGAAGAATTGTCGATCGAGGAATTCCTCGATCTCTGCAAGAGGGAGCCGCTCACGTATGCGACGGCCGCAGAGCGCATGCTGGCCGCGATCGGCGAACCGGAAATGGTGGACACCCGGCACGACCCGCGGCTGTCGCGCATCTTCGGCAACAAGATCATCCGGGTCTATCCCGCGTTCAAGGACTTCTACGGACTGGAAGAGCCGATCGAACAGGTGGTCTCGCACTTCCGCCATGCCGCGCAGGGCCTGGAAGAGAAGAAGCAGATCCTGTATCTGCTCGGTCCGGTGGGCGGCGGCAAGTCCTCGATCGCGGAACGCCTCAAGCAGCTGATGGAGCAGGTGCCCTTCTACTGCCTGAAGGGTTCGCCGGTGAACGAGTCCCCGCTGGGCCTCTTCAGCAACGAGGAAGACGGGCCGCTGCTGGAGCAGCAGTTCAACATCCCGCGGCGCTACACGCAGAAGATCATGTCGCCCTGGGCGGTCAAGCGCCTGGAGGAATACGGCGGCGACATCCGCAAGTTCAAGGTCGTCAAGCGCTACCCGTCGATCCTGAAGCAGATCGGCGTCGCCAAGACCGAACCCGGCGACGAGAACAACCAGGACATCTCCTCGCTGGTCGGCAAGGTCGACATCCGCAAGCTCGAATCCTTCGCCCAGGACGACCCGGACGCCTACAGCTACTCCGGCGGCCTGTGCCTGGCCAACCAGGGCCTGCTGGAATTCGTGGAGATGTTCAAGGCGCCGATCAAGGTGCTGCACCCGCTGCTGACCGCCACCCAGGAAGGCAACTTCAAGGGCACGGAAGGCTTCGGCGCGATCCCGTTCGACGGCATCGTGATGGCCCACTCGAACGAGAGCGAGTGGAAGGCGTTCAAGAACAACAAGAACAACGAGGCCTTCCTCGACCGGATCTACGTGGTCAAGGTGCCGTACTGCCTGCGCGTCACCGAGGAAGTCAAGATCTACGAGAAGCTGATCCTGAACTCCTCGCTGCAGGAGGCCGTGTGCGCCCCCGGCACGCTGAAGATGATGGCGCAGTTCGCCGTGCTGACGCGCCTGAAGGAGCCCGAGAACTCCAGCATCTACTCCAAGATGCTGATCTACGACGGCGAGAACCTGAAGGACACCGACCCCAAGGCCAAGAGCTACCAGGAGTACCGCGACTACGCCGGCGTGGACGAAGGCATGACGGGCATCTCCACGCGCTTCTCGTTCAAGATCGTGTCGAAGGTCTTCAACTTCGACTCGAACGAGGTGGCGGCCAACCCGGTGCACCTGATGTACGTGCTGGAACAGCAGATCGAGCGCGAGCAGTTCCCGGCCGAGACGGAGCAGAAGTACCTCTCGTACATCAAGGAGCACCTGGCCACCCGCTACGCGGAGTTCATCGGCAAGGAGATCCAGACGGCCTACCTGGAGTCCTACTCCGAGTACGGCCAGAACATCTTCGACCGCTACGTCACGTACGCCGACTTCTGGATCCAGGACCAGGAGTTCCGCGACACGGACACCGGCGAGATCTTCGACCGCGCGGCGCTGAACGCCGAACTCGAGAAGATCGAGAAGCCGGCCGGCCTGTCCAACCCGAAGGACTTCCGCAACGAGATCGTCAACTTCGTGCTGCGGGCACGGGCCAACAACGCGGGCAAGAACCCGGTGTGGACCAGCTACGAGAAGCTGCGCACGGTGATCGAGAAGAAGATGTTCTCGAACACCGAGGAGCTGCTGCCGGTCATCAGCTTCAACGCCAAGGCTTCGGCCGACGAGGCCAAGAAGCACGAGGACTTCGTGGACCGCATGGTCGACAAGGGCTACACGAAGCGGCAGGTGCGCCTGCTCTGCGAGTGGTACCTGCGCGTGCGCAAGAGTTCGTGACGCCGGGCGCGTCGAGGACCTAACGAGAGGAAGGGCCGCCCAGTGAGCAATAGCAACGGTGGCGAGCGGTCCATGCTCCACCAGGTCATCGACCGCCGCCTTTCGGGCAAGAACAAGTCCATCGGCAACCGCGAACGCTTCCTGCGCCGCTACAAGGAGCAGATCAAGGAAGCGGTGCGCAAGGCGGTCGGCGACCGCAGCATCCGTGACATCGAGGAAGGCGCGGACATCACCCTGCCCCGGCGGGACGTGTCCGAGCCGACCTTCGGCCACGCCCCCGGCGGCAGCCGGGAACTGGTGCACCCGGGCAACCAGGAATACATCCGCGGCGACCGCATCCAGCGGCCGCAGGGCGGCGGCGGGGGCGGCTCGGGCGGCAGCGGCGCGTCGCAGGACGGGCAGGGCGAGGACGACTTCGTCTTCCGCATCTCCCGCGAAGAGTTCATGAACTACTTCTTCGACGACCTGGCGCTGCCGCGGATGATCCGCACGCAGCTGCTGGCCGACGTCCCGGAGTGGAAGTACCGCCGCGCCGGCTTCGTCTCCGAAGGCAGCCCGAGCGCCCTGCACATCGTGCGCTCCATGCGCACGGGCCTGGCGCGCCGCATCGCGATGGGCGGCGACGCCCGCGTCGAACTGCGCCGCGCCGAGGAGCAGCTGGAGGAAGCCGAGCGGAGCGGCATGCCCGAGAAGGACCTCGCGCTGCTGCGCGAGGCCGTCGCCGAACTGCGCGCCCGCCTCAAGCGCGTGCCCTGGCTGGACCCGTTCGACCTGCGCTACCGCAACCGCGTGCGCGAGCCCATGCCCACCAGCAAGGCGGTGATGTTCTGCCTGATGGACGTGTCCGGCTCGATGGACGAATCCCGGAAGGACCTCGCCAAGCGCTTCTTCATCCTGCTGTACCTGTTCCTCTCGCGCCACTACGAGAAGACCGAGGTGGTGTTCATCCGCCACCACACGCAGGCGGCCGAAGTGACGGAAGACGAGTTCTTCCACGCCACCGAAAGCGGCGGCACCGTGGTCTCGAGCGCGCTGACGCTGATGAACGAGATCATCCGCCAGCGCTACATGGGCAGCGAGTGGAACATCTACGGCGCCCAGGCCTCCGACGGCGACAACTGGCAGCAGGACTCGTCCAAGTGCCGGGAGCTGCTGGACAACAAGATCCTGCCGCTGGTGCGCTACTACGCCTACGTGCAGGTGGCCGACGAAGACCAGAACCTGTGGGAGGAGTACACGCGCGTGCGCGATTCCAACGCCCACTTCGCCATGCAGAAGATCTGCACCCCGTCGCAGATCTTCCCGGTGTTCCGTGACCTCTTCAAGAAGACGCCGCAGGCCGCATGAGCGCGCCGGGCCGCCCCAAGCGCGAATACCGGAGTGCGCAGCACGAAGGTACTCCAGTGCTCCCCGCCCGGCCGCCCGAAGGGGCTCGTACCGCAATGCGTAGCATGAAGGTTATCCTGTGACTGAAGCTGAACTCCTGACCCCGACGGACGTCCGGAAGGACGAGACCAAGCGTCTGCCCAGCCCCTCCGACTGGAACTTCGAGCTGATCGACACCTACTTCCAGGCGATCCGCCGCACGGCGGAGCGCTTCGGCCTGGACACGTACCCGACGCAGCTGGAGCTGATCTCCTCCGAGCAGATGCTGGATGCCTACGCTTCGGTCGGCATGCCGGTGAACTACCGCCACTGGTCCTACGGCAAGCACTTCATCCAGAGCGAGAAGAGCTACCGGCGCGGTCACATGGGGCTGGCCTACGAGATCGTGATCAACTCCGATCCCTGCATCGCCTACCTCATGGAGGAGAACACGATGCCGATGCAGGCGCTGGTGATGGCGCACGCCTGCTTCGGCCACAACTCCTTCTTCAAGGGCAACTACCTGTTCCGCATGTGGACGGACGCCAGCTCGATCATCGACTACCTGGTCTATGCCAAGAGCTTCGTCTCCGAATGCGAGGAACGCTACGGCATCGACGCGGTGGAGCAGGTGCTGGACGCATGCCACGCCCTGATGAACTACGGCGTGGACCGCTATCGCCGGCCGCAGAAGATCTCGATGGTGGAGGAAGAGAACCGGCGCAAGGAGCGCGAGGCCTACCTCCAGCAGCAGGTCAACGACCTGTGGCGCACGCTGCCTACGAAGTCGGGCAAGCAGGCGGAGAAGAAGGCCAGGCGCTTCCCCGACGAGCCGCAGGAGAACATCCTGTACTTCATCGAGAAGAACGCGCCGCTGCTGGAGCCCTGGCAGCGCGAGATCGTGCGCATCGTGCGCAAGATCGCGCAGTATTTCTATCCGCAGCGCCAGACCCAGGTGATGAACGAGGGCTGGGCCACCTTCTGGCACTACACGCTGCTCAACACCATGTACGACGAGGGCATGCTCTCGGACGGCTACATGATGGAGATCCTGAGCTCGCACACCAACGTGGTGTTCCAGCCGCCGGTGACGCACCCCGCGTACAGCGGGATCAACCCGTACGCGCTGGGCTTCGCGATGTTCACGGACATCAAGCGCATCTGCCAGAACCCCACCGACGAGGACCGCGAGTGGTTCCCGGAGCTCGCGGGAACGGACTGGATCAAGTCGCTCGACTACGCGATGCGGCACTTCAAGGACGAGAGCTTCATCGGCCAGTACCTGAGCCCGAAGCTGATGCGCGACCTGCGGCTGTTCGCGGTGCTGGACGACGCGGCGCAGTCGGAGCTGGAAGTCTCGGCCATCCACGACGGGCAGGGCTACCGCCGGCTGCGCGAATCGCTGTCGCGGCAGCACGACCTGGGCTGGCGCGAGCCGAACATCCAGGTGTGGAACGTGAACGCCCGCGGCGACCGCTCGCTCACGCTGCGCCACATCCGCCACAACGACCGCCCGCTGGACAACAGCGCGGAGGAAGTGGTGAAGCACGTGGCGCGCCTGTGGGGCTTCCGGGTCCGGCTGGAGAGCGTGGACGGGCATGATCGGGTGATGCAGCATTGGGAGGTCACGCCTCCGCAGCATCACTAGGCCGGCGTCGGCCTCCCGCCCGCACCTCACCCCCGCCCGCGCGGGGGTGACGCATCATCGACGCCCATGTCCCGCCCTGCCGCCGCCAAGGCGCTTCCCCTCGTCCTCGTCCTCACCCTCGTCTGGGGCACCAACTGGGCGCTGTTCCCCCTCGCCGTGCGCGAGGTCTCCGTCTGGACCTTCCGCGCCGTGAGCCTCACCGCTGCCGGCCTGCTGCTGCTCGCCTTCGCCCGTGCCCGCGGCATGTCCATCGCCATCCCGCGGGCCCACTGGGCCGCCGTGGTCGGCGCGGCCCTCGTGTACCTCATGGTCTGGAACCTCGCGAGCACCTACGCCGCGATCCTGATCCCCTCCGGCCAGGCGGCGATCCTCGGCTTCACCATGCCGATGTGGACGGTTCTGGCGGCATGGGCGCTGTTCGGCGAACGACCGACGCCGCGCATGTTCCTGGCGGTGGCGCTCGCCGCCCTCGGCGTCGGCCTGCTGCTGGTGCCCGCGCGCGCGGCCTACGCGCAGGCGCCGGCGGGCTTCGTGCTCGGGCTCACGGCAGGTCTCGGCTGGGCCCTCGGAACGGTCCTGCTCAAGCGGGCCGCCGTACCCGCGCCGGCGCTGGTTCTCACCGGCTGGCAGCTGCTGATCGCCGCCGGGCCGCTGTGGGTCGGCGCGCTCTGGATCGGCTGGGGCCACTGGTTCGCGCCCTCGTGGCAGTCGATCCTCGTCATCTCGTACATCACGGTGGTGCCGATGGCGATCGGCAACGCCGCCTGGTTCGCCATCGTCGGCCTGCTGCCTGCCAGCGTGGCCGGGATCTCCTCGGTGATGGTGCCCATCGTGGCGATGGTCACCGGCGCCATCGTGCACCGGGAACCGCTGGGGGCCTACCAGCTCGGCGCGATGCTCTGTTGCGGCAGCGCGCTGGCGCTGGCCCTCACGCGCCGGGGAGAGAAGGGCGGGGCGCCCGGCGGCCCACCCGCGGTCCGCCGCGCGGACTCCTAGGCCGGCACCGCGCCGGCGGCGCCGGCGGCCTCGTCCGCGTGCAGCTTCTGCGTCCCCGCCGCCGCCTGGGTGGCCAGTCCGGCGAGCACCGAGATCGGCTCTTGCCGGGTTGGATTGGACCTTGGTCCAATGGTGTGCACTGCAGCAAGACGCGACCATGACGCGAGCCCCGGCGGGGAGCAGGCCATGGGGCAGGACCTGGCGCGCGCGCTCCCGCGGGGCAGACCTTTCTTGCACTGAGGGAGCAGCCATGTCCGATCCCACCCGCCACCTCGCCCGCAGCACCGACCTCGGCGCCAAGGTCGGGCAACTTCTCCAGAAGCGGCTCACCGTCGCCCAGGAACATTTCGCCGCCC
Source organism: Ramlibacter monticola (assembly GCF_016722785.1). Lineage (GTDB taxonomy): Bacteria > Pseudomonadota > Gammaproteobacteria > Burkholderiales > Burkholderiaceae_C > Ramlibacter > Ramlibacter monticola. The sequence continues at coordinate 835,468 of NZ_JAEQNE010000001.1, read as the reverse complement.
GCGTCAAGGAGGCCCGGGAACGCCACGGCGGGGCCGAGGTCCCGTCGGTTACCTCGCCGATGGACGCCTGGAGCGGCGCGGCCGACTACGCGGTCGACTTCGCCCAGCGCTCGGTCCTGTTCTGGGACGCGCTGCGCGAGCGCGGCAACATCTACGTCGACCACACGCGCGCCGGGCTGCCCCCGGTGCTGCACTTCGAGTACGACATGGTGCTCGACGCCCGCACGTTGCAGCGGCCGGTCAACTACGCGCTGGTCCGCATCGTCCCGCCGGAGCGCGTGAAGGTGGACGACACGCTGCGGCCCTACGTGATCATCGACCCGCGCGCCGGCCACGGCCCCGGCATCGGCGGCTTCAAGGACGACTCCCAGGTGGGCGTCGCGATCCGCGCGGGCCATCCGGTGTACTTCGTGATCTTCTTCCCCGACCCGGAGCCCGGGCAGACGCTGCTGGACGTGTGCAACACGGAAGCGCTGTTCGTGCAGCATGTCCGGCGGCTGCACCCCGAGGCCTCCAAGCCGGCCATCGTGGGCAACTGCCAGGGCGGCTGGGCCGCGATGATGCTGGCGTCCTCCAACCCCGATGACACCGGCCCGGTGGTGATCAACGGCGCGCCCATGTCCTACTGGGGCGGCGCCTTCGAGGAAGGCGAGGGCGACAACCCCATGCGCTATGCCGGCGGCATGATGGGCGGCACCTGGCTCGCGTCCCTGACCTCCGACCTCGCCGGCGGCAAGTTCGACGGCGCCTGGCTGGTGCAGAACTTCGAGAACCTCAACCCCGCGAACACCTACTGGGACAAGTACTACCACGTGTTCGCCAACGCCGACACCGAGCCGCCGCGCTTCCTGGAGTTCGAGCGCTGGTGGGGCGGCTTCTACCTGATGAACCGCGAGGAGATCGAGTGGATCACCCGCAACCTGTTCGTGGGCAACAAGCTGTGGAAGGGCGGGGTGCAGAACGGCGAGGGCGGCGTGTTCGACCTGCGCGCGATGAAGGTGCCGATGATCCTGTTCGCCTCCCTGGGCGACAACATCACGCCGCCGGAGCAGGCCTTCAACTGGGTGGCCGACGTCTACGGCAGCACCGAGGAGATCAAGGCGCGCGGCCAGGTGATCGTGGGCCTGTTGCACAAGGACATCGGGCACCTGGGCATCTTCGTCTCCGGCAAGGTGGCCAAGAAGGAGCACGCCCAGATCGTCAACGTGATGGAATCGATCGAGATGCTGCCGCCGGGCCTCTATGCCATGCACATTGCCGAGAGCAAGGGCGGCGACGGCAAGCCGGCCTACGAGGTCAGCTTCGAGGAGCGCAGCCTCGAGGACGTGGCGCGCCACCTGAACCGCTTCCAGCGCGCCGACGAGAAGCCCTTCGAGGCGGTCTCTGCCATCTCCGACTTCAACCAGCGCGCCTACGAGCTGTTCGCGCGTCCGCTGGTGCAGGCCATGTCGAGCGAGTTCGGCGGGCAGATGCAGCGCACCTTCCACCCGCTGCGCATGCAGCGCTGGGCCTGGTCGGACCTGAATCCGGCGATGTGGTGGCTCAAGCCCACCGCCGAGGCCGTGAAGCAGCAGCGCAAGGCGCTGCCGCCGGAGCACGCCCTGCGCAAGAACGAGAAGCTGATGTCCGAGCTCACCAGCGCCGCGCTGGACTACTACCGCGGCGTGCGCGACGCGCTGAGCGAGGCGCAGTTCTTCGGCACCTACGGCAACCTGTTCTCGCTGCACCTCGCCGACCGGGCGGAAGAAAAGGCGGGGCCGGCCGCCGCCGGCGATCCGCGCGAGCTGGCGGAGGTGAAGGAAGCACTGGCCGCCATCGAGGAAGGGGGCTATGCCGAGGCGGCCGCGCGCGCCGCCTTCCTGCTGGCGCGCAAGGGCGAACCCCTGCCGCTGGCGCGCCTGCAGCTGAAGAAGGAACTGCTGGGCGACTACAAGGAGCTGCTGCCGCAGATCCCCATGGACGAGGCCCGCCGCGTCCGCGGCGCGCAGGAGCTGATCGTGCGCTACGCACCCGAGCAGGCGATCCAGACCCTGCCGCGCCTGTTGCGCAACCCGGCGGACCGCGACCGCCTGCTGGCGCTGCTCGATCGCGTGCTGAAGGACGAGCGGGTGCAGAAGCTCAAGCCGCTGCCCGAACAGCTCGCGATGCTGGAGCGCATCCGCACCACGGTGGGCGGCAACGGCCACGCCGCCGCCGTCGCCGCCAGCGGCGGCAAGGTGCGGCCCATCACCACCCGATCTTCCCGGAGGGCATCGTCATGAGCGGCTCCCACCAAAACTACGAGCGCCTGCTGGCGCGGGCGAAATCCCTGCCACCCGTGCCCACGGCGGTCGCGCACCCGTGCGACGTGTCGTCCCTCACGGGCGCCATCGACGCCGCCAGGCTGGGGCTGATCGCGCCCATCCTGGTGGGCCCGGTCGCGAAGATCCGCGCGGTGGCGGAACAGGCCGACATCGACATCTCGCGCTTCGAGATCGTCGACGCGGCCCACAGCCATGCCTCCGCCGCGGAAGCGGTTCGGCTGGTGCGCGAGGCCCGCGCGGAATGCCTGATGAAGGGCAGCCTGCACACCGACGAACTGATGGGGGCCGTGGTCGCCCGCGAGACCGGCCTGCGCACCTCGCGCCGCATCAGCCACTGCTTCGTGATGGACGTGCCCGCGCACGACACGCCGCTGGTCATTTCCGATGCCGCGGTCAACATCGCCCCCACCCTGGAGGACAAGGTCCACATCGTGCAGAACGCGATCGACCTGGTGCACGCGCTGGGCGTCGGGGAGGCGCGGGTGGCGATCCTGTCGGCCATGGAGACCGTCAACCCCAAGGTGCCGACCACGATCGAGGCCGCGGCGCTGTGCAAGATGGCGGACCGCGGGCAGATCACCGGCGGCATCCTGGACGGGCCGCTGGCGCTGGACAACGCGATCGACCTGCAGGCCGCGAAGATCAAGAAGATCGACTCTCCCGTGGCCGGCCGGGCCAACGTGCTGATCGTGCCGGACCTGGAAGCGGGCAACATGCTCGCCAAGAGCCTGAGCTTCCTGGCGGGCGCCGATGCCGCCGGCATCGTGCTCGGGGCGAAGGTGCCGATCATCCTGACGAGCCGCGCCGACTCGGTGACGGCGCGGCTGGCGTCCTGCGCGGTGGCCTCGCTGGTGGCGCATGCGCGCCGCGAGGCGCTGTCGAAGGTGGTGCAGTGAACCGGGGGGGACGAAGCCATGGCTGACGCGATCGTCGTCCTCAACGCCGGCTCCTCCAGCATCAAGTACTCGGTGTTCCTGCTGCGCGGCGCGGACATGGACCTCGCGCTGCGCGGGCAGGTGGAGGGCCTCTACACCAAGCCGCGTTTCGTCGCGAAGGACGCCGCGGGCGAGCTGATCGCCGAGAAGGACTGGGGCGAGGGCGTGAAGCTGGACCACGCCGGAGCGCTGGACCACCTCGTCCCCTTCGTGCGTGAGCACTTCAAGGGGGACCGGCTGGTGGCGGTCGGGCACCGCGTGGTGCACGGCGGCATGCAGTATGCGGCGCCGGTGCGCATCGACGCGCAGGTGCTGCAGGCCCTGCGCGCCTTCGAGCCGCTGGCGCCGCTGCACCAGCCGCACAACCTGGCCCCGGTCGCGCTGCTGCTGGAACGGCAGCCCGCGCTGCCCCAGGTCGCCTGCTTCGACACCGCCTTCCATCGCGGCAACCCCGAGCTGGCGCAGATGTTCGCGCTGCCGGCGCAGTACCACGCCGAGGGCGTGCGGCGCTACGGCTTCCACGGGCTGTCCTACGAATACATCGCGTCCGTCCTGCCGCAGTTGGACGAGCGCCTGGCGCGGGGCCGCACGATCGTGCTGCACCTGGGCAACGGGGCGAGCATGTGCGCGCTCGCGGAGGGCCGCAGCATGGCGAGCACCATGGGCTTCACGGCCGTGGACGGCCTGCCCATGGGCACGCGCTGCGGCGCACTCGATCCCGGCGTGATCCTGTACCTGATGGACCAGCGGGGCATGGATGCGCGCGCGATCGAGAAGCTGGTGTACAGCCAGTCCGGGCTGCTGGGCGTGTCCGGCATCTCCAGCGACATGCGGGCGCTGCTGGCGAGCGAGGATGCGCGGGCGCGCACGGCCGTCGACCTGTACGTGTACCGCATCCGGCGCGAGCTCGGCTCGCTGGCCGCTGCGCTGGGCGGGCTGGACGCGCTGGTGTTCACCGGGGGCATCGGCGAGAACGCGTCCCTGGTCCGGCACCGCGTCTGCGAGGACGCCCGCTGGCTGGGCGTGGAGCTCGACCCGGCGGCGAACACGAAGGGCGGACCGCGCATCAGCGCGGCCGGCAGCCGCACGGCGGCCTGGGTGGTGCCCACCAACGAGGAGCTGATGATCGCGCGCCACACGCGCGCGATCATCGCGGCCGCCTGAGAGATCGGACCGGAGGGAGAGAGCACGATGCAGGTTCCCACCCCGCCCCTGAAGGGCATGAAGGCGCTGGTGGTCGGCGTGGCCAACGAACATTCGATCGCCTACGGCTGCGCGGCGGCCTTTCACCAGCTCGGCGCCGAGCTGGGGCTGACCTACCTGAACGAGAAGTCCCGCTCCTATGTCGAGCCGCTGGCGCGCAATCTCGACGCGCGCTTCCTGCTGCCGCTGGACGTGTCCACCCCCGGCGAGATGGAAGCCGTGTTCGAGCGGATCGCGAAGGACTGGGGCCGGCTGGACATCCTGGTGCACTCGGTGGCCTGGGCGCCCAAGGAAGACCTTCAGGGCGGCCTGCTGGATTGCAGCGCCGAGGGCTTCGGCAAGGCCATGGACGTCTCCTGCCACTCCTTCATCCGCATGGCGCGGCTCGCCGCCCCGCTGATGAAGGAGGGCGGCACGATGCTGGCCATGAGCTACCACGGCGCCCAGAAGGTCGTGTCCAACTACAACGTCATGGGCCCGGTGAAGGCGGCGCTGGAGGCCAGCTGCCGCTATCTCGCGTACGAGCTCGGGTCCAGGGGCATCCGCGTGCACCCGGTCTCGCCGGGGCCCTTGAAGACGCGCGCCGCCTCCGGGCTGAAGGACTTCGACCTGCTGCTCAACGAGGCGATGCACAAGGCGCCGGTGGGCGAACTGGTGGACATCATGGACGTGGGCTTCGCCTGCGCCTACCTGGCCACGCCGTACGCGCGGCGCATCACGGGCGGCACCGTGTACGTCGACGGCGGCGTGCACATCATGGGCTGACATGCGGGCCGACAGCGTCGACGGCGGGTCCGGCTTCGGCCAGGCGCTGGCCGCCCTCTTCGGCAGGCTCTGGAGTTCGGGGGCCGACGAGGAACCGGACCAGGACCGGGGGCTCGTTGCCGAACTCACGGACACCATCGTCGACACGGTGGAGCCCAGGGTGCGCGCCCGCGGGGATTACCGGGAGCGGCTCGCGCCGAGCGTGCGTGCCACCATCGCCTACCTGCGCGAACTCGGACGCCTGCCGCTGGACCCGGTGCCGCTGGCGCGCGCCAGCTGGGGCCCCGATCCCTGCATCAATGCGTTCTTCGGCCGGGCCGAGGATATCCCGGCCTTGCTGGGCCGCAGCCAGGAGCTGCGGGCCTTCTTCGAGACGAACGCGATGGCGACGGAGGCCTTCGCGCTGCTGGGCATGCAGCGCGAGGAAAGGACGGTGTTCGCGCCGAGCATGGAGAACGGCGTGCTCACGCAGGACGTGCCGCAGACCACGGTCAACTTCACCGGCCACAGGCTGTTGTCGCCTGCCGCGTCCCTGGAGCAGGTCCGGGAGGAAGCCGGCAAGCGCCTCATGCTGCGGCTGGCGCAGCTGACGCTGGCCCGCGTCCTCGAGGCCGACGAGCAGGGCGCGCCGGATGCCCAGCACAAGCACCTGCAGGCCATCCGCTCGCGCCTGCTGAAGCAGGTGCGCGACGGCGTGGGGAGCTTCTCCGAAGACCCGACCGTGCTCGCGCGGCGGATCGAACGGGCGCGGCTCGATCTGGACCACGCCATGGATCCGAAGTCCAGGCTCGCCACCCTGGACGGCAGCCTCGCGCTGATCGAGGAGGTCTTCGGCCACCCCACGAAGCATGTCGCCCTGGAACGGACGCAGCTCCACCTGAGCCGGATGAACGTGAAGGTGAAGCCAGGCAGTGCCGAACCGCACCAGGTCCTGCAGCTCGCCGAGCTGCGCGTGGGCGAGCAGCTGAAGGCGGTGATCGCCTTCGTGCGCTGCCCGCGCTCCGAGCTGCCGGCCCGCAAGGACCTGCTGGCGCAGGCCGAGCGCTTCCTCTAGGAGCACCCGCCGCGGCGCTGCTACATTGCGGCCCACCGGGCGCAGCCCGCGAGGAGACGCCATGTACGCAACGCAATTGTTCGCCGGCCAGCGCATCCTGGTCACCGGCGGCGGCACCGGCCTGGGCCGGGCCATGGCCGAACGCTTCCTGGAACTGGGCGCCGAGGTCGCCATCTGCGGCCGCCGCAAGAGCGTGTGCGACGAGACGGCCGCGGCCTGGCGCGAACGCTTTCCCGGCCGGCGCGTCGACACCTTCGGCCTGGATATCCGCGTGCCGCAGGCGGTGGAGGAGATGGTGCAATCCCTGTGGGAGGGCGGCGGCCTCACGGGGCTGGTGAACAACGCGGCAGGCAACTTCATCGCGCCGACCGAATCGCTGTCGCCGCGCGCCTTCGACGCGATCGCCAACATCGTCTTCCACGGCACCTTCTACGTGACGCAGGCCGTCGGCCGGCGCTGGGTGGCCGAGGCCAAGGCGGGGCAGTGGACGCCGGAGCGCCCCTGGCGCAGCGTGATGAGCATCATCACCACCTGGGTGGACAACGGCAGCCCCTACGTGGTGCCCTCGGCCATGAGCAAGGCGGGCATCGAGGTGATGACCAAGTCGCTGGCGGTCGAATGGGCGCGCCACGGCGTGCGCCTCAATGCGGTCGGCCCCGGCGAGATTCCCACCGAGGGCATGAGCAAGCGGCTCAACCCGGGCGAGGAGCCGGGGGCGCGCAGCCGCGCGCGCAACCCCATGGCGCGGCCGGGAAAGCTGGTCGAGCTGCAGAACCTCGCGGCCTTCCTGATGGCGCCGGGGCAGTGCGACTGGCTCACCGGCCAGAGCATCATGATGGACGGCGGCAACGCGCTCGCCACCGGCGGCAACTTCTACGAGCTGCGCGAATGGAGCGATGCCGACTGGCAGGCCGCGCGCGAGCGCATCGAGGCGCAGAACGCGAAGGACAAGGCGCAGCGCTGATCGCGTGGCGGCCCGCATGCGCACCGCCGGGTGGCTCTCCGCGCTCCTCTGCCTCGCGCTGGCGGGCTGCAGCGTCGTGCGCGGCACCAAGCTGCTCGCGCCGACCGCCTTCGGGCTGGAGCGGGTCACGCCGGAGCTGTACGTGCAGGCCGGCACCGACGCCGCGACGCGGGAGTCCCTGCGGCAGGCGATGGAGCGGGCCCGCGCCGCCATCCGCGCCGGCTACGGCGGCGTCGCGTCGCGCCCGATCGTGCACGCCTGCGTCACGGAAGCCTGCTACGAGGGATTCGGCGGCATGGGGTCCGTCGCCAAGGTCTACGGCGACCGCATCCTCGTGTCGCCGCGCGGCCTGGACTGGCATTTCATCGCCCACGAGTGGTCGCACGCGGAACTGCACGAGCGCCTCGGCTTCCGCGCGGCGCTGCGCCTGCCGCAGTGGTTCGACGAGGGCGTGGCCGTGGCCCTGAGCGAGGCGCCCCCGCATTCGGAGGCGCACTGGCGCTTCCTGGTGGACTCCGGCGTGCGCCGGCCCTCGCCGGTGCAACTGCGCGAGTTCCGCACCCGGCGCGAATGGCTGGATGCCGTGGGGGCCTACGGCGAGGCGGGCAACGCGGAGCGCAGGGCGCGCGGCGAGCCGGAGATCCGGCCGGTCTACGCCGCGGCGGGGCACGAGCTGCGGCCCTGGCTGCGCCAGCGCGGCGTGCCTGGCCTGCTGGCCTTCATCGCCGACATGCGCGCCGGCGAGGCGTTCGACGCCGCCTGGCTGCGGCCGCCGCCCTGAGCGCCGGAAGGGGCCGCCTCAGGTCCGGATCACCGTGATGTGCTCCGTCCCGCTCTCCGGCAGCCACACCTCGCCCTTGCGCCCGAGGATCTGCCGCACGTTCGCGCTCTCGCGCGGCAGCGCATGCCGCTCGAACTTCTCGCTCGCCAGGTCGAAGGACCAGATCGCGTTGCCGCCGAAATCGCTCACCCAGGGCCGGTCGCGGTCGTCCACGTACACGGCGTAGATCATCGGGTTGCCGCCCGGCACGCGCCAGGCGCGCCAGGCCTTGCTGGCCGGGTCGTGCATGGAGAGCTGGCCGCTGTTCCATTCGCTCACCCAGATGCGGCCCTGGCTGTCGCTCCAGACGCGCCGCGCCCCCTGGCCGCGCGTCGGCGGCTCCACGATCCGCGAGTCGCCGGTCTTGCGGTCGATCTGCGCGATGTAGGAGCCGGCCAGCGAGCACCACCAGACCTCGCCCGACGGCGTGGAGCAGATGCCGTACGGGCCGCGCCCGCGCGGCGCTTCCTTCACCGTGACCTGCCCGCTGCGCACCGCCACGCGGCCGACGTAGCCGCTCTGCCCGGTGAACCACAGATCGCCGTCGCCGTCGAAGGCGCAGGTGTTGAGGTTCGTGTAGGACGTGCCGGCCGGCAGCGGGAAGACGGTGACGGCCCGCTGCGGCCAGGTCACCCGCACGATCGCGTTCTGCCCGCCGTCGGTGAGCCAGGCCGCCCGGTCGGGACCCTGGATGACGCCGTGCGGCGAAGAGCCGCGCCCGAGCGCGACCAGCTCGGTGCGGCCGGTCGCGGGTTCGAACCAGCCCAGGTGCCCGCTCGCCTGCGCGCTGAACCAGACGCCGCCATCGGGCGCCGGCGCGACGTCGTGGATGCCGGTGCGCGTGGACGTGGCGAGCTTCCACGACTGCATGGAGGGCCTGGCCTGCGCGTGCACCGGCAGGGGCAGGCAGGCGGCGGCGAGCGCGGCCAGCACCGGCCGCCGGGTGGGATGCGTGGACATCGGGGGCTCCTGCGGAACTGCGCAGGCATTCTGCGCCGCCGCGGCGCCCGCCTCAAGGGACCAGGCCGACCACTTCGATGGCAGGCTCGCCGCCCGCCGTGACGCTGCGGCGGCCGAAGGCCGCCGTCTCGGCGAACGCGGCCGCCACGGCCCGCGAGACGGCGATGCGCCAGCCGCTGGCGGCCGCCGTTTCCTCCAGCGCGCTCACGAGGTTCATGGTTTCGCCGGGCACCGGCGCCTGGCCGTGATCGCCGTGCAGCCCGTCGTTCACGGTGACGATCGCGATCGGGCCGGCGTGCAGGCCGAGGGTGACCGGCCGCTCGGGCGGCGCGGCCCTGGCGAGGGTCACCGCGGCGCGCAGGACGCGCAGTTCCACCGGCGTCGGCATGGCGGCGTCGCCGGCGAACACGGCGATCACCTTGCCGCCATAGGGCAGGACGTGCAGGGCGCCGAAGAGGTAGAAAGTATCCAATGCACTCTGCTGCGCGTGCTTGAGGCGTTCGGCGAGCGCGTTCGGGTCCTGCTGCAGCGTGCTGCCGAGCAGGTCCGCCAGCAGCACGAAGGCGTGCTCGTAGCGCACGTCGGCCCCGGGGGCGACGCTGCGCTTCCAGCGCGCGTTGATCTCGCGCTGCAGCCGCGACTCGTACTGGCGGCCCAGCGTTTCCTTCTGTTCCTCGAGCGCGTTCTCGACCATGCCGGACATGGAGTCGATGAATGCTTTCTGCTGCGCCTGCCGGCGCGCGAGCACCGCCGCGATGGCGTCGCACAGCTCGTTGGGGCGGTAGGGCTTGGTGAGGTAGTCGTCGGCGCCCGACGTCATGCCCTGCCGCATGTGCTCGCGGTCGGACATGGCCGTGAGCAGGATCACCGGGAGGTTGACGAGGCCGGGGTCGGCGCGCAGCGCCGCCACGACCTCGTAGCCGCTGATGCCCGGCATCATCACGTCGCAGACGACGACTTCCGGCGGGGACTCGCGCACGGCGGCGAGCCCCTGCTCGCCGTCCGCGGCTTCCCGCACCTGGTGCCCGGCTTTCCTGAGCGCGAAGCTCGCGATCATCCGCTGGGCGACGTCGTCCTCGATCAACAGCACTTGCGCCATGAGCGCATTGTGGCCGAGATCAGATCACGCCTTGCGCCAGCATGGCGTCCGCGACCTTGACGAAGCCGGCGACGTTGGCGCCGTCCACGTAGCTGACGGAACCGTCGTCGCGGCGGCCGTGCTGCACGCAGGCTTCGTGGATGCCGCGCATGATGCCCAGCAGGCGCGCGTCGACTTCCTCGCGCGGCCAGGACAGGCGCATGGCGTTCTGGCTCATCTCCAGGCCGGAGGTCGCCACGCCGCCGGCGTTGCTGGCCTTGCCCGGCGCGTACAGCACGCGGGCCTGCTCGAACACCTGCACGGCGCCCAGCGTCGAGGGCATGTTGGCGCCCTCGGCCACGCACAGCACGCCGTTCTTGACCAGCGTTCGGGCGTCGTTCTCGTCCAGCTCGTTCTGCGTGGCGCAGGGCAGGGCCACGTCGACCTTCACGCTCCAGGGCCGGATGCCCGCGTGGAAGTTGCTCTTGGTGCGCTGCGCGTAGTCGCTCACGCGGCCATACAGGTGGTTCTTCACCTCCATCAGTTCGGCCAGCTTCCCGGTGGTGAAGCCGTCCTCGTCGATCACGGTGCCGCTGGAGTCGGAGACGGTGACGACCTTGGCGCCCAGAGCGAGGGCCTTCTCGATGGCGTACTGGGCCACGTTGCCCGAGCCCGAGACGCTCACGCGCAGGCCTTCGAAGCTGCGGCCCTGGCGCTGCAGCATCTCCTGCGCGAAGTACACGGTGCCGTAGCCGGTGGCTTCCGGACGGATCAGCGAGCCGCCGAAGGCCAGGCCCTTGCCGGTGAACACGCAGTCGGCGCGGTTGCTCAGCTTCTTGAACATGCCGGCCATGTAGCCCACCTCGCGGCCGCCCACGCCGATGTCGCCGGCCGGCACGTCGGTGTCGGCGCCGATGTGGCGGTACAGCTCGGTGATGAAGGCCTGGCAGAAGCGCATGACTTCGCCCGGGCTGCGGCCCTTGGGATCGAAGTCGCTGCCGCCCTTGCCGCCGCCCATGGGCAGCGTGGTGAGCGCGTTCTTGAAGGTCTGCTCGAAGGCCAGGAACTTCAGGATGGAGGCGTTGACCGAGGGGTGGAAGCGCAGGCCGCCCTTGTAGGGGCCGATCGCGGAGCTGTGCTGGATGCGGAAGCCGCGGTTGACCTGCACGTCGCCGTGGTCGTCGACCCAGCTCACGCGGAACTGGATCATGCGCTCGGGTTCGACCAGGCGGTCCAGCAGGCCGTGCTCGGCGTATTTCGGGTGGCGGCCGATGAAGGGCCACAGGCTTTCCATCACCTCGCTGACCGCCTGCAGGTATTCAGGCTGGCCGGGGTTGCGGTCGGCCACGTGGGCCAGGAATTCGTGTACGGACTGGTATTTCACTTGGCGGGGTCGATGAACTGAACCCTTCATTATTTGCCGGATCGCGAGGCGCCGATTCCGAGGGGCTATTCGTTTGCCACAAGCGTCACATCGCGGCGAAAAAGGCTCTTTTCCTGCATTCCGGCACGACGAGGGCGGGAGGGTCTGCAGGCACGACGAAAACCGGACAGCCGGACGCAGAGGGCGCAAAGGGTACGCGGAGGATGCAAAAAGGAACATCCGTCCGCAAAAGAAAGGTTCTTTCGCCGATTTCCGGGGGACGGATGCGGGGAGTCCGCGGGTGCGTGCAGTGGCTTTCTTGCCGGACCAGAGCGGGGCTGTCCGTCTCTGCGACTGTCCCCCGGCGCGGGTGAGAACCGCGCCCCGGGTGGGTGCAGCGTCCGCGCCTCCTCCTTTATGTCGCCGAGCCGGACAGCCCCGCTCTGGTCCTGTGCCGCGCCAGGTTCGTGTGCAGCGGCTCCGGTGACGCGTGCCGCAAGCCGTGCGCCGCTAGAAGCAGGTGCGCGATGGGAACTGCCTGATTCGCGCGCTGCGCAGGCCCGTCCTGGTCCGGCCCACTCGCAACGAAGCGAGCCAGCGCATGACCGCGCCAATTCGACTTCAGTCCGCGCCCCACATCTCCCGGGCGGTCTCCACCACCAGCCGCAGCTTGTTGCGCTGGTCGTCGACCGCGATCAGGTTGCCGTGCACCGTGCTGGAGAAGCCGCACTGCGGCGACAGCGCGAGCTGCTCCATCGGCGCGTACTTCGCGGCCTCGTCGATGCGCCGCTTGAGTTCGTCCTTGTCTTCCAGCTGGCCGAACTTGGTGGTGACCAGGCCCAGCACCACCGTCTTGCCCTTGGGAAGGTAGCGCAGCGGACGGAAGTCGCCGGAGCGGGCGTCGTCGTACTCCATGAAGTAGGCGTCGATGTCCATCTCCTTCAGCAGCGCCTCGGCGACCGGCTCGTAGTTGCCGGCGGCGGCATGGGTGCTCTTGAAGTTGCCGCGGCACAGGTGCATGGCCAGCAGCATGCCCTGCGGCTTCTGCGCCACCACCTTGTTGATGAACTTCGCGTAGCGGTGCGGCAGTTCGTTGGGATCGTCGCCGCGCTGGCGGGCGGCTTCCCGCATCTTGTCGTCGCACAGGTAGGCGAGGTTGGTGTCGTCCATCTGCACGTAGCGGCAGCCGGCGTCGTACAGCGAGCGCAGCTCGTCGCCGTAGGCCTTGGCCACGTCGTCGTAGAAGGCCGGCTCCAGCTCGGGATAGGCCTCCTTGCTGATGCCCGCGCGGCCGCCACGGAAGTGCAGCATGGTGGGCGAGGGGATGGTCACCTTGGGCGTGCGGCCGGCGGACACCTGCGACTTCAGGTACTCGAAGTCGGCCCTCTGGATGTCCTTGGCGTGGCGCACCTTGTCGATCACGCGGATCACGGGCGGCGCGAGTTCCTCGGTGCCGTCGGGTTTGCGGATGGTGACCGGCACGTCGGTCTTCACGCCACCGAGCTGCTCGAGGAAGTCGATGTGGAAGTAGGTGCGGCGGAACTCGCCGTCGGTGATGCCCTTGAGGCCCAGGTCCTCCTGGAACTTCACGATCTCGGTGATGGCCTGGTCTTCCACCTTGCGCAGCTGGGCGGGGGTGATCTCGCCCTTCGCCTTCTGCGCCCGCGCTTCCAGCAGGTACTTGGGGCGCAGGAAGCTGCCGACGTGGTCGTAGCGGGCAGGGAGTTGCATCATGGTTGTCGTCTCCGGAACGAGGATGGTCAGAGGTCGAGGACGAGGAGGGGTCCTTTCGCGCGCGAGCAGCACGGCAGGAACTGGTCGTGCTTCGCCTTCTCCTCCTCGGTGAGGTACAGGTCGCGGTGCTCGCATTCGCCCTGCAGCACGCGGGTGAGGCAGGTGCCGCACACGCCCTGCTCGCAGGACGTGAGCACCTCGACCCCGTGGGCCTGCAAGGCCTGCACCACGGTCTTGTCCGCGGGCACCTCGTAGGTGGCTCCGCTGCTGGCGAGCTTCACCTGGAACGCGCGGTCGCCCGTCGTATCCTGCGGCGCCGCCCCGAAGTATTCGAGGTGCACCTGCTCCGCAGGCCAGCCCTGGCGCTGCGCGGTCTGCACGACCCGGTCGATGAAGCCCGTGGGTCCGCAGACGTAGAGGTGCGTACCGGCCTCGGGGGCGCGCAGCGCCGCGTCCAGGTCCAGCTTCTGGGCCGCATCGCCGTCGTCGAAGTGGAAGCGCACGCGGTCGGCGTAATCCGAGGAGGCGATCTCGTCGCGGAAGGCGGTGCGTTCGGCCGAGCGCGTGCAGTAGTGCAGTTCGAACTCCGCGCCCGCGGTGGCCAGGCGCTGCGCCATGCACAGCAGCGGCGTCACGCCGATGCCGCCCGCGAACAGCAGCGTGCGGCCGGCGTGCACCAGCGGGAAGTGGTTGCGCGGCTCGCTGATGCGCAGCGTGTCGCCTTCCTTCACCCAGTCGTGCATCGCGGTGGAGCCGCCGCGCGAGTTGGCGTCGCGCAGCACCGCGATGCGGTAGCGATGCTGCTCCGCCGCGTCGTTGCACAGCGAGTACTGGCGCGTGAGGCCGCCGGGCAGCTCCACGTCGATGTGCGAGCCGGCGCTGAAGCCGGGCAGGGCGGAGCCGTCCGGCTTCACCAGCTCGAAGCTGGCGATGTCCAGCGCTTCCTGCCGCCGCTTCGCGACCTGGACGGTGATCTGCGTCATGCCGGCGCCCGTTCGGCCGCGACCAGCCGGTCGATGATCTTGCGCGCCTGCACGCCGCCCGCATCGATGTTGAGCATCAGCAGGCGCCGGTCGGGGTACTGCGACAGGTTGCGCTGCTGCGCCTCCAGGATCGCCGTGTCCTCGGCGAACACCTTCGCCTGGCCGTCGCGGATCTGCGCGGTGAGGTTGCGGTCCTTCGGGTTGAAGTTGCGGGCCATGCCCCAGAAGTACCACATGCTCGTCTCGGTCTCGGGCGTGAGGAAGTCCACCACGATGGAAGAGACCTTGTCCTTCGCGTCGGCGTGGTAGCCGCCCTTGCCGGCCAGCGCCACGCCCACCTCGATCATCACGTGGCTGGGCGGGACGAAGTGGCACACCTGCCAGCGGTCCACCGGCTGGTCGTCGGGCAGGTGGTTGCCGCGCAGGTTGGCGCGCCAGAAGGGCGGCGCCATCACCTTGTCCATGAAGCGGCTGGTGACCACGCGCTCGCCCTCGGTCTTCGTGGTCACCGGCACCTGGTCGATCTCCTTCTGGCCGATGCTGCCCGCGTGCACGTAGGTCTCGTGCGTGAGGTCCATCAGGTTGTCGACCATGAGGCGGTAGTCGCACCTCAGGTGGTACAGGCCGCCGCCGTAGGCCCAGTCCGGGTTGTCGGCCCATTCCAGGTGGTGGATCTTCGCGGGATCGGCCAGCGCCGCATCGCCGGTCCAGACCCACACGAAGCCGTAGCGCTCCACCACCGGGTAGGCGCGGATCTTCGGGAAGCCGCCGACGCGCTGCCCGGGCATGGAGACGGTCTTGCCGTCGCAGCCCATCACCAGCCCGTGGTAGCCGCAGACCAGCTGGCCTTCGCAGACGCGGCCGAGCGACAGCGGCGCGCCGCGGTGCGGGCAGAAATCCTCCACCGCGGCGACCTGGCCGTCGCCGGCCCGGTAGAACACGATCTTCTCGTTGCAGACGGTGCGCCCCAGGGGCTTGTCATCGATCTCGTCGGGGGTGCAGGCGACGTACCAGGCGTTCTTGGGAAACATGGCGCGGGATTATGGTCACGGCACCTCGCGCTGTATACATGGTGAGGCATTCATTCCGGGTTATCCCTGATGAATATGAAGCCGGTAGGTGGATCCCACCTCACATAATGCGCTTCCATGTATACAGCAGGCGCCTCCGCGCCCGACTCGCAGTCCGTGAAGGCGCAGCTGCGCCTGCGCGAGATGATCCTGGCCGGCGAGCTGCCGGGCGGCTCGCGCATCGCGGAGCTCCCGATCGTCGAGCGCCTGGGCGTCTCGCGCACGCCGATCCGCGCGGCCCTCATGCGGCTGGAGCAGGAGGGCCTGCTGGAAGCGCTGCCCCATGGCGGCTACGCGGTGCGCACCTTCTCCGAACGGGACGTGGCCGACGCCATCGAGCTGCGCGGCACCCTCGAAGGCCTGGCCGCACGGCTGGCCGCCGAGCGCGGCGTGGCCGAAAGCGTGCTGGCCGAAGCGCGGCTCTGCCTCGACGAGGTGGACGTCGTGCTCGCTTCACCCGCCCTGGACGACGCGGCCTTCACCCGCTACGTGGGCCTCAACCAGCGCTTCCACACCCTCCTGGCCGAGATGGCCGGCAGCGCGGTGCTGGCGCGCGAACTGGAGCGGGTGGTGAACCTGCCCTTCGCCTCGCCCTCCGGCTTCGTCATCGTGCAGGCCGACTCGCCCCGGGCGCGCGACATGCTCGTGGTGGCGCAGGACCAGCACCGCCAGGTGCTGGAGGCGATCGCGCAGCGCGAGGGCGCGCGCGCCGAAGCCCTCATGCGCGAGCACTCGCGGCTCGCCCAGCGCAACCTGCGCGAGGCGATGCGCACCCCGCACCTGGACCGGATGCCGGGCGTGCGGCTCATTCGTCAACGGTAATATCTCCCCCGGCGCTATCGCAAAGCGTCATAACTGCTAGACGCCGGCGCGGTTTGCCGCCGCGGGCCGGACGCTCAGAATTCGCACCACGCCGCACGCAGGCGGCTTCGCCCGCGGCCGTGACCAATACCAAGAGGAGATCCATCGCCATGCAGAAAAGAACCCTTCTCCAGGCCGCGGCGGCCGTGGCCCTGCTGGGCGCCAGCGGCCTGGGCCTGGCGCAGGACAACGTCTTCAAGATCGGCCTGGTCCTGCCGATGACCGGCCAGCAGGCCACCACCGGCCGCCAGATCGAGGCCGCCGCCCGCCTGTGGATGGCGCAGAACGGCGACACCGTGGCCGGCAAGAAGGTGCAGCTGATCGTCAAGGACGACACCAGCCTCCCCGACCAGACCCGCCGCCTGGCGCAGGAACTGGTCGTCAACGAGAAGGTCAACGTGCTGGCCGGCATGGGCATCACGCCCTCGGCGCTGGCGGTGGCGCCCATCGCGACGCAGTCGAAGACGCCGCTGGTGGTGATGGCCGCGGCCACCTCCAGCATCACGGAAGCCTCGCCCTACATCGTGCGCACCAGCTTCACGCTGCCGCAGGTCTCGGTGGCGATGGCCGACTGGTCGCCGAAGAACGGCATCAAGAGCGTGGTGACGCTGGTGACCGACTACGGCCCGGGCCTGGACGCGGAGAAGTACTTCAGCGAGCGCTTCCTGTTCAACGGCGGCAAGGTGCTGGAGAAGCTGCGCGTGCCGCTGCGCAACCCGGACTTCGCGCCCTTCCTGCAGAAGGTGCGCGACCTGAAGCCGGACGCGCTGTTCGTGTTCGTGCCGTCCGGCGCGGGCGCCGCGGTGATGAAGCAGTTCGGCGAGCGCGGCATGGACAAGGCCGGCATCCGCCTGATCGGCACCGGCGACGTGACCGACGACGACCAGCTGAACGACATGGGTGACGTGGCCCTGGGGGTGGTCACCTCGCACCACTACTCGGCCTTCCACCCCTCGCCGGCCAACAAGAAGTTCGTGGCCGACTTCATGAAGGCCAACAAGAACCTGCGTCCCAACTTCATGGCCATGGGCGGCTACGACGGCATGCGCGTGATCTACGAGGCGCTGAAGAAGACCGGCGGCAAGGGCGGCGGCGACGCCCTGGTCGCGGCCATGAAGGGCCAGATCTTCGAAAGCCCGCGCGGCCCGGTGTTCATCGACGCCCAGACCCGCGACATCGTCCAGAACGTCTACCTGCGCAAGGTGGAGAAGAAGGACGGGCAGCTGTACAACGTGGAGTTCGACGTCATCAAGGACGTGAAGGATCCGGGCAAGTCGAAGCAGTAACGACCTGGCCTGGCTGTTTCCCTTTCCCCTCCGGGGAGAGGGCAGGGCAGGGGCTGCGCGCACCGGCCCTTCCCCCCAGCTCCCCTCCCCCGGCCTTCCCATGCTCACCATCCTCTTCGACGGCATCGCCTACGGGATGCTGCTGTTCGTGCTCGCCGTCGGCCTGGCCGTGACCATGGGCCTGATGAATTTCATCAACCTGGCGCACGGTGCCTTCGCCATGACGGGCGGCTACATCACCGTGCTGCTGATGCAGCGCCTCGACGTGCCTTTCCTCGTGTGCCTGCCGCTCGCCTTCGCCGGCACGGCGCTGCTGGGCGCGGTGCTGGAACGCACGCTCTACCGGCCCCTGTACCGCAAGCCGCACCTGGACCAGGTGCTGTTCTCGATCGGCCTCGTGTTCATGGCCGTGGCGGCGGTCGACTACTACGTGGGCTCCACGCAGCAGATCATGCAGCTGCCGCAGTGGCTCAAGGGCCGCACCGAGATCGGCTCGCTGGGCATGGGGCACTACCGCCTGTTCATCATCGCGGTGTGCGCGGCGCTCACCGTCGCCCTGCAGTTCGTGCTGGCGCGCACCCGCTTCGGCAGCCGCCTGCGCGCCTCGGTGGACGACCAGCGCGTGGCCGCCGGCATGGGCATCAACGTGAACCTGGTGTTCCTCTCCACCTTCGCCTTCGGCTCGGGCCTCGCCGGGCTGGGCGGCGCGCTGGGCGCCGAGGTGCTGGGGCTGGATCCGTCCTTCCCCCTCAAGTTCATGATCTATTTCCTGATCGTGGTGGCCGTGGGCGGCACCTCCTCGATCACCGGCCCGCTGCTGGCGGCGCTGCTGCTGGGCGTGGCCGACGTGGCCGGCAAGTACTACATCCCCAAGATGGGCGCCTTCATCGTCTACAGCCTGATGATCGTGATCCTGCTGTGGAAGCCCAACGGGCTGTTCGTGCGGCAAGGCGGCAAGGCATGAAGGCGCAGCAAGACCTGCAGCGGGCCAGCCGGATGAAGCCGTGGGAGCCGGTGCTGTGGCTGCTGGCCTTCGCGGCCCCGTTGCTGTTCCCCACCCACGCGCTGATCGTCAACGAGATCGCCATCCTCGGCCTGTTCGCCGTGTCGCTGGACCTCGTGCTGGGGTACGGCGGAATCGTGTCGCTGGGGCACGCCGCCTTCTTCGGTCTCGGCGCCTATGTGTCCGCGCTGTTCTGCAAGCACGTGCACCCGGACCCGCACCTGGCCCTGCTCGTCTCCATGGCCGCGGCGGCGCTGCTGGGGCTGGCGGCGAGCTTCACCATCCTGCGCGGCACCGACCTCACGCGGCTGATGGTGACCCTGGGCGTCGCCCTGATCCTGCTGGAACTGGCCAACAAGCTCGACTGGCTGACCGGCGGCACCGACGGCATCCAGGGCCTCGTGTTCTCGCCCGTCCTCGGCCGCTTCGAGTTCGACCTCGCCGGGCGCACGGCCGCCTACTACTCGCTCTCGGTGCTGCTGCTCCTGTTCCTCGTGGCGCGGCGCATCGTCCACTCGCCCTTCGGCGCCACGCTGAAGGCGATCCGCGACAACCGCCTGCGGGCCATGGCCATCGGCGTGCCGGTGCACGCGCGCCTGGTCGCGGTCTACACCATCGCCGCGGCCATGGCGGGCGCCGCCGGCGGCTTGTTCACGCAGACTTCCGGCTTCGCGTCGCTGGACGTGTTCGAGTTCCACCGCTCCGCCGACACGCTGCTGATGCTGGTGATCGGCGGCGTCGGCTGGCTCTATGGCGGCCTCGCCGGTGCCGTCGTCTTCAAGCTGATGCAGGACTGGATCTCCGGCATCACGCAGCAGTACTGGGGCTTCTGGCTGGGCCTGTTCCTGGTGGTGCTGGTGCTGGTCGGGCGCGACCGGCTGCTGAAGCCCTGGACCTGGTGGAGGAAGGCGAGCGCCGCACGGCCGCCCGTAGGCGCGGGCCCGCTCCTCCAGGACGGGGGAGGCTCCGAATGAGCGAAGTCGTGCTTTCGTGCCAGGGCCTCGTGAAGCGCTTCGGCGGCATCGTCGCCACCAACGACGTCAGCCTCGAATTGCGCCGCGGCGCCCGCCACGCGCTGATCGGCCCGAACGGCGCCGGCAAGACCACGCTGATCAACCTGCTCACCGGCGTGCTCGACGCCACCGCCGGCCGCATCGCGCTGGAAGGGCAGGACATCACGCAGCTCGCGCCGCACCAGCGCGTGCGCCGCGGCATGGTCCGCACCTTCCAGATCAACCAGCTGTTCGCGACCATGACGCCGCTGGAGACGCTGGGGCTGGTCGTGTCCCAGCAGCGCGGGCTGGGTACGCGCTGGTGGCGCTCGCTGGGCAGCGACCGCGGCGTGGCCGAACGCGCGCAGCAGTTGCTGGAGCAGTTCCACCTGGCCGAGGTGGCCAACCAGCAGACCGAGCACCTCGCCTACGGCAAGCGCCGCCTGCTGGAGATCGCCATCGCGCTGGCCTGCGAGCCGCGCGTGCTGCTGCTGGACGAGCCGGTGGCCGGCGTGCCGGCCGGCGAGCGCGAGGAACTGCTGCAGACCGTGGCCGCGCTGCCGGCGGAGGTCTCGGTGCTGCTGATCGAGCACGACATGGACCTGGTCTTCAGCTTCGCCGACCGCATGACGGTGCTGGTGAACGGCGCCGTGCTCACGGAAGGCTCGCCCGACGAGATCGCGGCCAACCCGCAGGTGAAGGCCGTGTACCTGGGCTACGAGAACGAGGCCATCCATGTCTGAACTGTTGCGCGTGGAGGGCCTGAGCGCCGGCTACGGCGAGGCCGTGGTGCTGCACGACATCTCGTTCGCGCTGGGGCAGGGCCAGACCCTGGCCCTGCTGGGACGCAACGGCACCGGCAAGACCACCCTGATCAACACGCTGGCCGGCGCCACGCGCCAGCATGGCGGCAGCATCGGCCTGGGCGGCGCGGCGCTCCACAAGCTGCCCTCGCACGAGCGCGCGAAAGCGGGCATCGGCTGGGTGCCGCAGGAGCGCAACATCTTCAAGTCGCTCACGGTGCACGAGAACCTGACCGCGGTGGCGCGGCCGGGCGCCTGGACGCCGCAGCGCGTGTACGAGATGTTCCCGCGCCTGGCCGAGCGCAAGACCAACCTGGGCACGCAGCTGTCCGGCGGCGAGCAGCAGATGCTGGCCATGGGGCGCGCGCTGGTGGTGAACCCGAAGCTGCTGCTGCTGGACGAGCCGCTGGAAGGCCTGGCGCCCATCATCGTCAGCGAACTGCTGCGCGCCATCTCGCGCATCACGCGGCAGGAAGGCCTGTCCGCGATCATCGTGGAGCAGCATCCGCTGGCCATCCTCGACATCTCCGACAGCACCGTCGTCCTCGACCACGGCACCGTGGTGCACGCCGACCGCGCGGACCGCCTGCGCAACGACCCCGAGCTGCTGGACCGGCTGCTCGGTGTGGCACGATAGCCCGATGAATCCTCGCAGGAGAATGGCGCTGGCCGGCATGGCCGGCGCGCTGGTGACGCCATGGCTGGCCGCGCAGGGCCGCTGGCCGGCGAAGCCGATCCGCATCGTGGTGCCCTTCGGGGCTGGCGGCGTGGCCGACCTCACGGCGCGCGCCGTGGGGCAGAAGCTCGGCGAACAGCTGGGGCAGGCCATCGTGATCGACAACCGCCCCGGCGCCGGCGGCGTGACGGCGGGCAACGTGGTCGCGCAGGCCGAGCCCGATGGCCACACGCTGCTGCTGGTGAGCAACGGCACGGCGGTGAGCGAAGGGCTGTTCCAGAAGCTGCCTTTCGACGCGCAGAAGGATTTCGCGCCGATCTCCCTGCTGGGCACCTTCGACATCGCGCTCGTCGTGCCGCAGGAGTCGCCCTTGCGCACGCTCGCCGACCTGCTCGCCCATGCGAAGGCCCATCCCGGCAAGCTGAACATCGCGACCGTGGCCGTGGGCAGCACGCAGAACCTGGCCGCCGAACTGTTCAAGACCACCGCCGGCATCGACGCGCAGGTGGTGCCCTTCAACGGAACGCCGGCCGTGGTCACCGCGCTGCGCGGCGGCTCGGTCGATGCGGCCGTCGAGATCCTCGCGCCGGTGAAGTCGCAGATCGCCGCCAAGGCGCTGCGCGCGCTGGCGACCTTCGGCGAGAAGCGGCCGACCGGGCTGCCCGACGTGCCTACGGCCGCCGAGACCGGCGGTCCGCTCGCGGGCCTGCGCATCGCCTCGTGGAACGGCCTGGCCGCGCCCGCCCGGACGCCTGCGCCCGTGCTGCTGCGCCTGAACGCGGAGCTGAAGAAGGCGCTTGCGACCCCGGAGCTGAAGAAGAAGCTCGCGGACCTGAACGTGGATGCGCGCTGGAGCACGCCCGAGGACCTGGGCAACCTGCTCGCCAGCGAGATCCGGCGCTGGAGCGACGTCATCGCGCGGGCGAAGATCCCGCGGCAGTGAAGGAGACCGCCATGGAAGTGAAGCGCATCGGCCTGGTGGGCTACGGCGAGGTCGGCAAGATCTTCGCGGGCGGGCTCAAGCCCTTCGTGGGCGAGGTCGCGGCCTGGGACCTGAAGTTCGCCGATCCGGCGACCGCGGAGGCGGAGACGGGCCATGCGAGCCGCAACGGCATCGTCGCCTGCGCCTCCCTGCGCGCGCTGTGCGAGGCGAGCGATCTCGTGATCTCCGCCGTGACGGCGTCGAACACGCTCGCGGTCGCGGAGGAGGCGGCGCCCCTGCTGCGTTCCGGGGCGTTGTTCCTCGACCTGAATTCGGCTTCGCCCGGCACCAAGCAGAAGGCCGGCGCCGCCGTCGATGCGCGCGGCGCGCACTACGTCGAAGCGGGCGTGATGACTTCGGTGCCGCCCCATGGCGTGAAGGTGCCCATGCTGCTCGGGGGCGCGCAGGCCGCGCCGCTCGCGCAACTGCTGCAGTCCTGGGGCCTGGATGCCCGCGCCGTGAGCGAGAAGCTGGGCGTGGCCAGCGCGATCAAGATGTGCCGCAGCGTGATGATCAAGGGCCTGGAGGCGCTGGTGATCGAGAGCTACGCCACGGCGCGCGCCTATGGCGTGGAGGACCACGTGCTGCCCACGCTGCAGGAGACCTTCCCCGCGATCGACTGGAGCCGGCAGGGCGCGTACTTCTTCAGCCGCGTGGTGCAGCACGGCCAGCGCCGGGCCGAGGAGATGCGCGAGGCGGCGAACACGGTGCGCGAGGCCGGCTTCGAGCCCTTCATGGCGGCGGCGACCGCGGAGAAGCAGCAGTGGGTCGCCGACCAGGCGCGCGCGGGCGTGTTCCGCGACCTCCCCAAGGAGGCCTGCTGGCAGGACTACGCGGACGCCTTGTTGTGAGAACCTAGGGTTTATTCCAATTGCCGATTGCTCGACGTAAGTGCTTGGGCGTTGACGCCGATCAATGGCCGAGCACGGCCGCAGGCCTACGATGCTTGGCAGAAGAACAGGGGGGCCCAGCCTACCCTCACCTCAGGGCGTCTCCATCCCCTTGGCCCTGAGGATTTGCACGGCCCCGGTGCCGCGCAGGGCCGCCAGCAGCTCCCGGGCTGCGGCGGCCTCTTTCGTCTGGGCCGCCAACGCGCCCGCATACACCGTGTAGTTCTGGATCTCGGCGGGCAGCGGCCCCACCAGCACCGCCTCGGGCACGGCGAGGATCTCGCTGATCTGGTGGATGCCCAGGTCCGCGCTGCCGTCCACCACCCGCGTCGCCACCAGCCCGCCCGGCACCAGCACCGCCTTCGCCCGCACGATCGGGCCGATGCCCCAGCGTTCGAACAGGCCATCGAGGTAGATGCCGCTGGAGCCGCCTGCGGCCGGGTCGATGTACGCCACCGAGCGCGCATGGAGCACGGCCGAACGGAAGGCTTCCACGGTGGAGATGTCCGGCAGCGGCGCGCCGCGCCGCACGGCCACCCCGATCGCCACCTGCGCGAGCGGCACCGGCTCTTCCGCCGCGACCTGGCCGCCCTCGCGCAAAGGCTTCAGCGATGCGGGGCTGGAGAACACGAGGTCGAAGGCCTCGCCCCCGGCGATGCGCTTCTGCAGCGCGCCGGCCGTGTCGTTCTCGATGCGCAAACGATGGCCGGTCTGCTGCTCGAAGGCCGGCTGCAGCGCGACCAGCACGGGCTTGAAAGCGCCGGCCGAGAGCACCTTCAATTCGGCGGCGGCCGCGTGCGCCGCCACGACGCAGGCGAGGGGCAGGAGCAGCAGGCGGGAGATGCGCATCGTCGTTCTCCTTGGTGAGGTGACGGCCGCGGGTCGGTCGCCGCGTACTGTACGTCCGACGGCGGAGGGTCGCGAGAAGCGGCACCAAGGTGCCTTGTGACCGTTGGCGCGCTACAGCGCGTGCGCCACGACCCCGGGCGCCCGGGCGCGGATCAGGTCCAGCGTCGCCTTCTGCACCGGCGTGGCCGGCCGCTGCAGGCTGGTGGCCAGCGACAGCCGGATGCGCAGCGGCGGCGCGCCGATCGCCTGGGTCGAATAGGCGGACGGGCGCGGCGAATTGAGGACCGCATTGCGCGAGAGGATGGCGCAGCCGGCGCCATCGAGCACCAGGTCCAGGATGGCGGACACGCCGTCGATCTCCAGCACCACGTTCGGGCGGCAGCCGATGTCCGCCATCTCGGCCTCCACGTAGTTGCGGATCGCGTTCGGCCGGGTGGGGATCACCAGCGGCAGGCCGGCGACCTCGGCCAGGGTGATGGGGCCGGGCGGTGGATCCTCCTGCAGCCCCGGCGGGCGGGCGCGCACCAGCACTAGTTCCTCTTCCAGCAGCGGCGTCAGGTCGAGCTCACGCGAGGGCTGGGCGTTGTAGAGCACGGCGATGTCGAGCCGCCCGCTGACCAGCCCTTCCAGCAGCGCGCTGGACAGGCCCTCGCTGATCGAGAGGCGCGCTTCCGGCAACTGCTCGCGGAACGCGCGCGTCAGCGGCACGGTCAGTGCGCGCGCGATGCTGCTCGGCAGCCCGACCGCGACCCGGCCCGCGAGCCCCCCGCGCAGCCGGCCCAGGTCCTCCCGCGCCCGCTCGACCTGGTACAGGATGCCCCGTCCGTGCTCCAGCAGCAGCTTGCCCGCCTCGGTGGGCACGGCGCCGCGGCCGTTGCGCACCAGCAGGTTCTGGCGCAGCTCCACTTCCAGCAGGCGCACCTGGCGGCTCAGCGCCGGCTGGGCCACATCCAGCTCGATGGCGGCGCGCGTGAAGCTGCCCAGCTCGGCGACGCGAACGAAGTACTCCAGCTGCTTGAGGTCCATGAATCCGAATACCTTCCGGGGCATTATGCCGAACCGCTATAGCTGCTAGTGACGGTGTCCGCTGTTGCCGGCGCCGGCTCGTGCCCACAATCCGCGCCATGACTGCGACGCTCCAGGGAATCTCCTCGATGGCGACCCGCCAGGTGCTGACCGAACTGGCGCAAACCCACTCGCAACGCTCCGGCCTGAAGGTGCAGGTGGAGTCGGTCGGCGGCGTCGATGCCGCCAAGCGCGTCGCCGCCGGGGAGCCCTTCGACTTCGTCGTGCTCGCGGCCGACGCGATCGAAAAGCTGGCGGCGGGCGGCCAGGTGGTCGCGGGCAGCCGGGTGGACCTGGTCGATTCCGGCGTGGCCGTCGCCGTGCGGGCCGGCGCGCCGCGCCCCGACATCTCCAGCGAGGAAGCCCTCAAGCGCGCCGTGCTCGCCGCCCGCAACGTCGGCTATTCCACCGGCCCGAGCGGCGTCGCCCTGGTGAAGCTGTTCGAGCGCTGGGGCATCGCGCAGGACCTGCAAGGCAGGCTGGCGCAGGCGCCGCCCGGCGTGCCGGTCGGCGCGCTGGTGGCGCGCGGCGAGGTGGCCCTGGGCTTCCAGCAACTGAGCGAACTCATTCACCTGGAAGGCATCACCGTGGTCGGCCCGATGCCGATGGCCGTGCAGATCAACACCGTCTTCGCCGGCGCGCTGTGCGCCGCCTCGCGGCAGCCGGACGCCGTGCGCGCGCTGCTCGCCTTCATGGCCTCGCCCGATGCCGCCGCCGCCAAGCGCCGCAACGGCATGGAACCCGCCTGAGCTCCCCCAAGGAAACGACGACATGAGCATCATCATCGATTGCCACGGCCACTACACGACCGCGCCGAAGCAGCTGGAGGAATGGCGCAACCGGCAGGTCGCCGGCATCAAGGACCCGTCGCAGATGCCGAAGCTGTCGGAGCTGAAGATCGCCGACGACGACATCCGCGAATCCATCGTGAACAACCAGCTGCGCCTGATGAAGGAGCGCGGCAACGACATGACGCTGTTCTCGCCGCGCGCCAGCTTCATGGCGCACCACATCGGCGACTTCGAGGTCTCCAGCACCTGGGCGGCGATCTGCAACGAGCTGTGCCACCGCGTCGCGCAGCTGTTCCCGGAGCACTTCGTGCCGGTGGCGATGCTGCCGCAGTCGCCCGGCGTGGACCCGAGGACCTGCATCCCCGAGATGGAGAAGTGCATCCGCGACTACGGCGCGGTCGGCATCAACCTGAATCCCGATCCCTCCGGCGGCCACTGGAAGGAGCCGCCGCTCACGGACAAGTGGTGGTACCCCATCTACGAGAAGATGGTGGAGCACGACGTGCCCGCGATGATCCACGTGAGCACGAGCTGCAACGCGTGCTTCCACACCACCGGCGCGCACTACATCAATGCCGACACCACGGCGTTCATGCAGCTGATCCAGGGTGACCTGTTCAAGGACTTCCCGACGCTGCGCTTCATCGTCCCCCACGGCGGCGGCGCGGTCCCGTACCACTGGGGCCGCTACCGCGGGCTGGCGCAGGAGATGAAGAAGCCGCTGCTGGACACGCACGTGATGAACAACGTGTTCTTCGACACCTGCGTCTACCACCAGCCGGGCATCGACCTGCTGAACACGGTGATCCCGGTGAAGAACGTGCTGTTCGCCTCCGAAATGATCGGCGCGGTGCGCGGCATCGACCCCACCACGGGCAACTACTACGACGACACGAAGCGCTACATCGACGCGTCGACGATCCTGACCCCCGAAGACAAGCACGCGATCTTCGAAGCCAACACGCGCCGCGTCTTCCCGCGGCTGGACACGCTGCTCAAGAAACGCGGGAAATAAACCATATACCGAACGCAGAGGGCGCAAAGGATACGCAGAGGGCGCAGAAGCAATTCAAAAGGAATTCTTCTTGTGATTCTTCTGCGTCCTCTGCGTATCTTCTGCGACCTCTGCGTTCGGCTGTTCGGCTTGGCTGTTTGAATCCCTGGAGAACCAGACAATGTATGAACTAGGCGTCGTCTACCGCAACATCAAACGGGCGGACCGCGAAGTGGCCGATGCGCTGGCGAAGTTCGGCGCGTCCACCGTGCACGAGGCCATGGGCCGCGTCGGACTCATGAAGCCGTACATGCGACCGATCTACGCCGGCGCGCAGGTCTCCGGCACCGCCGTCACGGTGCTGCTGCATCCCGGCGACAACTGGATGCTGCACGTCGTGGCCGAACAGATCCAGCCCGGCGACATCGTCGTGGCGGCCTGCACCGCCGACAACACCGACGGCTTCTTCGGCGACCTGCTGGCGACCTCGTTCCAGGCTCGCGGCGCCCGCGCCCTGGTGATCGACGCCGGCTGCCGCGACGTGCGCACCCTCACCGAAATGGGCTTTCCTGTGTGGAGCAAGGCCATCAGCTCCAAGGGCACGGTCAAGTCCACGCTCGGTTCCGTGAACATCCCGGTGGTCTGCGCGGGCGCGCTGGTCACCCCCGGCGACGTGATCGTGGCGGACGACGACGGCGTGGTCTGCGTGCCCGCGGCCATGGCGAAGAAGGTGCTCGACGCCGCCGCAGCCCGCGAAGCCAACGAAGGCGAGAAGCGCGCCAAGCTGGCATCCGGCTTGCTGGGCCTCGACATGTACAAGATGCGCGAGGGCCTCGCGAAGGCGGGCCTGCGCTACATCGACTGAGCGCCGGCATGCTGCGTCGACGCATTCTCGCCGCTGGCGCTCTCGCGGCCGCCGTGGTCGCCGCCGGCTGCGCCCAGGTGCCCACCGGTGCGCCGGCGGAGGCGCGCGCCGCGCTGGCACCCACGGGGACGCTGCGCGTCGCGGTCTATCCGGGCAGCCCCAGCTCCATGGTCGTCGGCAGGAGCGGCGAGCGGGCGGGCGTCGCCTACGATCTCGGCGCCCTCGCCGCCAGGCGCCTGGGCGTGCCGGTGCAGTACGTCGAGATGCGCCGCGCCGCCGAGGTCTTCGACGTCGTGAAGTCCGGACAGGCCGACCTCACCTTCACCAACGCGAGCGAAGCCCGCCAGCGCGAGGCCGACTTCACGCCGCCGCTGGTGCGGCTGGAATCGGGCTACCTGGTCGCCGGCAATGCGCGCATCACCGACATGGCGCGCATCGACCAGCCGGGCCTGCGCGTGGGCGTGGCGGAGGGCGGCAGCTCGCACGCGACGCTCTCGCGCGAGCTGAAGCAGGCGCGCGTGCTGCCCGTCGCCTCGCTGGCGGCGGCGGCGCAGATGCTGCGAGCGGGCGAACTCGACGCCTTCGCCAGCAACAAGGCGATCCTGTTCGAGCTGGCCGACCAGGTGCCCGGCGCCCAGGTGCTGCCGGGCCGCTGGAGCCTGGAAAACCTGGCGCTGGCCGCGCCCAAGGGCCGCCCGCCCGCCGCCGCGGCCTGGCTGCGCGACTTCGGCGCCAGCCTGCGCGGCAGCGCCGAACTGCAATCCATGATCTCCCGGGCCGGCCTGCGTGGCACGGCGCCCGACTGAAGCCTGCCAAGGAGCAAGAATTGAATCCCACCCGCAGAACCGCCATCGCCCGCATGGGCGTCGCCCTCGCCGGCGCCTCCGCGGTGCCGCTGGCTGCGCACGCGCAGGCCGCCTGGCCCGAGCGCCCCGTCACCGTGGTCGTCGGCTATTCCGCCGGCGGCGCCGTCGACGCCGTGGCCCGCACGCTGGGCCAGGCGCTGTCCAAGGCCCTGGGCCAGCCCTTCGTGATCGAGAACCGGCCGGGCGCCGGCACCAACATCGCGGTCAAGTCCGTGATCGATGCCAAGCCCGACGGCTACACGCTGCTGATGGCCGCCAACGCCCTGGCCGCCAACATGGCCCTCTACAAGCCGCAACCCTTCGATGCGGAGAAGGACCTGGTGCCGGTGGCGCTGGTGGGCCGCGTGCCGGTCGTGATCGCCGCCAACGTCAACACCCCGTACACCAACATCAAGCAGGTGATCGAGGCCGCCAAGCAGAAGCCGAATTCGATCGCCTACGCCTCGCCGGGCAACGGCTCGACGCCGCACATGGCGGCGGAACTGTTCGCGCGCGCCGCCGGCATCGACCTGATGCACGTGCCTTACCGCGGCGGCGCCCAGGCCATCACCGACGTGATCGGCGGCCAGGTGCCGCTGCTGGCCATGAACGCGCTGGAGGTGAAGCCGCAGGTCGCGGGCGGCAAGCTCAAGGTGCTGGCCACCCTGACGCCGCAGCGCACGCCCATCTTCCCCGACGCGCCGACCATCTCCGAGATGGGCTTCCGGGGCTTCGAGGCCTCCGTCTGGTACGCCCTGATGGCGCCGGCGAAGACGCCGACGGCCGTGGTCGAGCGCCTGCACGCCGAGGTGCAGAAGGCGCTGCAGAGCCCCGAAGTGCGGGAGCGCATGACGGCCGTGGGCGGCGAAGTCCTGCCCGGCGACCGGCAGATGCTGGCCTCCCTGCTGCATTCCGAGCGCGTGCGCTACGACAAGCTGGTGCGCGACGCGAACATCAAGCCCGACTGACCCTGACCCCTTTCTTCCGACAACCGATGAAGCCTTCTGCCCTGTCCGTCTTCCGTCGCGCCGCGCTGGCCGCGTTCGCCCTCTCCGCGCTCTCCGGCCTGGCACAAGCCGAGGACTTTCCTTCGCGCCCGGTGCGCATCATCACGCCCTTCCCGGTGGGCAGCGGCCCCGAGGGCGTGACGCGCCTGGTGGCCGACAAGCTCTCGCGGATGTGGGGCAAGCCGGTGATCGTGGAGAACCGCCCTGGCGGCAACGGCTTCATCGCCATCGACGCGTTCAAGCGCGGCGCCACCGACGGCCACGACCTGATCCAGCTCGATAACGTGCACCTGTCGGCGTATCCCTCGCTGTTCAGGAAGCTGCCCTACGACGCGCAGAAGGACTTCGATCCGCTGCTGCCGCTGTTCAAGACCTACTTCTTCGTCACGACCGCCACCAACAGCAAGTACAGGAACGTGGCGGACCTCATCGCCGACGCGAAGGCCAACCCTGGCAAGCTGAACTACGGCTCCTGGTCGGTCGGCAACCCGGTGCACCTGGGCTCGGCGCTGTTCGACACGGTGAACGGCACCAGCATGCAGCACGTGATCTACAAGGAGACCACGCAGCTCTATACCGGCGTCGCCAACGGCGAACTGACGTACGCGCTAGGCAGCAGCGCGACCTCCGGCCCCCTCTACCGCGCCGGCAAGCTGAAGTACCTGGCCATCGCCGCGCCCAACCGCCTGCCCGCCTTCAAGGACGTGCCCACGGTGGCCGAGGCCGGCGGCCCGAAGAACTTCGAGGTGAGCGGCTGGACCGCCATCGCCGCGCCCAAGGGCCTGCCGAAGGAAGTGGCCGAGAAGATCCAGCGCGACATCGCCAGGGCCCTGGCCGAGCCGGACGTGAAGGAGAAGTTCCTCTCCTTCGGCTACGAGCCCTTCACCCCGACGCGCGAGCAGTTCAACGCCTACATCCAGTCGGAGACGGCGCGCTTCGCCGGCATCATCCGCACGGCCGGCGCCCAGCTGGATTGAGCAGGGGACCTCAATGAGCCAACCCACTTCCGGCGGATTCGAGAAGACGCCCGGCTGGCTGGACTGGTACGCCGGCCCCAGCAAGCCGAAGTTCCAGCTGCCCGCCAACAGCGTGGACGCGCACTGCCACGTGTTCGGCCCGGGCGACCGCTTCCCCTATGCGCCCGAACGCAAGTACACGCCCTGCGATGCCAGCAGGGAGCAGCTGTTCGCCCTGCGCAACCACCTGGGCTTCGCCAAGAACGTGATCGTGCAGGCCACCTGCCACGGCGCCGACAACCGCGCGCTGCTCGACGCGCTCACGCACTCCGGCAACCGCGCCCGCGGCGTGGTCACGGTCAAGCGCAGCGTGAGCGACGAGGAACTGCAGGCCATGCACCACGCCGGCGTGCGCGGCGTGCGCTTCAACTTCGTCAAGCGCCTGGTGGACTTCACGCCCAAGGACGAACTGATGGAGATCGCCGCGCGCATCGCACCGCTCGGCTGGCACGTGGTGATCTACTTCGAGGCGGTGGACCTGCCCGAGCTGTGGGACTTCTTCACCGCGCTGCCGACCACCGTGGTGGTCGACCACATGGGCCGGCCCGACGTGAGCAAGCCGGTGGACGGCCCCGAATTCGCGCTGTTCCTGAAGTTCATGCGCGAGCACCCGAACGTGTGGAGCAAGGTGAGCTGCCCCGAGCGCCTGTCGCTGGACGGCCCGCCGGCCCTCGACGGCGAGCGCGCCCCCTACCGCGACGTGGTGCCGTTCGCGCGCAAGGTGGTCGAGACCTTCCCGGACCGCGTGCTGTGGGGCACCGACTGGCCGCACCCGAACCTGAAGGGCCACATGCCGGACGACGGCCTGCTGGTGGATTTCATCCCGCACATCGCCGTCACGCCGGAGCTGCAGCGCAAGCTGCTGGTGGGCAACCCGAACCGGCTGTACTGGCCCGAAGAGATCGAAGGAAGCTGAGGCCATGAAGAAGGAATTCGTCTCCAGCGGTCTGGCCGCGGCCCTGGCCCTGCTGGCCGGCTGCACCGCGCCGGGCTTCCGTCCCGTCGCGGCGCCGGCACCGGCCACCACGCAGACGCCCATGGTCGCCAACCCGCAGGCGACCTGCGCCGCGCTGGCGGGCAAGACGATTCCGTTCACGGAGATCGGCTTCCCCAGCGGCAACGCTACCATCGATTCGGCGCAGTTGCAGGAGCCGACGCCGCTGGCGGTGTCGCAAGGCGCGCCGACGCCGGCGGCGTCCATCCGCGCGCCGCTGCCTCCGCGCTGCAAGGTGCTGGGCCGCATCGCGCCCATCGATCCGAACGCGCCCTTCATCCATTTCCAGGTCAACCTGCCGGTGCACTGGAACGGCCGCTCGGTGCAGTACGGGGGCGGCGGCTTCAACGGTACGCTGATCACCGGGGAGGCGCTGCTGCCCGCCGCGCGCTTCGGGGAGCCGGTGCCGCTGGCGCAGGGCTACGTCACCTACGGCACCGACTCGGGCCACCAGAACCGCGCCGGCGAGCCGCCGCAGTTCTTCGCGCTCAACAGCGAAGCACTGCTGAATTTCGCCCACGCCTCGTACAAGAAGGTGCGCGACGTGGCGGTGGCGGTCATGAAGGCCGCCTATGGCCGCGGCCCGGAGAAGCTGTATTTCGTCGGCAGCTCCGAGGGCGGCCGCGAAGGCCTGACGATGGCGCAGCGCTATCCGAACGACTTCGACGGCATCTTCAGCCGCGTGCCCGTGATCCACTGGACGGGCCTGCAGCACGCCGGCCTGCGCGACGGGCTCGCCCTCGCCAGCGGCGGCTGGATGAACCCGGCCCAGGTGAAGCTGGTGAACGACGCGGTGCTGGCCTCCTGCGACGCGGCGGACGGCGCGGCCGACGGCATCGTGTCCGACCCGGTCGGCTGCCGCGGGCGCTTCGACGTCGACAAGCTGCGCTGCACCGGCGCGCCGGCCGACAACTGCCTCACCGAGGCGCAGGTCCGCGCCGTGCGGACCCTGCACTCGCCGGTGGACCTCGGCGTGGACCTCGCGAACGGCTTGCGCAGCTACCCCGGCCGCGGGCCGAGCGGCGAGGCGATCCCGTCCTCCGGGCCCACCGGCGGCTGGCAGTCCTGGTGGACGGGCAGCCAGGCCCCGGCCTTCCCTCCGGTGCCGGCCAACGGCATCGCCTGGTTCTACGGCGCCGGCGCGATCCAGTTCTTCTACGCCGTCAGCCCCAACGTGGACCTGCGCACCTACAAGGCGGCGGACCACGCGAAGCGGGTGCGCGAGGTGTCGGACCTGATGGATTCGACCAACCCGGACCTGTCGGCCTTCCATCGCCGCGGCGGCAAGCTGATCGTGCTGGAGAACCTGGGCGACTACGCGCAGAGCCCGTACGCGGGCATCGACTACCACGACGCCGTCGTGCGGCGCATGGGCCGGGGTACGGTGGACCAGTTCTTCAGGCTCTACACGGCGCCCAACGTGGACCATGTGGGCACGGGCGCCCCGGCGAATGCCGACCTGTTCCCCGCGCTGGTCGCCTGGGTGGAGCAGGGCCGGGCACCGGCGGGTCTGGTGCTGGTCGAACAGGAAGCGAGGCCGCCGTTCGCGGTGAAGCGCAGCCGGCCCCTGTGCGAGTGGCCGCAGGTGCCGCGCTACCGCGGCGGTGACATGAACGCGGCAGGCAGCTTCGCCTGCGCGCAATAGACAGCAGAGAGGAGGACAGCCATGCCGCTGGACAAACCCTATGCCGGCATCCCCGGCACCACGATCTTCGACGCCGACCAGAGCCGCAAGGGCTACTGGCTCAACCAGTTCTGCATGTCCCTGATGAAGGCGGCCAACCGCGAGCGCTTCAAGAAGGACGAGCGCGCCTACCTGGACGAGTGGCCGATGAGCGAGGACCAGAAGCTGGCCGTGCTGGCGCGCGACCTCAATCGCTGCATCGCACTGGGCGGCAACATCTACTTCCTGGCCAAGATCGGCGCCACGGACGGCAAAAGCTTCCAGCAGATGGCCGGCTCCATGACCGGCATGAGCGAGGAGGCCTATCGCGACATGATGGTTTCCGGCGGGCGTTCCGCCGCCTGGGGCCGCGACACCGAGGAGAACAAGTAAGTGGCCCGCATCACCGCATCCGTCTACACCTCGCACGTGCCCGCCATCGGCGCGGCGCTGGACCTGGGCAAGACCCAGGAGCCGTACTGGCAGAAAGTCTTCGGCGGCTACGACTTCTCGCGCCAGTGGATGAAGGACAACCAGCCGGACGTCGTGTTCCTGGTCTACAACGACCACGCCACGGCCTTCAGCCTGGAGATGATCCCCACCTTCGCGATCGGCACCGCGGCCGAATTCCAGCCGGCCGACGAGGGCTGGGGCCCGCGCCCCGTGCCCAAGGTGATCGGCCATCCCGAGCTGGCCTCGCACATCGCGCACTCGGTGATCCAGCAGGACTTCGACCTGACCATCGTCAACAGGATGGACGTGGACCATGGGCTCACGGTGCCGCTGTCGCTGCTGTGCGGCCAGCCGAGGGAGTGGCCCTTCAAGGTGATCCCCTTCGCCGTCAACGTGGTGCAGTACCCGGTGCCCAGCGGCATGCGCTGCTTCCGGCTGGGGCAGGCGATCCGCAAGGCGGTGGAGAGCTTCGACGAGGACCTGAACGTGCAGATCTGGGGCACGGGCGGCATGAGCCACCAGTTGCAGGGCCCGCGCGCCGGCCTGATCAACAGGGAATGGGACAACCGCTTCCTGGACCGATTGATCGAGGATCCGGAAGGCCTGGCCGGCGTGCCGCACCTGGAGTACGTGCAGGAGGCCGGCAGCGAGGGCATCGAGCTGGTGATGTGGCTGATCGCGCGCGGCGCGATGGCCGACGTGGCCGGCGGCCCCAAGCCCACCGTGAAGCATCGCTTCTATCATGTGCCCGCATCGAACACCGCGGTGGGCCACCTGGTCCTGGAGAACGCAATATGACCCCCCCACGCTCCTCACTCCGTGTAGTCGCTGCCCCCCGAAGGGGCTCCAGCCTCCTTGAGGCGGCTCGGCGGAGGCTGGCATGAGCAAGACCGTCCGCATCGCACTCGCCGGCCCCGGCGCCTTCGGCATCAAGCACCTCGACGGGCTGAAGAACATCGACGGCGTGGAGATCACGTCCATCATCGGCCGCGAGCTGCCCAAGGCGCAGGAAGTCGCGCAGAAGTACGGCGCGAAGCACGTCACGAACAACCTCGACGAGGCGCTGGCGCGCCCGGACGTGGACGCGGTCATCCTGTGCACGCCGACGCAGATGCACGCGCAGCAGTCCATCGCCGCCATGAAGGCCGGCAAGCACGTGCAGGTGGAGATCCCGCTGTGCGACAAGCTGGACGAGGGCAGGGCCGTGGTGGAAATGCAGAGGAAGACGGGCCTGCTCGCCATGTGCGGCCACACGCGCCGCTTCAACCCGAGCCACCAGTACGTGCACAGGAAGATCCAGGCCGGCGAATTCAAGGTCTTGCAGATGGACGTGCAGACCTATTTCTTCCGCCGCACGAACATGAACGCGCTGGGCCAGCCGCGCTCCTGGACGGACCACCTGCTCTGGCACCACGCGGCGCACACGGTGGACCTGTTCCAGTACCAGACCGGCAGCCGCGTGGTGAAGGCGAACGCGATCCAGGGACCGATCCATCCGGACCTGGGGATCGCGATGGACATGAGCATCCAGCTGAAGACGGAGAGCGGCGCGATCTGCACGCTATCGCTGTCGTTCAACAACGAGGGGCCGCTGGGGACCTTCTTCCGCTACATCGGGGATACGGCCACGTACATCGCGCGCTACGACGACCTGTTCAACGGGAAGGAAGAGAAGATCGACGTGGCTAAGGTGGACGTGTCGATGAACGGGATCGAGCTGCAGGACCGGGAATTCGTCGCGGCGATCCGGGAGGGAAGGGAGCCGAATTCGAGCGTGGCCCAGGTGCTGGCTTGCTACGAGGTGCTGGACCAGCTGGAGCAGCAGCTTCGGTGACCGTCATTCCCCCGGAGGCGGGTTCGGCATCCCGGTGCCCGCGCTCCGGGGCCGATAGCGATCCTGGGCGTCGCGCCCGCGCCACGCCGCTCGATCCAGCGCGCCGCTCGACGCACCGCTGCTCATAAAAGCGGCAAGGAACTGCAAGCCGCGCCGATACAGGCGCCCCCGGACAAGCGGGGCGGTTTTCCACAGCCTTCTCCACGCGGCCTGTGAAGTCCCCTGGGCAACACCTGTGGTAAGGCGTCAGGCGCGCCGCCGGGTTGGCGTCGCCCTCGATGCGCAGCCGATCACCGGCTGCTGCACTCCGCAGGCAAGAAGCAAAGGGCGGTCGCGCCACCAATCCCATCAACGCGAGTGCCTCCGCATTCGCGCTGTCGTTCGCTTGACTGCCGTGCAGGCTGGCGCCAGCATGGGAGCGATGCGAACCCCGGTCCTGCAACGCCGTCGACTGCTCGTGCTTTCCGCTTTTCTTCCCGCGCTTCGCGCGCAAGCCGTACCGCCCGGGCAACGCTGGTACGAGGCCGCGGAGGCCATGCGGCGCCTGGCGCTGAGTTGGGGCGACCAGCCCTATGGGGCCGTTGTCGTGCAGGGCGATCGCATCGTCGGGAAGGGGCCCAGCCGCGTAATCCAGCGCAAGGACCCGAACGCGCATGCCGAACGCGAGGCGATTCGCGACGCCCGCGAGCGGTTCGGTGCGGAAGTGCTCCGCGGCGCCGTGCTCTATTCGACGTCGCGACCGTGCGCCTGGTGCGAAGCGGCTGCCGCCGAAGCAGGCATTGCCCGGATGATTCATGGTGCCGACCTGCAGGATGCTGGTGCGCCAGTCCGATGAGTTTGGACGGATGGCTGTCGCGAGGCCGTTGCCCTTCGCTCGGACCCGGGTCCTCCTGCTTGATCCTCGCACCTTCCGGGGCTTGAAGGCCGGCTTTTCCAGGTTTGCCGTCATGGGCGTCCATGACGTCAGCAAGGCAGGGCCTTCCAAGGCAAAGGCAACGACCCCCGGGGCGACGTACACGATGAACGTCACCACGGTCCGGCTGGGGTGGGGGCTGGTGGACGTGGACGGCGTCAAGGCAGAGAATTTGCTGGGCGTGGGAGCCGTGTACACACTGTCGAAGCGGACCAGCCTGTACGCCGATTTCGCGCACAAGATCTTCCCGACGCAGTCCGCCAACACGTACGGGCTTGGAATCGCGCACGGCTTCTGAGAAGGCCCGTGTCTCCAGGGGAGATCGGGATCCTGGCTGCCTTCGGCCGTGGAGGCTGCTTACGCCTGCAGCCTCTTCGCTTCCATCGGGTCCAGCCCGTACATGTCGGCGAACTCGGCAACCGTCTTGCCGCTGGCCTTGAAGGCGTTTTGCAGGGCCTCGCGACGCGCGCTCCTTTGCGCCACCATCGACAGGGCGTCTTCCAGCATGGAATGCACCTTGTCATCGGGCGAGGTGAAGCGCTCGCGGTAGGCTTCGCGGCTCAGGCCGGATGCCTCGATCGCCGCCGCCAGTTGTGCAACTGCACGCTGGCGGGCCTGCTCCGGCGCCTTGCCGCTGCGGCGCTTGTACAGCTCCAGGATGGCGTGATGCACATGCTCCGGCGCCACGGGCTCCACTGGCTTGCCTTGCAGGTCGTGGCGCGCCAGGCCGGAGGCCACGGCCTCGATGTAGCGTGTCGAGCGCGTGTGCAGCCCGAGCGCCACCTTGAGCTCCGCCGCAGGCAACGCCTCCGCATGCGCCGCCACGAGGTCTTCGAAGACGCCGACCTTGAGGGGAAGAAACCGGGCACCGAACATCCCGGGGTAAAGCTCGAACAGCTTTTGCAGGAGGGGGTGCACTGGCCGGGGCGCCTTGCGTGAGGCGGGCTGGGCACGCGATGCGGGAGAAGTGACGGTCGTGTCTTGGTTCATGGTCTGTTCTTGGTCGACGGGCGCGAGCACGTTGCGGTTGGTGCCTTCGTCAGCCGGGCTGTGCCCGCCGTGTTGCATTGGCTCCCGATTTTCCTGTGATCGCGCGCCGCAGGGGCTCATGTTGCTCCTGCGCGTCTGGCGTGTGCCAGGCGGCCGCGTGACGCACGCAAAGCGCTTGCGCGCCGGGATAACGGGGTCAATGTAATGGCAATGGTGGCAGGCGGCTCGAATGCGCGCCGTCAGCCGGGCGAGCTTGCTTCGCATCGCGAGGAGGTTCTTCGCCCGCAGCCACAGTCTAGCCCGGCTCGGCGTGGAGATGACGCGCGACGTCGCACTGCGCCCCATGTGCGGGACGCGCATTCGAGACACGAGTCTCGAGTCAGGCGCCGCCCTGCGGCGAAGGACGGCCCGTCTACATTGGCGGTGCGAACCCGTTGCGCCCCACCAGCACGCGCAAGGCCGTCGGCTTGGCGTCCTTTTCCTGGGCGGTCACCATGACGCGTGCGCCGGGCACGAGCAGGGCTTTCTCGTCTTCCTTCCCCGGCTTGAAGGTCACCACCGGCACGTTGGCGGGAACAATGACGGTTTTTTCCCCGCCCTTGTAGCGCAGCGTCAGCTTCTGCCCGCCCGGAACGGATGCCGGGGCGGCAGCGAGGTCTGCCACCGTGGCGTTCGTCATGGTGCTTTGCGGCTGGAGATCCCACGGGTAGTGTCCCTCCCCGGTGCCGCGCGCCGACTCCGGAAAGACCAACACCTCCAGCGCCAGTTGCGTGCCGTCTGGCTGCGGCATGGCGGCGGTGCCAACGAAGTTGCCCGGCTTGATGTCTGCCAGGTTGATCGGCACGACCTCGATCACGCCCATATCCGCCGGGCGCACGAGGGTGATGGTCTCGCCGCTGCGCTCCTTGACGGTCAGCGTCACGGCGTCGACTTTCTCGATCGTGCCGCGCAGGCGCACGGTCGGCGTGGCGGGCGGCGCCGTTTGCGCCAGGGCCAGGGTGGTGGAGAGGACACCCAGGGCGATGAGGAGCGGTTTGAACATGGAAACCTCCCGAGTCGGAGGCCGAAATGTGGCTTATGCGAGGGCGCAGTGCAAGAGCCCTCACCGGACTGCTCGTCATCTCTGCTGTACGCCCGCACCGATGGGGCTCGCGCAGGCTCACCACCCCTCCTGCCGAAACAGGACTCAGGGTCGGAAGCAGAAGTCGCATTCAGTCCCGCTGCGCGGACCACGCTCGGCTCCAGACCAGGAGTCCCTACGCGCAGCGAGTGACCGCTGTTGCTTAAGAAGTTGTCCTAGGCGGGCGCCCGGATTCAAGCCGGCGGTCGCGACTGGCGAACGGCGACACCTGCCTGCTGCAGAATGGGATCGCGTGCGCACCGGTCAAGGCGAAGGTGCGCGTCCATCCGTCACTCACCCGGAAGGAGTCCCGCGATGTCCCTGATGCCTTCTCTAGTTCGCGGGCTGGCCGCTGCGCTGCTGAGCGCCGCGATCAGCGTCGCCGCGCAGACCGCGCAGACCGCGCAGACCGCGCAGACCGCGCAGACCGCGCAGACCGCGCCGAAGCCTAACGTCGTGGTGCTTGCCACCGGGGGCACCATCGCCGGCGCCGGCGCCAGCGCGGCCAACAGTGCCACCTACCAGGCTGCCAAGGTGCCGGTCGACAAGCTGATCGCCGGCGTCCCCGAACTCGCCGACGTCGCCAACCTGCGGGGCGAGCAGGTGTTCCAGATCGCGTCGGAGAGCTTCACCAACGACCGCTTGCTGACGCTCGGCAAACGCGTCTCGGCGCTGGCAAAGGACCCGGGCGTGGACGGCATCGTCATCACCCACGGCACCGACACGCTCGAGGAGACGGCGTTCTTCCTGACGCTGACCGTGCACACCGACAAGCCGATCGTCGTGGTCGGGTCGATGCGCCCGGGCACCGCGATGTCGGCCGATGGCACACTGAACCTGTACGACGCGGTCGTCGCCGCGGGTGACAAGTCCTCGCGCGGCAAGGGCGTGCTCGTGGTCATGAACGACGACATCCTGAGCGGCCGCGACGCGAGCAAGCGCATCAACATCAAGACCAGCGCGTTCGGCAGCCAGTGGGGCGCGCTCGGCTCGGTCGTCGAAGGCAGGACCTACTGGTTCCGCGCCCCCGTCAAGCGCCACACCAACGCGAGCGAATTCGACATCGACCGCATCGACGGCCTGCCGACGGTGGCGATCGTCTACGGCTCGGGCGAGATGGGCACCTGGGGCGCCGAGGCCGCGGTGAAGGCCGGCGCGAAGGCGATCGTGCACGCCGGCACCGGCAACGGCTCGGTCCCCGACTACGAGGTCGAGACACTGCGCCGACTGCGCGCCGGCGGCGTGCACATCATCCGCTCGGCACGCGTTCCCGACGGGTTCGTGCTGCGAAATTCCGAGCAGCCTGACGACAAGTACGACTGGGTCGTGGCGCACGACCTGAACCCGCAGAAGGCCAAGATCCTCGCCGCGCTGGCGCTGACCCGCACCAACGACACGAAGGAACTGCAACGCATCTTCTGGGAATACTGAGCGTCGCATCCGATGGCTGCAGGCCAGACCGCGCGCCTGCACATCTGGCACACGGCTTGGATGCTGGATCAGGGGCACCGCTGCAACTTCGAATCGAGCCGCGCCAAGGTGGTGTGCTCGGAAGCCGAGTGGCGCGTGGTCGACCGCTGCGTGCAGGTCCTCGGTGGCCAGGGCGTCACCGGCGAGACGGCGGTGATGCGGATCTTCATGGACATGCGCGCCTTCCGCATCTACGACGGCCCCAGCGAGGTGCACCGCTGGAGCATGGCGCGCAAGCTCGTGTCAGGCGGCGGCGCGGCAGCCTGAAGCCTTGGCGGAACTGCCGGCGCGGAGCGCGCATCGGTACGGCCATCGGCGTCGTCGCCTCGCGGGAGGTGCGGATCTACGCTACCCGCCCCTGGCGCGAGGAGGTCCCATGCGACACGATTCCATGGCCGCCGCCTTCCCATCAAGCTGGACTCGACTCCAACGCCGACGGCGCGCCGATGTCGCTGGCGACACGAGACCCTGGGGCGCCTACGGAGCCTCGTACTGCCCCGCGGGCGGCGCAGGTGGCGTGCGGGATTCCTGCTTCTGCCTGGCAGCCGGGTCGTACAGCACTGTGCCCGTGCCCACTCCGGCGCCAACGCGTGCCGGGCCGCTGCCAATCGGCGCGCTGGCGCCCACGCCCACTCCGGCACCGACCTGTCCGTCCTGGTTGACACCGACACCCACGCCCACGGGGCCCGCGCCGGTCCCGATGCCTGCCGAGACGCCTCCCGGGCCGACACCGACGCCGATCGAGAAGGGACCGACCGGGATGCCGATGCCGACGCCGGCAGAGCAGCCGGCCAGCAGCGCAGGCGCGAGAAGAAGAGCGGCCAGCGAGAGGTGTGGCATGGAGTTCATTCTAGGAGGGCAGGCACCACGCGCGTCGCCGATTTCCCTGTCAGCGCACCGGGTTCTCCAGCGCGCCGCTCCCGCCTCCGGGCCAAACGCAGGCACTCCGACGGCCTATCCTCTTGAGCGGACCTCCGCTCCCGACGGGATCGTCGGCGGTGCGGCGTTCAGGGTCTCGATCGCAAAACCGGCGGCCGCCTTGTACCGGGCCATGTAGGCCTCCCGCTCCGCTGCCGGGATGACCTGATCGATGTCGTCGAACACCCCGCCGCAGCGCTCGTCGACGAGCCCCAGCAAGCCGAAGGGCCCGGAGCCCCGATTGCGCAGGACCAGCGCCGAAATTTCGGCGCAGAGCTTCTGGTCGTAGCTGCGCAGCGCTTTCACACCCACGCCGTGCTGCACCAGAGCCGCGCCCAGCACGCGCGCGTCGACGATCGCCTGGCTGGCACCGTTGGACCCCACCGGATACATCACGTGTGCCGCGTCGCCGAGCAGGGCGACGCGCCCGTCGACCCAGGTCGGCACCGGGTCGCGATCGATCATGGGGTATTCGAACACCTCCGTTGCCCCGAACAGCATGGACGGAACATCGAGCCAGCCGAAATCCCACCCGTCGAAGTGATGGGCGAAGTCCGCAAGCTGCACGCGCCGATTCCAATCGCCCTGCGTCCACCCGTCCCGGTTGTCGACCGTGATCTCCGCGATCCAGTTGATGGTGGCGAGCCCGGTGGCGGGATCGGGTTGCGAGATCGGGTAGAAAACCACGCGGTGGCGGAGGCTTCCCACGCCCACGAAGGATGCGCCGGAGCGGATGGGAACGCCCGGCGTGGTGCCGCGCCACATGATCGCGCCTCCCCAGCGGATCGGCGGTTGCGTCGGGTGCATCTGGGCGCGGACGGCCGAATGCAATCCGTCCGCAGCCACGAGGAGGCATCCGCGGACCTCCTGCGTCGCCCCGTCGCGTGCCCGGACCGTCGCGACGACGCCGTCCGGTTCATTGCGGTAGGCGAGCACGCGGTGCCCGAGCTTCACCGCCTGCGGGCCCAGCCGCTCCAGCACGGTACGGTACAACAGCATCTGCAGCTTGCCGCGGTGAACCGAATATTGTGGCCAGCGATAGCCGGCGAGGAGCCCGCGCGGCTCGCTGTAGACATCCTTGCCGTTGCGTCCGACCAGGGCCCATTCCCGCGCCTGGATGCCGATCCTGTCGAGTGCGGCGGCGTCGAGGCCCAGGTCGAAGAGTTCGCGGACCGCATTGGGTTGCAGGTTGATGCCGACGCCCAGGGGCTGCAGGTCCCCTACCGCCTCGAAGACGACGCAGGGAACGCCGATCTGGTGCAGCGTGAGCGCCAGGCTCAGGCCGCCGATGCCGCCGCCGGCGATGAGAACGGGGGGCTGCGGGAGCGAAGGGGCGGGCGCGTCGGTCATGGGCGGATTGTCCGTCATCGTTCGCAGGCATCGAGGACAGGGGCTGGGCATCAGTGGATGCGCGTGAAGCCCAATCGCCGCTTCCGGGCCATCACCAGACATCCCTTGCGAAGCGATGCACGGCTCTCATCAGTTTGAAGACGTGCACTGGACTCCTGAAAGGCTCACCGAGTTCCAAACCCGATCCTTGCGAGCTCGGCGGCGTCGCGATCAGTCGCTGTGCTTGCTGCAGGCCACCGGGGCGGAGAACATTGCGGCAACACTTCGCCGAAGGACAGTACAGAAGCGGTGCGGAGATGGGTCTAGCGCGTAGCGGCGGTGTCCTTCGGTCGTAACGGCTCCTTCGGGTCGGGAACCGGACATCGCAAGGTGGGAGGGGCGCTTTGCCGCTCGGTTCAACCATGAGTGGGGTAGAAAGACCGCGGAGCGGGAGAAATGCATGACCGAGGATACGCGTTGGACACCCGTCACCTTCGAGAACTGCCACGCCATCGCCGGGCCGTTCTATCACGGCACTGCTGCGGTGCTCCAGCCCGGCGATCTGCTGAGGCCGGGCTTCGAATCCAACTATCAAAAGGGACGGATTTCCAACCACATCTACTTCAC
Source organism: Ramlibacter monticola (assembly GCF_016722785.1). Classification (GTDB taxonomy): domain Bacteria; phylum Pseudomonadota; class Gammaproteobacteria; order Burkholderiales; family Burkholderiaceae_C; genus Ramlibacter; species Ramlibacter monticola. Next base: position 793,000 of record NZ_JAEQNE010000001.1, on the reverse strand, counting down.
TTCCGTGGTTGCCAGCCTGGCAGCGCAAGTCGCCGCCGCACTGGCCGGAATCGAGGGCCGAGGGCATGTGTACCTCGTGCAGCCCACGGGCCCGTTCGAGGACGACCCCAACGTCACGAACAAGCGCTTCCCAGGGAATCCCACGAAGTCCTACCGAAGCAGGCACGCCCTGCGCATCATCCGTGAGGTGGAGGAATGGGAGGAGCACAGCCAGGACGTCATCAAGCGGATGCTCGACGGGATCGCGGCGCTCCGAGCGCAGGGCCGAGACCTCATCGAGGACTAGCGGCGCGGTGCGTCTGGCGTAGCGGCGCAAGTGGTAGCACCCATTTCGGGCATGTCCACTTTTCGCGAGGCGGACGCGCAGTGCACACGATGTTCGTCGCCGACGGTTGGGCAGACGAGACGCGATAGGGGGCGCCCGCTCGCCGGGCCGCGGCGGCGGCCACGAAGTACTCCCGTTCCTTCCCGGTGCAGCCGACGTTGCCGCCGTCCGTCGCTCGCTGCTCGCTGCTGCGTCGATGCTGTCGATTTCGCCCCCACAGCCTCGTCATTGCGGCAATGGCGAATAAAGACACAGGCGCGTGAACGCGGAACGGAAAGTGATTTCTCATCCTCTCGCGCGAGCCGATGTTTCATCTGAAATGAATACCCATCGCCGCTGCAACGATCGGGCAACCGGTCGAATCGACGCTGCCCCGGTCGGACGACGACCTGCCTCGCGTGAACGGTCATCGCGTGCCCATGGCTGGGAACGCTTTCGCCGCCGCACCATCCTGGAAAGAGCCCCTCACATGCCCGCATCCGCTACACGTCAATCATCCCGCTGGAATGCGAGCACGGTCCGCGCGGCGGCGCTGCACGCGGTGATCGTGCTCGCGAGCCTCGTCGCCGCGTCCATCATGCTGGTCGCCTGCGGTCCCGACGCCTCGCACGCGAGGGGTCAGCCCGGCGCGGGCGGCCCACCCCCCGCGGTGGTTGTGGTGACGTCGCTGGTCGCGACCAACCTGGCGATGAACTACGAATACGTTGGCCAGACGGCTGGTTCGCGCGACGTGGAAGTGCGTGCGCGTGTCGCCGGCATCCTGCTGGCTCGCAACTTCACCGAGGGCGGCAGCGTCCGGAAGGGCCAGTCGCTGTACAGCCTGGACCCGGCGCCGTTCCAGGCCGCGTTCAATCGCGCCGAGGCCGAGGTGGCCGCCGCCGAAGCCAGGCTTGCGCAGGCCACGCGCACCTTGAATCGCCTGAGGCCGTTGGCGGAGGCGCGCGCGGTGAGCCAGCGCGACTACGACGATGCGGCGTCGGCCGAGCAGGTGGCGCACGCGGAACTCAAGGCCGCGCAGGCACGTCGCGCCGAGGCCGCGTTGAACCTGGTCTACACCAAGGTCGAGGCGCCGCTGTCCGGCGCGGCGGGCCGTTCGCAGGTGAGCGAGGGAACGCTGGTGGCCGGCCCCGGCACGCTTCTCACCACGCTGACGCAGACCGATCCGATGAAGGTGCGCTTCGGCATCGCCGACACCGACCAGATGAAGTGGCGCAACGAAGCGGCCGCGGGCCGGCTGCAACTGCCGCCGCACGAGGCTTTCACGATCGAGATCAAGCTCGCGGACGGCAGCTTGTACCCGCGCAAGGGCAAGCTGCTGTTCTCCGACACGCGAGTGTCGGGCAACACCGGCACGGTAGAGGCCGAGGCCGAGGTGCCCAATCCGGATGGCGTGCTCAAGCCCGGCCAGTTCGTGCGCGTCCGCCTGACCGGCGCGACCAGGCTCAATGCCTTGCTGGTGCCCTCGCGCGCCGTGCTGGAGGGGCCGCAGGGCAAGTTCGTCTACCTGGCGGCCGATGGCAAGGCTGCGCCCAGGCCGGTGCAGGTGGGCGACCAGATCGGCGACGACTGGGTCGTCAACTCCGGGCTCGCCGCCGGCGACCCGGTGATCGTCGACGGCATGGCGCGCATCTTCTTCCCCGGTGCGCCGATCCAGGTCGCGCAAACGCCCGCGGGCGCGAAGGCGACTGCGGGTGACGCGTCGGCACCCGCGGCGGCAGCCCGCCCCGCGAAGTAAGGACCCATCGAACCGCCAAGGGGACCGCGCATGTTCTCGCGTTTCTTCATCGACCGGCCGATCTTCGCGGCCGTGCTGGCGATCTTCATCGTCATTGCCGGCCTGTCGGCCATCCGTTCGCTGCCGATCGCGCAATACCCCGAGATCGCGCCGCCGGTGGTCACCGTCACGGCCGTCTACCCTGGCGCGAGCGCGGAGGTCATCGAGCAGACGGTGGCCGCTCCGCTCGAAAACGCCATCAACGGCGTGGAGCGCATGATCTACATGGGCTCCACGTCCACCAGCAACGGCGTCGTGCAGATCCTGGTCACGTTCGATATCGGCACCGATGCCGACAAGGCGGCCCAGGTCGTGAACAACAGGGTCAAGCAGGCCGAGACCAGGCTGCCACAGGAGGTGCGCCGCCAGGGCGTCACGGTGGAGAAGGGCTCGTCGGCGTTCCTGCAGGTGCTGGCCTTCTACTCCGACGACGGGAGCAAGGACGACCTGACGATCAGCAACTACGTCACTCTCAACGTGCTCGACTCGTTGAAGCGCGTGCCGGGGACCACCAACGTGCAGATCTTCGGCGCCAAGGACTACGCGATGCGCATCTGGCTGCGGCCGGACCGGCTGGCCCAACTGCGGCTGACCACCAGCGACATCGCGCGGGCGATCAACGAGCAGAATGCGCAGTTCGCCGCCGGCAAGGTGGGCCAGGCGCCCACCGGCGGAGCGCAGGAGATGGTCTACACGATCACCACGCAGGGGCGGCTGGCGGACCCCAGGCAGTTCGAGGAGATCATCCTGCGGTCCAACCCCGACGGCAGCACGCTGCGGCTGAAAGACGTCGGCCGCGTGGAGCTCGGCTCGAAGGACTACGACTTCATCGGCCGCGTCAACGGCCGACCCGCCACGCTGGTGGGCGTCTTCCTGCAGCCCGGAGCCAATGCGCTCAGTGTCGCCAGGGAGGTCGAGCGCACGCTCGAGAGTCTGGCCAGGAGCTTCCCCAAAGGCATCGTCCAGTCGGTGCCGTACGACACCACACGCTTCGTGAAAGTGTCGATCGAGGAAGTGGCCATCACGCTGGCCGAGGCGATGGTCCTCGTGGTCCTGGTCGTGTACCTGTTCCTGCAGAACTGGCGTGCCACCTTCATCCCCGTCGTGGCGGTGCCGGTGTCGCTGATCGGCACCCTGGCCGGGTTGCTGGTGATGGGCTATTCGATCAACACGCTGACGCTGTTCGGCATGGTGCTTGCGATCGGAATCGTCGTCGACGATGCGATCGTCGTGCTGGAGAACGTCGAACGCATCATGCACGAGGAGAAGTTGAGCGCCCGCGAGGCGGCGCTCAAGGCGATGCGCGAGGTCTCGGGCCCGGTGATCGCCATCGTGCTCGTGTTGTGCGCGGTGTTCGTCCCGATCGCCTTCCTGGGCGGCCTGTCCGGCGAGTTGTACCGGCAGTTCGCGGTGACGATCTCGATGGCCGTCATCATCTCGGGTCTCGTGGCGCTCAGCCTCACGCCGAGCCTGTGCGTCCTGATCCTGAAGCACGAGCACCGCGACCCAGGGCGCTTCTTCCAGTGGTTCAACCGCGTCTTCGCGCGCGTCACCCATCGCTACGTCGCGGGCGTCGGTTTCATGGTGCGGCGCGCCGGCATCGGCCTGGCGCTGTTCGGCGGCATGGTGGTGCTGGCGGTCGGACTATGGCGCATCACGCCCGGATCCCTGGTGCCGGACGAGGATCAAGGCTGGTTCTTCTCGGCGGTGATCCTGCCCGACGGCGCATCGCTCCAGCGCACTGACCATGTGGTGCGCCAGGTCAGCGAGATCATCAAGTCCAATCCCGCCAACCAGGACGTCATCGCCTTCACCGGCTTCGACTTCCTCGGTGGCGGATTCCGCAACAATGCGGCGACGATCTTCGTCACCCAGAAGCACTGGAAGGAGCGCACCCAGCCGGTGCCGGCGCTGGTGGGCGAGGTCTTCATGAAGACGGCGCACATCAAGGAGGCCCTCGTGCTGGCCTTCAACCCGCCGCCGATCTTCGGCCTCGGCACCGCGGGCGGCTTCGAGTTCTACCTGCAGCAGCACGGTGAAGGCGGTGCCAAGCGCCTCGCGCAAGTGTCGCAGCAGTTCCAGGGCGCGCTCGCGCAGAGCAAACTGCTCGCAGGCGGCGCCCAGACCTTGTGGCGCGCCACGGTGCCGCAACTTCATGTCGACGTCGATCGCGAGCGCGCCAAGGCGCTCGGCGTGCCGGTGGACGAGCTGTTCAACACGCTGTCGGCAACGCTCGGCAGCTATTACGTGAACGACTTCAACAAGTACGGGCGCACCTGGCAGGTGTTGATGTCGGCCGAAAGCGGGTATCGCAAGCGGCCCGATGACATCGGCCGCATGTGGGTGCGCTCGGACTCGGGCGCAATGGTGCCGGTGTCGGCGGTGGCGAGCGTGAAGTATTCGGCAGGTCCGGAGATGCTCGATCGCTTCAACAACCATCCCGCGGTCAAGCTGCTAGGTCAGGGTGCGCCGGGCGTCAGCTCCGGCCAGGCGATCGCCGAGGTGGAGCGCGTCGCGCGGGAAGTGTTGCCGCCGGACTTCGGCTTCGACTGGGGCGGCGCTTCCTACCAGGAGAAGCGCTCATCGGGCACCTCGGGCCTGGCACTGCTGCTGGGGGCGCTGATGGTGTTCCTGATCCTCGCAGCACAGTACGAGAAGTGGTCGCTACCGCTGTCCGTGATGCTCGCGTTGCCGTTCGGAACCTTCGGGGCACTCGCGGCGGTGTGGCTGCGCGGGATGACCAATGACGTGTACTTCCAGATCGGCCTGGTCACGCTGCTGGGCCTGGCGGCAAAGAACGCGATCCTGATCGTCCAGTACGCGTCCCAGAAGGTCCACGAGGGCATGAGCGCGTCGGCAGGCGCCCTCGAGGCGGCGCGGCTGCGCTTCCGGCCGATCATCATGACCTCGCTGGCCTTCATCCTCGGCGTGCTGCCGCTGGCGTTCTCCAGCGGCGCAGGCGCTGGAGCGCGGCGTTCGGTCGGCACCGGCGTGATGGGCGGCATGATCGCTGCCACCTTCCTCGCCATCTTTTTCGTGCCGATGTTCTTCAGGGTCATCACGGCGCGCCGTCTGCGCGAGCAGCGCAGCACCGAGGAAATCCAGGCCGAGGCCCATCGCGAGCACGCGCACCGCGGCCCGCACGGGGCACACCATCATCCGCATCGCGGACAAGCGGGCGGAGCCTCGCTGTCCGGCGTGGACGGAGCGCCGGCGTGAAGGCCCGCCGCAGCGCGACCCGCGCCATCGCGTTGTCGGCCGCTGTGCTGGCCGGCTGCGCCGTGCCGCCGGTTGAGCGCCGGGAGACGCCGCAGCTCGAACTCCCCGTGCCTGCGGCAGTGGTGCCCCAGATGCCGGCCGAATGGTGGAAGAGCTTCGACGACCGGCGGCTCGATGCGCTGGTCGCCGAGGCGTTGGCGAACAACCGCGACCTGGCGCGCGCGATCTCGCGCATCGACGAGTCACGCGCCGTGCTGCGCCTGGCCAGTGCCGATCGCCTGCCCCGGGTCGATGCCAACGTGTCCGGCAGCCGCCAGCACTTCGGCGAGAACGCACCGTTGACGATCGGCGGCAACAGGCTGACCTTCAATGACTTTCGAGCCAACCTGAGCGTGGCCTACGAAGTCGACCTTTGGTCGCGCGCGGCGAGCCTGAGCGCGGCTGCGCGCGAAGAGCTGCTGGCGAGCGAATTCGCGCGCGACACCTTGCGGATCGTGTTGGCGGCGCAGGTGGTGCAGTCGTATGCGACGCTGCAGTCGCTCGATGCGCAACTGCTGCTGTTCGGCGAGGCAGTGCTGGCGCAGCGCGACAGCCTGAGGCTGCAGCGCATGCGTTTCAACGCCGGCGACATTTCCGAGCTCGACGTCCAGCAGCTCGAGGCCGAGCTGATCGACAACGAGGCGCAACTGCCCAAGCTCGAGCGCGCGCGCGGCGAAGCCGAGCGTGCGCTGGCACTGGTGCTCGGGCGCTCGCCGAAAGACTTGCTCGAGCGGGGTCTCGTGCGCAGCGAGGCGCCGACACTGCGCGCGAGCGGCGTGCCCGCAGGCTTGCCATCGGACCTGCTCCTTCGCCGGCCCGACGTTCAGGCCGCCGAAGCGCGGCTGCGGGCCGCCGGTGCGCGCGTCGACGCAGCGCGTGCGGCGTACTTTCCCGGCATCACGCTGACCGCCGCCTACGGCTTCCAGAGCACGGAGCTCTCCAATCTGTTCGATGGCCGTTCGCTGGCCTGGAGCATTCTCGCTGCGCTGACGCAGCCCATCTGGGACGGTGGGCGGATCGACGCGCAGTACGAGATCACGCAGGCGCGCCACAGGCAACTGGAGCTGGACTACCGGGACAGGGTCGCGGTTGCCTTCCAGGAGACGCGGGATGCGCTCGGGGCCTTCGCCGAGGCCAGTGCCACGCTGCGGAGCGCGCAGCGCCGCGCGCAGGCACTGGCGCGCGCCGCCGAACTCACCCGCACCCGTTACGACGGCGGCCAGTCGAGCCGGCTCGATGTGATCAACGCGGACCGGCTGGCGCTGACCGCGCAGGCCCAGGGCGCCGATGCGGCGCGGGCCTTGACCGAGGCGCAGGCCAATGTGTTTCGGGTGCTAGGCGGTGGGTGGCACGTTTCGTCGTTGCATTGAAGAGGCCCGCGGCTTCAGCGCACGGCCCGCACGTCGGAATCGAACAGGTAGCCGGCGCCGCGCTCGGTCTTGATGTACGTGGGGTTCGCAGGGTCCGGCTCGATCTTGCGGCGCAGCCGCAGGATCTGCACATCGATCGAGCGGTCGTACACCTCGGCGTTGTGCAGGCGCGAGAGCTCGAGCAGGTGATCGCGGGTGAGCACGCGCTGGGGCGCGGACAGGAATGCGGTCAGCAAGCTGAACTCGCCGTTCGTGAGCTCGACGAGCCTGCCGTCGACCGCCCTCAGCTTGCGTAGACCGATGTTGAGTTCCCAGTTGCCGAAGCGGTAGCAACGCACGCGCGCGATCGCGTCGGCCACCGTGGCTTGCGCCCCGGCGCGGCGCAGCAAGGCGCGCACCCGCGCCAACAGTTCGCGAGGGCTGAACGGCTTGGTCAGGTAGTCGTCGGCGCCGAGTTCCAGCCCCATCACGCGGTCGGCTTCTTCGGAGCGACCGGTGAGCATCAGGATCGGCAGCGACGCTGTGCCTTCGCGCAGGCGACGTGCGATTTGCATGCCGTCCTCGCCCGGCAGCTTGAGGTCGAGCACGAGCAGGTCGACGGGATCGCGTGCCAGGGTCTCTTCGAGTTCGCGACCGCTGGCCAGCGCCGTGACGCGCAGGTCGTTCCCGGACAGGTATTCCGACAGGAGTTCGCGCACCGCGGGATCGTCGTCGAGCGCGACGACGTGCGCTTGCCAATGCGAGACGGCAGACATGACAACGCCTCTATCGAGGAGACCCGCGATGCTAGCAAACGAAGCCGTTCCGCGGGCGACGCAGGGACGACCGGGAGGGGGCACAGGATTTCAAACGTAATGCCGGCGAAACATTCCGACATGCGACGGTCGTGCACAATGTCCCCACCAAAACGCAGGGTCGATAGGGCCTCCAGAAGGGACGCGATGTCGAACGCGCGCAACGTGCTGGTACTCGGAACCGACCAGGCGACCCGCTCGCTGTTCGTCGAATGGCTGGACGGGGAGGGGTGGCAGGTCGTCGATGCGGCGTCGCCCGAATCGGCCGCCCCGCTGTCGCTGGTCGTGCTCGAAGTGGCCTTTCTGCGCGGGGGCGGGCTGCAGCCACTGGCCGAGGCGAAGCTCCGGTACCCCGGCGTGCCGATCGTCGTCGTCTCACCCACGGTCTTCTCCAGCGTCGGCTGCTGTGGCCCCTGTGCGGCCGCTCTGGGCGTCGCCGGCGTGCTGCCCAAGCCGATCGCGCGTGCGACGCTGATGGAGGCAGTTCATCGCCTGGCGCGCTCGTCAAGCTGATGGGAGGTGCGTGAGACCTTCGAATCGCGTACCGCGAGCGCCATCACGACGCCGGCGGATGGCTCAGTCGTGCAAGGCCTCGGCCAGGCTGCGCGCGATGTCACGCGCAGCCAGTGGCTTGGCCAGGACCTCCTTGATGCCGATCTCGCGCGCGCGGTCGATCAGCGCCGGCGTCACGTAACCGCTCATCAGCACGATCGGGATGTCAGGCCGGATGCGTCGGATCTCGCGCGCCAGTTCGGAGCCTGTCATTTCCGGCATCGCTTCGTCGGACAGCACCGCGTCGAAACGTTGCGGCGCATCGCGGAAGGTCTCGAGCGCGGCGGCGCCGGATGCGAAGCCCACCGGCTCGTAGCCAAGTTCGGCCATCATTTCTTCGCCCAGCCGGACCAGCGCTTCCTCGTCGTCGATCAGCAGGATGGTCTCGCCGCTGCCGCCGGCCATCGGCTCGACCTGGGCATCGGTCGCCTGTGCACTGCCCTGCCACGGCAGATAGACGGTGAAGGTGCTGCCGGCGCCGACCCGGCTGCAGACATCGATGCCGCCGCCCAGGTCGGCCACGATGCCATGGACCAGAGATAACCCGAGTCCGGTCCCCATGCCCGCGGCCTTGGTGGTGAAGAAGGGATCGAAGATGCGTTCGAGCACCTGCGGCGCCATGCCGCTCCCGGTGTCGCGCACGGCGAGCTGGACGTAGCCGCCGGGCGCCAGTTGCGTGGTCGACACGGACTTGTCTTCGTCCAGGCGCGCGGTTCGCAGGGTCACGGCGAGCGTTCCGCCCGCGCGCATGGCCTGCACCGCATTCGCGCACAGATTCATCACCACCTGGTGAATCTGTGTCGCGTCGCCGAGCACGGCGGCATCGCCGGCGCCGAGATCGCGCACGAGCCGAACCTGCGGCGGCAGCGATGCGGCGATGGCCACCAGCGCCTCGTCGACGACCGACTGCACGTTGACCTGGACGCGTTCACCGACGCCGCTGCGGCTGAACGCCAGGATGCGCTCGACCAGCGACTTCGCGCGCAAGGCGGCGCTCATTGCGGCATCGATGTGCCGGCGCAGCGGTGTCCCCGGGGCGCAGTCGCGCTGCACCATCTCGCCGTAACCGAGGATGGCGGCGAGGATGTTGTTGAAGTCGTGCGCGATGCCGCCGGCCAGCGTGCCCATCGCCTCGAGCTTCTGCGACTGGCGCAGCTGGGATTCGAGCCGGTCGCGCTCGGCCTCGGCATTCTTGCGCACGGTGACGTCTTCGAGCGAACCGGCCATGCGGTACGGCCGTCCCTGCTCGTCGCGCAGCGCGACGCCGCGCTCGCGGAACCAGCGCCAGGTGTCGGAACTCGCATGGCGGAGCCGGTACTCGACTTCCCAGTGCGCGCCGTCGCCCTCGAGGTAGGCCTTCAAGCCCTTGTGCACTCGTTGCTCGTCCTCCGGGTGGTAGTGGAACACGCGCCACCACTCCGCGCACGGACGCATGGGTTCGCCGAGCTCCAGGCCCAGCAGCTCCTGGGCGCGCGCGGAAAAGAAGAAGGTCTCGTTGCGCATGTCCCAGTCCCACATGCCTTCGCTCGACCCGGCGACCGACAGCTGGTAGCGCTCCTGCGACTCGCGCAGCGCCTGCTCGGTGCGCTTGTGCGCGTCGATGTCGCTGACCGACCCCGACCAGCGCGTCGCCCGACCGTGCAAGTCGCCGAGGTGGCGGCCGCGAAAGCGCACCCAGCGCCAGTTGCCGTCGCGCCCGCGAACCCGGCAGTCGGCCTCCTGCACGTCGAGGTCGCCCTGCGGCTGGCGGCGGAAGGTCCGCTTCACGGCCGGCACGTCGTCCGGGTGGATGTCGAGCAGCGCAAGCCACTCGTCGTGCGTGCGCACGACGGCGTCCGGGTCGATTCCGGCGATGCGCATGGCACGCTCGGAGGCGAACATGCGGTCGTCCGTGATGTCCCAGTCGAGGATGCCGTCGTTGGCGCCCTCGATCGCACGCGCGAACCGCTCCTCGCTCTCGCGCAGCGCCTCCTCCGCGCGCTTGCGCTCGGTGATGTCCTGCGTCGAGCCGGCCACGCGGTCGGGCCGGCCGGCGGCATCGCGGAAGCACTGGCCACGGCTGTGGATCCAGCGCACCTCGCCGCTGGCCGGATCGACGATGCGGTACTCGACGTAGAGGCGCGGCGTCAGCCCGGCCAGGTGAAGTTCGACCGCACGCTGCGTGGGACCCACGTCGTCGGGATGCATCGGCACGCGCGACCTCCATTCGCTGCGCGTCGCCGGTGGCGCGTCGGCGCCGATGCCGGTCAGCCGGTGCAGTTGCGGGGTAGAGAACAATTCGTCGGTCTTCACGTTCCAGACCCAGTGGGCCTCGTCGGAGCCGGTCATGGCGATCGCGTAGCGCTCTTCCGACAGCCGCAGCGCCTCCTCGGCGCGGCGCTGAGCGTCGATGTCGACCACCGAGCCGGCCATGCGGTACGGCTTGCCGTCCGCGTCGCGGATGCACAGCGCGCGCACGCGCACCCAGCGATACTGGCCGTCGTCGTGCCGGACTCGGTAGTCGACCTCGTAGGCCGGGGTTTCGCCCGCCAGGTGGGACCGGATGCCCTCGGCGCGCAGCGGCGCGTCGTCCGGATGCACGCGCAGCGAGGCGACCAGGTCGTCCAGCCGCTGCGATTCGGGTCCGGGCGGGAGGCCCTGGATCTCGCGCGCGCGAGCCGATTCGAACGCCATGCCGGCGCGCAGGTCCCAGTCCCAGACTCCGACGTCCGAGCCGGCGACCGCAAGCTCGAAGCGTTCCTCGCTCACGCGCAGCGCCTCTTCGGCGCGCCGGCGCGTGTCGATATCGCTGATCGACCCGGCCATGCGCAGCGGCGCCCCACCGGCGTCGCGCACACACAGGCCGCGCGCGCGCACCCAGCGGTATTGCCCGTCGGGATGGCGCACCCGATACTCGAATTCGTACAGCGGAGTCCTGTCGGCCATGTGCGCTTCGATGGCCGCCAACCGGGGCGCGACGTCGTCGGGGTGCACCTGCACTTGCGCGTGCCACGCCTCGCGGGTTGTCTTCTCGGGTCCGGGAGGCAGCCCGTAGAGCTCGCGCGCCCGTGCCGATGCGAAGATCGCGTCGGTGCCGCGCTCCCAGTCCCAGATGCCGTCGTCGGAGCCGGCGACGGCGAGCGCGAAACGCTCGCGCGAATCCCGCAGGGACTCGTGCGCGGCGTCGAGCCGGCGCAGCTGGCGTGCGAGCACCGCAAGCAGCACTACCGCCAGCAAGCCGAGCGCGAGAGTGCGCAGCACGGTGCCGGTTGCCTGGGCGCGCCATTCGGCGAGCGCGGCCCGGGCGTCGCGTGAGACGACGACGGCCAGCGGGTACTCGGGAACGTCCCGCAGGGCGACGAAACTCTCGACGCCATCGATGGGACTGCGCGCGCGCAAGGGGCCGGTATCGCCGGCGCCGCGCGCCGCGAGCGTCGCATCGAAGGACGGGAAGCGCTTGCCGAGCGAGCTCTCTACCGGTGGGTAACGTGCGAGCAAGCGCCCGTTGAGGTGGAGCAGTGTGACCCTCGTTCCGGGATTGACCCGGATGTCGCGGTAAAAGTCCTGGAAATACGAGACCAGCCCGCGTGCTCCGACCAATCCGGCGAATTCGCCCGATGGCTTCTCCAGGCGCCGGCCGAGCGGCAGCGCCCAGACGCCGTCGTCGGCCCGCATGACGTTGGCGATGCCCAGCTCGACTTGCGGGTCGGCGCGCATCGCATGGAATCCCGGCAGGTCGGCGATGCTGCGCATCGTCGCGTCCGCCGGCCCCCACGACAGGGCCACCGCGTGGCCGTCGGCGTCGTACAGGCCGAAGCCGTCGATCTGCTTCAAGCCGACCGACAGCTCGCGCAGGTAATGGTGCAGGTCGTCGGTGCTCAGGCGGGCGAGGCGGCCTCGCTTGTACTCGGCGGCGACGTGGCGCAGCACCACGTCGACGGCCTGCAGGGTGCGCGCGGTCTGCTCGGCGATCACGCGCGCCTGCGTCTCCAGCTCGCGGTTGGCGTCCTCGGCCGCGACGTGGTAGCCGCGCACGACATCCCACACCGCCATGGCCGCGATCGCGGCAATGAACAGGCCGCCAAACCAGGGGATGCGCCGCCATGAGCGGCCATGCGGTTTCGGAGTGTCGGTCGAAGCAGTAAGGCCCATCGCGAAGAGTGCCGGAAGCTTTCGCGCATTCTCAGTCGCGCGACGATGTCCTGCAAAGCATGGGACGCGGTCACCAGGGCAGACTGGATTACAGCTGTAACTCGAGTTCGCGCAGAAGCCATCGTTACCGCCTGCGCGTGTTCACGCATTGCAATCGAAATGAGAGTGGCCGCGCGGCGAAACCGGCGCGCAACGCCCTCCAGGTGCAATGAAGCTTGGTCCACTTCCCGGGGGACATGGTGATGGACGATCTCTTGCGTGGCGGCAAGCCGCGCCGTGAACCGGCTGCGGGGCCGTTCGACCGCGTCCTGGCGACGCTCAGGGAATGGCATCGGCGTGCCCGCACGCGCCGGGAACTGGCTGGTTTCGACGACTACCTTCTTCGCGACCTCGGGGTATCGCGGTCGCAAGCCCAGTTCGAGAGCGGCAAGCCTTTCTGGCGGGCCTAGGAGGAGCGATGGATCCGTTGAGCGCAAGGTTGCTTTTATGGATCGGGGTGAGCCTGATCAGCCTCGGGGCTGCCGCCGTGATCATCGTGGCCGAAATGCGGGACCATGCTCGCCTGTACGGCGAAGCGGGTGCCTTTTCCCCCATGGAGCGATGGCCAGCAGAGCCGATGTGCTTGGCCTGTGACGACCCTGAAGTCGCACAAGCCTCTGCCGCAAGGTGTCAACCGACACGTGACGAGCCGTGATGCGACCAGCCGATGCTTTTTGACATCGCCGGATCGCACGCCATTTATGCCCGACGCGGGCAGGGGCATGCAGGCGCGCGCACGATACCGCCCGTGCGCGCTTGCCAGAATCGCGCCTGCTTCTCTAGCGGAGGGTCACGATGAGCACACTGAACATCAACAACAGGACCGTCCAGGTCGATGCGGATCCCGCGATGCCGCTGCTCTGGGCGCTGCGCGACACGCTGGGCATGACCGGCACCAAGTTCGGCTGCGGCCAGGCGCTGTGCGGCGCCTGCACCGTCCACCTGAATGGCCAGGCGATCCGCTCCTGCGTGACGCCGATCTCGGCGGCCGAGGGCCAGAAGATCACGACCATCGAGGCCGTGGGCGAGGACCGCGTGGGCCAGGCCGTGCAGGCCGCCTGGATCAAGCATGACGTTGCGCAGTGCGGCTATTGCCAGAGCGGTCAGATCATGAGCGCCGCCGCGCTGCTGAAGGCGAAGCGCAAGCCCACCGATGCCGACATCGACCAGGCCATGGCCGGCAACATCTGCCGCTGCGGCACCTATGCCCGCATCCGTGCCGCCATCCACGACGCGGCCCAGCGACTCGCCTGAGGAGGACGCCATGCACTTCGATTCCGCCGTCGCCGCGGACCTGGCCAAGGTCCTCTCGCACCGCCTGCCCACCCCCGGTGCGCCGCTGGAGCGCCGAAGCTTCCTCAAGCTGGCCGCCGCCTCGGGCTTCGCGCTCGGCATGTATCCGCTCGCGGTGCCGGCGCAGGGCTCCGGCGAGCTGAAGCCGACGCAGCAACCGTCCGCCTTCGTGCAGATCGATCCGGACGGCACCACCACCGTCACGATCAACCGCCTCGAGTTCGGGCAGGGCGTGCAGACCGGCCTGCCGATGCTGCTGGCCGAGGAACTCGACGCGGACTGGAGCAGGGTGCGCAGTCGCAACGGCAACGCCGACCCGGCTTACGTGGACCCGAAGTTCGGCATGCACCTCACGGGCGGCTCCAACTCCATCCAGAACTCGTTCACGCAGTACCGCGAGCTAGGCGCCCGCACGCGGGCCATGCTGGTGGCCGCAGCGGCGCAGCGCTGGAAGATCGATGCCACGAAGCTGCGAACGGAGAACGGGTTCGTCATCGGCCCCGGCGGCCAGCGTGCCGGCTACGGCGAGCTGGCCCAGGCCGCGATGGCGCTGCCGGTGCCGGCGAGCGTCACGCTCAAGGACGCCAGGCAGTTTCGCCTGATCGGCAAGCCCACGCGCCGCCTCGACGCCCAGGCCAAGTCCACGGGGCGCCAGTCGTACGGCATCGACGTCCGCCTTCCCGGCATGCTGACTGCCGTGGTGGCGCATCCCCCGGTATTCGGCGCGCGACTGAAGTCCGTGGACGACAGCGCCGCGAAGTCCATGCGCGGCGTCAAGGTGGTGCTGCGCATCCCTACCGACCGCGGCGGCGAAGGCGTGGCGGTGATCGCCGACGGCTACTGGCCGGCCCGCCAGGCGCGCGAGGCGCTGAAGCTGGAATGGGACACGGGCGGCGTGGAGCGCGCCGACACCGCGCAGCTGCTCGCGAAGTACCGCGAACTCGCGCGGCAGCCGGGCAAGTTGCGCTTCGATGCGGACCTGTCGCGGCTGGCAGCGGCGCCGCACAGGATACGCGCGGAATTCGCCTTCCCCTATCTCGCGCACGCGCCGATGGAGCCGCTGAACTGTACCGTCGCCTTCGACGGCCAGCGCGCGGAGCTCTGGATGGGAACGCAGATGCCCGGCCTGGACGCGGGCGCCGCGGCCCGCACGCTGGGCGTCTCGCCCGAGGCGATCAAGGTGAACACGCAGATGGCCGGTGGCGGCTTCGGCCGGCGAGCCATCCCGAGCAGCGACTACGTGGTCGAGGCCTGCCAGGTCGCGAAGGCGGCGCGCTCCGCCGGCATCGCCGCGCCCGTGCGCACGCTATGGAGCCGCGAGGACGACATCAAGGGCGGTTATTACCGGCCCATGCACGTGCACCGCGCCGAGATCGGCTTCGACGCGCAGGGCAACATCCTTGCCTGGGACCACGTCATCGTGGGCCAGTCCATCACGAAGGGCTCGCCCTTCGAGGACTTCATGGTGAAGGACGGCATCGACGCCACCGCGGTCGAGGGCATGAAGGAGCCCTACGCGCTGCCCATGCGCCTGACCGTCCACCACCCCGACGTCAACGTGCCGGTGCTGTGGTGGCGCAGCGTGGGCTCCACCCACACCGCCTACGTGATGGAGACGCTGCTGGACGAGGTGGCGCGCGCCAGCAAGCAGGACCCGGTTGCACTGCGGCTGCGGCTGATGGAGGGCAAGCACCCGCGCCACGCGGCGGCGCTGAAGCTCGCCGTTCAGAAGTCCGGCTACGGCACGCGCAAGCTGCCGCCGGGGCACGCCTGGGGCGTGGCCGTGCACGAGTCCTTCAACACCGTGGTGGCCTACGTGGTCGAGGCCTCGGTGGCAAAGGGCGTGCCGAAGCTGCACAACGTCACGGCGGGCGTGCACTGCAACCTGGCCGTGAACCCGCTGAGCGTCGAGGCGCAGATCCAGGGCGCCGCGCTGATGGGTCTGGCCACCTGCCTGCCCGGCAACGCGATCACGCTGAAGGACGGAGTCGTCGAACAAGCCAATTTCGGCGACTACCGCGTTCCGCGCATGCCCGACATGCCGCGCATCGCGGTGCACATCGTCCCGAGCTCCGACGCGCCCACCGGCATCGGCGAGCCGGGCCTGCCGCCCCTGGCGCCCGCTTTCGCGAATGCGATCGCGCGGGCGAGCGGCGGCACGGCGCCGCGCGAGCTGCCCTTCCCGCAGGCCTGAGTGGGGATGCGGGGCCTGCCCAGCTCGTCAACCATGACGTCCGCGGACGCGCCTGCCGCCCCGACCGCCGAAGCGCGGCGCGCGCAGATGTTCCCCATTCTGTCTGCGGAAGAGATCGCGCGCATGCACCGCTTCGGCCAGCTGCGGGACTTTTCCGATGGCGACCCGGTCTTGCGGACGGGCAGAGTGGGCTCCGGAGTCCACGTGGTGCTCTCGGGGGCCCTTCGCGTCACCGGCCGGGATGGCCACGGCCATGATTTCCCGGTGGTCGAGCACGGATCCGGCAATATCGCAGGGGAGTTGGCCCAGCTCTCGGGCAGGCCGGCGCTGGTCGATGCGTTTGCAGTGGGAGAGACCCGGACGCTCGAGATCAGCCCCGCGCAGCTGCATGCAGTGCTCATCGCCGAGGCCGCGCTCGGCGAAAAGCTGATGCGGGCGATGATTCTCCGGCGCGTGGCGCTGATCGAGGCGGGAGCGGGCGGACCGGTGCTGATCGGCAGCGCTTCCTCACCCGACGTGGCCCGCCTGCAGAACTTCCTGCGGCGCAACGGAACTCCCCATGTCGTGCTGGAGCCGTCCACCGACCGCGACGCGCAGGAGTTCGTGACACGCTATGCGGCCGGCCCGCAGCAGCTGCCGCTCGTGGTCTGCCCCAATGGAGATGTGCTTCGCAACCCGAGCGACACCGAACTGGCGCGCTGCATCGGGATGCTGGACATGGGAGCCACCGACTCGATCTACGACGTCGCGATCGTCGGCGCCGGGCCGGCAGGTCTCGCGGCGGCGGTCTATGCGAGCTCCGAAGGCCTTTCCGTGCTGGTGATCGATGCACGTTCACCCGGCGGCCAGGCGGGAGCGAGTGCCCGGATCGAAAACTATCTCGGCTTCCCGACGGGCATTTCAGGCCAGGCGCTCGCGGGACGGGCCTACACCCAGGCGCTGAAGTTCGACGTGCGGATGCTGATTCCGGCGGAAGCCGTGGGTTTCGACTGCCTGTCCTCGCACGGGCACTATCCCATGAGCGTGCACCTGGGCGATGGCCGCACGGCGCATGCGCGCGCCGTCGTCGTCGCCACTGGCGCCCGCTACCGACGTCCCGAATGCCGCAACCTGCAGCAGATGGAAGGACGCGGTGTCTGGTACTGGGCGTCACCCATCGAAGCAAGGATGTGTGCCGGCGAAGAGGTGGTCGTGGTCGGAGGCGGCAATTCCGCCGGACAGGCTGCCGTGTTCCTGTCCTCGCATGCCAGCATGGTGTGGATGCTCGTCCGGGGTCCGGGCCTGGCGGCCAGCATGTCGAAGTACCTGATCGATCGCATCGCGGCGACGCAGAACATCCAGTTGCTCACGGGGACACAGATCGCGGGCCTGGAGGGTACCCGCGAGTCGGGCGTGACGGCGGTCACGTGGCGCAGCCGCGAGCCGATGCGCTCCCAGACGCGCTCGCTGCGGCATGTGTTCCTCTTCCTCGGCGCCGATCCGTGCGCCGAGTGGCTGAGGAATTGCGCCGTCGCAGTGGATGACGGGGGCTTCGTGACGACGGCACACGATCCCGCACTTCCGCTGCAGACCAGCGTTCCGGGCGTCTTCGCGATCGGTGACGTCCGGGCGGGATCGGTCAAGCGCGTGGGGGGCGCGATCGGCGAGGGAGCTGCCGTGGTGGCGCAGATCCATCAATTCCTCGGAGCAACGGGCGTGGCGACGACACGTCGTACCCCCACGCATCCAGCCGGTGCGGGATGGCGTTGAAGACCTGCGTCAGCCGCCGGCCGGCCTCGCGCCGGCCCCTGGATTCGCTGGCTGCAACCGCGTCGCCTTACTTCAGCAATTGCCGCGCCGCGACCCCCGTCGCCGGGAGTTCTGCAAACACACATCCACGCCCAAGCGCCTTTAGAAGGCCACCTCCGCCACCGGATCCTGGAAGCTGTAAGCCAGGGCGGGTCCCATTCGCTTGAGATACCCTCCTGTGCCGGCGCCAGCCTTGGGCGGGCACATCTCCACGTTCTGGAATGTGAGGCCGCCGGATCTGAAGTGAATTACCGAAGGAGCACGAGCGATGAACCAAGCCGACGACGAAACGTGGCGCGCGCGCGTCCATCTGGCTGCGGCGAACCGCCTCGCGGTCTACGACGATCTGGAGGAGGGGATCGACAACCACTTCACGATGTGCGTACCCGGCCAGGAGGACCGCTACCTGGTGCTGCCGTTCGGCCTGCACTGGTCAGAGGCGAGGGCTAGCGACCTGATCGTGTTCAACGAGGCGGGTGAGGTGCTCGAAGGCAGCGGCAGTCTGGAATTGAGCGCTCTGAGCATCCACGCCCCGCTGCACAGGATGACCGGCGCAAACGTCATCCTCCACACCCACCAGACCTGGGCGCTGGCGTTGAACATGCTGGAGGACAACCGCCTGCTGCCCGGCAGCCAGACGGCCGCATTCCTCACGCGGAACATTGCCTACGACGACGGTTACGCCGGACTGGCCGCTTCGCTGAGCGAAGGGGAACGCCTTGCGTCCATCTTGGGCGACAAGCAGATCATGTTCATGAGGAACCACGGTGTCCTTGTAGTGGGCGACACCGTCGCGCAGGCGTACCGGCGCCTGTACAAGCTGGAGCGTGTTTGCCGCGCGCAGATCCTGGCCATGTCCACCGGCCGCCCACTCGCGGTCTTGGACGAGGCCATGGTGCGGAAGGTGGAGACGCCGAACCCCCGCAACAGCCACACGCAGGCGGAGCGCGAAGCGCTCTATTTCGCAGCCATGATGCGTGTGCTGGACCGGGAGATGCCGGGATACGCGGACTGAGACCGCATGCTGGTCGCCTGATACCGACCACCCCCCCGATTCGCTGGTGCGATCGAAAACGGATATTGCTTCGCGCGGATCACACGGTCGCCATCCAGGCCGCCGTTGCCAGCAGCACCGTCGCCAGCCCGCGATTGAACCAGAGCAGGCGGCGATTCTGCGCCAACCAGTCGCGCAGGAGCGAGCCTGCCGCCGCATAGGTCAGGTTGCTGCTGAAGGCGAAGAACATCATCACGACGCAGATGATCGCGAGACGCTGCCCCGGATTGTCCGATGGCTGCCCGCCCGCGTTCACGACCCAGCCAGCGGTGAGGGTGAGTGCGAGCATCCAGGCCTTGATGTTGACGAACTGGAGACCGATACCCTGCAGGAAGCTCACGTCCAGGCGGCGTTCGTCCACTTGGCGCAGCGACGACGCTCGCGCGAGCCGCCAGGCCAGCCACAGCATGTAGGCGACGCCGACTACCTTCACGCCCCAGCGCAGCGTCGGGACCCCGAGGACCAGCGCGCCCAACCCGAGGCCAGAGGCAAGCATCAGCAACGTCCAGCCAGTGGGCACGGCCAGGCAAAACCGCATGGCCCGCCGAAGTCCATGGTTGGCGGCGAGCGCGGTCGACAAGGTCGTGTTCGGCCCTGGCGAAAAACTCATGGCCGTACAAAAGAGAAGCAACGTGGCCAACTCTGACGTATTCATGGGAGGAAACTCGCCCGCGCATTCATGACGCCGGACTCTACGTGATCGAACTGGACAGGATCACTACAGTTGACCGGTGCACGGATTCATCCGTACTGCTCATCTGCCCAATACACGCTCCCCTATGGAACGGTTGCATCGGGTCGTTCATTGCCGTCCCTGGCTCTCGTGTCCCTCTGAACGAAAAGCGCGTCAGGGCAGGCACGGTCCATAAGCAGTCATTCACGTGAGGGGCAGACGTTGGCTGAGCCCGTCAAGCGGACTGGCCGTGCCAGGTTATCCGCGGCGTTTCAGGTGATCCCGCAGATTCGGCGGATACTTCAGGTTAGCCCCCTTCGACGAAGCCCATGTCCATCGAACTTTGGCTCGCCTTTGCCGCGGCATCGGCAGTCCTGCTCATCATTCCTGGCCCGACCATCCTGACCGTCATCAGCTATTCCATGGCTCACGGACGGCGCGCGAACATACCACTCGTGGCAGCCGTGGCGCTAGGCGATTCCACGGCACTCGTAGTGTCGCTCCTCGGGTTGGGCGCCCTTTTGGCTACTTCGGCCTTCTGGTTCACCATAGTCAAGTGGGCCGGCGGGCTGTATTTGCTCTATCTCGGTTTCAAGTTGCTTCGTGCGGGCATCTCCTCCTCCGAGTTGGCTGGACCAGCGGCCCCGAGTTCACGCTGGAGGCTGTTCGCTAACACCTATCTGGTCACTGCCCTCAATCCCAAAGGAATCGTCTTTTTTGTAGCCTTCCTACCGCAGTTCATCAACCCGGTCGCGCCAGTCGCGCAGCAGCTCTGGGTCTTGGCCAGTACGTTCGTGATCATGGCGACACTCAACGCCACGCTGTACGCGGTGTTCGCAGCGTCGGCCCGACGGCTGTTGTCTTCGCCTCGGACACAGCGGCGCTTTCACCTGGCGGGTGGGTCCTTGTTGTCAACGGCGGGTGTGTGGGCGCTGCTAGCTCGGCGAGTTGCATGAGGGCAGCTAATTCCTCCATCGAGTGGACGGGCAAAAGGCCGTTTCGCGCCCCTTGACCCGTCGCTTGTTTCGAACGGTAGCTCGAGCTCCTGTCGCCGGAGACGGCGCGCGTTGGGTCGTTCTCGGCCTGCGCCACAAGAGCGGTATCACTCGCGTCGTGCCTCTTGCGGCCTGAGACGCCCGCCGGATCGTGCGTTCCGTGAGGGCAGGCGATCCTGCGCCGTCCGCGGCCGCGATACGTCGCGGAACATGAGCATCTCGGTGATCCGCGCCGAGGCGCCATCGTAGAAGCCCAGGGCGGGACGCGGTTCACCGGCCGGCGGGTTGCGCAAGGTACCGAACAGCAGGTCCCACAAGGGCAGGTTGGCGTAGTTGAAGGCGTGCAGCCCGCGCTCGTGGTGAACTGCATGGCTCTCGGGCCGCTGCACCAGCCAGCCCAGCCAGCGTGGCGTGGCCAGGCGGGCGTGCTGGAACACCGCGCAGAAGGTGGTCAGGGCGCTCGCGGCCGCACCCGCGGCCGGGGTGAGCCCGAGCACCGGGTACAGCACCACGTTGGAGAGCGTGAGAAAGAACGCCGCGTCCAGCGGGTGCAGGAAGTACGCGCCCCAGGGGTCGAGCGACTCGGCGCTGTGGTGCATCTGATGGCCGAGCCGCCACAGGGCGTCGAAGCGGTGCGCGCAGCGGTGATACCAGTAATGGCAGAAGTCGTACACCAGCATGCCCACCAGCGCGCCGCCTGCGGTGCCGAGGCGATCGCCCGGCAGCAGGCTCGCACCCGCGAACACGGCCTTGTAGGCCGCTCCTGCCACGAGCGACAAGGCGAAGGTGACGGCCGTCACGGTCGCTGCGCGCAGGCGCCAGCCGGGAGTGCCGGTCGCGCCGGGCGTGAGGACCTCAAGGAGCAGGAAGAGGGGCAGGATCGCGAACGTCAGGATCTCGAGCGTGGTCATCGGTGACTCCGGAGAGGAAGTGGTGGGAACGGGGGTCCTCGGCCAGCCAGGCGAGCAGGGCGTCCTCGACGCCCGCGCTCTGGCGCGCCCAGGAGAAATGGCGCTTCCAGGGTGCATGCGCCAGCAGGCCGGAGACGGTGACGCGCCGCACACGCGCGGCGGGGAGATGCGCGAGCAGTTCCAGCAGCGCGCCTTCCGGTGCGATCGGGTCGTTTCGGATGGAAAGAGCGAGCACGGGCAGCCGTACCTCGCGCAGCGCCGACCGCAGCGCTTCGGCACCGCGCGCGCTGCCTTCCAGCCGGTATTGGCCCGTGCGCGCGTTGTGGCGCCAGTCGCGCATGAAGCGACGGCTCTGTGCGCCGCCGAAGCCGACGCGATCACCGGGGTACCACGGAAGCAGCGCTGCGAGGGTGGCGATGGCATGCACGGCGCAGCAGGCCTGAAGGCGTCGCCCGGCAGGCCAGCTGCGCCAGTGCGCCGTGCCCGCGGCGACCAGCACGAGCCCGTCGAGCGCCGGCGACAGCTCGGCGCTCGCCAGGACGGCGAGCTGCCCGCCCAGGCTGTGGCCGGCCAGCAGGATGCGGCCCTGCGGGAGTTCCCGCCGCGCCGCACGCACGGCGTCGGGCAGCAGCTCCTCGACGATCTCGCGGTAGCCGTAGTCGTCGCCCCGCCGCGCGCTCAGGGGACTGCTGCCCTGGCCCGGCATGTCCAGGAGGCGCACCGCGATGCCGGCTGCGCGCAGCCGCGCGGCGAAGGGCTCGTAGAAGGCGGCGGCCACGCCCATCGCGGGCACCATCAGCAGCAGCGTCGGCGGCTCCGCGTGTGGGGAAGAAGAGGAGGCGGTGGGGTCCATGGTGCGCAGGGTAGGGGGCAGGCGTCCCTTGCGCGTCCCTGTTCAGGCGACGGCCGGGCGTGAACAATGCCGCCATGGCTTCCGCCTCTGCCTCCCCCCTGCGTCTGCAGGTCTTCGGTGTGCCGTCGCTTGCCGACGGCGCGCGGCCCGTGCGCCTTGCGCTCAAACGCGGCCTTGCCCTGCTGGCGTACCTGGCGCTGGAAGGGCGGCCCCTGCCGCGCGAGCACCTCGCCACGCTGCTGTGGCCTCAGGCGGAGGCAGACACGGCGCGCACACGCCTGCGCCGGCTCCTGTACCAGGTGGAAGACCTGTGCGGCCGCGACCTGCTGGAGACCCGCGAGGGCAGCGCCACGATCGCACCCGGTGCGCTCGTCTGCGACGCCGTGGAGTTCCGCCGCATGGCGCAGCAGCTGGTCGGCGGCGGGACGCCGGGGTTGCCGCTGGCACAGCTTCATGCGCAGGTGCTGGCCGCCTGCGAGCCGCTGCTCGAAGGCCTGTCCTTCGGCTCGGAGGCGTTCGACGAATGGGCGGCGGCTCAGCGCACCGAGCACCAGCACCTGCTCGCACGCGCGCTCACGCGCATCGCCGAACTGCAGCGCGCCGCTGGCGCGCTCGGTGATGCCGGGGAAACGCTGGAGCGGCTGCTGCGGCTGGACCCCTTCTGCGAGCCGGCCTACGCGCTGCGGATGGCCCTCTGCGCGGAAGCGGGCGACGCCGCGGGGGTAGAAGCGCAGTTCGCGCGCTGCGCGGAAGCCCTGCGCGCGGAGTTCGGGTGCAAGCCCTCGGCCGCGACGGAGGCGGCGTACCTGCGCTGCAGTCGCCAGGCCGCCGCCCCCGCCCCGGGTGCGACCGACGAGCCGCCGGCACTGGACGTCCGGTTCGCCCACGGCCCGCAAGGCACGGTGGCCTATGCGCTGATGGGCGCCGGCAGCGAGGCGCTGGTCCTGATGTCCGGCTTCGTGTCCCACATGGAGATCGCCTGCGAGCATCCAGGGATCCGGCGCGCGCTCGCGGCATTGGCGCGCCGCTTTACCGTCGTGGTGTTCGACCGCCGCGGGCTGGGCCTGTCCGAACGGCTGGATGCCACCGGCAGCGTTGCCGCCGCGGCCCGCGATGTGCTCACCATCCTCGACGCGGCCGGAATCGAGCGGGCCTGCTTGTTCGGCGCGTCCGAAGGCGGGCCGGCCGCGATCGAGCTCGCGGCCACGCAACCGCAGCGCATCAGCGGACTCGTGCTGTTCGGCGCGATGGCCCGCGGCAGCCGCGACGAGAACTATCCCTGGGCGCTGCGGCCGCAGGATTTCGACCGTTGGATGCAGGCGCTGGTGGACGGATGGGGCGGCCCCGCCGCCATCGAGACCTTCGCCCCGACGCAGGCGCGGGATCCCGCCACCCGCGCCTGGTGGGCCCGCATGCTGCGACACGCGGCCACGCCGGCCAGCCTGCGTGCCGTGCTACGCGGGCTGCGCGAAGCCGACGTCCGGCCGCTGCTCGCGCAGGTGCGGCAGCCTGTGCTGGTGATGCACCGGCGCGGCGACCGTGCCGTGCGCCTCGGCGCCGGCGAGCACCTGGCGCGCTGCATCGCCGGTGCGCGTTTCCTGCCGCTGGAAGGCGACGACCACTGGTGGTGGGTGGGCGACGTCGACACCGTGGTCCGTGAAATCCTCGCCTTCCCGGGGGCGGCGCCGCGCTGAGTGCGAGAGAACAGCCTGCAGTTGCGCTGTGCGTCCTGTCGACCGCGGTGGAACGAGCGTGACCGCACCGTTCGCGTCCGCGGCATCGGCCCATGAGGCGTGCCGCTGGGCTCAAAAGCCCCAGTAAGGGCCCGTGCCGAAAGGTGTGGACGCGCCCTGGAAGGCAACGAACACGGTGCGACCGAAGAAGAAGGGCAGCCCCCAGTCGAACGCGCGCGCTCCCAACTGGCCTGCGAGGTGCGCGGCGGCCGTCGCCTGCGGTAGCGAAGCGGCGTTTTCGACCGAGAAGGGCACGATGCTGCTGGTGCCGTTGACGCCAGTGACCGTAGCGCTCAGCGACAAGGCAGGGGCAGGGCAGTAGAAGCCGCCGGAGCAACTGGTGATCGTTGCGTCGCTCAGGAAGATGCCGTTGGAGCCGCTGTCGATGAAACCCGTGAAGGTGCGGCTCTTGTAGACCGTCGTGAAGTTGCCCGCGGCATTGGCCGTGTACACCTGCGCGCTGCCAAGCTGGTTGTTGGACGCGGTCCCCACGCCGAAGATCAGCAGGCCGGTGGCGCCGGGCACGCCGCCCAGGGGCACTTCCGGCAAGACGATGGCCACGCCGTTGTTGTCTGTTGTGAAGGCAGGCACCGGGTTGGCGACCTGTGAGGCGAGCGGCGCAATGGTGGAAACACAGCTGCCAGCCGTGGGACAGGAGAAGTACACGCCGGGGGCGGCGCTCGTGTCGCAGGCGCTGCCGCAGTCCTGGCGCAGAAAGCCCACGCCCAGGATGCCCTTCGCACCCGCGCCCGCGCCGATCGAGGGCCCGGTGTTGCTGCAGTCCGTCGGTACCGTGGCGACGGCGGGCGTGGTCTCGTTGACCACCTGGACCGGCACATCCAGCGCCGTTTCGCCGCCGATCCGCACGTCTGCCGTGTGCACGCCGCCCCAGGCGAAGCCGCTCACGAAGCCGGCGCATTCCGCGAGGGGCGCGCCGCTCGGTGCGGCCACGGCCGGCAGGGCCATGGACGCGGACAGTGCGGACGCCGCGATGCGCAGGCCGTAGGAGCCGGTGTCGACCATCACGTGGTCGATCGTCTGGCAGGTGGACGATCCGGGCACGCACAGCGTGACGCTCACGAAGGGTGTGTTGATGGCGCTGCCGTCGGTGCCCTGGTCCACGACCAGCGTGACGACATTCGCCGCCGCGGGCGGGGCCGGCAGCGACACTGGCGACGTCGCTGGTGTGCTGCCGCTCGTTGTCCTGCTGCTGCTGCTGCTGCTGCTGTCGCCACCGCCGCCACTGCCCCCGCAGGCGGACAGCAGCACCAGCAATGCGAGCGCGCCCCTGCGCATGAGTGCCTGGGGCATGCGCCGCCCCATCATTTCATCTCCTGCGTGTCGAACCCGGCCGGCAGCCGGGACGGCAGCCAGGCGCGGCCTTCGAAGGCGCCCATGTGGCCGCCGGACTGCACGACGAAGTCGCTGGCCTGGATGTCCACGCTGGAGCGGTTGGCTTGGCGCTTTCCGGCGCCATCGTGCAGGCGGTCGAAGTGGCGACCCAGCAGGCGCTTGAGATCGGGCTTGAAGGGGCCCGACCAGGACAGTGCGAACACTGCACCGGTCGCGTCCACGAACTCGTGCACCACGGTGCCGGACTTGAGCGTGCGGCTGACGTCGGCATAGGCCACGCCCTCTGAAGTGTTGGCGGCGGTGCGCTGGACCCTGGCCGCAGGAAAGTCGGAGGGAGCGCCGTCGAGGGCGGAGCAGGCGGCGCCCGTCACCAGGGCCAGCAGCACTGCGGCCGCTCGCGGCGCGAGGCGCGGCCAGCGCGCAATGAGTGTGTTCGGCATGCGTTGCGGTTTCGGCACGATCGCCCTCCCGTTCGAACCAGGAGCACGGGCAGCAAGAGCGCCCGGCCGCGCCGAACGGCCGGTGGACCGCCCGCACTCCGGGAAGCCGCGCGCGCCAGGAGTTCACGCCGGACGCGGCAAGACGTCGCGCGCGCCGCCAGTGTCGGCCCGCACGACTGACTCTCACCTGACCCGCCCCGCTTGGTTGACCTCCCTCAACTGCGGCAGTCCAGCCGGCTTGCCTGTCCCCGCGGGGCCGTGATCGCCGTCGGCGCTCAGGCGACAGACAAGAAGGAGCCGACACCGCACCAGGAGCTGATGACCACCTGCAACGCCGAGGCATTGAAGGGACAGGACAGCAACAAGTTCGTGTCCACCTGCCTGTCCGACGGGAGGAAGCACCAAAACCATGTGATGAAGTCCTGCTACGCCGCGGCCGAACACAAGAAGGTCACCGAGCGCGAGAAATTCATGGCGGAGTGCCTCAAGAACTGGGATTCGAGCCTGAACCTTGCATGCTGCATGGGATTCATGCGGCTTTCCGGCGGGCCACTCCCGTCATCGCCATCAATTGCTGTCGCACCCTCCGGCCGTGACCTGGGCGGTGTTCATGATCCGCATTCGGCCATAACCGGCCGAGTCCCTCACCCTACGGTCGATCTGAAGGCGCTGGAGTGCATCAGAAATGGGTGCTGGCGTAAGTGGTAGCAAGACCGGCGAGCTGCTCGTCACAGGAACAGCCGTGGTTTACTGTGGTCAGTCATGCCGCAAAACCGGACCCCTCGATGAAGGCGAGAACATTGCTTGGCCTTGGCGTCGCGATCGCTGCCGCAATCGCGGGCGTCGTGTTGCTGGGTCGAAAAGAGAGCCTACCATCTCACTTCATCTATCTGCTAGATCAGCGCGATGCTTCCAGCACGCCATGGGAGCCACCACCGCTCATGGTCAAGCAGTTGGAGCAGACCTACGACGTCAAGGTGCTGGTCCGCCCTGCAGGCCTCATGAGGCAGTGGGGAGCTTACGAAGCGATGTTCGAGGAGTTTGATAGCGCACCAGGCTCCACGCCGCAGTGGCCCCTATTCTTTGTGCTGGCGAAGCCATATACCGATACGAAGAAGCAGCTACGCGCCGCCATAGACGAGCGCGCCTCATTGCAAGGGGCGAGGCGGGCGCAGTTGCTGGAGCGCTTGATTATGGTGCGCGACACTGAGGGGCTCGGCCGGGGCAACGAGTGCGGGCAACTGCGCGATGACATCGTCTATGCAAGGTGGCAGTTCTTGGGGATCGGTCTCCTCGTTCACGGCGGGACAACCCAGGAGCTTGAGAAGTGCCTTGCAACATCGGGACACCCCAGGTGACGCCTGACCGCTCACGCAAGCGGCGATCCGCCTTTCTTGATGCTTGGTGCCTCTCGAGTGCAGTCCCACGTTCTGTAGAAGACAACGGCAGGAGTCGGCCAACACCGGCCGTTGCACCGGAAGCGGCGCGTCCTGAGTGGACCGGTGCCGCTGCGCGTGCCGCGGGACTATTTCACCGCCGCCAGGCCTTGCACGCCGCTGGCTGCAATGGAACGCGCTATGAAGCCGGACGCCACCAGGTCGGTCACGAAGGCTTGCAGGTAGGCCGCGGCCGTCGGTCGATTGCGCGGCGTGCCGAGGCCGTGGTTGACGATCATGAAGTTGCCTTCGACCATTCGCGCTTCCGGCAGCATTGCCATCGATTCGAGCAACTGCGGCTTCAGAGCGGCGAGTGCATCGGCGCCCCTGGCATTGAACAGTTCGACGGCTGCCGGGAAGCCCTTCGGCCGGATCAGGATCGCATTGCGCACGGTGCGCGTCAGGTACAGCTCGTACCCCGCCTTTTCGGACGCTGCGATGCGCACGCCGGCGCCGTCGACCTGCGCGGCCGCGCGCAGCGGCGAATCCTTGTGCACGACGTACGTCGCTTCGATCTCCGTCATCGCTGGCGAAAAGGCGATGGTGCGCGCCCGCGCCTGCTCGATGGCCAGCACGGCGACGTCCCATGCGCCCGACTCCGCCGCGTCCGCAACCTGGCCCGGCGTCTCGTAGACCACGAACTCCACGGGCACGCCCAGCCGGGAGCCGAGCTCACGCATCAGGTCGACGCTGACACCACGCAACGCGCCATTGGCGGGATCCTTCTGCGTGAACAGTGCATTTCCGAGGTTCATGCCGGCGCGCAGCTTGCCCGAAGGGGCAAGCTCCGAACGGACGGCGTCGGTGACGGGGGGAGGGGTGGCGCAGGCGGAGGTCAGTGACATGGCGAGCGCCACTATAAGGAATTTCAGCATCTGCGCGCCTCCGGTCGTGCGGCCCCGTGCAGTATTGCGCTTGGGAGCCGGTTGCGCAATGGAGGACTCGCGCCCGAAGGGCGCGCACGCGAGGGGCCGCTCTACTCCACCTATACTTTGGCACTCCGCCCCAGATCCACCCAGAATCTGCCGACGTCCACGAGGAACTTCTGGAAGTCCTCCGGCGAGCGCGAGAGCGACACCTCGGTGCCCTCGCGCGCGAGGATTGCCTTCACCGACGGCTGCTTCATGGCCGTCGTCGTGGCTTCGTGGATCTTCCTCACGATGGCCGCAGGCGTGCCGACCGACACGAACATTCCGTACCAGAACTCGAGGTCGTAGTCGGGCAGTCCCGCCTCGCGCATCCCGGCCACGTCAGGCACCAGCGGGGAGCGCTCACGCGTGCTGACGGCCAGCACGCGCAAGCGGCCGCCCTTGGCCTGCGGCAGCACGGAGGGCCAGGTTCCGAAGGTGACCTTGAGCAGCACTGCAATAGGGTAACTCACCGCAGCTGGTTGCACGAGAACAAGGGAACGCCAGTGTGTGCCCGCCGTCCGGCCGCGCTGGTCTCGTAAGTGTACGTTGCGCCTATTTGGCGGCGCGAAGCGCCTCGAGCCTCGCCGCTGTTTCGCGCTTGCCGATTCCCCGGATCGAGGCGATTGCCTCCAATTGCCTAGCGCGGGGTCGAGCTTCGCCAGATTCCCATTTGTAGATCGATTGGCCGGTAACTCCGACTAATGCTCCAAAATCAGCCGCTGAAAGCCCGAGCTTCTTTCGAGTCGCTGCCAAGCGTGCTGCGCTGAACCGGCGGTGCACAGCGGCCAAATCGCCCGCCGGATCAGCAGACGCCGGTTTCGACGACATCTTCGTCGCTCTCTTTACCTCGCGCTCCAACCCATCAATGCGGCGGCGCAAGGCGGCAATATGCGTTCGATATTGAGCCGAGGCTCTTTTGAAGTCCTCGGTTTCGCTCCTTGCTTCCTTACGCGCGATGCGAGAGATCTCGGACTTTAGGACGATGGCTATGTTCGGCATCATCCAATCATATGATAGACCGACCCGCTACTCCACAAACAAAGCGGGCGTAACCTTCCCTGGAGGGGAGGGATAGCGTTATCCGCCCGGCATGGTGTGCCTTTTCGGAAAGGGCTGCCATGCGCACTCAACACATCCCGTGGAACAAGGGGCGACTGCTTGGTCAGAAGCCGCCGTTGAAGCCGAGAGAGATATGGTCCATTCGGATTCGTCTCCAACTCGCCGGAAAGGCGCGGGACCTGGCGCTGTTCAATTTGGCGCTCGATAGCAAGCTGCGGGGCTGCGATCTTGTTTCTCTAAGGGTTCGCGACGTCTTCTTAGGCAGCGCGGTGGCACCTCGTGCAATAG
The DNA here is from genome assembly GCF_016722785.1 of Ramlibacter monticola. Classification (GTDB taxonomy): domain Bacteria; phylum Pseudomonadota; class Gammaproteobacteria; order Burkholderiales; family Burkholderiaceae_C; genus Ramlibacter; species Ramlibacter monticola. The sequence goes on along the minus strand of NZ_JAEQNE010000001.1, from coordinate 763,776 downwards.
TCATGCAGCAGAAGACGCGCAGGCCGGTGCAGTTCGAGGTCACTGAGGCGAGTCGTGACGCCGTGGCGGCGTGGGTTTCCGGCGCCCAGTTGCGGTCAGGCGACTGCCTCTTTCCAGGTAGAGCGAAGGGCACCCACTTATCATTGAGGCAGTACGCCCGAATCGTGAAAGGGTGGGTCGGATGCATCGGGCTGGACCCGAGCCGGTACGGGACAAACTCGCTGCGCAGAACCAAGGCGACGCTGATCTACAAGCGAACGAAGAACATTCGCGCTATACAGCTACTCTTGGGACATTGCAAACTCGAGAGCACGGTCAGGTATCTCTGGATCGAAATTGACGATGCGCTGGAGATCTCAGAGCAGATCGACATTTAGGCTGGCGTCGGCCATCAGCGGCCCATTCGGAGAACCGGACATCAATCCCTCGATGAACGCAGCCCTCCGGTCCTTGCATCGTGGATGTTGACGGCGGCACTCTGAGGGGTATGCATGGGCACGATGGTGCCTTGGATGTTGGGACTTGGCCGGGTAGAAATAGCCTGTCCGGCAGGCGCGTGTCTGCCCAAGGAGTTGGGAAAACGTGATGGAAATCATGCAGTCCTGGTTGGCCGAGTACGCAGGTGAATTGGCCTTGATCGCGCTTCTCGTACTCACGGGCGCGTATCGGGTGCTCGCGTGGGTGCACGCCTATCGTCACCGGGCAGACGCCTGCCGGGATGTCCTGTGCGCTGCCTCCGAGGTGGCGCGCATCGCGGCGCTGATCGAGCGCGAACTGGACCGGGTGCAAGACCATCCGAAATGTCAGGCCTACCGGCTTCGGTGCGCGCGCCTTCGCGTGCGCGCCGACCTGGCCCTTGCCCACCCGGGGTGCGTTCAGCGGCTCTCCTTGCGACGCGTCCTGCGCGCCTTGAGCCGGTTCCACAGCGACCTCCGAAAGCTGAAACGGTTCCGGGTGGAATTTTTGGCGGCAGCCTCCTCGTGGGAGTGCGCACGTGATGCGCGCGCGCGACAAGCCACAACGGCGCGGCGCGGGAAGGCCACGCTGCGGCATGGGTACTTGCTCGCAAGGTCTTGAACGGTGATCCGCGGCGCACGACCGGACGCTCCCAACACGGACCGATTCCTTCAAACTCGCTCAGCGCTCAGTCGATCGTGACTGCGTCGCGATGTCGTGCACTTCTCCCCTGAACGAGTACCTGCTGCTGTCGCGAGGCCAGTGGGATTCCGACAAGTCGCCGCAGGAGCCCCAGCCGCAATCCGGATTCCGGCCGACCGCTGATTCACGGCCGCCATCCGCACCGAGATCCCGTCGGCCCCTGAGGCTAGGGCCCTGGACAAGACACGGCAGCACGCTGCGCCCGGGAGGAATTCGGCGTCCGGCCGCATTGGCCTGCTTCTTGAATGGCTCCTTCCACTAACAGGGACTGTGTGTCTCGCCGCCGCTTGGCAGACAGCTGCGAAGGGGCGCCGCGGTGCGCACCAACGCTGCACGCAGCATGCGCGCTTCAGGGGAAGGACTGATAAAGATGTACCGCGGATTTCGCAGGCGCGGGTGGTTGGGGTCCGGGGAAATTGACCCGGCTTTGGGGACGGCGGGGTCGCTGCGACCCAGGCCCGGTATTCGGCCACGCTGATCCAGGAGTCTCGAAATGCTTCTGGCCCTTTTGTTCTGGAACCTGCTGCTCGCCCTCGCGGCCTCCGCCTTGTTTCAGCGCGCGACCGCAGACGAGATGCCGGCTTTGCGCCTGCGCCGCTATGCGGTCACGGCCGCCGCCCTTCTGGTCGGTGCCGGCGCCGGCGTGCTTTCTCGCTGCGTGCTGAACTGGCGCGGAACGGCAGACGAGATCTGCCTGTCGTTCCTGCCGCTAATGGTCACGGTACCTTGCACGGTGTGGGTCCTGCTCGGAGTCACGGTGGAATGCCTGTCGGCGCGCGAGGCCGCAGGAACGCGCTGACACGTAAGCCAGCATCGCGGCTTGCCTGCCCGGCGAGCCGTGGCGACCCGGAAGCGCAGGCTCAGGCCGTTTTGGCGCCTCGCCGCCCGCTTCGGTGCGGAGTCCCTCTTCGCTCGGCAAGGAGTCTGACCCGCGCGCACTCCTCCATATGGCCCTCGTTGATAGGGAAGGTCACCTCCCCGTCGGGACCGAGGGCCATTCCTTCGGCGGCCCTGAAGTGCAGAATGCCTTTCGCCGCCGGTGTGTCGACCAGGTGCCGGGCACCAGCGGACCCATGGGCATCGATGCGAGGTCGCCAATCAAGACGGCGAGGTTTCCGTATACCGCTGGTGACTCGACGACTTCGAACGTGATCGAGCGGAAGGGTACTGCGCGACGAGCGGATTCCCTGCCCGAAGGCCGGCGCTTCTGCGTCTTAGGTGGGTCCTTGCAGCCAGGTCATCACCCGCGCGTAGAGCACCTCGGAAAGCTCACGCAACGAGGCGACCCGCTCACGCTGACTCGTCAATTCATCGGGACCGATCTCGAAGACCGTCAGCCGGCGACAGAGATCGACCAGCTTCGCCTCCTCGATGAGGAGGCTGCTGTGCGCATTGGCCCATTCGTTCAGGGCGAAGTCCGTGGCAGTGTTTTGCAAGGGAGAGCACATGAGTATGCATTCCTTCCATGGCAATCCGGAAGCATGTTGTTACGCTAATGTGGCGTGATTTCCCCGCAGCAGAAAGCAACGAGAGTTCTGGAATGGCGGCACCAAGGTGCCGATGTGGGTGAGAGGCCGGAAACCAGTCCGAGGGCGCGGCGTGCGAACGCACACGCTCGCCGCAGCTGTACCGCGTTGCAGGAATGGGCGGGGCCCAGCTGGCGCCAAGCGTGCAAGTGACCGTCGGCAAGCGGGCCTGTCGACTGTGCCACCAGACGGCAGGTCTACTTGAGCGCCGCTCTCGGCCAGAACGTGCAGCCGTTCAGGAATGTCTTACATCGCATCCTGTGCGCCTCCTCGACGCTGTCGTTCCCGCTGGTGATCGCCAGCTTTTCCGGTGCCTAGAGCTTCGCCCGATCGCCTAGTTGTGAGCGAACGGCATTGCAGTCTCGTTCGAACCGGTTGGCGAAAGGTGGTTTGATACTGCCGGGCGCCCTGGCGTGCGTACCCCGGGTACGCTCTAGCGGCTCGCTTGCGCAGCGGCCAGCACCCAGGGCAGCACCAATTCCGGGGCGAGGTAGCCAAGCCACACTCCACGAGGCTCTGGCAGGCCCACCTTGCTCATGGACAGTAGCCGCCCGCAGCCCGCCACGAAGACGCCGGCTGCGATCAGGTAAACCAGCGTGCCCTGCTGCCGCACGGTGACGGCGGCCCAGGCGCAGATCACGCCCATCGAGAGGTAGATGCCCGCCATGAAGCGGTGAACGTTGTCCAGTCGCGCGGTCGTATCAGGCTGTCCGAGCAGCATCTGCACGCAACCGCCGAACATGCCGATCGCCGCGAAGGCGAAGAGGCAAACCCGCACGATCCATTCACTGGAAGAAAGCGGTGCGTCCATGGCATCCTCCGGTTCGAAAACACATCAGGCGTCTCCCTGCGAGTGCAAAGGGCCGCTTCATCCCTGCGAGGTTCTGCTCGATCAGCGTGGCATGGGCCCCGCTAACCCGCTCGGGGTAAGCGGGGGATCCACCGCACGGCGTACGAGGACATCGTCTGCGCGCGGGCTCGCCGGCATCGTTCCCTCAAACCCGAGCTGTTCAGGCCATTGTCCTGAACGTACGCGTCGACGACGGGAATCAGGTGGTCCTCTGTGCTGTAGTCGTCCAGGCACTCCGGCGACGGTGTTACCTGGTTCTCTGGCACTGCGCTCCGCACACCGAGGCAGCGGCACCTCCGGTGCAAGTTGCCGGAGTGTACGAGCTCAGCTCACCTCGAGCCAGTTCCGCCGCTCATTGGCTGGTGTGGGTCGGAAGCAGATGTGCCTCAAAATGCGCCGATGATCGAACTACCCAAGGAAGCCCGTCAGCAGGCTGTCGCTTCCATCGAGCGGTACTTCCTCGAGAGCATGGAGGAGAGGATCGGCAACGTGGCGGCCGGCGGGCTGCTCGGCTTCTTCCTCGAGGAGATTGGGCCCGCTATCTACAACCAGGCGGTGCGCGACGTGCAGGAGCGATTGCGGCTGCGCGTCGACGAAGTCGATCTCGAGGTGCACGAAGAGGAGTTCGCGTACTGGAAGAAGTTCGACCAAAGGCCGAAGCGGCGTTGATTCGTAGAGGACCGCTCTCGGCCAGAAGCAGCCATCACCGTCCGCCACGTACCGCCTCGCTTGCGCGGCGTCGAGGGTAGGTGGGCGCCTGATCGAAGGTGGGCGCGGCGCGAGGCGCCCGCGGGTTCTCGCGGGCGATTTGGGGCACGTCGCGGCGAACGAGCTCGGTCGCGGCGACTCGGTCGCCCTGGTTCCGTTGCTGGTCGCGCGTGCTTGGCTGCACCAGTTCGAAAATCTCCCCCGGATGGGGCTGCCGGTGCTTCGGCGGGAGTCGCTCCTGGTCGCTCGATGAACGCTCTCGTTGTGGGTCAGGATGCGCCGGTGGATGAGCGCGCGGTTCTGGGCGCGACGTCCGATCTGTGCCATCGCCTTGCGCGCGCGTTCGAACCGCCTGCGGCCAAGCGTGAAGGCCGACAACGTCACGGAAGGCATCGTCCCCGACTCCGGCCACTGGATCATGGAAGAGAACCCCGGCGCCACGATCCAGCTGCTGCGCGAAATCCTGTCGCGCTGAGCGGGCGCGCGGCCAAGACAGCCGCCGTCAAAATGCGGCAATGAACAGCTCTCCGCCCCGCTCCGCCAAGCCGCGCGACCCCTTGCATGGCGTGACACTGGAGGCCATGGTCACGGCACTCGAGGCTCGCTACGGGTGGGCCGGGCTCGGGGTGCGCATACCGGTGCGCTGTTTCACGCACGAACCAAGCGTCGCTTCGAGCCTGAAATTCCTGAGGAAGACGCCCTGGGCTCGCGAGAAAGTGGAAGGCCTGTACCTTTTCATGGTGCGTGATGCAGGGCGCAGCGGGCCAGGGGTTCTGTGAAGGGAGTCGTGCCCCTGACGCAGATATCACGCCGAAAGCCGCACGTGCGCATGCAACGTGTATCGTGTGGCACGTCCTGGCCGCCGGTCAGCTTCCATCAGGCATCACTCGAGGTTCAAGCAAATGGCGTCCATACAACCCTCCACCACCGGAACCGCCGAAACACAGGCTGAGGCTGAGGCCAGGCTTGGTGAGGCGCAGGCCAGAATGAAGGCGGCCAGTGAGCGGCACGCTGCCATCGTCGCCGCAACGAGCCGCCTGGGCGTGACGCCAGGGGAGCGCCGGCTGGCGCAGTCGGAAAGCAAGAAGGTGGATCACGAAATGCGCGCCGCCAGGCGCTTGCTCGCCCAGGCGCAAGCGGCCGCCGACGCGACTAAGGTGAGCAGCACGCGCTGATGGCGACAGTCGGCTCGGGGTCTCGTCTCGGCCGATCGGCGGAGCTTGTTCTCTCCCCTCTGCATCGATTGCATCCAGGACAATCCCGTGATGCCCTCGGTGCCAGCACATCGCATCATTGCCGCCAACGCGTACTGCGTGCCCCAGCCCTTCCGGGCCTTCGCGGTTCGAAGTGACGAGCCACTGCACGCCTTCGACGCACGCGCGCCCTACGATCGCGTCCATGCCGTACGCGCCGGTTTCCTGGCCCCCGCAACCTTGGCGAGCCTGGCGGCGGAAGGCTGTGCGCGGGTAAGGGCAGAGGATTTCTCCGAAGTCGAATATGCCGCCACGACGCTGCAGGACTTGACCGCCGCCGCACCCGGCGCCGCCGACCTGGTGGGGAGCATTGCCGGCGGACTACAGTTGACGGGTGTGCTGGGGGACGACCCCGTCGACTACCGGAGCAGCGTCGCCACACGCATCGACTACCTCGCGTCGCGCGGCGCGGGGTTCCACAACGACGTGCGGGGGCGCTGGTCCCGATGCCTGTTCTGGATCCTCGCGCTGGACGCTGCCAATGTGAACTTCGTGATGCCCCACGCGGGCGTCGAGTTGGCGTTGGTGCCAGGCGACCTGGTGGTCTTCGACCAGACCCTGGCCCACGGGCTGTGCCGTCCAGGCGATGGCCTGGCGGCGGTGGAGGCGTCTTTCCTGGCGGGGGACGATTGCCGCCAGATGTTTCTGACCGGCGAAATCGCGCTCACCGATGCGCAGTGGGCGGCGCTAGGCGCGCCGTGGCTTCCGGTCGAGGAGCACGAGCGCCGCGGCGCGCTCGATCTGATGGTGGCGGAGTTCGACGATCGCAGCGGCGCCATCAAGCGCCCCGGCGAGCTGCGGCACTGCATGAAGCGCAGCACCTGCTACGTCGACGACTCCGTCCTAGAGGCGCTCAGCGCACCGCCCGGGCGCTGAAGCCTGCTTCCGCCCAGGCGCCTGCGCTTGCGCGCGTCAGCTTGAAGCCGGGCGAGACATTCGCCTGCCCAAGCACTTCGCCATCAGCGTCCGCTGCCCGCAGCACGGCGGACGGAGACTCTTCATCCGGGGTGATGTCCAGCGTGACGTTCACGCGTCCGCCATCATGCGAGATCTCGATCTGCTGGTGCAGCGCTGCATGCAACTGCTGTTCGTGCCGGCGCACGAACTCGGTGGCGGTCTTCACGAGCGTGTTGAAGGCGGCGGAGTCCAGCGGCTTGGGGTTCTTCTTGTCCCGCCCCATGGTCCAGGGGCCGACCAGCGCCGGATCCACCTGGCCATCGGGCGTCATGGCCACGGCCCAGCCATCGTCGTCCTCGTTCTTGATCACTTGGGCCGTCCAGCCGTTGTCTTTCCAGAGGCGTGCTTCGTGAATAGCCGCTTGTCCGCGGCCGCTGTCGATTTCGTCCATGCGGGATTGTCGCGCCAAGATCCGGGCCGGCGATGAAAGCAGGTCCCGCGAGCTCTGCGCCGCTGAATGCTCCGGCCGGAGTGGTTCCGAAAATGAGCTGCAAATGGCGCGCTTGACATCGCCCGCGGTCGAATTCGATTCGGCTCAGCCCAGCATGGCTCTCAATTCGCCGCTGTCGATGAGCGTCTGCAGTTCGCTCGAGCCGCCGACCAGGACGCCCTTGACGAACACCATTGGGAAGGTCGGCCAGCCCGTCCACATCTTCAACGCGCTGCGTGGGCGCCACATTCCAAGGTAGCTGCCGTACTCGAGGTACTTGAACGGCTGCCCGATCGTCTCGAGTGCCTTGCGCGCCTTGGTGGGAAAGGGGTTGTGCTTCATGCCGACCACCACGACGTCGTTGGCAGCGACTGCTGTCTTCACTTCATCGACGATTGCATTGTTCCAGCCCGCGAGCTTGGGGCGGATGGCGCTGTGAATGCGAGACTCATCGAGGATCGGGCGCGGCATGAGGGCTCCTTGCGAACAGACGCCAACCGTAGCACGGCCGCTTCGGGTCGATTGCTGCCGTCGCCGACAAGCCGCGCGGCGAGGACGCAACAGCCGCTACTTGAACTCTTCGCACTTCTTCACGGTCTCTGCCGAGATCCGGAGCTTGCTGTTTATGCAGGCGGACCGCGCCGCCTCGAAGCAAGCGGTCGCGGCTACGTCCTGCTCCTGCCTGGTCTGCCTCCGCAGCCCGGGGATCACGAACGGTCGGAACGTCTTGCCGCACTCGCCGCTGATGCTTGGGTCGCCGTTGCTGCGGGCGAGTTCCGTCACGATATCCCAAGCCCTGTACGCGACCTCGAAGGGGGGTGGGGGTGATGCGGATCGGGCACGCGGGGCGAGCGCCAGGAGAAGGGCGACGGCAGCGGCGGCCCTGTGGCTCGCGGTGTTCATGTGTGTCTTCGTAGGCGGAGTAGAAGGGAGTCTAGGGGTGTATCGCCTCCTGGCATACGGCGGGCAGGGCAGTACCCGGCCAGAACCGGCCGCGCATACAGCCGATCTCTTGCCGCGGTGCCACGCCGCTGCTAGCGTGATGGGTATCATGAGGGCGAATACGTGCGTGCAGGTTTCCCGCCCAAGCATCAAGCGAGGGCGTGTCCTGCGGGATTGCGTCATGATGCGGGAGAGAAAAACGCGATTCCACGCGAACGAGCAACAAGAGCGGTGCCCCGAATCAGTAGTGCGACCATGAGGCAGAAAGAACCGTCCTGGAGCTGCGTCAAAGCCAAGCTGGCGAGCCTTGACCGGCCTGGATTGATCTCCCTGATTCAGGCACTGTACAGCGCCAGCAAGGATAACCAAGCCTTTTTGCACGCCCGGTGCGGTGTCGGTGATGACGTGCTCAAGCCCTACAAGGCCACGATCAACCGCTGGCTCTCGCCGGATGTGTTCAAGAATCAGGACGTCTCCGTCGCGAAGGCGAAGCAGGCCATCTCGGCGTACAAGAAGGCCATTGGCGCGTCCCACGGCTTGGCGGAATTGATGGTCTTCTTCTGCGAGCGGGCAGCCGTATTCAGCGACGAGGTAGGCCTGCAGGACGAAGCGTACTTTGACGCGCTACTGCGAATGTTCGCGCAGGCGCTGCGGGCCATCGCGACGTTGTCCCAGGAGCAGCGCTGCGCGCTGTGGAATCGCCTCGACGCTGTCCGCCAAGTCAGCCAGAACTTCGGCTACGGTGTGGCCGAAGAAATGGACGTCCTGCTGGCTGAGCAGGGACTCGATAGCTAAACGCAATGACATGGCCGCGCTGCGGTCGGCGACTGCCCGGCTGATTCATGTGGGGGGGCCCATGCTTAGGAGTCGCTATCGCTTGGACCGGTCCGAATCAGTCAATGCAGATCAGATCGTCGCGGTGCCGATGCCGGCGGCCGAGATGCATTCGAGGATCGTGCGGCTGACGAATTCAGGGCCGTTGCCGGAGCGCAGGAACAGCGGCGTGCCGCGCGTGCTGTCCAACGTCAGGCTTGCCAGCAGGCGCTGGACGATCGTGCGCAACGCCGCATCCGACATCCGACACCTCGGTCGGGCTATCGAGCTGCTAGTTGGGTAGTCCTTCATTGTGTCCTCCAGCCCTCGGGCAGGTTGCAGTTGGTAGGTGCGTCCTTGAACATCGGCGCGATCTGGTGGTCCGTGTATCCGGCCAGTCCGCACCCTATGCGCGTGACGTTGAAGGTCAGCTGCGGGTGCTCCTGGGCGAACGCGAGGAACTCGTTCACGTAGCGCTGGATGGCAGGCAGTGGCAGGGTTTGGATCTGTTGGTCCTTGGTGGGAATGCCGTAGCTGCGCCCCTGCAGGCCGATGCCCTGCCCGTAGATGGCGCCGTGGAACTTGGCTGCGTGCAGCGCAGCGCCCTTGCCATGCCGGCCTGCAAGGTTGCTGCCGAAGACGAAGATCTCGTTGTTCATGGCTTCAGCCCTCAGTACTCGTTCAGGATCATGGCCAGTGCCCTGGCCTGGTTCGCTCGCGACGTGGTGGCCGTCACACTGTGGACGGTGCGACTCGAGCACGGTCCTGCCCAGGTTCTCACTCCTGGTGCCGCGGGCTGAAGGTCCGCGGAAACACCACCGGCACCGCGCGATCACGCACGCGGTAGCCCATCGCCGGGCGGTTCGACTCGCCCTCGACGTACCCGGCTTCATCTAGGAAATCGGCCGCCAGCATCCGTGTGCGGAACCCGCTCTTGTCGATGGAGCGCCCGAGCACGACTTCGTACGTCCGCTGCAACTGCGGCAGCGTGAAGGGTTCCTCGACCAGGTACGCCGGCAGCGATGTGTATTCCACCTTGCTTCGCAGGCGCTCGACCGCCGCTCGCAAAATCGCCTCGTGATCGAAGGCCAGCCTGTGACGCTTCAGCACCTGGTCGACCTGGGACCAACCAACGTCCGCGGCATTCGCCCCCTTGGCCAGCGCCAGTCCCTGCGAGGGAATCAAGGCGAAGTAGACGTGGGTCGCGGACCAGCCGCGGGGGTCACGGTTGGCGCTTCCCCAACTCCCCAACTGTTCGAGGTAGGGGCTGACCACGGCGGTCTTCTCGAAGAGCTTGCGACGGGCGCAGGCGGCTAGGTCTTCGTCGCGGCCGATGTCAACGTAACCACCAGGCAGGGCCCAGGCCTTGGGAAACGGTTCATCGCGGTTGTCTGGCCGTTGCACCAGGAGGACGCTCAGATTGTTGTCCAGCACCGTGAAGATCACCACGTCGACGGTCGTGAACGGCAGTGGAAATGAAGGAACTACTGCCGCCAACGGGGCTTGACGTCGACCCGCAGCAGTTGCCGAGCGAACTCCAGTGGTGATCTCACGCTTCATTAGGTGTATAGTACAACCATGCAAGTTGTTCTGTGCAACTTGATACCGCTTCCAACGAGGACCCCCCGACATGTTCGGAGCGATCGCCGGAGACATCATCGGCTCGGTCTACGAGCACAACAGCGTCAAGGCCAAGGGGTTTCGCTTGCTTGGCGCGCACTCCACGCCAACAGACGAGGCGGGCAATGCGCCCCATTGGCACATCGGTCTTGACTGGCACCGCGTTCCAGCTTGACATGCAGCCGCAGGAGCAGCCAGCTTCTTCGGCGCGACGGGCGGGCGGCGGCCGACTACATCGCCAACAGGTCGAATCGACACGGACGTTCTTTCGGCGGCCGTTCGCCCGCCTACTGTCCGCTGGCCATCTTCGCGTTAAACCGCTTGCAACATGACGACGATTCTTCGAGCAATCCGAGGCGATATCACGACGTTGGCAGTCGATGCCATCGTCAACGCCGCGAACTCATCGCTCCTTGGGGGCGGCGGCGTGGACGGAGCAATTCATCGCGCTGCGGGCCCCGACCTCGTCCATGAGTGTCGGCTCCTCGGCGGCTGCAGGATCGGGCAAGCCAAACTCACAAACGGCTATCGGTTGCCCGCGAAATTCATCATTCATGCCGTTGGCCCCGTGTGGCGCGGTGGTGAGAACGGGGAGGCCGAACTCCTGGCATCGTGCTATCGCCGGTCCTTGGAGATTGCTGGGTCTCATCGAATCGCTTCCATTGCGTTTCCGAGCATCAGCACGGGTGCCTACAGATACCCAGTGGAGGCGGCTGCGAAGATTGCAATTGCCACGCTGCGGAATTCGCTTGGGGATTTCCGTCCATCGACGAAGTAGTCTTCTGTTGCTTCTCGGAAAGCGATCTTGCCGTCTATGAAAGGGAGCTCAGTGGAAACGCGGTCTAACTTGTCGTACATGGAATCCCCGCAAATCCAAGAAGGAGACAGCACGATGAATCCGATCAATATGCGGCTCGATCTGCAGTGGAAGGTGCGTCACCTCGTAGACGGCGGCGTGATCAAGCTGCGCTGGCACGCGCGGCTGGACGAAGCGCCGTCTTCGTTCGCGGCCGGGATCGACCTTGCCGACAAGATCGAGGGCATGATGCTCGGTCTGGCGATAGGAGATGCACTGGGCAACACGAGCGAGTCGCTGAACCCGTCAAGGCGACGAGCGCTGTATGGGTGGATCCGCACGTATCAGCCGAACCGATACGCCGATCAGCGCCCCGTCGGTGTTCCGTCGGACGACTCCCAACTCGCGTACTGGACGCTGGAGCACTTGCTCCAGTGCGGTGGCCTTGACCCTACGAAACTGGGAGACCTGTTGGCTTCGCGCCGGCACGAAATCTTCGGTGGCGGAGCGACGACTCGCAACGCGTTGCGGCAGTTTGAACGCGACCGCGATTGGACGGTGTCCGGGTGGAGCCGTGCCAGCAATGGTGCCTTGATGCGGATTGCGCCGGTCCTGCTTCCGCATCTGCACCGACCTTCCGCTGCGCTGTGGACTGACACACTTGCCGCCGCCCACCTGACCCACGACGACGAATTGTCCAACAGCAGTTGCATCGCGATGGTGGATATGTTGTGGCGATTGATCGGCTTGACCGTCGCGCCGGACCGCGACTGGTGGCTAATGCACTGGATCGACACTTACGCTGATGTCGCGTCGACCGCACGCTATGCAGCGCGTACCGGCTACCCCCCTGAGTTCGAGGGTTCGATCAACGAACTGCTAACGACTTACGTCCAGCCGGCTCTTGCGAAAGACTTGGGGGTCGAGGAGGCGGGGGACATCTGGCATTCAGGGGCCTATCTGCTGGAGACGGTGCCGAGCGTCGTCTATATCCTTGCTCGCCATGGCCATGAACCCCGCGTCGCCATCGAGCAGGCGGTCAACGGCACGCGCGACAATGACACCGTCGCAGCGATCGTCGGCGCCGCCGTCGGCGCCTTGCACGGCGCCCGCGCCTTTCCCGACGAATGGGTCGAGGGGCTGCTCGGCCGAACGGGCAGCAACGACGACGGCCAGGCCTTCGGCTTGCTGGCTGCGGCGGGGCAGACTTTCGGCTACGGGGTCAGCGACCGAGTGCGCAGGCGTGCGTTGCAAGTCATGCCGGCAAAGGGGATGCCTGGCCGTTGGAATTCCACCTGCACCAATGAAATCATGACCACCTTGCATGTCGTACCTTGCCTCGATTCCGAGCAGATGGCCGTCGCTCGACGACAGGAGTTGGACGTCTCCAGAAATGTTGCCGCTGTACTTGGTCGATCTGCGGTGACCGCTGCCAATGCAGGTTTCTACGTTACCAAGGCCGGGCAAACTGTTGTTTGGCGTGACGCTGTACATGCTGCCTGTGCCGCCAAGCTGAGCATTCGCCCCGGCGCTGTGCTGCCAAGCAACGAGCAAGTCTCGTTCACGGAAACGAGAGTCCAAGTCACCAATGAAACAACGCTTGGGGCGTCACGACGCCTTGTTGACTATGGATTGCGTCCTCTTGCCCTGAATTTCGCCAACGGCGTCCACCCTGGCGGGGGCTTTCTAAGCGGGGCCAGGGCGCAGGAGGAGGTGCTGTGTCGATCCAGCGCACTCAATCAGACACTCTTTGGTGATCCGATGTATGAGGAGCACCGCAAGCGACCACTACCGGATTCGACCGATTGGGCGATCTATTCACCTGATGTGCCCGTCTTTCGCATGGATGACGGCACGGAGCTTCCCCATCCATGGCTCCTGAGCTTCATTACATGTGCCGCGCCTGTTGCGCCCATCATTGGTCAACCGCGAGCGGGAGACCTCTTGCAGAAGCGGATCCATCGCGTGCTCGCTATCGCGCGGGCGTACGGGCATACCACGCTAGTGCTCGGCGCATGGGGCTGTGGTGCTTTCGCGAATGATCCACACCGCACGGCGATGGATTTTCGGCATGCTTTGGAAAACGACTATCGAGGAGCGTTCTCCGACATCATCTTTGCCATCACAGATTGGTCGCCCGAGAGGAAATTTCTTGGGCCTTTCCGTGATGTCTTTGCTGCACATGTCAAGGCATAAGGCGGTCCGCGGGGAGAACCTGACCGAACAAGGGTTTGCAGCCGACCGCTTACAGCTTCCGCTCCTGCGTCGCTTCCGCTCCAAGCGGCCCTGTGGGGCCCTACCCCATGCAGGGCGAACACGGTTTTGGCGAGATCGATTCCCGAGGTGACAGTGCGCATGGAGTTTCCCTTTCGAGCGCGTTGATGAGACTTCGACAATCCCATCGTGGCGATGACACCTACCGTCGATATGTCGGACTATTGAAGTGCAGCAACCAGTCGCCAAGGCCAGGACTTCCTCGACGAGACGAAGGCGATGGGGGGTGCAGCTGACGACCACGAAGGATCTGCTGCCGGAACTGATCTCCGACGGCCGCCGCTGATCCAGCTGGTTCCCAGAAAGGAAACGGACTTCGACATGAAGATCAAGAACAACATGGTGCTGTTCTGGGGCCGCCAGGATCCCTTCTCGAACTGGCATCCCAGCAAGTTCACCTTCGACGGCGTGACTTTCAACTGCTCCGAGCAGTACATGATGTACCGCAAGGCCGTGCTGTTCGGCGATACCAAGATCGCGAGCGAGATTCTGGGCTGTCGCGATCCCAGGGAACAAAAGGCACTGGGCCGCAAGGTCGGAGGCTACGACGACGCGGTCTGGAAGGCTCAGGCCCGCGACATCATGGTTCCCGGCCTGGTGGCGAAGTTCGAACAGAACCCAGCCCTGGATGACGTCCTGGTGGGCACGGAATCCCTGCTGATCGTGGAAGCCTCCCCCACGGATCCGCTCTGGGGCGTCGGGCTGTCCGCCGAGGATCCCCGAATCCTCGACCAGTCCCAGTGGCTCGGTTCCAACTGGCTCGGCGACGTGCTGATGCGGGCACGCGCCATCCGCGTTAGGGCCCGAGCCGCCAACCCCTCTCAACAAGATCTCGCCTAATGACGTGGCCTTGGAGACGCCATGTGCCTGCCGTTCATCGCACCGAGTGCCGATGGGCCTGCACCAGCGCTGGTTTCCCTCCGTCGATCCTCTGCATCCAGCTGAAGCTTGGTGCGTTGGCCACCGACTGCAACACGGGTAGCGTAGACGGGCCAATGTGAATGCAGCAGGCAGCGATCAATGCGCGCTGGCCCGGACGTCGGCTTCAGGTGGCTCTCCCTCCTGGGGCACGCGACTTCTCCTCTTGGCCCGGGCGAGTGGATGGCAGTACCCGGCCACAACCAGCCGTTCGCGACCGGCTGGTCCCTCCTGAGGTCAGGCTGGTACCACAGGTAGTGAACATGGCAGGCAGTCCAACCCTGCGCGGACCAGTTCGATGCGCCCTGGGGAGCGCGAATACTTCGAGCGAGAAGCCCTGCTCGCCAACGCTGCATTTGAAGCAATCCTACGATCGAGCAGAATTACAGTCCTCGATGCCGGCACGCCTGTGCCCTTCAACCTTCCCATCAACGGCACTCACGCGGATCAAGCGCGTCGCGAAGGCCGTCTCCTATGAGATTGACCGCAAGCACCGTGAGGGCGATCGCGGCGCCGGGCGCCATCGCCCAGTGCGGGGCGATGTCGAGGTAGTCGCGCGCCTTGTACAGCAGCCGACCCCAGGAGGGGACGTCCGACGGGAACCCGAGGCCGAGGAAGGACAGCGTGGATTCCGCGATGATGGCGGCCGCAACGTCAATGGTGCCTGCGACGATGACGGGCCCCATGGAGTTCGGCAGCAGGTGGCGTACGACCTTGCGCGGCACACTTGCACCCAAGGCGCGCGCCTGCACGAGCTCCTTCTCGCGCAGGCTGAGGACCTGCGCGCGCACGAGGCGGGCGACCGGCGTCCACCGCAACCCGCCGATCACGATCACGATGAGCAGGAAGATCCCCAACTCCAGTCCGAACGCCTTCTTCAGTGGGTCGCGGAAGAAGAAGACGAGCACCAGCAGCAGCGGCAACTGCGGCAAGCAGAGGAACAGGTCCGTGAGCTCCGATACGCGCGCGATACAAAGCCGCGCACAGATTGCACATGTCGGATACCACCGTGCATCAAGCTACGGCCGGCGGCATGGACCGCCCCCGATGGTCGCTGGACCCCGCAGTGCGACCCGGAGCGCGATTCCTGCTGCGGGCCTCCTGGAGAGCATTTCCATGAAACGGTACCTGATCGAACGCGACATCGCCGGTGTCGGCAAGTTGAACCCCGGCCAACTGAAGGACGCGGCCGCCACCTCCAATGCGGCCCTTGCCAGCCTTGCCGGCACGGTGCAGTGGGTCCAATCCTTCGTCGCCGACGACAAGACTTTCTGCATCTATCTGGCCGAAGATGAAGCGTCCGTCCACGAGCACGCCAGGGTCAGCGGGTTCCCCGCATCGCGCGTCACCGAACTGCGCGGCGTGATCGATCCGATGACGGCTGCCTGACCCGAAGTCAGGGGGTGTTGCGCGTGTGCGCGGCACCCGCCTCGAATGCCTGGCCGGAACTCCGCGCAAGCCGCGGATCTCTCGGGCGAGATCTCTCGAAACCCGCTATGCGATGCCCTGGCTCACATCGCCTTCCATTCCCCGCGCCCACGGTGGCGAGCGCCATCCCCTGGAGAACGTCATGACCGCACCGACCGATTTCGCCGCCATCAAAACCCGCCAGAAGGCCGCCTGGGCTTCGGGTGACTATGCCGTCATAGGCACCACATTGCAGATCGTCGGCGAGACGCTCTGCGAGGCGGCCGACCTGCGGGCCGGCGAGCGCGTGCTCGACGTGGCGGCGGGCAACGGCAACGCCACGCTCGCGGCGGCGCGGCGCTGGTGCCAGGTCACCTCCACCGACTACGTGCCGGCCCTGCTGGAGCGTGGTCGCGAGCGCGCCGGCGCCGAGCGCCTGCACGCGATCGATTTCCGCGAAGCCGACGCCGAGGCGCTGCCCTTCGACCACGGCAGCTTCGACGCCGTGCTGTCCACCTTCGGTTGCATGTTCGCGCCGAACCCGCCACGCGTGGCCAGCGAGCTGCTGCGCGTCTGCCGGCCGGGCGGCCGAATCGCCCTGGCGAACTGGACTCCCGAGGGCTTCATCGGCCAGGTTTTCCAGACCATCGGCAAGCGCGTGCCGCCCCCTGCGGGCGTGACCTCGCCCGTGCAGTGGGGATCGCGCGGCTTCATCGCGGAGCTGTTCGAGACGGCGGCGTCCACCATCGTGATGGAGAGACGCCATTTCCACTTCCGCTACCGCTCGGCCGACCACATGCTGGAGGTCTTCCGCGGCTACTACGGCCCCATGCTCAAGGCCTTCGCCGCGCTCGACACGCAGGGCCAGCACGCGCTGGCGGCGGACCTGGTCGCGCTGATGGAGCGCTTCGATACGGCCCGCGATGGCACGCTGGTCATCCCCAGCGCCTATCTCGAGATCGTCATCACCCGCAAGTGAAGGAGCACGTCATGACGAATTCACAAGCGCTCACCGTGGCCTGCATCGTAGCCGCCTGTTCTGCGCAGGTGCGCGCCGAGAACGGCGCGCTGCCCGCGATCAGCGTGGCGCGCGCACCGGCCGCTGCGGCTGTGCCGCAGGCGCTCGCACCGCGTGGTTCGCACACGCTGCTGGAGAGCGTCGCCGCGCGCGGGGTGCAGGTCTACGAATGCCGCCCCGATGCCGGCGCGCCCGGTGGAGCGCGCTGGGTGTTCGTCGCGCCTCAGGCCGATCTGTTCGACGCCGGGGGAGCGCAGGTCGGCACGCATTACGGCGGGCCAACCTGGGAAGCGGCGGACGGCAGCCGCATCGTGGGCGCCGTGGAAGCGCGTGCCGACGCACCGCAGGCCGATGCGATCCCGTGGCTGCTGCTGTCGGCGAAGTCTGTGGGTCCGGACGGACGGTTCGCGAAGGTCACCAGCGTGCAGCGGGTGAATACGAGTGGGGGCGTCGCTCCGGTGCGCCCCTGTGCCGCGGGTGAGGTCGGCGACACGGAACGCGTGACGTACACCGCAGACTACGTGCTCTATGCACCGTAGCGCGGAGGAAGACATGCAGCAACCCTGGCACTACGGCTACCTGAATCGCATTCAGTCCAGCCGGCGGCTCGAGCGGGAGTGCCAGCGCAATTTGGAGTTGATGTGGCTGACGGGCCGCCTGGCGCCGGACTTCAAGACGATTGCTGACTTTCGATGAGAGAGTGCGGCTGGCATCCGGAACGCATGCCGCCGTTTCGTCGTGCTGTGCCGGGACCTCAAGCTGTTCTCCGAGGCGGCCGTTGCCATCGACAGCAGCAAGTTCAAGGCGGTCAACAGCCGCGATCGCAACTTCACGCCTGGGAAGGTCGAGAGGCGAAGGGCACCGGCATCTTCGGCTACAACGTACAGGCGGCCGTCGATGCCGAGCATCATCTGATCGTCGAGCATGAGGTCACGATGTTGGCAACGACCGCGCTCAGTTGTCCAAGATGGCACTTGCCGCCGGCGAAGCCATTGGCAAGAGGAGACTGCGCGCCTACGCGGACCGCGGCTACTACAGCGCGCCCGAGATCAAGGCGTGCGCCGATGCCGGCATTTCTGCGTACGTGCCCAAGCCGCTGACGTCCGGTGCCAAGTCGGACGGGCGCTTTGGCAAGGGCGACTTCATCTCCGACCCAAAGCGCGATGTATATGTGTGCCCCGCACATCAGATCGCACCTTATCGCTTTACCTACGAGCAGAACGACGGACAGCAAATCCGTCGATATTGGAGCAGCGCCTGCCCGCGCTGCCCGATGAAGGATCAATGCTCCCCCGCTCCGTTTCGACGCATCTCACGGTGGGAGCACGAAGCGGTACTCGACGATATGCAGCGAAGGCGCGATCGGCAACTGGATGCAATGACGGGCGAAGGCGCACCATAGAGCATGTGTTCGGAACGCTGAAGCACTGGATGGGAGCCGTCCATTTCCTGACCAAGGGCCTCCGCAACGTGAACACCGAGATGAGCCTGCACGTGCTCGCATACAACCTCAAGCGAGTGATCGCGATTCTCGGTATATCCAGAACGATGAATGCGATGAAGCTGATGGGGGCTTGAGGCCTCACTTATGCCCTCTGACGCGGCCGACGGAGCCTCCAGAGCGATGAAATGCGCATATGAGGCGCAGCAAACAGCTGGATGAACTCTCCGGACCACGTTCGTCACGAAATCCATCCCTGCGAAGAGGCCGACCGAGATTTCACACGGCCTCGGCCATGAGCAGCTGCCGGTCCAGGCTGATGCTCGTGCACGGAGCAGAATGGCGCATGGACAACAGTGCCGACACGCTACTGGCCAACTACCGGTTCCTGGCCAGGTACAACTGCTGGTTCAATGATCGCCTGTACGACGCGTGCGGACAGCTTTCAGACGGCGAGCGCCGTCGCGATCGCGGTGCTTTCTTCCGGTCGATTCATGGATCGTTGAACCACATCCTCTGGGCCGACCGCCTGTGGTTGAAGCGCTTCGCGTCACAAGGCATGGAATTCCCTGTGCTGGCGGGCGAACTGCTGCAGCTGCCTGACGGCGCGGTCCATGAGACCGTGATCCACGAAGACTGGGTGCAACTGCGGGCGGCACGTACCGGACTCGACCTCGCCGTCCAGGAATGGGTAGGCGAAATGCCGTCCGAGTTCCTCCTGCGCACGATGAGATATTCGAACACGAAGGGGGTGCAGCGGGAGCATCCCGCCTGGCAGGCGATGACGCACTTCTTCAACCACCAGACGCACCATCGCGGGCAGGTTACCACGCTCTTGTCGCAATCCGGCATCGACGTTGGGGTGACCGACATCATCGCGCTCGCCTGAACAGGCAACCGCGGTCGTGTCGATGCTCTTCGAGTGTCCTCTCTGAGGGCCGATGGGAGCGATGACCACCGTCTGCTGGCACGCTCAAGCGGGGGTGAAGGCAGGGATCGGCTAGAAGGTGCCCGTCGGATTGGGGCATCGAACGACCGTTTCAGACTGATTGCTGCCGCACAAGTTTCGCTCGTTGAACGGCTGTAGCAGCCGAAACCTGCCATTGGTCTTCCGCTCGGTCGGGGACCGCTGTACCTCGGGACCAGCCGGACGCGGACGATGGGCAGGCGACTACCTGGGCGCACTGTGATTCGCAATTGATTTCACGCGATGACTGCACGCGGTTCAGATCCCGCGCATGATTCCGGCTTGTCAGGACACTCCATGGACGAGAACGAATACCGGGATGAAAGATCGCCTCAGCCGTGACGAGGCCGAGACTCGCAAAGCGCAGCAGGTCTGGGCCGGCACAGGCCATCGCTCCCTGGGGGGCATCCCCCGCACGGACGCGTCATGTCCTCCGATGCAAAGCTCGCGACTCGTGCCCCTGCGCGTCAATCGATCGGATTGCCTTCAGCGGAAAATCGGCGTGGAATCTGGTCAGGAGCGAGAAAATGAGCAACGGCTGGCGCAGGAGTGACCTACTTTTCGCGGCTTTCGGGCTCGCGGGCTTGGAGCTGGTGCAGGCGGGCGAAGCCCCCTCATCAAATGCGATCAAGGTCGACGACAGCACATTCCACTGCATCCGCCAGATGACGCCGGTGCGGCACTTCTACGTGGACAACCTGCGCGGCAACATCGCCGCCACCCTCGCGGCCGCCAATGATCCCAAGGGAGCGGTCTATCCCGAGGGCTCGGTCGTCCAGCTCGTGCCAACGGAGGCGATGGTCAAGCGGGAAAAGGGATTCAGCCCCGCCACCGGGGACTGGGAATTCTTCGAGCTCGATGTCTCGAAGGATGGCTCCAAAATTCGCGAGCGGGGCTTCGCTGAGGTCAACAACCGATTCGGGAATAACTGTTTCGCCTGCCACGCTCCTGCACACGAGCCGTGGGACTTTGTATGTGAAACCGGGCACGGCTGTGCGCCCTTGCCAATCAACCATACGATGACGGGCGCCCTGCAACGCTCGGATCCGCGCTGCGGCCCTGAAGCCTTGCAGCCGGGCGACACCCTGGCCCTCTGGAAGCTGAAGGCGATGCTCCTGATCCGCGCTGCATCCAACTGGTTCAGGAGCTTCGTATGAGCGCCGCGAGCGCGGGCGTCTTGCTGGAGGTGCACCCGCTTCCCCGGCTTGGGTGGTGAAATCGGCTCTTTACGAATCGGAACGCTCGCTCGAACCTGACCGCCAGCGCCAGCCTCCGGCATCACCCGCGTGCGGCGGTATCGGACGATCGACTCCAGCTTGGAGTGGCCGAGCAGCAGCTGCACCGCGAGCAAGTTCTTGGTCCGGCGATAGATCAAGGTCGCCTTGGTCCTGCGCATCGAGTGCGCACCGTACTCGGCGGGATCAAGCCCAAGCTCTTTGACCTATCCCCCGATGGATTCGAGCGTACTGGCGCGTCCCCAACTGGGGCGAGTCATGGACCCGGCTGGGGAGCAGGAAGTTGAGGTCGATGCGACCGGGGTGGAGCTCGGCCCCTGGGACTGATCTGCGATGATCGATCAGCCACGATGCCCATCCCACCTGCACTGATCGAGCCTGAGGCTCCTGCGCTGCCCTTGAATTTGAAGTACCTAGCAGGCTACTCGTCCGAGTTGCTGGACCAGGTCCGCGAGCTGATCGCGAAGGGCCGCCTGGCCGAAAGCCTGGCGCGCCGCTACACCGAGCGCCACGATGTGTGCAGCGACGGCGCGCTGTACGACTACGTCGCGGAGTTGAAAGGCCGCTACATGCGAAACGCCGGCCAGCTTGCGAAGGTCACCTACGACAGGCGGCTGCATCTCGTGCAGCAGGCACTGGGTACGCACACGACGGTTTCACGAGTGCAGGGCGGCAATCTCAAGGCGAAACGCGAGATCCGCATCGCCAGCTTGTTCCGGCAGGCGCCCGCCGCGTTCCTGCGGATGATCGTCGTCCACGAGCTCGCGCACTTGAGGGAGCGCGAGCACGCCAAGCCCTTCTACGCGCTGTGCACTCACATGGAGCCGGACTATCACCAGCTCGAGTTCGACGTCCGGTTGTGGCTGACCCTGCTCGATCTTGCACCATCCTCCGACGTGGGGGCGGCGTGACGGGCCGCCTGGTGGCCGCCTTCTCGCGTCTGGTCTTGCGCCTGGCCGGCTGGCAGGTGGTAGGCGGCGCCCCGCAGGCACAGCGGTATGTGCTGATCGCGGCGCCCCATACGACCAACTGGGACTTCCCGCTGATGATGCTGTTCGCTGCGGCCCTGGGCATCCGGCCGGCCTGGCTGGGCAAGCACACCCTGTTCAAGCCGCCTTTCGGATGGCTGGTCCGGCTGGTGGGCGGCATCCCGGTGGATCGGCGCTTGCCCGGCCAGCTGGTGGAGCAGCTGTCCGCGCGTTTCGAGGAGCAACCGCGCCTGGTGCTGGTGATGCCGCCCGAAGGCTCGCGCGGGCGCCGCGCGCACTGGAAGAGCGGCTTCTACCATGTGGCGCGCAGCGCCGGCGTGCCCATCGCCATGGGCTGGCTCGACTACAGCCGCAAGCAGGGCGGCATCGGCCCGCTGCTCACGCCCAGCGGCGACCTGGGCGCCGACATGGACAAGCTGCGCGCCTTCTACGCCGACAAGCAGGGCCTGCACCCGGAGCGCCAGGGACCCGTGCGGCTGGCGGGCGAGGACGACGCCGCGCCGCCGCGTGAGTAAGAAAACGAGCCGGTCCGCGGCGTCACGCGCCAACAGCGACTGCGGCGGCACGGCGAACAGGACGTCGCCGGCGGCACGGTACGAACGGCTGCGCGCAGCGTTTCCGTGTCGACACCGAGGTTGATGCTGGCGGCTAGTGAATCCGCCAGCATCCTATGCAGTGCGCCGGGTCCACGGATCGAACCTATGATGTCCGGCTCTGACCGACAACCGCCTGACACCAACCGACGACGAACGGAAGGTCAAGACTGGGGGCGGTCGGTCAGGGTTGACCGCCTGAATGACCGCGGTCGCCGATACCTGACATTGGCCGACTTGCACGCCGAGGGACCGCGTTTGGATTTGACACGTTGGCGGAGATGCGGTGGCCGCCCTGCCAGGAGCAAGCGCAGGAAGTACCAAGCGCTACGCGCATGGAAGGGCAAAAAGCCCACGTCGGATTTGCCGTGGTAAAGCCATTCTGCCCCCTATCCGACGACTCTGTTCCCCTCGTCATTCGGCGGCTCATACCTGTCGTGGGTCTCTGGGGTTCGACGCTCGCCGCGGATCGGGAGCAGATGCTCCAATCGCCCATCGCTATAGGCTTGGATGACCTGGGAGATGACGACTTGGTAGCCAGCCAGCCAGTTTCCTTGCGCTGCCTTCGCGTCGCGGTGCCGTGGATGCTCGACCAACTGCTGGAGTGCTTCGAGCGAGTCCCAGTAGTAGACGTTGCAGATCAGGCCGCTTTTCGGGTTCTCCCAAGCTTCTTCACCCAGGTAACCCGGAATGGCCTTGGCGGCAGCCGCGATCTCCTGGTCGAGACGGTGAAAGGTCTCGTCAAATTGCTTGACGGCGAAGATGAAGGTCGACGAATACACGAAGATCCAAGCAGGCTGATCAAGCGGGACGACGCACCAGCGCCAAGTACGCACCGAGCGCCAGCATAGTCGCCCCTGACACCCGATTGAGAACTCGCGCTCGCGCTGCCCGGGCGGCGCCGCTCGCAAGCATGCGGTGGGCCGCAAGGACCGCGAAAACATCGACCAGCGTGTTCAACGCAACGCAGATGCTCCCCAGGACGACCAGTTTCGCCACAAGGAGGGGCCCCGCCGAAACGAACTGGGGCAGAAACGCCAGGAAGAACAGCGCGGTCTTGACGTTGAGCGCTTCCACGACGATGCCTTCCAACAGCGCGCGTCGCGCGCCTTGGGACTGCAGACGCTCGATTATCTGGGTATCAGCCTTGCGAAGCAGCAGCCGCACGCCGAGCCAGACCAAGTATGCGGCGCCGACGTATTTCACCATGGCGAAGGCGACCGCAGACTGCGCGACGATGATCGACAGTCCAAGCGCCGCGGCGATCACGTGCACGAACCCTCCCGCCGCCGTTCCGAAGCAGGAGGCGAGACCTTCGACGCGGCCTCCCGCCACAGTGCGTGCCACCACATAGGCGAGTCCAGGGCCGGGGGTGACGGCAAGCAAGATGGCAGCGGCGAAGAAAGCAAGCAGCGACATGAGTGGGTACTCGTTTAGGCGTCGCGCATGGCAGCAGCGAGGTCGGCGTGCCCGCGTTCATTCAGCGCGTCCACAGCCCCCTGCAGGTCCCGTGCTTCGCGGTTCTGCCCGAGCTTCCGTTTGCCTTCCAGGCGCGCGATCTCCACTTCGAGACCGACGATCAACTTGAGGTTTGCATCCAGGTAGTCTGCCGGCGCGTCGCCCATCTTCCAGGGCGTGGGTTGCGCGGCTTCGTGCCGCCGCGTCAGACGCGCCACCAAGCCACGCACGAACTTCTCGTCGTCGATGATTCGCAAGCGTCCGTGAGCGTGCACAACCTCGTAGTTCCAGGTGGGCACGTGCCGATGGGTTTCCTGCTTGCTGGGGTACCAGTTCGGAGAGATGTAGCCTTGCGGTCCGCGAAAGATCACGAGGACCTGGGCTCCGTCAGGGACTTCCGTCCACAGGCTGTTGGCGCGGGCGATGTGGGCCCGCAGCGTGCCGTGGCTGCCGCGCGCCGCATCAAGTTCGAAGGGGATGTGGTTCGCATCCATCCCCTTGTCCGTGAGAGTCACGATCATGCCGAGGGGATGGTCGCGCATGATCCTATGAAGTTCCTCGGTTCGCTGCTCCGCGAATGCTGTCGGTTGGTACATGGGGCGTCAGTATGGCCGGCACGTGGCATGATGGAAACGTCCAGTTGTCTACTTTTTTACTGTGCCAGTTTCAACCAACGCCGCAGTCGGCGGCCGCCGCCCCATCGGTCGGGGCCGAGCCTTGTACGAGGAGATCAAGGCTCGGATCCTGGACGGCACCTACGCGGGCGGCGCCTCGCTGGCTTCAACGCGCGCTGTTGCCACGGAGCGTGGGCTCTCGCGAACCACCGTCTCCACGGTCTACGACCAACTGGCGGCAGAAGGCTTCCTCGAATCCAGGCGCGGCGCCGCAAGCCGAGTGGCTGCGGGAATCAGGCCGAGCCGTCGCACGGGCAAGCCGCCCCCCGCGCAAGACGCCAGCGCCGTTCGCTTCGGGGCAGGCAGTCGGCTATCGGCCTATGGCAAGCGCATCGCCGATCTGGGACTTGGCCAGGCGCAACCTGCCAGCGGTGAAGGAGTCGACTTCATGTATGGCCCACTGGCCGGCGCGGACTTCCCGACGCTCGCCTGGATGCGGGCTTCGCGCAAGGTGGAGCGCGAGCGGCCGCCAAGGCTGGAGTACGCGGACCCACGGGGCGATCTGGCCTTGCGCCGCGCCCTTCAGTCTTACTTGGCGCGCGCACGAGGGATCTCGTGCGACCTGGATCAGCTGCTGATCGTCAGTGGATCGCAACAAGCGCTGGACCTTTGCGCCCGGGTGCTGGTCGATCCTGGGGACAGGGTGGTCGTCGAAGATCCCGGCTACCGCATGGCCCACCACGTGTTCCGTGCCTATGGCGCGCGTCTGCATGGCATTGCGGTTGACTCCCAGGGCTTGCGGACGGACGACCTGGCTCGCGTGCGGACGGCCGTGATGGCGTGCGTGACCCCGACGCACCAGTTTCCGCTGGGCGCTTTCCTGAGCATGCCGAGGCGACGATCGTTGCTGCAGTGGGCAGCGCAGACCGGAGCGTGGATTTTGGAGGACGATTACGACAGCGAATACCGCTACGCCGTGCAACCCGAGGCGACACTGCAATCGATGGACGAAACGGGTTGCGTGATCTACATCGGAACCTTCTCCAAGACCTTGTCGCCAGAGCTGAGACTCGGCTATATGGTTATTCCGTCCCCAGCCATCGAACTTTTCACAGCAACGAAGCGGCTGACCGATCGCCACAGCTCCACGCACGCTCAGCGCACTCTCGCTCTTCTCCTTCACGAGGGGACGTACGACTGGCATGTGCGACGCATCCGGCGCCTCCAGGACGCGCGCCGAACTGCATTGCTGCGCGCACTGCACTTGCATCTTTCCGACCAGGTCACAGTTGTAGGTGCTTCGAGCGGACTTCACCTGGTGGCATGGGCCAAAACCGTTCCCGCTTCGCGGGAGGAGGAGCTGGTGGCGGCCGCATGGCGTGAAGGCGTGCACGTGTATCCGGTGAGCCCGCTTTACCTACCCCAGCGCGATGGAACCGCCGCAAGTCGCCCGGCCGGCCTCATCCTGGGATACGCGCTCCTGAGCCCCGAGCAGATCGACCGAGGCGTGAAGCGCCTCGCAGCGGCCATCCTGGGGCTCCGTTGAACCGGCGCGATGCGACGATGGGCCATGTCACCTTCCCCGATGTCTGCTTCTGCCTGAAACCGGTCGTGCTCCGGACAGGTGCCTGGCAAATAAACACTATCAGCGCTCGATCTCCAGGACGCTGTCGCTGCTTTGGTCAGGCACGCAGCACGAGCCTTCCCCCTGCGCTCGCACTTACTCGTCTGGAAGCTCGCGCGCTCGTTCCCCGCTATCGACGTCGAGACTAATTTCGGTAAGCGCTCGCGGATTCCCTCGAAAGACTACTTGCCCTCCCTCACCTGGGGTCTGCTTTCGACGGCCGCACCGTCAAATCGATTTGCTCTTGCCTAGATTCTGCATCGACCCTTCCAGGAAGGAGAAGAAGATATCCGCCGCGTAGCCGATCAGAAACGCGACCGCAAGCGGCGAGAGCGAAAGTGCTTGGTCGATCGAGAAGTTATTGAAGAGACCGACGATTCCACCCCCGATGGCAGCGATGATGAACCGCGCGGGCGTGGCGTAGGACGGAGCGAACGTGCGCGTCTCGACTTGCTTGCTGAAAGCGCGAAGGACGGCTGCGCAAGCCCCAAGGAGGGCGTAGAGCACGGGAAGTATGCAAGTGCTGATCGCTCCCCAGATGACCATGGTCTGATTCTGGACGTTGGACGCATAGAGGCGCACCTTTTGGTACACCATGGTCAATCTGTCCACTTCGGCTCGCACCTCCGAAGAAGAGTTGGCGTTCAGGTTCGACCTGATTTCCATCTGGCGCCATGGGTTCGCGCTAACCTCTTCAGATCCCTTGGTGGCGAGGGGCGGTGTTGTTGATGCCTCTGAATGTTCCGATCCGCCGTCACGCGCCCGGTCGATCTTCGAGTCCTGATCGGTTACCTCTCGGCGCCCGTTCGTCATTGGATTCCAAACCGAATTTGCGACCAACCTGTTCAACTGATTGGCACGACTATATGTGGCGCGCATTGCCACCGCGAACTGCTGCAACTGAGTCACACTAGTGGGGGGCGGAACTTGCGTCGGGCTTAGTGCCGGTATATCGACCTTAAGATGCAATTCCACAGCGAGATCATTTGCGATCTTTATTTGGGCGGCAATCGTGTTAGAGATACTGGTGTAGATGAACGATGCCAGTGACAGCGGAACGATGATGGCTGCGAGCCGGATCACGATTGTCCGGTAGCCGCGTTTGCGTCGTCAGCATCGTCGCGACAGGCGCGTAGTGTCTCGGCCGTCACGGGATGGAGTTTCGCGCTGAGCTTGGCATGGCAGTCACCAGCTCCCCGGCCTGCGGACTCTCCCAGACTGCGTGACCGCGTAGCGTGCCATCAATGATGCGCGCGGCGACGTCTGGATCCACCTCCTCGCCCACCTCGACGGCGTAGTGAAGGAGGTACTTCCCATCTTCCAGGATCTGGTCGAGTTGGCCTCGCTCAGGTCGAGGTTCAGGCGGGTTGCGGCCGCGAAACAGCCTGGTGGACCATCCATCCAACCCCAATAGCGTCATGTCATCACTCCGGTTGAAAATGGCCGCTGCGTATAACGTCTCGCTAGGAGTTGTCGCACAGGTTGAAGGGGAACTACGCTGCTGATCGTTAGCTCGGTTTCCTAATCGCTCGCCGTGCCTAATGGCTCGCGTCTAACTACGGTGGCGAGCCAACTCTGTCGGGACGATGCCGCTCTCAAGAAGCGGAAGTTCCAGCGATTTCGTAAGTTCTTTGAGCATGAAAGACTTCGCTATGCGGCGTAGTCGAATTCGTTCCTACTTGCCGCCGCTATGGGAATTGAATGCCGGGCGACGACCTGTCCCGGCTGGATCAGAAAAACTTGTGGACGGTTTGCGCGCGATGTTCGATCGGGCGCGAGGTGCATCGGAAGATGCGGCATGGTCGCCCTTTCCTCAGCCCGTATTCTGTGAATTGCCGCGGCCCTGACTTCCTCCAAATGAGGGAGAACGCGGAGACACCGTCGAACTGCCGGCTTCCTTCGAATCACCCAACATCTATGCTCCGCAGCTCCGGACCGAAGCCGGCTGCAGAGAAGCGCTTGCCAGGTGCGCGCCCCAGCTCCAATTGTGCTCGCCAAATGCGGGACGCGGCGCTGCGGGAGATGCGGTGAGCAGAGGTCCCCTGGTTCTTGGGTCCTTGCTTCTGAGCCTGTAGCCACCGTGCGCCCTTACCGGATTACGCCGAAAACGAAGTGGCCTGACTACGCCGAACGCTGACAGCTCCACGAGCCGACGCCAGGTTGGAGGCGCGGGCAGCCACGCCGACGAATGACCGCGATCTGTCCGGAGACGTGAGTTCGGGTTTCGGCGGCGACGGACAGCAAGCGCTGCAAAGCGGTCGCTCGGGCCAGCGGGGTGGATGGCCGCATTGGGGCGAAGGCAGTAGTGACGGCGAAAGTCCGCCCCAAAATGACACGGGCGCTGCCCACAAAGAGTGGAAGCGCCCGCGGGTCTGGTCGAGACCTGGCTACATCACGTAGGGAAGGTCCCTCTCGGACCAAGAGAATGAAGACATATCACCTCCTTTCGTAGCTGCCAATGGACCTCCATCGTACCTGAAGACAAAGGTGGCCGTGCCTCGTGAGCGTGATCGCGGGCTGAGCGCGCGGACGGATGTCCGCCGGACGCTGGGGGCAGAAGGGTCGTAACGCGAGGGCCGGGTTCGGCCAGGTGCAGACAATCCATAGCCGACGCGAAACGGCACCAAGCACCCCCTGCGGCAGCACAGGTCGGCCTCGCGAGGCCGGCTGTGACCGCGCGTTCCGCAGACGGGGCGGCCTACGCCTTCATCACATCATCGCCACAAGAAGTCCAGAATCGCTTACAACGTGGCGGCAGAAAGGCGCCGCTCGCCTGTCGTTGGACACCATCTCTCGGCGCCTGCCGGCACGGCACTCCCCGCCTTCCCCAGGACCGATGCCGCTGCGGGACTTCGTTCTCCGCAGCGAGTGCGCCTTGCTTTTCGGACCCCTCCAGCAAAACAGCGAATGCGCCGCGCAGCCCTATTGGTAGGCGGTCGCCGGCCGTCCTGCACGAATGAGATCCTCCTGCCTGGGGTGACGCGTAAATCATGTGTGCCAGTGTGATCCTTTCCGCAAGACCTTGATTTCCACCTTCCCGCAGGCCGTCCGATGCGTTCGATCGCCGGGAGTGACTTTGACGCTTCGGACGACAGCGATCGTGGTGCTCCAAAGATTTTCTGGTGCCGAAGATAGCGGCACCTTTCCGCTGAACGCGCCGTCCTTGTCGGTTTGCCACACGCTCGAGACCTCACGGAAGGCGCGTTCGGCTTCCCGCAAGGCGCGTTCGGGTGGGGATCGCAGCTTCTCGTGCGGATCCGCGGCTTGCTCTTCGCTGGTGCACCAGGGTCGATCGCTCATCTCGAGTACGTACGCCGCGCCGGGTTCGAGACCGTGCACTTGGATCTGGGCGGCACTGTCACGCTTGTTGTCCTTGTACCTGATCACGACTTCACCGCTCGCGCCGCTGCCACGGCTCGTCGGCAGAAGTTGCACACGTTTCTCCGAGACGCTGGAGATGGAGGTGGCCTCCAGGAGCGAGAAGAACACGTCGGCGCAACCCGCCAGGGGAAGGTGAAGCGCAAGCAGCGCGAGGGCGCGTAGGGCAAAAAGCATCTGGATTCCTTTCGGTATCTTGGGTGCTTCTTGAATTTAGCGGAACCCAACAGGCACGTATTTGATCGGAATTGATCGGAACGACACATTGCGAGTCGTGCGCTCAGCCCGAGGCAGTTCGGGGACCGTCGCGGCTGCTCCCGGCCCACATCCAGCCGTCATCGAGCGGAACTTGGCGACTCGCCGGAAGGCCCGGTGCGCGTGGCGCGCAGTGTCCGCGATACCGTGATAGTCTGGCACCCGGTCAAATTGCGCAGCACCTGACCCGCTCTCCTTCCTCGAGACTCTGGAGTTCCTGACGAATGAAATCCCGTGCCGCCGTTGCGATCGCAGCCGGCAAGCCGCTGCAGATCCTCGAAATTGACGTCGCTCCGCCCAGGAAGGGCGAAGTGCTGGTGAGGATCACCCACACCGGCGTTTGCCACACCGATGCCTTCACCTTGTCCGGCGACGATCCGGAAGGCCTGTTCCCCGCAGTGCTCGGCCACGAGGGTGCGGGCATCGTCGTCGAGGTGGGTGAGGGCGTCACGAGCGTGAAGCCCGGCGACCACGTGATTCCGCTGTACACGGCCGAATGCGGACAGTGCCTGTTCTGCAAGAGCGGAAAGACCAACCTGTGCGTGGCGGTACGCGCGACGCAGGGCAAGGGCGTGATGCCCGATGGCACCAGCCGCTTCTCGTACAACGGCCAGCCGGTCTATCACTACATGGGCTGTTCCACCTTCAGCGAGTACACGGTCGTCGCCGAAGTCTCGCTGGCGAAGATCCATCCCGATGCGAACCCCGAGCAGGTGTGCCTGCTGGGTTGCGGCGTGACCACCGGCCTCGGCGCGGTGAAGAACACGGCGAAGGTCCAGGCGGGCGACTCGGTGGCAGTGTTCGGCCTCGGCGGCATCGGCCTGGCGGTGATCCAGGGCGCAAGGATGGCCAAGGCCGGCCGCATCATCGCGATCGACACCAACCCATCCAAGTTCGAGCTGGCGCGCACGTTCGGCGCCACGGATTGCGTGAATCCCAAGGACCACGACAAGGCGATCCAGCAGGTGATCGTGGAGATGACGGGCTGGGGCGTGGACCACTCGTTCGAGTGCATCGGCAACGTCAACGTCATGCGGGCGGCGCTGGAGTGCGCCCACCGCGGCTGGGGGCAGTCGGTGATCATCGGCGTGGCCGGCGCCGGCCAGGAGATCTCGACCCGGCCGTTCCAGCTGGTCACCGGCCGGCGCTGGCTGGGCACGGCCTTCGGCGGCGTCAAGGGCCGCAGCCAGTTGCCCGGCATGGTGGAGGACGCCATGAACGGCACGATCCAGCTCGCCCCCTTCGTGACGCACACGATGCCGCTCACGGACATCAACGAAGCGTTCGACCTCATGCACGCTGGCAAGTCCATCCGCTCCGTGGTGCACTACTGATGGAACGCGTCGAGCAGCACGCCAGCTTTGGCGGCCGGCAGGAGGTGTGGAAGCACACCTCTGCCGTGCTCGGATGCGAGATGAAGTTCGGCGTTTACCTGCCCGAAGCGGCAGTGCGAGGCGAGGCTTGCCCGGTGCTTTACTGGCTTTCCGGCTTGACCTGCACCGAGCAGAACTTCATCACCAAGGCGAATGCGCAGGAGCATGCAGCCCGGCACGGCGTCATCGTCGTGGCGCCGGATACCAGTCCGCGCGGCACCGGCGTGGCCGACGATCCCGGCTACGACCTGGGGCAGGGTGCAAGCTTCTACGTGAACGCGACGCAGCCACCCTGGGCGTCGCACTACCGCATGCAGGACTACGTTGCCGTGGAACTGCCTGCGCTGGTGGAGCGGCACTTCCCCGCGAACCAGGCGCGGAGCATCTGTGGCCATTCCATGGGAGGCCATGGCGCGCTCGTCACGGCCCTGCGACATCCCGGTCGGTATCGCTGCGTGTCCGCGTTCTCACCGGTCGTCGCACCCTCGCAGGTACCCTGGGGGCAAAGAGCTCTAGGTGCGTATCTCGGAAAAGAGTCCGCAGCCTGGGCCGAGTGGGATGCGGTGGAATTGATCAAGACGGCCCCGGAACGCCTTCCGTTGCTCGTCGACCAGGGCGAAGCCGACGAATTTTTGGCAACGCAACTTCGGCCCGACATCCTTCGCGCGGCGTGCGACGCCGCACGCCACCCGTTGACCCTCCGGCTCCGACCGGGGTACGACCACAGCTACTACTTCATCGCGAGCTTCATCGGAGAGCATTTCGCTCACCATGCTGCGGCCCTCGGCGGGTAGAACACACCCGCACACCCTTCCGCAAGGAGAACACTGATGAAACTGAATACGTTCATAAAGAACTCTTCGGTTACCGCAGTCGCCTCAATGCTGGGTCTGGCGATTGTTGGGTTGCCAGTGGCCGATGTGTACGCTGCTGAACTTCAGGTTTTGGCAGGAGGTGGCATGTCTGTGCCCTTGACGGAGCTCGCCGCGGAATTCGAACGCACCTCCGGCCACAAGCTTGTGCTTCGCTTCGGCACAACACCCGAATTGATCAAGCTGGTCGTCGGTGGCGCTTCGTTCGACCTTGTGGTCGTGCCTCGGGAGGTCTTCAAGGATGCCGCCGCCCAGTCGCACTTCGAGTCTGCACCCACCATCGATATCGCGCGCGTCGGCCTCGGCGTTGCAGTCCGCTCGGGCGCTCCCAGGCCGGACATCAGCACGCCGGAAGCGCTGAAGCGCACCTTGCTCCAAGCGCAATCCATAGCCACGGTACCGGCGAGCGCGGCCGGCGCCCAGGTCTTGCGGGCGTTGGAGCGTCTCGGCATCGGCGAGGCGATGAAAGCGAAGACCAAGGTCAAGTCGGCGCCCGCGCAGATCGTCGAGGCGGTGGCTCAAGGCGAGGCCGAGCTTGGAGTATTTCTCGTCAACGTACTGACCGCTCCCGGTTTGGAAGTCGTTGGACCTTTCCCCGCGGAGGTACAGCAGGAAATCGAATACGTGGCGGGCGTCTCTGCGAACACCAAAGATCGGCAGGCCGCCAAATCGTTCATCACCTATCTGGGAACTCCCGCGGCCGCCGCAGTCATCAAGGCCAGAGGCTTGAGTCCGGGCTGAAGGGCGCGGTACTTTTGACGTTCAAGCTCGTTTCGGCGAACGCGTGACGTTCGACTTCCGCGAGCTGTTCACGGATTCGCGCATCACCAATCCGGCGCGCAACGCCCATGTAGCGGTTGATCCGCCGCTTCGAAGTGCGAGGGGGCAACTCACGCCGCGGTGGCCCTTTGTTGCGCTTTGTTCATGACTTCGCCCCGGCCTGCGTCCCGTTTCTGGCGATTCCGCCGGCATTGGCGGCGCAACATCCCCTTTGTTGCTCGCGACAACTCATCCAGGAGTTACCGATGAATACCGTCGTGCTACACGAAGAGTGACTTTCAGCTGGAAGAATGGCTGTGTGTGGCTGGCGGCGGTAGGCCACGCAAAACCTCACTGCGCGGCGAGACCGGTGCCACCTTGAAGGGGCGGCGCCGGACGTCGCACACAACTAGGGAGAGCTTTCATGGCCCATCGCCTCGCCCGGACTCTCTGGCCGGCCTTCATAGCTGCTTGCGCGCTGGAACTGCTGGTGTTCGCCTTCGTCGACCCGCTGCAGCTCCAATGGGCCTCCGGCGAGCCCGCTGCGGGCTGGACACGCCAGGCCGTCTATTCCGCCGCCTTCTTCGCCTTCTGGGGAGTGTGCCTGGGTGCCTGCGTGCTGACCAGGCTGCTGGGCCGCACACCCGCGGAGCTCAACGCTGTTGCCTGAGTGCCTGGACGACTACATCGCTGAGGACAACCCGATCGGGTGGTCGATGCGTTCGTTGACGGACTGGCCTTCGAGAAGCTCGGGTTTGAGGGTATGTCTCCGGCATGCACTGGACGGCCCTCCTGTCACCCGGCGGCGTTGAACCCTTCTAGTGAACCATCCTGACGGCCAACTGTTCGTTGAACCTGGCCAGATCGATGACGATGCGTGCATGAGTGCCGCGGCCAATTTCCTCGGAACCGGCCACTGCGCGCACGCGGAATTCGACATGGCGACCGACCGCGCTGGCCACTTCGGCGAACGCGACGACGCGAGCGCCCACCGGAGTCGCCGCAAGATGACTCACGTCCACGCGAGTGCCAACCGCAGTCTCGCCAGGGTCCAGGTACGGCTTGATCGCATTGAGGGCCGCATTCTCCATGGCCATGATCATTACCGGAGTCGCGAGCACGGGAGGAAGCGTCGCGTCCTTGAACCGGTTGGCCAGGTGTTCAGGCGTTACATCGATGGCGAAGGAACCCTGCGCCCCGCTGGGTATGGTGCGCATCGCATCTCCTTTCCGGTAGAGCACGGAAGTCTGGACAAGACTACCGATCATCCTGCGACGCGTTGGTTGACGCAATGGAACCCTCGGACGCCTTCACCGACGCATGAAAGAGATGCAGATGGTCAATGCATCGGCGCACCGACCCGGCGGCTTGCCCTCGAAAGACCGTAGTTCACCAGGCAGTACAGCACCGCGACTGCAAGGTACACGGGGACGAGCGAGCGGTAGTTGGCGATCAGCACCTTGGCGTTCTGCATCAGTTCGCCGTAGGTGACGACGTAGCCGAAGGTGGTGTCCTTGACCACGATGACCAGTTGGGCGACCAGCGCCGGGACGATGTAGCGCAGCGCCTGTGGAAAGACGACATGGGCGAAGACCCGCGCTTCGTTCAGACCCAGGGCCCGAGCCGCATCCGTCTGGCCGCGGGGAACGGCGAGCACGCCTGCGCGGTAGACCTCGGCCACCACGGCGGCGGTACTGAGCCCCACGGGCAAGGTCAACATCCAGTAGGCACTCATCTTGATCCCCACCGACGGGAGGACCAGGAAGCACACATAGATGAGCAGCAGGGTGGGCACGCCGCGCAGGAATTCGATGATCGCGACGGCCGGCCAGCGCACGAGCCGCAGCCGCGACAGCCGGCCGACCAGGAGCACGAGGCCGAGGACCAGGGCGATGACGGCGGCCGCGGCCGCCGAGGCGAGTGTGCCGAGCAGGCCATTGCCAAGGAAGGCCCAGGTCGTCCTCCAGGCGAAGAATTCCCAGAGCCGCCCCTCGAACTGGTCCGCGGCATGGAAACGGTACACGATGCCTGCGGCCAGCACGAGCAGCGTCGCCGCGACGGTCACGCTCACGGCGCGGGTGATGGCCTGCGCCGCGGAGCCCAGGTCGCCGAAGAGGATCTGTTCCAGGGAGCGGTTCATCGCAGGATCCGCACTTTCTTGTCCAGGGTGGCGCCCGCCCAGGCGATGAGCAGGCCCGACACCAGGTACATCGCGGCAGCGACCGCGAAGGCAGGGATCCCGGCCGCGGAGTCGTTGGCGATCTTGGCCACGAGCGCCGTGAGTTCCCGGCCCGGGAGGGGCACCTGTGATGCCAACGACGTCGAGAGCATGAGCGCGATGAGCAGCGAGGTCATCGGTTGCACCACCGAGCGCAGCGCCTGCGGCAACACGATCGACGTGATGATGACCAGAGGACGCATGCCCAGGCTGCGTGCGGCTTCCACCTGGCCGCCGGCGACGGTGTTGATGCCCGTGCGCAGATAGTCCGCAGTGAACGCGGAGCACACCAGGGCCAAGGTCAGGATCACGCTGGGCTCATAGTCGATCACCACCTGGAGATCGGGGAGCGCGAACACGATGAAGATCAGGAGCGCAACGCTCGGGATGTTGCGGAAGACCTCGACATAGCCGGTCAGCACGAAACGAAGCGGCAGCAGGGGCAGCAGCCGCGCCACCGTCACGACGATGCCCAGCGCGAAGCCGGCCACGAACGACAGGGCCGTGAGCTTCCAGGTGAGCAAAAGGGCCTGCCCGAAGGCAGGCCCGTGGTCGGCCAGGAGCCGGAAGACACTGCCCATCGGTCAAGGAAGCGGAGGCGGCGTCGGGACGTTCGTGCTCCCCGTGCGCTGGCCGATGGCCAGCGTCCACAGCTTGGCCCAGGTGCCATCGGCTTCGATCTTCTTCAGGAAGGCATTGACGAAGGCCACGCCGTCCGAGCCTTTGGGCAGGCCGATTCCATAGGGGTCGTGTGGACCGAAGGGTGCTCCAGCCAATTGCGCTTCGCCGGCCCCGAGGCTCAGGACATTGAGCAGCAGCGTGTAGTCGGTCACGTAGGCGTCCACGCGTCCCTGGCGCAGGGCGTCAAGGGCCTCCTGGTGTGTCTGGAACTCCTGCACGGTGGCCTTGGGCGCGAATTGCGCAAGGATCGCGGGCCCTGTCGATCCCGCCTGGGTGGCGGTCTTCTTGCCGGCGAGATCGTTGTAGGACTGGATTGCCTTGTTGGTCGACTTGACCAGCACCCCCGCCTGCGAGCTGTAGTAAGGCCCGGCGAAGGAAATCTTCTCCGCGCGGGCAGGAGTGATCGAATAGGTGGCCAAGACCATGTCCACCTGGTCGTTGATGAGGACCTGTTCGCGTGTGGACGACGTGACCTGCGTGAACTGGTACTTGGCTCCATCGCCCAGGATGTAGCGTGTCAGGAGCTGGGCCAGGCCCGCATCGAAACCGCGGATCTTCCCGTCCTTCTCATTGAGCAGCGAGAAAAGGTTCGACGTCTGGGTGCCGCCGAGCCGCAGCGTGCCGGCCTGCTTGACCTTGCTGGCCCATTTGCTCGACGCGATCGTCGCGGCGTCGGCAAGGGGGCCTTGGGCGACCAGCGAGTCGAATGCTGCCGCATTGATGGGGGTGCCTTGCGCGAAAAGCGGCGCACTGGTCGCAACGGCTAGTGCGACGACGGTGGCTCTTAGGACGGATGAGATCGACATGGGTTCTCTCGGTAGGTGTGGACCGCCGACGAATGTATAGCAGTCCCGTGCAAGGCGGCGGAGGCCCTCGAATTGCCGCGCGGACGTGATCAAGATCGATGTTCTTGAGGGCCACGCCTGCTCACCGTCCTGGCCGGTCGCATGCATCAGGACGGTCACCAATTCTCGCAGGCCGTAAACGGCGTTTGGCTCACGGCTTCGCCGTCAAAGCGTGCAGGTGAGGCGGCTCTCAACGCATGTTCTCGATGGCTGGGTGCGCCAGTTCGCGCCCGATCATGGCGCGGGCGTAGAAGTAGTTGCTGCGCGCGCGCTCGCTCAAGTGGTCCAGATCGACCCGACCCTCGGAGTCGCAAGGGAACGCAAAGCCGCGGCCGCTGTTGTACAGGTTACGGAAGCACAGCTGGAATTTCATGTCGTTGGATTTCGTCATGAAGTCCTCCTTGTTCGGACCCAACGCCGTTCGGGCATGCCTGCCGTTCTAACGAGGCCGCCCGCTTTCCGCGTCGATGACGACGAGGCGGACCTCGCCTGCGGCAGTGAGCACCTGAATACGCCACACGACGCTGTTGTCCACATGCAGGCCGCGCTCCACGGCCAGCACACGGCCCGGAACCGTGCGGTGCGCAAGAGAAACCGCTTCGTCCCGGCCCACCCCCGCCCATGCAGTCGATAGCAGGAATGACAGCCCGAGGGCGAGGGCGAAGCTGGAGAGGGCGATGCGCGGCATGAGGGTTCTTTTGATGATGTGGCGTTCAGGGTAGCGCCCCCTACCTGAACGAAGCGGGAACAACCTCCGGGTGACGAATGAACTGGAGCTCACCGTTGGCGGACGAGATGCGTCCTGTCGTGCCCCGCCTGCAACTGCCGTCGGCCTTGGCTCAGCAGGCGTGCGCCTTGGCGGTAGCGGGGGCCTGCTTCTCGAGCGGCAGCAGCCGGCCGAGGCTGTCTGAAATCTCGGTCAGATTGGAAATTCAGGGGTCCTCCACCCCTTCCTCACATCGAGATCGTCGATCCTGGAGCGATCCGAGAGGTTGACTTTCTGCGGAGGCGCGGCGTCGGCGAGCTAGCTAGCGCGCACCTGCCTTCGCCAGCAGGCGAGCGACGTTCTGCTGCCCCCGCCGCGTGGCGTGCTGCAGCGGCGTGACGCCGTCACGGTCCGCGATGTTCACGCCAGCCTTGTGCTCGATCAGCATGCGGACAATCTCGGTATGCGCCGGCCCGCCGTCGCCCAGGATCACCGCCTCCAGCAGCGCGGTCCAGCCGAGGTTGTTCACGTGGTCGACTTCGATCGGTGTCGTGAGTAGCAGGCGCACGGTATCGACGTGGCCGTGGTGGCAGGCCGGGATCAATGCCGTGCCGCCGTAGCGGTTGGTGCTTTTCAGATCCGCTCCGGCGGCCAGCGTCGCGCGAACGATCTCGGTGAAGCCGCTCGCGCCCGCCAGCAGGAACGCGCTGTCCCGCTGCCGGTCCTGCGCGTTGACGTCGGCACCGCGGGCGATCAGGGCACGCACGGCCTCGAGATGATTGCCCGCCGTGGCCGCGAGCACCGCCGTGCGCCCGCCGGCGTTGCGCTGCTCGATGTCCGCCCCGCCCCGCAGCAACGCCTGCAGGCGCGCCAGGTCACCGCGCGCCGCCGCCTCCACGAGCGGCGCCTGCGCTTGCGCCTGCCCCGCGGCGATCTGCGCCATTAGTGCCAAGCCCCCCGCGAACAGATCGCGGCGGGCGACACCCCTTGCGCGCCACTTCATCGGCCGGAAAGCGCGCGCAGCGCATCGGGCAGCGCCGCGTCACGCACCCCTTGCGCCCGAACGGCCAAGAGGGCGATGACCGATACGAGGACGGCCAGGGCGAGCGCGGAGGTTCCGTGGATCATCGGTGCGGGGGCAACCGAGCGATCAGCCGCCGCGCGGCCTGGCACCCTGCTGCGCGTGCAGCTTGGCGGCGATGTATTCGCCGTGCGTCACGTGCAGCAGGCCGGCGACCTTCGAGATGACGTGGCTTTCGCCCGCGTCCGCGCTGCCGTCCGCGTAAGCCACGCGCCACATCAGCTCGATCACCTCGATCTTCTGAGGATGCGAGAGGCGCTCGTTCAGGACCGAGGTGAAGGAGAAGAAATCGCTGCTTTGTCGCGACCGTTCCTCGGCCGCGGCGAGGAGTTCCTGGACATCGGCCTCGGCCAGGGCGAACTTCTCGTTGAGGATTCGCAGCACCGCCGCGCGCTCTTCCGGTTGCATGCCCTGATCGGCGCGCATCGTTTCCACCAGCAGGACGGCCGTGGCCAGTTCGCTGGTCATCCCGGCTGGACCGGAGTTGCCGGGCGGCGCCGTGAGGGCGCGCAGGAAATCGCGCAGGGCTGGAATCACGCCGCCATTGTGCGACGGTTCACGGGGCCGGTCATCGCCCGCGCGCGGTTTGACCAGCCACACGCGTCTGGCGAGACCTTGCCCTGCGCCCGGGCGCCGTGCACGCCGAGCACCTCGTGCGGCTCGCGAAATGATGCCCCCCGTACACAGGGTGCCCCTTGACCTGGCGGCGTCGTGCTTACGGACTGTGGCGCCACACAGGCGCAGAGAGGCCTGCGGCAGCCCGATGGCCATGGAAGTGGTGGGTGAAACCGGCGCATGGATCAGTTATTGTGACAAGCGGCTCTCAATACCGCTCACGGCCAGATGCGCCCGTCCCGCTGTCAGCCTCAGGGATGGGAGTTGCGGCGGAAGCAGTCGAGAGAATGGTCGTTGACGATGCCGACCGCCTGCATCCAGGCATAGACGATCACCGGGCCGACGAACTTGAAGCCGCGGCGCTTCAGTTCCTTCGACACTTCCCCTGACTTCGGCGTGCTCGCTGGCGGGTGCCGGCCGTCGCCCACGAGCACGGCGCCGCCGGTGAAGGACCAGCAGAATTCTCCGAAGTCGTCGCCGGCCTCACGCATGGCGCAATAGATCCTGGCCGCGTCGATCGCAGCTTCGATCTTGGCGCGCGAGCGGATGATGCCGGGGGCGGCTAGCAACTGCGAGGTCTGTCTCTCTCCGAAGTGCGCCACCTTCTCCGGCGCGAATCCGGCGAAAGCTCTCCTGAAAGCTTCGCGTTTGTGCAGGACGGTTCGTCAGGAAAGGCCGGCCTGGAACCCCTCGAGCACCAGCATTTCCCAGAGCATGCGCGGATCGTGCTGAGGCACGCCCCATTCGTCGTCGCGATAGCGCACCATGAGCGCGTCGTCGCCTTGTGCCCAGGTGCAGCGTGACTGATGGGAAGCGGTCATGCGGCATGATCCGGCAATTCGCCCCGGCAGACGAGTAGCTGCTGAGCGTCGATTGCTGCCCTCGCCCTTCGTTCTTCCGCTGTGAAGCACGGGTCACGGAGGGCAGGGTCCGCCCCAAGAGCGGAAGTCAGGATGTAGAGCGTCGCCGGCGTCGCTCGCGTCTCGAGCGCAAGGAACGGAGTAAGGTGGGATTGTTCGCCCACTCGAACGGTCTCGAGGCTCGATAGCCGCGGCTCAAGCGGGGCGCAGCGACGAGTTCATGCTGGCTGCAGCGGCTCGAACCTGCGAAGAATGGCTCGCTGGCTCACGCGGGCTACTGGATGAAGTGTCCGGAGGAAGGAGGGCTGCTTCCGGTCCAGCCGTGGCCGGCGTGGGCGACTATGGCCACCTGCACGCGCGAGCTCACGCCTAGCTTTCGCATGATATTCGTCAGGTGGGCCTTCACCGTGGCGTCGGAAATGTGCAGTGCGCGCCCGATTGCCTTGTTGCTGAACCCGCGGGCTACGTGCTGCAGCACATCCTGCTCGCGCGCGGAGAGCCGGTCGGTGCCTTGGAGATCTTCGGTGTGCTCGCCGCTCGCAGGCGCTTCGTCCCGCATGTCGGCGTTGCGCAGCTTGGAAACGAGGCGCGGCAGGAGCTCGGGGCTGACCACCAATTCGCCGCGCATCACGCGATGGATGACACCGAGCAGCATGTCGCCTTCGATGGTCTTGGCCAGGTAGCTGTTGGCGCGAGCCTGGAAGACCGCGTCCAGGTGCGGCCCCTCTTCGTTGGATGCGAGCAGAACAAGCTTGGCGTGCGGCGCGGCCGCACTCAGCTTCAGGAGGGTTTGGTTGATGCCACTGACCCCGGGGAGGTGGTCGTTCAGCAGGATCATGTCCGGATGCAGGGCGCCGGCCGCGCGCACCGCCTCGGTGGAGTCGACCGCTTCGCCCACCACTTCGACGCTGTGACAGCCCGCTAGAAGGGCCAATAATCCCCGGCGGAACAGGGGGTGGTGCTCGACGACGAGCAAGCGAATGGTCGACATCTCTGGTTTCCTTTTCCGCTGCGCAGTCTGCAGGAAAAAGTTGCGGAATCCCCCACCCGGCATTGGTGGCGGGTGCGGCCGCGAGGCGCGGTGAGATGCGTCACGAAGAGCTTGCGTTCATGCTCCCGGGCGCTTGGTGGGCCTTCCGGATGATCTTGGAATGCACCTCGTTGCGGTTGCCGAAGAGCCGAAACTGCCCCCCGGGAAAGCACACCACCCAAGCGGACTGCGCGTCTGCTCGGGTCGCCTCATAGACCGCGCCATTGGGCGCGATGAACTGGAAGTACTCGGCGCCATCGCTGCCAATCCTGGTGCGGGTTTTCATGCGACCGCCGTGGCGGCGCCGGTCAAGCCAGGTAACTCCGCCTTGGCGACCTGCCGATGAGCAGGATCAGACCATGGCCGTCGTGCTTCCACCGTCTTCGTGTGCATACCGGGCAACTGCTCGTGTCTCGAAGGTGCTGTCGAAGGCCTCAGTGCATGCGCACCGGATCGATGACGAGTTTGAGTCCTTCAAGGTCCACGATTTGAACGTGGCGCTTGTCGACCACCAGCAACCCTCGTCGTTGCAGCAACGTGAACATGCGGCTGACCGTTTCCAGCTTCATGCCCAGGTAGCTGCAAAGATCGGCGCGCGACATCTGCAGGTGGATCTCGGTGGGAGAGCAGCCTCGCGCCTGCTGTCGCAGCGAAATGTCGACCAGGAAGGCAGCGAGTCGCTCTTCGACGGACTTTCCGCGCAAGAGTGCCAACAGCTCCTGCTGTCGCACGACTTCACGCCCCAGCAGGCGGGGGATCACACGCTGAAGGCCTGGAGTGCCGGATGCCAGATCAGTGAGTTGGGCGTGCGAAATCGCGCAGACCTCGGCGTCGTCGAGCGCCGTGGCGAATCCGATGTGCTCGTGGCCGGCCAAGCCGTCGAGACCGAGGAGTTCGCCAGGCAGGTGGAAGCCGGTCACGTGGTCGGTCTCGTCCTGCCGCCGACGGCCGCTCTTGAACGTGCCGCGGCGCACTGCGAAAATTGCCCGAACCTCGTCACTGGGTTGGTACAGATGCTGCCGCTCCTTGACGCGGCGCCGATCGATCTTCAGAGCATCCAGGCGCTGCACGTCCTGTCTTTTGAGGTCGACGGGCAGGCAGATGCCTTTCAAATGGCAGTTCGTGCAGAGCGCGCCTTCCGTCGCTTCAGCCGTGTGGGATCCTGGAACCTGATGGAACATGGCAAGCGTGCTCAATATTCGAGATCGTCCATTTTTCGATGTGTTGTTCGACTTCAGGCGGCCAGCGTGGGTTGTTCAAACTGACGATGAAGGGCTCGGTGTTCGCTGCATCATTTCTTCTTGAGGAGCCGGCCCACGGGATGAGCGTCGAGCGCAGCTCGCGCGGCGAGAACGCAAGAGCACCTGGATGGACACGGTGACGCGATTCAAGTTCCGGAGTGCGGCCCCCCATGACGAGGGGGCACGTGCTGTCAGTGAGCTGTCAAGTTCCCCCGCCAATCGGTCAGACCTCCAATACGTCGGGATCCGATTTCACCCGCGCGCGCATTCCAGGTCGATGCGAACGGTTGACGCGGCGCGGATGATGGATACCTGTCAGTCCGAACCAACGCATGCACTACGATAGTGACTCCAACCGTGTTCTGAAAAGGTCCGCGTGCAGGTCAGATCGAGCACCACCCATCCGCTGCAGATCGCCGAACTGTCGACGCCGGGCGGCGGCGGCATCGGCATCACGTTCTGCCCGGGGAAGTGCGGCCCCAGCCTGTTCGGCCACGTCTGGCAGCGCGACCTGGAGGCCGACCTCGACACCATCGAGCGTTGGGGCGCACGGGTCGTCCTGACACTGATCGAGGCCTTCGAGTTGGAGGCCCTGGAGGTCGCGCCGCTAGGCGAGAGGGTGCAAAGGCGTGGGATGCGGTGGCTGCATCTCCCGATCGTGGACGTCAACGTTCCGTCCGTCGCTTTCGAGAAGCAGTGGCACGCGGAGCTTCCCGAACTGCTCGCCACGATAGCCCAGGGAGGCAAGGTCCTCGTCCACTGCAAAGGCGGCCTGGGCCGCGCGGGCATGGTGGCGGCCTTCCTGCTGATCGAGCTCGGCGAACGCGCCGATGTGGCGATCCGCAGGGTGCGCGAGGTACGCCCCGGCGCCATCGAGACGCCGGCACAGGAGACCTACGTGAGGCGGTACCAGCCGCGCGGGACGAGTCGGTGAACTGGTTCGAAGCGATCACCGGCTTCCCGGAGACCTCGTATGCGCAGACGCAGCGGCGCCTGCGCGTGGTGCTGGGCCAGTTGACCTCCGAGGCCAGCAGCAGGACGTTTGCCGTGGGCTCACTGGAAACACCCAGCCTCGGCGAACTGCGGGCGCGCACGGCCCACCTGGCGCAGTCGGGCCGCTCCAGCGTTGGAATCGAGCAAGGCGATGTCCGCAAGCTGCACGCCGATCCGGCCAATGCCGGCGCGCTGTTCCAGGTGGCCTCCCAGTTCAACCTGCTGGAGATGGTCCACCCGGACGTGGCGCCCGAAGACGGTGTCGCACGCTATGAACTGGATCACACCCAGGGACCTGCGTGCGCGATCGCGGCCGGGGCGGCCACCATCTTCCGGAACTACCTGGTCCGCTTTCCGGACGGCACGATAGGGCAGACGCGCGAGCGCCAGATCGACTGCCTGGGCGATCTCGGCCAGGCGCTCGGCAACGAGGACGCTCGCCTCTGGCGGATGAAAAACGGCTATGCCCTGTTCACCCGGGAGGGACTGTCCAGCATCGATCGGCATCTGGCCGCTGCCGACGATGACACGATCGACCAGCTGCGCTG
Source organism: Ramlibacter monticola (assembly GCF_016722785.1). Classification (GTDB taxonomy): domain Bacteria; phylum Pseudomonadota; class Gammaproteobacteria; order Burkholderiales; family Burkholderiaceae_C; genus Ramlibacter; species Ramlibacter monticola. The sequence goes on along the minus strand of NZ_JAEQNE010000001.1, from coordinate 720,730 downwards.
CCTCCTGCGCATCGGGCTGCACTGGGGCGTGGGGCTGACGGACGTGGAGCCCGGTCCGACGGTGTCGCAGGCCTTCTGCTCGGCCCTGCCGGTCAGCTACAACCGCATCGCGGTCCCGGAGCTGTGGAGTCGCTTCGCCACGCTGGTCCTCGAAGCCGCCTACGAAGCCACCTTGCGGGCCGGCTGGCTCAGTGCAGCGCGTGGGGGGAGCAACCGGGTGTTCCTCACACGGCTCGGTGGCGGAGCATTCGGAAATGACATCGGCTGGATCGACGCTGCGATCTGGCGTGCACTGGAACAGGCGGCCGGGTGGGGGCTGGGCATCCGGCTGGTCAGCTACGGGCCTCCGGACGAGGATTTGCGGCAACTGGCACGCGTGCTCGTGCCGTGACTTGGACCCGGTGATCGGCTCTGGCGACGTCCACTCGGGGCTTCGACCTCGGCAATTGATCAAACCTGCTCAGCAATTGTGCATCCGGTTTCCCCCCGCTTTGGGGGGTGGGCACCGAATGGGCCGCGCATACGATGCGTCCCACAGAGGCTCGCCGCCCGGTGGACCCTGACATTACCTGGTAGCCGAAGGATTGGCCTTCGGCGCCCCGAATGGGTTCATGCCCCGGAGTACGCGAATTGCAAACCATCATGGAACTTCTGAGTCATCCTACGGCCGTACTGGGGATCATCGTAGGCTTCGTCGGGCTCTTCGCAGCTTGTTATCGCCGCCATGGGCACAAGTACGTCGCCACGGCGGGCGGCACCACCGTAACCGGACCCTGAGGCGCCTCCCGGGGCAGTGAACGTGCGGCCGGCCAGGAGCAGACATCGCGCCTGATTCCGCTCCGATAATCAGCGACATGAATCCACGCTTCTCCGGCAGGTGCGCCTGCGGCTCGGTCAGCTACACGTGCGCGAGTGAGCCCGTTGCGATGTTGAACTGCCATTGCAGCGATTGCCAGCGTGCGAGCGGGGCTCCTTTTGCCTCCGGCATCGTCGTCAAGATGGCGGATCTCGAGATCTCCGGCAGTCCGAAGGCCTACGCAACCCGTGCGAGCAGCGGGAAGATGACGACTCGCGGATTCTGCGGGGACTGCGGCACGCCCCTGTTCACGCAAAGCGAAGTTAACGCGCAGTTCACGTCGATCCGATTCCCTACGCTGGATGATGCTTCCGCGTTCGCGCCGATGCTGGACATCTGGACGTCGAGTGCGCAACCATGGGTGTGTCTCGACGAGAAGCTTCCCCGCTTCGCGGAGTCGCCGCAGGCGGCGGGGTGATTCCCGAGACCTGTTGAGGCGGCTGGCCAGGTTGTCGTTCAGCCGCCGTGGAACCCCTCGAGTATGTCCTTCTCCGGCTTCTCCGGTTGGATCGTCGACTCGTTCGTGCGCGCAGGCGAATCGAGCTGGCGGCTTTCCTCCGCCGATCTCTCCAGCTTGGCTTTCACCTCGTCGGGCGGCGTCGGATCGGCGTTGTTCAGGTCGGGCATGGGCATCTCACGTGATTCGTCCTATCGTAGTTGCGGCCCGGTCGCAGCGCTGTAGGTGATCACCTCCGCCTTGCCGCGTCTGCGTGGGGTCGATCACTGCCGTCGCGCTTGGCTCTTGCCCCTGAAGCAGAGGTCACGGGAGGGCAGAGTAGTTCGGCCAGGAGCGGACCTGCAATGCGTGCGCCGCTCCGCAGGCCGGCAGCGCCCGCGCTCGTAAAATGCGCGCCCTGAGAAGTACGCCGCGAGACATTCCTATTCCATTCATCCTTTCCCACCAGCTGCTGGACGAGATCCTGCAGAACCATCGGATCAAGTCCAACGACCTCGCCGGCATCGACAAGCTGTTCGGCGGGGCAGACGGGTACTACTGGTACCACACGCTCAGGCACATGTGCCCCAAGAAGGATGTGATCGTCTGGCGCAACGAGGAAGCGATGCGTGCAGCGGTGCAGAACCAGGAGAACGAATCGGCCGCTGAAGACGAGGTGAAGCCGCAAGTCCTCAGGGACGCGCACCTGGCTGCCATGGCCCGGCTTCTGGCGGTGCGCGGCTGACGTCGCGCCCTCGCAAGGAAGGCACTCCCGTCTTGCGCGACGCGGCGTGACGCGTGAGTAGTGCAGGGTCCGCTCCCGGCCACAGCGGGCACTGGCGAGCGTCACCTGAGCGCTCGGAAGCGGTTGGGCATGCGCTAGATGCCGGGTCAGGGCAGCCCGAAGACCTCAAGTCGAGCGGGATCGAAATGAACCAATCGGGCAGGCCCAGGGGCGCCTGGTCGAGCCTGCATACCGGGGCACCGGATTGGGAGCGAGGATCATGCGTGACGTGACGGCGCATCCGGTGCTGGCGCGAGTGGGCAGCATCGAACTCTACTGCCGGCCGGATCTGAATGGCTTCTACAGCGCATTCGACTTCGTCAAGGTGGCCAGCGGTGGGGAGCCGGCCTCAATACCGGCCTTGCCGACGGCAGCTTTGTCCTCCTCAGGCTTCAACATCGGTAGCGGCCGGAAGGTTGGGGACACCTACCTGCTGCGGCCGCTGGCGCGCTTCCTCGTCGACGCCGAAGAAGCGTTTAGCCGATCGGGCGTTGGTTCAGGTGCTTGAGCAGGTCTGCGCGAAATGCGCTCACCACAACCTCCACTTGTGCGTCGCGCGAACGAGCTTGGCCCTCTTCTTCGGCCAGCAAGGTGACGAATGCCGAATATCGCGCCGCAGCGTACAGGAACCCTCCGGCCACCATGTGGACCGGGTTCCCCTCCGCCGCCAATCGGTTCGCCAAATCGATGAATGGATTGGCGAGATCTTTCACGCTTTCAGACATGAGTGCCCCAAAGGAAGATGTGACATTCGCGGCATGCTACCCGCCTCACGGAATCTCTGTTCGCTGAGATGGTCCTGGGCCATGTGCGAGCTCGCGAGCAGTGGTTCTCAATGGCGCCTCCTGCGTGGGCTGGTTAGGGGCCATAGCTGTCGTGCTCCTTGAGGAGTGCCCTCTGCAGCACCGGCGGCGTTGGCTATCCTGAAATCCTCGCCCATATCGCCCGAAGTCGTCGGGCGCGGTCTTCAAAGAGGTAAGAGCCGGCCAGCGTGAGCAGACCCGAGACCACACCCGTCACGATGGCCTCGGCAAAAGGGATGTCGTAATGATTTGCGTGCGAGTAGGCGTCGCCCAACATCGTCAGGCAGCCGACCACCAGTGAATTGCCATATCGGTTCGCGTAGAGCTTGGCCGCCGGTGTGAACGTCAGGAGCACGGCCAAGATTCCAGTGGCCAGACCGGTCTGCAGTGCAATTGTCCAGTGGGCAAGACTCAGGAGATTGCCCCAGCTACCCGGCATGCACGTCATGCACGCGCTGGTCGGCTGCCAGAAGCGCTGGACAAACAGCCTGACGCGGCGCTTCCAATCGCTTGACATCATTGCCCCCTTGAGATGCTCGCAGAATACCGCGGGCCGCTAAGACTGCTGCCCGATTCGTTCTAAACCCTGTTCGCTCTTGCGATGGTGCACGGGCGTGAGCCCCCGGCCGCTTGGGGTCGAGAGCGGGTATGGCTCTCCCGCGAAGTGGCGCGAAGGCGCGAAGGAAGGTAGACGTACGGTATAACCGCATCTCACCAACAGGAGGTGAGATGGGGCTTCTCGATGGGATGCTGGGGAACGCGTCCAGGGTGGACGCAGCCAAGATTCAGCACGGAATTCGCGCAGATCCTGGCGCCTGGTGAGTCCGTCCAGCACGCGTATCAGCTGATCAGGGATTACTTTGTCTTCACCGACAAGCGCTTTGTCTTGGTGGACAAGCAAGGACTCACGGGAAGCAAGGTGGAGTACCACTCCATCCCGTACAAGAGCATCACCCATTTCAGTGTCGAGACTGCGGGGACCTTCGACCTGGACGCGGAACTGAAGATCTGGATTTCTGGGTCGCCGAACCCGATTCAGAAACAGTTCAACAAGCGTCTGAGCATCTACGAGGTACAGGCCGTGCTTGCCAGCTACGTGTTGCGATAAACGCTCGAGGACCGTTCCCGGCCAACTCCAGCCGACTCGGGCTGTCGCTGGTTCACATTTTCGTATCTGGCAACGACGCGCGCCTCGAACGGGGGCCAACGCGCGCACGTGGGTGCGCTTGATCGGTTCACTCGGTTCACTCGTGTCCAAGAGAATCAACGGGAGAAGACCCAGTTGGCGCCCAGGGTCCACCAGCGGGGTCCGTCGCCGCGCAGGCTGCGCGCGTGACTGAGGTCGATGTTCACGCTCGAGTTCAGCTGCCAGCGGCCCCCAAGACGCCAGAACTGGCCGTTGTTTTCAAGGAAGCGCTCGGCAACGAAGGACCAGGCGGGCGTGGGGGCCCATTCCACCGCGGCGCCGCCCCGATCCTTGTCCGCAGACCCGTTCAGGAAATCGCGGCCCACGTTGACGTGCACCATCCACTGCTCGTGCGGCTGCCAGGTCAGTGGAACGACCACGGTGCCGCCGGCGAAGCCAGGTGCCCGGTCCTGCCAAGTCGCGCCGAGCACCAGGCCGACGCTGAGCGAGTCCGTGAGCGGACGGGACCATTTGGCCTGCACGCCCGTAGCCGAGACGTCATTCTCAGCGCGGGCGCGGGTCCGGTCCAGGTTGAGACCGAGTTCGACGCGGCCGAGGCGGCAGGCGGAACCGACGTGCGCCAGGCCGCGGTCGTTGGCGGCGTGCCGGTCCACCCAGGTCTCCACCTGGCATTGTCCCGGATCCAGGATGGCGGCATCGTCGATCGCGTGGTGGCCACCGGCGGCGTGCGCGAGGCCGCTGGCGGCCTGCGCGGCTGCGGCCCATACGGGCCTGAACCGGGGCATTTTCATGGGGCGGCCTGGGACTGCGGGTGCGCGGCGCCTTCATCCTTGGGAACGAACACCATGCCGGTCTTCGCGTTGAAGTCCGTCAGGCCTGCGTACCGACCCCCAGCGATCGTGGTCGGCCATGGCGCTTTCGACTCGTCGTGGCAAGCTGCCGCGCCTGGATCTCTCGAGAGGACAACGATTTACTGGATGTCAAGCCTGACGTCCAAGTGAGCGCCGATGACGCGCGTCAGAACCGTTTTCGACTCCATGTCCATGGCGCCAAACTTCGCGTAGCGGCTCATGAAGTCGTGCATCTCCTGTCGGATGCGGCCCGCTTGCTCCAGGCGGTCGTGCTTGCTGCCGCTGGCACGGACACCCTGCACGCTGTGCAGCTTCTTCTGCAACTCTTGACCGATGGCGAGGGCGGCTTCGTCTACGCCGACCTTGCGGCGGTAGAGGTCCCAGCCATAGGGATCGATGGGGACTTCGAGGTCGCTGGCGAGCATCCGTTGACCTTCCGTGGCTTTTTCGTGTGAATAGAGTTTAGCCGCTGCGCGGCCGTGCAGGACCGGGCGGATTGTGCCTTGCGTCGGCAGCTTGTCTGGTAGGGATTTGGGAAGATCGTGCCCAGCGGCGGTGTGCGCACAGGTTTTCTCATGGTCCGGCGATCGTCCTCAGTCCCCTCGTTGCCCGCTCACTGGGGGCCGTGACGCGCGCACAGCAATTCGACGGCAGAAGCCGCGACTGAGCAGGCGCCGCGTCGGCTGCAGGCAGCCCGACGGTCAACGGGGTACAGTTGATCATGGTCACCGTTGCCCAGCGCGTTGGCACTATTCCTTCTGCCCTCGGGGCGAAAGCCGGCTCGTCCTGATGGCCCCCGCTCCACCTGGATCATTGCGCCGCGGAGGCACGGGCTACGCAATGCTGTCCGGCGCCATTGTGGGGGTCGCCGCCGCCCTCTACGCCGGCGCGATCGGCTGGCTGTACTTCCGGCAGGAGCGGCTGCTGTTCGAACCCGCAAAGCTGTCGCCCGACGTGCCGATCAGCAGTGACGCGGATGCGCACGAATTCTTCGTCGACGTGCCTGGCGCCCGGCTCTCCGCGGTCCAAATGCGCTTGCCCAACCCGCGCGGGGTGTTCTTCTTCCTGCATGGCAACTCCGGCAACCTGAAGAAGTGGTTCGTGGACCTGGACGTATTTCGTGGAGCCAACTTCGATGTCGTGATGTTCGACTACCGGGGTTTTGGCAAGAGCACCGGGGAGATCGTGAGCGAGGAGCAGCTGCACTGCGACGTCGAGACGGTGTGGAAGCACGTGGCGCCGATGTATGAGGGCAAGCGCGTGGTGATCTCCGGCCAGTCGCTAGGCACCGGACTGGCCGCCGGCCTTTCGGCAAGGCTGTGTGCCGACGGCCGCCCGCCGGACCTGACGCTTCTGGTTTCGCCCTACAGCAGCATGAAGGCCTTGTCTGCGGAGCTCTATCCGTGGGTTCCCGCCAGGGTGCTGCGGTACCCGTTCCACACGCTCGATTGCGCAGCGAAGCTTCTGGGCCCCGTACTGTTGATCCACGGGGAAAAAGACAAGCTGATCCCGATCCACCATGCCGAGAAGCTGTTCGAGGTGCTGCCGTCAGCGCAGCTGGTGCGGGTAACCGGGGCCGGGCATAGCGACGTGCACCAATTTCCGTCGGTTCGGCAAGCGTTGGTGGCGGCCCTGGACGAGCTCTGAGCAACTGTGTTTCCTGTCAAGCGACGTCCTTGCGTGCGATCACGAGGCCCAGATGGGCCGCGGGTCTGGCCGGTGACTCGTGGATGAAGTCCCGGCCGTTCTACCGCGGGCGCCCGGTTTCCGCGTCGATGACGACGAGGCGAACTTCGCCGCCGGTGGTGAGCACTTGGATGCGCCACACGACGCTGTTGTCCAGGTGCAAGCCGCGCTCCACTGACAGCACTCGGCCCGGAGCGGTGCGCTGCGCAAGAGAAGCCGCTTCGGCCCGGTCGACCGCCGCCCAGGCAGCGGGCAGCAGGAAGGACAGCCCGAGGAGGAGGGCGACGCTGGAGACAATGCGAGGCATGAGGGCTCTTTCGGCGATGTTGCGTTCAGGATAGAGCGCCAAGCCTGAACGATCGAGGAACGGGACGCCGCGTTCACGAAAGGAGCAGCACCGTGCGATTCCCACGCAGTCGAGCCATCCCCCCGGAGCGGTGACTCCAGTGGCATGATCGGCGCGGCAAGTGCCCCGCACGGCCGAGCCACTCGCCGGCGCCATTTGCGCGTCCGGTATGGAGCACCTCATGGCCACGTCCAATGACACGCCTTCTTCCAGGCAGCCGCCCTCGCTGCTTGCGCGGATCGGCCTCGCGGTTCGATCGTTCTTCGCCGTGCTCGGCGACCCCGAGAGCGCGGCGCGCTTTCTCGACGCGAGCGCTGGCGCCATGCCGGCCCCGGCCGCCCCGGCAGCCGCCGAGCCGGCTTTCAAGCAAGCCAGCCCGGACGCCGCCTTGCAACTGCTGTCCCTGTTGCAGCGGGACGCGCGCCTGATCGACTTTGCCGGGGAGAACCTTGCCGACTACAGCGACAGCCAGGTCGGCGCTGCAGCGCGCCTGGTGCACGAGGGCTGCGCCAAGGTCCTGCGCGAGCATTTCCGGATCGTGCCAGTGCGGGACGAGGCCGAGGGCAGCCGCGTTTCGCTGCCGGCGGGATTCGACGCCGCGGCCGTGCGCCTGACCGGCAATGTGGTCGGCCAGCCGCCGTTCCACGGCAGCCTGCGCCATCGCGGCTGGCGTGTGGCCGAGGTTCGGCTGCCCCAACTCGCCGAAGGGCATGACACCCGCGTGCTCGCCGCTGCCGAGGTGGAACTGTGAGTGTGGCGCCCCAGCAAGGCACCGGGCCGGGTCCACGCTATTGCATCGGCATCGACCTCGGCACCACCCACAGCGCGCTGTCATTCATCGACATTGGCGCCAGCGACGGCGAGGTCACCGTGCACGGGGTGCTGCCCGTCCCGCAACTCACCGCCCCGGGCACGGTCGAAGAGCAGCCCTTGCTGCCATCGTTCCTCTATCTTCCGCATGCGGACGAGTTCCCTCCGGGTGAACTCACCTTGCCATGGCAGGCCGGGTCCAGCGGCGTGGTCGGCGAGCTGGCACGCAGCCGTGGCGCGACGACGCCGATCCGGCTGGTGTCGAGCGCGAAGAGCTGGCTTTCCCATCCCGGCGTCGACCGGCGGGGCGCCATCCTGCCGCAGGACGCCCCGCCCGAACTGGAGCGGATTTCGCCGCTGGACGCGTCCCGCCGCTATCTCGAACACCTGCGCGCCGCCTGGGACCAGGCGCACCCCGAGGCGCCGTTCGCCGAGCAGGACGTGACGGTGACGATACCGGCCTCCTTCGACCCGGCCGCGCGCGAGCTCACGCTGGAAGCGGCCACGGCCGCGGGCTATCCTGCGCCGACGCTGCTCGAGGAGCCGCAGGCCGCGCTCTACAGCTGGATCCAGTCGGCACGGGGCGAGTGGCGGCAACAAGCGCGGCCCGGCGACGTCATCCTCGTGGTCGACGTGGGCGGCGGCACCAGCGACTTTTCCCTCATCGCGGTGCTCGAGCGCGACGGCAGCCTGGAGCTGCACCGGGTCGCTGTCGGGGAGCACATCCTGCTCGGCGGCGACAACATGGACCTGGCGCTCGCGCACGTGGTCGCGCGCAAGCTCGCCGCCGCCGGCACGACACTCGATGCATGGCAGTTGCGTGCCCTGACCCATGCATGTCGTGGCGCCAAGGAAAAGCTTCTGGCCGATCCCGACGCGCCCGCCCTGCCCATCGTCGTGCCCAGCCGCGGCAGCAAGCTGATCGGCGGCTCGATCCGAACCGAGCTCACGCGAGAGGAGGTCGCCGCCACCATCCTCGAAGGCTTCTTTCCGGCCGTCGAAGCCTCCGCTCGCCCCGTGGCCCGGGTGCGCGCGGCCCTGGCGCAACTGGGCCTGCCTTATGCCCAGGATGCTGCAGTGACGCGCCACCTGGCCGCCTTCCTCGGCCGCCAGGTGGCTGCGGTGGCCGAGCTGGAAGGATTTGCGGCTCGCCGCGCGCCCGGCGTCAGCTTCATCCATCCGACCGCACTGCTGTTCAACGGCGGCGTGTTCAAGTCGCAACTGCTGGCCGACCGCGTTGCCGGCACCCTCGACCAATGGCTGCGCGCCGAAGGCAGCGAGCCGGTGCGTCCGTTGGCCGGGGCCGACCTGGATCTCGCCGTCGCGCGTGGGGCGGCGTATTACGGCTACGTGCGGCGCGGCCGCGGCGTGCGCATTCGCGGCGGCACGGCGTTCGCGTATTACGTCGGCGTGGAGTCGTCGATGCCCGCCGTGCCCGGGGTCGAGCCGCCGCTGCAGGCGCTGTGCATTGCCCCATTCGGGATGGAGGAGGGCACCGAAGCCGCGCTGCCGTCGCTCGAGGTCGGCGTCGTCGTCGGCGAGCCGGTGCGGTTCCGCTTCTTCGCGTCGTCGGTGCGGCGCCACGACGTCGTCGGCACGGTGCTGGATGCCTGGGCACCCGAGGAGTTGCGGGAGATCGACGCCATCTCGGCCACGCTGGCACCGCTGGGCCGCACACCGGGCGAGATGGTGCCCGTGCGCCTGCATGCCCGTGTCACCGGGGCCGGGACGCTGGAGCTCGAAGCCGTGCCACGCAGCGGCGACGAACGCTGGAAGGTCGAGTTCGACGTGCGTGGCGAGCCACGCGAAGGCGGCGAGGGCGCCTGACGCCGACGCCGGAGACGAGCGTCACGGTGGCGCCTTACATCGTCGGCATCGACCTCGGCACCACGCACACGGTCGTTGCCTGTGCGCCGTCGAAGGCTGTCGCGGACGACGCCATCGAGCTGTTCGGGATCGAACAGCTTGTCGGGCTGGGCGAGGTCGCGCCGCGTCCGCTCCTGCCTTCGGCGCTGTACCAGCCCGCCGCGGGCGAGATTCCCGAAGGCGACCTGGTGCTGCCTTGGGGGCGCAGCCCTGACGGGGCGGTGGTCGGCAGCCTGGCACGCGAACTCGGCGCGCAAGTGCCCGGTCGCCTGGTCACGAGCGCGAAGAGCTGGCTGTCGCACGCGGCTGTCGATCGGCTGGCGCCCATCCTTCCATGGGGCGCTTCGAACGACGTAGCCAGGATCTCGCCGGTGACGGCCAGCGCGCGCGTCCTGGCGCATGTGCGCGCAGCGTGGAACCACCGCAGGCCCGGTGCCCCGCTCGAGGAGCAGGAGCTCGTGCTGACGGTGCCCGCTTCGTTCGACGACGTCGCACGCGCGCTGACGCTGGAGGCGGCACGAGGGGCCGGCCTGCCTACGCTGCGGCTGCTCGAGGAGCCGCAGGCCGCGCTCTACGACTGGCTGTTCCGTCATCGTCGCGAGCTGTCGGCCGAACTGGCAGACACGCGCCTCGTGCTGGTGTGCGACGTGGGCGGCGGAACCACGGACCTGAGTCTCGTCGGAGTGGAGATGCGAGGCGGCCAGCCGCGGCTCGAACGCGTCGCGGTCGGCCGCCACCTCATGCTCGGTGGCGACAACATGGACCTCGCGCTCGCGCACTGTGCCGAGGGCAAGCTCGCGGCCGCCGCGGGCGGGCAGCGCCTGGCGCCCGGCGCGCTCTCGCAGCTGATCGAGCGTTGCCGCGCCGCGAAGGAGCGGCTGCTGGAGCGCGACGCGGTCGATAGCGTCGCGGTGACGCTGCTCGGCGCGGGCTCGCGATTGATCGGAGGCGCCCGCTCGGTCGATCTGGGGCGCGACGAAGTCGAGCGCATCGTCATCGACGGGTTCTTCCCGCGGGTGGCCGCGGACGAACTGCCCCGCCGCGAACGCGTGGGAAGCGGCCTGGTGACGTTCGGCTTGCCCTACGCGAGCGACCCGGCGGTGACGCGGCACCTCTCTGCGTTCCTTCGGCAGCACCGGGGCTCGGCCTGGCCCGATGCGGTGCTGCTCAATGGCGGCGTGTTCCGCGCCCATGCCATTGCGAGCCGCCTGCACGAGACCCTGGCGGGATGGCGCGGCGCTGCGTTGAAGCCGCTGCACAACGCCGACCCGGACATCGCGGTGGCGCGCGGTGCCGTCGCCTACGCGCTGGCACGTCGCGGGCTGGCGCCGAAGATCGCCGCGGGCGCGGCCCGCAACTATTTCCTTCGCGTCCGGGATGCCAGCGGCGACACGCCGCGCGGCGTATGTGTGCTGCCCCGCGGCAGCGAAGAGGGGCACGAGGTGTTGCTCGAAGGCCGCAGCTTTGCGCTGAAGAGCGGCGAGCCGGTGCGCTTCGATCTCGTGGCGACGACATCCGGCACGGTGGCCGCCGGTGCGCAGGTGGACCTGGCTGACCTGGACGCTCAGCCGCTGCCCCCGTTGGCTACCGTGCTGCGTTCCTCTCGCGGAACAGGCCTGCAGGAGATCGCCGTTCACCTGGCGTCGACCCTGACCGAGGTGGGAACCCTCTCCCTGCACTGCATCGCCGACGATGACCCCAGCCAGCGCTGGCGGCTCGAGTTCCAGTTGCGCGGGGAGGGCGCGGCGGCGGTGCCGGCGCAAGCATTGCCACCGCGCTTCGCCGACGCGGTCTCCCTTCTCGATCGCGTGTTCGGGTCCCGCGACCGGCTCACCGACCCCAAGGCGGTGAAGCAATTGCGCGCTCAACTGGATGGCCTGTTCGGACAACGCGAGCAATGGAGCCTGGGGTTGCTGCGAGCGCTGTTCGATGCGCTGCTGCAGCGTGCCCGCGGACGCCGCCGTTCCGCCGATCACGAACGGGTCTGGCTGAGCCTCGCCGGCTGGTGCCTGCGGCCCGGCTTCGGCGACGCGCTGGACGACTGGCGCATCCAGCGCCTGTGGCCGCTTTACGAGCATGGCGTGCAGCATGGCCGCGACCCCCAGGTCTGCGCCGAGTGGTGGACTCTGTGGCGCCGTGTGGCCGGTGGGCTCGACGACGCGGCACAGCAGCGGCTGCTCGAGGACTTCGCGATCAACCTTCGTGGCGACGAGATCGATCCGGCCGAATTGCGGCGCATGCAGCGCCCGGTCAAGGGCGGCTGGGACGACATGGTGCGGATGTGCGCGACGCTGGAACGCATCGCAAGCGAGCACAAGGTCGAGGTCGGCGACTGGCTTGTGGCGCAGTTGCAGCACCGCACGGCGAAAGCTCGGAGCCAGTGGACGCTGTGGAGCATCGGCCGCCTGGGCGCGCGCCTGCCCTTTCATGGCAGCGCACACCGCGTCGTGCCGATCGACGCCGCCGCGGCGTGGTTGAAGGTCCTGCTCGCGCTGGACTGGAAGCAGGCCGAGGGCGCGGCGGCCGCGGCGGCGAATCTCGCGCGCATGAGCGGTGACCGTGTGCGCGACCTGCCTGCCGAACTTCGCGATCAGGTGATCGACCGGCTCGAGGCGTTGCGTGCGCCACCGGCGTGGATTGCGCGTGTGCGCGAGGTCGTGCCGCTGGACGAAGCAGGCCAGCAGGGAGTCTTCGGCGAAGCGCTGCCCTTGGGTTTGAAGTTGATCGACTGAAACGGCCCATCCCCCCGGCCGGGGATCTTCGCTCTACAACACTGTTGCCGCGATGTTGATCGGACAGCGCCAGGACAATGGCATTGAAGAGAAGGCAACGACGCAATGCAGCAGCGTCGCCCGCGGCCGTGAGGACGCGGATCTAGGCCGGTATCCCCCCGTCACTGCGAGTGCTGCTTCGGCGAGCTCGCTCGCCGCATGCGCGTCTCGGGTACCGCGGTCTGCGGCGCCGGTGCGCAGGAGTCGCGCTCGAACAGCGCGTAGGGCACGAGCACCCTGCGCGGCGCGGCGTTGTCCTCGGCGTCCTTTCCGAGGCGGCTGAGCAGCAGCGCTTTGGCGTGCGCGGCGACCGTCGCGACATCCGTGCGCAAGGCAGAAATCGCTGGATCGTGGGTCTGCACGAAGTCGCTGTCGCCAATGCTCACCACGGAGAAGTCCGATGGCACCTTCCGCCCGGTGTGCGCCACCGCGCTCAGTGCACTGACAAGGATATGGGTGCCCTGTGCGATCAGCGCCGTTGGCGGGTGTGGTCCTTCGAGCATGGACAGCAATTCGTCGTAGACCGAACTGGTCGGCGTCGGCTGCCGCAGGATGAGATCGGGACATTCCAGGTTCGCCGCGCGATAGGCCGCCCTGTAGCCCTCGATCCGCTTTCGCACCGGCCGGCTGCCCGCGTTCCACAGCGCCAGGGCAATGCGGGTGTGTCCCAGCTCGAAGAGCCGCCCGCATGCCTGCTTCATCCCCTCGACATGGTCGAACAGCACGGCATCCGCGCGACTGCCAGGAATCTCGCGGTCGTAGAGCAGCACTGGCATCGACATCGCGTTGAGCACCGCGGCGATCTCGGGTGAGCGCTCGTGGCCCGGTGCGCAGATCACCCCGTCCATGCCGCGTTCCTGGAAGGTGCGCAAGCTCTCGAGCTCGCGCTGTTCATCGTTCAGGCCGTGGGCCAGCAGGAGCATGTAGCCGTCGGAGCGAAAGCTCTCTTCCAGTGCACGAAAGGCCCGCGCATACAGCGGGTTGGTGACGTCGGAGAACATGCACCCGATCGTCTTGGTGCTGCGCGATCGCAATGACCGCGCCGCGTGGCTCGGCTGGTAGCGCAAGGCCCTCATGGCGCGTTCGACCTTTTCCCGCACTTCCTGGGTCACGTTGGGAGCGTGATTCAGAACACGCGAGGCACTCCCAACCGACACACCGGCCAGCTTGGCTACGTCTTCAAGCCGAATTGTCTTGTCGTTCATCTTGGGGAAGGGATTGCTTGCGGTCCAACATCGAAAGGCATTTCAGCACATCAGGGCAGCGCGATCGCCGAGCCGACCGACAGGGCAAAAAAAAATCGCGCAATGAAACGATTCATTGACTAGAATCCGAATTCTATGATGAATCGATTCACCGATCCAAAAGAATCCGAGCGTTCCGTTGCCGGCTCGCCGCTGACGCGGCGCTCGCTGCTGGGGGCTGCCCTTGGTGTCGTGCCTGCCTTCGGTTGGGCCGCCGGTGCCTACCCGCAGCGGCCGATCCGCCTGGTGCTGGGCTTTCCGCCCGGCGGGGCTACCGACATCTCCGCGCGGATGATCGCGCAGAAGATGGCGGAGATCCTGCAGCAACCGATCGTCGTGGACAACCGCCCTGGGGCGTCTGGCAACATCGCGGCGAACGCGGTTGCGCACAGCGCGCCCGACGGCTACACACTGTTCTATACGACCAGCACCGTCCACGGAATCAATCCCAACGTGTTCGCCAAGCTGCCGTACGACCCGGTGGCAGACTTCGAGCCGGTGCTCTTTGCGTCGCGCGTGCCCATGATGCTGCTGGTCCGCAACGACCTCGGCGTGGCATCCACGAAGGAGCTGATCCAGCTGGCCAAGGCCAAGCCGGGCAAACTGACCTACGCTTCCGCCGGCCCTGGCAGCACGCAGCACCTGGCTGGGGCGCTCCTGTGCAGCAAGGCCAGGATCGAGGCGCTGCATGTGCCGTATAAGGGGAGCTCGCCGGCATTGACCGACCTCATGGCGGGTCAGGTCGACTTCATGGTCGACACCACGTCGGCCTCCTTGCCCTTCGTGCGCGCCGGCAAGATCCGGGCGCTGGCTATCTCCGGAAAGAGCCGCTCTCCGGTCGTTCCGGAGCTGCCGACCATCGATGCCGATGGCGTGCCCGGCTACAACGTGGCGGCGTGGGGCGGTCTGGTCGTGCCCAAGGGTACCCCGGCGAATATCGTGCGCACGCTCAATTCCGCTGGCAACGAGGCACTGCGTTCCAAGGATGTGATGGCCGGAGCGGCCCAGAACGGCGGCGAACTCAAGGGCGGCACGCCGGAGGAGTTCGGCGCGTTCATTCGCCAGGAGTTGGCGACCTGGAAAGCCGCCGTCGAGGCCGCGGGGGTGCCCAAGCAATGAGCAACCTCGGCATTGCGACGCATGGCGGGGCCGACGTCCACCAGGGCGGCACCATCGGGGACATGATCATCTCCGCCATCGGGCGGTTTCCCGACCGGGTGGCGTTCGTCGATGGGGACCGCTCGCTGACCTACACCCAGCTGGGCGTGCAAATCGGAAAAGCGATGGCGGCGTTCCAGCAGCTCGGCCTCAAGCGCGGCGACGGCGTTATGCAGTTGGCCGGCAACCGGGTGGAGGTCTTCGTGGTGATGGCCGCGGCGTACCTGCTCGGGCTGCGCTCGGTGACCCTGCATTCGATGGGCGGCTACGACGACCACGCGTACATCATCCAGGACGCGGAGCCGCTGGTGTTCATCTCCGAAAAGGAGCATTGGGCGCGGGCCACGGAGCTGCGCGCCGGCTGCAAGGCGGTGCCGCACTGGTTCTCGCACGGCGAGTGCGAAGGGTTCAACGACTTCTGGGCACTGGCGGACTCCCTGCCGCCGCAGCCGCTCGTCTCCCATGCGGGCGCGGCGGACGTCATCCGCCTGGCCTACACCGGCGGCACGACCGGCAAGCCCAAGGGCGTGATGCTGGCCAATCGCTGCGTGTGGATGCAGGCGGTGCTGCTCATGGCCGCGCGCGGCCTGCCTCCAGGCTGCCGCGTGCTGTCGCCCACGCCGATCTCCCACGGCGCCGGCGCCATGATCGTGCCCACCCTGGCCCTCGGGGGCATGTTCGTCCTGCAACGAGGGTTCGATCCGGAGAAGTTCATCGACGCGGTCGAAAAGCATCGGATCGGATCCGCCTTCCTGGTGCCCACGATGATCTACAAGCTGCTGGATCACCCGCGGTGCGCCACGGCGGACTTCTCATCGCTGAAGATGTTGTCCTACGGGGCGTCGCCCATGACGCCTGCGCGCATCCGCGAAGCCATCGCGCGGCTGGGCCCGGTCCTGTTCCAGAGCTACGGCCAGACGGAGTGCCCGAGCAACATCCTGCACCTGACGTCGGAGGACCACTGCCGCACCGACGTTGACACGCTGGCTTCCGCCGGCATGCCCTATCCCGGCGTCACCGTGGCGCTGCTGGACGAGAACGACCAGCCGGTGGGCACCGGCGAAGTCGGCGAGATTTGCGTGCGCAGCCCGCTGGTGATGGACGGCTACTGGAAACAGCCGGAGCAGACGGCGCAGGCGCTGCGCAATGGCTGGCTGCACACGGGCGACATGGCCAGGCGCGATGCGCACGGCTACTACTACCTGGTCGACCGCCGCAAGGACATGATCATCTCGGGCGGCTTCAACGTCTATCCGAAGGAAGTGGAAGACGTCATTGCGCACCATCCCGCGATCGCAGCCGTGGCCGTCATTGGCGTTCCGGATGAGAAGTGGGGCGAGGCGGTCAAGGCGATCGCCGTGAAGCGCAGCGCCGCATCGGTGGATGCCGAAGAACTGCGCGACCTCGTGCGCCGCGCCAAGGGCTCGGTGTGCACGCCCAAGACCGTGGAGTTCGTGGACGCCTTGCCGCTGACGGCATTGGGAAAGCCCGACAAGAAGGCCCTGCGCACGCGCTACTGGGGCGGCCAGGAACGCGCCATTCACTGAAGACAAGAAGAGGTCGAGGAACCTGCAATGGAAGCCAAAGAACGCACATTCGACCGCTCCCTCAAGGGGCGGGTCGCCATCGTCACGGGCGCGGGATCGCGCGCCGAGGGTATCGGAAACGGCCGTGCCGCCGCGATCCTGCTGGCGCGCGATGGCGCCCGCGTGCTGCTGATCGACGCGGTGCAGGAGTGGGCGCAGCGCACCCAGGAGATGATCGCCGAGGAGGGCGGGGAGGCCATGGTCTGCGCGGCGGACGTCTCCCGCAACGAGGACTGCCAGGCCGCCGTCGCGCAGGCCGTGCAGCAGTGGGGGCGCGTCGACATCCTGGTCAACAACGTCGGCATCGGCGGGCCCAAGGGCACGGCCGTCGACCTGGATCTGGAAGAGTGGGATCAGGCGCTGCGCGTGAACGTCACCTCCATGATGCTGATGGCGCGTCATTCGATCCCGCACATGCTCCAGCAAGGCAGGGGATCCATCATCAACGTCGCCTCGGTGGCGGGCCTGATCGGTGGCCATCCCAGCCTGCTGTACCCCACCTCCAAGGGCGCGGTCGTGAACATGACCCGCGCGATGGCCGCGCACCACGGAGCGCAGGGCATCCGCGTCAACTGTGTCGCCCCCGGCATGGTCCACACGCCGATGGTGTACGCCCGCGGCATGTCCGAGGAAGTTCGCGAGGTCCGCCGCAAGCGCTCGTTCCTGCAGATCGAAGGCAGCGGCTGGGACGTGGGGCACGCCATTCGCTATCTCGCCAGCGATGAATCGGGCTGGGTGACCGGCACGATCTTCCCCGTGGACGCCGGAGCCACGGCGGGCCGGCATTCCTACTGAGAGCCAAGAGAGACAATCCTCATGAAGCGTAGAACCCTATTCACCGGAGCCCTCGGTTGGGCAGCCCTCGGATCCTGGGCGCACGCCGCGAGCGGCGAGAGCTATCCCCAGCGCCACATCACGCTGGTAGTTCCGTTCGGCACCGGCAACATCGCGGACAACCAGGGGCGCATGATCGCCCGCCACCTCGAGAAGGTCCTGGGCCAGGCCGTGGTGGTGGAAAACAAGCCGGGCGCCGGCGGAAGCATCGGCACCGAGTTCGTCGCCCGCGCGCCTGCCAACGGCTACGTGCTGCTGTACGGCACGCACGGAACGCAGGCGGCGAACACGGCGCTCTATCCGGCCAGCCGTATCAATCCGTCGTCCGACCTCCGCGCGGTCCACTCGCTGTTCCGGCAGTCCACGGTCATCGTGACGCCGGCGAACCGCCCCTGGCGCAGCGTGCGGGAACTGCTGGAGGCCGCGCGCAAGGAGCCCGGGCGCCTCACCTACTCATCCTCCGGAGTCGGAACGCAAACGCACCTGGCAGGAGCCAAGTTCCAGGACGCCACCAAGGTCAGCCTCACCCACGTCCCCTACAACAGTCAGGCATCCATCACGGATCTGCTGGCTGGCAATGTGGACCTGTCCTTCAACTACGCGGAAACCGTCGTGCAGCACATCGAAAGCGGCAAGCTGCGGGCGCTGGCGATCAACGGCAAGACGCGCATGGCCGTGCTGCCCGGCGTGCCCACCGTGGGCGAGGAGGGCTACCCCGGCGCGGCGGTGGAAGGCTGGTCCGGCGTGTTCGCTCCGCGCGGCACACCTGATGCGATCGTGGCGCTGCTGGCGCGCGAGATCGGCAAGGCGACCGAAGCGCCGGAAGCCAAGGCAGCGATGGCCAGGCTGGGCAGCTATCCGATGGGGCTTTCGGACGTCGCCTTCCAGTCCTTCGTGGAGTCGGAAGTCCCGCGCTGGCGCGACATCGTGAAGAGCGCCGGGGCGGAAGGGCGCTGAAGAAAATGCTCAAGAGCTACATCGGAGGCGGCGACCCCGACCACATCCGCATTCGCGGGTTCGACCTCGTCGAGGATCTCCTCGACAAGCACGATTTCGTTGATGTCCTGTGCCTCGCGATCCTGGGCGAGTTTCCTGACCAGAAGATGCGGCGGCTGATCAACAACTCACTGGTCACCTCGATCGACCACGGGTTGACGCCCAGCGCTCTGGCCACGCGGCTCACGTTGCATGGCGCTCCAGAATCGCTGCAGGGCGCGGTGGCCGCAGGTCTGCTGGGAGCGGGCAGCCGCTTTCTCGGAACGGTGGAAGTCAGCGCCCGGTTCATGCAGGAGGCGATGAACGCGCTGCAGGGCGTGAGCGATCCGACTGACGAGCAGCTTCGCCAATTGGCCGATGCGGTCGTGGCGCGCAGCCGTGCCGAACGCCGCAAGATCCCCGGCTTTGGCCATCCGATCCACGTCGACGGTGACCCGCGGACGGCCCGCGCACTGCGCATCGCGCAGGAGGAGGGCTACTTCGGCCGCCACTTCCGGTTCGCGCTGCAACTGTCGCAAGCTCTGTCCGCCGACGTGGGACGGCCCATGCCGCTGAACGCCACCGGCAGCAAGGCTGCGGTGCTGCTGGACCTGGGATTGAGCCCCGAGTTCGGCAAGGCACTCACGCTCATCGGCCGTGTCGCCGGTCTGGTGGCGCACGCGTTCGAGGAGAGGAAGCGGCCTATCGGTCAGGACATCTGGAACATGGCGGCCGCCGCTTCGGAGGCCGGCGAGCCATGAGCGGAGCGCCGGGCGCAAGTCGCTGGCGGCACCGGCCGCCGCAATCGAACTGGGGCGACTTCGGCGCCGACGACGAACTAGGGCGCCTGAACCTGATCACCCCGGAGTGTGTGTTGCGCGCGACGCGGGAGGTGCGCACCGGGCAGAGCTTCTGCCTGAGCCTGCCGCTCGATCTGCCCGGGGGCAATGTCCTCAACCCTCGCCGGCATCCACCGCAGTTGCGCCCGACGCTGCGCGAGGGCCGGTCGGTCTTCAACCTGCCGATCGGCGACGCCAGTCTCGGGCAGACGGACGTCCTGTGCGACGACGCCGTCCTGATCCACACGCAGTATTCGACCCAGTGGGACGGTTTCTCCCACGTGGGGCACCTGTTCGACGTCGACGGCAGCGGCGTTGCGCAGGCGGTCTACTACAACGGATTTCGAGCGGGCGAGGACCTGATCGGCGCGGACGACCCACAGGGCCGGCCTTCGGGTGCGCGGCGGCTGGGGGTCGACGTGTTCGCCGCCAAGGCGATCCAGACCCGCGGTGTACTCGTCGACCTGAAAGCGATCGCCGGGCAGCAGCGGGTGCGCATCGGCTACGACGACTTCATGCGCGCGCTGGACGCGTGCGGCGTGCAGCTGGAGTCGGGCGACATCCTCTGCCTGTATACCGGCTTTGCCGACCTGGTCCTTCAGGCGGCTGGAGCGCCGGACCCGTCCCTGCATCGGCAGTGCGCGGTTCTCGATGGCCGTGACCAGCGCCTGCTGCAGTGGATCGTCGACAGCGGAATCGCCGCTTTGTGCGCCGACAACTACGGGGTGGAGGAGATCCCGGCTGGTGGCCCCTGTGAGTGCGGCCCACGGCTGCCGTTGCACGAGCTGTGCCTCTTCAAGCAAGGCATTCCGTTGGGCGAGCTGTGGTACTTGAAGGAGCTGAAGTCCGTGCTTGACAGCCATAAGCGCTCGGCGTTCATGCTGACTGCGCCGCCGCTGCGCCTCCCAGGCGCTGTGGGCTCACCCGTCACCCCGGTCGCCACGATCTAGCGGTGCAGAAAGCTGAGGTCTCCAACGGGCGGCCTCAAGGCGCGTTAGGCTGGGGCATGAGCCTGAACGTGGGAGCGCGCAGCGCCCCCTTCACAGTAGGTGCTCCACCTAGATAAATGCCGCGTGCCGCTGAGAGGCGCCTGGGCGAAGTTGAGCAATGGACCTATGTCCCATGAGAAGTGGCTGGCTATCCCCGACCGGCTGCTGCGAAGCCCTACGCTCTCATGGCAGCGCGAGCCTACGCCGGAGAGGACGCCGGCAGCCTGGACTTGCCAACTTTCCCAGAGATGGCTGGTGGCCCGTGGCCGGGTGTGACTCGCATCAGCGTGGGTCGGCTGATTGCGGCCATGTCCAGCCACAATCAGGTTCCGGATGCTCCCCTACGCTCTGGTGCGGAGAACCCATGAAGCACGATCTTGTTTCCACAGATCCCGATGACTCTGACGGAAGTTCGGGAGCACGCATTCGTGACGCAGGCTCACGTCGACGCTGCGCTGGCGTACGTGTTGGAGCACCCGGAGGTGCGTCGCGGACGTCCTCGTAGATAGGCCCGGGAGGGTACTATCCAGCGCCTGCGGGAAGCGCTGCTTTCGGCCGAGGCTGTGTGAAAACTCGCTCAGAACGGAAATTCAGGGGTCCTCAACCCCTTCTCCGCATCGAGATCGTCGATCCTAGAGCGATCTGGGAGGTCGATTTTCTGCCGGGGCGCCGCCTCGGCGAGTTTTCACACAGCCTCGGCCATGAGCGGCCGCCGCTACGCGCGCGCCGATACCGGCACCTCAGCCCGCCTGCACCGAGGGTGCCCCGAACACCCGTCCAACCAATGCGCGGGCGAACAGGTACTGGTTGAAGCAGCGGCGGCTCAGCGCGTCCAGGTCGACGCGGCCATCCGCGTCGCAAGGGAACTCGCAATCCTCGTCAAATTCCCGCAAGGGAGGGAAGTGCAACCGGTAGCCCGGGCCGTGCTGCATCGCGTCTGCTCGCATGAATGTCTCCTGAGGGTCTGCGGTCGCCTCCTTGCATCTGGCGTGCCACCCCGAACTCCCGCGCGAGCGCCAACGGCGCGACGCACAGACCGTCCGGATTCCGACCGTTCGACCGGAAATCGAACGCCGCTGCATCCCCCGACGGCCGCGGCGGGGGCTCCGCGTAAACCCGAGGCCGCCCAGCGGAATCAAGGACTTGGCGCTGCCCGCGGGCTGGCATCGGCGCGTGGCACATGCGCTGCATCACAAGGGACAGGCGGCAGGGCCGCCCACGCGGGACGCGGCGCCGCCGTCGTCCACCCTCATGTCCACGCAGGAGACACACGCAATGCAACTGCAGTCCCAGGTCCAGGTGATGGGCATCGATGCCGGCGGCACGATGACCGACACCTTCTTCGTCCGCGACGACGGACGCTTCGTCGTCGGCAAGGCCCAGAGCAATCCCGCCGACGAATCCCTCGCGATCCTGAACTCTTCGAAAGACGCGCTCGCGCACTGGAAGCGCGAAGTCGACGATGTCTATCCCGAACTGCTCACCTGCGTCTACTCGGGCACCGCGATGCTCAATCGCGTCGTGCAGCGCAAGGGCCTCGACGTCGGACTGATGGTGAACAAGGGCTTCGAGCACGTCCACTCGATGGGCCGCGCAATCCAGAGCTACCTGGGTTACGCGCTGGAGGAACGGATCCACCTCAACACCCACCGCTACGACGAGCCGCTGGTGCCGCTGGCGCGCACTCGGGGCGTGACGGAGCGCACCGACGTCCAGGGTGAGATCGTGATCCCGTTGCGCGAGGACGAAGTGCGGCAGGCTACCCGCGAGCTGGTCGCGCACGGCTCCAAGGCCATCGTGATCTGCTTCCTGCAATCGCACAAGAACGGCACCAGCGAGCAGCGCGCCCGCGACGTCTGCCGCGAGGAGCTACAGATGCTGGGCAAGGACATCCCGGTGTTCGCGTCGGTGGACTACTACCCGCAGCGCAAGGAAAGCCACCGCATGAACACCACGGTGCTGGAAGCCTATGCGGCCGAGCCCTCGCGCCAGACGCTCAAGAAGGTCAGCGACCGCTTCCGCAAGCACGGCGCCAAGTTCGACCTGCGCGTGATGGCCACCCACGGCGGCACCATCAGCTGGAAGGCCAAGGAGCTGGCCCGCACGATCGTCTCCGGCCCCATCGGCGGCGTGATCGGCTCCAAACTGCTGGGCGAGGCACTGGGCTACGAGAACATCGCCTGCTCCGACATCGGCGGCACGTCCTTCGACATGGCGCTGATCACCAAGGGCAACTTCGCGATCGCCTCCGACCCCGACATGGCGCGCCTGGTGCTGTCGCTGCCACTGGTCACGATGGACTCCGTGGGTGCGGGTGCGGGCAGCTTCGTGCGGCTCGATCCCTACAGCGGCGCTATCAAGCTCGGCCCGGACAGCGCGGGCTACCGCGTGGGCACCTGTTGGCCGGAGAGTGGCCTCGACACGGTGTCGGTGTCCGACTGCCACGTGGTCCTCGGTTACCTGAACCCCGAGAACTTCCTGGGCGGCGCGATCAAGCTCGACGTGCAGCGCGCGCGCCGGCACATCAAGGAGCAGATCGCCGATCCGCTGGGCCTGTCGGTGGAAGACGCCGCCGCCGGCGTGATCGAGCTGCTGGACCTGCAGTTGCGCGAATACCTGCGCTCCAACGTCAGCGCCAAGGGGTACAACCCGACCGAGTTCGTCTGCTTCTCCTACGGCGGCGCCGGCCCCGTGCACACCTACGGCTACACCGAGGGCCTGGGCTTCAAGGACGTCGTGGTGCCGGCCTGGGCCGCGGGCTTTTCCGCCTTCGGCTGCGCCTGCGCCGATTTCGAGTACCGCTACGACAAGAGCGTGGACCTTGCGCTGCCGCAGACCGCGTCCGCCGAGGAGAAGGTGCGCGCTGCCACGACGATCCAGGCCGCCTGGTCGGAACTGGCCGCCAAGGTGATCGAGGAATTCCGCATCAACGGCTTCGATGCCAAGGACGTGATCCTGCGTCCGGGCTTCCGCATGCAGTACATGGGGCAGCTCAACGACCTGGAGATCAGCTCGCCGATCGCCAGCGCCGCCGGCGCCGAGGACTGGGATCGTATCGTCGAAGCCTTCGAGGACACATACGGCCGTGTGTACGCCAGTTCGGCCCGCTCCCCCGAACTGGGCTTCTCGGTGACGGGCGCCATCATGCGCGGCATGGTCGCCACGCAGAAGCCGGTCCTGCCCGAGGACCCGGAGGGCGGCCCGGTGCCGCCGAAGGAAGCGCACCTCGGCACCCGCCTGCTGTACCGCCAGAAGCAATGGCACGAGGCCGTGATCTGGAAGATGGAAGCGCTCAAGCCAGGCAACACCATCACCGGCCCTGCCATCGTCGAATCCGACGCCACGACCTTCGTCGTGCCCAAAGGCTTCGCCACCAGCCTCGACAAGCACCGCCTGTTCCACCTCAAGGAAGTCCGTTAAGGAGACGCCGCCATGAACATGATGACCGCCAGGGAAGTCGGCTTCGCCGACCTGCTGAAGAACGGACAGACGCTGAAGGAATTCCGCGACGGGATTCTCGCGCGCACCGCCGCCACCGGGCACTACAACGGCCTGGAACGCCTGGAGTTCCGCGAGTCCGACCCGATCCGCTACGAGAAGATGTTCTCCAAGCTGCGCGGCGGCCTGGTGCACGCCCGCGAGACGGCCAAGAAGATCGCCGCCTCGCCGATTGTGGAGCAGGAGGGCGAACTGTGCTTCACGCTGTACAACGCCGCAGGCGACTGCGTGCTCACCTCCACCGGGATCATCATCCACGTGGGCACGATGGGCGCGGCGATCAAATACATGATCGAGAACAACTGGGAGGCCAACCCCGGCATCAACCCCGGTGACATGTTCACCAATAACGACTGCGCGATTGGCAACGTGCATCCCTGCGACATCGCCACCATCGTGCCGATCTTCTCACACGGCAAGCTGGTGGGCTGGGTCGGCGGTGTGACGCACGTGATCGACACCGGCGCGGTGACGCCCGGCTCGATGTCGACCGGCCAGACGCAGCGCTTCGGCGATGGCTACATGATCACCTGTCGCAAGACCGGCGTGAACGACACGCCGCTGCGCGACTGGCTGCACGAATCGCAGCGCTCGGTGCGCACACCCAAGTACTGGATCCTGGACGAGCGCACCCGCATCGCCGGCTGCCACATGATCCGCGACCTGGTGGCCGAGACGATCGCCGACGAGGGACTGGAGGCGTTCGAGAAGTTCGGCTACGAGGTGATCGAGGAAGGCCGCCGCGGGCTGCAAACGCGCATCAAGGCCATGACGCTGCCCGGCAAGTACCGCAAGGTCGCCTTCGTCGATGTGCCCTACAAGCACGAGGACGTGCAGACGTCGAACGCCTTCGCCAAGCTCGACACCATCATGCACTCGCCGGTGGAGATGGAGATCCGCAGCGACGGCTCCTGGCGGCTCGATTTCGAGGGCGCGAGCCGCTGGGGCTGGCACTCGTACAACGCGCATCAGGTCGCCTTCACCAGCGGCATCTGGGTGATGATGACGCAGACCCTGGTGCCCACGCAGCGCATCAACGACGGCGCCTACTTCGGCACCGAGTTCCACCTGCCCAAGGGAACCTGGATGAACCCCGACGACCGCCGCACCGGCCATGCCTACGCCTGGCACTTCCTGGTCTCGGGCTGGAGCGCCATGTGGCGCGGCCTCTCGCAAGCGTACTTCAGCCGCGGCTACCTGGAGGAGGTCAACGCCGGCAACGCCAACACCTCCAACTGGCTGCAGGGCGGCGGCATCAACCAGGACGGCGAGATCCACGCGGTCAACAGCTTCGAGGCGTCTTCCTGCGGCACCGGCGCCTGCGCGGTCAAGGACGGGCTGAACCACGCCGCCGCAATCTGGAACCCCGAAGGCGACATGGGCGACATCGAGATCTGGGAGATGGCCGAGCCGCTCCTGTACCTCGGTCGCAACGTCAAGGCCAACTCCGGCGGCTACGGCAAGTACCGCGGCGGCTGCGGCTTCGAGACGCTGCGCATGGTGTGGAAGGCGCAGGACTGGACGATGTTCTTCATGGGCAACGGCTACATGAACAGCGACTGGGGGCTCATGGGCGGCTACCCGCCGGCCACTGGCTACCGGTTCGAGGCCCACAAGACGGGCCTGAAGGAACGCATCGCGCTGCACGACAGCCTGCCGCTGGGCGGCGACACGAATCCGGAACTGCCGGATTACGAGAACCACATCAACGCCGGCTCGGTCGTCAAGCGCGACCAGCAGTGCATGACGACGGAGGACTGCTACGCGAACTACGACCTGTACCTGAACTACCTGCGCGGCGGCCCGGGCTTCGGCGATCCGCTGGATCGCGAAGTGGACGCCATCGCCACGGACCTGAACAACGCGGTGCTGCTGCCGGAATTCGCGCGCAAGGTGTACGGCGCCGTGGCGACCAAGGATGCGAACGGCGTCTGGTCGGTCGATGCCAAGCAGACCGCGCTTCAGCGGCTGGAGATCCGCCGCCAGCGCCTGGCGCGCTCCATTCCCACTCGGGAGTGGATGAAGGAGGAGCGCGAGCGCATCCTGACCAAGAAAGCGTCGCTGCAGGTGCAGCACATGTTCGCCACCAGCTTCGCCCTGTCGGCGAAGTTCGAGCGGCAGTTCCGGGACTTCTGGAGCCTGCCGGAGTCCTGGACCCTGAAGGAGGAGGAACTGGGCGTGCACAGCTACGGCTCCAAGTACCGCATGGACCTGTCCACCATGCCCGATGTGAAGACCGTCGTGCTGTGCGAACAGTGAACACCGAGGAGAAACCACCATGTCCACCTACACCCGCGAACAAGTCCGCAACCTCGTCGACGGCAAGCTCGATTGGGACACCACGCTGCGCATGCTCTCCATGCCCAAGGACGCCGAGCGCTTCAAGCAGTACCTCGCCGCCCTGCAGGACAAGCTCGGATGGACCGACCGCATCGTGCTGCCGCTCGGGCCGCACCTGCACATCGTGCAGCAGGCCAAGACCAGCCGCTGGGTGACCCAGTGCGACTGCGGCCACGTGTTCTGCGACTGGAACCAGAACTGGAAGCTGCACGCCAACATCTATGTGCGCGAGGACGAGGCCGCCATGAGCGAGGTCTACCCGAAGCTGATGGCGCCGGACACGAAGTGGCAGGTGTACCGCGAGTACTATTGTCCGCAGTGCGGCACCATGCACGACGTGGAAGCGCCGACGCCCTGGTACCCGGTGATCCACGACTTCGAGCCGGATATCGACGCCTTCTACAAGGACTGGGTGAAGCTGCCGCTGCCGGAACGGGCCAACTAAATCCCGCGGCGCCGTGAGGGCCGGGCGGCGCGCGCCGCCCGGCCTCTTTCGTCCGCGCGCTATATCATGCAGACACACTAGGCCGGGATACACGGCCGGAGGAGACCAGCATGGCCGCAGACAGCCAGGTGTCGTTCTCGGACCCCCGCCATGAATCCGCGGTCGTGGCTGCCTGGGAATCCTTCCTCAAGGGCGAGGTGCGTTCCGGGGAAGCCTTGCGCTCGCTCGTCGATGCCTCCTGGCAGCGTTCGCTGCAGGCGCAGGTCGACCCGCACGCGCGCAGCGGGCCGAATCCGCTGCCCGACGCCGATCTCTACCTGCTGCGCGAGCGGCAACGCGAACTGCTCGAGGCAAGCGCGCCGGTGATGGCCTGCGCGCGTGATTTCCTGGCGGAGACCGGCACGTTGATGGCTCTGGCGGACGCCCGCAGCACCATCCTCACGACCGAAGGCGACGTGCCGGCGCTGCATTCGGCCGAGACCATCCAGCTGGTGCCCGGCGCGAGCTGGTCCGAAGCGACCTGCGGCACCAATGCGATCGGCACCGCGCTCGCGGTCGGCCAGCCGGTGCAGATCCACAGCGCCGAGCATTTCGTCCAGGGCATCAAGCGCTGGACCTGTTCCGCCACGGTGCTGCGCCACCCGCTCGATGGGGAACTGGTCGGCGTGCTCGACGTCTCTGGTCTGTCGCAGACCTACAGCCGCCAGACCCTGGCCCTAGTGGTCACCGCCGCCAGCCGCATCGAAAGCCGGCTCGCCGCCAACGAGATGGAGCGGCGGTACCGGCTGCTCGAACATGCGATGGGCCGCTTCGCGGGACACGACGGCGTGGTGCTGTTCGACCGCCGCGGCAACCCGATCAAGGCCAACGAGCACGCGCTGCTGGCGGTGGAAGCCGCGGGTGGTCGCATCGACCTGGCCGGTGGCGGCCGGGTGCCGGAGCTAGCGGCGGGGCGCCTGGGGCGCCAGCCCGGTCGCGGCACTTTGCCGGACTGGGTGCGCCCGGAGTGGCTGGAGCCGCTGATCGTCCAGGGCGAGCACCTGGGCACGCTGCTGGTGGTGCCTCCCTCCGCCGCGCCGACGCGGGCGCCCAGCCTGCCTTCCGCGCCCAGGGCCGCTGCCGCCTCGGCGCAGCGTGCGCCGACGGCCAACGCCTTCTCCCGCCTCGTCAGCAGCGATCCGCAGTTGCTGGACGCGATCGGCAAGGCCCGCCAGCTCGCACGCGGCCGCACGCCGGTGCTGCTGCTCGGGGAAACCGGCGTCGGCAAGGAGGAATTCGCCCGCGGCATCCACGGCGACAGCGGCGGGCCCTACGTGGCCCTGAACTGCGGCGGCCTCTCGCGCGAGCTGCTGGCCAGCGAGTTGTTCGGATACGCCGAGGGCGCCTTCACCGGGGCGCGCAAGGGCGGGCTGGCCGGCAAGATCGAGGCGTCCCATGGCGGCACGCTGTTCCTTGACGAAATCGGCGAAATGCCGCTCGACATGCAGCCGAACCTGCTGCGCGTGCTGGAACAGGGCGAGATCTACCGGCTGGGAGAGAACACGCCCCGGCGCGTGCAGTTCCGCCTCATCACGGCCACGCACCGCGACCTGCGCAAGGAGATCGCCGCCGGCCGTTTCCGCATGGACCTGTTCTACCGCATCGCAGTGACGAGCCTGCGCATCCCGCCGCTGCGCGACCGCAAGGGCGACATCGAGCTGCTCGCGCGCCACTTCCTGGAACGCTTCCGCCGCGAGCAAGGCTCGCCCGCGGGGGACATCGATGCGCAGGCGCTCGGGCTGCTGCAGGCGTACCCTTGGCCCGGCAATGTGCGCGAACTGCGCAACGTGATCGAGGGCGCGGTGCTGCTCTCCGACGGCCCGCTGCTCACGCGAAGCGCGCTGCCGCGCGAGTTCATCGAGAGCGCCGAGGCCGGCGACGACAACCCACCTGTCCCCGGCGGGGTGCGCAGCATCGCCGAAGGCGAGGAGGCGCTGATTCGCAACGCGATCTCAGCCAGCGGCGGCAACCTGACGCTCGCTGCCCGCCAGCTGGGGATCGCCAAGAGCACGCTCTACGCGAAGCTGCAGCGCTACGGCCTCTCGCGCTGACCCGGGAGCAGAAGTTGCCAGCGGTCGCGCCGGAACGGCCTTGCCCGCGACGCGGGCTTCAGGTCCGCTCTGGGTGTGCGCCGTGCAAAGGCGGCGCTTTCCAGTGGGTGAAAGTCCCACCCGGCGGCCGCGGGAGAAGATCGCGACACTGCGCGATCAGATGCGTCGGCTCGATGGCACCAAGGCGCAGCGGGCGCTGAGCCGGACGATCAACTCTCGCTGACGGATCCTGATGCCCGCTCGATGATGTCGCAAGCCAAGGGCACCTGCACTGTGGGCTACAACGTGCAGGCGGCCGTGGGTGCGAAGCATCATCTGATCGTTGAACCACGAGGTCACCAACATCGGCAGCGACCGGGCACAGCTGGCGAAAATGGCGTCCACCGCGCGTGAGGTCATGGGCAAGAAGAAGCTGCGTGCGTACGCTGACCGCGGCTACTAAAGCGCCCCAGAGATCAAGGATTACGCCGACGTTGGCATCGCCACGTACGTGCCCAAGCCAATGACATCGGCTTCCAAGGCCGAGGGGAGATTCGACAAGAGCGACTTCGTCTACATTGCCAAGGATGACGAATACCGGTGATCACCTCCGCCTTGCCGCGTCTGTATGGGGTCGATCACTGCCGTCGCGCTTGGCTTGCCCCTAAAGCACAGGACACGGAAGGGCAGAGTTCGGCCATCAGGAGACATGGTCAAAACGTCGACCGAATGCTGCAGAGAGGTGAAACAGCACCGCGGTGCGGACCCACGATGCCGCTCGCCCCGGATTTTGCCGACGAGGAACGCCGCGCGACGCCCTGGCGGCCTTCAGCACCATGGTCGGCGCGATCGTGCTGGGACGTGCGCTGGACGACCCGGAGTTGGTGGACGAGTTCCTGTCGGCTGCGCGCGAGAGCGTCTAGGCAGCAGCCAACAGAGATTCCAGGCCGGCTCGCCGCGTTGTGATCTGCCCTGGTGCAAAGTCGACTCCGCGAACTTTATGCATGACCTTGGTTGCGGAAGCCATGGGAGCGCCAGCCCTGGCCCTTGCATAGTCCTCCGACGCAGGTGCCGTTACCGTGTGCTTGCCAGGCGGTGGACGCAAATCAGACATCCCTAGCTGCGCGAAGGGATGGCAGCGGTCTCTAGTTGCTCCTCGCGGCCCTTGCAGACGGCAGCGGCGTCAGCGGGCGAGGCTCGGTCGGTCAAGGTTTCGAGATGCATCCACCGCCGCACCACCGGCGAGACCAGCAGCACG
Source organism: Ramlibacter monticola (assembly GCF_016722785.1). GTDB lineage: Bacteria > Pseudomonadota > Gammaproteobacteria > Burkholderiales > Burkholderiaceae_C > Ramlibacter > Ramlibacter monticola. Next base: position 691,139 of record NZ_JAEQNE010000001.1, on the reverse strand, counting down.
GCCACTCCGACGCCGATGGTGACCCAGCCGATCCGCGAGTAGATTGCCAGCGTGAGGTCCTTGCTCATCTCGCCGCTCGCACCGCCGGTCGCCTCGCCGATCTTGCCCGCGACGAAGTTTCCGACCGCCGCCATGTAGAACCATGCGCCCATGATGAAGCTGGCAAGGTGCAGCGGAGCAAGCCGGTTCATCGCCGAGAGACCGACCGGAGACAGGCACAGCTCGCCGGTGGTCTGGAGCAGGTAGATCAGGAACACGAAGATCACTGGGGTCAACGCGGCGCGGCCCACGCTGTCGGCGCCCCACACGAAAACCAGAAACGACAGGCCGACCTGCAGCAGGGCGAGGCCGAACTTGGCGGGCGCGGAAGGCTCCAGCCCCTTGCGGCCGAGCGTCTGCCACAGCCAGGCGAACAGTGGCGCGAGCAGGACGATGTAGATCGGGTTGATCGACTGGAACAGGCTGGTCGGCACCCCGGCCCGATCGACATACTTGTCGGTATAGAGGTTGAGACTCCCGCCTGCCTGCTCGAACAGGCCCCAGAACAACGGCTGCAGGGCGATCAGGAAAAGGATCGCGAAGATCCGCTCGCGCGCCACCTTGGGCAGCTTGAACGCCTCGAAGAGCGTGTAGAGGAGCATTGCCACGCCCGAGATCATCAGCAGCGTCTGGATCAAGCTCTGGTACTGGATGAGGGCCCATGCGAGCGCCACGGCGCCCAGGCCCACGGCATAAAGCATCCATTCGCGCGCGGCGGCGAGCGGCGCGGGAGCTTCGCCGCGGCCGCGCAGGGCCGGCCTGCCGACGATGAAGATGATCAGGCCGCAGATCATGCCGATGCCGGCGAGGCCGAAGCCGTAGGCCCAGCCGATCGTCTCGCCGAGGTAGCCGACCAGGATCGTGCCGAGCGCCGCACCGACGTTCACGCCCATGTAGAAAATCGTGTAGGCGGCATCACGGCGCACGTCGGTGAGCTGGTAGAGCTGCCCGACGATCACCGAGATGTTCGCCTTGAGGAAGCCCGAGCCGACGATGATGAAAGCAAGCGCTGCCCAGAACACGTTGATCGCCGGATCACCCTGGCCGCCGGTGCCTTCCACCGCCATCAGCAGGTGACCGAGCGCCAGCAGGACGCCTCCGAACAGCACCGCCTTGCGCTGTCCGAGCCAGCGGTCTGCGATCACGCCACCGAGCACTGGCGTGATGTACACCAGAGCGCCGTAGGCACCGTAGACCAGGCTGGCCTTGCCGTCGTCGAACAGCCAATGCTTGGTCAGGTAGAGCACCAGCAGCGCGCGCATGCCGTAGAAGGAGAAGCGCTCCCACATCTCGGCGTAGAACAGGACGAAAAGGCCGCGGGGGTGGCCGGCGACCTCCTCTCGCTTGCGAACGGAGATCAGCCCGCCGATCGCCAGCACTGCAAACAGCCCGACCGCGGCGAAGGCGGCAATCCAGTCGCCTTCATTCCATTGCGCCAGATCCTTCATCGCCAAATCCTCGTGATGAGCGGCCGCGGAGACATCAATCCAGATACTCCGTGGCACTGCGGAAGGAGGGGATATCCGTCCGCAGAAATCATCGACCCGAGGGATGTGGACTGGAACGTAGTGAACGTCTCCTGCATGGCGGCCGTGCCGTCTTCCTTCATGGGGATTCCTTGGTGGGTGCGTGCTGCAACGCTGGATCGTGCTCGCTACAAGCCGGTACTCGAAGTGTCCCGGCCTACCAGCGGCATCGTATGCCTCGTGCCCGCGGAGGGATCCCCCCAAGGCGGGGGGCGGCAAGAATGCACGATTGCTCTCGCAACGGCCAGTTACGAAGTCGTCGCCTTCATCGGTCGGCGGGCACGGGTGGCTCAAGACGGAGGTGCGCGTTCGTTTCGAGGCTTGAGGCTCCGGGTTTTGGATGCTGCTGCCCATAGGGTCGCACGCCTTTCATCCAATGCACGTACTCGCCCCCAATGGTGGGGGGCGAATGCGCAACTCAAAGGAGAGCGCCTCGCCACGCGCGCCGTTTCGCCTCATACGGGACGCCCGCGTTCGCCGGACTCGTTGAGGGAAGTGCGACCCATGCGCCTTTAAGGTGCTCGGAAAGTGTTTTCAGAACAAGCCGCTGATACAACTTTGAGGCGTGTTGCCCGTTCAGGCACACTCGGACGATCCCGGAATGGGAGGCAAAGAACGCGCCGAAGTCATTCGTGATGACGCTTGCTCCTTCGATGCTGGTGTCCAGGCTTCCAGGCCTGTGCGCGGTTGCGCACACATCCCAAAGCGCGATCCCTTGGTCGAGCAAGAGTTGCAGGCGGGCTTGATAGGGCAGGTCGATTGGCGCACCGAATACCTCACAGACGATGGGCCAGAACTGATTGCGGGGATGGGCGTAATACTCGCCACGGGCCAGAGAGGCCTGGCCGGGCAGAGTTCCGAGGACCAGGACACGCGCGTCGGGCCGCGACACGGCGGCGAAGCCGTCGGACTTCGCTGGCAGCTCCGTTGCGGCCTGGTGTGAACATGACTTGATGGTGGTCATTGTTTATGGACGCAAGGCGGCTACCGGTCCCAGAAGCAGCCCTCAAGAGTAGGACGACTTAACAGCGCGTCATCCCGACGCAGTCGCGACAACCCGACCGTCGACCGCGGATCGCAAAGGGGTAGTATTGAACGCAGCAGCAGTCACTCTCCGCCTCGGCGGCGCTCGCGACATCCGTTGTCACGATCCGCGGCTAGCGCGAAAAGGAGACCGAACCATGACCATTCTCGTTGCCTATGTCGCCCGTCCAGAGGGCCAAGCGGCCTTGGACAAGGGAATGGAGATCGCCAAACGCCGAAAGGAACGCCTGCTGGTGGTCAACGCCAGCCCCGGCGGAACGAAGGAAGATCCCGCGATGATCGACGCGCAGGAAAGCGAGCGGGTAGAAAAGCTGCTGCACGAAGCCAGCCTCGACGCGGAGTTGAAGCAGTTCGTTCGCGGCAAGAGCGCGGTCGAGGAGATCCAGGACTTGGTGGCGACTCAGGATGTATCCCTGCTCATCATCGGCCTCAGAAAGCGCTCTGCTGTCGGCAAACTCATCCTTGGCAGCGTCGCTCAGGAACTGCTGCTGTCGGTCCCGTGCCCGGTGCTGGCAGTCAAGGCGCAGTGACAGTTTAGCTGCGGCAGCGACAGGCCAAGATTTGGTCCTGTTGGCGATCGGCCTGCGTCCAGCCGCCTCAAGGGGGCCGTTGCGGAGGCCCCGACAAACCGATCGTACTGGTGAAAGCTGGGCACGTCGCCTACGGAAGGTCGACGCGCAGCGCCCGGACCTGCTGTTGCGCTTTTGTTCCCGTGCCGCAAACCGCATCGGGTTGCGTTGAGCCATCGTCACTCAGCAATGTCACCTTCCTGGAAGTCGGCGTGGCAAGGAGTGCCTCCGGAGCGATGCCCTTGGACGGCAGCTCGGACGCAAGCACTGGTGCGTCCGCTGCCTTCCCGGTCCATCGATAGATGGCAAAGGTGCCGCCGTCACCCACCGGACTGGCCACGATCAGGTAGTGGCTTTCGATCCGGTCGATGCTGCGAATGCCACGACCGCCAAGATCCAGGAGGATGGGCGTGTCGAACTTCGCCCGACCGCCGTCGACGACTGCCGCTGGATTCCTGAATGGCACCACCGGCGCCCTGCCTGCCCTCAATGGTCCGCGAAATCCAATCAGAAGCTCATCGCTTTTCCCGGCTGCAAGGCCTTCGATGTTCAGCCCTCCCTCCTGCTCCGGCAAGAGCTTTGCGGCTTCGGCCAGATTCAGATCCCGCAGTTCGGGGGCGGCGATCATGTCTTCGAGAAGGCCTGCATACGCGCTTCCGTGCGGCCGAACGGTCGGCGGGTGCGCCTTCGCGTCGACCTTCGTTGCGAAGAAGCGCTGGCGCCATTCCCTGGGCTTGCCAGACTTGGGGAGGCTGTGGGAAGAGATCCAATAGATCACATCGCCGACGCGCGCCCCGCCTTCGATGTCTGACGCTTTGTCCCCAGTGCCCAGGAACTTGGCGAGATCGATCGGCTTGCCGACAGGCTTGGGTTGGCCCAGCGCGTAGACGAGCAGCGTGTTGCATTCATCCTCCGCGACGACGAAGTGCTTCTCGTCCAGCATGGCGGCCGCAGATGCTTCTGCCATGCCGACGTAGCGGGTCACCGGGGCCGACTGAGCGAGAGATTGGCCAGCCAATGCAAGCGCAAACAGGGCAACCGTCGGGCGCAGCCCCGCTTGCGTCTTCCCAGCCATCCAGCCCGAAACACCAAAGCATCGCTCCCGCGCCACGGCGGCCTCCGAAGTCCTGGCTGGCAGCATTGAACCATATGCGCCGCGCCCGCTCCAGCCGCCAGGGGGGCGTCGGAATCGAACCGAAGGATCTCAATTGGCGAGTTCAAACCGGGCGCACTGCGCGGCCGCTTCGGGTCGGAAGCAGATGTGCCGCAAAATGCGCCAATGATCGAACTACCCAAGGAAGCCCGTCAGCAGGCTGTCGCTTCCATCGAGCGGTACTTCCTCGAGAGCATGGAGGAGAGGATCGGCAACGTGGCGGCCGGCGGGCTGCTCGGCTTCTTCCTCGAGGAGATTGGGCCCGCTATCTACAACCAGGCGGTGCGCGACGTGCAGGAGCGATTGCGGCTGCGCGTCGACGAAGTCGATCTCGAGGTGCACGAAGAGGAGTTCGCGTACTGGAAGAAGTTCGACCAAAGGCCGAAGCGGCGTTGATTCGTAGAGGACCGCTCTCGGCCACAACCAGCCGTTTGCACTTGGCCTCTGATTCCAGAGAGGCAAGCAGCCATTTCGATCGATTGAGCGCATCCGGGTATTGGCGCCGAATAAGTTTCAAGGCAACGTGCCGACTCAATATTGAACCAGGGCCGGTAGCCTTCCGCGAGAGGTCGGCTGTGGATAAGCCTACGTCGTTCTCTTCGCTTCTGAGCTCCTTGTGATGTCATGGTAAGGGGGCGGGTGAAGCCGCGGAGGGCGGAGCCCGCAGCGGCTTTCCCCGCGCCGGCCTCACCCTTCAGGGCCTGAACGGACGCCGGATCGACGGCGCTCGCAGCGGGCTGCGAGGCAGCGGGCGCCGGGCTCTGTGCACGGGCAGCAGGCACCAAGAGTGATGCCGCCAACACGATGAACAGCAGGAGAACTCGGACCATCGTGACATCCCCGGCTGGGACAGCATGACTGGTGCGACAGCGTCACCGCGTCCGCGGAATTATTCTTCGAACCGTGCCGCCGGCTGTTGGACCTTGGGTCCATCCCCGCCACGCGGGTGTACCTCGAAGTGAGCTGCGACTGGCCAGCTTGCCGCGCCCGTGAATCTTCGCCAGGAAGTTGGCTCCCTCGCCTCGCAGCGGTAGGGCTTAGGATCGAGCCTGTGTTGGGCGACTCCAGAGGCAATCCTCCTCCGTCTGAGCGCGATCAACGAGCCCGATTTGGCCGGGTCTTCAGCGCGCCACGGCCACGGCCGATTGGCGCTTGCTGAACTGCTGGATTGCGGCACGGGCGTTCGGCAGCAGGCGCTCGCGGCCGAGGCGCTCAACGAGCCCCGCGGTACGGAGACTTTCCATCACATTCGGGCTGAGGCCTGCCAGCCAGACCGTCGCGCCCTGCTCGGTGGCGCGTTTCTCGCCGTCGATCAGCATCCGCAGCGCCGAATACTCGATGTCGAAGACGCGACTCATGTCCAGCGTCAGCACCTGCGGACGGTATTGGGCGACGAGCGCCTGGATGCGTGCGCCGACCTGCTGCGCGTTGGCGAAGAAGAGGCGACCCTCGGGGCGCAGGATCAGCAGGCCCTCGAAGGTCTCGTCGTCCGGATGGTCCTTCTGCGTCGGATCAATCGGTCGCAGCACGTCGGCGCCGCGCTTGCGGCCGATGACGTAGACGTTCGGATACGCCACCTGGCTGCTCAGCCCGATCAGCGAGACGATGATCGCGACCACGATGCCCGGCAGCGTGCCGAAGACCAGCACGCCGGCGAACGCGATCAGCGCCCAGCGGAACTCCATCCGCCGCACGCTGCGGATGGCGCGAAACTCCGCCGGCTGGATCAGGCCGACCGAATAGACGATCACCACCGCGGCAAGCACCGCGTTCGGCAGCAGCCCCAGCAGCGGGGCGAGAAACAGCATCGTCGCGAGCGCGACCGCGGCGGTGACGAGCGACGCCTTCTGGCTGCGTCCGCCGACCGAACGAACGACCAGGGTCTGCGACGTGCCGCCGCCCGCGGGCATCGCGCCGAGCAGGCCGCCCGCGACATTCGCCGCCCCGGTGGCGATCAGCTCGCGGTCGGAGCGGATCGCAGGGTCGGACGCCGCGGCGAACGCCCGGCCGGCGGCGATCGCTTCGGTGAAGCTCATCAGCGCAATGCCGAGCGCCCCGGGCAGCAACTGTTCGACCAGCGCGAGGTCGGGCAGCGTGATCGACGGCAGCCCCTGGGGAATCGCTCCCACTGTCGAGACGCCGCGCGCGGCGAGTCCGAAGGCCCACGATGCCGCGATGCCTCCTCCAACCGCGAGCAGCGGCGCCGCCGAGTGCGGCTTGAGGCGCTCCAGCACCAGCAGCACGACGAGCGTCGTGACCGCCACCGCGAGCGTGAGGAGCGAGGTCTCGGGCAGGTGCTGCACGATGCTCGCCGCGTCGCGGAAGAAGCCGGCCTTGGTGATGTGGATGCCGAGCAGCTTCGGCACCTGGTCGAGCACGATCACAAGGCCGATGCCGGCCTTGAAGCCGGTCAGCACGGGCGTCGAGATGAAATCCGCGGCGAACCCGAGCCGCAGCACCGAAGCGAGCAGCAGCATTGCTCCGGTGAGCACCGTCAGTGTCGCCGCGGCGGCGACGAGCCGCCCCGGGTCGCCGTCGGGCACGACCAGCGCGAGCTGAGCGCCGGTCAGAATGGCGAGCGTGGTGGTCGAGCTGACGCTCAGCACGCGCGAGGTGCCGAGCAGCGCGTAGACCAGCATCGGCACAAAGGCGGTGTACAGGCCGACGGCGACCGGCAGCCCTGCGACCGTGGCGTACGCCATCGCCTTCGGAAGTACGACGGTGGCCGCAGTGAGGCCGGCGACCAGGTCTGCGCGCAAGCCGCCGGCAGCTCGCACACCGAGGGTCGAATTGGAGATCATGCCTCCTCCGTCTTGGCGCCGAATGAGTCTTGAACCACCGTGCCGACTCAATCTTGAGCCAGAGCCAGTAGCCCTTCCGCGAGCGGTCGGCTGTGGATAAGTCTACGTCGTTCTCTTCGCGTCTGAGCTCCTTGTTATGTCATGGTAAGGGCGCGAGAGAAGCCTCGGAGGGCTGAGCCCGCAGCGGCTTTCCCCGCGCCGGCCTCTCTTAGGCGGTGGCATCCACAGTCGGTCGTTGCTGCCCCTTTCGCGCCTCGCGGACGCGGATCCTCCCCTTCACCACTGCGGTGCCGTGCAGGAAGCGATGGCTGTCGTTGCGGGTCTCGGCGAACTGGCAATGGTGTGGACACAAGTACGTCGCCGTGCCAGGCGGCACCACCGTAACCGGGCCCTGGGGCGCCGCCCGGGGCAGTGAACGTGCGGCTTCCTTGCCCAGAGGGGGCTCTTTATCGGCAGCGTACCCCTGCGACGAGCCCACGTGCAAACGATTCTGGCCAGGGTCGTCTCGGACTCTCAGCCGGTGAGCTCCCGCTGTGTGCGAAGCGCTGTCCATGTCATTAGGCCTCTGCAAGGCCGCGGGATCGACGGCAGAAACCGGCCAACTGCAGCCGTCACCCAACAGAGATCGCGTCCAGCGGACTCTTCGCCGCACCCGTGGACACCTTCAGCACCTGCGTGTAGATCATCGTGGTGCTCACGTCCCTGTGGCCCAGAAGCTCCTGCACGATGCGGATGTCCGTCCCTTATTGAAGCAAGTGCGTCGCGAAGCTGTGCCGATCGGTAGGCTCAGGCTCTGCGTCGGGACACGCCACGACCGCGCTTCGACGCTCCGGAGGCGGCACCTGACATGACCGGGGGAAGTACGTCGGTTTGGAACATCCGAGTGAAGTCGCAGCTTTCCTGGGCGAGCATGGTGACGGACGCGATCAGCGTGCTTCGCTGGTCGCTGCGATAGAGGGCGACGTAGCGCGTCACGGGGAGCGCCGGCGTGACCTTGATCGTCGCCAGCATGCCGCTGTCCAGCATGGGCTGCAGGCACCGCCAGGGGAGGTAGGTCACGCCCAGGCCGGAGACGGTCATCGAGATCAGGGCGAGCATGTTGTTGCTGACCAGAGCGACCGGCAGCTTCGTGCCCTGCGCCCCCAGCCAGCGGTCGACCATGATGCCGACGCCGGACTTGCTGCTCTGGGTGAGGAGGCGGTACCTGGCGAGCTCGTGCATCCGCAGCGGCCTCGATGCGTCCACCATGCCCGGCTTGCACATCCAGGCCATCTCAAGTTCGCCGACCCGACGGGCCTCGCAACGCGGATCGTCGAACGCGTCCGGGACGATGGCGATGTCTAGTTCGTCCGCCAACAGCTTGTCGCGCAACGTGACGCTGGTGTCCACGTCAGGCTCGATCACGACCCTCGGGTAGAAGGCCTCGATGCGCTGCACCAGGCGGGGCAGCCACGTCATCGCGGTCAGTTCCGTCACACCCAGGCGAAGCCGGCGCTCGATCACTTCGGGGCGCAGGAACTGTTCGACGGCGGCGTCCCGCTCCCCGAGCAGGCGCTGCGCGACGGCGAGCATCTCCTCGCCCTTGTCGGTCAGGCGCGCGGTGCGCAGCGTCCGGTCGAACAGCGGGGTGTCGAACAGGGACTCCAGCTCCTGAACCCGCTTCGAGATGGCCGACTGGGTGGCGTGCAGCTTGGTCGCGGCCTGGGCAAAGCCGCCCAGCCGCGCCACCCAGAAGATCGCCTCAAGCTGCTTGAAGGTCATCACGGCGGAGGGCGTTCCTAGGGGAAAGCCCCAAATGTATCGCTTTTATTCGCGTTGAACGAGTCCGAAATATCGCTTTTTTTCGGCTGAGGGGTGACCAAGAATCCGAACCCTGCCTACCACTGCCTCCCCATCTTTCCGATAGCACCGAGGAACCTTCCCATGCGCAAGCTTTCCCTGATCTCTTGTGGCCTGCTGACCCTGGCCCTGTTCGGCGCCCAGGCGGCCCGCGCCGACCAGCTGGCCGACATCAAGCAGAAGGGCACCCTCGTGTGCGGCACCCTCGGCAACGCGGAGCCTTTCAGCTTCCCGAATCCGCAGACGCGCGAGACCCAGGGCTACGACGTGGACTTCTGCGGCGCCGTGGCCCAGGCCCTGGGCGTCAAGCTCGAACTGAAGCTGATCTCCGTTGCCGCTCGCATCCCCGAACTGATGCAGGGCCGCGTCGACGTGCTCGCCGCCAACCTGGGCTGGACCGGCGAGCGAGCCAAGCAGATCGCCTACAGCGACAGCTACTTCGTGAGCAACCAAATGGTCTCGGCCCGCCGCGTCGACAAGTACAAGAGCCCGGCCGATCTGGCCGGCAAGCGTGTCGCCGCGCCCAAGGGTTCGACCTCGGAGGCCGGCGCCCGCAAGCTGATCCCGAACGTCACCACCGTCACCTTCCAGGATGCGCCGGCGCTGTTCGTCGCCCTGCAGCAGGGCAAGGTGGACGGCGTCGTGCTGTCCGAGCTGACGCTGGTGAAGTGGAAGCACGATGCCGAGAGCAGCCCGGTCCCGATCGACGTGCTGCAGCCGCCGCTGTTCGTCGAGCCGTGGGGCATCGGCATGCGCAAGGGCGAGACCGCGCTGATCAACAAGGTCAACGAGGTGCTCTCCGGCATGGAGAAGTCCGGCGAAGCCGCCAAGATCTTCGACAAGTACCTAGGTGCCGGCACCGAGTACAAGCTGCACCGCACGTTCAAGATCGAGCCGATCAAGGGCTGACGCCCGCAGGTGTTGCCCGTGCCATTGCTTGATTTCTCCGTACTGTTGCGGGAGGACGCCCCGCAGATGCTGCTGCACGGCATCGTCCTGATGCTGGAACTCACGGTGCTCGCGTGGATCCTCGCAATGGTGCTGGGCACGCTGCTGGCCCTGGTGCGTATGGGCCGCAGCCGCTGGGCGCAGGCGGCGGTGGCGGGCTGGGTCGAATACCACCAGAACGTGCCGATGCTGGTGCAGATCTTTCTCTGGTACTTCGGCATCTCCACGCTGTTGCCCAAGGGTGCGGAGATCTGGCTGAACCAGCATGGCGGTGAGTTCGCCTTCGCGACCATCTCGGTCGGGTTGGCGACCTCGGCCTACATGTCGGAGTCGCTGCGCGGCGGCATCCGGGCGATCCCGCATTCGCAGATCGAGGCGTCCCGCGCGCTGGGTCTGAGCTACCTGCAGGCGTTCCGCCACGTCATCTTTCCGCAGGCCTTCCGCATTGCCCTGCCGACCCTCATCAACCACACGGTGCTGCTGTTCAAGAACACCTCGCTGGCGATGACCATCGGCGTCGCCGAACTGACCTACGCGACGCGCGAGATCGAGAGCCGGAGCTTCAAGACGGTGGAGACCTACTTGTTCGCCACCGTCGTCTATCTCGGCATCTCCCTGCTGATCATGGCGGCTGGCAGCTTGGCGGAGCGGCGCCTTCGCATCGTGGCGAGGTAAGGCATGAGCGACATCGGAACCATCCTGCACGACTACGGCCTGCTGCTGCTGGTGGGCCAGTACCCGAACGGCCCGCTCGGCGGGCTGGCCCTGACCTTCATCCTGGCGATCCTGGGCATCGCGCTGGCCTTCCCCCTGGGGGTCGGCCTGGCCTTCGCCCGCGTGAGCCGCTTCCGGCTGCTGTACTGGCCGGCCACGGCCCTGGTCTACGTGATGCGCGGCGTGCCGCTGATCATGCTGATCTTCTGGGTCTACTTCTTCCTGCCGGCCCTCCTGGGGCGGCCCGTCAGCGGCTTTAGCACCATGCTGGCGACGCTGGTGATCTACGAGGCGGCCTACCTGGCCGAGATCGTGCGCGCCGGCATCGAATCGCTGCCGCGCGGGCAGATGGAGGCGGCCCGCGCGGTCGGCCTCAGCTACGGGCAGGCGATGCGCAAGGTGGTGCTGCCGCAGGCGCTCTACAACATGGTGCCGGCTATGCTCAGCCAGTTCGTCTCCACCATCAAGGAGACATCGCTGGGCTACGTGATCAGCGTCAACGAGCTGACGTTCTCGGCCAGCCAGGTGAACAGCTCGCTGCTCACCAAGCCGTTTCCGGTCTACGCGGTCTTGGCCGCCATCTACTTCCTGCTCTGCTTCTCCCTGACCCAGCTCGCGCGGCACCTCGAGCGGCGCGTGGCGCGCCGGCGTGCGGGCGTGGCGGCAGCAGGCACGGCGCCGGTGGCGCCGCCCCCCCTGGCGGCGATCGCCGAATGAGGAACCCCATGATCCAGTTCGAAGGCGTGAACAAGTGGTACGGTGACTACCACGCCCTGCAGGGAATCGACGCCACGGTCGCCAGGGGAGAGGTAGTGGTTGTGTGCGGTCCCTCGGGATCGGGCAAGTCGACCCTGATCCGCACCGTGAATCGCCTGGAGGAGATCCAACAGGGCCGCATCCTGTTCGATGGCCAGGACGTGCATGCGCCGTCGCTGGACATCAACAAGTTTCGCAGCCGCGTCGGCTTCGTCTTCCAGAGCTTCAACCTGTTTCCGCACCTCTCGGTGGCCGACAACATCATGCTTGCACCCACCCTGGTGCTGGGGCGCGGCAAGGCGCCGGCGCGCGAGCGCGCGCAGCAGCTGCTGGCCCGCGTGGGCCTGGCCGCCAAGGCGGACGCCTACCCGGGGCAGTTGTCGGGCGGCCAGCAGCAGCGCGTGGCCATCGCGCGTGCCCTGGCCATGGACCCGCCCGCGATGCTGTTCGACGAGCCCACCAGCGCGCTCGACCCCGAGATGGTGGGCGAGGTGCTGCAGGTGATGAAGTCGCTGGCCCGCGAAGGCATGACCATGATCTGCGTGACGCACGAAATGGGCTTCGCCCGCGAGGTGGCGGACCGCGTCCTGTTCATGGACCACGGCCGCATCGTCGAGACGGGAACACCGTCCGGCTTCTTCGAGCACCCGCAGAGCGAGCGGGCCCAACGCTTCCTGGCCGACCTGCGTTCGCACTGACGCGACCGGGTCAGCCCTCCTTTTGGAATTCACCCATGCAACACGAAACGAAAATGCCTGCCGCAGCCGATCGCGGCGAAGCCTTCCCTGCCGAACTGTCGCAGCAGATCAAGGCGCGCTTCAATCACGTCGACCATGACTTCAAGGGCCGCCAGCGGTTGTACTTCGAGAACGCCGGGGGGGCCCTGCGTCTCAAGGCGGCCGTGGAAGCGGCCGGGAAAGTGGACGCGATCCCGGACTGCCCCGAGCGCATCCACGAGGTCGCGGTCTGGCTGAAGGAGGTGCAGGTGCGCGGCGTCGAGGACGTGCGCCTGCTGCTCAATGCCCAGGGCGGCACCGTGCATGCATCGCTCACGGCGTCGGGGGCGATGTTCGACATGGTGCGCGCCGTGGCGGAAAACGTGCCTGGCGACAACATCGTCACCACGGTGCTGGAGCACCCGTCTTCCTACGACGCGGCCGCGCAGTACGCGCAGCGGCTCGGTAAGGAATTGCGGGTGGCGCCCAGCAACCGCGTCACCGGCGGAGTCGACGTCGAGGAGATCGTCCGCCGCATCGACGAGCGCACCTGCATGCTCGTGGTGATCTATGCCTCCAACATTTCCGGCGCCAAGCTCGACCTGGAGCAGGTGGTACGCCGCGCCCGCGAGGTCAAGCCGGACCTGTACATCGTCGTCGACGCAGTGCAGCACGCACCGCACGGGCTGATCGACCTTCGGAAGACGCCGGTGGACGCCATCAACATCGCGCCCTACAAGTTCTACGGCTGTCGCGGCTCCGGCTTCTCCTGGCTGTCCGATCGCGCCGCCGTGCTGCCGCACCACAAGCTGGCGGCCCGGAGCGCCGATTTCTGGGACCTGGGCAGCTCGGCGCCCTGGCAGTTCGCCGTCATGACCGAGATCGTCAACTACGTCTGCTGGATCGGCGGCCAGTTCGACAGCGGCGGGGACCGGCGCGCGCTGTTCGCCCGCGGCATGGAGCGCATCGGCCTGCACGAGCGGGCGCTGCTGGCGCGCCTGCTGGAAGGCTCGCCCGGCGTGCCGGGCCTGCGGCTTCTGCCCGCGGTCAAGGTGCTGCTGGACCACGACGACCTGTCCCGGCGCGACCTGATTCTCGCGATCGCGCTCGAGGGCCTGGATCATACGCAGGCCGTACGCGAATACGAGAAGCGCGGCGTCATCGTGTACGAGCGAGTGGCTTCCAGCATCTATTCCGGCCGCATGCTGGATTCCCTGGGGCTCGACGGTGCGGTTCGCGTGTCGCCCCTCCATTGCCACACCTTCGAGGACGTGGACCGGTTCCTGGAGGTCACCCGCGAGATCTGCGCAGCCGTCGCTCGCTAGGTCGACACGAGTGCCCGGCGCGCGCGGGCGCATCCGCCAGGGCAGGTGACGCCGCTGTTGCCCGCGACTTCGGCCGCTATCCACAGGCGGCAGGGGAAGACAGAGTTCGGCCAGCACCAGCCATTGAGGCGGCCGGTGCTGGGTGTCGCCGTGCGCGATCAAGATTGGTCGATGAGGCGGGATTCCGGGGGAAGGGCGGTGCGGCGTCAGGTGCGCCCGCCGGTGTTGAGCACCAGGAAAAAGAGCATGTTGGGGAGCGCAACGACCCATAGCACGCCGCAGCCGCTGAGGAGCAGCCAACCCCAGCGCGCTCGCGTGACGAACTGTCGCCATCGACCGAAATACCAGCAAAGCCAGCCCCAGTAAAGTATTTGCAGGCCCCATGAAGAGGGAACCCACCAGAACGCGAGGAGCAGAAGCGCTGCATGAGCACAGCAGCCGTAAAAGTAGTCCCGGCGGCTGCCGTCCTCCTCGGATAGGTCGTTCATGTGTGTGGTCGTTGACTAGGGAAGGTCTTATATGGGCGCCTCCCGGATCGCAAGGACGTTTTGCGTGATGAACAGGAGGCTGGGCTGCAGTCTTATATCCGGCCTGTGGCGCAGGCGGGCAAGCCTGCTGGCCCTGATGGCATTCGCTGACGGGATTCCCATCTGAACATCGAGCTCAAGGCTCAAGTTCCCAATCGGAGTGTTCCCGTCCCGGTCCGACCTGTCTGGCCCATCACACACGTCGCGTCCCTTGCTCTCCTAAAGGGTGCCGTCCCCGGCGTTCAATTCGATCATGCGGCTTGCCATGCTGCGGCGCGCCAGGCTTGGCCTCGAGCGAGCACAGCCCAGATTGTTCGGGCGATCTTGTTGGCAACCGCCGCGACGGCAACGCTGTAAGGCCTGCGCTTGAGTATTGCCGCAAGCCAGGGCCACGTCGTCGCACTTGCATTCGGGCTGGGCTTTGTCCTTGGGCGGCTCTTTGGAAAGGCATGGCGCGTGATGATCACGGCTGCCGCGCTTGTCCCCGCACTTGGGACATGGTTGATGTTCATCGCCGTTAGCCTGGGGCTGGCGATCTTCGCGTTTCCAATCCCGATCGCTTACGGCGCTGCGGTCAATCTGGGCGCCACAGCAGGGGGCAAGGGTCGCCCCAAAACGACATCACGTACGCCAGCATGAGAGCACGGCGTGGCTGCTGACATTCCGATGATCTTCCGTCATCGGCCATCAGCAGCCCTCGGCGTGTCGGCGCGGAAAGACGCAACATCGAGGAGGCAAGCTACGTGGGTGGGACAACCGAGTTGGCAATGGTCGCGCCCGCGCACCTGCGCGACGTCTTTCTGCAACCGCTTACATCGAATCAGTCGAATTGGGATCGTCCGGGGGCTCCACGCCATCTAGCAGTACCTTGAAGGCGGGTGGGCCGACAACCCTGAACCAGTTTTCAGATCTCTCGCGGTACGTGCCGCCATCTGCGCTGCAGAAGAAGAACTTGGAGGCCCCGCGTTCGATGAGGTAGTCCTCGATGGACAGCATCGCACGTTCGAGCAGGTGCTCGACCGAACCGCGGATGCCGTCAGCAAGCACGGCTCGAGCGCGTTGCGAGTAGCGGACGAAGGCATCGCGGTCGAAGGGCACTTCGGGCGTGCCGCTGAAGTCAAGCAGGAATCCGATCCGGCCTTGCAGGTATGGGTGGGACTCGACCTCGGTGAATAGCGACTCTCGCGTCGAATCCTCGACGATCAGGCGGGCCTTTCGGATCTCCTCCTTCGCCTGTTCCACGCCGAAGCCGGGGATTGCGTCAGCCTTCGACAGCGCGTGATACAGACCGCCCGCATGTAAGGCCAGTGCTTGCACGCCCCTGAGGGTAGTGCTCGCTGTGTACATCTCATCGATGCGATGGTTAACAAGCAGGTTCGACATCACGCGATCCCACTTGGACCTCTCAGCCTCCAGGTCGGGCCCATTGGATTTCACTGTGTCACTGTTTACCCAGGCAACGACGCTGAATAGGCGAACCAAGTCAGCATCGTCGCTCGTCGGGGCCAGGGCTCGCTCAAGGGTCTTTATGTCCGCTGGGGAGGCGGGCCCTGAGAAGTGATCCAGAACTAACGATGCGACCTGGACCGCTGAGGAGGACAACGCGCCCTGCGCCTCCAGTTCGCGAAGGGGGATGTATCCGCGAGCCAAGCAGAGATTCTTTGTGATGCCTTTGCCAGTAGATGTCTGTAGATGGCTGGATGCGGCCCAATCTCAGCCGTCGCAGAGGCGGCCGTTATTGCGCGGTGCCTGCCTTGGCTGACACAAGCGCGTATGGTTGACCGAAATGCTCCGCAAGGAAGGCCTCGCCGCGCTCCAGCATGAAGTAGCGGAACGCCTCCGCCGCCGGCGAGAGCGTGCGCCCCAGCGTGTTCACGACATGCCAGCGCCGCATCAGCGGCAGCCCTTCGACGTCCGGCGTGGCGATCAGCTGGTGCGCGAGCTCCAGGCCCAGGGTATGCAGCGACAGCAGGCTCACGCCCATGCCCGCCATCACCGCCTGCTTGATCGCCTCGTTGCTGGCCATCTCCATCGCCACGTGCGGCGAGAGCCGGTGGGTCTGCATGTACTCCTGCAGCGCTGCCCGCGTGCCCGAGCCTTCCTCGCGCACGATGAAGGCTTCGCGCGATAGCGCCTGCGCCGGCACGTGCTCCATCTGCGCGAAGGGGTGGTCGGGCGCGGTCACCAGCACGTGCGGGTGCAGCGCAAAGGGCTCGGCGCGCGTGGACCATTCCGTCGGCGGCCGGCCCATGATGGCCAGTTCCACCTCGCCCTGGCGCATCAACTCCACGATCTCGTCGCGGTTCTGCGCCACCCGCAGGCGGATCTCCACGCCGGGATGATCCTGCCGGAAGAGGGCCAGCATGCGCGGCACGAAGTACTTTGCCGTGCTAACCATCACCACGTCGAGCACGCCACTCTGCAGGCCTTTGAGGTTGGCGACCATGTCCTCGGCGTCGCGCATGGCGGCGAGCACGCGGCGCGCGTGGGCCAGCACGTATTCGCCCACCGTCGTGAGCGTCACCGCGCGGCTGGTGCGGTCGAACAGGGGCATGCCGACGTGCTCCTCGAGTTCGCGGATCTGCATCGACACGGCCGGCGGCGACAGGGAAAGCTCCTCCGCCGCGCGCGCGAAGTTCAGGTGCTTGCCGACCGCGGCGAAAACCCGCAACTGGCGCAGGGTGGCGTTCTTCATTCAGCGGAGCTTAACGATGGCATCAGAAGATCTGACTTCCGCTGCATGCTAGGCCTGCCTAGAGTCCCCATCAACCGCTGCATCGGTGCGGCGATTGATGGAGATCAAGGATGAACAAGCCCGTCGACGAAGGCCTGATCACCGACGCCAGGAAGCGCTATGCCGCGGGCGTCCTGAAGTACCGGCAGATGGGCTACTGGGACGCGGACTACACACCGCGCGACACCGACGTCCTATGCCTGTTTCGCATCACGCCGCAGGAGGGCGTGGACCCGATCGAGGCCGCGGCGGCCGTGGCGGGCGAATCCAGCACCGCGACCTGGACGGTCGTGTGGACGGACCGCCTCACCGCCTGCGACACCTACCGCGCCAAGGCGTACAGGGTGGAGCCGGTCCCGGGACAGGCCGGCCAGTACTTCGCGTGGGTGGCCTATGACCTGATCCTGTTCGAGGAGGGCTCGATCGCCAACCTCACCGCCAGCCTGATTGGCAACGTGTTCTCGTTCAAGCCGCTGAAGGCAGTGCGGCTGGAGGACATCCGCATCCCGGTCGCATATGTGAAGACCTTCAAGGGCCCGCCGACCGGGCTGGTCGTGGAACGCGAGCGCCTGGACAAGTTCGGCCGCCCGCTGCTGGGCGCCACCACCAAGCCGAAGCTGGGTCTTTCCGGCCGCAACTACGGGCGCGTGATCTACGAAGGCCTCAAGGGCGGCCTCGACTTCATGAAGGACGACGAGAACATCAACTCGCAGCCCTTCATGCACTGGCGCGACCGCTTCCTGTATGTGATGGACGCGGTGAACAAGGCCAGCGCCGCGACCGGCGAGATCAAGGGCTCGTACCTGAACGTGACCGCCGCGACCATGGAAGACATGTACGAGCGCGCGGACTTCGCGCACGATCTCGGCTCCGTGGTGGTGATGGTGGACCTCGTGGTCGGCTGGACCGCGATCCAGTCGATGGCGGACTGGTGCCGCCGCAACGACATGATCCTGCACATGCACCGTGCGGGCCACGGCACCTACACGCGGCAGAAGACGCATGGCGTGAGCTTCCGCGTGATCGCCAAGTGGCTGCGGCTGGCGGGCGTGGACCACCTGCATGCCGGCACCGCGGTGGGCAAGCTCGAAGGCGACCCGATGACCGTGCAGGGCTACTACAACGTGTGCCGCGACGCCTTCACCCGGCAGGACCTGCCGCGCGGCCTCTTCTTCGACCAGGACTGGGCCGACCTGCGCAAGGTGATGCCCGTCGCCTCCGGCGGCATTCACGCCGGCCAGATGCACCAGCTGCTGGACCTGTTCGGCGACGACGTGATCCTGCAGTTCGGCGGCGGCACCATCGGCCACCCCGCCGGCGTGCAGGCCGGCGCAGTCGCCAACCGCGTCGCGCTGGAGGCCATGGTGAAGGCGCGCAACGAGGGACGCGAGGTCGCCGTCGAAGGCCCGGAGATCCTGCGGGCCGCGGCGCGCTTCTGCACGCCCTTGCAGCAGGCGCTGGACACCTGGGGCGACGTCTCCTTCAACTACCAGTCCACCGACACGAGCGACTACGCCGTGACACCCTCCCTGTCGATGTGAAGGAGCCCGCGCCATGATGACCAATCCCACCGGCCGCCTCAACCAGGGCCAGTTCAGCTTCCTGCCGGACCTCACCGACGCCGAGATCCTGGCGCAGATCGAATACGGCCTGGCGCGCGGGTACGCCTGGAGCGTCGAGTCCACGGACGATCCGCACCCGCGCAACACCTACTGGGAAATGTTCGGCATGCCGATGTTCGACCTGCGCGATGCGGCCGGCGTGCTGGCGGAAGTGCGCCAGTGCAGGAAGACGTTCGTCTCCCACTACATCCGGCTGGTGGCCTTCGATTCGACGCGCGGCGTGGAATCGGTGGCCATGAGCTTCCTCGTGCAGCGGCCCGAAAAGGAGCCCGGCTTCGGCCTGGTGCGGCAGGAAGTCCAGGGCCGCACCATGCGCTACACGGTGCACAGCTACGCCACCGATCGGCCGGAAGCGCGCCGCTACGAGGACTGAGGCCGTGCACCTGATTGCCCCTTCGATCCTCTCCGCGGATTTTGCGCGCCTGGGTGAGGAGGTGCGCGCCGTGATCGCCGCGGGAGCGGACTGGATTCACTTCGACGTGATGGACCAGCACTACGTGCCGAACCTCACGATCGGCCCCGACGCGGCGCGGGCGATCAAGCGCCACTGCGTGCGCAACGACGGCATGCGCGTGCCGCTCGACGTGCACCTGATGGTCAAGCCCGTCGATGCGCTGGCGCAGGCGTTCGTCGAGGCGGGCGCCGATTTCATCTCCTTCCACCCGAACGCGAGCGCGCACGTGGACCGCACGCTGCAGCTGATTCGCGCCGGTGGCTGCGGCGCCGGCCTCGCGTTCAATCCGGCCGAGCCGCTGGACCTGCTGGAATGGGTGATCGACAAGGTGGACATGGTGCTGGTGATGGGCGTGCACCCTGGATTCGGCGGCCAGGACCTGATCGAGTCCTCGCTGCGCAAGATCGCGCAGGCGCGCCGCATGATCGATGCGCACCGGCAGGAGACCGGACGCGAAATCCGGCTGCAGGTGGACGGTGGCGTGAAGGTGGAGAACATCCGCCGCATCGCCGACGCGGGCGCCGACACCTTCGTCGCCGGTAGCGCGATTTTCGCCCACCCGAGCTACATCGAGGTGATGGCGGCCCTGCGCCTGCAGCTCGCCGTGCGCGCACGGGAACCGGAGCCGTCGTGATGGCGCTGCCTGCCTACGCCCTTGCCGCCGTCGCCGCGGCACCTGCCGACGCTGTCGAACCCCCACCCGCGCGCACGGTCGCCGAGGTCCTCTCGCACACCAACGTGATGGCGGTGCTCGATGAGCTCGATCGCGACCTCGTGGGCCTCGCGCCCGTCAAGCAGCGCATCCGCGACATCGCGGCCCTGCTGGTGATCGACAGGCTGCGCTCCGCCGCCGGCCTGCAAGCGCGCGCGCCCTCCCTGCACATGTCCTTCACCGGCAACCCCGGCACGGGCAAGACGACGGTCGCACTTCGCATGGCGCAGATCCTGCACCGGCTGGGCTACGTGCGCAAAGGGCACCTCGTTGCCGTGACGCGCGACGACCTGGTCGGCCAGTACATCGGCCATACCGCGCCGAAGACGCGCGAGGTGCTGAAAAAGGCCATGGGCGGCGTGCTGTTCATCGACGAAGCCTACTACCTCTACCGGCCCGACAACGAGCGCGACTACGGTCAGGAAGCCATCGAGATCCTGTTGCAGGTGATGGAGAACCAGCGCGACGACCTGGTGGTGATCCTCGCAGGCTACCAGGACCGCATGGACACCTTCTTCCGCTCGAACCCCGGCCTGAGCTCGCGCATCGCGCACCACCTGGCCTTCCCGGACTATTCCGACAGCGAGCTGCTGCAGATTGCGCAGCGGATGCTGCAGGACATGAACTACCGCTTCGGCGCCGGCGCGCTGGAGGCGCTGGAAGCGTACCTGGCGCTGCGCATTCGCCAGCCGCACTTCGCCAACGCGCGGAGCGTGCGCAACGCGCTGGACCGGGCGCGCCTGCGCCAAGCCAGCCGGCTGTTCGCGCAGCCGGAACGCGAGCTCGGACGCGAGGAGCTCAGCACGATCGCCGAGGGCGACATCCGCGCGAGCCGCGTGTTCGCGCTTGCCGCGGCCCACGCGCAATGAGGGAGGGATCACCATGCATCTCGGACGCACTACCTTGTCCAAGTTCCTGCTGCAGCAGTTGCGGGACATCGCGGACGGCAACGACCTCGGCGCGCTGCTGGTGGACGTGGCCGCGGCGATCAAGACCATCTCCGCCATGACGGCCAAGGGTGCCCTCGGCGGCTACCTCGGCGACCTGGAGCAGCGCAACGGCCAGGGCGAGCTGCAGAAGAAGCTGGACGTGCTGGCCAATGACACGATGATCCGTCACTGCGAATGGGGCGGGCTGCTGGCCGCGATGGCCTCGGAGGAGAACGACGAGGCCCTGCCCATCCCGCCGGATTGCAGCCGCGGGCCCTTCCTGCTGGTGTTCGACCCGCTGGACGGCTCGTCGAACACCGATGTGAACGTGTCGGTGGGGACGATCTTCTCGGTGCTGCGGCACCGCGAGGGCGCCAGCGGCGACACGGCGGACTTCCTCTTGCCGGGCCAGGAGCAGGTGGCGGCCGGCTACGCGATCTACGGGCCGGCGACCATGCTGGTGCTGACGGTGGGCAAGGGCACGCACGGCTTCACGCTCGACCGCGAGATCGGCAACTTCATCCTCACGCATCCGCTGATGCGCATTCCCGCGGACACGGGGGAGTTCGCCATCAACACCAGCAACGCGCGCTTCTGGGAGGCGCCGGTGCACCGCTACGTGGCGGAATGCCAGGCGGGGCGCAGCGGCCCGCGCGCGCGCGACTTCAACATGCGCTGGATCGCCTCGATGGTGGCAGAGGTGCATCGCATCCTGGTGCGGGGCGGCGTGTTCCTCTATCCGCGCGACAGCAAGGACGCGGCCAAGCCCGGGCGGCTGCGGCTGCTGTACGAGGCCAACCCGATCGGCCTGCTGGTCGAACAGGCAGGAGGTGCGGCCAGCACCGGCCGGCAGCGGCTGCTGGAGGTGCAGCCGACCTCGCTGCACCAGCGGGTGCCGGTGATCCTGGGCTCGCGCAACGAGGTGGAGCGCATCGAGCGCTACCACGTAGAGCACGACAGCGGCACCGACCGTCCTTTCGTGTCGCCGCTGTTCAACGAGCGTTCGCTGTTCCGGCCCGAAGCCCTGGTGTCCTGAGAGGAGCCGTCATGTCCGTGCGCCATCCCGTCGTCGCCGTGACCGGTTCTTCCGGGGCCGGCACCACGACCGTCATGAAGAGCTTCTCCCACATCTTCCGGCGCGAGCGCATTGCGGCGCAGGTGATGGAGGGCGACTCCTTCCACCGCTTCGACCGCCGCGAGATGCGCGAGCGCGTGCGGCAGGCCGACTCAGGCGAAGGGCCGTCCATCAGCCATTTCGGCCCGGACGCGAACCTGCTTGCGGAACTGGATCAGACCCTGCGCGAATACGGCGAGACCGGCGGCGGCAAGGTGCGCCGCTACATCCACGATGCGGAGGAGGCGAAGGAACTGGGCGGCGAGCCGGGCACCTTCACGCCGTGGGCGGCCATGGAGCCGGGCAGCGAGCTGCTGTTCTACGAGGGACTGCATGGCGGCTACGTCGGCCCGGGCGCCAACGTCGCGCGCCACGTGGACCTGCTGGTGGGCGTGGTGCCCATCATCAACCTGGAGTGGATCCAGAAGCTGCACCGCGATCAGAACCTGCGCGGCTACAGCCAGGACGCCGTGGTGGAGACCATCCTGCGCCGCATGCCGGACTACGTGAACCACATCTGCCCGCAGTTCAGCCGAACGCACGTGAATTTCCAGCGGGTGCCGACGGTGGACACCAGTAACCCCTTCATCGCCAAGGACATCCCGAGCGCCGACGAGTCGATGGTGGTGATCCGCTTCGCCGATCCCAAGGGCATCGACTTTCCCTACCTGATCTCCATGCTGCACGATGCCTGGATGAGCCGGCCCAACAACATCGTGGTGCCGGGCGGCAAGATGGGCCTGGCGATGCAGCTGATCTTCACGCCCATGATTCTTCGGCTGATCGATCTGAAGCGGCGCGCTCAATGACGCCTGGGCGCGCCGTTCTTTTCCGAAGGCTGCGGCTGCAGATTGGCGCCCCGTTGGGCCGCGGCCTCCTGCAGCGGCTGTGCCCAGCTCTGGGCTTGGGAATGCCCCTCGCTCGCGTACCAGCGACAGACAAACTCCGCAACCGCGGAAATGTCGCAGATGTCGAGGGCGACGATTGAGCCATCAAGCAGGCTGGAGCTGTCGCTGACCACGGCGAGAGTGTCCGGCCGACGCAGCAGATGTTTGCCCATGCCTGAGCGCCAGACCTCGATCTTCGGAACGATTCGCTCTTCATCCCCTCGACCAGGACCACGTCGCACGGCCGCAGACCGGCCAGGATCTCCTTCAGATCCGGCTCCGCTTCGTCGCGCAGTTCGTGCACGACGCCCCAGCGGTTGCGTCCCACGACCGCCACGTCGTGGCAGCCCGCCTCGCGCAGCCGGTGCGATTCCTTGCCCGGGCGATCCAGTTCGATGTCCTTGTGACTGTGCTTGACCAGTGACACGCGCAGGCCGCGTTCCACCAGTTCGGGAATGAGTCGCTCCAGCAGGGTCGTCTTCCCCATGCCGGACCAGCCCACGATGCCAAGTACCTTCATGATTGCCTCGCCGTACGGGCCGCGCCCGACGCGGGCTCCGAGTTGTCGGAAGTGAGCGCATGGATCTGCAGCCGCTTCATCTTCTCCCACAAGGTCTTGCGGCTGATGCCCAGGTACGTCGCCGTGTGGCCGATCTGGTTGCTGCAGTGCTCCAGCGCCTGCCGTTCGCAGTCGCGGATGTACTGGTCGAGGTTGCCGGCAGCGTTCGCGTGCACGATCGCCTCGTGCGGCCAGTTCTCGAACAGCGCCTCCGGCTCCAGCCTGGCCGGGCCCCACAGGATGCAGGCGCGCTCGATGCAGTGGCGCAGCTCGCGCAAGTTGCCCGGCCACGGATAGTTCACCAGCGCCTGCTCGGCGGCGGGCGACAGCAGGCGCGGCTCGCCACCATGCTGCTGGGTGAACTCGCGCAGGAACAGGCGCTCGAACCACGGGATGTCCTCCCGGCGCTCCCGCAGCATGGGAACGCGCAGGTGGATCACGTTGATCCGGTAGTACAGGTCCTCGCGGAAGGCGCCGGCTTCCACCCGCGCACGCAGGTCCTGGTTGGTGGCGCAGACGATGCGGACATCCACCGGGATCGCGGTTTCGCCGCCCACCCGCACGATGCGCCGCTCCTGGATGGCACGCAACAGCTACACCTGCATCAGCAGCGGCATGTCGCCTATCTCGTCGAGGAAGAGCGTGCCGCCGTGCGCCTGCTCGAACACCCCCTTGCGCGCGCGCACGGCCCCGATGAACGCGCCGCCATCAGACCCACGAAGACCACCTTCAGTTGACCTCCTGAAACCCCTTGGCCTCAAAAAGGGGGCGCAGATCCTTCAGCGCGTTGTTTGGGACCGCCACCCATAGCAGATTTCGGGCGCGAGTGGACGCGACATATCCGATGCGCCCAACTTCCGTGCCTACGCCTGCGAGAAATTCCTCTGCATGGTCCTTGAGGGTCATGTAGAGGACACAGTCCAAGCTTTCTCCCGTCGCCTGATGCACGGTGTCGACTCGCAGTGGGACCTCTTCGTCATCGGCCAGATCCTTGGCACCCGACAGCGGGGCATTTGGCAGACCGGTCTTCTTCAACTTGAGCCCGATGTTGGCGGAGGGCGTCAGCCCGAATTCAGTCTGGAGCTTGTCGAGCAAGTTTTTGATGTTGACGACGAACTGCGGATGCCATTGCGTGTCAGCGGTAAGAGTGGCAGATGGCAACCCGCCTAGCGGATCCCGGGTGAAGGTCCAAATCGCGCGCCGCAACGCGCGTACTTCCGGGAACTTGCCGGGCGGGGTTCCCGGGTGAGCGACGTAGCTCACGAGGCCATGCGGCGGCTTATCCAGCAATGCAGCGACCCCAATAGCCACGCTCTGGAAAGCCGTCCGGAAGTCCTTCTTGTGATCACGTAGTACGGTGGCGGCGACAAAGAGCTTCACGGTGCCTTGACCGGCAGGCGCCGTGTCGCCGCGTAGCTCCGGCCGTCGAAGTTGCGCGCGCCCCAGAAGAGCATTCCGTTTGGAAGGTAGACCAGGTCGTGCTCCATGAAGTTGCGGGCCCGCGGCCAGCCCGAACAGACGAAGTTCTCGCCGAACACGCTATGGGTGCCGTTGACGCTCCACGTGGCGTAGCCCTGACCGGTATCCCGGTTCAGGACATCCGCGAAGGCGTTTGCCAGGGGCGTCACGTCGTAGGACTTCATCTGCAACGATGTCCACCCTCTGCGCACCGCTGCGACGGGGGTCGCCCTTCCAGTGCAGGTGACTACTGTTCAGGGTCGAGGAGTACATACGCCGTTGGCACACGTCCACATCCGCTGCTTGCGGTCAGAGCTGGAACGTCAGCCACCGTAGCAATCCCTCCCCGAATTCCCGCACGGAGCTCACTCGATGCGGCTTCAGTACTTCGGCGCTCGCGCACACCTGCTCGGCCCAGGTGGTGAATCGGTCGAGCGCCTGCGGGTCGTAGAAGGCCACCATCATCTCGTAATTGAGGAACAGGCTGCGCGCGTCGAGGTTCAACGAGCCGGCCAGGGCCACCGTGCGGTCCACGACCACCAGCTTGGCGTGCAGCATGGTGGGCGCCAGCCAGACGCGTCCGCCGGAATCGAGCAGCTCGCGCACCGATGCGGCCCGCGCGAGGTCGGCGAGCCGATGGTTGGAACGGTGCGGAAGCAGCAGGTCCACAGTGACGCCGCGCCGCGCCGCCAGCGCGAAGGCCATCATCAGCACCGGGTCGGGGACGAAGTAGGGCGTGACGGCGAGGATGCGCCGCTGGGCATTGAAACAGGCGTCGACCAGCAGTTCATGCAGAGTGTCGTCCGCCTGGTCCGGCCCGCTGGGCAGCAGCTGCGCCAGCGCCTCGCCGGGCGAGGCCACCGGCAGCGGCATGCGCCGCACCAGCGGCGGCGGTGCACCGAGGGCGGTCGCCCAGTCGCGCTCGAACTGCTCGCGCGCCTGCACGGCGAGCGGCCCGTGCAGGTCAAAGCTCAGGTCGGTCCAGGGGCCGTCGCGCCGCCAGGGCGCCGTGGGTGCCACGAAGTATTCGGCCGCCAGGTTGCGGCCACCCGTCCACAGCCACTCGCCATCGGCGATCGCCACCTTCCGGTGGTTGCGCAGGTTCACGCGGCCGCGCAGCGGCGACACCCAGGGCCGCACGAACAGGCCCACTTCGACGCCGGCAGTGCGCAGCGGACGCAGGTTGGGGCGTCCCCCGAGGTAGAGCCCGACGCCGTCGATCATCAGGCGCACGCGCACGCCCTCGCGGGCGCGTTGCGCCAGCAGGGCCATCACCTCCTCGCCCACGACGTCGCGCCCGAGCAGGAACGAGCTCACTTCCAGGGTGTGGCGCGCCGCCACCAGAAGCGCACGCAGGCGCGCGAGTGCCATCGCACCGTCTTCATGCACCGTGAGCTCCCGGCAGGGCACCGGCTCCGGTAGTCTCAGGCCGAAAGCGAGGGCCCGAAAGCGGCCGGCGGGTTCGTTCAGCGCCTCGCGCGCCGCGTCCTCCATGGCCTGGCGCGGATGTCGGCGCGCGCGAACTGTCTTGCGCGTCCCTAGCAGCAGGAACAGCGGCAGTGCGACGTAGGGCGCAAGCGCCAGGAACAGCACCCAGCCGATCGCCGCGGACGGATGGCGGCGTTGGCGGCGCGCCAGCGACTGAATGGCGTAAGTGGCCAGGGCCAGCAGCACCACCGCGGCGTGGAGGGTGAGCCACTGATGTGGGATGAACGGGAGGATGTGCATGCCGCTGTGGCACTGCAATGTACGTCAACGACGCGGCCCCGCAAGCCCCGCGGCTGCGGCTCACCGACGTGAAGGGCCCGTTTCCGTCCGCGCGACCGTGGGTGCGGTACGAGTTCGTCAACCCGGAACCCCGATCACTTGGTGGCCGACCTGAAGATCTTCGTGTGCGTGGGCTGGAGAACGAGCGCAGGCTGATAGCAAAGCTGGCGGAGCTGCGTGCGCAGTTCGTAGCTCCGCCGGCGGCTTGCCTTCCCCTGCATCGGCCGGGGCATCGGTACTGGCCCGCTAGCGGTGCACCCGCGGCGAGCAGGAGCGCCGCTCCCGGCCACAACCGGCCGTGCCATAGGAATCGCATCTAGTGGGCCGTTGGCCGCGCCCAGCTCACGATCAAGCATGACCTCGGGGGACCACATCGACTACTAGCACAGGAGGCGGCGCCGATGGAAGTCGCAGAACGAGTGGACAGGAGTTTCCGAGCCTGAGTCTCCCTTAGCCCCGGGCGAGAAGCATGTTCGGGCGCAAGGAGGTGGGCGGTTGCCTGTCGCCGCCCCCATTGATGGGCGGCGAAATCGGGGGAGCGCCACCCATACTGAAGGGAAGACACCTTCGCCGGCCCTGACTTCATAGCGTCGACCCGGAAAACCCAGACCCCGCACATGAGCGCTTCACCCTACGACGGCGACAGAATCTGGATTGGGAATCGGCCTTGTTCAGACCTTCCCTAAGCTCCCCGTCCTGCCTCGCAGGTTTCTACGGATTCGGGACGAAGCCATTGAGCACGCCCTGGCAGGTGCGCCTGTCCCAGAGGACTTGCATCTTCTGGAGAAATGGCTGGAGGAGGACGGCTGGGATCTGCTGGGCGCGGCCTGGGAGGCGGAGGGCGAGGTCGTGGCGCTGCCGGTGGGTGCACTGGAGTTGACGGATAGTCGAGTGCGAGACGATTTGGACCTCGAGGGTGCTGCCAGTATCACCGACACCATGCGTATTCAATGCGGGCGGAGCCAGCTTAGCCCGGAGTTTGACGAGGGCCACGGCGTCTGCGTGTTTCCGTTCCTGATGCGAGACCGGCACGGGCAGTCGGCCGTCCTTGGCTGCACGGCGCTACTCATGGGCCAGGCTGGCACCTATGCGGAGTGGCACGGGTTATTCAGAACAGTCCACGACTTTCGGGACCGCCTGCGAGGCCAGGGTTACTGGCTGAACGACGAAGACGACCTGCTTGATGGTGCGCTTTTGGCGCACTGGGAGCGCCCAAAGAAAGTCCGAGACAGCATCAAGAAAGGTCCATCCGGCAAGCGCTCGGGTTCTTGAGCGTAGCGCCCGGTGCCTGGGCCGCTACGGCGGCGCTGCGGCACTGTCATCCTTCCCCTTCTTTCGTCACTCTTTCTATGCCCAGAGCTACTCGTTCCAAGAATCCTGCTTCCTCAAGCCAACCTCCGAAGCACGTCGTCCTCATGGACTGGCGCGACTCCAACATGGCGGGCGACATGTGGACCTGGAAAATTTCCTTGACGCGCGCTGCTGATGGGAGCTTTGAACTGAACGCCCTGCAGAAATCGATGACGGGTGAGGACGACTACGAGATAGATGGAGGCGAGGGCCTGCGAGGAGGCGAGGCTGTCTTGGGGGCCATTCGGGATCTGTTCCTGGATGACATGCTGCAGGACTGCTACGAGGACGTTCACTGGAAGTCCATCTTCAAGGCCGTGCGAGCACTCTCCGCACCGCTGGCCAAGGAAATGGCGGCCGCGTTGGCCAATGAGGAGGGTGAGGACGAGGACGAAGAGGAGTAGCGGGCGGTGCTGAATCGAGTAGCTGACTGCCGGGCGGCGCATCGCGCTTGGAAGCCTGTGGTATGTGCGGGGCGCGGGCCCGTGGGACGTAGAGCTTGGTTCCCCGCAGGCTGCATTTTTCATTTCGAATTTTGTGTCCGCGGTGTCATGCGAGCGCGTGCGTCGATGCTTCGCACCCTAGGCGGCGCGGCGCTCGGCGACTAGGTCACATGACCTCGCAGGAAGCAAGCCGCACTTAACAAGCTGGCTCGAGGGAGTGCCGGCGCCGACGGGACTTTCATGCCGTGCTTTCCACCGACGACCGGCGCAGCTAGATTTCGACAGCTTCGCACAGAATCGGCCTCGATGCCTATTCACGCGCGCGCCATGCAATGCCTGCTGCGGGCCTGCACCGACGACACCTTGCCCGCCGGGTCGGTCGCGAGGCCGATGTGGGGAGGCGAGCAGCGGCCCAGGCACGTGCGGCTCGTGTTGGTCTGCCTCGCGTTGTTGCAGGCTGCCTTTGCCCACGCCCATGTCTACGGCATCGACCGACGCGTGCAACGCGACGCCGACGCGCTGCCGTACCGCGCGGTCGGCACGCTCGTGGAGCCGCGCACGGGCAACGGCGGCACGGCATTCCTCGTCGGGCGCTGCCATGTCGTCAGCGCGCACCACGTACCGTACGCCGCGGGCACGCGCCGCGATCCGGCGAACCTGCGGAGCTTGGCCCGCCGGGCGCGCTTCCAGGCCGGCCCGCAGCCGGGCAAGGCACGGGTGTTCGCGTCGAGCACGATCGCGACCGTTGTCGACGCCGGGCGCTTCACCGAAGACGATTTCGCCGGCGCCGCCGGCGACTGGGCAATCCTGCGCCTCGACAACTGCCTCGGTGACCGCTACGGCTGGCTGCGCGTCGACCGCGACACGACGCCGGAAAGCCTGCCGGGCACGAAGCTGACGAGCATCGGCTACCCCCGCTCGCGCGCTCGCCGGCCCGGCGTGACCGTCGAAACCGGTTGCCGGGCACGCGATTTCGGTCCTGCGCCCGGCATCTTCGGCGTGGACTGCGCGTTCGAGAGAGGCATGTCGGGGGGGCCACTGCTCGCGCGCCAGCGCGACGGAACGTGGCGCGTGGTCGGCGTGATATCGCAGTCGCTGGGCACTGGGTCTCCGACCGAATACTCGATGGCGAACCGCAACCAAGCGGTGCACGTCTCCGCATTCCGCAAGGCGCTGGACCGCGTGCTCGGCGCCGAGGCGCGGCGGACGGCGCCGGCGGCAAAGCGGCCCTGATCGAGCTTCTATCTGCCCCGGCGCCGCTGCGGCCGATCCCTACTAGCCCCCGCGCAGGTGCCATTGGTGACGGCCGGAGTCGGCCAGATGCGGCCGTCCCGCTGTCAGCCCCCAGGATGGGAGTTGCGGCGGAAGCAGTCGAGAGAATGGTCGTTGACGATGCCGACCGCCTGCATCCAGGCATAGACGATCACCGGGCCGACGAACTTGAAGCCGCGGCGCTTCAGTTCCTTCGACATGTCCTCTGACTTCGGCGTGCTCGCTGGCGGCTGCCGGCCGTCGCCCACGAGCACGGCACCGCCGGTGAAGGACCAGCAGAATTCTCCGAAGTCGTCGCCGGCCTCACGCATGGCGCAATAGATCCTGGCCGCGTCGATGGCAGCTTCGATCTTGGCGCGTGAGCGGATGATGCCGGGATCGGCTAGCAGCTGCGCAATCTGTCTCTCTCCGAAGTGCGCCACCTTCTCCGGCGCGAATCCGGCGAAAGCTCTCCTGAAAGCTTCGCGTTTGTGCAGGACGGTTCGCCAGGAAAGGCCGGCCTGGAACCCCTCCAGCACCAGCATTTCCCAGAGCATGCGCGGGTCGTGCTGAGGCACGCCCCACTCGTCGTCGTGATAGCGCACCATGAGCGCGTCGTCGCCTTGTGCCCAGGTGCAGCGTGGGTGATGGGGAGCGGTCATGCGGCATCATCCGGCAATTCGCCCCGGCAGACGAGTAGCCGCTGAGCGTCGATTGCTGCCGTCGCCCTTCGTTCTTCCCCTCGGAAGCACGGGTCACGGAGGACGGGGTCCGGCCATAGGCGGACGCGCGACTTTGAGCGCTCCGGGCAGGATGACAGAACCAGGCCGCGGCACGCCCGACTTCCCCAGGATGATCCGGCGGGTTACGCTATTGGACGTGGAGGGAACCGATGCACCAGTGTGTTTCGCGGCGCGCGTTCAGCGGCCTGCTGGCAACAGCACTCACATCGCAACTTGTGCCCGTACGAGCCCAGACGGCTGGGCGCAAGCCCTACGTTGCGGACATGCATTCCCACTACGGCATGTTCCTGCCGCGCCTGTTCGGCAACGACCTTGCACGGCACATGTCCGACCACGGCGTTACGCTGCTCGCGTGGGCCATCGTGGACGACCGCAAGTGGATCTCCGCCGGGCAGGGGCCGCTGCGCCAGGTGGGCGAACCGCGCCCCGGCGAGCTGTGGGCTTATTGGAACCAGCTGCGCACCGAGTATGAAGCGAACCTGCAGAAGTGGAAACTGCAAGTCGCGCGCACGCCGGCGGACATCGACGCCGCGCTCTCCGGTGCGCCGCGCGTGCTGCTCGCGTGCGAGTCCGCCAACTTCCTGGAAGGCCAGCCCGAGCGCCTGCAGGAGGCGCACGGACTCGGCGTGCGCCAGCTGCAGCTGGTGCACTACATCCGCTCGCCGCTGGGGGACCACCAGACCGCCGAACCCACGCACAACGGCCTCAGTGCGGTCGGTGCACGCGTCGTGGCCGAATGCAAGCGCCTCGGCATTTTGCTGGACCTCGCGCACGACACGGCGTCGCTGGTGGACGCGGCGTTGGACGAATCAAGCGCGCCGATGATCTGGTCGCATTCCTGGATCTCGCCCCAGGGCGGCACTTACGGGGATCCGGGTTACATCGCGCGATCGCTTGCCGAAGCGCAGGCGCGCAAGATCACCGCACGCGGCGGCGTGGTGGGGCTGTGGTGCCTGCGCCAAGGCAACGATCCCCGCTATCCGGTCAACAGCAAGGCCTCCTATGCAGACGAGATCATGCGCATGTGCGATCTCGTGGGCCCGCAGCACGTGGGGTTCGGCACCGATATGGAAGGCGTGTGGCCCAACCGCATGATGAACGACTACGGCGACCTGCACGACGTGGTGGAAAACCTGCTCAAGCGCGGCCTGCCGGAAGCGACGCTGCACGGCGTCTTCATCGGCAACTATGCGCGGGCGTTGAGAAACGCTGTCGCTGCGGCGGCCTGAGCATCGGTGTGGTTCCCGGCGGCGGCTTGCCTGCCAGGCAGTGGGTCGCCGACTGCGGTGGGGACCGCTCCCTGCGAGTGCATCTCGGGCGCGGACCTCACGTGCGCTTCCGGCCAGGAGTGGCCGTAGCCTCCGGCTCCGAGTTACCCCGGCCCAACAGACGCCCGACGATGACGGTGGCCAATGGCTGATCGGGGGAGGGTGGGCGAAGGAGATGACAAGTTTCTGGGGATCTTCGCTCTACAACACTGTTGCCGCGATGTTGATCGACAGCGCCAGGAGAATGGCATTGAAGAAGAAGGCAACGACGCAATGCAGCGTGCCGACACCGCGCAGACCCGAGCCGTTGAAACTGATATCAGCGGTCTGGGCAGCTGTCCCGATCACGCAGGCGAAGTGGAAGAAGTCGGCGTAACCCGGGTCCGGCGTTCCGGGAAAGAGCAGCGGATCGGGGCTGCCGTGCATCCTTGCGGCGTAGAAGTCATGCGCGTAATGCTGGGCGAACAGGACCTGCGTGAACAGCCACGACATAAGCACGGTCAGGCCAGCGAGGGAGGTTGGCAAGACTCTTGCCTGCGACGCAAGGTCCTTGACATGTGCGAGCTGGGTTCCGACCGCGAACAAGACGGCCATCGCCGCCAGTACAAGCAGCAGGAGAATGACCAGTCGCCCTTCGTCCTGCCGCGGTGCCCGCTCGCGGATAGTCTGGACGCTGGCACCTGCCATGGAATGCCACGCGAGCCCGAGGTAAAGCAGTGCGCCCGCGTTCCAGGCCAGAAGCGCGCGCGCGGCGTTCGACCCCGGCAGGTCCGCCTGCAGCAGCGCGACGAACAGCGCGATGCCAACGAATGCGCTGCTCACAAGGCGCGGGCGCGCGCGCAGGGCGGCCACGAGCGACACCGGGTGCAATGGGCGGGGGCGGGAGGAAGGCATGGCTGGAATTTTGGCTCGTCGCCGACGCGTTGCCCGGTTCACCGGTCTGCTAGCCAAGAATTCCCGGACCGGGGCCGCTCAATCCCGGAACTGCTCTGGCCTGAAGGCACGGAAGGGCAGACTTCGGCCGGAAGCGGCGGATGGTCGGGCGCGTCGACTACGGAAGATCGACGCGCAGCGCCCGGAACTGCTGTTGCGCTTTCGTTCCCGAGCCGCAAGCCGCTTCGGGTTGCATTGAACCATCGTCACTCAGCAACGTGACTTTCCTGGAAGTCGGTGTGGCAAGGAGTGCCTCCGGAGCGATGCCCGTGGACGGCAGCCCGGACGCAAGCACGGGTGCGTCCGCTGCCTTCCCGGTCCATCGATAGATGGCAAAGGTGCCGCCGTCACCCACCGGACCTGCCACGATCAGGTAGTGGCTTTCGATCCGGTCGATGCTGCGAATGCCACGACCGCCAAGATCCAGGAGGATGGGCGTGTCGAACTTCGCCCGACCGCCGTCGACGACTGCCGCTGGATTCCTGAATGGCACCACCGGCGCCCTGCCTGCCCTCAATGGTCCGCGAAATCCAATCAGAAGCCCATCGCTTTTCCAGGCTGCAAGGCCTTCGATGTTCAGCCCTCCCTCCTGCTCCGGCAAGAGCTTTGCGGCTTCGGCCAGATTCAGATCCCGCAGTTCGGGGGCGGCGATCATGTCTTCGAGAAGGCCTGCATACGCGCTTCCGTGCGGCCGAACGGTCGGCGGGTGCGCCTTCGCGTCGACCTTCGTTGCGAAGAAGCGCTTGCGCCATTCCCTGGGCTTGCCAGACTTGGGGAGGCTGTGGGAAGAGATCCAGTAGATCACATCGCCGACGCGCGCCCCGCCTTCGATGTCCGACGCCTTTTCCCCGGTGCCCAGGAACTTGGCGAGATCGATCGGCTTGCCGACAGGCTTGGGGTGACCCAGCGCGTAGACGAGCAGAGTGTTGCATTCGTCCTCCGCAACGACGAAGTGCTTCTCGTCCAGCATGGCGGCCGCAGAAGCTTCTGCCATGCCGAAGTATCGGGTCTCCGAGGCTGGCTGAGCGAGAGGCTGGCCAGCCAAAGCCAGCGCAAACATGGCCACCGCTGGACGCAGCCCTGCTTGCGTCCCCCGAGCCATCCAGCTCGAAACACCGAAGCATCGCTCTTGCGGCATGGCAGCCTCCGAAGTCCTGGCCGGCAGCATTGAACCATAGTGAGCCGCGCCGCCTCCAGCCATCCAGCGGGGACGTTTGGGGCGGCCTGAAGCAGACTTCCAGACCCGACCTCCCCCGACCCCGGGTCTTGCAGCCCTCAAGCCACACCCACCGCCAGCCGTCCATACGCCGGCGCAAACACTTCGCGCGCGAACGCCTCCATCGTGGTCGGCTGCACTTCGACAGGCGCCACGCTCGCCGACGCCAGCGGCGCAGTGGACAGCCAGCGGGCGAGCGCCTCGATCTGGTCGGCGGCGCTGGCAGAGAAGCCGTGCGCGCGCAGCGCCGCCTTGCCCTCGGCGGGGGCGGACTGGACGTAGGCGAGTCCCGGCCGGCCGATGGCCGCACCGAGCAACTCCGCCGCTTCGCGCATGGTGACGTGGCGCGACGCATGGAGCAGCAGCACGCCCCGGTGCCGCGGCGTCGCCAGCTCGCGCGCGGCCACGGCCGCGATGTCGCGGGTGGCGACCATGGGGATGGCGGCATCCGGGGCCTCCATGCCGGGCAGCACGCCCGCCGTTGCCGCCACCGCCGCACCGGGCAGAAGGTTCTCCATGAACGCGCCCGGCCGCAGGTGCAGCAGGTCCACCCCGCGTAGCGCCTGCAGCCGCTGTTCCTGCGCATGCAGGGCCTCGATGGGACCCGTGCCCTGCGCAAGCTCCGCGCCCATGCTGGACAGGTTCACGACGCGGGGCACCCCCGCCTGGCCCAGGGCGCGCGCAATGGCCGCGCCGATGCGGTCCTGCGCGGAGCGCATGTCGTCCTCGCCGTAGCACGGCGGGATCATCGTGTAGGCCGCCTTCGCACCGGCAAAGGCGCGCTCCAGGAACGCAGCGTCGGCGGCATCGCCGGCAGCGACCTCGGCCCCGGCCCGGGCCAGCGGCGCGAGTGCGCCGGCATTGCGTCCCACCACGCGGACGGGGTGGCCCGCGGCCAGCAACAGGCGGGCGAGGCGGGACGTGATCTGGCCGTTGGATCCGAGCAGGACGAACATGGCGCATTCCTTTCGATGGGGTGGTGGATGCGCCGCATCGTGCCCGCTTTCATCGTCCGGAAAAAGTGCCTTTTAAGGAACGGATTGTTCAGGGATACTGGACAAATGAACCTGGCGCGCCTGGAGATCTTCGTGACGGTCTGTGCCACCGGCAGCTTCACGCGGGCGGCCGACCACCTAGCCATCACCAAGTCCGCGGCGAGCCAGCAGGTCGCCACCCTGGAGCGGGAGCTGGGCGTCCAGTTGCTCCACCGCTCGACGCGCAGCCTCGCCTTGACGGAGGCCGGCACGGCCTTGCGCGACGAGGCACGGGCCCTGCTGGACCAGGCGCAGCGGCTGGCCGAGCGCACGCGCCACCAGGCGGCGCAGCTCACCGGCTTGCTGCGCATCACTTCCGCGGAAGACACCGCGAACTGGGCCGCCCCTGTCGTTGCCGAATACGTGCGGCGCCATCCGGGCATGCAGGTCGAATACCGGCCCAGCGACCGCCTGCTGGACCTCGTGAGCGAAGGCATGGACCTGAGCCTGCGCACGACGGGCCGGCGCGACTCCAGCCTGCGGGCGGTGAACCTCGCCGTGTTCGACGTCTGGTGCGTGGCGTCGCCGCAGTACCTGCTGGAGCGAGGGACGCCCCGGAAGCTGGCGGACCTGTCATCGCACGCGTGGATCGCCTTCACGCCCATCCCCCATCCCTGGACGCTGCAGACCCGCGACGGCAAGCAGTCGGTGCGCCTGCGGCGCGCGTTCAGCACGTCCAGCACCGCCGGCGGCCGTGCCCTGGCGCTGGCGGGACTGGGGCTCTTCGCCGCGCCGTATTTCGCGCTCGAGACCGACGTCGCCGCCGGCCGGCTCGTGCGCGTGCTGGGCAAAGTCAAGCTGCCGCAGGTCACGCTCTATGCCGCCTGGCCCGGACAGGGCGAGCCGCCGAGGAAGACGCGCGAGTTCATCGAACTCGCGAAGGCGCGGCGGGCTGCTTCGGCCTGAAGTTCGTCGCCCGCAGTCATGTCGGCCCACTTCGGGCCTGCGCGGATTTGCCCGTCGAAGCCCACCGCTCCCCACGTTGCGCCCGAGTCGTACAAAATGTGCCGTATGGTTCAATCAGGCACGGAGCGTGTTCCATCCCGGCCCCTGCGCACCGTATCCGCAGCGCGGTACGTCACGCCATTGCGGGAAGGAGGATCGTTGCCGGCCGTGGTCGAAGGCGACGACGATGGTCTCTATGTCCTGAAGTTCCGCGGTGCAGGGCAAGGGCCCAAGGCGCTCATCGCCGAGCTCGTGGCGGGCGAGCTGGCACGTACATTGGGACTGCTGGTTCCGGAGATCGTCTTCATGGAGCTAAATGCGGATCTTGCGCGAACCGAGGCGGATCCCGAGATCCAGGACCTGATCCGCGCGAGCGTGGGCCTGAACGTGGCCCTCGACTTCCTGCCGAGCGCGCTGGCCTACGACCCGCTGGTGGGGCAGCCCGACGCGATGCTCGCCTCGCGGATCGTCTGGTTCGACGCCTTCGTCATGAACGTGGATCGCACGGCGCGCAATACCAACATGCTGCTATGGCACCGACGTCTGTGGCTGATCGACCATGGCGCCTCGCTCTACTTCCAGCACCAGTGGGACGACTACATGGCGCGCAGCAGGTCGCCGTTCGCCCCGATCAAGGATCATGTCTTGCTGCCGCTTGCAATGTCGCTGGAGGAGGCGGACAAGGAGTGCCGCCTCCAGCTTTCGGGTGAGGCCATTGCCCAGGCCGTGGCGTTGATTCCTGATGCCTGGTTGACGGACATCGAGACATTCTCCGACCCTGCGAGCCAGCGCGAGGCGTACCGGAATTTCCTGGCGGCGCGCGTGCAGGCGTCGCAAACTTTCATGGAGGAGGCCGTTCGTGCACGAACCCTGCGCGTATGACTACGCGTTGATCCGCGTGCTCCCCCACGTCGAGCGCGGCGAGTGTATCAATGCGGGTGTGCTTGTCTGCAGCACCGCACGCGGCTTTCTGAAGGCGCGCATCGAGCTGGACGAGGCGCGGCTTCTTGCGCTCGACCCCGCAGCGGACACCCCGACCGTGTCAGCCGCGCTGGGCGCATTCGTGCGCATCTGCGAGGGCGGTTCGCAGGCCGGGCCCATCGGCCAATTGCCGCTTCGCGCGCGTTTCGACTGGCTGGTCGCACCGCGCAGCACCATGATCCAGACGTCGCCGGTGCATTCCGGGCGGTGTTCCGATCTGGAAGCCGCGATGGAGCGATTGCTGGAGCGGATGGTGCGCCGGCCGCCGCTGCGTCGGGTCACCGGCTAGGGTCAAGAGCGAAGCCGTGGGTGCTCTTGCCGCCCCCGATTCGGGAAGGCCGGAACTACCTCGCACCAGTGGATTTCGACACGCTACGCGCAGCGGGTACGTAATGGCGGCGTAAAGGGTCGTCTTCGCGGAGGCCATCTGAATACAGTGGCCGCATGGACACCAGACCCGTCCCGTCAGACGCAACTCCCGAGCTGGCGCTTCCCGGCGCACGCTCAGGTGAAGGCACGGAAACGCTCTGGCGACACATGGCGCGCGACGAGCAGCAGAAGACGAGCAACCGGGGCGGCGGGCAGCGGGAACCCCGCACGTCGCAGCAGGTGTTGCATCCGGGGCGTCGTTCTACGGACCCACGATAGCCAATAGGGTGCCGTGCCGGGATCGCATTGGCCACCCCTTCGCCCGCCACCTCCCTACGCCACCAACGTAGGACATCGGCCACCAGCGTTCAAGCCGGTGCCGGGGGGCGGTGCCGCATCACCGGCGCCATGCTCGGTGCACACTCACGAAATGCACACATCATGCCCAATCCCTGGACCAGCAAGAACCCTTTCATGAGCATGTGGCTGAGCGCGGCGAACAGGTCCGCCGGAGCCGCTCGCGGCACGGCGACCGCCGCCGCCAAGCGACAGATCGCGACCGCGCAGGCCGAAACGATGCGGCAGTTCCTGGACTTCTGGGCACCCCGGCCGCCCACACCCCGTGCGCGCAAGAAGGCGCGACGCTGAGACGACGCTCCAAGGGCTTATTGCGGCTTGATCCCTGCTGCCTTGACAACCCGGGTTGCGCCTTCCATCTCGCTGCGCACAAAGCGGGTGAACTCGGCGGGCGTCATGCTCATCGCTTCGGCGCCCGACCTTGTGAGTCGTTCACGCACGTCGGGCGCTGCCAGCGCGCGGGTGATGTCCCTCGAAAGCTCGTCCACCATCTCGTGATCGGTCCCGGCCGGCGCCCACACCCCATACCAAATCGTGTCCTCCAATCCACCGACGCCAGCCTCCGCGATCGTCGGAACGTCCGGGAGCATCCCGGAGCGGCGCGCACTGCTTACGCCGAGCGCGACCAACTTGCCCTCAAGCACTGGTGTCAACGCCAAGGCAAGCAATCGGCGATCGCGACTACCCAGTTGAAAGCATTGACGCACCCCGCTCACGGGAATACAAGGCTATCCGCAGGCGCGTTCGCCCGCCACGCGCGATCCCTCAACTCGTATCGAAGGAGCCAACGATGAGCGCAAATGCAGTCCTTTTCGGCTGGAACCGCTCTCTCCCAGGACGAGAGCATTTGAGCGCAGCTCACTTCCAGGATTTCAGCGCGTATCTGCAAGAACAGATCGCCGGCGGGGCCATCGAGTCTTTCGAGCCGGTGCTGATCGAGCCCCACGGCGGCGTGTTCAACGGCTTCTTCCTGATCAAAGGGACGCCCCAGCAACTGAGTACCCTCACCAGTTCACCAGACTGGGTGCAGCACCTGATTCGCGCCGAACTTCACCTGGAAGGGGCATCCGTCTGGCGGGCGGTCGTCGGCGCGGTGGTGACCGAGCGGATGGGGATGTGGGTTCAGGCCCTACCGAAATAGGCTGATTCGGTACCTCGCACGGGGCAGGAGTTCAGAGGGAGCCGGCTGCCAGGGGTCGATCTCGGAAGTCAGGTCGCCTGCGCTGCCTCTGGCAAGCGATTACGGGATTGGCAAAGTCCGGCCACGAGCAGCCGTCGAGCCTCCGCGGTAGTTGGCCGCACTCCTTGGCGCCTGTTTTTGCAAACTTGCGATAGATTGGCGCTGCCAGTCGCCTGCACGGCGAGGCGCTTGCCTCAGTTGATTCGCTCGTGAACTGTGTTCTTCAGGCTCCCACCTGGCCCTGAGGCGTTCTATGCAGTCAGCTTGTGGACGCAGCGCTTTCAGCCCTGCGACTTAAAGCGGGCCAGGCACTTTGCGACGCTCCGGCAGGAGTGTTCTGCTATTCCCTCAGGCGCAGGTTGAGTTGATCGACCAGTTCGGCCCAGTCAGCGTCTTCGTTGAGCTCCTCGCGCAGAAAAATCGCCTGCGACGAGGTCCAGAACGGGGCGTCCGCGAGCCGGACGCCCCCATCAAGCGGCCGATGCATTGAGATGAAGCCTTCGATGTCCTCAGGCGAGTCGGGCAAGCCAAGCTGGCCGAAAAGGTCCTTGAGCGTGTGGTTCGAGGCTTCCATGTGACTTCGCTCCATTGCATGGTCGAAACGACCACCAGCGCCGCCGCTCAGGGAAGAACTTTCACCGGCGGTGAACGGACGGGTTGACCCTCTCGCGGCGCGTTGGCCGCCAAGGTGGCGCTCGCGCAGCCGAAGGTTTACGCTGCTCGGGAGGCCGGCGCAAGGGATGCGCCATGGTGGCTGTTGGGTCATTCGCGAACTGACCCGTAAGCAGCGCAGCACCGCTGACTGAAACCGCGAGGCCGCTCGCGGGCCGGGAGTGGCCTGAACAACTGGGTCAGTCCGCCCGCACGTTCGCCGCCTTGACGATATCTCGGTACTTCGCGATGTCGCTGGAAATCAGCTTGCCGAAATCAGCGGGTCCCATGCCGGAAGACTGCAGGCCCATGGAAACCAACTTGTCCTTGGTCTCGGGCTGTGCCAGCAGGCGCGTCAATTCCGCGTGCAACTTCTCCACGATCGGAGCCGGCGTGCCCTTGGGCGCGACGATGCCGTACCAGGTGCCGTCCTCGAAGCCGGCCAGCCCTGACTCGGTCAGGGTCGGCACGTCAGGCAGCGCCGGCACGCGCTGGAGCGAAGACACGGCCAGCGCGCGCACCTTGCCTGCCTTCACGTGGGGCACAAGCGTCACGAGATTGTCGATCGAGGCGTCGACCTGCCCGCCCAGCAGGTCGTTGGTCGCCGGCGCGCTGCCCTTGTAGGGCACGTGGTTCACGTCCACCCCGGCCGTCATTGCGAAGTGGACGCCGCCGAGGTGCTGGGCCGTTCCGGTGCCACCGTTCGCCAACGAGATCTTGCCGGGCGAGCGCTTCGCCAGCTCGATGAACTCGCGCACGTTCTGCGCCGGCACCTTCGGGTTCACCGCCAGCAACAGCGGCGCCTTCACCAGCAAGGTGATCGGCTGGAAATCGGTGGCCGAGTTGTAGTTCAGCTTTGGATAGATCGACGGATTCGCGGCCATGAAGCCGGCGGCCGCCAGCAGCAGTGTGTATCCGTCGGGCGCCGCCTTGGCGCCGGCCTCGGCGCCGATGTTGCCGCCGGCGCCGGGCTTGTTCTCCACCGTGACCGCCTGGCCGAGCGCGGACGCCAGGTGCTGGCCCGCCATGCGCGCGAGCTGGTCGCTGGCTCCACCCGGGGGAAAGGGAACGATGATGCGCAGTGGCTTGTTCGGAAAATCGCTCTGGGCGAGCGCGGCCGGCGCCGCGACGGCAGCGACGGCAGTGAGGGAGGCGAGGGCAAGCAGGCGCAATGCAGCGCGTTTGGTCGGCGAGGGCATTCTCTTGTCTCCTGGTTGTGTCAATCGATGCGGGCGCCGGAGTCCTTCACCACCCGCGCCCAACGAGTCGTCTCTGCGGTGATGTAGCGTGCGAACTCCTCCGGCGAGCTGGGCATCGGGGTCACGCCCATCTTCGCCAGCTGCGCCTGGAAAGCAGGATCGTTCAGCACCTTCAGCATCTCCGCATTGAGCCGCGTCACGATCTGCGTTGGCGTGCCTTTGGGCGCCAGGATCCCGAACCACACCGTCATGTCGAAACCCTTGAGGCTCTCGGCAATGGCTGGTACGTCCGGCGCGGCCGCCGAACGCTTGGTGCTGGACACGCCGAGGGCCCGGACCCGTCCACCCTGCACCTGCGGCAGCACCGCGGGCATCTGATCGAACAGCATCTGCACCTGGCCGGCCAGCAAGTCCTGCATCGCGGGGGCACCCCCACGGTAAGGAATGTGCAGGATGTAGAGCCCCGCGGCGGCCTTGAGCATCTCCGCTGCAAGGTGGCTCGAAGTGCCGTTGCCATTGGAGGCATAGGCCAGCTTGCCGGGGTTCGCGCGGGCATGGGCGATGAGCTCCGCGACGTTGTTGGCTGGCACGGAGGGATGAACCACCAGCAGGTTGGGCACTCCCGCGTAAAGCCCGATCGGCGCGAAGTCCCGCTGCGGGTCGAACGCCATCTTCGGGTAGAGCGCGGGATTGATCGCAAGTCCGATCGGTCCCATCAGCAGGGTGTAGCCATCCGGGTCCGCCTTCGCGACGGCATCCATGCCCACGTTGCCCCCGGCGCCGGGACGGTTGTCGACCACAAAGGGCTGCCCCAGCCCCTGGGTCAGTCGTTCGGCCAGCAGGCGGGCCAGGATGCTGGTCGTGCCGCCGGCCGCGAAGGGCACCACCAGCTTCACCGGCTTCTGCGGATAGGCCTGTGCCTGCGCACCGGTGGCGCAGCAGCCGATGGCCAGCGCCGCGAGCGCCAGCAGGCCGCGGCGGATGGAAGATGTAGCGCGCATGGTTTGTCCCCTCTTTCTGTCTGCTCTCGACGCGCGGTCAGGCGAGTTGATGGCGCTGCACGAACTCCTCGCGCACGGTCACGCCGAGGCCTGGCCGCTCCGGGATCTCCAGCAGACCGTCGCTGACGGTGAACTGCTCGACCGCCAGTTCGTGCAGCAGCGGATTGGCGCCCAGCGAGTATTCGAGCAGCCAGCCGGCGGGCGAGGCCGCCGCCACGTGCATGCCCGCGGCGAACGCGAGCGCGCCGGTCCACAGGTGCGGCGCCAGCTTGATGTTGGCCGCCGAGGCGATCGCGCCGATGCGCATCGCCTCCGAAATGCCGCCGCAGATCGCCAAGTCTGGCTGAAACACGTCGGCCGCGCGCAGCTCCGCGAGGTCACGGAAGTCGAATCGGTTGAACTCGCTCTCGCCGGCCGCGATCGGGATGGCGGTGGAGGCGCGCACCTCGGCCATGCCGCGCTTGTCGTCGGCGGTGACGGGCTCCTCGAACCACAACAGGTTGCAGTCCTCCACCAGCCGGCAAAAGCGCTTGGCCTCTGCCACCGTGTAGGTGCCATGCGCGTCGCAGGCGATGCCGATGTCCGGCCCGAGCTCCTCGCGTGCGGCGCGCACCCGCCGCGCAGAGTTCACCGGGTCGCCGTCGATCACGCCCACCCGCATCTTCACCGCCTTGAAGCCGCCGGCGTCGACGTAGCCCTGCAGTTGCCGGCCGATGTTCTGCGCATCGGCCCAGCCGCCGGAGGCGTAGGCCGCCATGCGCTGCGCCTTGCGTCCACCGAGCAGACGCCACACGGGTGCATTCAGGCTCTTGCCCAGGATGTCCCACAGCGCCATGTCGATGCCGCTGATGGCGGAGACCGACACCCCGCGGCGTCCCAGGATCGGGAATACATGGGCCTCGCGCAGCGCGTAGTGGCCGCGGCAGCCGCTGTACATCTGCTCCCACAGGCGGTTGATGTCGCGCGGGTCCTCGCCGACCAGCGCCGGGCCGAACTTCTGGTTGATGATGGCCACCAGCCCGTGGCTGTTGCCCTCGCTGCCGACCTCCTCCTTGGCCTCGCCCCAGCCGACGATGCCGCACTCGGTCTCGACGCGCACGATGACGGAGTCGAAGGAGGCGACCCGGCCGAAGTCGGAGACGTGCTGCTTCTCGTAGGGGATGGGGACGTGGACCCAGCGGGCCAGGATGCTCTTGATCTTCATGTTTGCTTGGAGAGGGAGGCCCAGCGCGCCAGGATGGCGGCGCCGGCTTCGGGGTTGCAGAGATGGACAGGCAACTGCCCGGAGAACATGGCGAGCAGTTGCGACAGCACGCCTTCGCTCATGCGGCGCATGCTCTCCCGGGTGATGCCGGCCAGGTGCGGCGACAGCAACACGTTCGGCAGGCTCCGCAGTGGCGATGCCTCGGGCAAGGGCTGGGTCTCGAAGACATCGAGCGCCGCGCCCGCCAGTCGCCCGGAGCGCAGCGCCTCGACCAAGGCGGCTTCGTCGATGACCGGCCCGCGCGCCACATTGACCAGGCGCGCGCCCGGCTTCAGTCGCGCCAGTTCGGCCGGGCCGATGAGCCCGCGCGTTTCCGGAGTGAGCGGGCAGGCCATGACCAGGTAGTCGGCTTCGGGCAGCGCCTGCTCCAGGGTGACGAAGCGCGTGGTGGCAGTGTCCGCCTGCGGCGAACGGCGCACGCCAAGCACGCGCATGCCGAATCCGAGCGAGCAGATGCGGGCGAGCGACTGCCCGATCTGGCCCATGCCGACGATGGCGATCGTCTTGCCCCCCAGGTCGGTGGAGTCGTCGGCGCACTGGCGCGCCGCTGCCCAGGATTCGGTGCGCAG
This sequence comes from Ramlibacter monticola, assembly GCF_016722785.1. Lineage (GTDB taxonomy): Bacteria > Pseudomonadota > Gammaproteobacteria > Burkholderiales > Burkholderiaceae_C > Ramlibacter > Ramlibacter monticola. The sequence goes on along the minus strand of NZ_JAEQNE010000001.1, from coordinate 648,192 downwards.
CAGTGTGTCGATGCGCGGCAGCATGCGAGCCAGGTTCAGCATCTGGCCGACTGCGTATTCGGCGACGGTCGCGGCGTTCACGCCCGGGACGTTGGCCACCGCCACGCCGCGCCGAGTGGCCGCGGCCATCGGGATCATGTCCAGCCCTGCGCCGTGGCGCACGGCCGCCCGCAATCGCGGCGCCTGCGCGAAGATGTCCTCTGGCAGTTGCGCCCGCACGATCAGGTAGTCGGCGTCGCGGGCCTCGCGGCGAAGGGAATCCGGGTCCTGCGCAGAGGCAGTCAGCACCTCGGCGTGGCGGCCCAGTTCGGCCGCGACCTGCGCGTCGATCGGGTTGGTCAGGAGGACCCGTGGTCGCGTCACTGTGATTTCCTCTTGCTCGTGCTGACGCCGCCCTGCGCACCGACATGAGCCAGCCAGAAGCGTTCGACGTTGCCCAGGTGCTGTCCCAGCACTTCCATTGCGGCTGTCGTGTCCCGGGCGCCGATCGCGTCGCGAAGCGCGCGGTGCTGGCGCAGTGAGCGGCGCGCATTCTCAGGGTTGGCGAAGTAGAGTTCGCGACGCGCCGCGGACGCCAGCCAGAAGGAGTGCGCCGCGCGCCGGATCAGCTGGTTGCCGCTGGCCGCACAGATCGCCATGTGGAAATCCGCATCCTGCGCCGCGAGAGATTCGCCTGCGGTCAGCCGCTGCTGCGAGAGTTGCAGGATCGCATCGATGGCGGCGAGGTCCTCGTCGCTGCGGTTGCGGCAGGCCAGGCCGATGGCTTGCACCTCCAGCATCTGCCGGAACTCGTTGAGGTCGCGCACATCCTGCATCGACAGCGGCAGGCCCAAGTCGGACTCCAGCGCAAGCAAGTCGAGCGACACCTCGCGCGTATCGCGCATGTAGATACCCGACTGCGGTCGACGTTCGATCACGCGCATCGACTCCAGCACAGAGAGCGCCTCCCGCAGGATCGGGCGGCTGACTTCGAAGCGTTCAGCCAACTCGCGCTCGGAGCCAATACGCTCACCCGACACGTAGCCGCGGTCGCGGATCAGCGGCAGCAGCTTGGCGATGACGAGAGAAGATTCTGTCAACTGGTCTGACCAAATTGGACTGACCAGAATATAGGGAGTGTGCCGGTGTCACGGCAACTTGGGGAAAACCCGATGAGGGCAGGCCTTGGCACCGCGGGGCTGGTGTGAATGACGGTCCGTACTCTTTGCCGGCCTCCCCAGGCGGGGCTGGTCGAGGCGAGACCACAGCTTGCTCAGACAGGCAAGCCTGGAGTCAAGGCATGCAAAGCGATTGCGGCTTGCACCGGGAAGAGCGCGTGCAGGTCAGGTCGAGCGACACACATCCGCTGCAGATCGAAGAACTCGCGACGCTAGCTGAAAGAATTGGGGTGAGCAAGCAGTCGGCGCTCACGCGCACCAGGCCTGTAGCAGCCCCGCCGGCCACAACTTGGCCGGCAGGAACAGCACGACGCCCGGGTGGTCTTTGCTGGTCACCACCGGGAAGGCGCGGGGCGTCAGCACCGCGCCGGGCAAGTGACGGTGCGCGAACCAGGTCTCGGCGATCTTCAACGGGTAGGGGCTGATCAGGGCGGGAACGTCGAGCCCGGACGCCGCGGGCCTTGCGCCCGCAAGCCAGGCCGAGAACTCCGGCAAGCTCGGCTCCGCGACCGGTTGATCCTGCAGCGCGCGGAGCACCTCCGACACGTCTTCCAGCGCCGTCGCCGGCGCCCGGCCGAGCGGGTCGTACACGACGTCGCCCAGTCCGCCACCCTCGGCCCGCGGGCGGACCAGCGCCTCGTCTACCTGCACCGCCACGCCCCAGGCGACGTGCCCGGAACGCAGCACCTCGGGGGCTGCGGCGAAGAATGAACTCAGAGCGCCGTGCGCCGCCGGGGACGGGGGTGCGAGGTCCAGGGCTGTGCGCTCCAGGGAGCTACAGCGCGCCAGCGCCTCCTGCAGGCGCAGTGGATAGCCGAATCCGGGTGCGGGCGGCAGCGGCGCGCGGCTGCCGCGCAGCGCGGCCGGCAGCAGCGCGCCCGCGCTGGACGCCACGCCGTGGTCGCGGTTCGCCGTGAAGAGCCGGGCGCAGATCGGCGTCAGGGGCGCGTACTCGCCGGGGCAGGTCGCTGTCCCCGGGAAGTTGCACACGAGGCTGTGCTCGAAGCTGCGCGCCTCGCCCGGAGGCGAGGCCGCGCCGTCGGGTGCCCGCGCCAGCCACTCCGGTGCGCAGCGCAGGGCGCGCCCGATCACGTCGCCGACGTAGATGGCCAGCAGGTCCAGGAGGTTGCGGCTGGCGCGCTCGGCGATGAAGGCGTCGCGCTGCGGCTTCTTGGCGGTGCGCAGCGCCTCGAGGAAGGTGTCGATGCGCGCCAGGCTCGCCGGCGAATGGTCGAGCGCGATCAGGCGCAGCAGGGGCTCGAAGGCGAGGCCGCCAGGGATGGCGGCGCGCTGTTTCCAGAGCTGCAGGCAGCAGAGCGCAGCGAGGGAGGGACTCACGTGCCGAGTGGAAAACCGGGGAGTTCAGGAGATCAGTGCAGCGAGGCGGGCTCGATCGCGGGGACGTCGAGCTGCTTGCCCACCATCGCCCGGGCGTACAGGTAGTTGTTGCGGGCGCGCTCGCTCAAGCCGTCCATGTCGACATGGCCGCGGGCATCGCAGGGGAATGAAAAGCCGCTGTCCGAGTCGAAGAAGGAGCGGTAGCGGAGCTGGAACTGGGTGGCGGTGGAGGGATGCATCTGGAAACTCCTGCGGTGACCTCGATGTGCCTCCACTATGGTCGGCCGCCCCGCTTCCCTCCATCGGAGGCCGCTGATTGAGGTGCTCGGCGCAATCCGAAATGCCCCCGGCGTGCCGGCCTGCTCGGCCTAGGAATTCTCCTGATCTGCCGCGCAACTTCCTGCGGCAGGCGGCAGGTCCCGGCGGGCGGCCTGCAGCACCAGACCCGGAGAAGTCGGGCAGCACCCGGCCAGAGCGGACGCCGCGCGGATAATCCATCGATGCCCGAAGTCACCATCTACCACAACCCTGGCTGTGGAACGTCGCGCAACACGCTTGCGATCATCCGGCACGCCGGCATTGAGCCCCAGGTGATCGAATACCTGAAGACGCCGCCGACCAAGGCGCAACTGTGCAAGCTCGTCGCGGACGCAGGCCTGTCCGTGCGCGACCTTCTGCGTACGAAGGAACCGCTGTTTGCCGAGCTCCGGCTGGCGGAGTCGCGTTGGAGCGACGATCAGCTCCTCGACATCATCGGCCAGCATCCGATCCTGATGAATCGCCCGATCGTCGTCACGCCGCTCGGCACGAAGCTGTGTCGGCCCAGGTCGGAAGCCGTGCTCGAGATTCTTCCCGTGCCGAAGGTTTCCCCGTTCACGAAGGAAGACGGGGAGCAAGTGATCGACACCGGGGAGCGGCGAGGGAAGTGATGTGAATGTGCCTTGACGTCTGCCCCCGGGCCAGGTGCCGCCATCGGCGGCAGTCGCGACGGCTTCGTCCGCAGCGAAGCTATTGCCCGTATCCGGGATTGTTCGAGCGTTTCTCGGCCATGTCGCGCACGAGGTAGCGAACAGCGCGCTTCCAGGATTCATCCGCGTTTCCGCGCATGTCGACCGACTTGCTGAAGATGACCTTTCCGGCGGCCACGTCGAAGATCTGTACGTTGAAGTTGAGGATCAGCTCGCTGACCTTCTGCACCCACGGCGTCATGACGAGATCGACGCCGAGCTGCTTTCCAACTTGGGCGGCGCAGTCATCGCAGCGATAGAAGAACTCCTGCTGTGCCCGCAGGCTCTCCTGCAGTGCCTGGGTGGCACCTGCGTCGACCACCCGATAGAGGCCGCGCGCCCGCAACTCCTCACGAAGTTGCAGCAACGCATCGCGGAGGCGAACCTCCTGGGCGGCCTTCGTCGGCGGATTGTCCTGCTCGTCGAGAAGCTCGATCTGCAGCACGGCGATGCTGCGAAGGCCAGGCGCCGGCGCGGGAGCCTGCGCGAATGCGCGCGGGCAGCCGAAGAAGAGAGCGGCAGTCGCTCCAAGCACCATGCTGCGCCTCATGTTCATCTGCTGTCCTCCGGAGGAAGCTCGCGCGCGGGCTCGGCGCGGCAAGTCGCCGCCCCTGCCTTGACGACTTCGCTCGCGAGGCGCTCTTCGTCGCTTTGACCGACCGGTCCTTCGGCTCGGAAGCGCCGGTCGTCGGTGCAGCTGCTAATCGGGAGATGCGTAGTGCACGTACGACTCGCGGACCATGCCGTCCTTGTCGAAGAACAGCACCTCGACGACATGCGTGCCTGTGATGCCCTTGTAGTGGATCGCAATGCTGTCGACGCCCCGCAGCACGTCGAGTACGGTGAACTCGATGTGATCGAACACCTCGAAGCCCTTCTTCACGTAGGCGCGCAGCGCCGCCTTGCCCTGCACGGTACCGCTTGGGTCGTGGCTCAGCCGCGCAACCAGCGGGGAATGGAAGATCACGTCGTCGGTGTAGAAGGCCAGCACGCGATCCAGGTCCTTGGACTCGAACGCAGCGACCCAGCGCTTTACGTAGTCGGCCGTCTTCTCCATCGTCAGCATCGGCGTCTCCTCGAAGGGGGTTGCAGGCGGCCCGATCCGGGCCGAGCGCGCATCAAGTGTGCCACGTGCTCACGTCGCCAGCCGGCCGCCAACGGACAGGCCGTTTCTGGAGAGGCTTGGGGGCCGGTCCAAGGCACAAGACTCGCCCCCGCGCACCGCTTGCGGGGTGAAACCGCATGCTGCCAGGCACGGCGCGCCTGATTCGGTTACGAGAGGCCCTCCACGATGCGCAGATCTCTCTCGGCCCCGTGGCCCAGCGCCTTCAGCGCTTCCTGGTAGGCCGCGCTGTCGTGCGTGGCGACGGCTTGTTGCACGGAGTCGAACTCGATCAGTACCGTGCGTTGGGCGACGCCTGACTCGTAGGCTGCGGCGGCCGTACCACGCGCGAGAAAGCGGCCTCCGCCCTGCTGGATCGCAGGCGCGGCGAGAGCCGCATAGCGCTTCAGCGCCTCATCGTCGCTGACCGAGCGATACATGGCGATCCAGTAACCCTTGGCCATTGGATGTCCTCCGAAGGTGGGGCCCGCACCATGCGTGCCGCTGCGGCGGAATCGTAATCGCTCCGGGCAGTCGCTCGCTACGAATGCGGGTCCCTACTACACGTTCGACGAGCATCGTGCCGGCGGGCCCCTAGTCAAAGTTGACCGTTGCCTTCAACTCGTCTCGCGCCTCACGGATCGCAGCGAGGTGGGTCTGCCGAAAGGCATTCATCGTCATCCGTTCGGCCCGCACCGAAAGGCTCACGGCCGCGATCGCCTTGTCGGGGAAGCTGGAAATGGGAACCGCGATGGAACGGACGCCAAGTTCCAACTCTTCATCGCATTCCGCCCATCCATAGATGCGGCAATGCTCCACCCGATCGGTGGCGGATGCCACGTCCCGCACGGTCATGGGGGTGTAGGACTCCAGCGAGGTGGCCGCCAGGTAGCGCGCCACGTCCGCGCGGGGCAGCGTCGACAACACGGCTCGACCGATTGCCGAACAGAAGGAAGGAAGGCGGGAGCCGATGCCCAGCCCGGTGGACAGTGTCCGTCGGCCCGTGGACCGGGCAATGATCAACACCTCCTGATCCAGCAGCAACCCCAGGGAGGCGGGCTGCCGGGTACGGTCGGCCAGCTTGTCCAGCACGGGCTGCGCCAGCTGGGGGGCCGGCCTCGACATGAGGTACGGCCGAGCCAGCAGCAAGGTGCGGGGCGCCACCCAGAACCGCTTGCCATCGCTATAGAGGTAGTCGAGCTCGTGCAGCGTCTTCAGCAACCTGCGCGCCGTGGCCGGTGTGTAGCCCGTGAGGCGCGCCACTTCAGACAGGTTCAGCTTGGAGCGCTTGCGCTCGAAGCAGAGCAGCACCTTCAACCCCTTCTCGAGCGATGCCACGAAGTCGCGCGAGTGCGATCGGTCCTGATCGGTCATCGGGGCAATTATTGCGCAATGCGCAAAACCGGATTGCCTGGCGCCTGCGGACTCCCCAGAATTCGCCGAAACGTTGATGCACCCCCTTGATTGCCGGGTGCGCATCGGGTAGGCGCACCTTCGTGCCGATCTTCCGCAATTTTCAAGGGCGCTGACAAATGATGAAGAGACGAGAAATTCTGGGGTTCGGATCGCTTCTGGCGGCGCCCCTGCTGGCGCGTGCCAACGACTATCCACAGGCGCCGATCAGCCTGGTCACGCCCCTGGCCGCGGGAGACGCTGCCGACCGCGCCGCGCGCCTCATGGGGCAGGAGCTTTCGCGCCTGCTGGACACGGCGGTCACGGTGGTCAACCGCCCAGGTGCCGGGGGCTGGCTGGGGACGCAGTCCGTCATCCATGCCCCGAAGGATGGATACACGCTGCTGTATGCCCAAAACAGCCCGCTGACGATTCGGCGCGTCCTCGAGCCTGCGGCCGCCAACTACGATCCGTTGAAAGAGCTGACGCCGCTGGCGTTGACGAGCCGCAGCCCGTCCGTGCTGGTGGTCCACAAGGATGCGCCCTTCAAGACCTTGAAAGAGATGATCGGGCACGCATCCAGGGCTCCCAACGGCGTCCGTGTCGGCAATGCCGGGCCCGGCTCCGTGGGTGACGTCAGCGTTCAGTTGATCAACGCGGCCACCGGTGCCACGCTGAGTTCGGTCAACTACAAGGGCGCGGCACCCGCCATCACCGATCTCCTCGGCGGCCACATCGAGGGCGTGATCCTGGCGTTGGGCGCGGTGAGCACGCATCTGCGCAGCGGCAGCCTGCGCGCATTGGCGATCTCCTCGCCGTTCCCCGAATTCCCTGACGTACCGACGCTGCGCCAGCTGGGCTACAAGGCCGACATCCTGGGCGTGTGGTTCGGCTTCTTCATGCCCGCCGGTGTGCCCAAGACGGTGGTCGACAGGCTCGTCCCCGCCCTGGAACAAGTCACCCGCAATGCGGGCATCTCGGCCCAATTGCTGCCGGCCGGGATCATCCAGGAGTGGGGTTCGAGCCGTGCACTGTCCGCAGAAATTTCCAACGAGTTCCGATCCGTGAGCGAGTTGCTCGGCCCCAAGGCCAGGAATGCAATATGAAAGGGGATGTCGTGATGTCGAAGCGTATTCATGTAGCCATCGTGGGCGGTGGCATGGGCGGCCTGGCTGCGGCCGCGGCCTTGCACCATCGCGGGATCAGCGTCGCGGTGTATGAACAGTCGGGCGTTCTGCGCGAGGTAGGGGCCGGCATCTTTGTCTATCCCAATAGCCTGCGGCAGCTGGAACGCATGGGCCTGGGCCCTGCGCTTGCTCGCGTCGGTGCCAAGGTAGGCGCCGGATCCGAGTACTACCGCATGGACGGCTCCGTCGTCGGCAAGGTCCTGACCACCGACTCCAGCGGCTGGAACGGAATGTACGGCATGCACCGGGCGGACATCCTGAAGGTGCTGGCCGATGCGCTTCCCGCGAACGCAATCCATACCGGCCACAGATGCATCGGCTTCAGCCAGGACGAGGCCGGAGCCCATCTGGCCTTCGAGAATGGCAACGTGACGCACGCCGATGTCGTGATCGCGGCCGACGGCATCCACTCGGTCCTGCAGAAGCACGTGGTGGAACCCTCGGCGCCCGAATACTCCGGATTCCGGGCCTATCGCGGACTGATTGCCGCGGACAGACTGCCCGAGTGGCGGCGCGAGGCCCACCAGATCTGGATGGGTGATGGCAAGCACTTCATGGTGTTCCCTGTGCGCGGCGGCGAGTTGTTGAACTATGTCGGCTTCGTGCCAACCCCCAGCCAGACGGCAGAGTCCTGGTCCGCCGTCGGCGACCGCGACGAGCTCGCCGCGTCGTTTGCCGGCTGGGACCCGCGTGTCACCTATCTGCTGGAGAAGGTCGAGACCTGCTTCTGGTGGGGCCTCAACGATCGCAAGCCGCTAGGCAAGTGGGTGAACGGGCGCCTGGCATTGCTCGGCGACGCCGCCCATCCGATGCTTCCGCACCTTGGCCAGGGCGCCAATCAGGCCATCGAGGATGGCACGGCCCTGGCAGTGATCCTGCAAGCCTGCGGGCAAGATGCTTCGGTGGAAGATGCCCTCAAGAGGTACGAGGAACTGCGTCGTCCGCGGACTTCCATGGTGCAGGCTGAATCCCGCAAGAACGGGCTGCGCTATGACTCCAGGTACGCGGACCTGGGTCAACGTGATCGGGAAATCGCAAACATCGCGGTGCTGCGCCGATCGCTCTACGACTACGACATCGAAAAGGAAGCGCTCCGGTTCTTGAGCATGGACGAGGCCACCATCTGAGGTTCCGGCGAAGTTGTTCCCGTGGGGCGCTGAGGCGAGGCCCGTGGCGTGCCCAGTCGATCGCGCCCCCAGAGTGGTGCGGCTATGCTGATGTTGCGAGAAACGCGGGAACTGCGGAATCCTTGGCTCCATCAAATCGGGTCAGGAATTCGTCTGACCGAATCAGTCCACGTGCCAGCACGGCTGCTTGGGGCGTTTGTTGCCGAGACCGGATCAGTCCTCGTCCGGAGCACGATGCCACCGAGCGCAGAAACCGGCCATGAGCAGGCGTCGCGCAGATAGCCCATCGATGCCCGAAGTCACCATCTACCAAGGCCCTGGCTGTGGAACGTCGGGCAAAACGCTTGCGATCGTCCGGCACGCCGGCATTGAGCCCGAGGTGTTCGAGTACCTGAAGACGCCGCCGACCGAGGCGCAGCTGCGCAAGCTCCTCGCGGACGCAGACCTGTCCGTGCGCGACCTTAGACTGGCATCGTGGGTCACGATGCCTTACTGCCGGAGTTCAGTCAGGTATGCACGCAGGCTTGGGCGTAGGCCTTCCATTGGGGGCTTGTTGCGTGCGCTGGCGGCCATCGGCCAACCCGTCGGTCCCATATTGGGCGTGGAAGCGCTGCCCGAGCTCCTGCGCGATGGCGATGCTCACCGTGGCGCTCAGCCGGGTTTGTGTACTTTCCGCCGCACTCGGCATCGCCATCTCGTCGCCCCCGAGAGCGAGTGAAGCGGCTTGGCTCCGCCTCCGAGGGTGGCTGCTAGAACCTGTAGCAAAGCGCGCTGATTCGCCCCAATGCTAACGAACTGCTTAGGAAAAACTCAAGGGTTTCCCAGGAATGTCCGCGGGCAGGCACGCGCACGCGCATCGGACAAGTCGAGACACAAGTCTGTACAACGACATCGCCGTTCGCTTCTTTATGCACTCGTCACAAATGGCGAGAGACGGCGCCAAGAATCACCCGGCTGCCCCGTGCGTCGCATGCAACGGCATGCAGCGCACCAAGCTCGCTGCCGCAGCGCGTGAAGCCGTCGGAAAGCTTCGCCGCCGAAGCGTAGCGCCATCACGGTGGCGCCTCCGGCCGCACCTGGCCGCAAAGCTGGGACCAAAAGCGCATACGACCCGAGCCCGCCATGTTGCGCTCACGTAGCAATCGCAAGCGACTTTCCACGTTCTGTAACGCTCGAGCGCATTGATCGCGCAACTCCAACCGATTCGGGGCAGCGGCTTCAGCACCATCGGGCCTGTCTCGCATGTTGTGCGAGACATAGCATGCCCCCCGAAGCCGTCATGCGAGCAAACAGCACCACGCAAAACCACGCGGAGATTGCCCCCCGCAGCGCGCCCTTTTCCGAAGTTCTGAAGGCGCTGATCGGGCGCGTGATGCGCGCTGGTGGAGCGCCACCTGCGACAGCCGGCGGAGCGTTGAACGAGGCCGTCATGGCCGAAGTCACCGCCGGACAAAAACGACGACGTCCGAGCCGAGGGGCCGACGCCCGCCGCCGCAAGCACGTTCCAGAAGGCCTCGCACACATTCAGACAACCCCCGCACCTTGCGGGCAATCCTTGGAGCCCACACGATGAGATCCCCCCACCTGTCAAACAGCGGTGTTGTACATTGGCTGACGGTCATGGCGCTCGCCGTCCTCACTGCCTACCGAGCTGCAGTCATGGCGTTCCTGGGCACTGCCGCCCTCTTTCTAGCCTGTGCAAGCAGTGCGTGGGCTGCCCCGGGCGACCTGGATCCCACATTCGGCGGCGTTGGCAAGGTGACGACGCCGTTCTCCACGCGACCCGGCGACGGCGCGACCGTGTATGCGGTTGCGGTGCAGCCGAACGGCAAGATCGTCGCGGCGGGCACCGCTTTCCGCTCTCCACAAAACGGCGCCAGCAGTGGCAGCGACTTCGCGCTCGCCCGCTACAACGTCAACGGCAGCCTGGACACCAGCTTCGGCGGCGTTGGCAAGGTGACCAAGGACATCGGCGGCGGCGAGGACTACGCGTACGCCGTCGTGGTGCAGCCTGACGGCAAGATCGTTGCGGCGGGCTCCGCCGAAGTGAACGCAGCGAACGCGAACACCCGTTTCACGCTGGTTCGCTACAACCCCGACGGTAGGCTGGACAGCGGTTTCGGCACGGCCGGCGTCGTGAGCACCGATTTCTTCGGCACGGAAAACATAGCCACGTCGGTAGCGCTTCAGGCCGACGGCCGAATCGTGGTCGCGGGGTACACCCACGACGGAATCGGCAGGCGGTTCGCGCTGGCGCGGTACAGCGTCGATGGCAGCCTGGACGCCAGCTTCGGCACAGGCGGCAAGCTGACCACGAGTTTCTTCGGCTTCGATGACGGCGCTACCGGGGTTGCGGTGCAAGCGGACGGCAAAATCGTGGCGAGCGGCTGGGCCGACCCCGGCGGGGCCAACGTTCAATTTGCGGTGGCGCGCTACAACGCCGATGGCAGCCTGGATGCGAGCTTCGGGACCGGCGGCAAGGTGACGACCGACTTCTTCGGCGTGAACGACGTTGGCTGGGCGCTCCTCCTGCAGGGCGACGGCAAGCTCGTGGTCGCGGGCCTGGTGCTTCCTTCCGGATTCGGGACCGACCTCTATGCGCTCGCCCGTTTCAATCCCGACGGCAGCCTGGATACCAGCTTCGGCGGTGGCGGCAAGACAACGCTGTCCTTTTCATTCGGTTATCAAAGGAGCCTGGCAGCCGCTCTCCAGCCCGATGGGAAGATCCTCGCGGTGAGTTGGGGCGTCGATGGGTCGACCGGCTTCGACGTCTTCTCGCTCGCACGTTTCAACAGCGATGGCTCGGTCGACCTGGGCTTCGGGAACGCGGGCAGGGTGATCACCAACGTCCTGGGGTCCCAGAACGAGGCGTACGCGCTCGCCGTACAGGGCGACGGCAGGATCGTGGCCGCAGGGTCTGCATTCGATCCCAGCCGTTCCCTGGGAGTCTTCGCGCTGACCCGCTACGACGCAGGCGCCCTCAATTCACCCGCGGTGCTCTCGTCGCTCCTGTTCAATCCGGCCAGCGTGGTGGGCGGCACGTCGTCTACCGGGATCGTGACGCTGACCGCGGCAGCGCCGGCGGGTGGGGCACTCGTGAGCCTTCTCAACAACTCCCTGGTGGCCAGCGTACCTGCCAGCGTGACGGTGCCGCAAGGCGCCACGACGGCGACCTTCAGCGTTTCGACCACGCCGGTGGGCGCCAATACCACTGCGACGGTGACCGGGAGCTACAACGGGGTGAGCCGAGCGGGGACGTTGACCATCACCGCGACGGCGCCGCCGCCGCCCGCCGGCGTGACGCTGACGGTGCAGGCCACGGGCCGCGGTGGCGAGGGCGTGGTATCGAGCCCGGCGGGAGTCAATGCGAAGGTCGGGACGCTCAGCGCGGCCAGTTTTGCGGCGAACACCGTGATCACGCTGAGTGCAACCAACAATCGCGACGTGATCTGGTCCGGCAGCTGCTCGAGCGGCGGCAACAAGGCGAAGAGCTGCACGTTCACGATCAAAGCCAATTCATCGGTGACGGCCAACGTGCAGTAGGGCGGCGAACACCCCTGCTGCGCTGCTGCACAGAGATGCCCGAGCGGGGCGAGGAGGGCGCACGGAAGTGCGCCCTCGGTTCCCGACCCCGCCTGGACCACGTCGTGTCTCAGTTAGACCCATTGCAGCCGTGCTACACGAGATGAGCTGATTCTGCGCGAAGAGAGAGAAGTGCCGCTCACGACGGAGCCGGCGCTGTCTGCGTGCCTACAGCTTCGACGTAAGCCACGGCGACAGGTAATCCCGCCAGCACTGCGCGCCGCGGCATCAGAGCGGCATACGACGCTGCGCGGTCGGCAGCACAGTGGCGGGTATCACGGGCTTACGGTCTTGCTGGGTAGCCCAGTGGGTCACGTCGGCCGCTTGCCATCGATGCCGTCCCTCGCGGTCCATTCGGGGGAGCGGCAGGGTCCGGCCAAGAGCGGTCCTCCGTGGGCTGCCCCTGGACCTAGCAAGAGAATGCAATCACCGAAGCCACGCCTCTTCGTCACCGCTCGGACGGCCCTCGGATGTTGTCATGCGAGCACACAACACCTCGGAGGCAAGGGCGTCATGGATGCGCGCAGGAATCGAAAGCCTATGCGAACGAAATGTGCGCTGTCATGCGCGCCTAGGAGGCCAAACGCGCGGCCGCGGAACCGGCTCGTGACGCGCTGGGCGAATTGCCGCCGCGTTGCATTTACCGCGACCGGTATCGCGGTAGAGCAGAGCTCGCCAGGACCACGTATCGAACTGCTGGGTAAGCGTGAGCCCTTGACGTGGCTGGCCGAGGCCCTGGACCTGCACTACGATGGGTGGTTTCTTCGAAAGGCACTCACCGTGGGCAACAAACTCTACGTCGGCAACTTGGCGTATTCCGTGCGCGACGACGATCTGCAGCAACTCTTTGCCGAGTTCGGCACGGTGAGCTCCGTCAAGGTCATGATGGACCGCGACACCGGCCAATCCAAGGGCTTCGCCTTCGTGGAGATGGGCTCCGACGCCGAGGCCCAGGCCGCGATCAACGGTATGAACGGCAAGCAGGTTGGCGGCCGCGCGCTGAATGTGAACGAGGCACGCCCCAAGGAGGAGCGCCCAGGTGGTTTCGGTGGTGGCGGCCGCTCTGGTGGGGGCGGTGGCTATGGCGGCGGCAGTGGCCGTAGGGGCGGAGGTGGGGGCTATGGCGGCGGCCGTGGGTAGTGAGCCACTCGCTTCGCGTCTCGAGTCGAGCGGTGTTACTGCGTAGGTGACCCAGGAAGCTGGAGGCGGCTTCCAAGGCAGTGCTTGACGCGTCCCCTGTTCGGGTCGCGCAGCAGGTCGTGCACGTGGCCTTCCAAGAGTTTGAGCGTGTTGTGCTCCGAATTGGCTCGCTCGTACAGGAGGCTGCTGCCACTCGGCTTCGTGGCCCACGGCAGCAGCCGGCCACGAGCAGCCATCACCTGCCGCAGTGAAGCACGTACCTTGGGGCCATGGCTGACGGAAATGCCTCCTAGCCGGAGCCACTTCGGAGTTGCGGCCGTTTTCGGTCGAGGCTGTGTAAGAACGCGCCGCGCGATGTCTCAGTTGGGACGGAAGAGGTTCTGCGGGATGTTCGCCGCGTTGAAGAGGTAGTCGCGCGAGGCTTCCAGGTCCCGGCGCAGCCGGCGCAGGTCGACGTCGAGCAACCTGCCCTTCCACTTGCGCACCTTGCCGGCGACGATCACGGTCTCGACGTTGGAGCGTTCCATCAGCGAGACCACCGCACCCGGCACGACGTTGAGCGGCGCCACGTTGATCGCCTCGGCGTCGAGGATGATGATGTCGGCCTCCTTGCCGGGCGTGAGCGAGCCGGTCTTGCGATCGAGCCGCAGGTCGCGCGCGCCCTCCATCGTGGCAAAGCGCAGCACATCGCGCGTGGTCAGCAGTTCCGGCAGGCTGGGTGGGTTGTTCTGCTCCAAGGCCATCTGGTTGATGAAGGCCTTCTGCAAGGCCATGGCGCTGCGCATCTGGGTGAACATGTCCGCCGTCAGGGTGCATTCCACGTCCACGCTCAGCGAGGGCTGGATGCCCAGTGACAGCGTCTTGAGGATGGGCGGCATGCCGTGGCGCATGTTCATCTCGATCGGGACGGCGAGCGAGACGGCGGCGCCGGCATCCTTCACCTTCTGCCAGCTCATGTCGGACATCCCGGTCATGTGGATGAACAGGTTGTCGGGGCCGAACTGGTTCGACGCGGCGAGCGCATCGAAGGTCGGCGCCATGCCGAAGGGGCCCACGATGTGCGCTGCCACCTGCAGGCCGAGCTGACGCCCGACGGTCCAGGCCGCCTCGAAGCCTGGCAAGTAGATCTCGCCGCCCATGATCATGGACAGGAGCTGGTCGTCGGAGCTGAAGTACTGCGACTTGATGCGGGCAGCATCGGCTGGATACCGGTTGCCGGGGACATTGCCCGCGCTCTCGAAGTAGCCGAACACGCTGCGCCGGCCCGAGTCGGCCAGGCCCTTGATCGCGGCGTCGGAGTGCTGCGGAGAGTGGTGGATCTGGGAGACGTCGTGCACCGTCGTGACACCCGCGTCGATCTGGCTGAGCGCACCGAACACCTCGTTGATGTAGACGTCCTGCGGCCGGTACACCGGAGCGAACTTGCCGAGGATGTAGTCGAAGTAGTTGATGGCCCCGTGCGGTTTGCCGTCGTTGAGCAGCAGGCCGTCGGCCAGGAAGCTGCGCAACGCGGTCTCGAACTGGTGGTGGTGGGTATCGACGAACCCCGGCATCACGATCTTGCCGCGGGCGTCGATCGGGGTGCCGAACGAGGGCAGGTGCGGTCCGACGGCGAGGATCTTCTTTCCTTCGACCAGCACATCGGCCTGGACGAAATCGCCCACGTTCGGGTCCATGGACATGACGTGGCCGCCCTTGATGACATAACGGCGTCCGGAGCGGCCGCTATCCCCGGGAGGATCATCGTCACCCTGCGCTGCAGCAGCGCGCTCGGCGAACAGGCCCAGCCCGGCCGCCGCGGCAGCGGTCCCCGCCGCCCCGGCCTTCAGGAAATCGCGCCGTGAACGGCTGACCGAAGCGCGCGGTGAATCGGAATGGTCCTGCGGTTGTCCCTGATCGCACAGTTTGCACATTCGGATGTCTCCTCCGGTGGGGAGTCATCCGGGATGGCGACTCCGCGGCTCATTCATAGGTGGAGAGATCCAGGGTGCAAAGCAGTGTTACACGAGGGGGCGATGGACGGTCGCGGACGGCGGCAACGCCGGCCAGGGCCGCCGATCAGGACGAGCCGTCCTGCTCCCGTACCGTAGCGGTCATGCCATCGGTGCGGTCTGCGACCTGCTTCTGACGAGTGAGCCGAAGCGGAGCGACGAGGACCAACGGGGATCGTCGTCCTCGCGTCAGGGCACCGATCGCGGCGCCAGGAAGGTCTCGGCCGGGTCGAACGTGGAGCGCACACCGATGTCGGCCCGGTGGCGGGCCAGCCATTCGTGCGCCGCGGCGTGGCCGAGGTCGAACAGTGCTTCGAGAAAGCGGCGCTCGGTATTGAGCTTGCTCGAAGGGTGCAGCTGTCCGAGGTGCTGTTCGTCGGCAATCATGTGCAGCCGCAGGTCCTTGTACTCGCCTTCGCTCAGGCACCCTTCGCGCACCAGCCGTTGCACGAAGGAGATCGCCCGCATCTCCGATACCAAGGACGCGTTGAAGGTGATCTCGTTGACGCGGTCGGCGATTTCTCCGCTCGTGTCGGGCGTCTCGGGCCGCACCAGCGGGTTGATCTTCACCAGCATCACATCGAGCGCCGGGGTCTCGTAGATCAGCGGCCAGATCGCGGGGTTGCCGCTATAGCCGCCGTCCCAGTAAGGCTCGCCATCGACGACGACAGCGCGGAAGAGCTGGGGCAGGCACGCCGAGGCCAGCAGCGCGTCGATGCTCAGGTCGTCGCGGCGGAAGATTCGCGGCTGGCCAGTGCGGACTGCGGTCGCGGTGACGAACACCGACAGCGGCCCCTTGCGCAGCGCCTCCTCACGGACGTGCCGCAGGACCACCTCGCGCAACGGGTTGATATCGAGAGGGTTGAACTGGTAGGGGCTGAACGCATGCAGGAACTGCTGCGACCAGTAGTAGAGCGGGGTGCCCTCCAGGTCGGACGCGGCGATCCCGCTCTGCGTCGACGCGCCGCCGCCGAAGCAGCCGCCTTGTTCGGCGACGTCGAGCCAGAACGCACGCAGGGCCGCCTTCGCTCCGGGGCGGCCGCCTTCAGCCCAGCCGGTCGCCATCACTGCCGCGTTGAGCGCGCCCGCGCTGGTGCCGCAGGCGCCGTCGATGCCAAGCGTCGGGTCGTCGAGCAGGCGGTCGAGAACGCCCCAGGTGAAGGCACCGTGCGAGCCGCCACCCTGCAGCGCGAGGTCGAGGGGCGCGCCCGGTCCGGCGAGCGGGGGCGGCTTTTTCTTGCGCGTTGCCATCGGTGCGAGGTTAGCGCGTCCCCGAGCCAGTGCATAGGTCGACTTCGGGAGCGCGAGCTCCGTCCCATCTCGCTCACCAGCGCGCCAGCCGTCCCAGCAATTCGCTCTTCAGCCCTGCATCCGCGAAGCTTGCCTCGATCGACGTGCGCGCAAGGTCCCGCAATACCGCATCGTCCCAGCCGAACGTCTGCGCGCACAGCGCATATTCGCGTTCCAGCGTGGTGTCCAGGAGCGCGGGATCGTCGGTGTTGATCGACACCGGCACGCCGGCCCTGCGCAGGCGCTCGATCGGATGGTCCTCGAGCGAGGGATACACCTTGAGCACGAGGTTCGAGCTGGGGCAGATCCCGAGCGGGATCTGCCGGTCGACGAGCAGCGCGACCACCGCCGGGTCCTCGATGGCGCGAACCCCGTGGTCGATGCGTTCCGCTCCGAGCAGTTCGATGGCGTCGCGCACGCCCTCGGGTCCGCTCGACTCCCCGGCGTGCACGGTCCGGCGCAGGCCGGCAGCGGCGGCGCGCTTGAAGGCTTCTGCGAAACGAGGTCCGGTCCTGCCCGCCGCGGCCTCGTTGCCGTCGATCGAGAGCGCCACCACCCGCGGATGGCGCAGGGCCACGAGCTCGTCGACCACCTGGGCGGCAGCCTCGGCGGTTTGAGTGCGCAGCAGGCTGACGCACAGGCCGACACGCGGCAGGCCGTCCTGTTCCGCCGCGCGGAAGCCGGCGTCCAGCGCATCGACCATGGCCGGCAGGCGCGTCACCCACTGACGCCAGTGGGTCGGGTTCACGATCAGGTCGGCGTACCCGGCTCCGCTGTTGTCCATGCGGAGGCTGAAGGCGTAAGCGGCCTCGGCCAGTTCCTCGCGCGTGCGGACCAGGCCGCAGGCCCAATCGAGGAATTCCAGGAAGTCGGCCAGGCCCTGAAACTGGAACAGCCGGTCGACCGGACGCGGCAAGGACTCGCCGTGGCGGCGCGCCCATTGTTCGAGCAGTGCGGCTTCGAAGCAGCCTTCGAGGTGCACGTGCACCTCGGCGCGGGGCAAGCTGCGCAGGCGGAAGGGATCGGAAACCATCGGAAGATCCTGGGACACACGGCGGTCGGGCATTTTCCGCGACGACGACCACTCTGGCGCAACACCTTGTCTCCGGCTCTTTGTGCTGCGTGGGCGCGGACGCATCCAGTTGCGTACCAGACGAGCAAGGCCGATCCCAGCCCCCGCAAGTCATTCGCCTGAAGCACCCGCGGTAGGACAGAAGGCGAAGTGCCGCGCACCGGGACGCCGGTGGGGTCTTGAGATTGCAATTCGGTCCCGGGTTCACCGAGAATTCCAGCGGGGATGGCCGCTGCAGCCGTTCGCTCGACTCGCAGCCTTTTCTCGCCGGCTTGGTCCGTCTCCTCCCATCCAGGTCGTGAAGGGTGGCGCCATCCGCATTGCTCTCTGCATGCGCCCTTCTTCACTCTCGTCAGGAGAACGCATGAAGGCGCTATTCGCATCCCTCGTCGCGGCTGTCATTGCCGCGAACGCTCTTCCCGCTGCCGCAGCCGACGCCGCGGCCGCCAACAAGCTGCTGAAGGCCAACGATTGCACGAAGTGCCATGCGGTCGACAAGGACAAGAAGGGGCCCTCGTACAAGAAGGTGGCCGCGAAGTACAAGGGCAAGCCCGACGCGGAAGAAAAGCTGGTCAAGCACCTGACCGACAACCCCATGGTCAAGCTCGACGACGGCACGGAAGAAGAGCACAAGGCGTTCAAGGGCACCCCCGCCGAGATGCAGAAGGTGATTCTGTTCATCCTCGCGCAATAGCGCGTGCGGCATTCCGCCAGCGGCGGACGACACACGACCCTGCCAGCCATCGCAGGTCTTCCACTTCTACCCCGGTTGGTGGCCGTGCGCGGCGCGCAACCGCAGGAACTGCGCCCGGGTTTTCGGCCCGAACGTGAGGAAATGCGGATCGGGCTCGTACGCGGCGCGGGCTCGGCCCATCTCGTCGGCGGCGGCGCGACGGGTGACTTCCTCGACGTCGAGGCCGTACACCTGCGCGCCGTTGAGCCCGAAGATGCGTGCCCGCAGCCGCGGGGTCATCGCTGCGTAGCCGAACTTCTCCTGGTATTCGCGCGAGATCTGGAAGGTGCGGAACGCCTGGATCTGGTCCTGCGGGGAGCCGTACCAGATGGAGTCCGACCCCCACAGCACGTTGCCCTCGCCCAGGTGCTTCACCAACTTGCCGACGACGTGCGCCGCCTGGTCGGGGTCGCGCATCAGCATGCGCCAGGTGCTGCCGAGTTCGCCGTAGACGTTGCTGCCCTTGCCGAGGCCGGCTTCCTCGACCGAGCGGATCAACCGGTCGACGCCATCGCTGCGCGTCGGATCGTACGGCCCTTCCTTCGCGGTCTGCACGTAGCCCGCGTGATAGACCAGGAAGTTCACGTCGGGGAACATCTTCGCGACGCGGCCGATGTCGGCGCAGGTCGAATGCTCGTACGACTGCCGGCCGAAGGGCAAGCCCTTGTGCACGCAGATGGTCCGGATGCCGACGCCGCGCGCCTTCTCGATCATCCGCACGCCGATGTCGTCGGTGAGGAAGAAGCCGCGGCCGTCCGGCCCCCATTGCGTGTAGCACTTGAGGGCGGACACCTTCCATCGGCTGGCCAGCGCGGCTATGTCCTCCATGTCGCCGGGCTGGTTCGGGTTGACGCGGCCGTGGATCAGGAGGCGCTGGCCGCGCGGCAGGCGCGACACGATCTCCTGCACCGCGGCGGCTTCCGCGATCGGCAGGTACTCGTTCTCGCGCCGCGACGGGATGAAGGAAAGCACCATCATGTCCGTGTCCGAGTCGAGGAACACGTCTTTCACGAACTGGTCGACGCCGCCGAGGCCGTGGCGCCCCTGCCAGTTCCTGCCGACGAAATGGCCCTGCACGTCGAAGATGAATTCGCGCGAGCCGAGCCGCTGCGCCGCCTGCTCGACGTCCAGCGCCGCCGTCGGCTCGATCTCGTAGAAGCCGCCGGTGCGCCCGGCCGCGGCGTAGGCCTCGTTGAAGGCGAGCAGGGTGCCGGCCGCGCCCGCGGCGGAGACCAGCAGGCGCCGGCGCGAGAGGCCGAGCCGCTTCGCGTTGGCGTCGGCCGCGCGGTGGGCGAGCGCGTTGGCGCGCAGGTGCACGGGCTCCAGCGGCATCGGTGCGACCTCGCCGTTGGAGGTTGAATCCAGCTTGATGGGAAGGCGGCGGCCATCGCAATCGTGTCGCATGCGACCTCCTCGTGCCAAGGACCGGTATCGTAAGCCGCACCAGGCACCTGCGCCACGCACGCCCTGCGACTGCAGGGTGCTGGGCCGTGGACTCGACTCACCGCTTCGATTCCAGTCAGCGCGGGCAAGGCCGCTCAGCGCACGCCCGACTGACGCTACTGTGCCTGCCCGGCCAGGTCCTCCTCGAGGAACCGCAAGAGTGCCTCCATCAACGCCTCCCGCGGATACGCGTTCTGGGTCACGAACAACGAGCTGATCGTCGTGTGCACCCTCGCGATTGGCACCGCCATCGCCCAATGGTCCGCGTTGAGATATCCCACCAGCGTGCTCCCCGCCACGATCTGGTCGTAGAAGATCACCTGGCTGTCGTTGCGCCCGTCGATTGCCGACAGCTTCCGGTAACTGCCCGTCAGGATCGACGAAATGCGCTGCGGGTCCGGATACGTGACCAGCGAGTAGAAGCGCACCTCCCGCGGCAGCGGGTTCTTCGCGAGCCACGCCTTCCTCACCCCGGGCCGCAGGCTCGCCACGGCACCGCCGTCGCCCGAGGCGCAGGTGGAGCCCGGGAAGTGCCGCAGCAGGTCCGCCTGGTACTGCTCCGCGTCGTTCGCCAGCGCCGACCCGCCGACCGCGCCCGCGGCGCTGACCACGGCCGCGATGCGAGCGCGCAGCTCGGGGTACGCGACGACGGCATCCAGGATGTCCGGCGCGCCCTTCGAATACCCGATCAGCACCAGCCGCGGCGCACCCGGCTCCGCCGGCATCGCCATGATCGCATCGCGGATCTGGCGCGCGTTGTTGCTCGTGCTCGATAGCGCATCGACGCGCATCCACATGGCGTCGTAGCCGAACTGGCGCACGTGCTGCACGACGGTCCCGGGCGGCTGCAGCCAGCGCTCGAAGCACTCGTAGCCGATGCCGGCCACCGCCGCGGCCACCAGCCGCCGCTTCGAAGGGCCGAGATCGACCGGCTTGCCGCTGCCCGGAGGTTCGGTCCCGACGCGCGTCAGCGCGTCGTCGCAGGGCCGGTAGTCTGGCACCTCGCGCTGGCGGGCCTGCAGCACGGCGCAATAGATCTCGCGGAAGCGCCCGCGCTTGTCCGTGACACCGGCCGTGTCCGCCGGCACGAGGATCAGCGGGGGCGTGTCGGTCGAATAAGGCGTCAGCGGCTGCGATGTGCACGCGCCGAGGGCCAGGCTCGCCGCGATCGCCATCGCGTGGATGCCGGCACGGGCGCGTGATTCGTGGACAGGGGAGGAGCGGCGTGAGGGCTGCACGAGTGCCACCTCTTTCAGTAGCTGTAGTAGTACCGCCAGTCGAACACGAGCCGCAGGCCGACCGACCACACGGTGCGGAGGTCCGGATTCGGCGCGCCCGGAGGGAACACGGTCGTGGCGGACCGCGGCACGTCGGCACCGACGAACAGCTGGAAGACGACCGACGAACTCTGGTTGGAGGAGAAGGAGCGGTAGGGGCGGTACTCGACGACCGGAAGGTCGTAGGAAATCGTCTTGAAGTTCACGACCCGTGCCGATCCGCCGGGGTCGGTGCGCGGCACGACGAGCTGGTCGTTCCTGTACTTGCCGTACAGGACGACCCCCAGTTCCCGCCCGAGCACCACCTGGAAGCGCCCGATGGAGGTGGCCCATCCCTGTTGCCAGGGGATCAGGCCGCCGTTGCCCGCGGTGACGGCCATGCGCATGTACGTCTTCGGGTCGAGGAAGTACAGCGGCGCCGCCAGCAGCAAGTCGCCCGGGATCAGGTAGAAGGGCGCACGGAAGCGCATCGAGATCCCGGTGCGTGCCGGGATCGCGGCGCTGAGGCTGCCGGGCGAAGAGCCGGGAAAGTTGTCGCTGATCCGGTTCGTGGAGGGCGCATCGGACCGCAATCCGAGCGACGCGTAGACCAGGCCGTCGCCCGCCTCGCTGATCACGCCGTCGAGGCCGAAGCCGCCGCGGACCGACAGGTCCAGGCCCGAGATGAATCCCCGGTCCGACTGCACCGTGGCAAGGCCTGCGTGGATGACCCGGCCGTCGATCGTGCCGGCCAGCCCCACGAAGGGACCCACCTCGCTGCGGGCGCGCGGCAAGGCGCCGAAACCCGGACCCAGGCCGGGCACCGGCGTGTTCTCCAGGGTGGCCTGGAAGAAGGGCCGCTGCTGCGGCGTGAATTGCAGCCCCGGATCGCGGCGCGGCAGCGTGTTGTTGCGGCAGACGTCGAAGGCATCGGGTGCCGCTGGCGCCGCCGCCACGTGCCCGAACGCGGGCCCGCCGGGCCTGCCGGCCGCCAGGTCGAGCACCTGCTGGAGGCTGGTCCGCAGCGTGGCCGCGGCGACCTCGGCGTCCGAGGGCCGCATGTAGGCGTCGCCCAGCAGCACGATGGACCGGCTGCCGCCCGCCCACGTGAAGACTTCCAGCCCGTTCTGGTTGTAGTAGTCGTGCGTGCCCTGGCGCTGGGAGCGATCGCCCCAGTTCCCCGCGATGTGGCCGGCGGCGAAGACGTCCTGCAGGAAGTGGAGCGCGAAGGCCTCGTCGGCCAGCACTGCGCGGGCGAGCGCGGCCCGTTCGGCCGGCGCGAGCTGCGGTTCGTTGCGCAGCCGGCTCGCCTTCTGCAAGGCGCTGAGGTGGAAGTAGGAGTAGACGCCGACGGCGCTGATCTCCGAGCCTTCCCGCAAGGTCAGGGCCGCATAGTCGTTCAGGTCGATCTGCGTCTCGGGCCGCGCGAGCAGGAAGTGGGCGGTGTTGGATCCCGCGCGCGTCACGTATTCCACGTCGGCGCGCTGCAGCCGGATGTCGGCGGTGCGCAGGGCGTTCACGCGCTGGGCCCGCGCCGCCTCGCTCGTCATGAGGCGCTGGGCTTCGTTGACGAGATCGGTGGGCTTGAGCGCCGGGTCGACCAGCGGCATCACCGGGATGCGCGCGAGGTCCTCCTTCAGCTGCGCGGCCACGTCCGCGACCTGCAGGATCCAGGGCGCGCTGCGCGCCGTTTCGAACATCTCGCGGCTCGAACACGAGTGGTCGCCCGCGATGGCGCTCAGCGCCGCCCAGTCGATGCACGTCGGCGCCGTTCCCTGTTCGCGGTCGGCCCCCGCAGCGCACAACTGCTGCTGGCCGGCGCCGGCTTCCTGCCACAGGCGGTCGAAGACCGCGCGGCGTTCGCCGTCGAGGCCCTGGACCGTCAGGATCGAGAGTTGCCTGTGTTCGGGATAGACCCAGGCGCGTCCGGCGAACGGCAAGGCGCCCAAGGCCAGCACCGCGACCAGGCGCAGCAGGGATTTCTTCTTGGCCATCGATCTCATGTCCGACTCATGGGATGAGACCACAACCTTGACAGGTTTCACCTGTCGAGTCGCCATGGATGGGACCAAGGTCCCATACGGACCGTGCAGGGCGGCGGGTCCGCCGCCCCGGGATCAGCCCCGGAAGATCGCCTCCAGGTCCGCCTCGCCGTTGCCCTGATCGAGCTGCAGGCTGCCTTCGATGTGATCGAGGTGGTCCAGCATGATCTCCTCGGCGCGCGCGCGATCGCGCCTGGCCACCGCATCGATGATCATCTGGTGCTCGTCGTCGCGGCAGCTTTGGGCGGTGGGCGCGTCGTACAGGAGGATGGTCAGGCAAGTGAGCATGCACAGCTCGCGCATGCTGCGCGCCAGCGCCGAATTGCCCGCCAGTTCGGCCAGCAGCGTGTGGAACTCGCCCGAAAGGCGGATCACGGCGCGCTTGTCGCCGCGGCGGCGGGCGTCGGCTTCCAGTTCCACGTGCTGGCGCAGCCGCTGGATCTTCTCGGGGGTGTGGGTGTCCACCAGGCGGCGCACCACCGCGGGCTCGATCAGGCGGCGGGCCTCGAAGACGTCGCGCGCCTGCTCGGTGCTGGGTTTGGCCACATAGGCGCCGCGCTGCGGGAACAGTTCCACGATCTGCTCGTGCGCCAGCCGCGCGAGCACCTCGCGGATGCGCGCTCGGCTCACGCCGAAGATGTCCGCCATGCGCTCCTCGCCCAGCTTGGTGCCGGGTTGCAGGCGGTGTTCGAGGATGGCGACGTAGACCCGCTCGTAGATCTCGTCGACGGTGTTCTCGCGCTCGGCGGGGTTGGCGGGCGTCTTGCGCACAGGGGCGGGCATGGAACGATGGGGGCGTGCTGCGTGGGAATGCCCGGCCATTCTAGAGACCGCCGGGCTCAGGTCCATTGGAACAGCTCGCCCCAGCCGGTGATCGCCGCCGGCGAGGCACCCGCCGCGCGCACCATGCCCCACACCGTGGTGCTCACCGTATCGAGCAGCGGGATGCCATGGGCGGCCTCGACCGCCGGTGCGAGCGGCGCCGCGCGCAGGTTGGTGCAGAAGGTGGTGATGGCCTGCGGTTGCGCGCGCGCCACGTCGTCCATCAGTTCGCGCAGGGTGTGCGGCGTGACCTCCGCGAAGTCGTAGTTGACGCGGATGCCGAGGTGGCGCTCGGCCACCACCTCGATGCCGATCGCCCGGTAGTTGGCCACGATGCGCTCCTGCACGTCGGGGGTGTAGGGCGAGACCAGCGCGAGCCGGCGCACCTGCTTCAGCGCCATCAGCTCGTTGAGCGCCAGGACGGCCGTCGTGGCCGGGATGCCGGTGCGCTCGCGGATGCGCTCCACCAGCTGGCGGTCGCGGTCGAACCCGAGCCAGCCGGCGGCGGTGCCGCTCCAGCCGATCACGTCGACCTTCGCATCGGCCAGCAGTTCGGCGGCGGCCAGGATCTTGCTGTCGTCGAACTGGCCGAGCGCGGCGGCGTCCAGGCTGATCTCGGTGACGCGGAAACGCGAGAAATGCGCGCTCGCGCCGGGCAGGGCGGCGGCCAGCGCGCTGGTCAGCGGCTCGAGGGCGGTGTTCGAGGAAGGGGTCAGCACCCCCAGGCGCAAGGGTCTTGTCACGGCGGGATCTCCAGTGTTGGCGATGCCAGTATGGCGGATGTCGGCCCGTGGATTCAACAATGCTGCCTACCGATTGTCGACACTAGTGTAAACACCGAGAGCGTCTCCAAGGTCCGAGGCTCATAGTTCGTCCACGGGTGAAACCAGCCTGAATCCAATCCGGGCCCCACCGTCTTTCCTTGCCATGACCATGACCCCATCGAGCTCCGTGCGCCGTGCCTCCTGCCAGTTGTTGTCGACAATCTTGTTTGCACAAGGAACGCGCCATGGCTGACGCCCTCGACCTGGTGCTGCGCAACGCCCGCGTGGCGACCGCCGCCGACACCTTTGTCTGCGATATCGGAGTCCGCGGCGGCCGCATCGCGCTCCTGGGCGAAGGGCTGCCCGCCGGCAAGCGCGAGATCGACATCGCCGGGCGCACCGTCACGCCAGGCGGCGTCGACGCCCACTGCCACCTCGACCAGCCCATGGAAGGTCCGGCAAAGATGGCCGACGACTTCCTCACCGGCACCCGCTCGGCGGCCTGCGGCGGCACCACCACCGTGATCCCGTTTGCCGCGCAGATGAAGGGCCAGTCGCTGGAAGCGGCGGTGCTCGACTACCACGGCCGCGCCGAAGGCAAGGCCAGCGTCGACTACGCCTTCCACCTGATCGTGAGCGATCCCACGCCTACGGTGCTGGCCAAGGAACTGCCCGCGCTGATCGCCCAGGGCTACACCTCCTTCAAGGTCTACATGACCTACGACGACCTGAAGCTGGACGACGGCCAGGTGCTGGACGTGCTGGATGTCGCGCGCACCCACGGCGCGCTGGCCATGATCCACGCGGAGAACGCCGACTGCATCGAGTGGCTGACCAAGCGGCTGGAAGCGGCCGGGCGCACCGCGCCGCGCTGGCACGCGCACGCGCGCCCGATGCTGGTGGAGCGCGAGGCCACCCACCGCGCCATCGCGCTGTCGGAGCTGGTGGACGTGCCGATCCTGATCGTGCACGTGTCCGGCCGCGAAGCCATCGAGCAGATCCGCTGGGCGCGCGCCCAGGGCCTGCCGGTGTTCGCCGAGACCTGCCCGCAGTACCTGTTCCTCACCGCCGAGGACCTGGGCATCGACGACAGCTACCAGGGCGCGCGCTGCGTGTGCAGCCCGCCGCCGCGCGACAAGGCCAACCAGCAGCGCATCTGGGAAGGCCTGGCCGACGGCCTGTTCACCGTGTTCTCCTCCGACCACGCCCCGTTCCGGTTCGAGGACCCGCAGGGCAAGAAGCCCGGCGGCCAGGAGGTGCCCTTCCGCCACATCCCCAACGGCATCCCCGGGCTGGAGACGCGCCTGGCGCTGCTGTACTCCGAGGGCGTGCTGGGCGGGCGCATCACGCTGCAGAAGTTCGTGGAGCTGACCGCCACCAATCCGGCCAAGGCCTACGGGCTGCATCCGCGCAAGGGCACCATCGCCGTGGGCAGCGACGCCGACCTGGTGGTGTGGGACGAGCGCGAGCTGACCGTGCGCAACGAGCGGCTGCACCACGCGGTGGACTACACGCCCTATGAAGGCACCCCATTGAAGGCCTGGCCGGGCCTGACCCTCCTGCGCGGCGAGGTGGTGTGGGACGGCCAGCGCTTCACCGGCGCGGCCGGCCGCGGCCGCTTCCTGCCTTGCGGCACCCCCTCGCTCCTGCCCCGGAGGACCTGATGCGCCTGCTCCTCGTCAACCCCAACATCAGCGACAGCGTCTCCGACCTGATTCGCGCGGAGGCGAGGCGAAGCGCCTCGCCCGGCACCGAGATCGAGGTGCTGACGGCGCCTTTCGGCGTCGCCTACATCGAGACCCGCTTCGAGGCGCTGGTGGGCGCCTATGCCGCCGCCCAGGTCGCGGCCGAACACTGCCAGCGTTTCGACGCGGTGGTCGTGGCCGCCTTCGGCGATCCCGGCCTCACCGGCCTGCGCGAACTGCTGCCGGTGCCCGTGACCGGCATGACCGAGGCGGCGCTTGCCACCGCCCATCTGCTGGGCCACCGCATCTCCATCATCGCCATCTCGCAGCGCATCCAGGCCTGGTACCGCGAAGTCGTCGAGAGCTACGGCTTCGGCGGCCGCCTCGCCAGCATCCGCGCGCTCGACCGCCCGATCAGCGCGATCGGCGGGGTGCAGGAAGAGCACGCGCAGGCGCTGAAGGCGCTGGCCGAGCGCGCCGTCGCCGAGGACGGCGCCGAGGTGATCGTGCTCGCGGGCGCGCCGTTGGCCGGGCTGGCGCGCTCGCTGCACGGGCAGTTGCCGGTGCCCGTGGTGGACGGCGTCTCCAGCGCCGTGCGCCATGCCGAGACGCTGGCCGCCCTGAAGCCCGGGCGCGCCCGCAGCGGCAGTTTCGCCTTGCCCCCCGCCAAGCCCAACCAGGGCCTTCCTCCTGCGATCGCCGCGCTGCTTGCGGCGGGCCGCTGACCTCTCACCATGACCACCGGAGACATTCCCTTGAAGAACCCGCCCGCCGTCGCCATCGACGTCCCGCTTGCGGACAGCGCCGCACCCACCAAGGTGCGCTGGAAGATCTTCCTGATGATGCTGTTCCTCATCTCGATCAACTACATCGACCGGGCCTCGCTCTCGGTCGCCATGCCGCTGATCGCCAAGGAGTTCGACATCGGCCCGGCCACGCAGGGGCTGTTGCTGTCATCCTTCTTCTGGACCTATGCCTTCATGCAGATCCCCGGCGGCATGCTGGCGGACCGCTACGGCCCGCGCGCGGTGATCGCCGGCGCCACGGTGGGCTGGGGCATCTTCCAGGCCATCGCCGCGGCCTGCACGGGCTGGGTGAGCCTGCTGGTCACCCGCCTGGGCCTGGGCGCCGCCGAAGCGCCCATCTATCCCGCGGGCGGCAAGCTCAATGGCATCTGGATGACGCAGAACGAGCGCGGCCGCGGCGCGACCCTGCTCGATGGCGGCGCGCCCCTGGGCGCGGCGCTGGGCGCCATCCTGATCTCGGGCCTGATCGCGACCTTCGGTTCCTGGCGGATGTCCTTCGTGGTCGCCGGCGTGGGCACCGTGATCGCGGGCTGGTTCGCCTGGCGCTACATCCGCAACCATCCGCGCGAGCACGACGACGTGAACGAAGCGGAGGCGCGCTACATCGAGGCGGCCCATGCGCAGGACGCGCTCGCCGCGCCCGCCTCGGCCAGCGGCCGCGTGCTGGACTTCTTCCGCTACCGCTCCACCTGGGGTATGTTCTTCGGCTGGATGTGCTTCAACGCGCTGTTCTACGGCCTGCTGACCTGGATGCCCAACTACCTGTCCAAGGTGCACGGCTTCGACATCAAGCAGATGGGCGGCGCCGTGTTCATCATGTTCTTCTCCGGCTTCGTGGGCGAGATGATCGGCGGCTGGATCGCCGACAAGTGGAAGGCCGCCGGCGCCTCGCAGGCCAAGGTGCTGCGCACGCTGTTCGGCATCGCCTCGGTGATCGCCACCGTCGCGATCTACAGCGTCGCCAAGATCAAGGACCCGGTGTCGGTGGTGGTGCTGCTGTCGGTCACGCTGTTCTTCCTGCGCTGGTGCGGCCTGTTCTGGTGCATCCCCTCGATCCTGGGCACCAAGGACCGCGTCGGTTTCCTGGGCGGCACCATGAACCTGGGCGGCAACTGCGCCGGCATCGGCGTGCCGATCCTGGTGGGCGTGATCGTGGAGACCACGGGCTCCTACGACATGGCGATGATGCTGTTCGCCGCCGCGGGGGCGGGGCTGTTCGTCTGCTCGACGCTGCTGATCGACTACAGCCGGAAGCTGCCGGTGTAAGTTGCAGCCGCTGCAACGAAAAAGGCGCCGCTGTCGCGGCGCCTTTTTCATTTCGTGCCCGATCGGACGCGGTGACGGCGAGCCCTCGCCACGGCGGGCCGCTCAGCCCGCCCCGTGGCACTTCTTGAACTTCTTGCCGCTGCCGCAGGGGCACAGGTCGTTGCGACCGGGCTCCGGCTCCTTGCGCACGGGTTCCGCGCGCGGGCCCAGGCTGCGCGCGATCTGGCGCAGGTCGTACACCGCCCAGATGGCCGCGGCGAGCGCATCGAGCCGCTCGTTGCTGACGCTGGGCGGCCCGTCCTCGCTGTACATCGAGAGGGCCGGCACGCCCGGGTCGGGCTCGGTCAGCGCGACGACGTCGTGCAGCGCGCCGTCGAACATCTCCGCCGTTTCGTCGTCGCGCGGCGGCTGCCACTCCTCGGGCCAGGACTCCACGGCGTACATGAAGCCCAGCGCCCAGACCTGGGCGTAGGCCGGCAGCTCGCCGAGATCGCTCTCGCCGCGTTCCTCGGGTGGCAGGGCCAGCATGGCCCCGCGCGTGTCCAGCGCCTCGGGCTGGTAGGTGCGCTCGTCATCCAGCAGTTCCACCGGGTGGTCGAGCGCCGTGGCCATTTCCTGCCAGCGGCGCCGCCAGCGCCAGACGAACTCCATGTGTTCCATGGGCCGGAACTCGTCGCCCAGCAGCACGGGCCAGTATTCCTCGGGCGGCACCTCGCGGCGCATGCAGAGCAGCGCGGCGAGGAAGCCCTCGCAGAACTCCCACTGGGGAATCTCTTCGTCCTGCTCGCGCATGAAGTCGAGCTCGTCGTCCAGGGCGTCGAAGTCTTCGGGGGTGAGGGGACCGGCTCCGGTCGGGGTGGGCATGGACAAGCTGGATTCCAGTGGGCAGGGAGGGCGAGGATTATGCGCCGAGGGGCAGGCGGGGTTCGGCCCGCGCCGCCCTCCGCCAGCCTACGGGACACTCACCCGCCGCCAGGCGGCCCGGCCGATCATCCGCAGCTTGTTCCCGAGGTCCATGCGCCCCAGGTTGGTCTTGACGATGCCCTGGGTGAAGCGGGTCGGCTTGCTGTAGTCGATGCGCACGTCCACGACCACCGGCCTGCCTCCGCTCGCGCACCGGTCCGCCTCGGCGATCACGCGCTCGATGTCGGCGTCGCTGTCCATCTCGAAGAAGGCGGCGCCCACCGCGTCGGCGATGCCGCGCATGCGGACTTCCGGCAGCACCGTGCAGGCCTTGCGGTTGTACGGCAGCGCCTGGGCCTGGGAGATCTGCGAGAGCTCGCCGTCGTTGAAGACGTAGTAGACGATGCCCAGGCCGTGTTCGGTCGCGGTCAGCATCTCGAGGCCGGTCATGAGGAAGGCGCCGTCGCCGACCACGCCAACCACCTGGGACCCGGGGTTCGCCAGCTTCACGCCGACGGCGGCCGGCACGCAGTAGCCCATGCAGTTGAAGTCCGTGGGCGAGAAGACGTGTCCGCTGCGGGTGGCCGGGAACAGCTCGGCGACGAGGAAGGTGTGGTTGCCGTCGTCCGCCACCAGGTAGGCGTCGTCCGCCAGCTGCCGGCGCAGGGCCCGGAAGAAACGCGCCGGGTTGACGCGCCCCTTGCCGTCGTGGCGCAGCCACTCCTCGAGGTAGCGCTGCTTGTCCTGCGCGATGCGGGTGCGCAGAGGATCGTCCGCGGGCGCGGGCGCCGAGGGAGGCAGCGCGCGCAGCAGGGCCTCGAGGGTGAGCTTCGCGTCGGCGGCGATCGTCACCTCCGCCTGGTAGTTGACGTTGAAGACCTTGGGGTTGATGTCGGCATGGATCAGCGCCCAGCGCGGATCGAGCCCGAAGCTGCCGGTGGCGATCTCGCCGAAGCGGTTGCCCACGGCGAGCAGCACGTCGCATTCGGCGAAGGCCCGCGTGGCCGCGGGCACCGCCGCGGGGCCGATGCCCATGCCCACGTGCAGCGGATGGCTGGCCGGGAAGACGCTCAGGCCCTGCAAGGTGGTGGCCACGGGGGCGTTCAGGCGCTCGGCCAGCGCGATCGCCTCCGCGGTGGCTGCGCGCGCGCCCCAGCCCAGGAACAGGCCCGGGCGCCTGGCCCCGGCCAGCAGCTTCGCGGCACGCTCGATCGCGGCGGCATCGGGCGCGGGCGGCGCCGGGGGCGCGTGGGGCTTGGGCAGGTCCGGCACTTCGCCGGGGAACAGCTGCAGGTTCACCGGCACCTCGACGAACACCGGACCCGGCTCGCCTTCGGTGGCGACCCGCCAGGCCTCGAACAGCGTGGGCACGATCTCGGCGTGCGTCGCCACGCGCCAGCGCCCCTTGGTCACGCTGCGCACCATCTCCAGCTGGTCGATCTCGTGCAGCTGGAAGCCGAAGCCGTGGTCGTTGCGGACGCCCCCCGTGACCACCAGCATCGGGATGCCGTCGAGGAAGGCTTCGCCCATGCCGGCATAGGCCAGCGCGGTGCCGGCGGCGGGCACCATCATCAGCGTGCCCGGCGTGTCGCTGGTGCGGCTGACGGCATCGGCCATGAACGCGGCGCCGCCCTCGTGCGTGACGCGCACCGGCGTGATCTGCGTGGACGAGGCCAGCTGGTCGTAGATCTCCGTGTTGTGCACCCCGGGGATGCCGAAGGTGAAGCGCACCCCGAGCTGCTCCAGGGCGTAGCGCACGAGCTGGGCGCCGGTCATGTTCATGTCGTCGTCTCCGGTTCTCTAGGTCGCCAGGTGCCGGGCCGCGCTGCGCGCGGTGAGGATGCAGCCCGCCAGGAAGGTGCCCTCCAGCGAGCCGCGGCCGTTGAGCCCGCCGCCGCCGAAGCCGGCGGCCTCGCCCACGGCGTAGAGACCGGGCAGCGGCTGGCCGTCGGCGCCCAGCACGCGGCTGTGCAGGTCGGTCTGGATGCCGCCCATGGACTTGCGCACCAGCAGGCGGCAGCGGATCGCGATCAACGGCCCGGCGGCCGGGTCCACGATCTGCTGGAACTTGCAGATGCGCACCCGGTCGCCCGGCCAGAGCCGCAGCTGCGCGATGCGGCGCAGCTGGTCGTCGTCGTGGAAGCGCTCGCCGCGCGCGATCTGCGCGTCATAGCCGGCGATCTGCCGCGCGAGCAGGGCCGGGTCCACGGCCTCGTCGCCGGCCAGCGCGTTCATGCGCGCGGCGAGCTCGGGCAGGGTACTGGCCTGCACGAAGTCCGGGCACTTCGCCAGCAGTTCGTCGGCCAGCGGACCGCGGCCGCTCAGCATCTGCCACGCGAAGGCCAGCGCGCGCCGGTCGCGGATCAGCGGGTTGTGCTCGGCGCCCGAGGCCGCCAGCTCGCGCAGCGCGATGCGGCGGTTCAGCACCTGCCAGGTGTGCGGCCAGCCGGCCCGCGCGATCTGCGCCACCATCTCGCGGGTGTCGAAGCCGCTCACCAGCGGCACGGGCCCGATGCGTCGCCCTGAGGGGTCCAGCCACAGCGCCGAGCGCGGCGGGATCAGGCTGAGGCCGTGGCCTTCGAAGTGCGGCGAGGGATAGGACACGCCGGCCGCGTAGTTCCACATCGCGCCCAGGTGCGTCAGCCGCCCGCCCGCCGCCTGCACCGCATCGTGCAGCTTGCCGTCGGCGTTCGGGTGCGAGCCATTGAGCAGGTGTGCCGGCGGCGCGCCGAGGTCGGCGGGCCAGTGCGCGCGCACGCGCCGAAGGTCGCCGCCGATGCCGCCCGAGGCCACGACCAGGCGGTCGGCCGTCGCTTCGAAGGGGGCGCCGCCGGCCGCCAGCGTGCCGCGGCAGCGCCAGCCGCCGCCCGGCACCGGTGCGATCGCCTGCACCTCGTGGCCGGTCGCGAGGGTCAGGTTGGCACGCCGGGGGTGATGTTCCAGCGCGTCGAGCAGCGTGCGCGCCATGTGGCGCGAGGTGCCCCACAGCACGTGGTAGCGCGGCACGGAATTGCCCGGCCGGAACAGCCCGCGTTCCACCCACTGCACCGCGGGGATGAAGCGCAGGCCGAAGCCGCGCAGCCATTCGTAGATCTCGGGCACGCAGCGTTCGAGGTAGTGCTGGGCCCAGGCGCGCGGCCAGGCGTCGTCCTCGCCGAATTCCGCCGCGGCCTGCCAGTCCGACCAGGCCAGCGCCTGGCTGTCGCGGATGCCCGCGCGCCGTTGCAGCGGCGTGTCGACGAGGCACATGCCGCCGAAGGCCTGCAGCGCCAGTCCCCCGAGCGCGGACGCGTCGCCGCGTTCGAGCAGCATCACGCGCTGGCCCGCGGCCAGCAACTCCAGCGCGGTCACGATGCCGGCGAGGCCACCGCCCGCGATCAGGGTGTCGTGGCGGACGGGGGGCGCGTCGGGTGTCTTCGGCATGGCAGCGCGAGGCTAGCAGCGGCGGCCGGGGCGAGGAAGAGAGAGGTCCCTCGCCTGGTCCGTGCCGTGTCGCCCGCGCGACCGGCGGGCGGGGCACGCGCGCACCACCGCTCCACGAGGGGCGGGCATGGGTGTCGTGTACCATTTTCGGGGTGCGCGGAGCGCGCAGCTTCCCGCCCCCCACAGGTCTTCCCAGTGAACCTCCGATTCATCGAAACGTTCGTGCTTGCCGCGAAACTGGGCAGCTTCAGTCGCACCGCCGAACGCATGCACACCACGCTGGCGGCCGTCTCCTCGCGGATGCAGACGCTGGAGGAAGACCTGGGATTCCCGCTGTTCGAAAGGTCGGGACGCAGGATCAGGCTGTCGCCCAAAGGCCGCGAGATCCTGCCGGCCGCTGAACGGCTCCTCTCGGCGGCCGCGGACTTTTCATCGCGCGTCGTGTCGCCCGACCGCCTGGAGGGCCGCGTGCGGCTGGGCGTGATCGACACCGTCGCGGCCACCCTCTTGCCGCAGTTCCTCTCGGAGGTCGAGAGGCGCTATCCGCTCGTCGAAATCGACCTGCATTCGGACACCAGCCTCCAGATCGCCGAACGCATGGCCTCCGGCGACCTCGACATGGGCTTCCTGCTGCGTGGGCTGACGATCGCCGGCGCGCGCACGGTGCCGCTGTTCACGCTGGCGATGCGTTGGGTGGCGAACCCGGCCCTGGTGCAGGCCAACCCGCCCACCGGGCCGGCCGAACTGGCGCGCTACCCGGTGCTGTGCTATCCGGTGGGCTCGAGCCCCTACGAGTTCACGCGGGCGCTCTTCGCGCCGTATGGCGGGCCCCGCCGCCTCTACGCCTGCAATTCGATGACGATGACCATGCGGCTCGTGGTCGCGGGCGTGGGCGTCAGCGCGCTTCCGACGGCGCTTCTCGTGGACGAACTCGCTTCCGGCCAGCTTCGGCTGCTGGACGTCGAGGAGCCGTTTCCTCCCCTCCAGATGCAATTGGCCTACTTCGAGGCCGATGGCCAGCCACTGCACGCCGCCCTGGCGGAGACCGCGGTCGACGTGACTCGCGAGTACTGGTCCACCGTCGCGCCCGAGCACGGAAGCCTGCCCTGAACTCCGCCCAATCAAGATTTTCTTGAGTTTCGGCTCTGGAATTTCCCGTTTGTTGTTGAAGTAACGCGTTTTGATAATGCGTTCACCGACACCGCAAGGGGACGTTTCATGAGAGTCAGTTTGGTCCAGAACAATCCGCAGGAGGATCTGGGGAAGTCGTTGAACACGGTGCGCGAGCTCGTGCAGCGGGCCGTCGATGCCGGGACGGACCTCGTGGTCCTGCCGGAGTACTATGCCTTCATGGGGTCCGACCCCGTGCGGCACCGCGACAGCGGCCGGTACTTCGGGGAAATCGACCAGATGATGGCCGCGCTGGCCCGTGAGACCGCCACGACGATCCATGCGGGCAGCCTGGTCGAAGCAGATGGCGACAAGGCCTTCAACACCACCGTGGTCTATGGGGCGGACGGCTCCCGGATCGCGCGCTACCGCAAGATCCACCTGTTCGACATCGTCCTGCCGAATGGCACCGCCTACCGCGAATCCGATGTCGTGGCGCCCGGCAGCGAGGTCGTGACCTACAAGGTGGGTGACTGGACCATCGGTTGCTCGATCTGTTACGACCTCCGCTTCCCCGAGCTGTTCCGCGCACTGCGCGATCGCGGTGCCGACCTGCTGATCGTTCCCGCCGCCTTCACGCTGGCGACCGGCAAGGACCACTGGGAAGTGCTGTTGCGCGCCCGCGCCATCGAGACCGGCTGCTATGTCGCCGCGCCGGGGCAGATCTTCAGCTTCGCCAACGGCACCCGAAGCAACTATGGCCACAGCCTGGTGGCCGATCCCTGGGGTCACGTGGTCGCCAAGGCCTCCGACACCGTTGGCATCGTGACCGCGACGCTGGACAAGGCCTATCTCTCGCAAGTGCGAGCGCAGGTCCCGACCCACCAGCACCATCGTCTTTCCTGAGTCGCATCATGTTCGAAGTCCATGACCTTCCGGCGCCCCTGCCGACGGACCTGGTGGCGCTGCTCGCGCGGGTCGAGACGGCCACGATCGGCCACGTGCTGCATGACGGCTTCGTGGATCCGGAAATCCGTTCCCTGCTCGGCGACCGCAGGGTGGTCGGCTGTGCGGTGACCGTGCGCATTCCCGCCATGGATTCGGTGCTGCTGCACCACGCCGTCAGCATTGCCCGTCCCGGCGACTTCCTCGTGATCGAGCGCTGCGGCGATCGCCGCCATGCCTGCCTGGGCGGCATGGTCACGCATGCGGCCAAGCTCGCCGGGGTCGTCGGCGCCGTGATCGACGGGCCGGCCACCGACATGTCCGAGATCCGTGCCTGCGACTTCCCGGTGTGGGCCCGCGGTCTCTCGCCGATCACCACCAAGCAGCTGGGCACCGGCGGCGCGCTGAACGTGCCCGTCACGGTCGGCGGCCAGGTGGTGTGTCCGGGGGACGTGGTGCTGGCGGACGAATCCGGGGTCGTCGTGCTGGCGCGCGATCGGGCCGAAGCGCTGGCCCGCAAGGCCATCGGCATGCAGGAGTTCGAGGTGGAGGCGCTCGCCAGGATGCGCGCGGGCGCCAAGCTCGGGGATCTCTCGGGCGCCACGGCGCGGGTCGCGGCAGCGCTGCAATCCGGGGGAAGCTCGAAATGAGCGGGATCCTCCCCGTGGATGGGAGCGGCATCGAGCAGTTGTCCGCCGAAGCCGGTGACCAGCCGTGCTGGCACGTCGAGGACGTCGTGGCCACGGTTTGCATGGCACTGCTCATGCTGATCACCCTCGCCAATGTCGTCGTCCGCTACTTCTCCGAGATGTCGTTCGCCTGGACCGAAGAAGTGTCGGTCATCGTGATGGTGCTGATGGTCTTCGCGGGTGCGGCCGGCGCCGCGATCCGCAACCAGCACATCCGGATCGACCTCTTTTCCAACCGCGGCAGCCAGGCGCGGCAGCGTGGGATGGCGCTGGTGTCCCTGGGCGCCACGGTCGTGGTGTTCGCCACGCTGGCCGTCCTGCTGGGGCGGACGGCGTTCGACGAGATCCGGTACGAAGAGCTCAACACATTGAACCTGCCGCGCTGGTGGGTGAGCGTCCCCGAGGCGCTGCTGTGCGCGCTGGTCGCGGTGCGCGCTCTCGGCATCCGCATGCGACGCGCGAAGGAATCGTCATGATCGGCGGGCTCCTTTTCGGCGTCTTCGTGCTGCTGATCGTGGTCGGCGCACCCATCGGGGTGGCCATGGGGCTCGCCGCCATGGCGGCCGTCGCCGCGGCCAACGTCGACCAGAGCTGGTTCGGCCTGCTGGCGGCCTCGCAGAACGCATTGGCCGGCATCGAGAAGTACCCGCTCATGGCGCTGCCGATGTTCGTCCTGGTGGGCTCCATCTTCGACCGCTCCGGGGTCGCCCAGCGGATGGTGAACTTCGCGACTGCCTGCGTCGGCCGGGGCCCGGGCATGCTGCCGGCCGTGGCGATCAGCGTGGCCATGGTTCTCGGCGGCATCAGCGGCTCGTCGGTCGCCAACGCGGCCGCCGTGGGCGGGGTGATGATCGGGGCCATGGGCAGGGCCGGTTATCCGGCGCCCTTCGCGGTGAGCGTGGTGGGTGCGGCCGCGGCCACCGATGTGCTGATCCCTCCCTCGATCGCCTTCGTGGTCTACAGCGTGATCGTGCCGAGCGCGAGCGTCCCCGCGCTCTTTGCGGCCGGCATGATTCCCGGCATCCTGGCGGGCATCGCGCTGATCGTGCCGGCCGTCCTCCTCAGTCGCCGGCACGGATTTGGCGCGAGGGACCAGGCGCTGCCCAAGCCGCCTTTCTGGAAGAGTCTGGCAGAGGCGTCCTGGGGCCTGGCGGCACCGGTGCTGATCCTGGGCGGCATGCGCATCGGCCTGTTCACGCCGACCGAGGCGGCCGTGGCGGCCGTGGTCTACGGCCTGTTCGTGGGCATGGTGGTGCACAAGACGCTGCGCCTTCGCGACCTGCCGGGAATGTTCCGGGAGGCGGCGGAAGTGTCGGCCGTGATCATGACGGTGATCGCGCTGGCGAGCATCTTTTCGTACAGCGTCAACACCCTGGGGCTGGCCGATCCGATCGTGCACGGCATCCAGGCGCTCGGCTTGGGCAGCTTCGGCACGATGTGCCTGGTCATCTTCGCGGTCCTGATCGTCGGCACCGTGCTCGAGGGCGTGCCGATCTTCCTGATCTTCCTGCCCGTCCTCGCACCGCTGATGCAGGCCTTCCAGTGGGACACGGTGTGGTTCGGGGTGCTCCTGACCATGGCCATGGCCATCGGCTGCTTCACGCCGCCGCTCGGAGTGAACCTGCTCGTGGCCTGCCGCATGTCCGGCGTGGGCGTGGAAAAGACCCTGCCGTGGGCCGCCTGGCTGGTGGCCACCTTCGTGCTGGCCATGGTGGCCGTGATGGTCATGCCCGGCCTTGCCACATGGCTGCCCAGGTCCCTGGGCTATTGAAGACGATCCAACCGAAAGCAAAGAGAGAGACAGTCGATGAAACGTCGAGAACTGATTTGCGGGGCCGCGGGCGCCGCGGCCAGCGGCCTGGCCGGGCTTGCGCTGCCTGCCCTGGCCCAGGGAGCGCTCAAGAGCGAATACCGGATGTCCTCCGTGCTGCCCCCGGCCTTCGCCTGGGGTCGCGCTGCCGAGACGTGGGCGCGACTGATGCGCGAAGGCGGGCAGGGCCGCATGAACGTCAAGGCGTACCCCGGGGCTTCGCTGGTGCAGGGTGACGCCACCCGCGAGCTCACGGCGCTGCGCCAGGGCGCCATCGACCTCGTCTGCGGCTCTCCCAGCAACTGGAGCGGCACCGCCCGTGAGTTGGGCTGCTTCTCCCTGCCTTTCCTGTTTCCGGACCACAAGGCCCTGGACGCGGTGCTGAACAACAGCGCTTTCGTGAGCCAGTACTTCGACGCAGTCCGGCGCGCGGGACTCGAGCCGCTTGCACTCGGCGAGACCGGGTTCCGCCAGCTGAGCAACAGCAAGCGGCCGGTGCACTCGCCCGCGGACCTCAAAGGCATGAAGCTTCGCTTGCCGCCGTCCCCGATGATGAGCGACACCTTCCAGGAACTGGGCGCCAACCCCACCGTCATGAGCTGGGCCGACGCGCAACCGGCATTGGCCTCCGGCGCCGTGGACGGCTGCGAGAACCCGATGGAGCTCTTCTTCGCGTCCAAGATGAACATGCTGGGCCAGAAGTACGTGACGAAGTGGAACTACATGAACGAGGTGCTGCTGTTCGCCGTCTCGCGTTCCACCTGGGAGGGCCTTGGCAAGGACGAGCGGGCGCTCCTGCGCGATTCCGCGCAGGCCGCGGCCAAGGCGCAGATCGCCGAGGTGCGCAAGTTCTTTGCGGAAGACTTGCGCCAGGCCGCGGCAGTGAACGTGGCGGTGTACGAGCCCACTCCCGCGCAGCTGCAGGAGTTCACGGTTTCCACCCGCCGCTCCTACGCGCGCTGGAAGGCACAGATCAGCCCGACGCTCGTCGGCGCGATCGAGCAGATCGTGCAGAACAGCCGGAAGGCATGAGCCTCATGGACGCACAACGCAAGACCGAGGCCGTGGACAACGCGCAGCTGATGGGATTCTGGCTGACCACCCCGCAGTGGCAGCTGGCGGAATGCCTCGCCCTGGCGGGATTCCGCCGCGTGATCCTCGACGTGGAGCACGGCCCGTTCGGCCACGAGACGCTGCACTCCTTCATTCCCTTCCTCAAGGGCCTGGGGCTGGAGGTGTTCGTCAAGGTGCTGGCGCCCGAGCGCAGCCCGGTGCAGACCGTTCTCGACTTCGGCGCCGACGCCGTGATGATTCCCCACCTGCAGGATGCGGAGCATGCGCGGCGCGTTTGCAGTTTTGCGAAATTCCCGCCGCTGGGCGATCGCAGCCTGGCCGGCGGCCGCACCATGCGCTACGGCCTGGTTCCCGACGATTGGTTCGCGGCCACCGATCGGCGCATCCGCTGCTACGCGATGATCGAAACCGCCGGGGCGCTGGCCCAGGCGGACGAGATCGCGGCATTGCCGACCGTCGACGGCCTGTTCCCCGGTCCGACCGATCTGTCGCTGCGTCGCGGACGCGGCATGTACAAGCGGACGCCCGCCGACTGGGACGACATCGCCAGCATCGCGCAGGCCTGCAAGCGCCACGGCAAGTCCCTCGTGCTGCCCGCGTGGTCGCCCGAGGAGCGCCGGCGCGGCATCACCGAACTGGGCGCGGATTTCGTGTTCTCCGAACTGGAGATGCTGTTCCACGCCGTCGGCACGGCCCGCCTGGCCGAGGCGCTGCGCGCCGAAGCCGCGTCCTGGCAGCCTTCGCGCTGACCGGGCGCCATTCTTAGGCGCCGAGCCCCATCCCCTCTCGCCCGTTCCCGGCCGCAGGCCGGGGCTGGCGGAGCCCTGGCCGCGCGCCGCACTGGTTTCCACAACAACACTCGAGGAGTTCTCTTTGCCTGCGAACAAGAATACCCGTCGGCCGCTGCTGCTCGCCGGCATGCTCGCTGCCGCCGGCTGCGCGAGCGCGCAATCGGTCGAGATCTACGGCGTCGTCACGGAGGGCGTCGCCACGATATCCGACGTCGGAGGCGGGCGGCAGAACCGCGTGCAGAACGCGGGGCACTGGTCCACGAACTTCGGCTTCCGCGGGACCGAGGACCTGGGCGGTGGGCTCAAGGCGTTGTTCAACATGAACGCATCGTTCGCGGCCGACACGGGCGTGGTGGGAAGTCCGGCCAGGTTCTTCACGAATGGCGTGGCGGTCGGTCTGGGCGATGCGACGTACGGGACCGTGTCCGCCGGCGCCCAGTTCGATTTCATGGTCGACATGCTCAGCTACGTCAACGCGTTCCAGTCCACCGTGTATGCGTTCCACCCTGGTTCGGTCGACCGCGTCAACGGCGTGCCGGTGCCGAATGCCCTGCGCTACGAATCGCCCCGCCTGTACGGGGTTGCGATCAAGGGCTTGTACGGCTTCGGCGAAGGCACCCGTCATTCCTATAGCGCCGAGGCCAATTACGACGTGGATGCGCTGGCGTTGATCGCGGTCCGTTCGTCGATCGGTGGCGGGGCCATCGCGCCGGCGGCGTCGCTCGGCGTGGCCAGCTTCTTCGGCCAGTCGCTGTCCTTCGACGCGCCGGCGACCGTGCTCCTGAACCGCACCGACATCGACGGCGTGGGCGTGAAGTACAAGCTGGGACAGGCCACGCTCAAGGCAGCGGGTACGCGCGTGAAATTCGTGTCCGCCAGCGAGACTGCGACCGAGACCCTGAAGACGGCCGAACTCGCGGTGACCTACAACCTGACGCCAGCCCTGGTGCTGGACGTGGGCGCCTGGCGTTCCTCCATGGGCAGCAACCGCTGGACGACCTTCAACGCCGGCCTGGACTACTTCTTCTCGAAGCGCACGGAC
Source organism: Ramlibacter monticola (assembly GCF_016722785.1). GTDB lineage: Bacteria > Pseudomonadota > Gammaproteobacteria > Burkholderiales > Burkholderiaceae_C > Ramlibacter > Ramlibacter monticola. Next base: position 608,203 of record NZ_JAEQNE010000001.1, on the reverse strand, counting down.
GTCATGCTCGGAGCCGCCGTGCAGAATGTTTCCGGTCCCAACCAGCGCGCGAGCCTGTTCGCCGCGGGCAACGCGGCGGGCCAGGACCAGAACGCGCTGTACCTCGGCATGCGCCATCGGTTCTGAGGACGCGCGGGGAGCGGGCTTGCTCCAGGGGACGGTGGTGGCGCGATGCGGAAAGTTGTATGCTGCAACGCCCAGCCCCCCCTTGAGGAGAAAGCCATGTCAAAGGCATTCGGCATCGTTCTTCTTGTCCTGGCCGGCTGTTCGTCCGCTCCCCCGCATCAGTACGTCGTGTCGCCGTGTGCCTTGGGGGGCGCCACGTACGATTGCAACCCTCTGCAATACGTGCAGAAACAGTAGTTCCGCGCTCGCGCTGGGCGCCGCCCTGCGGGGTGCTGCAGCGGCGGACGGAACCCGAGCCGATGCTCAGCGCCGTGGGCCGTCGCCAGGCGCCCGCCGCAGCACGAAGAAGAACGGCGTCTCCATCCCCTTCATGTCCATCAGCCCCAGCACGGCGTCCGCTTCCAGCCGGCGGAACACGTCCTGGATCGGCAGCTCGTCGTAGAGCATCGCGGCCGTGAGGTGGCCGCGGAACTGCAGCATGCGCAGCCGCGCGTGCGAGCGGCGCGTGGCCAGCAGCGGCAGCAGCCCACGGCCGACGCGCGCCACCGTCGGGTCCTTCAGCCACGGCCACCGGAGCAGCAGGGGCACGCCCGGCCACAGCCCGCGCGGACGCACCGCGAACTCGCGGCCGCCGCGCGCGAAGACCAGCGGCTGGACGTGCTCCGCGCTGTCGAAGCGCTTGCCGCGCCAGCCATAGGCGGCCAGGGCGCCGTCCAGGGGGTGCCCGGTCGGGAACTCCTCGCCCTTCCAGTTCCCGAGCAGGAAGCCCGTGTCCACCGTGGCGAGACGGTCGAACAGGGCCAGGGCCTCGTCACTTCGCACGGCGGGACCGCAGCAGGCCGACGAGGCCGTACGTTTCCGGCGGGGCAAGGGCGATCGTGCGCTGCAGGATCACCTCGGCGGCCAGTGCGGCGGAACGCGCCGCGCTTTCCATGGAGCAGGGCAGGGCGGTATCGGTCCAGTCGCCCGCGAGCAGCAAGCCCGTCACGGCAGTACGCGCGCCCGGGCGCAGCGTCTCCGTCCCCGGCCGCGGCTGCGGGACCGCCCCGCGGATGCGGTGCACGCTGGCGCCGAGCACGCGGGCCTCGCGCGCGGCCGGCGCGAAGTCCTGCAGTTCCTGCAGCGTCCGGGCCACCACGGCCTGTTCGCTCCACTCCGGATGCGCATTCGGCCCGATCGCATTGCAGGCGACCACCGAGCCGGCGCCAGCCAGTTCCGGGCGGATGTTCGCCAGGTCGTAGAAGTCGGTGTTCAGGTCCTCCGGGTCCCACACCCGGGCCCAGAAGCGGCGCGGGCCCAGGCGCCGGTCCAGGGCCAGCACGGTGCTGGTGTAGGGCGCGCCGAGGAAGCGCCGCGCCGTGGCCTGCAAGGGCGCCAGCAGCGGCTCGCGGGTGCGGGCCAGCAGCGGTGCCGCATGCCACGGCGGCAGCGCCAGGATGCACCAGGGTGCAAGCAGCAGGGCGCCCGAGCGCAGCCGGACCCCGCGCACGAATCCGTCCTGCACGTCGAGCGCGCGCACGGCGCTGCGGGTGTAGACCTCGCCGCCGCGCTCGCGGATCGCCGCGCTGCAGCCGGGCACGTAGAGCTGCGAGAGGCCCACTCTCGGGAAGCCGAAGTGGTAGCCGCTGCGTCCCAGCATCAGGCGGAAGATGCGCAGGGCCGAGGCCGCGGAGCACTCTTCCAGCGGCACGTTCAGCAGGGAGAGAAGGGTCGAGCGCCAGAACCAGTCGATCGCCTCGGCGGCCATGCCCTTGCTGCCCAGCCAGCTGAAGGCGTCCACCGCGTCCAGCGCGCGCAGGCCGGCTTCGTCGACGCGGGCCGCCTCCCGGATCACGGGCCAGTGCGACAGGGACGCGCGCACGCCCAGGCGCCGCAGCGTCATCGGTCCGTTGGCGAGGAGGTGCAGGGGCGGAGGCCAGCTCACGCTCGCCACGTCCAGCAACCGGCGCTCCTCGAGCAGCGTGACGAGGATGCCGGGCTGCCAGTCCACCTGCGTGGCGGTGCCGACGCGGCGCAGCATGCGCATGAAGTGCACGTGCTCCGAGCTGATGACGTGGGGCCCGACGTCCACTTCCAGGCCCATGCCGGCGTGGTGCCAGCTGCGGGCGCGCCCGCCGGGGCAGGCGCGGGCCTCCAGCACGCCCACGCGCAGGCCCGCGTCGGCGAGCTCGGTCGCGCAGAACAGGCCGGCCACGCCGGCCCCGATCACCAGGGCGTCGAAGGTAGAGGACTCGCGCATGCGCCCCCGCCACCATACGCCGGCGCGGCCGCCGCGGGGGCCGCAGCGCGCGTCACAATCCTGCAGCAGAGCAATGAACCTCTCCCTCCGTCACATGAAGGCCTTCATGGCCCTCGCCACCCTGCGCAACTTCACGCGGGCGGCCGAAAGCTGCAGCCTGACGCAGAGCGCCTTCAGCGCCCTGATCTCGAACCTGGAGGGCGACCTGGGCGTGAAGCTGTTCGCGCGCAACACGCGCAACGTGGACCTCACGGCCGAGGGCCAGGTGTTCCTGGAGATCGTCTCGCAGCTGCTGCCGGAGACCGAGCGGGCGCTGGCCCAGATGCAGGACTACGTGCAGCTGCGCAAGGGCCGGGTGAGCCTGGCCGCCCTGCCGTCGATCTCCGCGAGCATCCTGCCGCCGCTGATCGCCCGCTTCGGGCGCGACTTTCCCGGCGTCGAAGTGGTGGTGCAGGACGTCGCCAGCACCGTCTGCGTGGAGATGGTGCGCAACCGCCAGGTGGACTTCGCGCTCGGCGCGGCGGTGCCGCCGCGCGCCGACCTCGCGATCGAAACGCTGGCGCGGGACACCTTCTGGTTCATCTGCCTGGAAGGCCATCCGCTCGCGCAGCGCAAGCGCCTGGGCATCGCGGACGTGATCGCCGAGCCCATCATCGGCTTCGAGCCGAACAGCAGCGTGCGGCAGCACCTCGATGCGGCGGTCTACCCGAAGCAGTGGGTCCGCTCGCACATGGTGAACAGCTTGTCCACCGCGGCGGGCTTCGTCTCCGCGGGGCTGGGCGTGACCATCGTGCCCACCCTGGGGCTGCCGCAGTTCGCGCACCTGCGCCTGCGGGCGATTCCCCTGACCCTGCCGCTGAACGAGCGCGACATCTGCTTGGTGCGCCGCAGCGGCGACACGGACTCGATCGCGGCGGAGGCTTTCATGAAGCTGCTGCGCGGCAGCCTGCAGCCGGCGCTCCAGGCGCTGGCTCCGTGAATAATCTACCGGTTCGCTGAATTCATCGAAATAATCCGTTTGTCCACTGAGCCATCGCGCTCCAGAATGCCTGCTCCCGTAGGACACAAAGCAGGAGACAAACGTGAAGCGCTTCCTCCAGACCGCCCGCCTGGCCTTGCTCGCCGCGGCCTGCGTGGCCGCCCCGCTGGCCGGCGCCCAGGACTTCCCGAAGAAGCCGATCCGCCTGGTCGTGGGCATGGCCCCCGGGGGCTCGAACGACACCGTGGCGCGCATGATCGGCACCGAGCTGTCGAAGACGTTGCCGCAGCCGGTGATCGTGGAGAACAAGCCGGGCGCGAACAGCACCATCGCCACCGCCGAACTGAAGCGGTCCGCCCCCGACGGCCACACGCTGATGATCGTGATCTCGTCGCATGTCACGAACACCTTCCTGTATCCGGGCCTGAGCTACACGCTCAACGACTTCGCCCCCGTGTCGCTGATCGCGGACACGCCCTTCGTCCTGGTCGCCAACCCGAAGTTCGCGCCCAACACCGTGAAGGAACTGATCGCCACGGCCAAGGCCGGCAAGATCGATTTCGGCACGCCCGGTTCCGGCTCCACCCAGCACATCTCCATGGAGCTCATGAACCAGATGGCCGGGATCTCGATGAACCACATCCCGTACAAGGGCGGCGCGCCGGCGCAGCAGGACCTGCTGGCCGGGCAGATCCCGCTGATCTTCGCCACGCCCACGCAGAGCCTGCCCTTCCTCAAGGACCACAAGCTCAAGCCGCTGGCCGTCACCTCCACCAAGCGGCTGGACCTGCTGCCCGACGTGCCGACGCTGGCGGAATCGGGCATCCCGGGCTACGACGCGAACGTCTGGTTCGGGATCATCGCCCCGGCCGGCACGCCCCCGGCGGTGGTGAGCTTCCTCAACGGCGAGATCTCCAAGGTCATCAGGAAGCCCGAGTTCCAGAAGCGCCTCACGGAGCTGGGCCTCGCGCCCATCGACGGCTCGCCCGCGCAATTCCAGAAGCTCATCGACCAGGAAAAGGTGAAGTGGGCCGACGTGATCAAGAAGAGCAACCTGAAGCTGGACTGAGCGCCCGGCATTTCCACCCGAACCACTGCACCCGAAGTCCATGGCCACGATCGAATCCGTTTCCGTCTGCATCGCGCGCGTTCCGCTCGCCAATCCGGTGACCTTCTCCACCCGGCAGGTCAAGGCGCGCGAGTACTGCCTCGTCAAGGTCCGCTCCACCGACGGCCAGGAAGGCCTCGGCTACTGCTACGCCGTCAACAGCGCCGGCCGGCTGCTGTCGGTGGCCGTCACCGACCTGTTCGGGGCCCGCCTGGTGGGGCAGGAGTCGCTGCGCGTCGAGGGCCTGTGGTCCGAGCTGTACCAGGAAGCCCTGCTGCTCGGTCGCGCCGGCGGCGTGATGCGCGTGCTGTCCGCCATCGACATCGCGCTGTGGGACCTGAACGCCCGCACGGCCAACCTGCCGCTGTACCAGTACCTCGGCGCCAAGACGCTGGGCCGCGTGCCCGCGTACGCCAGCGGCGGCTACTACCAGCCCGGCAAGACTCCGGACAAGCTGGCGCAGGAGATGGAGCAGCACGTCCGGGAAGGCTTCCGCGCCGTCAAGATGAAGGTCGGCCTGGAAAGCGCGGCCGGCGAGCGCAAGCGCATCGCGGCCGTGCGCGAGGCGATCGGCGACGACGTGCGCCTGATGCTGGACGCCAACAACGCCTGGCGCGACCTGCCGACGGCGCTGGAGTACATGCGCGTCCTCGAGCCCTACAACCCGTTCTGGATCGAGGAGCCGTTCTCGCCCGACGACATCGCCAACCACGCGCGGCTGGCCCGCGCCACCCGCGTGACGGTGGCCACCGGCGAGATCGAGGCCGGCCGCTGGCGCTTCAAGGACCTGATCGAGCAGGGCGCCACGACGCTGCTGCAGACCGACGCCACGGTGTGCGGCGGCATCACGGAATTCCGCCGCATCGCCGCCATGGCGGACAGCCACGGCCTCACCGTGGCGCCGCATGCCTGGCACGACGTGCACGTGCACCTCGTGGCGGCGACCCCCAACGCCACCTACGTCGAGTGGATGCCCGACGACCACATCGTCAACTTCCGCCGCGTGATCGACCGCCAGCTCGTCGCCGACAACGGGGACCTGCTGCTGCCCAAGCTGCCGGGCCTCGGCTTCCGCTTCGACGATGCGGCCCTCGAGGAGTTCGGTGTCGTGTATCCCGGCGCGGAGGGTCGCTGGCAGACCGTGCGATGAGTGCGCCGGCCGCGTCGCCGCTCGGCCTGCTGCTTTCGGACCAGGTGGATGGCGCGTACGGCGCGCGCCTCGATGCGGTTGCGGCGGAGCGCGGCGTAGCCTTGCGGCGGCTGCCGCTGTCGCAGGCGGCCGGGACGCTCGACCAGATCGACCTCGCGTTCTTCTCGCGCGACCTCTACGAGGGCAGTTCGCTGCGCAAGCCGGGCGTGCTGTCGGACCTCTTCTTCCGGGTGGCGGACGCGGCGCCGCGGCTGCGCTGGCTGCACGTGTTCTCCTCCGGCGTGGACCTGCCCCAGTATGGGCCGGCGCTGCAGCGCGGCGTGCGCGTGACCGGTTCCACCGGCGTGACGGCCATCCCGATCGCGCAGAGCGCGGTGGCGGCGATCCTCGCGCAGTCGCGCGGCTTCGACCACTGGCTGGCGGCGCAGGCACGCCGCGAGTGGGCGCCGCTCACGGGCGCGCAGCGGCCCAGGGAGCTGCAGCAATTGCGCGTGGTCGTCGTCGGCGCCGGCGCGATCGGCTCGGAGATCGGCCGCCTGCTGAAGGCGCTGGGCCTGCACGTGACGGTGGTGCGACGCAGCGCCACGCCGACACCCCCGTTCGACCGCACGATCGCGCTGGCGCAACTCGATGAAGTGCTGGGCAGCTGCGACTGGCTCGTGCTGGCGGTGCCGCTGACGGAGGCCACGAAGGGCCTGCTCGATGCGCGCCGCCTCGCCCTGCTGCCGCCGTCAGCCCGCATCGCGAACGTGGGGCGCGGCGAGCTGGTCGACGAGCAGGCGCTGTGCGACGCGCTGCAGGCCGGGCGCCTGCGTGGCGCCTACCTCGACACTTTCGTGGAAGAGCCCTTGCCGCAGCGCTCGCCCTTGTGGGAGCTGCCCAACGTGTGGATCACCCCGCACAACTGCGCGGCTTCGCAGGGCCACGAAGAGCGCGTGGTGGGCAGCTTCATCGAGAACTTCCGGCGCTGGCTCGGCTAAGCTGGCGCGTCGCAGTATTACTCCTCATTCCTCATGCAAGCTCCCGTCACCAACCCCGCCCCGCTGTCTCCCTTCCACCTGGCCTTCCCGGTGCACGACCTCGCGGCGGCGCGCCAGTTCTACGGCCAGACGCTCGGCTGCCCCGAAGGCCGCAGCTCGGACGAATGGATCGACTTCAACTTCTACGGCCACCAGATCGTGGCGCACCTGGCGCCTTCCGAGACCGGGGCGGCGCAGCGCAACGCCGTGGACGGCCACGGCGTGCCGGTGCGCCATTTCGGCATCGTGCTGCCGCTGGCCGAGTGGCAGGCGCTGGCCGGGCGCCTGAAGGCCAGGGGCACCCAGTTCGTCATCGAGCCCTACATCCGTTTCCAGGGCCAGCCCGGCGAACAGGCGACGATGTTCTTCCTGGATCCGTCGGGCAACGCCATCGAGATCAAGGCCTTCGCGGACATCACGAAGCTGTTCGCGAAGTAGGGGCGCCGCGCGCGCTTCCGAATGACGGGAAAATGGCACGATGCACCACAGACAACTCGGACCTTTCACCGTCTCCGCCATCGGCTTCGGCTGCATGAACCTCAGCCATGCGTATGGCGTCCCGCCCAGCGCAGAGCAGGGCGAGCGCGTGCTGCGCGCCGCCATCGAGCAGGGTGTCACGCTGTTCGACACGGCCGCCCTCTACGGCTTCGGCAGGAACGAGGAACTGGTGGGCCGCGTGCTCAAGCCGCACCGCCAGGACATCACCCTCTGCAGCAAGGGCGGCCTCGCGGGCGTTCCCGACGCGAGCGGCATACTCAAGCGCGTGATCGACGGCCGCCCCGACACGATCCGCAGGAACTGCGAGGACAGCCTGCGCCGCCTGCAGACGGAGGTCATCGACCTGTACTACCTGCACCGCTGGGACAAGGCCGTTCCCATCGAAGACAGCGTGGGGGCGATGAGCCGGCTGGTGGAGGAGGGCAAGGTTCGCATCCTCGGCCTGTCCGAGGTTTCCGCCGCCACGCTGCGCAAGGCGCACGCCGTGCATCCCATCGCGGCGGTGCAGAACGAGTATTCGCTGTGGACGCGCAATCCGGAGATCGCGATGCTGGCGGCCTGCCGCGAACTGGGCGTCGCCTTCGTGCCCTTCAGCCCGGTGGCGCGCGGCTTCCTGTGCGATGCCGTCCACGACGTGGGCAGCTTCGAGGCCAAGGACATCCGCCGCGCGATGCCGCGCTTCGAGCCGGAGAACCACGCGCGGAACCTGCAGTTGCTGCCGCCGTACAAGGCGCTGGCGCGCGAGGCGGGATGCACCCCGGCCCAACTTGCGCTGGCATGGCTGCTGCACCGGGGCGACAACGTCATCCCGATCCCCGGCACCACCCGCGTGGAGCACCTGCGCGAAGACCTCGCGGCGGCCGACCTGCGCCTGGACGCGAACCTCGTCGGCAGGCTCGACGCGCTGATCAACCAGCACACGGTGGCGGGCAACCGCTACAGCGAACAGTCGAACCGCGAAGTGGATACCGAAACGTTCTAATCGGGCAGCCATGCCGCTTGCGGTATCGGGGATTGACCTAAGGAAACTCCTATTTCGGTTGGCATGCCAACGACCCTAGAGTGGCCGGCTGGAGACAACGCGGCCGCGCCGCTGGGAGCATGCGTGAACCGGAACCTCACCAAGTGGATCCTGGCGGGCGCGGCGGCGGCCGCGCTGGCGGCGTCCCCGGTCCTCGCGCAGCAGATGCAGCCCTGGGAAAAGGATCTGTACGAGGCCGCGAAGAAGGAAAAGCCGGTCACCGTCTACACGGCGCACTACAACACCGACGAAGCGGCGGCCCTGTGCGCCGGCTTCGAGAAGAAGTACCCGGGCCTCAAGTGCAACTTCGTGCGCACCACCGCGCAGGTGGCCTTCCAGCGACTGCAGCAGGACATGCAGGCCAACGCGCCGGTGGCCTCGGTCTTCAGCAGCACCGACGTCAGCCACTACCCCGAGCTGAAGAAGAAGGGCCTGCTGCTCGACTACAGGCCGCACAACGCCGCCCAGATGGTGGACTCGCTGAAGGCCTACAACGACAAGGACGGCCAGTACTGGGTGACGGCCGCGGCCCTGATGCTCCTGACCTACAACACGGCGGAGGTGCAGGAGAAGGACGCACCGAAGAACTGGCCCGACCTGCTCGATCCGAAGTGGAAGGGCAAGGTCTCCATCGGCCATCCCGCCTACAGCGGCTACGTGGGCACCTGGGTGGTGCTGATGCAGAAGCTCTATGGCTGGGACTACTTCACGAAGCTCGAGAAGAACCAGCCGCAGATCGGCCGCTCGGTCAACGACACGGTGACCATGCTCAATTCCAAGGAGCGGCTGGTGGCGGCGGGTCCCGAGGCCACCACCCTGCTGTCGCGCGACAAGGGCAACCCGCTCGCGGTGGTGTACCCCACCGATGGCGCGCTGCTGATGGTGTCGGCCAGCGGCATCCCGAAGAACGCGCCCTCGCCGAACGCCGGCAAGCTGTACATGGAGTACCTGCTGTCGAAGGAAGCCGGCGAGATCCAGGTCAAGTCGCACTCGCTGTCGGTGGTGAAGGGCGTGGCGCCCGGGGCCGGCGCCAAGCCGCTGGAGCAGATCAAGGTGGTGCGTCCGACGGAGGACGAGATCACCAAGGGCATCCCGGAGGTCAAGGAAAAGTTCCGCGACACCTTCGGCGTCTGAAGCAAGGGCCGAAGCAGTAGATGGCCTACGCCAAGACCGCCCTGGAGGAAGCCGCGCTGCCGTCCGGCGGCGGCCTCGCGCAGCGCTGGAGGCACTGGGACAAGACCTCGCTGGTCTGGCTCGCCGCCATTGCGGTCCTGGTCTTCCTCGTGGTCAATCCGCTGGTGCGCCTGTTCGCGGTCAGCTTCCAGGATGCCAACGGCGCCTTCACGCTGGCCAACTACGTCGGGGCCTACGGGCGCAGCCGGCACATCGAGGCCCTCCTCAACTCGCTGGTCCTCGGCGTGTCGGCCGGCGCGCTGTGCCTCCTGTTCGGCGTGCCCATGGCCTGGGCGCTGTCGCGGACCGACATGCCCTGCAAGGGGCTGGTCTGGATCGCGATCCTCGGCACCTTCATCATCCCGCCCTACCTCGGCGCGGTCGGCTGGATCCTGCTGGCGGGCCCCAACGCCGGCTGGCTCAACAAGGTGGTGGTGGCGCTGACCGGCGCCGACAAGGGCCCCTTCAACATCTACTCGATGCCGGGGCTGGTGCTGGTGGTGGCCTGCTACAGCTTTCCCTACGTCTTCGTGCTGACCAAGTCGGCGCTGGACCTGGTCTCCTCCGAGATGGAGGACGCGGCGAACATCCTCGGGGCGGGGCATCTCAGGACGACCTTCCTGGTCACGCTGCCGCTGGTGCTGCCGTCGATCCTGGGCGCCTTCATCCTGGTGTTCCTCGAGGCGATCGCCCTGTTCGGCTCGCCGGCGCTGCTGGCGCTGCCGGCGCGCTTCCACGTGGTGACGACGCAGTTGTGGCAGTTCTTCGAGTTCCCGCCCAAGGTGGGCCTGGCGGCGGCGTACGCCATGCCCCTGCTGGCGATCACCATCCTGCTGTTCTGGCTGCAACGGCGCATCACGCACCGCAAGGGCTACGTGTCGCTCACGGGCAAGGGCGGCGAGCGGCGCTCCATCGCGCTGGGGCCGTGGAGGTGGGCCGTGCTGGGCTGGTGCCTGCTGGTCACGACGCTGTCCTTCTTCCTGCCGCTGGTGGTGATCTGCCAGGCCGCCTTCGCCAAGGCCTGGGGCCGCGGCTGGTCGCTGGACAACCTCACGTTCCGCAACGTCTACGCGATCGTGTTCGAGAACGCGCTGACGCGCACGGCCACGCTGCACACCTTCCTCTACGCCGGCGCGGCCTCGCTGATCGCGCTGGTGCTGGCGATGTGCATCGCCTATGTCACCAACCGCAACCTGGTGAACCGGCACGTCGGCAGCGCGCTGGGCTTCCTGACCATGGCGCCTTTCGTGGTGCCGGGCATCGTGCTCGCCATCGGCTTCTACGCCGCCTACACGCGGCCGCCGCTGCTGCTGTACGGGACGGCCTGGATCCTCGTCCTTGCCTTCACCACGCGCTTCCTGCCGATCGCCTTCGTCAACAGCAACGCGGCGATCCGCAGCATCAACCCGGAATTGGAAGAGGCCGTGCGCACGCTGGGCGGCTCCCGTCTGGCCGCCATCCGGCACGTGGTGCTGCCGGTGCTGAAGCGCAGCATGGCCGGCGCCTTCATCCTGGTGTTCATCCCCGCCACGCGCGAGCTGAGCACCGCGATCTTCCTGTACTCGATCGACACGCAGGTGCTCTCGGTGCTGCTGTTCGACAAGAGCGACGAGGGCAACTTCGAGACGCTGGCCTCGATCGGCCTGGTGCTGGTGGTGATCACGGTGGCCCTGATCCTGGCGGGCTTCCGCCTGATGGGGCGCGACTTCATGCTGAGGAGGACCGTCGCGTGAGCGCCGCACGGCCGCCCGAAGGCGCTCGCCCCCTGCGCTCGCGGAGGGGGGAGCCGGAGTCGAAGACGCAGCCTGGGGGAGGTACTTCATGAGCCAATTGGTCTTGCGCAACGTGAGCAAGATGTTCGGAAAGTTCACGGTGGTGGACGGCCTGAATCTCACCCTGCGCGACGGCGAACTGGTGTCGCTGCTGGGGCCTTCGGGCTGCGGCAAGACCACGACGCTGCGCATGATCGCGGGGTTCATCAACCCGAGTGCGGGAAGCATAGAACTCGACGGCAAGGTGATCTCCTCGGCCCAGTCCAGCCTGCCGCCCGAGAAGCGCGGCATGTCGATGATCTTCCAGAGCTACGCGATCTGGCCGAATATGACGGTGGGCGAGAACGTCGCCTTCGGATTGAAGCTGCAGAAGGTGCCGGCGGCCGAGGCGCAGCGCCGGGTCGACCAGATCCTCGACGTGGTGAAGCTGCGCGCCCTGCGCGACCGCTATCCGGCGGAACTGAGCGGGGGCCAGCAGCAGCGCGTCGCGCTGGCCCGCGCCATCGTCGTCAACCCGAAGGTGCTGCTGCTCGACGAGCCGCTGTCCAACCTGGACGCCAACCTGCGCGAGGAGATGCGCTTCGAGATCCGCCGCCTGCACGACGAGTTCGACATGACCATGGTGTATGTCACGCACGACCAGGCCGAGGCCATGGTGACCTCGGACCGCATCGCCGTCATGAACCAGGGCCGCATCGAGCAGATCGACGCGCCCTTCGATCTGTACGCCCGCCCGCGCACGCGCTTCGTGGCGGGCTTCATCGGCCGCACCAACCTGCTGACCGGCAGGCGCAGCGACGACGTCGTCGATTTCGGCGGGCTGCGCCTGCCTTCGCGCGCCCTGGCGCCGGACGGGCGGCTGCCCGACGAAGTGCAGGTCTCGATCCGCCCGCAGGCCATCCAGCTGCTGCGCGACCGCCCCGCCGAGCGGGATGCGCGTTGCTGCGTGGAGGCCAGCATCCAGCGCCGCTCCTATCTCGGCGAGTCCTGGGATTACCACATCCACCTCGGTCCGGCGCTGGAGCCCATCCGCGTCAGCGCCCGGCCCGGCGAAGTGTTCGAGGTCGGCCAGGCGATCTACGCCGAGATCGACACCTCGCAGATCACGCTCGTTTCCAATTAGACCGTCAACCGAAGGAAAATCGTTCCATGCCGCTTCCCCTCGAAGGCATCCGCGTTCTCGACCTCACCAACGTCATGGCGGGGCCCTACTGCAGCATGGTGCTGGGCGACCTGGGCGCCGAGGTGATCAAGCTGGAGAGCCTCGAGGGCGACAGCACCCGCAACTTCGAACCCAAGGTCAACGACGAGTCCTACTGCTTCGCCGTGCTGAACCGGAACAAGAAGAGCATCTCGGTCGACATGAAGGCGCCCGCGGGAAAGGAAATCGTGCTGAAGCTGGCCGCGGGCTGCGACATCGTGATGGAGAACTTCCGCCCGGGCGTGGTGAAGAAGCTGGGCATCGACTACGAGGCCCTGAAGCAGGTCAACCCGGGAATCATCTACGCCTCCATGTCCGGCTTCGGGCAGACCGGCCCCTACGGCAGGAAGGGCGGCTTCGACATCATCGCCCAGGGCATGTCCGGGATCATGATGATGACGGGGCACCCGGGCGGCCGTCCGGCCAAGGTCGGCATCGCGATGAACGACATCGCCTGCGGCGTGACCACGCTGTACGGCATCCTCGGCGCCTTCATCGGCAAGCTGCGCCACGGCCAGGGCCAGTACATCGAGACCTCGCTGCTGGAAGCGGGCATGGCGTGGAGCATCTGGGAGTTCGGCGCCTACTTCGGCAACGGCGAACTGCCGACGGCCACCGGCACGCGCCACCGCCGCTCCGCGCCCTACCAGGCCTTCCGCACGAAGGACGGCTACGTCACGGTGGGGGCCTCCGGCGACAAGCTGTGGCGCGCCTTCGTCACCCAGGTCGTCGAGCAGCCGCACTGGCTGGAAGACCCGCGCTTCGAGCGCAATCCGCTGCGCGTGAAGAACGCCGACGCCCTGGAGGCGCTGATCGAGGAGGTCACGACGACCCAGCCCACCGCGCACTGGGTGGAGAAGCTCGATGCCGCCGGCGTGCCGGGCGGCCCGGTCTACACCTACGACCAGACCCTGGCGGACCCGCACGTGCAGCACCGCCGGATGGTGTACGACATCGAGCATCCCGTGATCGGGCCGATGAAGACGTTGGGCCTGCCGGTGAAGTCCACGGGCGAGCTCACGCAGATCCGCAAGCCGGCGCCACTGCACGGGCAGCACACCGCGGAGGTGCTGCGCGACCTCGGCTACACGCAGGCGCAGGTCGGCGCCCTGGTGGCGGACGGCGTGGTCCGCGCGGCGGAAGTACCGGCATGAGCAGCGCCGCCATGAAGAGAACGCTCGCGCAGAAGGACGGCGCGATCGGCTGGATCACCTTCGACAACCAGGCGCGGCGCAACGCCATGTCGCTGGCCATGTGGAAGGGGCTGTACGAGGCGGTGAGCGCCTTCGCCGCCGACCCCGAGGTGCGCGTGATCGTGCTGAAGGGCGCGGGCGACAAGGCCTTCGTGTCCGGCGCCGACATCTCCGAGTTCGAGGAGAAGCGTTCGAGCGAGCAGACCGTGCGCGCCTACGACGAGGTGGCGCATGCGGCGACCCACGCCCTGTCGGAAGTGAACAAGCCCACGATCGCGATGATCCGCGGCTTCTGCGTGGGCGGAGGCGTCGCGATCGCGCTGTCGTGCGACCTGCGCATCGCCTCGGCAGACTCGGTCTTCGCCGTGCCGGCGGCGAAGCTGGGCCTCGGCTATGCGTTCGAGGGCGTGCGCAAGCTGGTGGACGTGGTCGGGCCGTCGTTCGCGCGCGAGATCTTCTACACGGCGCGGCAGTTCGCGGCGGAGGAAGCGGCGGCGATGGGCCTGGTGAACCGGCTGGTGCCGGTGGACGGGCTGGAGTCGTACGTGCGGGATTGCGCCGCCACCATCGCGGCCAATGCGCCGCTGACGGTCGCCTCGATCAAGACGCTGGTGGCGCAGGCGCTGAAGGACGAATCCGAACGCGACGCCCGCCTGTGCCGGGAGGTGGTGGCGCGCTGCTTCGCGAGCGCGGACTACGTCGAGGGCCGCACGGCCTTCATGGAAAAGCGCAAGCCGAAGTTCACGGGTCGGTAAGCGCGCCGCTGCTGGCCAGCGGCGGCTGCGGCACGGCTCGCCGCCCCCCGTGCAGGATGGACAGGCCGGCGCCCACCAGCAGCGCGATGCCGGCCCAGGCCACGGCGTTCGGCACGTCGCCCCACACGGCGTAGCCCAGGAGCACGGCGAACAGCAGACCCGCGTAGCGGAAGGGCGCGATCAGGCTCATCTCGCCGGCGCGCATGCTGACCGTCAGCAGGAAGTAGCCGCCACTGAGGAACACGCTCGCGGCGGCGAGCAGGCCGAACTGCCGCCAGCTCACGGCTTGCCAGGGCTGGAACAGGCCCCACAGTCCCGCCAGCAGCGTGACCGACAGCGCCGTGCTGAACGTGATCAGGATCGACGGGATGCCCCGGTCGATGGTGCGCGTGACCAGGTCGCGGCTCGCGTGCAGCAGGGTGCCGGCCAGGCACAGCAGGGCGTAGGCGTTGAAGGCGGCCCCGGTCGGCTGCACGACCAGCAGCACGCCGGTGAAGCCGGTGGCGATCGCCAGCCAGCGCCTGGCGCCGACGCGCTCCTTGAAGGCCAGCACGGCGAACAGGGTGATGAACAGGGGCGTCGCCATGTTGATCGCCGTGGCGTTCGCGATCGGCAGGTGGAACAGCGAGCTCAGGTAGACGACCGTCGCGAACGAGTCGAACAGCGCCCGCAGCAGCACGCGCCGGTCGCCGAGCGAGCGCAGCCGCGGCAGCGCGCCCAGGCCGCGGGCCACCGCGAGCAGCAGCAGGCTGGCGAGCACGCCGCGCACGAAGATCAGCTCGGAGGCCGGGAGCGTCTGGCTGACGTATTTCACGAGGGCATCGTTGGCGACGAAGCTGGCCATGCCGGCCGCCATCGCGAGCACGCCGCGGCGGTTGGCCGCCCGCAGCGCGTGGGAGGAATCCGTTGTCATGCGGCCGCGATCTTACTTGCGGCGCGGTCGGCCATGCGGCGTACTTGATCTCGATCAAACAAGGGCCTTTTGGCTCGGGAAAAACTTGCGAAGCACTCTTTGCCCACCATGAACCAGCCACGCCCCATCTTCGGCACCACCATCTTCGATGGCTCGCAGGCGCGCAAGGGCTATGCCCTCAACCGCATGTGCTTCTCCTTCAACGACGCGGCCAACCGCGCGGCCTTCAAGGCCGACGAGGAAGGCTACATGCGCAGCTACGCGCTGAACGAGCAGCAGTCGGCGGCGGTCCGGGGACGCGACGTGCTGGGGCTGCTGGCCGCGGGCGGCAACGTCTACTACCTGGCGAAGTTCGCCGGCATCCTGGGCCTGGACGTGCAGGACCTCGGTGCGCAGCAGACGGGCATGAGCAAGGAAGAATTCAAGGCGCGCCTGGTGCGCCAGAACGATCAGCCGGCGGCGACCGCCGGCTAGCAGGAGACAAGAACATGGCCAGGATCATCGGTGGACTCACCACCTCGCACGTGCCCGCCATCGGCGGCGCGATCGCCCGGGGGCTCCAGCAGGAGCCCTACTGGAAACCCTTCTTCGACGGCTTCCTGCCCGTGCACGCGTGGCTGGAAGAGGTCAAGCCCGACGTCGCGGTCGTCTTCTACAACGACCACGGCCTCAATTTCTTCCTCGACAAGATGCCGACCTTCGCGGTGGGCGCGGCGCCGGAGTACCGCAACTCCGACGAGGGCTGGGGCATTCCCACGCTGCCGCCCATCCCGGGCGAGGTGGATCTGTCCTGGCACGTGATCGAGCAACTGGTGGCGAGGGATTTCGACGTCACGACCTGCCAGGAGATGCTGGTCGACCACGCCTTCACCATCCCGCTGAAGCTGTTCTGGCCGAAGTCCTGCCCGGTAAAAACCGTGCCGATCTGCATCAACACCGTGCAGTTCCCGCTGCCCAGCGCGCGCCGCTGCTACCAGCTGGGGCAGGCGGTGGGCGAGGCGATCCGTTCCTGGGACAGCGACAAGCGCGTGGTCGTGATCGGCACCGGCGGCCTCTCGCACCAGCTCGATGGCGAGCGCGCCGGCTTCATCAACAAGCCCTTCGACCTGAAGTTCATGGACAGCCTGGTGAGCGATCCCGAGTGGGCGACCCAGTACAGCATCCACGAGCTGGTGGAGAAGACGGGCACCCAGGGCGTCGAGCTGCTCATGTGGCTGGCGACGCGCGGGGCGGTGCCGGGCTTCGTGCGCAAGGTGCACACGAACTACCACATCCCGATCTCCAATACGGCGGCCGGCATGATGGCCCTGGAGTGCCTCGACTAGCCTCATCGCGCAGTAACGCCTGCGCTTGAAGCGGTCCGGGGGCGGGCGCATACTGCCCCTTGCCAATTCAGGTGAGGAGGCCCCGATGAAGCACGCGGCCGAGCCCGAGGTCCACGCCAGCCTCAGCATCTTCGAGAAGTCCTGCGTGTACTGCGGCGCGCGCTTTCGTGTGCTGGCCGCGCAGGACGCCGACGCGAACCAGTCCCGCAGCTACGACTGCCCGGCCTGCGGCAAGAGCTACGAGCTGCAGGCCGCGGGCGAGCCCGAAGTGCGCCTCCTGCGCGGTCGCACCGACGGCAAGGACGACCACTACCAGGAAACGATGTTCTGATGCGCCTCAGGGCGCGGAGAGGCGGGCACGCGCAAGCGCGCCGGGCCGAGCATCGCCTCCGTCAACCCGCACTCCGCGATCCGCTGCGGCAGCGGCAGCCCGCGCGCCAGCGCGGCGCACGCCTCGCCCATCGCCGGCGAGGTCTGGATGCCGTAGCCGCCCTGCGCGGCCACCCAGAAGAAGCCCGGCGCCGCCGGATCGAAACCGCCCACCAGGTCGCCGTCGGCGACGAAGGAGCGCAGGCCGGCCCAGGTGCGGGTCGGACGGCGGATCTCCAGGGTGGTCATGCCCGCGATGCGGTCGATCGCGATCGCGATGTCCAGTTCCTCGGGCTGCACGTCCTGCGGCGGCACCGGGTCGGCATTGGCGGGCGAGCCGAGCAGCGCCCCGGCATCGGGCTTGAAGTACCAGCTTTCGTCGGCGCTGATCACGCAGGGCCAGGCCCGCACGTCGAGGCCGGCGGGCGGCGCGAAGGTGAAGGCGGAGCGGCGCTTGGGCTGCAGGCCGATGGCCGGCACGCCGGCCCGCTGGGCCACCACGTCGGCCCAGGCGCCGGCGGCGTTAAGCAGCACCGGGGCCCGGAACGCGCCCTGCGGCGTGGTCACCTGCCAGTCCGCGCCCACGCGCTCGATGCGCGTGGCCTCGGCATCGCAAACGACGGTGCCGCCCGCGCGCCGCAGTCCGCGCAGGTAGCCCTGGTGGATCGCGTGCACGTCCATGTCGGCGCCCGGTTCCAGCACGGCGCCGATCACGCGTCCGGGCTGCAGGCCCGGCACGATCTCCAGCGCCTGCGCGGCACTGAGCCGGCGCGCCTCCGGTGCCATCGCGTGCAGCAGCCGCCAGTGCGCTTCGAGCAGGTCCTCCTGTCCGGGGGCGGCGACGAGCATGCAGCCGCGCGGCGTCACCAGCGGGTGCTCGCTGAAGCCGGGCGGCGGCGACTCGAGGAAGGGGCGACTCGCGCGCGACAGGGCGCGCACCTGCGCCGTGCCGTAGCTGTCGATGAACATCGCGGCCGACCGCCCCGTCGAGTGGTAGCCGGGTTGCGATTCGCGCTCCAGCAGCGCGACGCGCGCGTGCGGGGCGAGCCAGTAAGCGACCGAGGCGCCGGCGATGCCGCCGCCGATGACGAGGAAATCCGTTTGCGCGACCATGCGGGATTGTAGGAAGCGTGAACTCCGTCCCACTTGACGGGCGTCGCCATCCCTCGAGGCGATGGTGCGCGCGCGGGCGAAGTGCCATCATGGCCGCTCGCCAGCCTGCCAGGAGGGACGCACATGATGCAGGAAGCTCCCCGTCGCAAGGGCGCACCGTCCCCGGGTCCCCGAGCCTCGCCAAGCGCCGGCGCGGCGGCGCGCGCCACCCCGCCGCCGGTCTGGGGCCGACTCACCGCGGTGCTGGTCGCGCTGGCCCTCTTCGTGGCGTTCGCGGTGCTGCAGGCGCCACGCGGCGATCCGCTCGCGCCGGAGCCCTCCTGGCTCAGCGGGGAAGGCTTCCTCTCGCCGCGCGAGGAGAACCGCTGGCTGCGCGCCGGTGCGCAACGACCGGTGCTGGCTTCGGTCGCGGTGAATGCGACGGGGCCGGCGGCGGCGGCGAGTGCGGACGGAGCCTTCGTCCTGCTCAGCGAGGACGGCGGGCGCCTCTGGCGTGTCGCGGCTGCGGACGAGATGCCGGCGGAGCTGCGCCGCCAGCTGCAGCCGCCCCGCCAGCTGCAGCCGCCCCGCCAGAAGGCCGCGGCCGCGCCGCAGCTCGTGCGGCAGCTCGTGCCGACCGCGCTGCAGGCGGAGCAGCGGCCCCCCTCGAAGGCGCCCGCGCCCGACTCGAAGGCGGAGGGGAAGGGCGCGCCGGTGCAGCAGCAGGCCGTGCCCAATGCGCCGGCCGCGCCCAATGCGCCGGCCGCGCCGCCGGCCACGGTGCAGCGGCCCTTGCCGCCGCAGGCGAACACCCCGCGGCTACCCGAGGGCTACCGCATCCTCGCCACGCAGTGGCTCGACGAAGCGCGGGGCAGCGCCCTCGCCGCCGGCGCCGACGGCGTCGTGCTGCGCACGCTCGACAGCGGCCGCCATTGGGAAGAACTGCGCCGCCGCCCGGGCCAGACGCTCAAGGCGCTGGCCGTCCTGCCCGATGGCGGCGTCGTGCTGGCGCTGGCCGACCGCACCATCGTGCGCGGCGACCTGGCGCGCAACGCCTGGCAGGAGCCCGCCTGGCGCAAGTCGCCGGCGCCCTGGCTGTGGGCCGTGCTCGCCTTCTTCGCGCTGGCGGCCCTCGGGACGGCGCGCGAGCGGCTGGTCGCGCGCCGGGCCGCGGTGACGAGCGCCGGCGTGCTGGAGCAGGCGGTTTCCGACGCACCGATCGCCGATGCGGCCCAGGACCGCCTCGCCTTCCGGCCGGTGGTGGAAGCCCTCAGCCGCTTCCTGCGCCACAGCGGCACGCAGCCGCCGCTCGCGATCGCGATCAATGCGCGCTGGGGCATGGGCAAGAGCAGCTTCATGGCGATGCTGGCGGGCGAGTTGCACGGGCGCGGCGCGCGGCCGGTCTGGTTCAACGCCTGGCACCACCAGCACGAGGAGGTGCTGCTGGCGCCCCTGCTGCAGGCCATCACGCAGCAGGCGATCCCGCGCTTCTTCAGCTGGCACGGCCTCGCGTTCCGGGCCCGCCTGGTGGTGGAGCGCTGGCGCCGCGGGGGCTGGGCCACGCGCATGGGATGGGTGGCGCTGCTGTCCGTGCCGGCCTATCTCGCCTGCCTGGGCGCGCGGGTGCATTCCGCCGCGCCGCCGGCGCTGGCGGACGGCTTCTTCCGCGACGTCTATTCCGTCTTCACCCACGTGACGGTGGGGCCTTGGCTCGCCACCGCCGCGGGCGGCGGGCCCCTGGACCTGCTGGGCGCAGCGCTGCGCGCCATCCAGCAGGATCCGGTGACGACGCTGATCGCGCTGGGCGTCGTGTTCCTCGCCGCGTGCTGGGCGATGCTGTGCATGTTCCTGCTGCGGCCCTTCCCGGCGAAGCCGGCGGTGCTGCTGTCCAGCCTCGGGACGAAGTTCACGGTGACGCAGGCCGAGGCGCAGACCGACTTCCGCCGCCGCTTCCGCACGCACTTCGGCGAGGTGGCGCGCGCGCTCGGCGCCCGCACGATGACGATCTTCATCGACGACCTCGACCGCTGCAGCCCGCCCAAGGCCGCGGAACTGCTCGAATGCGTGAACTACCTGTGCGAAGCCGGTCCGTGCTTCGTCATCCTCGGCACCGACCGCCGCATCGTGGAGGCGCAGATCGCGAGCGCACACAAGGCGCTGGCCGAGGAGCAGGCGGCGATCCGGCGGGCCGAACAGGGGCAGCAGCCGGACCGCGACCCGGTCGCGCGCGAGTCGCAGGCGGTCGTCGACCGGCTCGCCTATGCGCGCGTCTACCTGCGCAAGCTGGTGCAGCTGGACGTGAAGCTGCCGACGCTCGAATCCGCCTGCGCGCTCGACATGCTGCTCGGTCCGGAGCCGGGCGGAGACGGCGCCAGCTCGGAGCACAAGCGCGCGCCGGGCCTGCGCGGAGCCTTGCGGGCGGCAAGGGAAGGGGTGGAAGCGGCGCGTCCCCGCATCGCCGCGGCGGCCGGATGGATCGCCGCGCTGCTGGTCGTCTTCGGCCTGCTCTGGCAGATGGACGACACCGTCGCCCGCATGAAACTGGAGACGCGGCAGGCGCGCGAACAGCTCGGACGCGACATCCAGGCGGTGCGCGCGCAGCTGGAGGACGCCCGCGCCTACGAGCACTGGGTGCGGCTGAAAGGCAAGGCCGCCGCGGCACCGCCGGAGGTGGTGGCGAGCCTGCTGGCCCGGGCCGATGCGGTCGAGGCCGGCGTCAAGGGCATGGAGCAGGCGCTGGTGCTGCTGGAGGCGGAAGTCGCCAGCGGCGCGCCGGACCGTTTCGACAGCATCCGCAAGACGCGCTTCGAACCGGCGGCGGCGAATGCGCGGGCGCTGATCGCCGGTGGCCAGCCGGATGGCGAGGACTGGCCCGGGCGCAGCGAGCGCAAGGGCACGGCGGGCGGCGACAAGGGCGCCGGCAACGCCGATGCGGCCAGCCCCGGAGGCGCCGCGGCCCCGGACGCGCCGGTGGGCGACACCGTCTGGTGGCCCGCCGGACTGACGGTGGCGGTCGTGCTCGCCGTGCTCGCCTGGGGCTGGGCCCGGCGCGAGGAGTACCGGGTGCACGCCACCCCGGAATACCGCGCCGCCGTGCAGGCCTGGCAGGCGCAGTTGCTGGCGCAGCAGGAGACGGCCAGCCCGCGCGAGCTGAAGCGCTTCCTGAACATCAGCCGCTACGCCGTCGCGCGCCTGCGCAAGGGGGACACCGCGCCGGTGTCCGAGGCGCGGCTGGTGGAACTGAGCGCGCGCTGGATGATGGCGCGCGGGCGGCCGCAGGCTGAAGTCCGCAAGGCGATGCTGCAGCCGGTGGCGTCGGGCGGGGCGCCGAGCGCGGGGGATGTGGACGTGTTCCTGCAGATCGTCGGGGACCTGGATGCGGGCGAGGCGCCGCCGCAGCCGGTGGCGCCGGTGGCCGTCCTGCCGCCGATCGCCGTGCGGGCCGAGGTTCCTCCGCTCGCCGTGGCGAAGGCCTGAAATTCCTCGTCATCCCTGCGGAGGCGGGGTGCAGGGCACCCAAGGGAATAGGTTCTCCGCCGATCTCCGGGGAGGCTGCAGGACCGGGTTCATTTCCGCCGGGTGAGGGAATCCGCGGGTGTGCGCAGTGGCCTTCTTGCCGGACCAGAGCGGGGCTGTCCGTCTCTGCGACTGTCCCCCGGCGCGGATGAGAACCGCGCCCCGGGTGAGCGCGGCGCCCGCGCCTCCTCCTTTATGTCGCCGAGCCGGACAGCCCCGCTCTGGTCCTGCGCCGCGCCATGCTCGTCGCAACAGCTCCGTTGACGCGTGCCGCAAGCCGTCCCCGCAAGATGCAGGTGCGCGAGGGGAGGCTGCCTGATCCGGCCCGCTGGCAACGAGCCTGCGGCTGAGAGCGCCAATTCGAACCACAGCGCGCTCTCCGCCGAACGCGATTTCACCCCGCAAATCGGCGAAGTACCAAAGAAAAAGCGGCCCGCAGGCCGCTCTCCGAAAGCTCTGGATTCCCGCCTGCGCGGGGATGACGTCAGAGCGTGTCGATGAAGCTGCGCAGCTTGTCGCTGCGGCTCGGGTGCTTCAGCTTGCGCAGGGCCTTGGCCTCGATCTGGCGGATCCGCTCGCGGGTGACGTCGAACTGCTTGCCGACTTCCTCCAGCGTGTGGTCCGTGCTCATCTCGATGCCGAAGCGCATGCGCAGCACCTTGGCTTCGCGCGGGGTCAGGGAGTCGAGGATGTCCTTCACCACGTCCCGCAGGCCGGCCTGCATGGCGGCTTCGATCGGCGCGGTGTTGCCGGTGTCCTCGATGAAATCGCCCAGGTGCGAATCGTCGTCGTCGCCGATCGGCGTCTCCATGGAGATCGGCTCCTTGGCGATCTTCATGATCTTGCGGATCTTGTCTTCCGGGATCTCCATCTTGGCGGCCAGGATGGACGCATCGGGCTCGAAGCCGAACTCCTGCAGGTGCTGGCGGCTGATGCGGTTCATCTTGTTGATGGTCTCGATCATGTGCACCGGGATGCGGATCGTGCGGGCCTGGTCCGCGATCGAGCGCGTGATGGCCTGCCGGATCCACCAGGTGGCGTAGGTCGAGAACTTGTAGCCGCGGCGGTATTCGAACTTGTCCACCGCCTTCATCAGGCCGATGTTGCCTTCCTGGATCAGGTCCAGGAACTGCAGGCCGCGGTTGGTGTACTTCTTGGCGATCGAGATCACGAGGCGCAGGTTGGCCTCGATCATCTCCTTCTTCGCTTCGCGCGACGAGGCCTCGCCCTCGTTCATGCGGCGGTTGATCTCCTTCAGCTCGGTCAGCGGCACCACCACCTGCGCCTGCAGGTCGATCAGCTTCTGTTGCAGCTCCTGGATGGCCGGGATGTTGCGCTGGATCACCGCGCTCCAGTTCCTGCCCGCGGTGGCCTGCTTCTCGACCCAGTGCCGGTTCAGCAAGTTGGGCGGGAATTCCTTGATGAAGGTTTCCTGCGGCATGCCGCACTTGTCCACGATGATGCGGCGCAGCTCGCGCTCCTTCTTGCGCACGTCGTCGACCTGGGCGCGGACCATGTCGCACAGCTTCTCGATGGTCTTCGCCGTGAAGCGGATCGTCATCAGCTCGTCGGACAGCGCGTGCTGGGCCTTCTGGTAGGCGGACGAGCCCCAGCCTTCCTTGTCGTAGGCCTTGTGGACCTTCTCGAAGTAGTCGGCGATGCGGTCGAACTTCTCCAGCGCGGCGGCCTTCAGTTCTTCCAGCTTCTTGGTCAGCGCCTTGGAGCCGCCGGAGCCGTCGTCGTCGTCATCGGCGTCGAACTCGTCGAAGTCTTCCTCGGCGACGTAGTCGTCGGCTTCGTTCGGGTTGGAGAAGCCGTCGACGATGCTGGAGATGACGATCTTGCCTTCGCGGATATCGGCAGCCATGCGCAGGATTTCGGCGATGGTCGCGGGCGAGGCGGAGATGGCTTCCATCATCGCCATCAGGCCGGCCTCGATGCGCTTGGCGATCTCGATCTCGCCCTCGCGCGTGAGCAGTTCCACCGTGCCCATCTCGCGCATGTACATGCGCACCGGGTCGGTGGTGCGGCCGAATTCGCTGTCCACGGTGGACAGCGCGGCTTCGGCTTCCTCTTCCGCTTCCTCCTCGGTCGCGGCGGTCGGGCCGGTGTTCGTCAGCAGCAGCGTCTCGGCGTCGGGCGTCTGCTCGTAGACGGCCACGCCCATGTCGTTCAGCATCGAGACGACCACTTCCAGCGTCTCGGAGTCCACCAGCTTGTCCGGCAGGTGGTCGGAGATCTCGGCGTGCGTCAGGTAGCCGCGCGTCTTGCCCAGCTTGATCAGGGTCTTGAGGCGCTGGCGGCGCTTGGCCATTTCCTCTTCGGTCAGGACGGTCTCGTCCAGGCCGAATTCCTTCATCAAGGCGCGTTCCTTCGCCTTGCTGATCTTCATGCGCAGCGGCTTCGCCTTCTCCACCGCCGCGACCGTTTCCTCGACGGCCGCCGGTTCGCTGTCCTCGAATTCGGACTCGACGTCGCCCAGGTCCTCGTCTTCCACCGCGGCGGCCTTCGGCTCTGCGGCGGCGGCGGCCTTGGGCTTGCGGCCCCGCTTGGCTGCGGCCTTCGGCGGCGTGTCGACCTCGGCCGTGGCCTTCGGGGGACGGCCCGGCTTCTTCTTGGCCGGTTCCTCCGCCACGACGGCGGTCTTCACGGTCTTCTTCGTTTCTTCCTTGGCGGTGGCCTTTTCGGCCTTGGCGGGCGACTTGGTGGGCACGGGTTGGGCTACTTTCAATGCGGTCTTCGATTCCGGCTTGGGATCGCTCTTGACGACCTTCAGCTCGGCCTTGGCGGCGGTCGGGGATGAGGGTTTGAGTGGCTTTCGCTCGTCGGGTTTCGCAGCACTTGGCAGCTTCGCGGACTTTTGAACGGGCATGGGACCTCGATACAAAAACGGCAGGTACACGAAAAAGCGCGACGGAACCCGGCGCGGGTGGAGTCAGGCCGATTCCGGCCTGTCCGGTGGGCAAGATGGGTGGGCGAACATTTGGGGTGCAGTCCTTGCGGTATGTTGGCCTGATGCCCGCTAAGGCGCCCGTCATACGTGAGGGCCGGCCGGTCCGGAGGTGCTGCTGTCGCTCTTGCCGCTAGCAAACCCTACATTATACCGTAAGTCGGAAATTTCAAGTGGTGGGAGCGCGGCTCAGCTGCAACAGGGCCTGCTGGCGGCGGGTGAGCTCGTAAAGGCGCTCGGTGCGCGACGGATCCGTCTGCGGCAGCCGGGCCGCCTGCTCGATCTCGCCGGCCACGGCGTCCAGGTGGATGCCCACCATGGCCCGGCGCAGTTCGCCCTCGCCGAAATCCTGCACCTCGATGGCCCGGCCGATCGGCTGCATGTTGTCCAGGTCCACCAGGCGGTTGGCCAGGTCCGCGAACGGCTGGCCTTCCAGCGCGAGTTGCAGGACCGCCCAGGGCTCGCCGCCGTGCTCGTGAAAGCGGGTGTCGATCCAGGAGAACAGGTCGCCGTGGGGCGGCTGCAGCTCGCACAGGAGGTGGTGGTCGGCGTCGGTGAGGTCGTGCCAGATCTCGGTGTTGCGCAGCAGGATGCGCGCGGCCAGTTCGGCCAGCGCGACGGCCTTCGGCTTGATGGCCTGCCGGGCGCCGGTGCCGTAGGCGCGCTTGCCGTAGGGGGCGTCGCCGCGGCGCTCGCGGCGGCGGCGCTCGCCGGGTGCGCCTCGCTGCGGGGCGGCCAGGCCCCAGAGTTCCAGCAGTTCGTGCGGCCCGAGCAGGGAGCGGTCGGCCAGTTCCCCGAGCAGCTGGCGCTTCAGGGCACCCTCCGGCAACTGCTTCCACAGGGGCGCGGCGTTGCTGATCATGTGCGAGCGGCCTTCCGCCGTGGCCAGGTCGCAGCCCTCGCCGGCGGCCTCCAGCAGGAAGGTGCTCAGGGGGACCGCCTGGCGCACGAAGCGGGCGAAGGCCTCCTGGCCGTGCTCGCGGATGTAGCTGTCCGGGTCGTGCTCCGCCGGCAGGAACAGGAACTTCACGGTGCGGGTGTCGGTGGCGTAGGGCAGGGCGCCGTCCAGCGCCTTGCGCGCCGCCCGCCGGCCGGCCGCGTCGCCGTCGAAGCTGAAGACCACGTGGTCCGTGAAGCGGAACAGTTTCTGCACGTGGTCGGTCGTGCAGGCGGTCCCCAGGGTGGCCACGGCGTTCGGGAAGCCCAGCTGCGCGAGGGCGACCACGTCCATGTAGCCCTCCGTCACCAGCACGAAGCCGTGTTCGTGGATCGCGCTGCGGGCCTCGAACAGGCCATAGAGCTCGCGGCCCTTGCTGAAGACCGGGGTCTCGGGGGAATTCAGGTACTTCGGGGTGCCGTCGCCCAGCACCCGGCCGCCGAAGCCGATGCACTCGCCCTTGACGTTGCGGATCGGGAACATCACCCGGTCGCGGAAGCGGTCGTAGCGCTTGTCCTCCTCCTCGTTGACGATCACCAGGCCGCTTTCGGCCAGCAGCGGGTCGTCGTACTGGGGAAACACGCTGGCCAGGGTGCGCCAGCCTTCGGGCGCGTAGCCCAGGCCGAACTGCCTGGCGATCTCGCCGGACACGCCGCGGCCCTTGAAGTAGGCGATGGCGCGCGGCGAGGCGCGCAGGTGCTTGCGGTAGGCGGCGCCGGCCTTTTCGAGCACGTCGGCCAGCGTCTGCTGCTTCTCGCGCTGCTGCGCGGCCCGGGCGCGGTCCTCGGGGGAGCGGTCGTCCTCGGGGACCTGCATGCCGTACTGGCCAGCCAGGTCCTTCACCGCCTCGACAAAGTTCATCGAGGCGTAGTCCATCAGGAAGCCGACCGCATTGCCGTGCTTGCCGCAGCCGAAGCAGTGATAGAACTGCTTCGCCGGGCTGACCGTGAAGGACGGCGTCTTCTCGCCGTGGAACGGGCACAGCCCGAGATAGTTGGCCCCGCCCTTCTTCAACTGGACGTGCCGGCCGACGATCTCCACGATGTCGGCGCGCGAGAGCAGGTCCTGGATGAAGTTCTGGGGGATGGCCATGGATACCGGGAGGTATCCGGAGAATACCTGCGGGGATTGTCCCAGAACCGTTAATCTTGCCTCACAACGATCGGAGACAGGTCATGTCCAGCATTTTCGACCAGGACCTGCCGCGCAACGCGGCCAACCACGCGCCCCTTTCGCCGCTGTCCTTCCTCGAGCGGGCGGCTGAGGTGTATCCCCAGCGCACGGCCGTGGTCCATGGCGCCCAGCGCCGCACCTGGCTGCAGACCTACGAGCGCTGCCGTCGGCTGGCGAGCGCGCTGCGCCGCGCCGGGCTCGGGAAGGGGGACACGGTGGCCGTGATGCTGCCCAACACGCCGCCCATGGTGGAGGCGCACTTCGGCATCCCGATGGCGGGCGCGGTGCTCAACACGCTCAACACCCGGCTGGACCCCGAAGCGATCGCCTTCATGCTGGAACACGGCGAGGCGAAGGCGGTGATCGTCGATCCGGAATTCGCGCTGGTGATGCAGAGGGCGATCGCCCTGCGCAAGGAGGCGAAGCCGCTGCTGGTCATCGACGTGGAGGATGCGCTGTTCACCGGCGCGGCCCAGCGCATCGGCAGCACCACCTACGAGGACTTCCTCGCCGGCGGCGACCCGGAGTTCGCCTGGGAGCTCCCGGCCGACGAGTGGGACGCCATCGCGCTGAACTACACCAGCGGCACGACGGGCAACCCGAAGGGGGTGGTCTACCACCACCGCGGCGCGACCATCAACGCCATCTCCAACATCCTCGAGTGGGACCTGCCGAAGCACGCGGTGTACCTCTGGACCCTGCCGATGTTCCACTGCAACGGCTGGTGCTTCCCCTGGACCATCGCCGCCCGCGCGGGGGTCAACGTCTGCCTGCGCCGGGTGGAGGCCAAGGCGATGGTCGACGCGATCCGCGAGCACGGCGTCACGCACTACTGCGGCGCGCCCATCGTGCACGGCCTGCTGGTGAACGCGCCGGCGGAGCTGAAGGCGGGGCTGCCGCGGGGCGTCAAGGCCATGGTGGCCGGCGCCGCGCCGCCGGCCGCGCTGATCGAGGGAATGGAGATGCTGGGGTTCGACCTCACGCACGTCTACGGCCTGACCGAGGTGTACGGGCCGGCCACCGCCTGCGCGAAGCACGGGGAATGGGACGGGCTGGACATCGGCGAGCGCGCCCGCCTGAACGCCCGCCAGGGCGTGCGCTACCACCTGCAGCGCGCAGCGCGCGTGCTCGACCCGCAGACCCTGGCGCCGGTGCCCTGGGACGGCGAGACCATGGGCGAGATCATGTTCCGCGGCAACATCACCATGAAGGGCTACCTGAAGAACCCGAAGGCGACGCAGGAAGCGTTCGCGGGAGGCTGGTACCACACCGGCGACCTCGCGGTGCAGTACCCGGACGGCTACATCAAGATCAAGGACCGCAGCAAGGACATCATCATTTCCGGCGGCGAGAACATCTCCTCGATCGAGGTGGAGGACGTGCTGTACCGCCACCCCGACGTGCTGGCCGCGGCGGTGGTCGCCAAGCCCGACCCGAAGTGGGGCGAGACGCCCTGCGCCTTCATCGAGCTGAAGCCGGGGTCGCAGCTGACGCCGGAGGACGTGGTGGCGCACTGCAAGAAGCACCTCGCCGGCTTCAAGGTGCCGCGGGCGGTGGTGTTCGGGGAACTGCCGAAGACCTCGACCGGGAAGATCCAGAAGTTCGAACTGCGCAAGAAGGCGGGCTCGGCCACCGCGATCGACGTCTGACCAGTCCTGCGTCCTCTCCCGCTGGCGGG
Source organism: Ramlibacter monticola (assembly GCF_016722785.1). Taxonomy (GTDB): domain Bacteria; phylum Pseudomonadota; class Gammaproteobacteria; order Burkholderiales; family Burkholderiaceae_C; genus Ramlibacter; species Ramlibacter monticola. The sequence continues at coordinate 580,016 of NZ_JAEQNE010000001.1, read as the reverse complement.
AGAGGTCAGGCGTGTGGGTGCCTTCAGGCCTTCATCGCCAGTCCCAGCTTCTCGATGATCTCCTTCTCCTTCACGTACTGCTCGCGGATGTACTTCTCGTAGTCCGCGCTGCCCATGTAGATCACCGACTGGTCGTACTTCTCGAAGGTCGCCAGCACCGCCGGATCCTCCAGGGTCCTGCGGAAGCCGTCGTGCAGCCGCCGCGTGACCGCCGGGTCCATGCCCCTGGGGCCGCCGATGCCGAAAGGCGAGTCGGCCAGCGTCTCGAAGCCCAGCTCGTGCAGCGTCGGCACGTTGGGCCAGCGCCGGGTCCGCTTCGAGCCGTAGGTCGCCAGCAGCCGCATGGTGCCCGCGTCCACGTGCGAGGCCCAGCCGGTGGAGTCGCTGTGCGACATGATGTGGCCGCCCAGCAGCGCCTGCATGCCCTCCGCCACGCCCTTGAAAGGCACGTGCTGCATCTTGATGCCGGCCTTGAAGGCGAACTCCTCCACCGCGAGGTGCGGGGTCGTGCCGTTGCCCGGGGAGCCGAAGGTGAACTTGCCCGGATTGGCCTTGCACCAGTCCACCAGTTCCTGCACGGACTTCACCGGCGAGTCGGCGCGCACGACCAGCCCGAAGGTGTAGCCGGTGAGGCAGGCGACGTAGGTGAAGTCCTTGAGCGGGTCGAACTGCATCTTCTGCATGTGCGGCAGCCGGGCGATGCCGATCGTGAGCTGCGACAGCGTGTAGCCGTCCGGCTTGGCGGTGACCAGCTCGTTGGGCCCCAGCATGCCGCTGGCCCCGGCCTTGTTCTCCACGACGACCTGGCCGCCCAGCGCCTTGCCGGCGCTTTCGGCCAGCGAGCGCATCACCGCGTCGGTGGAGCCGCCGGCGGGCCAGGGGCAGATCAGCCGGATCGGCCGGGCCGGGAAGCCCTGTGCCAGCGCCGGCAGCGCGACGACGGCAGGAGCGGCGAGGGCGGCTCGCAGCAGGCGCCGCCGCGAGCGATCGGTTCTGGGCATCGTGTCTCCTCTGGAACGGTCCAATCTAGCCCAGCGGCACCCCCAGCCCATGAGGGAAACCCTGTAACACGGCGCCTGCCGGGCGGGCGGGGGCGGCATACTCACCGCCATGCGCGTGTTGAGTCCCGCAGCCGCCTACGTGGCCTCCCACCCGGGTGAATTCCTGCGGCGCGTGCTCAAGGGCTTCAAGGCCAACCAGGGCCTGCTGCTGGCGGGCGCCGTGGCCTACTACGCGCTGCTGTCGGTGGTGCCGCTGCTGATCCTGTCGGTGATCGCGCTGTCGCACTACGTCGACCAGCGCGAGCTGCTCTCCACGCTGGGACGCTACCTGGAGTGGCTGATGCCCGGCCAGTCGCGGGCCGTCGTGCAGGAACTGGACAACTTCGTCGAGCACCGCGAGGTGATCGGCTGGCTGCTGTTCGGGACCATGCTGTTCTTCAGCTCGCTGGCCTTCACGGTGCTGGAGAAGGCGATGGCGGTGATCTTCCTGCACCGCTTCGCGATCAAGAAGCGTCGCCGCCTGGTCTCCGTGCTGCTGCCCTATTGCTACATCCTGTCGCTGGCGTTCGGCCTGCTGGTGGTCACCCTGGTGGCCGGCAGCATCCAGGCGATGAGCGAGGACCGCGTGAGCTTCCTCGGGCGCGAGTGGTCGCTGTACGGCCTGTCCGGCGTGCTGCTGTACCTGCTGGGCGTCGTGGGCGAGGTCTTCCTGCTCACGTCCATCTACATGGTGATGCCGGTGGGGCGCCTGTGGTGGCGCCATGCCCTCGTGGGCGGCGTGACGGCGACGCTGCTGTGGGAGATCACGCGGCGCGTGCTGGTGTGGTACTTCGCCACCCTGTCGCAGGTGAACGTGGTGTACGGCTCGCTGACGACCGCGATCGTCGTGCTCTTCACCTTCGAGATCGGGGCCACGCTGCTGCTGTTCGGCGCGCAGGTGATCTCCGAGTACGAGCGCATCGACCGCAAGGAGACGGCGACGGCCCAGCAGGCCACCGCCGTCACCCATTAGCAGCCTGGGCGCAGACCCGTTTCTCTGCCGCCCAGCCTCCTAATCGCCCATCACGATGCCCTCGCGGCGCGGGTCGGCGCCGCCGAACCAGCCGTCGGGCGTGCGCTGGATGGCCTGCAGGCCGCTGGTCATGTCCATCTCGCGGATCTCGTGGCCGCGGGCCTGCAGCGCCTGCACCACCGACGGCGCGAAGCGGCGCTGCTCCAGCAGCGTGGGGCCGTTGGTGGAGCCGAAGTTCGGCAGGTCGATCGCCTGCTGCGCGTTCAGGCCCCAGTTCAGCATGCCGTAGAGGGTCTTGGCGGTGTAGTGGATGATCAGCGCGCCGCCGGGGCTGCCGGCGCTCGCCAGCAACTGCCCCGAGGCCTTGTCGAACACCAGGGTCGGCGCCATCGAGGAGCGCGGCCGCTTGCCCGGTTGCACCCGGTTGGCGATCGGGCGGCCTTGCGCATCGGCCGGCGCGAAGCTGAAGTCGGTCAACTCGTTGTTCAGGAGGAAGCCGCGCACCATCTGCCGCGCGCCGAACTGGTCCTCGATGGTGGTGGTCATCGCGACCGCGTTGCCGAATGCGTCCACGATGCTGATGTGCGAGGTGCCGTGTTCGACCTGCTCCGGCGCGGGCGCATAGCGGCTCGTGCTCTGGCCAGGCGTGCCCGGTTGCGCGGTCTTCATGCTCTGTCCGCCGATCAGCCGGGCTCGCGCCGCCAGGTAGGCCGGGTCGAGCAGGCTCGTCCAGCTGCCGGCTGGCGGCTGCACGAAATCGGGATCGCCGAGGTACTGGCCGCGGTCGGCGAAAGCGAGCCGGGCCGCCTCGGTGTACAGGTGCAGCCAGTCGGCCGAAGGCAGGCCCTGGTCCAGGGGCAGCGTGGCCGCGTTGGTCCGGCCCAGGACGCCGAGGATCTGGCCCACCGCGATCGCGCCGGAACTCGGGGGCGGGAAGCCGCAGATGCGGTAGTCGCGGCCGCGGGCGCCGTAGTCGTGGCAGATCGGCGCGCGCTTCTTCGGCTGGTAGCCCGCCAGGTCCGCGAGCGACAGCTTGCCGGGGTTCGTGGGGTGTCGCTGCACCTTGTCGACGATGGCCTGCGCGATGTCGCCTTCGTACAGGGCACGGGAGCCCTCGTTCGCGATGCGGCGCAGCACAGCGGCCAGCTCCGGGTTGCGCAGCGTGCTGCCCACGGCCACCGGCTCGCCGCCCGGCTGGAAGAAGTAGGCGCGGGCCGTGGGGTCCTTCGCCAGGTGGGCGTCGCTCTTGAGGATCGTGTTGAGCCTCGGGCTGACGCGGAAGCCGTTCTCCGCCAGCGCGATGGCGGGCTGGAACAGCGCGGCCCAGGGCAGCTTGCCGTGCTGCCGGTGCGCCATCTCCAGCACGCGCACCGTGCCGGGCACGCCCACCGAACGGCCGCCGACGACCGCGTCGTAAAAGGCCAGCGGCTTGCCGTCGGCGCCCAGGAACAGGCGTTCGTCGGCGGCGGCGGGCGCCGTCTCGCGGCCGTCGAAGGCCTCGACCTCGCGCCCGTCGAAGTGCAGCAGGAAGGTGCCGCCGCCGATGCCGCTGGACTGAGGCTCGACGAGCGTGAGCACCATCTGCACCGCGATCGCGGCATCGACCGCGGAGCCGCCGGCCTTGAGCACCTGGTAGCCGGCGTCGGTGGCGAGCGGGTTGGCCGCGGCCACCGCGAAGCGGGTGGTCGCCCAGCCGGGCTTGGCGGTGAGGCCGGAGGCCGCCTCCGGCTGCTGCGGGACGGTATAGGTGAAGTTGGACGGCGCGCTGGCGCAGGCGGCCAGCAGGCTGGCCGCGGCCAGCCAGGCAAGGATGGGGCGACGCATCCGCGCACTATAGGGTTGCGCGCCCCGGGGCGCGGGGCTTACTTCGGGGCCAGCCGGATCGCGCCGTCGAGGCGAATCACCTCGCCGTTGAGCATGTCGTTCTCGAAGATGTGCTTCGCGAGCTTGGCGTAGTCCTCGGGTGTTCCCAGGCGCGAAGGGAAGGGCACGCTGGCCGCGAGCGCGTCCTGCACCTCCTTGGGCATGCCGAACAGCATCGGCGTGCCGAAGATGCCGGGCGCGATCGTCATGTTGCGGATGCCGCTGCGCGCGAGGTCGCGGGCGATCGGCAGGGTCATGCCGACCACGCCGCCCTTGGACGCGCTGTAGGCGGCCTGGCCGATCTGCCCGTCATAGGCCGCGACCGAGGCGGTGGAGATCAGGCAGCCGCGCTCGCCGGTGGCCTCGGGCTCGTTCTTCGCCATGGCGTCGGCGGCGAGGCGGATCATGTTGAAGCTGCCCACCAGGTTCACCATGATGGTCCGGGCGAACACCTCGTACTTGTGCGGGCCGTTCTTGCCGACGGTGCGTTCGGCCGGCGCGATGCCGGCGCAGTTCACCAGGCCCATCAGCTTGCCCAGGGACTGGGCCTTGGCCACCACGGCCTGGCCGTCGGCGTCCTGCGTGACGTCGCACTTGACGAAGGCGCCGCCGATCTCCCGCGCCACGGCCTCGCCCTTCTCGACCTGCATGTCGGCGACGACCACCTTGCCGCCGGCGGCCGCCAGCATGCGGGCCGTGCCTTCGCCGAGGCCGGACGCGGCCCCCGTGACGATGAATACCTTGCCCTGGATCTCCATGCGCGCTCCTGGTGTTGACGTTGACGTAAACGTCAAATTATCAGGGAAGGCGGCGTCCGGACCAAAAAAAAAGCCCGCGGAGGGAGCGGGCTGAATAGGGGGCTGAAACCGGAGTCGTCGCGTTACTTGAATCCCACGCGATCGAGCATCTGCTGTACCTTGACCTGGTTGGCGCCGACGGCGGCCAGCGGGATGGTCTCGGTCTTGAAGTCGCCGCCGCCGCTCATCGCGGTCAGGGCCGGGTTGTTCACCTTCACGCCCTTGGCGGTCGGCCACTCGTTGTTGCCGTTGGCGAAGTAGTTCTGCGCTTCGGCGCTGGCGAGGTACTCCAGGAACTTGACGGCCGCGGCCGTGTTCTTGCTGTTCTTCGCGACGGCGCCGCCGGCGATGTTGAGGTGCGTGCCCCAGGACGTCTGGTTCGGGAACACGATGGCGACCTTGTCCATCAGCGCCTTGTCTTCCGGCGCGGTGGAGCGCAGCAGGCGGGCGATGTAGTAGGTGTTGGTGACCGCGATCTGGCACTCGCCGGAACCGACGGCCTTGATCTGGTCGGTGTCGCCGCCCTTGGGCGCGCGGGCCATGTTGTCGACGACGCCCTTCAGCCAGGCTTCGGCCTTCTGCTCGCCGAGGTGCTCGGTGACGGCGCCGAACAGCGACAGGTTGTAGGGGTGCGAGCCGGAGCGCAGGCAGACCTTGCCCTTGTTCTTCGGGTCGGCCAGTTCCTCGTAGGTGTCCACGTCCTCGCGCTTCACCTTGGCCTTGTCGTACACGACGACGCGGGCGCGGGTGGAGAAACCGAACCAGGCCGTGCCTTCGGGCGTGGTCGCGGCGCGGTACTGGGCCGGGATCGAGTCTTCCAGGACCTTGGACTTGACCGGCCTGAACAGGCCGTCGACCTCGCCCTTGTGCAGGCGGGCTGCGTCGACCAGCAGGATCACGTCGGCGGGGGAGGCGGCGCCCTCGGCCTTCAGCCGGGCCAGAATACCGGCATCGTCCGCGTCGACGCGGTTGATCTTGATGCCCGTGGCCTTGGTGAAGTTGTTGTAGAGCGCCTCGTCCGTCGAGTAGTGGCGCGCCGAGTACAGGTTGAGGACCTGTTCCTGCGCGCCCGCCGAGGTGGCGGCGGCGACCAGCAGCGTGGCGATGCCTGCGGCCTTGAGCATGATCGTTGTTCCTTTCGAGGGACGTCCCTGGGTTACTGTTGGACCGATGATAAGTCAAACGCGAATCATTCGCACTAAATTGAAGACAAGCTTGATCTGGCTCAAATGGAGCCTGGTGGTGGCGGCGCTCGCCGGTTGCGCGACCGCCCCCAAGCCGGCGCCGGAGGCCCCTGTGGCGCCGGCGCCCGCACCGGCCGTGCAGAAGGTGCCGCCGCGGGTCGGGCTGGCGCTGGGCGGGGGCGCCGCCCGGGGCTTCGCCCACGTCGGCGTCATCGAGGTGCTGGAGGAGGCCGGGATCAAGCTCGACCTGGTGGTGGGCACGTCGGCGGGCAGCCTGGTCGCCGCGCTCTATGCGAGCGGGCGCAACGGCAGGCAGCTGGAGGCGGCCGCCATGGCCATGGACGAAGCCGCGTTCGCGGACTGGACGCTGCCCATCTTCAACCGCGGGCTGCTGCGCGGCGAGGCCCTGGCCCGCTACGTCAACACGCAGGTGGCGAACCGGCTGATCGAAAACATGCCGCTGCCCCTGGGGATCGTGGCGACCGACCTGAACACGGGGCAGGGCGTCCTGTTCCGGCGCGGCGACACCGGCACGGCGGTGCGCGCCTCGAGCGCCGTGCCGGCTCTGTTCCTGCCGGTCCGGATCGGCGCGCAGGAGTACGTGGACGGCGGCCTGGTCTCGCCGGTGCCCGTGCGCTATGCGCGGCAGATGGGCGCGGAACTGGTGATCGCGGTGGACATCTCCAGCGCGCCCGAAGGCAATCCCTCGGGCGACACGGTGCAGATCCTGCTGCAGACCTTCGCGATCATGGGCAAGAGCATCAACGCCTGGGAGCTGCGGGATGCCGAGGTGGTCGTGCGTCCGGCGCTGCGCGGGATGAGCAGCGGCGACTTCACCGGCAAGCGCCGGGCGATTGACGCCGGCCGGGCGGCGATGCAGGCGGCCCTGCCGCAACTGCGCGCCGCGATGGAAGCGAAGGCGCATGCGCCCTGAGGGGGAATGAAAGAAGCCCCAGTCTTGGGACTGGGGCGAGCGTCGCTGCGCTCCGTCGCCCGGGGGGCGCAATGAAAAAAGCCCCAGTCTTGCGACTGGGGCGAGCGTCGCTGCGCTCCGTCGCCCCGGGGGGCGCAATGAAAAAAGCCCCAGTCTTGCGACTGGGGCTAATGGATCCCTGAACCTGTGAGGTGTCGAAAGGACCCGAGGAGACAACCTTTGGGATGGGCGCTATCGGGCAATCAGTGTCCGATAGACGTCATCCTAATCGTAGAGTTCCTGATCCAGAAAAACGGCGTCAGGAATGCTCAATTCAGGATGCTCAGGCGCGCTTGGCCTTGGGGGCGGCCTTGCTGGCGTTCACCGCCGTGTTGGCCACGGCGTTGAAGTTGGCTTCGGCGACGTCGGCGGCCTGCTTCACGGCCTTCTGCACCGACTCCAGGGCGTTGTTGCCGGCGGCAACAGCGCTCTTGAACACGGCGACGGCCGTCTCGGAGCCAGCGGGGGCGTTCTTGGCGGCGTTGTCGACCACGGCCAGGAACTTCTTCTGGGCTTCGGCGACCTGGCCTTCCATGGCCTTGCCGAACTCGGCGCCGGTGGAGGAGGTGATGTCGTACAGGTGACGGCTGTAGGCGGCGGTCTTCTCGGCCAGGGGCTGGAACAGGGCGGCTTGCAGGGCCAGCAGTTCCTGGGCGTCCTTCACGTTCATCACGGACTGCGCGGTCTCGGCGGCCTCGACCAGGGCGGCGCGGGAGGCGGTGAGGTTCAGCTCGACGAGCTTCTCGACGCCTTCGAAGGCCTTGGTGGTCAGGCCGAACAGGGTTTCGACGTTCGCCTTCTGGGCGGCCAGCAGTTGCTCAGCGGTCAGCATGGATGGATTCTCCGGGTCAATAAAGGGGTTGAGGTGGGCTTCTTCGTCTGCGTCTCACCGATGGTGCAGTGCAGCATGGAAAGAAGTATAGGGTTCGCTCCGCGCATTGCAAGCGCTTTTTTGTTGCGATGCAGCAAAATAGAGACGCTCCCCTAACACCCAGCCCGGCCGTACGGCGCCCGGACAATGGGGCCATGCAGGCCTACTATGCGACCCAGTTCGTACTGCCCCTGCCGCCCGGGCACCGTTTTCCCATGGGCAAGTACCGGCTGCTGCGCGACCGCCTGTCGGCGGAGCTGCCGGAAATCCACCTGGCGCAAGCCGAACCGGCCAGCGACGGCCAGCTGGCCCTGGTCCACGCGCCGCACTACATCCAGGCGATCAGCGACGGCTCGGTGGACGCCAGGATCCTGCGCGAAATCGGCTTTCCCTGGAGCGAAGCGATGGCGGAACGGGCCCGCCGCTCGGTCGGCGCCACCATCGCGGCCTGCCGCACGGCCTTGCGCGAGGGCATCGCCGCCAACATCGCCGGGGGCACGCACCACGCCTATCCCGACCGGGGCGGCGGCTTCTGCGTGTTCAACGATGCCGCGGTGGCCGCGCGGCTGATGCAGGCCGAGGCGCGGCGCGGGATGAAGGTCGCGATCGTCGACCTCGACGTCCACCAGGGCAACGGCACCGCCCACATCTTCCGCCACGACCCCAGCGTCTTCACGCTGTCGATGCACGGCCAGAAGAACTTCCCCTTCCGCAAGGAACCGGGGGATCTCGACGTGGACCTGCCGGACGGCACCGGCGACGAGGCCTACCTGCACGCGCTGGATGTCGCGCTCGACGAGCTCGCCCACCGCTTCGACCCGGACCTCGTGATCTACCTCGCCGGCGCCGACCCGCACGAGGGCGATCGCCTCGGACGGCTCAAGCTCACCTGGGACGGTCTGGAGGCGCGCGACCGCCGCGTGTTCGACTGGGCCTGGCAGCGCGGCGTGCCGCTCGCCTTCGCCATGGCGGGCGGCTACGGTCACCGCATCGAGGACACGGTGCAGGCGCAGGTCAACACCTTCTCCGCGGCGCTGGCCTATGCCCGCCGCTGGCACAATCGCGCGCGATGAGCACCGCCAAGCCGCAGCCCGAGGGACGTGCTGCCTACAAGGCCTTCCGCACCATCGGCACCCGCTGGATGGACAACGACGCCTATGGCCACGTCAACAACGTCGTCTACTACAGCTGGTTCGACACGGTCGTGAACGCACACCTGATCGAGCAGGGCGCGCTCGACATCCACCGCGGCGAGACGATCGGCCTGGTGATCGAGACGCAGTGCAACTACTTCGCGCCGGTCGCATTCCCGCAGGTGGTGGAAGGGGGGCTGCGGGTCGCGCACATCGGCAGTTCCAGCGTGCGCTACGAGGTCGGCCTGTTCCTCGCCGGCGAGCCGCTCACCGTGGCCAAGGGCCATTTCGTGCACGTGTACGTGGACCGCGACACGCGCCGGCCGACGGCGCTGCCGCGACGCCTGCGGGAAGTGCTGGACGCGTTGCGCTGATCGGGTCGTTCAGCTTCCTGCAAGGGTAGGGCGCAGGCCAGCCGCCGTACTCCCGCGCCGACGCTTTCCCGGGGGCGCATACGGCCGGGCTCCCGTGATAATCGCCCCTTCGCCCGAACAAGAAAACTGGAGACGCATTCGTGACCGTGGCTGGCATTCCCCTGGACTTCATCCTCTTCGCGCTCGTCCTGCTGGGCGTCGCGGTGTTCCACCACCACACCCTGCGCGTGGCGTTCTGGGGCATGGTCGCCATCGCGGTCTACAAGATCCTGTTCGGCGACTTCAACGGCACGCCCGGCGTGGCCGGCCTCACCCAACTGCTGCACCATGAATGGGTGACGCTGGGCAACCTGCTGGGCCTTCTCCTCGGGTTCGCGCTGCTGGCGGACCACTTCGAGCGCAGCCACGCCACCGACCTGCTGCCGCGGTTCCTGCCGGACGACTGGAAGGGTGGTTTCGTGCTGCTGGTGATGATCGCGGTGATCTCCAGCTTCCTGGACAACATCGCCGCGGCGATGATCGGCGGCGCGATGGCCCACGTGCTGTACAAGGGCCGGGTGCACATCGGATTCCTGGCCGCGATCGTGGCCGCGAGCAACGCCGGCGGCGCCGGCAGCGTGGTCGGCGACACCACCACCACGATGATGTGGATCGCCGGCGTGCGGCCCGGCCAGGTGTTCGAGGCCTATGCCGGCGCGTCCGTCGCCGTGCTGTTCTTCGGCGTCATCGCCGCCCGGCAGCAGCAGGCCTTCCAGCCGATCATGAAGGACAACCCCGGCGAGGTGCGGCTCGACTACGGCCGCCTCGGCGTCGTCGTGTTCATGCTCGCGCTGGCGATCGCCACCAACATCTTCCTGAACCTGAGGAATCCGCAGCTGCTCACCGACTGGCCCATGATCGGCCTCGCCGTGTGGGTCGCGCTGCTGCTCACCGTGCCCCTGCGCCGTCCCACCTGGAGCCTGCTGCCCGGCGCGCTGCGCGGCAGCATCTTCCTGCTGTCGCTCGTCATGTGCGCCGCCATGATGCCGGTGAAGGCGCTGCCGGCGGCCTCGTGGAGCACCGCCTTCGGCCTGGGCTTCGTGAGCGCGGTGTTCGACAACATCCCGCTCACGGCCCTGGCGCTGCGCCAGGGCGGCTACGACTGGGGCTTCCTCGCCTACGCGGTGGGCTTCGGCGGCTCCATGATCTGGTTCGGCTCCTCCGCCGGCGTGGCCCTGTGCAACATGTACCCCCAGGGCCGCTCCGTGCTCTCCTGGCTGCGCGGCGGCTGGCACGTCGCCGTCGGTTATGTTCTCGGCTACGCCGTGCTGATGGCGGTCGTCGGCTGGGACCCCGATGGGCATGCCGGCAAGCCGTCCGCGCCGTCGGTGGAATCGCCCGCTCCCGTCCAGACCCTGCCCGCCAAACCATGAGCACCCAACCCCGCATCCTCGTCGCCCGGGCCGTGTTCCCGGAAACCCTGCAGAAGCTCGAACAGCATTTCGAGCTCGAAACCAACCAGGCCGACACCGTCTTCACCAGGCAGGAACTGCTCGCGCGCCTGAAGGACAAGGCCGGCGCCTTCACCACCGGCAGCGAGCGCATCGATGCCGAAGTCCTGGCGGCGTGCCCGCAGCTGAAGATCTGCGCCAACATGGCCGTGGGCTTCAACAACTTCGACGTGCCGGCGATGACGGCGCGCAAGGTGCTGGCCACCAACACGCCGGACGTGCTGACCGAGACCACCGCCGATTTCGGCTTCGCCCTGCTGATGGCCACGGCCCGCCGCATGGCCGAGAGCGAGCATTACCTGCGCGCCGGCCGGTGGACCCAATGGAGCTACGACATGTTCGCCGGCGCCGACGTGCACGGCAGCACGCTGGGCATCCTGGGCATGGGCCGCATCGGCCAGGGCATCGCCAGGCGCGGGGCCCACGGCTTCGGCATGAACGTGATCTACCACAACCGCTCGCGCCTGGCGTCCGAGCTGGAAGCCGCCTGCAAGGCCCGCTACGTGGGCAAGGAAGAACTGCTCAAGACAGCGGACCACCTGGTGCTGGTGCTGCCGTACTCCGCCGAATCGCACCATGCGATCGGCGCGGCGGAGCTCGCGCAAATGAAGCCGACGGCGACGCTGGTCAACGTGGCGCGCGGCGGCATCGTCGACGACGCGGCGCTGGCGCAGGCCCTGCGCGAGAAGCGCATCGCGGCCGCGGGCCTGGACGTTTACGAGGGCGAGCCCAAGGTGCACCCGGACCTGCTGACCGTCCCCAACGTGGTCCTCACGCCGCACATCGCCAGCGCCACCGTGCCGACGCGGCGCGCCATGGCGGACCTCGCCGCCGACAACCTGATCGGCTTCCTGGTGCACGGCAAGCCGGTCACGCCGCTGAACGCGGAAGTGCTGGCCTAGTGGAACTCTGGATCCTGGTGGCGCTGGCGTTCGCCAGCGTCATCCTGCTGCTCGTCCTCCTGCTGCGCCGGCCGCCCGACACGGGGCGGGCCGAACTGCTGGCCGCCAGCGAGCGGCTGGAACGCGAACTTCGGCGCGAGATCAGCGAGACCGCGCGCGGCACACGCGGCGAACTGCTGCAGACCCTGGCCACCTTCCAGGAGGCGCTGGTGCGGCAGGGCGGGGAGGCCACGCGCACCCAGAACACGCAGATCGACGCCTTCGCCCAGCAGCTGGCGCTGCTGCAGAAGACGCTCAACGACACCCTGGCGAGCCAGCTGGGCGCCCTGAGCGAATCGAACGTGCGTCGCCTCGCCGAAGTGCGCCAGACCCTCGAGCAGCAGCTCGCCGCCCTGCAGCAGACCAACGCGGCCAAGCTGGACGAGATGCGCAGGACGGTCGACGAGAAGCTGCAGTCCACGCTGGAGGCGCGCCTTGGCGAAAGCTTCCGCCAGGTGGCCGAGCGCCTGGAGCAGGTGCACCACGGGCTGGGCCAGATGCAGACGCTGGCGCAGGGCGTGGGCGACCTGCAGCGCGTGCTGACCAACGTCAAGACGCGCGGCATGTTCGGCGAGGTGCAGCTCGAGGCGCTGCTGGAGCAGGTGCTGACCCCCGAGCAGTACGGCAAGCAGGTCGAGACCCGGCCGCGCAGCAACCAGCGGGTGGACTTCGCGGTGCGCTTCCCCGGCCGCACGGCCGAAGGCGCGCCGGTCTGGCTGCCGATCGACGCCAAGTTCCCGCGCGAGGACTACGAGCGCCTGCTGGAGGCGCAGGACCGCGCCGACCCCGCCGGCATCGAAAGCGCCGGCCGCGCGCTGGAAGTGCGCGTCCGCGAGGAGGCGCGCGCGATCTGCGAGAACTACCTGTGCCCGCCCGAAACCACCGATTTCGCGATCCTGTTCCTGCCGATCGAGAGCCTCTACGCCGAGGTGCTGCGCCGCCCGGGGCTCATGGACAAGATCCAGCGCGACTACCGCGTCACCCTCGCCGGCCCGACCACGCTGCTGGCGATGCTGAACAGCCTGCACATGGGCTTCCGCACGCTGGCGCTGGAGCAGCAGGCCTCGGAGGTCTGGAAGGTCCTGGGCGCGGTGAAGACCGAATTCGAGCGCTACGGCGAATGGGTGGCGCGGATCAAGGAACAGGTGCAGAAGGCGGCCGACACGCTGGACAAGGCGGACACCCGAACCCGGCAGATGCGGCGTGCGCTGAAGGTGGTGGAGGCGCTGCCGGAAGCGCAGGCCCAGGCCCTGCTGCCGCTGGGCGAAGAGGGCGGTGACGAAGACAGCTGACGAGGGCATCACCGGGCGCGAACTCGCCCGGCTGATCACGGGCCACGTGTTCCTGCACGCCACCATGGCGGGCATGCGGATGGCCTCGCCGCTGCTCGCGCTGCGCGAGGGCTACAGCGAGGCCGCGGTGGGCGTGCTGCTGGCGCTCTATGCGCTCACGCAGGTCTTTCTGGCCCTGCCGGCCGGCCGCTACGCCGACCGCCATGGCCTCAAGCGCCCGGTGGCGTGGAGCGTGGGCGCGGCCTGCCTGGGCGGGGCCCTGGCCTTCGCCTTTCCGATCTACCCGGTGCTGTGCCTCAGCGCGCTGCTGACCGGCGGCGCCACCGGCAGCGCGGTGATCGCGCTGCAGCGCCACGTTGGACGGGCCGCCCACACGCCGGGGCAGCGCAAGCAGGCCTTCTCCTGGCTGGCGATCGGCCCCGCCTTCTCCAACTTCCTGGGCCCCTTCGCCGCCGGCCTGGTGATCGACCACGCGAGCTTCCGTGCGGCCTTCTTCATGATCGCGCTGCTGCCGCTGGTCACCTGGGCCTTCGTCCGGCTCGCGACCGAACTGCCGCCGCCGGAAGGCGTCCACGCGGCGCGCCCCGGCCGCGCCTGGGACCTCTGGCGCGAGCCCATGTTCCGCCGACTGATGCTGGTGAACTGGTTCCTGTCCGCGGCCTGGGACGTGCACACCTTCGTGGTGCCGGTGCTGGGGCACGAGCGCGGGCTGTCCGCCTCGGTGATCGGCACCATCCTGGGCGGCTTCGCGGTGGCGGCGGCGCTGGTGCGCATCGTCCTGCCCGTGCTGGCCGCGAAGGTGCACGAATGGGTCCTGATCGTGGCCGCGATGGTGGCCACCGCGCTGATCTACGCCGTGTACCCCCTGGTGCACGCGGCCCTGGCGATGGGGATCTGCTCCGCGCTGCTGGGGCTCGCGCTGGGCATGGTGCAGCCGATGGTCATGAGCCTGCTGCACCAGGTCACGCCGGGGCACCGCCACGGCGAGGCGGTGGGCATGCGCTTCATGGTGATCAACGCCTCCAGCGTGGCGATGCCGCTGCTGTTCGGCGCGGCCGGCACCGTGGTGGGGGTGGCCGCCGTGTTCTGGACGGTCGCCGCCACCCTGGCGGCCGGCACGCGCGTGGCGCTGGGCCTCAGAGGCGATAGAACGTCTTGATGATCTCCCAGGCCGTCTCGGGGTCGTCGGCGAACTGGAACAGGTCGAGGTCGGCCGCCGAGATCACGCCTTCGTCGACCAGCATGTCGAAGTTGATCAGCCGCTTCCAGTAGTCGGACCCGAACAGCACGATCGGCACCTGGCGCGCCTTGCGCGTCTGCACCAGCGTGATCACCTCGAACAGTTCGTCGAGCGTGCCGAAGCCGCCCGGGAAGGCGACCAGGGCCTTCGCGCGCATCATGAAGTGCATCTTGCGCAGCGCGAAGTAGTGGAACTTGAAGGACAGGGCCGGCGTCACGTACTTGTTGGCCGCCTCCTCCATGGGCAGGGCGATGGACAGGCCCACGCTGGTGCCGCCGGCCTCGTGCGCGCCGCGGTTGGCGGCCTCCATGATGCCCGGGCCGCCGCCGGTGCACACGAACAGCTTGTCGCGTGCTTCCTTGCCGGCGCTGTACTCGGCGACGATGCGGCCGAAGGCGCGCGCCTTCTCGTAGTAGTGGGCGTTGCGGGCGAGCGCCTGCGCGCGGCGCGCGTCGATCGGGCTGGGGCCGGTCTCGCCGCCGGCGTCCGCCTTGGGCTGCTGCGTCACCACCCCGGCAGCGGCCGCCTGCTGCGCCAGGGCGTTGGCCGTCTCCGGGTCGCGGAAGCGGGCACTGCCGAACACCACGATCGTGTTCTCGATGCCGTTCTCCGCCTGTTCCAGGTCCGGTTTCAGCAGTTCCAGCTGGATGCGGATGCCCCGGGTGTCCCGCCGCAGCAGGAACTCCGGATCGGCGAAGGCGAGCCGGTTGGCGTCCGGGTCCAGCGGCAGTCCTTCGTCGGAATGGGCCTTGAGGGTGGCCCAGGCATCGGCCAGGCGCCGGTCGTGAATGTTGCGGGTCGAAGACATAAGCGCTCATTGTGGCGGCATCCCGGCCGCGCGGGGACGCCGTACGGCCGGGCTGGCGCTATCCTTGCGCCAAGACGACAAGGACCGTCGGTTGGAAGAGACTCTTTACCACGTGGTGCTCGAGGGCCGCCGCCTCGGCCCGTACGACCGCCGGACCATCGTCGGCATGCGCGTGCGCAAGACGCTGACGAGCACGCACGTCCTGGAGTGCACCGACGGGGCCCGCCTGACGGTGGCCGAACTGCTGCGGGGCACGCTTCCCGCCTCGCCGCCGCCCGAACCCGAACCCGAACCCGAACCTCCATCGCCGGAGCCCGCCGCCTCGGCGCAGGGCGTGCGCATCAGCAGCTACTCCGTGATCCAGGCCACGCACGCGGCGGACCTGCTGGAGGTCGCCGGCCGCGGCTACGCCGTGCCGGCCTTCAAGGGCGAGGTCGAAGTCCGGGTGCAGACCAGGGTCCTGCGGCTTGCGGGGCGCTTCCGCGACCGCCAGGGCTGGAAGGAGGACCGGGTCAAGTTCCCGCTGCAGGACATCATCCATGCCCGCCTGCAAGGCAGCATCGTGGAACTGGGGGTGCGTCCGCCTTCGGGTGAGGGTCTGCAGCGCCTGCGCCTCGACTTGCACACGCCGCAAGCGGCGTGCGAGCTGGCCGAGAGCCTTCCGCACACGGTGCCCTGGCCGGGCAGCGAACCGCTGGCGGGGGCGAGCCCCTCCGCGCGGCGCAAGGGCAGGAAGATGCGCTGGTCGGCCCTCGCAGGCGGCGTGCTCGCCATGTTCGCGGCGCTGGCCTGGGTCTGGATGCAGCGCGCCTGAGCCTGGAGCGCACCGTGAGGGCCTGGCCGATCATGGCCGGCCTTCCTTCGCAGCCGCCCTGAGGGGCTGCACCGCGCGCGCCTCAGAGCGCCAGCGCGAGCCCGAGGGGCACGAACACCACCGCGAGCGCGTTCCCCAGCAGGATCATCGCGGCGACGCGCTCCGGCTCCTGCTCGTAGCGTTCGGCCAGCAGGTACTGCATCACCGCCGGCGGCAGCGCGCCGAACAGGATCAGCTGGGCCCGCGCCATGCCCTCGAGCCCGAGCGCCCACGCCAGCGGCACGGCGAGGGCGAGGCCGACCAGGGGACGCGCGAACGCGCCGAGCAGCCCGCGCGGCACGTCCCTGCGGCGCAGCTGCGTCAGCCGCACGCCCAGCGCGAACAGCATCAGCGGCACCATGGCGTCGCCCAGCAGCTTCATGCCGGTGAAGAGCATGTCCGGCGGCCGCACCCCGGTCATCGCGCTGGCGAAGCCGAGGGCGCTGGAGATCATCAGCGGGCTGAGGAGCAGTTCGCGCGTGGTCGCCGCGCTGCTGGTGATGCGCGAACCGAGCGAGAAGTGCAGCAGGTTGCTGATGGAGAACAGCGCCACCGCGGCGCCGAAGCCCTGCGGCCCGAAAGCCAGCAGGGCGAGCGGCAGCCCCATGTTGCCGCAGTTGGTGAACATCACCACCGGCACCAGGGTGCGGACCTGCGTGCGTGCGGCCCGCGCGACCAGCCACGCCGCGGCGCCGGTGGCGACGATCAGCAGGGCCCCGCCCGCCAGCAGCGGCAGGTGGTCGCGCAGCTGGAACTCCTTGCCGGCCAGTGCCGTGTAGACCAGCAGGGGGCTGAGCACGTCCAGCACCATGCGGTTGAACTCGCGCATGTCCGGCTTCTGCCGGCGCGCGTACACGTAGCCGATGGCGACCACGAGGAAGACCGGGACGATCACCTGCGCGATGCGCGCGAGCAGCTCCGTCATCGTTCCCGCTCCGCGAGCCAGGCCAGCAGGCGCTCGCGCGCCGGCGCGAGGTTCTTGTAGGCGAGCACGGCCTCGCTCATGGAGGCGAGGGCGTCATGCAGCCGGCGGGCGTCCGCGCGCGTCGCCACCGCCTCGGCGAGGGGCCGCAGCCTCACGCGGATCGTGAACACTGCCTGGCCCTGCACTCCATCGACGGCGAAGAAGGTCTGGCGCTCCGCGCGCAGGAAGCACTGGCGCGCGAAGGCCTCCGGATCCGCGGTGGCGGGCCAGGGCGTACGCGGGTGGCGCCGCGGGTGCTGGTCGAAGCGGCCGCTGGGCGTGAGGGTCCAGACGTGGCGCTCGAAGCGCTCGCCGGAGGTGACCAGCTGCACCAGCTGGTGCGCGGCCGCGAGCAGGGCCTGGTTGTCGGCGACCGGGGCATGGACGCTGCCGAAGGGCAGTCCCAGCTTGTCCTCGGGCGCCCAGTGCGAAGGCACGCAAACGCACAGCCAGGGCAGGGTTCCCGTCGCCCGGTCGAGGACGGCAAAGTCCTCCTCGAAGGCGAGCTCGATGGGACCCTCGGCCGGCAATCCCTCGCGCCCGGCCTGCGCGCGGATGGCGCGCAGCACCGGCTCCTCATCGAAGCCCGGCACCCCCAGCCGGCTCGCGCCCGCGTCGAGCACCTGCTTCTTTTCCCGCCACAGGCGCGAGCCCGCCGCCAGCGGCGTGAGCTGGCGCGCGCCCGCCTCCAGCCGCTGCAGCCCCGGCTGCATGCGGAAGGGCACGGCGATGCGGGAGAGCTCGAAATCCATGGGGACCAGCAAAAAAGGCTCCTTGCGGAGCCTTCGGGGAGTGCGCGGGTGCCTTACACGCGGCGGCGGTATTCGCCGGTGCGGGTGTCGATCTCGATGACGTCGCCCTGGTTCACGAAGATCGGCACGCCGACTTCGAATCCGGTGGCGATCTTGGCGGGCTTGAGCACCTTGCCCGAGGTGTCGCCCTTGACGGCCGGCTCGGTCCAGGTGATCTCGCGCTCGAGGCTGGTGGGCAGTTCGACGGAGATGGCCTTGCCTTCGTAGAACACCACTTCGGCGGGCATGCCTTCCGCCAGGTAGTTCAGGGCGTCGCCCATGTTCTCGGCCTCGACCTCGTACTGGTTGTACTCGGCGTCCATCCAGACGTACATCGGGTCGGCGAAGTAGGAGTACGTGCAGTCCTTCTTGTCCAGCACGATCTGGTCCATCTTGTCGTCGGCCTTGAAGACGAGTTCCGTGCCCTGGTTGTTCAGCAGGCTCTTGAGCTTCATGCGCACGGTCGCCGCGTTGCGGCCGCCGCGGGAGTATTCGGTCTTCAGGACAACCCAGGGGTTGCCGTTCTGCATGATCACGTTGCCGGCGCGGATTTCTTGAGCGATTTTCATGACGGGTCTCTCGGGTGGGGCCACCACAAGTCCGGGGACTGCGCGCAAATTCTCCGGCTGGCGATCTGCGGGTGGCGGCAAGTTGGGTGCGCAAGGGCTCGCCGTGGGGCGATTGCGCAAAGCTCTATATTGTAGCGCGGGCCGTGGCGAAGCGCACCAGAGCGGTCGCGAGCTCGGGCAATGCTTGCGCCCGGTCAAATGCGCGGCGGGCCGTCTCGCGCCAGCCGGCGGGGTCCAGGCCCGGCAGCGGGCCGGCGCGGACCCCGTTCCAGGTGAGGAAAAAGTCGCGCAAGTCGGGCGGCGGCTGCAGCCAGGCGAGGAATGCATCCAGCTTCGCGTGGTGCGCGTCGTCCTCCGGCTGCGGGTAGATGTGCCAGATCGCGGGCACGCCGGCCAGCAGGCCGCGCACCAGCGAGTCCTCTCCGCGCACGAAATTGAGTTCGCAGGACCACAGCAGGTGGTCGTAGTCCCGCTGGCTCAGCAGGGGCAGGAAGTGCAGGCGCAGGCGGCTTCCTGCGGGCGCAGCCCAGCGGCGCACGGCGGCCGCTGCGCGTCCGGACGTGACCAGCAGCTCGGTGGGCGGGCCTTCGGCGGCCAGCCGCTCCAGCAGTGCGGGCAGCGCGGGCGGCTCGTAGCAGAACAGGCTCAGCACGCGCGCGCCGGGGTCCACGCCCCGTTGCCGCAGCCACGCGCCGCGGTCGAAGGCGGCGCGGCGCGACGGCAGATCCTGCTCCCGCAACAGACCGCCGGTGCGCGGCGTGAAACCCGGATAGAAGAAGTGCTTGGCCAGCCCCGCCCCGGGCCCGTGCATCACCGGGGAGGGCAGGCCGTGGCTGCGTTCCACGTAGGGCTCGGCGGAAAGGTATTCGAGGTTCAGCCACACCGGGGGTTTGGCCATGGCCGCCATCCGCGCGACGAAGGAAGGCGGGGGGTCGCAGCCGAAAGCCTCGATCGCGACCTCGCCGGGCGCCAGGTCCGGGACCGGCTCGGTCCACGCGACGACCTCGACCCCGGGTGCGCCCCCGGGCGCCATCCACTGCAGCATGGAACCGTCGTCCATCCACAGGCGCACGGCGTGTCCGCGCGCGCCCAGTTCGGCGGCCAGCCGCCAGCACACGCCGGCGTCGCCGTGGTTGTCGATGACCTTGCAGAAGATGTCCCAGCGCACGCCTTGGATAATAGGCGCATGGTCGAAGGGCATTCCGCGGAACTGCTGGCGCAGGTCGCCGCGCTGCCGGCATTGCCCGGCGTCTACCGCTACTACGATGCCGACGAGGGCGTGCTCTACGTCGGCAAAGCGCGCAACCTGAAGAAGCGCGTCTCGAGCTATTTCCAGAAGAACCACGGCGGCACGCGCATCGGCCACATGGTCGGCAAGATCGCGCGGCTGGAAACGACGGTGGTGCGCTCCGAGGCCGAGGCCCTGCTGCTCGAGAACAACCTGATCAAGACGCTGGCGCCGCGCTACAACATCCTGTTCCGCGACGACAAGAGCTACCCGTACCTGAAGATCACGGGGGCGCCCGACAAGGCGATCTCCGCCGGCAGGGAGGGCGCGGCGCCGTCGGCCCAGGCCTTCCCGCGCGTGGCGTATTACCGCGGCTCGGTGGACCGCAGGCACCGCTACTTCGGCCCCTACCCCAGCGCCTGGGCGGTGAAGGAGTCGATCCAGCTGCTGCAGAAGGTGTTCCGGCTGCGCACCTGCGAGGACACGGTGTTCGCCAACCGCACGCGGCCCTGCCTGCTGTACCAGATCAAGCGCTGCACCGGACCCTGCGTGAACCTGGTCTCGCCCGAGGCCTACCACCAGGACGTGCTGAACGCCGAGGCCTTCCTGCGCGGCGACACCCAGGCCGTGCTGCAGGGGCTGGAGCAGCGCATGATGGCGCACGCGGAGAAGCTGGAGTTCGAGCAGGCGGCCGAACTGCGCAACCAGATGGCGGCGCTGTCCAAGGTGCTGCACCAGCAGTCGGTGGAGACCGTCTCCGACAAGGACGTCGACATCCTGGCGGTGCAGGTGCACGGCGGCAAGGCCTGCGTGAACCTCGCCATGGTGCGTGGCGGCCGCCACCTCGGCGACCGCGCCTATTTCCCGAGCCACATCGAGGACGCGACGGCGGTGCAGGAGTTCGACGACGCCGAGGATGCCGTGCACGCGCAGTCGGTCGAAGTGCAGGTGCTGGAGGCCTTCATCGCGCAGCACTACATCGGCGTGCCGGTGCCTTCGGCCCTGATCACCAGCCATCCGATCGATCCCGAACTGGGCGAGGCGCTGTCGCAGCAGGCCGGCACGCGCATCGCGGCGGTGCACAATCCGCGCGGCCAGCGCCGGCTGTGGCTGGAGATGGCGGAGAAGAACGCGCAGATCCAGCTCGCGCGGCTGCTGGCGGAGGAGGGCTCGCAGCAGGCCCGCACGCGCGCCCTGGTCGAGGCGCTGGACCTGGAGCCGGACCAGCTGGACACCTTTCGCGTCGAGTGTTTCGACATCTCGCATACCGCGGGCGAGGCGACCCAGGCATCCTGCGTGGTGTTCCACCACCACCAGATGCAGAACCGCGAGTACCGCCGCTACAACATCGACGACATCACCCCCGGCGACGACTACGCGGCCATGCGGCAGGTGCTGACGCGCCGCTATGCGCGGCTGGCGCAGGCCGGGCGCGACACGCCCGAGGCCACCCCGCCGGAGGAAGAGGTGGAAGAGGCAGCGCCGCCGCCGGAGCCGGCGCCGGCGCCCGATGCGGGCGCCGCGGCGGGCAAGCGCGCCAGGCCGGGCGCGGGCGGCAGCGCGCAGCGCCTGCCGGACCTGGTGCTGGTCGACGGCGGCCGCGGCCAGGTCAGCATGGCGCGCGAGGTGTTCGCGGAGCTCGGGCTGGACCTGTCCGTGATCGTCGGCGTCGAAAAGGGCGAGGGCCGCAAGGTGGGCCTGGAGGAACTGGTGTTCGCGGATGGGCGCGACAAGGTCTACCTCGGTCGCGAGTCGGCGGCCCTGATGCTGGTGGCGCAGATCCGCGACGAGGCCCACCGCTTCGCCATCACCGGCATGCGGGCGCGGCGCGCGCGCGTGCGCGTCGGAGGCAGCCAGCTGGAGGAGATCCCGGGCATCGGCGCCAAGAAGCGCGCCCGCCTGCTGCAACGCTTCGGCGGGGTGCGAGGCGTGGCGGCGGCGAGCGTGGAAGACATCGCGACGGTCGAAGGCATTTCGCGGGAACTGGCGGAAGAGATCTATCGGGCGCTGCATTGATTGGCCATTCCCCGCGGACGCGCGGATGACGGGGGTCCGAGGCATGCCAGAATCGCGCTCTATGTTCTTCACGGTCCCGACCCTCCTCACCTGGACGCGGATCATCGCGATCCCCTTGCTGGTGGGGGTGTTCTACCTGGGGCTCGAGCACCGGATGCAGAACCTCATCGCGACGGTGATGTTCGTCGTGTTCGCCGCCACCGACTGGCTGGACGGCTATCTCGCGCGCAAGCTGAATCAGGCGTCCGCGTTCGGCGCCTTCCTCGACCCGGTGGCCGACAAGTTCCTCGTCTGCGCCTCCCTGCTGGTGCTGGTGGACCTGCAGCGGGCCGACGTGTTCGTGGCCTTGATCATCATCGGGCGAGAGATCGCCATCTCCGCCCTGCGCGAGTGGATGGCGCAGATCGGCGCCTCGCGCAGCGTCGCCGTCCACATGATCGGCAAGGTCAAGACGACGGTGCAGATGGTCGCCATCCCCTTCCTGCTGTTCGAAGGCCGCCTGCTGGGCGTGATCGACACGCGCGTGTGGGGCACCTGGCTGATCTGGACCTCGGCGATCCTGACCGTGTGGTCGATGGTCTACTACCTGCAGAAGGCGCTGCCGGAAATCCGCCGGCGGGTGAAGAAGTAGCCGCATGACCAGCGCCGTCGCGCAGCGTCCCGGCGCGCTGCTGCGGGCCATGCCCGCCGTCTTCGTGGTGATCTGGAGCACCGGCTTCATCGTCGCCCGCTACGCGATGCCGTACGCGCCGCCCCTGAAGTTCCTGTCGCTGCGCTACGCGTGTTCGGTGGCGATGTTCCTGGTCTGGGCGCTGCTGGCCCGCGCCGCCTGGCCGCGCGGCCGGGCACAGTGGGGCCATCTCGCGGTGGCCGGCATCCTGATGCACGCGGGGTACCTGGGCGGCGTCTGGGCCGCCGTGAAGAACGGCATGGGCGCGGGGCTGTCGGCGCTGCTGGTGGGGCTGCAGCCCGTCCTGACGGCGATCTGGATCTCGGCCCGGGGCGGCGAAGTGCGCGGACGGCAATGGGCGGGGCTGGGCCTGGGCCTCTTCGGGCTGCTCCTGGTGGTGTGGCAGAAGCTCGGCTTCGGCGAGGTCGGCCCGCTCAACCTGGCGTGCGCGGTGATCGCGCTGTTCGCCATCACCGCGGGCACGCTGTACCAGAAGCGCTTCGTGCAGCCCTGCGACGTGCGCACGGCCAACCTCGTGCAACTGGCCGCGGCGTTCGCCGTCACCTTGCCCCTGGCCCTGCTGGAAAACGAGGGCATGCGCTGGATGCTGCCGGACGGCGCCCTCAACCGCGAGCTGGTCGGCTCGCTGGCCTGGTCGGTTCTGGGCATGACGCTGGGGGGCAGCTCCCTGCTGTACCTGCTGATCCAGCGCGGCGCGGCCACGACGGTGAGCAGTCTCATGTACCTCGTGCCGCCCACGACCGCGCTGATGGCCTGGGTGCTGTTCGGCGAGCCGATCACCGCCCTCATCCTCGGCGGCATGGCGCTCACCGCCGTGGGCGTGAGCCTGGTCGTGCGGCCGGGGCGCTCGTGAGTTTCCAGGGTTCGCTGCGGAAGCGTTCCGCCAGGTAGTCCACCAGCAGCCGGATGCGCTTGGGCGTGCTGGCGCTGTGCGGCGCGAGCCAGTGGATGTCCGCGTCCGTCATCGCGTGGCCGGGAAGCACCCGCACCAGCTCGCCGGTGGCGAGGGCGCCGGCGATGTCCCACAGGCTGCGCAGCATGATGCCGTGGCCGGCCAGGCACCAGTCGCGCACCAGCTCGCCCGAGTTGGAGGACAAGGGCCCGCCGACGCGGACGCGCACCTCGGCCCGGTCGCGCTCGCGCTGCAGGCGCCAGACGTCGAAGCGTTCGTTCTCGCGCACGACGAGGCAGTCGTGGGCAGCGAGTTCCTCCACGGTCGCGGGCGCGCCGCGCCGGCGCAGGTAGTCTGGCGCGGCCACCAGCACGCGCTGGTTGCGGGCGAGCCGGCGGCCCGTCCATTCGCTGGCCCGCGGCCCCCGCACGGCCCACAGCCACACGGCTCCGTCGAACCCTTCCACCGCCAGGTCGGGCAGTTGCTCGGTGAGCTGCAACTGCACGTCCAGCTGCGGATGGCGCTGCTGGAAGTCGGCGATCGCGGGGCCGAGCCAGACGCGGCCGAAGCCGAAGGTGGCGGCCAGCCGGATGCGCCCGACCGGCTCCTTGTGCCGCTCCTGCAGCTCGGCCTCCATGGCATGGAAGCCCGCCAGCAGGCCCGTGGCGCGTTCGCACAGCGCCTCGCCTTCGGCCGTGGGCACCACGCGCCGCGTCGTGCGCTGGAACAGCTTGAGGCCCAGCCGCGCCTCCAGCGCAGCGAGCCGCTTGGTGATCACCGAAGGCACGACGTCGGCCGCCGAGGCTGCGCCGGCGAGGCTGCCGTGCCCGCGGATGGCGAGCAGCAGTTCCAGGTCGGCGCGTTCCAGTTGAGGCTGCATTGCTTCCGGATCGGAAAGAATCCCTTGCCGGATTATTGCTTGCGGCGGCCCCGCCCGGGGTCCAGAATTCCGCCCATGCTGGATGGCTTCGAAACCCTGCGGATCGCGCGTGACGGCGTCGCGCTGCACGTGCGCCGCGCGGGGCAGGGCGAGCCTCTGCTGCTGCTGCACGGCCATCCGCAGACGCATGCGATGTGGCACCGCGTCGCCCCGCAGCTGGCCGGGCGCTTCCAGCTGTTGCTGATGGACCTGCGCGGCTACGGCGATTCGGGCCGGCCCGCCGCCGGCGCCGATTCGGCCGCGTACGCCAAGCGGGAGATGGCGCTCGACGCCGTCCACGTCATGCGCGCGCTGGGGCACGAGCGCTTCCAGGTGCTGGCCCACGACCGGGGCGCGCGGGTCGCCCACCGGCTGGCGCAGGACCACCCGGAGCGCGTCGAGCGGCTGATGCTGCTGGACATCGCGCCCACGCTGGCCATGTACCGCCACACTGGCGAGGCCTTCGCGCGTGCCTACTGGCACTGGTTCTTCCTGATCCAGCCGCCGCCGCTGCCGGAGGCGCTGATCGCGTCGGACCCGCGCCGCTACGTGCGCTCGGTGATGGGCGCGCGCCACGCCGGATTGGCGGCCTTCGCGCCCGAGGCGCTGGCCGAATACGAACGCTGCGCGGCGATCGCCGGCACCCCGGAATCCATCTGCGCCGACTACCGCGCGAGCGCCGGCATCGACCTCGAACACGACCAGCAGGACCAGGCTGCGGGGCAGCGCCTCGCGCAGCCGCTGCGCGTGCTGTGGGGCGAGTTCGGCGCGGTCGGCCGCTGCTTCGACGTGCCGGCCCTGTGGGCCGGCTTCGCCAGCCGGTTCTCGGGCCGCAGCCTGCCCTGCGGCCACTACGTCGCGGAAGAGGCCCCGACCCTTCTGCTGGACGAAACCCTCTCTTTTTTCAGGAGCAAGCCTTGAGCAAGAAACGCATCGCAGTCATCCCCGGCGACGGCATCGGCAAGGAAGTCATGCCCGAGGGCGTGCGCGTGGTGGACGCCGCCGCACGCAAGTTCGGCATCGACCTCCAGTTCGACCACTTCGACTTCTCCAGCTGGGACTATTGCGAGAAGCACGGCCAGTACATGCCGGACAACTGGAAGGAGCAGGTCGGCGGCCACGACGCCATCTTCTTCGGCGCCGTGGGTTGGCCCGAGAAGATCGCCGACCACGTCTCGCTGTGGCAATCGCTGCTGCTGTTCCGCCGCGAGTTCGACCAGTACGTGAACCTGCGTCCCGCCCGCCTGATGCCCGGCATCATCGCCCCCGTCGTGCGCAAGGACGGCAGCAGGCGCGAGCCGGGCGAGATCGACATGTACATCGTGCGCGAGAACACCGAGGGCGAGTACTCCTCCATCGGCGGCCGCATGTACCCCGGCACCGAGCGCGAGATCGTGATGCAGGAGACGGTGATGTCGCGCCACGGCGTGGACCGCGTCCTGAAGTTCGCCTTCGAGCTGGCGCAGAAGCGCCCGAAGAAGCACCTGACCAGCGCCACCAAGTCCAACGGCATCGCGATCACCATGCCCTACTGGGACGAGCGCGTCGCCGAGATGGCGAAGAAGTACCCCGAGGTGAAGACCGACAAGTTCCACATCGACATCCTCACTGCGCACTTCGTGCAGCGCCCGGACTTCTTCGACGTCGTGGTGGCGAGCAACCTGTTCGGCGACATCCTGTCCGACCTGGGCCCGGCCTGCACCGGCACGATCGGCATCGCGCCGAGCGCGAACCTCAACCCGGACCGCAAGTTCCCTTCGCTGTTCGAGCCCGTGCACGGCTCGGCGCCGGACATCTACGGCAAGAACATCGCCAACCCCATCGGCCAGATCTGGTGCGGCGCGATGATGCTGGAGTTCCTGGGCCACAAGGACGCGCACGACGCGATCCTGCAGGCGATCGAGACGGTGCTCGATCCGAAGTCCGGCGCGCCGCGCACGGGCGACATTGGGGGCAAGGCCAGCACCACCGACGTGGGCAAGGCGATCGCCGCGGCCCTCTGACGCAGGCGCTTGCTGCGCCGCACCCACGTGGCGCAGCAGCACTTTCGCGCAGGAATGCGGGGCCGCGTGTTGTATTGCCGCCCGCCGTATTGACACGGCCTGATGGGCTGTTTCTAATCGCTTCAGTGGCCGCTCTGGCCGCCCGAACTGTCTCCCCTTCCCGCCACAGGCGCCCTTCGCGACGCGGGAACGGGAGACAAATTTTTGAAGAGACGCGTCCTACACTCATCCCAGCCTTCGGAGGGGCTCCCCTGTGAACAAGACCGAATTGATCGAGCACATCGCCAAGCACGCCGACATCTCCAAGGCCGCCGCGACGCGCGCCCTGGAATCGATGATCGGCGCGGTGAAGACCACGCTGAAAAAAGGCGGCTCGGTCTCGCTCGTCGGATTCGGCACTTTCGCGGTGGGCAAACGGGCCGCCCGCAGCGGCCGGAATCCCCGGACCGGCGCACAGATTAAAATCAAGGCCGCCAAGGTACCCAAGTTCCGTCCCGGCAAGGCGCTCAAGGATGCGCTGAACTGATCGGTCCTCACCCGGTGGGGTGCTTAGCTCAGCTGGTAGAGCGGCGCCCTTACAAGGCGTAGGTCGGCGGTTCGAACCCGTCAGCACCCACCAACGAAGAAAGGCGAACCTGGTTCGCCTTTTTGTTTGTCCTGTTTCGAGAACCCGAACATGTTTGATTTCGTCCGCAAGCACACCAAGTGGATGCAGCTGGTGCTGTTCCTCCTGATCGTGCCGTCCTTCGTGCTGTTCGGCCTCCAGGGCTACAACCGGATGCGCGAGCGCGGCGACGCCGTCGCCAAGGTGGATGGCCACGAGATCAACCAGCAGGACTGGGACGAGGCGCACAAGCGGCAGGTCGACCGCCTGCGCGAGCAGATGCCCGGCATCGATGCGAAGCTGCTGGATTCGCCCCAAGCGAAGTACGGCACGCTGGAGCAGTTGGTGCGGGACCGCGTGCTTGCCGCCGCCGTCGAGCACCAGCACCTGCTGGTGGCCGACCAGCGCCTCGCGCGCGAGCTGCAGACCAACGAGGTGATCGGCGCGCTGCGCGGTCCCGACGGCAAGCTGGACCTGAAGCGCTACGAGCAGCTACTCGCCCAGCGCGGCATGTCGCCGCAGATGTTCGAGAACCAGGTGCGCAACGACATCGCGACGCGCCAGGTGCTCGGGGGCGTGGGCCAGTCGTCCTTCACGCCGCCGGCCCAGGCCGCCGTGGCCCTGGGCAGCTACTTCGAGCGCCGCGAGGCGCAGATCGCGCGCTTCAACGCCGCCGACTTCAAGGCGAAGGTGGAGCCCACCGACGCCGAACTGCAGGCGTTCTACAAGGAGAACCCGCAGCAGTTCCAGTCGCCCGAGCAGGCGAGCATCGAGTACGTGGTGCTGGACCTGGCCTCCGTGCAGAAGGGCATCACGCTCAACGAGGCGGACCTGAAGACCTACTACGAGCAGAACGCGGGCCGCGTCGGCGGCGGGCCGGAGGAGCGCCGGGCGAGCCACATCCTGATCGCCGTGCCCCAGGGCGCGCCGCAGGCCGACAAGGACAAGGCCAAGGCCAAGGCGGACGAACTCCTGGCCCAGGTGAAGAAGAACCCGGACAGCTTCGCCGAACTGGCGAAGAAGAACTCGCAGGACCCGGGCTCCGCGGCCAACGGCGGCGACCTGGACTTCTTCCAGCGCGGCGCGATGACCAAGCCCTTCGAGGACGCCGTGTTCGGCATGAAGAACAAGGGCGAGGTCGCCGGCCCGGTCCAGACCGAGTTCGGCTACCACATCATCAAGCTGACCGACCTGAAGGTGCCCAAGCAGCGCACCTTCGAGGAAGTGAAGCCGCAGCTCGAAGAGGCCCTGCGCAAGGAGCAGGCCCAGAAGAAGTACGCCGAGGCGGCCGAGACCTTCAGCAACACGGTCTACGAGCAATCGGACTCGCTCAAGCCGGTGGCCGACAAGCTGAAGCTGGAGGTCCGCACGGCGCCGGCCGTCGTGCGCAATCCCCAGCCGGGCACCACCGGGCCGCTGGCGAACCCGAAGTTCCTGCAGGCGCTGTTCTCGCCGGACGCGACGGAGCGCAAGCGCAACACCGAGGCGGTGGAATTCGGGCCCAGCCAGATGGTCTCGGGTCGGGTCACGCAGTACTCGCCGGCCCGCACGCGCCCCTTCGAGGAAGTGAAGGCGACGGTGCGCGAGCGCGTGGTCGCGAGCAAGGCCGCGGAACTCGCGCGCAAGGAAGGCGAAGCCAGGCTGGCGGCGTGGAAGGCCAACCCGGCCAGTGCGCAGGTCGGCGAAGCGGTGACCCTCTCCCGCACGGACGCCAAGCAGCCGCCCAAGGTCACGGAGGCCGCCCTGCGCGCCGACCCGGCCAAGCTGCCCGCGCTGGTGGGCGTGGACCTGGGCGCGGAAGGCTATGCCATCGTGAAGGTGAACAAGGTGCTGGCGCGCGAGACGTCGCCCCCGCAGCAGGCGCAGCAGGAACTGCAGCAGTTCACCCAGGCCTGGGCCCGCGACGAGGCGATGGCGTACTACACGGTGCTGAAGGACCGCTACAAGGCGGAGATCCTGGTGGCGAAGCCCAAGGCCGAAGCGCCGACCCAGTGATGGCCGCTCCCGGGCATCCGGACTTCAGAGGATGCCCGTGGTGGCGTAGACCACGATCACCACGAACACCGCCAGCGACTTGATCAGCGTGACGGCGAAGATGTCGCCGTAGGACTGGCGGTGCGTCAGCCCCGCGACCGACAGCAGCGTGATCACGGCGCCGTTGTGGGGCAGCGTGTCCATGCCGCCGCTGGCCATGGCCGCCACGCGGTGGAAGACCTCCAGCGGGATGCCGGCGGCGCGGGCGTTCTCGATGAAGGTGTCCGCCATGGCGGCCAGCGCGATGCTCATGCCGCCGGAGGCCGAGCCGGTGATGCCCGCCAGCGTGGTCACCGTGATGGCCTCGTTCACCAGCGGATGGGGAATGGCCTTCAGCGCGTCGGCGATGACGATGAAGCCGGGCAGGGCCGCGATGACACCGCCGAAGCCGTATTCCGAGGCGGTGTTCATGGAGGCCAGCAGCGCCCCGGCGACCGCCGCCCTCGTGCCATCCGCGAAGCGCGACACCACCGGCTTCCACGCGAACGCCAGCACGGTCAGGATGCCGAGCAGCAGCGCGGCCTCGACGGCCCAGATCGCGGTGACCTTGCTCACGTCGGTCAGGACGGGCTTGGCTCCCGTCAGGGCCATCTCGTAGCTCTTTCCGTAGAACTGCGGGATCAGGCCGGTGAAGATGCGGTTGGCCACGCCCACCACCACCAGCGGGGCGAGCGCGATCCACGGGTTGGGCAGCTGCGTGGCCTCGAAGGGCTCGGGCTCGTTGCGCAGCTCCGTGCCGTACCCTTCGCCCTTCGCGGCGGCGGCGCGGCGGCGCCATTCCAGGTAGGCCATGCCCACCACCAGGATGAACACCGAGCCGATCACCCCCAGCCACGGTGCGGCCCAGGTGTTGGTCTGGAAGAAGGTGGTGGGGATGATGTTCTGGATCTGCGGGCTGCCCGGCAGGGCGTCCATGGTGAAGCTGAAGGCGCCCAGCGCGATCGTCCCGGGAATGAGGCGCTTGGGGATGCGACCCTGGCGGAACATCTCGGCGGCGAAGGGATACACCGCGAACACGACCACGAACAGCGACACGCCGCCGTAGGTGAGGAGCGCGCAGACCAGCACGATGGCCAGCATTGCCCGGCCTTGCCCCAGCACGCGGAACACGGACGCGACGATGGCCTTCGAGAAACCGGACAGCTCGATCACCTTGCCGAACACGGCGCCCAGCATGAACACGGGGAAGTAGCTCTCGACGAAGCCCACCATCTTCTTCATGAAGACCGAGGAGAACATGGGCGCCACCCAGGCCGGGTCGGTGAGCAGGACCGCGCCGAGCGCGGCCACCGGGGCGAACAGGATGACGCTGTAGCCCCGGTAGGCCACCACCATCAGGAACACCAGGGAGGCGATGACGATCAGCAGGCTCACGGCAGGCCTCCGGTCTCAGTACGGTGACTGGAAGATGGAGAGGCGCTCTCGCTCGACCTCGTCGAGCACGTGCCGGTGGTGCACCACCGCCTCGCGCAGCAGGTCGCGCACCGAGAGCACGGCCACCACCCGGCCGCCCTCGACGACCGGCAGGTGGCGCACGCCGTGCTGTTCCATCAGGGCAATGCAACGGCCGAAGGGATCCTCGGGACCGACGACCACGACCTCGCGCGTCATCAGGTCCGCCACGGGGAGGTCGCGCAGCGCACCCGAGCCCGTGCGCCCGGCGTAGCGGGCCAGGTCGCGCTCGGAGAGCACGCCGACCAGTTGCTCGCCTTCCAGCACCACCACCAGGCCGATGTTGTGTTCGGCCATCAGCTGCAGTGCCCGTGCGGCCGTGTCTTGCGGGGCGACCCAGTGCACCACCGGGACGCGGTCGGAAAGGATCTGCCGGACCGGACGAAAGGGGAAGCGTTCGTCGGTGCGCTGAAGTGAGCCTGGCATCGCTCGCTCCGGATCACGGCTGGCGGACGGCGCGCGGGCCGCCTGAGGCGATCGCCAGGTGGGCTTGCGCCGGGAGCGGGGCGTCCGCCTGTGCCCTTGTCGTTGTTCGCATCGATGCCTCCGCGCAACGCACCGGGACCAGTCCCGGGCGGGCGAAGCTTAGGCGCGCGGGTGGCATTGGCTATTGGTCTTTGGGGCCGGGCGGGCGGTTCTTGGCTTCATGTCCGCGCCGCGCACGTGGACTTGCCAGCCATGGATGAGGCATTCATTGCAAATACGAATGGTTCTCGTGTAGATTCGCGGCTCGCAAGAAACTCCGGAGAACCAAAAAATGCGCCTTGCTCCCCCCGGTCGTTTGCGTCCCGTCGTGATGGCACTTCTCGGCCTCTGCGTCTTGCCTCGGGTCCAGGCCCAGGCGGACGTGTCCGCGCAGGCGGGAGGGCGCAAGGAACCCACCCTGCCGACCGTGAAGGTCGGCAACGGCAACGAGGACCCGGGCTTCGCGCCCGGTGCGAATTCGCTCGGCCGCCTGCCGGCGGACCCGATGGACACGCCCCAGTCGATCACGGTCATCACCAAGCCGCTGATGGAGTCGCAGGGCGCCACCTCGCTGGCCTCGGCCCTGCGCAACGTGCCGGGCCTGACCATCGGCGCGGCCGAGGGCGGGCAGATCGGCACCAACATCAATCTCAACGGCTTTTCCGCCCGGACCGACATCTACCTGGATGGCATGCGCGACCGTGCCCAGTACTACCGCGACACCTTCGCGCTGGATTCGGTCGAGGTGCTGATGGGTCCTTCGTCGGTGCTGTTCGGACGCGGCTCGACGGGCGGAGTGATCAACCAGGTCGCGAAGAAGCCCACCCTCGCGGCTTTCGGCGAGGTGACCGCCACGGTCACGAGCAACGGCCTGCTGCGCTCCACCCTCGACCTGAACCGGCCCTTGGGCGAGACTTCCGCCTTCCGCATCGCGGCCATGGCGCAGGACGGCGACGCCACCAACCGCCAGCAGAACGAACTGCACGACATCGGAATCGCGCCGTCGCTCGCATGGGGCATGGGGACGCCCACGCAGATCACGGCGTCGGCCCTGCTGCAACACAATCGCGACATGGCCGACTACGGCCTGCCTCCGCTCAACGGAGCGCCGGCGCCCGTGAACCGCGATACCGCCTACGGCTTCACCGACGACCGCACCAGATCCGATGTCGGTACGCTCGGCCTGACCATCCGGCACAAGCTTTCGCCGACGTCGAAGCTGCGCAACCAGACGCAGTACAACGACGTCCGCACCAACGCGATCGAGACCGCGCCGCAGATCATCGGAACCCGCCCAGGCGGGGGCGCCTTCGTTCCACTGTCCACCGGCACCCCCACGGCGCCCCAATCGCCGGCGAGCAACCTGCCGCTCGGGGAGCTCTTCGTGCGCCAGCAGAGCCACGACCGGACCATCCGCGACAAGTCGCTCTTCAACCTGACGGAGTTCGAGTCCGAATGGAGGCACGGGGACTACCGGCACGACCTGCTGGTCGGCCTGGAACTCGGCGCCGACTACTACCGCAACCAGAACTACTTCCGCAATGGCTCCTGCGGCGGCGTGCCCCTCAATCCGCCCGGCGGGACCAACGGTTTCGTGGCCTGCACGCCGCTGGTGGATCCGCCGCAGGTTCCTTCGCCGGCCAACGCGCCGCAGGCGATCGGCAATCTGGCGAGCGGCGATGCCAGGACCGTGGCTGTGTTCGTGAACGACCTGCTCTCCATCGGCGAGCACTGGAAGCTCGATGGCGGCCTGCGCTACGACCACTTCGACGCCAGCATCGAGAATTCGCGGCCCTCGGCGACGCAGTCCGCGTCCCAGAGCCAGACCGTGCACTTCACGAGCGTGCGTGCCGGCGTCATCTACCAGCCCACGCCGGAGCAATCCCTCTACGCCTCGTACAGCACTTCCTTCAACCCTTCGCTGGAGCAGCTCGTGGCGACGACGGGAACGACCGACCCGCTGCCGCCGCAGCGCAGTCGCGCCTACGAGCTCGGCGTGAAATGGGAGGCGCTGGGCGGCAAGCTGTCCACGGGGGTCGCGGTGTTCCGCATCACGCAATACAACGCGCGGTCGCAGAACAACGACGGGACCTTCACCGCGACCGGGACGGTGCAGGTGAACGGCTTCCGCGCCGGCGCCTCGGGCAATGTCACCCGGCAGTTGCAGGTCTTCGCCGCGTACACCTACTTGAACGCCGAGATCGTCGATGGCATCGCGCCCGCCACGCAGGGGCGCACGCCCCTGAACACGCCGCGCCAGGCCGCCAACCTGTGGGTGACGTACGCGATCACGCCCGAATGGGAGATCGGCGGCGGGGCCAACTTCGTCGACGGCCGCTTCGCCAACAACACGAACACGGTGCGCGTGCCCGCCTACACGCGCTTCGATGCGCTCATTGCCTACCACCAGCCACGCTACGACATCCGCCTGAATCTCCTCAATCTCGGCGACAAGCACTATTTCGACGCCCTGATCCCTTCCGACGGCGGGCGGTCGGTGCCCGGGATGGCGCGCGCGGCCATGCTTTCCATGAACTACCGGTTCTGACCATGATGCTCGTAGTTCCCGGCGTGCTGGACGCCGCCGCACTGGCCGAAGTGCGCTCGCTGCTGGACGCGCCCGGGGCCGAGTGGGTGGATGGGCGCGCGACGGCCGGCCACCAGGGCGAGCGCGTGAAGGCCAACCAGCAGATCGAGGAGCGCAGTCCGACGGCTGCGCGCTGCCAGCGGATCGTCGCAGCGGCGCTGGAACGCCACCCGACCTTCATCAGCGCGGCCCTGCCCAACCTGCTGTACCCACCGATGTTCAACCGCTACGCGAAGGGGATGGAATTCGGCGCGCACGTCGACGGCGGCGTCCGCCTGCACCCGCACGACGGGCGCAAGCTGCGCACGGACGTTTCCGCCACGCTGTTCCTCGCCGACCCGGGCAGCTACGACGGCGGGGAGCTGGTGGTGGAGGGGCCGTCCGGCGTCAGCAGCGTCAAGTTGCCGGCCGGGGACATGGTGCTGTATCCGGCCAGCACGGTGCACCGCGTCACTGCGATCACCCGCGGCGTGCGCCTCGCCTGCTTCTTCTGGGTCCAGAGCCTGGTGCGCGATGCGGGAGACCGCCAGATGCTCTACGAACTGGATGGCACGATCCAGCGCCTGGCCGCGGCCGGCGCCGAGGAAGCCGCGCGACTCCAGCTCGTGGGCCTCTATCACAACCTGTTGAGGAAATGGAGCGACACGTGAATCATGCCCCGGCCATGCCGATGGCCACCGCCCCGGCGCGCGCGACGCGCTCGATGCAGATCCTGTTCTGGCTGCGCCGGACGCACGGCTGGTTCGGGCTCTGGGGAGCCGTGCTGGGACTGCTGTTCGGGATCGCCGGCATCTGGCTGAACCACCGCGCGATCATGAAGCTGCCCATGGCGCAGGAACGCGTCAACGCGCAGGTGACGCTGCTGGGCGCCGCGCCGAACACGCCCTCCGAGCTGGCGAAGTGGCTGCAGGCCGAACTCCGGCAGGACCGGGAGCCGAACTCGGTCCGCATCGAGCCCGCGCGCAAGCTGGCGTGGACGCATCGCGACGGAAGCGCCGCCATGCAGCCGGAACACTGGATCTTCACCTTCGGCGGTCCCGATGCGATCGTGCAGGCGGACTACTGGCGCGGCAACGGCACGGTGAACGTCGTGACCACGCACAACGGGCTGGCCGCGACGCTGGCCAACCTGCACAAGGGGGTGGGCATGTCGGCGCCCTGGATCCTGCTGGTCGACACGCTGGCCGGCTGCATCATCTTCCTGTCGCTCAGCGGGGTGGCGATTTGGCTGATGACGAACCGCCGCCGTCCGCGGACCGGGCTGGCCATCCTCGGCACGTCCGTGCTGGCGACCTGCACGCTCGTCGCCTGGCGCCTGCTAGGCTGAGTGCGCCATGCACAAGCGATCGATTCTCTGGGGTGGCAGCCTGTTCGCCATGGCGGCGGCTGCAGCGGACGTGTCCGTCGTCTTCGTCCAGCCGGAGAAGTACACGGACTCCGCGTATTCGCGCTCTTTCGCCAGCCCGCGGGATCGGGCCGAGGTGGAGCGCGACATCGAGCAGCACCTGCAGCGCCTCGGCGCCCGCTTCCTGCCAGAGGGCGACAGCCTGCGGGTCGAGGTGCTG
The DNA here is from genome assembly GCF_016722785.1 of Ramlibacter monticola. Taxonomy (GTDB): domain Bacteria; phylum Pseudomonadota; class Gammaproteobacteria; order Burkholderiales; family Burkholderiaceae_C; genus Ramlibacter; species Ramlibacter monticola. Next base: position 545,404 of record NZ_JAEQNE010000001.1, on the reverse strand, counting down.
GACGTCGACCTGGCGGGCCACTTCGAGCCGCTTCGCTTCCACAGCGGCTCCGAGGTGCGGATCGTGCGCGACATCACGTGGCCGCGCATCCAGCTGCGCTACACGCTGACGCGGGGGGATCAGATGGTCGGCAGCGGCGAGGAGCGCCTCAGCGACATGAACTTCCTGTCGACGCCGAACCGCTATTCGCCCGACGATCGCCTGCGCTACGAGAAGGCGATGCTGGACAACTGGTTCGAGAGCCGTTTCGGCCGGCGACGCTAGGGCGGGGGAGGCGGGCGCGAGGCCTCGGCGAAGTGCCTGTTTCCCTTGGGAAACAAGCACTTGGAGGGCGCGGGGGATTCGGTGGGGTGGCTGATGGGACTCGAACCCACGACAACCAGAATCACAATCTGGGACTCTACCAACTGAGCTACAGCCACCGTGAGCCCGCGATTATAGCCGGGCCGCGGCAGGTTTCAGCCGTTGACGAGAACGAGTTTGCCTTTCACCGCCCGCGACCCCATGTGGGCGTAGGCTGCCTTGAGCTCGGCCATCGGCATCGTGCGGTCGATCACGGGCTTGATCCGGCCCTGGGCGTACCACTTCGCCAGCTCCTGCAGGGTCGCGACGGCGGTCCGCGGTTCGCGCCGCGTCAGCTCGCCCCAGAACACCCCCACCAGCGAGGCGCCCTTCAGCAGCGGCAGGTTCAGCGGGATGCTGGGGATCGGGCCGGCCGCGAAGCCGATCACGCAGTAGCGGCCGCGCCAGGCGATGGAGCGGAACGCGGGCTCGGCGAACTCGCCGCCCACCGGGTCGTAGACCACTTCCGGGCCCTTGGCGTCGGTGAGCGTCTTGATCTGTTCGCGCAGCGCGTTGGGCGCGGCGTGCTGCGTGTAGTTGATGACCGCGTCCGCGCCGATCGAGCGGCACAGCTCGCACTTCTCGTCGCTGGATGCCGCGGCGATGACGCGCGCACCCACCGCCTTCGCAATCTGGATGGCCGCGGTGCCCACGCCGCCGGCCGCGCCGAGCACGAGCACGGTCTCGCCAGCCTGGAGCTGCGCGCGGTCGACGAGTGCGTGGTACGAGGTCGCATAGGTCATGATGAACGCGGCCGCATCGACGAAGGGAAAGCCGGTCGGCAGCGGCACGCAGCGCTCGGCCGGCGCCAGCGTGTGGGTGCCGAAGCCGCCGGTGCCGGCGAGGCACGCGACCGGCTGTCCCACCTGCAGCTGCGTCACGCCGGGGCCGACGGCGGCCACGATGCCGGCGAACTCCGAGCCGGGCACGAAGGGCAGGGGCGGCTTGTGCTGGTACTTGTTCTGGACGATGAGGATGTCGGGGAAGTTGAGGCTGGCGGCCTTCACCTCGACCAGCACTTCGCCGGCCTGCGGCTGCGGCGTGGGCAGGTCCTTCCACTGCAGCGCTTCGACGCCGATGGGGTTTTCGCAAAGCCAGGCTTGCATGGGGTCTCCTTCGTTGGGCGCGATGATAGGGGCGGGGCGCGCCCGCGGCGTCCCGGGGGTGACGGTCCCCCTACAATCGCCGCAAGATGAAGATCCTGCTCTCGAACGACGACGGCTACCAGGCGCCCGGCATCGTGGCGCTGTACGAGGCGATCCGCGACCTCGGTGACGTCGAAGTGGTCGCGCCGGAGCACAACAACAGCGCCAAGTCGAACGCGCTGACCCTGCACGCCCCGCTGTACGTGAACGAGGCGGGCAACGGCTTCCGCTACGTGAACGGCACGCCGGCGGATTGCGTGCACATCGCCCTGACGGGACTCCTGGGCTACCGGCCCGACCTCGTGGTGAGCGGCATCAACAACGGTGCCAACATGGGCGACGACACGATCTACTCCGGCACCGTCGGCGCGGCCATGGAAGGCTACCTCTTCGGCGTGCCCGCGATCGCGTTCTCGCAGACCGAGAAGGGCTGGGCCCACCTCGACGCGGCGGCGCGCAAGGCGCGCGAGCTGGTGCGGTTCCTCATCGCGCACCATCGCGCCGACGACGCGCACTGGCTGCTCAACGTGAACATCCCCAACCGCCCCTACGAGGACCTGAAGCCCTACAAGGTGTGCCGCCTCGGCCGCAGGCACGCGGCGGAGAAGGTGATCGCGCAGACCAGCCCGCACGGCCAGACCATGTACTGGATCGGCGCGGCCGGCCCCGCCAAGGACGACGCCGAGGGCACCGACTTCCATGCCAGCCTGCAGGGCCACCCCACCATCACGCCTCTGCAGGTGGACCTGACGGACCACGAGTCGCTGCGCTACTGGGCACAGGCGGCCACGCAGCTCCCGCAGGCCGAGGGAGGCCCATGACGCGGCGGCCGGGCTTCCCGGCGCGCCTGCCCGCGACTCCCGCACTGGCGGTGCGGCGTACGCCTGCCGCCGCGCCGGTGAACGCGGCGCGCGGCGCGCCGGTCGGACTCGGACTCGACTCCCACGCCGTGCGCGCGCGCATGGTGCAGAAGCTCGTCGCCCAGGGCATCACCGATCCCCGCGTGATCGCCGCGATGAATGCGGTGGAGCGGCACCGCTTCGTCGACAGCGCGCTGGTCAACCAGGCCTACGAGGACACGAGCCTGCCGATCGGCCTGGGCCAGACCATCTCCAAGCCGAGCGTGGTTGCGCGCATGATCGAGCTGCTGCTCGCCGGCCGCACCGATGCCCAGGGCCGCCTCGGGCGGGTGCTGGAGATCGGCACCGGCTGCGGCTACCAGGCGGCCGTCCTGAGCCACGTGGCCTCGGAGGTTTACAGCATCGAGCGCCTGCGGGGGCTGCACGATCGCGCGCGCGAGAACTTGCGCGCCTTCCGGCTGCCGAACGTGCACCTGCTGTTCGGCGACGGCATGGCGGGTTTCGCCAAGGGCGCGCCTTACGCAGGCATCATTGCTGCGGCGGGCGGCGAAGCTGTGCCGGCGCAGTGGACCGATCAGCTTGCCGAAGGCGGCCGCATCGTGGCGCCCATGGTGATGCCTCACGGCGCGCAGGCCCTCGTGATCGTCGAGAAGACCGCGGGTCGGCTGAAACACAGCGTCCTTGAGGGCGTTCATTTTGTCCCCCTAAAATCGGGGATTGCATAAGGAAGAGAACGATGTTGTTGCGCGAGCGCGCGTGGGGTGGTTTGAGCGTGGTGCTGGTGTGCGCCGGCCTGGCGGCATGCAGCTCGCCGCGGCGGGCGCCCGCGCCCGTCGAAGACCGCGGCAGCGTGCGCCCGGGCACCGTCGCACCGGCGCCTGCGGCGGCTGCCCCGGCTGCGCGTGCCACGCCCCTTCCCGGCGCGGAGAACGAAGGCAAGCCGGGCTACCACACGGTGCGTCCGGGTGAGACGCTGATCCGCATCGCGCTGGAGACCGGGCAGAACTGGCGCGACATCGCGCGCTGGAACAACCTCGACAACCCCAACGTGATCGAAGTCGGCCAGGTGCTGCGCGTCACGCCGCCGCCGGGCCAGGCGGTCGCGGCCGCGCCCGCGGCCTCCGAGGCCCAGCGTGCGGCCCCGCCGGCCAGTGCATCCTCCTCGGTGCTGCCGCCCTTGAACGCGGGCAGCGCGCCGCGTGCGTCCACGCCGGCGCCCGCGGCTTCGCAGCCGCAGGCCAGCGGAGGCGAGGACGACGTCGCCTGGGCCTGGCCCACCGGCGGCGCGGCGAGCGTGCTGGCGGGATTCGACGAGCAGAAGAACAAGGGCATCGACATCGGCGGCCGTGCCGGCGACGCCGTGCTGGCCGCCGCCGACGGGCGCGTGGTCTATGCCGGCGCGGGCCTGCGCGGCTACGGCAACCTCATCATCCTGAAGCACAACAACACCTACCTCACGGCCTACGCGCACAACCAGGCGCTGCTGGTGAAGGAAGACCAGGCCGTGCGCAAGGGCCAGAAGATCGCGGAGATGGGATCCACCGACACGGATCGCGTGAAGCTCCACTTCGAGATCCGCCGGCAGGGCAAGCCCGTGGATCCCACACGCTACCTGCCGGCGAAGTAGCCATGAAGCGGCGCAACGGGCACGAAGCACCGGCGCCAGCGGGCGTCCGCGAAGGCGCGGAAGGCCAGTCTCCCGACGAAGGGGCCGCGGAGGCCTCGAACCAGAACCTGCGCGAAGCCGCCTCCGATTTCTCCGGCGAGAGCAGCGATACCCTCACGCTCTACCTGCGCGACGTGCGCCGGACCTCGCTGTTCACGGCCACGGAGGAATTCGAGACCGCGACGCGCGCGCGCGCCGGCGACTTCGCCGCGCGCCAGTCGATGATCGAGCACAACCTGCGTCTGGTGGTGAGCATCGCCAAGGCCTACCTCGGGCGCGGCGTGCCGCTGTCGGACCTGATCGAGGAAGGCAACCTCGGCCTGATGCACGCCATCGGCAAGTTCGAGCCGGAGCGTGGCTTCCGCTTCTCCACCTATGCGACCTGGTGGATCCGCCAGGCGGTGGAGCGCGCGGTGATGAACCAGGGCCGCGTGATCCGCCTGCCGGTGCACGTGGTCCGCGAGCTGCAGCAGGTGCTGCGTGCGCGGCGCACGCTGGAGAACGATCCCGCCTTCGCCACGCGCAACGGTGCCGAGGGCGAGGGCGTGCGCGTGGAGGATGTCGCGGCGCTGCTCGGGCGCGACGTGCAGGAGGTGGCGCAGCTGCTGGCGCTCGCCGAGACGCCCAAGTCGCTGGACGCCGCGGTGGACCGGAACGACGAGGAACACACGCTGGGCGACTTCATGGCCGACGAGCTCGCGGTGGACCCGACGGGCGTCACGCAGAACCGCGAGGTCGAGCGCCTGGTGGCCGGCTGGGTCGAGGCGCTGTCGCTGCGCGAGCGCGAGGTGCTGGAAGGGCGCTTCGGGCTGCACCAGCGCGAGCCCGAGACGCTGGAGGTCCTGAGCGACCGCCTGGGCCTCACGCGCGAGCGCGTGCGCCAGATCCAGAACGAGGCCCTGTCCAAGCTGAAGCGCCAGATGGCGCGCAGCGGCATCGACCGCGAAGCCTTGTTCTGATCAAGCAGCGCCCCCGCTCCTTCCAAGCAGCGCCCCGCTCCTTCCCCCCTCCGGGGGGAAGGCTGGGATGGGGGGCTCCTGATGCGGCCGCAGGGCCAGGCCATGGAGTCACTGGTACAGTGACTCCATGGCCTGGCCCGTTCTTGTCTTCGACATCGAATCCATCCCCGACATCCAGGGTCTTCGCATCCTGCGTGCCTCGCCCAAGGAAGCCACCGACGCCGAGGTCTACGCGCAGTGGCTGCAGGAGCGCAAGGACGCCAACCAGAGCGACTTCATGCCGCTGCACCTGCAGCGCATCCTGGTGATCAGCTGCGTGTTCCGCAATGCTGAGGGCCTGCGCGTGCACTCCTTCGTCGACCGCGACAACGCCAGCGAAGGCCGGGTGATCCAGAACTTCTTCAACGCCCTCGACAAGCACGTGCCCCAGCTCGTGAGCTGGAACGGCGGCGGCTTCGACCTGCCGGTGCTGCACTACCGCGGCCTGCGCCATGGCGTCGTGGCGGATCGCTACTGGTGCCTGGGGGAAGGCGGCGGGCCGGACGACCGCGAGTTCAAGTACAACAACTACATCAACCGCTACCACATGCGCCACCTGGACCTGATGGACCTGCTGGCGATGTACCAGCCGCGCGCCAGCGCGCCGCTGGACGCGATGGCGAAGCTGTGCGGCTTCCCCGGCAAGCTGGGCATGGACGGCTCCCAGGTCTACCAGGCCTTCCTCGAGGGCAAGCTGGAGGACATCCGCCGCTACTGCGAGACGGACGTGGTGAACACCTACCTGCTGTACTGCCGGTTCCAGAAGATGCGCGGCGGCTTCACCGAGGCCGAGTACGACCAGGAAATCGGCTTCGTGAAGCAGTCGCTGGAGGCGCTGGTGCCCGCCGAAGCGCACTGGCGCGAATACCTGGACGCGTGGCTCTGACGAACGGCCCGCCCGGGCCTGAGAAAATCGGGGGATGACCGACAAGCAGTTGCCCGCCCCGCACCCCGAGGGCTGGCTCGAAATCGAATCGCTGGACATCGAGGCCCAGGGCGTGGCCCGGCGCCCCGACGGCAAGGTGGTGTTCATCGACGGCGCGCTGCCGGGTGAGCTCGTCACCGCCAGGGTCCAGCGGAAGAAGAACAACTGGGAACAGGCCTCCCTGGTGGAGGTGCACCGCGAGTCCGCCCAGCGCGTGCGCCCGCGCTGCCCGCACTTCGGCCTGCACGAAGGCGCGTGCGGCGGCTGCAAGATGCAGCACCTGCACGTGGGCGCCCAGGTCGCCATCAAGCAGCGCGTGCTGGAAGACAATCTCTGGCACCTGGGCAAGGTGCGTCCCGGCGCCATGCTGCCTGCCATCGAGGGCCCGGCCTGGGGCTACCGCTGGCGCGCGCGCTTCAGCGTGCGCCACGTCCGCAAGAAGGAGACCGTGCTGGTCGGCTTCCACGAGCGCAAGAGCCGCTACGTCGCCGACATCCGCGAGTGCCACGTGGTGCCGAAGCACGTGAGCGACCTGCTGCTGCCGCTGCGGGCGCTGATCGGCTCCATGGAGGCCATCGAGACCTGCCCGCAGATCGAGCTGGCCTGCGGCGACCGCGTGACCGCGCTGGTGCTGCGGCACCTGGAGCCGCTGTCGGCGGGCGACCTGGCCAAGCTGCGCGCCTTCGCCCGCACGCATGCCGCGGCCGGCGTCCAGTGGTGGCTGCAGCCCAAGGGACCCGATTCGGTCCACCTGCTCGACGCCGACGGGGAGGAGCTCGCCTACACGCTGCCGGAATACGGCATCGCCATGCCCTTCCGGCCCACGGACTTCACGCAGGTCAACCCGCACATCAACCGGGTGCTGGTGGACCGCGCCATCCGCCTGCTCGATCCCCAACGCAGTGAGCGGGTGATCGACTGGTTCTGCGGCCTGGGCAACTTCACGCTGCCGCTCGCCACCCGCGCCGGCGAGGTGCTGGGCATCGAGGGCAGCGAGGCGCTGGTGGCGCGCTCGCGCGAGAACTACCAGCGCAACCAGTCCGCGCGGCCCGCCGGGGACGCGCTCGCGCCGGCCCGTTTCGAGGCGCGCAACCTGTTCGAGATGAGCCCCGAGCAGCTCGTGGCCGACGGCATCGCCGAGCGCTGGCTGGTCGACCCGCCGCGCGAAGGCGCGTTCGCGCTCGCCAAGGCAGTGGCCGACCTGCACCAGGACCCGTCGCTGCGCAAGGGCTGGAGGCCGCCCCGCCGCATCGTCTACGTGAGCTGCAACCCGGCGACGCTGGCGCGCGATGCCGGCCTGCTGGTGCACCAGGGGGGCTACGCCTGCACCGCGGCCGGGGTGGTGAACATGTTCCCGCACACGGCGCACGTGGAGTCCATCGCGGTGTTCGAGCTGCCATGAAAAACGGGGCACCAGGCCCCGTTTTCCTTTGGGCGGGGAGTGCCGCTCAGTCGTCGCCGGCGGTCAGGCCCAGCAGCGCGAGCAGGCTCTGGAACACGTTGAACAGGTCCAGGTACAGCGCGAGGGTCGCGGTGATGTAGTTGGTCTCGCCGCCATCGATGATCTGCTTCAGGTCGTACAGCATGTACAGGCTGAAGATGCCGATCGCCAGCGTGCTGATCACCAGCATGCCGGCCGAGGAGCCGACGAACACGTTGATGATGGCGCCGACCATCAGCACCAGGGCGCCGACGAACAGCCACTTGCCCATGCCGGACAGGTCGCGCTTGATCACGGTGGACAGCGAGGCCATCACGAAGAACACGCCCGCCGTGCCGCCGAAGGCCGTCATCACCAGGCCGGGGCCGTTCTTGAAGCCCAGCACCAGCGCGATCAGCCGCGACAGCATCAGACCCATGAAGAAGGTGAACGCGAGCAGCACGCCCACGCCCGCCGCGGAATCCTTGGTCTTCTGGATGGCGTACATGAAGCCGAAGGCGCCGCCCAGGAAGACGATCAGCCCCAGGCCCCCGGAGAGGCTGCGCGTGATGCCCGTCGACACACCCAGCCAGGCGCCGAGCACGGTGGGGATCAGGCTCAGGGCGAGCAGCCAGTAGGTGTTGCGCAACACCCTGTTGCGCTGCTCCAGCGCCAGGGTGGTGCCATGGCCGTAGGACGGCACGGTCTGGATCGGATCGTTCATAGCAGCACTCCTTGCCTCGACAGCCTTTTAGATGAGCGCATTCTAGAAGGGTTCAATGCCGCCCAGACGGTATGCTCGGCGTTTCTGTCGCCCAGCAATCCACCCAGATGAAAACGAAAGCCGTCCTCGAACTCGCCGAAGTCAAGGCCATCGCCGCCGCCGCGGAAGCGGAAGCCCTCGCCAACAAGTGGCCCGTGAGCATCGCCATCGTCGACGATGGCGGTCACCTGCTGTGGCTGCAACGGCTCGACGGCGCCGCGCCCATCTCGGCCCAGATCGCCCCGGCGAAGGCGCACACCGCCGCCCTCGGCCGGCGCGAGAGCCGCATCTACGAAGAGGTGGTCAACGGCGGCCGCACCTCCTTCCTGAGCGCGCCCGGGCTGCAGGGCATGCTGGAAGGCGGCGTGCCGATCCTGAAGGACGGCCACTGCATCGGCGCCGTCGGCGTCAGCGGCGTGAAGTCGAGCGAGGACGCGCAGGTCGCGCGCGCCGGCATCGCCGCGCTGGGCCTCTGACCCTTACTTGGTGAGGATCAGCTTCCCCTGCCGCGTGGCCTGCAGGCGGTAGATCTCGCCGTTGTGCGCGATCTCCACGAGCCGCTGGCCGCGCAACAGCTGCGCGCTGGTCAGCAGCGGGGGGCGGACCTCGGCCGGGATCGGAGCAAGCGCCGGCAGTGCCGCCGGCGACGGAGAGCAGGTCATCGGGCTCATGGCGTCTTCGGCTCCGTGATGAAGCCGATGCGGCGCAGGCCGGCGCGCTGCGCGGCGGCCAGGGCCAGCGCCACGCGCTCATAGCGTGCCTCCTTGTCGCCGCGCAGATGCAGCTCGGGCTGCGGGTCGCGCCGCGAGGCCTCCTCCAGACGCGGCACGAGGTCGGCCTCGGGCAGCTCCTGCTCGTTCCAGAAGTAGCGCCCCTGCGCGTCGACGCTCAGGCGGATGGTCTCCGGCTTGGCGTCCTGCGGCGTGCTGGTGGCGCGCGGCAGGTCGATGTTCACGGAATGCTTCATCACCGGGACGGTGATGATGAAGATGATCAGCAGCACCAGCATGACGTCGACGAGCGGCGTCATGTTGATCTCGTTCATCACGTCGTCGGTGTCGTCCTGGGTACCGAAGGCCATGGCTAGGCGCCTTTCTTCATCGGCACCACCTTCGTCCCCTGGCCGTTGCTCACGCGGGCGCCGGTGACGAGGTAGGCATGCAGGTCGTGGGCGAAGCGGTTCAGCTTGTTCACCACCGCCTTGTTGCCGCGGACCAGCGCGTTGTAGCCCAGCACCGCGGGAATCGCGACGGCGAGGCCGAGCGCGGTCATCACCAGCGCCTCGCCGATCGGCCCGGCGACCTTGTCGATGGTGGCCTGGCCGGCGGTGCTGATGGAGAGCAGGGCGTGATAGATGCCCCAGACGGTGCCGAACAGGCCGATGAAGGGTGCGGTCGAACCGACCGAGGCGAGCACGGCCAGGCCGGTCTGCAGGCGCGCCGTGGAGTCGTCGATCGAGTTGCGCAGGCTGCGCGTGAGCCACTCGCTGGCGTCGAGCGAATCGTGGAGCTGCGCCTGCGCGTGGTGGTGCGCCGCCGCCTCGCGGCCCTCCAGCGCCAGCGTGCGGAAGGGGTTGGTGGGTTCGGTGCCCAGCTTGCCGAGCCCGTCGGCGAAATCGGCGGCGTGCCAGAAGCTCTCGACCTGGCGCGATTCCCGCGCGTGCCGGCGCAGGTCCAGCGCCTTGATGATGATGACCATCCAGGACGCCAGAGACATCCCCAGCAGCAGCAGCGCCACCGCGCGGGTCACGAGGTCACCCTGGGCCCACAGGTGGGCGAGGCCGAATTCCGTGTTCATTGCAATCTTCTCCGTCTTCTTGCGTGTCAGTCGCCCCAGCGGATCGGGACGTTCACCCACATTTCTTCCGGCACGCCGCCCCGTTTGCCGGGAACGTAGCGCCAGGCGAGCACGGCGGTCTTCGAAGCGTCGTCGAGGCGCGGGTAGCCGCTGCTTTGCTTGACCTGGGCCGTCTTGGCGCGTCCATCGGTTCCGATCAGGACCCGCAGCATCACCAGCCCTTTCTCGCCGAGCCGCTGGCTCATGCGCGGCCACTCGGGCGCGGGGTTCTGCAGGTAATCGGCGTCGCTGATCGGCAGTTCCACCTTGGCCGGCGCGGGAGGCGCGACGGGCGCCGCGACCGGGGCCGCGGCGACCGGTGCGGCCACCGGGGGCGCCGGCGGTTGCGGCTCGGTGGTGCCGGTCACGGCGGTGGGCGCGGGTGCCGGGTCGGGCGCCGCCACGGGCTGCGGCGCCGGCGCGGGCGCCGGGGCGCTCTTGCGCAGCACGGGCCGGGGCCCGGGCACCACGGGCTTGGGCTGGGGCGGGAGCGGGGCAGGGGGTTCGACGCGTGCCGGCGGGGTGGTGACCGCGGCGCTGAGGAGTTCCACCGGAATGACGGTCTCGATGGCGCGCCGCACCAGGCCGGCCTGCAGCGCCCACAGCACCCCGACGTGCAGCAGCACGACGCTTCCGGCGATCAGGGTGTTGCGGGAGACGGGCATGGCTGCGCCTCGGGGTGGCGAGAAGGTCGTCATTGTCGGTCAGCCGGGTGCGGGGTCAGCGGGTACAAACCCACCAGGCTCCGCCCAGCGCGAGGATCAGGCAGCCACAGAGGACGACTGCGGCCATTCGCGGCTTTCCTTGAGGGCGGAGGTCTCGCAGGTCAGGGCGGCCACGGGATTGCTGCAGGCGCACTGGTCGACGACGGCGCGGGCCGAGCATTCGCACTGGCCGCACTGGGTTGCCACGCCCAGTTCGAACTGGATGTCGTCGAAGCTCATGCCGGCCCGGGCATGGCGCGCGATTTCACGGTCGGAGACACGGCGGCAGACGCAGACGATCATGATGCTGTTTCCAGTACTTCCACTTGTCGGACTGGGTTCAGTATAAATGCGAATCCTTCGCATTTGCAACCCATCAAGGCACGACCAGTTGCGGTAGCGCAAATGAAATGAGGGCGGCGCGCCGGATTGCCAACGCGCCGCCCCGTGGAAGTCAGTGGAAAGTTTTAATTCGCGCCTGGGCGCAGCCTCGTCGGCTCAGCTGTGCTCGCCCATCTGCGACTGCAGGTAGTTCGACAGGCCGACCTTGTTCACCAGGTCGATCTGCGTTTCCAGCCAGTCGATGTGCTCCTCGGTGTCCTCGAGGATGCGTTCCAGGATCTCGCGCGAGACGTAGTCGCGGACGGATTCGCAGTGGGCAATGCCAGCCTTGATGGTGGCCTGCGCGCCGCGCTCCAGGGTCAGGTCGCAGTTCAGGATCTCCGGCACGTCCTCGCCGACCATCAGCTTGCCCAGGTCCTGCAGGTTGGGCAGGGCGTCGAGCAGCAGGATGCGCTCCATCAGCCGGTCGGCGTGCTTCATCTCGCCGATCGACTCCTCGTATTCCTTTTTCGCCAGGCGATCGAATCCCCAGTGCTTCAGGATCCGGTAGTGCAGGAAGTACTGGTTGGTGGCCGTCAGCTCGTTCTTCAGTTGGGCCTGGAGGTGGTGGATGACTTGCGGATCGCCTTGCATGGTGAGGTGTTCCCCTTGGTGTTGTTGGCGGCCATTTTGGCGCAAGACGGACCCAAGCGACAGGCGGAGCGATGGACGCTCCCCGCCTGCCTTGCGTCAGGAGCGGATCAGGTGGTCGAAGGCGCCCAGCGCTGCCTTCGCGCCGTCGCCGGCCGCGATGATGATCTGCTTGAACGGCACGGTGGTGCAGTCGCCGGCGGCGAACACGCCCGGCGCCGAGGTCTGGCCGCGCGCGTCGACCACGATCTCGCCGTGCTTCGACAGCTCCAGGGTCCCCTTCAGCCATTCCGTGTTGGGCACCAGGCCGATCTGCACGAACACGCCTTCGACAGGCACGCGCCTTTCTTCGCCGCTCGCGCGGTCCTGGTAGACCAGCGCGTTCACCTTCTGGCCGTCGCCGGCCACCTCGGTGGTCTGCGCGTCGAGGATCACGTCCACGTTGGGCAGTGACTTCAGCTTGCGCTGCAGCACCGCGTCGGCGCGCAGTTCGGTGCCGAACTCCACCAGCGTCACGTGCTTCACGATGCCCGCCAGGTCGATCGCCGCCTCCACGCCGGAGTTGCCGCCGCCGACCACGGCCACCGGCTTGCCCTTGAACAGCGGGCCGTCGCAGTGCGGGCAGAAGGTCACGCCTTTGTTGCGGTACTCCTGCTCGCCCGGCACGTTGAGCGTGCGCCAGCGCGCGCCGGTGGACAGGATCACCGTCCGGCCCTTCAGCGAGGCCCCGCTTTCGAGTTCGACCTCGACCAGCTTGCCGTTCGGGCGCAGCGCCTTGGCGCGCTGCAGGTTGACGATCTCCACGTCGTAGTGGCGCACGTGCTCCTCCAGCGCCATCGCGAACTTCGGGCCCTCGGTTTCCTTGACCGAGATGAAGTTCTCGATGCCCAGGGTGTCCAGCACCTGGCCGCCGAAACGCTCGGAGGCGATGCCGGTGCGGATGCCCTTCCGCGCGGCGTACACGGCGGCCGCGGCGCCGGCGGGCCCGCCGCCGACGATCAGCACGTCGAAGGGATCCTTCGCGGACAGCGCCTGGGCCTGCTTCGCGGCGCCGGCGGTGTCGATCTTGCCCAGGATCTCTTCCAGGGTCATGCGACCCTGGCCGAAGTGGGTGCCGTTCAGGAACACGGTGGGCACGGCCATCACCTGGCGCTGGTTCACTTCGTCCTGGAACAGCGCGCCGTCGATCATCGTCGTGCGGATGCGCGGGTTCTGCACCGCCATCAGGTTCAGCGCCTGCACCACGTCCGGGCAGTTGTGGCAGGACAGCGAGACGTAGATTTCGAATTCGTAGTCGCCGGGGAGGGCGCGGATCTGCTCCAGCACGGCCTCTTCCACCTTGGGCGGGTAGCCGCCCACCTGCAGCAGGGCCAGCACCAGCGAGGTGAATTCATGGCCCATGGGCAAGCCGGCAAAGCGCACGCCCGTGTTCTGGCCGGGGCGGGTGACCTGGAAGGAGGGCGTGCGCTGCGGGCCGCCCCGGGTCTCGGTGACGGTCACGCGCGGCGAGGCGTCCGCGATGTCCTTCAGCAGGGCCCGCATCTCGGCCGAGACCTTCGTGTCGTCCAGCGAGGCGACGATCTCGACCGGCTGCGTCATGCGCTCGAGGTAGGCGGCGAGTTGGGCTTTGAGGTTGGCGTCGAGCATCAGGGCTCCCTTTCTGGATTCCGAATGAAAAGGCCCGGCTTGCCGGGCCCTAGAGGACCGCGCGGAATGACATGCAGCGCGGTCCCATTTGCGAAGACGATTCGGCTTTGCCGGTCCTCTTCGCACTGATCAGGCAACTCGGAAAAATCGCGCAGCGATTTTTCCGAGCCAGGCCCTTAGATCTTGCCGACCAGGTCCAGCGAGGGCTTCAGCGTCTCGGCGCCTTCGCTCCACTTGGCGGGGCAGACTTCACCGGGGTGCGCGGCCACGTACTGGGCGGCCTTCAGGCGGCGCAGGGTTTCCTTGGCGTCGCGGCCGATGCCGTTGTCGTGCACTTCGATGGTCTTGATGCGGCCTTCCGGATCGACGACGAACGTGCCGCGCAACGCCAGGCCGGTGTCTTCGCCCTCGGTGATCAGCACCTGGAAGAAGCGGGCCAGCTGGTGGCTCGGGTCGCCGACCAGGGGGTACTGCACCTTCCCGATCGTGTCGGACGTGTCGTGCCAGGCCTTGTGCGTGAAGTGGGTGTCGGTGGACACGCCATAGACTTCGGCGCCCAGCTTCTGGAATTCGGCGTAGTTGTCGGCCAGGTCGCCCAGCTCGGTCGGGCACACGAAGGTGAAGTCGGCCGGGTAGAACACCACGACGGACCACTTGCCCTTGAAGCTCTGCTCGGTCACCGGCACGAACTTGCCGTTGTGGTACGCGGTGGCGGAGAAGGCGGGGATTTCGGTGTTGATCAGCGACATTTGTTTTCCTCTATTGGTTGGAGCGCTTCAATGAATCGCGCCTATGAATGATAGGGCCATCCGGAGCCCCTTCCCATTGAAAGGGCCCATCGTGCCTTTAGCTGTCGGCTATTGCCCCACCCCGGAGTGGGGGCCGGGTGAGGCGGAGATTCAGTACTCCAGCCGCTCGGGCCGGATCTCCTGCAGGATGGTCGTCGCGATCTCTTCGATCGACTTGGTGGTGGTGGAGAGCCAGCGGATGCCCTCGCGCCGCATCATCGCCTCGGCTTCCGCCACTTCGTGGCGGCAGTTCTCAAGCGCCGCGTAGCGCGAATTGGGCCGGCGCTCGTTGCGGATCTCGCTGAGCCGCTCGGGCTGGATCGTCAGGCCGAAGATCTTCTTGCGGTGGGGCGCCAGCGCGCCCGGGAGCTGCTTGCGGTCGAAGTCCTCCGGGATCAGCGGGTAGTTGGCCGCCTTCAGCCCGTGCTGCATGGCCAGGTACAGGGAGGTCGGCGTCTTGCCGCTGCGGCTGACGCCGATCAGGATCACGTCGGCCTGCTCCAGGTCGCGGTTGGACTGGCCGTCGTCGTGCACCAGGCTGAAGTTGATCGCCTCGATGCGGTCGTGGTACTCCTTGCTCTTGCTGACGTCGGAGAAGCGCCCCACCCGGTGGCTGGACTTCATCCCCAACTCGATCTCCAGCGGCCGGACGAAGGTGCCGAACATGTCCAGCACCATGGCCTTGCAGCCTTCCTCGATCACCTGGAGCACGTCGATGTTCACCAGCGTGGTGAAGACGACGGGGCGGCGGCCTTCCACGTCCGCGGTGTGGTTCACCTGCCGCACCACCTGGTGGGCCTTGTCCACCGAGTCGATGAACGGCAGCCGCACGTGGCGGGGCTTGAACTCGAACTGCGCCAGGATGGCGTTGCCGAAGGTTTCCGCCGTGATGCCGGTGCCGTCGGAGACGAAGAAAACGGTGCGCGTGTGCAGGGTCGCCATGGGATAAGCCTCGAGCAGTGGCGGCCCGGAACAGCCGGCCCCGCCTACAATGGCCCGGATTATCCGAATTCCCAGCGCCCCCTTGACCCGCCGCCGCCCATTCGAACAACCAGAAAGCCCATCGGCGGGCTCGGGAGCCATGCGCCTGCGCGCAACCCAGGTTTCAACTTCCGGAGTCTTCCCACCATGTCTGCTCGTTTCAACGCGACCTCCCTGGTCGTTCCGTTTGAGAACCTGAGAATGTCCGACGTCGAGGTGGTCGGCGGCAAGAACGCCAGCCTCGGCGAAATGATCTCGCAGCTGCCGCACGGCGTGCGCGTGCCCACCGGCTTCGCCACCACCGCGCATGCCTTCCGCGAATTCCTGAAGCACGACGGCCTGGACAAGCGCATCCAGCAGCGCCTCGCCACGCTCGACACCGAGGACGTGCGCGCGCTCGCCGCGGCCGGCGCCGAGATCCGCGGCTGGGTCGAGGCCCAGCCCTTCCCGGCGGACCTGGAGCGCGAGATCCGCGCGGAATTCGAGAAGCTCGCGGCCGGCAACCCCCAGGCCAGCTTCGCGGTGCGCTCCTCCGCGACCGCCGAGGACCTGCCCGACGCCTCCTTCGCGGGCCAGCAGGAGACCTTCCTCAACGTGGTCGGCATCGAGCAGGTGCTGCACAAGATGCGCGAAGTGTTCGCGTCGCTGTACAACGACCGCGCGATCAGCTACCGCGTGCACAAGGGCTTCGCCCACTCCGACGTGGCGCTGTCCGCCGGCGTGCAGCGCATGGTCCGCTCCGACCTCGGCGCGGCCGGCGTGATGTTCACGATCGACACCGAGTCGGGCTTCGCCGACGTGGTGTTCATCACCTCCAGCTACGGCCTCGGCGAGACCGTGGTGCAGGGCGCCGTCAACCCCGACGAGTTCTACGTCCACAAGCCGATGCTGAAGGCCGGCAAGCAGGCGGTGATCCGCCGCAACCTCGGCTCCAAGCTGCTGCAGATGGTGTTCGCCTCCGATGCCGAGAAGGCGCAGGGCGGCCGCCTGGTCAAGACGATCGACGTGCCGCTGGAGCAGCGCAACCGCTACTCCCTGAACGACGCCGACGTGCAGGAACTCGCGCGCTACGCCCTGATCATCGAGCAGCACTACGGCCGCCCGATGGACATCGAGTGGGGCAAGGACGGCACCGACGGCCAGCTGTACATCCTGCAGGCCCGGCCCGAGACGGTGAAGAGCCAGTCCGAGGGCAAGGCCGAGACCCGCTACAAATTGAAGAGCAAGGGAAGCGTGCTGGTCGAGGGCCGCGCGATCGGCCAGAAGATCGGCACCGGCCCCGTGCGGCTGGTCCACAGCACCGCGGAAATGGACCGCGTGCAGCCCGGCGACGTGCTGGTCACCGACATGACCGACCCGAACTGGGAACCGGTGATGAAGCGCGCCAGCGCCATCGTGACCAACCGCGGCGGCCGCACCTGCCACGCGGCCATCATCGCGCGCGAGCTTGGCATCCCCGCCGTGGTCGGCTGCGGCGACGCCACCGAGATCCTGAAGGACGGCACCCTGGTCACCGTGAGCTGCGCCGAGGGCGACACCGGCTACATCTACGACGGCCTGCTGGAAACCGAGGTGACGGAGGTCCAGCGCGGCGTGATGCCGCCCATCAAGACCAAGATCACGATGAACGTCGGCAACCCGCAGCTGGCCTTCGACTTCGCCCAGCTCCCCAACGACGGGGTGGGCCTGGCGCGGCTCGAGTTCATCATCAACAACAACATCGGGGTGCACCCGAAGGCGATCCTCGACTACCCGAACGTGGACGCGGACCTGAAGAAGGCGGTGGAGTCGGTCGCCCGCGGCCACGCCTCGCCGCGCGCCTTCTACGTCGACAAGGTCGCCGAGGGCGTGGCCACCATCGCCGGGGCCTTCTGGCCCAAGCCGGTGATCGTGCGCCTGTCGGACTTCAAGTCCAACGAGTACCGCAAGCTCATTGGCGGCAGCCGCTACGAGCCGGAGGAAGAGAACCCGATGCTGGGCTTCCGCGGCGCCGCCCGCTACATCAGTGCGGAGTTCAAGGAAGCCTTCGAGATGGAGTGCGAGGCGCTGGTGCGGGTGCGCCGCGACATGGGCCTCACCAACGTGCAGGTGATGGTGCCCTTCGTGCGGACCCTGAAGCAGGCCGAGCGCGTCACGACGCTGCTGGCGCAGCACGGTCTGCAGCGCGGCAAGGACGACCTCAAGCTGATCATGATGTGCGAGATCCCCAGCAACGCCATCCTGGCCGACGAATTCCTGCAGTACTTCGACGGCTTCTCGATCGGCTCGAACGACCTGACCCAGCTGACCTTGGGCCTGGACCGCGACTCCGGCCTGGAACTGCTGGCCGCGGACTTCGACGAGCGCGATCCCGCCGTGCGCGCCTTGCTCTCCCGGGCCATCCAGGCCTGCGTGAAGCAGGGCAAGTACGTCGGCATCTGCGGCCAGGGCCCCAGCGACCACCCGGACTTCGCTGCCTGGCTGGTGCAGGAAGGCATCACCTCCATCTCGCTCAACCCGGACAGCGTGATCGCGACCTGGGAAAAGCTCGCGGCTTGATCCGTGTCAGCCGGGAGTGCGATGATCCCGGCCCATGGATGACGTGCCGCCCAACACTTTCCGCGACCGCCGCGTGCTGGCCCTGAAGCTGGGGCTGGCCACGCTGTGGCTCGCGGTGAGCTTCGGCGCGTGCTTCTTCGCCCGCGAGCTCGATTTCTTCGTGTTCGGCTGGCCCCTGGGCTACTGGGTGGCGGCGCAGGGCGCGCTGTTCGCGTTCATCGCGATCGTCGCCGTGCACGCCTGGGCGATGAAACGCCTGGTGCCGGAGGACGCCGTCCCCACCGGCACGGAAGAGGGCGCCTGACACCGTGACGCCCTACGAGCGGCGCATCCGCCGCGTCCTGCTGTCCTTCACCGCGGGCTTCCTCCTGTTTCTGCTGGGCCTGGCGCTCGCCGAGCAGAACGGGCTCTCGCGCTTCTGGCTCGGGCCGATCTTCATCTTCTCCACGGTCATGATGTACGCGGTGATCGGCATCCGCAGCCGCACCACCGACCCCGAGGAGTACTACGTCGCGGGCCGCCGCATCCCGCCCATGTACAACGGCATGGCCGCCGCGGCCGACTGGATGAGCGCCGCCTCCTTCATCAGCATGGCCGGCGGGCTCTACCTGCAAGGCTACGGCGGCAACGAGGCCCAGGCCGGGGGCCTGGCCTACGTGCTGGGATGGACCGGCGGCTTCTGCCTGCTGGCGCTGCTGATCGCGCCGCACCTTCGGCGCATGAACCTCTACACGGTGCCGGACTACTTCGCCGTGCGCTTCGGCGGCCGCGGGCCGCGCATCATCGCGGCCCTGTCGGCGGTGCTGTGCTCCTTCATCTACGTGGTGGCGCAGATCTACGGCGTGGGCCTGATCGCCTCGCGCCTCACCGGAGTGCAGTTCGAGATCGGCATCCTGCTCGGGATCGGCGGCGTGCTGCTTTGCTCCTTCCTGGGCGGCATGAAGGCGATCACCTGGACGCAGGTGGCGCAGTACGTGGTGATGCTGCTGGCCTTTCTGATCCCGGTGTCCTGGCTGGCCTACAAGCAGCTCGGCGAACCGGCCGCGCCCTTCGTTTACGGCGACCAGCTGCGCAAGATCAGCGCGCTGGAGGAGAAGATCGCGCGCGACCCGGCGGAGCGCCAGGTGGCGGCCATCTTCCTCGCCCGGGGCCGCGAGTACGAGGCGCTGCTGCACGACCTGCCCGGCTCGCTGGCGCGCGTGCGCTCCGACGCGCAGGCGCACGTGCGGCGGCTGAAGCAGGAGAACGGCGACGCGGCGGTGATCCAGCAGGCCTCGCGGGCGCTCAGCGCGCTGCCGCGCGACGTGGCCAGCGCGCGCGAGCAGTGGACCCGCGCGATGAACGAGAGCTACGAGCGCGCCCGCCCGCTCGGGGGCGTGCCGCGCCACAGCCGGCCTTTCGCCGGCGACCCGAACGGCACGCCGCAGCAGCGCGACGACTTCGACCTGTCGCGGCGCAACTTCCTGGCGCTGATGTTCTGCCTGATGCTGGGCACCGCGGGCCTGCCGCACCTGCTCACCCGCTACTACACGACTCCCAGCGTGTCGGGCGCGCGCTCCTCGGTGGCGTGGTCCCTGTTCTTCATCGCGCTGGTGTACATCAGCGCGCCGGCGCTGGCGGCGCTGGTGAAGTTCGAGGTGATGAACAACCTGGTGGGCAGCAGCTTCGACAGCCTGCCGGCCTGGATCGCGCAGTGGGCGAGGGTGGACCCCTCGCTGCTCTCGGTCGCCGACGTCAACGGCGACCGCATCCTGCAGTGGGGCGAGATCCGCCTCGGGGCCGACATCATCATGCTGGCGACGCCGGAGCTCGGGGGCCTGCCCTACGTGATCTCCGGACTGGTGGCCGCGGGCGGCCTGGCCGCCGCGCTCTCGACGGCCGACGGCCTGCTGCTGACGATCAGCAATGCGCTGGTGCGCGACATCTTCTGCCACGACGTGCGGCCGGACCTCCCGCCCGAGCAGCGCGTGATCCTGTCGAAGTTCGCGCTGATGGGCGTGGCCCTGGTCGCGGCCGTGGTGGCGACGGCCAAGCCGGCGGAGATCCTCTCGCTGGTCACGGCCTCGTTCTCGCTCGCCGCCGCCGCCTTCGTGCCGGCCATGGTGCTGGGCATCCTGTGGCGCGGCGCCAACCGCGCGGGCGCGGTCGCAGGCATGTTGGCAGGGCTGGCGGTCACACTCTATTACATGAGCATCAATGCGCCCAGCGTGCGTGCGGCGCTCGGCCTCGCCGCGGGGCAACAGCTGTGGTTCGGCATCCAGCCGTTGTCGGCCGCCGTCTTCGGCGTCCCGCTGGGCCTGCTGGTCACTTGGACGGTGAGCCTGCTGGCGCGGCAACGTTCCTAAGGGAATCTCCTAGCGGGCCCGGGGCCTGCGCGTCAGTTTCGCGTCAGAGGGGCTTCGAACACTCGGCGCTTCCCATCCAAAATCAAAGGAGACATCATGGCAATAGCCTCAACGGGCGCTGCATTGGGAAGCGCCGCATCCGCGCCGATGACGCGCGAGGAGAAGAAGGTCATCTTCGCCTCGTCGCTCGGCACCGTGTTCGAGTGGTACGACTTCTACCTCTACGGCTCGCTGGCCGCCATCATCGGCGCCCAGTTCTTCTCCGGCCTCGATCCCACCTCGGCCTACATCTTCGCGCTGCTGGCCTTCGCCGCCGGCTTCCTGGTGCGGCCCTTCGGCGCGATCGTGTTCGGCCGCCTCGGCGACATGATCGGCCGCAAGTACACCTTCCTGGTCACGATCCTGATCATGGGCGCGTCGACCTTCATCGTCGGCCTGCTGCCCGGCTACAAGTCGATCGGCATCGCCGCCCCGGTGATCCTGATCGCCCTGCGCCTGCTGCAGGGCCTGGCGCTGGGCGGCGAGTACGGCGGCGCGGCCACCTACGTCGCGGAGCATGCCCCGCACGGCAGGCGCGGCGCCTACACCTCGTGGATCCAGACCACCGCCACGCTGGGCCTGTTCATGTCCCTGCTGGTGATCCTGGGCGTGCGCGAGGGCATGGACCCGAAGGCCTGGGCCGAGTGGGGCTGGCGCATCCCGTTCCTGGTCTCCATCGTGCTGCTGGCGATCTCCGTCTGGATCCGGCTGAGCCTCAACGAGTCGCCGGCCTTCCAGAAGATGAAGTCCGAAGGCAAGACCTCCAAGGCGCCGCTGACGGAATCCTTCGGCCAGTGGCGTAACCTGAAGGTCGTGATCCTGGCGCTGCTGGGCCTCACCGCCGGCCAGGCCGTGGTCTGGTACACGGGCCAGTTCTACGCCCTGTTCTTCATGACCACGATCGCCAAGGTGGACGTCACCACGGCCAACCTGCTGATCGCCGCCTCGCTGATCGTCGGCACGCCTTTCTTCATCGTGTTCGGCGCCCTGTCCGACAAGATCGGCCGCAAGCCGATCATCATGGCGGGCTGCCTGATCGCCGCGCTCACCTACTTCACGGTGTTCCCGATGCTGCTGAAGGCTGCCAACCCGGCCCTGGTGGCCGCGCAGCAGGCCACCAAGGTGACCATCACCGCCGATCCGAAGCAGTGCTCGTTCCAGGGCAGCCCGATCGCCCGCGAGATCGACTTCACGTCCTCGTGCGACGTCGCCAAGCGCGCCCTGACGCAGGCCTACATCCCGTACGAGAACGTTGCCGCCCCCGCCGGCACGCCCGCCACCATCAGCATCGGCGGCAAGGTGATGACCGCACCGACGCTCACCCTCAACGCCGAGCGCCACGGCTTCTCCGCCGAATCGGCCAAGTCCCTGGCCGACTTCAAGAAGCAGGTCGGCGACACCTCCAAGGCGGCCGGCCTCACCACGCCGGCGGCCAAGGACAAGATGCAGACCGGCACCGTGCTGGCCATCCTGGTCTTCCTGGTCATCCTGGTGACCATGGTGTACGGCCCGATCGCCGCCATGCTGGTGGAACTGTTCCCGACGCGGATCCGCTACACCTCCATGAGCCTGCCGTACCACATCGGCAACGGCTGGTTCGGCGGCCTGTTGCCGACCACGGCCTTCGCGATGGTGGCGGCGACGGGCGACATCTTCTATGGCCTGTGGTACCCGGTCGTCGTCGCGGCCATGACGTTCGTCATCGGCATGCTGTTCATCCGGGAAACCAAGGACGTGGACATCTACGCCCGCGATTAAGCTGTAGCCTTCGTGGCGCCAGGAAAGCCCGCCCCGCGCGGGCTTTTCTGTGCGCGGCGCGGCGAGTTCACCAGGGTTTGCAATGACGATGGCCAAGACGGACGAGGGGCTCCGATCCTTGAAGGACCGGCGCAGCGGCCTGTCGCCCCGCCAGCGCGCGGCCCTGATCCTGATCGACGGCCAGCGCAGCGTCGAAGAGGTCCTGACCGTCGCGGGCGGCACCACGCGCGCCGACATCGACCGGCTGGTGGAACTGGGCCTGGTCGCCGAACAATTGCTGCCGCGCCGCCCGGTGTCGGCCTCGGAACCCGACTTCACCGATTCCAGCTGCGCCGGCTGGGACCAGTACGTGCGCGCCTACGGCATCGCCACCGAGCTGGCCGCCCAACTGGGCCGCAAGGACATCCAGCTCGCGCTCGCCGTCGAGGCCGCGGGCACCCTCGCCGAACTGGACGCCCTGGCGCCGCAGCTGCTGGAGGCCGTCGGCCCGGTCAAGTTCGCCCGCCTGGAATCCGCCCTCCGCATGCGCTGAGGCAGCGGCCGGGCAGCCCGGAGCCATCCGGGCTATAATCATGGGCTTTTCCCCTTGCCGCACTCCGAGTCGACGCCGGAGGCGGCCAGACCCTCAACGCCGCGTACCACGCGGCGAGTCCGCAAGGAGTCCTATGCGTCACTATGAAATCGTGCTGCTGATCCACCCGGATCAGAGCGAACAGGTTCCGGCCATGCTGGAGCGCTACAAGGGCATGATCACCGCCGGCAATGGCAAGGTGCATCGTGTCGAAGACTGGGGCCGCCGCCAGCTGGCCTACCAGATCAACAAGCTCGCCAAGGCACACTTCCTGTGCATCAACATCGAGGCCGACCAGGCCGTGATGGGCGAACTGGAGCACGCGTTCCGCTTCAACGACGCCGTGCTGCGCCACCTGACCGTCGTGAAGAAGAAGGCCGACACCGGCCCGTCCTCCATGATGAAGACGGTGGAGCGCGAGGAAGCCCGCAAGGCGCAGCAGGCGGAGTTCCAGTCGTAAATTCGGCGGCGACTCGCCGGGTGTGAACCAGACGATCCTGAGCGCCCGTATCGCGGAGGCCAAGGCCCTGCGCTACACCCCCGCCGGATTGCCCGCCCTCGACCTGCTGCTCGCGCACGAGTCCGAAGCCATGGAGGCCGGGCTCAAGCGGCAGGTGAAGGTGGAAGTCCGCGCGGTGGCCTTCGGGGCGCACGCCGAGACGCTTGCCAGGCAGGCGGTCGGCAGCGGATTCCGGTTCACGGGCTTCCTGGCCGCCTTCCGCGGCGGGAAGCACCCGGTCCTGCATATCCAGTCATTCGAGCAAATCTAGTAGCTTCGCGGGACAGGTCTTCAGCCCTGTCCCCGACAAATTGAGAGGAGCCATTCATGGCCACGTTCAAGAAGTTCAACAAGGACAAGCGTCCGAAGCGCAACACCCAGTCGCTGCTGTTCAAGCGCAAGCGTTTCTGCCGCTTCACCGTCGCCGGCGTCGAAGAGATCGACTACAAGGACATCGACACGCTGCGCGATTTCGTCTCCGAGAACGGCAAGATCATCCCGGCGCGCCTGACGGGCACCCGCGCGATCTACCAGCGCCAGCTCAACACCGCCATCAAGCGCGCACGCTTCCTGGCGCTGCTGCCGTACTCCGACCAGCACCGCATCTGAGGTAGCCAACATGCAAGTCATCCTGCTCGACAAAGTCGTCAACCTGGGCAACCTGGGCGAGATCGTGAAGGTGCGTGACGGCTACGCCCGCAACTTCCTGATCCCGCAGGGCCGCGCCCGCCGCGCCACCGAAGCGAACAAGGCCGAATTCGAAGCCAAGCGCGTCGAACTGGAGAAGCAGGCCGCCGCCAAGCTGACCGACGCACAGGCGACCGGCGAGAAGCTGTCCGGCCAGACCGTCAAGCTGACCCAGAAGGCCGGCGTGGACGGCCGCCTGTTCGGCTCGGTCACTAACTTCGACATCGCCGAGGAACTCACCAAGATGGGCTTCCCGGTGGCGAAGGCGCAGGTGCGCCTGCCCAACGGCCCGATCAAGACCGTGGGCGACAGCCAGGTCTCCGTGGCCCTGCACACGGACGTGGTCGTCGACATCAACGTGACGGTCTACGGCGAGACGGCGTAAGAGTCCCTGCCCCCCCGCGAAAGCCGCCTTCGGGCGGCTTTTTTTCTTTCAACACCCAACTTCCGGACGCAGAGGACGCGAAGGGTACGCAGAGGACGCAAAAGAAGAACCTTTAAGGTTTCTTTTGCGTCCTCTGCGTCCGGAAGTTGGTTTTCGGCGGTTTCGACAGTCCCCGCGCTCCACAGCCTCGCGCGCGTTGTCCACAGCAAGCCCCCAGAGTTATCACTGGACATCCTTACAGGTCCGGCGGGACAATCGCACGAGGAGAGAGTGATCGATGTCCGCTGTTCTGAGTCCCGTCGAAGACGACTTCCCGCGCGAGCGCGACCGGCAGGTGGCGCAGCTGCGCATTCCGCCCCATTCGATCGAGGCGGAGTCGAGCGTCCTGGGCGGCCTGCTCCTGGACAACGGCGCCTGGGACCGCGTGGGTGACCTGCTTTCCGAGAACGATTTCTATCGCCACGAGCACAAGCTGATCTTCACGGCCACCGGCAAGCTGATCAACGGCAACAAGCCGGCCGACGTCATCACCGTGTTCGAGGAACTGCAGGGCCTCGGCAAGGCGGAGGAGATCGGCGGGCTGCCCTACCTGAACTCGCTCGCGCAGTACGTGCCGAGCGCGGCCAACATCCGCCGCTACGCCGAGATCGTGCGCGAGCGCTCGATCCTACGCAAGCTGGTCTCGGCCAGCGACGAGATCGCCACCGCCGCCTTCAATCCCCAGGGCAAGCCGGTGGAGAAGATCCTCGACGAGGCGGAGCAGAAGATCTTCCACATCGGCGAGGAAGGCTCGCGCTCCAAGCAGGGCTTCCAGAGCATGGAAGGCCTCGTCGTGACGCTGCTGGACCGGGTCCAGGAGATGGCGGACAACCCGAACGACATCACGGGCGTGCCCACCGGCTTCTACGATTTCGACCGCATGACCTCCGGCATGCAGGCCGGCGACCTGATCATCCTGGCGGCGCGCCCCTCCATGGGCAAGACCTCGCTGGCGATCAACATCGCCGAGCACGTGGCGCTCAACGAGGGCCTGCCGGTGGCGGTGTTCTCCATGGAAATGGGCGCCAACCAGCTGGCCGTGCGTATCGTGGGTTCCATCGGCCGCATCGACCAGGGCCACCTGCGCACCGGCAAGCTCACCGACGACGAATGGCCGCGCCTGACGGAGGCGATCGAGAAGCTGCGCAACATCTCGCTGCACATCGACGAAACCCCGGGCCTGACGGTCAGCGAACTGCGCGCCAACGCCCGCCGGCTGGCGCGGCAGTGCGGCGGCAAGCTGGGTCTGATCGTGGTCGACTACCTGCAGCTGATGAGCGTGTCCGGCGGCATGAGCGACGAGAACCGCGCCACGGCCGTGGGCGAGATCTCGCGCGGCCTGAAGATGCTGGCCAAGGAGCTCGGCTGCCCGCTGATCGCGCTGTCGCAGCTGTCGCGCGCGGTGGAGCAGCGCACCGACAAGCGCCCGATGATGTCGGACCTGCGCGAATCCGGCGCCATCGAGCAGGACGCCGACGTCATCATGTTCATCTACCGCGACGACTACTACAACAAGGACTCCAAGGAGCCGGGCGTCTCGGAGGTGATCATCAGCAAGCAGCGGAATGGCCCCACGGGCACCGTGAAGCTCGCCTTCCTGAAGCAGCTGACCAAGTTCGAGAACCTGGCCAGCGGCGGCGGAGAGGATTTTTAAGGCGAGCGTTCCACGCTGCTTTCCTACGCGCCGCGGCGGGTCCCGGCGCGATGCTCGTTGCCACACCCTCCGGAGACGAGCATGGACCAGCAGACCGACCTGACCCCGATCCTGGCCGAGGCCAGCCCGCCCATGGCGGCGGAGCAGATCCCCCCCGAGATCCGGGAGGAAGATTCCACGCTCGAAAAGATCAAGGCTGCCGACGAGAAGCGCAAGGGCTTCCCCGGCGAGCACTGGCTGGTGCTGGCGCTGGGGATCGCGGTGTGGCAGGTTACGCGCAGGCACCGCAACTGGGCCGTCCGCACGGCCGGAGGCCTTGCAGCGAGCGCGATGGTCGCGCGGGCGGCGACAGGCCGCCAAGGGCTGTCGAAGGTGTTGCGCTACACCCCGTTCGGCCGCGGCATCAGCAACTGCCCGCCTTGCGACGCGCCATCGGCGCAAAAGCCGCAGCAGCGGCCGGAGGCTTATCGGTTCCCGACGTCGCGGTCGATGACCCGCTGACGGGATGCGTCATTCCCGCGCAGGCGGGAATCCAGGGCATTGAAAAAGGGGCGCGATCGCGCCCCTTTCTCCGGACCCCCGCCCGCGCGGGGGAGACGGTGAGAGCGCAGGGCGACGTTACAGCACCTCGCTCGCGAAATCCGCCAGCCGCGAGCGCTCGCCGCGCGCCAGCGTGATGTGCCCGCTGTGGGGCCAGCCCTTGAACTTGTCCACCGCGAAGGTCAGGCCCGAGGAGCCTTCCGTGAGGTAGGGCGTGTCGATCTGCGCCAGGTTGCCCATGCAGATGATCTTCGAGCCCGGGCCGGCGCGCGTGATCAGCGTCTTCATCTGCTTGGGCGTGAGGTTCTGCGCCTCGTCGATGATCACGTACTTGTTCAGGAAGGTGCGCCCGCGCATGAAGTTCATGCTCTTGATCTTGATCTTGGAGCGGATCAACTCGTTGGTGGCCGCGCGGCCCCATTCGCCGGCGCCGCCGTCCGTCTTGCCCAGCACCTCGAGGTTGTCGTCCAGCGCGCCCATCCAGGGGCCCATCTTCTCCTCCTCGGTGCCGGGGAGGAAGCCGATGTCCTCGCCCACGCTCACCGTGGCGCGGGTCATGATGATCTCGGTGTAGCGGCGCTCGTCCAGCACCTGCGTCAGGCCCGCGGCCAGCGCCATCAGCGTCTTGCCCGTGCCCGCCGTGCCGGAGAGGGTGACGAAGTCCACCTCCGGGTCCATCAGCAGGTTCATCGCGAAGTTCTGCTCGCGGTTGCGGGTGGTCACGCCCCACACGGCGTTCTTCAGGTGGCCGTAGTCCTTCAGCGTCTTCAGCACCGCGGTCTTGCCGCGGATCTCGATCACCCGGGCGTAGAGGCTCGGCTCGCCGGGCGACTCGAAGTACACGAACTGGTTGATGAACAGGGCCGGCACGACGGGGCCGGTGATCCGGTAGAAGGTGTGCTGGCCGGACTGCCAGCTCTCCACCGTCTTGCCGTGCTTGGCCCAGAAGTCACCGGGCAGCGCCAGCGAACCCGAGTACATCAGGTCCAGGTCGTCCAGCGTCTTGTCGTTCTTGTAGTCCTCGGTGACCAGCCCCAGCGCGCGCGCCTTGACGCGCATGTTGATGTCCTTGGACACCAGCGCCACCTGCATCGGCGCGTGCTTCTCCTGCAGGGCCTGCACCACGCTCAGGATCTGGTTGTCGGCCTTGCCGGGCGGCAGCCCCATGGGCAGCCCGGAGGGAGACAGCGGCATGGTCTGGAAGAACAGGCTGCCGCCCGCTTCCTTGTGGCCGGTGGTGTCCAGGCGCAGGCCGTGGGCGATGTCGGCGCCCTGGGTGCCGGCCAGCGCGTCCAGCGAGCGGCTCGCCTGGCGGGCGTTGCGGGCGACTTCGGTCGTGCCCTTCTTGTGCCCGTCCAGTTCCTCCAGCACGACCATCGGGAGGAAGATGTCGTGCTCGTCGAAGCGGAACAGGCTCATCGGGTCGTGCATCAGGACGTTGGTGTCCAGCACGAACATCTTCTTGGGCCCGGCTTCCTTCTTCTTCTTCGGCTGGGCCGCCGGGACGGTCACGTCCTTCTTGCGGCCGCGGGCCGGTTGCGGCTCGTCGAGCAGCACTTCGGCCTCGACGTCGTAGCCGGAAGAGGCGTCGCCGCCGAAGGCACGCGCGTCGAAATCGTCCTGGACCTGCGGCCGCTCGGCCAGGGCCTCATCCGCCGCGGGCGCCTCCGTTTTTCGCGTCGCCTTGTGCGAGGAACGGGCCGGGGCATCGAAGGCTTCCGGCGGGAGCATGGCGGCGCGCTTGGTCGGTGCGGGAGGCAGAGGCATAAGGGGTACGGCTTCCGGATGAGGTACTCGGGAAACAAAAAAGCCGCCGGGCGGGCCGGGCGGCTTTTTCGGGTCTGTCGGTGATGACGCTTCGCGTCCGGGTCAACGGCATGAATTCATTATGCACATCGCCCGTGACGCAACAATGTCAGAGCGTTGCCTGTTGCATCCGCACGTCAAGCCCGACAGTAGCGTCGGAGGCGACGCCGCGGACCTTAGGCCGCCTTCTTCAAGAGCTTGACCGCCTTCAGCACCTCGTCCACGTGGCCGGGGACCTTCAGGCCGCGCCATTCCTGCTTCAGGATGCCGTCGGCGCCGACCAGGAAGGTGCTGCGCTCGATGCCCTTCACCTTCTTGCCGTACATGATCTTGTTCTTCACCACGCCGAACATGTGGCACATCTTTTCCTCGGTGTCGGCGATCAGCTCGAAGGGCAGCTCCAGCTTGGCCTTGAACTCGTCGTGCGACTTCATGTTGTCGCGCGAGACCCCGAACACCACGGCGCCGGCCTTCACGAAATCCTTGTACTTGTCGCGGAACTGCATGGCCTCGGTGGTGCAGCCGGGCGTGTTGTCCTTGGGGTAGAAGTACAGCACCAGGATCTGGCCCACATGCGAGCCGTTCGTGACCTTGATGCCGCCCGTGGCGTTCGCCTCGAATTCTGGAAGGGGTTTGTTGACAACGATCGCCATAGGTGTGTGGTTCTGGTGTGACAGGTTCCGCGCGCGAGCGGCAGGGCTTCGCGCAGGCCCGCCGCAGCCCGAGATTTTACCGTCAAACGGCTTTGCGCCGCTGATGAAGGGTCACGGGGCCGGGGCCAGCAGCAGGGCCACCGCGACCTCGCGCCCTTCCTGGGCGAGGATGTTGTAGGTCCGGCACGCGGCAGCAGTGTCCATGGTCTCGATGCCGATACGCTTTTCGGCCAGCGGCGCCAGCCAGGCGGGCCGGGGGAAGCGGAGGCGCGCGCCGCTGCCGAAGATCACCACCTCCACCTGCAGGTTCGCGAGCACCTCGAAATCCGCCGGGCCCAGGGCGTCGTAGCCTTCGGCCCAGCGGATGCGCTCGCCGCTCGAGGCGATGACGACGTTGTGCGTGATTTTTTCCGTGCCGACGGCGACCCAGCCGGGGCCGTAGCCGCTGATGGTCTGCGCGTCGGAGCGATCGGGCTGGAGTTTCAAGGTGCGAGTGGCGTGCAAGGCAGGGCCTGCTGTCGGGGAACCCTTGCCGGTTTATGTTCAAATTATAGGTTTCACCTCGCCCCATCGCCCCCGGGAGGGCCTTTGAAGACCGTCCAGAAATCCGCCAAGCTCGCCAACGTGCTGTACGACATCCGTGGCCCGATCATGGATGCCGCCCGCCAGCTGGAGGAAGAGGGCCACAAGATCATCAAGCTGAACATCGGCAACCTGGCCCCGTTCGGCTTCGACGCGCCCGAGGAAATCCAGCAGGACATGATCCGCAACCTGCCGAACTCGGCGGGCTACTCGGACAGCAAGGGCATCTTCGCCGCCCGCAAGGCGGTGATGCACTACACCCAGCAGCAGGGGATCAAGGGCGTCACGCTGGACGACATCTACCTGGGCAACGGCGCCAGCGAGCTGATCACGACCGCCACCAACGCGCTGCTGAACGAGGGCGACGAGCTGCTCATTCCCTCGCCGGACTACCCGCTGTGGACCGCCTGCACGGCGCTCGCCGGCGGCACGCCCGTGCACTACCTGTGCGACGAGGCCAATGGCTGGATGCCCGATCCCGAGGACATCCGCCGCAAGATCACCCCGGCCACCAAGGGCATCGTGGTGATCAACCCGAACAACCCCACCGGCGCCCTCTATTCCGACGAACTGCTGCGCGAGATCGTCGCCATCGCGCGCCAGCACGGCCTGGTGATCCTGGCCGACGAGGTCTACGACAAGGTGCTGTACGAGGGCGCGAAGCACACCGCGATCGGCAGCCTGTCCGAAGACGTGCTGACGCTCACCTTCAACTCGCTGTCCAAGAGCTACCGCTCCTGCGGCTACCGCGCCGGCTGGATGGTGGTCTCCGGCGACAAGAAGGCGGCCGCCGACTACATCGAGGGGCTGACGATGCTCTCGAACATGCGCCTGTGCGCCAACGTGCCGGGGCAGTGGGCGATCCAGACGGCCTTGGGCGGCTACCAGAGCATCAACGAGCTGGTCGGCCCCGGGGGGCGCCTGCGCCGCCAGCGTGACCTGGCGTACGAGCTGATCACCGCCATCCCGGGCGTCACCTGCGTGAAGCCGCAGGCCGCCCTTTACATGTTCCCGCGCCTGGACCCGAAGATGTACCCGATCCAGGACGACCGCCAGTTCTTCCTGGAGCTGCTGCAGGCCACGCGCGTGATGCTGGTGCAGGGCACCGGCTTCAACTGGCACAACCCGGACCACTTCCGGATCGTGTTCCTGCCGCACGAGGACGACCTGCGCGAGGCCGTGGGCCGCATCGCGCGTTTCCTGGACGGCTACCGCAAACGGCACAGCGCCTGACGCTGCCCACCAGCCCATGAAGAGCCTGCTCCCCGCGCTGGCGTTCGCGCTCCTGTCAGGCTCCGCCGCGGCGGCCGAGGGGGCGTCCGTGCGCTTCGAGCACAAGGACTGGGAGCTGGCGTGCGACAACACGCGCACCTGCCGGGCCGCGGGCTACCAGCGCGACGGGGCCGAGCCCGCGGTGTCGGTGCTGTTCACGCGCGCGGCCGGCCCCAACCAGCCCGTCGCGGGCAAGGTGACGCTGGGCAACTACGACGTGCAGGGTGCGAATCCGGCGGTGCCGGCGCAGGTGACGCTCACCATCGACGCCCGCCCGGTGGGCCGCATCGGCCTGGGCCGGGACGACGCCACCGGTGACCTGGGCGCGGACCAGGTGCGGGCGCTCCTGCAGGCGCTGCAGCGCACCAGCGAGATCGCGTTCGTGGCCGGAGGGGACCGCTGGAAGCTCTCGGGCGAGGGCGCGGCCGCCGTGCTGCTGCGCATGGACGAAGCGCAGGGGCGCGTGGGCACCGCCGGCGCCATCGTCCGCAAGGGAAACGCGGGCGAAGAGGGCGTGCGGCCCGCGTTGGCCAAGCCGGTCGTGCGCGCCGTCGCCGTGCCGGCCGATGGGGCCGCGCCACCGCAGGCCCTGGCCCTGGCCGTGCTGCGCAGCCTCAAGCGCGCGCCGGACGAATGCCCGGACCTGAAGGAGCCGAGCGAGGCCCCGTCGATCTGGCGGCTCGCGCCGGGCAAGGTGCTGGTGTCCGCGCGCTGCTGGCTGGCCGCCTACAACGCGGGCTTCGGCTACTGGATCGCGGGCGACAAGGCGCCATACCGGCCCCAGGTCGTCAGCTACGACGTCACCGATTTCGAGCCGCAGGCCGGCCGCCTGCTCACCGTGCAGAAAGGGCGGGGGCTGGGCGACTGCCTGAGCACGAAGGAATGGGTGTGGGACGGAGCCCGCTTCGTCCCCACCGAGGAGTCCACCACCGGCAAGTGCCGGATGGTGGCCGCCGGCGGGGCCTGGTCGCTGCCCACCCTGGTCAGCGAAGTCGTGCCGCCGGCGGGCACGAGGACAACAGAGGAAAAGAGAAAGTGAAACCGATCCAAGTCGGCCTGCTGGGCATAGGCACCGTGGGCAGCGGCGTGTTCAACGTGCTGCGTCGCAACCAGGAAGAGATCCAGCGCCGGGCCGGTCGCCGCATCGAGATCACGATGGTGGCGGACCTCGACACCGCCCGCGCCGAGGCCGTCACCGGCGGCACCGCGAAGGTGGTGAAGGATGCCCGCGAGATCATCGCCAACCCCGACATCGATATCGTCGTGGAACTGATCGGCGGCTACGGCATCGCTCGGGCGCTGATGATGGAGGCGATCGAGGCCGGCAAGCACGTGGTCACCGCCAACAAGGCGCTGCTGGCGGTGCACGGCACCGAGATCTTCGCCGCGGCCCACCGCAAGGGCGTGATGGTGGCCTTCGAGGCGGCCGTGGCCGGGGGCATCCCGATCATCAAGGCGCTGCGCGAGGGCCTCACGGCCAACACGATCCAGTGGATCGCGGGGATCATCAACGGCACCACGAACTTCATCCTGTCGGAGATGCGGGACAAGGGCCTGGACTTCGACCACGTGCTGAAGGAAGCCCAGCGCCTGGGCTACGCCGAGGCCGACCCCACCTTCGACATCGAGGGCGTGGACGCCGCGCACAAGGCGACCATCATGAGCGCGATCGCCTTCGGCGTGCCGGTGCAGTTCGACAAGGCCTATGTCGAAGGCATCACCAAGCTCTCGTCGACCGACATCGAATACGCCGAGCACCTCGGCTACCGCATCAAGCTGCTGGGCATCACCAAGCGAACGGACAAGGGCATCGAGCTGCGCGTGCACCCGACGCTGGTGCCCTGCAAGCGCCTGATCGCCAACGTGGAAGGCGCGATGAACGCGGTGGTGGTGCAGGGCGACGCCGTCGGCACGACCCTCTACTACGGCAAGGGCGCCGGCAGCGAGCCGACCGCCAGCGCGGTGATCGCCGACCTGGTGGACGTCACGCGCCTGCACACCGTGGATACGGCGCACCGCGTGCCGCACCTGGCCTTCCAGCCCGACCAGATGAGCGACGCGCCCATCCTGCCCATGAGCGAGGTGGTGACCAGCTACTACCTGCGCCTGCGGGTGGCCGACCAGGCCGGCGTGCTCGCCAAGGTGGCGAGCCTGATGGCCAATGCCGGCATCAGCATCGACGCGTTGCTGCAGCGCGAGGCCGCCGCCATCGGCGGCGCCGGCTCGACCCAGACCGACCTGATCCTGCTGACGCACAGCGTGCGCGAAGGCACGATGAACGAGGTGATCGCGCAGATGCAGGGCCTGGCGACCGTGCTGGCGCCGATCGTGCGGATCCGGAAGGAAGAACTGGCCTGATCTGCAGATCCGTGGACGGCCCATTGAACATGCTCTACCTCTCCACCCGCGGCCACCCCGACCGCAAGCACTTCTGCGAGATCCTGCTGGAGGGCCTGGCGCCCGATGGCGGGCTGTACCTGCCCGAGACGTACCCGAAGGTCGACGCCGCCACGCTGGCGCGCTGGCGCGGCCTGCCGTACGCCGAGCTCGCCTTCGAGATCCTGTCGCTCTACATCGACGACATCCCGGCCCCGGACCTGCGCGCGATCTGCCGCAAGACCTACACCGAGGAAGTCTTCGGCACGCGCGCGATCGTCCCGCTGAAGCCGCTGGAAGAGGGCGTGTGCCTGGAAGCGCTGTCCAACGGCCCGACGCTCGCCTTCAAGGACATGGCGATGCAGCTCCTGGGCAACCTGTTCGAGTACGAACTGGGCCGTCGCGGCGAGCAGCTCAACATCCTCGGCGCAACCTCCGGCGACACCGGCAGTGCCGCCGAGTACGCCATGCGCGGCAAGAAGGGCGTGCGCGTCTTCATGACCTCGCCCAACGGGCGCATGAGCCCTTTCCAGCAGGCGCAGATGTTCAGCCTGCAGGATGCCAACATCCACAACCTCGCGGTCGAGGGCGTGTTCGACGACTGCCAGGACATCGTCAAGGCCGTGTCCAACGACCTCGAGTTCAAGCGCAGGTACCGCATCGGCACGGTCAACTCCATCAACTGGGCCCGCCTCGTGGCCCAGGTTGTGTACTACTTCGCCGGCTACTTCCAGGCCACCACGGCCGAAGGCCAGAAGGTCTGCTTCGCGGTGCCTTCCGGCAACTTCGGCAACATCTGCGCCGGCCACGTCGCCCGCATGATGGGGCTGCCGGTCGAGCGCCTGGTGCTGGCGACCAACGAGAACGACGTGCTGGACGAGTTCTTCCGCACCGGCGTCTACCGGGTGCGCGGCAGCCAGGACACGTACGAGACCTCCAGCCCGTCGATGGACATCTCCAAGGCGAGCAACTTCGAGCGCTTCGTGTTCGACCTGGTGGGGCGCGACGCCGCCCGCGTGCGCTACCTGTTCGGCGAGGAACTGCCGGCCAAGGGCCGCTTCGACCTCTCGCACGAGGCGCTGGCCGCGCGCGAGCAGTACGGCTTCGTCTCGGGCCGCAGCACGCACGCGGACCGGCTCGCCACCATCCGCGACACCTGGCAGCGCTTCGGCACCATGATCGACACCCACACGGCCGACGGCCTGAAGGTGGCGCGGGCCCACGTGCAGGCCGGCACGCCCATGATCGTGCTGGAGACGGCGCTGCCGATCAAGTTCGCCGCCACCATCGTCGAGGCGCTGGGGCGCGAACCGGACCGCCCGGCCCGGTTCACCGGCATCGAAGACCTGCCGCGGCGCGTGACCGTGCTGCCGGCCGATGCGGCGCGCGTCAAGCAGTTCATCGCCGCCCATTGCGCATGAAAGTCGTCGGGTTCGCAGGCTATTCGGGCTCCGGCAAGACCCACCTCGTCGAGCGCCTCATCCCTGTCCTGAAGCTGCGCGGGCTGCGCGTCTCGGTGGTGAAGCACGCGCACCACAAGTTCGACATCGACCATCCCGGCAAGGACACCCACCGGCACCGCGAGGCCGGTGCCTTCGAGGTGGTGGTGGCGTCCGACCGCCGCCTGGCGCTGATGCGCGAATTCGAGCAGCCTGCCGCGCTGACGGTGCACCACCTGCTGGCCGAGCTGTGGGACGGCGTCGACTGGGTGCTGGTGGAGGGCTTC
Source organism: Ramlibacter monticola (assembly GCF_016722785.1). GTDB lineage: Bacteria > Pseudomonadota > Gammaproteobacteria > Burkholderiales > Burkholderiaceae_C > Ramlibacter > Ramlibacter monticola. Next base: position 510,887 of record NZ_JAEQNE010000001.1, on the reverse strand, counting down.
AAGGAAAGCAACCTGCTGAAGATCGAGGTCTGGCGTGCCGCCGCCGGCAAGCAGGCGCGCTATCCGGACGACGATTTCATCGTGGCGGTCGCCACCGACTCGGCCGAGCGGCTGCCGCAGGCCACCCTGCGGCCGGTGCTGGACCTGAACGACCCGGATGCGATCGCCCAGTGGCTGGTCGAGAATGGGGACCGGTTCGACTACGACCCGGAGAAGTACGCATGAACGCTCCCCGTCCTGCGCTGCGGCCGCTCGACGATGCGCTGGCCGCCTTGCTGGAGCAGGCGCTGCCGCTTGCCGGCACCGAGACCGTGCCCACCTTCGAGGCCGACGGGCGCGTGCTGGCCGAGGACCTCGTGTCCGCGTTGCAGGTGCCGCCGCAGGACAACAGCTCCATGGACGGCTATGCCGTGCGCCGCGCCGAGATCGCCGATGAAGGCGTGCCGCTGCCGGTAAGCCAGCGCATCCCCGCGGGCGCCGCGCCGCAGCCGCTGCAGCCCGGCACGGTGGCGCGCATCTTCACCGGCGCGCCGGTGCCGGCGGGCGCCGACGCGATCGTGATGCAGGAGGACACGCAGGCGCTGGACGACGGCCGCGTCCGCCTGCTGAAGGTCCCGGAGGCCGGCCAGTGGATCCGCCGCAGCGGCGAGGACATCACGCGCGGCAGCACGGTGCTGGCGCGCGGCGAGCGGCTGGGCCCCGCCGCCCAGGGCCTGGCCGCCAGCATCGGGCGCGAGCACCTGCAGGTCGCGCGCCGGCCCCGCGTCGCGCTGCTCTCGACTGGCGACGAGCTCGTGATGCCGGGCCAGGTCGCGCCGGAGGCGATGAAGCCCGGCGCGATCTACAACTCCAACCGCTTCTTCCTGCGCAGCCTGCTGCTGCGCCTGGGCTGCGAGGTGCGCGACCTCGGCATCGTGCCGGACCAGCGCGAGGCAACCGTCGCGGCGCTGCGCGCGGCGGCGCGCGACAACGACCTGATCCTCACCAGCGGCGGCGTGTCGGTGGGGGAGGAAGACCACATCAAGCCCGCGGTGCAGCAGCTGGGCTCCCTCGACCTGTGGCAGATCGCCATGAAGCCGGGCAAGCCCTTCGCGTACGGCAAGGTGGGCGAGGCGCACTTCATCGGGCTGCCCGGGAATCCGGTCTCCAGCTTCGTGACCTTCCTGCTGCTGGTGCGGCCCTTCCTGCTGAAGCTGCAGGGCGCCACGCAGCTCGCGCCGGTGGCCGTGCAACTGCCCGCGCACTTCGACTGGCCACGCCCCGACAAGCGGCGCGAGTTCCTGCGGGCGCGCCGCGACGCGCAGGGGCGGCTGGAGCTGTTCCCGAACCAGAGTTCGGGCGTGCTGACTTCCACGGTCTGGGCCGACGGCCTGATCGACGTGCCGGCCGGCCAGACGATCGCGCGGGGGGACCCGGTCCGATTCCTGCCGCTGGCGGAGCTGCTGGCATGAACCTCAGGATCCGGTACTTCGCCTCCATCCGCGAGGCGGTGGGGCAGGGCAGCGAGGCGGTGCAGACCCGCAGCGAGACGCTGGGCGCATTGCGCGACGAGCTGATCGCGCGCGGCGGGCCCTACGCCACCGCGCTGGCGCGCGGCAAGGCGGTCCGCATGGCGCTGGACCAGGTGATGAGCGACGAGGCGACGCCGCTGCGCGAGGGCTGCGAGGTCGCCTTCTTCCCGCCCGTGACCGGCGGCTGAGTCCGACATGGCAGCGCGCGTCTCGATCCAGGCCGAAGACTTCGACGTCGCCGCGGAGATCGCGGCCTTGCGCCGCGACGATCCCGGCGTCGGCGCGGTGTGCAGCTTCATCGGCACCGTCCGCGACCGCAGCGAGGGCGCGAGCGTCAGCGCCATGGAGCTGGAGCACTACCCGGGCATGACGGAGAAGGCGATCGAGCAGATGATCGACGAGGCGTTCCGCCGCTTCGACATCCGCGCCACCCGCGTGATCCACCGGGTGGGGCCGCTGAAGGTGCAGGACCAGATCGTCCTGGTGGTCGTCACCTCCGCGCACCGCGGCCAGAGCTTCCAGGCCTGCGAATTCCTGATGGACTACCTGAAGACGCAGGCGCCCTTCTGGAAGAAGGAAAGCACGCCCGAAGGCGAGCGCTGGGTGGACGCCCGCGTGGCCGACGACGAGGCGCTGCAGCGCTGGGGCATCGCGAGCAGGAACGGTTAAAAACCGAACAGCCGAACGCAGAGGACGCAAAGAAGCGCAAAAGACGCAGAAGAATCCTTTGAAAGGTATTCTTCTGCGTCCTCCGCGAGTCCTTTGCGCCCTCTGCGTTCGGCTGTCTGGTTTTCCCTCTCGTCCGCGCCGCGCTACTTCGCCTGGAATCCGCTCGCCTTGATGATGCGCTCCCAGGTCTGGGTGTAGCCCTTCACCCGGTTGGCGAACAGGGCCTGCGGCTGGTAGGCCACCGTCAGGCCCATGGCCGTCAGGTGCTCGCGGACGTCGGGCATCGCGATCACCTTGGCCAGCGCCTGGTTCAGGCGGTCCAGCACCTCGTGCGGGGTGCCGGCGGGCGCGAACAGGCCGTAGTAGGGCAGTTCCTCCAGGCCGGCGATGCCCAGTTCCTTGAAGGTCGGCACGTCGGGCAGGATGGGCTGGCGCTTGTCGCCGATGACCGCCACGATGCGCAGCTTGCCGGCCTTGTGGTTCTCGATGAAGTCGGGGATGGAGGCGACGCCGGCCTTGATCTGGTTGCCCAGCATGTCGCCCATCATCGGCGCGCTGCCGCGGTAGGGCGCGGCCTGCAGGTCCAGCTTGTACTTGCTGGCCAGCATGCCGACCAGGAATTCGGGAATGGACGAGGGCGCGGGAATGCCGATGCTGTCCCGGCCGCCCTGCTGCTGCACGTAGCGCACGTACTCGGGCACCGACTTCGCGGGAGTGCCGCTGGACAGCGCCAGCGCATTGGCGAAGCTGGCGAAGCCCGCCACCGGGACGAAGTCCACCGCGGGGTCGAAGCCCGGGCTCTTCGTCACCAGGGGCAGGATGGAAATCGAATGATCGTGGCTCAGGAACAACGTATGGCCGTCGGGCGCCGAGGCCTTCAGCGCCTGGGCGGCGATCTGGCCGCCGGCGCCGGCGCGGTTGTCGACCACCACCGGCACGCCGAGCTGGTCCTTCAGCTTCTCGGCCAGCGCGCGGGCGATCGCGTCCGTGCCGCCTCCCGGCGGGAAGCCGACCAGGATGCGCACCGGCGCGGCGGATTGCGCCTGCGCGACGCCGGCGGCGAGGGTGACGAGGCCGGCCACCAGCAGGCGGCGCAGCGGGGAAAAGCGGGCGGGCAGGGCGGTCATCCGCCGAGGATAAACGGTCGGGCTTACGCCGCCTGACGCGACGCTGGCGCGGGCGGAACGAAGGCGGCGCGGGCCTCGTCCTGCAGCTCCCCGGTCATCAGCTGTAGCAGTTGCAGCAGCTGCTCCTGCTGCTCGCGGTTCAGCGGCGCCATGAGCCGGCGGTAGGCTTTCTCGGCCGGCTTCTGGGCCCGTTGCAGGAGCCCGGCGCCCTCGCGCGTCAGCGTCACCGAGAGGTTGCGGCGGTTGTCCTCGGCCGGGTCGCGCCGCACCAGCCCGCGCCCCTCCAGCCCGCGCAGCACCCGCAGCACCGTGACCTTGTCGAAGCCGAGCGCCCGCGCCAGGCTCGACTGCCCCAGGCCCGGGTGCGCCTGCAGCACCGTGAGCACGCCGAACTGCGCCGGCGTCAGTTCCAGGTCGCGGCAGGCGTCCTCGAACATGGCCGCCGAGATCTGGTGGGCGCGCCGGAGCAGGAAACCTGGCCGGGCATACAGCCGGGCCAGCTGGACGGGATTGCGGTTCGATCCGGACACTGCTAATTTTTCGGTTGGAGGATGCTGGATACTGACGGTCGGCGGGAGTCTCGCTGTAACCGTTAGCATGCCAACCTGCAATCCCGAAATGCAATGAAAACCCTGCTCCGCACCATGCTGGCCGTGCTGGCGCTCTCGAGCTTGCCTGCCATGGCGCAGGCACCCCAGGGCGGTGCCCCGCTCAAGCTGATCGTCCCGTTCACCGCCGGCACCGGCATCGACATCGTCGCGCGCACCGTGGGTCCGCGCCTGTCGCAGCGCCTGGGCCGCCCGGTCGTGGTCGAGAACCGCACCGGCGCCTCCGGCAACATCGGCACCGAGGCGGTGGTGCGCGCGCCCGCCGACGGCAACACCCTGCTGGTGAGCGTGAACACGCTGGTCATGAACCGCAGCCTCTACACGCACCTGGCCTTCGACCCGGTGAAGGACCTGGTACCCGTGTCGCTCACCAGCTGGGGCCAGCTGATCCTGGTGGCGCCGCCCTCCGCCGGCTTCAAGAGCGCGCCCGACCTGGTCGCCGCCGCCAAGGCCCGGCCGGGCCGGCTGAACTACGCCAGCCCCGGCGTCGGCACGCCCCACCACATGTCGATGGAGCTGTTCAAGCAGACCGCCGGCGTGTTCCTGACCCACATTCCCTACCGCGGCACCTCGCAGGCCGTGACCGACCTGCTCGGCGGGCAGGTCGACGCCATGTTCCTGCCGATCCACGTCGCGCTGCCGCACGTCAAGTCCGGCAAGCTGGTGGCTCTGGGGATCGGCAGCGACAAACGCCATCCCCTGCTGCCCGACCTGCCGACCCTGGCCGAGGCCCATGCCGGCAAGGTCAACGTCGACATGTGGTACGGCATCTTCGCGCCGCCCGGCACGCCGGCCGACGACGTGGCGAAGCTCAATCGCGAGCTGAAGGACATCCTGGCCACCCCGGAGGTCCGCACCGCCTTCCAGACGCAGGGCATGGACCCCGCGTGGAGTTCGCCGGAGGAATTCCGCCGGCTCGTGACGCGCGACGCCGACCGCTGGGCCGGCGTGGTGCGGACCGCCAACATCAAGGCCGAATGATGCGGATCGCGATCGTCGGAGGGGGCATCGGCGGGCTGGCGCTCGCCCTGGGCCTGCAGCAGCGGGGCATCGCGTGCGACGTGTACGAAGCCGCCCCCGAAGTGAAGGAGCTCGGCGTCGGCATCACGCTGCTGCCGCATGCCATGCGCGAACTCGCGGCCCTGGGGCTGCAGCCGCGCCTGGAGTCCCTGGGCATCGAGAACCTCGAGAGCGTGTTCTTCAACCGCTGGGGGCAGTTCATCTACCGCGAGCCGCGCGGCCGCCACGCGGGTTACGCGGTGCCCGAACTGGGCATGCACCGCGGCAAGCTGCACGGCGCCATGCTCGAGGCGGCGCTGCAGCGCCTTGGCGCCTCGTGCATCCACCTGGACCACCGCTGCACCGGGCTGCAGCAGGACGCGCAGCAGGTCACCCTCGACTTCGTCAACGTGCGCGGCAACCCGCAGCCCTCCGTGCAGGCCGATGTCGTGATCGCCTGCGACGGCGTCAATTCCACCGTGCGGCGCCAGTTCTACCCGGACGAGAAGCCCGCCTTCGGCGGCATCAACACCTGGCGCGGGGTCACGGTGCACAAGCCGATCCTCGGTGGCAAGACCTACCTGCGCATCGGCTCGATCGATACCGGCAAGATGGTGATCTACCCGATCGTCGACAACATCGACGGCCACGGCAGCCAGTTGATCAACTGGGTCGCCGAGGTCCGGCAGGCCGACGCGGGCATGAACGACTGGAACAAGCCGGGGCGCTTCGAGGACTTCCTGTCCTTCTTCCAGGACTGGAGCTTCGACTGGCTCGACGTGCCGGACCTGATCTTCCACTCGCGCCAGGTCCTCGAGTACCCGATGGTCGACAAGGACCCGGTGCCGCGCTGGACCTTCGGGCGCGTGACCTTCCTCGGCGACGCGGCGCACCCGATGTACCCGCGCGGCTCCAACGGATGCGCCCAGGGGCTGGTCGACGCCCGCACCCTGGCCGACCTGCTGGCGCGGGGCGGGGATCCGACGCAGGCGCTGAACGAGTACGAGGCGGTGCGCCTGCCGGCCACGGCGAAGGTGGTGGAGACCAACCGCACGGTGCCACCGGACTTCATCATCATGATGGCCGACCAGGCGAGTGGCGGCCGGCCCTTCCCGGGAACCATCGACGACCTGGTCCCCGTGGAGGAGTTCAGGCGCATCTCCGACGAGTACAAGAAGGTCGCCGGCTTCGCGCTGGAACGCTGCGAGAGCTGAAGCCTCAGTTCAGGTAGCGCGGCCGGCTGCCGTCGCCTTCGTCGGGCAAGGGCTCCGCCGCGCTCACCGGGTGGAAGGCCTCGCGCCACTGCGACTGCAGCAGGGCCTGGTCCAGCAGGTGCATGAGTCCCTGCATCAGCTTCGGCTGCATCTCCATCTGGAAGCTGCGCGGCTTGGTGGACCCATTGGGCGGGCGCTCGTTGAAATTCAGTCGCAGCGGCCCGTTTGCGAGCGGCGTGGCGTCCACGTCCGTGACCAGCAACGGTTCCTCGCCCAGGGGATGCTGCGCCTGCCCTTCCTGGTAGGGCGTATCGAAATCGGCGTGCTGCAGGAACTCTTCCTTCCGGAATTCCGCCAGCATCTTCTTGAGTTCCGGGTTCGCTCCCGCCAGCGAAGCCCCGGCGGACTCCAGCTTGAGCAGGTGCTCCGTCAGCAGCTTCGACAGCAGCGGCCACAGGCCCACCATGAGCCGCCGGGTCAGCCACATGCGCATCTCTTCGCCCTCGGTGGTGTTGATGCGCATGAGGATGCGGTCCTGCTCCGGCAGGTAGGTCACCGACATCTGGTGGATCTGCATGGGGAAGATTCTAGTCACCCCTGCCGGGCAGCGAAGCCCTAGAGTCGGCCCTTGAAAACTGCGGGCGGAAGCTTATCTGGCGTGTAACGGAGCATTTCAATGCGACTCGACAAACTCACGACCAAATTCCAGGAAGCGCTTTCCGAGGCGCAGAGCCTCGCGCTGGCCAACGACCACGCCTACATCGAACCGGCCCACCTGCTCGTGGCCATGCTGCGGCAGGAGGACGGCCCGCGCCCGCTGCTGCAGCGCGCCGGCGCCAACGTGCCGGGGCTGCTGGCCGGCGCCGAGGGGGCGATGCACAGGCTGCCGCAGGTCCAGGGGCAGGAGCAGGTCCAGATCGGGCGCGACCTGGTCACGCTGCTGCAGGGCGCCGAGAAGGAGGCCCTCAAGCGCGGCGACCAGTTCATCGCCAGCGAGAACTTCCTGCTGTCCCTGGCCGAGACCAAGCAGGACATCGGCCGCATCGCCCGCGAGAACGGGCTCACCCGCAAGTCGCTCGAAGCCGCGGTCGACGCGGTCCGGGGAGGCCAGAACGTGGATTCCGCCGAAGCCGAAGGCCAGCGCGAAGCGCTGAAGAAGTACACCCTGGACCTCACGGAGCGCGCCCGCAGCGGCAAGCTCGACCCGGTGATCGGCCGCGACGAGGAAATCCGCCGCGCCATCCAGGTGCTGCAGCGGCGCACCAAGAACAACCCGGTGCTGATCGGCGAGCCCGGCGTGGGCAAGACCGCCATCGTGGAAGGCCTGGCCCAGCGCATCGTCGCCGGCGAGGTGCCGGAGACGCTGAAGAACAAGCGCGTGCTGTCGCTGGACATGGCGGCGTTGCTGGCGGGCGCCAAGTTCCGCGGCGAGTTCGAGGAGCGCCTGAAGAACGTGCTGCACGAGCTGGCCAAGGACGAAGGCCAGACCATCGTCTTCATCGACGAACTGCACACCATGGTCGGCGCCGGCAAGGCCGAAGGCGCCATGGACGCCGGCAACATGCTCAAGCCGGCGCTGGCGCGCGGCGAACTGCACTGCGTGGGAGCCACGACGCTGGACGAGTACCGCAAGTACATCGAGAAGGACGCCGCCCTGGAGCGCCGCTTCCAGAAGATCCTGGTGGGCGAGCCGACCGTGGAGGCGACCATCGCCATCCTGCGCGGATTGCAGGAGAAGTACGAGGTGCACCACGGGGTGGAGATCACCGACCCGGCCATCGTGGCCGCGGCCGAACTCTCCCACCGCTACATCACCGACCGCTTCCTGCCGGACAAGGCCATCGACCTGATCGACGAGGCCGCCTCCAAGATCAAGATCGAGATCGACTCCAAGCCGGAAGCGATCGATCGCCTCGATCGCCGCATGATCCAGCTGCAGATCGAGCGCGAGGCGGTGCGCCGCGAGAAGGACGAGGCCTCGCAGAAGCGCCTGGCCCTGATCGAGGAGGAGATCGCCCGCATGCAGAAGGAGATCTCCGACCTCGAAGAGATCTGGAAGTCCGAGAAGGCCGCCGCCCAGGGCAGCGCGCAGATCAAGGAAGAGATCGACCGGCTGCGGCGCGAGATCGAGGAGTCCACCCGCAAGGGCGACTTCAACAAGGTGGCCGAACTGCAATACGGCAAGCTGCCGACGCTGGAGAAGCAGCTGAAGGAAGCGCAGGACGCGGAGACCGCCAAGGGCAAGAGCGGCAAGCCGCAGCTGCTGCGCACCCAGGTCGGCGCGGAGGAGATCGCGGAAGTGGTGGCGCGCGCCACCGGCATCCCGGTCTCCAAGCTGATGCAGGGCGAGCGCGAGAAGCTGCTGCTGATGGAAGACAAGCTGCACGAGCGCGTGATCGGCCAGGACGAGGCGATCAGCGCCGTGGCCAACGCCATCCGCCGCTCGCGCTCGGGCCTGTCGGACCCGAACCGGCCCACCGGTTCCTTCCTGTTCCTGGGCCCCACGGGCGTCGGCAAGACCGAGCTGTGCAAGGCGCTGGCGAACTTCCTGTTCGACAGCGAGGAGCACCTGGTCCGCGTCGACATGAGCGAGTTCATGGAGAAGCACTCGGTGGCCCGCCTGATCGGCGCGCCCCCGGGCTACGTGGGCTACGAGGAGGGCGGCTACCTGACGGAAGCCGTGCGCCGCAAGCCGTACAGCGTGATCCTGCTCGACGAGGTCGAGAAGGCGCACCACGACGTGTTCAACGTGCTGCTGCAGGTGCTGGACGACGGCCGCCTCACCGACGGCCAGGGCCGCACCGTGGACTTCAAGAACACGGTCATCGTCATGACCTCCAACATCGGCTCGCACATGATCCAGGCCATGGTGGGCAAGCCGTACGAGGACGTGAAGGAGGCGGTCTGGGACGAGCTGAAGAACCACTTCCGCCCCGAGTTCCTGAACCGCATCGACGAGACGGTGGTGTTCCACGGCCTCGGCGCCGAGCACATCCAGCGGATCGCGAAGATCCAGCTGCGCGTGCTGGAGCAGCGGCTGGCGAAGATGGACCTGCAGCTGCAGGTGTCGCCGGCGGCGCTGGAAGAACTCGCCAAGGTGGGCTTCGACCCGGTGTTCGGCGCCCGGCCGCTCAAGCGGGCGATCCAGCAGCGCATCGAGAACCCGCTGTCGCGGCTGATCCTCGAAGGGCGCTTCCCGCCGAAGTCCACCATCCCGGTGGAAGTCGACCCGGTGCGCGAGCCGGGGGTCTTCCACTTCGGCGAGGGCCGGCCGGCGCCCCGGGAAGCGCAGGCCGCCTGACCTGATTTCCCCGACAGCCGGAGCCCATGCTCCGGCTGTTTTTCCTGGCTTGCTCCACAATGGACTTCGTGCAAGTGCTTTTTGCCCTCCTCCTCCGCGTCGTGCTGGTGGCCGCCGGCCTCGTCGCCGCCGCCGCGATCGCGCTCGTCTTCACCCTCCTGCTCGCCCTGTGGCTGCTGCGCGCCGCCTGGGGCGCCCTCACCGGCCGGCCGGCGCAGCCCTTCGCGATGCGCTTCGGTCCGCGGCAGGCCTTCGAGGAAATGATGCGGCGCGCCCCGCCGGCGGCGCAGCGCGCCAGCCGCACCCCCCGGGCGGACGCCAACTCCGGCCGGCGCGGCCGCCTCGCCGAGGTCACCGACGTCGAGCCGAAGTAATACCGCTCCCCCTGCCCGGGCAGGCACAGGGTTCCAAAGATTTCCTACCCTCGTGTAGGAACTCGACTACGGGACCTGCTCAGGCATCGTTTCCTAATGCCCTCATGGCCCACGGGCCCGGGAGGCGAGCAGAAAGCCGTGAAGCAGCACCGCTTCGGCGAACCCGAACACACCGGAGCATCCGCGCCGGCGCCCATCATCGTGCGCCAGGTGCGGGTCGGCATCGCGGACGACCATCCCATCACGCGCACGGCGCTGCGCTGCTACCTGGACGAACAGGACGGCATCCGGGTCGTGGCCGAGGCATGTTCCGGCCGGGAGGCGATCGACCTCGTGCGCACCCATGCCCTCGACGTGCTGCTGCTGGACCTGGACATGCCGGGCCAGAGCGGCATCGACGCGCTCACCATGATCCGCGCGAAGGCGGAGCACGTGGCGGTGCTGATCCTCTCCGGCTACCCCGAGCACCAGTACGCCGTGCCCCTGATCCGCAATGGCGCGAGCGGCTACCTGAACAAGTCCTGCGAGCCCGCGGAGATCGTATCGGCGATCCGCCGCGTCTCGCAGGGAGGGCGCTACATCACGCCGGCGGTGGCCGAACTGCTCGCGATGCAGGTGATCACGCCCTCGCCCGGCGGCCTGCACGAACAGCTCTCGGCGCGCGAGCTGCAGGTGTTCCTGAAGCTGGCGCAGGGCTGCAGCGCCGGCCAGGTGGCGGCCGAACTCTCGCTCAGCGCCAAGACGGTCAGCACCTACCGGGCGCGGCTGATGCGCAAGCTGGAGGCGCGCTCCAACAGCGACCTGACCTACTACGCGCTGAAGCACCGCCTGCTGGATTGAGGCGCTGCCCGCGCCGCGCTTGACGCAGCGCAAATCCACCCTTGACGCAGCGCAAATCCCCACTGGGAAGCGGTCCAGAGAATGGGCCGCATGTCGCACCCTTCCTCCTCCCTTCCCGGTATCCGCAGGCGCAGCCTGCTGCTCTCGGCCGCCGCGGCGCTGGCGCCCCTGGGCGCGCTGGCGGACGGGGTGTGCACCCCGCGCGAGCTCGCGCGCCGCTATGCGGCGGTGGTGGACCGGCAGCTGCGCATGCCGGACAACGAGGTCCTGATCTACGGCGGCCTGGCGGAAACGGAGCTCGCCGCCTTCGCCGGAAGCCTGTCCGGGCCGCAGTACATGCTGGTGGTCGACAGCTGCCCCTCGGTGCAGGCGGCGTTCCTCTTCTGGCGGCTGCTGCCGGGACGCTACGAACTGATAGGCGCTTCGCCGGCTTCCACCGGCAATCCGGAGCAGGCCGGCTGCGTGCAGACGCCGCAGGGCGTGTTCGCGCAGGCGGACGTGGAATACGGCCGCAAGATGACGTCCCGCGTGTACGACTTCGGCCGGCAGCGCACGCGCCGTGGCGGCATGCGCGGCGAGGTCTCGGAGCTGCGCCTGCAGGCGCGCGCCGCCACAGGCCCCACCGGGGCGCTGCTCGGACGCGTGCAGTCCGACGGCTGCATCCTGCTGCCGCCCGGCATGGTCGCCTTCCTCGACCAGTTCGGCGTGCTCGATCAGGGCCGCCGGGACGTGGTCACGCCCGCCGGCGAGTCGCTGCCCTTCGCGGGGCGCTACCTCGTGGTGGTCGACAGCGAGCGGGACGAGCGGCCGGAGTGGGCCCTGGCCTGAGGCCGGGGCCTCAGGCCGCGGGGACGCTGCCGACGGAGGCCGGCCGCAAGGGGTCGAGGCCTTCCTCGTCCCAGCCTTCGCCGAACAGTTCGATGGGGTGCTGGGTGCGCTCCGTGCCGTTGCCGCAGATCATTTCGTCTGCCTTGCAATAACGGTCGCACCCCCAGCAGGTGCGTTCCGGGTGGGCGGGCCGGATGGGAAACTTCTTGGCCATGCCCCGATTCTGGGAACCTGCTGCCGGTAGGGACTTGCTTTTGGTCAAGCCGCCGCCCCCGTTTTCCTGCACGGCGGCGGATACTGCGGCTCCTCGCACAGAAATGCCGGTGGAGTCCCCATGCCGTACATCCAGCACCTCGGCCCCGTGGCCGCACTGATCGCGGGCGTCCTGATCCTGATCATGCCCAGGCTGTTGAACTACATCATCGCCCTTTACCTGATCGTGACCGGGCTGGTCGGCCTGTTCGGGCGCTAGGAGCCTGGGCGGCAGAGAAACGGGCCTGCGCCGGGGCCTGGGAGCCTGACAGCCTAGACGCGGGCGACGCCGCGTACTTTACGTACGCAAGGAGACCGCAACGACGGCTGACGGGCTCCCAGGCCCCGGCCCGGAGGGTTGGGCCTGCAAGGGGCCGGCTACGTCGTTGCAGGAACGGGTCAAGCCACCCGGGCTTGACCCGTTCCCGCGCCTAGCATCCAGCCCCTTGCAGGCCCAACGCAGGCCCGTTTTTCTGCCGCCCAGGCTCCTAGGAGCCTTCCATGTGGCGGGCGTACAGCTTCTGCATGCCCCCCAGCCAGCGGTCGTAGTCCTGGGCCTTGTTCAGGAAGTACTGCGCCACCTCGGGATGCGGCAGCACGAGGAAGCGTTCCTCGTGCAGGGCCTGCACGACGACCTCCGCCACCTGTTCCGGGGTCAGCACGCCGTTGACGGCGGCGGAGCCGGTGCCGTCGCGGGTCATGTCGGTCTGCACGGACTGTGGGCAGAGGCAGGAAACGCGGATGCCCCTGCGGCCGTAGGCGATGCGCAGCCACTCGGCGACAGCGACCGCGGCGTGCTTGGTCACGCCGTAGGCCGGGGTCTCCACGATGTTCAGGAGGCCGGCGGCCGAGGCCGTCACCAGCAGGTAACCCTCGCCGCGTTCCAGCATCTCCGGGATCACCGCGCGCGCGGCCCACACGTGCGCCATGCCGTGGACCTCCCACATCTTCTGCCACAGCGCGTCTTCCAGTTCGATGCCGCCGATCTGGCCCAGGATGCCGGCGTTGGAGCAATAGATGTCGATGCGGCCGAAGCGCTCGCGCGCCTGCCGCACCAGTTCCTGGATCTCCGCCTCGCGGCTCACGTCGCAGCGCAGCGCCAGCGCATTCGCGCCCAGGCCCCGCGCGACGCCCTGCGCCCGCTCCAGGTTCACGTCCGCCACCACGATCCCGCGCGCGCCCTCGCGGGCGCAGCGCTCGGCCAGGCCGGCGCCGATGCCGCTGGCGCCGCCGGTGATCACCACCACCTTGTCCCTGATTTCCATGCGTGCCTCCGATGAGGCGACGAGTATGGGCGCTGGCGCGGAGCGCGCAAGCCGCCGACGCGACAAGTCCCGGCGGCTCAGCAGGGTCCGCGCCGGCGTGCGGCCGCCTGGGGGCGCCGCCTGCAACAAGGAGGCAGGCGTTCCGACAGCGGCGCGACCTGCCTGTCCTACGCGGTCGGGCTGGCCCCTTGGAGATCATTCCTCCCAGGCAGCAAACCACGGAGAGGGCGATGACCCGCAGCATGATTCACGATGAATGGGCAGAGCAGGCAGACGAACCCGAAGTCCGCATCGACGGCCGGGTCGATCCCCAGCGGGAGGACGCGTACTGGCAGAGGGCGTACTGGGCCGAGCCGTACTACCGTGCGGACTTCGCCTATGACGATTACGCCCCCGCCTATTGCGTCGGCTATATCGGCTGTGCGCAGTACGGCGGCTGCTTCGAGGACGCCGAGAAATCCCTCTGCGCCAACTGGCTGCGCATCAAGGGCGATTCGCGCCTGACCCTGGACGAGGCCCTGCAGGCGATCCGCGCGGCCTGGGAGCACGCCGCCCGGCGACCGGTGGTCGAGGAGGTCGAGGAGGTCGAGGACGAGCTGCTGGTCGAGGACGCCCTGGTGGCGGCAAGCGCAGCGCCGGCCCGCCAACCCGCCTACGCGGCCGCCTGAGCGGCGTCGGTTACGGCGCCGCTCACGGCGCCCGCATGGCAGCCGGTTCGCCCGCCAGCGCGAGCTGCAGCGCATCGATGAAGGGCGCCTGGCCAGCAATTAGCTTGCGCCGGGCCTCCTGCGGGTCGAACCAGTGGACCCGGTCGACCTCCGGGAAGGTCTGCATCCGGCCGGAGCGCGGCGGCCACTCGATCTCGAACGGGTTGCTGACCAGCAGGCTGGGGTCCGCGTCGCCTTCGAAGGCCCAGGCGGTGATGCGCTTGCCACTCTTCTGGCGCAGTTCGCCCAGCGGCAGGAAGGGCGGGGCGGGCGTGAAGCCGGTTTCCTCGAGGAACTCGCGCTGGGCTGCGGCGAGCGGGTCCTCCTCGGGGGCGATCTCGCCCTTGGGCAGGGTCCACGCGGCGTCGTCGCGGCGGGCCCAGAAAGGCCCGCCCGGATGCGCGAGCAGCACCTCGACCGCCTCGCCGCGGCGTCGGAACATCAGCAGCCCGGCGCTGCGGATCGTGGCCACGGGCTCCTTCAGCGCGGCTGCCGCACGACGCGCAGGTAGGGCTTGGGTGCCTTCCAGCCTTCGGGGAACAGCTTCTTCGCGTCCTCGTCGCTCACCGAGCCGGCGATGATCACGTCCTCTCCCTGCTTCCAGTTCGCGGGGGTGGCCACCTTGTACTTCGCGGTCAGCTGCATCGAGTCGACCGCGCGCAGGATTTCGTCGAAGTTGCGGCCGGTGGTCATCGGGTAGGTCATCATCATCTTGACCTTCTTGTCCGGCCCGATGACGAACACGGAGCGCACCGTCTGGTTGGTGGCCGCGGTGCGGCCGTCGGAGCTGCCCGCCTCCTCCGCCGGCAGCATGTTGTACAGCTTGGAGACCGCCAGGTCGCGGTCGCCGATGATGGGGTAGTTCACCTTCGCGCCCTGCGTCTCCTCGATGTCGCCCAGCCAGCGGCTGTGGCTGTCCACGGGGTCGACGCTCAGGCCGATCAGCTTCACGTTGCGCTTGCTGAACTCCGGCTCGATCTTCGCCATGTACCCGAGTTCGGTGGTGCACACGGGCGTGAAGTCCTTGGGGTGCGAGAACAGGATCGCCCAGCCGTTGCCGATCCACTCGTGAAACTGGATCGGACCCTGCGTGGTGTCGGCGCGGAAATCCGGTGCGGTGTCGTTGATGCGCAGTGACATGGTCGTTCCTCCACAGGAGCCGGCCATGATGCGCCGCTGGCGCCGGGGGTGTCAACGTTCCGGGGAGCGCAACGGCTGCAGCGCGTTGGGCGTCCTCGGCGATTCCGTCGCGGCCCGTGGAGGCTGGCGCGGCGCTGCTCGGCATGGGCGTGCTCTCGAGGATTCCTTCCACCTGCAGAGCCTGCGCGCGCCCGAATCGATCTGTCAGATGATAATATATTAAAATATATATTGTCAGGATCGAAATCGAAAGGAAGGGAATGGCGGGCGCCGACTACGTCGACAAGGAAGCGATGCGCGAGGCTGCGGAGTCGGCCTGCGCGCTGATGAAGGTGCTGTCCAACCCGGACCGCCTGATGCTGCTGTGCGAGCTGAGCGAAGGGGAGCGCAACGTCGGCGAACTGCAGGAGGCGGTCGGCATCGTGCAGCCCACGCTGTCGCAGCAACTGGCCGTGCTGCGCGAGGAGAACCTGGTGGAGACGCGCCGGGATGGGAAGAACATCTACTACAGCGTGGCGAGCCCGCCGGCGCTGGCGGTGCTGCAGGTGCTCCATGCGCAGTTCTGCGCGGCCGCGCCCAAGGCAAGGAGGGCCCGCAAATGACGCTCGACCTGGTCCACTTCACGCCCTGGACCTCGCTGGCCGGCGGCCTGCTGATCGGCCTGGCCGCGGCCCTGTTCGTGTTGCTGAACGGGCGCGTGCTCGGCGTCAGCGGCATCGTCGGCGGGCTGCTGCGGCCGGGCGCCGGCGACCGCGGCTGGCGCCTGTCCTTCCTGGCCGGCCTGTTTGCCGCGCCCGCGCTGTGGTCCTTGTTCGCCGCGCCGGTGGCGCCGCGCATCGCCGCGGGGCCCGTGCTGCTGGTGCTTTCGGGCCTGCTGGTGGGCTGGGGCACTCGCTACGGTTCGGGCTGTACCAGCGGGCACGGCGTCTGCGGGATCTCGCGCCTGTCCCCGCGCTCGGTGCTGGCCACGCTGGCCTTCATGGCCACCGGCTTCGCGACCGTCTTCGTGCTGCGGCACACCCTGCTCGGAGCCGCGTGATGCGCCAGCGCGTGGCTGAATTCATCGCGGGACTCGTGTTCGGGCTCGGCCTGATCCTGTCCGGCATGACCGACCCCGGCAAGGTGCAGGGCTTCCTCGACCTCGCCGGCGACTGGGACCCGTCGCTCGCGCTGGTCATGGGCGGTGCCATCCTGGTGGGCGTGCTCGCCTTCGCGCTGGCGCGGCGCCGCGCGACGGCCTTGCTCGGCGGCGCCATGCAGCTGCCCACGGGCATGGGCATCGACCACCGGCTGGTGGCCGGCAGCCTCGTGTTCGGCGTCGGCTGGGGGCTGGCGGGCTTCTGCCCGGGGCCGGCGCTGGTCGCCCTGGGCGCGGGGCATTGGCAGGCGCTGGTGTTCGTGCTGGCGATGCTGGCCGGCATGGCGGTGCACGACCTGGGCATCCGACTCGCCGCCAGCGAGTGAGCAGGGCAGCCGCTACCATGGCGGCATGAGCACGTCCGCCCCGACTCTCGCCCCTGCCGTTCCCCTGAGCCGCGACGCCGGCGTGATCGGGCTGGTGGGGCTTGCCCACATGGTGAGCCACTTCAGCCAGCTGCTGCTGCCCTCGCTGTTCCCCTGGCTGAAGGACGCGCTGGCGGTGAGCTACACCGAGCTCGCCTTCCTCATGACCATCTTCTTCGTGGTCTCCTGCGCGGTGCAGGCGGCTTCCGGCTTCCTGGTCGACCACTTCGGGCCGCGGCCCATCCTGTTCGGCGGCCTGGCGCTGCTGGCCCTGGGCGCCTTCGGTTTCGCCGCCAGCCCCAACTACGCCACCATGATGCTGTGCGTCGTCGTCGCCGGCACGGGCAATGGCGTGTTCCACCCGGCCGACTACACGTTGATCAACCGGAAGGTGAGCCCGCGCCGCCTCGGCCACGCCTACAGCGTGCACGGCATCACGGGCAGCCTGGGCTGGGCGCTGGCGCCGGCGCTGATGGTGCCGCTGGCGATCGCCTTCCACTGGCGGGTCGCGCTTGCCGCCGGCGGCTGCGTCGCGCTGGCGGTGCTGGCGGTCCTCTGGGTGCGGCGCGCGGCGCTGGAGCTGCCGCCTGCCGCGCCGACGGCGCCCGCGGCCAGCGCGGCCAGCGCGGCGCGCGCCGAGGGCAGCTTCGACTTCCTGCGCATCCCCGCCGTCTGGATGTGCTTTTCCTTCTTCTTCGTCTATGCCGGCGTGCTGTCCGGGGTGCAGGCCTATGCGCCGGAGGCCGCCCGCCAGCTGCACCAGATGCCGGTGGCCATGCTGGCCGCCTGCGTCACGACCTACATGGTGTGCAGCGCGGCCGGCGTGTTCGTGGGCGGCTTCCTCGCCTCCGACCCGGGCCGCTGCGAGCGGGTCGTCGGCGCCGGTTGCGGCGTGGCCGCCCTCATCGCGCTGGCGCTTGGCGTGCTGGACGTGCCGGCCCTGGCGGTGCCTGTCCTCTTCGGCGCGATGGGCATCGCCACCGGCGTCTCCGGGCCGTCGCGCGACCTGCTGGTGAAGCGCTCCACGCCGGAAAACGCGAGCGGGCGCGTGTTCGGCGTGGTCTATTCGGGTCTGGACATCGGGCAGGCCCTCGCGCCCCTGGTGTTCGCCGCCCTCATCGACCACCGGGCCTTCGTCGCCGTCTGGCTGGTGCTGGCTCTGCTGCAGCTGCTGATGATCGCCAGCGCCGTGAGCGTGCGCCGGGTCCGCCGCGGAGTGCTGGCGATGGCCTGACCGCGGGTTTGGCCGCTAGGCCGCCGTCACATGGCCGAGTTATCCTAGGCCCATGTACGCGGCGTATTTCGGGCTGAAGCAGGAGCCGTTTTCCATCGCGCCGGACCCGCGCCTGCTGTTCATGAGCGAACAGCACCGGGAAGCCCTGGCGCACCTGCTGTACGGCGTGCAGGGCGGCGGCGGCTTCGTGCTGCTGACCGGCGAAATCGGGACCGGCAAGACGACCGTCTGCCGCTGCTTCCTGGAGCAGGTGCCCCCGCACTGCAACCTGGCCTACATCTTCAATCCCAAGCTCACCGTCCTCGAGCTGCTGGAGACGGTCTGCCACGAATTCGGCGTCGCCGTGACGCCGCCGGCGCAGCGGCCCGCCACCGTCAAGGACTACCTCGACCCGCTGAACGCCTTCCTGCTGCAGGCGCATGCCGCCGGCCGCAACAACGTGCTGGTGATCGACGAGGCCCAGAACCTCGCGCCCGAGGTGCTGGAGCAGCTGCGCCTGCTGACCAACCTCGAGACCAGCGAGCGCAAGCTGCTGCAGATCATCCTGATCGGCCAGCCCGAGCTGCGCGAGATGCTCGCGCGGCCTGAGCTGGAGCAACTCGCGCAGCGCGTGATCGCGCGCTACCACCTGCGCGCCCTCGGCGAGCCGGAGAGCGCGCAGTACGTGCGGCACCGGCTGGAGATGTGCGGCCTGCAGCGCCCGCTGCCCTTCGACCGCGCCGCGCTGCGCCAAATCCACCGGGCCAGCGGCGGGGTGCCGCGCCGCATCAACCTGCTGTGCGACCGCGCCCTGCTGGGTGCCTACGCCGGCGGCCAGGGGCAGGTCACGCGGCGCATCGTGCACCAGGCCGCGGCGGAGGTGCTGCCGCGCGGCACGGTGCCGGCCCCGGCCTGGCCGCGCACCGCGCTGGCCGGTGCGCTCGGTCTCGCGGCTGGCGCCGGCATCCTGGCGGCCGTCACCGGCATCGTGGAGCCTCCCGTACCGGCGGCGCCGGTGCCGCCCGCCAAGGTCGCGGCCGCGCCGGCCGGCACGAACGACGTCCCGGCGCTGCCGTCTTCCACCGCGCAGCCGGTCTGGGCCGCCGTGCCTGCGCCGGTTCCCGCGCCGGTGCAGGCGCCGGCTCCGCCGCCGCGGCCGACGCTGCTGCGCGACGAGCAGCAGGCCTGGCGCGAACTGGCCACGGTGTGGAAGCTGCCGGTCGACGACGGCGATGCGTGCGGCGCACTGGCCCGCCAGCAGGTCCAGTGCTTCACCCGCACGATGAACCTGGCGCTGATCCGCCAGCTCGGCCGACCGGGCATCGTCACGCTGGACCGCGAGAGCGGCCAGCCCTCCTACGCGATCCTCGCCGGCCTGACGGACCAGACCGCCACCCTGCAGGCCGCCGGCACGGAACAGACGGTGACGCTGGCGGCGTTGGCGCAGCGCTGGCGCGGCGAGTTCGCCACGCTCTGGCGGGCGCCGGAAGGCTACAGCGAGAAGCTGCGCGACGGCGAGAGCGGCCCCGTGCTGGACTGGGTGGCGACCCGGCTGGCCCTGGCCAAGGGTGCCCCGGCGCCCACGCAGCGCGCCCGCTTCGACAGGGCACTGCGCACCGAGGTGCGCTCCTTCCAGCTGGCCCAGGGCCTGCCCGCGGACGGCCGGCCGGGCCCGCTCACCTACATGCAATTGAACCGGGCGACCGGCGTGGACGAGCCGCGCCTGCGCACGCAACCCTGAAAAAGACCTCGCGCATGTCGTACATCCTCGATGCCCTGCGCCGCGCCGACGCCGAACGGGAGCGCGACCCCGGCCGCGGCATCCATGCCCAGCCTGTCCCGCTGCCGACGGAGAACGGGCGCCGCATTCCCCTCTGGATCTTCGCGGTGGGCGCCGGACTCGTGCTGCTGGTTGCCGGGGCGCTGCTGCTGCGGCCGGCGCCCCGCGTCGCCATGGACCTGGGGATGCCGCCGCCGAACGCCCCGGTCCCCAAGCAATCCTCGGCCGCCCCGCCGCCCAAGCCCGTGGCAGCCGAGGTGAGCCCGCCCGCGCCGCCGCCGCTTGCCGTCGCCGAGCCGGCTCCAGCACCTGCGCCCGCGCCGGAGCGTTTGCCCGAACGCCCGGTGGTGAGGGCGCCCGTGGTGACCGCGCCCGCGAAGGCCGTGCCGCCGAACACCCCGCCGGCCGCGCCAGCGCCCGCGCCCGCGGTCGA
The DNA here is from genome assembly GCF_016722785.1 of Ramlibacter monticola. GTDB lineage: Bacteria > Pseudomonadota > Gammaproteobacteria > Burkholderiales > Burkholderiaceae_C > Ramlibacter > Ramlibacter monticola. The sequence goes on along the minus strand of NZ_JAEQNE010000001.1, from coordinate 491,123 downwards.
AGCGCCGGCGGCCGCCGCCGACCGCGTGCTGGCTTTCGGCGAACTCCCGCCCGAAGTGCAGCGCGAGTTGCCGAAGATGCAGATCTCCGGCGGCGTGCACTCGGACAACCCCGCGCAGCGCATGCTGATCGTCGGCGGCCAGGTGGTCACCGAAGGCCACGAGGCCGCGCCGGGCGTGGTGGTGGAGCAGATCCGCCCCAGGTCCGCGGTGCTGAAGTTCCGCGGCTACCGCTACAGCGTGCAGTACTAGTCGGCAATCAGCCAGCGGGTCGCCGCGCCGAGCAGCAGCGACAGCACCGGAACCACCGCCAGCAGCGCGCGGCTCCATGCGGGCCAGGGCTGCAGCGCGGCGAGCACGCCCAGCGTGGCGAGCGCCGTCGGGTCGGGCATGAAGCCGAACACCTCCGCCTCGGCCCAGGGATGGCCGGTGAGCGGCGCGGACAGCGGGTAGAGCAGCGCCATCGCCAGCAAGGCCCACGACAGCACGCCGGGCGACGGCGCCCCGGCGCCTTCGGTGGGCCGGCAGCCCACCGCCGCCGCCAGCAGCAGCGCCTCCAGCGCGCAGGCGCCCGCCACCCACGGCGCCCCGAGGAAGATCTCCGCGTAGTGGCGCCAGTGGAAGGCCCACCCGAGCCACGCCCAGGCCAGCGCGAGCAGCACGAGGGCCATGCGCCGCCGCGCCAGCGACGGGGAGCGCAGGAGCAGGGGCAGGGCCGCGGCGGCCGCCAGCGCCAGCAACTGCGCCGGCCACCACTGCGCGTTGTGGCGCGCCACCAGGCGCCAGTACACCTGCGGCGAGAACATCAGGAAGTCGGAGAGCCCGTAGGTCCACAGCTCCGGCATCGCTCAGGCTCCGGGGCCGGGCCTGCGGCGCTGGCCCGCGGAGCGGCCCGGCGGATTCATAGCCGGGCGACGTAGGCGGCCATGCGCTGGCGCGTCGCCCCATCGGGCAGCACCCCCTGCGCCGCGCGCATGTTCTCGCGCACGTGGTCGATGCGGCGCGTGGCCGGGATCGCGCAGGTGACCGCCGGATGGCTGATCACGAACTTGAGCGCGAATTGCGCCCAGCTCGTGCACGCGATCTCACCGCTCCAGGGCGGCAGCGGGTGGCGCTCCAGCCGGCGCAGCAGGTCGCCTTCCTGGAAGGGCCGGTTCACCAGCACCGCGACGCCGCGCTCCGCGGCCGCCGGAAGCAGCCGCTGTTCGGCCTCCCGGTCCAGCAGGTTGTACGTGAACTGGGCGAAGTCCAGCCGCCGGGTGCGCAGGATCTGCTCGAACTCGCGGTGGCGGCGGCCCTCGGAGGTCGTGATGCCGACATAGCGCACCCGGCCCTCGTCCTTCATCTTCTGCAGCAGCGGCAGCTGCTTTTCCCAGGCGAGCAGGTTGTGCACCTGCAGGAGGTCGAAGCGGGGCACCTGCCACAGGCCGCGCGAGGTCTCGACCTGGGCCGCGCCGTCGGAGGCGGTCCAGACCTTGTCGGCGGAGAACACGCGCTGCTGCGCCTCCAGCGCGCGCAGCCCGTCGCCGACCACGCCTTGCGAGGAGCCGTACATCGGCGAGGAGTCGACCAGCCGCCCGCCGGCCTCGAAGAAGGCGCGCATCACCTGCGCGCAATGCGCGCGCGCGGGCGGGTCGTTGCCGACGTTGAAGGTGATCCAGGTCCCGAGGCCGACCCGGGGGATGGCTTCACCGGAGGAGGGAATGGCGCGGGTGGACGGGCCGGGCTGCGCGGCCGCTTCCCCGGTGGCGGCCAGCGCGCCCCACTGCAGCAGCGTGCGGCGCTTCATGCGCTCAGGGTAGCATGCAGGCCCACCGCCGCTGCTCGGGAGCTTCCCATGGTGCGCACGACCCTCCTGCGATGCCTGCTGGTCCTTGCCGCGCTGGCGCCGCCGGTGCTGCGGGCGGACGAAGCCCTGTGGTCGCTGCTGCGCTCGGGCGGGCAGGTCGTGCTGGTGCGGCACGGTACGACCGACCCGGGCGTGGGGGATCCGCCGGGCATGAAGCTCGACGACTGCGGCACCCAGCGCAACCTCAGCGAGGAGGGGCGCTCGGAGGCCCGTCGCCTTGGGGAGGCCCTGCGAAGCCGCGCCATCCCGGTGGCGGGGCTGCAGACCAGCCCCTGGTGCCGCTGCCAGGAGACCGCGCGCCTCATGTTCGGCCGCACGGGCGAGTTGCAGCCGGCGCTCGCCAATCTCTACGGCCGCCACGAAGCCGAGGCCGGGCAGGTGGCCCAGCTGAAGAAGATCGCCGGACGCGTGCCCGAGCGCGGCAACCTGTTCCTGGTGACGCACGGATCCACCACCTACGCCCTCACGGGCGTCTCGCCCGCGATGGGGGAGATGGTGGTGCTGACGCCGCAGCCGGGCGGCGGCTTCCGCGTGGCGGGGCGGCTGTCCGCGCCTTAGTCGGTCGGCGGCTGCGGCGGCTGGAACACGGACCAGCGGCCGTCCTTGAACAGGTAGAGGCCGGAGGAGATCCGCGTGGCGTCGTTGCTGGCGTACAGCGCGGCGGCGCTGAAGCGCAGGCTGGCCACCGCCGAGTCGTCGTCCGCGCGGGCGAACACGAGGCCGCCGCGGCCCGGGACGGCCGCGACGATGCCGGCCGGCGAGTGGCGCAGCTGCTCGAGCCAGAAGCCGCGGTCCAGGAAGTAGCTGCTGTCCAATTCCGGCGCGTTGCCGTGGACTTGCATCAGCCCGCCGCTCCAGGGCTGCGCGACCGGCTCCCCGTAGCGGCGGCGCAGGTTGTCGACCGCGTGCGCGAGCGCCTCCTCGGGGCTCAGGCGCAGCTTCTGCAGGTCTTCGGGGAGGGCGCTCTGGACGCGCCGCGCGCCGTCGAAGACGAGCCGCAGGTGCATGTCGCCGAGGTACTGGAACCAGCTCGCCTCGAATTCGAACTCGCGGCCGTCGGCGGCGCGCGCGCTGATCCTGCCGAAGGGGGTCAGGGACTCCTCCTGCTTGTTGGCGCCGGGCGTCTCGCGCAGCACGACCAGCAGGTTGGACGTGCTGACCTCGAACTCGCCCCCGCCCGGCGTTTCCGCCGGCGCACCCGTCGTCGCGAGGGCCAGCGCGCCCATGGCGGCCAGTCGCCGCAGCCAGTGATTCAGCTTCATAGCCCCATCCTCTTTACCGCCATGGTGAACGCAGCTGAGCCCGGGCGCAAGGCACGTTCGGGGGATCGGTGCCGAAAGTCCTACATGCCCGTCGGGAGCCGCCCACGCCATTCGTTACCCTTCTTTCGCGGTCCGGCGAACTTGTAATGGTCCTGCTGCCTAGGATCGCAGCTCTTCTCTCTCCATCGCACTCAGAGGAAAAGCTTCATGGCATTGCAGTCCCCCTTCTTCAACTCCAACAACAAGCGTGACGAAGGCGCCTCCCGTCCGGGCGTGACGCCCTATCCCGCGCAGGCGCCTGCGCAGGCCGCACCCGCGGCGACCGCCCAGCCGGCCGCCCCGGTCGCCAAGGAAGCTGAAAGCAAGCTGACCGTCGGCCCGAACATCAAGCTCAAGGGCGTGGAGATCACCGACTGCGACACGCTGGTGGTGGAAGGCTCGGTCGAGGCCACGATGGACTCGCGCGTGATCCAGATCTCCGAGCGCGGCTCCTTCAAGGGCTCCGCCGAGATCGACGTCGCGGAAATCCGCGGCCTGTTCGACGGCAACCTGACCGCGCGCCAGAAGCTGGTGATCTATGCGACCGGCAAGGTGACCGGCAAGGTGCGCTACGGCAAGATCGTGATCGAGGAGGGCGGACAGCTCTCCGGTGAGGTCGAGGCGGGCACCGGCCCGAAGTCGGAAAAAGAGAAGGAGAAGGCGCGCGCGCCGCTGCAGCAAGTGCAGTAAGGCAGGCATCCCCGCCCGCGCGGGGATGATGGCGAACTAGACCATCGACCTGTGCCGCGCGATGCAGGTGTCCAGCACCTCGCCGTGCGGCCGCTTCCACCAGTTGCCGGTGGAGAAGATCTCGACCTCGCTGTAGCCGGCGAAGCCCTGCGCCTCCATCCAGCCGCGGATGCGGGGGATGTCGATGACGCCATCCCCCATCATGCCGCGGTCGTTCAGCAGGTCGGCCGTCGGCGTCAGCCAGTCGCAGACATGGAAGGCGAGCAGGCGGTTCCTGCCGGCGCGCCGGATCTGCTGCTCCAGCTTCGGGTCCCACCACACGTGGTAGACATCCACCGCGACGCCCAGGCTGCCCGACTTGTACGGATCCAGTTCGTCGCAGACGTCCAGCGCCTGTTCCATCGTGTTGATGCAGGCGCGGTCGGCCGCGTACATCGGGTGCAGCGGCTCGATCGCCAGCGGCATCTTCGCCGTGCGGGCGTACTCCAGCAGCTCGCCGATGCCGTCCCGGACCTGGCTGCGGGCCAGCGCGATGTCCTTGTGCGCCGCCTTGCCCTGCAGGGCGCCTGGCAGGCCGCCCACCACCAGCACGAGGCACTCGGCGCCCAGCTGCGCGGCCTCGTCGACCGCGCGCCGGTTGTCGTCGCGCGCCGCCTGCAGGCCGGCCGCATCGGCGGCGGGGAACATGCCGCCGCGGCAGTAGCCGGACAGCTGCAGGCCGTGCTCGCGCACCATCTTGGCGATGTTCGTGATGCCGGCGGCCTGCACCTGGTCGCGCCAGGGCGAGACGGCGCGGATTCCGCGCTCCACGCAGGCCTCCAGGATGCGCGGCAGGGGCAGGTCCTCGCCGCGCGACTTGCGCACGGTCGCCGTGTTGATCGAGAGCCAGCGGTGGTCCCGCGAGAAGTCCCGCATGCTCATTGAACCCCGTGCAGCGCCAGCAGCGTCTTCATGCGCCGCGTCGCGAGTTCCGGCTGCTCCAGCAGGTTGGCCGCGTCGGCCAGGCGGAACAGCTCGGCGAAGTGCGCCAGGCTGCGCGCGCCCTGCTGGCCGCCCACCATCGTGAAGTGCGACTGGTGGCCATTGAGCCAGGCCATGAACACGACCCCCGTCTTGTAGAAGCGGGTCGGGGCCGCGAAGATGTGGCGCGACAGCGGCACGGTCGGGCCCAGGATGGCGTGGAACTTCTCCAGGTTGCCCTGCGCCAGCTCGCCCAGGGCGGCGCTCGCCGCCGGCGCGATGGCATCGAAGATCCCCAGCAGCGCATCGCTCCTGCCGTGCACGGCCTCGGCGCCGTGGCCGTCGCCGGCAATCAGTTCGGCGTAGTTGAAGTCGTCGCCCGTGTACATGCGCACGCCCGCGGGCAGGCGGCGGCGCATCGCGATCTCCTTGTCCTTGTCCAGTAGCGAGATCTTGATGCCGTCCACCTTCGCGGCATGGGCGGCGATGATGCCCAGCGCCGTGTCCATCGCGGCGTCCACGTCCCCGGCCCCCCCGGCAGCCGCTTGGCTGCTGCCTCTCCAGTACCCGGCCAGCGCCGGGTCGAACATGTCGCCCAGCCAGTGCAGGATCACCGGCTGCTTCGCCTGCGACAGGATGCGGCCGTACACCTTCTCGTAGTCGGCCGGCGACTGCGCCACCCGGGCCAGCGCGCGGCTGGCCATCACGATCAGGCGGCCCCCGAGCTTCTCGATGGCTTCCATCTGCTGCTCGTAGGCGCGGATCACGTCGTCCACGCTCTTCGCGTCTTCCGGCGCGAGGTGGTCGGTGCCGCAGCCCGAGGCGACCAGCGCGCCGGGCACGTCGCGGGCGGCATCGAGCGAACGCCGGATCAGCTCCAGCGAGGTCGGCCAGTCCAGGCCCATGCCGCGCTGCGCCGTGTCCATGGCTTCGGCCACGCCGAGGCCCAGGGACCACAGGCGCTGGCGATAGGCGATGGTGGCGTCCCAATCGACCGCGGACTGGATCCACGGATCGATCGCGGCCAGCGGGTCGGCGACCACGTGGGCGGCGGAATAGGCGATGCGGTTGAACTTCACCCCGCGGGCGGGCCGCACGGGAGCGGTGCCGCGCAGGGTGTAGTCCTCCAGCGCGCCGGCGCGGGTAGGCAGTACGAGTGAAAGAGTCATGGAGGTCTCCAGTCCAGTGCCACCGCGGAACCGGCTTTGCCGGGCCGCTGGTGGCGCCCCCTTGAGGGGGAGGCGCCGTAGGCGCTTCGGGGGTGGGTCAGATATTCAGCGCCGGAACGTCGACGAAGCGGCGCTCCTTCCAGCTTTGCAGCGCGGCCTCCACCAGCTGCACGCCCTTGGCGCCTTCCGGCAGGGTCCACTTGTAGGGCGCGTTCTCCACCACGTGGCGAATGAAGGCCTCCCACTGGATTTTGAATCCGTTGTCGTAGACCTGCGTGTCCGGCACTTCCTGCCACTGCTCGGTGAACTTCATCGTCTGCCTGACGTCCGGGTTCCACACCGGGCGCGGCGTGTTGACGCGGCTCTGGGCCTTGCACTCGGTCAGGGTGGCGACTGCGGAGCCATGGGTGCCGTCGACGTGGAAGGTCACCAGGTCCTCGCGGTTGACGCGGGTCGCCCACGACATGTTCAGCTGCGCGATCACCGGCTCGCCGTTGTGGCCCACCAGTTCCGCGATGGCGTAGGCGGCATCGTCGGCCGTGGCCTTGTAGGGCTTGCCGTCCTCGTCCCAGCGCTCGGGGATGTGCGTCGTGCCCAGGCAGGAGATGGACTTCACCTCGCCGAACAGGTTGTCCAGCACGTAGCGCCAGTGGCACATCATGTCCAGGATCATCCCGCCGCCGTCTTCGGCCCGGTAGTTCCAGCTCGGGCGCTGGATCGGCTGCAGGTCGCCTTCGAACACCCAGTAGCCGAACTCCAGGCGCAGCGACAGCATGCGGCCGAAGAAGCCGGCGCGGCGCAGCATGTCCAGCTTGCGCAGGCCGGGCAGGAACAGCTTGTCCTGCACGGCGCCGTGCTTCAGGCCGGACTTCCCGGCGATCTTGGCGATCTCCACCGCCTCGCCCAGCGTCGTGGCGATCGGCTTTTCGCAGTAGACGTGCTTCTTCGCGCGCAGGGCCTTGGCCAGCAACTGCGGACGCATCTGGGTGGTGCCGGCGTCGAAGAAGACGGTGTCGTCCGGGTTGGCCAGCGCGGCGTCGAGGTCGGTGCCCCAGCGCGCGATGTTGTGGGCCTTCGCCAGCGCCTCGATCTTCTCGGCGTTGCGGCCGATCAGGATCGGGTCGGGCATGACCTTGTCGCCGTTGGACAGCGTCACGCCGCCCTGGTTGCGGATGGCGACGATGGAGCGGATCAGGTGCTGGTTCATGCCCATGCGTCCGGTGACGCCGTGCATGATGATTCCGAGACGTTGGGTGGCCATGGGGGCTCCTTGCTTACTTGTGCACTTCGAGGCCGGCGGCCTTGACGAGCGCGGCGTTGGTCTTGACTTCTTCCCGGACGTAGGCGTCGAACTCGGCCGGCTTGAGCGTCCAGGCGTCGGCGCCGAGCGCTGCGAAGCGCTCCTTGACTTCGGGGGTGTTCAGCGCCTTCACGACTTCCGCCTGCAGGCGGTCGACGATCTCCTTCGGCGTCTTCGCGGGGGCGAACATGCCGATCCAGAAGTTGAACTCCGAGCCCGGCACGCCGGCCTCGGCGGTGGTGGGCACGTCGGGCAGGGCGGCGGCGCGGCGCGGCGAGCCGACGGCGAGCGCCTGCAGCTGCCCGGTGCGGATCTGGCCGATCACCGGGGCGATCGGGGAGAAGTAGTAGTCGACGCGGCCAGCCACGACTTCGGTGACCGCTTCGGCGGAACCCTTGAAGGGGATGTTCTGGGCGTCGATCTTCGCGGCCAGCTTGAACTTCTCGGCGTTCAGATGGGTGGCGCTGCCCTGGCCGGCGGAGGCGAAGTTCATGCTGCCCGGCTTGGCGCGGGCGGCGGCCAGCAGGTCCTTCAGGCTCTTCATGCCCTTGGCCGGGGAGATCACCAGCACGTTCGGCGTGCTGGAGATCGGCGTGACCGGGGTGAAGTCGGCCAGCGTGTCGAACGGCAGCTTGGCGAAGGTGTGCGGGCTGACGGTGTGCGACGACGAGTGGATCATGATCGTGTAGCCGTCCGGCGCCGCCTGCGCCACGACGGCCTGGCCGATCGTGCCGCTGGCGCCGCCGCGGTTGTCCACCACCACCGGCTGGCCGAGGCTCTGCGCCATCTTGTCCGTGATCGCGCGGGCGATGATGTCCGTCGTGCTGCCGGCGGCGAAGGGCACGATCACCCGGATCGGCTTGTTCGGGAAGCCGGACTGGCCGAAGGCGAAGGGGGTGGCGAAGGCGAGCGCCGCGAGAACGACCGCGGCACGGCGGGGGAAGGTCACGAAAGTCTCCTTTGGTTTGTTAATTCACTAGTTGGTGAATTATGGGTGAAAGTGGGCCCGGCTGGCAAGCCCCGGCGGGGCGCCGCTCAGCGGGTCAGGTAGCCGAGGATCACCTCGTTCATGTGCGACAGCCGCTCGGCCCGGGCCTTGGGCGCGAGCAGGTCGCGGCCGAAGATGGCCGACAGGGTGTGGCTGTTGGACAGGTAGAAATAGGCCAGGGCGGCGATCGACACGTACAGCTGCACGGGGTCGACCCCGCCGCGGAAGGTGCCCTCGCGGCGGCCCCGTTCCAGCACGGTCGCCAGCGTCTCGATCACCGGCGAGTTCAGTTCGCGCGCCCGCTTCGACTCGGCGAGATGGCGCGCGCGGTGCAGGTTGGCGCTGTTCAGGAGCGTGATGAATTCCGGGTGGCGCAGGTAGTAGTCCCAGGTGAACTCGATCAGGCGGCGCACGGCAGTGGGCGGGTCGAGATCGGCGAGGCGCAGCTTCATCTCTTCCTCGCGGATGTCGCGGTAGGTCTGCTCCAGCACGGCCTGGAACAGCTTCTCCTTGTCCTCGAAGTAGTAGTAGATGAGCCGCTTGTTGAGCCCGGCGCGCTCGGCGATGCGGTCCATCCGCGCGCCGGCGAGGCCGAATTCGGCGAATTCGTCGCGGGCGGCGGCTAAGATCGACGCCTGCGAGCGATCGGCATCGCGCAGGCGCTCCTCGGAAGCAGGGCTGGTCTCTCGCACCATGTCCCATAATTCACCAATCGGTTAATCCCGTCAAGCACCATGAAGCAGGACACGCAGCTCGCCGGCCATCTCCTCGTCGAATGCCTGGTGGAGCAGGGCGTCGGCCACGCCTTCGGCGTCCCCGGCGAAAGCTATCTCGCCGTGCTGGATGGCTTCCACAAGTACCGCGACCGGATCCGCTTCGTGGTCAACCGGCAGGAGGGCGGCGCCGCCTTCATGGCCGAAGCGGCGGGCAAGCTGACCAACCGCCCCGGCGTCTGCTTCGTCACGCGCGGCCCCGGCGCGACCAACGCCTCAATCGGGGTGCACACCGCCTTCCAGGACTCCACGCCGATGGTGCTGTTCGTGGGCGACGTGGCGAGCGACCAGCGCGACCGCGAGGCCTTCCAGGAAGTCGAGTACACGAGCTTCTTCGGCCCCAGCACCAAGGGCATGGCCAAGCGAGTCGAGCGCATCGACGACCCGGACCGCATCCCCGAGTACGTCGCGCGGTCCTTCGCCACCGCCATGAACGGCCGCCCCGGCCCCGTGGTGCTGGTGCTGCCCGAGGACATGCTGACGAAGGAGACCGCGGCGCGACCGCTGGCGCGGGTGGAGGCCACGGAAGCCTGGAGCGACCCGGGCGCGCTGCGCACCCTGCGCGAGCTGCTGCTGGCCGCGCGCAAGCCCTTCGTGGTCGCCGGCGGTGGCGGCTGGACGCCGCAGGCCGCCCAGGCGCTGCAGCGCTTCGCCGAGAACTGGAAGCTGCCGGTGGGCAACGCCTTCCGCTTCCAGGACTGCTTCGACAACCACCATCCCCAGTACGCGGGCGACGTCGGCATCGGCATCAACCCGAAGCTGGCGGCGCGCATCCGGGAGGCCGACCTGATCGTGGCGATCGGCCCGCGCCTGGGCGAGATGACCACCGGCGGCTACACGCTGCTGAAGGCACCCAAGGCGGCGCAGAAGCTGGTGCACATCCACGCCAGCCCCGAGGAGCTGAACCGGGTCTACCAGGCCGACCTGGCGATCAACACCTCGATGAGCGCGGCGGCGCGCTCGCTCGAAGTGCTGACGGCGCCGCCCGAAGTGCCATGGGCCGCCTGGACCGAGGCCGCCAACGCCGACTACCTGGAGAACCTCCGGCCGCAGAAGCTGCCCGGCGACATCGACATGCCGGCGCTGGTGGCGGTGCTGCAGAAGCACCTGCCGGCCGATGCGCTGATCACCAACGGCGCGGGCAACTTCGCCTCCTGGACGCACCGCTTCTTCAAGCACCACGGCTGGGCCAAGGGGCACAAGACGCAGCTCGCGCCCACCAACGGCGCCATGGGCTACGGCGTGCCGGCGGGGATCGCGGCCAACATCGTCTCGGGCCGGGTCGCGCTGACCATGGCGGGCGACGGCGACTTCCTCATGAACGGCCAGGAGCTGGCCACCGCCTCGCAGTACGGGGCGAAGTCGATCATCGTGCTGCTGAACAACGGCATGTTCGGCACGATCCGCATGCACCAGGAGCGCGAGTACCCGACGCGGGTGGAGGCTGCCGGCACGCAGCTGGCCAACCCCGATTTCGTGGGTCTGGCGAAGGCCTACGGCTACGAGGGCACGCGCATCACGCGCACCGAGGAGTTCGAGCCGGCGCTGCTGGCGGCCCTGGAGCGCAGGAACGGCACGGTCATCGAGGTGATGCTGGATCCGGAGGTGATCACGACGCGGGGAACGCTGACCGGGATCCGGCAAGCGGCACTGAAGCAGGGCAAGTGAGCGCTAGAGGGTAAAGGCGAAGCCGTCCACGAGCGCCCCGGGCGCCCGGACGCTGCGCAGGCTCCTTCCGCCGTACGTGGCGTTGTCCGGCACCAGTTCCGCCTCGTCCGTCAGCGCCACCAGCCCTGGGCCGAACATCCGCAGCAGCGAGTCGTCGAAGCGCATCACGGCGATCGGCGCCACCGGCTCGCCGTCCTCGACCCAGAGGCAGGCAAAGCGGGTCATGCCGGTCACGCGGCAGGACTGCCGGTCGCTGTAGTTCAGGTAGTGCAGGTCGCTCAGGTAGACCCCGGTCCCGAGCGCGCGCAGGGCCTCGGCGGCGGGTAGGGTGCCCGGGGCCATCACCAGCGCATCGGGCGACTCGCCGGCCCCGCTGTTGGCCGTGCCGCCGTATTCGCGCGCCGTGCGCGGCGAAACCAGCGTGGCCGCGGCCCGGCCCGCCTGCACCAGCCGCACCCGTTCCGGCTTGACGAAGCCGTGGTCCTGGAACGCCGGCGCCAGTCCCTCCGCCGTCGCCTCGGCCAGCGCCACCCGCGGATCGAACTGCCGCTCGCCGCGGTGCAGCTGGATCAGCGGGCTGACCCCGGTGCGAACGCCCCGTTCTCCGAAGCCACCCCAGGCGAGCGTCTGCAGCAGGTCGGCGACCGCCACCGGGCTGAACAGGGCGCGGTAAGGCCCCGGGGGCAGCGTGCGCCGCGGCCGCCCCAGGAGCGCGAGCCGCGCGTGGGCCGCGGCCATGCGGGCGGCGAAGGCGGCAGCGTCCCAGTGCGTGCCGGCGTACCTGGCCTTCACCGCCAGGTCGCCTTCGCGGCAGAGGCACCATTCCAGTTGGAAACTGTCCGCGCGATGCCAGTTGCGCTGGCCCCGGCTGTCGGCGAAGGCGCGGACCACCGGCCCGGCGGCGTGGAAGCCGACGCAATCGCCGCCACCGGCCTCGCGGGCCAGGGCCTCGATCACCTCCTGCGCGGAGGGCAGCGCGCCGGGGGCCTCGCGCTCGGTGGAACACACGTCCTCGGGCAGCAGGAGGTAGGGGTTGTCGGGCAGCAGGGCCAACTCGGTGGCGAGCTGGTCGCGTTCGGCGCACAGGGCCAGCGCGTCGGCCTCGAGGTCCCCGGACAGCGCGCGGCTGGCGCTGGCGCGGCGCGCGCCGGCCACCACCGAAACCGAGCCGTAGCGCTGCGTCACGTGCGTGGCCTGGCGCACCCGCGCGTGGTTGAAGCGCACGAAGTCCGATTCCTCCGCCGTGAGGTAGAGGTAGACGCGGTCCAACCCGGGACCCGCCACGCAGACGCGAGCGGCGAGCATCTCGAACCAGGCCCGCATCAGGCCGCGCCCCCGAAGACCGCCACCCGCTCGAACTTGCAGGCCGGCGCGGCGTGGCCGACCCGGATCACCTGGTTCGGCTCGCCCTTGCCGCAGAAGGGCGTGCCCATCACCTGGAAGGTGGAGGCATCGCCCACCATCGCGAGCGAACGCCAGAAGCTGGTGGAAACGCCACGGTAGTTCGGCCGCTTCACGACTTCGGCCAGCCGGCCCTGGCGGATGCGCTGCCCCCATTCGCAGCCGAACTGGAACTTGTTGCGCGAGTCGTCGATGCTCCAGGAGGCATTGGTGCGCATCAGCATGCCGTCCTCGATGCTGGCGATCATCTCCTCGAGGCTGGAGGCGCCGGGCTCCACGTTGAGGTTGGCCATGCGGTCGATGGGCGCGCGGCTCCAGTGGCTCGCCCGCGAATTCGCCACGCCTTCGAGATCGGGCCGCAGCGCCCGCGCCCGCGCCTGCGACAGCTCGCCGCCCAAGGGGCGCAACAGGATGCCGGCGCGGATGATCCAGGCCCGGCGCGCCGGCGCGCCCTCGTCGTCGAAGGCGTAGCTCGCGAATTCGCCCGGCACGTCGGGGGCGAAGCTCACGTTCAGCAGCTCGCTGCCCCAGCAGTAGTGCCCGAACATGTCCAGGGTGACGAAGCTGGTACCGGCGAAGTTGCGCTCGTCGCCGAGGATGCGGTCCAGCTCCAGGGGATGACCGATGCTTTCGTGGATCTGCAGCATCATCTGGTCGGGCATCAGCAGCAGGTCCATCTCGCCGCTCGGGCAGTTCGGCGCCCGCACGAGTTGCAGCGCCTCCTGCGCGACCTGCGGCGCCTGCGCCTGGAAGCCCGCGGCATCCAGCACTTCCAGCCCGCCCTGGCGGCAGAAGCCGTTGTACTGGCCCGCCGAGGTGCGCGTCTGGGTTTCGCCGCCTTCGCTGGCGACCACCTCGATCGAGGGCACGGCGAAGTCCCATTGCTGCTCGATGCGGGTGCCGTCGCCGGTCACGAACAGCTGCTCCGTGCGGGTGGTCCACAGGGACACGGTGCGGTCCACGATGGCGGGGCCGAGATCGGCGCTGGCGCACACGGACTGCAGCAGGTCCAGCTTCTCGCGCAGGCCCAGCGCGGAGGCCGGCTTCTCGACCGACGAGGCATAGCGGCCGCAACGGGGCGGCGCCGCGGCCTGGCGCCCCTCCACGAGGCCGTGCCGGGCACTGGCGCGGGCCAGTGCCTGCGCCCGCCCGAAGGCGGCCCGCAAGCCCGCTTCGCCGAGGTCGCTGGTGGCCGCGTAGCCCACGCCGCCGGCCTCGGCCACGCTCACCATCGCGCCGGTATCGTGCTCGCGCCAGGGAGGCTCGGCCACGTCGCGCCGGACGGCGAGCTGCTCGCTGCGCTCCCGCACGATGCGGGCGGACCAGCCATCCGCGGCCGGTGCGGCCGCGCGGACGAGGCGCTCGAACTGCTCCACAGTGCCTCCAGAAAAGGAAAAGGGCCGGTGCGACCGGCCCTTCGAAGTGCAGGCAGTGCCCGGCTTACTTCACGTGCTTGCCGATCAGGCCAGCCATTTCGAACATCGACACCTGGTTCTTGCCGAACAGGACGCGCAGCTTGTCGTCGGCGTTGACCATGCGCTTGTTCTCGGCGTCCTGCAGCTTGTTCTTCTTGATGTAGGCCCACAGCTTGCTGACGATCTCCGTGCGGGGCAGCGGCGCATTGCCCACCACCGCGGCCAGCGACGCGTCGGGCGTCAGCGGCTTCATGAACGCGGCGTTCGGGGTGCGCTTCTTCGCCGGGGCCTTCTTGGCGACGGCCTTCTTCGCCGGGGCCGCCTTCTTCGCCGCCGGCGCCTTCTTGGCGGGAGCGGCCTTCTTCGCAGTTGCCTTCTTGGCCGGTGCGGCCTTCTTCGCGGCCGGGGCCTTCTTCGCGGCGGCCTTCTTGGCCGGGGCCGCCTTCTTCGCCGGCGCCTTCTTCGCCGTCGCTTTCTTTGCAGTTGCCATCGTCGGAATTCCTTCTAGAAGTTGATTGAGCCGTACCAGCGAAAACTGCACTCACTGGCAGTGCGGATGCTAATGGAGAACGAGGGCGCGTCCAAGGGAAAAACGCGGTTTTTCATTGGGAGATGTTGCTTTTTCATCCGCGCGCGCGACGCGTTTTCCCTCTGGAGAAGGGGTCTCGCGGGCCGATTTCTCCTCTGGAGAGTGCCTCGCGCTCTTCACGCAGCGCGGCAAGAAGCGTGATCAACACCGCGCCGCCACTCGCAATTTCGCTCGAGAGCAGGGCTCGCGCGGGCCCTCGTGGAGTGCCTCAGCGCGCGAACGCGCCCCGTGCGGGCAGCGTCGCGAGCAGCACGCCCGCGAGCGCGGCGACGAAGGCCAGCATCTGCATGGCACCGAGCTCTTCGCCGAGCACGAACACGCCCACGAGCGCCGCGGAGACGGGCAGCATCGCCGTGAACACGCCGGCCTGCGCCGCCGGCACCACCTTCAGGCCCGTCATCCACAGCCACACCGTCCAGATGCTGGCGGCCAGCGCGTAGAACACGAGGAGCAGCCACGCGCCCGTGCCCACCCCGCCGAAGTCGAAGTGCAGGGCCGTGTAGAGGCCGAAGGGCGTCACCAGCGCGAAACCCCAGAGGTTGATGAGGGCCGTGATGCGCTTCGGCCCCAGCACCCCGGTGAGCGCCTTCCCGATGACCGCGTACGAGGCCTCGCAGACCACGGCGCCCAGCACCAGCAGGTTGCCGAGCCAGGCGAGCTCGCCCGGCCGGGCCGCGGCCTCGTGCGCCGGCTTCGCGAACGCCAGCAGCGCGATGCCCAGCGCGGCGCAGGCGATGGCCGTCCAGGTGCGGCCGGAGATCCGTTCGTGCAGGAAGACGCGGCTCAGGAGTGCGACGGTGGCGGGGATGGCCGCCATGATCACGCCGGCGGACACCGCGCTGGTGAGGCTCACGCCCCACAGCATGCACAGCGAGAACAGGAAGTTGCCGAGGAAGGACTCGAGGAACAGCAGCCGCCGCGTGCGCGGGGTCAGCGGCGCCTCGCCGGCGGGCTTGCGCAGCCAGTGCAGCATGGCCAGCCCGCCGATGCCGAAGCGCAGCCACGCCAGCAGGAACACGGGGATGGCGGCCGCGAGCGGCTTGGACAGCGCCACGTAGCTGCCCACCAGCGACATGCTGAGCGCGAGGCACGCGTAGGCGAGGGGGCGGCTGGGAACGAAGCTCATCGACAATGGGCGCCGGAAAAAACCGCCGCATCATGCCTGAAGCTCCCCCGCGCCACGTCTTCGTCTACGGCACGCTGCGCCGCGGCGGCCGCAACGACATCAACCGCCTGCGGCCCGCGCCCGAGTACGTGGGCATGGGCGAGGTGCGGGGCGTGCTGTTCCACCTGGACTGGTATCCGGGGCTCGCCCTCGGCGGCGAGGAGGCGGTCACGGTGGTGGGCGAGGTGTACCGCATCGCGCCGGAACTGGAGGCAGTGCTCGACGAGATCGAGCAGGTCGTGCCCGGCGCCGACAGCGAGTACTTCAAGCGCGAGATCGACATCGGCGTCGGAGGACGCAGCGTCGCCTGCCTCGTGTACGAAATCAATCCGCAGCACGTGCGCGATCGGCAGCCGATCGGCCACGGCGACTGGATCGTTTTTCACAAAGCCTGATTTTGTTTCGCATTGCGGAATACAATGTTTGTGCGCCGCCGCAAAATTTCTCGATACAAGAAAAAAGATTCCGTATGGAGAAATGTTTGATGCAACTCATTGATTTGTTTGAATAAAAAATTTAGTCTTGTATAAGACACAAGAGACCCCGGAAGTCTTCTACAAGACTTAAAGTTCATTCCAACGCGGCACGAAAAGAAACCGCACCGATTCCGACCACCGACCTTTCTGGAGTGAACATGAGCAACTGGACCCACCTGACCCGCGAACAGCAGATCGCCCAGCTCGAAAAGGACTGGGCGGAGAACCCCCGCTGGAAAGGCATCAAGCGCAGCTACAGCGCCGCCGACGTGGTGAAGCTGCGCGGCTCGCTCCACATCGAGCACACGCTGGCGCGCCGCGGCGCCGAGAAGCTGTGGAGCCTGATCAACACCGAGCCCTTCGTGAACACGCTCGGCGCGCTGACCGGCAACCAGGCCATGCAGCAGGTCAAGGCGGGCCTCAAGGGCATCTACCTCTCCGGCTGGCAGGTGGCGGGCGACGCCAACAGCAACGGCGAGATGTACCCCGACCAGTCGCTGTACTCGGTGGATTCCGTGCCGAAGGTGGTGAAGAAGATCAACAACACCTTCCAGCGCGCCGACCAGATCCAGTGGAGCGAGGGCAAGAAGCAGGGCGACGAGGGCTGGGTGGACTACTTCGCCCCCATCGTGGCCGACGCGGAAGCCGGCTTCGGCGGCGTGCTCAACGCCTTCGAGCTGATGAAGGCCATGATCGAGGCGGGCGCCGCCGGCGTGCACTTCGAGGACCAGCTGGCTTCCGTGAAAAAGTGCGGCCACATGGGCGGCAAGGTGCTGGTGCCCACCCGCGAAGCCGTGGCGAAGCTGGTGGCGGCGCGCCTGGCGGCCGACGTGATGGGCACGCCCACCATCCTGCTGGCCCGCACCGACGCCGAGGCGGCCGACCTGGTGACCAGCGACGTCGACCCGATCGACCAGCCCTTCTGCACCGGCGAGCGCACGGTGGAAGGCTTCTATCGCACCCGCAAGGGCTTCGACCAGGCGGTGAGCCGCGGCCTGGCCTATGCCGAGGTCGCCGACCTGATCTGGTGCGAGACCGGCACGCCGGACCTGAAGTTCGCCAAGGACTTCGCCGACGCGATCCACGCGAAGTTCCCCGGCAAGCTGCTGGCCTACAACTGCTCGCCGTCCTTCAACTGGCGGAAGAACCTGGACGACGCCACCATCGCCAAGTTCCAGAAGGAGCTGGGCGCCATGGGCTACAAGTTCCAGTTCATCACGCTGGCCGGCTTCCACAGCCTCAACTACTCGATGTTCGACCTGGCGTACGGCTACGCCCGCAACAACATGAGCGCCTTCGTGGAACTCCAGCAGAAGGAGTTCGCCGCCGCCGAGAAGGGCTTCACCGCCGTGAAGCACCAGCGCGAGGTGGGCACCGGCTACTTCGACGCCGTGACGACCACGATCGAGGCCAATGCCTCCACCGCCGCCCTGAAGGGCTCGACCGAGGACGAGCAGTTCTTCGACGACCACGGCCACGGCGAGCAGCGCAAGGCGGCGTAAGGCCCCCGCCGATTCGGCGAAGACCCCAAAGCCCGCGCCCTGCGCGGGCTTTTTTCTGCGCGGTTCCGGGCAGGCGCCACGGGCGTCCCTGCGAGGATTCACGCTCACGCAGACGCTGTGCGAGCGGCGCGACGGCCGCCGGCTCCCGCTGCCCTGGAAGCCGCAAACTGCCAACTTGTGCACACGCCGGACGGGGGGCTCCTGTTTCTGCAGCGCCGGGCCAGGGCTACAGTCGGGTGAAGAACGAGGAGGAATGGCGGTGGCAGGATCACCCACGGAGGACAAGACGGGCGTGTTCAACCTGCGCGACCTGAGCGGCGAGCGCTGCCCCGATTGCGGCGGCACCGGACAGCTGCGCATCGACAGCGAGAACATCAACGAGCACTTCGAGGTCGAGAAGCAGACGGTGATCACGGAATGCCCGCGCTGCGCCGGGACTGGCTTCGTGGCCTCGGCGGGGTAGAATCCCCCTTCCGAAGCGAGCAACAAGAGCGAGAAAGGCACCCTGGTTATGACACCGCGAACTACCCCGGAAGGTTCCACCGCCCGCTAGCGGCGGCGTAGTCGCGCGACCAGAGTTGCATCGTCCCAACCGAAAGCGCGGCCGTCCCCGCGCTTTTTTGTTGCCCGAAACGCCCAGAAGACTCACACCATGATCCGGATCACGCTCCCCGACGGCTCGCAGCGCCAGTTCGACCAACCCGTCACGGTCGCCGACGTGGCCGCCTCCATCGGCCCCGGCCTGGCCAAGGCGGCCCTCGCCGGCAAGGTCGACGGCAAGGTCGTCGACACGACGTTCACGATCCCCGATGGCGCCCAGGTCGCCATCCTCACGTCCAAGGACCCCGAGGGGCTGGAGGTGATCCGCCACTCGACGGCCCACCTGCTGGCCTACGCGGTCAAGGAGCTGTTCCCCGACGCCCAGGTCACGATCGGCCCGGTGATCGAGAACGGCTTCTACTACGACTTCTCGTACAAGCGCCCCTTCACGCCGGAGGATCTGCAGGCCATCGAGAAGCGCATGCAGGAGCTGTCCGCGAAGGACGAGCCGGTCACGCGGCGCGTGCTGCCGCGCGACGAGGCCGTGCAGCACTTCCTCGGCATGGGCGAGAAGTACAAGGCGGAGATCATCGGCAGCATCCCGGCCGGCGAGGACGTGTCGCTGTACGCCGAGGGCGGCTTCGAGGACCTGTGCCGCGGCCCGCACGTGCCCTCCACGGGCAAGCTGAAGTTCTTCAAGCTCATGAAGGTGGCGGGTGCCTACTGGCGCGGCGACCACCGCAACGAGATGTTGCAGCGGGTCTACGGCACGGCCTGGGCCAGCAAGGAGGAGCTGCAGAACTACCTGCACATGCTGGAGGAAGCCGAGAAGCGCGACCACCGGCGCCTCGGCCGCGAGCTGGACCTGTTCCACGTCGACGACCACGCCCCCGGCGTCGTGTTCTGGCATCCCAAGGGCTGGGCCATCTGGCAGGCCGTGGAGCAGTACATGCGCCAGGTCTACCGCGACAACGGCTACCTGGAGGTCAAGGGCCCGCAGATCCTGGACAAGTCCCTGTGGGAGAAGACGGGCCACTGGGACAAGTACCGCGAGAACATGTTCACGACGGAGTCGGAGAAGCGCGAGTACGCGCTCAAGCCGATGAACTGCCCGGGCCACGTCCTGATCTTCAAGCAGGGGGTGAAGAGCTACCGCGACCTGCCGCTGCGCTACGGCGAGTTCGGCCAGTGCCACCGCAACGAGCCCTCCGGCGGCCTGCACGGCATCATGCGCGTGCGCGGCTTCACGCAGGACGACGGCCACATCTTCTGCACGGAAGACCACATCCTGCCGGAATGCGAGGAATTCACGCGCGTCCTGCACAAGGTCTACCGGGATTTCGGCTTCACGGAGATCATCTACAAGGTCGCCACGCGGCCGGAGGCCCGAATCGGCTCCGACGAGCTCTGGGACCAGGCCGAGAACGCCCTGATGGAGTCGCTGCGCCGCAGCGGCTGCGAGTTCTCGATTTCCCCCGGCGACGGCGCCTTCTACGGCCCGAAGATCGAATACACGTTGAAGGATGCGATCGGCCGGCAGTGGCAGGTCGGCACGATGCAGGTGGACTTCAACCTGACGACGCGCCTGGACGCGGAGTACGTGGGCGAGGACGGCAACCGCCACCGCCCCGTGGTGCTGCACCGGGCCATCGTGGGCAGCCTGGAGCGTTTCATCGGCATCTTGATCGAGCAGCACGCGGGCGCGCTGCCGGTCTGGCTGGCGCCGGTGCAGGCCGTCGTGCTGAACATCACGGACCAACAGGCCGATTATGTCAATGAAGTCGCCAAATCTCTGCGGAATCAAGGGCTTAGGGTGGCGACGGACCTGCGCAACGAGAAGATCACGTATAAAATACGCGAGCATTCGCTGCAAAAGCCGCCTTATCTCCTCGTCGTCGGCGACAAGGAGAAGGCGGCTGGTGCCGTCGCGGTGCGCGCCCGGGGCAACAAGGACCTCGGCGTGATGTCCCTGGAGGAGTTCTCGAAGAGGATCCGGGAAGACATCGCCAGCAAGGTCTGATCCCTCCTGGAATCAAGCCGCAGCTGGTGCAGGCTGCGGCGACGATGCTACAGTTTTTGTAGCCAACATTGGATATGAAGGATTCCGGCCATCGCTACTGAATTTCGTGACCGCCGCCAGCGTGAGGAACGCAAGCACCGCCTGAACCGGGAGATCATGGCTCCCGAAGTCCGCCTCAGCGGGCCCAACAACGAGCCCCTCGGGGTCGTGAGCCTGCAGGAAGCCCTGCGCATGGCGGGCGAGCTGGACGTGGACCTGGTCGAGATCGCTGCTACCGCGAACCCGCCGGTGTGCCGCCTGATGGACTACGGCAAGTTCAAGTACATCGAGCAAAAGAAGGCCGCGGAAGCGAAAGCGAAGCAGAAGGTCATCGAGGTCAAGGAAATCAAGTTCCGCCCGGGCACGGATGATGGCGACTACAACATCAAGTTGCGCAACATCCGCCGCTTCCTGGAGGAAGGCGACAAGTGCAAGATCACGCTGCGCTTCCGCGGCCGCGAGATCACGCACCAGGAAATCGGCATGGCGCTGCTGCAGCGCATCCGGGACGACCTCGGCGACACGATCGTCGTCGAGCAGTTCCCGAAGCTGGAAGGCCGGCAGATGATCATGATGATCGCGCCCGGCCGCAAGAAAGCGGGCGGGGGCGCGAAGCCCGCCTCGGAAGCCGCCGGCGCACCGGCGACTGCGGCTTAGGTCAGTTTCAAAGCCACAACGGTTGGTCGCCGCTGTGGCGGTGAAGGGGAAGCGCTTTTCGCGCTTGCCACGAGTGGAGAGCTTCGGCTCGCCACCCGAAAAAGTGGCTCGGGGCCATCAAGGCACGGTTCTTTTCCGTGACGCCTCGCGAGCACAAACCAAGAAGGAGCATGTACATGCCCAAGATGAAGACCAAGAGCGGCGCCAAGAAGCGTTTCCGCGTGCGCCCGGGCGGGACGGTCAAGCGTGCCCAGGCCTTCAAGCGTCACATCCTGACGAAGAAGTCCACCAAGAACAAGCGCCACCTGCGCGGCCCGACTGCCGTCCATGAGACCAACATGGGTCACATGGCGCAGATGCTGCCGTTCGCCGGCCTGTAAACCACCAAGACAAGGAGAACTCACATGCCTCGCGTCAAACGTGGTGTAACCGCCCGCGCACGTCACAAGAAGGTCCTCGCCCTCGCCAAGGGTTTCCGCGGCCGCCGCGGCAACGTCTTCCGCATCGCCAAGGAAGCGGTGATGAAGGCGGGGCAGTATGCCTACCGCGACCGCCGTGCCAAGAAGCGCGTCTTCCGCCAGCTGTGGATTGCCCGTATCAACGCCGCCGCGCGTGCGAACGGCCTGACCTACAGCCAGTTCGCCAACGGGATCCGCAAGGCCGGCATCGACATCGACCGCAAGGTCCTGGCCGATATCGCCTATCACGACCCCGAGGCGTTTACCGGCATCGTGAACCAGGTGAAGGCCAAGCTGGCTGCCTGAGTTTCGCGGTAGCCGCTTCCCCCTGCGGGCGGCGGCTGGTGCAAACCCACTAGGACAGGGCCAGGGCCGCAAGGACCTGGCCCTGTTTTTTTTCGCATGACCCAAGAATTCGATTCGATCGTCGCGAGCGCGCGCGAAGCGTTCGGCAGGGCCGCCACCCCGGCGGAACTGGAAAACGCCAAGGCGCAGTTCACCGGCAAGTCCGGCCGCATCACCGAGCTGATGAAAGGCCTGGCCGCGCTGTCCGTGGAGGAGAAGAAGTCCCGCGGCGCGGCGATCAACCTGGCCAAGCAGGCGATCGAGGCGGCGCTGAACGAGCGCCGGCAGGCGCTGGCGGACGCCGAACTGGAGGCGCAGCTGAAGGCCGAGGCGCTCGACGTCTCCCTGCCGGGGCGCATCCGCGAGCCGGGCGGCCTGCATCCGGTGTCGCTCACCATGGAGCGCATCGAGCAGATCTTCGCCTCCATGGGCTTCGACGTGGCCGACGGCCCCGAGGTCGAGAGCGACTGGCACAGCTTCACCTCGCTGAACAACCCGCCCAACCACCCGGCGCGCTCGATGCAGGACACGTTCTACGTCGACATCGACGGCGAGGACGGCATTCCCTACAACCTGCGGCCGCACACCTCGCCGATGCAGGTGCGCTACGCCCACCAGCACATCAAGCGCTACGCCGAGGCGGTGCAGCGCGGCGAGCCGCTGCCCGAGATCCGCGTGATCGCTCCGGGACGCACCTACCGCGTCGACAGCGATGCGACCCACTCGCCCATGTTCCACCAGTGCGAAGGCCTCTGGCTGGGCGAGAACGTCAGCTTCAAGGACCTGAAGGTCGTCTTCACCGACTTCTGCCGCACCTTCTTCGAGAGCGACGACCTGGCGCTGCGCTTCCGCCCGAGCTTCTTCCCCTTCACGGAGCCCTCGGCGGAGATCGACATCCAGTTCCAGAGCGGACCGCTGGCCGGCCGCTGGCTGGAGGTGGCCGGCTCCGGCCAGGTGCACCCGAACGTGGTGCGCAACATGGGGCTGGACCCCGAGAAGACCATCGGCTTCGCCTTCGGCATGGGCCCCGACCGGCTCACGATGCTGCGCTACGGCGTGAACGACCTGCGCCTGTTCTTCGACGGCGACATCCGCTTCCTGCGCCAGTTCAGATAATGACTCCCGCCCGAAGCGCCTTCGGCGCCTCCCCCTCGAGGGGGCGCCACCAGCGGCCCGGCAAAGCCGGTTCCGCGGTGGCCTGCGAGAAGACACTGCCGGCACAAGCATCCCTGCGATAAAGACACCATGCAATTTCCCGAGTCCTGGCTGCGCGCGTTCTGCAACCCGCCGCTGAGCACGCAACAGATCGCCGACACGCTCACCATGGGCGGACTGGAGGTGGAGGAACTGCGCCCGGTGGCGCCGCCCTTCACCAGGATCGTCGTGGGCGAGATCAAGGAGGCCGTGCAGCACCCGAACGCCGATCGCCTGCGCGTGTGCCAGGTGGACGTGGGGCAGGGTGCGCTGCTGAACGTCGTCTGCGGCGCGCCCAATGCCCGCCCCGGCATCCGCGTGCCCACGGCGCTGGTGGGCGCCGAACTGCCCCCCGGCGAGGATGGCCAGCCCTTCGTCATCAAGCTGGGCAAGCTGCGCGGGGTCGAGAGCCAGGGCATGCTGTGCTCGGCGCGCGAGCTCAAGCTGAGTGAAGACCACGCCGGCCTGCTGGAGCTGGAAGGCAACCCGCCCGTCGGCGCCGACATCCGCGAAGTGCTGCGGCTGGACGACCAGGTCTTCACGCTCAAGCTCACGCCCAACCTGGCGCACGCCCTGTCCGTGTACGGCGTCGCGCGCGAACTGTCCGCGCTCACCGGCGCGCCGCTGAAGGAGCCGGCGTTCCCCGCCGTGCAGCCGACCACCGACGCGAAGCTGAAGGTCCACGTCGCCGCGCCGGATCTCTGCGGCCGTTTCAGCGGCCGCGTGATCCGCAACGTGAACACCAAGGCGAAGACGCCGCAGTGGATGGTCGAGCGCCTGGAGCGCTGCGGCCAGCGCAGCGTGACCGCGCTGGTGGACATCTCGAACTACGTCATGTTCGAGTTCGGCCGGCCCTCGCACATCTTCGACTACGACCGGATCCACGGCGGCCTCGACGTGCGCTGGGGCCGCCAGGGCGAGCAGCTCAAGCTCCTGAACGGCAACACCATCGAGGTCGACGGGAAGGTCGGGGTGATCGCCGACGACAGGGAAGTCGAGTCGCTGGCCGGCATCATGGGCGGCGACGCCACCGCCGTGTCCGACGACACGCGCAACGTCTACGTCGAGGCCGCCTTCTGGTGGCCGGAGGCCGTGCAGGGGCGCTCGCGCCGCTTCAACTTCTCCACCGACGCCGGCCACCGCTTCGAGCGCGGCGTCGACCCGAGCCAGACGGTCGAACACATCGAGTACATCACCCGCCTGATCCAGGAAATCTGCGGCGGCGAGGCCGGCCCGATGGACGACCAGGTCACGCGACTGCCGGAGCGCAAGCCGGTGCAGCTGCGCGTGTCCCGCGCGGCCAAGGTGATCGGCATGCCGGTCTCGGAGCAGCAATGCCTGGACGCGTTCGCGCGCCTGCGCCTGCCGGCGCAGGCCGCCGGCGGCGTCATCACCGTCACGCCGCCGCCTTACCGCTTCGACCTCGCGATCGAGGAGGACCTCGTCGAGGAAGTCACGCGAGTCGTCGGCTACGGCGCGCTGCCCACCACGCCGCCGCTGGCGCCGATCACGGCCAAGCTGCCGCCGGAAGCGCGCCGCAGCCGCTTCGCGGTGCGCCGCCTGCTGGCCGCCCTGGGCTACCAGGAGACGATCAACTTCAGTTTCGTGGAGGAGCACTGGGAGAAGGAGCTCGCCGGCAACGCCGATCCGATCAAGCTGCTGAACCCCATCGCCAGCCAGATGAGCGTGATGCGCTCCTCGCTGCTCGGCTCCCTGCTGCAGGTGCTGAAGTTCAACCTCGATCGCAAGGCCGAACGCGTGCGCGTGTTCGAGCTCGGTCGCGTGTTCGTGCGCGACGCTTCGGTGCAGACCACCGACACCACGGTGCGCGGCGTGCGCCAGCCGATGAAGATCGCGGGCCTGTCCTATGGCGACCCCGACGGCCTGCAGTGGGCCCGCAAGGCGGGCCAGGGCGACTTCTACGACCTGAAGGGCGATGTTCAGGCGCTGCTGTCGCCGCTGCAGGCGGAGTACGTGCCGGGGGCGCACCCGGCGATGCATCCGGGCCGCTGCGCGATCATCCGCGTGGACGGCCGCGAGGTCGGCGTGCTCGGCGAGCTGCATCCGCGCTGGCGCCAGAAGTGGGAGCTGCCGCATGCCCCGCTGGTGTTCGAGCTGGACCTCGATGCCGTGGTGGCGCGCCGCGTCCCGCAGTTCGAGCCCGTGCCGCGTTTCCAGCCGGCCGAGCGGGACATCGCCGTGATCGTCAACGAAAAGGTGACCCACGACCAACTGCTGGCCGCCATCCGCGGCGCCGACACGGGCGGGCTGCTGCGCGATGCCTTCCTGTTCGACGTCTACAAGCCGCAACAGGCCAGCGCCGGCCTGGCGCTGCACGAGAAAAGCCTGGCCGTGCGCTTGACGCTCGCCCGCAGCGACGCCACACTGACCGACGAGCAGATCGAGGCAGCCGTGCGCGCCGTGGTAGAGCGGGTCACCACGGAAGTAGGTGCCCGGCTCAGGGGATGACGATGGCGGATCTCGCGACAACAACAGCGCTCAAAGAAGAGGACGTCATGGAGTTTGCGGTCGAGAGCCTGGAAACGCCCGCGTTGACCAAGGCGCAGCTGGCCGAACTCCTGTTCGAGCAGATCGGGCTCAACAAGCGCGAGTCGAAGGACATGATCGATGCCTTCTTCGACCTGATCTCCGCCAGCCTCGTGGACGGGCAGGACGTCAAGATCTCCGGCTTCGGCAACTTCCAGATCCGCACCAAGGCGCCCCGTCCGGGGCGCAACCCGCGCACCGGCGAGGCGATCCCGATCGAGGCGCGCCGCGTCGTGACCTTCCACGCCAGCCACAAGCTGAAGGAACAGATCCAGGGCAACGGCGGCGCGGCTGGCGGCTGACGCCTAAGGCGGCATAGGGAAAAGCCGAAAAACCAACGCCGGAGGGCAAGCCGGCCCCGCCTGGCTTTGCATCGCGTGCCCCTTAGAGTAACCTAGGAGCTTTCTCTCCTAGTAGATTGATTTCAATGGAGAAAGCCCTCCCGGCGATCCCCGCCAAACGCTATTTCACGATCGGCGAGGTCAGCGAGCTGTGTGGCGTCAAGCCGCACGTGCTACGTTATTGGGAGCAGGAGTTCACGCAGCTGCGACCCATGAAGCGCCGCGGCAACCGGCGGTACTACCAGCACCACGAGGTGCTGATGATCCGGCGCATCCGCGACCTGCTGTACGACCAGGGGTTCACGATCAGCGGCGCGCGCAACAAGCTGCAGGAGATCGTGCAGATCGAGCGCGACAAGCGCAGGGCCGGCGAGGTCATGCTCGATGGCGTCGAGGAGATGGAGGTCGAGGACTCGAGCTTCAGCGAGAGCCAGTTCGAGGACGCCCCGCCCGAGGAACGCGACGACTTCGCCCAGAAGCTGCAGTTCCTGAGGCGCGAACTGTTCGAAATCCGCGACTTGCTCAGCTCGATTCACTGAAGCGCAAAACTGCCCTTCCGTCCGGCTATAATCGAGGGCTTCGGCGTGTAGCGCAGCCTGGTAGCGCACTTGCATGGGGTGCAAGGGGTCGCGAGTTCGAATCCCGCCACGCCGACCAACGACACGAAAGCCCGGTACCTGAAAAGGTGCCGGGCTTTTTTGCTTTCCGACCGGCGTGCAAACGGCAGCGCACAAAAGATCACGCCAATGTTTGGATCGTTTCAAGTCGCAACGGTCAGCGGCACTCGTTTCCCACATCTACATGCCCGGCCGGAGGATTTCGGGGATCGTTGATGCAACTGCCGTCAACCTTTCCCTTCGTACCGGCATTTCACCGGGATCCCCTTTAAGCGATCCCGCCCCCCGGTGGCTTGAATGCCTAGTCTCCCCTAGCCAGCGGACTCTTCCTCGTAGATACAACGCATTACATGCGGTTTGAAAAGTATTCATTCGGCGCCCAAACTGACAAATCTGAATCGTTGGGTGAATGCGAAGAAACAGTCCCCACCTGATGTAGGCGCGAGGTCAGCGATTACGTGAAGTCCTCTTTGGAGGAGGCGGCACGATGTCCATCTTCTTGTCCGGGGCTGCCTCGGCGGCAGCCCTGCGTGAGGCGGAATGCGCAAGGCGCAACCGCCTCGAAGTCCTCAAGGCGCTGTCCCAGGGTCAGGTCTCGCGCCGCGAGCTGATCCGGTGGGGCGTGTTCACGTCGACGGGCATGCTAGCCGCCACGCATGGCCTGAGCCCGTTCGTGCGCAGTTCGTGGGGGGCGATCCCCACCGGCGTCCCGCCCAGTCCCATGTACGGGGTGCAGGCGTTCAGCACGGCGATGCCGCGCTTCGACGTGCTGGAGCGCCACTCCGACCCCTTCACCTACCTCAAGCCGGCGCCGACCGCCGGCGCGAACCTCACGCAGCAGGTGCTGAATCCGGCGCTGCCAGGCGTCCAGCCCGGGGACACGGGACCGATCGAGGGCCGCCCGGGCGGCCCGATCTGGGCGCACCAGGACTTCGCCCTCTATCCGCCGCGCATCGCGGTCGTCGCGACCCAGGATCCCGGAAGGGGGAACACCGTCTACAACCCCGCCGTGGCCTCGCAGTACAACTGCGGCATCGATCCCACGGCGACGCTCCCGTGCGCGTTCCACCCGGGGCTGCCGACGCAGGTGGGCAATGCCGTGTGGACTTTCAATGGCACCGTTCCGCCGAAGCTGGTGATCGGGCGCTACGGCGAGCCGATCCTCTTCCGCCACACAAACCAGCTGCCGTGGGACGTCACCCAGAACGGCGGCTTCGGCCGGCACACGATCAGCACGCACGAGCACAACGGCCACCACGGCGCGGAGAACGACGGATTCACCGGCGCCTTCTTCTACCCGGGCCAGTTCTACGACTACCACTGGCCGATCGTGCTCGCCGGCTTCCGCAGCATGAACACCGGGGCCACCAATCCCTATGCGGCGACCCCCGACGACAACGGCGGCAAGGTCAACATCCCCGGCGACTGGCACGAGACGATGAGCACGCACTGGTTCCACGACCACATGTTCAGCTTCACCTCGCAGAACGTGTACAAGGGCAACGCGGCGATGTTCAACATCTACAGCGCGCTCGACCGTGGCAACGAGGGGATCAAGGACGGCGTGAACCTGCGCCTGCCGAGCGGAACGGCCAAGAGCTGGGGCAACCTCGAGTACGACGTCAACCTGATGCTCGCCGACAAGGCTTGGGATCAGTACGGCCAGCTCGCTT
The DNA here is from genome assembly GCF_016722785.1 of Ramlibacter monticola. Classification (GTDB taxonomy): domain Bacteria; phylum Pseudomonadota; class Gammaproteobacteria; order Burkholderiales; family Burkholderiaceae_C; genus Ramlibacter; species Ramlibacter monticola. Next base: position 463,448 of record NZ_JAEQNE010000001.1, on the reverse strand, counting down.
TCGACATCTTCGATTTCGACGGTTTCCTGGGCGACCGGATGACGGTGAACCTCACCTACAAGCCGTACTTCGAGGTGGAGCGGCGCAAGTACCGCTTCCGGATCCTCAACGCCTCGGTGTCTCGCTTCTTCAAGCTGGCGCTGAGCGACGGCTCGCCCATGATCCAGATCGGCAACGATGGCAACCTGCTGCCCGCCCCGGTGGTGCTCACGGAACTGGACGAGCAGGGCATCGCGGAGCGCTACGACATCGTCATCGACTTCTCCCGCTATCCCGTGAACGGCAAGGTGTGGCTGGTCAACCTGGCCGAGCACCAGGACGGCAAGCGGGTGGCGAAGGACCTCCGGCTGTCCGAGGCGCTGTCCGGTCAATCCCAGGATCCTTGCGTCGGCAGGTTCCTGGAGTTCAGGGTGGTGCGCGACCCGGCCGACCCGGACTACAGCCAGGTGCCCGCCGTGATGATCCCCAACCCGGACTTGTCCGGCATCCCCGTGGCGCGCGAGCGGATCTTCGAATTCGGGCGCGGCGCCAAGCAGACCACCTTCGACGAGACCTCGTCGGCTTTCGGTCCGTGGGGCGTCAAGACCGACAACGCCGACATGCTGGCGGCCGATTTCGGCCGCGTCTCCGCGGCGCCGCGGCTCGGCACGCGGGAGATCTGGACGATCAGGAACGGTGGCGGCGGCTGGGACCACCCGATCCACATCCATTTCGAGGAAGGCCAGATCCTCTCGCGGGACGGCAGCGCGAGCAAGGTTCCGCCCTGGGAGCGCGGGCGCAAGGACGTCTACCGCGTGCGACCGGGCGGCACCGTCAGGATCACGATGCAGTTCCGCGACTGGGGCGGGATGTTCATGGAGCACTGCCACAACACCGTGCACGAAGACAACGCCATGCTGCTGCGTTGGGAGCTCGACGACGGGGGCGCGCCCTTCCTGCGGCCGCTGCCCACGCCGATTCCGCGGCCGCAGGGCGTGACGTTCAGGGATCCGACGCAGGTCCTGCGGACCGCGTTGTGAGCACACGGAGGCGATCATGAGAACCACGCATCGACGGGTCGTTCCCGTCGTCCTGGCGACCGTCCTGGGCGCTGCGTCGGGCCCGGTCGCGGCGCAGACGCCGGCGGTGGCCAGCGTGGCTTCGGTGCTGAACACCGTCGTCGCCACGGCCGCAGGCACGGTCGGCGCGAGCGCTGCCGGCGCCGAGCCTGTGGTGTTCAGCGGCCAGGCCTCGATCTCCGGCAAGGTGGTCTACGACACCGTCTTCAACGCACCGCCGGTGCTGGAAATCATCGTCGACCTGAGCGGCATCACGGGCAAGGGCCAGCGAACCGGCCGGATCTACCAGGTCGCGACGCAGGCCATCCTGCACCGGCCGCTGGTCGCGTTCGATTCGATCGAGCTCGGCATCTCGTTTGCCGCGGACAGCGACGTGGCGCTGGCGCGTTCGGCGCTGGCGTCGTTCAGCGTCCAGTACAACGCCGCCACCGGCCTGAAGGCGACACCGGTGCGCATCGCGTCCGTTCCGCCGGCCTGATCCGTCGAGGGTGCCATGGCCATGACCGCCCCGTACCGGGGGCTGCGCAGGGGTGCGCGTGCGATCCTGCTTGCCGGGGTGGCAGCCTTCTGGGCCGCTGGCCTGTGCGGGGCCGCCACGCCCTGGGGCGCCGACTACTTTCCCAACGTCCCGGTGACCACGCAGGACGGCAAGACCCTGCGCTTCTACGACGACCTGCTCAAGGGCAAGTCGGTGGCCGTCCTCCTCTTCTACACGAGCTGCCAGGACGTGTGCCCGCTGGAGACCGCCAATCTGGTCCGGGTGCAGAAGCTGCTCGGCGACCGCATGGGCAAGGACATCTTCTTCTATTCGATCGCGATCGATCCCTGGGACACACCGAAGGAGAACAAGGCCTATGCGCAGAAGTTCGGCGTCGGTCCCGGCTGGCTGTTCCTGTCCGGCAAGGAAGAGGACATCCGGCTGATCGCCCGCAAGCTGGGACTGTCGCGGACCAGCGATGCGGTGAGCAAGGACGGCCACAGCTCCAGCCTCATGCTGGGCGACGTGCCGAACGGGATGTGGATGCGCAACTCGGCGATCGACAACCCTCAGTTCCTGGCCACCACGATCGCCAATTTTCTCGGCTGGAAGAGTCCCGTCGCCCAGGCGAGCTATGCCGAGGCGCGTCCCCTTTCGATCGACAAGGGACAGTTCCTGTTCCAGAGCCGCTGCGAGGCATGCCACACCGTGGGCGGCGGCGACCGGATCGGTCCCGACCTGCTGGGAGTGACGCAAAGGCGCGAGCGCAGCTGGCTCGCGCGCTACCTCGCGCAGCCCGAGCGCATGCGGGCCGAGGGCGATCCCGTCGCGACCGGCCTGTTCCTGAAATACAGGCAGGTCCGCATGCCGAATCTGGAACTGGGCACGGACGACGTCGCCGCACTGCTGTCCTATCTCGAAGCGCGATCGCTGGAGCGCGCGCCGCCGCAACCGAACAAGTGAAGGTCTGGGACCAAGGTCCAATGGGCCGGGTGGCGACCCGCCGGTAAACAGGTGCTCCCAACACCAGGAGCATCCCATGGTGGCAGAACACAGCCGGCTGCGGCAGGCGCGCGAAGGCCGGGCTCCCTGGCGAAAGTGGGGCCCCTACCTGAGCGAGCGGCAGTGGGGCACCGTGCGCGAGGACTACAGCGAGAGCGGCGATGCGTGGAGCTACTTCAGCCACGACCAGGCCCGCTCCCGGGCCTACCGCTGGGGCGAGGACGGCCTGGCGGGCCTCTCGGACGACCACCAGCACCTCTGCTTCGCGCTGGCGCTGTGGAACGGGCGCGACCCCATCCTCAAGGAGCGGCTGTTCGGCCTGACCAACAGCGAGGGCAACCACGGCGAGGACGTCAAGGAGTACTACTTCTACCTCGACTCGACGCCCACGCACTCGTACATGAAATACCTGTACAAGTATCCGCAGGCCGCCTATCCCTACGAGGACCTGGTGCGGACGAACGCCGGGCGCGGGCGGGGAGACTACGAGTACGAGCTGCTCGACACCGGCGTGTTCGACGGCGACCGCTACTTCGATGTCTTCGTCGAATACGCCAAGGCGAGCCCCGAGGACATCCTGGTGCAGATCACGGTCTGCAACCGCGGGCCCGAGGAGGCGCAGCTGCACCTGCTGCCGACGCTCTGGTTCCGCAACACCTGGTCCTGGGTCGCCGAACGGGAGCGTCCGCAGCTGCGCTCCGCGCCGGGTCCGGCGATCGTCTGCAGCCACCAGGTGCTCGGCACCCGCGTGCTGGACTGCGAGGGCGCCCCCACGCTGCTGTTCACGGAGAACGAAACCAACGCCCAGCGCCTGTTCGGCGCCGCCAACGGCTCGCCTTTCGTGAAGGACGGCTTTCACGACTACGTGGTGCACGGCCTGCGCGAGGCCGTCAACGGGCAGGGCAAGGGCACCAAGGCCGCCGCTCACTACGTCCTCGCGGTCGCTGCCTCCGGGGCGCGCACCGTGCGCCTGCGGCTGCACGACGGCGCGCCGGGCAATGCGTTCGGGACCGGGTTCGAACAGATCCTGCAGGCGCGCCAGCGCGAAGCCGAGGAGTTCTATGCGGGCGTGATCCCGCCGCAGCTCGACGCCGACCAGCGCAACGTGATGCGGCAGGCGCTGGCCGGGATGCTGTGGGGCAAGCAGTTCTACTACTACGACGTCGAAGGCTGGCTGGACCAGCACGGCGCCGATCCGTTCGATCCGCGCCGGCGCGGTCCGCGCAACGGGCAGTGGAGCCACATGTTCAACGCGGACGTCATCTCGATGCCGGACAAGTGGGAGTACCCCTGGTACGCGGCCTGGGACCTGGCCTTCCACGTGCTCGCCCTGACGCTGGTGGACGAGGATTTCGGCAAGGAGCAGCTGGACCTGATGCTGCGGGCCCGCTACCTGCACCCCAACGGGCAGATCCCCGCCTACGAGTGGAACTTCGGCGACGTCAATCCGCCGGTGCACGCCTGGGCCACCTTGTTCACCTACGGCCTGCAGGCGCGCCGCGGCGAGGCGGACGTGCAGTTCCTGGAGGAAGCCTTCCACAAGCTGTCGCTGAACTTCGCCTGGTGGGTCAACCGCAAGGACCGCAACGGCAGCAACGTGTTCGAGGGCGGCTTCCTCGGGCTGGACAACATCGGCGTGTTCGACCGCAGTTCGCCGCTGCCCACCGGCGGCTACCTCGAGCAGGCCGACGGCACCGCCTGGATGGCGCTGTTCAGCCAGAACATGCTCGAGATCGCGATCGAGCTCGCGCTGCAGCGGCCCGCGTACGTCGACATGGTGATCAAGTACCTGCACCACTTCCTGCTGATCGGCCAGTCCATGCTGCGGACCGGTGCCGACGGCGGCATGTGGGACGAGGAGGACGGTTTCTTCTACGACGTGCTGCGCCTTCCCGACGGCAGGGCCCAGCGGCTCAAGGTGCGCTCCATGGTGGGACTGTTGCCCTTGTGCGCGGTGACCGTCTACGACGGCAAGCTGGCGGCGCGCTACCCCGAACTGCTCGGGCGCCTGGGCCGTACGCTGGCCGACCACGCCGGCCTGCGCTCCCTGATCCACGATCCGATGGCGACAGGCCATGCCGGCCGGCACATGGCCTCCCTGCTGGACGAGGGCAAGCTGCGGCGGGTGCTGGCGCGGATGCTGGACGAGGGCGAATTCTTCGGCCCCTGCGGACTGCGTTCGCTGTCGCGGTACCACGTGGCGCATCCCTACGTGCTGAACGCGGGCGGCCGGGAGTACCGCGTGGACTACCTGCCCGCCGAGTCGGACTCCGGCATGTTCGGCGGCAACTCCAACTGGCGCGGGCCGGTCTGGATGCCGGTGAACATGCTGGTGATCCGGGCGCTGCTGCAGTACTACCGCTACTTCGGCGACGGCTTCCGCATCGAATGTCCCACCGGCTCGGGGCGGCAGATGACCCTCTACCAGGTGGCCGAGGAACTGGCGCGCCGCCTGGGCAGCATCTTCCTGCGCGGCGCCGACGGGCGCCGGCCGGTCTATGGCGGCACACGCAAGTTCCAGGACGACCCGCACTGGCGCGACCTCATCCTGTTCTACGAGTACTTCCACGGCGAGAACGGCGCCGGCCTCGGCGCCAGCCACCAGACCGGCTGGACGGGGATCATCGCCCGCACCATGCACCTGTTCGCCACCACGTCGGCGGAACGGATCCTGGCCTCCGGCGTGCCCAGGCCGGCCTCCGAACTGCAGGCGGCCTGAGGACGGGTGCGGCAGCGGCGCGGGGGCTGCGGCTCGACGGGACCGCCGCATACAATGACCGCGCATGCCCACGGTCGTATTCGCGGATCTGGTCGGAAGCACCGGCATTTTTGAGCGGCTGGGAGACGAAACCGCCGGGCGCTTCGTCACGCAGTTCACGACCGCGCTCGCCAAGGTCTGCGAGCAGCACCGGGGCCGCGTGGTCAAGCTGCTGGGCGACGGCCTGTTCGTGGTGTTCGGCGGCGAAGAGGATGCGGTCACCGCCTGCATCGCGATCCAGGAGCGCCTGCAGGAAAAGCCGGTGCGCCCGGGCGGGACCGGCCGGCCCGTGCAGATGCAGATGGGCATCGAGGCGGGCGAAGTGGTGGAGATCGACGGCGACTGCTACGGCGACGCCGTCAACAGCGCCGCCCGCCTGGCCGACCTGGCCGGGGCGCAGCAGATCCTCGCCACCCAGCGCGTGCGCGCCGCCTTGCCGGAGCCGCTGCAGGCCAAGCTGCGCAGCCTCGGCCCCATGTACCTGCGCGGCAAGTCCGACGCCACCGAGGTGTTCCGTGTCGAATGGCAGCCGGGGCAGGATGCCGAGGCGACGGTGATGGGCGTCTCCCTCGCCGGTCCGGCAGCGGCCGAGGCCGCCCTGGACATCAGCATCGCTGGCCGGCAACTGCGGCTGCAGCCGCGCGGCGAGCCGGTCACGCTGGGCCGCTCGGTGACGGCCGACCTCCCGGTGAACGATTCCCGGGTGTCGCGCCTGCACGCGACCATCCAGTGGCGCGGCGGCCATTTCGTGCTGACCGACGCCTCCAGCTTCGGCACCTGGGTCTACTTCGGCAACCAGCCCGAACCGGTGGTGCTGCGCCGAACCGAGTGCTACCTGGTGGGGCAGGGCCAGATCGCGCTGGGCTGCGACCGCATGGCGGAGGCGGCGCCGATCGCCAGCTTCTCGCTGGCCAGCTAGCAGGGAGGGGCGGCATGGCGCTGCAGGTCCACGTCGCCGGTCCGGGATTCGAGCTCACCCGCCGCCTGGAGCCGGGCGACCCGCCCCTGATCGTCGGCCGCGACGTCGACTGCGCGATCTGCCTGCCCGATCCCGAGCGCAACGTCTCTCGGCGCCACCTGAGCGTGTGGAACGAGGGCGACCAGTTGCAGTTCCACGTGCTGTCGGTGGTGAACGGCGTGCAGACCTCCGCGGGCGAGCTGCCGCCGGGCGCGCGCGGCGTGCTCGCCACGGGCGAGGTGCTGGCGCTCTCATCGTTCCGGATCGCCGCCTTCGCGGCCGCAGCCGGCGAGCCCGCGCCGCCGGAGTTCATGGACACCTGGGCGCGGCTGCAGGTCGATGCCGAGCGGCTGGGCCCTGCGGAGGCGACGGCGCCACTCACGCCGCAGGAGCACGAGGAGGACCCGTTCAGCGAGTGGGGCTTCCACAGCGGCTTCGGGCCCGCCACGCTGGAGGGCGAGGCCGCCCTGCCGGCGACGGACCTGCGGCCCTTCCTTGCCGGCCTGGGCCTGGACGCGTCGGCTGCCGCCGGCCTGAGCCGCGGCGACCTGGAGGCGATCGGCCGCGTCACGCGCATCGCGCTGCTGGGCCTGCTGCAGGCCAGCGAGGCGGCGGACGCCACCCGGCGGGCAACGCACGCCGGCGAGCCCGCGACCGCGCCTGCGCGCGAGCTCGATCCCCTGCGGGGGAAGATTTCCCTCGAGAGCAGGCTGCGCTACCTGTTCGGCGGCAGCGCCGCGAGCGCCGGCCTCGTGCCGCCCGAGCGCGCCGTGGCGCAGCTGGCGACCGAACTGGCCGCCCACGAGCAGGCCATGGGGCAGGCGGTGCCGGACGCGCTGCGGGGCGTGCTGGCGGAGTTCGAGCCGGAGGCGCTCAAGAAGCGCCTGCTGGGCGGCGGCGGCCGGCTGTTCGAATCCACCCGGGCCTGGGAGGCCTTCGCGCGGGACTACGCCGAGCGCAGCGCCGCCGGGCCCACGTGGGTGCGGGAGCTGCTGGCCCGCCATTTCGCGCGAGCCTACGCCCGCGCGCTATTGCGTGCGAAACGCAACACAGGGCAGGTTTCCGACGGATGAGCCGGGGGGCTTCGCAGGCAGGCCGGCGGCTAGAATGACTTTCCACCTGTTACGCCTCGGGCTGAAGTGACTCTGAAAAAGTTGGGACGTTACGAAGTTCTCCGCGTCATCGGAAAGGGCGCGATGGGCGTCGTCTACGAAGGTCGCGATCCCAACCTGGACCGGCGCGTCGCCATCAAGACCGTCAAGGTGGAAAACCTGTCGGAGGAAGCCGCGGCCGAATACGAGCACCGCTTCCGCACCGAAGCCCGCTCCGCGGCGCGCCTGCAGCATCCCAATATCGTCAGCGTCTACGACTCCGACCGCGACGGCAACGTCGCCTTCCTGGTCATGGAGTACATCCAGGGCGACGACCTCAAGCACCACCTCGATCGGGGCGAGCGCTATTCCCTGGAGCAGTCGCTGAAGATCGTGCGCGACCTGCTCAGCGCCCTGGACTACGCCCACAAGCAGGGCATCGTGCACCGGGACATCAAGCCGGCCAACCTGCTGATCGAGCCGGGCGGGCGGGTGAAGCTCACCGACTTCGGCGTCGCGCGCATCCAGGACTCGGGCGAGGCCACGCGCACCCAGGGCAGCATGGTGGGCACGCTGAAGTACATGGCGCCCGAGCAGGTGCAGGGCCAGAAGATCGACTCGCGGGCCGACCTGTTCTCCGCCGGTGTGGTGCTGTACCAACTGCTGACCGACAAGCGCCCCTTCGACGGCGACAACGACTTCTCGATCATCCACCAGATCATCGGCCACAACCCGCCTTCGCCCAGCAGCATCAACGGCCGGCTGCCGCCGGCGCTGGACGCGGTGGTGGCCCGCGCACTCGCCAAGGAGCGCGAGCAGCGCTTCGCCACCGCGCGCGACTTCGCGGTGGCCCTGCAGGCGGCGATCCGGCGCGCGGAAGACCAGACCGTGGTGCCGCCGGTGAACCCGAACAAGCGGCTCGAGGCGCTGTCGCGCCCGCTGACGGTGCCGCCGCCGACGGTGCCGGGGGGCACGGTGCCGGGAAGCGCGACGATCCCGGGCGGGATGTCGACGGTGACGCAGGAACTCGAGCTGGTCTACTGGAAGGACGTCAAGGACGCCAGCGACCCGGAGGAACTCCAGGGCTTCCTCGAAAGATTCCCGGCCGGCATCTACGCGGACCTGGCGCGCCGCCGCCTGCGCAGGCTGGCGGGCGGGGAGCCGACGGTGCCCGCATCGGCCACCCAGCCGGGTGCCGCCGCCCCTGCGGTCGCCGCCTTCGGACCGAGCGTGTTCCAGAGCAGCGCGTTCCCCAACCTGGAGGCGGGCGCGCTGCCGGCCCCACCCCCACCTCCGGCGGCAGGGTCGGATCCGGCATTCCAGCCGACGCAGTGGGTGGACGAGGAATACACGCGGACGGAGACGCAGCCGCGGGAGGCCATGCCGCCGCAGGCGCCTGCCAGCCCGGCGCCGGCTCCCGCTCCTGCTCGCGCCGCGGCGAAGCCCGAGCCCGCCCCGGCTGCGGCGGCCCCGGCACGGAAGAAGATGCCCGTCGCGATGCTGGCGGGCGTCGCCGCGCTCGTCCTGGCCGGCGTGCTGGCGTTGGCCATCGGCCGCGGCAAGGGCCCGTCGCCGGAGGCCGCCGCGCCGGCTGCGCCGGCCGTGGTCGCCGCGAACACCCCGGCCCCGGCGCCCGTTCCGTCGCAGGACAAGGGTGGGGAGCCTGCCGCCGATGCGCCGTCCGCCGCGGCGCCGCAGCCGCCGGCGGAGGTGTCGCCCGCGCCCGCGCAGGCGGCCGCGGCCAAGGTCGAAAAGGAGCGGGCCGCCGGCCGCAAGGCCGCCGCCGCGAGCCAGCCCAGACCCGCCGGCACCCGGATCGCCGCGGCCGCCCCGGCGGCCGAGCCGACGCCGTACCCCGCTGCGCCGCCCCCGGCGGCGCGCGCCGAACCCGAGCCGAACCGGCCGCCGCCGCCGGCGGTCGCCACCGCCGGCAACGGGCCCAGCTACCAGGCCGTCGAGCAGTGCAAGGACCGCATGTTCCTGTCCAAGGAGCTGTGCCTGGCCGAACACTGCGAGAAGCCCGGCGCGCGCAACCATCCCCTGTGCGTCAAGCGCCGCGACGAGGCGCGCATGCGCGAGGAAAGCAAGCAGCTGCAGTCGCGGTAAGGCGGGGCCCGGCGGCGCCGGCTACAGGATGTCGACGTTGTGGACCGCGAACTGGCCGCGCCCGCGGTCGGCGAAGAAGCGCTCCAGCGTTTCCCGCACGGTGCGGAAGGCGATCTCGTCCCAGGGGATCTCGTGCTCCCCGAACAGGCGCGCCTCCAGCGTCTCGAAGCCCGGGTCGAACACATCGGAGAGCAGGCGCGCGCGGTAGAACAGGTGCACCTGGCCGACCCCCGGCACGCTCAGCACCGTGAACAGGCCCTCCAGCTCGATCTGCGCGCCGGCCTCCTCGTGGGTTTCGCGCATGGCGCCCTGCGCGGTGGTCTCGCCCAGCTCCATGAACCCGGCCGGCAGCGTCCATTTGCCCCAGCGCGGCTCGATGTTGCGCTTGCACAGCAGCACCTTGTCGCCCAGGTAGGGCACGGTGCCCACCACGTTCAGCGGGTTCTCGTAGTGGATGGTGTCGCAGGCCGGGCAGACGGCGCGCTCGTGCTGGTCGCCGTCGTCGGGCCGGCGGTAGACCACGGCGGTCCCGCAATTGCGGCAATGCTTGATGGGGCTGCGAAGCGTCACGGACAAGACAAGGGCTCCCGCAGGAGCCCTCGATGGAGAAGGTTGGCCGGCAGTTTACGCCTTGGTCGACCGGGTGTGCTTGTCGATCAGCGCGCGGGCGGTGTCCAGCAGCTTGCGGCCGTCGAAGCCCTTCTTGTTCATGTCCTCCACCCACTCGACCTCGATCTGGCGCGAGCGGCGGCGGAACTCCTGCGCCTCGCCCGCGCTGACCGTGAAGATGCTGGTGCCGGGCTGGTCCACGGCGGCCTTGCGGCCGGGCACGTCGCCGCCCTGCTGCACCTTGCCCAGCCAGGCCGAGGTGGCCATGCCGGAGTTGGCGTCGATGATCTTCTTCAGGTCTGGCGGCAGGGCGTTGTACTTCGCCTTGTTCATGGCCATGACGAAGGTGGTCGTGTAGAGCGCGCCGCCGGCCGGATCGAATTCCGCGTGGTGCTTGGTCAGCTCGTGCACCTTGACCGAAGGCACCACTTCCCACGGGATCACGCAGCCGTTGATGGTGCCCTTGGACAGGGCGTCCGGGATCTGCGGCAGCGGCATGCCCACCGGCGTGGCGCCCAGCGAGCCCACCAGCTTGGTGACCTGGCGCGTGGGCGCGCGGACCTTCAGGCCGCGCATGTCGGCCACCGTCTTCACCGCCTTGTCCACGGTGTGGATCACGCCGGGGCCGTGCACGTGCAGCGCGATGACCTGGGTTTCCTTGAATTCGTCCGGCGCCATCGTCTGCACGTACTCCCAGTACGCCTTGGACGTCGCTTCGGCATTGGACATGATGAAGGGCAGCTCGAACACCTCCACGCGCGGGAAGCGGCCGGCGGTGTTGCCCGGGAGGGTCCAGATGATGTCGACCACGCCGTCGCGCGCCTGGTCATAGAGCTGCACCGGCGTGCCGCCCAGCTGCATGGCGGGATAGGCCTCGAACTTGATGCGGCCGCCGGAATCCTTCTCCACCTTTTCCATCCAGGCCTTGTGCATGTTCAGCCAGACGTTCGACGTCGGCGCCATGAAGGTGTGGAACTTGAGGGTGACGGACTGCTGCGCGAGGCCGGCGAGGGACGCGCCGCCGATCGCCGCGGCGGCACCGGAGCGAAGGAGGGTTCTGCGTTGCATCATTGTCGGGTCTCCAGGAGAGGTGTCCGAAGGTAACGCATGGGCGGCGCGGGGACCTTGGGGAGTTTCCCCGAGGATCTCAACTCATGTACTTCACGAGCCAGAGCGAGATCGAGGGGAAGAACAGCAGCAGGAGGGTGCGCAGCGTGTCGCTCACCAGGAAGGGCATCACGCCGCGGTAGCTTTCCCAGATCGGGGTGTCGCGCGCCATGCCGTTGACGACGTACACGTTCAGGCCGACGGGCGGCGCCAGCAGGCCGAAGCCCACCGTCATCAGCACCATGATGCCGAACCAGATCGCCGTGTATTCCTTCGACATGCCGAAGTCCAGCGACATGATCAGGGGGAAGAAGATCGGGATCGTCAGCAGGATCATGGACAGTTCGTCCATCACGGCGCCGAGCACCACGTAGAACAGCAGGATCGCGGCGACCACCATGACCGGCGACAGGCCCCAGCCGCCCACCACGCTGGCGAGCTGCCCCGGCACCTGCGTGAGCGCCAGCGCCGCGTTCATCAGGTCGGCGCCGATGAAGATCATGAAGATCATCGCGGAGCCTTCGGCGGTGGCGTAGAAGCAGTGCTTGAACTTGTCCCACGTCATCTCGCGCTTCAGCAGCGCCGCGACGAAGGTCGCCGCCGCGCCGACCGCCGCGCCCTCGGTGGGCGTGAAGAAGCCGCCGTAGATGCCGCCGAACACGAGGCCGAAGATCAGCGCGATGGGCACCACGCCGCGCAGCGCGCGCAGGGTCATGCGGGAGGCCTGCTCGTGCTCCGGCGCGTGGCCCGGGACCATGCGCACGTAGATGCCGATGGCGATCATGTAGCCCACCATGGCGATCAGGCCGGGGACCATCGCCGCCGCGAACAGCTTGGCGATGTTCTGCTCGGTGAGGATGGCGTAGATCACCAGCGGCACCGAGGGCGGGATCAGGATGCCCAGCGTGCCGCCGGCGGCCAGCGTGCCGGTGGCGAGCCGGCCGGAATAGCCGTGGCGCTTCAGTTCGGGCAGGGCGACCGAGGTGATGGTGGCGGCCGTCGCGACCGAGGAGCCGCAGATCGCGCCGAAGGCGGCGCAGGCCATCACGGCCGCCATGGCGAGGCCGCCGCGGAAGCGCGACATCACCGCGCTGGCGAACTCGAACAGCGCCTTGGAGATTCCGCCCTGGGTGGCGAAGTGCCCCATCAGGATGAACAGCGGGATCACCGACAGGTCGTAGCTGGCGAAGCGCGCGAAGGCCTGCGCGTTGAGGAAGTTCTCCAGCGGCGCCAGGCCGGCCTGCAGCACGTAGCCGACGCAGCCGGCCACGAACATGGAGATGGCGATCGGCGTGCGCAACGCCATCAGCACCAGCATCAGGCCGAAGATGACGCCGCACAGGGCGAGCGGGGTCATCGGGCAAGCTCCCCGGGTTTCCGCACTGCGTGCTCCGCCTCCCCCCTCCGGGGGCGGGCGCCTTCGGGCGGCCGTGCGGCGCTCACTCGCCCGCCTCCGGCCCGAAGCCGCGGGCGGCCTGCCACAGGGCGATCACCGCCGTGAGGACCAGCGGCGGCACCATGCCGGCATAGACGATCCACTCGGGGAAGCCGAGCATCATCGTGGTGGCGTGGGAGTTCCAGGAACTGAGGCCGCCGATCGCGGTGCGCCATGCGAGCAGGGCGACGGACAGTCCGAGCAGCAGGGCGCCGAGGCGGTCGAGGCGCGCGTTGGTGTGCGCGCTCGCCTTGGCGGTGAAGAAGTCGACGATGATGTTGCCGCGCCGGGCCTGGCACCAGGGCAGAAAGAGGGCGATGGCCGCGCCGGCGGCCACCCCCGTGAGCTCGAAGTCGCCGACCAGCGTGGTGCCGGTGGTATTGCGGCCGACCAGGCTCACGCACGTCATGAGCGTGATGCCGGTCAGGATGAAGCCGGCCAGGATGGCGCAGAACTTCGCCAGGTTCTCCAGGACGCGCAAGCTTGCCCCTCTTGTTGGCTTTATCGGAGTGTCCTCACGCGCAGGCTCGTTCTTGCGGCCGCGCTGCCGCGATCATAGGGCAGCGGCAGCGCGTTCCCCGCCGCGCCGTTGCCCTGGAGCCACCCGGTGTCAGGCGCCCTGAATCTTCAGCGAGATGCCTTCCAGGCCCTTCACGCCGCCCACCAGCGTGTCGCCGGCTACCACGGCGGCGACGCCCTCGGGCGTGCCCGTGTAGATCAGGTCGCCGGGCGCCAGTTCCCAGGCGGTGGAGACGTGCTCGATGATCTCGCCGATGTTCCAGATCAACTTCGACACGCTGCTGCGCTGGCGGTCCTTGCCATTGACCTGCAGGAAGATCTCCGCGTTCTCGATGTCGCCGGCCTGTGCCGCCGGCGTGATCGCGCCGATGGGGGAGGAGGCGTCGAAGGCCTTGCCGATGCACCAGGGGCGGCCCTGCTTCTTCATCTCGGCCTGCAGGTCGCGGCGGGTCATGTCCAGGCCCACGGCGTAGCCGAAGATGTGCTGCTTCGCGTCGGCGGCCTTGATGTTGCGGCCGCCCTTGCCGATGCAGGCCACCAGTTCGATCTCGTGGTGCAGGTCCTTGGTCAGCGTGGGGTAGGGCAGGGTCGCGGTCTGGCCGGCATCGACCACCACCGCGGCGTCGGCGGGCTTCAGGAAGAAGAAGGGCGCCTCGCGGCCGGTGAAGCCCATCTCCTTGGCGTGCTCCACGTAGTTGCGGCCCACGCAGTAGATGCGGCGCACCGGGAAGCGCTCGGCGCGGCCCACGACGGGCACGCTGACGACCGGCGCCGGCTGGAAAACGTAGCTCATGACAACCTTTCTTCATGGTGGATGCCCAGGGCTTCATGCACCGGGCGGTCGGAAAAACTGAACAGGACGCAGCCCTTCTCCGACGAGAAGCGCGCAGTGTGCCATGAGGGTACGACGAAGTGATCGCGGGGGCCGAAGGCGCAGCGCCACTCCTGCTCGCCCGCGCTGACGGTCACCTCGCCCTCGCCCTCGACGACGCTGTAGACCGCGCCATCGGTCTGCCGCGAGCCCTGGCCGGCGAACCCGGCCGGCAGCTTCTGCAGGAAGGTGCCGATGGTGGGCATGGGCCAGCCGCCGGTGATCGGATTGACGTAGCGCAGCTTCGTGCCGTCCCAGGCGTCGAGGGGCGCGTCGCGTTCGAGCCGCTCCAGCGCCTCGCGGCTGCGCTCGTAGGGGTAGCTGAAGATGGGCGAGGTGCGGCCGTGCGGCGCCGCGCCGCGCACCGGCGCCATGTTGTGGCCGTAGCGGGCGAAGCTGGTGCCCTCGGTGCGCGTGACCTGCTGCGACTTGCTGGTGTCGTTCTGCGCGAAGCCGGCGTCGAAGAAGCGGATCATCGGGATGTCCAGTCCGTCGAGCCACACCACCGGGTCGCGGGCCTCGTGGCCGTGGTCGTGCCAGGTCCAGCTCGGGGTGATGATGAAGTCGCCCGGGCGCATGGTGGTGCGCTCGCCGTCCACGGCGGTGTAGGCGCCCGAGCCCTCGACGATGAAGCGCAGCGCGCTCTGGGTGTGACGGTGGCTGGGCGCGACCTCGCCGGGCAGGATCAGCTGCAGGCCGGCGTAGAGCGACTGCGTCACGGCCGACTGGCCGCGCAGCTTCGGGTTCTCCAGGATCAGGACGCGCCGCACCGCTTCTTCCGCGGTGATCACCTCGCCGGCGCGCATCAGGTAGGGCCGGACCTCGTCGTACCTCCAGAAGGCCGGCACGCAGGGCGTCCTGGGCTGCGGCGGCACCAGCGCATGCAGCACTTCCCACAGGGGCGTGAGGTTGTGCGGGTCCATGTCGCGGTACAGCTGCTGGCGCAGCTGCGCGGTCGGAAGGGGTGCGTTCATGCTCGTTTCCTTTTCCTGCTACGCGGCGCGGCCCAGCCAGGCGCCTTGGCTTTCCAGACGGGATTGCAGCGACGGGACGTCGACCGCGGAGGCGGCAACGGCGCCCTGCAGGGCCAGGTCCGCGGCGACTCCCGCGGCCTCCCCCATGACGAAACAAGCGCCGCTGACGCGCGCCGCCGATTGCGCCTCGTGGCTCATCGAGGCGCAACGGCCTGCAACCCAGACGTTGTCCAGCCCGAGGGGAACGGTCATGCGGTAGGGCAGGTGGTTGAAGCCGCGGCTCTCCGGGATCTTCGGCCAGCGGAATTCGACGTCGCCCTTCAGGTGCAGCTCCAGCGGCCAGCCGTTGACGCCCACGGTATCGTCGAAGCTGGCGCACTCCAGCACGTCGGCCTCGGTGAGCTGGTAGAGGCCGCGCACCCGGCGCGTCTCGCGGATGCCGACCTGGGGCGCGATGTCCACGATGTAGCAGCTCTCGAAGCCGGGCACCTCGCGCAGGAAGCCGGCGACCTCGGCGATCTGGCGGCGGCCCAGCACCTCCGCTTCGCTCAGGTCGCGGGCGTCGGTGCCGTCCATGGCGTTGCCTTCCCGGTTGGCCAGCTGCGTCAGGTTCACGCGCCACTCGATCCCGCTCTTCTGCGGCCGCACGATGGGCGTCTTGCGCGGGAAGCGGTAGCGGCCTTCGGCCTCGGCCTCCTGCATCAGGCGGGGGATCACTTCCCAGGCCTTGCCGGCGCGCTCGGGGTTCACGCCGTTGAGCCGGAACATGGTCGAGGGATAGAGCATGTTGCCCTGCCCATCGCCCTTGTCCCACGGCGCGCCAGCCCAGGCGGCGAGGTCGCCGTCGCCGGAGGCGTCGATGAAAGCGCGGCCGAGCACGGCGCGGCGGCCCGACTTGGTTTCCACCAGCAGGGCCTGCACGCGCCGCGCGTCGTCCATCACCACGCCGGCGGCGAGCGCGTGGAACAGGAGCTCCACGCCCGCCGACAGCAGCAGGTCGTCGGCCGCGATCTTGTAGGCCGCGGTGTCGTAGGCCTGCGCCACCGTCTTGCCGAACAGCGCGTGCGGCTGGTTGAGGCCGCCGAGGGCGTCGATGCGCCGCAACAGGTCGTCGGCGACGCCGTGCACCACCTGCCGGATCCGGCCGTGCACGTTGGCATGCAGGCCGCAGAAGTTGGTGACGCCGGCCGCCGTGCCCATGCCGCCGAGGAAGCCGTAGCGTTCCACCAGCAGGGTCTTGCGGCCTGCGCGCGCAACGGACACGGCCGCGGCCATGCCGGCGGGGCCGCCACCGAGCACGACGACCTCGTATTCGCCCCAGACCGGCGTGTTCCGGCTGGGCTCCAGCAGGGTGTGGGTCATCAGTCGAACAGCTTTCCCAGGTCCAGGCCCTTGTACATCCATTGGAGCCCGGCGAAGCCCGCGGATTCCTCCCCGCCCCGGAACATCCGGTTGCGCAGCTCGCGTGCCACGCCCGACGCGTGGTAGATGTCTCCGTAAAGCCGCGCGGTCAGTTGCACGCGGCCGGTGCGCAGGTAGCGAGCCTTCTGGTACTTCTGGAAGGCCGAAGCCACGTCGTCGTGCGCGTGCTTCAGCGCCTCGCCCAGCACCACCGCATCCTCGATCGCCTGGCCGGCGCCCTGCGCGAGGTACTGCAGCATGGGATGGGCGGCGTCGCCCAGCAGGGTGACGCGGCCGTCGCTCCAGTTCTGCACCGGCTCGCGGTCGCAGAGCACCCACATCTTCCAGGTTTCGATCTTCTCCAGCAGTTCGCGCACCTGCGGCACGGCCTGGGCGAAGCGCTCGTTGAGCTCCGCGGTGTCGCCGAAGGTGTTCCAGCCCTCGTCGTACCGGTTGCTGTGGAACACGGCGACCAGGTTGAACAGCTCGCCGCGGCGCAGCGGGTAGTGCACGAGGTGCGTCTTCTCGCCGCCCCACAGCAGGACGTCGTCGCTCCACAGGTGCTTCGGCACCTCCTCGCGCCGGAGCACCGCGCGGTAGGCGATGTGGCCCGAGACGCGCGGCTTGCCGTCGCCCACCACCGACTGGCGCACGCGGCTCCAGAGGCCGTCGGCGCCGACCAGCGCATCGGCGCGCAGCGTCTCGCCGCCGGCCAGCTGCACCGTGACGCCCCGGCCGTCCTGCGTGTAGCCCTCGACCTTGCAGGAGGTGCGCAGCGTGACCTCGGGCCGTTCCCGGCAGGCCGCGAGGAAGACGTCGTGGATGTCGACGCGGTAGATCACGCCGTAGGGGTAGCCGTAGGCGGCGCGGGCGGCGTCGCCGAGCGGCACCCGCACGACCTTCTCGCCGGTGCGCACGTCGTTCATGCCCAGGCCGGGCGGGAAGAACGCGACTGCGTTGATCGCCTCGGTGAGCCCCAGCACTTCGAACATGCGGAAGATGTTGGGACCGAGCTGGATGCCGGCACCGATCTCGCCGAAGCTCGCCGACTGCTCCAGCACCGTGACCCGATGGCCCTGCCGCGCCAGCACGTACGCGGCCGCGAGGCCGCCGATGCCGCCGCCGGCGACCACGATCGAAAGGGCCTGGCTCATGCTTGTCTCCTCCTCAGCTCCGCGGAACCGGGCCGCGCCAGATGCTAAGCATACATATTGGTTTGACCTGGCGCAAGGTTCCTGCCTAGACTGGCGGCCATGAGCAAAGGCTTCGACTTCCGGCACGCGCCGGGGCACCTGATCCGGCGCGCGCACCAGGTGGCGGTGGCGATCTTCATGGAGGAGACCTCGGGCTTCGAGGTGACCCCGGTGCAGTTCGCCATCCTCAACGCGCTGCTGGATGCGCCCGGCGAGGACCAGGTGACGCTGGCGCGCACGATCGCCTTCGACGCCGCCACCTTCGGCTCGGTGATCGGCCGGCTGGAGGCGCGTGGCTGGGTGCGGCGCGAGGCCGACGCGGCGGACCGTCGCCGCAAGCGGCTCTGGGTCACACCCGAGGGCGCCGAGGCGGCGCGGAAGATGCGGCGCTCGGTGGGCAAGGTGCAGGCGCGCATCCTGCAGCCGCTGGCGGACGAAGAGCGGGCGCAGCTGGTCGCCTTGCTCGATCGCCTGGTCGCGGCGCACGAGAGCCTGGCCGCGACTGTGGAGCAGGCGTAACAAACGTCAACGAGCGGCCTCGTCCGACACAAGTAGGCCGCGGTCCCGGTTCCAATTCAGGCTTCGAATTGCATTGAAGGGAATCGATGAACAGCTTCTCCATCCGCACCAGCCTGATCGCCGTGACAGCGGCGGCCTTCGGCCTCGTCGGCTGCGCCGACATGAACACCGGCATGAGCCCCACGGCCCGCGACACCGCCATCGGGGCCGGCGTCGGCGCGCTCGCGGGCGCGGCCATCGGCCAGAACGGCAAAGGGGCGCTGATCGGCGCGGGGGTGGGCGCCGCCGGCGGCTACATCTGGTCGAAGAGCATGGAGCAGAAGAAGCAGGCGATGGAGCGCGCCACCATGGGCAGCGGCGCGACCGTCTCGCAGACCGCGGACAACCAGCTGAAGCTGAACGTGCCGAGCGACCTGTCGTTCGACACCGGCCGGGCCGACATCAAGCCGAACATGCGCCCCATCCTCGACCAGTTCGCCAGCGGCCTGCAGGGCCAGCCGAACACCGAGGTGCGCATCATCGGCCATACCGACAGCAACGGTTCGGATGAACTGAACGACCGGCTTTCGCTGGAGCGCGCGCAGGCGACGAAGAACTATCTCGTCGCGCGCGGCGTGCCCACCAACCAGGTCCAGGTCACCGGCCGCGGCGAGCACGAGCCGGTGGCGGACAACGCCAGCGACGCGGGCCGTGCCCGCAACCGCCGCGTCGAGATCTTCCTCGCCGAGCGCAACGTGACCGCCTCCCGCTGAAGCAGGCGGCGCACCATGGAGAAGGGGCCTCGCGGCCCCTTTTTCATTGCTCGTCGCTCTTCGTGAGCAGGGTGAAGTGCTCCACGTGGGGCGGCTGGGCGAAATACGGGCCCACGATGGCGCGCCATTCGGCGAACAGCGGGCCGCCTCGGAACCTGACGGTGTGGTCCTCCAGCGTGTCCCAGAAGATCTGCAGCACGTAGCGCTCGGGCGTCTCGACGCACTTGTTGACCTTGAAGCCGCGGAAGCCCTCGGCGCGCGAGATCACGGTGCGCACGCCGCGGGCGATGGCTTCGTCGAATTCCTTCTGCTTTCCGGGCTGGATGCGGAGGTCCGCCAGTTCCAGGATCATCGTTGTCCTCCGGGTGTGGGTTGTCAGTGCAGGGCGTGCACCAGCTGGCTGGCGCACAGGTGGACGGCGACGTTGGCCTCGTCGAGCACGCGGCCCATGAGGATGAAGCCATGGATCTGCCGCTCGAAGTTGACCAGGGTCGCGCGGCTGCCGGCTTCCGACATCTTCTGCGCGTACTGCAGGCCCTCGTCGCGCAGCGGATCGTAGCCCGCGGTCAGGACGAAGGCCGGTGGCAGGTCGGCATGGCTGCGCGCGAGCAGCGGGGAGGCGCGCCAGTCCTCGTCGTGCGCGTCCCCGCCGAGGTAGTGGTCGTGGAAGTAGGCGATGTTGTCCTTCGTGAGCATGTAGCCCTGCCCGTTCGTGGCGTGCGAAGGGGCGCCGCGGCGCTGGTCCGTGGCGGGGTAGATCAGGAGCTGGAGCTTGATGGTCAGGTCGCCGGCGTCGCGCGCGGCCAGCGCCACCACCGCGGCCAGGTTGGCGCCCGCGCTGTCGCCGCCCACGGCCAGCCGGTCGGCGTCGATCTTCAGGGTGGAGGCATTGCCGCTGATCCAGCGCGTGGCGGCCAGCGCGTCGTCCACCGCCGCCGGGAAGCGATGCTCGGGGGCGAGCCGGTAATCCACCGCGATCACCGCCGTGCCCGACAGGTTGCACAGCTCGCGGCAGAGGGTGTCGTGCGTCTCCAGGTCGCCGATCACCCAGCCACCCCCGTGGAAGTAGACCAGCACCGGCAGCACAGCGTCGTCCGGCGTGCCGAGTGGGCGGTAGCTGCGCAGGCGGATGGGGCCGGCGGGGCCGGGCGCCTGGAGGTCGCGGCGGGCGGCGACGTGCGGCGGCTCGGGCTGGGTGAAGAAGCGCCGCTCGAGGTAGTACGTCCGCGCGTCGGCCGGCGACAGTGTGTGCATGGGCGGCACGCCCTTTTCCTCGATCAGGCGCAACAGGGCCTGGGCCTGGGGATGCAGCATGCGGGTCTCCTGTCGTCGTTCTCCCCGCAGTGTAGAGGAGCCGGCCGTTATGCTCACCCCCCATGAAGCTGTACAACTACTTCCGCTCCTCCGCCTCCTTCCGCGTGCGCATCGCGTTCGAGCTGAAGGGGCTGCCCTACGAGTACCTGCCGGTCCACCTGGTGAAGGGCGAGCACAGGCAGGAGGCGTACACGGCCGTGTCCGCCTCGCAGCTCGTGCCGACGCTGGAAACCGACGCCGGCGAGCTCCTGAGCCAGTCGATGGCGATCATCGAATACCTGGACGAGACCCATCCCGAGCCGGCGCTGCTGCCGCGCGACGCGCTCGGCCGCGCCCGGGTGCGCGCGCTCGCCCAGCTGATCGCCTGCGAGATCCATCCGCTGAACAACCTGCGCGTGCTGAAGTACCTCACGCGCGAGCTGAAGGTGGACGAGGCCACCAAGAACACCTGGTACCGCCACTGGGTGCGGGACGGGCTGGAGAAGCTGGAGCAGGAACTGGCGCGCCTGCCCGCCGGCACCTACTGCTACGGCGACACGCCCACGCTGGCCGACTGCTGCCTGGTGCCGCAGATCTTCAACGGCAAGCGTTTCGAGGTCGACTTCGGCGGCCTCACGCGCACGATGGCCGCCTTCGATGCCTGCATGCGGCATCCGGCGTTCCAGAAGGCGCAGCCCTCGAACTGCCCGGACAACGAGGCCTGATGGGGATGGTGCCGTGGTGGCCGGCGCCGGCCGGCGTGCGTGCCTTCTGCAGCGAGCGTGACGGCGGCGTCTCCGCTGCGCCCTACGAAAGCCTCAATCTGGGCGACCACGTGGGCGACGACGAGTCCGCGGTGGCAGAGAACCGGCGCCGCTATGCCGCGGCATTGCAGGCCCGCCCGGTCTTCCTGAAGCAGGTGCACGGGCAGGGCGTCGTCCGGCTGGACGCGGACACGCCCGACATGACCGAAGCCGACGCCTGCTGGACCCGCGAGCGCGGCGTCGCCTGCACCATGATGGTGGCGGACTGCCTGCCGGTGCTGCTGGCCGGCGGCGACGGCGGGATCGTCGGCGCCGCCCACTGCGGCTGGCGCGGCCTCGCCGGCGGGGTGCTGGAGGCGCTTTGGGCGCAGATGGCGCCGACCGCCGGGCCGGCGCAAGGCATGCTCGCCTGGCTCGGCCCCTGCATCGGGCCGGATGCCTTCGAGGTGGGCGCGGAGGTGCGCGCGGCCTTTCTCGCCCACGACCCGGTGAGCTCGGACCTGTTCCGGCCCCTCGCCGGCGGCAAGTTCCTCGCCGACCTGCCGGGCCTCGCGCGCCGCCGGCTCGCCGCGCTGGGCATCACGGCGATCCATGGCAATGACGGCTCGCGCGCATGGTGCACGGTGGGCAATCCCTCAAGGTTCTTTTCGCACCGGCGCGACCGCGTCAGCGGGCGGCTGGCCGCCTCCGTCTGGCTCGTCTGAGGCCGCGGCCGTCGCGGCCGCCGCGGCGGCCTCGCGGGCCCGGCGCGCGGCACGCCGGGCGGGCCGACCCATGAGGTAAATAAGCAAGGCGACAGGACCGACGCCATAGAGTAGAAAGGTGAAGACCGCACCGAGCAGGGTGCCATTCGGGTGATTGGCCTCGGCCACGCCCATCATCAGCGCCACGTACAGCCAGGCGGTTACGACCAGGTACATGACGGCGGCGCCAATTTTTTGTTGCAGTGCAACATGAATGATGGGATACTCCGGGAAATCCCGAATAAGGCATTAGGAGACATCGGATGAATTCTGACGCGGACTGGGCTTCGCAAGCGAAGCAGTTCCAGCAGGAACTCGGCACGCAGTGGGCGCAGGCCCTCAACTCCTTCCAGCAGGCCGCCACCGGCACCGCCCCCAGCGCTTTTCCTGGCCTGAGCTTCTCGCCCGAAAAACTGGGCGAGCTGCAGCAGGCCTACCTGCGCGAGGCCTCCGAGCTGTGGAACCAGGGCCTCACCGAGCGCGCGGCGCCGGCGGACAAGCGTTTCGCCAACGATGCGTGGTCGCGCAATCCGGTGGCGTCGTTTTCCGCGGCCGTCTACCTCCTGAACGCCCGCACGCTCCTGGGCCTGGCCGAAGCCGTCCAGGCCGATCCCAAGGTCAAGGCGCGCCTGCGCTTCGCGGTCGAACAGTGGATGGCGGCCTCGGCCCCCAGCAACTTCCTCGCGCTCAACGCCGAGGCGCAGCAGAAGGCCGTGGAGACCCGGGGCGAGAGCATCGCCCGCGGCGTGCAGAACCTGCTGGCCGACCTGCAGCAGGGCTACGTCTCCATGACGGACGAAAGCGCCTTCGAGGTGGGCCGCAACGTGGCGACCACCGAGGGCGCGGTGGTGTTCGAGAACGACCTGTTCCAGCTGATCGAATACAAGCCGCTGACCAAGCAGGTGTACGAGCGCCCCTTCCTGGTCGTGCCGCCCTGCATCAACAAGTTCTACATCCTCGACCTGCAGCCCGAGAACTCGGTGATCCGCTACCTCTCGGAGCAGGGCCACCGCACCTTCGTGGTGAGCTGGCGCAACCCGGATGCCTCGATGGAGGACAAGGGTTGGGACGACTACATCGAGGACGCCGTCCTGAAGGCGATCTCGGTCACGCAGGACATCGCGGACGCCAAGCAGATCAACGCGCTGGGCTTCTGCGTGGGCGGTACGCTGCTCGGCACCGCGCTCTCGGTGCTGGCCGCGCGCAAGCAGAAGCCGGTGGCTTCCGCCACGCTGCTGACCACCTTCCTCGACTTCAGCGACACCGGCATCCTCGACGTCTTCATCGACGATGCCTTCGTGAAGTTCCGCGAGATGCAGATGGGCAAGGGCGGCCTGCTGAAGGGCCAGGAACTGGCCTCCACCTTCAGCTTCCTGCGCCCGAACGACCTGGTGTGGAACTACGTGGTGGGCAACTACCTGAAGGGCGAGACGCCGCCGCCCTTCGACCTGCTGTACTGGAACAGCGACTCCACCAACCTGCCGGGCCCCATGTATGCCTGGTACCTGCGCAATACCTATCTCGAGAACAACCTGGCGCAACCGGGCAAGTGCACGGTCGCCGGCGAGAAGGTGGACCTGGGCAAGGTGGACATCCCGATCTACATCTACGGCTCGCGCGAGGACCACATCGTGCCGATCGCCGGCGCCTACGCCTCCACCCGGCACCTCACCGGCAAGAAGCGCTTCGTGATGGGCGCCTCCGGCCACATCGCCGGCGTGATCAACCCGCCCTCGAAGAACAAGCGCTCGTTCTGGACCAACGACAAGCTCCCCGGCACCTTCGACGAATGGCTGAAGGGCGCCAAGGAGCAGCCGGGCAGCTGGTGGCCCGACTGGTCCGCCTGGCTGAAGCCGCACGGCGGCAAGCAGATCGCAGCGCCGAAATCGTACGGCCGCGGCAGCAAGTACAAGGCCATCGAGCCCGCGCCCGGCCGCTATGTGAAGGCGAAGGCCTGACGGCCTTCGCGAAGGGGCTGGCGACCAGGAGCCAGGGGCTGGGCCATCCAGCCTCCGGCCCACGGTCCAGGCCCCCGTCGCAAGAAACGCAGTTCCCACGCCCCTAGCTCCAAAACCTGCACAGGAGACCCCATGGAAGACATCGTCATCGTTTCCGCCGCGCGCACCGCCGTCGGCAAGTTCGGCGGCTCGCTCGCCAAGATCCCCGCCTCGGAGCTGGGTTCCATCGTGATCAGGGAGGCGCTGGCGCGCGCCAAGGTCGATCCGGCGCAGGTCGGCGAAGTGATCATGGGCCAGGTCCTCGCCGCCGGCGTGGGCCAGAACCCGGCGCGCCAGGCGCTGATCAAGGCCGGCCTGCCCAAGGAAGTGCCGGGCCTGACGATCAACGCCGTGTGCGGCTCCGGCCTGAAGTCGGTGATGCTCGCCGCCCAGGCGATCGCCTGGGGCGACAGCGAGATCGTGGTGGCCGGCGGCCAGGAGAACATGAGCGCCGCGCCGCACGTGCTGCTGGGTTCGCGCGACGGCCAGCGCATGGGCGACTGGAAGATGGTCGACTCCATGATCGTCGACGGCCTGTGGGACGTCTACAACCAGTACCACATGGGCGTCACGGCGGAGAACGTGGCCAAGGCGCACGGCATCGACCGCGCCGCGCAGGACGCGCTGGCGCTGGCCAGCCAGCAGAAGGCCGCCGCGGCGCAGGACGCCGGCAAGTTCAAGGACGAGATCGTGCCGGTCTCCATCCCGCAGAAGAAGGGCGATCCGCTGCTGTTCGACACCGACGAGTACGTCAACCGCAAGACCAATGCCGATGCGCTGTCCGGCCTGCGTCCCGCCTTCGACAAGGCGGGCACGGTGACGGCGGGCAACGCCTCCGGCCTCAACGACGGCGCCGCCGCGGTGGTGGTGATGAGCGCGAAGAAGGCCGCCCAGCTCGGCCTGAAGCCGCTGGCGCGCATCGCCGCCTTCGGCACCTCCGGCCTCGATCCGGCCACCATGGGCATGGGTCCGGTGCCGGCCTCGCGCAAGTCGCTACAGCGCGCCGGCTGGAAGGTGGACGACGTCAACCTGTTCGAGCTCAACGAGGCGTTCGCGGCGCAGGCCTGCGCGGTCAACAAGGAACTCGGCATCGATCCCAGCAAGGTGAACGTGAACGGCGGCGCGATCGCGATCGGGCACCCCATCGGTGCGTCCGGCTGCCGCATCCTGGTGACGCTGCTGCACGAGATGCAGCGTCGCGAGGCGCGCCGGGGCCTGGCGGCCCTGTGCATCGGCGGCGGCATGGGGGTTTCCCTCGCCTTGGAACGCGCCTGAGCGCCTAGATTCGATTTCCGGCAACTTCACTTCACAAGGACAAGACATGGCTCAGAAAGTGGCATACGTGACCGGCGGCATGGGAGGCATCGGCACCGCCATCTGCCAGCGCCTGCACAAGGAAGGCTTCACCGTGATCGCCGGCTGCGGCCCGACGCGTGACTTCGAGAAGTGGCTGAACGAGCAGAAGGCGCTCGGCTACGCCTTCCACGCCTCGGTCGGCAACGTGAGCGACTGGGAGTCGACGGTCGCGGCCTTCGGCAAGGCCAAGGCGGAGTTCGGCACCATCGACGTGCTGGTCAACAACGCCGGCATCACGCGCGACCGCATGTTCCTGAAGATGACCCGCGAGGACTGGGATGCGGTGATCGACACCAACCTGAACTCCATGTTCAACGTGACCAAGCAGGTCGTGGGCGACATGGTGGAAAAGGGCTGGGGCCGGATCATCAACATCTCGTCGGTCAACGGCGAGAAGGGCCAGGCGGGCCAGACCAACTACTCCGCCGCCAAGGCCGGCATGCACGGCTTCACGATGGCGCTGGCGCAGGAACTGGCCAACAAGGGCGTGACCGTCAACACCGTGAGCCCGGGCTACATCGGCACGGACATGGTCAAGTCGATCCGCCAGGATGTTCAGGACAAGATCGTCGCCACCATTCCCGTGAAGCGCTTCGGCGAACCCAGCGAGATCGCGTCGATCATCGCCTGGCTGGCCACCGAGGAAAGCGGCTATTCGACCGGCGCGGACTTCTCCGTCAACGGCGGCCTGCACATGGGCTGATCGCCGGCGGCGATGCTCCCGAAGGCCCGCATTTGCGGGCCTTTTTCATTTGCGGTCCTCGACCATGTCCTCGATCACGAGGTAGCGATAGCGCTGGCCGTAGGAGATGTGCAGATCCTTCAGCAGATCGAGCACGTGCTCCGAGGTCAGGCGCGCCTTCGCGTGGACGATCAGCGCGTGCTGGCCTGCATGGGCCAGCGCGCGGAAGTGGGCGGCGGTGTCGCTCTCCGTGCCGACGGAGGGCAGCAGCCCGTCGTCTTCTTCGTCCGTGCAGCCGGTGATCTGGCGCTCGAATTGCTCCGGCGTGGCGTGGCACAGGTCGTCCTCGGACACCCCGTCCTTGCGCAGCAGCTCGCAGGCCCGCTTCGCTTCTTCTGCGGTCGGGAACATCAGCACCATGTGGCCGGTGGGATAGAACACCCCGCGCATGTTGGTCAGGGATCCGACACTGAACGGTTTCATTGGCAAACTCCTTTGGCGACTGCGACTGCATGAAAAAGAATACAGCGCGCAAAGGCGCGCGAAAGTAGGACCCTTCGCGCGTCGTGGAGACGGGCACCGTGGCTCAGCGGCCGCGGAGCACCCTCATTCGACGAGGTCCTCGATGACCAGCTTGCGGTACTTCTGGCCGAAGGACATGGGCGTGTCGCGCAAGGCCTCCATCGCCCGGTCGGAGTCCTCCTGCGAGGGCGCGTGCACCATCAGGCCGTGGTGGCCCTGCGCGAACAGTTCTGCCATCTTGCGGACCGTGTCGCCTTCGGTGCCGGCCGAGGGCAGGACGCCCTCGTCGCCCTCGGTTCCGGCGATCTCGCGCCGGAAGTCCTCCGGGGTCATCAGCATCACGTGCCGTTCGGCGATGCCGGCGCCGCACACCTTGCGCGCCGCATCGCGCGCCTGCGCTTCGCCCGGGAACATCAGCACGATCCAGCCGGTGGGGTAGAACACGCCGGTCATGGTCTTCATGTCCCGGTCGATCTGGAACGACCTCATGCCTGATCCTTTCCTTGATTTTTCTGCTCCAGCCATTGCAGCCCGGACGGCCGGGCTTGGCTGTAGTCGGGCGAGGGCTGCAGGGGTAGGAAGGGGCCGGATGGGGGCCGCGCGGCAAGCTGGGACAATACGGGGGTGACCTCCGACCCGCGCAACTGGCGCATGTCGGTCGCGCCCATGATGGACTGGACCGACCGCCACTGCCGCTTCTTCCACCGCCTGCTGAGCCAACGCTCCCGCCTGTACACCGAGATGGTGACCACCGGCGCGCTGCTGCATGGCGACGTGCCCCGCCACCTGGATTTCGATCCGTCCGAGCATCCCGTCGCCCTGCAGCTGGGAGGCAGCGAGCCGGCCGACCTGGCGCGCTGCGCGAAGCTGGGCGAGGACTGGGGCTACGACGAGATCAACCTCAACTGCGGCTGCCCCAGCGAGCGGGTGCAGCGCGGCGCCTTCGGCGCCTGCCTGATGGCCGAGCCGGCCCTGGTGGCCGACTGCGTCAAGGCCATGGTGGACGCGGTGGACGTCCCGGTCACCGTCAAGCACCGGATCGGCATCGACAAGGTGGAGAGCTACGAGTTCGTGCGCGACTTCGTCGGCACGGTGGCGGAGGCCGGCTGCCGGGTGTTCATCGTGCACGCCCGCAACGCCTGGCTCAAGGGCCTGTCGCCCAAGGAGAACCGCGAGATCCCGCCGCTGCGCTACGAGCTGGTGCACCGGCTCAAGCGCGACTTCCCGCAGCTGGTGCTGGCCCTCAACGGGGGCCTCACGCGCGACGAGGTCGTGCGCGAGCAGCTGGATGCGCTGGACGGGGCCATGATCGGGCGCGAGGCCTACCACCACCCCTGGTGGCTGGCCCGCTGGGACGCGCTGTTCTACGGCGAACCTGCTTCCACGCTGCGGCGCGAGGAGGTGGAGGAGCAGATGGTGCGTTACATGGAGCGCGAGCTGGCGCGGCACGGCACGCCCTGGGCCTCCATCGCGCGGCACATGATGGGGCTGTACAACGGCCTGCCGGGCGCGCGGCGCTGGCGCCAGGTGTGGAGCGACCACCGGCTGAAGGGCGAGCCGGCGCGGGAGGTCATGCGCAGGGCGCACGAAGGGCTGCAGCTGGCCGCGGCCTGAGCGATCCCCGCGGCCTGCGTGCGACTTCCGCGGCGGGCGGCGTGCCAGGACGGGGGCGTCCCGCGATAATGCGACGCCAGAGAGGAGCCGCCCGTGCAAGAGGAGCAGTCGTCCCGCTGGCCGCCGCCCGACAACGAGGACAAGCCCGTGCGCGAGTTCGCCCAGGGCTTCGTCGAGGCGCACCGGCGCAGGATCTTCCTCGGGCTGTCGATCGCCGGCATCTTCCTGTTCGGCCCCTTCACGGTCAACAACTTCCTGCAGGGCCGCGTGATGCTGGGCATCGCCACCAGCGTCTTCATGGTGTGCCTGCTGGCCAACGCCCTGAGCATCGCCCGTGGCCGTGCGCCCATCGTGCCGGCGTGGGCGATCTTCGTCGCCTCCATCGTCGGCCTGGCGACGGCCATGTACCAGAACGGCCTGATCGGGGTCTTCTGGGTCTACCCCGGCATCCTGCTGTTCCACTTCATGCTGCCGGTGCGGCAGGCCAACATCTTCAACATCGCGATGGTCGCCATGACCGTCCCGCTGGCCTGGATGCACCTCGGGCCCGCGCTCACCGCGCGCGTCGGCGTGACGCTCACGCTGGTGGTCGTGTTCGCCAACATCTTCTCGCGCATCGCCGAAGCGCAGCACGTGAAGGAGGCGGAGCAGCGCGAGCGCCTGGACACGCTGGTGCGCCGGCTGGAGGAGCAGAACCAGGCGCTGCGCGAGGCCTTCCGGGTGCGCGAGGAGGTGGAGCGCATTGCCCGCCACGACCTGAAGACGCCGCTGGCCAGCATCGCCTCGGTGCCGCGCCTGCTGCGCGAGCGGCGCCCGCCGGACCCGGTGGAGGACGAGCTGCTCGGCACCGTGGAGCGCGCGGCCCTGCGCGTGCTGAGCATGGTCAACCTGTCGCTGGACCTGTTCCGCATGGAGGCCGGCACCTACCGGCTGCGGGCCCAGGCGGTGGACCTGGCGGGGGTGGTGAACACGGTGGCGCGCGAACTGCACCCGCACGCGCGCTCGAAGAAGGTGCGCCTGGTCATCGAGCTGCCGCCCAAGCCGGTGCATGCCAAGGCGGAGGAGCTCCTTTGCTATTCCACCGTGGCCAACCTGCTGAAGAACGCGGTGGAAGCCGCGCCCGAGGGCTCCGACGTGCGCGTGCGCCTGCGGCTGGCGCCGGGCGCGGGGGGCGAGGCGGTGTCGCTGGACATCAGCAACGTGGGCGAGGTGCCGCACGAGGTGCGCAACCGGATCTTCGAAAAGTACGCCACCCACGGCAAGCGCGGCGGCACCGGCCTCGGCGCGTATTCGGCGCGGCTCATGGCGCAGGTGCAGCGCGGCGACCTCGTCATGCATTCGCGCCACGGCATGACGACCCTGTCGCTGCGCCTGCCGCCCTGGCGCGCGCCGCTGCCCCCGCGCCCCACCGAGCGTCTGCCGCTGGGCCAGGCCCGGCCGCAGGCGGTGGCGACGCCGCCCGCGCTGCCGGCGCTGTCGGTGCTGCTGGTGGACGACGACGAATACAACGTCGTGGTGCTGAAGAACCTGCTGCCCAGCCCGCCGCTCACGGTGTTCACGGCAGTGAACGGGCGGGATGCGCTGGACGTGGTGCGTGCCGGGCGGCCCGACGTGATCTTCATGGACCTGCAGATGCCGGTCATGGGCGGCCTGGAGGCGGCCCGGGCCATCCGCGACCTGCAGCGCGAGCGCGGCGAGGCACCGAGCTACCTGGCGGCGTTCTCGGCGCACGACGACGAAGCCACGCGCCACGAGTGCCTGCAGGCAGGCTTCGACCTGTACCTGGCCAAGCCGGCCTCGCGCGAGGAGGTGCTGGCCGTGCTGCGGCGCGAGGACCCCGCCGTCCTTCACGCCGTGTCCGCGCCCGTGCCCCTGGGGCCGGACGGGGAGGCGACGGCGGCCCCGGGGCCGCCGCCCGGGCGCGTCTGGGTCGAGCCCGGCCTGATGCACCTCATGCCCGAGTTCCTGGCCTCGCGCCGGCAACTCGCGGAGGCGCTGCTCGGCGCGGCCCGGCAGGGGGAGCGCGAGACCGTGCGTGTCACCGCCCACAAGCTGGCGGGCAGCCTGGCCATGTACGGATTCAAGCAGGCGAGCCGCGCCAGCCTCGAGCTGGAGCAGGTCGCGATGGAAGGCGAGCTCGACGAGCTGCGCGCCCGCTGCGACGCGCTGGTGGAGATGATCAGCAGCGTGGAGCCGGTGGCCCGGCCGGCCTGAGCCGGGGCGGCCTCAGGTGGCCGCTTCCAGCCCGCTGCGGAAGTGGCGCTGCATGCCTTCGCGCGCGGCCTCCGGGCGGCGCTGCACGATCGCGTCCATCACGGCGCGGTGTTCCTCCAGCGACTCCTCGATCCGCCCCGACTTCAGCAGCGAGTGCTGCCGGTTGAGCTTCATCACCTTGCGCAGGTCGGCCACCATCTGGTTGCGCCAGCGGTTGTTGGCCAGTTCCAGCAGGCGCATGTGGAAGCGCTCGTTGACCTCGAAGAAGCGCTCGCGGTCCTTGACGGCGCCTTCGAGCTCCTGATGGAGCTGCTGCAGTTCCCGCAGTTCCGCATCCGCCGCCCGCTCCGCGACCACCGCGGCGGCGTCGCTCTCGAGCAGCGCGAGCAGGTGGTAGACCTCGGCCAGGTCGCGCTCCGACACCTCGGTGACGTAGGCGCCGCGCCGCATCTTCATCGTGACCAGGCCTTCGGCGGCCAGCACCTTGAGCGCCTCGCGCAGGGGCGTGCGGCTGATGCCGTACTCCTGCGCGAGCCGGACCTCGTCGATCCAGCTGCCGGGTTCCAGTTCGCGGCGGAAGATCCGCTGCCGCAACAGCTCCGCGACCTCCTCGTAGAGGGGGGTACGGGAAGCGAGGGCTGCTGCGATCATGGGAGCCATTCTAGGCAGTACGAAATTCTTTATCAATAATTATGAATCATGTATCATGCCGCGTCCGTGTCAAAAAGACACGGCTGCAGAGGAACGCCCGATGACCGCCGCCCAGCCCGAATTCAAGCCCGTCTCCCTCGAGGAGTGGAAGAAAGCCGCCGCCAAGTCCGCCCCCGGCGGCAACGTCGATGCGCTGAACTGGATCACCCCCGACGGCATCGCCGTCAAGCCGCTGTACACGGCGGCCGACCTGCAGGGCGTGCCCCACGCCGACACGCTGCCCGGCTTCGCGCCCTTCCTGCGCGGCCCGCAGGCCACCATGTACGCCGCCCGGCCCTGGACCATCCGCCAGTACGCCGGCTTCTCCACCGCCGAGGAATCGAACGCCTTCTACCGCAAGGGCCTCGCCGCCGGCGGCCAGGGCGTCAGCGTGGCCTTCGACCTGGCGACGCACCGCGGCTACGACAGCGACCATCCGCGCGTGGTGGGCGACGTCGGCAAGGCCGGCGTGGCGATCGACTCCGTGGAAGACATGAAGATCCTGTTCGACGGCATCCCGCTCGACAAGGTGTCGGTCTCCATGACCATGAACGGCGCCGTGCTGCCGGTGCTGGCCGGCTACGTGGTGGCGGCGGAGGAGCAGGGCGTTGCGCAGGACAAGCTGTCCGGGACCATCCAGAACGACATCCTCAAGGAGTTCATGGTCCGCAACACCTACATCTACCCGCCCCAGCCTTCGATGCGGATCATCGGGGACATCATCGAGTACACGGCGAAGAACATGCCGAAGTTCAACTCGATCTCGATTTCCGGCTACCACATGCAGGAGGCGGGCGCCAACCAGGCGCTGGAGCTGGCCTTCACGCTGGCCGACGGCAAGGAGTACGTGAAGACGGCGCTGGCCAAGGGCCTGGACGTCGATGAGTTCGCCGGCCGCCTGTCCTTCTTCTGGGCGATCGGGATGAACTTCTATCTCGAGATCGCCAAGATGCGCGCGGCCCGCCTGCTGTGGTGCCGCATCATGCAGGGCTTCGGGGCGAAGAACCCCAAGAGCCTGATGCTGCGCACGCACTGCCAGACCTCGGGCTGGTCCCTGACCGAGCAGGACCCGTACAACAACGTCGTGCGCACCGCCATCGAGGCGATGGCGGCGGTGTTCGGCGGCACCCAGTCGCTGCACACCAACAGCTTCGACGAGGCGATCGCGCTGCCGACGGAATTCAGCGCCCGCATCGCCCGCAACACGCAGCTGATCATCCAGGAGGAGACCCACATCACCAACGTGATCGACCCCTGGGCCGGCAGCTACATGATGGAGAAGCTGACGCAGGACATGGCCGACGCGGCCTGGAAGATCATCGAGGAGGTCGAGGCCATGGGCGGCATGACGCGCGCCGTGGACTCCGGCTGGGCCAAGCTGAAGATCGAGGCCGCCGCCGCCGAGAAGCAGGCCCGCATCGACTCCGGCAAGGACGTGATCGTCGGCGTCAACAAGTACAAGCTGGCCAAGGAGGATGCGATCGAGATCCTCGAGGTCGACAACGTGCGGGTGCGCGAGCAGCAGATCGCCCGCCTGGAGCAGATCAGGGCGAAGCGCGACGGCGGCAAGGTGCATGCGGCGCTGGAGGCGCTGACCACCGCCGCGCGCACCGGCCAGGGCAACCTGCTGGAGTTGGGCATCCAGGCGATCCGCCTGCGGGCCACGGTGGGCGAGGTGAGCGATGCGCTCGAGAAGGTGTTCGGGCGCCATCGCGCCGATACGCAGAAGGTGACCGGTGTGTACGCAGCAGCTTATGAATCCGCCGAAGGGTGGGAGACCCTCAAGTCCGAGATCGGCCGCTTCGCCGACGAGGAAGGGCGGCGTCCGCGCGTCATGATCGCCAAGCTGGGGCAGGACGGCCACGACCGCGGCGCCAAGGTGGTCGCGACCGCCTTCGCCGACCTCGGCTTCGACGTCGACATGGGCCCGCTGTTCCAGACGCCCGAAGAGTGCGCCCGCCAGGCGATCGAGAACGACGTGCACGCGGTGGGCATCAGCACGCTGGCCGCCGGCCACAAGACGCTGGTGCCGGCCATCATCGCCGAGCTGGAGAAGCAGGGCGCCGACGACATCGTGGTGTTCGTGGGCGGCGTGATCCCGCAGCAGGACTACGAATTCCTCTACAACGCGGGAGTCAAGGGCATCTACGGCCCCGGCACCCCGATCCCGGCCAGCGCGAAGGACGTGCTGGAGCAGATCAGGCAGGCCACCACGCGCGCGTGAAGTTGCGGAAATTGGAATCTGACCCCCATTAGATGGACCTGAAGTCCTCCCTCCTCGCCGCCCCCGGCCCGCAGCAACGCCGCGCGATCGCCAAGACGATCACGCTGCTGGAGTCCACCCGCGCCGACCACCGCGCGCAGGCGGACGCGCTGCTCACGGAACTGCTGCCGCACACCGGCCAGTCGTTCCGCCTGGGCATCAGCGGCGTGCCGGGCGTGGGCAAGAGCACCTTCATCGAGGCGCTGGGGCTGGACCTGATCGCGCGCGGGCACCGCGTCGCGGTGCTGGCGATCGACCCGTCGTCGAGCATCTCGGGCGGTTCCATCCTCGGCGACAAGACGCGGATGGAGCAGCTCTCGGTGCAGCCGCAGGCCTACATCCGGCCGAGCCCGTCCAGCGGCACGCTCGGCGGCGTGGCAGCGAAGACGCGCGAGGCGATGCTGGTGTGCGAGGCCGCCGGCTTCGACGTGGTGATCGTCGAGACCGTCGGCGTGGGCCAGAGCGAGACCGCGGTCGCCGGCATGACCGACATGTTCATCCTGCTGCAGTTGCCCAACGCGGGCGACGACCTGCAGGCGATCAAGAAGGGCGTGATGGAACTGGCGGACCTGGTGGTCATCAACAAGGCCGACCTCGACCGTGACGCCGCCACGCGCGCCCAGGCGCAGATCACCAGCGCCCTGCGCATCCTCGGCCAGCACGGCCATCCGGGACATGCGCAGCACGACGCCACCCTGTGGCATGCTCAGGTGCTGCAGCTCAGTGCCCTCAAGGCCGAGGGCATCGACAAGTTCTGGCAGGCGGTCACGCGTTTCCGCAACCTGCAGGAGGCCAGCGGCCGGCTGGCGGCGCGGCGGCGGCAGCAGGCCCTGGCGTGGATGTGGGAGCGCATCGAGAGCGGACTGAAGCAGGCCTTCCGGCAGCACCCCGAAATCCGGGCGCGGCTGCCCGAAATGACGAAACAAGTGGAGCAGGGCACGCTGGCGGCCTCGACCGCCGCGCGGCAACTGCTCCAGGCCATGGGTGCCGGGTTCCCCCCGGCATGACGAGAATCTGGAGAACGATATGCACGACATCCTGGAACAACTGGAGAAGAAGCGCGACGCCGCCCGCCTCGGCGGCGGCGAGCGCCGCATCGACGCGCAGCACAAGCGCGGGAAGCTGACCGCGCGCGAGCGCGTCGAGTTGCTGCTCGACGAAGGCACCTTCGAGGAATGGGACATGTTCGTGGAGCACCGCTGCACGGACTTCGGCATGGAGGGCAACAAGATCCCCGGCGACGGCGTCGTCACCGGCTACGGCATGATCAACGGCCGCCTGGTCTTCGTCTTCAGCCAGGACTTCACCGTCTTCGGCGGCGCGCTGTCCGAGGCGCATGCCGAGAAGATCTGCAAGATCATGGACCAGGCCATGAAGGTCGGCGCGCCCGTGATCGGCCTCAACGACTCCGGCGGCGCCCGCATCCAGGAAGGCGTGGCCTCCCTGGGCGGCTATGCCGACGTGTTCCAGCGCAACGTGATGGCCTCGGGCGTGATCCCGCAGATCAGCATGATCATGGGCCCCTGCGCGGGCGGCGCCGTGTACTCGCCGGCCATGACCGACTTCATCTTCATGGTGAAGGACAGCTCGTACATGTTCGTGACCGGCCCCGAGGTGGTGAAGACGGTGACGCACGAGGAGGTGACTGCCGAGGAACTGGGCGGCGCCACCACCCACACCGGCAAGAGCGGCGTGGCCGACCTGGCGTTCGAGAACGACGTCGAGGCGCTGGTGATGCTGCGCCGCCTCTACAACTACCTGCCGCTGAACAACCGCGAGAAGCCGCCGGTGCGCCCGAGCAACGATCCGGCCGACCGCATGGACTTCTCGCTCGACACGCTGGTGCCGGACAACCCGAACAAGCCGTACGACATGAAGGAGCTGATCGTCAAGACGGTGGACGACGGCGACTTCTTCGAACTGCAGCCCGACTACGCCAAGAACATCGTGATCGGCTTCGCCCGCATGGAAGGCCAGACGGTGGGCATCGTGGCCAACAACCCGCTGGTGCTGGCCGGCTGCCTGGACATCAAGAGCTCGATCAAGGCGGCGCGCTTCGTGCGCTTCTGCGACGCCTTCAACATCCCGGTGGTCACCTTCGTCGACGTGCCCGGCTTCATGCCCGGGACCGCGCAGGAGTATGGCGGCATCATCAAGCACGGAGCCAAGCTGCTGTACGCCTACGCCGAGTGCACCGTGCCCAAGGTCACGGTCATCACCCGCAAGGCCTACGGCGGCGCCTACGACGTGATGAGCTCCAAGCACCTGCGCGGCGACGTCAACTTCGCCTGGCCCAACGCCGAGATCGCGGTGATGGGCGCCAAGGGCGCGGTGGAGATCATCTTCCGCGAGGACAAGGGCGACCCGAACAAGCTGGCCGCCCGCGAGGCGGAATACAAGGCCCGCTTCGCCAACCCCTTCGTGGCCGGCGCCCGCGGCTTCATCGACGACGTGATCCTGCCGCACGAGACCCGCAAGCGCATCTGCCGCTCGCTGGTGATGCTGCGCGACAAGAAACTCGAGAACCCGTGGCGCAAGCACGGGAACATTCCGCTGTGACACGGGAGCCGTTGGCCGTGAAGAAGTTGCCGTCCCCCCGCGCGGCCGCCGCGCTGCTGGCCCTGGCCTGCGCCGCCGCCGGCGCGCAGCAGGCCGCCGCACCGAAGGCCGCGGCGTCCGCCGCCCAGGGCCCCGCGCTCGGCAAGGTGCTGCAGGAGCAGCTGGTCCCGGTCCCCGGTGGCAAGCCGGGCGAGAACAAGCGCGAGTTCAAGCCGCTGCCCGAAGGCGCCTACCGCTTCGAGAACGGCGAGTACCGCTCGGGCGTTTCCGGGATCATGCTGAAGCTGCCGCAGCTGCGCGACGAGAAGATCGTGTCGGTGCGCGAAGCCGTGGTCCTCGCGCACGGCAAGGAAGTCGACACCTCCCACATCCTGTTCGTGCCCGATCCCGAGGGCGTCGCCGCGGATCCGCTCGGCCCCGTGTCCGCCGTGGTGGTCACACGCCTGCGCCAGGACCGGCCGCACGACCGCGAGTCGGTGCTGAAGGCCTGGGAGCCGCGCAGCCCGGAACAGCGCAAGGCCATGGAGGCGCGCGGCATCGAGTTCGCCCGGATCAACTCCGGGCTCGGCGAGGGGCTGGAGCGGATCGTGCCGAACCGCGTCGCCGACCCCAACTTCCCCTACCGCACCCACGCCGACGAGAACGCGAAGCAGCTGCGCTCGGTCGGCGTGACGCGCTACCTGGTGTCCCAGGACTCGGCCCTGCTGGAGTTCTCGCAGGTGTTCCCCTGCCGCGAGCTCGCCGCCGAGGCCTGCAAGGCCGCGGCCCTGAAGGCCTCCGACCGTTTCGTGCAGGGCGTGAGCTCCTTCCTCCTGGTCCGCGGCACCGGCGCGCCGACCCCCCAGAACAAAGCCTCCCAGCCGCAGGGCAAGTGAGAACGACATGTTTGAAAAGATCCTGATCGCGAACCGCGGTGAAATCGCCTGCCGCGTCATCACCACCGCCCGCAAGATGGGCATCAAGACCGTCGCCGTCTACTCCGACGCCGACCGCGACGCCCGCCACGTGGCGCTCGCCGACGAAGCGGTCCACATCGGCGCGCCGCCCAGCCGCGAGAGCTACCTGGTGGCCGACAAGATCATCGCCGCCTGCAAGAAGACCGGCGCCCAGGCAGTCCACCCCGGCTACGGCTTCCTGTCCGAGAACGAGGACTTCGCCAGGCGGGTGGAGGAGGAAGGCATCGTCTTCATCGGGCCCAAGCACTATTCCATCGCGGCCATGGGCGACAAGATCGCCTCCAAGAAGCTGGCGAAGGAAGCGAAGGTCAATACCATCCCCGGCTACAACGACGCGATCGAGTCGGCCGAGCAGGCGGTGAGCATCGCCAAGGACATCGGCTACCCGGTGATGATCAAGGCCAGCGCCGGCGGCGGCGGCAAGGGCCTGCGCGTGGCGTTCAACGACAAGGAGGCCTTCGAGGGCTTCACCTCCTGCCGCAACGAGGCGCGCAACAGCTTCGGCGACGACCGCGTCTTCATCGAAAAGTTCGTCGAGGAGCCGCGGCACATCGAGATCCAGGTGCTCGGCGACGCCCACGGCAACGTGCTGTACCTGAACGAGCGCGAGTGCTCGATCCAGCGCCGCCACCAGAAGGTCATCGAGGAGGCGCCGTCGCCCTTCATCAGCGAAGCCACCCGAAAGGCGATGGGCGAGCAGGCCGTGGCCCTGGCCAAGGCCGTGAAGTACCAGAGCGCGGGCACGGTGGAGTTCGTGGTCGGCAAGGACCAGAGCTTCTACTTCCTGGAGATGAACACCCGCCTGCAGGTGGAGCATCCGGTCACCGAGTGCATCACCGGCCTCGACCTGGTGGAACTGATGATCCGCGTGGCCGCCGGCGAGAAGCTGCCGCTCGCGCAGGCCGACGTGCAGCGCAACGGCTGGGCGATCGAGTGCCGCATCAACGCCGAGGATCCGTTCCGCAGCTTCCTGCCGTCCACCGGCCGGCTGGTGCGCTTCCAGCCGCCGCAGCCCAGCATGTGGGCCGCCGACACCGGGCACCTGCACGGCGTGCGCGTGGACACCGGCGTGGGCGAGGGCGGCGAGATCCCGATGTACTACGACTCGATGATCGCCAAGCTGATCGTGCACGGCACCGATCGCAAGGACGCGATCGCCAAGATGCGCGACGCCCTCAACGGCTTCGTGATCCGCGGCATCTCGAGCAACATCCCCTTCCAGGCGGCGCTGCTGGCGCATCCGAAGTTCGTGGCCGGCGACTTCAACACCGGCTTCATCGCGGAACACTACGCCGGCGGCTTCAAGGCCGAGGACGTGCGCCACGACGACCCGGACTTCCTGGTGGCGATCGCCGCCTATGCCAACCGCCGCTCGCTGGAGCGCTCCGCCGGCATCAGCGGCCAGATGCGCGGGCACGAGTTCGAGATCGGCGAGGAGTACGTGGTCGTCAAGCTCGATGCCGACGGCAAGCACCAGCACCAGCCGGCCAAGGTGCGCGAGTTCGCGGCCAAGAGCGGCTCCGCCGTGGTGGAGACCAACGGCCGCACCTACGAGATCTGCAGCAGCTGGCACCTGGGCGCGCCGCGCATGCGCGGCACGGTGGACGGCAAGTCCTTCATGGCGCAGGTGGAACGCGGCGCCAACAAGAACCCGCTGGCGCTGCGCGTGCAGCACAACGGCACGCGCCTGGACGCGATGGTGCTCACGCCGCGCACGGCCGAACTGTTCGCCCTGATGCCCTTCAAGGCACCGCCGGACATGAGCCGCTTCCTGCTGTCGCCCATGCCGGGCCTGCTGGTGGACGTGGCCGTGCAGCCGGGCCAGAAGGTGCAGGCCGGCGAACGCCTGGCGGTGATCGAGGCGATGAAGATGGAAAACGTGCTGTTCGCCTCGGCGGACGGCGTGGTGGGCAAGGTTCTGGCCGCAAAGGGCGAATCGCTCGCCGTCGACCAGCCGATCGTGGAGTTCGAATGAGCACGCGTCCGTTCAAGGTGCTGGGCATCCAGCAGATCGCCATCGGCGGCCCGGACAAGCAGCGCCTGCAGAAGCTGTGGGTGGACCTGTTCGGCCTGGAGATCACGGGCACGTTCCGCAGCGAGCGCGAGAACGTGGACGAGGACATCTGCGCGCTGGGCACCGGCCCGTTGAAGGTCGAGGTCGACCTGATGCAGCCGCTGGACCCGGAGAAGAAGCCCGCCGTCCACGCCACGCCCCTGAACCACGTCGGCCTCTGGATCGACGACCTGCCCACGGCCGTGGAGTGGCTCACGGGGCAGGGCGTGCGCTTCGCCCCCGGCGGCATCCGCCGAGGCGGCGCCGGCTTCGACATCTGCTTCGTGCACCCGAAGGGCAACGAGGAGTCGCCGGTCGGCGGCGAGGGTGTGCTGATCGAACTGGTGCAGGCGCCGCCGGAGGTGGTGCGCGCCTTTGCCGCTCTCGCGGGGCAGTCCGGGTAAACCCGTAGTCCCTGCCGCGCGGCGCGGAACCGCGCATATTTCCTCGCCAGCTACGGTTGAGGAGGCGACAATTGTAGGGATCTGTAACCATGGACCTCTCGTCGCCTCCGCCCCAGGGCATTTCCCGCCTCACAGCGCCTGAAAAGGCGCCGCACCTGCTGCGGCCCCTGGGCGCCGCGCTCGCGCGCGCGGCGCTTCCGGAGGCCGCCGCGGCCTTCGGCGCGGAGCTTTGCGAGCAACTTTGTTGCGCGCGTGCATCAGTCGGCATGCTGGGCCCGCAAGGGCTGCGGCTGGCCGGCAGCTCCCATCCCGCCGACCTCCAGCCGGGGCAGCCCGCCGCCGCGGCGCTGCTCGATGCGATGCAGGAGGCGATCGACCAGGCCAATGGCGTGGCCTGGCCGCCGCCCTCCGGTCATGACTTCATCACCGTGGCGCAGCGGCAGCTGGCCGGCACCGGCGCGGCCTGCAGCATCCCGCTGGTGGAAGGCACGCGCATCGTGGGCGCCATCGTGCTGGAACGCTCGGCCAGGCACTTCACCCTGCCGGAGCTGGCCCTGCTGGCCGACGTGGCCCGCCTGGCCGGTCCCGTGTTCGAACTGAAGCGGCAGCTGGCGCTGCCCTGGCACGCGCGCCTGCGCCAGTCCTGGCGCGAGCAGTTCGCCCGGCCCGGGCGTCGCCGCCAGGCCCTGGCGGGCGGCGCCCTCGTCGTGGTGGCGGCGCTCGCGGTGCCGGTGCCGTGGCGGGTGAGCGCGCCGGCGCGGCTGGAAGGCTCGGTGCAGCGGGCCATCGTGGCTGCCACCGACGGCTTCCTGCAGCAGGCCAACGTGCGTCCCGGCGACCGCGTGCAGGCCGGCCAGGTGCTGGCGGAACTCTCCTCGCAGGACCTGGAGCTGGACCGGCGCCGGCGCGAGAGCGAGCTGCGCCAGCACGAGAACGCCTACCGCGCGGCGCAGGCCCGCGCCGACCGCGCGCAGATGGTGACGCTGCAGGCCCGGGCCGCCGAGGCCCAGGCCCTGCTGGCCCTGGTGGAGGGGCAGCTGGCGCGCGCGCGCATCGAGGCGCCCTTCGACGGCATCGTGATCAAGGGCGACCTGGGCCAGAGCCTGGGCGCGCCGGTGCAGCGGGGCGAGGTGCTGATGGTGCTGGCCCCCAACGACAGCTTCCGCCTGATCCTCGAAGTGGACGAGGCCGACGTCGCCGCCCTGCGTCCCGGCCAGCGCGGCGAACTCGCGCTGGCGGCCCGGCCCGATCGCACGCTGTCCTTCGTCACGCGCCGCATCGTGCCGGTGGCCTCCGCCGCCGACGGCCGCAACTTCTTCGAGGTGGAGGCGGCGCTGGAGCAGACCCCGCCGCAGTTGCGCCCCGGCCTCAGCGGCGTGGGCAAGGTGGAGGCCGGCTGGCGCCCGCTCGCCTGGATCCTGGCGCACCGCGGGCTCGACTGGCTGCGCCTGGCCTGGTGGAAGGTGAGCCCCTGGTGAACCAGCCGCTGGTGAGCAGTTCGTGGCATCGCGTCGCGGGCCTGCGCGCGAGCCTCGTGCCCGGCCTGCGCATCGTGCGCCAGCAGGTGCGCGGACAGGCCTGGCACGTGCTGGTCGAACCGGGCTCGGGGCGGCAGCTGCGCCTGAATCCCGCGGCCTATGCGCTGGTGGGCCGCTTCGACGGCCGCGCCACGCTGGACGAACTGTGGCAGCGCCAGCTCGCGCACCGGCGCGAGGACGCACCCACGCAGGACGAGGTGCTGCACCTGCTCGCGCAGCTGTTCCGCGGCGGCATGATCCGCTTCGACTCGGCGCCCAACCTGTCGCTGCTGTTCGCGCGCCGCGGCGAGGAAGGGCGGCAGCGCCGGCGCGGCATGATGAATCCGCTGATGCTGCGCATGCCGCTGCTCGATCCGGGGCCGCTGCTGGAAACGCTGGCGCCGCTGGCGCACTGGCTGTTCCGGCCCCCGGCCTTCTTCGCCTGGCTGGCGACGGTGCTGCTGGCGCTGCTGGCCGCCGGCGCCAGCTTCCCGGAACTGCAGGCCGATGCGAAGCGCCTGTTCGCATCGCCCGCCAACTACTTCATCGCCTGGCTGGTCTACCCGGTGCTCAAGCTGCTGCACGAACTCGGGCACGGGCTGGCGGTGCGGCGCCACGGCGGCGAAGTGCGCGACCTCGGCGTGACGGTGATGTTCCTGACCCCCGCGCCCTACGTGGATGCGACCGCGGCCAACGCCTTCGCCTGCCCGCGCCAGCGGCTCGTGGTCAGCGCCGCCGGCATCGTGGTCGAGATCGGCCTCGCCTGCCTGGCACTGGGCGCGTGGCTGGCGCTGAGCCCCGGCGTGCTGCGCGACGCGATGCTGGTGGTCGCGCTGATCTGCTCGGTCTCGACCCTCCTGTTCAACGCCAACCCGCTGGTGCGCTTCGACGGCTACCACATGCTGTGCGACGCGCTGCAGCTGCCGAACCTCGCCCTGCGCAGCCAGGCCTGGTGGACGCGCCGCTGGCGCCGGTGGAACGGCGCGGGGACTCCGGGCCCGGCGCCCCTGCTCGCGCCCGGCGAGGCCAAGTGGCTGGCCCTCTACGCGCCGGCGTCGCTGGCGTACCGCGTGCTGCTGCTGCTCGGGCTGGTGTTCTGGATCGGACAGCAGTCCTGGCTGCTCGGATGGGGCGCCGCCCTGGCGGTGCTGGCCTGGCTGGCCCGCCAGGCCTGGCGCTGGGCGGCGGGCGACGGTTCCGACGCGCTCGCGCGCAGGCGTTCGCTGCGCGTCGCAGGCGTGCTCGCCGGCGGGCTCGCGGTGCTGCTGCTGGTCGTTCCGGCGCCGCACCAGGTGGTGGCGCGCGGGATCGTCTGGCCGCCCGACAAGGCGCAGCTGCGCGCTGGCGGCGACGGCTTCGTCGAGAGGCTGGAACTGCCGCAAGGCGGCACCACCCAGGCCGGCGAAGTGCTGCTGGTGCTGCGCGATCCGGTGCTGAATGCCGCGCGCGAACGCATCGAGGCCGAGCGGTCCGGACTGCTCGCGCAGCAATACCGGGCGCTGCTGCAGGAACCGGCCCGTGCCGCCGACCTTGCGCTGGACCTGGCGCGCAACGACGCCGAACTGGCCCGCGTCGACGAACAGCTGTCCCAGCTCGAAGTCCGCGCGCAGCTGCCGGGCGAAGTCGTGTGGGCGCGCCCGCAGGACCTCCCGGGCAGCTTCGCCCACCGCGGCGCGATGCTGGGGCACGTGTTGACCGGCAGCGCGGCCCACGTGCGCGTCGCGCTGCTGGAAGAAGACTGGTTGCGCACCCGCGGGCGCGTGCGCGCACTCGAAGTGCGGCTGGCCGATGCGCCCACGCAGACCCATGCGGGCCGGTTCGCGGAAGCCGCGCCGGGCGCCACGCTGGACCTGCCCGCGCCGGCGCTGGGCGACCGCTTCGGCGGCCCGGTGCCGGTGGATCCGGCCGACCCGCAGGGCCTGCGCGCCCGCGTGCCGGTGTTCCTGCTGGATGCCGAGGTGCCGTCGCTGCAGCCTTCCGCCATCGGCGGGCGCGCCTGGGTCAAGCTGGTGTTGCCGCCCGAGCCGCTGGGCCTGCAGTGGCTGGCGCATGCGCGCCAGCTGTTCCTCAAGCAATTCAGCCCGACCGGCCAGGTATGAGCCTCGACAGCACGTCCTGGCCGTTCCCGGGGCTCGTCTGGGGACCGTACCCGCAGATGCGGCTGCCGATCGAGCAGGCGGACCGGCCGGCGCGCTTCTGGCGCGGCGGCCTCGCGCGCAGCGCCCGCGACCTGCACGCAAGCCTGCCGCAACAAAGCGACGTGGCCGCCGAACTGGAGGCGCTGCGCCAGGCCCCGCAGGCCCGGCGCGATGCCGGCTGGCTGCAGCGGGCGCTGCGCGTGGCGGCCCTCACGATGCAGCGCACGCTGGGCGTGAAGCCGCACTGGCAGCAGCTGATGGCGGCGCAGGCGCTGCTGGACGAGCGCCTGGTCGAAATGGACACGGGCGAGGGCAAGACGGTGGCGATCGCGCTGGCGGCCGGCGTCGCCGCGCTCGCCGGCACGCCGGTGCACGTGGTGACCGCCAACGACTACCTGGCGCAGCGCGACGCGGAAGACCTTTCGGTGTTCTACGGTCGCCTCGGCCTGAAGGTGGGCTGGATCGCCCAGCCCATGGAGGCCGCGCAGCGGCGTGCCGCCTACGCGAGCGACGTCACCTACTGCACCGCCAAGGAACTGGCTTTCGACTACCTGCGCGACGGCCTGCTGCAGCCGGGCGACCTGTCGCCGCTGGAGCGGCGCCTGCGCGAGGCCGGCGCGCGCCAGCAGCCGGTGCTGCGCGGCCTGTGCATGGCGATCCTCGACGAGGCCGACACGATCCTGATCGACGAGGCCCGGGTGCCGCTGGTGCTGTCGCAGCCCGCCGCGGCCGTCGCCGAAGAGGCCTTCCTGCGCCGCGCCTTCGGCCTTGCGCTGAAGCTGCAGCACGGGCGCGACTACCGGGTGGAGCAGGGCCAGCCGCGGCTCACGGAGGCCGGGCTCGCGCAGCTGCAGGACTGGCCGGCCGACGCGCATCCTCTGCTGGGGCATCCGCAGCACCGCGCAAGTACGCTGGAACTGGCGATCAGCGCGGCCCACCTGCTGGAGCGCGACCGCGAGTACGTGGTGCGCGGCGGCGAGGTCCACCTGGTGGACGAAAACACCGGCCGCATTTCCGCCGGCCAGGCCTGGAGCCGCGGGCTGCACCAGCTGGTGGAGATCAAGGAGGGCGTGCCGCTCACGCGCCGCAACGCAACGCTGACGCAGATCACCTTCCAGCGCTTCTTCGTGCGCTACCTGCGGCTGGCGGGCATCAGCGGGACGCTCAGCGGCTCCACCCGGGAGATGCGTTCCATCTACGGTCTTTCCTCGGTGCGGGTGCCGCCGCGCACGCCGCGCCAGGTGCGGCAGGGGCCGACCCGCCTGTTCGCCGACAGCGGGCAGCTCTGGCAGGCGGTCGCGGCGCGCGCCGCCGACCTGTGCGCCGCCGGCCGCGCGGTGCTGGTGGGCACGGAGAGCGTGCGCGAGTCCGAAGCGCTGGCGACCCTGCTGCGCGCGCGCGGCCTGGCCCCCGTGGTGCTGAACGCGCGCCAGGACAGCGAGGAGAGCCGCGTGATCGGCGCGGCCGGCCAGCCCGGTCGCCTCACGGTGGCCACCAGCATGGCGGGGCGCGGGGCGCACATCGGCCTCGCGCCGTCCGTGCTCGCGTCCGGCGGGCTGCACGTGATCCTGTGCCAGCTCAATGCGTCGCCGCGCATCGACCGGCAGTTCCTCGGGCGCGCGGGGCGCCAGGGCCAGCCCGGGAGCTGCGAGACGATGCTCGCCCTCGACTTTCCGCTGCTGCGCAAGCGCTTGCCGCCCCTGTGGCAAGTGTTGCTGCAGCGACCCTCGATGAACCGGCTGTTCGCCCGGGTGAGCCTTCGGGCGGCCCAGGCGCTCGAAGGCTGGTCCCGCCGTCAACAACGTGCAAGACTTTCCGCGCTTGCACAAAACGAAGAACGCGACCTGAATTTCAGTCGCTGGGGAGCGTGATGAACTGGATGGGTCGTTCCCTCCTGGCTGCCGCCGTCCTGCTGATCCAAAGCGCGCAAGCCGCACCACCATCGGCGCCGTCGGCGCAGCAGCCCCTGGGGTGCCTGATCGAGCCGTTCAGCGTCTCCGACCTGGGCAGCCCCGTCGTGGGGGTGATCGAGCAGGTCCATGTCGAGCGCGGCGACCCGGTCCGCGCCGGCCAGCCGCTGGCCACCCTGCGGGCCGATGTCGAGCGCTCCTCCGTCAGCGTGGCCGAAGGCCGGGCGCAGGCGCAGGGCGAACTGCGGGCCGCCGAGGCCAATGCCGAACTGGCGCGCCAGAAGCTCGCGCGCGCGGTGGACCTCGCGCGCCAGGAGTTCATCTCCGCCCAGGCACTGGAGCAGGCGCGGGCCGAGGCGCTGGT
This sequence comes from Ramlibacter monticola, assembly GCF_016722785.1. Lineage (GTDB taxonomy): Bacteria > Pseudomonadota > Gammaproteobacteria > Burkholderiales > Burkholderiaceae_C > Ramlibacter > Ramlibacter monticola. Next base: position 418,578 of record NZ_JAEQNE010000001.1, on the reverse strand, counting down.
CGCGGAGAACCGCCTGGTCCAGGCGCGCGAGCAGCGCGACATCTATGCGCGCGAGCACGAGCTGGCGCGGGCGCAACTGGGCCTGCGCACCATCCGCAGCCCGAGCAACGGCGTGGTCGCCGACCGCTTCATGTCGGTGGGCGAGCGCGTCGAGGAGCGGCCCATGTTCCGCATCGCCGTGATCGATCCGCTGCGCATCGAGGTGGTGCTGCCCGCCAGCCTCTACCCGGTGGTGAGCCGCGGCAGCGAGATGCGCATCACGCCGGAATTCCCGGGCGCCGAGCCCCGCATCGCGAAGGTGGTGCTGGTCGACAAGGTCATAGAGGGTGCCAGCAACACCTTCCGCGCGCGCCTGAGCCTGCCGAACGCCGGCAACAAGCTGCCGGCCGGCCTGCGCTGCAAGGCCGAACTGCCGAAGCAGGACGGCGCCGGCGCGCCGCACCCGGTACCGCGCGCCCCGTCCGCGCCCACCGGGGTGAAGCTGCAGGTCGAACCCACGCCGCGCGCACCGCGCCTGTGAGGTCCTGATGCTGACGCACTGGCTGCGCCGGAAGAAGGACAAGCCCCCACGACCGCAGCGCATTGCTCCCCACGCGGAGTGGCTGGAGCCGCGGCTGCTCTATTCCGCCGACGCCGGCGGCCTGCTGGGCCTGGACACGGCGATCGCGCCCGCGGCGGAGCAGCGCACCCTGGACGCCGGCTTCGAGTACGGAGGCGAGGCGAGCGCGACGACCGGCGCGCTGGCCGCCGACGCGGTGCGAGCGGCCTACGCGCTCACCCCGCTGCAGTTCGAGGCCGACGCCGGGCAGCTGGGCGAGGGCGTCGACTTCGCCGCCTCCGGCCTCGGCTACGCGGTGCGGCTCTCGGGCGGCAGTGCGGAACTGCTGCTGGAGGGCGCTGCGCAGCCCGTGCGGCTGGAGCTCGTGGGCGCCGACCCGGCCGCGCCCGAGGGCCAGGACCTGCTCGCGACCCGCAGCAACTACCTCGTCGGCGCGGACAGCAGCCGCTGGATCACCGACATCGTCAACTACGGCAGCGTGCTGTACCGCGACGTCTACGAGGGCATCGACGTCCGCTACTACGGCAACCAGCAGCAGCTCGAATACGACTTCGTGCTCGATCCCGGCGCCGATGCGACGCAGCTGCGGCTGAAGTTCGACGGCATCGAAAGCGCCAACGTCGATGCGAACGGCGACCTCGTGCTGAAGGTGGCCGGGACGGACCGCGACCTGCGCTTCAAGGCGCCGGTGAGCTACCAGGAAGGCGCCGCCGGCCGCGAAGCGGTGGAGAGCCGCTACGAGCTGCAGGCCGACGGCACGGTGCGCATCGCGGTCGGCGCGTACGACCGCAGCCGGGCGCTGGTCGTGGATCCTGTGTTGGCGCACGCCACCTATCTCGGTGACGTGGGCAGCGAAACGGCGATGGCCGTGGCGGTCGGCCGCGACGGATCGGTCTACGTCACGGGCCACACGAACTCCAACACCGGCAGCTTCGGCGCCGTGGTCCCGGGCGGCGCCGACGGCAACGACAGCTATGTCGCGAAATTCAGCGCCGACCTCACCCGCCTGCTCTACGTGACGCGGGTGGGGGGCTCGGCCGGCGAGGCCGGCCAGGCGATCGCGGTGGACGCCGACGGCAACGCGGTCGTGGCGGGATGGACCAAATCGGGCGACTTCGCGGTCACGGCGGGCGCCGACCAGGCGACGCGCACTTCCGGCAATCCGCAGGAGGCTTTCGTCTACAAGTTGAACAGCGCCGGCAACGCGCTGGTCTTCGGCACCTATTTCGGCGCGGCGGGCAACACCGACATGGGCTCTGGCGTCGCCATCGACCAGGGCGGCAACATCTACGTGGCCGGGACGGTCTCCGGGGAGTCCGACAACGCCTTCCTGAACAAGTACACGGCCGGCGGCACCCCCGTGTACAAGACGCAATACGGCGGCATCGGCGGCGACGATGGCGCCACCGGCATCGCCGTGGATGCGGCCGGCAACGCGTACATCGTTGGCGATACGCGCTCCACGGGGAACGTTACCCTCCACGGCGCACAGGTGACGCGGCCCGGCAGCTTCGACGGCTTCCTGGCGAAGTTCGACGGCGCCGGCGACCTCGCCTACGCCACCTACATCGGCGCCGGCAAGGCCGACTTCACCACCGGCGTGGCGGTGGACGCCAACGGGCGCGCGTACGTCATCGGCCGCACCCGGGATGCCGTCGCTTCCGGCTTCGTCACCACCGCGGGCGCCTTCGCCACGACGCCCCACGGGCACGAGGCCGGCTTCCTCAGGATCTACGACACGAGCCTCGCCGGCGCGGCGTCGCTCGTGTACTCGTCCTTCCTCGGCGGCTCGCGCGATGCCGCCGGCGGGCTCTCGGCGACGCTCAACGACAGCCCCACGGGGATCGCGGTGGCGGACGGCCTCGTCGTGATCGTCGGCCACACGGACGCCTCGGACCTGCCGACCACGGCCGACGCCTACAGCCGGATCAATACCAGTGGGGACACCGGCTTTGCGCTGGTGCTGGCGCCGCAGCGGGGTGGCGCCAGCGACCTGGTCTACGGCACGTACTTCGGCACCGGCCTCGTCACGGGCGGTGTTGCCTGGGCTGGCGACCAGTTCTACCTGGTGGGCAGCACCACGAACAGCGGCATCGCCCTGGCGACGCCGGACGGCTACCAGCCTCTCTACGGCGGCGGCGGCGAGGCGGTCGTGGCGCTGTTCTCCGGCTTCAACAACGTCGCCCCGGTGCTGGTCGGCAGCAACGACCTCGACGGGCAACTGGAAGACGTGCCGGCGAGCGGCACGCTGGTGGGCGACCTGGTGGCGGGGCACGTCAGCGATGCCGACGCCGGCGCGTTCCGGGGCATCGCGGTCACGGGCGTGGACACCGGCAACGGCAGTTGGGAATTCACGCGCGACGGCGGCAGCACCTGGGCCACGCTGGCGCCGCCCGCCGCCGGCAGCGCGCTGCTGCTGAACGCGGACGCGCTGACCCGCGTGCGCTTCGTACCCGCCGCGGATTACGCGGGCGGCAGCAGCATCACCTTCAGGGCGTGGGACCGCACCAGCGGCACGGCCGGCTCCGTGGTCGTCGTTCCCGAGAGCGGCGGCCGCAGCGCCTTCAGCGTCCGGGAGGCGACGGCTGCCGTCGCCGTCGCGCCGGTCAACGACGCACCTCGCCTGGGCCCGGACCACCTCGGCGCGACCGAAGACCAGGCGCTCACGATCGCGCCGGCGACCTTGCTGGGCAACGACCTGGACGTCGAAGGCGACGGGTTCACCGTCACCGGCGTCGGCGCCGCGACGGGCGGCAGCGTCGCGCTCTCGGACGGCGAGATCGTCTTCACGCCGGCGCCGGACTTCAACGGTACCGCCAGCTTCGAATACACGGTGACCGACGCGAACGGCGCCAGCGCCACGGGCCTGGTGACGGTCACCGTCGCGGCGGTGAACGATGCGCCGACGGGCGTGGCCGCGCCGCTGGACACGGACGAGGACACGCCGCTCACGATCACCCCGGCGACGCTGCTCGCCCAGTTCTCCGATGTCGATGGCGACACCCTGACGGTGATCGGCGTGGCCAACGGGACGGGCGGCACCGTGGCGCTTTCCGGCGGCAACCTGGTCTTCACGCCGCGCGCGGACTTCAGCGGAGCCGGCAGCTTCAGCTATACGGTGTCCGACGGCCATGGCGGCGCGGTGAGCGTCACGGTGGCGGTGAACGTCGCGCCCGTCAACGATCCGCCGGTGGTGGCGAACGACACCGCCACGGCCAGCCTGAACCTCGCCATCGACATCCCGGCAAGCACGCTGCTGGCCAACGACACGGATGCCGACGGCGACACCCTGACCATCGTCAGCGTCGGCGGGGCGGCCCACGGCAGCGTGACGCTCTCCGGCAGCACGATCCGGTTCGTCCCGGACCTGCTGTACCTCGGCAACCAGGCGGAGTTCACGTATACGGTCAGCGACGGCCATGGCGCAACGGCGACGGGCACGGTGCACGTGAGCGTGCTCCTGAGCAACAACCTGCCCGAGGCGGTGAACGACAGCGTGTCGGCGACGGAGGACGTGCCTCTGGCCATAGCCGCCGGCGACCTGCTGGCCAACGACACGGACCCTGACCTGTTCGACGTGCTGGCCATCACGTCCGTGGATTCGGGGACGGGCGGGACGGTCACCCTCTCGGGCGAAACGATCACCTTCACCCCGGATGCGGACTTCAACGGCACGGCCCGCTTCACCTACACGGTGGCGGACAAGGATGGCGCCACCGCCACGGGGGTGGTCACCGTCGACGTGGCGCCCGCCAACGACGCGCCGCGGCTCGCGGACGACACGGTGTCGGGCGTCGAGGACCAGCGGGTGGTGATCGAGCAGGCGGCGCTTCTGGGGAACGACACGGACGTCGACGACGGTGTGCTGGCGATCGTCTCGGTGCAGTCGGCCACCGGCGGCAGCGTCGACTTTTCCGGCGGCGACATCGTGTTCACGCCGGACCTGGACTTCAACGGCCGGGCCAGCTTCACGTACACGGTGCGGGATCCGGCCGGCCTCGAATCGACGGCGACCGTGTGGGTGGACCTCGCCGCGGTGAACGACGCGCCCGTGCTCGGCTCCGTGGTGCTGGGGACCGACGAGGATACCGCGCTTCCGATCGACATCGGCGACCTGCTGGGCCGAGCCGCCGATGCCGAAGGCGATGCGCTCACCATCGTCGGGGTGGCGAACGGAACGGGCGGTACCGTGACGCTATCGGGCGCGAGCATCGTGTTCACGCCGGCCGCGGATTTCAACGGCAACGCCCAGTTCAGCTACACGGTCTCCGATGGCCAGGGCGGGACGACCACCGGCGCGCTCACGGTCGTCGTCGGGGCGGTGAACGACGCGCCGGAGGCGGGCGGCGACGCGCTCGCCGGAACCGAAGACGAGGCGCTGACGATCGCGTCGGAGTCCCTGCTGGGCAACGACAGCGACCAGGACGGCGACGTGCTGGCGATCACCGACGTCGAGAGCATTTCGGGGGGCGCCGTGGTCCTGGCCGGCGGCCGGATCGTGTTCACCCCCACGCCGGATTTCGACGGTGCCGCGAGCTTCCGTTACGCCGTCTCCGACGGCCATGGCGGTACGGCGACCGCGGTGGTGACGGTGGATCTCGCAGCGGTCAACGATCCGCCGCAGGCTGCGGACGACACGGTCTCCGGTGGCGTCGAGGACCAGCCCCTGACGATCGATGCCGCTGCGCTGCTGGCCAACGACACCGACGTCGAGGGCCGGGCGCTCGCCATCATCGGTGTGGCGGACGTCGTCGGGGGCACGGTGTCGCTGCTGCCCAGTGGCGACGTGCTGTTCACGCCGGCCCCCGATTTCGCCGGTGCAGCGGGATTCACGTACTTGGTCTCGGACGGCAACGGCGGCACGGCGACGGGATTCGTGACCGTGAACGTGGCGGGCGTGAACGATGGACCGTTGGCTGGGGATGACAGCGTGACGGCGACTGAAGACCAGCCTCTCACGATCCTGCCGGGCACGCTGCTTGGCAACGACAGCGACGTCGATGCGGATGCGCTGACGATCATGGGGGTGACTAGCGGCACGGGTGGGACGGTGACGCTGGTGGGGGGCAACATCGTATTCACGCCGACCGCCAACTTCAACGGCGCGGGCACTTTCACCTATACGGTCAGCGACGGGAACGGTGGTACCGCGACGGCCACGGTGACGGTCACGGTCGCCTCCGTCAATGACCAGCCGCAGGCTGGCAACGACAGCGTCACGGCGACCGAGGACCAGCCCCTCACGATCCTGCCGGGCATGCTGCTTGGTAACGACAGCGACGTCGATGCTGACACGTTGACGATCACGGGTGTGACCAGCGGCACGGGAGGGACGGTGGCCCTGGTCGGCGGCAGCATCGTGTTCACGCCGACTGCCAACTTCAACGGCGCGGGCAGCTTCACCTATACGGTCAGTGACAGCAACGGCGGCACGGCGACGGGATTGGTGACCGTGAACGTGGTAGGCGTGAACGATGGGCCAGTGGCTGGCGATGACAGCGTCACAGCGACCGAGGACCAGCCCCTCACGATCCTGCCGGGCACGCTGCTCGGTAACGACAGCGACGTCGACGCCGACACGTTGACGATCACGGACGTGACCAGCGGCACGGGCGGGACGGTGACGCTGGTGGGCGGCAACATCGTGTTCACTCCGATCGCCAACTTCAACGGCGCGGGCAGCTTCACCTATACGGTCAGCGACGGGAACGGGGGCACCGCGACTGCCACAGTCACCGTCGTAGTCACACCTGTCAACGACCAGCCCCAGGCCGGCAACGACAGCGTGACGGCCACTGAGGATCAGCCCCTCACGATCTTGCCAGGCACGCTGCTTGGCAACGATAGCGACGTGGACCCCGATACGCTGACGATCACGGGCGTGACCGGTGGCTCCGGTGGCACGGTGGCACTGGTGGGCGGCAATATCGTGTTCACTCCGACCGCCAACTTCAACGGCGCGGGCAGCTTTACCTACACGGTCAGCGACGGGAACGGTGGTACCGCGACGGCCACGGTGACGGTCACGGTCGCCTCCGTCAATGACCAGCCCCAGGCCGGCAACGACAGCGTCACAGCGACCGAAGACCAACCCCTCACCATCCTGCCAGGTACGCTGCTCGGTAACGACAGCGACGTCGATGCCGACACGCTGACGATCACGGGCGTGACCAGCGGTACGGGCGGCACGGTGACCCTGGTGGGCGGCAACATCGTGTTCACACCGATTGCCAACTTCAACGGCGCGGGCAGCTTCACCTACACCGTCAGCGATGGGAATGGCGGCACCGCGACTGCCACGGTGACGGTCACGGTCGCCTCCGTCAATGACCAGCCCCAGGCCGGCAACGACAGCGTCACAGCGACCGAAGACCAGCCCCTCACGATCCTGCCGGGCATGCTGCTTGGCAATGACAGCGACGTCGATGCCGACACGTTGACGATCACGGGCGTGACCAGCGGTACGGGCGGCACGGTGACCCTGGTGGGGGGAAATATCGTGTTCACGCCCACCGCCAACTTCAACGGCGCGGGCAGCTTCACCTACACGGTCAGCGATGGAAACGGTGGCATCGCAACTGCCACGGTGACGGTCAACGTGGCGGCCGTGAACGACGGGCCGGTGACCGCGGACGACACCGTAACGGGGAGCGAAGACCAGCCCCTCACGATCCTGCCGGGCTCGCTGCTCGCGAACGACACCGACGTCGACGCCGATACGCTGACGATCACTGGTGTGACCGGCGGCACGGGTGGGACCGTGGCACTGGTGGGTGGCAACATCGTGTTCACGCCCACGGGGAACTTCAACGGCACCGGCAGCTTCACCTACACGGTCAGTGACGGGAACGGTGGTACCACGACAGCCACGGTGACGGTCACGGTCGCTTCCGTCAATGACCAGCCCCAGGTTGGCGACGACAGCGTGGCGGCCACTGAAGATCAGCCCCTCACCATCCTGCCAGGCACGCTGCTTGGCAACGATGACGACGTCGACCCCGATACGCTCACGATCACAGGCGTGACCAGCGGCACAGGCGGCATCGTGGCGCTGGTGGGCGGCAACATCGTGTTCACGCCGACTGCCAACTTCAACGGCGCGGGCAACTTCACCTATACGGTGAGTGACGGCAACGGCGGCACTGCGACTGCCACGGTGACGGTTAACGTGGCAGGCGTGAACGATGGGCCCGTGGCTGGCGATGACAGCGTCACGGTGACCGAGGACCAGCCCCTCACCATCCTGCCGGGCATGCTGCTTGGCAATGACAGCGACGTCGATGCCGATGCGCTGACGATCACGGGCGTGACCAGCGGCGCGGGTGGCACGGTGGCACTGGTGGGCAGCAGCATCGTGTTCACTCCGATCGCCAACTTCAACGGCGCGGGCAGCTTCACCTATACGGTCAGCGACGGCAACGGCGGCACTGCGACTGCCACGGTGACGGTCAACGTGGCGGCCGTGAACGACGGGCCGGTGACCGGGGACGACACCGTAACGGGGAGCGAAGACCAGCCCCTCACGATCCTGCCGGGCACGCTGTTCGCGAACGACAGCGACGTCGACGCCGACACGCTGACGATCACGGACGTGACCAGCGGCACGGGCGGGACTGTGGCCCTGGTGGGCGGCAACATCGTGTTTACGCCGACCGTCAACTTCAACGGCGCAGCCAACTTCACCTACACGGTCAGCGACGGGAACGGTGGTACCACGACAGCCACGGTTACTGTTACGGTCACCCCCATCAATGATCAGCCCCAGGCTGGCAACGACAGCGTCACAGCGACCGAAGACCAGCCCCTCTCGATCCTGCCGGGCACGCTGCTCGCGAACGACAGTGACGTCGACGCCGACACGCTGACGATCACGGGTGTGACCAGTGGTACGGGCGGCACAGTGACCCTGGTGGGGGGCAACATCGTGTTCACTCCCACGGGCAACTTCAACGGTACGGGCAGCTTCACCTACACGGTCAGTGACGGGAACGGTGATACCACGACAGCCACGGTCACCGTCACGGTCGCCTCCGTCAATGACCAGCCACAGGCCGGCAACGACAGCGTGGCGGCGACCGAAGACCAGCCTCTCACGATCCTCCCGGCCACGCTGCTCGCGAATGACACCGACGTCGATGCTGACACATTGACGATCACGGGCGTGACCAGCGGTACGGGCGGCACGGTAGCCCTGGTGGGCAGCAACATCGTGTTCACCCCAGCCGCCAACTTCAACGGTGCGGGTAGCTTCACGTACACGGTGAGTGACGGCAAGGGCGGCACCGCGACTGCCACGGTGACGGTGATCGTCGCCGACGTGAACGATGGGCCGGTGGCCGGCGACGACAGCGTGACGGCGATCGAAGATCAGCCCCTCACCATCCTGCCAGGTACGCTGCTCGGTAACGACAGCGACGTCGACGCCGATACGTTGACGATCACGGGCGTCACCAGTGGTACCGGCGGCACGGTGGCCCTGGTCGGCGGCAACATCGTGTTCACGCCCAGCGCCAACTTCAACGGCGCGGGCAGCTTCACCTATACGGTCAGCGACGGGCACGGTGGTATCACGACGGCCGCGGTGACGGTCACGGTCGCCTCCGTCAATGACCAGCCCCAGGCTGGCAACGACAGCGTCACAGCGACCGAAGACCAGCCTCTCACGATCCTGCCAGGCACGCTGCTTGCGAACGACACCGACGTCGATGCTGACACGTTGACGATCACGGGCGTGACCGGCGGTACGGGCGGCACGGTGACGCTGGTGGGCGGCAACATCGTGTTCACACCGATTGCCAACTTCAACGGCGCGGTCAGCTTCTCCTACACGGTCACTGACGGCAATGGCGGCACCGCGACTGGCACGGTGACGGTCAACGTGGCGGCGGTGAACGATGGGCCGGTGGCCGGGGACGACAGCGTCACGGCGATCGAAGATCAGCCTCTCACCATCCTGCCAGGTACGCTGGTCGGCAACGACAGCGACGTCGATGCGGATGCGCTGACGATCACGGGTGTGAGCGGTGGCACGGGCGGAACGGTGGCACTGGTCGGCGGCAGCATCGTGTTCACGCCGACTGCCAACTTCAACGGCGCGGGCAGCTTCACCTATACGGTCAGTGACAGCAACGGCGGCACGGCGACGGGATTGGTGACCGTGAACGTGGCAGGCGTGAACGATGGGCCAGTGGCTGGCGATGACAGCGTCACAGCGACCGAGGACCAGCCCCTCACGATCCTGCCGGGCATGCTGCTCGGTAACGACAGCGACGTCGACGCCGATGCGCTGACGATCACGGGCGTGACCAGTGGCTCGGGTGGCACGGTGGCACTGGTGGGCAGCAGCATCGTGTTCACTCCGATCGCCAACTTCAACGGCGCGGGCAACTTTACCTACACGGTCAGCGACGGGAACGGTGGTACCACGACGGCTACGGTGACGGTCACGGTCGCCTCCGTCAATGACCAGCCCCAGGCCGGCGACGACAGCGTCACAGCGACCGAAGACCAGCCTCTCACGATCCTGCCAGGCACGCTGCTCGGTAACGACAGCGACTCCGACGGCGATACGCTGACGATCACCGGTGTGACCGGCGGCACGGGCGGAACCGTGGCCCTGGTAGGCGGCAACATCGTGTTCACGCCGACGGCCAATTTCAACGGCGCGGGCAGCTTCACCTACACCGTGAGTGACGGCAAGGGCGGCACCGCGACTTCCACGGTGACGGTCAACGTAGCTGGCGTGAACGACGGGCCGGTGGGTGGCGACGACAGCGTCACGGGGACCGAGGATCAGCCCCTCACTATCCTGCCGGGCGCGCTGATCGGGAACGACAGCGACGTCGACACCGATGCGCTGACGATCATTGGCGTGACCGGCGGTACGGGTGGCACGGTGACCCTGGTGGGCGGCAACATCGTGTTCACGCCCACGGGGAACTTCAACGGCGCGGGCAGCTTCATTTATACCGTCAGCGACGGCAAGGGCGGCATTGCAACGGCCAGGGTCAACGTCACGGTCGACCCCGTCAACGACCAGCCCGAGGCTGGCAACGACAGCGTGACGGCCGCCGAAGATCAGCCCCTCACCATCCTGCCAGGTACGCTGCTTGGCAACGACAGTGACGTCGACGCCGACACGTTGACGATCACGGGCGTGACCAGCGGCACGGGCGGGACCGTGGCACTGGTGGGCGGCAACGTCCTGTTCACGCCGACTGCCAACTTCAACGGCGCAGGCAGCTTCACCTACACCGTCGGCGACGGCAACGGCGGCACCGCGACCGCCACCGTCACGGTGAACGTCGCCTCCGTCAACGATGCGCCGGCCGCGGGCAATGATGCCTTCGTGGCAACCGAAGACCAGCCGCTGACGATCGCCCCGCCCACGCTGCTCGCCAATGACAGCGACGTCGACGCCGATTCGCTGACGATCACGGGTGGGACCGGCGGCACGGGCGGGACCGTGGCCCTGGTGGGCGGGAACATCGTATTCACGCCGACCGCCAATTTCAACGGCGCGGGCAGCTTTACCTACACGGTCAGTGACGGGAACGGTGGTACCACGACGGCCACGGTGACGGTCACGGTCGCCTCCGTCAATGACCAGCCGCAGGCTGGCGACGACAGCGTCACAGCGACCGAAGACCAGCCTCTCACGATCCTGCCGGGGTCGCTGCTCGCGAACGACAGCGACGTCGACGCCGATACGTTGACGATCACGGGCGTCACCAGTGGTACGGGCGGCACGGTGGCCCTGGTCGGCGGCAAAATCGTGTTCACACCCACGGCCAACTTCAACGGCGGGGGCAGCTTCACCTATACGGTCAGCGACGGGAACGGTGGTACCACGACGGCCACGGTGACGGTCACGGTCGCCTCCGTCAATGACCAGCCCCAGGCCGGCAACGACAGCGTGACGGCGACCGAAGACCAGCCTCTCACGATCCTCCCGACCACGCTGCTCGCGAACGACACCGACGTCGATGCCGACACATTGACGATCACGGGCGTGACCGGGGGCACGGGTGGGACCGTGTCTCTGGTGGGCGGCAACATCGTGTTCACTCCGACCTCCAACTTCAACGGCGCGGGCAGCTTCACCTATACGGTGAGTGACGGCAACGGCGGCACTGCGACTGCCACGGTGACGGTCAACGTGGCGGCGATGAACGATGGGCCGGTGGCCGGGGACGACAGCGTCACGGCGATCGAAGATCAGCCTCTCACCATCCTGCCGGCCACGCTGCTCAGTAACGATAGCGACGTCGATGCCGATGCGCTGACGATCACGGGCGTGACCAGCGGCGCGGGCGGCGCGGTAGCCCTGGTGGGCGGCAACATCGTTTTCGCGCCGACCGCCAACTTCAACGGCGCAGGCAACTTCACCTACACCGTCAGTGACGGCAAGGGCGGCATTACGACAGCCACGGTCAACGTCACGGTCGACCCCATCAACGACCAGCCCCAGGCTGGCGACGACAGCGTCACAGCGACCGAAGACCAGCCTCTTACGATTCTGCCGGGCATGCTGCTTGGAAATGACAGCGACGTCGATGCGGATGCGCTGACGATCACGGGCGTGACCGGGGGCACGGGTGGGACCGTGTCCCTGGTGGGCGGCAACATCGTGTTCACTCCGACCTCCAACTTCAACGGCGCGGGCAGCTTCACCTATACGGTGAGTGACGGCAACGGCGGCACTGCGACTGCCACGGTGACGATCAACGTGGCAGCCGTGAACGATGGGCCCTTGGCCGGTGATGACAGCGTCACCGCGACCGAGGACCAGCCCCTCACCATCCTGCCAGGCACGCTGCTCGGCAACGACACCGACGCCGACGCCGATTCGCTGACGATCACCGGCGTAACCAGCAGCACGGGCGGCGCCGTGGCCCTGGTGGGCGGCAACATCGTGTTCACGCCCACCGCCAACTTCAACGGCACAGGCAGCTTCACCTACACCGTCAGCGATGGCAACGGCGGCACCGCGACTGCCACCGTCACGGTGAACGTCGCCTCCGTCAACGATGCGCCGGCCGCAGTTAACGATGCCCTCGCGGCCACCGAAGACCAGCCGCTGACGATCGCCCCGCCCACGCTGCTCGCCAACGACAGCGACGCCGAAGGCGACGCGCTGAGCATCACCTCCGTGACCAGCGGCACCGGCGGCACCGTGCGCCTCGTCAACGGCGCCATCGTGTTCACGCCCGCCGCCGACTTCAACGGCCCCGCCACCTTCACCTACACGGTGAGCGACGGCAACGGGGGCACGGCCACGGCCAAGGTCACGCTGGACGTGGCTGCCGTCGACGATCCCACGGTGATCACGGACGACGCAGCCACCGGCACCGAGGACGGCCTCGTCGCCGGCAACGTCCTGGCCAACGATGTCGACCCCGACTCCGCCCTGGCCATCGCCAGCTTCCGCATCGCCGGCAACGACTACGCCGCCGGCAGCAGCGTGGCGCTGCGCGGCGTCGGCACGCTCACGCTGGCCGCCGGCGGCAACTGGTCGTTCAGGCCCGAGGCCGACTGGAACGGCGAAGTGCTGCAGGTCGCCTACACCACCAGCACCGGCGCCACCGGCGTCCTGGCGATCCGCGTCAGCCCCGTGAACGATGCGCCGGTTCGCAGCGGGACGCCGCAGGAGGTCGCCGTCAGCGAAGGCGCCACGGCGTCGCTGGGCTTCGCGGGCATCTCCTACGGCGTGGGCGGCGGCTCCGACGAGGCCGCCAGCCAGGTGCTGACCGTGCGGGTGACCGGCCTGCCGTCTGCGCTGGGAACGATCACGCTCGCCGATGGCACGGTGGTCGCCTCGGGAAGCCGCTACACCGTGGCCCAGCTCCAGGGCATGGTCTTCCACGCCGCGGTCGGCACGAGCGGCAGCGCCACCTTCAGCTTCAACGTCTCGGACGACGCCGGCGGCACCGACACGCTGTCCGAGCAGCTCACGATCCGCGTCGCCAACCAGGCCCCGGTGCTGGACGGCGCCAACGTGCTGCCGTCCGTGCGCGAGGACGCGTCCGACAACGCCGGCATCCGCGTGGAGGATCTCCTCGCCGGCCACGCGAGCGACCCGGGCGGTCGCGTCGGCGTGGCAGTGGTCTCCGCCAGCAGCAGCGCGGGCCAGTGGCAGTTCTCGCGCGACGGGGGCGCCCACTGGTCGAATTTCGAAGGCGTCAGCGCCGCCTCCGCGGAACTGCTGTGGGGCGACGGCCAGACTCGCATCCGCTTCGTCGCCGACGCGGACTGGAACGGCACGGCCACGGGGCTCGCCTTCTGCGCCTGGGACGGCAGCGGCGGCACCGCCGGTGCCGCGCGCGCCGACACCACGGTGAACGGCGGCAGTTCGGCCTTCAGCGCCGCGACGGCGACGGCCTCGATCACGGTGGATGCGGTCAATGACGCGCCCACGCCGATCGGCGTGCAGGCGGGGACGATCGGCATCGATTCCGCCGCCGCGGCGCGCAGCCTGGCCGAACTGGCCTGGAGCTACGCCACCGGGGGCGGCGGCGACGAAGCCGGCCAGGCGCTGACCGTCACGTTCACCGCGCTTCCTCCAGACCACCTTGGCACGCTGGTGCTCGCCGACGGCACGACCCCGGTCGTCGCGGGCCGAAGCTACACCCCCGAGCAGCTGCGCGGGCTCAGGTTCGTCGCCACGTCGGCCAGCGCCGACGGCACGGCCGAAGTCCAGTGGATGGTGCGCGACGACGGCGGCACGGCACGCGGCGGCGTCGACCAGGCCGCGGGCGGCGTGAGGATCACCGTCGTCGGGCAGGTACCGCCGCCGCCGCCGTCCCAACCTCTCACGCCGCCGGCACCGGCCGTCCCGCCGCTGTCGCCGACGCAGCCCGCCACCAGCGCGCCGCCGGCACCCAGCCCTGCGACGCCGCCAGCCACGGCGCGGCCCGCCGGTGCGGTTGCCGAGGATCCGCTGGTCGCACCCGCTGCGCCCGTGGCCACCTTGCCGGTGGTCAACGAGGTCGCGCGCCTGCGCGTGGCGGAGCCGCCGGACACGGCCCGGGTGATGGGCCTCGGGTCGCTGGCGTCGACGGACCTGAAGTTCGCCGGCCTCCTGGGGCAGGGCGACTTCAGCTTCGAGCTGACCGGCCTGAATTTCGAGCTCTCGTCCGCGCGCATGGGCGCGGAGCAGTTCCAGCAGTCGCTGCGCTCCGGCGTCTTCGTCGAGGAGCTGAACCGCCTGCGGGAGCAACTGCACGAGGAATTCGACCTCGATCGCAGCCTCAGCGTCTCGGTGGCCGGACTCTCGCTGGGCGTGTCCGTGGCCTACGTGCTGTGGCTGGTGCGCGGCGGCGTGCTGGTGGGCAGCTACCTGTCCGCGTTGCCTGCGTGGCGCCTGCTCGATCCGCTGCCGGTGCTCGCCCGCGCCGGCGAGGAGGAAGAAGACGAGGACGAGGACGAGACCTTCGATTCGCAGCCCGGCGAAGGCGCGGATCCTCTGCGAGGATTTTCGTGAAGCTGTTCAACACCCGCACCTACATCACCCTCGGGCTGGCGTCGATCGTCAGCACCGCCTTGCTGGCGGCGTCCTTCCTGGGCCTCATTCCGGACCGCCAGGAAGCCGTGCGCGCGGGCCGGCTCGCGCTGGCCGAGAGCGTCGCCGCAAGCAGCGCCGCCTTCCTGAGCAGCGAGCAGCCCGCCCGGCTGGAAGACGTGCTGCGTTTCGTCGAACGGCGCAATCCGGAGCTGCACTCCATCGGCCTGCGCACGCGCGACGGGCGCCTGGTCGTGGCGATCGGGGAGCACGCGCGCACCTGGGTCGCCATGGACCGGCCGCAGGCCGGCGACACCCAGGTCCAGGTGACGCTCTATGCGTCCAGCCAGCCGTGGGGCCAGCTCGAGATGCGCTTCGAGCCGATCGCGCCGCAAGGCCTGGCCGGCATCGTGCAGACGCCGCTGGTGATCCTCCTGTCCTTCGTCGCGTTCCTGTGCGTCCCCACCTTCTACGTGTATCTCAGCCGGGTGCTGCGCCACCTCGACCCGTCGCAGGCGATCCCCTCGCGGGTGCGCTCGGCGCTGGATTCGCTCACCGAGGGCCTGCTGGTGATCGACCAGCAGCAGAACATCGTGCTGGCCAACGAGGCGCTCACCCGCCTGCTCGGACAGAGCAACCACCGGCTGATGGGACGCAACGTGCGCGAAATCCCCTGGCTCGACGACTCGGGCCTGCCCCTGGGCGGCCAACAGCCGTGGACGGTGGCGCTGGAGACGGCCGCCGTGCAGCGCAACGTGCACCTGAAGCTGGAAGACACCGACGGGCGGTTGCGCAGCTTCGTCGTCAACTGCTCCCCGGTGCTCGCCAGCGGGGGCCGCGCCTCGGGCGTGCTGATCAGCCTCGAGGACATCACGCTGCTGGAGCAGAGCCGGGTGGAGCTGCGCTCCGCCAAGGAGGAGGCCGAGGCGGCCAACCGCGCCAAGAGCGAGTTCCTGGCCAACATGAGCCACGAGATCCGCACCCCGATGAACGCCATCCTCGGCTTCACCGAGCTGCTGAAGCGCGGCTTCGGCAAGAGCGAGCGCGAGTCCTCGCGCTACCTGGACACGATCCACCAGAGCGGCAGGCACCTGCTGGGACTGATCAACGACATCCTGGACCTCTCCAAGGTGGAGGCGGGCCAGCTGCAGGTCGAGAAGATCGCCTGCGCGCCCCACCAGGTGGTGCAGGGGACGCTGCAGGAACTCGGGCTGAAGGCGCAGGAAAAGGGCATCCGGCTGTCGATGCGGCTGCTCACGCCGGTGCCGGAGCGCGTGCTGTCCGATCCCGCGCGGCTGCGCCAGGTGGTGCTGAACCTCCTGAGCAACGCGGTCAAGTTCACGGAGAAGGGCGGCGTCGAGGTGGTGCTGGCCTGCAGCGGCACGAGCTACACGATCGAGGTGAACGACACGGGCATCGGCATGGATCCGGCCCGGGTCGAGACCATGTTCGATCCCTTCACGCAGGCCGAGGCATCCGTCTCGCGACGCTATGGCGGCACCGGCCTGGGCCTGGCGATCAGCCGGCGGCTGGCGCGCGCGCTCGGGGGCGAGCTCACCGGCAGCAGCCAGCCGGGCGTGGGCACCAGCATGCTGTTCACCTTCGCCACCGGCCCGCTGGAGGGCGTGCGCCTGCTGGACGCCACCCAGCTGGCGGCGCAGGCCAGCACCGATGCGGCGCCGCAGCGCACCCGCTGGCGCATCCCCTCGGCGCGCGTGCTGGTCGTCGACGACGGCCCGGAGAACCGCGAGCTGCTGTCACTGGTGCTGGCCGAGCAGGGCCTGTGGATCGACGAGGCGGAAAACGGCCAGGTCGCGGTGGACAAGCTCGCGGCGGCCAGCTACGACCTCGTGCTGATGGACATGCAGATGCCCGTGATGGACGGCTTTGCCGCCACCCGCGAGCTGCGCCGCCGTGGCCTCGCAGTGCCGGTAGTGGCGCTCACGGCACACGCGATGAAGGGCTATGAGGAGGAGGTGCTGCAGGCGGGCTGCACGGCCTACCTCACCAAGCCGGTGGACATCGACATGCTGCTGCAGCGCGTCGCGGTGCTGCTGGGAGGCTCGGCCGAAGAGCCGGGCGAGGACGGGCCGAGCTCGGTGTTCATCGATCTCAGCGAGGAGCCCGGACTGCCGGAAGGACCGATCCGTTCGCGCTTCGCCGACAACCCGAAGCTGGTGCCCATCGTGCGCAAGTTCGCCGCCCGCTTGCACCAGCAACTGGAGCTGACGCGCGCGGCGCAGGAGGCAGGCGACCTGGCGGAGGTGGAACGCCTGGCCCACTGGCTCGCCGGCGCCGCCGGCACGGTGGGCTACGACGCCTTCACCGAGCCCGCCCGCGAGCTGGAAGCGGCCGCGAAGGATGGCGATGGAACAACGGCCTTGGGCGTTCTGCAACGCATCCTGCGCATGGCGGACCAACTGGAGGTGCCGGAAGGCGCCATGGGCTGAAGGTCGTAGCAAAATGCAACCATGAGCAATAGCAAGGGCGGCGAGGGGCAACGCCGCGACAGGGGAGACAGCGAAACCGAGCGCGACACGACGGGTTCCCAGCCGACCGTGTTCGCGCTGGGCGAGGAAAGGCTCTCGCTCCTCGAGTTGCGCGCATTGTCGCCTCAGGAAGCGGTCTGGCGCGGTCGCTCCGTCGGCCTCTCGGATGCGTTGATCATGATGGTCGACGACGAGATGCTGAACATCGAGATGACCGAGGCCTTCCTGGCGGACGCGGGCTACCGGCATTTCGTCAACACCGACCGGCCCGAGCTCGCGGTGCCCATGATGCGCAAGGAGCAGCCGGGCGTGCTGCTGCTGGACCTGAGCATGCCCCGGGTGAGCGGCATGGACATCCTGGCCGCCATGCGCGAGGACGCCGTGCTGCGCCACGTGCCGGTGATCGTGCTCACCAGCAGCACCGACCCGCAGGTGAAGCTCAAGGCGCTGGCGCTGGGCGCCATGGACTTCCTGTCCAAGCCGGTGGATCCCAGCGAACTCGCCCTGCGCATCCGCAACACCCTGGCGGCCAGCGCGTACCGCGAGTACCTGAGCCAGCACGACACCCTGACCGCGCTGCCGAACAAGCAACGCTATCGCCGCGACATGACGGCGGTGCTGGACGAGGCGCTGGCCAGCGCCCATCCCGGCGCCCTGATCCACGTCGGGGTGGACGACCTGGGCCGCATCAACGACGCCCTCGGCCGGGTGGTCGGCGACCAGCTGCTGCAGCGCGTGGCCAAGCGGCTGGCCAGCTGCGTGCAGACCGAGCACGGCGGCGAGCTCAGCTCCGACCAGCACAACCCGACGCTGTACCGCTTCGACGGCGACGAGTTCGCGATCATCGTCCCCTACATGGAAGGCGTGCCCAGTGCGGCCTTCATCAACAAGCTGCTGGAAGACTCCACCGTGAACTTCCAGCGCGCGGGTTTCCCGGAGCTGTTCGTCACCTGCAGCGTCGGCGTCTCCGTGTTCCCCAACGACGGCACCGAGCCCGACGTGCTGATGCGCAACGCCGGCCTGGCGCTGCGCCATGCCAAGCTGGCCGGCCCGCACCGCTACGAGTTCTTCTCGCCGCAGTTCAAGGACATGGCGCTGAGCCGCCTGGACCTGAGCGCGGAACTGCGCCACGCGGTGAGCCGCGACGAGATCGAGCTGCTGTACGAGCCGCGCGTCGAGCTCGCGACCGGCCGCGTCGTCGCCGCCGAAGCGGTGCTGCGCTGGCGCCACGCGTCGGGCCGCATGATCGAGGGCGACGAGCTGATGGACCTGGCGGGCAGCTCCGAGATGGACGTCGTGCTGAACGAGTGGAAGTTCGAAGCCCTGCTGAAGCACGTGAAGAACTGGCGCACCGCGGGCTTGCAGCTGGTGCCCATCGCAGCGAAGGTCTCGCTGGCCAACATGCGCCCGAGCGACCTCGCGCACCTGGTCAACGCATCGATCGCCGGCGGCCTGGATGCCCGCCTGCTCCTGCTGGAGCTGCAGCAGGTGGCCGCCCTCGACAACCTGCCGGCCAGGGAGGCCGCGGCCATCGCCGGCATGCGCAAGAAGGGCGTGCGCGTGGCGCTGGCCCGCTTCGGCTGCAACGCGTCGGTCTCGCACCTGCGCCAGCTGCCCTGCGACGAGATCCTGGTGGACCCTTCCTTCGTGCGCGACCTCGATCGCGACGGCACCGCGCAGGCGATGCTGCTGGGCATCGGGGACCTCGCGCGCCGGCTCAGGCTGGCCTGCGTGGCCTGCGGAGTGGAGACGGCGCAACAGCTCGCCTTCCTGAAGAAGAACGGCTGGACGCTGGGGCAGGGACCTCTTTTCGGCGAACGGCTTCCGGGGCTGGCGTTCGCGGCGCGCTGGCTCGCCCGCGGCAGCAAGCCGGTGCACGCGCCGATGCCAAGCAATCTTTCCTGAGCAAGGTCAACAGGCGACCCTCCTGTCCGTAGTGGAATCCACGGAGAGCCGGTTTACGCACGAGCGGCGTAGACTGAAAGAGGCCCGCATGCCGGGCCGTGCAGTCCAGGAGGGTTCTTGCAACCGACCAACATCGCCAACCCGGCGTATTTCCACAAGGTGGTGGATTGCCAGTGGGCCTGCCCCGCGCACACCCCCGTCCCCGAATACATCAGGCTGATCGCGCAGGGCCGCTACGGCGACGCTTACATGATCAACTGGGTGTCCAACGTCTTCCCGGGCATCCTCGGCCGCACCTGCGACCGTCCCTGCGAGCCGGCCTGCCGCCGCGGCCGGGTGGAAGAGAGCAACGCCGGCGATCCCGAACCGGTCGCGATCTGCCGCCTCAAGCGTGTCGCCGCCGACCTGAAGGAGGACGTACGGCGCCGCATGCCGCAGCCGGCGGCCCGGCGCAACGGCAAGCGCATCGCCTGCGTGGGCGCGGGTCCCGCGTCGCTCACCGTCGCGCGCGACCTGGCGCCGCTCGGCTATGAAGTGACCGTGTTCGACGGCGAGCCCAAGCCGGGCGGCTTCATGCGTACGCAGATCCCGCGCTTCCGCCTGCCCGAATCGGTGATCGACGAGGAGATGGGCTACGTGCTCGAACTCGGCGCGCGCTTCGTCGGCGGCCAGCGCATCGACTCCATGAAGGCGCTGATGGGGCAGGGCTACGACGCGATCTTCGTCGGTTGCGGCGCCCCGCGCGGGCGCGACCTCGACATCCCCGGCCGCAAGGAAGCGGCGAGCCACATCCACATCGGCATCGACTGGCTGGCCTCGGTGTCCTTCGGCCACGTGACGAGCGTGGGCAAGCGGGTCATCGTGCTGGGCGGCGGCAACACGGCCATGGACTGCTGCCGTTCCGCCCGCCGTCTCGGTGGCACCGACGTCAAGGTCATCGTGCGCAGCGGCTTCGAGGAGATGAAGGCCTCGCCGTGGGAGAAGGAAGATGCCATGCACGAGGGCATCCCCATCATCAACATGCATGTGCCGGTGTCTTTCGTGCACGAGAACGGCCGCCTCACGGGCATGCTGTTCGAGATCGTGCGCGCCGAATACGACGCCAAGGGCCGGCGCACCCTGATCCCCACCGGCGAGCCGCACGCCTTCTTCGCCTGCGACGAGGTGCTGGTCGCGGTGGGGCAGGAGAACGCCTTCCCCTGGATCGAGCGCGACTGCGGCCTCGAGTTCGACAAGTGGGGCCTGCCGGTGCTGAACAAGGTGACTTTCCAGTCCACCGTGCCGACTGTCTTCTTCGGCGGCGATGCCGCCCTGGGGCCCAAGAACATCATCACCGCCGTGGCGCACGGCCACGAGGCGGCGGTGTCGATCGACCTGCTGCTCAACGGGCTGGACCCGCGGGTGCGCCCCGCGCCGATGACCAACCTGATGTCGCAGAAGATGGGCATCCACGAGTGGAGCTACGACAACGCCACCTCGCTCGACGCCCGCTTCAAGGTGCCATGGGCGCAGGCCGAGAAGGCGCTGGCCAGCATCCGGGTGGAGGTGGAGCTGGGCTTCGACGCCAAGACGGCGTTCAAGGAGGCGCAGCGCTGCCTCAACTGCGACGTGCAGACGGTGTTCAACCAGAGCACCTGCATCGAGTGCGATGCCTGCGTGGACATCTGCCCGATGGACTGCATCACCTTCACGCCCGACGGCGAGGAGGGCGACCTGCGCCAGCGGCTGAAGGCGCCGGCGCTCAACCTGGCGCAGGACCTGTACGTGTCCGACCGCCTCAAGACGGGACGGCTGATGGTGAAGGACGAGGACGTCTGCCTGCACTGCGGGCTCTGCGCCGAGCGCTGCCCGACGGGCGCCTGGGACATGCAGAAGTACATGTTCAAGAGCGCGCTGGCCGGGAGCCGGCCGGCGGTGCAGCACGAGGAGGTGGCGGCATGAGTGCCGCACGGCCGCCCGAAGGCGCGGGCCCCCTCCGCTTGCGGAGGGGGGAGGCGCGGGCCGCGCAGCGGACAAGTCTGGGGGAGGATTCCAAATGACTCGCATCGAAGCCGTCAACGACTTCGTCGTCAAGTTCGCGAACGTGAACGGCTCGGGTTCGGCCTCGGCCAACGAGCTGTTCGCCAAGTCGATCATGCGCATGGGCGTGCCGGTCAGCCCGCGCAACATCTTCCCCAGCAACATCCAGGGCCTGCCCACGTGGTACGAGGTGCGGGTGAGCGAGAAGGGCTGGCTGGGCCGGCGCGGCGGCGTCGACATGATGGTCGCCATGAACCCGCAGACCTGGGACGGCGACGTGGCCGAGCTCTCGCCCGGCGGCTACCTGTTCTACGACAACACGCGGCCGCTGCCGCCTTCGAAGTTCCGCGACGACGTGCACGTGATCGGCATGCCGCTCACGGAGATCTGCAACGCCGTCTACGACGACCCGCGCCAGCGCCAGCTGTTCAAGAACATCGTCTACGTCGGCGCGCTGTCGGTCCTGCTGGAGATCGAGGCGAAGGAGATCGAGAAGCTGTTCGGAGAGCAGTACCGCGGCAAGGAGAAGCTGCTGTCGTCCAACGTGCAGGCGCTGCACCTGGGCCGCGAGTTCGCGCAGGAGCACCTGCAGTACCCGCTGGGCCTGCGCGTGCGCCGCGCCGACCGGGTGGGCAAGCGCATCTTCGTCGACGGCAACAGCGCCTGCGCGCTGGGCGCCGTCTACGGCGGCGCTACCGTCATGGCCTGGTACCCGATCACGCCCTCGTCCTCGGTGGCCGAGGCCTTCCAGAAGTACTGCAGCAAGATGCGCGTCGACCCGGACACGGGCCAGAACCGCTACGCCGTGGTTCAGGCGGAGGACGAGCTCGCCTCCATCGGGATGGTGGTGGGCGCCGGCTGGAACGGCGCGCGCGCCTGGACGGCCACCTCGGGCCCGGGCGTGTCGCTGATGACCGAGTTCATCGGCCTGGCGCAGTTCGCCGAGATCCCGGTGACCATCGTCAACGTGCAGCGCGGCGGGCCCTCCACGGGCATGCCCACGCGTACGCAGCAGGCCGACGTGCTGGCCTGCGCCTACGCCTCGCACGGCGACACCAAGCACGTGCTGCTGTTCCCGGAAGACCCGCACGAGTGCTTCGAGCACACGGCCAAGGCACTGGACCTGGCGGAACGCCTGCAGACGCCCGTGTTCGTGATGACCGACCTCGACATCGGCATGAACCAGCGCCTGTGCAATCCCTTCGATTGGCAGGAAGGCCAGGCGTACGACCGGGGCAAGGTCATGACCCACGAGGAGCTGGAAGCCGGCAAGGACTTCGGCCGCTACAAGGACGTGGACGGCGACGGCATCCCGTGGCGCACGCTGCCCGGCACGCACCCGACCAAGGGCTCCTACTTCACCCGGGGCACCACGCGTGACGCCTACGCGCGCTACTCGGAGCGCGGCGCGGACTACGTCTACAACATGGAGCGCCTGCTGACGAAGTTCCGCACGGCCGCCACGCTGGTGCCGCAGCCGGTGATCCGGCGCGCGGCGCGCAAGGCGCCGCTGGGCGTCATCTACTACGGCTCCACCAGCCCGGCGATGCTGGAGGCGCTGGAGGTGCTGGCGGAGCAGGGCCTCGAGCTCGATGCCATGCGCCTGCGGGCCTTCCCCTTCCCGGACAGCGTCTCCGACTTCATCGCGGGCCACGAGAAGGTGTTCGTCGTTGAACAGAACCGCGACGCCCAGCTGCGCTCGCTGCTGGTCAACGAGCTCGAGGTCGACCCCGCCCGGCTGGTGAAGGTGCTGCACTACGACGGCACGCCCATCACCGCCCGCTTCATCACCCAGGCCATCACCGCGCACGTGCAGGAACAGAAGGAGAACGTGGCATGACCTATATCGCCAAGCCGCCGCTGCACCACCCGACGCTGGAGAAGAACCGCGTCGGCTACACGCGCCGCGACTACGAGGGCAAGATCTCGACGCTGTGCGCCGGCTGCGGCCACGACTCGATCTCGGCCGCGATCATCCAGGCCTGCTGGGAGCTGGACATCGAGCCGCACCGCGTGGCCAAGCTGTCCGGCATCGGCTGCAGTTCCAAGACGCCCGACTACTTCCTCGGCGCCTCGCACGGCTTCAACACGGTGCACGGTCGCATGCCCTCGGTACTGACCGGTGCCAACCTCGCCAACCGCGAACTGCTGTACCTCGGCGTCTCGGGCGACGGCGACTCGGCCTCGATCGGCCTGGGCCAGTTCGCCCACGCCATGCGGCGCGGCGTGCGCATGGCCTACATCGTCGAGAACAACGGCGTCTACGGCCTCACCAAGGGGCAGTTCTCCGCCACCGCCGACGCGGGCTCGAAGAGCAAGAAGGGCTCGGTCAACAGCGACAGCCCCGTGGACCTGGTCGGCATGGCGCTGCAGCTGGGCGCGACCTACGTGGCGCGCGGCTTCTCGGGCAACAAGGCGCAGCTGGTGCCGCTGATCAAGGGCGCCATGAGCCATGGCGGTGCAGCCTTCATCGACGTGATCAGCCCCTGCGTGGCCTTCAACAACCACCCGGGCAGCACGAAGAGCTACGACTACGTGCGCGAGCACAACGAGGCGGTGAGCCGCATCGACTTCATCACACCGGCCTCGGAGATCACCGCGGAGCCGGGCCCCGGCGAGGTGGTGGACGTGCGCCAGCACGACGGC
Organism: Ramlibacter monticola; assembly: GCF_016722785.1. Lineage (GTDB taxonomy): Bacteria > Pseudomonadota > Gammaproteobacteria > Burkholderiales > Burkholderiaceae_C > Ramlibacter > Ramlibacter monticola. The sequence goes on along the minus strand of NZ_JAEQNE010000001.1, from coordinate 394,460 downwards.
ACCCTGCTGCGGCTGCGCAGCCTGCACCGGGAGTACGACCCGACCGACCGGCGCCGGGCGATGGCCTTCATGCAGGAACACCAGGTGCGCGGCGAAATTGTCACCGGCCTGCTGTATGTTGACCCTCTGGCCACCGACCTGCACACGGCGCTGAACACGACCGCCCTTCCGCTCAACACGCTGGAGGCGCCGCAGCTGTGTCCGGGCATTTCCGTGCTGGAAAAGATCAACGCCTCATTGCGCTGACGCCGACTTCCCTTTACAAAGAGGGACCAGTTCTGACAAGGGAAAGGGGGTAGCCATGGCCGAACGCACCGTCTTCCAGTCCATCCCGAAGCGGGTGATCCTGAGCCTGTCTTCGCACGCCACCGTGTGGGAAGCCGCCTGCGCCATGACGCGCGCGAACTTCAGCAGCGTGCTGGTGATGGACCCGCCGGACAAGTTGCTGGGCATCGTGACCGAGCGCGACCTCACCACGCGCGTGCTGGCGCGCGCGCTCGATCCCAAGCAGACCACGCTGGCCCAGGTGATGACGCCCAACCCCCTGTGCGTCACGCCGCAGACCAAGGTGTCGGACGCCGTGCTCATGATGATCGAGCGCGGCTTCCGCCACCTGCCCATCGTCGGCCCCGACCGCAAGGTGATGGGCGTGTTCTCCGTGCGCGACGCGCTGCCGCGCGAGGTCGACGCGGCGCTGTCGCAGACCGAGTTCAACGAACAGGTCAACGACGCGCTCGGCTGATCAGAACGTCGACGTCAGCGTGACGCGCGCGGTTCGCGGCGCGCCGACCGAGATGTTGTTGTCCCCGTCCGCCGTCGGGAAGTACTTGCGGTCCGTCAGGTTCTCCAGGTTCAGCGCCACGCGCGTCCGTCCGCCCGCGAAGGTGTAGTAGACCGCGCCGTCGGCGCGCGAGAACGAGGGCAGCGTCACCGCGTTGCTGATCGCGGCGAAGGATTCGCCCTGGTGCACCAGGCCTAGGCCGAAGGCCCAGCCGGCGCCGGCGTCGAAGCGGTTCCACAGCGAGAACATGTTGCGCGGCACCAGCGCGACACGCCGGCCCGCCGGGATCGCGGCGGCGTTCGGGTCGCTGCCGGTGTTCAGCGCCTTCTCCACCTTCGCGTCCAGGTGCGCGTAGCCGCCGTACATCTGCCAGCGCGGCGTGACCTCGCCGGCGAGGCCGAGCTCCACGCCCTGCGTGCGCTGCAGGCCGGTCTTGATGAACAGGCCGCTCCCCGCGGGGTCCTTGCTGCGCACGCCGTCCTTGTCGAGGCGGAACAGGGCGGCCGACAGCGTCAGGCCCGGCAGCAGGTCCCAGCGCGCGCCGATCTCGTAGTTGGTCGACTTTTCCGGCTCCAGGTCCACCGTGCCGGTGGCCAGCGACAGTTGCTCGCCCGAGGGCAGGAAGGCGTAGCTGTAGCTGGCGTAGTAGGTCGAGCGGGCGTCGGGCGTCCAGATCACGCCCAGGCGCGGGCTGAACTCGCGGTCGGTGCGCTCCAGGTCGGTCGGCGGCACGGTGGTGCGGCGGTCGTCGAAGTCGACCTTGAACACGTCGTAGCGCAGGCCGGCCAGCAGCTTCCACTGCGGCGTGAGCGCGATCTGGTCCTGCGCATAGAGCGCGAAGATGTCCGAGCGCACGCGGTTGTTGGCATCGGTGCCGCGGAAGTCGAAGCCGGTGGCGGTGGCGATGGGGTTGCTGGCGGGGATGCCGCCGATGCTGCCCACGGCGCTGCCGAACAGGCCGCTGCGGCGCTCGCTGCGGCTGTCCTGGTGGCCCAGCTCCATGCCGGCCAGGATCGCGTGCTCCATCCCGCCGGCCTTCAGCTTCGTCGTCAGGTCGGTCTGGTTGAAGATGTTGGTGCGGTCGTTGGCGTTGTTGTACGCGTTGATCGACATCGTGCCGGCCGCATTGACGGCGCTGCCCGGGAACACGTTCTGGTAGAACTTGTCGTAGCGGGCGGCGCGGAAGCTGTTGCGCAGCTGGACGCCGCCGCCCAGGTCCTGGTCCAGCACCGCGGTGAGGGCGTCGACCATGCTGACGGCATTGCTCTGCTGCGCGTTGCCGAAGAAGGTGCCGCGGCCGGTCGCGAAGGGCAGGCCGTTCTGCGAGGGGATGCCGCGGTCGGCGGTGCGCTCGTCCTCGGCGTGCTCGTAGCCGAAGGTCACGGCGGTGGCCGGGCCGGGCGTGACGGTCACCACCGGGTTGATGGCGGCGCGGCGCAGGTCCACGTCGTGGCGGAAGCTGTTGGAGTGTTCGGCCATTGCGTTGAGCCGCCACGCCACGGTGTCGCTCGCCTTGTTGCCCAGGTCCACGGTGCCGCGCACCTGGCCGTAGCTGCCCGCCGTGAGGTTCGCCTCCGCGACGCGGCCGAACACCGGCTTCTTGGTGACGCGGTTGACCACGCCGCCGGAGCCGCCGCGGCCGAAGATCATGCCGCCGGGGCCCTTCAGGACCTCGACGCGTTCGAGGTTGTACAGGTCGCGGAAGACCTGCGCGTCGTCGCGCACGCCATCGACGTAGAAGTCCGCCGTGGTGCTGTTGCCGCGCAGCACGACCTGGTCGCGGTTGCCTTCGCCCTGGTGCAGCGTGGCGCCGGGCACGTAGCGCAGCACGTCGCCCATGTTCTGCATCGCCTGGTCCTTCATGACGTCGGCGGGGATCACGGTGATGGAGGCCGGAACCTCCTTCAGCGGCGTGTCGGTCTTGGTGAAGGTGGACGACCGATTGGCCCGGTAGCCCTGGACGGGCCCGTCGGCGCGTTCGGCCTGCGCGTGCACGTCGACCTCGCGCAGGGTCGTTTCGGCGAAGGCGCCGGTGTGGATGGCCGCGAGGACGGCCAGGACGGAAGGCTGCAGCCGGAAGGCACGCACCATGGGAATAGCTCCTGGATGGTTGCGGCTGGCTGGGGGGTGGAGACCGTCTCTGGCTCGCCGGGGGATGACGTTGACTTGAGCCCTGCAGTATGACTCAAATGAGAATGGTTCGCAAATGGAATGTAAAGCGCCGTGGCTTGACGCCCACACGCGGGCTCAGGCGCCGCCGCGTTTCGCGCGGGCGCGCGCCAGCGCCGCCTCGATGACCGCCTTCTTGCGCGCGAGCTCCGCGCCCTCGGCGTCGTGCGTCTGCGCGGGCAGGTCGGCCAGCTTGGCCAGCGCCTTCTGTTCCATGCGCTCGGCGTGGTCCTGCGCTTCCTGCGCCTTGCGCAGCTTGCGGGCTTCGTAGCGTTGCAGCGCCAGGCGCGCATCGGCCTCGGACCAGGCCTGCCAGCCGGTGCGCTCGCCGCTGGCGTTCTCGAGCGCGATGCAGTCGACCGGGCAAACCGGCACGCACAGCTCGCAGCCGGTGCAGTACGGCTCGATCACCGTGTGCATGCGCTTGTTGCCGCCCAGGATGGCGTCGGTGGGGCAGGCATCGAGGCACAGCGTGCAGCCGATGCACCAGGCCTCGTCGATGACGGCCACCGTGCGCGGCCCTTCGACGCCGTTGGAGGGATTGAGCGGGAGCGCCGCGCGGCCCGTGATCCGGGCGAGGCGCTCGATGCCTTCCGCGCCGCCGGGCGGGCACTGGTTGATCTGTGCCTCGCCCGCGGCAATGGCCTCGGCGTACCCCGCGCAGTCGGGGTAGCCGCAGCGGGTGCACTGGGTCTGCGGGAGGGCGGCGTGCAGGCGCGCCGCCAGCGGCCTCACTTGCCCGAGGCGCGCTTTCGCGACGAGGTGCTCGCCGCGCTGGTGCGCGCCAGGCCCGTGCTGCGGCGGGCGGCGGCGACTGCCTTGCGCGCCGGCGCCTTCTGCGCGGGCGCTCCCGGGACGTCGTGGAAACGCGCGATGAAGTCGCGCACCTGCGGGTACACGCTGTCGCGCCAGCGGCGGCCGCTGAAGATGCCGTAGTGGCCCGCGCCCTTCACCTCGATGTGCTTTTGGCGATCCTTCGGGACGCCGTCGCAGAGGGCGTGCGCGGCCTCGGTCTGGCCGGCGCCGGAGATGTCGTCGAGCTCGCCCTCGATCGTGAGGTGGGCGGTGGTGCGGATGTCCTGCGGCCGCACGCGTTCCAGCTTGCCGTCCGGGGCGCGCACGTCCCAGGTGCCGTTGACGAGGCTGAACTCCTGGAACACGACGCGGATCGTGTCGAGGTAGTAGTCCGCGTCCATGTCGAGGACGGCGTTGTACTCGTCGTAGAACTGGCGGTGCGCCTCGGCCGAGGCGTCATCGCCGGCGATCAGGTGCTTGAAGTAGTCGTAGTGGCTCAGGAGGTGGCGGTCCGGGTTCATCGCCACGAAGCCGGAGTGCTGCAGAAAGCCCGGGTACACGCGGCGGCCCTCGCCGGGGAAGCCCGGGGGCACGCGGTAGATCACGTTGTTCTCGAACCACTCGTAGCTCTTGTTCATCGCCAGGTTGTTCACCGCGGTCGGCGACTTGCGGGCGTCGATCGGGCCGCCCATCATGGTCATGGTCAGCGGCGTGGTCTCGCCGCGCGAGGCCATCAGCGACACCGCGGCGAGCGTCGGCACGGTGGGCTGGCACACGCTGATCACGTGGCAGTTGCCGTAGCGGCCCTGCAGGTGGCGGATGAATTCCTGCACGTAGTTGACGTAGGTGTCCAGCGTGAAGTCGCCGGCCTCCGAGGGCACCATGCGGGCATTGCGCCAGTCGGTGATGTACACCTTGTGGTCACGCAGCATGGAGCGCACGGTGTCGCGCAGCAGGGTGGCGTAGTGGCCGGACAGCGGCGCCACGATCAGCACCGCGGGCTGGCCGTGCAGCGTCTCCAGGGTGCGCGGATCGTCCGAGAAGCGCTTGAAGCGGCGCAGCTCGCAGAAGGGCTTGTCCAGCACCACGCGTTCCTGGATGGCGATCTCGACGCCGTCCTCGCCGATGGTCTGGATGCCGAACTCCGGCTTCTCGTAGTCCTTCCCGAGCCGGTAGATCAGGTCGTAGCCGGCGGAGATTCGCTGCGCGAAGGGGTGCTGCCCGAAGGGGGACAGGGGATTGCTGTACAGCTTGGAGGCGGCCAGGGCGAAATCGGCGAACGGTTCCATGAGGGAACGGTGCGCCTCGTAAATTTGGTAGAGCATGGGGGCCCCGAGAGCTTTTGTTGCAGTGCAATATACCAGCCGCAAAGCCAGACTGCTTGCGGTAGAACTACGGATCAGGTTCGGAACTTCGCCCATCTGTCAGGCTCGCACAAGGCTCAGTCGGAGTGGAACATGAAAAAGATGGACAGACGGCGCTGGATCGGCGCCACGGTCGCGCTGGCCGGCGGTGCGCTGCTGGACCGGGCCGCCGCGGCGGCCGGCCTGGAGACCCTCGCCGCCACCCCGCGCATGCCGGTGCTGTTCGTGGGCCATGGCAGCCCCATGAATGCGGTCGAGGACAACGAATTCCGCCGTGCCTGGCAGGCGCTGGGAGCGGAGTTCGGCACGCGCTGGCCGAAACCGCAGTTGATCCTGTGCGTGTCGGCGCACTGGCTGACGCGCGGCTGGCAGCTCACGGCGATGGAGAAGCCGCGCACGATCCACGATTTCGGCGGCTTTCCGCGCACCCTGTTCGAGCAGGAGTACCCGGCGCCCGGTGCCCCCGCCGTCGCCCGGGCGATCGCGGCGGAGATCCGTGAGCCGCGCATCGGCCTCGACGAGCGCGAGTGGGGTTTCGACCACGGGACCTGGTCGGTGCTGAAGCCGATGTTCCCGGCGGCGGAGATCCCGCTGGTGCAGCTCAGTCTCGACTACGGCCGCCCGCCGGCGGATCACTTCGCGCTCGGCCGGCAGCTGAGGGCGCTGCGCCAGCGCGGCGTGCTGGTGGTGGGCAGCGGCAACATCGTCCACAACCTGCGTGCCACCCGCCGCGGCGTGCCCGCGATGCAGGCCTACGACTGGGCCTTCGAGTTCGACGGCAAGACCGCGGGCCTGCTGGAGCAGGGCGCGCTGGCCGAATTGGCGGAGTTCCAGAAGCTGGGACAGGTGGCGCAGCTGGCGCACCCCACCCACGACCACTACCTGCCGCTGCTGCACGCGGCCGGCGCCGCGGAGCCGGGGGAGAAGCTGCGCTTCTTCAACGACCGGTTCCAGTCGGCGTCGATTTCGATGCGGTCGGTGGTGTGGGGCTGAAGCCTTTCAGGGGACCACCTGCAGGGTGACCGGCCAGAACACGTCGCTGCTCCGGCCGTCCTCGACGATCTCGTAGCGCAGGCGGGCCGTGTAGGTGCCTGGCGGGAGGCAACTGGAGGAACCCGCCTCGTCGTCGGCGCACACCATGGCCGCCGGCATGAATTCGGGGCCATCGAGCCACCAGCCATTCACCAGCGGGTGGCTCGCCGCCGCAGGGGGAAACGTCAGGTACTGGATCTCCCGCTGCCGGGCGATCACCCCCGGTTTGGCCAGCACCGTGCGCTCGGCCGCCTCGGGCTCCGGCGTCCCCTGTTTCCAGGTCAGGTCCGCGCCCTGGGGAAAGAACGCCACCTCCACGGCGTCATTGGCGGTGACGGTATAGGTCACGGTGATCGTCTTCGAGTCAAGGAAGCTGCCGATATCGCCCGTGCGGGCCTCGGCGAAGACCTGCACGGCCTCGGTGTACGTGCCGGGGAGCGCCGGCCAGAAGTCCAGGAACACCGTTCCCGTTCCGGCCGGCGACGGGTCCGAAGCGGAGGCCTGCAGCCTGGGGGTCGTCGACGTCGCCCCCCAATCGAGCACGGAAGGAGGAAGGGTCACCTGCACCGAGCGGCGCGCCGGCAGTGAACCGAAGGGCACGGTGACGGCCAGTTCCTGCTCCGAGAGGACGAGCCCGGGCGCCCGCAGTGAGAGGCTGACCTGCGGCGGCGCTGCCGTTCTCCCGAAGCTTCCATCGCCGCCGCTCCCACCGCTTGCGTCGCGGCCGCCCCCGCCGCAAGCGGCGAGCGCCGCAACAACCCACGCCAGCGCGAGCGCGTGCCAGACGCGCGTGACCGATACGCGATCGTCGACCATCTGCTTCCCCCCTGACGGATGCCGCGGCTGCCCGGCGCGGCCGCGAGGAGGGCAGTGTGGGGTCGAGCCGCGAACGGAAGCTGCAAAAAGAAAGCGGCCCGAAGGCCGCACAAGTTCACAGGGGCGGGGAGGCTTACACCACCTTCGCGATGCACTCCGCCACGTAGTCGATGTTCTTGCTATTGAGCGCCGCCACGCAGATGCGGCCGCTGTCGATGCCGTACACGCCGAACTCGTTGCGCAGGCGCACCATCTGGTCCTTGGTCAGGCCCGAGTAGCTGAACATGCCGACCTGGTGCGCGATGAAGCTGAAATCGCGCTGCACGCCGGCGGCCTTCAGCTTTTCGACGATCGCCGTGCGCATCTGCTTGATGCGCACGCGCATGGCGGCCAGCTCCTGCTCCCACAGGGCGCGCAGCTCCGGCGTGTTGAGGATGGTGGCCGCCACCTGGCCGCCGTGCGTGGGCGGGTTGCTGTAGTTGGTGCGGATCACGATCTTCAGCTGCGACAGCACGCGGCCGGCCTCCTCGGCGCTCTGGCACAGCACCGACAGCGCGCCCACGCGCTCGCCGTACAGGCTCAGGCTCTTGGAGAACGAGGTGGAGACGAAGAAGTCCAGGCCGGAGGCGAGGAACTTCTGCACCGCGATGCCGTCTTCGGCGATGCCCTGGGCGAAGCCCTGGTAGGCCATGTCCAGGAAGGCGACCAGCTTGCGCGACTGGACCGCGGCGACCACCTGGTCCCACTGGGCGGGCGTGAGGTCGTAGCCGGTCGGGTTGTGGCAGCAGGCGTGCAGCACGACGACCGTGCCGGCTTCGGCCGTGGACAAGGCCGTCAGCATGCCGTCCATGTTGATGCCCTTGCGCTCGGCGTCGTAGTAGGGGTAGGTCTCCACCGTGAAGCCGGCGTCGCGGAAGATGCCGCGGTGGTTCTCCCAGCTCGGGTCGCTGATCAGGACCTTGGCCGCCGGATCCAGCTTGTGCAGGAAGTCGGCGCCGATCTTGAGGCCGCCGGTGCCGCCCAGAGCCTGCACCGTGGCCACGCGGCCGGCCTTGACGGGCTCGGAATCGGCCCCAAATACCAGGTTCTTGATCGCGGCGTCATAGGCCGCGATGCCATCGATCGGCAGGTAGCCGCGGGCGGCATGGGCCGCCATCATCTTCTCTTCCGCCTTCTGGACGCACTGCAGCAGCGGCAGCTTGCCGTTGTCGTCGTAATAGACGCCCACCCCGAGGTTGACCTTCCTGGGGTTCGGATCGGCGACGTATTGCTCGGTCAGGCCCAGGATCGGGTCGCGGGGCGCCATTTCGACGGCGTTGAAGAGAGACATGGGGTTCCTTGGGATGCGGTGGCAAAGACGCCCGGCCTGTTGTACGCTGGCCGGCTGCCCGCAATTTTAAGGGGTCGTCCCCGTATTTACCCCCATGAGCGCAATTCCCCAGGCCAGCGAGGCCCCGCAGCACGAGAAAAAGGGCACGTTCGTCACGTATCCGGACTCCCCGTTCGAGCTGTTCCAGCCCTATCCGCCGGCGGGCGACCAGCCCCAGGCCATCGAAAAGCTGGTGGAGGGGGTGCAGGACGGCGAGGTCTACCAGACCCTGCTGGGCGTCACCGGCTCGGGCAAGACCTACACCATGGCCAACGTGATCGCCCGCCTGGGGCGGCCGGCCATCGTGTTCGCGCCGAACAAGACGCTGGCGGCGCAGCTCTATAGCGAATTCCGCGAATTCTTCCCGCACAACGCGGTGGAGTACTTCGTGAGCTACTACGACTACTACCAGCCCGAGGCCTACGTACCCCAGCGCGACCTGTTCATCGAGAAGGACAGCTCGATCAACGAGCACATCGAGCAGATGCGCCTGTCGGCCACCAAGAGCGTGCTGGAGCGGCGCGACACCGTGATCGTGGCCACCGTGAGCGCGATCTACGGCATCGGCGCCCCGGAGGACTACACCCAGATGCGCTTCATCATGCGCATCGGCGACAAGATCGGGCAGCGCGACGTGATCTCCCAGCTCATTCGCATGCAGTACAACCGCAACGAGCAGGACTTCGCCCGCGGCACCTTCCGCGTGCGCGGCGACACGATCGACATCTTCCCGGCCGAACACTCCGAGCTGGCGATCCGCGTGGAGCTGTTCGACGACGAGATCGAGCAGCTCCAGCTGTTCGACCCGCTGACTGGGCGCATCCGGCAGAAGGTGCCGCGCTTCACGGTCTACCCGTCCAGCCACTATGTGACGCCGCGCGAGAAGGTGCTCTCCGCCGTGGAGTCCATTAAGCTGGAGCTGGACGAGCGCCTGAAGTTCTTCGTCGCCGAAGGCAAGCTGGTGGAAGCCCAGCGCCTCGAGCAGCGCACCCGCTTCGACCTGGAGATGCTCTCCGAGCTGGGGCACTGCAAGGGCATCGAGAACTACACCCGCCACCTCTCCGGCGCGCCGCCGGGCGCGCCGCCTTCCACGCTGACGGACTACCTGCCCAAGGACGCCCTGATGTTCCTGGACGAGAGCCACCAGATGATCGGGCAACTCAACGGAATGTACGCCGGGGATCGGGCGAGGAAGGAGACGCTGGTGGCGTACGGCTTCCGGCTGCCTTCGGCGATGGACAACCGGCCCCTGAAATTCGAGGAATTCGAGGCGCGCATGCGCCAGGTGGTCTTCGTCTCGGCGACGCCCGCCGACTACGAGAAGCAACATGCCGGCCAGGTGGTGGAGCAGCTGGTGCGCCCCACCGGCCTGATCGACCCCGAAGTGGAAATCCGCCCGGCGACCCACCAGGTCGACGACGTGCTGCAGGAGATCCGCATCCGCGTCGACAAGAACGAGCGCGTGCTGATCACCACCCTGACCAAGCGCATGGCCGAACAGCTCACCGACTACCTGAGCGACAACGGCGTCAAGGTGCGCTACCTGCACAGCGACGTGGACACGGTGGAGCGGGTGGAAATCATCCGCGACCTCCGCCTGGGCCAGTTCGACGTGCTGGTGGGCATCAACCTGCTGCGCGAGGGCCTGGACATCCCCGAGGTGTCGCTGGTGGCGATCCTGGACGCCGACAAGGAGGGCTTCCTGCGGGCCGAACGCTCGCTGATCCAGACCATCGGCCGGGCGGCGCGCAACCTGAACGGCAAGGCCATCCTCTACGCCGACCGCATGACCGAGTCGATGAAGAAGGCCATCGGCGAGACGGAGCGGCGTCGCGCCCGGCAGGTCGCGCACAACGAGGCCCACGGCATCACGCCGAGGAGCATCCAGAAGCAGATCCGCGACCTGATCGACGGGGTCTACAGCGAAAAGGCCAGCAAGGAGCAGGAGAAGCAGGAGCTGCAGCGCGCGATGGTGGAGGACATGTCCGAGAAGGACATCTCCAAGCGCATCAAGCAGCTGGAAAAGCAGATGCTGGAGCATGCCCGCAACCTCGAGTTCGAGAAGGCGGCGCGGGTGCGCGACCAGCTGGCGCTGCTCAAGGAGCAGGCGTTCGGGGCTTCCGTGCACGACAACGTCGCGATCGGCAGCGGCGGGAAGAAGTCCTGATCCGTCGGCGGGTCGTCGGCTGCTCGGGTCACTCCGCGTAAGCCAGATGAAACAATCACTTCCGCCATGAAGTTCAGCGTTCTCTTCGTCTGCATGGGCAACCTGTGCCGCAGCCCCACCGCCGAAGGCGTGTTCCGGCACCTCGTGCGCCAGGCCGGCTTGCAGGACCGGATCCGCGTCGACTCGGCCGGCACGCACGACTACCACGTCGGTTCGCCGCCGGACGAGCGCAGCTGCCACCACGCTGCCCTGCGCGGCTACGAGCTGTCCGACCTCCGGGCGCGGCAGGTGCAGGAGCCGGACTTCGCGCACTTCGACCTCATCCTGGCGATGGACTGGAACAACCTGGCCCTGCTGCAGGACGACTGCCCGCCGGAGCACCGGCACAAGCTCCGGCGCCTGATGGAGTTCGCGCCACCCGGCCTTGGCGATGTCGTGGCCGACCCGTACTATGGGGGGAGCCGCGGATTCGAGATGGTGCTGGACCATGTCGAGGCCGCCTGTGCCGGACTGTTGGAACACATCCGCGGCGAACTCAATCGGCACGCGCCTTGATGCAGCGCAAAAAAACCTGAGTACCCGAGTTCCGGGACGGGTTTTCTGCTATACTTGACGGAAACAGTCAGGAACCCAGGAAATCTAGAAAACAGCCGACCCACGCACGGTCGGCCGAGGGCCGGCACAGCAACACAGCCGGAAATTCAGATGGGTGGAGACGACCTTGCGTGGCGGGCGCTGCGCGGGGTACGGCATGCAAGCCAGCAGGAAGGAGCTAGCGATGCGTCTCACTACCAAAGGCCGCTTTGCGGTCACCGCGATGATCGATCTGGCGCTGCGCCAGAACAATGGGCCCGTCACCCTGGCGGCGATCAGCCAGCGCCAGCAGATCTCGCTCTCCTATCTCGAGCAGCTGTTCGGCAAGCTGCGTCGGCACGAGCTGGTGGAATCCACCCGCGGGCCCGGCGGCGGCTACACGCTGGGCCGCAAGGCGGCCGAGATCACCGTCGCCGACATCATCGTCTCGGTCGACGAGCCGATCGATGCCACCCAGTGCGGCGGCAAGGAGAACTGCCAGGGCGACGGCGGGCGCTGCATGACCCACGAACTGTGGGCGGCGCTGAACCAGCGCATGGTGGAATTCCTCGACTCGATCACGCTGCAGAAGCTGGTGGACGACCAGCTCGCCAAGGGCGTGCAGGTCGAGGACAAGCCGGCGACCAAGCGGGCGATCTCCAGCGCCCCGGTGGTGAAGCCCATCCGCGTGAACGCGCCGAACTCGGTGTTCGCGCTGGGCAACTCCTTCGCCAAGCAATAACAGCAGCACGAGACGGATCCATACGCACATGGACATGACGCCCCATTTCCCGATCTACATGGACTACGGCGCGACGACGCCGGTCGATCCGCGCGTGGTCGACGCCATGGTCCCCTGGTTGCGCGAGCACTTCGGCAATCCGGCCTCGCGCAGCCACGCGTGGGGCTGGGAGGCCGAAGAGGCCGTGGAGAAAGCGCGCCAGCAGGTGGCCGACCTGATCGGGGCGGATCCGCGCGAGATCGTCTGGACCTCGGGCGCCACCGAATCCAACAACCTCGCGCTGAAGGGCGCCGCGCACTTCTACAAGTCGCGCGGCAAGCACCTGATCACGGTGAAGACCGAGCACAAGGCGGTGCTCGACACCATGCGCGAGCTGGAGCGCCAGGGCTTCGAGGTCACCTACCTCGACGTGCAGGAAGACGGCATGCTGGACCTGGAGCGGTTCAAGGCGGCGCTGCGTCCCGACACGATCCTCGCCTCGGTGATGTTCGTGAACAACGAGATCGGCGTCGTGCAGGACATCCCCACGCTCGGCGCGCTCTGCCGCGAGAAGGGCGTGCTGTTCCACGTCGACGCCGCGCAGGCCACGGGCAAGGTGCAGATCGACCTGGCGAAGCTGCCGGTGGACCTCATGAGCCTGGCGTCGCACAAGACCTACGGCCCCAAGGGCATCGGCGCGCTGTACGTGCGCCGCAAGCCGCGCGTTCGCCTGGAAGCGCAGATGCACGGCGGCGGCCACGAGCGCGGCATGCGCTCCGGCACGCTGCCCACGCACCAGATCGTCGGCATGGGCGAGGCCTTCCGCATCGCCCGGGAAGAGATGCAGAAGGACCTGGAGCACGTGCGCAAGTTGCAGAAGCGCCTGCTCGATGGCCTGAAGGACGTCGAACAGGTCTTCATCAACGGCCACCTGGAGCACCGGGTGCCGCACAACCTGAACATGAGCTTCAACTTCGTCGAGGGCGAGTCGCTGATCATGGGCATCAAGGGCCTCGCGGTCTCTTCGGGCTCGGCCTGCACGTCCGCGTCGCTGGAGCCAAGCTACGTGCTGCGCGCGCTGGGCCGCAGCGACGAACTGGCGCACAGCAGCCTGCGCATGACCATCGGCCGTTTCACGACGGAAGAGGAAATCGACTACGCGGTTTCGACGATCAGGCAGAACGTCGCGAAGCTGCGCGAGCTGAGCCCGCTGTGGGAGATGTACCAGGACGGCATCGACCTGGCCACCATCCAGTGGACGGCTCACTAAAGAGAGGAACAGGAGTACCCAATGTCTTATTCGCAGAAGGTCGTCGAGCATTACGAGAACCCGCGCAACGTGGGCTCGTTCGCGAAGGGCGACGAGGACGTCGGCACCGGCATGGTGGGCGCGCCCGCCTGCGGCGACGTCATGAAGCTGCAGATCAAGGTCAACCCGGCCACCGGCGTGATCGAGGATGCCCGCTTCAAGACCTACGGCTGCGGCTCGGCCATCGCCTCCAGCTCGCTCGTGACCGAATGGGTCAAGGGCAAGACGCTGGACCAGGCCGCGTCGATCAAGAACAGCCAGATCGCCGAGGAACTCGCGCTGCCGCCGGTGAAGATCCACTGCTCGATCCTCGCCGAGGACGCGATCAAGGCCGCCGTCGAGGACTACAAGAAGAAGCATTCGAACTGAAGATGGCCGTTTCGCTCACCGAAGCCGCGGCGCGGCATGTCTCACGCTACCTTGCCAGGCGGGGCAAGGGCGTGGGCGTACGCCTCGGCGTCAAGACCACCGGGTGCTCGGGGCTCGCGTACAAGCTGGAGTACGTGGACGAGGTGGCGCCGGAAGACGTCGTGTTCGAGAACCACGGCGTGAAGCTGCTCGTGGATCCGAAGAGCCTGGCCTACATCGACGGCACGGAGCTGGACTTCGTGCGCGAGGGCCTCAACGAGGGCTTCCGGTTCAACAACCCCAACGAACGCGACCGCTGCGGATGCGGAGAGTCCTTCAGGGTTTGACTCCCCCCCGCGGCGCCTGCGGCGCCTCCCCCTCGAGGGGGCGCCACCAGCGGCCCGGCCCAGCCGGTGCCGCGGTGGCACTGGAACAAGCCGCCGCACGGGCGGCGTTTTTTTGCTGACGCGATGGACCTGAGTTACAGCGACTTCCAACTGTTCGGCCTGCCGCAGCGCTTCGAGCAGGATCGCGCCGGGATCGACGCGCGCTGGAAGGACCTGCAACGCGAGGCGCACCCGGACAAGTTCGCCGGCCAGGGCGCTGCCGCGCAGCGCCTCGCCCTGCAGTGGTCGGTGCGCATCAACGAGGCCTACCAGCGCCTGAAGGACCCCCTCAGGCGCGCCGAGTACCTGTGCGAGCTGCGGGGCGCGCCGATCGAGAAGCACAGCAACACCGCCATGCCCGGCGAGTTCCTGCTGGAGCAGATGGACTGGCGGGAGGCGCTCGAGGAGGCCGACAGCGAGGAAGAGCTCGACGCGCTGACCGACCGCGTGCTGAAGCGGCGGCGCGAGATGCTGGGGCGCATCCACGAGCTGCTGGACGTGGAGAACGACCCGCAGGGCGCGGCGCAACAGGTCAGAGCCCTCATGTTCGTCGAGCGCTTTGGCGGCGACATCGAGGCGCGGCTCGCGCAACTGGGACAATAGCGGGTTCACCGCACAAGCCATGTCCCTGCTGCAGATTTCCGAACCCGGCGCCTCGCCCGATCCCCACCAGCGCCGCATCGCCGTCGGCATCGACCTCGGCACCACGCATTCGCTGGTCGCCTCCGTCCGCCACGGCGTGGCCGAATGCCTGCCCGACGGGCAGGGCCGCGTGCTCCTGCCTTCCGTGGTGCGCTACCTCGGCGAGGGCCGCCGCCAGATCGGCTGGGAGGCCATCCCGGCGCAGGCGGGGGATCCCGAGAACACCATCGCCTCCGTCAAGCGCTTCATGGGCCGGGGCCTGGCCGACATCGCCAGCCGCGGCAAGCTGCCGTACGGCTTCCTGGACGAGCCGGGCATGGTGAAGCTGCAGACCCGCGAAGGGCCGAAGTCGCCGGTGGAAGTGAGCGCCGAGATCCTGGCCACGCTGCGCTACCGCGCCGAGGACACCTTCAACGCGGACCTGTACGGCGCCGTGATCACCGTGCCGGCGTACTTCGACGAGGCCCAGCGCCAGGCGACCAAGGACGCCGCGCAGCTCGCGGGCCTGAACGTGCTGCGGCTGATCAACGAGCCGACCGCCGCCGCCATCGCCTACGGGCTGGACAACGGCAGCGAGGGCCTCTACGCCGTCTACGACCTCGGCGGCGGCACCTTCGACATCTCCATCCTGCGCCTGTCGCGCGGCGTGTTCGAGGTGGTGTCCACCGGCGGCGATTCCGCGCTGGGCGGCGACGACTACGACCGGGCGCTGGCCGACTGGCTGCAGCAGCAGTCGGGGCTCGCGGCGGAAACCGCCTCCGACAAGGCCGCCATCAAGATGCTGGCGCGCGAGCTGAAGGAACGCCTGTCCGACGAGGAGGCGGTGGACGTGCCGCTCGCGCTCGGCGGCCGGTCCGCGCAGATGCGAGTGGCGCGCGGAGATTTCGAGGCGGTCACGAAGGAGCTGACGGCCCGCACGCTCACCGCGGTGCGCAAGGCCGTGCGCGACGCGAAGCTGCAGCGCGACGAGGTGCAGGGCGTGGTGCTGGTGGGCGGCTCCACCCGCATGCCGCAGGTGCGCCGCGCCGTGGCGGAATTCTTCGGCCGCGAGCCCCTGATCAACCTGAACCCGGACGAGGTGGTGGCGCTGGGCGCCTCCATCCAGGCCAACCAGCTGGCCGGCAACAACCCGCAGGGCGACCTGCTGCTGCTGGACGTGATCCCCCTGTCGCTGGGCATCGAGACCATGGGCGGGCTGGTCGAGCGCATCGTGCCGCGCAACGAGACCATCCCGACCGCCAAGGCGCAGGACTTCACCACCTTCAAGGACGGCCAGACCGCGATGGCGATCCACGTGGTGCAGGGCGAGCGCGACCTGGTGGCCGACTGCCGCAGCCTGGCGCGCTTCGAGCTGCGCGGCATCCCGCCGATGGCCGCCGGCGCCGCGCGCATCCGCGTGACCTTCACGATCGACGCCGACGGCCTGCTGAACGTGTCGGCGCGCGAACAGGGCAGCGGCGTGGAGGCGCGGATCGAGGTGAAGCCCTCCTACGGCCTGTCGGACGCCGAGATCGCGCGCATGCTGCGCGAGAGCTTCACGACCGCCGAGGCCGACATGCGGGCCCGCGCGCTCACCGAGGCGCGGGTCGACGCCGAGCGCATGCTGCTCGCCACGCAAAGCGCGCTCGATGCGGACGGCCACCTGCTCCCCGCGGGGGAGCGCCAGGACATCGAGGCGCTGATGGCCGCCCTGGCCGAGACCGCGAAGGCGAGCGAGGATGCCGCCGTGGTCGAGGCCGCCGTGCAGGCGCTGGCCAAGGGCACCGAGGCCTTCGCCGCGCAGCGCATGAACGAAGGCATCCGCAAGGCCCTTGCAGGCCGCAACCTGGAATCCATTTGAGGCAGGACGACCCTCCACCTATGCCCACCATCAAGATCCTGCCCCATCCCGAGTACTGCCCCAACGGCGCGGAAGTGACGGCGCCGCCCGGTACCTCGATCTGCGAAGCGCTGCTGGACAACGGCATCCAGGTCGAACACGCCTGCGACATGAGCTGCGCCTGCACGACCTGCCACGTGATCGTGCGCGAGGGCTTCCGCTCGCTCAACGAGATGGACGAGAACGAGGAAGACCTGCTGGACCGGGCCTGGGGCCTGGAAGCCGAATCGCGCCTGTCCTGCCAGGCGATCCTGGCGCAGAAGGACCTGGTGGTCGAGATCCCGAAGTACTCGATCAACCACGCGAAAGAGAAGCACTGAGCTCGTCCGCGGCCGTCCGCGCCGCGATCCAGCCTCCCGCCACCGCGCTGAGCAGCCCGTTGCCGGACAGATAGCCCCACGCCGCGTTCCCGCTTACGCCGCGCGCGGCCCCGCCCGCGGCCAGCAGGTTGGGGAGCACGGAGCCGTCGGGCCGCCGGACGCGGCACTCCGCGTCGATGTCGAGCCCGCCCTGCGTATGGAACAGGGCACCCGTCACCCGCACCGCATGGAAGGGCGGACCGAAGCGCTCGATCTCCGGCGCGAGCGCCGCGGCTGCGCAGCCGACGATGCGCGCCAATCCGTGGCGATCCTGCGCGGTTCGCACCGCGCCGGCCTTCTCGGCCTCCCGGAAATCGGGGAACTCCCGCGCCAGCGCGAGCTGCGCATCGCCGAACACGTTCCACGCGATCCCCCCCGGCTGCGCCAGCACCTCCACCGCCGCTTCCGAATAGCCCTGCGTCTCCTCGTGGAAGCGCTCGCCGCGCGCGTTGAGCTGCACGCCCCCTTCCATCATCACGGCCCAGGTCATGAGCGCACCCTGCGGCACCACCCAGGAACCATGGCCCTGGTAGCCACCCAGGTCGGCCAGCGCCGCCCCGAGCTGCCGGCCCCAGAGGATCGCGCTGCCGTCGTTGCCGGTGTGCCCCGCGAAGACCGCGCCCCGCATCTCCGGCAGGAGCTCGCGCACGAGCCGCGGATGGCCACCGAAGCCGTTGCAGGCGAGCAGCAGCACCTCGCAGGCCAGGGTTTCGATGGCGCCCCCGGGACGCTCGATGCCGACGCCGAGGATGCGGTCCTGCGCATCGGCGTGGAGTTCGACGACGCGGGCCGAGCCCAGGACGTCGATCCCCGCCGCCTTCGCCGCCTCCAGCAGGGCGGCGACCAGCGCCGCGCCGGTGCGCTGCGGCAGGCTGTGCATCCGGTGCAGGCCATGTCCCGGATAGAGGAAGCCGGTGAGCACGTCGAAGCGCAGCCCGTGCGCGGCGAGGGCGTCGAGGGCGGGAGCCGCCGCCTGCGCGTAGGCGGCAACCAGGTGTTCCGCCGCCGTCCCGCGTGCCTTCTGGCGGATGTCCCCGGCGAACAGCGCGGGGCTGTCGGCGATGCCCTGCGCCCGCTGCACCTGCGTGCCGGCGGCGGGGATGAAGCCGGAGGACAAGGCCGTCGAGCCGCTCGGCGTCGCGTCGCGCTCCAGCACCATGCAGGCGATACCGGCGTCTGCCAGCGCGATCGCCGCCGTGAGGCCGCAGGCGCCGCCCCCGACGATCGCCACCGGCACCTGCACGGCGGCCTCCAGCCTTTCCGTGCGCACCACCCGGATCGCGCTGTCCATTCTTCAGTCCGTCGGGCGGAACAGGTACTGGCCGCGCGGCGCGCCGATCACCCCGCGGTCGTGCGCGTAGACCTGCCCACCGCGCAGGAACGTCGCCTCCACCCGCGCCGACAGCTCGATCCCCTCGAAAGGCGTGTAGCCCTGGGTCGAGGGCGACTCGCTCGCGCGGATGGTCCAGGTCCGGTTCGGGTCGACCAGCGCGAGGTCGGCGTCGTAGCCCTCCGCGATGTCGCCCTTGCGGTTCAGCCCGAAGCGCTGCGCCGGCGTCCAGCTCGTGACGCGCGCCATGTGGTTGTAGCCCATGCCGCGGCGGGTGCCCTCGCTCACCAGGGCCGGCAGCAGGTACTCGGTGCCGCCGAAGCCGCTCTTGGCCATCCAGATGTTGCCGAAGTAGCGGCTGGGGATCTTGCTCTCGTGGCGGCAGCAGGCGTGGTCGGACACGACCCAGTCCAGCTCGCCCGCGAGCAGCGCCTGCCAGAGGAACTCGACGTCCTCGCGCGGGCGGATCGGCGGATTGACCTTGGCCAGCTCCGCCGCCGGCGAGTGGATGTCCAGCATCAGGTGCCCGATCGTCACCTCGCGCCGGAAGTCGATGTGCGGGAACACGTCGGCCATCATCAGCGCCGCCTGCACCGCCTTGCGCGAGCTCAGGTGCAGCAGGTTGATCGTGGGCAGCGCCGTCTCGTGCGCGAGGTAGCTCGCGATGAACACCGCCAGGCCCTCGGAGTGCTGCGGCCGCGAGGCGCTGTAGGCGGCCAGGCCCTTCAGCGAGGCGTCCTTCTCGACGATCCGGGTGTAGGCCGTCATGATCTCCGCCGTCTCGCAGTGCAGCGACAGCGAGATCTGGTGCGCCCGCTCGGGGAAGCGCTCGCGCGCCGTCTGCACGCCGCGCATGACGAACTCGAAGTGCGCGTAGTCGTAGCGCTGGTCGTCGGCGATCATGAGGAACTGCCGCTGCGAATCGCTGGCGCCGTGCAGCCCGTGCGAGCCGTAGAACATGAAGATCTTGAAGCTGGCCACGCCGTGCTTCTCCACCAGCATCGGGATCTCGGAGATGTGCGTACCGTCCATGGGTGCCAGGTGGTAGCCGTAGTCCACGTGGAAGCGGTCCTTCGAGACCTGCAGCACCTCGGGGAAGAAGTCGGCGTAGGGGCCGCCCTTGTTCAGGTAGTACTGGCCGGTGCGGAAGTAGTTCAGGCTGGACGTCACCCCGCCCATGGCCGCCGCCCTGGACTCGCTCACCGCGTCCTCCGCCAGCGGCGAGTAGATGCCGCTGTGCATGTGGGCATCGACGACGCCGGGGAAGGCGAGCAGGCCGCCGCCTTCGTGCACCTGCCTTGCCGACGCGGGATCGATTCCCGGCGCCACGCGCGCGAACCTGCCGTCGCGGATCGCGATGTCGCTCTCGTGCACCCCGTTGCCGTGCGGGCGCACGACACGGACGTTGCGGATCAAAAGGTCGTAGTCCATGGCTTCACACTCCGAGGTACGCCTGGCGCAGGCGGTCGCTGGCGAGCAGTTCCGCGCCGGTGCCGGAAAACCGGATCGCGCCGTTCTCCATCACGCAGGCGCGCTGCGCGATCTCCAGCGACTGCGCGACGTTCTGTTCCACGAGCAGGATGGCGAGCCCCTGCGCGTGCAGCCGGGCGATCAGCCCGAACAGCTCCTCCACCAGCCGCGGCGACAGCCCCAGCGAAGGCTCGTCGAGGATCAGCAGGCGCGGCTCGCCCATGAGCCCGCGGCCGATCGCCAGCATCTGCTGCTCCCCGCCGCTGAGCGTGCCGGCGACCTGTGCCGTGCGCTCGCGCAGGCGCGGAAAGATGTCGAACACGCGCTCCAGGTTGACGGCGCGCTGGGCGCGGCCGCGCGCGAACGCGCCCAGCACCAGGTTCTCCAGCACCGAGAGGTTGGGGAAGATGCGGCGTCCTTCGGGCACGTGGATCAGCCCGCGCGCGACCACCTCGCGGTAATGGGCGCGGGTGATGTCGCGGCCGTCGAAGCAGATGCTGCCGGCGCGGGCCGGCAGCAGGGCGCTGACCGTCTGGTTGAAGGTCGTCTTGCCGGCGCCGTTGCTTCCGAGCAGGGCCACGATCTCGCCGGGCGCGATGTCGAGGTCGATCCCCCTCAGCACCTCGACGGGGCCGTAGCCGCTGCGCAGGCCGCGCACGGAGAGCAGGGCGTCGCTCACCGGACGGCTCCTTGCGCCAGCCGCCGGGCCGTGCCGTGCCCCAGGTAGGCCTCGATCACCCGGGGGTCGCGGGTCACTTCCTCCGGCGTGCCGGAAGCGATCATGCGGCCCTGCGCCAGCACCCAGACGTGCTGCGCGAGGTGCATGACGGCCTGCATCACGTGCTCGATCATCAGCACGCCGACTCCGCCGGCGGCGATCTCCCGGACCACCGGCAGCATCTCGGCCACTTCCTGCGGATTGAGGCCCGCCAGCACTTCGTCGAGCAGCAGCAGCCGCGGCCGGGTGGCGAGCGCGCGCGCCAGTTCGAGCCGCTTGCGGCCGGCCACCGTGAGCTCGCCCGCGGGCTTGTGCAACTGGGCCGCGAGGCCGACGCGCTGCGCCACCGCCTCGGCCCGGGCCAGGGCCTCGCGCCGGTCGGCGCAGTGCAGGTGGGCGCCGACCGCGATGTTCTCGCGCACCGTCTGCGAGGCGAAGGGCTGCACGATCTGGAAGGTGCGCGTCATGCCGCGGCGCGCGTTCAGGTGCGGCGGCTGGCCCGTGATGTCCGCGCCGGCGAACGCCACGCTGCCCGCGTCCGGGCGCAGGAAGCCGGAGACGAGCGCGAACAAGGTGGTCTTGCCGGCGCCGTTGGGCCCGATGAGCGCCGCGAGGCGGCCCTCCGGCAGGTCCAGGGACACGTCCTGCACGGCCGCCAGCCCGCCGAAGGACTTGGCGAGGCCCTGCACGCGCAGCAGCGGGCTAGCCATGCAGGCGCTCCCGCGGCTCCGGCTCCGGCAGCGGCGTGCGCGGGCCGGCCCAGAGGCAGCGCACCGACTGGCCCACGCCCAGCAGCCCCCGCGGCGCGAACATCACGATCAGGATCAGGACCGTCCCGTAGATGACCATATTGAGCCCGGGCAGGCCGCCGAACAGGTTGCGCGTGAGCTCGCCCAGCAGGTGCAGCACGAGCGCGCCCAGCACCGGCCCCCACAGGGTGCCCAACCCGCCCACGATGGCGGCCACCAGCGCCTCCACCGAGGTGTGCGGCCCATAGGCGATGCCGGGATCGAGGTACTGGAAGACCTGCACGTAGAAGGCGCCGGCCGCTCCCATCAGCGCGCCTGAGAGCCCGATGGCGCCCAGCTTGGCCCGGAAGGGATCGACGCCGACGGCGCGGGCCGCGTCCTCGTTGTCCCGCACCGCCTGCAGCCAGGCGCCGAAGCGCGAGTGGCGCAGCCAGCTCGTGACGAGCAGGCCCGGCACCAGCAGGCCGAGCGCGAGCACGACGTAGCCGGCACGGTCCGCGAACTGCAGGTTGGCCACGCCGGCCTTCAGCGGCACCATCAGGCCGACGCCGGCGCCGGTGAAGGGCACCGAGAGCGAGACGATGCGGAACACCTCGGCGAACGCCAGCGTGACCAGCGCGAAGTAGGAGCCCTTCAGCCCATAGCGGAAGGACAGGGCGCCGAAGAACAGGCCCACCAGCGCGGCCGCCGCGACCGCCAGCGGCAGCGCGACCCAGGGAGGGATGCCGCCATGCACCTGCGCGATGGCCTGCGCGTAGGCGCCGGTCCCGAAGAAGAGCGCGTGGCCAAAGGAGAACTGGCCGCCGTAGCCGCCCAGCAGGTTCCAGGCGACGGCCATCAGCGCACCGTACAGCGCCATCATCGCCAGGTTCAGCACCACGCCGGAGCGAGCCGTCGCTGCGAGCAGCAGCACCGCCAGCGCGAACACCGCGATCTGCAGCAGGTCGCGGCGGCCGCTCACGCCTTCGCCCCGAACAGGCCCTGCGGCCGGAACAGCAGCACGGCGATGAACAGCAGGAAGATCCCGATCTGCCCCAGCGACTCGCCGAACCACAGGCCACCCAGCGATTCCACCACCCCGATCAGGAGTCCTCCGAGCAGCGCCCCGGCGAAGCTGCCCATGCCGCCCAGCACCACGATGGTGAAGGCCACCAGCACGAAGCCGTTGCCCACCTGCGGATTGACGTAGTAGGCGGGCAGCAGGAAGCAGGCCGCGGCGCCGAGGCAGCCGAGGCCGATGCCGAAGCTCATGGCGTAGACATGGTCCACGTCGATCCCGACCAGCCGGGCGCCCTGCCTTTCCTTCGCCACGGCGCGGATCGCGCGTCCGAGGTCGGTGCGCCGCACGATCCACAGCAGCAGCGCCGAGGCGACGAGGGCGCCGAAGAAGGCCACCACCTTGGGCACGGCGATCGCCGCCGGGCCGATGGCGACGGTGTCCAGGGTGTAGGGCGTGTCGATGGTGCGCGTGTCGGACCTGAAGGCGAGCAGCGCCACGTTCTCCAGCACGATGGACAGGCCCAGCGTCACCAGCAGGATGTTCTCGTCCTTGCCGTGGCTGGCGTGGTTGACGATGCAGCGCTGCAGCGCGTAGCCGGCGACGAACATCACCGCCACCATCGGCAGCAGCGCGAGATACGGGTCGAGCCCGAGCGCCTGCTTCAGGTAATACACCCCGTACAGCGCCATCATCAGCGCCGCCCCGTGCGCGAAGTTGACGATGTGCAGCACGCCGTAGATCAGCGTCAGGCCCAGCGCCACCAGCGCGTACACCGCGCCGGTGGTCAGGCCGTTGAGCACGGCCGCGAACAGGATGCCGGGCTCGAGCACGCGGCCCCGCGCTTCAGGCCGACCGGAGCGGGAAGACCGGATCGGCCTCGCGGTAGTCGCGCGGCACGATCACCTTGATGTCGTTGCCCAGCACCTGGGTCATGAGCGGCTGCGCGCCGGTGTTCTGGCCGTTGACGAACTTCGTCGGCCCGTAGGGCAGGAAGTGGTCCGAGAAGGTGCTCGTTTCCAGCGCGTTGACGATGGCGGCCCGGTCGGCGGACTTCGCCCGCTCCAGCGCGTCGGCCAGCAGGCGCATCGCGGTGTAGGTGAGGAAGACCTCGTAGCTGTAGAACAGGTTCTTCGCCTCGGTGCGCTTGCGCAGCTCGAAGCTGCGCTTGTCCTTGGGGTTGAACCAATGGTTGCAGTCGATGATGCCGTTGGCGGCCTGCGGGAATTCCTTGACGAACTTGTAGCTCGAGGCCGCGCCGCCCAGCACGGAATAGATCGCCTTGGGGCGCACGCCCTGCTGCTGCATCGTGCGCACCAGCAGGGCGTATTCGTTGTAGTAGTTGGCGGGGATGACGAGGTCGGGGTTGAGCGCCTTCATCCGCAGCACGATGTTGTTGAAGTCGCGCGTGGGGTTGGCGTGCTTGACCACCTCCTTCACCTCGTAGCCGAAGCCGGGCAGCTCGCGCGCGAGCAGGTTGGCCGTGCCGGTGCCGAAGAGGGATTCCTCGTGGATGATCATCACGCTCTTCGCGGGCTTGCCGGCGGCCGTGTTCAGCACGTGCAGGTTGGCCAGCGCGATCTCGGCGCACTTCTTGTAGCCCGGGGCGAAGCGGAAGGTGTTCTTGAGTCCCCGTTCCACGATCTGGTCGGCCACGCCGACGTCGACGACGTGCGGCAGGTTGTACTTGGCCGCCGCCTGCGTGGTCGCCAGGCAGATGGCCGATGCATAGGCGCCGACCACCGCGCTGACGCCCGCCTCGTTCATCTTCTCGATCTCGGCGGAGCCGGCGGCGGGCGTCGACTGGGCGTCCCCCAGCAGGGGCTCGATCTTCGCTCCGCCCAGGGACTTGATGCCGCCCGCCTTGTTGATGTCGTCGATGGCCATCAGCGCGCCTTCGCGGCACTGCTGGCCGGAGTAGGCGAGGGCCCCGGTGACGGGATGGAGCACGCCGACGCGCACGGTCTTCGGCTGCGCGCCGCCCACCAGCGGGAAGGCCAGGGCCGAGGCGGCGGCGCCGGCCTGCGCCACGAAGCGGCGGCGGCTCTCGGAAACTGCGGTCATGTCGTTCTCCTCGGGGTTCGTGGAACTGCGCGGAAATCGCCAGCACCGTCCTGCCCGCGCGGGCGGGAATCCAGGGCGTCCGGAGCTTTTACGCGACCGAGTAGCCGCCGTCTACGGGGATTGCCGCACCCGTGACGAAATCGCTCGCCGCGCTGGCCAGGAACACGGCGATGCCGGCCAGGTCTTCCGGCTTGCCCCAGCGGCCGGCCGGCGTGCGCGCCAGCACCCGCTCGTTCAGGCCGGGCACCTGCGCGCGGGCGCCCACGGTGAGGTCGGTGTCGATCCAGCCCGGAAGCACGGCATTCACCTGGATCCCGTCCTTCGCCCAGGCGATCGCCAGCGACTTCGTGAACTGCACGATCCCGCCCTTGCTGGCGCAATACGCCGTCGCGTAGGGCGCCCCGAAGATCGACAGGATGGAAGCGATGTTGATGATCTTGCCGCCGCCGGCCTGCGCCATGAGGGGGTAGGCGGCGCGGGCGCACAGGAACATGCTGTTCAGGTTCACGTCCATCACGCCGTGCCATTCGGCCAGCGTGAAGTCCTGCGGGGCCTTGCGCACGGTGCCACCGGCGTTGTTCACCAGGATGTCCAGCCGCCCGTGGCGGGCCTGCACCTGGGCGAACAGGCGCTGCACCGCGGCTTCGTCGGTGACGTCGGTGGGCAGCGCCTCGGCGCGGATGCCCAGGGACTGCAATTCGCGCAACGCCCCCGCGCATTTCTCCTCGTTCCGGCCCACGACGACGATCGTGGCGCCGGCGCGGCCCAGGCCCCGCGCCATCCCGAGGCCGATGCCACCGTTGCCGCCGGTGACGAGCGCGATCCTGTCGGTCAGGTCGAACATGCGGTGAAGGATAATCCCGGCCCATGCGCCAGATCGTCCTCGACACCGAAACCACGGGTTTGTCCGCAGAAGGCGGCGACCGGATCATCGAAATCGGCTGCGTAGAACTGTTCGCCCGCAAGCTGACGGGCAACAACAAGCACTGGTACCTGAACCCGGAGCGCGACTCCCACGAGGACGCCCTGAAGGTCCACGGCATCAGCAACGAATTCCTGCGCGACAAGCCCAAGTTCGCCGCCGTGGCGGACGAACTGATGGACTACGTCGCCGGCGCCGAGATCATCATCCACAACGCCGCCTTCGACATCGGCTTCCTGAACAAGGAGCTGGAACTGCTCGGGCGCCCGCCCTTCACCGGCCACGTGAGCCGGGTGGTCGACAGCCTGGCGATGGCCAAGGAGATGTTCCCCGGCAAGCGCAACAGCCTGGACGCCCTGTGCGACCGCCTGGAGGTGGACAACTCCGGCCGCACTCTGCACGGCGCCCTGCTGGATGCCGAGCTGCTGGCCGACGTCTACATCAACATGACGCGCGGCCAGGACGCCCTCCTGATCGACGAAGTGGAGAGCGGGGCGCCGGGCGCCATCGTCACCCGGGTCGACCTGCGCCAGTTCACGCTGCCGGTGCTGCTGGCCAGCGAGCAGGAGGCGGCCGCCCACGAGGAAGTCCTGAAGCAGTTGGACAAGGCCAGCGGCGGGAAGACAGTGTGGCGTCAGGTCCCCATTTCCGCTGTGGCATAATCGCAGACTTGCCACACGGCAACGGGTGATTAGCTCAGCGGTAGAGCACTGCCTTCACACGGCAGGGGTCACATGTTCGATCCATGTATCACCCACCAATGAATTCAATGACTTGCGCCACCTTCGGGTGGCGTTTGTCTTTGGGGCGTGGAAAAAGTGTGGAAAACCGGGGCGGGGGAACCGGCGGGCACTCGCAAATCACGTTCCCTGTGTGCTCGTTGCAGCGGCCGCGCTGAATGAAGTGAGCTACTTGGGCTTGGTACCGTCCGCTGAATGCGCGCGCCAGCGGAACAGGGCGGCGCGCGCCACCAGCATCGTGGTGATGGGCGCGGTGATCGAGAGCAGGATGACGATCACCCAATGGTGCAGCGCCAGCCGCCCGGTGCCGGCCGTCAGGTGGATCGCCGAGGCCAGCGCGACCGCCCAGCTCGCAAGGGTGTTCGGAAGGGCCGCGGCGTGCAGGCGCAAGAAGAAGTCCTGCAGGCGCCACAGCCCCGCGGCTGCCGTGAGCACGAGGATGCCGCTCGCCAGCAGCAGCAAGGAAACCACCAGGTCGACGATCATTCGATCACCTCGCCGCGCAGCAGGAATTTCGCCAGCACCGAGGAAGCCAGGAAGCCGAACAGCGCCA
Source organism: Ramlibacter monticola (assembly GCF_016722785.1). Lineage (GTDB taxonomy): Bacteria > Pseudomonadota > Gammaproteobacteria > Burkholderiales > Burkholderiaceae_C > Ramlibacter > Ramlibacter monticola. Next base: position 368,207 of record NZ_JAEQNE010000001.1, on the reverse strand, counting down.
TCATCAGCGCGCCCTCGAAGTAGCTGGGGCTGCGGTAGCGGATCGCCAGCACCAGCATCGCCAGCAGCGCCACCACCGAGAGGAAGTCGAGCGCGACGACGCGGTCCTGCGCGCGCGGCCCGCGCATCAGGCGCAGCAGCACCAGGCCCATGGCGAGGCCGTACAGCACCAGCGTCGCCGTGATCGACAGGTCCAGAAAGCTCATTCGAAGATCTCCCGCAGCGGCAGTTCGTAGCGCGCCTTGTATTCGGCGATGAAGGCGGCCTCGCTTTCCAGGTCGAAGACGTGGATCAGCAGTTCGCCGCGATCCGCGCTCAGCTCGCACCATACCGTGCCCGGCACGACCGCGGTGATCATGGAAAGGGCGGCGAGGCCGTGCGCGTCGCGCAGATCGAGCGGCACCTTGACGAACGCGGGGCGCAGCGGCCGTGCCCCGGAGCGAAGGATGCCGCGGGCGACCCCCAACGCGGACACGACGACGTCCGCCCCGACGTGCGCGATCAGGCGCGCCAGCACGAGCGGATGGCGCACGCCCGGACCGGGCGGGCGCAGCTGCGCGGTGAGCCGCGGCACCACCAGTGCCACCACGAGCCCGAGCAGGAGATGGCCCGGCGAGAGCGAGTCGTTCAGCAGCAGCCAAAGGGCCCACAGGCTGGCCGCGAGCGGCAGCGAGGCGATCCGGCGCCTCATCGCCCGGCCTCCACCGGTACGGGGACCGGCCGCATTCCCAGCACGGCATCGATGTACGCCTGCGGCGTGTGCAGCCCGGCGGCCGCGTCGCCCGCGAAGCGCAGCGCAGGCTCGCCGCCCGCCGCCAGCAGCACGCACCCGGCGAGCAGCAGCGTGACCGGCAGCACTTCGACCGTGCGCAGCGGCTGCGCCGGGCGGCCGTGGGCGGCCCAGAAGTGCGCGACGAAGGCGCGCAGCAGGGCGATGGACGCGGTGAGGCTGGAGACGATCAGCAGCACGAACAGCACGCCCGCGGGCAGGCCGCGCGTGTCGACCAGGGCACGCAGCATCGCCAGCTTGCCGACGAAGCCCGAAAGCGGCGGCAGCCCCGCGACCACCAGCGTGCACAGGAGGAAGCTCGCGCCCAGGAACGCGACCGCGCCCGGAATCACGCGGCCCACCATCGGCACCTGCCGGTCGTCCAGGTTCACGTCGGCCGGCGCGGGTTCGCCGAAGGCCCGCAGTCGTTCGCCGAGGTCGGGGACGGGCGGATCGACCTCGACCTGGCGGCCCCGCTCCACCAGCTCCGCGAGGAGGAACAAGGCCGCCGCCGCGAGGGTGGAGCTCCCGAGGTAGAACAATGCGCCGGCCGTGAGGGCCGGAACGTCGAGGCCAGCGGCCGCGAGCACGGTGCCCGACGAAGCGATGATGCTGTAGCCCGCCAGCCGCCCGAGCTGCTGCGAGCGCAGCATGCCGGCCGAGCCGAAGGCCAGGGTGGCGAGCCCGCCCCACACCAGCAGCGTGCCGCCGAAGTGGGCGGACGCGCCCGCGCTCTCGTGGAAACACAGCGTCCACAGCCGCAGCACCGCATAGACGCCGACCTTGGTGAGCGGCGCGAACATGGCGGCCGAGGGCGCGCTTGCCGCCGCGTACGCGGAGGGCAGCCAGAAGTTGAGCGGCCAGAACGCCGCCTTGGCGAGGAAGGCCACCGCCAGCAAGGCCGCCGCCGCGTGCAGCAGGCCGCGGTCCTGCTTCGGGACCAGCGGCAGCTTCAGCGCGATGTCCGCCATGTTCAGCGTTCCCGTCACGCCATAGAGGAGTGCCACGCCGATCAGGAGCAGGAAGGACGCCAGCAGGTTGACGGCGATGTAGTGCAGACCGGGCCGCACGCGGCTGGCGCCGCCGCCATGCAGCAGCAGGCCGTAGGAGGCGGCCAGCAGCACCTCGAAGAACACGAACAGGTTGAACAGGTCGCCGGTGAGGAAGGCGCCGTTGAGGCCCATCAGCTGCAGTTGCAGCAGCGGGTGGAAGTGCACGCTGGCGCGGTGCCAGCGGGCGAGCGAGAACAGCAGCGCGGCCAGGCCCGCGCACGCCGCCAGCAGCAGCAGTCCCGCGGCGAGCGGGTCCAGCACCAGCACGATCCCGAAGGGCACGGGCCAGTTGCCGGGAAGGTAGACGGCCAGTCCCGCCGGATGCGAGCCGCTGGTGGCCAGCAGGGACGCAGCCAGCAGCAGGCTCGCCAGCGTGGACACCAGGTTCACTGCCGCCTGGGCACGCCGGTTGGCCACGACCAGCAGCAAAGCCGCCGTCGCAAGTGGCAGCAGCACCGGCGCGACGACGAGGTGGGCGCCCGCGGCGAGAGCCCCGTTCATGGCGGCTCCTCCTCGCCGTCGACGTGGTCGCTGTCCGTGAGGCCGCGCAACGCGAGCAGCACGACCAGGAACAGCGCGGTGGTGGCGAAGCCGATCACGATGGCCGTGAGCACCAGGGACTGCGGCAAGGGATCGGTGTACTGCACCAGGTCGGGCGCGAGTCCGGGCCGCACGATCGGCTCGCTGGCGATCGACAGGCTGCCCACGCTGAAGATGAACAGGTTGGTGGCATACGACAGCAGCGACAGGCCGACCAGGACCTGGAAGGTGCGCGGGCGCAGCACCAGCCAGACTCCGGCGGAGGTCAGCACGCCGATGGCCAGGGCGATCACGATCTCCATCAGGTGGGCCTTCCCGGTCCGCGGCGGCGCGCGCGCAACGACTGGTGGGCCAGCGCGGTGAGCAGCAGCATGGACGATCCCAGCACCACCAGGAACACGCCGAGATCGAAGAAGGTGGCACTGGGCAGGTGCAGTTCGCCGATCAGCGGCAAGGTGAGGTGCGCGGTATGCGTGGTGAGCAGGGGGTACCCGAGCGGGAGCGATCCGACGCCCGTGAGCGCGGCGCCGAGCAGCCCGGCCGCGATCCAGGTCGGCGGGTGCAGGTTCAGGCGGTCCTCGACCCACTCCGTTCCGCCCACCAGGTACTGCGCGATGAGCGCGATGGTGACGGTGAGGCCGGCCACGAAGCCGCCGCCCGGCAGGTTGTGCCCGCGCAGGAACAGGTGCAGGGCCACGACGAGGGCGATCGGCAGCGTGAGGCGCACCAGCACGCCGGGCACCAGCAGGTAGCCCTGCGCCGGGTCTTCGCCCTCCGCCAGTTCCTGCGGCTTCACCAGGTCCGGGGCGGTGCCCGGCGGGGCGGCCCGCTGCTGCGGGGGCAGGCGGGTGAGTTCCTGCGGCGGCCGGAAGCGCCTCAGCAGCGCATACACGGTCAGGCCCACGGCGGCGAGGACCGTGATCTCGCCCAGGGTGTCGAAGGCGCGGAAGTCCACCAGCATCACGTTGACCACGTTGGTGCCGCCGCCTTCGGGAAGCGCCTTTTCCAGGAAGAAGGGCGAGATGCTCTGCGCGCCCGTGCGCGTGAGCAGCGCGTAGGAAACCGCGGCCAGGCCGGCGCCGAGCGCCAGCGCCAGCACCAGGTCGCGCCCGCGCCGCCACCGCGCGCGCAAGGCGACGCCCTCGTCGTCCCGGAGCTGCTTGGGCAGCCAGCGCAGTCCGAGCAGGAACAGCACGATCGTGACCGCTTCCACGGCGATCTGCGTCAACGCCAGGTCCGGCGCGGAGAACCAGGCGAAGGTGACGACCACCACGAGGCCGACGACACCGAGCAGGACCAGCGCGAACAGCCGATGGAACATGGCCTGCCAGGCTGCGCCGATGGCCGCGGCCGCGCCCACCAGCCACAGCAGCGCGAAATCGAACGTGACCGGCACGCGCGGCCGCGAACCCCATTCGAGCGGGACGGCCAGCGCGGACACCAGCGCCGCCGCGCCGGCGGCCATCGCCATCCACAGCACCTGCTGCTGCAGGTGCCGGCTGCTGGTGCGGCGCAGGACGCGGCGCGCGCCGCCCATGAGCGCGGCCAGCAGCCACTCGAACGCGCGCTTTCCGTCGAGCCTTCCGAGCAGAGGCGCGGACTTCAGCCGGCCCGCCCGGCGCTGCCGCGCGAGCAGCAGGTACATCCACGTGCCGCCGGAGAGCGCCACGAGGCTCATGGCGAGCGGAGCGGTGAACCCGTGCCAGACGCCCAGGCTGTACTCCGGCAGGATCCCGCCCGTCACCGGCCGGGCCGCGACCTGCAGGATGCCGCCGATCGAGAGGTTCGGCACGATGCCCACGACGAGGCAGGCAAGCACCAGCAGCCCCATGGGCAGCCGCATCCAGCGCACCGGTTCGTGCGGCGTGCGCGGCGTGTCGCGCGCCGCCGTGCCGAAGAACACGTGGTGCCCGATGCGCAGCGAATACACCACCGCGAACACGCCGGCCAGCGTGGCGGCCAGCGGCAGGCCGAATTCCACGGCGGGGGTGAACCGCACCAGCACCGTTTCGGCGAAGAACATCTCCTTGGAGAGAAACCCGTTCAGCAGCGGCACGCCCCCCATCGCGGCGCAGGCGATGATGGCGAGGATCGCCGTGCGCGGCATCGCGGCGTAGAGGCCATGCAGCCTGCGCATGTCGCGCGTGCCGGTCTCGTGGTCGATGATGCCCACGGCCATGAACAGGGAGGCCTTGAAGGTCGCGTGATTCATCACGTGGAACACGGCCGCGACGGCCGCCAGCGGGCTGTCGAGGCCGAGCAGCAGGGTGATCAGCCCCAGGTGGCTGATCGTCGAATAGGCGAGCACCCCCTTGAGGTCGTCCTGGAACATCGCCAGGTAGGCCCCGAGCACGAGGGTGACCAGGCCCGCGCCGCCAACCAGGAAGAACCAGGCATCCGTGCCGGCCAGCACCGGCCACAGGCGCGCCATCAGGAACACGCCGGCCTTCACCAGCGTGGCCGAATGGAGGTAGGCCGACACCGGCGTCGGCGCCGTCATCGCATGCGGCAGCCAGAAGTGGAACGGGAACTGCGCGCTCTTGGTCAGCGCGCCCAGCAGGACCAGCACCAGGATCGCGAGATAGAGCGGATGCGAGCGCAGCTGGTCGCCGGCGGCCAGCACCGCATCCAGCTCGTAGCTGCCCACCACGTGCCCGAGCAGCACGACGCCGGCCAGCAGCGCGAGCCCGCCCGTGGCCGTGACCACGAAGGCGATGCGCGCGCCGCGCCGCGCGTCCCTGCGGTCGTGCCAGTACCCGATCAGCAGGAAGGAGAACAGGCTGGTGAGTTCCCAGAACATCACCAGCTGCAGCAGGTTGCCCGAGAGCACCACGCCCAGCATCGCGCCCATGAACCCGAGCAGCAGCGAGTAGAAGCGCGCGGCGGGATCGCGGGCCGAGAGGTAGTAGCGCGCATAGAGAACGACCAGCGCGCCGATCACGCTGACCAGCATCGCGAACATCCACGCGAAGCCGTCCACGCGAAGCACCAGGTCCACGCCGAGACTGGGGAGCCAGGCGACCTTGTCGCGCAGCACCTCGCCGGCTGCCACGCGCGGGTACTGCAGCCCCAGCGCGATGGCCACCGCCAGCATCACTGCGCCGGCCAGCAGCGCTTCCTGGTTGCGCGCCCGCGTGGGCAACACCGCGGCCAGCACGCCGGCGCCGAAGGGAAGCAGGATGGCCCACCACAGGGACATGCGCGAGTGTAGTTTCGAGTGCGGGCCGGCGGGCCGCTTTCACGCCCCGCCGGTCACCACGCCTGCGCAATCAGCGCCAGCGCGCCGCACGCCAGCACGACGCTGCCGGTGCCGAGCGCCAGCCGGACATCCCGGACCGCATCCCCCGTGCGGCGGCCGATCCAGGCCGTCGCCAGGCAGGCGCCTCCGATCACGGCCAGGAGCAGGGCGATGTCTTCCTGGTTCATGCCCGCAGACCCTCCCCCGCATGCCCCGGAACGGGGCCGTAGCGTGCGAGCCGGCACAGGACGTCCGCCGCGCCCTCCGTGCGGTCGAGGACCTCTCGCTCCAGTCCGATCAGGCGCGCCAGGGGGAGCTCCGCCCGCACCACGACCCGGTTGCCTTCGAAGCTTGCCGTGCCCTGTTGCGGCGAACATCGTGCGAGCAGCTGCACCAGGTCCTGCCGGTACGCGCGCGGCGCGGCGATGCGCAGGAACATCAGGGGCGCCAGCACCTGTCCGGTCGCGCGATCCGTCACCGTGTGGACGGTCGGGCTTCCGAACGCGATGGCCGCGCCGTACGCTTGCCGCAGCAGGTGCTGCGCTTCGGCCAAGGCGAGGCCGTTGCGCGCCAGGATCTGCCCGCCGGCGCCGTGGCGCAGGATGCGGAAGCGATCCGGCCGCGAAAGCGCGTCCAGCAGGCTGTGGCCGCCCGCCGCGAGCGGCTTGCCGTGGGTCGCGCCCACCCTCTGGCGAAGCGGCAGCAGGTCCAGCGTGTCCAGGGCCTCCATGTCGTCGCGGGTCAATGCTGCGGGAAAGCTCATGACGCGCTCCTTTCGGCGGGGCGCATGGGCAGCGCGGGGCGTGCGATGCCGCTGCCGATGCGGCGCGCGGCGACCGGCGCGGTCGCCTGCAGCCAGGCCTGCGGCACCAGCAGGACGTCGCTGGTGCCCCAGCTCAGGACGCGATGCGCGACGCTGCCACAGAGGAAGTCCTCCCATGCGCTGCTGCGGCTCTTGCCCAGCACGACGAGATCCGCACCCGAGTGCTCCTGCTGGATCACGGTCTGCCGCCCCGGGTCGCCCCGTCCGATCGCGGTGAGCACGCGGTTCCTGCGCGCATCGAAGGAATCGGTGAGCGCCACGATCCGCTGCCGCGCGTCGCGCAGGCGCTTCTGCCGATAGGCACGCACGGCGACTTCGGGCGCCTCGGCGGAGCGCAGCTTCGACTCCTCCAGCGTGCTGATCGCGTGGAACAGCTCCAGACCCGCACGCGGTTCGAGCTTGCCGGCCAGCTTCACCAGCGCCTGCGATGCCGCGGAGAAGTCGACCGCGACCAGGATGTGCCGATAAGGCCCGGCGAACGGCTGGCGCGCGACGAGCACGGGACAGCGGCAGCGCCGCAGCAGGCGCAGCACCGGCTGGCCGCGAAAGAAGGCCGCCGTGGTGCGCTCGTGGCGATGCGGCAGAACCACGAGGTCCGCCCCGCGCGCTTCCGCGGCGAGCTCCTCCAGCTCGAAGGCCCTGGCGCTCGCCGTCCTGACCCGCAGCCCGAGGCGGTCCTCGAGCCGGCGGGCCATGTCGGCCAGGCGCGCAGGGGCGCCGGGTTGTGCGGGCTGCCCGTGCGTGGGCACGTACAGCAGCTTGATGGCGGCGCGGTGCATCTCGGCGAGCTGGCCGGCCCGCTGCACGGCGACGTCTTCCCGCGCGGAAAGATCGGTGAGGGCAAGGATGGACTTGATGCTCATGGCGTGTTCCAGGTGAGGCCGCGCCGGGCGTGACGCCCCGGTCGGGCAGGGGAGCGGAAGCGAGGAGCGCGGCGACTACGTCACGTAGTCGCCGGTCGCCTCCGGCTGGAACAGGATCCCTTCGATCTGGGCCACGGTCTCTTCGCCACCCGGGCCGGTCCATTGGGCGAGCGCGCCGACGGTGCGGCCGATCAGGCCCATGCCTGCCGGCGACAGCACGGAGATCGATCCGGTGGAGGGATCGGCATCGGCGGGATAGCACACGACCAGAATCTGGCGCCGCTGCAGCTTGAGGTCGCGGATCACGAAGCGCGCGTACATCGTCACCACGTCGGGCGGGATCGCGTGGGACGGCAGCAGCTGCGCGTCGTCCAGGATGTCGGCGAGCTGCGGGAACGCGCCCGCAGCGGTGAGCTTGCGCAGGCGGACGGAATCGAGCTCGGTGAGCTTGCGCTCACCGGAATGCGGGGCACGCATGGATGGCACTCCAATCGAACACGGACCGTCGCTGGGCGAAAGCGGTCCGCAGGCGCGCGGCGGGCTTGGCCCGGTGGTCGATGGATGCGCTGAAGGGGAGAAGGGGGCGACCGCCGGGCTCAGGAATGTGCGGGCGTTCGCTGCAGGCCCGCCAGCATGGGCGCGAGCGCGCGCTGGTGGCGCGTCGCATCGGCGAACCCGGTGTGGCAGGTGAGGCGTGTCATGCGTGCAGTATAGGCGCGCCACCGCGGATGCGGCCCATTCTGGCAAGGGATCGAGGGGCATTGCGCAGGCGCCTGGCCGCGCCGGCGGGACGCACATAGACTTGGGCCGTGACACGAACTCGCTTCACTCCTGCACGAACGGCAGCACTTTCCTGAGCCCGGCGATTCCCTTCTGCCGCGCCACGGGATCGCCGGGCACTCCACGCGCCAAACCCCTTTCGCATCCGCGATGCATCGCGGCATGCCGAACCGCCATGGAGTGTGTTCATGCAATCCTTCGTGCCGCGTCCACCCGGACGCATCGTCACCCAGACCGACTACGTTCATCTCACGCGCCTGCTGCGTGAGGGCGGACCGGAGCTTCCCGGCGCCAGCGAGGTGGAGCTCGCCCTGCGCGAGGGCGTGCTGCTCGCCTCCAGCAGCGTCGCGCCGGGTGTCGTCACCATGGGTGCGCAGGTGTTCCTCGTCGGCGACGCCGACGAGCCGCCGACGCAGGTGACGCTCGTCTACCCGCAGGACGCCGACAGCGCCAGCGGCCGCATCTCGGTGCTGTCGCCGCTCGGGGCGGGCCTGTTCGGCCTGTCCGTGGGCGAGACGGCGAGCTGGCGCGCGTTCGGCCGCGTCCACTCGGCCCGCATCGTGTCCGTGCTCGCGAAGCACGCCAACGCGCGCGGGGTGGCGCCATGACGCAGCAGAAGACGATCAACCCGTCGACGCAGTCCACTCCCGTCGTGGTGTGCCTGGGCGCGGCGTCCTCCGCGGGGTGCAACGCGACCTGGCGCGCGGCGCTGGTCGCACGGGAACTGGGCGCGAAGCTGAATATCCTGCATCCGGCGCCGCAGCCGCGCGTGCTCGCGCGCGAGGAGGCCGCCTTGCGCGAGCTGGTCGAGGACATCCGGCAGCGCACGCGCGTCGACGTCTCTGTCGAGGCCGTGCAGGGCAACGTCCTGCGACACGCGGTGGCTGCGTCGCGCGATGCAGCGATGATGGTGCTGCCCAGCGTGCGGCGCAATCCGCTGCGCGAGTGGATCATGGGCACGCAGGCGGAACGGCTGATCCGCCTGTGCCGCTCGCCCGTGCTGGTGGTCAAGCGTCCCGCGCTGGCGTCGTACCAGCGGGTGCTGGTGCCGCTGGATGTGCGGGACCAGTCGGCGCGCGTGATCGCGCTGGCGGCGTCGCTGTCGCGCGGATCGCGCCTGGAGGTGCTGCACGCGATCGACGCCGGCGACGAGAAGATCCTGCGCGAGCTCGAGGGCCCGGAGCTGACGCTGCGCTTCGACCGGCAACACCGCGCGCAGGCCGCGTTGCTCGCGGTGCACCAGCGGGTCGCCGCGGCGCAGGTCGGCCAATCCGGGGCCGAGGCGAGCATCGCGTTCGGCGATGCCGCGCGGGTGGTGCTCGCCCGCACGCAGGCGTGGGATGCGGAACTGCTGGTGATCGGGAAGGCGCAGCGCGGATTGCTGGCCGGCTACTTCCTGGGCGGACTCACGCAATGCGTGCTGGCCCGGGCGTCGGCGGACGTGCTGGTGCACCCGGTGCGGTCGCAAGCCGCGAGGAGGGTGGACGCGCCCGCGCCGCAGGTGCCCTCGACGCCGTCGAGCCCGGCGCACTGGGGCACCTTGGTGCGCTTGCCCGAGTGGAAGTAGGGCGCAGGCACGCGCACGCCAGACCTTCCGTCATCCAGAAAGGAGAACAAGACATGCGTTCCATCCGCGCCATCCTCGCCGCGACGGACTTTTCCGCCGGCGCCACCCACGCCGCGCGCCGCGCCGCCATGCTGGCGGCCGAATATGACGCCCGCCTGATCCTGCTGCACGTGGTCGAGCCCGATGCCCTCCTCGCCGTGCGGGACTGGTTGGCCAGGGGCCGCGAGTTGCGCGCCGCCCTGGAGGAGCAGGCCAGGTTGCAGCTGGAAGCCCAGGCCCGGCGGCTCGAGCAGGACCATGGGGTGCGCGTGGAGCGGCTGCTGCGGGTCGGCCGCCCGCTGGAGGAAGTGCACGAGGCGAGCATCGCCACCGACCTGATGGTGCTGGGCGCGTGCGGCGAGCCCGGAGCGCTCGAGGCCGCCCTCGGAACGCTCGCCGATCGCCTGGTGCGCACCGCGGAACGTCCCGCGCTGGTGGTCAACCGGGCGCCGGAACGGGCCTACGCGCGCGCGCTCGTGCTCACCGACTTCTCCGGCGCGGCCCAGGCCGCGCTGCGCGCCGCGCTCGGCGTCGCGCGCCAGGGATCCGTGCACCTGCTGCATGCCTACAGCATTCCGTTCGAAGGCAAGCTGCGGCTGGCCAGCGTCAGCGACAACGACATCGCCGCCTACCGGCGGGAGGTCCGTGACGGCGCCTACGGGCGCATGCAGCAGATGCTGGCGGACGTGGATGCGCCGGATCGCACGCAGTCGGTTGTCGTGCCGGGCGACATCCGCCGGGAAGCCCTGCGTGCCAGCGAACGGATGCAAGCCGACCTGGTGGCGGTCGGCAAGCAGGGCGAGTCGCTGCTGGAAGACATGCTGCTCGGAAGCACCACCAGCCACATGCTGGCGCATGCCGGCTGCGACGTGCTCGTCGTGCCCCGTCGCGCGGGATAGCACCGCCCGGCGCCGGGGCCTTTCCCGGCCCCGCTGCTACGACGCGCCGCCATCCTCTTCGCCGGATCCGACCCAGGCCTGGTCCAGGCGCTGCATGTTCTCGAGCATCTTGAGCAGGTAGTGCAGCATGTGGGCGAGGTCGTTGACGGAGAAGTCGCCCAGGATCTCCTCGTAGTAGGCGCGGATCTTCGGCAGCGCCAGCGCCTGCCAGACATGCCGGCCCGACTCGGTCATCGTGACCACGCGCGAGCGCCGGTCCTCGCCGTGGGCAGCGACCACCACGTGCCCGTCGCGCTCCATGCGCCCGATCAGGCCGGACAGGTTCTGCCGGCTCACCATCAGGTACCTGGCGAGCTCACCGACGCTCATGCCGGTTTCCGCCTTCTCGCGGGACAAGGCGCCCAGCACCGCCCACTGCTGCGTGGTCAGTCCCTCGGCTTCGACCGCCCGCGTTCCCGTTTTGTGCAACATGTTGGCACATTGGTAGAGCCGGAAGAACAGCCGGTTGGCCATCTCCGTCTTCGTTTCCGCCGTCTGTCGTCCAGCGTGGGGCATGAAATCTCCGATACAAAGTCAGGGCTTGCGTCCGGCGCGGCGCGCACCTACAATTACGACAACATATTGACCTATTCTAATCCTGACCCGGGGCTGGAGGCGGTCTGCAACCCAAGCCATCGAGAGGAACATGATGCAACGCTTCCAGGACATGACCGTGGTCGTCACCGGCGGTGGCGGCGGAATCGGCGGGGCCACCTGCCGACGCTTCGCCGCCGAGGGCGCCCGTGTCGCGGTGTACGACCTCAATCCCGACGCGGCCGAGAAGGTCGCCGCCGCGATCCGTGACGAGGGCGGCCGGGCGCAGGCGTTCCGCTGCGACATCACCGATCGCGCCAGCGTCGACGCCGCCGTCGCGCAGACGGAGACGGCGCTCGGCCCGATAGCCGTCCTGGTGAACAACGCCGGCTGGGACGTCTTCAAGCCGTTCACGAAGACCGAGCCCGCGCAGTGGGACAAGCTGATCGCGATCAACCTGACCGGCGCCCTGCACATGCATCACGCGGTGCTGCCTGGCATGGCCGCGCGCAAGAAGGGCCGCATCGTCAACATCTCCTCCGACGCGGCGCGCGTCGGCTCGTCGGGCGAGGCCGTCTATGCGGCCTGCAAGGGCGGGCTGGTGTCGTTCTCCAAGACCATCGCCCGCGAGCACGCACGCCACGGCATCACCGTCAACGTCGTGTGCCCCGGGCCCACCGACACCGCCCTGTTCGCCGACTACAAGGAAGGCGCGGGCAACCCCGAAAAGCTGATGGAGGCGTTCACGCGCTCGATTCCGCTCGGCCGCATCGGCCAGCCCGGCGACCTGCCCGGCGCCGTGCTGTTCTTCGCCAGCGACGACGCTGCCTATGTCACTGGCCAGGTCCTCAGCGTGTCCGGCGGCCTGACCATGAACGGCTGACGCCGGCAACCCACCAACCTTCGAGAGACGACCCATGGACTTCCGAGACATCCTGTACGAGATCCGCAACGGCGTGGCCTGGATCACCATCAACCGCCCGGAGAAGATGAACGCCTTCCGCGGCACCACCTGCGACGAGCTGATCAAGGCGCTGAACAAAGCGGGCTACGACCGCAATGTCGGCTGCATCGTGCTCGCCGGGGCCGGCGACAAGGCCTTCTGCACCGGCGGCGACCAGTCGGCGCACGACGGCAACTACGACGGCCGCGGCACCATCGGGCTGCCGATGGAGGAGCTGCACACCGCCATCCGCGACGTGCCCAAGCCGGTGATCGCGCGCGTGCAGGGCTTCGCGATCGGCGGCGGCAACGTGCTGTGCACGATCTGCGACCTCACCATCTGCTCGGAGAAGGCCATCTTCGGCCAGGTCGGGCCCAAGATGGGCTCGGTCGATCCGGGCTACGGCACGGCCTTCCTCGCCCGCGTGGTGGGCGAGAAGAAGGCGCGCGAGATCTGGTACCTCAACAAGCGCTACTCGGGCGCCGAAGCCGTCGCGATGGGCCTGGCCAACGCCTGCGTGCCGCACGACCAGCTCGATGCCGAGGTGCAGCAGTGGGCCGAGACGATCTGCGAACGCAGCCCCACCGCCATCGCGATCGCCAAGCGCAGCTTCAACATGGACACCGCGCACCAGAGCGGCATCGCCGGCATGGGGATGTATGCACTGAAGCTCTTCTACGACACCGAAGAGTCGCGCGAGGGCGTGGCCGCGCTGAAGGACAAGCGCAAGCCCGATTTCCGCAAGTACGCGAAGTAACAGCCCCACCCCACTGGCAGGACGCGGGGGCCGCTCACTGCCCCTGCCCCGGTACTCCTGGAGACTCCCCGATGAATCCATATCTGGACGACGACCTGCTGACCCTGGCCCACCATGCGCGCCGCTTCGCCGACGAGCGCATCGCGCCCGGCTTCCTCGAACGCGACAAGACGCGCGTGCTCGACCGGCGCCTCATGCGCGAGATGGGCGAGATGGGGTTCATCGCGCCGGAGCTGCCGGAGCGCTTCAGCGGCCAGGGCACGGGCTGCCTGGCGGCCGGCGTGATCCACGAGGAGATCGCGCGCGCCGACCTGAGCATGTCCTACATCAACCTGCTCGCCTCGCTCAATGGCCAGATCCTGGCGCACCACGGCCGGCCGGAGGTGGTCCAGCCCTGGCTCGAGAAGCTCACGCGCGGCGAGGCGCTGTTCGCCATCGCGCTCACCGAGCCGCGCGGCGGCTCCGACGCGGCGCAACTGCGCCTGCGGGTCGAACGCGTCGGCGACGAGTACGTGATCAATGGCGAGAAGACCTCGATCTCGGCCGCCGACCAGGCCGACGCGATCGTGGTGTTCGGCCGCACGGGGACGGTCGACTCCGGCGCGCACGGCGTCACCGCGCTGCTGGTGCCCGCCGACGTGCCCGGGCTCACGCGCAGCCGCTTCGACTGCCACGGGCAGCGCGCCATCGGCCGCGGGTCGCTGTTCTTCGAGAACGTCCGCATTCCGGTGGACCACCGCCTGGGCGAGGAGAACAAGGGCTTCGTGCAGGTGATGCAGGGCTTCGACTTCTCGCGCGCGCTGATCGGCCTGCAGGTGCTCGCCGTGGCGCGCGCCGCGCTCGACGAGACCTGGGCCTACGTGGCCGAGCGCGAGGCGTTCGGCAAGCCGCTGTCGGCGTTCCAGGGCGTCTCGCATCCGCTCGCCGAGTACGACACCCAGGTGGAGGCGGCACGGCTGCTGTGCCTGCAGACGCTGTGGCTGAAGGACAAGGGTGCCCCCCACAGTGCCGAGGCGGCGATGTGCAAGTGGTGGGGTCCCAAGCTCGCCTACGACGCGATCCACCAGTGCCTGCTGCTGTCCGGCCATGGCGGCTACGACCGCGGGCTGATGGAGCAACGCCTGCGCGACGTGCTGGGCTTCCAGCTCGGCGACGGCACGGCGCAGATCATGAAGACCGTCATCGCGCGCGCCCGTGCCGGCCGCGCCGCCGTCCCCGCCTGACCCCCACAGCACGGAAACCGAGGAGGCTTCATGGAGTTCGATCCCGTATTGCTCGCGCCGCGACGCGCCGAGTGCATCGCCGAGGGCTACTGGCCCGACCGCACCATCAACGACGAACTCGATGCCTGCATCGCGGCAGTCCCCGACAAGCTCGCCCTCACCGCAATCCGCGTGGAGACCGGCGAGGTGCGCCGCTTCACCTACCGCGAGCTCGGGGTGCTCGCGGACCGCGTGGCGGTCGGCCTCGCGCGCATCGGTGTCGCGCGCAACGATGTCGTGGCGATGCAGCTGCCCAACTGGTGGCAGTTCAGCGTCGCGTACCTGGCCTGCTCGCGCATCGGCGCGGTGCTCAATCCGCTGATGCACATCTTTCGCGAGCGCGAGCTCGCGTTCATGCTCGGGCACAGCGAAGCCAAGGTGCTCATCGTCCCGAAGGTTTTCCGCGGTTTCGACCACGAGGCGATGGCGCGTGCCCTGCAGTCCACGTTGCCGGCGCTGCGGCGCGTCGTCGTCGTGGACGGCGAGGGGCCGGACGCCTTCGAGACGCTTCTGAGCGGGCCCGCGTGGGAGAAGGAGCCGGATGCAACCGGGATCCTCGGCGGGCAACGACCCGGCCCGGACGACGTCACCCAATTGATGTTCACTTCCGGCACGACGGGCGAGCCCAAGGGCGTGATGCATTCGGCCAACACACTGATGTCCAACATCGTCCCGTACGCCCGGCGCCTGGAGCTGACGTCCGACGACGTCGTGCTCATGGCGTCCCCCATGGCGCACCAGACCGGCTTCATGTACGGCCTGATGATGCCCATCCTGCTGCGCGGCAGCGCCGTGCTGCAGGACGTGTGGGAGCCGAAGAAGGCGGTCGAGACGATCCGCGCCGAGCGCGTGTCGTTCACCATGGCCTCCACGCCATTCCTCACGGACCTCACCCGCGCGGTGCAGGAATCGGGGCAGGGCGTTCCGACGCTGAGGACTTTCCTCTGCGCGGGCGCGCCCATCCCGGGACCGCTGGTCGAGCAGGCGCGGTCCCTGCTGGGGACCAAGATCGTCTCCGCCTGGGGCATGACGGAGACGGGGGCGGTCACGCTGATCCGGCTGGACGACGACGACGAGCGCGCCGTCAACACCGACGGCTGCCCGCTCCCCGGCGTCGAGGTGAAGGTGGTCGACTTCGCTGGCAGCCCGCTGCCCGCCGGCGAGAGCGGCAAGCTGCTCGTGCGCTCCTGCTCCAACTTCGGCGGCTACCTGAGGCGGCCGCAGTGGAACGGCACGGATGCCGAAGGCTGGTTCGACACCGGCGACCTCGCGTGCCTGGACGAGGCAGGCTACATCCGCATCAGCGGACGCAGCAAGGACGTCATCATCCGCGGCGGCGAGAACATCCCGGTGGTGGAGATCGAGTCGCTGCTGTATCGCCATCCGGCCGTCGCGCAGGCGGCGATCGTGGCGTACCCCGACGAGCGCCTCGGCGAGCGCGCCTGCGCCGTCGTCGTGCCGAAGGCCGGCCACACGCTGGATTTTGCCGGCATGGTCGAATTCATGAAGTCGCAGAAGGTGGCGCTGCAGTACGTCCCGGAGCGCCTGGTGGTGCGCGATGCCATGCCGACGACGCCCTCCGGCAAGATCCAGAAGTTCCGCCTGCGCGAGATGCTGCGGGAGGGGACGCTGTGAAGCCCGACGAGCCGGTCGTCCTCACCGAGCGCATCGGCCGCGTGGGCCTCGCGACGCTGAACCGCCCGCGGCAGCTCAATGCGCTGAACGACGAACTCATGGACCGCCTCGGGGAGGCGCTGCTCGCGTTCGACGCCGACGACGCGGTCGGCGCGATCGTCATCGCCGGCGGTGCCAGGGCATTCGCGGCCGGCGCCGACATCGCGGCGATGGTCGACTGGACCTACATGGACGTCTACCGCAGTGACTTCATCACCCGCAACTGGGAGACGATCCGCCGCGTGCGCAAGCCCGTGCTGGCCGCCGTCGCCGGGTTTGCGATGGGCGGCGGCTGCGAGCTCGCGCTGGCGTGCGACATCGTGGTCGCCGGCGAGAGCGCGCGCTTCGCGCTGCCGGAGATCAAGCTCGCGATGCTGCCGGGCGCAGGCGGCACGCAGCGGTTGCCCCGCGCCGTCGGCAAGGCGAAGGCGATGGACATGTGCCTCTCGGCCCGCGCGCTGGATGCCGCCGAGGCGGACCGCTACGGCCTGGTGTCGCGCGTGGTGCCCGACGAGCGCCTGTTCGAGGAGACGCTCGCGCTCGCCGCGACGATCGCCGCCTACTCGTTGCCCGCGCTCATGGCGATCAAGGAGTCCGTCAACCGGACCTATGAGTCGGCGCTCGGCGAAGGCATCGGCTTCGAGCGGCGGCAGTTGCACGCCCGCTTTGCCAGCGAGGACGCGCACGAGGGCATGCGGGCCTTCCTCGACAAGCGTCCGCCCCGGTTTTCCCATCGCTGAACCCAGGAGAGCGTTTCGATGAAAGTCATGGTGTGCGTCAAGCGCGTGGTCGATTTCAACGTGAAGGTCCGGGTCCGGAACGACGGCAGCGGCGTCGACCTCGCCAACGTGAAGATGAGCATGAACCCGTTCGACGAGATCGCGGTGGAGGAGGCAGTGCGCCTGAAGGAGCAGGGCGTGGCCACGGAGGTCGTGGCGGTGTCCTGCGGGCCCGCGCAGTGCCAGGAGACCCTGCGGACGGCGATGGCCATCGGCGCCGACCGCGCCATCCTGGTGGAGACGAGCGAGGAGCTGCAGCCGCTCGCGGTCGCGAAGCTGCTCAAGGCGCTGGCGGACAAGGAGCGGCCCTCCCTGCTCGTCCTCGGCAAGCAGGCCATCGACGACGACGCCAACCAGACCGGCCAGATGCTGGCGGCGCTGGCGGGGCTGCCGCAGGCCACCTTCGCCTCGAAGCTGGAGGTGGCAGACGGCAAGGCAAGGGTCACGCGCGAGGTCGACGGCGGGCTGGAGACCCTGGAGCTGAAGCTGCCCGCGGTGGTGACCGCCGACCTGCGCCTGAACGAGCCGCGCTACGTGACGCTCCCCAGCATCATGAAGGCGAAGAAGAAGCCGCTGGAGACGGTGCGTCCGATGGACCTCGGTGTGGACGTCACGCCCCGGCTGAAGACGCTCAAGGTGAGCGAGCCGCCGAAGCGCGCTGCGGGGATCAAGGTGGCGGACGTGGCGACGCTGGTCGCGAAACTGAAGAACGAGGCGAAGGTGATCTGACGATCGCCACGCCAGGCAACCCGGAGATTCATCAATGACCGCTCTCGTCATCGCGGAACACGACAACGCCGTCCTGAAGGGCGCCACGCTCCACGCCGTCACGGCCGCCGCGCAGGCCGGCGGCGATTTGCACATCCTCGTCGCCGGCCATGGCGCGCAGGGGGTGGCCGAAGCCGCGAGCAGGATCGCCGGCGTCGCCAAGGTGCTGCTGGCCGACGCGCCGCAGCTCGCCGCCGGGCTCGCCGAGAACGTCGCGGCGCAGGTCGTGGCGCTCGCCGGCGGCTACAGCCACATCGCCTTTCCCGCCACCGCGGGCGGCAAGAACGTCGCACCGCGCGTGGCGGCCCTGCTGGATGTCGCGCAGGTCTCCGACATCACCAAGGTGGTGAGCGCCGACACCTTCGAGCGGCCGATCCACGCGGGCAACGTCATCGCCACCGTGCAAAGCGCCGACCCGGTGAAGGTCGTCACGGTGCGCACGACCGCCTTCGAGCCGGCAGCAGTCACGGGTTGCAGCGCGCCCGTCGAGAGCGTCGCTGCCGTGGCCGACGCGGGAACGTCGTCATGCGTCGGCGCCGAGATCGCCAGCAGCGACCGCCCCGAGCTCACCGCTGCCAAGGTCGTCGTTTCCGGCGGACGGGCGCTGGGGAGCAGCGACAAGTTCAACGAGGTCCTCGCGCCGCTGGCGGACAAGCTCGGCGCCGCGCTGGGTGCGAGCCGCGCCGCTGTGGATGCCGGCTATGCCCCCAACGACTGGCAGGTGGGGCAGACGGGGAAGATCGTTGCGCCGCAGCTGTACATCGGCGCGGGCATCAGCGGGGCGATCCAGCACCTGGCCGGCATGAAGGACAGCAAGGTGATCGTCGCGATCAACAAGGACCCCG
This sequence comes from Ramlibacter monticola, assembly GCF_016722785.1. Classification (GTDB taxonomy): domain Bacteria; phylum Pseudomonadota; class Gammaproteobacteria; order Burkholderiales; family Burkholderiaceae_C; genus Ramlibacter; species Ramlibacter monticola. The sequence goes on along the minus strand of NZ_JAEQNE010000001.1, from coordinate 350,037 downwards.
AGGCGCCGATCTTCAGCGTCGCCGACTACGGCCTGGAGGCCGACCTCTTCATCGCCGTGCCCGAACTGGTCCAGGCCCTCGGCTGAACACGCGCGAGTCCCTGCACCCCGCTCACAAGGAGACGACCCATGACCGCTACCTGCTCCTCGCCGCGCCGCTGGCCTCGCACCGCCGCCCTCGCCGGCGCCATCGCGCTGCTCGGCGCCAGCGCCTTCGCGCAGGCCTGGCCGAGTCGCCCGATCCGCATGGTGGTCGGCTTCGCCGCAGGCGGTGGCACCGAGGTGAAGGCCCTGTCGGCCGCTGTCGTCGCCGGCCTGGGCGGGGCCTTCCGGCCGGCCGAAGTCGCCCTCGTTGCCGACCTGCCGCGCACCCGCAACATGAAAGTCATGCGCCGCGTGATCCGCGCCGCCTGGCTCGGTGAGGATCCGGGCGATCTCAGCACCCTCGTCAATCCCGAATCCGTGCCGGCGATTCGGGCGGCGCGGTATTGAAACGAAACAGTGCCTGCCCGAAGCACGTCCATCGGAGATTCGAGATGCCCTGTTATTCCATCGATGGCTTGATTCCTGTGGTCGATCCCACCGCGTACGTGCATCCCACGGCCGTCCTGACCGGGGACGTGGTCGTCGGCCCGGACTGCTACGTCGGCCCGTGCGCCTCGCTGCGCGGCGACTTCGGCCGCATCGTGCTGGAGGCGGGGGCGAACGTGCAGGACGGCTGCGTCCTCCACAGCTTCCCCGACGCGCAGGTGCTCGTGGAGGCGGACGGGCACATCGGCCACGGTGCGGTGCTCCACGGCTGCGTCGTGCGGCGCGGCGCCTTGGTCGGGATCAAGGCGGTCGTGATGGACGGCGCGGAGATCGGCGAGCAGGCCATGGTCGCGGCGTGTGCGTTCGTCCCCGCGGGCACCAGGGTGTCCGCCCGCACGCTCGTCGCGGGCATGCCCGCGCAGCCCAGGCGACCACTCACCGAAGCGGAAATCGCGCGCAAGCACCAGGGCACGCTGCTGTACCAGGAGCTGGCGCGGCGGGCCCTGGCGACGTCGCGGCAGACGGAACCGCTGGCGGAGCCGGGACCGGGCCGGGGGGCATCCGGAAGCTGAGGAGCGCGCGGGTTTCCGCAATCCCGGCGCGCGGCGCGCGAGGAAGCCTCGCCCCGACACCGAATATCCCCGGCGGCCTGCGGACACTCAGGGTGGTCGCCCAAGCTGACTCTAGAATGGTGCGCCGCAACATCGCGGCGGCGATGAGGAGACGCGCGCGTGTACCGTACGTTGCTGAATTCCAAGATCCACCGCGTCGCCGTGACGCATTGCGAGCTTCATTACGAGGGCTCCTGCGCCATCGACGAGAACCTGCTGGAAGCCGCCGGCATCGTCGAGAACGAGCAGATCCACGTCTGGAACGTCGACAACGGCGAGCGCTTCGTCACCTACGCCATCAAGGGGCAGCGCGGCTCCGGGATGATTTCCGTCAACGGTTCGGCCGCGCGCCGGGCGGCGGTGGGAGATCTCCTCATCATCGCCGCCTTCGCCCAGGTGCACGAGGACCAGGTGCCGGCGCACAAGCCGAAGCTGGTGTTCGTCGACGAGGCGAACCGGCAGCTCGCCACGCGCGACTTCGTCCCCGTGCAGCAGCTCTGAGCGGCCAACCATGGGCACCCCTTCCGGCCGCAAGCCGCTCACCTTGCATCGGCTGCGCGAGATGCACGCCAGGGGCGAGAAGCTCACGATGCTCACCTGCTACGACAGCACCTTCGCCAGGGTGCTGGACGAAGCCGGCGTCGACTGCCTGCTGGTGGGCGACTCCCTGGGCATGGTGCTGCAAGGCGCTTCCAGCACCGTTCCCGTCACGCTGGAGCAGATGGCCTACCACACGCGCTGTGTGGCGCAGGGAAGCCGCACGGCCTGGGTGATCGGCGACCTGCCGTTCGGCAGCTACCAGGAGTCGCGCGAGCAGGCGCTGCGAAGCGCCACGGCGCTGATGCAGGCCGGCGCGCAGATGGTGAAACTCGAAGGCGGAGGCTGGACCACCGCCACCGTGCGCTTCCTCAGCGAGCGCGGCATTCCGGTCTGCGGCCATCTGGGGTTGACGCCGCAATCCGTGCATGCGCTGGGGGGCTGGCGCATCCAGGGCCGTGACGAGCGCGCGGCCGCCACGCTGCGGGAGCACGCGCTGGCGCTGGCCGAAGCCGGCGCCGCCATGCTCGTGCTGGAGCTCGTCCCCACGGCCCTCGCCGCGGCGATCACCCGCGAGCTGTCCATTCCCGTCATCGGCATCGGCGCCGGCCCGGACTGCAGCGGGCAGGTGCTGGTGCTGCACGACATGCTGGGACTGGCGAGCGCCCAGCCGCCGCGCTTCGTGCGCAACTTCATGGAAGGCAGCGGGAGCATCGCCGAGGCGGTGCGCCGGTACGTCGGTGCCGTGAAGGACGCGAGCTTCCCCGACCCAGCCCTGCATTGCTATTGAGGCGGCGGGGCGGGAACGCCCGGCCAGCGCCGCAATGCCGGCCCAGCCGACCTGAGACTCACGCGCATATCCGACGAAAGCCGACACGACCCGTCCGGTTCGTTCCTACGAACCTGCGGGCGGGGCGCGGCGGACCATGGGCGCCTCATCGCTGCCGAGAGGTCTGGTCGCCATGCGCATCGTTCGCTCGCTCTGCCTGCTGGCGGCCTGCCTGCTGCCGCTTCTCGCGCTCGCCGGGAAGCAGACGGTGTGCACGATCACCATCAATTCCGCCGATGAGAAGGAAACGTTCCGCCGCTTCCTGCCCGCGGAGAAGTACCAGTTCGTCGAGCTCGTGGAGCGCAACCGCCGCGACTGGCTGGCCTCCTCGTGCGAGGCCAAGGTCTCCTGCGACATCCTCGTCATCTCCGGGCACCACGGCGAGGGCAACGTGTTCTTCTCGGACTCGCTGGAAAAGAACGAGTTCCTGCCCATCGAGGAACTGGAACGCGTCTCCTGTTCCGGCTCGTGTCCCAGCCTGTTCGCCAACCTCAAGGAGGTCTACCTGTTCGGCTGCAACACGATGAACCCGCAGGCGCAGCACACCATCTCCGGCGAGGTGGCGCGGAGCTACGCGCGCGAGGGCCGCTCCACGGACGAGGCAGCGCGGCTCGCGCGCCTGCTCGGGCAGCAGCGCGGGGAGAGCAGCCGCGACCGCATGCGGCTGCTGTTCAAGGACGTGCCGGTGATCTACGGCTTTTCCTCCGTGGCGCCGCTCGGTCCCGTGGCAGGTTCCGTCTTGAGCCGCTACTTCCAGGGCGCCGGCAGCTCCGAAGTCGGCAAGGGCCGCCCGAGCGGCGGCCTGCTGCGGCAGTTCTCTTCCCACGGCCTGGTGGCGGCGCGCGGCATCGGGGAGGGCGATCCCCTCGTTCCGCTGCGGCAGGACATCTGCAAGTTCGCCGACGATCGCCTTTCCGACGCGCAAAGGCTGGCGGCCGTCCACGGGATCCTGCAGAGGCCGACGGCCGAATCGCGCCTGCTGCTGGACCGGATCGAGCGGCTCACGGACACGCTGTCGCCCAGCGTCCGCCAGCAGCCCGAGGTGGCGCAGGTCCTCGGGCAGATCGCCGGGGACAGCGCCTCGCGAGAGCGCCATCTCGCCTTCGCGCGCGATGCCGACGAGCCCGTGACCCGCGCCCGCATGATCGACGTGGCGTACGACCTGGGCTGGCTTTCGGCGCAGCAGCGCCGCGACGAAGTGGTGGCCCTGCTCGGCGACGTGCTGGCCCGCAAGGAGGTCTCCGGCCCGGACGTCTCCCTGGCCTGCACCCTGAACAAGGACGGCGAGCTCGATGGCGCGTTCGCCGCGAAGGTCCGCGGCGACGGCGTGGGGCATTCCGCCGTGCTCGCCTGCCTGGGCAACGCCGAGGCACGCGATCGCGTGCTCGAGCGGCTGGCCAGCCCTGTCGACGCGGATGTCCGCATCGCGCAGGCCTACCTGCGGCACCGGCCCCTGGCGGATGCCAACGAACTGCGCGTGGTCACGCAGGCCATCGCCCGGATGAACTCGCCGGACGCGCAGACCCGGGCCCTCGACGTGCTGGCCCGCCATTACCTGTCCGACCGCGAAACGGTCGACATGCTGCGCCAGCTGTTCGCGAAGACCCGGTCGTGGACGGTGCAGAACGCGATCGCCGGCGTGCTGATCCGGGCCGACCGCAAGTCGGTCGTCGCCTCGGAACTGCTGAACACGCTGCGTGAAAATCGCGTGAAGGCGTCGCCCGGAGACAACATGGTGGACGCGCTGATCCAGCGACTGCGGGAATCTTCCTGACTTCGTGACCCTCTCGTCGCCCGCGGCAGGCCGCATGCGGCACAGCAGTAGGGGTGTGGAATACTGGCCGCATTCGCGGCAGTCCACGCTCCATGTCCATGATGTCGTTCTCCAGGAAGCTCGCGCTGGTCGGCGCCTGCGTGGCCGCAGCCGTGTCGTTCGCTGCCGGCGCCGCCCCCAGGACGGTGTGCACCATCACGGTCAACTCGCCCGATGAACGGGAAAGCTTCCGCCGGCACCTGCCCCCGGGCGACTACCAGTTCGTGGAACTGGTGGAGCGCGGCCGGCCCGACTGGCTGGCCTCGGCCTGCCAGCAGCGCGTGCAATGCGACGCGCTCATCATCTCCGGCCACTTCGACGGGGGCGACGAGTTCTACACCGACCGCAACGACGCCAGCGAGTACCTGGCCGTCGAGGAAATGGAGCGCGCCTCCTGCAGCGAGTCGTGTCCCGGCGTGTTCTCGCAGCTCAAGGAGGTCTATCTCTTCGGCTGCAACACGCTGAAGCCGGAGGCCCGGCAGAACGCCACCGAGGACATCGTGCGCGGCCTGCTGCGCGCGGGCCATGCGCCGGCGGACGCGCTGAAGACGGCGGGGCTGCTGGGCGACCTGCATGCCGGCAGCAACCGCGATCGCATGCGGTACATCTTCAAGGACGTGCCGGTCATCTACGGCTTCTCCTCGCTGGCGCCCCTGGGCCGGACCGCGGGCCCGCTGCTCGACCGCTACTTCCAGTCGGCGCCGCTGCCGGAGGTCGGCTCCGGCCAGGTCAGCGGCAAATTGATGAACGCCTTCTCGCGGACTGCGCTGACTGCCACCCCGGGCCTGACCGACGCGGAGCCCCAGGCGGCCGTGCGCCGCGATGCCTGCCAGTTCCTCGATACCCGGCGGACGGATGCGCAGAAGGTCGCGTTCATGCACGACGTGCTGCAGCGCGACGTGGCCGAAGTGCGCCTGTTCCTGGGGCACCTGGAGCGCTTCGCCGGCTCCATCAAGCCGGCCCAGCGCCTGTCCGGCAAGACGGCCGCGGCGTTCGAGGCGATCGCCGCCGACCACGCGGCACGCGGGCGCTACCTCGAAGCGGCGCGCGATGCCGAGGATTCGACGGTGCGCATGCGCATGATGGCGCTGGCCAGGAACATCGGATGGCTCACGCCGGCGCAGGAACAGGCCGAACTCGTGCGCACGATCTCGGACCAGATCGCGCGGGATCGTGTCGGCCGGGATGAAGTGAACCTGGCGTGCGCGGGCGGGCCGCCGGACGGGAAGGATCCCGCCGTGCAGGCAATGGCCGCCGGCGCGCTGAAGTCGGGCAAGATCGCGCCAGCCGCTGCGATGGCCTGCCTGGGCAGCATCGAAGCCCATGCGCGCGTCGTGCGCGCCTTGACCAGCGCCGATGCCGGTGACATTGCCATGGCCCAGGCCTACCTGCGCCACCGGCCCCTGGCGGATGTCCAGGACCTGCGCACCGTCGCAACGGGCATCGCGCGCATGCCCGCGGCCGACGCCCAGGTGGCGGCGCTGGAAACCCTGTCCCGGCAACGCCTGACCGACCCCGACAGCCTGCGTGAGATTGCCCGCCTGTTCCCGCTGGCCAAGTCGGTCCAGGTCCAGCGCGCCATCGCCAATGTGCTGATCCGTTCCGACTACCGCGTGCTGGGCCAGGCGGACCTGGCCCGCTCCCTGAAGCAGTACCGCCTCAAGTCGCCGGACGGCAGCGACGTGATCGACGCATTGATTCGCGTGCTCCAGGCCAGCTAGCTAGGACGGGCTCCGGGCCGGCCGCGTCTCCGCTTCTCCCACCACTTGATCCATCAGAGCCAATCCGGCTCGGCAAGGTAGCGGCGCGCGCGATCGACGCCGCGGGCCCGCGCCGCGGCCGGGTCGCCGCCGGACAGCATCGGCGCCGCCGCGTCGGAGATGGCCCGTGCCGTGTCGCCGATCAAGCCGAAATTTCCGGGAACGCCGATACCCTCCCGCGCGGCAGCAGCCTGCGCCTGCAGGCACCAGTCGGCCGCGCGTGCGGCCATTTTCGCGTCGGCCCGGAGTTGATCGGTCTCGGCTTCGGCGGAGTCCTTCGAGAGCAAGCGCCGGGCCAGCGAGCGGGCAACGCCATCCAGGCGCGCACAGTCGATCTGGCGTTCGCGCTGTTGCTGGGCGAACCAGTTCCTGAAGGTGGCTTCCACGAGTTCGCGGCGGGAGCGCCGCGCGCTGCTTTCGAGTTGCACCACGAGCCTGGTGCATCGGGCGTGCCGCGCTTCGTCGGTTTCCTTCTGCAGCGCGCGCGTGAAACGCTCCGCCAGCGCCTTGCCGACCGACTCCAGGTCCTCGGGTGCGGCCTTCCGCTGCGCGATCGCCCGACCCGCCAGCAGATCGCGCGCGTGCACCTCGCGCAGGCGCGCCAGCGATGCGGCGATCGCGCCACCCAGCGTCGGGTCGACTTCGGAACACACGCCCTGGACCCGGTCCGCGAGCAAGGACGTGAGGAACAGTGCGCTCCAGGTCTCGTCGGTGAAGTCTTCGGCCCGGCAGGGGATCAGTGCGGCGACGAGGAAGACGAAAAGGGCGGCGTGGCGCAGGACGTGCATGCCCCGAGTTTCCGATGCCTTGCGCGGATCCGGCGGCCGCACGCAGGCCGTCGAGGCCGCAGGCCCACGGCCAATTTGAAAGGAAAGGTCACCCGCTGCGCCGGACCGGGCCTCGCCGTTGCGGACCACTGCAATCGCTGCCGCTGCGCGACGACGGCCTGATCGCGGACGGATCTTTCGCCGCGCGCCACGCCGTGCCTGCTGAGCACGTCGCGACGCGCCCCTGACGACACCCTGCATCGCGCGGCAGCGAGCCGGGCCCCGGCAATCCTGACGAAACCTGCGGACACATTTTCCGGGCGTCGGGCCAGCCTTTGCCGCGCGCGTTCTGCGGCCCCTCGCACGTCAAAATCGATCATGTCCATGGCCCCCGGTTACCGCATCCAGCATCTCTGCGTGGACGACGTCCCGTTCCTGGAGTCGCTCCTGTCCGTGTTCGGCGAGGCTTTCGCGGACGCGCAGACCTACGGTGCGAAGCGGCCGAGCCCCGCCTACCTTCGTCGCTTGCTGGCCGGCGACTCGTTCATCGCGGTGGGAGCCCGCTCGGAATCGGAAGTCGTCGGCGGTCTCGCTGCCTATGAGCTCAGGAAGTTCGAGCAGGAGCGCAGCGAGATCTACATCTACGACCTGGCCGTCGCGGCGGCGCATCGACGTCAGGGGATCGCGACGGCACTGGTGCGGGAACTCCAACGCATCGCCGCTGAACGCGGGGCGCACGTGATCTTCGTACAGGCAGATCACCCGGATACCCCGGCCATTGCCCTGTATTCGAAGCTTGGCTTGCGCGAGGATGTCCTGCACTTCGACATTCCGGTGCCCCTCGCGTAAACCCGTAGAAGGCCGATGCATCTGATCCGCGACCGAGCGCGTACAGTCCGGGCAACCCAAAGGAGGGCGCATGAAGTCGTTCCCCGTCGGTCGTACCTGCACCCTGATGCTGGGTGCTGCATTGGCCCCGCTGGCCGGGGCCCAAGACCTGGCTGCGGGCAAGGCGCGCGCCGAAACCGTCTGTGCCGCATGCCACGGCGCCAACGGCGTCAGCGTCAGCGACACGATCCCGAATCTGGCCGGGCAGAGGTCGGCCTACCTGCAGTCGCAATTGCGGGCGCTGAAAGACGGCTCGCGCAAGAACGCGGTGATGGGTGCCATCGCGGCGCAACTCAGCGCGGAGGACATCGCCAACGTCGCGGCCTACTTCTCGTCGCTGCCCGGCGCCGGCGTGTCCAGTGCGAAATCCGACTTCCTGCCGACGCTGGCAAAGACCAGCGCCGCGCTGCCCGAGGGCTATCCGAACGGCTTCACGATGTACCAGACGGTGAACCGGGCGGACATCAACCAGGTGCGCTACCTCTACGCCAACGCGGCGGCACTGCAGGCCGCGCGTGAAGGCAAACCGCTGCCGGACGGCTCGGTGCTGGTGCTCGAGCAGCACGCCGCCAAGCTCGGCCCGGACCGCAAGCCGATCGTCGGCGCCGATGGCTTCTACGAGCGCGACCGATTGCTGGCCTACGCGATCATGGGTCGCGCGGCAGGATGGGGCAAGGACATTCCGGAGCTGCTGCGCAACGAGGACTGGAATTACGCGGTCTACACGCCCGAGAAGAAGGCGCGCCCGGGTGTCAACCAGGCCGAGTGCCTGGCCTGCCACAAGCCGCTCGACAAGGCGAGCTTCACCTTCTCGCTCCCGGCGCTGCAGGCCAAGGCGCGCTGACTTCCGGATGTCGCTGCCACGGCAGCGCTAGCGAGACTCGTCCTTCCTTGGCCGGCGTGCCGCGGTGCGCGCCTTCCGCGCACCCCCAGGTTGCGCGGACTTGGCTGGTGCGCCCGAAGCCGCAGCCGTCCGGGTGGCGGGTTCGTCCACCGCGAGCGGGCCGTCGAAGGAACCGTCGAGGGTCTCGATCCGCACCGGGTCCTTGCGGCCGGGGAGAAGGGCCTGCAGGCCAAGGGGACCCTGTGTCACGCGCACATGCACCGCTTCCCCCGCGGCCTCCTGCCGATACTCGTAGACGCCGGGCCGCCAGACTTCGGAGGCCGCATGCAGCCGGTGGGTCCCGAGGAGGTTCCCGATCTCCTTCTGCAACCTGTTGCGTTCCACCTGGATGGACTGGACGCGGGCGAACAGGTCGTCGACGCTCCGGCGTTCGCCCCCGCCACGGCTCAGTTCGAAGGCGCTCGAAAGCAGGAGTCCCTCCTGGTCCACGAGAGCGGAGACCCGGGAGCGCAACGAGGCGATGGCATTGTCCTGTCTCATGAAAGATAGGTGGGGGCGCAACGTCGGGATCGGAGAAAGGATCCGGGCCGCGTTCTGGTCGGCCATGCGCCGACACGCCCGCTCGTACCTTTAGAACCGCGGTGTCGCGGCAAGGCTGTGGCTCGGGCGCGATCCGGCGATCCGGCCCGGAGGCCGCACACGCTCCCAGCAGGCCCCACGAGCGTCATCGAACCGTGGCGCTGAGGTGAGGGCGAGCGGTTCGCCCTCCCAAAAAGGGGTGCGGCCGCTCATTGGCGGCCGCTTCTTGTTCTCGCTGTCGAGGGGAAAGTCTTGGGGGGTGCGAGATGGGGTGATCATCGCTGGCTCTCCCTGCGCCCGAAAGGGACGCCGGTTCCTTTCGGGCGGCACTTTGGGGCCGGAAAACAAACGGGCCGCTCTCTGATGAGGAGAGCGGCCCCTGAAATTCAGCCCCTCGACAGGAAACTGATGAACCTAGTTTCTGACATTTACAAACTGTTGTCATCTGCAATCCGGATGAACGGTCTCCCAGGCTTCCGGCAGCCCCTGACTCAGCTCCCCACCATCCGCGGCGGGACGGCCCGCGGCAGGCTGGGCGCGAGCAGCGCGCGGGCGAACAGGAGCAGGAAGACGGCGAAGGCGCCCACCCAGAGGAGGGCCGCCACCAGGAACGCCACCGGAAGCGCGTGGATCTCGGCGGCCAGCCTGACGGGGACCGCGGCGAACATCGCCGCGTAGGCGAAGCGCATCGGGACTGGAACCACGAGCGGCCGGCCGGTGTGGCGCAGGGCCACGCGCGTCATGAGGCCCAGCATCATCATGCCCAGGCTGCCGACGGTGAACACGTGCAGCCATGCGGCTGGCGAGACCAGGCCCGTCAGTCCGGCGACGGCCCGCAGGACGAATGCCAGCACCAGCCACACGAAGCTCAGGTGCATCACCGACAGCAGCGGCTGGCGGGCCACGAGCCAGCCGCGCCACCGCGCGGTGCGGACCGCATGCACGACCGCGCATCCCAGGGCGGCCAGGCCGACCCAGGCCGGCGGGGCACCGCACAGGTCGAGCGCGGCCAGGAGGGCGATGCTGCCGGCAGCCAGGATTTCGAGCCGCAGGTCCATTCCGGGCAAGGCGCCGCCCGTTGCATTGCCGGTGAAGATGGGCGTCAGCACGCCGCCCATCAGCGCGAACAGGATCACGACCGTGTAGACCCCCGCCTCGAGACCGAGCCGCGACAGTGCGGGGTCGTGCAGCAGCAAGCCGGCGTGATGCACGGCGTTGGCCGCCGCGAACGCCAGCAGGATCGGCACGAGCCAGCGGAAGAACCGGTTCCGCGCGCGCCACACCGCCGGCCCGAGCAGCGCCAGCAGCGCCGGCACCAAGGCCAGGTCGGCCGCCGTGCAGACCGCTTTCGGCAACCAGGGACCGGCCCACATCGCCAGGCGCCCGGCCAGCCAGAGGCCGGCCAGGAGGGCGAGGGGACCGCCGCGGACTTCGGGGGTGCCAGCCCAACTGGGCAGGGCGGTCAGGAGGGTCCCGACGATGAGCGCCGCCGCGAACCCGAAGATCATCTCGTGGCCGTGCCACGAGGCGGGCGTGCCGCTCGTGGCCGGCAGGGTCACCAAGCCGCCGAGCGCCGCGGCGGCGCCCACCAGCACCAGGGGGGCGTACAAGGTGCCGAGCAGGTAGAACGGTCGGAACCCGCTGCCCCAGACGGACGCCCCGGGCCCCATCCAGCGGTTCCGGTTCACGCGGCCTCCGCGCTTGCGGGAACGCGTTGCCGCCCCCAGGCCGCCATCAATTCGGCCTGGCGGGCCCGGGCGGCACTGGCGTGGCGCTGCCGGACCGGCCCGAAGCCGCAGATGCTCTCGGGCAGGCTGGCGATGGCGACCGCGAGTTCGAGGTTCCCGGGCTGCAGTTGCTCCAGCAGGAGGTCCACGATCCGGGCGTACTCGGCGGACGCGGCGCGCTCCGCACGACGTTCCTTGCTGAAGCCGAACACGTCCAGCGGGGTGCCGCGCAGCACCTTCAGCTTCGCGACGACCCTCAGCACGGGCAGGATCCAGGGGCCGAACGAACGCTTGCGGCCTTCCCCCGTGGCGGGGTCGGGGCGGGTCCATATGGGGACGGCCAGATGCAGGCGCAGCCGGAAGGGGCCCGTGAACGCGGCCTGCAGGGCCTGGCGGAAGCCGTCGTCAGCGAACAGGCGCGCCACTTCGTATTCGTCCTTGCGGGCGAGCAGGCGGAAGGCGTTGCGCGCGACGATTTCTGCCAGGCGCGTGCTGCCGGGAAGCACACGCGCTTCGGCCGTGCGCACCCGCTCCACCCAGGCGACATAGCGCTGCGCATAGGCCTCGTCCTGGTAGTCCACGAGGTACTCGCGCCGGCGCGCGATCGCCTCTTCCAGCCCTTGCGACCGGCGACGCCCGGCGGGCAGCCATTCGGCCGCTGCGGCGAGGCGCTCCGTGCCTTGCGGGTCGCTGGCGGCCCGGCGGCCCCATTGGAACGCCAGCTGGTTTTCGGCGACCGCCGCGCCATTCAGCTCGATCGCGCGCATCAGGGCCGCGCGCCCCACCGGCACGCAGCCGCGCTGCCAGGCGAAGCCCAGCATGAAGACGTTGGTGAAGGTGGAATCGCCCAGCAGCAGGGACGCGAGCCGGGACGCGTCGAGGAATTCCACCGCATCTTCGCCCACGCCGGCACGCACCGAGTCCTGCAATGCAGCGACCGGGAACGCCTGCCGCGGGTTGCGAACGAGGTCGCCGGTGACGGCCTGCGCGGTGTTGACGAAGGCACGCGTGCGACCGGGCCGCATCACGGAACGTCCGAGGCTGCCGGCCGCCACGACGAGATCGCAGCCGATCACGGTATCGGCCTGCGCGGCGGCGATCCGGACCGCGTGCAGTTGGGCCGGATCGCGCGCGATGCGCACGTGCGAAGCCACCGCGCCCGCCTTTTGCGACATGCCCGTCATGTCCAGCACCGTGGCGCCCTTGCCCTCCAGGTGCGCCGCCATGCCCAGCAGGGCGCCGATCGTCACGACGCCGGTTCCACCCACGCCCGCCACCAGCAATCCGAAGGGCGCGGCCAGCGCAGGAAGCTCGGGCTCGGGAAGAGCGTCGAAATCGGCATCGGTCGCGACGACGCCCTGCCGGCGCGGCGACGCCCCCTCGACCGTGACGATCGCGGGGCAGCAGCCGGCGAGGCAGGCGGTGTCCACGTTGCAGGCGTCCTGGTCGATGGCACGCCGGGTCCCGAACTCCGTGGCCACGGGGAGCACCGCCAGGCAGTTCGACCTGGCGGCGCAGTCGCCGCAGCCCTCGCAGACCGGTTCATGGATGAACAGGCGACGGGCGGCCTGGGGGGTGCGGCCGCGCCTGCGCAGGCGGCGCTGTTGCGCCGCGCAGGTCTGGTCGAACACGAGCGCCGTGACGCCGGGGATGTCCCGCAGTTCGCGCTGCACCGCCTCGAGGTCCTCGCGCGGGCGCAGGGCGACGCCGGGCGCGAACCCGGGCGAGCGGCCGTACTTGCCGGTGTCGTCCGCCAGCACCACGATGCGGCCCACGCCTTCGGCCGCCAGCTGGCGCGTCAGCTGCGGCACCGTCAGCGGGCCGTCGACGGGCTGGCCGCCGGTCATCGCGACCGCGTGGTTGAACAGCAGCTTGTAGGTGATGTTGGCGCGGGCCGCGACCGCCGCGCGGACCGCCAGCAGACCGGAATGGAACCAGGTGCCGTCGCCCATGTTGGCGAACACGTGCCGCACGCCGGCGTGTTCGGCCATGCCCAGCCAGGTCGCCCCCTCGCCGCCCATCTGGGCGACGGTCAGCGTCCCCCGGTCCATGGCCGTGGCCATCAGGTGGCAGCCCACGCCGCCCAGCGCGCGCGAGCCCGCGGGCAGGCACGTGGAGCGGCTGTGGGGGCAGCCCGGGCAGAAGTAGGGCGGGCGCTGCAGCGCGGGCTGGAAGCCCGCCAGGGCCCGCTCATGCCCGGCCAGCAGCGCCAGGTGCGCGCGCACCTCGGGGCTGTCGTGGAAGTGCGCGATCCGGGCGGCGATCACCCGCGCCACGATCGCCGGCGACAGGTCGCCCGTCGGCGGCAGCAGCCACTGGTGGGGGGGCGCCGGCCATTCGCCGCTCTCGTCGAACTTGCCGACCACGCGCGGGCGCTCCGGGTCGCGCCAGTCGTACAGCATTTCCTTCAGCTGGTATTCGATGACCTGGCGCTTTTCCTCGACGACCAGGATCTCCTCGAGGCCGCGCGCGAAGCGCCTCACGCCGGCCGCTTCCAGCGGCCAGGCCATGCCGACCTTGTAGAGCCGCAGGCCGATGTCGCTGGCCACGCGGGCGTCGATGCCCAGGTCGGCGAGCGCCTGACGCACGTCCAGCCAGGCCTTGCCGCAGGCGATGATCCCGATGCGCGGGCGGGGCGCATCGAACACGAGCCGGTTCAGGCCGTTGGCCCGGGCGTAGGCCGCCGCCGCGTAGATCTTGAATTCCTGCATCCGGCGCTCCTGCGCCAGCTGCGGGTCGGGCCAGCGCAGGTGCACGCCCTCGGGCGGCAGGGCGAAGTCGTCCGGCCAAGCGACGGCGATGCGGTCCGGCCCCGCTTCGGCCACGACCGAACTCTCGGCGGTCTCCGACGTCAGCTTCATGGCCACCCAGCAGCCCGAATAGCGCGACAAGGACCAGCCGTGCAGGCCCAGGTCGAGAATGTCCTGCACGCCGGCCGGCGTCAGCACCGGCATGGCGCAGGCCGAGAAGATGTGTTCGCTCTGGTGCGCCACGGCCGACGAGCGCGCGCCGTGGTCGTCACCGGCCACCACCAGCACGCCGCCGTGCCTGGACGTGCCGGCGAAGTTGGCGTGCTTGAACACGTCGCCGCAGCGGTCCACGCCGGGGCCCTTGCCGTACCACATGCCGAAGATGCCGTCGCGCCGGGCGCCCGGCAGCAGGTGCAGCTGCTGCGTGCCCCAGAGCGCGCTGGCCGCCAGCTCCTCGTTGACGGCGGGGTGGAAGCGGATGTCGTGCGCCGCGAGGAAAGGCTGCGCTTCGTGCAGCGCCGTGTCCAGCCCTCCCACCGGCGAGCCGCGGTAGCCGGAGACGTAGCCCGCGGTGGCCAGGCCCGCTGCGCGGTCGCGTTCGCGCTGCAGCATCGGCAGGCGGGCGAGCGCCTGCATGGCGGTCAGGAACACGGGCCCGCCTTCCAGCTGGTACTTGTCGTCCAACGCGCCCTTCTTCATGGATGCAACCCGCTGGCGTCCGTCTGCCTTCGCGCCGGTGAGCACCGGGTCTTCATCGCGCGATCCCGGGTCAGCCCGTGGCGCCGAAATCCGGGCTGCGCCGCTCCACGAACGCCGTGATGCCTTCGCGCGCGGCGGCCGTACAGGCCACCGTGCCGAAGGCGCGATAGCCGGCCTCCAGCGCCGCGTGCAGCGTGGGCGCCGCCGCGGCTTCCCGCACCGCGCCCTCGATGATCCCGATCACGGTGCCGCTCAGGACGCGGCCGTCGGCGGCGCGGGGCGGGCCGGCCTCGAAGGCGGGCACCGGCACCGGCGCGTCGGGGATCGGTTGCAGGCGCCCGGCGAGCGCGTGCACCTTCGCCACGGCGCGGGCGACCAGGGCGTCGTAGCCGTCGGCCAGCTCGTCGACGATGCCCAGTTCCTGCGCCTGCGCCGCCTTCAGGCGCTCGGCGCGCGTGAGCATGCCGTGGAAGACCGCCGCCGCCCGGGGCCAGCGCCGGTACGGCACAACCATCGCGCCGATGGCGGGCAGGATCCCCAGCGTCACCTCGGGCAACTGCATCCACGCGCCGCGCTCGGCGACCAGCGCGTGGCAGCGGGTCGCCAGCTCGAAGCCGCCGCCCAGCGCCATGCCGTTGAGGGCGGCGACCACCGGCTTGCGCGCGCGGTCCAGGTGCACCAGCAGGCGCGAGCAGTCGCGCGCGTACTGCGCCGCGCCTTCCGCGTTGCCCAGCAGGGACGGGAAGCGGCCGATGTCCCCGCCGGCACAGAAGGCCTTGCCGCCGTAGCCGACGATCGCGAAGCCGGCCACTCCGGGCTCGTCCTCGTGGCGCCGGATGACGCCCAGGATCTCGTCGGTGAGCTCGTCGTGCAGCGCATTCAGCGCTTCCGGCCGGCGCAGGGTGATCACCTTGACGCCGTCCACCTCGTCGACCAGCACGTGGCGTTCGGCAGGGAGATACGCGGCGAGCTCGCGGCGCGGGCCCGGCATGCCCGGCCGCTCGCGCACGAAGCGATCGAGCACGCGCGTGCACTCGGCGGCGCCGAGCGAACGCAGGAGCTCCAGCGGCCCTCGGCGGAAGCCCAGCGCGAGCCGGCAGCCGATGTCGAGATCGGCGGCGTCGCCGATGCCGCGGTCCAGGATGTCCACGCTCTGCGACCACAGCACGCCCAGCAGCCGGTCGCGGATGCGCGCGTGCAGCGCCGGCGGAACCTCGACTTCGCGTCCCGGCGCCACGGTATTCCAGCGCTCCACGGAACGGAACACCGGTGCCGGGCGATAGTGCTCGCCCTCCTCGTCGGCCTGCAGCGTGTTGGTCTCGAGGATGATCGGGTTGCCGTGCGCCAGGTTCAGCACGAAGAAGGGCCCGGCATGGACGAACTCCGCGGCGACGCTGTCGATCTGCGCGGCGCTCGCTTCGTCCAGCAGCAGCGCCGCCTCGTTGCACCAGTTGTCGAACACGCGATCGAGCATGAAGCACGGTGCGTCCGCGGTCACCAGGGGCAGCTTGCCGGTCTGCGCGAACAGGCGCCGCAGCCACGCCACCAGCGCCGGGTCGGCGCCCGGCCAGGCGACCACCTCCACCACCGGATTGCGCCACGCGGGGGCGAAGAAGTGCGTCACCGTCGCGCGCTCCGGATGCGCCAGTTGCCCGAAGATGCGCTGCGCGGGCAGCGAGCTGGTGTTGGAGGTGATTGCGGCGCCCGCATCGACCCGCGCCTCCACCTCGGCGAAGATCCGGCGCTTGAGCGCCAGGTCCTCCGTGGCCGCCTCGATCACCCAGTCGCAGCCGCGCAGCGTCTCGTAATCGGTGCTGCCGGTGAGCCCCGCGAGCGCGGCTTCGGCGGCACTCTCGCTCATCTTCCCGCGCGCCACGGCCTTGTCGGCATAGCCCTTCAGGCGCGCGAGCGCTTCGGCGATGGCCGCCTGGCGCACGTCCAGCAGCACCAGTTGCAGCCCGGGCAGCGCGGACTTCAGGTACCAGGCGATGTCCGGGCCGATCGTGCCCGCGCCGATCACGGCGACGCGCCGCGGTGCCGGGCGCGCGGCGGGTTCGAGCAGGGGATTGGCGAAGCGGGGGCGGGTCGTCATCAGGTTCTCCGCAGTGCGTTCTTGTCGGTCTTGTTGGCCGCGGTCTTCGGCAGCGCGTGCGAGAAGCGCCACTCGGCCGGGATCTTGTAGCGGGCGAGCCGCTCGCGGCAATGCGCCAGCAGGGCGTCGGCATCGGGAGGGGCACCGGGCCGCGGCACCACGTGCGCCACCAGCGCCTCTCCCCGGTAGGCGTCGGGCCGGCCCACCACGGCGGCGTCCGCGACGTCGGGATGCGCGAACAGGACCTCTTCGACCTCGCGCGGGTACACGTTGTAGCCGCCCACGATCACCATGTCCTTCTTGCGGTCCCGGATGGAGAGATACCCGTCGGCGTCGAAGGCGCCGATGTCGCCGGTGTAGAGCCAGCCGCCGCGCAGCGCCTGCGCGGTCTCCTCGGGCCGCTTGCGATAGCCCCGCATCACCTGCGGGCCGCGCACCCGGATCTCGCCGCAGGCGCCCGGAGGCAGCACCTGCAGGCCGGTCTCCACATCGACGATCTCGATCTCGGTCAGCGGCACCGGCACGCCCACCGTGCCCGGCCGCACCGGGCCGGGCACCGGATTGAAGCTCAACACGGGACCGGCCTCGGTCTGCCCGTAGCCCTCGTGCACCGGCGCGCCGACTGCGTCGCGCCAGCGTTCCAGCGTGACCACCGGCAGGGCGGACGAGCCCGAGTAGCAGGTGTGCACGGTGCGCCAGCTCGCGGTGGCGAAGCCGGGGTGGGCCAGCAGGCCGGTGAAGATGGTGGGCGTGCCCAGGAAGACGCCGATGCGCTCGCGCGCGACGGCGGCCAGCACTTCGTCTGGCTGGTAGCGCGGCAGGATGACCAGCGTGCCGGCGCAATGCAGCGACAGGAACAGCCCCATCGCCATCGCATAGGCGTGCGACAGCGGCGTCATGCACAGGACGCGATCGCGCCGCCGGGTGGGCAGCAGGGCCTCGCGCTGCGCGACGTTCACGGCGATCGCGCCGTGCGTGAGCTCGACACCCTTGGGCCGTCCCGTGGTGCCGCCGGTGTATTGCAGCAGCGCCAGCGAATCCGGCGCCGGGGGCGGGGGCAGGTCGGTTTCGCCGGGCCGCCAGGCATCCAGGCGGCGGGCGCCGTCCCCGACGACGATGAGGTGCGCCACACCGGCGCGACGCGCGACGGGCCCGGCCATCTCCGCCAGGGCCGCATCCGCGACCAGCACCGTGGGCTCCGCGCCCTCGAGGATGGCGGCGAGCTCGTAGGCGGTGTACAGCGGATTCAGGGGCACCTGCTGCGCGCCGGCGGCCAGCGTGGCGAGCGCGGCGATGCAGGCGTCGATCGAGTTCCCCATCAGCGTGGCCACGCGTCCGCCCTGCGCGCCCAGGGCCTGCAGTTCGCGCGCGAAACCGGCGACGCCGGCGAGGTAGCCCGCGTAGTCCAGCCGGCGCTCGCCGGCGACCAGGGCTTCGCCGCGCGGTGCCGCCTGAGCGGCGGCCGCGAGCATCTGCACCACCGTCGCTTCGGCGGGCGGCAGCACTTGCGAAACCGGCCTCATCCGGTCGCCTCCGCCGTCGCGCCCTTCAGCCCGAGATAGGAGGCGATCACGCGCGCGTGCCCGGCGAGCTCCCGTGCCGGGCCCTGCAGCACGAGCTCGCCGGTCTCCAGCACGTAGCCGGTGTCCGCGACCTCCAGGGCGGCACGCGCGTTCTGCTCCACCAGCAGGATGGCCACGCCCTCGGTGCGCAGGTCGGCGACGATGTGGAGGATGTCGCGCACGATCCGCGGCGCCAGGCCCAGGCTCGGCTCGTCCAGCATCAGCAGCCGGGGGCGCGCCATCAGCGCGCGCCCGATCGCCAGCATCTGCCGTTCGCCCCCCGACAGGGTGACGGCGAGCTGGTCGCGGCGCTCCCGCAGGCGCGGAAAACGGACGTACACCTCGCGCAATTCATCGGCAGCGGCACGCCCGCCGGCGCGCCGGCGCTGGTACGCGCCCAGCCGCAGGTTGTCGTGCACGCTCAGCTCGCCGAACAGCTCGCGCCGTTCCGGCACCAGCGACAGGCCGGCGCCGACGCGGGCCTCGACCGGCAGCGCTTGCACGTCGGCGCCGGCATAGCGCACGCTGCCGCGGCAGGGCAGCAGACCCATCAGGGCGGCCAGCAGCGTGGACTTGCCGGCGCCGTTGGGCCCGATGACGGTCACGATGGCGCCGGCCGGCACGTCCAGGCTGATGCCGTGCACGGCCTCGACCTTGCCGTGGGACACATGCAGGTCGCGGACCTGCAGCAGCGGTTCGGCCGTCATTCGGCGCCTCCGAGGTACGCCTCGATCACGGCCGGATGGCGCTGGATCTCGGCGGGCAGGCCCTCGGCGATCTTCTCGCCGAAGTCCATCACCACGAGCCGGTCCACCAGCCCCATCACGAACTCCATGTCGTGTTCGACCAGCAGGATGCTCATGCCCTCGGCGCGCAGCCGCCGCAGCAGCTGCGAGAGCACCTGCTTCTCCGCGTAGCGCAGCCCCGCGGCCGGCTCGTCGAGCAGCAGCAGCAGCGGGTCGGCCGCCAGCGCGCGCGCGATCTCCACCGCGCGCTGGCGTCCCAGGGGCAGGCTGCCCGCCGGGGCGTGCAGCACGTCGGCCAGGCCCGCTCGCTCGACCTGGCGCGCCGCTTCCGCCAGCAGGCGGGCTTCTTCGGTGCGGTCGCGGCGCAGCATCGCCGCCCCCGCGCCCCGCGTGCCGCGCAGGTGCGCCCCCAGCGCCACGTTGTCGAGGACGGACATCCGCGAGACCAGGTTCACGTGCTGGAAGCTGCGGGCGAGCCCGCGGCGCGCGATCTCGCGCGAAGGCCGGCCCGCGATGGGCTCGCCCAGCAGGTGGACCTCGCCCTGGCTGGCGGGCAGGGTCCCGCTCACGAGGTTGAACAGCGTGCTCTTGCCGGCGCCGTTGGGCCCGATGAGCCCGAGGATCTCGCCAGCGCGCAGCGAGAACGAAATCTCCTTGACGGCCACCAGCCCGCCGAAGCGCTTGCCCAGGCCGGCCACCTCCAGCAGGGGCGTGCCGGCCGCGGGTTGCTGGCGCTGCGGCAGCCGCTGCGCCCCGCCCCCGGGGGCCGGTCGCGCCGGGCGCGCCGCGCGCCAGGAGGCCGGCCACCAGCGAGCCAGCGCGGGCATCAGGCCCTCGCGGGTGCGGCGCAGCAGCAGCACCATCAGCACGCCGAAGACGATGGCCTCGTAGTTGCCCGCATGCTGGAAGACCTGGGGCAGGACGTCCTTCAGCCACTCCTTGGCGACGGTGACGATGGAGGCGCCCACCAGCGCGCCCCAGACGCTGCCGGCGCCGCCGACGACCGCCATGAAGAGGTAGTCGATGCCCGCGTTGACGCCGAACGCATGCGGACTGACGAAGCGCAGGAAGTGCGCGTGCAGCCAGCCGGCCAGCGCCGCCAGCAGGGCGGCGTGGAGGAACACCAACTGCTTGAGGGCCGCGGTGTCCACGCCGCAGCTCTCGGCCATCGCCGCGCGGAAGCGGAGGGCGCGGATGGCGCGGCCCGGGCGCGAATCGAGCAGGTTGCGCGCCGCCGCGAGCGAAGCCAGCGTGCACGCCCAGATCAGGAGGTAGGACTTGCGCCCCGTGTCGAACGCCCAGCCCGCGACCGACACCGGCGGCACGTTGTCGATGCCGCTGTACTGCCCCAGCTGGGGCAGGTTGCCGAACAGGTTGTAGATCGCGATGCCCCAGGCGATCGTGGCGATCGAGAGGTAGTGCCCCGACAGCCGCAGCGTGATCCAGCCGATCAGCGCCGCCAGGACGGCGACCAGCCCCAGGCTCGCCGCCAGGCCCAGCCACGGCGAGCCGCCGTGCAGCACGGTGAGCGCCGCGGTCGTGTAGGCGGCGATGCCCACAAACGCCTGCTGGCCGAAGGAGACGATGCCGGCCACGCCGGTCATCACGACGAGGCCGAGCGCCACCAGCGTGGCGAGCCCGATGTAGTTCAGGAGGGTGACCTGGAATTCCGGCAGCAGCCAGGGCGGCAGCGCCAGCACCAGCAGGGCGCCCAGCCACCAGCGCGCGGCGTGCGTGACCGACGCCGCCGGCTCCTGCACCTGGTCCAGCATCGCGCTCATTCTTCTTCGTCCTCCACGACCGGGTGGCGCGAGCCGAGGGAGCGCCACAGCAGGACGGGGATCAGGAAGCCGAAGACGATGCTTTCCTTCAGGGGGCTCGCCCAGAAGGAGGCGTAGGCTTCCAGCAGGCCGACCCCCAGGGCGCCCAGCGCGGCCAGCGGATAACTCAGCATCCCGCCCAGGATGGCGCCGACGAAGCCCTTCAGGCCGATCATCAGGCCGGTGTCGTAGTAGACCGTCGCGATCGGCGAGATCAGGATGCCCGAGAGCGCACCGATCGCCGCCGCCAGCCAGAAGGCGAGCCGGCCGGCCGCGGCGGTGGGGATGCCGACCAGGCGGGCCCCGATGCGGTTCATCGCCGTGGCCCGCAGGGCCTTGCCGGTGAGCGAACGCTCGAAGAAGGCCCACAGGGCCGCCATGCACGCGACGGATGCGGCGAGGATCCACAGGCTCTGCGCGCTGACCTGCAGCACGCCGAGGGGGAACTTCAGGTCCGAGATCGGGCTGGTGCGCAGCCCTTCGCTGCCGAAGACGGCCAGCGCCAGGCCCGACAGGGCGTAGTGGGCGGCCATCGACACGATGAACAGCACCAGCACGGACGCGTCGGCCAGCGGCCGGTAGGCCAGCCGGTACAGCATCGGCCCCAGCGGCACCACCAGCAGCAGCGTCAGCGCCATCTGCCACACCGTATCCAGCTTGCGCGGCACGGCCCAGGCGGTGAGCAGGGCGATCGCCACCGGCAGCCCCACGTTCAGGGCGACGATGCGCAGCAGGCGCCGCGGCGCGCGTTCGCGCCAGGCCGCCCAGCCGTCGACGAGGGCGACGAGCGCGCCGCCCCCCAGCAGCACGTACACCGTGCCGGGCAGCTGGCCGAGCTGCAGCATGCCCAGCGTCAAGCCGGCATAGGAGATGAAGTCGCCCTGCGGCACGAAGATGATCCGGGTGACGGCGAACACCAGCAGGAGCGCGAGCGCGAGCAGCGCGTAGATCGCGCCCGTGGTGATGCCGTCCTGGGCCAGCCAGAGGGCGACGTCGGCGTTCATGGCGGAAGGCGGAGGCCCGGCTTCACTTCATCAGGCGCCACTCGCCCTTCACGACCTGCACCAGCACGCGCGCGCGCTCGTCCAGGCCGTTGTGGTTGGCCGGCGTCAGGTTGTAGACGCCGTGCGTACCGACCACGTTCTTCACGTTCTCCAGCGCATCGCGCAGGGCGGCGCGGAACTCCGGCGTGCCGGGCTTCGCCTTCTTCAGCGCCACGGCCGCGGCGGCATCGAGCAGCAGCACGCCGTCGTACGTGTAGCCGGCGAATGCGTTGCGCGTGCCCGGCCCGAAGGCCGCCTCGTAGCGCTTGACGAAATCGAGCGAGACCGCCTTGGTGGGGAAGTCGGCCGGCAGTTCCTCGGCCACGATCAGGGCGCCGGTCGGCGCGATCGCGCCTTCGGCTGCCGTCTTGCCGGTCTGGATGAAGGGCAGGTTCACGGTGCCGTGGTTGTGATAGATCGGGCCCTTGAAGCCGCGTTCGACCAGCGCGATCTGCGGCGTGGCGCCGGGCGAGCCCGAACCGCCGACGATCACGGCCTCGGGCGCCGCCGCGATGATCTTCAGCACCTGGCCGGCCACGCTGGTGTCGGCGCGGGCGTAGCGCTCGTTGGTCACGAGCTTGAAGCCGCTGCCGGGCGCCAGGGTCGATGCCGCGTTGTAGACCAGGTCGCCCCAGGTGTCGGAGAAGCCGATGTAGCCCGCGGTCTTGATGCCCTTCGCCTTCATGTGCTGGGCCACCGCGCTCATCATCAGCTCGGTGGTCTGCGGCACGATGACGGTCCAGTGCAGCCGGTCGGGCGCGAGCGGCGGCAGGGGCGTCAGCGACACCAGCGGCGTCTTCGATTCCGCCGCGACCTGGGCCATCGCCGCCGCCGAGGGCACTCCGTTGGAGCCCATCATGGCGTCGACCTTGTCCTCGGAGACGAATTTGCGGGCGTTCTTCGCCGCGGCGTCCGGCTTGGATTCGTCGTCCAGGATGATATAGCGCACCGGCTCGCCGCCCAGCGTTTTGGGCACCAACTGGAAGGCGTTCTTGTAGGGGATGCCGAGCGAGGCGCCCGGGCCCGTGGTGCCCAGCGAAACCCCGACGGTGATTTCGGCGTTCGCCGCGCCGGCGGCGAGTGCGCAGCTGGCGGCAAGCAGCGCGAAGCGGATCGATCCCATGGTGTCTCCTCTCGGTAGTGGTAGCGCGAAACGGGGCTTCAGGCCACGACGCCATCTCCGTACAGCGACCGGATCTCCCCCTCGGAAAGTCCGGCCTCGGCCAGCACGGGCGTCGTGTGCTGGCCATACCTGGGCGGGAAACCCAGGGTCGTCGACGCGTCCGGCAGGTCCACCGCCATCGGCTGCATGTGCAGCGTGCGGCCGTCGGGCATCCGCGTCAGCGTGAGCTTGTCCCGCAGCGCCGGCAGATCGCGGGCTTGCCGGATGTCGTGGATCCGGGTGGCCGGGATGGTCGCGCCCCGCAGGTCGGCGAGGATCTCGTCGGCGTCGTGCCGCGAGGTGACGGCGGCGATGTCGCGATGGATCGCCGCCCGCTCGGCATGCCGCCCCTCGTTGGTCGCGCGCACCTCGTTGGCGACGCAGGCGAACTTGGGTACCGCGGTGAAGCGGCGCCACTGCACGTCGCTGCCGATCGCCAGGAAGACGTAGCCGTCGCGGGTCGGATAGACGTTGGTCGGGATGAACTTGCGGTGTTCGTTGCCGGCGCGGGTGATCTCGTCGGGGCGGCAGTCGAAGTCGAGCAGCGGCAGCACCGTGATCAGCCAGGAGGCCGCCGCCTGCAGCATCGACACGGCGATCGTCTTGCCCTGGCCGGTTTCGCTGCGCTCCAGCAGGGCCAGCAGCACGTTGGCGTAGAGCTCGTCGCCCGCCTTGAGGTCGATGACCGGGATGCCGGTGAGCATGGGCGGGCCGTCGCGCTCGCCGGTGACCTCCATGTAGCCGGCCATGGCCTGCAGCACGGGGTCGTAGCCGGGGGCTTCCGGGAAGGCGGGGCCCATCGCCGAAATGCCGGCCCAGATCAGGTCCGGCCGGGCCTCGCGCAATTGCGCCGGTGCGATGCCCAGGCTCTCGTAGCGCGAGGGAACCGTGTTGCAGCAGAAGACGTCGACGCCGAGTTCGCGGATCAGCCGGGGCAGCAGCGCCCGGCCGCGCGGGTCCTTCAGGTTGAGCGCGATGGCTTCCTTGCCGACGTTGGGCGCGATGAAGTAGCTGCGCCGGTCGTCATCGGCGACGCGGGCGCCGATGTAGCGGTTCGGATCGCCGCGCAGTCCCTCGCCGCCCACGGCCTCGATGCGGATGACGCGCCAGCCGAGCTGGGCGAAGCGCAGGGTCGCATAGGGCAGCGACAGCGCCTGCTCCAGTGCGAGGACCGTGCGGCGCTTCACGCGGGAACCCTCGGTGCCGGCGGCGTGGGCGGCAGCGCGCCGTGCAGCGCGCGGTACACGCGCTCCGGCGTGAAGGGAAGGCTCGTGATGCGCACGCCGGTGGCGTTCTCGATCGCGGCGGCGATGGCGGCGGCCATGCAGATGGCCGGCGCTTCGCCCACGCCCTTGGCGCCCTTCGGCCCTTCGCCGTCCATCGACTCGATGAAGGCGATGTCCATTTCCGGGATCTCCGGGGCGGTGACGAGCTTGTAGTCGCGGTAGTTCGGGTTGCGGATCTTCCCTTCGTCGACGATGAGGTTCTCGGTCAGGGCGTAGCCCTGGCCCATCACGATGCCGCCCTCGACCTGGCCCTCGATGCCCAGGCGATTGAGCACGCGGCCGACGTCGTGCGCCGCCGTCACCTTGAGCAGGCGCACGTTGCCGGTGTCGGTATCGACCTCCACCTCCACCACTTGCGTGCCCCAGGCGTAGGCCGCGGAGACGTCGCCCTTGAACTCCTTGTCCTGGTGGACGCTGGGCGGCTCGTAGTAGAAGCTCGTCATCACAAGCTCGGCGCGGTCGCTGAAATGCAGGCTGCGCAGGAAGCGCGGGAGGTCGCTGAGCGTCTGCCCGGTGGCCTTGCGCACGATGCGGCCTCCCGTGAGGTCCAGGTCGTCGGCCTGGCATTCGAAGCGCGCGGCCGCCCCGGCCAGGATCTTGGCCTTCGCCTTGCGCGCCGCGCCGAGCGCGGAGTTGCCGGCGATGAAGGTGGTGCGGCTCGCGTGCACGCCCACGTCCCAGGGCGTGATGTCGGTGTCGTTGTTGACGACGGTGACGGCCGAAATCGGCAGGCCGAGCTCCTCGCACACGAGCTGGGCGAGCACGGTCTCCGAGCCCTGGCCGATCTCCGAGGCCCCCGTCATCAGCGTGACGTGGCCGAAGTCGTCGAGCTTGAGGATGGTGCCGCAGCCGTCGGAGGGGTAGATCTTGGCGCCGCCGCCGACGTGCAGCATCGAGGCCATGCCCACCCCGCGCTTGACCGGTCCGCCGGCATCGCGCTGCGCCGCGTACTCGCGGTGCTTGCGCTGGAAGTCGCTGCGCCCGGCGGCGGTGTCCAGGCACTCCTGGAAGCCGCAGCTGCGGAACACCATGCCCTGGCCGCTGACTTCGCCCGCGACCTGCGCGTTCCGGCGCCGGAATTCGAGCGGGTCCATGCCGATGGCCTGCGCCATCCTGTCCATGTGCGCCTCGACGGCGAAGGTGGCCTGCAGGTTGCCGTAGCCGCGGAAGGACCCGGCGTACGGGTTGTTCGTGTACACGGCCACGGTGTGGTAGTCGCAGTGCGGCACGCGGTACAGCGACGAGAAGGTCTGCATCATCACGAAGGGCGTCGTCGCGCCCCAGGACGTGTAGGCGCCGTTGTCGTGCAGCGTGTGCACCTGGCGGAAGGTGAGGCGCCCGTCGCGGGTGCAGCCCGAGCGCAGTGTGAGCCGCACCGGCTGGCGCGTGGGCGAGGCGATGAACTCCTCTTCGCGGCTGTAGACCAGCTTCACCGGCCGGCCGGTGGCGCGCGCGAGGAAGACGCAGATCACCTCGAACGGGTAGATGTCGAGCTTGGAGCCGAAGCCGCCGCCGATGGGCGGCTGGATGATGCGGATGCGCCCCGGGTCCATCCCGAGGATCTCGGCGAACTCGCGCTTGTGCAGGAAAGGCACTTGCGTGTTCGAGTACAGCAGCAGGTTCGCGCGCGCGTCGAACTCCGCGATCACGCCGGACACGCCCATGCAGCAGTGCGTGACGTAGTGCAGGGAGAAGCTGTCCTCGACGACGACGTCCGATTCCGCCTCGCCCTGCGCCACGTCGCCGTGGGTGTAATCGAAGCGCATGGCGATGTTGTCGGCGCGCCCGGCGATGCCGGTCGGGGCGCCGGCCGGCGCGCCTTCCACCGGCGGATGGACCAGAGGCGCGCCGGGATCGAGGGCCGCCTCGGCGTCGGCCAGCACCGGCAGGTCTTCGTACTCGACCTCGATCAGGGCCAGCGCCTGCTGCGCGATCGCCTCGGTTTCGGCCGCGACCGCGGCCACCTCGTCGCGCACGCTGCGCACGCGGTCGCGCTTGAGCGGCAGGTGGTCCTTGGCCACGCCGATCGGGCGCTGCCCGGGCACGTCGGCCGCGGTGATGACGGCATGCACGCCGGGCAGGGCCCGTGCGCGCGACACGTCGATGCGCACGATGCGGGCGTGCACGCGGCCGGCGCGCAGGATCGCCGCGTGGAGCTGGCCGGGCAGGGAGATGTCGTGGATGTAGCGCGTCCGGCCGCTCGCCTTCTCGGGCGCATCCATCTTGGCGATGCGCTGGCCGATCAGGCTGGCGGGCTTCGCGGCGACCGTGTCCGTCATGCGGCTTCCCCCTTCGCCAGCGTGCGG
The DNA here is from genome assembly GCF_016722785.1 of Ramlibacter monticola. Lineage (GTDB taxonomy): Bacteria > Pseudomonadota > Gammaproteobacteria > Burkholderiales > Burkholderiaceae_C > Ramlibacter > Ramlibacter monticola. Next base: position 323,686 of record NZ_JAEQNE010000001.1, on the reverse strand, counting down.
CCGGCGTCGACGATCGCGTCGACGATCTTCTGGTACCCGGTGCAGCGGCAGAGGTTGCCCTCGATCGCGCGCCGGGCCGCCTCGGCATCGGGCTGCGGATTCGTCGCGAGCAGGCTCGCCGCCTGCATCACCATGCCCGGCGTGCAGAAGCCGCACTGCACGGCGCCCTGCGCGACGAAGGCGTCCTGCAGCACACGTGCGCGCGCATCCTGCGCGAGCCCTTCGATGGTGGTCAGCTCTCGGCCTTCGCAGTCCAGGGCGAACAGCAGGCAGGCGTTCACCGCCCGCCCGTCGACCAGGATCGTGCAGGCGCCGCATTCGCCCTCGCCGCAGCCGTACTTGGTGCCGGACAGGCCGATCACCTCGCGCAGCATCTGCAGCGCGCTCATGCCGGCGGCTACGCCGGCGCGCTGCTGCACGCCGTTGAGCGTGAAGCGGATCTCAGTGGTCAGCGACATCGGTGAGCATCCTTCGTGTGATGTTGCGCAGCAGCTCGCGGCGGTACCAGGCGCTCGCGCGCACGTCGTCGATGGGCGTGGCCTCGTTGCAGGCCACCTGGGCGGCCTCGGCCGCCAGCGGGCCGGCCAGGACCTGCCCCTCGAGCAGGGCCTCGGCCCGGCGGGCCCGCAACGGGGTCGGCCCGACGGCGCCCAGCGCGAGGCGCACCCCCTGCAGCGCCCCCCGCGCGTCGCGCCGGGCTGCGAAGGCGATGGCGACGGGCGAGATGTCCAGCGCCGGGCGGGTGCCGGCCTTGTAGAAGCGGGTCACGCGAGGCGTGGGCGCCAGGGGCATCCGCAAGGCGACCAGCAGCTCGCCGGGCTCGCGGCGCGTGCGGCCCGGGCCGGCGAAGAAGGCGTCCAGCGGCACGCGCCGCCGGGCGACGGCGCCGGTCGGACCGAGCCGCGCGAGTTCCGCTTCGGCGTCGAGGGCGAGCAGGGCCGGCAGCGTGTCGCCGGCGGGCGACGCATTGCAGACGTTGCCGCCGAGCGTGGCCGCATTGCGCACCTGCGCGCTGGCGAAATGGTCCGCCACCTCCGCAAGCAGGGGCGCGTGGAGGCGCACGAGGGGATCGCGTTCGAGGTCGGCGATCCGGGTCAAGGTGCCGAGCACGAGCGTGTCCCCGCCCTCGACGACGATGCCTTCGAGCTCCGCGATGCGGCGGATGTTCAAGAGCGTGCGCGCCGCCGGCACGCGGCCCGCCCGGCCCTGCGGCATCAGGTCGGTGCCGCCGGCCAGCACGGTCGCGCCCTCCGGCGCGGCGAGCACCGCGAGGGCCTGCTGCAGCGTCGTCGGCGCCAGGTAGCGCTCCACCGATTCCATCATGCCGTCACCTCCTCCTGCTGCCGCACGTCGAAGCGCACCGGCTCGCGGTAGCGGCCGAACACGGCCACCATGCGCTGCGTCATCTCGCCGACCGTCGCATAGGCCTCGACCGCCTCGACGAGGGCGGGCATCAGGTTGACGCCCGATTTCGCATCGGACTCGATGCGGGCCAGCGCGCGCGCGACGGCCGCGCCGTCCCGCTGCGCCCGCACGGCGGCCAGCGACGCCACCTGCGCCTTCGCGTCCTCCGCCTCGTACGGGTGCATCTCGACCGGCCGGCTCTCCTCCTCGTCGCTCCGGTAGCGGTTGACGCCGACCTTGGGGAAGGCTCCCGACTCGATGGCCCGCTGCATGCGGTAGGCCTGAGCGGACACCCGCGACTGGATCACGCCCTCGCTCACGAGCTTGACGATGCCGCCGGCGGAGTCGGTCTCGGCGACGATGCGCTCCATCTCGGCGCGCATCCGGTTGGTCAGCGTCTCGACGTAGAACGATCCGCCGAGCGGGTCGACCGTGTCGGCGAGGCCCATCTCCTCCACCAGCAGCTGCATCGTGCGCAGCGAGATGCGCTGCGCGTACTCGCTCGGGATGGTGTAGGCCTCGTCGTAGCAGCACAGCGCCATGGTCTGGGCGCCCGAGAGGGCCGCGATGAGCGCGTAGTAGGCGCCGCGCACGATGTTGTTCTCCGGCTGCTCCAGCGTCAGCCCGCCGCCGCCGCCGCCCGCGATCATGCGCAGCCACATCGAACCCGGCTGCGTGGCGCCGTACTCTTCCTTCATGATCTTCGCCCACAGCCCGCGGCCGGCGCGGAACTTCGCGACCTGCTCGAACAGGTTGCCGAAGATGTTGAAGTTGTACGAAAGGCGGCCGGCGAATTCGTCCACCGGCACGCCGCGCCGGATGACCTCGTCGGCATAGGCCCGCGCGATGCAGAACGCCAATGCCATCTCCTGCGTCGGCGTGGCCCCCGATTCGCGGATGTGGTAGCCGCAGACCGAGACCGGGCTGTACTTGGGTGCATGCTCGGCGCAGTACTCGATGGTGTCGCCCACGAGCCGGATCGACGGCGCGACGGGGTAGATCCAGGTCCCGCGCCCGATGAACTCCTTCAGGATGTCGTTCTGCGCCGTGCCGCGCAGCTTCTTCAGGTCGAAGCCGCGCTTGCGGGCCATCGCCAGGTACATGGCGATCAGGATGGCGGCGGCGCCGTTGATGGTGAGCGACACCGTGATGCGGTCGAGGTCGATGCCGTCGAAGGCGATCTCGAAGTCGCGCAGGGTGTCCACCGCCATGCCCACGCGCCCGACCTCGCCCTCGGCCTGCGGGTCGTCCGAGTCGAGCCCGCACTGGGTCGGCAGGTCGAAGGCCACGTTGAGCCCGGTCTGCCCGTTGGCGATGAGGAACTTGAAGCGGGCGTTGGTGTCGGCGGCGTTCGCGAAGCCGGTGTACTGCCGCATCGTGAACGGCTGCTTGCGGTACATCAGGGGATGGATGCCGCGCGTGAACGGGTACTCGCCTGGCTGGCCCAGCATCTCCAGGCCGCCGCTTCGGGCCACGTCCGCCGCCGTGTACAGCGGCTGGATGTCCAGGCCGGATTCGTTGCGCACCGGACGGGGTGCTTCGGGGGCGCTCATTGCAGCCTCGCCTTGATGAAGCCGCAGATGGCGTCCAGCCGGGAGCCGGTGGGGAAGACGCCGGCGAAGCCGAGTGCGCGCAGCGCGCCGTGGTCCCGCGCCGGCAGGTTGCCGCCGATAATCCAGAGCCGGTCCTGCAGGCCTGCCTGCTCCAGCAGCGGCTGCAGGCGCGTGCAGAAGGGCAGGTGCGAGCCGGCCATGCTGGAGAGCGCGATCACGTCGGCGTCGTGCGCCACCGCGGCGGCCACCACCTGCTCGGGGCTCTGGCGCAGGCCCGTGTAGTGCACGTCGAAGCCCGCGTCCATCATCGCCCACACGACGACCTTCGCTCCCTGGTCATGGCCGTCCAGCCCCGGCTTGGCCAGGACGACCTTGATCTGTCCGTCCGCTTTCACGATGACATCTCCTTTGCGATGATCAGCTTGAGGATTTCGCTCGTGCCGCCCCCGATCAGCGTGAAGCGCACGTCGCGCAGGTGGCGCTGCACCGGGTAGTCCATGGCGTAGCCGTAGCTCGCGAGCACCCGGGCCGCCTGGTCGCAGACGCGGGCCGCGACCTCGGTCGCGTGCAGCTTGGCCATCGCGGCCTCCTTGTGGTGCGGGCGGCCCGCGCCATGCAGCCAGGCGGCGTAGCGCACCAGGTGGGTGGCGGATTCCAGCTCGGTCGCCATCTCGGCCAGCTTGAACTGGATCGCCTGGAAGCGGTTGATCGGCTTGCCGAACTGCTTGCGCTCGCCGGCGTAGTGCGTGCTCTCGGCCAGCGCCGCGCGGGCCGCCCCGAGCGCCATGGCGCCGGTGATGATGCGGATCTCGGCGAGCGTCTTGCGCAGGTGCGACTCCCCGTCGCCTTCCTCCCTCGACAGCCGGTGAGAGTCGGGCACGAAGCAGTCGCTGAAGGCCACCTCCGAGGTCGGCAGGCCCCACACGCCCATCTTGTGGATCTCGCGGCCGACCGTGAGGCCGGCGAAGTGCCGCTCGACGAGGAAGATCGTGAGCTTGTCCGCTTCGCCCGCGCGGGCGAAGACGGTGAAGAAGTCGGCGACCGGCGCGGACGTGATCCAGGTCTTCTGCCCGTTCAGGACGTAGCCGCCCGGAACCTTCCTGGCCCGGGTGGCGATGCCTTCCAGGTCGGAGCCGGCGTTGGGCTCCGTCATGCAGATCGCGCCGATCTTCCCGCCCTTGAGCGCCGGCTTGAACAGCCGTTCCACGATATCGGCGTTGCCCAGCATGTGCAGGAACTTGGTCCCCATCAGCGACTGCATCGCGGCCGCGCCCGCCAGCGACATCGAGCCGCGCGCGATCTCCTCCAGCGCGAGCGCGAATTCGGTCAGCCCCAGCCCCGAGCCGCCGACCGCCTCGGGATAGCGCAGGCCGAAGAAGCCCATCTCCGCCAGTTGCCCGAACAGCTGGCGCGGAAAGGCGCGCGCTTCGTCGATGGCGGCCGCCTGCGGTGCGATCGCCTCGTCGCTGAAGCGGGCGAAGGCTTCGCGGATCGCGCGCTGGTCGTCGGTGAGGTCGAAGTTCATGCGGCGTCCAGTTCCGACTCGCTCATGCCGTAGTCGCGCAGGGCGGCCGCGCGGCTGATCACGCCATTGCGCACTTCCTCCGCCAGCACGCGCCGGTCGCGCCGCGTGGGATCGCCCCAGCCGCCGCCTCCACCGGCGACCTGGTGATAGACGGTCCCGCGCGGCACTCCCGTGATCAGGTCCTTGTTGCGCGGCACGACCTCGCGCCCGTCGGGGTAGCGCAGCCGGATGAAGTTGAGCCCGGCGCCGTGCCCGCCGGCGAGGCCGAAGGCGCCCTCGAAGTCGCCGTCGCCGAAGGTGACGAGCTGCGTGTCGTCGGAACCGATCTCGAAGATCGTCTCCACGCCGAGGCCGCCGCGCCACTGGCCGGCACCGGCGGAGTCGGGCAGCAGCTCGTGGCGGACCAGGCGGTGCGGCGTCTGCCGCTCGAACATCTCGTAGTCCTGGTCGAGCACGCCGCCCGAGGCGTCGATCATGCCGATGTGGTCGTAGCCGTCGCAGCCCTGCATGGCGCCGGAGCCGCCCTTCAGGCCCATGAAGCCGATGTCGACGTACTTCTCGCCGGTGCCCGGGTCGATGCCGGTGGTGAGCGAGGCCAGCAGGTTGTTCCAGCCGGCGGTCACGCGGTCCGGCAGCACCGGGCTGAGGGCCCGCTGGATCGCGTCGGCATTGGGCGGGCACAGGTGGTTGCCGAAGGTGGTCGCCTTGGGATAGGCCGCGTTGAGGATCGTCCCCTCGGGGATCACGATCTCGATCGGCTCGACCATTCCCTCGTTGTGCGGGATGTCGGGATTGACCATCTGCAGCAGCGTCAGGATGGTGGCCGACGCGCTGGAGGTGAAGGTGCCGTTGACGAAGCCGTTGGTCTGCGCGTCGGTGCGCGAGTAGTCGAAGCGGATGCGCTTGTCCTGCACCTCGATGTCGACGCGGATCGTGAAGGTGCTGCCCTCGTGGCGGCCGTCGTAGAAGACGCGGCCCTCGCCGCCGTAACGGCCGTTGGGGATCTTGGCGATCTCCGCTTCCATCATGCGGCGCGTGGCGTCGAACAGCGCCTGCTTGTGGGCGCGGTAGCTCGCCGGGCCGTACTTCTTCAGCAGGTCGCGCAGGCGGCGCTCGCCCACGGTGCAGGCGCCCATCTCGGCCTTCATGTCGTGCTGCACGATGTCCAGCCGCACGTTGGCGAAGATCAGGTTCCAGACGTCCTGGCGCAGCTTGCCGCGGTCCACGACCTTGACGGCCGGGATCCGCAGCGCCTCCTGCCAGACCTCCACGGCGTTCGGGTTGTAGCCGCCGGCCACCGCCCCGCCGATGTCGGCCTGATGGCCCTTGACCGCCGTCCAGCCGACCAGCTCGCCCTCGAAGAACACCGGCTTGAACACGGCGACGTCGTTGTTCTGGTTGCCGAGCGTGAAGACGTCGTTGTGGAAGAACACGTCGCCTTCGTGGATGTCGCCGTCGAAGGTCTTGCGGATGTGCTTGCACACCGGCGCCAGGGAGAACGCGAGGATCGGCAGGTTCTCGGTCTGCTCCAGCATGCGCCCCTCGTCGTCGTAGAGGCCCGTCACGTAGTCCTTGGCTTCGCACAGGATGGGAGAGCGCGTGGTCTGCTCCATCGAGATGCTCATCTCGTCGGTGATGGACTTGAAGGTGCGCGCGTACACCGACAGCAGGATGGGATCGATGTTCACGCCGCCACCTCCTCATCCCGCAGGCATGCCGCCACCAGGTCCTCGCGTCCCTTGGCGTAGAGCACGAAGGAACCGAGCGCGTCCACCACGCAGTCGTAGCCGTCGCTGACCACGATGGCCGTGGTCCGCTGCTCGATCAGCGCGGGACCCGCGACCCGATGGCCGCAGCGCAGGCGGTGCCCGTCGTGGACCGGCACCTCGCCGAACGCGTTGCGCTCGGGAAGGTAGATGGCGCGGCGGCCCTTCAGCGCCGACTCCACCGCCGTGCCGGCCCTCTTGTCGCTGCGGTAGGCGGGGCGGTCGGTGGCGCCGATGGCCTGCAGGCGGACGTTGATGATCTCCACCGGCGATCCCTCGGCTTCGAGCGAGTAGCCGTAGAGGCGCAAATGCTCGGCGTGGAAGGCGCGCGCGATCGCCGCGGCATCGTGGCTCCTCATGGCCGCCGCCGCCACCGGCACGGACACCTCGTGGTATTGCTTGATGTAGCGACAGTCCAGCCGCAGCTCGAAGCGGCGCCGCGCGGCGGGAATGCGCTCGTCGGCCAGCGCCTGCGCGCCCTCCGCGGCCATCGCCGCCGCCAGCGTCTCCAGCCGCGGCCAGTCCAGGTTTTCCAGGCGCGCCACGAAAGTGCGCACGTAGTCGTGCCGCAACTCGCACATGAGCATGCCGAAGGCGCACAGCACGGAGGCTTCGCGCGGCACGATCTGCAACGGGATCTCCAGCTCGCTGCAGATCAGGCAGCCGTGGATCGGGCCGGCGCCGCCGCCCGGGATGAGCGGGAACTCGCGCGGATCGAAGCCGCGCTTGATGGTGACCTCGCGCACGCCCTGCGCCATGTTGTTGCAGGCGACGCGGTACATGCCGGCCGCGGCCTGTTCGATGCTCAGCCCCATCGGCATCGCGATGTGTTCCTCGATCGCGCGCCGCGCCGCCGCCACGTCCAGCCGCATCTGCCCGCCGGCGAAGAACTCGGGGTCGAGATAGCCAAGGACCACGTTGGCGTCGGTGGTCGTGGGCAGCCTGCCCCCGCGTCCGTAGCAGGCCGGGCCGGGATCGGCGCCCGCGCTCTGGGGCCCCATGCGCAGCAGGCCGCCTTCGTCGAGCCAGCCGATGGAGCCGCCGCCGGCGCCGATCGTGTGGATGTCCAGCATGGGCAGGGCAATCCGGTGGCGCGCGATGTCGCCGTCGTTCTTGACCATCGGCGCGCCGACGGCGACCGAGGCTTCGAAGCTGGTGCCGCCCATGTCGGTGGTGATGCAGCGGTCCTGCCCGAGCGCGGCGGCGTAGAACAGGCCGGCGCCGGGCCCCCCGGCGGGGCCGGACAACAAGGTGAGGGCGGCCTTCTCGCGCGCGGCCTGCGGGGAAATGACGCCGCCGTTGGACTGCATGATCAGCAGCAGGCCCCCGAAGCCGGCGTCGCCGAGCCGCTGCACCAGTTGCTCCAGGTAGTGTTCCAGCCGGGGCCCGACGTAGGCGTTGAGCGCCGTCGTGCTGACCCGCTCGTAGAACCGGATGGAGGGCAGCACCTCGGTGGAGACCGAGAGATAGGCGTGCGGCAGTTCGCGCCGGACGATGGCGGCCGCGGCCTGCTCGTGGGCCGGATTCGCGTACGCGTTCATGAAGCACACCGCGACGGCCTGCACGCCTTCGGCGCGCCAGCCGGCCAGCGCCTGCTCCACGGCAGCGGTGTCGAGCGGGCCGAGCTCACGGCCATCGCGGTCCAGGCGGCCGGCGATTCCGGCCCGGCGCGAGCGCGGCACCAGCGGCTTCACGTTGGTGTAGCGGTTGTTGTACTGCTCTTCGCGGATGCCGCGGCGCATCTCCAGCGTGTCGCGCATGCCCTCGGTAGTGAGCAGCGCGCACTTCGCGCCCGTCGACGTCAGCGTCGCATTGGTCGTCACCGTGGTGCCGTGCACGATCGTGGCGATGGAGCGCGCGAACTCGGCCAGCGACTGCGGCGGCTGCAGCGAGGCCGCGATCTGCGCCAGGCCCTCGATGACCGCCAGCGAGGGGTCGTCCGGTGTCGACAGCGTCTTGTGGATGCGCGGTGGCTCGCCGTCGCGCGCAACCACGAAGTCGGTGAACGTCCCCCCCACGTCGATGCCGATTTTAGTTCCGGCATAACGCCCGCCAAGGCGGGCATTGGCCTCCTCTGAATCTTCGCTCTGCTCCGGTTTCAGCGTCATGCGGTTCGCTCCTCGTGGCCGGAGGTTTCGGCCGTCAGTTGCTGCACCAGTGCGCGGACTTCTTCCTTGCGCACCTTGCCGAGCGCGGTGCGGGGCAGGGCGCCGACGAAAAACACGTCCTTGGGATGCTTGAAGCGCGCCAGCCGCCCTTCGAACAGGGCCAGGACCCGCTCGCGCCGGAGGCTGGCGCCGGGCGCGGGCACCGCGACGGCGACGACGACTTCGCCCCAGCGCGGATCCGGTCGCCCGACCACGGCGGCCTCGGCGATGTCGGGGCAATCGAGCAGCACCGCCTCGACTTCCGCCGGGCCGATGTTCTCGCCGCCGCTGATGATCATGTCCTTCAGCCGGCCGGCGATCGTGAGGAAGCCTTCCTCGTCCAGGTGGCCGAGGTCGCCGGAATGGAACCAGCCGCCGGCGAGCGCCCGGGCGCTCGCCGCGGGGTCGCCCCAGTAGCCGCTCATGACGTTGGCGCCGCGCACGCAGACTTCGCCCGGCACGCCCACCGGCGTCTCCTCGCCCCCGACGTCTTCGATCCTCAACTGGCAATGGCGGGCGGCCCGGCCGGTGGTGCCGGCCTTGCGCACCGCCTCGTCCGCCTGGAGGCAGGCCGCGATCGGCCCCGTCTCGGTCGCGCCCCAGACCTGCACCAGCGGCACGCCGCGCTCGTGCACCGCGCGGATGATGCGCATCGGCACCGAAGTGGAACCGGTCGCGATCATCCTCAGGCTGGAGAGATCGGCGCGGGCCCAGCGGGGATGCGCCAGCAGCGCGTCGAGTTGCGCCGGGACCAGCACGGTGAGCGTGATGCGTTCGCGCTCGATGGCATCGAAGGTCGCGTCGGGGTCGAACTTCGGGTGCAGCCACACGGTGCAGCCGGCGTGCAGCGCGGGCAGGGTCTGGATGTTGAGTCCGCCCACGTGGAACAGCGGCAGGGTGGTCAGCACGCGGTCGTCGGCCGTCATCGCGTGCATGGCCAGGCTGTTGGCGGCGTTGCAGGCCAGCGCCTGCTGGCTCAGGAGCGCGCCCTTGGGGCGTCCCGTGGAGCCGGACGTGTAGCAAAGCAGCAGCGGGGTCTCCGGCGCATGCCCGTTCGCCGCGGCGCCGCCGGTTTCTCCACCGGTCCCGGTGCCCATGAAGGCGTCCCAGCCGATCCAGCCTTCGGGCACCGCGGCGCCGCGCGCGACGAAGGGCGTGGCGGCGGGAACCGGCCGCTGGGCCGCGCTGGCCTGCACGTAGAGGCCGTCGACGATCAGGAGCGCCGGGGTGCAGTCCTGCAGCATCGCGCGATGCTCCGGCGGGGCCAGGCGCCAGTTGAGCGGCATGAAGATCGCGCCGATGCGCGCGCAGGCGAACAGGGTGGCCAGCATGTCCGGGCTGTTCAACCCGAGCCAGGCGACGCGGGCGCCGCGTCCGACCCCGCGGGCCGCGAGGGCGCGGGCTATGCCGCGGACCCTGTGCGCGAAGGCGGCGTAGGGGACGCATCTGCCTTCGAAATGCAATGCCGCCTTCGCCGGCGTGCGGCTCGCGCACTGCTCGATCCATTGCGACAGGTCCATGGCTGCGCGCCTCAGGCGTCCATGACTTCCAGCACCAGCGCCATGGCGGTGTCGCCCGCGGCGCATCCCGTGAAGAGTCCGAGGCCGCCGCCACGCAGGGCGAGTTCCTCGATCAGCTCGATCACCGAGCGGGTGCCCATCGGGGCCTGCGGGTGGCCCCAGACCAGCGAACAACCGTGGTTGTTCATCCTGCGCCAGTCCACGCCCGTCGCGCGGGCGAACAGGAGGTCGTTGACCGCGAAGGGGTTGTGGGTCTTGAGGGCGGCCATCTGTTCGATGCGCTGCCCGGCCTGGGCCAGGGCGCGCTGCGCCGCCGGCACCATGGCCTCCGGCATGTGCGCCAGTTCGGCCCGCGCCTGCCCGAAGCCGCGCACGCGCACGCGGATCTTCGGATCGGTCGCGAGTTCGCGCGCCCGCTCCCGGGTCGTGACGACGAGCGCCGCGTTGCCGTCGGCGGGATGGGTCTGTCCGCCGTAGGTGACGGTGCCGCCGGCCAGCACGGGCTTCAGGGCGGCGAGGCCCTCGGCGCTGGAGCGCGACACGCCTTCGTCGCCCTCCAGGGTGCCGGTCACCTTCTTGAAGCCTGGCGCCGGCACCGGGAAGGGCAGCGTCATGAAGCGCTTGAGGAAGGCCGCACCGTCGGCCAGCGATTCCGCGTATTGCGCCTCGCGCCGCAGCACCACCTCGTGCTGTTCCGCGGTGGCGATGCCGTGGCGCCTGGCGACGTTTTCGGCGGTGGCCAGCATCGAATGGCCGCCCAGGGGATCGCAGCCGAAGTTGTCCATCACCCAGTCCTCGGCGGCCCCGGTCCCCCCCGGGCCGCGCGGATTCGGGTAGTAGAGGTGGGGACCGTTCGAGGTGCGGTCGCAGGTGAGCACCAGCGCCGTCCGCGCCAGCCCCACCTCGATCTCCTGCACGGCCGCGAGCAGGGTGCGCACGCCGGTGGCGCAGGCCTGCATCAGCGTCGGTCCGCCGACGCGGTCGGCCCCGATCAGGCCGGTGAGCCAGGGCAGGCCGTAGAACGAATGCTTCTGCGGCACCGAGAAACCGAGCACCGCGTAGTCGAAGGCTTGCGGATCGATCTTGCGCCGGGCGAGTTCCTGGCGCGCGACGTGCGCCGCGAACTCCAGGCTGTGGAGGCCGGCGAAGCTGCCCTGCCAACGGGCGAAGGGCGTGCTCCAGTAAGCACCGTAGGGAATTTCGGCGTGGTAGTCCATGGGGGCTCCTAACGAAGTCCGGAAGCGGTGATGAAGGCTTTCTTGGCCTGCCGCAGGTTCTCGTGCATGGCCTCGGCGGCGGCATCGCCGTCGCCGCGGGCGAGCGCCGCGCCGATCTGCTGCAGGCCTTTCAGCACGATGTCGCGGACCCGGGCCTCGCCCAGCGTCAGGACACGGATGTGCTGCATGTGGTCGGCGTACTGGCCGATCGCGCGCACCAGGCGCGAGTTCGGCACCAGCGCCAGCCAGGCGACGCGGAAGCGCGCGGCCGCCTCGCGGAACGCGCTGGAGTCATCGGCCCGGTGGGCGGCGACGGCGTCCGCCAGGGCCGCGTCGATGGGGGCGCGCACGGTCGCCTTGGCGGTCGCTGCGGCAATGCGGCGCAGTGCGGGAGGCTCCAGCAGCGCCCGGATCTCGTAGATCTCGTCGAGGTCGGCCAGGGTGAGCTCGGGCACGACGAAGCTGCGCCCCTGCGCGCTGAGGAGGCCTTCGCTGGCCAGGCGCGTCATGGCTTCCCGCACCGGGGTGCGCGAGACGCCGAGCAGTTCGGCGAGCTGCACTTCCTGCAGCGGCTGGCCGGGCGCGACGGCGCCGCTGCGCAAATGCGTCTGCAGGGATGTGTAGACCTGCTCGCCGAGGGCGACCGGTCGCTTCACGGGTTGGAGGGTCGGTGGCAAGGGCAGTACCTCGAATCAGCAGCGCGGAAGGTGCTGTTGTTTGCGTACTGGACTCTGTATACATGGGGTACCCCGGGTCAACCGGGTGCTCCATGAGTCGCGACCATTGCTTGATTCAGCGCAAACTCCAGGACGGCTCGGCGTCCTGGACCGCGCGACGCCGCGCGCTGCCGCGCTGGCTGCATGTCATCGGGTTGGGGCGCGGGTTCCATTCACTCCGCGCGAGGAAGTCCCACCCACCAAAGCAAAACGCCACCTCCGGGTGGCGTTTTCGTTTCCTGCAGCGGCCTAGGCTTGCGGGTCGTCGGGATCCGCGAGCCGGATCAAGTGCTTCCGGACATCCTCGGGCCACTCCCTCATGTGTTCGCGAAACGCGTCCAGGTCGACGGCGAACAGCGAGCGTGTCGCTTCCTCGAAGCCCGGCCGATTGCCGGCCAGCGCCACCATCACCTTGTAGGTGCGCTCTTGCGCGCGCCGCATCCGGTCGCGCGTCGAGCCGGCCCGCCGCGCCTCCTGCACCAGCTTGCGCAGGGCAACGGATGCCCCACCAGGCTGTGAAGCGAGCCAGTCCCACTGGTCGGGCAACAAGGTGACTTCACGGGCGACCACCCCCAGGCGGGGACGGCCGCGCCCGCGTTCGGCCGGCGGCTCCAGGGTCGGTGCGCGGTACCTCTCGCGGATCTGCGCCTCGCTCCCGCGCAGGTCCAGGTCCATCTGGTTGCCAGTCGAATCGCTGAAGACGAGCAGCGGCTCGAGGGGGTCGCCTTGGAGGGCAGCAGCGACCGCAACATCCTCGAGGGTGCCCGAAGCAAGGCGCCGGGAGCCGACGAAAAGCGTGCAGGCATGACGCGGATCGTATTCCATGGGCGGAATAATACCCGGGTAAAAATCGGAGGTCAATATCACCCGGGTAAAAAAGCTGTCGCCGGAGCGCGGCGCAGCGCCGGCTACCGTCGAGACGGTAGCCCGCAAGCGCAAGGCGCGCTTACTTGCCGAACCACTTGGTCACGTGCTGCCACGCAAGCAGCATCAGGCCCGAGCGTTCCACGTCGGCCTGCGCGACCAGCGGCGCTTCTCCCACCGGCTTGCCGTTGGAGCTCGCGACCACCTTGCCGATCACGGCGCCCTTGGTCACCGGCGCCTCCAGGTCCGGCTTGAGCTGCACCGAGGTCTGCACCGGCTGGCCGCGCGGCACGGTCACGGTCCACGGCGTGCCCAGGCCTGCGCCCACGGTCTCGGCCTTGCCGAAGCTCACCTTGGCCGTCCCGACCACCGCGTTCGGCTGGATCGGGGTGGCCTTTTCGAAGTTGCTGAAGCCCCACCCCAGGAGGGCACGCGTCTGGTCGGCCCGCGCCTGCGCGCTGCTGGTGTTGAGGATGACCGTGATGAGGCGCATCCCGTTGCGCTTGCTCGAGGTGACGAGACAGTAGCCCGCTTCGTCGGTATGGCCCGTCTTGAGGCCGTCGACCGTCGGGTCCGTGTAGAGCAGGGCGTTGCGGTTGCCCTGCTTGATGTTGTTGTACTTGAACTCGCGCTCCGAGTAGATCGGGTAGTACTCGGTGCTGTCGCGGATGATCGCCCGCGCCAGGATGGCGAGGTCGCGCGCGGATGCCTTGTGCGCCGGGTCGGGCAGGCCGGTGGCGTTCACGAAGTTCGTGTGGGTCATGCCCAGGCGCTTCGCTTCGGCGTTCATGAGCTTGGCGAAGCCCTCTTCGGAGCCGGCCATGTGCTCGGCGATCGCCTTGGACGCATCGTTGCCGGACTGGATGATGATGCCGCGCAGGATGTCGATCACCGTGGCCTGGGCATTCAAGGGCAGGTACATGCACGACTCGGTGCCCGAGCCCCGGCACCAGGCGTTCTGGCTGACCGTGACGAGGTCTTCCTTCTTCAGCTTGCCCGAGCGGAGCGCCTGCTCGACCAGGTAGCTGGTCATCATCTTGGTCAGGGACGCGGGCGGCAGCGGCTCGTCGGGGTTGCTGGAAGCGAGCACTTCACCGGAGTCGAAATCCATCAGCAGCCAGGACCTGGCGGCGAGCGCCGGCGCGCCACCGGCAACGGCTGTCTGGCCGGCGGCGGGCGCCGCAGCCGGCGCGGCGGCCGGGTGTTTCTTCGGGGCGGCGGATTTGGCATGGGGGGCCGCCAGAGCCGCCGGGCTGGGGAACAGGGAGGTCGCCGCGATGGCGAAGGCAAAGGCGAGGGGGAGAATGTAAAGACGCTTGGTGTTCATGGCTGTCACGGGGGAAACCGATGCATTGTCGCGGATCGGGCCCTCCCGGGGGGCGCCCGGCGATGTAGGCCATGCCCGACAGCGGGCGACCGACCACGGCGCAGCCCGGGGCAGAGACAATCGGGAATGCAGATTACCTACGTGAGCGAGACCTGGCCGGAAACCACCTACGAGATCGAAAGCGACCGGTTCGGCAGCTACACGATCCGGGCCGACGGCAGGGTGATCAAGCGGGTGACCGCGGTCACGGAATACCTCGACAAGCCGAAATGGGGCAGCAAGAAGCTCGAACTGAACGCGATCGAGGACGCCAAGGCGGCGATCGCGAGATTCAGGTCTCCCACGGGCTGAGTCGGCGCAAGGCCGCGCCAGCCGCCCGAGCCGAGCTCCGGCCGGCGCGGGGAACTCACTCCTTCTCGATGCCGGCGCCGACGATGATCTTGCGCCACTTCTCCGATTCGGCCGCCTGGAACCGGCGCAGGTCTTCGGGCGTGCCGGCGAGCGCGTCGAACCCGCTCTGCGCATAGAACGAGCTCACCGTCTGGCTCCTGTTGGCCCGGGCGAGAATCTCGTTGAGGCGGGAGACGATCGCCGGCGGGGTGCCGGCGGGCACATAGGCGGCGAACCAGAAGCTGATGTCGTAGCCCTTGACACCCGCTTCGCTGATGGTCGGGATCTCCGGCGCGAGCGCGGTTCGCTTCGAGGTGGACACCCCGAGCGCCTTCACCTTGCCGGCCTTGACCTGGGGCAGGCCGGTCGTCATGTCGGTGATCATCATGTCGATCTGCCCGCCGATCAGGTCCGTCACGGCCGGCGGGTTGCTGCGGTAGGGGATGCTCAGGATGTACGTGCCCGTCATCTGCTTGAACATCTCGCCCGCGATGCGGCTGGACGAACTGCCATAGCCGAAGGACAGCTTGCCGGGCCTGGACTTCGCGAGCTTGACGAGATCCTGCACGCTGTGGACGGGCACGTTGTTGTTCACGATCAGGATCTGCCCGCCTTTGGAAAGCAGCGTCACCGGCTCGAATTCCTTCACCGGGTCGTAGGGCAGCTTCTTGAACAGGTGCTCGTTCGCGGCATGGGTCGTGTTGGTGGTGATGAACACGCTGTAGCCGTCCCTGGGGGCCTTGGCGGCGGCCTGCGCCCCGATGAACGCATTGGCGCCCGGCTTGTTGTCGACCACCACTGGCTGCTTCGTTTCGGCGGTGACCGCCTGGCCCAGGGCGCGTGCCAGCTGGTCCGTCGCGCTGCCGGCCGCGAAGGGCACGATGAAGGTGACGGGCTTGTCCGGGTAGTCCGCCAGCGCCGCCAGCGGTGCGGCCGCGAGCAGGGCGGCCAGGAAGGCACGTGGTTTCATGGGCTTGTCTCCAGTTCGATGGTGAGGGTGAGCAGCAGCCCCGACAGGGTCTTGCCGTGGCTGTCGAGATTGAGGGATCCGTTGACGCCGCCGTCCAGGACCTCGTCGAGCACGAAGTTCATGGCGTGCAGCCGCGGCAGGAGGTAGCGCCGCACCTGCGTGGGCCGCCGGTCGGCGAACAGCGCGGCGACGCGTTCCTCCGTCACCTGATCGACCAGCGCCTGCCAGTGCCGCGGGTCGTACGCGACGAGGCTGATCGAGGAGCGGTTGCCCTTGTCGCCGGTGCGCGCGTGGGCGAGGGAATGCAGCAGGACGGCGGTCATTGCGCGAAGCCCCAGGTGGGTTGCAGCCACTCGCGCGGCACGAGGCAGGAGTCGCTCGCGAGGCGCGGCGTCACCTGCGTGCGCACGCCGCCGCCGCCGGCAGGCCCGCAGGTATACAGGGCCAGCACCTCGCGGGTCACGGTTTCGGCTTCGTCCTTCACCGCCGATGCCGCCGCGATGCGAAGCCGCACGTCGTCGCGCGGCAGCAGATCCTGGTGGCGCCACCACCGGCCGCCGTCGTCGGCCAGCACGCTGGCCACGCCGATCAGGTCGGCCCGCAGGGCGAGATGGCCCAGCCCGAGCTGCCCCAGGCGCTGGCACACGATGTCCCCGGCCAGGCGCGCGCGCGCCGCCGCATTGGGGCCCGCGTAGGAGATCTCTCCCTCGGCCAGCCATCCGCCCTCGTAGCAGAGGGTCGCCTTGAAGCTCGCCGGGCGCGGACGGCCGCGCACGCCGGAGACCCGGATGCGGTCCGCGCCATCCTCGGCCAGTTCGGCGTCGCCGATGTCTGCGACCACGTCCGGCGTCAGGTAGGCCGCGGGGTCGTGGATCTCGTAGAGCAGCTGCTCGGTCACCGTGCGCCGGTCCACGCAGCCGCCCGTGCCGGCGGCCTTGGTCACGACGAAGCCGCCGTCGGCGTGCATCTCGACGATCGGGAAGCCGGCGTTCGCGACATCGGGCACGTCCTTGACGCCCGGGTCGGCGAAGTAGCCGCCCGTGACCTGCGCGCCGCACTCCAGCAGGTGGCCGGCCATCGTGCCGCAGGCGAGGCGGTCCCAGTCGTCCTCCGCCCAGCCGAAATGCGCGAGCATCGGCCCGAGCGCGAGCGACGGGTCCGCGACGCGGCCCGTCACCACGACCTGCGCCCGGGCCCGCAGGGCCTCGGCGATCGCGCCGGCGCCGAGGTAGGCGTTGGCGCTGACCAGTGATTTGCCCCGGAGGGGCCCGGGAACGATGCCGTTCATGCGTTCGGCGGGCAGCGCGGCGAGCAGGTCGTCGCCTTCCACGACCGCGACCCTCAGCGCCGGCAGTCCGAGCGAAGCGGCGAGCTGCTGCAGCCTGCGCGCCGCGCCCCGCGGGTTCGCCGCCCCGAAGTTGCCCACGATGGGGATGCCTGCTTCGACGCAGTCCCGCAGCACCGGCGCGACGAAGCGCTCGAGCGAGGGTTCCCAGCCGGCGTCGGGGTCGAGCCTGCGCCTCAGTTGCGCAAGGGCCAGGGTGCGCTCGGCGAGCGTTTCGAACATCAGCACGGCGGGGCCGCCGGCGGCGCGCAGCGTCCGGACCACGGGCACGGCCGCATCCCAGCGGTCGCCCGAGAAGCCGGCCCCGCAGCCGATGCGCAGCACGCCCTTTCCGGTGTCAGGCAGGAGAGTCATGGCCTTACCTTAGGGGCGCTGCGCTCGTTCGTAAAATGGAAAGATCGGATCGTTTCATCCATGGGATCAATCAATCTGTCTTCGCGCGACCTGGAGGCCTTTCTCGCCCTTGCGCAGGCGCAGCACTTCACGCGCGCGGCGGAGCGCTGCCACCTGTCGCAAAGCGCCTTCAGCCAGAAGATCGCCCGCATCGAGCGGACCGCCGGCGTCGCCCTGTTCGAGCGCTCCACGCGGCACGTGACCCTCACCCCCGAGGGCGAGGTGTTCGCCGAGGAGATCCGCCGCATCCAGCAGGACCTGCAGCACGCGCTGGCCCACCTGAACGAACTGGCGACGCGCCGCGTGGGCAAGGTGGCCGTCGCGGCGCTGCCGTCCGTGGCCGCTGTCTGGATGCCGCAGGTGATCGCGCTCTACCGCGCGCGACACCCCAACATCCGCGTCGAACTGTTCGACACGCTCGCCGCCGGCGGGTTGGCGCTGCTGAGGGAAGGGCGCGTCGACCTGGCGATCGCCGCGGGCGGCGACCTGCGCGAGTTCGCCGTGCAGGAACTCAAGTGCGAGCGTTTCCACCTGGTCTGCCCCGGCACGCATCCCCTGGCCGGCAAGCGCAGCGTCGCCCTGGCGGACCTGCGGGACGAAGAGATCGTGCACCTGGCGCGCAGCAGCAGCGTGCGGCAGCATCTCGAGGCCGCGGGCGTCACCGTTCGCACCGGCGCCCTGGAGGTCGAGCACCTCGCCACCGTGGCGGCCCTGGTCTCGCAGGGGCTGGGCGTCAGCGTGGTCCCGGAGCTCACCCTGTTCCACTTCCTGCGCAGCGGGCTCGCCAGCGTCCCGGTGCGGGACAAGCAACTGCGCCGGCCTATCCTGCTGGCCCGCCGCAAGGGCAAGGCCCTGTCGGTGGCGGCGAAGGCGATGCAGGAGACGATCATTGCCGTGGCGCAGCGGTGAGGGCACCGACGCGCCAAGCCCTTCCGAAGAGTCCCCCGCAGTCGAGGCCGCGCCGCAGTCGCGGGCTGGTCAATCCCGGTCCGGTGCGCCGAGCGGAAACAGCCCGCGGAACGGCCGCGCCTCGTCCACGGCGCGCCGGAACGAAGGCCGCTCCAGCAGGCGGGCCCGGTAGGCCCGCACGAGCGGGAATTCCTCCGCGATCCGGTGGACCCAGTCCGCATAGAACAGCGATGGCGCCGCGGCGCAGTCGGCCAGCGTGAAGTCCGCGCCGGCAGCCCAGGACTTGCCTGGGAGTTGAGCTTCAAGCCAGGCGTAGGCCGTGGCCAGCTGCTCGCGCGCCAGCGCCAGCGCCTCGCTGCGCTTCGTCGCGTCACCCGTCAGCGCGCCGCCGACGGCGTGCTGCACGGGCGACATGACGTACAGGTCGAAGAAGCGGTCCCGGAAGCGCACGTCGAGCGCCGCCATGGGGTCGGCGGGCAGCAGGCGGACGGGGCCGGGATGGGCGAGTTGCAGGTACTCGATGATCACGCTGGTTTCGACGATGCCGCGGTCCCCGTCGAGGAGCAGGGGGAACTTGCGCATCGGCCAGCGGCGGAGCCACTCGGCGACGTGCTCGGGGAATTTCGCATCGATGCAGCGGAACTCGAAGCCTTGCCCGTTCTCGTAGAGCGCGATGAGCACCTTCTGCGTGTAGGAGGAAAAGGGATGCCCGTAGAGCGCCAGCGCCATGCTCGATCTCCTGTGGAGGAACTGCTTGCCAGGTGCAAGTGCACCGCACTGTAGCGGCGCCGCCGCCGCTGGCAAGTTTCCTGTCGGGGCCCCGTCTCCCGGGCACGGGGTCCGGATCTCGCAGCTCAGCGCAGGCGGACTGCCGTCGTGAGCGTGCTGGCGTCGACGACCGTGAGGTAGCCGTCGAACCAGCCGCCGGTTTCGATGCACAGGACGTTGCTGCTCCAGCGCGGCCTGCCCACCCTCGTGTGGCCGACGACGACGGCGTGGACGCCTGCCACGGGACCGCCGATGCCGCGCTTGAAGCGGCGGCGGGAGTTCACTGCACCGTCCAGCGTGCTGCGCTCGTCGTTCGGCCGGCCGGAGTCGAGGCGAAGCTGCTCCCGGAATTCCTCCCAGGAGGCCGATGGCACGTCGGCGTGCACGAGACCGAGCAGGCCGGCGGGAGTCTCGAGCTCGATGGCCACGGGCAGGTCCGCGAAGACCGCGGCGCGATCCACCGTGAGCTGCGCCGGCACGCCGATGTTCCAATCGCCGCCGTTGGCGACGTACAACTCCTCGTCCAGTGCCCCCGAGGCCCACTCGAGGGCGGCACGCTCGTGATTTCCCAGCACGCTGTGAAACCAGGGCTTCGCGAGCCACTCGAACGCCTGCGGGGAATCCGGACCCCGGTCCACCAGGTCCCCCAGGCAGAAGAGGCGGTCGGAGCGCTCGTTGAATCCGATGGCGTCCAGCGCCTTGCGGAGCCGGCTGAAGTGGCCATGGATATCACCGACGATGAGGTCGCGGCCGGCGGCGTTGCGGGCGTACCGGTCGATTCGCAGGGGATGGCAGAGGTGGTTCAGCTCGGAAATGTGCGGCATATCGTGCGACCAGCGCGTCCGGGTGACAGGCAGGAGCCAGCCAATGGTCGCCGGGGGTCAGCCTTGGAGGCTATGCGAATTTCCGCTACGCATGCATCCTCCCTGAGGAGGAGCGGGAGGCCTTCCTGGGCGACAGGGTCGCCTTGCCGACAATTGCAGCCGTGCAGCCGCGGCCCCGCAGGGTGCGGAGCTTGGGACGGCCGCCCATGAAAAAGTACGCGCGCCGGAGTTGGACCCCGGCGCGCGCACGCAGCGAATCGTGGCCCGGGCCGTTGCCGGCCCGGCTGCCGCGATCAGGCGGCCACGGCGTGCTGCACGAAGCCGCGCTGGCCGGCCTTGCGATTCGGCGTGAAGCCGTTGCGTGCCAGCGTCTCCTCGGCGCTGTCGTAGAACTCGCCGATGCGGTAGATGCGCCGCGCCTCCTGCCCGTCGGCGACCTCGCGGCCGAACTCGCGCGAGATGCGCGTGAGCTGCTCGATCTGTCGCACCGTGGACATCTTCGACTTGCGGTCCTGCGTCCAGATGTTGTCCTCGATGCCGCAGCGGACGTGCAGGCCCAGCGTGATCGCCTGCATGTTGATCGGCAGGACGTTGAGCATGGACGTCTCCAGCGTGAGCACCGCACCGTCCGGCACGGCGCGCACGAAGTTCGCCAGGTTGTACAGGTTGGGCTGGTCGAAGCCGCCGCCGATCGCCACCCACGTCAGCACCAGCGGCACGTTGCAGACGCCGCGCCGCATCATGCGCTCCACCGTCTCGAGCTGCGTGATGTTGGCGAGCTGGAAATGGGTCTGGATGCGCTTGTTCGTGAGGCGGCGGATGTGCTCCTCCACCCACTCGGGCCCGGCCGGGATGGTCATTTCGCGGTAGGCGCGCATGCCCGCGGGCGTGGCCAGGCTGGTGCCGTGCACGTCCTGCGGCAGCATCTGTTCCACCACGTTCATCTGGTTGGTGTTGATCGCGATGGTGACCTGGTCGGGCACCGGCAGGAGCTCGGCGAGCATGTGGCGCGTGTCGTCCGACAGCCACTTGGCCACGTCGCCATCGCTCTCCGGCGCGAAGCTGATCGAGCCGCCCACCTGCAGGATCATGTCGGGCACCCGGGCGCGGATGCCCGCGAGCAGCTCGTTGAACTTCGACAGCCGCTTGGAGCCCTTGCCGTCCTCCTCGCGCACGTGCACGTGCAGCACGGTGGCGCCGGCGTTGTAGCAGTCGACCGCCTTCTGGACCTGGTCCTTCATGCTGACCGCGATGTCCTCCGGGAAATCGGCGGGCATCCACTCCGGCCCGTACGGCGCGGCGGTGATGACCAGCTTCTCCTGGTTTTCGGGATAGAGGGAACCGTCCTGGAAATTCATGGTGTGTCCTGGTGCAAGGGGAGGTGGGTCAGAAGGGCTTGTCGCCGATGATCCCGGCGCGTTCCATCTTCCGGTGGCAAGGCGGGTAGTCCATCACCGCGTAGTGCTGGGTCGAGCGGTTGTCCCACATGGCCATGCTGTTCGGGCGCCAGCGGAAGCGCACCTGGTATTCGGGCACCTGAGCCTGCGAGACCAGGTACTGCAGCAGCTGGGCGGCGCCCGGCGCGTAGTCCTGGCCATAGCGCACGTTCTGCGCGTTGTGGAAGTTGGTGAAGTGGGTGGTGAAGGGGTTGACGAACAGGACCTTCTCGCCCGTTTCGGGATGCGTGCGCACGACGGGATGCTCGGGATCCGGGTATTGCGCCTTCAGGGCCAGCCGCTTCTCGATCGGCATGGCCGCGCCGAAGGTCGCCTCGATGCTGTGGCGCGCGCGCAGCGGCAGGATCTGCTGCTTGATGGGTTCCGGCAGCTTCTCGTAGGCCAGGACCATGTTGGCCCATGTCGTGTCGCCGCCCACCGGGGGGGCCTCGACGCAGCGCAGCACGCAGCCCATGGGCGGCTTCTCGCGCCAGGTGGCATCCGCATGCCAGGCGTTCTCGTAGCGGTCGTTCGGGACCTCGGGCGACTTGTAGATCCGGACGAGGCCGGGATGGTCGGGGTCGCTGCCGGCGACCGGGTGGTCCTCCAGCGGGCCGAAGTGCCTGGCGAAGGCGACGTGTTCCGCGCGCGTGATGTCCTGGTCGCGGAAGAACAGGACCTTGTGCCGCAGCAGCAGCTGGTGCAGTTCGGTGAGCAGGTCCGGGTCGCGCGACGCGACGCCGAGGTTCACGTTGCCGATCTCCGCGCCGATCGCGCAGGTGAGGGGCTCCACGCGCAGGGATTGCAGTCGGGAGCGGGCATCGATGATCGCCGGGCCTTGGGGGGCGACGGCGGACGGGGTGAAGGCCATGCGTTATCTCCTTGTGGACCTCCAGCGTAGGAAGGCCCCCCCATCGGCATCCCCCCTGTTGCGGGGGGGAGGGCGGCGAGCTTGACCTGGATCAGGATCCGCTGCGGCCTCAGGGTTCGCACGGATACACAAGTCGCAAGTTCACGACCGCCGGCGCAGAAGAACGCGCACAAACGGCAATCGATTCAGCACTTTCGTTCCAGGACATGAACGCACCGCGGGACTAGGATCGATTCCCATCATGCGATTCGTTCTCTATGGATTGGCGTGGGTCTGCATCCTGGTCGCGGCCGTCTTCGCGGGCTTCGCGATCACGGGACCCTGGTACGGGCACCTCGCCAAGGTGATGCTGGTCGTCGGCCTGCTGTTCGGGGTCGCCGGGAACATCGTGGTTCGAAAGACCACTCGCAAGTGCACGCACTGCGGTGAACGGACCGACCGGTTCCTCGCGGTTTGCCAGAACTGCGGCACGAGCCTGTCCGGATGGGCGCAACTGCAACGCCACTGACAATCCAAAGGACACGCATCCCCATCACGCCGCCCGCCTTGCGCGGCTGATCGACGATCGCCGGAAGGCGGGCCGCGGCCGGCTCAGCGCGCGAACGTCGCGGTGAAACTCGCCTTTCCAAGCAGGACGGGCCCCAGCGCCTTGTTCATCGCGAAGCTGTGGAGCGCAGCGGTGCCGGTCGGTGGGATCTGTGCCGCGACTTCCACGTCCTCCGCCGACAGCGCGTACACGGTGAAGACGTAGCGATGCGGGGGATCGCCGGCCGGCGGGCAGGGTCCGCCATAGTTTCCGTTCCCGCCCGTCACCCCGGTATCGAGGAAGTCGGTGGTCCCGCCATGGGCGGGGGCGGGCAGGGTCGCGGGAGAGTTGCCGGCCCCCTGGGCGAGGCCGGTGGCGCTCGCCGGGATGTTGTAGACGGCCCAGTGCCAGAACCCGCTCCCGGTGGGCGCATCGAGATCGAGCACCTGCACGGAGAACGAGCGGGTCCCGTCGGGCGGGAAGACCCATCGGAGTTCGGGCGAGACGTTCTCGCCCGTACAGCCGAACCCGTTCAGGATGAACTTGTTGGCAAAGGTGCCCGAGGCGAGGTCGGGACTCGCCAGGGTGAACGTGGTGTTCTGCGCCGAGGCCCCGCCGCATCCGGAGAGGATGGCGGCGCAGAGCGCGGCAAGGGACGAAACCAGCACGAGGGAAGTTTTCATGAACCGTGTCTCCTGTTCATTGGCGTTCTTCCCCCTCCCGGCTCTGCGGCCGCAAAGCGGGTGGAGTCTGTCGGCGCGCGGCCCGGGCGTCAAGATGCCGAACTCGACTGGATCTTCGTGCGAACGGCCGGGCTTCGCGTCGCCGCCCCGCCGGGCCGCAGGCGCCCCGCTCAGGCGCAGGCCGCTTCCATCGCCGCACCCGCTTCCCGCGCCGCCACCGCCGTCGCGACCGGCCTGCAGGAGGGACAGGCATGGTCGTCGGCGTGCGCATGCGAGCTCGGCCCCAGCGCCGGCAGCGCCGTCATCCAGTGCAGCGTCACGGGCGGCAGCTCGCCGTAGCGGGCCACCGCCAGGTGCCAGGCCGGGGCCAGGCGGAGGTGGCGGGCATAGATCGGCAGGCGCTGGGCGCCCAGCTGGCAATGCAGGGTGCCGCGGGCTCCACTCACTTCCACCGTCCGCAACGGGTGGGCCAGGCCGTCGCCCGTGGTCTTGAGCACCGCCTCCTTCAGCGTCCACACCCGCATGAAGACCCGCATGCGCTCGTTGGCGGCGGCCCCCAGCACCTCGGCGCGTTCGGCGGGAGAAAAGTGGCTGCGCGCCAGCGCCTCCACGTCGGGGGCCAGGCCCGGCGCCGGGCCTTCGACGTCGACACCGACGGCGGGCGCGTCCGGCCCGATGGCGATGGCCAGCACGCCATTGGAATGGGAGACGTTGAAGGCCTGCACGGGCTGGCCGCTGGCCAGCACGGCGGAAGGCTTGCCGCGGTCGTCGCGCCGCAGCCGCAGCTCGTCGGGCCGGGCGCCCGTGACCTTCGCCAGCAGGCCGCGCAGCGCGGCACGCCCGTACACGATCTCGGCGCGCCGGCCGGGCGAGCGGACGCCGGCCACGTCCAGCAGTTCCTCTTCGGCGCTGCTCACGGCGCCCGCCTGCGCGCGCAAGGCGTCGAGGCAGAACAGGTGGACCTGCAGGGGATCGACTCGGGTGTTCATGGGAGGCTCCAGGGCGCGGGGGGCGGGGAGGGGATCGTTGGGGCGTTCAGAACGCGTACTTCAGCTCCGCATACGCGAGCGAGTTGTCGCGTAGCCGGCCGAAGTAGGTATCGCGGCCGCCGCGAAACAGGTCGGCGCCGACGGTGAGCTTCAGCGAATCGCTGAGGGCATAGGTGAGCTTGGGGCGCCAGGCGTTGTCGCCGCGGGTGAGCGAGATCACGCCCAGCAGTTCGACCTCCAGCGTGTCGTTCAACCAGCGGTGCGACACGCGCAGGCTGATCCCGTGCTCGGTGGCGTCCCGCTGGTTGGAGATCAGCGCGCTCTGCAGCGCAATCGCGCGCTGCAGCGGATCGGCGATGGCGTTCGGATCGCTGAAGCCTGCGATGTGGCGCAGGTAGTACTGCAGGTTCACGTAGGTGCCGTTGTCGAAGGTGCGGTCGGCGCCGGCCACGCCGTAGAAGAAGGGTTTCTTGACCAGTGCGTTCGGTCCCTCGTCGTGGCTCGTCCAGGTGTAGGCGGCCTCGGCGCGCAGCCCATAGCGACCGAGCACGCCGGCCACGTCGGCGCCCAGCACGCGGATCGGGTGGTTGCGCAAGGCCAGCTGCAGCCCGCCCGGCCCGGCCCCGGCGAACACCAGGTCCGGGTTCGGGTCCAGCCCGTCGTAGTACGAGACGGACCACTCGACGCCGCGGCCCGTGCGCTCGAACTTCAGCGCCGCGCCGGCGTCGTGCGGCGCCTCCCGCGTCACGGTCACGCCGGGCGTGGTGCCGATCGGGAAGATGTTGGAGCGGAAGCGCGGCAGCCAGGCACCGGTGAGCGCGTAATCGCCCAGGTGCCAGACCGCCCGCGCCCCGACCGTGCCGAAGCGCTGGTCGCTGGCCTCGGGCACCAGCAGCGTGTAGTCGCGCGGCGTGAGATTGTCGGTGGGGTTCAGTTCGTCGGCGCGCCCCCAGGCGATGATCTGCTGCCCCAGGCGCAGGTCCACGGGGCCTTGCCGCAGGTCCAGGTAGGCCTCGCGCATCTGCGATTGGCTCTTGTCCCCATCCCTGCGCACCCAGCCTTCGATGTGGGCCGACGCTGCCTTGCCGAAGCGCGGCGCGACCTTCAGCCAGGCCGAGGCGCTGGGAATGTGCTGCTCGTCGTCGAGATCGCGCGTCGAGCTCCAGTACGCGCCGCGGAGGGAGCCGCTCGCGTTCAGGGCTTCGCGCCAGCCGCCTTGCGTCGCCTTGTCGTCCGCCTCGCCCGCTGCGCGGGCGGACGCGGCGACGAGGCTGGCGGCGGCGATCGCCGCGAGCAGCACCGGGACCCGTTTCACTGGCTCTCCATGTAGCGGGGCGTGAAGAGCTCGTCCTTCACGTTCTGGTTGGCCTTGAAGTTGTCGATGCGGATGGTCGTGCGATGCCCCGTCTGGACGTTGCTGGCCTCCATCTGCATCGCCTGCCACTTGCCGCGCCCGGCGTCCACCAGGCGCAGGTCGCTGAAGACGATGGTCTTCAGCGGCTGTTCGGCGGTATCGAGCAGCTCGGACTTCACCGTCATCAGGTTGTCCTTGCGGATCCAGTCGGTGCGCCGCCCGTAGCCGGTGTCGGACCGCACCGAAGCGCTCCTGGGCAGCGCCTCGACCACGTAGACCGGCTGCCCGTCCAGCGTGTCCTCGCGCAGCAGCTTGTAGTTCCACTCCGAGACCTTGTAGCCGATCACGTCGGCGTAGGAGAAGTCGGTGCCGACGAAGCTGTCCTTCTTGTTGCTCGCCACCAGCCGGCGCACCTTCTTCAGGGCCGGCAGGTAGACCCAGATGTCGTCGTCCTTGGCGGAGTTCTCGATCATCAGGGTCACGGTGTCCTTCACGTCGGCCGGCGCGGTGAAGCGCGTGAGCCGCATGTTGTCGACGCCGTTCGCCTGCAGCTTGGTGGCGCTGGCGGTCCTGCGCACGCGCTCCTGGCCGTCCTTGTTGACCAGCGTGAAGGTGGCGTCCTGCACCGAGTCGGCGACCTTGAACACGGTGGCGTTCTTCTCCATCACCTGCTGCACTTCCACGCTGGCGCGCGAATCGGTGGACAGCACGGCGAGGGCGGTCGCAAGGGCCAGGCCGGTGACGGTGGTGGCGACGGGACGGATGGATTTCATGGCAGGTTCTCCGAAGATGAAGCGAGGACGCAGGGTGAGCACGAGGGCGGGGATCAGCAGCAGCGCGGCGACGGCGCTGACCAGCATGGCGGCCGCGATCAGCAGCGCGAGCCATTGGTGGATGTGGAATCCGATCGACAGCAGCAGCACGCCGTAGCCGGCCGACACCGCGAGCGCGACGAGCAGGACCGCCTTGCCCGCGGTGGCGAGCACGCGGCGCACGGCCGCGGCGGGCTGGCTGCCTGTGGCCAGCTCTTCGCGGATGCGGTAGATCAGGTAGATCGCGTAGTCGGCGCCTATGCCCACCGCCATCGCGGAGATCAGCGAGGTCGAGACGTTGAGCGGGATGCCGGCCCAGCCGATCAGGCCGAAGGTCGCGATCACCGCCATCGCCAGCGGCAGCAGCACCAGCGCCCCGGCGGCGAGCGAGCGGAACAGCAGGCTGGCCACCACGAAGACCACCGCGGCGATCTGCACGATGTTGAGGATCTTGCCCTTCACCATCACCTCGTTGAGCGCGGCGCCTTCGGCCAGGCCGCCGCCGATCGAAACCTTGACGTCGGGGCCGAAGCGGGCGGCGGCAAAGCGCTCGATCCGCCCGGCCAGCGCCTGGAACTCCGCGCTGCTGTCCGACTTCAGGTACACGGTCACGTTGGCGAGCCGGTAGCCGTAGTCGACATAGGTGTCGAAGTCGCCCGGTTCGCCGGACATCGCGTACAGCAGCAGGTACTGCGAGATCAGCTCGCGGCTGGCCGGCACGACGTGGAAAGCCGGGTCGTCGCCGTTCATGGCCTGGTGCATGCGCTTGACGAAGTCGGCGATGGAGACCGTCTTGCCCACGTTCGGCTGGCGTTCGATGAAGTGCTGGAGTTCGTCGATCGCGAGCAGGTTGCGCGGCTCCTTCATCGCGTCCTCGGCAGCCCCCTTCACCAGCACGAAGATCGTGTTGGTGCCGCCCAGGTGCCGGTTCAGCGCCTGGTCGTCCTGCATCAGCGCCAGGCGCGGCGAGAAGTAGCTCTTCATCGAGTTGTCCACCGTCACCTGCGCCATCCCGGCCAGGCACAGCACGGCGAAGAGCACGGCGCCGGCATAGACGTCCCGGCGGTTGGGCCCGGTCACGACATCGGCGATGGCGGAGGTCGTGCGGTCCCACACCCCGTAGCGGCGGCTGTCCTGGCCGTCGCCGTCGCGCGGCGGCGCCAGCACCGCGCGCAGCGCCGGGATGAAGCTCATCTCGAGCAGCACGGTGGCCAGGATGCCGATGCCGGTGAAGATGCCGAAGGTGCGCACGGTGCTGACGTCGAATACCACCAGCGAGAAGAAGCCGAGGGCGGCCACCGTGCCGGCGGCCAGCATGACCGGGCCCACGCGCTGCACGGCGCGCGACACCGCCTGCCGGTTGGCTTCGTGCGGATCGGGCGCGAGCACGCCGGCGCGCAGGGCGTGGTATTCGTCGTAGTAGCGCTTGAGCATCTGCACGGCATGGCCGGTCGCCACGGCGAGGATCAGGATCGGCGTGGTGGCGTTGAACACGTCCAGCGGAATGCCCGCCGCGCCCATCACGCCGACGCCCCAGGCCACGGCCAGGATGCCGGTCAGCAGCGGCAGGACGAGCCCCTGGCGCGAGCGGAAGGCCTCGAACAGCACCAGCGCGAGCACCAGGATCGCCACCGGCAGCAGGATGCCCATGCGCTCCGAGTAGTTCTCGATGGCGGCGAGGAAGGCGGGGGCGCCGCCGACGTGGATGTCGACCGTGGCGTCGCGCTCGCGCTCGACGAGGGGCTGCACGCGCGCCAGGATGCCGCGGTAGCCGGCTTCGTCTTCCTTGAACTCCACGATGATCGCGGTGGCCCGGCCGTCGCGGGCGACCAGGGTGTCCTGGTACACCGGGTTGGCGTCGATCGCGAGCTTCAGCCTGGCGAGCGCCCGGGCATCGTTGTGCCGGTCGTCCATCAGGGGCCGCACGTCCAGTCCGTCGGCACTGGCGGCGATGTTCTTGGCGCGCCGCGCGCTCAGGCTGATCAGGCTCGACTTGATGACGCCGGGCGCCTGCCGCAGGCCTTCGCTGATGCGGTCCACCTTCGCGAGCACGGCGGGCTGGTAGACATCGCCGAACTTCGGCGCAATGCCGATCACGACGATGTACTTCGAGCCGAACACCCTGGAGACTTCCAGCCCGGTCGCGACGTAGGGGTGCGAGGGCGGGAGCATCTTGTTGGGGTCGATCACGATGCGCAGGTGCTGCGCCTGCCAGCCGGCCAGCGCGGTGACGAGCAGCGTCAGCGCGATGACCAGCCAGCGGCGGCGGATGATCCATTCGACATAGGTTTTCATGGGAACCTCACAGGGCGAGGAGGGAGCAGGCAAAGGCCAGGATGGCGATCACGACGCGGGCGCGGTGCCAGGCCGCCCAGCGCGCCAGTGCGGCGGCGAGCTCGCCGGGCGGGACCGCGCAGCGCGCGAATTCGTCGTTGGCGCGCCGGAAATACAGGCCGTAGCAGGCGACCAGGGCCAGGGCGAGCAGGGCCGCCGCGCAGGCCGCCAGCAGGCGGCCGCCACCGACGCCGACGACACCCGCGACGAGCGCGGAGAGCAGCGCGGCGAGCGGCGTGGCGATGGTGAGCGGCGCGTAGAAGCGGTACAGGCGCGGCCCCCAGGTCGGGTGCAGGGCGTAGAACTGCTCGGGCGGGAGCGTGCGCCAGTACGGGACCAGCAGCGCGCCCTCGGCGAGCAGCGCGCCGGCCAGCAGGCCGAGCAGCGCGGCCGCGGCGAGGCCGGCCACGGCGGCGAGGATGCCGGCGTTCGCCATGGCCTCACCCGCCCCGGCGGCGCGTCCACGCAAGCAGCGGCAGGCCGCGCGCGTCGAGCAGGTCGCCGATCATGAACAGCAGGCCGGCGATCCCGCCGAGGACCGCGATCTTCTGGGCCAGGTCGAACGCGCTCTCGTAGTTGCGGTACAGCGTGGTGGCCACCACCAGCAGCAGGAACAGCGAGATCGCCAGGCCGAACTGCGCCCGCTCGATGGCCGGATCGAACTTCGGCCGGTGCACGGCGTCGTGGCCCTGCGCGGCCAGGAAGTCCGGCGGGCCGAACAGCGCCTGCAACTTCCCGCGCCAGCCGTGCCGCCGTCCGGCCTCCGCGAACACCGCCGCCAGCGTGGTGACCTGCGCCTTGACCGGGTTCAGCGTGGTGGTCAGCTGCGCGACGCCGAACACCGGCTTCTCGGTCTGCGGCGTGAAGGTGCCGAACAGCTTGTCCCACAGGATGAAGACGCCGGCGAAGTTCTTGTCGATGTAGCAGGCGTTGCGGCAGTGGTGCACCTCGTGGTGGTGCGGCGTGTTGAACACCAGGCCGAAGATCCGGAACTCGGGCAGGTACGAGGTGTGGATCAGGAACTGGTAGAGGTTGTGCGCCGCGAACACCAGGAAGAACGCGCCGGGCGAGAAGCCGAGGAGCGCGAACGGCAGGTAGACCCAGATGATGGTGAACTCCTGCATCACCGAGCGCCGCAGCGCCACCGTCAGGTTGAACTCCTCCACCTCGTGGTGCACCATGTGCCCCGCCCAGAGGAAGGCGCAGCGGTGGCTGAAGCGGTGGAAGAAGTAGAACACCAGGTCCACCAGCACGATCAGCAGCAGGAACACCCACCACGCATCCTGGATCGTGGCCTGCCGCCCGTGCTCGTACAGCCAGCCGTACAGGGCGATGAACAGCCCCTTCGAGATGAAGCCGGTGGCCTGTTCCAGGATGCCGCAGCTGATGTTGCTGACGGTGGCGTTGAGGCGGAAGTTGCGCGCCTTCTGCCGCAGGTCGTGGAGGAACTCCACGACCACGCAGCCGATCATGACCGGGATGCCCAGCGCAATGATGTCGGGATACATGGTCGCGTCCTCCCTCAGGCGGCCAGGGCCTGGGTCGACGGGGCGGCATGCCGGGCGAGCTGGCTCGCGAGCTGCGCGGCCAGTTCGGGGTCCTGCATGATCGACCAGTGGTCGCCCGCCAGCGTCAACGAGGCCAGCATGCGGCTGTCCACCAGGTTGGCCCAGTCGCCCAGGTAGTTGTCGAAGCGGCTGCCGGAGGCGCGCACCAGCAGGGTGTTCAGCGGCGCGATGGGGCGGGGCTTGAAGCCGCGCGCGTTGAACAGGTTGGCGATCGCCACCTTGCTGTGCCGCTCCAGGTCCGCGTCGACCGGCTGCGCCCCGTTGCCGTGGGCATAGCCCAGGAAGCGGTGGAACTGCTGGCGCGCCGGCTCGTCGTCGCGGCAGACGAAGCCGAAGCGCCGGCCGAAGCGCACCAGCAGGGTCTTGAGCCGGCCGTCCTCGTACAGGTCGTCCAGGGTCATGATGCCGTGCTCCTCGATGAAGGCCTCGAAGTCCTTCGGCACGTTGGGCGCCTCGGCGTCGATGGAGATGAACAGGCCCACCTCGTCGCCGGTGCGGATCAGCTCCTGCGCGATGTGGAACGCGATCGACACGCCGTAGGACCAGCCACCCAGCAGGTACGGCCCCTGCGGCTGCACCTCGCGGAGCTGCTGCACGTAGGCGGCGACCATCTGGTCGAGGTCCTCGAAGTGCGCCTCTCCCTCGCGGAAGCCGTTCGCCTCCAGGCCATAGACGGTGATGTCCAGGCCGTGCTGCTCGTGCAGGTTCTGCTTGAGGTTCTTCACCAGCGGGTAGAACGACGCCAGGTGCCCGCCCAGGCCATGGACCAGGAACAGCGGGCGCAGCGCCGCGGCGCGCTGCCCCTTGCGGCCCTGCTCGGGGAAGCGGATCAGGTTGGAGGGCTGCGCGTCCTGCGATTCGCGGCTCACGTGCGCCAGCAGCTTCGCCACGGTGGGGTGCTCGTAGAGCGCGCCGATGGCCAGGCTGGTGTCGAACTGCTCGTTCACCTGCTGGATCAGCGGCATCGCCAGCAGCGAATGGCCGCCGAGTTCGGAGAACTCGTCGTTCAGGCCGATGCCGTCGACGCCGAGCACGGACTCCCAGGCCCGCGCCATCTTGATTTCCGCCAGCGTGGTCGGCGCCGCGAAATCGACGTGCTGGCTCGCGTCGACCGGCATCAGTTCGAGCACGCGGCGGTCGACCTTCCCGTTCGGGTTCATCGGGATCTCCGCCAGCGGCAGCAGCAGGTTGGGGATCATGTAGCTCGGAAGCTGCTCCTCCAGCCAGGCGCGCAGCTCGCCGCCGGCAACCGCGGCGTCGCGCGGCTTGTAGTAGGCGACGATCTTCTTGCGCGTGTCGACTTCCTTGACCACCACGGCGGTGTCCGCCACCTGCGGGTGGCTGGCGAGCGCCCCCTCGATGGCGCCCAGCTCGATGCGGTAGCCGCGCACCTTGACCTGGTGGTCGGCGCGGCCCAGGAACTCCAGCGTGCCGTCGGGCAGCCAGCGCACCATGTCGCCGGTCTTGTAGAAGGTCTCGCCGGGCCGGAAGCGGTCGGCCAGGAAGGCGGCGGCGTTCGCCTCCGGCCGGTTGAGATAGCCGCGCGTCACGCCGGCACCGCCGATGTAGAGCTCGCCGACGAAGCCCACCGGCACCTGGCTCAGCTGCGCGTCGAGCACGTAGACCTGGGTGTTCAGGATCGGCTTGCCGATGTGCATGCGCTCCAGCGGCCCGTGGAAGGTCGCCAGCGTCGCGGTCACGGTGGTCTCCGTCGGGCCGTAGGTGTTGACCAGCGGGATGGCGCCGTTCTTCGCGCGCCACGCGTTGTAGCGCGCCAGGTCCGCCGCCTCGCCCCCGATGCCCACCAGCCGCACGCCGAGCGCGCTGACGCTCAGGTCGCTGAGGTTGTGCCAGTACGCGGTGGAGAACTTCAGGACCGACACCGATTCGGAGGTGATCACCGCCTTCAGGCGCTCCACGTCGTTCAGTTCGCCCTTGTCCACCAGCACCAGGGTGGCCCCGGTGAACAGGGTGGGGAAGACTTCCTCGATGAAGGAGTCGAAGTTGACGGTGGAGAACTGCAGGACCTTGTCGGCCGGCGTCAGCGCGAAGGCGCGCATCAGCGACTCGTTGTGGTTGATCACGCTGCGGTGCTCCACCATCACGCCCTTGGGCTTGCCGGTGCTGCCGGAGGTGTAGATCACGTAGGCGAGGCAGCTCGCGCGCGCCGGCACGTCCGGTGCGCCGGGCTCGCCGCCGTCGTAGTCGCCGCTGGCCAGCGCGGCCACGTCCAGCAGCTTGCCCGCATGCCGCGCGAGCTGGGCGCCGGCCGCGGCGTCGACCACGATGCGGCGCGCGCCGCAGTCCTCGATCATCACGTCCAGGCTCGCCACCGGGTAGGTGGGATCGAGCGGCACGTACGCGCAGC
Organism: Ramlibacter monticola; assembly: GCF_016722785.1. Lineage (GTDB taxonomy): Bacteria > Pseudomonadota > Gammaproteobacteria > Burkholderiales > Burkholderiaceae_C > Ramlibacter > Ramlibacter monticola. The sequence goes on along the minus strand of NZ_JAEQNE010000001.1, from coordinate 291,107 downwards.
CGGCCTTGAAGATGCCCAGGATGGCGGCGATCAGGGCCGGCGAACGGTTGACCGACAGCCCGACCAGCTCGCCCGGCCGCGCGCCGCGGGCCAGCAGGCGATGCGCGATGCGGTTGGCCGCGCAGTCCAGTTCGCGGTAGCTGGTGGAGCCGCCGGAGTAGCGCAGCGCCACCGCGTCCGGCGTGGCCGCCGCCTGCAGCGCGAAGCGCTGGTGCAGGCACTGGTCCCGCGGCACGTCGGCTTCGGTGCGGTTCCACGCCCGGAAGCTCTTCAGGTCGTCGCTGTACAGGCCGTGGCGCGGCGTCGGCAGCGCGTTCTTGCGCACCAGGAACTGGACCGTCTTCTCGAACCAGGCGTCGATGAACTTGCGTTCCATGCGCGCGAGGATGTCCGGATCCACGTCGCGCCGGAAGTTCCGGCTGTCGTAGAAGGATTCGATCTTCGGCGTCGGATCCTCGAACAGCCGGATCACGAGCTGCCGGTACGAGCGGCAGTGCTCGTCCCATTTCTCGGCGGGGTAGTCCTTCAGCCTCTGCACGAACTCGGCGCGGCTCACCTCGGTGAGCTCGTAGCCCATGGTGCGCAGCATCGTGGCGATGCGCTTCATGTCGATCGATTCCCGTGACTGGCTGGTCACGTTGTAGTTGCCGTTCGGGGTCTTGCCGACCAGCGAGGCCATCGCGTCGGCCATCAGGTCCACCGGCACCACGTCGTGCAGGTAGTTGCCCTGCGGGTACACGCCCAGCGTCAGCAGCATGCGCAGCATGATGTTGAGGCCGTCGTTCATCTTGGTGACGCCGGTGTCGAGGTGCCCTCCCACCCACACCAGGCGATAGATGTTGCAGGTGATGCCGTCGGCGCGGGCCAGGCGGCACATCGCCTCGCTCGCGTACTTGCTGATGTCGTAGCCGAAGTAGCGGTTGATCTCGCCCGGGTCGATCTCGTCGTCCTCGTCGAACACCGAGGTGTCCTCCTTCAGCGGCGAGAAGGTGCTGGTGCTGGTGTAGTGGAACTCCTTGCGGCGGCCGGTGCGGGCCAGCTCCAGCAGGCTGCGGGTGCCCTCGACGTTGATCTGGCGGATGCCCTCGTAGGGCAGCCAGTTGTTGACGTGCGAGCCGATGTGCACGATGCGGTCGAGGCAGGTCGCGAGCGAGGCCCAGTCCGCATCGGAGATGCCGGCGTGGGGCTTGCTCAGGTCGCCCTCCACGAATTCCAGCCGGTCCAGGTCGATCTCGGCGCGCATGCCGAAGTAGTCCACGGCCTGCTCGAAGCGGCGCTCGAGGCTCTCGCCGTCCTTGCCGCGCAGCAGCAGCGCGAAGCGGTCGTCGCTGCGCTTCATCATCGAGCGCAGGAAGTGCAGGCCGAAGAAGCCGTGCGCGCCGGTCACCATGGTCAGGCCCGTGCGGCCGGTCAGGCTCTCGTCGAGCGCCAGGGGCGGCAGGCGGATGTCGGACGCGACGTCGGGGTACTCGTACTCGGAGGTGCGGTACAGGTAGCCGGCGATCGTCGGATAGCGGAACAGCAGTTCCATGCTGGCCTGGATGCGGTCGGACAGTTGCAGCATGGTCAGCGAGGAGCCGCCCAGGTCGAAGAAGTTGTCGTGGATGCCGATCTTGTCCAGCGGCAGCGCGAGGATCTGGCTCCAGACCGCGGCCAGCTCGCGCTCGGCCGGCGTGCCGGGCGCGACGAAGCGGCCGTGGTCCGCATCTGGCGTGGCGTCACCGGACTGGTCGAGCAGGGCCTCGAACTCGCCCGCCAGCAGCATCTTCTTGGTCAGCCGGCGCTGCACCTTGCCGCTGGTGGTCATCGGCAGGTCCTTCGGGCGGATCAGCACCACGCGGTCGAGCGGCAGCTGGTGGTCGGCGTAGATCGCTTCACGCATCGCCGCGACGAGCTTGCGCGTCTCGTCCGGGTCGCTGGCCGTGGCGCCCGCCACCACGACCAGCCGCTCCTTGCCGCCCTCGTCGGTGGAGAAGGCGGCGGCGCAGCCGGCGCGCAGGCCCTTGAGGTTTGCGAGGCTCCACTCGATGTCCTCGGCATGGTAGTTGCGGCCCTGGATGATCACGATGTCCTTGATGCGGCCGGTGATGTGCAGGCAGCCGTTGCGCACGTAGCCGGTGTCGCCGGTGCGCAGGTAGCGCAGCGGCGAATCCGCCAGCTGCGCCTGGAAGATCTCGCGGTTCACCTGGGGCTGGTTCCAGTAGCCGACGGCGACGCTGGGGCCGCTCACCCACACTTCACCTTCCCGGCCTTCCGGGGCCTCGGTGCCCGTCACCACGTCTACCACCTTCACCGTGTCCCACGCCGCCGCGTGGCCCGAGGGCATGTAGTCGGTCGCGGCATCGGCCGCCAGCAGCACGTCGCGCCGCGTGCCGCTGACGATCAGGGTGGCTTCGGCGAGGCCGTACACCGCCATCAGCGCATGCGGCGGCAGGCCGCAGCCGGCGAAGCGGCGGTAGAAGCGCTCCATGGTCTCGCGGCGCACCGGCTCGGCGCCGTTGAAAGCGGTGGTCCAGCACGAGAGGTCCAGCGCCTGCAGGTCCTCGTCGCTGACCTTGGCGGCGCACAGGTCGTAGGCGAAGTTCGGTCCGCCGCTGATCGTGGCGCGGTACTTGTCGATCGCTCGCAGCCACCGCACCGGCCGCTGCATGAAGTGCAGCGGCGACATGAAGACCAGCGGCACGCCCAGGTACAGCGGGTGCAGCGCCTTGCCGATCAGGCCCATGTCGTGGATCAGCGGCAGCCAGCCGACGACCACGCTGTTGCCGTCGCTGCGGTACAGCTCCTGGATGGTCCGCTGGTTGGCCATCAGGTTGGCGTGGCTGATCATCACGCCCTTGGGCGTGCCCGTGGAGCCCGAGGTGTACTGCAGGAAGGCGATGTGCTCGGGACGGATGTCCTGTTCCACGAAGCGGCCTTCGAGTTCCGCGTCGAGCAGGTCGGTGTTGATGCACGGCAGCTCGGAGAGGCCCTCGGCCGCCATGCGGGTCATCTTGCCGATCACGTGGGTGGTCGACAGCACGGCCGCGACGTCGCAATCGGCCGCGATCACCGCCAGCCGGCGCGCCATCTTGGCGTTCGTGGGCGGGTACACCAGCACCGCCGTGGCGCCGGCATAGAGGCTGCCGAAGAACGCGACCAGGAATTCCAGTCCCTGCGGGTACATCAGCAGCACGCGGCTGCCGTGGGCCTGCGGCACGCGCTGCTGCAGCGTGGCGGCCAGCAGGCGGGCGCGGCGATCGAGCTCGCCGTAGCTGATGGGCCGCTCCTGGTCCTCGCCGTCCTCGAGGAAGATGTACGCATTGCGCTCGGGCGTGAGCGCGGCGCGCTGCTTCAGGATGTGGACCAGCGTGGTGGCGGAGGCGGAGGCGATGGCGGGGGATTGCATGGGGCTTGCTCCTGGGAAGACGAAGAACGGGGAGGCGACACTTGTCCTGTCCATGCCACCTCCGGATGGATACGCGAAAGAACTGAAGGGAAGAAAGTCGGCCCGTCCGCCGCGCGCCTGCGGCGTGGGACCTGCGCGGAATCAAGAAGACAACTGCACGTCGGGTCTCCCGATCGAGCGGGGATTCGCGCGGCCTCTGGCCAGGCGCCTTCCCGCGGGTTCATCTGACTCACGCTGCGCCAGGGGGAGTGGCGACGCGTGCCGGTACAACTCTCGAAACCATCGCCGTCGGACTGCGCATTCCGGAGGGCGATTGCGAGCGACTATAGGGAGCGGTCCGCACCCCTCCATCGTCCAAAAGTGGGTGCTTCCTACTCCATGTCGGCCCCTGCGAAACCTGTGGACCCCACGCGGATGCCAGATGCGGTGCGCACACTCGCTGGATGGGCTGGCGCCTCGCGGCGCCGGCGGCCCGACGAAGTTTTTCGGAGGCGGCGTGATGCACTTCACGAGCGGGAATGCGGGTCCCCGAGGCGCGATGGAAAGGCTGCGCGAACGCCATGGACTCGTGCCAAAAAGTGCCATGTGGCCGATGATTCGCCCCTCGCACGGCTCGGAGCGACCTTGACGGCCATCAACGTCGGCCGCCAGGCGCCGTCCGAGACTGGAAGCGTCACCCCCACCTGGAGGAACCATGGACCAGCAGACAAGGACCGACATCCACGACAGCCGAGACCGGCTCGCCAAGGACATGCGCACGGTCGTCGACGACGCCGAACAACTGCTGCGCGTGGGCGCGCAGGGCACCGGGGAAGTGGTCGCCGAGGCGCGTGGCAAGCTGCAACAGAGCCTGGCCTCGGCCAAGGCCGCCATCGTGCGGCTGGAGCGCGGTGCCGTCGACCGCGCCCAGGCGGCGGGCCGCGCCACCGACAGCTACGTGCGCGAGAACCCGTGGCAGGCGATCGCGGCCGGTGCGGCCGTCGGCGCGCTGCTCGGCGTCCTGCTGGCCCGCAGGAAGTAGCGACGAGCCCACGGGGCGCGAGCTCCCGCGCAATTCACTTGCGCCAGGTCAGACGCGTGGCCCGGCCGTCGTGTACCGTGCTGGCGCATTCACGCATCACGGGAGGGAAACGCATGTCCACGGCAACGGATAAGGGCCACGGGAGCTTCGTCGTCGAATGGCGGGAAGGCTTCAAGACGGGGATAGGGCAGGTCGATGGGGAACACCAGCACCTGTTCGCGCTGGTGAAGCAGCTTGACCGCGAGAACGCGCAGCAGGCGGTCGACGAACTGCTGGAATACGTCGTCACGCACTTCACCAACGAACAGGCCCTGATGGAAAGCAGCGGGTATCCCGACTTCCGCGCTCACCTCGCGCTGCACGAGCAGCTGGCGTCGCAGGTCACGGAATTCCTCCTGAGCGGCAGCGAGTGGACGGACGAACGCGTCCACGAGCTGCGCAAGTTCCTGAACAAATGGCTGGTGGGCCACATCCTCACGCACGACCTGCGTTTCGGCCAGTGGTACTTCGAGCACACGAAGGCGCGCGCCGCGAACCCCTCACCGGTCCCGGTGCGGCCGCAGCGCGTCGGCTGGTTCGATCGTCTCCTAGGACGCCGCTAGCCGAACAGCTTCGTGGCGATCGTCGCCACGTGCTTGCCCTGGTAACGCGCCATGCCCAGCTCCTGCTGGCTGGGCATGCGCTCCCCCTGGCCTCCCGCGATGGTGGAAGCGCCGTAGGGGCTGCCGCCCTTGATCTCGTCGATGCCCATCTGGCTCTGCTCCGAATAGGGCAGGCCCACGACGACCATGCCCTGGTGCAGCAGCGTGGGGATGAAGGTGAGGATGGTGCTTTCCTGGCCGCCGTGCTGCGTCGCGCTGGAGCAGAACACCGAACCGACCTTGCCGACCAGCGCGCCGGACATCCACAGGCCGCCGGTCTGGTCCAGGAAGTTGCGCATCTGCCCGCTCATGTTGCCGAAGCGCGTGGGCGTGCCGAAAATGATCGCGTCGTAGTTGGCGAGCTCCGAGGGCTGCGCGATGGCGGCCGCCTGGTTGGCCTTGCCGCCCGACTTCTTGAAGACGTCGTCGGGCACCGTCTCCGGCACGCGCTTGATCTCCACCTGCGCGCCGCCGACCTGGCGCGCGCCTTCCGCCACCGCGTTCGCCATCGCTTCGATATGGCCGTAGTAGCTGTAGTAGAGCACGAGGACCTTTGCCATGTTGTTCTCCGTGTAGGGGGAGCCGGAATCTAGCAAAGGTGCGCTCTTTCCGGGGGGCGGTCCGACGTGCGTCGCGCGCCCATGAAAAACGCCACCCGGAGGTGGCGTCATCGCGATGCGGGGCCCTCAGCCCAGAATGTCGTCCGCGAGATCCGAGGCCCTCTCGGCGCCGGCGCGCACGTTGCGGATGTGGCGGAGCGTCTCCGGCGGCAGGCTGGCCGTGTTGAGGCCGTCCCACTTGTTGCGCCCCTTGATGGACAGGTTGTAATACACCGAGACGCCTTCGCGGATCTTCTCCGCGCGCTGCTCGGGCGTGAGCGGCAGGTGCTCGATCCGGTCGGCGGCCCATTCGGCGCCGTCCTTCATGTAGCGCGCGGCGGCGTACACGGCCTGCACCGGATCGGCCGGGTTCGTCAGGCCGTAGCCCTTCGCGGTGCGCGGCTCGAACTGCGCGAGACCGGCGCTGGCCACGCCGTTGCGGCCCTGGCCCTTGCGTGGCACCCACGAAGTCTCGGCATTGATCACGCCGTAGACGTCGGCGAAGCCGAGGCCGACTTTGTCCAGGTCCGCCTGCTCCGCGGCCGCCTGCGCCAGCAACAGGCGGGAGGCTTCGTCGAGGGTGCGCGTCTTCTCGCCGTCCCAGCGCACGGGCACCCACTTGATGCGGGCGCGCAGCTCCTTCTCGGAAGTGACGGTGGCGAAGGCCGTGGCCGCCCGGATCGCGGGCGGCACGGCGGGACTCCGGGCCGCGACCGCAGCGACGGCCGCGGCGGCGCTGCCGGTTGCCGCGGCGGTGCTCCTGGCCACGGCGGCCGCGGCGGTGGTGGTCTTCGCGACCACGCCGGTCGCGGCGGCAGCAGCGGCGGCTATGGGCGCAGGCGCGGCAGGCGCATCGGCCACGGGAGCAGTCGCGGACCCGAACGGGCTCACGTGGCTCGACAGCGCGGCGGCGCCGGCCATCAGGGCGATGGCGGCGAGGGACCCGGCGGCAGAGGCAGTGGTTCGTTGCATGTAGGAGGTAGTGCTGTACCGTTTGTAGGAGACCACCGATAGAGGGGTAGGACGCGCCGGGGTTTCGCCGCAGTAAGCTCGGAAGCTCCATGCGCGTCCTACTTGTGGAAGATGACACGATGATCGGCAAGGCCGTCCTCGAGGTCCTGCGCTCCGAGCACTACGCGGTGGACTGGGTCCGCGATGGCTCGGCGGCGGATGCGGCCCTGCTGGCCGAGCAGTACGACCTGGTCCTGCTGGATCTCGGCCTGCCCAAGGCCGACGGCCTGCAGGTCCTGCGCAGCCTGCGGGCCCGCCGTTCGCCGGTGCCGGTGCTGGTGGCCACCGCGCGCGACGCGATCGGGGACCGCGTGGCCGGCCTCGACGCCGGCGCGGACGACTACATCGTCAAGCCCTACGACACCGACGAACTGCTCGCGCGCGTGCGCGCACTGCTCAGGCGCAGCGCGGGGCGGGGCGAGCCGGTGATCAGCCACATGGGCCTGGAGCTCAACCCCGCCACGCGCGAGGCGCGCCTGAACGGGCAGCCGCTGAACCTGTCGCCGCGCGAGTGGGTCCTGCTCGAACCCATGCTGCAGCGCCCCGGCGTGGTGTTCTCGCGCGCGCAGCTCGAACAGAAGCTCTATGGCTGGAAGGACGAGATCAGCAGCAACGCCGTCGAGGTCTACGTGCACGGCCTGCGCAAGAAGCTGGGTCCCGACTTCATCCGCACCGTGCGCGGGCTGGGCTACGTCGTGCCGCGGGAGTGAGCGATGGCAGGCAAGGCTTCGTGGTCCCTGCGCCGCCGCCTGATGTGGCTGGTGCTCGCGGCGATCGGCGTCGTCACGGTGCTGCAGGCGGCCACCGCGTACCGCATGGCGCTGCGCGAGGCGGACCGCATGTTCGACTACCACCTCGAGGAGGTGGCGCGCTCGGTGCACGGCGGCATGCCCTTCGCACCGGGCGGCGACGACTCGGAATACTCGGTGCAGGTATGGGGGCCGGACGGCTCCACCATCTACCGTTCGCTCGGCCGCGAGCTGCCCTCGCAGGCCGTGCTGGGCTTCTCCGATTCGCGCATCAACGGCATCCGCCTGCGCATCTACACGCTGCAGACCCCCGAGCACACGATCCAGATCGCGCAGGACCTCGATGCGCGCGAGACGCGCGCCCGCGCGCTGGCCGCCAATGCGGTCACGCCGGTGCTGCTGCTCGCGCCGCTGCTGATGCTGGCCGTGGGCGCGGTGATCGGCGGCTCGCTGGCGCCGCTCGCGCGCATGCGCCGCCAGGTGGCGACGCGCGCGGCGCGCGACCTCTCCCCGCTGAGCGCGGAGGGCGTGCCGGCGGAAGTGCAGCCCCTCGTGGACGAACTCAACGCGCTGTTCCGGCGCGTGCACGGCACGCTGGAGGCCCAGCAGCATTTCGTGGCCGACGCGGCGCACGAGCTGCGCTCGCCGCTCACCGCGCTGAAGCTGCAGCTGCAGGCCGCGGAGCGCGCGCGCGACGAGCCGGCCCGGCGCGAGGCGACGCAGCAGCTCGGCGCCGGCATCGAGCGCGCCATCGCGCTGGTGGAGCAGCTGCTCGCCCTGGCGCGGCAGGAAGGCGCGGGCGAGGGCGCCGGCGAACCGGTGGACCTGGAGGAGCTGGCGCGGCAGGCCGTCTCGGAGCTGCTGCCCGCGGCGCACGCGAAGCAGCTCGACCTGGGACTCGCGACCGGCGAGCCCGTGGTGGTGCAGGGCAACCGCGAGGCCCTGCATCTCATCCTGCGCAACCTGCTGGACAACGCGATCAAGTACACGCCTGCCAGTGGCCGCGTCGACATCGGCCTGGGCCACGATGCGCAGGGCGCGTGGCTGGCGGTGGACGACAGCGGCCCGGGCGTGCCGGAGGAGGATCGCACGCGGGTGTTCGACCGCTTCTACCGCGTGCCCGGCACCGAGGCCGCGGGCAGCGGCCTGGGGCTGGCCATCGTCCGCGCCGTGGCTCAGCGGCTCGGGGCGCAGGTGCGGCTGGACCGCTCGCCCACGCTGGGGGGCGCCCGCGCCGAGGTGCGCTTCCCGGCGCCGGGCGCGGCAGGACCGGCGTCTTAAGCAATTTCTAAGGCTGCGGCCGCAGATTCGGGGGGTTCCGCTTCACACGAGGATCCCCCATGAAGAACGTCCACCTGAAATCCGCGCCCCTGGTGCTGGCCCTGCTGGGCGCCGGCGTCGTCGGCGGCGCCGCCGTCGAGGCGCTGCACCATGGCGCCGCGCCCGCCACGGCGGGCGTCCTCGCGCCCGTGGCGCCGCCCAGCGTGCCGTCGCCCACGCCCGGCGCCGGCAGCGTCGTGATGCCGGACTTTCCGCTGATCACGCAGCGCTACGGACCCGCCGTGGTCAACATCAGCGTCACGGGCCGCGCGCAGGCGACGCCCGACATGAGCGACCCGATGGAGTTCTTCCGCCAGTTCCAGCGCGGCATCCGCCCGCGCGACGTGCCCGTGCGCGGCCAGGGCTCCGGCTTCATCGTCGGCGCCGAGGGCATCATCCTGACCAACGCGCACGTCGTGAAGGACGCCTCCGAGGTGATGGTGAAGCTCACGGACCGGCGCGAGTTCCGCGCCAAGGTCCTGGGCAGCGATGCCAAGACCGACGTGGCGGTGCTGAAGATCGAAGCGCGCAACCTGCCGGTGGTGAGCATGGGCAGCGCCGAGGCCCTGCGTCCGGGCGAATGGGTGCTGGCCATCGGCGCGCCCTTCGGCTTCGAGAACACGGTGACCGCCGGCGTGGTGAGCGCCAAGGGCCGCTCGCTGCCCGACGACAGCGCCGTGCCCTTCATCCAGACCGACGTCGCGGTGAACCCGGGCAACTCCGGCGGCCCGCTGTTCAACGCGCGCGGCGAGGTGGTGGGCATCAACTCGCAGATCTACAGCCAGTCGGGCGGCTACCAGGGCGTCTCGTTCGCGATCCCGATCGACCTGGCGGTGCGCATCAAGGACCAGATCGTGGCGCACGGGAAGGTCGAACACGCGCGGCTCGGCGTCTCGGTGCAGGAGGTGAACCAGTCGCTCGCCGATTCCTTCGGGCTCGACCGGCCGGAGGGCGCGCTGGTCGCCAGCGTGGAGAAGGGCAGCCCGGCGGAGCGCGCGGGGCTGAAGCCCGGCGACGTGATCCGCTCGGCCAACGGCCGCACCATCGTGTCCTCGGGCGACCTGCCGGCGATCGTGGGCGTGTCCGCGCCGGGCGACCGGCTCGCGCTGGAGGTGTGGCGCGAAGGCCGGAAGGTGCAGCTCAACGCCGAACTCGCGCGCAGCAGCGACAAGGTCGCGACGGCGGCCACGCCCGACCTGGGCGAGGGCGCCCGCCTGGGGCTGGCCCTGCGGCCGCTCGCGCCGGAGGAGAAGGCCCAGACCGGGCTGCGCTCCGGCGTCGTGGTGGAGGAAGTGGCCGGCCCCGCGGAAGCCGCCGGCGTCGAACCGGGCGACGTGGTGGTGGCCGTCAACGGCACGGCCGTGACCACCCCCGAGCAGGTGAAGGCGGCGGTCGGGAAGTCGGGCAAGTCCGTCGCGCTGCTGATCCAGCGCGGCGAGGAGCGGATCTTTGTCCCGATCCGGCTCGGCTGATCAGCGTCCGAGGGCGGCCAGCAGCGGTGCGTACTGCTCGCGGCCGACCGCCTCTCGGATGCGCGCGGCCACCGCGACCAGTTCCTCGTAGCAGGTCGCGGCCTCCACCGCGAGATTGAGCCGCACGCCGCGCAGCCCGAGGCTGGACGTGAGCCGGGTGGCGATGGGATAGGCGGCCAGGTAACGTTCCTGCGGCGTCGGCGCCTTGTCCGCCACCAGCGCGGCGGGCATGGTGGCCTGCGAGGGCGGTGCGGCGCTCGACGCCGGCGCCACCAGTTCCAGTTCGAACAGGCGTTCGAGGTCGGCGCGGGCGATGCCCGTGCCCTCCGCTGCCTGGAGCAGTTCCGCCAGGGTGCGCTTGCCGTCCACCAGGATCAGCGCGGCGCGCTCGCGCGGCGTCAGCTTCACGGACCGGTCCTTCAGGACCTGCTGGCCCGCGGCCGTCTTCACAGGGATCATGCTTCCTCCTGCCGATCAGTGTCGAGGAGGCAAGCAAACCCGGGGAATCCGGGCAAGTCCCCACATGCAATTAGGGGGCGTCCCTAATCCCTCGCTTCAACCCTTCTCTTCACTGCGGCCTGCCGCGAACGTGTGGCGCACGCGACCGCCGCGATCTTTTTTTGCGTCTGGCTTTTTCGCAACAGCGACGTCCTTGGAGGGCTTCGTCTTCTTGGCGGCCACTTCGGTGTGAGCGCTCTTGCCGCCTTTCTTCGCCGCGGCCTTGTCGGCCTTGCCCGCCTTGCGTGACTTCGCCGAGGCCACCTGCTCCGACTTGCCCCGCTTGTCCTTGGCGGCGGCCACGCGGGTGCGCGGCGGCTCCGCCGCGGCCCTAGCCAGCACCGGCTGCTCGTCCTGCCAGCCGTTCTGCGCCACCACCCACTTGCGCAGGCGCTGCGCATCGGCCAGCCGGGCGCCGTTGGAGTCCGCGTCCAGCAGCACCATGACCAGGTTGTGGCCGGCCACCCGCGCCACCATGGTCAGGCAGCGCCCTGCCTCCACGATGTAGCCGGTCTTCTGCATCAGGATGTCCCAGCCCGCGTTGTGGTCGCGCACCAGCCGGTTGGAGTTGCGGTACTGCAGGGTGCGTCCGCCCAGCGAAGCGACGTGCTCCGGCGTGGTCGAGAACTCGCGGAGCACCGGGTTGCGCGACGCCTCGGCCACCAGCTTGGCGAGGTCCTGCGCGGTCGACTGGTTGCGGTTCGAGAGACCGGTCGGATCGACGTAGCTGGTGCTGGCCATGCCGAGCGCGCGGGCCCGCGCGTTCATGGCCTCGACCAGTTTCGGAAGCCCGCCCGGATAGGTTCGTCCCAGCGCATGGGCGGCGCGGTTCTCGCTGGACATCAGGGCCAGGCGCAGCGCCTCCTCGCGCGTGAGCGTCGCGCCCACCCTCAGGCGCGAGCGGCTGTGGCGCTCGTTGTCCACGTCCTCCTCGGTGATGGTCAGCACTTCGTCCATCGGCTGCTTCGCCTCCAGCACCAGCAGCGTCGTCATCAGCTTGGTGAGCGAGGCCATCGGCAGCACCGCGCCGTCGTTCTTCTGCGCCAGCACCTGGCGCGTGTCCTGGTCCATCACCAGGGCGGCGCTGGAATTCAGGTGCAGCGGGTCGGGCGCGAGGTGCAGGCCGGCCGCGCGGCCGTTCGACAGGGTCGGGCCGGACGGCGAGGCGGAGGTCGCGCCCCGGTCGGTCTCGGATTCTTCCGGCGGCACGACCTCGGCCCCAGGCGGCGCGGGCGGGGCCACCTCGTTGTCGGCTTCGGTCGCCGGGGTCTGCGCGGGTGCGGGCGCGGGCACCGGTGCTGGCGTAGGCGCAGTCGCGACCTTGTCCTGCGCGGGCGCGGCCCGCTGCTCGGGCCCGTAGTAGTGCCAGGCCAGGGGCGCCAGCCCGCCGAGGGCGACCAGCGCGGCCACGAGCGTAGCCAGCCGGAGGTCCTTCGTCTTGGAGTTGGTGTCAGTGGGCATCGGTGCGTGTCCTTCCGGGGGCAACTCTACCCACGCGACTCCCTTCGCACCGGAGCAAAGGGACGAAGCTTGTGTAGTCCGCCGACGACGGGCGCCGCGAGGGCAAGTTAACATCGGCGCGGTTCCCATTGTCGCCGTCCGAGCCTATTTCCGAGTCCGCTTCCCCCCTGCGCCTGATCCTGCTGGTGATCGTCAGCCACGCCAGCTTCGCGGGCGCCCGCCTTGCCATCTCGCTGCAGGCGCTGCATCTCGACGGTTCCGCCGTCACCGTCGGCGTGCTGATGAGCCTGATGATGCTGGTCCCGACCTTCACGGCCGCCCACATCGGCCGCTGGGTGGACCGCATCGGCTACCTGCGCCCCACGCTGTGGTCGCTGGCCGCGCTGATGGCCGGCGAACTGGCCGTGGCGGGGCTGCAGTCCCTGGCGGGGCTGGCACTTGGGGCCATCGTCGTGGGCACGTCCTTCATCGTCATCAACGTGGCGGTCAACAATGCGATCGGGCACGTGGCGGGCGCGGCCGGGCGCAACCGCGCCTTCGGCCTCACGGCGGTGGGCTACTCGCTTTCCGCGCTGTGCGGGCCCATGCTGGCCGGTGCATCCATCGACGCGCTCGGCTATGCGATGACCTTCGCGGTGCTCGCCCTGCTGCCCCTGTGCGCGGCGATCCTCCTGCGCCGCGCGCCCGTCGTGCAGCGGTCCGCGCCCCTGGCGACGGCCAGGCCGGCCGCCGTGATGGATCTGCTGCGGCTGCCGCCGCTGCGCGCGGTGCTGCTCGTCAGCGCGCTGGTCGCCGCCGGCTGGGACCTGTTCACCTTCCTCGTGCCGCTGCACGGCGCACGCGCCGGCCTGTCGGCCACGGCGATCGGCATGGTGGCCGGCGGCTTCGGCGTCGGAAGCGCGACGGTGCGGCTGGCGCTGCCCTGGATCAGCCGGCGCCTGAGCGAGTGGCGCCTCATTGGCACGGCGCTGGTGCTGTCGGGACTGGGCTACGTGGCCTTTCCCTTCTGCGTCACGCTCTCCACCATGCTGCCGCTGGCGGTGGTGCTGGGCATGGTGCTGGGCTGCGGCCAGCCGGTGGTGATGAGCCTGCTGCACGTGGCGGCTCCGCCGGGGCGTACCGGCGAAGCGGTGGGCCTGCGGATGGCGATCGTGGGGCTCGGGCAGACCGTGCTGCCGCTGACCGTCGGAGCGTTCAGCACCGCGCTGGGGCTGGCGCCGCTGTTCTGGGGCATCGCCGTGCTGCTGGGCGTGGGCGGCGCCCTGGCCGGGCGCAAGCGCCCCGGGAACTAGTCCGCATTGCGGCCGCCGCGGCGCCGTGCCAGATTGCGCGGTCCACCAGGAGACCGCATGCTCTTTCCCACCACCATCGTCGGCAGCTACCCGCAACCCGAATGGCTGATCGACCGGCAGAAGCTCGCCGGCCGCTTCCCGCCGCGCGTGCGTGCGCGCGAGCTGTGGCGGCTGCCCGAGCCCTTCCTGGCGCAGGCGCAGGACGATGCCACGCTGCTGGCGATCCGCTTCCAGGAGGAGGCCGGCCTCGACATCGTGTCCGACGGCGAGATCCGGCGCGAGAGCTATTCCAACCGCTTCGCCACGGCGCTGGACGGCGTCGACCTCGACAACCCCGGCACCGCACTGGATCGCTCCGGCCATCCCAACCCGGTGCCGCGCATCGTGGGCCGCATCCGGCGCCGCCACCCGGTCGAAGTCGAGGACCTGAAGTTCCTGAAGGCGCACACCACGCGCCGGACCAAGATCACCGTCCCCGGCCCGTTCACGATGCTGCAGCAGGCGCAGAACGACTTCTACGGCAGCGAGGAAGAGGCCGCGATGGACTACGCGGCCGCGGTGAACGAGGAGATCCGCGACCTGTTCGCCGCCGGGGCGGACGTGGTGCAGGTCGACGAGCCCTACATGCAGGCCCGCCCGGAGAAGGCGCGCCAGTACGGCCTGCAGGCGCTCAACCGGGCGTTGGAGGGCGTGCCGGGCACGACCTGCGTGCACATCTGCTTCGGCTACGCCGCGGTGATCCACCAGCGGCCCAGTGGCTACTCCTTCCTGCCGGAACTGGCGGGCTGCCGCTGCCGGCAGGTGTCGATCGAGACGGCGCAGTCGCATCTGGACACCCGGGTGCTGCGCGAACTCGAGGGCAAGCAGGTGCTGGTGGGCTGCCTGGACCTGAACGACATGGCGGTCGAGACGCCCGAGGTCGTGGCGGGCCGGATCCGGCGCGCGCTGGACCACATCGCGCCCGAGGACGTCGTCCTGGCGCCGGACTGCGGCATGAAGTACCTGCCGCGCGAGGTGGCGCAGGGCAAGCTCGTCGCCATGGTCGAGGCAGCGCGCCAGCTGCGGCGCGAGTACGGGCAGGGCTGAGCCAGGCGCCGCGTTCGACGCTGTCGGACATCTCCGACAGCGCTTTCGTGTCCTTTTCACGGCTTGCTTCTGAACCAATGCGGCCGGGCGGATCAGACAGGGCTTGCCGAGGAAAGGGGCCATGGGGAGCCAGCTGTCGTTCGTCCAATCCGTGTCGCGTGCCGCCCAGGCCGCGCTGCTTGCCGCCTGCGTGATCGGGAGCGTGATCCTGCCGGTCGCGGCGCGGGCCGCCGCCACGCCCGCGTCCCCGCAGGGGACGTACTACGAAAAGCTGCGTGGGCAGTTGCGCTGGATGACGGTGCGCGTGGGCAGCCGCGCCGTGCAGACGCCCGACCCCGAATCGCGCGTGCTGCTCGCGCGGGCCGCGGCCGACCGTGCCGGCCTCGCCGAGGTCGGCCTGGACTATCGCGACGTGTACGGCGTGATCAGCGCCGAGACCAGCTGGGTGCCGCGTCCCGGCATGGGCCGCAACGGCGTCACCAGCGAGGGCCTGGCCCAGCTGGAGCCGGCCACGGCGCGCGCCCTGGGTGTGCGCGATGCCAACGACCCGGTGGAGGCCGTGCACGCGGCCGCGAAACTGCTGAAGGAAGCGGCGCAGTGGAGCGCGCGCCGCATCGCCGGCCTGCGCCTGCCCGGGGCCGAGCGCGCCGCGCGCCTGCGCGAGGGCATCTCGATCTACTACAACCTCTCCAGCGCGGCACGCCAGCACTGGGACGGCATCCGCCACCCCGCCCTGCCGGTGGAGACGCAGCGCCACATCCGCAACGTGCGCCAGGGCGCCCTCCAGGCCGAGCGGCTGGCGGGCGACGGCGCGTCCGGTCTGCCGGCCGTCCTGCCGGTGGTCGAGGCGAAGACGGCGCCCGTGGAGCGCGCCGCCGACGCGAAGCCGCGGGTCGTGGGCACGATCGAATGGTCGGGCGGCGGCAGCGATGCCGACGGCCGCCGCGCCGGCCGGCACACGGTCTGGTCCAACGGCACCGTGACGCGCGAGGGCGGCCGCGTGCGCTGGACCAGCAACGCGCCCGTGCCGCAGCGCAACGGCTGACGCCTCGGGGCACAATCACGGCATGTCATCGCTCGTCCGATCCATCCCGGGCAGCGCCCCCCTGGTGCTCGATTCGCCGCACAGCGGCGTGAACTATCCCGAAGACTTCCGTTCCCGGCTGCCGCTGGAGGTGCTGCGCCGCGCCGAGGACACCCACGTCGAGAAGCTGTACGACTTCGCGCCGGCGCTGGGCGTCGCCTGGATCGAGGCGCTGTTCCCGCGCAGCTACCTCGACGCCAACCGCAACACCACCGAACTCGATGTCTCCCTCGTCGACGGCGGCTGGGACGAGCCGGTGGCCTCCGATCCCGCCACGCTCGCCAAGGTCCGCCTCGGCAAGGGCCTGATCTGGCGGCTGACCGACGAAGGCGAGCCGCTGTACGACCGCAAGCTCACCGCCGCCGAGGTGCGCGAGCGCATCGCGCGCTGCTGGGCGCCCTACCACCGCGCCGTCGCGGATGCGATCGCGGCCGCCCACGCGCGCCACGGCTACAGCATCCACCTGAACTGCCATTCGATGCCGGCGGTGTCGTCGGCGTATTCGACCGACTACCCCGGACTGGTCCACGCCGACTTCGTGATCGGCGACCGCGACGGCAGCACCGCGTCGCCGGCGCTGTCGCAGCACATCTGCGAGTTGCTGCGCGGCTTCGGCTACGTGGTGGAATACAACCATCCCTACAAGGGCGTGGAACTGGTGCGCCGCTACGGCGACCCGCGGACGCAGCGGCACAGCATCCAGGTCGAGGTCAACCGCAAGCTGTACATGGACGAAGGGACCCTGGAGCCGCATGCGGGCTTCGCCACGCTGAAGGCGCACCTGCGCCGCCTGGTCGAAGAACTGATCGCGACCGATCCGCGGAAGCTCGCCTGATGGACCGCGTCGATGCAGTGGTGATCGGCGCCGGCGTCGTCGGCCTCGCCGTGGCCCGCGCGCTGGCGCAGGCCGGGCGCGAGACCATCGTGGCGGAGGCGCAGGCCGGGATCGGGCAGGGCGTGAGCTCGCGCAACAGCGAGGTGATCCACGCCGGCCTGTACTACACGCCCGGCTCCCTGAAGGCGCGCCTGTGCGTGCGCGGCAAGGAACTGCTGTACGCCCTGTGCGCCTCGCACGGCGTGGAGCACAGGCGCTGCGGCAAGCTCACCGTCGCCCACAGCGAGGACGAGGTGCGCGCCCTGCGCGGCCTGCAGGACCGCGCCGCCGCCAACGGCGTGCCGGTCGAATGGCTGGAGGGCGCGCAGGCGCGGGCGCTGGAACCGGCGCTGCAATGCGTCGCGGCCCTGCATTCGCCCAGCACCGGCATCGTCGACAGCCACGGCCTCATGCTGGCGCTGCAGGGCGACCTGGAACGCGCCGGCGGCATGGTGGCCCTGGGCAGCGAAGTCGTGTCGGCGCGGCTCGCGCGCGGCGCTGGCGAACCGCACGTGCTGCGCCTGGCGGACGGCTCCGAACTCGCCTGCGACCTGCTGGTGAACGCCGCCGCCCTGCATGCCTGCGCCCTGGCGCGCCGCTTCGAGGGGCTGGAGGCGCGCTTCGTCCCGCGCGAGTGGTTCGCCAAGGGCAACTACTACGCGCTGAGCGGCCGCGCGCCGTTCACGCACCTGATCTACCCGGCGCCCAGCGATGCGCATCTCGGCACGCACCTCACGCTCGACCTGGGCGGGCAGGCCAAGTTCGGTCCCGACATCGAGTGGCTGGACGTGCAGGCGCCGGAGCAGATCGACTACCGGGTGGACCCCGCGCGCGCCGACGGCTTCTATGCCGAGGTGCGGCGCTACTGGCCGGGCCTGCCCGAGGGTTCGCTGGCGCCCAGCTACAGCGGCGTGCGCCCGAAGATCCACGGGCCGCACGAGAAGGCGCCCGACTTCCGCATCGACGGGCCCGCGCTGCACGGCGTGCCGGGGCTGCTGAACCTGTTCGGCATCGAGTCGCCGGGCCTCACGAGCGCGATGGCGATCGCGGAGCTCGCCGTGACCGAGCTCGCCTGAGGCCGCGTCAGCCCGCCCGGCCGGTCCAGCGCCGGAACAACTCGTGCTCGATCCCCACCTGGTCGAGCGCCTTGCCGATGCTCTGGTGAACCAGGTCCAGGATCGTTTCGGGCCGGTGGTAGAAGGCCGGCATCGGCGGCAGGATCACCGCACCGCAGTCGGCGGCCCGCGCCATCAGGTCCAGGTGGCCCTTGTGCAGCGGCGTCTCGCGCACCATCAGCACCAGCTTGCGGCCTTCCTTCAGCTGCACGTCGGCGGCCCGCGTCACCAGGTTGAAGGTGAAGGAGTTCGCGATGGCCGACAGCGTCTTCACCGTGCAGGGCGCCACGATCATCCCGCGGGTGCGGAAGGAGCCGCTGGCCACCGCCGCGCCCACGTCCTTGTTGCTGTACACCACGGTGGCGAGCGAGCGCACCTGGTCCAGCGTGTACTCGGTCTCGATGGCGAGGTTGGCGCCCGCGGCCTCGCTGAGGATCAAGTGGGTGGGCTGCCCGAGGTCCTGCAGCACGCGCAGCAGTTCCACGCCGTAGATGACGCCGGTGGCGCCCGTGATGGCCACCACCAGCGGCAGCGTCATTTGGCGATCCCTTCGGCGGCGGCCGGCTTGCGCAGGATCTCCTCGACGACCTTCTGCTCGGCCCGGATCTCCGCCAGCAGGTTCTGCGGCGGCTGGTAGTCCTGCACCACGCCCAGCGTGGCCAGCCGCGCGGCCACGGCGGGATCCGTCGCCACCTTCTCGATCGCGGGCACCAGCACGCGCGTGACCTCGGGGCTCACGCCGGAAGGGGCGAAGAAGGCGAGCCACACCCCGAGCAGGTTCTGCGCATAGCCCAGGTCCGTCATCGTGGGAATCGAAGGGAACTCGGGCGAGCGGGACGAAGCCACGATGCCGCGCAGGGCGCCGCTCTTCAGGTGCCCGGCGAGCAGCCCCAGGGCGACGGCGGTGCCCTCGATGTGCCCGCCCTGCAGCGCCGCGACCGAAGGCGCGCCGCCCTTGAAGGGCACCATGGTCAGCTGGGTGCCGGTCTGCGCGCCGACGATCTGCACCGTGAAGTCGCCGATGGTGCCGGTGCCGGCCGTGCCCAGGTTGACCTTGCCGGGGTTCTTCTTCGCATGGGCCGCCAGTTCCGACAGGTTGCGGAAGGGCGCGTCGCCCCGCACCGCGATCACCATCGGCGTGCGGGTGGTAAGCCCCAGCGGCGTGAAGTCCACCAGCGGGTCGTAGCTGGCCGCCTGCGGATTCAGGATGCGGTTGGCGGTGAGCGAGGCATTGATGGTGAACAGCAGGGTGTAGCCGTCCTTGGCCGCCTTCGCCACCGTGCCGGCGCCCATCAGCCCGCCGGCGCCCGGGGCGTTGAGCGGCAGCACGGGCACCTTCAGCAGCCTGGCGAGTTCGTCGGCCATCACGCGGCCGGCGATGTCGGTCGCGTCGCCGGCGGCCACGGGGATGACCAGCGTGATCGCCTTGTCGGGGTAGCCGGCGTGCGCGCCGGCCGCGCCCGCGAGCGCCAGCGCGGCGATGGCCACGCGTTGCAGGATGCGCAGCAGCATGCGGCCTCCTCAGCGCCCCAGGAGCCTGGAGCCGAAGAACTGCGGTGACAGGGCGCGGACGATGTCCATGGAACCGGCGGCGGCGAAATCCTCCAGCCGCAGTTGCGGATTGATCGGCCGGATGCGCTCGAAGTTGGCGCGGGCGGCGGCGTCGGCCGGCGGCGGCGCGGTGGCGTCGATCAGCATCTTCGAGCCGAAGCGCTGCCACAGGCCGGTCCCGGGCGCGCCCAGCTCCTGCAGGCTCGCGTCCATCGCGTGGTTGTGCGTGCCGGGAATGACCACGACGTCCTTGTCCGGGTCCACGCGGGTGGCGATGGCCCACAGGACCTCGTTGGGATTGAAGATGTCGACGTCGGCATCGACGGCGATCGCGACCTTCGGATGCTGGTACTCCGAGGCGAGCGCGGCCAGCAGCAGGTTCTTGGCCTCGCCGTAGGCGCGCGGCGTCATCTGCACCACCAGGGCGAAGATGCCCGGCAGGATCATGACGTTGTGCAGGTTCGGCCCGCCGCCCACGTCCTTCAGCCGGCGGAAGATGGTCGCGCTCATCGGCAGCTTGTGGAAGACGCAGCCCTCCATCTCCGAGCCGTTCTGCAGGTTCTTGAAGATCGCGTCGTGGCGCCGGGTCATGCAGGTGTAGTGCACGACCGGGTTCTTGCCGGTGCCGGTGGCGTAGTAGTCCTGGAATTCGGAGAAGGGGCCTTCGTCCTCGCGCACGTGGGGCGGGATGAAGCCTTCCAGCACCAGTTCCGCGTTGGCCGGGACCTCGAGGTCCACGGTCTCGCACTTCACCAGCGGGACCGGCGCATCGAGGTAGCCGCCGGCGATCTCGAATTCGTCCAGCCCGTAGGCGGCCGTGGTCGCCGCGGCCATGTAGTAGAGCGGGTGGTGCCCGATCATGATCGCCACCGGCATGGGCTCGTTGCGCGCCTGGTACTTCTGGTAGTTCTTCCACGTGTGCCGCGGCACCAGCAGGATGCCCGACTTGTCGGGGCCCTTGATCTGCAGGCGGTGGAAGCTCAGGTTGCGCTGGCCGGTGTCGGGGTCCTTAGTGACCACCAGGCCCGAGCCGATGACGGGCCCGCCATCGAGCTGGCCGGCCACGTGCACGGGCAGCTGCGTCAGGTCGAACTCGCCCTTGCGCAGCTTGAGCTCCTTCACGGGCCCGGTCTCCACCATTCGCGGCGCGATCAGCTTGCCCATGCGCTGGGCGATCAGGGGCACCACCTGCTCCTGCGGCGCGCCGAAGGCGAGCGCGGCATGGCGGAAGTTCGCCGGCGCCTGGCCCAGCGAGCGCCAGCCGTGGGGCAGGTTCTCGAACAGCAGCGCCTTCTCGCGCGACTGGTAAAGCAGCGATCCCATCTGCGTCAGCGGGTCGACGGGCTTGTCGATGCGGATCAATTCCTGCGCGGACTCCAGCTCGCGGATCCAGCTGCGCATGTCCTTGTCGGTCGGGTCGGGGCCCCGGGAAGCGGTCATGGGAGTCCTTCGGAATGGCCTCCCCGGCAATGTGGAGCTGCGCGCGCGGGCACGCATCGGGGAAGACACCGGCGGGCTGCGGGCCCGATGATTGATGCCGATCAAGACAGGGTCTTCGCCTGGCCCTACAAGGATTGCGCATGCACCCGCTCCAGCTCACCGAAGACGTCGAGGCCTTCCTGCGCGGCCACCACGTCATGACGCTCGCGACGCAGGGCGAGCAGGGCCCCTGGGCGGCCGCCCTGTTCTACGCCCGCGACGGCGACGACCTCGTGTTCCTCTCCACGCCGGCGAGCCGCCATGCACGCGACCTCGCGCGCGACGCGCGCTGCGCGGCGACCATCCAGGGCCAGGAGCAGGACTGGCGCAGCATCCGCGGGATCCAGCTCGAAGGCGTCGCCGCGCCGCTGGAGGGCGCGCAACGCGAACAGGCGCGGCGGGCCTATGCGGAGCGCTTCGCCTTCGTGCGGCCGGACGTGGCGCCCGCCGCCATCCTGGAGGCGCTGGCGCGCGTGCAGTGGTACCGGCTGCGGGTGGCGCGCCTGTTCTTCATCGACAACGGCCGCGGCTTCGGACGGCGGCAGCAGTTCGGGGATTAGGAGCCCAGGCTCCTACGCGTTGACACGGTCGCGCGCGAAGGCCTTGGCGATCTGGTCGACGAGCGCCGGTCCCCGGTAGATCAGGCCGGTGTAGATCTGCACCACGTCCGCGCCGGCGCGCAGCTTCGCCAGCGCGTCGTCCGCGCTCAGCACGCCGCCCACGCCGACGATGGGATAGCCGCCGCCCAGCGCGGCGCGCAGCTGCGCGATGACGCGGTTGCTGGCCTCCAGCAACGGCGCGCCGCTGAGGCCGCCGGTCTCCTGCGCATGCGCGAGGCCCTGCACCTTGTCGCGGCCTATGGTGGTGTTGGTGGCGATCACGCCGTCCATGCCGTGCCGCCGCAGCGTGGCCGCGATCACGTCGACCTGCGCCTCGTCGAGGTCCGGTGCGATCTTCACGAACAGCGGCACGCGCCGCCCGTGCTCGCCGGCAAGCTGCTCGCGTCGCGCCGCCAATGCGCCGAGCAGGGCGTCCAGTGCCTCGTCGCTCTGGAGCGCGCGCAGGTTCTTGGTGTTGGGGCTGGAGATGTTGACGGTGACGTAGTCCGCGTGCGGGTACACGCCGGCCAGCCCGCTGAGGTAGTCGCTGGTGGCCTCCTCGATCGGCGTCGCCGCGTTCTTGCCGATGTTGAGCCCCAGCAGCCGGCCCTGCGCGCGGAAGCGCGAACGCTGCACGTTGGCGACGAAGGCCTCGAGGCCGTCGTTGTTGAAGCCCAGGCGGTTGATCAGCGCGTCGGCCTCGCGCAGCCGGAACAGCCGCGGCTTGGGGTTGCCGGGCTGCGGCCGCGGCGTGACGGTGCCGACCTCGACGAAGCCGAAGCCCATGGCGCCCAGCGCGTCGATGCAGCGCGCGTTCTTGTCCAGGCCGGCGGCCAGGCCGATCCGGTTGGGAAACCGCAGGCCCGCCAGTTCGATGGGATCGGGCACGAACCTGTTGGCCCAGGCCCAGCGCAGCGGCGAGCCCTGCAGGCGCGCCAGCGTTTCCAGCGTCAGCTCGTGGGCCGCTTCGGGATCCATCCCGAACAGGAAAGGGCGGGTCAGGGCGTAGGGAAGCAGGGACATCCGATAATTCCGGTTTCGATCAAGCAAACGGGGGATTGTCGCGTGACGCAGGACGAACTGAAGACGCTGGTGGGGCGCGCGGCCCTCAAGTACGTGCCGCTGGGGCAGGTCGTGGGGGTCGGCACCGGCTCCACGGTCAACAAGTTCATCGAGGCCCTGGCCACCATCAAGGACCAGATCCCGGGCGCCGTCTCCAGCTCGGAGGCCTCCACCGAGCGGCTGCGGGCGATCGGCATCCGTGTGTTCGACGCCAACGAGGTCGAGGACCTGGCCGTCTACGTCGACGGCGCCGACGAGATCGACGGCCAGGGCTGCATGGTCAAGGGCGGCGGCGCCGCGCTCACGCGCGAGAAGATCGTCGCGGCGCAGTCGCGGCGCTTCGTCTGCATCGCCGACGAATCCAAGCGCGTCCAGGTGCTCGGCAAGTTTCCGCTGCCGGTGGAAGTGATCCCCATGGCCACCCAGCGCATCGTGCGCCAGTTCGCGGCCCTGGGCGGCACGGCCCGCGTGCGCCTGCAGGACGGCAAGCCGCTGGTGACCGACAACGGCCAGCACATCCTGGATGTGACCGGCCTCGCGATCCGCGATCCGCTGGCCTTCGAGACCGAGGTCAACCAGTGGCCCGGCGTCCTGACCGTGGGCGTGTTCGCGCAGCAAAAAGCCGCCGTGTGCCTGCTGGGCACGAGCGGCGGCGTCCAGGCGCTGAACTTCTAGAACCGGATTCCGGCCGGGTTCGCGGGCGAAGGGGCGCTCGGGGCGGGCTGCGGGCTCGGTTCGCGCGGCTGCACCGGCCGGCTGGGCGCGGCCTGCGCCGTGGGCGGGCCGCCCTGCGGCGCCTGCACGGCCACCAAGGGCGCGGGCGGCGGGTTGCGGTAGCCCGGAGGCAGCATGGAAGTCCTGGGATAACCGGCGGCGTCCATGTACTGCGACCACTCGGAGTCCGCGAATCCGATCAGGTGCTGTCCGCCCAGCGTGGCGAAGGGCAGGCTGGTCGCGCCGCTCAGGCTGCGCAGCGCGCGGGCGTCGGCGTCGGTGGTGACGGTCTTTTCCGTGTACGGGATGCCGCGGACCGCGAGGAAGCCGCGGGCCTGGTCGCAGGGCGCGCACTCCTTGCCCGTGTAGAGAGTGACCGGATAGCGGTTCGCGGCATTGCGCACTTCGGACGGGAGGCTGGCCGAACCGGCGGCGGCCACGTTGCCGGACTGGGGCACCGATTGCGCCGCGTTGCCTTCGGGACGGTCGGAAAAGGTCACGCGGCCGTCCGGGCCGACGATCCGGTACACCTGCGCCTGGGCCGCCGCGGCGGCCAGGCTCACCATGCCCACGAATGCGGCGAGGGCCGCCTGTCGGACAGAAAACATCGGAATCCTTGCTTCTCCTGCTGTTGGGCAGATTGTCTCAGGCCATTCCCTGGTGGCGCAACAAGGCGTCGAGGGTGGGTTCGCGGCCGCGGAAGGCCTTGAACGACTCCATCGCCGGCCGGCTGCCGCCGGCTTCCAGGATCGCCTGGCGATACTTCCGGCCCGTCTTCACGCTGGGCATGCCGTCTTCGCCCGCCGTTTCCTCGAAGGCGGCATAGGCGTCGGCGCTGAGCACTTCGGCCCACTTGTAGCTGTAATAGCCGGCCGCGTATCCGCCTGCAAAAATATGGCTGAAAGTGTGGGCCATGCGGTTGAAGAGGGGCGGATGCAACACCGCCACCTCGTCGCGGACCCGCTGCAGCAGCGGCATGAAATCGCTGGCGGGATCGTGGTCCGTGTGCAACAGCATGTCGAACAGGGCGAACTCGATCTGGCGCAGGGTGGCCAGGCCGCTCTGGAAATTCTTGGCCGCCAGCATCTTGTCGAACAGCTCGCGCGGCAGCGGCTCGCCGGTGTCCACGTGGGCGGTCATGTGCTTCAGCACGCCCCATTCCCAGCAGAAGTTCTCCATGAACTGGCTGGGGAGTTCCACCGCGTCCCACTCGACGCCGCTGATGCCCGAGACGTCGCGCTCGTTCACCTGCGTCAGCATGTGGTGCAGGCCGTGTCCCGACTCGTGGAACAGCGTGATCACGTCGTCGTGCGTCAGCAGGGCGGGGCGGCCTTCGACGCCTTCGGCGAAGTTGCACACCAGGTGCGCCACCGGGGTCTGCAGCTGGCCGCCGTCGGGGCGCAGCCAGCGCGCCCGCACGTCGTCCATCCAGGCGCCGCCGCGCTTGCCGGTGCGCGCCGCGGGATCGAGGTAGAACTGGCCGAGCAGCTCGCCGCCGCGCTCGATGCGGTAGAACTCCACGCCGGGATGCCAGGCCGGGGCGAAGTCGCGGCGGATCTCCACCTCGAACAGCGTCTCGACGATCTTGAACAGGCCGGCGAGCACCTTGGGCGCGGTGAAGTACTGCTTCACCTCCTGTTCGCTGAAGGCGTAGCGGGCCTCCTTCAGCTTCTCGCCGATGTAGGCCCAGTCCCAGGCCTGCGGGTCGGCGATGCCCAGGTTGGCGGTCCCGAAGCCGCGCATGTCCTCCACGTCCTTCTCGGCGTAGGGCTTGGCGCGCCGGGCGAGGTCGCGCAGGAAGCGGATCACCTGGGCGGGCGATTCGGCCATCTTGGGAACCAGCGAGACCTCGGAGAAGTTCGGGTAGCCGAGGAGCTGCGCCTCCTCGCGCCGCAGGGCGAGGATCTCGCGGATCAGGGGCGTGTTGTCGAACGCCGGGTCGCCCTGGTCGCTGGCGCGGGTGACGTAGGCGCGGTAGAGGCGCTCGCGCAGCTGGCGGTTGTGCCCGAACTGCATCACGGGCAGGTAGCTGGGCATCTTCAGGGTGAGCTTGAAGCCTTCCTTGCCGTCCGCCTCGGCGGCGGCGCGGGCGGCCTGCACCACGTCCTGCGGCACGCCGTCCAGCTCGCCCTCGTTCGCGTAGTACGAGAAGGCGTCGGTCGCGTCCAGCGCGTGCTCGCTGAACTTCTGCGACAGCTCCGCGGCCCGCTCCTGGATCCGGGCGAAGCGCTCCTTGGCGGCGCCGGCCAGTTCGGCGCCCGAGAGCACGAAATTGCGGATCGCGTTCTTCAGCGCCTGCTGCTGGTCCTTCGACAGCTTCGAGGGATCGATCGCCTTGTACTTGGCGTAAAGCTTTTCATCGGAACCCAGCCGGGTCCAGAACTCGGTGA
This sequence comes from Ramlibacter monticola, assembly GCF_016722785.1. Classification (GTDB taxonomy): domain Bacteria; phylum Pseudomonadota; class Gammaproteobacteria; order Burkholderiales; family Burkholderiaceae_C; genus Ramlibacter; species Ramlibacter monticola. The sequence goes on along the minus strand of NZ_JAEQNE010000001.1, from coordinate 265,701 downwards.
CGCGGGGCAGGGCCTCGTTGTACGCCGCGCGCAGCTCCGGCGTGTCGGCCACCGCGTTGAGGTGGCCGACCACGCCCCAGGCGCGGCTCAGCCGCTCGGTGGCGACGTCGAGCACGCGCGACATGCCGTTCCAGTCGGGCGGGAACTCCGGCTCCGTCACCCGGGCGAGCGCCTGGTCCGCCTGCGCCAGCAGTTCGTCCATGGCCGGCGCCACGTGCTCCGGCCGCACCTGATCGAAAAGGGGAAGGTCCTTGAAGTCGAGGAGGGGGTTGTGCATGCCGCACATTGTGCGATACGGGCCAGCGCGTCAGGGGGCGCGGGGGGATTGGGAATCCTGATGAGGGCGATTGGCGCGGCGGGGGAAAACCAGACAACCGAACGCAGAGGGCGCAAAGGTGCGCAGAGGACGCAGAAAACATCCTTTAAAGGACTTCTTCTGCGCTCTTTGCGAACCTTTGCGCCCTCTGCGTTCGGCTGTTCGGTTTGCTTCTGCCTATTGCGCCGAACGCTCGGCTGCTTCGATCGTGTTCACCAGCAGCATGGCGCGCGTCATGGGACCCACGCCACCCGGCACCGGCGTGATCCAGCCGGCCACTTCCTTCACGCCGGCGAAGTCCACGTCGCCGCAGAGCTTGCCTTCGTCGTTGCGGTTCATGCCGACGTCGATGACCACCGCGCCGGGCTTGATCATGTCGGCGGTCAGCACGTTGCGCTTGCCGACCGCGGCCACCACGACGTCGGCCTGCCGCGTGATCGCGCCGAGGTCCTTCGTGCGGCTGTGGCACACCGTCACCGTCGCATCGCGCCCGAGCAGCATCATGGCCATGGGCTTGCCGACGATGTTGCTGCGGCCAATCACCACGGCGTGCTTGCCCTTGAGGTCGTAGCCGATGGACTCGAGCATCTTGAGGCAGCCGTAGGGCGTGCAGGGCCAGAAGCCGGGCTGCCCCACCATCAGCGCGCCGGCGCTCGCCACGTGGAAGCCGTCGACGTCCTTGGCGGGCGAGATCGTCTCGATCACCTTGTGGGTGTCCATGTGCTTCGGCAGCGGCAACTGCACCAGGATGCCGTGCACGGACGGGTCCTCGTTCAGGGCGCGGATGCGGGCCAGCAAATCGGCCTCGCTCAGGGTGGCGGGGAGGCGCTCCAGGCTCGCCTTCAGCCCGGTCTGCTCGCTGTCCGCCGCCTTGTGCTTCACGTAGACCTGGCTGGCGGGATCCTCGCCGACCAGGATGATGGCCAGGTGGGGCTGGACGCCCCTGGCCTTGAGGGCGGCCGTGCGGCCGGCGACTTCGGCGCGGATCTGGGCGGCGAGGGCGTTCCCGTCGATGAGTTTGGCGGTCATGGATTCAATTCAAAACAAAAAGCCGAACGCAGAGGGCGCAGAGGACCCGCAGAGGACGCAGAAAAATCCTTCAAGAGGATGTTCTTCTGCGTCCTCTGCGTAACCTTTGCGCCCTCTGCGTTCGGCTGTCAGGTTTTCAGGCTTTCGGCGGTGTCTGGCCGAGCGCGATCTTCAGCAGGTCGGCCACGGTGTTCGCGTTCAGCTTTTCCATGATGTTGGCGCGGTGCGCCTCCACGGTCTTGATGCTGATGCCCAGGTCGTCGGCGATCTGCTTGTTCAGGCGGCCGGCCACGATGCGCTCCAGCACCTGGGCCTCGCGCGAGGTCAGCTTGGACAGCAGGGCGTCGCGGCTGGCGGCGCTCTGGTATTCGGCGAAGGTGTCCTTGGCGCGTTCGAGCATGCGCTCCACCAGGCTCACCAGCTCGTCTTCCTTGAAGGGCTTCTGGATGAAATCCATCGCGCCCTTCTTCATCGTGTTCACCGCCATCGGCACGTCGCCGTGGCCGGTGATGAAGACCACCGGCAGGGGCGACTTGCGCTCCACCAGCCTGTCCTGCAGCTCCAGGCCCGTCATGCCGCCCATGCGGATGTCCACGATCAGGCAGGCCACTTCGCGCGGGTCGTAGCGGGCCAGGAAGGACTCGGCGGAGTCGAAGCAGCGCACCCGGTAGTCCTTGCCTTCCAGCAGCCACTGGAGCGAATCACGCACCGCCTCGTCGTCGTCGACGACATACACGGTGCCCTTCTTCGGAATCAAACTCATGCAGCAGTTACCCCCGCGTCCTTGCCTACTATCGGACTTGTAGCACCCGAGACCGGTATCCAGAAGGAGAACCGGCACCCGGCAACATCCGTGCCATTGTAGATGTTCTCCGCCTGCATCCTGCCGTGGTGCGACTCCACGATGGAACGGCACAGGTTCAGCCCGATGCCCATGCCTTCGGCCTTGGTGGAGAAGAAGGCTTCGTAGAGGCGGTCCATCACCTCGGGGGCGAGACCCTGGCCGGAGTCGACCACGGAGAACTCGACCACCTGCTGCACCTCGATCTGCTTCGGCACCACCCGCAGTTCCACGCTGCGGCCCCCCACCGGACGGCCTGCCTGCTCGATCGCCTCGGCGGCGTTGCGCAGGAGGTTCACCAGCACCTGCTCGATCAGGATCGGGTCGACCATCAGTTCCGGCAGGCGCGCGGCGACGTAGTGCGACATGCGCACGTTGCGCCGCCGCAGCTCGATCTCGGCGAGTTCCAGCGCCTCGCTCACCATCACGCTGACGTCGGACAGCGTGCGGTTCGGTTCGCTGCGCTTCACGAAGGTGCGGATGCGCTGGATGATCTGGCCGGCGCGTTGGGCCTGGCGCGAAGTCTTGTCGAGCGCCGCGAGCAGGTCCTCGTCGCCGATCTGCTTGCTGCGGATGCGCGACACCATGCCGTTGCAGTAGTTGGCGATGGCGGTCAGCGGCTGGTTCAGTTCGTGCGCCACGCTGGAGGCCATCTCGCCCATGGTGATCAGGCGGCTGGCGGACTGCGCGCGCTCGGCCTGCGCCGCGGCCTGTTCCTCGGCGTTGCGGCGCGCCGTGATGTCGGTCGCGATCACCATCTGGGCCAGCCGGCCGTCCACCCAGGTCAGGTAGCGTGAGCGGACTTCCAGCCACTTGCCCAGTTCGGGGACGAGGATCTCGGCGTTCTCCGAGCTGGCGCTCGTGAGGGTGTTGGTGGGCAGGCCGACGAAGGAATCCACCTCGTCGAGGTGCTCGTCGCCGTGCGGCGGCGACTGCGACATGCCCGCCTGCGCCACCATGCCCAGGTGGCCCGCGGCGCGGCCGCCGTACCACAGCCGATAGAGCTTGTTGGCGAACAGCAGTTCCTCGCTGCCCAGCGGCGCCACGGACACCGAGGCGTCCAGCGCCTCCAGCACGGTCGTGAAGCGCTCGTGCGAGGCCTGCAACTGCTCGCGGATGCGGGTCGGCTCGGTGATGTCCGTCATCGACGTCATCCAGCCCGTCTGGTTGCCCTTGGCGTCGACGAGGGGCGACACGTACAGGCGCGCGTCGAACAGGGTGCCGTTCTTGCGCTTCACGCGCACCTGGAAGCCGCCCTGGATGGTGCGGCCCTTCAGTTCGTCCTCCAGCCGCGCCATCAGCAGCTCGCGGTCCTCGTCGGGCCAGTAGGGGAAGGGCGGCGTGCGCCCCACCAGTTCGGCCTCGCTCCAGCCGGTCATCTGGCAGAAGGCGGCGTTGACGTAGGTGATGCGGCCGTGCGGATCGAGCGCCCGCATGCCGGTCAGCATGGAGTTCTCCATGGCCCGGCGGAAGTTGGTCTCGGCCATCAGGGCCTGCTGCGCCTGCATGCGGCGCCGGGTGTGGCGCCAGTTGGCGATCAGCATCCACGCCGTCATGGCGGACAGCGCGCCGACCAGCCAGAACAGCCCGCTGCCGATCACGCCCAGGCCGGTGCGATAGGCCTGCGCGCGCACCACGAGGCCGTTGCCGACGGGCGAGACCGGCACCTCGTATTCATTGGGCTGCGCCGCCCAGGGCAGCAGGTGGGTGGCGGGATTGCGCGGCGGCACCGAGGTGCCGGCCAGCACGCGGGCCTTGCCATCGAGCAGGGCCACCGCGTACTTGGCCGAGATCTCCGCCGGCACCCCGTAGCGCAGCAGGCCGTCGATCGAGTACTCGCCGAGGATCACGCCGCCGAACTTGCCCTGGTCCGCGAGCGGCACGTGCAGCTGCAGCAGGCCCGAGCTGTCGGGCCCCGCCACGGGCTGCGAGTACACCGGCTGCTGCAGGTCGCGCGCCAGGCTGTACATGGTTTCGGTTTCGCCGGGCCGCAGCAAGTCGCCCTTGGTGCGCACATGCGCGGTGCTGAGGCTGGGAGCGGCGTAGCTGGCCGTGACGCGCCGACGCTCGTCGATCCAGGTGAGCATCAGCAGTTCGGGGTACTGCGCGATCATCGACTCGGCGCGGCCGATGAATTCCTCCGCGTCCACCTCCTTGTTGGAGATGTCGCGGGCGATGCGCATCAGCTGTTCCTGCCGCTCCAGCAGGCGCAGGCGCATGCGCTGCTGCGCGTATTCCACGTCGCGCTTGACGGCCTCCTGCTCGCGGTCCATCTCTTCCAGGCGCAGATAGCCGAAAGCGGAGACGATGGCGGCCAGGAACAGCAGCACCGCGGCCAGCGGCGCCAGCATCGCGAAGCGGTCCTGCCGGGTCGGGGTCTGGCGCCGCCACCAGTGGCGCCACCAGTTCGGGGGGGAGCCGTCGGAGGGCAACTCCGATACGGGGTTGTCATGCATGAGGAAGGCAGTTTAAGGGGGGTGCCGTCGTGGGACCAACGCGCGCCGGAAAGGTGCCGTCGATCTGCTGCCGCAATTCGCATTATGAAAACGACAAGCACCATTTGAAATATTCCTACGGTTATGAGAGACTTCGCCCCCGTGCGGCTAGGCCGTACTAAATTCACTTGACTGCTACCAGGAGACAACACATGTCCGCTCAGCCCGACCGCGTGTTCGGTGCCGCCGCCAATGACGCTGATGCCCAGGAGACACGCGAGTGGCTGGACGCCCTGTCCGCCGTGATCGCCTCGGAGGGCAAGGACCGCGGCCATTTCCTGATCGAACAACTGCTGGAGCAAGCCCGCCAGGAAGGCATCGACATGCCTTTCTCCGCGACCACCGGCTACGTCAATACCATCGAACCCGAGAACGAGGAGCGCTGCCCCGGCAACCTCGAGATCGAGGAGCGCCTGCGCGCCTACATGCGCTGGAACGCGATGGCCATGGTGGTCAAGGCCAACCGCATCCATCCGGACGACGGCGGCGACCTCGGCGGCCACATCAGCTCCTTCGCCTCGCTGGCCACCATGCTGGGTGCCGGCTTCAACCACTTCTGGCATGCCGAGACGCCCGAGCACGGCGGCGACTGCCTCTACATCCAGGGCCACAGCGCGCCCGGCATCTATGCCCGCGCCTTCATGGAAGGGCGTATCACCGAGGACCAGCTGCTGAACTTCCGCCAGGAGGTGGACGGCAAGGGCCTCTCGAGCTATCCGCACCCGAAGCTGATGCCGGAGTTCTGGCAGTTCCCGACGGTGTCGATGGGCCTCGGCCCGCTGATGGCCATCTACCAGGCGCGCTTCCTGAAGTACCTGCACGCCCGCGGCATCGCCAACACCGAGAACCGCAAGGTCTGGGCCTTTCTCGGCGACGGCGAGATGGACGAGGTGGAGTCCCTGGGCGCCATCGGCGTGGCCGCGCGCGAGGGGCTGGACAACTTGATCTTCGTCGTCAACTGCAACCTGCAGCGCCTCGACGGCCCGGTGCGCGGCAACGGCAAGATCATCCAGGAACTCGAAGGCGAGTTCCGCGGCGCCGGCTGGAACGTGATCAAGCTGATCTGGGGCAGCTACTGGGATCCGCTGCTGGCGCGCGACCGCGACGGCGCGCTGCGCAAGATCATGATGGAAGTGCTGGACGGCGACTACCAGGCGATGAAGGCCAACGACGGCGCCTTCGTGCGCAAGAACTTCTTCGGCCGCGACCCGAAGGCGCTGGAGATGGTCGCGAAGATGAGCGACGAGGACATCTGGCGCCTCAACCGCGGCGGCCACGACCCGCAGAAGGTCTACGCGGCCTTCCACCGCGCCTACACGCACAAGGGCCAGCCCACCGTGCTGCTGGTGAAGACGGTCAAGGGCTTCGGCATGGGCAAGGCGGGCGAGGGCCGCAACATCGCCCACCAGGCCAAGAAGCTGGCGGACGACGACATCCGCACTTTCCGCGACCGCTTCAACATCCCGATCCCGGACGACAAGCTGAAGGACATCCCCTTCTACAAGCCGGAAGAGAACACGCCGGAGATGCAGTACCTGCACGAACGCCGCAAGGCGCTGGGCGGCTACCTGCCGCACCGCCGCGCGAAGGCCGACGAGCAGCTGAAGGTGCCGGGCCTGGACGCGTTCAAGGCGGTGACGGACCCGACCGCGGAAGGCCGCGAGATCTCCACCACGCAGGCCTATGTGCGCGTCCTGACCGCGCTGCTGCGCGACAAGGAACTCGGATCGCGCGTGGTGCCCATCCTCGTCGACGAGGCGCGTACCTTCGGCATGGAAGGCCTGTTCCGCCAGATCGGCATCTACAACCCCCACGGGCAGAAGTACACCCCGCAGGACCGCGACCAGGTCTCCTACTACAAGGAAGACGCGAGCGGGCAGATCCTGCAGGAGGGCATCAACGAGGCGGGCGGCATGGCCAGCTGGGTGGCGGCGGCGACGAGCTACAGCACCAGCAACCGCATCATGATCCCGTTCTACATCTACTACTCGATGTTCGGGCTGCAGCGGGTGGGCGACCTGTGCTGGGCCGCCGGCGACATGCAGGCGCGCGGCTTCCTGCTGGGGGGCACCTCGGGCCGCACGACGCTCAATGGCGAGGGCCTGCAGCACGAGGACGGCCACAGCCACATCATCGCGCAGACCATCCCGAACTGCGTGAGCTACGACCCGACCTTCGCGCACGAGGTCGCCGTGATCATGCAGCACGGCCTCAAGCGCATGGTGGAGCAGCAGGACAACGTCTTCTACTACATCACGCTGCTGAACGAGAACTACGCGATGCCCGGCCTGCAGCCCGGCACCGAGGAGCAGATCGTCAAGGGCATGTATCTGCTGAAGGAAGGCGGCAAGGGCAGGAACCGCGTGCAGCTGCTCGGTTCCGGCACCATCCTGCGCGAGTCGCTGTTCGCGCAGGACCTGCTGGAGAAGGACTGGGGCGTGCAGGCCGACGTGTGGAGCTGCCCGAGCTTCAACGAGCTGGCGCGCGACGGCCTCGATGCCGAGCGCTGGAACATGCTGCACCCCGACGCGAAGCAGCAGCGCGTGCCCTTCGTCGCGCAGCAGCTGGAAAAGCATGCCGGGCCGGTGGTGGCGTCCACCGACTACATCAAGCAGTACGTCGACCAGATCCGCGCCTTCGTGCCGAAGGGCCGCACCTACAAGGTGCTGGGCACCGACGGCTTCGGCCGCAGCGACTTCCGCAGCAAGCTGCGCGAGCACTTCGAGGTGAATCGCCATTACATCGTCGTGGCGGCCTTGAAGGCGCTGGCGGAAGAGGGTAGCGTGCCGGCTTCGAAGGTCGCGGAGGCCATCGGGAAGTACGGCATCAAGGCCGACAAGGTGAACCCGCTCTACGCCTGAACAACGCCCCTGAGACAACGAGAAGGCCCCGCGCGGGCCACGGAGAAAAAGAAACATGGCACTGGTCGAAGTGAAGGTCCCCGACATCGGGGACTTCAAGGATGTCGCCGTCATCGAAATCCTGGTCAAGCCGGGCGACACCCTCAAGCAGGAGCAGTCGCTCGTCACCGTCGAATCGGACAAGGCTTCGATGGAGATCCCGTCGAGCGCGGCGGGGATCCTGAAAGAGCTCAGGGTCAAGATGGGCGACAAGATCTCGGAAGGCAGCGTGATCGCGGTGGTGGAAGCCGCCGCGGGCGCCACTTCCGCTCCCCCTCCGGGGGAGGGCAAGGCGGGGGCGCCGGCGACGGCCGCTGCGGCTCCCCAACCCGCGGCGCCCCCGCCCCAGGCCTCCTCCGGAGGGGGAGGGAGCGGTCCCATCCAGGTCAAGGTCCCCGACATCGGCGACTTCAAGGACGTCGCCGTGATCGAGGTGCTGGTGAAGCCCGGCGACACGATCAAGCAGGAGCAGTCGCTGATCACGGTCGAGTCGGACAAGGCCTCGATGGAGATCCCCTCCTCGGCCGCCGGCGTGCTGAAGGAGCTCAAGGTCAAGATCGGCGACAAGGTCAACATCGGTGACCTGATCGCGGTGGTGGAAGGGTCGGGTGCTGGCGCACCAGCCCCTGCGGGCGCAACGGGCTCCCCCCCACCCCAACCCTCCCCCTCGGGGGGAGGGCTTCAGGCAGCCGCTGCCCCGGCGGCCGCGCAGGCCCCTTCGCCGCACCAGCACGTGCCACCGACGGCGTCGCTGCCTCCGCACGAGCCGGGCACGCCCACGGGCAGCCTGCCGCATGCCTCGCCGTCCGTGCGCAAGTTCGCGCGCGAGCTGGGCGTGCCGCTGGAGGAAGTGAAGGGCACCGGGCCCAAGGGCCGCATCACGCAGGAGGACGTCCAGTCCTTCACCAAGAGCGTGATGGCGGGCGAGACGCGCACCAAGGCCGCGGCCGCGAAAGCACCCGCGGGCGGCGGAGGCGAGGCCCTCGGCCTGCTGCCCTGGCCCAAGGTGGACTTCGCGAAGTTCGGCGCCGTCGAGCGCAAGCCGCTGTCGCGCATCAAGAAGATCAGCGGCGCGAACCTGCACCGCAACTGGGTGATGATCCCGCACGTCTGCAACCACGACGACGCGGACATCACCGAACTGGAAGCCTTCCGCGTCTCGACCAACAAGGAAAACGAGAAGTCCGGCGTCAAGGTGACCATGCTCGCCTTCCTCATCAAGGCCTGCGTGGCCGCGCTGAAGAAATTCCCCGAGTTCAACAGCTCGATCGACGGCGAGGAACTGGTCTACAAGAGCTACTGGCACATCGGCTTCGCGGCCGACACGCCCAACGGCCTGGTGGTGCCCGTGATCAAGGACGCCGACAAGAAGGGCGTGCTCGCCATCAGCCAGGAAATGGCCGAGCTGGCGAAGAAGGCGCGCGACGGCAAGCTCAGTCCTGGCGACATGTCGGGGGCGACTTTCACGATCTCCTCGCTCGGCGGTATCGGCGGGCGTTACTTCACGCCCATCATCAACGCGCCGGAAGTCGCTATCCTTGGTGTGTGCCGCAGCCAGACCGAACCGGTCTGGGACGGCAAGCAGTTCCAGCCGAGGCTGATGCTGCCGCTGTCGCTGTCGTGGGACCACCGGGTCATCGACGGGGCAGCCGCCGCGAGGTTCAACGCCTACCTGGGACAGATCCTGGCGGACTTCCGCCGCGTCCTTCTCTAAGCAAGAACTACAAGATCGATGACAACAGTTGTGGTGGTGAAGAAAGCCGGGCAAATCGCGATCGCAGCGGACACCCTGGTGACCTTCGGCGACACACGCCTTGCGCACCGGTTCGAGGACAACACCAAGATCTTCAAGGTCGACACGGACGACGGCCCGAGCTTCATCGGCATGGCCGGCACCGTGGCGCACTTCCCGGTGCTGCGCAAGGCGATGGGTTCGATGCCGCGGGAGATCCTCCGGCTCGGAAGCAAGGACGAGGTCTTCGACACCTTCACCAAGCTGCACCCGTACCTGAAGGACAACTTCTTCCTGCAGACCAAGGAAGAAGACAGCGACCCGTACGAGTCCAGCCAGTTCAGCGTGGTCATCGCCAACGCCAGCGGCATCTACGGCCTCTACAGCTACCGCGAGGTGTTCGAGTTCAAGGAGTTCTGGGGCATCGGCTCGGGGCGCAGTTTCGCGCTCGGCGCCATGCACGCGGCCTACTCCCGGGCCAAGACCGCGCGCGAAGTCGCGGAAGCGGGGATCGCCGCCGGTTGCGAGTTCGATCGCAACTCCGAGCTGCCCTGCGACATCTTCACTGTCAAAGCGAAAGAGCCTAAATAAAATGAGCCTGACGGAAGTGAAAGTCCCTGACATCGGGGACTTCAAGGACGTTGCCGTCATCGAGCTGCTGGTCAAACCCGGCGACACGGTGAAGGTCGAACAATCGCTGGTGACGGTGGAGAGCGACAAGGCCTCCATGGAAATCCCGTCGTCGCATGCCGGCGTGGTGAAAGACCTCAAGATCAAGGTCGGCGACAAGGTGTCCGAAGGGTCGGTGCTCCTGACGCTGGAAACCACCGGCGCCGCGGCGCCGGCGCCGGCCCCGAAAGCGGCTCCGGCCGCTGCCGCACCGGCGCCCGCGGCTTCGGCCCCTGCGCCGGCCCCCGCGCCCGCCGGGTCCTACGGCGGCGGCGTCGACCTCGAGTGCGAGATGCTGGTCCTCGGCGCCGGTCCGGGCGGCTATTCCGCCGCCTTCCGCTCCGCCGACCTCGGCATGAAGACCGTGCTCGTGGAGCGCTACGCCACGCTCGGCGGCGTGTGCCTCAACGTGGGCTGCATCCCGTCCAAGGCGCTGCTGCACGTCGCCGCCGTGATGGACGAAGTGAGCCACTTCGATTCGCTCGGCGTCTCCTTCGGCAAGCCGACCATCGACCGCGGGAAGCTCAAGGCCCACAAGGACAAGGTCACCGGCAAGCTCACCGGCGGCCTGGCGGCGATGGCCAAGATGCGCAAGGTGACGGTCGTGCGCGGCATCGGCACCTTCCTCGATCCCTACCACCTGCAGGTCGAGGAGACCTCGGGCAGCGGCAAGGACGCCACCGGCAAGAAGCAGGTGATCCGCTTCCGCAACGCGATCATCGCCGCCGGCTCGCAGGCCGTGTCGCTGCCCTTCATGCCGAAGGACCCGCGCGTGGTGGACTCCACCGGCGCGCTGGATCTCGCCACCGACCCGAAGCGCATGCTGATCCTGGGCGGCGGCATCATCGGCCTGGAGATGGGCACGGTGTACTCCACGCTGGGCGCGCGCCTGGACGTGGTCGAAATGCTCGACGGCCTGATGCAGGGTGCGGACCGCGACCTGGTGCGCGTGTGGCAGAAGATGAATGCGCCGCGCTTCGACAACATCATGCTGAAGACCAAGACCGTGGGCGCGGAAGCCACCAAGGACGGCATCCTGGTCCGCTTCGAGGGCGAGCAGGCACCCAAGGAACCGCAGCTGTACGACCTGGTGCTGCAGGCGGTGGGTCGTTCGCCCAACGGGAAGAACATCGGCGCCCAGAAGGCGGGCGTGAACGTCACGGACCGCGGCTTCATCCCGGTGGACATCTCGATGCGCACCAACGTGCCGCACATCTTCGCCATCGGCGACATCGTCGGCCAGCCGATGCTGGCCCACAAGGCGGTGCACGAGGCGCACGTGGCGGCCGAGGCGGCGGCGGGCGAGAAGTCGACCTTCGACGCGCGCGTGATCCCCAGCGTGGCCTACACCGATCCCGAGGTGGCCTGGGTGGGCCTCACCGAGGACCAGGCCAAGGCGCAGGGCATCGCGATCAAGAAGGGCCACTTCCCCTGGACGGCCTCCGGCCGCGCCATCGCCAATACCCGCGACGAGGGCTTCACCAAGCTGCTGTTCGATGCCGAATCGCACCGCATCCTGGGCGGCGGCATCGTGGGCACGCACGCGGGCGACCTGATCAGCGAGGTCGCGCTGGCCATCGAGATGGGCGCCGACGAGGTCGACATCGGCAAGACCATCCACCCGCACCCGACCCTGGGCGAGAGCATCGGCATGGCCGCGGAGATCGCGCACGGCACCTGCACGGACGTGCCGCCGCCGCGCAAGTGACCCTTGCGCCCTCCCCTCCGGGGGAGGGCCGGGGCGGGGACGCTAGGGCCGCACCGCCGGCGTCTCCACCAGCATCCCGCTCGCCCGGTTCGCGAGGTACAGCTCCAGCTCCGTGAACTCCAGGCTCCCCGCCGCGAACGGCTCCGCCCGCACGCCTGCCATGCACCCGCGCACGCGGCGCCACAGCGAGCCGAGTCCCTGCCACTCCAGCCGGTAGACCGGATAGCCCGTCGCGTGCCCCTGCGGGATCGGCGAGCCGGCCAGCCGGCCGCCTGCCCGCTCCTCGTGGCACTCCGCGCACGAGAGATCCAGCTGCCCCATGCGCTGGCGGAACAGGGCTTCCCCGCGCGCCGCATGGGGCGCCAGCCGCGGATCGGGACGCGGAGCGATCGGCATTCCGCGCGACTGCAGCCCCACCAGCGTCTCCAGCGCCAGCAATTCCTCGTGCTCGGCCGGCCAGGCCGGCTGCCCCTGCTGCCGTTGCCGGCACAGGTCGATGCGCGTGGCCAGGTCCACCGGCCGCTTCAGCGCCTCGTCCCAGGCCGGGTAGCGCGCCGCCACGCCGCGCAGCGAGGACGGCTCGCCATGGCACGACGCACAGGAGCGGGACGAAGGGGAGGGTGCGCGTCGCCACGCCTGCTCGCCCTCCTGCACCCACAGCATCGCCGGGTTCAGGCCGTCGTCCCGCTGCATCGCCTGCGTGGACGCGCCCATGTCCTCGAAGCCGGAGCGGCGCGGATCCGGCCCGGCCGCCAGGCAGGCCACCGCGGCGGACAGGGCGGCCGCCGCCGCGAAGCGCGCACGGCGCATCACGCGACCTGCAACTCGCGCCGCTCCGTCTGCGCGAAACCGTTGTCGCCCTGCCATTCGAATTCCAGCGTGCCGCCGTCGCCGGTGCGGACGAAGAAGGAGAGGTAGGGGTTGGCGGAGATGGCGGGGAACAGTTCCGCGCTGAAGACCACCTCGCCCTGGTAGCGGCAGGTGAAGCGCCGGATGATGTCGCGCGGCAGCACGCGGCCGTCCGCGCCCGGCCGGTAGCCGGTCTCCATCGGGTGCGCGATCGTCACCCGCACCTCGACCACCTCGCCCTTGCGCGCGCCGGAGGGGACCTGGATCAGCGTGCGGGCCATGGCTAGCTGCCTTCTCCTTCGATGCAGGCGGCCAGCACCACGACCACGTCGACCGTGTCGGACCAGACGCTGCCGTCGTTCAGCCGCGCGAGCGCCGTGAGCTTCTGGCTGGTGGCCAGGCGGATGCGGGTCGCAACTTCGGCCCGGCCGGCGCGTGGGCCGAGCAGGAAGCGCCCCACGTCCTTCTGCGGGTTCTTCTCGTTGAAGATGGCGATCTCCGTGACGTGCTCGGCCGGGGTCATGGGGCTCTCGACGCTCACCCTGACCGGCACCACGTTGCCGTTGTCCACCAGCGGCGCGATTTCCAGCCGGACCCGTCCCGGGCGCACGGGCTGCCCGCCGGCGAACTGCGCCACCGCCGCCGCCATCGCCGCGGCGTCCTGCGCCGAAGCCGGCCGCACCAGCACCTGCGCGACCAGGCCGGCGCCGGCCTGCAGCAGCTGCCGCCGCCTGGAACCCGAAGCCGTGCGCGCGCCCATCCGCCAAGCCTAACGCAGCGTGGCCAGCCACGCGACCACGTCTTCCACCTGCTGGGCGCTGAGGATGGGCCTGCCTGCCCACTGCGCGCCGACGCGCGAGGGATGGCCGGGGCTGTGGAATCCGGGCATGAAGCTCGACGGATTCACCCGGCGCGGATCCGCCACCCGCAGCCGCAACTGCGCCACGCTGTAGCGCGCGCCGACGCCCGCCAGGCCGGGCGCCAGGTCGCCCTGGAAGCGCTCCTCCGGGATGGGCGCGGGATGGCACAGCAGGCACAGCCCCGCCTGGCGGCTGGCGACGATGGCGCGTCCGCGCTGCGGGTCGCCCCGTGCGCCCGCCAGCGGCTGCGCGATGCCGTCGCCCTCGACGGTGTAGCCCACGAACTCCTGCGCGCGCGCGCCCGCGGCCGCCAGGGCCGCGAGCAGCAGGGCGCCGACTGCGCGCACCCGCAAGGCCGCTCCCTCAGGCGCGCCGGAGGCTGTGATGCCGCAGCGGAAGCTCGCGGATGCGCTTGCCGGTGGCCGCGAAGATCGCGTTGAGCACCGCCGGCGCCGCCACCGCGATCGTCGGCTCGCCGACGCCGCCCCAGAAGCCGCCGGTGGGCATCACGATGGTCTCCACCTTCGGCATGTGCCGCATGTGCACCACCGGGTAGGTGTCGAAGTTGGCCTGCTCCATGTGGCCGTCCTTCAGCGTGCACTCGCCGAACAGCGCCGCCGACAGGCCGTAGGCGAACGAGCCCTCCACCTGCGCCTCGATCTGCTGCGGGTTCACCGCGTGGCCCGGATCGGTGGCCGCGACGATGCGGTGGATCTTCAGCTCGCCGTCGTTGCCCACCGAGACCTCGGCGCAGGCGGCGACGTAGCTGCCGAAGCCCATGGTCTGGGCCAGCCCGCGGAACACCTTCTGCCCGTTCACGTCCGGGGCCGGCCGGCCCCAGCCGGCGCGCTCGGCCACCGCGTTGAGCACTCCCAGGTGCCTGGGATGGTTCGCCATCAGCTTGCGCCGCAGCGCGAGCGGGTCCTGCCCGGCGGCCTGCGCGATCTCGTCGATGAAGGACTCGAGGTAGATTGTGTTCTGGTTCAGGTTCACGCCGCGCCAGAAGCCCGGCGGCACCGGCGGGTTGCGCATCGCGTGGTCGATCAGCAGGTTCGGGAAGCTGTAGCCGATCGAGGCTTCCGGCCCGGGCGGGTTGAGGCCCTGGAACACCACGGGGTCCTTCCCGTTCTGGATGTTCTGCGGGAACACGGCCGCCACGATCGACTGGCCCGAGATGCGCATGTGCAGCGCCGTGACGTTGCCCTGCGCATCGAGGCCCGCGCGCAGGCGGCACTGCGTGACCGGGTGGAAGCGGCCATGCAGCATGTCCTCCTCGCGGGTCCACAGCAGCTTGACCGGCGTGCCGGGCATCTCCTTCGCGATCTCCACCACCTGCCGCACCCAGTCGTGCACCGCGCCGCGGCGGCCGAAGCCGCCGCCGAGCAGCAGCTTGTGGACGTCGCACTGCGAAGGCGGCAGGCCGGCGGCTTCGGACGCGGCTGCGAGCGCGGCCTCGCCGTTCTGCGTCGGACTCCACACCTCGCAGCGCTCCGGCGTCCAGCGCGCCGTGGCGTTCATCGGCTCCATGGTGGCGTGGTTCTGGTGCGGGTAGCCGTACACCGCCTCGATCACGCGCGCCGCGGAGCCCAGCGCCGCCTTCGCATCGCCGTTCTGGTTGCCCACCACGGCATCGTTCGCGTCCAGGCCGGCCTTCAGCATGGCCGCCACCGTCGCGCTCGACTCCTTCGCGTTCGGGCCCGGATCCCATTCCACGGGCAGGGCGTCGAGCGCGCTCTTGGCGTGCCACCAGGTGTCCGCCACCACCGCCACCGCGCTGTCGCCCACGCGCAGGACCTTCTTCACCCCGGGCCGGCCCTGGACGGCGGCGGCGTTGAAGCTCTTCACCTTGCCGCCGAACACGGGGCAGTCCTTGATGGCGGCATTGAGCATGCCGGGCAGCTTGAGGTCGATGCCGTAGACCTGCTTGCCGTTCACCTTGTCGACCGTGTCCAGGCGCGCCAGCCGCTTGCCGGCGATCTTCCAGTCCTTCGGGTCCTTCAGCTGGACCTCGGCCGGCGGCTCCAGCTTCGATGCGGCAGCGGCGAGGTGGCCGTAGGTGAGGGTGCGGCCGCTCGGTCCGTGCGTCACGACGCTGTTGGCCGCGCGCAGTTCGGAGACGGGCACCTTCCACTCGTTGGCCGCGGCCTGCACCAGCATCATGCGGGCGGTGGCGCCGCCCTTGCGCACGTAGTCGTGCGATTCGCGGATGCCGCGACTGCCGCCGGTGGAGAAGTTGCCCCACACGCGCTTGCGCGCAAGGTTCTGGCCGGGCGTGGGGTACTCGGTGGTCACCTTGGCCCAGTTGGCCTCGAGCTCCTCGGCGACCAGCTGCGCCAGGCCGGTGAGCGTGCCCTGTCCCATTTCGGAGCGGGCGATGCGGACCACGACGGTGTCGTCGGGGCGCACGACCACCCAGGCGTTCACCTCCGGGACGGCGGCCTGCTGCGCCGACGCGCTGCCGGCAAACGGGACGTGGAAGCCGACCACCAGGCCGGCCGAGGCGCTCGCCTTCAGGAAGCCGCGGCGATCGAGGCTCAGGGCGTCCGTGCTCATGTCGTGCTCCCGTCGGCGTGCTGGATCGCGAGCTGCGCGCTCTTGAGGTCGCCGCGCGCCACCGCGTGGATCGCCGCGCGGATGCGGTTGTAGGTCCCGCAGCGGCAGATGTTGCTCATGGCGGTGTCGATGTCGGCGTCGGTCGGGCGCGGATTGCTCTTGAGCAGGGCTGCCGCCGCCATGATCTGGCCGGACTGGCAGTAGCCGCATTGCGGCACGTCGAGCGCCACCCAGGCCTTCTGCACCGGATGCGAGCCGTCGGGCGAGAGCCCCTCGATGGTGGTGATCTTCTCGTTGGGGCCGATCGTGGAGAGCGGCCGCGAGCAGCTGCGCGTGGGGATGCCGTCGATGTGGACGGTGCAGGCGCCGCAGGCCGCGATGCCGCACCCGTACTTGGTGCCCGTGAGGCCGAGCTGTTCGCGCAGCACCCACAGCAGGGGCGTATCGCCCTCCGCCTCGAAGTCGCGCACGACCCCATTCACGTTCAGTTTCGCCACGCCGATCTCCCGTGGGATGGACAGGCGGGGGATCGTACGAGCGCGCGGGGGGCCGCGCCTCCGCGTATTCCCGATACGAGGGCTGCTTAGGGCCTGGTCTGCGCGGGCGCTTCGCCCGGGGGTGCGGCGAGCACGCGGCGGGCGCCGTCGAAGCGCCTGGTCCAGTAGCTCATGCCCATGTCGTCCACGCGCACCTGCGCGCCGGGGCGCGGCGAGTGGATGAACTTGTTGTCGCCGACGTAGATGCCGACGTGGCTGAAGGTGCGCCGCAGCGTGTTGAAGAACACCAGGTCGCCCGGCTGCAGGTCCTTCTTGTCGATCTTCTGCGTGGCGGCGGCCTGCTCTTCCGCGCGGCGGGGCAGCATCAGGCCGACCGTCTGCTCGTACATCGCCTTGACGAAGCCGCTGCAGTCGAAGCCGGTCTCTACCGAACTGCCGCCGCGGCGATAGCGCACGCCGAGGAAACCCATGGCGTTGCCCACCAGCTCGGAGGCGCGCTGCGCCATCTGGTCGGCGCCGGTCGCCACGCGTTCGCCGACGTTGACGCGCACCTCCTCGAGACGTTCCACGAAGCGCTTTTCCGCCATGAAGCGACCCACGTCGTCTTCCGCGGACGTGGGCGGCATGGCGTGCGCGCCACCCGCCGCGAGCACGAGCACAAGGCCGAGCACACGCAGCAGGGGAGCGGAGATCAGCGTCCGGCCGAGCCGGGCGTCAAGCGAACAGTGCATTCAAGGTTCTTGATTCGTATCGGTGTGCTTCCGCGCCACGGACCGCGGCGGGTGGGGAACAATCGGTTCCACCATGAACGGGAACAACCGATCCAGGAGGCGCCGCCGGCTCTGGGGCCGGCTCGCTGTGCCAGCCCTTATTGTCGCAGGGTTGACAGTACCGCCCGTCGGGGCCCAGACGCCGCGCGGCGAGACGGTGGCGGGCGGCCTGGAGCACCCCTGGGCGCTGGCCTTCCTGCCGGAGGGGCGTTTCCTCGTGACGGAGCGGCCCGGGCGCATGCGCATCGTGAACGCGCAGGGGCGGCTGTCGCCCCCGCTCGGCGGCGTGCCGCAGGTGGTGGCGCGCAGCCAGGGCGGCCTGCTGGACGTGGTGCTCGACTCCGGCTTCGCCTCCAACCGCACCCTCTACTTCTGCTTCTCCGAGCCGGGGCCGGGCGGCGCGAACAGCACGGCGATGGCCCGCGCGCGGCTCGCCGCCGACGACAGCCGGCTGGAGGACGTGCGCGTGATCTTCAGCGCCCGGCCCAAGGTCGCCAGCAACATGCATTTCGGCTGCCGCATCGTGGAGGCGCGCGACGGCACGCTGTTCCTCACGCTGGGCGAGCGCTTCTCGCGCAAGGAGGACGCGCAGACCCTGGACAACCACCACGGCAAGGTGGTGCGCGTGAACAAGGACGGCAGCGTGCCGCCCGACAACCCCTTCGTCGGCCGCGCGGGGGCGCTGCCGGAGATCTGGAGCTACGGCCACCGCAATTCGCAGGGGGCGACGCTGGGGCCGGACGGCCGGGTGTGGCAGCACGAGCACGGGCCGCAGGGCGGCGACGAGATCAACGTCCCGCAGGCGGGCCGCAACCACGGCTGGCCGGTGATCACCTATGGCGAGAACTACGGCGGCGGGCCGATCGGCGAGGGCATCACGCAGAAGGCCGGCATGGAACAGCCGCTGCATTACTGGGTGCCCTCGATCGCGCCCTCGGGCATGGTGTTCCTTTCCAGCGACCGCTACGGGCCAGCCTGGCGCGGCAACCTGTTCGTGGGCTCGCTGAAGTTCGGCTACCTGGACCGCATCGAACTCGCGGACGGCAAGGTCGTGCGGGAGCAGAAGCTGCTGCAGGGGGTGGGGCGGGTGCGCGATGTGCGGCAGGGGCCGGACGGCTTGCTGTACCTCGTGACCGACGAGAGCGACGGGAAACTGGTGCGCGTGCTGCCTTAGGCCTTCACCAGACCCTTGCGCACCGCATACCGCGTCAGGCTCGCGATGTCGTTCAGCCGCAGCCGCTCCATGATCCGCGCCCGGTGCACGTCCACCGTCTTCGGGCTCAGGCCCAGCTCGTACGCGATCTCCTTGGCCGACTTGCCCTGGGCGATGAGCGTGAGGATCTCCACCTGGCGCTGCGTCAGCTCGTCGTCCACCGTGGGCTCCGAGGGCTGCAGCAGGCGCTGCGCGACCGCGGCGCTGAAGTAGCTGCCCGTCGCCATCACGCTGCGCAGGGCCTGTTCCAGCTCGAAGGGCGGTGCGTCCTTCATCAGGTAGCCGCAGGCGCCGTTGGCCACCGCGCGCTTGACGAAGTCCACCGTGTCGTACATCGACAGCACGATCACCCGCACGTCCGGATGGCGGGCGTGGATCTCGCCGATCGCCGTGATGCCGTCCATGCCGGGCATGGAGATGTCGGTCATCACCACGTCCGGCTTGATCGAATCCAGCAGCGCCAGCAACTCCTGGCCGTTGCGCGCCTCCGCGATGACCTGCACCCCGTCGACCGTCGCCAGCAGGGCCTTGATGCCGGAGCGCACCAGGTCGTGGTCGTCGGCCAGGACGACCTGGATCGGCATCGGTTTGTTGAAGTTCTGCATCATGGTCGCTCCCCTGATTTCAAAGCACGGCCCGGATCGCGACCCCGCCTCCCTGGCGCGTGCGGATGTGCAGCCGCCCCCCCGCCAGTTCGGTGCGCTCGATCATTCCATACAAGCCGATGTTTCTTTCGCTCTGCTGCCCGTTCAGCACGGCCGTCTTGTCGAAGCCCCTGCCGTCGTCGAGCACCAGCACGCCGATGCGGCCGCGCGGCAGGAAACGCAGGCGCACCCGCACCAGCGTGGCCTCCGCATGCCGCACGATGTTCGTCAGCGCCTCCTGGACGAGGCGCACCGCCACCGCGGCGTTCTCTTCCAGCCGCTTCGGCTCCTCGCCGCGCGTCTGCACTTCCCATGCGAGCCCCGCGGGCTCGCAGATGCGCTGCATCGCCGACTGCACCGCCGGCAGCAGCCCCAGCAGGTCCAGCTGCGCCGGCCGCAGCGAGAACGACAGCGTCTTGAGCTGCTGCAGCGCCCCGCTGGCCAGTTCGGCCGCCGTTTCGCTGTAGCGCCGCGCCACGCCGGGCTCGTGCGCCCGCTGCGCCGCGTGCAGATGGATCACCACCGCCGTCAGCGTCTGCCCGAGCTGGTCGTGCAGCTCGCGCGAGATGTGCGAACGTTCCCGCTCCTGCGCCAGCACGAAGCGCGCCGACAGCTCCTTCAGGCGCGCATAGGCGCCTTGCAGCTCCGCGTCGAGCTTCTCCTTTTCCCGCGCGCGCCGCCGCTCCTCCAGCACCCGGCCGATGATCTGCGGCAGCGTGCCGAGCTTGTCCTTGGTCAGGTAGTCCTTGGCGCCGCAGCGCAGGACGTGCACCGCCGCCTCCTCGCCGATCGCGCGGGTCAGCACGATCAGCGGGACGCTGCAGCGGCGCGTCACCAGGATCTGCAGGGCCGCATAGGGCGAGAAACGGGGCAGGTTGAAGTCGCACAGGATCACGTCCCAGTCGCCTTCCAGCGCCGCGACGAAGCTCGTCGCGTTGTCGACACGGTGCAACTCGTAGCGCCGGGCGGGGTCGGCCCGCTCCAGTGCGATTCCCATCAGCTCGACGTCGTCGGGGTTGTCCTCGACGCACAGCAGCCGGATTGGTGATAGGTCTTGAACTGCGCGGCTGGGCATGGCGATGCGCACGCGAGTGTACAGTCGGGCTCAACAGTCCCGACTTAAGCCAGTTTCCTAAGTGCGGGCCAGCGCGGGCCAGCCTGGCTGCAGTTTCGCCACCAGGAAATCGACCACCCGCTCGAAGGGATCGAAGCCGAAGGCCTCGGCCACCGAGGGCCGCAGGTTGGAGTTGGCGTTGATGTCGTAGAACACGCGGCGTCCATCCGGCGTCTCCAGGTATTCGATGCCGCCCACGTCCAGCTTCGCGGCCTGCACGATCCGCCGGGCCGTCTGCACCGCCTCGCGCGGCACTTCGGGATAGGGGAAGAACTCCACCGGCGCCGCGGCCACCGGTTCGTGCGCCGGGAGCTCGCAGGCGCCTTCGCCGTCGCCGGGGTTGCACACGGGCGAGGGACACAGGTTGAAGCGGCCGTGCGTCTTCACTCGCATCGCATACAGAAGTTCGCCTCCCAGGAACTCCAGCCGCACGATGCCCTGTTCGGGGTCGTGGGGCAGGTACTCCTGCAGCAGGAACAAGTTGTCCGGCAGCCACACGGAGGGGTCGCGGCGGAAGATCTCCTCGACTTGCGCGAGCGACTCCACCACCTGGATGCGCGCGCCGCTGCCGCCCTGGTCGGGCTTGAGCACCGCCGGCCATGTGAACTGGCCTTCATAGGCCTTCAGCGCGCCCGGCTCGTTGAAGGTGACCGAGCGCGGGGTGTCGATCTCCAGCATGCGCAGCAGGGTCGCCTGCACGCTCTTGCTCAGTTCCAGCGCGAACACGTCGGCGCCGTTGAGCACCCGCGCCCCCTGGCGCTCCAGGGTCCGCATGTAGGCCAGGGCCAGCGGGACGGCCCGGGTGTTGCCCCGCACGTAGGCGCTGGGGCTGGCCTGGTTGAAGTACAGGCGGGCCCGCGGGGGCTCGGTGTTGCCGAAGGCGGCATGCGTGACGTCGAAGGGCGCGAAATTCACGCCGCGCCGCTCCAGGGCGGCGAACAGCGGCTTCTGCCACTCGGGGTGCTCGTGCAGGACGATCAGGTCGGGGCTGTCGGACTTCATGGCGCGATGCTAAGGCCTCGTAGGGGGAATAATCCGGGCCAAAGGAAAAGACATGCTGCTGGACGCCGAAGACTCCCAACTCGTGCTGGTCGATTACCAGCAACGCCTGATGCCCGCGATCCACGAGGGCGAGCTCGTGCTGGCCAACGCGGCGCGGCTCGCGCGCGTCGCGCAGCTGCTGCAGGTGCCCGTGTGGGCCACCGAGGAGAACCCCGAGGGCCTGGGCGGGACGGTGGAGGCGCTGCAGCCGCTCGTCGCGGGCCGGGTGCTGTCCAAGATGGCCTTCGACGGCAGCTCGGTGCTGCTGCCGCGGCTGAAGCCCGCCGGCAAGCCGGCGCAGGGCGGCAATGCGCGCAGCCTGCCGAAGCACCTGCAGAAGGCCGCGCCGCCGGTGCCGGCCCGTGAGAGCATCGTGCTGGCCGGCTGCGAGGCCCACGTCTGCCTGATGCAGACGGCGCTGGGCCTGCTGGAGGAGGAACTCGACGTGTGGGTGGTGACCGACGCCTGCAGCTCGCGCAGCGAGCGCAACCGCGACGCCGCCTTCGACCGGCTGGCAGCCGCGGGCGCGGAGCTGGTCACCACCGAGATGGTGGCCTTCGAGTGGCTGCGGGATGCGGGGCACCCGCGCTTCCGGGACGTGTTGACGATCGTCAAGTAGCCCCGCCGGCTGCGTCAGCCACGGGCAAGGACGATGGGGACAATCGGCCGCGACTTATCTAGGAGACGAGCATGGGTTACGCGGAGTTCCACCGCCGGTCCCTCGAGGACCGCGACGCGTTCTGGGCCGAGCAGGCGAAGCTGATCGACTGGGAGACGCCGCCGCAGCAGATCTGCGACAACAGCAACCCGCCCTTCACGCGCTGGTTCGTCGGCGGCCGGACCAACCTGTGCCACAACGCGGTGGACCGCCACCTCGGCGCGCGCGGCGAGCAGCCGGCGCTGATCTACGTCTCCAGCGAGACCAACGAGGAACGGGTCTACAGCTACCGGGAACTGCACTCGGAGGTGCAGCGCTTCGCCGCGGTACTGAAGTCCCAGGGCGTGGGCAAGGGCGACCGCGTGCTGATCTACATGCCCATGATCGCGGAAGCGGCCTTCGCCATGCTGGCCTGCGCCCGCATCGGCGCCGTCCACGCGGTGGTGTTCGGCGGCTTCGCCTCGGTGTCGCTGGCCTCGCGCATCGACGACGCCACGCCCAAGGTCGTGGTCAGCGCCGACGCCGGCTCGCGCGGCGGCAAGGTGGTCCCCTACAAGCCGCTGCTGGACGAAGCGCTGCGCCTTTCGAACCACAAGCCCGGCTCGGTGCTCCTGGTGGACCGCAAGCTCGCGCCCATGGAGATGACGGCCGGCCGCGACCACGACTACGCCACGCTGGCCGATCGCCACCAGCGCACGACGGTGGAATGCGAGTGGCTGGAGTCCACCGACATCAGCTACACCCTCTACACCAGCGGCACCACCGGCAAGCCCAAGGGCGTGCAGCGCGACGTCGGCGGCTACGCCGTGGCGCTCACCGCCAGCATGAAGCACATCTTCCTGGGCAACGCCGGCGAGACCTACTTCTCCACCTCCGACATCGGCTGGGTGGTGGGCCACAGCTACATCATCTACGGCCCGCTGCTGGCCGGCATGGCCACCATCATGTACGAGGGCCTGCCGACGCGCCCCGACGCGGGCGTGTGGTGGAGCCTGGTCGAGAAGTACAAGGTGACCTCCATGTTCAGCGCGCCCACCGCCGTGCGCGTGCTGAAGAAGCAGGATCCGGCCTTCCTGAAGAAGTACGACCTCTCCAGCCTGCGCGCGCTGTTCCTGGCCGGCGAGCCGCTGGACGAGCCGACGGCCAAGTGGATCGCCGAGAGCCTGGGCCGCCCCATCATCGACAACTACTGGCAGACCGAGAGCGGCTGGCCGATCCTCACCGTCGCCAACGGCGTGGAGAAGAAGGCCAGCAAGTTCGGCAGCCCCGGCGTGCCGATGTACGGCTACGACGTGAAGCTGGTGCACGAGAGCACCGGCGAGGAGCTGAAGGGCCCGGACCAGAAGGGCGTGGTCGTGATCGAAGGGCCCACCCCTCCCGGCTTCATGCAGACCGTGTGGCGCGACGACGCGCGCTACGTCAACACCTACTGGTCCAGCATCCCGGGCCGGCAGGTGTACAGCACCTTCGACTGGGGCATCCGCGACCAGGACGGCTACTACTACATCCTGGGCCGCACCGACGACGTGATCAACGTCGCCGGCCACCGCCTGGGCACGCGCGAGATCGAGGAGAGCATCTCCTCGCATCCCAACATCGCCGAAGTCGCAGTGGTGGGCGTGGCCGACCAACTGAAGGGCCAGGTCGCCGTCGCCTTCGCCGTCGTCAAGGACACCTCGGGGCTGACCGACGAAGCGGCGAAGCTGAAGCTCGAAGGCGAGGTGATGAAGGTCGTCGACGAGCAGCTGGGCGCGGTCGCGCGGCCGGCGCGCGTGCGCTTCGTCACCGTGCTGCCCAAGACGCGCAGCGGCAAGCTGCTGCGCCGCGCGATCCAGGCCGTGTGCGAAGGCCGCGACCCGGGCGACCTCACGACGATCGAGGATCCGACGGCGCTGCAGCAGATCAAGGACCTGGTCGCCACGCGCTGAGGGCCGGCCATCGGTCGCCCGCCGCCGCCCGGCGCGCGACCGTCACGCTTTGTCGCGCGCGGACCACGAAACCGGCCCCGGGCGCGGAATCGCATCCTCCAAAAGGATTAGATTCCGTGCCCATCATGTTAGGTATTGTTACACCCGCCATCGCGCTCATGGCGCGGCTCCGCTTTCGCACCAAGTTTCTTCTCGTCGGCGGCATCACCACGCTCCTGGTGGTCTGGCTCGGCATCGCGCAGGTCCGGCAGCTGCACGAGCGCGTCCGCATGATCGAGTCCGAACGCAGCGCGGTGGCGCTGATGGCGACTTTGGTCGAGTGGAACAAGGTCCTGATCGAGAACCGCCGCATCGTGATCACGACCGCGCCGGACGACGCATCGGTGCGCCAGCGGCTGCAGCAGCAGGCGCAGGTCATCGAGAAGGTGCTCGCGGACATCGAGCGGCAGGTCGCCGCCGCCCGGCCCCTGTACGACATGGCCGCCGAGACGCGGGGCCTGCGCCAGGGCTGGGAGGAGCTGCAGAAGAAGGTCGAGGCGCTGCCGGTGGACCGCGAGTTCGCGGCCAGGGGCTTCGCCGCCCATGCGCCCGAGTACGCCCGCCTGTACGCCTTCATGCGCGACCTGGGCAACCGCTCGCGGATGGCGCTGGACCCGGACCTCGACCTGTTCTACCTGGGCTTCCCGCTGGCGAACAACACGCCCAGCACCGCCGGCATCATCGTGCGCATCGCGGCGTATGCGACGCTCAACGTCCCGCGCGGCGAGATCTCGCCGAAGGACAAGGTGTTCTACGAAGTCACGCAGGCGCGGCTGGAAGACACCTTCAGCGGCGTGCAGACCATGCTGAAGCAGTCCATGGCCGTCAACCCGGTGGTGCAGGCGCGCCTGGAACGCGATTTCGAGCACCTGAAGTCGGCGTCGAAGGACTTGCTGGGCTTCGTCCGGACCAACTTCATCGAAGCCGCCGGCATCCAGGTGACGCAGGCGCAGATCCAGCAGGCTTCGTCCGCCGCCGTCGACGCCGCCTGGGCCCTGGTCGAAGGCAACCGCACGATGCTGGACCAGCTGCTCGCCGAGCGCGCCGCGGCCGCGGCCGGGACGCGCAATGCGCTCCTGGTGCTGCTGGTCGCCGGCCTGCTGTTCATCGGGTACCTGTCGCTGGGCGTGTACCTCTCCATGGAGCGCGCCATCGGCAAGGCCGCGGGTGCGGCCCGGGCGCTGGCGCGCGGCGAGCTGGGACGCATGCCCGAAGCGGCGTCGAGCGACGAGCTCGGGCAACTGCTGACGGAACTGCGCCAGGCCGACCGCGCGCTGGTGGCGATGGTCTCCCAGGTGCGCGCCGCGGCGAACGCGATGCGCGAAGGCACGGAGGAGATCGCCACCGGCAACGCCGACCTGTCGCAGCGCACCGAGGAGCAGGCGAGCACGCTGGAGGAAACCGCCGCCTCGGTGGAGGAGCTGACCGGCACGGTGAAGCGCAATGCGGACAGCGCGCGCGACGCCAACCGGCTGGCGCAGGCGGCCTCGCAGGTCGCGGGCAGGGGCGGCGAGGTCGTCGGCGAGGTGGTGGACACCATGGCTTCGATCAACACCGCCTCGCGCCGCGTCGTGGACATCATCGGCGTGATCGACGGCATCGCCTTCCAGACCAACATCCTCGCCCTCAATGCGGCGGTGGAGGCGGCGCGCGCCGGCGAACAGGGCCGCGGCTTCGCGGTCGTCGCCGCCGAAGTGCGCACGCTGGCCCAGCGCTCCGCCGCCGCGGCGCGCGAGATCAAGGAGCTGATCCAGGACTCCGTCGGCAAGGTCGACGCGGGCAGCGAACTGGTGAGCCGCGCAGGCGGCACGATGAAGGAAGTCGTGGCGGGCATCCAGCAGGTGACCGCGCTGATGGGCCAGATCGCGGCGGCCGGCGGCGAGCAGACCGCCGGCATCGAGCAGGTGAACCAGGCCATCGCCCAGATGGACCAGGTCACGCAGCAGAACGCCGCGCTGGTGGAGCAGGCTTCGGCGGCGGCGCAGTCCATGCGCGAGCAGGCCAACCGGCTGGCCGAAGCCGTGGCGCAGTTCAAGCTGGGCGACGAGGCGTCCGCGGAGCGGGTGATCGCGCAGGCCCGCGCGACCAGTCGTGTGTCGGCCCGGCGCACCGCGGGGCCGGCCCTGGCCGCGCCGGCGGAGACCGTCAGCTGAGTGTCAAGTGCCGCTGCCACAGTGCGGGCAGCGGCCTTCCCGGGGGGCGGGCCCGCCCTGACGGACGGGAGATCTCTTACAACGTCCTCGCGCAGAGGGACATCGAATCGATGGCACAATGCGCGGCGCAATCTGACCCAAGGGCCCTTCCCCCACAGTCGCATCCGCCAACCGGTCCAGCCGTGTCGCGGAAGGTTCACCAACCAGCTCCATGCTCCCTGAAGGGGGGCGGAAAG
This sequence comes from Ramlibacter monticola, assembly GCF_016722785.1. GTDB lineage: Bacteria > Pseudomonadota > Gammaproteobacteria > Burkholderiales > Burkholderiaceae_C > Ramlibacter > Ramlibacter monticola. The sequence continues at coordinate 239,456 of NZ_JAEQNE010000001.1, read as the reverse complement.
TAGCGAGATTCGATGAGCGACCAGAGCTCCGTCTACACGGCCTACAACGGCAATTCCTATCTGTTCGGCGGCAACGCTCCGTACGTCGAGGAGATGTACGAGAACTACCTCGCCAACCCCGGCAGCGTTCCCGACATCTGGCGCGAGTACTTCGACGCGCTGCAGAACGTTCCCGCGGTCGACGGCTCCAATGCCAGGGACGTGCCCCACCTGCCGGTGGTCAACGCCTTCGCCGACCGCGCCAAGCAGGGCGGCACCCGCGTGGTGGTTGCCGCCGGCGCCGACCTCGAACTCGCCCGCAAGCGCACCGCCGCGCAGCAGCTGATCGCGGCCTACCGCAACGTCGGCGCCCGCTGGGCCGACCTCGATCCGCTCAAGCGCGCCGAGCGCGAAAACATTCCCGAGCTGGAGCCGTCCTTCTACGGCTTCACCGATGCCGACCAGGAAGCGGTGTTCAACACCAGCAACACCTTCTTCGGCAAGGACAACATGTCGCTGCGCGACATGCTCAACGCCCTGCGCGAAACCTACTGCGGCACCATCGGCGCCGAGTACATGTACATCAGCGACCAGGGCCACAAGCGCTGGTGGCAGCAGAAGCTGGAGGCGATCCGCAGCAAGCCCCAGTTCAGCCCCGAGAAGAAGAGGCACATCCTCGACCGCCTGACCGCCGCCGAGGGCCTCGAGCGCTTCCTGCACACCAAGTACGTCGGCCAGAAGCGCTTCTCGCTGGAAGGCGGCGAGAGCTTCATCGCCTCGATGGACGAACTGATCCAGCGCGCCGGCGAGAAGGGCGTGCAGGAGATCGTGATCGGCATGGCCCACCGCGGCCGCCTGAACGTGCTGGTCAACACCCTGGGCAAGATGCCCAAGGACCTGTTCGCCGAGTTCGACCACACCGCGCCGGAGGAACTGCCTGCGGGTGACGTCAAGTACCACCAGGGCTTCAGCTCCGACGTCAGCACGCCTGGCGGCCCGGTCCACCTGTCGCTCGCCTTCAACCCCTCGCACCTGGAGATCGTGAACCCGGTGGTCGAGGGTTCGGTCCGGGCGCGGATGGACCGTCGCGGCGACCAGGCGGGCAAGCAGGTGCTGCCAGTGCTGGTGCACGGCGACGCCGCCTTCGCCGGCCAGGGCGTGGTGATGGAAACCCTGGCGCTGGCCGAGACCCGTGGCTACTACACGGGCGGCACGGTGCACATCGTCATCAACAACCAGATCGGCTTCACCACCTCCGACCCGCGCGACACCCGCTCCACGCTGTACTGCACGGACGTGGTCAAGATGATCGAGGCGCCGGTGCTGCACGTGAACGGCGACGATCCGGAAGCCGTGGTGCTCGCGACGCAGCTCGCGCTCGAGTACCGCATGGAGTTCAACAAGGACGTGGTGGTGGACATCGTCTGCTTCCGCAAGCTGGGCCACAACGAGCAGGACACCCCCTCGCTGACCCAGCCCCTGATGTACAAGAAGGTCGCGGCCCACCCCGGCACGCGCAAGCTGTACGCCGACAAGCTCGGGGCCCAGGGCCTGGGCGAGTCGCTGGGCGACGACATGTTCAAGGCCTACCGCGCCGCCATGGACGCCGGCAAGCACACGGTCGACCCGGTCATCTCCAACTTCAAGAGCAAGTACGCCGTCGACTGGCAGCCCTTCCTGGGCAAGAAGTGGACGGATTCCGCCGACACCGCCATCCCGCTGGCCGAGTGGAAGCGCCTGTCCGAGCGCCTCACCACGGTGCCGCAGGGCTTCACCGTCCATCCGCTGGTGAAGAAGGTGCTGGAAGACCGTGCCGCCATGGGCCGCGGCGACATCAACGTCGACTGGGGCATGGGCGAGCACATGGCCTACGCCTCGCTCGTGGCCTCCGGTTACCCGGTGCGCCTGTCCGGCGAGGACGTGGGCCGCGGCACCTTCGTGCACCGCCACGCCGTGCTGCACGACCAGAACCGCGAGAAGTGGAGCGAAGGCACGTACATCCCGCTGGAGCACGTGGCGGAGAACCAGGCCGCCTTCACCTGCATCGACTCCATCCTGTCGGAAGAGGCGGTGCTGGGCTTCGAGTACGGCTATGCCTCCAACGACCCGCACAGCCTGGTGATCTGGGAAGGCCAGTTCGGCGACTTCGCCAACGGGGCCCAGGTGGTGATCGACCAGTTCATCGCCTCCGGCGAGGTGAAGTGGGGCCGCGTCAACGGCATCACGCTGATGCTGCCGCACGGCTACGAAGGCCAGGGCCCCGAGCACAGTTCGGCCCGGCTGGAGCGCTTCATGCAGCTGTCGGCCGACACCAACATGCAGGTGGTGCAGCCCACCACGGCCAGCCAGATATTCCACCTGCTGCGCCGCCAGATGGTGCGCTCGCTGCGCAAGCCGCTGGTGATCATGACGCCCAAGTCGCTGCTGCGGAACAAGGACGCCACCTCGCCGCTGTCCGAGTTCACCAAGGGCAGCTTCCAGACGGTGATCCCGGACCAGAAGGACCTGAAGGCCGACAAGGTCAAGCGCCTGGTCATGTGCTCGGGCAAGGTCTACTACGACCTGGCCAAGAAGCGGGAGGAGAAGGGCGCGGACGACGTCGCCATCATCCGCGTCGAGCAGCTCTATCCCTTCCCGCACAAGGCGTTCACGGCGGAGCTGAAGAAGTACCCGAACGTGACGGACCTCGTGTGGTGCCAGGACGAGCCGCAGAACCAGGGCGCCTGGTTCTTCATCCAGCACAACATCCACGAGAACATGAGCGAAGGCCAGAAGCTGGGTTACGCCGGCCGCGCGGCTTCCGCCTCGCCCGCCGTGGGTTACGCGCACCTGCACGTGGAGCAGCAGAAGGCGCTGGTGGATGCGGCTTTCTCGAAGCTGAAGGGCTTCATCCTCACGAAATAAGCGCCGATATTTCCGACGCCTGCGGCGCGGAAATATCTCCGCGCGGTCGACACGGACGCTGAGGCGCCGGTCACCGCGCGGGGGGCTCAACAGAATCTAGGAAGAATCAGATGGCTATCGTTGATGTGAAGGTTCCGCAACTGTCCGAATCGGTTGCCGAGGCGACCCTGCTGGCGTGGAAGAAGAAGCCCGGCGAGGCCGTGGCGCAGGACGAGATCCTGATCGAGATCGAGACCGACAAGGTGGTGCTCGAGGTGCCCGCGCCCAGCGCCGGCGTGATGGGCGAGATCGTGGTGGCCGACGGCGGCACCGTGACCTCCGACCAGGTGATCGCGAAGATCGACACCGAAGCCAAGGCCGGCGCCGCCGCGCCCGCCGCCGCCAAGGCCGCTCCCGCCACGGCGACCGCTGCCGCGCCGGCCCCCGCGCTGGCTGCCGCCGGCGGTTCCAAGGGCGACGTGGCCATGCCCGCCGCCGCCAAGATGATGGCCGACAACAACCTGGGCGCCGGTTCCGTCGGCGGCACCGGCCGCGACGGCCGCGTGACCAAGGGGGACGTGATCGGCGCGCTGGCCTCGGGCGTGATCGCCAAGGCCGCGGCCGCCCCGGTGCCCGTCGCCACGGGCGCGCCGCGTCCCGCGCTGACGCAGGTCGCCGCCCCGGTGGGCGCGCCCGACCTGGGCGACCGCCCCGAGCAGCGCGTGCCGATGTCGCGCCTGCGCGCCCGCGTCGCCGAGCGCCTGCTGCAGTCGCAGTCCACCAACGCCATCCTGACCACCTTCAACGAGGTGAACATGGCGCCGGTGATGGAGATGCGCAAGCGCTTCCAGGACAAGTTCGAGAAGGAGCACGGCGTCAAGATCGGCTTCATGTCCTTCTTCGTGAAGGCCGCCGTGCATGCGCTGAAGAAGTACCCGGTGCTGAACGCCTCCGTGGACGGCAACGACATCGTCTACCACGGCTACTTCGACATCGGCATCGCGGTGGGCTCGCCGCGCGGCCTGGTGGTGCCGATCCTGCGCAACGCCGACCAGATGTCCTTCGCCGACATCGAGAAGAAGATCGCCGAATTCGGCCAGAAGGCGCGCGACGGCAAGCTGGGCCTGGAAGAACTCACCGGCGGCACGTTCTCGATCTCCAACGGCGGCGTGTTCGGCTCCATGCTGTCCACCCCCATCATCAACCCGCCGCAGTCGGCCATCCTGGGCGTGCACGCGACCAAGGACCGCGCGGTGGTGGAGAACGGCCAGGTCGTGGTCCGCCCGATGAACTACCTCGCCATGTCCTACGACCACCGGATCATCGACGGCCGCGAGGCGGTGCTGGGCCTGGTGGCGATGAAGGAAGCGCTGGAAGATCCGGCGCGCCTGCTGTTCGACATCTAGGACGAAGAAGACGAGGCCCCTGACGGGGCCTTGTCCTTGAGGCGGGTCCCCGCCCCGACAAGACAAAAGAAACCTCTCTCCCATGGCCAACAAACAATTCGACGTCATCGTCATCGGCGGCGGCCCCGGCGGCTACATCGCCGCCATCCGTGCGGCGCAACTGGGCTTCAATACCGCTTGCATCGACGAGTGGAAGAACAAGGCGGGCGGTCCCGCCCCGGGCGGCACCTGCACCAACGTGGGCTGCATCCCGTCCAAGGCGCTGCTGCAGTCCTCGGAGCACTTCGAGCACGCCGGCAAGCACTTCGCCGACCACGGCATCGGCATGTCCGGCCTCAGCATCGACGTCGCGAAGATGCTGGGCCGCAAGGACACCGTCGTGAAGCAGAACAACGACGGCATCCTCTACCTGTTCAAGAAGAACAAGGTGTCCTTCTTCCACGGCCGGGGCTCCTTCGCGGGCGCGGGCGAGCAGGGCTACGAGATCAAGGTGAGCGGCGCCTCCGAGGAGACGCTGGTCGGCAAGCATGTCATCGTGGCGACCGGCTCCACGCCGCGCGCGCTGCCCGGCACGCCGTTCGACGAGGAACTGGTGCTGTCCAACGACGGCGCGCTGCGCATCCCCACCGTGCCGAAGAAGCTGGTGCTGGTCGGCTCCGGCGTGATCGGCCTGGAGATGGGCTCCGTGTGGCGGCGCCTGGGCTCCGAGGTCACCGTGCTGGAAGCGCTGCCCACCTTCCTGGGCGCGGTGGACCAGCAGATCGCCAAGGAGGCCAAGAAGGCCTTCGACAAGCAGGGCCTGAAGATCGAGCTGGGCGTGAAGGTCGGCGAGATCAAGCCGGAAGGCAACGGCCTGTCGGTGGCCTGGACGGACGCCAAGGGCGGCCAGCAGACGACCCTGTGCGACAAGATGATCGTGTCGATCGGCCGCCAGCCGAACACGGTGGGCCTCAGCGCCGAAACCGTGGGCCTGAAGCTGAACGACCGCGGCGCGATCGAGGTCGACGGCGAGTGCCGCACCAACCTGCCCAACGTGTGGGCGGTGGGCGACGTCGTGCGCGGCCCGATGCTGGCGCACAAGGCGGAGGAAGAGGGCGTGGCGGTGGCCGAGCGCATCGCGGGCCAGCACGGCCACGTCAACTTCAACACCATCCCCTGGGTGATCTACACCAGCCCCGAGATCGCCTGGGTGGGCCGCACCGAGGAGCAGCTCAAGGACGACGGCGTGCAGTACAAGGCCGGCACCTTCCCCTTCATGGCCAATGGCCGGGCGCGCGCGCTGGGCGACACGACCGGCATGGTGAAGTTCCTGGCCGACGCCAAGACCGACGAGATCCTGGGCGTGCACATCGTGGGCCCGATGGCCAGCGAGCTGATCTCCGAAGCCGTGGTGGCGATGGAATTCAAGGCCTCCAGCGAGGACATCGCCCGCATCTGCCACGCGCACCCGTCGCTGTCCGAAGCGACCAAGGAAGCGGCGCTGGCCGTCGACAAGCGGACGCTGAACTTCTAAACCAGACAGCCGAACGCAGAGGGCGCAGAGATTACGCAGAGGACGCAGAAAATTCTTTCAATGATTTTTTCTGCGTCCTCTGCGGATCCTTTGCGACCTCTGCGTTCGGTATTCGGTTTTTCATGAGCGTCAGAGCAGTCTACGAATCCGAACTGAAGGCCCGCGGCTACCAGCCGGATCCGGCGCAGCTGCGCGGGATCGCGGCGCTGGAGCGCTGCGCCACCGAGTGGTCCGCGTACAAGGTGCAGCGCTCCAACGCCTTCAAGAAGCTGATCAACCGGCCGGCGATCCCGCGCGGCGTGTACATGCACGGGGGCGTCGGGCGCGGCAAGAGCTTCCTGATGGACTGCTTCTTCCAGGCCGTGCCGGTGGTGCGCAAGACGCGCCTGCACTTCCACGAGTTCATGCGTGAGGTGCACCGCGAGCTCGCCGAGCTGCAAGGCACCGTGAACCCGCTCGACGCGCTGGGCGCCCGCATCGCAAAGCGCTACCGCCTGATCTGCTTCGACGAGTTCCACGTCGCGGACATCACGGACGCGATGATCCTGCACCGGCTGCTGGTGGCCCTGTTCGACAACGGCGTCGGCTTCGTCACCACCTCCAACTTCCGCCCCGACGACCTCTATCCCAACGGGCTGCACCGCGACCGCATCCTGCCCGCGATCGAACTGCTGAACGCGAAGCTGGAAGTGCTCAGCGTCGACAACGGCACCGACTACCGGCGCCGGACCATGGAGCAGGTCAAGCTGTACCACACGCCCCTGGGCCCCGAGGCCGACGCGCAGATGAACGACGCGTTCACGCGGCTGGCCGAGGCGCACGACGAAGACCAGGTGCTGCACATCGAGCACCGCGAGATCCGCTCGCGGCGCAAGGCGGCCGGCGTGGTCTGGTTCGACTTCAAGACGCTCTGCGGCGGCCCGCGCTCGCAGAACGACTACCTGGAGATCGCCACCCAGTTCCATACGGTGCTGCTGAGCGACATCCCCCGCATGTCGGCGCGGCTGGCGTCCGAGGCCAGAAGATTTACCTGGCTGGTGGACGTTCTTTACGATCGGCGTGTCAAACTGATCGTGTCGGCGGCCGCCCCGCCCGAGGAGCTGTACACCGAAGGGCCCCTGGCGCACGAGTTCCCGCGCACGGTCTCGCGCCTGGTGGAGATGCAGTCGGCCGAATTCCTCGCCCTCGAACACCGCACCGTCGACACCCGCCTCACATGAAGTCCCTGCTGGCCCTCTCGCTCGCCCTGCTGGCCGCGCTTCCTGCCGCCGCGGTGGACGACGCAGCCGAGCGCGAGCGCATCAAGGCCGAGCGCGCCGCGGCCGAGGCACGCTACGCCTCGGAGCAGAAGGCCTGCTACCGGAAGTTCGCGGTGAACGACTGCGTGAAGCAGGCCCAGCGCGAACGCAATGCCGTGCTGGGGGAACTGCGCCGGCAGGAGCGCGTGCTGAACGACGAGGAGCGCAGGCGCCGTGCCGCCGGGCGCCAGCGCGAGCTGGACGAGCGCACCTCGCCCGAGAAGCGCGCCGCGGACGAAGAGCGGCGCAAGCAGGCCGTGCAGGAGCAGAACGACCGCGAGGCGCGCGCCGCCGAGAAGGCGCAGAAGAAGGCCGAGGACGACGCGAAGAAGGCGGCGAAGCCGCCGCGCGAACCCAAGGCGGCCTCCGGGCCGCACGGCCCGCAGGGCGCTGCGCGCGCGCCGCACAGCGCCAAGAGCCACGGGCTTTCGGCGGAAGAAGCTGCGAAGAACCGCGCCGCCTACGAGGAGCGCCAGCGCGAGGCCGAGGCCCACAACGCGGAACTGCGCGAGCGCGTGGCCAAGCGCAAGAAGCCCGCGGCTTCCGACCTGCCGATCCCGCAATAGGTTGAAGGGAGCCTTACGCGGGGGCTGACCCCGCCAAGGGCGAGGACCCCCGGCGCTCAGGTCCCCAGCGGCTCCAGCTTCACGACCACCAGCGACAGGTTGTCCCCGCCACCGTGCGCGCGCTGGCGCGCCTTCTCGATCAGGAATTCGGTCGCCTCGCGCGGCGACAGCGAGGACAGCACCGAACCCAGTTCGTCCGGGCTGAAGTAGTGCCACACGCCGTCGCTGCAGGCCAGCAGCGTGTCGCCGGGACGCAGCTGCTGGATGTGGTGCAGGTCGGCGGGCGGGTCCTCCTCCGCGCCCAGGCAGCCCATGAGGATGTTGGACTGCGGATGCACGTTGGCCTCTTCCTCGGTCAGCTCGCCGCGGTCCACCAGCGTCTGCACGTAGGAGTGGTCCATCGTGCGCTTCACCAGCGTGTTGCTGTGGAAGTGGTAGATGCGCGAGTCGCCCGCATGCGCCCACCAGCACTCGCCGTCGGGGTCGATGATGAAGGCCGCGATCGTGCTGTGCGGTTCCTGCTCGGCGGAGATGGCCGTCAGCTTGATCACGAGGTGCGACTCGTGGACCATCTGCTTGAGCACCGAGGGCGTGTCGTCGTGGTCCGGCGAGTAGCGCTCGAAGAGCTGCCTGCAGGTGAGCATCACCTGGTCCGAGGCCTTGCGGCCGCCGCTGCGCCCGCCCATCCCGTCGGCCACCACGCCGAGCACGCACCCGTTGATCCGGTGGTGCGGGATCAACGCGATCTGGTCCTGCTGATATTCCCGGTCGCCCTTGTGGATGCCGGTGGATGCCGTGAGGCGATAGCCTTTGGTGCTCATGGGAATGTCGACTGCCCGGGAGAGGCGATGGCTCGATTATTGCCTGCGGAAGACGTATTATCGAGCGATCCCCGCAGCGGCGCCCCCGCGACCGAACTTGGACTCCAACCTGCATTCCCCCGAAAGGCGCCTGATCGAGCTGCGCATGGAGCACGCCGACCTCGATGCCCTGATCGACGGCGCCGCCATCCAGCAGCCGGTGGACGAACTCATGATTCGCCGGCTCAAGAAGCGCCGCCTCGCGTTGCGCGACCAGATCGCCCGGCTCGAGCTGGTGCTCGATCCCAAAGAACCCGCGTGATGACGGAATCGGCAGGCGCGTGGCCTGGAAGCCACGGCGCGTCCGCCGACGTCGAGCCGCCCCCCTGGGCGGACGCGCCGCGCGAGGGCCTCGAGGAGCGCACCCGCGGCGTCTTCGTGCCCGGCGGCGTGCTGGCGCAGGCGGCCGAGGCCTTCCGCCCGCGCTCCGGCCAGACCGAGATGGCGGCGGCGGTGGCCCGCACCATCGAACAGGGCGGGGCGCTGGTGGTGGAAGCCGGCACCGGCGTCGGCAAGACTTTCTCCTACCTCGTGCCTGCCCTGCTCAGTGGCGAGCGCGTGCTGATGTCCACCGCCACCAAGACCCTGCAGGACCAGCTGTTCGGGCGCGACCTCCCGCGGCTGGCCGAGGCGCTGGGGGTCCCGGTGCGCATGGCCTTGCTCAAGGGCCGCGGCAGCTACCTCTGCACGCACCGCCTGGAGCTGGCGCGGCGGGACGCCGCCCTGCCGGATCGCACCGCGCTGCGCACGCTGGCGAAGATCGAGCAATGGGCCCAGGGCACGAAAACCGGCGACCTGGCGGAGATGCCGGGGCTGGACGAGCGCTCACCGGTGTTGCCGCTGGTCACGTCCACGCGGGAGAACTGCCTGGGCTCGCAGTGCCCCAGGTTCCGCAACTGCCACGTCAACGCGGCCCGGCGCGAGGCGCTGGCCGCCGACGTGGTGGTGATCAACCACCACCTGTTCTTCGCCGACCTGGCCGTGCGCGAGTCCGGCATGGCGGAACTGCTGCCCACCGTGCGCGTGGTGATCTTCGACGAGGCGCACCAGCTCAACGAAACCGGCGTGCAGTTCCTCGGGCGCCAGCTCGGGACGGGGCAGGTGCTGGACTTCGCCCGCGACGTGCTGGCCGCGGGCCTGCAACTCGCGCGCGGGCTGGTCGACTGGCAGCTGGCCGCCGGCACGGTGGAACGGGCCGCGCGCGAGCTGCGGCTGGCCGCCGGCGGCAGCACCTTCTCGACCCGCCTGCGCTGGAACGGCGAGGCGCCCGAAGGCGTGGAGCCGCAGGCCTGGCGCGATGCGCTCGCGGCCCTTGCGGCGGCGCTGGATTTCGCCGCCGAAGGCCTGGCCACGGTCGTCGAGGCGGCGCCCGACTTCGCGCGCCTGCACGAGCGCGCCGCGACCCTGGCCGAGCGGGTGCGCGCCTTCGCGCGCGAGCCCCAGCCAGGCTCCGTGCGCTGGGCCGATGCCGGCACGCAGCTGCGGCTGGTGGAGTCGCCCCTGGACATCGCCGAGGCGGTGCAGCGCAAGCTGCTGAAGACGGGCGAGGAGCGCACCGAGGCGGACCGCAACCGGGCCTGGATCTTCACCTCGGCGACGCTGGGCGACGATGCGCGCCTGTCGTGGTTCACCGAGCCCTGCGGGCTGGGCGAGGCGGAGGTGCTGCGCGTGGCCAGTCCCTTCGACTATCCGTCGCAGGCCGCGGTCTACGTGCCGCGCCAGCTGCCGCGCCCCAACGATGCGGGCCACAGTGCCGCCGTCGCCGCGCTGGCGCAGCGCGCCGCGCGTCGCATCGGGGGGCGCACCATGGTGCTCACGACGACGCTGCGGGCGCTGCGCTCGATCGGCGAGCAGCTGCAGATGCGCTTCGAGGACTCGGGCGAGCTGGAGGTGCTGGTGCAGGGCCAGTGGACCAAGCGGCGCCTGATCGAGCGCTTCCGCGAGGGCGCCGGCCCCGGCCGTCCCGGCTGCGTGCTGGTCGCCTCCGCCTCCTTCTGGGAAGGCGTGGACGTGCCGGGGGACGCGCTGCAGCTGGTGATCATCGACAAGCTGCCCTTCCCGCCGCCGGGCGATCCGCTGGTGGAGGCGCGTTCGCAGCGGCTGGAGGCCCAGGGGCGCAGCTCCTTCAACGACTACTCCGTGCCGGAGGCGGCGGTGGCGCTGAAGCAGGGCGCGGGCCGCCTGATCCGGCGCGAGACCGACCAGGGCGTGCTGGTGGTGTGCGACCCGCGGCTGGTGCAGATGGGGTACGGCCGGCGGCTGCTGGCGGCCTTGCCGCCGATGCGGCGGCTGAACGACGAGGCGGCATTCGAAGACGCGCTGGCGGCGCTCGCCCAAAACGACGAGGGGCGCTGACGCGCCCCTCGCTGTTCAATTCACCAGATCCGCCACCAGGGCTTCTGCCCCGGCATCCCGCCATTCTGCAGGTAGGCGCTCTTCGGGTAGTTCTGCTCCAGCACCCGCCGCATGTCGTCACGCATCTGCGTCATGCCCAGTGCGTCGTAGGAACGCATCAGGATCGCCAGCGCCTCTTCCAGCGCCGGCACGTCGCGGTAGTCCGCCACGGCGTTCTGCGCCCGGTTGATGGCGGCCACGTAGGCCCCGCGGCTATAGTAGAAGCGCGCCACGTGCACCTCGTACTGCGCCAGCGAGTTGACGATGTACGTCATGCGGGCCTTCGCATCGGGCGCGTACTTCGAGTCCGGGAAGCGGCTGGACAGCTCGCGGAAGGCCTCGAAGGATTCCTTCGCCGCCTTCTGGTCGCGCTCGGACAGGTCCTGCTTCGAGATGAAGGAGAACATGCCGAGGTTGTCGTTGAAATTCACGATGCCCTTGAGGTACAGGGCGTAGTCGAGCGCGGGGCTGGCGGGGTGCAGCTTGATGAAGCGGTCCAGCGTGGCGAGCGCCTGGGCCTGCTCGCCGGCCTTGTAGTGCGCGTAGGCGCGGTCCAGCTGGGCCTGCTGCGCGAGCGGCGTGCCGGCGGCGCGGCCTTCGAGCTTTTCCAGCAGGGGGATCGCCTTGTCGTAGGCGCCGCCATTGAGTTCGTCCTTGGCCTCGGCGTAGAGCTTGTTCGGGCTCCACGTCGCGGTCTTGTCGTCATCCTTCAGGCTCGAGCAGCCCGCGGCCAGCGCGGCGAGCAGGACAGCGACCACCGATAATTTGGCTCGAACGACCACGCGCAACTCTCTTTACCAAGGGAACGGATCATTATAGCCAGCGACCCATTGCAACCCCCTTCCGAGGACCTGCTGGAAGAAACCGGCGCCGAGGGGGAAACCCGCAGCTTCGCGATCCCCGCGGCCCTGCACGGCGAGCGCCTGGACCGCGCCCTCGCCGCGCTGGTCCCGGGCTTCTCGCGCAGCTACCTGCAGCAGCTGATCGACGAGGGTGCGGTGCGGCTGGCGGGCAGCGCCAGCCTCAAGGCCTCGCAGAAGGTGCGCGCCGGCGACGCCGGCGAGATCGACCTGCGGCCCACGCCGCAGAGCCAGGCCTTCCTGCCCGAGCCGCTGCCGCTGGACGTGGTGCACGAGGACGAGCACCTGCTGGTGATCGCCAAGCCGGCCGGCCTGGTGGTGCATCCCGCGCCCGGCAACTGGAGCGGCACGCTGCTGAACGCCCTGCTGGCCCGCGACGCCGGCGCACGCCTGCTGCCGCGGGCCGGCATCGTGCACCGCCTCGACAAGGACACCAGCGGGCTGATGGTCGTGGCGCGCACGCGCCCCGCCATGGAGCGGCTGGTGGCGATGATCGCGGCGCGCGAGGTCTCGCGCCAATACGTGGCGCTGGCCCACCGGCCCTGGGAGGGCGCGGTGCAGCGCCGCGTGGAGGCGGCGATCGGGCGCGACCCGCGCAACCGGCTGCGCATGGCGGTGGTCGATCCGCAGCGCCACCCGGGCAAGCCCGCCGCCACGGTGTTCCGGCGCATGCAGCAGGCCGAGGCCGGCTGTGCCGTGCTGTGCACGCTGGAGACGGGCCGCACGCACCAGATCCGGGTGCACATGGCCCATATCGGGCATCCCCTGGTGGCGGACGCGCTGTACGGCGGCGCCCCCGCGGGGGGCCTGCAACGCCAGGCGCTGCATGCCTTCCGGCTGGCGTTCGTGCATCCCGTCACGGGCGAGCCCCTGGCCTTGCACGCGCCCCTGCCGCCCGACCTGCGCGCCGCGTGGGCGGCCTGGGGGCTGGGATACAATGAATCCGACTGGCTTGCGAGCCCGTCACCCGCGGCGGCAGCCTGATGGCCTGTCCCGCCCGGCCGGCGCGCGGCGCGGCTCCATCGAGGGCGACGCCGCGGCGACCCGGAACCAGCCCTAGGCCCAGACCCATCAGCGCGCCTTTTGGCGCCTCTTCCAGCACGACGACACGATGAATACGGCGGATGCCAAGCGCGTCCTCGAAACCGCGCTGATCTGCACCCAGCAGCCGCTGCAGGTGCGCGAGCTGCGCGTGCTGTTCAACGACGAGCTCGGCGCCGACACCCTCAAGGAGCTGCTGGGCCAGCTGCAGGACGAATGGGCGCTGCGCGGCGTGGAGCTGGTCTGCGTCGCGACCGGATGGCGCTTCCAGAGCCGGCCCGACATGCGCGAGTACCTCGACCGCCTGCATCCCGAGAAGCCGCCGAAGTACACCCGCGCCACGCTGGAGACGCTGGCCATCATCGCCTACCGCCAGCCGGTGACGCGCGGCGACATGGAAGACATCCGCGGCGTGACCATCAGCTCGCAGCTCCTCAAGCAGTTGGAAGACCGCGGCTGGATCGAGGTGATCGGCCACCGCGAGGCGGCCGGCCGGCCGGCGCTGTACGCCACCACGCGCCAGTTCCTCGACGACCTCGGCCTCGCCTCGCTGGACCAGCTGCCCGAACTGCAGGGCCCGGCGCAGGGCGAGCAGGCCGGCTTCGCCGCGCTGGTCGAGGCCGCCGAGCCGCAGCCCGAACTCGCCATGGACACCCCCGAACTGCCGCTGGAACTGCCGGGCCTCGAGCCGTCCGGCCCGGCGCAGGCGCAAGTTACCGACGCCTCCGCGGACTCCGAGTCCGCGGCCCGCACCGAGGCCGCCGCCGGTGCGAACGATGCCGGCATCGACGACCGCGATGCCGCGCAAGCCATCGAGACCTGAAGCATGAACGAAGCCAACGAAAGCATGGCGCGCGTGCCGTCCGACGAGGACGCCCCGCATGGCACCCCGAGCGCATCCGAGGCCGAAGCCGCGCCGCCGACGCCGCCCGCCGAGGAGAACGACGCCCCGGGCGACGACAACGGCGAGGAGGGGCGCGACCCCTCCGGGGACGGCCGCAGCCGCGAGGACGCGGAGCAGGGGGCCGAACCGGTGGTTCCCGGCACCGAGCCGGGCGGCCGCTTCGAGGACGTGATCAGCGGCCGCTTCGACGCCGAGGAGGCATCGGAGGAGACCGCGGCGCCCAAGCGCGTGCTGTCGCCGCAGCCCGAGACGCCCAAGCTCCACAAGGTGCTGGCCCAGGCGGGGCTCGGCTCGCGGCTGGAGATGGAGCAGCTGATCATGGAGGGGCGGATCTCGGTCAACAACGAGCCCGCGCACATCGGCCAGCGCATCCAGTTCGGCGACCAGATCAAGGTCAACGGCAAGCCGATCCGCGTGCGCATCGCGCCGCCGCCGGCGCGCGTGATCGCCTACCACAAGCCCGTGGGCGAGGTCGTCACGCACGACGACCCGCAGAACCGGCCCACCGTGTTCCGCAAGCTGCCCAGGCTGCAGCAGGGCAAGTGGCAGTCGGTCGGCCGGCTGGACCTCAACACCGAGGGCCTGCTGCTGTTCACCAGCTCCGGCGAGCTCGCCAACAAGCTCATGCACCCCCGCTTCGGGCTGGAGCGCGAGTACGCGGTGCGCGTGCTGGGCGCGCTGCAGCCTGAGGAGCGCTCGCGCCTGCTGGAAGGCGTGGAACTGGAGGACGGCCGGGGCTCCTTCACCTCGATCGACGAGGGCGGCGGCGAGGGCTCCAACGTCTGGTACCGCGTGACGATCAGCGAAGGGCGCAACCGCGAGGTGCGCCGCCTGTTCGAGGCGGTGGGCCATGCGGTGAGCCGCCTCATCCGCATCCGCTACGGCGCGATGGTGCTGCCGCGCGGCCTCAAGCGCGGCGCCTGGATGGAGCTCGACGAGCGCGACATCAACTCTCTCACTAGGGCGGCGGGCGTGCCGGGCCTGGCGCGGCCGGAACGAGGCGGCCGCGAGCAGGGTGAAGGCCGCGGCGGCGAAGGCCGCGGCGGCGAAGGCCGGGGTGGGCGCAACAAGCAGCGCCGCTCCGGTGCTCCGCGCGGCGACGGCCCGCGGCCGTCCGGCGGTCCCGGGGCCCGGCAGCCGAATCCGCTGGGCCCAACAGGCGGTGGCGGCCAGGGCCGGCGCAAGTCCGGCGGCGGGGGTGGTGGCGGCGGCGGTGGCGGCGGCGGTGGTGGCCAGCCCGACCCGATGAAGACCTCCTTCGGCTACATCGGCGCCGACAGCTTCAACCGCCAGCGCCGCCAGGGCAGCCCGGCCGGTACCGGGAAGCGCCGCGGTGGCGGTGGTGGCGGCGGTGGCGGCGGCGGTGGCGGCGGCGGCGGCCGCGGGCGGGGCTGAGGCAGTCGAAAACAAGATACCGAACGCAGAGGGCGCAGAGGGTACGCAGAGGGCGCAGAAGACAGCCATTTGCAGAGGTCTCCTTCTGCGCCCTCTGCGTATCTTTTGCGTCCTCTGCGTTCGGCTGTCTGGTTTTCAGAGGCCCTGTCGGGGCAATGTCACGCCATCCAAGCTAAAATTGCGGGCTTTGCCGAAACTTCCGCTACCGGCAAAACCCTAAGAAACCAACCCCAGGACCCAAGCACATGGCAATCGAACGCACCCTTTCCATCATCAAGCCCGACGCCGTGGCCAAGAACGTGATCGGCCAGATCTACGCGCGCTTCGAAGCCGCCGGCCTGAAGGTCATCGCGGCGAAGATGGCCCACCTGTCGCGCCGGGAAGCCGAGCAGTTCTACGCCGTGCACAAGGAGCGTCCCTTCTTCAAGGACCTGGTGGAATTCATGATCTCCGGCCCGGTGATGATCCAGGTGCTGGAAGGCGAGGGCGCGATCCTGAAGAACCGCGACCTGATGGGCGCCACCGATCCCAAGAAGGCCGCCCCCGGCACCATCCGCGCCGACTTCGCCGACAGCATCGACGCCAACGCGGTGCACGGCTCCGACGCCCCCGAGACCGCGAAGAACGAAGTCGCCTTCTTCTTCCCGGCGATGAACATCTACGCGAGGTAACAGTGCCCCGCCGCTCCACCGCGTTGCGCTGCCCCCCGAGGGGGCGAGGCGCGCCTGGGGCGGCCCGGCGCTGCGCCTGCACGCGATGACGGCCAACCTGCTCGATTTCGACCTCGAGGGTCTGGCCACGTTCTGCGCGGAACTCGGCGAGAAGAAGTTCCGCGCGACCCAGCTTTTCCGCTGGATCCACCAGAAGGGCGCCAGCGACTTCGGCCAGATGACCGACCTGGCGAAGTCGCTGCGCGAGAAGCTGGAAGGCAACGCCTGCATCCAGGGCCTTCCGGTCCTCTCGCAGCACGAATCCTCCGACGGCACGATCAAGTGGCTGTTCGACGTCGGCGACGGCAACGCCGTCGAGTCCGTGTTCATCCCCGAGGACGACCGCGGCACCCTGTGCGTGTCCTCGCAGGCGGGCTGCGCGGTGGGCTGCCGCTTCTGCTCCACCGGCCACCAGGGCTTCTCGCGCAACCTCTCCAGCGGCGAGATCGTGGCGCAGCTCTGGTTCGCCGAGCACTTCCTGCGCAAGCACCTGAACACCGGCGGCGAACGCGTCATCTCCAACGTGGTGATGATGGGCATGGGCGAGCCGCTCCAGAACTACCAGGCGCTGATCCCCGCGCTGCGCATCATGCTGGACGACCACGGCTACGGCCTGTCGCGTCGCCGCGTGACCGTGTCCACCTCCGGGGTGGTGCCCATGATCGATCGCCTCGGGGAAGACGCCCCGGTGGCGCTCGCGGTGTCGCTGCACGCGCCGAACGACGAACTGCGCGACAAGCTGGTGCCGCTGAACAGGAAGTACCCGGTGGGCGACCTGCTGGACGCGTGCAACCGCTACCTGGAACACGCGCCGCGCGACTTCATCACCTTCGAATACTGCATGCTCGATGGCGTCAACGACCTGCCGGAGCATGCGCGCGACCTCGCGCACCTCGTGCAGCACCACGCGGGCCGCGGCGTGTCGTGCAAGCTGAACCTGATTCCCTTCAATCCCTTCCCGGCCTCCGGACTGGTGCGATCCCCGCAACATCGGGTGCAGGCATTCGCGAAAATCCTGAGTGATGCTGGTATCGTGACGACGGTGCGGAAGACGCGCGGCGACGACATCGACGCCGCCTGCGGCCAGCTGGCCGGCGACGTGAAGGACCGCACCCGGGTGGACCGGCGCATCGCGCAGCAGCGGATGATCGTCCTGAAGCCGGTGCCCGCGGAAAGCACGAAGGAGGGGTAGGGAATGAGGATGGCGATGGTGGGGCGGAGCCGCTCCACGGCGCACTGGCTCGCGGCCGCGGGCCTGGCATCGTTGCTGGCTTCGACGCTGCTCGCGGGCTGCGCCACGCAGGCGTCGCAGCAGCAGGCTTCCACCATCGACATGGTGACGCCTTCCGACGAACCCGAGAACCGCAAGCGCGCCCGCATCCGGCTCGAACTGGCCACCGGCTACTTCCAGGAAGGCAAGACCGAGGTCGCGCTCGATGAGCTGAAGCAGGTCATCGCGGCCGATCCCACCCTGGGCGACGCCTACAACCTGCGCGGCCTGGTCTACATGCGCCTCGGCGACAACCGCGAGGCCGAAGAGAGCTTCCGCCGCGCGATCGCGATCAATCCGCGCGACGCCAACGCGCACCACAACTACGGCTGGCTGCAGTGCCAGCTCGGTCGTTACCCGGAGTCGTACCGCTCCTTCGACCAGGCGATGGCCAACCCGCTGTATCCCGACAAGGCCAAATCGCTGATGACGCTGGGCCTGTGCCAGGCGCGCGGGGGCCTGCGCCCGGAGGCGGAACGCAGCCTGACCCGCGCCTACGAGCTCGATGCCGGCAATCCCATCGTCGGCTACAACCTGGCGCGCCTGCTGTACCAGCGGGGCGACTACGAGCGGGCGCAGTTCTACATCCGCCGCCTGAACAACAGCGAGCTGGCCAACGCCGAGACGCTGTGGCTCGGGATCAAGGTGGAAAACCGCATGAACGACGCCGAGGCGATGGCCCAGCTGAGCGACCAGCTGCGCAAGCGCTACCCGCAGTCGCGCGAGCGCCAGTCCCTGGACCGGAAGGCTTTCGATGAGTGAGAACCAGGCGCCCGTCACCGACGACGGCGTGAGCGCCGGCACGCTGCTGCGGCAGGCCCGCGAGGCCGCCGGGCTGCACGTCGCGACGCTCGCGGCCAACCTCAAGGTGCCCGTGCGCAAGCTCGAGGCGCTGGAGGAGGACCAGTACGAGGAGTTGCCGGATGCGGTGTTCGTGCGCGCGCTCGCGTCCAGCGTCTGCCGCACGCTCAAGATCGATCCGATGCCGGTGCTGCAACGGCTGCCGCAGAACCCGCAGCCGCGGCTGGCGGAGCGGGCCTACGCGGTCAACGAACCCTTCCACTCGCCCAAGGACGGGCCGCTGCCCGGCCTGCTGGCGCAGGTCTCGCGCCCGGTGGTGCTGACGGTCGTCGCGCTCCTGCTCGGCGCGCTCGTGCTGATCTTCCTGCCGCTCGCGCAGCGCAGCTACGACAGCGTGGCGCCTGGCGGCTCCGAGCCGGCCCCGGCCCCCGCTGCGGCCGAACCGCGACCGGAGCAAGGCACCTCCGCGCCGGCGATCGGCGCCGCCCCCGGCCTGCCGGCCACGCCCGCGTCGGCCGCCGGCCCCGTGCCCACGCCCGCCGCCGTGACGCAGGCGCCCGAGGTCGCCGGCATGCAGTTGCGCACCAGTCCGGGCACGGCCGCCGTGCCCGCCGCTGCCGCCCCGGCGCCCGCCGTCGGCGCTTCCGGCCCGGTCCAGACCACGGGCATCGTCGTCTTCCGCGCCCGCGCCCAGTCCTGGGTCCAGGTGAAGGACGCGAGCGGCACCACCGTCATGCAGCGCCTGCTGGAACCCGGCGAGTCCGCCGGCGTGGACGGCCCGCTGCCGCTGTCGGTGGTCGTCGGCAGCGCCCAGAGCACCGAGGTGCAGGTGCGCGGCAAGCCGTTCGACATCGCGCGCCTGTCGCGCGACAACGTCGCCCGATTCGAAGTGAAGTGATGAAGCCAGACTGCCTCCCGATCGAACCCGCCGCCCCCCGGGCGCGCCGCTCCGCCCAGGCCCGCGTCGTGTGGGGCGCGCGCGTGGTCACGGTCGGGGGCGACGCGCCGGTGCGCGTGCAGTCGATGACCAACACCGACACCCAGGACGCGATCGCCACGGCGATCCAGGTGAAGGAGCTCGCCGTCGCGGGATCGGAGCTGGTGCGCATCACGGTCAACACGCCGGAAGCCGCGCAGCAGGTGCCCTACATCCGCGAGCAGCTCGATCGCATGGGCATCGACGTGCCGCTGGTGGGCGACTTCCACTACAACGGCCACCGCTTGCTGACGGAATTCCCGGGCTGCGCGCAGGCGCTGTCCAAGTACCGCATCAACCCCGGCAACGTCGGCAAGGGCGACAAGAAGGACCGCCAGTTCGCGCAGATGATCGAGGCGGCGCTGCGGTGGGACAAGCCGGTGCGCATCGGCGTCAACTGGGGCAGCCTCGACCAGGAGCTGCTCGCGCAGCTGATGGACGAGAACGCCCGCCGCGACCCGCCCTGGGACGCGAAGCAGGTGATGTACGAGGCGCTGATCACCTCCGCCCTCCAGTCGGCGCGCCTGGCCGAGGAGCTCGGCATGCGGCACGAGCAGGTCCTGCTGTCCTGCAAGGTCAGCGGCGTGCAGGACCTGATCTCGGTCTACCGCGAGCTGGCCCGCCGCTGCGACTACCCGCTGCACCTGGGCCTGACCGAGGCCGGCATGGCCACCAAGGGCACGGTGGCCTCCGCCGTGGCGATGGGCATCCTCCTGCAGGAAGGCATCGGCGACACGATCCGCGTCTCGCTCACGCCGCAGCCCGGCGAAGCGCGCACGCAGGAAGTCGTGATCGCCTCCGAGATCCTGCAGGCCCTGGGCCTGCGCAGCTTCGTGCCGAGCGTCACCGCCTGCCCCGGCTGCGGCCGCACCACCAGCACCACCTTCCAGGAACTCGCCAAGCAGATCGACGACTTCCTGCGCGCGCAGATGCCGGTGTGGCGCGCGAAGTACCCGGGCGTCGAGAAGATGAAGGTGGCCGTGATGGGCTGCATCGTCAACGGCCCCGGCGAGAGCAAGCATGCCGACATCGGCATCAGCCTGCCCGGCACCGGCGAGGCGCCCGCCGCGCCCGTCTTCATCGACGGCCAGAAGGCGATGACCCTGCGCGGCGACAACATCGCGAACGAGTTCCACCAGATCGTCGAGAACTACATCGAGAAGCGCTTCGGCCGCGTGGCCGAGAGCGCCTGAGCGACATGACCACCGAAAACAATGCCGCCGCGAAGAAGGCGGAGAAACTCGTTGCCGTCAAGGGCATGAACGACATCCTGCCGCCCTCCGTGCCGCGCACGGAACGGCTGCCGGACTCCGCCCTGTGGCAGTGGTTCGAATCCTGCGTGCGCACGGCCATGGCGCGCTACGGCTACCAGTACCTGCTGACGCCGATCGTCGAGCCGACCGCGCTGTTCGTGCGCGGCCTCGGCGAAGTCACCGACATCGTGGAGAAGGAGATGTACTCCTTCGTCGATTCCATGAACGGCGACCGCCTGACCCTGCGTCCCGAGGCCACCGCCGGCATCGTGCGCGCGATGAACGAGCACAACGCCCTGTACAACGGCCCGCTGCGGCTGTGGACCATCGGGCCGATGTTCCGCCACGAGCGGCCGCAGAAGGGCCGCTACCGCCAGTTCTTCCAGCTCGATGTCGAGGCGCTGGGCTTCGCCGGCCCCGACGTGGACGCCGAGATGATCCTCATGGCCCGCGCCCTGTGGCGCGAGCTGGGCCTGGTCGAGGGCCGCGACGTGCGGCTGGAGTTGAACAGCCTGGGCCAGCCGGAGGAGCGGCGGGCCCACCGCGAGGCGCTGGTGGCGTACTTCCAGCAGCACGCCGACGCCCTGGACGAGGATTCGAAGCGGCGCCTGCACACCAACCCGCTGCGCATCCTGGACAGCAAGGTGCCCTCCATGCAGGCCCTGATCGAAGGGGCGCCGCGGCTGATCGACCACCTCGGCGAGGCTTCGCGCGCCCACTTCGACGCCGTGCGCGCGGCGCTGGACGCGGTGGGCCTGGAATACCGCGTCAACCCGCGCCTGGTGCGGGGCATGGACTACTACAACCTCACCGTGTTCGAGTGGGTGACCGACCAGCTCGGCTCGCAGGGCACGGTCTGCGGCGGCGGCCGCTACGACGGGCTGATCGAGCAGCTGGGGGGCAAGCCCGCGCCCGCGGTGGGCTTCGGCCTCGGCATCGAGCGCCTGCTGCTGCTCCTGCAGGAGCTGAAGGTCGCCGTGCCCAGCGCGGCGCCCGATGCCTATGCGGTCGTGCCGGCGGGCACCCCGCTGCCCCCGGTGATCGTCGCCCTGGAGGCGCTGCGCACCGCCGGCGTGCGCGTGCAGCAGCACGCGGGCGGGGCGGACGGCCCCGGCAGCATGAAGTCGCAGTTCAAGAAGGCCGACGCGAGCGGCGCCCGCTTCGCCCTGGTCTTCGGGGGCGACGAACTGGCGCAGGGACAGGTCACCGTGAAGGACCTGCGGGCCGGCTCCCAGGAACTGCGGCCGCTCGCCGACCCGGCGGCCTGGGCCGGCACGCTGCGCGCCTGAGCCCCCGCCCGGGCGGCTCACCTACAATCCCACCCCAACCGGGCGCACAAGAAGCCCTCCGAAGGGCATGACATGGCTAGACACTTAGACCTCGAAGAACAGGAACAGCTTGACGAACTCAAGCACTTCTGGAACCAGTACGGCAACCTGATCACCTGGATCCTCATCGTCATCTTCGGCTCCGTCGCCGCCTGGAATGGCTGGCAGTACTGGCAGCGGCGGCAGGCGGTGCAGGCCTCCTTCCTCTACGACGAGGTGGAACGCGCCGCGGTGGGCGGCGACGCCGCCCGCGTGGAGCAGGCCTTCAAGGACATCAAGGACAAGTTCGGCCGCACCACCTACGCGCAGCAGGCGGGCCTGCTGGCCGGGCGCGTGCTCGCCGAGACCGGCAAGGCCGATGCGGCCAAGTCCGCGCTCCAGTGGGTGGCCAGCGACGCCAGCGACGAGGGGCTGCAAGCGGTGGCGAAGCTGCGCCTGGCCGGCCTGCTGGTGCAGGCCAAGGACTTCGACGGCGCCCTGAAGCAGCTCACCTCCGGCGTGCCGCGCGAGTTCGAGCCGCTGGCGGCCGACCGCCGCGGCGACATCTACAACCTGCAGGGCAACAAGGACCAGGCCAAGCTGGAATACATGAAGGCCTGGCAGGGCTTCCCCGCCGATTCGCAGTACCGCCCGCTGGTGGAGGTGAAGCTCACCGCCCTCGGCGTGGACGTGCAGACGCTCAAGCCCGCCGGGGAGCCCGCCAAGTCATGACGGGACCGCGCCTCACCCGCGCCGTGCTGGCCGCCGGGGCGGTCGCGCTGCTGGCCGGCTGCTCCTTCCTGAATTCGCTGCCCTTCGTGGGAGGGGCGGAAAAGCCGAAGCCGGCCGACCTGCAGCCCAACCCCAACCTGATCGGCGTGCAGCAGTCCTGGACCGCCAGGGTCGGCGCGGTCGATTTCCCGCTGGTGGTGGCCGTCAACGGCAATGTCGCCGCCGTCGCCTCCAGCGACGGCACGGTAGCCGGCTTCGACGCCACCAGCGGCCGCGAGCAATGGCGCGGCAGCGCCGGCGCCCCGCTGGCCGCCGGCGTGGGCTTCGATGGCGGCACGGCCGCCGTGGTGACGCGCAACAACGAACTGGTCGCCTTCTCCAGCGGCAAGGAAGTCTGGCGCCAGAAGCTCAACGCCCTGTCGTACACCGCGCCCCTGGTGGCCGGCGCGCGGGTGTTCGTGCTGGGGGGCGACCGCTCCGTGTCCGCCTTCGACGGCGGCACCGGCCGCCGCCTGTGGACGCAGCAGCGCCAGGGCGAGCCGCTGGTGCTGCGCCAGGCCGGCGTGATCCTGGCCGTGGGCGACACCCTCGTGGTGGGGCAGGGCGGCCGGCTGGCGGGCCTGAACCCGCTGAACGGCAGCGTGCGCTGGGAAGTGCCGATCGCCACCGCGCGCGGCATCAACGACGTCGAGCGCCTGGTCGACCTGGTCGGCCGGGTGAGCCGCGTGGGCGACTCGGTCTGCGCGCGGGCCTTCCAGGCCGCCGTGGGCTGCGCCGACGCGGCCCGCGGCACCGTGGCCTGGACGCAGCGCGCCAACGGCTCCGAGGGCCTCAGCGGCGATGCCGCCAACGTGTTCGGCACCGAGAGCGACAGCAAGATCGTCTCCTGGCGCCGCAGCGACGGCCAGCGGGCCTGGGTCAACGACAAGCTCCAGTGGCGCGGCGTCGGCACGCCGCTCGCCCTGGGCCGCTCCGTGGTGGTCGGCGACGAGTTCGGCTTCGTCCACCTGCTGTCGCGAGAGGACGGCTCGCTGCTCAATCGCCTGCCCACCGACGGCACCGCCATCGCGGCCGCACCGGTCGCCGCGGGGAACACGCTGGTGGTCGTGACGCACGGCGGCAACGTCTACGGGTTCGTCCCGCAGTAAGGATAGACATGAAGCCGGTGATGGCCCTGGTGGGCCGCCCCAACGTCGGGAAATCGACGCTCTTCAACCGGCTGACCAAGTCGCGCGACGCCATCGTCGCCGACTTCGCGGGCCTCACGCGCGACCGCCACTACGGCAACGCGAAGCAGGGCCGCTACGAGTTCATCGTCATCGACACCGGCGGCTTCGAGCCGACCGCGGAGCAGGGCATCTACAAGGAGATGGCCAAGCAGACGCAGCAGGCGGTGGCCGAGGCCGACATCGTGGTGTTCGTGGTCGATGCGCGGGGCGGCCTGTCCGCCCAGGACCACGACATCGCCAACTACCTGCGCAAGCTGGGCAAGCCCACCGTGCTGGCGGCCAACAAGGCCGAAGGCATGCAGGAGGGCGCGCAGCTGGCCGAGTTCTACGAACTGGGGCTGGGCGAGGTCCACCCTGTGTCCGCCGCCCACGGGCAGGGCATCCGCAGCCTGGTGGACGTGGCCTTCGAGCCGCTGAACCTGCCCGAGGAGGCGGAAGACGCCGATGCCGCCCAGCAGAGCGGCATCCTCAAGCTGGCCGTGGCCGGCCGCCCCAACGTCGGCAAGTCGACCCTGATCAACGCCTGGCTGGGCGAGGAGCGGCTGGTCGCCTTCGACCTGCCCGGCACCACCCGGGACGCCATCTCGGTGCCCTTCGAGCGCGGCGGCCAGAAGTTCGAGCTGATCGACACGGCCGGCCTGCGCCGCAAGGGCAAGGTGTTCGAGGCGATCGAGAAGTTCTCGGTGGTCAAGACGTTGCAGGCGATCGAGTCGGCGAATGTCGTCCTGCTGCTGCTGGACGCCACCCAGGGCGTGACCGACCAGGACGCCCACATCGCCGGCTTCATCCTGGAAAGCGGCCGCGCCGTGGTGCTGGCCATCAACAAGTGGGACGCGGTGGACGACTACCAGCGCGAGCTGGTGCGCCGCCAGGTGGAGCAGCGCCTGCCCTTCCTGAAGTTCGCCGACCTGCACTTCATCTCGGCGGCCAAGCGCCAGGGCCTGGGGCCGGTCTGGACGTCCATCGGGCAGGCCTACAAGTCGGCCATGATGAAGATGACGACCCCCGTGCTCACCCGGCTGGTGCACGAGGCGGTGCAGTTCCAGTCGCCCAAGCGCTCCGGCATGTTCCGGCCCAAGCTGCGCTACGCCCACCAGGGCGGCATGAACCCGCCCGTGATCGTGGTCCACGGCAACTCGCTGGAGCACGTCACCGACGCCTACAAGCGCTTCCTGGAAGGGCGCTTCCGCAAGGAGTTCGGACTGGTGGGGACCCCCCTGCGCATCGAGATGCGCACCTCGAAGAATCCCTACGCCGACAAGGAATAAGGCCGGCCGGCCGACCGTCGGACCTGAAATTCGCATCAACGGCTGCAACTGGGCCGTCAGGGATTGAGCGCCCGGCACCGTTGCTGTGGTAATGTGCAATCTCCAACAACACCGGAAACACGGAGAATATCGTGAGCAACAAAGGGCAGCTACTACAAGACCCCTTCCTGAACACCCTGCGTCGAGAGCATGTCCCGGTGTCGATTTACCTCGTCAACGGCATCAAGCTGCAGGGCCAGATCGAATCCTTCGACCAGTACGTGGTGCTGCTTCGCAACACCGTGACGCAGATGGTCTACAAGCACGCGATCTCCACCATCGTCCCGGGCCGGGCCGTGAACTTCTCACCCGCGGAAACGGGTGAAGGCAACGCCAGCTGAGACTGACGCGCAAGCCGGCCCGCCTGGGCGGGCCCGCACTCCGTTTGACCTGGTTGCCGGATTGACCGCATCCTCCGAACGCCCGGCCGCCGCCACCATCCTGGTGGGGGTGGATCTGGGCCTTCCCCACTTCGACGCCGAACTCGAGGAACTGGGCCAGCTCGCCCAGACCGCGGGCATGGAGCCGGTCGCCCGCGTGGCCTGCAAGCGCAGGGCCCCGGACGCCGCGCTGTTCGTCGGCCGCGGCAAGGCGGACGAGATCAAGCAGCTGGCCGAGGAGACGGGCGCCAGCGAGATCCTGTTCGACCAGGCCCTGAGCCCGGCGCAGCAGCGCAACCTCGAGCGGCACATGGGCCTGCCGGTCAACGACCGCACCCTGCTGATCCTGGAGATCTTCGCCCAGCGCGCCCGCAGCCACGAAGGCAAGCTGCAGGTGGAACTGGCCCGCCTGCAGTACCTGAGCACCCGCCTGGTGCGGCGCTGGTCGCACCTGGAGCGCCAGACTGGCGGTGCCGGCGTGCGCGGCGGCCCGGGCGAAAAGCAGATCGAACTGGACCGGCGCATGATCGACGACTCGATCAAGCGCACGCGGGAACGCCTGGTCAAGGTGAAGAAGCAGCGCGCCACCCAGCGGCGCCAGCGCGAGCGGCGCGAGACCTTCAACATCTCGATCGTGGGCTACACCAACGCCGGCAAATCGACGCTGTTCAACGCGCTGGTGAAGGCCCGCGCCTATGCGGCCGACCAGCTGTTCGCCACCCTGGACACCACCACCCGCCAGCTGTTCCTGCAGGACGCATCGACGGGCAACGGCATGGCGGGGCGCTCGGTGTCGCTGTCGGACACGGTCGGCTTCATCCGCGACCTGCCGCACGGCCTGATCGACGCCTTCCAGGCCACGCTCCAGGAGGCGGCGGACGCCGACCTGCTGCTGCACGTGGTCGACGCGGCCAACCCGCACCACCACGAGCAGATCACGGAAGTGCAGCGGGTGCTGCACGAGATCGGCGCCGCGGAGGTGCCGCAGCTGCTGGTGTTCAACAAGATCGATGCGCTCGAAGCCAGCCAGCGGCCGCGCCAGCAGGTGGACCGCTTCGAGGTGGAAGGCGTGCAGCATCCACGCGTGTTCGTCAGCAGCCGCACGGGCGAGGGCCTGGCGGACCTGCGCGCGGAACTCACCCGTATCGTGTCCGTCGCCTCCCAGCGGGCGGACGCCGAGCCGGCGGGCTCATCCTGACCTCAACCGCTTTTGGGCACAATGCGGCTGCCGATAACGAGAGATTCGAACGAATGAAGCTTCTTTCCCGCAGCCTCTTCCCTTCCGGGCTGGTAGGCCGCATCCGGGGCATGTTCAACCTGAACGATCCACGCTGGGGCCGCGGCGAAGACAAGAACAACGACCGTGACCGCGGCGATCGCGATCGCGACCGCGGGGACGGCAAGGGGCCGAACCAGGGGCCGCCCGACCTCGACGAACTGTGGCGCGACTTCAACCGCAAGCTCGGGGGCCTGTTCGGCAGCCGGCGCGGGGGCAGCGGCGGCAACTTCGGCAGCGGCGGCAACGGCAACTTCCAGCCGGACATGAAGAGCGCCGGGGTGGGCGCCGGCCTGATCGCGATCGTGGTGGTGGTCATCTGGATGGGCACCGGCATCTTCATCGTGCAGGAAGGCCAGCAGGCGGTCATCACGCGCTTCGGGCGCTACAGCGCCACCGTGGGCGCCGGCTTCAACTGGCGGCTGCCGTACCCGATCGAGCGCCACGAGGTCGTCTACGTGACGCAGATCCGCTCGGTCGACGTCGGCCGCGACAACGTGATCCGCGCCACCGGCCTCAAGGAATCGGCGATGCTGACCGAGGACGAGAACATCGTCGAGATCAAGTTCGCCGTGCAGTACCGCCTGAACGACGCCCGCGCCTGGCTGTTCAACAGCAAGAACCCGCAGGAGGCCGTGGTGCAGGCGGCCGAGACGGCGGTGCGCGAGGTGGTCGGCAAGATGCGCATGGACACGGCGCTGGCCGACGAGCGCGACCAGATCGGACCGCGCGTGCGCACGCTGATGCAGCAGATCCTGGACCGCTACCAGATCGGCGCCGAAGTCGTCGGCATCAACCTGCAGCAGGGCGGCGTGCGTCCGCCCGAGCAGGTGCAGGCCGCCTTCGACGACGTGCTGCGCGCCGCCCAGGAGCGCGAGCGCTCCAAGAACGAGGCGCAGGCCTATGCCAACGACGTGATCCCGCGCGCCACCGGCGCCGCCTCGCGGCTGGCGCAGGAGTCCGAGGGCTACAAGGCCCGCATCGTGGCGCAGGCCCAGGGCGATGCGCAGCGTTTCAAGCTGCTGCTGGTCGAATACCAGCGCGCCCCGCAGGTCACGCGGGACCGCCTGTACCTGGAGTCCATGCAGCAGATCTATAGCAACGTCACCAAGGTGATGGTGGAGTCGCGCCAAGGCAGCAACATGCTGTTCCTGCCGATGGACAAGATCCTGCAGCAGGTGGCCGCCGGCGGCGCTGCGGCGCCGCAGCCGCCGCACGACCCCACGACGCAGCAGCCCTCGCCGGCCTCGGCCCCGCCTTCGTCCTCGTCCTCGTCGTCCACCGACGCCCGCGCGCGCGACAACGCCCGCGGCCGCGAGCGGGAGTCTCGTTGAATATGTACCCCCACGCTCGTCACTACGTGTACTCGCTGCCCCCCGAGGGGGCGTCCGGCCTCCTTGAGGCGGCTCGGCGGAGGCCGGAATGAATCGCATCGGTTTCATCGTTTCCTCCCTGCTGGTGCTGCTGGCCCTGCTCAGCTCCATGCTGTTCGTGGTGGACCAGCGCCAGTTCGGCGTGGTCTATGCCTTCGGCCAGGTCAAGGACGTGATCAGCGAGCCCGGCCTGAAGTTCAAGCTGCCGCCGCCGCTGCAGAGCGTGAGCTACATCGACAAGCGCCTGCTGACGCTGGACAGCGTGGACACCGAGCCCATGCTGACGGCCGAGAAGCAGCGCGTGGTGATCGACTGGTATGTGCGCTGGCGCATCACGGACCCGCTGCAGTACATCCGCAACGTGGGCCTGGACGAAGCCGCAGGCAACAACCAGCTCAATCGGGTGGTGCGCAATGCCTTCCAGGAGGAAGTCAACCGCTTCACCGTGCGCGAACTGCTGTCGTCCAAGCGCGAGCAGCTGATGGCCGACGTCAAGCGCGAGGTGCAGGAGGTCGTCAAGGGCGCCAAGCCCTGGGGCGTGGACGTGATCGACGTGCGCATCACGCGCGCCGACTACGTCGAGGCGATCACCGAATCGGTCTACCGCCGCATGGAAGCGGAGCGCAAGCGCGTGGCCAACGAGCTGCGCTCGACGGGCGCCGCCGAGGGCGAGAAGATCCGCGCCGATGCCGACCGGCAGCGCGAGGTGACTGTGGCCAATGCCTACCGCGATGCCCAGAAGATCAAGGGCGAGGGCGACGCGCAGGCGGCGGCGGTCTACGGCGAAGCCTTCGGCCGCGACCCGCAGTTCGCGCAGTTCTACCGCAGCCTGGAGGCCTACAAGTCGAGCTTCAACAAGAAGAGCGACGTGCTGGTGATCGATCCGTCCGGCACCGAGTTCTTCCGCGCCTTCCGCGGTGGCGGCTCCGGCGCGGCCGCCACGAGCGCCCCGGCGGCCCCGCGCCGGTAAGCCCGTTGGACGGCGAGATCTTCTGGGCCGCGCTGGCCCTGATGCTGGTGCTGGAAGGGCTGTTCCCCTTCCTGTCGCCGGGCGGCTGGCGCCAGACCTTCCTGCGGCTGATGCAGCTGAGGGACGGCCAACTGCGCTTCTTCGGCCTCACCAGCATCCTGATCGGCCTGGTCCTGCTCTGGATCGTTCTGTGAGTCACCCGAAAAATCGCTGAAGCGATTTTTCGGATGTTCTGATCAGTGCCCCCGTGGGGGGGAAGTCGGCCGCAGCGCGACGCCCCGGTAGAATCACGTTTTTAACAGCCCCCCATCCCATGTCCGCCTGGGTCCTGCCGGATCACATCGCCGATGTGTTGCCTTCCGAGGCCCGGCACATCGAAGAACTCCGTCGCGAGCTGCTCGACACCGCCCGTGGCTACGGCTACGAGCTGGTGATGCCGCCCATGCTGGAGCACCTGGAGTCGCTGCTGACCGGCACCGGCGAGGCGCTCGACCTGCAGACCTTCAAGCTGGTCGACCAGCTGTCCGGCCGCATGCTGGGCCTGCGCGCCGACACCACGCCCCAGGTCGCCCGCATCGACGCCCACCTCCTGAACCGCCAGGGCGTGACGCGCCTGTGCTACTGCGGGCCGGTGCTGCACACGCGCCCCGACCGTCCGCACGCCACCCGGGAGCCCTTGCAATTCGGCGCCGAGATCTACGGCCACGCCGGCCTGGAAGCCGACCTCGAGGCGCTGCTGCTGGCCCTCGACTGCCTGAAGGCCACCCGCGTCGAACCGCTCACGGTGGACATGGCCGATGCGCGCATCGTGCGCTCGCTGCTCGCGGGCGTGGGCGTCGCGGGCGAGCGCATGGCGCGCGTGCATGCGGCGCTGGCCACCAAGGACGCGCCGGAGCTGGCGGCCCTGACCGCGGAATTCCCGAGCGCGGCCCGCGAGGGCTTGCTGGCACTGGTCAATCTGTACGGCGACGCGAAGGTGCTGGACGAGGCGGCGCGCGTGCTGCCGGATTCGGCCCTCCTGCAGCAGGCGCTGCAGCACCTGCGCTGGATCTCCGGCCACGTCGGGGGCGCGCGCCTGCGCTTCGACCTCGCCGACCTGCGCGGCTACGCCTACTACAGCGGCATGCGCTTCGGCATCTACACGCCGGGCGCCAGCGACGCGCTGGTGCGCGGCGGCCGCTACGACGAAGTCGGCGCCGTGTTCGGCCGCAACCGCCCCGCCGTCGGCTTTAGCCTCGACGTTCGCGAGCTGGTGGGCGTGGCCGCGAAGCGGCCGCTGAAGGCCGCGATCCGCGCGCCGTGGCTGGACGCCGGCCCGGACGCCGTCGAACTGCGCGGCGCGATCGCGCAGCTGCGCGGCCAGGGCGAGACCGTCGTCTGCGTACTGCCCGGCCACGAAAGCGAAGTGGACGAGTTCCACTGCGACCGCGAACTGGCGCGCGACGCCGCCGGCCGCTGGGCCGTGCGCGGCTGCTGATCCCCTCAACCGAATCTTTTTTCCCGCGAGAGTCAAGTGATGACGAAGACGAAGGGCCGCAATGTGGTCGTGGTCGGCACCCAGTGGGGCGACGAAGGCAAGGGCAAGCTGGTCGACTGGCTGACCGAGATGGCCCAGGGCGTGGTGCGCTTCCAGGGCGGCCACAACGCGGGCCACACGCTGGTGATCAACGGCGTGAAGACGGCGCTGCACCTGATCCCGAGCGGCATCATGCGCCCGGGCGTGAAGTGCTACATCGGCAACGGCGTGGTGCTGTCGGTCGCCAAGCTGCTGGAGGAGATCGAGGGGCTGGAGAAGGCGGGCGTGGAGGTGCGCTCGCGCCTGCGCATCAGCGAGGCCTGCCCCCTGATCCTGCCGTTCCACGCGGCGCTGGACCTGGCGCGCGAAGCGAAGCGCGAGCAGGGCGGCACCGAGAAGATCGGCACCACCGGCCGCGGCATCGGCCCGGCCTACGAGGACAAGATCGCCCGCCGCGCCCTGCGCGTGCAGGACCTGAAGCACCCCGAGCGCTTCGCGGCCCGGTTGAAGGAGCTGCTGGAACTGCACAACTTCGTGCTGACGCAGTACCTGGGCGCGCAGCCGCTGGACTACCAGCAGGTGCTCGACGAGTCGCTGCGCCAGGCCGAGATCCTGCGCCCCATGATGGCCGACGTCTCGCGCGAGCTGAACGAGGCCCATCTGCACGGGGACAACCTGCTGTTCGAAGGCGCGCAGGGCACGCTGCTGGACGTGGACCACGGCACCTACCCCTACGTGACCTCCAGCAACTGCGTGGCGGGCAATGCGGCGGCCGGCGCCGGCGTGGGCCCGGGCATGCTGCACTACATCCTGGGCATCACCAAGGCCTACTGCACCCGCGTGGGCGGCGGCCCGTTCCCGACCGAGCTCGATTGGCAGACGCCCGGCACCGTGGGCTACCACCTGTCCACCGTGGGCGCGGAGAAGGGCGTGACCACCGGCCGGTCGCGCCGCTGCGGCTGGTTCGACGCCGCGCTGCTGAAGCGCAGCGCGCAGGTCAACGGCCTGAGCGGCCTGTGCATCACCAAGCTGGACGTGCTCGACGGCCTGGAGGAACTGAAGCTGTGCACCGGCTACGAGCTCGATGGCCAGCACATCGACATCCTGCCGCTGGGCGCCGACGAGATCGCCCGCTGCAAGCCGGTGTACGAGACGATGCCGGGCTGGAGCGAGTCGACGGTGGGCGTGACCCAGTTCGACCGGCTGCCGGTCAATGCGCGGCTGTACCTGCAGCGCATCGAGCAGGTCACGGGGGTGCCGGTCGACATCATCTCCACCAGTCCCGATCGCGACCACACGATCATGATGCGCCACCCCTACCTCGCGGATTGAAGGAAGCACAACGATGTTGACGGAAGACGGCAAGCACCTGTACGTGAGCTACGACGAGTACCACAACCTCTGCGAGAAGC
The DNA here is from genome assembly GCF_016722785.1 of Ramlibacter monticola. GTDB lineage: Bacteria > Pseudomonadota > Gammaproteobacteria > Burkholderiales > Burkholderiaceae_C > Ramlibacter > Ramlibacter monticola. The sequence goes on along the minus strand of NZ_JAEQNE010000001.1, from coordinate 207,845 downwards.
TCGCGCTGAAGGTGTACCAGTCGGGCTGGAAGTTCGACACCATCCTGTGCCTGGCCCGCGGCGGCATGCGCCCGGGGGACATCCTCTCGCGCATCTTCGACGTGCCGCTGGCGATCATGTCCACCAGTTCGTACCGGGCCGAGGCCGGCACGGTGCAGGGGCACCTGGACATCGCGCACTACATCACCACGCCCAAGGGCGAGATCGCCGGCCGCGTGCTGCTGGTGGACGACCTCGCGGACTCGGGCCTCACCCTGCACCGGGTGGTGGACATGCTGCGCGGCAACTACAAGGCGATCACGGAACTGCGCAGCGCGGTGATCTGGACCAAGGGCATCTCCAAGTTCACCCCGGACTACTCGGTGGAATACCTCCCCACCAACCCGTGGATCCACCAGCCGTTCGAGACCTACGACGCGCTGCGGCCGGAGAAGCTGCTGGAGAAGTGGAAGGTTTGAGACTGTCCTGAAGGCCTGAAAACCAGACAGCCGAACGTAGAGGGCGCAAAGGTTACGCAGAGGACGCAGAAGAAATCCCTTGAAAGGGATGTTTTCTGCGTCCTCTGCGCACTCTCTGCGCCCTCTGCGTTCGGCTGTTCGGTTTCCCCCGCCAAGGTACGATGGCCGGCATGAGCAAGCCGGTCACCGACCTCATCCACCATCCCTACCAGCCGCCTGCCGGCTTCAGCGCGCCGCAGCCGGGCGTGTTCAAGGCCTCCACGGTCCTCTTCGCGGATACGGCGGCCCTGCGGGCCCGCGACTGGCGGCACAAGAACGGCTACACCTACGGGCTGCACGGCACGCCCACCACCTTCCTGCTGGAGGAGCGCATCGCCGCCCTCGAGGGCGGCCGGCACTGTGTGCTGGTTCCCAGCGGCCTCGCCTCCATCGCCAACGTCGGCATGGCGTTGCTCAAGTCGGGCGACGAGGTCCTGCTGCCGGACAACGTCTACGGCCCCAGCCGCGCGCTGGCCGAGGGCGAGTTCCGGGGCTGGGGCATCGTCCACCAGCTCTATGACCCGATGAAGCCCGCCGACCTGGAGAAGCGCATCGGGCCGCACACCCGGCTGGTCTGGCTGGAGGCGCCGGGCTCGGTCACGATGGAATTCCCCGACCTGTCGGAGCTGGTACGTATCTGCCGGCGCAAGGGCGTGCCCTGCGCGCTGGACAACACCTGGGGCGCCGGCCTGGCCTTCAGCGCCTTCGACCTCGCGCCGGGCAGCGGCGAGAAGCTGGCCGTCGACATCTCCGTCCACGCGCTGACCAAGTACCCCAGCGGCGGCGGCGACGTCCTCATGGGCAGCATCGTCACCCGCGACGAGCAGCTGCACCACCGGCTGAAGCTCACGCACATGCGCGTGGGCTGGGGCGTCGGCGCCAACGACGTCGAGTCGGTGCTGCGCTCGCTGCCCAGCCTGCCGCTGCGCTATCGCGCCCACGACGAGGCCGCGCGGCGGCTGGCCCGCTGGTGCGCCGGGCGCGAGGAGATCGTGCAGGTGCTGCATCCCGCGCTGGAGGGCGCGCCGGGCCACGCCCACTGGCGCGCCCTGTGCGGGCCCGAAGGCCTCGCGGCCGGCCTGTTCTCGGTCGTCTTCCACGAGCGCTTCGCGACGGCGCAGGTCGATGCTTTCTGCGACGCTCTGAAGCTGTTCCGCCTCGGCTATTCCTGGGGCGGGCCGGTGAGCCTTGTCGTGCCCTACGACATCCCGCCGATGCGCAGCGCGCAGCTGGGAACCTGGGCGCACAAGGGGATCCTGGTGCGCTTCTCGGTGGGCCTGGAAGCCCCCGAGGACCTGCAGGCGGACCTGGAACAGGCCCTGCAGGCGCTGCGCCGCCCCGGGTAAGTCCCGGCTGGGCCCGGCGGGGCCCGCAGCTACGCTGTGGCGATGGAGAACCGCGCCGCGCCCGCCGTCGAGTCCGCCGCCAAGGCCCACCCGGCCTTGCCGCGGGTGCGGTCCGTCGGCGTGGCCGCGCCACTGCACTGGCTGGCCCGGGGCGCCCGCGACCTGGCCGCATTTCCCGGCGTGGCCGCCTTCTACGGCATCTGCTTCTGCGCGATGGCCGGGATCATCGGCTACATCTTCCGCCACAGCCCCGAGTACACGATGACCTTCGTGTCCGGCTGCCTGCTGGTGGGGCCGTTCCTGGCGATGGGCCTGTACGACGTGAGCCGGCGGCGCGAGCAGGGCCTGCCCGTGGCCCTGGGCGAAACGCTCACCTGCTGGGAGGGCCACCTGGGCAGCATGGGCCTGCTGGTGCTGGTGCTGACGGTGCTGGAGCTGCTGTGGGGCCGCGCCTCGCTGGTGGTGTTCGCGGTGTTCTTCAACACGGGCATGCCGTCCACGGCGGGCGTGCTGGAAGCGGTGTTCAACCCGCGCAACTGGGAGTTCCTGGCGGTCTACACCGTGGTGGGCGGCGTGTTCGCGGGCCTGGTGTTCTGCACCACGGCGGTCGCCATCCCCATGATCCTGGACCGCGACACCGATGCGATCACGGCGGGGCTCACCAGCTTCAGGGTGGTGCTGGAGAACCCGGTCGCGATGGTGTTCTGGGGCGCGCTGGTGGTGGCGCTGACGCTCCTGGCGCTGTGGCCGTGGACCCTGGGGATCCTGGTGGTGGGGCCGTGGCTGGGGCATGCGACCTGGCATGCCTACCGGGATTCGGTCGGCTGGGATGCGTAAGGCTGCTTGAACAGCGAAAACCAGACAGCCGAACGCAGAGGACGCAAAGGTTCGCAGAGAACGCAGAAAACATCCTTGAAAGGATTTCTTCTGCGTTCTCTGCGTATTCTCTGCGCCCTCTGCGTTCGGCTGTCTGGTTTCCGGAGCCCTCAGCCCACCAGCTCCCGCGCCAGTACCGCCATCGCCTCCGCGCTGCGGTCCCTCGGCGCGATCGCCTTCGCCTCGCCGAACTGCCTGAAATTCCGCTGCGTCGAGCTCGCATACCCCGGGTCGTAGTGCTTCACCAGCAGTTCGCGCACGACCGTCTCGAGGTCGCCCGAACGCACCTGCTCCTGCCATGCCTTCACCTGCTCGCGCCCGCGCAGCTGCGCCAGCGCCTCCAGCCGCTCGCAGAACAGGTCGCGGTCGTGGCTGAAGAAGGCGTAGTCCTCCAGCAGCAGTTGCACGCGCTCGTCGTCCGGCAGGTCGAGCCGCAGGCAGGGACTGGCGCGCATGGCCTCGATCAGGGCTTCGGGCACGGCCAGGTTGCCGACCTTGCGGCTCTCGCTTTCCACGTACACGGGCCGCGCCGGGTCGAAGCCGCGCAGCTTCTCCCACACCAGCGTGTCGAAGCGCTTCTGCGAAGGCTGCGGCTGCCCCGGGATCAGCCCCAGAACGGAGCTGCGGTGGCTGGCCAGGCCCTCCAGGTCCAGCACCTGGGCGCCGGCGGCTTCCAGGGCCTGCAGCAGGCGCGTCTTGCCCGAGCCGGTGGGGCCGCACACGACGCGGTAGGAGAGCCGGCCCGCCAGCGCCGGCAGGTCGGCCAGCAGCGCGCCGCGGAAGGCCTTGTAGCCGCCCTCGACCAGGTGCACCTGGAAGCCGATCTGCCCCAGCACCAGCGACAGCGCGCCGCTGCGCTGGCCGCCGCGCCAGCAGTACACCAGCGGCTTCCAGTCCTTGGGCTTGTCCATCACCTCGCGCTCGATGTGGCGGGCGATGTTGGCCGCCACCAGGGCGGCGCCGCGCTTGCGCGCCTCGAAGGGGCTGACCTGCTTGTACATGGTGCCGACTTCGTGGCGCTGCGCGTTGTCCAGCGAGGGCCAGTTGATCGCCTCGGGCAGGTGGTCCTCGGCGTACTCCGCCTCGCTGCGCGCGTCGATGACGGCATCGAATTCGGCCAGCCGCGCCATCGCGTCCGCCGCGGCAATGGGGCGCACGCTCATTTCAGGATCTTCCTCAGTTCGGGCCAGACGTTCTCGAGCATGCGCGGCTGTGCCTCTTCCTTCGGGTGGATGCGGTCGGCCTGGAACAGCTTCAGGGGATCCGGGCCGTCGGCGATGCCTTCCAGCAGGAAGGGCACCAGCGCCGCCTGGTGCTGCTTCGCCACCTTCACGTACAGGTCCGCGAAGCGTTTCGCGTAGTCGCTGCCGTAGTTCGGCGGCACCTGCATGCCCACCAGCAGCACGCGGGCGCCCGCCTTGCGGGCCGCGTCCGTCATTTGCGACAGGTTCTCGTCGGTCATCGCCAGCGGCAGGCCGCGCAGGGCGTCGTTGCCCCCCAGTTCGAGGATCACGTGCGTGGGCCGGTGCTGCTGCAGCAGCGCGGGCAGGCGCGAACGCCCGCCGGAGGTGGTGTCGCCGCTGATGCTGGCGTTGACCACCCGCGCCGCGATCTTCTCCTTCGCGAGCCGCAGCTCCAGCAGGGCGACCCAGCCGCTGCCCCGCTTCAGGCCATACTCGGCGCTCAGGGAGTCGCCCACCACCAGGAGCACCGGCGTGCCCGCCGCGAGAGCCCCGCCGGCGGCGGCGGCCAGCCCCGCGGCGATAAAGTCACGCCGCCGCCACATCCAGGAACGCATGTCCGAACCCATCATCTCCGTTGAACACGTTTACAAGTCCGTCACCGATTCGACGGGCACACTGGAGATTCTCCGCGATATCGATTTCTCCCTTGCGCCGCGCGAGACCGCGGCCGTGGTCGGCGCCTCCGGCTCGGGCAAGAGCACGCTGCTGTCCATCGTGGCGGGACTCGACACGCCCACCCGCGGCACCGTGCGCATGGCCGGCCAGGACCTGTTCGCCCTCGACGAGGACGACCGCGCCGACCTGCGCGCGCGCCAGGTGGGCTTCGTGTTCCAGAGCTTCCAGCTCATGGGCAACCTGACGGCGCTGGAGAACGTGATGCTGCCGCTGGAACTGGCCGGCCGCCGCGACGCCCGCAAGGCCGCCACCGAGATGCTGGGACGGGTGGGCCTGGGCGAGCGGCTGGGCCACTATCCGCGCGTGCTCTCCGGCGGCGAGCAGCAGCGGGTGGCGCTGGCGCGCGCCTTCGTCGTGCGCCCCGCGGTGCTGCTGGCGGACGAGCCCACCGGCAGCCTCGACTTCGCCACCGGCGAGACCGTGATGGACCTCATGTTCGAGCTGAACCGGGAGCAGGGCACGACGCTCGTGCTGGTGACGCACGACCGCGCCATCGCGGCGCGCTGCGAGCGCCGCATCACGATCGAGGCGGGGCGCATCGCGGCCTGAGGGATTCCCACATGGCAGCGCGGCCGGCGGACCGGTAGCATGCCACCATGCCGCAGTTTGCAGTCAAGCGCATCGCCGGCGCCCTCGGCGCCGAGCTCCAGGGCGTGGACCTGGCCCGGGACCTCACGGACGACCTCGCCTCCCGCATCCGCCAGGCCCTGCTGGAACACCAGGTCATCTTCTTCCGCAACCAGGAGCTCGCGCCGGCGCAGTTCCTGCGCTTTGCGCAGGCCATGGGCCAGCCGGTCGAATATCCCTTCGTCAAGGGCATCGAGGGCCACCCCGTCATCATCGAAGTGAAGAAGCTCGAGCACGAGCGCAGCAACTTCGGCGGGATCTGGCATTCCGACACCACCTACCTCGAGCAGCCGCCCATGGGCTCCATGCTGCTCGCGCGCGAGTTGCCACCCTTCGGCGGGGACACGCTGTTCGCCAGCCAGTACGCGGCCTACGAGGCGCTCTCGGAAGGCCTGCGCAGGCTGCTCGATCCGCTGCGCGCCATCAGCAGTTCGGCCAAGGCCGACGTGTCGAAGACGCGCGAGGACCGCATCGCTTCCGACGGCCGTGCCGAGGCGAAGAAGGACTACCTGGCCTCGCATCCCGTGGTGCGCACGCACCCAGAGACCGGCCGCAAGGCGCTGTTCGTCAACGTGGCGCACACGGTGCGCTTCGACGGCATGACGGAGGAGGAGAGCGCGCCGCTGCTGCAGTTCCTGTTCCAGCACCAGGTCCGGCCGGAGTTCACCTGCCGCTTCGCGTGGCAGCCCGGTTCGCTGGCGTTCTGGGACAACCGCTGCGTGCAGCACAACCCGGTCAACGACTACCACGGCCATCGCCGCCTGATGCACCGCATCACGCTGGCGGGCGACACGCCGCGCTGAGCGGCCCATCCCCCGGAGACTTCCGCATGTTCCCGCGTCTCAAGCGATTCGCCGCCCTGGTGCTGCTCGCCGCCTGTGCGGCCGGCCCGGCCGCCGCCCAGTCCTTCCCGACGAAACCGGTCCGCCTCGTGGTGCCGCAGACGCCCGGCGGCGCCTCCGACGCGCTGGCCCGCATCGTCGGCCAGAAGCTGTCGGAGCGCTGGGGCCAGCCGGTGGTGGTGGAGAACAAGGCCGGCGCCGGCGGCAACGTCGGCACGGATTACGTCGCCAAGTCGCATGCCGATGGCTACACGCTCCTCATGAGCTACGTCGGCACCCAGGCCATCAACGGCAGCCTGTACCGCTCGCTGCCCTACGACCCCTACAAGGACTTCGTGACGATCGCGACGGTGGCCACGGTGCCCTTCGCGCTGGTCGTGAACCAGAACTTCCCGCCCAAGACGGTGGCGGAGCTGGTCGCCTATGCGAAGGCGCATCCGGGGCAGGTGAACTTCGGCTCCGCCGGCAACGGTTCGCTCAACCAGCTGCTGGGCGAGATGGTGAACATGAACCAGGGCATCAAGCTGGTCCACGTGCCCTACAAGGGCGCCGCGGGCGCGCTCACCGACACCATCGCCGGCCAGATCCAGATGACCTTCAGCAGCCTGCCTTCGGTGGCCGGCCACATCCGCTCCGACAAGCTGCGGGCGCTGGCGGTCACCGGCTCGCGCCGCTCGCCCGCCCTCCCGAACGTGCCGACGCTCGGCGAGTCCGGGCTCGCCGGCTTCGAGCTGAGCCCCTGGTTCGGCCTGCTGGCGCCCGCCGGCACGCCCGAGGCTGTGGTGAAGAAGATCAACGCCGACGTGGCCGATGTCTTGCGCGACAAGGACCTGCTGGAGAAGTTCGCGGCCAACGGGGCGGATCCGTACGCCACCTCGCCGGAACAGTTCGCGCGGGTCCTTCTGGACGACATTCAGCGCTGGTCGCAGGTGGTGAAGACGTCCGGCGCCAAGCTGGACTAGGGAGCTCCGGCGCCAAGCTGGACTGGGAGGACGTGCGAGACGGGATAATCCCGTCCGATGTCGTCCCCCAAAGTCCTGTTCGGCTTCCACGCCGTCGGTGTGCGGCTGCGTACCGCCCCGAAATCCATCCTCGAACTGTACGTCGATGCGTCCCGGCGGGACGCGCGCATGCGCCAGTTCCTGCAGAAGGCGCAGGAGGCCGGGCTGCGCCCCATCGAGGCCGACGGCCTGCGCCTGTCGCGCCTGGCGGGCAGCGGCGGCCACCAGGGCGTGGTCGCGCGGGTGGAGGCGCTGCAGGCGAGCACCTCGCTCGACGACCTGCTGGACGGCCTGCAGGAGCCGCCGCTGCTGCTCGTGCTCGACGGGGTGACCGACCCGCACAACCTGGGCGCCTGCCTGCGGGTGGCCGACGGGGCCGGCGCGCACGCGGTGATCGCGCCCAAGGACCACGCCGTGGGCATCAACGCGACGGTCGCCAAGGTGGCGAGCGGCGCGGCCGAGACGATGCCGTACTTCATGGTCACCAACCTGGCGCGCACGCTGGGCGAGCTGAAGGAGCGCAGCATCTGGTGCCTGGGGCTCAGCGACGAAGCGGATCGCTCCCTGTACGAATCCGACCTCAAGACGCCCACGGCGCTGGTGCTGGGCGCCGAGGGCACGGGGCTGCGCCAGCTCACGCGCAAGACCTGCGACGCGCTGGTGTCCATCCCGATGCTGGGCGCGGTGGAAAGCCTCAACGTCTCGGTGGCCAGCGGCATCTGCCTGTACGAGGCGGTACGCCAGCGGGGAGGGCGGTGAGCTACGACCTGCTCGTCGTCGGCGCCAGCTTCGCCGGGCTCGCCTGCGCCCGCGCGGCGGCCCTGGAGGGCCTGCGCGTTCTCCTGGTCGACAAGAAGCCGGCCGCCGGGGCGCGCCTTCACACGACCGGCATGATCGTCAAGGACGCGGTGGACACCATCCCCTGGCTGCGCGACGTGCCGCGCGAGCTGGTGCAGCCCATCGAAGGCGTTCGCCTGTACGCGCCCAACCTCACCTTCGCGGACCTGCGCGCGCCCGGGTACTACTTCTGGGCCACCGACGTGCCGCGGCTGATGGAGTGGATGGTGGGGCTGGTGCGCGCCGCCGGCGCGGAGCTGCGCTTCGGCGCGCTCTACACCGGCGCGCGGCGCGGCCGCGACGGCGAGCCCTGGTCGGTGCAGCTCGGCTCCGGCGAGACGGTGTCCTGCCGCTACATCATCGGCGCCGACGGGCCGCATTCGCGCGTGGCCAAGTCGCTGGGGCTGTCGCAGAACCGCGAGTTCCTGTTCGGCGTGGAGCACGAATACGCGCGGGCCGACCTGGAGCCGAACTACCTGCACTGCTTCCTCGATGCGCGGCTGGCGCCCGGCTACATCGGCTGGGGCTTCGCCGGCGTCGGCGTGACGCAGGTGGGGCTGGCGCGGCGCGTGGCGCACGGCACCCGGCAGGGCCGCCTGGACCTCGCCGCCTTCCTGCGCAAGATCGACGGCCACATCCGGCCGGACGGGGCGCCGCTGTCCATCCGCGCCGGCATGATCCCCTGTGGCGGCCGCCTGCCGCACGTGGGCGGGCCGGGCGTGCTGCTGGTCGGCGACGCGGCCGGCCTCGTCTCGCCCGCCACCGCGGGCGGCATCCACACGGCCCTCCATTACGGGGAGCAGGCGGGGCAAGCTGTGGCGAGCTTCCTGCGCGGCGCCGGGCAGGACCCGGCGGCCTGGCTGCCGCAGACCTACCCCGACTTCCGCGTCAAGCGGGCGCTGCGCACGATCTTCGAGCGCACGCAGCAGGACTGGGCCTACAACATGCTGCTGCGCACGCGCGCCATGCGGCGCCTGGGCGAGTGGGTGTACTTCCACTCCAAGGGCGCCGCGGTGCCGGCCGGGAGCACGCGGGGATGAGCCGGTCCCGCGCCGGCGATCCGGCCGCGGTGCGCGACTGGGTGCGCGCGGCGCGCAGGATCGTGGTGCTGAGCGGGGCCGGGATGAGCGCCGAATCGGGCGTGCCCACCTTCCGCGACGCGCAGACCGGCCTGTGGGCGAAGTTCCGGCCCGAGGAACTGGCGACCGAGGAAGCCTTCCGCGCGCGGCCGCAGTTCGTGTGGGACTGGTACCTGCTGCGGCGCGAGATGGTGGCGAAGGTGGAGCCCAATGCGGGCCACCGCGCGATCGCCGCCTTCCAGCAGCGCCATCCCGGGCGGCTGGCGGTGGTGACGCAGAACGTCGACGGCCTGCACCAGCGCGCCGGCTCGCCGGGCGTGCTGGCGCTGCACGGCGGCATCATGGAAGACCAGTGGCTGGACCCGCCGCGGGCCTGCTGCACGGCCTCGCCGCCCCAGGCAGGACGGCCACCGCGCTGCGCGGCGTGCGGCAACCTCCGGCGGCCGGCCGTCGTGTGGTTCGGCGAGATGCTGCCCGCGCGCGAACTCGCCGCGGCGGAGGAGGCCGCGGCCGCCTGCGACCTGATGCTGGTGGTGGGGACTTCGGGCGTGGTCTATCCGGCGGCTGGATTGGCCCGGGCCACGCGAGGCAGGGTCGTGATCGTGAATCCGCACGAAAGCGACCTCGACGACGCAGCCGATGCGGTGCTGCGCGGCACGGCCGCCGCGCTGCTGCCCGGGCTGCTGGAGGAGTGAAGACGATGCGAACGAAACTCGTGGCGCTTGCCTGCGCCGCCCTGGCCCTGGCCGGTTGCACGCAGGAGCAGCAGAACAAGCTGGGCCGCAGTGTCCAAAACTGGACCGGCACCAACGGCGTGCTGGAGATCTATGCCGGCGACAAGCTCGTGCGGCGCTTCGTCCGGGTAGACAAGCTCAGTACCGGGCTCGGCACCGACGACGACATGCCGCGGGCCTACCGCTATGGCTACGGCGTGCTGGACGAGAACCTCAACTTCACCGCCGACCCGGGGGAGAAGAAGGTCTACTTCGAGGTCGGGGGCTACGGCAACTACGTGTTCTTCGAGAATCCGCGCTAGTTGTTCCTCTCTTGCGTGCCCGCGCGAAAGGCGACCAAGATCGCGCACGCGCAATCGGCGCGAGGCAAGCAAGGAGACAAGGATGAAGAAACTCACGGGCGCGGCGCTCGCCGCGACGGCCCTCGTCGCCACCCTGGGCGGCTGCGCCCAGATGCAGTCGATGATGCCGGGCAGCGGCTGGACCACGCTGATCGAGGGCACCCGCGGGCTGGACAACTTCCGCCGCGTCGGCGACGCCAACTGGGCCGCCGTGGACGGCGCCATCCAGGCCACCTCCGGCGGCAAGGACCCGGCCTACCTGGTGACGTCCGGCACCTACAAGGACTTCATGGTCCGCGCCGAATTCTGGGCCAGCGACGACGCCAACAGCGGCATCTTCCTGCGCTGCCAGAATCCGGCCGTCATCACCGACGAGAGCTGCTACGAGGCCAACATCTTCGACCAGCGCCCCGACCCCACCTACGCCACGGGCGCGATCGTGAAGGTGGCCCCGGTGCCCGCCACGTTCCAGCGCGCCGGCGGCAAGTGGAACACCTACGAGATCACGGCCCAGGGCGACCACCTCGTGGTGGTCCTCAATGGCCAGAAGACGGTGGACGTGCACAACGCCAAGCTCGCCAGCGGCCCGCTCGCGCTGCAGTGGGGGCGCGGCACGATCAAGTGGCGCAAGGTGGAGATCAAGCCGCTCTGAGCGAGCGGCGGAGGGCGACGGGGAGCGGCGCGAGCCGCTCTCTTCACTTCACAACCACCCCATCCACCCCAGCACCGCCCCCGCCCCCAGCAGCCACAGCAGGTGCACCCGCGTGCGCCACACCACCAGCGCGCTCACGATCGTCACCGCCCAGGTCGGCCAGTTCTCCAGCGCATAGCCGTTCGCGGTGGTGAGGATCCACCCGGTCGACACCAGCAGCGCGATCACCACGGGCGCCATCCCCTGCTTGAACGCGCGCACCGCCCGCAGGTCCCGGTTGCGGTGGCTCCACTGCGAGGTGAGGTACACCACCACCGAGCTGGGCAGCATGATGCCCCCCAGGCACAGCGCCATCCCGAGCAGGGCCGTCCACAGGCTGCCGGCATTGAGGCCCACGTTCCAGCCCATGAGCGCGGTGAACAGCACGTTGGGTCCCGGCGCCGCCTGCGCCAGCGAGATCGAGGCGCTGAACTGCGGGTCGGTCAGCCAGCCCTTTTCCTGCACCAGGAAGCGGTGCATGTCGGGCGCGGTGGCGATCGCCCCGCCCACGCAAAGCATCGACAGCGCCAGGTAGTGCGCCAGCAGCGAGAGCCAGTCGGCGGGGTGCATCACGATGGGGTTCATGCGAGCTTCCGGAAGGCCAGCACGCAGGCGAAGCCGCCGAGGGCGAGCAGCACCCACAGCAGCGGCAGCTTGAACCAGGCGATCGCCGCGAAGCTGGCCACGCCCAGGGCGGCAGAACAGGGCACGCCCAGCACGTTGCGCTTGAGCGCCGGCATCAGCTTCAGGCCCGTGGCCGTGATGAGGCCGGCCGCCACCGCGCCCATGCCGCGCAGGGCGCCGGCCATGTGCGGGTTGCTGGCGAACTCGGCATACGCCAGGGCCAGCGCCAGCACCAGCAGCAGCGGGAAGGTGATCATGCCGGCCAGGGCCACCAGGGCGCCCGACAGGCCGAAGTAGCGCGAGCCCAGCGTGATCGAGAGGTTGATCACGTTCGGGCCGGGCATGATCTGCGCCACCGCCCATTCCTCGATGAACTCCTCGCGCGTCATCCAGCGCTTGTTCTCCACCAGCTCGCGCTGCACGACGGCGAGCACGCCGCCGAAGCCCTGCAGGGCCAGCAGCGTGAAGGAGATGAAGAGGTCGGTGCGGGAACGGGGGCGCGCCAGCGGCAGTCCTTCGCCGGCGGCATCGAGGGTGGACGACATTCCGTCGATTATCCCGGCGCCGGCCGTCGTTTGCCGGACGCGGGTCTTGTGGCCAGGAACAGCCCCACGGCGATGAGGCCCAGCGCCAACAGCAGCTGCGGCGGCAGCGGCTCGCGCAGCAGCGCCCACCCCAGCACCGCCGCGGTCACCGGGTTGAGCGCCAGGAACACGGTGACGCGGGTCGCCGGCTCGTGCTTGAGGGCATGGAGCCACCAGAAGTAGCCCAGCCCGCTGGACAGCCCGATGAAGGCCACGACGGCCCAGGCTCCGGCGCTCAGCGTCGCCACCCGCGCGGGCCACGCTTCGGCCAGGGCCGCGACGGCCAGGAACAGCACCGACGCCAGCATCGCGAAGGCCGAGACGGGGACCGTCGGATACCGCTGCAGGTAGGGCCGGTACAGCACCGAGCAAAGGGCGCCGACGCAGGCCGACGCGAAGACGGCGAGCTCGCCCCACCAGCCGGCGCGGCCCGCGCCCTGCAGCTTGGGGGCGAGCGCCAGGCCCACCCCGGCGATCGACAGCAGCACGCCTCCCAGCAGCCGCGCGGTGACGCGCTCGCTGCCCAGCGCCGCTCCCAGCAGCAGCGTGAGCAAAGGGAACAAGCTGAAGATCAGCGCCGCGGGCGCCGCCGGCACCTGCTGCAGCCCCCAGTTCAGGAGCGCGATGAGGATGCCGAACTGGCCCGTGCCGAGCGCGGCCATCGCCCACAGGTCGCGCGGCGGCGGGCGCTCCAGCCCGCGCAGCCCCGCCAGCGCGAAGGGCAGCAGGCACAGGAAGCCGACCGCGTAGCGCAGCAGCGCCAGCGTGAGCGGCGGCACCTCCAGGACGACGGAGCGCGACGCCACGATCGCGGCGCCGACCAGCACGCTGGCGCCGGCGGCCGCGAGCAGCGGCCGGTTCAGAGCTTCAGCTCCCAGGTCTCGGCCACCAGTTCGCGCCCGAAGGCCGCGTAGGGCTCGCTGTCCTTCAGCACGAAGCCGCGGCTGGCGTAGATGCGGCGCGCGGCGGTGAGGATGCTCTGGGTCCACAGCACGATCCGGCGATAGCCCTTCGCGCGCGCGAAGGCGATGCATTCGTCGGTGAGCCGTCCCCCCAGGCCGAGCCCGCGCGCCTCCGGCCGCAGGATCAGCAGGCGCAGCTTGGCCACGGTGGCCGACTTGCGCACCAGGAACACGCTGCCTGCGCGCTCGCCGTCCACCTCGGCGATCCAGCCCTTTTCCCGGTCCGGGTCGAAGTCGCGCAGGTAGCCCGCCGCGATCTCGGCCACCAGCGCCTCGAACTGCTCGTCGAAGCCGTACTCGCGGGCGTACAGCTCGCCGTGCATCTGCACGACCCAGCCCAGGTCGCCCGGGCCCGGATCGCGCAGCACGATGCGGCGTTCGGCCTGCGGCGGGGGCTCGAGCAGGCGGTGCACCGTCTGCAGGGCCTCGATCAGTCGCGGACGCGCCGCCGCCGGCACGCTGGCCAGCAGGGCCGCGGTCTCGTCGCGCGACTTCTGCTGCAGCGGCGCGAAGGTGGCGTAGCCGGCCTCGGTGAGCCGCAGCAGGCTCTGGCGGCCGTCGTGCGGCGCGGCCTCGCGCGCCAGCCAGCCGGACTGCTCGAAGCGGCGCAGGATGCGACTGAGGTAGCCGGGGTCCAGTTCGAGCTCGCGCACGAGGTCGCGCGCGGGCAGCGGCGGCCGGTGGGCGAGTTCGTACAGCACGCGCACTTCGGTGAGGGTGAAGTCGGTGTCGAGGTAGCGCTTGAGGATGCCGATGCGCTGCGTGTAGAAGCGGTTGAAGGCGCGCACGGCCTTCACGTGCGACTTGGCCACGCGGCCGGAGGGACTGGGCATGGCGGGGAGTGTCGGCCATCTGTTTGCCGGAGTCAACGATCGGCTATGCTTGCCGACTTCGCCACCGGGAGTTCGAACGATGTCCTTGCTCCGCCGCCTGCCGATCGCCGCAGCGCTTGCCGCTTTCCTGCTGTGCACCCAGGCCTCCGCCCAGACGGCCGCCCCCGACGCCGCGGTGCAGCGCGCCGCCGCCGCCCACAGGCAGCCGCTGCTCGACACCCTGAAGGACCTGGTCTCCATCGAGACCGGCAGCCGCGACCTCGAGGGTCTCGCGCGCGCTTCCGACCTGATCGCGGGGCGGCTGCGCGCGCTGGGCGCGCAGGTGGACCTGATCGAGCCGGTCGAGGCCAGCACCTACCGCATGGCCGACACGCCCGAGAAGATCGGCCGCATGGTGCGCGGCACCTTCCGCGGCACCGGCAGCAAGCGCATCCTGCTGATCGCGCACATGGACACGGTGTACCTGAAAGGCATGCTGGAGAAGCAGCCCTTCCGCGTCGACGGCAACCGGGCCTACGGCCTGGGCATCGCCGACGACAAGCAGGGCGTGGCCATGGTGCTGACGCTGCCGGCGCTGCTGAAGTCCATCGGCTTCGACGCCTTCGGCACGCTCACCGTGCTGGTCAACGGCGACGAGGAGATCAGCTCGCCGGGCGCGCGCGAGTTCATCACCCGCGCCGGCAGCGAGCACGACGCGGTGCTGTCCTTCGAGGCGTCGCGGGTCGAGAGCGACAAGCTGTCGCTCGCCACCAGCGGCATCGCCTCGGTGGAACTGAAGGTGGAGGGCCGGGCCTCGCACGCGGGTTCGGCGCCGGAGCGCGGCGTCAACGCGCTGTACGAGCTGTCGCACCAGGTGCTGCAGATGCGCGACCTGTCCGAGCCGCAGGTCGGCCTGAAGCTGAACTGGACGATCGCGCAGGCCGGCACCAACCGCAACGTGATCCCCGCGCATGCGAGCGCGCAGGCCGACGTGCGGGTGCTGCGGGTGGCGGACTACGACCGCATCGAGGCGGCCGTGCGCGAGCGGGCGAAGAAGCAGTTGCTGCCGCAGGCTAAGGTCACGGTCAACTTCGAGCGCCGCCGCCCGCCGCTGGAAGCGACGGAGGCGAGCCGCCGGCTGGCCGCCCACGCGCAGGCGATCTATGCCGAAGTCGGCCGCAAGCTGGTGGTGGACGACCAGCCCGAAGGCGGCGGCACCGACGCGGCCTTCGCGGCCCTGCGCACCAAGGCGCCCGTGATCGAGCGCTTCGGCCTGCCGGGCTTCGGCGCGCACTCGGCCGACAACGAATACATCCTGGTGGACGCGATCGAGCCGCGGCTGTACCTGGCCGCGCGCGTCATCATGGACGTGGCGCGCGGCAAGGGCATGTAGCCGGGCCGCCGGTCCCGCACGCCGCGCGGGCTTGCCGCCACGGAGCCGGGGACTATCATGGGGCGATGGCTCCCGACTTCCACCGCGAGCTGCAGGCCCTGCGCCCGGAGCTGGTGCGCTACGCCTCGTACCTGCTGCGCGCCCCGCAGGCGGCGGAGGACGCGGTGCAGGAAACGTTGCTGGCCGCCCTGGCGGCGCCGGCCGCTTTCGGGGAGCGCTCCAGCCTGCGCACCTGGCTCACCGGCATCCTGAAGCACAAGTGCATCGACGTGGTCCGGCGCGAGCAGCGGCTGGCGCCGGCCGCCGCGCCCGATGCGGAAACCGCGGCCGAGGAGTTCGAGGACCTGTTCGACGAGAAGGAGCACTGGCGCGAGCATCCGCACGAGTGGGCTTCGCCGGAAGCGGCCCTGCAGCAGAAGCAGTTCCTGAGCGCGCTGGAATCCTGCCTGTCCCACCTTCCGCGACGCACCGTGCAGGTGTTCCTGCTGCGCGAGCAGATGGGCCGCGAGATCGACGAGATCTGCCGCGACCTCGGCCTGAGCGCCGCAAACTGTTCGGTGCTGCTGCACCGCTCCCGCATGGCCCTGCGGCTGTGCCTGCAGAAGAACTGGTTCCACGCGTGAACCTGAACGTCTCCTGCCGGCGCGCGACCGAACTGCTGTCGCAGCAGCTCGATCGCGAACTGGCGCTGGACGAAAAGGCGGCCCTGCGCGCCCACCTGCTGATCTGCCGCGGCTGCCGCGCCGTCGACCACCAGTTCCGTTTCCTGCGGGAGGCGGTGCGCACGCTCGTGGCGCGCGACGATCGCGACTAGTCGCGGCTGACGATCGGGCAGTTCACCACGAAGTCCGCGGAGGCGAACGGCGCTCCCCCGGGGCCGGTGATGGTGCCTTTCTGCGCGAGGTTCTCCACCTGGCCGAAGTCGGATTGCCGCAGGTTCTGTCCGGTGGCGACTGCGTTGGCATTCCATTGCGCCGGGTGGACGTCCCACAAGGGGCTGTAGCGTCCCTGCTTCGGGTTCCAGAACAGCACGTTGAGCGGCGAGAGTCCGTCGAGCAGGGCGGAATTGAGGCCCTGGCGCTGCGGGTTGCCGGCGCCGGTCTGGCCGTTGACGAAGGCGGCCAGGCTGGCGCGGGCCGAATCGGTGCCGTCGCCGCCCGCGCGCGGCGCCTGCATGAGGGCCGGCGCGAAGGTGACGTTCTCGAGGGCCGCCACCGCCGGGTCGGACGCATCGGTGGACAGGTACATCACGCCTCGGCCGCCCTGGAAGCCGCGCGTCAGTTCCATGCGCACGGTGTAGGTGCCCAGGTCCATCTGCCGGACCTTGCGGGCCTGTCCCGTGACGTTGGCGATGTGCGGCGCGTTGAGGATCACGCCGTTGGGCAGTTCGATGAGGGGGCTGTAGCCAGGCTCGCCGACCGCCCCCGGCTCCGCGATCGAAGGCGGGAAGCCCGTGGGGCCGGGGATCACGCGCCGGTGGAAGGAGAAGTCCACCGTCGCGGGGAACTGGACGACGCCGTTCGCGTCGACGCCCACCTTCTGCACGGCGGGGGTGCCGCGCGCGTTGGCGAGCTTCTGCGAGACATTGATCCCGCGCCGCTGCGCCTCGTTGCCGTCGGAGGTGTCGAGGACGACGTACCAGACATCCATCGCGCCGCGGCGACCGCGGTACAGCGGGAAGGTCGCGGTGTCATCGGGATGCTCGACGGCGCTGGCGATGAACAGCGTGCGTTCCCCCGCCGCGGCCGGCGCGACGCCGGCGACCGTCCAGGCCGTGAACGCCAGCAGCGCGCTCGCCGCCATCCTCGTTGCCCCTGCTTTCATGGTTTGCCCTTTCCGTTGAAGCGGCCCGCACCATGCGGACGCACTTCTTGGTCGGGGCAGGGCGCCGGACCTTACACGATGTCCCCGCCGTCGTCAGGGTCGCGTGCTCACCAGCGCGGCTCGAACCTGCGGATCGCCTGTTCGACTTCCGGCGCGACCGCGAACCCGGGGCCGTACTTCGCGGCGAGTTCGCCGGCCCGTGCGAGGAAGGCGGCGCAGCCCATGCCGTAGATGAACTGCAGCGCGCCACCGGTCCAGCCCGGGAAACCGATGCCGAAGATGGAACCGATGTTGGCGTCGTGCACGCTGGTCAGTACGCCTTCGGCCAGGCAGCGCGCCGTCTCGACCGACTGGCGATAGAGCAGGCGGTCCTTCAGGTCCCGCATGTCCCAGGCCAGGCCGGGTCGTTCGAACAGCGTCTTGAGCTCCGGCCACAGGAACTTGCGCGCCCCAGGCTCCTGCGGGTACTCGTAGAAGCCGGCGCCCGCCGCGCGGCCGTTGCGGTCGAACTCCTTGACCATGCGCTCGACCAGCAGTTCGCCGGGCGAGGCGATGTAGGTCCTGCCCTCGGCCCGCTCGTCGGCCCGGGTCTGGTCGAGGACGTGCACCGACAGCGACAGCGCCGTCTCGTCCAGCACCGCCAGCGGACCGACCGGCATGCCGGCCTGGAGGCCCGCCTGTTCCACCACCGGCGCGGGGATGCCCTCGCCGATCATGGCCGCGCCTTCCATCACGAAGGTGCCGAACACGCGGCTGGTGAAGAAGCCGCGCGCGTCGTTCACGACGATCGGGATCTTGCCCAGCGCCTGCACGTAGTCGTAGGCGCGGGCGACCGTCTCGTCGTCGGTGGACTTGCCGCGGATGATCTCCACCAGCTTCATCCTGTCGACGGGGCTGAAGAAGTGGATGCCGACGAATTTCTCCGGCCGCGCGCTGGCGCGGGCCAGCCCGGTGATCGGCAGCGTGGAGGTGTTGCTGGCGAAGAAGCCACCGGGGGCGAGCAGGGGCTCCGCCTCCTTCGTCACGCGCGCCTTCAGCTCGCGGTTTTCGTACACCGCCTCGATGAGGAGGTCGCAGCCTTCCAGATCCTGCGCCGACTCCGTTGCCACGATCCGCGCCAGCAGGGCCTGCTGCTCCGCCGCGTCCATGCGGCCCTTCTCGATGCGCGGCTGCGTGATCTTCGTGCTGTACGCCTTGCCGGCCTCGGCCTTGGCGAGCGAGACGTCCTTCAGCACGGTGGCGATGCCGCGGCTGGCCTGGGCGTAGGCGATGCCGGCGCCCATCATGCCGGCACCGAGGATGCCGACCTTGCGCGGCTGGAAGCGCCCCTCCCAGCGCGGACGCGAGCGGCCGGCCTTGATCGCGTTGAGGTCGAAGAAGAAGGTGCTGATCATGTTCTTCGCCACCGGCGAGACGATCAGCTTCGCGAGGTAGCGCGATTCGATGCGCAGCGCCGTGTCGAAGTCCACCTGCGCCCCTTCGACCATGGCGGCCAGCGCGTATTCCGGCGCGGGATAGAGGCCTCGCGTCTTCTGCTTCAGCGCCGCCGGCGCGACCGCCAGCATGCCGGCGATCTTCGGGTGGGAGGGCGTGCCGCCGGGCAGCTGGTAGTGCTTCGCGTCCCAGGGCTGCTGCGCCTGCGGATGCGCCGCGATCCAGGCCAGCGCGGCCGGCCGCAGGGCCGCCGCATCGGCCACGAGTTCGTGCACCAGCCCCGCCGCCAGCCCGTCGCGCGGGCCGAACAAGCGGCTCTCCAGGATGTAGGGCTGCGCGCCCAGCAGCCCGAGCAGGCGCGTCATCTTGGTGATGCCGGAGCCGCCGGGAATGAGGCCCAGCGTGACCTCGGGCAGGCCGAACTGGATCTTCGGCTGGTCGACCGCGATGCGATGGTGCGCCGCCAGCGCCACCTCCCAGCCGCCGCCCAGCGCCGAGCCGTTCAGGCAGGCGACCACCGGGACGCCCAGCGTCTCCAGCGTGCGGAAGTTCTTCTTGACCTGTTCGATTTCGGCGAACACGCGGGCCGCATCCCCCGCCTTCAGCCGCATGGTGCCCTTGAGGTCGGCGCCGGCGAAGAAGGTGCTCTTGGCGGAGGCGAGCACCACGCCGCGCAGCGCCGCGCGGTCGGCCACCAGCTGCTGCACGGCCTCTGTGAGGTCCCGCTGCCAGCGCTCGCACATGGTATTGACCGGCGAGCCCGGCTCGTCGAAGGTGAGGGTCGCGATGCCGTGGGCCAGTTCGTAGCGCAGGGTCTCCATGTTCACACCCGCTCCACGATGGTGGCGATGCCCATGCCGCCGCCCACGCACAGGGTGGCGAGGCCGTAGCGCAGCTTGCGCCGGTGCAGTTCGTCCACCAGCGTGTTGAGGATCATCGCGCCGGTGGCGCCGAGGGGATGGCCCAAGGCGATCGCGCCGCCGTTGACGTTGACCTTCTCGTGCGGCACGCCCATCTCCTTCATGAACTTCATGGGCACCGCGGCGAAGGCCTCGTTGACCTCGAACAGGTCGATCTGCGCGATGTCCATGTCGGCCCTGGCGAGCGCCTTGCGGGCCGCGGGCATGGGGCCGGTCAGCATGATGGTGGGATCGGCCCCCGAGAGCGCGGCGGCGACGATGCGCGCGCGCGGCTGCAGGCCGTGGGTGCGGCCGGCCGCCTCGCTGCCGACCAGGATGGCGGCGGCGCCGTCGACGATGCCGGACGAATTGCCCGCGTGGTGCACGTGGCGGATCCGCTCCACCTGCGGATAGCGGCTCAAGGCGACCTGGTCGAAGCCCATCGCGCCGAGCTGCTCGAACGCGGGTCTCAAGGCGGCCAGGCCTTCAAGGGTGGTATGCGGCTTGATGAACTCGTCCTGGTCCAGCAGGGTCTGGTCCAGCCAGTCCTTCACCGGCACCACGGAGCCCGCGAAGAAGCCGCCCTCGCGGGCGCGGGCGGCGCGGCGCTGCGATTCCAGCGCATAGGCATCGACGTCCTCGCGCGTGAAGCCTTCCAGGGTCGCGATCAGGTCGGCGCCTATGCCCTGCGGCACGAAGGCCGTGGCGGAATTCGTTTCGGGGTCGTGTGCCCAGGCGCCGCCGTCGGAACCGATGGGCACCCGGCTCATGCTCTCGACGCCGCCGGCGACCACCAGGTCCTCCCAGCCCGAACGCACCTTCTGCGCGGCCATGTTGACGGCCTCCAGGCCCGAGGCGCAGAAGCGGTTGAGCTGCACGCCGGCGCAGCGCCAGTCCCAGCCCGCCTTGAGCGCAGCGACCTTGGCGATCACGGAGCCCTGCTCGCCGATGGGAGAGACCACGCCCATCACCACGTCGTCCACGGCCGCGGTATCGAGCGCGTTGCGACGTTGCAGCTCGGCCAGCACGCCGGCCAGCAGGTTCACGGGCTTGACTTCGTGCAGGCTGCCGTCCTTCTTGCCCTTGCCGCGCGGCGTGCGAATCGCGTCGTAAACGAATGCCTCAGTCATCGCGTCTCCCTTCGGGGTGCGCCGCAGTATAGGCACCGGGTCCGGGTTGGCCCGCTGTCGCATGCGCGACGCAATGCGGGTTTTGAGCAGCACGCGCGCGGAGGCCAGGGTCCTAGATTGAGCGCCGCGCGCCTGCCCGTCGATGCAGGCCGCACCCCACCCAGGAGACCCCATGCGATTCGATCCCTTCCAGGGGACGCTGCCGCTGCACCCGGCCAGGCGTCCCATTGCGCTCGCGCTGTCCTCGATGCTTCTCGCATCCTGCGGCGGCGGCGATTCCTCGGGCGGCCCGGGCGCTTCATCGCAGTCCCTGCTGGCCCGCGGCGGCAACGAGGGACCCATGCAACTGCGCACGGTGTCCAACCGCGCCGACCTCATCAGCGGCGGCGACGCGCTGGTCGAGGTGCAGGCGCCCGCCAGCATGATCGCGTCCGGCGTCGTCCAGGTGACGCTCAACGGCACGGACGTGAGCCCGGCGTTCGTGCGCCAGGGCGAGGACCGCCTGCTGGGACGCGTGAGCGGCCTGCGCGAGGGTTCGAACGTGCTGGAGGCCGCCTTCCGCGGCGGCCCGGCGGCACGCTTGGAAGTGACGAACGCTCCGCGCCAGGGGCCCGTGCTGTCCGGCGCGCAGACCCGGCCTTTCTACTGCGCGACACCCGTGCCCGAGGCGGCACACGGCACCACGCCGGCCACCAACGGCAGCGGCCTGGGCGGCCCGCCCGACGCGAACTGCAACATCCCCACCGAGTTCACGCTGTACTACCGCACCACGGCGGCGGCCGGCAACGCGCCGGGCCAGTGCTCGCTCAACCTCCCCGATCCGGTGTGGAACAGCAACGGGATCACCGGCGCGATCCCGCCGCAGCCCGCAGCCCCGGCCAACCCCTGCTGGAAGCCGTACACCGTCGGCAGCACGCCCGCGGACATGGCGAGCGCGACCACGGCCGCCGGCCTCACCGTGCCCTTCATCGTGCGGCTGGAGCGCGGCACGATGAACCGCGGGATCTACGACATCGCCGTGCTGTTCGACCCCGCGAAGCCGTGGACGCCGGTGGCGCCCCAGGCCGCGTGGAACGCCAAGGTGTACTACTCCTTCGGCGTCAGCACCGGCCAGCCGCGGCGACAGGCGCGCAGCACCATCGCCTGGAGCGGCCTCGAGGAGCAGCTGCGGCGCGGCTACCTGGTGGTGCAGAACAGCATGACCGACTCGTCGCGCAACTCGAATCGAGTGATGATGAGCGAGACGGTGATGATGATGAAGGAGCACATCGTCGACACCTACGGCCGCGTGAAGTACACGCTGGGCACCGGATGCTCGGGCGGCTCGATCAACTCGAACATGAACGCCTCGATCATGCCCGGCCTGCTCGATGGCGTGATCACGACCTGCACCTTTCCGGACTCCGAGACGACCGCCATGGAGGTCGGCGACTGCACGCTGCTGGTCGAGGCCTACCAGAAGATGCGCGCGACGCCCTTGTGGAGCGGGCTGCCGCAGGCGCAGGTCGACGCGAAGAAGGCCGCGATCAACGGCCATCCGGATCCGTCCGGCTGCCATGCCTGGTTCAACGCCTTCGGCAGCAACGGCAAGGCCGGCGTGTACCTGCAGCGGGTGGTGGCCAACGCCGCTGGCCTGGTGGTGACGCTGCCCGCGCGGACCAACAACTGCGAGCTGCCCAACGACGCGGTCTACGACCCCGCCGATCCGGCGAAGGCGGCGCTGCCGCGCTGCAATGCCTGGTCCTGGGCCGAGTCCATCTGGGGCAGGGTGCCCGGGAGCGTCGCGGCCAACGACACCCGCGACAACGAGGGCGTGCAGTACGGCTTGAAGGCCCTCCTGTCCGGCGCGATCACGCCCGAGGAGTTCGTGGTGGTGAACGAAGCGGTCGGCGGCACCGACCGCGATTCCACCCCGCGCGCGGCGCGCAGCAGCGCGGACCTGCCCGCGCTGCGCACCGCCTACCGCGCCGGCATCGTGGCCTCGGGGCGGCAGCTCGCGAACACCGCCATCATCGACATGCGCGGCTGGGACGACTCCAACATCACCGTGCCGCCCGGACAGGTCGCCGGCGTGAACCCGATCCCGATCCACCACCAGTGGTACAGCTTCGCGGTGCGCGACCGCCTCGTGCGCGAGGCGGGGGACGCGGACAACCAGGCCCTGTGGCGCTTCGCCAGCACGGGGCTCACGCCGCCCGGAACCATGTTCCTGGATGGACTGGACGCGATGGACCAGTGGCTGCTCTCGCTGGTGGCCGACACGCGCGGCAAGCCGCTGGCCGGCAAGGTGCGCGATGCGCGCCCGGCGAGCACGCGCGACTTCTGCCTGATCCCCGGCGACGCCACCAACACCAAGGTGTTCGACCCGGCGGTGTGCGACGCCGATCCCTTCCTGCGGCCCTCGGCCTCGCCGCGCCAGGTGGCGGGCGGCCCCCGTTCGGAAGACATCCTGAAGTGCCGCCTGAAGCCGCTGGACCGCGCCGACTATGGCGCGGCCGCCTTCAGCGAAGGCCAGTGGGCGCGCCTGCAGGCGGTGTTCGCCACCGGCGTGTGCGACTGGAAGAAGCCCGGCGTGGGCCAGCAGCTGGCGGAAAGCCCGCTGAGCTTCGCCGCCGGCCCGGGAGGGCTGCCGCTGCCCGACGCGCCGGTGGCGCGCCGGAAGTAAGGCGAGGGAAGGTGCCCGCCGGCGGCCGGCGGGCACCGGGCGTTCAGCGGCCCATCGCCGCGACGCCCGCGGCGGCCACCACGCCGTCCTGCTCCGCGGAGCCGCCGGAGACGCCGATCGCGCCGATGATGCGGCCGTCCTGCATCAGCGGGATGCCGCCTTCGACGGCATTCGCACCGCGCAGCGTGAGCACGCGCAAGCCGGCGCCGCCGCCGGCGACGGCATCCTGGAAGGCCTTCGTCGGGCGCCGGAACATCGCGGCCGAGGTCGCCTTGTCCTGCGACACGCCGATGCTGCCGAACTGCGTGTTGTCCATCCGCTCGAACGCGACGAGGTTGCCGCCGGTGTCGACCACGGCGACGGCCATCGGCAGGTTGAGGCGGCGCGCCTCGGCGATGGCCCCGGCGAGCGCCTTGCGGGCCTGTTCGTGGTTCACGTTGGTGCCGTACTGCGGAACGGGGGGCGCGGCGGGCGCGGCCGGTGCCGCCTGGCCGAAGGCCAGCCCGGTCGCGCCGGCCAGGGCGGCGGCGGCGACGAAGGATGCAATGGTTCGGGTGGTGCGCATGGTGAGGTCCTCGTTGTTGACGTTAGGGGAACAGAAAGCGCCCGGGGAGGCTAGCACCGGCGTGCAAGCCCGGCAATGGATGCTTCCTTGACACCTCCCTCGCCGCGCTCTAAAAAGTTCGACCGGCCGATGAGGCAGGGAGGTGACGCATGGTCTACAAGGGAAGCTGCCACTGCGGCCGCATCCGCTACGAGGTGGAAGGCGAGGTCGACAGCGGGATGGCGTGCAACTGCTCCATGTGCTCGCGCAAGGGCTCGCTGCTCTGGTTCGTGGCGCGCGACAAGCTCAAGCTGATGACGCCGGACGACGCCGCCTCGACCTACATGTTCAACAAGCACGTCATCAGGCACCGGTTCTGTCCCGTCTGCGGAATCCATCCGTACGGGGAGGGCGCCGGTCCCGGCGGTGCCGAGATGGCCGCCATCAACCTGCGCACGCTCGAAGACTTCGACCTCGAGAGCGTGCCGGTCAAGCACTTCGACGGTCGCTCGAAGTAGAGGAGATGAAGCGATGGACCCGGTGGTGCACTTCGAGATGCCCTACGACGACCGCGAGCGCATCGCGCGCTTCTACGAGACGGCCTTCGGCTGGCGCACGCAGGCGCTGGGCGCCGAGATGGGCAACTACGTCCTCGCGGCCACCGCCGAGACCGACGGCCCGCCGCAAGGCAAGCGCGGGGCCATCAACGGCGGCTTCTTTCCGCGCTCGCCCGACATGCCCGGCCAGCATCCCTCCGTGGTGATCGCGGTGCGCGACATCGCCGAGTCCTCGCGCAAGGTCGGCGAGGCGGGAGGCAAGGTGCTGGGCACGCCGATGCCGATCCCCGGCGTGGGGCTCTACGTCGCCTTCACCGACACCGAAGGCAACCGGCTCAGCATGCTGCAGCCGGCGATGGCAGGCACCTGAGCGGCGCCTGCCTCTTCAGGCTCAGTAGCGGGACGAATCGCGCGGGAAGCGGTCGTCGCGGTTGATCACGCCGTCGCCGTCGCGGTCGCCGAACGGGCCGCGGCGTCCGTCGCGCTCGTAGTAGGCGTAGTCGTCGCCGCGCATCCAGTGGCCGGCCACGAACTGCCACTGGCCGTCATCGCGCTGCTCCCAATGGCCGGCGCGCCAGGCGAAGCCCGGCCGGGCCGTCATCCATTCGCCCCCCATCCACACGTACTGGCCGTTGCGCCATTCGTAATGCCCGGGCGCCCACACGTAGCCCTCGCGCGGGGCGGGGAAGGGTTCGGAGATCGGCGCGGGCGGCGCCGGCTGCACCAGGACGGTCTGGGCAGGATAGGTGTACACGGTGGTGCCGCTGTTGGCGACGACGGCAGGCACGGCATGGGCGGCCGAGACGACGCCCATCAGCGAACCGGCGGCCAGCGCCGCCGCGAGCAGGGTCTTGCGAGTCATGTTTTCTCCTTGTCCGAATAGGAACAAGGTGCGGCCGCGCTGGCTTGCGGGACATCGGACCCGCCCGGGTCTGCCCGTCAGCGCTGTCCGGCGTGGCGGGGAGCGTTCAGGTACGCGGTGCGCAGCGCGCCGCGGGCGCCGGCGCGGCGACGGCACAGGCTTGCAAGGCTGGCGCGGCCGTGGCGCGCGCAGGCATGGCGGCCAGGTAAATGGCAGTGCCGATCGTGCCCAGGGCCACGGCCATGGTGCCGAACAGCAGGACCCAGGGCCAGGCGTTGCCCAGCCGGAGCGTTTCCAATAGACCGGTGGGCGCGGCGGGCACCGGCGGGCGGGGCCGGGCCGCGTGGCGGGCCCGCTGGATCCACAGGTCGTGCTCGGCGCGGCGCTGCGGATCGGAGAGCACCTCGTAGGCCGCGTTGATGGCGGCCATCGCGCGGCTCGCGTTGGCGTTGCCGGGCATCTTGTCCGGGTGGTACTTCTGCGCCAGCCTGCGGTACGCCGCGCGCACGCGCTCGGGCGAGGCATGGCGCTCGACCCGAAGCACGTCGTAGTAGGTGGGCAGGGAAGCCGACATCGCTACGATTTTCATAGCTTCGCCCGCCCGTGGTCCAGCAAAACCGTTCTTCGTCGCGGCAACTGTGGGACGGTTGCTACGAAATCAGCAGCGCGCGCGCTCGCGCCACGGGGTGGGCCATGCGCCGCGCCCTGCGCTGCGCCACGCGCTGGCGGAAGAAAGTGGTGGCGAACAGGCGCGGGATCGGCACGCGGTCCCGCTGGCGCTGTTCGGCGAGCGTGCGCGCATGCGCCGGCAGTTGCGAGGCCTCGTTGCGCGCCTCCAGCGCCACCGCGGCAAGCGCGTCTTCGAGGGATGGGTGCTGGTCGCCGCCGAAGATCTTGAAGGCGCAGTCGGCGTCCCAGTAGCTGTCCGGCCGGGCCCAGCACACCTTGGCATAGCTGCAGAAGTGCTCGCCATCGTCCGCCGGCGAAGCGTAGGCCGCGAGGTAGAAGCCGTTGACCGGCCCCCAGATCCTTTCCATGGGCGTGCTCCCTGTCCTGCTTCGGGTAAGAGCCGAAGTGTGCCGAGAGGAGGCGCTCCCCGGGGCCTCCGCTCCGCAAGGTCGCGGCGTGGTCCTACACGGCTGGCGCGAGCCAGCGCGACCGTGGCGCTGCGTTCAGCGCAGGCCGGCGCAGGCGCGGCGCAGTCGGGTGCCGCGGGCGCGCTCTTCCTTCTCCTGGGCCGCGACGTCCGTCACGGCGTCCTCGTGCAGGTCGTAGACGAGGTCGGGGATCTTCTGGTCGCAGCCGGAGACGCAGCGCAGGACCGTCGCGGTGCGGAAACGCTGCTGCTCGGCCGGCACGTAGCTGGCGCCCGCGAGGGGAAAGTCGAGCACCGGCACGCAGGCGATGCGCGGCTTGCCCGCGACGCGCCGGTACGTGCAGGCGCCGAACTTGTGCAACTGGCCCCCCTCGGGCAATTCCGCCGTGGCCGAGAACACCTCGGCGCTGCCCCGGGCCCGCGCCCTGGCCGCGCGGTATTCGGCGGAGCGCACCGGCTGTTCGGTCCGCGTGATGGTCCACTGGAGGCACTTGCGCAGGTCGTAGGTCTCCAGTTCGAGCGGCGCCGCGAACGCGCCCGCCGCCAACGCGAGGCCGGTGACGAGCAGGGCGGTCCGGGGCAGCCTCATGCGGCGGGTGTCAGGCCGACAGCGCCCGCATCTCCCGGATCAGGTCGCTCTTGCCCTCGAAGCCGATCCCGGGCAGCTCGGGCATGGTGACGTAGCTGTCCTCCACCTTCACGCCGTCGGGGAAGCCGCCGTAGGGCTGGAACAGGTCGGGGTAGGACTCGTTGCCGCCCAGCCCCAGGCCCGCTGCGATGTTCAGCGACATCTGGTGGCCGCCGTGCGGGATGCAGCGCGAGGGCGACCAGCCGTGCTGCTTGAGCATCTCCAGCGTGCGCAGGTATTCGACCAGGCCGTACGACAGGGCGCAGTCGAACTGCAGCCAGTCGCGGTCGGGCCGCATGCCGCCGTAGCGGATCAGGTTGCGCGCGTCCTGCATGGAAAAGAGATTCTCGCCGGTCGCCATGGGATTGCTGTAATAGCTGCGCAGGATAGCCTGCAGCTCGTAGTCGAGCGGGTCGCCCGCCTCCTCGTACCAGAACAGGTCGTACTGCGAGAGCGCCTTGGCGTAGGCGATGGCCGTGTCGACGTCGAAGCGGCCGTTGGCGTCCACGCACAGGCGCTGGCCGGGGCCCAGGATGGACAGCACCGACTCGATGCGGCGATGGTCCTCGGCCAGCGGGGCGCCGCCGATCTTCATCTTCACCACGGAGTAGCCGCGCTCGAGGTAGCTGCGCATCTCGGCCTTCAGCTGCGCGTCGTCCTTTCCGGGGTAGTAGTAGCCGCCGGCCGCATACACGAACACCTTGCGGTTCACCTTGCCATCGCCGTGGCGCTCGGCCAGCAGCTGGAACAGCGGCTTGTTCTCGATCTTCGCCACCGCGTCCCACAGGGCCATGTCGATGGTGCCGATCGCCACCGAGCGCTCGCCGTGGCCGCCCGGCTTCTCGTTGCGGAACATCGTGTCCCACACCTTGTGCGGGTCGAGGATGCCGCGCCCGTCGAGCAGGGAGTCCGGCTTGGCCTCCATGACCCGCGGCAGGAAGCGCTCGCGCATGAGCTGGCCTTGGCCGTAGCGGCCGTTCGAGTTGAAGCCGTAGCCCACCACCGGCTTGCCGTCGCGGACCACGTCGGTGATCACCGCGACGAGGCTCAGCGTCATCTTGCTAAAGTCGATGTAGGCGTTGCGGATGGGCGAGCTGATGGGGACGGTCTTCTCGCGGATCTCGACGATCTTCATGGTGGCTGTTTCTCCGTAAAGTGGCCGCGATCATCGCCAAGGTCGCCGCCCAAGGCCAATGCCCTTTTTCTTGCAAACGATGCCGGCGAGGCACCGCCCATGAACCTGTCCTGGCTCGAGGACTTCCTCGCGCTTGCCGCCACCGGCAATTTCTCGCGCGCCGCGGAGGAGCGCCACATGACGCAGCCCGCCTTCAGCCGCCGCATCCGGGCGCTGGAGGAGTGGCTGGGGGTGGAGCTGTTCGACCGCAGCATGCAGCCGGCGCGGCTCACCGCCGCCGGCGACTGGTTCCGGCCGCAGGCCGAGGAGCTGCTGGCGCGCGTGGCCCGGGTGCCGGGCGAGGCCCGCGCCTTCGCCGAGGCCGACGCGTCCACCCTGCGCATCGCCGCCACCCACGCGCTGTCCTTCACCTTCGTGCCGGGCTGGCTGCAGGCGCTGGAGCCGCAGGCGGGCCGCGGCCCGATCCGGCTGGTGTCGGACGTGCTGCAGCGCTGCGAGGCCTTGCTGGCGCAGCGCCAGGTGCAGTTCGTGATCGCCCATGCGCCGGCCGGGGCGGGCGGCGGGCTGGCCGCGGCGGGCGCGCCCTCGGTGCGCATCGGCCAGGACCTGCTGCTGCCGGTGCAGGCGCCGGGCGCGCCGGAGGGCGCGCTGCTGCAGTTCAGCGACGAGTCGGGGCTGGGGCGCATCGTGCGGCAGGCGCTCGGCGCCGAGCTCGCGGGCACGGCGGCGCGGCCGGTGTTCACGGCCTACCTGGCCTCGGTGCTCAAGTCGATGGCGCTGGAGGGGCGCGGACTGGCGTGGCTGCCGCAGTCGATCGTGGGCGAGGAGCTCGCGGCGGGGCGCCTGCAGGTGAGCGGCCCGGCGCACTGGCGGCTGCCGGTGGAGATCCGCCTGTACCGCGACGCGAATCCCCTCGGCGCGCACGCGGAAGCGTTCTGGGCCGCCGCACGCGCGCTGGCCTGCTGAAAAAAAATTGCGGCCGATGGCCACCACTGCCAAGTTGAGGTTGTCGAGATGGTTGATGTGCGACCGGCAAGCGCTGGGAGCCGTGTTCGGTGAACGTCGCGCCGCTCGGGCCGGACCAGCCCGTGTCTGTCCGTCTCAGCGACTGTCCCCCGGCGCGGATGAGAGCCGTTGCTCGTGCTGGCGCCGCGCCCGCGCCGCGGAGGACCAGGGCGTGATCGTCCGACTCGGCGACATAAAGGAGGAGGCGCGGGCGCGGCGCCAAACTGGGGCACGCTTTTCATCCGCGCCGGGGGACAGTCGCAGAGGCGGACGGTCACGTCCTGGTCCGGGTCGGAGGCAACCGGCCAACCGTGGTAGCCATCGGCCGCCCTTCGTTTGGTCTCCCCGGAATTCGGTGAAGAACCAAAAAAAACGGCCCGGCGGGTGACGCCGGGCCGAGGGCGGGGGAAAACCGGGCGCGGGAGGATTGGGAGGTGACGCGCCCGGCTTCCGTGTCGCGCCGCCATCATCGGCGAGGGCCGCTGACCGGAATCTGACCGGCCGGCTGCGGGAATTACGTAGGGGCCCGGCCGGTCAGAAGATGTCGGGTTCGCCGGCCGCCTCGCCGAACTGCGCCTGCAGGAAGTCCATGTCGCAGCCCTCGTTCGCCTGCAGGATGTGCTGCGTGAACATCCAGCCGTAGCCGCGGGCGAAGCGCGGCGGCTGCGGCTTCCATCCGGCGCGGCGCCGCGCCAGTTCCTCGTCGGAGACCTCGAGCCGGAGGCTGCGGGCCGGCACGTCGATGACGATGCGGTCGCCGCTGCGCACCAGCGCGAGGTTGCCGCCGACGAAGGCTTCCGGCGCGACGTGCAGCACGCAGGCGCCGTAGCTGGTGCCGCTCATGCGCGCGTCGCTGATGCGCAGCATGTCGCGCTTGCCTTCCTTCAGCAGCTTCACCGGCATCGGGATCATGCCCCACTCCGGCATGCCGGGCCCGCCCTTGGGTCCGGCGTTGCGCAGCACGATCACGTCGTCCTCGGTGACCTCCGCGTGCTCGTCGTCCAGCATCTTCTTCATGCTGGGGTAGTCGTCGAACACCAGCGCCTTGCCGGTGTGGCGCAGGAACTTCTCGCTCATCGCCGACGGCTTGATCACGCAGCCGTCGGGCGCCAGGTTGCCGCGCAGCACCGCCAGCGCGCCTTCCCGGTAGACGGGGTCGGACCAGGGGCGGATCACGTCGTCGTTGAAGCACTCGGCGTCTTCGAGGTTCTCGCCCACCGTCCTGCCGGTGACGGTGACCTGGTCCAGCCGCAGGTGGTCCTTCACGCGCTGCATCAGCGCGCGCAGGCCGCCGGCGTAGTAGAAGTCCTCCATCAGGTACTGGCTGCTGCCGTTGGGGCGGATGTTCGCCAGTACCGGCACCTCGCGGCTGATGCGGTCGAAGTCGTCCAGCGAGATCTCCTGCTGCGCGCGGCGGGCCTGCGCGATCAGGTGGATGATCGCGTTGGTGGAGCAGCCCAGCGCCATCGCCACGGTGATGCCGTTCAGGAAGGCGTCGCGGGTCTGGATGCGCGAGGGGCGCAGGTCCTCGTGCACCATCTCCACGATGCGGCGGCCGCAGGCGGTCGCCATGCGCTGGTGGCTGGCGTCCACGGCGGGGATGGAGGCCGCTCCCGGCAGCGCCATGCCGATCGCCTCGGCGATGGACATCATGGTGCTGGCCGTGCCCATGGTCATGCAGGTACCGGCGCTGCGGGCGATGCCGCCCATGATGGACATCCACTGCGGCTCGCTGATGGTGCCGGCGCGGCGCTCGTCCCAGTACTTGAACGCGTCCGAGCCGGAGCCGAGCGTCTGGCCGCGCGACATGCCGCGCAGCATCGGCCCGGCCGGCAGGAAGATCGCGGGCACGTCGGCGCTGGTGGCGCCGAGCAGCATCGCCGGCGTGGTCTTGTCGCAGCCGCCCATGAGGACGACGCCGTCCACGGGGTAGGCGCGGATCATCTCCTCCACCTCCATCGCCAGCATGTTGCGATAGAGCAGGGCGGAGGGCTTGATGAGCACCTCGCCCAGGGACACGGTGGGCAGTTCAAGCGGGAAGCCGCCCGCCTGCAGCACGCCGCGCTTGACTTCCTCCGACCGGTGCTTGAAGTGCTGGTGGCAGGGATTGAAGTCGTTCCAGTTGTTCAGGATCGCGATGAGCGGCTTGCCCTCCCAGTCCTGGGGGTCGTACCCCATCTGCATGATCCGGGAGCGGTGGTTGAAGCTGCGGAATTCGTTCCGGGCCAGCCAGCGCTGGCTGCGGAGGTGTTCGAGTTTCGGCATGGCGTCTCCGGCGAAGGCGCGCGGCCGACGCGGCCGGCGCCCGTGGGGCCGCAGTCTAGTCGCTACGCCGGGCCGCGCGAGGCAGCCATCAGCAGTCCGGCCGCCCGTAGGTGCGCCAGCAGAGTTCGCGCACCCGCTGCTTGTCGCGCTCGACGCGCCGCTGGGCCTCGGCGGCGGCCTGGCGGGATTCCAGGGTGGCGCGGCGCTCCTCGTACAGGCGCTCGCTTTCGCGGCGGCGCGCCTCCGCCTGCTCCTGCCTCTGGACCTGCAGCATGGCCGCTTCCTGCATGCGCTGCGTGGCCACGGCGCGCGAGCCGTTGATGTCCGCCAGCAGCCGCCGCTCGTTGGCCTCGGCGCGCGCCGCCAGGGAAGCACGTTCGGCGGCGAGCCGGTCCTGCTCCTGCCGGCGGGTCTCGGCTTCCCGTTCCGCCGCCTTGCGTTCCGCCGCCTCCTGGACGGCCGCGAGGCGGCGCGCCTCCGCGTTGCGGTGGCTGAGGTAGATGCCGGAGGCCAGCATGACCACCAGCAGCCACACGCCGGCGACGATCCACTTGCGCAGCGGCGAAACTTCCTCCGTGAGCACCACGGTCCGCGGGCGCGGCGGCGGGCGCACCTGCGCCTGCAGCTTGCGGTCGTGCGCCGCGCGCGAATCGGGGTCGTTCAGGACCTGGTAGGCGGACCGGATCTCGCCCAGCCGCGCCAGTGCCCCTTCCTCCTGCGCCAGCCGCTCGCGCGGGAATTGCGCCTCCGCCCGGCGGAACGCCGCCTCGATTTCCTCCCTGTTGGCATCCCCGGGGACCCCGAGCACCAGATAAGCCGAACGCATGCCTGCCGTCCTTGTTGTTACTGCTTCAAGTCTAGGCAGCCGGCAGCGGGCGGCCGCGAAGGGGCCTCGCAATTTCGTTGGGTCGGGCCGGGACTGTTGCGTCCGCCCCGAAGTCCTGCGCGGGATTCAGGGGGTTGGCGCAAGCCCCGGGATCACGTGGGGGCGTGGAGCGGCCGCCGTGCGCCCGCACCCCGCCCGCCCGACAATAAAAAATCCCCCGGGGCTGCGGGAGCTCCGAGGGATAAGTAGGCGGGAAAGAAACTTGAAAAAGAACCCGCCTCAATGTATGAGATGCATGCCACGTGCCTGGGTTCCGGGCAAGCGCCACGTGGCGCGGCATGCGGCGAAATGGCAACAGCGCGCTTCGTGAATTTGTCACGAGCGACGAGCCAGCCCGACGACGCCCTGATTTTTCGACTCGCCTCGCGGGAACCCTTTCTGTAGGATGGCTCTGACAGAAGAGCCCCCCGCCCAGGGCTCTCCGCAACGCATTTTGTGCCGGCGCGCCGCGCGCGCCGGGCCGCCCCGAGCAGGTACACCGATGTCCGAACTTTCCGCCGACAAAGACCCCGTGGAGGGAACCGCAGCCGGCGCCTCCGCGCCCAGTATCTGGCTCAGCATCAAGAAGCTGGCGAGCCGCCTGTCGGACTGGTTTTCGGTCCAGTCCACCGCCGTCAAGGCGATGGTCATCTTCGTGGGCTTGCTGATTCCGCTGACGGGAGGGTATTCCGTCCTGGTGATGCAGCGCCAGGCGGCGGTCGCCGAGCAGGTCAGGGCCATGGCCGGCGCGACCGGCGCCGAGGCGCTGTGGACCCTCAACGACAAGCTGCCGGTGCAGTTCGGCACCGGCTCGGTGCTCGGTTTCCTGGAGCGCAACCCGGTGGAGCGCATCACGGTGGTCTACAAGCCGCTGATGTGGAACATCTCCGAGCGCATCGTCCTGATCGAGTCGCAGGGGACGCAGTTCGCCTACTACCCCAGCGACATGGAGACCAAGATCTTCGCCGACAAGGCCGTCAACGCGCCCTGGGGCGGCAAGCTGGTGTTCATCCCGCGCGGCGAGTTGTCCAGCGCCAGCCAGGACATGCTGGAAAAGCTGGACGAGCGCTTCGCCGGCGCCCGCCCGCAGTCCGAAAAGGACGCCTGGAAGGCCGGCGTGAGCGGCGTGCTCTCCGCCGCCCTGACCCTGGGCCTCCTCGGCTTCCTCGCCTTCCACCTCAAGGGCCAGTTCAAGTCGCTGCGCTTCATCGAGCCGCAGCAGGTGCAGGGCTCGATCGAGGACCTGGTGGGCATGGACGACATCAAGGCCGAAGTCCGCCAGATCAAGGACCAGTACGAGCGGCGCGCCGAGTACGCCGAGTACGGCATCAACAAGCCCTTCAACGTGATGTTCAGCGGCCCCGCGGGCACCGGCAAGACCAAGCTGGCGAGCTACCTAGCCAAGGAGCTGAACCTGCCGATCCTGTTCCACTCCGCCGCCAACCTCGAGACCGGCTACGTGGCCGGCGGCTCGAACACGCTGGCGCGGATCTCCTCGATGGCCAAGCGGCGCAAGCGCTGCATCGTGTTCCTCGACGAGGCGCAGGACCTGTTCATGAAGCGCGGCGGCCACCGCAAGTTCGACGACGACACGCAGAACATGCTGCTGGCGATCCTGGACGGCGTGCGCACCAAGAGCGACGCCGAGATCATCTGGATCGTCGCCTCCAACTTCAACTCCGAGTCCATGTCGATGGACGAGGCCATGCTGCGCCGCTTCCAGATGAAGGTGGACTTCCGCATGCCGAACAAGGAAGAGCGCCGCGCGATCGTGGAGCACTACCTGGGCCAGCGCGCCGACAAGGTGGCCGAGGGCCTGGACCTGCGGCACCTGGTGGAGATCACGGAGGGCCGCAGCCCGGCCGACCTGGAGACCATCGTCGACCAGGCGGGCATCACCGCGGTGCAGGCCGGCGAGCTGATCGACGCAGAGACCCTGATGCAGGCCGCCGAGCGCGTGCTGGTGGGCAACGTCAACGGCAACGCCACCAAGGAGCGCGAGCGGGACCGCCGCATCATCGCGATCCACGAGTGGGGCCACTTCCTGGTGGACTTCGAGCTGGAACGCAAGCGTGCCGGCGGCGACTGGGACAAGCTCCTGGCCGAGATGAAGACCATCAAGATCTCGCTCAAGGCCAACCCCCGCAACAACGCCCTGGGCTTCGTGTTCCACAAGCAGGGCAACAACCTGCTGAAGACCAAGGCCGACATCGAGCACGACGTGCGCGTGCTGCTGGGCGGCATGGCCAACGAGGAACTGTTCTTCGGCGAGGAGGGCACCACCAACGGCGCCCACAACGACATCACGCGCGTGACCAAGCTGCTGCACCACGCGGTGGCGGAGATGGGCATGTACCGCAAGACGCGCCTGAACTTCGGCGCGCTCCACGAAGGCAACAACCGCACGGTCGACGAGGAGACCCGCTCCATCATGGAGATGCAGAGCGAGCGCCTCTACGGCGAGACCAAGGCCACGCTGGGGCGCCTGAAGCCGCTGACGGAGCACCTGGCCGGCAAGCTGATGGAGGCCGGCGAGATGAGCCTGAAGGAGGCGCTGCACGAGATCCGCGCGTTCGAGGCGGCCTGCTTCAGTTTCGATTCGAAGGTGGGCCTGAACGGCGCGTCGAATGCGCAGCCGGCGCCGGACGCGGCGGCCTGACGGAACCGGCGAGGAGTGAGGCAGGGGCGGCCCGCGGGCCGCCCTTTTTTTTTACTTCTTGGCGGGGGCCTTCGGCGCGGCCGCCGCCGGCGCGGCGCCCTTCTGCGCTTCGACGTTGACGCCCAGGCGCTTGGCGATGCCTTCTTCCAGGCCGCGCAGCTTCGGCTCGACCTGCGGCTTGGTGTCGGCCACCAGTTTCTCGACCAGCGCACGCTGCAGCTCGCCGCCCATGGCCTGGAACTTGGCGAAGGTGGGCGATTCCATCATCGCCGCGACTTCCTTCAGTTCGGCCTCGGTGAATTTCTCCTCCAAGATCACGCCGATGGACGAGGGCGCGATCTTCACCACGCGGTCGCGCACGATCGGCACGGTGTCGTCGACGAACTTCTTGACGTCGTTCTGGATGTCCTTGCCCACGGCTTCGCGCTTGTCGGCGGCGACGCGCTGGGGCAGGGCGGCGCCGGCACGCTCCAGCATTTCCATGGCGGGCTGCTCCACCAGGTTGCGCGCCATGGCTTCCATGCCAGGTTGCTGCACCTTCAGGATGCGGGCCACGAGCTCCTTCTTGGCGGGCGTGGACTGGGCCTGTGCGGAGACGGAGCAGGCGGCGGCGATCGCGAGGATCAGCAGGGTTTTCGGAAATCGCATCCGGCCAGTGTAAAGGCTGGCCGTAAAGGGCCTGTTACGAAGCCGGCCCCTCGCTGCGGCGGCGCGCGCCCAGCTTGCGGCCGCGCCGGCGCTCGGACGGATCGGCCGTCGCGACCGGCCGCGCGACCACCTCGGTGATGTCGACCGGCATCTTGCGCCGCTCGCGGGCCTGTTCCTTCTGCTGGTGGACGTCCCAGGCCTTCTTGGCCAGCCCGGACGTGACGGCGAACACGATCAGCTTGCGCAGCAGCATGGCGGGACTCCCTTGTGATGCCAGCCATGGTGGCGGCCCGCGCCCCGGCGCCCTGTAGTCGCACACCGGGGCCGTCCGCAGGACATCCGGCTCTGCGGCGCCGGCGTCCTACAGCAGCGAAAAGGCTCGCCGGACAGCGTGGCGCTCGCCTGTCCTGCCGCGCCAGCCCGCGGCCGCGCCTACGCTGAAGGCATCGGAAAGGGGAATCGACCATGTCCGAAGATGTGAACAAGATGCTTGCCGAACAGCTGCTGATCCACCTGGAGCCCGAATGGGAGCGCCGCAACTGGTGCAACTGGCTGGGATGCAGCGAGGACGAACTGGAGCACGCCGTCACCTACGTCGGCCACGATCCGGACAACGTCCGCCGTTTCCTGCGCCAGGCCCGCTGAGCGCGCGCCGGCCGGTCCCGCCGCGGCCCGGTTAAGGGTTTGCGACCGGTGCGTGCCCGCGGTGAACTCGGGCACACTGGCCGCACTCCGATGACGGTGGAAGACGGCGTCCTGCTCCTCGACGAAGCCAGCGCGCGGCAACTCGTGCTGGCGCGTGCCGTGGAGGACGCCGACCCCCAGGGCAAGGTGCTGAGCGCCGTCGAGCGCGAGCAGATCGAGGGGGAGGCGCTGGAGGCGAGCCGCGCGGTCGGCCCCCACGGCATCGACTTCACGCAGTACCTGCTGCAGCGCGCCCGCCGCATGCTGGCGGTGGTCGACAAGCGCCAGCCGCGGATCGCCAGCCTGCAGGACCCGCTAGGCTGGCAGCGCTGGCTGCTGCTGGGGCTGCCCCTGCTGGCCTGCGGGCTCGGCGCCGCCATCGACCGCATCGACAACCCGCACCAGGTGAACATGCTGTCGCCGGCCCTGCTGGGCGTGCTGGCGTGGAACCTGGCGGTGTACGTGCTGATGCTCCTGTCGCTGTTCCTGCCCCGGGCGCCCCACCTGCCGGCCGCGGGGCTGCTGCGCTGGCTCTCCGGCCTCCCCGCGCCCGGGCGGCGCACCGGCCGGCTGCACGCCGACGTGCTTGCGCGCTTCCACGAGCACTGGCTGCGCGCCACCGGCCGGCAGCAGTGGCTGTGGTTCAAGCAGCTGCTGCACCTGAGCGCCGTGGGCTGGGCCCTGGGTCTGGCGCTGTCCATCGTGCTGGGCGGCATCGTGCGCCAGTACCGCGTCGGCTGGGAAAGCACGCTGCTCGGGGTGGAGCAGGTCCATGCCTTCCTGCGCCTGCTGTTCGCGCCGGTGGTGGCGCTGCTGCCCTTCGAATCCTTCAGTGTGGCCGACCTGCAGCGCATGGCCTTCGGTTCCGGCGCCGCCATCGGGGTGGAGGAGGCGCGGCGCTGGGTGTGGATGTACCTGGCCCTGCTGTTCCTGGTGGTCGTGCTGCCGCGCGCCGTGCTGGCGGCGTGGAGCGGCTGGCGCCGCCACCGGCTGGCCCGCGCGGTCTGCATCGACCTGCGCGATCCCTATTTCGTGCAGGTGCTGGCGCGGGTGAGCCCGGCCCGCATCACGGTGGGCCTGCTGGCGCCGGACGGACCCGGGCGCGACGCCGTGCTGCGCATGTTGCACCAGGTCGCCGACCGGGCGCCGCCCCTGGGCCACGTCCCCTGGACGGTGCTGAGCACGGCCAAGGGCGACGTGCTGCGCGTGTTCGAAGTCCCGCCCGGCACCCGGCCCCCCTCCGCCGTCGTGACGGCGCAGGCCGCCGGCGGTTCGGCCGCGCAGGCCTGGCTGCAGGATCTGCTGGGCCGCTTCAAGGCCGCGCCGCGCGCGCAGGGGCAGCGCGACGCGGTGCAGGCCACGCTGGCCGACACCGACCTGATGCTGGTCGTGCCCCACCGCGCCGCGGACCTGCGCGACGCCGGGCGGCTGCTGCACTGGGTGGGGCAGCCGACGCTGGTCCTCGCGCCGGACGACGAAGCGGTGCACGACGCGGCGCAGCAACTCGGGATCGGCGCGCTGGTGCTGCCGCTGGAACGCTGCACCTCCCACTGGCTGGGCGACCCGCTGCTGCTGGAGGCGGCGGCGGCGCGCGTGGCGAGCAGCAAGCGGGCCGGCTTCGAGCGCCTCGCGGCGACCTGGCAGGACCGCAACGCGGTGCGCTTCGGCGAGGCGATGCGCTTGCTGGCCACCGAGCTGGCACGGGCCGCGCGGGACAGCGAGGACGTCGGCAGCGCGCCGGTGAGCCTGCGCCACCTGCTCGACGCCGCCGAGCGCGACGCCAGCCAGCGCGCCCGCGAAGGCGCGCGCCAGGCCCTGCTGCAGCGCCTGCGGGAGAGCGAGAGCGCCTTGCTGGCGGAGCTGGTGCAGCTCTATCGTTCCGGCGCGCCGGTCGCGCCCATCGCCGGCGCCCGCCTGGACAGCGGCTTCAGCGAGCAGCAGCCGGTGGACACGCCGCAGGCCGGCATCGCCGGCGCCGCCACCGGGGCGGCCATGGGCGCCGGCATCGACCTGCTCACGGGCGGGCTCACGCTCGGCGCGGCGGCCGCGCTCGGCGCGATGATCGGCGGCGGCGCGGCCTATGCGGCAGCGGCCTGGCGCAACCGGGGCAGCCCCGGCGGCCAGCCGCAGGTCCAATTGGGCGACGAGCTGCTCCAGACCTTCACCGAAGGACTGGTGTTGACCTATCTCGTGGTCGCCCATCGCGCGCTCGCGGACGACGAAGCGCCGGCCGGCTGGCGCAGCGAGGTGGTCGCGGCCGTGGAAGCCCGCGCCGACGTGCTCTCCGACCTGTGGCAGCAGGCGCGCCAGTCGCCGCACCCGACGGCGACGGTGCCGGCGCTGGCGACGATCCTGGAAGACCTCGCGCGCGAATTGCTCGAACGGGTCTGAATCAGGCCCAACGCAGACCCGTTTCTCTGCCGCCCAGGAGCCTACGCGACGCGCTTGGCCTGCGCCGCGGAGTGCAGCAGTTCCTCCACCGCCGGCAGTTCCGCCGGCTTGGTGAGGTGGCGGTCGAAGCCGGCCTCGCGCGTGCGCTGCCGGTCGTCCTGCGTGCCCCAGCCCGTGAGGGCCACCAGCAGGGTTTCCTGCATCCCGGGCAGCAGCCGCAGGCGGCGCGCCACGTCGTAGCCGCTCATGTCCGGCAGGCCGATGTCGAGGAACACGATGTCCAGCGAATGTTCGCGGGCGATCTGCAGGGCCTCGGCGCCGGTGTGCGCGATGTGGGCGGCATGGCCTTCGATGTCCAGCAGCACGCCGAGGCTCTCGGCCGCGTCGGCGTTGTCGTCCACCACCATCACCTGCAGCTGGCCCGGCTTGCCCGCCGCGTTGGCCGCGTTGCGCTCCGCCCCGGCGGCCTCGCTGGCCGCCAGCGGCAGCCGCACGGTGAAGGTGCTGCCCTGGCCGGGACCGGGGCTCGCGGCCGACACGCTGCCGCCGTGCAGCGCGACCAGGCTCTGCACCAGCGACAGCCCGATGCCGAGCCCGCCCTGTGGCTTGGCGGCGCTGCTGGGCACCTGCGCGAACATCTCGAACACCCGGGACAGGGCCTCGGCGCCGATGCCGACACCGGTGTCGGTCACCGACAGGACCGCCTCGTTGCCTTCCACCCCGACCTTCAGCGTGATGCGCCCGGCCTCGGGCGTGTACTTGGCCGCGTTGTTCAGGAGGTTGCTGACCACCTGCGCGATGCGCGTCGGGTCGGCGTCCATGGGCAAAGGCTGCGAGGGTAGTTCCACGTGCAGCTTGTGGTGGCCCGCCTCGATCAGGGACGCGCTGGTCTCGACCGCGGTGGCCACGACGTCCTTCAGCTCGATGCGCTGGCGGCGCAGTTCGACCTTGCCGGTGCTGATGCGCGCCACATCCAGCAGGTCGTCGACGAGATGAACCATGTGCTGGATCTGCCTTTCCATCATCTGCCGGGTCTTGTCCAGCAGCTCGGGTTTGCTCGCGCCCATGCGCATCAGGTGCAGCCCGTTCGACAGCGGTGCCAGCGGGTTGCGCAGTTCGTGTGCCAGGGTGGCGAGGAATTCGGTCTTGCGGCGGTTGGCCTGGGCCAGTTCGTCGTTGAGGCGGCGCATGTCCTGCTCGGCGAGCAGGCGCTGCGTGATGTCGGAGAACAGCACGGCGACGAGGTCGCTGCCGGGTCCTCCCAGGCGGGTGGCGTAGATGTCGAACCAGCGGTTCATCGTCCGCGCCTCCTCGACGAAGCGCGTGGCTTCTCCGGTCTGCGCCACCCGTTCGTAGATCTGGAACCACTGCCCCTCGGGGCCGGGGACGAGTTCGCGGATCGTCCGGCCCACGGCGCCGCGCAGTCCGGTGTGCATCGTGAAGGCCTCGTTGGCCTCCTCGAAGCGGTAGTCGCGCACCTTGCCGGCCTTGTCGCGGACCAGGCGCAGCACGCAGAAGCCCTCGTCGATCGACTCGAAGAGGGCACGGTAGCGCTCCTCCTTCGCTTCCAGCCGCTGCTCGAAGTCGCGCCGCTCGCGCTGGCGCAGTTCTTCCTTGCTGCGATAGAGCTCGACGAAGACGCCGACCTTGGCCTTCAGCACCTCGGCGCGCAGCGGCTTGGCCAGGAAATCCACGGCGCCCAGCGCATACGCCGAGAGCATGGCCTCGTCGGGATCGTCGCCCGCGGTGACGAACAGGATGGGCGTGAAGCGCGAGCGCGGACGCGCGCGGATCTCGCGCGCCACCTCGAAGCCGTCCATGCCGGGCATGCGCACGTCCAGCAGCACCGCGGCGAAATCCTGCCGCGCAAGGGCCTCGAGCGCCTCCGGTCCGGAAACCGCGCGCACGAGGTTCACGCCCAGCGTCTCGAGCACCGCTTCCAGTGCGAGCAGGTTGGCGGGCTGGTCGTCGACGAGGAGGACGTGGGCGGAGATGGTGTTGTGTGGCACGGTTGCGGGCCCCGGGCGAGCGCCAGGGCAGCGCCGAGTCTAAGCCGGCTGGCAACTCTGCGGGGGCGGGCCGGCCCATGTGGCGGCGTTGTCTGGCACGCGTGCCGGAAAACGCCTTGCCCGGGTGCAGGCGGTGGTCCTACGGCAGAGCCAGGGACACGGCCAGATGATGAGTCTCCGACCATGAGACTGCGCGCGCGCAACGAGATCCGCATCCACTGCGAACAGGACTGCCCCGTGGCCGCCATGCTGCGCGCGCGCAGCGGCACCCGGCAATGGGTGGTGGCGGAGCGCTACGACATCGCGCCCTGGGTCCCGGCCAGCGAATACGTCGACGCCTTCGGCAACCTGTGCCAGCGCTTTACGCTGCCGCGCGGCGACAGCACCATCTGCGTGGAAGCCGAGGTGGAAGTGGCCGACCAGATCGACGTGGACCGGCGCGCGGCGCAGGTGCCGCCCGCGCAACTGCCCGACGAGACCCTGGTCTACCTGCTGCAAAGCCGCTACTGCCCGAGCGACAAGATGGAGGAACGCGCACGCGCCATCGTCAGCGGCAGCGCGCCGGGCTATCCGCAGGCCGAGCGGATCTGCCAGTGGATCCGGGAGAACCTCAGCTACCGCCACGGCGTGAGCGAGGAAAGCACCTGCGCGCTGGACACGCTGGAGCAGGGCGCCGGCGTGTGCCGCGACTTTGCGCACGTCGGCGTGGCCCTGAGCCGCAGCCTCCTGCTGCCCGCGCGCGTGGTGGTCGGCTACCTGCACGGGCTGGAGCCGATGGACATGCACGCCTGGTACGAGGTGTTCCTCGGCGGCCGCTGGTACGCCTTCGACGCCACCCAGGACGAGCCGC
This sequence comes from Ramlibacter monticola, assembly GCF_016722785.1. GTDB lineage: Bacteria > Pseudomonadota > Gammaproteobacteria > Burkholderiales > Burkholderiaceae_C > Ramlibacter > Ramlibacter monticola. The sequence goes on along the minus strand of NZ_JAEQNE010000001.1, from coordinate 166,530 downwards.
GCGGCGGCCGCATCGTGGTGGCGAACGGACGCGACATCGCCGACGTGGCCTTCCTTTCCAACTACGGGCCGCTGGAGATCGTCGCGATGGACGTCCGCGTGACGGAGGCGTGAGAAAGAAAGAGGGCCGGCAGCGCCGGCCCGGATTGCGGGGCGGGGGCCGTGTTACTTCTTGGTCTCCGCGACCTTCTTGTCGTCGCGGTCCTTCGCCGGCGTGATTTCCACCTTCGGCACCGTCAGCGTTTCCTTTTCGGTGTAGACGCCGACCTTCGGCACGTTCACGTCCTTCTGCTCGGTGGTCACGTCCACCTTGGGCGCGGTGACGTCGTACTTCGGCAGCGTGACGTCGCCTTCCTTGGTCTTGGAGACCTCGTACTTCGGCACGGACACATTGCCTTCCTGGGTCTTCTGCACGTCGCAGCCCACCAGGGCGATGGAGGCGGCGGACACCAGGCCGGCGATCACGAGAGCGGTTTGACGCATGGCTAGACTCCCTTTCAGACTGTTGCTGTCCGCGAAGTATGGGAACCCGGGCCAAGCGCGGCTGTAAGACCCGGACGGCATCCCGCGTCCGACGCGGGGCCCCTGCCGGGCTAGCGATGCCCTACGCCGTCGCGCCGGGTCCCTGCCGCGCCAGCAGGCCGCTGAGGCAGGCATGCACCTGGGCCGGATCGGCCGGCTTGACCAGGTGGGCGGCGAAGCCCGCCTCGTTGGAGCGGTGGCGATCCTGGTCACGGCCGTAGCCGCTGAGGGCGACGACCGGCAGCCGCCCGGACAGCGCCCGGCCGACGTCGATCCCGCTGCCGTCCGGCAGGCCGAGGTCCGTGAGGACGGCGTCGAAGCCGCCCGCGTGCGCCACCCGCAGGGCCTCGGCGCAGGTGCCCACGTGCTCCACCACGTAGCCGTATTCCTCCAGGCACAGCGCGAGCACCGTGGCCGCGTCCTGGTTGTCCTCCACCAGCAGCACCCTCTTGCGCTCGGACTGCGCTGCCTCGGGCGCGGCGACGGCGCCGGTGGCCTGGCCGGCCTCGGCGGCGGGCAGGGCGATGCTGAACGTGGAGCCGCTGCCGGGGCCGTCGCTGCTGGCACGGATCCGGCCGCCGTGCTGCACCATCAGGCCCTGTGCGATCGCGAGGCCCAGGCCCAGGCCGCCATAGCTCCTGGCCACTTCGGCGTCGGCCTGCTCGAACGGGCTGAAGATGCGCGCCAGCGCGTCGCTGGAGATCCCGATGCCGGAATCCGTGCAGGCGAGGTGGAACTCGCCGTCGCGGCTTTCGGTGCGCACCCGCACCCGGCCGCCGCGCGGCGTGAACTTCAGCGCGTTGCGCACGATGTTCCACAGCACCTGCTGCATGCGCGCCTGGTCCGCGTCCACCCAGTGATCGCGCGCCGCTAGCACCAGCTCCAGGTCGATCTGCTTGTCGCGCAGCGTGTCGGCGACCATGCCGACGACGGCGTGCACCAGCTGGTGCAAGTCGACGCGCTCCTTGTGCAGGCTCACCTTGCCGGCGTTGATCGCGGTGAGGTCCAGCAGGTCGTCGATCAGCCGCGCCTCCAGCGCCACGTTGCGGCGGATCATGGGCAGCAGGTCGCGGTGCCGGTCGTCCAGCCGCGCGGCCTTCTCCAGCACGTGCACGGCGGTCGTGATCGGCGCCAGCGGCGTGCGCAGTTCGTGCGACAGCACGGCGAGGAAGCGGTCCTTGGCCTGGTTGGCGCGGTCCGCTTCCTCCTTCGCGGCCCGCAGCGCCTCGGCGGCGAGGTGGCGCTCGGTGCCGTCGTGCACCAGCTTGCAGAAGCCGGCGGGCCGGCCTTCCTCGTCCTCCAGCGCGGTCAGCACGCCCTCGGCCCACAGCCGCCGCCCCTCGCGAGTGACCAGCCAGCGGTTGTCGCTGGCGCGCCCCTGCGCGCGGGCGATCCGCATCTCGGCGCGCAGGGCTTCCGGCGGGGCGTCTTCCGGCGCGAACAGCAGCGCGGCCGACTGCCCGAGCGCTTCCTGCGCGTCGTAGCCGAAGAGCACGCAGGCCCCGCGGTTCCAGAACCGGATGCGGCCGTCCTCGTCCAGCAGGATCACCGCGTAGTCGCGCAGGGCGTCGAGCACGCGCGCGAAGGTGACGTCCGCCTTGCGCAGCTGGCGTTCGGCGTGGCTGCGGGCGCGGCGCTCCTCCACTTCGCGCAGGGCGCGTTCCAGCACCGGGGCGAGCCGCGCCAGCCGGCTCTTGCTCACGTAGTCGGTGGCGCCCTTCTTCAGCAGCTCCACCGCGTTGTCCTCGCCGATGACGCCGGACACGAAGACGAAAGGGACCTCCGGGGCGAGCTCGTTGCGGCGCGCGAGCAGGTCGGCGCCGGTGAAGCCGGGCAGCTCGTAATCGGACAGGATGGCATCCCATTCCCCCGAGCGCAGGGCGTCGACGCAGGCGGCTTCCTCCCGCAGCACCTCCAGCCGCACCCCGGGCCAGCTGCGTTCCAGCTGCACGCGCACCAGCTCCGCATCGAGGCGCGAGTCCTCCACGAGCAGGATCCGCAGGCCCTCGCGCCGGGCTCCGGCGGCTTCACTCATGCCGTCTCCGCGAGCTGCGCAGCGAGCCCGGCGGCGGTTCGTTCAGCACGGCCCAGAAGATGCCGAGGTCGGCGATCGCCTCGACGAACTGCTTGAACTCCACCGGCTTGACCACGTAGGCGTTGACGCCCAGCTGGTAGCTGCGCAGCACGTCCGACTCCTCGTGCGAGGACGTCAGCATCACCACCGGGATGCTGCGCAGCGACTCGGTCTGCCGCACCGTCTGCAGCACCTCCAGCCCATTGACCTTGGGCAGCTTCAGGTCCAGCAGCACCACGGCCGGATTGCCTTCGGCGCGCCCCGCGTAGCTCGCGGTGCGCTGCAGGTACTCGAGCGCCGCTTCGCCGTCGCGCACGATGATCACCTCGTTGGCGAGCTGGCTGCGCTCGAGGGCGACCAGGGTGAGTTCCAGGTCGCGGGGGTCGTCTTCGACCAGCAGGATGGGCTTGAGCATCAGGCGGACTCCGCGTTGTTGCTTTCGGGATGGGGCGCCTCGGGTGCCGGGGGCGGCAGCACGAAACCGAAGGTGGCGCCCTGTTCGGGTTCGCCGCGCGCCCAGACGCTGCCGCCGTGGCGCTCGACGATGCGCTTGACGTTGGCCAGCCCGATGCCGGTGCCGTCGAAGTCCTCGCTGCGGTGCAGCCGCTGGAAGACGCCGAACAGCTTGCCGACGTATTTCATCGGGAAGCCCACGCCGTTGTCGCTGATCTCCAGGCCGCTGCCCTCGGGCAGGGCAAGCGGCGCGATGCGGATGCGGGCCGGCTCGCGGCCGCGCGTGTACTTGACGGCATTGGCCAGCAGGTTGCGCGCGGCCACCTGCAGCAGCAGCGGGTCGGCCCACAGGCGCGGCAGCGGCCGGGCGATGTCCCACTCGATCGCGCGGCAGCCTTCCTGCTGGCGCAGCTCCGCCACCAGGTCTTCCACGAGGGGCGTGCTGTCGACCCAGGTCGGCTTCAGGGCCGAGCGCCCGAGGCGCGAGAAGTCCAGCAGCGCGTCGACCAGCTTGCCGGCGTAGGCGGCTGCGTCCTTCACGTGGCGCAGGTAGCGCGTGGAGCGCTCGTCCAGGCGGTGCGCGTTGTCCTCCAGCACGAGGTCGACGTAGCCGGCGATGTGGCGCATGGGCGCGCGCAGGTCGTGCGACACGGTGTAGCTGAAGGCCTCCAGCTCCTTGTTCACGCGCCCCAGTTCGACGGCATGGCCGGCCAGTTCCTCGGCGCGCCGCAGCACCAGCGAGAGCAGCGCCTGCCGCAGTTCGGACACGGCCGATTGCTGCGCCGGCAGCCAGGGCGCCGAGCGGCCCCGCACGCGCTCCTGCCAGCTCTGGAAACTCTGGCGGGGGTGGATGCGGCCCTGCCCCGGCAGCAGCTTCTGGCGCGGGTCGCCGGCCCAGCGGATGGTCTGCACCAGCTCGGGCCGGAACCACAGCACGACGTGGCGGTGGACCTGCGAGATCGAGATGGCGAGCACGCCCGCGCACCCGGGCAGCATCGCCTCGGCGGGCGGGTGGACCTCCGACAGCCGGTCGGTGCAGAAGGTCTCGCCCCCGCGCGCGGCGATCCAGTGCGCCAGCTCGCGCACCATGTCGGGGGGTGGCGTCTCGCCGATGGTCCACACCGAATCGTTCAGGACCACCGCCGCGCCGCTCGCGTCGGCCAGGCGGTGCAGCGACAGCTCCGGGTCCGCGAGGCGCTGCAGCGTGCCGTCGCTCTCGGCCATCAGCGCCACCAGCGTCAGCACGCGCTGGTGCAGCGCGAGCCGCTGCGCCCCTTCGGCGTTGTCTTCCTGCGCCTGGATCTGCAGCGACACGAGCCGGCCCAGGTGCTCGCAGGCGACCCGTGTCTGGAAGGAGAGGTGGCGCGGCGCGTGGTCGTGGCAGGAGATCAGTCCCCACAGCCGCCCGCGCGACACCAGCGAGACCGACATCGAGGCGAGCGTGCCCATGTTGCGCATGTACTCGAGGTGCACGGGCGACACGCTGCGCAGGCCGGCGAAGCCCAGGTCCAGGCCGGACGGGTCCGGCGCGCCCTGCGCCGCGAGCAGGGGTACCGGCTCGTAGTTCGCGTCCGGGATCAGGCGGATGTGGTTGACCAGGTACAGCGCGCGCGCCTGCGCCGGGATGTCGCTCGCCGGGAAGCGGTGGCCCGCATAGGCGTCGTAGCCGGGATCGAGGCGTTCGGCCAACACCTGGCCGTGGCCGTCGGGGTCGAAGCGGTACACGAGGCAGCGGCCGAAGCCGGTGAGGCGCTTCATCTCGCGCACGACCACCTGGCACAGCGCATCGACGGAATCGGCGCGCTGCACCAGCGGCAGCAGGTCGCGCGCCACGTGGTACATCGGCGCCAGCAGGCCCGTGCCCGGCAAGGCCGGCTCGTATTCGACGATCACGCGCCCGTCCTGCCGGTGCGCTGCGACGTCGTGCCCGCGGTCCGCCAGCTGCAGCGTGCCGATCCACGCCGGCCCGTTGCCGGACTGCAGCGCGCCGCTGTCGACCGGCAGTTGCGCCAGTGCGTCCCTCGCCTCCTGCTCGGAAGCCCAGTTCGCGCTGTAGGCGAGCAGGCGGCCGTCGTCCGCCGCCAGCACCGACACGCGGCCGTGCGGCTGCACGGCGCCCGGCGTGCGGATCGGCTCGTCCGCGCACTGCGCGAGGTCAGGCAGGGGAAGGGCGCTCATGCAGGGCCAGTTCGAGGTGGTGGGCCAGCGCGTCGAAGGTGGCGCAGGCGCCCGCGCAGGCCTGGGTCAGGCGGGCCGGATCGGCGAGCTGTTCGTCCAGCAGCCGGCGGGCTTCGTGCCACATGCTGCCGGTGGCGGGGCCCCAGCCGTGGAAGTAGGCGCCGCCGCGCCCGGGCGTCAGGCCCGCCTGCGCGAGGCTGCGGGTGATGACCTGTCCGCCGAGGGCCGAGCCTTCCATGACGTAGATCGATCCCCAGGCCGCGGCCGCGCTCCCGAGTTCCGGCATCGGCCCCAGGGGGCCGCGGACCGAGAGCCCCAGCGCGCGCAGGTCCTGCTCCAGGAAGGGGCGGCGCGAACGGCCGCGCAGCCAGGCGTGCCACGGGGCGGGCAGCGCGGCGGCGACGTGGCCTTCCCAGGCGCCGAGAAAACCCTCCATGCCCTGCAGCACGCGGCCGTAGCGGCGGCCGTCGGCCAGCCGGCGCAGGTCGATCAGTCGGTCCAGCCGCTGGTGATGGGTGCGTGTGGCCGCCCGCAGGGCGGGCAGCGGAGCGACGGTGGGCGGGGCGACGGGACGGACAGCAGGGACGGACAACTTCGGGCTACGCAGGCGTGACGGGCTGCGGTCATCGTGTCATCGTCGCCCGCGCCGGTGTGTAGGACAAGATCCAAGGTCGCGCAGAGCCGTGTGCATCGCATGTGCATCGGACATGCGTTGCTCGTAGCATGCCAACACCCTGCGCTCGGGCGCATCAATCGGCCCGGCGCGGGTTCGGCGCCTTGGCAGGCCAGGGGATTCTGCGCATGATTCGCCACCACGAAAGGACTCATCGATGGCAGAGACGCACACGTACACGCGAAGCAGTGGCAGTTCGAAGCTGGCTGGCGCCATGGCCGCGGCCCTGGCGATCCTGGCGAGCTCCCAGGCGCAGGCCCAGAGTGCCGTGCTGGTGGAAGCCGGCAACGAGCGCCTGCGGGACGACCTGCAGTGGCTCGCGGACCGCGGCGTCATCCAGCTGTCCACGTGGTCGTGGCCCTTGCCGCTGGCGGCGATCGACGCGGCGCTGGCCGCGCGGCGCTCCGTCCTCACGGCCGCGGACCGGGACGCCCTGGCCGATGTCGAAATCGAACTGGCACGCCAGCGTGTGGCGCTCGGCGGCGGGGTGGCGTTGCGGGGCAACACGGCTTCGCATCCGGCCATGGGCTTCGAAGCGCCGGTGCGCGCCGACGCCGAGGCGAGCGCGTGGATCGAGGGCACCCGCGGCCCGGTCGCGGGCAGGCTGCAGGTGCGCGGGCTGTACCAGCCGCTGACGTCGCGGCAGTCCAACTTCAACCTGGAGGGGAGCTACATCGCCGGCAACGTGGGAGGCCAGGTGCTGTGGGCGGGCCAGCTCGCGCACTGGTGGGGGCCCGGGCAGGACGGCAGCCTGATCTGGTCCAACGCGGCGCTCGCCATTCCGGGAATCGGCCTGAAACGGGGCCAGGAACGTCCCTTCGAAACGCGCTGGCTGTCCTGGCTGGGGCCCTGGAGCTACGAGCTGTTCCTGGGGCAGATGCTGCACAACCAGTTCGCGTCGGGCACCAAGGTGTTTTCCATGCGCTTCCAGGTGGAACCGCTGCCCCGCTTCCAGCTGGGCTTTTCGCGCCTGATCCAGTGGGGCGGCTCGGTGGGCGGCGATGGACTGGACGCGCTCGGCGATGCCATCCTGGGGCGCTCGAACGATCCGAACGGGGCGGTCAACAACGAGATCGCCGGATTCGACCTGCGCTACACCTGGCTGCCGGGAGGCAACCCGCTGACGCTGTACGGCCAGTTCATCGGCGAGGACGAGGCCAACCGGGCACCCACCGAATACCTCAGCCTGGTGGGCCTGCAGTTCAAGCACACGTGGGCCGGCGCCCGGCTGCAGTGGTACCTGGAATCCGCCGACACCATGGCCAACCGCTTTTTCGGTCTGAAGGACGGCACGCCGGGAATCGCGTACCGGCATTCCCAGTTCCTCGACGGCATGTACCACGAGGGCCTGCCCATCGCGCACTTCATGGGCGGCGACGGCCGCGCCAATTCCATCGGCGTCAGCGTCGCGCCGGTGCAGAACCCCTACCGGGTTCGCTACGGCGCCCGCTACCTGCGGGCCGAGGTGAATCCCGGCAACCAGACGGTCAACCTGGCCTTCCCCGCAGCGGACACCGTCAAGCTCGCTGAACTCTCCGCGAGCTGGTACACGCGGATCCTCTCGGTCCGGGCAGCGAAGGTGCACCTGGGATTGAGCTTCCTGGACAGCCGCAACACGGGACGCGACACCGGCGTGAAGTTCGGTGTCGAGGTGCCCTTGTAGACCTCAACCCGGGCTGACCGCCCAGACGCGCGGCGAGCGCAGGCTCCGCGAGCCTTCCGCGGAGCTGCGGCCCGCGCAGGCGCTGGCGGACAGCGCGAAGGTGGAGGGCTCGAAAGCGTAGAGCAGGGCGCGCCGCGGCGCTTCGCCCTCGAAGCTGTCGCCCGGCTGCAGGATCACGTCGCGCGGGTCGTGGTCGAGCGTGAGCCACAGGCAGCCGGCCGTGCACAGGATGCGCACGCCGGCGGCATCGGTGATCTCGAACAGCTGCCGCGCGGGCAGCGTGACGGTGGGGACGGTTTCCATCGCGGGCTCCTTCGCATGCGACATGCGAATCAATATACTGGCCGCCTCACCTCTCCAAAAACGGTGGATTTGCATGGATCGCATGCAGCCAGGGAATGCGAAGCGGGACCCGCTCCCGCGCTCGCGGCAGTTGCGGCTGGACCTGCTGCACACCTTCGAGGCGGCGGCGCGGCATCTCAGCTTCACCCGCGCGGGCGAGGAACTCGCGCTGTCGCAGTCGGCGGTGAGCCGGCAGGTGCAGCAGCTGGAGGACAGCGTGGGCGCCGCGCTGTTCGAGCGCGGCCATCGCGCGCTCGCCCTCACCGAGGCGGGCCGCATCCTGCAGCGCGCGGTGGAGGACAGCCTCGAGCGCCTGCGCGATGCGGCCGCGCGGGTGCGCAGCACGGCGGGCCGCCAGCAGCTCACCGTGACCTGCACGCCGGGCTTCGCGTCCTTCTGGCTGATCCCGCGGCTGGCGCGCTTCACCGCGGCCCATCGCGACGTGGACGTGCGCATCTCCGCGACCCTGGAGCTGGTCGACCTCGAGCGCGGCAACGTCGATGTCGCGGTCCGCTTCGTGCCGGGCGCGCAGGGCCGAGGCCCGCTGCTGTTCGAGGAGGAGGTGCAGCCGATGTGCGCCCCCGGCCTGCTGCGCGACCCGGGCCGGCCCCTGAAGGCGCCCGCCGACCTGGAGCAGCACACGCTGCTCACCGTGGAGATGCACGACGCGCCGCTCACGGCCGAATGGGAGCCCTGGCTGGAGCTGATGGGACTGTCGGCGGTGCACATGGCGCACACCCTGCGGTTCACGCGCTACGGCGAGGCCGTGGCCGCTGCAGTGGCGGGGCAGGGCGTCGTGATCGGGCGGCTGCCGCTGCTGGCGGACCTCGTGCGCGAGAAGAAGCTCGTCGCCCCCTTCCGCAGCCCCGCCGCCTCGCGCCGTGCCTACTTCGTGACCCTCGCGCCGCATGCGGCGCAGCACCCGAGCGCGCAGGCTTTCGCCGAGTGGCTGGTGCGCGAGGCGCGCGAGGCCGGGGTCGCGCCGCCTAGTGCGGCCCCGAGGCCGGCGCCGCGCCCGGCCCCGCGGCCAGCGGCTCGCTGAGCGCGCGCGACCAGCCCTGGCCGGGCACGAAGCGCGCCGTCTGGACCTCGCGCGCATCGAAGCCGCTCGCCCAGCGCGCGCTGACCTCGCCGGCCGCATCCATCGACAGCTGCACCGCATCCTCGTGGCCCGCGGCAGGCGGACGTGGCAGCGCGCCGGGGAGCACGTCCGGCGGGCTCCAGCCCGTCGCCGCCTCGTAGCGGCTGAAACGCAGGCTCTGGATGGAACCCACGGTGTGGCGCCACACGGCCATCGCGACGCCCTGGCCATTGCTCGCGAGCTGCGGCTCGCTGGCTTCGCCGTAAATCTGCTCCAGCGGGGTGGCTGGCCCCCAGCCCGCCGGCGGCGTGTACGTCGCCGCGACCACGTGGCCGTCCTGCGTCCAGACCGCCAGGGCCGTGTCGACGCCGGACCGTGCCAGCCGCGGCTGCGTGCCGGGGGGCACCGCCGGCATCGGGATGCCCGCGTCGGCCTCTGCCGGCGTCGCGGCGCGGCTCGCAGCCGGCGCGGGTCCGCCCAGCACCGCCGTGGGGTTCGTCGCCCGGTCGCGGCAGCCCGCCAGGGCGAGCATCGCCAGCACCAGCACTAGGGCAGGCCTGCGCATGCATTTCATCGCGCACTCCTGGCGGAGGATCACACGCTCTTGCGCCGGCTGGCCGGCTTCGCGCTCGTTCGCGCGACGGTGGCGGTCTTGCGCGCGGCCGCCTTGCGCAACGGCACCGCCTCGTCGTTGGCCGCCTCTTCGCGCGCAGCGGCTTTCTTGCGCGCGGCCGGCGCCGGCGCGGGCGCCGCGGTCCCGCCCTTCAGGCTACGCCGCAGCAGTTCGGTCAGGTCGATCACCTCGGCGCTGGCCGGCACGTCCTCGCCCGGCAGCGGCGTCACGGCCTGCAGGCCGCCCTCGCGCTGCTTGCGTTCGACCAGCTCCATCAGCTTCTCGCGGAACTCGTCGTGGAACAGGTCGGGCTGCCAATCCCCGGCCATCGCGTCGACCAGCTGCTCCGCCATCTTCAGTTCGGCGGCGCTGGCGGCGACCTCCTCGCCCGGCCAGGCGAGCCCCGCGCCATCGCGCACCTCGTCGGCCCAGCGCAGCAGGTTGAGCACCAGGCCGCGGCCCTGAGGAATCAATGCCGCGAGATGCTGCTTGGTCGAGATCACCACCCGCGCGATCCCGACCTTGCCGGTGCGCTCCAGCGTCTCGCGCAGCAGCGCGAAGGGCTTCTGCCCGCCCTTGCCCCCGGGGCTCACGTAATACGGCTTCTGGAAGAACACGGCGGGGATCCGGTCGCGCTCCACGAAGGCTTCGATCGCGATCGTCTGCGTGGATCTCGGCAGCGCGGCCTTGATCTCGTCGGGGGTGAGCACCACGAACTGGTCCTTCTCCACCTCGAAGCCCTTGACGATCTCCTCGCGCGGCATGGCCTCGCCGGTGGCCTTGTCCACCTGCTGGTTGCCCACGCGGGTCATGCTGGACTTGTTCAGCAGGTTGAACTTCATGCGGTTTTCCGCCGTGGCCGAATGCAGCGTGACGGGGATGTGCACGAGGCCGAAGCTGATGGCGCCCTTCCAGAGGGTGCGGGAACTGGTCGGTGCGGGCATGCGGATTCCTTGGTGATCCCTGGAATCCTCGGCCAGCGGCGCCCGTCGCGGCTGTAGGACGCCGCAGGCAGGGAATGCAGGGCGCATTGCTGCCCGGCTGTTGCAATGAAACGTCAATTCGCATCGCGGATGCGTCAAGGGAACGGAAACCCCTATAGCCCATAGGACCTTCCGGTTGACGAATGTCAATCCGAACCGATGGGCTTCCTAAGACCATGCGGCATCTGAGGGGAAACCCAGGTGAGGCTCAAGAGCGGAACAATCCGCCAGATCGTGCCCAACAACCTGGCTCGGGGCTTAAATGAAAATTGAAGTGATGCTCGCCGACGGCCACCCGGTCGTGCGATGCGGCCTGCGCCGGATGATCGAGGGGACGCCCGACCTGGAGGTCGGGGCGGAGACGGGCAATGGCAACACGGCGCTCGAACTGCTGCGCTCGCGCGCCTGGGGCCTGGCCGTGCTGGATCTCTGGATTCCGGGGCGCAGCGGCCTCGAGTTGATCAAACTGATCAAGGCCGAATTGCCGCGCCTGCCGATCCTGGTGTTCAGCGCGCAGAGCGAGGAGCACTACGCGCTGCGGACGATCCGTGCCGGCGCATCCGGCTACCTCACCAAGGATGCCGATACGGAGACCATCCTCGCAGCGATGCGCAGCATCGCCGCCGGCGGCGTGCATTTCACGCAGAGTGTCGCCGCGCTGCTGTCAACCGACTTTTCGCGCCGTACCGATGCGCCGCCGCACACTCTGCTGACGGACCGCGAGTACGGCATCTTCGACCGCATCGTGCGCGGCCACGCGCTCACCGAGATCGCCGACGACCTCTCCCTGAGCATCAAGACCGTCAGCACCCACAAGTCCCACATCCTGGGCAAGCTCAACCTGCAGGGGCAGGTGGACCTGGTGCGCTACGCGATCGAGCACAAGCTGCTCGATCCGACGCTGGAGTAGCGCGTGGGGATCTCCGTCCTGGTAGCCAACGAATATCCGGTCGTCCGTTCCGGGCTGCGCACGCTGGTCGCGGCCACGGAAGACCTCGCCGTGGGCGGCGAGTCCGCCGACGGCCACGCGACGCTCGACATGGTGCGCCAGCGCGACTGGGGGCTCCTGATGCTGGACCTCTGCATGCGGGGGCGCAGTGGCCTGGAGCTGCTCAAGCTGATCCGCGCCGAGCGGCCGAGGCTGCCGATCCTGGTGTTCAGCGCGCAGCGCGAGGAGCTGTACGCGCTGCGGGCGATCCGCGCCGGCGCCATGGGCTACTTGTCCCTGCGCTCGGATGGCGAGACGATGCTGGTTGCGATGCGGCGCGTCGCGGGCGGACGCATGTTCCTCAGCCCCGAGGTCACCGAACTGCTCGCGAGCCATCCGGTCGAGAGCGGCGGCGTCCTGCCGCACGACCGGCTCACCGATCGCGAATACGGCATCTTCAGCCGCATCGTCAGCGGCGCGACGCTCACCGACATCGCCGACGAACTGTCGCTGAGCATCAAGACGGTCAGCACGCATAAATCGCACATCCTCGACAAGATGACTCTCGCCGGACAGGTGGAGATGGTGCGCTACGCCATCGAGCACAGGCTGCTCGAAACGGTGAGCGAATAAGAGGGATGGAAATTTCATTGAAGTCAGGAACAACCATGCACTATGAGGGTCTCGTAGCCAGGCTGCGTCGGGGGTGGGCCTCCGCGGCCATCGTCCTCGCCGGACTGGGGCTGGCCGGTCTCGCCGGCAATGCCGCCGCCCAGGCGGAGGCCGGGGCGGCCAAGAAGTTGGACAACGCCACCTGCCTGACCTGCCACGACGGCAACAAGGGCAAGCTGGAAGTCCCCACGCCGGCGGGCAAGCCGCGCGCGCTCCATGCGGTGGATCCCGCGCTGTTCGGGAAGGGCGTCCACCGGCAGATGGAATGCGTGACCTGCCACGTCGACATCAAGGACAACGCCGACAAGGCGAACGCGCACCAGAAGGACCCCACCGCGCCGCTGGCCAAGGTGGACTGCGCGACCTGCCACCAGGAGCTCTGGGACCAGACCGTCAAGCGCGGACGCGAGGACGAGCGGCCGCGGCTGAAGACGGTGGCGACCAACATCGAGAACTACAAGAAGTCGTTCCACGCGCGGCCGAACCCGGACGACAAGACGAAGCCGAACGCGACCTGCTCGCAGTGCCACGACACGCACAGCTTCGCCGTGCCGGTGAACAAGGCCTCGCCGGAGAACACGCAGTGGCGCCTGAGCATCTCCGAACGCTGCGGCAACTGCCACACCGACCAGCTCGACACCTACAAGGAGTCGGTGCACGGGCAGGAGAACGCCAAGAAGATGCTCGCCGACGCGGCGACCTGCTCGGACTGCCATAGCGCGCACAAGGTGGCCAACACGTCCGCTGCGCAGTTCAAGGTGAGCCTGACGGGCCAGTGCGGCAACTGCCACACCCGGCAGTACGAGAGCTACAAGGAAACCTTCCACGGCGCGGCGAACACGCTGGGCTACGCGTACACCGCGAAGTGCCAGGACTGCCACGGCAGCCACGACATCGTGCGCGTGGAGAACCCGGCCTCCAAGGTCCATCCGGACAACCGCCTCGAGACCTGCGGCACCTGCCACAACCCGAAGAAGGGCCTGCCGCCCGTGAGCAAGGGTTTCGTGAGCTTCCAGCCGCACGCGGAGCCGGGCAACTTCCAGCGCTATCCGCAGGTGACGGTCGCGTCCTGGGGCATGACCGCCCTGCTGATCGGCACCTTCGCCTTTTTCTGGCTGCACACGGGCCTGTGGTTCTACCGCGAATGGGTGGAGCGACGCGCACGCGGCGGCGGCCACCCCCACGTGCGTATCGACGAGATCCCGGCGCCCCTGCGCGGCAAGCAGTTCCAGCGCTTCACGCCGATCTGGCGCATCGCGCACCTGATGTTCGCGCTCAGCGTGATGGTGCTCGCCACCACCGGCATGCCGCTGTTCTATCCGGAAGTGCCGTGGGCGCACGCGATCATGAACTTCTTCGGCGGACCGAAGGTCACCGGCCTCATCCACCGCACCGCGGCGGTGGTGTTCGCCAGCATCTTCTTCTGGCACCTGATCTACGTGGTGATCAAGCTGGGCAGCCAGTGGCGCACCTGGAAGATCTTCGGCCCGTATTCGATGGTGCCGAACCTCAAGGACCTGCATGACTGCATCGGCATGTTCAAGTGGTTCTTCGGCATGGGTCCCAAGCCGAAGATCGACCGCTGGGCGTACTGGGAGAAGTTCGACTACTGGGCTCCCTTCTGGGGCGTGACGATCATCGGCGTGAGCGGCCTGATGATGTGGCTGCCCAGCCTGGTCGGCCAGTTCCTGCCCGGGTGGGTGTTCAACGTGGCGACGATCTTCCACAGCGAGGAAGCGTTCCTGGCGGTGGTGTTCCTCTTCACGGTGCACTTCTTCAACAACCACTTCCGTCCGGACAAGTTCCCGGTCGACGTGGTGATGTTCACCGGCAGCATGCCGCTCGACGAGTTCAAGAGGGAACACCCGCTGGAGTACGAACGCATGGTGCAGACCGGCGAGATCGGCAAGTACCTGGTCGAACCGCCGTCGAAGCTGCGCATGAAGCTCTCGAGGCTGCTCGGGTTCACGCTGATCATCATCGGCCTGACGATCCTCACGCTCGTCGCGATCGGCTTCTTCTCTGACGCCGCAGGGCGCGCACCCGCGGGCATCGTGGTCTGACGCCCCGGCCGCCGCGAGGCGGCCACTAAACGCCGCTGCGCCGGCACGTGCCTCCAGGCCGTGCCGGCGCAGCGCTTTGGGGACCCGCATTCCGGCGCCCGGCGCAATGAAGCAGCGGTGCATTGACCGACTGCGTTGCTCGGGATGTTGTCAATTCGCCGCGCCGCGCGCGAGTGCCGCACGCGGAATCGCGAACGAACGACGCAGCGGCGCGCGGAAGCTTGATGCACATCACGATTCACGCCCTCCAGTCGCGAGTTGCTCGCATTCACCGAGTGCTTGCGCGCGTTTTGGCGGCTCGGAAGATTCCTAGGGAAAGTTTGATCGGACTCCGATAGGTGCGCGCGACATGCGTCGTGACAATTTCGGGCAACGCAAGCTGGATCCTGGAATTCGCGCAATGAAGAATCGCATCGCCAAGTTCGTGTTCGTGGGCCTGGCCCTCTGCATGGTCGCCGGCCTCTCGTCCGGCGCGGAGGCGCAGCGGGCGAACAAGGGCAAGGCGGTGCAGGCCGAAGCCGTGCCGGTGGACATCAACAGTGCGAGCCGGCAGCAGCTGAAGAAGCTGCCCGGCATCGGCGACGCGGAGGCCGACAGGATCGTTGCCGGCCGTCCTTACCTCTCGAAGGCGCACCTGCAGACGCGCGGCATCCTGTCGCCGCTCGCCTACCAGGGCGTGCGCGAGCTCGTCGTCGCGCGGCAGAAGGACGCCAGGTTCGCGAAGGTTTCCGGCAAGTAAGGAAGAACTGTTTTTAGGGATGGTGGTCTCCACCAAGGAGGGAATGGTGCATATGGCAAATGGATCCTTAAGGCGGCTGTCACGGTTCGTGATGGCCGTGGCCAGCGCAGTGGTGCTGCTGCACGGCTGCGGAGGCTCCGATGGCGCGGATGGCGCCACGGGCGCGCAAGGCGCGGCGGGACCGCAAGGCCCGGCGGGACCGCAAGGGCAGCCTGGCGGTGTGGTCGTGAATCTCGCCCAGCTGTCGCCTGAGCAATTCGCGGCGACCCAGTTCAATGCGACGGTCACCGGCGTCACCATCGCCAGCCCGCCGGTCGTGAGCTTCAAGGTGGTCAACCAGACCGGCACGCCGGTCGTGGGCCTGAGCTTCGCCACGAAGGCCGCCAATGCGACCGTCCCCCGCTACCAGAACATCGCCTTCACGCTGGCGAAGCTGGTTCCCGGCGCCCCCGGCGCGACGGCGGCCGCCACCGGCCCCAGCCGTTGGGTCAGCTACATCGTGACCACGGTGCCCACCACTACGGCGGCGGCGACGGCCACGCGGCCCACCTCCGACAGCAACGGCACCCTGGTCGATAACGGCGACGGCACCTACAAGTACACGTTCTACCGCGACATCACCCAGGTGAAGGCGCAGGTCGCGGGCTTCACGCTCACCGGCGCCAACAAGGCGGCCGACCTGGGCGACCTGACCTACGACGCCAACGCCGTCCACCGGCTCGTGCTGCAGATCTCCGGCAACGCGCCGGGAACGGGCACCAACACGGCGAACGAGGTGCAGGTGGTCCCGGGCGTGCCCTTGGCCAACCCGAACAACGTCGTGTTCGACTTCGTTCCCGCGACCGGCAAGGCGCTCGCTCCCACGGACCCGGGCCAGCGCCTGATCGTCGACAAGGCGAGCTGCAACGAATGCCACGCCAAGCTCGGCGGACTCCCGGGCACCGAGAGCGCGGCCTTCCACGGCGGCAGCCGCTACGACCCGCGCTTCTGCACGACGTGCCATACCGACCAGCGCAAGTACGGGCGGACGAACAACGCGTCGTCGAACAATGTCTTCACCGGTGACACCTACGTCGCCGACGGCGTGACGGTCGGGGACTTCCCGGTCCTGATCCACCGCGTGCACAAGGGTGAACTGCTGGTAAAGGAAGGCTACAACTATGCCGGCGTCGCGCTGAACCACACGCTGTTCCCGCAGGACGTCCGCAATTGCAGCAAGTGCCACGACTCCACGGCTCCGAAGGTCGCTCCCCAGGCGAGCAACTTCAAGACCGTGCCGAGCCGCCTGGCCTGCGGCGCCTGCCACGACGGCATCGACTTCGCCAAGGGAACGGGCGTGACCAACGCCGCGGCCAACAAGGCGAAGCTGACCGAGTCGACGACCGGCGTTGCCACGGCCCCGGCAGCCACCGGCCACATCGGCGGCATCCAGACCGACGACACCAAGTGCGCCCTGTGCCACGACGCGACTTCCATCGAGAAGGTGTACCACCTCGCGATCACGCCTCCGAACCCGGTGAACTCGCTCGAAGTCACGGGCGGCAACAACAACACCAACGCGGCCTGGATCGCTTCCAAGACCGACAACCTGCCGGCGGGCGCGATCAAGGTCACCTTCGAGATCAAGAGCGTGTCGCGTAACGCTTCGAAGCAGCCGGTGATGGAGTTCAGGGGTCTGCAGAACGGCGTCGCGGTGGCTTTCAACACCGCGGGTGCCAAGACGGAGATGTGGGACAACTTCATGGGCTCGCCCAGCGCGTACTTCGTGTTCGCGGTTCCGCAGGACAACATCGCCGCACCGGCGGACTTCAACGCCTCGGCTTCCGGCTACCTGCGCAGCATCTGGAACGGTACTTCGTCCGGCGCAGGCAAGGGCACGATGACCGGCCCGGATGCCCAGGGCTTCTACACCGTCACCCTGACGGGCGTCACCATTCCCGACAATGCAGTGATGCTGACGGGTGGTGTCGGCTACAGCTACGGCCTGAAGACCAGCATGCCGCTGACGCAGACCAACGTGGTGGACAACACGCTGAGGGACTGGCAGGGCCGCTTCGCCACGGCGCCCGCGAAAGCGACCGACGTGACCGCCGGGATGCCGAACCAGGTGGGCGGCCTGATCGTCATCTCCGAGGACGTGCAGAAGGTCGCCACGGGCTACACCGGCCGCCGTCCCATCGTCGAAGACAAGCGCTGCAACGCCTGCCACCAGGAACTCGGTGCCTTCACGATCGAGTCCTTCCACGCGGGCCAGCGCAACGACGGCACGACCTGCTCGTGGTGCCACAACCCCAACCGCACCAGCAGCGGCTGGTCCGCGGATTCGACCTCGTTCATCCATGCGATCCACGGGGGCGGCCGGGGCGAGGCCGGCAAGCGCACGGTGCCGTTCACGTGGCACGCGGCGAAGGTGGATGAGTCCTACGATGACATCGGCTACCCCGGCATCCTGAGCCGCTGCGAAACCTGCCACCTGCCCGGCACCTACGACTTCAGCGCGACCGCCTCGGCGAACCAGTTCGCCAACCGGCCGCTGCGGACTGTCGCGACGGGCGTGGTGCTGAACTCGACGACGGCGACCCGCGTGCAGCAGTACTCCACCTCTCCGTACGTCACGGCGGACGCGAACTACGGCGCCGGCTTCTCGTTCAATACCTCTTCCACCACGAGTTCCACGGTGACGAAGGGCGACGGAACGAAGGTCACGCTCCTGCCAGGTGAGACGTTCAATGCGGAAGGCACCACGCTCGTGAGTTCGCCGACGGCGGCCGCGTGCTTCGCCTGCCACGACACGGATTCGGCGAAGGCGCACATGCGCAGCAACGCCGGGTCGATCTACGAGCCGCGCTCGGCCGCGCTCGCCAAGGGCCAGGAATCCTGTCTCGTGTGCCACGGCGCCGGCAGGATCTCCGACGTCACCGCGGTGCACCCGAAGTAATGCATCCGCGCTAAGGGAGAAGTAGCAACGCGGATGCCGGCGCAAACCGGCATCCGCCTTCGAGCAACGGGGACGCGCGCGTCCCCGTTTCTTTTTTGCAGCGCGCACCAGGCGCGCGCTCCGCAAAACGAAAACTACGGGTCACCGGTTGACGATAGTCAACGCGCCCGTTCTGCGGCGGAGCACCATCCGTCATAGTCAAACTTTGATCGCTTCATTAAAAGGAGAAGTTCGTGAAGATGTTTTCCCTGATCTCCACCGTCATCGCCGCCACCGCGTTCGCCCTGCCGGCGGCCGCCCAGGATGCCGATGCCGCGCAGAAGCTGCTGAAGGCGGAGAACTGCACCAAGTGCCACTCCGTCGACAAGTCGAAGAAGGGCCCCGCCTACCAGAAGGTCGCCGCGAAGTACAAGGGCAAGGCCGATGCCGAATCCAAGCTCACCACGTTCCTGACCTCGAGCCCGAAGGTGAAGCTCGATGACGGCAGCGAGGAGGAACACAAGGCCCTGAAGGACCAGAAGGCGATGGGCAACCTGATCAAGTGGGTGCTGGCGCAATAGGGTTCCGCGGCCAGTGGGGAGCGCCGGAACGCCGGGAGTGAGGGATCCGGCGTCCGGGCCAGCCGGGAAGAATTCAACGAGGGGGCCCGCGGGGCCGATGGAGAGCGGTATGCTAAGAACAACGATCCAGCGCGGGAAGGCGGTCGCCGTGGCGGCGCTTTCCGTGCTGTTGGCGGCTTGCGGCGGCGGAGGTGGAGGCGGCGACGAAGTGCTGGTGCCGCCGCCCGCGTCGCAGGCTGTGGCGAACGCCCTGGCCAGTGCCGCTGCTTCCCCGGCCAACGACTCCTCCACGAATTCCTCCGCGCCGTTCGCGGTGCTGCAGTCCGCCGGCGTGCCGGCCATGACGATCGGCAGCCCGGCGAAGGTCAACTTCGCGGTGTTCTCCGACGGCAAGCCGCTCACGGGCCTGACGACCGCGAACGTGCGCTTCGCGCTGGCCAAGCTGGTGCCCGGCACCAACGGCGAACCCGACCAGTGGGTGAGCTACATCTCGCGCACCGAAACGGCCACGCCCGGCGTCGGCCCGAACGGCAGCCCCGTGCTCGCCAGCGCCAGGCAGGCCACCACGGATCCGCAGCCGGCCGCTCCGGCCACGCCGCAACTGGCCTTCCATGCGGAGGGCTACTACACCTACACGTTCAGCACCGACGTGAAGGATCCCAGCAAGACCCAGGGCGTCGTGTTCGAGCCGGGCCGGACCCATCGCGTCGCGATCCAGCTCTCGTACGCCAACACCGCCGGCGAGACGGTGCGCGCCAATCCGTACTTCGACTTCACGGTCGACGCCCGGGGCAACTCGGTGGCCGTCACGGACCCGTCCAGGACCCGGAAGATGACGGACGTGGCCTCCTGCAATTCGTGCCACGAGAAGCTCGCGCTGCACGGCGGCGGCCGGGTCGACACCCAGTTCTGCGTCATGTGCCACAACCCCGGCACGACGGATGCGAACAGCGGCCACAACCTGAACCTCGCCACGATGGTCCACAAGATCCACGCGGGTCAGCGCCTGAAGAAGTCCTTCGGCGAGGACTACACGATCTGGGGCTACCGGGACGAAAAGCTCAGCTTCGCCGAAGTCGGTTTCCCGCAGGACCTGCGCAATTGCACCAAGTGCCACTCCGGCGCGAATGCCGCGACGCCCCAGGGCGACAACTGGAAGACGCGCGCCAGCCGCGAAGCGTGCCTGACGTGCCACGACAGCAAGCCCGGTTCGTTCTGGTTCACGCAGCACACCTTCTTCAACCAGGGCCGGGATCCGAACGCCCCGGCCACCCTGCTGCCGAACAGCGAATGCGCGCGCTGCCACGCTCCTGGCAGCACCGTGGCGCCGGAGCGCGTCCACTTCAACCAGACCGAGGCCGGCGCGGCGAAGTACAAGATGAACATCGAGAGCGCGTCCTGGGACGCCGCCTCGAACAAGGTCACGGTCAAGTACTTCCTCTCCGACCCGGCCCACGGTGAGGCCGCCTACAACCTGGTGACCAGCGAGTGCACCGCCGCGCCCGTGGCCTGCTCGGCCGACACGAAGTTCGGCAACCTGCGCCTGCTCGTCGCCTACAACAGCCTCGCGGACCAGCCCGCCGGCACGACCGAGTTCACCAGCTACAACAACGGCGGCAGGAACGCATCGGTTTCCGCGTACGCCGGGACGAACGACGGCAGCAACCACTACACCGCGACGATCTCGCTGCCGACGCCTTCGGCCACGCACGTGATCTCCGGCACGGCCCGCATCGCCACCATCGGGCAGGTGAGGGAAGCCGCCCTCGAGGCCCAGTCGATCGCCGATCCGCGGCCGGAAGCGATCCCGCGCACGCTGCTGAACGTCGCCGTGCAGCACACCTCCAGGGAATTCGCGCTGACCGGCACGCTGCTGCCGCGCCGCACCGTGGTTTCCAGCGAGAAGTGCAATGCGTGCCACGCCGCCCTGGGCACCACGACCGGCTCCAACAGCAAGACCGAAACCTTCCACGACGGCGGGCGCAACACGGTGGAAGCCTGCGTGGTCTGCCACGACCCGAACAGGGTGTCGTCCACGGTGATGACCAACGGCCTCGACCTGAACGAGTCGTTCCAGTTCAAGCGGATGATCCACGGCATCCACGGCAACTCGAAGCGCAGCTTCCCGTTCACCCACGGCAACAAGGTGGTCGGCACCTTCAACAAGGACGGCAGCTCCGCGACCGGCGGCGCGCCGCTGGCGGGCGACGTCGTGAACTACGCCGCCGAAGTGCAGTGGCCCGGCGTGGGCATCAACTGCAACGCCTGCCACGTGAACAACTCGCACCTGGTCGACAAGGGCACCGTGGGCTCCGTGGTCAAGAAGCCCGCGAACGAGGCCGATCCGCAGAAGTGGCTCGTGATCTCGCCCAAGGCGGCGTCGTGCACGGCCTGCCACGACTCGGCCAAGGCCATCGGCCACGTGACGAGCTTCGGCAACGGCGCCTTCGGCGAGAAGACCCAGGCCGCGTCGATGGTGACGACCGAGATCTGCGCGGACTGCCACGCCAGCGGCGGCTTCAAGGGTGTGGACATCGTCCACGGGCAGAAGTAACAACAGCCAAGAAAAAAATGATGCGAATGCGCAACTTGCTGGCAGCACTGCTGCTTTGCGTGGGAGGGCTGGCGGCTCCGGCAGCCCTTGCCGGAGTGGACCCCGAGGGAACGAAGGTCTGCGTCGAGTGCCACGACTCCGAGGACCTCGCGGATTCGAGCCGCCATGCGCACTCGCATCCGACCGACGAGCGGGCGCCGGGCTGCACGAGCTGCCACGGCTCCAGCGTCCCGCACGCCAAGAACCCGGAGAAGCGCAAGGAGCGGCCGCGGCCCGACGTCACCTTCGGCAAGAAGGGGGCGTCCCCGGTCGCGGTGCGCAACGCCGCCTGCCACAGCTGCCACAGCAAGGACCAGAAGCGCATGCTCTGGGCCGGCAGCCCGCACGAGGCGGCCGACGTCGCCTGCAATTCCTGCCACAAGAACCACACCAACAACGACAGGGCCCTGGCGCGCGCCGGCGAGACCGAGCTCTGCTACGGCTGCCACAAGGAGCAGCGCACGCAGCTGTCGCGGCCTTCGCACCACCCCATTCCGGAAGGGAAGATGGGCTGTTCCGACTGCCACAACGTGCACGGCTCCGCCGGGCCCAAGCTGGCGAAGCGCGACAGCACCAACGACACCTGCTTCGCCTGCCACGCGGAAAAGCGCGGCCCCTTCGCGCACCCGCACGAGCCCGCCACGCAGGACTGCGCCAGCTGCCACAACCCGCACGGCAGCACGGTGCAGGCGATGCTCAAGGCGCGTCCGCCCATGCTGTGCATGCAGTGCCACACCCCGCACGTGAACGGCAACGTGGGCGCGGTGGGCGGCCAGCCCGGCGTCTTCACCCCGGCGCGGCCCGGCGTGCCGCCGGCGGTCGGGCCGAACGCCAGCGGCAAGAACGTCGTGAACATCTGGCAGGGGCGCGCCTGCACCAACTGCCACACGCAGACCCACGGCTCGAACAACCCGGCGACCACCAACCCGACGCCGAACCTCCTGTTCCGGTAAGCCGGTGAAAAGAAAGAACACCATGCTTTCCCTCTGCCGCCCCGCCGGACGCTGCCGTCCCACCCTGCTGGCCCTGGCCCTGTTCGCGGCCTTCGCGCCCGCCTGGAGCCATGCCGAAGACGTCGTCGAGAGCTCGGTCGACGCCGGCATCGGCTTCGTCGACGGCAGCCGCGCCGACCGCGCCCAGTTCGACCAGTACAGCGGACTGCGCCCCAGCCAGTCCGTGTTCGGCATCTTCGGTGCCGACTACTACCGCCGCAACGACGAGACCGGCGTCGCCGTCGGCTTCCACCTCAGCGACCTGTTCACGGACAACCGCGAGCTCGCGCTGCGCTGGGGCCG
This sequence comes from Ramlibacter monticola, assembly GCF_016722785.1. Lineage (GTDB taxonomy): Bacteria > Pseudomonadota > Gammaproteobacteria > Burkholderiales > Burkholderiaceae_C > Ramlibacter > Ramlibacter monticola. The sequence goes on along the minus strand of NZ_JAEQNE010000001.1, from coordinate 144,161 downwards.
CCAGGGCGACTGGAAGCTCGCCGCGAGCTATGGCGAGCTGATGCGCCGGGAGACGGTGCAGTTCAACAGCGGCATCGCTGGCGCCGGCACCACCACGCCGCGCATCGTGCCGGTCCTGCCCGGCACCGGTTCCGACCTGGACCTGGCCACCAAGCGCCAGGCCCTGGGCCTCGGCTTCACCAAGGTGATCTCGTCGCGCGTGCAGTTCGAGCTGAGCGGCCGCACCGAGCACAAGGAAGGGTCGCGCCTCTCCGGCGTGGGCTTCGCCTGCCCCTCCGCGGTCGGCAACGGCTGCACCGGCACCAATGCCGCCCAGGTGGGTTCGGCCGTCCTGTTCGTGCCGGAGCCGATCGACGCCGACCACCACCAGGTCGAGGCGCGCATCTCCTATGCGGCGAGCAACCTGCGCCTGGGCGTGGGCTACTACGGCTCCTTCTACCGGAACCGGCTTGGCAGCCTCACGCCGGGCCTCCCGGACAGCCTGTTCAACCCCGTGGGCACCCTGCTGCCGGTGGGCGCCGGCCTGGCCGGCATCCTGGGCAACCCGGTGGCTCTGCCGCCGGACAACCAGGCGCACCACCTGGAACTGACCGGCGCGTACCTGTACAACGCGAACTCCACGGTCAACTTCAAGCTGGCGCGCGTGCTCGCGACGCAGACGGACAGCTTCACCGGCCACGGCTTCACCACGAGGCCGGCCGGCGTGAACGACCTCGGCGGGCACATCGTGACCAACCTGGCGCAGGTCGGCTTCAGCACGCGCCCGATGGCACGGCTGTCGGTGCAGGGCCACGTGCGCTACGAGGACCGCGACGACGAGACGACGCTGCAGCCGTACAACGTCGAGGGCACGAACGTCTTCACCAACCGCCAGCTGCCCTATCGCACGACCAAGGCGAAGCTGCAGGCGAACTACCAGTTCGCGCCCGACTGGCGCGGCACGCTCGGCTGGGGGCGCGAGCTGATCGACCGCGGCGTGTTCACCCCGTCCAGCGCGACCTCGGGGGTCACCGCCCTGCGGCAGGACACGCGCGAGACCGTCTGGCGTGCCGAGCTGCGCCGCCAGATGACCGAGGACTTCAGCGGCGCGATCTCGTACGACCACAGCGAACGCAACGGCTCCAACTGGCTGCGCGACAACAGCGGCCTCGGCGTGACCGAGGTGCCCGACGCCAATGCGCCCGGGACCGGCTTCGACCGCGGCATCTTCATGCCGACGCTGTCCGACCGGCGCCGCGAGAAGCTGCGCTTCCTGGCCGACTGGCAGCCGATGGAGCAGCTGACGCTGCAGGGCGCGCTGGACGTCGGCGTGGACCACTACAGCGCGCCCGGCGTGTACGGGCTGCGCAGCGCCGGCATGCGGCAGGCGACGATCGACCTCACCTATGCGATCACCGATGCGTGGAACGTGACCGGCTTCGCGTCCTGGGGCAAGCAGAACCTCGACCAGGGCAAGCCCGACGCGGCCTTCCTCTCGTTCGACAACCACGAGTCCAACGTCGGCGTGGGCGTGACGGGGAAGGCGACGAGCAAGGTGGAACTGGGCCTGAACCTGTCGCACCTGCGGGACCGCGCGACGTTCGCGCAAGTGCTGGACGCCACCGCCTCGGGCGCCGACGCGGCGCTGCTGGCCGCGAGCGGCGGCCTGCCGCCGATCACGTTCCAGCAGGACGTGCTGCGGCTGTTCGGCCGGTATACCCTGGACAAGAACTCCTGGGTGGGCGCCGAGTTCTCGCACTACCGCACCCGGTGGGACGACTGGGCCTGGGGCTTCGCCGGCACGCCTTTCGTGTTCTCCGACGGCACCGTGGGCACGCGCCAGGAAGTGCAGCGCGTCAACGTGCTGCGGCTGGTCTACACCTACCGCTGGCAGTGACGCAGGAAGGATAGGGGCTGCGACAGCCCAGGGCGCCCTCCGGGTCGACAGGCCCGGAGGGCGTTTGCCTTATTGGGCGAGGATGAACTCGATCAGGTTCTTCATCGCGGCGTCGCTGCCCTTGAAGACCTTGTGCTCTTCCTCCGAGCCGTCGTCCAGCTTCACCTTCGGGCTGGTGGTCATCTGGGTCTTCAGCTTTTCCATGGCGTCGGCCTTGCCCTTGTACTTGGCGGCGACCTTCTGGTAGGAGGGGCCCTTCTTCGACTTGTCGATCGAATGGCACTTGGTGCAACCCTGGTCCTTCAGCGCCTTGTTCGCGGCGTCTGCATCGAAGGCGTAGGCCGGCAGGGACAACGCCGTGGCGGCGGCGAGAACGAAAAACACTTTCACGGGATGCTCCTTTCGAGGGGCTGTGGTTGCGAGGGCAAGCCGGGGAACGCCCTGGAGGTCTCCTGCCCTTGCCGCTCGCCGGTGCGCACTATCCGTCTTTACAGGACAAGCTTCTCCGGGTACCGGAATACTAGGTGGCCGTCCGTCGGCGGCAAGGGACCAAAGGTCCAATAGACGTAGGGATCGCGGTCGAGCGACAGAGCCGTGTCCCTGCGGACGCGGTCCCTTTTCCTGGCGCCTCAGCCGCCCTTGTGGGCGCGCTTGCCGGGGTTCTTCTTGCTGCGCGTGGTGGTGCCGCGTTCGAGGCTGATCTTCTGGCCCGTGCCTTCCTTGGGGATTCGGTAGCCCTCCGCAGTGCTGGGGGCCGGCGTGCGCTTGCGGTCGGCTTCGGTGGTGATCTTGTTGCCCATGGGACCTCCAGGATTCTGGAAAGGCTACGGACAATACACCAGCCCGCCTTGTTGCGTGCACAGCCCGCGCGGGCCGTACAGGTTGGGCGGCACGTGCTGCAGGTGCGTCCCGTCGCTGGTCCAGCAGCCTCCCGCATCGCACAGCGCGGGAGAGGGCGGGCGCTGGATCGCCACCGGCGGCGGGGGCGGCACCGGCGCCGGAACCTGCACCGGCGGCGCGGCGCCGGCGGGCACCTCGATCTGCGGCGGCGGCACCGCGATGGGCGCCTGCAGCACGCGGCCCGGCCGCGTCGGCGGGGCCGCAGTGCCCAGGCAGATGCCGGCGGCCGCGGAGCGCAGCGCTTCCACCCGGGCCGTGTCGGCCCCGGCACTTCGCGCCGCCTGCAGTTCGGCCAGCGCGACGCCGCAGGCGGGGGACTTCAGCGGATCCTCCTGCGCGGCGCAGGGCAGGGCCAGCACCAGCAGGGGGAGGAGGACGCGGGCGGTGTTCATGGGGCGCTTCGCGGGCTTGTCCGACAAGAGCCGGCGCGGGCCGTCGGCACATTGTGGCGCATGAAGTCCCGCGATACCCGTTCCAGCCGCGCCAGGCGCGGGGAGCGCCCCACGTCCTCGGTCCCGGCCCGGCCGGACCATGGCGAAAACTCCTCCAGCACCCTCGTCGAGGCCCCGCTGCCCAAGAAGCGCGACCGGCTGGACGCGCACGATTTCGCCGACGGCGGCGGCAGCGGCGGCGCGGAGGCATTCAGCCGGCGCCGCACCCGGCCCTGAGCCCCGCCGCGGCAGGCGGCGTGTAGGCTCCCGCCCCATGAAGATCGCCACCTTCAACGTCAATGGCGTGAAGACGCGGCTCGCGCACCTTCTGCGCTGGCTCGAGAAGGAGCAGCCCGACGTCGCCTGCCTGCAGGAACTCAAGGCGCTGGACGAGGGCTTCCCGGCCGAGACGCTCCGGGAGGCCGGCTATGGCGCGCTCTGGAAGGGCCAGCGCTCCTGGAACGGCGTGGCCATCCTCGCGCGCGGCAGCCAGCCGGTGGAGATCCGCCGCGTCCTGCCCGGGGACGAGGCCGACGACCAGAGCCGCTACCTCGAAGCCGCCGTCGACGGGCTCGTCGTGGGCTGCCTCTACCTGCCCAACGGCAACCCGCAGCCCGGCCCCAAGTTCGCGTACAAGCTGGCCTGGTTCGAGCGCCTGATCGCGCACGCCGCGGCCCTGGCCGATTCCGAGCATCCGGTGCTGCTGTGCGGCGACTACAACGTGGTGCCGACCGACTTCGACATCTACAACCCGCGCTCCTGGCGCAAGGACGCGCTGCTCCAGCCGGAGAGCCGGGCCTGCTGGGAGCGCCTGCTGGCCCAGGGCTGGACCGATGCGATCCGCCACCTGCACCCCGACGAGCCGGTCTACACCTTCTGGGACTATTTCCGCCAGCATTGGCAGCGCAACGCCGGACTGCGGATCGACCACCTGCTCCTGAACCGCAGGCTGGCGCCGGCGCTGCGCGCCGCCGGCGTGGACACCTGGGTCCGGGGCGAGGAAAAGGCCAGCGACCACGCGCCGACCTGGGTCGAACTCGAGCTCTCCAGACTCTCCAAGCCTCGCAGGAACCGTCGAGCTTAGGAAAATTTCCTAGCTGCCGAGTTGTTTTGGCTTACGGCTGGGCTTGCCCGACCGTGATTTCATCCGGTTACGTTCCTTCCAAGGAGAAATACGTGGGAGCCAGGCACGATGGCAACGATGCGCTGCTGCTGGAGGCCCTGTCGGACAAGGTGCTGCACCAGTTGCCGCCCGCCGTCTGGAAGGAACTCTTCATGGGCGCCGGCCACGGCAGCATCCACTTCGAGGAGCGCGAGCTGACGCTCGTCCACGCCGACGCCGCGGTGCCCGCCGGCGAGAGCGGCGGGGTGACGGAAACCTTCTACCAGGAACTGCAGCGCATCAACGCGCGCCACGGCGGCCGCCTCGACCCCTACGTCAACGCGACCGCGCTGGTCACCTTCGAGGAACCGAGCGCCGCGGTGCGCATGGCCATGGAACTGCAACAGGCCGCCACGGGCGTGCCGATGCGGGTGGGCGTCGTCAGCGGGCGCTGCATGCTCGCCTTCTTCCGGGCGCAGGGGCGCCTGTGGTGCACCCCGCTCGGACGCCAGCCGGCACGGGCCGCCGAGGTGGCCGCCACCGCCGCGATCGGCGGGATCGTCATCTCTCCCGAAAGCTTCGCGCTCGGCGAGATCCAGGTCCGCCTCTCCGACTACGAGGACACACGGCCCGCCTTCCTCGACTCCGAATCCGACATGGGCTCGCTGGCGCTCGACGCCGAATACGACGGCATCGACATCCGCTGCTAGCCGGAAAAGCCCCCTTCGGCCCGGAACCGTTCTTCCTCCGGCGTGTCGGGCCGCCCCAGCACAGCGTTCCGATGCGGGAAGCGGCCGAAGCGCGCCACGATGTCGCGGTGGTGCCGAGCCCAGCGCAGCGGTTCGCCCCCGACCGGCTCGTTCAGGGCCACGCAGCGTTCCAGGTCCTCGATCCGTTCCGAGTGCGCGAACGGCAGGTAGAAGAACTGGCGCAGTTCCTCCGGCACGCTGCGATCGAAGCCGGCGCGGATCGCCGCATCGGCGGCGGCACGCGCCCTGGCATCGGTCGCGTAGACGCGCGGCGTGCCGCGAAAGGCGTTGCGCGGGAACTGGTCCAGCAGCAGCACCAAGGCCAGCGCGCCTTCGGCGCTCGACAGCCAGTAGTCCAGCCGGCCGGCGGAGGCGGCCTCGTGCGCGGGGAGGAATCGCTCGCGGAAGGCGGTGTCGAATTCCGGGTCGTTGCGGAACCAGCGTTTCGGGCCGGCTTCCTGCCAGAGGCGCAGCAGGGGCTGCGGTGCGATGCCGGGGTTGGAGTCGGAGTCGCTCATGCGGGAGTTGCGTGGCAAAGAAAAGCGGGGCCGTGCCCCGCCTTTCGAAAGCCGCGGATCCTCAGCGCTGGCGCCCCTGGTCCTGGCCGGTGCCGCTCTGCTGCTTCTGCTGGTCCTGATTGGTGCCGCTCTGCTGCTTCTGCTGGTCCTGCTGGCGCTGCTGCTCCTGGTCCCGCGAGGCCTGTCCGCCGCGCTCCTGCTGGTCCTGCTGCCGCTGCTGACCGCCCTGGCCGCTGCCGGGTTGGTTCGTGCCGCCACTCTGTGCCTGGCTGCGGCCCTGCTGGTCTTGCTGGTCCTGCGGTTGGCGGTTCTGGTCTTGCCCTTGTGCCATGAAACTCTCCTTGGATACGGGAGGCGCCGCGTACGTGTGGCGATCCCCAAGACGAATGTAAGAACGGGATGGCGCCGTGCACGTCGGACGGGACGCCGGCAGAAGTAGGAAGCTGCCTGCGCAGGCAGGCACCGCTCGGCCATCCGTTTTCCGCCACATGCGGCGGTGTCCTACACGCACCAACGCTGCGCGCTGACCATCATGCGCAACCTGCAACACAACGAAAGGAAGGCATGATGATTTCTCGCGCCGTTTTCCTCGGTAGCACCGCTGCGGTCCTGTTGGCCTTCGGACTGGCCGGGTGCGACACCATGAAGTCCATGACCGGCGGCGGCGGCAGCACGGACCGCTACGAGGCCTCCCTGAGCCCCTCCCAGGAGGTGCCGCCCAACACGAGCACGGGTTCGGGGCAGGCGGAGGTCACGGTCAACCGTGACACCAGCACCATGAACTACCGCGTGTCTTACACCGGTCTCAGCGGCCCGGCGACCGCGGGCCACATCCACGGGCCGGCCGCCCCGGGCGCCAACGCAGGCGTGGCCGTTCCTTTCCCCAATGTGGCCACCTCGCCGGTGACCGGCGAAGTGAAGCTGACGCCGGAGCAGTTGAACCAGCTCAGCTCGGGGCAGTGGTACGTCAACATCCACACGGCGCGCAACCCGGGCGGCGAGATCCGCGGTCAGCTGCGGAAGCGCTGACGTTCCTTGGCCGACCCGCAGCCGCTGCCGGATGAAGTCCCGGTCCTGGTGGCCGGCGGCGGGCCGGTTGGCCTGACGCTGGCAGCCCTGCTGGCGCGCCACGGCGGGGCCAGCCTCGTGGTGGAGGCGGACGAGGGCTACTGCAGCGGCAGCCGCGCCATCTGCATCTCGCGCCGTTCGCAGGAGATCCTGGGCACGGCCGGGGCGGGCGCCGCGCTCGCGGCCAAGGCGCTGCCCTGGACCGGCGGGCGCAGCTACTGGCGCGACCGCGAGGTGCTGCATTTCGAGATGCCCAGCGAGCCGCTGCAGCGCTTCGCCCCCATGGTCAACATCCAGCAGTACCACGTCGAGGCCTTCGTGCACGAGGCCCTGCAGCGTGCGCCGGAGCTGGCGCGAGTCGCCTGGGCGACCCGGGTGGTGGAGGTGCAGCCCGAGGAGGGCGGGGTGCTGGTGGAGATCGAAGGCGCGGGCGGCCGCCGGCGCGTGCGCGCCGGCTACGTCGTGGCCTGCGACGGCGGCCGCAGCACGGTGCGGGAACAGCTGGGGCTGCAGCTCGAAGGCATGCAGTACGAGGGCCGCTACGTGATCGTCGACATCGTGCAGAAGTCGCGCCGGCCGGTGGAGCGGCTGGCCTGGTTCGACCCGCCGTCCAATCCCGGCTCCACGCTGCTGATGCACCGGCAGCCGGACGACGTCTGGCGCATCGACTACCAGCTGCGCGACGACGAGGACGGCCAGGAGGCGCTGAAGCCGGAGAACATCCTGCCGCGCGTCGCCAGCCACCTGCGCATGATCGGCGAGGACGAGCCCTGGCAGCTGCTGTGGGCGTCCATGTACAACGCCAAGTGCCTCACGCTGCCCTCGTACCGGCACGGGCGGGTGCTGTTCGCGGGCGACGCCGCGCACCTGGTGCCGATCTTCGGCGTGCGCGGGCTCAACTCGGGGCTGGAGGACGCCGGCAACCTCGCCTGGAAGCTGGCCCTGGTCCTGGAGGGCGGGGCCGCGCCGGCGCTGCTCGATTCCTATTCGACCGAGCGCGTGCAGGCCGCGCGCGAGAACATCGCGTACGGCGCCAAGAGCACCGAGTTCATGGCCCCGCCCGATTTCGCCCTTCGCCTCCTGCGCGAGGCGACGCTGCGGCTGGCGCTCGACGAACCGGCCGTGCGCTCCCTGATCAACCCGCGGCAGAGCGCACCGGTCGCCTACGCGGGCTCGCCGCTCAACGGACCCGAAGAGGGCACCTGGACGAGCGGGCTGGCCGCCCCCGGCCAGCCCGCCCCGGAAGCTCTGCTGCGCGGGCCGCAGGGCGATTTCCACCTGTCGCAGTGCTTCGGCACCGACTTCACCTGCCTCGTGTTCGGCACCGGGTCGCTGCCGCGCGCGCTGGCGGAGCTGGCCTCGCACGGGATCGCGGTGCTGGACATCGCATCGGAAGCGGACGTGCACGGCCAGGCCCGGCTGCGCTACGGACTGCCCGGCGGCCTCGCGCCCACCGGGCTGGTGCTGGTGCGGCCGGACGGCTACGTGATGGGCCGCTGGCGCGGCCTGGATCCGGCGCCGGTGCTGGCCTGCCTGCAGGCCAAGGGGTTGCAGCCATGAACGATGCCGATCTCGATCGCAGCTACACCGCGCTGTCCCAGGCCCTGGGCGAGGTCGGGCCGGACCGGAGCGAACTGCTGCTGGCCATGGTCGCCCTGGGGCTCATCGCGCGCAGCGAGCGGCCCGAAGAGGTTCTCGGGCTGGTGGCGCGGGCGCGGCAGCGCCTGCTGGACGAGCCGGGCGCCGGCTGAGCCAGCCCAATACCCACAAAGAGCGGCAGTCGGGCAAGGCGGCCTAAAATGTCGGGTTCCCCCCAACCCTCCCGCATGAACGCCCCCGTCGACGTTTCCTTTTTCGCGCGCGCCGCCAAGCCGATCACCAGCTACCGGAAGTACTGGGCACATCGCTTCGGCCCGGCTCCTTTCCTGCCGACGAGCCGGAAGGAGATGGAGGCGCTCGGCTGGGACAGCTGCGACATCGTGCTGGTCACGGGCGACGCCTACATCGACCACCCGAGCTTCGGCATGGCGGTGATCGGCCGCGTGCTGGAGGGGCAGGGCTTCCGCGTCGGCATCCTGTCGCAGCCGGACTGGCACAGCGCGGATCCGTTCAAGGCGCTCGGCAAGCCCAACCTGTTCTGGGCCGTCACGGCCGGGAACATGGACTCGATGATCAACCGCTACACGGCGGACCGGAAGCTGCGCAGCGACGACGCGTACACGCCGGGCGAAGAGGCGGGCAAGCGGCCGGACCGCGCCGCCATCGTGTACAGCCAGCGCTGCCGCGAAGCGTACAAGGACGTGCCCATCGTCCTCGGCGGCATCGAGGGAAGCCTGCGCCGCATCGCGCACTTCGACTACTGGTCGGAGAAGGTGCGTCACAGCATCGTGCTCGATTCCAAGTGCGACCTGCTGCTGTACGGCAACGCCGAACGCGCGATCGTTGAAGTGGCGCACCGCCTCGCCGCGCGCGAGCCGGTGGAGAACATCACGGACGTGCGCGGCACCGCCTTCGTGCGCCGCTCCACGCCCGAGGGCTGGTCGGAAATCGATTCGACCAGCGTCGACACGCCCGGCCGCGTCGAGGAGCACGTCAGCCCCTACATGACCATCGCCGACCAGGCGAAGGCCAAGGGACAGTCCTGCGCGAAGGAAGAGGGCGCCGACGCCGGCGCGGCGCAGGCGCTGCAGTTCGTTCCGAATCCGCGCGTGAGGCTCAATCGCGAGCGCACCGTCATCCGGCTGCCCTCCTACGAAGCGGTCCGGTCGGATCCCGTCCTCTACGCCCACGCCAACCGCGTGCTGCACCTGGAGACCAATCCGGGCAACGCCCGCGCGCTGGTGCAGGCGCACGGCGAGCGCGACGTGTGGCTCAACGCCCCGCCGATCCCGCTGACGACGGCGGAGATGGACCACGTGTTCGACCTGCCGTACGCGCGCGCGCCGCACCCTTCCTACGGCAAGGCGAAGATCCCGGCCTGGGAGATGATCCGCTTCAGCGTGAACATCATGCGCGGCTGCTTCGGCGGCTGCACCTTCTGCTCGATCACCGAGCACGAGGGCCGCATCATCCAGAGCCGCAGCGAGGAATCGATCCTGCACGAGATCGAGGAGATCCGCGACAAGGTCGAGGGCTTCACGGGCGTCGTGTCCGACCTCGGCGGCCCCACGGCCAACATGTACCGGCTCGGTTGCCGCAGCCCCGAGATCGAGGCGGCCTGCCGCAAGCCCAGCTGCGTGTTCCCGGGCATCTGCCAGAACCTGCACACCGACCACGGCCCGCTGGTGCAGATCTACCGCAAGGCGCGCGCGCTCAAGGGCATCAAGAAGATCCTGATCGGCTCCGGCGTGCGCTACGACCTGGCCGTGCAGTCGCCGGAATACGTGAAGGAGCTCGTGCAGCATCACGTCGGCGGCTACCTGAAGATCGCCCCGGAGCACACCGAGCCGGGGCCGCTGTCGAAGATGATGAAGCCCGGCATCGGCAGCTACGACAAGTTCAAGCAGATGTTCGAGCGGTACTCGGCGGAGGCGGGCAAGGAGCAGTACCTGATCCCGTACTTCATCGCGGCGCACCCGGGCACGAGCGACGAGGACATGATGAACCTGGCGCTGTGGCTGAAGCGCAATGGCTTCCGCGCCGACCAGGTCCAGGCCTTCTACCCGAGCCCGATGGCGACCGCGACGGCCATGTACCACACGGGCAAGAACCCCCTGCGCAAGGTGACCCGCGACAGCGAGGGCGTCGACATCGTGCGCGGCGAGCGGCGCCGCCGCCTGCACAAGGCCTTCCTGCGCTACCACGATCCGAACAACTGGCCGCTGCTGCGCGAGGCACTGAAGGCCATGGGACGCGCGGACCTGATCGGCAACGGCAAGCACCACCTGGTCCCGACCTTCCAGCCGGCCACCGACGGCAGCTACTGCAGCCCGCGCCGCAAGAATTCGACGGCGCCCGCGCCGGCGAAGGGCCGTATCCTCACGCAGCACACGGGCCTGCCGCCGCGCGTCACCGGCGCGGCCAAGCCCGCCCGCAAGGCGAAGTAGGCCGGCGGCGTCGCGCCCCTTTCGTCATCTCCGCGCAGGCGCGGATCCGGTGCTCCCCGTCACGCCGCCATCGTGTGCAGCGGCAGATCCTTCTCGCCCGCGAGCCGATCCAGTTCCTTGCGCGTGCGCGACGCGAAGAACGCCGCGATGGCCTCGTGCGTGGCCGGTGCGTGCATCGCGCGCATGTCGCTGCGCTCCACGCCCGCGGCCGCGCACAGCGCCGCCGCGAAGTGCGGCTCCAGCGCCGCCACCGCCACGCGGCCATCCTTGCAGGGATACACGCGGTAGCCCGCGTGCGCTCCGCCCACCGATCCGCGCGGCTGCGTGAGCCCCCAGCGGCGGGGCAGGGCCAGGTACGCCGCCGCGTCCGACAGCGCCACTTCGAGGTACAGGCCTTCCGGATGCGGATCGCCGGTGCCCGCGTAGCGTTCGTGCTTGCGCAGCGCCGCCTGCAGCACGGCCTCCGTTGCCAGCAGCGATCCGCTCATGTCGGCGTACAGCGTGGCGGGCAGCTCGAGGCCGGGGACCAATCCGTTGTCGGCGAGGTAGGTGAGGTCGTGCCCCGGTTCCTCGGCGCGCGGCCCCGGCGCGCCGACGATCGCGACCTGGCTCAAGGCCGGATGGTGCGAATGCAGTTCCTTCCAACCCAGTCCCAGCCGCGCGAGCGCGGACGGGCGGAAGGACGTGAGCAGGACATCGGTGCGGGCCAGTTCGCGCTGCAGCACCTGCCGTCCCTCGTCGGTCTTCAGGTCGGCGTGCAGCACCTTCACTCCCTCGTGCAGCTCCGCGTAGGCGTCCGGGTTGTACTGCCCCATGGGATCGCCGGACGGCGGCTCCAGCTTCGTGCAGGTGGCGCCGAGGCGGCGGCACCGCATCAGCGCCGCGGGGCCGGGCAGGTTAAGTGCGAGGCTCAGGATGCGCAGGCCGTGGAGCGGGGCGTGGGGGTGGCTCATGCCGCAAGGCTAGCAGAGTGGGGGTACATCCCGATGCTCGCCTGCCGCGCTGCAGCTACCCTCGGATGGCGCCGGACGCACCCGGCCAGCCAATCACAGGAGATCACAAGATGCAGTTCAAGCGCACCCTGGTCACGTTGCTGGGCCTCTCCACCGTCGTCCTCGCGCAGGCGCAGGGGACCTGGCCCACGAAGCCCGTCACGCTGGTGGTCCCCTTCGCGGCGGGCGGCCCCACCGACGTGGTCGCGCGCACGCTGGGCGCGGCGATGACCAGGACGCTCGGCCAGACGGTGGTGGTGGAGAACAAGCTGGGCGCGGGCGGCACGGTGGCGGCGAGCTACGTGGCGAAGGCGGCGCCGGACGGCTACACCTTCTTCATCCACCACAACGGCATGGCCACGTCCACGGCCCTGTACCGCAAGCTCAGTTACGACCCGCTGAAGGACTTCGAGTTCGTCAGCCAGGCCGTCGAAGTGCCCATGACGATGCTGGCGCGCAAGGACTTCCCCGCCAACAACCTGCAGGAGATGGTCAGCTACATCAAGGCCAACCAGGCCAAGATCAACCTCGCGAACGCGGGCCTGGGCGCGGTGTCGCAGCTGTGCGGGATGATGTTCCAGCGCGCCATCGGCGTGCAGCTCACCGAGGTGCCGTTCCAGGGCACCGCGCCCGCGATGAACGCGCTGCTGGGCGGACAGGTCGACGTGCTGTGCGACCAGACCACGCAGACGGTGCCGCAGATCAAGGCGGGCAACGTCAAGCTCTATGGCGTGACCACCCGGAACCGCGTGAAGGTGCTGCCCGGCACGCCGACGCTGGCGGAACAGGGCCTGAAGGACTTCGAGGTCGTGGTGTGGCACGGCATCTACGCGCCCAAGGGCACGCCCAAGGCGATCGTGGACCGCATGAACCAGGCCGTGCGCACCGCGCTGAAGGATCCCGACGTGATCAAGCGCATGGACGACCTCGGCGCCGAGATCGTGCCCGATGCCACCAACACGCCGGAGGCGCTGCACGCGTGGCTGCAGTCGGAGATCAACAAGTGGGGGCCGGTGATCAAGGCAGGCGGGAAGTTCGCGGACTGACGCCGCGCAGGAAGACCAGACAGAGCCAGACAGAAACCAGACAGCCGAACGCAGAGGGCGCAGAGGAAGCGCAGAGGACGCAGAAGGAAACCCGAAGGATATTCTTCTTCAACGGGATCCTTTTGCGTCCTCTGCGTAGCCTCTGCGCCCTCTGCGTTCGGTTGTCCGTTTTCTGGTTTTCGGTATTACAGCGGCAGCCCCACGTAGTTCTCCGCCAGCGCCGTCGCCGCCGCCTGCGAATGCACCAGGTAATCGAGCTCCGCCTCCTGCAGCTTCTGCGCGATCGGGCCCTCGTCCGGGAACTTGTGCATCAGCGAGGTGAACCACCAGGAGAAGCGCTCCGCCTTCCACACCCGGCGCAGGGCGCGGTCGGAATAGTGGTCCAGGCCGGCGCCGCTGCGTTCCTGGTAGTGCTCGATGAGGCCGCTGGCGAGGTACTTCACGTCGGACGCGGCCAGGTTCAGGCCCTTCGCGCCCGTCGGCGGCACGATGTGGGCGGCGTCGCCGGCGAGGAACAGGCGGCCGAAGCGCATCGGCTCGGCGACGAAGCTGCGCAGGGGGGCGATGCTCTTCTCCAGCGAGGTGCCGGTCACCAGCCGGTCGCGCGCCTCCGGGTCCAGGCGCAGCCGCAGTTCCTTCCAGAACGCGTCGTCGGACCACTGCTCCACCTTGTCGGTCAGCGGCACCTGCAGGTAGTAGCGGCTGCGGGTGGCGCTGCGCATCGAGCACAGCGCGAAGCCGCGGTCGGTGTTGGCGTAGATCAGTTCGTGGAACACGGGCGGCGTGTCCGCCAGCAGGCCCAGCCAGCCGAAGGGATAGACCTTCTCGAATTCCCGGATCGCGCCTGGCGGCACGCTGGCGCGGCTGACGCCGTGGTAGCCGTCGCAGCCGGCGATGAAGTCGCACTGGATCTCGTGCTCCTGGCCGTCCTTGCGATAGCGCACCACGGGGCTGCCGCCGTCGAAGCCGTGCAGGCTGACGCTGTCGCCGGTGTCGTAGACGGTGGGCAGGCCGGCGGCCGCGCGCGCGGCCATCAGGTCGCGCGTGACCTCGGTCTGGCCGTACACCATCACCGTCTTGCCGCCCGTGAGGCCGGGGAAGTCGATGCGGTGCCGCTCGCCCGCGAACAGCAGCTCGATGCCGCGGTGCACCAGGCCTTCCCTGTGCATGCGCTCGCCGACGCCGCATTCGTCCATCAGGTCCACCGCGATCTGTTCCAGCACGCCGGCGCGGATGCGCCCCAGGACGTACTCGCCGCTGTGGCGCTCGAGGATGATGTTGGAAATGCCGGCCTTGTGCAGCAGCTGGCCGAGAAGTAGGCCGGATGGGCCGGCGCCGATGATCGCTACCTGGGTTCGCATGGTGTTCGTCTCCTGTCAGCGCAGCGTAAGGGCTGGCGGCGGCGGCGAACAGGGGTGGCGCGCACGCGTTGTGCGATCATTGCGCGGTCTGCGCGATCATCGCGCACTCCATCATGACGATCGCCCACGCGGACTACATCGCCGGCATGGCCAAGGGTCTGGCCGTGCTGGAAAGCTTCGACACCCAGCGGCAGCGGCTCAACGCCACCCTGGCCGCCGAGCGCGCCGGACTCACCCGCGCCGCCGCGCGCCGGCACCTGCTGACCCTGGCCCACCTGGGCTACCTGGAAACCGACGGCAGCTGGTTCTGGCTGGCGCCCAAGGTGCTGCGCTTTTCCGGCAGCTACCTGGCCTCGGCGCGGCTGCCGCGCGCGGTGCAGCCGACGCTCAATCGCCTGGCCGGCGCGACGGGCGAATCCTTCTCCGCCGTGGTGCTGGACGGCGATCACGTGGTGATCGTGGCGCGCAGCGGCTCGGCGCTGCAGGCCTACGGGCTCCACCTGGGCGCCCGGCTGCCCGCCCACGCCACCTCCACCGGCCGCGTGCTGCTGGCCGGCAAGGGCCGGGCGGAGTTCAGCGCCTGGCTCAAGGGCCGCGAGCTGCCGCGGCTGACCGGGCACACGACCGTCGACGCCCGCGGCTTCCGCGCCCTGATCGAGCAGGTGCGGCAGCAGGACTACTGCGTCGCGAGCCAGGAGCACGAGCTGGGGGTGCAGGCGGTGGCCGTGCCGCTGCGCAACATGGACGGCCGCACCGTGGCGGCGCTGAACGTGGTCACCACCCGCGAGCGGGTGGAGCCGCGGGCGCTGCAGCGGGACCTGCTGCCCTTGCTGCTGGAAGCCGCCCGCGAGCTGAGGCCGCTCCTGTGAAGGGGACTTAAAGGCGAACGATAATAAACAAACAACGAGATATTCGTTGGAGCATTAAAGCGCTCTCCGCACAATCCCGACAACGCCCCGAAAAGGGGCACAACAAGGATGCGGGGCGAGTCCCCGCCTGCATCGCATGACCCTCTCCAAGATCAAGATCCTCCTCGCCGCGGTGGCTCTGGCCGCCAGCGGCCTGGCCTCCGCCCAGCAGCAGACGCTGCTGAACGTGTCGTACGACGTCGCGCGCGAGTTCTACAAGGACATCAACGCGGCCTTCGTGCCCTGGTACAAGAAGACCGCGGGCAAGGACGTGAAGGTGGAGCAGGCCCACGGCGGCTCCAGCGCGCAGGCACGCGCGGTGGCCGACGGCCTGGAGGCCGACGTGGTGACCATGAACACCACCACCGACATCGAATTCCTGGCCGAGAAGGGCGTGGTCGCCAAGGACTGGCAGAAGCGCTTCCCGCACAACGCGGCGCCGACCACTTCCACCATGCTGTTCCTGGTGCGCAACGGCAACCCCAAGGGCATCAAGGACTGGGACGACCTGCTCAAGCCGGACGTCAAGGTGGTCGTCGTCAACCCGAAGACCGGCGGCAACGGCCGCTACGCCTACCTGGCCGCCTGGGGCTACGTGAAGAAGAAGGGCGGCACGGATGCCCAGGCGGCCGACTTCGTGGCAAAGCTTTACAAGAACGTGCCGGTGCTGGCGCGCGGCGGCCGCGACGCCACCACCGCCTTCCTGCAGCGCGGGATCGGCGACGTGCTGATCACCTTCGAATCCGAGGTGGAGTCCGTCAACAAGGAATTCGGCGAGAACAAGGTCGACGCGGTCTATCCCTCGACCAGCATCGTGGCCGAGAACCCGGTGGCGGTTGTCGAGCGCACCGTGGCCAAGAAGGGCACCGGCGAACTCGCCAAGGCCTACCTGAACTTCCTGTACTCGGACGAGGGCCAGGAGATCGCGGCGAAGCACTACATGCGCCCGACCAACGAGGCCGTGCTGAAGAAGCACACCAAGTTCAAGGCCATCAAGCTGTTCACCGTGCAGGAACTGTTCGGCTCGCTGTCGGAAGCCCAGAAGGTGCACTTCAACGACGGCGGCCAGTTCGACAAAATCTACGCGACCAAGTAAGCATCCATGAGTGGCGCAATCGCGGCGCCGCTGCCCGGCACGGCGGCGGCGCCACCTCCATCCCGCGGCGGCGGCAGGAAGGTGCTCCCCGGGTTCAACCTGACCCTGGGGTACACGCTTTTCTACCTCTGCCTGATCGTGCTCATCCCGCTCTCGGCGCTGGTCCTCAAGACCTTCACCCTGAGCTGGGACCAGTTCTGGACCGCGATCAGCTCGCCGCGGGTGCTGGCGTCCTACCGGCTCACCTTCGGCGCCTCCTTCCTCGCCGCGCTGGTGAACGTGGTGTTCGGGCTGCTGGTGGCCTGGGTGCTGGTGCGCTATTCGTTCCCGGGCAAGCGCATCGTCGATGCGCTGGTGGACCTGCCCTTCGCGCTGCCCACCGCGGTGGCGGGCATCTCGCTGACCGCGCTGCTGGCCGGCAACGGCTGGATCGGCCAGTACCTCGAGCCCATGGGGATCAAGCTCGCCTTCAACCCGAACGGCGTGGTGATCGCGCTGATCTTCATCGGCATGCCCTTCGTGGTGCGGACGGTGCAGCCGGTGCTGGAGGAGTCCGAGAAGGAGCTGGAAGAGGCCGCCATGTGCCTGGGCGCGACCCGGCTGCAGACCTTCACCAAGGTGATCTTCCCCTCGATCGCCCCGGCGCTGCTGACCGGCTTCGCCATGGCCTTCGCGCGCGCCATCGGCGAATACGGCTCGGTGATCTTCATCGCCGGCAACATGCCGATGGTCTCCGAGATCACGCCGCTGATCATCATCGGCAAGCTGGAACAGTACGACTACGGCGGCGCCACGGCGGTGGCCGTGGTGATGCTGTTCTTCTCCTTCCTGCTGCTGCTCGTGATCAACGGGCTGCAGGCCTGGCAGCGGCGCAGGGCGGGGGGGCACTGACGTGGCCACCGACCTGACCAAGAAGCGCGTCACGACCACCGAGGCGCCCTGGGTGCGCCGGACGCTGATCGCCATCGCGCTGCTGTTCCTGCTGCTGTTCCTGCTGCTGCCGCTGGCGGCCGTCTTCACCGAGGCGCTGCGCAAGGGGCTGGGGGCCTACCTCGAGGCGCTGAAGGAGCCCGACGCCTGGGCCGCCATCCGCCTGACGCTGATCACGGCCGCCATCGCCGTGCCCCTGAACCTGGTGTTCGGCGTCGCCGCCGCCTGGGCCATCGCCAAGTACGAGTTCCGGGGCAAGGCCTTCCTGACCACCCTGGTGGACCTGCCGTTCTCGGTGTCGCCCGTCGTGGCCGGCCTGATCTACGTGCTGGTGTTCGGCGCCCAGGGCTGGCTGGGCCCCTGGCTGGACGCGCACGACATCAAGATCGTCTTCGCCGTGCCCGGCATCGTGCTGGCCACCGTGTTCGTGACCTTCCCCTTCATCGCGCGCGAGCTGATCCCGCTGATGCAGGCCCAGGGCAACGACGAGGAGCAGGCCGCCATCGTGCTGGGCGCCTCCGGCTGGCAGACCTTCCGGTACGTGACGCTGCCCAACATCAAGTGGGGCCTGATCTACGGGGTGATCCTGTGCAACGCGCGGGCCATGGGCGAATTCGGCGCCGTGTCCGTGGTGTCCGGCCACATCCGCGGCCAGACCAACACCATGCCGCTGCACGTGGAGATCCTCTACAACGAGTACCAGTCGGTCGCGGCCTTCGCCGTGGCCTCCCTGCTGGCCCTGCTGGCGCTGGTGACGCTGGTCGTCAAGTCGCTGGCGGAGTGGAAGCAGGAACGCGACATGAAGGCGGCCGCCGAAATGCCGCCGGAGCGCCCGATGGCGCTCGGAGGGACGACAGCATGAGCATAGAAATCCGCAACGTCAGCAAGAACTTCGGCGACTTCCGGGCGCTCAAGGACGTCTCGCTGCACATCGATTCCGGCGAACTGGTCGCCCTGCTGGGGCCCTCCGGCTGCGGCAAGACCACGCTGCTGCGCATCATCGCCGGCCTCGAGACCGCCGACGCCGGCAGCATCCTGTTCGCCGGCGAGGACACGACCGAGGTGCACGTGCGCGAGCGCCAGGTCGGCTTCGTGTTCCAGCACTACGCACTGTTCCGGCACATGACCGTGTTCGAGAACGTGGCCTTCGGCCTGCGCGTGAAGCCCCGCGGCCAGCGCCCCGCCGAGGCCGAGATCAGGAAGAAGGTCCACGACCTGCTGAACCTGGTGCAACTGGACTGGCTGGCCGACCGCTTCCCCTCGCAGCTCTCCGGGGGCCAGCGGCAGCGCATCGCGCTGGCGCGCGCGCTGGCGGTGGAGCCCAAGGTGCTGCTGCTGGACGAGCCCTTCGGGGCCCTGGACGCCAAGGTGCGCAAGGAACTGCGCCGCTGGCTGCGCCGCCTGCACGACGACCTGCACGTCACCTCCATCTTCGTCACGCACGACCAGGAGGAGGCGCTGGAAGTGGCCGACCGCGTGGTGCTGATGAACGCCGGCAACATCGAGCAGGTGGGCTCGCCGCAGGAGGTCTGGGACCACCCGGCCAGCCCCTTCGTCTACGGCTTCCTGGGCGACGTGAACCTGTTCCACGGCCGCGCCCACGAGGGCGAGGTCGACATCCAGGGCCTGCAGATCGCCTCGCCCGAGCACGCCGAGGCGCAGAACGCCCGGGCCGCGGCTTACGTTAGGCCGCACGACCTGGAGGTGCAGCGCTTCACCCCCGGCGCCGCCGGCATTCCGGCGAAGCTGGCGCGGGCGATCGTCGTCGGGCCGATCGCCCGGCTGGAACTTCTGCCGGTCGAGGGGACCAAATCGGGGGACAATTCACAGTCCGACCCCATCATCGAGGCGCAGATCCCGGCGGAACAGTTCCGGGCGATGGGGTTGAAGGAGGGCGAAACGCTGGTGGTGACGCCGCGCAAGGCCCGCATATTCGTGGAGAGCGGCGCGGGCATCTAGCCCCCCCGCATGGAGGGCTGAGGAACAATGGGCGGCAAGCTCCTGAACTGGTTCGATACCGCGCCGCGGCGCGTCCTGGCAACGGTCGCCGCGGCGTGCGTGGCCATGCTGGGCTTCGGGCTGTACCTGCAACTGGTGGTCGGCCTCGTGCCCTGCCCGATGTGCATCGTGCAGCGCTACGCGCTGATCCTGGTGCTGATCGTGGCGGCCCTGGGAGCCGCCTTCCCGGCGCGCGGCGCGCAGCTCGCGGGCACGGGCCTCATGCTGCTGGCCGCCGGCTTCGGCGCCTTCGTGGCGGCCCGCCAGAGCTGGCTGCAGTGGTATCCGCCCGAGGTCGCTTCCTGCGGCCGCGATTTCTACGGGATGATCGAGAACTTCCCGCTGCAGCGCGCGATCCCGATGATCTTCAAGGGCAGCGGGGACTGCACCAAGATCGACTGGACCTTCCTGGGCGGATCGCTGGCGAATTGGTCCTTCGTCGCGTTCAGCGCGGTGATCGTCGTGGCGGCGACGCTGCTGGCGCGCCAGTTGCGCAGCCGCGCGCGGACGCAGCAGCGCGAGGCCTTGACGGCGTAAGGATCCCCCGGGCCCCCGGCCTCCTTGGGGTGATGGTCCCAGGGATCACAGTCCCGTCGGATACGTCTCCGCCGCCTCGCCCGCGTGCCATTCCGGCTCCGCCACCAGCGGCTCCAGCGCCCGCGTCTCGTCGATGTGGATCATCGCGTCGAACTGCGCCGGCAGCTGCGTGTGGAAGTAGTGGCTGGTGCGCTCCGAGTGGGGCAGGTAGATCACCCCGATCGCGCGCTGCAGGCGCCTTTCCGCCAGCAGATTCGCCAGCGCCGCATTCCCCTGCAGCGGCAGCCAGAAGCGCTCGCCGGCTTGGTGGAACAGGTCCTCGTAGCTGCCCGGCAGCCCCGGCTGCACCCGCTTGCGCTGCGCCGGCGCGTCCCATTCCGGGGCCGCGGTCACCGTGCCGTGGTGCGTGCTGAAGCCCACCAGCATGGCGGCGTCGCCCCAGCGGTCGCGCGCCAGCTGGCCCACGTTCCACTCGCCGATGTCGCCCATCTCGGTCGCGCTCGCGTCGCCCAGGTGCGAGTTGTGCGCCCAGACGATCAGGCGGGCGCGGCCCGTCAGGCTGGCCAGGTGTTTCTCCAGGGCCTGCAGCGTCTCCACCATGTGGCTGTCCCGCAGGTTCCAGGACGAGACCCGGCCATGGAACATGGTGCGGTAGTACTCCTCCGCGTTGCGGACCAGGCGGGCGTTCTGCTGCGCGTGGAACAGGTCGGAACGGTCCTCGCCGGAGCCGGCCAGCAGGTCGGCGGCGCGCCGGTTCATCTCGCGCAGCTGCTGGATCACTTCGTCCTCGCAGTTGGACTTCATGCCGAAGCTGGCGGCATAGCCGTAGGCCTGGCTGTCCTCGCCGAAGTGGTCGAAGCAGCCGTAGCGGCTGCGCGCGCGCCGGGCCGCTTCCGGGTCCACGCGATCCAGGTAGTTCAGGACCTCCGCGATCGAAGCGTACATGCTGTACAGGTCCATGCCGTAGAAGCCCACCTGCTGCGAGGCCGGCCGGCTCGCGTTGAACTCGCGCAGCCACTCGACGAAGCCGACCATCACCGTGTTGCGCCACATCCAGGTCGGGAAGCGCTCGAATCCGGACAACGCGCCCGCGGCGTCGCGGTCGTCCGAGCGGCCGTGGATGTAGCGGTTGACGCGCCAGGCATCGGGCCAGTCCGCTTCCAGCACCAGGGCATTGAAGCCGTGCTCCAGGATCAGGCGCTGGCTGAGGGCGACGCGCTCCGCGTAGAACTCGTGGCTGCCGTGCGAGGCCTCCCCCAGCAGCGCCAGCCGGGCGCGGCCGAGCCGCGCGACGAGCTCGCCGTCGTCGGCGGCCGGCCCGGCCAGGGGCCGCAGGTGCACGCGCAGGCCCTCCAGCAGGGACGTGTCGTCACGGACGGAAGAACGGAACATGGGCACTCCTCGATCTGCAGCGATCAAGGTAGAGAAGCTGCCGCCCGCCGCGTGTAGTCGCGGGGCGAAGCGTTTGTAGGAGTGCGGCCTCAGCCTTTGCGATGGCCGGCGGGCGGCAGGCGCGGCCGGGCGTCGGCGCAGCGCCGGATCAGCTCCGCGTACGCGGCGGGGTCCTGCTCGGCGAGCTGCCGCAGCAGCAGGGCCGCGGCTTCGGGGAGGCTGGGCGCGCCGGCCTTGACCTGTTCGATCTCGGCGCGGATCGTCTTCAGCCGCTCCAGCGACTGGCTGGCCTGCTCGGGGCCGATGCTCTCCGGGTCGGCGATCCCGAGCAGCACCTCGGTGATCAGGCCCAGCTGCCTGCCATACGAAGCCACGCTTTCATGGATCCGCTGTTCGGTGGCCGCGTTGCCCGCGCGGGGCGCGATGTTGCCGAAGATCCAGTCCGTCTGCGGCTGCACGTTCTGGTTGAACAGGTGGTAGTGCGGGGACCAGAGCCAGAACCAGGGGAACATCGCGGTGCCCTCAGACGAGTTTCTTCACGAACACCATGCTGCGGCGGTCCCAGTTGTACTTGCGCTTGCGCGCTTCCGGGAGCCATTCCGGGTCCACCTGCACGAAGCCGCGCTTCAGGAACCAGTGCATGGTGCGGGTGGTGAGCACGAAGATGCTCTCCAGCCCCATCGCGCGGGCGCGCTGCTCCACCCGGCGCAGGATCTTCTCGCCGTCGCCCTGGCCCTGGCTCTGGGGCGAGACCGTGAGCGCCGCCATCTCGCCGGTGCGCGCCTCGGGGTAGGGGTAGAGCGCCGCGCAGGCGAAGATCACCCCGTCGTGCTCGACGATGGTGTAGTTGGCGATGTCGCGTTCGATCTCGGTGCGATCGCGCTTGACCAGGGTGCCGTCCTTTTCGAACGGTTCGATCAGCTGCAGGATGCCGCCGACGTCGTCGGCCGTGGCCTCGCGCAGCTCCTCCAGCTTTTCGTCCACCACCATGGTGCCGATGCCGTCGTGCACGTAGATCTCCAGCAGCAGCGAGCCGTCCACGGCGAAGGGGATGATGTGGCTGCGCTCGACACCGGATTCGCAGGCCTTCACGCAGTGCTGCAGGTAGAAGGCGGTGTCGGTCGGGTTCTGCGGGGGCGACAGGCTGGCGAGCAGCCGGCGCGCGGCGGCCAGCGGCAGCTCGGTGTCGATCGGGTTGTCCTCGCCCTCGGGCTCCAGCGGCTTGATGCGCATGCCGGGGATCTCGGTCAGGAAGATCAGCTTGTCGGCCTGCAGGGCGACCGCGACGCTGGTCGCGACCTCCTCCATGGCGAGGTTGAAGGCCTCGCCCGTGGGCGAGAAGCCGAAGGGCGACAGCAGCACCATGGCGCCCAGGTCGATGGTGCGCTTGATGCCCGCCACGTCCACCTTGCGGACCAGGCCGGAGTGGCGGAAGTCCACCCCGTCGACGACGCCGACCGGCCGCGCCGTGATGAAGTTGCCGGAGATGACGCGCACCGTGGACCCGGCCATCGGCGTGTTGGGCAGGCCCTGGCTGAAGGCGGCCTCGATCTCGTAGCGCAGCTGGCCCGCGGCCTCCTGGGCGCTATCGAGCGCCACTTCGTCGGTGATGCGCATCCCGTGCGAATAGCGCGCCTCGTGCCCCTTGGCCTTGAGCTGCTCGTTGACCTGCGGCCGGAAGCCGTAGACCAGGACCACCTTGACGCCCATGCTCTGGATCAGGGCCAGGTCCTGCGCGATGTGGGGCAGCTTGCCGGCGGCGATCGCCTCGCCCGCCATGCCCACGACGAAGGTCTTGCCGCGGTGCATGTGGATGTACGGCGCCACCGACCGGAACCACGGCACGAAAGTGAAGTTGAAGATCGCGGACATCGGGCGCGTTGCAGGCTGAGCGCGACAGTGTATAGGACAGGGCTGGCGCTTTCCGTGATCGTCGCGCCAAGGACCCGGTGGCGGCCGGCTTGCCAGGCGCATTCTTGGTCACGGCGGCGCCCAAGCACGCCTCTGCAGTGGTGGCTTGGGCGGGGGCGCTGGCGCTTTCGGGTATCGTCGAACGAATGGACACGCTCGCCGCCGGCTTCTGGGGCGCCTTTTTTTGCACCGCGGCGATGATGCTGGCCGTCTCGCTGGCGGCGTTCGTCCGTTCCCATCGGCGGGTGGCCCTGATGGCGGCGCTGACCTCGATCGCCTCCGCCGGCTTCGTCATCGCCTACCTGGGCTGGCTGCCGATCGAAGGGGACCGGGAGGCGCGCGTGCTCTCGCACGTGGCCGTCGCCACCGCCGTCGGCCTCGCGCTGATGCTGATGTCCACGCTGGGCATGCTGCGGCACCGCAGCGTGGGGCGCCCCTTCATGGCGGGCCTGATCGGGGCCGGCGCGGGCGTGGCGCTCGCGGGCTGGGCGCTGGAGCCCACCGAGGCGCTGGCGCTCAGTTCGCTCACCGCCTTCACCGTGGGCTTCGCGATGCTGGTGGTGGCGGTGCGCGGCGCCGTGCGCGGCGACCGCGCCGGCTGGACCTTCGTGGCCGGCCTCGTCTTCCTGCTGGTGGCGCTGGCGGGCCTGAGCTGGATCGCGCTGACGCGCCACCAGGCCTGGCCGTTGCACGCCGTCAGCGCGCTGGCAGGCTGCGCCTACCTGAGCGTGGTGGCCGGCGTACTGTGGGCCCGCTATTCCTACCTGCTGGAACTGTCGGAGGTGATGGCGCACGGGCCCAACTACGACCCGGTGACCCGGATGCGCTCGCACAGCGAGACCGGGCACATGCTGGGCGACGTGTTCTTCCGGCGCAACACGGACCCGCGCCCGATCGGCGTGCTTGCCATCTGCATCGCCAACCTGTACGCGCTCGAGAACCTCCATGGCCGGGCGGCCTTCAACCATGCCCTGTTCGTCTCGGCCGGGCGGCTGCGGCGCTGCGTGCCGCCCAACGTGGAAATGGGCCGCCTGAGCGAGGACGGCTTCCTGCTGCTGGTGCCGCACACGGCCGACGAGCAGCGTCTGGGCCAGCTCGCGCGGACCATCCGGGAACGCCTGATGCGGCCGATCTCGCTGAGCACGAGCCGCGAGCCGGAGGACCTGGAAACCTCCGATGCCACCTGGGTGGCCGAAGTGGGGATCGGCGTGCTGGGCACCAGCACCCAGGTGCGGCCCTCGCAGGTAGTGGGCACGGCGCGCGCCATGGCGCGCACGGCCTGGAGCTACCGCAGCCGGCTGGCCTGGTTCGACAAGTCCGCCGACCAGATCGCCGAGCTGGGGCTGGACGACGTGGGGCCCCCGATCCAGCCGCAAGACACCGTCAGCGCCTGAAGCCGGCGCCACGCGCCGGCGGCCGCCGCCGGGAGGGCGGATAATCTGCGCCTTTTCCGCGCCACGCCGCCTTGCCTTCCGCCCTGAACATCACATTCCCCGAGAACCTTCCCGTCTCCGCCCGGCGCGAGGAGATCATGGCCGCGATGGCGGCGCACCAGGTGGTGATCGTCTGCGGCGAGACCGGCTCGGGCAAGACGACGCAGCTGCCGAAGATCGCGCTGGCCCTCGGTCGCGGCAAGCTCCAGGCGGCGCCGGGGAAGGGGCGGCTGATCGGCCACACCCAGCCGCGCCGCATCGCGGCCTCCAGCGTGGCCAAGCGGATCGCGCAGGAACTGCAGACGCCGCTGGGCGAAGTCGTCGGCTACAAGGTCCGCTTCACCGACCGGCTGGCGCGCGACGCCTCGGTGAAGCTGATGACCGACGGCATCCTGCTGGCCGAGACCCAGTCGGACCCGCTGCTCAACGCCTACGACACCATCATCATCGACGAGGCGCACGAGCGCAGCCTCAACATCGACTTCCTCCTTGGCTACCTGCGCCAGCTGCTGCCCAGGCGGCCGGACCTGAAGGTGGTGGTGACCTCGGCGACCATCGACGCCGAGCGCTTCGCCCAGCATTTCGCGTCCGCCAGCGGGCCGGCGCCCGTCATCTACGTGTCCGGCCGCATGTTCCCGGTGGAGCAGCGCTGGAAGCCCTTCGAGGAATCGCGCGACTTCGACCTGAACGACGCGATCGCGGAGGGGGTCGACGAGCTGTGGCGCGGCAATGCCCCGGGCGACATCCTGGTGTTCCTGCCGGGCGAGCGCGAGATCCGCGAGGCGGCCGACCACCTGCGCAAGCACCTGGCGCACGACCCGCTCACCCGCAACGCGGAAGTGCTGCCCCTGTTCGCGCGGCTGTCGCAGGCCGAGCAGGACCGGGTGTTCGACACCCACGGCGGGCGGCGCATCGTGCTGGCCACCAACGTGGCCGAGACCTCGCTCACCGTGCCGGGGATCCGCTACGTGATCGACACCGGCACGGCCCGCGTCAAGCGCTACAGTTTTCGCAGCAAGGTGGAACAGCTGCTGGTCGAGCCGGTGAGCCAGGCCGCGGCCAACCAGCGCGCCGGCCGCTGCGGGCGGGTGGCCAACGGGATCTGCATCCGCCTCTACGAGGAACAGGACTTCGCCGGCCGCCCGCGCTTCACCGATCCGGAGATCCTGCGCTCCTCGCTGGCCGGCGTGATCCTGCGCATGAAGTCGCTGCGGCTGGGCGCGGTGGAGGAATTCCCTTTCATCGACCCGCCCTCGCGCCGCGCGATCGCCGACGGCTACGACCTGCTGAACGAGCTGGGCGCGGTGGACGACGACAACGAGCTCACCGCCATGGGCGCGGAACTGGCGCGGCTGCCGCTGGACCCGCGGGTGGGCCGCATGATCCTGGAGGCGCGCCAGCGCGGGGCGCTGCAGGAGGTGCTGGTGATCGCCTCGGCGCTGTCGCTGCAGGACGTGCGCGACCGTCCGCTGGAGCTGCAGGCGCAGGCCGACCAGCAGCACGCCAAGTTCGACGACGAGAAGAGCGAGTTCTCGGGCTACCTGAGGCTGTGGCAGTGGCTGGACGAGTCCCGCGGCGGGCATGGGACTCCCTCCCCCTCGAGGAGGGGGAGGGCCGGGGAGGGGGAGCGCAATGACACCTCTGTGTCGGGAGCCGAAGGCCCCCAACACAAGCTGTCGAACCGGCAGTACGAGGCCCTGCTGCGCCAGAACTTCATCAACGTGCGGCGGGTGCGCGAATGGCGCGACGTGCACAGCCAGCTGCTCACGGTGGTCACCGAGCACAAGTGGCGCCTCAACGAGCAGCCCGCCAGCTACGAGCAGATCCACAAGGCGATGCTGTCCGGCCTGCTGGGGAACATCGGCTTCAAGCTGGAGGACGACGAGGCCTACCTCGGCGCGCGCGGCATCAAGTTCTACCGCCATCCGGGCGCGCACCTGCGCAAGCGGCCCGGGCGCTGGATCGTCGTCGCCGAACTGGTGGAAACCACCCGCCTGTTCGGGCGCGGCATCGCCAACATCGAGCCGCAGTGGGTGGAGGAGGTCGCGGGGCACCTGCTGAAGAAGCAGCTGCTCGATCCGCACTGGGAGAAGAAGGCGGCCGAGGTGGTGGCGCTGGAGCGCGCGACGCTGTACGGCCTCGTGATCTACAGCGGCCGCCGCGTGCCCTTCGCGCGCGCCGACCTGCAGGGCGCGCGCGAGATCTTCCTGCGCGAGGGCCTGGTGGCCGGCGAGTGGGAGACGCGGCTGCCCTTCCTGGCGGCGAACCAGAAGCAGATCCGGCAGGTCGAGGAGCTGGAACACAAGTCGCGCCGGCAGGACGTGCTGGTCGACGAGGAACTGATCTACGCCTTCTACGACCAGCAGGTCCCGAAGGACGTCTACAGCGGCGCCACCTTCGAGCGCTGGTACCGGGAGGCGAGCCGCGGCCAGCCGGAGCTGCTGAAGCTCTCGCGCGACGAGCTGATGCGGCACGAGGCGGCCGGCATCACCAGCAACGCCTTTCCCAAGACGGTGAAGCTGGGGGGCGTGGACTGCTCCGCGGCCTACCTGCACGAACCCGGCGATCCGCGCGACGGCCTCACGGTGTCGGTGCCCCTGTTCGTGCTGAACCAGGTGAGTGAGGAGCGCTCGGAGTGGCTGGTGCCCGGCATGCTGAAGGACAAGATCCAGGCGCTGCTGAAAAGCCTGCCGCAGAAGCCGCGCTCGCGTTTCGTGCCGCTGCCGGAGTCGGCCGCCAGGCTGGCGGAGACGCTCTCCGCGCCCGAGCGTTGGACCCATGGCAGCCTCACCGACGCCCTGCTGAAGCAGGTGCGCGACGCCACCAGCCTGGACGTGAAGCGCACCGACTTCAAGCTGGACATGGTGCCGGCGCACCTGTTCATGAACATCCGCGTGGTGGACGAACACGGCCGGCAGCTGGGGATGGGGCGCAATCTCGGCGCGCTGAAGGCGGAACTGGGCGCGAAGGCGCGCGGAGCCTTCCAGGCCCTGGCGGGCTTGAAGGTTTCTCCTTCACCCACGCCCTCCGGAGGAGGGCAGGTTGGGGGCGCGCCGGGCGCTGGCACGGGCAAGGACCGGGAGCGCCCCCCTTCCGACCTCTCCCCCAAGGGGGCAGGGGGAACAGCCAGTGCGCCGTCGTCCGAGCAGCGCTACACCGCCTGGACCTTCGGCGAACTCCCCGAGCTCATGGAGGTCCGCAAGGGCGGCACCAGCCTCATCGGCTTCCCCGCGCTGATCGACCGGAACGACGCCGTCGCCATCGAGGTGTTCGACGAGCCCGAGGTCGCCGCGGCGCGCCACCGCGGCGGCCTGCGGCGCCTGTTCGCGCTGCAGCTGCGCGACGCGCTGAAGTACGTGGAGAAGAACATCCCCGACCTGCAGAAGATGGCGGTGGCCTTCATGCCCCTGGGCACCCAGGAGGAGCTGCGCGACCAGGTCATCGAGGTCGCGCTGGACCGGGCCTTCCTGCAGGACCCGCTGCCGGCCACGGCGGTGGATTTCCAGCGCCGCCTGGACGAAGGCCGCGGACGCCTGACGCTGATCGCCAACGAAGTGGCCCGGCTGGCCGCGACGATCCTCGTCGAGCACGCCGCGGCCGCGCGCAAGATCAAGGACACGAAGATCCAGCCCGACGCCACCGGCGACGCCGCGCAGCAGTTGCAGCGGCTCGTGCCCAGGCGTTTCCTGGCCACCACCCCCTGGGTGCGCCTGCAGCATCTTCCCCGGTACCTGAAGGCCATCGTGCTGCGGCTGGACAAGCTGCGGGCCGACCCCGCGCGGGACGCCTCGCGCCTGGCCGAGCTCAAGCCCCTGGAGCAGCGCTACTGGCGCCTCGTGGCCGAGCGCAAGGGCGTCACGGACGAGAGAATGGAGGACTTCCGCTGGCTGCTGGAGGAGCTGCGCGTGAGCTTTTTCGCGCAGGAACTGCGCACCCCGCAGCCAGTCAGCGTGAAGCGGCTGCAGAAGGCCTGGGACCAGTTGAACGGCTGAACTGCGAACCTGCGTTCGCGGTAAAACACCGGATACTCCTCCCGTCCGCCGGGCAGTACCGTGGCGGCAGCCTGGGGAGGATCGTTCATGGACCGACGCAGCTTTCTGGAGTCCTGTTCCGCCGGCGCCGCCTGCCTGTCGGGCGGCTTCGCCCCGCCTGCCTGGGCCGCCAATGCGCGGCCGAAGGACTACGCCCAGGTCCTGCTGGTCAACGAGCGCGGCGACCCGCTGCGGGCCTCGGAGCTGCGTCCGCAGGCGAACTACGTGTTCCACTATCCCTTCGAGGCGACGCCGGTGTTCCTGCTGGATCTCGGCAAGCCGCTCGCGCCGCATGCCCTCAGTACGGCGGACCGGGCGGCCTACACCTGGCCCGGCGGGGTGGGGCGCAACCGCAGCATCGTGGCTTTCTCCGCCATCTGCGCGCACCAGCTGGTGTACCCCACGAAGGAAGTGAGCTTCATCAGCTACCGCAAGACGCGGGCGCAGCGCGGCGTGCAGGACGGCCTGATCCACTGCTGCGCCGAGCACAGCCAGTACGACCCGTCCCGCGGCGCCGAGGTCCTGTCGGGGCCGGCCAAGCAGCCCCTGTGCGCCGTGCTGCTGACGCACGATCCGAGGGCCGACACCCTGACGGCCTACGGAACCCTGGGCGCGGAACTGTTCGACGAGTTCTTCCGCAAGTACGAGGTGAAGCTCAGTTTCGAGATGGGGCCGAAGGCGAAGACGAGCGTCGCGGGGCAGTCGGTGGTGCGGGAACTGGAGAAGTTCTGCCGCAACCCGGTGCAGTGCTAGCGCTCGTCCTTCCCGCGCCGGCGGGGGGCCAGGGCGTTCAGAGCTTCGCCAGCCGTTCCAGCGCCGCCCGCAGCGTCTCGTCCTTCTTCGCGAAGCAGAAGCGCACCACCCGCTGGTCGAAGCCGTCGCCGTAGAACGCCGACAGCGGGATCGCCGCGACGCCGATCTCGGTGGTGAGCCACTTGCAGAACTCGGCTTCCGACAGGTCGCTCACCTCCGCGATGTCGACGCACTGGAAGTACGTGCCCTCGCTGGGCAGCAGCTTCAGGCGCGAATTCGCGAGGCCGGCGCGGAACAGGTCGCGCTTGCGCTGGTAGAAGGCGGGCAGCTGCAGGTAGGGTTCCGGCGAGGCCATGTAGGCCGCCAGGCCGAACTGCATCGGCGTGTTGACCGTGAAGACGTTGAACTGGTGGACCTTGCGGAACTCCGCCGAGAGCGGCGCCGGGGCGGCCACGTAGCCCACCTTCCAGCCGGTCACGTGGTAGGTCTTGCCGAAGCTGGAGACGATGATGGAGCGCGCCGCCAGGCCGGGGAAGCGGGCCGCGCTCTGGTGCGGCTGGCCGTCGAACACCATGTGCTCGTAGACCTCGTCGCTGATCACGAAGACGTCGGTGGGCGCGAGCAGGTCCTGCAACTGCAGCATCTCCTCGCGCGTCCAGACGGTGCCGCTCGGGTTGTGCGGCGAGTTGATCAGGATCGCGCGGGTGCGCGGCGTGAGCGCCGCGGCGATCTTCGCGAAGTCCGGGCGGAAGCTGTGCGGCACCAGCGGCACGCGCACCACCTTGCCGCCGGCGAGCTCGATGTTGGGCACGTAACTGTCGTAGCAGGGCTCCAGCACGATCACCTCGTCCCCCGGCTTCACGATGGCCAGCACCGCGGTGATGATCGCCTGGGTGGCGCCGGCCGTGATGGTGATCTCCGATACCGGGTCGTAGCGGCGGCCGTAGACCGCCTCGATCTTGGCCGCCACCGCCTCGCGCAGCGGCGTGATGCCGGTCATGGGCGGGTACTGGTTGAGGCCCTTGCGCATGGCCTCCGTCACGGCTTCCGTGAGCTTCGGGTCGCATTCGAAATCCGGGAAGCCCTGTCCCAGGTTGACGGCATTCCTCTCGGTGGCCAGCGCGGACATCACCGTGAAGATCGTCGTCCCCATGGTGGGGAACTTCGTTGCGATGGGCGGGGTTCGTACAAGTGCGTTCATACGGGACGGCATGCTGGCGGTATTTCCCGGTGCCACCGGGGAACCGGCTTTGCCGGGCCGCGGGTGGCGCCCCCTCGAGGGGGAGGCGGCCGCAGGCCGCTTCGGGGATGGGTCATAGATCGTAGTCGTTGCCGTGGCCGCTCATCGCCTTGGCGATCAGGTTGCGGTCCAGGCGGTCGGGCGAGAGCAGTTCGGCGAAGCGGTAGACGAAGTTGCGCAGGTAGGCGCCGCGCTTGAAGGCGACACGGGCCAGATTCTGGCCGAACAGCGTGCCCAGCGGCCGCACGGCCAGGTCCGAGTTGCTGCCGTCGTCGCGCACGGCCATCTCGGCGACGATCCCGATGCCCAGGCCCAGGCGGACGTAGGTCTTGATCACGTCGGAGTCGATGGCCTCCAGGGCGATGCGGGGGTGCAGCTTCTTCTGGGCGAAGGCGCTGTCGATCCGGGTGCGGCCCGTGAACGACGGGTGGTAGGTCACCAGCGGCTCGGCCGCGATGTCCTCCAGCGTGATCCGCTCCTTCTTCGCCAGCGCGTGCGCCAGCGGCAGCACCAGCACGTGCTGCCATTCGTAGCAGGGCAGGGTCACGAGGTCGGGGTAGTCGCCCAGCGACTCGGTGGCGATGCCGATCTCCGCCGTCTCCTCCATCACCATCTTGGCCACCTGGTCCGGCGAGCCCTGGTGCAGGCTCACGCTGACCTTCGGGTAGAGCTCGCGCAGCCGGGCCACCGGCAGGGGCAGCACGTAGCGCGCCTGCGTGTGGGTGGTGGCGATGGACAGGGTGCCGCTGTCCTGTGCGCTGAACTGCTCGCCGATGCGCTTGAGGTTGCCCACCTCGCGCATGATCAGCTCGATGCTTTTCAGGACGTGCTGGCCGGGCTCCGTCACGCGCTTCAGGCGCTTGCCATGGCGGGCGAAGATCTCCACGCCCAGTTCCTCTTCCAGCTCGATGATGGCCTTCGAGACGCCCGGCTGCGAGGTGTGCAGCGCCTTGGCCGCTTCCGTGAGGTTCAGGTTCCGCCGTACCGCTTCCTGGACGAAGCGAAACTGGTGCAGATTCATATATGTTGAATTTCTTCTAAGGCAGAAATTCATTATGCCTGCATCTACTCCAAGGCAATCTTTGCGATGAGGTCCAGGACGCGGCTGTCCTCCCCGACGGCCTTCTGCAGCACGAAGGTGACGCCGGGATGGGTGGTTTGCAGCCCCTGCACCAGGTCGGGCAGGTCCTCCCGCGCGTGGCGGCCCGTGCCGAGGAACATCGGGAGGATGGTGACGCGGTCCGCGCCGGCCGCGACCACGTCCCCGGCGGCGGTGGCCAGGTCGGGCGCATCCAGTTCGAGGTAGGCGCAGCGCACGGCCACGTCCGGGTGCTGCGCCCGCAGGCGCGCCGCCACCGTCTCCATCGGCAGGCGCCACAGCGGGTCGCGCGAGCCGTGGCCGAACAGGATCACCGCTTTCATTTTTCGTCGGACCCGGCGCCCGCCGGGTGCCGCGGCGATTGCGCAAGCATGGCGCAACCGGGTGCCACCGCGGAACCGGCTTTGCCGGGCCGCTGGTGGCGCCCCCTCGAGGGGGAGGCGCCGCAGGCGCTTCGGGGGTGGGTCATCTCCGCAATACCAGCCAGCCGAAGGCGCCCAGGGAGGCCAGCATGTAGAGGAGGCCCGGCGCGCCGGCGGCCATCCAGGGCACCCAGTTCTTCAGGTTGCCGATGTAGCCGAACATGTTGTTCAGGAGGAAGAAGCTGATGCCGATCAGGACCCCGCCGAACACGTAGCTGGTGATCCCGCCCGAGCGGAAGTGCAGGTAGGCGAAGGGCAGCGCCAGCACCACCATCACGAGGCAGCTGAGCGGATAGAACACCTTGCGCCAGAACTCGATCTCGTAGCGCTGCGAGGTCTGCGAGTTCGCCTCCAGGTGCTGGATGTACTGGAACAGGGCGATGGTGCTCATGCGCTCGGGCTTGAGCAGGGCCACCGCCACCATCTCCTGGGTGATCTCGGTCGGCCAGCGCATGCTGGGCAGGGCGACGCGCTGCACGCGGGTGGAATCGTCGGCGCTCTTGAATTCGGTGCGCTCGACGTTCTCCAGCAGCCACGCGCCGTCGTCGCCGAACACGCCGCGCTGCGCCTGCGTGAGCGAAACCATGTAGCCGCGCGCGTCGGCCTCGAAGATGCGGATGCCCTGCAGCCGGCCATCGGGCGTGAGCGAGCGGACGTTCACGTTGTACGAGAAGTAGCGCTGGCGCTCCTTCAGCCAGGCGCCGGTGGTGCCCACCGACAGCATCCCGTCCATGCGGGCCTTCAGCAGCTGCGCCGTCCGGTCGCTGAGCGGGGCCAGGTAGTCGCCCGTGAGCACCGTCAGCACCGTGAACCCGAAGCCGAGCAGCAGCAGCGCCCGCAGGGCGCGCCACGGGCCGAGCCCGCTGGTGCGCAGGATCGTGTATTCGGAGCTCTGGGCGAAGCGCGCCATCACGAAGATCGTGCCGATCAGCACCGCGATGGGCAGCAGCTCGTACAGGTGGCTGGGCATGCGCAGCGCCACGTAAAGCAGCGCCTGCGTCATCCGGTAAGGCTGGAGACCTCCCTTGCCCAGGTCGCCCAGTTCGTCGACGAAGTCGAAGAAGAAGAACAGGGCGAGGAAGCCCAGGCTCACGAATGCGACGGCCTGGAGGATCTCCAGGTAGACCAGGCGGCGGATCGTCTTCATGGGCCGCGCCCCCGCAGGCGCATCATCACCGGGCGCACCGCCCAGTTGTTGTGCTGCTTGGCGAGCCACAGCGCCGCCAGCAGGAAGGTGCCCCCGTGCAGCAGCAGCATGAACGTCGAGGCCGGGGTTCGGCCGGAGGCGACCCAGCTCTGGCCCACGTTCAGGAGGTTGTAGTAGATGACGAAGGCGAACAGCGCGAACACGAGGTTGCCGCTGCGCCCCGCGCGCGGGTTGACGCTGGAGACGGTGACGGCCAGCAGCACGAGGTTGAGGGCCGCGAACGCCATGCCGATGCGCCAGGCCAGCTCGCTGCGGTTCGCGGGCGTCGGATCGAGCGCGAGCGCGAGCGTCGAGCGGGCGCGCACGGGGGCCTCGTCCATGCTGGCGAGCGTGTTGCCCTTCACCCTGCTGCCATGGACCTCGAACTCGCTGATGCGGATGCCCTCGCCGGTGGTCGAGCTCTCCAGGCGCTGACCGTTCGACAGCATCAGGAACTGGCTGTCCCCGATGGTCTCGACGTGGCCGCTGCGCGCCGAGGTGACCGTCTCCTTGTCCTTGTCGCGGGTGGAGATGAAGATGTTGCGGCCCGACTTGTTGTCCGGCGTGTCCTTGTCCAGGAAGAACACGCGCTGGCCGCTGGCGGACTCCTGGAACTGGCCGGGCGCCACGCGCTCGAGGTCGCCGCGCTTGCCGTAGCGCTCCTTCAGCTCGCGCGTCTGCTGGTTGGCCCAGGGCCACACCACCAGCGACAGCAGCATGATGGCGGCCAGCACGGGCCAGGCGAAGCGGAACAGGGGCTTGACCAGGGCCGACAGGCCGCGGCCGGCGCTGAACCAGATCACCATCTCGCTGTCGCGGTACATCCGCGACAGGGTGCCCACGATCGCGATGAACAGCGAGAGGGTCAGGATGGTGGAGAGGTAGCCGAGCACGGTATAGCCCATCACCATCATCACTTCTTCGGGATTGACGCTGCCGCGGTTGGCGAGGCTCAGGGTGCGGATCAGCGTCATCGTGACGATGATGGTGACCAGCACCACGAGGGAGGCGCCGAAACTGCGGGCCAGTTCCTTGCGAACGGTTGAATGGAATAACATCGGCGGCTGCGGGCGCGACAGGCGCATGAACAACAACGGATTATGGACTTCGAACTCAAGACCCTGGACCTGGCCGGCGCGGCCGCGGAAAAGTGCGACGTGCTGGTGGTCCTGGTGCCCGAGGGGTTCCAGGCCGGCAAGGACGCGGTCTCGCGCCTCGTGTCCGCCGCCCTCGCGGCCAAGGACCTCGAACCCAAGGCCGGCAAGCTGCTGCAGGCGTACCGCACGGAGGGCATCGCGGCCCCGCGCGTGATCCTCGCCGGCGCCGGCGACGGCTCGGGCAAGCGCCTGCAGACCGCGGTGCAGGCGGCGGTGGGCGCCATCAAGTCCTCGCCCGCGAAGCGCATGGTGATCCTGCTGCCGCCCGGCAGCGGGGCCCCGGGCGTGCGCGCGGCGGTCTGCGGCACGGCCGAGAGCAGCTATGTCTACGTGGCGACCAAGTCCAAGCCCGAGGGGCGGGAGCTGAAGAAGGTCGTCGTCGCCGTCGCCGATGCGGGCGCCGAGCGGGAAGCCTTCGCGCGCGCCCGCGCCGCGGCGGCCGGCATCGAGTTCGCCCGCGAGCTGGGCAACCTGCCTCCCAACTACGCCACGCCGACGCGGCTGGGCGACGAGGCGACGAAGCTGGCCAAGGCGCACGGCTTCGGCATCGAGGTGCTCGGGCCCAAGGAGATCTCGCGCATCGGCATGGGGTCCTTCCTCGGCGTCGCCAAGGGCTCGGCCGAGCCGCCGCGCTTCATCGTGCTGCGCCACGACGGCGCGGGCAAGGGCGAGCCGCCGCTGGTGCTGGTGGGCAAGGGCATCACCTTCGACACCGGCGGCATCTCGATCAAGCCCTCGGCCGAGATGGACGAGATGAAGTTCGACATGGGCGGGGCCGCCAGCGTGCTGGGCACCTTCCGCGCGCTGGCCGAACTCAAGCCGCGCCTCAACGTGGTGGGCCTGATCCCGAGTTGCGAGAACATGCCCGATGGCGGCTCCTACAAGCCGGGCGACATCCTCACCAGCCTGAGCGGCCAGACCATCGAGGTGCTGAACACCGACGCCGAGGGGCGCCTGATCCTCTGCGACGCGCTGACGTATGCCGAGCGCTTCAAGCCGCGCGCCGTGGTGGACATCGCCACGCTCACCGGCGCCTGCGTGGTGGCGCTGGGCGCCGTGCGCAGCGGCCTGTTCGCCACCGACGACCAGCTGGCGCAGCAGCTGCAGCAGGCCGGCGAGGTCGCGCTCGACCCGTGCTGGCGCCTGCCGCTGGACGAGGAATACGCGGAAGGCCTGAAGACCAATTTCGCCGACGTGGCCAACGTCGCCGGGCGCGCGGGCGGGGCCGTGGTCGCCGCCAAGTTCCTGCACCGCTTCACCCAGAATTACCCTTGGGCCCATCTCGACATCGCCGGCACCGCCTGGAAGGGCGGCAGCGCCAAGGGCTCGACGGGCCGCCCGGTGGGCCTGCTGGTCGAATACCTGCTGGCGCAGGCGGACGGTGCCGCGCCGGCCGGCAAGCGCGCCGCTTCCTCGCCGCGGGCGGCGGGGAAAGGCAAGCCGGCCGCCGGTGCGAAGGCCGCTGCCAAGGGCAGGGCCCGGGCCGGCGCATGATGCCCCGGGAATGACCGAAGTCGCCTTCCACTTCAACGTGCCCGACAAGCTGGCCTATGCCTGCCGGCTGCTGCGCAAGGCCACCGGCGCCGGCTCCCGGGTCGTGGTGACCGGCGAACCCGGGCTGCTGCGCCGCCTCGACACCGAGCTGTGGACCTTCTCGGCGCTGGAGTTCATCCCGCACGCGCACGTCGGCTCGGCCGAGGCGCACGTGGTCGCGGCCTCCCCCGTGGTGCTGGCCGACTCGCCCCGCGGCACGCCGCACCACGAGGTGCTGGTGAACATCGGCGGCGCGGTGCCCGAGGGCTTCGAACGCTTCGAACGCCTGATCGAACTGGTCTCGCAGGAGGAGGACGACCGCCTGCAGGCCCGCGCGCGCTGGAAGCACTATGCCGACCGCGGCTATGCCATCCGCAAGCACGACCTCGCCGAACGGGAGGCCCGCTGATGGCCACGCGCACGCCCCCCAGATTCGTGCCCACGCTGACCGAGGTGGTGCAGACGCCCCCCGCGCCGCCCGCACCGGCGGGGGGCGCGCCGGTCGGGCTGACGCAGGAGCAGCTCGCGCAGCGCGTCCTCCAGCGCGTGGAGCTCACGCTCGACCGGCGGCTGCGCGAGGCCATCGCCAGCGCCATCGTGGAGCACACCAGCGCGCTCACGCCCCTGCTGCGCGAGCGCGTCGAGAGCGTGGTGCGCGAGGTCGTGGCGGAGGCGCTCGCCGACGAAATGCAGCCGCGTCAACGCATGGCGGGCCCAAACGTTTGAGCTGATGCAAGCATTGCGTTGCGCAGGTGATGCAAAGCTCGCTTTTCATTGGCGCCCTAGAGGAGTCCCTCTGGCTGGGGCCTGGAAATTGCGATATGGTCCGCGCCGTTGAGCGAACAACGAGTGGATCTCAACCATCACGAACATTGGAGGTTTCCATGCAATTCAAACTGAAAACGACGGTCGTCCTCGCACTGGCAGCCACCTGCGGCATCGCGTTCGCGCAGGAGGAGGTCGTCAAGATCGGCCACGTGGCGCCCATGTCGGGCCCGCAGGCCCACTATGGCAAGGACAACGAGAACGGCGTCCGCATGGCCATCGAGGACCTGAACGCCCAGGGCGTCACGATCGGCGGCAAGAAGATCAAGTTCGAGATCCAGGCCGAAGACGACGCCGCCGACCCGAAGCAGGGCACGGCCGCCGCCCAGAAGCTGTGCGACGCCAAGGTCGCCGGCGTGGTGGGCCACCTGAACTCCGGCACGACCATCCCCGCCTCCAAGGTCTACAACGACTGCGGCATTCCGCACGTCACCGGCGCGGCCACCAACCCCAACCTGACCAAGCCCGGCTACAAGACCACCTACCGCATCATCGCCAACGACAACGCCCTGGGCGCTGCGCTGGCCCTGCACGCGGCCGACAAGCTCAAGCTGAAGACCGTGGCGATCGTCGACGACCGCACCGCCTACGGCCAGGGCGTCGCCGAGGTGTTCAAGAAGACCGCCGAGTCCAAGGGCATGAAGGTCGTGGACCAGCAGTTCACGAACGACAAGGCCACCGACTTCATGGCCATCCTGACCTCCATCAAGTCCAAGAACCCCGACGCGATCTTCTACGGCGGCATGGACGTCCAGGCCGGCCCGATGCTGCGCCAGATGGAGCAGCTCGGTCTGACGAAGGCGAAGTTCTTCGGCGGCGACGGCATCTGCACCGCCGAGATCGCCAAGCTGGCGGCCGGCGCCAAGACGCTGGACAACGTGGTCTGCGCCGAAGGCGGCGCCTCGCTGGACAAGATGCCCGGCGGCAAGGCCTGGAAGGAAAAGTACGACAAGAAGTTCCCGGGCCAGTTCCAGATCTACAGCCCGTACACGTACGACGCCACCTTCGTGCTGGTGGACGCGATGAAGCGCGCCAACTCCACCGATCCGAAGAAGTACATCCCGATGCTGCAGAAGGCGAACTACAAGGGCGTCACCGCCAACATCGTGTTCGAGCCGAACGGCGAACTGAAGAACGCCGCGAGCACCCTGTACACGTACAAGGACGGCAAGAAGGCGGCCGTGCAATAAGCGCGTCGCGCCGCGATGAAAGGGCCGCCTTCGGGCGGCCTTTTTCCTTGCATGCCGCGCACGCGAGCGCGCCTCCCGCTGGACCGGGGTAACCGTGTGTATCGCGTCTGCGGTCCGCGCGCGCGCCGCAGCAGTCACCGCGCATGCAGGAAACTCCGTAGCGTGCGCGCTTCAGCCCTGTAGGTGCCTGAGTTCTTTTCATGTCAGCAGGCTCCTACAGTCCGCACCAGCAATGGGTTTGCGCCGGGTCGGCCTTTCCTGTCGCGTTGCCGGCTTTTCCCCGAGGCGCTACCCTCCCAAGCTCTGTTGGCGTGCCAACAGTTGCTTACCTTTGGGGGATCACATGGAAGTTCTGGCGAAGCCGCCCACCGCTGAGCATCGAGACGGGGACTTGAAGCTTGTATTGAAGGCGCTGTCCGCGTTCCGGCGCGGCGAGCAGGGGGTGTCGCTGCCCACGGAATGGGACGGCTTGTTCGGGAAGATCGCGGCGGAATTCAACGAGCTTTCCTCGCAGACCACGCGCACCAGCCACAAGCTCAAGACGGTCGCGGCCGGTCCGCACGGCGGCTCCCGCTCCGCGCGCCGGCTCGCCGACGACAAGCTCACCGGCTTCTGGCAGGACAACGTCGCCGGCGTGAACCAGCTGCTGGACGAAGTGGAGCTGTCGTCCGAGCGCACGCGCACGCTGCTGTCTTCGCTGACCGAACTGAAGAAGGGCAACGTCCAGGCCGAACTGCCGCACGACTGGACCGGGCTGTTCGGCAAGGTGGCCGACGCCTTCAACGACGTCGTCGCCGAGAACGTGCGCATGTCGCAGGAACTGGCCCGCCTGTCGCGCGTGGTCGGCAAGGAGGGCAAGCTGAAGGAGCGCGCGGCGATGCCCGCTGCCGGCGGCTTCTGGCGCGACTCCGCCGAATCCATCAACTCGCTCATCTCCGACCTGGTGCACCCGACGTCCGAAGTGGCGCGCGTGATCGGTGCGGTGGCCCAGGGCGACCTGTCCAAGTCGATGGCCCTGGAGGCCGACGGCCGCGCGCTGGAGGGCGAGTTCCTGCGCACCGCCATGACCATCAATAAGATGGTGCAGCAGCTGGGAACCTTCTCCGCCGAAGTGACGCGCGTGGCGCGCGAGGTGGGCACCGAAGGCAAGCTGGGCGGCCAGGCGGAAGTGCAGGGCGTGGCAGGCACCTGGAAGGACCTCACGGATTCCGTCAACTCCATGGCCGGCAACCTCACGGCGCAGGTGCGCAACATCGCGGAGGTGACGAAGGCGGTGGCCGCGGGCGACCTGTCCAAGAAGATCACCGTGGACGTGAAGGGTGAGATCCTGGAGCTGAAGAACACCATCAACACGATGGTGGACCAGCTGCGCTCCTTCGCCTCGGAAGTGACCCGCGTGGCGCGCGAAGTGGGTACCGAGGGCAAGCTGGGCGGCCAGGCCGACGTGCAGGGCGTGGCGGGCACCTGGAAGGACCTGACCGAGTCGGTCAACTTCATGGCCGGCAACCTGACTTCGCAGGTGCGCAACATCGCGGACGTGACCAAGGCGGTGGCCGCGGGCGACCTGTCGAAGAAGATCACCGTGGACGTGAAGGGCGAGATCCTGGAGCTGAAGAACACCATCAACACAATGGTGGACCAGCTGCGCTCCTTCGCCTCGGAAGTGACCCGCGTGGCGCGGGAAGTAGGTACCGAAGGCAAGCTGGGTGGCCAGGCCGACGTGCAGGGCGTGGCCGGCACCTGGAAGGACCTGACCGACTCCGTGAACTCGATGGCCGGCAACCTGACGGCCCAGGTGCGGAACATCGCGGACGTGACCAAGGCGGTGGCCGCGGGCGACCTGTCCAAGAAGATCACGGTGGACGTGAAGGGCGAGATCCTGGAGCTGAAGAACACCATCAACACGATGGTGGACCAGCTGCGATCCTTCGCCTCGGAAGTGACCCGCGTGGCGTGCGAAGTGGGTACCGAAGGCAAGCTGGGCGGCCAGGCCGACGTGCAGGGCGTGGCCGGCACCTGGAAGGACCTGACCGACTCCGTGAACTCCATGGCCGGCAACCTCACGGCGCAGGTGCGGAACATCGCGGAGGTGACGACCGCCGTGGCGGCCGGTGACCTGTCCAAGAAGATCACCGTGGACGTGAAGGGCGAGATCCTGGAACTGAAGAACACCATCAACACGATGGTGGACCAGCTCTCCTCCTTCGCCTCGGAAGTGACGCGGGTGGCGCGCGAAGTGGGCACCGAGGGCAAGCTGGGCGGCCAGGCCGACGTGCAGGGCGTGGCGGGCACCTGGAAGGACCTGACCGAGTCGGTCAACTTCATGGCCGGCAACCTGACTTCGCAGGTGCGCAACATCGCCGACGTGACCAAGGCGGTGGCCGCCGGCGACCTGTCCAAGAAGATCACCGTGGACGTGAAGGGCGAGATCCTGGAGCTGAAGAACACCATCAACACGATGGTGGACCAGCTTTCCTCCTTCGCCTCGGAAGTGACCCGGGTGGCCCGGGAAGTGGGTAACGAAGGCAAGCTGGGCGGCCAGGCCGACGTGCAGGGCGTGGCCGGCACCTGGAAGGACCTGACCGACTCGGTGAACTCGATGGCCGGCAACTTGACGGCCCAGGTGCGCAACATCGCGGACGTGACCAAGGCGGTGGCCGCGGGCGACCTGACCAAGAAGATCACGGTGGACGTGAAGGGCGAGATCCTGGAGTTGAAGAACACCATCAACACGATGGTGGACCAGCTGCGCTCCTTCGCCTCGGAAGTGACCCGCGTCGCGCGCGAAGTGGGTACCGAGGGCAAGCTGGGCGGCCAGGCCGACGTGCAGGGCGTGGCCGGCACCTGGAAGGACCTCACCGACAACGTGAACTTCATGGCCGGCAACCTGACCTCGCAGGTGCGCAACATCGCGGACGTGACCAAGGCGGTGGCCGCCGGCGACCTGTCGAAGAAGATCACCGTGGACGTGAAGGGCGAGATCCTGGAGCTGAAGAACACCATCAACACGATGGTGGACCAGCT
This sequence comes from Ramlibacter monticola, assembly GCF_016722785.1. Lineage (GTDB taxonomy): Bacteria > Pseudomonadota > Gammaproteobacteria > Burkholderiales > Burkholderiaceae_C > Ramlibacter > Ramlibacter monticola. The sequence continues at coordinate 103,407 of NZ_JAEQNE010000001.1, read as the reverse complement.
GCGCTCCTTCGCCTCGGAAGTGACCCGCGTGGCGCGCGAAGTGGGTACCGAGGGCAAGCTGGGCGGCCAGGCCGACGTGCAGGGCGTGGCGGGCACCTGGAAGGACCTGACCGACTCCGTGAACTCGATGGCGGGTAACCTCACGGCGCAGGTGCGGAACATCGCGGAAGTGACGACCGCCGTGGCGGCCGGTGACCTGTCCAAGAAGATCACGGTGGACGTGAAGGGCGAGATCCTGGAGCTGAAGAACACCATCAACACCATGGTGGACCAGCTCCGTTCCTTCGCCTCGGAAGTGACCCGGGTGGCGCGCGAAGTGGGCACCGAAGGCAAGCTCGGCGGCCAGGCCTACGTGCAGGGCGTGGCCGGCACCTGGAAGGACCTCACGGACAACGTGAACTTCATGGCCGGCAACCTGACCTCGCAGGTGCGCAACATCGCCGACGTGACCAAGGCGGTGGCCAGCGGCGACCTGTCCAAGAAGATCACGGTGGACACCAAGGGCGAGATCCAGGAGCTGAAGAACACCATCAACACGATGGTGGACCAGCTCTCCTCCTTCGCCTCGGAAGTGACGCGGGTGGCGCGCGAAGTGGGCACCGAAGGCAAGCTGGGCGGCCAGGCCTACGTGCAGGGCGTGGCCGGCACCTGGAAGGACCTAACGGACAACGTGAACTTCATGGCCGGCAACCTGACTTCGCAGGTGCGCGGCATCGCCAAGGTGGTGACCGCGGTGGCCAACGGCGACCTCGAACAGAAGCTGACCGTGGAAGCCAAGGGCGAGATCGCCTCGCTGGCCGACACCATCAACTCCATGACCGACACGCTGGCCACCTTCGCCGACCAGGTGACCACCGTGGCGCGCGAAGTGGGCGTGGAAGGCAAGCTGGGCGGCCAGGCCAAGGTGCCAGGCGCCTCCGGCACCTGGAAGGGCCTGACCGAGAACGTGAACCAGCTGGCCGCCAACCTCACCACGCAGGTTCGCGCCATCGCCGAGGTGGCCACCGCCGTGACGCAGGGCGACCTGACGCGTTCGATCACCGTGGAAGCGCAGGGCGAAGTGGCCGCTCTGAAGGACACGATCAACGAGATGATCCGCAACCTGCGCGACACCACGCAGGTGAACACGGAGCAGGACTGGCTGAAGACCAACCTGGCCAAGTTCTCGCGGATGCTGCAGGGCCAGCGCGACCTGGTCGCGGTGGGCCACCTGATCCTGTCCGAGCTGGCGCCCGTGGTGGGCGCCCAGCAGGCCGAGTTCTACGTGCTGCGCTACACGCAGGAGCAGCCCAGGCTGCGCCTGATGGCTTCGTACGCCTCGGACGGCCACGGCGCCTACGGCAAGGAGGTCGACCTGGGGCAGGGCCTGGTCGGCCAGGCCGCCTTCGACAAGAAGAAGATCATGCTGACCTCCAGCTTCCCCGAGACCCTGAAGATCGTCTCCGGGCTGACGGAGAGCGCGCCGCTGAACGTGCTGGTGCTGCCGATCATCTTCGAGGGGCAGGTGCGCGGCGTGATCGAGCTCGCGTCGGTCGAGCGCTTCAACCCGACCCACCAGGCCTTCCTGGACCAGCTGACGGAATCGATCGGCATCGTGATCAACACGATCGAGGCCAACATGCGGACCGAGGACCTGCTGTCGCAGTCCCAGTCGCTGGCCCAGGAACTCCAGTCCCGCCAGCAGGAACTGCAGCAGACCAACGAGGAACTGCAGGAGAAGGCGCGCCTGCTGGCGCACCAGAACCAGGAGGTGGAGCGCAAGAACACGGAAGTGGAACAGGCGCGCCAGGCCCTGGAAGAGAAGGCCAAGCAGCTCGCCCTGACGTCCAAGTACAAGTCCGAGTTCCTGGCCAACATGTCGCACGAGCTGCGCACGCCGCTGAACTCGCTGCTGATCCTGTCGGACCAGCTGTGCAAGAACCCCGAGGGCAACCTCACCCCCAAGCAGGTGGAGTTCGCCAAGACGATCCACTCGTCCGGCAACGACCTGCTGATGCTGATCAACGACATCCTGGACCTGTCCAAGATCGAGTCCGGAACGGTGGTGGTGGACGTCAACGAGCTGCGCCTGTCCGACCTGCAGCTCTACGTGGAGCGCACCTTCCGCCACGTCGCTGAGGCGAAGAACGTGGACTTCACCGTGCGCAGCGGCCTCAACCTGCCGGCTTCCATGGTGACGGACGCCAAGCGCCTGCAGCAGATCCTGAAGAACCTGCTGTCCAACGCCTTCAAGTTCACGCACCAGGGCCACGTGACGCTGAACATCGAGGAGGTGTTCGCCGGCTGGAGCCCGGACAACGAGGACCTGAACCGCGCCCAGCAGGTGCTGGCGTTCTCGGTGTCCGATACCGGCATCGGCATCTCGCCCGACAAGCAGCAGATCATCTTCGAGGCCTTCCAGCAGGCCGACGGCTCCACCAGCCGCAAGTACGGCGGCACGGGCCTGGGCCTGGCGATCAGCCGCGAGCTGTCCAAGCTGCTGGGCGGCGAGATCCGCCTGGTGTCCTCGCCAGGCCAGGGCTCGACCTTCTCGCTGTACCTGCCGCTGGTCTACATGACTACGCGCACGACGCGCCGCATGACCACCGACTTCCGCGGAGACGCCACGATGGCGCCGGTGCCCAAGCGCCTGGCGCCCCCGCAGCCGCCGGCGCTGGCCGAGGACGTGCAGCCCGTGCGCGGCGTGGGGCCGGCCGAGCCGGAAGAGGCCTATGCCGCCGACAACGTGGCCAATGACGACCGCGACTCCATCCAGCAGGGCGACCAGGTCCTGCTGATCGTGGAGAACGATCTCGCGTTCGCGCGCTTCCTGCTGGATGCGGCGCGTGCCAAGGGCTTCAAGGGCCTGGTCACCACCGTCGGCGCCGGGGCGCTGACGCTGGCCAACCAGCACAAGCCCTCGGCCGTGACCCTGGACATGCACCTGCCCGACATGGCCGGCTGGCGCGTGCTCGACCGCATCAAGCACGACCTGTCGCTGCGCCACGTGCCCGTGTGCGTGATCTCGACCGACGACAGCAAGGACCGCGCCTTCAAGTCCGGCGCGCTGGCCTTCGTCGAGAAGCCGATCCGCTCCAAGGAAGTGCTCGATGCGATGCTGGACAAGCTTTACACGTATGTCGCTCGCAGCGAGAAGAGCCTGCTGGTGGCCCTGGACGACCAGGACGTGCTCAACGACCTGCTGGCGCAGATCGAGGGCGAGCAGGTCGACGCGACCGTCGTGGCCAGCCCGCAGCAGTTTCTGCAGGCGCTGGCCGACAGCCGGTTCGACGCCGTCGTGCTGGAGGACGGCTTCGGCGGCGCCGACCCGCGCGAGTTCCGGCGCGCGATCGCGGCCCAGTCCACCATCGGCCCGTTGCCGCTGGTCCTCTACCGCGGCGAGGACGGCGTGCGCAATCCCTGGCACTCCGACGAGGCGCTGACGGTGCACGAGGTGAGCGGCGAAGCCCGGCTGTTCGACGCGGCGCTGATCGCGCTGCACAAGAGCCTGGCGCGGCTGCCCGAGCTCAAGCGCAACGTGATCGACGACGTCTACGAGTCCGCCAAGCCGCTGGCCGGCAAGCGCGTGCTGATCGTGGACGACGACATGCGCAACATCTTCGCGCTGGCCACCGTGCTGGAAGAGCACGGCATGGACATCGTCTGGGCCGACAACGGCCGGGAAGCGATCAACCGCGTGGCCAACGATCCCGGCATCCAGGTCGTCCTGATGGACATCATGATGCCGGAAATGGACGGCATGGCCACCATGAAGGAGATCCGCAAGCTCCCGCAAGGCCGCAACCTGCCTATGATTGCGGTCACCGCCAAGGCGATGAAGGGTGACCGCGAGAAGTGCATCGAGGCGGGCGCCTGGGACTACCTGGCCAAGCCCGTGAATACGCCCGACCTGCTTGCCGTGCTGCGTGCCTGGCTGCAGCAGTAAGGCAGCGTTGGGAGATCCGGTGACGACGAAGACTGCGAGTCCGCGGGAGGCTGCCGACAAGGTCAACATCCTGGTGGTGGACGACCTGCCGGAAAAGCACGTCGTGTTCAGCACGATCCTCGAGGAGCTCGGGCAGAACATCGTCAACGCGCGCTCCGGGCAGGAGGCCCTGAAGTACATCCTCGAGATGGAATTCGCGGTCATCCTGCTGGACGTCAACATGCCCGACATCGACGGCCTGGAGACGGCCAGCCTGATCCGCCAGTACAAGAAGTCGGCGCAGACGCCGATCGTGTTCATCACGGCCTACGTGGACGAACTGCAGGCCCGGCGCGGCTACGCGCTGGGCGCCGTGGACTACATTCCCTCGCCGGTGGTGCCCGAGGTGCTGCGCTCGAAGGTGCGCGTGTTCGTCGAGCTGTTCCGCATGAACCGCCAGCTGCAGAAGCAGGCGGTGCAGCGCGAGGAACTGGCACGCTCGGAGGCGGCCCGGGCCGCGGCGGAGGAGGCCATCCACCGAGCCGACTACCTGGCCGAGGCGAGCCAGGCGCTGTCCCGCTCGCTCCACCTGGACGACACGATCGCGGCGATCCTGAGCCTCTCGGTGCCCATGCTGGGCGAGCGCGCCGTCCTCGGAATCCCCGACAAGGAGGGCGGGGTGCGCCGGCTGGAGATGCACCCGGCGCCGCGCGCCGACGACGCCGAGGTGTTCACGCCCGAACTGCGCGCGGCCGCCGACCAGGTGATCCGCGACAAGCAGTTCCGCCTGTGGAAGAAGGAGGGCCGCGCGGCGGCGATCTGCCCGCTGACGGCCGGCGACGAAATCCGCGGCGCCATCGCCCTGCTGGGCGAGGCCGACAAGTTCGATTCCGGGCATGTCTCGCTGATCCGCGAGTTCGCGAGCCGCGCCTCCATCGCGATGGAGAACGCGCGCCTGTACTCCGCGGTGCAGGAGGCCGACCGGCGCAAGAACGAGTTCCTGGCCATGCTGGCGCACGAGCTGCGCAACCCGCTCGCGCCGATCCGCAACGCGGTGCACATCCTGGCCACCGCGGAGTCGCTCGCGCCCAAGCTGGCGTGGGCGCGCGACGTGATCGGCCGCCAGGCCGACCACATGTCGCGGCTGATCGACGACCTGCTGGACGTCTCGCGCATCGTGCAGGGCAAGGTGGTGGTGCGGCCCGAGAAACTGCAGCTGGCCACGCTGATCGAGCGCTCGGTGGAGGCGAGCTCGCCGCGCGTCGGCCAGCGCGAGCAGGTGCTCGACGTGCTGCTGCCCAAGGAGGGCATCGAGATCGAGGGCGACTCGGTGCGGCTGTCGCAGGTGCTGTCGAACCTGATCAACAACGCCAGCAAGTTCTCGCCCGCGCGCAGCCGCATCCGGCTGGAGGGAAGCTATGCCGAGGGCGAGCTGCGGATCGCGGTGAAGGACGAGGGCGCCGGCATCGCGCCGGAATTCCTGCCGCACATGTTCGAGCTGTTCGCGCAGGCCGACCAGTCGCTGGACCGCTCGCAGGGCGGCCTGGGCATCGGCCTGACGCTGGTGAAGCACCTGGTCGAACTGCATGGCGGCCGCGTGTGGGCCGACAGCGAGGGCCTGGGCAAGGGCGCGCAGGTCACGATCGCGCTGCCGGCGAAGATCGCCACCGAGCCCGCGCAGCCGCTGCCGTCCGTGAAGCACCAGCCGGTGGTGGCGCGGCACGAGGTTTCGCGGATCCTGGTGGTCGATGACCTGGCGGCGTCCGCCGAGACGCTGAAGACGCTGCTGGAGATGGAGGGCTTCGAGGTGCGGGTGGCGCACGAAGGGCAGTCCGCGCTGGAGATCGCGCGCGAGTTCCGGCCCAACGTGGTGCTGCTGGACATCGGACTGCCCGGCATGAACGGCTTCGAGGTCGCGCACGGCCTGCGCAGCCAGCCCGAGAGCCACGACGCGCTGCTGATCGCGCTGACCGGCTACGGCGAGGCGGAGAGCCGCACCCGCTCGGCCCAGGCCGGCTTCGACTTCCACATGGTCAAGCCCGCGGACGTGAACCTGCTGCTGACGATGCTGGCGAACCCGGAGGAGGCGCGCAGCAAGGTGGCGGCAACGGCCTGAAGAATCCGCTCTTCGGTCCTGCTACAATCGCAGGCTCTGCTGGAGAGGTGGATGAGCGGTTTAAGTCGCACGCCTGGAAAGCGTGTGAGGGTTAATAGCCCTCCGCGGGTTCGAATCCCGCCCTCTCCGCCAGCAAACAAAGCAAAGCGCCCCCTCGTGGGGCGCTTTTCATTGGGAGATCAAGTTCTCTTGGCTCTCGCTGAATCCCGCTCCACATCCCGGCCAGGTCCCCCGCCGGGAATCCCCCGCTCACCGCCGACGCCGCCACCAGCGCGTTCTTCAGCACCGCCGGCACGCCGTGGTTGTATTCGCCCGTCACGATCAGCAGGGCGTCGATCGATGCGATCTTGCGCGCCCATTGCCGTGCGGTGGCGCCCCAGGCTGCAATCCGGTCGCACACCTGGTGCGGCCGGGGTGCCTCGATGCCGTCCTCGTCTCCTGACCGAACTCCGACCGCTCCGCGACGCTTCGCTGACGACGCGCCCGGCGCCAGGCCTTAACTTCTGCCGCGTGGACCCGGCGCACCCTGCCGGATCCATCGGGCCTCCGGGCCCGCGACAACATCCGATTCGGAGGATCGCATCATGACCAAGCTCACCCCCGCCCTCTGCGGACTGGCCGCCTTGCTGGCGTTCTCTGCGTACGCGCAGCAGGACTTGCCCGGCGAGGACCGGGCCGCGCCCTCGGAGCCCGCCACCAGGGCCGAGCGGCAGGCCGCACGCGAGAGGAGGCACACCCTCGGCCGGGAAATGGGGAAGAACGACGAGGGCCGGGTGGCGGACCAGCCGGTCTCCGCAGGCAAGCGCCAGGCTGCGGGCACGCAGGAGAAACTGGCGGCGCGTGCGGGCCGCAAGGCTGCCGGCACGGAGGTCGTCCGCAGCGGCACCGGCCGCGTGCCGGAAGCGGACAACGGGCGCTGAGCGGCAGGCCTCGGCCCGGGCTGTAGCCGGATGCACGCGCAGCTCCGATCGGCGTTGCATGCCCTCTGGGCCTGTGCCACGGCGCTCGCCCTGACGGCCTGCTCCACGGCCCGCCCATGGGTCAACCCGCCGCTCACCGGGGAGGCGCAGTGGGCCGCGGGGATCACACGGCCCCTGCCGGAAGTGGCGTCGTCGGCGCCGGATCACGCCATCATCGCCGCCGTCACCCTCTCGGGCGGAGGCGCGCGCGCCGCGGCCTTCGGCCTCGGCGTGCTGGAGGAACTCAAGGCCACCCGCTTCGAGCTGCAAGGCCGGGCGACGACGCTGCTGGACGAAGTGAACCTGATCAGCGGCGTGTCCGGCGGAAGCGTTCTCGCCGCCTATTACGCGGCGTTCGGCGACGAAGTCTTCACGCGCTTCGGGCGCGACTTCCTGCTGGTGGATTTCCAGACCAGCCTGGTGCGCGATATCCTCTCCCCGGCAACGCTGTACCACCTCACTTCGCCGTGGTGGGGCCGCAGCGACACGCTGGCACTGCGCTTCGACGCCTTGTTTCGCGGCATCACCTTCGGCGAGCTGCGGGCCCGGCGTCCGCTGACGCGCCTGCTGGTCACGGCCACCGACCTCACCACCGGTGCACCTTTCGAATTCACCCCGCAGCAGTTCGCGGTGATCTGCTCGGACCTGGACAGGGTGCCGCTTTCCGTGGCGGTCGCGGCATCGTCGGCGGTGCCCATGCTCCTGAGCCCGGTCACCTTGCGCAATTACGCGGGGACCTGCCCCTTCGCGGCGCCTGCCGCAGATCCGGCGCCTGCCGACCGCAACCTCTCGGCGCGCCTGCTGCAGCGGATCGCGGAGAGCTACCGCGATGCCGGGGAACGTCCGTACCTGCACCTCGTCGACGGCGGCCTGGCCGACAACCTGGGCGTGCGCGGGCTCGTGGACCACACCATGGCGGGCGGATCACTGGACAAGAGCTTCGGCACGCGGCCGGAGGGCTCCGTGCACCAGATCGTGCTGGTGAGCGTGAACTCCGAGCGCGACGCGGGCGAACGCATCGACCGCACGGACCGTGTCCCGGGCATGGTGCAGGTACTGGACGCGCTGGTGTTCGGGGCGGGCTCGCGCTTCGCCGAGGAAACGACCGCCATGGTGGATGACCAGGCGCGCCGCCTGCGCGAGCAACTCCACGCCGCACGCGGCCGCCCCGGCAGCCCCTTCGCCGCCGACGCGGAACTGCATGTGATCACCGTGAGCCTGCGCAGCCTGCGCGACGCGGACCTGCTGCGCGTGCCCACGGCCTTCCAGATCCTCCCGGTGCAGGTGAACGAGCTGCAGGCGGCGGGCCGCACGGCACTGCGGGATTCGCCCGAATTCCAGCGCCTGCGAGCGAGCCTCGGGTCCGGGGCGGTGGACGACTGCGCCTCACCCAAGTGCGACCGAACGGCGACCGATCCCTGACGACGCGCGAGCGCCGCGGACCTAACCTCTCTTCGTCCAGACAACGGACTGTGAAAGGAACACTATGAACCGCATCGCCTTCTTCGGCACCCTCATTCTCGCCACCGCAGCCGTCAGCGCCTTCGCCGACGACATCACCATCGACCCGCACCCCTTCGTGTCCTCGCGAACCCAGGCCGAGGTGCAGGCGGAGCTCGCCCAGTACAAGCAGGCCGGCGTGAACCCCTGGTCCGCCTCCTACAACCCGCTGAAGACCTTCCGCTCGGCGAAGACCCACGCGCAGGTGGAGCAGGAATACCTCGCAGCGCGCGACGAAGTGCGCGCCATGACGGCGGAAGACAGCGGGTCCTCGTACCTCGCGCAGCACCGCGTGCGCGACACCGGTTCGCAGCTCGCCGGCCAGGCCGCCCGGCCCCAATGATCCTGCGCGGGGAGCACTCTTCCAACTGCGGGGCCCGCGAGCCGAACCCCGGCGAGAACTTCCTGCGGCCGTGCTACCTGCGGCGGCCGTGACACGCGTCGCGCCTTCCGGATTTCCTGTCGGCACGCGGTCCTGCGCGGGTGCAGAATGGATCCGTCGCCCGGGATCGCCGGAAGCCACCCAACGGATTGCGAGGAGATCACGCCTTGGCACGCCCCCAGAGTGCCGTCTCGAACCCGGTCCGCGTGCGTTTCGTCGAGTTCGAACTCGACGAGGCCAACGCGTCGCTGCTGCGCGACGGCAAGCCGCTCGCGCTCGCCCCGACACCTTTCGCGCTCCTGTGCGCGCTCGCGCGGCAACCGGGCACTCTGCTCACCAAGGATGCATTGCTCGACGAGGTCTGGGGCCACCAGTTCGTGAGCGAGTCCGTCCTGAAGACGGCGGTGAGCGACCTGCGCATGGCGCTCGGCGACGATCCGCGCCAGCCGCGCTTGATCGAGACCGTGCCCCGGCGTGGGTACCGGTTCATCGCGAACCCGAGCGCGTTCGCGCCGCGCTCGCCGCCGCCCGCGCAGGCACAAGGCCCGGCGCAGGACGCGTCCTTCTTCATCGGCCGTGCCGACGCGCTCGCCCGCCTGGAGCGGGCCTGGCAGGCGGCCGCGGACGGCCAGCGCAGGCTGGTCTGGGTGGCCGGCGAACCGGGCATCGGCAAGACGACGCTGATCGACCGCTTCGCCTCGGGCCTGGGCGACATCGCCTGCGCCCGCGGCCAGTGCGTGGAGCACTACGGGACCGGCGAGCCTTATCTCCCGGTGCTGGAGGCGCTGGCGGACCTGTGTCGCCGGGACAGCGCGCTGCCCGCGCTGCTGCGCGCGGTCGCTCCCACCTGGCTGCTGCAATTGCCGTGGCTCAGCTCCGCCGAGGAGCGCGAGGCGTTGCGCCGCGAGCTGGCCGGCGTCGGCCCGGAACGCATGTTGCGCGAGATGGGCGAGCTGCTCGATCGCTACGCCGAGCGCCGGCCGCTGCTGCTCGTCATCGAGGACCTCCACTGGAGCGATCGTTCGACGATCCACCTCCTCGACTACCTCGCGCGGCGGCGCGGCGGCGCGCGCATCATGTGGCTGGCCAGTTTCCGCCTGGCCGAAGTGGTCGCCGGCGACCATCCGCTCAACCGCGTGCGGCACGAGCTGCGGCTGCAGCGCCTGTGCGAGGAGATCGTGCTCGATCCCTTCTCCGAAACCGAAATCGCGGACTACGTCGCCGGACAGGCGCAGGGGTTCGCCGCCGACGAAGGCTTCGTGCACGCGCTGCACGAGCGTACCGACGGCGTGCCGCTGTTCGTGGCTTCGGTCCTGGTCGACGTGATCGCGCGCGCGGCCCAGGGCGGTGGCGCGCTGCCGGGCGACGCGCTCGCGAAGCTGCCGGTGCCCGAGAACCTGGCCGGCATCATCGATCACTTCCTCGCGCGGCTGGACGTCGAGGAGCGCGCCATGCTCGCCACGGCGGCGGTCTGCGGCTCCGAATTCCGGGCCGAGACGGTGGCGCAGGCACTGGAACGGGACGCGGGGTGGGTGGCCGAAGCCTGCGAGCGTCTCGCGCGCGGGCACATGTGGGTGACGGCGCCTAGGCGGGGAGGGGAGGACGTCGCCCCCGAGCCGCCCTACGCGTTCCGGCACGCGTTCTTCCGCGAGATCCTCTACGAGCGCACGCCGGCGACGGCGCGTGCGCAGGTGCACCGCAAGGTCGGCGCCGCGCTGGAAGCGGAACGCGCCAGAGGCCGCGCGTTGCCGGCAGCGGAGCTTGCGATGCACTTCGACCGGGGCCGCGATCCCGCCGCCGCCCTGCGCTACTACGCCCAGGCCGCCGAGGCCGCGCTGATGCAACTGAGCCCGGTGGAATGCATGGAGCTCACCGGGCGCGCGCTGCTCCTCCTGGACCAGGCGACCGACGTGGCGGAGCGCGACTCGCTGGACATCACTCTTTCGACCCTGCGCGGCGTCGCCGCCTTCCAGGCGCACGGCGTGGGGAGCGAGGCGAAGGACGCGCTGCGGCGGGCCTACCTGCTGCTCGATCGCGTGCCGCAGCATCCCGCGCGCGGGCAGTTGCTGCACGGCCTCGGCTTCCTGCTCTCCATCCGCGGTGAATATGCCGAAGCGCTCGAGGTCACGCAGCGCGCCGTGGCTTTGTCGGCGACGACGCAGGATCCCGTCCTGCTGCTGACCGCCTGCACGGTGGAGGGCGAGGTGCACATGATGCAGGGCCGTCCCCGGCGCGCCCGCGCAGCGATCGAGCGGGCGCTGCCCGCCCTGGATGCCGCCGACACCGTTCCGGACCTGGGCTTCGTCGCCGCGCCGCAGGTGATGCTGCTGGCGCAGCTCGCCGTGCAGCTGCTTCACCTCGGCATGCCGCGGCAGGCGCGCGCGCTGCTGCGCCAGGCGCACGCGCGGGCGCAGCAATTGCGCCAGCCCATGGCGCAGATGGTCGTTCTGTGGTTCGACGCCCTGCTGGAGGTGCGGCTCGGCAACGGGGAGAGCGTGGCCAGGCTCGCAGACGAATTGCAGGCCCTGGTGGAGGAGTTCGGACTCGGCCAGGGACGCGCCGCGGCCGGGTTCTTCCGCGGGTGGGCCCAGGCCCGCCGCGGCGAAGCATTGGACGGCTACCGCGTGATCCGCGAGGCCTACGAACGCAATACGGCCAGCGGCATGCGCGCCGGAGGCAGCGAAGTCCTGGGTTACGCCGCGGAGGCGCTCCTGCTCGCCGGCGAAGCCGACGCGGCCGAGGGCCAGCTGCGCGAGGCCTTGCGCTTCGTGGAGACGCACGGGGAGCGCGTGTACCTGGCGCAACTGCTGCTGACGCAGGCGGCCATCGCGCGGGCGCGCGGGCAGGCGGCGGCCGCCGAAGCCTCGGTCCGCAGTGCGCTGCAGGAGGCACGGGCCCAGGAGGCGCCGTGGCACGAGCTGGTGGCGCTGGTCGCGCTGTGCGAGCACGGTGAGGCGAAGCCCGCCGAGCGGAAGGCGCTCGCGGCACTGCTGGAGGCCCTGCCGGAAGCTGCCGAGACGCCGCCCGCCGCGAGGGCGCGTGCGCTGCTGGCGTAAGCGCAGCTTGCGCTTACCCGATCCCGACCGAACCGCGACGCATCGCTGACGACGTGACTTGCAGCGGCGAATAACGTTCGCTGCATGGAACACACATCAACGATCGCCGTCGTGGGCGCCGGCACTGCGGTCCACTCCAGGGTGGCGCAGGTTCTGCAGAACCGCACGAAGCTGGCGCTCCAGCACCTGCAGGAACGCGTGCAAGCGGCTTGCGAGCGCCAGGCGGACGGAGCCGCGGCGGGACCGCTGCTTCCCTGGCAGGCCTGGGCGAGCGGCGCGCAGTACGCCGTGGACTTCGCGCAGCGCTCGGTGCTGTTCTGGGACGCGCTGCGCCAGCGCGGCAACAACTTCATCGAGCACGAGCGGCAGGGACTGCCCCCCGTGCTGCACTTCGAGCACGAAACGGTCATGGACGGCCGCGGGTTCGAGCGGCCCGTCAACTACGCGCTGCTTCACATTCTCCCGCCGGCAGGCATGCAGGTGGACGCGAAGCGCCGCCCCTACGTGATCATCGACCCGCGCGGCGGCCACGGGCCGGGCATCGGCGGCTTCAAGGACGATTCGCAGGTGGGCGTGGCCTTGCGCGAAGGCCATCCGGTGTACTTCGTCGTGTTCTTCCGCGATCCGCAGCCGGGGCAGACGCTGCTGGACGTGTGCAACGCGGAGCGCGAGTTCGTGCGCCGCGTGCGCGAGCTTCATCCCGATGCGCCCAAGCCCGCCATCGTCGGGAACTGCCAGGGCGGCTGGTCGGCCATGATGCTGGCCGCCTCCAGTCCCGACGACACGGGCCCCGTCGTGGTCGTGGGCGCGCCGATGTCCTACTGGGCCGGCGCCTGGAGCGACGACATCGGCGACAACCCGATGCGCTACGCGGGCGGACTGCTGGGAGGTACGTGGCTGTCGTCGCTGACCTCGGACCTGGGCAACGGCAAGTTCGACGGCGCCTGGCTGGTGCAGAACTTCGAGAACCTCAACCCGGCCAACACCTTCTGGAACAAGTACTTGCAGCTGTTCGCGAACGTGGACACCGAGGCGGCGCGCTTCCTCGAGTTCGAGCGCTGGTGGGGCGGTTACTTCCTCCTGAACGGGGAGGAGATCGAGTGGATCACGCAGACCCTGTTCGTGGGCAACCGGCTGTGGAAGGACTCCCGCTTCGACCTGCGGGCGATCAAGTCGCCCATCGTGCTGTTCGCTTCGCTGGGCGACAACATCACGCCGCCGCAGCAGGCCTTCAACTGGGTAGCCGACGTGTACGGCAGCACGGAGGAGGTCAAGGCCACGGGGCAGGTCATCGTCGGCCTGATGCACGAGGACATCGGCCACCTGGGCATCTTCGTATCCGGCAAGGTCGCGAAGAAGGAGCACGCGCAGATCGTCTCGGTGCTGAAATCCATCGAGGCGCTGCCGCCGGGCCTTTACGGGATGGAGATCTCGGAGCAGGCGGGCGCCGACGGCAAGCCTTCGCACGACGTGCGCTTCCTCGAACTGCGGCTGGAGGACATTGTTCCGAAGCTGAACCGCTTCCAGCGCGAGGACGAGAAGCCCTTCGAGGCCTTGCAGGTCGTGTCGGAGTTCAACCAGCGCGCCTACGAGCTGTTCGCACGTCCGGTGGTGAAGGCGCTGGTCAGCGAGCCGGCGGCCGCGCTCTCGCGGGCCTTCCACCCGCTGCGCTTCCAGCGCTGGGCCCTGTCGGACCTGAACCCCTGGACCTGGTGGCTGGCGCCGGCGGCACAGGCCGTCAAGGCGCAGCGCCAGTCTCTCACGCCGGAGCATCCGGCCCGACGGCTGGAGGCGACCGTGTCCGAACTGGCCGGCGCGGGACTGGACGGCTACCGCGCGCTGCGTGACGCAGCCTCCGAAGCGGCCTTCTTCCAGTTGTACGGCAACCTGTTCGCCTACCTCCATCCCGACGACGCGTGCGGCGAGGAAGCGCCGGCGGTGGATCCGCGCGGCTTCCCGGCGGTGAAGCAGGCCCTCGCCGCCGTCGGGAGCGGCGGGTATGCGGAGGCCCTCGCGCGCGTCGCCTTCCTGCTGGGGCACGACGACGCACCCCTGCCGCTGTCACGCGTCGAGCTTGCGCACGACCTGCTCGAGGAGTATCGCGAACTGCTGCCCGCGCTGCCGCGGGACGAGGCGCGCCGCATCGGCGGCGAGCAGGAAATCATTGCCCGCTACGCGCCCGACCAGGCGATCGAGACCCTGCCCGCGCTGCTGGCGCGCAAGAAAGACCGCGAGCGGCTGCTGACGCTGCTGGATCGCGTGCTGGCGGACCGCCGCGTCCAGCGCATCCGGCCGTCGGCACAGCAGGTGGCCACGCTTGCCCGCATCCGCGCGCTGCTGGGCGCGCCGGCTCCGCGCCACATTCCTGCATAGAACCACGACATGACAACGACTTCACCATCCAACCCGCTCGAAGTGCTGCGCAACCGCACCTTCGACGAGATTGCCGTGGGCGACCACGCCAGCCTCCAGCGTACGCTCACCGCCGCCGACATCCAGTTGTTCGCAGCGATCTCGGGCGACATCAATCCGCAGCATCTCGACCCCGAATTCGCCGCGTCCACGCCCGCGCAGGGCGTGATCGCCCACGGGATGTGGGGCGCGGCGCTGATTTCCGCCGTGCTGGGTACGCAGCTGCCCGGGCCCGGCACCGTCTACCTCGCGCAGACGCTGAAGTTCCGCGCGCCGATCCGCGTGGGCGACACACTGACGATCACCGTGACCGTGATCGCGCGCGACGAGACCAAGCACTCCGTGGTCCTGGCCTGCACCTGCGTCAACCAGGAGGGCCAGACGGTGATCTCCGGCGAAGCGAGCGTGAGCGCGCCGACCCTGCGCTTCGAGCGCCCGCGCGGCACCCTGCCGCAGCTGCGGATCTCCGTGGCGGAGGGCGACGACCTGGTGCGGGTTCCGCAGTCGTCGAGCCGACCAACGAGGAATGGGTCGCGGCATCCCACGCGCTGACCTTGATCCGCGAAGACGCGCAGTGCATTCCATGAGTCATCCCGGGAGACCGACCATGCCCTTCCAACCGGAATCGAAGTACCCGAACCGGCGGTCCTACGTGATCAAGGTGCGCAACGATGCGCAGCCGGACGCGCTGGCTGGCCGCCTGGAGAACCTGGTCACCGGCCAGCAGCGCGAGTTCGCCTCCGGGCGCGAACTGCTCGATTCGATCGCGCGCGACCTCGCGGCCGGTCCGGGCGATCCGCCCTCGGGAGGCGAGCCATGACCATGCAGCAGGATGGCTACCGCGTGGGGCGGTTCGCGAGCAACCTCGAGGACATCGACCGGGAAGTCGCGCGCCTGGCGCAGCTCTGCCGCGTGCCGCTGTTGCAGCGCGGCGTGGTGGAACGCGTGCTGCACGGCGATGACTCCGTCTGCGGCACGAAGAATTCCCGGGCGTTCGTGAAGCTGCACGACCTCCTGATGCTGCACTTCGCCGTGCGCGAGAAGTCGGCCGATCAACTGGGCCAGCGCCAGACTGCCGCGATCGAGATGGTCGTGGTCGAGCGCCTGCGCAAGTCCTTCCCCGACCTGGCGGCGGACTGGCCCCCGGCGTGAGCGCCGCACCGTGACCGAGATCAGCGTCGTCGGCGCCATGGCGGGCGTCGTGGGCTCGCTCGCCGGCGGCGGCGCCACCATCGCCACGGCATGGATCACCCAGAAGACGCACAGCCGGCGCGAAATGATCCGGCTGGATGTCCGCAAGCGCGAGACGCTGTACGGCGAGTTCATCGGCGAATGCGGCCGGCTCCTGATGGACGCGCTGACGCACACGCTGGAACACCCCGAGACCCTGCTGCCCGCCTACGCGCTCCTCAACCGCATCCGGCTCGCCGCCTCCGCCCCCGTGCTCGCCGAGGCGGAGCGGCTCCTGATGCGCATCACGGAGCAGTACTTCGCCAGCAACGTGACGCTGGAGGAGATGGGCCGCATCGCGCGCTCCGTCGATGCCGATCCCCTGAAGGCCTTCGGCGAGGCCTGCCGCGCCGAGCTGAAGGCCCTCCACGCGCGAGTCTGAGCGCGGCGCCTGCGCCCCGCAGGCGACCGAAGTACGACCGAACGACGACGCTTCACTGACGACTCCGCGCCCGCCGCTTCTTACGCTCTCCCCATCGACTTCCTCTCACGACCGGGACCATGCCGAATCATCCACGCCCTGCCGCCACGCCGCTGGCCGCCACCCTCGCGATCGCGGTCGCGCTGGGGCTGGCCGGCTGCGCCACTCCCAACCTCCACTCTTCGGTCGACGTGCCGGTCCGCTTCGCCGCGCCGGCGGAGGCCCAGGACGCGCCCGAGGTCGCCTGGTGGGAAAGCTACGGCGACCCCGTGCTCTCCGACCTGGTGCGCCGCGCCGCGCGCGAGAACCGGGACATCCGCATGGCCGTCCAGCGCGTGCGCGCGGCCCGTGCGGGAGAGACGATCAGCCGTTCCGTGCTGTTCCCCAGCATCGGGCTGAGCGCCAGCGGGCAGGACGCCAAGACGGGCCACGACGCCGCGGTGAAGCAGCACATGCCCGACATCCAGCGGGGCAGCGCGGGCCTCGACGTCTCCTGGGAGATCGACCTCTCCGGGCGCCTCCGTGCGGGCGCCGCCGCCGCGGCCGCCGACGCCCTGGCGGCGGAGCACGGCGCGAGCGGCGTGCGGCTGCTGGTCGTAAGTGACGTCGCCACCAACTACTTCACCCTCGTGGGCGCCCTGCGCCAACTCGAGACGGTGCGCGCGATCTCTGCCGCGCAGGACGAAACCCTGCGCCTGGTGACAGCGCGCCAGCGGGCCGGCCTCGCCACCCCGTTCGACGTCGAGCGGGCCGCCACGGAGGCTTCGCGCGCACGCGCCGCGATCCCGCCGCTCGAGACGGTCGTGGCCGTCTCGCGTCATCGCATCGCGGTGCTGGTGGGCGACCAGGCCGTGAACGCGGCCGGCATCGCGACCCACGGCGGCGAGCTCACCGTGCCGCCGGCGCGGCCGGGCCAGCCCGCCACCCTGCTGGAACGCCGTCCGGACCTGCTCGCGCTCAAGTCGCAGCTGGACGCCGCCAACGCCCGCCGGCAGCAGGCCCAGGCCGAGTGGTTCCCGCGCCTGTTCCTTGGCGCCGTGTTCGGCCGCGAGAGCCTGGAATTGAACAACATCGACGTCGGCGCGGCGCACTTCCGCAATGTCGCGGGCCTGCTGGCGATGCCGCTCTTCAACGCGGGTCGCACCCGCAGCATCAACGAGATCGCCGAAAGCGCGCAGTCCGAAGCCGTGATGCGCTACGAGGACGGCATCGTGCGTGCCCTGGAGGATGTGGAGAACGCGCTGGTCGCGCTCGGCGACGAACGCCGCCGCGCCGTCGACCTGCGCAACGCCGCCAACTCCGCCGATTCGGCCCTGGGGCGCGCGCAGTCGCTGTACGACCGCGGGCAGATCGACCTGTTGCCGCTGCTCGATGCGCAGCGCACGCGCCTGGCGGTGCGGCTCGGCGCCAACGACAGCGACACGCAACTGCTGCTCGACAGCGTGCGCCTCTACAAGGCGCTGGGCGGCGGCTGGCAGGCCTTCGAGCCGCAGCCCGCCGCGACCGGCACCCCACCTTCCACCCATTCCTGAACCCCATCGATCGCCACGAGGAGCTGTCTTGAATACCTCACACGCCGCGGCCCTGCTCGCCGTCCCCCTGGCGGCGCTGCTTGCCGCCTGCACCCCGAACAAGCCCACCGCCGAGGCCCCGCGGCCGGTGCGCACCGCCGAAATCCGCTACGACGCCGCGCGCGAGGCGAACCGCTACGTCGGTACCGTGCGCGCACGGCACGAAGTGGACCAAGCCTTCCGCGTGGGCGGCAAGGTCGTGCAACGCAAGGTCGATGTCGGGCAGACCGTCCGCGAGGGCGACGTGCTCGCCGTGCTCGACGACGCCGACTACCGGCTTGCGGTGGAAGCGGCGCAGCAGCAGCTCACCGCCGCCACCACGCAGGCGCGCCAGGCCGAATCGGACCGCCAGCGGCTCAATGCCCTGAAGGCCGACGGTTCCGTCAGCGACTCCGACGATGAAAAGGCGCACAGCGGCGCCAGGACGGCCGAAGCGACGGCGCAAGCGCAGGCGCGCAACCTGGAGCTGGCCCGCAACCGCTTGAATTACACGGTGCTGCGCGCCCCGCGCAGCGGCGTCGTCACCGCGGTCAAGTTCGAGGTCGGGCAGGTGGTCGCCGAAGGGCTGCCCATCGTCTCCATCGCCGCCGAGGGGGAGCCCGAGATCGTGGTGGACGTGCCGGAGGACCACCTCGCGAACTTCACCAAGGGGAAGTTCAAGGCGTCCCTCGCGAGCGCGCCGGGCGAAAGCTTCGACGTGGTCCTGCGCGAGATGTCGCCCGAGGCCGTGCCGCAGACCCGCACCTTCCGCGCGCGCCTGAAACCCGTCTCGACGCGACGCCTGCCGCTGGGCGCGACCGCGACCCTGGTTGCGGAACGTCCCACTGCGCAGACCACGGTGGCCGCCATCCCGGCGGCGGCCATCACGCAGAACAACGGCAAGCCTGCGGTGTGGGCGGTGCGCCGCGCCACGGGCACGGACGCCTTCGCGCTCGTGGAAATGGTGCCCGTCACCGTCCACGGCTTTCGCAACGACGACGTGCTGCTCTCCGGCCTGCCCGCCGGAACGCTGGTCGTCACCGCGGGCGTGCAGAAGATGGCGCCCGGCCTGAAGGTCGCGCTGTCCGGCGCGGACCGTGCCGTCGAAGTGAGCCAGGCCGCGCGATGAAATCCTTCAACCTCACCGAATGGGCGCTCGGCCACCGTGCCGTGGTGCTGTTCCTGATCCTCGTCATCGCCGTGGCGGGCGTGCTGGGATTCGGCAAGCTCGGCCAGCTCGAGGACCCGAACTTCTCGGTGCCCTCGATGACGGCCACCGTGATCTGGCCCGGCGCGACCGCGCAGCAGATCCAGGACGAAGTCCTCAACCGCCTGGAGAAGAAGTTCGAGCAGCTCGATCACTTCGAGAAGGTCGTGACCTATGCGCGCCAGGGCTACGGCGGGCTGACCATCACCGTCAAGGGCAGCACCTCGAAGAAGGACCAGCGCGAGGCCTGGTACCAGGCGCGCAAGAAGTTCTCCGACATCAAGCTGGAACTGCCCGATGGGGTGATCGGCCCCATTTTCAACGACGAATTCGGGGACGTGTACGGCCTGCTGTACGCCGTCAAGGGCGACGGCATAGTCCACGCCGAGCTTGCCGACATCGCCGAGGACATCAAGCGCCGGCTGCTGAAGGTGCCCATGGTCAAGAAGGTGGACCTGTTCGGCAAGCAGCAGCAGCGCGTGTACGTGGAGTTCTCGCACCAGCGGCTGGCGGCCCTGGGCATCACGCCGGCGCAGATCGCCGACAGCCTGCGCGCGCAGAACGACATGCTCGCCAGCGGCCTGGTCGACACCCACGGCGACCGCGTGTTCCTGCGTGTGAGCGGCCAGTTCAAGAACCTGGACGACATCCGCAACGTGCCCGTCTCGGCCGGCGGACGCCAGATCAAGCTGGGCGACTTCACCACCATCACGCGCGGCTACGAGGACCCGCCGGTCTTCACGGTGCGCCACAACGGCCAGCAGGTGCTGATGCTGGGCATCTCGATGAGCGACGACGGCAACATCGTCAAGCTCGGTGAAGCCGTCGAACAGGCGGTCGCGAAGGTCCAGGCCGAACTGCCGCACGGCGTGGAGCTGGAACGCGTGGCCGACCAGCCCACCACCGTGAAGGACTCGGTGTGGGAGTTCGAGCGCTCCCTGCTGGAAGCGCTGGCGATCGTGCTGGCCGTGAGCCTGGTGAGCCTGGGCCTGCGCACCGGCATCATCGTGGCGTTGTCGGTGCCGCTGGTGCTGGGTGTCGTCGCCGTGGTCATGCTCGCCATGGGCTGGAACCTGGAGCGCGTCTCGCTCGGTTCGCTGATCATCGCGCTGGGCCTGCTGGTGGACGACTCCATCATCTCGGTCGAGATGATGGCGGTGAAGATGGAAGAGGGCTGGGACCGCCTGAAGGCCGCCGCCTACTCCTACTCCGCCACCGCCATGCCGCGCCTGACCGGCGCGCTGATCACGGTGGCCGGCTTCATGCCGATCGGCTTCGCCAAGTCCGTCACCGCCGAATACGCCGGCGGCATCTTCTGGATCGTCGGCGTCGCGGTGCTGTTCTCGTGGATCGTGTCGGGCATCTTCACGCCCTACCTCGCGGTGAAGCTGCTGCCCAAGGATTTCGGCAAGCACCACCATGGCGGCGACCCCTACGGCACGCCCTTCTACCGGAAGCTGCGCCGCGGCATCGACCTGGCGCTGGAACGCCGCTGGCTCGTGATCGGCGTGACGGTGGGCGCGCTGGCCGTCGCCCTGTACGCCATGCGTCTCGTGCCGCAGCAGTTCTTCCCCAACAGTTCGCGCCCGGAACTCATCGTGGAGCTGCGGCTGAAGGAAGGTGCTTCCTTCAAGGCCACCGAGGAGCAAGTCAGGCACATGGAAGCGGTGCTGAAGAAGGACGAGGACATCCGCTTCTTCACCGCCTACACCGGCGCCGGCGGCCCGCGCTTCTACCTCGCGCTGTCGCCGGAACTGCCCAACGCCGGCTACGCCCAGTTCGTGGTGATGACCAAGGACATGGAGGCGCGCGAGCGGGTGCGCTCGCGCCTGATGGCTTCCATGCCCGGCGAGTTCCCGCAGGCGTGGGTGCGCGTCACCCGGCTGGAGATGGGGCCGCCCGTGGGCTTCCCGGTGCAGTTCCGCGTGGTTGGACCGGACACCCAGAAGGTGCGCGCCATCGCCCGCGAAGTCGAAAAGTTGGTGGCGTCCAGCCCCGCCGTGCGCGACATGCAGCTCGATTGGTTCGACCCGGTGCGCACGCTGCGGGTGGAACTCGACCAGGACAAGGCGCGTGCCCTGGGGCTCACGCCCGCCGACGTCTCGCTGGTCGCGCAGACGGTGATGACCGGCGCGCCGCTGTCGCAGCTGCGCGAGCACGAGAACCTGATCGACATCGTGGCGCGCGCCGTGCCTTCGGAGCGCCTCGACCTGGACACGCTGAAGGACGTGAACCTCTTCACCCGCCAGGGCACCGTGGTGCCGCTGTCGCAGGTGGCCCGCGTGAAGAACGAGCTGGAAGAGCCCGTGCTGTGGCGGCGCAACCGCGACATGGCGATCACCGTGCGTGCCGACGTGAAGGACGGCGAGCAGGGCGTGTCCGTCACCCAGACCATCCGGCCGCTGCTCAAGGACATCGAGGCCAGGCTGCCGGCCGGCTACCGCATCGACGTGGGTGGCGCCGTGGAGGAAAGCGACAAGGCCAACACCGCGCTGGCCGCCGTCGCCCCGGTGATGGTGCTGACCATCCTGCTGATCCTCATGCTGCAGCTGCAAAGCTTCTCGCTCATGTGGATGGTGTTCCTCACCGCGCCGCTGGGCCTCATCGGCGTCGTGGCGGCGCTGCTGATGACGCGCGCTCCGCTCGGCTTCGTCGCGATCCTGGGGATCATCGCGCTGGGCGGGATGATCATGCGCAACGCGGTGATCCTGATCGACCAGGTGCAGACCGAGATGGACAACGGGGCCGACCCCTGGACCGCCGTCGTCGAGGCCGCCGTGCACCGGACGCGTCCGGTGGTGCTGACCGCCGCCGCCACCGTGCTGGCCATGGTCCCGCTCACGCGCAGCGTGTTCTGGGGCCCGATGGCGATCGCCATCATGGGCGGACTCACGATCGCCACGCTGCTGACGATCTTCTTCGTGCCGGCCCTGTATGCGGCCTGGTTCAAGGTGCGGCGGGCGCAGCCCGCCGGCGAAGCGCGCGTCGCCGCCGAGCCGCTGCCCGTGGCCTGACCGGCAGCCGACGCATGATCTCCGCCCGCCATCTTGCGCTGTACTGGAGCGGCGACTTCCTCGCGGCGAACGCCCTGATCGGCCTCAACCTGCTCGGTGCGCTGCTGCTCGGCATGGTGGTCGGCTACGAGCGCTCGTACAACGGGCGTGCCGCCGGCATGCGCACCTATGGCTTGGTGTGCATGGCCTCGACCGCGCTGACCGTGTTCGTCGGTTATGCGCCGCTCTGGTTCGGGGGCGCGACCCCGCAGTTGAGTGTCGACCCGACGCGCGTGATCCAAGGCGTGGTGTCGGGCATCGGCTTCCTCTGCGCCGGCGTGATCGTCAAGGACGGGCTGAGCGTCAGCGGCCTCACGACCGCGGCGTCGCTGTGGGCCGCGGCCGCCACCGGCGTGCTGCTCGGGGTGGAGCTGTACGCGGCGGCGCTGCTGCTCGCGCTCCTGAGCATGCTCTCCATGACCCTGGTGCACGAGATCGAGCGCAAGCTGCCGGGTCGTGCCGCCTTCGACGTCTGCCTCACCTTCCACAAGGATGCCGCGCCGGCGTTCGAGGAGATGGTGGACGTGGCGCTGGCGCACGGCTACCGCGTGGTACGCGAGAGCTTCAGCATCACCTTCAGCGACAGCCAGCCGCTGTGGCGCTTCGGCGTCGTGGCGCTGGATCGCTCGCGGTCGACCTCGCCGGCGCTGCTGGCGCAGGAGCTCGCACGCGCGCACGACGTGGCGCGCTTCAGCATCGTGCCGGTGCGCAATTGAGCGGCAGTGGACAGCCTGGACCTCCAGACATTCCGTGAGCGGCTTCCGACCGGCTGGCTGCTGCCGGCCTGCTGCTTCATTGCCCTGGTGCATTTCGGGCAGCAGGTGCTGGAGCCGCTCACGCTGGCCCTGATCCTGAGCCTGGTGATCGCGCCGCTGGTGCGCCAGCTGCGCCGCCTGGGCCTGCCGCGGCGCGCGGCGACCATCGCGTCGGTGGCGCTGGTGGGCGGCGCCGTGCTGGCGCTGGCCTCGGTGCTCGCCTTCCAGCTCGCCGCGGTCGCCGCGGACCTTCCGCAGTACCGCGCCCGCATGCTCGCGAAAGTCGAGCAGGTGCGTGAACTCACCGTAGGCCCCCTCGAGAAGTGGCGCGGCGAGCTGGGCCTGGCCGCGCCCGAACCGCGAAGCACGGCGCCAGCCGGCGCTGCGGCGGACGAGCGCGCACCGCCGGCACAGGCCGTTCCGCGGCTGCTCGGCGCGATCGGCCGCGCCATGGCGGAATGCGGGGTCGTGCTGGTGCTGCTGGTGTTCATGCTGCTGGACCAGGACGCGCTGCGCGACCGGCTGCTGCGCCTCGCGGGCCGGACCGAGCTGGCCTCGACCCTGCAGGCGGTGGCGGACGCGGCCAGCGGGATCTCGCGCTTCTTCCTCACGCAGATGGTGGTGAACCTGTCGCTCGGCGTCGTCGTCGCGGTGGCGCTGTGGGTGATCGGCCTCCCGCACGCGGCGCTGTTCGGCGCGCTCGTGGCACTGCTGCGCATCCTGCCGTATGTGGGCATCCTCGCCGCGGGCGTCGCGATCGCGGTATTCGCCGCCGCGGTCGATCCGGGCTGGTCCCTGGTGCTGCAGGCCGTCGGCGTGCTGCTCGTCGCCGAACTCGCGGTGGCCAACGTCATCGAACCGAACGTCTATGGCCACAGCAGCGGCCTGGCGCCGGTGGCGATCATCGTCGCGGCCCTGTTCTGGAGCACGCTCTGGGGACCGGTGGGCCTCATCCTGTCCACGCCGCTGACGCTGTGCCTGGTGGTCGCGGGCCGGTACGTGCGGGCCCTGCAGCCCATCACGATCTTCTTCGGCGACAGCCCCGGCATCACGCAGGGCCAGCGGCTCTATCACCGTGCGCTCGCCGGGGAACTGCGCGACGTCCAGGAAGACGCCTGCGCCTGGCTGGCGCGCCGCGGCTTCGCGTCCTACTGCGACCACGTCCTGCTGCCCGCCACGGCGCTGGCGGCGGCCGACCACCGCCAGGGTCGCCTGCACGAGTCGCAACTGCAGGCCCTGCGCAAGACGCTGGTCGGCCTGGTCGAATGGCTCACCGGGGGCCGTGCAGTGCGGCGGAGCGGCCGCAAGGCGCGGACCGCCAGCCTGGTGGAGGCGAACGTGGGCGGGCACCTGCGCCGCATGCGCGAGGCGCGCCTCGGCCGGTGGCAGGGGCCGCTGCACGCGAGCGCGTCCGCCATCGTCCTGTGCGCCAGCCTGCCGCTCGAGCGCGACGAGTTCGAGGCCGAACTGCTGGTGCGCGCGCTGGCCGACACCGGGATCGACGCCCGCAGCGTGACCCTGCCGCACGAGCCGGAGCGCGAGGAGACCGAATCCGGCCTGGCGGAGCGCATTTCGACCGTGTTCGTCGCGTGTCCCGAGCAAGGCGCCTTGACGCCATGGCTCTCCGCCTGCCGCGAACTGCGCCGGCGCCTGCCGCGCGCCGTGCTCGCCACGGTGCGGCTGCCGCTCGATGCGGACAGTCCCGACGAATCGGCGCTGCAGGGCGAGGTGGACCTGGTGCTGCGTTCCTTCGCCGAAGCGCTGGCCTTCGTGCAGGCGGGCGGCAGGCCGCCGGCTCCAGCGCTTGCCACTCCTTCCCTTCCGATCCAGACAACCTGAGGTTCCCGCCATGCGACAGCCCCCCTTCCGCGCCGCCCTCCTTGCGCCCCTGCTCCTGCTGGCAGGCTGTGCCACCGTGCCGTTCCGCGACCCGGACGATCCCCTCGAATCGTTCAACCGCGAGGTGAACAGCGTCAACCGCGGCGTGGACCAGGCGGCGCTGAAGCCGGCCGCCGAGGCCTACGAGCACGGCGTGCCGCGCCTGGTGCGCGCGGGCGTCTCGAATTTCCTCGGCAATCTCGGCGACCCGTGGTCGGCCGTGAACAGCTTGTTGCAGCTGAAGGCCGGGGACGCCGCGCAGGACACGATGCGGTTCGCGGTCAACACCTTCTTCGGGCTCGGTGGCGTGCTGGACATCGCCACCGATGCGGGCATGGAGCGGCACAAGCAGGATTTCGGGAACACGCTGGCGCACTGGGGCGTGCCGGCGGGGCCGTACCTGGTGCTGCCGATCCTGGGCCCCTCGACGCTTCGCGATACGGTGGCGCTTCCGGCGGACTGGTTCGGCGATCCGCTGCGCTTCGTCGCGCCGGTGATGGACCGCAATGCGCTGGTCGCGGGCCGCACCGTGGACGTGCGGGCCAGGATGCTTGCGGCGGACCCCATGCTCGACGGCGCGCTGGACTGCTACACCTTCATGCGCGACGCGTACCTTCAGCTTCGCGAGGCGCAGGTCCATGGCACGCACGCTGCCGCGGAAGACGCGCCTCCCACCGACGCCGCGGAAGGCGAGGGCGTGCAGACTGAGGGGCGACCGAGCCGCGACCCTTTGGCGACGACTTCGAGCGGCATGCCGTCTATCGTTGCTTCACCCCAATGAGGAGAACCCCCGTGAAGATCCGAGCCCTTTCGCTCATCGCCTTGCTTGCCGCGCTTCTGCTTGCCGGCTGTGAAACGACGCCCTCGACCGACAAGGAGAAGGCAGGCAGCGCCACCCGGTCGCAGCCTTCTCCGAGGTGGGAGGACACGGTCCGCCCTATCTAGCGGATCGCACCGAAGGCGGTTCTTGCCCGCCTCGCCCTCGTCATGGGCGAAGCACGAAGTGCCCCGCGAAAAGGAGTGCGTGACGAGTGTCCCCGCGGTGCCGACCCGCGCGTCGGATCAATCGCCCCACGCCTGGATGCGGAAGGCCTCCAGCAGGAAATCGATCAGCACGCGCACCTTGGGCGTGAGGTGCTTGCGGCTGGCATACACGGCGTAGATCCCCAGCTCGCGGGACCGGTACGGCGGCAGCACCTCCACGAGCGTGCCGGCGCGCAGGTGGTGGCCCACCATGAACGAGGGCTGCAGCACGATGCCCTGGTGCTGCAACGCGGCGGCCACGCAGGTGTCGCCGCTGTTGGTCCGCATGCGCGGCGCGACCTTCACGCTGACGGGGCCCTCGGGCCCCTCGAAGGCCCATTGCTCGCCCATTGCCAGCAGCGTGTAGGCGAAGACGGTGTGCGCGGCGATCTCCGAAGGGTGCGC
The DNA here is from genome assembly GCF_016722785.1 of Ramlibacter monticola. Taxonomy (GTDB): domain Bacteria; phylum Pseudomonadota; class Gammaproteobacteria; order Burkholderiales; family Burkholderiaceae_C; genus Ramlibacter; species Ramlibacter monticola. The sequence continues at coordinate 77,556 of NZ_JAEQNE010000001.1, read as the reverse complement.
AGGCGTGCCGTGGCGCCGCAGGTACTCGGGCGATGCGCACAGCACCATGCGGGTCGATGCGAGCTTGCGGCTCACCAGCGACGAACTGGCCAGCTGCGCGATGCGAACCGCCAGGTCATAGCCCTCGTCGACGAGGTCGACGACGCGGTCCGACAGCGTGACGTCCAGATCCACCTGCGGATGCTGCTGCATGAAGGCGGGCCACAAGGGGGCCAGGTGCAGCAGGCCGAAGCTGACCGGCACGTTGAGCCTCAGCTGTCCGACGGCCTCGTCGGCCCGTGCGGTGACCTCGGCCTCCGCTTCCTCCACGTTCGACAGCAACTCCTTGCAGCGGGCGTGGAACACCTCGCCTTCGACCGTGAGCGAGAGCTTGCGCGTAGTGCGATGCAGCAGCCGCACGCCCAGGCGCGCCTCCAGGTCGCTCACCAGGCGCGACACGGCCGTCTTGGACAACCGCAGTGCCTCGGCCGCGCGCACGAAGCTGCCGGCGTCGACGACCGCGGCGAAGGCGCGCATTTCCTCGAATCGGTCCATGGGGTGGATTATCCCGAAATCCGGCACTAAGTAACCGGTGTCGACGGGTTTATCTATTGTGTTCGCAACTTTAGAGTTGTCTCCATCGCAGCCAAGCGCTGCTCCACCCACCAGGAGAACCTCTCATGAAGATCACTGTCATCGGCGCCGGCAACATGGGCTCGGCCTTCGTCAAGCAACTCACCCGCGCGGGCCACCAGGTCAGCGTCACGGCGCGCGACGCCGCCAAGGCGGAACAGGTCGCGGCGGCGAACCCGGGCGCCCGTGCGGTCCGCGCCGCCGGCGCGGCCGAAGGCGCCGATGCCGTCGTCCTGGCCACTGGCTACCCCGAGGCGGCGGCTGCGCTGCGCGGTGCGGGCAATCTGGCCGGCAAGGTCGTCATCGACATCACCAACCCGCTGACGGCCGACTACATGGGCCTGACCCTGGGCCACGGCACGTCCGCGGCGGAAGAGATCGCGAAGGCGGTGCCCGGCGCCGAGCTCGTGAAGGCCTTCAACACCGTGTTCGCCCAGGTCCTCGCGGAAGGCGCGGACTTCGGCAACGGCCGCAAGGCCGACGTGTTCGTGGCCAGCGACAGCGAGCGTGCCAAGCAGACGGCGGGCGCGATCGCAGAGAGCATCGGCTTCCACGTGGTCGACGCCGGGCCGCTGAAGAACGCGCGCTACCTCGAGCCGGTGGCCGGACTGAACATCTACCTCGGCTACGGCGCCGGGCAGGGCACGAGCATCGCCCCCGTCTGGATCCGCAAGGCCTGACCCCCCGAAACACATCGCAGGAGACTTCCATGAACACGTCTTTCTTCCAACGCGTGCTGGCCACCGGTGCGGGCCCTGGCGCCCTGGCGCTGCGCGTACCGGTCGGCATCATCTTCGCCGCGCACGGCGCGCAGAAGCTGTTCGGCTGGTTCGGCGGCTACGGCCTCGAAGGCACCGGCCAGTTCTTCGGCTCGATCGGCCTGAACCCCGGCTACCTGATGGCGCTGCTGGCCGGCCTGGTCGAATTCTTCGGTGGACTCGCGCTGGTGTTCGGCCTGCTCGTGCGCCCGGCGGCCGCGGCGCTCGCCGCCGCCATGCTGATCGCCATCTTCGGCGTCCACATCGGCAAGGGCTTCTTCGCCGACAAGGGCGGCTACGAATACGCCCTCGCGCTGTTCGCGGCCTCGGTCGCGCTGCTGTTCAGCGGCGCTGGCGGTTACTCGGTGGACCAGGCGCTCACGCCGCGGCCCGCTGGAGCCCGCTGATGGCCCGCCTGCCCAGCCTGTTCGCCTCGCACGGTGCACCCACGCTCGCCGTGGGGCCCGGGCCGAGGAAACGCTTCATTTGGGTTTCCCCGATTCGTCGACCAAGGTCGTCGCGTTCGTTCCTACGCCGGTGATTTGAACGATGACTTCTTCGTCCTTGGCCCCGTCATAGTGAATCTGGTTTGCATGGTGGATCACGAAGCTGCCCGCCGAGACGGGGGTCGTCGAATCGCGGTCCCACTTCGCCCCCGAACCAACCCACCATGTGCCCTTGATCACGACGATCTGCCTGTCTTCGGCATGGAAGTGGGGTGGACTGAATGTTCCTGGGGGGAAACGCACACGGATGACGTAGGGCCCTGGCTTCGGTGGACTGCCGTAAAGCACAGCCGATCGGAGTCCCGGCACAAGCGGGTTCTCAACCCACCTGATATCCGCCTCCCGGGTGAGCGTCATGGCTGCGGGGTCAGGATCGGCAAGCGCAATGAAGGGCGCCGCGAGTGCGAAAACCAGAACGCATTTCATGCTCTGCCTCCGAGTCGTCAACCTGGCCGTGATCGATGCGCCGACGAGGACCCCGCCGGCAGGGCGTCCAGGCCGATCGGCATGCTAGGCGAGTCCGCGTATTTCGTTTGCAGATGCCCTGAGCGCCCCCGGGTCTATGGCGCGCCCCACGCGGAACGGGTAGGCTCCCGACAGGGCATCTGGTTGAGATGCCTGAGGCTTCCGAGCGCCAATTGCTGTGGCACAGGCTTTTCAGCTGCGTAGCCGCTTCACCGCGGCTGCGTCCCGCACCAAGCCCCGCGCCCCGCGGGAGGATGGGCTATGAACCGTTTGCGCCGCCGCCGCTTGCTCGGTCTCTCGATGGCCGCGATGCTGGCTGCCTGTGCGGCTCCGCCACCGAGTGCGACCGTGCAGGTATTCACCCTTCCGGCGCAGCTGCCGCCCGGAACGCCCTATCGCCACGAGCGCCTGCCCTCTCAGGCCGCCCGCCCCGATCAGGCGATGCTGGAAGGTGTCGCGGATGCGGTGCTCGCACGCGCTGGGCTGCGGCGCGACGAGGCGAATCCGCGCCTGGCCATTCAGGTGACGGTCAGCCAGGACGCCGTGGCGTACGGGCCAGCTTGGGGCTTCCCCTCCGTGGGCGTGGGCATCGGCGGCAGCAGCTGGGGCGGTGGCAGCGTGGGAATCGGCTTGAACTTTCCGATCGGCGGCACCGCCGTGTATCCGTCGCAGCGCGTGGACGTGCTCCTGCGCGACGTCGCCAACGGGCAGGTGGTGTTCCAGTCGCAGGCCAGCAGCAACTCGGGTGCGAACGCCGCGATCCTGCTGGAGGTGGCGCTGCGCGACTTCCAGAACGTGCCGCCCGGCATGCGGCTGGTGCCGCTGGCGGGGCCGGTCGGGTACTGAAGCCGTTCTAGCGGGACCGCCCGGTTTCAGCGTCGATCACGATGAGGCGGACGTCGCCTGCGGTGGAGAGCACCTTGATCCGCCAGACCACGGTATTGTCCACATGCAGGCCTTGCTCGACCGCCAGCACCCGACCGGGAGCCAGATGGTGGGCGATCGAGGCCGCTTGATCGCGGTCCACTCCCGCCCAGGCCGGCGGCAGCAGGGATAGCAGGCCGAGAAGCAGAATGCCCAGAGTCACGGCGCGGTGCTGCCTCGGCAGCGGCGCATCTCCATGGCGCATGAGGGTTCCTTTCATGATGTTCCGCTCCAGCATAGGAGCTCCCACCTGAACGAACGAGGAACGGTCTCCCGGAAACGCCGATCCGGCCATTCCTGAGCCACAGCGCCATGGAAGGCCGCCCGGCCGGGCCCGCGCCAGCGCAGCAGGGCTGACGGCGATGTCCTCCCGGAAATCGGCGAGCTACCGGCCCGGCGCGCCGGCGCGCGCGAGGTAGACCTGGTGCAGCGTGATCTTGCGGACCTCGGCCTGGCTGGTCGCGATGTGGGCCGACAGCAGCAGCGCCGCCTGGTCGCCGCGCCGCAGGCGGACCGCCGTCAGGATCTTGCCGTGCTCCTCGTACGTGTGCTCGATGCGGGCCTGCCTGGTGAAGTCGAGCCGGCGCACGACCCGGATGCGGTCGGTCACCTCGCGGTGCACCCGGGCCATCTCGGGATTGCCGGCCGCGGCGACGAGGGTGCAGTGGAACTCCTCGTCCCACTGCGCCAGCTGCACCGCGTCGCCGCTGCGGGCACCGGCCGGCACCAGCCAGCGGGCCGCCAGGCCTTCCAGCAGGGGGCGGTCCACCCGGCGATCGTCGGCGCACAGGCGGTGCACGGCGGTCGTTTCCAGGACCATGCGTAGGTCGTACAGCTGGTCGAAGCGTTCGAAGTCGAAGGGCAGGACGCGCCAGCCGCTGCGGAACTGCACTTCCACCACGCCTTCCTGCTTCAGGCGGAACAGCGCCTGCCGCACCGGCGTGCGGCTGACGCCGAGCCGGTCGCACAGCTCGTTTTCGGTGAAGCGGTCGCCGGGCACCAGCCGGAACGCGGCCACGTCCTGCTTCACCTGCTCGTACACGTCCTCCGCGCGCGAGCGGTGCACATGGGGCCGCCGTGCGCCGGCGGAACTCCGGTGCGCCACGGGGCCGAGCGCTTCAGCCATGCGCGACCGTGCGCAACGCCTCCAGCAGCGCTCCGCTCGTGGCGGTCCAGCCGACGATCGCGCCCTGCGCGCGCACCATCTCCAGCGTCGCCGCCTTGAAGGGCGGGAAGTAGCTCTCGGTGCAGTCTTCCAGCAGCAGGCCTTCGTAGCCGCGGTCGTTGGCCTCGCGCATGGTGGTCTGCACGCACACCTCCGTCGTCACGCCCATGAATACCAGCTGCGCGATGTCCCGCTCGCGCAGGCGCGAGTCGAGCGAGGTGGCGTGGAAGGCACCCTTGCCGGGCTTGTCCAGCACCACCTCGCCCGCGCGCGGCGCGAGCTCCGGGATGATCGCGTTGCCCGGTTCGCCGCGGACCAGGATGCGCCCCATCGGCCCCCGGTCGCCGATGCGCAGGGCCGGCTGTCCGCGCAGGCGCTTGGCCGGAGGGCAATCGGAGAGGTCGCTCGCGTGCGACTCGCGCGTGTGCACGACGAGCCCGCCCCGGGCGCGCCACGCCCCCAGCACGCGCTGGCACGCCGGCACGATCGCCTCCAGCCGGCGCACGTCGTTGCCCAAAGCCTCGCCGAAGCCACCCGGCTCGATGAAGTCGCGCTGCATGTCGATGATGACGAGCGCGGCGCGCGCCGGATCGAACGGGAACGCGAAGGGTTGCGCGTCGACGGCGATCATGCGGCGACCTCGTCCCGCGGGAGCGCGGTCGCCGCATGGAGAGCCGGAGGTGTTTCGGTCTCCTCGTGGTGGCCGCCGCCCATGTGCGCGCCGAGGACCTGCCGGTCCGCCGCCGCGGCCTCGGTGGCGTAGACCAGCCGGCCCTCGCTCATCACCACGATGCGGTCGGCCAGCTCCAGCAGTTCGTCGAGGTCTTCGCTGACCAGGAGCACCGCGCCGCCCTGGTCGCGCACGGCGCGGAGGCGGTCATGGATTTCCCGCACGGCGGCGAAGTCCAGCCCGAACACCGGGTTGGCGGCGACCAGGACGTTGATCTGCCCGGCCAGTTCGCGCGCGAGCACGGCGCGCTGCACGTTGCCGCCGGACAGGCTGCGGATCGGCGCGTCCTCGCCCCGGGTCTTGATTCCGTAGACCGCGATCCATTCGCGCGCCCGGCTGCGCCATTGGCCGAAGCACAGGCGTCCGCCGGCCGTGAGCGGCGCGCGGTCGAAGTCGCGCAGCGCCATGTTCTCGGCCACGCTGAGGTCGCCGACGCAGCCATTGCGCAGCGGCTCCTCCGGCAGGCTGCGCACCTTCAGCCGGTGGTTCTCGGCGCGGCGCGAGCCGTAGGCTTCGCCCAGCACGCGCACGGAGCCCGCCGCCCGGGCGCGCTGGCCGACCAGCGCTTCCACCAGCTCGCGCTGGCCGTTGCCCGAGACGCCGGCGATGCCCAGGATCTCGCCGGAGCGCAGTTGCAGGGAGAGCCCGCGCACGGCGAGCGTGCCGCGGTCGCCCATGACCTGCAGGCTTTCCAGTTCGAGTGCCGGCACAGTTGCCGGCACCGCGCCCGGGGCAGGGCGCGCGTGCCGCGGCGCCTGTTCGCTGGCAGCCGCGCCGGCATCGCCCACCATGGCCTGCGCGAGCCGGGCCGGGTCGGTCGCCCGGACGGCGCAGTGCTGGACGGCGTGGCCGCGCCGCAGCACCGTCACGTCGTCGGCGTGCGCCATCACCTCGCGGAACTTGTGCGTGATCAGCAGCACGGTGCAGCGGCCGGCCCGCGCCAGCTCGCGCACGTGGCCGAGCACCTCGTCGGCCTCCTGCGGCGTCAGCACCGAGGTGGGCTCGTCCAGGATCAACAGGCGGGGCTGCAGGTACAGCTGCTTGAGCAGTTCCAGCTTCTGCTTCTCGCCGGCGGCGAGTTCCTGCGGTCGCGCGTCGAGGTCGAGGCGGAACGGCGTGGAGGCCAGGAACGCGTTCAGCTCGTCGCGCTTGCGCTTCCAGTCGATCACGTGCGGCACCTGGCCGCCTGCCAGCAGCAGGTTCTCCGCCACGGTCATGCCGGGGGCCAGGGTGAAGTGCTGGTACACCATGCCGATGCCCAGCGCGCGCGCGGCGACCGGGTTCGGGACCTCCTGCTCGCGAGCGTCGACCAGGATGCTGCCCGCCTCCGCGCGATGGAAGCCGGCGATGCACTTCACCAGTGTGCTCTTGCCGGCGCCGTTCTCCCCGAGCAGCGCGTGGACGGTGCCCGGCGCCACCTTCAACGTGACCTGGTCCAGCGCGGTGAAGCTGCCGAAGCGCTTGGTGAGCTGGTAGGTCTCCAGCGCCATCGCTGCGCTCACAGCGCCTCCAGCACGGCCGCCGACGGGGCGTGGACGCCGAACACGCCGCCCTGCATCGTGATCATCTTCAGCGCCGCCTCGTGGTTGCCGCGGTCGGTGGCGGCCGTGCAGTCGGACAGCAGCAGGCATTCGAAGCCGCGGTCGTTGGCTTCGCGCAGGGTCGTGTGCACACAGACGTCGGTGGTGATGCCGGCGAGCACCAGGTTGCGGATGCCGCGCGTGTGCAGGATCAGTTCGAGGTCGGTGGCGTAGAAGCAGCCCTTGCCCGGCTTGTCGATCACCGTCTCGCCGGGCAGGGGCGCGAGCTCGGGAATGATCTGCCAGCCGGGCTCGCCGCGCACCAGGATGCGGCCGCAGGGGCCGGGATCGCCGATGCCGACGCCGTCGGTGCCGCTGCGGCGCGAGCGCCAGCGCTTGTTGGCCGGCAGGTCCGACAGGTCGGCGCGATGGCCCTCGCGCGTGTGCAGCACGGGGTGGCCCCGCGCGCGCATGGCGGCCATCAGCTTGCGCAGCGGCGCGATCGGCGCGCGCGTGAGCGAGATGTCGTAGCCCATCTTGTCCACGTAGCCGCCGGGCCCGCAGAAGTCCGTCTGCATGTCGATCACGAGCAGGGCAGTGTTGGCAGCCCTGAGGTCGCCGTTGAAGGGCCAGGGATAGGGGTTGGCGTCGATGAAGCGTTCCATTCAGGCCACCTTCTTCAGCGCAACGGGGGCCTCGACCTCCATCACCGGATTCCGCTGCGGCCCGGCATAGGCGCGCGTCGGCGGCGCGAAGCCGCAGGACGTCCCGTCCGTGACCTCCACCTTCCAGGGCAGCCGGTAGCGCCCCGCCGCCATGTCGTGCATGTAGGTGTAGGGGCAGTCCTGGGCGCCGCCCTGCACCGCGACGTAGCCGCGGTGGTACAGCTGGTAGAGGTTGTTCTCCACGCCCCAGCCGCTGCGCGCCTCGCGCACCAGGTCGGGCCGCAGCTCGCAGGTGATGATCTCGTCCGCGCGGCCGCCGCCTTCCACCAGCACGGTGCCGTCGAAGTTGCAGAACATGCCTTCGCCCATGCTGTCGAAGGTGCCGTCGCTGCCGCACATGCACACGCTGGCCGTGTACGCGAGGTTGCCGAAGGCGTTGGCCTGGTTGCTGATCCTCCAGGCGTGGCGGATCGGCGCGGTGTAGCCGGCGGCGCGCAGGATGATCTCGGCGCCCTTGTACGCCGCCTCGCGCGCCATCTCCGGGAACATGCCGTCGTGGCAGATGATCAGCGCGAGCTTGCTGCCGTTCGGCCCTTCGCAGACCGGCACGCCCAGGTTGCCCGGCTCCCAGGGTTCCACCGGCACCCATGGATGCAGCTTGCGGTAGTACAGCTTGATCGCTCCGGTGTCGTCGATGACGAGGCCGCTGTTGTACGGGTTGCCTGCGGGGTTCGCCTCCATGATGGAGAAGCAGCCCCAGATGCGGTTCTCGCGGCAGGCCTCGCGGAACGCCGCGACCTCCGGGCCGTCCAGCGTGCACATGATTTCCGCGCTGGTGTCCATGGAGAGCCCGTGCAGCGAGTACTCGGGGAACACGACCAGGTCCATGGTGGGCAGGTTGCGTCGTGCCTTGCCGACCAGCTCGCAGATGCGCGCCGCCTGCGCCGCCAGGCCCGCCTTGGTGGCGACCCCCGGCAGCTGCAGCTGCACCAGTCCCAGGACCACGCCGTTCTTCGCCTTGTTCAGTCCGCCCAGTCCGCTCATTGCCTACCTCGCCGAGGAAAGTTCGCCCGGGCTGCCGGCCGCCAGCCGGCCCGGCCGGCAGCTCAGGACCAGGATCAGCAGCGTCAGCACATAGGGCACGATGTTGAAGAGGTGATAGCCCCAGCCGATGCCGATCGACTGCAGGGCCGGTCCGAGGGCGCCGGCGCCGCCGAACAGGAGTGCCGCGCCGACGCAGCGCAGGGGACTCCAGCGGGCGAAGATCACCAGCGCCACCGCGATCAGCCCCTGGCCGCTGGAGATGCCTTCGTTCCAGCTGCCCGGATAGAACAGCGTCAGGCAGGCGCCTCCCAGGCCGGCGACCAGGCCGCCCGCCGCGGTGGCCGCGATGCGGATGGCCGGCACCGGGTAGCCGAGCGCGCGCGCCGCGTCGGCCGAGTCGCCCGCCATGCGCACCAGCAGGCCGGCGCGCGTGTTGGCGAAGCCCCACCAGAGCGCGCCCGCCAGCAGCACGCCGAGCGGCACCAGCGGATTGATCTGCAAGGCGGCGCGCACGGCCGGTGTGCTGCTCCAGGTGCCCAATTCGATCGGCGGCAGCTGCGGCGCCTGCGGCTGGATCAGCGGCTTGCCCAGGTAGAAGGCCAGCCCCGTCCCGAGCAGCATCAGGGCGATGCCGGTGGCGACGTCGTTCACGCGCGGCAGCGAGCAGAGCAGGCCGTGCAGGGCGGCGAGCGCGGCCCCCGCGAGCATCGCCACCAGGACGCCCGTCCACACCGACCCGCTCAGGTAGGCGCCGCCGAAGGCCGCCATCGCCGACAGCACCAGTACGCCTTCCAGCCCCAGGTTGATGCGGCCGGCCTTCTCGGTGATGCATTCGCCCAGGCTGACGAAGAGGAAGGGCGCGCCCACCCGCAGGGCGCCGCCGAGGATGGCCGCCGTGAGGCCCTGCAGCTGGTCCGCGTTCATTGGGTTTCCTTCGTTTCGGCCACCAGCAGCGTCAGCGGCTCGGACGGGCCGAAGCGCCACAGGCGCGCCAGCAGCGCCTTCCAGTCCGTCCCGCGCAGCGCCTCGCTGGCCAGGATCAGCACGAAGGCGATGCCTTGCAGCACGAGCACCGAGGCGTCCGGCAGCCCGAGCCGCCGCTGCAGCAGGCTGCCCGCCGCGGCGAAGCCGCCGAACAGGATCGCCACCGGCACGACGGCCAGCGGGTGGTGGCGCGCAATGAAGGACACCAGGATGCCCGCGTAACCGTAGCCTGCGATGAGCGAGGCGTTGGCGCTGGTGTGCACCGCCGCCACTTCCACCGCGCCCGCGAGGCCGGCCGCGGCGCCGCCGCAGGCGCAGGCCAGCAGGATCAGCCGGGTCGCGGGCAGTCCCACGAGCTGGGCGGCGCGCAGGTTGCCGCCCACCACCCGCACCGAGAAGCCCGAAGGTGTCCAGCGCAGCCAGAGGGCGGCCGCGATGCAGGCCAGCAGGCCCAGCACCAGCCCCCAGTGCACGTCCGACCCGGCGATGCCGCCGATGCGCAGGCTCTCGGCGAGGGCGTGGGTCGACGGCTTGTTCAGGCTGGACGGATCGCGCAGCGGCCCCTCCACGAGGTGCTTGAACAGGCCGATCGCCACATATGCGAGCAGCAGGCTGCTGATGGTCTCGTTGACCCCGCGCCACTGGCGCAACCAGCCGGCCAGCATGATCCAGGCGCCGCCGGCCAGCGCGCCGGCCAGGCACACCGCGACGCTGCCGGGCCAGCCGGCGAGCGGCAGCGCCTGCGCCAGCGCCGCCGCGGCCAGCCCGCCCAGCACCAGCGCGCCTTCGCCGCCGATCACCGTGAGCCCCGCGCGGGCCGGGATGGCGACGCACAGGGCGGTGAGCATCAGCGGCGCGGCGCGCTGCAGCGTGTTCTGCCAGGAGAACCAGTCGCCGAACGCGCCCTGGAACAGGATCCGCCAGACCTCCACCGGACTCGCGCCGGCGAACGACACGAACACGCCGAACAGCGCGAGCGCCGCGGCAATGGCGGCCACGGGCAGCAGGGCTTCCCTGAAGAGTGCGCGCATGGCAGGCCGGTCCCCGGGCCTACGCCGCGTTGCCGATCACGCCTTCGACCAGGTAGTTCATCTTCTCGAGTTCGATGTCGCGCTGCTTGTGGGTCGTGCCCGCCGGGATCACGGTGGCGCCCTTGTTGTCCTTCAGGGGGCCCTTGAAGATGTCGAAGCTCCCCGCCACCATCTGGGCCTTGATCGTGTCGGCCTGCTTCTTCGCCGCGTCGGTCACGGCGGGGCCGTAGGACGACATCTTGACGAAGCCTTCCTTCAGCCCGCCGCGGACGAAGTTCGGGTGCGGCTTGCCGCTGCGTGCCGCCTCGAGAAAGGCGGTATAGGCCGTGATCCAGTTCCACTCCGCGCCGGTGAGATAGGCCTGCGGCGCCAGCTTCGCCTGGCTGGCGTGGTAGCCGCAGACCATCTTGCCGCGCCTGGCCGCGGTCTCGACCACCACCTTCGGTCCGTCCACGTGCATGGTGAACACGTCCACGCCCTGGTCGGCCAGGCTGTTGGTGGCTTCGGCCTCCTTGACCGGAAGCGCCCAGTCGCCGGTGAAGATCACCTGCGTGGTGACGTTCGGCTTGACCGAGCGCGCGCCGAGCGTGAAGGCGTTGATGTTGCGCAGCACCTGCGGGATCGGCTTGGCGGCGATGAACCCGAGCTTGTTGCCCTTCGTCATGTGGCCGGCGACCACGCCGTTGAGGTACTGGCACTCGTCGATGTAGCCGAAGTAGCTGGCCGCGTTCTTCGGGTGCTTGCCCTCGGCCCAGAGGCCGCCGCAGTGGGCGAAGCGGACGTCGGCGAACTTGGGCGCGACCGCGAGCACGTGCGGGTCGAAATAGCCGAAGGAGGTCGGGAACAGCAGGGTCGCGCCGTCCTGCGCGATCATGCCGGCCATGGTCTTCTGCACGGCGACGGTCTCGGGCACGTTCTCTTCCTCGACGACCTTGATGCCGGCCATCTTCTTCAGCGCCGCGGCGGCCTCGGCCTGCGCCTGGTTGTAGCCGTAGTCGTCGCGCGGGCCGACGTAGATCACGCCGATGGTGAGCGGCTTCTGCGCGAAGGCGAGCGGGGCGGCGCCGAACGCGGACAGGGCGGCGAGCGACTTGAGCGTGTCGCGGCGGTTGAAGCGCTGGTTCATGGAGAGCTCCTTGAAAGGAAGAGGCACGGGCGACTGCGAGGATCAGGCGGGGGGCGCGAGCAGGCTCACGTGCGCCGCGACGACGCGCCAGCCTTGCGGCGTGCGCATCCAGGTCTGGCTCTGCCGGCCGGTCCGGTCGCTGCCGGCGCGGCGGAACTCGGTGTGGGCGGTGGCGAAATCGCGGCCGTAGCTCGTGATCACGGTCCGCAGCAGCTCGCGCGCGAGCCCCTGGGCGGACCGGGCGCTGCGGAATTGCGCGATGGCGTCGTAGCCGTATAGGTTCTCGGTGACGCCGTAGCGCAGGGTGTGCGGGCTGTTCCAGAACAGCTCGTCGAGCACGGCGACGTCGTTGCCGGTGAGCGCGGCCTCGTAGCGCGCGAACTGCGCGCCGACCTCCGCGACCACTTCCGGGATGTTGATCTCCACGCCTTACTCCCTTCCCCGCTGGGGGAGGGCCGGGGTGGGGGAGCGCAAATGCGCCACCCCGCTGTCCTGCAGCGCCCGGGCTGCGCGCAGGCACAGGTCCTCCCTCCACGGCGCTGCGATCAGCTGCACGCCGATCGGCAGCCCCCCGGTGCCTTCGGGCCACAGCGGTGCGGCCGCCACAGGGCAGCCGGCAAAGGAAACCGGCTGCGTGAGCAGGCCCATGGCGGGGCGGGCGGGCTGGCGCGTGCCGTTGAGATCCAGCCACTCGGTGCCGATCGCCGGCGCGCTCACCGGCGTGGCGGGGGCGACCAGCACGTCCCAGTCGCGGAACAGGGCGTTGACGCGGTCCCGATAGACGCGACGGAAGCGCTGGGCGCGCAGGTACCAGTCGGCCGGCTGCAGGAGGCCGGAGATGAAACGGTCCACCACCAGGGGCTCGAAGTCCTGCGCCCGCGTGCGCAGGTCCTGCAGGTGCAGGCTGCCGGCCTCGCTGGCGGTGATGATGAAGGCGGCGGCACGGCCGAGGGCGGCGTCGGGCCACTCGACTTCGTCGCTCGCCCCCAGCGTCTGCGCCGCGAGCGCGGCAGCGGCACGCGCCGCCGGTGACGCATTGAGGCGGAAGTAGCCGCCCAACAGGCCGACCCGCAGGCCGATCATGCCGAGCGAAAGGGTCGGCATCGCCGCTTGCACGCGCAGCGCGTGGCAGCCGGGATCGAGCGGGTCGCCGCCCTGCATCGCGTCATAGGCCAGGGCCAGCCCTTCGACGGTGTCGGCCAGCGGCCCGAGATGGTCGAGGCTGTGGACGAAGGGATAGCTGCCGCGCCGCGAGAGGCGCCCGAAGGTGGGCTTCAGGCCCCACACGCCGCACAGGGAGGCCGGCACGCGGATCGATCCGTTGGTGTCGGAGCCGAGCGCGAGCGGCACCTGTCCCGCCGCGATGGCCGCGCCCGAACCGCCCGACGAACCGCCGGCGGTGCGTGCCGGATCGTGCGGGTTGCGGGTGGGACCGTAATGCGTGTTCTCGGTCGTGAAGCCGTAGGCGTATTCGTCCATGTTGAGCGCGCCCAGCAGCACCGCCCCGGCGGCCGCCAGTCGCTGCACCAGCACCGCATCGGCGGCGGCCGGCGGCTGGTCGCGGTTGATGACCGAGCCGGCCAGCGTCGTGAGCCCTTCGATGTCGTACAGGTTCTTCACCGCGTACGGCAGGCCCGCCAGCGGCGGCAGCAGTTCGCCGCGGGCCCGGCGCGCGTCGACGGCATCGGCCTCGGCGCGGGCCCGGGCCGCGGTGCGTTCCGTGAAGGCGTTGACGCAGGCGTCGCTGGCCTCGATGCGCGCCAGCGCGTCTTCGCATACGTCGCGGGCGCTGCGCTCGCCCGAGGCGATGGTGCGCAGGACTTCCAGCGTCTTCATGGCGCGTCCTCCGCGGGGAAGGGCGCCGGCCGGTAGATCTCGGCCAGTTCGTCGGCAGCGGCGAGCGGTGCCGTTTCCAGCAGGCGGGCCAGGGCGGACGTGCGGCCGAAATGCCGGGCGACTGCCTGCGCACGGGCCGGATCGAGGTGCAGGCCCATCGCGAGGGCGGCTGCCTGCACGTACTGGAGGACTTCGGTTTCTTCCATGGGGGCTCTCCTGGCTAGAAGGCCGGCACGGCGTCCGAACGCTGCAAAGCGAGATAGGCGCGCCAGCCACCGAAATGCGAGATGTCGCGGGCGTCGAGGATGGAGAACGCTTCGCACACGAAGCCCTGCACTGCGCTGCCGTCGGCCAGGCGCAGCGTGGCGATAGCCAGGGGCGGCGGCACCAGCGCGACGAAGGACCCGTACTGCTCCATCGGCATCTCCCACACCTCGACGGCGATGCGGTGGCCCATGCCGGGGTCGATGCGCAGCAGCCCCGGTTTCGGCGGCGTGGTGCCGGGCAGGGCGAACAGGCGGTAGTCGGGCGCGGTCTCGGTGCGTGCCAGCAGGCGGGCGCCGCGCTCGGTGAGCTGCGGGTTCAGCGCCATGCCCGAGAGATGCGCGCCGACCACGGCGAGCTTCACGGTGGCGGGGACGGCCAGGCCCGGGATGGCAGCGGGCGCGGGCAGCGGCAGGTCGGTGGCCCCCTGCGGCAGCCCCGTGGCGTGGTGGTAGCGCTGGCCCAGCTCGGCGAGCTGCAGGTCGCTGCCGCTCCGGCCGATCAGCGTGATGCCGAAGGGCAGGCCATCCGCGCGCAGGGTGCTCGGAACCGACAGGGCCGCGTAGTCCAGCAGGTTGACGAAGTTGGTGTAGGCCCCGAGATTGCGGTTCAGCGCGACGGGGTCCGCGTGCATCTGCGCGATGGTGTAGTGCGTCGGCGCGGTCGGCACGACGAGCAGGTCGATGTGCTCCCACATCGCGTCTGCGCGCTGCGCGAGGGCGCGCAGGCGTGTCTGCGCCTCGCAGAGTTCCCACGCCGCATACCCGGACCCGGAGGCGAGGATGCCGCGCACCGGCTCGACGACCTCGTCCGCGTGGCCGTCGAAGAAGGCGCGCACCGCCGCATAGCGCTCCGCCACCAGCGCGCTGTCGTACAGCAGCGAGGCCGCCTCGCGCAGGGGCCGGTAGTCGATCGTCACGGGCGTGCCACCCAGCTCGCGCAAGCGGGCGACCGCGTCGGCGAAGGCCGCCCGGGCGAGCTCGTCGCCGAAGAAGACCAGTTCGTCCGGCACGCCGAAACGGAAGCGCTGCGGGTAGGGCGAGCGTTCCAGCCGCAGCCGGCGGGAGTACGGGTCGGCGCAGTCGTGGCCCATGGCCGCGTGCCGCACGCGGGCGGCGAGCGCAACGGTGGGCGCGAAGATCGACACGCAGTCGACGCTCTGTGCGGCGGGCAGCACGCCGCGCGCGCTGACCAGGCCTTTCGAAGGTTTCAGTCCGACGATGTTGTTGAGGCCGGCCGGTACCCGGCCCGAGCCGGCGGTGTCGGTGCCGAGCGCGAAGTCGACCTGCCCGCGCGCGACGGTCCACGCCGATCCTGAACTGGACCCGCCGCACACATATCTGGCATCGAACGCGTTCGGCACCGGACCGTAGGGTGAGCGCGTGCCGTTGAGTCCGCAGGCGAACTGGTCCATGTTCGTCTTGCCGGCGACGGATGCACCGGCATCAAGCAGCCGCTGCACCACCATTGCGTGTTCGTCGGCCCGGTAGCCGAAGCCCGGGCAGGCCGCGGTGGTGGGCAGCCCTGCGACGTCGATGTTGTCCTTGACCGCGAAGTGCAGACCCGCGAGCGGGCCGTGCGCCGTCGTGGAGATCGGCGTCGCGAGGCGCAGGATCCACGCGGCGTCTTCTGCCGTGCGGGGCGGGGGCGGTGTCTGCACCATCCGGGAGCATCCCATCATGTATGCAAGACACGGACGCATTTGCCATGCCAAGGCCCGGCACCGCAAAAGAGCACCCGCCGCCCCCTGGCGAAAGGCCGGCGTCTTGACGCACCGGCCGCAACCGCGTCGCCTTACTTCAGCGTCGCCTGCGTGCCGATCTCGAGCAGCCGGTTGAAATGAGCGCGCGCCTGCGCGTCGCAGAACGGCCGCGCGTACGTGGAGTGGTAGTTGGCGTAGTAGGTGACGTACCCGTCGGAGCCCGGCGCCGGCGGGGCGACACCACCGGGGCCGAAGGTCGCCTGCACCTGGGGATCGACATCCACCGCGGTGACGCTGGTCGCGCCGCGGCGCGCGAAGGACGCCAAGGCAACCGCCTGATGGACCGCCGGCGGGATGACCGGATCGCCCGAGCCGGCGCAGAGAAGGGTCGGGGCCCTGGGATCCCAGTCCAGCATGTCATTGCGCTTTGCGCTGCGCCGGGCCGGGTGGCCGGGCTGGTTGCGCACCGCGATGACGTAGTCGCGCTGCATCAGCGCTCTGCGCGCGTGCGCGGGGCTGCCGTCAGGCAGCGCTCCAGTCGTGAGCAGGGTCTGGAAGCCCAGCGTCGGATTCGGCAGCAGCGACTCGATGGTCCTGGCGTACGGCAGGCGGAAGGCCTCGATCGGCTCCTGGTAGAGATTGCCGTAGATCTTCTGCCAGCTGGTGAGCAGATAGGGAGTGAAGAACTGGTAGGCCACGATGGGCTCCTCCAGCTGCATCGCGCCCGAGAGGTTCAGCGGCGCAGCGAGGTGGGCGGCGCCCACCACGTCGAAGGCATCGTTGGGCTGTTGCTCGATCAGGCGCTGGGCCGCGGCCGATGCATGCCCGCCTTGCGAGTAGCCGGCCAGCAGCACCAGGCTGGGAGCGATTTCCCCCTGCGCCTCCATCGCCTGGCGCGCAGCCCGGATCGCGTCGACCAGGGTGGTCGCCTCCGATTCGGCGTGGAGGAAGGGATGGAAAGCATACGAGGACCGGGCGAATCCCAGGTAGTCGCTGGCCACGACCGCGTAGCCGTGGGCGGCGAACATCGCGATGAGCTCGAAGGTCTCGGGATCGGCGGGATTGGCCAGCGTGCGCAGCTTCTCCACGTCCGTCGCCTTGCCGTAGGCGATCAGCGGGTGCTCGTCCTGGGCACAGGCGCCGCTCGGCACCAGCAACGCCGCGGAGGCATTCGACGCTTCGCCCCACACGCCGCGTGTCCGATAGTTCAGGGCGACGACGCGCACGTCGCAGCGCGCCCGCCCGGTCAGCGGCCGCAGCGCGGGTTCCGTGCGGGCATCGATCGCGGTCGTGACGAGCGTCCGCAACGTCGCGGGGGGCTCCAGCAGCTTCCCGCCTTGCACCGGCGCGCGCGCTGCGTTCGGGAACTGCGCTTCCGCACCGAAACTGCCGAGCGCGACGGCCAGCACGGTCGCGGCGCGGAGTGCGTACAGGATCGAACTGCATCCCATGGTGTCCCCCTTTTGCGCCGCGTCGGGCGGCAGCGCTTGACACTGGGGAGACTCTGCATCAGGGGAGGGCGGCGCAGGACACCATTCGTCTGCTGGACCAGTCATGCGCGCCTGGTGGGGCCGCTGCACGGGATCACAGGCCTCCCGGCAAGTTCGGAAGCGGCAGGCGGTCTTACTTCCTGCCTCCACACCGAGGTACCTCGGCGCGGGTAAACCCCCGTGCCTAAATGTCGCCCCACCCCTAAAGTCTGCTTGGTCCGGTGGCCTGACCACCTAGCCACTCAGCCTCCATGCCCATTGAAGCCATCAGTTCCAAGCGCCTCTACCGCCAGATCGCCGACCAACTTGGCGAGCTGGTGCGCCGCGGCGAGTTCAAGCCCGGCGACCGCCTCCCGTCCGAGCGCGACCTTTCCCAGCAGTTCAACGTGAGCCGGGCCTCGGTGCGCGAGGCGCTGATTGCGCTGGAGATCGACGGACTGGTGGACGTCCGTGTCGGCTTGGGCGTGTTCGTCAACGCCGCGCCCGCCGCCAACTCGCAGGCGGCGGCCCTCGGCGAGCCGGGGCCTTTCGAAGTGCTCTCCGCGCGCTACCTGATCGAGGGCGAAACCGCCGCCCTGGCCGCCCGCGACGGCAGCGCCCGGGACCATGCCCGCATCCGTGAAACCCTGCAGATGATGGCCGACGAGATCAAGGACCGGGGGACGGGCCTGGATGCCGACGCGCTGTTTCACCTGCGTATCGCAGAGGCCTGCGGCAACAGTGCCCTGGTGCACGTGGTCCACCAGCTCTGGAACTTCCGCTCCAGTGCCATGTTCCGCAAGCTCGACGAGCACTTCGACAGCCTCGAGCGCCATGAACAAGCCATCGAGGAGCACCGCCGCCTTGTCGACGCCATCGAGAAGCGCGACGCCGAAGGCGCCCGCGCCGCCATGAAACTCCATCTCGACACCGTGCGCGCGGCGCTGGAACGAGGTTGGGAATTGGCCAACGTCAACGGCGGAACCCCCGCCAATCCGCCGCGCCTGACGGGCACAACCGCCTGGTCCTGATCGTCCACGTGCACGCGCCGATGCCTTCGTGGCACGCCGCGATCAAGGAGTTTCCCTTCCCATGAATTCGCATTCCCTGCGATTGTCCGCAGAGCGCTTCCTTCCCGACGACGGCTACGCCGGCACGCTGGTGGCGCGCGTCTGGCGCCCGGCCGTGCAAGGCCCCTGCGTCGTCGCGTTGCGCGAACACGGTGTGTACGACCTCACGGCCGAATTCCCGACCGTGAGCACGCTGCTGGACCTGCCGGAGCCCGCCCGTGCGGTGCGCGAAGCGACCGGCGAGCGCCTGGGCAGCCTGGAGGAAATCGTCGCCAACAGCGACGAATCACGGCGCGATGCCGCCAGGCCCTTCTTCCTCGCGCCTTGCGACCTGCAGGTGGTGAAGGCTGCCGGCGTGACCTTCGCCACCAGCCTGATCGAACGCGTGATCGAAGAGCAGGCTGACGGCGACCCGGGCAAGGCGCAGGAAGTCCGTGCGCGCGTGGTCGCGCAGATCGGCACCGACCTCTCGGCCGTCAAGCCGGGATCCGCCCAGGCCATGCGCCTGAAAGCGCTCTTGCAGGAGCAGGGCCTCTGGTCGCAGTACCTGGAAGTGGGCATCGGGCCCGACGCCGAGGTCTTCAGCAAGGCGCCGGTGCTGTCCTCGGTGGGCACGGGCGCCGACATCGGCATCCGCTCCGATTCCACCTGGAACAACCCGGAACCCGAAATCGTGCTGGCGGTGAACAGCCGCGGCGGGATCGTCGGCGCGGCGCTCGGCAACGACGTGAACCTGCGCGACCTGGAAGGCCGCAGCGCGCTGCTGCTGTCCAAGGCCAAGGACAACAACGCCTCCTGCGCCATCGGCCCGTTCATCCGCCTGTTCGATGCGAGCTTCGGCCTGCACGACGTGCGCCGGGAGAGGGTGGACCTGCGCGTGGACGGCCCCGAGGGCTTCGTGCTGGAAGGGCTGAACTCGATGGAGTTCATCAGCCGCGAGCCGCAGGACATCGTCGACCAGACGATCGCCGCGCACCAGTACCCCGACGGCTTCATGCTGTTCCTCGGCACCCTGTTCGCGCCGACGCAGGACCGGGACGCACCGGGTGCAGGCTTCACCCACAAGGTGGGCGACCGCGTCTCCATCCGCAGCGCCCGGCTGGGCGAACTGTGCAACCGGGTGGCGCACAGCGAGAGCGCCGCCCCCTGGACCTTCGGCCTGCGCGCCTTCATGGCCAACCTGGCACAGCGCGGACTGCTGGCGAAAGGCGGGCTCTGATGGACGCCGCGACCGGGGCCCCGGTGGGGCCGCTCACGATCCGCCTGCATGCGGACGACGACGTCGTCATCGCCCGGCAGCAACTGCTCACGGGCACCTTATTGCCGGAAGAGGGTGTGCGCGTGGCGGGGCTGGTTCCGCCCGGCCACAAGCTGGCCGTGCGCGACATCGCCGCCGGCGAGCCGGTGCGCCGCTACGGCCAGATCATCGGCTTCGCCTCGCAGGCGATCCGCTGCGGCGCGCACGTGCATGTGCACAACCTCGCGATGGGCAGCTTCGACCGCGACGCCGCCGGGGTGGCGGGCATCGACGCGCGTCCCACGCAAGCCGTCGCGGAGCCCGCCACCTTCATGGGCATCGTGCGCGCCGACGGCCGCGTGGCCACGCGCAACTACATCGGCGTGCTCACCTCGGTGAACTGCTCCGCCACCGCGGCCCGCGCCATCGCCGATCACTTCCGGCGCGACATCCGGCCGGAAGCGCTGGCGGACTTCCCGAACGTCGACGGCGTCGTCGCCCTCACGCACGGCGCCGGCTGCGCGATCGACTCGGAAGGCGAGGGCCTGCGCGTCCTGCGCCGCACGCTGGCCGGCTACGCGCGGCACGCCAACTTCGCGGCCGTGCTCGTTATCGGACTGGGTTGCGAGACCAACCAGATCTCCTCCTGGATCGCGCACGAGAACCTGGTCGCGGGCCCGACGCTGCAGACGTTCAACATCCAGGACAGCGGCGGCACCGCGCTGGCGGTGCAGCGCGGCGTGGAAGCCGTGCGCGCGCTGCTGCCCGAAGCCAACCGGGTCGAGCGCGTGCCGGTCCCTGCGAGCCACCTGGTCGTCGGCCTGCAGTGCGGCGGATCGGACAGCTATTCCGGCATGACCGCCAACCCCGCCCTCGGCGCCGCCATGGACCGGCTCGTGCGCCACGGCGGCACCGCGATCCTCTCGGAAACGCCCGAGATCTACGGAGCCGAACACCTGCTGACGCGCCGCGCGCAAAGTCGCGAGGTGGCCGACAAGCTGCTGGATCGCATCCGCTGGTGGGAAGCGTATTGCGAGCGCATGGGCGCCGACATGAACAACAACCCCTCGGCGGGCAACAAGGCGGGCGGCCTGACGACCATCCTCGAGAAGTCGCTGGGCGCCGTCGCCAAGGGCGGCAGCAGCAACCTGGTGGACGTCGTCGAGTACGCGCAGCCGGTGCGTTCGCACGGCCTGGTCTTCATGGACACGCCGGGCTACGACCCGGTCAGCGCCACGGGCCAGGTGGCCGGCGGTGCCAACCTGATCTGCTTCACCACCGGCCGGGGCTCCGCATACGGCTGCGCGCCCGCGCCTTCGATCAAGCTGGCCACCAACAACGCGCTGTGGCAGCGGCAGCGCGCCGACATGGACATCAACTGCGGGCCGATCGCCGATGGCGACCTCTCCGTAGATGCCATGGGCGAGGAGATCTTCCAGGCCATCCTGCGCATCGCCTCCGGCGAGCGCACGCAGAGCGAGCTGCACGGCTACGGCCAGAACGAATTCGTGCCCTGGCAGCTCGGCGCGATCACCTGAACCCCGCATCCCCCTCACCAAGACCCACCAGGAGACGCAACCATGACCTTTCCCAACCGGCGCGACCTACTCGGCCTGCTGGCCCTCGCCGCCTTGCCCCTGTGCCCGATGGCGCAGCCGGCCGCGTACCCGTCCAAGCCGGTCGAACTCGTCGTGCCTTACCCGGCCGGCGGCGGCACCGACGTCCTCGGGCGCGCCTTCGCGGTGGCGGCGGTCAAGCACCTGCCGCAGCCGCTGATCGTCATGAACAAGCCGGGCGCCGCCGGTGCCATCGGCTGGGCCGACGTCCTGAACGGCAAGGAGCCGGGCTACAAGGTGGCGCTGCTGGCGACCGACCTCATGACGCAGCCGAACATGGGGCTGACCAGGATCACGTACCAGGACTTCACGCCGATCGCCCGCCTGAACTACGACCCGGCGGCGATCACGGTGCGCGCCGATGCACCGTGGAAGACGGTGGAGGAATTCATCGCGGCCGCCAAGAAGGCCGACTTCCGCATCGGCAACGGCGGCAACGGCTCCACCTGGCACCTGGCCGCCGCGGCCCTCGAGGACAAGACGGGCGCGCACTTCAACCACATCCCGTTCGCCGGCGCCAATCCGGCCGCGCTCACCCTGCTCGGTGGCCACATCGAAGCGATCACGGTCAGCGCCGCGGAAGTCTATAGCCACGTTGCCGCCGGCAAGCTGCGCGTGCTGGCGGTGATGTCGGAGGAGCGCATCAAGGGCTTCGAGAACGTGCCCACGCTCAAGGAGCGCGGCCTGGACATCCAGATCGGCACCTGGCGCGGACTGGCCGTGCCCAAGGGCACGCCGCCGGACGTGGTCGCCACCCTGCGCGCCATGACCGCCAAGACGATGCAGGAGCCCAGCCTGCGTGAAGCGCTCGAAAAACAGAACATGGGCTATGCCTATGCCGATGGCGAGGGTTTCGGCGCAGTCATGGCGCGGGACCACGCCTACTACGGCGCCCTGATCAAGAAGCTCGGACTCAAGGGACAGTGATGGGCGAGCACCTGCGCCTGTCCGCTGCGCAGCTCACGGACTTCGCCGTCGCCCTGCTCGGGAAAGCCGGAATGCCGGCGGACAAGGCGCAGGCCGTCGCGACCGTATTGGTGGACGGGGACCTGATGGGGCACACCACGCACGGGCTGCAACTGCTCGCGCCCTACCTCGCCGAGATCGAGAAGGGCAGCATGGCGCTCGAGGGCGGGCCCGAAGTCTTGTCGTCGCGCCCGGCAGCGCAGCTGTGGGATGGCCGCCGCCTGCCCGGACCCTGGCTGGTGCTGCAGGCGCTGGAGCAGGCGGCCCGGCAGGGGCGGGCCGAGGGCACCGGGACGGTGGTGATCCGCCGCAGCCACCACATCGGCTGCCTGGCGAGTTACCACCGCCGGGCGGCGGAGCAGGGACTCGTGCTGCTGCTCACCTGTTCCGATCCGAACACCGCGAGCGTCGCGCCCTTCGGAGGCCTGGACCCGGTCTTCACGCCCAACCCGATTTCGGCGGGCTTCCCCACGGGGGGCACGCCCGCGTCCATCGACATCTCCACCTCCACCACCACCAACGGCATGACGGGGCGGCTCTACCAGGAGGGCGGCAAGCTTCCGGCTGCCTGGTTGATCGACGGCCACGGACAGCCCTCCGATGATCCGGCCGTGTTGTTCAACGAGCCGAAGGGCACCATCCTTCCCCTGGGCGGGCTCGATTCGGGGCACAAGGGCTACGGGCTTTCGCTGCTGGTCGAGGCCTTGACGGGCGGCCTCGCAGGCCATGGCCGCGCCGACCCCCGCGACGGTTGGGGCGCCACGGTGTTCCTGCAGGTCATCGACCCCGCCGCCTTTGCGGGAGTGGACGCCTTCGAACGGCAGATGGGCGCGGTGGCCCGCCAGTGCCGCGCATCCAGGCCCGTCGACGCGCAGCGGCCCGTTCGCCTGCCGGGCGAACGGGGCTATCAGCTTGCCGCCACCCAGGCCGAGACTGGCGTGCTGCTGCACGAAGCGATCCTGCCCGCGATCCGTCCGTGGGCTGAGAAGTACAAGGTCCCGCTGCCGCACGTGGAGACAGTGCCCCGCAGGTCCGCGGCAGGCATCGGCTCCAGCCAGCGACTGCTGTAGACCCCCTTCACCGCTTCGGCACAGCCTCGACGCCGGTTCCCGCCAGCACCGCCGGCGACAGCCGCTCGCCACGGACAGGGATGGCCGCGAGGGCGGCGCTGAGCTCGTCCAACTCCACCGGGCTGAACGAAATCGACGCTGCAGCGACGTTCTCCTCCAGGTGGGCCACGTTCGTGGTTCCGGGGACGGGCACGATGAAGGGCTTGCGGGCACTCAACCAGGCCAGTGCGAGCTGCGCCGGGGTCGCGTTCTTGCGACGCGCCCAGGCCTGCACCAGCCGCACCAGCGCCATGTTGGCCGGCAGCGCATCGGGCGCGAAACGAGGCACGGCGGCGCGGAAGTCACCCTCGCCGAAGCGCGTCCTGGCGCTGACGGTCCCTGCCAGGAAGCCCATGCCCAGCGGGCTCCAGCACACGAAGCCGATGCCGAGCTCCTCGCAGAGCGGCAGCACCTGCGCTTCGGGACCCCGCCACAGCATCGAATACTCGTTCTGGATCACTGCCACCGGGTGCACGGCGTGCGCGCGGCGGACACTCTGCAGGCCGGGCTCCGACATCCCGTAATGGAGCACCTTGCCCTGGGCCACCAGGTCCTTGATCGTGCCGGCGACATCTTCGATGGGCACGTTGGGATCGACGCGGTGCTGGTAGAGCAGGTCGATGCGGTCGGTGCGCAAGCGCCGCAGCTGGTTGTCCACGACTTCGCGAATGTGCTCGGGCCGACTGTTGAGGCCCCCGCGTCGCTCCCCGGACCGGGGGTCGATGTCGAAGCCGAACTTGGTGCACAGCACGACCTGGTTGCGGCGCCCTTGAAGCGCTTCGCCGACGAGTTCTTCGGAGAAGAGCGGACCGTAGGCCTCGGCGGTGTCGAAGAGCGCGACGCCGAGATCCACCGCATGGCGAATCAGGGCCATGCCCGCCGAACGGTCGGTGCTGCTGGCGTACAGGTCGTTCACCTCTTGCGGGGTGCGGCCTCGGTGCCACTGCACGCCCATACCGATGGGGAAGACCTGGAAAGGACCCAGCCGCCGCCGCGTGCTCGTGCCTGCGGCTGCGACCGCGCCTGCGGTGCCTGCGGGGGGCGCCCCGGAAGGCGCCGCACAGGCAGACAGGAGAGCGGGGACTATGGCCAGCGTGCCCGCAGCAGCGAGCAACTGGCGGCGGTGGATGCTTTCCACTTGTCGGGACTTGATGGGAGGTTGCTGGGTCGGCATGAGGACGACTGTAGGAGGCGCCCATCGTTCGGACTAGACCCGAATGCATTGAAGGACTCGCAAGCGGCGCTTGATGATCCTCTTCGCTCCCTAAGCGTTCTCGTGTGCGAGGGACGAGGACAGTTCCCGGAATGCGGCGGCCTGCGCCCGCAGGGCGTCGGCCTTCGCCACGAAGGTTTCCAGCGCATCGACGCCGGCAGCGAAGCGGGCCGGCGGCGCGTCAAGGCCGGCAAGTTCGACAATCGCCTTGGCAAGCTTCGCAGGGTCCCCGCCTTGTTTGCCGTTCATGCCGCTCCAGGCGGTGACGGTTTCGCGAGTCTGCTCGGCGTAGTCGGGGATGCTGGGCTTGGCGAACGTCGTGGAGTCCGGCGAGAGCAGTTCGGTCCGGAAGAAGCCCGGCTCCACCAGCATGGTGCGGATCCCGAATTGGCGCACCTCTGGATCCAACGACTCCATCCAGCCCTCCACACCGAACTTCGCGGCGGCATAGGCCGTGCAGAACGCTTGCCCGGTGATGCCGGCGGTCGACGAGATGGTGAGCACGAGGCCGGAGCGCTGCCTGCGCATCGCGGGCAGTGCGGCCCGGGTGACGTTCATGGGCCCGAACAGGAGCGTTTCGATCTGCTGGCGGACCTGCTCGGGGCTCAATTCCTCGAAGAAGCCTGCATGGAAATTGCCTGCGTTGTTCACGAGGACGTCGAGCCTGCCGAACTCCGCGAGCGTGGCGGCGACAGCCGTCCTGGCGTCATCGAGGCTCGTCACATCCAGTTGGATGCTCAGCAGGTTCTCGGATCGACCGATGGCCGCCGCCACTTTCCCCGCGTCGCGGCCAGTCGCCACCACGCGGTGTCCAGCGGCAAGTGCGGCTTTGGCAATCTCGGTGCCCAAACCCCGCCCGGCGCCCGTCACGAGCCATACCTGTTTGTCAGCCATGTGTGTTCCTTCCTGAAGAGACGGCGCGCGGCCTGGTCACGCTCTCGGCTCGACGACCTTCATCTGCTCCGCGTTCATGCGGCCACCGTGCACCTTCAACCTGGCGAGGGCGCTATCGATCTGCTGGAGGTCCGCGGCCGACAAGCGCACTGCAAGGGCACCGTGGTTCTCCTGCAGGTGATCGGGATTGCGCGTACCAGGAATCGGGACGATCCAGGGCTTCTGCGCCAACAGCCAGGCGAGTGCGACCTGCGCCGACGTCGCGCCCTTCTGTTGGCCGATGCGCTTGAGCAGGTCCACGAAGGATCGGTTCGCCTCCAGGGCCGCAGGCGAGAAGCGGTCGAAGCCAGCGCGCAAGTCGGTCTTCGGGTCGAACTTCGTATCCGCGTTCAATGTCCCCGGGAGGTAGCCCATTCCGAGCGGTCCCCAGGGCACGAAACCGATGCCCAGTTCCTCGCACGCCTTCAGCACGCCGTTGTGCTCGGGGTCTCGGTTCATCACCGAGTATTCCGTCTGCACCGCCGACACGGGCAGCACGGCATGGGCGCGGCGGATGGTTTCGGCGCTCGCTTCCGACAGGCCGAAATGCAGAACCTTGCCCTCGGCGACCAGGTCCTTGATCGTCCCGGCCACCTCCTCGATCGGCACACTCGGGGCGACGCGGTGCTGGTAGTAGAGGTCGATCCGGTCGGTGCGCAGGCGCTTGAGGGATCCTTCCACCACCTTCCGGATGTGGGCGGGCCGGCTGTTCAGCGCGCCGCCGTTGTCCATGTCGAAGCCGAACTTGGTGGCAATCACCACCTCGTCGCGCACGGGAGCGAGCGCCTCGCCCACCAGATCTTCATTGGTGTAGGGGCCGTAGACCTCGGCCGTGTCGAAGAACGTCACGCCGTTGGCATGCGCCTTCCGGATGGTCTCGATGCCCTGCCGGCGATCTGCTGGCGGGCCGTAATTCGCGCTGATGCTCATGCAGCCGGCGCCGAGTTCAGACACCTGGAGTTTTCCGAGATGGCGGGTCTTCATGCTGCTTTCCTTGCGGGTGGGTGACGCGGCCCAGGTGGTGGGCGCGATCGCCAGCGCGGCGCCGGCACGCGTGGTTGCGGCAAGGAACTGGCGGCGGTTGCGTGGGTGCATGGACGATCCTTGAAGAGGTGACCTGGAGTTCGTTGACCTCGAATGTCGGTCGCCTCACTCGAAAGAAAAATGGCCAAACGCTGAACGACTTGTGAAGGTAAGCTTCATGATGTGAAGCTGAATCAACTTGACGGATTGATGGCCTTCTGGAAGGTGGCGGAGCACCGCGGGTTCACCAGGGCGGCGGCGGAACTCGAGGTCTCGGCTTCCGCATTGAGCCAGGCGATTCGACAGCTGGAGACCCGCCTGGGGGTGCAACTCCTGCACCGGACCACGCGCAGCGTGAGCCTCACCGAGGCCGGCGAGGCCTACCTCGCGCGCGTCGGGCCGGCACTGGGCCAGGTCGTGGAAGCTGGCGAGGACCTGAATGCGCTGCAAGGACGCCCCGCCGGAACCCTTCGCCTGAACGCGGCGCGGATCTCCATCGCGATGGTCCTGCAGCCGATGCTGGCGGGCTTCCTCAAGGAGAATCCGCACGTTCACCTGGAACTGACGAACGACGAAGGCTTC
Source organism: Ramlibacter monticola (assembly GCF_016722785.1). Lineage (GTDB taxonomy): Bacteria > Pseudomonadota > Gammaproteobacteria > Burkholderiales > Burkholderiaceae_C > Ramlibacter > Ramlibacter monticola. Next base: position 51,006 of record NZ_JAEQNE010000001.1, on the reverse strand, counting down.
GTCGACATCGTCGAGCGTGGTTTCGATGCCGGCGTGCGGATGGGCGAGAGCGTCCACAAGGACATGGTGGCCGTGCCTCTTGGCGGCCCCGTCGTCGTCGCGGTGGTGGCTTCCCCTGAATACCTGCAGCGCTTCCCCGCACCTCGCCATCCGGACGACCTGGCCCGGCACAACTGCGTGCGATTCCGCTTCGCGGGCACGGGCGCCATCTACAAATGGGAGTTCGAGGTGAACGGGCGTACGGTGGAATACGAGATCGGCGGCAACCTCACGATCAGCGACACCATCTTCGGCGTGGAGGCCGCTCTCGAAGGCATCGGGCTTGCCTACACCTTCGAGCCACTCGTGCGGCAACACCTGAAGGACAAGCGACTCAAACGCGTGCTGGCCCCGTTTTCGCCGACGTTCCCGGGGTTCTACCTGTACTACCCGAACCGGCGCAACCAATCGACGAAGCTTCGCGCCCTGGTCGATTACGCGATTCGTCGGAATTGAAGGGAGCGCAGGACGACGCGGCCGAGTGCGCCACGCCACGCGAGCGCCGGTCCGTGCCGGCGGAGCGCACTTCGGCGGGGCTCGTGGAGTTCTTCATGTTCATTTCCCTTCGTACTGCGCGTCGCCGACCTTCTCCAGCCAGTCCACGCTCTTGCCGGCCAGCTGTTCCGCGATCGCGATATGCGTCATGGCGGAACCCGTGGATGCGCCGTGCCAGTGTTTCGTCCCGGGCGGGATCCAGACCACGTCGCCGGGCCGGATCTCCTCGATGGGCCCACCCCAGCGCTGCACGCGCCCGACGCCGGATGTGACGATCAGCGTCTGCCCCAGCGGGTGCGTGTGCCATGCGGTGCGCGCGCCGGGCTCGAAAGTGACGAAGCCGCCGGAGACACGCGCCGGTTCGTCCGCGCGGAACAGCGTGTCCACGCGGACGGAGCCGGTGAAGTTCTGCTCGGGACCCTTGCTGGCGGGCTGCGAGCCGCTGCGAGTGATCTTCAATTCCTGCTGCCCCTGCGCGGATGCGGCGGCGATGGAGAGCGACATCACGGTCGCTGCGAGGGATTTCATGCACTGTCCTTCAAGTCGTTGCGTGCCAGCGGCAACTGCCGTACGCTGCGTCCCGTGGCGTTGCTGCGGCGCGAGCCGTGCTCATTGCGGCGCGAGTTCGCCGTACCAGTAGGCCGCCGTCACGCCGCCATCCATCAGGAAGTCGCTGCCGGTGATGAACCCGCCTTCCGGCCCCATCATCAGCGCGGCGAGCGAAGCCACTTCATCGGGCGTGCCGGCGCGGCCGGCGGCGGAGACGGAGAGCATGCGGCGATAGCCTTCGCCGCGCGGGCCGGTGAGTTCGTCCTTCGCCAGCGGCGTCATGATGATGCCGGGGCTGATCGTGTTCACCCGCGCCCCGCGCTTGCCCCAGCGCACCGCCTCCGCCATCACGCGCAGCGAGTTGCCGCGCTTGGAGAGCTGGTAGGCGTGCAGGGAGTCCTTCACCTGGTCCGGCTGCAGGAAGGGCAGGGCGAGCAGGTCTTCCACCGGCGTGGTCGCCAGGGCCTTGTTCTGTTCCACGCCGAGCGGTGCCAGCCGATGACCCGATTGCGACGCGATCACCACGCCGGACCCGCCGCGTGCGATCACGCTGCCGAACTCTTCGAGGATCATGGCCGTCCCGTACAGGTCCACCTTCAGGATGGTCGCGGGGGAGGCCTGGGACGGGGACACGCCGGCTGCATGGACCAGGCGCGTGACCTCGCCGATGGCCGTGGCCTGTTCGACCAGCGCATGCACGTCCGCCCGTGACGACGCATCGACGGTCGCGACGCTCACGTCGTAGCCCGCATCGCCCAGCACCTGCGCGGCGGACTTGGCGTTCTCCGCGCGCAGGTCGGCCAGCAGCACGTGCTTGCCGACGCCGACCCGGCGGGCGATGGCCTGGCCGATCTGGCCCGGCCCGATGACGACGACGACTTCACTCACGTCTCTTTCCTTTCGATGTCGATGGCCGGTTCCGTCCCGGCCTCTTCCTCAGAGTTCCTGCTTCGTCGGCCGGAACAGGATCTCGTTGATGTCCACGTCTTCCGGCTGGCTGATGGCGAACGCCACGGCGCGGGCGAACGAGTCGGCCGGGATGGCATAGGCGTCGTAGAACTTGCGCAGATTGGCGGCCACGGCAGGGTCGGTCGCGCTCTCGGGCAGTTCGGTCGCCACCGCGCCGGGAGAGATGATGGTGGTGCGCAGGTTGTAGGGCTTGACTTCCTGCCGCAGCCCCTCCGAGATCACGCGCACCGCGTGCTTGGTCGCCGAGTACACGGCATTGCCGATGCCCACCTTGTGCCCCGCCACCGAGGACACGTTGATGATCTGGCCGGACTTCTGCGCCTGCATGTGGGGCAGGGCCGCCGCGATGCCGTACAGCACGCCCTTGATGTTCACGTCGATCATGCGGTTCCAGTCGTCGACCTTGGCCTGCGCCAGCAGCGAGTGCGGCATCAGCCCGGCGTTGTTGACGATCACGTCGATGCGGCCGAAGGACCGCACGGCGGCGTCGACCAACTTTTTCACCTGCGCGGCATCCGTGACGTCGGTCGCCAGTGCAAGGGCCTTGCCGCCGCGGGACTTCAGTTCTTCGGCGAGGGCGGCGATGCGCTCGAAGCGACGGGCGCCGAGCACGACCGTGGCGCCTTGTCCGGACAGCAAGCGCGCAGCCGCTTCGCCCAAGCCGCTGCTGGCGCCGGTGATGACGATGACCTTGGATGCGATGTTGTCGCTCATGGGGAACTCCGGAAAAGGGGGAGGAAGGATCCCTTCAGCGCAGGCAGAAGGCGATGGCTGCTTCCGTGGCCGGGTCTTCGGCGGGAGTTGCCAGCGCGCAGGCCAGTGCCGTTGCTGCTGCCACGAGCCACGCGGCGAGGGATCTGTTCATGCCGTCGAATGTAGGCACCGGGGCGCGCCGGGACTAGACGCGCGCAGCTTGATGGATTACCAAGCAGTCCTTGATAATCCGCGGCCAATGCCCATCAACGAGCTGCGCTCCATCGCCACCTTCGCCAAGACAGCGGAGCTGGGGAGCCTGCGGCGCGCGGCAGAGGCGCAGGGCATGACGCCCCAGGCAGCGAGCCAGGCACTGGCGCAACTGGAGCAGCACCTGGGCGTGCGGCTCTTCCACCGCACGACACGCAGCATGTCGCTCACGGACGAAGGCAGGCAATTCCTCGAAGCCGCGCTGCCAGCCCTGGCCGGCATGCAGCGCGCGCTGGAGATGACGCGCCGCGCCAAGGACGACATCGCGGGCCCCCTGCGCATCGTGGGTCCGCGCTCGGTCTTCACGCCGGTCCTCTGGCCCTTGCTCGACGAGTTCTGCCGGCGCTACCCGGACGTGCAGCCCGACGTGCAACTCGACGACCGCATCGGGAACTGGGTGGAAGACCGCGTCGACGTCGGATTCCGGGTCGGCGCGTCGGCGGCAGAGGGTGTGATCGCGCGCAAGCTGTTCCCCCTGCAGTTGATCGTCTGCGCCGCCCCGACTTACCTGCAGAAGCACGGGGCACCGCAGAGCCTGAACGACCTGGCGAAGCACAAGTGCAGCGCCTTCCGGCATGCGGGCACCGGCCGCATCCTTCCCTGGTACGTGAAGGTCGACGGCGACCTGGTGGAGCACCACGTCGTCCCGGCGCTGATCCTGAATGACGAGGCCATCGAGACCGAAGCCGTCCTCGCCGGCCATGTCATTGCCTCGCTCACGGGTGTCGCCGCGGCTGCGCACATCCGTAGCGGACGGCTCGTTCCGTTGCTGACGCAGCACGTGGCCGACAGCTCGAGCGTCTTCATCTACTACGGCAGCCGTGCCGCCCAGCCCACGCGCGTGCGCGCATTCATCGACCTCGCGGTGGAGCGGGTGGCCAGCAATCCGGCCTATGTGCTGGGCGCCGGGGAACTGGCCGCAGCCGAGGCCAGGGGCGCGAGGCGGACCATCCCCGCACCACGGGAGATTCGACACAGTCAACGAGCGCTCAGCTCTTGAGCCGGTAACCGGTCTTGAACATGTACGCCACCACCCCCATGCACAGCGTCATGAACAACAGCGTCATGCCCAGGCTGATGCCCACGCTCACGTCGGCCACGCCGTAGAAGCTCCACCGAAATCCGCTGATCAGGTAGACCACCGGGTTGAACAGGGTGACCTTCTGCCAGAACGGCGGCAGCATGTCGATGGAATAGAAACTGCCGCCCAGGAAAGTGAGGGGCGTCACGATCAAGGTCGGGATGAACTGCAGTTTCTCGAAGCCATCGGCCCAGATCCCGATGATGAAGCCCAGCAAGCTGAAGGTCACGGCGGTGAGGGCCAGGAACAGCAGCATGACGCCGGGATGCATGATCCGCAAGGGAACGAACAGGGCCGCGGTCGCCAGGATGATGAGGCCCAGCGCGATGGATTTCGTCGCGGCCGCTCCGACATAGCTGATGACGATCTCGAACGCCGAGACCGGAGCCGACAGCAGCTCGTAGATCGTGCCGGAGAACTTCGGAAAGTAGATGCCGAAGGAGGCGTTGGAAATGCTTTGGGTCAGCAGCGACAGCATGACCAGGCCGGGGACGATGAAGGCTCCGTAGCTGACGCCGCCCACCTCCGGGATGCGCGAGCCGATGGCGGAGCCGAACACCACGAAGTACAGGGAAGTCGAGACCACCGGTGAGACGATGCTTTGCAGCAGGGTCCTGAAGGTGCGGGCCATCTCGAAGCGGTAGATCGCGCGGATCGCGTGCAGGTTCATGGGCGGTCGGTGTCATGCACCAGGGTCACGAAGATGTCCTCGAGGGAGCTCTGGCGGGTCTCCAGGTCCTTGAAGTCGATGCCGGCGGCCTCCAGGTCCTGCAGCAGGTGACTGATGCCGGAGCGCTCCGTTCGAGCGTCGTAGGTGTAGACCAGCTCGGAGCCGTCGCCGCCCAGCTGCAGGGCGTAGTTGCCCAGGGCGACGGGCAACCGGTCCATCGGCTGCGCCAGGTGCAGCGTGAGCTGCTTGGTCCCCAGCTTGCGCATCAGCTCCGCCTTCTCTTCCACCAGGATGATCTCGCCCTTGCTGATGATGCCGATGCGGTCGGCCATCTGTTCCGCTTCGTCGATGTAGTGGGTGGTCAGGATGATCGTGACACCGCCGGCGCGCAGTGAGCGCACGAGATTCCACATCTCCTGGCGCAGGGTCACGTCCACGCCAGCGGTCGGCTCGTCGAGAAAGAGCAGGGTGGGTTCGTGCGACAGCGCCTTGGCGATCAGAACCCGTCGCTTCATGCCGCCCGAGAGGGTGCGCAGCTGGCTGTCCCTCTTGTCCCACAGTGACAGGTCCCGCAGCACCCGCTCGATATGCGCAGGATGGGGTGGCTTGCCGAACAAGCCGCGGCTGAAGCTCACCGTGTTCCACACGGTCTCGAAGGCGTCGGTCGTGAGTTCCTGGGGAACCAGTCCGATGCGCGAACGCGCGGCTCGAAAATTCCGGCCGATGTCATGCCCGTCGACCGTGACCGTCCCGGTGCTCGCGTTGACGATGCCGCAGACGATGCTGATCAGGGTGGTCTTGCCCGCGCCGTTGGGTCCGAGCAGGGCGAAGATCTCGCCCCGCCGGATCTCGAGGCTGATGTTCTTCAGGGCCGAGAAACCGGACGCGTAGGTCTTGGAAAGCCCGTCGATGGAGAGGATCGCTTCACGCATGTGGCCGCGCAGCGTATCCCAATTCCCGGCGGGACGCGCCGGGACAGGTCGGGCGCACGTCCTACAGGTCGCGGGCGGGCCTGCCCTAGCATGGGGCGCAGGGCCGCCCGCGGCGGCCCGACTATGCCATGTCCGATGAACTCGAGCCACCGCTGACCGAGGAGGCCCTGTGCCGCCTCAGCACCGTCGTGGCGCCGATGCCGGCGGCGGCCACGCAACTGTTCTCCGGCCTCGCGCCGGATGCGGCCGCCGCCCTGCAGGCGCTGTACCGCGATCTCCCTGCACCGGCCTCGCTGCCGATGGTGGCCCGGACGCTTGTGCCGGCCGCCGGCGCCTTGCCGCCGCGCTGGATCCATGCGGTGCAGTTCCGGCAGGGCGTGCTGTTCGCGCTGGGCGAGGCGGCCGGGGAGGCCGTTCCCGCGCCCGCGCCCGTGGAGCCCGCGGCTGCCGCGGCACCGCCGACCCTGACTCCCGTCGCGGTGCTGGTCGCCGTGCTGCAGGACGCGGCGGACCTCTCGGTGCGCCTGAGCGCCGAGGAGTACTTCGAGCTGCTGAACGAAGTCGGCGGCGAGTTGGACGCGATCTTCCGCCAGCACCAGGGCCGCCCCGGGCGTGCCGCCGGCGAAGCGCTGGTCTGCTACTTCCTGCCGCAGCCGCCGGCCAGCTACCTCTGGAACGCCCTGGCGGCGGCCCATCGCACCCGGGAGGCGATGCGCCAGGTCAGCCAGCGCTGGCGGGTGCGCAAGGGCTGGGACCTGGAACTGCGCATCAGCATCGGCATCGACGAAGGCCAGGACTGGCTGGGCGCCCTCGGCATGCCGGGGCAGGCGGGCCTGCGCGTGCTGGGGGACGCCGCCGACCGCGCCGGTCATCTTTCGAACGGCGGCCGCAAGGGCGCGATCCTGCTCACCCGCAACCTCGTGGGCAGGCTCACGCGCGAAGAGCGCCAGCAATTGACCTACGGCGTGCCCCGCCCGGAGGGAGCGCACGGCGAGGCGCCCCTCCTGTTCACCTTCGCCCGGCTGGCCGACCTGGGCGGCCCGGGTGCGGCCCCGGCCGCGGCGGCCGACCTGGCCGTGGCCGAACTCCTCGCACTGCATTACCCGGGCACCCCGCCCGCGGGTTCCCGCTGATAACAAAGAGAGACAAGGACGTCATTCCATGCGCTGGTTCCACAAGGATCTGAAAAGCACCCTCTCGGCCCTGCTGACCGTGAGTACACTGGCGCCGCCGACCGCGGAGGATCAGGCCGAAAAGCTCGACGAACTGCGACGCGAGATGCTCGCCCTGGCCGTGCTGACCGAGACCAACCGGTCCGAGCTCCTGGCCCGGCGCATCCGCTACGCGGTCTAGGTGGAGACGCTCTGGTACGCCCGTGGCGAATTGATGGGGCAACTGGCGCGGGGGTATGGCGAGCAGGAAGCACGCCAGAAGGTCGTCGCCCTCGACGACCTGTTCACGGCGCTGCTGCCCCGGGGCCTGCGCTCGCGCCCCAGCCGCCTCGACGGAAGCTACCGGTCCAGCCGCCCCGGACTCTGAGCCGGCGCCGGGCCGGCCGGGCCGGTGGAGCGCGTGCCGGCCACCATCTTCATCGCCGAGGCGATGAGGCCCGACACCTCGCTCATGTTGGCCGGGATGACCAGCGTGGTGTTCGAATCCTCGGCCACCTTGCCGAACGCATCGACCGCCCGCTCGGCCACCTTGAGCTGCACCGCCTGCTCGCCGCCCGGCTGGCGGATCGCCTCGGCGACCTGCCGGATCGCGCTGGCCGTCGCCTCGGCCACCGCGATGATGGCAGCCGCCTCACCCTGCGCCTTGTTGATCTCGGCCTGCTTGGCCCCTTCGGAGCGGGCGATGAACGCCTCGCGCTCGCCGGTGGCGATGTTGATCTGCTCCTGGCGCCGGCCTTCGGAGGCCGCGATCAGCGCGCGCTTCTCGCGCTCCGCGGTGATCTGCGCCTGCATGGCATGCAGGATTTCCTTGGGCGGCGTCAGGTCCTTGATCTCGTAGCGCAGCACCTTCACGCCCCAGGTCAGCGCGGCCTCGTCGATCGCCTGGACCACCTGGGCGTTGATCATCTCGCGTTCCTCGAAGGTCTTGTCCAGCTCGAGGCGGCCGATCACGCTGCGCAGCGTCGTCTGGGCCAGCTGGGTGATCGCCACGATGTAGTTGGAGGAGCCGTAGCTGGCCCGCACCGCGTCGGTCACCTGGAAATAAAGAATCCCGTCCACCTGCAGCTGCGTGTTGTCGCGCGTGATGCAGACTTGGCTCGGCACGTCCAGCGGGATCTCCTTCAGGCTGTGCTTGTAGGCGACCCGGTCGATGAAGGGCATGAGGAAGTTCAGGCCCGGGGTGAGCGTCTGGTGGTACTTGCCCAGCCGCTCCACCACCCAGGCGTGCTGGTGCGGCACCACCTTGATGGACTGCACGACGAAGACGGCGGCCACGATGAACAGGACGATGGCGGTGGTCATTCTTCTTCTCCTTCTAGATCTTCTCCACGACGAGGCGGCTGCCGACCACCTCGCGCACGCGGTAGGCGCCGGGCCCCTGCGGGGTGCCGCCGAAGGGCACGACCGTCCAGTTCGCGCCCCGGTAGCGGACGGTGGCGGTGTGGTCCGCGGCCCAGTGCTCCACGTGCACCGATTCGCCCACGTCCGGGTTGACGCTGGGGTTGGCCTGCGCGGGCAGTTCCTTCGGGCGGCGCCCGCGTTGGAGGTGCCAGAAGGCCACGGCGCCGCCACCCACCAGGGCGGCGACCACCAGTTGCGTCGCCTGGGAAGCGCCGGCGTGGGCCGCGACGGCGCCCGCGACGAGGCCGATGGCCAGCATCAGCAGGTAGAAGGTCCCCGTCAGGAGTTCGACAGCCACCGCCGCGCCGGCGAGCAGCCACCACAGTGTGGAGTCAGCCATAAGCCCCCTTTGGCGAGATTGTGGGCTATTTCCTCATCCGTCCGACGTGCGGCCGCTGCGGATTTCATACACTTCGCGCTCATTCGCCTTTTTCGCCCCGACGCTCCTCCATGAAGTTCCGCTTCCCCATCGTCATCATCGACGAAGACTACCGCTCGGAAAACACGTCCGGGCTGGGCATCCGCGCGCTGGCGCAGGCGATCGAGTCCGAAGGATTCGAGGTGCTGGGCGTGACCAGCTACGGCGACCTGACGCAGTTTGCGCAGCAGCAGAGCCGGGCCAGCGCCTTCATCCTCTCCGTCGACGACGAGGAGTTCACGCCCGGACCGGACACGGACCCCGCCGTGGTCAAGCTGCGCGCCTTCATTCAGGAGGTCCGGCGCAAGAACGCCGACGTGCCGATCTACGTGCACGGCGAGACCAAGACCTCGCGGCACCTGCCCAACGACGTGCTGCGCGAACTGCACGGCTTCATCCACATGTACGAGGACACGCCGGAGTTCATGGCCCGGCACATCATCCGCGAGGCGCGCTCGTACCTGGAGGGCATCCAGCCGCCGTTCTTCAAGGCGCTGCTCGATTACGCCGAGGACGGCTCCTATTCCTGGCACTGCCCCGGGCACTCCGGCGGGGTGGCCTTCCTGAAGAGCCCGGTGGGCCAGATGTTCCACCAGTTCTTCGGCGAGAACATGCTGCGCGCCGACGTCTGCAACGCGGTGGACGAACTGGGGCAGCTGCTCGATCACACCGGCCCGGTGGCCGCCTCCGAGCGCAACGCGGCGCGGATCTTCAACGCCGACCACTGCTTCTTCGTCACCAACGGCACCAGCACGTCCAACAAGATCGTGTGGCACCACGAGGTGGCCCCCGGCGACGTGGTGGTGGTGGACCGCAACTGCCACAAGTCGATCCTGCACTCGATCATCATGACCGGGGCGATCCCGGTCTTCCTGCGGCCGACGCGCAACCACTTCGGCATCATCGGCCCGATCCCGCAGAGCGAGTTCAGCCCCGAGTCGATCAAGGCCAAGATGCGGGCCAACCCGCTGCTCAAGGGGGTCGACCCCGAGACGGTCAAGCCGCGCATCCTGACGCTGACCCAGTCGACCTACGACGGCGTCCTGTACAACACCGAGACCATCAAGGGCATGGTGGACGGCTACGTCGAGGCGCTGCACTTCGACGAGGCCTGGCTGCCGCACGCGGCCTTCCACCCGTTCTACGGCGCCTTCCACGCGATGGGCAAGAAGCGCAACCGGCCCGAGAAGTCGCTGGTCTACTCGACCCAGTCGATCCACAAGCTGCTGGCCGGCATCAGCCAGGCCAGCCACGTGCTGGTGCAGGACGCCAAGGAGAACAAGCTCGATCGGCACCTGTTCAACGAGTCGTTCCTGATGCACACGTCCACCAGCCCGCAGTACGCGATCATCGCCAGCTGCGACGTGGCGGCGGCGATGATGGAGCCGCCCGGCGGCACCGCGCTGGTGGAGGAGTCGATCACCGAGGCGCTGGACTTCCGCCGCGCCATGCGCAAGGTGGACCAGGAGTACGGCAAGGACTGGTGGTTCAAGGTCTGGGGCCCGGACAAGCTGGTGGACGAGGGCATGGGCCGCGCCGACGACTGGATCATCAAGGGCGAGGCCCGGGCGGCCAAGTGGCACGGCTTCGGCAACCTGGCCGAGGGCTTCAACATGCTGGACCCGATCAAGTCCACCGTGGTGACCCCCGGCCTGGACCTGAACGGCAAGTTCGCCAAGACCGGCATCCCGGCGTCGATCGTCACCCGCTTCCTGGCGGAGCACGGCGTGATCGTGGAGAAGACGGGCCTCTACAGCTTCTTCATCATGTTCACCATCGGCATCACCAAGGGCCGCTGGAACACGCTGCTGACGGCGCTGCAGCAGTTCAAGGACGACTACGCCAAGAACCAGCCGATGTGGCGCATCCTGCCGGAGTTCTGCCAGCAGTTCCCCCGCTACGAACGCATGGGGCTGGCCGACCTGTGCCAGTACGTGCACGAGATGTACGCCAAGTACGACATCGCGCGACTGTCCACCGACATCTACCTGTCCGACCTGCAGCCGGCGATGAAGCCCAGCGAGGCCTTCTCGTACATCGCGCACCGCAAGACCGAGCGGGTGGAGATCGACCACCTGGAAGGCCGCATCACCACCAGCCTGGTGACGCCGTACCCCCCGGGCATCCCGCTGCTGATCCCGGGCGAGGTCTTCAACCGCAAGATCGTGGACTACCTGAAGTTCGCGAGGGCCTTCAACGCCGAGTGCCCCGGCTTCGAGACCGACATCCACGGCCTCGTGGCGGAGGAGGACGAGAACGGCAAGGTCCGCTATTACGCGGACTGCGTGAAGGACTGACCCTCACTCCCTCCCCCTGAGGGGGAGGAGGGCTGGGGTGGGGGGCCCGCACGATTCCCGGAGGGGCGAACCCGACCCCGGCGCGGGGATGCCGCGCCTCAGGGCTGGTCTTCGACCCCGATCGCCACCTGCGAGAAGCCGCCGTCCACGTAGGTGATCTCGGCGGTGACGCCGCTCGCCAGGTCGCTCATCAGGAACGCGACCACGTTGCCCACGTCCTCGATCGTGACGTTGCGGCGCAGGGGCGCGGCTCCGGCAACGATGCTGAGCAGCTTGCCGAAATCCTTGATGCCGCTGGCCGCCAGCGTCTTGATCGGGCCGGCGCTGACGCCGTTGACACGGATGCCCCGGGGACCCAGCGAGCCGGCCAGGTAGCGCACCGACGCCTCCAGGGAGGCCTTGGCCAGGCCCATGGTGTTGTAGTGCGGCACGATCTTGACCGCGCCCAGGTACGACAGCGTCAGCAGGGCCGCCTTGTCGTTCAGGTAGGGCAGCGCGGCCTTGGCCATGGCGGGGAAGCTGTAGGCGCTGATGTCCTGGGCGACGCGGAAGGCTTCCCGCGACAGGCCGTCGAGGAAGTCGCCGGCGATGGATTCGCGCGGGGCGAAGCCGATGCTGTGCACGAAGCCGTCGAACTTCGGCCAGACCGCCGCGAGGTCCTTGAACAGGTTCTCGATCTGGGCGTCGTCGCCGACGTCGCAGTCGAAGATCAGTTCGGAGTCGAACTCGGCCGCGAATTCGGTGATTCGGTCCTTGAACCGCTCGCCGACGTAGCTGAAGGCCAGCTCCGCGCCCTGGTCGCGGCAGGCCCGGGCGACGCCATAGGCGATCGAACGGTTCGACAGCACGCCGGTGATCAACAATTTCTTGCCTGTGAGGAAGCCCATGGGTCTCTCGTTTGAAAATTCTCGGCAGAATTGTCGCATGCGAGGATTGCCGATACTGCTGGCCCTGGCGATCAGCCCGGCCGCCTGGGCCGCCCATGGCTATGCGCTATGGGGGGATCTCAAGTATCCGCCCGGTTTTCCGAACTTCGCCTACGTCAACCCCCAGGCGCCCAAGGGTGGGGAACTGAGGCTGGTGAGCAACCTGCGCCTGTCGACCTTCGACAAGTACAACCCGTTCACGATCAAGGGCTCGCCGCCGGCCTACCTCTCGGCGCTCCTGTTCGACAGCCTCCTGTCAGGCGCGCAGGACGAGGTCGGCTCCGGCTACGGCCTGCTGGCCGAGGACGTCGCCGTCACGCCGGACGGCCTGGCCGCCACCTTCCGCCTGCGCTCCCAGGCCCGCTTCCACAACGGCGACCCCGTGCTGGCCGCGGACGTGAAACACACCTTCGACACCCTGCTGGGGCCCTACACCTCGCCGGCCTACAAGACCATGCTGGAGGACCTGGACGGCCTCGACGTGCTGGACGACCGCACGGTGCGCTTCCGCTTCAAGAAGCCGAACCGCGAACTGCCGCTCACGGTGGGCGGCATGCCGATCTTCAGCCGCAAGTGGGGCATGGAGAACGGCAAGGCCAAGAAGTTCGAGGACGTCGTGATGGACATCCCGATCGGCAGCGGCCCCTACAGGATCGGGCCGGTGAGCTTCGGCAAGGACGTCACCTACGTGCGCGACCCGAACTACTGGGCGCGCGACCTGAACGTGCGGCGCGGCACCGCCAACTTCGATCGCATCACCGTCAAGATCTACAAGGACAACACGGCCAAGCTGGAGGCCCTGAAGGCCGGCGAGTTCGACATGATGCGTTTCTTCTCCGCCGGGGACTGGGCGCGGCGCGTCAACGGCCGCAAGTTCAACACCGGCGAACTGGTGAAGGGCGAGTTCCGGCACAAGCTGCCGGCGGGCTTCCAGAGCTACGTCCTGAACCTGCGCGTGCCCAAGCTGCAGGACGTGCGGGTGCGCGAGGCCCTCGACCTCGCGCTGGACTTCGAATACATGAACCGGACGGCGTTCTACAACTCCTACCAGCGGGTGACCGGCCTGTTCGGGAACACCGACTGCAAGTCCTCGGGCACGCCGCCGCCGGAGGAACTCGCCTTGCTGGAGCCCTGGCGGGGCAAGGTGCCGGACGCCGTGTTCGGCCCGGCCTACGAGCCGCCCCGCACCGACGCCCCGGGCAACTCCCTGCGCAACAACCTGCGCAAGGCGCGCGAGCTGCTGCGGCAGGCCGGGTGGGAAGTGCGCGACGGGGCGCTGCGCAACGCCAAGGGGGAGCCCATGGTGCTGGAATACCTGGACAGCCAGGAAACCGGCGCGCGGGTGGTGACCCCGTGGATGCGTAACCTGGAAAAGCTCGGGATCGCGATCAACTTCCGGCCGGTGGACTTCGCCCTCTACCAGCAGCGCCTGCAGAAGAAGCAGTTCGAGGTGATCAGCCTGGCCTACGCCGGCACGCACACGCCGGGCCAGGAATACTTCGACCTGTTCGGCAGCAAGTCGGCCGACATCGAGGATTCCGGCAACCACTCGGGCATCAAGAGCCCGGCGGTCGACGACCTCCTGAGCCGCATGGTGGGTGCGAAGAGCAAGGCCGAACTGCTGCCCGCCTGCCGCGCGCTGGAGCGCGTGATCATGCATTCGCACATCCTGATCCCGCAGTGGACCGCGCCCACCCACCGCATCGCCTACAACGCCTGGCGCCTGCAGCCCACGTCGGCCATGCCGCCCTATTCGCAGGGCGAGGGCTGGGCGATCGATACCTGGTGGGCCAAACCTTCGCCACAGGCGCCCATGTGACATGAACCTCCACGGTCCTTCACTTCGTTTGACTCCCTGCCCCCCGAGGGCGCCGTCAGCGCCCTTCGGGCGGCCGGCCGGGCGCTGACATGGCCTCGTACATCCTCAAGCGCCTGCTGCTGATGCTGCCGACCCTGCTGGGGGTCCTGCTGATCACCTTCATCGTCACCCAGTTCGTGCCCGGCGGGCCGGTGGAACAGTACCTGGCCGAAGCCCGGGCGGGCGCCGGCGGCACGGGCACCGAGGGCGGCACCTTCAGCTACCGTGGCGGGCAGGGCGTCGACCCGAAGAAGCTGGAGCAGATCAGGGCGCTGTACGGCTTCGACAAGCCGCCGCACGAGCGCTTCCTCCAGATGCTGGGGCAGTACGCCCGCTTCGACCTGGGCAACAGCTTCTTCCAGAACAAGGCGGTGTCGCAGCTGATCGTGGAAAAGCTGCCGGTGTCCATCAGCCTGGGGCTGTGGACCTTCTTCATCAGCTACCTGATCGCGGTTCCGCTGGGGGTGGCCAAGGCGGTGCGGGCCGGCTCGCGCTTCGACCTGGTGACCACGCTGATCGTGCTGATCGGCTATGCGATCCCGGGCTTCGTGCTGGGCGTGGCGCTGCTGGTGATCTTCGGCGGCCAGTTGGGATGGTTCCCGCTGCGGGGCCTGACTTCCGGCAACTGGCAGGAGCTGGGCTGGGGCGCCCGGATCGTCGACTACCTGTGGCACATCACGCTGCCGGTGACCGCCATGGTGGTGGGCAGCTTCGCCGTCACGAGCATGCTGACCAAGAACTCCTTCCTCGAGGAAATCCGCAAGCAATACGTGCTGACGGCCCGGGCCAAGGGCCTGGACGAGCGCCGCGTGCTGTGGAAGCACGTGTTCCGCAACGCACTCATGCCGATCATCGCGGGCTTCCCCGCCGCCTTCCTCGGCGCTTTCTTCACCGGCTCGCTGCTGATCGAGACGCTGTTCTCCCTCGACGGCCTCGGGCTCCTCAGTTACGAGAGCGTGATCCGGCGCGACTATCCCGTGGTGCTCGGCACGCTGTACCTGTTCACGGTGCTGGGCCTGCTCACCAAGCTGGTCAGCGACCTCATGTATGTCTGGGTGGACCCGCGTGTCAAGTTCGAGTAGCCCGCAGATGCTTGCCGACCCCAGTGCCGCCGGCCAGACCGGCGGCGCCGGTTCCGCCAACCTCACGCCGCCGGCCGTGTGGGTGCACGTGTCGCCCGCCCGGCGCGCGTGGCGCCGCTTCCGCAAGAACCGGCTGGGCTTCTGGAGCCTGCTGGTGTTCCTCACGCTGGTGATCCTGAGCCTGTTCGCGGAGGTGATCTCCAACGACCGGCCGATCCTGGTGCGGTACGAGGGCCGGTACTACTTCCCGATGGTCAACTCCTACGCGGAGACCACCTTCGGCGGCGACTTCCAGACCGAGACCGACTACCTGGACCCCTTCATCCGGGAGCAGTTGGCCAAGGGCAGCAACCTGGCGATCTACGCGCCCAACCCCTACGGGCCGAAGACGCTGAATTACTTCGCCAAGGAGCCGAACCCCTCGCGGCCCACGCGCGACAACCTCCTGGGCACCGACGACCGCGGCCGCGACATGCTGGCCCAGCTCATTTACGGCTTCCGCCTCAGCGTGCTGTTCGGCCTGGCGCTGACCGTGATCGGCGTCGTCATCGGCGTGATCAGCGGGGCGATCCAGGGCTTCTTCGCCGGCCGCACGGACCTCGCGTTCCAGCGCTTCATCGAGATCTGGGACTCGATGCCGGAGCTGTACCTGCTGATCATCTTCAGCGCGATCTTCTCCCCCAGCGTCTCGCTGCTGCTGATCCTGCTGGCGCTGTTCGGGTGGACGGGGCTGTCGCAGTACGTGCGGGCCGAGTTCCTGCGCAACCGGCAGATGGACTACGTGCGCGCCGCCAGGGCGCTGGGCGTGGGGAACGGCCGGATCATGTGGAAGCACATCCTGCCGAACAGCATGACCCCGGTGATCACCTTCCTGCCCTTCCGCATGAGCGCCGCCATCCTCGCCCTGACTTCGCTGGACTTCCTGGGCCTGGGGGTGCCGCCGGGCACGCCCTCGCTGGGCGAACTCCTGAGCCAGGGCAAGAACAACATCGACGCCTGGTGGATCTCGCTGTCGACCTTCGGCGTGCTGGTGATCACGCTGCTTCTGCTGACGTTCATGGGGGATGCCTTGCGCGATGCGCTCGATCCGAGAAAAGCGGATGTCTGAAGAATGAAGCAGAACATGCCGCTGCCGCCGCTGCTGGAAGTGAAGGACCTGCGGGTGTCCTTCGGCGGCAAGGAGGTGGTCCACGGGGTCGACTTCGCCATCGCGCCGGGCGAGAAGCTGGCGCTGGTGGGCGAGTCGGGCTCGGGCAAGACGGTCACGGCCCTGAGCCTGGTGCGGCTGGTGCACAACGCCCGCATCACCGGCTCGGCGCGGCTGGCCCCGCGCGAACCCGGGGCGCCCCCCACCGAACTGCTGGAGGCCTCGGAGCGCGAGCTGCTGGGCATCCGCGGCCGCGACATCGCCATGATCTTCCAGGAGCCGATGACGGCCCTGAATCCGGTCTACACGGTGGGCGACCAGATCGCGGAGGTGCTGCAGGTCAAGCAGGGCCTGTCGCCGAAGCAGGCCTGGGACGCCGCCGTGGAGGCCCTGGCCGCCACCGGCATCCCCGAGCCGCAGCGGCGCGCCGGCACCTATCCGCACCAGCTCTCGGGCGGCCAGCGGCAGCGCGCCATGATCGCCATGGCGCTCGCCTGCCGGCCGCGGCTGCTGCTGGCCGACGAACCGACGACCGCGCTGGACGTGACCCTGCGGCAGCAGATCCTGGAACTGCTGGCCGACCTGCAGCGCCAGATCGGCATGGCCGTGCTGCTGATCACGCACGACCTGAACCTGGTGCGGCGCTTCGCCGACCGGGTGGCGGTGATGGAGAACGGCAGCCTGGTGGAACAGGGCCCGGTCGCCCACGTGTTCGAGCAGCCGCAGCATCCCTACACCGTGAAGCTGATGAACAGCCGCCCCGACCGCGACGTGCAGGACCCGCGCGGCGGCGAGCCGCCGGTGATGCAGGCGCAGCAGCTGCGCGTGAGCTACCCGGTGCCCATCCCGGGCTTCCGCGGCTGGTTCCGCAAGGGCGAGTTCGTGGCGGTGCAGGGCGCCGGTTTCCAGGTGCCGCCGGGTGGCACGCTGGGCATCGTCGGCGAGTCCGGCTCCGGCAAGTCCACCATGGCGCTGGCGGCGCTGGGCCTGATCCCGCACAAGGGCGAGCTGGAGGTGGTGGGCACCCGCTGGGGGCCGGACAGCGCGAAGAACCGCGACATCCGCCGGCTGGTGCAGGTCGTGTTCCAGGACCCGTTCTCCTCCCTGTCGCCCCGCATGACGGTGGAAGAGATCGTCGGCGAGGGCCTGCTGGTGCACGAGGCGGCGCTCACCCTCGAGCAGCGGCGCGAACGGGTGGTGCAGGTGCTGCAGGAGGTGGGCCTCACGGAGGCGCAGTTCCCGGGGCTGCTGGGGCGCTATCCGCACGAGTTCTCCGGCGGCCAGCGCCAGCGCCTGGCGATCGCGCGGGCGCTGATCGTGCAGCCGCAGGTGCTGGTGCTGGACGAACCCACCAGCGCGCTGGACGTCACGATCCAGAAGCAGGTGCTGAAGCTGCTGCAGCGGCTGCAGCGCGAGCGTGGCCTGTCCTACCTGCTGATCACGCACGACGTCGACGTGATCTGGGCGATGGCCCACGAGGTGCTGGTGATGAAGGACGGGCAGGTGGTGGAGTCGGGCACCGTGGCCCAGGTGCTGCGGAACCCGCGGGACCCCTACACGCAGACCCTGGTCGCGGCGGCGAGCTGACCCTCACGCGTCAACACGCCCCTCCCGAGGTCCGCCGGCTTCAGCGCACCGCCATGGAGCGTCGTTGCTCGCGGCGCGACCGCATGAATCTCGCGGGCAGCCCACTTCACCGGCAGGCCGCCAGGTCACCCACCAGTGGAACCCGCAGCACTTCGATCGAATACTTGAAACGCGAGTAGGCAATGTAGAGCGCGTTGTTGTGCTCGATCGCATGGGGATACTGGTGCGAGGCCTCCGGGTCTGGGAGCTGCAGCCCTTCGGCGACCTCAGTACGCCATCCAGATTCCCGCCGCGCCGGCGAGCGCGAGGCTCGCGCCCCACACCCGATCCAGGTTGAACCAGGCCCGGCGCAGGAACTGCAGTCCCAGCCAGCGGTAGACCGCGACCGCCATGGCGAGCCCGGCCAGCATCATGGCCAGCGTGTGCACGCCGGCCACCGCCAGTGCCGTCGCCAGGTCGGAGCGTGCCAGCGTCTCCATCACCCGCGCATGCGCGCGCTCGATGCCGCCCGCGTCCGCTGCAGGCGCCTCGCACAAGCGCAGCATGAAAGGCACCAGCATCAACCCGGCCCCGTGCGCCGTCGCCATCAGGAACGACCACCACGCCAGCCGCGAGGGCGGGATGCGGGCGAGGGCGCGCGGATGCCGCGTGTCGACCGTCTTCCACAGCCCGAACAGCAGCACCAGGGCGCCGGCACCGAGCCGGATCGCGCGGCTCCACTCCACGAACCAGGTCAGCGTCGCCAGCGGCACCAGCACCACCGCCATGGCCGCGAAGTGGCCGCCGCCCAGGGGCAGGGCCGTCACGAGGACGGCCCCGGTGCGCCGGGCGGTGAGGCCGTTGGCCACCGCGAGCGGCCAGCCCATGGCCGGGTTGAGGCCGTGGTAGACGCCCAGGACGATCACGGTCGTCCAGAGCGCCGCGGTCGCGCTCAAGCCGAGGAGTAGCAGTACGAGTCCGTGGAGCAGTCGCCGCCCTGCAGCCGCACCTGGTGCGCGCCGTAGTCCGCGCCGAACTCCACGAAGAACTCGCGATCGAGGTCCATGCTGCCGTTGACCTTGCACATGGCCTGGACGCCCGCGATGCCGTCCGGGTAGAACTGCGCGTCCCAGGTGCTGTAGAGGGAGTTGGTGAAGTAGACGCGCTTGCCGTCGCGGCTGATCTCGATCATCTGCGGGCCGCCGCCGAACGCGCGGCCGGTCGGGTGCGGCTCGTGCCGCGCGATGCCGCCGATGCGCACGCTGCCGGCCAGCTCCGGCTTCATCGGATCGCTCACGTCGTACTGCCGCAGCTCGCCGGTGCCCCAGCACGCGACGTAGAGGTGCTTGTCGTCCAGCGACAGGTCGATGTCGCTCACCAGCGGCGGCACGGCCCCGAATCCCTTCAGCAGCGGCGGCAGCTGGTCGGCCGGCGCGGGCTCGGGCGGGATGGTCGCCGTCTTGCGGGCGTGGAACTTGCCGTTCTCCCGGTACCAGGTCCACACCGAGGCCTCCAGGTTGGTGGTGTCCACCACCACGCCGACGAAGCCGTATTCGCGCGAGGGGTCGTGGGCCGGCCGGATCTCCAGGGACATCTGGTGGTTGGCCCCGAGGTCGATGGACTGCACGTGGCGGCGCTCGCGCAGGTTCCAGAAGTGCAGGGCGTGGCCGTAGCGGTTGGCCAGCAGGTCCTCGGGGACGATGCCGTTCTCGAACTGCGGCGGCAGCGCCCATTCGCTGGACACCATGTAGTCGCGCGGCAGGTTCCACCAGAAATCGTAGTGGCGCTCCTGCGGGCCGCGGTCGATCTCCCAGCGCCCCAGCACCTCGAAGGTCTGGCAATCCATCAGGAAGATGCCGGGCGGGCCCTGGGTGCCGTCCGCGCCCCTGCCCCCGAGGGTGCTCACGTAGATGCCTTCCGGCCCGCAGTGCACGGTGTGGGGCCGAGAGTAGCCGGTCTTGCGCAGGATCTCGTCGGGCTCGATGGTCTTGACCAGCCTCGGCTGGGTGGGGTCCGGCTGCGTGTCGAACACGTACATGCGCGACGAGCGCATGCCCGGCACGATCAGGTAGCGCCGCTGCAGGAACGCGTGCCCGCTCAGGGGCGAGAGCGCCGAACTGCAGGCGTTCCAGCCGAAGTGGTGCAGCTCGTCGCCCTTGTGCGGCAGGTCGACGCGGTGCAGCACCGAGCCGTACTTCGGCGACGCCGGATCGAGATCGACCACCGCCAGCGCATCGGGGCGCGAGCGGTCGGGCGAGAGCAGCGCCGTGTAGCAGAGGTGTTCGGGCTCCGCCTCCATCGCCAGCCGCGGCGAGGGGTAGAAGGTGGGGTCCGGTCGCAGGGTGTGGGTCATGGAGGTCTCCTCGTCGGCGTGGACGCGGCCGCGCAGTGCGGGCGCACGGCGCTGCCATCCTCGGACGCGGCGCCACGCGGCGCAAGCCCCTGCGAGAGGGATGGAATGCGCGCTGCGGCGCAACATGCCCCGGCTCCATGGTGCCTTGCGAGGACTCGTCAATCGGAGTAACTTGGATCGAACCGCGGGATTGTCAATCGCGGCACCAGGAGACAAGGTGAAGACCTGCCCCATCAGCACAGCCATACCGTCTTCATCCTCGTCGAGCTCCTGGCTCTACCTGCTGGAACGCTTCGACGTCGGCGTGGTCCACATCGACCGGGAACTGCGCGTGGTCGGCATGAACGACTTCGCGCGGCGCAGCCTGCCGGTGCAGGAGAAGCTGCCCTTCGGCAAGATCGTCACCTCCTTCCACCCGGAGGCCGCGCGCGCGAAGCTGAAGTTCCTGCTGGGGCAGGCCGAATGCCCGGTGAACAACGCGCCGCCGATGGCGCTGATGATCAGCATCCCCGACCGCGTCCTGCTGATCAAGGTGTCCAAGATGGGCGACGCCCAGGGGGCCACCATCGGCTACACGCTGGTCTTCTACGACATCACGGACGTGGTGAGCCAGAAGGTGGAGGACGGGCCCGCGCGCGACAGCGCCGACGCACCCGAGCCGCGCCGCCTGCGCAAGATCCCCACCATCAAGAAGAACCGCGTGCTGCTGGTGGACGTGCCCGCCGTCTCCTTCATCCGCTCCGAAGGCCACTACACGTGGGTGCACACCAGCCAGGGCGCCCAGTTCTGCAACCTCAACATCAGCGACCTGGAAGCGCGGCTGGATCCGCAGCTCTTCCTTCGCGTGCACCGCAGCTACATCGTCAACCTCGCGCAGGTCGACGAGATCGTGCGCGACGACGGCCGCATGATGCTGCGCATGATGGGTTCGACTCCCGCCGACATTCCGGTTTCGCGCGCCAGCGCGCCGCACCTGATGGAGCAACTGGGACTCGGTGACGCACTTTCCCACTCGGCCCAGCGAGTGAACTGACGTTCGTGCAACGGCGCTGCCGTTCGTGCAGCGAATCGCGGGTTTGGTTTGGCTTCCCGCTCGCGCATCAGCCGTTTTCCTACAGTCGGCCGAACCACGCCCGGCGTGAGGCGTGCGAGGAGACAAGCGTGATACCCCACCCGTTCGAATACCACGCGCCCACCAGCCTGCCCGACGCAATCGCACTGCTGGGCCGTTATGGGGACGACGCCAGGCTGCTGGCCGGCGGCCACAGCCTGCTGCCGATGATGAAGCTGCGCTTCGCGCAACCGGCCCACCTGATCGACCTCGGGCGCATTCCGGACCTGCGGGGCATCGCGGAGGTGGGCGACGAGATCCACATCGGCGCCATGACCACGGAGAACCAGCTGATCTGGTCGGCGCTGCTGCACCAGAAGGTGCCTCTGCTGGTGGAGGGCGCGCGCGCCATCGCCGACCCGCAGGTGCGCTACCGCGGCACCATCGGCGGCGACATCTCGCACGGCGATCCCGGCAACGACCATCCCGCGCTGATGCTGGCGCTGGACGCCACCTTCGTCCTGCGCGGGGCCCAGGGCGAGCGGCTGGTGAAGGCCACCGACTTCTTCTTCGGCCTGTACGCCACCGCGCTGCAGCCGGGCGAGGTCCTCACGCGCATCCAGGTCCCGGTGCCGGCGGCGGGCACCGGCTGGGCCTACGAGAAGCTCAAGCGCAAGATCGGCGACTTCGCCACCGCGGCTGCCGCGGTGCTGCTGCGCCTGCAGGGCGGCAAGGTGGCCGGCGCGAGCATCGCGCTCACCAACGTCGCCGCCACGCCGCTGAAGGCGAGCGCCGCCGAGGACTTCCTCGTCGGCCAGGCGCTCGACGACGCCAGCCTCGCCGAAGCCGCGCGGCTGGCGATGGAGATCTGCGACCCGGTCGCCGACCAGCGCGGCGACGCCGACTACAAGAGGGCCATGGCCGGCGAGATGACGCGCCGTGCGCTGCTGAAGGCCCATTCCCGCGCCCGCGCCTGAAGACGTACCCGAGGAGACGAGCATGGCCCAGAAGATCCTGGTGTCGTTCACCCTGAACGGCAAGGAAGTCGACGTGGCGGTCGAGCCGCGCGAACTGCTGATCCACACGCTGCGCGAGCGGCTGCTGCACACCGGCCCGCACATCGGCTGCGAGACCTCGCACTGCGGCGCCTGCACCGTGGACCTCGACGGCATGTCCGTCAAGTCCTGCACCATGCTCACGGTGCAGTGCGAGGGCACGAGTCTGCTGACCATCGAGGGCCTGGAGCAGAACGGCACGCTGCACGCGCTGCAGCAGGCCTTCCACGAGCAGCACGGCCTGCAGTGCGGCTACTGCACGCCCGGCATGATCACCCGGGCCTACCGGCTGCTGCAGGAGAACCCGAACCCGAGCGAGGAAGAGATCCGCTACTGGATCTCCGGCAATCTCTGCCGCTGCACCGGGTACCAGAACATCGTCAAGGCCGTGCAGGCCGCCGCGCAGAAGCTCGCTGCGCAACCCGCCTGAAGGAGAGCACCATGGGCGACATGTCGGAACTGCAGCAACGCGAAGAGGCGTTGCAGGGCATGGGCACCTCCCTGCTGCGCAAGGAGGACGCCCGCTTCATCCGCGGGCAGGGCAGCTACGTCGACGACGTCAAGCTCCCGGGCATGCTGTTCGGCGCCCTCGTGCGCAGCCCCTACGCGCATGCCCGCATCCGCGGCATCGACAAGAGCAAGGCGCTGGCGTCCCCGGGCGTGGTGGCGGTGCTGACCGCCGACGACCTCAAGCCGGTCAAGCTGCACTGGATGCCCACGCTGGGCGGCGACGTGCAGGCGGTGCTGGCGGACCAGAAGGTCTGCTTCCAGCTGCAGGAAGTGGCCATGGTGCTGGCCACCGACCGCTATGCGGCGGCCGACGGCGCGGCGCTGGTCGAAGTCGACTACGAGGAACTGCCGGCCATCGTGGATCCGAAGAAGGCGATGGACGCCGACGCGCCCGTCATCCGCGAGGACATCGCCGAGAAGAAGGAAGTGGGCCACGGCCCGCGCACCCACCCGAACCACATCTTCACCTGGGAAGCCGGCGACAAGGCGGCCGCCGACGCCGCCTTCGCCAACGCGCCCGTCACCGTGCGCGAGGAGATCCTGAACCCGCGCGTGCATCCGTGCCCGCTGGAGACCTGCGGCTGCGTCGCTTCCTTCAACAAGGCGACGGGCTACCTCACCGTCTACATGACCACCCAGGCGCCGCACCTGGTGCGCACCGTGCTGGCCATGCTGTCGGGAATCGCGGAAAGCAAGATCCGCGTGGTCGGCGGCGACATCGGCGGCGGTTTCGGCAACAAGGTGCCGGTGTATCCCGGCTACGTGGTGGCGATCGTCGCCTCCATCGTGACCGGCGTGCCGGTGAAGTGGATCGAGTCGCGCATCGACAACATCTCGACCACCGGCTTCGCCCGCGACTACCACGGCGTGGGCGAGCTGGCGGCCGACACCGACGGCCGCATCAAGGGCCTGCGCTTCACCGCGCTGGCCGACCACGGCGCCTTCAATTCGCACGTGTCGGCCACGAAGTTCCCGGCCGGCCTGTTCTCGATCTGCACCGGCTCCTACGCGATCCCCAATGCCTACTGCCGGGTGGATGCGGTCTACACCAACAAGGCGCCGGGCGGCGTGGCCTACCGGTGCTCGCTGCGGGTGACCGAGGCCGTGTACCTGATCGAACGGATGATCGACGTGCTGGCCCAGAAGCTCGGGATCGACAAGGCCGAGATCCGCCGCCGCAACTTCGTGGCGAAGGAGCAGTTCCCGTACACCACCTCCATGGGCTGGACGCTGGACAGCGGCGACTACGCCCCGGCGCTGGAGAAGGTGCTGAGGGCGGTCGACTACGAAGGGCTGCGGCGCGAGCAGGCCGAGAAGCGGGCGAAGGGCGAGCTGATGGGGATCGGCATCTCCACCTTCACCGAGATCGTGGGCGCCGGCCCCACCAAGGCCTGCGACATCCTGGGCATCGGGCTGTTCGACAGCTGCGAGATCCGCGTCCATCCCACCGGCGGCGTGATCGCCCGCCTGGGCACCATGAGCCAGGGCCAGGGCCACGCGACCACCTACGCGCAGATCATCGCCACCGAGCTGGGCCTGCCGGCCAGCGACATCGTGGTGGAAGAGGGCGACACCGACAAGGCGCCCTACGGCGCGGGCACCTGGGGCTCGCGTTCGACGCCGGTGTCCGGCGCCGCCACCGCGAAGGCCGCGCGCAAGATCAAGGAGAAGGCGCGCCAGATCGCCGCCCACCTGCTGGAAGTGGGCGAGGGCGACCTGGAGTGGGAGGTGGACCGCTTCCGCGTCAGGGGCAATCCCGAGGCCGCGAAGACCATGAAGGAGATCTGCATGGCCTCGCACACAGGCAACATCCCCGACGGGATGGAGCAGGGCCTCAACGCGGTCGCCTACTACGACCCGCCCAACCTCACGTATCCCTTTGGCGCCTACGTCTGCGTGGTCGACATCGACCGCCACACGGGCGAGGTCCAGGTGCGGCGCTTCTACGCGCTGGACGACTGCGGCACGCGCATCAACCCGATGATCATCGAGGGCCAGATCCACGGCGGGCTGACCGAGGCCTTCGCGGTGGCCATGGGGCAGCAGGTGCCCTTCGACGAGAACGGCAACCACCTGGGCAACAGCCTGATGGACTACTTCCTGCCCACCGCCGTCGAGACGCCGCGCTGGGAGACCGACCATACCGTCACGCCCTCGCCGCACCACCCGCTGGGCGCCAAGGGCGTGGCCGAGTCGCCGCACGTGGGCGGCATCCCCTGCATCAGCAACGCGGTGATCGACGCGTTCGCGCACCTGGGGGTGACGCACATGGACATGCCGCACACGGCGTTCCGCGTCTGGCAGCAGTGCCACGCGCTCGGCATCGACAAGCATTGAATCTTTCGTCACACGCAGGGTTCCTCGGGGAGATATCGGATGAAGGTGCAACTGGAGAAATCGTTCGCGCTCGGCGGCCCGGCGGCCGCGGCCTGGGTCCTGCTGCAGGACCTGGAGGCGGTGGCGGCCTGCATGCCCGGCGCGCGGATCACCGAGAAGGTGGGCCCGCGCGACATCAAGGGCACGGTGACCGTGCGGATGGGGCCGGCGAGCCTCGTCTTCCGGGGGGAGGTGCAGGTCAAGGACGTCGATGACGAGGCGCGCAGCCTGTTCCTGGTGGGCCGCGGCACCGACACGACCGGCACCTCGGGCGCGGCGATGGACCTGCGGGCGCACATCGAGGAGGCCGGCGCCACCGCCTGCCGCCTGGTGGGCGCCGCCGAGGTCTCGGTGAGCGGCAAGGCGGCGACCTTCGGCGGCCGCCTGATGTCGGCCGTGGCCGACCAGGTGCTGCAGCAGTTCGCGGCCAACTTCGCCGAGAAGCTGGGCAGCGTGCCGGTGCCGGTGCCGGTGCAGGTACCGGAGGAGGCGGGCGTGCCAGCCGCCGAGGCCGTGTCCGTGCCCGGGCCCGAACCCATTCCCCCCGCGCCGCCGCCGCAGCGGGAGCTGAACGGCTTCGCGCTGGTGTGGGCCATGCTGCGCGACTGGCTGCACCACTTGTTTCCGGCCCGGCGGGCGTAAAGGGGGCCCCCGGTGACCGAGGCGCGCAGGAACGAGGTCGCCGGCCTCCAGGGTCAGCTCGCGCAGGCCGGCTACATCGCCGAGCCTTCGCTGGCCGCGGCCCTGCTGCTGATGCTGGACCTGCAGCGGCCGCTGCTGCTGGAAGGCGATGCCGGCGTCGGCAAGACCGAGGTCGCGAAGGCGCTGGCGTCCGTGCGCGCCACCCGGCTGATCCGGCTGCAGTGCTACGAGGGCCTGGACACCCATGCTGCCATCTACGAGTGGAACTACCAGCGCCAGCTGCTCGCGATCAAGCTGCTGGAACAGGACGCCCGCAGCGTGGCGCAGAAGGAGCAGGACATCTTCTCCGAGCGCTACCTGCTCAAGAGGCCGCTGCTGGAGGCGATCACCTGCGCCGAGCCGCCGGTGCTTCTGATCGACGAGGTGGACCGCGCCGACGAGGCCTTCGAGGCCTACCTGCTGGAGTTGCTGTCGGATTTCCAGCTCTCGATCCCCGAACTGGGGACCGTGCGAGCCACGACGCGGCCGCTGGTGGTGATCACCTCCAACGGCACCCGCGAGCTGTCGGATGCGCTGCGGCGGCGCTGCCTCTACCAGTACATCGACTATCCCGACGCCGAGAAGGAACTGGCGATCGTGCGCCTGAAGGCGCCGCAGGCCGCGCCGGGGCTGGCACGCCAGATCGTGTCCTTCGTGCAGGGCGTGCGCCGCATGGAGCTGCAGAAGAAGCCGGGAATCGCCGAGACGCTGGACTGGACGGCGGCGCTGCTGCGCCTGGGCATCTCGGTGATCGAGCGCGACGGCGCCGAGCGTATCCTGGAAACCCTGGGCGCGCTGATCAAGACCCGCGACGACCGTGCCGCCTTCCCTCGCGAAGCGGTCGCGCGATTGGCGGCGGCATGCTGAACGCCGCTTCCGCCATCCCAGCCCCCGCCGTCATCCCCGCGGAGGCAGGAATCCATGGCTTCCTCGAATCCCGCGCCGGCGACCGCCTCGCCGGCTTCCCCGCCTTCCTCCGCGCCAACGGCTTCGTCGTCGGCGCCGCCGACGCCGTGCAGGTGCTGCGCACCGCCCGCGACGTCGGCGTGCTCGACGCCGAGGTCCTGCGCTGGAGCCTCCAGGCCCTCCTGTGCGGCCGCTGCGACGAATGGCGCCGCTTCGACGATCTCTTCGACGCCTGGTTTCTCCCCGCCAACCGGTGGGCCGCGCCGCAGCGGCGCAGCGTCGAGGCCGGGATGCAGTCCGCCGCCACCCGCGCCGGCACCGGCGAGCCGGGGCGGGAGCAGGGCGACCCGCTGCGTCCGCGCGCCGCCGCCAGCCGCGCCGAGTCCCTCGCCTCCACCGACTTCCGCGATCTGGCGCGCGAGCACGCGCTGGACATCGACGCCCTCATGCGCCAGCTTGCGCGCCGCCTGAAGCAGATCCGCCTGCGCCGCATGGCGCGCGCCCACCAGCGGCGCCGCCTCGCCCTGCAGGCCACCATCCGCCGCAGCGTCGAAAGCGGCGGCACGCCGATCCGCCTGGCCTGGCAGGCGCCGCGCCGCGTGCGGCCGCGCCTCGTGCTGCTGCTGGACGTGAGCCGCTCGATGGCGGCCTACAGCTTCTTCTACCTGCGCCTGGCGCGGGCGCTCAGCGGCGAGCTGGCCGACGTCCACACCTTCATCTTCCACACCCGCGTCACGGCGGTGTCGGAAGCCCTGCGCGACCCGGACCCCTGGCGCGCCCAGGAGCGATTGCACCTGCTGGCGCAGGGCTGGGGCGGCGGAACGCGCATCGGCGAAAGCCTCGCGCAGTTCAACGCCGAACACGCCGCGCGCCTGGTGCACTCGCGCACCGCCATCGTCGTGATGAGCGACGGCTACGACACCGGCGAGCCGGCCCGCTTGTCCGCCGCGCTCGCGCAGCTGCGGCGGCGCGCCCGCCGCATCGTGTGGCTCAACCCCCTGTGCAGCCGGCCGGGCTTCGCACCGGTGAGCCAGGGCATGCAGGCGGCGCTGCCGCACCTGGACCTGCTCGCACCCGGCGGCGACCTGGCGAGCATCCGCGCCGTCCTGCCCGAACTCCTGGAGGCACTGCAATGACCGCCGACCGTTCCACCACCCGCTTTTCCGCGGTCGTCCTCGCCGCGGGCCAGTCTTCGCGCATGGAGGGCGCCAACAAGCTGCTGGTGGACTTCGGAGGCGAGCCCCTGGTGCGGCGCACCGTGCGCACGGTGCTCGCCGCCGGCGTGCAGGAGACGGTCGTCGTCACCGGCTGGCAGGGGCGCGAGATCACGCGCGCCGTGCTGGACCTGCCCGTGACCGTGCAGCCCAACCTGCTGTGGGAGGACGGCCAGATGCGTTCGGTGGCCGCCGGCGTCGCCGCCCTCGCGCAGGCCACGGACGCGATCTTCGTCTGCCCCGGCGACCTGCCGCTCCTGCGCACCGAGGACCTGCAGGAGCTCATGGACGTCTACCTGGCCCATCCGGACAGCTCCATCGTGATCCCGCGCTTCGGCGGGGAGCGCGGCAACCCGATCGTGTTCGCCGCCGCCTATGCGCCCGAGGTCGCGGCCGGCCGCCGGCTGATCGGCTGCCGCCGGCTGGCCCAGCAGTACCCGGAGGAAACCTTCTGGTACGACGCGGCGCACGACCGCTTCACCACGGACTGCGACACGCCCGAAGCGTACCGTCGCGTGCTGGAACGCCTGGCCCAGCCGGCGGAGGCCCTGACATGACCGGCAGCGCCTGGGCCGCCCTCGGCGTCGCCCTGGTCCTGGCCGGCCTGCTGGCGCTCGCCAAGCTGCGCCCCGCCCGCGGCGGCCTGAACTCCCCGCAATGGATGCTGCTGCTCGGTGCCGTCGGCATGCTGGCTGGCATGGCGGTGGATGCGCATTCGGGCGGGCTCGCCACGCTGTCGTCCCTCTGCACCGGTCCGACCGACCTCGGCGCGATGGTGCTGCTGCACGTGACCCAGTTGCCGCTGGCGCACCTCGGGATGCTGGGGGGCGGCCTGCTGGTGCTGCCCCTCATGCCGCGCCTGCGCCGCGGCTGCCGCCGCCAGCTCTGCGCCCAGCTGGGCCAGAATCTGGTCTGCTCCGCCTGGATGGTGGTGGGGATGGCGGCCGGCTCGCTGGTGTTCCTCGAACTCGCCGGCTGGGCGCAGGCCGTGCGCGAGCCCGCCGCGGTGCTGGCGGGCATGTTCGCCGGCATGGTGTGGGGCATGGTGGCCAGCGTCACCCTGGTGCAGGGGCTGGTGCGGCTGAGCCTGGGGCCCCGGCCGCCCGCGGGCAGGCGCCCTTGACCCGCGGGCGTGCGCCCTTGAAATCGGCGCCGGTGCTGCCAGCTTCCTGAAGGTCGCGGCCCCCGGGCCGCAGCCGCCCGAGGGCCCCGCGCGGAATGCGTGAAAAGGGCCCTGAACCCTTGCGAGTCAAGGCTTTGGCCGCTACAATACCGGCTTCACGACCAAACGGGCGGGTTACCAACCGCCCGTTTTTTTTGGCGAATCGACCCACGACCTTGGCAATTCACGAACTCGTCGCCCAAACGGTGGCCGGACTCGGCTACGAACTGGTGGAGCTGGAACGCTCCGCCGGGGGCACGCTGCGCGTGACCATCGACTTCCCCTGGGAAGCCGGCGAGGAGGAGCGGTCCGTCAACGTCGAGGATTGCGAGCGCGTCACGCGCCAGCTCCAATACACGCTGGAGGTCGAGAATATCGACTATAAGCGCCTCGAGGTCTCGTCGCCCGGAATCGATCGCCCCCTGCGCGGCGAGAAGGATTTCGAACGCTTTGCCGGCGAGGTGATCGATGTCACGCTGAAGGCGCCCATGGGCGCCGCGGCTGCTGGCCAGGTCGCTGCCAACCGCCGCAAGTTCCGCGGCACGCTGCAGCGGGCCGACGCCGGCTGGGAGATCGCCTGGAACGACGAGCCGCCGGCGCCGCAGCCGGGGCAGAAGCGGGTCAAGAAAAAGGAGCCAGCCACCGTGCAGGTGCTGGGGTTCACGCTGGACGAGGTGAAGGACGCCCGTCTGGCGCCAATTGTGGATTTCAAGGGGCGCAAGCGCGCCGGGGTTCAGGAGTAGGGACATGAATCGCGAACTGTTGATGCTGGTGGATGCCATCTCGCGCGAGAAGAACGTGGAACGCGATGTCGTGTTTGGCGCGGTCGAGGCCGCGCTTGCCCAGGCGACCAAGAAGCTCTACCACGGCGAAGTCGACATCCGCGTGGCGATCGATCGCGACACCGGGGTCTACGAGACCTTCCGCCGCTGGCTGGTGGTGCCGGACGAGCAGGGCCTGCAGAACCCCGACGCCGAGGAACTCCTGATGGACGCCAAGGAGCGCGTCGCCGACGTCGAGCCGGGCGAGCACATCGAGGAGGGCATCGAGTCGCTGCCGATCGGCCGCATCGGCGCCATGGCCGCCAAGCAGGTGATCCTGCAGAAGATCCGCGACGCCGAGCGCGAGATGCTGCTGAACGACTTCATGTCGCGCGGCGACAAGATCTTCGTGGGCACCGTCAAGCGTATGGACAAGGGCGACATCATCGTCGAGAGCGGCCGCGTCGAGGGACGCCTGCGCCGCGGCGAGATGATCCCCAAGGAGAACCTGCGCAACGGCGATCGCGTCCGCGCCATGATCATGGAAGTGGACCTGACGCTGCGCGGCGCGCCCATCATCCTGTCGCGCGCGGCCCCCGAATTCATGATCGAGCTGTTCCGCCAGGAAGTGCCCGAGATCGAGCAGGGCCTGCTGGAGATCAAGAGCTGCGCCCGCGACCCGGGCTCGCGCGCCAAGATCGCCGTGATCTCGCACGACAAGCGCGTCGACCCCATCGGCACCTGCGTCGGCGTGCGCGGCTCGCGCGTCAACGCCGTGACCAACGAGCTGGCCGGCGAGCGCGTCGACATCGTGCTGTGGTCCGAGGATCCGGCGCAGTTCGTGATCGGCGCCCTGGCGCCCGCCAACGTGAGCTCCATCGTCGTCGACGAGGAGAAGCACGCGATGGACGTGGTGGTGGACGAGGAGAACCTCGCCATCGCGATCGGCCGCGGCGGCCAGAACGTCCGCCTCGCGTCGGAGCTGACCGGCTGGAAGATCAACATCATGGACGCCAACGAATCGGCCCAGAAGCAGGCCGAGGAGCAGCAGACGCTGCGCGCGCTGTTCATGGAGAAACTCGATGTCGACGAGGAGATCGCCGACATCCTCATCGTCGAGGGCTTCACCAGCCTCGAGGAAGTCGCCTACGTGCCATTGCAGGAGATGCTGGAGATCGAGTCCTTCGACGAGGACACGGTCAACGAGCTGCGCACGCGCGCCAAGGACGCCTTGCTGACGATGGAGATCGCGCGCGAGGAGAGCGTCGAGGAGGTGTCGCAGGACCTGCGCGACCTCGACGGCCTCAACCCGCAGCTGATCGCCAAGCTGGCCGATGCCGGCGTTCACACCCGCGACGACCTGGCCGACCTGGCCGTCGACGAACTCACGGACATTACTGGCCAGTCCGCGGAAGAGGCCAAGACCCTGATCATGAAGGCGCGCGAACACTGGTTCGCCGGCCAGCCGGCCGCCGCGGCGCACGAGTGAGGGGAGGGGACGAACAGAACATGTCTAGTACTACCGTCGCCGAGTTCGCGCATGAACTCAAGAAATCGACCGAGACGCTGCTGGAGCAGCTGCGCAGCGCCGGCGTGGCCAAGAATGCCCCGACCGACTCGCTGACCGACGCCGACAAGCAGAAGCTGCTGGGCTACCTGCAGGCCAGCCACGGCACGGCCTCGGCCGAGCGCAAGAAGATCACCCTGGTGAAGAAGTCCACCAGCGAGATCAAGCAGGCGGACTCGAGCGGCAAGGCCCGCACGATCCAGGTGGAAGTGCGCAAGAAGCGCACCTTCGTCAAGCGCGACGAGGGCGCCGACACCGCGGTGGTGGAAGCCCCCGAGGTCGCCGCGCCCCCGTCGCCGCCCGGTCCGGACGATTCCGAACTCGCCCGCCGCGAGGAGGAAGCCCGCCACCAGGCCGAACTGATCCGCCGCCAGGAAGAAGAACTGGCCGCCAAGCGCCGCGAGCGCGAGGAACAGGAAGCCCGCGAGCGCGCCGCCGAGGAAGCCCGCGCCGCGGAAGAAGTCCGTGCCGAGAAGGCGCGCCAGGAGGAGGAGGCGAAGGCCGCCGCCGTCGCCGGTGCCAGCGCCGCCCGCGCCGCCGAAGCGGAAGCCGCCCAGGCCGTCGCCAAGGCGCAGGCCGAGGCGCGCGACAAGGCCGCCGCCGAAGCGCGGGAGAAGGCCGCCGCCGAATCGAAGAAGCGTGCCGACGAAGAGGCCGCGCGCGCCCGCGACCTGCAGGAGCGCCGCCGCAAGGCGGAGGCCGAAGCCGCCGCGATCCGTTCCATGATGGCCCAGCCCAAGAAGGTGCTGGTGGCCAAGAAGCCGGAAGAGGCCAAGCCGGTCGCCAAGGCGCCGGAGCCCGCCAAGCCGGGCGTGAAGGGCACGCTGCACAAGCCGCCGACGCAGGCGCGCGCGGGCGGCCCCGGTGCGCCCGCGGCCGCGCCCGCCGCCCCCGGCGGCGCCGGCAAGGAAGTCAAGTCGGCCAAGCTGTCTTCCAGCTGGGCCAACGATCCGGCCAAGAAGAAGGAAATCAAGACCCGCGGCGATTCGTCGGGTGGCGTCGGCCGCAATGCGTGGCGTGGCGGCCCGCGTGGTGGCCGCCGGGACCACCGGGGCGACCGCGACGACCGCCAGGCCGCCGCCGCGCCGACGGAACAGCGCATCATCGAAGTGCACGTGCCGGAGACCATCACGGTCTCCGAACTTGCGCACAAGATGGCCGTGAAGGCCTCCGAGGTGATCAAGGCCCTGATGAAGATGGGCCAGCTGGTGACCATCAACCAGTCGCTGGACCAAGACACGGCCATGATCGTGGTCGAGGAAATGGGCCACAAGGCGGTCACGGCCGCCCTGGACGATCCGGAAGCCTTCACCGAGGAGGAAGTGTCCGGCCAGAGCGCCGAGGCGCTGCCGCGCGCGCCGGTCGTCACGGTCATGGGCCACGTCGACCACGGCAAGACCTCGCTGCTGGACTACATCCGCCGCGCCAAGGTGGCGGCGGGCGAGGCCGGCGGCATCACGCAGCACATCGGCGCCTACCACGTGGAGACCCCGCGCGGCGTGATCTCCTTCCTGGACACCCCGGGCCACGAGGCGTTCACCGCCATGCGGGCCCGCGGCGCGCAGGCGACCGACATCGTGATCCTGGTGGTGGCCGCGGACGACGGCGTCATGCCGCAGACCAGGGAAGCCATCAAGCACGCGAAGGCGGCGGGCGTTCCGATCGTGGTGGCGATCAACAAGATCGACAAGCCGGATGCCAACGCCGACCGTGTGAAGCAGGAACTGGTGGTCGAGCAGGTCGTGCCGGAAGAGTACGGCGGCGAGTCGCCGTTCGTGGCGGTGTCGGCCAAGACCGGGCAGGGCATCGACGACCTGCTCGAGCAGGTGCTGCTGCAGGCCGAAGTGCTGGAACTGAAGGCGCCGGTGGATGCGATGGCCAAGGGCCTCGTGATCGAAGCGCAGCTGGACAAGGGCCGCGGCCCGGTCGCGACGGTGCTGGTGCAGTCCGGCACGCTGAAGACCGGCGACGTCGTGCTCGCGGGCCAGACCTATGGCCGCGTGCGCGCCATGCTGGACGAGAACGGCAAGTCGATCAAGGGCGCGGGCCCCTCCATTCCGGTGGAGATCCAGGGCCTGACGGAAGTGCCGCAGGCCGGCGACGAGTTCATGGTGATGGCCGACGAGCGCCGCGCGCGCGAGATCGCCACCTACCGTGCCGGCAAGTTCCGCAACACGAAGCTGGCCAGGCAGCAGGCCGCCAAGCTGGAGAACATGTTCGCGGACATGACGGCCGGCGAGGTGAAGACGCTGCCGATCATCGTGAAGGCGGACGTGCAGGGCTCGCAGGAAGCGCTGGCGCAATCGCTGCTGAAGCTGTCCAACGAAGAAGTCAAGGTGCAGATGGTGTATGCCGCCGTCGGCGGCATCAGCGAGTCGGACGTCAACCTGGCGATCGCCTCCAAGGCCCTCATCATCGGCTTCAACGTGCGGGCCGACGCCGGCGCGCGCAAGCTGGCCGAGGGCAACGGCATCGAGCTGCGCTACTACAACATCATCTACGACGCCGTGGATGAACTGAAGGCGGCGATGTCCGGGATGCTGGCGCCGGAGAAGCGGGAAGAGGTCATCGGCTCGGCCGAGATCCGCACCGTGTTCGTGGCGTCCAAGATCGGCACGGTGGCCGGCTGCTACGTCACCAACGGCATGGTCACCCGCAGCGCGCACTTCCGCCTGCTGCGCGACAACGTGGTGATCTACACGGGCGAACTGGAGTCGCTCAAGCGCGTGAAGGACGACGTGCGCGAAGTCAAGGAAGGCTTCGAGTGCGGCATCAAGCTGAAGAACTACAACGACATCAAGGAAGGCGACCAGCTCGAGTTCTTCGAGGTCAAGGAGATTGCGCGGACGCTGTAAACAGCAGGTAAACCGAACAGCCGAACGCAGAGGACGCAAAAGAACGCAAAGGGCGCAGAAGAACATCCTTTTGAAGGATTTTTCTGCGTCCTCCGCGTAACCTCTGCGACCTCTGCGTTCGGTATCTGGTTTTCCCCAGCAAGCGCACCGACCCCGCCATGCCCAAGAAGTCGTCCAAACCCAACCGCAGCTACCAGATCGCGGACCAGATCCAGCGCGACCTGACGGAGCTGATCGCGCGCGAGCTGAAGGATCCGCGGGTGGGGATGGTCACGGTCAATGCCGTGGAGGTGACGCCGGACTACGCCCACGCCAAGGTGTTCTTCAGCATCCTGGTGGGCGACGCGCAGGAAACCGAGGACGCGCTGAACCAGGCCGCGGGCTTCCTGCGCAACCACCTGTTCAAGCGCCTGCACATCCACACCGTGCCGACGCTGCACTTCCACTTCGACCGCACCACCGAGCGCGCGGCCGACATGAACGCCCTGATCGCCAAGGCGGTCTCTTCCCGTTCCAAGGACGACTAGCACGTGAACGCGCCACGCACCAGGGTGCAGAGGCGCCCTGTGCATGGGGTGCTTCTGCTCGACAAGCCGCTGGGCCTTTCCAGCAACGACGCCCTGCAGAAGGCCAAGTGGCTGCTGCGGGCGGAAAAGGCCGGCCACACCGGCACGCTCGACCCCATGGCGACCGGCGTGCTGCCGCTGTGCTTCGGGGCGGCGACGAAGTTCAGCCAGCTCCACCTGGACGCCGACAAGACCTACGGGGCGGTGGCCCGACTGGGCGTGCGCACGGCTTCGGGCGACAGCGAAGGCGAGGTGATCGAGCGGCGCGAGGTGCCCGCCATCCCGGCGGAACGGCTGGCCCAGGTCCAGGCGCGGTTCACGGGGCCCATCACCCAGGTCCCGCCGATGTACAGCGCCTTGAAGAAGGACGGCAAGGCGCTCTATGAATACGCGCGGGCCGGCGTCGAGGTGGAACGCGAGCCGCGCCAAGTCTCGATCTTCGACCTCCGGCTGAGCCTCGAGGCGCCGGACCTGCTGAAGATCGTGGCCAGGGTCAGCAAGGGCACCTACATCCGCACGCTCGGCGAGGACATCGGCCTGGCCCTCGGCTGCGGCGCCCACCTGGTGGCCCTGAGAAGAATCGTCACCGGGCCCTTCGATGCTTCGCAATGCCTGACGTTGGCGGAACTCGAGGCGCTGCCCGAGTCTGAAAGAGGGGCCCGCCTGCTTCCGGTGGAGGCCCTGCTGGCGGGACACACGCGTGTCACGCTGGCCCCGCAAGAATCCGGCCGCTTCCTCAGCGGCATGCGCCGCCGCGGCGGCTGGCGCGACACGGAAACCGCCGCAGTCTTCGGGGAATCGCCCAGCACGCTCCTCGGGACCGCCCATGTGAAGGCGGGGGAACTGATCCCCTCCCGCCTGCTGAGCCCGATCGAAATCCAGCAAATCCTCGGCGTGGCCGAGCCAGAGAACGTATGAAGACGCAAATCCGCAACATCGCCATCATCGCCCACGTCGACCACGGCAAGACCACCATGGTGGACCAGCTGCTGCGCCAGTCCGGCACCTTCGCGGACCACGAGAAGGTGGTCGACACCGTGATGGACAACAACGCGATCGAGCGCGAGCGCGGCATCACCATCCTGGCCAAGAACTGCGCCGTCAGCTGGAAGGGCACCCACATCAACATCGTCGACACCCCTGGGCACGCCGACTTCGGCGGCGAGGTGGAGCGCGCCCTGTCCATGGTGGACGGCGTGCTGCTGCTGATCGACGCCCAGGAAGGCCCGATGCCGCAGACCCGCTTCGTGACCAAGAAGGCGCTGGCCCTGGGCCTGCGCCCGATCGTGGTCGTGAACAAGGTCGACAAGCCCGGCGCCAACCCCGACAAGGTGATCAACGCCGCCTTCGACCTGTTCGACAAGCTCGGCGCCACCGACGAACAGCTCGATTTCCCGGTGGTCTACGCCTCCGGCATCAACGGCTGGTCCTCGCTGGAAGAGGGCGAGCCGGGCGAGCAGTGGGGCCCCGACATGGCGGCCCTGTTCGACACCATCCTGCAACACGTGCCGCAGCACGAAGGCGACGACACGGCGCCGCTGCAGCTGCAGATCTCCGCGCTGGACTACTCCAGCTTCGTGGGCCGCATCGGCGTGGGCCGCATCAACCAGGGCAGCCTCCGCCCGGCCACCGACGTGCTGGTGATGGAAGGTCCGGACGGCAAGCAGTTCCGCGGCCGCATCAACCAGGTCCTGACCTTCGAGGGCCTCGACCGCGTGCAGGTGAAGGAAGCCGGTCCGGGCGACATCGTCCTGATCAACGGCATCGAGGACATCGGCATCGGCGTGACGATCACCGACCCGCTGAACCCGCTGCCGCTGCCGATGCTGAAGGTGGACGAGCCGACGCTGACCATGAACTTCTGCGTCAACACCTCGCCGCTGGCCGGCCGCGAAGGCAAGTACGTCACCAGCCGCCAGATCTGGGACCGCCTGCAGAAGGAACTGCAGTCCAACGTGGCGCTGCGCGTCAACGAGACCGCCGAGGAAGGCGTGTTCCAGGTGATGGGCCGGGGCGAACTGCACCTGACCATCCTGGTGGAGAACATGCGCCGCGAGGGCTACGAGCTGGCCGTGTCCAAGCCGCGCGTGCTGTTCCACGAGGAGAACGGCGTCAAGACCGAGCCGATCGAACTGGTCACGGTGGACATCGAGGACCAGCACCAGGGCGGCGTGATGCAGGCCCTGGGCGAGCGCAAGGGCGAGCTGGTGAACATGGAGCCGGACGGCCGGGGCCGCGTGCGCCTGGAGTACCGCATCCCGGCGCGGGGCCTGATCGGCTTTTCCAACGAGTTCATGAACCTGACCCGCGGCTCGGGCCTGATCGCCAGCATCTTCGACGGCTACGAGCCGTACAAGGGCGAGATCGCCAGCCGCAAGAACGGCGTGCTGATCTCCATGGACGACGGCGAGATCTTCACCTACGCGCTGGGCAAGCTGGACGACCGCGGCCGCATGTTCGTGAAGGCGAACGACCCGGTGTACGAGGGCATGATCGTCGGCGTGCACAACCGCGACAACGACCTGGTGGTCAACGCCACCCGCACCAAGCAGCTGACCAACTTCCGCGTCTCCGGCAAGGAAGACGCGATCAAGGTCACGCCGCCGATCGACCTCACGCTGGAATACGGCGTGGAGTTCATCGAGGACGACGAACTGGTGGAGATCACGCCCAAGTCGATCCGCCTGCGCAAGCGCTTCCTGAAGGAGCACGAGCGCAAGCGCGCGGTGCGCGAGGCCGCGTAAGATCGGGGGAAAACCGAACAGCCGAACGCAGAGGGCGCAAAGGTTACGCAGAGGGCGCAGAAAAGACCAATTGAAATTTCATTCGGTTTTTTTCTGCGCCCTCTGCGCTTCCTCTGCGCCCTCTGCGTTCGGTTTCTGGTTCTTAACGGTCTCACAAGAACAATGAAACTCACCCACACCAAAGCCGTCTTCCTCATGGTCGCGGTGACCCTCATGTGGTCCATCGCGGGCGTGATCACGCGGCATCTCGAGCATGCGCGCAGCTTCGAGGTGACCTTCTGGCGCAGCTTCTTCACGGTGGTGTCGCTGCTGGTGATCCTGCCGTTCTTCCAGGGCCGCGCGGTGTTCGCGAAGCTGCGCACGGGCGGCGGGCCGCTGTGGCTGTCCGGCGTGTGCTGGAGCATCATGTTCACCGCCTTCATGGTGGCCCTCACGCTCACCAGTGTGGCCAACGTGCTGGTGACCATGGCCATCGGGCCCTTCCTCACGGCGCTGATCGCGCGCATCTTCATCGGCCACCGCATCCCGGCGCGCACCTGGACGGCCATCCTGGTCGCGGGCGCCGGCATTGCCTGGATGTACGGCTCGCAGCTCGATGGCGGCCAGCTCGCCGGCACCCTGGTGGCGCTGTGCGTGCCGCTGGCGAGCGGCGTCAACTGGACGATCTCGCAGCGCGCCCATGCGCAGGGCCGCAACATCGACCTCGTGCCTTCGGTGCTGCTCGGCGCGGCGATCTCCTCGATCGTCACGCTGCCGCTCGCGATGCCGCTGCAGGCCTCCGCGCACGACGTGGGGCTGCTGGCGTTGCTGGGGCTGGTGCAACTCGCGATCCCCTGCGCGCTCGCGGTGGTCTGCGCCCGCGTGCTGAAGGCGCCGGAGATCGCGCTGCTCGCACTGCTGGAGGTGATCTTCGGCATCGTCCTGGCGTGGATCGGGGCCGACGAGATCCCCAGCCAGACGGTGCTCGCGGGGGGCGCCCTGGTGATCGGCGCGCTGGTCGTCAACGAGATCGTGGGCTGGAGGCAGAGGGCATGAGCGGGATCGTCGCGGAAGTCCGCGGCAGCGCCGGCTTCCTCACGCTCGACCGCCCGAAGGCGCTCAACGCGCTTTCGCTGGACATGATCCGCGCCCTGGCCGCGGCGCTGCTCGAATGGCGCGACGACGACCGCGTGGAGCGCGTCGCCGTGCGCGGCAT
The DNA here is from genome assembly GCF_016722785.1 of Ramlibacter monticola. Classification (GTDB taxonomy): domain Bacteria; phylum Pseudomonadota; class Gammaproteobacteria; order Burkholderiales; family Burkholderiaceae_C; genus Ramlibacter; species Ramlibacter monticola. The sequence continues at coordinate 12,445 of NZ_JAEQNE010000001.1, read as the reverse complement.
GGGCAGGGAAGGGCCGTTCGGCGCCTTCTGCGCCGGCGGCGACATCCGCTTCTTCCACCAGGCGGTGCTGGCCGGCGACCCGCGGCTGGAAGACTTCTTCACCGAGGAATACACCCTCAACCACCTGATCCACGGCTACCCCAAGCCCTACGTCGTGTTCCTGGACGGCATCGTGATGGGCGGGGGCATGGGCATCTCGGCCCACGGCGGCGACACCAGCCTGCGCATCGTCACCGAGCGCACGAGGATGGCGATGCCGGAAACCCAGATCGGCCTGTTCCCGGACGTGGGCGGCGGCTGGTTCCTGGCGCGCTGCCCGGGCCGCATCGGCGAGTACCTGGCGCTCACCGGGCAGGCGATCGGCTGGTCCGACGCGCTGGCGGCGCGGCTGGCGGACGGCGTGCTCGCCGCGTCCGAACTGCCGGCGGTGTGGGACAGCCTGGCGGACGCGCAGGCCTTCGAGGCCCTGTGCGAGCGCCTGCGGCAGCCCGCCGTGGCGCAAGGACTGGAGCTGGCCAGCCGGCGCGCCGAGATCGACCGCTTCTTCTCGCTGCCGGGCGTGCCGGAGATCGTCGCCGCGCTGGAGGCGGACGGATCGGAGTGGGCCGCGCACACGGCGGCGACGCTGCGCAAGCGCTCCCCGCTGATGCTGCACGTCACGCTGGAGCACCTGCGCCGGGCCCGCCACCTGACCCTGGCGCAGGACCTGCGCATGGAGCGCGACATGGTGCGCCACTGCTTCCGCCTGCGGCCGGGCGCGGCGAGCGAGACCTTCGAGGGGATCCGGGCGCTCGCGATCGACAAGGACCACGCGCCGAAGTGGAATCCGGCGCGGATCGAGGAGGTCACTCCGGAGGAGGTGCGGGCCTTCTTCGACAGCCCGTGGCCCGCGCACGCGCATCCGCTGCGCGGGCTGGCCTGACGCGGCCTACAACTGCCGGTACACCGCCTCCGCCAGCACCAGCAGCCCCGGCCGCGGCAGCTTGCCCGTGATGGCGTAGCCGAAGCCGTTCTCCACCCAGTAGAAGCTCGCCACGCCGCCCTCGTTGGCGAAGCGGAAGGCGGTTTCGCCCATGCCCTTGCCGGCCGCGCCGTCCACCGCGCCGACATAGAGCGTCACGCGCTCGCCGTTGGCGTTCTGGTACATGAACTGCGCCCGTGCGCTGTTCTCGCCCGGCAGCAGGCGGCCGCCCACCAGCTCGTAGCCCGAAGGCGCCAGGCTCGGCAGCTTCAGCGGCCGGTTCAGGCGCTTGGACAGCCACTGCACCAGGTGCTGCTGCTGCGCGGCCTCGACTTCCACCGGGTGCCGCACCTCGGGGACGTAGACCGAGTGCGCCAGCACCGCCTGGTGCACGAACTGCCCGGCCACGCGCGAACCGTTGGCCGTCGCCACCGCGCGGTCCTGCCACTGCACGTGGCCGGCCCAGCCCGCCCCGAAGGCGACCAGGATGGCCGCCGCCATGCCGCCCCAGCGCTGCCAGCGGGCGACGCTGTTGCTGCGCGTATGCAGAATCTGCGCCGCCTGCAGCAGGTGCGGGGGCACCGTCTGCTCCAGCACGTCGGCATGCATGTCGCGCAGTGCGAGCCGCTGGGCCTTCCACGCATGCACCTGGTGCGCCAGCGCCGGGTCGCCCGCCAGCCGGGCCTCCACCGCGGCCTGCCGCAGCGGGTCGAGCCGGCCGTCCACGTAGGCGTGGAGTTCGGGGTCGTCGGTCGTCGGAAAGCTCGGCTCGGTCATGGTGTGTTGTCCCAACCTCATTTCAACCGGCGCAGCGCCGGACTCCGGGCGGCCGCGGTGCCGCCCTCCATCAACTCCCGCAGGCGGCTGCGGGCCCGCGACAGGCGCGACATGACGGTGCCCAGCGGCACCCCCGTCATGCGCGCGACGTCCTCGTAGCGCAGGTCCTGCAGGGTCACCAGCAACAGCGCCTCGCGCTGTTCCGGGGGCAGCCGCAGCAGGCAGCGCTGCAGGTCCAGCGTCTGGTCGGGGCTTTCGGACGGCCCCGGGAGGTCGCTGGCCAGCTCGTCGAGGTCGACCCGCTGGCCGGCCTGCCGCATGGCCCGCCGCGCGCCGTCGACGAACAGGTTGTGCATCAGCGTGAACAGCCACGCCCGCAGGTCGCTGCCGGCCGCCCACAGCTTCCAGCGCTCGCAGGCACGCTCCAGCGTGTCCTGCACCAGGTCGTCCGCGGCCCAGGCATCGCCCGTGAGAGAGCGTGCGTAGCGCCGCAGGTCGGGGATGTGGCCGACCAGGCTGTTCGGGAGCGTGGGTGTGTTCATGCCCAAGCCTAGCCGCGGACAGCGGGCCGCCGCATCCGGGTCAACACTTCATGCGCATGGCTGCCGCCCCGTGGCCTGGGCATGGTCGTCTCCGGTTCCTTAAAGGATTCTCCTTAACCGGATGAACGCTGCGACCCGGCGGTTTATTCCGCGGGCCGCCCATCGCCCTCAGCGATGGCGCTCCTTCATGGCCCGCTCGACTTCCCGTTTGCCCTCGCGCTCCTTGATCGTGTCGCGCTTGTCGTGCGTGGCCTTGCCGCGGGCCAGGGCGATCTCGACCTTCGCCCGGCCTTCCTTCCAGTACAGCTGGATCGGCACCAGGGTGTGGCCCTTCTGCTCCACCTTGCCGATCAGGCGGCGGATCTGGTCCTTGTGCATCAGCAGCTTCTTGGTGCGGGCGGCCTCCGGCTTGACGTGCGTCGAAGCCGTCTTCAGGGGGTTGATCTGGCAGCCGATCAGGAACAGCTCGCCATCGCGGATCACGACGTAGCCGTCGGTGAGCTGCGCCTTGCCCTCGCGCAGGGCCTTCACTTCCCAGCCTTGCAGCACCAGGCCCGCCTCGAACTTCTCCTCGAAGAAGTAGTTGAAGGCGGCCTTCTTGTTGTCCGCGATGCGGGCGTGCGTTTCTTTCTTTGTCGCCATGAACTGACAGCTGGGGATGGCGGCGTCTCTCTACAATGCCGCGGGGCCCGCAATTCTTCCATGAAAACGATCCACAAATCCGTGCTGATCTGGTACAGCGCCGAAGAGATGTTCGCGCTGGTGACGGACGTCGCGAAGTACTGCGAGTTCCTGCCCTGGTGCGACCACTCGCGCGTGGTGGCGCTGGAGCCCGATGGCATGAAGGCCGAAATGGGCCTGGCCTTCAGCGGCATCCACCAGACCTTCACCACGCGCAACTACCACGTGCCCGGGCGCGAGGTGCGGATCAAGCTGGTCGACGGCCCGTTCTCCAACCTCGATGGCACGTGGAAGTTCGCGCCCCTGGGAGAGGGCGGCCAGCGGGCCTGCAAGGTGACGCTGGAGATGCAGTACGGCTTCAAGAGCACGGCCCTGTCGGCCGTGATCGGCCCCGTGTTCGACAAGATCGCGGGCAGCCTGATCGACGCCTTCGTCAAGCGGGCCGAACAGGTCTACGGCTGATCCCATGCCCCGCGTGACCGTGTGCTGGTCGCCCGCGCCGCGCGAGGTGCTGGAATGGCCGCTGGAGCTGCCCGAGGGCGCCAGCGTCGCCGATGCGGTGCGGGCGAGCGGCTTCGCCGCGGCCTCGGGCGGGCCGCAGCCGGGGGAGGGCGAACTGGGGGTCTGGGGCCGCCGCTGCACGCCGCGGCAGGCAGTGGGCGAAGGCGATCGGATCGAAATCTACCGGCCGCTGCGCGTGGATCCGAAGGTCGCCCGCCGGGAGCGCTTCCGCAAGCAGGGCGCGCGCGCCGCGGGCCTGTTCGCGCAGCGCCGTCCGGGCGCGAAGCCCGGTTACTGACGCTCGACGGCGCAGTCCCGCGCGATCACCTCGTCGAGCCGCTTGCCTTCGGCCGCGCGCATCGCGTCGTCCATGATCTCGCGCTCGCCCTTGGCGTTGACCACGGCGAGGCGCTGGCCCGAGTCGATGCTGGCCTTGGCCGTGCGGGCGCGGCTGCAGTTCTCGGAGCGCTGGGCGGTGACGCGCGCGTCATCCTCCTTGCGCTTCTTCGCCTCGGCGGCTTCCGCCTGCCTGCGCTTTTCCTCCAGGCCCTTGTCCTTGCCGGAAGGCCTCAGGCTCGGGTCGACGCCGACCGGGGTATTGGCCGCCACGGGCGCGGGCACCGGCATGGCGGCCAGCGCCCCCTTGCCTTGCTTCAGGATGCGGTTCGGCGCGATGTCGGGCGGCGGCGGCTGGTCGCTGAAGACCCGGTGCCCCTCGTTGTCCAGCCACTGCCACTCGGCGGAGGCGGTCAGCGGCGCGAGGCATGCGAGCGAGAGCAGGGCGACGGCGGCAGCTTTCATGCATCCAGTGTAGCCGGGCACCCCGGCGGCACCGCCCCGTGGATGGGCCGGCGTGGCGCAACAGCCGCAGGCCGACGTGCGAAATCTCACGCGGGTACAATCCTTTTTTTGGAGCCCTTCCCCATGCGCCTTCTCGGAAAAGCGCTCACCTTCGACGACGTGTTGCTGGTGCCGGCGTTCTCCCAGGTCCTGCCCAAGGACACGTCCCTCGCGACGCAGCTTTCCCGCAACATCCAGCTGAATCTCCCGCTCGTGTCCGCCGCCATGGACACCGTGACGGAGGCGCGCCTGGCGATCGCCATCGCCCAGGAAGGCGGCATCGGCATCGTCCACAAGAACCTCACGGCGCAACAGCAGGCCGCCGAAGTCGCCCGGGTGAAGCGCTACGAGTCCGGCGTGCTGCGCGACCCGGTGGTGATCACGCCCCAGCACACGGTGCGCCAGGTGATCGCGCTGCAGGAGCAGCTGGGGATCTCCGGCTTTCCGGTGCTGGACGCCGGCAGGGTGGTGGGCATCGTCACCGGCCGCGACCTGCGCTTCGAGACGCGCTACGACGTGCCGGTGAGCCAGATCATGACGCCGCGCGAGCGGCTGATCACGGTGCGCGAAGGCACCAGCCTGGCCGAGGCCAAGGCGCTGTTGAACAAGCACCGGCTGGAACGCCTGATGGTGGTCAACGACGCCTTCGAGCTCAAGGGCCTCATCACGGTCAAGGACATCACCAAGCAGACCAGCTTCCCCAACGCGGCGCGCGACCCGAGCGGTCGCCTGCGCGTGGGCGCGGCCGTCGGCGTGGGCGAGGGCACCGAGGAACGCGTGGAATGCCTGGTCAAGGCCGGCGTCGACGTGGTCGTGGTGGACACCGCGCACGGCCACAGCAAGGGCGTGATCGACCGCGTGCGCTGGGTCAAGCAGAACTACCCCCAGATCGACGTGATCGGCGGCAACATCGCCACCGGCGGCGCGGCGCGCGCACTCGTGGAAGCGGGCGCGGACGCGGTGAAGGTGGGCATCGGCCCCGGCTCGATCTGCACCACCCGTATCGTCGCGGGCGTCGGCGTACCGCAGATCACCGCGATCGACAACGTCGCCACCGCGTTGGCCGGCAGCGGCGTCCCGTTGATCGCCGACGGCGGCATCCGCTACTCGGGCGACATCGCCAAGGCCATCGCCGCCGGCGCGGGCACCGTGATGATGGGCGGCATGTTCGCCGGCACCGAGGAGGCGCCGGGCGAGATCGTCCTGTACCAGGGCCGCAGCTACAAGAGCTATCGCGGCATGGGCTCGATCGGCGCCATGCAGCAGGGCAGCGCCGACCGCTACTTCCAGGAAGCCACCAGCACCAACCCGAACGCGGACAAGCTGGTGCCCGAAGGCATCGAGGGCCGCGTGCCGTACAAGGGTTCGCTGGTCACGATCGTCTACCAGCTCGCCGGCGGCGTCCGCGCGGCCATGGGCTACTGCGGCTGCGCCACCATCGAGGACCTGCGCTCGCGCGCCGAATTCGTCCAGATCACGGCGGCGGGCATGCGTGAGAGCCACGTGCACGACGTGCAGATCACGAAGGAAGCGCCGAACTACCGGGCGGACTGAGGCGCCCTGACCCCACGAAAAGGGCCAGAATTTTCTGGCCTTTTTTGCGGCCTTCTCTTAAAATCTGGCCAGAGTTCAAGAAATCTGGACCAGAAGATGCTCACCGTCCCCATCCACCAGGCCAAGAGCCAGCTCTCCGAACTGATTCGCGCGGTGGAACAGGGCGAGGAAGTGGTGCTGACCCGCCACGGCAAGCGCGTCATCCGCCTGATCAAGGAACCGGAAACGGAGCAACCCAGCATCGAGGCGCGCCGGCAGGCGATCGTCGCCGAACTGGAAGCACTCCGTGCGAAGGTCGGCAATGGCGGGGCGGGATTCCAGGAGCTCTGGGACGAGCACAAGCGCGAGCGCGACGCCCGGGGCGACGCCTGGACCGACGACCCGAAGGGTTCCCATGCTGGTCGTTGACGCTTCCGCTTTCGCGAGCTGGGTCTTTCCGGACGAGGGCGGCGAGAAGGTCTCGCAGGCCCTCATCCGCATCATGACCGAGGAAGAGAGTGCGACCAGCGCCGCCATCTTCCCGCTGGAAGTCCTGCACGCCAGCGGCAAGGCGCTGGCCCGCGGGCGCTTCACTGCCCCAGCCCACCAGCACGTGCTGCGGCTGCTGAGCCGGCTGCCGGTGGCGCTCGCGCCACTGCGCATCACGCCCCTGGAATTCTGGAACTGGTCCCGCTCGCTCGAACTCACCCCTTACGACGCCGCGTACCTGAAGGTTGCGCTGGACCTGAAGGCGCCCCTCGTTACGATGGACCGCGCCCTGCAGCGTGCCTGCCTCAAGCTCGAACATCCCCTGATCACCGATCTGGCCTGACTCCATGCAACACGACAAGATCCTCATCCTCGACTTCGGCTCCCAGGTCACGCAGCTGATCGCGCGTCGCGTGCGCGAGGCGCACGTGTATTCCGAGGTCCATCCCTGCGACGTCAGCGACGAGTGGGTGCGCCAGTACGCGGCCGACGGGAAGCTCAAAGGCGTGATCCTCTCCGGCAGCCATGCCAGCGTGTACGAGGAAAGCACGGACAAGGCCCCGCAGGCCGTGTTCGAGCTGGGCGTGCCCGTGCTGGGCATCTGCTACGGCATGCAGACCATGGCGCAGCAGCTCGGGGGCAAGGTCGAGCCGGGCCACAAGCGCGAATTCGGTTTCGCCGAAGTGCGGGCGCGCGGGCACACGGCGCTGCTGCAGGACATCGCGGACTACACGACCGGGCAGGGCCACGGCATGCTGCACGTGTGGATGTCGCACGGCGACAAGGTCGTGGAGATGCCGCCCGGCTTCAAGCTGATGGCCTCCACCGAGAGCTGCCCGATCGCCGGCATGGCGGACGAACAGCGCCGCTTCTACGCCGTGCAGTTCCACCCCGAGGTCACGCACACGGTGCAAGGGCGCGCTCTGCTCGAGCGCTTCGTGCTGGGGATCTGCCAGGCCCGGCCCGACTGGGTGATGCGCGACCACATCGCCGAAGCCGTCGAGGCGATCCGCAGGCAGGTCGGCGACGAGGAAGTGATCCTGGGCCTGTCCGGCGGCGTCGATTCCTCGGTGGCCGCGGCCCTGATCCACCGCGCCATCGGCGACCAGCTCACCTGCGTGTTCGTCGACCACGGCCTGCTGCGCCTCGACGAAGGCGACATGGTGATGGACATGTTCGCGGGCAAGCTGCACGCCAAGGTCGTGCGGGTGGACGCGAGCGAGCTGTTCCTCGGCAAGCTGGCCGGCGTGAGCGAGCCGGAGCAGAAGCGCAAGATCATCGGCGGCCTGTTCGTCGACGTCTTCAAGGCCGAGGCCGCCAGGATCAAGGAGAGCCATTCGCGCCACGTCGCCTGGCTGGCCCAGGGCACGATCTACCCGGACGTGATCGAGTCCGGCGGCGGCAAGAGCAAGAAGGCCGTCACGATCAAGAGCCACCACAACGTGGGTGGCCTGCCGGAGCAGCTGGGGCTGAAGCTGCTGGAGCCGCTGCGCGACCTGTTCAAGGACGAAGTGCGCGAGCTGGGCGTGGCCCTGGGCCTGCCGCCGGAGATGGTGTACCGCCATCCCTTCCCGGGCCCGGGCCTGGGCGTTCGCATCCTGGGCGAGGTCAAGCGCGAGTACGCGGACCTGCTGCGCCGCGCCGACGCCATCTTCATCCAGGAGCTGCGCAACTTCCGCGACGAAGCCAGCGGCAAGACCTGGTACGACCTCACCAGCCAGGCCTTCACCGTGTTCCTGCCGGTCAAGAGCGTGGGCGTGATGGGCGACGGCCGCACCTACGATTACGTGGTGGCCTTGCGCGCGGTGCAGACCAGCGACTTCATGACGGCGGACTGGGCGGAGCTGCCGTATGCGCTGCTGAAGAAGGTTTCCAGCCGCATCATCAACGAGGTGCGCGGCATCAACCGCGTCACCTACGACGTGAGCAGCAAGCCGCCGGCGACGATCGAGTGGGAATGAGCCAAGATCGTCCCACGGTGTTTCCGCGCATCCCAAGACAACCCGATTTTCCTTTAGGGACAAGGACTTAGCGTCCCAAGACGTCCCGGCGAATCCAGAGGCGCCCCAGGCGTTCTGTCGGTTGACCTGACGGTATCCGAGCACCTAGGCTGGCAGGCCTGCGACGATACCGTCAGACCCCCTGACGGTATCCGGTCCTGCGACAAGGGACGGATCGGAGATCTCATGGATACCTCGGTGGATCGGGCTCGCGCTGGACTAGCCAGCGCGAAAACGCGGCACGCATTGACGGAAGCCAAGCTGCGAGAGCTGCAGCCTGGTGAGCGGGCGTACAAGGTCAGCGACGGGGGCAACGGTCTTTACGTCGTTGTCTCGCCCAGTGGCAGCAGGTCGTTCCGCTACGACTATCGGTTGAGCGGCCGACGCGAGACGCTGACCATCGGACGCCATGAGCCGATGGCGCGCCATGCCCAGCGATCCCACTTGGCCTACGGCATGGATGTGACGCTGGAGGAGGCGCGCCTGCTGCTGGCTCGGGCACGCGTCGATGTCAGTTCCGGGCGGTCGCCGGCCCGAGCGAAGGTTGAACAGCGCAGCGAAGTCGCCGACGCCATGAGCTTCGGGCGGTGGGCGACGCGGTATTTCGAGTTCAAGTCCGACGCCAAGAGTGGTGCCGAACGACTGGCCGACAGCACGCTGTCATTGCGGCGTTCGATCTACAACCGCATCCTAGCCGGCCCGTTCGGGAAGCTGAACCTCGATGAAATCAAGCCGGTCGCGCTGGGTGAGTTGCTCGACCGCGTCAAGACTGAACGAGGGCCTGGTCCGGCCGTGCACGCCAGGGAACTGGTGTTGCAGGTCTACCGGTTCGCCAATGGCAAAGGCGTCGACATCGCCAATCCGGCTGAAGCGCTCGCGCGGAAGGCCTACGCGACGTTCGTCCCGCGTGAGCGCAACCTGAGCCGCCATGAAATCAAGACGTTGCTCGACGGGCTGGAGAAGACTGGCACCGCCCCAACACTGCGGCTGGCGGTCAGGTTCTTGCTGCTGACGGGCGTTCGCAAGGGTGAATTCATCGGGGCCACTTGGCCGGAAGTGGACTGGGAAAGGGCCCAGTGGCTGATCCCCGCCGAGCGGATGAAGGCGGGCAGGCCACACACGGTCTACCTGGCCGAGCAGGCCTTGGACATCCTGACAACGCTTCGAACCTGCTTCCCGTCGAGCAGTTTCGTCCATCCCAGCCGCTATGACTCCGCTGAGCCGATCAGCCAGGCCACACTGAACCGGACGATCGCCGCGGCGGTAGACCGAATCAACGAGGATCGAACACCGGACCAGGAGCCGTTTCAGCCGGTCTCCGTCCATGACCTTCGCCGAACGTTCTCGTCACGGCTCAACGACGCCCTGTTTCCTGAGGTCCTGATCGAAGCCTGCCTGGCCCACCAGAAGAAGGACCACGTCGCCGCAGCCTACAACCATGCCCGCTTGTCCGGGCCGCGGCGGGTCCTCATGCAAGTGTGGGCGGACATGGTGGACAGCTGGATGCGCGGCGAAACCGCCAGGGATGCCGTCGTCCAGGGCAAGGCGAAGATCGATGCGGCTGCGCACGACGCGGAAGGCATGAACTTGTAGGCCGAAGCACTCGGGCGTTCCGACACTTCGTGAGTAAGCGTACGGCCAGGGCCCTCTAGAAACGCGACTACTGTATGAGCACGATCGCTGATCGTGTTCGCCGAAGGATGGTGCCGGTGAGGGTGGCAGCGGTGGCGGCGCCCGAGGGCGCTCCAGCAGCCGGCGCACTCGCGTGCGCTCCATGGCCGAAGGCATCATCGAGATCTTCTGAGCGGCCGCTCAGACTGGTTGCTGCCGTTCGAATCTGGCGGACGAATGTCGGCGGATGCAAAGACCGGTCGGTAAGCGATTCGAAACGCGGAGGACCGCTCCACTTCGAAACTTGACGCTCGCCACCGGTCAATCAGCTTGCAGGCAACTTCCTGCAGCAGCGGCCGCCAGCGGCTGCTCTCGAAAGCGGCGAGCTGGTGCTTCCGACCCACAGGAGTCGTTCACGGCTTAATGAACCCGCAGTACCTCAAACTGCTGTTGGATTGGGGCGACCTCTATCGACACCTCATCACCCTCGCATTTGCCCAGTATGGCCCTGCCTAAAGGGGCTTCGCTGCTGATGACCTGAACGAGCTGAGTGCCGCTGACCAACTTCATGCTGCCCCCATCCGGGCCGAGAAAGAGGTGTTGCTGCTTGCCGTCGGAATCGATCAGGCAGACAAGCGCGCCGAGCTGTACACCTTTTCTGACGTCGTAGGGACGCGGGCGGAATTGGCGCCAATTGGCCAGCGCCTGGCGGATGGCTTCGGCGCGCCGAACTTGGCCGGTGACGAGGTAGGCGGCCTCGAGTCCCAATGTGTCGTATTTGTTTTCGGCGATGTTTTCTTCGTGGGTCGCCGTTTCATGGGCCGCGCGCACTGCCTGTTCGGCTTGCAGCAGGTCTTCGGCGAGCCGTTTCACCACCTGCTGTTGCAGCAAGAATTTATCCATGACGAAAGGTACGCATCTCAGACAAGCGGGGGGCAGGCCTTGATTATGAAGGGCTCCACCAGCGGTCGACCAGATTGCGCTTTCGGCAGTGTTGTCAATCTTTCAAACGGCCAGGACGCTCCGACATGGGAGCCTTTTTATACGGTGCAACTTGCGCAAATGACCGCTTGTGGCCGGGACCGTGAGTCGGCAGCATCGCCATGAAGCGTCGGCGGGGGCGATGCGGCCGACCCGGCCGCCCGATTGCAGCCTCCAGCATGGCCAAAGGACGGCCGGTACTGCTGGTCGTTCAGATCTCAGTCTGATCGGAGATCTCCAGGGCGTCGTCTACCTCGATGCCAAGATATCGGACGGTCGACTCCAGCTTGGAGTGGCCGAGCAGCAGTTGCACCGCGCGCAGGTTCTTGGTCCGGCGATAGATCAAGGTCGCCTTGGTTCTGCGCATCGAGTGCGTACTGTACTCGGCGGGATCGAGCCCAAGCTCTTGGACCCATCCCCCGAGGATCCGAGCGTACTGGCGCGTCCCCAAATGGGGCGAGTCATGGATCCGGCTGGGGAACAGGAAGTCCTCCGACTTCAGCTCGGACTGCTTGATCCACTTCTGTACGGCATCCCGAGTAGTTGCCGGAGTGATCTCGAACTGCACTGGGCGCTGCGTCTTGTGCTGCATCACCACGGCGCGGGATGCCACCTGATCGCCGTGGCAGACGTCTCGGACCTTGAGGCCGACGAGGTCGCAACCACGGAGCTTGCTGTCGATGCCGAGATTGAAGAGTGCCAGCTCACGCAACCGGCTCTCCATCTGCAGCCGGACGCGCAACGCCCAAATGTCCTTGAGCTTCAATGGCGCCTTCTGCCCGACGATCTTGCCCTTGTACCACGGCTCACGATGAACGGAGTTGACTACGGAACCCATGATGGTCTCCCCATCGAGTTGAGGGCCATCCAGGTTGCGCTTACTGGCCGCTGGCGTTCCGCGACCCGCCACACGCGGGACAACGCCAGAGCCTGGCGGTGGCGGTCAGCTTCTGAGCGAGCGTTCGGACTCACGGTTCCGGCCAGAAGCGGCCTACCGGTGTCGGCCGTTCTGAGCTCAGCCCGCACACAGTCCGCTGGAACACAAAGCCACGCATTTGCGGGGCTTTGTTCATGCAGCAGCGTGAGGGCGGGCCATTACAGCGCCAAAACCCATTTGATGAAGTTGTGCATGGCGCCCTTGCAGACCCACGCTCACGGGACCAAAAGGCGCCCAAGCTCACCATCGGGCCCACCGACCTCAAGACGTTCCAGGTGATCTGGTCGGCCTGCAAACCCACAAACTACCTGCCCCAAACACCGTCCTAGATCTCGGTCAGCTCGGAAATCTCCAATCTCCAACGCGTCGTCAACTTCGTCCTCGTTCATTCGGAAGCATCGTCGACCATTCACCTTCACAGCGTGCTTTCTCGCATCCGCGATCTCGGAGCGAAGGCGGGCGCGGTGCTCCCGGATGGCCACCCAAAATCCCCCACCCGTGGCCACCTCAAACTCCTCCACCTGAATTGATCGGGAGAGGGTAGTAGGCCGGCGCCGCCGGCCCCCTTTGGACAGGACGTGAACTGACCTCC